>NZ_JBBOCF010000001.1:0-1727500 GCF_038002285.1 Paenibacillus sp. FSL R5-0810
GCGCTTCTTTACGGTAAGTTCTGTTGCTAAAAGCGGTAAATGCCGAAGGGCGGGATATGCGCCCGAGAGCGGATGCGCTGCCCTTTAGAACGTGACCGGCAGTGAAGCCAAGCTCTGCGAGGAGAGCGTAAAGTGCCAGGCGATATCCTCCCTTGGGATGGCGAGCTTCAGATTCGGCATGCGCTTGACCAACGTGCCGAACGCTACATCGCCTTCAACGCGGGCAAGCGGCGCCCCCAAGCACATGTGAATCCCATGCCCGAATGCGAGATGGCGTTTGATCCGACGCGCAACATCGAGTTCTTCCGGATCGGTAAACTGGCTTTCGTCCCGATTGGCCGATTTCAACACGGGGATCACGATATCCCCTTTCTTAATCCGCTGTCCGCCAAGCTCAACGTCTTCGGTGGCATAGCGCGGTCCCGAGGCCGTAGCAGGTCCGTTGAAGCGAAGCAGCTCCTCGACGGCTGACGGCACGAGACCGGGATCGGCTTTGAGTTTCTCCCATTGCCGTGGATGGTCCAGCAGCATCAAGGTTCCAGTCGCGATCAGGTTGGATGTGGTTTCGTGGCCGGCAAAGATCAATAAGGTAATCATCGAGATCAGTTCATCCTCGTTCAGGCGGTCCCCTTCCTCTTCGATGGCGATCAGCTGGCTGATCAAATCCTCGGCCTGGCGCTTTCGTTTATCCGCTACAAGCCGTGCGGTATATTCGCCGAAGGCGCTCATATGGGCTGCGACCGTTGGATCCTGCTTCTCATAGCCAAGGCCGCGTGCGAGCGCCTCAGACCAAACGCGGATTTGGTCCCGGTCTTCCAACGGTACGCCCAGCATTTCGGAAATGACATTGATCGGTAACGGATAGGCATAATCCTTGACGATGTCCATCCGCCCTTGAGCTTGTACCTGGTCGAGGAGCTCGTCGGCAATTTCTTGAACGCGGGGGCGCAAGCTTTCCATGTATCTGGGCGTGAAAGCTTTGGAAACCAGGCCGCGCAGCCGCTTGTGATCTGGCTCGTCGACGAATAACATGGATTTGCCGGTAAAAAAGGTCGCTGGAGCGGATGCTTCCGCCGTTTCGGCGAGCGTTCTCCGAATGTCTTGATAACCGTCGAGCGAGCTGGGATCCACGGTGAAGCGAGCGTGATCCTTCAACACCTGGATGGCTTCCTCCATCTGAGTGACGATCCACGTTCCCCCGGAACCGCCTAGCGGATTCGGAATCGGAATCACGGCACCGCTAGCGCGAAGCTGAGCGAATAACGGGAACGGGTCTGTATCGTTCTTCCCGCCAAAAAAGCTGAATCCGGCTTGATCTGATGCGCTTAGTTTCGATCTGTCCATGGTAACCATCCTCTCTCACAGGTCGATTTTGTCTCCCCACTCTAAATGGCAAGCAGACTTCAATATCTGCATTCCTACCAATAAACAACCATTTCCTCCTTACTTGAGCCACGTTAAGAATAGTAGATATTTCCGATGAATAGCTTCCGGACAACGATAACCTCCCTCCTAATGAATGATCTGAATAATGAACAATTGTTCATTATAATTATAGATTAGTGATCAGATCACGGTCAAATTCAGGCGTCCGTATGGCGGATCGTCGAACCGGCGCCGCAAAATGACATGGTCACGGATTTGAGGAGCTACGACCCTACACACAAGTACGAATGTTTGGCCGGTCCTACTCGAATCATGATTGCGTTTACAAGATTGCCCCGATAATTCGGATGTTTTCTAAAGTTCACAGGATATTTTGCCGTCCGAAAGCGACCTATAATAGCCCTATAAGCGGTTGCTTGTAACTCAAGCGGCGATTCCGTTGGGAAAAAATAAAGCGGATTCACAACATTCGTCTCCCGATCGAGACCGGGCAGAAAGGAATCGAGATGCTTCAAGAACAATGGAACGCAAGCGGAATTAGGGTTACCAAGTTTTAGGGATTTACATGAGGAGGCCTACAGATGAAGATTGAAAGACATCCGGAAAATCCGATCGTGGTGCCGGGAGGATACGAATGGCGGAAAGTTACCGTATTCAATCCTGCCGTCATTATCGAGGACGGGAAATTTTACATGATCGAGCGGACTGCCGGTTCGCTGACGCCATGCAAAAACTTCCTCGGATTGCTGGAAAGCGAAGACGGCGTGCATTTCACGCACGTGAAAGACGAGCCGATCGTGACGCCGGACCAACTCGGGTTCCCGTACGGCAGCGTGCAGGATCCGCGCATAGTCAAGATTGACGACACTTTTTATATGAACTACGCGCTGCGCCCTTGCGCCATGAGCTATTATCCGACCGGACGGGGCGTCCCGGAGCGTTCGATTCCGGAATATCCGGACGGTTGGGGCGAACAGGAAGGCCACTGGCTGACCCGTTCTTCGATCCTCACCTCCAAAAACCTGATCGATTGGGAGTTTTTGACCGACACGACGCCGCTGGACATCAATGACCGGGACAACATCCTGTTCCCTGAAAAAATCAACGGCAAATACGTGCTGCTTCGTCGGCCCGAAGAATACGTGGGGGATCAATACGGCACGGACAAAGCGGCGATGTGGATCACGTATTCCGATGATCTGATTCATTGGGAGGAGCCAAGACTGTTGGCCAAAGGGGAGAATCCGGCCTGGGAATCGCGAAAGATCGGCGGATCGACGCCGCCGGTTAAGACGGACCGCGGATGGCTCGTCTTGTATCACGGCGTGGACGACGAGGTGGTATATCGCGTAGGGGCGATGCTGCTTGATCTCGATAACCCGGAAAAAGTCATCGCCCGGACCCGGAATTTCATCATGGAGCCGGAGACGTATTACGAGAAATTCGGGTACCAGATTCCGAACGTTATTTTCCCGACCGGCAATGTGGTGAAGGACGGTCTGTTATACATTTACTATGGTGTGACCGATACGGCGATTGCACTGGCGACCGTGCCTCTGGACGAGCTGGTGGATTATATATTGAACGAACCGCAAAGCTGATCAGGAGATGACCGCGATACCGCGGTTCATCATGATAACAATTTGAAACCGCATACAGTCATTTTTACAGGAAAGATAACCCGTTGTGATCGTAAATACCCCATTTAATGTTTTTATCTCGGAGACTTTTATTATGACGAAAAGAGGGCTGGTTATGAACAAAACAATCAAAGGCAAAAGAATGCTGCTGCTCGGACTGGTCGCGATGATTACACTCTTCACTGCCGCCTGCGGCAAGGACAACGCTGGAAGCAGCGGCAGCGGGGCCGAAGGAGAGCAAATCACGCTAAATATGATGCATCCATGGACTTCGCCTAACGTGGACAACGAAGTGTACAAGGCCCGGATTGCCGAATTCGAGAAGCAGCATCCGAACATCGTGATCAAGCAAGACGGCGTGCCGGCCGCCCAATACAAGACCAAGCTGCGCACGCTTGCGGCAGGGAACAATCTTCCGGATATTAACGTGGTCTGGCCGGGAGCGGACCTCGATCCGCTGGTGGCGGGGAATTTGCTGCAGCCGATCAACGGCCTGATGGACAACTGGTCCTCGATCCTGCCGGAATCGGCGCTGGCCGGGTTCAATGTGGACGGGCAGCAGTACGCAGTGCCAACGAAGCAAAACTTTGTGGATATCATCTATTACAACAAGGACATGTTCGCACAAGTCGGCTATGATCAGTTCCCCGATACGTACGATAAATTTATCGATGCCGTTAAAAAGCTGAAAGAGGCGGGCATTACGCCGATTTCACTCGGGAACAAGGAACAATGGCCGCTTCAATCGTCCTATATTTCGATCATCGGCGACCGTTTTACGGGGAGCGATTTCTTAACGAACGTCCTGGAGAAGAAGGCCAAGTTTACCGATCCGGAGTTCGTGAAGGCGTTGTCGGTCATCGACGAATTGACCAAGCTGGATGCGTTCAATACCGACGCCAACAACATGGACTCGGTGCAGGCGCAGGATTATTTCATCCAAGGCAAAGCCGCTATGCATATTTCGTCCGCCACGGTTGACGGCCGGGTTCGCATCAACAACGAGGAAGGCGACAAGTTCGGCATTGCCCTGTTCCCAAGCGTGGAAGGCGGCAAAGGCGATCCGTCCAAGAGCGCAGGCGTCGTTCAGTACGGTATTGCGATCAAGAGCGGGCTGGACGAGAAGAAACGGGAAGCCGCTGAGGAGTTTCTTAAGTTTTTCGTCAGCGAGGATTTGTACAAAGAACTGATCAGCAGCGGCGTCGTCGTCCCGGCGAAGGTAGAGGTGCCGGAAGATGCGAGCCCATATCTGAAAGAAATGCTGGAATTGACAGGCAATGGCACTGCCCCGGTATTCGACAGCGTTATTCCGACCCAAGTGGTTGACGTGCTTCAGAACGGACTGCAGGCGCTGACCGTCGGCCACGGGACGCCGGAAGAGGTTGCGAAGGAAATGCAGGAAACGTTTGACGACATGAATCAATAGCGGTAACTGTAACGTAATCATTCAATCATTCAATCATTCATCCTGTTGCCCAAATCCGAAACGATGTGGAAAACCCGAACTTCAACGGGTTTTCTTCCTTCTTCGGGGGTTGGGCAGGGGTGCAACAAAGGAGGAACCCTGATGCAAACGCTAAGAGGAACCAAACTCGCCATATTCCTCGGTTTGTTTCCGGCGCTGATCATCTATCTGGGCATTGCCATCGTTCCGATCGGGTTGTCCTTGTATTATTCCCTGATGAACTGGAACGGGATCGGCTCGATGACTTTCGCCGGGCTTGATAATTATGTAAAAATTTTGGGCGACGACACATTTTGGCTTTCGGTGAAAAACAACGTCATCATCATGGTGACCGGCCTGATCGGACAAATTCCGCTCGGCCTGCTGCTTGCCCTGCTGCTTAACCGAGGCATGAAAGGGTCCGGTTTGTTCCGAACCATCGGATTCATGCCGGTCGTCATTTCCTCGGTCATGGTCTCCCTCATCTGGGGCATGGTGTACAACACCGAATACGGCATGCTGAACAACCTGCTCGGCATGATTGGGCTGGACGGCTGGAAGCAGAATTGGCTGGGGGATTCGACATGGTCGATGCTGTCGATCAGCATCGCCTATATTTGGCAGAACTGCGGCCTTTATATGGTGATCTTCCTGGCTGCACTGCAGAACATTCCGGAGGAAGTCAACGAGGCTGCGGAGCTGGACGGGGCCACCGGCCTGAAGCGAACGCTGCGGATTACGATTCCGATGATCCGGGGAACGATTATGGTCGGCGTGGTATACAGCATCAGCAACTCGTTCCGCGTTTTCGACCTCATTCAGATCCTGACGGGCGGCGGCCCGGCGCACCAGACGGAAGTTATGACCATCTACATGTACAACAGCGCGTTCATCAACATGCGTTACGGTTACGGCAGTGCGGTATCCATCCTGGTTCTGCTGTTCAGCCTGATCGTCATTACGCTCATCAATCGGGTCGGCCGGGAGAAGGACGCTTAACGAAAGGAGGAAACGCCATGAAGAGAAAGTCGGGCCTGTTCCAGTTATTCGCATACACATTTTTGGGCCTGTTCGCTATTATGAATATAATCCCGCTCTTTTGGATGGTGGTCAACTCCTTCAAGGAGGAGCAGGAATATGCCGCCTCGCCGTTTTCGCTGCCGCATACGCTGCAGTTTTCGAACTACGCCAAGGCTTGGGAAGTTGCGAACATGGACGTCTATTTTTTGAACAGCATTATCATCACGTTTGCTTCCCTGATCATTACGGTGCTGCTGGGAGCACTTGCGGCATATTTCCTTTCCCGCTTCCAGTTCAAGCTGCGGGGCGTGACTTATAGCTTGTTCTTGCTGGGGATGCTGGTGCCGATTCATGCAACCTTGATCCCGATCTTTTTGATTATGCAAAAGCTGCAATTGCTCGATACGTACTGGTCGCTGATTTTGCCGTATACGGCTTTTCACTTGTCATTGACCGTGTTTATCCTAGAGGGCTTTATGCGGGGATTCCCTAAAGATCTGGAAGAGTCGGGCGTCATGGACGGGGCGGGGGTGTATCGCATCTTCTGGTCAATTATTTTGCCGATTACCCGGCCGGCTCTGGCGACGGTCATTATATTGAACTTTATTTATAATTGGAACGAGTATCTGTTTGCGCTGGTCCTGATCACTTCGACGGAGCTCAAAACGCTGCCGCTCGGGCTGGCCAATTTCGCCGGCATTGAAACGGCGAGCCTTACGCTTCAAATGGCGGCTCTGACGATCGCGCTCATTCCGATCCTGATCTTCTACCTGCTGCTGCAGAAGCAGCTCGTGAACGGAATGACGGCAGGCGCGGTCAAAGGCTAGTGCGCGGGTAGGCGGATGGAAGGGGAGAACAGCATGAAGACCCGTTACGGAAAATACCTGGGAAATTTCGGCTTGAAGCGGAAAGCGCTCGCCATTTTTCTTCTCTTCGTCATTTTGCCTACGTTCGGCGTCGGCGTCGTCGCTCAATATAAATTCAATCAAGTCCTGATGGACCAATTCATGAACTCTACCAAACGGAATTTGGATAACGTCGCGAGCCAGCTCGGCGAGCAAACCAAAATGGTGGAGGATATCGCCAACTATCTCATCCTAAGTCCGGATATGCGGTCCTTCCTGAGGCCATCACCTCCCCTAAGCAGCGGCCAGCAGGCCAATCTCAAGCGCAACATCGAAGAATTCCTTACCTTTCAGCTCATGTCCCGGAGCTATATCCGCTCGATCGAAATTTCCGGCTATAACGGAAGTTTCATCGAGATGGGCGAGCCGTTCAGCGGGGATGAATCGATGTGGGTGCGTCAGGCCGAGGCCCGCAAGGGGGGCATTGTCTGGACGGAGGGGTACAGCCTGAACAGCGATTGGTACGGGCCCACCCGCCTCCTCTCGATGTTCCGGATTTTGAATTCGTACAATGACATTACGAAGCCGCTAGGCAGGCTGACCATCCGCATGGACGAGGCCGGCATCGTCAATCTGCTCGAGAAGGGGATTTTCGAGGAGGATCAGGGAAGCGTGTTCATCGTTGGGGAACAGGGTCAGATCGTACTCGGCTCCCGCGGCGCATTGAGCGAACAATTTGCGCCCGACGAAACGCTGGTGAACAAGCTTTCCTCCGGAAGGGAAGGCTTCTTTCATTATCCGGTTGAAGGCAAACGCTATTTAACCTTGTACAAGCCGATCGAAAGCACGGGCTGGAACGTCGTGGCCTTGATTCCCGAGGCTACCGTGGCGGAGGAGTTCCGCGGCGTCAAAATGCTGATGCTGTTCATACTGGCCGCGATTTTGCTGCTCGGTTTGACGGCGCTGATCGGCTTTCATTATACGATCATCACTCCGATACTGCGGCTGAAGAAGGAGGCGAGCCGAGTCGCCTACGGGGACTTCAACGCCCGCGTGCCGATCCAATCCCGGGATGAAATCGCGGAGCTGAACCGGACGTTCAACGAAATGGTTGCCACCATCCAGCAATTGATCGAGCATAAGTACAAGCTGGAGCTCCGGGAGCGCGAGTCCGAGCTGAAGCTGATGCAGAACCAGATGGATCCGCACTTTCTTTACAATACGCTGGACATGATCCGTTGGACGGCTAGATTAGAGCAAGCGGAAAAATCGAGCCAGCTGATCGAAATGCTGTCCAAGTTCTTCCGCGCCAGCGTTAATAACGGCAGCTACCGGACGACGCTGCGCCGGGAGATGGAGTTCGTTCAATCGTATCTGTATCTGCAGCAGCGACGTCTTGGTGACAAGCTGACCTATACGTTATCGATGGAAGAAGGCCTGGAGGATACGCCAATGCTGAAAGCGACCATCCAGCCGCTGGTGGAAAATTTCCTCAAGCACGGGTATGACCGGGGCAAACCGATGAATGACATCCTCGTGAACGCTTCCCGGGTCGCCGATGAAATCGTGATCGACGTGATCGACAACGGCAAGGGAATGCCGGCCGTTCGCCGCCAAGAGGTGATGTCATCGCTTCAGGGGAGGGCCAGGGAAGGGGGCCGGCAGGGAGCGATGTCCAATATTCATGAGCGGCTTTCGATCTTTTTCGGACCCGGCTATGGGCTCGAGTTGGTCAGCACTTCCTCAAAAGGCACCTGGGTCAGGCTGAGGCTTCCTGGGGGAGATATTCAAGATCAAGGCGGTGATAAGCATGGACAATCAATGGACGGTTAGGGGCAAGCTTGTCAATATGCTGATCGTGGACGACGAGCCGGTCATCTGCGAAGGATTGCGGCGCACGATCGATTGGGAGCGTCTTGGCGTCCGGGTCGTGGACGTAGCCTATGACGGGGCGGAGGCACTGCGGCTCGTCGGGGAGCGAGACGTGAATGTCGTCTTGTCCGACATCCGCATGGAGGGGATGGACGGACTTGAGCTGGCGGAGCGCTTGAAGGAGCGGTTTCCGAATGTCCGCATCGTCATGATCAGCGGCTACGAGGATTTTGAATACGCGCGTCAGGCGATTCGTCTCGGCGTTAGCGACTACCTGCTGAAGCCGGTCGATATCGATGAATTGACGGAAGTCGTCAAGGCCATTGTCGAAGGCGTTCGGGGTCGGGAAAGAGACGGGGGCATCCAGGAAGCGAAATTATGGCTGTCGAATATGGCGCGTCAAGGGACTGCTTACGGCAAAGAAGCCCCGCCGTCTCTTCATGGAGCGGAATTTCGCGTGCTGGCAACCCAGATGGTACGGTTTATGGAACGGTTCGGTGAGCAGCCTCCGGAACATTACGACGAGATTCAGGACGATTGGGTGGATCGGCTGCATGCAGAGCTGCGTTGTCCTTTTCTCCGCTTGATTTCTGTATTTGACCACGAAAATCTGTTGTATACGCTGATCGTATCCGAGATCCGAATGGATCTCGCTGCCTGGGACCGTCTGCTGGAGGCGGCCGAGCCCGTGCTGCAGAAGGCCGGGATATGTTGCGGAGCTTCCGGGCCCTACGGCGATTTGACAGAGACGGCCGAGCGGTGCGCGGAGGCTAGCCGCCTGCTGCCTTATCATTTGCTGGAGAATAAGACGGTGCTGCTTCCGGATTACCCGCGCACGGCCGGGCGCGGCCCGGGTACAGCCACAGCCGACTTCGATGCGGAGGCTGCGGCACGGAATCTGATGGCGGCAATGCTCAAGCGGGATCATAACGAACTGGATGCGCTCGTTGCGGAAATGTTCGCTTTTTTCCGGGAAAAGCGGTTTTTGCCGGAGGAACTGTGGATCGCATATGAAGAATTGGCCGTGTTGATAAGGCAGCGAATGCGGAGAAGCGGCCAGACCGGGCTAGATGATGTCCATCTGGCAAGCCCGGATATGAACCACTTCAACTCTTATGGCTCATTGGAGCGTCTCGTGCAGGGACATATGCGGGAATGGCTGAAGTTCATCGAGCGGTCCGGCATGGATAAATCGTACTGGATCATCGAAAAGGCAAAAAAGTATATGAACGAGCATTACCGAGCCGATTTAAAGGCCTCTGAAGTGGCGTCTTGGCTGAAAATAACGCCCAGCTACTTCAGCTATATTTTTAAGCAGAGCACGGGAAAGGGCTTTACGGAATATATGAACGAAATGCGGATGGAGCATGCGAAAGAGCTCTTGGCCACGACGCATGACAAAGTGTTTGAGATTGCGGACAAAGTAGGGTATAAAGAATACAAATATTTTGTATCCGTATTCAAAACGTACACAGGGATGACGCCGAAGGAGTACCGCGGACTCAGCGCCGCGAGGGACGCGGGCGGCAGGGTGCATTAAGGGCCGAAGCCCACATCGATGAAGCGGGGGAATGAAAAGATGGAAAAATATAAGTCTGCCCGAGTGCCGTTGGAAGAGCGAATCGAGGATTTGCTCGGAAGAATGACGTTGACGGAGAAGGTAGGACAGCTGAACCAGCGAATGTATGGGTGGAACGCCTATGTTAAAAAGGACGACGGGTTCCATCTGACCGAAGCGTTCAAGGCCGAGGTGGCTTGGGGCGGCGGCATGGGCGCGCTTTACGGGCTGTTCCGCAGCGATCCGTGGTCCGGTGTCCACTACGGCAACGGCATTACGGCGGCGGAGAGCGCGAAAGCGGCTAATATGGTGCAGCGGTACGTGATGGAGCATACCCGGCTCGGCATTCCGGTGCTGCTGGCGGAGGAGTGTCCGCATGGGCATCAGGCGCTGGACGGGACGCTGCTTCCGGTCAACCTTGCCGCGGGGGCTACCTGGAATCCGACGCTGCTTCAGCGGGCTTATGGTTTGGCGGCCGCCGAGATCCGGAGCCGCGGAGCGCATATCGGCCTCGTGTCGGCGCTCGACATCCTCCACGATCCGCGCTGGGGCCGGTCCGAGGAATGCTACGGCGAGGATACGTACTTGGCGGCCCGGTTTACGGAAGCGGCCGTGCGGGGTATGCAGGGCGAGACGCCGGAGGAGATGGCCGGGCCGGATAAAGTCGCGGTCGTGCTCAAGCATCTATGCGCCCAAGGCACCGCGCAGGGCGGGCGCAATGCGGGACCGGCTCCGATCGGGGAGCGCGAGCTGCGCGAAATCCACCTTCCTGCCGCCATGGCCGGGAAGGCGGCCGGCGCCGCCGGTTTCATGGCGGCGTACAACGAGATCGACGGCGTGCCCTGCCATGCGAATAAGCGGCTGTTAACCGGCATCCTTCGCGAGGAGTGGGGCTTTGACGGCATCGTCATGGCCGACGGCGTCGCAATCGACCGGCTTCTGGCGCTGACAGGCAGCTACGAGTCCGCCGCAGCGCTCGCCCTGGACTCGGGCGTGGATCTCAGCCTATGGGATACGGCATTCTCGACGCTGGAAGGCGCAGTACGGCAGGGGCTCGTTCGGGAAGCGGACATCGACCGTGCGGTGCGTAGGGTGCTTTGTCTGAAGTTCAGGCTGGGACTGTTTGACCATCCATATGTCAGCGAGAGCGGCCCGATCTCCATTGTCGGCCGTTCCGAATTCCGCGAGTTGAACCGGCAGGTGGCCAGGGAATCCGCCGTTCTGCTGAAGAACGAAGGCGGCCTGCTGCCTTTGGGCGAGGAGCGCCGCCGCATCGCGGTGATCGGCCCCAACGCCGATCAGCTCTACAATCAGCTCGGCGATTATACGAGCGTTCAACGCGAAGGCACCGGGATTACAGTGCTGCAGGGCATGCGCATGGCTGCACCTGCAAACGCGGACATCGTCTACGCCAAGGGCTGCGGCATTCGCGATATGTCCGAGGAGGGCCTGGCCGAGGCCGTGGAGGCGGCGAAGGGGGCGGACGTCTGCGTGCTCGTGCTGGGCGGCAGCAGCGCCCGCCGCTTTGACGGGATGTTCGACAGCAATGGCGAGGCTATCGTCCCCGAAGGCGAAACGAGCAATCCTTCCGAGATGGACTGCGGAGAGGGCGTCGACCTGGCTGATCTTGCGCTGGGCGGCCTGCAGCAGAGGCTGCTGGAGGAAGTGGCCGCGACGGGAACGCCGGTAGCCCTGGTGCTCATCCAAGGGCGTCCGCATGCGCTCGCCGGCGTGGTCGAGCACTGCGAGGCCGTGCTGTGCGCTTGGTATCCGGGGCCGGAAGGGGGCGCCGCAATCGGCGAGCTGCTGTTCGGCAAGGCGAACCCGAGCGGCAAACTGCCCGTATCGATTCCGCGTTCCGCCGCACAGCTGCCGGTGTATTACAACCAGAAGGATCCCGGCCGGCCGCGTGTGTACGTGGATATGCCGTCCGCCCCGCTTTATCCATTCGGTTACGGGCTAAGCTACACGGAATTCCGGTACGGGGACGTTCGGCTATCGCGGGGTGAAATCTCGGTGTTCGAGCTGCAGGAGGGCAGGAAAGTCGCCGTGACGGTCCGGCTCGCCAACACGGGCCGTAGCCCCGGAGCGGAAACCGTTCAGCTGTATATCTCGGCCCGCGAATCGGGCATTACCCGCCGCATTGCCGAGCTGAAGGCGTTCCGAAAGCTGGAGCTGGCACCCGGCGAGGAGCGGGACGTTACCTTCAGCTTGGGCCGGGAGGAACTGGCTTTCTGGAACCGGGAGATGTCGTTTGCGGTCGAGCCATGCCGTGTGACAATCGGGATCGGCGGTTGTTCGCAGGAGCTCGCCAAGGCGGAGCTGATCATTACGGGGGAAGGCAGCGGAAATGCGATTTTGAACTAAGGCTTACTTAGAGGGTCATCCCGCAAAAGCAGATTCTCAAAGCTATGCAATGCAATGAGCTGCGATAGATGGAAAAGCATCACCGACTCCATTCACGGACTTCTTTTTCCTTGTGGCCAAGAACGGAAAAGCTTCCGATATCCTGGAAGTCGTGACTCCTTCGGATAACGGATGGATTTTGCCTGGTACAATGACGTAAAGACAGCGCCTGCCGATTTAACGGCAGGCGCTTCTTTGTTGTTACGTTAGGGTTGGGGCATCTTGGCTGAAAAAAACGAGTAAATGATGCCTTCTTTACATAAACCGTGATCTCCGTTGAGCGGCCGTTAACAATCTCTCTTTACACTCTATAGTTGAATATAGAATTGGAAGAGGGGAACCGAATTTGAAGTATAGAAAAATGAAGGCGGTATCGCTGTTCATGGCGGCGGAAATCACGATTGCCTCATTATTTTCCACTGGCACCGTTTTCGCAGACGCGGGAGTCGATGCGCCTCAAACGCGCAACGTTCAAACCCAGCAGGCCGCAGCTCCAATGGCCGCTGATTTTGGCATCACGGAAACAGATTATCCGGAAGCCTATGTGAACGAGCCTTATTCGGTCACGGTCGATGTATACGGCGGACAAGCACCTTATACATATGCTGCCGCAGGTTTACCTGCCGGCTTGTCGATGAACCCGGATACCGGGATCATCGAGGGCGTCCCGGCACTGGGAAGAGAGGGCCTGCATTCCGTAGAAGTAACGGTTGCCGACAGCTCCCCGGTTCCGTTCACGGCACGGCGGGAGTTTACGCTTCAGGTACTAGGCTTGCGCCAGACACCGGTTTCGGCAGCGGACAAGCTCGACATGAAGATGATCGGTCATTATGCTGTTGGCACTTTCAATAAGGATGGCGGCGTGGCGGAAATCGTCAAGTACAACAAGGAGAACCGCAAGCTTTATTTGGTTAACGGCTCGACGCAGCCGGCCAGCTTGGAGATCATTTCGCTGGAGACTAACGGGAGTCTTGTGAAGGATAAGGGAATCGACGTCCAGGCGCTTGCCGAGACGAATGGCTTCAAGTACGGCGATCTGACGAGCGTGGATGTGAATACCGAGAGCAAGCGGGTCGCAATCGCGGTCCAGGAGCTGGATCACACGAAGCCCGGCAAAGTGCTCGTGCTCGATTACGAGGGGGTTCTGCTGGAAACTTATGAGACCGGCGTTCAGCCGGATATGATCAAATTCACGTCCGATGGGCGTTATCTCCTGACGGCGGATGAAGGCGAGCCCCGCACCGAGACCGCTCCCGATCCCGAAGGCAGCATTACGATCGTGGACACGGTTACCCATGAGGTTAGGCATCTAAAATTCGACGATCCGTCGGTCATTGACGATACGGTACATATCCGCGGCTCTGTTGGTGCGGACGGTCAAATCCGAAGCGCCGGCACCAAGGCGGACGCCATCCGCGATCTCGAGCCGGAGTATATTTCCCTCTCGGAGGACGAAACGACTGCATATGTTTCCCTTCAGGAGAACAATGCGATTGCCGTAGTGGACCTGGCAGCGAAGACGATTCGTTCGGTCAAAGGTCTGGGCTACAAAGATTTCAGCAAGCCGGAACATGCGCTGGATCTGCTGAAGGACGGGCAAATCAGGTTCGAGAACGTTCCGTTCTACGGCATGTACATGCCGGACGGCATCGCGACTTACAGCGTGGGCGGGCAGCAGTTTATCGTGTCCGCTAATGAAGGCGACGCAACGGGCTGGGATGAGCGCACCAATGAAAGCAAAGTAGGAGATATGAAGGCCCTGCTTGATCCTTCCTCTCCGGCAGCCCAATTTCTGGCGGATAAAGGAACGACCTACGATAAGGTTGAAGTTGCGAGCGATATGGGAAGCGACGGATTGTATATGTACGGAGCGCGCTCCTTCTCCATTTGGAACGCGGATGACATGTCCCAGGTGTATGACAGCGGCAGCGACTTTGAAAAAATTACGGCAGACCGCTTTCCCAAATACTTTAACGTAAGCAACGACAAAAACGAAATGGACGGCCGAAGCTCGAAGAAAGGTCCTGAGCCTGAATATGCAGCAGTCGGCAAGGTCGGAGCGAAAACGCTGGCCTTCATCGGCTTGGAACGCATCGGCGGCGTGATGACGTATGACGTGACGAACCCTTCTGTGCCCGAGTTCCTGAACTATTTCAATACGCGGGATTTCGAGGGAGGGATCACCTCGGACTCCGGGCCCGAGGGCTTGGAGTTTATCCCGGCGTCGGATAGCCTGACCGGGCGGCCGCTTCTGCTCGTAGCCAATGAGGTCAGCGGAACCGTGGCGCTGCTCGAGCTTCAGGTTACCAAGATCACGCTTGACCAAGCCTCGCTCAAGCTGACTGCGGGCGGAGCCGCCGTGGGTCTGAAGGCAGCGGTAGAAGCTTCGAATGGCGGCTCCTCCGAGCTGGAGTGGAGCTCGTCGGATGAAGCGGTTGCGACCGTGGACGCGAGCGGAACGGTGACTCCATTAACTCCCGGGGAAGCCGTGATTACCGTCCGGAGTAAGGATGGTTATGGCTCTGCGGAGGCTAAAGTGACCGTAACGGACGGTCCGGCCGATGAGGAAGGCTGGAAGCTGACGGTCATGCATACCAATGATACGCATGCCCATTTGGGCGATGTGGCGAGACGGGCAACACTGGTGAAGCAGGTGCGTGAGGAAGGCGGCAACAGCCTGCTCCTGGATGCAGGTGACGTATTCTCGGGCGACCTGTACTTTACCAAATGGTTCGGTTTGGCCGATCTGGCTTTCATGAATTACATGGGCTATGACGCCATGACGTTCGGCAACCATGAATTTGATCAGGGGACCAAAGCGCTCGCGGAGTTCGTATCCAAGGCACAGTTCCCGCTGGTGAGCGCTAACGTCGATCTCAGCCGGGACGCAGCGATCTCGCATCTTCTCAAGCCGCCGGCCGTCATGGATGCCGCCCAGCCGAAAACGACGGCGAACAGCGGGGTGTACCCTTATGTGACGATGCTGGTGGACGGGCACAAGATCGGCATATTCGGTCTCACGACCGAGGATACGGCCGAGACCTCGAGCCCGGGCAAAGACGTGATCTTCAATGAAGCGGCAGCCTCGGCCAAATCGACAGTCGAAGCGATGGAGAAGGACGGTCTGAACATCATCATTGCCTTGTCGCACCTGGGCTATGCCAAGGACAAGGAGCTGGCTGAAGCCGTTGAAGGCATCGACCTGATCGTCGGCGGACATACCCATACGAAGCTGGATGCCCCCGAAGTTGTGACGGACAGCCAGCATGAGACGCCGACCGTCATCGTGCAGGCGAATGAATGGGGCAAGTATCTTGGCCGCGTGGACCTTGAATTTGATGAGCACGGCAATGTCTTGACGGAGGAAGGCAAGGTTGACGGCAAGCTGCTGGCGGTGGACGCCAGCGTGGAGGAGGACGAGCAGGCGAAGGCGATGCTGGCTCCTTATAAAGCCGAGCTGGACGAATTAATGAAGCAGGTGATCGGCACGGCAACCGTCAAGCTGGACGGCGAGCGGCAGAATGTCCGCTCGAAGGAGACGAATCTGGGCAATCTGATCGCAGACGGCATGCTCGCCAAAGCTAAAGAGCTTAAAAACGCCGACATCGCCCTGATGAACGGCGGCGGGATTCGCGCCTCCATCGACGAAGGCGAGATTACGATGGGCGAGCTGCGGACCGTGATGCCGTTCGGCAACACCTTGTTTGTCCTGGACCTCACCGGACAGCAGCTGAAGGACGGGTTAGAGAACGGAATCAGCGGGGCCAAGCTGGCGGATCTTCCAGGCAAATTCCCTCAAGTTGCCGGTATGAAGTTTAAATGGGATCCTTCCGCTCCGGCTGGAGACCGGGTGTACGATATTATGATCATGAAGGACGGCAGCTACAAGCCGCTCGTTCCGACCGAGAGCTATCGTATGGCGACCAACAGCTTTGTAGCTAACGGCGGAGACGGTTATAAATCCTTTGCCGAAGCGATTGCGGAAGGGAAGTATAACGAGGATTTGGGTTATCCGGATTATGAAATTTTCATGGAGCATGTGAGCAAGCTCGGCGGAACGGTGTCACCGAAAGTGGAGGGGCGGATCACCGAACAGAAAAAACCTGCAAACCCCGGAAACGGAGGCGGGACGACTGACCCGGCCCCTGGATCCGGCTCCGGCGGCTCGGGAGGCAGCAGCACTGCGCCGTCTGTAACGCCGCCGGCAACGGGCGGAGAAGCAGCGCCCTCCGGTGTCCTTGAGGGGAACGATCTTATCATCAAGGCGGACGGTGCCGTTGATCGGATCACGTTGAAAGAAGAGGCTTGGAACAGGACCGTAGCCGCATTGTCCGGGGAACAGCAGGAGCTGGTCGTGCGTGCTCCTGAAACGAACCGTGCTGCGGAGCTGTCTATTCCGGCAGCATGGGTGAACCGCGCGGCAGCGAAATCGAAGCAGGCGAAGCTGGTGCTGGAAACAGCGTCTGGTGCGATCCGCCTTCCGATTGAGGCGCTTAAGGGCGAGGGGAATGTTAGCTTGTCCGTGACGCCTGTTGACAGCGCGGTGGTATCTGCCATGAGCGGCAAGGCCGCTTCCATGGGGGCCAAGGTGGCCGGAAACGGCGGAGCTCGGATCGGCGCAGCAGTGGGGCCGCAAGGCAAGGAGCAGCCGATCAAGGATTTCGGCAAGCTTCCGGTAAGCCGAATCCTGCCGCTCCCGGCCGGCGCGAATCCGGCTTCAGTCACAGTTGCGATCTATGACGAGGCAGCGGGTGTCTTCCGGTTCGTCCCTGCCGTGCAGACGACCTGGCACGGACAGCCTGCCGTCGAAATCAAGCATGCGGGCAACGGCATTTATACATTGCTGGAATACCGCAAAACGTTTGAAGATCTTAACGGGCACTGGGCCCGCAAGGAAATCGAAGCGATGGCTTCCCGCCTGCTGGTAAACGGCGTCAGCGCGACCTCGTTCGCTCCAAGCAAGGAGATGTCGCGGGCCGAGTTTACGGCGCTGCTCGTACGGGCAATGGGATTGAGCCCGATCACGGGCGGCGGAGACTTCCGCGACGTCCGTGAAGGTGACGCTTATGCAGGAGAGATCGGCGCTGCCGTCCAGCATGGCATCATCGAAGGCAGCGGGGGCAGGTTCGCGCCGAACGCCGCCTTGACCCGCGCCGAGATGGCCGTGATGCTGAATCGTGCGATGAATGCGGCCGCCGCCGTCCCTAGTAACGACGGAGGGCAAGAAGATTCGGCTGCATTCCGGGATCAAGCGTCAATTCCGGCTTGGGCCGTGAACGATATAAGCCAGCTGGTGGAGCTGAACATCGTGCAGGGCGATCACCGCGGTCGATTCGCGGCACAAGCGGCGGTTACCCGCGCGCAAGCTGCTCTGGTCCTGATGCGTACACTTCAAACGCTGGGCTTTATGGATAAAGGCGTAGAATAAAACGGCAATAACCGTCCTGATGGAATCCATCGGGACGGTTATTTGAATTATGGAGAATGCGTTAGCCCTTAACCATCTAAATATTCGCTCGCTATTCTCAGCTTGAGGTCTCTGTCATCAGGTCCGAGCCAGGCGACGTTCCGATGCGAAGCCGTGATGATATATGCGCCATCTCCCGCAGTTCTTCAACGAAGGAATCATAGGTGAACAACTGCTCGATATGAAAGACGCCATGCGGCATATCGGAAGTGTAGAGCCTTCTAGCCACGATTGCAGCCGCTTTTGCAGTGAGTTCGGCCTCGTGAACGCCTTGCAGGAAGCATTCCACAAGCGCGGGCTGGTCCTGCTTCTTACCCACCGCATCGACTTTTAATGCGAACATGGGCTTACCGATCCGCATGGATGCAAAGGCTTTAACAGCAGCATCCCGAATCCAGGGGATATTCAGCAGCTTGAGGCTGCCCATCCGTTTGAGGCAGGATAATAACCCGGTGATGAAGGGGCGGTCAAAGCAAAGCCGTGTCGATACGCTTGGCACTTGAAGCGTACGCGGCAATATATGCTGATCGGCAAAATTGAATCGATATGCTGTGCGGCTGCCCTGTCCGTTGCCGAAATCCGTTTTGCGCCCGTCGGCAAAGCTGGTATGCTGTATCACTTTCCCTTGCTCCATCGTCGTAAAGTTGGAGCGCAAATTATCAACGGTCCATTCAATGGCCGCTTTACCGTGGGAATCTCCGAGACCCAGCATAAGCGATATATAGATAGCCTCTGTAACATCCAATTGCTGCTTGGCATGGAGCGATAGAAGATTCGACATGCCCGGTGCAAGACCGACGCTCAGGATGGCGGTAGCCCCATGAGTAACGGCCAGGGGATGCAGCAGCTCCACTTGAGACAGCAATCGATAATCCGCCGAAAGGTCTATATAATGGATGCCTTGCCCGATACAGGCTTGAACGAATGACGAATTCTGTTGGTCCAAGCACATGATGACCAGCTTAACCTCGGACAACAACGCGGGGTCTACGCCTGCATCCGCATCGATGCGCAGCGGCTCCACGCGGCCCTGCGTGGCGCGGCTGAATGCTTCCGCCCGCCCTTGACTTCTTCCTGCAGCGAAGACTTTGCCGGGATAGAAGAAGGCGAGGTCGTTGCATATCATTTGCCCAACCTGGCCATATCCGCCAATGACGACGATTTTATCTTTCAACATCCTGTTTCCTCCGATTGTTTAGAAATGGACTTGCTTCGGCGCTCCAGGTACGCTCCATAACCCAAAGCAGCGCAGGAGCATAGGCCGATGATCACGTTGATTCTAAAAATCCGTTCAAAATCAGCAAACGATAACTCCGTTCCCGTATGTCCGGTTACCATGCCGAGACCTAATGCTGCACCTAGGGCCATTCCGGCATTTCGTGTCAGTGCAATCATGCCTCCAATCGAGCCGGCATACCGGAAGGGGACGCTGCGCATGATGTAACCGTTGTTTGGCGCAGCCAGGCAGCCCATGCCCAGCCCTATCCAGGCAAGTACGGCTACCAAGCCGGGAACCGTCAGATCAGCTAGAAAACAAGAAAAAACCGCAAGTCCAGTTACGATAAAAGCGAGTCCGGTCAACATGAGCAGCCGGGGATTGATTCGATCGGATAAATGTCCGGACACCGGGCTGGATATGGCAAATAGCAGGGGATAAGCCGTCATGATCAAGCCGATATACACGGGAGGATATGAGGTCATATGGGACAAATAAAAAGGCATGACAACCAATACGGCATTAATCAGCACAAAGGAGATACAGCTTATGACTAACCCCGATGAGACTGAAGGCACGCGCAGAACTTGCAAAGGCAAAAAGGGGACGGGCATGCGCAAATCCCGCCGCAAGAACAAAGTGAGCACGAACCCGCCGCCGCCAAAAACCGAAAGGATGATTGGGGAAAACCAGCCCTGCGCATTCCCGCTGGATAACCCATAAGTCACCGATGCGGCAATGGCAACGAATAACAATGCGCTGACTCGGTCTATGGATGGCAAATCGCCGTTAGGACGCTGCATGGGGATGAATCGCCAAGCGAGTGCAGCCGCTCCGGCTGCAGCGGGCAGATGTACCAGGAACAACCAGTGCCAGCTTAACCGTTCGGCAATGAGTCCACCGGCGAGCGGGCCGGTCATGGCTCCGAGGGCGACGACCGAACTCATGATGCCGAGGGCGCGGCCTCTTTGTTCTTTAGGGTAACAAAGCTGGATCAGCGCAATATTGGTTGCTTGAAACATGGCGGCTCCAATCCCTTGGAGGATTCGAAACGAGACTAGGACAAGGACGTTTGGAGACAAGGCAATCAGAAGAGAGCTTACGGCAAAGATCAAATAGCCCATATTATGAATGAGACCATGCCCGTAACGGTCGCCCATTTTCCCCATGATGGGCAGCAATGCCGTAATGACAAGCAAGTATGCCGTCGTAATCCACTGCAGGATATCCAAATCCTTTTGGAATACCGATGTAAGAGAAGGAAGCGATACATTCACAACGCCGGCAGTAAAATGGGACAGAAATGCGCCAGTACAAATTGAAAACAAGAGCCACCATCGATGTTTCGCTGTAATGATGAGAGCCGGATTGGTATCGAGATTCATGGGAAGCCTCCCTTGGATTTTAGTTTAGTAACTAAACTATTTATCGAAAAAAAATAGTTATTTGCTCAGCATATTATTTAATATCTCAATGCTCTTCTCAAAAATTTTTATTTCTTGTTCGCTGAGCTGCGATCTCAGCTGATTATAGAATTCGAGATGCACGGCCTCGTGAGCCCGGTAAGCCTCCTTTCCGTCTTCGCTGAGCGAAACGATCGAGCTTCTTGAATCATGTGGATGGGGGGAACGGATCACAAGCGATTTAGCCTCCAGCCGATCAACCACCTGCGTAATGGCTCCCTTTGTCACGCCAAGCCGTGCTGCTAGCTCGCTCATGAGGATGGCTCCGTCATAACCGATGGCGTCAATCGTATGGATCTCGCTCGGCGTTAATTTGCCTGCATGGCCGAATGTATGAGGCTGGCGCTCCAGGCGTCTCAGCTGCAGAATCAACCGGCCTAAGTTCTTGCTGCCCCGGTTCGCTTCCTGATTGGTTGGGTTGGATTCATTATTCATGCCATTAGTTTAGGATCTAAACAATAGGCTGTCAAGTATGGTGTGAGCCTGAGCAGCAAGATCGAATCAGATGGCCAGTTGACATTCAATTCGTATTTCACTATACTGTCTGTAATCTTATATAGGATATACGTTGAAAGAGCCCAGTAGCTTGCTTAATCCCTGTTCCAGAAAGCCGAGGAGGATGGAACCTTGGCACATATTAAGCCGGTGAAATACACTCTGGAGTATCTCGGGTAATGCCGAGCGGGAAGAGGCGAACGTTAACTCGCCGACGAGTGGCATCCTTGCTTGCGGCCTAGGCGCCGGCGCTTGGAGGGGTGCAATCTGGGTGGTAACGCGGTGTTCAATCGTCCCTGTGTCTGTGATAGACATGGGGGCGTTTTTTTATGGTTTTAACCTAGCCTTTAAAAGCTGTTTCACATGCAGAAGTATTGAATTCAAGGAGTGGAATGTAGACATGAACATTATCGATGAACTCGAGTGGCGCGATGCCATCAATCAGCAGACGGATGCCGAAGGCCTCCGCGAATTGACGAATGAAAAATCAATCTCCGTATACTGCGGCGTCGACCCGACCGGCGACAGCATGCATATCGGGCATTTGATCCCGTTTATGGTGCTCAAGCGCTTCCAGATGGCAGGACACCGTCCGGTCATTCTGATCGGGGGCGCGACCGGGACGATCGGCGATCCGAGCGGACGCCAAACCGAGCGCTCGCTGCAGACGCTCGAGCAGGTACAGGCCAACGTGGACGCCCTGACCGAGCAGATGAAGAAGCTGTTCATCACCGAGGGCGACAACCAGATCCGGTTGGTGAACAACTACGATTGGACGAAGGACATCGGCGTCATCGAATTTTTGCGCGACTACGGCAAAAACTTCAGCATCAACACGATGCTGGCGAAGGACGTCGTGGCAAGCCGGCTGGAGAGCGGCATTTCCTTCACGGAGTTCTCGTACCAGATTCTGCAGTCGCTGGATTACCTGCATCTGTACAAGAATTTCGACGTGCAGCTCCAGATCGGGGGCTCGGACCAATGGGGCAACATCACAAGCGGCCTTGACCTCATCCGGAAAAAGGAAGGCGCGGACGCCAAGGCGTTCGGCTTGACGATTCCGCTGATGCTGAAAGCCGACGGCACGAAGTTCGGGAAAACGGCCGGCGGCTCGATCTGGCTCGATCCGAAGAAGACGACGCCGTACGAGTTCTACCAGTTCTGGGCCAACACCGACGACCGCGACGTCGTGAAATACTTGAAGTACTTCACGTTCCTCGCGAAAGAGGAGATCGAGGAGCTTGCCCATAAGGTGGAGACCGAGCCGCATAAACGCGAAGCGCAAATAACGCTTGCCGAGGAAATGACGCGGTTCGTGCACGGCGAGGAAATGCTGGAGCAGGCGAAGCGCATTACGGCAGCGCTGTTCAGCGGCGATATCAAGTCCTTGACGGCCGATGAGATCGAGCAGGGCTTCAAGGAAATGCCGACCTACGAGGCAGGTCCGGAGACGAAAAATATCGTGGATTGGCTGGTCGACCTCGGCATCGAGCCTTCCAAGCGGCAGGCGCGCGAGGATATCAACAACGGCGCTATCTCCATGAACGGCGAGCGCATTAGCGATGTCAGCCATGAAGTAACCGCCGACCAAGCGATCGGCGGCCGGTTCATCATCATCCGCAAGGGGAAGAAGAACTACAGCTTGGTCAAAATGTCGTAAGAACATCCTCTGATTTCAGACGATAACCTAAAAGCGCCCCAAGATCATTCGATCTTGGGGCGCTTTTTTGCCTGTTGCTCCCGAGGCGGATTTAAATTCCGTTTAAATAAGCATGTTAACCTTCTTTCATCAACCATCACGATGATTGGAGGAAATCAAGTGAAACAGAACAATCAATACCAATGGGAGCCAAGAAGCGGGGATTGGGCAGTCGAAGCGCACGGGCTCGTCAAAACGTTCGGCGATAACAGGGCGGTGGACGGGGTGGAGCTGAAGGTCCGGACTGGGAGCATATACGGCGTGCTCGGACCCAACGGTGCGGGCAAAACCACCACGATCCGGATGCTGGCAACTCTGCTACGTCCGGATGCCGGCTCGGCGCGCATCCTCGGCTACGATGTGCTGAAGGAAGCGCAGATCGTCCGGCAATTGATCGGGGTCACCGGCCAGTACGCGTCGGTTGACGAATCGCTCAGCGCGACCGAGAACCTCATCATCTTCTCAAGGCTGCTCGGGCTTGGACGCGCGGAAGCGAAACGCAAGGCAGGACAGCTGCTTGAGGAGTTCGGTTTAACGGAAGCGGCAAAGCGGCCGCTTAAGCAATTTTCCGGCGGCATGCGCCGCAGGCTCGATTTGGCGGCAAGCCTGATTGCCCAGCCGCCGCTTATTTTTCTGGATGAGCCGACAACGGGTCTCGACCCGCGAACCCGATCCCAGATGTGGGATACGATCCGCCGGCTGGTGAGCACGGGGTCGACCGTACTCCTCACGACGCAGTACCTGGAGGAGGCGGACCAGCTGGCCGACCGGATAGCGGTCATCGATCACGGCAGGGTCGTTGCCGAAGGGACCGCCGATGAACTGAAGGCATCGGTTGGCACCTCTTCGCTCCATTTGCGCGTCGGGGATCCGGCGAACATCGAGCAGGCCCGCCAAATGGTTGAACGGGTGCTTCAGGCGCCTTCCATGGTATCCCCGGAGGCCGGAGCGATCACGGCACCGATGGCGAATGCAGATCTGGTCACGGACCTGCTGATTGAGCTTCGCGCATCGGGGATCGGCTTAGCTGAGATGAGCGTCCAGAAGCCGACGCTGGATGAGGTATTTCTGACGATTACCGGGCATGCTGCGAAGGCTCAAACATCGCATCCGTCCCGGGGACCACATTCAAAGCAAGTTGAGGAGGCAAGCGTATGAGCAGCGTGATGAAGATGAAACCCGGTACCAATTCCCGGCTGAAAAACCGCACCAGCTTCGGCCAGTCCCTGCGCAATTCGTTTACGATGGCGTATCGGGGGCTGCTGAAGATCCGGCGAACGCCGGAGCAGCTCTTTGACGTGACGATGCAGCCGATTCTCTTTACCTTGATGTTCACGTATATTTTCGGCGGCGCCATCTCCGGCGACGTGCAAAGCTACTTGCCGGTCATCATTCCCGGCATTCTCGTGCAGACCGTTATCACGACGTCGGTCGTTACCGGCGTACAGCTGCGAGAGGATATGGATAAAGGCGTGTTCGACAGGTTCAAATCGCTGCCGATCGCGCGAATCGCGCCGCTTGCCGGCGCCCTGCTGGCGGACACCGTCAGGTATACCATCGCAACGGTCCTGACCTTTGCCATGGGATATGTGATGGGCTATCATCCGGGCGGCGGCTTGGGGTACGTGGCGCTCGCCGCGCTCCTCGTCATCGTCTGCTCTTGGGCGATCAGCTGGATTTTCGCCTTCTTCGGGGTGATCGCCCGTACGGCCTCCAGCGTGCAGGGCATCTCGATGATCGTTTTGTTCCCGCTCACGTTTCTTTCCAATGCGTTTGTGCCGGTCGAGACGATGCCGGGATGGCTGCAATGGTTCGTGAATATTAATCCGATATCGCATCTGGTTACGGCCGTCCGGGACTTGACCAACTCGGGAACCGTCGGCTGGGATCTGTCCATTTCGCTGATCGGCGCCGCCGTCATCGTGGCGGTATTCGCTCCGTTGACGGTTCGGGCTTATATGCGCCGGACCTAAATATACTCAATTTAGCATAGACAGCATAAAACGGCATCGGTAAGATGGAACGTAACGCAAAGGTCCGGGAGGATCCATGGAAGAGCACCCGAGCGAAGGGCCTGACGCGAAATGCGAAGGGAGATGGAGAAATTGCCCCAAACTGCAACGTTTCACAATCCGATTGTCGAGCAAGCGGCTGATCCTTGGGTGTGGAAGCACACCGACGGCTTCTATTATTTCATGCATACGGCCCGGGATCGTATTGAGCTTACGAAATCAGACTCGCTGAGCCGGATCGCCGAAGGCCGGAAGAAAACGATTTGGGCGCCGGAGCCGGGAGGTCGATACAGCCATAACTTATGGGCTCCGGAAATTCATCATGTTCAAGGTAAATGGTATGTTTATTATACGGCGAATGACGGGGGAGGCGACGATACCCGCCGGATTTGCGTCCTGGAGAACGGTGAAGACGACCCCATGGAGGGCGAATGGACATGGAGGGGGGCGCTTGACACGCCCGTCCCGGGTTTGGACGGTACCGTGATGACGCTGCAGGGTCAGCTCTACTTCCTGTATGCCGGATACGGCCGGTTTCCGGATTACGGCTCGGCAATTTATATCATGCGTATGCTTGATCCATGGACGCTGACCGGCGAGCATGTCCTGCTTACAGCTCCAACCCTGGAATGGGAGAAGCAGGGGGGCATGGCCATTAACGAAGGCCCTGTCATTCTCCATCGGAACGGCCGCATCTTTCTTGTCTATTCCGCCAGCACGACATGGTCCGAGGATTATGCGCTGGGCATGCTGACGATGGACGCGTCCAGCGATCCGATGAATCCGGATGCGTGGACGAAATCCCCGGAACCGGTATTTCGCAAAAGCGTGGAGAACGGTATTTATGCGACCGGACATAACAGTTTTACGAAGTCCCCGGACGGGACGGAGGACTGGATCGTCTATCATGCCCTCCCTGAACCGGGAGCGGATACCCGCTTGCGCGCCACCCGCATTCAGAAGTTCGGATGGCATCCGGACGGAACGCCGGATTTCGGAATTCCGGCAGGCGATTCCGACGCGCTCTACGTCCCTTCGGGAGAATGATGCAGGAGATCCGTATCCCATTGAAAAAGGGCAGCCGATAGCAACGAAGGATCCGAAGTAAAAAGCCTTTTATTACAGAAATTTCGTAATAAAAGGCTTTTTTTATTTCGGGATTATTGATTGTTTCAATCCAAATAGATCGATAGCAAATTGAATTAATGCACCCGAAAACCTTGTCACTATTGGGGTTTTATCTGTATTCGACCCCTCGAAACGACTTTTTGTTGTACGATATGGGGAATTGCTTGAAGGAATAATAATTACAAAATTAATGTATGAAAGCGTTGACAGATGATGAAATCATGCCTATACTTCGATTAAAGATACGGTTTTATTGTATTAAACAAGGGTGTTTGTGGAGAGACCTTTAGCATTTTGATTTCGAAAAGGGGGAAGTAGGCAAGAGCGGGTTTTTGGAACGGAAGGTCAACCAATTTTGATTATGGGAGGATTACGATGAAAGCGAAATTTAAGCGTGTGATTCATTTATTCCTGATCTCCATACTGATGATTTCGGCCATAACCGCATGCAGCGGCGGCGGCTCCGGGAAGGATGAGCCGGAAGGCAACGAAGAGGCCGTGTCCACCGAGAAGAAGAATGAGGTCGAGTTTACGGACATTAGCGCAAGCATCCGCGGCAATACGGCTCCGACGCAAGAGCAAATCGACGAGGTGAACAACACGCTGAACGATACATACCTCGGCGATGTATACGACGAAGTCATTCCAAGCGATTACTCCGCCTATCCGTTCAAGGAAGAGGTCGTGCTGGATGTTTGGATGCCTGCCAACTCCAATATACCGGATATGAACAACCATGCCGTTCAGAAACAGATCGAGAAATTGACCGGGATCAAGGTGAATTTCATCACGCCGCCGGTAGGACAGG
This sequence comes from Paenibacillus sp. FSL R5-0810, assembly GCF_038002285.1. NCBI lineage: Bacteria > Bacillati > Bacillota > Bacilli > Caryophanales > Paenibacillaceae > Paenibacillus > Paenibacillus sp. FSL R5-0810. The sequence goes on from NZ_JBBOCF010000001.1 coordinate 26,460, forward strand.
AAGCGGATGCATTCACGCTGATGATCTCCTCCGGCGAGCTCCCGGACATCATCATTGAACCGGGCCGGTATCCCGGGGGCCTGGAAGCCGGGGTTAACGACGGCGCTTATATCGACCTGACCGACCTGATGGAGAAGCATGCTCCGAACTATACGGCCTGGCGCAATTCCCACGAGATGAGAAGAAAGACGACGGTGACGGACGACGGGAGGCTGCTCGGCTTCTACGGAATCGCTCCGTATTCGGAATGGACCTGGTTCGGCATGCTGATCAAGCAGGAAGCCCTCGACAAGACGGGGATGGAAGTGCCGAACACCATCGACGAATGGTACGCGTTCTTGAAGAAATGCCAGGAGGTCGGATACAAGACCCCGCTGAACTACGGATCGAGCTACGGCCAAATTTTTACGGGCATCATTAACGGCGCTTACGGCGTATGGGACTGGACCTTCCAGGACGAGAACGGCAAGGTGCAATGGGGGCCTGCGCAGCCGAAAGCGAAAGAGTACTTGGCGACCATGCAGAAGTGGAACAAGGAGGGTCTCCTTAACCGCGATTGGGCAACGGCCGACTTCAACCAGCGGATGGCGAGCGCCATTTCAGACGATACGGCGGTCATCATGGACTCCCCGGATACGATGTGGAGCTATTGGAAGGAACAGAACGACATCGATTTCGTTGGTGCGCTGAATCCGATCCTGAACGAAGGCGATAAATCGGCGACGACGTACAAAAACTTCATGCGCACCGGCACCGAGGCGGCGATTACGACCCAAGCGGACAATGTGGAAGCAGCCATGGCTTGGCTGGACTTTAACTACAGCAAAAAGGGATGGGAACTGATCAACTTCGGCGAGTATGGCACCGTTCATTTGGTGGATGACAAGGGAATGCCGTATTTCCCTGAGAACAGCTACATTTACAATGATCCGGACGGACAGCCGGTCGCCACGACGCTGTGGAAATACCGCATGCACAGCTGGCCGAACATTCGCGACGAGCATCATGCTAACCCGTTGATCGTGGCGAAGGGAAGCTATTCCGGAGATATCCGGAAATATTGGACAGAGAACATGGACACCAGCATGGCCATGCCGCCGATCACCTTCACCAAAGAGGAGGCATCGCGCGAGGCCGAGCTTGGAAACCAGCTGTCTACGCTTCGGGGAGAGTATTTTGCCAAGATCATCATGGGCGAGCTGCCTGTGAATGCATATGACCAGTTTTTGAAGGAAGCGCAGAGCATGGGCTTGGACGAATTCTTAAGTCTCCATCAGGCGGCGCTGGACCGGTATAACCAACGATAGCTTCCATATCGGGAATAGGTGGTTGAATCATGGAGATCATTCGAAAAAACAGGAAGATGAGCCCGGCTCCCGCGGAAGCCAAACTACGGAAGAGCCTGCTGATCAAGCGGGATATGAAGAAGAACTGGTTCGTATACTTATTGGCGCTGCCCGTGATCGCATGGTACCTGATCTTCTGCTACGGCCCTATGTGGGGCGTCATGATCGCTTTCAAGGATTTCAAGCCGCTGCTTGGATTCGGGGAAAGCGACTGGGTAGGCTTTAAGCATTTCATCGATTTTTTCCAAGGACCTTATTTCTGGAGGGTCGTCAAGAACACGCTGATGCTGAATGTGTGGGCTCTCGCCTTCGGGTTCACGGCGCCGATCATTCTCGCTTTAATGCTGAATGAGGTCCGGTCGTCCAAGTTCAAACGAACCGTGCAGACCGTTACGTACATGCCGCACTTCATTTCATTGGTCGTCGTGTGCGGGATCATCCATATTTTCACGGCGGATGAAGGAATTATTACTCAACTGCTGCAGTTCATTACAGGCAAAGAGTACTCTTCGCTCCTGGGGTACTCCTCATTCTTCCGGCCGATCTATACTTTCTCCGGCATCTGGCAGAGCATCGGGTGGGACAGCATCATTTATCTGGCCGCCATGAGCGGGATCGATCCGGCATTGTACGAGGCGGCTGAAATCGACGGCGTCAGCAGGGTTAAGAAAATGTGGTACATCACCTTGCCGCAGATCAGTCCGGTCATCATTATCTTGTTTATTTTCGCGATCGGCGGCCTGATGTCATCCGGCTACGAGAAAATCATTCTGCTGTACAATCCGCTCACCTACGAGACGGCCGACGTCATCGCTTCCTACGTGTATCGCCGGGGCCTCAGGGAAGCCAGTCTGAGCTATTCCGCCGCGGTGGGGCTGATCAGCTCCATCGTCAACTTCGGGCTGCTCTGGGTGACGAACTACATCGTGAAGCGCAGATCGGAAACCAGCTTATGGTAGGGGAAGGAGATGGCCATGATCGATAACAAGAAGATCAAAGCACGAGGTAAAAGAAAGCATAAATCGGTGGGAGACTTCGTATTCGATTTCGCAAACTATACATTATTGGCCGCGTTGACGCTGGTATGCTTCTACCCGATCCTGCATATCCTGTTCGCTTCGGTCAGCGACCCTACCGCTCTGATTGCGCATAAAGGCGCGCTGTTCAAGCCGCTTGGATTCACGCTTGACGGATATAAGCTGGTATTCAAAGACAACAGCCTGCTCAACGGGTATAAAAACACGATGATCTACGTCGGGCTCGGCACGCTAGTCAACATGGTCATGACGATATTAGGGGCATACGTGCTGTCCAGACGGGACTTGTATTTCAAAAATTTCATCATGATCCTGATCACCATCACCATGTTCTTCGGCGGCGGCCTGATTCCTTGGTTCCTGCTGATGAAGGACATCGGGTTGTACAACAATCTGTGGGCGATGATTCTGCCGACCGCCATCAGCACATGGAACATCATCATCCTGCGGACCGCCTTCCAGGCCATACCGAGGGAGCTGGAGGAGGCGGCCGTGATCGACGGCGCAGGCCAGGCGAAGATTCTGGTCAACGTCATCCTGCCGCTGTCGAGAGCGACGCTCGCCGTCATTTTCTTGTATTACCTGGTCGGGAACTGGAACTCCTGGTTTAATGCGATGGTGCTGCTTAAAGACCGGCAGCTGTTCCCGCTGCAGCTGTTAATGAAGGAAATTTTGGTGGCGAACGACGCCACGGCAACGTCGATCGGAAGCGCCGGCGGCGTCGTCATTAACAGCGCCCAGAGCGCGAACGCTTTCCGGGAGCTGGTGAAATACTGCGCGATCGTCGTTTCGACGGTGCCGATTTTAATGGTATACCCGTTCCTGCAGAAGTATTTTGTTAAAGGCGTTTACGTAGGCTCGATCAAAGGATAGATACAACAATGAATCGATGAGGAGTGGATGACATCTTGACGACAGAAACAAACCATACGCAGCCTCCGCGACCGGAATATCCGAGGCCCCAGTTCATGCGCAAGGCATGGCTGAGCCTTAATGGAGAGTGGGAATTCGGATTTGACGACGGAGACGTCGGCGAGCAGGAACGGTGGTATGAGGCGGACGGCTCCGCTTCATTCCCCCGAAAGATCAACGTGCCCTTCGCGTTCCAAAGCAAGCTGAGCGGCATCGGGGATCCCTCTTTCCATGACGTGGTGTGGTATCGAAGAAGCTTTCACATCCCGGATAATTGGAAGGGAAAAACCATTCTGCTTCATTTCGGCGCCGTCGATTATCTGGCAAAGGTCTGGGTTAACGGGCAGCTTGCGGCTGTTCATGAAGGGGGCCACACACCGTTTCAAGCGGATATTACCCGCTTCCTCGTTGAAGGGAGCAACACGCTGGTGGTCAGGGCCGAGGACTTCAGCCGTGATGTTACGCTGCCGAGGGGAAAGCAATACTGGCTTGAGAAATCGGCCAGCATCTTCTACACGCGGACGACGGGCATTTGGCAGAGCGTCTGGCTGGAGCCTTTATCCGCCGTGCACCTTAGAAAAACGGTGGTTACGCCGGATATCGATCGGAATGAAATCCGGATTCGCACCTTCGTTGAAGGATTGAAGGCGGCAGATGATATAAAGCTTCAGGTTACCGTAGCGTACGGGAACGAAGTCGTGGCCGAGGATCAATATTCGATCCGCAGCGGCGAGCAGCTGCGGACCATCGGCCTCGGGGATTTCACGGATCATGGCCTTGGGCGGCTGTGGAGCCCCGAGCATCCGAATCTGTACGATTTGGAGCTTCGGCTCGTATGCGGCGGAGAGGTCGTCGATGAGGTTGCCAGCTATTTCGGCATGCGGAAGGTGTCGATCGAGGACGGCAAGCTGTGCTTGAATAACCGGCCGTATTATCAAAGACTGGTGCTGGACCAGGGGTATTTTCCGGAAGGCATCCTAACCGCTCCTTCGGACGATGCGCTGAGACGCGACGTGGAGCTGACCAAGGAGATGGGCTTCAACGGCGTGAGGAAGCACCAGAAGACGGAGGATCCAAGATTCCTTTATTGGTGCGACCGGCTCGGGCTGCTTGTGTGGAGCGAGGCGGCGAATGCGTATGACTATTCCGAAGAATATGTGCGCCGCTTCACCAAGGAATGGCAGGAGATCATCGAGCGGGATTATAACCACCCGTGCATCGTCACCTGGGTTCCGCTGAATGAAAGCTGGGGAATCCCGAATGTCCGCATGGACAGCCGGCAGCAGCAGCACGGGTTGGCCATGTATCATTTGACGAAATCGCTGGATGATACGCGGCCGGTGGTGTACAACGACGGCTGGGAGCATATGACCACCGACCTGGTCACGATTCACGACTATGAGAGCCGTCAAGAGGTGCTGGAGAAGCGGTATAAGAGCGTGCAATCCGCCGTGGAAGCGATGCCGGCCAACCGCAGCATTTTCGTCGGAGGCGCTTCCTATCAAGGGCAGCCCATTCTCGTATCGGAGTTTGGAGGCATCGCCTTCAAGAAGAGCGAGTGGGAGGGCTGGGGATACTCGGGGGCGGACAGCGAGGAGGATTTCCTGATCCGGCTCAAGGCCGTCGTCGACCCGATGCTGACCTCGCCGGTCGTTCAAGGCTACTGTTATACGCAGCTGACCGATGTCGAGCAGGAGATCAACGGTCTGCTCACCTACGACAGGCGGCCGAAAGCGCCGCTTGCGAAGATCCGCGGGATTATGACGGGGACGCTAACCGAGCCGCTTAGTCCGGAACCGGATATGCGTACCGAGTCGCAGCAGGCTGATCCCGAAATGGCAAGATAGGCTTTTGTAAATAAGGATTTTGCAAGAATCCACAGAGCGACTTTCAATCAGCAATATATAGAGCGAAACGGTTTAGTTCGTCTATATATTGTACCCTGGAGCGGCTTGAATCGAATTTTGCAAAATGCTGAAATATAAAACAATCCAGACATAAAAGGAGTAGACCATGACTCATTCATCTAATATCCCGCGCCCCGAGTACCCGAGACCCCAATGGGTCCGGTCCGATTGGGCCAATCTGAACGGCCAGTGGCAATTTGAAATCGACCACGGCAAGAGCGGCAAGGACCGCGGCCTGACGGATCCCGGATACCAGCTGTCCGGGACGATCACGGTGCCTTTCTGTCCGGAGAGCAAGCTCTCCGGCGTAGAATATAAAGACTTTATGGCCGCTGTATGGTATAAACGGGCGTTCACCGTGCCGGAAGGCTGGGCCGGGGGCAGGATCCTGCTCCACTTCGGCGCCGTCGATTATGCAGCCGAGGTATGGGTGAACGGGACGGTTGCCGGCTCGCACCGCGGAGGGTACACGCCGTTTAGCTTCGACATTACGTCCCATGTCGTGCCGGGCAGCAACGTCATTACGGTATATGCGGAGGACGACGTTCGTTCGGGGCGCCAGCCGAGAGGCAAGCAGAGCGGGTTATACCACTCGCACGGCTGCGACTACACCCGTACGACAGGGATATGGCAGACGGTATGGCTTGAGCATGTGCCAAAGGCTTATATGGCGTCGATGAAATTGGTGGGGGATCCGGATAATGCCTGCGTGCATCTCGAGATTGCGGTCGAAGGGAGTGCGGCCGGGGAGCGGCTTGCCGCTTCCGCCTATTTCGACGGCCGGCTTGTCGGCGAAGCCGGCGCGATCGTATCCGGACCTTCGGTTAAGCTGACCGTTCCCTTGTCGGAGATCCATCTGTGGGAAGCAGGAAACGGACGGCTGTACGACCTGGCCCTGTCTTTGACCGACCAGGGCAGCCCAAGCGATTCCGTCCAATCGTATTTCGGTCTTCGGACCCTACGTCTTGACGGCATGGCATTCCGGATTAACGGCAAATCCGTGTTTCAGCGCCTTGTGCTGGACCAAGGCTTTTATCCGGACGGCATCTACACGGCGCCGAGCGATGAGGATCTTCGCAGGGATATAGAGCTCTCCATGGAGCTCGGTTTTAACGGGGCCAGGCTTCACGAGAAAATCTTTGAGCCGCGCTTCCTGTACTGGGCGGATCGCCTAGGCTATCTGGTATGGGGCGAGCACGCGAACTGGGGCTTGGATATCACGACGACTGAAGCGGTGTCCCGTTTTCTGCCGGAATGGCTGGAAGGCGTAGAGCGGGATTTCAATCATCCCGCGCTTGTCGGCTGGTGCCCGTTTAACGAAACGTGGGATAAGGATGGCACGAAGCAGCATAACGATGTCCTTCGCATTGTTTACGAGGTGACGAAGCGAATGGATCCAACCCGTCCGGTGATCGACACCAGCGGGAACTTCCATGTCGTCACCGATATCTTCGACATTCATGACTATGATCAGAATCCGGAGACGTTCCGCCAAAAATTTGAGTCGATGAAGGACGGCGGCGAGGTTTACAATACGTTTCCGAACCGGCAAACCTATGGAGGGCAGCCGTATTTCGTCAGCGAGTACGGCGGGATATGGTGGAACCCGGACCAAAGGGACGGGAAGGCCTGGGGGTACGGCGAGAGACCGGCTTCCGAAGAAGAATTCCTTGCGCGTTACGAGGGTTTAACGAGCACGCTGCTGGATCATCCGATGATGTTCGGATTCTGTTACACGCAGCTGTACGACGTGGAACAGGAAGTCAACGGGTTGTATACCTACGAAAGAAAGGCGAAGTTTGACCCCGAGGTCATCCGCCGCATCAATTCGCGTAAAGCGGCCATCGAGGATTGATATCCGGGAGCTTGCCATCCTGTGGCCGAAACGCGCTAAGCAGGAACTAATAATGCTGCCCGCAGCGGTTTCGAAGGCGGGCCGTGCCGAATAGCCGTTTTGGAGCATGATCATACATGTACCGAAAGGAACGTGAACCGGATGATGAATAAGAATTTCAGGAACACCTTGCTGCTGTCGATATGCGCGCTGCTTGTTTTTCCGATCGGCCAGACCTCGCAAGCGGCCTCCGTTCAGAACAACTTCTATAACGTTGTCATGCAGGAGGGGGCAGACCCTTGGGTGTATAAGCATACGGACGGCTATTACTACTTCACGAAAACGACCGGCGGCAACGTGACGATCTGGAAATCCGCCCAGCTCACTACGATTGATGCGGCCCCTACAGCGGTGGTAAACACGGGCTGCTGCAACATTTGGGCACCGGAGCTGCATTACATTGACGGCGCCTGGTATATTTACTACGCCAAGGATGACGGAGACAATGTCAATCACCGCATGTACGTCATGGAGAACAAATCGCCGGATCCGACCCAAGGCACGTGGGAATACAAGGGGCAGATCACCGATCCGACGAACAAATGGGCGATTGACGGGACGGTGCTGCAGCACGGCGGGGAGCTGTATTTCATCTGGTCCGGCTGGGAAGGAGACGTCAACGTCCGTCAGAACCTGTACATCGCCCATATGAGCAATCCATGGACCATCGACTCGGAGCGGGTGGAGATATCCAGGCCGACGTACAGCTGGGAGACGAATCATGTTCCCCATGTCAATGAAGGACCTCAGGTCATCGTCCGGGACGGTCTTATTCTTCTTGTCTATTCCGCAAGCGGAAGCTGGACCAACGACTATTGCTTGGGACTGATCACCGCCAGTGTATCCAGCGATCCTATGGATCCCGCTTCATGGACCAAGCGGGACCAGCCTATTTTCAAGTCCGGCAACGGGCTTTACGGTCCCGGCCACCATTCGTTCACGAAGTCTCCGGATGATACGGAGGACTGGATCATGTATCATGTAGCCAAATACAATAATGCCGGGTGGAACCGGGAGGTTCGGATGCAGAAATTCACGTGGCATGCGGATGGCACGCCGAATCTCGGCGAACCGGTCGATCCGAACACGCCGATTCCTCTGCCTTCCGGCGAACCGGCCCATCTCCGGTATGAAGGGGAGGAGGGAGCTTTCGGCGGGGCGGCCTATGCATCGGAAAGCCCGAACGGCTCAGGCGGCCTGAAGGCAGGTCATATTGATACCCCGGAGAGCTTCGTGGATTTTAACGTTCACGTCCAGGAGGCAGGCGAGTATATTTTGCTTGCGCGCACCGCCAACGGGACGGCCGGGGGCGGCTGGTCCTATCTGCAGCTGAGCGTAAACTCGGGCGAGCCGAGCCGGTTCCACATCACGAATAAAGGCTGGGAGAATTGGGGGCTGTCCACAGCCAGAGTCCAACTGAAAGCCGGAGCCAACAAGATCCGGTTTACGAAAGGTGAAGGCTACGGCGAGATTGACTTCTTTGATATTAAACCGGCGAATTAAGATGCAGGACACGGGTACCGCGTGATTGAAATGAAGGCGAATCCAATCGAGAGGGGCTTCCGGATTTTCCGGAGGTCCTTTTCCTTCCATTATTCATATTCCGCAATCGATCAGCATCATGAAAAGCCAAGCGGCAGCACCGGCAGGCGTCATTGTTTTTCACTACCGTTCGAAGTAAGATGATTGTAACGATTAAGATAAAGGGGAGCGGATTCGTGCTGGAACTTAGTTTTAACGACCCGGAGAAGCTTGTTAAGGTAACCCATGCTTTGTCGACGCGTTCCCGGGTAGATATTCTTCGCCTCTTGAATTCCAAAAACTTAAACATTATGGAAATCGCGGAGACGCTTAATCTTCCCGTATCGACCGTCGCCAGCAACATCAAGGTATTGGAAGCGGCAGAGCTGATCAATACGGAATTGCTTCCGGCATCCCGCGGAGCGATGAAGGTATGCAGCCGGAATTACGATGACATTCATATCGCCCTTAATTTAAGGAATACCATGCCCAAAGGAGTCATGCATGTCTATGAGGTGGACATGCCCATCGGGCATTACAGCGACTGCGAAGTGCACCCTACTTGCGGAATGGCGAATGCCGAAGGCTACATCATCAAGGAGGACGAACCGGCGAGCTTTTATCATCCGAAGCATGTGAACGCTCAAATCATCTGGCTGCGCAAAGGGTATTTGGAATATTTGCTGCCGATGGATATTCCGGCGGGTGCACGCATCGAATCGCTGGAGCTGTCGATGGAGATGTGCTCCGAGGCGCCCAATTACGACAATAACTGGCCTTCTAACATCTCGGTATGGGTGAACGAAGTGGAGATCGGCATGTGGACCAGTCCCGGCGATTTCGGCGACCGGCGCGGAAAGCTCAATCCGAACTGGTGGTATGACTGGGCGACGCAGTATGGGTTTCTCAAAACATGGCGGGTCGATCATGAGAAGACGACGCTGGATATGGAGAAGATTTCCGACGTTACCTTAAGCGATCTTCGCATCTCGGAAAGCCCGAAATTGCGGCTGCGCATCGGCATCAAGCCCGATGCCGTACACCAGGGCGGGCTGAACCTGTTCGGTCGCCAATTCGGAGATCATGAGCAGAATATTTTGATGCAGGTGAAATATACGATGGACCCGGAAGAGGAAGACGTTTAAAGTTGGATATTCGGCATTTGAAACGGCTGCACAGGAGGATTTTCTGTGGGCTGTTTTTTTTCGTTTGAACTAAACATATTTTACGGTTAAGGAAGGAAGATGAAATTCAACTGATTATATATGACGTCATAATTAAAATATTTCGAACAAATAGGTCGTTATTAATTGCATTAATTCCATTTATAGTGTACATTAATGTTATCCAAATTGGATTTAAGAATCATATATGAGGTCGTTCAGCATCTGAGGTTGTAAGTATCATTCTATGCAGGACCCGAAAGTCCATACGAATCAAATGAACGAGAACAAGAGAGGATGAGTGAGACATGTACCATTCCATGAAGCAAATCAATATGGGCGTTATCATTTGCAGGCATTGCAGCTCTCTAGTAGATACGGTGGACACTAATAAGATTGCCGTGTTTTACGGCGTGTGCGATAAGCCGGAATGCCGGCAGCTGCACAAGGCCGGCGAGGGATCGGTACGATCCGCAGACGCACCGTAACGAAAGCGGATGCTGTGGGGATCTAGTCTAGGAACTAATTTTATCAGATGAGAAACTCGAGGATCATCAGAAGAAGGCAGCCGCTGTTCGAGCGCTGCCTTCTTTGATTGGAGAAACTAAGCGGCGGAATGAACCATTCTGAATTCCTGTTAGGCTATTAATAACCTTTCCAGACCAAAACATTGCAGAGGCAGGAGGGGGCGCGCACAATATTTGAAATTTCATCGCTTCCGTAACGCACCGCAATAAGTTTGCAACATGAGGCTGATATGATAAGGGTCAAGAAGGGAGAGGGAAATCCGGTTTGGCTTGTTGTGTTGAGGCAAATGACTTGTCCAGGTGTTCCCGACAGGCGTCTTGGTTAACGGCCGGATTTCCGCTCCGGAGGAGGAATCCATTGATGAAAACTTATCCAGAATACAGCCGCGTCACGGATGGCAAAAAACACGCAAAGCTCATCTTGATTTTAGCTGTGGTCGCTTGCATTCGTCCGCTTATGAGCATGCTTGGCCTGCTGCAGCAAATCGGGCAGCCCGCCGGCAGCATTATTTTTACGGTTGCCATTTCCGTCGTATGGATTGCAGCTGCCGTGCTCGCGCGAGTGAAGCAGCCTGTAATGACGTTGATGTATACCGGCATTGTATACGGCATTCTGGTCATCCTGATCAGTGCCGTTCTCTCGCCAATCCTGACCGGCGAGCTCCAAGGACCGGTGACGAATCCGTTTGCCATCGTCAGCGTTCTGATAACGAACGCCATTTGGGGGATCGTCACGGGCGGGATTGCTTTGGCGTGGATGCGTGCGGTCAAGCGATAAACTGCTTATTGCAGCCCGGGGTCATGCTTGGGGATTAGTTAGTCGCAAGCATGTAATCTTAAGAGCCAGAAATCGTGCAACCCATGATATGCCGGAAATCCCGGCGGGTCATGGGTTTTGTTTACCCGGCCGGATAGGCCCGTATATCTTCACTGCCGTTCACCCCTGTTATTTTGTCACCTCCATATCATCACAGCTATATCCCAGCTGCCCTAACCACTGCTCAGATCGCTGGAGCTCAGGTCCTGATGCTCAGATCGCTGCCTCCTATATCCTGTCTTAAATATTATGCTAGTCTCAGGCATGCAAAGCTAAATCCGGCGTATGCTCTAAGTCCGAAGGCAAGGCACTTAGGAAACAATAGCTTATTTTACATAACGATCTACTAAAGGGGACGTTCGGATAACATTCTCTTACTATAATGGATCTGATACAAAACGCATAAGGAGAGTGTGAAGATGAAGCTGGCGATCCTTGGAGATTTGCATTATCACGAGGCGGACGAACAGATTGGCGCATGGGTGATGGCGAGGGATGCGTTTTATACAAGAATGCTGCACCATTTCATGAGTGCTGAAGCGGATATGCATATTTCGCTCGGTGATCTTACGAATTTCGGTACGGTGAGAGAGATCGATGAAGTCTATGGAATCATGGAGCGTTACGATGCGAACTTTGTTCATGTGCTCGGGAATCACGACACCTATTCCCAGTCCAAGCGGGATTTGCTCATGAGGACGGGCCAGGCCCGTTATCAGGCGCTCGACATGGAACAGGCAGTATTCGTATTTTTGGACACGACGAGAGAGATGGATTTAACGAACTGGGGAGGCTGGCTTGACGAGGAGCAGCTGAGCTGGTTCGAGCATATCGTTGTCAGCTCCGGCACGAAGCCGATGCTTGTGTTCGCGCATCACCCGGTGCATCTGACCACGACAGGATCGGATCGGGATAAAGGCTCGATTGACCCTTCGATCGATATGTGGCGGATTTTAAGCCAAAAACAGGGCCCAGCCGTATACTTCAACGGGCATACCCATGTCGATTCCATTACGAAACAGAACAACTGGACCTTCGTGCAGCTGTCCGCTTGCTTGGACCAGCACGCTTATCGGATCGTCGAAATGGAAGGCGATTATATTCACATCCATGCCGTCGACATTGATGACATGGAGCTATCGAGGCAGCTTCCCGAAATTCACCGCCATATGAAGCACTTTAGTCCGAATGCAAATGCAAGAGGTGGGGAGCTTGAGCGGGCGTGCAGCATTTTGCTCGCGAGAGGAGACGCCGAGCTTGAAAATACTACAGCAGTGAAGGCTGGCAGCAGCCATGGTTAATCAGACACCATCCAAGGCCAACCGTTCCTATTCGGAAAAGCGGGGGAAGGTTGCGGGCTCATCCGCCGCTGGTCTGCGGGAGCTGCTTGAGCTGCGCCGGAACGTGGCATCGATTCGGGATGTCAGGCAGCTTGAAGCTGCCCTAACATTCAGCAATACATTAAGCTGCGTATTCATGCTGACAGGAAACATCGGCGTTATCAAAGGCTATGTGGATTTGTTCAAGCAGCATGACATTCCGGTATTCGTTCACGTCGAGAAGATCGGCGGCTTGTCCTTCGATCAGCCGGGATTGGAATATTTAGCGAATGCAATCAAGCCTGACGGCATCATTACGACGAAGATCCAGGTCGTGAAGAAGGCGCAGAAGCTGGGGCTCACCACCATCCAGCGCTTCTTCCTGATCGATTCCGAGGGGCTCGCCAACATCACGCAATCGCTGGACCAGGTGCAGCCGGACGTTATTGAGATTATGCCTGCCCGGATTCCGGAGGTGCTGGGAAAGATAAGGGAGATGACGAAGCTCCCCATCATATCCGGGGGGCTGCTTACGCAGCGAAAGCACGCGGAGGAGTGCCTTGCGCACGGGGCGACCGCCATTTCCTCTTCAAGCCCTTCGCTGTGGAAGGAAAGTTTTGGCTTAACGGATGTTTAACAATTCAAACATATCCCGTTAACATATGGGCGATAAGATGGAGGCAGGTTGAAGAGACAAACCTGCCTTTTCTAACCACACAAGTAAATAGCCGATGGGGTTGGAGTGATGGAGAAACCTGAACAGACCATGGAGTCCGTATCTTAGACTTTTGCATGGTTTGGTTCAGGTTTCTTTTTGTCATGCCCAGACAGTCCTGATAGACCGGGTCCCAAACGGCATTAAGGGGAGGATTTTGCAAAAATCCAAAGAGTAATTTTGAATCAGCCATGGCCCCAACGAAATGGTTTAGTTCGTCAATATATTTTGCCCGGGAGCGACTGAAATCGAATTTTGCAAATTCTTTAGAAATAAAACTATGGGAGGAAATGAAATGAAAAGAAGAAAAAGACGCAGTTTCTTAACACTCATGCTGGGGATGGCCATGATGCTGTCCGCATGCGGCGGCGAGTCCGGCGGCGGCGCGGCAACGAACGCGAGCGCAGTCTCGGCGAACACGGGCAATGCCTCCGGCGAGAAAATCCAAATCAAGTATTGGTACGCGTTCGGGGAGAAAATCGAGGAAGCCAAGCAGGAGCTGGTCAAACGGTTCAACGAATCCCAGGACAAGATTGAAGTCGTTGCGGAATACCAGGGCAATTACGATGACCTGCACGCCAAAGTACAGGCTGCATTTGCGGCTGGCGATGCTCCGGCCGTAACGGATCTGGAAATCGCCTCGACGGGCACGTTTGCCAGATATGGCATGCTGCAGGAGCTGGCGCCTTTTGCCGAAAAGGATAAGGACCAGCTGAAGATCGATGATTTCAATCCCGGTCTGATGGGAAATGCCTATGTTGATGGAAAGCTGTACGGACTTCCGTTCATGCGCAGCACGCCGATCATGTATATGAACGTTTCGCTGCTGGAAAAAGCAGGCCTTGATCCGGCCGGACCGAAGACATGGGCCGAGTTCGAGGAATACGGGCGCGTGCTTAAGGAAAAAGGGATTACGGCCATGACGATGCCGGTCGACATCTGGTTCTACGAAGGGCTTGTCGCCCAATCCGGCGGCCAAGTGCTTGCCGAAGACGGCAAATCCGGCCTGTTTAACACGCCTGAAGCGGTAGAGCCGGTGGAGTTCTGGAAGAAGCTTGCGTCCGAAGGACTCATTAAAATTCCGGTCGGCGATGAAGCGGGCGCGACGGCGGATAAGGACTGGGCGAACCAAACCTCCGCGTTTAAATTCGGTTCGACGGCCGGAGTAGCTGGAGCGATCGATATCTCGAAGGGAAATAACTTTGAATTTGATACGGCGTTTATGCCGGCAAACAAGTCTTACGGGGTGCCTACAGGCGGATGCCAGCTCGTGATGACATCCAAGCTGAGCGAGGAAGAGCAGGCTGCGGCATGGGAGTTCATCAAGTTCATGACAACAACGGAAAGCACCATTTACCAAAGCAAGCACGTCGGTTACTTGCCGACCCGTTTATCGGCGCTGGAGACCGAAGAGATGCAGTCCCTCTATAAAGAATATCCGCAATACAAAGTGGCAGTAGATCAGCTGGAATATGCGAGACCGCGTCCGATGGAGACGGCCTATCCGGAAGTGGCCAAACTTGTAAAGAGCGCGATCGAGAAAACGCTGCTTGATCCGAAAGTAACGCCTCAGCAAGCGATGGACGAGGCGAACGAAAAGGCGAACGCACTGCTCAGCAAATAATCGGGAGGTATGTGAGATGGGCAGAATCGAGCTAAAAGGAATCAGCAAGTTTTTCAAAGACGAGGAAGTCATCAAAAATTTGGATCTGACGATTCGGGACGGTTCCTTCACCGTCCTCGTCGGACCGTCAGGCTGCGGCAAATCGACAACGCTCCGCATGATAGCCGGCCTCGATGAGCAGACGAAGGGCGAGATCTGGATCGATGACAAGTGCGTAAACGGGGTCCCTCCCGGAGATCGCGACGTAGCCATGGTGTTCCAAAACTATGCCCTGTACCCGACGATGAACGTCTACGACAACATCGAGTTCGGGCTCATTAACCGCAAGGTGCCGAAGAAAGAGCGGGAGAAGCTGATCAAGGACATCGCCGAAATCGTCGGCCTTAGCGATTATATGAAAAAGAAGCCGGAAATGCTGTCCGGCGGGCAAAGACAACGCGTGGCGCTTGCGCGCGCCATGGTCAAAAAGCCGCAGGTTTTTATCCTGGACGAACCGCTTTCGAACCTGGATGCGAAGCTGCGCCACCAAATGCGGACCGAGCTGATTCAGCTGCACGAGCGGCTCGGCACCACCTTTGTCTATGTTACCCATGATCAGGTTGAAGCGATGTCCATGGGGGATGAAATCGTGATTATGAACAAGGGCGTTATCCAGCAGGCGGCTTCGCCGATGACGCTGTACAACGATCCGGCCAATGTATTTGCAGCCCAATTCATCGGTACACCGGCTATGAACATTTTGCCAAGCCAGGAGCTTCAGCTGCCTTCGGCCCAAGGGAAGCGGCATGATATCGCCAGCTTCGGGTTCCGTCCCGAGCATGCGCTATTCCATGCCCCGGCTGCAATCGAAGGACTTCGGCTGGACGGGATGGTGCTGACCCGCGAAAGCCTTGGCGCGGAAAATATTTATCAAATCCAATCCTCGCTCGGCATGTTCTCGGTCAAGACGTTTCTTGAACCGCTCACATCGGATACGCTGGTTACGGTGACGGTTCCTTATGAGCGTCTGTACTATTTCAATAGCGAGGGCCAAAGGCTTCGGCAGGTTGAGGTTCGGCGTGGGGAAGAGATCGGCACGGCACAGGCTCCTGAATTGGTATCGGTAGGCGGGGGGCTCTAGCATGACATCTCGTTTGTGGGAAAAGCTTAAGCCTTATGGCATGATCTCGCCTTCGCTTGCCGTATTCGGCATATTCTTCATCTACCCGATCTTCTATATGATCTATCTCAGCTTCTTCGATTGGAATTTCGTCAGCCCGACGAAGAATTATGTCGGCTTGCAAAATTTTACGGATCTGCTGTCGGATAAAGAGTTCATGCAGGTGCTCCTGAATACGACCATCTACACCTTTGCCACGGTGTCGCTGACGCTCAGCATTTCGCTGGCCATCGCCCTCTGGCTGAACCGCTCGGGATTGTTTTACGGATTCGTGCAAGGCGCGATCTTCAGTCCGCACATCATTTCCCTCGTGTCCATTTCCCTGCTGTGGAGCTGGCTCATGGATCCCGAATACGGATTGCTGAACTGGGTGATCGGTTTGTTCGGACTATCACCGCTGCAGTGGCTGTCCCACCCGGACACCTCGCTCATGTCGCTGATTCTGGTCGCCGTGTGGAAGGGCATCGGGTTCAATACGCTGGTCTTTATTGCCGGCC
The DNA here is from genome assembly GCF_038002285.1 of Paenibacillus sp. FSL R5-0810. NCBI lineage: Bacteria > Bacillati > Bacillota > Bacilli > Caryophanales > Paenibacillaceae > Paenibacillus > Paenibacillus sp. FSL R5-0810. The sequence continues at coordinate 42,898 of NZ_JBBOCF010000001.1, forward strand.
TGCAGAGCATCCCGCCGAGCATTTACGAGGCGGCCGCGCTTGACCGCTCGAAGCGGTGGCGGACGTTTCGGAAGCTTACGCTGCCGATGCTGTCCCCGACGCTGTTTTTCTTGGCGATTATGAGCATGATCGGCTCATTCCAGGTTTTCGAGACGATTGCAATCATGACCCAAGGCGGGCCGGTCAATTCGACCAATACGCTGGTATATTACATTTACGAATACGGCTTCCGCTTCTTCAAGATCGGATATGCATCGGCAGCCGGCGTCATGCTGCTCATTATTGTCGGCGTGCTTACGATCATTTACTTCCGCATGCTATCCAAGCGCGTCCATTACAGATAAGCCTGGTGCGGCATAGATGAGTTAGCGGAAAGGAGAGGACGAATTCAAGTGAGTGCAATAGAGAAAGCAGTTCAAGCAAGAGAGTCGTCCGAACGGAATTTAAGGCCGGAGACATGGAGCGGAGTCAAGGTGATGAACGGCATTCTGAAAGCCTTGAATATCATCGGCATGCTGGGCCTTGTGCTGATCTTCGCCCTGCCTTTTGCATGGATGATCTCGACGTCGCTTAAAACCCTGCCGGAAACGATGATTTTTCCGCCGGAATGGATTCCGAACGACCCGCAGTGGCAAAACTTTATTCAAGCCTGGAACTCCGGACCGTTCCTTCATTATTTCTTCAATAGCGTTTTGATTGCGGGCGGTATTCTAATCTTGCAAATGCTGACCATGATTCCTGCGGCTTATGCTTTTGCGAGATTTCAATTTCCCGGTTCAGGCATCCTGTTTGGATTCGTCATGGTGACCTTGATGATTCCATCTCAGCTTATTTTTCTCCCGGTTTATCTGCAGCTTAGCTCGTGGCATTTGCTGAACACCCATTTGGGGCTGATTTTGCCTTTCGCCTCCAGCGCCTTCGGCATTTTCCTGCTAAGACAGTCCTTTAAGCAGGTGCCGGAAGAGCTTATTGAAGCGGCGCGGCTCGATAAGGCCAAGGAATGGAAGATCATGTGGAAGCTGATGATTCCGATGGCCCGTCCTGCGCTGATCACGATTGCACTGTTCAGCTTCATCAGCCACTGGAACGATTATTTCTGGCCGCTGGTCATGACGACGAATGAAACGGCAAGAACCCTGCCGCTCGGGATTGCGAAAATCCGGGAAACGGAGGGCGTTGCGACATGGAATATTTTGATGGCGGCGAACTTGATTCTCGTCGTGCCGATCCTGATCGTGTTCTTTTTCGCGCAGCGCTCGATTATTAAGGCGTTCGTGTACAATGGCGTGAAGTAGATTATGAAATTCGTGAAGGTTCATATGACGAAACGAAAGAAGTCCGGCGCTTAGCCGGACTTCTTGTTTGTGTATGGAAGGCTCGAGAACGATTACTCGAGGAATTTCAAAGGTCTATCAGTCCCGATTCGCCAGCTTTGCCAGCAGACGGATAATTTCGATATACAGCCATACGAGAGTGACCAACAAACCGAAGGAGCCGTACCATTCCATGTATTTCGGAGCACCCTGATGCGCCCCTTCTTCAATGAAATTAAAGTCGAGCACGAAGTTCAGTGCGGCGATAATGATGATGACAATCGAGATGCCGATTCCGATCGGCGTGCTGTCATGCAAATACGGAACGGTAACGCCGAACAATCCGAGTACAAAGCTGAGCAAATAGACAAGCGCCACGCCTGCCGTAGCTGCGATGATTCCCCGTCGGAAGCCGGGGCTCGCCTTGATGAGGCCGGTCTTGTACGCAAGCAGCATGCCCAAGAACACGCACATCGTCAGCAGGGCCGCCTGCAGCGTAATGCCGTAATAGAGGGATTCATAATTGGCCGATAATGCGCCGAGAAACAATCCTTCCGCAACCGCGTAGATCGGTGCGAGAAACGGCGCCGACTTCGGCGCGAAGCTGATGATCAGCGCCAGCACAAAGCCGCCGATCGCACCGCCGACCATAAGCGGGAACATATCGTACCCGTTAAAGAACATGACCCAAGAAATGACTGCTGCCCCGATAAGCAGCGCAAGCAGCATGAACGATTTGTTCACCGTTCCGCCGATGGTCATCGTCTCTTGGTCATTGTAATGCCTGCTCCTCTCAAACGTATTCTCATTAAGTGTTGGATTTCCGCTACGACCTAACAAATGAATGCCTCCTAAATAACTATTTTTATGTCCATTCTATCATAGGTTGTCATATTTTAGGAGATGAAATCTTTTCGCATCGAAATTCCTCGCCTGTTTCGCGGAGCGGACAATGAATTGCGTGTGTGTATGCAATTTTAGACATTCAAATTTAATGTGTCCAAAATATTAGACGTCGTCCAATCAAGCTCATGTTACAGATTCAGCCGTTTGAGCTTATTGTAGAGCGTTGCCCGTGAAATGCCGAGCTTCTTCGCCAGCGTGTATTTATTCCCTTTAACAGCTGCAAGCGCTTCAAGCAGCAGCTTTCGCTCGTACTCTTCAAGCCTTGCTTGGTAAGCAGCACCGTTGATCGGCGTGGTGCCCGTGTCATTTCCCTCCCCCGGCTGAGGACTCTTATCGCCGGAATACATATGGTCCGGCAAATATTCGCGCCGAATCTCTCCTTCGGTAGAGAAGATAACAAGCCGTTCGATGGTGTTGCGCAATTCGCGGATGTTGCCCGGCCAATCGTACCTTAGCAAATCTTCGAATACCTCCGGCGTAAACGAATGGATATGGCGGCCATAGACAAGCGAGAATTCGTGAAGAAAGGACTGCGTCAGCTCGTAGATATCCTCTTTGCGTTCGCGCAAAGGGGGAACGTCCAACGTCACGACGTTCAGGCGGTAGTACAGGTCCTCACGGAAGCTGCCATCTGCAATCATCCGTTTCAAGTCCCGGTTCGTGGCCGCGATGATCCGGCAGTCGGCGCGATGCAGCTGCGTCCCGCCGACAGGGAAATAACTTCGCTCCTGGAGCACGCGCAGCAGCTTGACCTGCAGGTCGAGAGGCATTTCCCCGATCTCGTCAAGGAATAAGGTGCCGCCGCGGGCCAGCTCGATCTTTCCTTTCTTCCCTTTCGGGTCCGCACCGGAGAAAGCGCCCCGTTCGTAGCCGAATAATTCGCTCTCGAACAATGCGGCCGGAATGGCTCCGCAGTTGATTGCAATGAAGGGGGCGTTCGCAGGCTCGCGCGATTCGTGGATCGCTTTGGCGAACAATTCCTTCCCCGTTCCGCTCTCGCCCTGGATCAGCACCGTCGCTTTCGTCGAGCTGATCTTCTTGATCGTTTCGATGCTGTTTTTAATCGCGCGGCTCGTTCCCTTAATATGCTGAAAAGGGTCTCCCGCAGGGCTCAGCATCGCCACTTCCTTCTGAAGATGATGGACCTTGCTTGTCATCTGCAGCAGCTCTTGATGCAGCCGCATTTGGGTGGTCAGATCCGTTTCCGCTGCAACGGCGCCGATAATCCGATCCTCGAGCGTAACCGGATTGGAATTAATCAGGACGAACAGGTCGTGACGCGGCCGATGCTGCATTTTATGGGCAGGCTGGCCGGTTTCTAATGTGCGAAGGGACTGCAGCCGGTCGACGGGAAAGAAATCGGAAGCAGGCTTGCCGATGATATCCTCCCTCGGAATGGAGAAGATATGCTCTGCACCGGAGGTCCAGACGGCAACGCGTCCTTCCTCGTCAATCAGCGTGATGGCAACGTCCGGATCCAAGGTATTCAGCGTTGTTGTGAAGTAAGCCTCCAGCACCCGGTGAGCCTGCACCAGCGCATCTACCATATCCTGAGCGGATAGATAGCCGACCGCTTTGCCGTTTCGCTGTACGATCGCCCATGAACAGCAGGTAAAGGCAGCAGAGGCTTTCGTTAATGGCTCATCTGCGTTTATGGTCTCGACATGAATCAGGATATCTTGAATATTCCGTACGGGATCCGCAGCCGATGAAGGCAGCAGCCCATATTTGCCGGTCTCGACCCTGACAAAGACAGGGGTACAGCCCGCCGTAACCAGGGCATCCCGGATTGCTGCCGGGTCGGTCAGATCAACAATGATGCAGTCCGTGCGGATGAGCTGCTCCACGCTCGGCAATCGATGCTTCATTCGGTGGCCCCCTAGATATAGAAAAAGTAAATGCTTACAAACTCATGTTAGGGCCATTATACCGAGCCTGTTTTTCAGTGTAAATCACTTGAACATATTTTTGACGACCATCCATAGATTCGCAGGCTTTTCCGCCAAGCGCCGGGTGTAATACGGGTACCACATGCTGCCGTACGGCATATAGCAGCGGATCCGGTAGCCCTCCCTTGCCAACTGCGCCTGGTCGCTCATCCGCAGGCCGTACAGCATCTGGAATTCAAAAGCGCTTGCCTTGATGCCGTTCTTATGCGCGTATTCCTTGACCCAATTGATGATGCGGTCATCATGCGAGGCGATGGCGGTGTACACGCCTTGGTCAAGATGCATTTGAATGAGCGTTTTGAAGTTATCGATCACTTCGCTCATTTGCTGATAGGCAACGGATGCCGGCTCCTTATAAGCTCCTTTCACAAGCCTGAGGTTTACGCCCGCTTTGATCAATTGCTTCACATCCTCCCGTGAACGCAGCAAGTAGGCTTGAATCACGGTCCCGACGTTGGTCAATCCTTCCCCGTGAAGGCGAAGGACGATATCAATGGTCGCTTGCGTATAGGGCGAATCCTCCATATCGATCCGTACGAAGTTGTTATGCTGTTTAGCCTCGGCGACGACGTCCCGAATATTGCTGTAGCAGGCTTCCGGGTCCAGGGCCAAGCCCATCTGCGTCGGCTTTAACGATACATTGGAGTTTACCTTCCGTCTGGCGATCCCGTTAATTAAGCGTACATATTCCTCCCTGTAGCCTGCAGCCTCCGATAATTGCTTGATTCCCTCCCCCAGATGATCCAATGTGACCATGATCCCGTTTCCGTTCAACCTCTCGATTTCGTCCAGCGCTTCCTCCAAGCTGCTGCCTGCAATGAATTTTGCAGCTAATTTACGGCCGTACCGAAGGGCAAGATGCTCCACCAGTTTATTGCCGGAAACCGATAACAATACCTTTCGATAGAGTTCGATACTGTCCACGTTTGATTTCTCCTTTCAGGCTGTCATTGCTGACGCAATGAATCTTTACTGGATGACTGCAAGCAAAAAACGTTCCAGACGAAAAAACAAGCACCGTTGGCATGATATTTGCTTATTATCCTATAAGACCGGTGGAACAGGATTTGGCGATTCCACAACACATGTGAAAGGGTGGTTAACGTTTATGAGAACCGAATTCAGGAACGAGTCGTTTGTCAACTTCAAGGATGAGCGCAACAATGCGGAATATGACCGCGTGCTCGAGCAGACGGAGGCGGGGTTTGGCAAAGAGTTTCCGCTAATCATCGGAGGCGAGCGCATCATGACGGAGACCAAGGCCGCTTCCATTAATCCGGCAAATAAAGCTCAGGTGGTCGGTATCGTATCGCAGGCGGACGTACAATATGCGGAGCAGGCCATCCAAGCCGCTGCGGCTGCTTTTGAGACTTGGAAGCGGACCGATCCGAGTGAGCGTGCGCGTTACTTGTTCCGTGCAGCGGCTATTTTGCGCCGGCGCAGACATGAATTTTCCGCCTTGATGACGATTGAGGCCGGGAAGACCCGGGTGGAAGCGGATGTTGAAACGGCGGAGGCGATCGATTTCCTGGAGTTTTACGGGCGCGAGATGCAGCGGCTCAGCCAGCCGCAGCCATTGACGGTCAGCCAGGAAGAAGAGAACGAGCTGTATTATCTGCCTTTAGGCGTAGGCGTCATCATTCCGCCATGGAACTTTCCGCTGGCGATTATGGCAGGCATGACGATGGCTGCCGTTGTTGCCGGGAATACCGTCGTCTTGAAGCCGGCGAGTCCGACGCCTGTCATCGCCGCGAAATTTATGGCGCTGCTCGAAGAGGTGGGACTGCCGGCGGGCGTCGTCAATTTTGTACCCGGACCGGGCGGCGAGGTCGGCGATTATCTTGTTGACCATCCGCTGACCCGTTTTGTCAGCTTTACGGGCTCCCGCGATGTAGGACTCCGCATTAACGAACGGGCAGCGAAGACCCAGCCTGGACAGAAATGGATCAAACGCGTCGTTGCGGAAATGGGCGGCAAGGATGCGATCATCGTCGACCACGATGCCGATCTCGATCTGGCGGTGGACGCCATTACGCTGTCCGCCTTCGGTTTCTCCGGCCAGAAGTGCTCGGCTTGTTCCAGAGTCATCGTCCATGAGAAGGTCTACGATACCGTCCTGGAGCGGGTGGCGGAGCGGGCAAGCCGGCTCACGATAGGTGCGCCTTCGGCTGCCGGAACGGATGTAGGTCCCGTGATCGATGAGAAGGCTTATCTGAAAATTCAGGAGTATATCGAAATCGGAAAACAGGAAGGTCGCCTGGTTCTTGGGGGCGGCACCGGAGATCCGAACGGATTCTTTATCGAGCCTACGATTTTTGCGGATGTGGACCCGAATGCCCGGATTTCGCGGGAAGAAATATTCGGTCCGGTGGTTGCGTTCACGAAGGCGCAATCCTTCGATGAGGCGCTGGCGTTCGCCAATAATACGGATTATGGCTTAACCGGAGCCGTTATTTCGCGCAGCGGGGCGAATTTGGAGAAGGCAAGACGCGAGTTTTTCGTCGGCAATCTGTATTTCAACCGCAAATGCACTGGCGCATTGGTCGGAACGCATCCGTTTGGCGGATTCAATATGTCGGGTACGGACTCGAAGGCCGGCGGCCGGGATTATCTGCTGTTGTTTACCCAGGCGAAGCTGGTAGCCGAGCGCTTCTAAGCAGATGAACTCCGGTCATATCGTCTAAAAAATTAGACACCACATCATGATGTTCAATTGGAATGTTTTTGAGTATAGTCAAGAGAGAGCAGTTACATGACTTGGAAGAGAGCCTGCGGAAGGAGGAGAACCTGTTGCTGGGCTATCAATTGGTGCAAGACCAAAGCACGAAGCTGGCAATAACTCCTGAACTGAAGCAATCGATTCATATATTAACCATGTCCGCCGAAGACCTTATCCGGTACTTGCAGGAGCAGGAAGCCGAAAATCCGGTCCTTGAACTGGAATTCGGACGGGATTTCGACGTGTACGGCCGTAGCAGCAGGGCCGCAATCGGCAACGGGCGCGAGCTGGACCCATTACGGAACGCAAGGCAGGCGCAGGACACGCTGGAGTCAAGGCTGAGGAGCCAGCTGCGTCTTCTCTCCCTCCCGAAGGAGGTATACCGAATTGCGGCATTTATGGCGGGCAACTTAAATGATGACGGCTATCTGGATCTCCCGGTCATCGAAGTTAGACGAAAGCTAGGCATATCGGAGGAGCTCCTTCGGACCGCGCTTGAGGCATTGCAATCATTGGAGCCGGCCGGGGTCGGCTGCAGGGATTTACGGGAATGCCTGCTGCTCCAGATCGTGAGAGATTCAGCGGCTCCCCCGTATGCCTATGAAATCGCAGACCGGTACTTGCCTGAGCTGGCAAATGGGAAGCTGGGGAAGGTTGCCGCGGCCTTGCACATCCCGATGGAGAAGGCAAGGACGGCATCGGATTATATTCGCGGCTTGAATCCGCGTCCCGGGCTGGCGTTTGCCGCAATAGAGACGCAGTACATCATCCCGGATGCGATCGTCGAAAGCCATGGGGATGGCTTCACGGTGTCGATGCATCCGGCAAATCTCCCCAAGCTCTCCATTAACAGCTCCTCCAGGGATTGGGTGATGCTGCGGGGATCCGCCGAAGCCTCTTCATATTTGAACGGCTGCGTCCGATCCGCACGCTGGTTGGTTCGGAGCGTGGAGAAGAGGAACCGGACGCTGATGAGGGTCGTGATGGCCATTATGGAGGAGCAGCGAAGGTTTCTGGCAGAAGGAATCAGGGGCATTGCCCCGATGAAGATGAATACGATCTCGGCCAAGCTGAATGTGCATGAATCGACCGTCAGCCGGGCGGTGCAGGGGAAATTTGTGCTTACGCCGCACGGCGTGCTTCCCTTGAAATATTTTTTCTCAACCGGATTATCAACCATTGGCGGGAGAGGGATATCCTCCCGAAGCGTGAAAGCGCGAATCAAGGAGCTCATCGACAACGAAGATAAGAACTGTCCCTGCTCGGATCAGCATATTGCCGATGTACTGGGCGCGGAGGGAATCCGGCTGTCGCGCAGAACGGTTGCGAAGTATCGGGAGCAAATGCAGATTATGCCCTCCGCCTTTCGCAAACGCAGATAGAAAAGGGTGCCCTCGGAGTGATGTATCCGAGGGCACCCTTATTTTGACTCCGCCTTCCTTAAAGCGAAAAACGGATGCCTCATTACCGCCGTATGCCCGCTGGATCGGCATCGTCCTGCTCTTGTGTCAGCGAGCCCGCAAACGAATCGATTCCTTTCATCATGATATCAAGCGACTCCAGCACATGATAGAAGATTACCGGAGGCACGGTTTCTTCGTCCGGTATTCCGGCCTCCTCCGCTAGGCTGATGATATGGTCATAACCGATAACCAGAACGCAAATCTGATGCAGAAACCCGGCCGATTCAAGGAAGCGGCGGCTCTCAGGGCTCGTAGCCGAGCCTTTCAAGGAAGCGGCGTTCCGAATATCGCTGCAGAGCTTGAAAAGATTTACGGCCAACGTTTTCAGAACCGATGACAGGTCTGCATAGACGCTCTTGCTGCCGGATGAAGCGTCCCAGCGGCTCGCCGCAAAAAACTCAATGCGCGTCATATGCCTCAAATAAGAGACGGTCCGCTCCGTTAATTCGCGATTTGCTTGGGGCATGACGGCATCCCGTGCCGAATCGATACGGATCCTCTTGAATCGGGAGGCGGCTTCGGCCAGCCGTGCTGCATCCAGCTGCAGCTGCTTCGCGGATTCCCCGAAAGTCCGGGTCAGCCGCGCCGGTACGTTCATAACGGGATCCGTGGAATTGCCCTGGCGCTGTCCCTCGAGGCGTTCTTTTGCCATCCATAACCGATATTTTAGTCCCTCGGTGGCTGAGACCAGCTTGTGCGTTAGCTGATGGGCGGCGACATTCAGCGATGTTGAAAGGATCCAGTCGGCCGAATGAGGGCCGTTTACGTGAAGGTCCGGATCGATCAGGTCGTAGTTTCCTTTATCCTCAAGCATCAGCTCCAGTGCCCGGTTGGCAAGCACCTCGTTTAAATTCACATTCAAAAGATGGCTTGATGAACCATGGATATAACCTGCAATAAACTGCTCCGAATGCTTTCCTTCCTTGATTTCATCGGCCGCCTTCATGATGAGATTTCCGATTCGTCCGGGCACGATCTCTTGATCGATACCTGCACGGACTGCTGCACTTTTGACGCAGGCCAAAGCTTTAATAAACTGGCCATGGACGGGGGCATTCACCTTCGGATATTGCCCGGCAGCCCGCATCGTCTGGACACCGTAGTAGGCATGGGACGGCACCTCAACCGGCCCGGTCTTGTCCCGTTCAATTCTGATCATCATCTCATCCCTTTCGAAAATGTTGTGTCGTCATTTCTTATGGGGAATACAAGCAATTTTCGTGCCAAGCGATCGATTGACCCTTAGCGGATCATTCAATCATTCGTCCATTCATTAATCCGACAACCGCTCATATATTAATCCGCCAGCAAATTGCTATCCCTGCCCAATGTTTAGTAAACTGATGGAAAAATCACGATAGTAGGTGCATGAGATGAGTATTGAAATTCGAACAGGGCGCAGGGACGAGCTGCAAGAGATTATGGCGCTGATCGCCCGCTGCGTGAAAGTCATGCAGGCAGGCGGAAGCGATCAATGGGACGAGCAGTATCCGAACCGGGACGTGATCGGAGAGGATCTGCAGCGGGGGACGCTGTTCGTAGCAGAAGGGAATGAGCGGATTCTTGGCATCGTTGTCCTGGATGAGCATCAGGATGAGCAGTACGGGAGGATCGATTGGAAGCAGACGGAGGGGCCGCATCTGATGATGCATCGGCTTGCCGTCGATCCACAAGCGCAAGGCCAAGGGGTTGCCCGCAAGCTGATTGAATTTGCCGAAAACTATGCGGTCCGTGAAGGGTACACCAGCATCCGGCTGGATACCTACAACAAAAATACGGCGGCATTGAAGCTGTATCGCGGGCTTGGCTACGAGGAGCGGGGCGAGGTGAATTATCCGGGCAAAACGGCCAGCTTCCCGGTATTCGAGAAGGTATTTTCAGAGCGCGTGGAGTAGATTTTTCTATAATGATAAACAGCTAAGCGGGGTGCACGATGGGGGGCGGCCCCGTTTTTTTTTTTCATGGGCTGCCTCAAACTTCGAAGCATTGAATATTGAATTGAATTTAGAAAAATTTCTAAATAGATCTTGAAATCCGCTCCGAACTGAGAGATAATGTATTTAGAAGAAATTCTAAATAGAAACAGGTGAAGCACATTGGGTTTTCCGGAAACCTTCAAGGCGCTGTCAGATCCCGTTAGGAGGGAAATCTTGATCATGCTCCGCAAAGGGAAGATGTCGGCAGGTGAAATCGGCCAGCACTTTGACATGACGGGCGCAACGATCTCGTATCATCTGTCCCAATTGAAGAAGGCGGGACTTATCTCGGAAACGAAATATAAGAACTATATTTACTACGAAATCAATGTTTCGGTTATTGAGGAAATCATGCTGTGGTTCTCACAGTTCAATGGAGGTAAAGAGGATGGAAAAAAAGAATAAATCCGTGCTTATTTTGACCACGCTGCTGTGCTTGCTGCCAATCATCTTGTCGGTCACCCTGTACGATCGGCTGCCGGATCGGCTGGCCATTCACTGGGATGCGGCCGGCAATCCCGACAATTATGCATCGAAGGCGGTTGCGGCCTTCGTTCTGCCGCTCATGTTGGCCGTGATGAATGTGATCGTAAATGTTGCGCTCAATCACGATCCGAAGCGAATGAATGCAGCACCTGCATTAAGAATGTTCGGATATTGGTCCATTCCCGTTTTGTCGTGCATCCTGACGCCTGTCACGTTATTTAAAGCGATGGGCGCCGATATTCCGATTGATACCTTCGTGCCTGCACTAGTGGGGTTGCTGTTTGTCATCATCGGAAACTACTTGCCGAAGAGCAAGCAGAATTATACCGTGGGCATCAAGCTTCCATGGACCTTGAACAGTCAGGATAACTGGAATCGGACGCATCGTTTTGCAGGGTATGTGTGGATGGTGGGCGGATTGCTCTTGATGGCAGTGGCGTTCCTGGATATCCAGGGAATCTATGTCACATTACCGATTATCGTGCTGATTGTCTTTGTACCGGCAATTTACTCTTTTTCCCTATATAAAAGAGGGGTGTAAAGCGACGGATTTTAAAAGCAAATAGGATAAGACCGGAAATAACCGGGCTTATCCCATTTTTTATCCGCCGCGTGCCGACCAGCGGCAAACGGCTCGATCGTTAATGGATGGCTCGTTAACCTGCGGTCAACGGTTTTCGTTACCGTAAGGATCGATCGTTTGAATGGTTCCGTCCTCGTTGTACTTCAGCTCGGTGAACTTCACGCTGCGCTTATTGTCCGCACCGCCGGACAGGGAGCTGTCATGATAGAACAGGTACCATTTATTTTTAAATTCCACGATCGAATGATGGGTCGTCCAGCCGAGAACCGGCGTAAGGATCGTTCCTTTGTACTCGAACGGGCCAGTCGGGCTTTGGCTCGTCGCGTATACGATCTTGTGGGTGGAGCCTGTCGAGTAGGACAAGTAATAAGTGCCGTTGTATTTATGCATCCACGGGCCTTCGAAATATCTGCGGTCTTCATCGCCTGCCGGAATCGGCTTCCTGTTCTCGTCAACGATTGAAATTTCCTGCGGCGCGGCTTTGAATGTCAGCATATCGTCGCTAAGCTCGGCCACGCGCGGTCCTAACGCCGGCGCATCGGCGGCCGGCCCTTCCGCATCCGGAACGAATGTGCCGGTCTGCCATTTCTCCAGCTGGCCGCCCCATAGACCTCCGAAATACATATAAGCCCGGTTGTCATCGTCAACGAATACGGCGGGATCAATGCTGAAGCTGCCCGGAATATAGTTCGGCTCCGGCGTAAACGGTCCGGAAGGGGAGGAGCTGGTGGCTACGCCGATCCGGAAAATCCCCTCGTGATCCCTGGCCGGAAAGTATAAGTAATACGTGTCGTTTTTGAATGCGGCATCCGGTGCCCACATCTGCTTTTGCGCCCAAGGCACATCCTTGACATGAAGCACCTCGCCGTGATCCACGCAAGGCGCATTCACATCCTCCAGCGAGAACACATGGTAGTCCTCCATATCGTATTGGTCACCGTTATCATTGGACGTATTGTCGTGATCGAGATCATGGGACGGATAAATATAAAGCTTCCCTTCAAACACATGGGCGGAAGGGTCGGCTGTGTAGATATGGGTTACGATCGGCTCGTTCGGCCGTACAGGCTTGGTCATTTGGACATCCTCCTTCATTTCATTGCATGTAAGCGTTTATATCAATTGTAGCAAAGCCGAAGGATCCAGAACACCTAAGAAAATTAGGTATTATACCTAAAAATTTTAGATCTTCTCGGAAGAAGGAGGAATCATCGTCCCGACTCATTGGCGACGAGGCAGAATCCAATGGGAGGTTAATCTTTAAAGATAAGACAGGAACAGCGTGGCGATGCCAAAATAGATGATCAGGGACAAAATATCGTTAATCGTCGTAATCAGCGGGCCCGAAGCGACAGCCGGATCGACGCGAAGCTTGAACAGGATAAGCGGTATGACCGTTCCGGCCATAGTGCCGACGATGAGCGTAGCAATGAGCGAGCTGCCGACAACCAGTCCCAGATATAAATTTCCCTGCCAGATGTACGCGATCACTGCGATGAAAATGCCGCAGATCACCCCGATCATTATGCCTACCTTAAGCTCGCGAGCCAGCAGCCGGACGACAACCGGTCTGGACAGCTCCTTCGTTGCCAGGCCTCGAATGATGACGGCCAGCGACTGGGTTCCCGTGTTCCCGGTCATGCCGGCAATCATCGGCATGAAGAAGGCCAGGGCGACAACCTGTTCAAGGGTTTGCTCGAATACGGAAATGATCGTCCCCGAGATCAGTCCGATGAAGAGCAGCAGAATCAGCCAAGGCAATCGCCGCGCAGCCGCGTTAACGGCCTTCGTATGGAAATCGATGGATTTGCCTCCGGTAGCATTCATCTTCTGAATATCCTCGTCGGCTTCCCTGACGATAACGTCGAGAATATCATCAACGGTAATGATCCCGACCAGCGTACCGTCTGCCTCAACGACCGGAATAGCTACAAGGTCATATTTTTGAATAAGCTGCGCAACCTCCTCCTGATCCGCATCGACAGGCACGGACAGCACGCGGCCGTTCATAATCTCTACGATGGTTTCACCGGGTTCCGCAAGGATGAGGGCGCGGTAGGATACGACCCCAACGAGTTTCCGCTCCTGATCGATCACATACAAGTAGTTAATGGTTTCGGCGATGGAGACAAAGGCCTTCAGCTTCTGTACGACATCGGAGACGGTATAGTGCTGGGGGATCCAAACATATCTGTTGGTCATGATGCGTCCCGCTGTTTCCGGCGGGAATTTCATGATGTTCTGGACGAATTGCGATTCCTCGTCACGCATGCCCCTCATCAGCTCTTCTTTTTGCTCTTGTGACAGTTCATCGAGCAAAATGGCCAAATCGTCATTGTCCATGAGATCCAGGATGAGGGCGGTTTTCTCTTGGTCCAGTCGACCCAAAACATCAATTTGCTGGTCGTGCTCCATCTCCTGAATCATATCGGCAAGCTGCTCCTCGTTCAGAAACTGCAGAAAGCGGGCTTGCTCCATATCGCTGAGTTGGCTATGGATCCTTGCCAGATCATAGGGGAGAAACTCATCGATGATTCTCTGAAAATCGGTTGAGGTACTGGCTTTCAGGCTCTCTTTAATGTCCGGTATCCATTGCTCCAGCGTTCGAGCATTCACAACAAGAATTCCCCTTTCATTCCATCCAGATGATAATGAAAAGATTACGTATTATAGGGTTCACCATCACGACTTGTTCTTAAACAGTCCAGGTGCAGCAACCGGCCGAAAGAAACAGGACCACTGCCGGGAGAGAGTCCGTGCCAGGAGTTGCAAGCGGTTTCAAATTCAAATAGAATATAGGCGCACGAATTAATGAGTAGGGGTGAGGGTATGAAGTACAGACGTCTCGGCAAAACGGAACTGAAGGTATCGGTAGTCGGCGTAGGAACATGGCAATTTGGCGGTGATTGGGGAAAGGACTTCAACCAAAAGGAAGTCGACGCCATCTTAACCTGTGCGAAGGAGCTCGGTATTAATTTGTTGGATACTGCAGAATGTTACGGGCCGCACCATTTGTCCGAAAAATTTATCGGTGATTTCTTGTCGCGTGACCGCCGCGAGGATTGGGTGATCGCCTCCAAGTTTGGTCATAGATGGCACGAGCATTGGGAGGAAGCCTGGGATGCGAAGCAGATCCGGATTCAGCTCGAGGAATCCCTTAAAGCACTGCGTACGGATTACATCGACCTGTATCAATTTCACTCCGGCTCCGATGCAGTGTTCAATAATGACGATATGTGGACAATGCTGGACAAGCAGGTCCAGGCGGGTACGATACGTCATCTGGGAATTTCCATTGGAAGCAATACGAACCTGTATCAAACCGACAAGGCCGAGGAGCTTAATGCCAAGGCCATTCAGGTCGTCTATAATCGTCTCGATCAAGCGCCGGAGGAGGAGGTTCTTCCATCATGCATACGCCAGGACCTCGGCGTATTGGCGAGGGTGCCGCTTGCAAGCGGGTACTTAAGCGGGAAGTACAAGCCGGGGACGGTATTCAGCGATAATGTGCGCAAGAACCGTGATCAGGACGAGATCAATGCCAAGCTGAAGCTTGTGGAAGAGATTCATAGGAATGAAGTGCCGGAGGGCGTCCCAATGGCCGAATGGGCATTGGCCTGGTGCTTGAAGCATCCGGCCGTCAGCTGTGTCATTCCGGGCTGCAAGAGCGTCGAGCAGGTCGAGATGAATGCGAGAGCGGCAGAGCTGGATATGGTCAGCGACAATCATCCCGGAGCGTGGAAATCATAATAACGATAAATCGAATATGAATTACCGGATCCGTCACGGTGCGATAAGTGACTTGTTGATCCGGTAGTAAGCAAGCAAAAACACGCCTGAAAAGGCGTGTTTTTTGCTGGATTCATCCCCCGCAGCTCGTATATAAATCTATTCATTTTGGAGGGACTAGTACGGGATGATAGACGCTAACCGACAGATTTTGCTATAGTTATGTTATCTTATATAGCTCGAGATTTTCGGGGAGGAACCAGATGAAGCCCATTAATCAACTTAGCGTACAAGACGAATTTGTTGGATTTTACTTATTGAAGGAGCTCAATCTCAGGCAAACGAACGGCACGCCGCCGAAGGACTATTTCGACATCATCCTGTCGGATTCGAGCGGCCAGATATCAGCCAAGTATTGGGACGTGTCGATTCAGGATAAGGAAACGTTCTTTCCGATGCAGCTGGTCAAAATCCGGGGGACTGTCCTCAGCTACCGGGATCAGCCTCAGGTAAAAATCAGCCGGATTCGCAAAGCGACCGAGGAGGACGGGGTATCGATCACTGATTTTGTCAGGGCTGCACCCATACGGCCCATTGATTTGCTGCATACGATCAAGCTGGCAATCCAGGATATTTCGAATCCGGAAGTCAAGCTGATCGTGCAGTATTGCGTGGATAAGGTGGAGGAGAAGCTGATGCATTATCCGGCTGCCAAGACCTATCACCACGCCTATTTTGCCGGTTTGGCCTACCATATTGTGCGCATGCTCGAGATTGGCGATTTCATCTGCAGGCAGCGGCCTTTCCTGAAGCCGGATTTCATCAAGGCCGGCATCATTCTGCATGATATCGCGAAACCCGAAGAGATGATTGCACAGATGGGGATCGTGACGGACTACAGCAATCAAGGCAAGCTGATCGGACATATCGTCCTGGCGTCCAACTGGATCGTCGAAGCCGCCGTCGCGCATCATATTCCGCTCGAATCCGAGGTCGTTCTTGGATTGCAGCATTTGGTCCTGTCCCATCATAATCTGGGAGAGTGGGGAAGCCCGGTTCAGCCGCAGACCGCCGAAGCGGTCGCGCTTCATCATATCGACCTGCTGGACGCCAAGCTGCAGATGGTAGAGGATGCGCTCGATACGACGGCCGAGAGCGAGCCGTGGACGCCGATGGTACGAGGGCTGGACAATAAAGCGATCTACCGGCTTAAGGTCTAGCCAACCCTCAACTTGGGCTATAAGTGATCAAATGATCGCTTGGGATGAAGGATATAAAGGGATGATTTCATTTTGCTCAACTATATTTGGTTGGCAGCAATCGCATGGTTTATGGGGTTCTTCCCTATGCTGGAAATTTTCATAGCGGTCCCGGCTGCCAAAGGTTTAGGGCTGGATATCGTTTCTTCCGTGTTCTGGTGCTGGCTCGGGAATTTTTTCGTGATTCCGTTTATTTCTTATTCTTATGACTGGCTCACCAAATTCGATAAAGTTAAAACCTATTTCATGAAACTGGCAAGCTCCAACGCCTGCAAAAAATTGAATAACGGAGGATTTGCGCTCGTTCTGATTGCAACGCCTTTATTAGGTTCATGGGGAATTGGAGTTGCGGGAAAAATGATCGGCATGGATCGAAAGCGGCTTTTTTTAGCATCAGCCATAGGCATCGCGATATATGGAACGATTGTAGGCATCCTTACTCAACTCGGAATCGAGGCTATTTTTAATCCAAACTAACGTTTTTTAGCAGAGCGTTTAAATCCTATTTTCCTATTAAAAAAAGAAAGAAGAAGGACATCTTCCCAAGAATCCGTACGGATTTAGGAGATGTCCTTTTGCTGTACGCCGGAGGGCTGCAGTCCTCCGAGCGGCAGGGAGAACCGGATGACGGCTCCGCCGTTCACCCGGTTGCCGGCCGATATATTCCCGCCATGATGCCCAACCAGCAGCTTGGCGATATACAGGCCAAGCCCCGAGTGGCCCTTTAGCCTGGCGGATCGGACGGATCCTTGATAGAACGGCTTGAACACCTGCTCCAGGTGTTGCTCGGCGAATCCGGTGCCGTTATCCGCAACCTCCATCGTGATCTGCGTATCTGCAATTTCCACACGCCATATGATGGTCCCGTTTTCAGGCGTATGCCGGATACTGTTCCCGATCAGATTGTCCAGCACTTGGATGATCCGACCGGGATCGAAGACGACGGGAACCGTGGCGGTCCGTTCATCCTTGAATTCCGTTCGGAATGAGATGCTCTTATGATGGCATAAGGACTCGTATTCGGCTTTTTTCTCATCCATGAATTCCCTGATGTCGAGTGCAACCGGATTCAAGCGAAAGGATACCTGTTCCAGTTCGGTGATCGCGTTCATGTCCTGCAAAAGATTCGTGGCACGCGATGTATTGCGCTTGATCACCTGAACGTACCGGTTCCGTTTCTCCTCATGCTCCTCCCCGATCATCCGCTCCAAGTTTTCGGCGTGGCCCTGAATAATCGTCAGCGGCGTGCGCAGGTCGTGGGCCAGCGCGGCAAGCATCGTGCTTCGCTCCTGCTCCAATTGCCATTCCCGCTCGATGGAGCGAGCAAGCTCCCTGCGCATGTCCTCGAATGCGTGTGCCAGCTGGTTGACCTCGATCACCGAAGAGTTTCCGTCCATGGCGAATTGCAAATCACGGGCCTTAATCCGTTCCGCTCCCTGAAGCAGCTGCTTAAGCGGCCCGCCGATGCTCCGGCTAAACCGCCGGCCGAACAGGTAAGTGAAGATGGTGATGAATAGGAACGGAGTCAGGAAAAAAACCAACATTCCAAGAGGAATGAACGGGTTAAACGAGGGATCCGCCGCGCTTACCTTTAACGAATAGCCGACCAGCAGCGCTCCGAGCAGCTCGCCACGGTCCGATAGGACCGGAATGTTCTGAATGATTTGGTTGACGCCGCTTTCCGTTTTATTTAATCGGGACACCAAGTCCTGCTGGGTGTGCTCCTTCTCCAGCGTGAGATTTCCGTACAAGGGTTCGCCTGATAAAGCCATGACCTTATAGGATAACCCCTCGGAAGGGATGAGTCGCTTAAGCTCAGCCTGTCCCTGACCGCTCATGATCGATTCGCCGTTTGTACGCGCATACTCAGAGATGGCAGGGATCTGTGCTTCATAGTGATTAGCCGGAAGCAGGACGCCTTGGTTGAACAAATAGTTGAGAAGAATTATAAGCAGCCCCCACGTTGCAAGCGTTGCGAGCAAACTGCAGGTTAGGATGGAGGCGAAATGACGGGCGAAGGTGCTTTTGATTGACCGCGCCTTCATGATTTCACTTCCCATTTATAGCCGATGCCCCATACGGTTTGAATATAGGTTCTTTCTTCGGATACAGCGGCCAGCTTGGAGCGGATTTTTTTGACATGCTCCGTGATGGTGGCGTCATCGCCCTCTGCGTCATATCCCCACAGCTTCTCGTAGATTTGCTCCCGTGTAAAAACCTGTCCCTGATGCATGGCGAGGAGCTCAAGAATCATGAATTCCTTGTTCGTCAAAACGATCTCCTGCCCCCGGCAGGTTACGGTTCGGCCGAGGCAATCGACCGTTAAAGGCGGAAAGCGGAGGATGCCCTGCTCCTTCTGCGTGCGGATCCGCTGCTCCCGGCGGAGATGGGCGTGAACTCTCGCTTTCAGCTCAGCCATGCTGAACGGCTTCAGTAAATAATCGTCCCCTCCGGCTGCCAAGCCCCGAATGCGGTCTACCTCGCTCTGGCTTGCGCTCAAAAAGACGATCGGGCAGGTCATCGTTTCCCGGAGCACGCGGCATACCTCAAAGCCGTTCATATCGGGCATCATTACGTCCAGGATGATCAAGGAAGGCTCAAGCTTACATAGGCTCAGCGCCTCCTGCCCGCTCGCTGCAGTCAGCACTTGGTAGCCGTCGAGCTCAAGCGCGTCGCGTATAAATGAGACGATGTCCTCTTCGTCGTCGACAAGCAGAATCGTCTCGTTTAATCGGTTCATGTCGTTGTTTTCCTCCAATCGCTAAACCTGCGAGAATCAGGATCTTCATAGTCTATATCAATTTTCTAAAGAAAGAATAAAGAATCCCCCGTTCGTTGAACCAAAATCATAGATCCGGCAACGGGATAGCGGACTTTATAGATTCTTTATCATTGTACCTTAACCTTGGAATACATGGGTAAGGAGGGAAATGAATGGACAGGAATTCGCAACAACGCTTGACGAAGATCGACAGTTTGAGGGGATTGGCGTTATTCGGCATATTTTTAGTCAATATTACGTTCTTTACGACCTCGCTCCAGACGATCTCCTTCGGCGTCGAATTATGGAACGGATGGCTGGATCAAGGACTGATGCTGCTGCGCGGCATCTTGATCGACGGGAAATTCATCTTGATTTTTTCTTTTCTGTTCGGCTTCGGCATGGTGTTAATGCAGGAGAGCAGCCGGAGGAAAGGAGGCCGGTTTCATCGCATATACACGCGCAGGCTGTTGGCCTTGCTGGTGTTCGGGCTGCTGCACGGCCTGCTGATCTGGTATGGCGACATCCTGACACATTACGCCATTCTGGGGTTTGTACTGCTGCTGTTTCACCGCTGTAAGCCGCGTACGCTGCTGATCTGGTCGGTGGCGCTGCTCCTGGTTGTTCCGGTCCTGCTGACGGGAGCCAGCCTGCTGTCACCCGGCGCCGGAAGCCAAGCGTTCGAGCCGATAAGCCAAGCGGATGCCTATCGGATGGGGATTTACTTTCAAGAACGCGATGCGGCCATTTACGGCGAGGGCACGTTTTTTCAGATCACGGCTCAGCGCATCAATGATTACATCGCCTCGTTGTTCAACATGCTTGTCTTTTATCCGCAAATTCTCGGGATGTTCCTGCTGGGCGCTTACTTCTGCAAACAGCGGATTCTTCATGATGCGGACGGAAACCGTAAGATTATAGCAAGACTGATTTTGCTCGGGGCGCTCATCGGTTTTCCGCTTCAAGTGATGATGTCGCTGGCAAAAGGGCTTCCGACCTGGGTCGAAGCGGTCTCCCTGTTCGTGGGGGCGCCGCTGGTGACGCTGGCCTATATCGGTGCATTCGCCCGTTTATACCAGAACAGCCGCTGGAATAACGTGCTGAATGCACTATCCCGCCCGGGAAAAATGGCGTTTACCAATTATTTGCTTCAATCCGTCATCTGCGGTTTGATCTTCTACGGCTACGGGCTCGGGTGGTTCGGCAAGGTCGCGCCCGCGGCGCAAATGCTGCTGGCGTTGTTCATCTTCGCCCTGCAAACGGCGTTCAGTATATGGTGGCTAAGACGGTTTCCAATCGGACCATTGGAATATGTGTGGCGGCTGGTCACCTATTGGGGGAACCCTGTAAAGCGGAGCGGGCAAGACGTATCGCATCCCCGGCAGCAACGCGGCACCTTATAAAATCTTTAACAGGGTTATTTTACGACTCCTCGTCCCTCGCGGCGGGAGTCTCTTTTTTTGACCATACGAAGCTAGAGGGGGTTCCCATGAAGTCTCTTCAATGACTTCGAGGCGGTTTGACTGCCGCTCTTGCTAATCGGAACAAGAGGGAGCCGTATACAGGACAGAAGGCTCGTTTAAACATGAAAATCGTATTATATAATTTGAAAGTGCATTATCAATATTTAAGATGAGTTGTGCGATCCTGAAAGGATTGCGTTATGATGCTAGGTATAACACGATGGAGGTGGAGGGATATGGCAGGATCGGCAATGATGCGTGACAGACGATTCATGCGCAGAAGAGTGTTTATGACTTTGCTGCTGTCGTACTTATTGATCTTGCTTTTTCCGGGGCTTGTTTTTGCCGCAGTCTATAATCGAATCGAGGGCGTCATGGTAGATAACGCGAATAAGCTGAACCAGGCTTTGATTCAGCAGGCGCAGCAGATTGTTGACAGCAAACTAGAGGAGATGTACCAGCTTTCACGCAACATTACGTCCCATCCAGATATGAAAGCGCTTTTAAGCATGGATGGCATAACGAACGGCAAAGAGAACTATGCCTTCTACAATTTCATGGAGGAAATACAGCGGTACAAAAACAACAACAGCTTTGTCCGCGAACTGTACATCTACTTCCGGAACAGCGACATCGTTCTGACGCCGGGTCTGAAAACGAGTGCCCATTTGTTCTATTCGAGGCTTTACGCATACAATGGCATGACGTATGAGCAGTGGAAGGACCAAATATTGAATGCTCCTCATTATAATTCATTTCTTCCGGTGGAACCCATCGGCCGGCCCAATGATAAAACGGAAATGCTGACCTATGTTCACTCGTTGCCGTCGGGCGAGAGACGCGCTCCCGAAGGCGCCTTGGTGATGTTAATCGATAAACGGCAAATTCATACATGGCTGGAGGAAATCACCCGGTCGAATCAAGGGACGATCTATATTAAGAACGCTGAAGGGCAGGTTTTGCTGCATACGGGAAGCGGCGAGAGCCTTATGACAATGCAGGAGGGGAATCCGAGCACGATCAGCGTGTCGGCTCATTCCGCGCGCAGCGGGTGGGAGTATGTGTCCGCTGTGCCGGATGAGGTATTTTGGGGAAAGGTAGGAACCGTCAAAAGCTGGGCGCTCAGCGTGCTGTTCATCTATTTAGTCGGGGGGATCGGCGCCTGCGCCTTCTTAACCTATCGGGCGTATCAGCCGGTGCGGGAAATCATCCGATTGATTTCGGAAAAAAAGCAGCCGAGCCCTTCCGCTTACGGCAACGAATACGAATTCATCAAGACTGCCGTGAAGGATGCTTTTGTCCAGAAGGATGCAATAAACGACAGGCTCAAGGAGCAGGTGCCCGTCATCCGCTCCCACTTCCTGCAGCGGCTGCTGAAAGGTCATGTGGATGCCCAAGCGGTATCGGACCATTCGCTGGAATTCATGGAGATCGGGTTCAGGCATGCTTACTTTGGCGTCGCGTTGATCAAGCTGTGCGGAATGGGAGCGGAGGAACAGGAGAAGACGGAGAGGGTCTGGGCGATCATGCGTTTTCTGACAGGGAAGCTCGTGGAAGACCACCCGCTTTACTGTTTTCATTGCGTGGAGCTGGACAAGGATCTGGTTGCCGTCGTACTCAATGTTTCCGAGAAGGATCACCATCAAAAAGCATCGCTGTACGAATGGCTGGGGAATATTCAGGAACTGATCAGCGGGCAGTTCGAGACCGGCGTGATCGTTGCCTTGAGCGATCTCCACCCGGGCATGGAACAGGTCCCCGTATGTATGGACGAAAGCATGAAAGCGCTGGATTATTCCATTTTCACGGAGAACCGGTCCGTGCTCGTCTACGATGATATGAAGCACAGGTCGGGACTGGTCTACGATTTCCCGGTGGACACCGAGGTTCAGATCATTCACGCGGTGAAGAACGGGGAAACGGAAAAGGTCGAGCAGCTAATTGGAAACCTATACCGCAGCAATTTAGAGATGGAGCATAAGGAGCCGGAGCTGGCGAGACTGCTGTTCGCCAATCTGCTCAGCACGCTGCTCAAGCTTTTGAACGCCCTGAATCTAAAATACGAGGATCTGTTCGAACCCGGGCTGAAACCGCTGGAGGTCATCAACAAAGCGGATAGCGTCGAGGACATGTATGCCTTTGTGCTGTCGCTCTTTCAACAAGTTTGCGAGCAGGTGCGAAAGAAACGTGTAAACAATGCATCGGCGGTCGTGGATAAGGCCAAGGCCTATTTGGAGCAGAACGCGGATGACGCCATGCTGAGCCTGGCCGCGGTTGCGGAGCATTTTCACATTACGCCTCAGTATCTGTCCGGGCTGTTCAAGAAGAGCAGCGGCATGAACATGTCGGACTATCTCGCCCAGATCCGCATTCGAAAGGCCAAGGAACTGATGAACGACCCGGATATTACCATTTCTCAAATCGCCCGCCTCGTCGGATACAACAATGATGTCGGATTCATCCGCGTATTCAAAAAGCATGAAGGGATCACGCCGGGGAAATACAAAACATTGGTTGAAAACAAGTAGTTGTCTAGCAACTGCTTGTTTTCTGTTTATGCACTCTAATTTGTTACATGTGAGTTAATAAATATCACATAACGTGAAGGTTATAGAACGATTTCGTAAACATTGTAAACGAAATATTAAAAATTGCGTCTTCATTCTGAAGAAATGTAAACGGTATTAGAAATTTTGGCAATGTACGAAAGCGCGACCATTCCCTAAAATTCAAGGAGAACCCGATAAGGGGAGCGATATTCGCAGGATGAACACGAGGAGGGGGAATAGTTAAAATGAAAAACCGAAATGTCATATTTGTTTCCCTAATAATGTCATTTGTATTGGCATTAACGGGCTGCAGCGGAGGTGGAGGCAAATCTGATTCCGACCAAAACGGCGAAGCCGATCCGGCCAAGACGCAGCAGGAAGGGACGCCGAAGGAGGTCGGCTATCCGGAAAGTCTGACGTACTGGGTAACGTTGAATTCCAACGCTTCCGCAACCCTTCAAAATGCCGGTGAGATCAAGGCATATCAAAAGCTGGAGGAAATGACGGGAACCAAGGTGCAGTTCCAGCACCCTCCGGCAGGATCGGAGCAGGACTCCTTCAACATCATGGTATCGTCCGGCGATCTGCCCGACGTGATCGAGCACAACTGGTCCGCCGTTTCGGGCGGTCCCGACAAGCTGATTGGAGACGGCACCCTGATTCGCCTCAATGAGCTTATTGATCAGCATGCCCCGAATTTAAAGAAGGTGCTCGACGAAAATCCGGAGTATCGCAAAATGATTACTTCGGACGACGGAAATATATACGTGTTTCCGTTTCTGCGGGGCGACGACTACCTGTTGACCTACAACGGGCTGATCATCCGCCAGGATTGGCTGGACAAGCTGGGACTTGGCATGCCGGAAACGATCGAAGAGTGGCATACGGTTCTGACCGCTTTCAAGAACGACGATCCGAACGGGAACGGACAGGCCGATGAAATCCCGCTTCGCCTGGATCCGGGTCAGCTCTCTATGAATAAGGCGTTTCTGGGGGCATGGGGGATCACCGACTCCTTTTACCAAGTGGACGGGGTCGTAAAATACGGTCCGATCCAGCCGGAATTCAAGGAATTTTTGCAAACGATGAGCCGGTGGTATGCCGAAGGCCTGATCGACCCGGATTATCTCTCAGGAGACTCCAATCTGTGGGACGCCAAAATTACGAACAACACGCTGGGCGCCTTCACCGGCTATACGGGCAGCGGCAT
Organism: Paenibacillus sp. FSL R5-0810; assembly: GCF_038002285.1. NCBI lineage: Bacteria > Bacillati > Bacillota > Bacilli > Caryophanales > Paenibacillaceae > Paenibacillus > Paenibacillus sp. FSL R5-0810. Next base: position 67,264 of record NZ_JBBOCF010000001.1, read on the forward strand.
CGGCCGCTATCTGCAGATGATGGAAGGGAAGGGCGGCGGCTTTGATCTTGCCGGCGCGCCGAACGTGGCCTTGAAGAAGGGGGAGACGCCGCCGCTGGGCCAGAAGGATTCTCCGTTTACGGGGTACGGCGCCGCCATCACATCCAAAAACCAGAACCCGGAGGCCACCGTCAAATGGCTTGATTACAAGTACGGGGAGGAAGGATCACTGCTGTTCAACTTCGGCATCGAGGGAGAAAGCTACGAGATGGTTGACGGGTACCCGACGTATACCGAGCAAATCACGAAAAACGATAGTCTTCCGATTGCGCAGGCCTTGGCGCAGTATGCGATGGCCGGATACTCCGGTCCGTTCGTCCAGGATCGCAGGTATATGGAGCAGTATTCCTCGCTGCCGCAGCAAGCGTCGGCCATCGAAGCCTGGATGAATGCCAAGAACGACCGCTTGATGCCGGTCATTTCCCCGAACGAAGAGGAATCGGCCCGGTACGCATCCATCATGAACGATGTGAAAACCTACTACGACGAAATGCTGAACAAATTTATCATGGGCGTGGAGCCGATCGACCAATTCGAAGCCTTCGTCGAAACGATTAAAGGCATGGGAATCGAAGAGGCCGTCGCCATTCAGCAGGCCGCGCTGGACCGCTATAACAGCCGTTAACAATGACTTGTTTGAATCAAGAAGCCGGGACCGCACCGATATATGGGCTCCGGTCAACCTTAGCAAATAGCATAAAGGAGGGACAACTGTGGAGTTAGGCAGGAAGGATGCAGCATCCGCCCGAATCAGCCAACCCTTCGGCGTAAGAGTCAGGAAGGATTTCAAGCGCAATCGGTTGATTTACCTCATGCTGCTGCCCGTCGTGGCTTTTTATGCCATCTTTCATTACGGGCCGCTGTACGGGCTTCAGATCGCCTTCAAGAACTTTTCTCCGGGCAAAGGCATCTGGCATAGCGAATGGGTAGGCTTTCAGCATTTTCAGGATTTTTTCACCGGCTTTTTCTTTGAGCGGGTATTGCGAAATACGGTGTTACTCGGCTTATATGACCTGATCTTCGTGTTTCCCGCCTCCATCCTATTGGCGCTTATGCTAAATGAAGTGCGAAGCCGCTTCTTTAAGCGGACCGTGCAATCCATCACCTATATCCCCCACTTTATTTCCGTCGTGGTCGTGGTGGGGATGATGGTCGATTTCATGTCGACGGACGGACTGATCAATCAGATCATCCAGTTTTTTGGAGGGAAAGGGGTCCCGTTTCTGCGGCTGCCGGAATGGTTCCGGACGCTCTTTACGACTTCGGCGATTTGGCAGGGCGTCGGTTGGGGCTCGATCATATATCTGGCGGCAATCTCGAACATCGACCCTTCTCTTTACGAGGCTGCTAAAGTGGACGGAGCCGGCCGCTGGAAGCAGATGCTCCGCATTACGCTGCCCGGCATCATGCCGACGGTGATCATTTTGTTCATCTTGCGGATCGGCAGCTTCATGGTCTTACAGGATGAGAAGATTCTGTTGATGTACAATCCGTCCACGTACGAAACGGCGGATGTCATCGGCACATACGTGTACCGCAAGGGGATATTGGAGGCGAGCTACAGCTACGCCGCAGCCGTGGGCATGTTTAATTCGCTCATTAACATGGCGCTGCTGCTGGGAGCGAATTATATCAGCAAACGCTATTCCGATACGAAGCTGTGGTAGTAGAAGGAGGCAGACAGCATGGTGCATAAAAAAAGCTTTGGCGAGCATGCGTTTGATATAACCAATGTCGTTCTGCTGTTCACCTTGTCGGCCGTTACGCTGTACCCGATCGTTTACGTGCTGTTCGCTTCGATCAGCGATCCGAACCAGTTCGTGCAGCACCGGGGGATTTTGTGGTGGCCGGCCGGATTTTCCTTGGATTCCTACAAAATGGTGTTTGAGAATCCGAACATTCTAAACAGTTATCTGAACACGTTGTTCTATGTCGTCGCAGGAACGACGCTTAATATGGTGATGACTGCGCTCGGGGCTTACGGGCTATCCCGCCGGAACGTGATGTGGGGCAGCTTGATCATGATATTGATCGTGTTGACGATGTTCTTTGACGGTGGCCTCATTCCCAAGTATTTGATCGTTCAAGGACTGGGCTTGACGGATACCTATTTGGCATTAATTATCCCGAGTGCCATGACCACCTGGAATTTGATTGTGATGCGGACCGCTTTCCAAAGCGTGCCGGTATCGCTAGAGGAGGCGGCCCGCATCGACGGGGCCAATGACTGGACGATTCTATGCCGGGTGGTCATCCCGCTCTCGATGCCGGTGATGGCCGTCATGATTCTGTTCTATGGCGTGTGGCATTGGAATAAGTGGTTTGATGCGCTCATCTATTTGAGAGATCGGGATTTGTTTCCGCTTCAGCTCATTTTGCGGGAGATTCTGGTCCAGAACGATACGAACAGCATGATGACCTCGGTTGGCGGGGGAGACCGAATGCCCGTGGCGCAGACGATCAAGTATGCAACCGTAATGGTTGCAACGCTGCCGATCCTGTTCTTGTATCCGTTTTTGCAGAAATATTTCGTCAAAGGCGTCATGGTCGGCGCGATTAAGGAATAGGAGGGGAAACGGCATGTGGGAGCAGGCTATGGAGGACGCATGGAAGAAGACGCTTGGCAACCTTCGTCGTGCCCCCGGCTTGTTCCCCCACATTACCTCGGAGAAGAGGTATGAATGGGGGGAGAACCGGGATTGGATCGAGGGATTTTATACCGGGATGACCTGGCTCTGCTACGAATATACCGGGAAAGAGGAGTTCAGGGAATCAGCGCTTATGCAGGTGGAGAGCTTTCGGGAACGGCTGCATGTGACCCGGCGCAACCTGGATCATCATGACATCGGTTTTTTGTATCAGCCCTCCGCCGTGGCGGCATGGATCATCGACCGGGACGAGGCTGCCAGAACGCTTGCGCTGGAGGCGGCGGAGCATTTGATGCTTCGCTGGCGTCCCGAAGGGCGTTACCTGCAGGCATGGGGACCGAAAGGCGACCCGCAGAACGGCGGTCGAATCATCATCGACTGCATGATGAATCTGCCGCTGCTGTACTGGGCGTTCGAACAGACTGGCGACATGCGGTACCGTGAGGCCGCGGAGCACCAGGCGGACAAAAGCCGCCGTTATTTAATGCGGGGCGACGATTCGTCATATCATACGTTTTATTTCCGGGAGGAGAGCGGGATTCCGATCGGAGGCGGAACGCATCAGGGGTATCATGACGGATCCACCTGGTCCAGGGGACAGGCGTGGGCCGTGTACGGGTTCGCGTTATCCTATCGCTATACGCAAAATCGAGAATACCTGGAGACCGCGATAAGAGCCGCCCGGTATTTTATCGGACGCCTTCCGTCAGATGGAATTCCATATTGGGATTTTGACGCGGAGATTGCGGAAGATACGCCCCGTGACAGCTCGGCATCAGCCATTGCCGTCTGCGGCATGCTGGAAATCCGCTCGCTGCTGGAAGAAGACGATCCGATCAGGGCTGAGCTCGGCTCCGCGGCCGATCGTCTGCTGAAAGCGCTGGTCGAACGCTGTGCGACCCTGGACGACGACGGTGCGGAAGGGCTGTTGAAGCACGGATCGTACCATGTGCGGGGCGGGAGAGGTCCTGATGATTATATGATTTGGGGCGATTATTTTTATGTGGAAGCGCTGATGCGCAGCATCAACGGGAAAGCGGGGTACTGGTATGAACGACAGCGCGTTTGAGACCCGGGCGCTGAGTTCGTTGTCGAAAGTGTTTACGGATTCGGAATTGAATGATCCGCCATGTCGACGGACAAGCGCCTTGCGGCGGGAAATCGTGTCCTTTCAAACCGCCTACCGCACAGGGGAAAGGCTGAGGGATGTGCGTGTCGAGGCAAAGGCCCCCGAAGGGTTATCCGTATCGGTGTATGCGGTCGGGCTGGTTCCGTCCGAATTTCCGATTTATCCGGACCATGACGGGCATATCCTGCGGTCGACGCCGGGGCTCTACCCCGATCCGTTGTACCCGCTGGATCCGGAGAATAGGGTTCATTCCCCGGGAAATCAGTGGCGGTCCGTATGGTTGGAGGTTCAGGTGACGGAGCGGGCCGAACCCGGCATTCATGCGATCGAGGTCGTCTTTTATTCCCAGCATGGGGAAGAGCTTGGCGGGGAACGGTTTGAAGTGGATGTGATCCCGGCTTCCCTGCCGAAGCAGCGGCTGATCCGGACGGAATGGTTCCACTGTGACGGTCTGGCACAATTTTACGGGGTGGAGGTGTTTTCGGAGGAGCATTGGCGCTTGATTGAGCGGTACGTCGAGACTGCGGCGGAGCATGGCATCAATATGCTGCTTACTCCGCTGTTCACGCCGCCGCTGGATACCGCCGTAGGAGGAGAGCGGCTGACGGTCCAGCTTGTGGATGTGGAGAAGTCCGGTGACGGATATGCTTTCGGCTTCGATAAGCTGGAGCGCTGGATCAAGATGGGGCAGCGGCTTGGCATCGAATATTTCGAATTTTCGCATTTGTTTACCCAGTGGGGAGCAGCTCATGCGCCGAAGATTATGGTCCGGGAGGACGGGGAGACGAGGCGCCTCTTCGGTTGGGACACGGATGCGCTCGGGGCGGAGTATCGGGAATTCCTAGCCCGGTTTCTAAAGGAGCTTGTACAGCTGATCCGAGGGCTTGGCATTGAGGACAGGATATTCTTCCATGTATCGGACGAGCCCCATTTGGAGCATCTGGAGACTTACCGGAAAGCGGCGGAAATCGTGGATGTAGCGGTGGGAGATTATCCCCGGATCGACGCACTGTCCGATTATGCGTTTTATAAGGAGGGGCTGGTTCCGAATCCGATTCCGGCGACGGACAAGCTTCAGCCGTTTCTCGAATCCGGAGTTGCCCCCCTGTGGACCTATTATTGCTGCAGCCAATATAAACAGGTGGCAAACCGCTTCTTCTCCTTTCCGTCCGAGCGGAACCGCATCCTCGGGCTGCAGCTGTATAAGTACCGGATTAAGGGCTTCCTCCATTGGGGCTTCAATTTCTGGAACTCCCAATACTCTAAGCGGCCGGTGAACCCCTATCTGACCACCGATGCGGATATCGGCTATCCATCCGGCGATGCCTTTCTGGTATATCCGGGCGAGGACGGTCCCGTATGCTCCTTACGGATGAAGGTATTCCGCGAAGCGCTGCAGGATCTCAGGGCGCTTGAGCTGCTGGAGCAAACCATCGGGAGGGACGAAGTTCTTAACATGATTGAGGTGTCGCTCGAAGCGCCGCTGTCCTTTGAGCGCTACCCGCGGGATGCTGGATGGCTGCTGGATTTGCGAAACGCCGTTAACGAGCAAATCAGAGCAAGTATGATGGAACGATAAACCCGAAGTAAATCCTTGTGAGAGGGAGGAATGGATGATGAGCTTCAACTTCAAGCGCTGGCTGTCCATGGTTCTGGTCATCGCGCTTACGGCGGGGGTGTTTCCTGCGGCGGGAAGGCCTGTTTCGGCTCAAGGGGCGGCACCGGCCGGCAATTTGCTAATGAATTCGGATTTTGAAGCCGTAACGGCCAAGTCCACCTGGCTGGACCAGGTCGCGCCGGAGCATGTCAGCGAATGGAGGGCGGCCGGAAACCCGGTGTTCGCGGTGGATCAGGACGTGTATTATAGCGGGAGCCGCTCGGTTTCCATTTCCGGCACCGCTTCCGGCACCGACCGGGGAGCGATTACGCTGCCTGCGGCAGGGATTGAAGCCGGCAAGAGCTACTTGCTCACCGGCATGTATAAGCTCGAGCAGGTGACGGATCAGGTCGTGGTACGCTTTCAGTACAAGCGGAACGGCTCGAGCAGCATCAGCTATGCGGTCCAAGGGCAGAAGGGAACCCGGGATTGGACCCGCTTCAGCCATGTCATCCATGTCGCTTCCGATATGGATGCCAGCCCGCAGGGAAAGGTGGAGGCGTTTCTGGAAAAATCGGCGGGCACGGTATGGTTCGACCAGCTTTCCCTTCGGGAATATGTCCCGCTTGAGGAATTTACGCTCGATCCGCAGATCATCAGCTTGAGAACGGGCGAAGCCGGACGCATTCAGGCATCCTTTGCACCGGAGAATGCGTCCGATACCTTCCTGGAGTGGAGCTCCTCCAACACGGTCACGGCGTCGGTGTACCAGACGGGAGAGGTCGCGGCGCATCATGCGGGTTATTCGGTCATTTCCGCCGCCTCCCATTCGTCGGGCGTAACGAGGCAGGCCGTGGTCACGGTGGACACTCCACCCGGGTTGACTGCCGAGCCCTATGCGGGCACCGTGAATGAAAACGGCGTTTTGGACGGGCAGCTGACCGCTGCGGACAGCTCCGGTACCTCCGGCGGCTCCGTTTCCTTTGAGCTGGCGGCGGCGCCCCGCCACGGCACGGTAAGCGTCTCTTCCGACGGTTCGTTCCGCTATTACCCGAACCGGGATTACGCCGGCCCGGATTCCTTCCTGTTTGTGGCCATCGGCAAGGAGGGAGGGCCCGCCGCCGCGGCGGCCATGATCGAGGTGCTGCCGAAGGACGGGCCGCCCGTGCTTGACCTCCTGTGGTACTCCACCGGGAAGAACACGCCATTAGAAGGGCGGATAGGCCGTCTTCTCTCGGAGGAGGCTGTGGAGTGGACGCTGACCGGCGCTCCGCGCGGCGAAATGTCTCTCGCTTCGGACGGTTCGTTTACTTATACGCCTGCCTCGAATGATGTCGGCTACGATTCATTTGAAGTGACGGCAACGACGGCGTCGGGGAAATCGGCTACGGGCAAGGCCTATATTTTTGTTATACCGGATGAGACAGACTTGATGGGGAAGCTTGCATCCAGCGGCAACGAAGGCGTCCATCCGCGCGTTCTGGCGAATGCGGAGGATTTTGCCCTAACCCGCAGCCTGATCGGCAAGGATGAATACGTCACGGCTTGGTTTGAGCAGCTGAAGCGGGAAACGGATCGGCTGCTGGATGCGGAGCCGTACGGTTATCTTCCGAACGGGGGGAGCAACAGCAATGTGCGGGATTTGCTGATCCGTACGGCGATGATGTACCGGCTAACCGGGGATGAGGCTTACGCACAGCGGGCCGTGCAGGAACTTGAATCCGCCGCGTCGTTCCCGGATTGGGGAGGCCGCTATAACAATATGCTCTCCTTAACGTATATGACGCTTGGATTTACGCTCGCTTACGACTGGCTGTACGACGCCATGACGGAACAAGAGCGGAGCATGGTCCGGGAGGCGGTCATGAAGCATGCGTTCAGTCATGCACTCGCTTGGTACCGTGGGGAATTCACCCATAATGGGGAGTTCAACAACATCAATTTCGTGGATAACGGCAGCTTTGCCGTTGCGGCGCTCGCCATGCTCGGCGATGACGAGAAAGCGACTCAAGCCGGACTGGAAATTCTCCGGGGGTCCTACGGCAAGCTGCAGCATACGCTTCGATTCTTCGCGGAGGACGGCTCATGGCCTGAAGGGCCGCATTATTGGCAGTACGGGACCGAGTTCCTTTTTTATAAGATTGCTGCAATGCATAATACGCTCGGAACCGACTATGGCTTGGCGGAGCTGAAGGGCGTGAAGGCATCGGGGGAATATCCGCTGCATTTATGGGGGCCGGGAGGATTTTTTAACTTTTACGATTCGGCAACGCCGAACGTGCATCCCCAAACGCTCTGGATGGCCGATTTCTACGATCAGCCGCATTACGCCTGGTATGCGGGGGAGCTGACCCGGCGGGAAGGGGCTTTTTCCCCGTACTATCTGCTGTTCTACCGCCCGGGCATGTTTGACGAGCAGCCGGCAGCGCTCGACCGGGTATTTACCGGAATCGAATCGATATCCATGCGCAGCGGCTGGTCAAATCTGAACGATGCGTATGCCTCGATAAAGGGGTTTAACGATACGCTGCTCAGCCATATCGATATGGACGCCGGCACCTTTGTATTTGATGCGCTGGGAGAACGCTGGGCAACCGATTTGGGGATGGAGAATTACAGTCTCCCCGGCTTCTGGGATTATGCCGGCGGTCAACGCTGGACTTATTACCGCAAAGGCGCGCAGGGGCAGAACGTCATGGTCATCAATCCGCAAGAAAACCCTGTGTTTATGCAGGATTACGGCGCCAAGGCACCGCTTGTCCGGAGCGAATCCAAGCCTCGCGGCGCATTTGGCGTGATCGACCTGACCGAGCGGTATCCGAAGGATGCATGGTCCTACAAGCGGGGATTGATGCTGACCGGCGATCGCGAGCAATTGATTGTTCAAGACGAGTTCGAACTCAAGTCGCCGTCCGAGCTGTATTGGTTCATGCACACGGAAGCCGAGATCGACGTGCTCGGCAGCGGACAAGAGGCCGTGTTGACGCAGAACGATAAGAAATTGTACGTGCGGATGCTGGACGCTCCGGAGGGAGCGGCGTTTAGCGCGATGAAGGCTGAGCCGCTGGAAGGGACGCCGAATCCTTCGGGGCAAACCGTCAATCACGGCATTCGGAAGCTGGCCGTCCATATGGAGGGCGTGACCGGAGGACGTCTGTCCCTGTGGATGGTTCCGCTGACAGCCTCGGCACCGCTGCCGGAAGTGTCTCCGGACGTCCGCAGCCTCGATGATTGGACGATCCCGGATGGTCCGCTGCCTGAGAAGGTTCCGCTGCCTGAAGCCGAATCCATCCTCGTGGACGGGACCCCTCTCGCCGGATTTGACCCGCAGCGCACGTATTACGAATGGACAGTGCCGTACGGGGAGCGGTCGAAGGTGCCGAAGGTCGAGGCGGTGTCCGGTCATGAGGTTTCGGTCCAGACGGCTGAAAGTATTCCGGGAAAAACCTATATTGACGTGACCGATCCGTCGAGGCCGGAAGTGAGCAACCGATATACGATTGCCTTTACGGTCGGACCTTTGATCGGCGATCCCCCTCCGGGCTTCCGTCTGCCGGTCCGGGAGGTCACGGCCAGCGCAGTCCCTCAGGCGAACCAAGGCCATACGCCCGATAAAACGATGGACGGAGACATGATTACCCGCTGGACCTCGGAGGGACCGCAGTGGATTCAGTATGACCTCGGCGAGGCCAAGCAGGTTGGAGCGGTATCGATCGCGTTTTTCAGCGGAAATACGAGAAAGTCCTATTTCACCATCGATGTTTCAGTGGACGGTGTTCATTGGGAGCAGGTGTATGCAGAGGGGGTCAGCTCGGGATTGACGGCCGAACCGGAGGTGTTCCTTTTTCCGGAAGTCACCGCGAGGTATATCCGGATTAACGGTTCGGGCAATACCTCGAATCAATGGAATAATTACGCGGAGGTCGGCATATTTAAGCCGATGAGGGGAAACGCGGAAAACAGCATTTTACGTGATGCAGGTTAAGGAAGCATCTATAGCCTGCCAATCGAAAAGGAGCGTAGTCGAAATATGAACAGGATGATCGGCGGGAGAGGACAAACGCTGCGGCTCGGCTTCATCGGTCTGGGCAAGCGCGGCAAAAGTCTGCTCGAGCTGCTTGTAGAAATGCCGGACGTGGAAATTGCGGCCATATCCGATCTTTACGAGGATCGGCTTGAAGAGGCCGCGAGAGTGGTAACCGATATGGGCAGACCTGCCCCAGCCAGCTGCTCGGATTATCGCGAGGTCATCGGTCGCGAGGATGTTGAGGCGGTTATTATCGCCTCATCCTGGACCAGCCACAGCGAGATTGCCATAGCGGCCATGCAGGTCGGCAAGCCCGTGGCGTCGGAAGTGGGGGGAGCCGCTTCTTTGGAGGAATGCTGGCAGCTCGTGCGCACGTATGAAGCGACCGGCACGCCTTGCATGCTGTTGGAAAACTGCTGTTACGGCCGGGAGGAAATGGCGCTGCTGCATATGGTCCGTCAGGGAGTGTTCGGCGAGCTGATCCACTGCCAAGGGGCATACGGGCATGATCTACGGGATGAGGTTGCCAAAGGAATAGAGAACCGCCACTATCGCATCCACAATTACTTGCGCCGCAACGGCGACGTGTACCCGACGCATGGTCTGGGTCCTGCCGCCAAATTGCTGAATATCAATCGCGGAAACCGGATGACCAAGCTGTCCTCCATGGCGACCAAATCGCGCGGCGTAAGGGATTGGGCCCGCCGGCATTTGGGCGAAGACCATCCCGTGGCACGGACGGAGATGGCCCTTGGCGATGTCGTAACAACCATGATTCAATGTGCGAACGGGGAGACCATTCTGCTGACCCACGATACGTCGCTGCCCCGTCCATATTCCCGCGGCGGGCGCGTTCAGGGAACCCGGGGCATCTGGATGGAGGACGGAGGCGTCATTCACCTGGAAGGACGAAGTCCGCTCCATGAGTGGGAACCCTTTGAGCATTACCTTCAGGAATACGAGCATCCGCTGTGGACCGAATACATGCAAGACGGCGTGCGGGGCGGCCATGGCGGGATGGACTATCTGTGCCTCCGCGCATTTGTCGAGAGTGTTCTTCAGGAAAGGGAGATGCCGATCGACGTCTATGATATGGCGTCCTGGATGGCGGTGACCGCCCTGTCCGAACAATCGATCGAGACTGGAAGCGCCGCCGTTGCGATCCCGGATTTCACCAACGGGAAATGGATGAACAGGGAAGCGGCGGAACCCGCCGGCATTTCTTTTTAATACAAAGCCTGGCCTCGAGTCCGTTGCCCTTGTATTTGGCGATTCACCACACCAAAGCACCTAAGCTTTAAAATAAACTCTTGCAATTCCTTTGCCGTGTGTAATACAATGCTTTATAAATTCATAACAAGACATGCTGCAACAAGCAATGATGGAAAGAGTAAGCGACAGAAGCTTCCTGACAGGAAAGGGCTGCCACCGACTGAGAGCGCCCGGGTGAAGATTCTCCGCCGAAGTTCATTCCGGAGCCGGTATTCCGATAGCTCGCATTCCAAAGAATGGGAAGCGGTAGGTTTACCCGAGGCCCTCGCGTTAAGAGGTTCAAGTGAGATAAGCGAAGAAGGAACTGTTTTTTTGCATATCTAATAAGGGTGGTACCACGACTCCTCGTCCCTTGCGGCGGGGGGTCTTTTTTATTTATATCAGATCATACACATAAGGGAGAGATTCGATATGAGTCAAGGACGTTTGGAGCAATTGCGATCAGAGCTGGATTCCGTCAATTTGCAGCTGCTGGAGCTGCTGTCGGAGCGGGCGCGCCTAGCCCAGGAGATCGGGCAGGAGAAGCAGAAGCAGGGAGTGCCGAATTTCGACCCGGTACGCGAGAAAAAAATGCTGGATGCCCTGGTCGAGCACAACCACGGCCCGTTCGATAACGAAACGGTGCGGCATCTGTTCAAGCAGATCTTCCAGGCATCGCTGAAGCTGCAGCAGGTCGACCATAAGAAGCATCTGCTCGTCAGCCGCAAGAAGAAGAAGGAGGACACCTTGATCCAGCTTGGGGATACGGTCATTGGCGGCGGAACGCCGGTTATGATTGCTGGACCATGCTCGGTTGAGAGCTACGAACAGGTTCGCCAGGTCGCAAAGGCCCTGAAAGAAGCGGGCATCACCGTGATGCGCGGCGGGGCGTTCAAGCCGAGAACATCGCCGTATGATTTCCAAGGCCTGGGCGTTGAGGGGCTCAAAATTCTGAAGGAAGTGGCTTCCGAATTCGGATTGAAAACGATCAGCGAAATCGTGGATCCAGCTCATATCGAGCTTGCCTGCGACTATATCGATGTCATTCAGATCGGCGCCCGGAATATGCAAAATTTCGAGCTGCTCAAAGCAGCGGGCGACGTCAAGACCCCGGTTCTGCTGAAGCGCGGGCTTGCGGCTACGATCGATGAATTCGTGCATGCCGCCGAATACATCGTATCCCGCGGCAATACGCAGGTCATGCTGATCGAGCGCGGAATCCGGACCTATGAGAAGGCTACAAGAAATACGCTGGACATCTCGGCGGTGCCGATCCTGAAGCAGGAAACCCACCTTCCAGTGCTCGTGGACGTTACGCATTCTACGGGACGCAAGGATATTTTGGCTCCATGTGCAAGAGCGGCCCTCGCTGCCGGCGCGGACGGCGTCATGGTGGAGGTTCATCCCGATCCGGCGACCGCTCTGTCCGACGCGGCTCAGCAGCTGAATATTCCGGAGTTCCAGGACTTCCTGGACAATGTGAGAAAATCCGGCTTGCTGCCGGCGCACTCATTGGTATAACCAATTGGGAAATAAAGGGTTGACAAATCGCTGTTCATTCCCTAACATAGTTATCAATTCAATCGCATAATCCAAATGTTTCGATTAGAAATAGTAGAAGCGAAATGACTTTTCAGAGAGCCGTTGGCAGGTGCGAAACGGTAATGTCGTTCCCTTTGAACTCGTCTATGAACAGCTGCCTGACAATGTAGGGTAAGCCGGAGTTCCACCGTTACAGGGATAGATGGTGATGGCCATCGAAGAAGATCATTTTACTTGTAAAATGAATTAGAGTGGTACCGCGGGTTCAACCTCGTCTCTATAGCAGAGACGGGGTTTTTTGTTGGTTAAATTCCGGGTTTAACCAACCCCGCTTGAAATAGATATAGATCAACGATAACTTTCCGGGGAGGAATCAGAAATGACACGAAGCATTATCGTCCTTGACACAACCTTGCGCGACGGAGAACAGGTACCGGGCGCGAAAATGAACGTGCACCAGAAGATTGAATTTGCCCAGCAGCTGAAACGGCTGAACGTGGACATCATTGAAGCGGGCTTTCCTGCTTCGTCGGCCGGGGATTTCGAGTCCGTCCGGGAAATTGCACGAACCGTAGGTGACAGCGTCTCGATTACCGCGCTGGCGCGGGCCGTGAAGAGCGACATCGACGCGGTGTACGAAAGCATCAAGCTGGCGCAAAACCCGCTGATTCATATCGTGCTCGGAACCTCGAATATCCATGTCGAGAAGAAATTCAACCGCTCCAAGGATGCGGTGCTGCAAATGGGCGTCGATGCGGTGAAATATGCGAAAACGCTGCTGCCGCAGGTGCAATATTCCACAGAGGACGCTTCCAGGTCCGACTTCGAATACCTGTGGACAACGATCGAAGCGGTCGTCAAAGCGGGGGCAACGATGATTAACATCCCCGATACGGTCGGTTATGCCGTGCCGGAAGAGTTCGGCGAGCTGATTCACAAAATCAAGGAGCGGCTCAAAAACCTGAACGATCAAGTCATTCTAAGCGTTCATTGTCATAATGACCTGGGACTCGCTACGGCCAATACGCTAGCAGCCGTGAAGAACGGCGCCGAGAAGGTGGAGTGCACCATCAACGGATTGGGAGAGCGCGCCGGCAATACATCGCTGGAGGAAGTGGTGATGGGATTGAAGGTGCGGGAGAATTATTTCAACGCGAGCACGAACATCCGGACGAAGGAGCTGATCAAGACCTCCCGCCTGCTGACGTATTTGACGGGGCTGGATGTGCAGGTGAACAAGGCCATTACGGGCGAGAACGCCTTTGCCCACTCCTCCGGCATCCATCAGGACGGATTGCTGAAGGATAAGCAGGTGTATGAGATCATGTCGCCGGAGGAGGTTGGCGCCGACAGCATGGAGCTGATTCTGACGGCCCGTTCGGGAAGACACGCCTTCCGAAACGCGGTCGAGAAGCTGGGCTTTGACGCAGGCGAGGGCGAGGAATTCGAGGCGCTGTTCGCGAAATTTCTTCAGTTGGCCGACGCGAAGAAGGAAGTGTACGACCATGACGTCTTTTACCTGGTTACGCATCACCGGACTTACGAAGACGCCGGCAGCCATCTGTATGAGCTGGATTCCTTCCAGGTCGTCACGAACGCTCTGCATCCTACCGCTACCGTCAAGTTGAAAAAAGGCGGGGAGACGGTGCAGGACAGCACGGTGGGAGACGGCCCGATCGATGCGCTGTACAGCGCGATCAAGACGATCGTTGGCCTGGACGTCGAGCTGAAGGATTACAAAATCAACAGCCTTTCCCGCGGCAAAGAGGCCATCGGCCGGGTCAACATCCGAATCGAGTACCAAGGGAAGAGCTATTCCGGCCGCGCAATGGACACGGATATCATCAAGGCCAGCGCGCTCGCATTCCTGAACGGAATCAACGCCGTTCTGTTGGACGCTGCGCAAGAAGTGCAGGCGTAGGCAAGCAAGGAGCGGAAGCGCAGGAAACCCCGTCTTACAGAAAGTGAGGCGGGGTTTTTCGCGTTTGGGTTGTTACGTGAGCATGGACCTTTGCTCAAGTCGGGGAATAGGCTGGCGAAGCTTATTGACCGATCGTTACAAAATATATATAATGAGCTGGAAACTTAGGAAAGGAGCCGTTTACAGTGAGAACAGCATAGCGTACTTTCCAGACGTTGAGGCCGGGCAGGATCGTCCTGCAGCCATTGCAGGCTTCGTTTAGACAGGGCGGGCGGCGATAAAGTCGTTTAATTACATCAATTTTGTACTGTGTAGTAAAAAAGTTGAGACTGCTAAAAAGCAGCTCCCAGAAAACGTTTGACGGTCCGGTGTCAGCCCGCTAAGAGGTTCGGTGAATGGTTCGGTGAGGCCCTATAAAGTCTGGTGAAGAAGGTAATCCCGGTAGAAGCCATTAATGTCTGCCGAAGAAGGTAATCCCGGTACAGTTCCGAGTGAAAGCCCGAGTGGGCCATGTCCGCCAATAAGAGCCTGGTGCGGAATAGACGATGACCGACCAATTTTTGTACCAATCACTACAAAAATATTTGTGAAGGAGTGGATTTTGTATGCCGTTATCCATTTATATTATGGGTCTTATGATTTTCTCCATGACGACCTCCGAGTTTATGGTCGCGGGGATCATGCCTGCACTGTCTGCGGAATTCCAAGTATCGGTGGCAGCGATCGGGTACTTGATCACTGCGTATGCCGCGGGGATGATCGTGGGAGGGCCGCTGCTGACCGCTGTCCTGCTGAAAGTGCCGCGAAAGCAATCGTTCATGATCGTCTCCGCCATCTTCTTGGCCGGTCAGGTGCTTGGCGCTATGGCTCCAAGCTATGAGGTGATGATGGCGGCCCGGATCATGACCGGCCTATCCTCCGCCGCGGCCTTCGGCATATCGCTGACGATCTGCTTCAGCCTGGTGGGCCAGAGTGCCAGAGGACGTGCAGCCTCGATCGTTCTAGGCGGATTGATGGTGGCTACCGCCATCGGCCTGCCGCTTGCAATCTGGATCGAACAGCAATTTGGCTGGCGAGCGAGCTTCTGGGCGGTTGTGATTCTATTGCTCATATCGGGACTTATCGGCCTGTTCACGATCCCGTCCATGCCGAAGTCCGAGAAGATCAGCTTTCGGGAGGAGATCGGCGCGCTTAAGAATCCTAGGCTGTGGGCGGCATATTCCACCAGCATGCTGATCATCGGGGGGACCTTCGCCGCGTTCAGCTATTTTTCCCCGATACTCACCGATCTGTCAGGCTTCGGTGCTGAGACCGTACCCATGCTGCTCGGCGTTTACGGCATCGCGACGGTCATCGGCAACATCGTTACCGGCAGGCTGGCGGATCATTACATGATGCCGATTCTGACGATTGGCTTGACCGCACTGACCGCTGCGCTCGTGATGTTCGGCCTGTTCGTTCACAGCCCCGCGATCGCCGTGATCTCCGTTGTGATCGTCGGTCTGGTTGGCGTGCCGATGAACCCTGCGATGGCTACCCGGGTAACGCGCGTAGCCGATACGGGATCCATTGTTACGACGATTCACAGCTCGGTGATCAGCTTGGGGGTCATGGTCGGGTCTTCTTTAGGCGGGCTGACGATTGATGCTGGACTGGGCCTGGCTTCACCGCTTTGGGTCGGCGCCTTGCTAGCCGTTCTGGGCCTGTTGTCCCTGCTGCCGGCTGTACGTGGAGAAGGCCGAGCAAAGCGGGTGACATCCAGCCATTAATCTGGATAAGCCGCTCCCAGCTTGGAAAATAAGGCTGTAGGGCGGCTTGCGTCTTTGCTGATCTTCAGCTGAACTGCTTCGTTATGCCTGCCATAAACTCCTCATCCGATGTTTTGCTTCGCAGATCCATCAGGTAATGGGCATCAGCCCCAACCAAATAACGGAAGCGATCGGACGGATCGGTTGCCGCTTCGAAGATCGTTTCCGCTATGAGCTTCGGTTCGGAAACATGGACTTCAAAGCTGTTCATTTGTTTTTGCAGAACCGTTTCCGTATACGTGGCGTAAGCATCGAGCGACGTATCGGTCAACAGATCGAGGGAGCGTCCGGTAAAATCCGTGGCCACGTTGCCGGGTTCTACGAGCTTCACCTTGATTTGATGAGCAGCCATCTCGTAAAAAAGGGATTCCGAAAAGCCTTCGATGGCCCATTTGCTCGCATGATACAGCGACAGCAGCGGAAAAGCCACTCTTCCGCCAACGGAGGATACATTGATGACCGTACCGCCGTCGCTTTGCCTGAAATGGGGAAGAAGTGCTTGCGTCGTGCGAAGGACCCCAAGTACGTTGACATCGAATTGCCGCTTGATTTGGGCTTCCGTCGCGGCTTCGAATGCGCCTATCGCCGCGTAACCTGCATTATTCAGCAGGACATCGATTTTGCCGAACGCTTTCAGAAAATATACGAGCAATCGCTGCGGTGCGTCGTTTATGTGTCGGATCTCTTCCTGGAAGATCTGAGAGATTCCTACCCGACGCTGTTTGACCGTCTGATTGCAGCACAGCAGATCCGATATCGAAACTTGGAGACTTTTTTCGAGGCAGGGATGGAGCAAGGCGTCTTCAACCGTTTGAATGCCGCATTGTTTATGGTTCAAGATGATGCCGTGCTTCGGCGGATCATGGACCCGCTGTTCTCGATTCATTACGACATGACCTTAAAGCAGGCGTTGATGGACTTTTACCAGTTGAAAAAATACCAGTTGTTCCAGCCGGATCATGTTGATTCCGTGCAGGATTCGAGAACGGAACAGGAGATCGTGAACATTCTGAAGATGATCACGTAATGTCCGACCGGAAACGACCGTTGACATATCGATAATTCACGATATAATGATTCGTATGAAACCAATCGAAATCTTCAAAGCACTGTCCAATGAATCGCGGCTTGATATTTTGCGGTGGCTTAAGGAGCCTGAGCAGCATTTTACGCCCCATGAAGGGATTGATATGAGGGAAATCGGGGTATGCGTGAGCCAGGTGACCGAGAAATTGAATATGACGCAATCGACAGCTTCGCAATATCTGTCCATTTTGCAGCGGGCCGGACTGATCAAGACCGAGCGGATCGGCAAATTTACGTATTACAAGCGTGATGAGGAAGTCATCCGTCAAATCGGCGAATATTTGAAGCAGGAAATATAACCTACAAGAACTGAATGCTTCCTTGGCCAAGGAATATTCAGTCTTGTTCCGCACTACATATCTACATATTACGATATGTATATTTATTGGTTTCATATATCGATATTTTGCGATATTTAAATATATAAGGAGTGGAATTATGAAGAATGCTTGGAAAATATACTTGCTGGCTATCGTGAGTTTTTTAGTAGGGACATCGGAATACATCATCTCGGGGATCTTGGACAAAATCGCGGATTCCCTCGGCATCACCATTACGGCCGCGGGCCAGCTGATTACGATTTTCTCGCTGGTGTACGCCGTTCTGACCCCGGTGTTGATGGCGCTGACCGCGAAGCTGGAACGCCAGCGGCTGCTGGTTTATTCGCTCGGACTGTTTGTTGTTGCGAATCTATTGTCGTTCGCGCTTCCCGGCTATGTTCCCTTTGTCATTGCCCGCATCATTATGGCGATGGGGGCAGGGATGGTGGTCGT
Organism: Paenibacillus sp. FSL R5-0810; assembly: GCF_038002285.1. Taxonomy (NCBI): domain Bacteria; kingdom Bacillati; phylum Bacillota; class Bacilli; order Caryophanales; family Paenibacillaceae; genus Paenibacillus; species Paenibacillus sp. FSL R5-0810. The sequence continues at coordinate 85,085 of NZ_JBBOCF010000001.1, forward strand.
CACCGCGCTCGGCATCGCCGCCCGCATCGCACCGCAGGGCAAGCAGGCAAGCTCCATTGCCACGGTTGTCATGGGCTTTACCGCTTCGCTCATTATCGGTGTCCCGCTCGGGCGCGTGACAGCCGCCGCTTTCGGCTGGAAGTCGGTGTTCGGCCTGATTGCCGTTCTGGGTATCGTAGCGATGGTTGTCTTATATAAAGCGATTCCGAAAATTCAAGGCGATGCTCCGGTTCCGCTGCTTCAGCAATTTGCACTGCTTCGAAAGCCGAAAGTGGCGCTCGGTTTGGGAATAACCTTCTTCTGGCTTGGGGGATATTCCGTAGCTTATACGTATCTTTCCCCTTATCTTCTAAGCGTCAGCGGCTTGGGCGAACAATGGATCAGCGCAGCGCTGTTCGCTTTCGGCATTGCGAGCCTGGTCGGGTCGAAATTCGGCGGATACAGCACCGACCGGTGGGGTGTATCCTTGACCCTTACCTTCGGGATGATCATCCACATTTTTGCGTTAGCCCTGCTATCGTTCACGAATGCATCCGCTGCAGCTTTTCCAGTGTTCGCCATGCTGATCCTATGGTCTTTGTCCGCCTGGTCGTCCGGTCCGACACAACAATTCAACCTGGTCCAGCTGGAGCCGGAATCATCCGGAGTCATGCTGGGACTGAACCAGTCGGTGATGCAGCTGTCCATGGCTGCGGGGGCCGGACTCGGCGGTATTGCCGTTAATAGCATATCTCTATCATCAATCACATGGCTTGGGGCAGCGGGTGTTGCGATTGCTGTGGGGCTGGCACTGGTGCTGTTCCGTATCGGGAAGCAGGAGAAGGAGGCCGGACGGACGGTCGTATCTTCCTGATCCTAAGGCTTATTCGCCGATTCCGTCTGCTGCGGTTTCGTGGTATACATCCTCCTCTTCGGCGCGATTTGACGCTCTAAATGGGTCCAAGGTATGATAGGATCAATAGAAAGCGAGAATTTGGCTCCAACTTTGCGGAGGAGGAAATACGTTTGGCTAGACTAAAAGACATTGCCGAGCGGGTCGGGGTATCCATATCCACGGTCTCGCGGGCAATCAGCAACGATACAAGCCGTCCGGTCAGCGAAGACACCAAGCAGAGAATCAGGGAGGCGGCGCTTGAGCTGGGGTATAAGCTTCAGGAACCGATGCAGACAGCACGTGATAATGGAACGGAGATCAAGCGAATCGTCTGTATCGTTCCTCAGCTTCTGATGGATGACCATCCTTATTTCTCGAAGGTTCTTGCAGGCTTCCATGAAAAAATGGAGGAGCTCGGACAGCCTCCGGCCATCGTTCGCACCTGCGAGGAGGTTAGCGATGCAGAACGGCTGCGGCTGATGCTGAAGGAGACCGGGGCCCAGGGCTTGGTTGCGATCAGCTGGTATGACCAGGAATTGTTTGAGCTCATCCAGCAGGAAGGCGTCGCGATTATGGGGGTAAGCTTAAACGATGAAAGCTTGACCGTCCCGGTGGTGGATTGTGACCGGGTGCTGTCCGCCAGATCCGCGGTGCGCCACTTGATTGATCAAGGGCACAAGCGGATCGCTTTTATCGGGGGACCTGCCTATTCCAATCAAATGGAGAGCGAGGAGCGGTATGTCGGCTACAAATTCGCGATCCTTGAAGCGAATCTGGAGCTGCGGAAGGACTGGATCATGAACACGGGCTGGAACGTGGATCGAAGCTTTAGCCATATGAACGATTTGCTGGGCAAGCTGCCGAAGGCGGAATGGCCGACGGCGGTATTTTGCGCAAGCGACATGCTGGCGATTCCGGCCATGCGGGCGGTGATCGAGAACGGCGGCACCATCCCGGGCGATATTGCGATTGTCGGCATGGACAATATCGATGTAGCGCAGTATACGACCCCGCCGCTCACGTCCGTTTCGGTGCCGAAGCATGAAATCGGCAGAGTCGCCGCGAAATCCATCGTCGATTACTTGGACGGACATTTCAAGGCGGCTACCAAAATTTTGCTGCCCTGCTCTTTGATCATTCGGGAGTCCTCCAGATTGGATCGGATATAATAGTTTGGCCGTGTGCAATTCGATCACGAGTAGGAAATAGGCGTAAAAATAGCAGCCGCAAGCTTGCAAAGCTTGCGGCTGTTTTTGCGCTGTTTTTGTAGTGTTTTTTTCTGCTTTTGTATTGTTTTTCAGCTGTATTTGTGATGTTTTTGCGCCAAAATTCCAGGAATAACACCAAAATTAATCCAAAAAAATGTTTGACAATTACGATGCGGCTATATTATCATGGGAAAAAAATCAAAGGTTTTTGGATATTTTTGATCATGTTTTGGATTTACCCAGCACCTTCCTCTATAGAACTCATTTTGTCTTGTCTTCGTTTATTTTGCTTGTATAACAAGCTTTTATATATACGAGTCACCGTCCCTAAATATCTCGTCTAACCCCATTATTCTAGAAACTGCCTGCTTAAAGAGGTCCAAATTATCATCCAAATGATATCTTTTAATTTGAGTCTATATCCAAAAAGGATTAAACCCCATGTCACATGGGTTTAATGCATAGATAGCTTCATGGTTGCCAATGTGGCACAACGAACAAACCAAAAGGGGGAAGATGGTGGATCTCATTTTCGAAAAAGCTTTATCGTATGCAGGAAGGGGGAAACCTTCATTTTTTTAATCACAAAATTGCAAGCGCTGTCATTTCGGGGCAGTCTACACCGATTTTTCGTCCCCCTACTATTTCTCAATGAGGTGATGCTAAATTGGCCAACACGTCGCTGCAGTCTCCAGCCATCGCGGCAACTGAAACGAAACGCAGCCGCTATAAGTGGAACCGGATCTGGCGTAATTGGCAGCTGTACGTCCTGATCTCTCCGGTCATTGCCTACTACATCCTGTTCCAGTATGTGCCGATGTACGGAATCCAGATTGCATTTAAGGATTTTATTGCAACCCAAGGGATTTGGGGCAGCCCCTGGGTCGGACTCGACCATTTCGAACGGTTTTTCAACGGCTATTATTTCTGGCGCCTGATGAAGAATACGCTCGGAATCGGGCTGTACAGCCTGGCCGTCGGATTCCCGGTGCCGATCATTCTGGCGCTGCTCATGAATGAGGTACGTGCCGAGAAATTCAAGCGATTCGTACAGACGATAACCTACGCACCGCATTTCCTGTCGATCGTCGTGGTCGTCGGGATGATGATGATTTTCCTGTCGCCGCGCTACGGCATCCTCAATCATTTTATTGAGATGTTCGGCGGCAAGGCGATTAATTTCATGACTGAGCCGGGCTGGTTCAAAACGCTGTACGTGCTGTCCGATGTTTGGCAGACCATGGGATGGAGCTCCATTATTTATTTGGCTGCGCTCGCCGGCATCGACAACCAGCTGCATGAAGCCGCGAGGGTGGACGGGGCTACACGGCTCCAGCGGATCTGGCATATTAACATTCCCGGCATCATGCCGACGATCATCATTTTGCTGATATTGAACATCGGAAGCATCATGAGCATCGGCTTTGAGAAGGTGCTGCTGATGCAGAACAATTTGAACATGGAGAGCTCCGACATTATTGCCACCTACGTGTACCGGATGGGGATCCAGAATGCCGAATACAGCTTCTCGGCCGCCGTCGGATTGTTTAATTCCGTCATCAACTTCGTCCTGTTGGTTGTCGTGAACTTTATCTCCAGACGCGTGAGCGAAACAAGTCTTTGGTAGGGGAGGGCGCTTTAGTATCATGCAAATCGAATCCAGGGGAGACCGCATCTTCAACATCATTAATTACACGATCCTGATCCTCGTCACGCTCATTGTCCTGTACCCGCTGCTGTTCGTGCTAAGCGCATCCTTCAGCGATCCGCAGACGGTTCTTCGGGGCGAAATGCTGCTGTGGCCAAAAGGCTTCAATCTGAACTCCTATGTCAAAATATTTCAAAATCAGGATATCATCAGCGGCTTTACCAACACGCTGATCTACACTTCGCTCGGGACGCTCATCAACCTGACAATGACGATTCTTGCGGCTTATCCGCTGTCGCGGAAGGACTTTGTCGGGCGCAATGCGATCATGGCACTGCTCGTTTTCACGATGTTTTTCAGCGGCGGGCTGATCCCGACCTATCTGCTCATCAAGAACCTGGGCATGCTGAATTCACTTTGGGTCATGATCATACCGAACGCCGTATCCATCTGGAACATCATCATTATGCGAACCTTCTTCCAGCAGTCCATTCCGAACGAGCTGCAGGAGGCGGCGACCATCGACGGCTGCTCGAATATCAAAATTTTGACCCGGATCATCCTGCCGCTGTCGATGCCGATCATTGCCGTAACCATTTTGTTCTATGCGGTCGGACACTGGAATGCGTTCTTCAACGCACTCTTGTACTTATCGGATAAGGAGAAATTTCCGCTGCAGCTCATCCTGCGCGAAATTCTCATTCAAGGTCAAACGAATGACATGGTGAAGATGTCGACCGAGTCGGCAATCAAGCAGCAACGGGAAGTGGAAGGCATCAAATATGCGGTTCTCGTTGTCGCGAATTTACCGGTGCTCGCGCTCTACCCGTTTCTGCAGCGGTACTTCGTGAAAGGCGTCATGATCGGAGCCATCAAAGGATAATTCCTTGCATGGATAAATGAATGGATGATGAGAAAAAGGGAGGATGAAGGATGAAGCTGAAGAAATGGGGAGGTCTTCTGCTGACCTGCGTATTGTCGGTATCGCTGGCGGCCGGCTGCGGCCCGAACAATCCGGGAGGGTCGAAGGAAGGGGAAACGCCTGGCGAAACGGCAGCCAATTTGAATCAGACGGGGTTTCCGATCGTGAACGAGCCGATTACGGTGACCGGCTTTGCCGGAAAGTTCTTTGCCAACGCGGATTGGAACAATATCAAGCTTTGGAAGGAGTACGAAAAAACGACCAACATCAAGGTCCAGTGGGACACGGTGCATAAAGACAATTTGGCGGAAAAACGGAATCTGCTCCTCGCCGGCGGCGATTATCCGGAAATGTTCTACGCTTCGGCGTTCCCGCGGGCAGACCTGCTGAAATACGGCAAGCAGGGGGCGTTTATACCGCTGAATGATCTTATCGATCAGTACGCGCCGAACTTTAAGGCCCTCATGGAGAAGTATCCGATCATCGAGAAAGGGATTACGATGCCGGACGGCAATATTTACGGCCTGCCGACGCTGTATGATCCGGAATTCAAATCCGTGCTGTACGGCACGCCGTGGGTGAAGTCGGAATGGCTGACCAAGCTGGGATTATCCGAGCCGCAAACGCTCGATGATTTTTACAATATGCTGAAGGCGTTTAAAGAGAACGATCCGAACGGAAACGGCCAGAAGGACGAAATCGCCTGGGGCGGCGTCGGAGCGGCGGGCATCGTGAATTATTTGCGCGGTTCGTTCGGTCTCAACAATCACGGAACGTCGAATATATACGTCGACTCGGATCCTGAATCCGGAAAGGTCCGGTTCATTCCGACCGATCCGCGGTATAAAGAGCTCCTGCAGTACGTAAACAAGCTGTACAAGGACGGCCTGCTGGAGCAGGACATCATGTCCGTAAAGAGCACCGAGGTGGATGCGAAGGGCGTGGAAGGCCTGCTTGGCGTCGTGGATAATGTGGACCCGGTCGCCATCTATAACCAGGAAGGTTATGTGGGCCTGCCGGTGCTGAAGGGACCGCATGGAGATCAGATGTACACCGCAACCGGATCCCCGCTCGGCAATATCGGCATGTTCGTCCTCACGGATAAAGCGAAACATCCGGAAGCCATGATCCGCTGGATGGATTACTTCTACAGCGATGAAGGCATCAGGCTGTTCTTTATGGGGTGGAAAGACGAGACGTATAAGGAAGATGCGGACGGTAACGTGGATTACGTCGACGAAATCAAGAACAACCCGGACGGGCTGAATCTGGACCAGGCGGTCGGACAATATTTGATCTGGCCGGGCGGCTACTATCCAGGCTTCGTGACGCAGAAGTATTTTAAAGGGGCGGAAGGGCTTCCGACCTCCGTGGAAAATGCGAAAAAAGCCGAGCCTCACGTTATCCCGCAGGACAAAATATGGCCGCCGTTCAACTTTACGGCCGATGAGCAGTCCGAGCTTACCGGCATTCAGACGGACATTACCACCTACGTGGATGAAATGAGGGATAAATTCATTTCAGGCAACGAGTCCTTTGACAATTGGGACCAATATGTCGCCAATCTGCAGAAAATGGGACTCGACCGCTATCTCGCCATTTACGAGTCGGCGGCGGAACGCTACAACCAATAAACAAGATGTTCATACAACTGTGAATGCGTGTGTGAATGCAAAGGAGCGACTTGACATGACACAACTAAAAGCAATCCTGATCGGAGCAGGCGCCCGCGGCGCCGGGGGCTATGCCCCGTATGCGCTGGATTACCCGCATGAGCTGACCTTCGTCGCCGTGGCCGAGGCGGATCCTGTGCGCAGACTCCGGTTCGCCGAGAATCACGGTATCCCGCCGGAACGATGCTATGAATCCTGGGAGCCGCTGCTGGCGGAACCCCGGCTTGCCGATATCGCGGTTATCTGCACGCAGGACCGGATGCATTACGGACCGACGATGCAGGCGCTGAAGCAGAAGTATCATGTGCTGCTGGAGAAGCCGATGTCTCCGGATCCGAAGGAGTGTCTGGAGATGGAGCAGGCGGCAAGGGAGAACGACCGGCTGCTGACCATTTGCCACGTTCTTCGGTATACCCCGTTTTGGAGCACGATCAAGCGCGTGATTCAGCAGGGGACGATCGGGGAGATCGCTTCGATCCAGCTGAACGAGAACGTGGGGTATTGGCATATCGCTCACAGCTTTGTGCGCGGAAACTGGAATAACTCTGACAAGGCGAGCCCGATGATTTTGGCCAAATCCTGTCATGATATGGATGTGCTGTCTTGGCTGATGGACCGGCCCTGCACGCAGGTTACGTCCTTCGGCTCCCTGATGCATTTTCGCGAGGATCAGGCGCCGGAAGGATCGGCTGACCGCTGTCTGGACTGCAAGGTAGAATCCACATGTCCTTACTCGGCCCCCCGGTTCTATTTGAGTGATCAGTACAAGGGATGGGCAGGGCATTTTACGCATGAGCTGACCAAGGCGAATATCATTCAAGGCCTTCGCGATACCGACTACGGACGCTGTGTCTACCGGAGCGACAATAATGTGGTCGATCACCAGGTCGTCAATATGGAGTTTGAGGGCGGGGCCACCGCCATGTTCAGCATGTGCGGGTTCACCTACGAGCAGGAACGCCGAATCCAGATCATGGGGACGCGCGGGGAGCTTCGCGGCGAGGAAGGAACCATCACGGTGTACGACTTTTTGACCGGACAGAAGACGGAAATCTCCATCCCTTCCCAGGCAAGCGGCCACGGCGGCGGCGACAGCGGGATCGTGGCGAGTTTCCTGCAAGAGGTAAGAGGCTATAGCGGCCAGGAGAGCCTGACATCGGCCAGCGCCTCCGTCCGGAGTCATCTCATTGCCTTTGCGGCGGAGGAATCCCGCCTGAACCACGGAAAGTCCATCAACCTGAACGAATATGCGCGGGAGCTGATGGCGCAGGAGTCTGCGACGAAGTAAAGCTGCGATTGCGACAATAAGCGGGTGGAGTAGTAACGGTAAAGTAAAATATGGGTGGAAGCAAACGTATGGAGGCAAACGTCAATCGTAGGGGATAACAGTAATTGAAGTAATGCGAGTGGAATCAAATGAGTGGGATAGAAAATGATTGAAACGACAGGTGGATTCATAGATACTTGATTGAGTAGATGGATTAGTTGGATTAGTAGGTTAGTGGAAGGAATGGTTAGATGGGGAGACTAGTTTGTTTATTTTCAATATCTCATTATATGAAAAAATCGAAATAAGGTAGATGGAGCGCAGCACCCAAGGTGGTGCTGCTGAGGGCAAGCAACAAGAAGGACTTCGCGCCCTGAAGTGGCGCCCAAGCCAGCAGCAAGTCCCGAAAAGGGACTTGTGAAGCCCAACGAGGCGCCCAAGCGAGCAGCAAGTCCCGAAATGCAGCTAGAATAAAAAGTGGACACCCCTTAGTGATAAAACGATAATGAAACAAAGCAGACGAGAGGGTGTCAAAAAAAAATGAGTGGCAATAGACAACATTACAACGAGACATTTAAGCGTGAAACCGTAAAGTACGTGCAAGAACAGTCGAAGACGCTGGAGCAGATCGCCGATGAGTTGAACATTAATCCAGGCACATTACGTAACTGGGTCAAAAAGTATCGAGCATTCGAGCACGAGCCTGTCAATCATGGGGAAACCTTACGTCAGCAAACCCAACTTATCGAAGACCAAAAACGCGAAATTGATGATTTGAGAGAAGAAATTGCGATTCTAAAAAAGGCCATGCACATCTTCAGCAAAGAAAAGAACTAAGGTTCCAGTTTATCGAAGATCATCGCTCCGAGTTTCGATTGGAGAAGATGTGCGTTCTCTTTCACGTGTCTCGGAGCGGTTATTACAAATGGCGTACCTCTGAAGCTTCTGAACGGGAAAAACGTAAGGCAACGCTGGCTGAACGTGTGAAATGGCACTTCTATGACTCCGATGAAACCTACGGCAGTCCCCGAATACGAAACGAGCTGGTGAAGGAAGGATGGACGGTATCGGAACGTACGGTGGGCCTCATTATGCGCGAACATGGCCTTCGTTCATGCATGGCCCGTAAGTTCCGAGTGGTTACGACCGATTCCAAGCATGATCTCCCGATTGCCCCTAACGTGTTGGAACAAAATTTCAAAGCCACAAAGCCCAACGAAAAGTGGGTCGCTGACATCACGTACATCCCCTGCCGCCAAGGGAAACTCTATCTTGCGAGCATCCTGGATCTGTACACCAAACAAATCGTCGGTTGGAAGCTAAGCGATCGGATGACCACAGACCTTACCCTCGATGCCCTAAAGATGGCGTATGCTGCGAAGAAGCCTCCGAAGGGATTGATTCACCATTCCGACCGCGGTTCGCAATATGCCGCTAAAGAGTACCGTGAACAGTTGAAGCAATTTAACATGAAGCCCAGTATGAGCCGCAAAGGAAACTGCTACGACAACGCCTGTATTGAAGCGTTTCACAGTATCCTAAAGCGAGAATTCATTTACAGCAAACCTAAGTTTAAAACAAAAGAGGAAGCCGGGCAGAAGCTGTACCGTTACCTTGAATTTTTTTACAACCGAAAACGTTCTAACAGTACGATTGGGTATATGTCCCCGGTGCGTTTTGAGCAGTGCTATTACGAGTGCATAGCTTAGCTTAGAGGTGTCTACTTTCTTGACAGAAGAGCAAAAAGGGACTTGTGCGCCCCGAAAAGGCGCCCAAGCTAGCAGCAAGTCCCGAAAAGGGACTTGTGAAGCCCAACGAGGCGCCCAAGCGAGCAACAAGTCCCGAAAAGGGACTTGCGAGGCCCGAAGAGGCGCCCAAGCCAGCAGCAAGTCCCTAAAAAGGACTTGCGAGCCCCAAGTGGCGCCCAAGCGAGCTGAATCCCGGCAACCGGATTCGGCTCGTTTTTCTGTGCATAATGGCGGCTCTGTTCCATACATTGGCACGGAGTCGCAGCCCATAGCATCAATGCGGCTCAAGCCGAATCCGATTGCTTTTTTGATTTTTTGGGCAGCATTTTACGCAAGCCGTGCAAGATGAGCAGCACCAATGGGAAAAGAAAGCCGACGGTGATCGTATATGGAACCCAAATGGTTGCGTCCCATTGCAGCTTGAACGGAACGTTGGGATAAATGAAGACGGAAACGGCGGCCAGAATCCACCCGAGCGGCATGACCAGCGGCTGATAGTTTTTAATATGGAAGACTTGGCTGATGCCGATCGCAATGGCATAAAAATAAAGCGAGATCCGAAAAAACAACGTGATAAACCACATAACCGCCATAACAGCTTCAATGCGCTGAAGAAAATTTCCAATATTGATTTTCTTGGCCAGCATATAACTGGGATACATATTTCTAGCTGTAATGTCCGGACCCAGGACTAAAATCGATAGCCCAATAATCAAGAATAGCGCGGCAGCACCAACCAAGCTTCCGATATATACGGCTTTGTAGGCTTCCGCCGATCGGTTGACGGCTCCTGGAAAGATGACCATCAACACGATGTGAGGCAGGAAGGCAATGCTGACGAAAGAGAGTGCGGCCGGGAAGATAGGGCTGATCCCCGATTCAAGAATGGGTGTCGCATGCTCCCAATGAATCTCCGACAGTAATAAAATGCTCATCGACAGAAACAGGAGCAGGAACCATGGAAACAGCATTTCCGCCGCACGGGCCAGCACCTCCAACCCCAAGCGCACGCCCAGCACAGCCAGAGCACCGAAGAGGAAAATGATGGCTTGAATCGGGGTTTCCGGCAGCATCTGGATGGTCATGAAGATGCCGATTTCGTGCAATACCGTGGCAGGACCGCCTAGGAACAACGTAAGCAAAAGCAGAAGATTGACCGTTTTGCCGATCCATTTCCCAAACAGCTTCTCGGTCCATTGCATCAAATTTGCTTCCGGGTGCTTTCTGAACAATTGCAGCTGCACCGCCAAGATGATGAATCCGAGACCGCTCCCCGCCAGACAGGCGATCCACGCATCTTGTTTAGCAATGGAGGCCATTCCCGATGGTACGATGAGAATCGCGCTGCCGATCGTATACAAAGCGGTTAAAATGCTGACCTGGCGCAACGAAATTTTTACTACATGCATCTTTTACCGCTCCTTTTCCTATTGAATCAAACCGAACATTGAGAGCCAATGACTGAACGGTTTGAACACGATCGTTATCAGCGACACTGGGGTAGGGATATCATTGAAGATCGTCTGAGCCAGGCTAATGCCTATGCCAATCACCAAGAATGCAATAAACCCCCAGATTTCCCTGTATTCTTGTTCCCGAAGCATTCTCGGCAGTTCAAGCCAGACGATTACGGCGGCAGATACTGCAATTATCGCAATATTTAGCATGGTCCAGCCTCATTCCTTAATATCATTGAGAAAAGTATCATTGGTCGTGCCAGTTCGCCGGATTTTGTAATCCACATGGATATTGGTCTTCAGGTTGGGGAAATATCGTTCATTCCACGTTTTCTCCATCTCTTTCCATTCTCTCGGATGCGAACGGCGAAAGGCTTCTCCGAAGCCGAATATGTCGACTTTAAACTTCGATTGCACTTTATCGACAACAGACTCCAAGCTTCGTTTTAAGTTTTCTTCCATTTCAGCTTCCAGTTCCCTCACGGTCGCGGGCTCAGACAGATCCAAGCCGCTGCACTCCACGGCTCCGATATTCCCCTCCATATTAATCCGGATGTCCATTTCGGGACGAGATTCGACGATTCTTCCCTTCAGCTTACTGTCGGTTCTCAGCGTCTCGATGATAATCTTTCCTTCATTCTTGCAGGGGATAAAGCTTACAGAGCTTTTAACGTCCCCGCTTATTAGTCGATAATTTCTGCTATCCTTTTCGTTTAACCATCCGATCAGCTTGTCGAGTTTGAAAACGGCGAGCCCCGAATATTTCAATTGACCTGGAGTGTCGATGTTTTCCACATTCTTTCTCGTTCTCCCGATATCTCGATCCCCAGTTATGATCAGTCCTGTAAGCACGGGATGCTTTCCGCTGCTGGTGAGGTCGTTGATCAATTCATCCAGTGTGACAGTCATGCTTGCTGACCAAGCCTTCTCGGAGGTCTGAAGAGATTCATAAAGTTTATTGGCAGGGATCGTTTCCATTTGAGTCATAATTTTCAGGGTTTCCTCTGCCGTTGCCCCTCTGGTAATAACAAGGTAGAAATCCGGTCTGAATTCGTGATCCCTGGATAACAGGTCAAGCACTTTGGCAATTCCCTCCCTTGCCATCGCCTCGTCCATCAGAAACATCCGCAAATGGGAAAAATAAATTTTTCGCGGGCTAACCTGCGTCATCCTTCGAGAAGCTTCAAAGATCGTATCGCCTTCAGCCGTATACAAAGTAGCAGGAGCTTGGGGCCCTCCGCTTTTTTTCGAGGTGACCTGTCCGGGAATTGCGACCTGGACGGTTAAACGGTAGCGGTCATCAACCCAGTCAACCCCTGCGGCAACCGCGATGGCCAATTCATTCAATTCTCTGCGGTTCCAGCAACCGCTCAGAAGAAGAGTGACGACGATATGTAAGAGAATCAACGCCAATATCCGTTTCATTGGATTTCCCTCGCTTTCCCGCTGGTCTCAATCTGTCTATTCTCTCGATTTCCGGGGTGGCGTACGTTTCCTGCGCTTGTAATTGGTCTGATTGATCAATCGGGGGCGGCTTGATAACAACCAGTGCGGCAAACGGAAGATCGAATCTTTTTGCCCCTCCGGAATTAACGGTGCGAAAGGGGACATATACGGGACTCCGAACGACCGCAGGCTGCATAAATGGAGGACAATCGCGATGACCCCGACTAAAATGCCGAACAGCCCGAAGGATCCGGCAAGCGCCATCAGCGGAAACCGGAGCATCCGAAAAGCAATGGACATGTTAAAGGACGGCACCACAAAGCTGGAAATGGCCGTTATAGCAACAACGATGACCATCGCCGGAGAGATGATCCCAGCTTCAACCGCAGCTTGCCCGATGACCAGCGTCCCGACGATGGATATTGCCGAGCCGATATTTTTCGGCAGCCGTACCCCCGCTTCCCTCAGAATCTCGAAGGTTAGTTCCATAAGGACGGCCTCGACGAACGCAGGAAACGGGACTTGCTCCCGCTGACCGGCCAATCCGAATATAAGCCGCGTCGGCAGCATTTCCTGATGAAAAGTAGTAATGGCTATATAGAGAGAAGGCCCAAGCAAAGAAATGAAGATGCTCAGGTAACGCAGCAAACGCAGGAAAGAACTGATATCCGCACGCTGGTAGTAATCCTCCGCCGCATGCAGGAACGAAACAAAAAGTGCCGGAACGACCAGAACAAACGGGGTTCCGTCCACGAGAATGGCGATTTTTCCTTCCAGCAGCTCGGCCGCGATCACATCGGGACGCTCGGTATTATAAACCGTGGGGAATGGGGACAGGGTCTTGTCCTGGATCAGCTCCTCGATATAACCGCTCTCCAAAATGCTGTCCACGTCGATTCGATCAAGCCGGGTGCGGACCTCCTCGACAATCTTGTCATTGGCAATGCCATGAATGTACATGATGGCAACATCGGTTTGGGTAATTCGACCGATCTGCTTCGTTTCCATCCACAGATTCGGATCCTTGATCTTTCGGCGGATCAAGGCCGTGTTGGTTCGCAGCGACTCCGAGAAGGATTCGCGTGGACCGCGGACGACATTTTCCGCCGAGGTTTCCATGACCCCGCGGTCCTTCCAACCCCGGGTGCCTGCCGCGATCCCCCGATCCAAGCCGTCAATCAGAAAAATCGTGTCTCCTGACAATAGAGCATGGAACAGCTTTTTATAATCGGTTATCGTCTGGATCTCATGATTGACGAGAGAGACTTTTTCTAATATTTTTTGCCCGTCGAAAGGCTGCGAATATTCGTTATCTTCCTTTACGAGGGATTTTGTAATGTCCGCCACGACCATCATGACGGATTCCGAGATGACTTTTTGGTCGGCCAAGCCGTCCGTATAGAGGATCGCCATATAATGTTTTTCCTCTTCATCAAGCGGAATTTCCCTGATCACGATATCGGTGCTGTTGCCGAGGGTGGTTCGGATATGCTCCAGGCTGCTTGTGATATCCGGTTTTAAAGCATCGGTATCATTCGTCGATGAGTTGGCCGGTGGGATTTCCTTGGTAGTGTTTTTGCTTGAATGGCCGGTTCTTCTTCGATACCGCATGGGAATATCCTTCCTCTCACAGATGCTATTCCCACATTATTACCGAAGAAAACATGCTGTAAACTTATGTCAAGGCGGGCAAAATGAGCCCGTCATACTCATGATGAAAACGACAAAAAACCAGGTCCGCATCCGGGGGATGCAGCCTGGTTATTATGGTTTACGTATGAATGATATTGCACATCATCGTATAAGGTTTTTTGGACCCACGATAAAAATATAATACTACAACGGAAAGTATAAGTCTATATTTTTTTCCCGAAACCCCTATACTTAAAGCTATTCTTTAAGGGAGGGAGCGTAGGGTTATGCGGAATGGGAAGGAAACGGAAGAGCGTGAATATCTTGCACATGTTCAGAAGGAGCTTCAGCGAACGCTGGCAGAGCTGGAAGGGAAGGTATCCGATTCGTATCGGGACATCATTGAGGCGAAGAAATACCTGTGGGTCAATATGGCGCAGCTGGATGCCGCGGAACGAGCGGCGAACCGCGTGGATATTTCGTTGTCCATCGATGCCGGGGAGAAGACGGTGGCCCGGTTGCAAAAAATACGCAAGCTGTTAGGCTCGCCTTACTTCGGCAGAGTGGATTTTCGTACTAAGCGGCAGCCGGATGCCGGCGCTTATTATATCGGTATCCATTCCTTTGTCGAGGAAGAGAGTCAGCATCACCTGATCTACGACTGGCGGTCGCCGGTAGCCAGCCTGTTCTACGACTACGAGACGGGACCGGCATCTTACCTTGCGCCTGCGGGGATCGTTGACGGCGAGATTACGGCAAAGCGCCAATATAAAATCAAAGATGGCGTGCTGGAGTACATGATCGAGAGCTCGATGAATATACATGACGATGTTCTGCAAAAGGAGCTGAGCAGCACTTCGGATGAGAAAATGAAAAATATCGTGGCTACCATTCAACAGGAGCAAAACGCCATAATCCGGAACGAAAACGCAAACGAGCTGATCATTCAGGGGGCGGCCGGATCGGGAAAAACCTCCGTCGCGCTGCATAGAGTGGCTTATCTGCTGTACAGATATAAGGAAACGCTCAGATCGAGCGACATTCTCATCATCTCACCGAACAAGGTGTTCTCCGACTACATTTCGAACGTCCTGCCGGAGCTGGGCGAGGAGAAGATCATGGAAGCAGGCATGGAGGAGCTGGCTGAGAAGGAGCTGGCGGGCGTCTGGGGCTTCCAGACATTCTATGAGCAGGTGGAGGAGCTGCTGAACGGCGAGGATCCTGGCAGCGCCGAGCGCATCAGGTATAAGGCAAGACGGGAATTTGTCCTTGAGCTTGAAGCTTTCATGAGCTATGCGGACAAGCATTTCTTCGAGCCTGCCGACATCCTCATGGACCGGGTGCAGCTGCCGGCACATGAGATTTGGAGCGTTTATGAGCGGAATATACAGCTGCCTGTTAAACAGAGGCTCGAAAAAACAGCGCTTCTGCTAGCCGCAGGAGCGCGGACGGATGACGGGGAGCGGCTCACGAAATCCGAAACGAACAAAATCAAAACCGCGGTCAAGAAAATGTATAAATTCCAGCAACCGCTCGGCCTGTACAAGGCGTTTTATGCGCATGCCAATCAGCCGGAGCTGTTTAAGATGAAAGGGAAGGGCCTGATCGAGTATGCCGATGTTTTTCCGCTGATCTACCTAAAGATGTATTTGGAGGGCAGCTCGCCTTACGACCGGGTGAGGCATTTGCTGGTTGACGAAATGCAGGATTATACGCCAGTGCAGTATGCGGTGTTGTCCCGCTGGTTCCCATGCAAGAAGACGATACTCGGTGACAGCAAGCAGTCGGTGAATGTTTATTCCTCCAGTACGCTGCAGACGATCAAGACCATTTTTCCGCAAGCGGATATCATTGAGCTGTCCAAAAGCTATCGCTCGACCCGGGAGATTATGGAGTTTGCCAAGGAGATACAGCCCGGCGGCACGATGATTCCGATCGACCGTCATGGCGAACCGCCGCGCATCCTTTCTTGCGACAGCCATGAACAAGAGCTGGATATGCTCAGGAAGCTCAGTCAAAGCTTTCTGGAGTCGGATTATCATACGATGGGGATCATTTGCAAGACGCGGGCGCAGGCCAGGCAGGTATATGATGCTCTGAAACATCTGCAAGAGAACGTCCATTTGCTCGATTTCGAGAGCGAGCAGTTCCGGGAGGGCATTACGGTGACTTGCTCGCATATGGCCAAAGGCCTCGAGTTCGATCAGGTCGCCATCCCGTTTGTGAATGCCGCATGCTACCGCTCCGAGATGGATCGAAGCCTGCTATACATCGCCTGCACCCGGGCTATGCACGCATTGGCCATAACCCATACAGGCCGGAAATCTCCTTGGCTTCCTTAGGGAAACCGATGAGCTTTGCGTCTACAACTCATTAAGTCCACCTGGTTTGTATTGGCAACCACCATGTTATCAAACGGGGTTCTGATTTGCACTTCATGGTGTTATCCATTTAATTTTAGGCGAATGATGCAAAACGGGTTCTCAGAGGGATTTTTCATAACATTTTCTGTTTTTTAGGAGTTTATATTGTTAGGAGAGTCATTAATTCTAAATATGGGAGGGATAATCTGAAAAAATTCTGATTTACGAAGAGGTTTATGCAGAGACTCCTTTATCAAAATCTAGTGCAGAAAAAGGTTCCTCCACAGAAGATGGTGGTGGTAGTGTCTAAGCAGATCCCCCCCTTCCTTATTGTTCGAGTGGTACCTTTGACTCGACTTTAAAATATGTAAAACGGGTGAATTGGAAAGAAACTATCTCACTAGATTACAGTAATTAAATTTGATCCCTGCCAAGGCAGATAATTAATGATATCCGGAGGTAAGGCTAACGTGAAAAAGAAAACAATCATTGCTTTAGTAGCAGTATTTTCAGTTGTTGCAATGAGCACCGCAGCATTTGCAGCCACATCAGCCCCTATTGGTTCTAAAAACAATCCAGATAAACTTATGGCTACTACTCGAGAAGAATCGAAACGGACTTATAAAGAGGTTTACGAAAATACACCATTCATTATTGATTCTAGAACCGGTAAGCATGTTGAAAAGCCCGATATTGACTTCTAACAAAAAACTAAACCCTAGTTTAGGGTTAGTCAGATTGTCGAGAGACCCTGTGCTTTTTTCAAAGTACAGGGTTTCTTACATTTCAAATGGTCGGTGCGAAGCATCGACACGTCACTTACCATACCGTTCTGGATAGTGTGAAGTACAATCATCAAGATATCTCCAGAAAATCTCGTTGTCTTTAAAGCGATTTCAAAGATTCCATTGCCAATATCGCGAAGACGGAAGGAGGACTATTTTTTTTATAGAAACTAATAAGATGGAGGTATCACAGCTTTGAACGAAAGGGGGAACATTCGGATAAGGCAAACTTAACGAAAGAGGAAGTGATATGGGAAATTGGACTCACACCGAATACTTGCTGACTTTTTTAAGAAGACGTGGCCGATTTATGTGTTGTCGATTTGCTGTCATTTGGTAGCCAATATGTTTCATGTCAATTTTCCGCGTGTGCTCGGTCATTTTACGGACGATCTACAGGACGGGCTGCTGTCTGCAGGCGGAATCGCATCGTACAGCTGGACGCTGCTCGGTATCGGGGTTGGCTTCGCGGTGATGGGGGGGATCGGCCAATACCTGGTGATGTATACGGGACGGTACTTCGAATTCGTAAACCGTCGTCGGCTGTTCGTTCATTTCACCGGGCTGAGCGAGCGGTTCTATTCCCGGAACGGCGTCGGCAAGCTGCTCAGTTATTTCATGAACGATGTGAAGACCGTAAGGGAATCCATCTCCATGGGAGTTAACCAGTCCGTGAATGCGTCGATTCTGCTGGTGTCCACCATCGTCATGCTGATGATTACGAATGTTCCGTTCTATGTGGTGGCCGCGTCCATCGCTCCCCTTCTGCTAATTCCGGTGATCGTCGTGTGGCTGGGACCGATTATTCGGAGCAGATCGCTTGCGGTGCAAGAGGCGCTTGGCGTCATGACCGAATCAGCGGAGGAGCAGTTTGGCGGCATTCGAGTTACGAAGAAATTCGCGGTGGAAGATATTATGAAACGCAGATTTGGCGCAACGGTTGACAGCATTCTGAACAAGCAGCTAAGCATGGTGCGCGCCTCATCGCTATTCCAGTCCATCATTCCGTTTCTAGGTGCTTCTTCGCTCATCATCGCGCTCCTGTTCGGCGGATACCTGACGGTGATCGGACGTATGACGGTCGGAAACTTTGTTGCACTGACGCTGTACATCCGAATGCTGATGAACCCGCTGCAGCAGATCGGAAACGTCATCAACGCGGTCCAGCGGGCAAGGGCTTCGCTTGACCGGCTGAACGCCCTGCTTGACGAGCAGCCGGATATCAAGGAATTGCCGAATGCCAAGGAGCTGGATCCGGCCCGCACGGGGATCGAAATACGGCATTTGAATTTCGCTTACGATCGACCCGGCCACGGGGAGGATGAAGCCAGGGACGTGCTTCGGAATATCCATTTGAAGGTCCCTCCCGGGACAACGCTGGGCATTATCGGTCGCACCGGCAGCGGAAAGACCACGCTCATGAAGCTGCTGCTTCGCACTTACGATCCGCCGCCGGACACGATCCGCATCGGCGGCGAGGATATCCGGAATCTCACGCTTAAGAGTCTGCGGGAAGGGATCGCCTACGTTCCACAGGACGGGTTCCTGTTCAGCTCGACCATTCGGGAGAACATCGCTTTTTATAATCGGGATACTGTGCTGGCTGATGTCGAGGAAGCGGCAAGGAAGGCGAGGGTGTACGACAATATCGCGGAATTCCCGAACCGGTTCGAAACGCGGCTCGGCGAGCGCGGGATTACGCTGTCCGGAGGGCAGCGTCAACGTACCAGTCTGGCCCGGGGCATTATCAAGGACGCCCCCATCCTTATCCTGGACGACAGCGTCAGCGCCGTCGACGCGGTAACGGAGACGGAAATCATGGAGACGATCCGCCGCATTCGGCATGGAAAGACGACGATCATTATCGCTCACCGGATCAGTGCGCTGAAGCATGCCGATCACATTATCGTTCTGGACCGGGGGGAAATCGTGCAGCAAGGCACGCATGAGTCGCTGCTGCGTCAGGACGGGGTGTATCGGATACTGCACGATATCCAGGAAGAAGGGATGGTGCACCATGGCACAGGCCATTAACAATTGGCAGATGGATCAGAAGGCCGATCCGAACGCACCGGTGCATAAGACGAAGCCGGTCTCGACCATCCGCGCGTTGTCCGGTTACATGAAAGAGCACCGGCTTACCTTTACCGCATTTATCGGCTGTACCTTGATCGCCATTTCCGCCGAGCTGCTGCAGCCTTACTTGATGAAAATCGCGATCGACGATAACCTGTTGGTCGGCAAGAATGATGTCCGTGGATTGATGATCATATGCGCCATCTACTTTCTCTTGTCGCTCATAAGCATGGTCTTCACTTATTTGCAGAACAATCTGCTGCAGAAGGCCGGACAGAGCATCGTTGCAAGTATCCGGAAGCGGCTGTTCGCGCATATATCCAAGCTGTCGATGTCCTACTTCGACAAGGTGCCAAGCGGCAGTCTCATCACGCATGTATCCAGCGATACGGAGTCGGTCAGCCAGTTCTTCAACCAGGTGCTGCTAAGTGTCTTCCGCGACGGATTCACCTTGATCTTCATTTTGGTGATGATGTTCCAGCTGGACGTGACGCTTACCCTGTACTGCCTCATTCTGCTGCCGATCATTGCAGGAATCGCGATCGCCTTCCGTCGTTATATGCGGCATACGTATCAAATGGCAAGAACGCGGCTGTCCCGGCTTGTCGCGTTCACAGCGGAGAACTTATCCGGCATGAATCTCGTCCAGGCATTCCATCAGGAGGAGGAGCAGGAGCGGCAGTTCAAAGAACGCAACGATTCCTATTTCAAGGCGAATCTTCGGGAAATCCGGACCAACGTGCTGTTCAACCGGACGTATGAAATTTTAAACAATCTGGCGATAGCGGTCGTGACCTGGCTCGGCGGGCGCGCAGTGCTGGGCCTGACGCTCGAATTCGGCGTCCTGTATGCCTTCATTACGTACATCCGGATGTTCTTCCAGCCCATCAATACGATCACTCAGCAGTGGAATACGCTGCAATCGGCGAGCGTGGCGATCAACCGGATCTGGGGGTTGCTTGCGGTTCAGCCGGAAGTGACCGATCCGAAGACGCCGGTCCAGATAGATCAAGCGAAGGTTCAGGGGCGGATCGATTTCAATCGGATTACGTTCGGTTATGGGGACGGAGCGCCGGTCATTCGGGATCTGGACCTTCACGTGAAGCCCGGCGAGATGATCGGCATCGTCGGCACGACGGGAGCGGGCAAAAGCTCGCTGATCAGCCTGCTGTGCCGCTTCTATGATGTACAGGAAGGAAGCGTCAAAATCGACGGCATCGATATTCGGGAGATGGCGCAATCCGACCTGCACCGGATCGTCGGGCTGGTCCAGCAAGAGCCCTATCTCTACTCCGGGACGGTGCTGGATAATGTGCGGCTGTTCGATGACAGCATCTCCAAGGAGCGGGTGATCGAGGCATGCCGATTTATCGGTGCAGACCCGATCATTCAGGGGATGAGCAAAGGATATGACACCCGGCTGTCGGAGCGGGGCAGCGGCCTTTCCGCAGGCGAGCGGCAGCTGATCTCCTTCGCCCGAATTATCGTATTCCAGCCGAAAATTCTGATCCTGGACGAAGCAACTGCAAATCTCGACTCGCATACGGAGCAGCTGATCCAGAATGCGCTGCTTCTCGTCGCCCAGGGGCGGACCACGCTCGTAATCGCCCACCGTCTGTCGACGATCATGGGGGCGGATCGGATTCTGGTCATGAGTAAAGGCCAGATCGTGGAGCAGGGCACGCATCAGGAGCTGCTCGATTCACACGGGTATTACGAGGAGTTGTATCTTCACTCCCAAGGGCAGAAGCAGAAGCGGGAACGTGCTGGGGCCGGGCTATACCGGTCACAGTAACGAAAGTGAATCTTTAAGGATAGAGGACGGGGCCGGGAAGGAGGGCTTCGTCCTCTTTTTAGTCATATGATAAAGCTATGGATCATCAATGTTTTTAATATTTTTCATAAGCTTCTTTCTCATGATAGCATACCCATAGAAACGGCAGATGGGGAGGGATCCAGTGAGACTTGTAATCGCCATGGTTTTGGTGGTTGTTCTGTCAGCTTGTCAATCCGAACCGAAGAAGGGAGAGGCGGAGGATATGAATATGAATCAGAGTCTCATCGAACACGCGGAGCAGGGGAACACCGAGCGTGTGAAGGAGCTGCTGCAAGCCGGAGCAGCGATCAATGCAACCGACGAGGCCGGCAGAACAGCGGTGATGGCTGCTGCCTACAACAATCATATTGAGACCGTGCAGCTGCTGATCGAAGAGGGGGCGGATATCGATATCCGGGACCGCAATCTTAATAATGTATTTCTCTATGCCGGTGCTGAAGGGCAGCTTGAGATCTTGCAATTGGCGATTGCGGCTGGCGCAGATCCGACGCTCACCAACCGATTTGGCGGAACGGCTCTGATCCCGGCTTCGGAACGGGGGCATGTCGAAATTGTGCGCGAGCTTCTGACCCGGACGGACGTCGATGTCAACCATGTCAACAACCTGGATTGGACAGCCCTGCTTGAGGCTATCATTCTTGGAGACGGCGGAGAGAGGCATCAGGAGATCGTCAAATTGCTGATTGAACATGGGGCCGACATTCATCTTGCCGACGGTAACGGGGTAAGCCCGCTGCGGCACGCGCAGGAGCGCGGGTTTAAAGAGATCGAACGCATATTGCTTGAGGCCGCCGGGTCTTGATGAACGCGGCATACATCGGTGAAGCAGAAGAGAGGGGATTAACGGATGACAGAACAACGACAGGGCGCTGCCTGCTGGCTCTTGAACGTTCGGCTGGAGACAGGCTATCGATATGAGGGTGATGTGGTGACGGGCACGGAAACCGAGATTTTTCATGTGAAAATAGAGAACGGCGTGTTCGCCGATATCCGCCCGGGGCAGGATCTGCCCGATACGACGCTGCCGGTGCGGGATCTCGGCCAAGGGCTGATGCTTCCGGCCTTTCGGGACATGCATATCCATCTGGACAAAACGTATTACGGAGGCCCTTGGAAGGCGCCGTCCATCCCGACGAAAGGCATTGTCAGCCGGCTGGAGGAAGAGGAACGTCTTCTTCCCGAGCTGCTTCCTGTGGCCAGAGAAAGAGCTGAGGGACTCTTGGAGCTGTTGATTCGCTTCGGGTCCACACAGATCCGCTCCCACTGCAATGTGGATCCGGTCATCGGCTTACGCAATCTGGAAGCAACGATGCAAGCGGTGGAGCATTACAAGGATAGGGCGTCGGTCGAGATCGTTGCATTTCCGCAGCATGGCTTGCTGCGGAGCCAATCCACGGCCCTTGTAAGGGAAGCACTCCGGAGCGGAGCGTCGATTGTTGGCGGGGTTGATCCTGCGACCTTGGACGAGGATATGGAAAAATCCCTCGACACCGTAATGCAGCTTGCGGTGGAAGCAAATGCCGATATCGACCTGCATCTTCACGAGCCGGGGGATGTCGGGATGAAGACGTTCCGTCATCTGGCCGATCTGACGGAACAGGCCGGCTGGCAGGGAAGGGTGACGCTCAGCCATGCGCTGGCTCTGGCCGATGTCTCGGCTTCGGAGGCAAGCGAGATGGCAGCGCGTCTAGCGGAGCTGGGGATATCCATTGCCTCTTCCGTATCCTTGGGCCGGACGATTCCGATCCCGCTACTTAAACGCCACGGGGTCAGCGTATCGCTGGGCCAGGACAGCATTATGGATCACTGGTCGCCGTTCGGCACAGGCGACAATCTGGCAAAAGCGTGCACGCTGGCCGAACGCTTCGGCCTGAGCGATGAGCGTTCGCTTGGACAGACCCTCGGCTTCATTACCGGAGGAATCACGCCGCTGGACATGAATGGACAATGGGCGTGGCCTAAGGTTGGCGATGCGGCAAATGCCGTCATCGTGGATGCCAGCTGCTCGGCCGAAGCCGTGGCGAGAAGGCCTGAGCGCAAGGCTGTGCTTCATCGGGGCCGGTGGGTCTACGAAGCTTGACGAAACGAATAAGCCGCTTTCATGCCAGGCTAATGAGCCTGGGCATGAAAGCGGCTTATCTGGTTCTGGATGATTCGAAGCAGCATTATGTTTATGAGCTGAAGGACACGCTACTCCCTGAGGTATGCTGCAGAACATTTAAAAGTCTTCATGAGGCTTTAGGCCGAGTCCTCATAAGCTTCCTTCCGTGTTGTCACAGGGAGCGTTATTTTAATCGCTGTACCGTAGCCTTCCTCGCTTTGGATCAGCACCCCATATGGAGGGCCGAACAATAGCTGGATGCGGCCGTGAACGTTGCTGATGCCGATACCGGATAAATGATGACGCCTCTTCTCGTTAACCTGATCCTCCGAATTTTTCATCCCCACGCCATCATCCATAATCTCTATGATCAGATTTTCCTCAAACCGATGAATGAAAATATGAATGTTACCGCTGACATTTCCAGGGTAGGCGTGAAAGAATGCGTTCTCCACAAAGGGCTGAATAATCAGCTTGGGAACAAACAGCGGCATGCAGTCCTCCGCGATTTCATAATGCACGCCGATCTGTTCGCCATATCTGATCCGGTTAATGAACACATAATGCTTCAGGGACTCGATCTCCGTTTCCACAGTTACCATATCTTCCGTCGAGCCCAGCGTGCTCTGGAGCAAGGAGATCAGACTGTCGATCGTTTGGTCCACCTGATCCGTGTGGTGCATTTTCGATAAATACTTGATAGAGCTTAATGTGTTGTAGAGAAAGTGCGGATTGATCTGCATCTGCAAAGCGTTTAAATCCGCTTTTCGGCGCTCCTGTTCCTCATGGACGAGCCTGTCCGTATACTGATCAATTTCTTTAATCAGCCGGTTGTAGGTTTTTGCCAATATATTGGTTTCGTAGCTGCCGTTCTCCTCCAAAGGATGGAATATCAGATTATCCCCCTTCGAGGTTTTCATCGTCTTGACCAGCTTGTTCAACGGATGGGTGATCCGCCGGCTCAGGAAGTAGACAAAAACCAAGCTAACGACCAGCACAACGCTTACCACCTTGAAGATTTCGGCAGACAGGCTGTAAAGAGGGGCAAAAGCAGCTCGTTGGTTGATCTCCTCCAGCAAATAGGCATCGAACTCAGGCAGGTAGTAGGAAATATAGGTCTCCTTGTCCTCAGACTCCGTCCACACGCCGTCCTGCCGGTCCGCTGCATGGGTTGCCAGGGACAGCCGTTCAGTGTCCCGCTTGCTGATCGAATCCTTGTCACTGCTGGACAGGATCGTACCTTCGGATGATATAAGCGAAATATGAATGCCTTTGGCGATATAGGCACTATATTTTTGTTTGATGTTTTGTTCATCCATCACGATGGCCGCATACCCGTACATCCAACCCGTACTGCTGTCCACCAATGGCTTTGTCGCAAAAATATAGTTGTCATAAGGAACGGTTTCCGCAAATAAATCCGGGCTGCTGTGGTAGCTGATCCGATTGGGGATGTTCCCGTCAATGGTCATATACGTAGAGACGATATCCTGCGGAATCTTGTCCCATTTGAGCGCGTTGCTGGAATAATGTCTCCCGCCTTCGCCGGGAAGGCCGGATACAATGATATGCGACTTTTCAGGACTCAAATATTCCTTGTACACATCGATGTACCTGCCCAGGGTGATGGCCAGATTGATTTGCTCCAATGTTGTATTGGCAGGCTTGGTAATATAATCCTTGAACTCGTGGCTGCTGTTGATTTGAAGCATGGCATTAACCACCTGGTCGTTATACCTGAGCAATTCATCCTTGGCGATATTCATGTTGGCCGAAGCGTTCCGGACGACCTGGTTGAGCAGAAGGCGTTCTGCAATATTGGACGACGCGACGATGAGCACAAAGGAAATAATCGTGATCCCCGACAGCATCAGAATGAGCATCTTGATGAAGATGCTGTTTTTTCGAAGCATGGCAAGCACCTGACTTTTTCTTTAATGAGAGATTTGATGGCGGTATTCGACGGGGGTCATTCCCGTCATCTTCTTGAACACTTTCGAAAAATAATTATGATCCGAGAAGCCGGTCAGGCGGCTGATCTCCGACACGGAAAGCGATGGATCCAGCAGCAGTTCCTTGGCCTTATCCGTGCGAACCCGATTAATATAGGACGTAAGGTTCTCTTGGGTGCGCTGTTTAAAATACGACGACAAATAGGTGTAGTTCAAATGCAGCGCGTTTGCCATTTCCGATAATGAAATTTCATTGGCATAATGTTCATTTACGTATTCATAGATCTGGTGCAGTATGATCGATTGCCGATAATCATTGCCTTGAACGACATGTCTAACCTTCTCCAGAAACTGAATAATAATATGCTCCAGCTCCTCGATATCAAAGGCAAGATCAATCATTTTGAAGAGCTTCAGCTTGGAGGAGCCAAGCTCGGCGATCGGCTGTTTGAGCTGCTCCAGTGTAAAAAGGGTAGAGTAAACCAGATTCTGGCATAGCCGCTTCAAGCTGTATTCGTCATACGAGAGATGAGCCTTCGTCTCTGAGAAAAGCGCTCTTATCATCGCGATCGATTCGTCCGTCGAAAACGTGCGCAGCGTGCTGATATATTGCCGTTCATCGAAGCTGGTTTTCTCGCCGCTAATCGTAATCTCGTCTTCAGCCACCATGGCTTGCCCGCTAAAATACAACAGCCTTCCGAGATGTGACGATAATCTTTCGTGCTCCCCTTTAAGGGAGCGAAAATGATCAAACGGGTGCGAGAGGACATAGCATATATATTTCAGCGAATCCTTAATACGCTCCGCGAATCGCCGCAAGGCGGCAATGACTTCTACGGATTGCGAAGAATCATAATTAATGATGAGAAGCGCTTCATTTTTCAGGAACACGCAGCAATGTGCCAGCCCCGCTAACTGCTCTGAGGCCAGGCCAATGATCTGATCCTCGATTTGGCTCTGCGTCCATTTCGTCCGGGATAAGAGCAGGGCAGTGCTTGCTTTGGCTATGATGAAATGCTTACGCTTGAAAATGTGAAGAAGCTCCAGGCTGATATTTTCCCTGAGGTCTTGATCCGTTTCGTGATCCAGCCATCGGCCCAGCATAAGCGCGGGATCTTTTCTCGCCGGCCGGCCGCCAGGGCTGTTCAAATTCATGTTGCTGCATAAGGACTGAATGAGCGAGACGAGTTCGGTTGCCGATACCCTTGGTTTGAGCAAGTAGTCCGTAACCCCGTATTTAAACACTTCGCGCACATAATTGTACTCGCTATAGCTGCTTAGCACGACGATCTTGATGTCGGGATACTGTGCACGCATCGTCTTGGTCAGCTCCACGCCGTCCATCACGGGCATGACAATATCGGTAATTACGACATGGGGGTCGGCCGCTTCGATCAGCTGAAGCGCTTCTTGACCATTCGCAGCTTGGGCGACAATCTCGATTCCATATTCGCTCCAATTACATAGATGTAATATGCCGGTACGTAAAATGGCTTCATCATCCACAATCATGACCCGATAGGTTGCGATAGGGTTATCCATGATTACACCTCGTTGCAATTTCTTATTTCCTCATCATATACCAATGTGAAAGATAAAGGTATTATGGAGCTTTGAATGAATCCAACATGCAATAATTATTTCTACGACCCATAATTTTTACTATAATAAACAGGCGTTTGACAAGAGGACCATAATTAATACGATATTAGCTTGAATATGAGTTATACTTCCCTATTTTGAATGACATAGAATAGAGATCGAATCATGAAGCGCTTACAAAATATATCAACAAAAGGGGTTGTACAGATTGAAAAAATTGCTATCCGTATTGCTGCTCGTCTCCATGACAGCTTCGTTGTTGGCGGCCTGCGGCTCTTCAAAGTCATCGGATTCAGGCCAGTCGGGAACAGGAAGTGAAGGAGGCTCCGCAAGCAAGAAGGTTGTGGCATGGGCATGGGATCCGTCCTTTAACGGAGCTGCCCTGAAAATCGCGGAAGAATTGTACGCCAAAGAAAATCCGGGCTTTGAACTGGAAGTCGTAGATATGGCAAAAACGGATTTGGAGCAAAAACTGAACACCAACCTGGCTTCCGGCGTTAAGGAAGGCCTTCCGGACATCATTCTGGTGAATGATCCGAATATTCAGAAATATGTAACCGCTTATCCAGGCACATTTGCAGACTTTACGGATAAGGTTGATTACTCCCAGTTTTCCCCGTACAAAGTGGATGCGCTTACGATCGACGGAAAAGTATACGGCGTTCCGTTCGATATCGGGGTCACCGGCATGTTCTACCGTTCCGATTATTTGGAGCAAGCCGGATTCAAGGCGGAGGACCTTGAGAACATCACCTGGGATGAATACATTGAAATCGGTAAAGTCGTAAAGGAAAAGACGGGAAAATACATGTCGACGATTAATCCGAACGACGAAGCGCTGACTTCGATCCTGCTTCAATCCGGCGGATCCTGGTACATCACGCCGGATAACAAAGGCAATTTTGTTGACAATCCGGTCATGACGGAGACGCTCCGTGTGTACAAAGCGATTGCCGACTCCGGAATTGCCAAGCCGGTAACGGGCTGGAGCGAGTTTGTAGGCAGCTTCAACGCCGGCGATGTAGCGACGGTCGTATCCGGCGTATGGCAGATTTCCTCGATCATGGACGCCAAGGATCAAAGCGGCAAATGGAGAGTGGCTCCGATTCCGAGATTGAATGTGGAGGGCGCCGTGAACGCTTCGAATGAAGGCGGCTCCAGCTGGTTCGTCCTGGAAGGCTCTGCGAACAAGGATCTGGCGATCGATTTCTTGGCGAAGACGATTGGCGGCAGCAGTGAATTCTACGAGCGCTTCCTGAATGAAAACGGCGGCGTCGGCTCCTACATTCCTTCCTTCTCCAGTGAAGCTTACAGCCAGACACCGGAATTTTTCGGCGGACAAGCCATCTATACCGATTTCACGAAATGGTCTACCGAAGTACCGGGCATTTCTCTGGGCATGTACACGCAAGAAGCAAAAGATGCACTGAAAAATGAACTGCCTAACATTTTGAATGGATCCGACCTGACCCAAAGCTTGGCTAACATTCAGAAATTGTTCGAACAGCAAGTGCAATAATTTTAAAAGTCAGCAGGTGGTAAGAAATGGGCAGTAAATGGAATAAATCGAATCTCATGGGATGGCAGTTCGTGCTGCTGCCTTCGGCGCTCATCTTATTGTTCAGCTTCTATCCCATGATTCAATCCTTGTTGTTATCGTTTCAGTCGGGAAAAGGGAATGTGTACCATTATGTCGGGCTGAGCAATTATGCACGGCTGTTCTCGGATCCGATGTTCAAGCAGGCTGTACTCAATACGTTGCTTTATTTGGTCGTTCAAGTTCCGATCATGCTCATGCTGGGTCTGGTCATTGCATACTTCTTGAATATGCCGGGTCTTAAATTCAAAGGCTTTTACCGTACCGCCATCTTTCTTCCGTGCGTAACCTCTCTCGTTTCGTACGCTGTGCTGTTCAAGAGCATATTTGCAGTGGATGGAATTCTGAACCGGATGCTGATGTCGATTCACATCATCCATGAGCCAATCGCCTGGCTCATGGACCCGGTGTGGGCGAAAGTTGCTATAATTGCAGCGATTACGTGGCGCTGGACCGGCTACAATATGATCTTCTATCTAGCAGCGATGCAAAATATCGACCCAAGCGTCTATGAAGCGGCTTCCATAGACGGAGCCTCCAAAACGCGGCAATTTTTCAGCATTACGGTTCCTATGCTGAAGCCGATCATCTTGTTCACGGCGATCATCTCGACGAACGGTACCTTGCAGTTGTTCGATGAGGTTGTGAACATTACGAACGGCGGACCCGGCAATTCCACGATGACGATTTCCCAGTACATTTATAACTTGTCGTTCATGTATACGCCTAACTTCGGCTATGCGGCAACGGTATCCTATGCCATCGTCATTATGGTGGCCGTGCTGGCCTTTCTCCAGCTGAAGGTCGGAGGTGAGAAGAAATGAGGAAGGTTTCGGCAGCAGCTATCCATCTGTTTCTAATCATTGCGTCGGTGGTTTCTTTGTTTCCTTTTGTCTGGATGCTGATCGGCATGACGAACAGCTCCTCCGACATTGTAAAGGGCAAGTTCAGCTTCGGATCGGAGCTGTCTACCAATATTAATAAGCTTCTCGATATGACGGATCTGGGCGGGGCCTTTTGGAACTCCGCAGTGATTGCGGTGATCGGCACGGTCTGTACCTTGATTCTAAGCTCCATGGCCGGATTCGGATTTGAGATTTACCGGACGAAGGGCAAGGACCGGTTGTTCGGCATCCTGATGCTGTCCATGATGATGCCGTTTGCGGCGGTTATGGTTCCGCTGTTCCGTATGTTCAGCTCGATGGGGATGCTCAATACGCCAACGGCCGTGATTCTGCCAACCATAACGACAGCGTTCATGATTTTCTTCTTTATGCAAAACACAAAATCATTTCCGCGCGAGCTCTTGCAGGCGGGACGGGTAGATGGACTCGGCGAATGGCGGTTGTTTACACATGTCTATATGCCGACGATGAAGCCGACGTATGCGGCAGCCGCGATCATAACCTTCATGAACTACTGGAACAGCTTCCTGTGGCCGCTCATTGCCTTGCAGACGCCGGATAAGAAGACGCTTCCACTTATTGTCTCGTCACTCGCTTCCTCTTATAATCCGGATTACGGGATGATCATGGTTGCCATCGTGATCACGACGCTCCCGACGGTCCTGATCTTCTTCCTGCTGCAAAAGCAGTTCGTGCAAGGGATGCTTGGATCCGTGAAGTAATATAACAACCGGAGGTGATCGACAAACATGCTTACGCAATTCAAAAATGGCTTGCTGCACGGGGCGGACTACAATCCGGAACAATGGCTGCATGATCCGCAGGTGCTGCAATTGGATATTGAATTGATGAAGAAGGCCGGCTGCAATGTCATGTCGGTAGGGATATTCTCATGGGCCGTGCTGGAGCCCGAGGAAGGGAAATATAACTGGGAGTGGCTGGACCGAATCCTGGATTCGCTGCATAAGAACGGAATCTCCGTATTCCTGGCGACGCCTTCTGGAGCCCGTCCCGTATGGATGGCACAGAAATATCCCGAGGTGCTTCGGGTTTCAAGTGATCGGCACCGCAATTTGTACGGGGCACGACATAATCACTGCTATACATCTCCGATCTACCGTGAGAAGATCAAGCAGGTGAATGAAAGACTGGCTTCCCGTTATGCGAGTCATCCAGCCGTGAAGCTCTGGCATATTTCCAACGAGTTCGGCGGAGAATGCCACTGCGATTTGTGCCAGGAAGCGTTCAGAGGTTGGCTCAAGAAGAAATACGGTACGTTAGACAAGCTGAATGCAGAGTGGTGGACCACCTTCTGGAGCCATACGTATAGCGATTGGTCCCAGATTGAATCCCCTGCACCCCACGGGGAGAATGCGACGCACGGGATGAATCTGGACTGGCGAAGATTCGTGTCGGATCAAACACTGGATTTCATGAAGCATGAAATCGCGGTTGTGAAATCCGTGAATCCGGAGCTGCCGGCTACGACCAATTTCATGTATTACTACAATGGCCTGAACTACTTTAAGTTCAAGGATGCGATTGATATCGTATCCTGGGACAACTATCCGACCTGGCACAAGAAGTCCGATTTCGAGATTGCCGTAGACACCGCCATGAATCATGATTTGATGCGATCCATCAAGCGCCAGCCGTTTCTCCTTATGGAAAGCTCGCCGAGCATGACGAATTGGCAGAGCGTCTCGAAGCTGAAGAAGCCGGGGATGCACATCTTGTCTTCCTTGCAGGCCGTCGCTCACGGATCCAATTCTGTGCAGTATTTCCAGTGGCGCAAAAGCCGCGGTTCCAGCGAGAAATTCCATGGAGCTGTCGTCTCCCATGACGGCAGCCCGGATACACGTGTATTTAAAGAGGTCGCCGAGCTCGGAAATATGCTTCAGAAGCTGTCTCCCGTTGCTGCAACCGAAAGCCGCGCAGAAGTAGCCATCGTCTATGATTGGGAAAATAAATGGGCGATTGAAGATTCACAAGGGCCGCGCAACAAAGGGATGGGGTATATCGAAGAAGTTCAGTCCCATTACCGGGCGCTGCTGAAGCAGGGGATTACGGTGGACTTCGTGGATATGGAATGCGATATAGACAGCTACAAAGTGGTTATCGCTCCCATGCTCTATATGCTGCGCTGCGGATTCGAGCGCAAGCTTCGCGCCTTCGTTGAGCAGGGAGGAACCTTGGTGTTGACTTACTGGAGCGGGATCGTGAATGAGAATGATCTGGTGTTCCAAGGGGAAGCGCCCCATCAACTGAGCGATGTAGCGGGTGTCGTCAGCGAGGAGATTGACGGCTTATATGATCATGAACAAAATGCCGGAGAAGTTGTGCAGCATATAGCCGGTCTTGAGCAGACATCGCTTGCAGGCACTTATTCCTGCAGCAAGCTCTGTGACCTGGTTCATCTAAAGGGCGCCGAAGCATTGATGGTGTACCAGGATGATTTCTATGCGGGCCGTCCTGCACTTACCAGACATACATATGGTGAGGGCGTATGCTACTATGTGTCCAGCCATTTTGAGGATGGCTTTTACGATGACTTCTACCGGGATATAGCCGCAGCTGCATCGTTATATAAGCCGGTAACAGCGGTTATGCCTGAAGGCGTATACACAACGGTGCGTTCCAACGAGGAGAAGGAGTATCTGTTCGTTCATAATTTTTCGGGCAAAGAGGTCGTTATGCCGGCGCTGGGTCCAGCGTGGCAGTCGGTTACAAGCGATGATGGATTGAATGCAGCTTGGAACCTGAAGGCATATGGTGTTCTTGTGGCTGAGCGCAGTGTAGGATAGCTGAATTGATTTGTAAATAATATTTTCTCGAAAATATGAAGCCGCGAAACCCTTGATTTTACCAAGGGGTTTCGCGGCTTCCTTTCATGAAACTCGGTTTCTGCCAGTATTCGCGCAGCGATTTGCGACTCATGGCCGAACCTATAGCTTTCGAACTGTCATTACCGAAGGGTGCTCTTCACGACGAAAGCGTCTCCGCAAGGAGAAGGGTCCGATGGAATTGCAGTAATCGTCAAATTTTGAAGCATAAGCCCTCCGTGGCGTGCTTTCAGCTTAGGATTGCTGCCATTTACGCGGCACCGGGAGAAAGCGACGTCGGATAGACGAGCCATTCTGGAGAGTATGCCACCTACCAGCGGCGCCTCCACGATCCATTCCGCAGAGGTTTGCGGACCGCGGTATCGGCGGCTTATACGGAACGTCCAGCCTTTTGTCACATTCCGGAGGCAGATAATCCAGGTGCTCCCGCGCTTTTTGGCAATGACGGCCGACATGCGGTCCCCCGGACGGACAGGCAGCGGAATTAAGGTTGCTGCGGCGGGAAGGATCTCCCACCACGCATAATAATAAGGCTTGCCGTTTATCAGATCATGGCCAGTGCCCGTCTGAATCAAGCTTTGGTTGCCGAAGCCATCGATCCCGATCCAAGCGGATGAATAGGAAGAGCCTCCACTTGGGCGAAGAAATGGAACATTCCACTCCCCGGATATTCGCCTAAACGCACCTTTTGCCCCCTTGATGCTGTAGCCGGACCAATTATTCGAAATCCACCCGATGTTTCGCTGCGGCTTGGCCGCGGATTCAAAGCGGCAGATGTGATGTGTGCTCATTCTAGCAACGGTTCCCATAGATCCACCGCCTTTAATAGATTGATAATATATCTAATGATGCTGAGGCCGCGGTGGTATGGGTTTTCTGCTAGAAAGGTTTAGAGCAGGCGGGCTTACGGAATGGATTTTTCGGATCAAAAAGGGGCTGACCCATAAGTCATCGAATCATGATGGCTTTGGGGCTGCCCCTGTATTAATTTTGTCGCTCACCGAGAAAGAGACAGGAAGGACGAAAGGTTGCCGACTCTTTCTAAACGGATGCTGCTCTCCACTTCATCGACACCGGGTAGTGGTCGGACGGATAGGCCCCGTCGTAAGTATCCCGGTAAATGATCGTCTCCACCATCTCGACATCATGTGTCGTAAAAATATAGTCGATCGGCTCGCCTTCGAGTCCACCCTTGAAATCATGGAATGTGCGGCCTGCCGGTTCGTCCAGAAGCTCGTAGGCGTCTTGAAGCGCGTCCCGCAGTATCGCGATTTCCGCTTCACCGGGACCTGCATTCAGATCGCCCATAAGAATAACCGGAAGCGCTTCTTCCTTTCTAAGACGCTGAATATGATCGAGAATGAGCTTGGCGCTTTCCTGCCGCGCAACTGCGCCCATATGGTCAAAATGCGTGTTCACGACGTAAAAACGTACGCCAGTGTCCTTCGTGCTTTGGAACAGCCCCCATGTGCAAATTCGGGGATAGCTGCCGTCCCAGCCGAGGCTTCCCGGCTTCTTCGGCGTTTCGGACAGCCAGAACTGCCCTTCCTGCAGGATAGAGAAATCGGCTTGCTTGTAATAGATCGCGCAGTGTTCTCCGTCGCGGTCGCCTTGTCCCATCCGTCCCGTTCCGATTCTGCCGTACTCGGGCAGAGCTTCGTCCAGATCCCGCAGCATCGCCCCGGAGCCCTCCTGAGTTCCGAACAGATCGGGGGATGCGTCTGTAATGACGGCTGCAGCTCGATGCTTCCGGTGAGGCCAAGCGTTGCTGCCGTCGCTGTCCACATTCACACGTAAATTGAAGGTCATTGTTATCACATTCATGTCATGTCATTCCCATCTACTATGATCTAGCCAACAAGAGGCCGGAATAATACTACTATATCCGCTTTGATGGTCTTCATCAATGACATGCGGACCATGCGCAGCCATCCGCTCATCTTTATTTGATGGAGCCTTCCGTCAAGCCGCCGATAATATACTTCTGCGTAAAAACGTACAGAATTGCAATCGGGGCCATAGACAGCGAGAAGGCTGCAAAAGCCAGATTATAATCAAAGCTGGTCTCCGTCTTAAAATTGTAAATAAACAGCGGCAGTGTCCAAAAATCCGGATGTCGGTTCAGCATGATCAGCGGGAGTTGGAAATCATTCCAAATCCAAAGACTGTTCAATATGAGGATCGTAGCGATGATGGGAAGCATCAATGGATATATAATCCGGCTGAAGGTGTACCAGACGCCGCAGCCGTCAATTTTTGAGGCCTGATCGAGCTCAAGCGGAATATTTTTAAGAAAGCCGACTCCTAGAAACAAGCCTTGTGAAAAGGACAGGGTAACGTACATCATAATCAATCCGGTCTGATTCAGAAGCTCCAAATTGCCCATATGCCTGTAAATCGGCAGCATGATCGCCTGGAAGGGGACGAAAATCCCCATCAGGATGATCGTATATACCCACTTGAAATACAGCTTGTTCATGTTTCGCGAGATGGCATAAGAGACCATCGGAATGGCAATTAGCATGAACAGAAGAGATATGATGGTTATAAATGCGGAGTTCTGAAGCATTCCCCAGAAGTTGGCCTTGTTGATGACGGTCGAAAAATTATCCAGGTACAGGCGGGTCGGCGGAGCGAAAAAATTCGATGTTGTCTCGTCCCGGGTCCTTAAGGAAATGGAAAGCGCCAGATAGAGCGGACCCAGTATGAACAATGCACCGATCGCAAGCGCAGCATAACTGATGATTCTAAACGGCAATCGTGTCTTCATTGCTGTCCGACCTCCTTCCGGGCCAAAAGCTTAATCTGTATGAACGAGAGGACGCCAATCAGGATAAATACATAGATGGCTTCTGCCGTTCCGTACCCGAATTTCATCTCGCTCATGCCATGCTGGTAAATAAGGAAGCCCATCGATTCTGTCGACTTGGAAGGTCCGCCATTTGTCATGGCTACGATGTAATCAAACACGGTGAGGCCGCCTTTAACGGCAAGCACTACATTGACGGTCAGCATCGGAATCAGGTATGGAATCGTGATCGAGAAAAAACGTTGTACAGGCGATGCGCCGTCTATAACAGCTGCTTCGATAATATCCTTCGGCACGTTGGACAAGCCGGCGATAAAGATTACCATCGGGATCGCAAAGCCCTGCCAGATGTTTGTTAACGCAATTCCCAGGATGGCTGTGTCGGGATTGCCAAGCAAATTAAGCGACAGCCACTCGATCCCAAGCTTTTCTCCTATAGGCGGAAACAAGGAGTAGAAGAACTGGTTAAACATCAGGCCGACGGTAATCATGCTCAGCACGGCCGGGAAGAAGTAGATGGACCGGAACAGGCCGCGAAGCTTCAAGGGACGGCTCAGCAGGAGAGCGAGTACAAGTGCAACGCTGAGCTTTCCAAAAACGACAATAACGGTATACAGCAAGGTGAAGCTTAGGCCGTTCAAGAAACGTTTATCTTGTAATATATCAATGTAATTTTGAAAGCCGACCATGTCATACGATAGGGAGAACCCGTCCCAGTTCGTCAGACTGTAATAGAATCCGATAAAGACCGGGGCCAGGAAGAATAAGCAATACAGCAGTACCGCAGGCAAGGTCATCATGAAAAAGACGGTACCCGGCTTTAACCTGCGAATGTTCATACGTTAGCCCTCCCATCAGGCAGAGAGGCGAAGAATCCTGGAGTGGTGCCTCATAACCAAGGTTTTTCGCCTCATTGGCATGTTTTATTGATTAAACTTGTTGTAGAATATCGTATCGAGGGTTTTCAGGTATTGGTCAACATCTTTATTAAGGAACATTTCCTGTGTTGCTTTGCCTACATCGGCATTGATCCCTGGAGGCCACAGCCGTTCGATTGTAGGATATACCTTGCCGTCCGATATCAGCTGTGTCAGTGAGCTGATCTCAGGAAGCCCTGATTCCACATCCTTGATACCGGAAGGATAGCCGGCGGTACCTAAATAGGTTTCTACGTTTTCCTTCGTGGACATAAATTCAATGAACTTTCGGGCTTCTTCTTGATTTTTACCTTCAGCTGGAATACCAATGGCCGTATCAACGGATACCTGTGTCTTTAAATCTGCAGGGTTTTCGGTCGGGAGCGGAAACATGGCGAAATTCAGATCGGGATTGGACTCTTTAATTTCTTTGATTGCCCAAATGCCTGTGAACCACATCGCAGTTTTACCGTTGGCGAAATCACGAAGCGCGTCATCATAGCCGGTTCCCATATTGTCTTTTTGTCCGTATTGACGAAGCGTTAGCAGATTTTCTGCAAAAGGCTTGAATGCCGGATTATCCGTGATGTGTGCCTTGCCGTTCATGACATCATCAAGGAATGACTCGACGTTTGGAATCGTTTGTCCCATTTTGTAGACGACCTCCTGACGGATGCCGTTAAAATCCTTATCGTGGAAGTAAAACGGTGTGATGCCTGCCGCCTGAAGCTTCTCGGCCGTCTCGATCAGTTCGGCGTAAGTTGTTGGAATCTGAAGATTCTGGCTTTCAAAAATATCTTTGTTATAATACATCCCCAGTGTAGCCAACCCGATCGGGACCATATAATTTTTGCCGTCGATTTTACTCAAGTCAGCAATGGCAGGCTGGACGTTATTCATGAGCGGATCATTGGTCAGGTCAACGACGCGGCCCTCCTTGGCCATTTTTTGGAAAATGGGATTGTGAGGATAGTGGGTGAAAACCGCAGGGGCGTCATTGGTCGAAACCCTCATCGTCCATACATTTTCAGGATTCGGCACATTGTTCTGTTCCACCTTTATGCCCGGGTTAGCCTGTTCAAATTTTGTGATTAGCTCGTTGACAACATTGACGGCCTCTGATTTCATTTGAAAGTATTCAATTTTGACGGGTGCACCATCGGAGTTCGCGTTGTTGCTGCCTGCTTCGTTCTCCGCATTTTTTGAGCCTCCGCCAGCACAGCCGGCCGCTGTCATCATGGCTAGCGAGATCAGTGCTGCCAATCCGCTTTTCATAAACCCCTTTTTCATCATTTCAGCTCCTTTTGAGTGATGTCTGTATCGAGAACGCTTTCATTGTAGCAAGGAGTCGCATGCTGAAAATAGGAATAAACTGACTGTCTGAATAGGATAAATCTGTAGTTTTGCATCACATTCCAGCCTATGTTTTTTTATTGCTTCGGTCTTTTCCCGGCGTAGCACCGTAAACCTTTCTATACATCTGGATGAAATAAGAATAGTCATTAAAGCCGACCTCGCTGGCAATCGTTGCAATCGGCAGTTGATAGGTTTCGCTTTCCAGCAGCTTTTTGGCCTTTTCCATTCGTACAGACAACAGATACTGGGCGAATCCCACTCCGCATTTTCGTTTGAATAACCGGCTGAGGTAGCTGGGATCGACAAAATACCGCTGCTTCGCAAGATCATCCAGGACGATTTTGTTCTTGTAATTCATTTCGACAAATTCTTTAATGTCCTGAACGATATCCCGATTTGGTTCGTTTTGGCTCAATTGCTCAACAACCGCACGCAGCTTCGCAATCAGCTCATCACAGGCTTCATGGATCGATGCGAATTCGAAGAGACTCCGTTGTTCCAGGTAGGAGCAAGCTTCGCTGCAGGAACGTCCAATAATGGTATTGATTATATTGACAGTCGCAGCAAGCCAGTCTTGCACCATATGTACGGAGAACTGCTTCTTGATGCAATCGGCAAGCCAGGAATGGATCATATTCTCCATTTTGGCCATTTGATAGCTTCCTGCCTGCTGGCTGAATATGCTCGTCCATTCCTGAATGTACGCCGCATCATAATGATAAATCTGGCCAATATGCTCGATCCGTACAGGTTGACCGATGCCGTTCACGAAGCTTTGCAATGCCGCAAGCTTGGCTTCCCTTAAGGATGTGTCCAGCTGGCGCAGATCGCTTAGCGCAGAGCTGATTCCAATGCCAGTGCAGGTCAATCCCGTCCGTTCGCTCAGCGTACGGGCGATTCTGTCGCACAGGAAGTGGAGGCTGACCTGTCCTTCTTGATTGGCTGCGGACTGTGGTTGGATCCATGCGATCAGAAGCTGAGGCTGAAATTGATCCGTGATCAGTATGGAACGAAGGTGGTGACTCCCGAACACCTCTTTGGAAATTTCCCTTAGTTCCCTGCTCTGGGAAGGGGGATGCACAAACACGATCGTATGAAATGCAGAGCTGCTGTTGAGCTCGAAGGCAGACTCAAGAGTCAGCAAGCTTCGATGATCGGACGTTTCATAGAAGCAGGAGAGCATTGCCTGCTCAATATGGATTTCGCGGCGCTCGGCATGATGCATCTTCAACTTATTCAGCAACGAGTTTAGCTCCTGCCGATCTACGGGCTTGAGCAAATAGTTCTCCACCTTATATTGAATCGCTTCGCGTGCGTAAGTAAAATCTTCGTATCCGCTAATAATCGTGACAGGCATGGAAGGGTGATTCTTTCGGATATAGGCTGCCAGCTGAATGCCATCCATCCCCGGCATGCGAATGTCTGTGATCACAAGGTCAGGCAACGCTTCATCGATCACATTCTGAGCAGCAGTGCCATCCTCAGCTTCGATTACTCGCACACTTCCGTCCCAATCATGTATCATCTGTAGAATCGCTTTCCTGGCGAAGAACTCATCATCTGCCACTAATATTCTCATCGGTGTCCATCTCCCTGTTGTACGGAATATGTATCATAATGGTGGTCCCGGCTTTCTCTTCGCTCTTGATATTCATCCAGGAGCTTTCACCGTAAAAATGCTTAATCCGGGCATAAACGTTTCTCATGCCGAAGTTCTGGTCAAGGTTCTCCACCATCTCCTGCGGGTCTTGCATCAGCATCATTTTCAGCTCACTCAGCTTCTCCTTCGAGATGCCGACACCATCATCATAAACGCAAATATATAGAAACCGGTGGCGTTTCCGGATTGTTAATCGAAGCTTACCTGTACCGCCTTTTGGCTCCAAACCATGGTAGAAGGAGTTTTCGATAATCGGCTGGATTAAAAACTTTAGTATTTTGCAAGAAATAACATCTTGATCGATCTCGTACTCAACCTGGAACTTGTTGAAGAATCGGATCTGCTGAATTTGAATGTAGTGCTCGATGTTCTCAAGCTCTTTTCCGATCGTTACGACATCTCCATATTTGACGTTATAGCGGTAAATGCTGGACAAGCTTTTGGTCATAGAGGAGATATGCTCCATTCGGTGGAGCTCGGCAATGGAATGAATGGCATTTAAGGTGTTGTACAAAAAGTGCGGATTGATCTGCGACTGAAGCATTTTAATCTCCGCTTTTTTCTGCAGGCTGCTTGCCGTAATTTCGGAATCTCGGCTTGTTCTAATCCGCTCGATCATAGCATTGTAGCTGTTGATCAGCCTTCCGATCTCATCCTCCCGATGGCTGTGAATAACGGTGGGGGTCAGATGCTCTGAATCCACGATTTTCATCGTGCCGCTAAGCTTTAAGATCGGATGGATAAAATAGCGGTGAAAAAAGAACGCCAGCCCCAAAGCGGCGATAAGTGCCAAAATACTTATGAGCACATAGTTCAATGTATTGCTTATAAATGTATCGGTAATTTGTGCGACAGGGATATAGTGGATGACTGTCCAACCGGTTACCGGATTGACCGTGCTGCTGATCAGATAGGGCTTGTTGTTCCAATTGATGCGCAAAGTCGGGTTGTCTCCTGGTGCAGGACTGGAGATGAGGGATGTAAAAGACTGGACTTGCTCCGCATCTAGCTCATTAAGCGATCCGTTTGAGGAATACACAACCGTTTCGCCGGACAGAATCATCGTTCCAAGCTTTAGTCCATCATTGGAAATGCCACCGAGCATATTCTCAATGGCTTTATCGTAAATATCGACTTTTGCATAGCCTTCTTGACCGCTGTGTATGTTGAGGTCGGATAAATAACGCACGATGGATATTCGATGACTGGTGCTTTTCGTATTGGCTTCCTTCGAAATATGGACAACATAATCATTGTTTTTAAGACGGCTTTCTCCGATTTCTTTCAATGTGTTTCTGATTTTTCCCGCCTTTTCCGGCTGGCTGCCATAAATGCTTCCATTCGGGGCAAGCACCGATATCATGGCGATGCTTCCGTTAATCAGCACAAGCTGTTGCATGGAGGTATACATGTAGTTGGCATCCGCAAAATATTCTTTGTCTGAAGAACGCTTGGACTTTTCCAGAATAGAGCTCAGCTTAAAATTCGTTAAATAAAAAAAGGAATAGCGGGCATGATTCGCAAAAAAATCGTTGATGCTTACATGGGTCCGGCTATCCAGCTGCTGCAGGATTTCCTCGTAATCGGAATTTGTCTGCTTGTACAGCTGTATACCCGACAGGAACATGGCCGTTATGACCGGGATCACGATAATGAGCACGTAAGTTAAGACAAGCTTGCTGCGAAAACTCGATCTGTGGAATTTTCGAAGCAAGTACGGCTGCAATTTCGGCATGGGATCACCTTTCTTAGATATGGAGTTTGATTGGCCGTATATGTGCGGTAATCAGCTTCATTATTTGTCATCAAGGACGTCTTTTCAATCCATTTTGAATAAAAACCTGATTTCAGGCACTTGGGACGGGTCAAATGTTAATTGCGGCAAGCCATATTCATTAACACTCCAAAAAAATGGAGGTTATTTGGCATGCAGCTTGGTGCATATTAGCAACCCGCACTAGATCTATTCAATAGATAATTAACTAGAATTATTTGGTTGTTCGCCCCGAAAAAAAGTTCAGAATATCCGGGCTGTCATGTAAATAGAGATGAATATACGCTCTCGTAAGCGTATACAAAATCTGGATATTTACTAGATGCTGGGGCAGCCAAAGGGAGGGAGAACAATTGAAATCATTCAAGAGAGGACTGGGGTTCGTAACTACGACCTTGCTGAGCGTTTCCATGCTGTTCGGTTGCGCGGGGGGCAAGGATACGCCCGATGATGCGGGAAGCGGGGGGACCGACAGCGGAGGAAAGACCGTCATTAACGTTACGTTCCGGGATGACGGGATCGGCGAGAACGGTTCGTTTTATAAATGGCTTAAGGAAATGTCCGCAGCCTTTCCGGACAAAAGCGTCGAGATCCGGCCGGCACCGATCCAGGCCTCCGAAGGCGACTATTTCGCCAAGGTTGCGCTGGCGCTGAAATCCAAGGATACCGCGCCGGATATCGTCACGGAGGATACCTTTATTTTGAACTCCGATGCCAGCGCCGGCTACCTGGAGCCGCTTGACGAACGATTGGCGCAGTGGGAGGACTGGGGCAACGGCTCGTTCATCGAGGCGATGAAGAAGGGCGTGACCGCCAGCGACGGCAAGGTGTACGGCGTTCCATACAATA
Organism: Paenibacillus sp. FSL R5-0810; assembly: GCF_038002285.1. Taxonomy (NCBI): domain Bacteria; kingdom Bacillati; phylum Bacillota; class Bacilli; order Caryophanales; family Paenibacillaceae; genus Paenibacillus; species Paenibacillus sp. FSL R5-0810. Next base: position 126,386 of record NZ_JBBOCF010000001.1, read on the forward strand.
CGGATTCGCGGGGATTGTGGTATAACAAGGACATTTTCAAGCAGGTCGGGCTTCCGGAGGAATGGCAGCCGAAAACTTGGGAGGATGTACTGAATGCCGCCCGTACGATTAAGGAGAAGGCGCCGGATATCGTGCCGATCTGGATGAACATGGGCAAGGCGACCGGCGAAGCGACTTCCATGCAGACCTATGAGATGCTGCTCTACGGAACGGGCGAGCGGTTATACGATGATACAAGCGGCAAATGGATCATCAAAAGCCAGGGTATCCTGGATGCCCTGACATTTGTAGAGACGGTCAACAAGGAAAAGCTCGGGCCGCCGCTGTCGAAGGTATTGAACGGTCAGGCCGGGAATACCGCATCCCGGGAGTATTTGCCGCAAGGCAAGCTGGCGATATCGCTTGACGGCTCCTGGATTACGGGCAACTATCTCGAAACCGGGGCCGCGCCTTGGCCGGAGTATAAGGATGTGCTGGGGTTCGCGCCGATGCCGACCAGCCAAGGCCAGGCTCCGGGCTCGATCACATTGGCCGGCGGGTGGGCGCTGTCGATCCCAAGCAACTCCAAGAACAAGGAGAAGGCTTGGGAATTCATCAAGTTTGCCTTGAACAAAGAAAATACGCAGAAGCTGGTCATGTCCTCGGGCAACATTACGGTCCGCGCCGACGTGGCGAAGGATCCGGAGTATACGAAGATGCCGTTTAACGAAATCGCGACGGAATATTTGCAGAATGCGGAATTCCGTCCGGCACAGGAGAAGTATCCGGAGGTGTCGACGCAGATCCAAACGATGGTTGAATCGGTCGCCACGGGCACCTCGCCGGCCGATGCGATGAATAAATACGCTCAGGACGTTACCCGGATCGTCGGCGCGGAGAAGGTTGTAGAGAAATAACCAGGCCCATCCACAATCGTTTAAATGGATGCCAACGCTTGCTCAAGGTCCCGATCGTTAAGGGAGGCCTTGGGCAGGCGGCTTTTCACGATCATCAGGAGAAAAGGGGAGAGCTCACGCATGAGCAGTCTAACGGCGAACGACGCTTTGAATAAGCGCAAACCATCGTACCCTTGGCTCTTTTATCTGCTTCCCTCGATTGCGATCATGCTTGTGTTTTTTATTTATCCGATTCTGCTGACCTTCTATTATTCGTTCACGAACCTGGCGTTAACGGGCGAAGCCGCGAGAGAGCTGAAATTCATCGGATTTGAGAACTATGCAAGAATGTTTCAAGACCCTACCGTTCGCATCAGCATATGGAATACGCTCGTATTCCTGATCGGCTCGGCCGTCATTGGACAGCAGGTGCTCGGCTTCCTGATCGCGCTGCTGATGAAGCAGCGAAACCGAACATTTCGGCGGGTCATCGGCACGATTGTCCTCGCCGGATGGGTGACCCCGGAAATCGTATGCGCCCTGTGCCTGTACAGCTTCTTCGGCGATGAGGGCACTTTGAACGCCATCATTGGCTTCTTCGGGTTCTCCGAAGTGACGTGGCTGTTCACGGTTCCGATGCTGACGATCATTTTGGCGAATATCTGGCACGGCACCGCCTTTTCCATGCTGGTGTTCCAAGCCGCGCTCGACGACGTCCCGAATGAGATCGAAGAAGCGGCAGTCGTCGACGGGGCGTCCAAATGGAAAATCTTCACGAGCATTATCATTCCGTATATTAAAGGGACGATCACGACAAATATGATGCTCGTCACGCTGCAGACGCTCGGCGTGTTCGGGCTGATCTATGCCATGACCGGCGGAGGGCCTGGCAATTCGACGACCACGCTGCCGATCTTCATGTACAACCAGGCTTTTGTCAATTACCAGCTGGGCTATGGAACCGCGATCTCGCTGCTGCTGCTTCTGATCGGCATCGTGCTCAGCCTTCTGTATATTCGATCGATGAAAGAGTAAAGCGGGGGTGAAACGATATGAATGCCAAACAACGCAAGCTCGTGTATCGTATCCTGCCGTATGCCATCCTTGCCGGAATCGGGATATGCTTCCTGCTGCCGCTGCTGTGGGTACTCGTAGCATCCGTCGATCCGAATGCGATGCAATCGCTGAAGATGCCGAGCCGCATCACCGGGGCGAACTACGCGGAGGTCATCACAAGCAGCGAGAATCAGCGGGCGTTCCTGATCGGCCTTATCATGTCGCTTGGCCAAGCCGTACTGGTTGTTCTGCTTGCGCTGCTCGCCGCTTATCCTTTATCCAGGTATCAGATGAAATATAAGAAGCCTTTCATGCTGACGATTCTGTTCATGACCTCGCTTCCGATAACAGCCGTTATGGTGCCGGTTTACCAGCTGTTCCTGGGGCTGAAGCTGTATGACAATATCTTCGGCGTCATCCTGTTCTATGTGGCGTCGTCCATGCCTTACGGCATCTGGATGATGAAAAATTTCATGGATTCCGTGCCGAATGATCTCGAAGAAGCTGCCTGGGTGGACGGGGCTTCGGTGTTTACCGGCATCCGCAAGGTCGTTGCGCCGCTGATGGTCCCGGGCATCTGCACGGTCGCGATCTTTACCTTCTCCGGCAGCTGGGGCAATTTTTTCGTGCCGTATATCCTGCTCCAGTCTCCGGAAAAATTTCCGGCATCCCTCAAGCTGTACCAGTTCTTCGGACAATACGGCATGGTCGAATACGGCAGTCTTGCTGCATTTTCGGTGCTGTATGCCATCCCGGCGATCATCCTGTACATTTTGTCGCAGCAGTTTATGTCGAAGGGCTTCGGGCTCCAAGGCGGAACGAAGGGGTAAGCGACACTCAAAAAGGCACCTCCTTGCAGCCGTTCGGCTTCAAGCGGGGTGCCTTTCCCATTTGTGCTTCGAAGTGCGTGTCAGTACAGCTGGTAAACTCTGGCTTCATAGGGGCGAAGCTCGATCTGGTCTTGCAGCTCGTCCGGCACGGGCTCGTAATTGGAAATCAGCAGCTCACGCTTTAGGCCTCGCAGGTGCTCAGGCCACTCCATCCGGGGCTTTTCGTCAAAAAAATTAAGGATCACGAGAATGGTATCCTGCTCCCATGTACGGGTATACACATACAAATCGGGATCCAGGGGAAGGAGCAGCTTATATTCTCCGTACACTAGCGCTTTATGCTGTTTACGAAGGGCGATCAGCTGCCGGTAGTAATGGTAGATGGATTTCGGATCTTTCATTGCTAATTCCACATTCACTTCCGTATAATTCGGGTTCACCTTGATCCATGGTTCTCCGGTCGTAAATCCAGCCTGAGGGCCGCCATTCCATTGCATGGGAGTACGGGCATTATCCCGGCTCTTTGCGCGAATGGCCGCCATGATCCGGTCATTCGGCTTGCCTTGAAGCTGGGATTGCCCGTAATAATTCAGGGTTTCGACGTCCCGATAATCGCTGATGGTCTCAAAGGCTGCATTGGTCATCCCGATTTCCTCGCCCTGGTAAATATAAGGGGTCCCTTCCAAGGTAAGCATGAAGGTTGCTAGCATCTTGGCGGATTCGACGCGGAACTGCTGATCATTGCCGAATCGGGATACCGGTCTTGGCTGGTCGTGATTGCCCAAGTAGTTTGCATTCCAGCCCTGGTTATGAAGGGTGGTTTGCCAGCGGCTCATAACTTTTTTAAGTTCAAGCAGGGTCCAGGACCGGGCTTCCCATCTCCCGGTTCCCGTCGAGACGGAATCCAGTGTCATATGTTCAAATTGAAACACCATATCCAGCTCGTGCCGTTGATCCCCAACGTATTGCAGCGCCTGTTCCGGGCCAAGACCCGAGGTCTCCCCGACCGTCATAATGTCGTAATTCATCAGCACTTCCTCGTTCAGCCTTCTCAGCAAATCATGGACTTTTTCCAAATTCGAAAAAAGCTGATAGGCCCTCACGACCGGCAGATGCTGCGGATTATCGGCATTAGGCAATCCCTTGGCTTTCACGATATGAGCGATGGCGTCAAAGCGGAAGCCGTCAACTCCCTTTTCCAGCCACCACCGGATCATGTCGTACAATTCGTTGACCAATTCTTCGTTTGCCCAGTTGAGATCCGGCTGATGCTTGGAATACAGATGCATATAATACTCGCCGGTCTTCTCATCGAACTCCCACACCGAGCCGCTGAAATAGGACTCCCAGTTGTTGGGGAACAGCCCGTTCACGCCCTTGCGCCAGATATAATAATTCCGTTTGGAATTATCGATTGAGGACCTCGACTCTATGAACCAGGGGTGCTTGTCAGAGGTATGGTTCAACACGAGATCCATCATGATTTTCAAACCTCTTGCATGTGCTTCCCTTAAGAGCTCGTCGAAATCCTCCATCGTCCCGAACGCCGGATTGATCGCATAATAATTGCTGATATCATAGCCGTTATCCATTCCGGGAGATTCGTAGATCGGGCAGATCCATAGGACATCGATGCCGAGATCCTTTAAATAATCGAGCTTGGAAATAATTCCGCGAAGATCGCCTTTCCCATCCCCGTTGCTATCTTTGAAACTGACGGGATAGATCTCGTAGACGACCGCCTCCTTCCACCAGGCTTCCAGCATTCGCCATTCCTCCTGTCCGTCTAGTAAGTGGTCGAACCGAATAACTCAGCCTTGTCCCCCTTGAAAAGCGGGGTATTTGGTCATGCCGCCGTCCGCAAACAGGGTAATGCCCGTGACATAACTGGATTCAGAAGACGCCAGCCATGCAGCTGCGGCGGCAATTTCCTCCGGCTTGCCGATATACCCAAGCGGAATCAGGGCTTCAACACTCGCCTTGGCTGCAGGATCGGAAAATTTGGCAGCATTGATCGGGGTGTCGATTGCCCCGGGTCCAAGGTTATTGACCCGGATTCCCTTCGGCGCGAATTCCAGCGCCAGCGTTTCGGTCATCATCTTGATCCCGCCCTTGCTAGCGGCATAATGGAGAAAATGAGGCCATGGAATCCTCTCGTGTACGCTCGAAACGTTGATAATCCGTCCCTTGATCCGGTGTTCGAGCATGTAATCGATTGCCTCACGGCAGCCTAGAAAGGCCCCGGTTAAATTCACGTCAAGCACTTTTCTCCAGTTATCCAGTGTCAAATCCTCGGAAGGCACCTCGTTTTCGATGCCCGCGTTATTCACCATGACCTCCAAGGAGCCGAAATGATGATGAGCGGCGGCTACCAGCTTCTTCACATCCTCCTCCTTGGTTACGTCGCCATGCACGCCAATGGCTTTTCCGCCGAAGGATTCAATCTTCCGTACGATGGAGTGCACTTCATCCTCGCTGCTGAGGTAATTGATGACTACGTTCATTTTTTCTTGACCGAATCTCAGAGCGATTGCGCGCCCGATGCCGGACGAAGCGCCGGTAATAACGGCCGTGTTTCCCACCAGATCTTTGTACACCATGCATACCTCCTATCGACCGTGTAATGGAATACAATAATATAATTAACCGGATTTCTTCCTTTTCAATATGGACGAGTGGGATCGAACCGCCGATAGATGATGACAGTCCTGAAGCATGATGTCTGTATACGTTTTCTTTTTTGGAAGTATTTGTTATACTTCATTGCAAGTGATTAGCGTGTTTTGTGCGTGGACGCCGGATTCGTTAATTTGGGGAAGTTCGAGAAAAGGGATCTGCGGAGCAGAAGGGTAGAAGGGGAGAGGGGCAGAAAGCTAGAAGGGTTAAGAGCAGAGGAGCAGAAGAGCTGAAGAGTGTAGGCTCTAACAAAGGAGGAATATGTGCTATGGCAGTCAAACGAATTATGGCTAATATTGAAACGGGACGAATTGCGGAAGCTAAACGTTTCTATCAGGACGTGCTCGGTCTGGAACTGCTGATGGATCACGGCTGGTTTGCTACCTACGGGTCGGCGGAAACGATGCAGGTACAGATCAGCTTTGCCGAAGAGGGAGGATCCGGCACGCCCGTACCCGACCTTTCCATCGAAGTCGACGATGTCGAGGCGGTGTTGGCCGATATGAAAAACGCCGGCTTCCCTGTCGAATACGGCCCAGTGGATGAGCCTTGGGGCGTTCGCCGATTTTTCGTACGCGATCCGTTCGGCAAGCTCGTCAATATTCTGATGCATTGAATCCATATGAGGCGACATCCATCCCGGCATGCATCGGACCACGCTTGAGTCCAGAAAGAGCGTACGCAATGATTCAAACAGCGCCGCCATGTTCCCGTTTGGCCTGCCGGCAGCGCGTAGTCTGTGATATACTGTTTATATAATAAACAATTTAATGGCTTATCGGGACTAACAGCCTTCGGAAAGGACGCATAGGTTATGTCAAAAGATAAAACGACAGAGCAGGATATCGGAGCAATGCTCCCCGGCGGCGCTGCGCTTAGCTGGGGATTGGTCAAGCCCCCTCAGCGCGGGCCGAAGAGGGAGCTGAGCATCCGGCAGATCGTTGACGCTGCAATCGAAATAGCCGATCGGGACGGGTTGTCCGCCGTTTCGATGAACCGGGTGGCATCGTCTTTAGGGTACACCGCCATGTCGCTGTACCGCTACATTCCCAGCAAGGACGACCTTCTGCTGCTCATGCAGGATGCGGTCTGCGAGGTTCCGCTTCCGGATGAGGATGCTCCGGACTGGCGGGACAACATGCGCCTATTCGTCAAATTAAGCATGCAGGTATTCCGGGACCATCCCTGGTTCGGCGACATTCCAATCTCCGGCGTGCCGATAACCCCGAACAATCTCCGGGTCATCGATTGGGGATTGCGCTTCATGAGGGATTTTCCGCTGAATGACTATGAAAAAATCTCCTTCATTCTGCTGCTTAGCAACTATGCGAGATCCAGCGGCCTCATCCAACGGGACATGGATCTTGCGCTCAAATCAGGGTCCACCGCGGAGCGGTTCAGCGGGACGGATTATACCTTGGCGCTGAAGGCGCTCGTGAAGCCCGAGCAGTTCCCGTTCCTGTACCCCGTCATCATGTCCGGCGTCTACACGGAAGAGAACCCGGGAGAGAATCCGATCGGGAACGACATTGATTTCGGGCTGGAGCGCATTTTGGACGGAATCGAGCACTATCTGGAAATGAAGAAGAAGGAGCAGGGGAAGGAGAAGGAGGAGGCTAACGGGTAGCGAGGTTCCGGAAATTATAAGTTTAAGAGATCGTGACAATAGGAAAGAAAAAATGCAAAAGCGATCCGATCGGATCGCTTTTTTTGTCCCTGATGGGAGAAGTCATGGACGATTTGAAATTGAGACTTAAGGAATACGCCAACTCCCGGGTGGCATTAGGGATGATGATGTTGCTGCTTGTGACAGCCAACGCGAGATGTTCCCTTAGGAGAGGTCAAGCGTTTGCCCATATTACCGGCGGCCCGCTCTTCTGCGGAATGACCACATGCCCCATAGCAATGAGACGAGCAAAATGAGCAAGCACCACCCGATTGCCCATCCGATAAACTCGCGTATCGAAGCTCCCATCAGCAATCCGCGAAGGGACTCGATCACCGGCGTAATGGGCTGGTTGCTTGCAATCCACTGCAGCCATTCCGGCATCGTATCCGTCTTGACGAAGGCGCTGGAAAGGTAAGGCAGAAAGAGCAGGGCGAACCCGTAGCTCCCCGCTGCGGCAGGGCTGCCGGCGACCATGCCGATCGCCGCAAACAGCCAGGTGAAGGCGAGGATGAACAAGGCGATAAGGGCTACCGCGAATACCCAATCGAGTATGCCGGCAGTAGGCTTGAAGCCGACGAGCAAGGCAACCGCGAGCACAACGCCGGTTGCCAGCAGATTGCGGGCCAGACTAGCGACGACGTGTCCGGTAATGACACTAACGCTGCGAATCGGCATCGTCCGGAACCGGTCGATAATGCCGTTCGTCATATCTTGCGCGACGTCGACGGCCACCGAGGAGGAGCCGAAGCCCGCGCATAACAGAATAATTCCGGGCACGACGTAGTTTACGTAATCGCCGCTGGAATCGATCGCTCCGCCGAATACGTACGTGAACAGCAGCATCAAGAGCACCGGCAGCAGAATCGCCATCAGCATCGCATCCGCATTGCGGAGGCTGTGGCGGAGGCTGCGTCCGATAAAGACGCTTTGGGTAACGGCAAGCGATGTTTTCTTTGCGGTGTGAACAGGTTTGACAATCATACGATCTCCTCCATTTTCTTTTCAGTCAGCGCGATGAATACTTCATCCATGTTCGGCCTGTGGATGCCGACCCGCGTTTCCGTCGGAAGCTGGCGCATAAGCTCCTGAAGCGTGTTTGCAACATCCCCTATAGATCCGCTCGTGGGAATGCGATGAATGACCTCATCCTCCGCGTTCCGCAGCTCCAGTACCTCGCCCCCGACCCGGGATTTTAGCTCCTCCGGACTTCCTTCCGCCACGATATGCCCCCCATCAAGCACCGCAATCCGGTCGGCAAGCTGATCCGCTTCCTCCAGATATTGCGTAGTGAGGACAATCGTGATGCCTTGGCTTTTCAGCTGCAAAATCATATCCCACAGCGCGCGTCGGCTTCGGGTATCAAGCCCGGTCGTCGGTTCATCCAGGAACAGAACGGGTTTTGGCACGACGAGACTGATCGCCAGATCCAGGCGCCTTTTCATGCCGCCGGAAAAGGTGCCTGCGCGCTTGGATCGTGCCGATGCCAGATCAAAGTAAGCCAGCAGCTCCGTGCTTCGAATGCGGGCCTCTGCTCCCGTGAGTCCGGACAGCCTGCATATCATCCGAAGATTTTCTTCGGCGGTCAACACTTCGTCCACGGCGGCGAATTGACCGGTAAGACTGATCGATTGCTGTACCTTCTGGCGCTCCCGGCTCACATCGTACCCGTTAATTAGCAAGGTCCCCGCATCAGGAGTGACCAAGGTTGACATGATGTTGACCAAGGTGGTTTTACCGGCCCCATTGGGACCGAGCAGGGCCAACACACTGCCCTCCGGCACTTTCAGATCGATTCCGTCCAGCACCTGCTGGCTGCCGAACCGTTTGTACAGTCCTTGAATTTCCACGGCATATTTCCGCATGATCGACGCTCCTTTATTAATTGTGTATATAATAAACAGTTTATTTCTTAATCAGTATATTATATAAACAGTTTTATTTCAATATGATTTTTTTCGTTGGCGAGAGGTCCTATAGAGACAGGTATAAAGGAGGGGGCGATGAAGCCTCTTGATGAGATCATGCCGGTAATCCTGAGTTTCATTTTGGACGGAGGTTATTATTCTGTTCGTTCGAATTGAAGGCCCTGTATCAAGAAAATAACCAGCTTTGTTGCAAGGGCGATTAAAGGGGAGAGGAGCTGATAAAGGCAAGAAGCCTCCGCAAGGATGCAATGTACACATCCAGCGGAGGCTCAATCATGCTTGCCTGCAGTATGTTGTTATGACGGGTCTGCCCCGTCCTCAAGCTCAAGCTCGATGACGGTATTGCGTTTGTCCGGGAGCGGGAAGGTGAAGTGCTCCGGACGGGCAAAGCTGACGAATGCATCCTCGGTGAATTCGGCTGCACTCCACGGGCGGCCGAGCAGCAGCTCGTAGCCGTCAGCCAGAAGCCGGGCTTTCTTGACCTTGCCCGCCAAGCCGACGAGATTGATGGGCCCGATCGGCTCCTCGAAGACGTGGGCATACAGCTTGTTGCCTTTTTGGGTATACCGTCCCCATTCCGGCTTCGGAAATTCGGCGGCTGCGCATCCGTAAATGCTGTCGCTGTTGCGGCTCATCCAATCGCCGATTTCCGCGAGCACATCAAGGCTTTCCTTCGGAATGACGCCTTTGGCGTCCGGCCCGACATTAAGCAGCATGTTGCCGTTTTTGCTGACGCATTCCACCAGCTTGCGGATGATCGTGGTCGCCGATTTGTAGTTGCGGTCAGCGGCCGCATATCCCCAGTTATTGTTCAGCGTAATGCATGCCTCCCAAGGAATGGGTGCGCCCGTTACATCGACAACGCCATGCGGAGGGATGATCTGCTCGGGGGAAGCGAAGTCCCCGCTGTATATGGACGGCTCGGTCGTATAGATGCTTCCGCCGCTCTCGCCGCTGCCCTCCAGCCGATTATCGATCAGGATATGCGGCTGAAGCCCGCGGATCATCTTCATGAGCTCGGTAGCACGCCATACTTCGCCGCGCATATTGTCATATGAGAAGTCGAACCACATAATATCCAGTTTGCCGTAATCGGTCAGCAGCTCGCGGATCTGCCCGTGCATGTAGTCCAAATAGCGGTCAAAGTTGTTCGGATCCCGCTTAAAGGCTTCGTTTCCTCTCATCGGATGAATCCGGTCTCCGAAGGCGGGATAGTCCTCATGATACCAATCGATCAGCGAATAATAGAGCCCGACCTTAAGCCCTTCTTCCCGGAAAGCTTCCAGGAACTCTCTCACGAGATCCCGGCCGGCTTTGGTATTGGTTGCTTTATATTCGGTCAGCTTGCTGTCGAACAAGCAGAAGCCGTCATGGTGCTTGGCGGTCAGCACCGCATACTTCATGCCGGCTTTTTTGGCCGCCTTGGCCCATTCGCGAGGATTATAATCGACGGGGTCGAATTCATCAAAATAGGTCTGATACTGCTCGATGCTCATCTGTTCCGTGCTCCGGAGCCATTCGCCTCTAGCCGGGATCGAATAGAGTCCCCAATGGATAAACATGCCGAAGCGGTCGTTCTGGAACCAACGTACGCGTTCATTTCGTTCGAGGATGACTTGATTTTGCGAAGCGGTAGTTGTCGTCATAGGATCAACCTTTCGGTACTAGGATTTGTCGGGTTTGATTTTAACAAGAATATGTTAGTATGAATAGATAATTACTTAACTCTGACGGGTATTATAATAACTTTGAAGGAACATGGAAGATGAAGAGTGAACGAAGCGAGCAAGAAGCGATTCAGCAGATGCTCTTAAACATGCAGGTTCAAATTTTGGAAGCGAAGAAGACGCAATGCTGGCCGGAGTGGAGAGAGCTGGATTACACCGTGTCCTATAATAAGCTCTATTTCATCCTGGAAGGGGAGGGCTGGGTGAAAATCGGAGAGGAGGAGCTGTATCCGAAGCCCGGCCAATTGATTCTGATGCCGGCCCGGACGAAGCAATCCTATTCCACCATCAGCGACCGGCCGTTTCTGAAATACTGGTGCCATTTCTCGGCCGCCGTAGGCGATGCGGATGTGTTCTCATGGCTGGATGTTCCTAGGTGCTACGATCTGGAACAGCCGCTGGAGATGTCGCATTTGTTTCAAGAGCTGGTGGATGCCCATCATACCGAAACCGTTGCCGCCCGCTTGAAGGAGAAATCGGTTATGCTGGACATCCTCTCCAGGGTGTTCTCCGATCAGGAGCCGCAGATTCATTCGCACCGGACCGGGGACATGGAACGTCTTAATAAGGTGCAGCAGTATGTTAAAGATCATCTGCACGAGGAGATCACGCTGGAACAGATGGCGGGAACCTTGCACTTGCATCCGAATTACTTTATTAAATACTTCAAGCGCCATTTCGGGATCACGCCTCAAAAATATCTAAGCGTCAAACGGATGGAGCGCGCTAAGCTGCTGCTGCGGACAACAAGCCTCAGCATCAAGGAAATCGCCGATGCGACCGGCTTCGAGTCGGCGAATTATTTCTCGAAAACATTCCGTAAAGAGGTGGGCTACAGCCCTTCGGAATATCGAAACAATATCTGAGCGTCCATGGCAGCGGCGACGAACGGCTGCCGGGCAGGCAATACAAACTAGGCCAATCGGAACGTACTCCGATTGACCTTGTTTTTTTGCGTCACGTTCATCTGATCAGGGGATGCCTACAGCCCTTTGCCGCCCAGCGGTTTTAGCTTCAGGGGCTCCGCGCCGGCGATCAGCTTGCGGCCGCGTTGCAGCAGCTCCGATGTGTCCGCTCCCTGAAGGGAAGCGGCATGTGCCTCGGCGCTGCTCCATAATTCCGTGACCCATACCGCATTCGGATCGCTGTCCGAAACATTGACGATGTACAGCTCGCAGTCCGCATTATCGCTCAGCATGTCCGCAGCCTCAAGCAAAATGCCTGCCAGCTCGTCGCGCTTGCCCGGATGGGCAATTAATTTTCCGTACATGGCGAATTTTTCCATGGGTATCACTCCTCGTATGTCTTCATTTCAGTCAACAATGCCTCGTAATGCCGGGCCATGCCGCCCGCAACCTCCCACAGCCGCATGATCAGAGATCTCGGCTCGAGAACGGTCAGGGCTTTGCCATAAGGGAGCAGGAAGTAGGGGACATACGACATCAGGGAATCGGCGGCCAGCCGGAAATGAGCTTCTTCAGGCAGGCGCTTGACCAGGGTGTGCCCGAACAGCCAGTGCTGGCACAATTCGTTCAGCGTAAACTCATGGCCCCGGATGATGACGTATTCCAAGTTCTCCGCATTGCCGGTATCCGGAATCAAACCGCCGAGCAGTACATCCTTGGCCGAGAAGTTATCCGGCCGCTCAAAACGATGATCGGTCAGCTCCAGCCCGGACATGCGATCGACGCGGAAGCTTCGTACCTCCTGGCGTAATCGGCAAAAACCGGCGGCATACCAATGGCCCTTCCAATGGACGATGCTGTACGGGTCGAATTCCCGGACAGATGCGTCTTGCCCCCTTCCCTTGGAGTACGTCATCTTCAGCGTGATGCCATGTGCCGACGCATTCTCCAGCGTTCGGAGCAGCGACCGGATCTCTTGGCTGACAGGGGGCTGAAGGACAGTGATGCCCCCGCCGTGCAGCTCGATCTGATGAAGCTGCTCCTCGTTCGTATAGCGCTTCAGCTTATGGATGGCCCGCTCCAGGGCTTCCGTAAACGGATAACCCGCTTCTCTTGCGAAAATGGAGGCATGCACGAGCGCTTTCTGCTCGTCCGCATCGAACATGAGCGGGGATTCAGCAAAGGCTCCGAGCAGCCGGTAGCCCCCGTTCGGCCCCGAATCCGCAATGATCGGCGCCCCGCTGGCGCATAGGGAATCGATGCAGCGATAGACCGTGCGGATATGAATTTCCAGCTCATCAGCGATTTGTTGAGCCGTTATTTTTCTGCCCGATCGAAGCATCCACAGGATGGACAGCATATTATCGGCTTTAGCCATCGGTGAACAGCCCCTTTCGCGAATCATGCCGGAAGCCAGTAGAGGCTCTTTTTGGTTTCCGATCCATTAAGGGGAATGCCGTTCAAGCAGCACAGCTCCGAATTCATGCCCTTAGTGGCCTTTTCATCGGGTACAACATCCTGAACGGCGCTCCCGCTTGTATCGATTGTATCGTCTTTAGACGAGCGGGTCCATGCCCTTGTCGATCCAGGTATCATAGGTCGGACCGTAAAGCTCAGGTATCCGGATGCCTGCCTGCCGCATAAGCACGGTCATCTGTCCGCGGTGATGGGCTTGATGGACGATGAGGAATTGCAATGACTCTCCGTTTCTCCATGCCTCTCCAGCGATATCATGCGACACGTATAGATCCTGCTCCGTCCACTGAGACTTCACGGCATCCAAAAAGGCACGGCTTACCCCGCGGTAGCTTTCCAGAATGACGCTCGCGGAATCGGGAATTTGCTGCTCCCGCGACGGGCCTTCAAAACTCAAACCGAGCATGCTCATATACTGAATCGACATGACCAGATGCCAGGCGAGCTGCCCTACGGAACGGTGCTGTTCCGTGATGGACTGCTTCAGCGATTCATCGGTCAAAGCGTTCATTACCCGCTCGGTGATTTGAACCTCTTTGGTCCATAGTTCGCAAAAATCCTCGATATTCAACATTCAACCAACCTCGCTTTTTTAGTGGGTTATCCATAGGGCAAGTATATTCCCGAATCCCTGACAGTTACGGTCAGTGATTCTTTGTTTGCACAGGCAATTCGGCAAACTGGAAGAATTTCACCGGGAGGATGCGTGCTATAATAACTGTAAAAAAGCGGGAGGGACTCGAAATTATGTCATCAGCAGATATTCAATTTACCGGAGGCAACAATATTGCACTGAAAATTCCGAAATTCAAATACGAGGAAACCGTAAGGTTTTACCGGGACGTTTTGAAGCTTCCGTATTTGGGGTTCAAGGACGAATCCCACGCGTTTAGCCTGGGCCCGAACACGCTCTGGCTCGATTGCAAGGACTCCTATCCTCAGAACGATGTGTGGCTGGAAGTGCAAGCGAATGATCCGGAACTTGCGAAGGACTACTTGCGGGAGCAGGGCGTTGATCGGCGGGACGAAGTGGAAATTTACGAAAATTCGAAGGGGTTCTGGATCTCGGATCCGTGCGGGACGATCCTTCGGGTTAATCCGAAGCCATAGGATCGTAGCGTAGAGAGCGGGGGATTCCGAAAAAAACAATAAAAAGCCAAGCGGTCCCGCGACCTTCCGAAAAGGCCGGGGAAACTTGGCTGTAACATTTGACATTGGATAGCAGGCTTATGGTCAAGGCTTCAGGACCACTTTGGTGCAGTCGTCCTCATGCTCATAGAAAATCCGGTAGGCTTCGCTGGCTTTCTCAAGCGGAAAGCGGTGGGAGATAATCTCGGTCGGATCGATCTCCCCGGCCGTGATTTTCTTGAACAGCTCCGGCATATAGTGTATGACGGGCGCTTGCCCCATCGTGAGCGTGATGTTTCGTTCGAAAATATGACCCAGCGGGAACATATTGTATAAAGATCCGTACACGCCGGTAAGCTGTATGGTCCCGAATTTCCGGACCGCTTCGATGGCGATGTCGATGGCGCTCAGCGTGCCGCCCTGGAGCTTCAGCTTTTGGCCGATGGCCTCCATCGCCGTTTTTTTGCCGTCCATACCGACGCAATCAATGACGATATCGGTACCGCCTTTCGTGATTTCGCGAATATACAAGCCCATATCATCGTAGTCCTCGAAATTATAGACTTCAGCCTGGTTCATTCGCTTGGCCTTATCCAGACGGTAGGGCACTCGGTCGATGGCAATGACCCGCTTCGCTCCCTTCATCCAGGCGAACTTCTGGACCATCAGTCCGACAGGCCCGCAGCCCAGCACCGTTACCGTATCACCCGGTTTGACGCCGGCATTTTCAACGCTCCAGTAAGCGGTGGGCAGCACATCGGAGAGGAGGAGCAGCGCTTCATCCTCAAGCTCGCACGATTCCGGAATGACCAGAGGCATGAAATTCCCGTAAGGCACCCGTAAATATTCGGCTTGGCCGCCGGGATAATTCCCGTAGCGCGCGGTGAAGCCGAGGTATCCGCCGGAATGGACATCCGGATTGCCGTTGGACCTGTCGCATTGACTCTCCATATCGTGATTGCAGTAATAGCAGTGTCCGCATGATACGTTGAACGGAATCACGACCCGGTCCCCTTTTTTGACGCGGGTTACGTTGGAGCCGACTTCCTCCACGATCCCCATGGGCTCATGCCCGATGACATAATCCTTCGCCGCCGGCATACCCCCTAGATAAATATGAAGATCCGAGCCGCAAATCGCCGTCGATGTAATTCGAACGATGATATCGTCCTCGGTTTGGATGGATGGAGCCTCCACCTGCTTCACTTGAATGTCCTTGGCTCCCTGAAACGTAACTGCTCTCATCAAGAATCCCTCCTTAATCAAGATGCACTCGGAAATCTAATACCCGATATGTACATATAGAAACGAACTGCCAAGTCGGCAGGAGATTATTTTGAATCTGCCTCTGGCCATTATCATGCCCCTGCATGATTGTTCCATACGTGCATATCATGGGGCGGCCTGCACGTTTTGGCTAAAACGTACTGCTTTCGTATACGATACGATCGGCATGGGCACCTCATCGGTTTGTAAAAAAGCGGGAAAAAACAAAAACACGGATGCCCCGGTGGGACAATCCGTGCTCTTTATGCGTTCGTTCAGATGTGTGACTGTGTATAGGATGCTGGCAAAGGCTGGCAAGCATTGCGCATAATTAAACCAGCTTCATATACTCCACGATCGTCAGCAAGCCTTTATCGAAATTTTCCAAATTAAAATGTTCGTTCGGCGCATGCAGATTCTCATCCGGCAAGCCAAAGCCCATCATCACGGCAGGGGCGTTCAGCGTGCTGGACAGCTTCTCGACGATCGGAATCGATCCTCCGTCTTTCGTGAACAGCGCGCGTGTGCCGTACACGTTCTCGAAGGCGTCTGCGGCTTTCTGCAGCATCGGATGGGTCGGATCGATGTTGAAGGCGAATGCCTTTTCCTTCGGCTTGAAGGTAATCTTGGCGCCGACCGGGGTGTGGGCATGCAGATGCTTCTCGATCGCGTCGAGAACAGCCTGCGGATCCTGGTTGGCCACCAGACGGCAGGTGATTTTCGCATGAGCTTCCCTCGGAATGACCGTCTTGCTGCCTTCGCCCTGGAATCCGCCGTATACCCCGTTCAGCTCAAGCGTTGGGCGCGCGCCGACGCGTTCCACGAAGGAGAAGCCTTCTTCGCCGTAGAGGGAATCCAGCCCGAGATCCTTCTTCAGCTTCTCTTCGTCAAACTCCTGCTTGGCGAATTCCTCGCGCATTTCAGGGGAAAGCTCAAGCACGCCGTCGTAAAAGCCGTCAACCGCGACGCGGCCTTGCTCGTCATGAAGCGATGCCAGCAAGGACACCATCGCATGCAGGGCGTTCGGCACGCCGCCGCCGTATGTACCGGAATGAAGATCGGTGTTGGCTGTTTCAAGAGACAGCTCGAGGGAGCATAATCCGCGAAGGCCGGTCGAGATCGCAGGCTTGCCCGGAGCAAGCAGGGAAGTGTCCGAGATCAGAATCGCATCGGCAGCCAGCTTGTCCTTGTTGTTATCGAGATACAGCGGCAGGTTCGGGCTGGATACCTCCTCCTCCCCTTCGATACAGAACTTAATATTGACAGGCAGCTCCTTCTCCTGCTTTAAAATGGCTTCGACCGCCTTAACATGCAGAAACAACTGGCCCTTGTCGTCGGTAGCTCCGCGTGCGTACAGCTTGCCGTTCCGTATCGCAGGCTCAAACGGCGGCGTCTCCCACAGGTGAAGCGGATCAACGGGCTGGACGTCGTAATGGCCGTAAATCAGCAGGGTCGGCTTTCCTTCCGCGTGGAGATAATCGGCGGTAATGATCGGGTGTCCGTCCGTCTGGTGAATTTCAACATGCTCGAGTCCCGCCTCGGTCAGCTTGCCTGCAAGCCATTCCGCAGCTTTAGCAACATCGCCTTTATGCTCGGACAGGGCCGAGATGCTCGGGATCGACAGCCATTCTTTCAGTTCGTTAAGATGAGTCTCCCGGTGTTCAGCGAAATACGCTTTATAATCAACGCTCATGATGGTTCCTCCTTCGATTTACATTGGCATTCGAAAGATGCCGTATCTTCTTATTCTAACCGTTTTTCGGCGAATGCGAAATATGAGGCGGAAGAAGGATGCCATTGGCTGGGACAGAAGCAAAGGATACGCCCGCATTTCCGCGGCGTATCCCGTCTTGTGAAGCCCTGATTAGAATTCCTCGGCAAAAATATCCCAGCCGTTTCCGATGACCTGACGACGGGGGAGCTGCTCCTGCGGCTGCCGCCCGGAGGAGTGTTGAAACTGATGCTGGAAATGGCGCTCTTGCTGCTCGAGCAGCTGCTCCTGCTGCTGTTGAAACATATCGTAATAATCGCGTTTAAAATGCTGCTGAATCATTTCGCCCTGAACCTGCCCTTGGTTCGGGCAGTCTTTCGGCGGGCCGATCACGACCGTATCCTTAATTGGCGCAAGGGTTTCTTTCACTTTCGCCTCATTCAGGCAGTACGTGTGCGCGAAGACGCTGGCCGGTGTCAGCCGCAGAAGATCGGACCCGCCGATGAACTCCGGAACCGGAGCGTCAAAGATGGCCAATAAATGCGTATCGTCAGCCGTAGCGATTTCGTAATGCCACCAGCCTTGAGGCACGAGGGCGACCTGACCCGGCGTAATCGGAAAATTCAACAGCTCCTTCGTAAACGGGTTGATTATGGAGACCGTTGCCGCGCCCGTGACGGCATACACTAATTCGGATGCGTTCTGGTGGATGTGCGGCTCCACGACATTGCCCCTGCTGAGATAGATATCCAGCAGCGAGGCATTGCCAAGCGTATTCAATTGATTGATGGATAGGGAATTGATAAAGTTCTGGCTATCCTTCGTGAAAAATCGGTTTTGGTTGACGTCGTAAGTAAACCGTACAGACGGCGAAGTGAAATCCATATAAGACACTGCCATAGCTGCTTCCGCCCTTCTTTTTTCGGAGTAGGCATGAACCTATAAAATACGGTATGACGGTGGACAGAAGGGCGTGAGCCCATTTTTTACGAGGCTGCAGGCTAAATGGCGGATTGCTTTGAGATAAAGCCATAAATATGACGGAGCGGCTCGTGTCTTTTTCAAACCGAAAGACGGCTCTCGCTTTCATGAACCACAGCTTTCGCTTTCATAAATCACTGCGAGCCGTCTCCTAACGCGCCTGTTAATCAGGCGGCTGGCGATTCGGACAGCGGCTTTCTTCTCCCGGCGGAAAAGCTGACCAGCCCTGCTGCCAGGCCAAGCGCAAGCACAAGCGCCCCGAGCCATGGGTGGTATTGGAGCGTGGAGGATGCGTTGACCATGAAGCCGCCGGCGCCTGCGCCAGCCGCAAGACCAAGGTGAATGATAGACGTGTTCAAGCTCAAGATCAGGTTCGGAGAGCCCGGGGCCTGCTGGATGAAATAGCTCTGTACGGCCGGACCCGCAGCAAACATCGAGATGACCATCATGCCGATGAAGGGAAGGCCGATCAGAGGGGAGTGCAAGAGCGGGAGAATGGCGAATACCCCGATGTGGATCATCATGCTGGCGATGATGACTTTGGAAGCGCCGAACCGGTCCACGCCATATCCTCCAAGCTTTGCGCCGACGGCGCCCAAAACGCCAAACACGAGCATGACGATGCTGATTCCTGCTGGAGGAATCCGGAAGATATCCTGCAGAAATGCCGCAATGAAGGTAAATAACACCGAATTGCCGGATTCCCGGAATAGCGTAAGGAGCAGGGCGCTGACAATGACGACGCTGCCGAGGACCTTGAACTGCTGATGAAACGGTACCGGCTCATCTCCTTCCACATTAGGCAGGAGACGCGCGAGAAGGAAAACAATCAGCAGGCTGAGCAGGGCCAGCAGCAGGAAGATGGCCTGCCAGCTTAACGCATTTGCGATCATTATGCCGATCGGAACCCCAAGCACCATGGCGCTGCTGAAGCCGAGAACGATCGTTCCGATGGCACGGCCGAGATGCTCAGGAGGCGTCAGCTTAGCGGCCGCTCCCATGGCCGACACCAGATATACGCCCGAGCTCACGCCCAGCAGGACCCGGGATCCCATTAGCAGCCATATGTCATGGCTGGCAAAGGAAACGAGGCTTCCGGCGATATATACCAGGAGCGAGCCAAGCAGCACCTTTTTTCGGTCCATGCGTGCGGTAAGGGACACCAGGATCGGTGTTCCGATGGCAAAAGAAAGCGAATAGGCCGTAATCAATTGGCCGGCGAGCGCAAGCGAAATATGCAGATCCTCCGATATGGGGTATAAGATGCCGGAGACAACCAGCTCGGAGGTAGCGGTTAAAAACACCCCGAGCGTAACCAAATACATTGTGAGTCGGTTCATTCGAATCCATCCCTTCAGCTTTGTGGAATATCCGAGTTTACCGGATCATGGCTAGCACATGCCGATTCGGATGTTTAACATACGCGAGATCTCTTTGTGTTTGTATTATAAGTAAGCCCCATATATTATGTAAGAAGGCAAATAAAATAGATATTATCCAACTTGTTTGATTAACTAACGATTAGTAAGTTTGAGAGGAGGAATGAAGCAGTGAGCATGTTAAGGAATGAGGTTCAGGGAACAGAAAGCCATGCTGAGCAAGAGCAAATTCATCAGCCTCAAAATAACCATGGGGCTGGTGAAAACTCGGACCTGTACGATTTCAAGCACATCTGCACGGTTCTACAAATACTCGGCGCAAAATGGGCCTTTCTCGTCATCGCGCAGCTGGCGCAGGGACCTAAACGGTTCAACCAGCTTCATCGGGACGTCGCGGTCGTGAAGACGCAGTCCCTCACCAACGTGCTGCGGCATCTGGAGCTTTCCGGGATCGTCTCCCGGACGGTAATTCCGACCGTGCCGGTGTCGGTGGAGTACGCCCTGACGGCAAAAGGCATGGATTTCTTGGATTCATTGACGGCAATGGAGCGCTGGGCCAAGAAATGGGGAGCCGAGCCGCTTCGGCAGACCCAAACCTAACCGGCAGGCAGCCGGAAACAAGCTCAATTCACGGGATGTCACCCCAGGAATTGAGTTTTCTTTTTTATGAAAATTTCGTATTCTTATATATAACTTTTTCAAGTATGTGAGAACACTGGAGGTGAAATGACGGATTGGGAAAGCCGAAAGCCAACCTGCTGACCAAACTGCTGATTTCCTATTTTCTTGTGCTGTTGTTTCCGATTGCCATGATTTTGTTCTATTACTACCCATATTCCGCCGATGTCGTAAAGGAGAAGGAGCTGGACTGGAATGCGCATATTACCGAGCAGTTCATGACCTCAATGGATACGTTCACGCGGTATGTGTATAACCTGCCGTACGAGCTTGTCCAGAACCGCGAATTCAGGATGTACAAGGCGGAGGAGAGCGACTATCAGCGCGTGCTCATTGCTAATGAAATGAAAAAATACAACGCAACCGATGCCTTTATCTACAACACGCTGCTGTATGTGAAGAACATCGGTTATTTGTTTTCCAAGACTGGAAGCGCATACAGCGTGCAGGATTTGGCGATACCTGGCGTGGGATTCTATTATGAGGACTGGCCGCATGAGGAGATGGTGGACACGCTGAACACATTAAACCAGCCCATCGTGCGCCCGGTGGAGAACGTCATTATTCCCGGCCATAACCGGCTGAGGCTGCTAACCTTTCTTCAGCCGCTCCCGGTCGGCGGCTCCAATTCCCCGGGCGCCGTCCTTATTATGGTCCGGGAGGACACGATCCTTCGGATGATGCGGTCGGTGTCCGAAATTTATACCGGGGATTTTTTTATTTTTGACAATGAAGGACGTCCTCTTGTCGCTTCAAACAAGAAGATCTACGAGGCGTCCGATGATATGTCGGCGCTCGTAAAGGGCATGGGAGCAGACCCGGGGGCCACATCCGGAATTGAGCGGATTAACGGGATTTCGTATCTCGTCTCGACGTCGGTATCGGATAAGAACGGGTGGAAATATGTGAGCCTGATTCCGGTGTCGGAATCGCTGCAGGGCCTTCGGACCATCCAATGGAACACGGCCCTTCTCGTCGGGCTTGTTTTGCTGCTTGAGGTTATCGTGGTCTACATATCCATCCGCAAAAATTATCATCCGATCAAGCGCCTTGTCGATGTGGCGGTCAGCTTGTTCGAGCCGCAGCAGCGAAGGCCCATGAACGAGATCGATACGATCCGCTATACGCTAAACGAGCTGTCCGCCGCCAACAGCAGACTTGACGAGAGGGTGAAGGGAACGTTGCCGATTATGCGGGACAATATTCTGTTCGGGCTCGTCGTCGGGCAATACGGGACATGGGAGGCGTTCGCTCAGGAGGCGGACAAGGTCGGAGTCGCGTTTGACGGTTCCCAGCCAGGCAGCGAAACCAAGCCTCAGGGCTCCCCATTTCACGATCCTCCATCTCCGATCGACCCGGCCCAAGAAGCACCACCTGCTGCTGTGCCGGTCGACCCAGCCCAAGAAGCATCATCGCCTGCTGCTTCGGTTCTTGAGACGATGCAGGGGGGCGATCCGGCTCTGCCTGGCGGTACCGTTCTTACGGTGGCCGTGCTGGCGTGCGAATCCGAAGAAGAGTTCAATACTGCGGCGGATTTCTGCAGGCAATCCGAGGATCGCTGGCCTGACGGCGTGAACGGATATTTTTGCAGAAGCGTGTATCATCATGAAATCGTCCTGATTTGCGCTCATCCACCGAGCTTTCCGCTTCAAGCTTTTTTGACGCAGCTTCAGGAGGAGCTCGTCGGCGCAGAGGGGACCCGGGTGATGATCGGTATTGGCAGGCCGGGAGATTACCGCTGCCCGAGGGCGGCGCAAACGTCATATTTGCAGGCGCTCCGGACGGTGGAGCATGTGCGGGTTCGCGAAACAGCGCCGGTGCTGACCTTTGACGAGATCGGAGCAACGCATTCCGGCGCCGTCTCTTACGTAGCCGAGATGCTGCAGTCGCTGGAGCTCTCCATCCTGAAGAACGAGCCCGAGATGGTGGCCGGCTTGACCGAACGGCTGATCGGGTATATCCGCAGTGACGGCATGCCGCCGCATATGATCCGAAGCGTGTATTTAAACACGGTGACCGTCATCATCAACGGCCTGCAGCGCTTCCGCCGCGAAGATCAAACCCTGCTGCGGCTGACAGACGCAGCCTTCAAGCCGCGTTATACCATGGAGCAAATGATCGGAATTATTCGCGAGAGCAGCTTGAAGCTGTGCGAATTCATCCGGGACACGGTCCCTGCCGCACGTACGGCGACACGGGAAGAGATCCTGGCGGTCATCGATGAAAAAGGGTTGGATCCGAGCTGCTCCCTGCAGCTGATGGCTGACCACTTCGGCATGTCCGTATCGAATTTCAGCCACCATTTCAAGAAAACGATGGGACAAAATTTCAAGGAATACATCGAGCGGCTTCGCATTCAAACATCGATTCAGCTGCTGCGGGAGACCGACGAAACGCTGGAGTCCATCGCTCAGAAGTCGGGATACACCAATACCTCGAGCTTTATCCGGGCCTTTAAGAAAATCATGGGCACCACGCCGGGGCAATACCGGAATACTCACAAAGATGCATGAGGACCGATGGCGTGAGCGTGTCCGCCCTAAGGACGCTAGGCACGCGATTCTCTCCCGGCGCGCGCTGAAATAATGGCTGCTGCACGTTCATATTCGCTCGGACGACGCGGCATGCAGCTGACAATTTTTGAATATCTACAAATTTTGAATGTCCGCATAGAGAGGCAGATCCCTGATTTGCCTCTTCTTTGGCGATATAAGCGCTTTCAAAAAATGCGTATCGGTAAAATACTGCCCGTTTACGCGGCTTCCCGCCTCCATTTAGAGTCATAGGTGTCCGATCAGGGCAAGCAAAGCTGCGGCAGAACCCGAGAGGGATTGGATGCTGCAAATAAATAGCTGGAGGTAGAACAATGCGGAAAAGAGTAAACGTTTACATCTCACTCTTCTTGGTCATGGCGATGCTGCTGGCCGGATGCAGCGGTTCCGGAAGCGGAACGGACGATTCAGCCGAACCACCGGGTAACACTTCAGACAAAAAAGTAAAGCTGACGGCCATCATGACCAAGCATGCTTTGACAAAGCCGCTGGCTGAGATGGAGTGGCTGCAGAAAGTGGAAGAAGCCGCCGGGGTGGAGATCGAATGGCAGGAAATTACGGCCGATTGGGGACAGAAGAAGGGAACGATGCTGGCCAGCGGCGACATTCCGGATTTGTTCATCGGACCGAATGTGATCACGGACGCGGATTTCGCCCAGTTCCAAGGACTGTTCCAGGACTTGTCCGGCATGCTTGACCAGGCACCGAACGTGCAGAAGATGTTCAACGAAAAGCCGGATACGAAGCTCATCGCTACCCAGCCCGACGGGAAAATTTACGGGCTTCCGAAATATCAACGCTTCTGGCCCGCATCGGCTAGCCGTCAGTTCATTAACCAGAAGTGGCTTGATGAGCTCGGGCTTACAATGCCGACGACATGGGACGAATTGTACGAGGTGCTCGTCGCGTTCAAAGAGAAGGATGCCAATGGCAACGGCGACCCGAATGACGAAATACCGATGGATTGGCCGGGAGGCATCGGCGGATATTTCAACCCGGCGGTGATGCTTGGCAGCATGGGGATCACACTGACGGACGGGAGCCCGCAGGGCTATTTTGTAGAAGACGGCAAGGTGAAGAATTATCTTACGGACGAGCGCTACAAGATGATGGTCGCGTTCCTTCATAAGCTGTATCAGGCGGGATTGATCAATCCGGAAGTGTTTACGCACGACTATACCAAGTATCAGTCCGTTGCACGGGGCGAAGGGGATACGGCGAAGGTCGGCTTTACTTGGGGCTGGGTGGCTTCCGATCGGTTCGGACAGCAGCTTGCGTCGCAATACGCTTCCATGCCGCCGCTCAAGGCGACGGCCGATTATGCCGGAGAGCTGTCCTGGAGCTATGACTACTACTCGCTCAACTACGGAACGAACCATATCGTCATGTCGGCAAAGAGCAAGCAGAAGGAAGCGGCGATGCGGTTCATCAACGAGCTGTACGCGCCGGAAGTCGGGATGCAGGTGCTGTTCGGATCGATCGGGCCGAATATTAAAGACAATGGGGACGGTACATACAGCGTTCTGCCTCCGGCGGATGACAAAATGGACCCGGGCACGTGGAAATGGACGTCGACGATGGCGGATAACGGGGCTTTTTATATTCCGGATTCGCTGGAGCTGACGCTCGGTACCGATATGCAGGAGGTGCTCGGCCAATCGGAGCCGCTTGCCGAAGCGCTGGAGGTCGATCCGGAGAAGGATGTTTTTCCGGGCATGTTCATTAAATATTCGACGATGGACAACAACACGATGAGCCTTAACAACACCAACGTCATGAATCTGGCCGAGTCCAGCTTTGCCAAATGGGTGACCAAGGGCGGCATTGAAGCGGAATGGGATGCTTACGTGAAGGAAAGCGAGAAGGCCGGCCTCAATCAAAACCTGGAGATCATGCAGAAATATTACGACGAATACATGAGCAAGAACTAATCGGGGAAACAGGAGATCTTCACGCAGCATGCTGTAGCGATTGTCGTGCGCAGTGAGAATCACCGCTAGCCATTAAGCCTCGGCTTCTCCCTTACTCCATCGCATACCCTGGATGACTCAGCGGTAAGTAAATGGCGTATTCTCCGTATGCAGGCAGGGCCGAGCAGGAAGCGGGGCATTGTGGGCTGCAGTGTGTCCGGGCGTGAAGATGGCCTCCTCCCCCTAGCTGCGAAGGAGGGATATCATGCGGTCACCCAAAGGCATTCAGAGCTTTATACGCGATTATCAATTATGGATTATGATTTTGCCGGCGATCCTCGTCATTCTGGTGTTCAACTACATCCCCATGTACGGAATTCAGCTGGCCTTTCGGGATTTTGATTTCACCAAAGGCCTCACCGGCGGGGAATGGAGAGGGCTTGCTTATTTCGAGCAGTTCATCGACAGTTATCTGTTCACGGATTTGATGCGCAATACGTTTCTTATCAGCCTGGCTTCGATTGTTCTGGGCTTTCCGGCTCCGATTATTCTGGCGCTGATTCTGAACCAGATTCGAAAAAAGCGAATGAAAAAGCTCATGCAGACGACGGTATATTTGCCTCATTTTATTTCCGTCATCGTTCTCGTGGGCATGCTCAACGTGCTGCTGTCCTCGGAAACCGGCGTGGTCGGTCATTTCATGAAATCAATCGGGCTCGAACATATCAATCTGCTGGCCTCAACCTCGACCTTTATCCCGGTCTACGTGCTCTCGGATATTTGGCAGCATTGCGGCTGGAACAGCATTATCTATCTGGCAGCGTTGTCCGCAGTAGACCCCCAGCTCTATGATGCGGCCAAAATGGACGGCGCCAGCCGCTGGCAGACGATCCGGTACGTGGATATTCCCGCGCTCGTGCCGACGATCATCATTTTGTTCATTCTCAGCATGGGCAGCATTCTCAGCACCGGCTTCGAGAAAATATTCCTGATGCAAAACGCTCTCAACCTGCCGGTATCCGAGGTCATTGCGACGTATGTGTACAAGATCGGCATTATCTCCAACCAATTCAGCTTGGCTTCAGCCATCGGGCTGTTCAATACCTTGATCAATTTCGTGTTTCTGTTTGCCATGAACGCCATTTCGAAACGCGTGTCCAATACGAGCCTATTCTAATGAGAGAGGGGAGGAGGAACGGCCATGGATCACATAAGTGCCCGGGTCACCGGTAAAGAATTCGCCTTCAGGGTCGTCCTGGCCCTGTTGTGTGTCGTTATTTTTCTTTTGATCGCATACCCGTTGTATTTTATCGTTATCGCTTCCTTCAGTGATTCGACGCTGGTATCGACAGGCAAAGTGCTGTTCTTTCCGAAAAACATCAGCTTCTTCGGATATCAGGAAATTTTCAAGGATATGCGGATTTGGACCGGCTACCGGAACACGGTGTTTTACACGTTATTCGGGACGCTCGTGAACATGCTGTTCACGCTGCCGGCGGCGTATGTGCTTTCGCGGAGGGAATTCCGGGCGAGACGGATCATCATGTTCTTCTTCGTGGTGACGATGTTTTTCAATGGCGGTCTGATTCCGACTTACCTGCTGATGAAGGATTTGCAGCTGACCAATACGATCTGGGTGTTCATCCTGCCTTTTTCGGTGAATGTGTTTTACCTCATCATCGCCAGGACGTTCTTCGAAACGTCTCTGCCGAAGGAGCTGCACGAGGCGGCCGTGATGGACGGCTGCTCGCATTTCACGTTTTTTTTCAAAGTGGCGCTGCCGCTGTCCAAAGCGATGGTGTCGGTCATCGCCCTCTATTATCTGGTGGGGCACTGGAACGATTTCTTCACAGCGCTGATCTATATTCGGGATACGAAGCTGCAGCCGCTGCAGATCATCCTGCGGGACATCCTGTTGTCCAATCAGGTATTTGCCAACGGGGCAGGCACCGGCGGCGATGCGGGGGGATATGCTCAGCGGTATGCGGATCAGATCAAGTACGGGGTCATTATCGTTTCGACGCTTCCGATTTTGGTCATTTATCCGTTTATGCAGAAATATTTCGAAAAAGGCGTCATGATCGGTTCGATCAAAGGGTAACGGTGGAAGAGGCGTGCCGGGCAGCGCAGGGGCTGGTCGGCACGCTTTTGTGCGTGCTGCCAGAGGCGGCGCGGGGGAGTGACAAGGCGCCGGCAGGGGCTTCACAAGTCCCGAAAAGGGACTTGCTGTCGTGAAAAAGCGCCGCATGGACCTCACAAGTCCCGAAAAGGGACTTGCTGTCGTGAAACGGCGCCGCATGGACCTCACAAGTCCTCAAAAGGGACTTGCTGTCGTGAAACGGCGCCTAAACGCCGAACTGTTTTAAGTGGTGGTCCAGGTGCTTGTATAACCCATTTCCCCATTGTTCGGCGGTCAGCTTGCCGAAAAAGGGATGCGGGTGCGGCGTGATTTTCGCCGGCCCGTCTTTCTGAAGCTGGACGATTTTTCCCTTCAGAGTTTCTTTTTCCAC
The DNA here is from genome assembly GCF_038002285.1 of Paenibacillus sp. FSL R5-0810. Classification (NCBI taxonomy): domain Bacteria; kingdom Bacillati; phylum Bacillota; class Bacilli; order Caryophanales; family Paenibacillaceae; genus Paenibacillus; species Paenibacillus sp. FSL R5-0810. Next base: position 153,640 of record NZ_JBBOCF010000001.1, read on the forward strand.
CTCAAAATCGCGATCATCTGCAATGATTATGCTGGGGATCGTGGACATATTGCGAGCCGGGGGCTTCGCATTATAAAACATCGGTTTCACAAAGCGGCCGATCAATATCCCCAGCCAGCCTCTAGGAGGGAAAGAATTCCCCATGGCGATATCCTGGAAAGCCGAACAATGGGCTAGCATCTGGGCGACGTTCATTTTGCCCCACTGCGGTTGTAAGCTCGGATTTAGATTGTCGATACGGTTCATGAGTTCTTTAACATGGGCTTGATTGAACATGGTTTCCATGATTTGATTGCTCCTTATTGGCGAGGTGTAATCACAGGGCTTTCCTGAGGCCGACTCAATCTCGGAAACCATTATACCAATTCATTTAAAGACCGATTTCTTTCCGATTGCTGTATCTCACGATGATTCACGTCAGTTTTAGAGTCATGATGCTGCCCCGGGGTTACTGCATCGGCTGGTTTCTGTTGGGTCTATCTTGTTCGGGTGGGTGCTTATCTTGGTCCGAAGAACCTTTTTAGATGATATGACAGATCGAATAGAGACCAAGCTCTCCTCATTACAATGGTAAAGGCAATCTTAATCGAAAGAAAGATGGAAAACTAACCATGAGGAGGATATCCCGATGATCCAATTATGTATGGTGAAAAGAGGGCTGCGACAGCTGGCCTTGATCGGATTGCTGATGGTCTCGATCAGCAGCCTTGGCCTGTCTGAATTCACAACGCTAAAGCAGGCCGATGCGTTTAGCGCAGAAGCGGCCAGGCCGGCAACATGTTCCGCAGCTCCGTGGGAAGCGACGGCTACCTACAGCGGAGACAGCGAGGTGTCGCATCAAGGCAAACTCTGGACAGCAAGATGGTGGACAACGGGCGAGGAGCCGGGAACGAGCGCTTCTTGGGGAGTATGGGATGCCCGAGAGACTTGCGGGAACGGGGGAGGACGTGATGAAGGCGGTAGGTTCGAACCTGAACCCCATTCCGCATCTAACGATACTTCTTGCGCATCGTCTTCCTGTCTGCACAGTGCGTTGAAAAATGCCGTTCCAGGCGGCCGAATTGTGCTGGAGCCTGGCACCTACACGGGAAGCTTCTCCTCGGATGCAGGCGGGACCTCGGAGCAGCCCATCGTCATCGAAAGCCGGGATGCCGCGAACCCGGCGGTCATTTCCGGATATTCCGCCGGCTCCGGCTACGCACTTCGGGTCCGGGGAGACCATTGGATCATCCGTAATCTGAAGCTGACGAACGCCCAAAAGGGCATATTGCTTGATCATTCGAACCACACGCTGGTTTCCGGCGTAGAGGTTTTTAACATCGGCTACGAAGCCGTGCATTTCCGGGACGGCACTTCATACAGCACCATTGAAAACTCGCGGATATACAATACCGGCAAAACCGGCCCGGGCTTTGGCGAGGGGGTTTACGTCGGTTCGGCGGAAGGTGCATCATATGACCAGAATACGCATTACAATACGATCCGGGGCGTCATTTTCGGCCCAAACATTACAGCTGAGCATATTGACATTAAGGAAAGATCGATCGGGACGCTGGTCGAGAATTGCACCTTTTATGGCGAGGGAATCAGTGGAGCGAATTATGCCGACAGCTTCGTGGATGTGAAAGGGAATGGGGCCATAATCCGGAATAATACCGCCTACCAGAATGGAAACAGCCTCATTGTGGATGCCTTTCAGCTTCATGAAATTGTACCGGGATGGGGAATCAGCAACGAATTCTCCAATAACACGGTGTTTCTGTCCGATCCGGACGTTTATGTCATCGCAGCCTATGGCAATACATCGGCCACAGCCTCCCAGAATACGAGAAGCCCGGCCGGCAATATGTACAAGGGGAACGTGACGGTTGCGCCATGATTGACAGGGTCAAGCGTTGCAACGGTGACTCCAGCAAGGGCTCAGCAACGACGCTCGGACGACAGGCCATCGTTTGCTCTCCCAATGATCTTTTATAAAATGCGGATTTTTAATATTGGAAGCGTCGTGACAGAATGTGAAGGTTCGTGTTGGATGATGAGTATGGACATAGGAGGGAGGGGATCAGCTGCGCTTGTTGGGATCAGGGGAAGCTGTCGGTGCACGGACTCATTAGAAATTAGAAATTAGAAACCGAACAGCTATACCTCAATCTTCGGAGGTCTTTTTTAATAGAGAGTCCAGTTTTTTGTGCAAATGCTGCAATTCTTTATTGTAGTGCCTGTAAGTTATGACACCAATAACGGATTTTATGCCGAAAAAGAGGATGGCTGCAATAACAATCAGCAAATAATTGTGAGCCATTTGACTAAGCCAGCTGTTGATCTTTTCCATGATGGACCCCCTTTAGGAACAGTATTCCCTTGTAAACAATAAATTTATGCCACGTTGGCCGTTGATTTACGCTGCGGTTCGGCCATTGCTTAATAATGAGAGACAGATAGGAGGCATGATAAAATTGTAGATTGATTTTGACGCAAAAAAACAACAGGAGCATCGCGGGGCGATGCTCCTGTTGCGATAGCGGAACTCCGCCCGGAGAAGACTAGGCAGTATAGTCTACCGGGCTCCTCTTTGAAAGGACTAACCCGCACCGTCTGCCATACTCTGCTTCGTGAATCAAGCCCGTATCCTCTTCAGGCTCCGCTCGAACAACAACCAAGCCGTACCGTCTACCAGACTTTTGCTTTATGGCAACCAAGCAAGAGTCCGCTGGCTGACTCCTCGTTCCTAAAAATCGGAAAAATCCTCGCTCGGCTACGAATCCGACGGAATTGTAAATGAAACCGTCGTGCCTTGATTCCGGGTGCTCTTGATCACGAGACCGGAGCCGAAGGTTTGCAGCAGCCGCCGATTCGTATTATAGAGACCGATGCCGCCTTTTCTCTGATCAGGAGCTTGCAGGAGCTGGGCGACGCGGTCAGGCTCCATACCGAGGCCGTTATCCGTCACTTCAACGGCAATGGTTTCCTCCTGCCTAGCGATTTTGATCGTTATCGTACCGCCTCCGGCCCTTGTTATAATACCGTGCCGTACCGCGTTCTCCACAAGCGGCTGAATGGCCAGTGGCGGGATGAGGACACGAATATCCCGGTCCACGTCCCATACCACGTTCAAACGTTCTCCGTATCGCTCCTTCTCGACGTATAAATAGGCCTGGATAAGCTCAAGCTCCTGCTGGAGCGGAACCAGTCGATCCTGATTCCGATAGTGGAAGCTGATCTGCAGATAGGAGCTGAATGCCTCGCCAAGGCTCCGCATGCGATCGACGTCCAAGTCGCTAAGCGCCATGATCGAATTCAAGGTGTTGAATAAGAAATGCGGGTGAATCTGCGCCTGCATATAGGCAGCTTCCATTCGCAAGCGATCATCCACGGAATGCTTCAACGTAATCAGCGAATGGATACGGTATCTTAATTCCACCGGGTCCACGGGCTTCGTCACATAATCATTTGCGCCGGACTGGAAGCCGGCATACACATCGGCTGATTCGCTCCGCGCCGTCAGCAGCAGAACGGGCAGCTCCGATGCGTTAAAGCGTTCCCTTACGTTGCGCGTAAGCTCGTAGCCTGACATCTCCGGCATCATGACGTCCGCAATGAGGAGATCCCATGGCTGCGAGCCGAGAAGCTCCAGCGCTTCGGCAGCCGAGGCTACGAATTTCAGGTTGTACGGCTCCGCTGATAGTATGCCGGCAAGGATCCGCAGGTTAACAGGATCGTCATCCACGGCCAGGATGCTGACGGGATGACTTTGGGCCAAGGAACCCGTCGGTACCTGAATAGGAGAATCGCCTTTGGCGAGGTCCCAGCTGGCCGCGAGCTCTTCGTAGGCAGCTGTGCCTACGGCAGGTACGGGAACCTGCTGCGGTGACGTGCTCTCTGTTCTCGTGTCCGCAAGCGGAAGTGTGAAGGCAAACGTCGTCCCGCTTCCTTCTACCGATTTGACAGACAGCTCGCCGCCGTGAAGCTCAACGAGCTCCTTGCTGATGCTGAGCCCAAGGCCGATCCCCTTCGCGTCATTCAACCCTTGATTGCCCTGCTCGTACGGAAGAAAAATGCGCCTTATCGTTTCAGCGTCCATCCCGATGCCCGTATCCGAGACCGTGATGGTCATTTTTCTGCTATCTGCAGCGGCAGAGACGGTAATGGTTCCTTTCTCCGTGTACTTGATGGCGTTGTGGATCAAATTGAGCAAAATTTGAACCAGCCGCTTTTCATCCGCCTTGACGGCTGGAAGGGAGTCCGGGATCTTCATCTGGAGTCGAACGGCCGTGCTTTCCGTCATAAATTTTACAATATCGAATACCCCATTAACGACGGAAACCAGGGATACCTGGGTCGGCTGCAGCTGAATCTGCTTCTCTTGAAGACGCACGGCATCCAGCAGGTCATTTAATAAATGCGACATGCGGCGGCTGACCGTGATCAGAAGGTTCAAGTCTTCGCTGCTCTGCTTGCTGAGGGTTTCCTTTTCCCGTTCGGCGAGACTTATGGCAATATTCATGATACCGTGCAGCGGCGTGCGCAGCTCGTGGGACGTGTTGGCCAGAAAGCGGTCCTTCATTCGGTCCGCGAGCTTCAGTTTATCGTTAAGTTTGCTGATTTGATGAATGTTGCGGAAGTATCGCTTAAACCAATAGGCTGAAAAACCGATTAGGGCCGCGAGCACATCCACCGGATAATATACGGACGGCAGCTCCCAATAATTACTGATCGCCCCCCATATGACACTCGCCATCACGCCGCTGGCTGATAGCAGGAGGAATATCGCATCATCCCGGCTGTCAAGGACCATTCGCGTAAATACGTAGACCGAGAGCAGGACCGGCAACAAGTAAAAGAAGGCAAATACCCGGTATTCCACCATCCCGTGAACCCAAGGCCCCGGAGCGGCAAAGACCACGATCGTATAGAGGATCAAAAGCCCGCTGAAGGCGTTAAACCACAAGTTCCGTTTTCGGGCGGTAAAGCTGCGGCTCAGCTTCCAAATGAAATAGGAGAGCCACGAATAGGAGAGGAAGGTTACTTTAAGCTCCCATTCATAATTTAAAGGGACCCACTTCATCAAGAGGCTGTCGTGCGATGTGACGACACTCAAAGCTGCCGATACAAGCAGCAGGAAAAAGTCGAGCAGAGACCGTTCCCGCGGATTGAATAAGTATAAAATGCAGGCGTACAATCCGTGCAGCATCAGGACGACAAACGTAATTTGCTGGAGATCGACGGAGACGCCGTACTCATCCTGGATCGCCTGGTGCGATCCCAGCTTGATCGGCTTTGAGATTCCGCCCATGTAAGGATGCTCATAGTTTGCGACCCGGATAACCAGATCAAGCTCCCGAGCCTCCCGGTCGGGAACATAATCGACAACGAAAGAGGTGCGGTTCGGCTGATAGGAAGCTTGGCCAGTCTCTCCTGTCCTTCCCATAGAAGCTACCGTTTCGCCGTTGATGTCCACGGTGGTCGCGGATTGAATCTCCTGAACCCAGAACGAGAGTGGGGCCGCAAGCGGACGATCCAGCAAGATGCGAAGCCGGTACGTCCCGTTTCCGAATGATGATTTCACTTCATGCGCCCGGCCTTTATTCCAGTCTCCAGGTACATGCACGAAGGATGACGTCTCAGACGTCTTCAGCTCCTGTTCATTTGCCAAGGTGTCCGGGTAGAACGCCCATTCTCCGTCCAAATTGATGGGCTTGGAGCCCAAGAGATCCCAGCCTCTCAGATCGAGCACCCCATCAGAGGCTTTCGGTTGATCTGCAGGAGGGGCGTAGGCTTCAAGCCAAAGCCAGCGGATTCCGAGGAGCATGCTCAGAAAAACAACGAATGCCGCAACACGGTGGATAAATTTGGTAAAACGAAAACGTTCATGGTTCTTTGCGCGTAGGGTTGTCACCGTTCACGTTCCTTTTTAAGAAGTCTTACTTTCAAATATACGCAAAATTACATCAGCCGTACAGACATTTCCTATTTGAGCACGCGGCCCAAGCCAATGGAAAACGGATTTGGAAATGCGATGAATCGAGAAGAGGGCAAGCTTGTGGGGCATCTGTTCATAAAAAAACCGGCGGCTTTTCGTAAAAGCACAAAGCTTTCGAAAAGCGCCGGTATGATTCAAAAGGTGGACCTTGCGCTCAGGCGCAAGCAAATCCGGGGGCAGCTTACATGCCTACGTGTTGACCGGGCTGGCTGCTCTCTGAGCTCCGTTCTTTCGGCGTGAAAGGCCACCAGTTGGCCCGGCCGAAGATGCGTACCATGACCGGCACGAAGAACGGAAGAAATACGAGGGCGTACAGCACGAGTCCGACCAGCACGACGGTGGCGATCTGCATCATGGACAGGACGCCCGACGGATACATCGCGGCGAACGTTCCGCCGAGAATGACGACTGCGGACAAGATGACCGTGCCCATATTCCGCATGGCGTGAAGGATGGCATCCTTGACATCCCAGCTCTTGTTCTCGTTAAAGCGCGCCATCAGGAAGATGCTGTAATCGACGCCAAGCGCGATCAGCATAACAAAGCTGAAGAATGGCGTCGCCCAGGTAATGCCGGAGTAACCCAGTCCGTGCACGAAGATCATCTCGGTTACTCCAACCGAAGTAAAGTACGTAATAACGAGGGAGATAATGAGATAAATCGGCATCACGATGGAACGCAGCAGCACGACGAGAATAATAAAGATTCCGCTGAGCATCAGAATAACCGTACGGGTATAGTCCTCGTCCGAGATGCTCTGCAGGTCATGGTTCGTGCTCGTAATGCCGCTGATGGCGACCTCGGCGTTTTCCAGCTTCGTATCCTTCACCGCGCGGGCAACGGCCGCCTCAATCTGCTCGACGCTTCCCAGCGCTTCCTCGCTGTACGGGTTTGTCGACAGCACGACATCGAGGGTCATGACCTTGCGGTTATCGGATAAGTACGTATCGAACACCGTCTGCATCTCGTCGTTCTCCAGCGCTTCCTGCGGAATGAAGAACCCGCTGAGCTCATCGTCCTGGAGATCCTGGATCTGCTGCAGGTAGTCTTGGGCCGAACTTAAACCGTCGGTAATCTGCTTCAACCCGTCCGCGCTGGAGTTCAGGCCTTCCGTCAGCTCGCCAAGCTGTCCGGTGAGATCACCGAAGCCGTCCGCCAGCTGTTGCTGGCCGCCCTGCAGCTGCTCGAGCCCGCCTGTAATGGATGGGATCTGGCTCACGATGCGTCCCTGGCCGTCCGCGGCCTGCGAAAGTCCGGACTTGAGCTCACCGATGCCTGCCGCCAGCTTTTGAAGCCCGTCTGCGAGGGCGGTCTGCCCGGCGGCCGCTTTGGTGTAGCCCTTGTTGGCTTCCGATAGACCGGCGGCCGCACCCTTCATCTGCTCGGAAATCTGTCCGAGTCCTGCCGCCAGCTCGGCAGTGCCGGCAGCTGTCTGGGTCACGGTCCCCTTAATCGTCTGGTAGTTCATGTCCTGGAGGATTTCAGGATGACTGTTCTCAAGACCCGAGAAGGAGGCTTCAAGCCCCTTCAGTGCAGCCGCTACGCTTCCAAGCTGCTCCTGAATTCCGCTTACGCCGCCGTTTAGCGCCGCAAGTCCGGTATCCAGCTGCTTGTAGCCCTCAAGCAGCTTGGCATGCGCGTTCGCAAGCTCTTTCGCGCTTTGCGCCGCTTGCGTAAGCCCGGACTCGATTTCGCCGGCTCCGGCGGATCCGCTTTTGATCCCTTGCTCAATGGCTTTGAGGCCTGTTGCAAGCTCAGTCATGCCGGCCTTCAGCTCGGCCGTTCCTTTCGTTAATTCCTTTGCGCCGGCAGCGGCTTCATTCAGCTTGGGCGCATTTTCGCTCAGCTGCTTGCCTGCCTCGGATAAACCGCTCTGAATTTGTGCCAGCCCGTCATTCGTTTCCGTAAGGCCCTCATTCAGCGTTTTCACTTGAGTCGGAATGAGGAAGTCATGTATTTGCTCGCCGGTCGGGCGGGAGAGGCTGCGAATGCTGGATACGCCTTCGACCTTTTCCACTTCCCGGCTGATCTTCTCCGCGAGTCCCATATATTCGGCCGTATCCATCTCGTCATCATTCTTAATGACAATGGTGGAAGGCAGCGATTGTCCGGGACCAAAGCTGTCGGAAATAATGTTGAAGCCTTTGACGGACTCATAGCTCGGACCGATCTCCTCCAAACTGTTGAAGGACAGCTTGCCGCTGTATGTCACGAGAAACGGAGCCACGATAACAGCCACGACAAGCAGCGCGGCCCAAGGCCTTTTAAGCGAGAAGGATCCGGCCGCTCCCCACAGCTTGTTCTCGCTGTGCTCCAGCTTCCCGCGGGAAGGCCAGAACAGCTTCTTGCCGAGCACCGCCATAAAGAACGGGACGACGGTTATGAGAGCAAGCAGCATGACGGCGATGCCGACGGCGACAGCAACCGCGGATTTGTACAAGATGAATTTCGACAGGCCGATCGCTATAAAGCCGACGAATACGGCCAAACCGGAATAAAAGACGGTGCCGCCCGCTTTCCGGTACGTTTCGATGATTGCCGACTTCGTATCATCCGAGGCTGTCAGCTCCTCCTTGAAGCGGCTGATCAGCAGGATGCAGTAGTCGGTCCCGATGCCGAACATGACGGCAACCATGAAGATCTGCGTAAATGTTGAGATCGGGAAGTCGAACCGGTCGACGAGGAACGAGACCACCGATTGGGACACGATGTAGCTGAGACCGACGGTGAGCAGCGGAACGAATGGGGCGACAAAAGAACGGAATACGATGAAGAGGATAAGAAGAATAAAGATGACCGTAATATATTCCGTTTTCTTGAGCCCTTCTTCCGAGCTGACGATCGTATCTTCATTAATGAGTCCTTCACTCGTCAGATAATGCTCCGCGCTAACGCCTTCAAGGATCTGATCGACTTGCTCAGGCAGCGCCTTGACGGCCTCTTGGCCTCCGCTGACCTGCAACGCCGTCATGATCGTTTTGCCGTCCTTGGCAATCAGCGTATCTTCAAGCTCCTTCTGGGTGAACGGCTCATTGATGGAGTCGATATTCAGGCTTTCCTTTCGGTCGTTCAGGCTCTGAATCCCCTGCTTAATGCTCTCCTTATCGGCTTCGCTCAAGCCATCGGGATTATGAAAGACTAGGGCAACCTGATGTAAGGTTTCTCCGCCCTCGCCTCCCGATGCTTCCTTAAGAATTTCGGCAGCTCTCGACGACGTGTAGCCGTCAGGAACGGACAGCTGACCCTTCTCGCGGACGAGATCCGCCATCGACGGTGCCGTCAAGAATAGTGAGACGGCAGCAGCAAGCCACAGGACAATAATGAGCCATCTTGCTTTTAGTATGGCTTTCAATTTTTTCTCCCTCCTGATTCCTGCATCAATTGACCCAGCTTCTCGAACATCGAGATAAACATTTCGATATCTTTTTCTTCGAAATGCTTTAGGTACGGGGAAATGATATTCCGTACTTGCTCCTGGGCCGATTCGAAAATGGATGTACCATAGTCGGTTAACGCCAGGTAGACCTGCCGCCGGTCCGCTTCGTCGCGGGTCCGGTATAGGATCCCGGCGTCAACGAGTCGGTTGACGATGGCAGTGATCGAGCTTTTGCCTACGGCCAGCGTGTCGGCCAACTGCGAAGAGGTGCACTGGGGCATGCTGTTGATCAAGCGCACGACCTGGAATTGGTCGTTCGTCAGATCCTCGCCAAGATGTTCCCGCATTTCGGCACTAATGCGCCGGGTAACCAACTGGTAAACATCCAAATACCGGTCGATCCACTGCTTCGCTTTGTCATTCAACCGATAGCCCTCCTTTCCCGAGCCATATAGTTCGTGTGTGAAATAGTTTCATTATTGAACTATATGGCAGCTGGGGGCAAAAGTCAAACAGCTTGCTTATTGAGGCTGATGACCGGGGAATGGCCATGAGGGGGCGGGGAGATTTATTCGCATGTCCACCAAGCCGGCTTTTCTTGCGGCGCTTAAAATCCGCTTGAAGCCATCCTTTTACGATATGATCGATCGCTTGGCTTATATGAAGCCCGGGACTACCGGGATACGCCTTTTCGGATGCGAGGAGGCTCCCTCCGAGATCTCGCACGGACACCAATCAAAACATTCGTGGAGACGATGTAATAATTAGAGAATCAAGCTGAAAGGAAGCGAATTATTCAAAAGGCACGTTACGGACCGGGGCGAGTCGCATGCCGATGGTCAGACCCAACCATACGAGAAACAGCGTGACCGGCATTGCGATGGCCAAGCCAAGGGCAAGGGCTCCGAGATCGATCATTTTCTGGTGGATCAGATTGTATAGAGCGTAAGCTCCAAAGGGAATTTCAAGAAGAGCAGCGGTAATCACACCGGGCGTGTATTTCCGCAGCAGGACGGTAGCCCCTACATGCTTTATTCCGTCCAGGAGGAACACCGCAACGAATCCGGCGTATAGAAACGGCATGCTGCCGACCGTGTCATAACGAACAGCGGCATGCCAGGTTACGGAGGTGAGCACGAAGCCGAGCACCAGTACGGCAAATGTAAAAGAAAGCGTCAGATTTTTATCCCACCTTATCGGGATGGACGATACTTTGGAGAGCCATGGGCTGTCTTTGTTCCTCCTAATCCAGTGCTCCATGCTTGCGATTTCCTCGCCATCGTGCAGGAAGAATACGACTGGCAGCAGCCATAACAGCATTTCCGAGTTCCAATCCACCATCATCACAATTCTCTCCCTTCAAAGGTCCTTCAACAGAACAAAAAGTTGAGTAGACACTCAAATTATGAGTATAAAATTAGCTGATGCTTTAGCGAAAATTGCTTAAGCAATCAGCAGGAAATCATCTTATGCAATACGCCAGGACAGCAGCCTGCTTAAAAAAGGGCCTTACAAGGATTAACCATTATGACAATATAAACATATTGGTATGCATTACCGATCCCGTCGGATGTTTCCTAACTCCATCCGTGCATCAGCAAACGGACAAGCTCCCGGACATACGCCTCGCCACCAAGCGGCATAAACTCCTCGCCGAAACGGGAATGGAGCATGAAGTAAACGAGAATGGAAGAGGTGACCGTCATCATGGCGACTTGGACGGTAAATTCCTGAGGAGGCCCGGATGCTCCCTGGCGTTTCAACATATTCCTGCCCGCCGTACCGAATCCGTCGATCAGGCTGGCAACTTCAGCCGATACCTCGGCATCGTTAACTAACTCCGGGGACCAGATGAGCATGATATATTCCTGATTCAATTTCAGAAACTCGAGATACTTCAAGCCATAGCGGACCAACGCCTCTTCCGTCGACAGCTCAGCCAGCGCATCCGCATCTGCTTCTACTTGCGGAATAAAGGAAAAGTTGCGAACGATATCAAGCAGCAGCTTCCGTTTATCACCGAAATGATAAAATATCAAGCCTTCGGCTACCCCGCTCTCGGCAGCGATTTCCTTGGTCGTTGTGGCATGGTATCCCTGTCTGGAGAACAGGCTTAAAGCTGATTGAAGAATCCGTTCTTTTTTTGCATTCGCTTTGCTGGTTGGCATAAGTAAATACCGCCTTTGTGGTTGGAATTTCGGTCCTGATATGAACATCGTTTTGAAGGGCTGCCGATTCGAAAAAGAGCGGGACATTCATCATTATGATAACGGTATACGGGCCCAAGCGTCAGGCGAATATCGACCTGAAAGAGGAAATTGAGTGTTTACTCAATATTATTTTTTCACTCACTCGTTGTCAATAGGGCTTGGAAAGGACCGCGTAGGGCCGATCGGATTCTTCGAGTACGGTTCAGGTGGATAGACGTAACTCATTCATCTTTACATGGTAAAAAAACCGCGCGATAAGCGCGGCTTCATGACGGGGTCAATTCGATTCCCTGCAGCCGATAATACTTCTCCAAAAAATCGCGAAAAGATCGTGCGGCTTGGGATAAATATCGGGACCGCAGCCAGGCGATGCGGAAGGTGCGTCTGGCTTGGGGGTGCTCGATGCGCAGCTTGACGAGCTTCAACTCCTCGCCGCTCTTGCATTCGCCGATGAGCGCTACGCCGAATCCGCTGCGCACGAGTTCGGCAATCGTGCGGGGATCCTCGACCTCGCATACGACGTTCGGGATGAAACCGGCCTGGCTGCAAAACTCGTTGTTCATTTTTTGATAGGGATGCCCTTCCTTATAACCGACAAAGGGCTCCTGCGCGGCCTCGCTTAAATGGACGGAGGCTCTTGAAGCCAGCCGGTGGGCCGGAGGGACCGCCAGAAATACTTCTTCGTCGAGCAGGGGAAGGTGGTCGATATCCGGATGCTTGATCGGCATGGATGTGAGGAAGAAATCGACCTCGCTGTACTCGATTGTCTGCTCCATGTCTTCCATAGAGGATTGAACGATGTGGAAATTGATCTCGGGATGCTCTTCCAGGAACAGTCGCAGCGGCTCGCGAAGCTGCTCCATGTTCGATAAAGCCAAATGAATGCGGCCGCGCTCCAGCCCCGCCAGATCGGCAACCTCCCTTCGTCCTTCCTCCAGCAATTGAAGCGCCGCCCTGGCTCTGGCCAAAAACGCTTTGCCGTAGGCATTCAACCGGATCTGCCGTCCCTGCCGTTCGAACAAGGGGGTGCCGAGATCCTCCTCCAACCGGGAAATCGTCTTGCTCAGGGCAGGCTGCGCAATGCGAAGCTCCTGGGCGGCTTTGGTCATATGCTCAAGCCTGGCGACCGTGACAAAATACTTCAGCTGCAGCAGCTCCATCGTATCTCCTGCCTTCCTTATATACTTCAGTATATATATACATGGATTATTTTATATTTTTTATTATCTATTGGTGATTATAGAATGAAGTCGAGAGGAAGATCAATCGATAAAAGGGGATGAGATCCATGAAAGCAGCAGCTTTTTCTTCGATCGGGCCGCCGGAGGTCCTTCGCATCATGGAGTTCGAGGATCCGCAGGCAGGACCGGGCGAGGTGCGGGTAAAAGTCAGGAGTGCAGGTGTGCAGCCTGCCGACTGCGCGGTGCGGGGCACCGGATGGACGCCTCCGCCGTTAACCTTGAAACAGCCTCAAATCGTCGGAAATGAGTTTGCCGGCACGATCGATCAGGTCGGGGAGGGGGTAGCCGGCTTCTCGCCGGGGGACGCCGTGCTCGGATGGTCGCTCCTAGCCTGTTATGCGGAGTATGTCGTCGTCAGTACGGATCAGATCGTGCGAAAGCCTGAATCCATGAGCTGGGAGGAAGCCGGCGTCCTGAGCGCCTCCGGGCAAACAGCCCATACGGCCCTGGAGCAGCTGCGGGTAGGGGCCGGCGACACCGTATTGATTCATGCGGCTGCCGGCGGGGTAGGGACCTTTGCCGTCCAGATCGCCTTGGCCCTTGGAGCCAAGCAGGTCATCGGAACGGCAAGCGAGCGGAACCATGATTATCTGCGCTCGCTTGGCGCGGTTCCAGTCCTCTATGGTCCGGGTCTGGTTGATCGAGTGAGGGAGATCGCTCCCGAGGGGGTGGATGCAGCTTTGGATGCGGCGGGCGAGGAGGCTTTGCGGGCATCGGTAGAACTGGTAAACGACAGGAGCCGGGTCGGCACGATCGCCTCGTTTGAAGCGGTGCCTGAGCTTGGCGTTCTGGCGATTCGCAGTCAAAGATCCCAATCCCGGTTAAATGAGCTGGTTCGTTTATATGAGCAGGGAATGCTTCAGATTCACATTTCGCATGCGTTCCCGCTCAGCGAAGCTGCGAAGGCGCACCGGCTGGTGGAAACGGGACATGCCCGCGGCAAGACCGTACTGGTCATCGACTAGCCGCCTTAAGAGCCTGTTAGCAGGCTGACGCTTGGCGGGAGCTGCCTTGGATTCGAACAAAAGGAGATGTTCCATAAGATCATTTGATCTTGCGGACATCTCCTTTATTGCGTTGGATGGCCTGCGGCCTTGATTATATCAGCTTCAGCACCTCACACAGGCGGTACACATAATGGACGCCGCGGATTTGATGGTGATTCAGGTGATTTAAATAGACAAGCGTCTCTTTAAACAGCCTTCTTGCATTATGGACCTGGTGGTGCTGGAGCTCTTGCAGCACATCCTTAATGACCTCAAGCGGATAATTGGCCGAACGGAGAATGCGGATGATCAGGATTTGCCGGACCAGCGCCCGGTTGAACGTCCGATAGCCATTCTCTTCATCGCGCGGCAGCGTTATGACCCCTTCCTTCTCCCAATGCCGGATTGCCGTGGCTTCAACGCCGGTTTCGGCGGCGACCTCGCCGATGGTCATCTTATCCTTGCGGCCATGGGAATCGGCATCATCCAATTGCTCCGTCTCCAGAATGCGGATCGTTCGTTCGGCAAGGGTTTTGTCGCGATGGAGCCGGGCCTGCACTTCATTGATGATCCATAGCGCTTCATCAAGCTCCTTCTCCTGCAGCTTTTTCATCACTTTCTTCGTAACATCGACGCCGAAGCCCGGAAACATGGCCCGGATGCATTCAAAGTATGCCGCATGCTCCTCGGTGTAGATCCGGTAGCCGCTTGCAGTGCGTTCAGTCGGCGGAACGATGCCCCAGCTCTCATAGTGCCGAAGCGCGCTTGTGCTGATGCCCAGCTTTCTGGCGATCTCGATCGGCCGGATTCCCATGGTTTTCTACCTCCTCCGGATGGGCTCGTACAATTACGTTTCTGGGTGGATTGTACCATGACGGACCACGGGAATGAAGCGGATCCTTGTATACCATTTCGATCACCGGATGATGAACAGCAAGTTAAAAGGCTAGCGGGATATTTTTGCAGAAACGCAGTCGCTCAACATTATCACTAAACCTTAAAGCAACGTGACGGGATTGAGCTCAAAAAATCGCGATGCGCCAAAGATCGGAATTCTGAAATTTTGTACTTGCATCAATGTTGTAATATGGGGATGTAATCGGCGCTGGTGCTTTCGAAGCGAGTTTTGCTGCGATGAATTTCCTTCGAAGCATATGCTCCACAAAACTGAGCAAATGCTTTCGAAGCGAGTTTTGTTGCGATGTAACTCCTTCGAAACATATGCTCCACAAAACTAAGCAAATGCTTTCGAAGCGAGTTTTGTTGCGATGTAACTCCTTCGAAGCATATGCTCCACAAAACTTTTAGGAGGTTATCATGAACGGATCCATCAAAATTCGCGGCGCAAGAGAAAACAATCTGAAAAACATCTCCCTGGAAATTCCGAAATACCAGCTGGTCGTCGTAACCGGCCCATCCGGCTCAGGCAAGTCGACGCTGGCGATGGACACGCTTCAACGTGAATGTCAGCGGCAGTACATGGAATCCATGGGCATGGTGTCGGATTCGGTAAGCAAGCCGAAGGTGGACGCGATCGAAGGGCTCTCGCCTTCCATCAGCGTAGGCCAGCACATCACGAACCGGAACCCGCGCTCCACGATCGGAACGGTGACAGACATCTACACGCTGCTGCGGATTCTGTATGCCAAGCTGGGTGAGCGGAAATGCCCGTCCTGCGGCGATACCGTCGTGCCGAATGTCGAAGGCGAGTCGTACCACGGCGCTTCGGAGGACGACGAGGCCACAGACTCCTATGAGACGGTTCACTGCAGGCGATGCGGACATGCCATGGAGAAGCTGACGATGTCCCATTTTTCCTTTAACAAGCCGGAAGGTGCATGCGGCACCTGCAGCGGGCTCGGTCACACCGTGGATTTAAACCTGGAAGCGGTGTTCCGACCGGAGCTCAGCCTGCGCGATGGCGCGGTCACCATCTGGTACAGCGTGCTTATCGATTACAACACGAACATTCTGAAGGCCGCGGCGAAGCACTACGGCTTCACGTTTGACGAGCATTTGCCGCTCCGGGATTACAGCGAAGCCCAGCGGGACCTTCTCTATTACGGCGTGGAGAGCGAGGCGTTCAGCCGCCATTTCCCGGACGTCAAGCCGCCGAAGTCGGTCGGACAGGGGAAGTTCGAAGGCGTCGTGACCGGCATATGGCGAAGGTACCGGGAGAAAGGAAGCGAATCCGGCGAGGCCGCATTATTCCATGAATCCGTCTGCCCGGACTGCCTAGGCACGAAGCTGAAGGCGGACAGCAGACGCGTACTGGTCGACGGAACGCCGATCACGGAAGTGAACGCCTGGTCCATCGGCGAGGCCCTCCATTGGATGGAAGCGCTCATGAAGAAGCTGAGCAGCGACCAGCTGTTCATTGTGGAGCCGCTCATTCATGATTCGATTGTCCGCTTGAAGCGCATCATCGATGTCGGTCTCGGCTATATGACGATGGACCGGCAGGTCATCACGATGTCGGGGGGCGAGGCGCAGAGGCTTCGGCTCGCATCCATTCTCGGCTCGGGTCTCACGGGCGTGCTGTATATTCTGGATGAGCCGACCACCGGGCTGCATCCGAAGGATACCCGCGGCTTGATTCAGGTACTGAAGCAGCTGCGGGATCTGGGCAATACGGTGCTCGTGATCGAGCATGACGAGGACGTGATGCGGGCTGCCGACCATATTATCGATATTGGACCTGGTGCGGGAGCGATGGGCGGAACCGTTGTCGGACAGGGAACGCTGGCGCAGTTGATGGAACAGCCGGCCTCCGTGACCGGAGCGTATTTCCGCGAGAACGATGCACAGAAGCCGCCGCGGCGCAGACGTGGCATCGGAAGCATGCTGACGATCCATGACGCGCATCTGAGAAACCTGAAGCATATTACGGCCTCCTTCCCGCTCGGCACGCTGATCTCCGTAACGGGCGTATCGGGCTCGGGCAAATCCACGCTGCTGTTCGATCTTTTGGCCGAATCGGGAAGCGAGCGGAAGACGCCGCCGGGATGTAAAGAAATAACAGGGTGGGAGGCGGTTGGCCAGCTGATCACCGTCGATCAATCTCCGGTATCCCGCATGCAGCGCTCGAACGTGGCCACATATACCGATGTGTACACCCATATTCGGAACTGGTTCGCCGGGCTGCCGGAAGCCAAACGGAACAAGTTGACGGCCAAGCACTTCTCCTTCAACACCCAGGGCGGCCGATGCGAGACATGCCAGGGCTTGGGCGTCGTCCCGCTGCACATGCATTTTCTGCCGGAGATCGAGGTTCGCTGCCCGGATTGCAAGGGGAAACGCTTCAAGGAAGAGGTGCTCCGTTTGACATACAACGGCTTCTCCATCTCCGATCTGCTGGATATGACGGTGGAGGAAAGCTTGTCCGTTCTGGAAGACCAGCCGAAAATCATGGATTTGACCAGGCTGCTCTGTGACGTGGGCCTTGGTTACCTGAAGTGGGGGCAGTCGGTTCGCACCCTCTCGGGCGGAGAAGGACAGCGGATCAAGCTGGCGAAGGAGCTCAGCAAGAAAACGAAAAATCATACGCTGTACCTGCTCGACGAGCCGTCTACCGGTCTTCATCCGGGGGATGTGAAGCAGCTGCTGGTCTTGCTGAACCGCCTGGTCGATGCGGGAAATACCGTGATACTCGTGGAGCATAATCTCGATCTGATTTGGAACTCCGACTGGATTCTCGATATCGGGCCGGGCGGCGGGGCAGCCGGCGGAGACGTGGTAGCCAGCGGCACGCCGGAGGAGGTTGCGGCAGTCGAAGCCTCGCATACCGGCCGGTTTATCAAGGAAACGTATCTGTCTTAACCTTGGGAGGGGGAATCTGACATGGGAATCGGAACAGAACAAAACGCTGCGGAAGAGAAAGGCAAAGTAACGAGGACCACCGTCCGGTATTTTACCGGACTGCTGCAGGCTGCAGGCATGCCGAAGCTGGTGCTTGCGGCAGCGATCCTGCTGAGCCTGGTCGGGGCGGTGACGGGACTGGTCGTCCCGCTCATCACCGGCCAATTCATTGACAGCTTCTCGACGGATTCGTTCAATTTGCGCATGGTCGCGTCGCTGGCTGCGCTCTTCCTGCTTGAAGCTGTAGCCAGCGGACTATCCTACTACATGCTGGCATACGTCGGCAACCAGATGGTCAATAAAATCCGCAAACGGCTCTGGACCAAGGTACTGTCGCTGCCGGTTCCGTTCTTTGACCGTCACCGCTCGGCCGAAACCATGAGCCGGGTAACGAATGATACGAACGAGATCAAGACGTTGATCACCGATCACCTTATCGCCTTCTGCTCCAATCTGCTGACGGTGATCGGCGCGGTGGCCATTCTCTTCTATCTGGATTGGCAGATGACGCTGATCATCCTGGTGGCCGTGCCCGTAGGTTTCGGCATCCTGATGCCCATCGGCGGAAAAATGTACAAAATCTCCATCAGCATGTACGGGCAGCTTGCCCAGCTTTCCGCCATGCTGACCCAGGTCATCAGCGAGATCCGCCTCGTCAAGGCGTCCAATGCGGAACGGAAGGAAGAGAAAAGCGGCTTCGGCGATATGGACAGCCTGTACCGCTTCGGCATGAAGGAAGCCAAAATCAACGCGGTGCTTGTTCCCCTGATGTCCATGGTGATGGTTGTGCTGCTCGTGGTCATTATCGGCTACGGCGGCGTTCGCGTCTCTTCCGGCGCGCTTAGCGCCGGAGAGCTGGTGTCGTTCATCCTGCTGCTGTTCCAGATCATGTTTCCTTTCAGCCAGTTTGCGACCTTCTATTCTCAACTGCAAAAGGTGATGGCCGCTACGGAACGGCTGCGGCTGATTCTGGAATACCGGTCGGAAGGGGACGACCGTGCCGTTCGCCCGGCACCCGAGGGGCACCGCGACTTGCGCTTTGAGGATGTGACGTTTGCCTACCATGAAGGCGAGACGATCCTGTCCGAGGTGACCTTTTCCATTCCTGCCAAAAAGGTTACGGCCCTTGTCGGGCCGAGCGGAAGCGGGAAGACGACGATATTCTCGCTGATCGAGCGCTTCTATGCGCCAAGCGGCGGAGATATCGTCTTCGGCTCGGAATCGATCCGGGACTACTCACTGGACTCCTGGCGGCGCAAGATCGGTTACGTATCCCAAGACAGCCCGCTCATGACCGGGTCCATCCGGGATAACATCGTGTACGGGCGCGAGGAGCCGGTGACGGATGAAGAGGTAGCGGAAGCGGCAAGGCTTGCTTATGCCCAAGGTTTCATCGAGTCGCTTCCGCGGGGATACGAGACGGAGGTCGGCGAGCGGGGGATTCAGCTGTCCGGCGGGCAGCGGCAGCGCGTGGCGATCGCGAGAGCGCTGCTCCGGCAACCGGATATTTTGCTGCTCGACGAGGCGACCGCAAGTCTGGACAGCGACTCTGAGCATGAGGTGCAGAAGGCGCTTGGCAACCTGATGATCGAGCGGACAACGGTTGTGATCGCCCACCGGCTGTCCACCGTAGTCGCGGCTGATCAGATCATCGTGCTGGAGCACGGCAGGGTTACCGGCAGCGGAACCCACGAGGAGCTGCTTGACAGCCATCCGTCGTATGCGGAATGGGCCAAGAAGCAGTTTCAGACGGGAGAACAATAGAGAACGCTGAAATGACCCTTCCAAGAGCAAGCCTTTAGGCACTGCTCCCGGAAGGGTTTTTCACTGCCTCCGCGTACTTTTCCACACATCATTCAGGGATATTGACCGTAGACCGGCCGATTTCAAATGGAGTGTAGACTCCCTCGGGGTGCATGGACATCCCTGCCGCGGCGTGTTCCAGGTTGTGGCAATGATCCATCCACAGTCCGGGATTATCCGCAACAAAAGCGGCTTCATACACTTCGCCTGGGGCTACGTTCAAGGAATCGGTCCACCACGGACTGCCCTGAACCGGTATGCCGTTCCGGCTCAGCACCAATAGGTGATGGCCGTGCAGATGCATCGGGTGATCCATGAATCCGCGATTGACGAATTTCATTTTGACGACATCGCCTTCACTTACCATCAGCGAGGGCGTATCCGGAAAGACATACCCATTGATCGTCTGTAAATTGGTCATGGTTCCGTTATAAAATCCAACCCGATTGTCCAGTACCAGCGTAAACGCCTTGTCATATTTCGTGTCGGAATCAAAGGGAACCGGCGCCGGAGCGCCATAGTATGCAGGGTCAAAGATCGTTCCCTCAACCCCGGGAGCTGGCATGTCGTGATCCGTGGCCGAGAGGACAACGGCCTCGCTGGTTTCGTTGATCGTACCCAGGCTGTGCGACACCGAAACGGCATGCTCCGGCATGACCAAGGCGAGATCATACCTTCCGCCGGCGGCAAGCAGAAGCGGCCGGTCTTCCATCCATTCCGGTCCGTTCAGATTGACCCCGTCTATGGCGGCTACTCGATACCGCGCTCCCGATACGTAAAAAATACGCGGCATGTTATGGGCGTTAATGAGCCGGATACGGACGGCCGTACCCGGTTCAATGATCCGGCGCGACAGCACGCCAGTGGGACCCAGCGTAATCGTGCTGCCGTTGCTCGTCCCGTGAGAGTGGGACATGACGGTCATATCGACATCCTCCGCGATACCTTCCTTCGGTTCGATGATTAGCGTGCCGTAGAGTCCTTTGGCAACTTGAACCGAGGATTGTTGATGCGAATGATACCAGTAAGTTCCCGTCTGATTGGTAATGAAACGGTAAACGAACCGTTCTCCCGGCATCACAGCATCTTGCGTCAGCCCCGCTACGCCGTCTTCGCCGTTCGGGACATTCAGGCCATGCCAGTGGATGGTGACGCCATCCTCGATATCAACGTTGTGCAATACGACTTCGACCAGGTCGCCTTCCTTTACTCGAAGCTCTGGTCCCGGGACGGTTTGATTGAAGGTCCAGAGTTCCGAATGTTCTCCGGTGGGAAGCGTTGTTATCAGCTTTGACGCTGATATTGTAAAAGAGCGGTCCGGCGGCGCATCTTGCGGACCTCTCAGGTCCTCGACGCTGACGGCTTCCGGGCTCATTACAGCCGCAGACACAGGCGAGTCTGCATGATCGAGACCTGCAAGATTGTGGCTTGCATTGGCGTGGCCTCCATGGGAGCTTTGGGTACCGTGATCCATCATGCTCATCCGATCCGGAAGTCTGGATGATAGCAGTCCGGATGCAACGATCGTCGAGACGACAACAAGAAGCACCAAGCCCTTTTGGACCATGCGGAGGAAGCGTTTCCCTGAGTTTTCTTGCCTGGCTAACTTTCCGCCTGCGGCTTGACGATTCAGGTGCCTTCGATAAGTGAAGGCTTGGAAAGCAACCCCAAGACCAAACCCTGCCCAAACCCCATATAACGTCTCGAATCGTAGCGGGGATTGCGCGAAGAACAGCATTTGGATCGCGGAAGCTGCGGATGCGGTAAATGCTGCCGAAAACGGCAGGAATATGATGGGGTTAGATAGCCCTCCCGCTCTCCCCTTCGTGGAAGAGAAGGCGGACTGTTCGCGCCGATAGAGTTCCGGAAGCGAGAACATGAAAATGGCGAACATGCCGCATAGGTACAGCGGCCACTGGATCAGCACCTTGTCTTCGACGAAGGACCAGTCGGTCATCCACATCCGAATCGTTGCGGCTAGCTTGACCGTGGTCAAGCAGACGGCCGGCCATAACCGGAATCGCAGGCTGCGCAGATGGGTATGGAACGATTCCGAAGTGTTATGGTCAAGCACATGTCGAGCTCGGGAATAGACCAGCCACCAGAGCGGCACAAGAGCGATTGTGATTCCGTATTCAATCATAATCCAAGTTCTCATAAGTTCAATTCTCCTTCGCCTTTTCATTGATGTAACCAGTTTACCGTCCGATTGTGTAGAACTTGTGGAAACGATCTTTTGATTATGTGTAAGAGCACTTTTTATGGCCATATCCGGGTTATAATGGCTACAAACGAATGAGGAGAAATTATGCTTATGGAAACGAAACTTATGATAGTAGAGGATGAAAAGGCGATGCTCGAGTCGATGAAGCAATATTTAGAGGCCGAAGGCTTCCTCGTATACGCAGTTACCAATGGTCTTGACGCGGTGGAAGCCGCACGCAGGGAACGGCCCGCGATCGTAGTCCTTGACTGGATGCTTCCGGGTAAGAGCGGCATTGACGTTTGCAGGGAGTTACGACAGGTCAGCTCTTGCGGCATTATTATGGTAACGGCCAAAACGGAGGAAACGGATAAAATTATCGGCCTGGAGCTGGGGGCGGATGATTATATGACCAAGCCCTTTAGTTTGCGGGAGCTTGCCTCCCGGATCCGTTCATTGCTTCGGAGAATCGATCCGAGAAACGACGAACCGGCCGACCTTGAGCGGGGAGATCTTCGTATTTCCTTGACCAAGTGCCAGGTTACAAGAAACGGCGCACTCATTCCCCTGACCCCGACCGAGTTTAAAATTTTGCTGACACTGGCTTCAAGACCAGGCGTCGTTTTCAGCCGGCTGCAGTTAATAAAAGCCGCCATGGACGATGATTTCATGAATTATGAACGCACGCTGGACTCCCATATCAGCAAGCTTCGGAAAAAGCTGGAGAATGATCCGGAGCGGATGAAATATATTCAGACGGTGTACGGATTCGGATACAGGTTCGGTGAAGAAGGATGAGTGTGCGGGGCAAAATCTTTTTGGCGATGGGCGTCCTGGTAGTCCTTGTCAGTGCGGCCTATATCGGGACGACGCAAGGTTACCTGGGTAGCCTATTCGCCCGATATTACACGGATGGCGGTGGAAGCAATGAAGGAATGATCTCTTTGGAGGGGGTAAGCCAGTATATCCTCGCAGAGATGAAGATCAAGGCCTTCAACATGACTTTGTTTATTGCGGGAGCGGCATTGATCCTCGGCTACTGGCTTTCTGGGCTAATCATGAATCCCTTGAACAAGCTGATACGCGTCATGCGCCGGGTAGCGGGCGGTGAGCTTGCCACCGAAGTCCCGATTGAACGGGCCGATGAATACGGTCAGGTCGGCGAGGCCTTTAATTCGATGACGACCCAGCTCCGCGACTTGATGGATAATCGAAAGCGCCTTGTTGAGGATGTAGCGCATGAGCTTAGGACGCCGCTGGCGATCATTCAATCCAAGCTCGAGCTGATTCAGCAGTCTCAAGGGACCGTTAAGCCGGAAGCGCTGCTCTCCGTGCATGATGAAGTGCTGCGGCTGATCAGGCTAGTGGATGAACTGCAGTTGCTGAATACGGCGGAAGCCGGAGAGCTTATATTAAACAAAGAACCAACGAACTTGCCTATGCTTATGGAGGAGCTGATTGAGCTGGTGCAGCCGGAAGCGGATGAATATGGGGTTAGTCTGGCCGTATCTTGTAACGAAGATATGCCGACGGTATGTCTGGATCCTAGACGGATAAAGCAGGTGTTTCTGAATTTATTGACGAATGCGCTAAGACATACGCGGGAAGGCGGGAAGATTACGGTCTGCATGCAGATCATTCATGATTGCGTCTCGATTTCGATCACCGATACCGGATCCGGAATTCCGGAGGGAGCGATTCCGCATTTGTTCGACCGGTTCTATCGCGCCGATGCCGGAAGAGGAAGAATCGCCGGTGGCTCAGGGCTCGGACTGTCGATTGCACATCAGATCGTTTCAGTCCATGGGGGAAGCATCCAGGTACGGAGCGAAGTGGGGGTCGGCTCCGAGTTTACGGTGAAACTTCCATTAGGATGAAAAAAACAGCCCACCTACAACACGGGAATAGATGGGCTGCAGACCACAAAGCGGTCTCTTCTTTTATGTACTGAAAGCGTTCAAAGCCTTGGCAGGCGAATGAGACATTTAATCGGTCGCCTCTTTCGCCAACTGGTCCATGATGCCGTTCAAGTCCGTGACCAGCGCTGCCATAAGATCCGCGGCATCCGACACCTGCCGGATGGATGCGGAGTGCTCTTGGAAAGCTTCGACGATGTCGTGAGCGTGGGCGGCCGTATCGTTCGTAAAACGGGTCATTTCTTGAATCGAATGATTCATCCGGTCGGAGCCGGCAGACAACTGCTGCGTCGCGGCGGATATTTCCTTCATCTGGTCGGAAGACTGTTTCACGGCATGGTGGATGACATCAAACGAGGCCCTCGCCTGATCGACGACCCGTACTCCCGAGCTCATATTGTCGTGGACTTGGCCGATGCTGCCGAGCAGATCGGCGGTTTCCCTATGTATGCTGTCAATCAGTTCGGTGATTTCGCCGACAGAGGCCGAGGATTGCTCGGCGAGCTTACGTACTTCGCCGGCAACGACGGCAAATCCCCTGCCAGCTTCCCCGGCTCTTGCCGACTCAATCGACGCGTTTAATGCCAGGAGATGGGTTTGGCTTGCAATGCCTCGGACTACCTCGAGAATATCACCGATTCGGGAGACGTGCCGGTTCAGCACCATCAACGTATTCCGGCTTTGGTCGACCGAGTGACCGGTATTCTTGATTTCGGATAAAATATTGCCGATGATATGACTGCCGAATTCCGCCTGTCGCGCGGATTCCTCGGAGGCCCCGGCGGCTTCCGACGCCGATGCTGCCGCATGGCGGATGCTTCCGCCAATTTCGAGAATGATGGCACGGTTTTGCTCCATCGCAGCCATCTGTTCCCTCGTTCCATGAGCAATGTCCTCGATGATCTTCCCCAGATGTTGACTTAGTCCGGTGCTTTGCCTGGATTGCCCGGCCAGCCGCTCAGCGGTCTCCTTCAATTGGCGGGTGGAGTCGGCCAGCTTAGACGTGATGTCATTCATCATCGCAGCACGCTGCTGATGCTGCGCCTCTCTCAAGGATGCTTCGATCCGCAGAGTGCTGTGAATTTGCCAGCTGGTTGCAGCCGAGGTAAGAATGAGAAATACCGCATGAATGATCAGCATCGTCAAGGAATAGCTCGTCGTTCCAAACACAAGCTCCGGAATAAGAAGAAACCCGAGAATATGCTGCGCGGCAAATATGCCGGTCATGCAGAAGATGAGCTTTATATTTTTATAGTAAGAGAGGGCCGCGATCACCATGAAGATGGAAAAGTGAAATTCGACATGCCCCCCTGCGCCGGCAATGATCGAGATGCTGCCAAGGGTTAGGACTAAGGTATGCATATAGGGAATACACGGGTGGTCCGGCTTGCGGCTGTAAATGACGAGCGTAACCGCCAGCAGCAGTGCAGGCAAAACAAGCAGCACGTTCAGGATGGCTCCGAATTGGCCTTCCATTTGGGCAGAGGAGAGCATCTCCTGGGCGTGCATGTTTTGGTCGAACACATGGAACCTGCGGGCTAGAAGATGTACAATAGCGGTAATTCCGATAATAGCTAGCGATACGGCATTCATAAGTTTGTTCTTACGGTTCATCATGGGCAGGGATCGGACTCCTTTTCATTTGGCAGGGTGCAATAGTAGGTTCTGCGTATACCTGTGCTTGGGATAAGTACAATGGCGCAGAGGAAGTGCTTTTCTTCAGATCAAGAATTCTGGACTTAAAATATACAGCTTAAATTTTAAAGATTTCTTGTAATTATGTTATCGGCCGCATGGCTCAAAAAATAAAATTTTATGCCATTGGTCCTTCGTGAACATGTAAAAGATCAGCTTTAAAGTCCGGTGTTAGAAGGGGGAGATCTAGGGTGACATTGCAGCAATTGAAGTATGTGATAGAGGTTGCGGGCCGGGGCTCGATGAATGAGGCGGCCAAGCGTTTGTTTATCTCTCAGCCCAGTCTGTCCAATGCGATCAAGGACCTGGAGGAGGAGCTTGGGATAACCATTTTCGAACGGACGAACAAAGGAATCATCCTGTCCAAGGAAGGGGCCGAGTTCCTAGGATATGCCCGGCAGGTCGTCGAGCAGGCGGAGCTGCTGGAGGGAAGGTACCTGAACGCCAAGCCGTCACCGCAGCATTTCTCGGTGTCGACGCAGCATTATGCTTTTGCCGTGAATGCCTTCGTCCATTTGGTTCAGGAGTACGGACAGGAGGAGTACGAGCTTGCGCTCCGTGAGACGAAGACTTATGAAATCATTCAGGATGTGAAGACCTTCCGCAGCGAGATCGGAATCCTGTACCTTAATGAATTTAATGCCAAGGTCATCAACAAGCTGCTGAAGGACGCCGGTTTAGAGTTTAACAGCCTGTTCACAGCGAAGCCGCATATTTTTATCAGCGTCCATAACCCGCTTGCCAAGCAGTCCATCGTCACGATCGAAGAGCTGCAGCATTATCCGTACCTGTCCTTCGAGCAGGGGGAATACAACTCCTTCCATTTCTCCGAGGAGATTCTGAGCACGTTGTCGCATAAAAAAAGCATCCGGGTCAACGACCGTGCAACTTTGTTCAATCTGCTGATCGGCCTGAACGGCTATACGATTTCCACGGGCGTGCTCAGCGCGGATTTGAACGGCAACGAGATCATTCCCGTTCCTCTGGCATGCGATGAGACGATCAACGTCGGCTGGATTCATCATAAAAATATCGCGCTCTCCAAGCTGGCCACGGCCTATGTGGAGGCTCTGCATGCGGCGATTGCCGATTGACCGGGCTTTCGCACAGGGCTGTCATAGCTGATCTCGAATCCATAATATATCTGAAAGCATCCTCCGGGGTAATGATAGGAAAGACGCTTTGTCTTTTTTGATCATGGCACGGGGGATTTTTTATTTCGTAGTCTAATATAACATATATTTGTGCGAGATATTGCATATATGTGAGGTTTTGCATACAATGGAGTTGTAATTGATAGGATGTTCAGTGCGAGTTTAAAAAGTCGGTTTTTCAGCACCGAAGCCCATGCTTCCGAAGTGCGTTTTTCCAAAACGCTTTAGTTAGACGAAGCTAGGGAGTGAGGAGCGGAGCTACACGTTTTCGCAGAAAACGCCTTCGAAAGCATCTGCTGTATTGGGTACGTGAGCACCTACAATGTTTCCGCAGGAAACATACTTCGGAAGCATCTGCTTAGGCCCGGCTGAATTCAAGATTCGATGCCGAGATACTTCTTGACTCCCTTCGTGATCAAAAAATGACTTTTTGAACAACCTCTTTCAGATTCATCATCCATTTAGGAGGGAAATGATATGCCAAGTCACTCGTTAAGCGCTTTCTTGCAGCAGAATTTAACCGAACTCAAGGAGCAGGGGCTCTATAATACGATCCAGCCGCTCGAAAGTCCGAACGGTCCGGTCATCAAGATTCAAGGACGCGAATTCGTAAATTTGTCCTCCAACAATTATTTGGGCCTTGCCAATGACGAGCGGCTGAAGGAAGCGGCAATCCGGGCAACCCGGGATTTTGGGACAGGAAGCGGCGCCGTGCGCAGCATTAACGGAACGCTGTCGCTTCACGTGGAGCTTGAAGAGAAGCTGGCCCAGTTCAAAGGAACGGAAGCCGTGCTGTCGTACCAATCCGGGTTCAACTGCAATATGGCGGCCATTTCGGCTGTGATGGGAGCCGGGGATGCCATTCTCTCGGATGAGCTGAACCATGCTTCGATCATTGACGGCTGCCGTCTGACGAAAGCGAAGGTGATTCGCTACAACCACTCGGATATGGATGATTTGCGGACGAAAGCCCGCGAGGCGAGAGAATCCGGGCAATACAATAAAATTATGGTTATTACCGACGGCGTATTTTCCATGGACGGCGATATCGCCAAGCTGCCGGAAATCGTGGAAATCGCGGAGGCCTATGATCTCATTACTTATGTTGACGATGCCCATGGCTCCGGCGTGCTCGGGGACGGAGCGGGGACGGTGAAGCATTTCGGGTTGTCGGACCGGGTTGATCTGCAGATCGGAACGCTGTCCAAGGCTGTCGGCGTGGTCGGCGGTTACGTCGCGGGATCCAGGGATTTGATCGACTGGCTCAAGGTCCGCAGCCGGCCGTTCCTCTTCTCGACCGCACTGCCTCCAGGTGCAGTTGCAGCGTGCATTACGGCGATAGATATCCTTCAGAACAGCAAGGAGCTTCAATCGAAGCTATGGGAAAATACCCGCTATTTGCAGGAAGGGCTCCGGCAGCTCGGCTACTCGACCGGCGCTACGGAAACCCCGATTACGCCTTGCATCATCGGGGACGAATCGACGACTCAGAAGTTCAGCACCCGTCTCTACGAAGAGGGAGTGTACGCCAAAGCGATCGTGTTCCCGACGGTGCCGAAAGGGACGGGGAGAGTACGCAACATGCCTACCGCGATCCATACGAAGGAAATGCTGGACCGCGCGCTTGCGGCATACGAATCCATCGGACGCGAGCTTGGTCTGATCTAAGAAGGAGGCATGATTCATGAAACGAATCTTGGTCACGGGTGCACTCGGTCAGATCGGTTCGGACCTGATCGTGAAGCTGCGGCAAATATACGGCGACGAAGCCGTGCTGGCAACGGATATTCGTCAATCGCAAAGCGAGGCGGTGCAGAGCGGACCGTTCAGGCTGTTGGATGTCACGGACAGCAAGGCGTTCTATGACGCGGCTAAAGAGTTTCGAGCGGATACAATAATCCATCTGGCGGCTCTGTTGTCAGCGCGGGCGGAATCGAACCCGGCGCTTGCCTGGAATCTGAATATGGGAGGCCTGTTGAGCGCGCTGGAGACGGCACGGGCGTTGTCATGCCAGTTCTTTACACCGAGCTCGATCGCAGCCTTCGGGGCGGATACCCCGAAGCGTGCGACCCCGCAGGATACGCTGCAGCGTCCACTGACGATGTACGGAGTCAGCAAAGTGTCTGGCGAGCTGCTGTGCGATTATTACCATCATAAATACGGCGTGGACACGAGGGGACTCCGTTTTCCAGGGCTAATCTCCCATTCCGCGCCACCTGGAGGAGGAACGACCGATTACGCGGTCGACATGTATTGGGAAGCGGTTCGCAGCGGCTCATACACCTCCTATATCGCGAAAGGAACGTACCTCGACATGATGTATATGCCGGATGCCATATCCGCGATCATAACGCTGATGGAGGCAGACGGTTCCCGGCTGAAGCACCGGAACGCCTTTAATGTGACGGCGATGAGCGTTGAGCCTGAATCGATCGCTGCCAGCATCCGCCGGCATATCCCGGACTTTAAGCTGGATTATCAGGTCGATCCGGTCCGCCAGTCCATTGCGAACGAATGGCCGGACGCGATTGATGCAACTTGCGCACGCGAAGAATGGGGATTTGATGTACAATATGATTTGAACCGCATGACGGATGATATGGTATCAAAGCTTACGGAAAAGCTGCGGGCGGATCAGAGCAAAATCAGCTAGCCGTTTTAGGTACCGAAGGAGGATATTGTACGATTGGAACCCATTCATAAAAAGGTAGGGAGAAATTTACAAGCCATTCGAAAATCGAGGAGCCTTAGCCTGGACAATGTATCGGAGCTGACCGGCGTAAGCAAAGCAATGCTCGGCCAGATCGAGCGGGGGGATTCGAACCCGACGATATCGGTGTTATGGCGCATCGTAAGCGGTCTGGGGATATCATTCACGACGCTGATTGAGGAAGCGGAGACCGAGGTGACGGTCGTATCGCCTGAGGATGTGGAGCCTTTCCATGAGGCAGAAGGCGCGTACCGGGTGCATCCGTTGTTCTCCTACAACCTTCGCACCAAATTCGAGTCGTATATGGTCATCATGGATCCCGGCTGCGATCATGGATCGGAAGCGCATAACGACGGCGTTGAGGAATATATATTTGTCCACCAGGGAGAGCTCGAGCTCTGGCGGGAGGACGAATGCTATACGGTGCCTGCGGGAAGCTCCGTGCATTTCGCGGCCAATCGTCCCCACCGTTACCGGAACCCGGGGAACGAGATTACGAAATTTTATACGATTATTTTCTATGCGGATGCCGCGGCACGCGGATAAGCGGCCTGAGAGCGGGAAAGCCTCAAGTGCCGAGGCGTATCCAACCTCATGGTATCCACAGCAAGTACAGGATCGAGCATCCTGTGCTTGCTTTTTTTATGGAGATCTTTGCGAAATCAGCTCTTAAACCTACGACCGTGATAAGAAGTGAAAATTCACCTTGATAAAATAAGTTTACTTGTGTTAATTTATTTACAAAAGTAAATTATTTTGAGGTGGAGACATATGCCCGTTTCGGAAATCCCTTTGCGTGAACTGAAAAAAGCCAAAAACAAAATCGCGTTGTATGAATCGGGAATCGCGCTGATGCGTGACCGGATGTTCAGCGAGGTGCTGCTGGAGGACATTTGCCGGGCGGCCGAGATATCGAAGGTTACTTTCTTCAAGTTCTATCAGCGCAAGGAGGATGTCCTGATCTATTT
The DNA here is from genome assembly GCF_038002285.1 of Paenibacillus sp. FSL R5-0810. NCBI lineage: Bacteria > Bacillati > Bacillota > Bacilli > Caryophanales > Paenibacillaceae > Paenibacillus > Paenibacillus sp. FSL R5-0810. Next base: position 183,740 of record NZ_JBBOCF010000001.1, read on the forward strand.
TATGCGGATATGGCTGACGAAGCGGATCATTGAGATCGAACAGGAAGGAAAAAGCGGATTTGCAGCTTTTCGGCATCTGCTGGATCAAGTGGTTAAAGAGCATGAAATCCGGCTGGGAATTATGCCAAGCCTGATCTCGTTCTTGGCCGAGGTCAAAATGCAGCCCTGCATGCCGGAGCTCAGCGAGGCTGAAGTCGCATTGCTCTTTCCGGGACAGGAAGAGATCGGGAGAAAGTCTCCCGATATGTACCGGCTGTTTCACCGTTTCATGACGACAGAGGCTGAGGCGGGGCGCTTGAATCCGGCGATGTCGGTGGAGCAGGCGGTCGAGTTCTGCTTCACCGTGTTCTATGGGGCGTTCTTGACCGCGCAGCTGTACGGTTCGGAGGATATCGGAAACGTGTATGAGAACCATCTGCGTTTACTTGAAATGAAGGAAGGAGAGTAACGGCATGAGCAAAGTGACGCCCGGGCGTTATACCGCCCAGATGGAAGGCTCATTTGTTGTCTTTATCATCGGATTTCGGATCAACAAGCTGTGGGCCGTGCACAAATGGCTGCCTGTTATGAATTCCATGTCTCCGATGCTGCAGGAGCTATACCGGAACAAGGAGCTCGGATTCATCGATGGTACCTTCCACGTGTCATGGCGGGGATTGACGCTGATCCAATATTGGAGAAGCTTCGAGCAGCTGGAGCACTACGCCCGCCATGGCGCCAATCATCTGAGTGCCTGGCGGAGGTTTAACCAAGCCGTCGGCACCGGCGGCGATGTCGGCATCTTCCACGAAACCTACCTCGTTCAGGAGGGGCAGTATGAGTGCCTGTACAATAACATGCCACGGTTCGGCCTTGCACGGGCAGGCGCGCATGTGCCTGCAACAGGACGCAGAGAAACGGCCGGCCGCAGGCTGGGCAGGGACAATGAGCCTGCTGTCCCAACGCCTCCGAACAGGATGTCCCGGTAGGGAACGGAGCTCCCGGGGACAAAGCTGTTTTCTAAAAGAAACCTTCATTGTCCCCCTGCTTCGTTTCATATCGGATTCGGATCCTAACCGGTCATGCTGATCCGTCTCTCCTATCGGGCTAATACCAGAGACATGTTTTTCAACTCCTCTCCATAAAAGTGTTGGTAAATCGCGCGTTTTCTTCTAATATGAAGCTATTACATGAAATGCGGAGAAAGGGAGCAATCGAGTTCCATAGAAACGCAAGGCTTGAAATTAGAAAGCGCTTCCAGAGGTCCGGCGGTTCCGGACCAAACACGGTCAGCGTGTCTATCGGCATGGCTGACGTATCGGTATGGATGAACAACCTTTTGGGTCAGGGGGATGTCTATGGGGAACAAAGCTTGGTTTTACCGTCAGCTGCTGTCGTATATGCCCGTCTTTTTTATTGTCATTTCCTTTGTGTTTTTCGTGTTTTTCCAAATGCTTGGCGAACAGTCGCGGCAGGGAGCGGTGCAAGCCAATGAGACGATGATCCAGCAGGCGATGCGGTCGGTGGATAACTCGCTGAAGTCCATTGATCAGATGCTGGTGCAGGAGCTGCTGTTTAATCCGGATCTGTCCGATTTTTTCAGCTCCGAGAATCAGGATGACGTTTACCTGAATATGCAGGCCGTGCAAGCGATGAAGCAATTCAAAGTCTCCAGTCCCCTTGTGGATTCCATGGCGCTGGTGCGCACGCAGGATGAATATGTTCTAACCACATCCTCCGCCTTCAAGCTTCAGGACTATGCGGATTATGCCTTCCTTAAACCTTACTTGAGCCGGAAAAACAGCGAAGCCCAGTGGAGCGGCATCAGGGATTTTCGCGAATTCAGCTTTAACGGTGCACGGCAGACGGTCACGCTCGTCCGGGACGCCCCGTTCGTATCCCGCGGCCGGGGGCTGATTGCGATCAACATCAACGTGGATGCCATATCCCAAATGGTTCAGGGGATGTATAACTCGGACGTCAGCTTTATCCGAATGAAGGATGCCGACGGCCGTTCCATGACCCCGGGGGCGATGGTGGCGGAGGACAGAGAGCCGGTGTCCAGCGCAGTCTCTCCGTACACGGGCTGGGTATATGAGGGCGGCCTGACGCAGGGCAGGGTGGTCGGCATCGTAAGCCAGCTGTACAACGTGTGGTTCATGGTAGGCATATTGATGTGTTTGGCCGGCATTGTATGGATCGTTTATGTTACACGCAGAAACTACAAGCCGGTAGAGGCCATCGTGTCTCAGGTTCAGAAGTATACACAGACCAAGACGAATGCCCTGCTTCACGGCCGCAAGCAGGATGAGTTTGCTTTTATTGAATCGGCGCTTGAGAGCATATTGGAGCAGTCCAACAGCTTTCAGCAGCAGCACCGCGAGGATTTGCTGCTTCGGAAGGCTTATTTGTTTCAGCAGCTGATCGAGGGGCAGTATCCGCTGCAGTTGGAGCAATGGAATGAACAGAGGGATGTCATTGAGCTGCCGGATCTGGCCTCTCCTCAGATCGTCAGCGTGATGGAGATCGATAAGTACGCTCACTTCTGCGAACAGTACCGGGAGCAGGATCAATATTTATTGAAATTTGCTCTGAAGAGCGTTGTTCAGGAAACGGCAGCCGCACGGGGATCCGTCCTTTGGGCGGAATGGACATCCGCATCGAAGCTGGGTGTTATCATCCAGGTCGATCCGGCTCCGGATATGATGCAGGAGGCTGCTGTAATCTTCGAAGATGCCCGCCGGTGGGTGGAGGAGCATCTGAAGCTGACCGTAACGATTGGCATGGGAAAGCTGGCAGAGCAGTATACGGAAATACCGGAGTCGTACAGCCAAGCGCTCAAGGCATTGAAATATAAAATGATTCTCGGCGAGAACAGGATCATTCCTTACGGACAAATCGCCGGCGAGGAGCGTGGACATGCGTTTGATTTTCTGAATCTGATCCGTTCCATCGCCCAGTCCTTACGGATGGTGAATCCGGATTGGCGGGAGAAATATAAAGCCTTGATCGAGCATATTGAGAAGAATATGCTGGACCGGGACGGGGTTCACAGTTTAGCGGATTACTTGATCTATGCGCTCGGCCGGGAATTGTCCTGTATGGCTAAGGAGTTTCAGGACGTTTGGCTAAACGAGGGCCAGCCCCAACTGCGGCATGCACTGCAGCGATCGGACACGCTGGAGCAGCTGCAGCAAAACTGCGGCGAGGCGCTCTCGTCCCTATACGAGGGCATGGCATCGGTCCTCAACGGGCGCAATCACGCCGATACGATCCGGCGAATTCGGCAGTATATGGAGGAAAATTCGGCGAATCCCGATCTGTCGCTGAACTACTTGAGCGAACAGTTCCATATGAATTGGAAGACGCTCAGCAAGCTGTTCCGGGAGGAGACGGGCCAGAAGTTCGTTGATTATTTGATTGAGCTGCGGATCACGCATGCCCGAAGGCTGCTTGTCGAGACGACCCTGCCCGTTCAGGAAATCGCGACCAAGGTCGGATACTCGAATGCCATCTCTTTTGGCCGGATGTTCAAAAAAACAGTGGGCCTGTCCCCTGGCGAATATCGGGACCAGGCGGCTTCCGGGGACGCAAATCGGATCGCCGAAGGCTAGAACCGAGACGCGCCCCAGATTATGGACGAGGCTTCAAAATCCCGCGGAATGCGCTATTCTGCGGGATTTTTTTCATGCGGGGAGTTTGGTTTAGCGGCGGAAAAAGGTTTATCCGTCTGATGCTTGCCTGATCTATGGCATCTAGTCTGCTTCGCGGAAATACGTTGGGCCGGCGAATCTTGTTTATTGAACGGCCGGGGAGGCTTCCCCTAAACTAAGGGTCATCAAACCGATAAGGAGGGGTAGCCCGGTGGCTCGCATGAGCAAAACAATGGAAGCAACGGCCGGAATGAATGTCCCATTGCACAAGCCCGGAAGCAGAACAAGGAAGAAGCTGATGAAGCACTGGCAATTTTACCTGCTCGTGTTCTTCCCTCTGCTGTATATCGTCATTTTTAAATATGTTCCGATGTTCGGCGTTCTGATTGCATTTAAGGAATACAACGTCGTTCAGGGAATATTCGGAAGCCCCTGGGTGGGATTCGATTATTTCAAGCAGCTGTTCGAGGCTCCGTTCTTCTGGCAGTATGTCCGAAATACGCTGGAAATTTCCCTGTACGGACTGCTCGTCGGTTTCCCGGCGCCAATCCTGCTCGCACTGGCTCTGAATGAAATTCGAAACGGCAGGTTCAAGAAGACGGTCCAAATGGTCACGTATGCGCCTTATTTTATTTCGACCGTGGTCATCGTTTCGATCCTCATCGTGAATTTATCGCCGAATACCGGACTCATGTCCAATCTGTATCGGGCGCTGGGGCTTGAGCCCGTCGATTTTCTAGGCATCCCGGGGCTGTTCAAGTCCATTTACGTCTGGTCCGATGCATGGCAGTTCACCGGTTATGGCGCCATTATCTACATAGCGGCCCTCGCCGGCGTGAATCCGGATCTGTACGAGGCGGCCAGGGTGGATGGAGCGACCCGGCTTCAGAAGATCATCAACATTGATATTCCGAGTCTGTTCCCGGTAATCGTCATCCTCCTGATCCTGAATCTTGGAAATGTAATGAGCCTTGGCTTCGAGAAAATCTATCTTATGCAGAACCCGCTCAACCAGAATACGTCGGAGGTCATCTCCACGTATGTGTACAAGGTCGGACTGCTTGGAGCGAACTTCAGCTTCTCGGCAGCGATCGGGCTGTTCAACTCCGTCATTAACTTTATTTTGCTGGTTATCGTCAATTTTGTGTCCCGCAAGGTATCATCCACGAGTCTATGGTAAGAGAGGAGGATTCGCATGAGCAGAACCGCTATTCGGGAGTCTGTCCAGGACCGGTTGTTTCTCGGCTTGGTGTATTTGTTTCTGTCGGTTATTCTGATCGTCATTCTGTTTCCGCTGCTGCACATTGTAAGCGCATCCTTTAGCTCTCCGGGGGCTGTATCCTCCGGAAAAGTGTGGCTGTGGCCGGTCGATGTGACGCTGATCGGGTATAAGGCCGTCTTCCAAAATTCCAATGTGCTGATCGGATTCGGCAACTCGCTATTTTATGCGGTGGTCGGCACCCTCGTGAACGTGGCCTTTACCGTCATGCTGGCTTACCCGCTGGCCAGAAAAACGTTCTATGTCCGCAATATCATTATGATGCTGCTGGTGTTCACGATGTTCTTCGATGGGGGCTTGATCCCGAACTACCTGCTCGTCAAATCGCTGGGGATGCTTGATACAAGATGGGCGATGATCATCCCGGGAGCCCTGGCCGTATTTCAGGTTATCATCGCCAGAACGTTCTTTCAAACCACCATTCCAGAAGAGCTGGCCGAAGCGGCAGAGATGGACGGGAGCAGCGACATTACCTTTTTTCTAAGAATTGCCCTGCCGTTATCCAAGCCGATCATTGCCGTGCTGGCTTTGATGTATGCAGTCGGACATTGGAATTCCTACTTCAACGCCTTGATTTATTTGAAGGACAGCAGTTTGTTCCCGCTGCAAATTTTTCTAAGGGACATTCTGATTTTGAATTCCGTCAGCGCGGAGATGGTCACCAACGTGAACGAGCTGCTTGTCCGCGAAGGGATGAAGGACCTGCTGAAATATTCACTGATCGTGGTAGCGAGCGCGCCGGTGCTGATGATTTACCCGTTCGTGCAGAAGTATTTTGTCAAGGGAGTCATGATCGGTTCACTCAAGGGATAGCTCACTGGAGTGAAGCCGAAGGGAAGGAGGTGAGGCACAGACTGTCATGCAAGCGATTCATCAGCTATGGGGGTAAATGTAGAAGCATTTGATTGGAAGATGGTAAGACTTGCGTTCTAATTCCATTCATGAGGAGGAGTTCGTTTGAAGAGAACCATCGTATGGCACTTAAGTTTGATTATGGTCATTGTCTTGGCGCTATCGGGCTGCTCGAAGCCGGCAGAACCCAAAGGAGAAGGGGGAAGCACCGCTAAGACGGGGGATCCGGGATCTCCGGTCGAATTGACGGTATTCGCGCCCCAGTCCGCAGGGATCGAAAGCCTGGACGTCAATCCGTTCTCCAAGCATATTGAAGAAAAGCTGGGCATCAAATTTAAATGGAATACGACCCCGGATGCCGTATTCAACGACAAGAAGCTGCTTATGCTGGCCAGCGGAGATTATCCGGCCCTCATTATGAACGCCGGCATCTCAAAGGCGGATCAGATCAAATACGGTATGCAGGGCGCATTCATTCCGTTGAACGATCTGATCGAGCAGCATGCGCCGAACATTAAGAAGGCGATGGAGGAGATTCCGTACCTGGCCCCGGCCATGACGGCGCCGGACGGCAACATTTATGCCTTGCCGAAGGTGAATGAGTGCTTGCACTGCACATATGGCCAGCGGATGTGGATCAATACGACATGGCTGGAGAAGCTGGGGCTTGAAATGCCCCAAACCACGGATGAATTCTATGAAGTGCTGAAAGCCTTCAAGGAGAAGGACCCGAACGGAAACGGCAAAGCCGATGAAATTCCGCTGACCACCTCGCTTGATGTGTGGGGAGGAGGAGTTGACGCCTTTTTGATGAATGCCTTTATATATAACAATGGCACCTCGTATTTGAGCGTGAAGGACGGGAAGGTTATTCTGTCCGCGACGGAGCCTGAATGGAAGGAGGGGCTGAAGTACTTACGGAAGCTGTACAGCGAGGGCTTGATCGACAAGGGCGCGTTTACGCAAAACGGCGATGCCGTCAAGCAGCTGGGGAATAAATCCGAGAATGTGGTCGGTGCGGTCGGCTACGCCCTGATCAGCAGCATGCTGGATACAACGGACGCGAAGCCGCGCCATAAGGAGTACGACGTCGTTCCGCCGCTGAAAGGGCCGAACGGTGTACAGCTGGCAGGCTACAGCGTAGGCGCGGGGGATGGATCTTTTGTCATCACGAATAAAGCGACGGAGGAGGAGCGGATCGCCGCCATTAAGCTGGCCGACTATCTGTTCTCGGAGGAAGGGACGGTCATGACCTCTTGGGGGTTTGAAGGGGACGGCTGGAGGAAGGCGGAAGCCGGTGCGCTTGATTACAATGGCAAGCCGGCCAAATACGAGGCCCTGAAGCGGGATGTGCCCGAAGGGACGCCGGATGTTACTTGGTGGCAGCTCGGGACGATGCTGATGGTCAACTCGATCCGCGAATCGTTCGTCGCGCCTGAGGATCCGCTGGGCAACGGAGCCTATGAATACCGGCTGTGGCTGGCTGCCAAGAAATATGAGCCGTTTGCCAAGCCTGAGCTCGTGTACCCGACTGACGTGTTCATCGATCCGGCCGACGCCACGTTCATTGCGCAGATTCAAAAAACGATTCAGGATTACGTGAAATCGAACCTGGCCCAGTTCGTAACCGGCAGCAAGGATATCGAGAAGGATTGGGACGCTTACGTAAGCGGGTTTAAAGGGCTGCAGCTGGATAAATATCTTGAAATTCACCAGAAAGCGCTGGATAACCAAGGTTCGTAACAGACAGGAGGTTTATCGCTTGCAAAATAGGATCGAATACGCGGCTCGCATCCAGCCGACACAGCGGCAATTGGCCGTTCAAGACATGGAGTTTTACGCATTTATCCACTTTACGGTAAATACGTTTACCGATATGGAGTGGGGAACGGGGAAGGAGGACCCTGCGCTGTTCAATCCCACGGAGCTGGATGCGGATCAGTGGGTAGAGGCCTGCGTCAGCGCCGGCATGCGGGGCTTGATCCTTACATGCAAGCATCATGACGGGTTCTGCCTGTGGCCGAGCCGGTATACCGAACATTCCGTAAAGAGCAGCCCATGGCGCGGCGGCGAGGGCGATGTGGTACGGGAAGTCGCGGAGGCCTGCCGGAGGGGCGGGATCAAGTTCGGCATCTATGTCTCCCCTTGGGACCGGCATGAGCCGACGTATGGAGATTCACCGCGGTATAATCAGTTTTTTCTGAACCAATTAAGGGAGCTGCTTACGGGGTATGGCGAGTTGTTCTGCGTATGGTTCGACGGCGCCTGCGGCGAAGGGCCGAACGGCAAGCGCCAGAAATATGACTGGGAGGCGTATTACGCCCTGATCCGGGAGCTGCAGCCGGGAGCCGCCATTTCCGTATGCGGTCCCGACATACGCTGGTGCGGGAATGAGGCGGGGCATTGCCGGGAGTCCGAATGGAGCGTCGTCCCTGCGTCCCTGCGCGAAAACGAAGCGATTCAGGAAAAATCCCAGAAGACGGACGACCGCGAGTTTGCCCGCCATTACAGCTCGAGCGAGGAGGACCTTGGCAGCCGCAGCGTCATCCTGAGTGAGCGCGAGCTGGTGTGGTATCCGGCCGAAGTGAATACGTCGATCCGCCCGGGCTGGTTCTACCATGCCTCGGAGGACGATAAGGTTCGGCCGCTTGCAGAGCTGCTGCATATTTATTACGGCTCGGTCGGGGGCAACGCCACCTTCCTTCTGAATATTCCGCCGGATCCCCGCGGGCTGATTCACGAGAACGACAGGCAGCGGCTGCGGGAGCTGGGCGAGGTGCTGCGCGCTACGTTCAAGACGAACCTCGCTGCACAGGCGCATATTGCGGCATCGGAGACGATGCCGGGGTCGGATGCCGCGAATATGCTGGACGGGGACAAGGACACGTATTGGTGCCCGGAGGAGGGCACCGAATACGCCGTGATCGAGGTCGATCTCGGGAGCGAGCAGGAGTTTGATCATATCGTGCTGGCTGAGCACCGATATGGGCAGCGGGTCGAACGGTACGAGCTGGAGTATAGGGAGGACGGTGCCTGGAAGCCAATCTGCCGCGGAACGGTCATTGGCCGCAAGCGGATCTGCAAGTTTCCAGCGGTACGGTCCAGATACATCCGGTTTACCATTTTGGAATCGCGATGGTGTCCGAACATTTCCGCGATCGAGGTGTATCGGGGCGTTGACTGAAGCTGGGTTGAACCCCTGCGGTTGGAGCTGACCGAGAGCGTTCATTGATGAATTAATGAACTAAACATGGGGTTGGATGCAATCTTGGGGCTGGATCGGCGCTACCATTGGTCATGTGGGGCAATACCCGGGTGCTACCATTGACCATGGGGCAAGACCGGGCGGCTACCATTGAGCATGAGACGAGACCTGGTGCTATCATCGGTCATGAGGCTAGGCCTCGCGCTACCATTGGTCATGGGGGCAATACCCGGGTGCTACCATTGACCATGGAGCAAGACCGGGCACCGATGAAGCGCTCTTGGCGCGTCCCAGGGAGCGTATCACGACTTCATGTTGGGCCCAAACACATTCGTACTTGCAACAGGGCGGCCATCTTCTAGGAGGATGGTCCCCTTTTTTATCGAAATCATTTTTTTCTCGTGCAAGTTCCGCGAGTTCGCTAGTATGATATACGAAAGATTGATCCAAATCACGATAGAGAGGATGCATCGCCGAATGAGCAATATTCCAACGTTCGAGACCCGGCTTCTCAGCTCCTTGTCCAAAGTGTTTGCCGATGAAGAGCTGGCAGCCGCACCGTATGATGCAGGGTCGGCTTTCCTGAATGAGACGTTTTCTTTTCAAGTGGCTTACCGCTCAAGTCAACTGATGAAAAATATCCGCGTCGTTGTCGAGTCCGAGCTGAGCGAGTACATTTCCATTCGCTCTGTAGGTCTTGCCCCTTCGGACCTGCCGACGTACCATGACCATGACGAGTTCATATTAAGAAGCACCCCGGGGTTATACCCGGATCCGTTATTTCCTCTCGCTGCAGACGCAGCTGTAACAGGGCGTCCGAGCCAGTGGAGAAGCTTATGGGTTACAGTTGAGCCGGATTCCGGCAGAGCGGGCGGTAAATACGATATCGGGCTCCGGTTTGAGACGGATTCGGGAGAGAAGCTTGCCGAAGAGACTTTCCGGCTGGAGCTGATCCCAGCTGTGCTGCCGGCGCAGACGCTGATTCATACCGAGTGGTTCCATACGGATTGCCTGGCAACCTACTATGGTGTCGATGTGTTCAGCGAACGTCATTGGCAGCTGATCGAGCAGTATATCCGGACGGCGGCAGAGCACGGGATGAACATGATGTTGACCCCGCTGTTTACTCCCCCGCTGGATACCGAAGTGGGCGGCGAGCGCCCGACGGTGCAGCTCGTGGATGTTGAGGTTCTCGGCGATGGCTCCTACCGGTTCGGATTTGACAAGCTGGACCGCTGGACCGATCTGTGCGACCGCTGCGGCATTCAATACCTAGAGTTCTCCCATTTCTTCACGCAGTGGGGGGCGAAGCACGCACCGAAAATTGTGGCGAACGTAAACGGGGAGACCCAGAAGCTGTTCGGCTGGGAGACCGATGCATCGGGTGAGGAATATCAAGCCTTCCTTAGACAGTTCATTCCGGCTTTAGTGGACTGGATCGAGGATCATGGGCGTGACGACAGATGTTATTTCCATGTGTCCGATGAGCCCCATGCCTCCCATATTGAGGCATACGGCCAAGCGAGCCGTTTAATGAACGAGCTGCTGCCCGATTACCCGATTATCGACGCGCTTTCCGATTTTTCGTTCTATGAGGAAGGGCTTGTAAAGCGCCCGATTCCGGCAAGCAACCATATCGAGCCGTTCCTCGAAGCCGGAGTCGAAGGGCTGTGGACCTACTACTGCTGCTCGCAGTATAAAGAGGTGTCCAACCGGTTCTTCAACCTGCCTTCCGCTCGAAACCGCATTCTTGGCATGCAGCTCTATAAATATAACATCGAAGGCTTCCTGCATTGGGGCTACAATTTCTGGTACTCCCAGTACTCGCGGCGGGCGATCGATCCTTATCGGGTAACCGACGCGGACAGCGGCTTTCCGTCCGGCGATGCGTTCCTGGTTTATCCAGGAGAGGACGGACCGGTGGAGTCGATCCGGCTGAAGGTGTTCCATGAAGCGCTTCAGGATCTCCGGGCGCTGCAGCTGCTGGAGCAGCAGATCGGCCGTGAGGCCGTGCTGGAGGCGCTGGAGGAAGGGCTGGAAGAGCCGATCACATTCAAGACGTATCCGCGTGATGAGAAGTGGCTTCTGTCCAAGCGGCAATGGATTAATGACAAGATTAAGGAGTCGATGGCGGTTAAATAAGGGAAAAGGGAGCAGAGGTGGATGGTCACCGCGCGTACCGCTATATTCCCGAGATCATCGCTATATACAAAGCCAAGACAACGACATAATTACAGGGTTCGTACTGGTGATATGCGTAGCTGCTATGATTGCATAATCTCTATTCCCGGCCACTCTCACGAAATTGGTCCCTTTCAAATGCTTGCCGCTTCGATACAATGTATCGGAGCGGCTTTTCGTTTTGCCCAGACCGATAGGCTCCCACGGCTCCCTATAGGTAGACAGGTGACATGACAAAGGAAGGAAGTAACTTGTTTTGCCGAGAGGAGTTTTTTAGATCTAAACCTTTAATAACTTGGAACTACCTAACTTAATGATTGGACGGATAGCGGCCCGAACAGGTGAAAACTAGGGTAGAATTAAGCAGTGCAGTACCAGCGATCATCTGATCTTAGGGGCTGTCAATCACAGATATAGAGTAATTCGATTCAAAAAAGCACCGGGTGGCTGTTAAACTTTTATCACGATCACCGTTTAGGAAATTGCGAGTTCTGCTTCGATTCCAACGTCGAATTTCGTCGGCATGGAACAAACTGTTTTCTTTGAGCCATCATTGGACATGGGGCGTCACGTGGCAAGGCAACCACACCGGTCATGAAAGCGACATGTCGTGGTTCTAGTGGACCATTCAAAAATATGCCATGATTGTGGCAAGGGGGTTATGGGATGTATTCCGATTTTACGCTAGCGGATGACCGTCCGGCTTATATACAGGTCAAAGATTATATGAAACGGCTGATGACGACCGGAGCGTTGCAGGCGGATCAAAAGCTGCCGTCTACGCGGGAGCTCGGTTCGCTGCTTCACGTCAGCCGCAACACCGTGCTGAATGCCTACTCGGACCTTGAGGACGAAGGCTATATTTACGCCGTCAAAGGCCAGGGGCATTTCGTGATCCCCTCGATCAACACGAATGAAACGGAAGCGCAGCCGGCAAATGTACAGCTGGACTGGACTTCGCGGTTGAACGACTACGCGAGGCTGGCGGAAGCGAATGACTTGATGAAGCACGGCATCCGTGCCGGCAAAGGGGCGATATCGTTTACGAGCATCGCACCCGATGAGAAGCTGTTCGATCTGCAAAATGTAAAGCGCGCCTTCCTTGACCGAATGTCGCTGGAGGGAGAAGTCCTCCTCAATTACGGCTATGCCAAGGGCTACAAGCCGCTGATCGATTATTTGCTTCACTATATGGAGAATAAAGGCGTTGATGTATCGGGCAAGGATCTGTTGGTGACCAGCGGCTTTACAGAGGGACTGAGCTTGGTGCTTGCAGCCTTGAATAAAGGCCATGGCCGCATCCTATGCGAGAATCCGACCCACCATACCGCCATTAAAAATTTCAAAATGCACGGTTACGCCATCACCGGCGTTCCGATGGAGCAAGATGGCATCAGCTTAGCGGACCTTGCCGGCGAGCTCGCGGCTCGCCCTTATGATTTGGCGTACCTCGTGCCTTCCTACCATAATCCAACGGGGATCGTGATGTCGCCGCAGAAGAGGCTCGAGACTTTGCGGCTGCTCAGCGAGTATGAGACGCCGGTGATAGAGGACGGCTTCAATGAGGAGCTCCGGTATTCCGGCTCGCATATCGCGCCGCTCGTCGCCTGTGCCGGCGGGGGAAACAACAGCGTAATTTATTTGGGCAGCTTTTCCAAAATTCTGTTTCCAGGACTGCGCGTCGGCTGGGTCCTCGCGGATAAAACCCTGATCGATTACCTCGAAAGCGTGAAGCGTGCGCGCAGCATCCACACCTCTACGCTGGACCAGTCCCTGCTTTACCAGTATCTCTATAACGGCAATTTCGAGAAATACCTGAAGCGGGCCAAGGCGGAATATAAGCGAAAATATGAGCTGGCCAAAAGCTGCTGCGAAGAATGGCTGCCGCAGCACCGGCTGACCGGAGACGGCGGGCTCCACGTATTCGTTCAATTCGAGCAAGGCTTGCGGACGCGCGAGCTATTGGAAGCCTGCTCCGCGCAAGGCGTAGTGTTTACGCCCGGGGATATTTTCTACACCGACGGCGGCGGGCAGCATACGATGCGGCTTGGATTCTCTCGCGTTTCGGATGAGAACATCCGGAAGGGGATCCGCATCATCGGCGAAACCGCCAGGAGGATGGTGTAGAGATTGTGTGGGTTTAGATGTCTAGTTTAGGGGTTTCCGAAAGTGGAAGGCTTGGAAAGTAGAAGAACTTGATTGCAGATGGGCTATATTAGCTGTTCTCGAGTAAGGCTTCGTAAGTAGAAGAACTCGAAAGTAGAAGAACTTGAAAGTAGAAGAACTCGAAAGTAGAAGAACTTGAAAGTAGATGAACTCGAAAGTAGACGAATATCATGCTTGAAGGAACTAAACACTGCAGCGAAGTCTAGAAGGAATGGGACTGAGCCTTGGCTGTGTACCATGTCTAAGTAGGCGGTAGCCGGAGATGTGGGAGCGTTGGGGCTGCTTCAACTAGCAGGTGGAGTTCGGACTATGGAGCCGAAGCGGCTGCATGTCAGGTGGCGGAGCAAGTCCCGAAAAGGGACTTGTGCGGTCGAAAAGGAGCTGCCGTGGCGGAGCAAGTCCCCAAAAGGGACTTGTGCAGGCGAAAAGGAGCTGCGATGGCGGAGCAAGTCCCGAAAAGGGACTTGTGCGGTCGAAAAGGAGCTGCGATGGCGGAGCAAGTCCCCAAAAGGGACTTGTGCGGTCGAAAAGGAGCTGCGGTAGCGGAGCAAGTCCCGAAAAGGGACTTGTGCGGTCGAAAAGGAGCTGCCGTGGCGGAGCAAGTCCCCAAAAGGGACTTGTGCGGTCGAAAAGGAGCTGCGATGGCGTAACAAGTTCCCAAAAGGGACTTGTGCGGCCGAAAAGGGGCTGCGGTAGCGGAGCAAGTCCCCAAAAGGGACTTGTGCGGTCGAAAATGAGCTGCGATGGCGGAGCAAGTCCCCAAAAGGGACTTGTGCAGGCGAAAAGGAGCTGCGATGGCGGAGCAAGTCCCGAAAAGGGACTTGTGCAGGCTAAAAGGAGCTGCGATGGCGGAGCAAGTCCCGAAAAGGGACTTGTGCGGTCGAAAAGGAGCTGCGATGGCGGAGCAAGTCCCCAAAAGGGACTTGTGCCAAGCAAGAGCAGCACAGCAATCGCATCAACGGAGCAGGCGGAATTGGACCGTAGAAGCGAAGCGTGCCCCTTTATCCCCGGATTCCAACAACGGAAATGGGATGACAGGGAATCTGGGGATAAGAGGGATCGGAGGTACAATCCGCATGCGGAGTGCTGAATAGCCCCACAGATGGATCGGAAACAGCAATCCGCATGCGTAGTGCGGACCAGACCCACAAACCGCTGTTTCGGCCTAAGCGAATCCGGCTGCAGGCGAAGAGCAGCACAACAACCGCATCAACGGAGCAGGCGGAATTGGACCGTAGAAGCGAAGCGTGCCCCTTTATCCCCGGATTCCAACAATGAAAATGGGATGAAAGGAATCTGGGGATAAGAGGGATCGGAGGTGCAATCCGCATGCGGAGTGCTGAATAGCCCCACAGATGGATCGGAAACAGCAATCCGCATGCGTATTGCTGCATAGACCCGCAGAAGGAACGGGAACTGCAATCCGCCGCATGCGTAGTGCGGATTAGCCCCATAGAAGGGATCGGAGGCACAATCCGCATGCGGATTGCGAAGCAGGCCCACGGCAAGCTTTCCACTTGAGGGCCAGCTCACATTACATGAAGGAGGTCACACATCATGAAAGTCGGCGTCATCATGGGAGGCGTTTCATCCGAGCGGGACATTTCGCTGCTCACGGGTCAGGAAATGATGGCTCATCTGGATCCGTCCAAGTACGAGGCCATCCCGATTGAAATCAATGACAAGCGCGACCTGATCAACAAGACCGAAGGGATCGACATTGCCCTGCTTGCACTGCACGGCCAGTACGGGGAGGACGGTACAGTACAGGCCACCCTGGAGTCCATGGGCATTCCATATACGGGCAGCAGCGTCTTGTCCAGCAGTATCTGCATGGACAAAGATGTCAGCAAGAAGCTGCTTCGGTATGAAGGATTGCATACGGCCGATTGGCTCATCGTCAGCAGCCTGGAGGAGCTGGCGGAAGCGAATGTAGAGTCGCTGGGATTTCCCCTCGTGGTCAAACCGAATACGGGAGGGTCCAGCATCGGTACCCGGATTGTGCGATCCCGCGATAAGCTGAAAGCGGCAGTGGCGGATGCCCTCCAATGGGATCGATCGGTCATGATCGAGCAGTGGATAGAAGGCCAGGAAATCACTTGCTCCATTTTGGACGGAAAGCTGCTGCCGATCGTGTCGATCAAGCCGAATGCCGAATTCTTTGATTACACATCCAAATACGCGGAAGGCGAAGCCGAAGAGCAGGTGATTGAGCTGCCGGAGGAACTTCAGAGGAAGGTATGCGCGGCAGCGCTTCAATGCTATAAGGCGCTGAAGTGCAGCGTTTATGCGCGGGTCGATATCATCCTGAAGGACGGCGTTCCGTTTATACTGGAAGTCAATACGCTGCCGGGATTAACGAGAACGAGCCTGCTGCCCAAAAGCGCGGCGGCGGCAGGCCTCTCATTCAGCATGCTGCTGGATGCCATCATTACGTCATCTTTATCGGAACGGTTAAGAGAAAATACCACATACAAGGAGTAGAGCGAATATGAATACAACGAATAGCTTCCTGACGCCGATTGTGCAAACCATGCCGCCCTCAGGGATCCGGCAGTTCTTTAATGCGGCCGAAGCGGATCCGGAGGTGATCTCCCTGGGAGTCGGCGAGCCGGATTTTGTTACCCCGAAGCGTGCCATTGAGGCGAGCGCCCGGGCGCTGGAGAGCGGACGGACCATGTATACGCCGAATGAGGGGCTAATGGAGCTGCGGGAAGCTATTGCGGAGTATTTGTACAGCCGCTTTCAGCTGAGCTACGAGCCGTCGCGGGAGGTGCTGGTCACGGTGGGCGGCAGCGAGGCGATCGACTTGGCGCTGCGCGCCCTTGTATCCCCGGGCGACGAGGTGATCATTCCTGTGCCGGGGTATGTTGCCTATGCTCCGCTCGTCAGTCTGAATGGCGGACGTGCCGTGGAACTGGAGCTGACTGCCGAGCAGGATTTCAAATTGACCGCCGACGCGCTGCAGCAGGCGATTACACCACGAACCAAAGCGCTCGTCGTGAACTTTCCGAGCAATCCGACGGGGGCTGTGATGACGGCTGCCGATTGGCTGCCGATTGCCAGCCTCGCGATTCAGCACAATCTGGTTGTCATCTCGGATGAAATGTATGCGGAGCTTACGTACGTCGGGGAGCATACCAGCATCGCCTCCCTGCCGGGGATGCGGGACCGCACACTCGTCATCGGCGGTTTCTCGAAAGCCTTCGCCATGACGGGCTGGCGGGTCGGGTATTTATGCGGAGAACGGGAGCTGCTTAAGGGGATGATAAAAATTCACCAGTATACGGCCCTCTGCGCTCCAATTATGGGACAGATCGCAGCGATTGAATGTATGAGAAACGGGCAGGAGGACAAGGAATCCATGAAGGCGGCGTTCGATGAACGCCGGAAGATGTTCGTTCAAGGGCTGAACGAGATCGGCCTTCCCTGCCGCGAGCCGAAGGGAGCCTTCTATGCCTTTCCGAGCATTGCCGGAACGGGGCTTAGCTCACAGCAGTTCGCCGAACGGATGCTGCGCGAGGCGAAGGTTGCAGCCGTGCCCGGCCACGTATTCGGTCTTGGCGGGGAAGGATTCATCCGCTGCTCCTATGCAGCTTCCTCCGGGCAGCTTCAGGAGGCGGTTGAGCGGATCGGCCGTTGGCTGAAGTCGGCGGAGCTTCTGCCTTCCGTTCATGCGGCTTTCCCTACAGAATTCTCGAAAGCTTGCGGTAGTCTGTCGCTGTAATCCCTTCAAGCTTGCGGAAGATCCGGCTGAAATAATGGATATCCGGGTAGCCGATCCGGTCTCCGATCGCTTCAATCGAAAGATCGGTTTCCCGCAGCAGCCGCCGTGCTTCGCGGTGGCGAACCGATTGAACAAACTCGCTTGGCGGCATCCCCGCCAGGCGCTTAAACAGCTTGGCGGTATGATCAGGGCTCAGCATCAGATGCGCCGCGATCCGTTTGTTGCTCCAGTCTTCGGCTGGAGCTTTTTCAATGCGGGCCATCAGATCCATCAGCTTGCCGTCATGGGGCGACGTTTCCGTCAGAGCCTGGGAGGAGTGGGTGCGGAATAACTGAACGAGAATATCCAGCATCAATCCTTTACAGACAAGCTCATATCCCGCCGAACGGAGCGTAAACTCCTCCACGACCCGCTCCATTAATTGAACGCAGGAGAGCGGAGGCGTGTAAATCGTCCGGGAAGACAGCGGAGGGAAAACCTCCGAGATGGCCTCCCTGGCAAATTTATCCGCCGCTACGGCGGCTTCGTTCACAATCATGTCCGCTTCGGTCTGGATTTCAAGCTCTCCGAAAAAATCAAAGTGAATGCCGAGAAAATGCGCTTCCGGGATCGAGGTCACTTCATTCTGATGGTAAACGCCGGAGGGCAGAAAGATGAGCTGGCCTGCCTCAATAACATGACGCTTTCCGTACATCGTCGTGACGGCCTCCCCTTGGCTGACGTACAGCAGCTCGAAATCGTACAATCTGCGCTGCGGAAGAGCTCCGGTCCCCATTCGTTGAAGCTGGGCGTAATGAATGCTGGGAGACCACTGCTGAACCGGGGCGAGCCGCTGCAGAGGGTATTCCGATGCCTCGACGGCCATAAGCTGTTCCTCCTTTTTAACCTACATAACCCTTCCTGGCAACATAACGGAATTGTCCAAAAAATCGCTTTTCTATCTAAATCAATCAGACGAGTCTTTGTTTATTATATAAGTATTATTACATGACATTCCCTGCCTTTCAACTTGACGGAAAAAGTCAAATGATGCGTTTCTAGGAGCTTTCTTTCATTTTCATGGCTAACCCGGCACCCGTGGCAGGCTAGCAGCAAACCAAAACAAATGGGGAGGTATTCGTTATGAAGAAAGGGATCAACATTTGGTCGTTTCGGGGAGATGCGTCTATTGCGGAATGCATCCAACTGGCGAAGGAGGCCGGCTTCGAAGGGATCGAGCTGTCGCTGAATAAGGATGGAGAGCTTGGCCTTCAGGCCGGCGATCAGGTGGTTAAAAACATCAAGGCTCAGCTGGAGGACGCGAATTTGGAAATCGCCGGACTTGCTACAGGTCTGTACTGGGATTATCCGATGACAAGCGATGACCCTGCAGTGCGCGAAAAGGCTATCGATATTTGCAAAAAACAGCTCGAGCTGGCCGCAGCCTTTGGAGTGGATGCGATCCTGGTTATTCCTGGGGCGGTTGGCGTGGATTTCATCCCCGGCTCCGCCGTAATCGATTACGAGGTTGCTTACGAACGGGCGCAGGAAGGCATTCGCAAGCTGGTTCCGTATGCCGAAAGCGCGGGCGTGGCGATTGCCATCGAGAACGTTTGGAACAAATTTTTGCTCTCTCCGCTGGAGCTCCGCACCTTTATAGATGAGATCGGCTCCGATTATGTCGGCTCCTATTTTGATGTGGGTAACGTCGTGCACAGCGGTTATCCGGAGCACTGGATTCGCATTCTGGGATCAAGAATCAAGAAGGTTCATTTCAAGGACTACCGCAGACAGGCGGGAGGCTTGCACGGCTTCGTGGACCTGCTGGCCGGAGACGTCGATTATCCTGCCGTGGTCGAGGCATTAAAGGGGATCGGCTATGACAACTATGTCACCGCGGAGATGATCCCTGCTTACACGCATTATTCGGATCAGATCATTTTCAACACCTCGAACGCCATGGATGCGATTCTTGGCCGGACGCCAACGCTGCGTCAAACGGCCGTGCGTGAGCAATTGGGACAATCTTAAGGGAAGAAGAGGAGGGGATCAGCATGCTGAAAATCGGACTGTTGGGCTTTGGTTTTATGGGACGTATGCACTTTGACAATTACATGCGACTAATGGATGAAGGAGCGGATATCCAGCTTGCCGCGATTTGCGATATCCGAATTGATGAACTGAAAGAAAGCAAGGCTAACGGTAATATGGCGACCGAGCGGGAAGTGTATGATCTTACGCCTTACCGGCTGTATGACCATATCGATCGCATGCTGGAGAATGAGGAGCTCGACATCGTCGATGTATGCTTGCCGACGAATCTGCACGCGGATATGACCTGCATGCTGCTCGAACGCGGAATTCATGTCTTATGCGAGAAGCCGATCGCAGGCAGCTCGGAAGAAGCCTGGCGGATGGTGAAGACGGCTGAGCGTACGGGGGCAACCCTAATGATCGGGCAATGTCTTCGTTTCTGGCCTGCGTACGAATATTTGAAGGCTTGCCTGGAGGACGGGCGTTACGGACAAATCGTAGCCGGCGAATTCTTCCGCGGCTCCGAGCCGCCTAAAGGCTGGTTCCTCGAGGGAGACAAGAGCGGCGGCTGCATCACGGATATGCATGTCCATGACGTGGATATGATCCATTGGCTGTTAGGCAGACCGCAGCATGTATCTACTTTCGCCAAGAATATCATCGAAGGAAGCTCGTACGATATCGTGTCGACGCATTACAGCTATCCGGACGGCAAGGTCATTACGGCCAGAGCGGATTGGACCCTGCATGGCGACCACGGCTTCTATATGGGGTACCGTGTGAACCTGGAGAAGGCTACGATTGTATTTGAAAACAATGAAGTGAAGGTGTATCCAGAGGACGCGCCGGGCTTTACGGCTGAGCTGTCAGGTGATTCCGGATATTACCGCGAGCTCCGCTATTTCATTGACAGCGTGGCACAAGGGAAGGCTGTAACGGTATGCACGCCGGAGAGTGCCGTAGGCTCACTGGAAATCATCGAAGCGGAGATCCGCTCGGCCAAGGCTCAGGGAGCGCTGGAAGCGCTGTCCGGGAAGCAGAGCGTATCGTAAGCGTATAAATATTGTATCCATAATAAAACGGGGCTGTCCCAGCTGTGATATGCTCCCCATACGGTAGACAGGTGAAATCATAAAGCCTGCTACTGTAGGGGAGCAGTTCATCTGCGGGACAGCCCCGTTTCTTTCGTCTCACAATTGTGAAGTATTCGTTAGGCTCTACGCACGGAACGTCTTCAGGAAGTCAACCGCCAGCTTAATATCGGCCTCCGGATTAGCTTTCACTTCACGTTCGATCGTCAAATATCCGGTGTAGCCGATATCCTTCAACGCTTGAAGATATGCAGGCCAATCCACGCTGCCTTCGCCGAGCGGAACTTCACGGAACTTCTCGCCGGACTCCGCCATGTCGGCAATTTTGTCATGATCAAGTGCCGGCGCTTCATAACCGAAATCTCCGTACACGTCACGGGGATCCACAAACTCGGCCAGCTTGATACCGTCCTTCGCGTGTGTATGGACGATATAATCCTTCAGATTATATACGCCTTGGACAGGATCATCGCCGGTCACCATCACCATATTGGCCGGGTCAAAGTTCACGGACACGCCGTTCGAGCCAAGACCGTCCAGGAAGGACTTGAGATGGGCGGAAGGCTCCGGCCCCGTCTCGATGGCAAAGAACGCGTTCATGGATTTGGCGAACGTGCTAAGCTCGAGGCAGGCATTGTGCATCGTCTCGTATACGCGGCTGTTGCGATCCTGCGGCACGATGCCAATGTGGGTGGTCACGATATTGGTGCCGAGCTCAAGACCCAGCTCCATGATGCGTTTCGACTTCTCGATTTTGGCTGCATTTTCGGACGGATCCTGGAAACCGTGGCCCCCCAGGTCTCCCACAAGCGCCGAGATTTCAAGGCCCAAGGATTCAATGTAATCCTTCAGCTCCTTGCGTGCGGACGCGGACAAATTGGCCGGATCCATTTCTCCATGAACAGCGTAGATCTGAACACCGTCGGCACCGACATTTTTCGCCTTGACCAAACCTTCTCTTACGCCAACCCGAAAGCTGTCAACAATAACGCCGATTTTGTTCGGCATGATAGGCTTCGACATCGTTTAAACTCCTCCCTCAATCTTTGTCGTCGATCGGTTGCTTCTATCGAATATCAAAAAACGAAAAGATCAGCTTTCGTTCCACACTTTGCGCACATACTCCAGGCCTAGCTTGGTTCCGGTGCGGCAATCCTCCATGCCCTCGAATTCAATGGAAATGTAGCCGTCATAACCGGATTCCTTCACGATGCGAATCACTTCTGGAATCTTAATGTCGCCTTGGCCGACAATGGCACCGCGAAGCCAGTTACCGCTAGACGTGTTAAACCAGCCTCCGCCTGGAGGACGGCTAGCCGGACGGTAATAGAAGTCCTTGAAATGCACCATGGAAGCGAGACCGATATTGTTCTTCACGGCTACCGTGGATTCCTCATCCGCACACATGAAGTTGCCGACGTCCAGCGTCGTCTTGAAATTTGGATGGTTAACGGTTTGGACAAGCGCTTTCACCCGGTCGCTGTGCTGAATGAAATACCCGTGATTCTCCACGCTGGTGATAATGCCGCGCCCGGCTGCATAATCCGCGATGATGCGGCAGGCATTTGCAAGGCGAGGGAGCTCCTCGATAAAATGAACGAGCGACAAGTCCTTGGACGTTGCCACGTCATGGCGCATCCGCTTTACGCCCAGGGCTGCTGCAATATCGACCTCGCTTTTTACGCGCTCGATCTCTGCCTCATAAGCGGCATCATCGAGTTCGGCGAAGTTCGCGCCGATAGCATAGTTGGAGAGCTCGAGCCCTTTGGCGGCGGCATGGGACTTAATCGTATCGATGAGCTCCGGATTTTCCTTTAAATTGAATCCGAGGGGCACGATCTCAATATGCTCACCGCCGATTTCGGCAATGTAGTCGATCACGTCGGTTATGGTCATTTCACCTTTGTTCATGGCCTGGTAAAGGCTGTACGAGCTTACGCCAAGTTTCATAGCAGAACTTCAGCTCCTTTTTCGGCGGATTCATAGATACCGCACAGAATTTTCATTATTTCCACGCCGTCTTCCACAGGGCTTAGCGGCTGGGTTCCGTTCTCAATGCTTGCGATAAAGTGGTTGACCTCGCTCTGGAAAGCGGAATCGAAGTCAAATCCCTTGTGGTCCGTTTGAGGCTGGATGTTGATGATCGTGTCATGCTTCTCGGTGACGATGACAACTTCAGGATCAATCTCGAAACCGCCCTTGTCGCCATACAATTTAACGGTCTGCTGATTTTCCTTCGAATGCAGCGTGAAGCTGACATCAACCAGCATCGAGGCACCGTTTTCAAATCGGATCATCGCATTTGCCATATCCTCGACCGTATTCTTCTCCGCATCATAGTCTGCAGCTTTGTAGAACGACAGATTCCGGACATTGGAACGGTTGCCCAGCTTTCGGTATGTATTGGCGCTGACAGCTACCGGCTTCGGACGGCCCATCATGTACCAGCACAGATCAATGACGTGAACGCCGATATCAATTAGCGGTCCGCCCCCTGAACGTTCAATGTCGGAGAACCAGCCGCCCGGATTTCCGAGTCTGCGGATCGAAGAGGCCTTCGCAAAATAAATTTCTCCGAACTCGCCTTTGTCCGCGAACTCGCGCAGCATTTGAGCATTCGGATCATAGCGTCTGACAAAGCCGACTTGAAGCAGCTTGCCGGAGGATTTCACCGCTTCCTGAACGCGCAGCGCTTCCTCGACCGTACGGCACAGCGGCTTCTCGACGAGGACATGCTTGCCGGCGTTAAGAGCGGCAATGCTGATCTCGGCATGGGTATTGTTCCAGGTACAGATGCTTACCGCATCGATCTCAGGATCGGCCAGCAGCTCGCGATAATCTGTAAATACTTTGGTAGCGCCGTACTTTTCAGCCGCAAGCCGTGCGCGTTCTTCATTTAAATCACATACCGCGAGCAGATTCGCGTTCGCGTGTTTTTGGTAGGATTGCAAATGCATAGCAGAGATCGAACCAGTTCCAATGACCCCAACATTAATTGATTTCATGATTTCACTCCTCTGAATTTACTGCATTACACTTCTGTATTATAATGCTTCTAAGGAAAGACACCATGATAAACCGTGCTTTTTGTTTGTACGATCGTGCTGTCTTGATCAAGTTCAAAGGAGACCAGAGCATTGGACCATACACTGCGGGAACCGATGACGATGCCGGACCCCCAATTTCCGATCAAGGTTCATCTCTGCCAGTTCGAGGGCAGGGGACAGGTCATGTTTAATCGCCACTATCACGAGCATTTGGAAATTTTGTATTTTGTCTCCGGAGAAGCAATGCTGGAGTGCGGTTCCTCCACCTTGCATGCCCGCGAAGGCGATTTGATTGTCATTAATCGCAATGAGCTTCATTATGGAATCAGTCAGTCTGATCATTTGTTCTATTATGCGTTAATCGTGGACTTCTCGCTGCTCCAGAGCCATTCCTTGGATGCGCCGGAGATGAAATTCATTACGCCGATTACCCAAAATCGTCTGGTGTTCGCCAACCGGGTTAACGGAGATGACGTTCTTTCATCTATGCTGGCGATCATCCAAGAGCTGGAAAAGCGGGAATTCGGTTATGAGCTCGCCATTAAATCCGAGCTGTACCGCTTGCTTACGCTGCTCTTGAGAGGCTATGTTGCAACCGTTCTCACACAGGATGAATATGTGGAGCGGATGAAGAACGTAGAGCGTTTTGCCCCGATATTCAAATACATTGAGGAGCATTACAAGGAGGAGCTTTCGGTCGAGCTGCTATCCGGGATGGCCGGTCTCAGCCGATATCATTTCAGCCGGTTGTTTAAAGAGCTGAGCGGAAGAACCGTAACGGAATATGTTAACGAGACCCGGATTAATAAAGCGGATTATCTGCTGCGAAGCAGCCCGCTTACCGTCTCCGAGATCGCGGTAGCGACGGGGTTCAAGGATATTTATTATTTCAGCCGCATCTTCAAGAAAT
Organism: Paenibacillus sp. FSL R5-0810; assembly: GCF_038002285.1. Classification (NCBI taxonomy): domain Bacteria; kingdom Bacillati; phylum Bacillota; class Bacilli; order Caryophanales; family Paenibacillaceae; genus Paenibacillus; species Paenibacillus sp. FSL R5-0810. The sequence goes on from NZ_JBBOCF010000001.1 coordinate 207,843, forward strand.
ATAAACGGCTTGCCCCTTCTTTTTTAAGAAAAAACAGTGCTGTTTCTCATTGATCTGTCATAAGCTGATCCATGTGCAGGCAGTTCATACGCCGTGCCGCTGTATCATAGGATAAGACTGTAGACATATAGATCAATGCATCCTATAATGAATATCATTATCTTAAATGCATAAGCGGGCGGAGATCATGGAGGACCCTTTTGCTATGGATGCGTATGACGTGCGCATTTTCGGCAGATGCGGTTCTTTTTTAGCTATCTGAAGCTATAAACTCCGGAGGAAGCTGCTGCCAGATCTCGCAAAAAACTACTGCTAAACGAGGTTTGTCTTCCTTGAAAGCACGTCGATAGACGTTTTTCTTATATCAAGGCGTTGGGGAAAGAGGTGATTGACGGTGAACGAAGGGTTATCCGCAAAGCTGCGGGCTCAATATTTACAGGACATGGAGAGGGGCAAGCTGGATGTTCTGGTGATCGGCGGTGGCATTACGGGCGCCGGGATTGCCTGGGACGCCAGCTGCCGTGGAATGACGGTCGGCTTGGTGGAGATGAATGATTTCGCCTCCGGAACAAGCGGCAAATCCGCCAAGGTGATCCATGGCGGATTGATATATCTCAGGAAAGGGAAGCTTCGTTTGGTACGCGAGTCTTGTACCGAGCGGGCATTGCTGCGTCGCTGCGCCCCCCATTTGGTGAAACCGCTTCCAGTGCTGCTGCCGATTTATAAACATCAGCCCAGCGGTTATTTGGCGAGTTCCATCAGGCTGTATGCGTATGATCGGCTTGCCGGTGCGAAGGCTAGCCGTCGGGGAAGGATGTACCGGCGGGAACAAACCCTGTCTTTGGAAAACCTGCTGAATTCAGACGCGTTAAAAGGGGCGGCCTACTGCCGTGAGTACCGGGCTGACGATGCGAGATTGACGATTGAGGTGCTGAAGGCTGCCCGGATGAAGGGCGCGCTGATGGTCAATTACGCAAAAGTGTTGGGTTTTATCTATCGGGGCGGGAGGATTGCAGGCGTCCGTGTCGAGGACCGCTTAAGCGGAATCCGATATCCGATCCTCGCCCGCCAAATTGTGAATGCCGCCGGCCCATGGGCGGATCAGGTAAGGCAAATGGACAACTCGCTGGCCAGCGAGCAGCTGCAATTGACCAAGGGGGTGCATCTTGTTGTCGATTATAACAAACTCCCTGTTCGTCAGGCTGTTTGTTTTGAAGGTCCCGGAGGAAGGAGAGTCCTCGTCATCCCTAAGGATTCTAAGACTTGCATCGGTATGACCGGGACTCCGTTTGAAGGAGGTGTCGGGACACCAGATATAACGGACGAGGATAAGCGGTATTTGATGGGCGCCGTCAACGGCTTGTTCCCCGGAATCCGCCTGGAGCATGGGGATATCGAATCAGGCTGGTGCGGATTAAGCGCGATGTTCAAGCCGGAGAACAGACAGTCTCCCGACATGACCGGGAAGGATGGCATTCTCATATCCGAATCAGGGTTGATCACAGCGAGGCCAGGAAATCTAACCGGATTTCGCAAGAGGGCGATGTCCGTTGTGGACCTCGTGGCTAAGCACATCCAGGATGCGGATGGAACGATCTATCCTCCTTGCATGACCGACCGGACGCCAATCAGCGGAGGGGACCTGAACGGTCTTACTTATAAACGGTTCAAGGAAATGATGGTCGAACAGGGTGCCCTTCAAGGAATCGGAGCTGACCCCATGCGAAGACTTATAGCAAGATACGGGTCGAACGCCAAGAAGCTGCTGGACATTTATCGGGCTTCGTCAGCTGAGGAAAAGGATGAATATAAGCTGCTGCGGGCAGAGCTGATCTATTCAATCGAGCATGAAATGACCGTTGCCGTCGAAGATTTCCTGCTGCGGCGAACCGGCTGGGTATGGTTTGAGCGGGAGACGGCCGAGCGGATGATCGCTCCCGTCATGGAGATCATGGGCGAGCTGCTGGATTGGGATGAAGAAGAGCAGGCCAGGCAGTGGCGTTTGCTTGAGGATCAGCTTCAGATGGCATGGGGACTTGGAGGAGGCAACCTACTTGAGCGGTTCCCCTTGGAGCCTGACCAAGATCCCGCCGAGCTGATTGTAACGGATGAGGCAGCGAAACAGCTAACGCAAACCTAATGGTCCCCATTTTCGGCATTCGAACCGAATGATCCCCATGATTCACTTGTCAAATGGAATAACTGGATGTAGTATTAAATTATCGATTATAGAGCTGGGCGGAGATGATGAGAAGCCCTTTGCATAACGGAATCATTCATTTTGCATGAATGAGCATCTTGCTATGCAGAGGAGCTTCTCATTTTTTATGGGCGATTTTAGAAATCCGGCTCCTTTAGCAAGTGGTTTCGGCAAGGACTAACCGGCTGTGCCGGAACATATGAATACTAGACCACGTGCGGCTCCGTTTTCGTAGTCCCACGAGTCAGATTGTGAATCTATCAAAATTCCAAGATGGAACATGCAGAGGAGATCGAGTATGGATCATTTTTCAGGGTATATCTTTGACTTGGATGGCACGATTTATTTAGGGCCGGAAGCGATCGAGGGGGCCGTAGAGACCGTCCGTTATTTGCAGGGCTTGAATAAACGCTTGTTGTTTCTGACGAACAAAACGATCGATTCCCGAGAAAATTATTTGAAAAAGCTAGGGAAGCTCGGAATCCGGGTGGAGCTGGATAACATTTTGAATCCCGCACTCGTAACGATTCATTATTTGCACAAGCATCATCCGGGGGCGAAGGTTTATGTCATCGGCGAGCCGATATTAAAGCAGGAGCTGCTGGATAACGGGATTACATTTGCTTCCGCGCCGGAAGAGACGGACGTCGTTGTCGTGTCCTGGGATCGGGACTTTCATTATAAGCATCTGGACTTTGCATACCAATCGATTAAGAGAGGCGCGGCCGTTATCGCTACGCATCCGGATCGAACATGCCCGATGCCGGGAGGCGATATTCCTGATTGCGGCGGCATGATCGGGGCTATTGAAGGCACGACCGGCATGAAAATTACAACCGTCATGGGTAAGCCCTCCGTCTTGACGGCGTTGACGGCACTTGATATTTTGGGAGTTAAGGCTGAAGAGTGCCTCATGACGGGAGATCGTCTGGAAACCGATATTCGAATGGGCAATCAGGCCGGGATGAGCACAGCGTTGGTGCTTACCGGCGTCTCGACTTCGGAGGATTTGAAAGACAGCGATGTGAAGCCAACCTATATTCTGGATTCGGTCCACGATATTTATCGCAGCCGTACCGTGAAAGAGGCAAATGAAGCGGGTTCTTAAGGTACAAAAAATAAGCCCGGGCAGCTGGAGAACCGGAGATGCTGCTCTTGGCAACGAGGTGAAGACATGAGAACAAGTGTAGAAGGCGCGCAGCGAATCACGTACTGCTTGAAGCGCAAACCGATCATTACATCTTTGATGAATGCTGACGAGCTCCCCTCCGTGCTTGCAACCGAATCGAACATCGTGTTTATTTTGAGGACCGATATATTTAATATCGAGTCGATCGTAGAACAAATCCAGGAGGCCGGAAAGCTGTCCTTCGTTCATTTCGACCTGATCGAAGGGATCGGGAAGGATCGGGCGGGAGTAACTTATTTGGCTGAAAAGGTAGGCATCGACGGCATTGTCACCACGAAGAATACGATCATCGTCGAGGCCAAGAAGCTTGGCCTGCTGACCGTTCAACGACTGTTCGTATTTGACTCCGTTTCGCTGGATAACGGGATCAAGATGATTAAGGCTTCGAATCCGGATGCCATTGAAGTGCTGCCAGGCATGGTATGCGAGCGGATTATGGACCGGATCCGGGCGGAAGTCGATGTGCCCGTCATTGCGGGTGGATTAATGATTGATTTGGAGGATTTCGATACGGCTCTAAAGAGCGGCGTCATCGGGATTTCGACCTCCAGTAAGGAACTATGGCGCTGGCAGGATGAGCATATGCAATAAGACCGGCCAGCGAGGGGGATAATAGAACGGTTGCTGATGAGGAGTGAACGAAAATGTACGATATTTCACTGGATATGCAAACGATGCTGATGCGGCTGCTGCTTGCAGCTCTGCTCGGCGGGCTGATCGGTTGGGAACGGGAGCGCAGAAATAAGCAGGCTGGACTGAAGACCCATCTGTTGGTTGCCGTGGGATCAACCCTCATCATGTTGACCTCCATTTACGGATTTGACTCCTTGCTTATCAATCATCCCAATGCCAGATTTGACCCTGCGCGGCTTGCGGCGCAGGTGGTAAGCGGTATCGGCTTCCTTGGCGCGGGCGCTATCCTGCGGCGTTCCAATCATATTATTTCAGGCCTCACCACAGCAGCAACGTTATGGGTAGCTGCTGCCATCGGGCTCAGCGTGGGGTCCGGGTTTTACTGGCCGGCGGTCGTTACGACTGCCATCGTGCTGATCAGTACGCTTGTGCTGAACAAGCTGGAATCCCGGTTTTTGTTCATTAAGAAGTCGGGGAGCCTGAAAATCATGATTGAAGCGGGTGATCGGCCCGTGCAGGTCAGCATCATTACCGATCTTCTCCAAAAGGCGAACATGACCGTCCAGGGCATGATCGTCAATAATGACTCTGCCGATGATGATTCAACGAAAGTAACGATGGAATTCCGGGTGTATTCATTTAACAGCAAAGGCATCGATGCCTTATTCGAGCAGCTGTGGCAGGTCGAGGGGATCAAGCAGGTGCGGATGAATTGGCGGGATTAGTGCGTACGGCAAAAGGGGGAAGTGTTAATAAGCTCAGTGCACAGCTCAACTTGAAGCGTTGGCAGACAGGAAATGTGATCAAGACGTTAAATCATTTTATGATGAGCGTGAGTGTCGCCAAAGAAGGTAATCAATGGAGCCGTACGATTTTACGGCTCCATTCTTTATGAGGCCAACTTGAACATTTAAACTTATGGAGAAATTTGCCCAGCCCAGTCAATTGCGTAGGTTGCTGTTGAATAGGCAATAACTCCGATGGAATAAGTACCTTTTACAGAAGGCTTGAAACTTATATTTTCTTGGGGAAGAAGACCTGAACTTCCATATTTAGCTAAATCAAGTCTAAGTTCGCCATTCTGGATTGGCTGTACTCCAGGACTCCAAATGAATAAATCTAAATCAGCACCATCTTCATTATTTATTATAAGAGTTGTCGCAAAAAAAGCTTCGATATCTGTTACATTGATTTGGTAGATATCAATAGTCCCTGCTGCAATATTACCCTGTGCGCGGAAATGTTTACGATAATTATCGAATGACCCAGAAGATGAACCTGCTGCTGCTTTAATCGTGCTATGTCCTAAAATTAATCCGTTACCATATACTTTGTCATATCCGTCCATTCCATAGTCTTCAATTTTATAATCGAAATTGACACTTCCATTACTTGCTTCAAGCATAAGGGCAGTCAAACCAGAGATCATAGGTGCAGCCATTGAAGTACCTGTGTATGTAATATATTCATTCGTTGAGTTTGCCTTTGCAGCACGAATACTTGTACCTGGAGCAGCGAGGGATGGACCTTCGCTTCCTGTCCCCCTATTTGAAGTAGGATTTAGATACCAACCCCCTTCGTACGGATCGGCTACATTGGCTACTGACAGAACACCGGGGCATTTAGCAAATCGATTCAAAGAATCATAATTTGCTCCACCAGGAGTGTTACCTGCAGCTACTACTGTAAGTATTCCATTACTAGCAGCACTCCCGGCTCTACTACAAAATTGTGAATCCGCTGCTCCAGGTGCACCTAAACTCAAGTTCATAATATCTATACCATAGGTCCCTTTATTTTGAATGACCCAGTCCATAGCCTCGATTATGTTTTGATAAGAACAATTAGTATTCGTAGAGCATACCTTTATTCCTACAAGTGCTGCACCGGGTGCGACTCCAGTTTGTATGCCTGGATCCCCTGTTCCAGTACCGGCAGCAATACTTGCTACGTGTGTACCGTGACCTAGATCATCATACGCAGAGGTTGATTTAGGATTAACGAAATCTTTCCACCCAATGATTTTCCCACCGCTTAACATCTATACAAATTTGTATGGCTAGTAGAGGAGGAAAACATGGATGTCCACATGCTGTATGTTTACATAAATCGTATACGTATCATAGTTGAAGATAACCCCCGCAAACCTCGATACATTAAGTCTGTAAGAGGCTTTGGATATAAGCTCAGTACGTATACTACTTAGAAAAATGCCTACTACATTATCCTTGTTGGAAAATGGTAGTAGGCACCAAAATAATAGTAGCTTACCAAACAGAGATAACATCTTCTGGGATAGAGAGGGAAGAGATCGAATCCCATCTGCTGATTTCCAGAATCTCGATTGGAGTCAGTTCAACAAAAAAGTTATACCCTCCTAAACCTTCCTCGTTAGTGATCGAATCTTTGAATGTGGCGAAAATAGTATTAATGAATTGTTCTTTTGTAATTTTTATATTTTGATTTAGCATAATACTTACTTCAATTTTCCCTGAGTCATTATTTTTAATAAATTCGTCTATTTTTTCTTGAAGTGCTTGAAATATTTTTGGGGTTTTATTAGTCTTTTCAGATTGGTTTAAATTAATTGTGGATGAGTGTGAAACGATAACTTTTTTTACTGTTTTGTAATTAACTTTAATGCTTGTTACAGGAAATTCCTTCGTTTGTCCAATGATTTTAAATAAGTTACTATCCTCCGGTTTATTTTCAGCATATGCAACAGAAGGAATAGTAATTAGGATCACCAGCATTGAAATGGCTAACTGCTTATGCAGTTTCATTCCATAACTCACCTCCTTATCACAATTTAATGCATTCATATTTAATAACGTCAAGGGCCCCTTAAAGGTTGCCAGTAATCAGGAACTTACTTTTTCGGGTGCTCCCAAATAGAATCGAATTGAAGTTGAAGAACCATGACAAGCATAAGACTCCCTATAACATAAATCGCCTAGCGCAAAACTTCCTCCTATACTGGCTTCGCATGAAAAAGGCATGTAAAGCAAATAATGGAGGTAACTCGAGCTTTGCATGCTGGGAGGAAACGAAATGCTACGCTACCGGCCTCGCGGCCGCCGCTTCGCCCCAAGGAAGGATGCGCCGGGGCAGGAAGCTTCCCGGAAAATTGCGGGAATCGAGCCGGCCGACCATTTACAGGAGCATCTGGACCGCATCCGTACAGAACTTGGGAACAGCCCGGATATCATTTTCCGGCAATTGAAGCTTGGAGGAGCGTCCGAGGCCAATTGCGCCATCGTTTATTTAAACGGGCTCAGCGATCCGGAAATGATCAATCACGATGTGATGGAATCGCTGCTGCAATTAAGCAAGGAATTCCTGCAGAAGGAGCGCAGCCCGGCCGATTTTCTGGATATGGTCATGAAAGACGGACTTGCGATGGGCGAATCCAGAATGAGTGCAGATTGGAACGAAGCGATGCTGGCGATATTGTCTGGAGACACGGTCATCCTGTTTGAGGGGGCGGATCACATCATTATCGCAGGCACTCAGGGCGGGCAATGGAGATCCGTAACCGAGCCAACCTCGCAGCTGGTCGTCCGTGGCCCGAAGGACAGCTTCGTGGAGTCCATTGCAACCAATATTTCACTCATCCGGCGAAGATTAAAATCTTCTCAGCTATGGCTCGAAACGATGAAGATCGGATCGGTCACCCATACCCACGTAGCCATCATGTACGTCAAGGGCAAGGCGGATCCGGGGATTGTCAGGGAGATCAAGGACAGGCTGAACCGGATTGAGATTGAAGGGATATTGGAGTCTGCCTATATTGAAGAATTCATTCAAGATAAGACCATTACTCCGTTTCCAACGATATATAACACGGAGCGTCCTGACGATGCGACGAGCAAGCTGCTGGAGGGCCGGATCGTTGTCTTGGTGGACGGAACCCCTTTTGTGCTGGTGCTTCCAACGGTATTTGCCCATTTCTTTCAGTCGCCTGAGGATTATGCGCAGCGTTTCGATATCGCCATCGTCATGCGGCTCGTACGCTATATCAGCTTTATTATTTTGATTCTGGGTCCGTCTGTTTATATCGCATTAACAACGTTTCACTATGAAATGGTACCGACGCAGCTGCTGATCAGTCTGGTTGCCCAACGTGAAGGCGTCCCCTTTCCGGCTTTTATCGAAGCGATGCTCATGGAGGTTGTGTTCGAGATATTGCGGGAAGCCGGTGTCAGGATGCCGCGGGCGATTGGGCAGACGGTTTCGGTTGTCGGTGCGCTCATCCTCGGACAAGCTGTCGTTGAAGCAGGTCTGATTACGCCAGCGATGGTTATCGTAGTGGCATTGACCGGTATTGCAAGCTTCACGCTTCCGGCCTACAACCTGTCCATCGCTGGACGGCTGATTCGCTTTGGCTTCATGGTTCTCTCCGGCATGTTCGGCTTCTATGGGCTGACCTTGGGCGTCATCGTGCTGATCGCGCATATGAACAGTCTCCGGTCCTTCGGTGTACCCTTTATGTCGCCAATCAGTCCATTCCGGCTCAGGAATCAGAAGGATGCGATCATCCGTTTACCCTTTCAGCCGCTGCAAACTCAAGCTGCGGAGTCTTCAACCGGATTTGGAGCGTCATCGAATCAAGACACTTCCTTGGCTGGAGACTCGGATGGGAGGATGAGCGGGTCGGGGCAACAAGGTGCCGATGGCGGAAGCGCTTCGGGAAGGGGGCAGCATACGGCTGCGAACGGAGCAGGAGGAAATCGTAACTCATGATGGGAGGCGAACTGAGATATGCGCAAACATCAAGGGCTGACCATTCTGATCATGTGCTGCTGTCTCGGCCTGCTGAGCGGCTGCTGGGATGTGGTAGAGCTGAATAAGCGTGCAATTGTCTCCGGTATCGGCGTGGATTGGAAGGAAGAGGAGAAGGAATATCTCGTTTCCTTCCAGACGGTCATCGCCGATGAAATTTCGGGGAAGGCCGGCAGAGGAGCAACGCCTACCTCCGTATATAAGGCATCAGGGAAGAGCGTAGTCGAAGCGATGCGCAATGCTTCCCGCAAAGTGCCCCGTATCATTTCGCTCGCCCATACCGGTCTGATCGTCATCTCGGATCGCGTGGCGAGAGAGGGCATTATCGATCTCTTCGATTATTTGGACAGAGACTCCGATATCCGGCTGAATGCCGAAGTATTGATTGCAACCCAGGGACAAACCGCAGAGGATGTCGTGTCTGCAATGACACCGATTGGAAAAATCACGGCTTTTGCACTCGAGCAGAAGATCGATTTAACGTCGGGACAGCTTGGAGAGAATTTTCGGATCGAGGTAGATGATGTCATCCGTGGATTGCTTACCCCGGGAGGCGGGCCTTTGGTGAACGGAGTGATGATCGAAGGCAGCGCCGAAAAGGCATCGAAGATGGAAACCTTAAAGAACGCGAAGGTAGAAGGATTGGCGGTCATCTCCCAAATGGCTGTATTTAAAGGGGATCGTCTTGTGAGCTGGTTAAACGCGGACGAATCCCGCGGCACCGTTTGGATCCGGAATAAAATGAAAATCACGCCGATCCATTTGAAGTTACTTGATCAAGGTGGAGAAATATCGCTTGAAGTTATGCGGTCCAAAACAAGGCTGCTCGCTGACTTAGAAGATCCTGCGAATCCGATTATTCACATTCACGTGGAGCCTAATTTCTCGATCCGTGAAGTGAACAGCGCGATTGACCTGCGAAATCCGGCAACGATGAAGCTCCTGGAGGACGCAGCCTCGAGAGAGGTTATTCGTATTATGGAGCTAGCCGTTCGTAAGAGCAAGGAAGTGAATAGCGATATTCTGGGATTTGGTCAGGCTGTGGAACGGTCCGATCCGTCCGCTTGGCGAAAGATGAAGAATCGCTGGGATCAGCTCTTTCCACGGGTGCAAGTGAAATACCATGTGAAACCGGTGATACGAAATTCTCAAATGAGGGATCGTTCCGTTCTATACAAGATCCACAACCAATGAAGGAGGAGAGTCAAATGGAAAAGGTGAAAATCAGCCCATTTCAATTCTTCTCGATATTGGTTCTGTTTCAGTTCGGCACGACGCTCGTCGTAAATTTGGGACTTGAGGCAGGCCGGGATGCATGGATAGCCGTGCTCATCGGAACGGTGATCGGCATGCTGATCTTCTCCTTGAATGCGTATTTGTACACGGCATTTCCCGATAAACTGCCAGTGGAGTATTATCGATTATTGCTCGGGAAATATGTCGGCAGCCTTGTAGGACTAGTCTATGCCGTCCTTTATATGTTCACAGCGGCTCGAGATCTCGTAGACGGGGGACTGCTGGTCATGGCGTCCGCCGCGTTGAGGGAAACGCCGCTTCTGATCGTGAATCTGCTCATGATCATGGCGGTGGCCTATGTGCTGCATCAAGGCTTGGAGGTGCTGGCACGGACGGCTACCATCTTTTTGGCGATTATGTTTATGATCGGGGTGTTCAGCGGGATCGTGATTCTATTTTCCGGGATCATTGACCTTCAGCTCCTGCTACCTGTCATGGGTGAAGGATTCCAGCCGATTCTAGAATCGGTGCTAAAGAAAAACATTCATTTTCCGTTTGGCGAGCTTATCTGTGCGACGGCCATCTTTCCGGCTGTTAACCATACCAAAAATGGGGTGAAAGCAGGACTGCTGGCGATATTGGTTACCGGCGTCATCCTGGCTCACGTGTCGTTGATCACGATTTCAGTACTGGGAGCGGATATTACCGAACGGGCGGTATTTCCGCTCTTGACCATGATGGGGAAGGTAGAGATTTCGGAATTTATCGAGCGGACGCAAATTCTGATCGTGATGGTTCTGATCATCGGCGTGTTCTTTAAAATCAGCTTATATTATTATGCAGCATTGATCAGTTCCTCCATATTGTTCAAAATCCCGTATCGTAAATTAATTTATCCCTATGCACTGGTCATACTCGGCCTCTCCATTATCCTTGCCCGCTCTTACAGCGAGCATCTAATGAAAGGGGGAGCCTACCTGTATACGGTGTTCCCGTTCTATTCCATCGGTTTACCGCTCCTGCTCGTGATCATATGTCTGATCCGCAAAGCCATCCTCGGAAGGCGTTCCGGTTCTGCACCCGGCCCGGGTTCGGGACCCGCTTCCGGTTCCTGAATCCGATTCCCCAGACGCTCTAGAGGGGCTCGTTTCATGCTTCCTCTTGCGGAAGCTGCGATAAAGATCCGGAATAACCAGCAGAGCTAGCAAGAGGATCACGGTGATTCTCTCAACGGGAGAGAAGAGCGTGAAACGCCAGTTAATGATAAAGTTGTACCACGGAAAGCCGAAGAGGATGTCCGTAAGGATCGTTATGGTCAAGCATAATACGGCGGTTAATAACATGATCGAATATTTTTTCAGGAGCATGCAACTCACCTCGCCTTTCGTCTTAGGGGGTCAATCGGATTGGCGCCTCTTATAACCCCGTCCTGTTATAGTATGGAGGGGAGGGAGGTTAAAAATACCGAAGCGGGAGAGCGGGTCATGCGGTACGCCATCATGATGCATACCATGCTTTCGACATTTTTTTTAAAAAAATGCTTGCTTTTTAACTTTAGTCGTTATATACTCTTAATTACGGTGATCACAACGAGTTGATAACCCAAACACATGCGGTCGTGGCGGAATTGGCAGACGCGCACGGTTCAGGTCCGTGTGGGCTAACCCCCGTGGAGGTTCGAGTCCTCTCGACCGCATCTAATGTAACAGCGAATAAGCTCTTGAATTTGTCCTTGCGGCAATTCAAGAGCTTTTTTGTATATCTGAGTTTTCCGCAGCTCGTATCATCGGTTGAAAGCGTGATGAGGGTTGTACGAAAATAAGAAACAGCTCCCTTCGGAGCTGTTCTCATGCGCTGAGTATCCCACAATTCAATAAGTGGGGGTTGCATCTGCAATAAGTTTGTCTGCCGGCACCGTGCACTTAAGCGCCTTGATAGGGATACGTTTCATCCATTACTGTCTTTGGAATGCTACCTTTAGGCCCAGTCCAATGTAGATTGCTCCAACGAATTTGCCGCTCCACTGGCTTAGGCGCCTGATCCATGGCGTCCGTTTAACCACTCTTCCAAGCGTGGAGACACTTAATACAATCGTGGTTGTATACAATATGCTTAGAATCACAAAAATCAATCCCAGGACTAAGAACTGCCCGACCGCTTCACCGCGTTCGTGATGAATAAATTGAGGCAGGAATGCCAGAAAGAAGAGGGCCGTCTTCGGATTAAGAAGCTCAGCAACAGTTGCCGAAACGTAGGATTTCAGGGAGCCTGCCGATTCAACCTGGGGCATTTGCGGTTCGGAGGGCTTGCTTAGGATTGCGCGAATCCCTAGGTATAGCAAGTAGGCTGCGCCTGCAAATTTAACAACATTGAAGGCAAGTGCCGAAGTCATCAATATTGCGGATAGACCTACCGTTGCAAATAAGGTATGTAGGAAATCCCCGGTAGCGATACCGAGCCCAGCCATTATGCCTCCTCTTCGCCCGTTCTGAACGGTGCGGGTAATGGTGAGGAGAACGGCGGGTCCTGGAATCAAAAATAGACCAAGAACAACGATGATGTACGTCATAAGAGTCGGAAAATCGAGCATTTGCATTCCCCCTTTATGGTCCTAAAGCGATGGGTCTGTCGTTACTCAAACCATCCTGTCCCTATATTAGAGTCAAATGATTCAAATGGCAAGCAGGTGAATCGATAATTATGCTGCTCTTAGAACCTCCCGGATAAGCGTTTTTTCCTGTTCCGTTTTATGGGGTGTTGCCATTATACTTATAGTAATTGAATGGTCTTGGAGCTGGCGTTATGTTATCGCCGTTCCATCATGGATAGATTGACAGCAGGGGGAATTTGACCGGGAAGGGGGAGTGGTCGAAATGGCAAACGTACGAAACCGGTTCGGCACATGGTTGCTGCTGGTCGTCTTGCTGTCCGTGACAGCCGGTTGTGAGGCGCCCGATTCCGGGAGCAGCGTTGTCGCTCCTGCTCCCGTATCGCTTACGCAGAACCATGACGGGAAGCGGAGCGATTCGGACGGATCGGCATCCGGCGGGAAATCCTCGAAGACGGATCAGTCCGAGGGGAACCCATCAGAACCTGCCGGCCAGGGTTCAAGTGGCGAAGCGGATGGAAAGAGCAAAGACGAAGTGGATCTCACGGATGTTACGGCCATGTGGCTTATCAATCACCAAGCCGGATGGATTGGGGGAGACGGATGGATTGCCTTCAGTGATGACGGCGGAACCGATTGGGAGGTGCAGGCTTATCCCGAGGAGACGGTTCGCCAAATCTTTGCCTTGAACGCAAACCACGTATGGGCCGTCATGGAGAACAATGATTTATATCAGTCGACGGACGGGGGACAGGTCTGGAACAAGATCGGCAGGACGCCGAATGGGGGATTTCTTCATTTCGTATCGCCGGACACGGGGTTCAGCGGATCGGCGAGAACGGAAGACGGGGGGAAAACGTGGGGAGAATCCGAGGGTCCGGATACGACCCGGAAACCGGAAGATTTGCGTGAGCCGTTGATTGGCTGGCGGCTTCAGAATGACCAGCAGGATCTTCACGGTCATGGCGAATGGCTGTAACATAGAAGAAGATCAGGCGGCATGGAAGAAATCCACACCAACGTAAAACAAGCAGGCACGGGCAAGAGGTAGCTCTCTTATCCGGTCTGCTTGTTTGCTTTATATTTTTGCTCCTGCGGTTGTTTCAACCGGGCGCTTCCCTCAGGGCAGCTCCTTAAACAGGATTCGGCAGCCGAGCCATATGCCTCCTGCAATGCCGAGAATACCGCCGGCGGCTACGCTGCCGACCAGATCGTAGGAGTGCCATCCCAGCAAAAAACCGATGCCGCTGCCGAACGTCGTTCCTGCCAGCAGACCCAGCGCAGCACCGTTCTTCTGATTTAAGCTCATGCCAGACCATCACCTCAACGAACAATATTCCCAGTTAACGCGAAGAACATGCCGGCAAGAAGAAAAAAAGCCCGGCGAGCCTTAATCCGGGTAAGGTCGCGCAGAGCAGTTGATGAAGAGGTTATGAGTTCATTTCGTTCTTGCTTTACGAATGTTTGTTCAGGATGCAGTCTGCAAACAGGACCGATTTTGGAATGCGGAAAAATTGTTCCGCTTTCTCCTGAAATGCTGCCGATGGAACCGTTCCTTGATGCAGCCATTTGCGGAATGTGCCGGGATGCACGCCGATCCAGCGGCTCACATCGCTTACCGACAAATCGTGCACCATGCATAGGCCTGTCAGGATCCGGTTACTGACCGGCGAGCGTGTCAACGTCCGCTTCATAAAGCGCGACGGTGCAGGCTGGCAGATCAGCGGGGACTGCTCCAGCAGCTCCTCCCGGAACAGAATATGACGGGGATACCCGAGGTAACTGCAGGCTTTCTCCAGATTTTGCTTTCCGGGTACGCGTCCCTCATATACCCAAGCACTGACGCTGCGCGAGGAAACTCCCAATTCTTCGGCAAGCTGAGACAGTTTGATGTCATTGGCCATTAGAATGGCAAGGAGGACGCGGTTGCGAATTTGGCAGCGGGTCGGCCTCCGAAAGCGCTTGACTCGCACGCCTTTCCCCAAATATTTCCGATTGATCAGGGACCACGCCTCAATGGAGTGTTTTTCTTGCTGCAATGGTGTAGGCATAATTCCTCCGATTTTTTTTAACACAATACTACAATATTCGACACTAACTTTTCAATAGCCAACGTCTAAACATTTGTTTCCATTTCGTTGTTGCATAATCAACGCGTACTGCGACAGACCTGTGAAAGAAGTGCTTGCCGTACCCAGAAACACGCCGCTGGAGTATGAATCCGGCAACGTTAAAGTGATGATGTCTCGTCGACTCAACGAATATCAAATGATCTGTATCTCGTAGGGTGTACAGTTGGCTACAAAGCTTAAATGTTTCATTAGACTTGTCTATGCCTAACAAAAAAAACTGCCGCCGGCCGGTTCTATTCGCAATTTGGTTCAATAATCCGGATGATCCGGGCCGGCTGCCGATGGCTGCTGGGAATGGATGCGGAACTCGCTTGGTGCGATGCCGGTCCACCGCTTGAATTGGCGGCTGAAATGCGCATTGGTCTTATACCCCAGCATCATCGCAATATGGTCAATGCTTAGGTCTGTTTGCTTCAACAGCCGCTGGGCCTCATTCAGGAGGGTTTCGGATAGAAACTTGCGCGGTGCTCTGCCGTATACCTGCCGAAAAATCCGATTAACCTGCGACGGACTAAGGTTCAGCGACTTGGCGATGTCTTGGATCCAGGTTCGCTCGGTCTCCTGAATTTCACCGTGAAGATGAATATATCTTACGGAGTCCTCGATTTGCTCGGCGATCTGACGCGCGATGGATTCTGTTCTGGATAAGGTGACGGATGTGGTCTGAGACAGCTGTCCGACCAGGGAGCCGAGCAGTTCGAATACGGCGGCATGGACCCTCATCTGTTTGGAGGCCGGCAGCGGGCTGGATAAGTGCTCTGTGGCCAGATTGTACAGCGTAGACAGAGAAGAAGACAGTCCCTGGGCTAAAGCCGAATCTGCCGGATAATAAATGTCCTTGCAGCGGTTGAGTTCTCTGCAAAAGGATGTATCGTGAACGCTGAAATGAACGGAGAAGTAAGTGAAACCCTGCGGACCGGCACACGTGCAGGAATGTGTCATGCCGGGGCGAATGAACAACAAGTCTCCAACGGACTGCTTGTACAGCTGTCCATTGACCACCATATTCATCTCGCCGTCCATCATCCAATGAATTTCGTACATGGAATGCTCGTGGGACGGATAAGTCCAGCGGGAATCCACTTTTCTTGCATGCAGCCCCAATAATTGAAAAGACATGCGAACATCGGGCAGACGACCTAAATACGCGGCTTCGGAAAGCTTGGTCACAGCAAACCTCCTCGGTATGTCCTGTATTCCCGTAACGGTTAGACTCATCTTAACAGAAAAATTATGCGTGAAAAGGGTAAATCGTCGTAGAGATTAGCGCATCGTCATGGGCGATCGGTGGTGCTATGGTAGTAATATCAACCCGATGGGGAAGAAATGGGGGCAAGCCTGAATGAGAATTATTCGATTTCTGGACGGACAACGGAAGCGGCTGGCAGCCGTTACGGATGATGAAACAGCCTATCGTCTGCCGCAGCCGGATTTTATGACTTTGATCCATCAAGCCAGGGAGCGCGGGATCTCTCCTGTTCAATTGGTTGAAAGCGCTTTTAGTCCGACAAGTGAGCTGGCTGGTGATTGGACTTCTCTGCATCTTGTCACGCCACTGGACGCGCCGGAAGTATGGGCGGCGGGTGTTACGTATCAACGAAGCCGCGAAGCACGAAATTATGAAGCTACGGATGGAAGACTGGATGCGGAGACATTTTACGATAAAGTCTATGACGCTGAGCGGCCGGAAATCTTTTTCAAATCCACGGCCGCCCGCACCATCGGACCGAACGAGGCCGTCACGCTGCGCAGCGATTCCACATGGCAGATTCCAGAGCCTGAGTTGGGACTAGTCCTTGCCGCTGATGGAAGTATAGTGGGATACATCGTGGGTAATGACATGAGCTGCCGCGATATCGAAGGGGAGAACCCGCTGTATTTGCCGCAAGCAAAAATATGGCGCAATTCCTGCTCCATCGGACCGGCCATCCGGCTTGCGGAAACGGTGCAGAATCCATATGCATTCAGCATCGTCTGCGAGATTTACCGCGAGGGGCGCATGGTCGTGAAGAGCCAGGCAAGTACAAGTGAATTAAACCGAAAGCTGGATGAACTGGTCTCGTTCTTGGCAAAGGACAACGATTTATTCGATGGTACGGTGCTTTTGACAGGCACAAGCATTGTGCCGCCTAATGATTTTACGCTTGAGCCCGGAGACCGGATTGAAATTTCGATCAGCAGTATCGGTACGCTGGTGAACCCTGTTTTATCAAATTAGTTTTTAATAAGGAGGGCGTATTCCCATGACGGCATTTCAAAGAGAGCAAGTATACAGGAACTATATCAACGGAGAATGGGTGAAGGCTGCGTCCGGAGAAACCGAACCCAGCATCAATCCGGCAAACCGGAAAGAGGTAGTCGGTTATGTACCGGTTTCCGGTATAGAGGATCTGAACCGTGCTGTCGCAGCGGCCAAAGCAGCAGGCCGAGCCTGGCGGCGATTAACCGGCGCGGAACGCGGCAATGTTCTCTACAAGGCAGCTAATGTGTTGGAACGCCGGGCCGATGAGGTCGCCGAGGCGATGACGAGGGAAATGGGCAAAACGCTTGCAGAAGCTAAGGGAGAGACGATGCGCGGCGTCGCGATCCTAAGGTATTACGCTGGCGAAGGGATGCGAAAAATAGGCGATGTCATTCCTTCGACGGACAGCGAAGCGCTGATGTTTACGACCCGTGTACCGCTTGGCGTCGTGGGCGTCATTGCCCCATGGAATTTTCCCGTAGCGATTCCGATTTGGAAGACGGCCCCGGCTTTGATATACGGCAATACCGTTGTGTTAAAGCCGGCGCAGGAAACGGCGGTCACGGCAGCCAAAATCATGGAATGCTTTGAGGAGGCGGGAATTCCGGCAGGCGTTCTCAATCTTGTATGCGGCAGAGGTTCGGTGATCGGATCTGCGCTTGCCGAGCATCCGGATGTCAACGGGATAACGTTCACAGGTTCCAACGAAGTCGGAAAACGGGTCGGCGCCGCCGCTTTGGGGCGGGGAGCCAAGTATCAGCTTGAAATGGGCGGCAAAAATCCGATCATTATCGCGGCAGATGCGGACCTGGACTTGGCAGTCGAGGCCACCATCAGCGGCGGCTTGAAATCCACAGGCCAAAAATGCACCGCCACCAGCCGGGTCATTGTGGAGCGGAAAGTATATGAAGCCTTTAAAGAAAAGCTCCTGTCGCAAATCCGGGAGATCCGGTTGGGGGACGGCATGTCTTCCGAAAGCTGGATGGGACCGTGCGCGAACGAAGGACAGCTCGAAACGGTGCTGAACTATATTCAGAAAGGGCAGGATGAAGGCGCCGTGCTGCTGACCGGCGGAAAAAGAGCGGACGGTCCAGGGCTTGAAGAAGGGTTTTATGTCCAGCCAACCGTATTTGAGGGGGTCGAACCGCACATGTCCATAGCCCGGGAAGAAATCTTCGGCCCTGTGCTTGCATTGATCGCGGTGGATTCCCTGGAGGAAGCCATAGAGACGGCCAATGACAGCGACTTTGGTTTGAGTGCCTCCATCTATACGCAAAATGTCGGCGCAATGCTGTCTTTCATCCGGGATATGGATGCCGGATTGGTCAGGATCAATGCGGAAACGGCCGGCGTAGAGCTGCAGGCTCCATTCGGCGGAATGAAAATGTCGAGCTCGCATTCCAGGGAACAGGGGCAAGCGGCCATCGAGTTTTTCACATCCATCAAAACGGTTTTCGTTAAGTCTTAGGCGGCGGGAGGGTGCCATGCACGAACAGATTATGTCGATAATGGGGGAGAAAGACTCAAGCTGTTTCGATATTATGGCGTATGCTCCCGGGGCGGCGGGACGGCTGCCTTTAACGGATGACTTGCTGCGGAACGCTCCGAGCGGCGACTTGTTCGGCATGTCCCAGAATGTCGGGATGGGCTGGAAGCCCGGGGAGTTGAACGGAAAACAGTTTCTGATCCTGAGCACGCAGGGCGGAATTCGCAACGAGGACGGCAGTCCTGCCGCCCTCGGTTACCATACGGGCCACTGGGAGGTCGGCCTGCTCATGAAGGCCGCGGCGGAAGAGATATCGGGCCGCGGTGGAATTCCGTTTGCCGGGTATGTCAGCGACCCTTGTGACGGCCGATCCCAGGGAACGACAGGCATGTTTGATTCCCTTCCATACCGGAACGATGCTGCCATGGTGTTCCGCAGACTGATTCGCTCCTTGCCGACGCGCAAAGGGGTGATCGGCGTCGCCACTTGCGACAAAGGTCTGCCGGCGATGATGCTTGCGCTTGCGGGCATGCCACAGCTGCCTGGTGTGATCGTTCCCGGGGGCGTCACCCTTCCGCCTGTCGATGGAGAGGACGCCGGCAAAATTCAGACGATCGGCGCACGGTACGTCAGCGGCGAGCTCTCCCTGGAAGCGGCGGCGGAGCTCGGCTGCCGGGCATGCGCTACACCGGGAGGAGGCTGCCAGTTTCTAGGCACGGCGGCAACGGCCCAGGTCGTCGCCGAGGCGATGGGCATGACGGTGCCGCATGCCGCGCTTGCACCATCCGGGCAGCCGATCTGGATCGAAATGGCTCGGCAATCCTCACGCGCACTCATGGTCATGGAGTCCAAAGGGCTGAGAATGGCGGACATTGTCACCGATGCGGCGATTCGCAATGCGATGGCCGTTCATGCCGCATTCGGCGGCTCTACCAATCTGCTGCTCCACATTCCCGCCATTGCCCATGCAGCCGGTTTAACCGTGCCTGCGGTGCAGGACTGGATCCAGGTCAACAAGCATGTGCCGAGACTGGTCAGCGCCCTGCCGAACGGCCCGATCTGCCACCCGACCATTCGGGTGTTTCAGGCCGGAGGAGTGCCTGAAGTGATGCTTCACCTCAGGCAGCTTGGCATACTGGATGAGTCCGTGCTTACCGTAACAGGTACGACGCTGGGCGAGGTGCTCGACTGGTGGGAATCGTCGGAACGCCGTCATCTGCTACGGAAGCAGCTGAAAGAGAAGGACGGGGTTGATCCGGATAGTGTCATTATGAGCGCGGAGTATTCGCGGCGTCTTGGCATTACCTCTACCGTAACGTTTCCGACCGGGAATATCGCTCCGGAAGGCTCTGTGATCAAATCCACATCGATCGACCCTTCGGTACTGGATGACCATGGCGTGTATCGTCACAGAGGCAGAGCCAAAGTATTTACAACCGAACGCGAAGCGATCCGTGCGATTAAGTCCGGCGGAGTTCTGGCAGGCGACGTCGTCGTACTTCTCGGGCGGGGTCCGTCAGGGACCGGGATGGAGGAGACTTACCAGCTTACGTCTGCGCTGAAGCATCTGTCTTTCGGCAAATACGTGTCGCTCATTACCGATGCCCGGTTTTCCGGTGTTTCCACCGGGGCATGCATTGGCCATGTTGGCCCCGAAGCGCTGGCAGGCGGGCCAATCGGCAAGCTTCGGAACGGTGACTTGATTGATATCGTCGTGGATCGCAACACGCTGGAAGGCAGCATAAATTTTGTCGGTGAAGGGGAAGTCGAGGTTTCGCCGGAGGAAGGCGCTCTCATCCTGGCACAGAGGCCTTTCCATCCCGATATGCGGCCGGATGAAGCTCTGCCGGATGACACCAGGCTGTGGGCTGCGCTGCAGTCCGTCAGCGGAGGGACATGGAGAGGAAATGTGTACGACGTGGAACGGATCATAACCGCTCTGGAAGCCGGCAAAAAAGTACTGGGCTGGCACTGAAACAATCACTTTTTGTACAATCATCATTTTCATGCCGGAGGTTGCTTAAATGAATATGATCACGAACCCCATTCTTCGCGGTTTTCATCCCGATCCGTCCATATGCCGGGCAGGGGAAGATTATTATATCGCCACATCCACCTTCGAATGGTTCCCGGGCGTACGGATTCACCATTCCCGGGACCTGGTTCATTGGAAGCCGATACAATCTCCGCTGACCCGGACATCGCAGCTGCATATGGAAGGCAACATCGATTCCGGAGGTGTATGGGCTCCCTGCCTCAGCTATGACAACGGCGTGTTTTACCTGATTTACACAGATGTCAAAAGCCGGGTCGGCGCTTTTAAAGATACCCATAATTACCTTGTGACGGCGACGAATATCGAAGGCCCGTGGTCTGAGCCGGTGTATTTGAACAGCAGCGGGTTCGATCCTTCCTTATTTCATGATGAGGACGGACGCAAGTGGCTGGTCAATATGATTTGGGATCACCGTAAAGGAAAGAACCGGTTCTCGGGCATCGTGCTCCAGGAATTTTCCGTTCAGGAACACAAACTGACCGGGCCCGCCGTTAACATATTCAAGGGCACGGAATTAGGGCTGACGGAAGCACCGCATCTGTACAAATATAAGGGGTATTATTATCTGCTCACGGCTGAAGGGGGAACCGGTTATGAACATGCGGTGACGGTAGCGCGATCCCGTACGTTACAAGGGCCCTATGAGGTCGATCCTGCCAACCCGATCCTTACTTCATACGGCAGGCCGGATTTAAAGCTGCAGAAGGCCGGTCACGGCAGCCTCGTCGAGACGCACACCGGCGAATGGTACATGGCCCATCTGGTCGGCCGGCCTGTCAATGGACAGTTTTGCACACTTGGCCGTGAGACGGCTTTGCAGCAGTGCACGTGGAGCGAGGACGGCTGGCTGCGGCTTGCGAGCGGTGACCGATATCCCGAGGTTCAGGTGCCTGCACCAAAAATCAAGCCGCATCCTTTTGAACCGGCACCGGAGATGGACCACTTTGATCAACCCATGCTCCGGAGCGATTGGAATACGCTTCGTATTCCGCCGGATCCGACGTGGCTGAGCCTTACGGAACGTCCCGGTTACTTGCGCCTGCGCGGCATGGAGTCGATGAGCTCGACGCACAGGCAGAGCATGGTCGCCCGAAGACTGCAGGCTTTTGCGTGTGAAGCCGAAACTTGTCTGGAGTTTGCACCGGACCATCCGCAGCAAATGGCAGGGCTGATTCTGTATTACGACACGAAAGACTATCTTTATTTACGGGTAACTTATCATGAAGAAAAAGGACAGTGCCTGGGAATCATTCAGTCCAGATACGGGGTTTACGATGAGCTGCTGGAGGATATTCCGCTGAAATCGGTGAACGGAATCCGGTTAAAGGTTGTGGTTGATCATGACCGTGCCTGCTTCTACTATGCGTTACAGGATGATCCGTCCTGGTATCCCGCAGGCGGATGGTTCGATATCACGCATCTGTCCGATGAATCTCCTGAATATATCCGGTTTACGGGAACCTACATCGGTCTTTGTGTGCAGGATCTTGGCGGGACCCGGAAACACGCTGATTTTGATTACTTTGTATACAAAGAGACGAACAGCACGACGATTTAAGCCGATACTGATATGCCCCCCAATATGACATGGCTTTTCAGATTGATGGAAGAAAAAAAGAGTTCCTCGCCTCTTGTCTAGCAGTTTTGACAAGAAGGCGGGGAAGGTTTGTCCGTTCGCCCATATTATTCGATTTCGATTTGAAAAACGACCGGTACCGAACTTTTGACGGTTACGGTTTGTATCGATAAGGCTTCATCGTTTCGGTCCCATGTCGGCTTCTCATCGAACCCGAGCACACGAATATCCCGGATGATGCCATGATAGTGGGGGGAACGCTCTTTCAGCGAGCGGATGCGGACGATGCCATCCTCAGGATAAGCCAAAACCGTTGCATACAGATAACATCCTTTCATTGTGAAACGGATATCTTCGCTTGTGAAGTCTGTGGCCGTTCCGTCCGTGAATTGACCTTCTTTAATTTCCGTCGGCCCTTCACCGAATGTTTTCCAAAACGTTGTCCCGTATATCGCTTCTCCGTTGACCTGCAGCCAATCTCCGATGGCAATGAGAATATCTCGGTCCTCGGCGGGGATCGTTCCATCTGCTTTGGGCCCAATATTGAGCAACAAACTGCCGTTTTTGCTCACGATATCAACCAGATTCTGAATGATTTCGACTGGCGATTTGTATTCATTATCGGGCGTATAGCACCAGGAGTTCCTCGCAACGGCTGTATCGGTTTGCCAAAAGTACGGCTTCAGTTCCGCAAATTGGCCTCTCTCTACATCAGGGACGGCCGTGCCAAACATATAAGCGTCGTGCTTGTAATTGATGGCAACCGGGTATCCCCATTCGTCGCCCTTATTATAATAATAGGCTGCGAATTTCTTCAGGTACGGTTTAAAAGCGCTGGTCTGAATCCACCAGTCGAAATAAAAAACTTTAGGGCGGAAACGGTCGACCAGCTCGCAGCACCGGAGCAGCCAGTCCTCCAAAAATTCATGACTCGGAGGCGAGCCTGCCAGATCTTGATGATCCGGCTCCGGCATTGAAGGCCAGTAGAAGTCGTCGCGTGCAAGCGGTTCCCGGATATCCGAATCGAAATCCTTGCCGTGAGACAAGAAGAACCAATGCTCCGCACGGTGAGAAGAGACGCACAGCTCCAGTCCCTGGCGTTCGAAAGCGGTTTTCATTTCAGCGAGAAGATCCCGGCCTGGCCCCATCTCATAGGCGTTAAACCGGGAGAGTCCGCTTTTGTACATTTGGAAACCATCATGATGTTCGGCAACGGGCATTACATATCTGGCCCCGCTGCGTCTGAATAAATCGGCCCATTCTTCCGCGTCAAACCGCTCAGCCTTGAACATCGGAATGAAATCCTTGTACCCGAACTGTTTGTGTTCTCCGTAAGTAGCAATATGATGCTCATATTCCTCTGAATTTTGAATGTACATATTGCGTGGATACCACTCGTTTTTAAAAGCGGGTACGGAGTATACACCCCAGTGGATGAAGATACCGAATTTGGCATCTCTGTACCATTCGGGAACACGAAATGCTCCAAGAGATCCCCAATCGTCTTTGAATCGCCCTCTCGCAATCGTCCCGTCGATCACTTGCAAATATTCATTTCTATCCATGAAGTACAATCCTCCTTTTCGGTTCATGTTCTCTTATGATAGCGCTATCGTAGAAAGGAAAGAATGGATAATACTCATCTCATCGTGGATTTTATTAACCTGTTACGGCCGGAGAAATCCATTTATATTAGGATCATTCCATGTGGTTCAACAGCGTCAAAACGGTGGGTTGACTATGCCTACAACGAGGGCATATAGCCGACAGTGGCTTTGGCGGGGACTGGCTCAGGCGGGGGCGGCAGGCGTATGGATTGCCCAATGTCGGCCGGTGAGGCCAGGCTGCGGCTTCGAACCACTGCATGAGAGCGATTTCCTTTTCCGCACGAACGGGGTATGATAGAAGTGGGAATTTTACATAGCGAAGAGATGGAGGAACCAATCGTGATTAAACATATTGTGTTTTTTAAATTAAAGGAGCCAACAGCCGAAAATATTGAACGGACGGTACAAGTGCTGCGTGATATGGAAGGGAAAATACCGATGCTGAGATCGATCGAGGCCGGTGCCGATGTCATCCGTTCGGAGCGCTCGTACGATCTGGCTCTCATCGTTGAAGTCGATTCGCTTGAGGATCTGCAGGCTTACGCGGTTCATCCGGTCCATCAGGAAGTGATCCGCTACATTAATACCGTCAAGGATCATACGCTCAGCGTTGACTTTGAAGTGTAGCCCGTTGTTTGATAATCATTTAACAGCTCTGGAGGAGATTGACCGTGTATTATGTAAATCAGGAACAAATTGAACGGCGGCTTGAGGCTATTCCCGAGATTGCGGAGGGACTCAGGAAAGCAGCGCAGTCATGGGACGGCGGACTTGTGCTGGGAATGATGCAGGAACGGGCCCTTCATCTGGCGATCGAGGTCGTGACCGATGTCGGAAGCTATCTGAT
This sequence comes from Paenibacillus sp. FSL R5-0810, assembly GCF_038002285.1. Taxonomy (NCBI): domain Bacteria; kingdom Bacillati; phylum Bacillota; class Bacilli; order Caryophanales; family Paenibacillaceae; genus Paenibacillus; species Paenibacillus sp. FSL R5-0810. The sequence goes on from NZ_JBBOCF010000001.1 coordinate 232,437, forward strand.
CGACGGCTTTATTATGCGGGATGCAAGCAGCTACGAGGATATTATGGATATCGTCCACGAGGAGAAGGTCTTTCCTCAAGACGTGCACGCCGTGCTGCTGGAGCTGGTTAGGCTCCGCAAGCCGCTGGTTCAGGAATATTACGATTGGGACAGGCATTCGCTGCATCCGTTAACGGCGAAGCTGCCGGATGCTTTGGAGCGGTTCGCGGCGCATGTTCGCGAGTATTTGAAGAATGAGCTTTAAGCGAGGAAAAGGATTCTAACCGTGCAGCACGGCTTGGCGACGCATTTGTAAAACATCCGGTCCGGGATATCCCGGGCCTTTTTCGTGTTAGACAGGTCCTCTTCATAACCTCCCGAGAAAAATGTAAAAAGCTGTGTCAATACAAGCCCATCCTGCTTATAATGCATCAAGCGACTAGGCATTCGCCCGGTCGGATGAAAGGAGGAGTTCCCTATGACGGAGTGGAGCGCGCTTGCGGCTGCTGTTGGAATTATGATCGTTGCCGGCGCAGCGATCGTGATGATGCTGTCCCTTCGCAAGCTGCTGCAGCATACGGAAGCCGTTCTTGCCAAGCTGGAGCAGGATAGCTCGCAGCTGGCGCAGGAAGCCTCGCAAGTGTTGAAGCAGGCCTCCGTATCGATGGAGATGGTACAGCGGCAGCTGGCAGCGGGCGAAGCCTTAACTGCTTCGCTGAACGATGCAGCTTCGGCCATTGCCAAGACGGCGGATGCCGTTCATGCCGTAGGGAAGAAGGCTTCGATAACGGCGATTGAGCATCTGGAACGGGCGCGCCTCGATAATGAAAGGCATATCGGGGAGATGTTTCGATGGATTGATGCCGGCATGACCTTATGGCACTCATGGAGCAGATACTCTTCCGCCAAATCCGGCGAGGGGCAGGCCAAATAGAAGGGATGGGATTGTATGAACGATAAGAGCAAAGGACTCCTGTGGGGCGTATTGATCGGCAGCGTTGCAGGCTCCGTGACGGCGCTTCTTCTCGCACCGAAATCCGGAAAAGAGCTTCGGGGCGATATTGCCGAAGGCGCCCGCGGCATCGGGAGCAAGGTGCAGGAGGCAGCCGAGAAGGTTGGGGAGCAGGGCTTGAATCTGGTCGGCATTATGACCGATCGCGCTGAAAACGTGATCTCTGACATTCAGGCATGGCGCGGCCGGAAAGAATCCTGGCTGGAGGAGGAAGACATCGTTCAAGTGTCGTCTTTCAGCGATGATGAGGCTGAGGAGGAAGAGCAGTTTATCAGCTTCATTCCGGAGTCCAAAGATCCGCAAGCATAATCGCTGCGAGGTTCGCGGCCACCATATCGAACATAGGCGAAAGCCGGGACTGCTATAGATGCGGGCCCGGCTTTTACTATGCGCATTTCGCAGCAGGAAGAAGGAATTTGGTCAGCGTTAACGTTGAAAATCCGAGCAAGCTAGTAAGCGTAGCTTTCAGATCGGCGAATTGGCGTCAAGGGGATTTAGGAGGCTTTCCGCGAGTGTCATCCATAGTTCATCTGTGGTCTTCCAGCGCTTGTCTAATCCTGGCGCACCTTGTTGAAGATAGGGGGGAATTGGGGTAAGATTTAGGTACATTTCGAACCGAAATGACATATGGTATCACGTAAACCATGAATATGATGAGAAGGAAGCGGTGGGTTCGTGCAGCAAGCAATCGCAATACTAGACTCAGGTGTGGGTGGGCTGACCGTCGCTAAGGAAGTGATGAGACAGCTCCCGAGAGAGAAGATTATTTATTTCGGAGATACTGCCCGCGCACCCTACGGACCCCGTACACCGGAAGAAGTCCGTTTATTTACGGAACAGATTGTAGATTATCTAATCCAATATGATCCCAAAATGATTGTCATCGCCTGCAATACGGCTACGGCGGCGGCGCTCGATTATATTTCATCCAAGGTGCCGGTGCCTGTCATCGGTGTCATTCATCCGGGCGCGCGAGCCGCGATCAGTGCAACGAAAACCGGCCGTGTCGGTGTGATCGGCACCGTCGGGACGATCGGAAGCGGAGCATATACGGCGGCTCTGAAGCAGCTGTCCCCCTATGTGGAGGTTGAGAGCCGGGCTTGCCCGGATCTCGTTCCGCTGGTGGAACACGGATTATTCCGATCCAAAGATTCGCTGCAGGTTGTCGAAGAATCACTGAATGGAATGAAAGACTCATCCATTGATTGTCTGATCCTTGGCTGTACGCATTATCCATTCCTGATGGATCCCATCCAGACCGTTATGGGGCAGGATGTGAAGCTAATCAGTTCGGCTGACGAGACGGCGCGCGAGGTCAGCACGATTCTGTACGACAAGGGACAGCTCGCCAGCAATGACGAGAGTCCGGTCCATCAGTTTTTTTGCACCGGAGATCCGGTGATCTTCCAGAGCATCGCTAAGGAATGGCTGGGGGATCATATTAAGCGGACGCCGGTGGTATGGCAGATTACGAAGCTATAATTCACGAATCATCATCGAGCGAAAAGGACGAAAGGAGCGGGCCGGCAGGGAAGAAATCCCTGCCGGCCCGTTTTGTGACCTGCCCCTAACGGTGTATGGGATAGGGATCGCGTATGGTTAACGAGTCCGGCGGATCAAGCGTCCGTATCATCCGCCGGTTCAAAGGCACATGATGGACAAACCGCAAATCATATATATGGAGTGGACGATAATCGAAGCGGCTCTGGCCGCGGAAAGGAATCCACTATGCAGCAGTATGTCGTTCAGAAAGGCGATACTTTAAGACGCGTCGCGGCACGCAACGGCCTGGCGCTGGAACAGCTGTTAACGGCGAATCCATGGGCGGCCCAGCAGCCTTATTTGAAAAAGGGGCAATTGTTGTATCTCCCTTCCTCATTGCGCCGGAGGTACATCATTCAAGAGGGGGACACGCTGGAGCGCATCGGCGCTGCCTTCCGGTTATCCGTAGGCGCTTTGATCGACCTGAATCCCGGGTTAACGGATCACAGCCTGCCTCCTGGCAAGACAATGGTTCTGCCGGCTCCGTCATCCGGGCATCTGATCAGGCTGGCGGGCGAGTACGGCCCGAATGAGCTTGAGCGCGATATTCAAGAAATGCGCATAAGGTACCCGGCCCTAAAGTGGACGGTGATCGGCACAAGCGTTCTCGGCAAACCGATCCATGCCGCTTCCATCGGCGTCGGCCCGAAGGCGCTTCATATGAATGCGGCCCTGCATGCCAATGAATGGATTACCGCCCCGTGCCTGTTGCGGTTTGCAGAGGATTACGCCAAGGCGCTGTCCGGAAGCACGCGCATTTATGGAGGGGACCCGGAAGCATGGTATACGGAATATACGCTATGGATCGTGCCCATGGCGAATCCGGACGGCGTGGAGCTGGTGCAGGAGGGGGTAACCCCGGACCATCCTTATTACGACCGGCTGCTTGATTGGAATTATGGACGTGAGGATTTTCGCCGCTGGAAGGCCAACATCCGCGGAGTCGACCTCGGCGATCAGTTTCCCGCGCACTGGGAAGAAGAGGTGGAGCGCAGAGGGAAAACGGGGCCATGCCCGCAGGATTATGCCGGGACCGCTCCGCTGTGTGAGCCGGAGGCTAGAGCCTTATACGAGCATACCCTGGACATATCCCCTGTAAGGGCGGTTTCCCTGCACAGCCAGGGGAAGGAGATCTATTGGAATTACAGGGATTATGAGCCGCCTGAGACCGAAGACTGGGCAAGGATTTTGGGCAAGGCAGCGGGCTACCGCCCGGTCAAGCTGCAGGGCAGCGATGCCGGGTATAAAGATTGGTTCATTCAGCATTATCGGAGACCCGGCTTTACCGTTGAGATCGGTTTTGGCGTAAATCCGCTCCCGCTGGAGGATTTTGAAGATTTATGCGTTGAGGCAGGCTCCATTGCCGCCGCGTTCATGTCACTGAAATAACGTTGGGATTTGAAACGGAAGCGATGCCGAGCTCGTATATCCTTTAGGAGCAGCCGCTGCATGGAATCTCCTGCAGCGGTCTTGTTATTTTTCGCCACGGCTTATGGCTTAAGACCCGGCCAAACGGAAGGCTGAGGAACATTGTATAGAATAAACCGTCTTATAGACCGGAAGGCTGTAATTTGAAGATTGGGTAATGATAATCATAACTGCGGCTCGAATGGAGGGATAGCATCATGAAATGGAGAAGATTATGGTCGCTGCGGCGCTGGTCGCATGTATTTCAGCGTATTTTCGGTTATATCGCCTCCTCCGAGGTTTCACTGCCGGACAAGCTCTTGTTTCTGGTTCCGGTCATACTCTACTGGGTGCTCCCGGATCTGATGCCTCTGCTGCCGATCGACGATATCGGCTTTACGATGCTGCTGATGAACTGGTTCGTTTCGCGCGTCGAACGAAAGTATCCCCAATTGCTGCAGGACAAGCAGCGGCGAACGGTGAAATAAGGCTGCTTAAGCTTTGCATATCCAGAGGAAATGGCCTGGTCCTACCGTACGGGAGGGAATTGCCTCATTACCCTGCTCTTGCGCATATTCCTCACTATGGTCTACAATAAACTATTGAATGCATCATCTTAGAGGAGATGAACGAATAGTGAAATGTAAAATCACCCGCAATGCGGCCAAGGTTATAAAGCGTGAAATGGCGAAGGAAGAGAATGCAGGAAAGCTGCTTCGGGTTATCGTGACCCATGCGCACGGCGATCATGCCCACTACGGGCTTGATTTCGATACGCCGAAGGAGAACGACGAAGTGGTTGCGACCGATAAAGAGATTGATGTGATTCTGGAAAAGGGGCAGCCGTTCCTTGATGGCGTCAAGATTGATTATCTCTACTTTCCACAGGAAGGCTTCGAAATCACGAATCCGTCCAAAGGCAATCACGGCGACCACTAGGTTGCTGCAGTAAAGAAGGTATGAAACATGGCAAATGATATAAGAGTCTGCGAGAAATGCAAGCATACGAGACTGAAGACCCTTATCCCGAAAATCAAGAAAATGGCGCCTGACGCCGAGATCAAAATTGGATGCAAATCTTACTGCGGACCGTGCGGCAAACGTGCATTCATTTATATCAACGGCCGATATGTCAGCGCGCCGACGGAGGATGAAGTGCTCGCCAAGGCGCAGCCGTTCATCAAGTAGATTCCAGGCGAGCATAATTTGACGGCTTCACCCTGATAATTCCCTTATGAAGGGTATAGTTCCTGCCTTGTCCATCCATGCTAAGAAGGCAACAGGAACCTGAACTTCAGAAGGGAGCAACCAACATGAACAGCCACGATTCCAGTCTTCATTCCAACAATCCCAGCAATAGCGCTCTGGATTCCGTAGAAAAGCTGCACCGTGCCGTATCCTCGGCAATGTCGCATCCTACGGAGCAGCTGATCCGGCAGGCTGAGAATTCCCTCTCCCACACGGAGCGGGCGGTTTCTCAGGTGATGGAGCAGGGAAGTCCGAACGCCGTAGAATTGGCGGAAGAGCTGTTAGGCGAGGAGAAGGAACGTCTGTCCAAGCTTCGTTCAAGCAAGAAATAGGTATGAATCCTGTGCAAGCCCGCTATTCGAGCATTAAAGCTCTATAGCGGGCTTTTTTGTAGTGTGCGGCCCAATCATCCGGCCCGTTTAGCGATGCGTACCCGATCGGCCGACATCCAGGTCATTTTCCACAAAATAAAGCCCCTGTATCCACTTGGCTGCCCAAATGGACGAACAGGAGCTATTGATCAAGGTTTTGAGATTGCAGAAGAACTCGAAGCTTTAAATTGACGGAGCAAATCATACATGATCACCTGATCCGACACCTGCAGCATTTCCTGCGTTTCCTCATATCCCTGGCTGCAGGCCTGAATATCGGTCGGCTGACGGCTAGCCAGATCATAGCAGGTGCCGCCCTGAAGTCCGGCGGCCTCGGATGGCAGATAGAACACCTTCCCGTCGGAAAATGCCCCGGTACGCAGCGGAATCAGCCGCTCTTCGTCTCCGAATAGATGCCCGCCGATCCAATAAGGGTCTGCCGCTATCCCAAGCAGGTGGAGAATCGAAGGCGCCACATTCATCATGCCGGAGGGTTCCGGATACACGCCCGCACTGCCGCCGTCCGGCAAATGAATGAGGAGCGGTACTTGATTCATGATCTGCTCCATATCGAGCGGACTTAGCTCGCGTCCCAAAAATTTCTCGTAGTCCTCTTTTTCCTTAATGGAGTTGTCATGGTCCCCATAGATTAACAGGATGGTGTTATCCCACAGCCCCTGCTCCTTCATCTGCTCGACGAGCTCGCCGAACGCAGCGTCAACGTAATGAACCGACTGAAGATAATCCCCCAGCATCGATCCCTCGAGTCCGCCGATGTCCAGCTTGCGTTCCGCTTCGGGGAGATGATACGGATGATGGCTTGACAGGGTGATAAGAAACGAATAGAACGGCTGCTTGATATTCTTCATATAATCGAGCGACTGGTCGAATAAGGCTTTATCGCTCAGGGACCAGCCCAGCACATCGTTCATCACGAAATCTTTCTTGCTGTAAAAATGGTCGTATTTCATCTCGCGGTACATCGTCGTCCGGTTCCAGAAGCTTGCATCATAGGAGTGAAAGACGTTGGCGGAATAGCCCTGGTCCTTCAATATTTCCGGAAGGGTATCGAAATCACGGTCCGCGTAGCGGGTAAATACGGAGCCCGTCGGCAGCGGCAGCAGCGAGCTGTGCGTGACGAAGTCGGCGTCGGAGGTCCGTCCCTGTCCGGTCTGATGATAAAAATTGCTGAAATATAAACTCTCCTTCATCAGTTTATTGAGATTCGGCGTAATTTCCTGACCGTTCACGGATTGTCCGATCACGAAGTTCATCAAGGCCTCCGTTTGAACCATGATGACATTGCTGTCTTTATACTTCCCGAACAACCCGCCTGCATTCGGCTGGGTGGACCTCCTGGCCTCAAACCATTCCCGAATCCGCTCGATCTCCGTCCCGGCGAGCTTCGGCTGGCTGATGACATGATCCCGGCTGTAGCGATACAGATCATAGCCATGAAAGCCGATCAATCCGGTAACGTTATACAGCGTAATATTCCACCAGTTGCCTTCGAACAGGCCGACCGCCCACGTATCCGACGCCCGTTTAATGGGAACCAAGGTCATGCCAAGACCCAGGATCAGAGCGAGTGACCCGGATACGAGACGAAGGATAAGCCTTCTTCTTCGCTCCTGCCGAAGCTCCCCTGCAAACGATAGTCCGCGTGCCGCCCCGGATCCTTTTTTACGCAGCAGCATGATGACAGTGAACGGGATCATGACCAGCCAATCGATAACAAAGAACAGATCTCCCGCGTCTGTCAGGGACCGGATGCTGTCGCCCAGCGAGCTGACCTGACCGGCTTGAAGCAGCACCGGCACCGTTATGAAATCGTCGAAATAGCGGTAGTATACGAGGTCTGCATAGAGGATGCCGGTCCACAGCATGTTTAACAGCGTCAAGGAGACGAGCCTTGCCTTAGGGGGAAGCCACAGGGTCCAGAACGAGACGAGAAGCAGCGAGCCGACCGCAATGACATAGTCCGCCTGATCGAGCTTGATCTGGGTCAGCCGGAGCCTGTCGTCGAACAGAACCAGCTTGTACATCATGAGTATGAGAAAGATCCAAAATGCCGTGAATCTGTAGTGTAAAATACGGGCGACCCGACTTCGCAGGCCACGCCTGGCGTGAAATGATAGCAATGTTAGATTCCCTCCTTCTAGCATCGGGAGTTCCCCGATTCGAGCCGGTGTTATCGATGATTACATTTATAACATAAATGAGGCGCAAACTCATATGTCCCCCAAGAGGATGCAAGCTCTCGAAAGAGCAAAAAGCCGCCCTGCAGGCGGCTCTGGCGTGATAGGCGTGATATAAAGCCTTGCTCCAGCTTTACGATTGTTCAGGCGCAGGTTTACGCGGAGGTAACGGGCCTAAGTACTGATAGTACTGGCATTCGATCCGGCCGTTATACAGCTTGCGCCGCTTGTCCGCCTTGCGGCCGAAATAATGCTCGAACTGCTTGGTCGGGCTGAGCGCGAAGAAGGACCATGTCGGCAGCGCCCCGGTCATCGTGCCCAATTGGCGGATCAGCCGCTCTACCTCCGGCTTATCGCTCAAGCGCTCGCCATACGGAGGGTTCGTGATGATGCAGCCGAATTCTCCTTCAGGCAGCGCTTTGGCGGCAGGGAGAATCTTAAAGTCGATCTCGCCGGCAAGTCCGGCGCTTTTGGCTGCCGCCTTGGCCACTTCGATCGCCTTCGGATCGATATCGCTTCCCGCGATGTGAAGCGGGATGTCGTCGGTTACGGCATCGAACGCTTCTTCTCGCGCCTCCTCCCACAGCTTATCCCCGATGATACCCCAGTGCTCGGAAGGGAACGAGCGGCGCAGACCCGGCGCGATATTCCAAGCTTGCATAGCGGCTTCAATCAATATGGTACCGGAGCCGCAGCACGGATCATACAGCGGACGGTGGGGACCCCAGCGGCTGATCTGCAGGAGGGCGGACGCCATCGTTTCCTTCAGGGGCGCCTCGGTCACGAGCTTGCGGTATCCGCGTTTATGCAGAGCCGGTCCCGTCGTATCGAGCGTTAATAAAGCGCGGTCTTTCAGCAGCGACACTTCGATGACGTACCGGGGACCGTCTTCGGGAAACCACTCGGTACGATGCGACAGCTTTAGCTTCTCCACGATCGCCTTCTTGACGATCCCTTGGCAGGCGGGAACGCTGCTCAGCTGGGATTTATGGGAGCGTCCTTCGACCGGGAATTCCCCGCGCGCGGGAATCCACTGCTCCCAAGGGAGCGCTTTGGTTCCCTCAAAGAGCTCGTCAAAGGTCATCGCTTTGAACTCGCCCATTTTCACCAAAATGCGGTCGGATGTCCGAAGCCACAGATTGCAGCGGCAAATATCGATCAGGTCGCCGGAGAAGGTCACTCTTCCGTTCTCTACTTCCATATCGGTATATCCGAGCTCCTTCAGTTCCCGGGCGACAATAGCTTCAAGGCCCATAGGGGCGGTTGCGATCAATTGTAATCGAGGCATTAACGGTGTCAACTCCATTTAACATGTGTACGGCGCTTCACGCCGCCGGTTCAATCTTTATAGTATAGGCGATTGCATTCGCCAAGACAATTGTCTTATGATAGACCTCGTTAGGTTTAACGGATCATTTTAAGGCTTAAAGCCTGAAACAAAGGAGGCGGCATCACTTGCTGACGACCCCTGACGATTATGTTAATCAATTATATCCCGAAGATGACGAGCTCAAGCAGGTACTGCAAGCCATTAGGGAAAATGGGATGCCCGAAGTATCCGTAGCACCCGCTTACGGCAGGCTGCTGACACTGCTCGTGCAGACTTCAGGCGCGCGCAGCATACTGGAGATCGGCGCCCTCGGCGGCTACAGCGGCATCTGCCTCTGCCGGGGTCTTCCGGCTGATGGCAAGCTCACCTCGCTCGAATTGAAGGAGGAGTATGCGCAGCTGGCCGGCCGCCATCTGGAGAAGGCGGGCTTTAAGGATCGGGTGGAATACCGGATCGGTCCTGCGGCGGACAGTCTGGCGGAGCTGAAGCGGGAAGGGAAGACGTTTGATTTTTTCTTCATCGATGCCGATAAAGAGAATTACCCGCTGTACCTGGATTATGCCATCGAGCTGGCGAATCCGGGAGCGCTGATCGCAGGAGATAACTGCTTCCTGCGCGGAAGAACGCTGAATTCGGATAAGAACGGTCCATCGGTGCAGGCCGTACGCCGGTTTAATGAACGAATCGCGACGGATGACCGGCTTGTGAGCACGCTGCTCCCTGCTTACGACGGGCTGATTCTGGCACGAGTAAAGTGAATGTACCCACAAAAAGGGAGATCCCGGACGTATGCCGCCGGGATCTCCCTTTTTGTGTATGGGTTCTTATGTGTGCCGCTACCGGAATTTCGGAGCAGGCTTGCTCGCAAACAGCTTCCTTCTTACCCACAGCATATTGATGATCAGCAGGCAGCCGGAGGTGATGAACAATCCCTCGATCCCGATAAACCCGGCTAAAAAACCGCCGATGACGGCGCCCAGCATATTGCCGAGCGCGAGCGAGCTTGTGTTGAAGCCGAATGAACGGCTCTCCATACCGTCCGGCGTGTACGAGCGGATCAGCGCATTGACGCTCGGCAGGAGTCCGCCCATAAAGACGCCCATCATGAACCGCACCAGGATCAGCTGCCACACGGACTGTACGAATGCCTGCGGGATCAAGGTGAGCCCGGTGCCGATCAAGGCATACGTCAATATCCGATGTGCACCGACCTTGTCGCTTAGCCTTCCGAGGATCGGTGAGGCGATCATGTTGGAGAGGCCGGTTACCGCAACGACGAAGCCGGCCCATATCGCGATATCCTCGGCCGTGCCGTGAAGCTTCTGGACGTACAGCGGCAAGAGCGACATCGGACTGATCATTGCGAACTGCAGCAGAAACGTAACGGCGAACAGTGACGGAAGCTGCGGAATATGGCTGAGCTCCTTCAGGCCGCCGATAACCGAGACCTGAGGCGTGTGAGCGGCTTCCTCCCGGTCGAATTTTTCCTTAACCAGAAACAAGGCAAGCAGCGAAGCGGCAAATATCAGACCGCCTGTAATGAAGAAGATCGGACGGTATCCGACCCAGTTGGCCATGACGCCGCCGATCAAGGGGCCAAGGATCGTTCCGGCAACTTGTCCGGATTGCATGATGCCCATGGCAAAGCCCATCCGGTTCTTCGGCGTGGTGCCCGATACAAGCGATATCGCCGCCGGGTTGAAGCCGGAAATCGTCCCGTTCAGCAGACGCAAGGCAAGCAGATGCCATGGATGGGTGGCAAATCCCATACAGCCGATAACGATCGCCATGCCGAACCCCGAACGAAGCAGCATCAGCTTGCGGCCGTACTTGTCGGCCACCTTCCCCCAGATCGGTTGAAAAATAAATGAGGTCAGGAAGTTGGCTGCGAATATGAGTCCTGCCCATACTCCAATTTCCCGTTCCCCCGTGACATGGAGGTCCTGCGCCAAATACAGTGTCAGGAACGGGGTGATCATCGTCATCCCGGAGTTGACCAAAAACTGCCCGAACCAAAGCACAATGAGATTGATTTTCCAACGGTTCAATGTGCTCACTCACTTCCTTTCTAAGCTGTCCAGCCCGAAGTGATCCGGGCCCTCAAATTATGCATACCCTAAAAAATGCCGTTCTTTCAGTATAACACATCTGAAAAGCGCCAAATGTTGACAATGTCATAAGATTGTCATCTGATTTTCATAGGATGTCCATGTAAGACGGTTGTTACTTACTTTTAAAAAGGGCATAATGAACATTAGGAAACTTTATACACATTGATGAACTATGATGAACTATGATGAACTATTGATGGGGGCCTAATCATGACCTACAACGATCAATTTATCCGCGCATGCCGCAAGCAGGATATCAGCCATGTTCCTGTATGGTACATGCGGCAGGCCGGGCGCTATGACCCGGAGTACCGAAAGATTAAAGAGAAATACTCCCTTCTGGAAATTTGCAGCCAGCCCGAGCTTGCGGCTGAAGTGACGCTGATGCCGGTACGGAAGCTCGGTGTCGATGCGGCGATTCTATATTCCGACATCATGAATCCGGTTGCTTCGATCGGGGTCGACTTCGATATTGTGAAAAATATCGGGCCCGTTATCGATCAACCGATACGTACAGCAGCCGATGTCGAAAAGCTCCGCCCGATTGATGTGGAGGGCGATCTTGGACATGTGCTGGAAACGATCCGAATCTTGGACAGAGAGCTGGAGGTGCCGCTCATTACGTTTGCGGGCGCGCCGTTTACGATCGCCAGCTATTTGATCGAAGGAAGACCTTCGAAAAATTATCTGCGGACGAAAGAGCTCATGTACAGCGAGCCGAAGGTATGGTTCTCCTTGATGGACAAGCTCGGCGATATGGTCATCGCTTATCTGAGAGCGCATGTGAGCAATGGCGGCAAGGCGTTCCAGCTGTTCGACAGCTGGGTCGGCGCGCTGTCTCCTCAGGATTTCCGCACCTTCGTCCTGCCGACGATCGAACGGATTTTTGCGGAGCTGGCGGATTTGAACGTGCCTAAAATTTATTTTCCGGGCGTCAGCTCCGGAGAGCTGCTGCCGACCCTGACGGAACTCCGGGCCGACGTCATCGGCCTCGACTGGAGAGTGTCCATTAGCGAAGGGCGCCGCCGCTTGGGCGGTAAATATGCCGTTCAAGGCAACCTCGATCCGACCGTGCTCACCGGTCCGATGCCGCTGATTCAGCAGTATGCGAAAGAAATTATCGATCAAGGGATTCAAGAGCCCGGCTTTGTGTTTAACCTGGGGCATGGACTGTTTCCGGAAGCTTCGCTGGAGAAGCTGCGCGAGCTAACCTCCTACATCCATGAATACTCGGCGCAGGCATTAAAGACCGCCGCACAGCGAGCTTAGAGAACGAATACTTAATAGCTAGAGGTGAGAAGGTTATGAAGAATAAAATTGGCGTGTTGGTCATGTCCTACGGAACGCCGGAAAGCATGGAAGGAATCGAAAGCTATTATACCCATATCCGCCGGGGAAATAAGCCTTCCGAGGAGCAGCTGCGCGAGCTGACGGAACGCTATGAGGCCATCGTGGGAGGCGTGTTCCCGCTCCGCGAGAATACCGACCGGCAGGTCCGTACGCTGCAGGACACGCTGAACGTGGACCCCCGCGCGACGGATGTCGAATTCGTTTGCTATCAGGGACTGAAGCATGCAGCTCCGTATATTGAAGACGGCGTGGAGAAGATGGTGCAGGACGGGATTACGAAAGCGGTCGGAATCGTCCTTGCGCCCCATTATTCTACGATGAGCATCGGCTCTTACGTGAAGCGGGCGAAGGCGAAAGCCGACGAGCTTGGACTCGACATTTCGTTCGTGGAAAGCTATCATCTGCATCCGAAGCTGATCGAGGCATTTGCGGACCGGGTATCGGCGAAGCTGAACCAGTTCGAGGAAGCTGGAGCGAACCGGGATAGCGTGCGCGTGCTGTTCAGCGCTCACAGCCTTCCGGAACGGATTCTCTCCATGGGCGATCCTTACCAGGATCAATTGCTGGAGACATCGAAGGCTGTAGCGGAGAAGGCCGGCGTGAAGCATTGGCAGTTCACTTGGCAAAGCGCGGGACGGACGGCGGAGCCGTGGCTAGGCCCGGACATTCTGGATACGCTCCAGACGCTGAATAAAGAGGAGCAGGTCGAGGATGTGCTTGTCGCTCCTGTCGGCTTCGTCTCGGACCATCTCGAGGTGCTTTATGACCTGGATATTGAGGCGAAGAGCATCGCCAAAGAAATGGATATGCGGCTTGAGCGGATCGACTCGTTGAACAGTGATCCGCTGTATATGGAAGCGCTCAGCGATTCCATCATTACCCTTCTGAACCTGTAAACGCACACGCCTAGCGTTTATACGAACCGGATCATGTCAAGGCAGAACCCCCCGTTAACCGGGGGGTTCTATTCTTTATAGGGATGCTGGTATAATGGGAGAAGCGACCTAATGCGAAGATCTCATCAGTGAATGAAGGAGTGCCCTATGCATCTGTCACGATCGGAGAAAAGCAAGGCCAAGAAGAAGGCCCGTAAGCAGCGGAGCGGACAGGTATGGTTAATCCTTAACCTTTGCCTGATTATGATGATCGCTGCTCTGCTGATCTATTATTTTAAGTTTAAGCAGCACGACCCGGCCGCGGGAACGGCCTACCCGGATCAGGCGGGCATCGGCATGGAAGGCGGCAGGGAAGCGGACCCGGGATCCGGGAAGGGCGCTGGCTCCGGCTCGTTCGATACCGGCGAATTGGAAGATCCCGATCCGGAGATTCCGGTTGCTGAAATAGAGGAAGTGCGGGATTCCGGCGAGGAGGAGCGGGTCGTTCTGCATTTTGCCGGGGATAGTTTATTCTCGGGCAAAGTGGAGAACGCCCTTAAGCAGCATGGCTATGATTATCCGTACCGGCATCTCGGCACGGCGTTTCTGGACGATGATCTGACCGTCTTAAACCTGGAGACTCCGGTGACAACGCGAGGCGTAGCCGCCGCGAATAAACAATTCGTGTTCAAGTCATCGCCGGATGTGCTGCCTGCGCTGCGGGCTGCCGGGGTCGAGGCCGTAAATCTGGCCAATAACCACATCCTGGACCAGGGTCAGGATGGGCTGCTCGATACGCTCAAGCACCTGGACGACCACGAGATACGCTACGTAGGGGCCGGCAGGAATGAAAAAGAGGCCTTTGCGGCACAGTATTTCGAGCTTAAAGGAATGACGGTGGCACTTCTCGGCTTCAGCCGCGTGCTGCCCGAAACGACTTGGTATGCGCTGGAGAACCGGCCCGGGGTCGCCGGTGCTTATGATCATGTTTTGCCGAAAGCGGTTGAAGCTATCGCCGCGGCAAGGCAGAAGGCCGATCTCGTCATCGTGATTCCGCATTGGGGTCAGGAGCTGCATAAGACGCCGGATGCGAACCAGATCAATCTGTCCCGCGCCTTCATCGAAGCCGGCGCAGACCTGATCATCGGCGGACACCCGCATGTGCTGCAGGGACTGGAGCAATATAAAGGAAAATGGATTGCGTACAGCACGGGCAATTTTATTTTTACCAAATCCTCCAATGCCGATACGTGGAAGACCGCGGTCTTTCAAGCTTCCTGCAATAAGCAGGGTGCATGTGACATCAAGCTGACGCCATACCGGACGGAAATCGGACAGGTCATTCCGCTCGAAGGCAAGGAGGCAGAGGCCGTGCTGAAGGAAGTCCAGTCCCGATCGATCGGCGGCGTTACCGTTACGCCTCGAGGGGAGGTAATCCCGGGAACGGCCAAGGAAATCTAAGCTACCAGTTACACCAAGGAGGTGCCATCATGAACAATTTATGCGTGGCCCATCGCGGCTTCTCCGGCAAAGCTCCCGAAAATACGCGCGCAGCCATTCAGATGGCGATGGATGAGCCATTCGTGCATTGGATGGAAATCGACGTGCAGCTGACCCGGGACGGCGTTCCCGTCGTCATCCACGATTTCAGCGTGGATCGGACCACAACCGGGCGCGGGAAGGTAAAGGACCTGACCTGGCAGGAAATTCGGAGAATGGATGCAGGCCAGTGGAAAGGACGCCAGTTCAAGGGAGAGCAGGTTCCTTCGCTGGACGAAGTGCTGCAGATGGTCAAGGGACGGCTGAAGCTGAACATTGAACTCAAGACAAGCGGCGATATGTACCCGGGCTTGGAGGAGGCCGTTCTGGAGCGGATTCGCGCATACCATATGCTGCCGGATGTGGTGCTTACCTCCTTTGAGCCGAAGGCGCTCATCAAAGCGAAGGAATTGGAGCCTGAAGTTCGAACCGGACTTATTATCGATGCGCATCCCCGGAATTTGATATCCCGGCTTAAGCAAATGAAATGTTCGTTTTTATCAATCGGGTACTCCCATCTGGATGCGGCCTTTGCAGCCGAGCTGGTGCGGAACGGGATCACGCCGATGGCCTGGACCGTGGATGATGCCAAGAGCATGCGGACACTGGCCAAGATGAGCCCGGACATTATGATCTGTACGAACCGCCCCGATACGTGGGGGCAGATTTTTATTCAGAAAATTGCGCCCAAAGTTCCGTTCTGGCGACGAAAATGGAGGTTCTAATACCATGTGTGCATTAGTGAGTAACGTATATTGTGTCGGACGCAATTATCAGCTGCATGCGGCAGAGCTCGGCAATGCCGTTCCGGAGGAGCCGATGATATTCCTCAAGCCTTCCCATGCTGTCGTTCCTTTGGACGGCAGCGTGCTGCAGCTGCCGCTGGACCGGGGCAGTCTTCATTTCGAAGGGGAGTTGGTCATCCAGGCAGCCCGGGATTACGAGCCGGGGATGAGCGTTGACGAGCTGGTCGATACGATGGCGCTCGGCATTGATTTTACGCTAAGGGACGTGCAGTCCGTTATTAAAGAAAAGGGACACCCTTGGACCGCGGCGAAAGCCTTCAAATCGTCCGCTCCGCTGACAGCATCCATCGCCTTTCCCGGCACGGAGTCGCTTGCGGATACGGACTTTACGGTGATCAAGAACGGGGAAGAGGTACAGCGGGGGAATGTGAAGGATATGATTTTCTCCCTTCAGACGATTGTCGACTATATCGGTAAGCATTATGGCTTGGGTAAAGGAGATTTGATCTTTACGGGAACGCCGGCGGGTGTCGGTCCGACTGTATCCGGTGATGTATTTGAGTTGTACTGGGGCGATGTCCGTCTGGGCCGCTGCGAAATCGGTTAAGCATTACGCGATAGAGGTGGAGGGGTCCTGGAATGGATTGGTTGATCGGTGCCGTCTGTGCGGCGATGGTGTCCGCAGCGGCTTACCGGAGACGATCGCTCTCGGAATCCGGCGCGGCCGCCGCGATTCTGATGGGTACGATTTATTACGGAGCGGGGAACTTGTTTTGGTTCGGGACCCTGCTTCTTTTTTTCATCACCTCGACGCTGTTGACGAGGTACGGAAAGAGAAGGAAGGCAGAGCTGGAGAAATCCTATGCGAAGACCGGACGCCGCGATGCGGGGCAGGTGTTCGCCAATGGGGGCATCGGCATGATCCTGTGCCTGCTGCATGCTATTCAACCCTCCGAGCTTTGGGTGATGCTGTACATCGGCGTCATGGCAACGGTAACGGCGGATACGTGGGCAACGGAGCTGGGAAGTCTAAGCCGCAAGCAGCCCCGCTCCATTCTTGGCGGCAGGAAGCTGACAGCCGGCGAATCGGGCGGCATAACCTGGCTCGGATCCAGTGCGGCCGGGGCGGGAAGCCTGCTGATCGGAGCCGGAGGGTGGCTGCTGGCTGAATGGAGCGGGATGGATCCCTCCTTTCTGCCTTACCTGGCGGCAGGACTGACCGGAGGGCTGGTCGGTGCGTTTGCGGATTCGATCCTAGGAGCATCTCTTCAAGTTATGTACCGCTGCCAAGTTTGCGGCAGAGCGGTTGAGGTCTCCCGGCATTGCGGCAAGGCAACCGTCTATCATCGGGGCTTCCGCTGGCTTTCCAATGATGCGGTTAACCTGATCAGCTCGCTGCTCGGAGGGGCCGCGGCTTACGGGACGGCGCTTCTATTTACGATTTATTGAATTACTGACGGCTAAAGAGCGAAGCGAACACCGAAATTTATATACAGAAGTAGGGATCAGAAGAATGAATATCTTGACCGTTGAACAGTTGACGAAGAGCTATGGAGAGAAAATCCTGTTTCAGGATGCCTCCTTCGGTATGGAGGATGGGGATAAGATCGGCATCATTGGCGTAAACGGCACGGGAAAGTCCACCTTTCTGCGGGTTATCGCCGGCCTGGAGCCGCCGGATTCGGGTAAAATATCGATCGGCGGACGCATTCGGGTGCGCTATCTTGCCCAAAATCCGGAATTTGCTCCCGATAACACGGTGCTGCAGCAAGTATTTGAAGGCGAGCTGCCGGAGATGAAGGCGATCCGGGAATATACGGAAACGATGGAGCTGCTGGAGCTCCACCCGCATGATGAGGCGCTTCAGCAGAAGCTGCTGAAGCTGAGCCAGCAGATGGACAATCTTCAGGCCTGGCAGCTGGAGAGCGACGCCAAGATCATTCTGTCCAAACTCGGAATCCGGAATTATGATGCCAAGATGGGGACGCTGTCCGGCGGGCAGCGGAAGCGGGTCGCTTTGGCCGCCGCATTGATTCAGCCCTCGAATTTGCTCATCTTGGACGAGCCCACCAACCATATCGATAATGAATCGGTCGCCTGGCTGGAGCAGTATTTGCAAAAACGCCGGGGCGCGCTCCTCATGATTACGCATGACCGGTACTTCCTTGACCGCGTGGCCAACGTGATGCTGGAGCTGGACCACGGACGCCTATTCCGGTACGAGGCCAACTATAGCCGGTTTCTTGAATTGAAGGCAGAGCGGGAAGAGCGGGAAGCGGCATCCGAGCAGAAGCGGCAAAACTTGCTTCGAAATGAGCTTGCCTGGATCCGCCGCGGCGCGAAGGCCCGGACGACGAAGCAGAAGGCGAGAATTGAGCGGTTTGAGAAGCTCAAGGAGCAGGAGCCGGTCCACAGCTCGGGCGAGCTGGACGTCTCGGTTGCCTCGACGCGGCTCGGGCGCAAGATTTTGGAGATCGAAGGGCTTCGGAAAACGGTCGGCGACAAGGTTCTTGTTGACGATCTGTCCTATATTGCCGTTCCTGAGGACCGGATCGGGATCGTCGGTCCTAACGGCAGCGGCAAATCGACCCTGCTGAATCTCATCGCAGGCCGGCTTGAGCCGGATTCCGGGAATATCGTGATGGGTCCGACGGTGAAGCTCGGTTATTTCACCCAGGAGCATCAGGAGATGGACGGAAGCCAGCGGGTGATCGAATATATTAAAGATGAGGCGGAGGTCGTCCGGACAGCAGACGGCTCTGCGATTACGGCAGCCCAGATGCTTGAGCGCTTCCTGTTCCCTCCGGCGATGCAGTGGACGCCGATTGCAAGGCTGTCGGGCGGCGAGAAACGCAGATTATATTTGCTGCGGGTGCTGATGAGCGCTCCGAATGTGCTGCTGCTCGACGAACCGACGAATGATCTGGACATCCAGACGCTGTCGGTCCTGGAACAGTACTTGGATGAGTTCCCCGGGGTTGTTATCGTCGTGTCTCACGATCGTTTCTTCTTGGACCGTACCGTCGATAAAATCATGGCTTTCGAAGGCCAAGGACGTGTGCGTGTGCACGTAGGCTCATACAGCGAGTATGCGGAATGGATGCTGCGCAATGGTGGGGAAGCTTCCGGATCCGGAGCAGCAGGAAGCCGAGATAGCGCCGGTACAGGAGCAGCAGGAAGCCCATCGGGGGAAGGGAGGGCGGCAGGCTGCGGAAACGGCAGCCCGGCGAAGGAAGCGCCTCGTGAAAAGCTCAGGTTCAGCTACAACGAGCAGCGGGAGTTTGAACAGATCGATGGTTTGATCGAGGCAGCCGAGAATAAGCTCGCCGCTGTCCAGACCGAGATGGAAGCCGCCGGAAGCGATGCTGCGAGGCTCCAGGAGCTGCTTCAGGCACAGGAGGCATGCGAGCAGGAGCTGGAGCGGCTGATGGAGCGCTGGACGTATTTGAACGAGCTGGCGGAGAAGATAGAGCAGAGCAAGAAGTCGTAACTCGCCGTTCGATGAAAAAGGGACGCCCGTCGGCCAATGGCCGTAGCGGGCGTCCCTTTTTACCGGTTCGGAGCTTATTTCTTTACATCTTGATTATTTGACATAAGCGGCAAGCAGCTTCACTGTATTTAAAACGGCCTGTTTATGCGTTCTTTCCATCGCATGGGATGCGTGAACGCCCGGTCCGATGAGCGCTGCTTTGATGTTGCTGCCTGCGCCGAGCGCGGCCGATGCATCCGAGCCGTAATGAGGGTACACGTCAACGGCATATGCAATGCCTTCCTGTTCGGCCAGCTGGATCAGACGGCTTGTCATTTCATAATCGTATGGACCGGAGGAATCCTTGGCGCAGATCGAAACGTCGGTTTCCTTGCAGCTTAAATCATCGCCGATACAGCCCATATCCACGGCGATGAGCTCCTTGATGTCCGAAGGAATGTAAGCTGCGCCGTGTCCGACCTCCTCGTAGTTCGAGATCAGTACTTTAACATTGTATTTCGGCTTCCAATTCTCGCGTTTCATGCTCTCCAGAAGGCCGAACAGCGCAGCAACGCTTGCCTTGTCGTCAAGATGCCGGGATTTGATAAAGCCGCTTGGCGTAATGACCGCACGGGCGTCGAAGGATACGAAATCGCCGACGCCGATGCCGAGCTTCTTCACATCATCCGCAGACTCAACCCATTCATCGATTCGGACTTCCATATTGGCTTCCTCGCGTTTGAACTTGCGGGCATCGCTGTAGACATGCACCGATGGGTGCGTGGACAGGATAGTGCCCGTATATTTCTTGCCGCTGCGGGTGTGAATGACGCAGTATTCGTTCTCAATGCTGTTCATCATATAACCGCCGACGGAAGTGAGCCTCAGCGTGCCTTCGGATTTGATGGCGCGAACCATGGCGCCAAGCGTATCCACATGCCCGCTCAAGCCTACCGTACGGCTGGTATCCTGTCCCGTGATGGACAGGATCGCCCCGCCTTTTTCATTCCAGGCCAGCGGGACGGAAAGGGAGGCAGCCTCCTTCTCGATTCGTTTCATGATATGTCCTGTATATCCGGTCGGACTTGGGGTATCCAGCAATTCCTTCAACAGATTGAGGATATAGGTTTCATTCGGTTGTATCGACATCTGGCTAACAGCCTCCTCGGATTTGTATGTATGAGCTGGGAACAACCAATGGAAGCATAGGATGTGAATCCATAAGGCAGGAACCGTTATCTAGAGCTTCGGACCTTCCTTGGATTCTTCCTTCTGCTCTTCCTCCAGCTGGTGATCCGCGGCATGCATTTCAGGGGTGTATCCCGTAACCTCACGGATATGGATGAGCTGCTCTGCGAGCGAACGGATTTCCTTCTGCATCTGATATTGGCGGTAGATGCCGAATGCTCCGACGATCAATCCCCCGATCAGCGAGCAGCCAATAATCAGCAGGATTAGCGGGATGTCGACGGTACCGAACAGCAAATTCACCTGTACCGGATTGACGTTGATGACGGCAAATACAGCCGTGATTAATGCAAACAGCAGGGCAGCGATTAATGACCATTGAATCTTCACTGGGAACACCTCCTTCCTCACACAGTATAAAATCCCTTGCCTGCAAGGGCAAGGGATTTTATTCCACCGGTCAATTGAGATCGATTGTAAACGCGGGTAAGTGCTTGATCGTTATTTCGTCAACTGCTCCATTTGGTTGATAATATCCTCGAAAACGCTCATCGCTTCGCGAATCGGCTCCGGCGAGGACATATCCACGCCGGCTTTCTTCAGGATGTTAATGGAATAGTCGCTGCCGCCGCTCTTAAGGAAGCCGAGGTAACGATCCACCGCCGGCTGGCCGTCTTCCAGAATTTGCTTCGAGAAGCTCGTTGCAGCGGAGAAGCCGGTCGCGTATTTGTATACATAGAAGCTGGTATAGAAGTGAGGGATGCGGGCCCACTCCATTCCGATCTCCTTGTCTACCTGCATGCCTTTACCGTGGTACTTGACGTTCAGGTCGTAATAAATGTCCGATAGATCCTGAGCCGTCAAGGATTCACCGCTCTCGGCGCGCTCATGGACGATCTTCTCGAATTCGGCGAACATCGTTTGCCGGAAGACGGTCGTCCGGAACTGATCGGCATAATAAGTGAGCAGGTACATCTTCTGTTTCGGATCCTTGGCGTTCTTAAGCAGGTAATCCATCAGCAGCGCTTCGTTCGTTGTGGAAGCCACTTCAGCCAAGAAGATCGTGTACTGCGCATCACGGTATTTCAAGTTGTTGTCGGAATAATACGAATGCAGCGCGTGCCCCATTTCGTGAGCCAGGGTGAACATGCTGTTCAGGTTATCCTTATGGTTCAGCAGCACGTAAGGATGGGTGCCGTAAGCGCCCCAGCTGTATGCGCCTGTACGCTTGTTTTCGTTCTCATAGACATCGATCCAGCCGTTGTCATAGCCTTCCTGCAGACTCTTCAGGTAATCCTCGCCAAGCGGGGCGAGTCCTTCCTTGGTCATCTGCTTCGCTTCCTCGTACGTAATGTCCCACTTGTACTCTTCGACAAGCGGCGCGAACAAATCGTACATATGCAGCTCATCCACGCCAAGCAGCTTCTTGCGAAGCTCCATGTAGCGGTGCAGGAGCGGGAGGCTCTCGTGGATCGTATCGATCAGGTTTGTGTAGACTTCCTTCGGAATGTTATCGCCATATAAAGCCATCTCCAGCACGGACGGATACTTTCGTACACGCGAGTAGAAGATGTTCTTGTTCACATTGGCATTAAGCGTCGCGGCCAAGGTGTTCTTCTGCTTGCCGTAGGTTTCGTAGACGGCTTTGAACGCACGCTCGCGGACTTCGCGATTCGGACTTTCAAGGAATTGAATGTAGTTCCCGTGGGTCAGCTCCACTTCCTTGCCGTCCTCGTTCTTGATTTTCGGAAACTTCATATCCGCGTTGTTCAGCATGCCGAATATGGTCTGCGGCGCAGAGGATAGATTTCCGACCTGGGCCAGAAGCGCTTCTTCGGTTTTGGAGAGCACATGGGCTTTCTCCCGCTTCATTTCAACAAGGGTGAATTGATATTCCTTCAGCAGGGGATCGGCAATCAATTGATCCAGCTCCGCATCGGAGAGGGCCAGAATTTCCGGCGTAATGAAGGAGAGGGATTCGCCCACCTCAACATTGAGCTTTTTGGCTTTGGCGGACAAAGCCTGATATGTAGGATTCGCGGTATCTTCGTCATGATGCATATGAGCATATACGTACAGACGCTCGGCATGGTAGGAAATTTCGTCTTCGAGCTCGAAGCATTCCTTGATTGAAGCGGCATTGTTTAATTTGCCTTGATAATCGGCCGTTTTCTTCAGCAGGTCCTTCAGCTTGGCAAAGCTGTCGTCCCATGCCTGTTGATCGGCGAACATGTCCTCAAGCTTCCATTGGTGCTCCTTCGGGACTTCGGAGCGTTTCAGTAGTTGTTCCATAGAGATCCTCCTTGCATGATATGTATTATTTGGAGTCCGGGCTTCTTCAGTATAGGCTTCGGAGCGGGCAGCGGCACAAGGCAGCAGGCAGAGGACCAGCGTAATGCAAAGCGCCTTGGAACCTTTCATGGCACAACCTCCTCGAATTCATCGCATTCGAGCGATAGTATGCCGCGTACCCGGCTCTTTCATCCTTATAAATTATGAGGAACCCAGATTAATAAAAGTGTATACAATAAGGTAAAAGGCAAACAAAATGAAGGCGGCGGCAATCAGGGCCATTCCGCGGCGCAGCCTTGCCGGGATCCGGTCACGATTCAGGATCATGATGGCGCCAAGGCTGAACGCCAAAATAATGAAGATGACAATATTCGTGGTATCCATCGTTTACACCTGCTTAAAGGAAGCCATGATGTCCTGCCATTCCTCTTCCCGTCCTTCGAAATCCTCTTTGGGGAAGCGATTCCTAGCCCATTCCATCAAGGCCGGCCGGCTCATGAAGGTATGCGTCTCTTCGCCCCACTGGTCGGAAATTTCGCGGAGTACAATGTAGCGGCCCTGAACCTCGACCGTCATCATGTTCCACTTGTCTTTTTTGTATATTTCATGTTTTTTGATCATATGCATTCTCCGTCCGCTACTTAGGCTTTTGGGTCAATGATAACGCACACAAGGGCTCAAAAGCAAATCATGATGACGTAAAAATATCGGTCCAAAAAAGCTCCATCTGGGGGTTTGACGGATTGCATTGTCGGAAAACATGGGATATAATATGGATATTCGCCATAGATGGCGGTATTTTTAGGAGGTTGTTCATTTGAAAGGTACAGTTAAATGGTTTAACGCAGAAAAAGGTTACGGCTTCATTTCCGTTGAAGGTGGCGAGGATGTATTCGTACACTTCTCCGCAATTCAAGAAGAAGGTTTCAAAACTTTGGAAGAAGGTCAAGCGGTAGAATTCGAAATTACAGAAGGTAACCGTGGTCCTCAAGCAGCCAACGTAACAAAACTGTAAGCTAACTCCGAAGAGGAGATCTTATAGAATTACCTAGGCATGAAGCACAGTTCTCCCTGAGAACTGTGTTTTTTTGCGTGGGATGGCCTGTTCACGGGTACAGCTGATCCATCATGGTTGGTATATTATGATTGTCTTCTTGGGGATAGCTGGAAGTAACGGCCTTCCACCATGGCCTTTGTGCCGTCAATGACGTGTGTTATTTGTGCAAAATGACCGATCATATTATAATAGGTTTGATTTGGATAGGTATAAAAAAGACAACCATGTGGAGGCAGAGTTCATTGAATAATCAAGAGCTAAGCCGCAAGGTTCCGCGAAGCCCGGTTGGATTGATGAGCCGGGTATACCGATATATTCTCCCGGAAGTGCGGGCTGAATTGGAGAAGTGGCGCCGGGAGGCTGAGCAAATTCCGGATGAGGAGCTTCGGAAGCAGGCGTTGGCCAGTATAGAGACGAAAAGATTCCACTGCCAGGGAGGCGCGGTATATGCCGCCGCCAATTTGCCAGAGAAGCATATACTCATCCCGTTGATTGTTGCTTACCAGACGATCAGCGATTATCTCGATAATTTATGTGACCGCAGCACTTCGCTGGATCCGGCGGATTTTCGGCAGCTCCATCAATCGATGCTGGATGCCGTTACGCCTGAAGACGAGATGGCGGATTATTACTCGCTCCGAACCGAGAGGGAGGATGGAGGCTATCTGGCCGGACTGGTGCAGACATGCCGGGACTGCATCGGCCAATTGTCGGGATATGAGGCAGCAAAGCCATACATAAGGAAATTGGCCGGGCTGTACACGGATCTGCAGGTTTACAAGCATATCCACCCGGATCAGCGGGAGGCTGCATTGCTTGAATGGTGGTCCCAGCATGCCCATCATACGCCGCACTTGCGGTGGAATGAGTTTGCTGCTGCAACGGGATCCACGCTGGGCGTATTCATGCTGTTTTTGGCTGCGACCGATCCGTTTTTGGATGATGAGGATGCATCCAGAATTCATGCCTCTTATTTTCCGAATGTATGCAGTCTCCACATTATGCTGGATTACCTGATTGATCAGGACGAAGACAGGCTGGGCGGCGATCTGAACTTTTGCAACTACTACGAAGATGCCGATACGATGCTGAACCGCATTGCTTCCATTGTCGATTGGGCCCGGAAGGATGTCAGAGCAATTCCCTCCACCCCTTTTCATCGGATGATCATTGAGGGATTACTGGCGTTATATTTATCCGATCCAAAAGTCAGCGAGCAGCAGCTGGTTCGCACCGTGTCCAAACGCCTGATGAGGAGAAGCCCGATGACAAGGCTGTTCTTCTACGTCAACAGTCGTTGGATTCGCAAGCATAAGCATGAGTGACATAGAAGGAGGAAACAAGAATTATGACAGCAGTCAAAAAAATTGCAGTTCTTACGAGCGGCGGGGATTCCCAGGGGATGAACGCAGCGCTTCGCGCCGTGGTGCGCAGCGGTTTGTATTATGGGCTTGAGGTATACGGGATCCAGCGCGGATACCAGGGGCTTCTCGAGAACGATATTATCAAGATGGATCTTCGCAGTGTTGGGGATATCATCCAGCGGGGAGGCACGATTCTTCGGTCGGCCCGATCCGCGGAGTTCAAGACGCCGGAAGGGCAGCAGAGGGGCGCTGATGTGCTGAATCAGCACGGCATCGACGGACTCGTTGTCATCGGCGGCGACGGCTCTTACCAAGGCGCTAACAAGCTGAGCAAGCTCGGCATCAAAACGATGGGTCTGCCGGGAACGATTGACAACGATATTTCCTTTACCGACTACACGATCGGCTTTGACACCGCGGTAAGCGTCGTTGTCGATGCGGTTAACAAATTGCGCGACACGATGTCCTCTCATGCGCGCTCATCCGTCGTCGAGGTCATGGGACGCCACTGCGGCGACATTGCGCTGCATGCAGGGCTTGCCTCCGGCGCAGAGACTATTTTGGTCCCTGAAGTGGAATTTAACCTGGATGAGGTGGCAGAGCGCCTCAGAGAGAACTTTGCGAAGGGCAAGCGCCACAGCATCATTATTGTAGCCGAAGGCGTGGGCCGGGGCGAAGACGTTGTCAGCAAGCTGAAGGAATGTCATGCTTCCATCGACGCCCGCGTAACCGTGCTTGGACATATTCAGCGCGGCGGTGCGCCAACGCCGTTCGACCGCAATCTTGCCAGCCGTCTCGGCGACTTCGCCGTACGCAGCCTGATCAACGGAGAATCGGATAAAGGGTGCGGCATCATCAAAGGCGAGCTCGTCCTGACCGATATTGACAAGGTCGTGAATACGAAGAAGGAATTCAATCGAGAGTTGTACGATCTGGCACTTCGTCTGTCGCAGTAATCGAATTACGGATTTCCTTTAATGCACAACCAAAAGAAGACCGCCTTCCATTGCAGAAGCTGAAGCGCTGCAATGGAAGACGGTCTTTTTTAATCGGGCTATTGATGATGAGGAAGCGAGGAAGCGGCTGATCGAGCAGGCATCTGTTGCTCGGTGAATCTGCGCTGGATCTTGACCAGGCGCCTCAGCATAAGCGCTGCACCGGCGGCAAGGCCCGTTATGAGGCCGATCCAATAGCCGAAGGCGTGCCAATCCGTGTAATTGGCCAGTACATATCCGACGGGCAAGCCGATCACCCAGAACGAGACGAGGGCCAGGATGAAAGCCACATTCACATCTTTGTACCCCCGCAGCGCTCCCTGCGTCGGTGTCGCAATGGCGTCCGAGATCTGGAAGAAGATCGCATACAGGAGAAACTGCTGGATGAGTGCGATTACGGCAGGTTCATTCGAGTACAAGCCCGCAACCTGGCGTCCGGCAACAAGCAGAATGACGGCCGTTATCAGCGAGAGGATGACGGCGGTGCCGATCCCAAGCTTGGCGTACTGCCATGCATCCTTCATCCGACCCGATCCGACCTCGTAGCCTACCAGGATCGTTAAGCTCATGCAGATGCTCAGCGGCAGCATGTACAGCGTGGAGGCAAAGTTCAAGGCTGCTTGGTGCGCGGCGATCGTAGCCGTATCAAAGCCGCTCATCAGCAACGTTACGGCTGCAAACACGGCGGTTTCCAGGAAAATCGAGAAGCCAATGGGCAATCCGATCTTCAAATGTCCCTTCCAAGCGCTGAAGGAAATCTTGGAGAAACTGCGGAAGATGCCGTATTCAGCAAACGGGTGCACCCGGTGGACGGTTATGATCGCAATGACCAGCACCGCCCAGTAGGTAATGGCGGATGCAACGCCGGCCCCGACGCCTCCAAGCCTGGGAAAGCCCCAAAAGCCATAGATAAAGAGGGCATTCAGCCCGACGTTGATCGGAAGCGTAATCAGGGTGATGACCATGGAAATTTTGGTTTGTCCAAGGGCATCGATAAAGCAGCGGAGCACCGTATAGGCGAACAGCGGAATAATGCCTGCCGAAATGGCGGCCAAAAACCTCGCGGCGACATGGCGAACCTCAGGCTCCAGGTTCATCGCTCCGAGAATGCTCGGGACGACGGCGTATCCCGCAGCGAGCACGATAACGGCCAGCAAGATGGACAGCCACAGTGCCTGGTTAACCTGATAGGCCACCTTGTTCTCCTGGCGCCCGCCGACTAGCTGGGAGACGACGGGGGTAATTCCCATCAGAATGCCGCTGAGTCCGGTCTGTACCGGAACCCAGATGCTGGTGGCGATCGCAACGCCGGCCAGATCGACGGAGCTGAATTTGCCGGACATATTCGTATCGAAAAAAGTAATGGCGGATAAAGCCAGCTGTGTTACGAGAATGGGGATGAGAATGACGGCGAACTGCCTCAGTTTCCCCTGGATCGTCGTGGTAGATTGCATGCTGCATATTGCCTTTCTCTCTTTAGTATTTGCACGCTGTCCGAATGCGAGCGGTGACCATTCGTTAGATTCGCGCCACACCGCGCGCAGTAAAAGAACCAAAGAATGACATCCTTTTAGGCTCGGACCGGGAAAGTGCATGTCCCACAATCATCATAGCATCCGATGTCAAGACATGAATCCTTCGCCAAGCCTCCATATTCGTAAATGGAGCGAAAGGTTCATTTACGTCCATATGCCGGCCGAAATAACTCAATCTCTCCGTTCAGGCATGGGAGCGCAGCCCTGTTCGAGCAGTCTCATGAAAAAGAGCCCGGCCGCATGATCGGCCTGGCTCTTAAGGTTTATTTATACTTCACGCCTTCCGTATAACGGTTGGAGGCGTTCCAGAGCAAATACTCGTCGACTCCGGTATCTTTCAAGGCCCGAATCTGCTCTTCAATCTGTTTTTTCCCGTATTTGATATAATTCCCTTTGCCCAGCCAGCTGGCCGTGAAATCCTGAATCCATGGGCGGATGATCGGCTTATTGTCGCCCAGCTCTTTGAGTTTCTTGTGGGTATCCTCCATCGATCCCTTGATGGTCTGGTACGGAGCCTTATCCGGCACCTCGGCGCCGAACCAGCCCGTCGTGTAGTGGCTCGGGTATACCATCGGGCTGATAATATCCACATTATTCGATATCTTTACAAAATCCTGGCCGATTCCTTCTGCTGCCGGCACCGATGCCGCGTAGCCGAAAATATCGACGGAAACGCGGATGCCGAGCGGTGCAAGCTCTTCACGGGCATACTGGACGAAATCCGATACGACATCGACGCGGGACTGCTCGGTTTTCACATACTTCAAAGTGTCGGCCCGCTTCTCAAAGCCTTCCGGGAACCGGACATAGTCGAACTGGATCTCCTTAAAGCCGAGCTTGGCTGCTTCTTTGGCGATTTCGATATTGTAATCCCATACCTCTTTACTGTACGGATTGACGAAGCTGTCTCCGCCGCCGTTGGTCCACACGGTGCCGTCTCCTTTGCGGAAGGACAGCTCCGGATTCTTCTTGGCCAGGATCGTATCCTTGAACACGACGACACGGGCGATCGGATAAATGTCATGCTTCTCCAGCCGTTTCATCAGCTGATGGATATCCTTGATAAAGGGCTGGGACTTTCCAAGCTTTTGAAGCTTCGGATTATCGGTTTTGTACGTTATGTAGCCTTCGTCGTCCTTGATATCGATGACCATGGCGTTCAGCTCCGTTGTGTCCATCAGGTCAATAAGCTGTGTCATTCTGGAGCCCCCGGCACTGTAAGCTGTTACATAAATGCCTTTGACTTTCGGTGCGTCGACTTGCGGGTCGATCTCGGTCGTATTCGGCTTGATGCCGTTCTGTCCCTGACCCTTCCCCTGATTTTGATGCATGCTCTGAATCACTGCGGAGTTCCAGGAAGCCTGCAATTGGGTTGTAAGCGGGCTCTCCTGCGCGCCGGAGCCGCCAAAGCCCGCGGCAGCCAAGATGAAAAATGCCAAGATGATGTTCATAATTACTCTCTCCCTTGTCTACATTCACCATGATTATAATGGAACCGCAGCTTTCAAAAAGAACAGGTTTGTTACATTCGCCCAAGATATGGAGCTAAAGCATGCGGTATTGGTTCATTAAACGGGTGAAGGGCAATTTAAACGACTTTTCCATATTTACCGAAAGTGGACATAATTACGATAGGAAATTGAAGGGAGGACAGTTAATTGCAGACGGATTGCCTAGATCAACGATCCTGCATCGGATTTTAGAAATGCACCGGCAAAGACGAGCGATAATGTTTAGGATGAGGGGCTTAAGCTTGGCCAAGCCGGGCTGTCGTCGTAGGAGAATTCGGGCAAAAAATGCCGCTGTTCAGCGGCATGCACCGGTGAACAACGGCATTGATCTTGCAAATATTTCAAGCGGATATTCCATTAATGCAGCAGCGTGTGGCTTTGGTGTTCGCAAATGCTGTACTGAATAATTTCCAAAGCGTCATCCTGCTCCAAAATATTCAGCCCGTCCCTCAAAACGATCATGGAATTTAGCTCGCTCTGTCTGAAGAACGGAATCATTTCCGGGAACCACTTCATGACGATCTGTGACAATTTTACCGTTTCCATTTCCATAAAAAATCACCCTCTCCTTCCAAATTTGGTCAGGCAGGACGTTCTTATTGTAAAACGGAAAAACATTAAAATTGGGGCAACGAAGAGTAGCTCATGAATATTGTAGGAACCTGGCATTCATATTATACCACAAAAATTGCCGTGTTTTCATCTTGGCAATTAGTTCTTGCGGAACTGTCCCATCACCGCAACCGTCTCCACGATGTTGACGAAGGCGTCCGGATCAGTCTGTGTAATGATATGCTTTAATTCAGCGAGCTCGTATTTCGTCGTGACCGTCATCAGCATGTCCTTCTCCTTGTGGCTGAACGCCCCCTGGGTTTTGATCTTCGTAACGCCCCGTGGGCGCTTGAGCAGCTTCTCCAGCAGGGCCTCGGTCTGATTCGTTACAATGAACACGGTCACTTTGATATGGCTGATGTGCAGCATATCGATCATTTTGCCCGCCAGGTAAATGGACACCATGGAGGCAAGCGCGAGGTTCCAGTCGTTCTCGAGATAAGTGACGGCCAGGATAACGATGGCGTTCAGCGATACCAGGACGCTGCCGACCGGAAAGTCGCGATATTTCGTGACGATGGAGCCGATGATGTCAAATCCCCCGGTCGAGCCGCCGACCCGGAAGGACAGGCCGGTTCCGAAGCCGACCAGGATTCCTCCGAAGACGGCGGAGAGGAGCATGTCGGTGGCGACGGCGCTGACCGGAATGATCTCGAGAAACACCGTTGTCACGAGGACCGAGAGCACGCTGAGCACGACAAAATGTTTTCCAAGCTGGAACCACCCTGCAAGGAGGATGGGAATGTTGAGCACGAAGTACAGGATGCTGATATTAAGCGGCGTGAAATAACCGATCAGCATGGCAACGCCGGAAACGCCGCCGCTGAGCAGATGGTGCGGAATCAGAAACAGATTGAAGCCTGCGGCAATGATGATGCCGCCGAATAGGATGGAGAAGTAGGTCCATAGACGCTTCAACATAGGAATCACCTCCCGGTTATTATGACTTCTTGAAGCTTGCTGGTATTCCAGAAATGTTTTGTGATATAATGTATTGGATATTCTTGAGTAGTCCGTTACAATGATAACTTTTTGGAAGCTTATCAGGATGATTATACATTAACCAGTTACACCGCTGGTGATCAGAGAGAAATATACCGGTTCACCTCATGCAGAAAATCCTGCTGGCCGGGAAAGCCTATAAACGTTACCACTACTTAAGAATACAGAGAAGAAAGTGGAGTCCACAGATAGAAGGAGTATGAACCTATTGAAAAATTTTGCAGATTTTGGCTTGGAGCCCCGAGTGCTTCAAGCGATTACGGAACTTGGATTTGAAGAAGCGACACCGATTCAATCCCAATCCATCCCGATTGCCCTCACCGGAAAGGACATGATCGGACAAGCACAGACAGGTACCGGTAAGACCGCAGCATTCGGCCTTCCTCTTATTCACAAAATCGCGAAAGAAGAAGAGCGGATCGTCGCTCTCGTCATGACGCCAACCCGCGAGCTCGCCATTCAGGTTGCCGAAGAGATCGGCAAATTGTCCAGATTTAAAGGGATCCGCTCCCTTGCGATTTACGGCGGACAAGATATAGGCCGGCAAATTCGCGCTTTGAAAAAGAAGCCTCAAATTATTATCGGCACACCTGGCCGATTGCTTGACCACATTAACCGGAAGACCATCCGGCTTGACGATGTTCAAACCGTCGTGCTGGACGAAGCGGATGAAATGCTGGACATGGGCTTCATGGATGATATCCAATCCATCCTGAAGCTGGTACCGGAAAATCGCCAAACCCTGCTGTTCTCCGCAACGATGCCTCCGAACATCCAGAAGCTGGCTTCCCAGTTCCTGAAGGATCCGGAGCATGTATCCGTCATTCCTAAGCATGTGAGCGCACCGCTGATCGACCAAGCCTACATCGAGGTTCCTGAGCGTCAGAAGTTCGAGGCGCTGAGCCGTCTCCTCGATATGGAATCGCCTGAGCTGGCGATTGTATTCGGCCGCACGAAGCGCCGTGTAGACGAATTGGCCGAAGCGCTGCAAAAACGCGGTTATTCCGCAGACGGCCTCCATGGCGACTTGTCTCAGCACCAGCGCGACACCGTTATGCGCAAGTTCCGCGACGGCAGCATCGATGTGCTGGTAGCAACCGACGTAGCCGCTCGGGGTCTGGACGTATCCGGCGTAACGCATGTCGTCAACTTCGACTTGCCGCAGGATCCGGAAAGCTATGTACACCGTATCGGCCGTACGGGCCGCGCAGGGAAAGAAGGAACGGCATGGTCCTTTGTTACCCCGCGTGAAATGGATCATCTGTACTTCATCGAGCGCGTTACCCGTCACCGGATTCCGCGCAAGCCGCTGCCAACGATGGCCGAAGCCATTGAAGGCAAGCAGCGCGTCATCGCTGAACGCGTATTGGAAATCATCGACCAAGGCGAGCTGACCGAATATAAAGGGCTTGCCATCCAGCTTCTGGAGCAGTATGACTCCGTTCAGCTGCTTGCAGCTGCGATGAAGCTCCTGACCGGAGACAAGAAGGAAGCAGCCGATATCCACCTTACGCCGGAGGATCCGATTCGCGCGAAGCGCCGGAAGCCGGACATCCGCAGCGGACGCAAGCCTAGCGGCGGTTATAACGGCCGCAGCGGAGGCTATCGCGGTAACCGCGAAGGCGGTGGCGGCAACCGCGGAGGCTACTCCAAGGGCGGCTACGGTCGTGACGGAGGCGGCAGCTACAATAACCGCGATGGCGGCTACAACCGTGACCGCAACAACAGCGGCGAACGTAAGCAGCGCAGCTACAGCGGCGGCGGCGAACGCCGTCCGAACCGCAGCGGAGACGAGTAATCCGATCGGCAGCGGCAATAGCCCGCTGGCCATCGCTTGAATGGAATGAAAAAGACGAAGCACCTGCCCGCATTCGCATGGGGCAGAGGCGCTTCGTCTTTTTTTACGAGTTCAATGGTGTTTAGCTTAGCTGTATCATGCATTTAAGCTGCTAATTCATCCATTAGATATAGAATGTGCTAAGGATAATAACAAGCAGGATGAAGAGAACCAGAACTACTCCAGTAGTTCCGCCATAACCGTAACCGCCTACGTTAGACATGCATATTCCCTCCTCTGATTAGTGAGAATTGAAGCATTGATTTGAATGGATTACGAGATATCCTATGGTGATATCAGGTTATGCGATTGGATATTCACCCAGACCGCCGCAAATTAGGCTCTGGTCATGCCTATGCGATATAAGGTATATTAATAGATACATGCATGCTTTGAGTGAGGAGGAAAAGATTTGGAAATGAAAGGAGCCATGGGTGGCTTATATAAGCTCACCGAATGGATTACCCGCATCGCGTTTTCTAATATTTTATGGGTTTTATGCACATCGCCATTCCTGTTTATCGTACTGACCAAATTCCTGATGGCCGTCCAGACGCCGGATGCTCATAACGAGCAGCTGCTGTCGAACTGGATTTTGGGGATCTTGTCGCCTTTTGTGCTGTTCCCTGCAACCGCTGCCCTTTTTACCGTAGTCCGCAAGTGGGTGATGGGGAACCCGGATGTACCTGTATTTAAAACGTTTTTCAAGGGCTATAAGGAAAATTATAAGCAAAGCATGATCGGCGGATTCGTCTACACCCTGCTGTTCGTGATTATGTATGTGGATTATACGGTGTATATGACGCAGCTTGGAGACGGCTTTCAGCTCGTCGGCATCGTTATGCTGGTGCTGCTCATCGTGCTGTTCGTCTCGTTGTTTAATTTCTTTTCCATGACGGTCCATTATGAGATGAAGACGACCCAGCTTCTGAAAAATGCGGTCCTGCTGACCTTGATTCGTCCGTTCCGGGTGTTTTCGACGCTTGCCGGAAGCGCTATCTTGGTATATATCGGCACGCAAATGCCTGTGCTGTTCGTGTTCTTCCTCTTCTGCCTGATGGCATTGTTCGCGTTCTTTAACTTCTATGCAACGTTTACCAAGATGCAGGAGCAGCAGGAGAAGATGAGACAAGCCGAGGAAGAGGAATCGGAGACGGAGCAGGCGCTGCTCGAAAGCATGGATAACGTCAAAACCGAGGATAAAGGATCGAAACCGCGAAATTCATAGGTTTACTTTTGCGGCAAAACCCCCTATAATAAGACTACATCCTGCGATGTTCGTTTCGGTTTTCCGTTGTTTTGAACCAATGACGATGTCTAGGGAGATCAATATGTAACCGTGGCTGGAAAGCCCTGTCTATATGACAAGGGGAATTCATAAGCGGTTCTGCGGTCACCCACCTGCTTAAGCAGGTTCGAAGACAATGTTTACCGGACGGCATAGGCGGGTTTCGTACTGATTATGAAGCGGCATCTCTTTATTTCGAATCCGAAGTGAAGAGATGCCTTTTTTTGCTGGATATAAAGGTTTGCTGAAAGCCTAAACAATGTTAAACTAGTAGGTAAAGGAACGGTCATTTATAAAGGAGGAACGGTCTTTGTCATTAAAACGAGTTCTAATCGGTATCGTGCGCAGCTATGACGGCACAAGCGACCGTGCGAAAGATCCCAAGCTGAAGACGCGTTATTACAATCTTTCAAAAGAAAAGTGTTTTGAAGAGGTTACCTCGACACTCAAAAAAATTCCGGGCTATAAAGTGCTGCATGAAGTAAAGTCCGTTGGAGAAATCACACTCGAGAAAAGAACGTCCTTCGGACGAACGCTGGACATTACCGTATCCGTGCTGGGCATCAGTCCCGTACGCAGCGCAGTTGATATGTATTCGGCCTCCCGCGGCTCGCTGGGCGACCTGGGGGCGAATTACCGGGTCATCCTGAACCTGTACGCTGTGCTGGACAAGAAGCTCGGCAAGTATAAAGTGGATGCTTAGGCAATAGATAAAAGCGGGAGAGCTGCTCTCCCGCTTTTTTAAAGGTGATGCTTTTATTTTCGTATGTAACCGCGGCTAAGCGGTTCTATCGAAGAGACTTCACGGCATCGACGGCCGCTTCGTAGTTCGGATGCTCTGTCATTTCACCGAGGTATTCCACATAGGCGATCTTGTCTTCCTTGTCGACCACGAAGATCGAGCGCATATCAAGCTGGAATTCCTTGATGAGCACGCCGTAGGCTTCCCCGAAAGAACGGGATTTGTAGTCCGACAGTGTAATGACACGGTCGACGCCGGCTGCTCCGCACCAGCGGGCTTGGGCGAACGGCAGGTCGGCGCTGATCGTCAGCACGACAACGTCGTCTCCGAGCCCTGCGGCTTCTTCGTTGAAGCGGCGGGTCTGCGCATCGCATACGCCGGTGTCGAGGGAAGGGACGACGCTGATCAGCTTGATTTTGCCTGCAAAGTCCTTAAGGGATGCATCCTCCAGCAGGTTTTTGCTCACCGTGAAATCAGGTGCCGAATCGCCAACCTTAAGCTGAGGTCCGATAAGTGTAATAGGATTGCCCTTGAATGTGGCAGCCCCCGTGCGTTCTTGAGCCATGAGAAATCTCCTCCTTGGATATCAAAGTTTGGTGATCAGGTTCATGGTACATTATAATCTTTTTAAAAAGGATATGTCCACTTTCCGGACGTCCTGTTTGGCTTGGAAGAGGAGGATGCTATGATATTTGTTCGTTATGAGAACTGGAGAAGCTATCTCCGTTATTATCCCGTCACTTCGCTGCTGCTGGTTGCAAACCTGGTGATGTTCTTTATTACGGTCTTCGACGGCGGCTCCCGAAATCCGATCACGCTGCTGAAATACGGGGCGCTGACGGATCTGCCGCAATTTACGGGGGAACCTTGGCGTTACGTGACGGCGATGTTTTTGCACAACGGGTTCGATCACCTGCTGTTTAACAGCTTTGCCCTGCTCGTCTTCGTCCCGCCGCTGGAGCGCATTATGGGAAGCTGGAAGTTCGGGCTGCTCTACCTGCTCAGCGGCATTCTGGGGAACGTGATCGCCCTGGCTTATTACGGCCGTATGGAAGGCTATGAGACTCTTGTGGGCGCGTCAGGCGCCATCTACGGGGCCTACGGAGCCTATCTGTATATTGCGCTCTTTCAACGGCATGTCATGGACATGGCGTCGCGCAGGACATTGTTCACTTTGCTGATCTTAGGGATTGTCCTCTCCTTTACGCCGGGAATCAGCCTCGTCGCGCATTTCGGCGGACTGATCGGCGGGTTTTTCCTCTATGGTCTGATGATTCGATTATTTAAGCAGAGGACTTAATCAGATCTGTAGAGGTGCTGTAACAAATATAATGAATGATCCGATAAAGTTTTCTAGGGAATGAGAATGGAGCGATAAAAGGCGTGGAATTACGACAGTTGCAATACTTTGTAAAGGTTGCGCAGAAGGAACACGTTACCCAAGCGGCGGAGGAGCTTCATGTGGCTCAGTCAGCCGTCAGCCGTCAGATTCATCAATTGGAAGAAGAGCTGGGTGTTAATTTGTTCATGCAGAAGGGCCGGAATCTGCAGCTGACTCCGGTCGGACAGCTTTTTTGCAAACGGGTGGAAAGCATCATGAAAGACTTGGAGCGGGCGGTCGTCGAAATTCATGAATTTCTGGACCCGGAGCAAGGGGAGATTCGCATCGGATTTCCTCACAGCCTTGGCATACACTTGATTCCTTCGATTGTAGCCGAGTTTCGGAAGAAGTATCCGAACGTCAAATTCCGGTTCAAGCAAGGCATGTTTCCGACGCTGATCCGGGATGTGGTGACGGCGGAGGTGGATCTGGCCTTCGTGTCGCCGTTTCCGGAACGGCATGAGCAGGTGGATGGAGATATCGTGCTGACGGAGGAGCTGTTCGCGATCCTGCCTCCGAATCATCCGCTGGCCGGCGAGAAGTCGATCAAGCTGGAGCAGCTCAAGGATGAGCGGTTTGTGCTGTTCAGCAAAGGCTACTCCCTCCGTCCGATCGTCTGGCATGCTTGTCTGGAAGCCGGATTCACCCCGAAGATCGCCTTCGAGGGGGAAGAGACGGATACGATTCGGGGACTGGTTGCAGCCGGCATGGGGGTTAGTCTGCTCCCCGAAATGGCGCTGTTTCAGACCAACCCGCTTCAGCCGGCCCGTGTTCAGATTTCCGAACCGAAGGTTACGCGTTCAATCGGCCTGATTCATCGCGCGGATGAGAAGCTTCCGCCTGTTGCCCAGGCCTTCCGCACATTCCTCCTTCAATATTTCGGGATTGATCCATCCGTCAAGCCGGAAGGAGAAGAAGGGGAGTCGGTTTCATCTCCCTAGTTAGCGCATTGCGGTTCGTTATTCGAATTATCATAAGTTTCCACAGAAAAAGGGCTTCCCTTTACGCCGGTAGCGGCTGTAAGGGGAGGCCCTTTGCTTGTTGCATCTTTGGATTGTCATCCGATCATGCCGCTAGCGGCCCGATCGGGGGTGATGGTAAGCAAGATTACTCTCGATTGCTTGTAAAGATCATAATGTAACGGATCAGCTCCAGCAAGGAAATCAGCGCTGCTGCGACATAGGTCAGAGCGGCAGCATTCAGTACCTTGGCCACACCGCGTTCTTCGTTGTTCGCAATATAACCTTCCTGAACCATCAACTGGCGGGCACGGCTGCTGGCGTTAAACTCGACAGGGAGTGTTACCAGCTGGAAAGCCACGGCGCAAGAGAAGAAGATGATACCGAGACCGACGAGGTTCATCGCCTGGAACAGGAACCCGGCAATTAGGAGAAACGGTGCGATGCCGGAAGCGAAGTTAACGACCGGGAACATCTTGTGACGCGCCACCAGCATCGGATAATGCTCGGCATGCTGGATTGCGTGGCCCACCTCGTGACATGCTACCGAAACCGCAGAGATCGAACGCTCGTAATATACCGGCTCCGACAAGCGAACCACCCGTTTAACGGGATCGTAATGGTCGGACAGTGCGCCCGGCACCGGTTCGATCGGCACATCGTGCAGACCGTTGGCGTCGAGCATGCGTCGTGCGGCATCATAGCCGGTCAATCCGGTGCTGTTGTCAACCTTAGCCCATTTATTAAACGTTCCTTTTACCCGGAACTGTGCCCATAAAGAGAAAATAAAAGCGATGATAATAAGAACAAACATCCAGTCAGCGTACATTTATCATACCCCCATCGTAATAAGATTGTGACTGCTACATGACTACATCGACGTGAATTGATTCAGCAAAATTTGAAGTGACTCGATACATGCAGCTCCTTTGGGCAAAATATTCGCAAGTACCTCCCGGGCCTGACTAGGCTTCATCTCACGAAGAAGCGGATTGAGCTCCTTGACGTTGCGCTCCAGCTGCTTCATCTGGATTTCCAGTTCGGTCAGCTTTTCGGTCATTTCGGAATCATTCGGTACGGATTTCCACCGGTTCAATCTGTCCTTAATCTCTTCGAGAGTATATTTCTCTTGCTTCAACTGATTAATACGTTCGAGCGTGCTTAAGGTTTCGGAACTGTACAAACGGTAATTTTTTAACGTCCGTTTTTCAGGGGAGATCAATCCCAGCTTGGTGTAATAATCAATGGTTCTTTCACTGATTCCGGCTGCCTTCGCCAGCTCTCCGATCCGGAAAAGGTTTCCTTTCATGATCCCCATAATGAAATCACCTCACAGGTTCTTTGATTGGACATTAATGAAAGCAATATATTTTCATTTTAATAGAAATATGATACATGATTCGGAACCGTACAGTCAAACGTCATAGTTGTGACGAATATGCTGGCCGATGCCCCTATACCGCTTCCTAAGAAATGTACGGAGAGTTTGCACTGTAAACACTATATGTTATATTTTATTACATAAAACGGCGGTTTGTTATCATTTTTTTGAAAAAAGCCGTTGAAATCGCGAAGGATGCTCCCTATAATAACAATAAGAATTTGAACTTGTGTTATATTATATGACATGAAGGGGAGTGCAAGGCTTGATGAAAAAAAGATGGATTGGTTTAATGGTGGGGATGCTCGCATTACTGGTGTTTCCGGTTAATGCGTTCGCCGCGGAAGAAGGGGCCTCAAACGTTGAATTGACGGCGGGACTAAACTCCGTATTCGTATTTCTGGCTGCCTTGCTTGTATTCTTTATGCAAGCCGGCTTCGCATTGCTGGAGGCAGGCTCGGTCCGGATGAAAAACGCCGGGCACGTCGCTGGGAAGACCTTCCTCACCTTCGGCATTTCGATTGTCGCATTCTGGGCGTTCGGATTTGGTCTGGCCTTCGGCAACGGCAACAGCTTCTTCGGGTTTGAGGGCTTCTTCCTAAGCGGAGATAATGCCGCAAGCTCATTCGACTCATTGTCGATTTATGATGTGCCGACAACGATTATGTTCTTATTCCATCTGTCCTTCGCTGCCGTATCCTTGGCAATCGCCTGCGGCGGCATGGCAGAACGCGCTAAGCTCAGCGTGTATATCGTGTTTGGACTGTTGTTCACGATCGTCATTTACCCGGTCGTTGCTCACTGGGTATGGGGCGGCGGCTGGCTCGGTGCTCTGGGGATGCAGGATTTCGCCGGTTCGACCGTCGTTCACTTGACCGGTGCTACGGCAGCTCTGGTAGCTACTATTCTGCTGAAGCCTCGTCTTGGCAAATACAACAAAGACGGGAAGCCCAACAGCATTCCCGGCCATAACCAAGTGCTGTCGGTTCTCGGTGTATTTATCATTTGGATCGGCTGGTTCGGCTTTAATCCGGGCAGCACCATTTCGGCGCTGACGGACGGATTCTTCGGCTTCGTTTCTTTAAATACGAATATCGCAGCGGCAGCAGGCGCGCTGGCAGCCCTGCTCATTTCTTGGGCGGTGCTCGGCAAAGCCGATATTCCAAGCATGCTCAACGGTATTCTGGCTGCATTCGTTGCAATCACCGGCGCTTGTGCATTCGTAGAGCCATGGGCCGCAGTCGTTATCGGTGCGATTGCAGGAACGATTACCTTTTTCACGGCGCAGTGGTTTGACCGCAAAGGCATCGACGATCCGGTATACGCGTTCTCCGTGCACGGCGTCGCCGGAATGTGGGGGGCGGTATCCACAGGCCTGTTCGCGGCTCCACGACTTGTTGAAATTACCGGCGTCGGTAAAGCAGGACTGTTCTACGGCGGAGGCTTCGGCCAGCTTGGCGTGCAGCTCCTCGGGCTGATCGGCACATTCGCATTCGTGCTCGTGATCTCCTTTATCATTTTGTACATTATGAAAGTAACGATGGGTCTTCGCGTAACGGAGGAAGAGGAGTTGATGGGTCTGGACATCAGCGAGCACGGAACGTATGGTTATCCGGAGCAAATGAAGCTGATGACCGAATCCGAAGTAAAATCGGGCAGCTTCCGTACCGGACCGAATCCGGCACCGGGCAGTGATCCTGCGCTTTAAGCATTACTGTCATGTGAATGATTGAATAAATAAGGAGGCCGCAGCATGGAATCCAAAGCATCCGTCAACCGGCTTCTGGAGCATTCGGAAATGCCGGACATTCAGAAAGCAAATTCAGTCGAGCAATTGCGTGATGTACGGATTACATGTCAACAGCAGCTGCTTGATCTGCGCCCCAAGATGGAGTTTTTGGAGTGGGTCGCTTCCGTGAACAGCATGCATGACCAGATCAACAGGCGCGCAGCGGAGCTCTGTGAGCAGAACATGTGGGAGGCCGGCTTCGGACGGCTTCCCGCACGTTATGCTTTTGTTGCTTTTGGCAGCATCGGAAGGCAGGAGGCGACATTATGGAGCGATCAAGATAACGGTCTGATCATCGGCGATGAGATGCAGGGGGAGGATCTGGCATATTTCCGCGAATTCGGTTTGAGACTCGCCGACATGCTGGAAGTGCTGGGTTATCCAAAATGTCCGGGCAGGGTGATGTGCTCCGAGCCCTTGTGGAGTATGCGTCTTGAAGACTGGAAGAATCAGATCCTTGAATGGAGCAGTAATCACGAGTGGGAGCCGATCCGGAATCTGATCATAGCCTCCGATCTTCGCCTCATCGCCGGATGCCCCGAGCTTTCTGATGCATGGCTGTCCCATTTCCGAAGCTCGGTGGCGCAGCATCCGGGAATTACGCATGCCGTGTTGCGAAACACGGTCCGGCATAAAGCTACGCTAAACGTGATGGGCAGAATCGTGACCGAAAGGTTCGGCGAGCATGCAGGCGATTTTGACGTGAAATACGGGATGTATATCCCGCTGGTGAACAGCATTCGAACGATGGCGCTACAGCGGGGAATTATCGAGCATTCCACCTTGAAGCGGATGGAGAAAGTGATGCTGCTCGAAGGGGATAATTTGCTGCTCGAGAGCGTGCAGCGCGCATTCCTTACAGCCTTGCGTTACCGTAACGATACTCCTTGGCGCATCGAGGATGGGCTGGTCAAGAGCAGCGGTTATATTCAGAAAGAGCAGCTTAAGAACAAAAACGTGCAGTATGAGCTCCGCGATACGCTGGGCGTGGTGAGACGGATTCACCGCTCCTTGCAGCGAGAGCATCGTTTTGCGGAAAGGAGGAACCTATGACAGAGCCAGTCCAACCGGGCGGAGGGTTCTGGAATATGCTCCGCCCCCGCAACATCCATTCCGCCATCACGTCAATGCGCGGTGCCCAGACGGCGCAGCAGCTTGCCTTTATCCGTTCGCAAATGAAGGATAACCGGAGGCCGGAAGCTTTGGGGACGCCCCTGAACGAGTTGGAGGTCGTCGTGTTCGATCTGGAGACGACAGGGTTCCATCATCAGCACGGTGATGAAATCTTATCGTTCGGAGCGGTCAGGGCCATAGGAGAGCGAATCATCGAAGAGGATGAATTCCACATGATCGTTAACAGCGGCGCTCCGGTGCCTCCTTCGATCACGGAGCTGACGGGCATAACGCAGGCTATGGTCGATGAAGCCCCGCCTTTAGTGGAGGGGCTTCGCGATTTCATGAGCTTTGTCGGCGGCAGTGTTCTGGTTGCCCATGCTGCCGCGCATGACCGGGGGTTTCTGAATGCGGCGCTGTGGAAAACGTCTAAGGTCCGTCTCTCCCACAGACTGCTGGATACGATGATGCTGGCACAGAAGCTCTTCCCCGGACAAACTGGCTACAGCCTGGATGAGCTGCTGCAAAGCAGCGGCATTCCGGTGGAAGGAAGGCACCAGGCATTGTCCGATGCCCGGATGACCGCCCGCCTGTGGACGCGCTATATACGGGAAATCCAGGAGCGGGGCTTTGCCGAAACGCTTGGCGATATGTACGTTTATTTAGGCAAGGATTGAATCGCAGCACGAGCCCCGAGCCGTTTCCGGCCGTTGAAGGGCCAGTAGCAGTATCGTTCAGCAGCCGGGGTGGGCTGTCTAACCATCGTCCCGGATCTCGAAGGTATGAGGGAGGAGCGATTGTATTTTCTTAACCCCTCGTTCATCCTTGTCCATGCGTGCTTCAACCCGGTAGGCGTTCAGCTTAAGCTCTTCTGTCCCGGTTCCAGCCGGTGTGCCGATGAGATAAATACTGAACAGGCCGCCGAAGGCCTGCAGGTCGGCAAGGTCCTTCCGTGAGGGCTCCGGGTGGGAGGAGGGATGGCTGTGGAACAAGCCGATGATGCCGCGCTTCGACAGGAGAAGGCGGGTCCATTCCGCCGGCTCAAGCCGAAAATGATGCAGCGGATCCTCGGCGGTATTCGGTACAGGTATAAATTCCGATACGCTTATCGGTGCATTTTGATGATTCCCCTGCCCGATAAGGATTCCGCATGCCTCTTGAGGAAGCGCGGCGTATGTATAAGCAGCCATCTGCTCGAATACGGGCCTGCAGAGGAGAATGGGGCGGAACGGATTCTCTGATTTATTCATGGTCATCCTCCAATTACTATCTTCGTGCTGCGTAGTTTGAAAGTTGCCGGTTTCAGGGTACAATAGGTATTGGATGCTGATTGATATTAGCGGGGATACGCTTCTTCAAAGCAGCATCCTACTAAGTATAGCAAAGGAATCCATACCCATGAAACGTAACATCATGATCCTGGTTCTGATCATTATCGCGGCGGGTGCCGTCATTTATAATCAGGCCGGCGACGATATCGAGGCCGTCTTCTTGCAGGAGAAGCCTCTTCCGACCGAGACGGGAGCCAAAGCAGGGCTGCTCGCCCCGACTTTTACGCTCCAAGGCTTTGATGACAAAGAGACGTATTCCGCCGGAGGCCCGCGTGATAAGGCGCTGCTGATCAACTTCTGGGCGTCCTGGTGCGGTCCCTGCCAGCAGGAAGCGCCGGAGCTTAACAAGCTGGCGGAGCAGTACGCAGATGAACTGGAGATTTACGGGATTAATGTAGGCAAATACGATAATAAGAAAAAAGCAGAGCAGTTTATTCAAGACTACAATCTTCGTTATCCGATCCTCACGGACCCGAAGGGGGAGGTGTTCGAGGGGCTGTACCATGGCCAAGCCTTCCCTACGAACGTCCTGATCGATCGCAACGGCGTCATCCAGGAAATC
Source organism: Paenibacillus sp. FSL R5-0810 (assembly GCF_038002285.1). Lineage (NCBI taxonomy): Bacteria > Bacillati > Bacillota > Bacilli > Caryophanales > Paenibacillaceae > Paenibacillus > Paenibacillus sp. FSL R5-0810. Next base: position 275,553 of record NZ_JBBOCF010000001.1, read on the forward strand.
ATACTCGGTGCGCCTGATCCGAAAGATCTGCACAAGAAGGTTGCGAAGCTTGTCAAGGAGTAAGCGGCGGCATATAAAAAAGCGCAGGTATCCGATCTTGCTTGGATACCCGCGCTCTTTTTCGTTAAGTGGAGTAGTGATTAGTGATTGACCAGCCCCTGCCGTTTCTCGGCTGCATGCACATGCTCCGGCGATATTTGGCCGAGGAGGGCATATCTCATACTGTCGACCAGCGCCTCCCAGCTCGCTTCGATGACGTTGCTGGATACGCCGACCGTATTCCATGAATTCTCGAAGTTTTTCGATTCGATCAATACGCGGACCTTCGCGGCAGTGGCGTCTTTATCATCCAGGACGCGCACTTTATAGTCGGCCAGATGCATTTCCTTAAGCGTTGGAAAGTATTGAACGAGCGCCTTACGGAGCGCGTTGTCAAGCGCATTGACCGGTCCGTTGCCTTCAGCCGCCGTGTAGATGCTCTCCCCGGCAACGTTCACCTTAACGAAGGCCTCGGAGACTACCGGCTGTCCGGCTGCCTTCTCGACAAGCATTTTGAAGGATTCGAAGGTGAACAACTCCTTCAGCTCCCCGCTCGCTTCCCGCAGCAGCAGCTCCAAGGATGCGTCGGCACCCTCGAACTGGTAGCCTTCATGCTCAAGCTCCTTGATCTTTCCGATAATATGCTTTGACTGCTCGCTTGCCGGATCGAGCGCTATGCCCATATCTTGAGCCTTGGAGACGACATTGCTCTGGCCGGCCAGCTCGGATACGAGCACCCGCTGCTTGTTCCCGACCTTCTCAGGCTCGATGTGCTCGTACGTCCGGGAATCGCGCAAAATGGCGGAGACGTGGATGCCGCCCTTGTGGGCAAAGGCCGCATTGCCGACATACGGCTGATTGACCGGCATGTTGACATTGGCAATTTCGCTGATATATCTTGCGGTATTGGTCAAGGTCCGCAGATTCTCTTCGCCGATGCATTCGTAACCGAGCTTCAGCTGCAGATTCGGGATGATGGAGCACAGATTCGCGTTACCGCAGCGTTCCCCGTATCCGTTCATCGTTCCCTGAACGTGGCGGACCCCGGCCTGTACAGCGCTTAGCGTATTGGCTACCGCCAGCTCGCAGTCATTGTGCGTATGAATCCCCAGGTTGGCACCTGGCAGAGGGCCTTGCAAAGAAGTGACGATCTGCGAAATTTCATGCGGCAGGCTGCCCCCGTTCGTGTCGCACATGACGAGCCAATCGGCGCCTGCTTCACGGGCTTTGGACAACACGGCAACCGCATACTCCGGATTATTCTTATAGCCGTCGAAGAAGTGCTCGGCGTCAAAGATAACCTCGAGTCCCTTCTGCTTAAGAAAGGCGATGGAATCATAGATCATGGACAGATTCTCTTCCAGCGTCGTCTGAAGCGCCGTATGGACATGGAAATCCCATGACTTCCCTACCAGCGTCGCGGCCTGTACGCCCGACTCCAGGATTCGCTTCAGATTCGCATCCTGCTCCGCAACGGAACCTTTGCGGCGGGTGCTGCCGAACGCCGTTATTTTGGAGGTTAAGCGAAGCTCCTGGACTCTTTTGAAAAACTCGATGTCCTTGCTGTTGCTTCCCGGGATCCCGCCTTCAATATAATGAACACCAAGAGCATCCAGCTTCTTGGCAATTTTGACCTTGTCGTCCGCTGACAGGCTGACTCCTTCGCCTTGGGTTCCGTCGCGAAGCGTCGTATCAAAGATGGAAATGGACTTAGACATGATGTCCTCCTTTTTGGGTGTCCGGGATGGACTGTTTTTAGTTTGTGTGTGATTCATTCATAGCGCTTGCATTCCAGATGCCGCAAGCCTGAAGCAGTGCTTCTTATGATGCTTGTTGGTATACGATTTTCTTATAATTTTGTATTATAGCATTTCTTTGCGGGAAAGTAACAGAGTAAAACAAACTTTTAAGAAAGCAAGCCGTCTTGACCGTTCGATTCGTCGAGGGGTATGCTGTAGGCGTCAGGAATGTAACCTTATCCTTATCGAATATGAGATTAACCGCGTCTCGGATTTAAGATAGAACCGTACCAAACAGAAAGAAGGTATCCCCATGGGACATATTGATGATTATTATCCGGCCAGCGGCCGCGTCATTCTACATGTGGATATGAATGCTTTTTACTGCTCGGTGCATGAGGCGGAAGAGCCGGAGCTGTATCGCGGCAAGCCGACGGCCGTCGCCGGGAGCGTCGAGCTGCGCAAAGGGGTCATCGTTACCTGCTCCTATGCTGCACGTGCCCTCGGCATTCGCACGGGAATGAATGTAAGGCAGGCGCTGCGGCTGTACCCGGACCTGATCATCATTCAGCCTGATTTCCATCTGTACCGGAAGTACTCCAATGCGTTTATGAATATAGCGTATGCTTACACGCCGCTGCTGGAAGCGACGTCGATCGACGAATGCTATCTGGATATTACCGGCTCCAAGCAATTCGGCACACCGCTCGATATCGCGAAGGAGATCCAGGAACGGATCCGCGAGGAGCTGTCCCTGCCATGCTCCGTCGGCATCGCGCCGAACAAGCTGCTCGCCAAGATGGCGTCGGACATGAAGAAGCCGAGCGGGCTCTCGGTGCTCCGGATCCGGGATGTGCCGAATGTGCTGTGGGGCAAGCCGTGCGCCGAGCTGTTCGGCATCGGCCGCAAGACGGCCGAGAAGCTTCGCAAGCTGAACATTCTCACCATCGGCGATCTGGCCAAAGCCGATGAACATTTGCTGACTTCGGCCTTTGGCGTGACGGGGGCTTGGATGAAGCGCGCCGCGAACGGGATTGACCATTCACCTGTCGTGGCGGAACGGGAGCAGAGCAAATCCATCGGGCACACGACGACGCTGCCGCAGGACGTCACCTCGAGTGACGAAGCGAAGCGCGTGCTGCTGAATTTAAGCGATCAGGTTGCGCGCCGGCTAAGGCGTAAGGGCTTGATGGCCAGCGGGATCCAGATTACCCTGCGCACGCCGGATATGAAGACGATCACCCGATCGAAGCAGCTTTCCGTTCCGACCGAGAATACGGAAGACATCTACCGGGAAGCCTGTGTATTGTATGATCGGCATTGGAAGCAGGAACGCCCGCTTAGGCTGCTCGGCGTCACGCTGCAGCAGCTTGCCCGGAAGGAGGAAGCGGCGATTCAGCTCGATCTGTTCGATTATGAGAAGCAGCCGAAGAAGGAGTCGCTGACCCGGGTTATGGACGAGCTGCGCAATAAATTCGGGGAGAGCGCCGTGCTGACGGCCGGCATGCTGGGTGATGATCCGTCGTCCCTCATCCGCGATCATAAACGGAGAGGAACATCGCTGCAGATGGACTTTGCCAGAGAGCATGGCCAATCGCGAAATAACGAAGATTAGACGTCGTTTTGTCGGAATATGTTAGGAAATTTATTTGTATTCCTAAAAAAATTGTATTAATATATGAAGATGGCGGAGCAAATCCGTTGGCTTGTATTTTGTTCATTTAAAAGAATGTTTATAGATATACAGGAGGAAGAGAGACTATGGCTAAATACACCTGGGTTGATAAAGATACATGCATCGCATGCGGCGCTTGCGGAGCAACAGCCCCTGATATTTACGATTATGATGATGAAGGCCTGGCGGAAGTAATCTTTAACGGGGACAATAACCGCGGGGTGACGGAAATACCGGAAGACATGCACGACGATATGCTCGATGCTTGCGACGGTTGCCCGACGGATTCGATCCGCATCGCTGACGAACCGTTCAACGCTGAATAATTGCGAGTCGGCTAAATACTATAACATCCTATATTTATGAACTCATAACTTACGTCCCCTGCCTGCAGCGGCAGGGGACGTTTTTCGTATGCGCAAATGACGATAATTGCGAGCGACATACACGAGAGAGTGGCGTAAGACTAAGATGACATGGGGCAGAAAATATGGGGCTAGCATGACATAAGGACATAAGGCTAGAATGACATATGGCATCAATCTGTAATTTATACATATTCCGGATGCAGGATCCGATATAAAGGATATGGACATATCCAGATCTAGATAACAATTGAAGCCGTATTGGAGGCTCTCATATGAACAATTCAATGTACCTTAAAAGGTATGTGGAGACCCATCCCGATAACAAGATGGCCTGGTATTTGCTGGGCAAGGAGTACGAGCGGGCAGGAGAGCAGGGCAAGGCCACTTACTGCTATAACCGGGCTGAGGAGGTATACGAGGCCTTCGAGCTAAGCAAAGTCCCTTCGGACATATGGAAAAATTACGAGCAGCGTCTGCTGCAGCTCGAGCGGGAGAAGGAGCTCAAGCGGAGGCGGAACCGGCGCTGGCTGGTAGCCCTCGCGCTGCTGCTCCTCGTTCTCATTCCGCCTGCGCAAGCTCCGGGATATCCGGGAGGATTGCCGGCGGAAGCCGATGCTCAGCCTGAAGCCCCGGCTTCCGCAGCGGCGATCAGGCAAGCGGTGGGCGAACGTGCGGGTAAACCGATGTTCACAGCTGTGGCCGAAGGCAGGAACGCAGTAGCCGGCGACGGGGCGGACGAAGAGGGAGACAGCGCATTGCCTCGCCTTCTAATGCATCCCGAGCAATTACCTTCATGGTCGGTTGCGCTTGGTATGCCTCTCCGGGGCAAGTGGCTGCTCTGGAGCAGCGATATGGAGCGGTTATATGCATTGCATCGGGACCGGGCAGGGGAAATAGCGATTACGCCGTTCGAAGGAGCTGCCGGAGAATGCGAGTGCGAGCCGCAAAGCAGTGCGGGATTGGCCCGCAGCGCGAAGCAGTGGGCGGATCTGCAATTGGAGACGGCCGTGCTGGAGAAGGCGGTGGAGAACTATCAAACACGGCACGGGCGGCTGCCGAGTTCGCTGGATGAGCTGACTCGGCCGTTTCCGAACAACTGGCTGTCCGGGCGCTCGACTGCGATGGAGGACATGTTTGATGTCCTGATTCAGCTGAAACAGGACGATGCCCCTCCCGGCAAGGTACAAGACGATGCCAAGGGGAATGCGGAAGAAGGAGAAGCGGCGGACAAGCCCGGATACTGGGGCACCTCGCCGGACGGAGCTCCGTATTTCAAGGAGCCGCTGCAGGTCATCATTGACAAGGACAAGCATCGCCTCGCCGTGGTCAGCGGTAAGATCATGCTTCGGAACTATGCGGTCGGGCTTGGCGGAGCCAAGACGCCGCTTGGGGATTTTCAGATCAGCGATAAGGTGGTTAACCCGAATGGGACGACCAGAGGCCCCTACGGCACACGAGGCATGCAGTTATCCGATACGCAGTACGCGATACACGGCACGGAGGATTTGGACAGCATCGGCGCGGACGAGTCCGAGGGCTGCATCCGGATGCTGAAAGAGGATGTCGAAGAGCTGTTCGATCTCGTTCCGATGGGAACCTCGGTGAAAATTCGGGAAGGGGTTCTGCCTGACGACCTGTGGACGCCGAAAGAGCGCTTCAAGCTGAAGCACAGCCAGGGTCAGACCAACCCCGCCAAAGTGTATCACTGGCTTGATTAAGGCTGGGAAATCACAATCAGTACGATAATGAGGATAACAAGGAGTGCGATGCCTGTGCCGATCCACAGCAGAGCTTTCTTGTTAACCTCTTCTTTTTTTTGCTGCAGGACTGGAGGCTTTCGTTTGGCTGACATATGGCGTTCCCTTCTTTCTCAATGAAATAATCGCTGATTTCCTTATATTGTATAGGGTTTGCGCCCAAAAATCCATAACATGTCCGTACGCAAGCGCGCCCGGTTTATGCCCAAAAACTTTCTTTTTGCGGCGGAAACGGATAAACTGAAGGGTAGAGAAATTAATTGGATGAGAGGAAGAGTCGATGTGCTGTACCGCAATATAGGCAAACCTTTATTTTTCAAAATGGACCCGGAAAAGGCCCACCATCTCGTGGTCGGCGGCCTTGGGCGTGCCTCCGGCGTCATCGGCGCGGAAGCGGTCATGCGGGGGATGTATGGCGTGAGCGAAACCCCGGATTTGGCCGTGGACCTGTTCGGACTTCACTTCCCGACACCGGTCGGGCTTGCCGCCGGTTTGGATAAAAATGCGCAAGCCGTCAAGGGATTTTCCTCCATCGGCTTTGGTTTTATGGAAGTTGGTACGGTTACGCCGAAAGCCCAGCCGGGTAATGAACAGCCGAGGCTGTTCCGTTTGCCTCCGGATGAGGCGCTCATCAATCGAATGGGCTTTAATAACGAAGGCGCCGATGCGATGGCGAAGAGGCTGTCCGCGCTCAAGGAGCGCCGGATTCCGGTAGCGGTCAACATCGGTAAAAATAAAGTTACGCCGAACGAGAAGGCGAATGGCGACTACGAGGCCTGCATCCAGGCTTTGTTTCCGTATGGCGATTTTTTCGTGGTGAATATCAGCTCGCCGAACACGCCGGACCTGCGGAGCTTGCAGCACGGCAGCGAGCTCTCGTCATTGCTGGAAGCGGTGATGAACGAGATGAACCGGCAGGCGGAGATTCACGGCAGCCGGAAGGCTGTGCTCGTCAAGATTGCGCCGGACGTGAGCGATGCCGAGCTGGAGTACATGGTGGAGACGATCCGTGCCAGCGGGGTGTCCGGCATTATTGCTACCAACACAACGCTCTCCAGGGAGGGGCTTACGCACACCAACGCCAAAGAGACCGGCGGGCTCAGCGGGAAGCCGCTGCGCGAGCGCTCGACTGAAATCATCTCCAGGATTTATAAGCAGACCGGCGGAGCGCTGCCGATCATCGGCTCCGGGGGAATCTTCACGGCAGCCGATGCCTATGAGAAAATACGCGCAGGCGCCAGCCTGGTAGAAATTTATACGGCACTTATCTATGAAGGGCCCGAGGTCAACCGCAAGCTGCACGCCGGTTTGAGGCAGCTGCTGGCCAAGGACGGCTTCAGCCATATTTCCGAAGCTGTCGGGGCGAATCATCGGTAAAGGGGTAAAGACAGGAGGCAAGGGCAATGGACGTTAGAGACTGGGGGACATTTTTGCTTCCGTACGAGCAGACCGTTGAAGAATTGAAGGTCAAATTCAAGACGATGCGCGCAGAGCTGAAGAAACGGGAGGAATATGCGCCTATCGAATTCGTAACGGGCCGGGTCAAGCGGATATCGAGCATTCTGGACAAGGCAAAACGCCTTAATGTTCCTATGGATCAGCTGGAAACCGGAATCGAGGATATCGCGGGCATCCGGATCATGTGCCAATTCGTGGAAGACATCCGGCGGGTTGCCGAGTATATTCGGGCACGGAAGGACCTGACGGTATTATATGAGAAGGATTATATAACAAACTTTAAGGAAAGCGGCTATCGCAGCTTCCATATGATCATCGAGTATCCGGTGCAGACCGCGCTCGGGCAGAAGAAGGTGCTAGCCGAGATTCAAATCCGGACGCTTGCGATGAATTTCTGGGCTACGATCGAGCACTCGCTCAGCTATAAATATAGAGAAAGCCTGCCTGACGATATCCGGGAACGTCTGAAAAAGGCCGGAGAAGCGGCGAACACGCTCGATACCGAAATGTCCAGCATCCGCGAGGAAATACTGGAAGCGCAGCGTCGGTTCGAGGATGATTCCAACATAACGACCCAGGTGCTGCATGCGATTCACCAGCTGTATTTTTTCCACCTGGTCAACGAAGCGATCTCCTTCCAGGAGCGCTTTAACGCCATCTGGCAGGAGCATGACATGGAGGAAATGAAGCTGCTCTTGGACGAGGTGAAGGAGCTGTTGTCACAGGCCAAGAAGAAAGTGAACGAGTACGATGTATGAGCGGCTGTACGTAGCGTTCCTCGTTTACTTCAACCGGGACCGGGACTATTTCGAATGTCATGAGGTGCTGGAGGAGCTTTGGCTCGATACGGATAAGGATCCGAGATACAAGGGGCTCCTTCAAGCGGCTGTCGCCTTGTTCCATTTCCGGAACGATAACATTCGGGGCGGATTGAAGATGTTTCGCAGCGCCGTAAACAAGCTCGAAGGCTATGCCGAAGATGAGCTGGGCATCCGGATGGGAAAACTGGTGGAGGAGATGCGGGAGTATGTCCGCGGACTGTCCGGGTACGAGCAATACCCGATTCCGTATCGGGATTTGACGATCGACATCGTGGATCCGAAGCTTCGGAAAGCCGTCGATGAGGCCTCGAGGCATATTCCTCCGAATGTGCCGCAGCGGCGTAAGCCGGAACGGCCGCGTGCGAAGCAAGGATTGTCCTCTTAATCCGGGAAGCGAAATGCATGGTCGGAAATATCGATCAAGGAGTTAGCGCAAGATATAGAAAAGATAAACAAGAGCTGCCCGTCAGTAGAATAATCTACTTGAGAGCAGCTCTTCTTTTTGCAAATATATCGAATCAGGACTCGGTGCCTTTATATTTATTGTCGATAAATTGCTTGATTTCATCGACGGATTTGCCTTCGTCATGAAGCCGCTTCGCATCCTGAAGCTCGGTAAGGCATATGCCGCACTGGGCGCCATGGTCCGTCCATTTCACCTCGCCGTCCTTGTTCTCGGCGATGAAGCAGCGGTGAAGGGAATCGTGATAGCCGGTTTCCTCGTCCATGCAGCCGCAGTAGCATTTGATCTCTTTAATGATATCTTCCAGTTCGCCGACCGTCGCATAGGTCGCCTGCGTATTGTCGGTGTAGCTTGATAGGAATTTCGGCATCTCGCTCACGCTTGCCGTTGTTTCATACCGTTCGGAGGCGGCCCCATGATGATGCCCTGCGGTAGCAGATTCCTTGCCGCCGCATGCGGCAAGTAGCATGCCTGACAGCATGAAGGTAAATAGGATGGCCCGAGTGCGCTTCATTTCGTCACACTCCCTTTATATTTGTCCAGGAATTGCTTGAAATCGTCCAAGCTGTACCCTTCCGATGCACCTTCCGGCTTCAAACCGCCGACCATGCGTTCCTTCTCCACACCGTTCTCGAAGTAGACAAGGGTAGGGGTGAACTCGATATTGTAATCTCTCCAGCCTTCCTGATATTCACGCAGATTGTACTGGTGCAGTGAAATGCCGGCGTCGCTGGCCAGCGGCATCAGTTCAGGGGTTGTCGCCCGGCAATGCGGACAGTCGGATGCGAAGAAGTATACGAAGAAGTTCTCCTTGTTGTTGACCTTGTCCTTCAACTGATCCGGAAGTATGATATTCTGATAGTTCGGATCATTCAGCAGCTCTTGCGTAGCCGGATTCAGGCTGGATATTTTCTTGCCGCCGTACAGGTCGCTCTTCCCGCCCGAGAGGTTCAGAATGACAAGCGCCGCAACAAGGACAACAAATACGCCTCCGAATGCGTAAAGCGCTGTGTAGTTATTCTTTTTTTTTCGATTCATGAATACACCCCTTAAGGATTAATAATAAGCGCACAAGTGAGAGTTCAAAAAGGTCGAGTTACTTTATGACCCCCTTCGTGATCAAAAGACGACTTTTTGAACAACCTCTATAAGGACTTGTCCTTTTTAATGTAGTTTATTATACAATATTAACGGTAGGAGCGGAACATGCGAAACGCCGCTACATATTGACGAAATAAGCGGGCAACAGATCTGATACAGAACAGGTAGGTACTAAACATGGCATTACGTCTGCCCTCGCCGTTTCAGGCGAAGATGAAAACACTGCTGGGACCGAACTATGACAATTTTATGAAATCCTACGAACAGCCTCCGTTTGCCGGGATCCGGGTCAACACGCTGAAGATTTCGGATGAAGATTTCCGCCGCATCTCGCCATATAAGCTGGACCCGATACCTTGGTGCAAGACCGGCTATTATATTGAAGAAGGGGAGCGCCCGGGACGGCACCCGTATTATCATGCGGGGCTGTATTATATTCAGGAGCCGAGCGCCATGGCTCCGGTTGAGCTCCTTGGCGTTGAGCCGGGCGATGTCGTGCTGGACCTGTGCGCCGCACCGGGCGGGAAATCGACGCAAATAGCTGCCAAGCTGCAGGGTAAGGGGGTGCTGGTCAGCAATGACCTGCATCCGGACCGCACCAAAGCGCTGGCCAAAAACTTGGAAATGTACGGGGTACGCAATGCCATTGTGCTTAATGACAGCCCGGAGCGGATTGCCGAGGCCTTTCCCGAGGCCTTTACGAAAATACTGATTGACGCACCCTGCTCAGGTGAAGGCATGTTCCGCAAGGACGAGTCGATGCTGAAATATTGGGAGGAGTCGTCCCCGCTGACGTTTGCCGAAATGCAGCGCGACATTTTGCATTCAGCCGTGAAGATGCTGCGTCCGGGAGGAACGCTTGTATATTCTACATGTACCTTCTCGCCGGAGGAGAATGAGGGAATGATTGCAGAGCTTCTGATGAAGCATCCGGATTTCCGGGTCATACCGATCGATCATTCGGGCCCGTTTTCGCCGGGGGAAACCGAGTGGTTAGCTCGGCACATGGAACATATCTCCGCTGAAGTGCGTGAGCAGGTCGCCGGAACAGGCAGGCTGTGGCCGCATAAAGTTCAAGGGGAAGGCCATTTTGTTGCCGTTCTGCGCCGGGAAGGCGAGCTTGCACGGATGGAGGAAGCTGATGAACAAGCGCCCCCTGTTCATGTGGATACTGCTGCCGGCGGCCACCTGGCGGTCTCATCCGGTAAGGAGAAGCGAAGCGAACGCAAGGGACGGGGGTCCCTCCGGGATCCGCGCAAAGGCAATCCGCGCGGAGGCGGAAGAGGCGGTCAGCATGATTCGACTCGCCAGCAAGGCTCCGGGCGTCCTGCCGACTCCATCTCGCTGGAACCTTTTACAACGTTTCTGAGGGAGGATCTGCCAGGAACTCTACATGGTTATACGGTTACCTACGGGAATCATGTGTATTTGTCCCCGTTACCGAAAGAACGCCTGGAGAGGCTCAAGGTGATTCGCCCCGGGTGGTATATGGGTCAGATCAAGAACGAACGCTTTGTTCCCGGCCACCCGCTGGCAACCGCTCTTCGCGCTGAGGAATTCGTGCGGACGATCAGCCTGCATTCGGAAGACGGGGAAGCGATCCGTTACCTGAAGGGCGAGACGCTGTCGATACCGGAGGAGCGGCTGCAAGTTTTCGGGGCTGCAGAAGGAAAGGGATATGTGTTAGTCTGTATAGATGGCTACTCGGCAGGCTGGGGCAAATGGCAGGGCGGCATGCTTAAGAACGAATATCCGGCAGGTTGGAGGTGGACATCCGTATGAGAGCAAAGGGAAAAACGACACAGCGGTTGGATAAGGTGTTGTCCAATATGGGGTTCGGCTCCAGGGCCGAGCTGAAGAAGAAGGCCAAGAGCGGCAGCATTGTAGTGAATGGCACTGTCGTAAAAGATCCGGGGAAGCATGTGGATCCGTATACGGATTCGATCGAAATCGATGGGGAAACCATCGCCTATCGGGAGTTTGTGTATCTCATGCTGCATAAGCCTCCAGGCGTGATCTCGGCGACGGAGGATGTGCGGGAACGGACGGTACTGGATCTTCTGGATGAAAAGTATCTTGTATTCGAGCCTTTTCCCGTTGGAAGATTGGATAAAGATACGGAGGGCCTGCTGCTGCTGACCAATGACGGCAAGCTCGCACATGAGCTGCTGTCACCCCGAAAGCATGTGCCTAAGACCTATCAGGCGATCGTCGAAGGACGGGTGGACGAGGAGGATATCCGGCAATTTTCCAGGGGCGTGACTTTGGATGACGGTTATGTAACCTTGCCGTCGGAGCTCGTTATCGACGCCTTGGAAGAGCAAGGCGATGGAAGCATCCGCTCCCGCATTACGCTGACCATCCATGAAGGCAAGTTCCACCAGGTCAAGCGAATGTTCGAAGCGGTCGGCAAAAAGGTGATTTACCTCAAGCGGATCAGTATGGGAACCCTCCGGCTGGACGAATCGCTCGAGATCGGCTCTTACCGGGAGCTGACGAAAGCGGAGCTGGCCGGGATCGGACGGGCGACGGACGAATAAAATGGACGAGCTAAAGATATAGACAACGATAAAAAGTGGATAAGGATGGGTAGAGAATGGCATACAAATTAGTAGCGCTTGACGTAGACGGGACGCTTCTGAATGATGAGCATGAAATAACCGAGGTAACCAGGAACACCGTGATGGAAGCTGCAAGGCAGGGGATTGAGATCGTGCTGTGCACGGGCCGCGGACCGCTCAACTCGATTCCGTTCATGGAGAGCATGGGGCTCGGCGGTTATGTAATCAGTCATAACGGGGCGGCTACGGTGGAGGTTGAAACGAAGCGAATCGTTCACCAGTTCGGCATGGAGCAGGCGGAGCTGGATCCGTTTATGACCTATTGCCGGGAGCGGGGTGTTCATTTCGACATCAATACAGCCTTCGAAATGTATGTAGACAATGTGGAGGAGCTTGCAGGCCCTGTCCGGCATATGTATGAAAATTACTTGATGATGCCGAGCAATCTCCCGGCCTGGGAGGAGCTGCCCGACCCGGTTGTCAAATTTACCGCCTTCGGCGAACCCGGGGATATGGACGCCGTCCTCAAGGACTGGAGCACATGGACGATGACCCTTAATATGCTCCGCAGCGGCGAATACTTCATCGATCTGATGCATGCGGAGGCCTCCAAGGGCAGTGCGCTGAAGCAGCTTGCCGCGAAAAGGGGATACCGGCAGGAAGAGGTGCTTGCCATCGGCAACTATTATAACGATATTACGATGCTTACATTTGCCGGCATGGGCATTGCCATGGACAACTCGCCGGTCGAGGTAAAGGCTGCTGCGAATGCGGTGACCGCGTCCAACAACGAAGACGGCGTTCACGAAGCTTTGGTCAAATACTGCTTGTCCTAGTGCTATTATGCTCCGCGCATAAAACAAGGCGCTGCTGCAACCACGGATATGTGGCTGCAGCAGCGCCTTATTTGCTTGAATGACGGTTCACATGAATCTACCGCAATGTCGTCAAGCATGAAGGAGCCTTAAATGTCACTGTCATTACTTAAACTGGCGCAGGCCCTTAGGCAGGTGATTCTTGAGCTGTCCGCCGCTGGCCTTGCCCCATCCGAGCGGCAGCCCGTCGGTCGTCACGAGGGTCCATCCTTTATAATCGGCTGGAACCGATAGCGTTTCACCCCTAAGGTAGGCCGAGACCTCGGCCGAATCCGGGGGCAGATCGACGGCGCGAGCGGCTTGCTCCGGCTTGCTGGCCATCGCGAGCGCGTGGGCGGGCTCGATCCGGTTCTTCTTGAGGTGGGCGAGATGAAGGCCGGCACGGAGAATTTTCAGCCCGCGCAGCTGATGCTCGCTCCAGCTCCAGCCTTCGCCGGCCGGCAGCCAATAGAGCTCATCCCCGAACAACAGAGGAGCGCCCGGAGGCAGCTCATGGCCCGGTAAGTCCTGCTCTGCCCACGCTTTAAACGCTTCAAGGGCGGATCGCTCCGCCGAGGGCTTGTCTCCTCGGCGTGATTTGCCGCCTCGCTTGGACTCTGCCTCCGTGTGAGGCTGCTCGCCCGCTGATCCTCCCTCCGCGTTCTTGACGAGGACGGCCACGAAGTGGCCTTCTCCCCGTTCCCGGTGCGGCCACAGGCGCTTCATGCCGCAAAGCTGAAGCTCAGGATACCGGGCGAGGATGCGCTGCACCATGTTCTCGTTCTCGTCTTCGTTGAAGGTGCAGGTGGAGTAGGCTAAAGTGCCTCCAGGCTTCAGCATGGCACAAGCGTCCTGCACAATGTCCCATTGCCTGGAGACGCATAGCTCCACGTGGGAAGGCGACCACTCTTCGATCGCGCCGGGATCCTTGCGGAACATCCCTTCGCCCGAGCAGGGGGCGTCCAGCATAATCCGGTCGAAGCATCCGGCGAAGCGCCGGGAGAGCTCGTCCGGTGCAGCACTGGTCACGACGGCATTGGAAATACCCATTCGTTCCACGTTCTCGGAGAGGATTCTGGCCCGCTCCGGATGAATCTCATTGGCGATGAGCAGGCCGCGTCCCGCCATTTTGGAAGCAATGTGGCTGGTTTTTCCTCCCGGCGCCGCAGCAAGGTCAAGGATCGTCTCTCCCGGCTGCGGGTCAAGCAGCTCTACCGCTGACATCGCCGAGGGTTCCTGAATATAATATAGTCCGGCAGTATGGTACGGATGCTTGCCGGGACGTACCGTTTCATCGTAATAATAACCTGTATCGCACCAGGGAACCGGTGTCAGCCGGAAATCCCGCAGGATGTTCCGTACAGGTTCAGCAGCCCGTTCCGCCTTCAGCAGATTAAGACGAAGGCCTTGCGTGCGGGGCATGTCATAGCTGGCAAAAAAATCGTCCGACTCCTCTCGAAGCAGCTCCTGCATACGGGAGACGAAGTCGGCGGGCAGTTGTTCCTTTCCCATCCGGTCAGCAGCTCCTTTTTCGTGCAAAATATCCGTTGTTCTCTCTCGTAACCACGAGCAGCTCACGCAGAAGCAACTATAAGGTAACGGCACTTAGGAAGGCGGCCGCGCCAGGACGAAACATCATGCGAATTCCATGCGGCAACTTCCCGGGCTCTTGAGGAACGGTCAATAGTTTATCACGCGGCAGCGGTGCTCGTAAAGAATACATTACGACCCGCTCTGCCGCAAAAAAAGACCGCCCTGATTAAGGGACGGCCTTGGCCTTTACTGGACGGCGGCTTCCTTCGGCTCATTGAGCAATTCCTCCAAAGAGCGGTAATCGGTAACCTTATTCTTACCCGTCGTTTTTGAATGATACATCGCTTTGTCGGCTTGATTCATCAGCTCGTCCCCCTGGACGCCCTGACGGAGCACGCTGTATCCGACACTGATGGTCACGATGGTCTCCGCAGCCACGCGGGCCCGGATATTCTCGGCAACCTGGGAGGGCTTGATCTTGCGATCCACCACGAGCGCAACCAGCTCCTCGCCTCCGTATCGGCCGGTAATCCCGATCCCGTCTAGCTCCTCTTCCATGATGGCAGCCACTTGCTTCAGCACTTCATCGGCTCTGGCGTGGCCCTGGGTATCGTTCAGCTTCTTGAAATTGTCAATATCGCAGAAGATCGCGGATATCTTCAAAGCCTGGGCAGTGTAGTGATCCAGGTATTTCATGAAATGTCTCCGGTTGTATAGGCCGGTCAAGCCATCCGTGATCGCCGAGCGATAGATGGATTGCATCAGTTCTACGATCCGCCGGAACAGGATGAAGAATACAAGGGTGTAGAACAACACCGGGAGCGCGAGCGCAAAGCCCTGCAGCGGGATGGATACGATGCCTGTGTAGGTTTGTACGGCTTGAAGCGCGAACCACAGAGCGTAGGCGGCAAGTCCGACCGCATATTTCACGGGCTGCCCGATGCGCGGAACCCCTTTCGTAAAGGCGACATATAAAGCGCAGAGCAAGATGACGTCAAAATATACGCTTTGCCAGACCGGATCAATGGTGAAGGACAGAAATGATGGAAGAATCAGCGGAAGCAATAGAAGGGCGGCGGTCAGCAGCGGGAGCCAGTAATGCATCGTCTTGATTTTGCGGTACAGCATGACAACGGACATATTGAGCAGCACGAATGAGAAGAGGCGGATGATGCGAAGCACGATCGGTTCTGGCGAAAAATCGACAATTCCGATCCATGCCGAATGGATGTTCAGACCCTCGTGTGTCATAATGAAAGAGAAAGCGGCCGCCATATAAATATATGCGCTCTTCCGCTGCCTGCTGTACATAAAAAGGCACATGATCAGCATCATGAACGCGATGCAAGCCCCGCAGACAGCGAATATCATTGGCAGAGGCGAAGTCGACCAAGAGGTCAAATCTGTGGACAAATGGCTTCACTCCTGTAGGTTTCCTTTGCATGAAACATATGTTCTAATATATCATATCGAAAAAGATTCTGGAAAGAGATTTAAAGAAAGAGATTTATAGAAAGGGAGATCCCCATGAAACTTCTTCAAGCATTATTCTTCCCTCCTGAACAGCCGGGCGGCGTATCGTCGATGATTCCATATTTGCAGGAACGGTTCCATTCCTCCCGATGGGAGATGGAGATGTTCTGGCTCCCGAAGCGGATCCGCAATAAAGGCCACGAGGATCCGGTCTTTCATACCTTTGATTGGAAGGAATTCGAGGAAAGTCCGATTGTTGCAAAATATATACAGACCTACCGGGATTATTTATGGTGGACCCGGCTGCGCATCCAAAAGCCTTATGATCTCATTCATAGCCATCATCCGATTGCAGGCATGTCCATGAAAGCCGTATTCCCGGAGGTTCCGCTTATCCAAACCGTCCATTCGAGTTATGAGCGGGAGCTGATTTTGAACGGAAAAATTCGAGAGGGCGGGCCTGAGCACCGTTTCCTCACCTCTCTGTACAAAGAGCTTGAGTTTATCAGCGACCGTCTGGTGACGGTGTCGGAATCCTTCAAGTCCTATATGTCTCCATATGTGGATCAAGCCGATTCGATCGAGGTCATCCATAACGGATTCGACGATCGGCGCTTTAAGCCGGTTCCCCATGAAAATACGGTCCCTCAGCTGGTGACTGTATGCCGCCTTGTTCCTGCGAAGGGACTGGATATTCTGCTCCAGGCTTGCGCCGAGCTGAAACGAAAAGGCCATGATTATGTCCTTCATATCATCGGAGACGGCCCTGCTCGCCAAGAGCTGGAGGAGATGGCCAAATCGCTGGGCATTTACCAGGAAACGATATTTTACGGTTATACGCTTCATCCCGAGGAATTCATGCCATTCTTTGATATCTTCGTTCTGCCATCGAGGGCGGAAGCCTTCGGCTCCGTATTCGCGGAGGCGGCGCTGAGCTGCCTTGCGCTAGTCGGCACCAATGTCGGCGGTATTGCGGAGCAGATTGAGGACGGGGTGAACGGGCTGCTGGTACCGACGGAGGATCCGAATGCGCTGGCGGACGCCCTGGAGAAGGTCATCGTGGACCCGCTGTACCGGTATGAGCTGGCCCGGACCGCGTCGGATAAGGCGAAAAACCAATATTCGTTGTCCCGTTCAGTCAATCAGCTGAAAAAAATGTATTTGAATTATCAACCGAAGAAAGAGAGCTAAAGAGCGGCTATGGCTTCATTTCGATTTATACATGCTGCGGACCTCCATCTAGACAGTCCGTTCATCGGCCTGCGGGGACTGGATGACGGGATGCGCTCCTTCATTCAGGATTCGACCTTCCGGGCGCTGGAACGGCTGGTTCGGCTTGCCGTAAGCGAGCAGGTGGATTTTATGGTCATTAGCGGCGATATTTATGACAGTTCCAACATTTCGCTCCGCGCGCAGCTTCGCTTCCTGGATGCGATGGAGTCCTTGGCGCGGGAGGGAATAGCGGTATACGTTATCCATGGAAACCACGATCCGCTGGACAGCGCGAAGCTTGCGGTGAAGCTGCCCCCGAACGTTCAAGAGTTCGGGGCCGAGCCTTCCCGGGTGACGGCCGTCCGGCGTTCGGACAAGCGGGAGGTGGCGCAGATCACCGGCATGTCCTATCCGACATCGAAGGTGACGGATAATATTGCGCTTACCTATCCGCAGGCAACCCGGGAGCTTTATCATATCGGGCTGCTTCATGCGAATGTGGATGGCGATGCCCAGCACGAAACGTACGCGCCGTGCACGCGTAAGGATTTGTCGCAGGCCGGTTATCACTACTGGGCGCTCGGGCATATCCATACCCGTCGGATGCTGCAGGAATCGCCCTATATTGTGTATCCGGGCAATATTCAAGGGCGGCATATCAAGGAAACCGGACCGAAAGGGTGCTATGTCGTCGATGTCGACGAGGGGTATAACACCGTGCTGAGCTTCCATGAGCTGGACTCCATGCGGTGGAGCCTGGTGCAAGCGCCGATCGATGGATGCGGCAGCGTGGACGAATGGAGGCAATACCTGGAGCGTACGCTCGGGCAGGTTGCGGAGGAAAACAGGGAGAAGCTCAGTTTGGTCCGGGTCATGATCACGGGCCGCAGTCCTGTCCACCGGCAGCTTGAAAACGGCTACGTGCTCGATGAGCTGCTAAGCGAGATGAGGAGAAGGGAAGCGGCTAAGGCGAAGACCCAGGGCTACGGCGGCTGCGTCTGGATCGAGGGCTTCGCGCTTCAATCCGGGGATGTGCTTGATCTGGACCGTCTGCTTGCCGAGGACAGCTTCGCCGGGGAACTGCTCCGTCTTGCTCGCAAGGAGCAGTCGGAGCAGCGCTTGCTTGCGGACGACGGGATTGTACCCTATGCATTGGCGCCGCTGATGGAGCATGCCGAAATCCGGGCGCTGCTCGAACGCATGCCCGCCGAAGAACTGCTGGACTGGCTGCGCAGGGCGGAGGAGCTGACGCTTACGCTGCTGACTCAAGAGTCTAAGCGGGGAGAAGGTGCCGGGATATGAGGCTTGAGCGGTTGCATATTCAGGGGTTCGGCGGCGTACAGGACAAGCGTATCCCGATCGAGGCGCCGGTAACGGTACTGTACGGGCCGAATGAAGCGGGTAAGAGCACGGTGCTGTATTTTATAAGAGCAATGCTGTACGGCTTTCCCGGAAAGAGTGTGCCGGCGGAGCGCGGTGAACCGGCGGATTCCGGCGTTCATGGGGGAGAATTGCGCTTCTTGGACGATGAGGGAACGTTATGGACGATCCGCCGCTTTGGTCAGCCGAGTGAGGGCTCTGCGGGAAGCCGGAAGGAACGCGTACATATCCAGAAGCAGGCCGGTGACGGCACGGTGCTTGAGCTGGGGCAGTATGACCTTGAACGGGAAGCGCTCGGCGGTGTATCGAAAGATATGTTCCGGCAGCTGTTTGCCATCTCGCTTAGCGAGCTGCAGGAAATTCGCAGCCTGCAGTCCGCCGAGATCAGCGGCTATCTGTTCCATGCCGGAATCGGCGGCGGCGCGAATATTTTGGAAGCCGAGCGCCGATTGACGCAGGAGATGGACAAGCTGTATAAGCCGCGGGGCAAAGTACAGCATGCGGCAAAGCTGCTGCAGTCCATCGAGCAGCTCAAGGCGGAGGTGACAGAGAGCAGGACGTATGTCCCTCGTTATAACGAGGTCATCGATGCTATCCGGGAAACGGAGGACCGGCTGGAGAGGCTGGAGCTTGAACGCGCGGACACTGCAGAGGATCTAACGCTGCTGCGCAAGGCGATTGATATCCGCCCGTTGTGGCTGGCTTGGCGTGAGGCCAAGCTGGAGCTGGACGGCTTGCCGGATTGCGGCAGCTTCCCGCCGGAGGGTGCCGCGAGGTGGGAGAGAATCGAAGAGGAGCTGCTGCAGCTGGAGGCGCAGATCCAGCGGATCGAGCGTGCGCTCGGGGATACCGAGGCGAAGCTTGCCGACATGCCCCGGCTGACATGGCTGGAGGAGCAGGGACAGCGAATTGAGGATTTATGGGGCAAGCGGAGTTTGTATGAGGCGGGAAACCGCGAGCTTGCACAGCTTACGGCAGAGCAAACGGCCCAGGCCGACCGTCTTGCAGGGCTGCTGCGAAGCATCGATCCGGGCTGGACCGAGGCGGAGCTGCTCGCGCTGTCCACCTCGGCGGCCGAACGCGAGGAGGTTCGGCGGCTCGGAGCTGCCTTTGCCGGCTATGACCGCCGGATGGAGCAGCTGTCGCTGGAGCTGCGCGGAGCCCAGCGGGCGGCAGTCGCTGCGGAGTCTGAATTAAGCGAAGCACGGCGGCAGCTGCGCGAGGAGATGGAGCGGGGGAAAGAGAATTTTGCGATGCTTAAGCCCCGCTCGCCACAAGAGACGGCCATGCTATGGAGCCGGCTTCAGCAGACGGCGGAGCGCTGGCGGGAGCGAAGGCTCAGCCAGGCCCTGCCTGAGCTTAAGGCTTCCGGGGCAAGCGAGCATGGCTGGCTGCCGTCCGCTTATTCGGGCCTGCTTGCCGTCATGGCCATATTAACGGTTGTCCTGGTGTCCTTCCTGTTCTGGAGCGGTGCGAACGGCGCAGCAGCTATATCCGGCGTGCTCATGCTGGCGGGTATGGTCTATGTGATCTGGAGCGGCCGAAGAAATGTGAAGGACAGTCCTTCCCGGGAATCCTCCCCTTCTGCCGGGGAGCCCGGCGGAGATGATGCCCATGAGGTTGAACAACTGTTGTCGGAGCTTGTTTCCAGTCCATACCATGCTGCCGCTGCGACGCTGGAGTATCGGGGGAGCCGACGGGCGAAGACCGAAGCGCGGCCTGCGCGGGATCCGCTCGCGGTGGAGGCTCAGCTGCGGGAGCTCCGATCGGTCATGGATGCCTGGCAGGCATGGCGTCAGCGGCTGGACCGCTTGACGTCCGAGTGCCTTTCGGCCGAGGAGAAGGTTAAGCTCCAGGCTGCCGAGCGATCGGCGATCGAGAGTGCAATTCAAAGTGAAGAGAGGCGGTTTGTCCAGCTGGAGCGGCAGTGGGAATCCTGGCTGATGCAGCGTTTGCTGCCGCAGAGCCTGTCGCCTGATGCGATGCTGGATATGTTTAGTGCGATTGAGCAGGGGCAAGAGATCGTGCGGCAGCAGAGAGCGAGAGCGGCAAAGATCGCTGAGCTAACGCGAGATGCCAAGGCTTATGCGGCTTCCTGCCTTGAGCTGGCTCAGGGCGAACAGGACCCGGAGCGAAACAGAGAGTCCCTGACTACCCCGGATGCCATTCTGTCTTTGCTCGGCGATTTGCACCGGCGCTGGAAGCAGTATCAAGAGGCTTCGGCACAGCGGGAATCGCTTCGGCATCGGCTCTTGGAGCTGCAGGAAGAAGCGGCAGCCGCGGACGAAGCCCGCTCGGCAGTGCTGCAGCGGAAGGAACAGCTGCTCGGCTTGTCCGGGGCAGCCGACGGGGAAGCCTATCTGCGGATGGGCGCTGCCGCACGGCGAAAGGAAGAGCTGGAGCGCACGGTCCGTCATCATGAAATCACGATGTTCAGCGGGCTGGGCAGCCAGCTCCGAAGCCAGGTCTTACAGCTGCTTGAATCGGCCGACGGTGCGGCGCTGGAGGCCATGCTCAAAGAGCGGGAGGCGGCCGATGCCTCTTTGGCTGAGCTGCGGGATGAGCTTCAGGAGCGGCGCGGAAGATTGCTGCAGGAGCGGGAATCGCTGGAGGCCGCCGGGAATCGCGACTCTGCGAACCAGCAGCTGGAGGAGCAGCGGGCAGAGCTGAAGGAGCTCGTCAGCCAATATGCCGTTCGCGCCATTGCAGCTGGGCTGATTGAGCGCACAAGACGCTTCTATGAACAGGAGAAGCAGCCGCAGGTGCTGCGGCTTGCTTCCCGCTATTTCTCGAAGCTTACAGGCGGCACCTACAGCAGGATCGTTATGCGCATGGGAGATCATGCCCTATTAGCCGAGCGGCCGGACGGCGGGCTTGTCGAGAGCGCGAAGTTGAGCCGGGGGACGGCGGAGCAGCTGTATCTGGCGATGCGGCTTGCTCTGGTACAATCCATGCCGCATGCGGCGGGCATTCCGCTTATGCTCGATGATCTGTTCGTCAATTTTGACAGCCGGCGGCTCGGGTATGTCCTGGAGCTGATATCCGAGCTGTCGCACAGCCGCCAGATCGTCATGATGACGTGTCATCCGCACGTTACAGATCAGATCCGGCAGCGTATTCCCGGGGCGCAAGTCATCGTAATGTAAATATAAGGGAAGACCGGTTCCAGTCGGAGGAAACCGGTCTTTTTTTCGATTAAATGCTGGTCGCTTACTTCGTGTTCGTCAAGGGGGTGCCGAACAAGGTGAGGCGCAGCACCCACAGCAGGCAGAGGCCGCCAAAGATCGGATAGAGCAGCGACAGCAGCGAACTGAAGCCGAATTGGCTGAAGAAATAGCAGAACAGCATGATCCCGAAAGTGATCGTTCTTGAGGACCATGAGGTCCACTGCTGCACCTGCAGTGTTATCCCGTATATATTCGCCACGAAGGTGCTGAAGATTTCGAGGAAGATCAGGATCAGGTAGATCATTTGCACGAACCAGCCGAGATGAGCGGCAATGCTCCCCATCGGAATTTCAAACTGGGCGATGCCGGGCATCTGCGCGGATAAGGCGAAATGGGCAGCCATCAGCATAAATCCAACCCCCGCTCCGCCGAGGATGCCGCCCCATTTTACGACATTCGTATTTTCGGTCTGATTGCCGAGGGGCACCAGTACGGGCATCGCCAGCACCAAATTAAAGGCGGTGTACAGAAGCGGGGCCAGCCATGCCGCGGGCAGGCTCTGATCCGTCGTTAAGGTGAGAAACCGGGTGGCGCCGGGAGCCTGGAACGTCTGCGAGATCACCGCAATGGATAATGTAATCATCATGGGGACGACGAGCGAGTTCATGGTCATGATGGACTGGATGCCCTTTCTCAGAATGAAGTAGGCCCCGATCATGGTTACGAACAAGCCGGTCTGATAACCGATATTTAAATGCTCCACGAACACCGACCCGGCGCCGGCCAGCATGATGCTGTTGACGCCAAGCAGAATGACGAACATGAACACGCTGATCCAGCTCCCTGACTTCGAGCCGAACAAAAATTTATTTAAATCCTCGAACGATTTCGCGCCGATCCGCCTGGAGATCATCAGGATTTTCGTGCCGAGCCAAATGAACAAACCGGTTGCGAGAATGATGGTAAGGGTTGCCCAGTGACCGTATTGGGTAAAAAACTGTAGGATTTCACGGCCGGTGGCAAAGCCTGCGCCGACGATGGTTCCGATATATGTGAAAGCGATCTGGAAAACACGGATAATATCCTTCAAGCGCTAAGCCCCCTTGCTAATGGTGTGATCGGCACATCTGTGTATAGTACAAGGTATGCCTGACCGCGCATGGACATGACTCGAACCTGTCCTGCCACGCTGGGTTTAGGGGGATTGTGCTTGGTGCTTGCGCTTCCCAGCACACTGGCGGGAAGCGCACTGCCATGCAGCGCACTGCCATGCAGCACACTGCCATGCAGCGCACTGCCATGCAGCACACTGCCATGCAGCACACTGCCATGCATCGCACAAGCGAGCATCACACTGCAACATCCTTACACCGTGCTTCAGAAGGGGCACATGGTAAGGTGAACCGATGGCTCCACTCCCAATGTCAGGTATAATGACGAATTCCCGTGTAATTACATGACGGATAAGTGACGGGTGGAGCGTTTGTACTTGCCGTACAAGGGTTGAATATGTTACTTTTACGACAAAGGAATGGGTGGGAGGTCATTGTGGATGGATTGGTTAAAGGAGCGGATTGTTAAAGAGGGGGTCGTGCTGTCGGATCAGGTGCTGATCTTGGACGCCCTGCTGACGCATCAAGTGGACCCGGCTCTTATTATGGATATGGGCAGGGAATTTGCTATGCGTTTTCGGGATCAAGGCGTGACGAAGGTGATTACGCTGGAATCCTCCGGCATATCGGTCGCGTTTGCGGCTGCGCTGGAGCTCGGGGTGCCGATGGTGTTCGCCCGGCGGAAAAAGACGCTGCTCGCCGATCCGGATGCTTTATGCGAACGGGTTCCGTCTTTTACAAAAGGGATTGTGACCGACATCATGGTGTCAAGGCAGTATATACGGGATAATGACAGAGTACTCTTCATTGACGATATTATTGCCAATGGCGATGCAGCCAGAGGCTTGATCAAAATTATCAGCCGGGCCGGCGCGGAGCTTGTTGGTCTTGGCGTCGTGATCGAGAAAAGCTTCCAGGCGGGTGCGCGGACACTCCGCGAGCAGAATGTTCGCGTGGAATCCCTGGTCACCATTTCCTCGCTGGAGGACGGACATATTCATTTCGACTAGCCGGGATGCAGGTGATCCCGATCGATTCTGCCCATGCAGTCGCATCCGCGCGCTGCCGATACCAACTGCCGCCCTAAGCGAAGCTTGGCGAACCTTGTTCTTTTAGGTGGGCAAATGCTTGTCGATTCGAATTTTCGGCCTAAAATCACAACAAATTCTTTTCGCCCCGGGCATTTTCGCTTATAATGAAGAGGTATAGGCATGAGAGAGGAGGCAGCAACATGGGGAAACAACCTGTAACCGAGCCGTTTATGATTGAGAAGCTGAATGAAGCGAAGGTACACTTTGAACGAGCTTTGGACTGTAAACATACGGAGTTCGATGATCTATATCCCTATATGATTGAACATCCTCAGTTTTTCTGGTACAAACGATATGTTGCCTGGTCCGAACTTCTGACGATTGCCGGTCTATGCGAAGAGCTTTCCTTCGAGTGGAAGGAGCAGTTTACGCCGCAGCAAGTGGAATATATCGAGAAGCGCGTCATGTCTTCGACGGTGCTGGATTTCTGGTACGAGAAGAATGACAGCATTGAGCCAGCGCAGCGTTAATGGGAATATAGAACATCTGAGGCTTCAGATGTTTATCCATATCGTACAGGAAGACCTAAATGGTTTCATTTAGGTCTTTTTGTTGCAGGAAATGCGCATCCTATTCTAAGGGAGGGAATGATCGACTATGATTAGCGATGAACGGCTGGACGAGCTTCGCTTGTCCGGCGACCTTGTTCGGGTTGTCCGGGACGGCCTCGAGAGCAATGATATTATCGGCTTCGTCGTGGCATGGGATCCCCAGCATGTCATTATCCGCCGGAGAAATCGGCGCGTTGTGAAGCTGGACCGGAATTACAGCTACCAGCTCAAGAGCGAGCCGCGGGTAAGCCCGATTGAACCATAGGGCAGAGGATAAGCAGATGATAAGCAGGCAATAGGCAGGGCATAAGGCATAGATCAGCCGAACGTCGGACATCTTAAGCTGGACGCATGATTATTCAGAAAAGGTGTGATTAGACGCTTGGACATGATCAATGACAAAGTAACAGCTTACAAGAATGAAATTCTCAATCTGAAGCAGAGCATGCCGGAGATGGCAGAGGCTTATCATCATTTCACGGGCGTGTGCTTCCGTGAGGGAGAGCTGGACGAGAAGACGAAGCAGCTGATTGCTCTTGGCATCGGTTTGTTCGCAAACAATGAGCTGTGCACGTTCTATCATATGGAGGAAGCTCGCTCGAAGGGGGCTACGGAGGCTGAAATTATGGAGGCCGTAGCGGTCGCTTCGGCTGCAAGTGCAGGACATGCCCTGTCGCAGGGTCTGACCCGGGTACAGCACCATCTGCAATAGCCTCTAAGGAAACAACCGTCGGTTCCGAATAGATTTCGGGGCAGACGGTTGTTGTTATGTTGTGGACACCGATGGGACCCGATTCATTAAGATCAAGCAAGGTCATCCGTGTAGTCCAGTGGTAATCCGCTCAGCGGACTGGGGCGGCCTCAGCGGGAGTTAGGACGCCTTCTTCCGCCTCCGATGCGGGCAGATTGAGGTAGGCCCGCATGCGGTCCATCATCTCCTCGCGAAAGGATGGCCATAGAATGTTGATCGATCCAATGTAGCCCCTACACGCATAGCGCGCCTCGATTCCTTCCTTGCCCTGACCGATGTCGAACACCTTGATCGCCCGCTTCGCGAATTCCTGCTTCACTTCACGGAGAAGCACGGCCGCCCGCTTCGCTCCGTTGCCGACCACCTCCACATACAATTGCGGGGTCTTGAAGACACCGCTCTCCTGAATGATTCGGCAATCCCGCTCAAACACCTTATGAATGAACATCAGAAGCAGGTAGCTCTTAATCAACGCCCGCTCCTCTGAGGTAACAGCCGGTATGGCCATCAACTTCACCGCCTTTATATAGAAATCGGATATATTATACGAACTTATGTTCTTATTTTAACCGAACATCCATGGTTTAATCAAGTTTTAAAAAAAGTGTTGACTCCCTATTATTACCGTGATATTATATATCTTGTCGCCGCTGATAAGAGCTTGTCTCCGAATAGCGAAGAACATGATACGCGGTCGTGGCGGAATTGGCAGACGCGCACGGTTCAGGTCCGTGTGGGCTAACCCCCGTGGAGGTTCGAGTCCTCTCGACCGCATACCTTATTTACCATGAAGAAGCTCTTGAATTTCCCTTGTGGGAGTTCAAGAGCTTTTTTGCGTTGCTTCCCAAAAAAGCCTTAAACTGGTTGCTGGGTTCCAGGAGGCGCCGGGCAAGCTGTTAGCATCGTGATGCGTAAAAAAATGAACACAATTCCACCGGATTGATCTACAATGAGCATTAGGCCGGATAACAGGACAACTGGCGGCCATGAACATCGGCCGATTATCAGCAGTCGATGCCGGTGGGGAACGAGGCCGACGATAGATTAAGCAAGAAGCGGAACTGCAAACGATTCCCGCAGATTCCCAAGATCATAGAGCTGAGGGGGAGACATTGTGAGAGGAAGATATGCATCATTAACGGTAGTATCAACGGCAACCAATTTTATTATGGAGCAAGAGGATCGAAGTACACGTACATATCGAACCTATATGAAACCGAGAGAGTCCGGGCAGCTGGAGCTGAGATTTTGGCATAGCAACTCGGTCGATTCTACTTGGGATGTTGGCTCGGTCGCAAAAGGGAGCATGCCGGGGGGAGCGTGGCGCATTGAAGCGGCTTATGCTGCCGATGGCGGCACGGGCCGGGATGGACAGCTTGTACCAGGAACCAGCGTGCAGATTACATTTGACAGGAAGCCCGGTAAGGAGGTGGCTCCCGGCGAAACGTTTTGGAGCGATCCGGTACAGCTCGAACTGCCCGATGGACATGATCTGGCGTTCACGTGGACCATTACGACGCGCTCTCCAGGGAAAACGGTGCCGTACAATACGGAGGGACTGCTCGTATCAGCTTATGAGGCTGAGGGGAACCTGGCGGATGACGAGCGTGGAACAGGATTCATGCCGGCAGAGAACCGTTTGGTTATGCCTGCATTTATAGGGTATGCCCGACCGGTCAAGCAGCGCATGATCTTCCTGGGCGATTCTATTACCCAAGGCGTAAGAACGGCTAAAGACGGCTACGAATACTGGGTGTCCCGTATCGCGGACGGCCTATCGCCGGACTACAGCGTATGGAATCTCGGTTCCGGCTGGGCGAGGGCCTATGACGCTTCGGCAGACGGCCCGTGGCTCGCGAAGGCAGCGGAAGGGGATATTGTTGCGATCGCGCTTGGCGTCAACGATATCGATATCGGAGCGAGAAGCTCCGGGGAACTGCTGGATGATTTGTCCGCGATCGTAAGGCGGTTAAAGCAGAGGGAGGACGGGACGAAAGCGCGGATCATCCTCTTCACTGTAGCTCCGTTCAATTTTACCGGAGACAGGGAAGAGGTATGGCGTACCGTCAATGAAGTGATTCGCACCCGTCCTCCGGAAGGCGTGGACGCCGTGTTCGATATTGCGGAAATCCTGTCCTGCCCGGCTCCGGAGGAGCATCGGATCGAGCCGAAGTATATGAGCTTTTCCGATGATCCGCATCCGAACGGGCTTGCGGGTGCGGTGGTTGCCGAAGCTTTCCTGAAATGGTTTGAGGCGCAGCCGAAAGACCAAAACGCCCTCATGCAAGATTTATCCAAGTAATCAGCAGGAGGTAATGCCTGATTCCGAAAGTTAGTTAACCGAGCAGTTAACTGATCTTAAGGGGAAGCCGGTCCCTTTTGTACAGATCTGCGAATATGGCGGCAATAACCGGCGTTTTCGCTTACCGCCTCAGCACCAATCTTTTATCGCAGTGTAGCGGCGGTTTCATAGGCTAGGAAGCAGGTGGCCGAAGGGGCCCCTGCTTTTTTTATATGCAAGGCTCACGCGAATAAATCTTGCGTTGAAACCTTTAAGCCCTGGTAAAGTGCGGATTCCACAAACGGATCATGGGCCCCCGCGTAATAGCTCACATCCGCGATCTCTCCGTCCAACAAGGAATACACCGTGACTAGAGCTTTCATCGGGTCGACGATCCAATACTCTTTCACGCCGCATTGCCGATAGAGATCAAGCTTTGGGATCATGTCCTTGCTTCGCGTGGACGGGGAGAGCACCTCGATGACGAGATCAGGCGTGCCCATATATTTTCCCCTCTCATCGATCCGATCTTTGTCGCAAATGACGACCAGATCCGGCTGCACGACACAGATGTTTGTCTTCTCCTTCTCTAACGTAATATCGAATGGAGAAGTCAGGGGAGTGCAGGGTTTTCCTTTAAACCAGTTGTAAAAGGTGCCGTGCAGTTCATTGACCGCGTGTTGGTGTTTGTACGAAGGGGAGGCCAGGTTATAGACGATCCCGTCGATCAGCTCGTAGCGCTGTTCCGAGCCTTCGGTCAGCTCCAGAAATTCCTCGTAGGTGACTCTGTCGTTGTCAGCCGTATCCCTCGCAGCTCCCTCCCTTAGTACAAGTTCATTTGCGTCGGTATAGGTTGTTAATTTGGCAACATCTCTGCCGTTCTTCGTCACGATTATTTCCTCGCCCGCCTCGGCAAACTTTAGATATTTTCCGAAATGGTTTTGCATATCGGTGGAAGGCACTCGCATACATTTCACCTCGAATTAGCTAATTTAATGATATATTAGCTAATTCTGAGATGGGAATCAACGAAGATAGCTAATTTGTTGACGAAATCCATAATCCGAACTAAATTGGAAGAAGAAGGATTTCGGTTTTGGGCCAAAGCATAGTTACATCAAAGGATGAAGAAGGGGCGGCCATGCGTTAGGAGGGCCGTCTCTTTTTTTGCGCGGTTAAGCGGTCATCGCGTTTGTCCGCATGGCTTCCCTATGGGGCGTCTATTGGAAGCATCGTACATGAAATAACGAAAGCGGGAAAAAGTGTCCCTTTTGCTGCCGCTGAAGTGTTTTATAGTAGGAAGGAGGCGGCTTCATGGAGTCTGCGGAAAAATACGTAATGGAAGTCCAAGCGGGCGAAATTCAAAAGTATGTACATATCGTGGAAGCATTCCAGGCTCCGCTGTACCGGTACTGCACCCGGATGTTGGGGAACCGGCAAGAGGCGGAGGATGCAGTGCAGGACATTTTGATCAGAGCGTTTGAAAAAATAGAAGGCTACGAGCCGACCGGCAGCTTTTCATCCTGGTTATACAGAATCGCGCATTACCATTGTCTGAATTTACTCCGTAAGCGTAGCGTTCAGCGTAAGTTCCAGCGTTGGTTCCGGCAGGATACGATAACCGAAAGCGCAGAGCAAACGATGACCGGACGCTTATTCGGGGAACCGCTGGCTTCCGCCATCACCTCGTTAAATGCGGAGGAGCGCAGCTTGCTGATCTTGCGAGCGCTTGAAGAGAAATCTTTTGCCGAGATAGGAGAAATTTCGGGGAAGAGCGCGGGAGCGGTCAAGAAAAAATACGGCCGGTTGAAGCTGAAGCTGCAGAAGCTGATGGAGCAGAAGGGAGGAGCAGGTTATGCGCAAGGCCAAAGCTACACTTCAAGATGAAACGATCAAGGGACTTCTCATTCGGGGGGAGCCCGACCCCATCGATGTACGCCTAAACGTGATGGAACGGGTTCAGGAGATTCATGAGCGGCGCAGCGGCAAACACAAGGTTCGGCACCGGACTGGAGCTGTCGTTACAATTACCTGTCTTATTCTTGTGCTGACCTCCTTAACCGGCTACGCGGCTTCCCGGTATGTGCAAATTTTGAACTCCAAAGGGGAAGTGGTCGTTCAAACGAAGGAAATTCGAGAAGATAAGTATACGCCGCATGCCAAGACATATATGGAAATGCGGTCTGCGTACAAAGAGCATGTCCTGGAGCAGCTCAAACCAGGAGAGCTGGCGGCTTATTATGTCCATGACGAAACGCTGAATGCTTACGATACAGGCAATAGGGTTCAGACCGTATATCAACCGATTGTGTACAAAACTTTTGCGGAATTGAAGAAGCAGCTTGAGATCACGGCCGGGCCGCTGCTTCCTGAGCCCCGATATTTGCCTAAAGGATACAGCTTTGCGGCAGGGAAGTTATTTCCGAGTATTACGGAAGGGGAGGCCAGTCTTGATCATCTGAAAAAGCTGGAGCCGGAATTTATCCGGATGGCGGAATCCTCCCCCAGCGACACCAAATTGTTCATCAAAATGTTGGCTTGGAATAAAGCGGGCAGTGCGAATGTCAGCTATACCAACGGGGAGGATACGATCTATATCACCGCCTTCGTACGGAAAAAACAACCCTCCTCGGTCGTATTCAGGAATCACAAGGGCGTATCCGTCGAGAAGGTGACGGAAGGCGGGCAAGAGATGGTATATATGGAGGCGTCGAAAGCTGCATCGGTAGATGAAGTTTTCTATAAACATAAGTTGGAGTGGCTGGATGAGGAGAATGAGGTCATTTATAGCGTTTTCGACAATCAGGGCAGCACTCTGTCCAAGTCCGAATTCATCCGGACCGCAGCAAGCATGGTCGAATAACATTATTCCAAAGTGTCCCTTTTCAGGCGGTAAAGGTGTTATACAAGTAAGGGTTTTGCAAATATCCCGAAATAAACCATGTGCCTGTTTGGGCCGAAAGGAGATTTACCCATGAATCTGACGAAAAAAACGATTATTGTCGCCGCAAGCTTCCTGCTTGCGCTGAGCTCGGCGAGCGGTTATACGGCGGGTGCTGCCGCCGCACCGCAGAAAGCATCCAAAGCCCAGCCCGCTTCGAGTAAGGAGCGTCTCGAGCAGCAAAAAAAAGAAGCGTTGGCCATACACTCTAAAGCGAAGAAGCCGGGCGAGTTAACCGTTATGTATGATGGGACTGACAATACGCTTTCATTTAGCTTTTACTCCATAACCAGCACGGATTACGATGATTATTTGAAGCTGGTGTCTAAATACAAAGCCCCGGCGTTACAGCAGCCGGAATGGCTTCCGGAAGGGTATGCTTTTCAATCCGGCGATATCGTCCCTCCATACTACGATTCTTATAGCGAACCGTATCAAGATTTGCTAAAGGAACTCAAGGCTGAGGCGAAAGGGAAGAAATATTACGCGAAAAAAGTAAAATGGAGCGAAGCAGGGGGAGCGGCGCTTTTATTCTCGAAAGATTCAGATGTTATCCGCATCAGTGCCAAAAAAGTATACCCGTTCATTACCGAAATTACACGGGTGCCGGGGAAAGGCGAGAAGTTTGAAAGGCTGAGCATAGAAGGGGTCGATGCTCTATACGCTACAAACTCGAACGCTCTTTATTCCACGAAGTTAACATGGGAGGACACGGAAAAAGGGCTGGAATACGAGATTTCTACCTATAAGACAAGTCCTCTGACGAAAGAAGCGCTCGTATCGATTGCGGAGAGCATCCTATCGAGTAAATCTCAGAATCCATAAATCTGATCCAAGAGTCTGCCTTCCGGGCAGGCTTTTGTCAGCTTCTTCGAAGGGATTACCCAAACTATAACAAATATCTGTTTTTTTATATTCCATTTGAAAACAAAACCACCTCATATTACGTCAGTGTGATTTAGGAGGTGTTTAATCTTGAAAAAGTTCGCTATGATCTTCCTGTTGTTTATACTCGGTTGTCAGTCTGTTGAATCCGAACGATCCTTGGCTGATAAGGCAGAGACCATTCCTTCATCTACGGCAGAAGCAGAGCAGTATCCGGTTGCGGTTGATGTTATTGTTCCGGAGCAAGTGGGGGTTAACGAGTCTTTTACGATGGATGCGGAAATTAAAAATGCAGCGGATGAAATGCTTGAAATTACTACTGGAGATCCAGTGTTTTACTATATCATTCGAGACAGTACGGGGAAGTCCATAAATACGGTAACTAGAACGGATGTCGGAATTGTACGGACTATAGATATGAAAGAGGTAATAGTAGAGAAGCATACTTATCGGTTTAAAAATCCGGGCGTATACGAGATCTCGGCAGCCACTGAAATTAGACTTCATCATGGAGACGGCAGCAGTAAGGTATACGAATTGGAAACTGAGCGGAAGAAGATTCATGTGATTGAGAATTGAGCTTCGATAGAGCGTTTTGCGCTCGACCGGAGGAACAGCTGCAACTCGTAACAGCGGCAATCCTGCGCTTATTATTCCAGTATCCAGCTAATAGCTTTTATAAAAAAGCTGTTGGTTTTCTTTTGTGTGATTCGCAGTTTTGCAGTAAATAGCAGTACAAAAGCAAGTGATAATACACCGAAAGTCTTAACTTTTCCCCACCGGAATATTCCATGCCCCCTGCAGCAGCAACAAGGAGGGTTGCCTCAAGGCAGCCCTCCTTGTTTCCAGCGTTAATATAGCAATCCGTTTAAAACAGCGAAGCAGTGAGCACTGCTCCTGCCACAGCGACAAAACTTAAGACTGCCCTCTTGCCGCTTTCATCGCTGCGGTCTCTTCCTCATTCGGTCCATACACGCCCGGCGCTGCCAGTCCGGCTTGACGCATCAGGATCGTGAGCTGGCCGCGATGGTGGATCTGGTGACGCACCATTTTGTCCAATATGCCGGCATTGGTGGTGTCGATGAAGCCAAACAGCTTAACAGGCTCCTGCAGCTTGTCCTCCTGACCCTCCCATTTCGTGCGGAATTCCGCAATGGACGATTCGTTGGTACGGCGGTAAGCTTGGGCGATGGCCGCCGCGGAGCTTCCCTCGGCTGCCGGGATCTCCTGCTCCAGCCCGATTTGATTAAAGAATACGCTGATGCTCTGGGTGATATGCCATGCGATTTCGCCGAGCGTTCGCGGCTGTGCCTCTGACACCGCCTGGCTCAATGAGTCGTCTGTCAGCTTGTCCAGCACCTGCAGAGTAAGATCAGCTTCCTGTTTCCAATCGTTCAGAAATTGTTCGATGGTTGCATACATGATACATCTCTCCCTTTTATTCATGATCAATTTAAGCAGTGCTTTCAATTCTTATAGCTTTTCCAAAAAAATACTACATCTATATTGTACTGCAGTTCGCCGTTTATTCAATTCTTCCCTGCAGGGATTATGGCAGAACTCCTGAATGATTCATTTAGTGTATATTCTCAGTATGACCCAACTTGGACCTGCATAAGCCGAATCTTAGTTTAACCAGCTGTGCGTATGGCAGCAAAAACAGAAGCTAGAGCAGGAAGGAACATGCTCCGGCTTCTTTGTCATCAATCGTTACAGTACCCCTGGATAATCGGTTTGGTAACAGGGCCCATGCCATTGTCCAGGAAGAATTCCGCATGCGGCGGGTGGATATAGACGGTGTTCTGCCAGGCGATGCTCATAGCACTTATCTCCTCTTTCGATATACTTTTGGCGATAGGCCAATCACCTTTGTGAACTGACGAGTAAAATAATTGCTGTCATTAAATCCGCTCTGATAAGACACTTCCGAAATGGGAAGGTTGGTCGACTTCAACAGCCGGCACGCATGCTCCAAGCGAAGCTGCAGGAGATAGGCGGAAGGGGTCGTTTTGTAATAGGATTGGAAAATCCGGTTCAAATGCCTGACGGAAATATTCGATTTGGCCGCAATTTCTTCGCGTGAAATTGGCTGCAAATAGTTATCCTCCATAAAGGAAATGGCCTTGGCCAAATGCATCAGATGATGTTGGACCCCTTGACGCTCCTGGTTCTCATACTGCCTGGACAATTGGACGACGAGCTCCATAAAACGCGAACGCAGGATGGTCTGGTAGCCCTGCTGCTTGTTCGTGTATTCCTCAATCATGAAGTCAACGACGGACGCTACGTATTCCAGGCTTGAGATTGATAGGCTCATCTTGCTCAAGGCGTGGTTGATATTGCGGTAATACGGTTCCAGAACGAACAGCGCCTGATACCCGTTCGATCTTTTGAAGTCAGGACCGGCCGATTCCAGCATCTCGGGTTTATACATGATGTTGCAGATACGAAACTCATGGGGGTCTTTATATCCATGGGAGGTTTCGCCGTTAATGACAAATACGTCCCCTTTCTTGATGAACGATTCCTCGGAGTTGACGATATGGGTGGCATTGCCGTGTAAAACGATCACAAGCTCGGAGAAATCAACATGCTGATGCACATACATATCCTCTTCATGCTTACCGTACTGAATAAAAAACTTAAACTCCTCATCGTCTGTAAACCAATTCAGGGGAACGCTTCGCATTTGATTTCCCTCCCTCCCACTCAGGTCTTGCATTTTATGATGTCCTTATCATGCTATTTTTGGACTCTAAAATCAAGGATTGAGGACATTGCTATCACTATAATAGATTTCGTGAAGTGAAGCTCTGAACGGTTCATACCTAGAAAGACTTGAGAAGCGGGAGCCGAGTATGACCTGATCGCTAAGATATTTGGAATGGGGGTAAATCCATGAAACACAAGAAGAGACTGTCACTATTTCTTGTAATGATCATGCTTGCCGCATTTAGTCTAGCTGCATGCAGCAGCGGTAATGAAGGCAAAGGCGCAACGTCCGCGAGCAGCGGGGAAGGCAGCGAAGGAGATGTTTTGGAACCGATTACAATCACTTATTTCAGCGCGGATTCGAATGCCAACTGGGCCAATATGCAGGATGCCGTCGGCAAGAAGCTGACGGAGAAGACCGGTGTCACGATCCAGGCCGAATTCGCGGTCGACGGCTCCAATCAGAAGCTGCCGTTGATGGTAGCGAGCGGTGAATATCCGGATCTCGTTTTCGCTAAAGGCGATGCGAATCTGTTTGTTGATTCGGGCGCTTTTATCGACCTTACGGATTTGATCGAGGAACATGCACCGAACCTGAAAAAGCTCTATGGGGATTACATGAACCGTTTGAAGTGGAACAATGAGGATGAGTCGATTTATGTCCTTCCGACACTGAATGCCGTGGATCATCAGCAGCTGGATGCCGGAGGAAACTTTCATATTCAGCATGAAGTGCTGAAAGAGCTCGGTTATCCGGAAATTAAGACCGTAAAGGATTTTGAGAAGGCGCTGGAGGATTATTATGAGAAATACCCGACGATCGACGGTCAACCGACGATTCCGCTCACACTCAATGCAGACGGCTGGCGGTTCATGATCTCCGTCACGGATGCAGCCGTCATTGCTACGGGGTTGTCTGGGGATGGGGAGTATTATATTGATCCGGAAACGTATGAGGCGAAGTTGCACTACAGACGCCCGGAGGATAAGGAGTATTTCCGCTGGCTGAATCATCTCAACGCCACGGGCCTGCTGGATAAAGAAACGTTCGTTCAGAAGACGGACCAATACGAAGCGAAAATCGCCTCGGGCCGCGTCCTTGGCGTCATTGACGCCGATTGGGGATTTGGAAACCCGACGAATGCGCTGAGAACGGCCGGCAAAGAGAATCGCACCTATGCAAGATTCCCGATCCAATTGGATGAGACGACCAAGGATGCTTCGTTCCAGGATGCAGGTTATGCGGCTGGCTGGGGCGTAGGGATCACAACATCCGCGAAGGATCCGGTGCGAATCATCAAGTTCCTCGATTATTTGGCTTCCGAGGAAGGGCAAGTTTTGATGAACTGGGGGATTGAAGGAGAGCACTACCAAGTTGTGGATGGCAAGCGCGTGATCCCGGAAGACGTGCAGGACCGTAAAGTTAACGATAATGCCAACTTTACCAAAGAGAGTGGAATTGGATTATACAACAGTTTGTTCCCACGTTACGGCGACGGCGTGATGGATTCGACCGGCAATTATTATACGACCAATTTCCCGGAACAAATTAAGGCCAACTATACGCCATCCGCCAAAGAAACGCTGAAAGCCTATGGTGCGGAAATGTGGAAGGATCTCTGGCCGAAATCGGAGGAATTTCCGCAGAAGCCGTGGGGAGCGGCATATCTCATTTCCCCGCCGGTTGACTCCAATATTACGATCACCTACAAGCGGGTTGAAGAGATTGTTCGCAAACGGATCCCGGAGATCATCCTTGCGGACCCGTCTCAGTTCGATACGCTTTACGATCAGTTCATCCAAGATTTGAACAACGCCGGGGCGGAAAAAATGGAGCGGGAATATTCGGAGCTGGTCCGTGACCGGGTGAAGCTGTGGAATAACTGATCCGTTTGATATACAGGGGCAGGCCATTCGCTGCCTCTTTTTTATGCCGAGTGATTTGGCAATTGTGTCTAGACATAAATATGGCATGCAGAGGAGTGTTTTCTTTCATGAAATTCAACAACCCGATTATACCCGGCTTTTATCCTGATCCGAGCATCTGCCGCGTTGGCGAAGATTATTACTTGGTTACGAGCACATTTGGATATTTTCCAGGCGTTCCTGTTTTTCATAGCAGGGATCTGGTAAACTGGCATCAAATCGGGCATTGCCTGACATCGGCAGAGCAGCTGCCGCTTGCGAATGCTTCGACTTCCGGAGGCATTTATGCTCCGACCCTTCGTTACCATGAGGGCTGGTTTTACATGACAACCACCAATGTTAACGGAGTCGGCAATTTTATAGTCACAAGCAAGGACCCAGCCGGTCCGTGGTCTGATCCGGTCCCCGTCGCCCAGCAGGGCATAGACCCTTCGCTTTTGTTTGATGACGATGGCCGCGTGTATTTTCAGACAGCCTGTTTAGGCGACGAGGGAGAGGGAATCTATCAATGTGAAATTGACATTTCAAGCGGCAGGAAATTAACGGAGACCCGCTTAATCTGGAGAGGAACGGGGGGAGCCAGCCCGGAAGCCCCGCACTTATATAAAATAAATGGCCTGTATTACTTAATGATTGCCGAGGGCGGAACCGAGTATGGTCATATGGTTACGATTTCGCGCAGCCATCATCCTTACGGACCGTTTGAGCCATGTCCCCGTAATCCCATCCTGTCCCATCGAAGCCGGAGAAGCAGCATACACGCGACCGGACACGCGGATTTGGTACAGGCTCAGGATGGCACGTGGTGGGCCGTTTTCTTGGGGATCAGGCCTGTTTCATACCCGATGCGCCATCATCTTGGCAGGGAGGTTTTCTTGGCTCCTGTAACCTGGGCGGACGACGGCTGGCCGAGCATCGGCATCGAGGGGCGGGTTGAAGAGACGATGGAACGTCCGCAATTGCCGGAATGCCGGTGGCCAGGAAAGCCGATCCGGGATGATTTTGATAGTAATGCGCTGGGCCTGGACTGGATCTTCTTGCGCAATCCTAAACAAGGAAGCTGGTCGCTGCGCGAGCGTCCGGGCTCTCTGGTGCTTCGGGGCAACGCATCCTCTTTAAACGATGCAGGCTCCCCGGCGTTTGTCGGGCGACGGCTAAGCCATTTTTCCAGCCATATCTCTGCCGCACTGGACTTTGAGCCTGCGTACGAGGGGGAGGAAGCAGGATTAACGGTGTTTATGAACGAAAGGTATCATTACGATCTTGCTGTAAAGTTGATTAACGGGGAGAAATCCATCGTCTTCAGACGAACAGTAGGCTCGCTCCGTTCAGAGCAGACCCGGCGATGCTCAGAGGGACCTGTCGTATTCAGGGTTGACGCAAAGCCCGAGATCTTCAGTTTCTCCATTGAGCAGAACGCGTCCGATGTCATCGATATGGGATCAGGCGAGAGCCATTTGCTTTCGACAGAAGTTGCCGGCGGCTTTACAGGCGTCATTATTGCGATGTATGCACACGGTGAGAATGGAACCACGCCTGCGGCGTTTGACTGGTTCGATTATGAAGTTGCTGATAACCATGCCAGCGGAGTGTGATGAAGTTAAGGCTCGACCAGAGTGAGCATAAGCGCCACAGCTCGGGGGCTTCAGCAGGGAATTAACGAGAGGGTCTGTGACAAGGTTCAGCCAAGTCACGGGCCTCTTTTTTTCACACGATGTTCCTGGAAGATTGACTCCTTGTCGCCCCGTTTTCACTAACATGGGAGATACGGCTGGCTGCTCGCAACGATTCGACAACGATAATATATCATGATATATTATAACATATATCAATTTCTTTTGGAGGAAACACGGGAGGATTGTCATGAATGAAACGACCTCGTCCAAACCGATGTACGAGAAGATATTCGATGATGTGAAGCACCAAATTATGTCCAATAGCTATAGACCCGGGGACCGGATTCCTTCGGAGAAGGAGCTGGCTGAAGCGTACAATGTGAGCCGGATTACCAGCAAAAAGGCGATGGAGCTGCTGGCAGCCGAAGGGATGATTGTGCGGAAGCCGGGGCGCGGCTCGTTTGTCGCCGATCCGGAGACAAGCATGCAGGAGGCGGCAGCGCCCGGGCGGCAGGACGGAAGCCGGGGAGTAAACGGGCATGGCCAGGAGCAGGCCGTGAAGCTGATCGGCGTTGTGCTGACCGATTTTGCCGGCAGCTACGGCACCCGGCTGATCTACGGGATGGAGGATGCCGCGCGCGAACGGGATTGCTTTCTGGTGCTGCGGCGGACATTCGGCGTTCAGGAGAACGAGGAGGACACGATCCGCAAGCTGCTGCAGCTTGGGGTGGACGGACTGATCGTGTTTCCCGCGCAAGGGGAGTTCTTTAATGCCGAGATCCTTAAGCTGGTGATCGAGCGATTCCCGCTTGTCCTGATCGACCGTGAGATCAAGGGAGTGGCCGCGGCGTCGATCAGCACCGACAACACGAAGGCGGCAACGGAGGCGGCGGAGCATCTGTTCGATCTCGGGCATACCCATATTGCCCTGTTGTCCCCGCCTCCGGTGGATACGTCTGCGGTGGAGGATCGGATTGAGGGCTTCGTCCAGGCCCATGCCGGCCGCGGCGTGGCCGCAGACCGGAGCTTGTGGATTTGCGATCTGACCTCCACGCTGCCCAACTCGTTCAACGACGAGAACATCGAGCGGGATATCGGGAGAATTATGAAGCATCTGCAGGAGCAGCCGGCGATTACGGCTATTTTTGCCATCGAATACTATATCGCGCTGCTGGCGAAAGAAGCGGTAACCCGCCTTGGACTCAGCATCCCGGAAGATATTTCGATTATTTGCTTTGACAGCCCGCAATTCCGCATCGGAGAAGGGTATGCCTTCACGCATATGCGACAAAGCGAGGAGGAGATGGGCAAGCTGGCCGTAGAAAACGTGCTGGCGATCATGGAGCAGGAAACGGTCGCGAACAAAATCAAGCTTCCTGCACAGCTCATCCCCGGGGAATCCACCGGTCCTGCCCGCGATCAGGGCAAGTAGCAAGTTATCTAGCGATTGCTCTAGAGGGTCGGACACATGATGCGCGGCATACAAGTATCCTCATAACGGAAGTTAAAGGGTGGCTTCGATTGTTGAAGTCACCCCTTTTCAATCCTAATCTCATGTGGTGCACGTTATTCCATATTTCATGTAGTAGATCCTTAATTCAAGAATTATGGCGAGCATTATAAATAATTCCGCATTCCTTAAGCCCCCAGTCTTAAACTTGTTTAGTTTTTCGCTTAATTAAAACTTCTACAGATCCCCCTTTCCGTCAAACATTCGCTCATTTGGTAGCCTTCCTTTAACACATACCAATTATATAACATGATATAAATATGCCTATGATGTTCAGACTGGTTTGCAGCCAGGCTTATTTTCTTTCTGTGTCTATGCTTCCGTTAGCAAGATCCATTGAAAGTCCCCTGTGCCATTTTTGCAGAAGCAGCAAAATTACATAAACGGATGTAACAACATACTCACCATATTCATTTTTATACCAGGGAAATCTCACTTTTCTTTATTGACATAATGATATTAGGTTAATATACTATATTTACTGAAAGCGCTTTATAATCAACTTGATGAACTTAAATCAAAGGGGAGGTTTATGTATGAGAAAGTGGCTGATCATGATGCTGACGGTTGTTATGTTCGGAGGGCTGCTCGCCGGCTGCGGAGGAAGCGGCGGAAGCAGCAGCGGCGGCGACAACGGGGGCGACGGTAAGAGCGGCGGTAAGGTTCAATTGACCTTTTGGGGCGATTGGGGCGGAGAGGGGCAGAAGCAGTTTGAGACGATGGTGGATGCGTTCAACAAGTCCCAGGACCGAATCGAAGTCAAATACATGCTGCAGCAGGATATGGTCACCAAGTTCCTGACGGCTGCAACGAGCGGCGGCGCGCCGGATATTCTGTTCTGGGACCGCTGGAGAACATCGCTGTACGCCCCGAAGAACGTGCTGCGGCCCATTGACGAGTACATGACCAGGGATGGTTTGAACCCGGATGATTTTTACGAGGAATCGTTAAAGGAGCTCACGCATGATGGCAAGCTCTACGGCCTGCCGTTAACGGTTGATGCACGCGCGCTGTTTTATAACAAGAAGATGTTTGCGGACGCGGGATTACAGCCGCCGACAACATGGGACGAATTGGAGCAGGCGGCCAAGACGCTGACGAAATGGAATGGCAGCAAGCTGGAGGTCGCCGGCTTCTCGATGGGCGATCCGGGACTGTTTAACATGTATCTGCAGCAGGCCGGCGGCCAGATGCTGACCGAGGACGGAAAGACGAATTTCAACAACGAGCAGGGCAAGCAAGTATTGGAGTTTTGGCAGCGCTTGCTGAACGAGGACAAAGTTTACAAAATCGGCTTTGAGGAAGGGCTTGGCGAAGGCAACGACGCATTTGTTACCGGCAAAGTGGCGATGCTGTACACCGGACCTTGGATGATGAGCACCTATAACAAATACGGCAAGGACCTGGATTACGGCATCGTGCCGCCGCCGAGCGGGCCGAACGGAGATCAGGGCAGCGTAATGGGCGGCTTCGGCCTGGTGATCCCGCAAGGCTCCAAGCATCCGGAGGAAGCGTGGGAGTTCATCAAATGGTGGACGGCGAATAAGGACAATGCACTGCTGTGGGCCAAGACCAGTCTGAATATGCCGGGCTTCAAGCCGGCGCTTGCGGATCCGTTCTTCACGGAGGACCCGCTGTGGAAGCCGTTTACGGAGACGCTGGAGTTTGCCAAGACACGTCCGACGCATCCGGGCTACTCCGTAATGGAGGAGAACGCCGTGATCCCGAATCTGGAGCTGTTCATGCAAAACAAGCAAAGCCTCGACGATACGCTGAAAAAAGCCCAGGAGCAAGGCGACAAGCTGCTTGCGGACAATGCGTCCGTGGAATAAAACGGGCCGATGAAAGGGGAGGAAACTATGGCATCCGTCAATAAGCTGGGGCGGCATCAAGCCCGAATGGCCTATCTGTTCATCACGCCAACGATGCTGCTGTTTGCCGTATTTATGGTCATTCCCGTCGTAATGGCCCTTTATCTCAGCTTCACCAACTACGACGTGCTGAGCAGTCACGATTGGGTGGGGCTGGATAATTACCGGCGGCTGGCGGGCGATACGCTGTTGTGGCAGACGTTTCTGAACGTCATGTATTACGCGGTGGTGTTTGTGCCGCTGAATCTGATGATTTCCCTGCTGCTGGCGATGCTGCTTAACAAAAGAAAAGCCGGGGTCAAGC
The DNA here is from genome assembly GCF_038002285.1 of Paenibacillus sp. FSL R5-0810. Classification (NCBI taxonomy): domain Bacteria; kingdom Bacillati; phylum Bacillota; class Bacilli; order Caryophanales; family Paenibacillaceae; genus Paenibacillus; species Paenibacillus sp. FSL R5-0810. The sequence continues at coordinate 316,705 of NZ_JBBOCF010000001.1, forward strand.
TGTTTCGCACATTTTACTACTTGCCAACGCTAACCTCGGCCGTCGCTGCCTCGACCGTATGGATCTGGATGCTGCACCCGGAATATGGCCTGATCAACGGGCTGCTGGGGTACTTTGGCATTACGGGACCAGCCTGGGTATCGCAGACGGAAACGGCCATGCTGTCGATCATCGTCATGACGCTATGGCAATCGGTCGGCTCGAATATGATCATTTATTTGGCCGGCCTGCAGGGTGTGCCCGATTATCTGTACGAGTCGGCCCGTCTGGACGGCGCGTCGCGGTTCGCCTGCTTCCGCTACATCACCTGGCCGCAGCTGCGCCCGACCACGTTTCTCGTCAGCGTCATGGCGATCATCGGTGCACTGCAGCTGTTTGACCAGGCCTTCGTCCTGACGCAAGGCGGTCCGGCCAACGTGACCAAGACGCCGGTCTACCTGATCTATCAGCAGGGCTTCAACCAATTGCAGATGGGCTATGCTTCGGCACAGGCATTTGTGCTGGCGATGGCGATCCTCGTGTTTTCAATCATCAGCATGAGATTGACCAAAGCGGAGGAGCCGATCGTATGAGCCAGCAGCGGAAGGGAGGTCGAAAGCGATGATGGCGGAACATGTTCCCCAATCGAACGGGCATCCCCGGCCCGGTACTGAAAGGCTGGGAGCGCCGGCGAGAAAGAGAGGGCTGAACTTTATTTTTTACCTGATCAGCAGCGTGATTGCCGTAATGATGTTTTTGCCTTTTTACTGGAGCGTGCTTACCTCCTTTAAACCGGACAACGAGATGTTCAGCATGCCGATCAAATGGATAACGACCAATATCACGTTCGAGCATTACTACAATGCGTTTACAACGGTCCCGTTCGGCCTGTATTTCTGGAATTCCTTTGTGCTTGCGACAGCCGGGGTGCTGCTCAACCTGTTCTTCGGCTCGCTGAGCGGCTATGCATTTGCCAAACTGGATTTCAAGATGAACCAGCCGTTCTTCCGGATATTGCTGGTGTCCATGATGGTTCCAGGGATTGTGACGATGATTCCAAGCGTGTACGTGCTGCGGCATATTCCGTTTGTCGGCGGTAACGATTTGTTTGGCAGCGGGGGTCACGGACTGATGAACTCGTTTTGGGGCATTATTTTGCCGGGAGCCTCGGGGACGTTTGCGGTGTTCTTCATGCGCCAGTTCTTCCTGACGCTGCCGAAGGACATGATGGAAATGGCCCGGATTGAAGGCTGCGGCGAATTCAAAATATTTTGGCGAATTTATTTGCCGCTGACGAAGCCGGCGCTGGCTACGCTGGGCATCTTCACCTTTCAGGCAGGATGGAACAGCTTCCTGTGGCCGATGATCGTGCTGAACGACCCGGCCAAGGCGACGATTCAGATGGGATTGCAGGCGTTCTCTTACAATTATCAGACGGATTATGGACCGATGATGGCGGGGGCGCTGGTGGCGATTTTGCCTATCCTGGTTCTGTTCCTGATGCTGCAGCGGTATTTTATCCAGGGCATTGCATTTAGCGGAATCAAGGGTTAGGAGATAGGAGAGATCAAGATGAATGCAGCGATGACAGAGGTATGGCAAGAGCGGGCGGACCGGGTTCAGCGGGCGCTCGATAAGCGGTTCTGGAACGAGTCGATCCGTATGTACAACATTGAGACGCCGTGCGAGGGCGGGAAGTGCAATGATATTTTTCATTATTGGTGGATGGCCCATGCGGTCGATGTGCTGGTCGACGGACTTGAGCGCACCGGGGATCAGCGTTACGCTGAGCGGCTGCGGAATTTCCATGAGGGTATTCTGGCGCGGAACGGCTGCGTCTGGCCCAACGAGCTGTACGACGATATGGAATGGATGGCGCTTGCCTGGCTGCGGGCGTATCAAGCAACCGGCGAGCCGAAGTACAAAGCAGCTGTGAAGACGTTATGGGAGGACATCAAGACCGGCTGGAACGAGCAGATGGGCGGCGGGATCGCCTGGCAAAAATCGCAGCTGGATTATAAAAATACCCCGGCCAACGCCCCCGCGGCCATTCTGGCCATGCGGCTGCATAGGGAGTTTGGCAATCCGGATGATCTGGCATGGGCGCGGCGGATATACGAATGGCAGGAAGCGAATCTCGTCGATCCGGAGACGGGACTCGTCTGGGATGGCATGAACCGGACCGGGGACGGAGCGATCGACAAGGATTGGAGATTCACCTATTGCCAGGGCGTGTTCATCGGGGCTGCGGTGGAGCTGTACCGGGAAAGCGCGCAGCCCGCCTATTTGGAGGCGGCCATGCGGACGTTCCGTGTGGTGCAAAGCGAATTCACCGCACCGGAGACCGGTCTTCTGCCCGATGAAGGCGGCGGGGATGCCGGGCTGTTCAAAGGCATCCTGATCCGTTATTTGGCAGAGCTGGCCCGATCCGCGCCGGAAGCGGGGAACGTTGCGGCGTTCATCGCGGCTCAGGCGGAGGCGGCCTGGCGGTCGCAGGATGATGCGGAGGAGCAGCCGCTCTTTGGCACCGATTGGGGGCGCAGGCCTGAGCCTGACGAGACGGTACAGCTTAGCGCGCAGCTTAGCGGCGCGATGCTGCTGGAAGCGGCAGCGGAGCTGAAGCCCGGATTGCAGGGATAGGAAGAGGAGGGAAAGGGATGGAAGCACAGCGAAGCGGGCGTTTGGCGGCCGGGCAGGCCGCCCTTTGGGCGGAGCGGGCGGCCCGGATGCATCAGGACATGTTCGCCTGCTATATGAACGATGAGACCGGTATTCTCGATCAATGGTATCCCCGTTCGGAGAACCGGCCTGGCGACAACTTCTACTACTGGTGGCAGGCGCATGTCCTCGACGTCCTGGTGGACGCCTATGAGCGCAGCGGCGATCCGGCACTGCCGGAGCGGATTGGGCGGTTCTGCCGCAGTCTGGAAAGCTATAACGGCGGTACGTTCAAGCATAATTATTACGACGATATGGAATGGACGGCGCTGGCGCTGCTGCGGGCCTATGACGCATTGGGCGACCCGTGGTACAAGAAAAAATCACTGGAGCTGTGGGCGGATATCCAAACCGCGTGGAACGGGCATTGCGGCGGGGGAATGGCCTGGAAGAAAGACCAGCTCGATTACAAAAACACCCCGGCCAACGCCCCGGCCGCCATTTTGGCGGCAAGACTCTACCGGCGCTTCGGCGATGAAGCGGATCTGTCCTGGGCTAAGCGCATTTACGATTGGAACAAGGCTCATCTTGTCGATCCGGAGACAGGCTTTGTCTGGGACGGCCTCAACCGGCTGGGCGACGGCCGGATCGACAAGGACTGGAAATTCACCTACTGCCAGGGCGTGTTCATCGGTGCCGGGGTCGAGCTGTACCAGTGTACCGGCAGCGCGCAATATCTGGAGGACGCCCGGCGGACCGCGCAAGCTTGTTTTGACGAGCTTGCCGATCCGGACAGCGGCCTGCTGCCCGATGAAGGGATCGACGATACCGGGCTGTTCAAGGGCATCCTGATCCGCTATTTGCTGGAGCTGCTGCGGCTCGACCCGGAGGTTCCCCGGGTCCGCGGCATCATCGCGGCCAATGCGGAGCGCCTGTGGCGCGAAGGCATGCAGCCTTCGCCGCTGATGTGCGGGCCTGGCTGGGATAAGCCGCCGCGTCTGCCGGTGCAGCTCAGCGTCCAGCTTAGCGGACTGATGCTGCTGGAGGCAGCGGCTGCGCTGGAGGCGGGGAGTGATCAACCGTGAAAGGAGATGGCGGGATGATGAATGTGCTCCAATACGACCTTGAACTCGGCCAAAATCCTTGTGTCGATGATTCCGATTATGCTGATCTATCCGTTTCTGCAGCGGTATCTCATCCATGGCATCGTATTGGGGTCGGTAAAAGAATAATGGAAGTGAGCAGAGGAGAATGAGCATGACCAAACCCCTTAGTCAAACCGAGATTATCGCCCTGGTTGAACAAACGATGGGGCATCGCCCGAAGATTGTAGACATGTTTAAACGCTGTTACGAAAATACGCTGGAAACGACGATCCGCCGTCATGAAGACGGCACCGTATTCATGTTGACCGGCGATATTCCGGCCATGTGGCTGCGCGACTCCGTCAATCAGCTGCGGCCGTATCTGATTCCGGCAGCCGGGGACGAGGGACTGCGGGAGATTATCGAAGGCGTGCTGAAAAGACAGTGCGAGTGCATCCTGCGGGATCCCTATGCCAATGCATTTAATGAATTCGAGAACTTCCACGGCCACCATGACGATCTCACCGACATGTCCGGCTGGATCTGGGAGCGCAAATATGAGGTCGATTCGCTGTGCTATCCGATTCAATTGGCCTATTTATATTGGAAAAACACCGGAGAGACAAAGCATTTCACGGCAGCGTTCAAGCAGGCGGCCGAGCTGATTGTGCGCACGTGGCGGACGGAGCAGCGGCATGAGGAAATGTCTCCCTATACGTTTGAACGGCCGGGTGGCGGCCCTACGAATACGCTGGCAGGGAAAACCGCCTATACCGGCATGACCTGGTCTGGCTTCCGCCCAAGCGATGACGCCTGCGAGTATGGTTATCTGGTGCCGTCTAACATGTTTGCAGTCGTGGTGCTGGGGTATTTGCTGGAGGTAAACGAGCAGTTTTACCGGGACGAGGCGTTTGCGGAGGAGGTCCGTGCGCTGCGGGAGGACATCCGGCAGGGCATCGAGGAGCATGCCTTGATTGAGGATGCGGAGTTCGGTCAGGTCTACGCTTATGAGGTTGACGGACTTGGCGGGGTCAATCTGATGGACGATGCCAATGTGCCCAGCCTGCTGTCCCTGCCTTATCTCGATTATTGCGCCAAAGACGATCCCGTTTATGTGAATACGCGCAAGCTGATCCTCAGCCGCCGCAATCCTTATTATTACGAAGGGACTTATGCGAGAGGCATTGGCAGTCCGCATACGCCGAAGGACTACATCTGGCACATCGCCCTGTCCATTCAGGGCATCACGGCGACCGGGGAAGCGGAGAAGCTGGAGATTCTGGGCATGTTCGAGCGGACGGATGCCGATACGGGGCTCGTCCACGAGGGCTTCCATAAAGATAATCCGCAGCAATTTACGCGGGAGTGGTTCTCCTGGTCCAACGCCATGTTCGTTGAATTTGTGTTAAGCCTGTGCGGTTTGGAAATCAAAATGCGATAGTTTTGAAATAGCAAATCGAAACGGAGGTAATGTCGTGAAAGGGAATCCGGGAAAAAGGTCGTTATTGAGGTTGACTGCATTGCCATTGATCATGGCCCTTCTGCTGACATCAGTTATCGGGGCCGCCCCGGTCCGTGCCGCCTCGTTCGGACCGGCCGACGCGGACGCGGCGATTAAAGCGTTCAACGCCAAGTTTTGGGACCCGCAAGCGAAGTACTTCTGGGCCAATTCGAACCGCGGCGACAATTACCAGAGCTTCTGGGTCGAAGCGGAGCTGTGGGAGATGGTGATGGACGCCTATCTGAACACATCAGACCCGAAGCTGAAGGCCGAGCTTCGAACCCAGATCGACGACATCTTTGACGGCACGGTGGCTAAGCACGGCGAGGACTGGACGAACAATCCGTTTAACGATGACATCATGTGGTGGGCAATGGGCAGCGCGCGGGCTTATCAGATTACCGGCGAAGCCAGATATTTGGAGAAGGCCAAGTATTACTTCGACTTCGTGTACGATACGCAGTGGGACGACGAGTTTGCGGGCGGCGGCATTTGGTGGCTGAACAGCGAGCACAACACGAAGAACGCCTGCATTAATTTCCCGGCTGCCCAGGCGGCTGTATTCCTGTACGAAATTACGGGAGATCGGCATTATCTTGAGGCGGCGACCCGCATTTTCAGCTGGGGCAAAACGATGCTGACGGACGGGAACGGCAAAGTGTTCGACCGGATCGAGCTGGAGCGCGGTCCGGTGCCGGATTCCACGCATTATAATCAAGGGACATTCGTCGGTGCGGCGGTGGGGCTGTACCGGGCAACCGGGGACGAGACGTATCTGGAGGATGCCGTGAAGGGTGCCCGGTTTACGATGGACCGGCTGGTGGACGACAACCGGCTGCTCAATTATGAAGGGCCGAACGGGGATTTGAAAGGCGGCAAAACGATTCTGATCCGCAACCTGGCTTATTTGCAGCAGACGCTGGACGATCTCGATGACCGCGCCTATGACGATTTTGAGCGCGAATTCGACGCCTGGCTGGCCTTTAATACGGCTACGGCCTGGAGTCATCGCGGCGAAGAGGGGATCGTTGACGGGAACTGGGTGGGACAACTGCTCTCCGGCACCTATGAGTCTTGGTCGTCCGCGGGCGCGGTTCAAGCACTTACGGTTGTGGAGCCGCAGGAGGCTGCTCCGCGTTATCCGGTTAGGAACGCCTATTCAAGAATCGAAGCGGAAAAATACAATATCGGTAAAGGGTTCGTGCTGGAGGGGAGCCCGGAAGGCACGCTGCAGCTCGGCGGCATCCGTTCCGGCCATTTCGCTGCCTATAAGAACGTTGACTTCGGAACGGACGGCGCGATCGGGTTTATTGCCCGGGCCGCCAGCGGGACGGGCGGCGGCAATATCGACATCCGGCTGGATGGGCTGGATGGACCGCGGGTCGGCACGGTCCGCGTGGAAGGCACCGGCGGCTGGCATCAATTTATCGATGCAGTCGGCGTGCTTGAGGATGAGCAGGGGAATCCTGTGACCGTAACTGGCACGCATGACGTATATTTGGTGTTTAACCAAGTCAACGACGAATATCTGTTTAACTTGAACTGGTTTCGGTTTACCGAGAACGATCCGAGACAAACCGATGCCTATGCCAAGCTGCGGGCCGGTCAGCTGGATGGCGGCTCGGGCTTAAGCGTTAACGCCGAACACGGCTACCTGGAGGGAATTGCGGACGGCGCTCATGCCATCTATCGGGATATCGACTTCGGCAGCAGCGGTGCATCCGGCGTAACGATGCGCGTATCCAGCGGCCATAAAGGCGGCTCGATCGAGGTGAAGCTGGATAGTCTGGACGGACCGACCGTCGGCGTTGCCCGGATTCCTGCCCTGGGCGGCTGGGACGACTGGGTCGATCTGATGGCGCTCGTAGATGGGGAACAGGCTGTCGGCATTCATGACGTGTATCTTGTTTTTCACGGGACGGACGGCCAGGATTATCCTTGCAATCTCGATTGGTTCAATTTCACGACGGTTAAAGGCACGGGCCGGGATGCCTTCGGCAAGCTCGAAGCCGAGCATTATACGATCGGCAACGGGTTCGGCACAGAGCAGGGCGGAGGGCAGACGTATCTGGCGGGGCTGTTCGGCCCTAACCAGCCTTACGCGATGTACAACTACGTCGACTTTGGCGATACGAGCCCGGAACAGTTCCATGTTCATGCGGCCAGTGATACGGGCGGCGGCACGATTGAAGTGCGAATCGACAGCATGAACGGCCCGCTGATTGCCGCCGCTAAGGTCGACGGCACCGGCGGCTGGCATAACTTTGAAGTGTTCTCGGCGAACATTGCGACACCCGTCACTGGCAAACATATCGTGTTCCTGATTTTCAAAGGCTCGGATTGGCTGTATAACCTGGACAAATTTACGTTCGGCGATCCGGCCTTATTTACGGCCCCGACTACTCTGCCGGCGCCTGTGCCGGACGATGTGCCTCCGGGCGAGGTGGAGAACGTCCGGGCCCTTCGGGAGAACGGGCACATCCGGCTGTACTGGGATGGGCCGTACGATATGGACGGCAAGCTTGTACAGATCCGCCTGTTCAAGAACAAAAAGCAGGTGGGCGATACGCTTGAGGTACGGCGCGGGATTCAGACTGCGCTCCTGCCGGAGGTGAGAAATCCCCGGAACCATACCGTCACCTTCACAGCCGTGGACCATTCCGGAAATGTCTCCAAGGGGCACACCGTCCGGCTGGATGATTTAATAAAGAAATGACATGAACCAGACCGGCGTACCGCTTAAGCGGGCGCCGGTCTATTTTTGCTGGATCGTGTTCGGCCCATGGTCATGAGGCAGGCCCCGGGCCGACTCACAGGGCTGTTAAATAATGGACAATGCCTGCCGCAATTGCTTCGGCCAGCTTCATCTGCCCGTTGCGGCTCGTCAGCAGCTGCCGGTCCTCGGAATTGCTGATGAAGCCGGTCTCCACAATGACGGCGGGAACGTCGGTCGTATTCAGCAAATAGTACGGCTTGCCGACCATGATCTGGTTGCGGTTTCGGTATACTTGATTCAACTGCTGTTGGATTGCATCGGCCAGAGCCTTGCTGCGCCCTTCCGATTGATGCAGCACGATGCCGCCGCGTTTCGAGCTGTTTCGGCCCCAGTTCACATGGATGCTTACTACAAGCTTGGTCGGGATCTCTTCGCTAAGCTGCTTGCGCTGCGAAAGGTCGCGCCGATGCCTGGAGGACGTCCTGTGCCACCGGTTGTCGTCGCTTAAAGCGTAATCGCCGTCGCGATTGAGCACGGCAGGATATCCCTGCTGCCGGAGCAGCATAAACAGCCTGCGCGATATTTCAAGATTGATATCCTTTTCCAAAATATCGCCATGGGAGGTTCCCCCGTCGATGCCGCCGTGCCCCGCATCGATCAGTACGACGTCCTGGGCAAAAGGATGTAGGTGGCGTGTGTGATGCTGGTTGTTTTCCCGGCCTGACGAGACAGGGGATTCTGGGATCTCTATATGCAGGCTGCGGGCGGCGGCCTGTGTGCGATTGTTGTGGCTTGCGGCCTGGCCCACGGCCTGAACATGCTCCGAATGGAAAGCTGCTGCCATATGATCCGGGCATGCCAATGCCAGGAGAAGCATCCATATTCCTGCTGCCTTAACCATGATGGACTCCTTCTTTCTCGTGGATTTCGACTTCTTTAGAATGTGCAATTTGCGGAAAATCATCCCGATTCCTAAAGCTGTGAGTCTAGAAACGATTGAAACGGAGCAAACTGATAACGGGATGCGGATAAACCCTAAGAAGATCCAAAGGAGATGATGAGATGGCCAGCGGAGATGAACTGATCAAATACATTACGGAGCGATTCGTAACCTATATAGATACACCGAAGGAGATCCGCCGCCAGTCCAAGGTGAAGGAATCGTGGACAACGAAATGGTTCGGCATGATTCCGTTCTCCGTATCGCTGTGGAAAGAGGACATGTCATCCAAGCGTAAGCGAAAAACCAAATAGGGTGACGTGACCAGGCCAAAGGATGGTTAATAGCACACGATGAGACGTCGGCACCCTCATGACAAAGAAACAAACACCGGAATGGATGCTTTTTCCGGTGTTTGTTTTTGTCTGATTTACCTAAATCCGCAAGCATGTTTGAAAACATCTTATTTAAAATAATAAATTAGCTCTCCATCTTTATCGTAATACTTATATGAATAATGACTTTTTCCAGTCTTAGGGGGAGACATCCAGGTGACACTGGCCTTATAAGGCGTAAACTCTTGTTCTATTTCCTGTCCATTTACGCTTACCTGCATTTTCGCTATTTTATTTTCTTCATTAGTGACAATCAAAAACAAGAGAGGTTCTGGGGCGAAGACGCTAAATGCTTCATTAACGTTTACTTCTATATGCTGCCACCTATAATTTCCGTCTTTGTTTTTTTGAAATTGAATGTAGCCTGGATTATTGTTCGATAAGAAACCGGCATATCTTCGGTCATTCATGTCTTTAATTTGATTTTCCCGGATAAACATAGAACTTGCCTTGACCCACTAATCGGGGTGCCGGCAGAAACCGGGTAGTGTCCGTATTCCGGAGCGGAATCGCTACATAGATGGCTGCAGCATCAGCAGCGCTGCCGGAGACGGATGACCAGCGCTGCCATCCGGTCAAGCTGAACGGGGCACCGAAAGCGGCATTGCCATCGCCCTTCGATTTAAACACCAGTGAAGGGTGCTTTTGCAGCAGCCTTCTGAGCTCGCTGCTGCTTCGGGCCGTGAGGCTGGATGAGGTCAGCCATTGAAGATTATCATACGGGTCGGGACGATGCTCCGTGATGGACGGAGCGTCCGCCGACCATCCATGTGCAGATCCGGCTGCAACAACTCCTTTGCTGATGCCGGAGCGGTCCAATGTGCCGGAGGCCAGCGAGACGTTCGGGAGCAGCTCGCTATTGAAGCCGCTGATATAAAGCGTATCTTGGTTTGGAAGGGTGACCTCCCATACAGGAGCTCCCGTATATCGTTTACGAATCAAGCTGCCTTGCGGGAGAGATCCCTCGGGATCGGTAAGCCCCTCGGCGGCTAGACGCTGCTCCAGCGGTCCCAAGCTGAAGGGGAGGGTACCGCCGATTCCATATTCACTGAGCACATACCCTCCATCCTCGGAGGCGCTGATAATGAGGTAACCTTGAGGCAAACCTTCATCGGTTACCGTGACCAGCCAGCCGTGCGTCCCGGGTCCGAGCGGGGTGTATTCCAGCTCGGCCTCGCTCCAGGCTGTAAACGGCACATGGGCCGAGAGCTGCTCCACGGTGTCCTCCGTGAAATGGAGCAAGCTCTGCGGAACCGCGGCGGAGACTGCGGACTTCCGAATGGAGCTGTCATCCGCGAGGGAGAGGGATGGATCGGCGGAAGCGGGAGTGATTATCGCCGCTTCACTGCCGGCCGCAGCGACCGCAAGCGGATGGATGAGGGCCGCCGTACATATGGCCGCCAGCAGCAGGGCAGACCTTGCGCGGGATCGATTGGACCGGCTGTCGTTTTCGTTATTGAAAGAGCCTCCATGGAGGACGTTATTTTTATGCCAATGCAACAAATGGATCAACCGCCTTTCCTTCCCGCCATCCTAAGCGATGGGGGATATGGTGGTTCTATCATATCGGACAAGCTGTGCAAACGCTGTTGCAAGGTGTCGCGCCAGGACAGAAGGGAACGGTTCTTTTTTTGCCTTGTTTTGTAGAGGAGCGTCAAGAGGACGCGCTCACGGGCGAACACAGGTGAAAGAGGCCGCAGGTTATGGCGGAGAAGCTGATTTTCGGCTCATACTGCCACTGCATTTCCGACCTCCGGTTCCGGTATTGTTCCTCGATTTGAGCTTTCTTTTCCTCATCCTGCTCTTTCAGCAGGTCCTCGTAATAACTGTCGATCACCGCAAGTTCCTCCGCCAGTCGTTCGCGTGCCTTGGATGCCCATGTATAATCCAGCTTGCTTAAGCTGACGATCAGATGCTCCTCAAGGAGCCCCGCCGCCTCGCGCAGCGAAACGGCCGCAGGACGGACGTGCACGCTTTCGGGCAGGCGGGGCGTCAGCTCGCGGCCATTAAGCACAGCCGGGAAATCTGTCACGATCTTCCGGGTGGACAGCGAGATGCCAACATAATGGAGCTCCTCGCGCTTCAGATCACAGCTGAACTCTACCTTGAAGCAGACGCCGAGCCACTGCTCGTACGGCGTTGACCTTGCCCGTGGGCGCGGCTCCGTGACGGGCTGCTGGAACAGATACACGCATTTGCCTTCCTCTCGGGCCGCGTTCCAGATTTGAGCCAGCCTGCTGCTTCCGTAGCTGACGTTCTCGCGCTGGATGCGGCCGGGACCGAGCACGGGGAGCACGGGAGCGTTGCCGTAAAAGCGGGCCAGCAGCGGGTCCTGCTGCGGCGCGGACAGCTGCGCCTTGCTCTCGGCGAGCTTGGCCTTGGCCATCCGCTCGTCGTAGGCTTCCGGATCGAACACGAACTGGAAGGAGAGAGTCTCGGCCGGCGCCCCGGTACGTTCCACAAAGCTCCAGTAGTAAGGGCGGTTGGTGAGCATTTTGTCGGCTTGGGGCGACAGCTTCACGGTAACATGCTCCGGTGATTTTTCAATGACGGTGCATTCGGTGGCTTCCAAATAGGCCATGAAGTGCTTCTGCACCTCCTGCGGCGTCATGGTCATATCAGGCTTCTTCCTCTCTTAAGGTTTCTCCGCTCGCTTCCTGCTCGATATCCTGCTTGATATGGTGCAGCGAGTCGCCGAGCGTATTGATGCGCCTCCGGATCTCTTCGTCGTTGCCGGACTCCAGCATGATTTTGTACAGGCTCTTCTCGAAGGATTCGTTCTTCTCGTAGCGTTCCAGAATGACATCCAGTCCTCCGATAACCATCTCGAACATATTGATCTTCTCATGCAGCAGATTCAAAATATGCTCCTCGATCGTACCTGCAGTGGACAGGTTGAAGATTTGCACATCGTTGGTCTGGCCGAGACGGTGCACGCGTCCGATCCGCTGCTCCACTCGCATCGGATTCCAGGGCAGGTCGAAATTGATCATATGGTGGCAAAACTGCAGGTTAATTCCTTCGCCCCCGGCTTCAGTTGCGATCATAACCTGAGCTCTCCCCCTGAACAGGTCCATCATCCAGTCCTTTTTCCCCCGGTTCATGCCGCCCCGGTACGGCACCGATATGAGTCCGTGATCCCGGAAATAGTTAAGCAGATATTCCTGGGTGGCCCGGTACTCGGTGAACACGATCACCTTCTCGTTCATCTGGCGGATGAGCTCGATCGTTTTCTCGGCCTTGGTATTGGCTTTAATCGCTTTGATCAGATACACCAATTCCCAGATTTTATCGCGGAGCGGGGAGTCCTCCGGCAGCTTCTTGGACAGATTGACGAGCGTAACAAAGACCGCATCCCGGCTGCTGCACACCTCGCGCTGGAGGGTGACGAGGGACAGCATGCTGCTTAAATTTCCCCCTGCTGCCTGATACTGATCTTTGACGAAGGACGTGACCCCGTCGTATAATGACTGTTCTTCGGGCGATAAAGTCAGCCCGACATTGCGGACGGAACGCTTCGTAAACTTCACTTCGCCTTCGCCCCGCCGGTTTCGGATCATGACCTTGGACAGCTCGTCCTTGAGCTGCTCCTGGTTCTTCGGCTTTCGTTTATCCACAACGAAATTGGCCGCAAACTGCCCCTGGCCGCCAAGCTGGCCCGGCTTCAGGAGCGTGATCAGGTTGAACAGCTCGCTGAGGTCATTTTGTACAGGCGTAGCGGTGAGGAGCAGGCAGTATTTTTTGCGCAGCTTCTGAATGAATTGGTAGTTGGATGTTTTCTTGTTTTTGAGCTTGTGGGCCTCATCGATGATGAGCATATCGTATTCCTGATTCAGGAGATATTCGCTATGCGGATCCCGTTTGGCGGTGTCCATGGAGGCGACGACGATGTCATTCGCCCAGGAATAGGCTTTTTTCTGCGCAATGGCCGGAATGCCGAACTTGGAGTTCAGCTCCCGGACCCACTGGAGCACCAAGGAAGCAGGTACGAGAATCAGCACTCTGGATACGAGCCCGCGGAGAATATATTCTTTTAAAATAAGACCGGCTTCAATCGTCTTCCCGAGTCCAACCTCATCGGCCAGAATCGCCCGGCCCGACATCTCGAACAGCACCCGCTTGGCGGTGTCGGTCTGATGCGGAAGCGGGGACAAATCACCCAGGTGCTTGAGGCACTGAAGCTCTTCGAAGCTCGTCACCAGGCGGGATTGCTCGCCCTCAACGGCTAGCTGAGACAGCCTGAAGTCCCCCCACGGACCGCCTTTCTCAAGGCGCCCTTCGAGATCGTCCAGCCAGGAACGGTCCATCTGAAGCGGTACGGGCAGGCGCGGATCCGTCGTCATGTCTGGACCGGCAGTGGATGGCTGATGATTCATGGTGATCCCCTCCTGTTATGAAAGTTTCCGGACAGCGGTGTATGAGTAGTATGGACGAAAAAAGAAGTCTTCATAACTTGCACCTCCCTTTATGGGGTGCGAAAGGGCGGAGAGAGCGCACGGCTGCTGGAATTGGCAATTTTCAACGTGTTTTTCATAGGAGACAAGTGAAAAAGAGAGCGGGACGAAGAAAGCGGAAGCAGGAGCGGACAAGCATGGGGTTTCGCCCTTAATTTTCACATTATCGGCATAGTTTTACTATATATAGTGTAGTATAATGAATTCATTGCACTATATATGGTGTGTTTCGGCGTTTTGTATGTTTGATCCGCTACATATGAGGTTATGTTGATGGTGAGCCCGCTAGCAGTATTCGTGAAAAAGCGGCAGCTGCACGGGGATCCTTACTACTGCGGCATAACTGCGGAAATTTTGGCAGTCTTATCGGAATTTGCCCGGATCGGTACATGATCACGGCATCTGATATCGACGCAGGATAACCGCTCAGGGCGGTTCGTTTTTAAACGCGGTCTGTCTTCTTAGAGAACGTCGATCAACGTTTTATTTATAATCGTTATATTTTAATTAGGAGGAGTTGCTCTTGAGTACGATGCAAAGTCAGAGGCTGGAAGGTTTGAGCGAGAAGATCTTTTTGGACCGGTATGCGTGGAAGGATGCGGACACCAATAATGCGAAGGTCGGCGATGTGGTGCTCGTTCTGACGAAGGACGACCCGAAGTTCCCGACGAAGGAAGTCGGCGAAATCGTGGCTCGTGAAGGACGGAAGGTAACGGTTCGTACGCGCAAAGGCGAGCTGGTGGAGTCGGAGGTGGAGAAGCTGACGCTGACCATCGAGAAGACGCCGGAGGAAATGTGGGATCGGCTTGCGGCCGCGATGTCATCGGTTGAGGCAACACCGGAGCTGCAGGAGGAATGGCGGGAGAAGTTCCGTTACATTCTGGATGACTGGAAGCTCGTTCCGGGCGGCCGGATTGCAGCAGGCGCGGGAGCCAGCGATGAGCTGACGCTCTTCAACTGCTATGTCATCCCTTCTCCAAAGGACAGCCGTGGGGGCATTATGGAGACGTTGACCGAGATGACCGAAATTATGGCCCGCGGAGGCGGCGTAGGTATTAACCTGTCATCGCTGCGTCCTCGCCGCGCGATCGTTAAGGGCGTGAACGGTTCCTCCAGTGGCGCCGTATCCTGGGGCGGCCTGTTCAGCTACACGACAGGACTTATCGAGCAGGGCGGAAGCCGCCGCGGCGCGCTGATGCTCATGATCAACGACTGGCACCCGGATGTGCTGGATTTCATTACGGTGAAGCAGACGATGGGCCAGGTGACCAACGCGAACCTGTCGGTATGCGTCAGCAACGGCTTCATGATGGCCGTGAAGGAGGATCTGGAGT
This sequence comes from Paenibacillus sp. FSL R5-0810, assembly GCF_038002285.1. Lineage (NCBI taxonomy): Bacteria > Bacillati > Bacillota > Bacilli > Caryophanales > Paenibacillaceae > Paenibacillus > Paenibacillus sp. FSL R5-0810. The sequence continues at coordinate 331,767 of NZ_JBBOCF010000001.1, forward strand.
GGGAGCTGGTATTCCCGGACACGACCGATCCGGATTACGACGAGGTGTGGGACGGCGATCTGGACAAATGGAAAAAGGCCGGACGAAAGGTCATTCCATACCGTACGGTAAGAGCGCGCGAAGTGTGGCATACGATTATCGAATCGGCCTGGAAATCGGCCGAGCCGGGCGTTGTCTTCATGGAATACTACAACCAAATGTCGAACAGCTGGTACTTCAACCCGATCATCTGCACGAATCCTTGCGGCGAGCAGGGGCTTCCGGGCTGGGGCGTGTGCAACCTGTCTGCGATGAACCTGTCGAAGTTCTACGACGAGGAGAAGCATGATGTGGCTTGGGACGAATTGGCGGTAACGACGCGTTACTCCGTTCGCTTCCTGGATAACGTCATCGACCGGACGCCTTACCATTTTGAGGAGAACGAGGCGAATCAGAAAAAAGAACGCCGCGTCGGCCTTGGAACGATGGGTCTCGCCGAGCTGATGATCAAGCTGAAAATTCGCTACGGCAGCCCGGAATCGTTGGAATTCCTCGATAAGCTGTACGGTTTCATCGCCCGCGAAGCGTATCTGGCATCCGCCGACATCGCGGCGGAGAAAGGCTCGTTCGAAGCGTTCGATGCTGAGCTGTACCTGCAGAGCGGATTCATGAAAAATATGGCGGAGGTTTATCCGGAAGTGGCTGAGGCTGTACGTGCCAAAGGCGCACGGAACGTTACGGTCATTACGCAAGCCCCTACAGGCAGTACCGGCACTATGGTCGGCACCTCGACGGGGATCGAGCCGTACTTCGCCTTCAAATATTTCCGTCAAAGCCGTCTCGGCTTCGACGAGCAGTTCGTGCCGATCGCTCAGGAGTGGCTGGACAGCCATCCGGGTGAGGAGCTTCCGGATTACTTCGTGACGGCGATGGATCTGTCCGCCGAGGATCATATCCGGGCGCAGGCTGCCATCCAGCGCTGGGTGGACAGCTCGATTTCGAAGACGGCCAACTGCCCTGCCGACTTCACGGTTGAGGATACGAAGCGCCTCTATGAGCTGGCCTTTGACCTTGGCTGCAAAGGGGTAACGATCTACCGCGACGGCAGCCGCGACATCCAAGTGCTGCAGACCGAGAAGAAAGAAGACAAGGCAGCGGAAGCTGTAACGGCGTCTTCCCAGGAAACGGCGCTAGAGCAAAGCGCGGCAGGTCAAGCAACAGAGGATGCCGCCGGCGTACAGCCATCAGCAGCTGCCCCTGCGGCACCGGTTGGAAGCAAGAGCGGACTCGATAAGCAGTACAAGAAGCGTCCACAGGTGCTGCGCGGCGCAACATATAAAATGAACACGCCATTTGGCATGGCGTACATTACGATCAACGACCTGGACGGCATCCCGAGCGAAATCTTCCTGAACGTCGGCAAAGCCGGTTCGGACGTGTTCGCGATGGCCGAGGCGCTTGGACGCGTCTGCTCCCTGTTCCTACGGTATGGTGACCATGGCAACAAGGTGGAGCTGCTGATCAAGCATCTGAAGGGCATCGGCGGCACCGGGGCGATCGGCTTCGGCGCGAACCGCGTGGAGTCCATCGCGGACGCCGTAGCGAAGGCGCTCGAGACGCATGTGGCAAGCGGAGCACCGGATCATGACCATGATCCTGCGCCGGTTGCGGCCACCATGGCTCCGGCCGAGCCTGCGGTTGCCAGCCACGGCGCACCAGCAGCCGACCATGGCCACGGCGGCCACGGCGCTCACGCCGGCGGCTCGATGTCGCTGGACCTGTGCCCGTCCTGCGGCGGCGCGTCCCTGATCAACATCGAGGGATGTAAGACTTGCGGGAACTGCGGGTATAGCAAGTGCTCGTAAGGGTGTAAGGAAGCTGTAAAATTAATATTCATACAAATACAGAGAAAAAGACCAGACAACAGCTGCTGTTGCTCTGGTCTTTTTTTTTGATTAAAACCCTGGAGTGAAGAGTCGATTATAGGATGCAACTAAGAAGGTGCATTAACAGTAAAAGTTGATCCATGGGATATTTTAATGCGCAAGTATCGTCCCCTTCCGTAAATGATCTCTCTCATTTTCCGTAAATGAATTCTTTATTATGAATCGCTTTGCACCGTAGATAACGAAACGAGGACCGGACCGGCGAAATCCCAAGCTTCCTCACCCTTGGGATTGTGAAGCCGGAACAGGAAGGCGTCGCCTGTGTCTGACCGCCACACGATATAATCGCTGATTCCTCCACCGCTCGAGGCTTGTAGGTAGAGCTCGGCGGAACCAAAAGGATGCTCGATAAGCTCTCCGCTAAAATCGGAGACTTCGCCGAACGGTTCAAACTCCTTTGTGCCAGCAGCTTCAAGCTGCTTTAGATCATATTGGGCAGGCAGCGGGTCTCGAACACGTATAAGGAAAAGCGCCTTCACACTTTCATGAAAATCATACCTTAATGATTCAGTACAATCACGCCTTTCTGTCTAAGCTCGTACTTATTGCCTTTGCATAATTAGACGACGTAAGATATAAAAAGGTTACCATTTTCTTGAAATTTTTTAACCGAAATCAGGATTCGCCTGAGTTTCGAGAAGCGGGAGAATTGAGGAAATGTTACAGATTATGCCATAATGATATTACCAATAGCAGCTTATCAAGCTGATGATGACTTGGAATAAAACGCTTGCGCCATTCGTAATGTATATATTAAACATATTCAATGAAATGTGGTGATTCGGTTGAGCTCTACGGAAAGAATGCCTTTGTATCAGAGGGTTCAAGAGTATATACGCGACTTGATATCGTCAAATGTATTGAAGGTTGGAGACCGTATTCCTACGGAAAAAGACCTCATGGAGCGTTTCGGAGTCAGCAAGATTACGGTCGTGAATGCCCTGGCCGGCCTGGTTAACGAAAAAATCATAACGAGGGTGCCCGGAAAGGGGACTTTTGTAAGTGAGCCTGAATCTGAAATGCCGGCGGCTTCTCCTATAAATGCCGTAAAGTCTATTCATAAAGCTGGCGGAGCAATGGGGACAAGGTTAATAGGCCTGATTCTGCCCAGCATTTATGATTATTTTACGATTCGGCTTATACAAGGCATTCAGCAAGCACTCAACGAGAACGATTACCGCTGCATGATCTATTTGTCGGAGGGCGATATTGATAAAGAAAAAGAAGCGATCAAGACATGCAGTAACATCGGAGTGGAAGGGCTATTGATCTTCCCGGTTGACGAGGAAATATTCAATGAGGAAATATTAAGCATGAAATTTGCGGGGTTTCCGTTTGTTCTCATCGATCGTTACCTTCCCGGGGTAGAAACGCATTATATAGCATCAGACGGCAGGCTCGGCGCTAACATGGCGGTCAATTACCTGTGGGAGCTGGGGCATCGTGAAATCGCCATATGCTCCGATTCGCCCATACAAACCGTTACCGTCCAAGAGCGGATCGACGGATATATGAATGCCTTCAAGGAAAAGGGAGCACTCATTAACCCAGCCCACATCGTAACCGGCTTTGAACTCGGAAGTCTGGAGCAAGCGGAAACCCATCCGCTGTACCGCTATATCAAAAATCGGATGGCTACGGCCTATATTACGCTGAACGGAAGTCTTGCCGTGAAAATCTACCAGATTGCGCGTCAGGTTGGATTGAAGGTCCCGGAGGATATTTCCATTATCAGCTTTGATGATCCGACCTCCATCATCGAAGGCTACAGCACGTTTACGCATGTTAAGCAGTTTGAACGGGACATGGGCTACCGAGCGGCCTATACCCTGCTTGAGGTCATTAACGGTGATGAGGGACATCAAGGGAAATATTTCAAAACCCTCGTGGAGCCGGAATTGGTGATTGGCGAGACGACGGGAACAAACGTCTTCTCCGCTTTGTGATATCAACCCCCGTTTCCCCTATATAAAGGAACCTAAATACGAGTCCGACGCGCTTTCGATCGAATCTGACTCTGGAAGCGGCGGCTCCCCGGACTCTTCTACTAGGTCATCTGCTACTCCTTCCCATGAAATCCTCCCATAAGAAGTCCTAACCCCATAAAGAAATTCAGCAGAAGCCCTCCCAACCATGTCCAGTCTGTTTGACTTCGTACCACATTTTTGATCACACAATTTTCTGTGGATATATTGAATATAATGTGCCTTCGCTTAAGGAATGCCTGAAAGGTGGAGAAGGAGACCCCCCCATTTCTCAATAACCTAAAGAACAGGAGGTCACTCTAGGCCACCTGCAGCTTCTTTTTGATGTAACCCCCGATTATTAATCAACGAAACCACCCGTACTTTTATCGGCCTAAAAATACTTTTACCGGAATGAAGAAATTATGGAATGATTCCAACAGTATATTGAATATATTTAAACTACCGTTTAGTGAAACCGCTTGCAGTAAGGAGGGGGCAGTCGATATATATAATCGAAAATCGATAACCATTGGCATGGGCTCTGTTCCCAAGCTATCGGGAATGGATTCGTAACCATCCGATCCGACGAAGATGGAGGAGGTGTTCGGAGAGTGGTACCCAAAGGTGTAGGTATCCCTGGATTTGAGCAATTAAAAAAGAATAAGAAGTTCTCTAAAATCTGGCAATTCAGGCACATCTATTTGTTTTTGCTTCCTGCGATCATCTGGTTTCTGGTGTTTGCTTACTATCCGATGTACGGCATATTAATCGCGTTCAAGGATTTCAAATTTAATTTGGGGATCTTGGGAAGTCCGTGGGCAGGCTTTAAATATTTCGAACAGTTTTTGAACGATTCCAGCTTTTACGATGTGCTCCGAAATACGTTATCCATCAGCGCGCTTAAGCTTATTTTCGGATTTCCGGCTCCATTGATCCTGGCCTTAATGCTCAATGCCGTCATGCACAAAAGAATCAAAAGAGTGTTTCAGACGATTTCCTATCTGCCGCACTTCGTGTCGTGGGTTGTTGTCGTTACCTTACTTCAAAAGATCCTGTCTCCTAACGTAGGGCTAATCAATGACATTCGATTCCAAATGGGTTTGGATCCGATCTTTTTTATGGGAAAGCCGGAATTATTCTATCCGTTGGTCATCATCTCCGACATTTGGAAGGGTGTAGGCTGGGGTTCGATCATTTATTTAGCCGCGTTAACGAATATCGATCCGCATTTGTATGAAGCAGCGGAAATCGACGGGGCTGGAAGGTGGAGCAAGCTATTTAAGATCACGCTGCCATGCCTTACTCCAACGATCGGCATATTGCTGATCTTCTCCCTCAGCGGAATCCTGAACGCCGGCTTTGACCAAATCTGGCTGATGCAGTCCCCGGCAACGCTAAGCGTCTCAGAGATCTTGGACACCTATGTCTTGAAAACCGGCCTCCAGCAGGGGCAACTCGCCTATTCCACGGCGATAGGATTATTCAAGTCCGCGATTTCGCTGCTGCTCATTGTTGCTGTCAACAATATATCCAGACGTGTGAGTAACGTATCGCTATGGTAATAGGCTGGCACTCAAGATAAGGAGGTGTGTGTATGGGTGCGAGAAGGCTGTCGCCGGCAGATAAAATGTATATGACGCTCAACTATACGGTGCTGTTTTTATTCTGCGCTACGGCGCTCTATCCATTTATCTATTTCCTGGCCCTATCTTTCAATGACGGCTACGATGCGATGAAGGGCGGAATCTATTTTTTTCCTAGAGTGTTTACGTTAGAAAACTATGCGAAAGCGTTCAGCAACTCATTGATCTTGAATTCGTTCTTCATTTCCATTACCCGAACCGTTGTCGTAACGGTAGTCTCCGTATTTCTGACGGCCTTATTAGCCTATGCGCTTTCGCGGAAAGGGCTGCCCGGAAGAAAGTATATCGTATTCTTCTTTTTCTTCACCACGTTGTTCAGCGGTGGGCTTATCCCGACGTTTATCCTGTTCCGGCAAATCCACATCCTGGATACGTTTTGGGTATTGGTGCTGCCGTCGCTATACAATTTCTTCAATGCGATTATCATGAAAACCTTCTTCGACGGGATCCCGGAGGGGCTCTCGGAATCGGCCCGCATCGACGGAGCAAGCGAGTTGTCTGTATTTGCAAGAATCATCCTGCCTCTCTCGATGCCGGTGCTTGCGACCATTGCCCTGTTTGTCGGGGTGGGCGTGTGGAATGACTGGTTTACCGGCCAGTTCTTCATACAGAATGAGAACCTGCAGCCTGCCGCCACGTTCCTGAACAAGATGATCAGCGAAGCGTCCTTCCAGTCAATGACGTCATCGTCGGGAAATAGCGGATCTGCAATTCAAAACATGACCGAAACCCAGATGGAGCTGCGAGGCGTAACGCCGGAGGCCTTGAGGATGACGTTCGTCATCATTATTACGACCCCGATCATCTGTGTGTATCCATTTCTTCAGAAATATTTTGTAAAAGGCGTATTGGTCGGTTCTCTTAAGGAGTAGTTGGTATAAAAGGCTAAGCCTCTTATATAAAACTTCCAATGGAAGGGGATTGTAGGATGAGAAAGAACAAGCGCAGGAGTGTTCTAGGCATGGCACTAATCGCTTTGCTGCTTTTCATGACAATGACGGCATGCACAGGATCGGGCGGTAAAGAGGAAGCAGGCACGAATGAACCGGGTCCAAAAGAGTCAGGGACTGAAGAAATAAAGCCGGTCACCTTGACTTTCCTCAGTGCCTGGAATGGCGGCGGAGCCGGTTTCCCGCAGGACCAGGAGAATAATCCCGTTGCCGGGCAGATCAGGGAGAAAACCGGGGTCACATTAAAACTTGAATCCATTACAACGAGCGAAGTCGAGAAACTGAACACCATCTTTGCTTCCGGTACGGTTCCGGATATCGTAAACGCACCTTTCTGGTCTACGACAGGAGGAGAAGGACAAGTCATCAAGAAGGCGGCCACGGAAGGACAGCTTCTGGATTTAACCCCTTATCTCGATAAATACCCGAATGTAAAAAGACTTGTGACGACCGGGATTGCGAAGGATTTTGCCGAGTTCGATCTCAACAGCCCCGAATTTGAGGGCAAGACTTATCTCATTCCTACGGAGACGCCGGACGGAACCCCGGAGAGCATTCATAATTGGAACTACGGCCTGTTTGCCAGGGGAGATATCCTGAAAGCCTTAAATGTGAAAGCGGAGGATATTGATACGCAGGAAGAGCTATATGAGTTATTGGTCAAGATCCGGGATGGCGGTTTCAAGGATATTGGCGGAAAGCCGGTTATCCCGGCCGGAACCATGTGGAATGGATGGGATTACGGCCAATTCCTAGCCGGGTGGACGGATTACACGATTTCGGACTATCGTGAAGTCGACGGAAAACTGATCCACTGGACGCAATCCAAGGATCATGAAGCCAGGCTGTTATACATGAGAAAGTTAATAACGGAAGGTTTGTTCGATCTTGAAGCCTTCAACAATACGAGCACAACGGCGAATGAAAAGCTGACGACCGGCAAGCTTGCCGTATTCGGAGCCCAGCCGATGCTGGCGGATTTACAAAAAACGCTGTACAAGACGAATCCGGAAATGCAATATGAGCTGCTCGGACCGATGAAGAACAAGAGCGGAAACATTCGAACGCAAGTGGAAAAGCCGGGCCGTTCCGGGTTCCCTGTCCTGTTCTTAAGCGCGGACATCAAAGATCCCGATGCGGCATTGCGGTACATTGATTATGTCAACAGCGAAGAGGGCCGGTTGCTTGCGTATTTTGGGATCGAAGGAACGCACTACACCATGGAAAACGGGATCCCCCAATGGATTCCGGATGTGAAAAAGCAATTCGATGACAACCCGGATCTGAAGAGAGACGCAGGGCTCAATTATCTTCCGGGAAGATTTATCGGGGCCTTCTCCTCGGAAGTCACTTGGCCTACGCCTGAAGATCAAAAAACCGAGTGGCAAAAGCTGGAGGAGAGCTTCTCGGCAAGAATGCCGATCAAAATCATAGATAAAGTAAGCGCCAGCTACCTTGCAAGAGAGTGGCCTAAATATCAGGAATATATCGATAAAACCAGTAGTTTGAATTTTGATGAGGAATTTAAGAAGGCATTTTTTGCGGCGTCCGATGAAGAGGCTCTAAATATGCTTCATAGTGTTCAGGAAAAATTCAGAGCGGCCGGCGTGGAGGAAATGGCGGAGTTCGTGGCTCAAAAAGCTGCGGAACGGGATGATGTAGGGTTCTAATGAAGGAAGATTGCGGGATGGTGTGGATGGTGCCGCTCCATCCCCAATCACTTTCTTAACCTTGTTTATATCGCCGCCTCCCTTTGAGTGTGTAAAATTTGGTGAAAAAATATAAACGGTTACGGAGGGAAGACGCATGTTGAACGTTGCGATGCTAAGTAAGTGGCATGTGCATGCAGAGGATTATGCAAGAAAGCTGCAATCTCACGGTAACGTGAAGCTCGCGGCCGTCTGGGACGAACAGCCTGAACGCGGAAGGGAATGGGCTGCCCGATTGGGAGCGGATTTTGAAGCGGATTTGGATAAGCTGCTACGGCGGGAAGACATCGACGGCGTTGTGGTGGATGCCCCTACAAGCATGCACGCCGACGTCATGGTCGCTGCCGCGGAGGCCGGCAAGCATATTTTTACCGAGAAAGCGATGGCTCTTACTGTTGAAGAATGCAATCGGATTTCTGCGGCGGTACGCAAAGCAGGCGTCAAGTTCTGCATTTCTTTTCCCGCCCGTACAAGGCCGCACCAATTGTTTGCGAAGCAGCTGATCGATGACCATGTATTAGGGGACGTGACGCTTTTGCGCATTCGAAACGGCCACGACGGTGCTCTGAATAATTGGCTCCCCGACTACTGGTATGATGAGAAGCAAACCGGGGGCGGAGCCATGATGGATTTGGGATGTCATCCGATGTACTTAGCCAGTTGGATGTTGGGTCAGCCCAAAAGAATCACATCCATGTTCCATTACTTCACCCATCGGGCAGTAGAGGATAACGCGCAGTGCTCCATTGAGTTCGTCAACAACGCGGTCGCATTGGTCGAAACGAGCCTTGTGACGTACAGAACCCCTTCGGCCCTTGAGATTTACGGTACGGAGGGCACCTTGATGATCTCGGATGATTCCGTTCGAGTCATCTCGAAGAAGCTCGAGCTACCTTTTTCGGGATGGATCTCACCGACTCAGCTCCCTAAAGAGCAGCCGCTTCCGATCATCCAGTGGGCAGATGCGTTGCTTGATGACAAGCCGATGCCTTTCGGACTGGAGGACGGGACGAAATTGACGGAGCTGCTGGAAGGGGCCTACATCGCACATAAGGAAAACCGAACGGTGGAGTTCAAATAACGCGGGGGAGGGGATTCCATGAGAACCGTAAAAGTCGGGATTATCGGCTGCGGGATGATTGCGGGCGGGAAGCATATGCCATGTTTGTCCAAGTTGGATAACGTACAGATGGTGGCCTTCTGCGACTTGAAGCCGGAACGAGCCGAGGAAGCCGCCCAAAAATACGGCACGCCAGACGCAAAGGTGTTTACGGATTACAAGGATCTGCTGGCGATGGAAGAGATCGAGGTTGTTCATGTGCTAACACCGAACAGCTCACACGCGGCAATTTCCATTGATGCGCTCGAAAGCGGCAAACATGTCATGTGCGAAAAACCGATGGCCGTCACAGGCGCCGAGGCCAAAGCGATGTACGAAGCCCACTTGCGAACAGGCAAGAAGCTCACCGTCGGATACCAGAACCGTTCCAACGCCAAGAGCCAGCTGCTAAAGAAGATGATCGCCGACGGGGAGCTTGGGGATATCTATTTTGCCAAAGCGGTCGCTACCCGAAGACGAGGAGTGCCTACCTGGGGCGTGTTTCTGGATAAAGAGAAGCAGGGGGGCGGTCCGATGATCGATATTGGAACCCACTCCCTGGATCTGATCCTGTGGCTGATGGATAACTATGAGCCGGAGAGCGTCGTCGGTAGTACCTTCCATAAGCTGAAGTTTACCGAAAATGCCGCGAACGAATGGGGATCCTGGGATCCGAGCGAATTCGAGGTCGAAGATTCGGCGTTCGGGTATGTGAAATTTAAAAATGGTGCGACGGTCATCATTGAAACCAGTTGGGCCCTCAACATTGCGGAAAGCGGCGGCAACCTGCTGTGCGGGACGAAGGGCGGGGCGGATTTTGCCAAAAATGAACTGCGGATCAACGGCGAGCGGGACGGAAGCTTGTTCCTCAATAAAATCGAGGTGAATCCGAATGCAAGAGAATTGTTCAGGGGAGAAGAATTAACGGATTTCGAATATGAAGCCAAACAATGGATTCACAGTATCGTGAACGATACCGAGCCCCTGGTTAAACCGAGGGAAGCGATGATTGTTTCGCAAATATTAGAAGCGGTATATATATCGGCGGAAACAGGAAAAACGGTTTATTTTGATTAGGGAAGGGTCGTGAAACGCTGTCTTGCCATTGCGGGTTGCCAAGCGCCGATTATTTTTCGTTTTATTAAGAATGTATTCGATCAAATACCGATCTTTATACGTATCCTTGTCTTCGTGGATACCTCTGCATTTCGTCGGACGCATTCAAGACTGCCGATAGACAAGGAAATCGTCCATTGGAGCCCGCGCCTTGCGCGGGTTATTTTAATGACTAAAGAACGTCTCATCGGCGTTAATATCCATGGATGATCCGGGCCTTCCCGCACATCATCGTGCAGCCTTACAAGCGTGTAAGGGTATTGTCATCTAAATCAATGGTACCAAACTGGCTGTTCCTCTAAAATACTCCCTGGATAGGATTATTGTTAAGGGGGAGTTGGCGTGAGGTTTTTTGAAATACTGCTATTCTTTTCGAGTACGTGTTTGTTGGCATTCCAGTTCGTAGTCAATCCACGTATCCGAAGATCAGCTTTGCTCCTGACAAGCGGAGCAGGCTCCATCTTTGTAGTGATCCATTTGCTTGTCGAAGGATACAGGGTTCAGCTATTGTTTTTATACGGATTTACGCTCCTGATGCTTATTCTTTCACTGATTGACGCTTTCAAAGCACCGGCAGCCGTTCAGACTGCTTCGCGAATCCGTAGGCTGCTGGGCCGACTCTTTATCGCGTTTGGGTTAATCGCAACGGGATGCTTCCTATTTGTGTTTCCCGTATTTAACGTTCCTGAGCCAACTGGCGAGCTGAAGGTAGGTACACAAGTCTTTCATTTCATCGATTCAAGCCGGGAGGAGACATTCGGTACAACCGCCACAGGGAAGAGGGAATTGATGGTTCAGGTATGGTATCCGGCTCAAGCCGGCACCGGGCAGTACGCTCCTTTTATCCCTGATACCCGGATTCTAAGTTACATGGCGGCGAATTACGGCCTTCCCGGGTTTACTTTTCAACACTTGAAGTACGTATCCAGTCATGCTTATTCCGAGGCCGAAGTCTCTTCAGCACAGACTACATACCCGCTGATCCTTGCGAATCCCGGCTTTGGCTCCTCCAGGTTCCTCCATACGTCGCAAGCCGAAAATCTCGCGAGTCACGGATATATCGTCGCCGTGATCGACCATACCTTCAATACATTTGCAACAGAGTTTCCGGACGGTCGAATCACGACCAGCACAACCAACGACTTATTTTCGCCCGACCACGATTACCGAACCGAAAGCGGAAATCGCGACAAATTGGGAAAAGTTTTAACAGATGATGTGGCCTTTGTGCTGGACCAGTTCGAGCTTATCCAATCGGGGCAGATTCCAAGTCGTTTTAAAGGGAAAATGGATCTCAAGCATGTCGGGGTGTTTGGTCATTCCATCGGCGGAGCGACGGCCTATGACGCTGCTTTCGATCCGCGAATCACGGCTGGGATAAACTTGGACGGAGGGCTTTACCGCCTGCGTGACAGAGAGGGGCTGAAAAAGCCGTTTTTATTCATCCACTCGGAAACCGAATATGAACGATTAAAAATGGTGAGGGATGACCGGGTTTACACGGATGCAGAGCTTGACCGTATGGGCTCAACAAGAGAGTGGATGGATCAAGTAAGGGAAGATAAAAAGCTGGAGCTTAAACGGATGCGCGAAACGGTCGGCGAAGGGGGACAAGTCCTCTATATCGACGATGCGGAGCATTTGAATTTTACCGATGTCCAGTTCATTTCTCCTATTTTCAAATTGCTGGGCATTACAGGAAAAATTGCACCTGAAAGAGCGAGCACCGTTATTAATGCCTATATGCTGGATTTCTTTGACATGCATCTGAAAAATCAAGGCGGAAACTTAATGAAAGGACCGGATAGCCGCTTTCCCGAGATGAAGTTCGCAACCTCGCTATTATAAATGATGGAACAAGCAGCCGATTTCGGCATGCTCCCTTATTAAGTAAACAAAGACTATCGTCACATGTAAGCAGCCAGTCGCCGGTATCTAACCGGTGGCTGGCTTTTTCGTTTAGCTTGAATGCGAATCGAATACTGGATGGGACTGCGTCCCTTTTTTGGTCCGGACTTTCTAGTTAGTGGGCTTATTTCGAACACATGCAGACTTTCCCACATGCATCTTGCGTAATCTGCAAAACGCCCCAAAAGGGAGCGTTATTTTTTTGGTGCTTTTTAATTAATGTCCCGCTGTTTCATGCAGGAATTTATACCTATTTTGTCGAAATCAATCGAGGTTGTTAGAAAAATATTCCTATTTGGACAGTGAAGAGAGGTCATGGAAGTGAAAAGAACGTTGTATGTTCTCGTTTTGTTCAGCTTGCTGGTGGGACTCGGATTGGCGGGGACGAACCAAGGCAGCGTCTCTGCCGAAGGGGCCGAGCTCCAGATCAAAGACATTGCGGGAAAGAATACCTATCTGATGAGTGACGGCTCCATGTGGTCCCTGATTGACGGGCGCCATAGCATTCGTACGCCAGGTAGTGTCGCAGCCATTAGCGGTTATGAGTACGGGGGCATCGGGATGACGCAGGATGGCCGCTTAGTGGAATGGGGCATCGGCAAGGGACCCCAGGTCGTTCCGGGTACAAGCGGCGTGAAGCAGATTTCGGGTTCCTACTGGCTGAAGTCGGATGGTACCGTATGGAGCGGCAATGTAAAAGTAAACAATCTCAGCGGCATTCGGCTGATTGCCAATGCGGATCAGGAGCTGGCTGCATTGTCCTCAAGCGGAGAGCTGCTGCTCGAGGATAACTACAAGAACGATCAATTTAAAAAGCTAGGGATCGTGGAAAGTCTGGCTTCCGTTAAATCCATGACCGTACACAGCGGACGCGTTGCCCTGCTGCATGATAACGGTGACGTGGTTGTATATGAGACGTCCAACTTCGACGATAACGGGCGGATCATCCCGGTTACCGTGGCTCAACAGGCAGCTCATATCGTTTATGTATCGAATGAACCGACGGATCTTCTGATCGTGACACTCCAGGACGGAACTGTGTGGACCACCGGAACGTATAAAGACCGCTGGAAGCTCAAGGAGCAGATCTCGGGGCTTAGCGGGATCGTAAGGACATCCATTTACGGGAATGCGAAGGATTTGTCGGAAGGCTTCTATGCGCAGCGAAGTGACGGAAGCTGGGTACACCATAAGGATGGGCAGAACAAGAATGTGGATGTACCGGTGGTTAAAAGTTTATCCGTTGCGATATCCAATGCGACCCCTTATGTAGGAGAGTCGCTGGAAGTGAGCATCCAGGAGAACTACACCAACGGGGCCAAGATCAAGGTGCCGGTTAAAGATGCAAGCATCGAGATCGAGAAGCCGTATTTGTTGAGCGTGCAGAAGAACGGCACGTTGAAATCTGCCGGAGTCGGCAAGACGCAGATTACGGTAACATCGGGCGGCCAGTCCAAATCGGTAACGGTGTCGTCCAGCCTGCGTAACAATTTGAAATACGCGAAACAGGTCAATGGCAATGTCATGGTTCCGGCGAGATCCGTAATCCAAGCATTGGGCGGAACCTATTCGGCCAAAAGCGGAGGCGTGGAGGCGAAGTTCGGACAGACCGTGCTCTCGTTCAAAGCAGGCAGCAGCCAGGCCAAGCTGAATGAAAGCTTCATCCGTCTCAAAGCTGCGCCCATGAACGACAAGGGCGAGCTGCTCATCCCGGCCTCGGTATTATCCGACGCGCTGGGGGCTAAAACTACCTGGGATGCCAAGTGGAAGCAAGCGCATATCTCCCTTGGCAAGGATGCGACCATGACCGTGGTTTCCAGCGAAACGGCTGGATTGATCAAAAAAACGATGCAAGGCAATTTGGTTAAATTCATCGGCCGGACGTATTGGGTGAACGAATTCGAGGACCTGGAACGCTTCTCGAAATTGACGGTAACCGACATTTTGCCTGACGACAAGGGTGAATTCAACGTCATCTTCAAGACGGCATCAGGGAAAACGGTAAAAAGCTACCCAATGCGCTCTTCGGAAGTGACGCAGCTGTTCGCAGACCGTTCCTCCTTATTAACTTACGACCCTTATAAAAAATACAAATGGTCCGCGTCCATCTGGAAGCAGATTAAGGCCGGACAGGTTTCCCTCGGCATGACGAAGGAGCAGGTACAGCTGTCATGGGGCAACCCGGCTGCCAAAGACATTACCTCCGGCGGTGGAAAAACCATTGAAACGTGGGGATATTCCAATTTCAATATCGTTTCCTTCGTGAATGGGAAAGCTATTTTGATCATCATGTAAGCTAAATAAGATGAACTAAAGAAAGGAGCGAGTCAGGAAGAGTGGAAAATGATTCTGAAGAAACGGTAGTGGTCGTCTTGTGAGCGGATTTCTACTGATTTTGAATGAATACAATCAAAAGAAATCCGGGAACAACAGCGATCGCAAGAACATTTCACACGGCTGCCCTATCGCATCCAAACAATAGTTCAACTTATATAGGCAAGCAGAGGCTTCGAAGCACGGAAGGCCTGCAGCCCGGTCATGGAAATGATGGGCTGGGGGTCTTTTTTTGTGTAGGGTTATGTGCAAGTTCGTTAAACCTTTATGAAATAACTAATTTCTCGAAATCTATTTTTAAACCATATTTGTAAAGAAAGTCGACACCCAATATTGCATTGAAGCCATATGGTTCTTTGGTAAGTCCTAGTTGGATAGTAAAATCTTTAAGCACAATGTTATCAATAGAGAGATCTGAAATAATTTGCTGATAACATAATTCACTTGAACCACCTACTCCATACATCCGTACCGATTTTCCGTTGATAAAGTCTATATCTATCCCAATTGGTTCAACAACATCAGTATCAAAAATAGTTGTGGAGCATCCGGTATCCAAGAGTACATTATTCAGAAGAGTTGATTTATTATTGTAAGATAAAGGGAGAGAAACAATAGGCAAACCATTTACAAGATGGATTTTCATCGAAGACCTCTAATCCCGGTAAAGGGTTGCTCGATGACTTCAATACATTCATTTCCGGTGTAAAAAACATAGAGTTCTCTAGTTGGTTCTAACATATGAAGTTTCTTATATGAAGCCCATGCACGCTTAGGGTCGTCATAATCAGAAACAACTGACATTTCTTCAATTGTTCTTATATGGTTATTTGAATGAGTGGCAAGAGCTTCAACTAGAATCCAACGATTAGGGTAGATTTCACGGATATGGCTCCATTTCATACATGAACACCTCCGAAAATACTTATATTCATTGTACAACCCCATCTTGAAACATTCAATGATAGTGAGTTCGAAGGAGAACGAACCAGCGTATAACATCGTTTTCCTGCTGCGTCGCGTCCGCTCCTTGATCTGCCAGAGGATTTTCGATGAGGATAATCAGGGCAGACAACCCTGCGAGGCTAAGTGGCGGAGGCACCCTGTCGCTACGCTCCTTTAAGCCTCTCGGGTTCAGGAACACATAAACGTTATACGAAAGTCTCTAAATACATTCAAAATAGGGGGAACTCATGGATATCATAATGAATCTTCAACCCCATGGTTGGTTAGATATATCGATAACTTTCAGTGAAGGTGAAATAATCGAAATTCCAGTTTCATTTTTGACCGATTCAATTCATGAATTAGCCGATAAGTCCTCCCTTCTGGATAAGGATTTCAATGAAGTTATAATTACAGGGACTTAAGGTGGTGGGCGTCGCGAATACAAGAACGTTAGGTGAAATCCCAGTAATACTATGATAGAGTGAATTCGATGGAGTTAATAGAAATCAAGAAAAACTTATTTACTACGCCTTAGGAATACCAACTGGCTCATTATTATTTCTGCGGATGCAAAACCGCGGTGGTTATTTGCGGAGCTCCATTTATTTCTTGACTGAGCCGGGGGAAGTATAACTTCTTGGATTGATGTTTCCCCTTAGTAGGGTGAAAACTAAAAGAAAGACCCGTGTAAGGAAGTCTCTCTCTATAGTCGCACTTCTTGTACAACTCAATTGATACTTGCTGCATTCTTAGTACGTGCGGATATGGGTGTTTTTCGGCTTCTTAATTATTTTCGTATCGATGATGAAAGCAACAATACCTCCAATTGTATATGCGATCATATCCATAGGGTCGAATATAGAACCAATTATTAGCTGTGCAATTTTATTGTGTTGAAGACCTAGAATTGAAGCAAAGTGAAAATACTGCAGCACTTCTGTGATAAAAGCCAATACAAGAGTAAAGATTACAACATAAATCGAATTAAAATCTTTCAGAGTCATAATAAAATAATATATAAAAACTACAATAATAACATCCCCAACCAATCCTCTTATGAACGGCATTTCACTAAAGAGCAAAACTATAAGTATACAGAAAATAATACACATTAAGGAAAGGCTAAAGTAAACTAGTCTTCTACTCATAAGTACACCTCTGTTTCTTGTATGAGAAATGACATCAGAGAAATAATTTTTATAGTTATTTTATAAGGTGAAGTATATCCTATTAACTCAGTAGTGCCAATCGTCGGTTCATACATAAAGAAGGCTTCGGATTAACGAGATCTCAATGGCAGGGCCGGCCAGTTTAAATAAATTAGCAATGCCAGAAATTCGATGTGGTCTGACAAATTACAATAGGGAAGAGTAAAAAAATAATCTATTGAGATCACTGTTTGCAGATTATAGATAAAGAGAAGGGATGTAGCTCGAAGAAGACAGGGACATCACCTAACAACATATTCACGCTTCGGGCATTTGCCCTCGGTCCGTCAGAAGTTAGATGGGATTCTAGGAGGCATTTCAGCAGCAGGGAAGCGGAATCTACTGTACATATCCACACCACCTAACCGCATCGCGGCCGCCTTTCGGGCTTAAGGTGGTGGGACGTCGTGAACACGGGAACGTTATCGGAAATCAGCGCAAAACAAATATTAGATAATACATAGAGATTAAGTAACTATTAATATTGGTTATCAAGATACTAATTGGAGGCTCGCCCATGGAAATTGCAAATGAAGTAATCGAAAGTATGTTAATTAAGTTTAACTCGGAGAGGAAATGGACTCTCCAAGCGATTGGACAATTGTCAGAGGAAGATTTAACATGGGTGCCTAACTCTGAAAGTAATAGTATTACTAATTTAGTTGCTCATATTCGAGGTTGTGTTCATTCCAGAATAGAAACAATCTTTTATGATATTCCAGACACTAGGGACAGAGACAAGGAATTTGAACGTGGGCTCAAATATTCTAAAGAGCAAGTTTACAACATGACGAAAGAAGCATTTGATATAATCATTCAGTATCTCGAACACCTCAAGTCAAACCCTGAATTGTTATTATCACAACCGTTTATCAATCGTCCGCCTCTTACATATAGCCAGGTAAACAATGAGACAACCGTTCTAAATCTTATGGTAGCAATGATTAGAGAAATGCATTATCATACCGGGCAAATAATATATGCAGCAAAGATTAGAAAGGGACAACTTGTATGGAATTATGACTAATATAAAAGTGTATGATATTAAAGTGCTTCGAAGAAGGCACTGACATCCTATAACAAAGTATCTACGTTGCAGGCCATTCGGCCCTTGGTCTGCTAGAAGTATTTCCGAGAAGTAATTCAGCAGACAACCCTACGAAGCTAAGTCCGTCGGACCCGGCGCATTCGCGCCTTAAGCCTCTCGGGTTCGTAGATACAAGAACGTTATGTGAAATTCGGGCTAGTAAGAGAAAAAACTCTGGAGATGATCCTAATCATAGCTCAGGCAATCATTATTAAAGACAAGTACATACTGATGGTCCGTCAATTTGTGCAAAGAGGGGCTATCGTATGGAATTTTCCAGGTGGGGGAATTGAAGAAGGAGAAACCCCTGATGAGGCTTGTATTAGAGAAGTCAAAGAAGAAACTGGACTCGATGTAAAAGCATTAAAATTAATCCAACACCAAGAGGGGAAATATACATATCTAGTGACAGATATTGAAGGCAGAATACACCTCGATAAAAGCAATAAGGACAACGACGATATTATAGAGATCAAATGGTTATCAATTGATGATTATAAAATATTCGATAACTATACAAAACCAATAATAGAATTAGTAAGAAAACTCGAAGATAGCCCGAACATCACATAACAATATGTTCACGCATCGGCCGGACAAGCCGCCACGGTCGCCAGGAGATAATTCAGGGAAGTTGATTCAGGGACACATCCGCACCACCTAACCGCATCGCGGACGTTCCTTCGGACCTTAAGGTGGTGGGACGTAGTGAACATGGAAACGTTATCGATTCATCAAAGGTAAGAATAGACTTATAGGTGTGATCTTAGTGAAGAAGAAAACAAGAAAGATTACTGTCAATGGCAAAAAATATCTATATGTGATTAGCCAAAAGTATTATCAAGAAAAAAGTGATATTAAACTAAAGATTACATTAGAGAAGGCTAAAAACATTACTTGTACATTTAGTTTTATTACATGGGAAGATGCAATTACAGGCAGTCCTCTTCTAGTGGGTGTAAGGCTAAAGAAAAGAGGTTTAAATGAATTTGAATATTTCAATTTACATCATCCAACACAGATAAAGAATTTCATAACAAATGCTATAGATAATGGATGGAATGGAGAAAGTGTTGTAGAGTTTGATGGGCTTGATATTATGAGCCAGTTAGGTTTTGAAGTATTATGGCTTAAACCAAGTTATCAAAAAAATTAAACTATTGTATGTTGGTATTTCAAGAGGCCGCTAATATCCGATAACAATATATTCACGCATCGGCCATTGGGTCCTCGGTCCGTCAGAGGGATTTCTGGAAGTAGATGCAACCGGACAACCCTGCACTGGCTAAGTCCATCGGACCCGGGGCATTCGCCCCTTAAGCCAGTGAGGAATCGTGAATACGGAAACGTTATCTGAAATACTAAGCAAAAGGAGTTTGTAAGTTGAAAGATCTATTAATAAGTTTCATAATTGCTTTTTATAAGTTGTTTTATAAAATATGCTTTATGATTAAAGATTGGATAAAAAGAAATATATTTATAGAGGAATTCCAAAAAGTATATGCAGCATATACATTCATTCTGATGACATTCTTATTTTTTTCACTTAAATACAACAGTATTCTTATAAAGTTTTTAAATCTGGTAGTAGTAATTTCAGCTGCAATAGTTCTGATATGTATTTACAAAAAAATTTTAAGAATGAAAGAAGATCACATGAAATTCTATTCTCAATCGTTAAATTGGTGGCTTACAGTAAGCTTTTTTTGGATATTTGCCTCTATGAGCTTTGTTCATGTTAATCCATATCTGGTGAAAATATTTTTAATTCCATTTTCTCTATTTTTTTATTATGGAATGAGATATTTATTTTTGAAATGGGTAAAACATTGGTTTTTTTATTTTATGTTATTTTCCTTAATGCCTATTATCTCGTTTTTTATTTATAGTTTTTTGGGATCATTAATATTTGAATTTACAAATAAAGAGTTTTTTGTATCAGATACTGCATTCAAATGGATGGTCATTCTATTTTGTGTATTGTTAACAAGTATCTTTGTATGTTGGACACCAGCAGATAGGTTTGATGAAGTGAAGGTTGCAGTCTATTTGTTGCTTGCAGTTTTTTCAACAATTTCGTATTGTTTTTTTATTTCTGATTATCTTGCTGAAGTAGTTACATCAAAGCTAAATGAAATCAATCAATTTGAATCCTTTACAAGAGACGAAATCAAAGAACTTATAGATGTAGTTGTTAAATGGGTTTCTCTTCCTTATTTAATTGGTTCCGTATTTGCTTGTTTTACACTAGAGCTTGTAGCAAGAAACAGAAACATCAGAGAGAAATCAAGGTAGTCGCGTACTTCAGATAACATAATATTCACGCTGCGGGCGTGCGCCCTTGATCCGGCATTCGCCGGATACTCAGCATGCGCTGAGTCGTGAATACGGGAACGTTATATGAAAGTGACGAAATTCTTATATTGTGGGGGAGATCTATGATGCCAATATGTATAAATCAAAAGGGTGATATTTTCGAAGAACTGTTAAATATCACTGAAGAGCAAATAAAACAAATTAGCTTGGATTATCCAATTACACATGCATTAGTCGTTGCAAAGAATAAAGAAGGGTTTTTACTTTTGTTCAATAGCTGGAAGAACAATTGGGAGGTACCTGGAGGCCTACTCGAGCCAGGAGAATCATTAAGAGAATGTGCAATTAGGGAGATGCATGAAGAAACGAATCAATCTCCTGAAAGAATTGATTTTAAAGGTTTAATGAAATTTACATTAAGGACTGGAAAGATTGAATATGGTGGCCTCTTCAGCGCAGATATAGTAGAGGAAAAACCATTTGAAGTGAATGAAGAAGCAAACAAGATTATCTTTTGGGATGGAATTGAAGACATTGGATACATAGATGAAATTGATAAGGAATTATTGAAGTACTATTAAGAGTATTTTGTAAGTAATTCATGAAGTCGTCACCATCAAATAACACCATATTCACGCATCGGGCTGTCGCCCTCGGTCCCAGAAGCGGCTTCGAAAAAGCGGTTGCTTTGGACACGCCCGGCATTCGCCGGGCGTCGTGAATATACGAAACGTTATCGGAAATTCGATTTTTCAACAAAAAACAACAATTTGTGGAGTCTTCTTAATATGTTTTGTAGAACAAAACATATTAAGAAGTAATTCATAATGAAGAGAGAAGGTTCATTGGAATGCAGACAGAACGCTTCAGTAAATTAAGAAAATCAGAGCTCGCCAAGATATTTGAAAAAAAGATAAAATAGAGATTTGGAGAAAAATTGTAAAAAATCAACTCCGAAGCATTGATCTTAAAGATCTTTTTGATCACTATGATTTTAATTATAATACTGATGAAAGAGCTAGCTACATCAATACGCAATGATATCTTAAGTGGAAATTATAAGGTATCCCAAGCACTTACATATAGAATTGAAAAGAAGTTTGGTGTATGTAGACATTTGGTTACTCCGCAACCTTCTGATGCATTAGTTTTTCAAGTGTTAGTTGAAAAACTATCAAAAGAAATGAATCAACCCTCCGAAAATGCCTTTTACTCAAGAGACAGACATAGTGTTTCAAAACCACATACTACTGATGAATACAAATTTAACTGGCGGAAGCAAAGATCCAAGTCATATTTCTTTAATAGCAATTCTAGTAGGTACATGTATAATCTCAATTTCAAAGATTGTTGAAGAATTTTCAGTAATCATGGGGCGAACTGCATATCAAGCAGCCTCAGCAGGATCTTATAGTCCAGAAGAATATTATGTTAATCTATCACTTAACTATTGGATAGGGTCTTTACTAATATTATGTGGAGTAATCGTCTTGTGTATCATCTCTTATAATAATTACAAGAAAATTTTATAAAAACAACTGGAATTAATTTAAAATAGAGTATTCAGAATAATTATTTAAAGAATGTGAGTATTTCGTGAAGCTGGTGCCATCAGATAACAACATATTCACGCATTAGGGCTACGCCCCTCGGTCCCAGAAGCGACTTCAAGGAGGCAGTTGCTGTGACAAACCTGGCATTCGCCAGGCGTCGTGAATATACGAACCGTTATCCGAAATCGAGGTAAAGCTGAAAAAACAATAATTGTATAAAAAATATATATGGAAGAAGTGATTTTATATTGAATGAAGAGCAAATTTTTAAAAGGCATAAAAAAATAAATCAACATTATAAAATCTTGGTAAATGATACTAACGTCAAAATACTTAATTACAAAATAGAAAAGGGACATGAAGAGTTTTTTTATATTGAGTTAATTACAAAAGTTTCGAATGAAATTTTTGAAAATAAATTTGTTAATATAAAGACAGAAAAAGACAACAAAAAAATTGAAGTCATAGGAACTTGGGCCATGAAATTCTCACAACCAGGTCTTAAGAGATATAGGTATAAAATCAAAGAATTAAATGAATTTTGTAAGTAAACCGGAGAAGACCTCGACATCTGATAACACAGCATTCACGCATCGGGCTTCTAAAGAGGCCCTCGGTCGCCAAGAGGATTTTCGGAGAGGTGAAATCAGGCGACAACCTTTCACTACCTAACCGCGTCGCGGCGGCTTTCGAGCCTTAAGGTAGTGAAGGTTCGTGAATGCAACAATGTTATAGGAAATCAACGCAATATCGGATAAAAAATATTTATAAATTTAGAGGGGACTATAGAATGAATCCAATACTAATAGATTTTCCAAACCAATTTACAACTGAAAGGTTATTGATTAGAGCACCTCTACCTGGTGATGGCAAGATAGTGTATGAGAGTATATTATCCTCGATCAATGAGCTCAAGGAATGGTTTTCGCTTTTTGCACAGAACGAACATTCTGAACAGTCAATCGAAGAGATTCTACGAGAAGAACATGCAAAGTTTATTAAGAGAGAATATCTTAGACTCTTGATATTTGATAAAGAAACTGAACAATTCATTGGTTTATCTGGATTGTATAAGCCGGATTGGGAGATACGTAAATTTGAAATCGGATATTGGATTGATACACGTATGAGCGGAAAAGGGTATATGACTGAAGCAGTTCAAGGAATAACCAATTTTGCCTTTACAGAGTTGAAGGCTAGAAGATTAGAAATTCGTTGTGATACTTTAAATTTTAAGAGTAAGGCGATTCCAGAACGATTAGGCTTTCAATTAGAAGGAACCTTAAGATGTAATGATTTATCAGCAGATAAGAGTCAGATAAGAGATACTCATATTTACGCTCTAGTTAAATAATAAGTGCTAGTGGCTCGAGAAGGCGTTGACATCCTATAACAACATATTCAACGGTCCGGCCAGAGTGAGAAGATGATTCGGGGAGGCAATTGACAGCAAGCAGGAAGCAAATTCAGTTGGACACATCCGACTTTGTCGGAAGTCGTGAATACAACAACGTTATAGGAAATTAGCGCAAATCTAAAAAACAGGAGTGATAATTATTAAATTCATACTAATATTTGGCCCTCAGGCAGTAGGTAAAATGACAGTCGGTTATGAGTTGACGAAAATAACTGAATTGAAATTATTCCACAATCATATGTCAATAGAATTGTTTCAACCCTATTTTGGATTCACTAGTGAAACCTGGAGACTATCAGATATTGTTAGGAACGAGTTTTTTGAATCATTTTCTCGAAGCAATCAATATGGTCTAATTTTTACTTATGTATGGGGACTCGATCTTGAGGGTGATTGGGATTTTGTAAGGAAAACTTGTGAAATTTTTGAATCTAAAGGTGCAGAGATCTATTTTGTTGAGTTAGAAGCAGAAATCGATGAAAGAATTGTCAGAAACAGAACATCTTTTAGATTGGATCAAAAACCGAGTAAAAGGAACGTTGAACAATCTGAGAAAGATCTAATGAATACCTTGGAAAATCATAGGTTAAATTCATATCAAGGAGAAATTACAAGGGAAAACTATATGAAAATTAATAATACTTATCTAAGTGCTGACGAAGTAGCAAATATGATTAAAAAGCATTTCAATTTATGATAAGTGCTATGTAAGTTTTCCATGAAGGCACTGACATTCTATAACAATGTATTCACGCTGCGTGCCTAGCGGCCCTTGGTCTGCAGAGGCAATTCGGGGAAGTTGATTCAGCAGACAACCCTACAAGGCTAAGTCCGTCGGACCTGGCGCATTCGCGCCTTAAGCCTCTCGGTTCGTAGATACAAGAACGTTAGGCGAAACCGCCAGAAGGATAACGATGAGGTGATCACAATGAAGGTAGAAATCATAAAAACAAAAGATATCACAACATATGTTGGGATTCGAGCAACTGCCTATATCTCTATGCTGGGAGAGAATATAAATAAAGGATTCCTTGAATTAACGAGAAGAAGGGAAGAAATACCAAACGTTAAGAATCCGAATGTCACCTTTGGAATAACTCCGCCTAACTATAAAGAGAACCAGGGACTCGTGGACTTCTATTGCTGCTATGAAGTAGAGCCATTCAGTAAATTGCCAAATGAGATGGTACATATCCATCTACTTCCTAGAACTTATTCATTAACACACTACGTTGGTCCGATTAGTCAGACAGAAACTGCATATGAGTATACTTCAAGATGGATACATAAAATGGATATACGTACGATGATGTGGCATATTACTTTGAGAAATACGATGAGAAAACAATAATAGAAAATGATAATGAGAAGAATGAAATCAAGATATATTGTCCAGTAAAGAAGATATAATGAGGGTATTTCAGGGCGGCATCTCCTAACAACGCCATTCACGCTGTCGCCCCCTCGGTCCACTCGGGGCATTTCGGGGAAACAGCTTCAGTTCAGCGGACAACACCTGCGAGGCGAAGTCTTCGACCCGGCGAGGCGATCACTTCGTTTTATCGCCGTGTAAGCTTAAGCCTCTCGGGTTCGTGAATGCGTAAGACGTTAAGTGAAATTACTGCAATCAACATTACAGACCTTATATAAAAAATATTCAACAAAACCTATAAAAGCGTTGAGCAATGCCAGAATGAACATGCCGAACATGAACATTAAGGAAAATGCATTTTTGACCTCCATGGGCATCACCTCCCTTCTGGGAGATTAGCCGACCGCCCTTAAATCCGTAAATTGCACTAGAAAATTTTAACATAGAGGACATGATGAAATACCACTAAAATACTATAAATAACTAGAAAGAAAAAATATATCTGTAAAACTTATATGAGAATGTAATACAGAGAAGGCAGAAACATCACTTAACAATGCATCTAAGCTGCGGGGCATTAGCCCCTTGGTTGCCAGAAGCAAGCCCATAGGCGTAAATTCAGACAACACACGACCCGCCTAAGATAAGAACTATCTAAGGCCGGGTCTTGTCATAGATGCGGTGGCGAGATAAATAATCAAAACGGAGACTTGAAATGATTGGAATAGCAAGGCATTTTAAGGTCACATATAAACCTGAGAACAAATGGATGACAGCTAAACAATTTAATAATTGGGTAGAAGAATACGATAATGCAGAAATACAAATCGCAAATAATATTAGTAACGATAGGAAATGGGATGTATGTTATTGTAGTAACCAATCTCGAGCAACCAGAACGGCCAAGGTAATTTTTGATGGTAAAATTATTATTACTGATCAACTAAGAGAAATAGGAATTACAGCAGTAAGTAAATCAAAAATAAAACTTCATCTCACTATTTGGCTGATCCTAGCTCGAATAGCTTGGTTTTTGTCGCATAAGTCACAAGAAGAGAGCAAGTTACAAACTCTTATTAGAGCTAAGCTGATATTAGATGAAATAGAACAAAAATATTCAGAAACAAATGTATTAATAGTAAGTCACGGAGCATTTATTAAGACTTTAACAAAAGAGTTGGATCGCAGAGGGTATAAGGGGAAGGTAGATATAAAGCCTAGAAACGGGAAATTATATACATATAATAAACAATAATTTGTTAAGTAACTCGAAGAAGCGCCACACATCATATAACAATATAATCTCGCATCGGAACCTGTGACTCCTCCGTCCGCGAGAAGTATCGGCAGGATGGTAGATTCAGCGGGCACATCCGAACCGACTAACCGCATCGCGGCCGCTGCTGGCTCAGCCTTGAGTTGGTGGGACGTGATGAGTATGGGAACGTTATCTGAAATTAACGACATCTAAACCATAAAAATATCGAACAATTGTTCTTCACCCCATTGGGAGATGATGGTACAATAGGAAGGACAATTGAATCTTGGGTGGGCATGGTTTCCCTTCGAAAGGAGGTGAATCCATGGAAGTTAAGGATGCACTGACGATCATGTTTCTATTTGGATCGTTTATTCTTGCCCTTTTAACATACCTCAATTCCAACAACAAGAAAAAGTAAAAACCCACCCAAAGGTTAGCGCCCAGGTGGGTTTTTGTTCCTATTCGACTCAGAAGGGGACTCCCATCCAAGCCAATTGTCAAGCCGAGTGTTTGCCGCACTCGGCTTCTTTAAAAGTATGATAACACAATTGGAAAAAGAAGTGAACCTGGAAAATACATAAACGAATAAAGCGGAGCTTGGTAAAAGCTTGGTAAAAGCTTGGTAAAAAATTAGATAATCACCCCTTATTTGAGGACAGCCGCAAAGGAGCGTTAACTCCGTCTAACACCGTATTTACGTTGCGGCACCTTCGTTCCCTGGGGCCGCCCGGGGTTTATCAAGGAAGTGAATCAGGTGGACAACCCTGCACTATGCGGAACTAGTCCACAAACCTTAGCGGAGGTTATTATGTCAGATTCGATTATTGTAGTACCCTATAATCCTTCTTGGAAAGAAGAATTTAAAAGTATTGGTTTAGAGATTCGACAAGCACTTGGCGAGCTAGCTATTCGAGTAGATCATATCGGCTCAACTTCTATTGAAGGGCATCGCTGCCGTGCCCTACGGTCACTTATGTCGGCGAGGGGTCGTGAACACAGGGACGTTATGCGCCATTACCGGTAAATATTATGGATAATATTTAAGGAGATCGTTTATGAAGAGTAAGATACTCTTATTATTTTTTATTACGATCGTGTTTTCATCTTGTCAGAATATTAGTCAATCGACTACCTTGAACAGCGAAACTAAATCAATAAAGAATTCTGAACTGCCTTCCGATGTGGTGAGTACAGGTAATGAAACAGAATCAAAAAAAATATCTGAAGGTCGATCAGATCCTGCTAACAATAAATTGTTATCCATGAGCATTGGGAACTATGAATTGACTGGGGAATTTTATGATGAAATGCTTCGAAATCCTATAGATCATGATTATGAAGTGGAATTTAATGAATTTCAAAATTCCAAAGAGATTACAACATTGGGATGGGGGGCGTTGGAAAGCAAATATGCAGAGACTTGGGATAAAGAGTTGAATCAAATATATAAGAAGCTTCTTTCTAAGTTGGATAAAGAACCAAGAAAAGCACTAATTGAATCGCAAAAAGAATGGTTACAGTATCACTTAAGGGAAACAAAATTTGTAGAGAAGACATTTATTAATAATGGTAACCTTGGATCACAAGGATCGGTAAGCCTAGGCAGGGTTATACGGGAGAGAATTAGGGAAAGAACAATGCAATTATTTGAATATCGATATTTGCTAGATGGTGAAGTTGAGTTTTTATACCAAAGTGAAAAATAGAGTTGGAATCTTGATCAGAGGTTTTTAGGTTATCGGTAATCAGCGCAACGATAACATGAATAACCCAACTGTGGTTTTATTATTGGAGGAAAACAGTCATGTCTCAAGTCATACTAAAAAAGATTACTTCTGAGAACTGGAGAGAAGCTATTGAACTAACTGTAAGTGTGGAACAACAAAGATTTGTTGCTTCGGTAACACCTCCCGCTGCAATTGCTCTTGCGAAGGCTTATATCAGACCGGATGGTAGGATAGTAGAACCTTATGGGGTCTACAAACAAAATCAAATGGTAGGCTTCTTCAATTTGCACTATACACCTGCTAGTAAAGAAGATTATTGGCTCTTTCATTTTTTTATTGATCAAAGGTTTCAAAGAAAGGGAATAGGAGCAGAAACGATAAACGCGCTAATTAATTTCATTAAAGAATTTCATCCTAATTGTCATCGCATTAGATTAACAGTGCATCCTAACAATGATGCCGGAATAAAATTTTATACAAAGCTTGGATTTACTTCAGAAAACACTCTTACGTATGGTGAACCTACATACTCTATTGTATTTTAGATTTATTTTAAAAATAAATTGACACCCAATGAAGTCTTGAAAGTTGATTCAAAGAAGTTATCTGAAAGATTGGCAAAAACATTATAGTGTTCATCAGATCATTGATTGGAGAGTATTTTATGAGGCGCCTGGTAATCATGACGGTTGGAAAAACGCATAGTGGAAAGACCACTTTTGCTAAAGAATTAGAATCTGTATTACAACAAGCCGTTGTTATTGATCAAGATAATCATGCTGAATTTATTAATAGCCATTATAAGAAACTTCGCCCTATAGAGGGTCCTAACACTTTAAAGTTCTCTGTAACTAATGCGATTGTTAAGTACGCTATTGAGGAAAGCAATTTCCACATTATCTTGAGTAATTCCAATTTAAGTAAATCCGGAAGAACAAATGTACTCCGACACTTTCAGGACAAAGGATTTGAAAGCATTATCGTTTACTTTGATCTACCAACAGATTTACTGAAAGAACGTGTAATAAAAACTCAAAGAAGTAAAGCTATATTTAGAAGTGCTTCGAGCTTTTTGGAAGTATTGGAGAGACAAGAAAATTCGACATTAATACAACCTAGTAAAGATGAAGCGAATTATCTATTTGACATTAAGGACTCCAGTAGTACCATGGAAATTATTCAACAAATAAAAGTTATTAGTGAATTTAGATAATTCGAAGAAGGCCGATCCATAAGATAACCAACATATTCATGCTTCGAACCTAGTGGCTCTCGGGCCGGTGGGAGTGAATAAGCAAGGAAGCAAAATCACCCGAACACATCCATCTCCCTGTGATAAGAGCCATCTAAAGGAGATGGACGTCGTGAATACAAGAAACGTTAGATGAAATCTCCGGAAAGAGCATTGTAAGACAGATAAGTACAACTTTAGTTTCAGTAAGTCAAACAAGAAACAGCATTACTTAAGCTTTATCTTGATTGCATGGGGCTAGATCCAAATATTAACCTTCTTACCCTTTACTCTTTTTTCTTTATTCTTGTGCCCAGTATGATGAAAGCAGCATAGATTAAGATGGCAATTGAATCGATTAACGTATTCGTAAGTGCCGAAGTATCGTAAAATGCCGTTACACCGAGAATGACCATCAGACGAATGAGTAGAAGTGACGCCAAAATTAACGCAGCAAACCGGATCTTCGATTTCTCGCTTTGAAATGACAGGATAATGAATACTATGCCGAAAGCCAGATTTTCAGCGGTGATAATGTGCCAGATATACGTAAATGTAATCCGTGCATTCAAGGCTAAATCATTTACCAAGAGCGTCGGCAGTACAACGGATTGCCCGTTCCATGCGTGCGTAACAGCAAAAAGTATGGCAAGAACGCCAGCAATCAAGCAATAATAATTTTTAATTTTGATGTCCATCACAATCCTCCTTAGTTATTTCAGGTTCCTTCTTGTGAAGATCCCGGTAAATCTCCCGAACGAACACTGCCAGCTGCTGGTCATTTTCATGGTTAAAGTCCCTTAGTGTTTTAGCTGCTACGTCGAGTAACTCACTGACCTTTTCAAGATGTGCGATTTTCTTGCGTGTTTCTGCCTTTTTGGTTTCAAGGAATTCAGCGACCTCCTCACAATAAGCAGGATCTATACTCTGCATTCGGTGGAACTGAAACTTCCCCTTGATTTCTTCTAGAGAAAAGTCCGCATACTGCATGATTTGAATATTCATCAAATCGACGATATCGTCCCTCGAATACTTGCGATAAGAATTATGTCCCCGAGACGGTGATACGACTCCAATCCGGTCATAATACCGCAGCGTATCCTTCGGGATACCAAGCATTCGTGAAACCTCTTGTATAGAATATTGTTTTTCCATATCTTCAGATTAGCATTGGAGTAAACTCCAATGTCAATCGTTTTTTCTGTCTTTCGCATGCGGCATTCATGCAATCCATGGAACTATTCTGCCAGTTATCTTAATGAAAAAAAAGTCTAAGAAGTGAAACAAGAAGGAGAATGGGATACAATTCCAAATAGGGGCAGGAAATAGCGTGTTTTGAAATCTCGGAGATTAAATCAATATCCAGGGAAGAGGTGGCTGAATGAAATTTTCATTCGAAGTTGGACATTCAGAAAAGCATATTGTGGAGTTTGAATTTAATCAATTCTTAGGAAACCTGAGTATTAAAGTGGACGGAAACGATAGAATCAATGATTTTAGAACGTTCTCATTTAAATTGATTAAAACCTATGAATTCGAAGTTGGAAATGAAGAAAAACACCAAGTTAAGGTTGAAAAAATCAGAAAGTTGGTACTGGCTGGATTTAGGAAGACAAAATATAAAGTTTATATTGATGGAATACTAGACAGAGAATTTGAGGGGAGATAAAGGATATTCACGCAGCAGGCCTTATGCCCCTTGATTCGTCCGATTCCAATTATGGAGGATACCTTTAACGACACACGAGCTGGCCTAAGAAAAGAGCGATTTAAGGCTGACTCGTGCCATGAAATACAGTAAGGTTAGGCGAAATCCAAAAAAGTGTATTATTAAAATCATTCGAGGAGGTATGAATGTTGATAGAATGGAAAGCTGTATTTATCGATCGGGATGGAACCATTGGTGGTACAGGCCATTTCATACATCCACGAGATTTTACATTATTTGAAGGGGCTCAAGAAGCGATCAATAAGCTCAAAGATGCAGGTCTTAAGGTATTTGCATTTACCAATCAACATAGGATATCACGTGGACAAGCGACAGTCGATGAATTCCGAAAACAGTTTTATTCATTTGGATTCGATGACTCCTTTATATGTCCTCATGGTCCTGATGATGGTTGTAATTGCAGGAAGCCAAGCTCTGGAATGCTCCTCGCAGCTGCAAAGAGATATAAATTGGACTTAACAAGATGTATAGTGATAGGCGACGTCGGTGATACCGATATGCTGGCAGCACATGCTGTCGGAGCAAGTAAGATACTGGTAAGAACCGGGTGGGGCGAAGGATCCTTAAACGCGTATAGACACAAATGGAAAGAAACTGAGCCGAATTACATTGCACGGGATCTTAAAGAAGCAGTGATATGGATTCTCGGAAGCAACTCATAAAAGGCAGTAGCATCTTCTAACAACAAACTCACGCATTGGGCCAGCCGCGCTGTCCTTCGGCATATACCTGATGACTTGAAGTAATTATCGGGTTCTCTGATAAGTTTAGTGTTTGGGGCTTATATTAAGAACATTCAGTAAGTACATTTTGAAGGTTGCTATCATGGCGGCAGATATAGTTGACAACCTACTCATTCAACCGGTTTGTGGTCAGCTGAGGTCTTCCTGTTCGCAGATCTCATGCAGCTAAGGGGGAATGGACATCGTGAATATGGAAAACCTATCTGAAGCACCCAAATGCTTTTAAAGTATCTCCATACCTTAAATATGGAATTTGTTGTAGAATAATAGAGAATCTTATTAAACTCTAAACAATAGGGCTTTCACAGGGAGCAGGTATGATAAAGAATTGAATCAAGGCAATTATAGAATGAATCTCATCAAGCCACTGAAGTTTGATCAGTGGTTATTTTATTGTTTGCCGAACTCATGCACATACTCCCGCCCAAAGAGAAATACGATTGTCTTCTTATAAACAATTTCATATAAGTGGCTATAGCATAAGAACCAGGATAAGAATGTGGTATCTACCATCGCGATTATTAGGTCTTTACATAACAAATAACAACGGACATATAAAAAGGGAGAGAAACAGATTGAATAAAAAGCGAGCAATATCTCTCGGCAATTTGGTATTTTTGATTCCAGTCATTCTGTTAAGTGTGTTCATGTGGAATGATTACAAGAGATACATTGATGAGTATCAACCTTCCTTTGAGCGCATCTATATGCTGGATGAGGGGAAGAAATTAATTGGCTTGGCAAAACACCCGGTTGGAGAGCAGTATGATGTTTATCTTTTTGATCCCGATAAGGAAAACTTAATTACAGATACTACGATACATACCAATTTCCAAGCCGGGCTGGGGCCGGCGACTTATCAGCAAGATGGAATCATCATCCCGACCTACGACGATTCATACGGGCTGCAAATCAATTACTTCCATTCAACTGGCAAGGTTGAAGAGTTGGCTCAGGGAACGATGCACCTTCCACCCTCATGGAGTTCAAATGTTTACGCCTGGCGTGGCAGACTCATTGTAGCAGGGGAATCGCCAAATTCAGAATGGTACATAGCTCAGGTGAAGGACGGAAAGCTGAATAAAGTAAATTTAGGTGAGAAGGGTCTGCTTCCGTCCAGGCCAGTTCGATTAGATGAAGTGCATGGGAGCTTTGAGAATGACCAGGCAGTTCCCGTATTTACAGTGGATTTAAAGGACGATAGAACGGCATTTGTCAGCGGGATTTTAGACAAAAACGGTGATTTATCCGTGCTGCTTCAGAACAAGGATGAAGGGACGTTTGCTGCACAGGATCGGGCCGGCGCCCGCTTCGCCAAAGTCTTTGGGTTCAATAACGCCAAGTTGGTACGCGAAAATGGGAACTATCCTGAAGAAGCATCATTTTATAACGCTAACGAGAATCATTGGGGAGCTGCGGTTCCAACGCCAAAGCCGGTATATCAAGCTTCCGTATTCCTGTTGAATGACGAAGAAGTTCTGATTGCCGGATCTACTGCAGAAGATGAATTAAATGGATCCGTTATAGGATATGTTTTCAATGAGAAATCCGGACAATTTCAAGATGCCTCTGCTCTTCTGGAGCAGCTGTCCTACGAGAATTTGAAAAATAGCGATACTGAATTTTATAAGAATTTAGGCAGTGACGTCCTTTACTATCGCGGGGGAGATCGAACGGCAGGTTATGTTGAGATGGGACTCCAGGAAGCTAAGGTTCTATCAAGCGATCAGGTCGAGAAATGGTTGCTCACAGAAGCCGAAAACAAAGTCTCGATTCAAAGTTTCTGGAATTATTATAAGCAAGGCGGAGCGATTGTTATTAACTGGTCGGTCTGGGTCTTCATCATTCTACTCACATTCCTAAGCGTCGCAGTCGCCCCTCGCATGTTGGCGGGATCAAGAATGAAAAAAATGAGAGATGGCCAGCATATTCAGGGCCGGATTATAGATATGGAGGAATCAGGCTTATATGTGAATGAACAGCCACAGGTCCGATTTATCGTTCAGTTCGAGGATGAAGGTCGGATGAAAGAGGTTGAAATCAAGCAGGTCATCTCCTATCTGAGTCCTATTCAAATTGGAGACACCGTAATGATCAGTTACGACCGAAAGAAGCACAAAGCTGTATTTATCACAGAGGAGGATCTTAAACATGCAGCGCAGTCGTCTAAACCGGTCATCATTGAAAATGCGATACTTACTCGTATTGAACCACATGGGAAAGTGAACCGGGGGCAAGCCCTTAAGCTTTACTTCACAGCCGAAGGACGGGATTATACCGTACCGGTCGTTCAACCTTTCGGATTTGAATATCGTACGGGTGAAAGAGCGAAACTCATTTTGATTCAGGGAATGGCGAGAATCTTTAGGTACGGCGGCAATGGGAGCACGGTATAGGAAACGGACCAACTCTCTCTTCAGGGCGAAGTGATCCATGTGCATAAAATGCCGATCATTATTGAAAATAAGCAGCTGATGCTTCTGGAAGTCATGATTTCGAGAGGGGCAGATCGAATCCGTAAAGCCAATAGTCTCTTTGTACCTGAAAATTTGTCGGTGAATGTGGGCGCCGTCATTCCGGTTAACATGCAGAAGGAAGATTTCCAGAGAGAAACCCGTTTACTTCAAGGCAAGCAAGGTGCGGCTAAGGTTCTCTCCGTTCATTATGACGGAACGCAAGGGGAACGGCCATTGGCCATGATTACCGCAGAAAAAGACGGAATTACCTACCACATTAAACAGACTATTGAACCAGTATATGGTGTAGTGGTGGGGGATGAGTTGTGGATTGCTTACGATGAAGGTACGAAGGAAGGCATAATTATTAACTATTCTTCATAGTAGTCAGATAACTTGAAAACAAAAAGCTTAAAACAGACAAATAAGCCTGCCGCTGTGGCAGGCTGTTTGATTTGTTTATCGGAACATACATGTAAAAGCTGAATTGGCAAATTATCGAAATACAAGAACATATACCTGTGAGATGCCGCAGATGTATAATCATGTTAATGGAAAACACAAATGGCTAATGCACTTGTAATTAGGTTCATAGATGCTGGGAACATTAACAGAAATTAATGTAAGTCAAGAATGAGACGAACTAATTCAGAGGTGCGAGATGAAGAGAAAATATGCTGACCGTTTAGATTGGAAACGTGTTTTAAAGAGGGATTATATATGCAGGTTTTTCGATGACGGGGATTTTAAAGGGCATATATCATTAATTCGTATTCACGAGGTAAAGGAACCTCTAGTAAGAAGAATAGGCGGCCAAGAAGTTTGTCTGGTTGATAATGGGTACTACTGGATGCAACACTTTCCTATTGGCTCTAATTATTGTGTTACAACAATGCTCAATGAGAAAAAAGAAATCGTTCAATGGTATTTCGATATATCCAAGAACGTAGGGATTAATGAGCGAGGTATACCTTTCTGGGATGATCTTTATCTAGATCTAATTGTCTTTCCAAGTGGTGATTTCTGTATAAAAGATGAGGATGAGTTAGAAGAAGCCATAACTAACAATCAAATCACAGAAGATGAATATATTCTGGCCAACCATGTGATGACAGGTTTAATCAAAGAAGTTGAACCAATGGAAAACACTATTTTAAAGAACACTATAAAACATTTTAATCTTATTTCCAGGTATCTCAGAGACAGTATTAGCAATTGATAACATCGTATTCACGCTTCAGACCGTTCGGCCATTGGATTTCCTGGAATACGTCCCAGTCGTTTTGCTCCTTGAAGACTCTTGGGTCCGTGAATACAGGAACGATAGATGATGTGACCTAAACCACTAAAGGAGAAAGTTCTATGCCTCAGTTTCCTGAATTAGAAACAGAAAGATTTGTGCTAAGACAGATAACAAAAAATGATTCCGTAGATATATTTCAATATTTTTCATTGGATGAAGTAACGAGATTTTATGATGTGGAGAGTTTTACGAACATAAGACAAGCAGAAGAACTAATTCAAAGATGGAATGAAAGATTTGAAAGAAGTCAAGCCATTCGTTGGGGTATCACTCTGAAGTCGTTAAACAGAGTAATCGGAACATGTGGATTTCATGGCTGGAAGAAAAACCATTATAAAGCTGAAATAGGATATGAATTAGCGCCAGAATATTGGCGTCAAGGTTTTATGACCGAGGCAATTGAAAAGATAATTGAATATGGATTTAATGATCTAGGATTGAACCGAATTGAAGCATTTGTAGAACCAGAGAATGTGGGATCAAGAACGGTATTAGAGAAAGTCGGTTTTAGAGAAGAAGGGATATTGAAGGAACATTATTTTTGGAGGAATCGGTTTGTTGATAATGTCATATATGCATTTCTTAAGAAAGACTATAAAGTGCATTAGATAGAAAGCAAAGTCAATTCGCCTAACATAATATTCACGCATCCGAGTTTTTTGACTCCTCGGCCTGCTTGTAGCGATCGTCAGAGAAGCAGGCTCAGGGGATACATCCGCACCGTGGCCGGACCCTGGTGGTGCTTAAATCGGTGGAACGTCGTGAATACGGGATGCCGGGATTAAAATGTTTACATACCAGATCTCAAGAAACTAGTTCAACTACAATATAACCATTGCCAGAATGTATATTATTATTCTTCGCAACCTTTATTATTAATATTTTGGGCGGTGTGAATATGGAAGTTTTAATACGTGAAATTGAAGTAAGTGATTATCCTGAGGTAGTATCGTTATGGATTAATGTGTTAGGAAACCGCAAGGTTAATATTGATAATTTTTCAGTGACGTTAGAGAAAATGAATAGAGATGGGAACTATAAGACATTTGTAGCATTATTTGAAAATAAAGTGGTTGGTTTTATTTCAACGGTACACGCGTTATCAATTGGAGATGAATTTGGTTACTTACACATCCAGGGCCTTGCTGTGCAAAAAGGGCTTCAGAATAAAGGAATAGGAACAAAATTGCTTAAATATGTTGAGGATTATTCCAAAAGAAAAGGAATTTCAAGCATCATCTTATGTAGTGGATTCAAACGCACGGATGCCCATGCTTTTTATGAACATAATGGTTATGACAAAGATTCATACTGCTTTGATAAAGCGCTTTGACTTCCATTAATAAGTTTGGTGGTAGAGCAAATTGAAGTATAAGAATATGTATTGGAAGAGAGGTAGAAGAAATGTACACACATAAATCGATTGAAACTGTTGGAGCTCTCACTATGCTAATACCTATTTTTATCTCTATTTTGGTTGCATCCCTAATTTTATTTTTTATAATGATAATCCTTAAACAAAAAAATAAAATGATTAACGGTTTCACGGTCCTTAGTTTGTCAGCGATTTCGATTCTAGTTTCTGGCCAACTTTTATATAGTAGTGGGATCATTGTTGACGAGATTGGATTAAATGGAGACCCTGCTTTATTTTATAGTTTTTTAGCAATTACAGGTATGGGGATAATCAATCCGATCATCTATTTTTCTACACAAGGAAAATCAAACAAATAACTTAATTAACGGATGGAAATAGTGTTAGCTTTTAAAGAAGGTGATAACTTATAACAATCTATCTACGCTTCAGGTTGCGTCATAGGTTTACAAGAAGTATTTACGAGAAGCGGAATCCGTGAACAACAAACCTACGAGGCTGAGTCCCAGGCCTTAGTCACTGACGCTCCTTTAGCCTCTTGGGTTCGTAGACGCGATAATTTAGATGAAAACACATGCTAGAATCGAGATAAAGGTATAAAGGGGAAGCCAATAATGTTTAAATACGAAATTGATGATTCTTCTTATTTGTCGTTACTGGAGATTAAAGATGCAGAGAAGTTATATGATTTGATTAACAGGAATAGGGACCATATTGGTGCGTGGTTGAAGTTTCCGAGTATTACTTTAAAAGCGGATGATTCAAAAACGTTTATTGAAAGAACGCGTTTAAGATATGCCAAGGGTGAAGGTTACTGGTTAGGGATATGGAGCGGGGATAAACTGGTAGGATCTATTGGTTACTTATATTTGGATGAAGAAAATAAAAAAACTGAGATTGGATATTGGCTAGGTAAAGAATACGAGGGAAAAGGAATAATTACTAAATCTGTTAAAGCACTGATAAATTATGCTTTTGACGAACTTAAACTAAATAAAATTGAAATAGGAGTAGCTACAGATAATGCAAGGAGCCGTGCAATTCCTGAGAAATTGGGATTTAAACGAGAAGGTGAAATAAGAGATTACGAATATATCAATGGTCGATATTTAGATCGAATAATTTATGGATTGAAAGCGAATGAATGGAGAAATGAACAGGGATGATCGAAGAAGGCATATGACGTAACATTGTTTTCATACTGATGGACTTACGATCTCCATAAAGCAATCCCTGGTATAATTATGGAAGAAAACTTGAAGGACACACGGGCCGGCCTAAGATAAGTGGGATCTAAGGCAGGCTCGCTCCATGAATACAGAATTTTTGAGAAATGTCTGTTTCAGAAAATGACTTAGGCGGGGATAGTTGATGGGACTCGATTATGGTTTTATCGGAGTTATTCCTAAAGAAGAAAAAGACAGATTATTTGAGTACATAAGAAAGCATGGAACAATAGATGATGGTAACTGTGCTTGTATACATTTTGACTTGGACTCATTCATCTTAAAGTATCTTGAAGGGGGCTACGATTGGACCCCACATTATGACAAAGCTCAAGTTGATTATTTTATTGAGCCTGATGGAAAAGCAAGAATAGGGTGCATTTATATTAGAGCGTTTTATGTCCGTTATGAACATTTTAAGGAATGATCATAACTGAAATTTTGCATTGGTTTGCGTTTTGATAAGGAAGATGAAGTCTTATATTTAATACAACAATACTACATAAATTAAAAAGATGGTAAAATGTAGGGTTTATATGGTGATGAAGAAAATATATAAACTCTGACGTAAGGAGAGAAAGCATATTGGGCAAGAAGAAAAAAACCTTACCAAGAAATTTTGACGAGCTAATCGATGCAGGCGATATAGCGGCATTAAAAGAGGTATTTACCAAATGCGAATGGGATGCCCGCGGCGGCTACAGCAAATCAACGGCCTTGAGCTTTTTCAATATTCCGGATGAATTGGTTCGATGGCTCGTGGAACAGGGGGCTGATCTAAATGCTAGGGACAATTACGGAAGAACGGCTTTACATAAACATGCCATGAGCTGGAACGGTAATACTGAATTGCTTATTGATTTGGGTGCAGACATAGAAGCCGCTGATTATCAAGACGAGACCCCTTTGTTTGCAGCCGCCGGTTCATTTAAATCCAAATCGGTTCACACGTTGGTTACTAAAGGCGCAAACATTAACGCAAAGAATAAGATGAGACAGACCCCATTAGAAAAGGCTTTGGCAACGTGCAGGAATGCGGATATTGTCAGTATGGCGGAGGTTGCCGAGCTTTTGCTGAACGCTGGAACAACGGTAACGCCGAAAATGAAAGATTCGATTAATCGAATCGGAAACGACTTTGAATTTCACAGAGAAGGGTTTAATAAAGAATATTTGAGTCAGACCGATGAGGCACTTCTACGACTATATGAGTTATTTGATGTTCCCCCAGTAAAGAAGCGAAAGACGCATGACGGCGTCTCTACGATAACCGTATCAACCAAGGGATGGCAGGCGCAGCATCATGAACTTTGGAATTTACTTATACCTTCAAAGGGCCACGCGGCAACCGTACAAGGTGAAGTTATCCGGATTACGGGTAAGGTGTCTTACGAAATTTTAGATAATGGCGGTATAAACTGGGATAATCATTTTCGTAAAATGCTCAGTAGTTTGATTCATTACTTTAGCCTGGGTATACCGTTAAATCCCGCTTCACTTCAGGAGGCAGTAACATTAGCAAGGGAGCTTCAAAGCGGAAATGGAAATGATGAACCTGCAAGATTGTGCGAGCTGGCAGTTCATTGGGTGCTCAACAATCCAACGCCTATAACATTAGAACAGCCTGGCTATAAACGATAACATTATCGAAGGAGCAGTGAAGATGCTTTCAGAAAAAGTGATCAATTATTGCAAAAGCAAAAACTGGTGGTTTGAAGACACTACAGAGGAATATGAACACGCATTAGTAAAGTTAGGGATCGATTTGGATTCAGATTTTGCAGCGTTTTATTTGCATGCAGAGGATGGGCCGACTTTCTTAAGTAGACGACGTCAAATCTATCAGATTTGTTGGTTTATGATCAATTCTTCGGATTATAGGTTAGGCATGGAGAGAACTCATGTTGTTTTAAAGCTGCCTCAAGAGTATATTCCGTTGGATAACTTTGAAGGGGAGTTTGGCTTTTTTTATAATAAGAGCACTGACGCAGTGTTAGGCTTAGGATTAGGCCAGCAGATGGCGGATTTTTTTGCTGGTACATTGGATCCGCAATGGAAAAGCTTTAACTCCTTTCTAGAGTGGTATTTTGAACTAACAGACTCGAGTGTGACTATATAGAAAAAAAGGTCGTCAGCCACCGCTGCACTGGAGCTACTCTGATGATGGAATGCTCTAGAGGAGGCATGACGGCCTCTTATTATATGTAAGACTTCGCTTTCTCAATATATCTGTAGATTTTCAAATCCATCCCATGATCTTTCTCATCAGGGTTTTCAATGTGAAATCGTTCAATCGTTCCTTCAATCTCAGGATCTCGTTCATTGAATATAGCCTGACTTTCATCTAAACGTTTGGCTAAAGCTATAATCTCTTCATTTTCGGGAGGGACTCCCTCTTCAAATCCTTTGATTAGTTTGGAGACGACTTCATTTGACTCCCTTCTTAATCGCTTAAATTCCTCCAGTCCCAACTCATTTTTGACTTGTTCTATTCTCTTACTAAGTCTTTCCTGTTGCTCAGGTGTAAAGTAATCCCATACGCCCATGTCCGTCTCTCCTCTAATTCATGAATTTTTAGGAAATCGATCAGAGTTAATCGACAAACTGTTGAATAACATATTGTATGATTGTATATTAAAAAAAATTAATGACCTATTCAATCATTGATAATATTCAGATCTGTCGCTTAATCGATAATTGCGATAAGAACTGTAGATTTTCTCAAAAAAAAATCAGAGGTGGATCGGTATGGCTGAGAAAATGGATCGACGAAAGGTAAGAACAAAAGCACTATTATACAAAGCTCTCATAAAGGTGCTGGAGGAAAAAGGACCCTCCCGTATTACCGTTAGTGATATAACGGAGAATGCCGGTTTAAACCGCAGCACCTTCTACTTACACTATACAGATGCAATCGATTTACTCGAACGGGTGAAGGCTGACATATGGGCGGGCTTGTCAGAGAGGATGAAGAATCTGAATCCTTACAACTATCTCTCCTACGCTGTCAAAAATGAACCTGATCCCGCAATGGTGAAGGTTATCGAATATTACGGCGAGCACGCCGATTTCTTCAAGGTTATCCTTGGTCCTAATGGAGATCCTGCGTTTGCCGTTCGAATTAAGGAATTTTTGAAAGAACATCATCTCTCCAAAATCCTCGATATCCGACCTGATTTGGCCGACACGATCGTTCCGAAGGACTATATGATTGCTTACTTGGCTGCCTCCAATCTCAGCATTCTTCTGAACTGGATCGAAACTGGAATGCAGCAATCTCCACGAACCATTGCACTTATGATTACCAGTATTCTGAGCAGCGGGTTGAATCAATTGTACGGAATTTCCCATAATAATGGATCTGGTCCAGTAAAGGCATAAGCCTTTAATCCAGATCCAAAATAATTAGATGGGTGATTCGAAAAGGGGATTGCTTATGTGAACATGTTATTAACACATTCTTCTAATAATTTAGTAAATATACCGAAGGAGATTTCAATGAAGATAAGGAATTCATCCAAAGCTGTAATCATACATAATAATAAATTACTTGTAACCAAGCTAGAAGAAAAGAATGAAGTATTTTATTTATTGCCTGGAGGAGGGCAAAAACCTGGCGAGATGCTTAAAGAATGTCTGGTCAGAGAATGTGCAGAGGAAACAGGATATGAAATAGAGGTCCATGAATTGCTATTTGTAAGGGAATGCTTTTTAGATAAAGGTATTCATAGAGTTGAATTTATATTTTGCGGGATTATGAAAGAAGCTGGTGTAACGGATGGGGCAGTAATGGACAAGAACCAGATAGGAATTGAATGGATAGAAATTGAAAACATAATGGAAGAACCGTTGTTTCCTGTAGGAATCAGAAGTCTTATTAATTCTTATAGTAAAGGAACCTACATAAAAACATATTTAGGGGAAATTTTATAGAATTTCAAGGAAGACCGGAGCATCTGATACCTATTTAATGCCTGAACACATTTATTTTTTGTGAGGAGGAACATTATGTTCTTTTTACAAATGTCAGGGTTTCCGGAATCAGGAAAATCAACATGAGCAAAACAAATATTTAAACAAACGAATGCAGTTATAGTGGATCATGATGTCTCTAAAACGGCACATTGACCTTTGTACTAAATAAAGGAATTAACGCATTGGAAAAGGCATCAGACAGATGGACTTTGAGAGGCGGGAGCGAGGCGTTCATAGCAGACACCTTGGCATTTTCCAGGTCTTGTGAATACGGAACGTTCAATGAGAATAGATATTATAGCGATTGGAGGGATCGTATGATAGCAGCAGTTATAGGAAGTGTGGCTTTTTTCTTCGCATCCATATTATATATTCTTCTTGCATTAGGATTGCCCTATGGAGAGTTTGCCATGGGAGGTAAATATAAAATTATGCCGACCCGCATGAGATATATGTGTGCCTTTTCTGTATTGATTCAATGGTTTGCAATATTGATCCTGTTACAAACAGCAGGACTTATCCCCTTCATGTTCTCAAGTGGAATTACAAAAGGGCTATGTTACTTCTTTGCCGTATATTTATCCATCAATTCCGTAATGAACGCGTTATCTAAAAGTAAAAAAGAGAAGTACATCATTACACCGTTATCCGTGATTACGGCCATATGTTTTTGGGTCACCGCCGTTCTTGCATAGTGCCATAATCACGCTAAGGGGCTATCGCCCTTTGACTGCCAGATGTATAATCATGGAAGAAGCTCAGACAACAAAAGACCCAGCCTAAGATAAGAATAGAGTATCTAAGGCTGGGTCTTTTCGTGGAAACAAGGACGGTAGCTGTAATCCCCTCGTAAGGAGAGTGAACGTTTTGAGATTGGGCCAAACCTTTTTGCAGAACAGAAAAAGGACCTTAAAAGACTTAAATTATTCTACCGACAAGGCAAAACTAAATGTAAGTACAGAGGGCTATTTTACCTTTTATCATTATACTTATGAAGGAAATATCCCAAACATCATGGCTGAAGGTCTGTGGGCACGACGTGAAGTAGCTTGTCCTGATCCACCGGAAGAGTTAATCGGATGTCATCTTGTTGAAGGTTTTATTGATCCTCTGCCGGCATGGTTAACCGAAAGCCAATATTACAATGATTTGGGGTACGAGCTTACAAGAAAATATATTGGGGACGTGTTGCTTGAGATTTCTCTTCCAATGGCGGATTTCCCAATATATATTGCTGACTATGCTCATATCCTTGAATGTAAAATGATTGAGGAAGAAAAAGGGATAGGGATTGGTTTTGAATATGACTGCAGTAATGGTAGAGAATGCACACAAGCCTATGTGAATTCCTATATCGATATACATGAATACA
The DNA here is from genome assembly GCF_038002285.1 of Paenibacillus sp. FSL R5-0810. Taxonomy (NCBI): domain Bacteria; kingdom Bacillati; phylum Bacillota; class Bacilli; order Caryophanales; family Paenibacillaceae; genus Paenibacillus; species Paenibacillus sp. FSL R5-0810. Next base: position 374,717 of record NZ_JBBOCF010000001.1, read on the forward strand.
TCGATCAACACCATGCCCCGATAGTTCAAGTTGTAAGGCTGGGGGAAGGCATTGCTATACCGAGCGAGTTCATAGAAATAAGTAAAATTCAACCTCGGAAGTAACCGAGGGGCTGCAGCTGAGTTTGGAGGCGGCTATGGAGAGAAGGAAGTGGGATCGCATTGGTTAGTAATGAAATACTTTCGCAAGCGGCTGGTGCTTTCGGATTTGATATGCATTCATTAGAGTTTGTAAGTAACTCAACAAACGAGGTATACAAATACATTAAAGGCAATAAGAGCTACTTTCTACGTTTGTCGGAAAAACCAGTCGAATACGAAATGATGATTCAGTCCGAAGTTCATTGGGTTCGGTATTTGGCTGAGAATGGTGTTCGCGCCTCATTACCAATCCAAACATTAGAAGGAAGCCTAACGACAAGTTGCAGAGATCATGAAAAATGCTTTATAGCAGTTGTGTTTGAAGGGGCTTTTGGAAAGTTCTTTAATGAGTCCCCGAAGTTATGGGGACCGCATTTGTTTTATAGATGGGGCTCGACAATGGGACTCATGCATAGATTAACAAGATCGTATGACCCAGGTGAACCAGAGCTAAAAAGGATGGAATGGAGACCAGCGGAGATCAATAACCCGCATTTACATAAAGGTAACTATTCGTTACTTCTTGGGAAACTTTTATCCATTGAAAAACAATTAGCGTCTCTGTCTAAGAACAATGACTCCTATGGATTAATTCATAATGACTTTCATCCCTATAATTTTCTCATTCATCAAGGGGATATCACGGTATTTGATTTTGATGATTCATTGCACGGTTGGTTTGCGCTTGATATCGGAATCGCAGCGGCACACGCCGTATGGTGGGGCTCACATTACCAAGAATGGGGATCGAAAAATGATTTTGCCAAGCATTTTCTATCTTCGTTTTTAGAGGGTTACTTGAAGAATAACAATTTAGATTATGATTGGATTCGAAGAATTCCTTTATTTATGGAATATCGAAATATCAGTTCTTTTTTCTGGTGGCTTGGTCACTGGGATGGGAATGAAGATAATCTATCTATATTTCAAAAGAATGCTATTACTGAAGCAGTTAAGTTCATCGAAAGAGATATGCCGTTTGAGGGATGCAATATTGAATTGTAGATGATGAGGGGGATTCGATGAACTCTCGGAGGCATCATCTAACAATATATTCACGAAGCACAAGTTATTTTTAGTGTTCAGAATTTCTTTGGTGGTGAGCGCAATGGAGCAACATATAAAAGAACTGATGAATGAGCATATACTTGAGGATGCTGCGAAGTTTTTTGGAATAGATTTGTCAGATTTAAAGTATATCGGTGGTTTTCAAAACTTTGTCTATGAATATCCTAAGAAGGATAAGCTATATATTTTAAGAATAACGCATAGTTCCCACAGGCATTCAAATCATGTATGTGGGGAAATAGAGTGGGTCCAATATCTTTATAATAATGGAGTGTCTGTAAGTAAACCAATCGCGTCCAAAGCTGACAGATATGTTGAGGTTCTGGAACTTGATAACTCCTATTTCATTATTACTTCGTTTGAGAAGGCACCGGGAAAGAAGATTTTTTACCCTGAGTGTATGAATAATGATCCCCTCTCAGAGATGTGCGGGGAACTAACAGGACAAATTCATAAACTATCAAGAACATATGTACCAAGCAGAAAAGAATTCATGCGTCATGATTGGACGGAGAACTCTTATTTAAAGGATATAAAGAAATATATTCCCTCGAATCAGGATCGTGTGTTTGAAAGTTTCAAGCAACTCACTAGTCAGATAAATAATTTAAAAAAAGAAGATAAATATGGACTTATTCATGGGGATATTAATGTAGGAAACTTCTTTATCGATCATAATAAAATGACGCTTTTTGATTTTGATGAATGCCAATATAGCTGGTACGTAGAAGATATCGCAATTCAAATTTTTTACATGGTTTATGTGGTGCTTAATGATTCGATACCGGAACGGAATAAACAGGCCAGGAAATTTTTAAAGTGTTTTCTTAAAGGATATGAACGATACAGAAATATTGATGATGAATCATTAAATAATTTGAGTTTATTTCTGCGACTAAGGGAGTTTATCGTTTATATCGGAATGTACCGGAGTTTTGATCTTTCAAAATTGATTGGACTAGTACTTACATTGCTGAGAGCCAAGAAAGATTGGAAGAAGGAGTGCCCATAGTCGAAGGGATCTTTTAAGGAATTTTCTTGGGGGCGCCAACTAGATATAACAATTTATTTACGTTGCAGAGGGGTTGGCCCTTGGCTTCTTTTGTATCGCGTGGAGTCCTAAAAATAGATTCAATATCTCTAAAAATCCAAGGGACGGTGGTTTAGATATGAGTATTGTGTTCAGGCCTTATGCAGGTGAAGATGATTATGAGGCGATACGCGACATCATCGTCCGAAAATTTGAAGAACCCAACAGACGATTCTATCCGAGTCTCGGTGACATGGATTACAACCGTTCGTTTGGCGGTGAGGAATTTTTCAAAAAGTTAGTAATTATCGCAATAGAGGACAACACAATAATCGGTGCAATATGGCCAGGACATTACCGGATCTTATATTGCGTTACCTGCCCTAGGTATGCGCATGAGAGCGTTTGTCACGGAAGAGAAATGCAAGCTGTTTGGCGATGTTTCAGGAAAAAAGATGCTAGAAATAGGCTGTGGAAATGGTCAATCCTTGCAATATCATGGGGAACGCCAAGCATCCGAGCTATGGGGGATAGATATATCGGAAAAGCAGATTGAAAAGGCCAAGCAGCATTTGACGGCATGCGGACTTTCGGCAAATTTGATCCGTTCTCCGATGGAAGAAGAATGCGGCATACCCGAGGATTATTTTGACTTCGTTTATTCGATCTATGCCATTGGCTGGACAACCGACCTTGAAAGCACGTTTAGTCGGATCGCTTCTTATTTAAAAAAAGACGGCGTCTTTATCTTCAGTTGGTCTCATCCTATACATAAATGTGTTGTTGAAGAAAATAATAGATTTGTTTTGAATAAGCGTTATTTCGATGAATCGTGGTATCCGGTATCTCCTGATTTTTGCCAAGGGGACCTAACCTTATCTGACCGAAAACTATCAACCTATATCAATGCGATGGCGAAGGCAGGGTTTGTCATTGAACAAATGATTGAAGAAACCGACAGTGAAATCATACAAATGCAGGATGAAAACAATAATTTCGTAAAAAGAGCGAAGATGTTCCCTGTAACCTTCGTTATCAAGGCAAGAAAACTTTAGAATAAGTAAAAAGGGAAGTGGAGTGCGAAATGAAATTACCGTGGAGGGGACACATCCGCACCGGCTAACCGCATCACGTGGTCAGCCTCCTGAAACGTTAACATTCGGGCTTCTGTGGAATAGCAATTTCAATTAGTAGTTCAGCCAGCCCTAAATAAATCACCGATCATAATCTCTCGGATTTTGATCGGTGATATTGCTGACGAAGAAGCCGACGGCCGCTTACCCTTGGAATTTGTAAAGCTGTTGCATACCATGTTGATACATTTGCTTTGGTGTATGCTGAAGCAATAAATTTCTAACGGCGATGGCCATCGGATGTTCCAATTGAGTGATTTTTCCAAACATCCATGAACGTTTCGATATCTTTTCTATTTTTGTTCGACGGCGTGAATCGAATTCCGCAAAGGCCTGCCTATAATCGGTATGCCTACTTATACATTCGGCAGCAACCACCGCATCCTCAATCGCTTGGCAAGCTCCTTGTCCTAGATTGGGTGTAAACGCGTGGGCGGCATCACCAATAAACAAAGTGCGGTTAGAATAGAAACGATCCATGGGAATGATATCCACAATATCACGATGGATCATCTTGTGACTTGACTTCAGTAAACTGGGAATGGGATCATGATATTTTTCGAAGTGATTTGCTAAGTCAGTAACTGTATAACTGCGGAATCGATCATCGTTCTCTAGGGCATTTACCATGGCATACCAATACACTTGACTATTTGGAAGCGGGATGATCCCAAAGCGCCCCTGTGGTCCCCATGTTTCAATAAATTCTTCAGACAATCCTGTACAAGAATCAGATGAGACAATACCACGCCAACATGTATATCCGGCGAAACGATAAGAATTTTTGTTTGATAGTTGTTTTCTTACGATGGAATGAATTCCGTCTGCTGCAACCAGAATATCTCCCGTCGCATCACTGCCATCACGAAACTGGATACGGACGCCATGTTCGTCTTGATTGATCCCCACACATTCCTTTCCATATTCAACTGTACTAGGAGGCAGAGCCTCATATAACAGATTGTTCAAATCTCCTCGATGAATGGAGTACAATTTGTAAGATCCATCCTGCACCGACATCTTGATGATTTTTTTCCCTTTGTGAGTTAATGTCTGAATGCCATCCCTACCGTACCCTGCATGTATGATTTGATCCGTAATTCCGAACGGTTCAAGCGCTTGCAGCGCATTGGGGGCTATAATGATACCGGCACCGGCATCTCCTGGCTGCGGTCTCTTTTCGTATACCTTTACCTCTATCCCAAAATATCGCAATGAAATCGCCAAACACAAACCCGCGGTTCCCCCGCCTAAAATAATGACTTTGCTTCGCATGCATATGCTCTTCCCTTCAAAGTAGTTTAAACGAAAGTTCAAATCACGGTTGAAAATCCAGATAGCCGAGAACGAAGCTAGCCACTAACAAAAAAATCATAATATATGCTAAAAACTGTTGCGGATGTAGTCCCAAAATGCTTTTGACATCGGATTTAAATTCCTCATCAATCCAACCGGTGTTAGGAAATATTGCGGCCAAGATCATGGAAAGCCAATAATACGATGCGGTCAAGATCGCTAAAATAAACTGAAACCACAGATCCCCCTCAGTCCGGAACAGTAAGTATAGCGATGAAAAACCAAGTAGAATGGATAAAGATATCGTCTGACCGTTATGAAATTTGGCGTGCGGAGGCCATTTGGGATTAAAAATATGTTGGCTCGCCGTCTTACGGACAATCACATCGGCAAGCAAGGCACCTGCAATTGTAACAATCGCCACAAAGGAAATGATTATTTTTGATATCAAAAACATATAAAACCCTCCTATCATCCAAGTTGATGTATTCACTTTGATTGTTTCCTTAGCCTCAGTGCAGACCTCGCTTGCCTGGTGTCCAAAAAGGTTTAACCTTGATCGATGAGCGTGGCCAACCGCGCTCGCGTACAAGATGTTGGAGTACCATCTGGCAAGTTTTCGATTCCCCTGCTACATACGCTGCTCCACGTAACGCAGGAAGATGAATTTCGGATATCGCAGAAAGCAGGGATTGTGATGCAACGGCTGAAGCCCCGTTACGATATACACGAATCAGTTCTTGTGATCTCGGCATCGGTATGTCATCATCTGGCGAATTGCTCTCCAATATGCCATAAATCTGTTCTTTCGGATCAAGCGATCGAATCATGGAACCAAATGCAATGGACGCCGTTTCTTCCCCAATAAAGAGATGATAGGATGCGGAACGGATGACAAAGTCCCCCATGGGACCCCAGAACGTCACTGGATCACCAGCCTTCACGTTACGTGCCCAGTTCTGACCGATCCCTTCCTCTCCATGGAGATAAATACGTAACTCGAATGCCTGCTCTTGGGGCGAAAATTCCCAAATGGTGTAAGAGCGGAGCGTTTCACGGGGACGCAGTATTCCTCTTAAGGAAAGCGGATCGTTAATCTGTATTCTGACATGCTGCCCAGGTGAGTAAGAAAGCTTCCCCAACGAACTGGACAAAATTCGGACGCGTAACATCGATGATGAGATTTGTTCTACTTCGGACACCATCCCTTTCGAGATGTGCTTGGCGAGCGCATGATGCAAGAGGTTTTGGGATGAAGGTTGTTCAGATGTGTTCTGATTTTTTTTATTCAGGTTGTCATTCATACGATGGCCTCCTTTTATCAATTGTTTTATTTATTGATAAATAAATAAAATCCAAAAAATGAGATCGTTGAATCAACGATCATGGGTACCACGGGAGCAGTTTCTCTAATTGGATTGTTTCTGACAGCGAAATAAGCAGCCCTTCTCCGATAAATATCTTGGCCTCGCGACTGGCGTCTGGATATCCAGCCTGCAAAAACTTCATTTTTAATTGCTCATAAACTTGATCGAATCCCTTCCGAACAACATCTCGAATCTCAGTCTCAGGGATGGTGTATGCCATCATCGTCACTAATATTTCGTTACGATGACTATTCAGTAATTCATTAAATGCCTGACTCATGGCCTCTTTTAACTTGTCGGAAGGAGCCTCCACATTCAAAAAAGTCTGAAAGACCCGCTGAATAGCCTGCTCAAGCACGGCAAGATAAAGTTGTTCCTTATTGCTGAAAAAATGAAACACATACGGTTGAGTGACGCCAACAGCATTTGCGATATTGGCTGTCGTTGTTTTGTAATAGCCCTTGTCTGCGAATAACTGAATGGCGGCTTGAATAATTTGCTGCTTTACATTTGGTATCGTGTCGCCTTTAGGTGAGATCGTTAACGCCCCCTAACATTTATTTATTAACCGATAAATAAATAATGCATGTTAAACAGCACATTGTCAATAGCGTAGGTTGGGAACACTTGATTTTATAGACATCAATCATTTGTTTTGAGAAACATATTTGGCGGATGAAGGTCAATGTTATTCCAATAAAATAACTTCTGTATAACCGTTATAACTTGAGCTATACTGATGTAAGAATAAGTAAGGAACTGTTCTGGACACACGGCTAACGCAGTACAATATACTGCTTAAAGAGCAGTCGGCCATACAAGCTAGGTCGAGAATAGACCGTTACTTTAGGGAGTGCGGTCTATTTCTTTTTATGGTTAGAAGCGCCGAAATGAACATGCCCAACAATAACATTTAGGAAAGTGCGTCTTTGGCCACCATATGTATTAGCATTTGCCCTTGGTTCCCAGAGTTTTTACAAGAAAGAACATTCAGACAACACACGACCCGGCCTAAGTTAAGAGTTATTTATGGCCGGGTCGCGTCATAAACGAAGGACGTTTGATGAAACCTGCGAAATATAAAATTTTTTAATGCACATATAATAAACAAACCTAAAGGAGCGAGAATAATGAGTCCGCCGAAACATATCCTCTCCGCTGCAGCGATTGTTGTAAATGATAAAAATGAATTATTACTAATTAAAGGACCCCGTAGGGGCTGGGAGATGCCTGGCGGTCAAGTAGAGGAAGGAGAGTCTTTAAGTCAAGCTGCCATAAGAGAGACTAAAGAAGAATCCGGAATCGATATCGAAGTTATTAAATTCTGCGGCATTTTTCAGAACATTGGGAATTCCATTTGCAACACATTGTTTTTAGCAAAGCCCATTGGAGGAGAATTAACGATAACAGATGAAAGCTTGGAAGTAGGGTTCTTCCCGATCGAGGAAGCGCTTCGTAAAGTAGAATGGAAGGATTTTAGACAACGCATCGAGTACTGCTTAAAACCTGAATTGCAACCTTTTTGTGTTGAGTTTGTGGATAATAAGAATATTTGAGGATAAAAGCTGCGAGGGATGTATCATCTAACAACATATTAACGATTTCTGCCGGCTTCGTTCCCCCTTGGTTCACTAGAAGTAGGGGAAGGGAAAGATAGCGAGGTTCGTGGAGGTAAGAAACGCTCTCAGAAAAACTATGCAAAGGAGATTACCATGGGATCTAGAGTCATGCATTATTGTATAACCGCACGTCTTGCTCAAGCGTTACAGATTGATGATGATCAATTTTACTTAGGTGGCATCGCGCCTGATGTACATAAAAATATGAATACCCCAAAAGCAATTTCTCATTTTGTGAAGACTAATAATGACGGGCATAAATTTGCCGATTATTTCGGATTCAAGGATAAGTATCTGAGTTCTATGAATGAACCATTTTACCGCGGATACTTCTATCATTTAATATCGGATGTTATTTGGGTCGAAGACATTTACAACAAGAAAATCAAGTGGCTACCCCAACCCGATAAGAAGGAAGCGCAGTTAAAGTATTATCGAGATTTTTGGAGACTAAATGGAAAACTGATTGACCATTATTCCGTCACTTATAGACCGATGGAAGTCAAGCCCATAGAGATTGAAGAGATTGATTATAGATACCTCCCAGATTTAATAAAGGATATTGAAGTTGATTTTGCTAAGAAAGATGAGGCGAAGGAGCAAGAATTAGAGATTCTTGATTTGAAAGAAGTCATCGAGGTCCTTGAAAGAACTGTTAGGGAATGTGTTGCAATTTCGAGATGAGGCATAGACAATTCGATGTAAGGAATAAACATCCATAACAATGGCTTACGCTGCCTGCCGGCTGAGGCGAAGCTATATGACACGAAGGAGAAAAGCATGCACCATATAAGAGTTAGAGCATGTGCACTAATCATTGAGAATGATTCGATTTTATTAGTTGAATTTAATGATGAACATGGCGTTCATTACAATTTACCTGCAGGAGGAGCGGAACCAGGCGAATCCATAATTGAAGCCGTCAAGCGAGAAGCGCGTGAAGAGGCAAATATAGAAGTTGAAGTGGGGCCATTAGCTTTCGTGTATGAATATGCCCCTCATTTAAACGCTTATAATCATGGAACAGGGCATAGATTGAGTTTGATGTTTGATTGCAGAATTTCGTCCGGAAGCCCGGCTTTACCAGCGAAGCCAGATCATAACCAGACCAATGTTAGATGGATTCAAATCGATAAAATAGATGATATAGTACTATATCCCAATATTAAAGATCATATTAAGGACTATGTGAACAACAAGAGAAATATTGAGATCATAGAAGAATTTAAGCTAAAGCAGTATAAATGATTACCAATGGCTTAAACGACTGGTTGAAGGAATCCTCGACTTGAGGAAAACAATATTAATTAGCTATCGTAGTTCAGATAACATGAATCTAAGGGGATTTCCACATGAGTGATAAATCATCTAATGAAATAATTAAGGAGATAAGCGAACATATAAATACAACATTTGGATTTAAGGTCCGGGATGCTATTGCAGTACTTATGGGCTATGCTAACTTGAAATGGAAGGTTCATACTGGCGATGAAGTGTTGTTTGTTAAACAATATAACGAAGTACGATATCCGGAAGAATTATTAAGTTCTGTGGAAGCAGCACTAGGTCTACAAGATCTATTACATTCAGAAGGAATCCCTTGTCCGAAACTCTTTTCAAAAAATGATTTATTCATTCAACGCACACCATCCGGTGAGAGATTTATTGTAACTGAATATTGTGAAGGTGAATTAGTCAAACCAGGCGAAGTCAACGCGGATCAAATGTACCACCTTGGACAGATCGTAGGTAGAATGCACAAAATACTGTATTCGAAAGCGCCCCAATCATTGACACTACATTGGAAACCAGAATCAAAAGAAGCTAAGCTCCAGAAGTGGGCTAAAAGTTGGCACGAAGCAGTGGGACAAGCGGCGGATAAGTATGTATCCGCTTTAGAAATCCAAAGGAAAATTATTGACGAAATCGATCTCGATTTATTTAAGTCATGCGAGAAGGGATGGGTTCATTGGGATTTGTTTGTAGACAATCTATTATTCCATGATCATTGTGTTTCATCAATATTAGATTTTGATAGGATGCATTATATTTATCCCGAGTTTGATATTTCACGGGCCATTCTATCCGGCACGCTATTGAACGGTAATATCAATATGGAATCAGTAAACGCGTTTATCTGTGGCTACACCGAAAGTATGCCAATAACAGTAGACAAGTTCGTTCTATCAAATTAACATGGTGGAAAGAATGTTCATGGATCAATATAAAGTCTGAAAATCATAGGACCTTAAAAAGGTTTGTTGATGAATTAATTTGGGTAGGGCAGAACTGGACGAGGCTGGAGGAAATATTTCAAGAAATTGAAGTCACTCGATGCTAACCACTAATCAGGACATCCAACCCAGCACGGAGCGTCAACCGAAAGAAAAGGGCGTCTCGCAAGATCGTGATTCGCTCCCCTCGGCGATAGAAATAATAAAACCTGGTGCCGTAAGGGGAGCTTCGCAATTTGGTCGAAGTATCGATAACAGCACTATGGAATCGCCTCAATCAAAATCCTTCCAAGTGAAATCCACGCTTAATAGACCGATCGGCCGTTCGTTAGCTTCGTATTTTTGGGCAGAGGCCGTTTGGGGGCTTTTAAAGCAGACCAAGTTGTTATAAAAACCGAATGCATTGCAAATGGATGGCCGTACCGAATGAATGCCGCATCGATCATGTCGTTCGTCAAAGAAGATGCATGTTCCGGGAAAACGCTCCTGGTTCCGTAATTCCAAACGTTGTTTAGCAGGCATTTTCCGGATGGCCTTTTTAATTTTCACTCGTTCTTGTTGAGTAATCGGAACAGGTCCGCAGCACATCCCTTTACAGCCTTTACAAGGCAAACTTTCCATCTCCATCATCTCCATTCCATTATAATCCCTAGCGTTCAAACATGCAGACACAACAAAAAAAGCCTTTAGATCGGCTCAAAGAATGGCTCTTTAAGCGTTCTAAAGACTATAGTCGACGTGTGCTTATATGGTATATTGTAGCATTTTGTTTGAATCCTTAGCAAGGGTTGAACAATTCCCGTTCAATATTCTGAACTCATTGAAGGGTCCGAGCCATCACTATGACATGCTCAATCTGTTGATATCACTTTCAAGTGATGTCACCCAAGCGGAGCATCCGATACCCGAAAGACGGGGCACCTCGCAAGATCTTAGATCTTTTCAGGACACCCCGTGCAGTAGTAATGCGCTTTTACATTTATCAACCATTATGCCGGCTTCTGTGCTTTCGCAGCAGATGGAGCCGCACCGTCTGACTTTCGTTTGGACAGATCCATTTTACGCTGCAAAATACCAAGCACAACATCCGCGACAATCGCCAGCACCGCGGCAGGAATGGCGCCTGCAAAGATTCGCAGGGAGTTATTGCTGTTCAGTCCTGCATAGATCTCCCGCCCCAGCCCGCCTCCTCCAACGAGAGGAGCAATCGTGACTACGCCGATGGCAATGACGGCTGCAATGCGCAGTCCCGACATGATATACGTCAGCGCGAGCGGAAAACGCACTTGGACCAGCAGTTGGAAGGGGCTCATGCCAATGCCTTTTCCTGATTCTAGGTAGCTTGCCTCCACCTGTTGTAACCCAACGTACGTATTGCGTGTGATGGGATTCAATGAGTACAGGAAGAGTCCAACCATGACCGTTGTCGTTCCGAGACCCATCCATAACATGAGCACCACTAACATGGCCAAACTCGGCACCACCTGAAGGATGTTGGTGATAAACAAAATGATTTTGGCTGCCCATTTGCTTTTGGAGCACAGGATGCCCAGCGGCACGCCGACGATGAATGCCAGTCCCAGACCGATAACGACCATCATGATATGCTGGAGGAAGTACTCCCAGAGCAACTCCTGATTTCGTGATATATACGACAAAAAGTCTGCAAATGTTAAATGTTCACTTTCCATGCTTACCCTCCTTTAGCTGTTCAAGAGACCCTGCTCTTTCAAATACGCGATGGCGACCTCCCGCTCGCTTTTCTTCTCAATGTCCACCTGATAATTAAGCGATATCATCGTATCCGCATCCAGGCGACCGATTAAAGGCGCTATTGCCTCCTCAATTTCAGGATGTTTTTTCAAAAGGTCTGAGCGCAATACCGGGCTTGCATCATAAGGAGGGAAGAATTGCTTATCATCCTTAAGGGTTTGCAATTCGTAGGCTTTCAGCCGGGAATCCGTCGAGTAGGCCAGTACGATATCCACCTGCTGATTGGCTACCGCGCTGTATACCAGACTGATCTCCATGGGGAAAACCTGTCCGAATGTAATGTCATACGCTTTGGAGAAGGCCGGATATCCATCGGTGCTTCGCTCCAGCCAGGTGGTGTCTACTCCAAGCTTCATGTTGGCCATGTCTTTTTTGACATCGGAAATTTTGGTATACTCATTGGTTTCGGCAAGATCCTTTCTTACCGTGAATGCGTACGTATTCTCAAAGCCCAAAGGATTCATCCAAGTGAATCCGAAGTGTTCCTGAAACCCTTCCTGCGCTTCCTTCAAGACCTTGGCACGGTCTTTGCTGCCGCTGATCGGGAAATGGTTGTTGAAAATCTCACCGGTATATAATGTCGCCATTTGAACATCGTTATCTTTCATCGCATTGATGACCAATGAACTGGATGCCAGATCCGGGATAATATCGACGTTGAGATCGGTTTGGTCTTCAATCAGGGCTTTGTACATCTCGGCAATAATCTTGGTTTCGGTATAGGTTTGAGTCCCGATGGTCACGTCGCTTTGAATACCGCATGCGGACGTAAAAACAGCCAAAGTCAACATGCAGGCTAACATCGGGATCCATCTCAGCTTGTTCAGATTCATCACGCCTTCCTTGTTCCGTCCGGTTTGCTGCCTACGGCTGATGTGACTCATACCGCAGCGTCCCGGGTCTGGTTCTGATGGTAGTGTTTGCTAAGCCAGCCCTCAAGCAGGCCAAGCAACGCGTCAGCTACAAGGGCCAGGAGAATCGCACCGATGCCGCCGACGAATATCATCTCGGGCTTGTTCACCCCAAGTCCCGATACGATAAGCTGGCCTAACCCGCCAGCGCCAATCAAGGAAGCGAGCGTTGCCCAGCTGATGATATACACCGTCGTAATGCGGATGCCGGACATGATGTAAGGAAGCGATAACGGAAGCTGAATTCTCAAAATCGTTTGAGCGGTGCTGTACCCCATCCCCCTGGCTGATTGGAGCACGCCTTTGTCCACGGAGTGAAATCCGTCGTAGGTATTCCGCAGGATCGGCATCAGGGAGTATAGAAACAGCGCTAATACCGCCGGCTTCATGCCGATGCCAAGCAGCGGAATCAGAATCGCCAGAAGCGCCAGGCTGGGAACCGTCTGAAACAGGTTCGCAATAAAAAAGACGAAACGATTGATCCAGCCTACCCGGTTGTACACGAGCAGAATGCCGATCGGTACGGCAATGACCGTCCCCAAAAGCACGGCAGAAGAGGAGAGGACCAGATGCTCCTGCAAAGCCTTCAGGATATCCGGATAACGATCCGTGATGAAACTCCAAAATGCGTTCATATCACTCACCCTCTCCGTTCTGCTCCGGAGGAACGATCGTTGGATATACCTCTGCCAGATGTTTAACGACGCTGCCTCTTGTAATGAGTCCGAGGAACCGGTTATTGCTGTCGACTACGGGAAGGTTGCTGAGCTGATGGCTGTCCATGATCTCAATAGCCTGGGCAAGCGTGCTTCCCGAAGCCACCGAATAACGAACGGGATGCATAACGTCCGCTACGGTTTTGCCTTCCTCGCCGTATTGGTCGAGCACCCGGTAGATCGAAACCGCTCCTTGAAGCTGCCGGTTACGGTCTACGATCAGCAGCGAATCGACCCGCTTACTTTCCATCATCTTGATGGCTTCCGCTAATCCTCGGCTTGGGAATGCAGTGACCGGATTCGTAATCATGACTTCATCGACAAGCGGAATCTCATAGGTGCTTTCGTTTTGCAGACGCTTCGAGCCGATAAAGTCACGTACAAAATCATTTGCGGGATGACGTAAAATGGTGTCCGGTCTACCCGTTTGAATCACTTCACCATCCTTCATCAGAACGATGGTATCCGCAATTTTAATAGCTTCATCCATATCATGCGTCACAAAAATAATGGTTTTATTGAGCTCCTGCTGCAGCCGGATCAGCTCATCTTGAAGCTGCTCACGGCTGATGGGATCAAGAGCAGAGAACGGCTCATCCATCAGGATGATGTCCGGATCGGCCGCAAGCGCACGTACGACACCCACACGCTGCTGTTGCCCGCCGCTTAGCTCGGATGGATAGCGTGTGCCATACGTTGTATGGTCCAGCCCGACCATGTCGAGCAGCTGGTTTACTTTTTGTTCGATTTTATCTTTATCCCACTTCTTCAGACGCGGAACCACTCCCGCGTTCTTGGCGATATTCATATGCGGAAATAATCCAACGCTTTGAATGACGTAGCCGATATTGCGCCGCAGTTCAACCGGATTCAATCGGGAGATATCCTTGCCGTCAATCAGTACTCGGCCAGATGATGGCGTGTTGAGCGCATTGATCAGCTTCATCGTTGTCGATTTGCCGCAGCCGCTCGGTCCGATGAGGACGGTAATTTCCCCTTTTTTGAATTCAAGATTAATGTCTTTCAACGCGTGAAAGCCATTTTCATAAACCTTGTTCACATGCTCCAGTACTATCATTCAATCGCCCCTTTACAAGCAGTATCCATATTATGCGGAGCATTTGGCATATCATCCACGGGGATCCCAAATTTGTTGTGGGGGAAGTTCAGTATCAGAGCTCTAGATGGCGACAGCCTTGTTATGTAGACATAGAAAATGAAGCGAACGAGTTAGCAAAAGCCTCAAAATGGATAGGATTAGACACATTTTTTAATGGTGGAGAAAGAATCAAAGAGGAAGCCCGGAGGGGACTAACAATGTAAGCCCAATAATCTTCGTTACGGCATTGACTTATATCGAAAAAAATTCCACCTTTATCTGCAGTGTAGTTGTCCCAACAGTATAATCCCTTATTACACCCATTCGAAAATGTATGCCAAGACTGTGACCCCCTGGTCGTACACGGGAAAGTATGTGTCTCATACATGAATCTCTGATATGCCTGAAGTCAGGCAGCTATGTTCTAATCAACTGCCTTCCCCAGCCCCAATGGATCTATGCAAAATGCATTAGCTAGCAACTTGTCCCTTAGGAATAGGTCCGTATGCCCGCAATTATATGTTTAATACCAATACCCATTTTGCTTTGGAATGAAACAAGTAGTTCGAAAGATCGGTGGGTTGCTGGTGCTTGGGGTTCAAATGGGGATGAGATAGGCTTTCTCCTTAGAGAGCAAGCCATACAAACTGAAGGGGATAAATCAAGTCTATAAAGAGGCTTGGATGATGGGGCATAAGTCTATTACTAGGGGTGTTTACTAGGGACGGGAATACACGTAATATGGGAGTTGTAATGAAGTTTGGGAATAAGTTGTTAGGTGAAATTGCTGAAAAGTCAAAAGATTCAAGGTTGTTTTTATAAATATATATAGGGGGGCTAAATGTACAAGTATACACTTTGCTTCATAAAAAAAGGAAGTAAATTACTCATGTTGAATAGAGATTCAGCTCCGACAAAAGGATTATGGAATGGAGTAGGAGGAAAAATTGAAGGGAACGAATCACCAACTGAATGTGTAATACGAGAATCCTTGGAAGAAACTGGAATTGTTTTAGAGAATGTAGCGTATAAAGGCGTTATCAGTTGGATTGCAGATGCAAGTTATTCAGGTGGGATGTATGTTTTTATAGCAGTAATTCCAGATGATTATCAATATATTACGCCCAAAAAAGTAGATGAAGGTATTTTAGATTGGAAGGATATTGAGTGGATATTGTCGGAAGGGAATTTGGGGGTCGGGGAGATGATTCCACAATTCCTACCGAAGGTCTTAAGCAGCGCTGAATGTTTTGAACATAAGTGTATCCTTGAGAATAATAAATTAATTTATTACGATGCAGTAAGATTACGGCAGATAGAGACAATATAAAAGATTGTTTTGGATAAGGAAGTCACCAACCTCTGCTAGCAGTCTATTCTCGCATTGAATCCTCACGGCTACTCGTTCGTCAAGGAGGCATCTCGGAATTTTCATGCTACTTATAAAATGGTTGAGTAAGTATGGATAAAGAAGAAGGACAGACAAGGGGGATATCAAAAAGAAGATGATAAAATTTCTGTTGAATATTCTATTAAGCCCTTCACCAAGTTCTGACTTTACTGAATTAGAGGTTTTTGAATATGAAGGAATGATACCTAGGCTTTACAAAGGTGAATTTGCCTATGACTCTACTTATCCTAAATATCGTTTTCTTCAGTATTTAGCTTTGAAGAATCATATTTTGTTTCACGGATCAAATAATCCTCAGATTGATATTTTTGAACCTCGGGAACAAACGTTATTTAACGGAGAATTAGTCAGGGCGGTCTTTGCTTCTGCGGATCCTACATGGTCCATATTCTATGCTGTATTGGATAGAAGTAAACAAGTCGGAGGTTTTAGAAATGGATGTTTAATATTTAAAAGTAAGAAGTATCACTTCTATTCTTTGAATGCATCGACAATGATGAATAACCCTTGGACAAAGGGGACGATATACATATTACCAAAATCAAAATTTAAACAGTCTGATAAAAATAAGATTCATTTTGATGAGTGGGTTTCATATGAACATGTGAAGCCGATAGCCCGATTGGAAGTTGAAATTCAAGATTTCTATTTTCGGGATAAGGTTTCAACCCATAAGGATAACGAGTCCTTGCTAAAGACGTGGCTGCTTTATAAAGTTAGATCGAGGAGAGCAAAGTCAAGGATGGCAAGGAACAGCAGATAACAAAGTATTATCTAACAGGAGCTAAACTGAATCTAAAGATGAAGTTATGTGTTTCGAACATTGTCTATTCTTTGAACCAATAAAAGCTGCCCCAAGCTATGCGGGCAGCTTTTCCTATTTCCAGAGGAATTTCCTCGCTACTCCTCCATAGATAGTCCGAGCTCTTCGTTCTGCCTTTCTTGCAGAGCTTCCTGCGGCCACAAATAAGAGTGCAGCATGTCGATGCTTTCTTTAATCAAACGCTCCCGGCTGATGCCCATACCGCCGAAAGCTACGGCTTCAACCACCCCATGCGCTGCAAGAATAAGGACCGTCGCCGCTGCGTCCGGGTCCTTGATTCGAGTCTCCTGCTGCCAGGAGCGAAGAAGTCGGGCCGTAAACTTATAGAAGAACCGCATCTCCTTGTCCGCCATGTCCTTAATCTCAGGATATGACAGCGCCATGATGTCCATTTCCCGATGAAAACCGATGTCCACCTCGTGAGCCTTAATCATGATCTCGATCACGTCCCGGATCAGTTCCCGTTTGTTCTGGCTGGTATTCAGTTGAAGAGCGCCGTGACCTCGGAGAATCCCTGTGAAGCGTTCATGGAAGAGAGCCAGCGCGTCTTTGAAAATTTCCATTTTATCCGTGTAATAGGAATAGACACTGCCAACAGCTACATTCGCTTCCTTCGCGATTTCCTTTGTATTCGTGGCGTGGAAGCCTTTCTCCGAGAAGAGTTTCATGGCCGCCGCAACGATCTTTTGTTTCGTTTCCATGCTTCGCTGCTGCTGGGGCACGCGGGTCTTATCCTGATCTTTCTCTGCCATTTTCATCACCTACGCCTAATTGTATTTCTCCTCCTTATCCAAAGTCAACGAAATTATGAATCATAGTTCACATTTTTATTGACAAAAATGAACTTTAGTTCATATAATCCGATTAAAACGTGAACTAAAGTTCATGTTAAAAAGGAGAGGGTTACTTTGTCTAAGCTTACCGGTATCCGCCGCGGGATTGCATTTGCCGCCATTATCTTGGGGTACTTCATGGCACTCCTGGATACGACTATCGTTAACGTCACCTTGCCGGAGATGACCCGGCAATTCAACACCGCCATGGACGATATGTCCTGGATCGTCAATGGTTATAACCTGGCCTTTGCCGTCTTCTTGATCACGGCTTCCCGAATCGCTGATCAGTTCGGTCGTAAGCGTCTTTTCCTCGTCGGTACAGCGTTGTTTGTCGTTACTTCGATTCTGTGCGGACTGTCAACCTCTGTCGAAACGATGGTCTTCTACCGAGTCTTGCAGGGCATGTCTGCAGCGATTGTCGTTCCGGTTACGATTCCCTTGGCAGCTGACTTGTTTCCGAAGGAAAAACACGGCATGGTCCTCGGCATCTGGGGGGCCATCTCCAGTCTGGCGGCTGCCAGCGGACCTACCTTGGGTGGCATTTTAACCAATTCCATCGGTTGGGAAGCTATTTTCTTCGTGAATGTCCCTATTGGGATAGCTGCAATCTGCCTGGCAATCCCGTTGATCCGTGAATCCTTCGACACTTCCGCGGGACGGAAGATCGATTGGCTGGGCGTGTTGACCCTTTCTGCCGCGATGTTCTGCATAACCTACGGATTGATTAACGTGAGCGAATGGGGCTGGGATTCGTTGAAATTTATCGGGTACATGGCTGCTTTTCTCGTTTTTATAGTTCTCTTCTTAATCGTTGAGCTTCGTACGTCTGTGCCTATGCTGCCCTTGTGGCTGCTGCGCATACTCCCCTTCAACGGGGCAGTGCTCACACTTGTGATGATTGGTGCGGGCATTACTGCCTCAACCTACCTGATGTCGTACTTTCTGACCGGGATTCTGGGCAATAGTATCCTGGAAGCAGGGATCACCATCTCTGCCATGTCACTTGCTTCAATGGTGATTTCCGCAATAGCCGGAGGAATGTCCAACAAGTATGGCAGCCGCTGGTTTGTCACCGCGGGAATGGGGATATTAGCTCTGTCTTTCTATCTGTATGGATCGCTGAATGCGGCATCCACCGAATGGAGCGTGGTCTGGCGGCTGATCTTAACAGGTGTGGGCATAGGTCTCTCTGTCGCTCCCGTTATGGGCGCCTCCATCCGCAACGTGCCGGAAGAGAAGATCGGCATCGCCTCGGGTATCATGAATATGTCTAGAGCGATCGGCTCAGTTCTGGGCGTAGCTATTTTGGTTTCTGTGCTAAATACGGCGTTAAGCCATTACAGTGGGGAGGCTGTGAACAAAATAAAGCTGCAAATCGAGAGCAGCGCCGACCTCTCGGCGGAGGCCAAGGAGGTCATCCTGGAGCAGGTGGGGCGTATGGTACAAGAGAAGTCCTCAGCCGGTGCTAAGAACGCCGAGGGGGCGGTCCTCCTTCAACTGGATACCATGGAGAAGGCTCTATTGTCCGAGGCGGATGAATCGGTAATGCAGGAGCTCCAAGCTGCTTTCACGCAGCAGCGGCAAGAGCTGGGGCAGCAATTATCCCAGGTGAGCACGGATTTGCAGGATGCGTTCGTTGCCTCCTTCAGTCGGACTTTCCATGCGGGCGGATGGTTTTTGTTGCTAGGGATCCCCTTTGCCCTGATTTCTGATCGTCGAGGTGGAAAGCGTCTGATGACTGATCCATCTATGAGGGCCTTCGCTGCCAACGAAGATGCGTGATGGGCAGAATGAATTTGACGGAATTGAGGTGGATCGTAAAGGATCTGTCCGCTGCCGGAGAAAGGTTTTTGGACTTGCCATCGAGAATAAAGAATAAAGCAATTCAATGAGGGATCGGCGGCAGAGTCGATCCTTCGCTTTCGATTGGAGGTTACGATGAAACAAGGTAAGAGCTATCTAATTGCAGCTTGTGTGTCCTTGCTAGTTCCAATCATTCACCTTGGTTTTTTAGAAATCAGCACGAACATAAAAAATTCAAAACAAAATCACGATCCAAATCTATTCGGTCAAGAGATCGTTATAAATACAGATATCACTGATGCCTTTTATTTATATTGGTATTCATATACGGCACCAGATTTCGTCCGTGATTACTTCTTAACATTGTTGGTGTTCTTCATTGGGATTTTTTTGTTTCGGCGAATATTCAGAAGAGAGAAAAGGACTCGACTCACTTGCAATTGACATGTATTCTCGCTTCGGAGCTGCCTCGATCTACTCTCGGTCGCAAGGAAAATTTAAAGGCGTCGATTTAAAGAAACATCAATGTGGGAGAGTGTTCATTGAGACTATACTGTAACGGAAGGAGGGCTACCTATTAAATATAAATCAGAGAACACGATTGCCCATATCTCGTTGCATGACTGCATCATTGCATCAACCTCAACTGAAGGGCAGAATTTATCGGTAACATTTGAGCACATAGATGTTTTATCGGATCACCCTCTTAACTACACGGGGATGGCTATGTATTCTGGAGAAGCAACGTTAACTTTTGTGGATTTTGAAATTGTGGAGTCCATTTTATTTGATACTTCAGAAGTGAAGAATAAGAGAAGAATTGTTGTAGAAATAAATGCTCAAAAGAGGGAACTTCATTATTCTGATTTGTTAGTTGATTTTGAAGTGCTTAAGGATGAGGTACTCAATAAGGAGGGGAATTATCTATTTCATAGATTTGATGGAACAGCTTCAAAAAAGTACAATTCTGATTTTGGATATTGGGTTATCAAATACAAGAAACTGATTATGGAATGGGACGAATTAATAGATAAAGCGTGGTTTGAAGAAAGGTAGGATTTTATTTCCCCCACGGAAAAAAGGCAAACTGCTTGATAAATTGAACGAAGCAACAAGTACTGGAGGACGGCATGGGAAACACGATTTCACTACCCCCAAGATTCAAGGATGTAGTTGAACCAATAAGTATGTCAAATGGATTAACCTCCGTGTTTATTGAGGTTTTAGTTATTAGCGGTTCCATACTGGCTGGAACAAATCGAGAAAAAGAATTGATTATCTGGCTAGCACAAAGGGATCAGTCCGTCGTTGGAATAGGGACCGTTGGTTTTGATATCGATGAAATGCCTTGGACGGTCAATTCCTTTGCAAGTGAGAAGGATTTTATGCTGCGAACGATTTCGCATGCGGCAAAAGGCTTAGGGTGGGAGAAATTAAGCTATGAACCACGTCAAGACCAGGTTGTTCATTGTTTGAAGCAGTTTGACTTCATGATTCAGGCGTTTAATCAAGAAGATGTGAGCATGAACAATTATATAGAGTGAGCAGAAATTGAAGAGGGTGATGATAACCCGACAATCCCAAGAGGGTACCCTAAATGTGAACAACATAATATCTATTTAAGTTGCCATGGATGTATACTTTGTAATAATGAAAGTTGATTAAGAGTGCAGAATGTACTAAAAGCAATGTAGCAAAAGTGTGATCAAGCGGACGTTATTCGCAAAGTGAGTTTGCAGAATTGTTTTTAAAAAAATCGGAAGTATGGGGGAGTAATGGAAGTATTAACGAAGAAACAAGCACAATTCACGATATCGAAAGAGCAACCCCTAAGTTCATATTATCTGGAGGAGCTTGACTTTTACAATCAAGCATTGTTTAAGGAAGAAACGATAAATCAAAAAATTGTTATCGAGAACTGCCGTATTGAGACACTTGACCTGGCAATCATGCAGTTCAACCAGGAAGTCATTCTACGTGGTTGTATCGTTGGGCGTGCTAATTTCCATGGCACGTATTTTTTGAAAGGCATTAAGATTGAGGAATGTTTTGGAAAGAAAGCTCCCTAATAGATGCAAGATTTATCACTCAGTATGAAGAGGAAATGGAAATCGAACACGCAGTTTTCGATGTCCTACAAAGAGTACATAAAGTAAGTTACACCTGGTTAGTTTCAAAACCACAAAATTTAAGTGCTGAAGAAACGGTATGGGCATTTGAAGGAACAAGTAATAATTCCAGAATTATAGGTATAGATTGGTTACAGTTCATCCTTGAAACAAAAACAATAAAAAATTATGGATGGAGTCATTAGTGAGAAGAGATACCACTCTCAGATCGAATAAAAAGCTGTGGGTGTCTTTGGGGCAGGTACGCATGCACCAATAATCCATTTTGGAGGAATCAAGGTGGAAGAATCTATAAAACTATATACCGTTTGTTTGATAGTAAATGACAGTAGAATCTTATTGCTAAACAGACAACACGATGACTATAAAGGTTTTATTGCTCCAGGAGGACGAATTGAGTTCCCTGAAAGCCCCATTGAATGTGCAATTCGAGAAGTACAAGAGGAAACAGGTCTACTTGTAAGGAATTTGAAATTTAAAGGGCTAGCCGAATATATGAATCCCGATAAGGAAAGATATATGATTTTTAATTATATAACTCATGACTTTGAAGGTACTTTGATTGAAGATGGTCGGGAAGGAAAGCCGGAATGGGTAAGGATCGCTGATATTTCCGATATCGATATGCAAGAGAACTTTAAGAGAAGAATCCCCTTGTTTTTCGAGGAAGGGACGTTTGAAACGCATATGAATCGATACCAAGAAGGCATGAAAGAAGAACATGTTATAAAGATGTAATTTGCTGTGTATAGAGAAATGAAACATCAGATAACAAGACGGATTCGCTCATCGTTGCAGGACAAGTAGAATGAAGCTCCGAGTCAATTTCAGGTGGTAACATTATTACAATTGGATGCCTACCGCCGTGAATTCGATTTAAAGAAGTTACAGTGTGCAATTATTAAAGCTATATCCATGTACCCGTCCCGCCAAAGATAGGTGTAAGGAGTTATTTAGATGCCGACTTATGAAAATAAACAAGCGCTTATTGATGAAATTATGAGAACCTATCATTTACTTGATCAAGAGTTCGACGCCGTGCCTAAGGATCGTGAATGTTTCCGAGTCGAAGAGGTAGACCGGACTCCTCAAGAAATGCTTGCCTATCAGGTAGGCTGGCTGACCTTATTATTAAGCTGGGAAAGGGATGAATTAGCTGGCCTGGAAGTGATCACCCCGTCCCCGCTATATAAGTGGAATCAGTTAGGGCTGTTGTATGCGCACTTTTACGATACCTATGCCGGTAGTTCATTGCATGAACTGCGCGCTCTACTCCAACAACGCGTAGAAGAGGTCTGTCAATGGATTGAGCAGCTTGAAGATGAAGAATTTTTCTCCCCAGGCAAACGAAAGTGGGCTGCCACCAGCGCAAACTGGCCAATTTGCAAATGGATTCATATTAATTCTGTTGCCCCGTTTAAAAGCTTTCGAACCAAAATCAGAAAATGGAAGAAAATTGTGTGCGTATAAAGGAGAATTTTTATGATCTCAATCCAAGAAGTTGAATACGAACAAAAGTCTATCTTACGCAATCTCCTCGAATTATATAAATACGACTTTAGTGAATTTGATCCAGAAGATGACTTGAATGCCAATGGATTATATGAATATAAATACTTGGACCATTATTGGACGGAAGACGGAAGATACCCATTTTTCATCAAGGTCGATGATAAACTGGCGGGTTTTGCTTTAGTACGGATGCATGGTACTGAATTAAATGAAAACATTTATAGTATGGCCGAGTTTTTTGTCATGAAGAAATATCGAAAACAAAAAGTCGGACAAACCGTTGCACAGGAGTTGTTTAATCGCTTTAGGGGCATTTGGAAAGTTGCTCAAATTGAGGCGAATCAACCAGCTCAAGACTTCTGGAGAAAAACAATTGACCGTTATACAGACGGAAACTATCAGGAAATACGAGAAGAGGGTTGGGAAGGCCCTATACAAACATTCTCGTCGGCAGCCCGACATAATGATAACAAATAACGCATACAACATAAGACCCGGCCTAAGATCAAAGCTATCAAAGGACGGGTCTTTTTCTAATCACCATATCGGTTTATATT
This sequence comes from Paenibacillus sp. FSL R5-0810, assembly GCF_038002285.1. Classification (NCBI taxonomy): domain Bacteria; kingdom Bacillati; phylum Bacillota; class Bacilli; order Caryophanales; family Paenibacillaceae; genus Paenibacillus; species Paenibacillus sp. FSL R5-0810. The sequence goes on from NZ_JBBOCF010000001.1 coordinate 398,174, forward strand.
AGAGCGAGGTAAAGGCTGACTAAGCTGTAATAGCCGCGTGAATCCCAAATGTTTGTCTATAACAGGAAGAGGGGGAGGGTGTTTTGGAAGCGGATATAACCAGAAGTATGAAATCAAGTTTCCCTTATCGATGTATCTTCAAGTCATTTGTTATAGTATAGTTTCAATATTGATGTTTAAGCTGGTATTCATCGTTGATTCATTTTTCCTTGCGGTATTTCTATCTTTCCTGATCTTGGTTCAAGTCGGAGGAATAGCTAGCTTAATCACAAGAATGCTTAGAAGAAACAGTGAGCTGGAAATTAACCCCCAATAAAATTCGGATCAATCGAAAGGAAGTCTCTAAGGAAGACATTGAAAAGATCATCATTGACGATTCTTTTACACAGAGCATTGGTATCAAGCGATACGGCAATAGGTTAATTTCAATGGATTTACATTTCAGGTTCAAGAATAAGGAAGAGACTAATTTAGAGGAATTAACAGTGTGGGCACGTGTAAATGGAATCGCTGTAACTCGTGGGAAAATATTTAGATGGATAAAGTTATTCGGACCCTACCTAACGAAGCGCCGTACCTTTCAATAGTAAAATCAGACTAAAATAAATCATCCAGAATAGTGAGGACATAGAAAATGACAAAGAAGCTATATTACGAATCAGCCTATATTCGGGAGTGGGGGACGCGAATCACGCGCAAATGGGAGCGGGAAGATGGAGCTTATCTGGTCTTGGAGGAGACGGCCTTTTATCCGCACGGCGGAGGGCAGCCGTGTGACCTGGGATGGATCGATGCTATCCCGGTGCTGGATGTCGTTCTTGAAGAAGGAGAGATTTTGCATAAAGTGGAGCGTTTCCCTGAGAAGGAAGAAGTTCAATGTCGTTTGAATTGGGATCGGAGGTTTGACCACATGCAGCATCATAGCGGTCAGCATCTGCTGTCCGCCATGTGTTTGGAGGTATGCGAGGCGGAGACGCTCAGTTTCCACCTGGGCCAGGATTACGCCACCATTGATATCGCACGGGCAGACCTGTCCCCAGCCGAGATAATGATGCTGGAGCTCGAAGTCAATGATCAGATATACCTGAACCGGAAGGTGTCGAGTTATTTTGTGACCCGTGAGCAGGCAGCCGTCCTCCCGCTGGTAAAGCAGCCGAAGGTAACCGAGGATATCCGGATCGTTGAAATTGAAGGGATAGAATATAACGCATGCGGAGGCACCCATGTCTCAGCCACAGGTGAGATCGGCATGATCAAGCTGCTGAGAGCAGAGAAGCAGAAGGGGCATTTGCGCATTTATTTTAAATGCGGTTATCGTGCGTTGAAGGAATTCAATGCCGGAATGGACATTCTAAGCAGCCTATCCGCTAGGTTCAATACCTCGAAGGAAGAGATTCTGGACCGGATTGCAAAATGGGATCAAGAGCAAAAGCAGCTCCAGACGGAATTAAACGCCGTGAAAGCTGAGAATGATGCCTACCTGGCCGAGAAGCTATTAGCTGGACGTCAAAGCGGCCTGATCAAGCATGTCTTTGCGGACAAGCCGCTGAAGGATATGCAGACCCTGGCGGCCAAGCTCACCGACCAAACTGACGTTATCGTGCTTTTTGTGTCCAATGCGGACAACAAGGTGCTTCTTGCTAAAGGGGGAAAGCGCGAGCTCGCCTGCGGTGCGTTCTTCAAGCAGCATCTAGCTAATTATAATGGTAAAGGCGGAGGAAGCGACAACATGGCGCAGGCCGGTTTTGCCACTGAAGAGAATGCGATGGCGTTTTACCATTTCGCGGCGCAGTCATTAGCATCGGTTGAAGGGGAATAAGGGAATTAAGGCGGATTGTGATAATAAAATGAACAATAAAACGCAAGAAATAACCCCTATAAATATGTTATAAAATGAAGTATACTGAGGTAAGAATAAGTAAGGAGTCGTGCGGGAACACGACTCCAGTGTACAATAACTGCATAAAGAGCAGTCGGCCGCTAAGTGGTGGTCGAAATAGACCGTTACCTTAGGGAGGGCGGTCTATTTCTTTTTCATGTAGGTTAGGAGCGCCAGAATGAACATGCCGAACATGAACATTAAGGAAAGTGTGTCATAGACCTCCATGGGCATCACCTCCCTTCATGGAGACTAGCCAACCGCCCTTTTAGCCGTACATTGTACTCGAAAAATTCTCAGAGACAGATGAATATTGAAACAACACACGACCCGGCCTAAGATAAGAGCTATCTAAGGTCGGGTCTCGTCGTGGATGCGATTGAAGAGCCTAGTCATGTAAAACGAACGCATGAAAGGAATTACGAATGAAGAAATATACTGAATTTTCTTTTTACCTGCCGTTTTTTGATTTGATCGATGATCCCGATGAGGGATCCCATTTAGAACAGTTAATGGGGCAGCTGCATATAAGTTTCGATATAACCGCGTTATATCATCGATATCTTTCTTATGGGGCAGGAAAAGGAGATATTTTTGTATTTATCAAGGAAGACGATAGGGACAGCTTTATATTCATTGATTTATTTAACGGCTATACCGATCAGCATAACATGGTAAAATTAGGGGTTCGCTGCGACAGTAAGCTGGATGAGAAGATCAGGAACCTGCTATACCAGATATACTCCCAGGCAGAGCTCACGAGTAAATTCATTGAAAGTTATGATGATTTGCTCAAGCTTGAGACCTGCAGCGGGGATTATCCCAAAGAGATTCGGTATGGAGATTATACTTACATTAAAAACATTCATTATAACGCCATCTAGTGATGTTCGTGCTGCAAGGCCAGTTAATGCCCGCTGGGTTCAGCTGCATGTATAAGTAGAGAAGAGGCCTCCAGATCAAATAATTGCAGCTGTTTAAATAAACGATGTTCAAGAATGCTGGGAAGCGAGGTGAATCATGAAGAAGATCTCCGTGATGTTTCTACTTATGGCCTTCTTAATTTTGGGTTGTCAGAACAATGACACTAAAGATGATAACTGGGGAAGTAATCATCTTATTAGAAGTGGAGATATAATTGATATCATCATAAAGGATAAGGATGAAGCAAATAGAACATTGTCCCCAACAGAGTTGCAGGATTTTATGAATATAATTCATGGTGGCGTATATGAGATCGGACAGCTTGATATTGGTCCAGCGGATAATGTGGTTGAAATGGCAATGAAGAATGGAGAAACGAAGAAGCTATCGTTATGGCTGAATCAGGGAGAAGATTTATTTGTGGATCATGATGATAATGGGCATTACAAGCTGTTATTAGATGAGGATGAACGAAATAAATTGATCGATATCCTTCATTAATAAGTTACTAGAAGAATACTCAAGCGATTGAGCTCGCGAGAGGGATTACTTTGCTGATCACAAGGGCCAGAACATCGCGGAAAACTGTAAGAAGCTTAGGGAATATCCCTAAGCTTCGTTGTCCATTACAGGAATCATACGTCACATCTCCCAAAGGAACATCCTGTCAATCCCCAACAACACTGCTGCAGTGATTGAACAGAACCTTTTATGATGTAAGGTCCTTATCCCATTATTCGTTCGCGCTCGTATCCGCATCAAATAATTCCTTAACATAGGCTTGGAGCTTGCTCTTATTCACGCCGAGCACCTGGGCATGTCCTACCTTTTCATTCGTTAACAACGAGAAAGGGGGAATCTGCTCCTCATCAATATGGTCCAGATCGAGATCGAAACCTAAAGCGGCCAGCTTCAGCATTTCTTTTGGTGATAAATCGGTTTCGATGTAGGGGCTGATGGATTCCAGAATACCGGGAAGCTTGATCAGACCCGTGGTTGACTGCATTTTCTTAGCGATTTCAGAGATCAGCTTGCGCTGACGCTCCGTACGCGCAAAATCCGACCTTGCCTCTTTCCGGAAACGCACGTATTGCAGGGCCATGTTACCGTCAAGATGCTGGTACCCTTTTTTCAAATCGATGTCGTATAGGTGCTGATCGGCTTTGCTTGTGTAATGCATATCTCGCTCTACTTCGATGTCAACCCCGCCAAGTGCATCCACAAGAGCAATAAAGCCGACAAAGTCGGTATAGACGTATTTATGTATCGGGATATCCAGCAGCTCGCTGACGGTTTGTCTCGTTAAATTCGTACCGCCGTAGGCAAACGCCGAGTTTAATCTTCCTTTTCCATGTCCCGGTATGTCTACGTAAGTATCCCTGAGAATTGAAAATAGATGGACTTTTTTCGAAACGGGATCGATGGATGCCACCAAAATCGAATCCGATCTCCCAGAATCCTCCCCGCGGGAATCTCCTCCGAGCAGAAGAATATTGATACGCTCTTTGCCTTCCCATTTCGGGATCTTAATGGTCTGATCACCATCCGTGGGCGAATTCGACGACGTTGCTATTGGCGGCCGGTTCGATGCGGTGGAGATGCTGTTCGTGAAGTGAACAATCGAATAGAGATAATATGATATGACGGCTACCACACTAAGTAACAATACGCTCGAAAATATCTTTAACCATTTCTTTTTCATCGTTCTAGAACCATCCTAACCTCATAAAATCAGTGCCACAGCACTTTAACAGATGATCTCCATCGGGACGAGTCCGTCACTGAAACATTCGGTACGAATGAACATTATACATTTCGCAGGATGGTATCGGAATTGAATTACCTTACACTTTCCTTACAAAATCGTAATATAAGGTAATGAAGGACGAATTCATATGCATCAATAGCCGCATCTGGTACCGGGGGGCAATATTGATATCAGCGCAGCAAACCGTAGAAAAACCGGGAAACCTCCCGTCAGCCATTGCGTAATTGACTTTAAAATGAGAGACCAGGGCTAAGTTAAATGATAGGGATCATGTGGGGAAAAGGAGGGGGATGTGCGTCTACAATAGATAGAGATTCCGGCGAGAGCAGATGTGTCGGTCGAATCGGATATGAAGCGGCTATCGCCGGCTATCAAGAAGGCATGGGAGCGTATGAACGAACTGAATGACCTTGCGCTGGAGCTCGTTGCTAAGGCGCATCCGGACGAGGATGTAAACGAGCTGGTTCTGTCTAAGGTTGCCTTCGACGAGGAACGCCTGCGTGCGCATCGGGTATGACACAGGCGATACCCCGGCCGGGTGGCTGTATATCTACATGTTATTTAATCGAATGGAAGCGAGCAGCCATCTCATCTATTAGACTTCTTGATGATGGAAGTTTGAGCAAGCAAGCATTAGCCTTTCATGGACGCCGGTTTGCCCTGCTGCATCTCTTGAATGCGGCAATTGTGGAAGGCGGTTATTTTCCATTCCCCATTTTGTTTGATGATCACATTGGAATTGAGTGACCCACGGTCATTCGGATCTTGAGCAGGCTCGGCAAGTTGAACCTCCCCGATCGCATGAACGATCGCTACATCCGGTGTAATAAAACGCGGCTGCAGATCCGTGTACGAACGGGACACGAGGACAGAGCCTTTCAGTGGTCCGTTAAACAGCATTTGGTGGACGTCGGCGATTTGTTGTCTTCCTTTCAGGTGCTGGCCGGCGAATGTTACATAATCGGCGTCTTCGGTAAAACAATTCCCGTAAGCTGCTCCATCGCCCTTGTTCCAAGCCTCGCTTAAGCTTGCGAATAAATCACTGATCGCTTTCAGTTCTTCTTGTTTAGCCATTTGAACCAGTCCTCTCCATAGTTAATTTGGTTTGGCGGGTACAGAACCCTTGTGCTATACTTGTGAACAAATAAAATCTTGATCGATAAATAATCTTAATGAATTAAATATCTTGATCAATCAAGATGTTTTTATCTTACCGCGGAGGTTTCACGATGTCAAGAGACAATGTTTTACCGGATGTTTCGTCCTTGCAGCAGGAATTGCTGCTTGAGTTGCGCCAGAACAGCGCGCGTGCGGTCATGTTGCATGATTTAATCTCTGAGAAAATGGGTCTGAACGCTACCGATCATAAATGCCTGGACTTTATAAATCAGGCTGGGCCTGTAACGGCCGGGCAGCTGGCTCAATTAACGGGGCTTACGACAGGAGCTGTTACCAGTGTGATTGATCGGCTGGAACAGGCGGGTTATGTCATCAGGGACAAGGACCCCAATGATCGAAGACGCGTCGTCGTCAAGCTCGTTCCGGAACGTTCCGAGCAGGTTGCGCCTGTATTTAAATCGCTCATGCAATCGACTCTTCAGATCATGGGTCAATATACGGATCAAGAGCTGCAATTTATACTGAAGTTCATCAAGCAATGTAATGAGATGACGTTAGACGAGATGAAAAAACTTAAAGAGGAAAATCCATAAGAAGAATGCTCAGACTACAAACGCCCAAGCCAAAGACAAGAGCTATTAGAGGCTTGGGTGTTTCTTGAATAACCATAACTAAAAAGGGTTCTAAATTTGTTTTTACAAGAAGGATCTAAAACATGAGAATACAATCAAAGGACGTTTTCTATGGCGATATGTATTGAATTCGAATTAGTAGAGTTGAAGGGATCAGCTGCCGAATATCGGTTTGGAAGCTGTTTGAACGAGTTGACTGGCCTTTTTGAGGTCGATCTTGAAAAGCTGGTAAGCGGAGAGATTCCATGGGATACACCCATGGAACAGGTTGTTATCTTATTAAATAATAAGCAAAGTCAGGCAATGGCCAATCTTCAGTAAAATTTTTAAACACTACAAGAAAACAGGCCAATATTTAACGCATGGAGGATATTACGCCTGAAGGCGTGGTGAATCGGTTATCACTGTGTACTGGGATGCGTAGATTATGGAGGAGGGCGTCTTATGACGGAAGGATTTCGTTTAGAACAAGTTGGATCAGAAGATCCAGAAGATGAATGCAGAATGTCCGGGTTTGGGCAGCTTGCTTTATTCCAATGCCAAGTCGAATATCACTTTAATACGGAAGATATGCGTGTGAAGGAAGCAGAAGCATATATTGATACCGTGTTGAATGCTTTGCCGGCTGAAACGATTGATGAAATATGCGAGCGAGCATGCGAGTGGAAAAATGAAAAAATGTCCAGTGATACGGCTGATTATCCGACCGGCTTGGCTGAAGCCAGTGGGAGAGAGATATTGGCCTTTATGTCCGTAGGGGATGTTGAGCTTTATCGAAACCCTTACGACCGAAGTGATGATACATTCGGAGCCATTCTGGGTGGAGGAACCGAATGGGACGCTGAAAAAGGCATGGAGATCATTATACGGGGCAGCAAAGCTCTTGAGGTGCGCGAGTATTTAGGCTATGGCGAGTATGCCATTTGGGACGAAGAAGAAGCGACGGACTAAGCTTGGCTGTAATTTTTAAACAGGGGTGATCTCATGATAATTCGAACTGCAACGAAGGAAGATATGGATCAGCTTATTCGCATGAGATGGGATTTTACATTTGAAGACGATGTGGATGGCAACTTGAAAAATGAAAAATATGATGACTTCTACGATGAGTGTATGGAGTTTTTATTAGATGCATTTGAAAGCGGGAATTGGTATATATGGGTTGCTGAAGAAAACGGCTTTCTAGTCTCCAATATGTACATAGAACTTATTCACAAGGTACCAAGACCTGGACGAATCACCTATCCATTTGCCTATATGACGAATGTCTATACAAAACCAGATTTTCGAGGAAGAGGCATTGGTAGTCGGTTGATATCTAAAATCAATGAATGGGCAAAAGAAAACCGATATGAATTTATCATTGTGTGGCCAAGTGATGAGGGTGTTGATTTTTACAAGAAACATGGGTACCAGCATTGCAAAGAACCAATGGAAAACATGTTTAGTGAGTGAAAGGGTCGGAATAAATTGTGAACAGAACAAAAAGGGGGGAGCCGTAAAAAGTGGAATTGCTGCATGATGTACAAAGTAAACTTGATTTATTCTTTGACGTTTATCAGCTAGATAAAGATCCTGCTTTCAGCAGATTTATCCCCATGGTTTATGATCCAATTGGTTTCGATTGGAAAGCGAAGTTTGAAGAAGATTTTACCCAGCGCTTTAATGGTCTAATGATGAAGGGAGGTCCGGAGCTCCAGCGGATTTTTTTAGCTTCATTTCCAACGGATGAGGTCGTAATACAGTTTATTGAGGAAGCGGATGAAGGTGATCTTCTGTTTATGCATCATCCCATACCAATGGAGTGTGGTGATCCTCAAGGCGAGTGGGGGAGAGGTTTTTTGCCAATAACCCCGTCTCTTCTAGATGAGATTTCACGAAGACAGCTCTCGATCTACACTTGTCATGCGCCATTAGATTATAATCGTAAGATTGGTACAAGTATTTCGATTTCGGAAGCACTTGGAGGCGAGATCGTAGATGAGTTCTGCCCATACGGTAACGGATACGCGGGGGTGATTTGCGATATTGATTTAACAAGCACGGATGAATTGATTGATAGATTGCTTCCGCTTTTTGAGGTGCCCTATGTTGATTTTGAGGGAATTAAACATAAACGGATTCAGCGAATTGCCATCATTGCTGGATGCGGGGATGTTGTTTCCGATATGAAAGAGGCAGAGCGCAAAGGGGCACAAGCTTATGTGACAGGAGAAATCCATTGCCACATTCATAATGATTATGGAAAGAGCAAATATAACCGGATGAAGGAATACGTTGAGGAGACTCAAATGTCATTGATTGGTCTATCCCACGCAGCCTCTGAGTTTTTTGTGATGAAAACCCAAATGCTGCAATGGATCGAGCAAGAAATGAATGTGGAGGTTCAACTGTTAAGACAGAGTAAGTGGTGGGTTTAGTAAGATGTAGTATTTCATATAACAATGTATTAACGATGAATAGCTTTCGCTTAGTCAAGGAAAACAGCACAAACCATAAATGCCCAGTCTGCGCTCACAGGCTGGGCTATTTTTGTTGCGTGCAATTACAGAATTGCAAGAATCCATCCATAAAAATAGAACTCATTATTTTCGGGGCAAGCTTGATGAATTATTTTAATTGTTCTTTTTTAGAATTCGTACTATAATTTTTATGTATTTCTTTTGTCCTATCTAAAGTTAGGAAAAAACTATCAAAATAATGATTTGTGAAATGAAAACTGTGCCATAAGAAGCGGGCTAAAAGTTCTAATATTCTGCTAAGGAACATGAGTGGTCGCGAGGTACCCATCATTTTGGAATTGCCTGTTATTTTTCATTACCAGGATAGGAATTATCTAATTCTCAAGGGGGGGATCTGTCAGCACTTTTTGCAATTCGAAAGGCAAGATCGTACATCAAGGGAGAGAAGTCAGATGAAGAAATCATCATGGAGTTTAATTTTATCTTTATTATTAGTTTTCAGCTTATTCCCAAGCTCGCTCGTTGCGGCAGACAGTTCCCAAGTGCTGACATTCAACAACAAGATTACGGGGTCGATCACGAATGCAGGTGATGAGTTGCACCAGTATTCATTTGTCGTTCCTTCAGCAGGACGAGTAAATGTAGAAGTATTCTCTGAAATCAGAGAAGCGCTGTTCTATGTGATGGCACCCGACGGTACAACGGAGCTTGCTAAGGAAGATCTCTATTACGGCAGTGAATCCGAGCCGAAGAAATGGGACACATGGTTAGATCTTGAGGCAGGTACATATTTCATCAAGGTTAAGCAGTATGGCAAGAACACGGGGGCCTATTCTCTTAAACTTACCCACACACCGGCCAATGGCCAGGATATCGAGCCAAATGATAGCACTGATGCAGCACAGCCTCTGAATTTAAAGGGAACCGTTCAAAAGGGCCTTATTTCCGAGTCCGATTCGGTTGATGTTTATCGATTGGATGTGCCGTCGGCTGGACGAGTCGATTTGGAGGCATTTTCATATATTAGAGAGGTTTTACTCTATGTATTGGATGGCGACGGGACGACGGAAATCACAAAGCAGGACCTGTATTATGGAAGCCTGGACGAGCCGCAGAAATGGACGCAATCCCTCGATTTGGAAGCGGGAACCTATTATTTTAAAGTGAAGAAATATGGCAGCAACACCGGAAAATATACAATTAAAGCGAATCATACTCCGGTGAAAGGAAATGATGCGGAGCCGAACAACAACACGGAACAGTCGCAGGCGCTCCAGACCAACAACAAAGCGCAGACTGGCTATATTTCCGAATCCGACGACGTAGATGTTTACCGATTCCAGCTGCCAAAGGCCGGGCAAGTCGATTTGGAGGCCATTTCTCAGATTAGAGAAGTGTTAATTTATGTACTGGACGCTGATGGTACGACCGAAATTGATAAAGCCGACCTGTATTATGGTAGTGATCAAGAGCCGAAAAAGTGGAATGAGTCGCTTGATCTCGAAGCCGGTACGTACTTTATCAAAGTCAAGAAATATGGCAGCAACACCGGAAAATACACTCTAAAAGCGAATTTTAAAGCCTATAACGGACATGATGCTGAGCCGAATGATACGAAGGAAATGGCGCAGTCGATCCAATTGACCAATCAACATGTGAAAGGCTGGATTTCCTGGTCGGATGATGTGGATATGTACAAATTTACGGTACCGAAAACCGGACCCGTTCAGTTGGATTTCACGTCACAGATTAACGAAGTCCTTGTCTATCTCCTTGCAAACGATGGTGTGACAGAACTGTATAAAAATGATGTGTACTACGCTAGTGACGATCAGCCGAAAAAAGTCGTACAGAAGCTTCAGCTTAAACCAGGCACGTATTATGTCAAGGTGAAGAAATACGGCGCTAACACCGGAGCTTATAGCCTGAGAATGAAGGAATTGACTCCGCCAGCAGCACCTAAAGTGAATGCACTGAAAAGCCAGTCAACCAAGGTCACGGGCAAGGCCGAGCCATCTTCTACTGTAACGGTATATTCCGGAAAAACGCTGATTGGCAAAGGAACTGCGAATAAGAGTGGCAATTTTACTGTGTCCATTAAGGCACAGAAGGCAGGGAAAATTTTAACCCTCTATGCGACAGACGCTGCTGGAAACCGCAGTACTGCTGCCAAGGTTATCGTGAAGTAAACAAGAACAGGATTGGGACATCGGGTTGAACTCCGATCGTTACCCAATCCTTTTTTTATCGTGATCGTGAGGAACGACCATGTACACATTATGCTCATGCATACAATGCTATCACCCTTCGCCAATGGGATGTATAATAATGGAAAAGTTGAATGGCATAAGGGTTACGATGTACTAACTATATGGTTGTAGTGGCCTAAATTAACAATGAATTGACGGCCCTTGGCTTCCTCTTCTATAAATCCAATGCTTAATAAGGAGGATGTGTGATCATAAATATCCTATGGGATTTCGACGGTACCTTATTCAATACTTATCCTGCTTATGCCGCTATTTTTAAAGACGTGATGGAAGAAGACAAGGCGGAAGAGGAGATTCTGACCTATCTAAAAGTATCATTCACCCATGCTGTGAAGCACTTTAAATTATCCGAATCGCAAATTCGGGAAATTTTTAGAAGAGAAGAACGGCTCCTGCCTGAACAAACACCGCCATTTCCTCATGTAGAGAACATACTATCAGCGGCTAATAAGAGCGTTATCATGACTCATAAGCCTCGGAGGGAAGTGGAGTCTATTATTAAGCATTATGGGTGGGAACGATATTTTGTAGATCTCGTTGCAGGTGATGATGGGTACGCGAGAAAGCCAGATCCGGAATCTTACCTGTATTTGCATAAGAGAAATCAAATTGACCTTGTTATCGGTGATCGGGAAATTGATATTATCCCTGGAAAGCTCTTAGGTATTAAAACCTGTTTGTTTCAAAACAATACACCCGGAGCGGATTATTATTTATGGGATTATCGGGATTTTTTCAAAAACATTCATATATTATTAAATTCCAATCGAAGCTGGCTAGAATTTAAAATGAAAGGATACTTGTGAATGAAAATAGTGGATCTGACTAAAGAAGACACGGCTCGAATCCATCAAACCGCTAGGCTTTTACAGGAGAGCTTCGAGGCCTGGTCAACATATGAATCTGCAAAAGATGAAGTAATCGATTCATTGCAAGAGGAGAGAATTAGCCGCGTATTACTTAGCCAAGAGGGTGAAGTCATTGGGTGGATCGGGGGTCAAAGTCAATATGGCGGAAATGTATGGGAGCTCCATCCCTTGGTAATCCGTGAAGCTCATAGAAGAAAAGGGCATGGAAAACGGCTGGTTCTGGATTTTGAAAAGCAGGTTGCCCAAAGAGGCGGAGTTACGATCATGCTAGGCTCGGATGACGAACATAATCAAACGAACTTGTCTAATCGGAATATCTATACAGATGTTCCTGCGTTCATTAAAGAATTTCGAAGTGAAGATCATCCCGCAAATTTCTATTTCAAGTTGGGATATGTCATTGTCGGGATTATACCGGATGCAAATGGAATGGGAAAACCAGATATTTTAATGGCTAAGAGAGTAGAAGGAACAGCCACATGATAAGAGGAATTAGCTTTGAAATACCAAATAAGTATGGCAGGCTCCTTGGAGATATTTTGAAGCCCTTTGAAACCGATGAGTATAACTGGCTTGTTGGTGGTGAGGAAGCCTATTTCATCGTTGACGGTCAATTTGAGGAAACGCTCTTTGCAGGGGCGGGGGAGATTTGGGATGGAATAACCTTAAAAAAGCTTCTGGAGGAAAACGAATACTATATCATCTTCCAGGACTTGAAAGCCTTTCCTCAAGGAAAAGACATCGTAGAAGTAAAAACATATGAGGAATTTCTAAATAGTGATTGTCAGCTCGTGCTTCTGGTGGTTGATAGCTGCTTCGTCAGTATCTACTGCAAGAACAATAAGTTGATAGAAGACCTATTTAAGAATGCGCAGCATCGAGGATACGATCATGTAAGGTACATAACGGATGCAAACGATACAAGAACCGGCTTATCCGTATGGTGAAGAGAGAATGTGAACTAGAAAATAAAAAAATGAGGTGGAGTTCCATGCTAAAAAATGTAGACGAAATCGTGGAAGCGTTTAGCAAGGAAAATTATGTATCGGGCAACCTATTGATTTCAAGAGGGGGAAAAGAGGAGTTTAGCCGGTCCTTCGGTCAGGCGAGCATTCAACTAGGGGTTCCCAATATGCTGGATACGAAGTTCCATATTGCATCCGTAACGAAGATGGTTATTGCCGCTGCCATCCTCAAGCTCTATGAGCAAGGGCTTATCGATCTTGAAAATCATCCTGGCAAATATGTTGAAAAATTCAACGTTCTTCACCCGAAGATTAACATTCACCATTTATTGAGCCACTCGTCGGGGCTGCAAGATATTTATGGCGTGCCTAATTTGCGTTTTGAGATGAGTCGATTGCAAGTGGAGAACCAAGATTTTATCGATTATTTAACGCGCCTTAAGCAGCAGTTTAATCCGGGTGAACAGTGGAGCTACAACAGTACGGGGTTTATCATGTTAGGATATATAATAGAAGCAGTGACAGGGATGAAGTATGAGGAAGTATTGCATACATGGTTTTTTGCCCCGCTGAAGATGAGCTCCACCGGCTTGGATAACCCGCGGAAGATAACCCTTGGACGAGCATACGGACACACGTTGGAGAACGGCAAAATCGCCAATGCCGACAACGATAAATTAAGCGGTATTGAAGCACCGGGAGAGCTGTATTCTACGGTTCATGATTTGGACAGGTGGTGCGAGGCCCTTTTTAAGGGGGAGCTGCTTCAACCGGAAACTATGGATAAGATGTTCACGCCCTACTATGTTACAAGCTTTGACCCGAACCTCAATTATGGATATGGTTGGTTCTTGGGGACGGACTTTCGCTTGATCGGGGGAGGTACCCCGGGATTTCGCTCAGAAATCTGGTACTACCCTGCAAGTGATTTACGAATCATCATGTTATGGAATTACGAAAAGGTAGATTCGCATCAATTATTCCATAGGATGAAGCCTGTACTGTTCGGTATGCAGCAGCAATAGGCTCGCTTAAATGATGGCGAAAACTAAAATTTACCGGGTATGACCTTTATTTCGGCTATAGACGATTACGTAAGTTCTAATATAGGTTGAGGATACAGATTTCCCTGTTCTTGAGTTGTCATAAGTTAGCCTAAATCATGAGTGCGCTTACAAATTAGCATTATAGTCCAACTTCAGGGGAGCGATATCGATGATGAATGTGCTTTTGGTGGATGACGAGCCGTGGGTAATCGAGGGGCTTCGCACGATGGTGAATTGGAGAAATTTCGGTTTCCAGATATGCGGCGAGGCTTCGAGCGGCTCCGAAGCATTCAGCATGATTCAAGAGCTTAAACCGGAGCTGGTTCTGACGGATATCAATATGCCGGTGATCAATGGATTGGAGCTGATCGAGCGCTCGAACAAAAAGCTGGCAAGACCACCGAAGTTCGTCATATTGAGCGGTTACGATAATTTCGATTATGCGCTTACCGCAATGCAGCAGCGGGTCACGGAATATTTGCTCAAGCCATTCGACGAAGAAGAAATTGAGGCAGTCCTGATACGCCTGCGCACGAAAATTCAAGAGGAGCTTAAAGCGGAGCAATGCCATAGCCGCATGCAATTTTTGTTTACCAACAATCTATTGATCCGTTTAATTCAAGGCGAAGACAACGAGTCACTTAAGCTGCAGGCTGCAAAGGCCCTTCTTCTGCAGAAGGATTCGAAGCTGCGGTGCGTTGTGGTTGAAGCTTCCGGGCCATCCGACGCTCTGGCCGGACGGGTTAAGAAATATTTCAAGCAGGAACCCGATCGTATTTTCGAGGACAGCGCGGGGAGGATCGGGGTGATTCTGCCTGATGATGAATTCCCCTCTTGCCGGGTACATGAGCTCAGCGTGCAGCTCCACAGGGAGCTTGAGGATCCGTCAAGCCAGCCGGTCATCGTGACGATCAGCGGCGTTCTGCAAGGGATCGAGTCGATTCGAGAGCTGTATTTACAGGCGTTGGAGGTTAATAAATGCAAACGTTGTCAAGGCAGAGAAGGTGTGTATCTTTATAGGGATTTAAGGCAAGGCGGAAAATCGCAGGAGCTCGCAAAGGAGAAATTCAAGGAGCTTACGGAGCTTGTGACGGCGTCCCGAATCAACAAGATTCATGCCGCTGTTGAAGCCGCTTTGGACTCCATGTTGGAAGGCATGCTTGATTTGAAAGAGGCCATTTCCCATGTGGCTGACCTGGAGTGGAGTCTTTGCAGGCGGATCGGAGAAATGAACGGGGATCCGGATGCTTTGATGAGAAAGCTTCACGACGGCCATGGCGCCATCGACAGTTTCGGGAACTATTCCGCACTGAAAACCTATGTCCTTGAACTTTGCTTGGAGGCGGCCGATATCCTGGCAAGGCTTGAGGCCAAGAACGAGAACAATACGATATTTCACGTGATTCAATATGTGGACCGGGAGTTCCGCAGCAAGCTTCAGCTGCAGGATCTGGCCAAAATGTTTCACATGAACACCGCCTATTTGGGCCAGTTGTTCAAAAAAGAGACCGGTAAGCCGTTTAACGACTATCTTAACGAGAAAAGAATCGAGGAAGCAAAGCGATTGCTAAGACGCACCCAAATGAAAATTTCGGACATTGCGCTTCAGGTCGGATATCCGAATACGGACTATTTTATCATCAAATTTAAATGCCTTACAGGAGTGCTGCCATCGGCGTACAAGCAGAAAACCGAGAGGGAGCCGGCTGATTGAACGGCGGGACGGTGCCAAAATCATGAAAAAACGTTTCAGATTCCGATCATTTATTAACGATATACCGCTGAACTATAAATTCATACTCATCTACGTGATTGGCGTGCTGCTCCCGATCGCGGTTATCAATATCGCGTTTATGGACCGGATGACCGGCATCATCAAAGACCGCGAGGAACAAAACCTCCAGATCTCGCTGGAGCGGGCCAGAAAAGATATTCATGAGTTCATTGACGGCGGTGTAGCGGTCAGTCATGCGCTCAATACGGACAAGCTGCTGTATGAAACGCTGGACCGAACTTACGAAAGTCCGATCCAGTTTTACGAAACGTTCGACGAACAGCTTCGAAACCGGGTGACCAGTTATATTCCCGTCAACAATCAGATTCAGCGAATCAGCATATTTACGGAGAATGATACGATCATGCCCGGCGGGAATTATCAAGTGCTCGATGCCAATGCGAAGAATAGCGATTGGTATCGGCTGTGGGAACAATCGACGTCCCCTGTTATGGTAGCGGCTTACAGGGCGACAGAAGCAAATAACCGCACAGCTACGGTCCCTTATCTGAGTGTTATCGAAAAAATGGACTATTTTGACATATATAGCAAGTATGATAAATTGCTCCGGATCGATATTGACTTAAACAAAATTTACGATGTCATCCTGCGCGAGCAGGACTATTTAAATCTCTATCTGGTCAATGAGCATAACCAAATCATTATGTCTGCGGACAGCGGGTACCAGCGGGACGTCACCGATGCTTATCCTGTGTTTCAGCTTGCTGATCACGACAAGGACAAAGACGTACATGTCGTCTCCATCGGAACGGCAAGTTACGTAAAGGGCTGGAAGCTGGTTGGCGTGACGCAGGGAACCCGTTTATCCCAAGCCATGCGCGAAATGCAGCTTTATGTGGGGATGATCGCAGCTGTCATTACACTGTTTTCGTTTATATTTATTTACATCATGCTCAGATCATACAATTATCGGGTTAAACGGTTGTCCAGACATATGCAGAAGGTTACCAACGAGAAGTTCGACCTGATCCGAATGGATGAGGGCCGGGACGAGATCGGTGGCTTGATCCAGAATTTCAATAGGATGACAGCCGAGATTAACTCTTTGATCAACAATGTGTACAAGCTCGAAATTCAGAAGAAGAACCTGGAGATGGAGCGGGTACGGGCAGAGCTGAACTTTTTGCAAAGTCAGATGAATCCGCATTTTTTGTTTAACACACTGAATGCCATATTGGTCGTCTGTACGAAAAACAATTATTCCGACGTGACGGATATCATCAAGAACCTGTCCAGACTGCTTCGCAGATTGCTTAGCTGGAAAGCGGACATCGTCACGCTTGAGGAAGAAATCTTGTTCATCGAAATGTATCTGAAGATCGAGAAATTCAGATTCAGGGACAAGATTGAGTATGAGCTTGATATCGACCGGGAAGCGCTGCTTTATAAAATACCGAAGATGAGTATCCAACCATTGGTGGAAAATGCGTGCAAGCATGGCATTCAGGCTGTGGATGGGAAAGGCGTGGTCAAAATCAGCGCGACGGTAATAGACGGCAACCTTCGTGTATCCGTGCAGGACAACGGCAAAGGCATGGTCCCGGAAAAGCTTCGAGAGGTTCTTATTTCCATGCGCAACGAGAATACGTCCGGCACCAGCATCGGAATCCGCAATGTATATTGCAGGCTTGAGCTATATTACAACGACCTCGTCCGCTTTGATATTTACAGCAAACCGGATCAGGGAACGACGGTGTTCTTCGAGATTCCCGTCAGTCTGTTGGATCATCAGGATTACGAGCAAGGAGGGGAACGGAATTGAGATTTAAAGTTCTGCTGATCGATGACGAACCCGGAGCTTTGGAAGGCATGCAATTATGGATCAATTGGGAGGAGCTTGGCTTTGACATATGCGGCACATGCGCCAACGGCGCGGAGGGGCTGAAATTGATGGCTTCCCTTGCGCCGGATTTAGTGGTCACCGATGTACATATGCCGCTCATGGACGGCCTTGAAATGATCGGGGAGTGGCAGAAGAACGGCAACAAAGCAATCAGCTTCGCCATCGTTAGCGGATACAGCGAGTTCGAGTATGCAAGAAAAGCGATGCGTTACGGAATCGCGCACTATTTGTTGAAACCGATTGAAGCGGAAGAAGCCTCTCACGTACTGCGCGAGATTTATCGTGAATTGCTGCATGAAGCCGAGAAGCAACAATGGAGCAGTATTGCTTCCCGGGAAGAGCAAGTTTCAAAGATCCGTCAGCTGCTAGGGCACAGTCCGGCTCCGGATAGGGACGGACCGGACGGTCTGGAGCCTTTGTCAGCCAGCCGGGACGCATGGAACATCTGCCTGGTTCAAACGGAGCCAACGAGTTACGCGGAATTGAGGGGAATCGCCAGCTCCCTGGTTGAGCAGCAAAGTGCCATGTTTTTGATTGACCTGGACAAGAACCGCTTCGGCATCGTTCTCGGGTATTCGCCGGATGACGGTCAGGAGGATCCCGCGCTCCGGATGCTTGCTGACTTGTCTGCCCGATTCGCCGGTCACCGGGTGTTTATGGCCGTGGGCTCACCGGAACAATCGATCATGCGTCTTGCCAGCTGCTACAGCACCGCGGAAGAGGCGATAAAGCATAAGTTCTATGACCCCGATTATGCCGGGGTCATTTCTTACGAATCGGTCGATAACAGAAAGCTGGAATATCGTTACGCCTCGATACGCTTGGTGGACAGCGTGATGGAGGCGTTCAATCTTCTAAATGCCGCCGGTTATCAAGATACGATCGCTGCGGAAGCGGAGAGGTTTCGCAACTTGCGGCTCGCCCCTGAAACGGTGAAAAAGACTGTCATTCATTTGATGTACAAAATGAAAGAGTATATGGAGGAATCCGGCGAGCAGGCTTCGGATGTGCTGGCGAAATATGATGTATCCGCTTTGGCCGATTCGGTGATGAATCTGAACGATCTTTTTGATCTTCTGCTTAACTTCGGCCTCGAGTGCATTGATTTGCTGAGCCGGGAGCAGGCTCGTAAATCGCAGGGAATCATTCAGGAGATCAACGAATACATCCGGGAACATTACCGGGAGGGACTGACGATCAAGAAGCTGGCCGAGCGTTTTTATTTGCACCCGGTGTATCTTGGGCAATTGCTCATGAAGAAGAACGGTGTCGGATTTAACGAATGGGTGCATAATCTCCGGATTGAGGAGGCCACCCGGCTGCTTCGGCTAAACCAATATAAAAACAGCGAAATCGCGGAAAGGGTAGGTTATGTGAACTACAGCCAATTTCTGAAACAATTCGAAAAACGATTGGGTATGTCCCCCAATGAATACAAAAACAGGAACTAAAGTTTTTAGGGGAAAAGCTTTAATTGTGTTATAGTTCGCGTTTGGCAGCGCTTTTACAATAAAGATAAGTTATTGAAAGGGCTTACAGTCCTTGAAGTAACCATATCATTTCGGAGGTGCTTTAAATGGGGGGAAAGAAAAAGTCGGTACTCCGGTTCAGCATGGTGCTGCTGCTTTCGCTCGGTCTCGTACTATCGGCTTGCAGCGGCGGTAACAACAAGGGAGCCGCCAAGAACGATAATAACGGACAGGAAGCCGGGGAAAATGTCGCGAATGGAGTGGAGCCGTTTGAAATTTCGGTTTTCATCGGTCAGCCCGACCAGCAACCAACACCTGACAACAAGATTTATAAATTAATCAGAGAAAAGACAGGGGCATCCTTCAAATTCGAGTTCCTAGCTGGCGATATTGACCAGAAGCTCGGCGTTATGATCGCAGGGGGCGATTATCCGGACATGATGACAGCGAATCAAAAGCTGACAGCTGCCGGTGCCTTTATCCCGCTCGAGGATTTGATTGAAGAGCATGCGCCAAACTTGAAGAAGCATTATGAGAAGTACTGGAACATGATGAAAGACCCGAACGACGGTCATATTTACAATCTACCAAACTACGGCGTAACGAATGCTGACGTTACCTCGTCTTGGTATTCGGGCCCAGCCTTCTGGATTCAGAAGGACGTTTTGGCAGAGGCGGGATATCCAGAGGTTAAAACCTTGGATCAATATTTTGACTTGATTAAACAATACAAGGAAAAGCATCCGACCATCGACGGTACGCCGACGATCGGCTTTGAAATTCTGAACTATGACTGGAAAAACTGGGGTCTGTTCAATGCTCCTCAGCATTTGATCGGTCATCCGAACGATGGCGGCGTAGTCGTTAAAGACGGCAAGGCGGAAATTTTTGCCGATAAGGACTATGCCAAACGCTATTATAAAAAGCTGAACGAGATGAATGCCCTGGGCATCATCGACAAAGAAACGTTCACTCAAAACTTCGACCAGTATATGGCGAAAATCTCCAGCGGCGCAGTCCTTGGTATGTTTGACCAGCACTGGAACTTCCAAAGCGCTGAAAACGCGCTGATTACCCAGAAGAAAGATGAAAGAACATATGTCGGTCTTCCGCTTGTCTTTGATGAAGGCATCCGGGATCATTACAAAGACCGCCCGGCTCTGAACCTCAATAACGGGTTCGGGATTACGGTCAATGCATCCGAAGAACAGGCTATCCGAATTATCAAATTGTTGGATACGCTGATTCAAGAAGATTGGCAAAAAATCTTGGCCTGGGGGATCGAAGGGGAAGATTACATCGTTAAAGACGGCCGATTCATGAAAACGCAAGAGCAGCGCGACCAGTTTACCGATGCAACCTGGAAGCTCGCGAATAAAGCCGATTCCTTCTACGGCCAAGCCCCAAAAATGGAAGGTTTATTCTCGGACGGCAACGCGACAGATGCGGCTGCCCAGCCTGAAGAAATTCTGGCAGGCATGAAAGAGTATGACAAGAACTTCCTCGCCCAATACGGATTCAACAGCTATGTCGACTTCTTCAGTCCGGCTCCTGAGAACGACATCGCGTACCCGGCATGGTCTGTCGACCTGGTAGACGGATCTGAAGCGAAAATCGTGAATACGAAGCAAAATGAGTTGTCCACGAAGTACTTACCGAAAGCCATTCTAGCTAAACCGGAAGAATTCGACAGCGTCTGGGATGAGTACGTCACTGAAATCCGCAAGCTCAACATCAAGGCTTATGAAGATCGGATTAATGAAGTGCTGCAATGGAGAAGAGACACTTGGTCTGTTAAGTAAGGCAGCGGAAGATACATGAATCGGAAACGGGAAGGCTTCATGCCTTCCTTGTTTACGAAATATGGGGTTTTGGGGAGAACAAACTTATGGAAGAGACCTTTGTCAAAGACTCTGCCGTCCGGAAGCCTAAGAAAAACAAGAAAATCACCTGGGCCGTCCTCAAAGAACAGAGACAGTTGATCTATATGTCAGTGCCTCTGATGGCTTACATCATCTTGTTTGCCTATGTTCCCATCTGGGGATGGACCATGGCTTTCCAGGACTACAAGCCGGCTAGAGACTTTAGTGAACAGAAGTGGGTAGGATTTAAACATTTTGAATTTCTTTTTAAGGATGATAGTTTCCTGCAAGTGCTTCGCAATACGCTCGCAATGAGTGTTATCAATATGATTCTCGGCTTTACGACTGCAATTATTCTTGCGTTATTACTGAATGAAATCAAGAAAGTATTTTGGAAAAGAACCGTACAGACGATCTCCTATCTTCCGCACTTTCTATCCTGGATCATCGTAACCGGGATTGTGGCGACGAGCTTGGCTTCAGACGGAATCATCAATGATGTCCTTATGAAGCTGCATCTCATCAAGGAGCCGATCCAATGGCTCAGTGAAGGCAAATACTTCTGGGGAATCGTCGGAGCGTCGCATGTTTGGAAAGAAGTCGGCTGGAATACGATTATATATTTGGCTGCGATGGCATCCATCGACCCGGCGCTTTATGAGGCTGCCGATATGGACGGGGCAAGCCGCTATCGGAAAATGTTCCATGTCACTTTGCCGGGCATTAAGCCAACGATTATCATTCTGTTGATCATGCAGGTCGGTCACATTTTGGAGGCAGGCTTCGAGGTTCAATACTTGCTGGGCAACGGTCTTGTTGTCGACTGGTCGCAAACGATTGACATATTCGTACTGAAGTACGGGCTTGCCCAAGGCAATTACTCATTAGCAACGGCTGCCGGTATATTTAAAACGGTCGTTAGTGTGACGCTGTTATTGATTGCAAACGGAGTCGCGAAACGGCTAGGGGAAGAGAGGCTGCTATAATGGCAAATCAAACAATCAGCCCTGGGCCAGCAACTGCTGCCGCAGCGCCTAAATCCGTCAGAAAAAAAAGAGTAGAGCCGATCCTTTTTAATACGTTCAATACCTTGTTTATGATTGGTCTTGTCGTTGTCACATTATATCCGTTCCTGAACACGATCGTCGTTTCCCTGAATGCGGGGAATGATACGATCCGGGGGGGAATCTATCTCTGGCCGAGGGAATTTACTTGGCAGAATTACAAGGCGGTATTCGCTTCGGGAACGATATATGACGCGTTCTGGATTTCCGTGGCACGAACGGTGCTTTCAACGCTGCTGAATCTGGTCTTGACCACGATGCTGGCGTATACGCTGAGCCGTCGGGAATATGTATTCCGCAAGCCGATTACCTTGATCTTTATTCTGACGATGTACTTTAACGCCGGTTTGATTCCTGGATATTTTCTGATGAAGGACTTGCACCTGCTGAATTCGTTCTGGGTATATGTGATCCCGTCGATGATCAGCGCATTCAATATGATCGTTATCCGGACGTATATCGGAACGATTCCGGAAAGCTTGGTTGAATCGGCAAGAATTGATGGAGCCGGAGATTTTAAAATCTTCATTCGGATCATCTTCCCGCTGTGTAAACCCGTGCTGGCAACCATTGCGCTGTTCGTGGCCGTGGGGGCTTGGAACTCCTGGTTCGATGCATTCATCTATACCTCCTCACGCCAAGAGCTGAGCACTTTGCAGTATGAGCTGATGAAGTTGCTGTCATCCAGTATGAACGCGAACAGCAACCCGGCAGTGGCTGCCGGAGCCGGGATGACGCAGGACGCTGCGGTGAACATGGTAACGCCGATTTCAATTCGCGCTGCCGTAACGGTCGTGGCATCGGTTCCGATTCTGCTGGTTTATCCGTTCATGCAAAAGTACTTTGTTGTCGGTCTGAATGTCGGCAGTGTTAAGGAGTAGAACATGACGATACATGCAATCAGTTATGCGAACCCAGTTCTTCCGGGGTTTTATCCAGACCCGAGCATTGTCCGGGCAGGGGATGACTTTTATATGGTTTGCAGTTCATTTGAATATTTCCCGGCCGTGCCGATTTTCCGCAGTCGTAATTTAGCAGATTGGGAACAAATCGGGCATGTGCTGGACCGGGACAGCCAGCTGGATCTGAGGGCACGGCGAAGCTCGGACGGAATCTATGCACCGACGCTAAGGTACCATAACGGAACGTTCTATATGATTACGACGGATGTTTATGGAATTGGGAACTTTTACGTAACCACCCAGGATCCGGCCGGCCCATGGTCCGATCCGATCCTGGTCCCGTATGGTGGGATCGATCCCTCTTTGTTCTTCGACGATGACGGCAAAGTATATGTGACCGCCCAGCAGGGTGCTGATTACGACTCCCATGCCATCCAGTACGAAATTGACATTGCCACCGGAAAAGCGTTGTCCGAGCCGGTAGTCATCTGGAGGGGGGACGGCGGTCCATGGACGGAAGGGCCCCACTTGTACAAAATAAACGGCATGTATTACATCATGTCCGCTTCCGGCGGCACGGCGAAGGATCACCGGGAAATTATCGGACGGAGCGCGAGTCCCTATGGGCCGTTCGAGCTGTATCCGCATCCGATTCTGACACACCGGGGGATCGAGCACCCCATTCAGTATTTAGGCCATGCGGACCTCGTGGATGATATGAACGGTGATTGGTGGGCAGTATTTCTTGGCGTTCGACTTGTTGATTCGGGATACAGCGTACTCGGCAGGGAGACATTTCTTGCTCCTGTAACCTGGAATGACGAGGGATGGCCGATGATCGACAACAATGAAGGCACCGTAAATCTCGATATGCGCGTAAAACGGTTACCGGGGACGCCAGAGAGGATAAAGTCCGGGCCGATGGCCCTGTTCGAAGGCAAGGATGATTTTGATGAGCCTAAGCTCCGGCATGGCTGGACCTTCCTTCGGAACCCGGCGGAAGGAAGCTGGTCGTTAACCGAGCGAGAAGGCTGGCTTACCTTGAGAGGACAGTCCGCCGGCTTAAATGACGTGGGTCAGGTTGCTTTTGTAGGCAGACGCCAACAACATGTCCGGGCGGAATGGAGGACTTTGCTTGAATTCGGTGCGATCCGCGATGGCGAGGAAGCGGGGATATGCGCAAGAAGGGATGAGGACGCCCATTATGAAATTTTTCTAAAGCAGGAAGATGGGCGGAAGATGATCGGCGCCAGACTGACCGTAAGAGGCGAATCCAAATTGGCGGCGGAAGTACCGGTCCATGCGGACTCGGTATATTTAAAGATTAGCTCGGACGTAACCGGCTATTCGTTGTCCTATTCGCTGGACGGGCTTGAGTGGATCCGGCTCGGCAAGGGAGCCGCCAAGCCGCTGTCACCGGAGGATTTCGTAAACAAAATGTGCTTTACCGGAGTGCTTATCGGACTCTACGCAAGCGGTAATGGGAAACCCGCTTCGGGCTCAGCCAGCTTTGACTGGTTTGAGACCAGGATTGGTAAGGAGGAAGAGATATGAATGTATCGGTACCGGCCGAGTCCGCACTTAAAGACATATTCGCGGAAGACTTCCATATAGGTGCGGCGGTCAGTAGTAATACGATCAAGTCGCAGGAGAGTCTGCTTACGCATCACTTTAACAGCATTACGGCGGAAAACGAAATGAAGTTCGCCAGCGTTCACCCAGAGGAAGAGCTTTACACCTTCGAGGAAGCGGATCAAATCGTGGACTTCGCGCGCAAACACGGGATGGCTGTCCGCGGACATACGCTGGTGTGGCATAACCAGACCACCGATTGGTTGTTCCGCGACAAGCAGAATCAGCTCGTGAGCAAAGCCGTGCTTTATGAAAGAATCCGTTCGCATATCCAAACGGTAGTAGGCAGATATAAGGGCGATATTTACGCTTGGGACGTTGTGAACGAGGTCATTGCCGATGACGGCGATCAGTTGCTGCGTACCTCCAGCTGGACGGAAATCGCCGGGGACGAATTCATCGCCAAAACGTTTGAATACGCGCATGCTGCCGACCCGAATGCGCTGTTGTTCTACAACGACTACAATGAGTCCCATCCAAGCAAACGGGATAAAATTTATACCTTGGTCAAGTCTCTTCTGGACCGGGGAGTACCTATTCACGGCATTGGCCTGCAGGCACACTGGAATCTGTTCAACCCGTCCTTGGATGACATCCGGGCAGCCATCGAAAAATATGCTTCGCTAGGATTGCAGCTCCAGCTCACGGAACTGGATGTGTCGGTATTCCGTTTCGAAGATAAGCGGGCCGATCTGACCGAGCCTGAACCGGGAATGCTGGAACAGCAGGCTGAATTCTACGAAGCCGTGTTCAAGCTGCTTAAGGAATACAGCGATGTAATTAGCGCGGTGACGTTCTGGGGAGCTGCGGACGACCACACCTGGCTCAGCGATTTTCCGGTACGTGGGCGCAAAAACTGGCCGCTGCTGTTCGATGAGCGGCACAGGCCGAAGCCGGCTTTTTATCGCTTAGCTGCTCTTGCCAATCATCTTCGGCGTTGATGATAGCTGAATTTATTAAATATGAAATAGAGCTGTGCCCTCTGAATCAGGTGGGTGCAGCTCTATATTTTTATTGGGAGATTGTTGCGGTTCCTCTATACCGTTAAGACGGATTTCCTTCCATTACGAAACTAACAGGAAACCTCCGGGCAGGAGGACCGTATAATATAGGTAAATGCGGAGAGGTTCATTCGAGTTTTCTCCCAAAAAAGTGACTACTTCTTCCAATTCTCGATTAAAATGCAAAGAAAAGTAGGCTTGTCTATGGTATAATTTGCTAACAAAACAGGACATCAAAAGGGTGGTTTTATAACGATGCGTGAAGTTGGTGATGGGTATTGAGCGAGCCTAAGTTCAAAAAGTTCTTCCTTTTGATCACAATCGTCATTGTCACAAACATATTGGTTTGGTCCAGAGGCTTTCTTGGGGTATCTCTTAAAGCCGAGAGTCCCCTGATCGTTGCTTTCGGGGCTGCTTTTCTTGCAGCGAGCTTGATCGCTTTAGTTTATGGAAGTTATACATACCTGTTTAAACCGAAGCCGGTTGTGAAGACGAAGAAAGAGGTTGTTACGCATGAGGACTACGTGGAGGCCATGAGCCGCTACCGTTCCATTGCGGTGCTTAAGCAAGATGTAGAGCTTGCGTTAAATCAGCTGGACCGGATGAAGAACCGGAAGCTGAAACTGCTGGAGGTATTGGAGCAGCGATTTGATGCGTCCGAATTGAGCTATAAAAAGTTCAATTCCGTAATCCATGAGGTCGAGAACCTGTTTTACATGAATATCAAAAGCATTCTCAATAAGCTTGGCGTGTTCAGTGTCTCTGATTTTGCCGCGATTGCTGATTTGCGAAAGAACAAAAAGCTCTCAGCGCGAATCATTGAGGAGAAGATCGAGGTTTACAATGAGTACCTTAATTTTGTGAATGAATCCTTAAATACGAATGAAGAAATTTTATTAAAGCTAGATAAGCTCCTTCTTGAGATTGCTCGTCTAGGAAGCTTGGATTTAGAGAGCATTGAAAACATGGCTTGCATGAAAGAAATCGATGCTCTGATCAGCCAAACCAAACTGTACAAAGACTGAAAGGGGTCATGGAATGTCCGGCAGAGGTAAAGTCATTGGTTTTCTTGCCGCAATTGTAGTTGTCGTTTTTGCAGTCGTCTATTTCGGAATCAGTGCCACTTCGAATCTTGGGAGCGGGGCTCAGCCGCTAACAGCTGAGGAGGCCACGAAGAAGCTTGATAAGCTGTACAGTAAGATTAAAGTCAAAACACCAGAGCCCATTAAAGGACAGATTGATTTAAATCCGGTGGACGTGGCGGAATCCCTGCCCGACATCGATAAGTTCCCGGTCTCGGTCAAAAACTCCACACCTCATTTCGTTGAAATCTTCTCTTCACCCGAGAAAGCAGGGTCAGGGGTCGACGGATGGTTGAATGAGGTGGCGACGGATTTCAATAAAGCCAAAGTCACCGTCAATGGAAAGCCTGTGTCTGTGATGATCCGAAGCATTAACTCGGGAACTGCGGCAGACTACATAAAGTCCGGCAAATACGTGCCGGATGCCTTTACGCCATCTAATGAATTGTGGATGGAGATGATCAAATCGGGCGGTATTAAGACCGAACGGATCTCGAAGAGCCTGAACGGGAATGTTCCGGGCATCGTGATCGATAAAGGAAAATATGATGAGCTGAAGAGCAAGTATGGCGAGGTTAACATCAAAACGGTAACGGAAGCGATTGCAGCCAGCGAGCTGTCGATGGGTTACACGGATCCGTTTGCCAGCTCGACCGGACTCAATTTCCTGGTCGCTGCGCTTAGCGCGTTCGACAGCAAAAATCTGCTGAGTGACAAGGCCGTCGAAGGATTTGAAAAATTCCAGGCCAACGTCCCATTCCTTGCATTAACCACACTGCAGATGAGGGAAGCCGCCGAATCCGGGCGATTGGATGCTTTTGTTCTGGAATATCAAACCTTCTTTAATGAAGCCGAGCTTCGGTCAGCCTATGAATTCGTTCCGTTTGGCGTAAGACACGACAGCCCGCTGTATGCCCTTGGGGATACCCCGGCGCTTAAGAAACAAATCTTGAAGAAGTTTGCCGACTTTGCCGCTCAGGATAAATATCAGAAGAGCGCGAGCAAATACGGTTTTAACCAGCTGGCAGACTATAAACCGGAAGCCAAAGTCGTGAACGGCGGAACCATTTCCCGGGCGCAGAAGCTTTGGAAGGACAAGAAAAATGGCGGAGCCTCCATTACGGCTGTGTTTGTAACCGACGTGTCGGGCAGTATGTCCGGTGAACCGATTAATCGCTTACGGCAATCCTTGATTCAAGGTCAGAAGTATCTGGGTTCACAGAACAGCATCGGTCTTGTCTCCTATTCGGATGATGTCACCATCAACCTCCCGATCGGGAAGTATGACACGAACCAGCAGTCCCTGTTCGTCGGTGCCGCCGAGAACCTGGTTCCGGAGGGCAACACCGCTACATTTGACGGGATTGTCGTAGCCATGAAGCTGCTGCAGGATGAAATCGCCGCGAATCCGAATACGAAGCCGGTCATTTTCGTACTGAGCGACGGGGATACGAACCGGGGCAGTAAGCTAAAGGATGTCCAAGGCTTGATTGAGGCGTTTAAAATTCCGATTTACACGATCGGCTACAACGCGGACATTGAAGCCCTTCAGAAGATTTCAAGCATCAATGAAGCTGCAAGCATCAATGCCGACACCGACGACGTTGTCTATAAGATCGGCCAATTGCTGAATGTGCAAATGTAACACATTATATATTCGGTTAAAGGGGGTTTTTGTATGACTTTTACAATGACTGTACCAAATGAGAATGAAATCAAGACGGTGCTGGAGGAACAAGTCGCTCCTGTCGATGAAGAAATGAAGCAGCTGATGACGCAGGCCGAGACCAATGTAAAGTCCTTGATGGACATTGACCTGGACTCGCTTGAACAGCGCCGGGGCATTCTGACCAGCATCGATTCTTTCGGGATGGGCACGATGCGCCAGTCCTCTGACAAAAACTCCTTGCTCAAAGTGACCGTCGGTAAGCTGTCGAAGGCCGGCGATGAAGGCGGGCCTGTAGCCAAGGGACTCACGGAGCTTCATCTCCATCTGAAGGATCTGGATCCCAGCGGGATTGATTTTCTCAAAACAGGCTTTCTCGGAAAGCTCTTTAATCCGGTTCGTGCCTACTTTGTGAAATTCAAGAAAGCGGATGAAGTCATTTCGGAAATCGTAGAAACCTTGGATAAAGGCAAGGCGACCCTCAAAAACGATAACACGACGCTTGAGATTGAACAGCAGTTCCTTCGCGATCTCACGAAACAGCTTCAGAAGGAGATTCAGCTCGGAATGTTCATGGACCAGCGGATTGAGCAGGAGCTGACTTTGGAGCAGGAGCGCGGCGGCGATCCGGAGAAGATTCGTTTTATCTCGGAAGAGGTCCTCTTCCCTCTGCGTCAGCGTTTGATGGATATGCAGCAGATGCTTGCGGTGAATCAACAGGGCTATTTGGCCTTTGAGGTTCTGATCCGCAACAATAAGGAGCTGATTCGCGGGGTAGATCGGGCGAAGACGGTTACCGTGTCGGCATTGCGTGTCGCGGTCACGGTAGCGAGCGCCCTGTACAATCAGAAGATTGTATTAGAGAAGATTGAGGCGCTGAACAAGACGACAAACACCTTCATCGAAGGGACAGCGAAGATGTTGAAATCCCAAGGGGTGGCCATCCAGAAGCAAGCCATTAACAGCAGTGTTTCGGTGGATGTGCTGAAGAAGGCGTTTGCCGATACATTCGAGGCGATGGAGGCTATCAGCACCTTTAAGCAGCAGGCCCTTCCGAAGATGCGGGAGACGATCGACCAGTTCCGTGAGCTGGCTGACAGTGGTGAAGAGCAAATTGTCCGGCTTGAGCGTGGGAAGAAGATTGCGGGTTAAGCGTGAAGGTTGTTCGGCGTAGCACGTGCAAGTGCAGGGCTTCGATAAGTGGAGGTTGCTCAGTGTGCGCGCAGGTGCAGCTTCGAAGTGTGAAGGTAATTCATCACTTCGCATGCGGATGGTGCTTCAGTAGGTGATGCTCCTAGGCGTGAAGGGAACTCAGTGGGGAGTGCAGGTGCAGCTTCGATGCGTGAAGGTAGCTCATCACCCCGCATGCGGATGGTGCCTCCGATCGCTGTTGTCACCGGATTTCTTGAATGGGATTGGTAAATGGGGAAATCCGGAGACAAAGGCGACCACTTCGTTTCTCCAGCCCCATTCCGCCTGCTCCGTTGAAGTCTTACCGTTCGAGGCCAACCGTTGGTGGAAGCGGCCCTTCCCCCCTATCAGTGGGGGGAAGGGGGAAAGCCGCTCAGGTGTATACGTCCTGAGCGGCTTTTTGCTGTGCTGGTGGTGGGGCCTCGATGTGTGAAGGTGCAGGCTCTGAAGTATTGAAGGATGCTCAAACGGAGCGTGTAGGTGCAGCTTCGAAGTGTGAGGGTCAGTGGAGCGTGCAGTTGGGGCCTCGAAGTGTGAAGGTAGCTCATCACTCCGCATGCGGATGGTGCCTCTTATCGCTGTTGTCACCGGATTTCTTGAAAGGGATTGGTAAATGGGGAAATCCGGAGACAAAGGCGACCACTCACGTTTCTCCAGCCCCATTCCGCCTGCTCCGTTGAAGTTCTTACCGTTCGAGGCCTAACCGTTGGTGGAAGCGTCCCTTCCCCCCTATCAGTGGGGGGAAGGGGGAAAGCCGCTCAGGTGTGTACGTCCTGAGCGGCTTTTTGCTGCGCTGGTGGTGGGGCCTCGATGTGTGAAGGTAGCTCAGCGGAGCGTGCAAGTGCTGGCCCCGATGTGTGAAGGTTGCTCATTACTCCGCATACGGAAGGTGCTTCCGATTGCTGCTGAATGGTAATTTCCCTAAGATCCGTTATAGTATGGTAGAATGAGCGGAGAAACTTGAGGGAACCTGCCCCTGTCCGAGTTGAGGTTTAAGTATGAGCTGGGCGGTGTTTAGGTTTGAACGGCACTGAACGAAATGAACACCATTAAAGCTATGGTTGGTTCAATACTTTTTACATTCAGGTGAATGGTACCGTGCTGGAAAGGCATACAAATGAATCATTAGACAGCATACGAATTAGCTAATCTTCGCGGGAGTCGGGCTGTTATTGCACCAGGCATGCGACGATTTCGGGAAGTCAATTGGGAATCAAAGGATGAAAGGGAGAGCGATGAAATACATTATAGGTTTCATTTTGCTGATGCTGTTGATGACGGGATGTTCAGGTAAAGAAGACAACGTGCCTGATCTGGACAATAGGATGTCTAAGGTAATTTCTTACGAGTTAAATCAAGTTGAACCTGAACATAGTGAGCAGGTCCGTGATTGGTTGGCTAAAGCTAGACAAAGCGGGAAAGAGGGGCAGTTTTTTGTTCATTCATTCAGTAATGACACAGATGAATACGTGTATAACTATGTGTACAAAAAAGGGGCTTCCGATTATGAAGTTTCCTTTATTTATAATCCCGATGACCCGAGAAGTAAAGGAAGCGTACATGTGTCAGGGATCAACCATTCGGCGAATGACTCTTTTGTTAAGATCAAATTAATTAACGATTTATCGATTCTGGTAAATCTGTCCGATGACCCCATTGGAAAGAAACTGCAAGATCAATAAGGACAACGGGATCAGCATGCCACTGATGTCGGCGGGTCGGAAGAATGGAGAATTGAAGGAAGTTTTAATAGAGGCGAGGGATCGGTAACGGTGAGAAGACAATAGCATATTAGTCCAAGAGGCCGCGTTGCCGCGGCTTTTTTGTATGTAAGCGATCGGGATTTTTGTCTAATCCGCGACGAATCTTCTTGGAAAAATATGTTGACTATTTCATGGCGGCATGCTATATTTCTTTCGAATTTAATAGTAATAATTACAATTTAATTACCTCGATAATGTATTTTAGGTGGTGGAGATCAATGTGATTAAGAAGGGAATACATATCATTTTCATGGGCAGTTCAGTGATTTTCATGCGTTTAATTTGTAATTATTACAACTATAGGTAAGGGGATGTACCATATGCGCAAACGTCTAGGTATCGTATTTTTGATAATTGCAGCACTCATTTCTGGCTGCAGCAGTGTTCCTCAAAAAACGGCGACTGAGACCGCAACGGACAGAATGGATCCAAATGCTGAAGGGGGAGCGTTAAATGCTGGAGGGGTAGTGCCAAGTGATGAAGAGGCAACGCTAAATGCTGGAGGGATGGCGCCACATGGTGAAGGGGCCGCGTCAAATGCTGAGGAGACAGCGTCAAATGAGGAAAGAACAAGCGCCGAAGCGACATTCAAGGATGTAACCGGAACGGAGATATCCGTTGCCCTGCCGGTGGAGAAGGTCGCGTGTTTAACAGAGATCTGCGTAGATGCCCTGGTTGAGCTGGGATTGAAACCTGCTGCGGTAACGGCAGGAGGACTTGCGCCTGAACCGGAATTTTATGGTGAAGAAGCAGCAAGCCTTGGAAAAATCGGAGGAAGCTTCTTTGAACCCAATTTGGAGGATATTTCGTTGGCGGGACCGGATATTGTCATCGGATTGGAAGGAACCCATGAAGGGTTGCGGGAAGGCTTAGCCGGCATTGCTCCGCTATATATCGTTCAGCCCAAGAGTATGCAAGAATCGATCGAGTTCCTGCAGCATATGGGCCAGCTGACCGGAAGAGTAACCGAAGCCGAAGCGGCCGAGAAGCGCTTGCTGGATAAATTCAATTACTACAAGGAACACAGTCCGAAGGATAAGACCGCATTGGTGATGTACGGGTCTGATGTAAATTTCGGGATCGATACGGCCGGGTCGCTTGTGGGCTCAGTGCTGGCGGAAGTCACGCAATACCCATGGCCTGCACCCGAGGCTGACGGCGGCCACCAAGCAGGGGGGATGGCTTATTCTTTGGAAAAGGTGCTTGAGAACGATCCGGATTATATTTTTGTCGAAACTTTCACGTTCAGCCCCGACTCACAGCCATTATCCGAGCAATTCAAGACGAACCCGCTGTGGTCCAGACTCCGCGCGGTGAAGAATGGACAGGTTCATGAGATGCGTACATCCGTATGGGCCAGCGGCAGGGGAACGCGGTCGCTCGGCATCATTTTAGACGAAGCGATGAGCCACATGTATCCCGAGCTTTATAAGAAAGCGGTGGAATAGCTTTGCAGCGTACCGATCCCACCATAATCAAGAGAGCAAAAATAGGGGGAGCGCCCCTTTTTTTTGCATTGTTTTTCACGATGGCTGCTGTGATATCAATCGGCATGAAGTACGGCTACCCGGAAATATCCTGGTCAGGTTTGCAGCAGCTGCTGTTCTTTAACGGGGGAACCGAACTCGAGAGGGTGTCCGTTCTGGAGATCAGGCTTCCTCGAATCGTATTAGGTTGCATTGCCGGAGCGATGCTGGGATTATGCGGCGTTCTTCTGCAGGATGGACTTCGAAATTCATTAGCAAGTCCGGAGTTGTTAGGTGTTTCTTCGGGAGCTTCGTTTATGATGGCTCTTGTTACGGTTTTACATGTTCCCGTCTCCTATGGCATGCAGCCATGGTTTGCCCTTCTTGGAGGACTTATAGGCGGGGCTGTGGTTATTTTGGCAGCCGGGGGAAGAAATGGAGGCATACATATTATCCTTATCGGCGCTGCTGTCACTGCGATCATGAACGGATTGGTGGTATGGGTGATTACGATGGGGTCATCCAATAGTGCGAGCCTCTTGTTTACGTTTCTGATGGGGAATTTGGCGAACCGCAATTGGACTCATGTCGGTCATCTGTTGCCTTGGGCGCTCGTTACGATTCCCCTTTCCTTAAGCTTCGCCAGATCTTTGAACGTACTGCGCTTGGGGAGCGAGACGGCCGAAGGACTGGGACTTCATGTCATGCGGGTGCGTATTTATCTGCTCATCGTATGCTGCACGATGACGGCAGCGGTTGTATCCCAGTGCGGACCTATTGGCTATATTGCCTTGATCGCTCCACACCTGATACGGAGCCTATCACAGCAATATGACGCAAAGTTCGTTCTTCCATTCTCGGCAATGCTCGGAGCCGTCCTGTTAACAACGGCCGATATCCTGGCACGAACCGTGTTTATGCCCAGGGAAGTGCCTGTCGGGCTTTGGACGACTTTAATCGGCGGACCTGTTATTATCGGATTGTTTTTGCGTAAGCTTGGGGGGCGGTCTTCAGAATGAACAAGCTGATCCGTAATCGCAATCCCTATGAGATGACATATAAGATCGGACTCCTGGCAGCCTTGCTGCTTGTCCTGATTCTGTGTGTCATGCATATCGCATTTGGCAAAGTGGTGGTTTCACCGCAGCATATTCTGCGTGCATTGGCGAACGTACATGAAGAGGCACACCATCGACAAATCATATGGCAGCTTCGATTGCCAAGGACTTTGATTGCGCTTGTAGCGGGCGCCATGCTGGGCTTGGCAGGAGCGATTCTTCAGTCCATAACCCGCAACCCGTTGGCAGAGCCGGGATTACTCGGCGTATCGGCAGGCTCGGTGTTGATGATCGTCATTTGGATCACATTTGCTGACGGTTTAGGGGATGCGACGAGGTATCTTCCTTTGGTTGCATGGACCGGCGGCATCGGCACCGTCCTTTTTGTTAACGCATTAAGTCTTGGCAAGGGAATGGATATCACCAGGCTTGCGTTAGTCGGAATACTAACGGGCAGCGTATTGCAATCCTGCACCTCATTGATCCTGCTCCGGCATACGGAAGCGGTCGGCAGCATCTTGTTATGGATGATCGGCTCCCTTAATGGCCGGGTATGGGTGCATTGGGATATGCTTTGTCCTTGGGCATTAGTCATCATCCCTCTCGGTCTTCTTAGCGCTGGAGCTGCGAATGCGTTGCAATTAGGGCAGTCTACGGCGGCTAGTCTGGGCGTGTCTGTTCGTCGAATGAGATGGATGATGCTCATCCTGGCGGCATTGCTGACCGCAGGAGCGGTTGCAGCTGTTGGCGCGATCGGATTTATTGGTCTTATCGGTCCTCATATTGCAAGGAGACTGGTAGGCCAAGATGCAAGAAGATTATTCCCTTTCAGTACGGTTGTCACAGGCGTGCTGCTGCTCGGCGCCGATGTCATTGCCCAGGCCGTATCGTTCGAGCTGCATGTATTCGGTTTAAGCTCGCAAGTTTCCCTTCCGGTAGGGGCAGTTACCGCCTTTATGGGGGCTCCTTTTTTTCTGTATCTCATTAAGCAAAAAAGAAAATCACATTGAATGTTTCAACGAACAAGGAGACAGAGACGAAGATGAAAGAAGATCAATCCCAAAAACCCTTGCTGGAAGCTCAGAACATAGAGCTGCGATATAACGACAAACCCATCCTCAAAGAGCTGTCTATGGATATCCTATCGGGTGGTGTGACTGCGCTCTTGGGCACCAACGGATCCGGCAAATCCACGCTGCTTAAAACCATGGCACGGCTGCTTATGCCGCAGAAAGGGTGTGTATATCTGGATGGGCATGCCATTGCAAAAGAATCTCCGAGGTCCTTGGCAAGGAAGATGGCGATACTCCCTCAGTCACCGGAGGTTCCGATGGCCATTACGGTCAGAGAGCTGGTAGAGCAGGGACGGTATCCTCATGTAGGTCCGCTGCGGATGTTGAAAAAGCAGGATCATGCTGCGATCGAAGAAGCGCTTAAAGTTACCGGTATGCAAGCTTTCGAGCAGCGGCCGCTGGATTCTCTCTCGGGGGGAGAAAGGCAGCGAGCGTGGATTGCCATGGCGATCGCGCAGTCGACTCCCGTGTTAATGCTGGATGAGCCCACGACATTTCTGGATGTTCGACATCAGTTGGAGATACTGGAGCTCGTTAGGAGGCTGAACCAGGAGAGGGGGACTACGATCATTGTTGTGCTTCATGATTTGAATCAGGCGGCGAGATACGCGGATCGCATGGTTGTTCTAAAGGACGGGCGGATTGTACGGGATGGTACGCCGGATCGAGTGCTGACTGAAGCTGTGCTGCAGGAAGTGTTCGGAATACACGCTACGGTGTTGAAGGATCCTGTGGCGGGAACGCCCATATTCCTGCCCCATTCAGTCGTTCATCGTGAAGGATGAGGAATTGCTCAACGCTTACAAAATCAAGGGCTGGTAGACCAGGGATCCATGATCATCTTTGGTCTATTCGCTGTGGTTTTTTTGGAGCCAAGATGATTTGTGATCCTAACGAACTGCCGTATCGAAATATGGACGTTTGACATTTTGAATAAAAGCAATTATATTAGGGTTGTCATAAATCGTAATCATTACGAATAATATGGATTAGTCTATTTTAAGTCCAATATCAAGTCACAAGGAGAAGAATGCAATGACACAACAACAAATCCCCGTAACGGTACTCAGCGGGTATCTAGGCTCGGGAAAAACGACGGTATTAAATCACGTACTGAATAACCGGCAAGGCCTGAAGGTCGCTGTCATTGTAAATGACATGAGCGAGATTAACATTGATGCAGCACTGGTTAAGGGAGAGGCGTCCTTATCCCGCACGGAAGAGAAGCTGGTTGAGATGTCCAACGGATGCATATGCTGCACGCTGCGAGATGATTTAATGAAGGAAATCGAAAAACTCGCGAGCGAACAACGGTTTGATTACATTCTGATTGAATCCACAGGCATCAGCGAACCGATCCCGGTCGCTCAGACATTTACATATGCCGACGAAGAGACAGGGATCGATTTAACGAATCTGGCCAAGCTCGATTGTTTGGTCACCGTCGTGGACGCGAATCGATTCTGGCAGGATTTCGCATCCGGTCAGAGCCTTCTGGACCGCAATCAGGGCGCGGGAAGCGAAGATGATCGTGATGTCGTGGATTTGCTGATCGATCAGATCGAAACCTGCGATGTACTGCTCCTAAATAAATGTGATCTCGTGGATGACGCGGAATTGAACAAGCTTGAAGCTGTCCTTCGGAAGCTGCAGCCAAGCGCCAAGATCATTCGTACCCGGCATGGACAGGTCGATCCGTCGGAGATCTTGAATACGGGATTGTTTGATTTTGAACGTGTAAGTTTGTCAGCCGGATGGATCCAGGAATTGCAAAAAGAAGCGCATGTCCCGGAGACCGAAGAGTATGGAATCAGCTCCTTCGTGTATCGCCGCAGAAGGCCCTTTCATCCATCCCGGTTGGCTGAATTCATGGGGGAATGGCCTGAACAGGTTGTTCGAGCCAAAGGACTGGTGTGGTTGGCTGCAGATGGAGATGTTGCGGCAAGCTTAAGCCAAGCTGGCCCTTCGATTCAGTTTGGACCCGCCGGATATTGGGTTGCCGCGCTTCCTGCAGCCGAAAGAGAGGAGATTTTACGAACCGAGGAGGATGTACGGGTGAAATGGGACACCCATTGGGGAGACCGGCAAACCGAGTTGGTGATGATCGGGATCGATATGGACCGAGAGCATATTGAGGCTGCGTTGGATCAGTGTCTGCTTACCGATGGGGAAATGAGCTTGAATTGGGCGTGCTTTGAGAATCCATTGCCTTGGATTGCATAACTGATTATATACACTGAAGGAGCAGCAGCCATTCATGAGTAAAAGTAATGCGAGCCAGCGTCTTCCCCGTGCGAAGGGAATTGACATGGCAAACCTATATTCACCCAAAGAATGTACCAGAAAGGCAAAGCATCTCATTTTGTCAGAAGTCAATCAAAGAATTGTGAAAGAATTTATTGAAATTTTAGGAATGAGGGAGGAGTTTGAACAGCATGGCGTGCCGGTTCCAAACAAGATTGTCATGTACGGACTTCCCGGAACAGGTAAGACGTTAACGGCTTTTTACATGGCTAAGGTCCTTGAGCTTCCACTTGTCTTGGTTCGCTTGGACGCGATCATTCACAGTCATTTGGGGGAAACCGGAAGCAATATCCGTAAAATATTCGATTATGCCAGCGCGTTCCCGTGTGTCCTGTTTATGGACGAATTCGATGCCATAGCCCGGACTCGAGATAACAACGATGAAGTCAAGGAGATGGCGCGTGCTGTAAATACGTTGCTCCAATGCTTGGATGATTTTGGAGACCGGAGCATTATAATGGCCGCCACCAATTTGGAAAAGGATCTGGATCAGGCGATATGGCGCCGGTTCGATACGAAGTTAATCTATACCGTGCCTGGGCAGGAGCAAATGAAGCAATATATTGAAATTCTCATTGGCGAATTTGAATGTGATCCGTCAATTTTCACTGAAACTTGCCGGCAGCTTGCAAGGTGCAGCTTTGCTGATATCGAGCAAATTGTGCTAAAAGCAAAACGTAAAGCGATTATTGAGCGAATGCCTCTTCAGATGAAGCATATGCAGAACGCGATTGAAGAGTATAAACCAATAATTGTCGCTGCTTATTAATAGAAGTCATCATCCGATTGGGGATTGACAAAGGATACACATAGAGATTACGATTTCTAATCGTAAAAATTACTAATAAGGAGGATGCAAAATATGAGAGTCATCGTTACATTGGCATGCGCCGAAACGGGAGATCGGAATTACACGACAACCAAAAATAAGAAAAATCATCCTGAGCGTTTGGAAATGCGCAAGTATTGCCCTAGATTGAAAAGATATACGCTGCATCGCGAGACACGTTAATATAGGCAGTGTTATTAATCGTAATTATTACGCAAGACAGTGTTGAATGTTCTGTCATGAGGAAGGAAGAGATTGAAATGATTTTGTCCTCCATGCGCGACGTCGTGTTTGGATACGGAGATCGAACTGTTATCCAGGACCTGTCACTGGATATCCATACCGGGCAATTTATCGCGATTTCAGGTCCCAATGGTGCAGCGAAATCGACCCTGCTGAAATTGATGCTGGGCTTGACCAAGCCTTGGAGCGGAACGATTGAAATGAATCGTGTATCGGAGGACGGATCACCAATAACGGTTGGTTATGTTCCCCAGCTTGTGGCTTCGTTTAATGCCGGTTTCCCCAGCAAAGTCATCGAACTTGTTCGTTCAGGCCGTTATCATCGTCTCGGGTTGTTCAAACGGTTTGCAGCCAGCGATCATGAGGCCGTCAAGAAAAGCCTGATGGAAGTGGGAATGTGGAAATATCGCAACCATAAGATTGGTGAATTGTCAGGGGGTCAGAAGCAACGGGTTTGTATTGCCAGAGCGTTGGCTCAGGAGCCGGAGGCGCTAATCCTTGATGAGCCAACAACCGGGATGGATGAAGCGAGCCGTAAAGAGTTATACGAGCTGCTGGATCACTATGTGAAACATAGAGGAAAAACGGTGATCATGGTTACCCATGCATTGGAGGAAATCGATCCTTACCTGGACCGGGTCGTCCATCTGGAACGAAAGGAGGATACGGGATGGCGATGCTCGGTTACGAATTCATGCAGCGTGCGTTTTGGGCAGGAGGCCTGATTGGTGTTATCGCTCCGATCCTCGGCGTATATTTAATGCTTCGACGGCAGGTGCTTATGGCTGACACCCTCTCCCATGTATCGCTGGCAGGGGTGGCATTAGGATCGTTCCTGCATCTCAATCCGACGATAAGCGGATTTGTGATCGCCATTATCGGAGCGCTTGTCATTGAACAGCTTCGAAGGGTATACCGAACCTACACCGAGGTGCCGGTCGCCATTATCATGACGTCCGGACTGGCAGTGGCCGTCGTCCTGATGAGTTTGAATCCGCATTTGAATAAAAGCTTTAGTTCCTACCTTTTTGGATCCATCGTTGCGGTCAGTGATACCCAGCTCGCTTTGATTGCCATCGTAGCCGCATTAGGGCTGGTGTTTTTTGTTGCCTTACGCCGGCCCCTTTATAACTTTGCCTTCGATGAGGAGACTGCTGCGATTTCAGGGACTCGGGTTTCGCTTCTTTCCTTTTTATTCGCCGTGTTTACAGGCATGACGGTCGCTGCTTCCATGCCGATCGTTGGCGTATTGCTAGTATCGGCACTTATTGTACTTCCAGCCTCGATCGCACTCCGGATTGCTCCCGGGTTTATAGCTGCCATGGGCGTAGCCGTCCTTACAGGATGGGTTGGCGTTTTCTCGGGACTAACCGCCTCCTACTATTTGAATTCGCCGCCTGGTGGCACGATTGCTCTCATTTTGTTAGGGTTCTTGCTCATAGCTGTATTCATTCAGAAGCTATTGCAATTGCGAAATCGAAGATCTGTACAAATAAACAAACCGAAAGTAAGAGGAGTTATTAATCATGATTAAGAGTTATAAACGAATCCTTGCCGCTTTTTCATTATCCGCAGCATTGGCTGTCGCGGGCTGCGGCTCTGCCAAGCCAAGTGAATCCAATGGAAGCATGAATACAACAAATAGCCAAGTAACAGATACATCAACAGCAGCAAAATTAAAGATTAAAACAAGCTTCTATCCGATGTATGAATTCACGCGCCAAGTTGCTGGTGATATGGCGGATGTCGAGAATTTGGTTCCGGCAGGGGTTGAACCGCATGACTGGGAACCTACGCCGCAGGATATGGCAGGCATTGCTGATGCTGACGTGATTGTCTATAACGGTGCCGGTATGGAGAGCTGGATCGATCAGGTACTGGATAGCGTAAAAGATCGCGATCTGAAGGTAATTGAGGCAAGTCAAGGAATAGAGATCATGGAAGGCGAAGGGCATTCCCATTCGCATGACCATGGCGCAGAAGGTGAACATAGCCAAGAAGATGAACATGCCCATGACCATGGCGCAGAAGGCGAACATAGCCACGAGGATGAACATGCGCATGACCATGGCGCAGAAGGTGAACATAGCCACGAAGATGAACATGCGCATGACCATGGCGCAGAAGGTGAACATAGCCACGAAGATGAGCATGCCCATGACCATGGCGCAGAAGGCGGGCATCATCATGATCACGGCGGTCTTGATCCCCATGTGTGGCTTTCACCTGCTCTTGCTATTCAGCAAGTGCGTAATATTGAACAAGGCTTGGCCGAAGCAGATCCTCAGCATAAGGATGCCTACAAAGCGAATGCAGATGCCTACGTAAGCAAGCTGGAGGCGTTGGATCAGGAGTTTAAAGAAGGCTTGAAGGATTCCAAGAGAAAAGACTTCATCACCCAGCATGCTGCGTTCGGGTATTTGGCCAAAGAATACGGCTTAACCCAGGTACCGATAGCAGGCCTGTCCCCTGATCAGGAGCCATCGGCATCGCAAATGGCCAAGATTATTGAATTCGCCAAGGAAAATAACGTTAACACCATTTTCTTTGAAACGCTTGTCGCTTCAAACGTTGCAGAAACGATTGCCGCTGAAATCGGAGCAACCACTGCTGTATTAAATCCGATTGAAGGGTTGACGGAAGAGGATATTTCCAAACAGCTTGATTATATTGCGATCATGCGCCAAAATCTCCAAGCCCTGCAGGCAGCTTTAAATGAATAGATTTCGACAAGACTTCACAATCGCTCCGCGGTGACCGGCAGACGCCGAGGCTACATTAGCAAGTTTGGCGTGTCGCGGATCGTGTTTCGCGAGCTAGCCCACAAAGGACAAATTCCAGGTATCAAGAAGTCCAACTGGTAAGGTGCACGTTTGAGTAAAGATAGAGGGCGAGGGCTAACGTACTCATTGTTTGACATCCATTCATTTCATGATAGTAGCCATATATGACATTTCCCTTCATTCTTGATAAAATACAAGAATAAATCTTTTTCAAAACATGGAGACGGTATTATGCAGGATGTTTTGTATACTCAGGAAGGGAACGTATGGTAATGAAGGAGAACAGCCAAGCCAAAGTGAAAGACATGCTGAATACGATGGCGCGAAATGGATGGAGAGTAACGGAACAAAGAAGGACGTTAGCTCAGATCTTCGCTGACCACGACGGTTATTTATCACCCAAAGATGTATATGATCAAATGTCCGTCTATTACCCGAGCATGAGTCTGGATACGGTTTATCGTAATCTTCGCATGTTAAGTGAGATGGGGGTTTTGGAGCATTTCTATTTTATGGACGGGGGTTTAAAGTTCAAAGAGAACTGCACGACCCACCACCATCATCATTTGATTTGCGTTAACTGCGAAAAAACACTTCCCTTTGATTACTGTCCAATGGACCACGGTTTTGTATTACCCGGGAATTACAAAGTCTTGCGGCATCGCTTTGAGGTTTATGGATTATGCGAAGGCTGCCAAGCACTTGAGAAGGAAGAGACTTTGGAATAAGGAAAGTCCATGATAAAAAAATAATAGGCCTCTCAGCTGGAACGGGCGTATGCCTAGAGCTGGGAGGTCTTTTAGCGTAAATCGGGAAATAGCTTATGCAGCCGCATAACCAGCAAGCTGTTCATGGAACCAGTCCTCGTCAAAGTTGAGGTTACTATATCGTTTTGATAAGTTCACCTCGTATCGTGCAGCGGAAAGCAGCACATGTAAGGAGTTACCCATAACAACTTGGGATATCAGAAGTTGGGTGAGAAAGGTTCCTGTTGTTGTATTGTCCGGATTTCCTTAAATAGTTAAATCGATGACTATGAATCTTGTAAATAGACTTGAGAGGATTTAAGGATAACGAAATCTATGTTTATACGAAAAAACAAACTTTTAAACTGATATTTTTGCCTTATACCATTCTCTCAACTTGGTAATATACTATATCATTCCCAAGAAAAGGAGTGGTATAGATGGCAAACAGCGATTTACGTCTTGCTCTTTGGTCTGGCCCTAATTTTTCTGTTCGTAGGATTCTCTTCAGACGCGGAGGTGTTGCAATTCGCGATCTTGGAGCATTTCGATTTGACAACATCCTTTCGAGTTTTCGGCTTAGAAATGTAGTGGAAAGCTCTCAAGTAACCCTTGTACTATTTTCGAGAATTAACTTTCAGGGATCATTCCGTGTATTCCGGGGAAGCCAAAATGTAGCGAACTTAGGCAATTTTGATAATGTAACATCTTCGCTCATTTTGGTAGGACGAAATCTTACGGATGCTGAAATTTCTCAAATTCAAAGCACAGGCAGACCGCCTAGAGACATCCTCATCATAAGACAGTAATTCCTGCAAAAGGGATCTCTCGATTTGGTTGGCAATATGCATCAGCATTATGGAACCGTGTAATTTAGGATGTAGGATTCATGGTCAACGAAAAGCAGCTCACTCCTCATTAGAGGATGGGCTGCTTTTGTGATTTTTCAAATCATCGAGAAAGAAATTTTCGATGCAGAAAGGGAAAGCTTCCATACTACGCTATCGGAATTGAACTATGATCAATATGAAATGGAATAATACATTATTATTTGTCCTGATGAGTTAGATGATGTTCATGTCTAAGAGGCGCTTAACACGAAACGGGCAGCAGGGCTGCCCGTTCTTAAAGTCAGATGGATTTCTGCAAGTATTGCTCAAGCGTCAAGTTCTGTCTCGTGATCTCTCCCGCAATATAAACGCCGACATACCGAACATGCCAAGGCTCGTACGAATAACCGGTAAGCTTTTCCTTACCCTTGCCATAACGAATAATGAAGCCGTATTTATGGGCGTTGGCTTTCAGCCACTTGCCTTCCTTCGTGCTGCCGAAGCTTTGCTCCAGTGCATATCCAACCGAGGCGCTGGAGATGTCCATGCTTAGACCGGTCTGATGCTCGCTCTGTCCCGGGCGCGCGCTGGTCTTGTTCGCTACGGCTTCGCCTTTGATGCTGGCGTTGCGTTCAAAGATCGATTTTTGCGTGGCGTACGAACGGTAGCCGGAGACAGCTTTGAGCTCAATGCCGTCCTTTTTAGCAGCAGCGAATAAATCCTCCAAGGCATTGGCCGCGATTTTTCTCAACTGCTTCTTAGGGCTTGGCCCAGAGAAGCTGAACGGAACATTGGGAACGACCAGATCCTTCGGAACATAAGTGGAAGGTAGATTTCTCTGCTTGTTTACCAGTACAACCGTGCTGGAAAGGTTCGTGACCGTTTGAATTCCGCCTATGGTTTTCACGGTCCGGCTCGGAGCGTTCATCTGCATAAATTTCGCGAAGCTCTGCGACGAGCGCGATGCAGCGGCAATCGCTTGATCAGCTCCCTTTGGAAAAGGCATGCAGGTTAAAGCCAAGCTTGCGACCAAGGAACCGATGACGATTTTCGGCATGAACGACGTTAATTTGCTATTTTTCATATGCTGTATCCCTCCTGATCCCATTACACATAGAGTATATAGGAGAAACATGTCGAAATAATATCTAAAATGTTTCCGACTTGTAACAAGAATCATAGATGCCTAGATGGAGGAGTCCTTTCCTATGAATCTACCGTCTTTTGACATTTAGATGTATACTTCAGGAAGTAAGCTATAAACAACCAACGACCCAGCCTAGGATTAATAGCGATCTGTGGCTGGGTCATTTCTATAGATTACAGAGAACCTAAGAAATGTAAAGAACACCTCAGAGCTAAATAAGTCCTGTAAGAACGCAGGAATGTGGGCTAAACAGGAATGTGGGCTAAACTGGTGAAATAATGAGGCTCAAACCAATTGATAAGGATGATTTTTTATGAAATATAGGGATATCAACAATCAAAAATATCATGTGCTCGCCAGAGGGGTTATTCTCTCGGATGGTAACCTATTAGTCGCGCACTGTAAGGGCATGGACAACACATTTCTTCCAGGCGGTCACGTAGAGTTTAAGGAAGGCATGAGAACCACGTTATCCAGGGAGATTAAAGAGGAGTTTGGACAAGAGAGTATCGTGGGGGAATATATAGGATGTGTTGAAGCTGATTTTGAGCTTCCCACGACCTACCATCAGGAACTCAATCATTTATTTCGAGTCGAGTTGCCACATATCGATCATTCAATAAACCCTGAATCCCAAGAGAACCATTTGGAGTTTTACTGGATTCGAATGAATGACATGGAGCAGCATAATCTGCAGCCATACCCCGTAAGAGAGGTTATTCAGAGATATTTTAATAAAGAAGAAGGACCGTTCTGGGAAAGTACATTTGAAGACCGCTGAAAGAAACTGCATAGCGAAGGAGGCCGTGACAAATGGAATTCTTTTTTGGCATTGTTCCCGAAGGGGATATTTATGAGAAGGTCATGAACGTAAGAGAAAAATATAAATATCTCGATGGATCGGACCCTCAT
This sequence comes from Paenibacillus sp. FSL R5-0810, assembly GCF_038002285.1. Classification (NCBI taxonomy): domain Bacteria; kingdom Bacillati; phylum Bacillota; class Bacilli; order Caryophanales; family Paenibacillaceae; genus Paenibacillus; species Paenibacillus sp. FSL R5-0810. The sequence goes on from NZ_JBBOCF010000001.1 coordinate 442,769, forward strand.
ATCACCGTCAAAGCTTCGTGTGGATTAACAGAGGATATGAACTGGTTTCCGGCATGCCGGAAGGTCATTTCAGGATTTCGGGACTTACAGATTACTGTTGGTGGGCCGAGATATTTTGGAGATAAAGATGTATTGTATCTGGATGTTCAGTCAGATGAGCTGATTGAGCTGCATAAACAACTTGTGTCGGTGTTTAAGCCAAACGAGGAAAGTATTAAGAAATGTTTTGAACTAGAGCTTTATAAGCCTCATATTACGGTAGCACGAAAATCAAGGTTATCCGAAGCTACCATTGAAGAGATGAGAAAGGATATCCTTCTTGACTTTGAAAATAACCACACGTTTTCTGTGTCCACCGTTAGTTTATTTTATCGAGCGAATAAAACCGAAAAGTACAGAATAAAGGAAGACATCAAGAGCATGTAATTCGGTAACGTAGAGGTCCTTAGGTCATCGTTATGAAAGGCGGTATATCCTATGATTCGAGCTGTTATTTTTGATCTTGATGGGACATTGCTAGACCGCAGCACTTCTCTATATCACTTTGTTGTTGATCAATATGCGAGGATTATACATAACGCTAAAAGTATAGGGATGGAGCGATATACAAACCGATTTATTGAATTAGATCATCGCGGCTATGTGTGGAAGGATCGAGTCTACCAGGAGTTGATCAAGGAGTTTGAGCTGCCGCTGGATTGGAATGAACTATTAGCTGATTATACGAGTGGATTCAGTAAACATGCTGTCCCCTTTCCGAATACGCACGAGGTTTTGGAAAGACTTAAAAACCATGGCTTTAAGCTAGGAATCATTACGAATGGAGTTGGGGACTTCCAGTCAAGTAATATTGAGGCTCTAGGAATTCAGAAGTATTTTGAAGTGATTCTGATTTCCGAAATCGAGGGCATTCGAAAACCTGATCCAGCCATATTTCTTAGGGCAGCTGAACGGATGGGGGTACAACCTCAAGCCTGCGTTTATGTAGGAGATCATCCTGCGAATGACATTGCTGCGAGCAAGAACGCGGGAATGAAAGGGATCTGGAAGGAAGATGCTTTTTATACAGAGCCGGTTGGATGTGATGGAATGGTCAGAGATTTGCTCGAGATCGAGAGAATCATAGAGCAATGGAATCTTGGGATTAAGCCCATGAAGTAGGTGACCAGTTATCATTTCACAAGCAAGCGATTATAAAATTAAAAAAATTTAGTATTACAGCAGGAAGCAGAAAGGGCGAAAGAACTATGCCATTTGATATTGAGAGTAAATTTGTAATTGCGGTGGCTTCAAGTGCATTGTTTGATTTAACAGAGTCCCATCGTGTATTTAGCGAAGAAGGAGAGGAAGCCTATCGAGCGTACCAAAGAGAACATGAGAATGAAATACTAATGCCTGGTGTTGCATATCCGCTAATAAAAAGGCTATTAAGCATAAATACTCCTCAAGATCAAATCGTTGAAGTTATCCTTCTTTCTCGAAATGATCCTGATACGGGTTTGCGCGTTTTCAAGTCTATCGAACGTTATGGATTAACCATTAGTAGAGCTGTTTTTGTGGCAGGAAGCAATCCCTTTAAATATATGGCAGCCTTTAATGCAACCCTTTTTCTATCCGGTAATCCAGATGACGTTAAAGAAGCTGTTGAACATGGGTACCCTGCAGGATGTATCTATCCTTCGGACTATGTCGATGATGAACAGGATAATGAAATACGATTAGCATTTGATTTCGATGGTATCATTGCTGATGACTCGGCTGAGTCTATATTTCAAAGTGGTGCTTTAGATAAATTTCATTCACATGAGAAGGAGATGGCTAGTGAGCCTTTGCCTGCGGGGCCGCTATTAAGATTCTTCACAGAAATCTCCAAACTTCAGCAACGAGAGATACATAAGAACCAAAATGATCCCACCTATAAACCTAGAATTAGAATAGCTATTGTTACTGCAAGGAATGCGCCTGCCCATGAAAGAATGATTACTACACTTAGAAAGCTTGATATTCGAGTGGATGAAGCGTTTTTTCTTGGAGGAGTCGAAAAAATAAGGGTGTTGAATGTTTTTATGCCACATATATTCTTTGACGATCAAGTAGGTCATATCGAGGGAGTAGCCAGAAAATTCCCTTCGGTTCATGTTCCATTTGGAGTCGTAAATAACAAGAGAAAAAACCTTAAGACTAATAACGGATCTAAAATATAGATTTAATTGAGGTGACCACTTTGAAATATAAAGCGATTTTGTTCGACTTTGACGGAACATTGGCAGATACGCTGCCTGTTTGTTTTTATTCGTTTCAAAAGGTCTTTACTACCTATGATCAACGAACATTATCGGATCAAGATATTGTTGCCATGTTCGGACCATCCGAAGTTGGTATCATTCAACAGAATTTACGCTGTAAAGATCGGGTTCATGAAGCGGTTGCTGATTACTATTTGCACTACGAAAGAGAACATAGCAGATTCGTATCCGGTAACCAAGAAATCCTCGAATTGATAAATCTCATTCACCACAAAGGGATGTTGACCGGAATCGTAACCGGAAAGGCAAGAAGAAGCTATGAAATATCCGTAAAGCATCTATTTCCAGATGATCTGTTCCAAGTATCGATAACCGGTGACGATGTTGTTGATCCCAAGCCTCATCCGGAAGGGATTATCAAGGCTATGAAGCTATTGGGATGCTCGCCTCAAGAAACGTTATTTGTCGGAGATAGTCAGGCAGATATTGAAGCAGGAGTTAGGGCCAAGGTGAAGACTGTAGGAGTGAATTGGCTCGACAATTCTCATGGCAGCGAGTTATTAATAAAGCCGGACTATGAATTCTCCAGCGTATCGGAGTTTATTAAAGAACTGATTGAAAAGTAAGAGTTGGAGGAGAGTACGATTATGTATCGCTCGTATGGAGAGCTTTGATTACTTATGAAGCCATTAGGGGCAGGGGAGTAGTGGAGGAATCCGGTTCCTATAACAAAAAATATTTGCGCATGTTACTGAGGTAAAGATGGAGGAACTCAACATGGAAGTGGTTCGGTCTACAGATTCTAGTACGATCGCTCGTCTGAATAAAGCCGTTCATGATCTACATTACTCTTTATTTCCTGAGTATTTTAAAGCATACAATTACCAAGAAATTAATCAATTTTTTCAAAAATTGATGGCAGATAACACGTCGAATCATTACTTTTATCTTCTTCATGAGAGTGGTCAAGCATTAGGGTACATTTGGTTTGAAATAAAACAGTACCATGAGAGTGCTTTTAAGAAATCATTCAAATCTATTTATGTGCACCAATTAAGCATAATTAAAGAATCTCAGAGTAAGGGATTAGGTACGCTTCTGATGGATAAAGTATGCGAATTTGCGCTTGAACACGGAATCCCCAAAATTGAGCTTGATTACTGGGTCAACAACGAAACTGCTGGAAGGTTCTATCATAAGCAAGGTTTTAAGAAATACAGAGAGTTTCTATATAAAGATTTAACTTAAGAGCCTAGTTATTTCCGTAACTAAGCTCCAACAAAAAATACATGGTGGTGGATGCATGGGCTCAAGAATTATGCATTTGATTATTGCTAATAAAATTGCAGATAGTCTAGCAATTAAGGATAAGTCGTCCTTTTTAATAGGTGGCATAGCTCCTGACGCTGTCCCTACCAAAGACATATCCCACTTCTTCAAAGGCGAAGTTCAAAATTATACACGATATATCGATTATCATGGTTTCCTACATAAGTATAGCTCGTATAAAGACAGTCATTATGTATTGGGGTATTTTGCACATTTAATCGCCGATGATATTTGGCTGCAAGGGTTTAATCTAGCTTGGCTGAAAAATAGAATGGAAGCAGATGAAGGGTTGTACAAGCGATACCATCATGACTTCCGATTACTAAATGGAAAGTTACTGGAATACTATGGTGTCATGGATGAGTTAAGAAATTGGCTTAGCATACAACCGACCATCATGGATTTGCAGGAAGTTAAGGCAAGTGAGGTTAAACTATTTATTTCTTCCGCATTGGGCGATATGGAGTATGATCAGGACGATTTAGATGAAAAGCTCCATGTATTTACGTTTGACCAAATCGTCGGATATATCGAAACATCGGTAGATAAGGGAATTATCAATTTAAAACCTATACTAACTTAACCACAGATTTAAATTCGTTCAAGGCGTTGGCAAAGATCCTGGATGAATCTGAATTTAAGAGCATAAGGAGGAACGTGAAGGCTATGATGAATGAGCAAAGGCGGTCAAGGAATTGGAGGGAGGATTAAAATAGGGAACTCTTCCTCCTTGTTATTAGTCAATATTATTGTGTCGCCCATATTTCGGGATTAGACACGAATAAATGTTTTTTTGGAGGAAGATAGGTATGAACAAAATTTACAAAGTAGTAAGCACGGCAGCCTTGGCTGCAGTTCTAGCCGGTGTAGGAGCAGTAGGAGCGATTCAGGCGGGGAAGGGCGGTAAAGTCGAACAGGCTGGGAATGCGGTCAGTTCGAACAAAGTTAACCAGCTGACATCGGATCAGAAGCTGGTTGATGCCGCGCAGGCGAAGCTAAAGGAGTTCATTATGACCCCTGTTTCTTTCAGTAAGGCGGAAACCGTCGACTATGGTGGTGAAGTGATCAGCTTCTCCTGGGAGAAGAAGAGTACTTTGGCCGGCGAGGTCTTGGTAAAGCCTGACGGCAAAGTAGTGAAGCTCTATGTGAATCCGAAGCTCGTAGAACTGAATGATTCCACAAAATCCAAGCTGAATGCCGCCTGGAAACAGATCTTTAATAAATCTGCAGATGGTTATACACGACTGAATGTTCATTATCTGGAAGAAGGCGGCTCTACGGATATCATCGCTTACAGTAATAATGATTTTGTTAACCTTGTGGATGGGAAGGCGGCTCGTGGCGGAGGGGCGTTGAAAGAGGTCCCAGCTCCGATCCAAAAAGCGGCAGCCCAAGCACTTTCCCGAGTTGGAGCGAAACAAGGTAAAGATAACCCGAGAGCAAGCTTCGTGATCGAGCTGAACAAGAAAAAAGTGTATGCGTTAGAGTACAAGACGAATAAAGGGAATATTGAGCTTGAAATTGAAGAATCAACCAATCGACTGCTCGGGATCAAATTGCAAGCTTTATCTCTGGTTAAAGAGCTGTCCGAAGTAAGCGTGGAAAATCCTGAGAAAGAAACGCAGGCCATTCGCGAGAAGGTAAATTCATTTAGCCTGGACAAGTTAAAAATAGCAGCCGTAAAGCAGGCCAAGGAGATCATGAATCTGGATTTATCGGGGTACCAAGCAGCGCGTGAGGAAAATAGCGGAGCCCCATCTGCTTTTCATGATGCCGTCATCTTTACCAAGAAGGGCTCTCCAACTGTAACAGGTTACTTCAACTCCAAAGGCGTTTTCTCCGGCTTTAGGATTGAGCAATGAAATGACGTAACACCTGATATATGATGATACTTAAGTCATGAACAAAGGAGCTCCTCTTGGGGCTCCTTTGTTCTGTGAATTTATTGCAAACCAAGGATCGCATATTTCCGTTTCTGCATCGGGAACTTCCGTAAATGATGAGCAGTGTGAGTGAGAACAGCAAAGACGCTCCTCTCATGAGGAACGTCCCTAGTGCTATCATCCTTGAACCAGAAGGATTACTTCAGTTTGATTTTTTGTGAGTAGCTGTCGTTTTCAACGATATACAAGCCTGGATTAATCTCAAGCTCGGCACCTTCCGGTATGTTGTCATAATAATCAAATCGCTTGCTTTCTCCGGAGTTCCTTGACTGATTTTCAGAAGGTTGAATCTTGTATCCGTTAATTTTAAGACTTGTTCCTAGGAAACTGAAAGTACTGCCATTCTTTAGCTTCGTTATGACCATTAACCCATCGCCTTTCCGGTAATATTTATACTGAATCACCTGATTAGCATCCAGCTTATACTCCGCAATTTGCTCCTTGGCTGAAGGTTCCTTCAGCCGTGTCCAATTCTGTGACAGGTCTTCATGAACAATCCGGGCTTTATCCAGTTCAAGCATAACTGGCTCATTAGAATAGTCCTGATAGGGCTGGTCCAGCATAAACATCAGGCGATTATTGTCTGCCACAAATCCATTGAGGGTAACATTTCCGACGCTCAGCTTGACATCATCAAGCAAATACCGACCCGAAACGGGCTCTGCCGAATATCCTGAAATCTGGACAATGATGCTGGCTGGCGTGTAAATCAAGTTTGTCGGTACAAAATCAAACCCTTTCACGTTGGTTGGATCGATCTGAAGGGGAATGGTGCTCAAAGGCTGGGAAGCCTGATTCTCATCAACAGTAAACGTCAGATCCCAGTCACCTTCAACCATCCTTACCGTTTCCGGAAAGGTGAAATACAGTTTTGCTTCAGCAATTTCCCGGTCGTCGAGACCTGAGATATCAAAGGTTTCTGAACGCAGCCCCGAAGCGGTTCCTCTGTTTGTAGGCTCGATTGTTTTATTTCCTGTCACGAGCACCATCTGATAATTGTCCTGCTCGGTCGAATTTCTCCATTCGTTGAGGAATTCCTTGTGTGAATTCATACTCCTAGGGATTGAATAACGAACGACCCAATCATTGCCTACACGTGCCGAGGACTTGATCGTTACGGAAGGAAAACGATCTCCCTTCAAATCATAAGCCCTTCCATTCATTTCATCGAGCTTCCCGTTAAGAGGCATTTTGACGGTTTTCCGCAAATACAGGTCTTGAAGCTCAAGCTGATAGCGCCCCGAGATGCTGGACGGCTCTTTGCCCTGGGCTACGAAATAAGAGGCAAGCTTACCTTCACTTTGAGTAAAATTGATCTGGTTGGCAATGTACGCTTCTTTCTCTCCAGTATCCAGATTGGTCAGGGTTCCGGTGTCAAAAAATGCATAATCGTAGCCGGAACGATCGGGAATCTCCAGAGAAAGATGGAATTCCAGATCAGTAAGATCATTTTTCAACGTCGAAGGGCTGCTAAAGACGCGATCCAAATGCAAGCTGACACCGCTTTGTTCGGTGTGTTCATTTAACGTTTGTCCCACGGCCGCATTTTGAAAATTTATCATCTGCGGCAGTGAGTTCAACAGTCCTGCCTGCTGTGCGGTGATGCCAAGTACAGCAATGCCCAGCACACTCGCCAGTAGAACCGCCGGCCTGTAACGAGTCTTGGAGGATGGGATCTCCGCGTGAACAGCCTGACCTCCTGTTTCTCGTTTCCACTTCCTCTTACGCTCCTCCAATGTATGAAACATGGCTTCGAAATCCGGTTGTTCCTCCGGGTAGCGAGACAGCTTTTTTACAAAATCATCCTTTAGCTCCGGCATGCGTCTCCTCTCCTTTCCAATTACCCGATGGGTCTTCTTTCAGCATTTTTCTCATTTTCTTAAGACCACGGTTAATCCGAGATTTTACCGTGCCCAGTGGCACATTAAGCACCTCGGCTGTTTCCGGCAGCGAAAGCTCAGCGGAATAATGCAGCACAAAGGCGAGCTTGGTTTTCTTAGGCAGCTTGTCCAGCTGCAGATGCAGAGTATGTACCATTTCCCTATGCTCGAAAGTCTCCTCGACGGTTGGGGTCCGCAGCGGCATACCCAACATGAAGGAGCGGAGCTCCTTGGCCCACCCGTTTTGTCTCCTCCTTAGGAACGTATTGCACTCGTTAGCCGCTATTCGTAGCAGCCAAGCTTTCGTGTTCTGCACGTTTGTCCGGTCAGCAATCATCGCTTTGAAAAAAACATCCTGGCAGAGGTCCTCGGCATCCGCCCGGCTCTGCACCATATAGCGGCAAAATAGATACACCGTCTCCTTATACGTTTCAAACAGTTGCCTGTCATCCAACTTTTGTCACTTCCTTGTTGTTAGGATCTCCTTCTATTTAATTGACGATTATCTGAATCGAACCGTTCGCATCCTACGCATAAAACTGTGCATACGACTATGATATCTAAAATCCATGATAATCGGTGATAGATTCGGGGTTGTGAGAAATACAACGTATTCGAGCCCTTTGAGTCCTAAATTATCAGCTGTCCATCGCCCCGCTATTCAAACGTTTTGTCACTTTACATGCTGAAGAAGGGAGGATTCCAAAACATGGTATAATCTTTTTATAACGAAAATATAAGCGGAAGCTTGGGAATATAGACAGCTAATTCGGAATACAGCTAAATGAGAAGCTACTGAATTGTGGCGGTCATATTGGATATGGGATTCGGCCTTCTGAACGTCGTAAAGGGTATGCAACCCAATTATTATCCTTAGCGTTAGAGAAAACCAAAGAACTGGGAATACGTAAAGTGTTAGTCGTATGTGATGCCGATAATATTGCTTCCAAGAAAACGATTATGAAGAACGGCGGAATTCAAGATCATGATTATATTGAAGAAGATGGAAACATCGTCAATCGATTTTGGGTAGAGGTATAACCTATGTTGAGTTTTATTAGGCTTCATGAAGTGAAATTCTATTAACAAGGAGCTTAATGATGTTCTTATCGTTAGGGTTATCATTCATTTTATCTTTCTCTTATAAGATCATGGAGATCTTGTTCAGGACTTTTCAATCTCACAAGCTGGGACAGTACAGTTTATACTTTTGGGCAGTCGGCATATTAATCGCAGTGCCATTTTTTACAGAAAATAATGTTTACAGCTCGCCAGTAAATATATTTGCGATAATGCCTGTGTTTGCCATTCTTTTGGTTGGAAATTATATATTCTCACGATATTCGGGATATCATCCAATCGGTAGATACAATATAATCAATTTCGCCATTACTTATCCGATTATTGAGGAAGTTCTCTTTAGAGGGCTGATCCTTCCGATCTTGAAGCAATCCGTTCATTCCGCAGAAATTATGGAAGTCATGTTTTTGCCCGTAACGATTCCGGTAGTTATATCAGCGCTGCTGTTTGCGATTTCTCATTTGCAATACTACAAGCTATCTTCACAGAGTATTCGATATATGATGTTTGCTTTTATCGGAGGGATATTCTTTGGCGCTATTACAGACGTGACGCATTCGATTTTGTTGTCTTGTCTGCTTCATATTGAATTTAATGTATTATCTATATATTTCGCCAAGAGATCTAGCATAAATCGTGCATAAGAAAGGGAATGGTCGAGGTGGGGGCAGCTTGGAGAATAAAATCATCGTTGTAGTTAAAGGCGTGATAGCTAAAAACGGCAAGGCATTGATCGTAAAAAGATCATCAACCGAAGAGGTAGATGCGGGAAGCTGGGAAACGGTCGGCGGGAAAATTGAATTTGGTGAAGTGTTGGAAGAAGCCCTGATTCGTGAAGTGAAAGAAGAAATCGGAATTGAAGTGAACGTTGAGAAGTTATTGTTTGCAACTACTTTTTTTACAGACCCGCTCAGACAGATCGTGCTTCTTACCTATCTGTGCAGGACAACAGATGATCAAATCAAACTCTCAGACGAACATAGTGATTATAAGTGGGTAACCAGTTCTGAGCTCAGGAACTACCTGCCGCATCCCATTGCCAATGATTTCAAGAAATATAGCGTGTTCGAGACACTGGAATCTTAAAGACCATCCGTTCGGTGCCGTAGTACATAAGCTGAAACGATGTCGATATGGAATTCCAAAACATGGTATAATCATTTCAATTCAAATCAAAAGGTTGGGCTAACTTATGGAATTCATCATTAAACCAATTGCCTATGTACGTAATTCACGAACGGAAATTGAAGATGATCAATGGGGCTCCATTGTATCTGAAATTGAGCTGGTAGATGATTTAAATGGGTCATCGCTTGAAGGAATAGGCGATTTTTCACATTTGGAGATTATTTTTTACTTCGATAAAGTAGCGGATGACAAAATTCAATATGAGGCGAGACATCCACGAAATAATAAGGAATTTCCCATGGTGGGGATATTTGCCCAGCGTGGAAAGAACAGACCCAATAAATTAGGTTTGACTACAGTCGAACTGCTGGAGCATCATCATAAAAAATTGATCGTAAAACATTTAGATGCAATTGATGGTACGCCCATCATTGATATTAAACCGGTTATGAAGGAGTTCCTTCCCCACCGCGAGGTGAAGCAGCCGGAATGGTCTAAGAAATTAATGGAAGATTATTGGGGTTAGAATAAATCCTGTCTTCCAACAAATCAAACGTAGTAACTGTGGAAATTACACGCATCCAGGTTTTGTTGTTATAACGCTTGGTTATGAGTTAAGTCAGATGTATAATTAAAAGAATTATAGTCAACCAATGACCCAGCCTAAGATATGAGTTATCTATGGCTGGGTTATTTTTTTGATACAAGAAAACAAAGTATGCTAGGTGAGGAAGCTATGTAAAAAGGAGATTACGTCGGTATTTCTACAAAACATCTGAGAAAGGAGTAGCGAGATTGAGGATAATCGTAACTGGAGGAGCCATCATACGAGATAACCAAGGCAGGATATTGCTTCAAAGAAGATCAGATTATGGAGACTGGGGGCTTCCAGGAGGTGGAATGGAAGCAGGTGAATCCATTGAAGAAACTATGATCCGCGAAGTGTTTGAGGAAACAGGACTAAAGGTTAGACGACATGAACTTTATACGATTTATAGTGGCTCACGCATGAAATATAAATATCCAGACGGGAATGAAGTTGTATTTGTAATGTTCATTTTTAATGCAGAAGTAGATTTCAAATGGCGAATTGCCTCGGACAATAAAACCTTAATTTATCACGACCAGAACCAAGAATCATTACAATTAGAATTTAAAAGTATAGAAGACATTGAAATTGAAGAAATAAGCACAGTACAAAGACCTTTATTTGAAGACCTAAAGCAACAAGTAACAACTTTATTAAGATCATAGGAGATATTGAAATGATACAGATCCTTGAAGAACCCGTTGGAAGCACTTATAAGCAGCTTATATCATTGGCATTTAAAATATGTGATGAGTTCATTTTAGTTAAAAGAGAGCAACTGGAGTTAACGGAGAAGACGAAAATACTAATCGAAGAACTAAAGCCATACGTTAATACGGTGAAGAAACAAGAGGAATGGCCGGGAACGCGATTATTGGGACACCATGCGGACATATATTATTTCAATTGCAAGCCTGAATTGGAAGAACTGTTAATCAATAAAGCGAAGGGACTATATCGATGGAGACATCCTGATTTGCTAGAGGATTTATGCTTCTTTAAGAACAAAGAAGTATGGTTACTGACGACAGCCCACGAGCAGTTAGGATTTATCACAACGACAGATCGAGTAGAAATTTCAATGATTAGGGAAATCGAAGGGATTATGATTCAAGAAATAAGGAGTTAGAAAACTTCAAATAAGAAGGACAATAGAATGGATATCCAATATTTATTTCATTATTATGAAGACAGTAATGGACCTTTTAAGAACTTATCGTCTCTACCACTGGATGAGGCCAAAGCCGTCATGAAAGCAATAAAAGCGAAGGGGAGCGTTTTTGCTAGTAAACGGCCAGAGAACTATCTGGAAGTTCGATTTGATCTAGAAGAGAAAGCCCGCAAGTTGTTTATTCAAAAAGGCGGAAAGCCAAAAATGAAGTATCCCCATTATATGACATTGGGAAGGTGCAAATGGCTTAAAGAATGGTATACCACTGGGGAAGAAATCCAAATTCAAATTAGTGAATTCAACCCGGATATCCTTAGCTTTACGTATGGGGATCTGTTTCCTACCATGAGGTATAAAGATGGAAAACCATACAGGGAGCAGATTTATACGTTTCATGAAATCGTGAAAATCATTGATGAATATGGATTACCCCAAGCCTGGAATCCAGATGGAGATAAAGGGCCAGAAAGATATATTGAAGTGCAAGTTTGGGATGAGGAAGTACTTAGGAAATATATGTGAAGGAGCAAGCTTGGTCATGTCATCATTTCAATTTTTAAAAATGACAGAGCAATACGCCTCATTAATCGCCAGATGGACATATGAAGAACCTTACTCTCTATACAGTATGGATGGAGGTTTGGACGATATATCCGAGTTTATGAATGGTGACTACTTCTATGTCTTGGATTACGCAAATGAATTAATAGGATTTATATGTACAGGTAACTCGGCGCGTGTACCGGGAGGGTATCAAATTGGCATTTATAATGATGAGCAATACATCGATTTTGGCCTGGGTCTAAAGCCGGAACTGACGGGGAAGGGATACGGTGAACAATTCTTAATAAGCAGTCTTGATTTTATTAAAGACGAGTATGATAAATCAGATGTTCAATTAGTTGTAGCAGCATTCAATGAACGAGCCATTAAAGTGTATGAACGTGTTGGGTTCATTAAAGGCCAGTCATTCAAGAGTAAGGTTTCGGGTCAGGAGATTGATTTTCTGGTAATGCATTATTCAATGAAATAGTGAATACAAGTCATACTTTTCATTTCTTGGGAGGGATTCGAACGATGCATCCTATTTTCAAGCCATTCACGGAACATCTCCATTTTACAGGAGATTTGAAGACAGATATTCAGCAATTCCTTACACTCAATCAGTGTTCAGAAACCGCTAAGCATTGCTCGGATGTTGGGGCAGAGTCTAGGAGGCTTGCATTATTGTTTGATGCCGATCCGGTCGCGGCCGAGACGGCAGGTTGGTTGCATGACATTAGCGTAGTTTTTCCGAACCATGCCAGAATCGATGCAGCTAGACAATTAGCCATTGACGTATTACCTGAAGAAGAAAAATATCCAATGATTATTCACCAGAAAATCTCGAAGGTCATGGCGGAACAAGTCTTTCATGTTACAGATGAGGAAATATTAAATGCAGTTGGCTGCCATACAACCTTGAGGTCCAACTCCACGTTGCTTGACCAGGTTTTGTTTGTCGCCGACAAGATCTCCTGGGATCAGAAAGGAACGCCTCCTTATCTAAATGAACTGAAAAAGAATTTACAGGAATCCCTAACACACGGCGCATTTACATATATCAATTACTTATGGGAACGAAAAGAAACCTTGAAGGTGATTCATCCTTGGTTGGCTGATGCATACGAAGAATTAAAAGAAAACATTCAATTGGATTAGCTGCAGTGTGGTGAGAAGGCGCGTTAAGGGAACAGTTATTAAATAACGTACATAGGGAGCGAATAAATATGAAAACCTTGAGTCCGGTGAAAAAACAAATTGGAGCGGTATTTGTCATTGTACATAATATGCCTAGAGCGGTTGAATGGTATCGTGAAATCCTGGGGTTACCCAAAGATGAGGAGTATACCCGGAATACGGATCCTGATGTAAAAACGATCTACTCGATTCCATTAGGAAACACGAGCCTTTTGCTCGACAGCATACATCGGGATGAGATCAAGCCAAGCGAAAATCATCTATTCTTCTTCGATACGGATGATATTGAAGCAACATATGCGTTTATGAAATCCAAGAAAGTAGATATTGTTTCGCCTATTGAAGGAGCTAATGGTCCAAGGTTCTTTGCGGTCAATGATAGTGAAGGAAATCGGATTATGTTTTGTGAAGAACAACAAAATGAGCGACTTAACGGCTTCCTGAAGTGAATAAACGAGGTCCAATGAAGTAAAAAAGGGGGGGGATAGTATGATCCTTGAAGTAGCTATGTTAAACGTAAAACCAGGACTCAGCGCGGATTTCGAAGCAGATTTTAGAAAAGCATCAAATATTATTTCTGGTATGAAGGGCTATATCCATCACGAGCTTCAAAAATGTCTGGAAGTGGAGAACAAATATATATTGCTCGTTAGATGGGATTCCTTGGAGGATCATACCGTTGGTTTTAGAGAGTCGCAGGAATACCAACAATGTAAAGCACTGCTTCACCATTACTATGATCCCTTCCCGGTCGTTGAGCATTACGAGGATATACAATTGTAATAAATGATTGATCAGGTAAAAGGTCCGTTTGAATAACGCGATTAGGAGAGAGGTCATTCCATGAAAGTAGTCGAGCTTGATGAAAAAAAGCTGGTTGGAATACGGGTAGTCTGTCCTGGTGATCAATATGCCAATGAAATCCCCAAAGCTTCTGTTATGCTCAGGTACAGGCTGGGCGAAATCCAAGAAGTTATCCATCCGGCGAGACTTGTAGGGGCTTTTATTGTTGGAGATTACTCCGAAGAGGAAGATGGTTATTGGGTATGTGTCGAGGTAAGTGAAATTAATGAGATCCCTGAAGGCATGGTTTCTTTAGTGGTCCCTAAACAAAAATATGCTGTTATCACACATAGAGGGCCCAACCATGAAATCAGAAACACCTATGAGCAGCTGCATAGATGGATCGATGATCATCAATTCGAGCGGATTCATCGGGCATGGCATCTGGAGATATCAGATGAATGGGGGCATGACGGGATCAATGATATTGAAGTTGATTTATATGACACCATTAAATAATGCAGGGTGAGGAAGTTTTTGCTTCCTATAACAATGTATTCTAATGTAATCTGAAATACATAGCCTCGGTCTGCTCCAGTAGTTGGACCATAAGAGAGGATGGATATGATGAGAATTGCCTTAGTGTTATTTAATGGCGTTACTTTTCTAGACTTTGTTGGATTCTATGACGTGATTTATCGTCTTAATCAGTTTGATTCGTCCCAAGGAACAACGTGGGATATTTGCGGCTTGACCGAGGAGGTTACGGATGAACTTGGAATGACGGTAAAGGTGTATGTCATCAGGCCTGATTTATCTGAATATGATTTCGTATTCCTTCCGGGAGGAATGGGAACCAGAAAGCTCATACATGACAAGGATTTCATGGATTGGATCAAGACCGCCGAATCCGTTGAGTACAAAGTCTCGGTATGCACCGGATCCTTGTTGTGGGGGGCAGCAGGGTTCTTGAAGAATAAGAAAGCCACCACCCATCCTAATGTTTATGGCCTACTGGAACCTTACTGCTTGGAAGTAGTCAAGTCCCGGATTGTGAAGGATGGTAAAGTTATAACAGCAGGAGGCGTAGCGACATCTATCGATTTAGGGGTCTATGTCATTGAATTATTCGCTGGAACGGAAACTGCGGATTTGGTAAAGAAGCAGATTGACTATCCTTATTCGGCCGTTGGCATCGTTGAAGTGGAGGCTGGGACATGAATCTTGCCAATAAAATAACGTTATTAAGGATTGGCTTGATCCCTCTGTTCTTCTTGGCCTGCCAGCCGTATCCTTCCTGGTTGGTGAATCAATCCGTAGTCTTTCAATATTTGAACGAGTATGGGGGTTACTGGGCTGTATCCATATTTATTATTGCATCGGTTACGGATAAATTAGACGGGTGTATTGCCCGCAAATATAACCAGATTACGAATCTAGGAAAATTATTGGATCCACTTGCAGATAAGCTATTAGTATCAGCTGCCTTGATCGTAATGGTCGCACAGCGGTTGATCCCAGCATGGATTGCTTTGATTATTATCGGGAGAGAGGTGTTTGTTTCCGGGATTCGCATCATGGCTGCTGCGAAAGGAATCGTGCTCGCCGCTGATCAGCATGGGAAACTCAAGCTAGTCCTTCAGGTTATTGGAATTGCAGCTGTGCTGTTACGCAATGATCCATTTACATACATCACGAGCTTTCGGGTTGATTATACGATCATGCTCATGGCAGCTATCTTAACCGTATATTCAGGATATATGTACATGAGAAATAATTATAAGTCGTTAAAGCTGGAGCTTTAAGGAGCGGCCCAAATATGGCCGTCTCCCCCACAGAACCATCAAATTGCTAATCTTACTCGATAGGGGAAGGGGATTCTCTAATGGGAGATGTTCAAGTTCAATCGCTCATTGAAAATTATTTGGATGCTTATAACTCCTTTGATGTTGAAGGTATGACCAGGCATCTGCATGAGGACATTGAATTTCGAAATGTTCGTGACGGTGTAGTAGATACGGAAACTAAAGGAATCGAGCAATTTCGTGCCTTAGCTGAACAGTCTCTGACGATATTCTCACAAAGATGCCAGATCATGAAGCAGATCACGATTACAGGTGATAAAGCTGAGATTGAGGTGGATTACGAAGGGGTATTGGCTGTGGATCTGCCGAATGGGATGAAAGCCGGGGAATCTTTGAAACTTACAGGAAGATCAATGTTTCTTGTGCAGGATGACAAGCTAAGGGTCATCGAGGACTATAGTTAGACCGCAATGCAGCG
This sequence comes from Paenibacillus sp. FSL R5-0810, assembly GCF_038002285.1. Classification (NCBI taxonomy): domain Bacteria; kingdom Bacillati; phylum Bacillota; class Bacilli; order Caryophanales; family Paenibacillaceae; genus Paenibacillus; species Paenibacillus sp. FSL R5-0810. The sequence continues at coordinate 458,941 of NZ_JBBOCF010000001.1, forward strand.
GAACTAGAGGGAGGCGAAGATTAGCAGGCTCCATGCCCCCCAATCTTTTTCAAAGGTTACATATAAAATAAAGGGGGCAGAAACCGTGAATGGTAAGCCTCAGCTCGTATTAGATTTAGCGGGGGTATTGGTGAGCAATTTTTCATCGACTTTTTGGCCAGCGATATTCGGAGAGTCAGGACTTTCATTTCAGCGTATTCGGGAGCAATTTGACGAAGTGCGAAAAGATCTTTGGACCGGGAAGCTCAGTGAGGGCGATTTTTGGATTTGGTTATGCAACCGCATCAAATGGGTGAATAGAGAAGAGGCCCGGAAGCTGCTGATTCAGTCACTGGAGCCGCTTCCTGCCATTCACTCCTTAGGGCAGTGGAGCCAAATCGCAGATATTCATGTTTTAAGCAATCATTGTAAGGAATGGCTGGAACCGATTCTTGACCAAATCGAGCCTCATACCAAAAGCATCACCATCTCTAATCAAGTAGGCTTATCGAAGCCAGATATCCAAATATATCACCATGTAGCACAATATTTTGATGATTATGGCGCCTCCCATCCCATGGTTCTTTATATCGATGATCAAGAAAAGAATCTGATCCCCGCTATAAAGCTCGGCTGGAACACTCTACTTGCCGACAATAAGCATCAATGGCTCCATCAAGTAGAGCCGATCCTTTCTGGAATACGCTGCGAGAAGTAGAAAGCAAGGAGGCAGAAGATCATGAAGATTTCCGTGTTAAATGGAGCGGATGCTCCCTCATATCAAGAGGTTCGACTAGACGGGCTAAGAAGGGATCCCCATGCGTTTGGCTCCACCTACGATCGGGAAGTGAAGTTCTCTCTGGAAACGGTAACGGAAAGAATACAACCGAGTCGGGATAAATTTGTTTTAGGGGCTTTTGAGGAGGATGGATCACTAGTTGGAATCGTAACCTTTATGCGAGAGAGCGGCATGAAGACGTTACATAAGGGCAATGTGTTTGGAATGTATGTGATTCCCGAGAAGCGGGGAATGGGGGTCGGAAGACAATTGATGGAGGAACTGATTCGAAGAGCCAGGGAGGCGGAAGGGATCGAACAGATTAATTTAACGGTCGTCTCCGATAATCATCCTGCTAAGCAATTATATCAGTCCATCGGATTTCAGACGTTTGGATTAGAGCGAAATGCCCTTAAGTTCGAAGGCCAATACTTTGATGAGGAATGGATGGTGCTTAGACTGTAGCATCCTTCGTTCTTTAACGATGGCTGATTTGCTTAATAGAAGTAGTAGAAAGAAACCGATTTACCTGGTCTTTTTTTGTGAGAAGTCCATGTTCCACTGTCTATACTTCGGCGCCCTTCAAGATGTATAATCATGGAAGAAGCTCTAACCACAACCACCTCCGCCCAAGATAAGGGCATTTTAAGGTCGGGGTGGTTTGGTAATGATTGGAATGTTAATAGTTTCTCACCAAGGAGTGATAGTGATGAACAAACAACTGATCCAACTATATGACTACAACGTATGGGCGAACGAGCGAGTGATGGATCATCTTGACACGCTGCCAAGCGAAGTCTTCTTAAGGGAAGTCGATCTAGGGTTTAAATCCATTGCCGAAGTGGTTAGTCACCTCGTCTCTGCGGATAACATATGGTTAAACAGAATCAAAGAAGAACAGGTTTCGACCTTCGCAAAGAAAGCATTCACGGATCTTAAGGAAGCGCGCCAGGAGATGGACGAATTACAGTCGCAAATTCGCGATTACGTATCATCGCTGACCGATTCGGAGAAGAAGGTCTCGTATACGATGGCAAGTGGACGGCAAATGGAAAATTCAATCGCCGAGATCCTTCAGCATGTCGTGAATCACGGAACCTATCATAGAGGCAATATAACGACCATGCTTCGATCCTTCGGTTATCAGGGGGTAATGACGGATTACCTTGTCTTTTTAATGAAGTGAGGCGTGTCGATGAGAGGGGGGGAGATAGATGCGGAGCATAAAGCCAGGACGTGGGCCGTCAGCCATGGGAGCGGCTGGAAGCGTTGTTGTTGGGCTGTTCGGCGTGTTCTGGACGATCTCGGCCGCGAACATGGGGGCTCCTGTATTCATAGTCATTTTCGGGATTGTCTTTGTCGGCATCGCAATTGTGCAAGGGATTTTCCATTATAAAAATGCGACGGGCGCTAACCGCATGTCGGTGTACGATATTACGGATAACGAACCAGATCCCTTCGATCGATATGTTGGTCAAGATTCGAGGCAGGATCATAAGGGCGACTTGCCGGTTCCCCAAGGTGATTTCAACTTTTGTCCTTATTGCGGAAGATCCATCGACAATGATTTGTACCAATATTGTCCGAAGTGCGGAAATGAGATCGAAGCAGGATGAGGCGTCTCTCGCTGTTCAATCCCGTCTCATTCAATACGACATAAAGAGGCTAACCGCCATAGCGGTTAGCCTCTTTATTGTTGCATCTGAGCAGCATTGTATCAATCACTGCCCTATTCCTTCAACGAGCCGATCAGCAGGCCTTTGATGAAATACCGCTGCAGGAACGGATAGAACAGCACCACCGGACCGATCGTCAGAATGGCAGTAGCCATCTTGACCGATTCCTGCGGCAGCGTCTGGGTGCCGAGAATGGCACCGCTGCTCTGCATCTGCTGGATCATGCTGATTTCCGAGTTCAGTTTAAACAGCAGGTACTGAAGCGGGTAGAGCTTCTCGTTATCCACGAGCATGATGGCGTTAAACCAGTTGTTCCAGTAGGCGATGCCGTAGAACAGCGTAATCGTCGCAAGGACGGGCATGCACAGCGGAAAGAAAATCCGGAACGCGATATAGAAATCGCTGGCGCCGTCGATCTTCGCAGCCTCCGTGAGGGAGGCAGGAATCTGGGACATATAATTGCGCACAAGAAACAGGTTGAACGGATTGAATACCAGCGATGGAATGATCAGCGCCCAGATCGTGTTGTTCAATCCAAGATTAAGGTTAATGAGGTACCAAGGGACAAGCCCTGTGTTAAATACCATCGTGATGAAAAAGAACAATCCGAGCCGGTTGCGGTAACGGATGTGCTTGGCGGCAAGCGTATATCCGGCCATGGACGTGATCGTTACGGCCAGGATGGTGCCGACCACGGTGACGAAGATCGAGATCATATAGCTCCGGTACAGCGGCGTGCTGCCGAACAGGAGCAATTTGTAGGCATCGAGCGACAGCTCGGTCGGAAACAGCTGGTAGCCGAATTGTTTAATGCTGGCTTCATCGGTGAAGGACACCATGAGCACGAGCAGCATCGGCAAGATGCACAGGATGGAGATGATGCCGATCAGAACGGCGTTTACGGTGTTGAACAATTTAGGTCTGGACGTCATCGGTATTCGCTCCTTTCCGAACGGTTCCGGCTCGTATTAGAACAACGCATGGTCCGGATTCACCTTCTTCACGATTTTGTTGCTGCCCCACACGAGGATGAAGCCGACCACAGACTGGTACAGGCCGACAGCCATCGCCTGTGCCGGGTTCCCGATGGTGCGAAGGGAACGGAAAACGTACGTGTCGATGACATCGACGGTCGGATACAGGAGGCCGTTGTCCTTCACGATGGCATAAATCATATCGAAGCTGCCGTACATAATTTTGCCAAGCGCCAGCAGCGTCAGAATGGACACGGTTGGCAGCATGAGCGGAATGGTGATATGGCGGATGAGCTGCCAGCGGGTAGCGCCGTCGATCCGCCCGGCTTCGTAGTAGCTGTCGTCAATGCCCGTGATGGCGGCCAGATAAATGACGAGGTTCATCCCGAGGTCCTTCCAGACCGCCGCGATCGTGAGGATCCATGTCCAATATTTCGGCGATGCATACCAGTTGACGGGATCGACATGGAAGAACGCCAGGATCCGGTTCAGGATGCCGTAGTCCGTCGACAGCAGGCTGTAAATAATGTAGCTGACAATGACCCAGGACAAGAAATGGGGGAACAAAATCGTGGACTGCGTCACCCTGGAGAACCAGCGGCTGCGAAGCTCGTTGAACAGGATAGCCAGCGCCATAGCGGCAATGGTTCCGACGATAATGAACAAGAAGTTGAGCTTCAGGGTGTTGAAGGTGACTTCCCATGCCCGGGGCGACGAGAAGAAGAACTTGAAATTGTCAAAGCCGACCCAGTCCGAGTTGAAGAGCCCGGTCTTGAAGTTGAATTTCTGAAACGCGATAAGCATGTACGGGAGCGTGAAATAGCCGAAGACCAGCGTATAGATGGCGGCCGGTACGATGAGCAGGTACGCGGAGCCGTTCGAGCGGATTTCACGCAGAAAGCCGGAGCGGCTTTTTTTCATAGGAGGCACGTCCTTTCGTTTATGATGGGGCTGCAAGCGTCAGCAGTTCTGTTTCGAGTGTAAAGAGAGTTGCCGTGACCCGTAAACTATGAAAATGGAGTTTGAGCGGATTGGAAGGCAGGAAGCGGACTTTAAAAACGGGAAAAAACTTCGAATTTTCGTATTCAGGTCTGCGCCTCCAGATTGAAAGAATAGCGGTAAAAGCCTGATTTTATAAGGGGTTTGAGCAGGGAGGCCAAAGATGGAATGGAAAGCTTTGAATTATAAGAATGCGTTTTCATATTGATGAATGCACGCTGCAAATGTAAGATGAGAGTAAAATGCGGATCCGAACCCAGCGATCCGGTGGGTTGATTGCTTCAATAATCTGACATAGATATTACATATAATGACAGCGATGTTGTTGGATTTTAGATGGAAGTCCATGCTTCATAAAAGACAAATGGCAAGGGGGGAGAATATGATCCGGCAGCGATTGTTCCGTTATGCAGTGTACCGCAACATGTTTCTCAGTTTTGTTTTGCTTACGGCAGCCATGATTGCCCTTGTAACCGTCGTCCTGTTTACGATGTTCTCCTGGAGCACCGCGAAGGAGGTCGGGAAAATCTCCGAGTCGATGCTGAAGCAGAACAGCGCCGTATCCAGCGTCATCCGCGATCAGATCTATAATGTCGGCAACCTGCTGCTCAGCGACAAGGAGATCGTGAACGCCTTGTTGGATAAAAAAGCCGATCCGCTCAAGCAGTACGGCGTGTTCGGCACGCTGAACCGAATTCAGTCCACTTACCCGTTCATTCATTCCATTGGAATCTATAACGGCTCGAACAATACGTATCTCAACACGAAAGGGATTACCAAGGAGCAGGAGAAGGAGCTGCTTGAGGAGATCAACAGCAAGAATACGACGTATTTTCACCTCTTCCCGCGCAGGATATCGGTCGCCAGTTCACCAAGCCGTAGCGAAGACGTGCTAACCTTTGTCCTTCTTCCGAGCTACTATTCGCCGCTTAGCTCCAAAGGCGCCATTGTGATCAACATGAGCACCTCCACCATTCAGGAGCTCATTGGCGGATACCGGAACGAAGCGGTGGATTCGCTGTATGTTATTGATGATCATGGAACGATCATTACCCATTCGGACCGGGCCCGCTTCATGGAGGATATTTCGCAGGAATCGTATGTGCAGTCCATTCTGTCCTCCACCTCGGAAAGCGGCTATTTCACCCGCTCCATCGACGGCAGCAAGAGCATTGTCACCTACGTCAAATCGAAGGATATGAATTGGACGTTTATCAGCGTGAGCCAATATCAAAATCTGCTGTTCAACATGCAGACCTTGCGAACGACGGCGTTGATCCTTGCGTTGGCCTGCTTTGTCGTCAGCATCTTCCTGTCGATCTGGCTGACCCATCATGCGTACAATCCGATTCGCCACCTGCTGGAGAAGATGATTCCCCTTCCGAAAATGAAGGAAAACCGCCGTCAAATCAACGAATTCGCTATCCTCGATACGACCTACGCAGAGATGACGGAACGAATGCGGTCGATGGAATCCGAAGCTTCGGTCGCCCGAGAGGCCCAGGTGCTGCAGCTGCTCAGCGGCGGCGATGAGACGGCATTCCGGCGCTTGGCCAGAGACGGCAAGGGGCCGTTTTTCCTGGCGGCAGCCCTCCTTCTCGATAGCCAAGACGGCTCGCCCGGCGGTGAGGACGGGGAGCTGCAATCGTATTCCTGCGCCGCCGTCGCCCGGGCTGCCCAGCAGATGCTGGAGCCGGAGGGAGCGTGGGTGGCCGCGGTCGGGGAAGGCGTCGTAGCGGTTATTCTGCCGATCAAGCAGAACCGGCCGCCGATCCGGGTAACCGGCATGCTGGAGGAACTGCAGGGCGAAATGCTCCGTACGCTCCGCGTATCCGTCACGGTAGGAATCGGAACGGCCGCGCAGACGTACGAGGAGCTGCGTGAGTCGTTCGATTACGCGCAGTCCTGCTTCCGGCAGCGGTTTTTCGAAGGCAAGGGCAGGCTGTTCCATTGCGATCCGGTCGTCGCCGCGGAGAAGGAGCGGTCGGATGCGCAGTATCCGGACAAGCGGGAGAAGCGGATCATCGAGGCCATCAAGCTGCAGCAGCGGGACAAGCTGGAGAAGGAAATTGACCTGTGGATCAAGGAGATCCGGGATTACAACTACCATGAAGTAATGTTTTTCATGAATCAGTTCATCGGCGGTCTGTACAAGCAGCTCAATGTCCACACGGTGAAGAGCCGGGAGAGTGCGGAGCTGTTCCTTGGCTTCACGCGGCGCATTACCCGTTTCCAGACGCTGCAGGAAACCGCGGATGCCTTGAAGGAGCTCGCCCTGCGGCTTTGCAGCCTGTCCGAGGAGTCGGGCGCGGTGCGGCATGCCGAGGTCGTGGACTTCATTCAGATGTATGTGCGAAAGCACTATGCACGGCCGGATATGTCGCTCGAGCAGGTGGCGGGCGAGGTCAAGCTGTCCCGAAGCTATGTCGGCAAGCTGTTCAAGGCGCATTGCGAGCTGTCGTTCAACGATTACTTGAATGCCGTCCGCCTGGAGAAAGCCAGAGAGCTTCTCGTGAGCACCGAGGAGTCGGTGCAATCGATCAGCGAGAAGGTGGGCATTTTGAATACGACTTATTTCTATACGCTGTTTAAAAAGCATTACCAAATCTCGCCTGCGCAGTTCCGAAGCCAGCATGCGATTGAGACGAAAAAAGCGCAGTGACGGACCGTATATAGTGCATTTTCAAAAATTGAAGTTCTGGTGGCTTCCTGACCTGGTTCATGATGGATAGAGGACTTATTGAACAGCCTCTTCAAGTGTTTTAAAATGGCGAAATCGATCATTTTGAAGTATACGCAATCGCCGATGTCTCCTTAAGATAGGAACCGTACCGCAAGACCAAACCAAATGAAGTCAGGGGGAGACAGGCATGAAAAAAAGGAAAGCGCTAGCAATGTGGTTGGCCGCGATGTTCATTATTTCCGTGATCGCGGGCTGCTCCGGCGGAGGAGATGCCGGCGGGGAGAAGGGCTCCGCAAGCGGGGAGAGCGGCGGAGAGAAGAAGCTGCCCGTCCGGTACTTGCTCCCGGGCACCGCGCCGCAGGATTTGGATACCGCGGTTAAAGCGATTAACGAAAAGCTTGAGGCCGACGGTCTGAACCTTACGTATGAACCGACGTACATCGCATGGGACGTATGGGATCAGAAGACCAACCTCATGATGTCCACAGGCGAAGAATTCGAGCTGATCGCCATCATGCACGATACGAAAGGGCCGACCGTGCTTGCCGGGACGGGCGGGATCATTCCGATCGACGATCTCCTGAACCAATACGGCACCGAGCTGAAAGCCTCCATGCCGGACTGGATTTGGGAATCCGCGAAAATCGACGGCAAGATCACCTACGTGCCGAACTTCTGGGCGGACACCGCTTATAATGACGGCATGTTCACGATCCGGACCGATTTGCTTGAGGCCAATGGCCTGACGCCGCCGAAATCGCCGGAGGAGCTGCTCGATGCGGCAGAGACGCTGCAGAAGAACTGGCCGCAGGACAACAAGAACGTATATATCAAAATGCTGGAGGAGCCTGCCTACTTCCTGCACACGACCTACGACACCTATCCGTTTACGGTGGCCGACAACATGATCTACATCGACCAGCAAGGGAACGTGAAGTCCTGGCTTGAGACCGAGGAGTTCAAAAAAGACGTGCAGTACATGAACGAAGCCTATGCGCGCGGACTGATCATGAGCGATCTGTTGACGACGCCTACGGAAGTCATCAACCAGGAAGAACTGGCCGGACGTTATCTGTACCGTCCGGGGGATGTCGGCTTGAGCGACGCCATCCTTCAATCCTTCCCGGATGCCAAGCTGGATATTTACTATTTGGCTGACCAGCCGAAGTTCAGATCGTATGCGATCCGGAACTCGAACGGGGTATCGGCAACGTCTCCGCACCCGGAAGCCGCCATTCAGTTCTTGAATTGGGTATACAGCAGCCAAGAGAACATGGATCTCGTGCAGAGCGGCGTGAAGGACGTGCATTGGAAGGATACCGGCAAGAATACCAAGGATTATCTCGCCAAGAACGAGAACGGTTCTCCGACGTACGAGCTGCCGTACTGGCTGCTTGGTCACGTCGAGATGAACCGGTATCCGACGAATACCGACCCGGCGCGTCTGGAACGCCGTACAACCATCGCGGACGATGCCGTGAACAGTATTACGATCGGCTTCACCTTTGATCCGACGAATGTCGCCTCCCAGTACGCCAACTGCATTGCCGAGCTGAAGACGAGCGTCTATCCGGTCATGCACGGGGTTGTGAAATACGAGGACGGTTACGACAAAATGCTTGCTTCCATGAAGGCTGCGGGTCTTGACGAGGTCGTGGCGGAATACAAGCGGCAATTCGATGAATGGAGAGCGAGTCAGCAATAATCGCTCCTCACCTGGGGTGCGACACATCCATTAGAAACAAGGCAATCCCTCGCCCGGCTTCAGCCGGACGAGGGATTGTTTTTTGGGTGGTGCGAATCATGAAGCAGGCTGCCTGGAAATGAGACTTCAATCGATCGATATTGGCCATTTTCGAAGTTTTCCCTCAAAAGTAAAGTGTTCAAGACAGGCCTCTACGGGATAGAGTAAAGCTCATACCAAGCCTCTTTATCGAGGCGAACCCATCATAATCGCGGTTGACCTGCCAAGCGGCGGATCAGCCTTAAGGAGGACATGAAGAATGACCAATCAGGCGCCAGCCATCCGGGAAGGGTGGAAATGGTTTACGGAAAGCCGGTACGGCATGTTCATTCATTTCGGGCCGTATGCCCAATACGGACGCGGCGAGCAGGTTCTGTTCCGGGAGCATCTGGACCAGAACGAATATGCACGGAGGGCCTGTGAGTGGAATCCGGAGTTTTTTGACGCCGAGCTGTGGGCCTACACGGCCCGGAAGGCCGGCATGAAGTATGCATGCTTGACGACGCGCCATCATGACGGATACTGCCTATGGGATACAGCCACGACGGATTACTCCAGCGCGAAGCAGGCTCCCGGCCGGGATCTTGTCCGGGAATTCACCGACGCCTTCCGAGCGGAGGGGCTTCGGGTGGGCTTATACTACTCCTGGATCGATTGGCGGATCCCGGCCTATTTCGACGGACCGGAGAAGGATCCGGAAGGCTGGGAGGTCATGAAGCGCTATTTGCATACCCAGGTGGAAGAGCTCGTTACGAATTACGGACGCATCGATCATTTCTTCTTCGACGGGGTGTGGCCGAGAACGGCCGAGGACCTGGACAGCGTGAAGCTGGTGGAGCGGATGAAGTCGATTCAGCCCGACATTCTGGTGAATAACCGTCTAGGGCTGTCCGAGGAGGAGAAGCTGCATGCCGACGGAGGCGGCGGATCCGGGGATTCCGAGGTGCTGGGCGACTTTGGTTCTCCCGAGCATGTCATCGTCCCGGACCAGAAGCGGCTCTGGGAGTCCAGCCAGGTGACGACGTGGCGGCTGTGGGGCTATACGAACGGCGAACGCTGGCGTCCGGCCGATGTACTGCTCGACATGCTGTGCGAGTGCGCGGAGAAGGGCGGCACGGTGGGCGGCAATCTCCTGCTCAATGTCGGGCCGCAGCCTGATGGGCAGCTGCCTCCTGCGTTCGTCGAGCGTGCCCTCAAGATCGGGCAATGGCTGGAGGTGCACGGCGAGGCGATTTATGGCTCGGACGGCGGAAACCTGACCGAGTTTATTACCTACGGACGGCAGACCATGAAGGACAATCATCTGTATCTCATTATCCGGTTCTGGGACGGAAGACCGGTGTTGCGGCTGGCGGATCTCATCACGCCCGTAAACCGGGTAACGCTGCTCACGACAGGACAGGAGCTGGATTTCCGGCAGGAGGGTGACGTGCTCTGGATCGAAGGACTGCCGAAGGAGCGTCCGACCGAGCTGTTCCCGGTCATCCGCATCGAATGCGAGAGCCGGCCCGAGACGAACCAGTGGGGACGGGAGCGTCTGTGGACGGGAGATCCATCCCGAATTGCCGATTGGGCGAGAACGCGCGGGACATCCGTCTACGCCGACGGCCAGCCGAGAGACGGAGCCGGAAAGGAGTAAAGGATGATGAGAACGCTGTTATTTTACGACGAGCAGTTCCCGTATCCGGGCGAGCGGCCAACCGCGGACGCGCTGGAGCGGATGAAGGAATGGACGGAGGTCGCAAGCGCCGAGACGTTAGCCGGTCGGTTATCGGAAGGCGGCTGGGATACGTTGATTCACCTTCACGGGCCATATTTTCCAAAAGCGGCTTGGGAGGCGATCGAATCCCATTTGAAGGACGGCGGCGGTCTGGTCCATGCGGGTGGCGTGCCGTTTCGGCGGCCGGTCCGCGAGCTGAACGGATCGTGGCATGCCGAACGCGAGCAGCTGGCTTATCATCAGCGGATGGATATTCACGACGCGCTGGCGGTGGATGTGTCGCGGGTAAGGAAGCTGAAGGCATCTGCCGAATTTCCGATTTTGCAGGGGCGTGAGGAGCTGTTCGGCATTGAACCGACGTGGGGATTGACGCTGCATCCAACCAAGGCAAGCGATATTCCCGCCGAGATGGGGGCATGCGGTCCCATGGACGCCGTTATCTCGCCGCTCTTGATCGGCGAGGACGGAGATCAGCGGGAGCGCTGCGCTCCGGTGGTGATGCTGGAGCAGCACAAGGGCGATTATGCCGGGGGCCGCTGGGTTCTGATCAACCAGCAGCTGCAGGCCATATTCTGGGAAGCGGAAGGTGCGGCCGCGCTGCGGGAGCTGGCTGAATATGCCGGCAGAGGCGTGACCGAGCTTTGGCTGAAGCCGAACTATGCCGCATATGAGCCGGGCGAATCGCCGCAAGTGACGATTCAGCTGCAGGCGCTGTCGCGGACGTCCGTTCCGGCTCAGGCATGGCAGTTCGAGGTACGCCTCATCAAGGACGGTTCCGGGAAGCCCGTATGGTCCGGGCAGGCGAGGTCCGAAGCCGGCGCGCTGCAGCGGGATCTACAGCAGCTTCGCTTATCCATCCCCGTGCGGCTGGAACCGGGCCTTTACCGGATCACGTGCGAAGCCGTCTCCGAGTCCGGTGAACAGCGCAATCTGACCCAGGCGGTATGGGGCGTCGACCGCTCCCTGCTGCAGGCTGGAGATCGGCTGGAGTGCGGACGCGACTATTTCCGCCGCGGCGGCCGAACCGTCCCGATTGTCGGTATGACGTATATGACCTCCGACGTTGCGCGCAAGTTCCTCCATCTGCCGAACGTGCAGCGGTGGGATGCGGATATGGCCGAGATGAAGCGGGCCGGCATCAATCTGATCCGGACGGGGATATGGACCGGATACCGGATGATCATGTTCGCCGACGGCCATGCGGCCGAGGATGTGATGCGGGCGATCGACGCCTTTATTCTGACTGCCAAACGGCATGAGCTGGAGGTGACCTTTACCTTCTTCTCGTTTGCACCGGAAGCATGGGAAGGCGTGAACCCGTACCTGGACCCGCGCTCGGTAGAGGCACAGAAGCGATTCGTGGCTTCCATCGTGACAAGACACCAGGGGACGACCAATGTGCATTGGGATCTGATCAACGAGCCTTCGCTGTTCGATCCGAAGCGGATCTTTGAAGGTCCGGTGACGATCGGAGACCGGTTCGAGCGGAAGGCATGGACCGAGTGGCTCTGGCAGCGGCACGGCAGCGATATTGCGCTGCTCCAGGAGCGCTGGAACATGACGCCGGGCGAGCTCCCTTCGTTCGAAGCAGCTATGGCTCCGAGTCCGGACGACAAGCTGTTCAACAGCGTGCTGCAGCCGAAGAAATGGGGGCCGTGGCTGGATTTCACGCTGTTCACGATGGACATGCATAATCGCTGGGCCTCCGAGCTGATCGGGACGATCCGCCGCTGCGATCCGAACCAGCTGGTTACGGTCGGGCAGGATGAGGGCATCTGCTCCCAGCGTCCGTCGCCGTCCTTCTACGGCCCCGTCGTCGATTATACGACGGTCCATTCCTGGTGGCAGAACGATCATCTCGCATGGGACGGCATATTCACGAAGACGCCGGACAAGCCGAATTTGGTCCAGGAGACCGGTATCATGCACGTGCAGCGTCCCGACGGCATTGCCAAGCGGACGGAAGAGGAGCTGCGCAATATGCTGGAGCGCAAATATGCTTACGCTTTTTCGACCGGGGGAGCGGGGGCCGTGCAGTGGATTTGGAATATCAATTACTTCATGGATAACGCCAACGAATCCAACATCGGAGCGCTTCGGGCTGACGGCACGCAGAAGCCGGAGGCTGACGTGTCCTATGATTTCGGACGCTTTATGAACGAAGCGGCGGGCATCTTCGACGATAACCGGCAGCTGGAGGAGATCGCGGTCGTATTTCCGTATTCGAACGATTTTTCGAGCCGAAAGCTGGCGTATGAAGCAACGACAAGAGCCATGCGTACGCTTACCTTCGGCATGAATGTGCATCCGCGCGGCATCGGCGAATATCAGCTGGCCGATCTGAAGCGGCATCCGGCCAAGGTGATCATCGTGCCGAGCGCGCATAATTTCGACGATGCGGCGTTCGAGGAGCTGCTCGAGCTGGCAAGAGCCGGCAGCACCGTTCTCTGGAGCGGGCCGCTCCGTACCGATGCGTACTGGGGAACGGCACAGGAGCGCCTGCAGTCGGAGCTTGGAGAGACGTTTCATGCGAACGTTCTTCGGGAAGAGACGCTGCAGCTGGCGGGAGATCGTTATGCCGTTTCGTTCGGCGAGCGGAAGATCGGCACATTGGCGGTGGATCGCCCCGCTGGGCAGCCGGACGGCGAGCTTGCGCCGATTACGGTTCCATTAGGGTCAGGGCGGTTCATCTGGTGTCCGCTCCCGGTCGAGCTGAACGAGCGCTGGGAGCCGATTCAGGCATTGTATTCGGAGGCGATTCAAGCGGCCGCCGTTTCGCCGGAGCTGGAATGGCTGAAAGGAGGCGGGCTGCCGGGCATTTACGGCCGCAAGCTGGCGTTTGAACGGGGCAGCCTGTACATCTTCATCTCCGAGTATGGAGTTACAACGGATATCGAGGTACGAGACCCTGATTCCGGAGCGGCCTATCGGTTTCCGTTGGAACGGGAGCGAACCGTTATGTTCACGGCCGACTCCCAAGGGCAGGTACAGACCGTATATCGTCCGGAAGAGGTGCGGATCGTGCGTCATCAACAGGTCTGATATTAGACCTGGACCGCATGCCCATGCTATACCATTAATCGGATTGAGGGGGCTTTTTGTAGATAGGGGAGGCGGCTTCGGCTGCTAAAGACCTGTCCGTCGTCCAAGGGAGGCTCGCCGGCCGATTCGCTCGTGCCGGCGAGCCTCTTTATTCATGCTCCCAAGCTTTGGTTGGCTTGAGGTGCAGCTATTATAAATCCCGCATTGACGGCTGATAAAAAAGAACGTAGACTAGTCGGTAATAACGTTATCACAAATCAACCTAACAAAAATAACGATAGCAACTAAGACATTCTTATGACATTCAATCATTCATGAAAAAGGAAGGTGCCCGATGAATTATAAGAACGCTTCATTGCCGATTGAGCGGCGTGTGGAAGACTTGCTTGCGCGAATGACGGTCGAGGAGAAAATCGGTCAGCTCATTCAGCCGTTCGGCTGGAAAGCCTATACCCGAAGCGATGACGGTACGATTCGGGTGACGGACGAATTTAAGCAGCAGCTTGCGGAAGGCGGCATCGGCTCTTTATACGGAACGCTGCGGGCGGATCCATGGACTGAGGTGACGCTTGAAAACGGGTTATCCCCGCGGGAAGGGGCGGAAGCGGTCAACGTGATCCAGCGCTATGCCATCGAGCATTCGCGGCTCGGCATTCCGATTCTGTTCGGGGAAGAATGCTCCCACGGGCATATGGCGATCGGCGCGACCGTATTCCCGGTTCCGCTTACGATCGGAAGCACCTGGAATCCGGAGCTGTTCCGGAGCATGTGCCGCGCCGTTGCCGCCGAAACCCGCAGCCAAGGCGGCGCAGCGACGTACTCGCCTGTGCTGGACGTTGTGCGTGACCCCCGCTGGGGCCGCACCGAGGAGACGTTCGGCGAGGATCCGCATCTGGTGGCCGAGTTTGCGGTGGCAGCCGTGCAGGGGCTGCAGGGCGACCGCCTCGATGCGGAGGACAGCCTGCTGGCTACGCTGAAGCATTTCGCGGGCTATGGCGCCTCGGAAGGCGGGCGCAACGGGGCGCCCGTCCATATGGGGCTTCGCGAGCTGCACGAAATCGATCTGCTGCCGTTTCGGAAAGCCGTCGAAGCGGGCGCGCAATCGGTGATGACCGCTTATAACGAAATCGACGGAGTGCCGTGCACGTCCAGCCGGTACTTGCTGCATGACGTGCTGCGCGAAGCGTGGGGCTTCGACGGCTTCGTCATCACCGATTGCGGCGCGATCGACATGCTGAAGAGCGGCCATAATACAGCCGCTTCCGGGGAGGAAGCCGCGGCACAGGCTCTCACGGCCGGCGTCGATATGGAGATGTCGGGATCGATGTTCCGGGTGTATCTACGGCAGGCATTGGAGCAGGGACATATCACCGAGGACGACCTGAACACGGCGGTTGGCCGAGTTCTTGCGATGAAATTCCGGCTGGGCTTGTTCGACCGTCCCTATACGAACCCTGAACGGGCGGAGAAGGTCATCGGGTGCGAGGAGCATATTGAGCTAGCCCGCCGCGTAGCGGCCGAGGGGATTGTCCTGCTGAAAAATGAAGGCAACGTCCTGCCCCTGAACCCGAAGACCGGTAAAATCGCGGTCATCGGACCCAACGCCAATGCGCCATACAACCAGCTCGGCGATTATACCTCCCCGCAGCCGCCGGGTCAGATCATAACCGTGCTGGAGGGGATCCGCAGATACATTGGCGAGGATGAGGACTCGCGCGTTCTGTACGCGCCCGGATGCCGAATCCAAGGCGATTCCCGAGAGGGCTTCTCCCATGCGCTGGCATGCGCGGCGGAGGCCGATGTCATCGTGATGGCGATCGGCGGCTCCAGCGCGAGAGATTTCGGGGAAGGCACGATCGATCTCCGAACCGGCGCTTCGGTCGTAACCGGGCTTGCCCAGAGCGATATGGAATGCGGAGAAGGCATCGACCGCTCCACCCTGCATTTAATGGGCGTGCAGCTGGAACTGCTGCAAGAAATCCATAAGCTCGGCAAACCGGTGGTGGTCGTCTATATCAACGGCCGACCGATTACCGAGCCGTGGATCGACGAGCTTATTCCGGCGATCCTCGAAGCATGGTATCCCGGTCAGGAGGGTGGCAGCGCCATCGCGGATATTTTGTTCGGTGACGTCAACCCGTCCGGTCGCCTGACGCTGACCATTCCGAAGGAGGTCGGCCAACTGCCGATCAACTACAATGCGAAGCGGACCCGTGGCAAGCGTTATCTCGAAACGGATCTGGAGCCGAAATATCCGTTCGGCTACGGGCTAAGCTATACGGATTTCCATTACGGCAATTTGAGCGTAGAGCCTGCCGTTATTCCGGCTGACGGCTCCGCCGCGGTCCGGATCGTCGTGACCAACACCGGCCCTCGGGATGGCGCTGAAGTCGTTCAGCTGTATGTCTCCGATCTGGCCGCGTCGGTAACCCGGCCGGAGAAGGCGCTGAAGGCCTTCAGCAAAGTGTTCCTGAAAGCCGGGGAATCCCGGGAGGTGACATTCACGGTCGGACCCGAGCAGTTGGAGCTGATCGGTCCCGACATGAAGGCCGTTGTGGAGCCGGGAGAATTCCGCATTCGGGTCGGTCCCGATTCGAAGCGGGGAGAAGCCGTGAACTTACGGGTTGAAGGCTAGCGACTGGAAGATATTTATGACAACAAGGAGGATCACAAACCTTGATTCAATACAAACTCCCGAAGATTGACATCCCGGACATGAAGCTGCCGGCTGCTGTTCAGGCGACGATGGAGGAGGCCAGAGTCAAGCTGGCGCATCGCCCAAGGCTGCTGCAGCAGTTTTTGAATTGCTTCCCGAACACCCTGGAGACGACAACGAAGCTGATGGATGACGGCACCACATTCGTTATTACAGGCGACATTCCGGCGATGTGGCTGCGCGATTCCGTCGAGCAGGTGATCCATTACGTGCCTTTGGCCAAGGAGGATCCGGATCTGCAGCGGATCATCGGAGGGCTTGTGAAGCGGCATATGATGTATGCAAGCCATACGGGACGGAGCGATATTTTCGACGAGCGGTTCAAGGGGGGCATGGAAGGCATCATACGCCTCTGGCAGACTGAGCAGCGGCATTTCGAGCGTTCAGCCTACCGCTTCCAGCGCCGGAATTGCCCACCGATCGATACGCTCCGGAACGAGGGCATGGGCATGCCGGTCAATTATACGGGAATGATCTGGTCCGGCTTCCGGCCCAGCGACGACGCTTGCGAATTCCATTTTAATATCCCGGCGATTATGTTCGCGGTCGTGTCCCTGCGGCAAATGAAGGACATCGCTAAATGGGTGTTCCGCGACGAAGCACTGGTTAACACCATCTCGAAGCTTGAAGAAGAGGTGGAGCACGGAATCCGGTTATACGGCACCTACCGGCATCCCGAATATGGCCTGATCTACGCCTACGAAACGGACGGTTACGGCAATTACTGCCTGATGGACGATGCCGGAACACCGAGCCTGCTTTCCATACCATATCTGGGCTTCGCGGACAAAGACGACGAGATCTATCAAAATACACGCCGCTTCATCCTGAGCAAGGATAATCCTTATTATTATGAAGGATCAGCCGCCAAGGGGATCGGGAGTCCGCATACGCCGCCCGGATACGTGTGGCATATGGCCCTCGCCATGCAGGGATTAACGGCTTCGACGGATGAGGAGCTCCGGTCGATGATCGATATGCTGGAGACTACCGATGCAGGAACCGGGTTTATGCATGAAGGCTTCCACGCCGATAACCCGGATCAGTATACGCGTTCCTGGTTTGCCTGGTCCAACAGCCTGTTTGCGCAGCTTGTTTTGCAAGGAATGAAGAAGGGCTTGGTGTAACGAAGGGCGCTCCGAATGGACCAGTACTAATACAAAGAAACCCGCTTCTTGAAGCGGGTTTCTTTGTCTGTTGAAGCATATGTTAGGACTGCCCAACCGTCATGGGATGACGGGCACCTTTACATTACTCAAGAACATTCAGGCGCTGTCCCGGACAATTAGCCGGGTCGATAGATGGATCGTCTCCGTAGGAGCGCCGGGACGCTCCATGCGGCGTATCAGCGCTTCGACTGCCCGCTGTCCCAGCTCCTCCTTGCACAGATTGACGGTAGTCAACGAAGGCGTGACAAGGGTTGCGGCTTCCACGTTATCGATGCCGGCGATCCGTGTAAACGCTGGAATGGCATGGCCTTCCGATTGAAGCTTGCGCATCCAGCGGATCGCAATATCGTCATTAGCGCCGATCCACGCGTCAGGGCGCGATGCCGGCCCAAGCTCCAGCATCCGTTCATATAATGACTGCTCCCAGGGAGCTCCGTAACGGATTCTCCATTCGGTAAGCTTGACCGCCCCTTCGGGCTGGCGGCTTATCGTTATCCTGGCACCCGTAAGGCGATCCTCGAAGCTGGGCGACCAGGCCTCATCCGTGATCATGGCGATATGCCTGCATTTCAGGGAGAGCAGATGCCTTGTGATAGCCGCTCCGGCTTCGATATTATCGTTGTTCACTTTATCGCAGGAGGTCAGGTCATCTGTATGATCAACAAGCACGTACGGACGCTCCGCGCGGGCGATGAGGCTGAGAACCGCCTCGGGAAGGTTGCCCATCACCACGATGCCGCCGCACCGGGACCAATCGAGATGGGGAGCGATCGCTTGCTGCGGCGATTGGTCGGCCCGGGCCGGTTCCGGCTCGGGGGACACGATGATCGTCGGATATCCCAGCACGTCGCAGGTGCGCAGCAATCCGTTCAAGACCCGCTGCCAATAAACGGCGTTGGCGGAATGGGCATGACTCATGCACACGAGGATGTACGGGGCGGACGATGCTTGTTCCCGTTCCCCGGTCTGCAAGGCCGGAGCTTGCTGCCGGTGCTGATATCCCAGCGTTTTAGCCAGTTCCATTACGCGCTGCCGCGTAGCTTCGCTGACTCCGGACTTTCCGCTTAGCGCCCGGGAAACCGCATATTTGGATAAGCCGAGCTCCTCCGCGAGGACCCGGATCGATACTTTTCTTGACATAAACGCTCCTGCTCTCTCATTTCATTCATAACCAAATGTTATCCTAATAAAAATAACACTTCGAAACCGGGATCACAAGCTAAGAAGCCTTAAAGACGATTTTAATTTCGAATAGAGAGCCGCTCGTCCGTTGATAGAGTGGTATAATGAACAGGGAATATTTTGAATTTTGAAAACAGTGGAAGCCTCTTGATCCGATCCAGGTCAGTCATACGAACGGTTGATTTACTAGGATAAGCGGAAAGGAACGATAACATGATCATCCTGATCATTGGCAGCAGCTGTACCGGAAAAACGCTGATGGCCCAAACCTTGCTTGAGACGTACTATATTCCTTATGTATCAATCGATCATTTGAAAATGGGGTTATATCGGGGGAATCCGGACTGCGGATTTACACCGCTCGACAGCACGGAGCAGATCGGCAGCAAACTATGGCCCATCGTGAAAGGGATGATCATGACGGCCATCGAAAATCGGCAGCACCTGATCCTTGAAGGCTGTTATGTACTGCCGCGGCATGTGAAGGAGTTGGAGGAGACATATGCTGAGCATGTCATACCGGTGTTTCTGGGTTTCTCGGAACGTTATATCGAAGATAACTTCGATTCCAAGATTATTACGCATCGCAATGTGGTTGAGACACGTGCTTATCCGGAAGACCGTACGGTGTCCCAGCATATCAGTGAACATCAGCGTTTCAGGCAGCAATGTGCCCAATATGATGTCCCGTATTTCGAGATTGACCAGCATTACGAGTCGGAAATACGCAAAGTGTATAACTACATTGAGGAGCAGCGGCGAAGCTTAGAGCGCCGAGCATAAGAACAGATGTCGGGCCTGGTTCATGCTCCAGATGAAAACGACCCGATTCAACGAGGTGAAGAATCGCATGCAAACCTACCAATTTTTAATGGCGATCCCGATAACCGAGCTGGTTACCTACATCGACGATGACAGCGACGAATATGTGGAGGATCCCGTCTTCATGGACCTTAGAAAAGCGCTGGATATCGATATTCCGGTCACCACGATTTACGAGCGATACCTTGATGCGCCGGTTCATTCCGGCGACGTCTTAATGTATGCCTCCCGTAGTCATGGTGATCATTTTGTCGTGCTGGACACGTACAGGGATCCCGTCGATCAGCTGGATCTGATTCGCATCGGATTCGGCTGCACGAAGGAGAAGGTTGCAGTCGTTCGGCAGCTGGTTAGACAGCTGTATGACCGCAGCGATACCTTTATTCACTATGAAGAAGGGCAATATTTTTTGCAAAAGCTGATCGACAACACCGCTTATCCCAAAACCATAGAGTATTACGGTAACGTGTTCCGGCAGCGATTGAAGACATATCCCCAACCCGTTTGAACAAGGCATGAAGACTAATGGAGCGAAACCTTGTGGTTCAATCGTAAACGTTTGGCCCAAGATGTTGCAGGCCGAGCATTGCAGCTACAAAGACTATGTATAAAAAATTTCATTAAAAAACGAACGGGGGCCCCTGAATATGATCCAATCCATCGTACATATCGCGCTTGTTGTAAAAGATTACGACGAAGCTATTGAGTTCTATACCCGTAAGCTGAATTTCACATTGCTCGAGGACACATACCAGCCGGAGCAGGATAAGCGCTGGGTCGTTGTTGCTCCGCCGGGATCGGTCGGTACGACCATTTTGCTTGCCAGGGCATCCAAGCCGGAGCAAGAGCCTTTTATCGGCAATCAAGCCGGAGGAAGGGTGTTTCTGTTTCTGAATACCGATGATTTTTGGCGGGATTACGAGGAGATGGTTCAGCGGGGAATCGAGTTTGTCCGGCCGCCTAAAGAGCAGCCTTATGGAATGGTGGCCGTGTTCAAGGATCTCTACGGAAACCTGTGGGACTTGCTGGAGTTGAATGAGAATCACCCTCTTATGAGAAGATCGAAGTAGCCTTGTGTTTATAATCCAAAAGATCCGCTGAACAATACGCTGAAGCAGAAGGAGCGAACCAGAAATATGTCTCATCCCATTCAAGTCATCGTCATTGCAGCCCATCCCGACGAGCCTGAAATTTATGCCGGAGCGCTTGCGGCTTCTTTCGCGGATCGAGGGCATCGGGTGAAATTCGTGACGCTAACCGACGGCCGCTGCGGTCATCACGAAATGAGCGGGCAGGCGCTCATCGATCGCCGGGTTGCAGAAGCAAAGGAAGCGGCCAGACATCTCGGTGTTCAGGAATATACCGTGCTTCCCATCCCGGACGGGGAGCTGATGCCGACCGTAGAGGTGCGCAAAGAAGTGATCCGACTGATCCGGGGGTGGCAGGCGGATATCGTCATCACCTTCCATCCGGAAGGTCCCGGCCATGCGGACAATCGGAATGCGGGCAGGGCGGTGCGGGATGCAGCGGATTTCGTTGCCAATGTGCCTAACGCCGTTCCGGAGGTTCCGGCGCTGACGAAGTCGCCCCTATATCTGCTCATGCCGGATTATGCGGCAAGGCGTTCGTACAAGCCGGATATCGTTATCGACGCCGGGGATGTCATGGAGCGTAAGCTGCTGGCGTGTGACGCGCATGCCTCCCAGTTTTATGAATTTGCGCCATGGCAAGGAGGCTTCTTGCAGGATGTTCCGGAGCGCTGGGAGGAGAAGCGTCAATTTATTTTGAAGCATTGGGAAACCTTCCTGCGCGTGTCGGATGAGATGATGCCTGCGATTGTGGAGGGGTACGGTGAGAAGCACGCCGCGAAGATCCAATATGCAGAGCCGTTTGAGGTAGCGGATTATAGCAGGAGGCCGAGCGCGGATGAAATCAAGCGGCTGTTTCCGATGCTGACGCCATCCGAGGAATCACTCCCCTGAACCGGAAGCGACCATAATGCAAATTTAGGGAGAATTGATGCCCCACTATGGCCGGATACCGTGATGCAGCGTACTAGTTCCCCGCTATTTGAGGGATCATGAATTCCGTACCCGGGCAGAAGCCGGGATTCGTCTCAGACAATAACCCGGCAAATTCAGGCTCCCGTTTGGCAAGCTCGGCATAATAATTCCCGATGATATGATTGGCGGATACGGAGCCGTTCTGAAAGTTAAGCGCGCAGGGGGAGGGAACATGGCTGTAGTCATAGGTTTTGTTCCGTTTCGGAAGCTTGTAGACAGGAGGCGGGGCATGGGCTACCACATCGAGCAGATTGGCGATCCGGTAGCTGTTCGGCACATATTGGGCAAAGGCTTTCGAAAAAGCGTGATCCCCAACGCGCGGCGACCCGAACGTAAACAGGAAGGGAGCGCGTTCCGTATTCGCGGCGACGTCTATTGCGCATAACGTTGCAAGGGCTGCACCCAGGCTGTGCCCGGTCAGGAACAAGGGCTTGTCAGGATCCAACCGCCGAAGCGCAGCCGTAAGTTGCTTGCGGGCGGAAGAATAGATACCCGTGAACCCGCGGTGGGCGAGGACGTCGTCCTTGATATAGCTGAACCGTTTTTGGGAGGCGATCGCGTCAGCGATCCAGTTGCTTGTCGAGCTGGTTCCCCGGAAGGCAATGACGATCTCTTCGTCCGACTCAAGAATAAACCCGAACCGTTCCCATACGCTAAGTAAGGATCTGGCTTCAATGGTATCGTAGAGCGAGTAATTCGCCGGAAGCACAAACGATCCGTCCGGATTCGAAAATTGCGCATACGTCTGACTGCAGACGGCCGCCAGAAAAATCGCCCGCTGCGCTTGCGCCGAGTTCAGTTCCATACTTCATCCCGTCCTTCCCTTTTACACTATATTGAGGGAATGAGGGAAAGGTGCCTATCATACCGAATGAAGGAGAATCATGCATGAAATTTGGAAGAAGTCCTCAGAAAGAAATCCGCACGCCTTATGAGCTTCAGCTGCTTCAGCGCGCGCAAGCCATGGAGCCTGCAAAGCCTCCGCACCCATGGGCAGCCGAGATCGTCGTTCCTGCTGCAGGCAGTACGGCCTGCGGCTGGGATCAGGAAGAAAATCTCGTCCTGATCAGCAGCTCGGGTTACAGCGTAACGCAGCCAGGAACAGGGCAGCTGCTTCATCGAAACCGGGATGAGAATGCGACGGAGGAAGGAATGGGGCCGGATGGATTGACCTTCCGCATTCCGCATGATGAGCAGCTGATCACGATATTCGGATTCGAATCCGGGGACGGCATTCGGCTTACGAATGACGGATGGATGCTGGAGGTCATCTATCCATGGTGGCCGAGGTCCTCCGTCGTATTGGACAACGTCTTCAGGCAGGGTTACGAGTACTTGAAGGACACCGTCATGTTGGATCTGAACCGATTGGACGGAAACGTGAGGTGCGGATTTTCCCCATCCGGCAAACATTTCGTGATCCTCGGCTCCGGCGGTGCCCTGCTGTATTCCAGAGCGGCGGTCTGATCGAAAAGATGGTTCTGTAAATGTGGCAACAAAGGTCGGGAGACCACGATGTCAGAGCGTTCACATAACAAGGATTGTTCATGTCTTCATTCGCATAGATGAGCTGTCAACGGGCTTCGAGGGAAGAAGATTTTTTTGGAGTATGGCTACTTTTCCGCTCGGACCTGGGCCAATTGGCTTTTCAAACCGCCCGCGAATATGGTTTACTTAAGAACGTATTCGACCAGGTGGCGATACGAACACAACGAACATACCGAAGGTGAAAATCATGAGAATTGCTTTTTTTGACTCGGGGCTGGGCGGATTGACCGTATTATCGACGGCCATGAAGAGACTGCCGCAGGAGGATTTTTTGTTCTATGCCGACACGCTTCATGTACCGTACGGCTCGAAGGCGGCGGAAGACGTGAAGACCTATATACAGCATTCCATCGAAACCATCATGGAAGAAGAGGTCAAAGCAATCGTTATTGCGTGCAATACCGCGACGAGCCTCGCCGTTTCAGATCTGAGAAAGAAATACGACATTCCGATTATCGGCATGGAGCCTGCCGTCAAACCGGCCGTACAAATCAACCGGGACACCGGGAAAAGAATCCTAGTCCTGGCGACGCCGCTTACATTGAAGGAAGCCAAATACCGGGAGCTCGTGCATCGCGTGGACGACAGGCATATCGTGGATTCCCTGCCGCTCCCTGAGCTCGTCCAGCACTGCGAGGCCCTGAACTTTGACCCGGAAGTCATGAAGGCGTATTTCAGGAGCAAGCTGGAAGGGTTCGACCTGTCGCAATATGGGACCGTCGTGCTGGGCTGCACGCATTATCCTTTTTACAGGAACATCTTGTGCGATTTGCTGCCGAAGCACATTCGGATCATCGACGGCAGCATGGGGACCGTCAAACGACTAGTCGAGGTGCTGAGAGAACGCGGCCTGCTTGGCAGCAGCGGACGGAACGATGTGAAGCTGCTGTGCTCCGGCGGCTCGGCAGGATACATTCAGAAGATGGAGAAGGCGCTCACGATTTACGGAGCGATGGAAGCCGGTAACCTGGCTGCAAATGAAGCCAATTGAAGGATAGGCCGATATTCATGAAGGAATGGAGCGATAGAATGCTGAGTATGCTGATCAAAAAATGCATTTCGGGGATCGCTGCGTCCTTTATCTTTACATCCGTGATGGCGCTTGTCATGATGAACCTACATTACGGATTTACCTTTTATATTGTTGTCGTCGGCATCTACAGCGTAATGATTATGCTGCTCATTGGGGTCCCGATTTCGATTGGTATCGAGCTAATTCTGCAACGGATACGACCCCGGAAGGCCATCGTTCAGGCGTTGATAACGGTGGCGCTGTATGGCGTACTCGGCCTGCTCGTCTCGATGCTGATCTTTTCCGATGCCTCCGTAAACTTCGGTCAATCGGAGCATTTGCTGTATTGGACGTTTGGTGTCGGCGCCGCACTGGTATTCATGATCGTGGATATTATCGTCAAAAAGCTGATATAGGCACATGCATAATATGATTGCAGGCGGCAGGCGGAGCTGCACCTTTGCTTGAGGCTCAGGGCATTGGAGCTGAGCTTAGCTGATCAAGATCAGGGCCTACAGCGCGGGGACAATAGCCTGCCTGATGCAGGGGAAAAGCAAGTTTGGATTGAAGCCCGCAATTTTAAAAAGCACCCTTACGTGATGCACGACTGGGATTACCCGGTGTCCATCCGAAGGGTGCTTTTTAGATTAAGGAAGATTCCTTTTACATGATCATATAGAATGAGTACAGATGTTATACTTGATCGGGCTCGCCGGTTCGTTTGCCCATCAGAAGCTCTTTGAACTGCCGGATTTGCTGTCTTTCTCCAGCCAGTACGAGCGTGGAACCGACGGAAAGGACGTGCTCCGGCCCGGGGTTTATTTTTTGCTGATGGCGATTGACGATCGCAAGGATGCTGGCCCCCGTCCTTTTACGAATTTCGAGCTCCTCAATCGATTTGTCCGCTCCTTGATAATGCGGTTCTACGCGGATCCACTCGATGATCAGGTCTTGAAGCGACACTTCAATGGTCTCAAGCTCTTTCGGCTTGTAAACCATCCCCCCGACGATCGCAGCGATTTGTCTTGCTTCGTCATCGTCCAAAGAAATCTGGGAGAGGGTTTCTTCAGGATCATCGTCCTCAAAATGATACATCTCTCTTCGGCCGTCGTTATGGATAATGACAGCCAATTTATCTCCTGATCGGGTCTGAATGAGAAACTTTTTCCCGATGCCCGGCAGTTCGGACTCACGAATGAAACTCATATGGAGTTCCTCCTTCCATGTTTATTGATCCAGTTTGATTTTCGAGTCTTCACTGACCTCGCTGACCTCGCTCACGCTGGAATGCTTTTTCTTCCCTTTCTCCACCGGCTCGCTCCATTTGAATATCCGGTTTACGCCGCGGTAGATCCGCTTCGATTCTTTTGTCAAGAGCGGTCCCAAAATAGCGAGAACGAGAACATATAGTGCGGAAAATGGCTTGATCAAGGCAGATAATCCGCCGGCCACACCCAAATTGGCTACGATGATCGTGAATTCGCCGCGCGCCATGATGGTGAGTCCAATGTTAAGCGAAGATTTATGCGACAGTCCCGCCTTCCGCCCGGCGATCATTCCGGCAATCAGGTTGCCGATAATCGTTAGAATCACGGCGCCGATTGCAAGCCAGAACGCATTGCCTAATGATAACGGATCAATACTGAGCCCGAAGCTGAAGAAAAATATCGCTCCAAAAAAATCGCGGAACGGAACGACGAGCTGTTCAATCCGTTCACTGTGCTCCGTTTCCGATAACGCAAGCCCGAATAGCAGCGCGCCGATTGCCTCTGCAACGTGAAGCTTTTCCGAGAAGCCTGCGATAAAGATCATGGTCGAGAAAACAACAATGATAAAAATTTCATTCGATGTAATACGCAGCAATTTGTTTAGGATAGGCGGTCCTTTCCTTGCGATCACGAAGAACAGCAGCATATATCCGATGGAGATGCCAACGGACAAGATGGTGGCTCCGATCGAAGCCGTTCCCCCGAGCAATAAGCCGGACATGACCGACAAGAACACAGCGAGGAAAATATCGTCAAATAAAATCATGCCGAGGATGAGCTCCGTCTCCGCGTTACCGGTCCTGCGCAAATCAACCAGTACTTTGGCGACGATCGCCGTGGAAGAAACGGAGAGCATCCCTGCGATGATCAGCGTTTCATAAAGCGGCATTTGGACCAAAAAACCGTAAGCAAGCCCCAGCACGAAATTTAACGTGACATAGATTGTTCCTCCAGTCACAATGTTTCGCCCAGATTTCACTAATTTCTGAACCGAGAATTCAAGTCCCAGATAGAATAATAGAAATAAAATACCGATTTGTCCTAAAAAATCAATAACGCCTTGACTGTCAATAAACTTGAAGTCGAGGATACCGATGGTCGGCGCATGCGGACCCACCAGCATACCGAGAACAATCAAGAAGGGGATGATGGAAAATTTAAGCTTTCCGGCAATAACGGAGGCGATGGCAACCAAAATTAAAGCGGTTCCAACCTCAAACATCATGTCGTCCATTGAAGACCTCCTTTGTTTTCTCTTTTTGGCAATCAAGCCTATAGTACATGACTATGCGAAATTTTACAAACATTCTGTATGAAAATACAAATTTCAACCGTTTAATGGATGGCATGCCCGTCGGAACCTGAAATTCAAGGAACATTTGCAAAAACTAGGCATACGATGGGTTTATGAACACCCGCGGAGAGGAATGAATTAATCACATTATGAATAAAATCGAATCCGATCAGCTCTATCAAATATCGGAGGCAATTCTTTCGAGTGTACGAAGAGAGCGCGCCGTGATTGACCTGTATACGAAATTGGCAGAAGCAGCGCCGACTCCCAACCATAAGAGGCAGATTGCTCAGGCTTTACAGCACAGAAACAGGCAGCTAAATCAATTTATGAATCTTTATGTTGCGCTTACCGGCAATCAGCCTGATGGCGAGATCGTTAATCACGCTGCGTTTGGTCATTATTTAGAAGGGTTGAACATGGCGTACGAGTCGGGAATCGAGGGGTATAAAACATACCAGGAGCAGGGATCATCCTATCGTAACCCTGCTATTCAAGAGGTGTTTGTGCACGCTGCCACCAGTGAGATCGAGTATGCGGAACGGTTTGGGGCTATGCACGAGGAGGTATTGACGGATCAGGGCATGAAACCCTTCGTTGTCGATATTGAAAAAATTACAAAACAAAATGACACGTTTCGTACAGCGATATGGACGGGGAAATATTTTCAAGTCACCTTGATGAGTATAGATGTTGGCAGTGACATTGGTCTTGAGGTCCATCCAAAGACGGACCAATTCATTCGAATCGAAGAGGGCGAAGCGCTTGTCCAAATGGGGGATACGAGGAACAACTTGAGCTTTGTGAAGAAAGCTCGTGACGATGATGCGATCATGATCCCGGCCGGAAAGTGGCACAACGTAACAAATACAGGCAATAAGCCTCTGAAAGTCTATGTAATCTATGCGCCTCCGGAGCATCCCTTTGGCACCGTGCATGAGACGAAGGCAGCCGCGATGGCTGCGGAAGAATATTCATGAGCTAAAGATCCGGCTATGACCGGAAGCAATGAAGAGCACTCCTTACAATAAACGTGGGCTGCCCGCCAGGTTTATTGGAGGAGTGTTTTTTCAAAAATCAAGCGATTGACCTGTTGTGCTCTGGATGATTCACCGTTGCAGATCAAGATGGAACAGGGGGCGGAACCATGGACGGTTACATAAGGCTGATTAGAGGAGGGAAGCAGATGCAGGTCTATCAAGTTCAGGGATTCCATCCTGGTGAATTAGATGAGCTGGTATCCGAAAGCAGCAGGGAAGATTTCAGGCATATCCGCCGGCTCGTGGATGAGTATATCTCTGGTGTTAACCGGTTTGACCGCAATCATGAAGCATTGTTCGTATGCCGATCCGAAGGTCGAATCATCGGCATTTGCGGGCTGAATCAAGCGCCCGATTCGGGCGGGGACACCGGCAGGGTGCGGAGAATGTATGTGCTGCCGGAATTTCGGAGACAGGGGGTCGGGAGAATGCTGATGCAAGCAGTCATCCAAGCGGCCGCTGATCATTACAGCTGGCTGGTTCTGCGAACGGATCAGCCGCAGGCCGGGGATTTCTACATCAGCTTGGGTTTCTCAGAATCTCCGCAGCACTTGAACATTACCCATTGCCTTAAGCTGGGAGGACAGAGACAAGATGATTACAGCGGCTGATGCGGAACGATTGCTCTCGTTTGCGAATATTTTCAAAGTGAAGGGAACCGATTCTACACAATCGAAACTTATAATCGATGACAAGCCATGGGCCGTTTGCCAGCTGCAGGCGTTCCGTAATATGATCTGGAAAAGTAAAGGGTGCCGCTCGGCACCCTTTACTCATCGCTTACCCTTCATAAGCTTCCTCTAATGCTCGCAGGTCAATTTTGGTTTTGGTCTGCAGCAGCGCCTTCATGACCCTCTCCGCTTTCGCCCGATCCGGATTGGTGATCATCGTGCTCAGATTTGCAGGGACAACCTGCCAGGACACGCCGAATTTGTCCTTTAACCAGCCGCATACCTGGGCTTTTTCATCTCCGCCTTCCCCAAGCTTCTCCCAATAATAATCGATTTCTTCTTGGCTCTCGCAATGGACGATAAATGAAATCGCCTCTGTAAAATGGAACTGGGGCCCCCCGTTCAAAGCGACGAATTGCTGGCCCTCCAGCTGGAATTCCACCGTCATGACGCTGCCTTCTTCTACCGGGTGATGTTCGTTCTGCTCCGACCCGTGACGCGTAACTCTTGTAATTTTAGAATCGTTAAAGATTGAAACGTAATGACGTGCCGCTTCCTCAGCTTCGTTGTTGAACCACAGGTTTGGCGATATCCTCTGAATGGTGGGATTCATCAGATGCAGCTCCTTTCGAATCTACGGGAATGGGTTTCTACTGATCCCATCGTACCATAGCCGCAGCACAGCGGTTTCTTCTAAATTGCTAAGAATGTATCTCGCAGGGTGCCCAAGATTAAGGGCGACATCGAAATCTACGAAGGCCACAGGCAGGAGAATAGCAATTGAAACTGGAAATCCATATGGTGTGGAATATTCATCCAATCAGAAGGTCTCCATCCAGCGCGAGGGCAAAATGTTTGATGAAAAGCATGCAAGGCGGTTGGATGAGATAAAATGGAGGTGCGAAAGATGAGCCAAAGACACTATATTATAACGGGCACGTCGAGAGGGATCGGAGGACAGCTTGCACTGATGCTTCTTCAGCAGGGGCATGCCGTCTACGGAATTGCGAGAAACCATTCGATCACACTGGATCGTTATGAGCGTTACACTCATTATGTGTATGACTTGAGTGACCCCTCGGGTCTAGAGCAGTTGATGGAGAATATCATAAGAAGCATTGAGCTTGCGGATACCGATACGCTCTACCTCATTAATAATGCCTCGATGCTGGAACCACTCGGGAAAATTGAACAATGCGGCGCAGCCGAGATTGCGAAGAATGTCCAAATTACCCTTATTGCGCCGATGATTCTAACCTCTTGCTTTTTGAACCAAACAAACAGGTATAAGGCACGGCGGAAAATAATGAATATTTCTTCGGGTTCGGGGGTATACCCCGCTCCTTCCATGAGCGCATATTGTACCGCAAAAGCCGGGCTGAATATGTTCACGCAGTGCGTAGGGGCAGAGCAAGCAAGCCGAGAGAACCCGGTTCAGATTATTGCCGTCAATCCCGGCATGGTGGATACGGAAATGCAGAGCATGGCCAGAGGACAGGATGAGAAGCAGTTTGAGCTGGCCGGTGCATTTTCCCAGGCCTTTGAATCAGGGCAGCTGCTGTCTACTGCCGAGATTGGAGAACATCTGCTTCGCATTTTAGATGAAGAGCATTCCCCTGGAGCCATCGTGAATTACAATGAGGTTTATTCCTCGAAAAGCTGATGATAAGCAAGAATAACGAGCGGAGGCGAATGCCATGATCATGCCAACCCATATTGTTGCCGTTGGCGGAATCGTTGGAGTTTACCGGCACGATCGCTTATATGGAATACATTACGAAGCCGTCATTTGAAATAAAGCTTAAGCGGACCATTTGAAGTGTGGGTTCAGAGTCCTAGTTTAGAAAGTGGGCGGGAAAACGGTAATCTTTAATCGTCCTTCGGATCGAATTATATTTTGGTTGCAATTCATGATGTTGTATTTTATATTCAATTTGTAGTCATATCGACAAAAAGCTATTACTTTCGATTGTTTCTGATTTGGTGTTGCCTTTCCATGATCGACAACAATCGCGGATTAATTTTATGAAATGACATCGTACGATAATGGCAAACCCACTGAAAAGTGGCGACGCAAAGCTACAGGGGCTAAGGTGGATCGCTTGCATCCGCTATGCCAGCCAGTTACCGAATACGACGGAAGCCTCCGTCTATTCAGACAGGGGTTTTTTTGTGTCCATTTCTAGAAAATTACATTTCTGCGGCTGGATTTTTTAGGCTGAAGAAGTAATAGCTAACGCAAAATTGCCAACGTTTTCAGGGAGGAAAACAAACCATCGATTGTAACCATCATAACAAAAAAGGAGTTGTATTCATGAATTCGGACCAGGTCAGGAAATTGCTAGACAGTAAATTAACCATTCTTAAACAGCCGGAATGTCCCAACATCGGCCTTGTTGGTCCCGTTCGGCTCCCTGTGCAATTGGAGGATCATGAAGTCGTATTTAAATGGTACAGTTGGTTAAATACAGGCAATTCATTTATGGATAAGAATGATATTCTAGAATCATTATCTCAGGCAGATCTCGCTTCATATCAGCAGTCTTCCGTGCTGGTATACGGTGATTTTGCTAACGAAGAGCATGCCTTGATACGGATGCACAGCATTTGCCATACGGGAGATATTTTTGGGAGTAAACGATGCGACTGCGGCTACCAACTGCGGACATCCATGCGCATGATCGTGGAAAACGGCAGCGGGGCTCTCTTTTATTTGGCGAATCACGAGGGTCGCGGTATAGGTCTTTTCTCTAAATCGTTAGCTTATCTTTTGCAAGAGGAAGGGTTCGATACAGTAGAGGCCAATCTTGGTCTTGGCTTCGAGGATGACCATCGCTCCTATGAAGAAGCCATACGTGTACTTCAGAGCTTGCGGCAAAAACCAGTCACCCTGATTACGAACAATCCTAGAAAGCTGCAGTCTTTGCGGGAAAAAGGACTTGTAACCGATCAGCATGTATCGATTTGGGGAGATGTGTCCGAGCACAATAATCGGTATTTGGCAACGAAAATCGAAAAATCAGGTCATATCTATAACTCCTTGGTGGAGACGGCTTTATTATGACGGGGAGTGTAAATCGTATGAATTCAGACCAACATTTTATGAGGCTGGCATTGGAACTGGCAGGTACGGCCAATGGGAAAACGAACCCGAACCCGGTTGTTGGCGCACTAATTGTTAAAGATGGACAAGTAGTCGGTGCAGGTGTTCATCGAAATGCAGGGGAACCTCATGCGGAGGTGCATGCATTCAAAATGGCTGAAGGATATACCGAAGACGCAACGCTCTATGTGACGCTGGAACCAAGTCCTCAATCCTCTCCTTGTATAGAATTCGTCCTCAACTCGGGAGTCGCAAGAGTTGTCGTGGCGATGCAGGATCCGAATCCGATGGTGGCCGGAAGAGGCATTCAATTATTGAGAGAGCATGGGATAGAAGTTGATGTGGGTGTATTGGGGAAGGAAGCCGAATTACTCAATGAACGTTTCGTGCACAATATGTCAAAACGACGGCCGTTTATTATTTCCCAAGTAGCCATGACGCTTGACGGGAAAATTGCCACGTCGACGGGACATTCTAAATGGGTTACATGTGATGAAACACAGCTTGTGGTACATAAATTAAGAAACAAAGTCGATGCCATTTTAGTAGGAATTAATACGGTTTTGGCGGATGATCCCCTCCTTACGACCCGACTGCCAGAAGAAAGCGGGAAGAATCCCATACGGGTCATCTTAGATTCGAATTTGAGACTGCCTGAGGATGCCAAAGTTACCGACTGTTCAGCAGCAAAGACATGGGTAGTCACGAAGGAGGATGCTGATCCGGAAAGAGTGCGCATGCTGCAGCAAAAAGGAATTGAAATTCTGTTCGTTCCTGTGAACCGTTACGGGCTGGACCTCCATGCATTATCGGATATGTTATATCAGCGAGGTGTTACCGACCTGCTGGTAGAAGGAGGCAGCGAAGTAAACGGATCCTTCCTTCGGGCCAACCTTATTGACAAATGGATGATTTATATCGCCCCCAAAGTGTTGGGAGGACGGAAATCCATCTCGCCGTACGCAGGCTCGGATTTAGAATTAATGGATGAAGCGCTGCGGGTAAAGATTCATTCAGTTCAACAAATCGGCGAAGATATTTGCATCACCGCTTATCCGAATGATGATAGTTCCGCCTCAGGGAGTACCTACGTAATAGATTATCTAAATGAAGAACTTACTACCCTGAGTAGCTAGTAGTATATATGCCAATATAGAAAATATTATATTATGAATGAGAGAAAACGGCAGCCGGATACTGCCGTTTTTCTCATCTGTGAATTTGAATCCATCATCGATGTCAAAGAGTCATTTTAAAATCAACTTTTTTCTCTGCATCTCAAAGAGAGCTTCAACAGACGGCCTTATCTTTGGATCCAAAGGGTGATCAAGCGCCATATTGATCGCATGTATTAGATGGTATATTTTTGTAGCAAGGACTTTATCCAGGGCAACTGTAAATCATAATGCGATCCTGTAGACAGGTAACCAAAAAGCAACTCTTTAATATAGGAGGACTAATATGGAAGAGGTTGTAGTCATGGACTACGAGCCGGAATGGCGGCATGCTTTTGCGCAAGAAAAAATAAAGATATTGTCCGCTATGACAGGTCTTGAGGTCCGCATCGAACATATCGGCAGTACAGCGGTTCAAGGATTGGGAGCCAAGCCGACGATTGATATCATGGCAGGCGTTAGTGAACTGGGGCTAGTGGATGAGCGCTATATTCGGCGCCTGGAGCAGATCGGTTACGAATATGTCCCCAAACCGGAGTTCCCTGAGCGTATGTTTTTTAGGCGGGGCCTGTGGCGGGCAGGGACGCATCATCTGCATATCTACCGGTATCAAGGGAAGCACTGGGCTGATCAACTTTTATTTAGGGAGTATTTGAAAAAGGATACTGCGACGCGCGAACAGTATTTTAACTTAAAAAAGGAGCTTGAAGCACAGTTTAAGCATGACCGGGTAAGCTATACGAACGGGAAGGATGATTTTATCCGCTCTGTCATTGAGTGGGCCAGGCAAGATTCGGAGTGGGTGCGCCAGCTTGATATCGGAGGGGAGTAGCATGCCAACAACCGAAAACGGGGGATATCCAGATCGTGTGGAGAGAGGACTTATTGCTGTACGCGGAACCCGTCTGTATGTCGAATTGTCTGGTGGGTCAAAGGATGCGGCATTATTATATTTGCACGGAGGCCCCGGGGCAAGCTGTGTTGATTTTTGCTGGCATCAGGCCGGCGTCTTATCATCTCACATGACGGTGGTTGCGTTGGATCAGCGGGGCGTATTGCGATCAGATCCTATATCGGAGGATGAAAGATTCGGTTTGGGGGATATAATCAAGGACTGCGAAGCGCTGAGGGTCAAGTTAGGTATTGCAAAATGGACGCTTCTCGGACATTCCTTCGGTGCAATCGTTGCGTTCAGGTATGCCGTTCATTATCCACAATCCGTAAACAAAGTAATATTTGAAGGACCTTGTTTTGATGCTAGTGCATCTATGCGAAGTCTAATTGCAAAAGCGCAGGGTATGTATCGGGCTTTAGACCATGTAGAGGAGGCTGACCTGTGCAGATCCTATCTCGCCTGCTCGCATACATCGCTTAAGCTGTGGCAGGCATGGGGCCGAATCGGACAAGGCTTAGGCGCGAAGCGTGACAACATTTATTTTCACGGAATGGACCCGGATGATTACAATAGCAAGATGGATCGTCATATTACGGATGCAAGCATGTGGGCGAAGAATCGGGTTCACGCGGCAAAGCTTGAGGCGGAAGGGAAGTTCTTGGACAGCTTGATCCCTGAGCTGTTCAAGCTGTCCCAGCCCTCGCTGCTGATTGCAGGAAGATTTGATCCCGTCTGCTGTGAAACGCAGCAGCAGGCCTACATGGAGACGGTAAAGGGCGGACGTATGGTGGTGCTTGAGGGAAGCGGGCATTTTCCGCGACTTGAGGAGCCTGAACGCTATGCACAGGAAGTGATTCAATTCGTATTAGGTTCTGACGCTTAGTCTGTGTGGCGTAAATATTCGAAAGATGAAATCTGCCCTCAAATATGCTATACATAGAGCAACGAAAGGCGAGTAAAAAGGAGCTCATTAAGCTGATGACAAAAATACTTGTCGTAGATGATGAATTTAGTATAGCCAGCGCGATTGCTTATGCATTGCGCAGGGAAGGCCACACGGTTGAAACGGCCGGAGACGGTCAGGAGGCGCTCGATCGCGTCGAATCGTTCGATCCGGATGTCATGGTGCTTGATGTCATGATGCCGAAGCTTAACGGATATGATGTATGCCGGCGGCTTGGCGATCGTCAGCGGCCGGCGATCCTGCTGTTGACGGTAAAAGATGACATTGTCGATAAAGTGCTGGGCCTGGAGCTCGGCGCCGATGATTACATGACCAAGCCGTTTGATATGCGGGAGCTTATTGCCAGGGTTAAAGCCTTGTCCCGGCGCAGCCGAGCGCATGAAACGGCAGAAGCGCCTGCTTCTCAAGAGAAGCTCGTCCGTCTTGCCGGCCTGTCGATTAACTTGTTAAGCCGTACCGTTCAGGCCGATGACAAGCAGCTGGAGCTGACGCCGAAGGAGTTCGACCTGCTGGCATTGCTGGCGCGAAATCCGGAGCGGGTATTTTCCAGAGAAGATTTGCTCGAGCAGGTGTGGGATATGGGATTTGCGGGCGGAACGCGAACGGTGGATATTCATGTACAGCGCCTTCGGAAAAAGCTGGGTGATTGGCATGAAGTCATTCAGACCGTATACGGGATCGGCTACAAAAGCACGGAGAACCCGTCATGAGCCAAGCCCGGCTGCGCATTGGCCTGAAATGGAAGGCGGCGCTTCTGCTTGCCCTGCTCCTCATCTCGATTCTCGTCGTGCTGAGCTCGCTGGTGCTCGCAGGCATAAAGGAGGACCAGCGCGTCCGTCTGGAGCATACATTCGCTCAGGAAGCGGAGGCGGCCAATGTACGGACGCATCAGGACTATCTAGTGAACGCCAACCGGTCGCCGGACGACTATATGGAGCTGTCGGGCCAGCAGCTGGCGG
The DNA here is from genome assembly GCF_038002285.1 of Paenibacillus sp. FSL R5-0810. Lineage (NCBI taxonomy): Bacteria > Bacillati > Bacillota > Bacilli > Caryophanales > Paenibacillaceae > Paenibacillus > Paenibacillus sp. FSL R5-0810. The sequence continues at coordinate 494,417 of NZ_JBBOCF010000001.1, forward strand.
TGGATCTCGGCGCCCGAAGCGGGATGGCGGTCACGCTGTATAAGCTTGACGGTACGCTTGCCGGCACGTCGCTGCCGTTTCAGCCGAAGGCGGATGTTCAGGATGCGTTGACCTATACGGCGAAAGGAAGGTCGGCTTACATAACGGAAGGCGACCAGCTATTATACTTGGCCCCCCTCTATCTGATGGACGAGCAGATCGGTATCATTCAGTTTCACGCCTCCCTTGCGGAGCAGCATGCATTCTATCATCGGATCCAGAGATTGTTTGTCGTCACCGGAGCGGCGGTATTGATTGCCGGATTCCTCATCGGTTATCTGTACGTATGGCGTCAGGCGCATATCATCGGCAAGCTGAATAGGGCCGCACAGAAGATCGGCGAAGGAGAGTATCTGAACGAACCGACGGTAAGGCGGGGGGATGAGCTTGGCGAGCTGGCTCAAGGCATCTACGAGATGAGCGGCAGAATCTCCTCCTCGGTCCGTCAGCTGACGGAGGAGAAGCAGAAGCTGCTTGAGGCCGTTGCAAGATTGGAGGAGCTGGAACAGCAGCAGAAGCAATTTATCGGGAATATCAGCCATGAACTGAAAACCCCGCTCACCTCCATTATCGCATACGCGGATCTGCTTGAAATGTACCGGGACGATTCGGATTTATTGGAGGAAGCGAGGGAGCGGATTCGCGAGGAGGCGGGCCGGCTGTACAGCCTGGTGGAGAAGTCGCTCCAGCTGTCGTCTCTGGATATTTATGATTTTCAAACAAAGGCCGAAATCGTTCAGATCGTGCCCATCCTGCATGAGGCTGCTGAACGACTTCAAGCCAAGGCGGAGCAACTGAGCGTGACCATTCATACCTCGCTGACGGAAGGAACGGTTTGGGCAGATCCGGACAATTTGATGCATATCGTGTTGAATCTGCTGGATAACGGGGTGAAATACAACAAGCCCGGCGGAACCGTAACGATTGCCAATCAACGCGCTGTGGACCCGCAAGGCGCGGAGCAAATGGTCATTACGATCAAAGATACGGGAATCGGCATACCGGAGGAAGCCAAGGACAGGATTTTCGATCCGTTCTACACGGTAAGCAGCGACCGGTCGAGAGCCCGCGGCGGGACGGGGTTAGGATTGTCGCTTGTACGCAGACTGGCCGAGAAACAGCACGGCACCGTGCAGCTGATGCATTCAGGCCCTGAAGGATCTGCCTTTGCCGTTACCCTTCCGATTCACCGGCCCGATACAGCACCGGATTATTTGCTCGAAAGTTAGCTCAGACTTGTATTAAGGTCTGGGCTTTTTTTATCTCTATTGGATCGTTACCGCTGGATGATCAGCGATGTTTACAAGTTCGTTACAAGCCGGATATGTTTTGGAGATATCCGTTCTTTATACTTAAGCTCAGGCAGGGAAACATACGGCGGCTGCCGGATTAAGAGGACAGCGCCGAGCTCCTTGGCAAAGGGCATAGGAGGAACCAGCTTATGAAGCGTCATGTAGGACCACTTGGTTTGAGGCTGCTCGCCACGTTTGTCGTCATGTCGTTGATCGCAGCTTGCCAGTCGCAGGGACGGCTGACCGTTGTCGAACCGGGCGGCAGTCAACCTCCAGAGCAAAGCGCACCCGATTCGGGAGACAGGCAAGGGGATCGCAAACTTACGATCGTGGAGGGATCGTCAGGGCCTAATGATCAGCAGCTAGTAGTGGACGGAACGCATCGGATATCAGCTGCCAACATTGAAGCTTGGCTGTCGGAGGATGAGGTTCGGATTACATTGACGGAAATGGTGAAGGCGGCTACCGAAACGGAGGAGCCGGAATTTGCGTACACCACGGCGACCGTGAATTTACGTACCGGTGAACGCCGCGAGCTTTCGAAGCGGGAGATTCAGCCGCCCGCATCACAGCTCGTCAAAGAGCAGGTGTCGCCGGATGGAAAATACAGCTTCGTCCAGAAGTGGAGGGATAAGTACACAGCCGACAATTTCATCAAGAACTTGCAAACGGGTGAGCTGATACCGGTCAAGGGCGATAATTACATGGAGATCGGAGGCTGGCTGGATTCGGATACGTACGTGCTGGCTGCCGGTTCAATGCAAGGGAGAGGGGATGTCCGGCTCATTGCAACAGACGGCACCTATTCGAACATGCATATTGAGGATGAGCATGTTGAATCCTACTTTTCGTTTGGTGCAAGCAAGGGGCGGATCTATTATACGGATATGAACCATGTTCTTAAGGTTATTGAACCTGGTCAGACGGAGCCGGTGCATTTGATCGATCATGTGTGGAGCTTCGAAATCTCCCCGAATGGCGAATATATCGCGGTAACGACGACGGCGGAGTCCGCCGAGGATGAGGGCAGTGAGCTGTTGATCTATGACGCGTCCGGCAGCTTGCAAGGCTCCCTGATCGGCAAAGGGAACTTGATATCTTATGTATCTTGGTCAGCGGATTCAACAAAACTTGCCTTCGATGTGTATTCCGAGAATGAGAGCGGGATGAATGGCGTATATGTGTTCGACACGGCTTCCGGGAAGGTGACTTGGCTGGCCCACTACTATTCATCGGTTCATCCGGCAGCGCACCCTGTATACCCACTCAGCTGGAGCCCCTCCGGAAAGAAACTTGGAATTACGACGGAGGATAAGGAGAGCTTGCTGGTGACACAGGTTGTTGAGTTTAGATGATCGTTCCAAAATAAGAAAATGTAAAAATATGGATTACATTTACATCAGAAAGGGATGATGAGATAATGAAACATAAAAAATCGATCATAACACTGGCTGTATTGGGAATGACCTTAAGTGGAGCTGCTGGCGTATTTGCAGGGGCAAATCTGCAGAAAATTACTGCGTACTTGAACCATAGCATCGGCATCAAAGTGGATGGCAAGGTCTATGATACGAGCAAAAATATGACGCCAATCACGTATAAAAATACGACCTATCTGCCGGTGCGGGCGATCGCGGATGTGCTGGACGTACCGGTTCGGTATGATGCAATGAACCGGCAAGTGGTGATCGGAACCGGGACGGACCAAGGTCAGTCCAACGAGCTTGTATCTGTAAAATACAGTGAAACGCAGCTGCGGGAAATCCGGAACGCGTTCGCAAAATTCGATGGATTTGAAACAGCTTATGCTCCTGTCCAAATGGTGGAGGGGGACGCCTATCGTAAAACAGTGGCATCGGGAGATGGAGTTAACCTCGTGTTCGAGCACATGACGGTCAATATCTCGCCAAGAGATTATTCGCACGGTTATAACAGCAAGCCGGTCACTTTATCTAACGGTACGAAGGCAAAATGGTATACCCCGGACGATACCGCCATGCTCGGTTTTCAATTGGATGACCGATTCGTCACGATTAGCTCTCCGGATCACTCCCTAAGTCAATCGCAGCTGGAAAAGATTGCGGTCCATGTTGTCAAAACGAAATAACTGAGACCCATTTCAATGGAGAAAATGTGCCTGCAAGCACCTGGAAGGGTGAGACTTGCAGGCTTTTTTTGATGTAATATTTCCTGGGCAATCTGAATCAAATGTGGGAAGGAAGTATGATATGATGTAAAGTAATGGAAGTGTAGAATTTGCATAATGTTGTAAATTTAGTATTTTAATAGAAATGATTGATAGAAAGGATATGAATGCGAAATGATGACTTTAATTGTTATTTTATTGTTCGTAGGATTGGCAGGCATCATAAGCAACCAATATTCCGGGCTGCGCCGAATGGAGCGGATGCAGCGTTCGCTTGACCAGCTGAATCAACAACTGCAGGATTTGAATCGTAAAGAATAACTCAGAGATTGTCATGAGCGGATGTCGACTAGGGCCTCAAGACGAGCCTCCTATAGTGACTTTGCGTGGTGGGGTATACACTTATTGAGGTAGGGAGGAGTTGCTCACGACCTCCTTTGCATCGTCCCTGGATGTCTATTGGATTGCAGCCTTAAACAGCGGAAGGAGCAGCATCATGCTGCTCCTTCTGTGATTATCTTTCACGCTGTAACAACAGGTACCCGCTAATCGGGGAGGTTTGCTTGCGGAATACGATTTTAAATCCTACATCGTTATCCAGTAAGCAGGCCAGCGCCGTACGAAGCAGGGCATTCGGTCTCAAATCGCTGCGGCATGGGGCAGCGCTGCCGATCACGCGGGCTGCGACGATTCGGCGGGCGGAGCCGGGAACCAGAGGGTTTCTTGACCAGCTGATCAGCACCAGGTCTGGCTGAGGAACGGCATTGACTTGACTCATTGGCTTCACCTCAATATATGAAAATATGATTTCCATATATTAAATGAGAGGTTTATAGAAGATGTGCTACGCAAGGGTGGAAAATGGATATAATGTATCTTTTAAACCGTTTGATACCGGCTTTGGAGGGCTCCCTTATGCTATGATGTGCTTAAAGGCCGATTTTCTTCATTGGAATAAATGAACGTGATCGCGGCTGAAACACATGATCGCATATCAAGGGGGATTCCATGAATATCGAGCTTAGGCCGGTGGATGCGAACAACTGGGAAGCGTGTATTCAACTAAATGCCAAACCGGAGCAGGCCGGCTTTATTGCCTCTAATCTTTATTCAATCGCACAGGTTCAGTTTCTCGAGGGATTTGTGGCGATGGCTATTTATGCTGAAGAGACGATGGTTGGATTTACGATGTATGGACCGGATGAGGATGACGGTAACTACTGGATTTATCGATTGATGATCGATGCGAAATACCAAGGGCGCGGGTATGGCAGGCAAGCCCTCCATCAGGTTGTCGATCATATTCGATCGAAACCAGACCGAACCGATGTTATCATGCTGAGTTATCACCCGGATAACAAGCATGCCAGCGCACTCTATGCGCAAGCGGGATTCGAGGAAATCGGAATCATGCCGTGGTCGATGGGGGAGGTTGTGGCCAAGCTTGATCTTTCGGGCAGTTAAACGCCCGTAATGAATCGAAGGACAACTAGATTGACGCGAAATGAGGTTGTAACTATGACGATACAGTATCATCGTGTAAAGGCAGAAGATGCAGCGGTTTTATCCGCATTGTTCACAGAATTTGTCGGGAAGGAATCCGATATAGAAGCGATGAAGGAGCAAATTGAACGACTATCCGCGAAGCCGGAGTATTATGTAGCCGGCGCTTATTGGAATGAGGAGCTGGTCGGGACTGCCATGGGTATTGTGTGCATTGATCTTGTGGGGAACTGCAAACCGTTTTTGCTCATTGAAAATGTCGTCGTTTCGCCAGATGCCCAAGGGAAAGGAGTTGGGAAAGGGTTAATGCAGGAACTGGAGCGTTTTGCCCAAGAGCATCAGTGCAATTATATGATCCTGGCTTCCAGCAACGAGCGGGTGGATGCCCATCGCTTTTATGAGTCGATCGGATTTGCCGGAGCCAAACGAGGCTTTATGAAAACCTTGAACGTGGGTTGAACAATGCAATGAATGGCTGGCGGCAGGATGGCTTGGAACACTAATCTCCCCCTGCAGCGGGTCGATTCGACCGCTGAGGGGGAGGTTTGTGTTAGCCTGCTTTTTAGTCATTATTAGGCTCTTATTAAGGATCCGCTTTCCCTTAACTCCCCTGCAGGGATTGAATGTCTAGGGATGTTTTCTTTTAAATAAGGGAAAGGCTGATGCCTGCTGCGATCAGGGCGCATCCGGGGGATTACGGTGTGCCCGGTGTTGGAATCTGATGCGTTGCCCCTTTTTGCATCAGGCTTGACAGCGGCTCGGGCTCGAGATAGGTTACGGATTCGTTGACTCCGACATCGAGCCCTCCGTTATTGTACATAATCCCAATCTGATGAGTGCCTGCCGGGGACGCAATCCCTAATGCGCGGCCGTTCGTAGCCGTACCGTTCAAACCTTGATTATTCCCGGGCGTGAAGACGGCCAGCAGCTGCGACGGGTCCAATGTCTCTTCGGTAATTCCGTAATTTTCTAGAAAATCCTGCATCGTCAGCTCATAACAGCAGGGCTGTTTCTTAATCCAGATGACCTTGGTTTCACCTGGGCGCAGGGTCGTGTCCGTACTGTACTGATCCTTCGTGATCGTCCAGCGATTGGATTTGGATTTATCGAATGGCCGGGCAGGATCGTAGTAGTAATAGATTTGATATCCTTCCAAATCGATGGTACGGTCCGTCGGATTAAACACCTCGACATAATTGTAGTTCCCCTGCTCGTTCGAGTTCGCAACCACCTCGGTGATGTGAAGGGAGGTCGTCAAGGGCTGTTTTGGCACCGTATCCTCGGTTGTTTTGCTTGCTTTTTGCAGGATGGCTTCGATCATGACAGGATAGTGGTCGCTTGGATACTGGCCGTTCTCGTGCTCGTCGATGATCGTGCTGTGCAGGACATTCCACCCTGTGCTGTGCAGAATCCAGTCGATGCGGTTATCGCTGCCTCCACCGGTGGGATCCTTGTAATTGTGGAACGTTCCCAAGTGATCGTTGGTCCGTTTTTTGGCACTGAGATGGCCGTCCATCAGTCCGCTGCCGGTAAATATCGAATGCGTATCGCTGCCCGGCCGCGTATTGAAGTCCCCGGTGATCACAACCGGGATGTCCTTGTCAAAGGCTGCAAGCTTATCCATGATCAGCTCAGCGCTTTTCTGACGGGAGTTCTCCGATTGATGGTCGAGATGCGTATTCACCATATAAAAGGTTTTGCCGCTGCGCAGGTCCTGGAAACGAACCCAAGTGACCATGCGCGGAATTTGGTTGCCCCAGCTTGCCGAGCTGATGATCTGAGGCGTATCCGACAGCCAGAAGTGGGACTGCTCCAGGGGCTTCAGCCGTTCCTTGTTATAAAAAATCGCCATATACTCCCCTAAACTTCCGCCCTCCCGTCCAACGCCGATCCAGTCATAACCGGGAAGGTCAGACTCAAGATCGACGATTTGTCGGTGTAGGCCTTCTTGGGTCCCGATGATGTCCGGCTGCTGGTTCAAAATCAGTTGCTTCATAACGGGACGCCGCTTCTCCCAAGGCTGGCTGTCATTGGCCGCATAGCGCAGATTAAAGCTCATAATCCGCAAGGGGCCAGATGAAGCTTCTGTATCTTCCGCTGCATACGGTTCTCCTGCTGCAGCCAGCGATCCGGTCGAAAGTAACATGAGCACGATCATAATTGGGGTTATCCTCCTTGCCCACTTCATTCATCCTCTTCCTCCTTTTATCTTATGGACGTTCGATCACTCCGATGACGAAGGCCCACCTCCTTTCTTATTCGCCCTTATCATAACCCATGTTGGCGGGGCGTCGTATTTACATTTTTTTAGGTTTTGACCGCTTTTATATATTGTAAGCTTCGCAGGTACGTTAATGATCAGAAGGAGCGGAACGTCTCCATGAAGAATAGGTCCTGTGTGATAAAAAAACATGCTCGGTAGGAGTTGGTTATAACGGTGGAGCAGGTTCAAGCGGATAGGATGATTTTGGAGGATTTACTTGTTTCGATTCAACGCGACATGGGTCTTGTCGTTCATGAGGCGATTTCGATTCGCCGGGGCTGGCTGAATCTGAAATGGAAATTGGAGACGGATCAGGGGACATATCTTCTGAAGCAATATAACCGGGAACGATTTAAGCTGTATGATGAGGAAGTGCTGCTGATGGCGTTTTCACAGCAGATCCGCTTGCGAACTAGAGGGGGGAAATGCCCGGCGTTGCTTACGAATGAGGGACGTTATTTCCTGAAGTCGGATCAGGGCGAGCGTTTCATGGTTATGGAATTCTGCGAAGGGCAGCTGGTTGCTCCCGGGGGAACGAATGCCGATCAAATGCGGGCGTTGGGGAGAGAGGTCGCCCTCATGCATCGGGTATTGAACGATGGCTCGCTCGGAGTGAAGGACAAGCCGCAATTCGTTCCCCCTAGCCGCATGGAGCGTCTTGACTATTGGAAGAGAGCCATGGAGCATGCTGCGGAGAGTGAGATCCCGGAAGTACTCACGGCCCTGGAAACCCAGTATACTGCAACGGAACGGTTTCGGGATGAGTTGAACCCCATGCAGCCCGGATGGGCTCATCGCGATGTATGGGTCGATAATTTGTTGTTTCGACCTGCAGGGGTGGCGGCCATTCTTGATTTTGACCGGCTCAACTACGATTATCCGCAGCTGGATATCGCACGCGCCGTCCTATCATGCGCGCTCCATTCGGAGCTGGATGTAGTCTTGGTTTCCGCCTTTATGGAAGGCTACCTTGAAGAACGGGAAGTGCCGGAAGGCTATCTCGTTCAAGGCATTCGCTGGCTGTGGTATATGGAGAGCGTGTGGTGGGTCAACGCTAACATTCTTGAACATCAAGGGCCTCCTGCCCGTTTTACATGGGAAATGGACTGGCTTGCGAAGCATTTGGACATGCTGCCGGAGCTGCTGGAACAGGTATGAGAGCTTTTGAAGGAGGGAACCTGTGGGAGGCTGTTTGTTTGCAACAGTTCAACCGGAAGTTGAGAAGGGGAGAGCGATTGCTCTACTTCCGCGTTATACACCTTCGATTAGGCATTGGTTATAGTGGATTCATCAAAGGAAAGTGTGGTGGTCTTGCAAGATGGATCAGGCGTACAATGTGATAAGCGGAAATATTGTCAGACTCAGAAAACAGCTCGGTTTGACACAGGAGCAGCTGGCCGGGTGGCTCGGGGTTACCTATCAAGCGGTCAGCAAGTGGGAGAATGGGCAGTCTTGTCCGGACATTATGCTCATTCCAATGCTTGCTGATCTGTTCGGCATCACGATTGACGAGTTATTCGGCAGGTCGGAATATCCTATCGATTTGCGTAACGGGCTTATCCTTGAATATCTGTTTAACAAGGAAATTAAGGATAGCAGCGGCGGCGAGCATCAAGGTTTTCCGACAGAGGTGCGGTACGGTCCGGATCGGTTTGGTCGCAAAGAGAGTGCCTTGACCTTGGATGGGAAGAGAGGTTTCGTTGAGATTACGCAGCCGCCGATTTTTCCTCAGGAAGCATTCTCAATCTCCGTGTGGTGTCGCTATGATGATGAGACCGTGTTACGGGGCTGGCATAGCGCTATCCTCTCTCAGGACGGGCATAACCGGAATCGGGTTCTTCAGCTTAGCACAAAGGATGCGGGCATCGTCTTACACGGCTTCCTTCGTGAGCCGGATCTCTCATTCCCGGCCAGGATTGTGAAGGATCAGTGGTACCACGTAGTGGTTACATACTCAGACTCCGATTATAAGATGTACGTAAACGGCATGCTGACCGCAGAACGGAAGGGAAGTTTCACGCCGTATAATAATGAGCCAATGTATATTGGCAGAAAATCGACGGATGAACCTTATTTTTTCTTACGAGGGAGCATTGACGATCTCCGTATTTACAATCGGGCGCTTCATGCAGGTGAGGTGAAGGCCCTATGCTTTGAGGGAGGATATAAGCCGGTCCCTCTGTCACCAGAGACTGAGGAAGAAAAGCATGTACCTGTTCTGGAGGCTCTGGAGGATATCCGCATGACCTTTCCTGAGGCGGAGCTTCATGCTGCTGCCGAGTGGTATCTTACGTACTTTGGTTTCAATGTTTTAATGGAAGAACCGGGCTTTTACATGCTCACATTATATAACAGTCCAAATCTGATCCTGGAATGCTCCCCCCGGCCAAGCGATGTTACATACGATGAAGCTTCATTTATTTTCAAAACCAACCGGGAAATCGAGGAGCTGCGCACCTATCTTGCAGCAGCTGGTGCGGCGGTTGAGGAGACCCGGGATGAAGGTTTTGCCTGGTTTTTGGATGTAACCGATCCATTCGGCCGGAAGTGGATGCTCCTTCGTGAGAAGGAGACGATCTGAGGGGAAAGGAAAGAAGGGACGGGGCACTGTCTGATTCCTATGGGGTATCGTATCGTGAGAATCCTTGCGATTCATGGTTGATAAAGGTAAACTGTCGATATCCATCCAATTATCAAGAACTGGAATACGCTTGAGGAACAATTACATCTCACCTTAGAACCCGCCTCTGACATTTGGCCATAGGCGGGTTTGTTTTTTTAGGTATGAGGCCGCTAGGAGGATCAGCATGACAAACAACGGAAGTGTACTGGTGGTCAACGTATCCATCGTGCATGAAGACAGGGTACTTCTCATTCAAGAGAATAAACCTTTAGTGAGGAATAAGTGGAGCTTTCCAGGCGGTCGAATCGAGAAGGGAGAGTCGATTCAAGCGGCTGCCGTCCGGGAAGTCAAGGAAGAGACCGGATATGATGTCCGGCTGACGGGAACCACCGGCGTATACCAGTTTGTTAGCAGCTTGAGCAGTCATGTCGTCATGTTTCACTTTGTCGGGGAAATAACAGGAGGGGCCCTTCGGCCTGCTCCGGATGAGATCCGAGATTACTGTTGGGTACGCCTGCAGGACCTTATAAGTGGATACATCGATTATCGGGACGCGGGGGTTATGCGGCAGATTTCCGACAACCTCCTGGCGGGTAATATTTTGCCGTTAACCATGTTTAATCCGTCCTTATTCTGAGCGTGTTTTTCGAGGGGAAATCATAACTTGCAAAAGAGGAGCTGAACACAGCAATGGGAATGTCGGATTATTACCGAGCATTGAGAGAGAAGATTGGGAACCAACTGATTTTTATGCCAAGCGTAGCAGGTATTATTCGGAATGAACAAGGTCATATTTTGTTTGGGCGTAAGCATCGGGAGTCGCAGTGGGGATTAATCGCCGGCTCGATCGAATTAGGGGAGCTGCCGGCAGATGCCATGATCCGGGAGGCGAAGGAAGAGACGGGCCTTGACGTAATTCCTGAACGGATTCTTGGGGTCTACGGCGGAGAGGGGCGCCGGTATACCTATGGCAATGGACACCAGGTGGAGTATCTGACCATTGTGTTTGCATGCAGGGTCATTTCGGGTGAGCTGGATACGGAGAATGAGGAAATGGTGGAGTTGGCTTATTTTCCAGAGGATCAGCTGCCGCCAACCGCCGTTAAGTATCCCAAGGAAATATTTATAGAGTCTGGCAGGGAACGGGCGCATTTCGAAATGAATAGACGATTCCGCTAGTCAAAGGTAGAGGAACGGCCGTGAATTGAATTACCGTTTCGGGCGAGGAAAAAGTGGGCAGCAAGCAGTAGGAGTTCGGATTGAAGCTAATGAGAAGGCTTTGAGTTGGCTGTGAATGGTACGCGGTGAGGAACCCGCCAGCATGGAATGGGGGTGAGGAGATAATGTCATCTGAATATCAAGTAAGATGGAATCCGCATGCCCTCGTGCTCGGACTTATCACTGCTTTCTACCTGATCGCCTATGGAATCGGGATCCGGCTCATCTACCACCTTCAAGCCGAAATGACATTCGGCACAATAATGTTTGCCTCGTTGCCAATCATAACGCTATGGTCTGCGCTGTATATGATCGCTCGGGTGTCATGGATAAAGCTGCATAAACAGCATTTGTGGTTTACTGCAAGCATCGGTGTGATTCTATTATTTTTCTCTTTATATGCCTTATCACAGACTCAGTCGGAGCATCGATTTGACTATAACCGATGGGTCGGTTATCCGGAAGAGCGTGCGCTGATGGTCGAATCGATGTTGAAGGAGCATGATCTGATCGGATTAATGCAAGCGGAGATCATGAATGTTCTGGGGGCTAACGATAATGCCATGTGGAGCGTGAATGAAACCGATCATGCTGTGTATAATCTGGGGGCCGGAAAGGAAGATGGCCCTAACCAGTGGCTGTATATCAACTTTGATGATCATGGGTTCGTGCAAAGCATTGAGATTCACATGAGACCTCCAATGCCAGGACCGTAAACCACCGCTTGGTTGTATTGTGATGATCTCACAATTCCATAAAAGACACTACATAACAGGTGAAAAAGGCATTAACTCGTAAAGACACGACATCGGGAGCAGAAAGTCTGATGAAAAACCAAGCTTTATAGGGGGACGAGGAGTGAAGCGTTATAAAAGCGAGGAAGGCCGCAGGCTTATCCATGAATCCTACGACCGATTGCTAAATGGATGGAATGTACCCTACGAGGAAGCAGATGTGTCTACCCAATACGGTATCACGCATATCATAACGGCCGGGAATCCGGAGCATCCGCCGCTGCTTCTCTTTCACGGTACAGGAGATCATTCAGCATTGATGTGGATCTATAACGCTAGGGAGCTGTCTGCCAGCTATCATGTGATCGCGGTCGATCATATTGGAGGTTCGGGGAAGAGCGAGCCCAACGCGAATTACGACCGAGCCTTTAATCAGGTGAAATGGTTGGATGAGGTTTTTGATGTTCTGAAGCTGGAGTCTGTTTACATCGCCGGCGTATCCTATGGCGCTTATCTTGCTTACCATTATGCGATTGCCAGGCCGGAAAAGGTTCGGAAAATCGTATGCATGGCAGGCAGAGTTCCCGGCAGCCAGCTCGAAGTGATGAGCAAGATGATGAAGGCATTTCTGCCGGAAGCCATGTTTCCATCGGAACAAAATGTCCGCAAATTGCTTCGAAAGCTGTGTGGTGCGAGCGCAGACGCTTTTGAGAAGAACCCCGACCTCTTGCAGCATTGGACCTATCTGCTTAAGTACTTTAACAACCGTTCAATGATGAAGCATTCGATTACGATTTATCCACAAGATGCGATTCAGACGATTCGGGATAAATCCTTATTTCTGATCGGGGACCATGATATGTTGAGTTATTATCCGAAGTCTCTCGCGAGACTTAGGGAGTATGGGATCAATCACCGAATTGTGAAGAACGCGGGTCATGCGATCAATCATGAGATGCCTGAGCTCATTCATGAAGAGATTGTTGGTTTTTGCAGGTAAGCTTGAGCGGGGGGATGACAAATGAGGATGAAACGATATGCCGGTCTGCTCATCAATGCGCTGGTCTGCTTGATTCTGGTTTTGCTCGGAAATGCGATGACACCTAGACCAGGCGTCAGTTCAGGTAACGGCAATCCGGCTATACTGCTGCTCATCCCGCTTTGCATCCTTTTTCCGGTGTTGGTCTATCAATGGATTCGTATACTGAAACATGTGAAGATGGCCCTCAGCGTTTCAAGCTTGCTGATCATAGCGCTTGGCTGCTATATCATTGCGGGCTATGCCTATCAGCTGCATAGGCTAGACATTTATAGGAAAATCCAAGCTGATGCATTCAAAGCGAGATATGGTGAAGCAGACTGGACTCATATCGAATCCATTACGACCGGTATTTTATCGATCCATATGAATAATCAGTTCTTTAATTGGAACACGTATTTCATGATGATTGCCTTCTCGCTTCTTCTGTGCTTTTTGTACAAACTGATCCAGGGAATTTTGTACAGAAGGCAAGGAGCTTCCGCGAAGAAATAAATCTGTAAAGCTGGGTGGATAGGAGAGGGAATCTGCCTGGGTCAGCATTATTCGCTTATTGAAACTGCATGGTTGCCGTGGTATTCTAGACACTGAGTTACATCATATTTAAGCGCACAAGCGCACATTCCTTGGGAGGAGTGTGCGCTTTTTTTGCGTGAGGGGGAGGACGATCTATGAAAACATATCAGTCGGAAGGCCAATTGGCTTGGGTGGACTTAAAGACGCCGCGGATCGACACCACAAAAACATTTTACGGAGATTTATTCGGCTGGAGATTTAAGGAGGAGCTTCTGCCGGGAAGAGTCATGACCAAGATGCATTCAAGCGAAAGAGAATGGGGCAGCCTGACTGCCCTTGACTCTCCGGTTATTCCCAAGGGAGCTAAGCCTCATACCAGCTTGTATTTCGGTGTTCAGCATGTGGATGCTTCGGTTGCCAAGGTTAAAGCTTTAGGTGGAATTGTGCTGGTCGAGCCTTTTGACGTCATGAACTTGCGTTTATCAACCATCCAGGATCCGACGGGTGCCGTAATTACTTTGCAGTCAGCCAAGGAACCCCATCACTTGAATTTGGGTATGGCAGCCGAAGGACTGCCGGGCTGGCTGGAGCTTACGACAACCAATCTGGAAGTTTCGGGGGAGTTCTATTCGAAGCTATTCGATTGGAACCTTGAGTACCAAAATCGGGATGCAGCAGTTCTTTATTGCAAAAAAGATCAATATGAAAGCAGCGTAACCGTCTCTGCTTCTGAACATGGAAAGTCGGAATGGAAAGTTTATTATGTCGTTCATGACTGTGAAGAAAGCTTGATCAAAGCCGAGTCACTCGGCGCGCATGCCATCCTCGAACCTCGGGAAAAGCCCGGCGTCGGCCGTTTTGCCAGCTTTACGGGGCCTGACGGGATGGAATGTTGTATCATCGCTCGCGATTAGATATGTTAGGCTAAACCATATAGCTAAGGTGTTTAGGCTTTACGGGAGGAGACCCTGCCCCCGGCATTAACAAAAAAGTTTCAATCAAGATTCGACGACTCGCCATGAACGGAAATCCGGTTTGCCCTATTTACCGCCAAAAGGTTGAACAGTCTGCTTTATCCATGATATTAAATTCGATCATCCTCTCAAGCAGTGAGAAATCAACCTGTTGGTCCCACCGTATACGCAGCAATTCCTTGGTGTGACCATAGCCAGCTTGCACAATTTCATCAGCGAATTGACTAATCCCTGCCTGTTCAGGGGAAACAGCCAGATGTTGCTTGGATACGCTAAAGCCAATAATATAAGTGCCATGATCAGTAAACATGGGCTGATTCCACGCAATTTTTGGCATTAAATTGGGAAACTTTGTAGTGACCCAACTGATCACTTCTTCCGTTCGGGCGCGATGCTGCGGGTTATCAATACGCTCTAAAAATTCTTTGAAAGCTTCCATGTTGTACCCTCCTATGATCAATACGTCATTCAATCGTTTTACAAACCTGAAAAAATGAGAGCTTGCCAGCATGTCCAACATTACAGATATAAACCGGCCGCACATTTGCAGCCGGTTTATATGGGTTCGAGCTTCATACCGAATACGATTATGGTTCCAGCACCTGTTCAAACTTGCCGAACCATTCTTTCCAGCCATATCTGGCCCCTTCGAGTCCATGAACATGGGAGAAGCCCGTTTGTTCGAGATGAAGGTTAACTCTTCCGTCTCCTAAATCCTGCAGCGTCCAGGTAACGGTATGCCGTTCGTCACCGGCAGCCCAGGAATAGGACAACCGGGTCGGTTCCTCCACGATCAGCACTTCGCCGTCAACGATTCCGTCCCAATATTCGTTCGGCTCATGGCGAAACTGAAAACGATGCCCCACGACAGGCTTAAAATCATTGGCCGTGATCCACTGTGCCAACTTGTTGGGATCGGTTAAGGCCGCCCAAGCCTTCTCGATCGATGTGGTGTACTGAAAATCCAGGGATAATACTAAGCTCAATGTTTCTCCTCCTCTAAAAGCTGGCCCAAGCGCAACATATTGGTCGTCCAGTATTTGCTGTAATAAGCCACCCAATCCTGGACTTCTCGAAGCGGAGCGGCGTTCAGCTTAAATCGTGTTTCTCTGCCTACTTTCCGGTCAAGCACCAGTCCGGCCTCTTTAAGAACGGTCAAATGCTTGGATACCGCGGTTCGGCCCATTGAAAACTGCGACGTAAGTTCATGAAGTGGTTTCTCGTCCGCCTGTGACAACAGATGAATCAGTTGGCGTCTAGTGGGATCTGCGATGGCGTCAAACACATCCCTTGATGAATGATTCTCTATCACGACAACCCTCCTAAAAGAATTGATTTTCGCTGTTAGTAATCTAAAGATGTTTGAGGGGACCGTCGTTTATATTTCACCACCTTTGCAGCATGGTTTCAAGTAAAGGTTTCAAAGATGAACTAATATCCAAAGAAGGCGTCCTTTTTAATATTCCGCTTGGATATATTTTGATTTAGTAAATAGCTAGAAATAGACTCCACCATGGACTTCGGTCCTGCTATAAAGTATTTACCATTGTTGTTATGTAAGGCTTTAAACCTTTCAATTTCCTCATGCAAGTCATCCCTTGAATCAAGATAAGCTACATTTAGTGAAGTTCGGGTAGCCAATTTATCAAGCTCATCTTTGTAAATATAAGCTTTATTGCCATCCAAATAGAGCAGTTTTTGCTGCTTCGCGTCTTTACTCCCCTCGGCCTCTAACTGCTTAAGGATTGACCGGTACGGTGTGATGCCAATTCCGCCTGCGATCAGCAGCGAGGGGCTGTTATCTTGGAGATAGAAGGACCCTACAGGACCGCTCATTTTGATTTTCATGCCGGGCTTTAATTCTAGCAGTGCTTTCTTGAAATCGCTTGGGTTTTCACCAATACGTGTTGTGATTTTAACCATATTCTCTGCGGGAGCGGCAGCTAGGCTGAATGGTTTCGTAGGATTTTTGATGGTCTTATGCGTGATGCTAAACAAACCATATTGCCCTGCTTTCCAGGTTAAATCCTTATCTTTCTCAAATAAAAATGAATATACGTCTTCTGATTCTTTGCGGCTTTCCAACAATGGCAGCTCTCTCTTTTTGAATACGGCGAACATGTCTTGAAAAAAGCTCAATATCCCCAACTCCCCTACTTATTTTGGAACAGTTTACTTTGCTAATGCGGGCATCTGTAAAGAGCATGGTCTTTACCTATAAAAACAGTCAAGGCATTGGCAGCATGGCTGCTAATTGGACACCATTTGGTGATACTTTGATTTTAGGTCACCGTTTGGTGTCGTGTCAATATCATTTTTTTAAAGGTGGCTTGTGGAACGGCCAGTATCGCCTAGACTCACTTCGGCATAAAGGCGTAACGGCCGTGCAGTACGGCAGCGAAGACGGCAGCGACAACGTGCTGTTTGCTTTCCTGCACAGCCAGAAGCTGGGCGAGCCGCTCCCGAGACTGCAGCTGACCGGGCTGCAAGCCGATCAGTCGTATGCCATTGAGGGGGTGGCCGGTACATGGAGCGGCAGGGCACTCATGAGCATCGGGATCGAGTTGCCGCTGCGCGGGGATTTTGACAGCTTGGCGTATCGGATTCAGATTCAATAATAGATCATATTTACCCTTAAAGAAGAACGCCGTGTTGTCTATAGACCATGCGGCGTTTTTTTGCCGTTGACTTCCACGTTAACGTCAATGTTATGAATATATAGGATCGCATCATGACATAAGGGAGGGACGATATGTGGATTACCATCCTGGGATTGGCCTTGCTGGATAGCCTTAGCTTTGCATCGATCGTCGTGACGATTTTTTTGTTGTTATCTAACGCCTACCGTCCTGATCGAATCATGGTGTATCTGTTGACCGTAGCCGGTTTTTATATTTTGCTGGGCATCGCACTCATGAACGGAGCGGGAGCGATGTTTGAATTTTGGCTATCCGCGTGGAAGGAGCATGCTGTCATATCGTACATTCAGCTATTACTCGGGGCCATCCTCGTGCTGATTGGCGTGTGGCTGGACAAAAAACCGAAAGGAAGGAGCAATAAGCTGGAACGAATCAAACCTCAGGATACGTATTCTTCCATGATGAAATTAGGCATCACGGTATCCATGATCGAGGCCGCGACGATGCTTCCCTTTCTGTCAGCCATCGGACTGATGACTACGCGAGGAATTGAGGTTTATGAGTGGATGCCCATGCTGGCTGCATACTGTGCGGTCATGATTGCACCGCCGTGCATGCTGCTTACGCTCCGATATTTAATGGGCGACAAAGCTAACGGACTCTTGATCAAAATCAATCAAAAAATCGAACCGTATACTCATGAAGCTCTTGCCGTAATTGCTACCATCTCCGGAATCTATCTCATCAGCGACGCTTCTGATGTTGTATTCTTTAATGGAGAATGAAATATGGAAGATAAGGGAGCCTTGGCATGATGTATTCTATTGGAGAAATGATTCATAAAGTCAAGATCAGCCGCAGAACGCTGCATTATTATGATGAGATCGGACTCTTAAAGCCGACGATTTCAAGGGAAAACGGCTACCGTTATTACGATGATCAGGCCATCATCAAGCTCCAGACGATCCTGTCCTTGAAATCCATGGACTATTCGCTGGAACAAATCAAAGCATTATTCGATGAACAAATACCGGCAGCGGAGCCGGATGCGGACCCGTGGGTTCCACTATTGCAAGCCCAGATCGAGCAGGCCTCGAAGAAGATCGATGATCTGAAGCGCAAGCAGTTTATATTGAGAGGCGTAATTCAAACGATTGAAATGTCGGGTAGGCGAAATGATGAGCATGTTTTTAATATCATCGAAAGAATCGACAGTCCGCATTTTGTAAATCACGAGATTCCGGCCACGTTTCCAGTCGATGTATTCACCGAAGAGGAGATCGACGCGCTGAGGGAGCTTCCCTTAATCGGGAGCGAGGACCCGCGCCTGTTAACGGCTTTGGAGCTTATCAAGAAGACTCGCAAGAGCATGCGAGCCGATGAAGACGCTCCTCTGGTGGAGGATTTGGCCGAACAATGGAAGGCATGCATATCCAGTTGGTTTAACGGCGATGAGGAACTACAGTCCAAATATTTTCGCTTCATCGACGCAGCCAGTCAGGAATCGCCGCTGATCTACGGCATGGATGAAGAAGTGGTTCGCTATATCGATCACATCATGGATCATTACACGAATCGGGGAGGTGACAAGGAACATGAATCTGGAAAAAGAATTCGGTAATCGTAAGGATTTCAAGCAGCATCTTGCCTTGTTCATCGTTGTTCACATCATCGTTAATTTCTGGCTGCGGATGGACACGCCGCTTTTACCTGGACTGCAAGAGTCCATTCTGACGGGGAAGATCTGGTTCTATCATGAGGAATCGGGGATATTCGTTACGATGATCTGGTTGATCCTTATCGTCGTCCAAGGCGTGTACGTATTCTTCCGAGGAAGCGACGTCAACAAAGAATAGGGCAAACTACTAACAGAATACCCTTACGTGTAAACCAATTCACGAATCCACAAATTAGCAATGATCGGTTGTTTTTCTATAATGTTTCTACACATTCAGGCCAATCCCAGTATGGATACATGACCACCAATGGCAGAGAAACGGTACTTGGAAGTAAAGACATGAACAGCTTAGAGGAGTTGTATCCAATTAAAGAAGAAAATTAAAAGGCCTTATGGAGACTTCAAAGCTCCATAATGTAAAGCACCCGGTATTTTCGGGTGCTTTACGGAGTGCCATCGCTATCGCGTGGCGGTTTTTACCAAACTCAAACAGACAGCTTAACGGCATGGATTACTCCAGGGTTTTGCTCAATTTGACAATCTGGTCCCAGCCCTCGTCGATGCTGATTTTACCGAACATGATCGACTGCGTGATATTGTCGTATTCCTTCGTGAAGTTGGCCCAGCCGCCCTTATTCCCTGGACCGGGGTCAAACGCGGCTCCGTCCTTGGACACCTCGTTAATCAGGCCGAGGGCGCTTTTATCGACGTCCGTAAATTTGGGCTGGAGCGCATCGGCTACGGTTTTGTTAACCGGAATCCCGCGCGAAGTACCCAAAATTTCTCCGGCTTCCTCGCTGTTGACAAACCAGTCGATGAACTTCTTCGCCTCTTCTTTGTATTGACTGTTGGGACTGACGCTCCAGTACATGGAGGCTTTCAGCCAGCCGCCTGCCTGCGTTCCCCTCGGCTGGGTCGTTAACGCCAACACGCCGGGTTTTAAGGCATCCGTTCCGCCGAATTCCGCGGCATGCGCGCCCCGAAGCAGAATCTTCTCCTGAATGAGCAGGTCCATTTGTGCGTCCTGCGCTTTATCCGATACGGTGACGTCAGGCGGTGTCACGAGATTGTCCTTGCGCAGCTCCGCCCATTTGTTCATCCAATCCTTCCAGGTAGCCTCGTCATAATGGAATTTTCCGTCCTTACTCATGGAAAAGCCTTTGCCCATGCTCAGCTGATACGACATGTAGAACGCGCCGTCCGCAGTCAGGTCACGCGTGAGGTATTGGTCCTTGGCCAGCTTCGGCTTCAGGTCGCGCGCCATGGCAAAAAACTCGTCCCATGTCTTCGGCGGCTGAACGCCGAGGCTATCCATCATCGTCTTGTTGTACACCATGCCCCAAGCGTTGTTGCCGAGCGGCATCGCGTACAGTTTGCCTTGGTAGGTGCCTGTCTCAAGCAGCGCCTTATCGATATGGTCCGTCGGTATGGAGGAGAGATCCTCCAGCCGTCCGCTGGACGCCCAATCGTTGAACCAGGCGGCATCCATTTGGAAAATATCCGGCGTGTTTTTCCCCGCGGACTGGGTCGACAGCTTGTCTTGGTACCCGTCGAATGACTGGTACTCCGGTTCGAATGTGATGCCTGGGTTCTTTTCGGAGTACAAATCAAGCGCTTTCAGAGTTGCGTCATGCCTTGCCTGAGATCCCCACCACATGATTCGGAGCGTGATGGACTTGCCGTCTGCCGGCTCCGCGGATCCGGCTTCTTCTTTCTTGATTCCGCTGCAAGCGGAGAGTACCAGGGACAGTGACAACACGGCCGCAGCGCCAGAAGCGAGACGATGCCATGATTTTCTCATCGGATGAACCTCCCTTAATTAACTGATCTGCTTCTTTAACGTACCAAGTCCAGGACCTTTCTCGTAGGCGACAAAACAACGAATCATTTCAGTATTTTACGATGATCGAATGAGGAGGCGGGATGCTCATGAGTCGGAAATTTCAGAACAGAACTGATCATTAGGCTTTGTGAAACTCGGTGGGACTGCGCCCGGTATGCTTTTTGAACAGGGTGGTAAAGTACGGAACATTCCGATATCCGACCCGCTCGGCGATTTCTGCAATCAGCAGTTTTTTCTCGATAACCATGCTCTTGGCTTTTTCCATTCGCACCCTGGTTAAATAATCGCCGAAGGTTTCACCTGTAAACTGGCGGAATATGGTACTGAGATAGTTTTTGGAGATATACACCTGGTTGGCCAGATCCTGAAGATGAATGTTCTCGGCGTAATGCTCATGAATGTATTGGATGATATATTCGACCGTTTCCTTATGCTTGAGGTTTTCATTGGGCGTGTAACGCGAACAGATTCGGCTCACTTTGTCCGCTACCCATGCCTTCCACTGCTGGGCATCTTCCAATTGCCCCAATTCTTTGGTCAAGTCCGTGAGAGAGAGCTCATCGTCGAGCCGGATGCCGGACTCGTACAGAGTAAAGGAGAGGATGGCGAACAGCTGTGTTCCGATGGCGGTTAGTTCGTCGGTCTGAAGCTGAGCCGCGCCGCTGTCCTTGCGGAAGAAGTCCTCCAGCGCCAGCAGTGCTCTAGGCTCGTCAAAGGTCCTTACTGCGTCGGCCATCTCCTGGAAAAACCGCACCGGACGTATGTTCCGTCGTGCTGAACGCCGAATGCCGCCTTCATTATATACGTAGACGCAGGGATGGGCGGAATCCGGTTCGCGCCGCTCGGCGAGTGCTTGGAAGGCTTCTTCGGTGGAATCGGAGATGGCAAGCCAGTTGTCCTTACGGAGACCGACACCGATATGCAGTTTGACCCTGAGGAATCGATGCACGGACGAAATGATTCGCCCTGCCAGCGCCAGAACTTCCAAGCGGAACGCTTCGGTCGGCCACGAAAGGGGCTTATACAACAGCAGCGCCATATGGTGACTATGCAGCTCCAGGAAATAGCTGCGCAGACCGTCCTGACCGGCCAGCTCCTCTACCGTGTTGCCCACGGCAAACCGGAACAGGTGCCAGTCCCGGACGGAGATCCCTTCCATACGTCCTTGGCGTTTAATTTCTAAAGCTAGCATCATGAATTGGGCATTCTTCCATCCCAGCCGGTCCAGCATACGGGAGGAATCCGTTAGCGGGGAAGAGGACCCTCCGATGAGCACGGATTTGACCCATTCCCTTTCCAGAAACGGCTCATACTGCATGAGTCGGTTTTGCAGCTCCCGCTCTCTGTTCTCCAACGCTCGGCGCTCCGTTAACTCGCGTGTGACGCGCTGCAGCACTTCCCGGATCGTTGCCGGTGAGGCCGGCTTGGGCAAATAATCGTCGACCTGAAGCCGCAGTGCCTTGCGAGCATATTCAAAATCCGAATACCCGCTCAAAATGATGATTTTGCCGGTATATTGCTGCTTACGGAGCTGTTCGATCATGTCGAGACCATTCATTACCGGCATATAGATATCCGTGATGACGATATCGGGCTTGCTTGACTCGATCAGCCGGAGTCCTTCTTCGCCATCCATGGCCTCCCCGACGGGCCGTACGCCGAGCTGCTCCCAAGGGATTAACCGGGACATGCCGCCGAGCGCTTGCCGGTCGTCATCCACGATAGCAATGGTCCACATGATTTTTTCCCCCTTCCTGATCCTGCTGTTGATCCAGCTTCGGCCAGTAGATCTCCGCTTCGGTGCCTGGCACATCGGCACGGTTGCGAAGCGTAACGCCAAAGGGCGGACCGAAATAAACCTGAATACGTTCCGTTACGTTGCGGATGCCGTATCCGCCCGTCGGATGGCGTTTCCGTGTTTTCCAGTCTTCGCGCAGCCCGATGCCGTCGTCCCGAATCCAAATCCGGATGCCTCGGTCCTCTTCCTGACATGTCAATTGGATCCGTCCTTGGCGTCTGCCATGAAAACCATGCATAACGGCGTTTTCCACAAAGGGCTGCAGGGTGAGTTTCGGAATCATCAGATGCTGTAAATCCTTCGGGCAATCGATGTGCCATTCCAATCCTTCGCCCCACTTGAACTGTTGGATTTTCAGATAGCAATCCACGTGCAAAAGCTCTTCCTGGATCGAAATCATGGATTCGCCGCCCGACAGGCCAATACGGAACATTTGCCCCATCAGCTCGAGCACGCGGCTGATTTTCTCTTGACCGGCTTCAAGCGCCATCCAGTTCAGCTGATCCAGGGTGTTGTAGAGAAAATGGGGGTTAATCATCGCTTGCAGCGCCTTAATCTCCGCTTCGCGCTGTGCCTTATACTGCTGCTCCAGCGACTGATACAGCGTTTCGATCCGCTCGGTGAGCTTGCGGTAGCCGCTGAACAAGCTGCCGAATTCGTTGCGGTATTCGTTGGGCAACGGCTGCCTGCGCTTCCCGGGATTGAACGCCTGCATCAGCTGAATCAGTTTCCGGATCGGCCGCGTGAAATTCCGGGAAAGGAACAATGTGAAGAACAGGGACAGCAAAATGGCGACGGCTCCCACAATAGCCATCGTCCACGCAAGGCGGACACCTCCGGTAGTAATTTCCTTCCAGGGCGTAAGCTCCACCAGCATCCAGCTGCCAGGGGATGTCCGGGACCATACGGTAAGCATGTTCTTCTCAGGCAGCGAGCCGGCGGCGGTCAGAAGATGACGCGCATGCCCAGTGTCTCCGCTGACCCGCTCCAGGATGGCGCTGATTTCCTCGGGAGGCGGAGCAATCCGGGTGTGCATGATCATCCGGCCGCCGGAGTCGAGCAGGAGCCGGCTGGCCAAGGAATTATCTTCCGTCAGAATGTCCTGCAAAAATTTGACCCGGACATTGATAATCAGAATTCCGTGGTTCACACCGTCAAGTGAAGTGATTTTACGGACAAAGCTGATCACCTGCTGTTTCCCCTGCGGCGAACCGACCTCACGCTGGCCGATCCAGAGAAAGTCGGATTTGTCGATGGCCGGATACCAGATCTCCCGGCTGGCTGTGGCCAGCGGGAGGTACTGAATGTTGGCGTTGGGATCGACCTGAAGCGGATCGTTCATATAAATCTGAAAAGAAAACATCGAGCGCGAGCTGTTCAGCATTGGCGCCAAATAATCCCGATTCAGCTCGTCCCTGGCCTTCTTGCGTGCATAATAATCTCCTTTCATTGTTAAATAGTTCACCAGAGGCGAGTTGATGGACACGGCTAGCGAGGTTTGCTCCACAGCGCTCATCTGGTCGGTAAGCTGTTTGTTGAGCTGCTGCAGCACCGCCTGCTGGTACATGGAGGCACTGTTCGCCTGCTCATCAGCCGAGAAGCGATAACTAACAATCATCATGATCGTGATGAGGACCGCGATAAAACCGGCAAAACTGAAGAAAAAAACGTAATCGATGCGAAACGTGCGAAACGGATTCATGCGTTTTCTCCTCCCCTTGGAAGCCATAAGGTCGCTGAACGCGCTGCTGCCTCATTGCCAACGTTGGCGGAAGCCGGATGATCGAGATGTCCGGCTTGGCCGCCGCCTGAAGAAGAGCTGGAAGAACACGCTACAGTATCCGTTTACCGCTCTGAAATCTATCCTTTCAGCCCGGATGTGGCAATCCCTTCCACGAAATGCTTTTGCGCCAGAAAGAAAATGACCACCGGCGGCAGCACGGAGAGCAGGGATACGGCAAGCAGCTGCCCCCATGGAACGGCTGACTGGGAGTCGATAAACATTCTGAGCGCGAGCGGGACCGTGTACTTATCCACGGTATTTAGATAAATCAGCGGCCCAAAGTATTCGTCCCAGCCCCAAATGAACGAGAATATCGTTACCGTGATGAGCGCAGGCAGGGTCAGCGGCATTACGATGCGCAGATAAATGCCGAACCAGGAGCAGCCGTCGATTTTCGCGGACTCATCGAGCTCTCGCGGAATGCTGCGGATGAACTGGACAATCAGGAAAATAAAGAAGGCTCCGCCCATGGCTGAAGGGACGATCAGCGGCAGATAGGTATTGATCCAGTCGAAGGAATGGAACATCGTATACTGCGGGATGAGCGTGACCTGTCCCGGAAGCATCAGGGTCATCAGCAGGATGGAGAACCATAACCCCTTCAGCGGGAAGTTCAGCCTAGCGAAGCCAAAAGCCACCAGGCTGGCTGAAATGACATGAATGATCGTGGTCGCCACATTGAGCTTAAGGCTGTTCATAAAGAAGCGTGTAAATGTATACTTGGGCAGTGCCATCCAGCCTTCCGTATAATTTTGCCACAACCATACTTTGGGGAACAGAGTGGGTAGACTGATTTCCGGTGTTGATTTGAAGGAGGCGCCGATCCACCACAGGACGGGATAAAACATCACAAAACAGAATGCAATCATCAGCACATGGACCAGCCAGTTTTGTTTATTATGAGCACCTGTCATTTGCGACCCTCCGTTTCGGTTTCGTAGAAGACCCAGTATTTAGACGCGATAAAATTAAGCGCCGTGGCGATGCCAATGATAACGAGCAAGATCCAGGCCAAGGCTGATGCGTAGCCCATCTGCAGGGATCCGAAGGCTTTATTGTACAGAAACAGGGCGAACATCTCGGTTGAATTGACCGGTCCTCCATTCGTGACCACAAATGCCGATGTGAACATCTGGAATGCGTTGATGATGCCCATGATCAGATTAAAGAGGATAACCGGTGATAACATAGGCAGGGTAATCCGGATAAACTTGCGAAGCGGCGAGGCCCCGTCCACGGATGCGGCTTCATATAACTCGCTTGGGATTTGCTTAAGGCCGGCAAGGAAAATAATCATCGACGAGCCGAACTGCCATGCCGTTAGAAGTACCAGGGTGCCGAGGGCGGTGGAGGGGGTGCCAATCCAGTTTTTGGGGGCGATTCCGACCCATATCGCGAGCTGATTAATGAAGCCGTTCAGACCGAAAATATTGCGCCACAGTACGGCGACCGCCAAGCTTCCGCCGATCAGGGAAGGCAGGTAAATGATCGTTCGGTAGAAGGATATGCCCCGAATGTTCCGGTTGAGCAGCAGGGCTATAGCCAGCGCTACCAACAGTTTCAGCGGCACAGAAGCGATCACGTACAGAAATGTCACTTTCAATGAATTGAAGAAGAGCCGGTCGTGAGCAATATCCTGAAAGTTTTTGATACCGATCCAGCGGGCCGGCTCCAACAGCGAATATTCGGTGAAGGATAGATAGAAGGACTGAATAATGGGCCACAGCTGTAAAATGAGAAAGCCCAGCAGCCAGGGGGCGATGAACAGGTAACCGGCTAGCGGAGCGTTCCAGCGCCCTTTGAATGTTTTGTTGGCAACCGCTTCCATGCCTTTGTACAGTCCGGCCTTGTCCGGCGTCTGCACCGTTTGTGCATTCATGATTAATCACCTCTCGCCTATTGATAGCTCCCATTGTATCTTGATGAAAATCAGGCCTGTAGGCGATAGATGTACAAATTCTTTCATTATTGAATGATTTAGGATGAGATCGGGAGATAGTGCAGAGATAAGATCTTTCTTGGATTCGACGCCAAAAAAAGAACATGCCGCGACGTTATAGATACGCGCTGCTGTTTGAGTAGGAATTAGGAGGGCAGAGGCGTGGTGTTGTGCTGGATAATCGCCGGCAAACTTCCGATATGATCCAAATTCTGGCGTGATATAATGATTCTAGCTTTGGCAATAGTCCATTTTGCTTTTTAATAATTGAGGTTCCCTCTTTTCGCTATTGAGGAATATGTAATTGCTGATATAATCCTTGAAAAGAGAAAAGCAGAAACGAAGCAGAAAAAGGAGAGGGAGCAGCAATGAACTCGATAATTGAATTGAACGACGTAACCTGGAGACGGGAGCAGAAGACTGTGCTGTCCGGGGTCAATTGGACCGTCAAACCGGGGGAGCATTGGGCCGTTCTGGGTTTGAACGGGTCAGGCAAGACAACGATCCTGAATATGATTAACGGTTACATCTGGCCGACAAGCGGCAGCGTTTCCGTACTCGGCCACCGTTTCGGTACGGTAGATTTAAGAGAACTCCGGAAATCAATCGGCTGGGTGAGCTCCTCGCTCCAGGAGCGGATCCGCCCGAACGAATCGACGATTGACGTTGTCATCAGCGGCAAGCACGCCTCCATTGGTTTATATCAGAAGATTGATGAGGACGACCGGGCGCAAGCGGAACAGCTGATGAAGGATTTTAATTGTTATCATCTGCTTGGACGTACATATGAAACCTGTTCGCAAGGGGAGAAGCAAAAGCTGCTGATTGCCAGAGCTCTGATGGCATCCCCGAGACTGCTGATTCTTGATGAAGCCTGCAACGGGCTGGATTTTCTGTCTCGGGAAGCGCTATTGTCCAGCATTACGGCGCTTGCCTCGAAGCCGGATGCTCCGACGCTTCTGTTCGTGACGCATCATATTGAAGAAATATTGCCGATTTTTTCGCATTCCCTTTTAATCCGGCGGGGAAGCGTGTTTAACCAGGGAAGCTCCAAGGATATGCTGACCAGCGGCAATCTGACCGCCTTCTTCGAAACGCCGGTCGAAGTGAGCTGGCAGAACGAGCGGGCCTGGATGTCGATTCCCGATTTATCATAGGCAAACTTTCGTGAAAATCAGGGTGTCACTTACAAGCTCAGAAGTACGCTTGCTCATTCGTTTGATGGAGGCTGCTTAACGGCACCTGCGGTTCTATTTGATGTCTAGGGAGTGTTGCGGAATTGACAAATCCAACGATTGCTAGCTTAAGGCTGTCGTCCCAGGGGATCGGGAGCAAGAAGTTTAATACACCGGAACAAGTCGTAAAAGGATTAGGCGCGGTTCAAGCCCAGGATTTCGGCCAGGCGGTCTGGGGAGTTGGTTTGCGAACGGCTTCCGCCGGGCTGCCGGATGTAGAGCTGGCAATTGCTGAGCGGAAAATCGTGCTTACCTGGCCGATGCGGGGAACGATTTTTATGGTGCCGGCCGAGGATGTTCTATGGATGCAGAAGCTGACCGCCCCTCGATTACAAGCCCATGACAAGCGGAAACAGGCGGAGCTCGGACTCGATGGAGAAATACTGAAGCGCTGCAGAAGCTTAATCGAAAGAGCGCTGCATGATGGAACTCCCGTACCACGCCCGGATTTGATGACGGTTCTGGAGGAAGACGGCATCTCGACGAAGAATGGCTTGGGGAACTATGTCCTTGGATATTTGAGCCGGAACGGCATGCTCTGCTTTGGACCGCGGGAAGGCAATCAACAAACCTTTGTTTTGCTCGAAGCATGGGTCGGTCAATTAAAGGAGCTGACAACCGAGGAAGCTTTGGCCGAGCTTGCCCTGCGTTACTTTACCGGGCACGGTCCTGCTACGGTTCAGGATTTTGCATGGTGGACCGGGCTTTCGCTGTCTGAAGCAAAGCGCGGCGTGGAGTCTGTTTCGAATGTTCTGCAGAAGATCAAGCTCGACAACGCAGTTTATTGGATGTCGGCTTCCTTACCGGAGCATCAGCAGGAGCAGCCAGCTGTCCACCTTTTACCGGGATTCGATGAGTATTACTTGGGCTATAAGGCGCGGGATGCCGTAATTGAACCGGAACACGATCCGAAGATCGCGCCATATCGCAACGGAGTGTTTCAGCCAATGATCGTTGTGGACGGCCGAATTGCCGGCGTATGGAGGAGGGAGATCAAGCGTAACGGAGTCGAGGTCACTTTTGCGCCTTTTACTCCCCTTGAAGAACGGAAGGAGGATATTCTCGCGGCCGCCCAGGGATATGCCAAATTTCTGGGTCTACCGCTGATTGTAAGCGACATATAGCAAGAAAAGGCTCATCATTTTCGAATAAAGGAGCGGAAGGTACATGGAAGCACTCGATCGATTGAAATCATTGATCACAGAAGTAACAGAGCTCGTTGAGGCCATGACGGAGGAGGCGTTTACTCGGAAACCGTTTATCGAGAAGTGGTCGAAGCAGGAAATTCTTGGCCATCTATGCGACTCCGCGCTGAATAATCATCAGCGGTTCGTACGGTTTCTGTTATCCGATAAACCAATCCACATTCAGGGATATACGCAGGATGACTGGGTTCGTCTTCAGGGTTACCAAGACCTGTATAAGCCGGGTGAGGTTCTTACATTGTGGCGGGAGCTGAACCGGATGATCGTACGTGTCATGCAGCAGGCGGGGGAAGCTGATTTCCGCAAAAAAGGCATCCTTGATGATGGCACGGAGGTTACGCTGGAGTGGCTGTTCGATGATTATATCGAGCACATGATTCATCATAAGAAGCAGCTCGAAGCATAAGGGGATCACTGGATGTTTACCGTGATCAACCTCGGCCTGCGGTTTGTTCTGGAAATCATTTTGCTGTTTTCGCTTGGATATTGGGGCTTCCATGCCGTCCAGGGCGTTTGGCTGAGTATCATCCTTGGGCTCGGTCTGCCGTTGCTGACTGCGGTGATCTGGGGGATGATCATCTCGCCGAAGGCATCCATCAAGCTGCCGATCGGCGGGGTCCTTCTCATTGAGGCCGTGTTGTTTGCTGCCGGGGTGCTTGCCTTGATTGACTCCGGATTCCGGGTGTCCGCCTATCTATTCGGTATTGCTGCGCTCGTGAACCGGTACATCGTTATCCGGTGGAAAATGCAGCCGTGAAAACAAAATATTTATGAATTGGGGGATTGTTTTGGCAACCATTGGTTTCGTCCGTCATGGGTTAACTGACTGGAATGCACTAGGCCGCGCCCAAGGACTTAGCGATATTCCGCTTAACGGTGAAGGAAGACAACAAGCCAAATTATTAGCTGAACGATTGAAGAACGGGCCGTGGGAGGCGATCGTTACGAGTACGTTAATTCGGGCGAGGGAGACGGCCGAAATCATTGCGCATGAGCTAGGTGTGCGGGATGTTATCCAGGAGCACTGCATCCGCGAGATCGATTGCGGTCTGATCGAGGGAACGACAGAAGAACAGCGGATTCAAACCTGGGGGCAGCAGTGGCGGGATCTTGATTTGAGGATGGAGCCCTATGAGGCTGTCGCGGCAAGAGGAAGCCGATTCGTGAATGACATATCGAACAAGCTTAATCACCAATACATCCTCGCAGTAAGCCATGGCGCGGTCATTGGCTTAACCTTGCAATATCTGATGCCCCACCGTTTTAGAGCCACCTACATCGATAACGCTTCTCTAACCGTCATCACCCAAGTCGGCGACCATTGGGAATGTTCGCTGTATAACGACATAAGACATTTGCAGAAGGATAGTATTGGTGCATATACAAATGAACCGACCAACCGAAACGAGGTGTCTCCATGAGTTACCATATAAGAGTACGGCCTACGGCATTAGTGATTCAAGATGAGCAGATCCTTCTGGTCGAGTATTCGGATGCGAACGGGATCCATTACAATCTGCCCGGTGGCGGGGCAGAGCCCGGCGAAACCATTACCGACGGCGTTCTGCGGGAGTTATATGAAGAGACTACAATATCAGCTGTTGCCGGTCCAATCGCCTTTGTGTACGAATACGCCCCGCATCATCATTCCGGTAATAATACGTCGAATATCCATACGTTATATATTGTCTTGGAGTGCTGCCCTGAGGCTGGTTCTGTGGCCAGGCTGCCTGATATTCCCGATCCTGAACAATCCGCCGTACGGTGGATCCCCCTTTCACAATTGGATGACATCGTTCTGTACCCCAACATCAAACAACATATTAAGAAATACGCAAGGGAACGTAAAAATATTGAATTGATCGAGGATCATCAGTTGGAGCCTTATTTTAATCCATGAAATCCCGATATCGAATTGAGTGGTCTTGGCCTTTATTAATCGCATACTCCTTACTGCTTGCCTACTGGATGCTTTGGGGTTTTGGAAGGACACCGCTGCCGGAGTACAGCTACAATATCATTCCACTTGCTACCATCCGTCACTACATTCCGATTCATTCCATGGAAGCTCTCATCAATATTGCCGGAAACATCGGTGTGTTTCTCCCGTTCGGTGTGCTCATTCCGCTGGCAATTCAAGCCGGCTTTGCCAAGACCATCGCTTATTTTCTGCCTGGAATTTTACTGCTCGAGCTTATACAGCTCATTACCCGCCGGGGGAGTCTGGATGTTGACGATGTGATCTTGAATACGATCGGCGTTATGATCGGCTACGGTCTTCTTCGAACCATCGGGCACATATGGAGACGTGCAGACAGATGACAAATAAGTGGATTAAGCTGCCACGCAGGGTCAAGACCTCCACCCGCGGTCCATCAGGATACCATGACAGAACGGCTTTCACGATAACGTGTTAGCTGTTCTTTTTTATGCACAAATCTGGCCTGTACGCTTAATCCGTGTGGGAAATCATGGAAAACCTGTTGTTGGATGAACGGAAGAAGTTTACAATGAAGGAAGTGGAAAATATTGTGATATAGGATACATGGTGATACCTGCTGTTACAGGAGTACGAGGTTCAATGCCCAGATGAAGCGGGTTGAAGAGTGGATCACATCACATAGCAATCCTTAAAAAGTCGTATGAGGAGGGATGTTGTGCATAATCGGACGCTAGGCGCAGTATTCATCGGTATATCCGTGGTGCTCTTCGGAATCCGTTATTTGACCGCTGCCATCATAACGATAAATTCACAAGTGTATATCCTTTTCGATGAAGCTCTACAAGACGTAGGAAAGGCTCCTGTGATACTGAGCATAATCAGCTTGGCGCTCGGGCTATACCACGTCTATGGTTCGGTATTTGTTCAATGGTATAAGAAGGATTTAAATCGGATCGAGAGCAACTGGAAGGAACTTGATGAATCTGGCAGTGAAGGGCGGAATCCTTAACAGCGAATACCTGATCGATGAGGGGGATGCGTTATGAATGAAGAAGCGGGCTTTTGGATACGTTTTGGGGCCTGGTTGTTGGATGCCCTGATCGTCTCTTTACCAATAAGCATTCTATTTGGAATACTGACAGGCGATTTCGAAAATGAACCGATCAGCAATTTTTTGTTAGCCTTGTACGGCATCCTGGTACCCGTTTACTGGAAAGGGTACACGGTCGGGAAGCGGATATGCGGCATTCGAATTCGCAAATACGATACGCTGGATCCGCCGGGCATTGGAACGATGCTGCTTCGCAATGTCGTTGCCGGACTCGTGTATATATTGACATTTGGGATTGGTTTCATCGCCAGCATCTTGATGGTGGCACTGCGGGAGGACAAACGCGCCATTCATGATTTCATTGCAGGTACGGAAGTCGTAAGGGGTTAGCCATGCGGAAACCTGCCTACATCAGTCTCATGATCGCATTGGTCACGCTCATTATCACTGGCTGCATTATGGAAAATTCAAGCCGTGGCGGGAGTGTGATACCATGAATAGCAACTGGAAAGGCATTGTATTCGACATGGACAACACGCTGCTGCGGTCGAGCATTGACTTTAACGCCATGAAATGGGCGATTTACTCTTTTCTTGTAGACCATCGGGTGCTCCCGCAAGGTTTGTCTATGGACACCCATACGACCTCTACGGTCATCGCGGAGGCGATGCAGACCGGTCATATGACGGATGAACTGTCCCGGCGCATGTGGGATATCGCCAAACAGCATGAGATCAAGGGGATGGCCGGCGCCGAGCTTGAAGATGGCGCGCTGGAGTTGATCCGTCATTTGCATGGAAGTTTACATTTGTCCATAGTTACGAATAATGCGCGGGATGCAGCCCTGACGGCTTTGGAGGAGAACGGAATCGCATCGTATTTTGACCTGATCGTGGGAAGAGAACAGATGGGTTCCTTAAAGCCTGCACCGGATGGCTACTTGCGGGTGCTGGAGTTTTTTGCGCATACCACTCCAAGCCAATGGCTCTCTGTTGGCGATGCATGGGTGGACGGCAAAGCGTCCGAGTGTGCCGGCATACCGTTCATTGCCTACCGGGGAGATCTCACCAAAATGAATCGCATGGGCGTTCAGCCATTGGCGGACATTCAGGATATTCGGGACGTCATGGCGTTTGTGCAGTAGCATATGGGTTATGATTCGGGAAGCTTTTTTTCATTGGATCTCATAAAAAAGCTGCAAACTCCTGCGTGTCTCCATCTACACCACATGGTTGGGACTCAGGCTTAGACATCATCATATTACTACAAGGAGGCTTATCCGATTGAACCATCAAGCATTTATTACAGACCTGGACGGGACGCTTCTAAGGTCGGATCAGACGCTCTCCCCTTATACGTTGGAAACCATCGAGGCAGCGCTGCAGCATGATGTTGTCGTTACATTCGCAACGGCGCGCGGATATGTCAGCGCTATGCAAGTTGTTGCGGACATTCCTTGGAAGCACCCTCTGATCCTGTATAACGGGGCTTTGATCTATAACGGCCATAATGGGACGGTCATTGACGGGTATTGGCTGGATCACAAAATTTCGAGCGATATCATCCGGCTCGGAAAGAAACACGGGCTGACGCCTTTTTACTTTTCATTGGATGCCGATCACCGGGAACGCGTGCTCCATGAAACGCTTTGCCGGGAGGGAGAGACTGCATTTTATCAAAGCCGCGTGAATGATCCGAGATTTATGGAGGTAGCAGCCTTACATTGTCCAGAGGGGCACCGAACATTGGCCCTGACGTATATTGGCCTGTTCGATGAGCTGGAGCCGATTCGCCGGGAGGTCAACGATTGTTTCGGGGATGTGGTGCATGCGCATATGATGCCGGACTATTACATAAGAAATCATTACTTTTTGGAATTCAGCCACGTGAATGGCAACAAACGGGACGGGCTTCGCCTATGGGCTGATCATATGGGGATTCCGCTCCAGAACACAGTTGTCTTCGGTGATCATCTCAATGACCTGGGGCTGTTTGAAGCGGGCGGCACCCGAATTGCCGTGCGGAACGCGCACGAGCGAATCCAGGAATTGGCGGATCTGGTGGTGGATTCGAACGATGCCGACGGGGTGGCGCGCTACATCCGGAAGCAGCTGGAGCTAGCAGGTACGGAGGATGCATTACGGATGGATGCCGGTTTATAGCCTTGAATAAGGAAGGAGCGAAACCTATGAAGAAAATTGAGGATGCTTTCGAGCCTTTCCCGGAACTTGAGACGGATCGGACCCGTCTAAGACGCATCCGCTGGGACGATCTTGAGGACATGTACGATTATTGCTCCGTGCCGGAAGTCTCGAAGTACACGGTGTGGGACGTCCATCAATCCCGTGATGATACGAGGCGGTTTATCGAATTTATCATGCAGCGCTACGATCAGCAAAAGGTCGGCCCCTGGGGCATCGAGGACAAGCAATCAGGCGCTTTGATTGGAACCTGCAGCTTCATCCAATGGGATAACCGGAGTCAGAAGGCCGAGCTAGGTTATGTTCTCTCGAACCGTTATTGGAATCGTGGCTACATGACCGAGGTGATTGGCCGCGTTATCGAATTCGGCTTTAACCGATTGCAGCTGGTACGGATTGAGGCCAAATGCCATCCGGACAATGCGGGCTCCTTCCGGGTGATGGAGAAGACCGGCATGAAGCAAGAGGGCAGGCTGCGCTCGTATTTGAAGGTAAAGGACCGGTTCGAAGATATTTTGATCTATTCCATCCTTAATCCATCCCTTGTGCAAAATTAACCTTCACCAGCTCGGCAAATGCCGAGAACGCCTTGCTGCCAAAGCGGTCATTGCGACGAACCAGGCTGGTCGTTGCATGGCGGAACGCCTCCGGCACCGGAAAACTGTTCAGGTCCGCATATTCCTCCGAGAGCACGGAACTTGGAAGAAGGGTGGATGCCAGTCCGGATCTTACGATGCTTAACAGCGTATCCAGCGACGAAACCTCAATCATGTTCGTTAAAGGGATGCTTTCGCTCCGCAGCCATGATTCCAGCGCCTGGCGAAAGGGGCAGCCAACGGGAGACACCACCCACTTAGTCCGTGACAGATCGGGTAGGGAGGGAGCGTTCCATGTTGTCAGCAGACGAACCTCATCCTGCTCGCTGTACTCGGTGACCAGCTTCGCCGAAGGAAATTCTCCGGTTACAAACGCTCCGTCCAGCTGATAATTCAGAAGCTTGGAGATGAGGTCCGGCGAGCTTCCGGTAATGAAGCTGAGGCTGACATTCGGATATTTCGCCTGGTAATCGGAGAGGGCCCGAATAAAACTGCCGCAGTGAAGGGTATCGACAATCCCGATCGATAGGCTTCCGCTTGGATACGGAGCGTCCTCCATTGCGTGCACCGCTTCCTCTGAAAGACGAATAATCGAATACGCATATTCCCGGAATAGCGCCCCCTTCTCCGTAAGCGTCACCCCATGCGGCTGCCGGTTAAACAGCAAAACGCCCAGCTCTGCTTCCAGCTTTTTGATCCGTGCCGTTACGTTGGATTGAACGTACCCTAGTCCTTCAGCTGCACGCGATATGTTTCCTTCCTCTGCTATCTTCACAAAAATTTTCAGATCCGTTAATTCCACGGTCCTCACCTCCGCAAGTGGTATCAATAAAATTGATGCTGCCATAATTATCTATCATTATACTTAATTCCAGATTTTGATTACAATCACTACATCACATAACACTGGCATCGATGATGTTCAAAATCATGTGATGGAGGGGAGTGTAAAGATGAGAAAAGCATGGTGGCTTTTATTGCTTGCTGGCGCTCTGGAGGTCGTGTGGGTATCGGGGCTTAAGCATTCCGAGCTGTGGTGGCACTGGCTGATAACCGTCGCCTCCATAATATTCAGTTTCAAGGTGTTTCTTGAATCGGCGGCCAAGCTGCCGATCGGGACCGTATATGTCATTTTTACAGGCCTCGGAACGGCAGGGACCGTCATCGCTGAGATCCTCGTATTCGGAGAACAGGCCAACCCGCTGAAACTCCTGTTCATTGCAGGTCTGGCGGCAGGCGTGCTTGGGCTTAAGCTGGTCACGAAGGATTCCGAGGCGGGCGGAAAGGAGGCTGATGCGTAATGGAATGGATCGCCCTGGTCGGAGCCGGCCTGTGTGAAGTGCTTGGCGTTATCGCACTGAGACGGGTAACCCTTAACCGCACGCTCGGTTCGTATCTCTTTCTGGCAATCGCCTTGGGCTCCAGCTTCCTGCTGCTGACTTTGTCCATGACAAAGATATCCATGGGCACCGCCTATGCCATATGGACAGGGATGGGGACGGCCGGAAGTACGCTGCTCGGAATGTTTGCCTTCGGGGAACCGAAGGAAGGACGCCGGCTTTTGTTCATCGGACTGATTCTGGTTTCTGCAATCGGTCTGAAGACACTTTCGTAAGCCATATTAAAGCCAGGTCACCTTCCGCATAATTTCGAAGAACGTCAGCAGGATAATGCCCTACCTGTATCGAAATTACAATCGTTTGGGTTCTATAACTTTATCGTTTAGATGCCGAATGGATGAATCGTTGTATTTTTTATATGGAAAGGGCAGGTGTATGTCATGAAATTTAGCGAGTATCACTACGAGCGGCCTGACGTCAAAGCTTTCGAACAGAAATTTAAGGAGCTGCTGGATGCCTTCACATCCGCCGGATCATATGAAGAGCAGGATCAGGCAATGAAAGGAATCAACAAGCTTCGCAGCGAGTTCGATACGCTCCAGCAGATCGCAAGCGTTCGGCATTCGATCGATACCAACGACGAATTCTATAAAGCGGAGCAGGACTTCTTCGATGAGAACGGTCCGGTCGTTCAGGAATATATTACGGATTATTATCGGGCGCTGGTCGGCTCCAAGTTCCGCAGCGAGCTGGAGAAGAAATGGGGCCGTCAGCTGTTCCAGCTGGCTGAGCTCTCCCTGAAGACGTTCAGCCCTGAGGTGATTGAGGACCTGCAGCAGGAGAACAAGCTGACGACGGAATATGCGAAGCTGATCGCCTCCGCCAAAATCCAGTTCGAGGGCGAGGAACGCACGCTGTCCCAGCTGATTCCGTTCCAGCAATCGACGGATCGCGATATGCGCAAACGCGCCATGGAAGCATCGAGCGGCTTTATGGCTGAGAACGAGGAGACCTTCGATCGCATTTATGATGATCTGGTCAAGGTCAGAACGAAAATCGCGAAGAAGCTGGGTTTCAAGAATTATGTTGAGCTCGGCTATGCACGGATGGCCCGCACCGATTACAATGCCGAGATGGTAGCGAACTTCCGGAGCCAGGTACTGGAGCATATCGTTCCTGTAGCATCGAAGCTCAAGGAACGGCAGAAGAACCGGATTGGCGTAGACCAGCTGCTGTATTATGATGAGAACTTTGCGTTCAAATCGGGAAATGCAACGCCGAAGGGGGATCCCGAGTGGATCGTTGAGAACGGAGCGAAGATGTATGCCGAGCTGTCCCCTGAGACGAAGGAATTCTTCACCTTTATGCAGGAGAACGGCCTGATGGACCTCGTTGCGAAGAAGGGCAAGCAAAGCGGCGGATATTGTACCTATATCAGCGAATATGGGGCGCCGTTCATCTTCTCCAACTTCAACGGTACGTCCGGGGATATCGACGTGCTTACGCATGAAGCGGGGCATGCCTTCCAAGTTTACGAGAGCCGCAGCTTCGCCGTGCCGGAGTACAGCTTCCCGACCTATGAGGCTTGCGAGATTCATTCGATGAGCATGGAGTTCTTCACCTGGCCGTGGATGGATCTGTTCTTCAAGGAGGAAGTCGACAAATACCGCTTCGAACATTTGGCAAGCGCGTTGATCTTTATCCCGTACGGCGTGACGGTGGATGAATTCCAGCATTTCGTCTACGAGAACCCGGATGCGACGCCGGCTGAGCGGAAGCAGGCATGGCGCGAAATCGAGCGCAAATATTTGCCTCACCGCAATTACGCGGATAACGCCTATTTGGAGCAAGGGGGCTTCTGGCATAAGCAGGGGCATATTTTCAACACCCCGTTCTATTATATCGATTACACGCTGGCCCAAATCTGCGCATTCCAGTTCTGGAAGAAGATGCATGAGAACCGTGAGGAAGCATGGAAGGATTACCTCCATCTGTGCCGTCAAGGCGGCAGCAAGTCCTTCACGGAGCTGGTGAAGGTTGCGGGATTGATCTCGCCGTTCGAGGACGGCTGTGTCACGTCGGTCATCGGCAGCATTGAGGCTTGGCTTGATAGCGTGGACGATACAAAGCTCTAATAGAAATTTTAGATTAAATTTTGTACACATGCAGGAGAACAGCGGTCGGCTTCCTATGCCTCGTTGCTTTTCCTGCATGTTCTTTGAATAGAGAACAATTACATCGGCATCGCTGATGCTGCTTATGGAGGGGGATTTATCGCATGATTACGTATAAACCGCTGAGCGAGCTTCCGGTGAAGGAAGCCTCCGAGATATGGAATCGCTCGTTCGAAGGTTATATGGTCCAGGCATCCATGCCGCTTGACCGTTTTATTGCCCGAGCAAGCCATTTAGGACTGTGTATGGAAAGGTCGCTTGCCTGCTTTGTGGACGGACACCCGGCCGGCATCGTTATGAACAGCTTCCGGGAGGTAGATGGGAAGAAGCTGGCGTGGAACGGAGGAACGGCCGTTGCACCGGAATACCGCGGCAAAGGCATTGGCTTGTCCATGATGGAGCGAAATTCGGAGCTTTATGAGGAGCTTGGAATTCAACGCGCCTATCTGGAAGCAATCAGCACGAATGCCGCAGCCATTAAGCTGTATGAACGGGTAGGCTATACCGTCATCGACAGACTTTTGATCATGTCCGCGGAAGGCACGTTAGCAGATAACGCTCAGGAATCCTCGGATGCCTATACGGTTACCCGCGGGCAAGCGGGAGAATTGAGAGCGGTTCCTTTCTACCGGTCCGGCGATGTTTGGCAGAATGATCTTCCTTGCATTCAGGACGGCGAATGCGTCCTCGTCTATGCAGGGAAGGAAATGGTGGGCTATGCTTTGTTTAAGCGAGCCTTCGACCCGAGCGGAAAGCCCGCGTCGATTACGCTGTTCCGTTGTGAAGCAGCCCCTGGCCATGCTGACGTCAAGGGGGTCATTGCCTCGGCGTTGTCGGAGGTGTATCAGCCTGAGCTTGCGGTGAGACGTTCTGCCTTCAATATCCGGGCATCCCAAGAAGCGTTGGTGCAGTCTCTTGAGCAGCTGGGACTTGCCACGTCCATGGAACAGGTGCTGATGGTCCGCCATTACGGGAACTGACTTGGGGCAGGGATAGGATAGACCCGCAATGGTTTTTGAACGGTAAGCCATGGATCGGAGGAGGTTGGACAGCAAATGAAAAGGGACATCGATTGGGACCAGTATCCGGCACTATCGAACGACATTCATTGGGGCGTTGTAAAGGCGCGGTATGTGTGCGACGATGAGCTCGATGAAGGCTTGGTCAGCAATGTGACCATCCTCCCCTTTGCGGGGGATCGGTGCGTCGTCTTTCAGGTTGCGGACGGAAGCTGGGAGCTTCCTGGAGGGACGCTGGAGCCGGGAGAAGGATATATGGATGCCTTGCGCAGGGAAGTGAGGGAGGAGCTGGGCGCAGAGCTGGAATCCTTCCGGCTGATCGGACAGTTTCACTGCGAATCGAGCGCTCCTGGCCCGTTTCGGCCCCATATTCCGCACCCCCGTTTTGTTCGAGCGGTCGGTTACGGGGAGGTGAGGCTCGCATTCGAGCCGCTTAACCCGGAGGGAGCCGAGCAGGTTATCGCTGTGGAGACCGTGGAGCTGGACGAAGCAGTCCGAAGGTTCGTTCAGAATGGACGGGACGATATCGCCGAGCTATACCGACTTGCCTATGCTTGCAGGAAGCGGGACAGGGAAGAAGCTGACTGAAGATATTTTATTATTAACCGCACATTTACGTCGTACCACCTAGGGGAGTAGATATGAGAATGGAAGAGCAGCTGATTCGTCTAGTGACGGAATGGTCCGGCGAGATTCCTGTCTCTATAACGCCAATGTCGTTCGGGCATACCAATCAGGTGTTTGCCGCAGTCTTCGCTCACCGGGAGTTGATTATCCGGACGAATACGGAGCCGGAGGTACTGGCATATACGGGGAACAACTTGAGCATTCTCGCCAGGCTCGGCTTGCCGGTACCAGCTGTTCTTGCGGTCGATCTTACCAAGAAGCAGGTTCCGTGGGCTTACATGATCCTTGAGAAAATCCCCGGACAGGATTTGCGCGACGAGCTTGCTGCTATGAGCAGAGAGCAGATGCGCGTGTTAGCCGGACAGATCATCTCATTTCAACACCAAGCAGCCAAGCTCCCTGAAGGGAAAGGCTACGGATGGGTACCCATCGGTCGGCCGGGGCCGTATGCCTCTTGGTCCGAAATCATTGAGCGGGATTACGATCGTCATCTTCCTCATATCCTGGATGACATCGACCAGGAGCTTATTGGCAGGCTGGCTTCCATCAAGGAGCATTATGAGCCTTACTTTAAGAGAGTCCGGCCGATCTGTTTTCTGGATGATGTGACGATCAAGAATGTTATCGTACGGGATGGGGAACTGCAGGGGATCGTGGACTTCGACTGGGTCTGTTACGGAGATCCGCTGTATATGATCGGCCTCACCCAGACAGCCGTTGTTTCCGATATTGGTCCTGCTGGCATGCCTTATATCGAGGAGTTGTGCACCCAATGGGGCGCCGATGCGGACCAGCTGGCCGTCATCGATTTCTATTCAATGGTTCACGCACTGCAGTTTATCGGCTTTCACAAGAAGAACGGCAGCGATCCGGAGCGCAAGCGCCTTCGTTCCTTCCTGATCGATAAAATAGTCAATATGCCAATAAAACCGCATGAGCCCAAATAGGGTTCATGCGGTTCTCTGCATTCTCAAGCTAAGCTATACTAAAACCTAAAGGTAAACCAAACTGGACGAGAAGGCTTTGCCGCACTGCCCGAGGAAGGACTAGGAGGCGGTAAATCCGACCGGGGCTTTGTCTCTTTCCTTCGTATCGACCGCTACGTATCGGATCGCGGACAACGGAATGTACAGCATTTCATACTCATCCTTGTATTTAATGAATGTGTCCTCGATTTCCTCAAGCGTACCTCCGCTAACGCAGCCTCCGTCAATAAAATGAACGGCCGCCTGTTGTTTCAGCAAATGCTTCAGCATCATCGTGAGCTTCACTCCTTTAATTTATAGTGCCATGGACTCGTGAGCAATGGACCGGGGCATGTTGTTCACTGATCGAACCGTGTTTCATTACAGCTTGGTTACGATCTCATCAATGATCCCGTATTCCAGCGCTTCCTCTGCGGTCATGAAATAATCGCGGTCCATATCCCTCTCCACCCGTTCGGCTGGCTGCCCCGTACGCTCGGCCGTAATTTGAACCAGCTTCTCGCGGGTCTTCAGAATCCGTTTGGCGGTGATGGCAATATCGCTGGCCTGACCTTGGACGCCACCAAGCGGTTGATGGATCATAATCTCGCTGTTCGGAAGAGCCAGCCGTTTGCCTTTCGCACCGGCAAGCAGGAGAATCGCGCCGTAGGAAGCGGCAAATCCTGTGCAGATGGTGCTGACTTGTGGTTTGATGATCTGCATGGTATCGTAAATTCCAAAGCCTGCGGATACGGAACCTCCCGGACTGTTGATGTACATATGAATATCCCTGTCCGGATCCTCTGCCGCCAGGAACAGCAGCTGGGCGATAACACTGTTCGCCACGGCGTCATCAATCGCCGCTCCAACGAATATAATACGGTCCTTCAGCAGCCTGGAATAAATATCGTAAGACCGCTCGCCCCGACTCGTCTGCTCAACCACATATGGTATTACGCTCATGTCTTTTCCCTCCGTATTCATTCAAGTTTCGTGATTCAGCAAGTAAACGATCCAGCCTGCGAAAAAGGTACGAAAGAAGCAGAAAAAAACTTTCGATATCCGAGTAACGATATGCAGCTTTCGTTCGTTTACTTATAAGATAACCTGACGATAATCGTATACAAAGGAGTTGGCCGCCGATGACCATCTATCGACCGGGTGGCACAGAATCAGATACGGGTTACAGCCTCCCGGAGCTGAATGCAACGTTGCACCGGTACTGTCTGTCGCTTACAAGATCTGATTGGGATTCGGATGATCTCATGCAGGATACCTGGATTAAGGTGCTGGAAAATATGAAGGACCGAACCCATATGAACCCCGAGGCGCTGCTGCTGCGAATCGCGAAAAACACTTGGATTGACCGGGTGCGCAGGGAGGGCGTTTACCGCCGGATTTTGGAGGATAAGCTGGATCAGCTCCTCCCCACAGAATCCGATGCCCGGGAGGAAAATGCGCTCCATTTAGAAGTGACGTTTCAATTGTTGTTCAAGCATTTGTCGCCGCTGCAGCGGACGGTGCTGCTGCTTCGGGATGTCTATGAGTACAGCAGCGCGGAAACGGCTCAAATACTGGAGACGACGGAAGGCGCTGTGAAGGCTGCTCTTCATCGGGCGCACAAGGTTCTCCGTGACTTGGACCCCGAAGAAGAGCTGCTTCTGGACACGCCGGAGGATGAGGAGATGGCCGTAAACCTGCAAGCATTAGCGATTGCCTACCAAGCAGGCGATGTTGAGACTGCCGTCAGGCTCATCCAATGGAACAGCAGCGAAGTCAGCGCAATCGGCATTGCACCGCTGCAGGCTCAATCCCCAAGCGCCAATGCGCTGATGCAATACAGCTGGGGCTATCAGCCGCAAGCGCTGATGGCGGCATAAGTTTAGACTGCTTAACCTACCCATTATTCGATGAAAAACCAGAGCGAGCTCTGGTTTTTTTGCGTTCGATCATGAGAAAAATTTCATTAAATCAAACTTG
This sequence comes from Paenibacillus sp. FSL R5-0810, assembly GCF_038002285.1. Classification (NCBI taxonomy): domain Bacteria; kingdom Bacillati; phylum Bacillota; class Bacilli; order Caryophanales; family Paenibacillaceae; genus Paenibacillus; species Paenibacillus sp. FSL R5-0810. The sequence goes on from NZ_JBBOCF010000001.1 coordinate 536,779, forward strand.
TAATTTATTGGCGGGGACCCAGGCGTTATACTAGATAATAGCGAATCATCTAAGAGAAAAGGGAGGGTGCCTGTGCGTAATGAAGTGAGTCTCTACACCATGTGCATGGTACAGGACGGTACCAAGGTGCTGCTATTAAACAGGCCGGATTCGAAGGGATTCCCCGGGTATATCGCCCCTGGAGGCAAAGTTGATTTTCCGGAGAGCATCGTGAACGGAGCGATCCGCGAGGTGCGCGAAGAGACCGGACTTATAGTAAAGGACATTGTATACAAAGGGCTGGAGGAATCCTGCGAGCCGAACTCGGGGCATCGATACATGGTATTTAACTACTTGGCGACCTCCTTTGAAGGTGAACTGCTGGAGCAGCCTCCCGAAGGGGAACTTGTCTGGGTTGAGATCGAGGACGCGCTGAAGCTGCCGATGCAGGATTGGTTTAAGCGCAGATTCCCGCTGTTCTTTCAAGACGGAACGTTCGAGCTGAGCGAGATATGGGATGAGAAGAACGATAGAGTATTAGAAGAGACCGCTCGCTATTATCCAGCGAGACTTCCACAGGAGGCCGGTTATTCCGGATCATGACAAAGGGGTTGGATCGATGAGGGTGAGAGCGGCAATATTCGATTTATATGAAACCTTGATCACGGAATTTTCGGATGGCAAGCGGATATTCCGGAGGCAGCAGGATGATCCCGATCGGCTGGGTCTCTCCCAAGATGAGTTCAAGCGGGAATGGAGGGCCCGCCAGGAGCGGAGGATGAACGGGTCGTTCCCGACTTTTCATGCCGTGATCCGGGATATTCTGGAGCAGCGAAGCCTCTCCTATCCCCATGAACATGTGGAGCAGCTGTATCGGGCGCGAGTTGAAGAGAAGGGGCTTCCCTTTCAGTCCATTCGTTCGGATATTCTGGAAATGCTGGACCTGCTTAAGAAACGGGGCATCAAGCTGGGACTGATCAGCAATTGCACGGAGGAGGAGGTCATTCACTTTGGCAGAAGCCCCCTGGCATCCTGCTTTGATGAGGTTATTTTCTCCTATGAGGTCGGTATGGCCAAGCCGCAGAAGGAAATCTATCTGATGGCGTGCGAACGGTTAGGGGTGACGCCTGAGGAGTCCATATTTGTGGGAGACTGCGGATCGGATGAGCTGCGAGGTGCCCGGGATGCCGGTCTGCGGCCTTATCATGCCTATTGGTTCAATACATATCTAGAGAGCGGCTTCCGAAAATTGCATGCGCCTCTGGAAGTGCAGAACATCCTTGACCATCATTAGCGGACAGGAGGAATCGGGATGAACATCAGTCCGATTAATCATTTGTGCTTCTCGGTTTCAGATCTCGAGCGTTCGATCGATTTTTATCGGGAAGCATTTGGAGCAAGGCTATTGGTAAAAGGAAGGAAGCTCGCTTATTTTGATCTGAACGGTCTTTGGATCGCGCTGAATCAGGAAGAGACGGATCGTAGCCGAATTCACCGGACGTATACGCATATCGCCTTTACGATCGAGGATTGCGAATATGAATCGGCGCTGGCCAGGTTGGAAGCGCTTGGCGTTGAGATTGTTCCGGGACGCTCAAGAGATGAGCGGGATAAGAAGTCGATTTATTTTCTGGATCCCGATGGCCACATGTTCGAATTTCATACCGGTTCATTGCAGGATCGAATGGAATATTACCGGTCCGACAAATCCCATATGACCTTTTATGATGAATGAAGTGGTGAAATGGCTCAAGATCAGAAGGAGGAGGAGAGAAGATGAAGATATTCGTTGCCGGAGCAACAGGCGTCATTGGACGGCTGCTACTGCCGCAGCTCCTGCGTGCAGGGCATGAAGTAACCGGGATGACACAGAGCGGGGAACGCGGCTCCATAATCGAACAGTTGGGTGCTCGGGCGGTGGTTGCCGATGCTTTAGACCGGGAGCGCGTGATGGAGGCCGTGGCAACCGTGAAGCCTGACGCAATCATACACCAGCTTACATCGCTGAGCCAATGGAATCTTGAGGACAATGCGAGAATACGGAGGGACGGCACGCGCAATTTAGTGGATGCCGCCTTGGCCTCAGGGGTGCCGCTAATGATCGCTCAGAGCATATCCTGGGCCTATGAGCCGGGGGATTCCCCCGCGTTGGAATCGGTACCTCTTGATATCGGTGCCCCAGATCCGAGAGGGATGACCGTTGACGGCGTGAGCGCCTTGGAACAAGCGGTTTCCGAGATGCCGCGTCACGTCATCCTTCGCTACGGGATGCTGTATGGACCAGGTACCTGGTATGATCGCGGCGGAATCATGGCAAAGCGGATCTTGCATCAGGAAGTGCCCGCGACTGAAGCGATGACGTCGTTCCTTCATGTGGAAGACGCAGCGAATGCCGCAGTTCTCGCTCTTGATTGGCCGTCAGGCATCTATAACATCGTGGATGACGTGCCGGCCAAAGGTACGGATTGGCTTCCTGCCTATGCTGACGCGCTCGGAGCGCCAATGCCGGAGCTTCGGGAAGGGAAAGCTCCTTGGGAGCGGGGGGCATCTAACGCGAAGGCCCGCGGTCAGCTGGGCTGGGTTCCCCGTTACCCGACCTGGCGGGAGGGATTCAGGTTGAGCTTAGGTAGATCAAACGATATCGATGAATGAATAGGCAGAATCCATATCCTACTTTATGCCCAATTTACCCTCCGAAGGTAACGATGAACGCCCGGGCTGTCGATATAACAGATAGACCGGAAAAAAAGCCTTGCCCAGGCTAGGTACAAAGGAGAGAAATAAATGAGCTTACACAGAAAGACAACGAAGCTTGCTTTGGTCGTTGTGATGATGTTGGCGATGGTTTTTCCAACCAGCGTATTCGCCGCCTCCGGGGATGTAACATCCATTGAATTTGATACGAATGAAAGCACCATCCACCTGATCGTAAACGAGACTACGGAGCAGCTCCGGGTGCTGGCCAACATTGAAGGAACGACATCCAAACGCGACGTAACCAATGAAGCGACTTGGACCTCCTCCAATACGCGGATCGTCCGGGTAGACGGCGGACTTCTGACACCGCTGGAAAAGGGTTCGGCCCGAATCACGGCCAAATATAAAGGGGCCATCAAGACGATCGAAGTCAATGTCCAGTACGCCATTGATGAACTGAAGCTGGATCAGCCCGACAAAGCCGAGTACAAGCTCGGAACCGAAGGCTTGACGGTCAAAGCGTTGGCCGACGGGACAAACGATGTAACGACAGAAGCCAAATGGACCTCCTCCGACGAGAGCGTCGTGAAGGTGAATAAAGGCGAGCTGACGCTCGAAGGCCTTGGCACGGCGACCATTACGGCAGAGTACAAGGGACTCAAGGCATCATACAGCGTAAAGGTCATCGCTCCTTACCAGAAGCTTTCGATCGTACCAGGTGAAGATCAAGAGCTGTTGGTCGGGGATGCGCCGATTGAACTGAAGGTGTACGCGAAGCAATCCGAAACGGAGAGCGGACTCGGCACGGATGTCACCGATAAGGTCAAGCTGAAATCCTCCAACCCGGCTGTTGCGGACGTGGAGGACGGCAAGCTGAAGCCGGTGGCCTTGGGGAAAGCGACCATTAGCGTCAGCTATCTGGGCACTACCGCCAAGCTTGATGTGTATGTACGCAATCCATATGAAGCGTTGATTCTGGATCAGACTGATTTCGTAAAAAATCCGGTAATGTTTATGAACGAATCGGTGACAATCAAGACACTCGTTCGTAATGCGGCTACCTCTTCGATCGAAGTGAACGGAGAATGGACCTCCTCCAATCCGCTTGCCGTTACGGTAGACCAAGGCGTGCTTACTGCCCGCGCTGCGGGAACTTCCACCATTAAGGTCAGCTATCTTGGCATCAGCAAGGAATTCACCGTCAAGGTACATCCGACCGTGACGAAGTTCGAAGTGGAAGATAGCGATATCGAGCTGCTGAAGGATGAGTCCAAATCTTATCCTAAAGTTACGGGGCTTCTCCTGGATAACGAGAAGAAGGATTTCAGCGGAGAGGTTGTTTGGACTTCCAGTGACGAGAACGTTGTAACGGCAGAGAGCAGCAAGTTCAAGGCAGTCGATGCAGGAACCGCTACTTTGACCGGAAAGATCGGTTCGAAAGAGGTAGCCACGGTTCACGTTACGGTGAACGAGCGCGTCCTGGTTCTATTGCCTGAAATTGAAGAGTACCAGCTGGTCATCGGCAAAACAGAGACGCTGCCGAAAGTGAACGCCGTATTTGAAGACGGCGAGGAGAAGGATGTAACCTCCCTGGTCGAATGGTCGCTTACAGGTTCCTCTGCGGCTGCGGTCATCAAGGACGGTACGATTAAAGGCTTGACCAAGGGTTCAACCACGCTGAAAGGAACCTATCTTAACAAGGATGTCAAGATTCCGGTTGCCGTTGAGCAGGAAGTGGTCAAGATCGTTGTAGAGCCTGAAACGATTGAACTTAACATTAAGAAGTCCAAATCGATCAAGGCAACAGGCTATTTCAGCAACGGCAAGACCATCTCGCTTTCATCTAAAATGAACTGGACCTCTTCCGATACATCCATCGTGACGGCGTCCAGAACATCGGTTAAAGCGGTGGCCGAAGGAACGGCAACCATTACGGGGTCTTATCAAGGTAAAGAAGTTAAGGTGAAGGTCAATGTCGTGCCGAAGCTGAAGAAATTGACCGCCAGCGACAAGCGGCTGGACCTGAAGCCGGGAGATATCAAGACGGTTACGGTAACCGCCGAGTATGATACGGGTGCGACGGCTAATGTTGCCGATAAGGTCGTATGGACGACAAGCAACGCCAGCGTTGCCAAAGTGACAAACGGACGAATCGAGGCGATTGCCAAAGGAACTGCCCGAATTAAAGGCAAATTCGATTCGAAGACCGTCAGCATTACCGTTTATGTAAAATAAGAGAAAAACAGCAGCCCGCCTCGAACTGAACTGTGACCCATAAGATGGACACTTTGAAAAAAGTGACTTCTTGTGGGTCATTTGTGTTTTAATCAAGGTATGTGACGAGGAGTGATACGAGAATGGGGAAGTTGAAACGGGTGCTCTTTACCGAGGAGCAAATGAGGAAGCTGGAGGAGAATCCAAACGTACACCATGTGACCGAGGCGGCCATTACATACACACCTGCATTCAAGCTGGAGGCGCTGAAAGCCTACAAGCAGGGGCAGACACCTTCAGAAATCTTTATTCGTGCCGGCTTCGACCTGGACGTTATTGGTCATAAGAAGCCCAAGGACAGCTTAAAACGGTGGCGTGAAACCTTCGAACTGTACGGTGAGGAAGGTTTGGCTACAGAGCGGCGCGGTAAGGGCAGTACAGGGCGCAAGCCAACTGGTCAGTTGTCAGCCGAAGAAGAATTGAAACGGGCTAAGGCCCAGATCAAACTGCTTGAAGCTCAAGTGGACATGCTAAAAAAGCTCGAAGCGCTCGATCGGCAGAAGAAGAAACGCTGACGCCCTCCGAGCGCTATGAGATCATAAATCGCACCATTCGGGCATATGGCCTGAAACGAATGACACGCTATCTATGCGAGCTCGTGGAAGTAAGTCCAAGCGGCTATTACAGGTGGCTGGGGACGGAAGAAGATCGTCAACTTCGTGCTGCCGCCGACGAGCAGGACATCCTTCTCATCAAGCAGCACTTTGACGCGCTCCGCGGCAAAGCAGGTGCGCTTGTGATTAAGATGCGGCTGGAACAGATAAGCGGCGTTGTCATGAACCACAAGAAGATTCGCCGGCTTATGAAAAAGGCAGGCTTGGTAGCCGTAATCCGTCAGGCGAACCCCTACCGCAAGATGGCTAAGGCAACTCAAGAGCACAAGACGTGTCCGAACCTGCTGGAGCGAAAGTTTGACCAAGGCGAACCTGAGAAAGTGTTTCTCACTGACATCACTTATTTGCGCTATGGAAGCGGACACTGGGCATACCTTTCCTGCGTGAAGGACGGGGCGACCAGGCAGATCCTTGCCGACAGCGTGGCAGCAACACTCGAGCTTCCAATTGTCGAGCGGACGCTACAGCGTCTTTTAGAGCGATTAGATGGAAACATTCATCCAGAAGCGATTCTGCACTCCGACCAAGGGATGCACTACACGCATCCTAAAACCCGTCTTCTCATTGCTAAGGCAGGATTTAAGCAGTCGATGTCGCGCAAAGGCAATTGCTGGGACAACGCCCCGATGGAATCATTCTTCGGTCACTTGAAAGACGACGTTGATTTTAGCGATTGCCAAACTATTGATGAAGTGAGGGTGCGAGTGAAGGAGTACATAAGCTACTACAACTCAGAACGATACCAGTGGACATTAAAAAAGATGACCCCCGATGAATTCAGAGGTCATCTGCTTGCTAGCTAAGCTCTAGGCGGTTTATTTCAAACTGTCCACAAATCGGGTCACAGTTCAAACCATGAGGCGGGCTGCTGTTTGTTCCGGCCTGATGTTTGTCATGTCGATACCGTGGTCCTAAAGCGCCGGACGGCTCACTGCGCAAGAGCTGCGTGCCGTAATCTGCTCCTCAGGGGCGAAGGCACCGCCGTCTTCGACGCTGCCGATGCTGACTAGGAGGTAGCCGGGGATGCGAGCTTTTTCCTCATTTGAAAGCCCTTGGTACCACTGCTCCAGCCAGTGCTTCACCATCTGGGCACCCTGGATGAAATCAAGGAAGGGAAGGCTCTCGAGGAACCCGATGCTTTCCTCTTGGATCATCGCAATTCCGCTGGCGGCAAACTCCTCCTTAAGGGAGGATACCGGAAATTCGTCCCCGTACATCCAGGTTCCGAGCTGCTCGGCAGCTTCTTTGCCTGCTCGGTATGGCAAGCATTCGGCATAAGGGGTGAGCACGAGAATCGTGCCTCCCGGCGCAGTGACCCGCTTCATTTCCTTCAGCATCCTGATGCGATCCTCCATCTGAAAATGCTCAAGCACACCGGCATTCCAAACAAGATTGAAATGTTGATCTGGAAGCTGCAGGTTGCGGATATCCGATACGACGAAGGTGCCGGGAATGTGATCTTTTAAGAATGCGTTCCGACTTTGATAGATCGCTTGCTCGGAATAATCCGCCAACGTGACCTCGGCTCCTTCGGATGCAAGGCGCAGCGAGATTTTCCCGGTGCCTGAGCCTGCTTCGAGAATACGCTTGTTCCGGATTTCTCCGATAACCCCGAGAATCTTATCGTAAATCGTTTGGCTGAGCGAATCCCAATGATACGACACTTCCTGTGTCCACAGCTGATCCCAAACCCGCTTCTGCCTGTCGATCTCTGGCATCGATTCTGCCTCCTCTTCATGAACCGGCGTATATTTAACGAACAGACGCCGAAACTCCTCCGATCCGCCATGAATATCCGCCAAATGCTTCCATCCGTAGGCGCCGTACTGATGAACCAGTCCTTCTTCATTTTTAGAAAAATCGGTTTCCCTTCCGGATAGTGACATCCGCTGGGCCATCGTGGCGTGGTAGACCCATGACTCCAGACAGCATTTCGGCCTCCAACCGGTTCGGGTTCCCATGTAATAGAGCATGCCAAGAAGCAGAGAATCATCCTCGTATCCTTGCTTGCCGGGCAGAAAGCGGGGGTCATAGCCGCCAATCTCCCGTAATGTCGCCGCATGATGCACAACCGGGTGCACGAAGCCTTCCATCACATCGCCTCGCGAAAGCTGCTGCAGGGTTTCGATCAGCTTCCCGTTAGTTTCCGGCAGTTGAATGAATGTTCGAAGAGGCTGAAGCTCACCGCTCGACGTAACGATGCCGGGCGAAACCATCGGCTCGCCGGTACGGACAAGGTAGCGGATCAACGGCTCGCACCAGCCGGGAGGGAACAACATATCGATATGAATTTCGGATATATAACCGACATCCGGATATTCCTGCCAAATAAACTCGAAGCAGGATTGTCTTGCCCGGACGATGCCGGCGTTCGAGCCGTCGCCCAGGATTACGGGTGCATGGCCAAGGCGCTGCATCCATCGCCGAAGCTCCTCGTTGGAGAGGCAGCCTTGGTTATAGACAACGATGCCTTCATCGACGGAAATGCGCAGGCTGCGTAAAGCGAGCTCTGCCATCTCCAAATCTTCCTCGCGCGAGTCGGTGCGAACGAAAAACGGCAGTGTATGAATCAGTTTCATATCTCATCGCTTCCTTCTATGGTATCTATGATTCGGACCATTCAATAAGCGTTGGCGCTTCATCCAGAATGGATTCGTATTGGGCCCTCCACCCATAGCGCGCCTCCGGATCGAGACTCTGGTAGCGGCGGAGCTTGTTCAGCCTGTCCTCCGGCTTCGCCCATCCGTAATGCTGAAGGCGGACAGAGGACAGCTGATGCGGCAGGTCCAGAATGTTAGCCGGATAGCGGCCGCAATGCTGCGCGGTTTCCTTCCATTCATAGTGAAAATCCGGCCGGTAACGCACCAGGAACGGCCGGTAATAATGATGGGATCGCCAGCATTCGTCTTCCCGGTAATGGCTGTTGCTCCACATATCATAAAGCCGGAAGCAGAACACATCATAGACGGATTGACGTAACATCTTCGGCAGTTCTTTGGCAAAGCACGGCTCAAACCATTCGTCGGCATCCAGATTCAAAATCCATTCGGGCTGCACCTCCGTCAATGCCTGCCACTGCCGTTTCCGAAGTTCAATCTCGTTATGAAACATGGAGTGCTCATTCACGATCAGACGGAGCGGAATCCCTTTGAGAACCTCAAGACATACTTCAACGGTAATGTCCGTGCTGCCGTCATCAATAATAACCGCTTGATGAATGTACTCGCGGTGCCGCATCAGTGCTTGCCGCAGGTAGCGTTCTCCTTCATTTTTCAGGACCATAGTCAGCGTTAAGGACGGTTGATCCCGGCCGCGGCTAACCAGTACGGGGGAGAAAAGACGGGACCCGGGCAGGCTGGGATCCGACTGAGGAGGCTGAGGAGGGACCTCCTTGTTCAGGTCAGGATCAGCTCCGGTATGCTGCATATAGGCCGCCGCATCGGGAAGATCGCTGTCCCGGTAGACATGAAATGCGGGATAATGCGTATCCACGTACAACGTAAAGCCGAGTGCGGCAGCGCGAATACTGAAGTGCCGGTCCTCTCCCCAGAACGACAAATTATAAATCGGAGCATAATGGACACCGCAGAGAAGGGCCTTCCGGCTGATCAAGGTACAGGCTCCGAGCCCGCCGACTTCATAGATTCCCGGCTCCGTCAGCTGCTGAATGAATGCTTGGTAGCGCTCCTCCTTCTGGGCTTCGTTCAGGACTTCTCCCCGATGCTGAACCCACTGCGTGTACTCGTCCTTGAGCCATACTTGGGGCTGCGGCCTGGCTTCAGGCTGCCACCTCGTCCAGAAAATTTCGGACAGAATATCCTTGTCCGATGCAATTAGATGCTGCAGGGTGGCGGGATGCAGCAGCAAATCGGAATCGAGCAGAAATAGATAATCGAACCGCAGGTCAAGCGCGTATTGAATGATTTTATTTTTGTAGTCCGCGACCTTCCAGATTAACGAATCATTCCAATAATGCGTCGTTTCGTTACGCAGGTACTCGTCCCGGCGGTGGGCAGCTTGAATGATCACGCGCGGGCTTTGCAGTATAAATTCACTTAATTTCAAGCTGGAATCACGATCTGTATTGTCGTCAATGAAATAGTAGCTAATCTCAAGTCGTTCCCGATCAAGCCGGAGCAGCGAATCCAGGAAAAACTTTAAAATTTCCGGCTGCTGCCGGACAGGACTGCCGATCAGAACGCGGATTCGTTTCGTAGTCAATAGCAAGCGCCGCCTTTCTCCTGGCTTATAGGTCGTTTTCGTTTGGGTGCAGCCTGTTGCGGAAATACTCCCGGTTTGCCAGCATCGTGGCATCCTCTGGCCGATAGGACAATGCCTTCTCGTTATGTTCATTGGCCAGCTCGTACTTTCCGATCCGGTCATAGCAGACCGCGAGCTGGAGGTGGGGAAGCCAAGTATGAAAGGAGGCGTTTTGAAACCCCATATGGTCAGCGGGCAACTCAAGCCCGGTTGCAAGTGTATACCAGAAGACCGCGGTGGTGTAATCCCCTTTTTCCAAGAAGCGGTATCCGATGCGGCAGCAAAACTCCGGACGAGGCGCCGCATACTGCAGCGATCTCACCGACGCTTCGAACGATGCCTGAGCGTCGCCGAGCTCATGGTGGCAATCTGCCAGCCTGCTGCAGGCTGCCAAAACGTCCTCGATCCAGCCTGATTGGGTCTCTAGAAATTTTTCGTAATATTCAATCGCCTTCCGGAAGTTGCGGTGATCTTTCCATTCATTTGCATAATAGAACAAATCACGCGGTGTGAACGCCTCGCCGGATGCCTCGAGCCTCTTATAGATCCGCAAGTTTCTGCCGGAGTCCGTGTCGATTTCCGAGCTGGCATGGGTAATCGCCACGTCACTGTGAATGATGTTTCCGTACACCTCCAAATACTCATGGACCGCACCGATCCAGCGGTAATCCCGGCTCCGCTTAACCAGACGGTTGCGCCGCAAGCTGAAGGTAACGTTGCCATATTCATCGGTACGCAGGTGATAAAGCATGGTCACAGAATCGGTGCTCGGATCCAGCGTGTCCTTCAAATGGCGGAGCTTTTGTTGATCATTCTCGAGCAGCACGTCGTCTGCATCCAGCCAGAGAATATAGTCTTTGGAGGCCAGACTGAAGGCATAATTCCGGGCGGCTGCAAAGTCGTCGATCCATTCAAAATCGTAGACCCGGTTCGTGAACGAGCGGGCAATGTTTTTGGTGCCATCCATTGAGCCTGTATCCACAATGAGGATTTCGTCCACGATATGCGATACACACGACAGACAGCGGTGAAGGACCTGCTCTTCGTCTTTGACAATCATGCACAGACTGATACTGACCAATCGCCATTCCCTCGCTTCCAACCTTCTTTAAATATTAAAGATATATTCATCTCCGCCAGTGATCTGAACCTGAAGAGATGTGGAACCATGCGATTTCGGGGCAATATCCGCGAATATCGGCGCCTGGCAGCCAATAGGCTAATAATAGATGGGAATGACTCGTCGTTAATCCACCCGTGCGATGCTGACTTCATTCCTCGAAGGGGGTCATATCTTGAGCATGCCGCTTATTCCCGAAGAGAAATTCAGACCGACCAGAGAGCAGGTCATTATCGACTTATTGAAATCCATCGCCATGGAGGAAAATGCGATCGCGCATTTGATGCATGCGGAGGCGGATAAAATAAAAGCCGTTCTTGGGCAGTCCGGCAAGCGGGTCGATATGTCCCGTGCCGACCTCATCAAGCTTGGCAATCAGGCAGCGAAGCTGATGGATGTCATTGTCATGAAGGAGTGGCTGCTTCTCCGCAAGCTAGAGAACGTCATGGAGCTGGGTGGTCAATGGGATGAAGATGATGAGGATGAGGAGCAGCCGATGAAGCATTCAGCGGGCAATGATGCCGAGCTTTTCGTGGTCAAGGAGCTGGTGTCATCGATTGAGGCTGCGGAGGCAGCATTTCGTGAGTATGTTTCGTGCATACAAGCCCTTCGAGCAGGACGGACCAGGAGTCATGAATCGACCAGCCTCAAAGGAAGCGCGGATGGGCATGTCCTCTCCATATACCAATATATTGTTGAAGCTAAAATAGACCTGTGCTGTGCTCTGACGGGCAATACGAAGGGTGACAAAGGGGGATTGGAATGAGCTGGATGGAGCTTTCGTCCGGCATGGACATTTCTGCGGATATCCGACAAAGCGTACTGCGGCTGCTTGCCTCCATCGCTATAGAAGAAATAGCCCTTGCCCATATCATCAACGCGGAGGCTGAGAAGCTGCAGTACATTGCCGGTACACTGCATCCGGGCTCCAATCCCCCGGGAGACCTATCCTTTCCAGATTACATGGCGGTGCAGGCTTCTGCCAGAAGTCTAATGGAGGAAGTGACGATGCGGGAAATGATGCTGCAGATGAAATTCAATCAGATTGCGGCCTTGTTGAAGGATTAAAGTTAGCGGGATCTTCGATTGTAGGCATTGCTTGCGCGTAATGGAGTGACGGGAGGTGCCGTATGCGGGATGACAGTTCATCGAAAGTCAATCCCAGTGCTGTGCCGGATCGGGAGAAAGCCATTAATCAGCTGCTGACTTCCATCGCAATGGAGGAACTGGGGTTAAGTCACATCATTCATGCAGAAGGGGAGAAACTGCAGTTTGTGCTGGGCACGATCCCTGGAGTTACAGGGCCTCCCTCATCGATTACGGATGTGCTGAAGGTTAATGAGAGCATCCGGCAGACCATTCAGGAGCTGACCAAGAAGCAGTTAGCGCTGCACAATAAATTAAGTCAGGTGCTGTCGCTGGTTCGTGGCGATCATGCACCATGCGGCTCTTGCAATCCAATGGATCCGAAGGGAGTGACCGGAGCGACAGGCGCAACTGGTTCAACTGGCGTAACCGGAGCTACGGGTGTCACAGGAGCCACAGGTGAGACGGGGCCAACCGGTGCCACAGGCCCGACCGGTGCAACAGGTGTTAGGGGTCCAACAGGTCAAACGGGTGCAACGGGGCCAACTGGCCCAACGGGAGAGACTGGTGCAACTGGCGCCACGGGAGCGACAGGCGAGACTGGAGCAACAGGCGCCACAGGGGCGACCGGTGAGACGGGGCCAACGGGCCCAACCGGGGCGGTAGGAGCAGCCGGAGTGACGGGAGCTACAGGAGCCACGGGAGCGACAGGCGAGACTGGTGCAACAGGCGCTACGGGGGCGATAGGCGAGACGGGACCAACGGGCCCGACCGGGGCAGTAGGTGCAGCCGGAGTGACGGGAGCAACTGGAGCAACAGGCGCTACGGGAGTGACAGGCGAGACTTGTGCAACAGGCGCCACGGGGGGGATAGGTGAGACGGGACCAACGGGCCCGACTGGGGCGGTAGGAGCAGCCGGAGTGACGGGAGCTACAGGAGCCACGGGGGCAACAGGTGAGACTGGTGCAACAGGCGCCACAGGGGTGACAGGTGAGACGGGGCCAACGGGTCCGACCGGGGCATTAGGTGCAGCCGGAGTGACGGGAGCGACGGGGGCAACAGGAGAGACTGGAGCAACAGGCGCCACGGGAGTGACGGGCGTGACGGGGCCAACGGGTCCGACTGGGGCGGTAGGAGCAACTGGAGCAACAGGCGCCACAGGGGTGACAGGCGAGACGGGGCCAACGGGTCCGACCGGAGCGACAGGCGAAACCGGAGCAACTGGAGCGACGGGGGCAACAGGCGAGACTGGAGCAACAGGCGCCACGGGGGTGACAGGTGAGACGGGGCCAACGGGCCCGACCGGGGCAGTAGGTGCAGCCGGAGTAACTGGAGCCACCGGAGCAACAGGCGCAACGGGAGCGACAGGCGAGACTGGAGCAACAGGCGCCACGGGGGCGACCGGTGTGACGGGGCCAACGGGTCCGACCGGAGCGGTAGGAGCAGCCGGAGTGACCGGAGCAACAGGAGTGACCGGAGCAACAGGAGCGACCGGAGTAACCGGTGCCACCGGTGCAACAGGGGCAACCGGTGCCACGGGGCTTACGGGCCCTAGTCTCGCAGAGACTGGTTTTTCGGCATTTTTGCCGTCACTTAGTTTAACGACATCCTCACAGCTAACAAACTGGACAGTGACATCACCCTACTATACGGATGCAGCCTTCAATCCAGTGACGGGGAATTTCACCGTTCCGGTAACGGGCAGATATGCGATCAAGGCGACCATAAACTATTCGACAACCACAGCCCTCACGGTTTCCCTTGGCGCTGGCGTGAATCCGGCCTTTGTGGCTCGGCGGACTTCACCGGTAACAACGAACCTGATTAGCGGCCTGTTTCCCGTCTTGAATGTCAACGTCGCCCTTGTGCTGACACTTCGGGCCGTACTCGGCAGCGGGGATGTTGCGTTAGCCGGGGACGTACAATTGAATGCCGGTGACGTGGTAGGACTGTTTTACGATGCTAACGGCCTTAACATTTCGTTGAACCTGGGCGGGGCGAACTCTGCAGGCATAGTGTGGTCGATGTTCCGGCTCACCTAAGTTAACGGCTTGTTCAGGGCAGCATGTGTGCTTTCGGGCATCATGCTGCCCATTTTGATGCTTTGAAAGCCTTCATAGGATGGGGATTTTATCCGATCTCTCGTTTTATACTGTGTCCCGGGTTGTGGCCCATTAGACTGTCATGGAACCTACCTCAACAATTAAAACGGATTTTGTCCTGGATTTACGGAAGGTGGAGTGATAAGATTTTCTCAAATTGTATCCATGCGATCTCATCGTCCGTGATGAGAGAAAGTGGGGGGAGCGATGAACATGGTGACCGTGTTTCAGTATGATGCGTTTTCGATCGTGCCCGACAAGGGGAATCCTGCCGGAGTCGTGCTTGATGCGGATCATTTGACGGAGGAAGACATGCTGAAAATTGCCAAACAGGTCGGATTCAATGAAACGACGTTTGTCATGCATTCGGATCAGGCGGATATTCGGCTGCGTTATTTTACGCCTGGTCATGAGATGAATCTATGCGGGCATGCGACGATGGCATCCATGTATGCACTCAAGACGAGAGGATTGCTGGATGCGAAGGATACGTATACGATCGAGACGAAGACGGGCGTACTGCCGGTCAGATTCGAAAATAACGACGTGCAGCCTAGCATCACGATGAAGCAGGATTCTCCGCAGTTTGTCGAATTTGAAGGCGATGTGGACTTGCTGGCCTCAGCGATCGGATTGCATCGTGACGAGCTTGATCTGACGAAGCCGATTGTATACGGCAGTACCGGAATCTGGACGTTGTTGATTCCCGTGAAGAAGCTGGACAGCTTCAGCCGGATGATTCCCAACAACCGCAAATTTCCGGAGATTTTAACGCAGAATCCCAAAGCTTCCCTGCATCCGTTCTGCATGGAAACGATAGATCCGTCAGCCCTGATGCATGCCAGACATTTCTCGTCCCCATATTCCGGCACCATCGAAGATCCTGTTACCGGAACCGCATCGGGTGTTATGGGCGCCTACTATCTAACCTACATACAGCCTGAATGGCCTTCCATACAGATGATGGTTGAGCAGGGACAGGAGATCGGCAAAGATGGACGGGTCCAGGTTACGGTTGACCGCGAATTTGGGAAAATGGAGGTATACATAACGGGAACGGCGGTATTCGTGCGGGAATTTGAAGTGGATCCGGCGAAGGAGTAGACAATCCTATATGATTTAAAGCTATAAGGAGTGTAAAACAGGTGCACAGACAAGAAGAAATCCATATTAAACCCAAAATAACCAAAATTTTGTTAGGCTCTCTCTTCTTCGTTGCGCTCGGAATCTTTATGCTATATGCCGGCTTAGCGGATCGTTTAATTGTTCTGGTGATCGCTGGATTCATCTGTACCGTATTTTTCGGAGCGATGCTGGTCTTTTCCACGAGTAAGCTTGTGCAGCGTAAACCGGCGCTGGTTATCAATGATGAGGGAATTATCGATCGTTCCTCCTATGTAAGCGTTGTGGCGATTCCATGGAATGAGATTAAAAGCATCGATATTTACCAAGTCATGAATGAGCGGTTTATTGGAATCGAGGTGCATCATCCGGATGAGATCCTGGCTAGGTTGCCTGAGTGGAAACAGAAGCTGATGAGAATGAATAAAAGGATGACGAATGCAACCGTCCATCTTTCGGCCTCCGGACTTTCCTGCAATTTGAATGAGTTGTTTCTAACGCTATACCGGAGGTGGAAGATCTCCAAAAATGACGATATCACCGAAATGACGGAGGTTGTGAACAATGAAGAGCTTCAAGCCTGAGATGGATACGGATACAGCCATAAGCCATCTCCGGGAAATTGAGGGTGAGCATATAACGAACGTTAGTCCCATCGAGATGGGGGAGCTCAGCAGGGTATTCCGTTATGAAAAAGACGGCAAAGCGTATGTCATTCATTTCAAGGATAATCGCGACAGTCTGGAGAAAGAACGATGGATCCATGATCGGTATGGGGCTGTATATGGCTTGCCCGTCCCGAAGGTATACAAGATCGGAAACGCAGGCGCCATCCATTTTTCAATCTCGGATCAAATGCCGGGGGTGCCTATCAGCACGCTTCAGCCGGCTTCCATCCGTCAAGTCATTCCCAGTCTGATCGAGCAGTATATTCGCCTTCACCGGATTACGGCAGGCGATAACAGCGAAGGCTACGGCTGGTTCACGCCTGAGGGCAAAGCAGCGCATGGCACGTGGACCGATTACCTCAAGGCTACCTTCGCCGAGGACCAGGGAGGATTTTACGAGGGCTGGACCGATCTGTTTGACAGCAGCTTTTTGGAGAAGGACCTCTTTTACCGCTTGTATGAAAAGATGGTAGAGCTTGCTGCATTTGCGCCGAAAGAGCGCTATCTCGTGCATGGGGATTTTCATTTGGGCAATATGCTGGCGGCAGAGGACCAATTATCCGGAATTGTGGACTGGGAAATGGCGATGTACGGCGATTTCATGTTCGATGTTGCGGTCATGGATTTATGGGCGCCTCAGCTTGAGTTTCCCAAACGTTTGAAGATGGCAGTCGAGCAACAAGGTGACGACATTCCGCATTTCCGGGAACGACTGCTCTGTTACCAATTATTCAAGGGAATCGACGGGCTTCGATTCTATGCCAAGAAGGACCATGAACCCAGCTATCGGTTTATGAAAGAGCGTATCATGTCGCTGCTCTCTGAATAGTGAGTATCCCGGAATCTGATCGGCAAATGTCTCCTCATCTTGTACCGAACTCTCGGTTATGTCCAAGCAGGCGTTATCCCGGACTTTGCCATTTCGTCGGCAAGCTGGATGAAACGGTGCTGTACTCTAAGCGTCTATAGGAGGATGCTCCGATAGAACTAAAAAACCTGCCGACTACGGCAGGTTTTTTAGTTTCGTTTTCTTTTCTTTTGTTTTCTAGCGGGTACGAGTTTAATCCATTGAACTTGCCCATTGAACTTAGCCCAATGCAGCTTATCCGATTATCGCTCGCAAGCGATCTTATCCTTGTCACGATCCCTGGCTGTGTTGGCGTCATACAGCGCTTTGGATACATAAGGCTTGTATTTCGTCTTGCCGCCTTTGTTCTTGACGGATGCGGACCGGGCAACGCCTCCAGGGTAATCTTTATTCATCTCTTTGCAGTTTTTGTATTTTTTCACTTCGGTGGATTTGGCGTCTGCAATATCAGTGCTGGTATGACCCAGTGCAAGAGTAGTGAGCAGAGCAAGCGAGAGCAGAACGGTTATCTTTTTCTTCATGACAATCGAACTCCTTTATGTATCAATCCATTATTGATTATTTCATCCTTATCATAGTAGGTGCTTCCAAATATATCAATATGCAGGTGCATTTACCGGTGTAGTATTCTGAGACGAGCAAATTCTGACCTTGTTCCGAACGTGGTATACTGTTGTGTAACAAGCGAGAAAGAAAGGGATTGGACGGATGAGCAACCGGTTGACGGAACGAATCATTAAACAGTGGTGCGGAAAAGCCTCCTATGAGAAGGGGCATCAACTATACCGGGGCGGCAGGGTTCACATGCTAAAGCGGGACCTCGATAACCGGATATATGATGCGGAAGTCGCGGATCGAACATCCGGGATCGTCCGGATACGGATCGATGAAGAAGGAGATATCATTGCGGAATGCAGCTGCGGCTTCCATCATTCAACGTCGCATCGATGCGGTCACATGGCAGCCGTGCTGCTGACAATCCAGGAACTGGAGCAACCAAGTGAAGGTGACGAACGGAAGTATCCGTCCCTGCTGCATGGTACGAAGCCTGGAGAAGAAGAGAACGGGCTGCTAACCCCGCGAGCTAAGGGCAATTCGTTCATGCCGGCGGACGATTGGGAGATGGATCCCCAGATCGGCAATCGGCTGCTCGGTCTGTTCGCCGATCCGGGGTATCGGCATTCCAGTGCTGCCTCACGTTTTGACACAAGGGAGATCTTGCAGACGGAATTTATCTTAAAGCTGATTCCATTTAGCAGCGGAAAGAATCGGTTGGGCATCGAAATGAGAGTCGGCCAGAAGCGGCTGTACGCGGTGCACCGGATTCGTGATTTTCTGGAATGCGTTAGAAGACTGGAGCCGTGCACGTTTACAAAGAACTTCACCTATGATCCGGAGCGGCATGGATTTAAGAAGGAGGATGACGACCTGCTCCAGGAGCTGATCCGTATTTACGACCATGAACGAATGGTTCAGCAGACCTTCGGCTTTTACAGTCCCCCTGGCAAAAAGGCCGGGAGTGAGCGGATGCTCTTCATCACGCCCTCGTTCTGGCCAAAAATCAAAGCGCTGGCGGCTGCGTCCGGAAGCTGTCTGCTGTCGGTCGACGGGATCCTGACGGACAAGCTGCAAGCATACCAGGAGCCGCTTCCGATCCGGTTTGAAGTGGAACCGTCCGGAGATACGCAATATGTGATGTATGTTCAGGGGCTGGACCGTCTGCAGATTCTGGAGGAATACGGAGCCGCCGTCGTTGACGGGAAGCTTGCCGAGCTTACGCCCCAAGATGGGGCCAGGCTATCCGAGATGAAAGAACTGCTCGAGCGGACGTATCCGCCTGCTGTGCCGATATCGGGGGGCATCATGGAATCCATGATGGAGAAGGTAATTCCCGGGCTTATGAAGCTCGGAAGCGTGCATATTGCAAAGGCCGTGTCCGATAAAATGATTCGCTCCCAGCTCAAAGCCAAGCTGTACCTTGATCGGGTAAGAGGACGCTTGCTGGCCGGCCTGGATTTTCAATACGGCGATATCGTAATCAATCCCCTCGACGGAAACCGTGCAGCGCACGACGGCAGTACCATTCTCGTCCGGGACGGAGAACGGGAACAGCGGATCCTGCGCCTCATGGAGGAGGCGGATTTCGCCAAAACGGACGGCGGATACTATATGAACGACGAGGATGCAGAATTTGAATTTCTGCACCATATCGTTCCCGAGCTGGAGAAGCTGCTTACGGTATATGCCACGTCAGCCGTGAAGGAGCGAATATTCCGGGAGCATGCTGCGCCGAAATTGAAAGTGGACATCGATGAGCGGACCGATTGGCTGGAGCTGAAGTTTGAGCTTGACGGCATACCGGAATCCGAGATTCGGAGCTTGATCCGCTCGCTTGAGGAGAAACGGAAATACCACCGTCTCCCGAGCGGCGCGCTGATGCCCTTGGAGGGCGAGGCATTGCAGGCGATCATAGCTGCCATGAACCGGTTAGGGGCATGGAGCAGCTATGCGGAGAACGGTACAGCCAGATTGCCGGCCGTTCAAGGACTGCAGCTGCTGGGCTGGGAGAGCGCGTCATCATCAGTACAACTGGGCAAATCGCTCAGACAAATGCTTCAGCATGTCAAACATCCCGATGATCTGGACTTCCCGGTACCGCCAAGCCTCGAGCCGGTCTTGAGAGATTACCAGAAGTATGGCTACCAGTGGATGCGCACCTTGGCCCACTACCGGTTCGGCGGAATATTGGCTGATGATATGGGTCTTGGAAAAACGGTCCAGAGCATCGCGTTCGTGCTGTCCCTTCTACCGGAAATTCGAAAGACTGGAGAACCCGTCCTGATCGTGGCCCCGGCTTCTCTGCTTTATAATTGGCAGAGCGAGATTGCCCGGTTCGCGCCGGAGATTCGAGCAGCCGTCATGGACGGCTCCCGGCTTGAACGGAAGAAGCTGATCCGCAGTGAAGGGGAGGCGGATGTATGGATCACCTCGTATCAGCTGCTTCGCATGGACATGGCCGATTATGCAAAACGGATGTTCCACGCCGCGATATTTGACGAAGCCCAAGCCTTTAAGAATGATGCGACGCAGACTGCACAGGCGGTGAAGACGATCAGCAGCCGGTACCGGTTTGCCTTGACCGGCACCCCGATGGAAAATCGGATGGAAGAGCTCTGGTCCATATATGACGCGGTATTCCCCGCTTTGTTCGGTGGACGAAAAGCTTTTCAGGATTTGCCGAGGGAAACGGTCGCAACGCGGATCCGCCCTTTCTTGCTGCGGAGGCTGAAGTCGGATGTGCTGAAAGAGCTGCCGGATAAAATCGAGACACTGCAGTCCTCGGCACTCCTCCTGGAGCAGAAGAAGCTGTATACGGCTTATTTGGCCAAGCTAAGACAAGAGACGCTGAAGCATCTCGCCAAGGACGGCTTCCAGAAGAGCCGGATCCGGATATTGGCCGGATTGACCCGCCTGCGACAAATATGCTGTCACCCTGCATTGTTCGTGGAAGGCTATGAAGGCAGCTCCGCGAAGTTCGAGCAGCTGCTGGAGACGCTCGCCGAATGCCTCCATGCGGGAAGACGCGTCCTCGTCTTCTCGCAGTTCACCACTATGTTGAAGCTGATCAGCCAGGAGCTGGGACGGCGCGGGGTGCCGTTCTTTTACCTCGATGGACAGACCCCACCGGCCGAGCGGGCCTCGCTGTGCAGCCGCTTCAACGAAGGCGAGCGCGAGATTTTTCTGATCTCCTTGAAGGCCGGGGGAACAGGGCTTAATCTGACTGGAGCGGATACGGTCATCCTCTATGATCTGTGGTGGAATCCGGCGGTTGAGGAACAGGCGGCAGACCGGGCGCACCGGATCGGACAGAAGAAAATCGTTCAGGTGATCCGGATGGTAGCCAGGGATACCATTGAGGATAAGATGATAACCTTGCAGCAGAAGAAAAAGGATCTGATCGACGAGGTCATCCAATCGGGTGAGGATTGGCTACCGAGCTGGACCGAGGAGGATATCCGGGAGCTGTTGATGCTCCAGCCATAAGATATGGGGGAATGGATCGAGTGCTTCACTGCCGTTCCATGCTGCGATTTTTAGACACGATTTCAGACTAGATTCCTACAGGGAAAAAATAAGGCGGTTAACCGAACATGATTTCATTTCTGCTAACATTAAAACGGCTGCTCAAGGGGCTGGTTCATGCGTTCAAGCAGCGCAATTTCGTTGCATTGTTTGTCCTGATCGTCATCATGCTGGTCTCGGGGACGATGTTCTATACAAAGCAAGAGGGCTTGTCCGTGCTGGACGCACTGTATTTCTGCGTTGCTACGCTGAGCACGGTCGGCCACCCCGACTTTGCTCCGCAAACTTCACTCGGAAAGGTGTTTACGATGATCTATATCGTCGTCGGAACCGGCTTGTTCCTCGGGATGGTCGGCCATCTTGCCTATGCTTTAATCAAGAGCACGCAAAAAGAAGAGAAGTAACACTCAGACGGCCACGAACGAGGGATCTGAACCGGGCTCCGCCTAAGGGTTGCAACGACCCGAGCATGGCGGAGCCTTTTTCATTTTTTTAGGGAGACTTGCTCTATAGTTCATCATATATTTCCGAGAAAATATGGTATAATTGGATGGTTACGGTCTTCCATTATGTCCCAAATTTGATTGAGAGCGGTTCCGGGGACACAAGTTCATGAAAAAGGAATGAGACAAGCATGCTGAAATGGTTGGAGTGGGCAAAGGAAATACAAGCGATCAGCCAAGCTGGCCTCGCCTATACCAAGGATGTTTACGACCAAGAACGGTTCGAGCAGCTGAGAGCGCTCAGCATATCGATTATGCAGGAATATACAGAAGCGGGCGAGGATAAGATCCGCACCTTATTTGCCAGTGAAACGGGATACCAGACGCCGAAGGTGGATGTGCGCGCGGTTATCTTCCAGGACGGGAAGCTGCTGCTCGTTCGGGAGAAAGCCGACGGAGCCTGGGCATTGCCGGGCGGATGGGCGGACATCGGTCTGTCGCCGTCGGAGGTGGCCGTTAAGGAAGTACAGGAGGAGGCGGGTTATGAAGTACGCGCAGTGCGGCTGCTGGCTGTGCTGGATAAAAAATTTCATCGGCATCCGCCGTCGCCTTTTCATGTATATAAAATGTTTATCCAATGCGAAATCACAGGGGGGGCTGCGGGCATCGGCACAGAAACGTCGGCGGTCGGCTTCTTTGAACGTGATGCGCTTCCCCCATTGTCTGAAGAACGAAATACGGCCGAGCAGCTGGACCGTTTGTTTAATTATGACAATCATCCCGATCTTCCGGTCTGGATGGATTAACCTTGTCGTGGAAAGGAGAGCAGGAGCATGATCAAGGGATTTCCTCCTTACATGAGCGATCCCGATGAAGGGGACGTGAGGCGCCAATTCAACCGGCGGGTCAATCTGTTCTTTTTCGGCGCTTTCCTCATCTTTTGTATCCTTATCATCCGCATGGCCGTTCTGCAGTTCGTGGAGGGCCCGGAGCTTGCAGAAAAGGAATCCGGGGGAGAGCTGAAAAAATTCACGCTTCAGCCGATCCGGGGAAGCATTATCGATGCCTCCGGCGAGAAGCTGGCTTATTCGACGGGGACCCATACCTTATATATCACGCTGATGAAGGATTATAACAAGAACACGGAGCGCGGGCAGAAGAACCGGCCGGAAATCGAAGCGATGGCGAAGGAAATCGCGGAGGTCTTCGCCCAATATGGGAATCCGAAAGCCAAACCGATGACAACCGAAGAGGTGATTGACGCCCTGGATCTGGAGTATACGAAGCAGCACGGCTATGCGCCCAGACGGATCAAATCGGATTTGACGAAGCAGGAGATCGCTCATTTCATGGAGAACCGCTCGCGGTACCCGGGCATTCAGATCGTGGAGGAGAATGTGAGGCATTACGACCCAGACACGGTTGCGGTCCAGACGATCGGGTATCTGAAGAAATTCAAGGGCTCAAAAGATTTCAAGGAATATGCCGAAATCGATGAGGCGAATAAGAGGCAGGACGATCCGGGATTGATCTACAACGAAGAGGATTGGGTTGGCTATGACGGACTTGAGCGGATGTTTCAGAAAGAGTTGCGCGGCAAAAGCGGGTATATCAGCATCCCGATTAATCCGCAGAACATGGTGGACGGCGTCCCGTCCATGGCAGCCCCTGAGAAAGGGCTCGATGTCCATACGACGATTCATAAGGATATCCAGCTTGCGGCTGAGGAAGCCATTACCGAGCGGTTGCAGTATCTTCGGACCCATCTGATCTCCGGGAAGTATCATCGGGATGCGCTGACCGGTTATGCCGTCGCCATGGAAGTGGACACTGGTAACGTCGTGGCGATGGCCAGCATCCCGGATTATGACCCTAACATTTGGGGGAGCGGAGATAAAATCACCCAAGAGGTCGTCAACTCTTCCGGTAACGGGACGATAACGATCTTCGGCTCGGGCCGATCGGGCAATGGATTTGAATCGATGATCTATCTCGGATCGGTCATCAAGCCGCTGACGGTGCTGATCGGGCTCAATGAAGGCCTGTTCACGCCATACGATACGTACCCGGACCAGGGCTATGCCTTGATCGGCAAAGAGGGCAGTGAAACGCCGATCCGAAACGCCGGCGGTCATGTGATTGGCCGGATCCGGCCGGACCAAGCGATTCAGACCTCGTCCAATGCCTTTATGATCGATCAGGTCGGGGAGAAGCTGTATGACAAATACGGCGGTGATAAAGCCGTTAAAGTATGGGATCAGTATATGAAGCGGTTCGGACTCGGCGTTGTCACCGGCAGCGGATTGCCCCTTGAGAATGAAGGGAGGGCGGAATACCTCAATAAGGAAGCTGCAGGCAGCAATCTCGCTGCGCTGGCTTATGCCTCCTTCGGCCAAATGGGTAAATATACGCCGCTGCAGCTGGCCCAATACACGGTGATGCTGGCTAATGAAGGGAAGCGGATCAAGCCGCAGCTCGTGAGCAAGATCACCGACCAGAACGGGAACATTGTCAAGGAATTCGGCAGGGAAGTAATCGACGAAGTCAAGCTTCCGCAGGAATACTGGCAGGTTATCAAGCGAGGCATGAATACGCAGGGGATCGCCGGGTTTGAAGGCTTCCCGTACGACTTTGCCCGCAAAACCGGCACGTCCGAGCAGGATTCACCGGCAGGGAGAAAGGACAATGGCGTGTTCATCGCGTTTGCTCCCCGAGAGAAGCCGAAGCTGGCGGTCGTGGTTGTCATCCCTGAAGGCGGCTTTGGCTCTCAAAGCGCCGCACCGGTCGCACGCAAAATCTTCGATGCCTATGACGAGGTGTATGGCCTTGACGGGACGCCGCATCCGAAGCAGAAGGCGGAAGAAGGCAAGGCTGAACAGGGTGAGCAGGAGGAGAATCAAGGCGAGTAACAATAACGAGTAACAGGACGAATAACAACACGAATAACAAGACAAGTAAGTCGAGTAACTAGATCCGGGTTCAGTAGTATAGCTATTATTATTATTTCGAGTAATTTTGGGTTAAAAGAAACAGGCTGCCTTCAAGAGAACACTCATCGTTCCCTGTACGGCAGCCTTTCTTGTATCTACTAATACGGATTATTCTTGACCTTGAGCACTTCGGCCAGAAATGCCAGCGTCAATCCTTGTCCCCAGCCCTGAATTCGCTTGTCGGGCACGCCTATATAACCAGCAGCATTTTTCATGACGGCCGTTCCGGCCGACACGCCGGTTACGGTCCCATCCTCGGTAATTTTGGTCAGGATGCCGTCGATCGATTTCTGGGTGTACTTATTGTAGATGCGCCCCTTGGTCAGCAATGCGGTTGCGATCCCCGCCGATCCCGACGTTTCCAGCGGCGACTGCGGATCCGTCGTAATGGTGTGCCACAGCCCGGATTCATGCTGCAGCCGTACGAGCGAGCTCAGCTGATCCCGAAGCGAGCCTTCAATGATCATGAAGGAAGGGTGCGTAACCGGTACGAGCTCCAATGCGCGCGCCATCGTAAGGGCGGCCCAGGCATTGCCGCGGCACCAAAATACCCCTGACATATGATTGCCGGCAATATTGTCCCAGCCATGATAGTACAGATTCGTCACCGGATCCTGCAGACAATTCTCATGGCCGTGGTACTGCCGCAGCCCGTCCTCGAAATAATCTTCGCGGCCGAGCAGCGCTCCAATGCGCAGCAGGAAGTAACCGGCCATGAACATCGTGTCCACCCATGCCTGCTCAGGGAAGTTATAGGCTTCGGAGTTGACGGTGTGCTGAAAGATCCCTTCTCCGAATCGAACGGCATCGTGAGTGAGGTATTCGGCCATCTCCTTGGCCGTTTCGATATAACGCTCATCGCCGTAGACGTTATACAGCGTTAAGAGGGAATGTCCGATCGAGACGCCGTTCACAGACAGCTTTGGCAGACCATCCTCCATATTTTCGTCGACCCATGCCTTCAGCTGCTCCAGATATTCCATTTTGCCCGTCGCTTCATACGCCTCGCAAACGCCGTAAAACGCAACCCCGCCGGGCCAATCCCAGCTGAAGTCCATGCGGAAGGTCCGCTCCACCACCTTATCCATGACTTGCCCGATATACTGTTCATCAAATACGAGTGCCGGCATAGCTGCAGCTCCTTTCATATTAAGCCTCCTTAAGAGGGAGAAATTTGGGGATTAACCTTTCAAGCCTGTTGTGCTGATCCCTTCGACGATATACTTTTGGAAGATGAAAAATACGATCACGACCGGCAGCAGCGACAGGGTGGCCATGGCAAACATTCCGCCCCAGTTGTTGAGCGATTCCCCATCGAGGAACAGCTTGAGCGCCAACGACACCGGGTATTTCTCCGGCTGGTTCAGGTAGATCAGCGGGTTGATGAAATCATCCCATCTCCAGTAAAAGGAGAAGATGGAACACGTGATCAAGGCCGGAACGATCAAGGGCACAACGACCCGGATGAAGATGCCGTACTTGCTGCAGCCGTCGATCCTTGCGGCTTCATCGAGCTCCCGCGGGATCGTGCGGATAAACTGCATAATCAGAAAGATGAAGAACGGAACCCCGAAGAAATGGGGAACGATCAGCGGCTTGAACGTCGAGATCCAGCCGAAATTGGCGAACATCACGTACTGCGGGACGATGACGACGTCATGCGGCAGCATCATGGTGATCATCATGCAGGCGAACCAAAATTTTTGACCGAAAAACCTTGTCCTAGCCAGACCAAAAGCCACTAATGCGGAAGATACGACGGCACCGATCGTTGAGATGATGACGATGATGAAGGAATTCTTGAAGAAGGTCCCGAAGGTCGTTCCGGCAAATCCCTTCCAGCCTGTTGCATAGTTCGAGAATTCGAGCTTGCTGGGAATGAGACTGTAGGCGGTCGTAAAGATTTCGTGATTGGGCTTCAGCGAGCTGGCGGCGAGCCACAGGATCGGATAGGTCATGCACAGGGCGAACAGCCCGACCAGCGTATGATACAGAATGCGTCCGGATTTGGTCATAGCCGTCAGTCTCCTTTCGATTCGTAATGAACCCAGCGGGTGGAAGATCTGAAGATGAGCAGGGTAAGGACGCCGACAATGACGAGCATGACCCAGGCAAGCGCCGATGCGTAGCCCATTTCAAAATGCGAAAAGGCTTTGCGGTACAGGTAAAGCGAGTACAGCAGCGTCTGATCCAGCGGACCGCCTTCACCGCGCGAGATGATATAAGCGGGGGTGAAGGTCAGGAAGGCGGAGATGGTCTGCAGCGTCAGATTGAACAAAATGATCGGGCTCAGCAGCGGGAGCGTAATCTTGAAGAATCGGTGCACGGCATTCGCGCCGTCGACGCTGGCCGCTTCGTAATAATCCTTCGGAATGTTCTTGAGTCCGGCAAGGAAAATAATCATCGATGAGCCGAACTGCCAGACCGACAAGGCGATGAGTGTCCACAGCGCCGTGCTCGGATTGCCGATCCAGGATGTGCTGGATTCGATGCCGAAGAGCGAGAGGGCGGAGTTGACGAGCCCTTGGTCGCCGAAGATTTGCTGCCACATAATCGCGACCGCGACGCTGCCGCCGATCAGGGACGGCAGGTAAAAGGCCGAGCGGTACAGCCCGACCGCCTTGGTCGCCGTATTCAGGATCATTGCCACGAAGAGTGCAAAGATAAGCCGAAGCGGGACGCTGGCGAATACGTATGTAAAGGTCACCTGAAACGATTTTCCGATTTTATCGTCCTCCGTGAACATCCGCTCATAATTGCCGAGGCCGAGCCAGCTTGGCGCCTCCATCAGGTTATAGTTGGTGAACGAATAGTAGAGGGACGACAGGATCGGATACAGCGTAAAGATCAGAAAGCCAAGAACGAACGGAGCGGAGAATACGTATCCGGTGATATGCTCGTTCTCGCGAAGTCTATTCATCATTTTCAACCCCTCGTCTTTCAAATTTGACAGCGCCCGTCCGGCGGGCGAATTCGCTGGCGGATAGTTCCATTATAGAAAGTCTGACCGAGAGGGCGTTATGAAGAAAACCGTCCATTTTGTTTAAAAACCAGAGGTCCGCCCGGTCCGGTGTCATCATAAAGGCACCCCCTGCCCCGTACCTGACGTACGTTTGAAAGGGGATGCCTCAAGTTAGGTGCATCCGGAACTACTGCTGGGATCTGGCCAGGATCGCATTCGCTTCCTTGCGGAATTCGGCAGCCGCATCCTCCACCGATATTTTCTTGTACAGGATGCGCTCGCTGAGATCGCGAAGCAGCTTCTCGATTTCCACGGCACCGATCGGATTCGGCGGATCGCCAGGGCTGCTGTTCGCCTCGGCCCAGGTGACGTAATCGAATATTTTCGCCTCATTCTCGGAGAGCAGCGGCTTCAGCGCTTCCTTGACTTTAGCGGATACCGGCACGCCACGCTCGCCCTTGATCAGCTTATTTGCCTCGATGTCGTTGATGAAGAAGCTGATGAATTTCGCCGCTTCTTCCTTATGCTTCGACGTCTCCGTGACGGAGAAATACATGGACGGCTTCAGGAAGAGCCCTTCCTTCGTGCCCGGTCCCGGCATCGGATTCAGCTCCAGCGGACGATCGGGAACGAGATTGGCAACGGCGAGAAACTGGTTGGACCAGCCCGTGCCGGAAATGGCGTTGCCAAGCACGATTTCATCCTCCTCCGCGACGCCTTTCTTCTGGGCTTCCTTATCCAACGACAGGATGTAGCCATTGTCATACCACTTCTGGTAGCGGGTGAAATAATCGATAAAGGCCTGATCATCGGCATAGCCGATCGTTTTGCCGTCCGCGCTGTACATTTTTTGGCCGATCGTTCTCAGATAATACGGGAAGAAGACGTCATGCCGGTAGGCGAAGCCACCGATGAGAAATCCTTTTTCCTTCGCTTGCGCGCCCATTTTGTCCATGTCGTCCCAGGTCCAGTCCTTGCCGGGAATATCGATGCCGTTCTTCTTCATCGTCTCTACGTCGAATGTCGTCTGGAGTGCGTTGACGCCAAGGTTCATCGCTACCAGCTTGCCGTTGACCTCGCCTCCGCTCAGGGCATTCTCGCTGACGTCCGACACGTCCAGGACTCCGCTGTCGGTGAACGGCTTCAGATCGGCAAGCTGATTGCGGCCGGCATATTGGTTCAGATAGGAGATGTCCATCTGAATAATGTCCGGAAGACCGCCGGCTACCGCCTGCGGAGCAAGCTTCTTCCAGTAATCGTCGAACGGGGCGTATTCAGGCTCGATGGTGACGTGCGGGTTCTGCTCCTGATACATTTCAATGACCTTCAACGTGTAATCGTGCCGGGACTGTCCGCCCCACCAGGCGATGCGCAGCTTTACCGGCTCCTTCTCGTCGCTGGCGGCTGCGGACGGCGCTGTATCGGTTCCGGCGCTTGCAGGCTGATCGGCCGAATTGCCGCCGGAGCAGCCGATCAGGCTTCCGAGCAAGGAGCACATGAGCACTGCGGTTAACACTTTTCTCATTCCATTTCCTCCCCTTGGTTGATGAACCCATCTGTGACTCGTTTGATAGTGCTTACATTCCCAATTATTGTGTGTAACAAGGGAAAGAGTAAGGAAAAAAACCGTGCACTTTGTTCAAAAAGCAGATATGTACGTACAAGCCTAGCCCTCTTTTTTCATGTATTCCGAAGGCGTGCAGCCCATTTGCTTCTTAAACACCTGGCTGAAGTACTGGGGATTGTCGCCGAAGCCGAGCTGCTCGGCCATTTCGAAAATTTTGATATCCGGGTCCTTTGCCATCAGCTCGGTCGCGCGCTTGATGCGCAGCTTCATGACGTAATTCGAGAATTTCTCGCCGGTCTCTTTTTTGAACAGCTTTCCGAGATAGTCGGCATTCATGTACAGCATGCTGCATGCGACCAGGTTCAGGGTCAGCTCCGAATTGCCAAGCTGTTCCTCGATAATCTCGATCATTCTCCGGACGATCGCATTATATTTCATGGTGTTCCGTTCATAATTCCGCTGGGTAATTTCGATGACCGTTTCTTCCAGAAATGCCTGGATCGACTGGAGAGTCGTCATTTCCGCAATGACCGGTATCCGTTCGTATCGTTCCGCCATCTCCTCGGGATCCGTCAGCCGAATGAGGGATACATACTGCGATATGGCGTGGGACTTGGTCATCTCAATGCTCAGCTGGGCCCGCTTCAGTTCATGGATGAATTCATTCAGCGCCTGCCGGGCCTCTTGGTGGTGACCGGACCGCACCGGCATGCACAGACGCTGCTCGTCGAAGGAAAATGCACCGCTGTCGTCTTCGGATTGCAGCGTGTCGTTCGTCGTAATGATGCCGCTCTCGTCCAGGTAGAAGCGGTAATTCAGGCACTGCAGCGTGTCGCGGTACAGCTTGCGGGCCAGCGTTACGGGCCCAGGATCGCTGATGGCAACCGTCACGTCCAGCTTGTAATACTGCTTGAACGTACAGCGGATGTCCTGGATCCGGTCATGGAGTTGAAGCCCGGGGCGCTCCTCAATGAGAACCAGCACATGCGGGCCGATGGTGGTGCTAAGAAGGGTGGTGTCCAGCAGATCCTCGGCAATATTCTTCACGGCGAATAGATGCTCGTAATCCGCCTCGCCTTCCAGCTGGAACAGCAGCAGCTGCACCGGCCGGTCGAAGTCGTATTGGAACAGTCTGCGATATTCCTCCAAGTCGTTATGACCGTAAGTCTTGTTCGTCACGAATTCTTTCAGCACCTGCTCCTTCACATGGGGAAGCACTTTCTCGAAACGGTGCTTCATATCCTGAATGAAAGCTTCCTTGCGGCGGTGATCCGCCAGGTCAAAGGTAACCTCCTGCAGCGCTTCCCCGATCTTAGACTCATCGGTCGGCTTCAGCAAATAATGCTTGACCCCGTACTGCATGGCGCGGTTGGCGTATTCGAATTCGCCGAAGCCGGACAGCAGCACGAATTTGATGTGGGGATGGCTTGCATAGGTTTTGGCCACGAGCTCGAGCCCGTCAAGGCCGGGCATGCGGATATCGCACACGACGATATCCGGAGAATCGCTAACGATTTTTTCGTAGGCCTGGATGCCGTTCTGAGCGGTTCCCGCAAGCTCGGTTTGATAGGCGGACCAGTCCACCATGCGGGAAATACCATCCAGAATGATGCGCTCATCGTCTACGAGCAGAACTTTGTACATGGGAATCCCTCCGTTATAGTGGCAGTGATAGAATGATGCGGGCGCCGAGCCCAGGTCGGCTCTCGATATATAAACCGTAATTGTCGCCGAAGGCGAGCTTCAGGCGTTCGTCGATGTTAAGCAGTCCGATGCCGTTGCCTGTCGTCTGCAGGCTTCCGCTTCGAAGCCGGTCGAGGGTGTCCGGAGCCATGCCCGGTCCGTCATCCTCAACGATGACGCAGAAGGCATGCTCCTCCCGCCGGGTGTACAGGGCGATTCTGCATGGCTCGACCGATGGCTCCAGCGCGTAGTGGATTGCATTTTCAAGCAGCGGCTGCAGGGACAGCTTCGGAAGTCTGCGCTCCAGGTCCTCATCCGGTACGTTCATGCTAAACTCGAGCCGGTCCTCAAAACGAAACTTCTGGATGATGATATAGTTCTTGACGATTTCGAGCTCTTCTCGTAGAGAAAGAATCGGCTCCTTCAGGCTGACGGAGTTGCGAAGGAGGAAGGCCAGCGCCTGCACCATATCGGAGATTTGCGTCTGCTTGTTGATTTTTGCAAGCCAGTTGACCGACTCGAGCGTGTTGTAAAGGAAATGTGGATTGATCTGGGCTTGGAGGGCCTTGAATTCGGTCTCCTTGACGAGCAGCCGGCTCGCATAATTTTCGGTGATCAGGACATTGATTCTCTCCACCATCAGACGAAACGTCCGGTGCAGCAGACCGAGCTCATCCATCGCGACGGGCGCCGCGTCTTGGGGGAGTACGTTAGCTTCAGCGAAATTCCCTTTCTCGGCCAGCTTCATCCGGGCGATCAAGCTTTCGATCGGCTTGGTCAGGCCCCGGCTGAACCGAATGCCCAGCAGAATGGCGACGGCGAATATCATGCCGAATACCATGATGACAAGCTCTTTGATAAAAATGATTTGCCTAAAGGCCTGATTGAAGGGGGTAGCATTAATATAAGTCCAGCCCGTATTGAAGGAACGGTTATATGCAACAAAATACGTGTGCCCTTCAATCTCCCGGGTAAAATATCCGCTGCCGGATGATACGTCAGCCTGGATGGACGCCGGGTCGAAGTTCGGCCGGGTCGGGTAGATGACGTCCGTTCCCGAGGTCATGATCAGCTCTCCCTCCTCAGCTGCAGATGTACGTACAAGCTTGTCGATATTGACCCGAACTACGATCGTGCCCAGATATTGAAGGTCGAACAGGGTTCCTGAATAGGAGCGGATCTCCCTGGACAGCAGCAGGGCCGGGTCGTGTTCATCGGGGTAGAACCAGCGCTCTTCACCGTCGGCATCGCCCGCAAGCTGCATGATATGCTGCATCTTGGAGGGAGCGATCGGTATGACGCTGCCGACATCGTGCTGTTTGTTGAAGGAGTCGATCAGGTGGATGGAGTAGAGCATAGGCTCGGATCCCACGTAGTTGAGGAGCCGATCGACAAGGCGCTGTCTCAAGGTGAGCCGGTCATAGTCGGAGTCGCTGTTGGAAATCGCCCGTAATATTTGCTGGATCTCCGTGTCGGTAACCATGTTGAAAGATAACTGCTCGATTCGCTCAAGCTCGGATTCGATGGCTGATGAGGACAAGTGTAGGACCTTGGACGATTTGAGGTACAGCTGCCCGTCGTAGATGGAGAAGGCATACTGCTGAACGATGACCGCGAAAGTGAATGCCATGGCCACGATCAGCGCGATGAGGAGCGACAGCTTGTTTTTGATTTTCATATTTTTGTAGACTGTGGTCCACTTCCTCACGGCATCCGTCTCCTTACCTTGGAGTTGAAATGTTGTGTACACATTATGTACCGGGTTGTAAACGCTGTCAACATGGTTATCCAGCGTCGGTATCCGGCTTGCGAGGTGCCGCTTCGGCCTTTGGCAGTTGACCGGAAATTTAAACAAAATAGCCGGATAAATAGATGGAATTGCGCATTTGGGATCGTGCATAATGGGGAAAGAGCGATTTAACGGGAGGGTGCTATGATGCAGAGCGAGGACCGCTATGCTTTTGATTTCGGAACCGGGGAGCCTGCCTTGGATTACGTGAAAATTATGTCCGACACGCTGTACGAGCCGGAGCGGGGGTACGGTTTCTTATCCGCTTCTGGCCTTACGGGAATACGAAGGGAGGGGGAGACGGGACTGGGCGCTGACTTTGTCATCCCGCTTGAAGCCGCCTTTCGGGTGGACGTGCCGAAGGACGGATTATATACGCTTCGTTTGACGATCGGCGACCCGTGGTTTGCGACCGAGACGACGGTCAAGGGAACGGACGGACAGATGCTGTTGTATCAGCTGCGGACGCCGCCCGGTTATATGGAGCGTTTCAGCGTAACGTTGCCGGCAGTCGAGAGGCGGATCGTGCTTTATTTTTCTGGAAGAGCGCCGCGATTGAACGGATTGGAACTGGCACTGGCACCGGATGCTTGCACATTGTTCATCGCAGGGGATTCAACCGTGGCGAATCAGCCTGCCGATGGCTATCCCTATGCCGGCTGGGGCCAGATGCTCCCAGCCTGGATGAAGCAGGATGCAGCTGTAATCAACGCCGCCGCTTCCGGTCGAAGCTCGAAAAGCTTTGTGGACGAAGGCAGGCTGGACCGGATATGGACTTGCATGCGGCCGGGGGATTATCTGTTGATCCAATTCGGCCATAATGACCAGAAGTCTGACCCGAGTCGATATACGGAGCCTTTTTCGACATACAAGGAGCATTTGAGGATGTACATCGACGGCTGCAGGGAGAGAAAGGCCGTGCCGATTCTGGTCACCTCGGTTCACCGGCGTTTTTTTGATGATAACGGCCGGCTGAAGGACACGCATGGAGATTATGTTACCGCGGTCCGCGAGCTCGCGCAGGAAGAGCAGGTGCCGCTTGTCGATCTGGCTGCAATCAGCATGGGGCTGTTCAACGAGCTCGGTCCGGAAGGTACACGTTCGATCTTCATGTGGGGAGCGCCGGGAGAGTGGATGAACTTTCCGCTCGGGGTTTCGGACAATACGCATTTTCAGGAGAGGGGAGCTCTTCGTCTGGCCGAACTGGTGGCCGAGGGTTTGAAGTCCTTGGCGCTTCAGCCGTTGTCCTTGTTTTTGCGGATGCAGCAGGGATGAGCGTCAGCTGATGACCTATCGTAATCTAACGGCAACCGAAAGGTAGAAGCGTGCTCCTCTCTTTTCGCCAATGCCTTAAAGGTTGTAGAGGAGCCGATACCCTGTGCGACGAATGTTTACTATAAAGCGAGAGCTAAAAAGGCGTCAGGAGGTGTTTTTCGAATGTCAAAAGGCGAGACTTTGTGGATCATTCCCGATGGCTATATCCCGCCGCAGAGCAGCGGGGAACTGACGAGTCATGAGTCGGTATGCGTGCTGAATACATCGGAGGAAGACGTGACGGTGACCATTCATGCCTATTTCGAGGATCGCGAGCCGCTGATGGGCATGGAAACGATCGTGCCGGGGAGACGTACCCGTCACATTCGTACGAGCTCGCTAAGCGCTGATGGCCGGACGATTCCCGCAGGCGTGCCGTACGCCATGGAGGTCGTCTGCAGCGGGCCCGTCTATGTGCAGTACAGCCGCCTCGATGCTACCCAGGCGGAAAATGCGCTTATGAGCGTTATGGCGTACCCCGTCAAGGGGAGCGGGAGCATATGAGCCAGGTTGAGCCTGCAGTTACTTATACGTCGGAGCTGCCCGGGGACTTTACGGCGCTGCTCGAATTATATGAGACATTAGGCTGGAACTTCCTGAACTTGAACATTGGGGACCTTCAAGCCATGTGCGCAGGAAGCTGGTATAGTGTTTATGCCTATGAAGGGAAGCGCCTCGTGGGCATGGGACGTGTCATTTCGGACGGAGTCCTTACCGGACTTCTATGCGGCATTTGTGTACATCCGGATGTTCAGGCCAGAGGGATCGGCACCGGTATCGTTCAAAGGCTCGTCATGCAGTGCGAGAAGTTTGGAGTCATTCCCCAGCTGCTGTGCGAACAAGAATTGGAAGGCTATTATGAAAGGCTGGGTTTTACGACATTTACGATCGGCATGAAAAAACACATAGCGCGCTAGGTCAATAGGTCGTAGCCCTGCTACCGCAGACAACAAAAAGGAAGTTTAAGCGGCGATTTGTTCCCGGCATTCTACGGGGATAGATCGCCAATTTGTTTTGCGAACATCTCTCGTTGTAGTAAGCCATGTGTTCTGCCGCACTGCCATCATTCGTTCAGCATCCGACAAATTCGATCTCTCCTGATTCCTAGCGTCCCGATGATCATGGAGTAACTCCAATTTCCTCCAATCGTAGGCGCGCCCCTATTTATAGTTCCTTTGTTACATCGGTTTGAGGCTTGTCGTTTCTTGGGGAATAAAAAATCCCCTCAGATCTACAGCGTTGAATTCATTGGAATATGAACTCTTCTTTCACTGTCTACCATAAGGGGATAATACCAAATTGACTTCCCTAATTATGCACTACAAGCCATGGAAGTGCAGTTCACAGACCGACTGCTTTCATTAGGCTTTGGCAATCGTTGCGTTTTCTTCTTTACGCTTCTTCGCATACTCCGCCGTGGCCGTAAACAGCACGTCAGAGGAAGAATTCAGCGCGGTTTCGCAAGAGTCTTGCAAAACGCCGATAATAAAGCCTACGCCAACTACCTGCATGGCAATGTCATTCGAAATGCCGAACAAGCTGCATGCCAGCGGAATGAGCAGCAGCGACCCCCCAGCCACCCCGGAAGCGCCTGCTGCGGCGATCGCCGATAAAATGCTGAGAATAAGCGCTGTGCCAAAATCCACCTGAATCCCGAGCGTATGGACCGCTGCCAGCGTCAAGACCGAGATCGTCACCGCTGCCCCCGCCATATTGATCGTGGCGCCTAGCGGGATGGATACCGAATACGTATCCGGGTTCAGCTTTAATTTCTCGCATAATCGCATATTGATCGGAATGTTGGCCGCAGAGCTGCGGGTGAAGAACGCGGTAATGCCGCTTTCCCGAAGGCAGGTCAGCACCAGCGGATACGGATTTTTGCGCAGCCTTGCATAGACAATGAGCGGGTTCACGACAAGCGCGATAAACAGCATGCATCCGACAAGCAGGAGCAGCAGTTTCCCGTAATCGAGCAGGGACGCTAGTCCGTTTGCGGTAATGGATTCGAAGACAAGCCCCATAATACCGAACGGAGCAAGCTGGATCACCCATTTGACGATTTGGGATACCGCATCCGAGACATTTGTCAGCAGGCTTTTCGTTCCCTCCTTAGCGCTTCGCAGAGCCAGGCCCAGCAGGATCGCCCATGCCAGGATTCCGATATAATTGGCTTTCATCAGTGCGTTGACCGGATTATCGACAACCTGTAACAGCAAGGTCCTCAGCACTTCGAGAATGCCCTCTGGCGGAGTCAGGTCCGTCGATCCCGTGACCAGCGACAAGCTTACCGGAAAAATAAAACTGGCGATGACCGCCACCAGCCCCGCCAGAAATGTGCTTATACCGTACAGGACAAGGATCGATTTCATATTCGTCTGACGGCCTTTCGCATGGTTCGAGATGGCGGACATGACGAGGAACAGCACCAATACAGGGGCAACCGCTTTTAACGCGGATACAAATAAAGTACCGAATAAACCGACTCCAGTCGCACCGGGAACAATCATTGCAAGGATAATCCCTGCAATGATCCCCGCCAAAATTCGTTTTACAAGACTTATTTGGTTCCACTTGAGAATAATTGCTTTCATCTTACTCCTCCGAAATATGCAATTTCAAAATATCAATACGCACCGCCTCGACGCTGCAATGTAATATAGCGCTAGTTTATCATGTAAAGTGAAGATTGTATATAACTGGTAATATATATGATTGTTTCCAGAAGTTAGAATTCAAGGGGGCGGTCGGAATGAGCAAAGCCGTCATGCGATAATATTGGAGGTGTTACCAGAGTATGTATAGACCTGGGACAGCTTTCGGGACTCGTTGGGGCTGGGCGTGGAAGATAGAGCTTGAACAAGTCCTATTTAAGGATTTGCAGGGGTCAGGAGCGCCGCAAAAGGAAGAACAAGTTCCGTTTCGGGACTTGCTGGAGTCGAGGCGTGAAAGTAGGGCAGCAGCTAACGGCGTTCCCCTAAAACGGGACGTGGTGTGCGTCAACCGGCGTATCATAACAGATTCGAGTCTCTAAGGGGCGTCAACTTGTTTCAGCTCATACACGTCAATCGAATCCTCTCGAATTTCCAAGGCGATCTTTGTATCATCTTTACGAAAAAAATGCACATGACCCAGACGCTCTTCCTCGATCTCGGTCCAGCCGGAAGCTCTGATCTCCTCCAGGTAAGCCCTCGGCGGATATAATCCCTGCTCGCCTCCGATATTTTCCAACTCGTACTTTGCACCCTCCGCGATATTCGGATTCCCGAACGTCGCCTCACGCTCCAGCGCTTGCTCAGGGACAGGGAAGTCCTCATGAACGGACGATATCTTGTATTCGTTGATAACAACAGGCTTGGGGGATGATGCGCAGCCGATCGTTAAGACGAACATGACGAGCACCAGGAACGCGATCAGATTTTTTCGCACGGGAAACCTCCTTGGCAATGGATAAGTGTCTATTAATTGCGTTGAAAAATAAGTTTCTATTGTTTCCGTTGAACCGGTCATTAGAAATCATACAACAAAGGTTAATAATTATGTCACATGCCAGTCATTTTGCTCCTATCGAGCTGCTCGAAGTTGTTCGGTAGCTTTGCAATCCTCTGGATAGGTTTGCAATGCTTCATGTTTTTGTAACGACTCTGATCTGGTAAAAGTTTCAGATGATTTCCTCGATGGTGAAGCCCCAACAGATTTTTAGCACAAACAGACACATCGGAGGTAAATAATGTTAAAATGGAAGCGAGTTAGAAGGCTGGCATGTACATTCATAGCATGACCCGCCAGCTTGGGTCAAAGCATGAACACAGGCAAACGCAGCATCATAAATTAGCATCGGTTCTTCAAGACAGGTACCGGTGAGAGTAACGATGGAGCTTTTGTTTATACGCCATGCCCAGGCAGAGCATACGATGAATCCATTCCGCCGTTTTAGCCTTCAAAGGACGATGCGGGCGTGGAACCTCGATGTCCTGCCGGAAGCTTCTGGGTACGAGGTTACGCGACAGGAATTTTTGGTAGAGACGGGAAGTTATTGAGGAAGGTCGTCAGGGATTAACGTGGAAATAGTCAGTTGAACTAATCAGCAATATCACGCGGTAAGGAGCGTATCCATGAACAAAATCAATGTCGGAATTATCGGCACCGGCTTCGGCGCCGAGGTTCACGCCCCCATCTTCCGGCTGCATCCGGGCTTTCAACTGAAATCGATCGCCAGCGTATATCGAAGCGGTCATGGAGCGAAGCGTTCGTTTCAGGACATCGCCTTTTACAGCAACTGGAGTGAAATGCTGGAATCGGAGGAGCTGGATTTGGTATCGATTGCCTCCACGCCCGCACAGCATCACGGCATGGCGCTGCAAGCCCTCCGAACCGGGCATCATGTGCTGGTAGAGAAGCCGCTCGCCATAAATGCCGGACAAACCCTGGAGCTGGTCGAAGAGGCGAACCGGCTGAAGCGATGCGCATTCGTTAATTTCTTATGGCGGCTTACACCCCTTCGGCAGCGGATTAAAGCCATGCTGGACCAAGGACTACTGGGCCGGATTCAGCATATTCGGTATTGCGGCAGCTTCTCGGGCTATTCCACTCTGGCGGGAGGGCAGCGTGGCTGGGAGGGCCGAAGCGAGGAGGGAGGCGGCTTCCTGTTCGCCGTCGGGTCCCATATGATCGATTCCCTGATGTGGTGGATGGGAGAAGAGATTGCCGAGGTTCAGGGAGATCTCAGGACGCATATTCCGAGTTATGAAGGCAGCGACGGCCGTGAGGTGCGCAATGCCGACGATGCATTTGCATTCACGGGCCGGTTCCGCAGCGGTGCGAGCTTGGCGGTGGACGTATTCCTGCCTGGCAGAACCGGTACGGGATGGAGACTGGAGATATACGGGGATGAGGGGACGCTCGTTATGCGAGATGACCGTATGTTGGAATTCAGCAGAGGAGGAGCATTGGAGCCAGTTCAGATTGAGGGCGTAGAACCGCCGAAGGGATTGACGGTTCCGGCCGTTCATTACTACAGCGGCTTCTATCCGATGATCGACAGCATCTATAGGAAGCTGACAGACAAGCCGTCGCCGCTCGAAATCCCGAACGTTGCGGACGGACACCGAACCCAGGCGGTCATGGATGCAATCCTTCGTTCATCCGAAACGGGTTCGCGGGTACAGATCGATGATCTATCCCCTTGGAATCAGGCCATTGCCGCGAGGGGGGAGGCCTAGCATGAGACGATTGCAGATCGGCATGTGGGAGCAATTTAGCCCCGATCGGTGGGAGCAGCTGGCCATGCCGCTGATCACCGGGATGGAGGTATGCTGCCTGCCGGATCGAGCCGCTTTAGCCCAGGTCCGGGATTTCTGCCGTAAGCACGGGCTTGGATATGGAATCCATGGACCGGTGCTTGCGGAAGACGGTTACCGCCTGCCTGTGTTAAATGCACCCGACCCCCGGCAGTTTAAGGAAGAGCTGCAGTACATAACCTCCGAGGTTGAGCTGGCTTCATCCTACGATGCGGACTACATCCTGTTCCACTATCCGTTTTATCCGGTGTTTCAAGAGCCCTTCACGCCCTTTCCGCGGCTTCCCGACATTGGACACCGCTACAGCTGCGAACAGCTGGGCAGAGGGCAGTTCAGGGATATCTCCATGACCTTGTTTGAACATCTAGCCGAGCTGCAGCAGCGCTTTAAGCAGCGGATCGTGTTGGAGCATGACTTCTTCGGGGATTACGGTGACATCGTGATCGATGCGTTCCTGGCCTATCCGGAGATTCGTTTCGTGCTGGATACGGCAAGGCTGGATATCGCCCGCAGGGCTTTTCCCGGATTCGACCCGTATTCCTTTATGGAGGCGCTCGCGCCGCAAATCGATGTGGTCCACTACAGCAATGTCCGTTATGAGGGCGGTACGTTCAAGCATCATCTCCCGGTGCTGCCCGAGCATGACGAGGATGAGCGGTTCGGCGACGCATATGCCTATTTGGAATACGTAGCGGCGAGGAATCATCAATTTCATGTGACGTTTGAGCACGATGCCAGTCTTGTCAGCAGGCAGGAGCTGGATGCGATTTATCGGCAAACCGCTGCACTTCTCAAAGAGAAGGAGAGCATACCGCATTCCAGCTGACCAAGGCCGCATTCCGGCTGACCAAGGCCGCATTCCGGCTGACCGAGGTCGCATTCCAGCTGACCAAGGCCTCTCATGCCATGTAGGCTTGCTAAAGCACGAACCTGGTTCAGCTGGAAGGTATCCGTTACGTAATGATAACGCGAAGGATGGAGGGAAACTTATGCCCTATGCCGCATACGATGATGCGGAGCTGATGCGGATCCAGTCGGAGACGTTATACCTGCTGGACGGCCGAAGGCGGATCATCGGCATCAATGAGCCGTCGCAAGCCGCCGAAA
Source organism: Paenibacillus sp. FSL R5-0810 (assembly GCF_038002285.1). Classification (NCBI taxonomy): domain Bacteria; kingdom Bacillati; phylum Bacillota; class Bacilli; order Caryophanales; family Paenibacillaceae; genus Paenibacillus; species Paenibacillus sp. FSL R5-0810. Next base: position 576,804 of record NZ_JBBOCF010000001.1, read on the forward strand.
CGGCAGTGTTCGTTGGCACAACACGCTTCGGACGGGAGGTGCTGGTAGCGGCAGATATGCCGGACCCCATGGAGGAAGAGCTGCGGATGCAATGCGAACGGGGGACTAACATGAGCATCGTGCAGATGAGCAAGACGATCGAGACATACATGCCGGTAAAGCAGATATGGGTCGGGCCGGCCTATGTGTTCCCGGACAAACCGATCGAGCCAGCAGCCGATCCGGGCATCGTGTTCATTGATCAATCCAACGCAGACTTGCTGGAGACCTACTTTTCAGAGATCAAGTCGGAGCTTGAGGAACGCCTGCCGGTCATAGGCTGTGTGATCGGCGATACGGCCGTATCCGTCTGCTGCTCGGCCCGGACTTCCGCCAAGGCGGCGGAGGCAAGTCTCAGCACGGCCTCCGATTTCAGGGGGCGGGGACTCGCTGCCAAAGCGGCAGCACGATGGGGCTGGGAGATTCGGCGGTTGGGGCGTATTCCGCTATACAGCACGGCTTGGGACAATCTGAGCTCACAGCGAATTGCCCGCAAATTGGACCTTTATCAGTACGGGACGGATTTTCATATCACCATTCAGAGGAATCGCTTATGATTCAAACGCTGATTGTCGTCTTTGTCCTAACGATGGTCATTCATACGGCGGAAACATTGTCCTACTCGATCCGTTATGCAGGCGTTAAGCTGAATAAAATAGCGGTAGCGCTGTCACTGACGGGCATCGTCCTGCTGGTGTCGCGGACCTCGAATTTAATCCAGGCCCCGCTCACCGCCAAATTCGTGGATTACGCCGAAGAACACACGTCATTTGACGTGCTCTCCTATTTTCGGATCATATTGCTTGCCGCTTCGATCGGCACCATCGCAGCCATTGCGCTGTTCCCGACCTTCGTCAACCTGTTCGGACGAATCATCAACAAGCTTGAAGTAGCCGGCTCCATCCCGAAGCTGATCTCGAGCGTGACGGTCGGTCAGCTCAAAAATACAAGGCATTACATAAAGAAGCCCAATCTCAGCTTGAGCCAGTTTCGATATTTGGGCGTGCCCAACCGCTTTATTTTACTTCATGTCGTCGTGACCGCTTTTTATACCGTCGGGGTGCTTTCGTCGTTGTATGCGGCTCATCTCGTGCCCGCGCATAGCACCATGGCCTCCCAAGCCTCGGGGTTAATCAACGGCATGGCTACCATTATTTTAACGATTTTTATCGACCCTCAGCTAGGCCTGATCACCGATAAAGCTACGCGGGATGAAGAAGCGAAGAATCAGCTGGGCAAGGTGTATACCATGCTCATGGTTTCGCGATTCTTCGGAACGATGCTGGCCCAGCTCGTCATCGTTCCCGCTGGATATATGATCAGCGTTATTGTCGGCTGGCTTTAGAGGAAGTCAACCTATCCGGGATTATGGGATGCAATGATGGAGGATGATGATGCTATGATTTCATGGAAACGGATCGCGCTTGAATCAGTATTGTTCGCCATCGCGGTATGCGGCGGATATATGTTGTTCGGGGTCTTCCAGGGAATGATATTGACTCAAACCTATGTGCCCGACATTCAAAGCCAGTATGAACATGTTGAACATCTGCAGTCCCAGGTATCCTTCGGCGCTGTACTGCGCGGTGGAAAACTAATTACGGTACAGGGCGCGGCCCTATTTCTGATGCTGTGCGGCTTGTATGGAAGCATAAGATATGCGTTTGCCAGGCGGAAGCGCTGACTCGCAGCATTTTTTTCGCTTGGTTTTTAGCGGCTCTCAGGATAGCGGCATAAGTCGTCACATGCAGGTGGCCAATCCCATGCGACAGGGAGGGAGCACGTTCGAACAATAAATCGTTAATATATTACACCTAAGATGCCCCCGCCTAAGAAACGGGGGTTGTGCTTTGCAGTATTTAGGCGCACTGTAGAAGAAGCTTGTTTTATTTCGGAGGCTCACAAAGCCATGAACGATCAGGATATTATAGCCGCAGTTCTTCGCGAATTGGATCACCCAATTACTCTGGAACGATGCCGGAAATTCGAATAAACGGGTCTGAATTAATATGTAAGCGCTATATTTTTTGCTTGACAGCCCAATTGTGAACGGTTTATGCTAAATCTGCGGTCCATTGGATGACCCAATTAGTGATTGTCATGAAGGATAGAGAGGGAAATCATATGACCATTAAGAAGATTAAATATCATCGGGTATATGAGGACGTCATTGAACAGATCAAAAATTTGATTTTAGAAGGAAATCTGAGCCCCGGCGATGTTCTGCCGACCGAGCGTGAGCTGGCGCAATCGTTCGGGATCAGTCGCGGAACGCTGCGGGAGGCCTTCCGCATTCTCGAGCGGGAAGGGCTGATCGAAGCAAGGCCCGGAGGGGGGCGTTTTCTCAGCAAGGCGCTGGATGTTGCGGAGGACCGAAGCCGGATTCTCGACAATATCGAACGGGCGACGATCATTGAGCTGCTGGAAGCCCGGGAGCTGTTCGAGACGGGCATTGTGGAGCTGGCGGCCAAGCGGGCAACGGAAGAGGATATCGCCGACATCGAGGCGGCCTTTGAGAAGTGGGGACAGGTCGGGTTAGATGACGAAGACCGTTCCAAGCCGGATCAGGCCTTCCATTTATCGATCGCGAAGGCCACGCATAACGTCGTGCTCGTGAATATGATCGAGCTGCACATGGACCTGCTCCAGCGCACCTTGAACAAGACCCAAGCGATCCCCGGTCGCAAAAGCGAGGTCTATGAGGAGCATCTGCTTATTTTACAGGCGATTAAGGAACGCGATCCGGTGAAGGCAAAGCTCGCCTTGCTGAACCATCTGAGCCGGGTGAAGGAGAACATACAGAACAATTACATTCATGCATAGCAGGGGAGTGGCTTCCCCTTTTTTAACACAAATTGGATAATCCAATTATCCAATGGGCATGAGTGAATATTTTGGTAAAGAGGGACTGCAGATGAATACAGACATTCGAATTTTATCCCCCTGCGGGATGCTTGGATACGGGTTTCCGGAGCAATCCTTCATGAACGGATTGAAGTACGAGCTGCACGGCATTGTGGTCGATGCTGGCTCAACCGACGGGGGACCGCATAAGCTGGGCGCCGGCGTATCCATCGTCAGCAAGCGCGCGGTAAAGAAAGACCTGAAGATCATGCTATCTGCCGGCCTCCCCCGGAACATCCCGATCATCATCGGCTCAGCCGGCGGTTCCGGCGCCAGAACGCATGTCAATTGGACGCTTGCGATCATTGACGAAATATTGAGCGAGCTTGAGATGGAGGCGAAGGTATCGGTAATCTGGGCGGACTTCACGCAAGACGAAATCCATCAGGCGAAGAGGGAAGGACGCATTCAGCCGCTTAGCCCGAACATCCCGCCGCTGACGGATGAGATGATCGATACGACAAAGAGCATCGTGGCCCAAATGGGACATGAGCCTATCGTGGAAGCGCTTCAAGCCGGCAGCGAGATCATTGTCTGCGGCCGCGCTTATGATCCGTCCCCTTTCGCAGCGATCGGCATATTCCACGGGAAGGACCCGGGGCTCTCCTACCATCTCGGCAAAATTCTCGAATGCGGCGCGCTGTGTGCAGAGCCCGGCACGACGAAGGACAGCATACTTGGCACCATAGGGGAAGACAGCTTTACCGTTCAGTCCCTGAATCCGGCACGCACCTGCAGTCCAACCAGCGTTGCGGCCCATACCTTCTATGAGAAGGAGCATCCGTACATCCTGCACGGGCCCGGCTTTACGCTGGATCTGGAGGATTGCCGGTTCGAAGAGACGGAGCCCGGCATCGTCCGCGTCAGCGGAAGCCGGTACCTTCCTGCCGAGAAATACTTCGTCAAATTGGAAGGAGCAAGGCGCGTCGCCTACCGCACCTTCGTGATTGCGGGGATCCGCGACCCGATTCTGATCGGGAAGCTGGAGGAGGTCGAGGATTACGTCCGAAGTCAGGCGAGAGAGTATTACAGCGAAATTCCCGAATCGGATTACCAGATCCGGTTTTACAATTACGGGAAGAACGGCGTACTCGGCAGCAAAGAGACGGAGCCCTTCCAGGGGCACGAGGTCGGGGTGATGTTCGAAGTGGTTGCGAGGACGCAGGAGCTGGCTAGCAGCATATGCGCCACCGTCCGATCGACCTTCCTGCATTACGGCTATGAGGGCCGGAAGGCAACGGCCGGCAATCTGGCGTTTCCATTCGCCCCAAGCGATATCGAGTTCGGCCCTGTTTACGAATTCTCCGTGTATCACCTGATGGAATTGACCGACAATGCGTTCCGTATCGAGTTTCGAAAGGGAGGTTATAAGCATGACCGTGCTCGGTGACGTGGCGAAGGTGCTGCGGAGCAAGAACTCCGGCCCCTTCGAGATTACATTGGACGTCCTGTTTGATTCCAAAGACGATTATGACAGAGTTAAACAATCCGGCTGCATTACGAAACGAACCATCTGCGATCTGTACCGGGTCAAGGAGGAACAGATTCACCATCTGGTGTTTTTTGACCAGGCACTCGGCTTCAAAGTGACCATCTCGCGGGATATTTCGTCGGGCAGCGTCGGCGACCGCGATGTGTACGGAGCACAGCAGCATGCTCCGCTGATGAAGCTGGCCATCCATCAATCAGAGGAGGAGTAGACGATGAAGGTGCTCAGACGCTTGAGGCAGGATTGGGTATTGTACGCCATGCTGGCCTTACCTCTGCTCTACTTTTTCATCTTTCACCTGATTCCGCTCTATGGCATGAAGCTCGCCTTCCAGGATTATCGCATTCTGGGCGACCATGTCTGGGTCGGCTGGAAGCATTTCAAGACCTTGTTCAGTTCGCCGGCCTTCACCAGCGTACTGGAGAACACGATCATTATCAGCTTGATGAAAATCATCTTCGTATTCCCGATTCCGATCATGCTGTCCCTGCTCATTAATGAAGTGCGCAGCAGCAAATACCGCAAGTATGTGCAATCCGTCGTCTATCTGCCGCACTTTCTGTCCTGGGTCGTCATCGCGGGGATCTGGATCAGCCTGCTGAATCCGGCGGACGGCGCGGTCAATCTGATTGCGAATTTCTTTCGATTGCCGTCGGTCGATTATATGACCAGCAAAGAGCATATCCGCTGGGTGCTTGTTTTCTCCGAAATTTGGCGGAGCGCAGGCTGGGATTCCATCATTTATCTGGCCGCGATCATGAAGATCAGCCCGGGATTATACGAGGCCGCAAAAATCGACGGCGCCACCCGGCTCCAGCAAATGCGGTACATTACGCTTCCTCATTTGTACAGCACGATTGTAACCGTCTTCATTCTGAACCTCGGCTTCTTCATGAATGCGGGCTTCGACCAAGTGTTTAACTTTATGAACGATTCCATCATCAGCGTGGTGGACATTCTGGACACCTACGTATACCGGATCGGTATCGGAAACGGGCAGTTTGCGTATGCAACCGCGGCTAGTCTGTTCAAAGGCGTCATCGGGATCGTCCTCATCCTGGGCACGCATTTCATTTCGAAACGCATCTCGGGCAAGGGCGTCTGGTAAAGGGGGAGAATGATGAGACGGCTGGAGTTTTCGAAAATCGTCATATATGTCTTGCTGTTCCTGTTCACGCTCATGGTGCTGGTTCCCATCCTGAACCTGCTGGCGCTATCCTTGACGGACCCGGGCAAGGCCCACCTGATGGGCGGTCTGGATATCGTGCCGAAAGGCTTCACAACGATCAATTATCAGCTGCTGTTTGCCAATCCGCTGATTACAGGCAGCATCATGAATTCGGTGTGGATAACCGCTGCGGGGACGTTTCTGAATCTGCTGCTGACGTCCATGGCCGCATATGTGCTGGCGAGAACGGAGTTTATCGGCAAAAAAGCGGTGCTGTTTCTCCTGATCGTCATTATGGTATTCGAGCCGGGCATGATTCCGGAGTATCAGCTGATTAAAGATCTTGGACTTATGAATACGCTTACCTCTTTGATTCTGTATAAGGCGATTAACGTGTACTACCTGTTTATCTTGATGCGGTTCATTCAGGATATTCCGGAGGAGATATTGGAAGCCTCCCGGATGGATGGCGCCGGGCATTTCCGGCTCTACACCCGGATCATTCTGCCGCTGTCGAAGCCGGGGCTTGCCACGCTGGGACTGTTCTACGGCGTGTACCACTGGAACGAATATTTTCGGGCGACGCTGTACATCTCGGAGCCGGGCAAATGGCCGCTTCAGGTGGTGTTGCGGCAGTTCGTCGTCCGCAAGGACAACACGTCCTTGATGGGCAATCAGAATATGTTCGACAGCGCCATCAATTTCGATTTTGCTTCCTTGCAGGCAGGGACGATCATCATCGCGATCGTGCCGCTGCTGTTCCTATATCCTTTCATTTTGAAATATTACGCCAAGGGCGAGCTTGAAGGAGGGGTCAAGGATTAAGCCGGGAAGGCAAGATGTATCCGCCGCGTACGTTCATTTTCTAAAAAGGGGAGAACAAACCAATGAAAAAGGTAAGCCTGTTGTTAATCGTTGCCATGCTGGTTATGGTCATGTCCGCATGCACATCGAACTCTAACTCGAACGCGCCGGGCGCCGGGCAGGAGCCGGAAGCGGCAAAGCCTGACGGAAGCGGGGATCCCGTGACGCTGAAGATCGTGTATAAGGATGAGGGGACGGCCAATCCGGTCTCCGTAAAATTTTTCGAAACGCTGGAGAAAGCATTGGCAGAAGATGAGGGGCTGAACGTAAAGTTTGAGCTCGTCGATCTGGCGCAAGGCAGCTATGCCGAGAATTTGAATCTGCTGCTGCTCGGCGGCACGATTCCGGACATCATCTATTTCCAGGGCGGCGACCAGCAAATCTCGGAGCAGGGACTGCTGGAGGATCTGACGCCGTATATCGAAAAATCCAAGTACATCAAGGACATCATGGAGCCGCATAACAAAACCCGCATGGAGAGCTATCCGTATCTAATGTGGATCAAGCCGCTCGCGCCGAAAGCGCCGGTGATCCGCGCCGACTGGTTCAATGCGATGGACAGCTCGAAAGCGCTGATCGAAAATCCGACCGTCGACAATTATTACGCCTTCTTTAAAGAGCTGGTGGAGAAAAAGCCGGGCGAAGGCAAGCCTAGTTATGCGCTGACCGCCGCCGGCGATATTGCCGAGATCAATTTCATTTTCAATACCGCTTTCGGCCTTGACACGACTTGGCTCAAGAAGGCTGACGGAACGTATGAATATTCCAAGGTATCCCAGAACGAGAAGGAAAAGCTGACCTTCTATAACAAGCTTTACAAGGAAGGTTTGCTGGACCCGCAATTCATCACGAAGCAGTGGGACACGAAGGAGGATGCCTTCTATAAAGGAGATGCGGCCGTAATTACAGGCACCGTCGGCAAAATCTTGGATCTGTACGACGGAAGAATGCAGGATCTGGGAGGCAAGGAGGCCGAGCTGATCGTGCTGCCGCCTGCCAAGGGAGACGGAGGCCAGGGCTTCGGGGCAACCGACGTAACGAAGGAATCCCGCGGACTCGCGATTTCTTCGCAGTCCCCTCACAAGGATATTGCCTTCCAGGTGTTTGATTACTTGGCAAGCCCGAAAGGACAAATGCTGGACCGTTTGGGATTCGAGAACGAGCATTTTACCGTGGAGAACGGCGAGATTGTGCTGAACGACAAATATTACAGCGAGTGGTATGCACGCTTCTGGGAGCCGACCGAGATGAAATCGGAAACGCCGCTGAAGACGCCGCTGCTTGGCAAGCCGGGAACGGAGTCGCTGAGCATGGCTTCGGAGTTTTACACCGAGGACAACAATTTCCTGATTCCCGATCAATTCGTTGCCAACTGGGATGCGATGAACAATCTGTATAAGGAATACTCGACCGATTTCATTACCGGCAAGAAGGACCTGTCCCAGTTCGATGAATTTGTTGAAGCTTGGTATGCTGCCGGAGGTACGGAAATAACGAAATATGCTAACGAGAACATCAAGTAAGGAGCTTGAAGCTGATGACATCCTTTCGTGACCGAGTAAGGGGCGTGGTCCTATCGACTGCGCTCGGGGATGCCTTGGGGGCTCCCGTCGAGAAGCTGACCTATGCGGAGATCAAGTCCAAATACGGCCGGGTGGAGTCGCTGATGACCAAGTGGCATAAGGCGGATCTTCCCGCCGATGTCCGGCTTGGCAGGATGCGGGGGGACGGCATCGTTACGGACGATACGCTGATGACCATCGCGCTGATGAAGGTGTATATGACCGAGGGCAGGCATTTGGACGCCTACGACATGGGCAATGAATTCGTGAAGGAAATCGCATTTCGCAAGACCTACGTCCCGGAGCTGGATCAAGAGACGCTGATTATTGATCGGCTGTTTTACCCGGAAAAATATATCTTCATGCGCCATGTGCTGGCAAACTGCGATCCGCGGGAGGGCGGCATCGGCAATATGGTCAACTGCGGTGCGGCGATGTACATCGCCCCGATCGGAATCGTCAATGCTTGCCATCCAAAAGCGGCTTATGATGAAGCGATTCTGTTCGCGATGGGCCATCAGAGCAGCTACGGACTGGAGGCTGCCGGTGTGCTTGCAGCCTGCGTTGCCAAAGCCTTCGAGCCGGGCGTGACGGTGGACGATATCGTCCGTACGGCGATCGCCCTCGCGAAGGACGGCACAAAAGCTGCGATCGCCGAACTGACGGAAGCGGCCCGAGGCTTGCGTCCGTTCCGGGACGATATGGACAGGGTCGTTGAGACGTTCCAAGAGATCCTGCTGAAGTACTCGCCGATGGGCGATGACGTCAGCCGTCATATCGACAAGTTGGGCGTTCCAAGCAACCATTACACACCGAGCCGGCTGTGGTCGATTGAGGAGCTGCCGCTTGCGCTTGCCTTTATGGTGCTGAATGACGGCGAGTATTACCGGACGATTCTGGACGGCGTCAATTCCGGCCGGGATACCGACTCCATCGGCGTTATGGCCGGCGTCATCCTTGGCGCTATGCATGGCTATGAAGTGATTCGGACCGAGGACATCGAGCAGTTAAACAAGGTGAACCGTCTGGATCTATGCGGCATCGCCGACCGCTTCTCCGAAATCGCAGCCGGAATCATCGAGGAGGATCTGCGGATTTATGAAAGCAGAAAACGAGTATGGATGGATGAGTTGCTTTAAACCTTTGAATTTAAAGCGTTGAATATGAACCGTTAGATTCGAACCGTTATCAAGCAACCTGATCTGAAGAATTGTCGGTCGTTTCAGCAGGATTTCGTTATCCAAGAGAGCAGGAAATCCGGACTGTGACTTGCCGGACTTGCCAGGGGCGGTAAGGCTTATTTTGAGGGAGACATCGGTATTACACGAGGCTACCGAGCTTGCCGCCCCGATCAAGGAATGAAAGAAGGAACATGACTGGCCTTGGCACAACTTGTTCAACTGGCTGGGAGGGAGAGTGGACGTTTATGTTACCTGAGAATTATGTAGAGTCGGTCTATGCCGGATTTATCGGCATGAACATCGGCATTCGGCTGGGAGCACCCATTGAGCCAGTGGCTTGGACCTACGAACGTATACGTGACGTATATGGGGATATCCGCGATTATGTGAAGCCGTATACCACGTTTGCGGCAGATGATGATGCGAACGGGCCGGTGTTTTTTATACGGGCGCTTTATGACGATGCAGCAGACCGGGAATTGGAGCCGGAGGATGTCGGCAGAGCTTGGCTCAATTATGCCCGCGAAGGCATCGGCATGTTCTGGTGGGGCGGGGAGGATGTCAGCACGGAGCATCGTGCCTACGTGAACCTCCGCAAAGGAATCCCCGCTCCGAAGTCCGGCTCGATCGAGGTGAACGGAGAGGAAATGGCGGAGCAGATCGGAGGCCAGATCTTCATCGACTCCTGGGGGCTGCTGTTCCCCGGGCGGGCGGAGAAGGCCGCCGAATACGCGGAGAAGGCGGCGAGCGTATCCCATGACGGCAACGGGCTCTATGGCGCACGCTTCATGGCTGCGTGCATCGCCAAAGCTTTCGATGCAGCTTCCGTCGGTGAAATCATAAGCGAAGGGCTGCGCATGATTCCGGCAGATTCTACGTATGCACGCGTCGTGCATGCGGTCCTGGATTTCCATCGCGAGCATCCCGAAGATTTCAGGGCATGCCGGCAATACCTGGAGGACCACTGGGGCTATGATAAATACACCGGGGTGTGCCATATTATCCCGAATGCCGGCGTATGCGTGCTTGCCCTGCTGTATGGCGAAGGGGATTTCGCCCGTACGGTCGAGATCGCGTCGATGTGCGGCTGGGATACAGACTGCAACGCAGGCAATGTCGGCAGCATTCTTGGTGTATACGGCGGTCTGGCCGGCATTCCGGACCACTATCGCAAGCCGATCAATGATTTTATCGTTGCCTCGAGCGTATCCGGCTATTTGAATCTGGTCGACTTCCCCACCTTCGCCAGGGAGCTTGCGCTGCTCGGCTATCGGCTGAACGGAGAAACGGCCCCTCAGGATTTGGTGGAGCGCGTGAAGCCGGGCGAGGTGTACTTCGATTTTGATCTGCCGGGCTCAACCCACGGCTTCCGCACCAGCAATCCGTTCAAGACGCCTGTTGTCAGGCACTCGGTGCAGCATTCATATGACGGCAGGGGCTCGCTCGAAATTGTGTTTGACCGATTGGTTGAGGGTGACAGCAGCAAAATTTATTACAAGCCGTTCTACCGAAGAGCCGAGTTCAATGACGAGAAATATAAGCCGACCTTTGCTCCGCTGGCCTATAGCGGTCAAACCGTTTCTGCGAAAATCTATGCGGATCAATGGGAGGGTGAGCCGGTCACGCTGACACCATACGTACGCAACACTTATAATAGAGAAGAAATATTGCTGAGCCCGGTTACGCCGGAGAATGGAAAGTGGAACGATGTCGAATGGGTGATTCCGGATACCAATGGGGCCATGATCGATGAGATCGGCTGGATCTTGGAGAGCCCTTCCCCTCTCGCAGACCGAGCCATCGGCCGGCTGTTCATCGGACAGTTCCGCATTACGGGCGAGGCGAAATACGCCATCGATTTTTCCAAGCAGGCCAAGGAATTCGGCTCAGTCACCCCGTTCTCCCACCATCGGGGAGTATGGGAGCTGCGCGATGGCGCACTCTGGGGGAAGGCAGAAGGGGATGCCTCATCCTACTCTGGCAATTACTATGCGAAGGACATGGAGGTCGAAGCGGTTATCACGCCGATCTCGGGGGACAGCCATTGTCTCATCGTAAGAGCGCAGGGCGTGATGAGGCACTATTTGGCCGGCTTTGACGGTCCGAACGCCGTATCGTTTATCAAGCAGGATTTCGGAGTGAAACGGCTCATCACCGCAAGATACGATTGGGAGCATGGGCAGGAATATCATTTCAAGCTGAAAGCGCAGAAGGATCATTTCACTTTGTATATCAATGGAGAAAGTGTTCTGGAGTGCAAGGACGCTGCATTTGAACACGGCATGTTCGGGTTCGGCTGTCTGGAGGATGGGGAGCTCGAAATTCGAAAGGTTCAGGTCCGAACGTCCGTATCGTAACTAGAGACAACAAGGGAGGAGATCGATGTGGGTAAGCTGTACGTCATTGGCAGCATCAACATGGATGTGGTCAGCAGCGTATCGCAGTTCCCGCTGCCGGGGGAGACGATTCACAGCAGCGGAACGTCCTTCTTCCCCGGAGGGAAAGGGGCGAATCAGGCCGTGGCCGCCGCAATGGCCGGCGCGGAGTGTGCGATGATCGGAGCGGTCGGCCAAGATCCGTTTGGCGATACGCTCGTTTCTTCCCTGGAGGATCGGGGAGTAGAGGTGAAGTCCGTTCTAGCCAAGGAAGGCACCTCGGGCATGGCGATTATTACGGTTAATGAAGAAGGCGAGAATCATATCGTGTTGTCAGCGGGAGCCAACGGCCAATTAACGGAGGCTGATGTCCAAGCGGAGGTCCGCTTTGAGGATGTTTATGCAGTCCTGCTGCAAAATGAAATCCCGTGGGAGACAAACGTGGCTGTCATTCAGTCTGCGAGTGCAGCGGGGGTTCGCGTCTGGCTGAACCCGGCTCCTGCTCGGGCTTTGCCTCCGTCGCTGTTTCCGCTGCTGGATACATTGATTCTGAATGAGACGGAGGCGGCTGCCGTCAGCGGCGTGAAGGTGGAAGACCCGATGATGGCCGAGCTTGCCGCAGGGAAATTGTTAGGCCTGGGAACGGAGAACGTGATCGTTACACTGGGAGAGCAGGGATGCTTCTATGCAAATCGCCGAGGAGAACGGATCACCGTGCCGGCTTGCCGCGTGAAGCCCGTGGATACGACGGCCGCAGGCGATACCTTTATCGGTGCATATGCGGCAGCGAGTTCAGGGGGCATGGCAACCGAAGCTGCGCTTCGATTCGCTGCAGCTGCCGCCGCGTTAACGGTCACACGGCCCGGTGCACAGGCTTCCATCCCGTCCAAGCAGGAAATCGAGTTGTTCTTGGAGAAGCAGCCGGCATCAGCTCATTGATGGAGCACTTCTGTTCGGAGGATTTACCCTAAGCAGCCAATAGCCAATAAGCTATAGAGGACGTTTACTTAAAGCTCCCTCTATGGTTTTTTGGCTTTTTCTTAAGACTGGGCGGCTTGAACAATGTTCAAATTTTAAGTATGTACTCATTCAGCCATGTTCTTGCAACATGTTGCGGCACCCCCGTTCATACAATGTAGAGTCAGCGAAATGATGAATGAAACGGGGGATTGAATGTAATGGCCAAGCAAAAAAGAGGAAAGGCGCTGTGGCATCTGCCCAGCCGAGCCCGGGGCACGTGTCCGGTGTGCGGAAGCACGCGAACGAAGCTGCTGTATCCGCGGACGAAGACGGACGGAACGGCACTGAAGGTGTGCAAGCGCTGCGACGTCGCATCACAGGAGCGAATTGACGCGGCGGTCTGACCGGCGGTTGCGGTACTCAAAGGCGATTTGATTGTAATCAAGCCTCAAATCCTGCTCGGGTGGAGTCTCGATCTACTAAGGGGCTTTCGTTTGCTTAAAGGAATATCTTGTGAACTTTGCTGTATTGCCGGCAGGGATTAACTGGAATATAATAGGTTTACTTGTTGACTGAGCATAGACCGTTTTCCATTAGGAGGCGGTCTTTGGCTTTTTCGCGGGAGGATGTAATCGTTCGAACGAGCCTTCGCCGTTATTCCTTCTGTAACTATTTTTCTGAAAATGCAGCTAAGCCTTAAAGTTGTGCGCTCGGTTAAAATCAGTCTTGTTTTCAAAACTTGGATGTTACGGCATGCTTGCAGGAGGTGAATGGAATGTTAGAGGAACGCTTAAAGAGCTGGATCAGGGAGCATCAGCCATTAATGGCTGATTTGCAGCGGGTGCGGGAGCTGGACCTGCCGCAATGCTATATTGCTGCAGGCTATATCCGCAACTATGCGTGGGATATTCTCCATGGATATGATCGTTCCGATCGGCACAGCGATATCGATGTGGTGTTTTTTGATCCGGACGATGCTTCCGAGGACCGGGACGAGCATCTGGAGCGGAGACTAAAGGAAGAGACGCTGAATCCCAAGTGGTCCGTCAAGAATCAGGCCCGAATGCATATCAAGAATGGGGACGGGCCTTACCAGTCAACAGCAGATGCGATGTCGATGTGGCCCGAAACCGCTACGGCCATCGGGGCTAGGCTAAATCCGGCTGGAGGAATCGAGCTGATCTGCCCGTATGGACTGGAAGATTTATTCGGGCTTCGCGTCAGGCGCTCCCCCGCATTCTTAAAGCGTGAGTATTATCTGGAAAGGGTACTAAGAAAGGAGTGGGCGAGCCAGTGGCCGCTGCTTACGATTTTTGAGGATTAGCGCTTGAAGCCTGCCCTCATTTAGCGGCACATGTGGACATCGCCTAAGCTATGCCGCAACAGGAAGGGAGAGATCGAGATGAGTGATTTTCAGCAAGCCCGCGAGAAGGAAATAGCTTATCACGAGCAGTTTTACGATCAAACCGCATTGTTTGAGCAGGGGACCTGGCTGGCGCGGCCAGTAGCCGCGGTTATGGATCATCTGGAGCTGCTGAAGGTCCAGAACATGCGGGTTTTGGATTTAGGCTGCGGCGTCGGCCGGAACAGCATTCCGATGGCTCAGCGGATCCAGGACATGAACGGGACGGTCGTCTGTGTGGATCTGCTCGAGTCGGCAATCACGAAGCTGCGGCAGTATGCCGAGCAGTATGGCGTTGCGTCCCATATCGAGACGCACGTGGCGGATGCCCAGTATTTTCGAATCACGCCGGGCATGTATCATTATATTGTGGCTTGCTCCTGCCTCGAGCACCTCACCTCGGAGGAAGCGTTCGTTGCCAAGCTCGAAGAGATGCAGGAAGGCACCGCTCCCCTTGGTATCCACTGCATCATGATCAACACGAATGTAAAGGAAATGGATGTGGAGACGGGCAAGGAGCAGGAGGGCTTGATCGAACTGAATCTTCCAACGGAACGCGCCTTCTCGATCCTGCATCGTTTATATGCCGATTGGGAGATCCTGTGTGAGCGGCAGGTCCATAAGGAAATTCCCGAGGTCCACGACGGCAGGGATATAATGTTTTGCGGCGAATGGATTACCTTCACTGCACGAAAAGGAGCGCGGTAAGTTTGGAGAAATATACCCATCTCGGCATTTATGGCGTATTGATTCGCAGCCAGCGCCTATTGCTGGTTCAGAAAGCTCGGGGTCCTCATCGGGGGAAATGGGATCTGCCCGGCGGATCGGTCGAGTTCGGAGAAGAGCCCGAGCGAACGCTGCAGCGTGAATTTCTGGAGGAGACAGGCCTATCGTCCGTCCAGGGAACGATTCGGACTGCGGTCTCCTATACGATGATCTATCAATATGATGAGAACAGGCTGGAGGAGCTCCATCATATCGGGATCATCTATGATGTTCAGCTGGCGGATGAGCCGGCAGGTTTGAAATCGGAAGGGGACGGCGAGGATTCGTTAGGCGCGGCATGGATTCCGCTGGCGCAGCTGAGCGGGCTGCCGCTGACGCCGTTTGCGGAGATGATGGCTGAACAGATCATGGGCGAGGACGATAAGCGGATCACGAAGAATGATCTCAAGCCGCATATGAGCGAGGAATAATTGGTTTTTCCAAAGTATTTTCTTGTGAAACGTAAAATACGGCTTCCGCGATCCAGGATCATCGAACCAGGAGGAGCATCGTGAAATGCAAAAAGCAGGCCCGACTCGGAGTGAAGCCGATTCAGGCCTGCTTCTGTATGTAATTCAGCTAGAATTTGAAAATATTGATCGTCTTCTGCAGCTGGAAGACAGCGTTGTTCATTGCCTCTGCTTCTTCGGCCATCTTCTTGATTGAGGTAATCCCCTCGTTCATGGAGGCGGATACCTGCTCCGTCCCTGCTGCGGACTGCTGGGTAATGGCCGAAATGTTCTGAATGGCGGCGGATATGCTCTGCGCGCTCTCCAGCATGGACTCGCTTTCCTTGGAGAAGGCGGCAATCTGCTCGGTGATGTACTGCACGCTGCTTACGATCTGCATGAAGACTTCCTCGGCTTCCCGGATCAGCTCCGTTTGTTGGCGCACGACATCCTCATTGATCTTAATGTTCTGGGTCGCATGCTTAATGTCTGCCTCAATGCTGCGAACCAGATTGAACACTTCACGCGTGGAGGAGGTCGATTCCTCCGCGAGCTTTCGAACCTCCTGGGCTACAACGGCAAAGCCGGCGCCGTGCTCGCCGGCACGGGCCGCCTCGATTGAAGCGTTTAATGACAGCAAATTCGTCTGATCGGCCAGCTCGGATATCGTTTCGGTAATTTTCGTAATGCCTTTGGCGTTTCGCGCGAGCGCATCAATGGATTCGGATACTTTGGCCGTTGCCTCGATATTTCGCAGCATGCCGGCCGATTGCCGGGATACCGATTCTCTTCCTTGCTCCACCAGCTGCAAAGTTGCCATCGACCGGGAGTTCATTTCATGGGTAGAGTGGGTGTAATTGCCGACCTTCTCCTCGATTTCCTTGATCGAGTCGGTCATTGCGGACACGTCCTCCGATATTTCGCCTGCTCCGACGGCCAGCTCTCCTGCAGAAAGCGATACCTGGTTCATGACCTGGATAAGCTCCTGATTTTTCGTTGATATATTCCGGCTTGAAGCCATGACGCTGCGGGTAATGTCGGAGGTTTCCTGAAGGATTTTGCGGAGCTTGTCCACCATGCTGTTGAAGGTTCTGCTGAGATCATTCATTCCGCCCATCTCTTCTACCTGGAAGGTAAAATCTCCTTTGGCAATTTTGGCGGAGACGCTGGAGATTTCGGAGAACGTGCTCGTAAGCGCTCTCTCAATGACACGGGAAAGTGGATAAGTGAGTCCGATTAGCACCGCAACAAGTACGATACCAATGACCGCTTTGCCTACGAGTATAAAGGCGATCAGCATTGGAAGCGCGAACAAGGCGGCAATGAGATAACAGGCTGCTGTGATTTTTTGAGCGATCGGGAGTCTGTTGAACCATGCCATACGAATGAATCCTCCTCAAGCTATATAGGATATTTTTACCATGATTATATCATCATGCGACAAAAGTAGATACAAGGAATTACAAAATTTTCAATCGGGTGAGTCTAAAGACCCTGACAAAGACCTGAAAGCCCCTGACCTCTAATCATCCTCATAAAAAGAATAGAGCGGATTTCAACGCGGATGCGCAAAAAACCCGCTCCATCGGCTGTCTATTTCTCTGCCCGGAACAATGCGGAGGCCAAATATTCGGTGTTATCGAGAATCATGCGGTCATGCTTAAAGACCGTCTCCCAGAGTGCAAGGTCGAGCAGTATTCCTTTATCCCGCTGCTCATAGGCATCCAGATGGCGTGTCTGTTCCTCCTTCAGCTTCTCGTTGAAATGATTGTATTCCAGCACCTCGGCCTGCTTGAAGCCGCTGCCCAGCAGCGCATCGCGCCATTTCTCCCGGTCCATGAGGCGGGGGATGCCGAAGAAGGCAAGCAGCTCGTCGAGCTGCGGTTCAGGCATGCTCTTATCCAGAATCAGCTCCCTGTCCAATAAAATTCCGCCGGCATCCAGAACGCGGTAATATTCCGGAATGGAGCGCGACGTATCGGTGAAGACGGTGACCGACTCGGCCAGAATGACATCGAATTGATTGTCCGGAAAAGGCAGCGAGCATACGTCGGCCTGAAGAAATTCCACATCCGTGCCCATCGCCGCTGCTCTTGCTTTTGCTTTTGCAATCATATGCTCATTCAGATCAATGGCCGTCACTTGGTAGCCTAGGCCGGCTAGATGGCAGGCCGTTCGGCCGGTTCCGCAGCCAACCTCCAGAATTCGGCTGCTCGGCCGGATGGGGTGCGAATTCAGCATTCTCAGTGTGGCCTCGAATCCCCCGGGGTGGGCGCTGCCCATCCCTAATTTGGACAGCATGTTAATGTAATTCATCGAATTGATCCCTACTTTCGTTATCTGCATAAGGATATTTGTTTATTTACCATATGATTGAGGTACGTTTGGGGTTTTCGCTGAATTTACTATTTTGAGCCCTTTTTTTGAAGATATGAGCGGTTTGGGGGAAATACGCATGAAGATGGAGCCGATTCAGGCCGCAAGGAAGGTCGTGTCGGAACAATATCCGGATTGTCTGCTGGCTGTACTGGGGGGCAGTGCTTCCAGGGGAGAGCACAACGAGCACTCAGACCTTGACGTGATCATTGTGGAGAGAGAAGGCGAAGGGCTGAGGAGAAGGACGATTGAAGCTGCCGGCTGGATCGTAGAGCTGTTTATTATATCTAGCTCCGGCTATCGCGAAGATTTTGACGCAGGCATCGTTGCGGCGAATCCGACACTGCAGCGGATCATGGCTGAAGGCATCGTTCTCTGCTCGGTACCGGAAGGGGAAGACATTCGCGCGGAGGCCCAGGCTGATCTGGATTACGGTCCGCTGCCATTAACGATGTCCGATATTGACGCAGCCCGGTACATGATCACCGAATACATGATGGATCTTAAGCAGGCCAAAGGGGACGGGGAAGCCTGGTTTACCGTTCAAAAAATATCGACTTTGCTCTGCGAGTTTGTTCTGAGGGTTAACCGGCAGTGGACGGGGGAAGGGAAGACGCTGTTCCGGCTAGTCTCCGGCTTCGATCCGCATTTTAGCGAGCGGTTGGTGCAAGCGCTGGAGGCGATGTACCGTACCCGGCAATCGCATCAGCTCATGAAGCTGTGCGAGCAGGTTTTGCTCCCTTACGGAGGCCAGCTGCTTGCCGGATATGAAGAATAAGGCCATGGCTGGGGGAAAAGACAAGCGGTACAGCTGCCGTGACCGTCGTTCTTTCCGGCTCATACCTTAAATATGTGATGACATCACGTATTTCAATAAATCCAGGAGGGATCGTCATGAGCGGAGCATATGGTGGAGATGTTTGGGGCACATCAACGGGTATTATATTGGTTCTCTTTATCCTGCTCGTAATCATCTCGCTTGCTTGGGTTTGAATCAAAGGCGATACGCGGTGGATAGCACAAGGACTCGGCATATGGCCGGGTCCTTGTTTGCTTAAGCATGCATATTAAACGCTTTTCTGCTTGGGCGATGGACTGTGCGCGGAGACGACAGCGGTCATCACGAGGTGGCTGGTATCTGTTTGGATGGCATGCTTGAACGCATCCTCGAGGGATTCGAATACTCGAGAGAGCGTTCCGTCGAGACGGCTTGCGTAATGGACGCTGCCCCCGAAGGTTCCCTTTTTCTTGGCGCGCTGCACTTCTCCGTAGATAATATCCATATAATGCTCGGTTCCGAGCGGATACAAGGCGAACTGGCAGGCGGTTTCAATATCCGCGTGTGGTCCAAGCTCGCTGTTTAACACCCGGGAATCCTCGGACATATAGACATCCGCATCCGTATCGCCTGGGCAGCCGATGGAGTAGGTTCCATTAAAGACTGTATGTACGCCGGAAGCTGCCGCATGGGCGAATATCGCACGGGTAACGTCAAATACGTGCTCGGCACGTCCGCGAACACAAGTGCTGACATCATCGGTATGAATCCATACCTTATCCGTGTGCACAGACTCCAACGCCCCCATAATCACTTCGACGAAGCGGTCCGTCATCGGCAATACCGAGAACCGGCAGCCAACAATCCGGCTGGTTCCGCATGCTAACTCATTCATTGTAGATTCCTCCTGCAGCATAAATTTGAGAACGCAAAATAACGCAAAAAAACCGCACCCTAAGGGATAAGTGCGGCGATGTCTACGCGAACAAAACATAAACATGAACGCTACACTTCCCCACGCTAGCATGACCTAGATCGGGTAATAAGGGTTAACGGCGGTTCTGCCGTTTCTCAGCACAAGGCACCCCTAGTACAGCAACACAAGATATGAAATTTTGTTTTGACCGGCCGGTCCAAGCTTACGAAAGAGGGCGGCTTCTTACTGGGTAATTGTAACGTCTCTGCATCGAAAAAACAATGTCAATGCAGCAAAAAACCGCCATGAGGAGCTTTAATAGGCTTCCTGATGGCGGCTCTTTGTCTTGTTTCGCTTACTTGTAAACTTTCACGCGATCTTCAAGCGGAGCAAATTCCTTGTCCCCTGGCTCAGCGACCGGCTTGCCGAACGGCATTTGCGCAATCAGCTTCCAGTTTTCTGGGATGTTCCATTCCGCTTTTACTTTTTCGTCGATCAGCGGGTTGTAATGCTGCAGGGAAGCACCCAGTCCTTCGGCTTCCAGCATCGTCCAAACGACGAGCTGAAGCATGCCGTTCGACTGATTCGCCCATACCGGGAAGTTGTCGGCATAGAGCGCAAAGTTTTGCTGAAGCCCTGCGATGACATCGTTGTCTTCGAAGAACAATACAGTGCCATAGCCTGCGCGGAAAGAGGCCATTTTCTCAGCGGTGGATTTGAATGCTTGCTCGTCGCCCACCACTTCCTTCAGAATGCCTTCCGTAATATTCCACAGCTTGTCATGCTGCTCACCAAGCAGAACGACCGTGCGTGCGCTTTGGGAGTTGAAGGAAGAAGGCGTGTATTTCACGGCATCTTTCACGATTTCTTGGATACGCTCATCGGAGATGACGGAATCCTTGCTGATCGCATAGTAGGAACGGCGATTTTTAAGTGCGGTAAGGAAGTCTTTAGACATGTTGATAAACCCTCCTGAGTCATGGTTTGGATTGCATACGCCTGATAAAAAGATGTCCTATCATTCAAGCAAATATGCATCAAGGTGATCGCTGAAATAGGTTGAATTATTATTCCTTAACAACTTACTAATTGTAAGAAATAATACTTCCGTTAGTATGTTATTATATTACATTGGTCATTGTCAACCCTGTGATTGAGAATTTATTGATGAAATACCCCGTGATTTGGAGCCAAAACAGGGGGCTTAAATTTTATTTCCTATTAATAAGAGGGGGCGAGGAGAACAATAGAAGGATTGAGGACAACAACGGCTAATTTCTGCCAAGCTTCATATTATGAACAATTGATGAACAAATCATGCAAAGATTAAAAATTTAATTGAGTTTGATTCTCAATTATACTTGTCGGTTGAGAATGAGGGTGATATAATGCTTATCAGAGCGTAATTGATAATCAATCTCAATGAGAATGATAACTGAATTACGAGCTGACGAAATGATTTAGAGACATATGCATAGAAGGAAGAGCCATGAAGATCATTTACTTAGCCGCAGCCGTTGTGGCGCTTTCCATCGTCTCCTTATTTATCGGAGTCAAGGATATTTCGCCGCTGGACTTATTCTCCATGACGGAACAACAACAGCATATTATGCTCGTCAGCCGCTTGCCGCGTCTAGTCAGTCTAATCCTGGCGGGAGTCAGCATGAGTATCTGCGGATTGATCATGCAGCAGCTTAGCCGCAACAAGTTCGTATCGCCGACAACGGCGGGAACCATGGATTCCGCAAGACTGGGAATTCTCGTTGCGATGCTCGTATTCACGACAAGCGGACCGCTTGTGAAAATGCTGGTGGCTTTTGTATTCGCTCTGGCCGGCACGTTTATCTTCATGAAGATCCTGGACCGGATCAAGTTCAAGGATGCGATCTTTATTCCGCTCGTTGGACTCATGTTCGGGAACATCGTAAGCTCGATCGCTACGTTCTTCGCTTATAAATATGATCTCATTCAGAACATGTCCGCATGGCTTCAAGGCGATTTTTCCATGATCATCAAGGGACAGTACGAACTTCTGTATATCAGCGTTCCGCTGGTCATCCTGGCCTACCTGTTCGCCAACAAATTCACGGTTGCCGGCATGGGTGAGGAATTCGCCACGAACCTTGGACTTCATTACCGGCGCGTCGTTAATTTGGGCTTGGTCATTGTAGCGCTGGTAACCGCATCCGTCGTATTGACGGTCGGCGTGATTCCTTTTCTCGGTTTGATCATACCGAATATTGTAAGCCTGTATCTGGGAGACCACTTGAAAAAAAGCCTTTCCCATACCGCGCTGCTAGGGGCCGGATTCGTTCTGTTCTGCGATATCCTTGGCCGGATCATCATATACCCATACGAAATTCCGATCAGTCTGACCGTGGGCGTGCTCGGAAGCGGTATTTTCATTTACTTACTGATGAGGAGAAAGGCTTATGACTTATAGAGCCAAAATCGGCCTGCTGGCCGCGGTGGCAATTATCCTGGTGGCGGCCTTTCTGTTCATCGATCTTGGCGGCAGTTGGGATTACGCCTTCCCGCGAAGAATCAAGAAGGTGCTGGCCATTATTCTGACCGGCGGGGCGATCGCCCTGTCTACCACGGTGTTCCAAACGGTCACGAATAACCGGATTTTGACGCCGAGCGTCATGGGATTGGATTCTTTATATATTTTGATTCAGACGACAGTCATCTTCGTATTCGGTTCCTTTACGCTGTACAAACTGGGCAGCAACGCAAATTTCCTGATCAATGTCGGGGCCATGATTCTGTTCGCCGGCGTGTTATACCGGCTTCTGTTCCGGAGGGAAGGCAACAATATTTACTTCCTCCTCCTAATCGGCATGATCTTCGGAACCTTGTTCTCCAGCATGTCCTCCTTCATGGAGGTGCTGATCGATCCGAACGAGTTCCAATACGTAGCGGATAAAATGTTCGCCAGCTTTAACAATGTGAAGACCGATCTGCTGATCATGGCGAGCATTGTCGTTGCCGTTACGCTCCTGTACTTCGCAAGATTCACCAAGTATTTGAATGTGCTTGCGCTCGGGCGGGAGCAGGCGATCAACCTCGGCGTGAACTACGATTATGTTGTAAAGCGGCTGTTGATCGTCGTGGCAGTGCTGATCTCGGTTGCTACCGCGCTGGTGGGTCCGATCACATTCCTTGGACTGCTGGTCGTCAACGTTGCTTATGAATTTATGAAAACCTACCGTCATTCCTACTTGATATCAGCTTCCATACTGATCAGCGTCATCGCATTGGTTGGCGGTCAATTGATTGTAGAACGGGTGTTTACCTTCTCCACGACGCTCAGCGTCATCATCAATTTCATCGGCGGTGTTTACTTTATATACCTGCTATTAAAGGAGAGTAAAGCATGATCCAGGTTACGAACGTATCGAAAGTCTATGGCGGCAAAAAAGTCGTCGACAACGTGTCGGTTACGATCCCGAAGGGCCAAATCACGTCCTTTATCGGTCCGAACGGGGCCGGTAAGAGTACATTGCTGTCCATGATCAGCAGATTGACGGGCAAGGATAGCGGACAGATCATGGTGGACGGCAAAGAGGTCAGCCAATGGAAGAGCGGCGATCTGGCGAAGAAGGTTTCGATCTTGAAGCAGTCGAACCACATCAGCCTCCGCCTGACGGTACGCGAGCTCGTATCCTTCGGACGTTTTCCTTACTCCCAAGGCAGGCTGACGGCGGAAGATGAGAAGTACGTGGATGAAGCGATCGCGTATATGGAGCTTCAGGATATGCAGCATAAATACCTGCACCAGCTCAGCGGCGGTCAAACCCAGCGCGCCTACATCGCGATGGTCATTGCCCAGAACACCGAGTATATCCTGCTTGATGAACCGCTGAACAATCTGGATATGAAGCATTCGGTGCAGATTATGAAAATACTCAGAAAGCTCGTCACCGATCTGAACAAAACGATTGTCATCGTCATTCATGATATCAACTTCGCGTCTTTTTACTCCGATTACATCGTGGCGCTGAAGGATGGAGCGATCGAGAGCGAAGGCCGGACAGAGCATATTATTCAGAGCAACGTTCTTCGCGGCATCTATGATATGGACATTGAGATCGAAGAGATTAACGATAACAGAGTGTGTGTATACTACGCCTAACGTAAGGTTGGAATATGTGTTCGGAGGATTCGAGCCCGGAGCAGACCGCGAGAGGTGCGGTTCTAGCGAGTTCCTATCCGTCCGGACAGACCTGGCTGCCTTTTAGAAGGACGGCACGGTTCTATACGCCCTCTTTGTATTACAAAATCAACCAAATATTCAAAATATATGTATATCCATATTGTTCTTGATTACAGCCAGGAGGGATGAACGGTTATACATAGGATCATAACGTTGGGTAGGATAAGCTTAACCGGGCTTGACCAAAGGGTTGTTTGCGACAAACATAAATGCAAAAGCACGACATGCAGTCATAAACCATGTATTACGAAATATAAAAAATCATTCAAACGGGGTGGAAGCAATGAAAAAATGGTTAGCGTTAGTTATGGTAGCAATGTTCACTTTTGTACTCGCAGCATGCGGACAGGATAAGGAGGCAACAGGAGCAGCCGGCGGTGATACGAACACGCCAGCTTCCGAGGAGATTACGATTAAGCATCAGCTTGGCGAAACGCCTGTGAAGAAGAATCCTACGCGCGTTGTCGTATTCGATTTCGGAATTCTGGATTCCTTGGATAAGCTCGGCGTAGAGGTGTTGGGCGTACCGCAAGCGAATATTCCTTCGTACCTTTCCAAATTCGAAGACAAGAAATACGAGAACGTCGGCAGCCTGAAAGAGCCTGACTTCGAGAAAATCAACAGCATCAAACCGGACCTGATCATCATTTCCGGCAGACAGCAGGAGGCCTATGAGGAGCTTAAGGAAATCGCGCCTACGATCTTCTTGGGCGTGGATACAAGCAAATACATGGAATCCTTTGAAGAGAACATGAACACGCTCGGACAAATTTTCGGCAAGGAAGCCGAGGTTGAGCAAGAGCTGAAAACGATTGAAGACAGCATTAAGGCACTGAATGAAAAAGCAACAGCAACAGGCAAAAACGCACTGATCATTCTTGCGAACGAAGGCAAAATCAGCGCATACGGACCAGGATCGCGCTTCGGCATCCTGCACGATGTGTTCGGATTTAAAGCGGTGGACAGCAACATTGAAGTAAGCACTCATGGTAAAGACATTTCGAACGAGTATATTGTAGAGAAAAATCCGGACTACCTGTTTGTCGTTGACCGCGGCGCTGCCGTAGCTACAGGAAACGGCGAATCCGGCGCTAAAGCAGTCGTGGAGAACGAGCTAGTCAATACAACGAATGCTGCGAAAGAAGGAAACATCGTGTACTTGGACCCTGACTTCTGGTACCTGTCCGGCGGCGGATTGACTTCCGTATCCGAAATGGTTAAAGAAGTGGACGCGGCCATCAAGTAATAGTGAAGGACATGAAGACTCATTCATAATACAAGCTCAATTCAAAAGATGGCGGTACCGGATTATTCCGTGTCCCGCCATCTTTCGTTGTGTGCGCCCGGCATGGGCGATAACTCGGCGGTGAAAGTCCGCTACAGGCTTGGCAGTAGGAAATGTTAGCCAAGGGCAAGGGTGTCCGCTGCGAGGCGGAATCTGAAGAAAGCCGGAGGCAAACCCTCGGTCCGACGAACAGAATCACATATAAGGCGCGGGGGTCCGGCTAAAGCTATGGTCTTGTCGTCCCTTCTCGTATTTTCGTTTCTTTGCTTTGGATCATCGATTATCGGATAATAAAGAATATGGCAGCATCCGTCGAATCAGGGTTTAAGTTGCAGGATGGCTGCAGTCTTGCAGGAAGACAGGAGGATATATATGATGTTTCGAGATCAAATATACATCGGCGGCCAATGGATCCGGACCGACAAGTCGATTGAGGTGTTAAATCCGGCGGACGGCAAGGTGATCGGGACCGTGCCGAAGGCCGGCAGAATCGAGGCCGAACAAGCCGTGGATGCCGCGGCTGAAGCATTCGGGCATTGGTCGGGACTGACGGCCCAGGAGCGCGGGGATCTGCTTCGCCGCTGGTTTGAACGGATCAGCGAGCATACCGATGAGCTGGCGCGGATCATGACGATGGAGCAGGGCAAGCCGCTGAAGGAGGCGGCAGGGGAGATTGCCTATGCGAACAGCTTTGTCTCCTGGTATGCGGAGGAGGGCAAACGCATCTATGGCGAGACGATTCCCGCTTCGTCGAACAAGAAGCGGATTATCGTAACCAAACAGCCGGTCGGAGTCGTTGCTGCGATTACGCCTTGGAACTTTCCGGCCTCGATGATAACCCGTAAGGTCGCGCCGGCGCTGGCTGCGGGCTGCACCGTGGTCATCAAGCCTTCAAGCGAGACGCCGTTTACCGCCATCAAGCTGGTGGAGCTTGCGGAGCAAGCGGGCATCCCAGCAGGGGTGATCAACCTCGTGACGGGTCCTTCTGGCGAAATCGCGGAGGCGTGGCAGCAGGACGGCCGGGTGCGGAACCTGTCCTTTACCGGCTCGACCGAGGTCGGCAAGAAGCTGATGGCCGGGGCGGCCGCGAATGTGAAGAAAATATCGCTGGAGCTTGGCGGGCACGCTCCGTTTATCGTGACGGCGCATGCAGATTTGGAGCAGGCGGCTTCGGGTTTGATCGCGTCCAAGTTCCGCAACGGGGGACAGACCTGCGTCTGCGCGAACCGGATTTATGTCGAGGAGCGAGTAGCTGAAGAGTTTGCGGAACGCGTTGCGCGGCTTGCTTCCGAGCTGAAGGTAGGTAACGGCCTGCAGGAAGGTACCGATATTGGACCACTCATTAACGAGGACGCAGTGGATAAAGTGGTGAAGCAGATTCAGGATGCGAAGGCGAAGGGAGGCGTCGTGCTGACCGGCGGAAAGAAGCTGCCTGAGCTCGGCGATCGCTTCGTGGAACCGACCGTCATTATGAACGCTACCGATGACATGGCGTGCATGCAGGAGGAAACATTCGGGCCGCTGGCGCCGATCACCACCTTCACCGCCATCGAGGAGGCGATTAAGCGTGCCAACAACAGTCCGTACGGGCTGGCGGCTTATGTATTCACGCAGCATCTCGGGGAAGCGGTGCGAATCGCCGAAGCGCTGGACTACGGCATCGTGGGCGTGAACGATCCCGTTCCGTCTACAGCCCAAGCGCCGTTTGGAGGCTTCAAGGAAAGCGGGCTTGGACGGGAAGGCGGGCATTACGGGATCGATGAGTTTTTGGAGGTCAAGTACATTTCGCTTGGTTTGTAGTTTGATGGCAGTGTAATTGCAGTTCATTTATGTTTATGATTTGTTCGTGTATTGGCATTGGAGAACGGATCTAAGAAGGGCGATCCCCGTTGACGCTGCGGGATCGCCCTTATTGCCATGCATGATATTATTTATTAGATGATAGCTGAATAACCTGGCCGGTCTCTGCGGATTCGTTCGCGGCCAGCGTCGCTTCAAGCGTCTTGAGGCCTTCCTCATAGGATGCCAGAACCAGACTGGGATCTTTTTGCCGGATGGCTTCGACCAGCGCATCAGTCAGGTTTTTATAAAAGTTGGAGTTGCTGCGGTAAATCGTTTCTTTCCCCTTCTCGACAATGGACAGCGTCGTACCGTCGAGAACAAGGCGGAAATCCCGTCCCATGATTTCGACGCCAGTGCGATGGTCGAATTGGATGAATCCGGTTTGCATCTGTCCAAGCGCTCCGGATTCGAGCACGAACTGGATGACGCCGACATCCGGAATGTCCAGATCCGGGATATCCTTCACGAGAAGCAGATCCATATTCGCGTACAGATTGGTAATGTCGCCGCATAAATAGCGGACCAGGTCCAAGGTATGCGTAGATTGTTCCACGAGCTGGCCGCCCGATAGCTCTTTCTTGCGCCACCATGGTGTCGGTACAGGCACGGTGATGTAATGGGCGCGAACCATTCCGATTTTCTTGTCCTTGAGATAATCCTTTGCGATTGCAACCGTATCCAAATAACGCAAGCAATAGCCGGAAGCGGCAATAATTCCGCTGTCCGCGATGGCTTTGGCCTTGCTGCGGACAGCTTCGAGATCAAGTCCGAGCGGCTTCTCTACCATCAAATGAATGCCTTTCGCTGCCGCTCGCTCTTCCAGATCGCCGTGGCAGAACGGCGGGATGCAGATATACAGCACATCGAGCGGCTCCTGTTCGATCATGACGCTGCCGTCCGTATAATAAGCGGCTCCGTATTGCTCCGCCTGTGCCTTGGCGAGTGCTTCGTTGGAATCGCAAATGGCGGCGAGCTGCACATGCTCATGCTCGTGGAGATTTTTGATGTGTACGGCGCCCATCCCCCCGGCCCCGATTACGCCTGCTTTAATCATTGGCATTGATCACTCCTAGTGGTTAGGTTAACGTACCACACCCGTTCCGGTACGTAGTCCTCGTGATTATATCCCTGATTTCCATATTATTCAACACAGTAATTTTCTCTTAATACCGGAAGACAGCCGAAATAAAGCCATAGGAAGCATAGGGGCATTTAGGGATGCAAGGATTCATGCACATGCCGGCTCAAAGCACATGTCAGCTGCATGCATATGCCAGCTTGAAGCACAGCCGGCTCGAAGCACATGCCAGCTCGAAGCACAGCCGGCTCGAAGCACATGCCGGCTCAAAGCACATGTCAGCTGCATGCATATGCCAGCTTGAAGCACAGCCGGCTCGAAGCACATGCCAGCTCGAAGCACACGCCAACTCCACGCACATGCCAGTGCGAAAACACATGCTAGCTCCACGCACCGAGCGTACGGTGACAAACTCAAGCTTTATGAGGCTGCCTTCTGTAAATTCCCTTGCAGTGTCCCAAGGATTAGTCCAATTCCTTCATGGTCACGGTCCGCCCCTGCTCCGATGAACGGTATGCAGCTACAGCAACCGCGAGAGCGTGTAAACCGTCCTCGCCGGTGACTGAGGCTTCGGCTGCACCGGAGGAGATAGTGGCAATGAAGTCACGGATCAGCCCGGCATCCATGCTGTCGCCCCATGCATGATGGCGGTAGCCGGACTCATCGGTAAAGACGTGCAGCTTCTGGCTGGTCGCATTCACGCTAATCGTCCCCTGCGAGCCGATAATTTCCAAGGTAACGTCGCCCCAGGTCGGGTATTCCTTATTGCGTGACCAGCTGCAGTCGAGCGTCGCAAACACGCCGTTCTCAAATTCCATGGTCAGCATACCGCAATCATCGATCGGCTTCTCCGAAATCAAATGGCCGACCTCAGCGTAAACATCCTTTACCTCTGCGCCGGAGATCCAACGCATAATGTCTGCTACATGCACCGTATGATCGATGACGGCGCCTCCTCCGGAGAGAGCCGGGTCGATGAACCAGCCCCCGGGATTGCGCCCCCGGTTGGTCCCCTTCATGGCCAGGATGCGGCCTAATGCGCCGTCATCCACCAATTGCTTGGCGCGGATGACCGTGGAATTATAGCGGACGGGGAAGGCGGTCTGCAGCAGCACCCCGCTTGCCTTGCATGCTTCAATCATCTCTAGGGCATCCGCTATATTGGTGGATAGCGGTTTTTCGCAGAGAACATGGACACCGGCCTTGGCAGCGGCAAGAGTATGCTCTTTGTGACGGGCATTCTCGGAAGTGACGATGACACCGTCAATGCCTTGCGCCAGCAGCTCCCGGTAATCCGGATAATAGGTCGTTCCGAAATATTCCGCATACTTGGCTCCACGCTCCGCATCGGTATCGGCGATTCCGGCCAGCTCCACGCCGTCAATCTGGAGCAGCGCCTTCGTGTAGCTGAATGCATGCATATGTGCAAAGCTTATAACGCCAATCTTCATGACATCACCCCTCTATATGAATGAGCACCGACTAAGGCTCCGGAATCTGCATCTATCAGAACCGGCTGACCGGAAGACATGGACGACAGTGCCGCCAGCGCGATGCGCAATGCCTCGAGCGCATCCTCCGCCGTGACCAGCGGGTCGCTTCCGTCCTGAATGCAGGACATGAAGTGGGCAAGCTCGCGGTAATACGGGCTCTGGGCGAGCGGGCTTTCCGGGACGATGACGCCCGGGACCGTCTCCGAACGGCGGCGCGATTTGTATACGATCGGGGTGTCCGTCCGGCTGTCGTAATCTATAACGCCCTTCGTTCCGGCAATTTCGAAATGCATGGAGAAGCCCTCATGGGCCCAAGTCCCTTCGACATGGGCGATGACTCCGCTTCGGAACCGCAGGGTCACGAGCGCATAATCGAGCTGGGCCTGATGGCGGCCGTGAAGCCCCTTGGCGTATACGCGCTCAACCTCGCCGAAGCACCAGCGCAAATAGTCGAAATCATGGATCATCGCATCGAGCGTAACGCCGCCGCTGGCGCTGAAGTCGCTGTACCAGTCATTCCAGCCGATCGGATAACCGCCGCCGCGGCCGGCCCGGATGACGGCTGGCTTGCCGATCGATCCCTGGTCCAGCAGCGCTTTGGCTTTAACATACTCCGGAAAGAACCGAAGCACATGCCCGACGAACAATCGAACCCCCTTCTCGCGGCAATAGCGGATCATGAATGCGGCATCCTCCGCGCTGCGGGCGATCGGCTTTTCGCAGATGACGTGTTTGCCGGCATCGGCCGACTTCACGACATATTCCTTATGGAGCGGGGTTGGCAGGCAAATGTCGATAACATCGATACCGGCAAGGCCAAGCTCCTGCACCGCTTCCTCGAAGGAAGGGAACGCTCGGGTGCTCCATTTGGCAGCCAGACCGCTCGCTTTGTCCGCCTGGATGTCCGCGATGCCGACAAGCTTCACGCCAGGCATCACGGCATAGGCTGAAGCGTGGGCTCTTCCCATGGTGCCCGCCCCGATAACTAATACACGTATCATTTCATACACTCCTTTATAGATGGGACCGGCGACGCTCTTGTCGGCCGGGCTCGCAAACCATGTGAACTACAATCAAATTTTCGGCAGAACAAGCCGCTTAACCGTTAACCCTTAATACCGTTCATCGCAATCCCCTCAATGAAATAGCGCTGAAGGAAAATGAACAGGATGATGATCGGAAGCGTGGCCATTACCGCGCCAGCCATCAGCAGCGGGTAATCGGTGGAATGCTGTCCCTGGAAGCTGGAAATACCGATGGAGAGCACCCGCATTTCCTCGGAGCTGGTCATGATCAGCGGCCACAGCAGATCGTTCCAGGATGCCAGTATCGTAAAGATGGCAAGGGAGACGAGCGCGGCCTTGGACAGTGGCAAATAGATGTTCCAGTAGATGCGGAAATAACTGCAGCCGTCGATTTTGGCGGCCTCCTCAAGATCCTTCGGCAGCGTCATGAAAAACTGCCTTAACAGGAATGTGCCGAAGGCGCTGAATATGCCGGGCACAATCAGCACGTAGAACGTATCGAGCCATTCGAACTCGCGCATGATGACGAAGCTCGGAATCATGACGACCTGCGATGGCACCATCAGCACGGCCAGCAGCGCGAGGAATATCGTATTTTTGAACGGGAACCGCAGGCTTGCGAAGGCATAGGCGGCAAGGGAGCACAGCACGAGCTGGCCGGCGGTTCGCCCGAGCGTGACTATGACCGTATTCAAGTAATACGTGCCGAAATCTATGCTGTCGATCACCCGGGCATAGTTATCAAAGCGCCATTCGGTCGGGAGCCATTTCGGCGGGACGGACATGGAGTCCGCGAACGATTTGACCGAGGTGGAGAGCATCCACAGAAAGGGCATGATCATGACCAGCGCGCCGACAGCTAACAGGAGATGGGCAGCCAGACGGCTCGTTTTATCGGTTCGGGTTGTCGTTTTCACGTCGTATACTCCTCCTCCCGTTATTGGTAATGAACCCAGCGCTTTTGGATATACATCTGGACCATCGTAATCACCAGAATGACAATGAACAAGATGAAGGCCTGGGCGGATGCATAGCCCATATTAAAGTACTTGAAGCCGTCCTCCCATATGCTGTATACGACCGTCCGGGTGGATTCGAGCATCGTGGCCTGCTGGTCCATCATGATAAAGATCAGATCGAACACCTGAAAGGAATTGATGAAGGACATAACCAGTACAAAAAACAAGCTTGGCGTCAGCAGCGGCAGCGTAATCCGGAAAAACTTATACAGCGTCCCGGCCCCGTCCAAGGAGGCCGCCTCGTAGTAGCTCCCCGAGATTCCCTGCAATCCCGACAGCAGGATGACGGCATTGTAGCCGATGCTGCTCCATACACTGACAAGGACGATGGAGAAGAGGGCGAATTTCTCATCGAACAGCCAATTCGGCTGCGGTAAATTCATCGCGCCCAGCACATAGTTAATCAAGCCGAATTCCGAGTTGTACAGCCATTTCCATACCATGCCGACCGCAATCGGCATCGTGATGACAGGGATGAAATACAGCGTCCGGTAGAAGACCATCCCTTTGATTTTCTGGTTCAGCAGCACCGCCAGCACCGTTGCCAGCGCGACGGACAAGGGGACCGTGCCGACGGTATACAGGAGCGTGTTCAGCAAGGATCCCGTAAACTTGTCGTCCTGCATCAGATTGACGAAATTGTCGGTGCCGATAAACCGGGGGGAGGTTAACCCGTCCCATGCGGTAAACGACAGGAACAGCGATGCGGCGGAAGGAGCCATGTAGAACAGACCCAGGCCGAGCACCACAGGCAGGATGAAAACATAACCCCAGATGGCCTCGTTGATCGAAAGCTTGGAGGGCTTTCGTTTGGCGGACGTCCCCGGGGGATCCGTGGTGACTGTTACAGGAGAGCTCACAAGCAGCACCGTCCTTTCTTCATTAGTTATCGAGTAATGCGGTTAGCGAGTTGCTATAGTGCTTGCGTCACTTCATGATCCGGAAAGCCGATGAGCTCCCTATTTCGTTTCAGTAGCCAAAATAGCGTTCATCTGGTCCCCGGCATTTTTGAGAGCTTCTTCAAATGACTTTTTGCCCAGGAAGGCTGCCTGGATTTCCTTAACCTCGGCATCCTGCCATTCCGCGGTTTTCTGGGAAACGGGATACGGGACGGCAAATTCCAGACTGTCTACGAACACCTGCAGGTCCAAGGATGGAATCGATTTGAGCCAGCCTTCTTCCGTTCCCTTATAGGCAGGCATCGAGAAGCCCGATTCCGCCAGCAGCTCTTGACCTTCTTTCCCGGACAGGACTTGGATCAGCTCCCAGGCTTCCTGCTCGACCTTGGTCTTTCCGTTGATCGCCCAGCTCAGGCCATGAACGATGGAGGCCTTCTCCTTACCTGCCGGAAGGACCGCAACGCCAAGCTTGTCTCCAAGCAGCTCGTAGAGCTCCGGCGAATTGACCGATATCCCCGGGAACATGGCCGCTTTGCCGGAACCGAACAGCTGGCGGGATTTCGTCTCGAGCTGCTGCTGAGCCGTAGGGGAATAGCCTTTGTCGATCAAGCTCTGCTGCCATTTGAACGCCTCCAGCGCTTCCGGCGT
The DNA here is from genome assembly GCF_038002285.1 of Paenibacillus sp. FSL R5-0810. Lineage (NCBI taxonomy): Bacteria > Bacillati > Bacillota > Bacilli > Caryophanales > Paenibacillaceae > Paenibacillus > Paenibacillus sp. FSL R5-0810. The sequence goes on from NZ_JBBOCF010000001.1 coordinate 609,537, forward strand.
ATTGAAGCCGGAGGTTGTCTTATCCTCGGAGATGACGTAGCCTCCCGCTTGGGAGATATAGTTGTAATATCCGATTTGGCTGTCGATCGGGGCAATATAGCCGTAGATGCCGTTCGCCTTGTCGGTGAGCTTGGCGGCATTCTCTTCCAGCGTCTCCCAGGTCCAGGTTTCATCCGGGTAGGCAAGACCGGCCTTATCAAACAATTCCTTGTTGTAGTACAGACCGATGGAATCCTGGAAGTAAGGAAGGCCGTGGAGCTTGCCCTGATACGTATACATGTCGATCAGCGCTTCGTTATAGACCGAAGTATCCAGACCGCTTTGTTCAATGAGCGGGGACAGGTCTTTGATGAGACCCGAGGAAGCGTACGAGTGGAAGTTGGGACCGTTCATCCAATACACATCCGGGCCGCTGTTGCCGGCCAGGCTTGTTTTCAGCTTGGTCCAGTAATCCGCCCATGGCGTGTACGTCACCTTGACCTCGACATTCGGATGCTTCTGGTTGAAGATTTTGATCGATTGATCCAGCGTCTCCCGCACATTTTCATCCCACAAGGCGACATTGATCACTTTCTTGCCATTCTCTCCGCCGGACGCATTGCCGCCGCAAGCGGACAGAACGGCTGCGAGCATCAGGATTACGGAAAACAGGACCGCCATTCTTTTTCTCATCACATAAAACCTCCCTAAGGAACTTGGTTTGATCCAACACGTGACTCCAACTTGACGCTTGGCTTGAAAATGACTCCTCTTGCATTGCCCCCTTTATCTGTGATTAAAAAGTCATAGTTATTCCAATGATCGAAAAAAGTTGACACAGGTATGCCATGTTTTGAGTGGAATAACGATGCTTCTGTTGCGAAAGATTATATATTTTGATTCAAAATATTTCAAGACAGCGGTTTCATTTTGTTTTAAATTATTTTTTTCACATTTTATGATGTCGCTGCTGCACCTGTGGAACTTGAGTTATTTTCGTTAATGGAATAAGTTTATAACAGATTCCCCGAAATGGTATAGTGTAACTAGCGCTTGATCCGCCAGCTCCCAGGGTACCAACCGGGAACGAAGCGATGATGAAACGAAAGAAAGGTTGAACTTGCTTGAACAATATGAAAAAAGGCGACCACAAGCTGATCCAGGCGCTGAATCGGTCCAAGGTGCTAAACAAGATAAGGACGGAGGGTCCGATCTCCCGGATCGACCTGGCCAAGAAGAACAACATCAGTCCTTCAACGGTGGCGTCCGCCGTGCAGGAATTAATCAAGGACGGCTACGTCGTTGAAATCGGAACCGGCTCCTCCAGCGGGGGCAGAAAGCCGATCCTGCTTCAATTCAATCCCAATAACCACTATCTGTTTGCGGTTGCGATCACGAATTCCCTCATCATTCTGGCGGCGATGAACCTGGAAGCGAGCATATTGAAAAAGGCTACTTTTCCGATCGACGGACTTCAGGGAATAGAGCTCGTTGAGCGGCTCCTGCAGCTTACGGATGATTTTATCCGATCCTACGGCGGCAGAGGACAATGCGTTGGCCTATCCGTTACCGTGCCCGGAATCGTCAGCGATACTCAGGGCGTCGTCTACTACAACACCAAGCTGCGGATGGAGAACGTCCCGCTGAAACGGATCATGGAAGAGCGGTACGGTTTACGGGTATGGGTAGAGAACGATATGAACTCGGTGGCTCTGGCCGAGCGGCGGTTCGGCAGTTATTCCTACTCCAACCTGATTTACATTTCGATCGGCGATGGCCTCGGATCCGGGATTCTCATTAACGATACCCTGCTTCGCGGCAAGCATGGAGGAGCGGGGGAGTTCGGCCATACCAGCGTGAACTGGAACGGCATCCGCTGCGAATGCGGAAATATCGGCTGCCTGGATACCAGCATCAGCTGGGTGGCGATCTATTCCCGCATCATAACGGCGATCGCTACGGGGCGGCCGACCTTGATCCAGGAACTAAGCGGCGGCGACTATGCAAAAATTGACCCTTCGGTGTACAAGGAGGCGCTCCGGCGCGGTGACCGCCTGGCGATCTCGATTAACGAGGAGGTGGCGGAACATCTGGGAGCGGGCATCGTGAACCTCGTGAATATGTTTAATCCGGAGGCGCTTATTCTCGGCGGAGAAATGGCCTTGGAGAACGAGGAGCTGCTGGCGATGGTCCGCAACTATATTGACCGGCACGCCATGCCGATCCTCGCGAATGACATGGTATTCGGGCTTGCCTCGCTGGGCGGAGACGACAAGCTGATCGGCGCAGCGGCCGTCCTGCTGCAAGATCTGTTCGGCTTCTCGCTGATCGAATCTTCGATTTGACAACGTTTCCATCAGCACGTAATCTTGGGGTACATGAATCTCAATCGGAAGGGGAGCTAACGAATTGGAGCAATATATACTATCGCTGGATCAGGGAACGACAAGCTCGCGGGCGATATTATTTGACCGTAAAGGGCAAATCGTGCATTCCGCCCAAAAGGAATTTCCGCAGTACTTCCCTCAGCCGGGCTGGGTGGAGCAGAACGCCAACGAAATTTGGGGCTCGGTGCTTGCCGTAATCGCCACCTGCTTGTCGGAAGCCGGGGTCAAGACGGAGCAGATTGCCGGCATCGGCATCACGAACCAGCGGGAGACCGCGGTCATATGGGACCGGAAGACCGGTGATCCGATCTACCATGCGATTGTTTGGCAATCGCGTCAGACCGCAAGCTTGTGCGAGCAGCTGATTGCGGACGGACATGATTCGATGGTAAGGGAGAAGACAGGACTCCTGATTGATCCGTATTTCTCAGGAACGAAGATCAAATGGCTGCTGGATCATGTTGAGGGGGCCCGTGAGCGCGCGGAGCAGGGAGAGCTTCTCTTCGGTACGATCGACACTTGGCTCATCTGGAAGCTGTCCGGGGGCAAGGCCCACGTGACCGATTATTCCAATGCATCGCGGACGATGCTGTATAACATTCATGAACTGAAATGGGATGAAGAGCTGCTTGCGCTTCTCGATATTCCGGCCGTGATGCTGCCGGAGGTGAGGCCTTCCTCACAGGTATACGCGAACACGGTGTCGTATCATTTCTTCGGGCGCGAGGTTCCGATTGCGGGAGCGGCCGGGGACCAGCAGGCGGCGCTGTTCGGTCAGGCCTGCTTCTCGGAAGGGATGGTCAAGACGACTTACGGCACGGGCAGCTTCATGCTGATGAATACGGGGGATAAGCCCGTTAATTCCGAGCATGGCCTGATTACGACGATCGCCTGGGGCTTGGAAGGCAAGGTGCAGTACGCTCTGGAGGGCAGCGTATTCGTTGCCGGCTCCGCGATTCAGTGGCTGCGCGACGGACTCCGGATGTTCCGGGAGGCGAAGGATAGCGAGCCGTATGCACGCCGGGTAGATTCAACGGATGGCGTGTACGTCGTTCCCGCTTTCGTCGGACTCGGGAGCCCTTATTGGAACAGCGAAGCGCGCGGTGCTGTTTTCGGCCTGACGAGAGGCACGTCGAAGGAGCATTTTATCCGTGCAACACTGGAATCGCTCGCCTACCAGACGCGGGACGTGCTGTCTGTCATGATTGAGGACTCCGGGTACCGGATTCCGGCTTTGCGGGTGGATGGCGGCGCGGCTGCCAACACATTCATCATGGAGTTTCAGAGCGATATTCTGAACGTGCCGGTCGAACGGCCGGACATCCTGGAGACGACGGCGCTCGGAGCGGCCTATCTCGCCGGCCTTGCAGTCGGGTTCTGGAAGGACCAGGACGAAATCCGCAGTCTGTGGTCCGCCGGACAGCGGTTCGAGCCGAAGATGCCGGAGGAGACCAGGGAGAAGCTGTACAACGGGTGGAAAAAAGCCGTTTATGCGACAATGGCTTTTCATTGACGGGAATTATGCTATAATAAATATTAAGTGAATACATGTCTGGAGACTTGGAGAGACCACTGGACACACAAAAACCCGGCAGACGGGGATATCGTTGTGTGTTTGTGGTCTCTTTTTTGTTGTCTTTTTAGTCGCCTCTAGATATTAGGAATTCAGGAATTTAGGGTATATAGAGCTCGGGTAAAACATACAGGGAGGGATCAGTTGTGAAGCATTTACGGACATTTTCAAGCCTGGACCGCAAGAAGCGATTCCGGGAGATGGATACCACGCATTACGAATTAATCGTCATTGGCGGAGGAATTACGGGAGCAGGCATCGCGCTCGATGCAGCAACCCGCGGCATGTCAGTGCTGCTGCTGGAAATGCAGGATTTTGCATCCGGCACGAGCAGCCGTTCGACCAAGCTGGTGCACGGCGGGCTTCGTTATCTGAAGCAGTTCGAGGTCGGAATGGTGGCCGAGGTCGGCAAGGAACGAGCGGTGGTTTATGAGAACGGTCCCCATGTCACGACGCCGGAATGGATGCTGCTTCCGATTCACCAAGGCGGCACGTTCGGCAAATTCAGCACGTCGATCGGGCTGATGGTGTATGATTTCCTCGCCGGCGTCAAGCGGGGAGAGCGGCGCTCGATGCTCTCCTCGGAGGAGACGCTGAAGAGGGAGCCTCTCCTCAAGCGGGACGGCTTGAAGGGCGGCGGATATTACGTGGAATACCGGACGGATGACGCCAGACTGACGCTGGAAGTCATGAAGGAAGCGGCGGCCAGAGGCGCGAACGTGTTCAATTATGTAAAGGCCGAATCGCTGAATTACGATGCGAATGGACGCATTACCGGCGTTACGGCCAGAGACATGCTCGATGGTGAGGTTCGGCAGGTGACCGGCAGTCAGATTGTGAATGCATCGGGGCCGTGGGTCGACCGCGTGCGGGAAATGGATAAATCCAAGAAAGGAAAAATGCTGCAGCTGACCAAAGGCGTGCATCTGGTGATCGATCAATCGAAGTTCCCGCTTCGTCAAGCCGTATACTTCGATACGCCGGACGGACGGATGGTGTTTGCGATTCCAAGGGATGGAAAGACATACGTCGGGACTACGGATACGGTATATAAAGCTGATCCCGCACGGCCGTTCATTACAATCCAGGACCGGGATTACATCCTTAAGGCGATATCATATATGTTCCCGGACATCAAGCTGTCCCCGTCCGACGTAGAGTCAGGCTGGGCCGGCGTTCGGCCGCTCATTCTGGAAGAAGGTAAAAGCCCTTCGGAAATATCCCGCAAGGATGAGATCTGGGAATCTCCGTCGGGGCTTATTACGATTGCGGGCGGCAAGCTGACCGGCTACCGGAAGATGGCGGAAACCGTCGTCGACCTTGTTGCAAAGCGTCTTCAAGAGAGAGGCGGCAAGTCTTACGGCGCCGGCATAACCCGTGAGCTTCCGATATCCGGCGGCAAGGTTGGCGGTTCCGCTCAATTCCCGGATTATGTGCGCACTCAAGCCGATCAGGGCGCGGCGCTCGGGATTGACCGGAAGCTTGCAGAGCAGTGGGCGAAAATGTACGGCTCCAATGTGGCAGAATTATTCCGCTTGGCAGGGGAGGAAGCCGCGGGCACGGGAGCACAGGAGGAAGCGGAGGCGCTGCCGCTGTCGGTGCTCGTTCCGCTGCGGTATGCGATCGAGCACGAAATGGCCGTGAAGCCGGTCGACTTCTTTATCCGCCGGACAGGTTCATTGCTGTTCAATATCGAATGGACCAAGAGATGGAAGGAGCCGGTCATCGATTATATGGCTTCGTTACTCGGCTGGAGCAATGATGAGAAGGAGATGTACACTTTAGAGCTGCAAGAGGAGCTTGCCAGGGCGGAGCATGCCGCACCTTCCGAGGAGAGCGGGCTGGAAGCCGCGGCGGCTTCTGCAAGCAAGCTGTCATCCTGAATCCATCCCTAATGTTCGACCAGCTCCCGGGCGCGTGAAGCGGGAGTTGGTCTTGTTTTGATCGGTCAAGTTATAGAAGCATGGGCATCGGTGTGATATTCTATATACGTCGTCAAATATGAGAGGAGAGATCAACCGATGAACCACAAAGCGTATGAAGGCACGTTCCACGGCGAGCCTGCGGTATGGCTGCAGCACGGCCCTTATGAAGCGGCAATTTTGCCCGCAGTCGGCGGTAATCTTATAGCCTACCGGGATATCGAAAGCGGTTACCGGTTTCTGCGGGAGCCGGAAGCGGACGAAATGGAGTCGTTCAAGGAGAATCCCGGCGTACACGGAATCCCTGTCCTGTTTCCGCCAAACCGCTATGAGGACGGACGGTTCCCATGGAAAGGCAAGACCTATCAGTTTCCGGTGAATGAGGAGGCAACGGGCAATCATCTGCATGGCTTTTTACATACGACTCCGTGGTGGGTCGAGGAGTATGGCAGCACGGAAGCGGGCAGCTATGTCGTCGTATCGGTCAAGGTCGATGAAGACCATCCGGTATATGCGATGCTGCCTCACCGCTTCACCTTCCGTCTGCGCTACACGCTTAATCAAGACGGTCTGTCCCAGCATGTCTTGATTCGCAACGAAGGCGACAGCGACATGCCTTGCCTGCTCGCCTTCCATACAGCGATCATGGCGCCGTTTGCGCCAGGGAGCACGGCAGACGATGTGGTTGTCCGCATGACCATCGGCGAGCGTTGGGAGCTCAATGAACGCATGCTGCCGACCGGTCGCTTCCAGCCGCTGACTCCGGACGAGGAGAAGCTCCGCGGCGATGGAGTCAGCCCGTATTTTGCCGAGATGGACAATCATTATACGGCTGCTCAGCAAAACGGGAGAAACCGCATGGAGCTGACCGATACGCGCATCGGCAAAACATTCGTATACGATGTAGGCACTTCCTATAAGCAGTGGATGGTTTGGAACAACAAGGCATGCGGGAAGTTTTTCTGTCCGGAGCCGCAGGTCAACCTCGTCAACGCGCCGAATGTGGATCTGCCGGCCGACGAAATCGGCCTGTTCGGGCTGGCGCCGGGCGAGATCTGGGAATCCACCTCGCGCTTATACATGAAGAACTGATCGACAAGACTTTCAATCGAGTGAAAAAAAAGCGTATCGGAACCACCCGGTTTACGGGTTGACATGTCCGTACGCTTTTTTTACAGGTGGCCTATATGGCGCGTTGTCCGAGTCCCAACCATAATCATCTTGCAGCAGCTGCGCCGCCGCTTGAGGCTACCCTTTCAAGCTGAAAGAGGATGGGTTAGCCTGGCTCCGTCTTTTCCGCACACGGTCCGGAATGACAAAAAACGCAATATGCATGACGACAAACAGGCACAGCGCAATGAGCTCCTCTGCGAGAATGTAATAGGGATGCGGCCCGAGGAGATCAAGCAGGGAAGGGGTATTCGGCTTATGCATCAAAAACATGTAGTTGGACCCCAGCGCTGCATTTGCCAGTCCGACCACAAGTGCAGCGGCGTTCAGGAACAGCATGGTGTGGCCGATCGATTTCCAGGTCGGACGGTATCCGCGAATCCAAGTCATATACAGTGCCGTTAAGATAATGGCTATATGGACGATAAAGAAATGAAAGAAGCGGAAATGCGGGAATGGATAATCGAGATTGGGCGTCAGAATGGCCTGAAGCGCCCCGCCGATGCCTGCAAAATAGACGAGCGGATACAGCTTTGCCGAATCCGTTAGCAGCACTGCAGCTGATAGAAATAATGTAAGACTGCAGAGCTCAAGCGGCAGGGACGTTGCCGGATCCCATATCCCGGTGACGCCGTACCAAACATGAAGGGCTGCTTCAGGCAATACCAATGCAGCCAACAGGCCGATCCGTACCCCTTGCCGAAGCCAAGGACGGCTTCGAATCCTGTACCGGAACAGAAACAGCAGCAGTCCGAGGCCGGCCAGCATCCCGATAGCGACGAAGTGCCAGGGGGAGAAGGCGGCAAAGGATTGTGAATCGTCCGGATCAAAGATCGTTTCGATGACATAACATCCTTTCCGAAAACGTAGTATCTAAATATTATCATCCTTACATTTTGAAAGAAAGGCTGGTGTTGGATGACCATGCTTCGAGCGATAAAGCGGTTTACACTCACGATGTTATGCGCGGTGCTGCTGCTCGGGATGAGCGGGCTGACGGCATCCGGGAAAGCTGATGCGGCCTCCAAATACAAGAAGTTTTTCGATGTCAGCAGAAAGGGAGCGCCGATCCCGGGGCTGAGCGGAAACAAGGAGTGGGTGCCTCAGGGGCTGGCGCTCGTGCCAAGCAAAAACTGGATTATCATATCCCATTACTGGGGCAACAAAAACAAAAATCAAGCCAGCTCCATCTCGATCACAAACAGCAAAACGAATAAACGGATCAAGACGCTTTATTTATATGAGAGCGGAGGCAAGAAGCATACCGGACATGTTGGCGGACTTGCGGTAAGCAAGAAGCATCTGTGGATCGCATCGGGTAAAAATGTCTACCGCATTCCGCTAAGCACGCTCAGCAGCAAGAAGGATTACAGCAATATCGTCATGAGCAAATATTCGCTCGGACATAAAGCCTCCTATGCAACCTATGCTGATGGGGTTCTGTGGGTAGGCGAATATATGGACGGAGAAGATATCGGGAAGAAGCAGTGCGCCCCTGGACCAAAGGGCAAGCTGCGGGGGTATAAGCTGACTGGCAGCGATCTGTTGCCGCCTGGCCGCAAGCCATCTTACACCTGGACGACACCGGACAGGGTGCAGGGAGCGGTGGTGACCAAATCGCGGGTGCTGTACAGCCAGTCATGCGGCCGCAACAACGCCAGCACGCTCCTGATTTATACCCGCGGGACCTCGGGCAAGCCGGCGGCGACACCGCTGGCGATGCCGCCGATGTCAGAGAATATCGCACTCCGCGGCAACGATCTGTATGTCCTGTTCGAGTCCGGGGCGAGGAAGTATCGGAACGGGGCGATGCCCTTGAAGAACCTCTACATCGTCAATCTGAAAAAGCTGAAGCTGTAACATGAATCGGCGGTCCTAATAGCACAAAAGCACCCGCTTTCCTATAACAGGAAGGCGGGTGCTTTGCGCGTATGACAGGAGCGTAAGCTCGTCGTCTTACAGGACCGGCTGTCTCGCTTCGGCGACCAGCCGCTTGAGCGGCTCCTGCTTCCATCTCGGGATTCGAAGATGCTTGGCGGAGGGAGCCTTCTCCCCGAAGTATACGATGCCTTGCTCGACGTCCGTCACCTTGTCGATATTGACGTAACAGTTGCCTCCGACATAGTAGAATTGTTTGCCCGAGACCAGGGAATTGATGTTGTCGGCAGTCATTCTCTTTTTTATATTATAGTTCCTGCCGTGAAAGCTGACCAAACCGTGCGATCCGGTTTTAAAGAACAGAATGTCTGTCTCCACCACGAAGTCCTCATACATGTTGCGGGATTCCGATACGCGCTTCGTCATTCTGCTTCCCCCTTTTTCCTTGATCAACTATTGATAACGCTTACATTTTATCATGTTTTACTCGGGGATAAAAGAACTTTTTCGAAATGCCGCTAAAAAAGCCCTGTACCGACCGGTACAGGGCTTTATTTGCAGGGGTTGGCCAAGCTTCGGCAATCCTCCTGATAAGGCTTTTATTGGTTTTATTTAGCCGGCGTTGCTGCTGTATCTTCGCCTGCTGTATCTTTGCCTTCGGCATCTGCGGAGCTTTTATCGAGCGTGTTGGTGATTTTCGCTTTGTCCTTAAGCTCCTGGATGTAAGCCGGGGACTCCTGATACACCTTTTGGTTGACCATTTGGCCGCGGATTTCTTCCTTCTTCTCCTCAAAGGTCGGGTTGGTCGCTTCCTTGCGGTCGGTCAGCTTAATGATATGGTAACCGAAGGAGCTCTTAACCGGCTGGCTGATCTCGCCCTTCTTCAGCTTGAATGCAGCTTCCTCGAAGGCAGGGTCCATCTCGCCTCGACCGAAGAAGTCCAGGTCGCCGCCTTTATCCTTCGTTGCATCCTGGTTCTTCTCCTTGGCGATCGCAGCGAAGTCTGCGCCTTCCTGCAGCTCCTTGTAAATCTTGTCGGCTTCTTCCTTCGTTTCGACCAGAATGTGGGAAGCCCGCACCTGTTCAGGCGTAGCGAAGCTTTCCTTGTTCTGCTCAAAAATTTCCTTCACTTCATCATCGGTAACTTTGACTTTGTCGCCAAGCAGCTTCTTAAGCTTCACTTGCTCACGCATTTGCTTGCTTAGATCCTCTTCCGTCATGCCGGCCTGCATGAGCGCCATGTTGAACTGGTCCTCCGATGGGTAGCTTGCCTTGAGGGCGGCAACCTCGGCCGTTACCTCTTCGTCGGTTACGGTGAGGGACTTCTTGTTCATCTCCTGATCAATCAGCTCATCTCGGATAATGCCGTCAAGCGTTTGTGGTCCTCCGGCTTGCACCAGCGCATCATACAACCGGTCCTTCGTGATGCTGACGCCATTGACATTCGCTACCGCTTCGTTGCCGGATCCTTTGGCAAACGGAGGCACGATGAGGACGACAATCAGTGCCGCCGCGAGTACGAGGGAGGCGATCATCCATCCTTTGCTGCCGTTTCCGCCGCCGCCGGAAGGGGCTGCTTCCTCTTGCGAAGGCTGATCATCCGGGAGCATCAGTCCAACCTTGTCTTCCTCTTTGGACAAATCCAAGCTGCCCGAGTCGCGGAAATCCTCCCCGGAATGGCTCTCTTGCTGAATATTCTCCTCGGCTTGTCCGCTTTTCTCATCGGGCTCTCCCGGAAGATTTGGCTGCAAATCATTATCTTTCATTCAGTAATTGACTCCCTTCGATTCCAAATAATATGTTGGATCATTCTGTAACCACTGTACCAGATATGTCCGGGCTTTACCTTAAGAAAAAATAAAAAATATGAAATCAGGGATGGAATGCCCCCTAAACTATAGGAACAGCGTGCCCGCCAATCCGCAGACTATGCCCAGGATCACGACGGAGCCCGCCACGAACCAGAGCACCTTGCGGGGGAAGGATCGTCTTACCATAAACAAGGACGGCAGACTGATCGCCGGCAGCGTCAAGAGAAGAGCCGCCGCAGGCCCCGCTCCAAGTCCAGCCGCCATGAAGGCTTGGATGATCGGGATCTCCGCTGCCGTCGGGATGACGAAGAGCATGCCCATCACGGCGAAGAACATGATCGCCAATATGCCGCCGCCGGCAGCTTCACCGAGCTGAGGGAACATCCACACCTGCAGCGCTCCGAGCAGCAGCACGGCAATGAAGTACGAGGGAACGACCCGGATGACCATGTCGGCGATGCTCGACATCCAGCGTTTCCACAGCGGACGAGGGTCGGTCTCGTCAGGCTGCTCCGCGGCGTCGATCTCTACAGGAGCTGCTTCCTTCGAGATCCGGTTGGCCAGGTAGCTGACACCAAAGGTCAGAAGGATCCCGAACACGAGCCGCAGCAGCGTGAATTTCCAGGACAGCACAAAGGTCATGAATACGAGTGTAGCCGGGTTTATGGTCGGATTGCCGATCCAGAAGGCGAGGGCCGAGCCAACGGATACCTTTTTCTTACGCAAGCCGACCGCGATTGGAGCCGCGCAGCAGGAGCACATCATGCCCGGTATGGATGCCAGGCCTCCGATTGCTGTGCTGCCGAAGCTGGATTTGCCCAGCACGCGCAGAAGCCAGCCTTGCGGGAGCAGAGATTGCACGAGGCTTCCCAGCAAAATGCCGAGCACGGCGGCTTTCCATACGGCTTTAAAGTAGGTGACGGCATAGTCCCAGGCCGCTTGCCAAGACGGTAAGGTGTTATCCGGTTGAAAGTTCAGGATGGATGAGCCGATACTGTGATCTACGATCGCTTTAAGGGCTTTATTGTAATACGGCCACCATTTTACATATGTCAATCCTGCCGCCGCGATCATGATAAACAGGACGATAAACCATAAGGTTTTTCTGCGGTCTGTATGATGAAGCGGCATTCGGCCATCATTGGTGTGAGTCATAGTCGAGATTCCTCCGATATATCTGGGATGATAAACATATTCCAATCCATTATTATACCATAAATCAAGCATAAGCAACTATTTTACCAGGGAATCAGATACGCGAACCAGGATTAGACTTCCTGCGGTTGATTTTTTATAATAGAAAGGAGGGTTTTACAAATCCTGAGGTAAATGCGTAGCGTAATAAACGAAATTGTTTTTCCCCGGAGTCCTTGAGCTGTGTTTCACCGGCACCTCATATCCGGGGTTGTTGCATGTTGAATCCCTAACGGGGGTAACAGCCGTAATATATATAATGAAGGGAAGTCCTAGAAATGAGTCAATCCGACAAAATAAAGCTAACCTCTTATTCCTCCAAAGGCGGCTGCGGCTGCAAGATCGGCCCGGCCGACTTGGCGCAGGTCATACGCAAGCTGCCCCAAACGGAGCCGAATCCGAATTTGCTCGTCGGGCTGGATACGAGCGATGATGCCGGCGTCTATCGTCTTACGGATGACCTCGCCATGGTGCAGACGGTCGATTTCTTTACGCCGATCGTTGATGATCCTTACGATTTCGGGCAAGTGGCCGCAGCCAATGCAATCAGCGACATTTACGCGATGGGCGGCAAGCCGCTGACGGCGCTGAATATTGTGGCATTTCCGATTTCGACGCTGGACAAGCAGGTACTGGCCGACATCCTCCGCGGTGCGGGCGATAAGCTGAAAGAAGCGGGCGTTACGCTGGTCGGCGGTCATTCGATCGACGACAAGGAGCCGAAATTCGGCTTGGCCGTTACAGGGACTGTTCATCCGGATAAGATCAGAACAAACGCCGGCGCTAAGCCGGGCGATGCCCTGATCTTGACCAAGCCGATCGGCGTCGGCATTATGTCCAGCTCCATGAAGAAGGATTTGTTAAGCGATGATGAGATCCGCCGTGTCACGGCAGTTATGGCTGCTTTAAATAAAACCGCCGCTGAAATCATGGAGCCTTATCAAGTGCATGCGTGCACGGACGTTACCGGCTTCGGTCTCCTCGGTCATACGCTTGAAATGGCGAAGGGAAGCGGAGCGGGAATCCGGATTATCAAATCCGCTGTGCCGGTATTGGAACGGGTAAGGGAGCTTGCCGAACTCGGCGTCATTCCGGGAGGAACGAAGAACAACTTCGACCATGTGAAGGACTCCGTTGATTTTCCGGACGGAATGGACCAATACGATAAGTGGATTCTGAGTGATGCCGTCACATCTGGAGGCCTTTTGATTGCGGTGGAGGGCTCCCAGGCGGACGCGCTTCTTCAAGAGCTGCAGGCTGCGGGATTAGAGGCCGGCCGGATCGGAGAGGTCGTTTCCGAGCATGGCGGACGGATCTCGGTTGAATGGTAAGCAAGCAAGGACCGCTTGCAGGCGAATCGATATAAGGAGCGAACAGACATGTTTCAAGACATCACGGTAGAAGAACTTATGGAACTTCAGCGGAACAAGAAGCTGACATTGATCGATGTCCGTTCCCCTTCGGAATATGCGGATGCGACCATTCCAGGGAGCCTGAATATCCCGGTATTCAATGACGAGGAGCGGGCTGAAATCGGAACGCTGTACAAGCAGGTCGGGGTTGATGCGGCGAAGGAGCGCGGGCTGGCGATCATGTCCGCCAAGCTGCCCGCATTCGTGAAGCAGTTTAAAGAAATCGAGGGGGATAAAGCGGTATATTGCTGGCGCGGAGGCATGCGCAGCCGAACCGCAGCGACCGTGCTTTCCCTGATGGATATCCATGTCAGCCGGATTTCGGGCGGAATCAAGGCATACCGTAAGTATGTGCTGGATACGATGGAGCGCCTGAAGCTTCCTGCAGAATCCTTCGTGCTGCATGGCCTGACGGGAACCGGCAAGACAGCGGTGCTCAAACAGCTGCAGGAGGAAGGCTACCCGGTGCTCGATCTGGAGGGACTGGCCGGGCACCGCGGCTCGATCTTCGGCCACATCGGACTTAATGCGAGCAATCAGAAGTCGTTTGACGCCAAGCTGTTCGAGCGGTTGAAACAGCTGGAGCATGCCCCGTATATTGTGTTTGAAGCGGAGAGCAAGCGGATCGGCAAGATTGTCGTTCCCGATTTTCTTATGCAGATGAAGGAGAAAGGGGTCGCGATAGTACTGGAGCTTCCGATGGAGGAGCGCATTCGCCAAATTATGGAGGACTATCGCCCCGAGGAATATCAGCAGCAATATTTGGAAGCGTATCGTCTGATCAAGGGACGGATCCATACGCCGATCGCTGCCGAAATCGGAAAGCATCTGGAGGAAGGGCGTTTCGCCGAAGGGATCCGGATGCTGCTGGAGCATTATTATGATCCGAAGTACAACTACACTGCAAGCCAGTATCAAGACAGTGAGCCGGTTACTGTCTCGGTAAGGAGCGTAAACGAAGCGGCCGATGCCGTGAAGGAGATCCTGACAAAGCGCGGACAGCTAAAAACCGGTGCTTAGAGCTCCGCATGGTCGCCCCCTCACTTAGACAGATAATGGAACGGTTAGCAGCGGCGAATCGATCATCCAAATCATTGGATGAATAGGAAAAGATCGCCACGTTGACCAATTTTTACTTGCGATCCTGGTGTTTTGTTCTCATGACAGAACACAACTTCAATCGCCCTAGCCTGGAGCGGATGCTTAAGTAATCCAACTCAGGGAGGGCGATTGTTTATTTTAAAGGGTGTATTCCGCCGTGATTTGACAAAGACTATGAAAATATCGGGAAGAACAGATCCACAGCTCCTTTTCTTCATGGCAGGAAAATGGTATGATCTTGATTCGCCCATTTGTCTCGGATACGATTCCATTCGATTAAAAGGAGAACGTCATTGTGCAGGAACAGTTAAATCGGCTGAGGGTGCGAAGGCGGTGGATTGGTTTCATTTCGCTAAGTACTTTATTAGCTTTCGTCCTATTGGCTGCTCTAGTGAAGCACAAGAGAATAGATGATTGGGACCATGCGATTAGTCGATATGTTCAAAGCTTCGAACAGTCGTGGATCACGGATATCGCAGTCTGGCTTTCTTTTATTGGCTCGAGAGATCCGATTATTGTTTTGTGCCTGATTGCGATCGCTTTACAGTATGTACTGCTCAAGCATCGAACTGAGATTTTGCTGCTCATCGGAGTCATTGCCGGCTCCTCGATTCTAAATCTTCTATTGAAGCTTGCGTTCCAGCGGATGAGACCGGATATCCACCGATTGATTGAGGTAACCGGATACAGCTTTCCCAGCGGCCATTCGATGGTTGCCTTCTCGTTCTACGGTGTTTTGGCCTATTTGCTGTGGAGGCATATTGAGTCCGGAAAAGGCCGGATAGTGCTGATCGTTATTGCCATCCTTATGATCGGGAGTATCGGCTTGAGCAGGGTTTATCTTGGCGTTCACTATCCCAGCGATATCGTTGGGGGGTATTTGGCTGCGTGCTTCTGGTTAGCCTTGTCGGTCGGGCAGTATGAGAGGTTCATGGAGGGCTTCCGTCGAAAGGATGCCGGAATGATTCGCGGGTCAGGCTAGTAGCGCTCGCGCGCATCGTATCGGATGCTAAAAAGGTAATTCAAGTCATAGCGGTTCTTGTGAAGGAGTATGTATCATTGTGTTCATTGCTGAGTTTAATAGGTGTAGCGTGAGGTTTAATGATGTAACAGATAAGGAGGGCTGCCTATGGCATTCGGAGCAAGAATGTTCAAAACCGGTCTCGCCGTAACCTTGGCGTTGTATATGGCGATGCTGCTGGATTTCAAATCGCCGGTCGTTGCCGCAATCGCCGCCATATTCGCCATGCAGCCTTCGATTTACCGATCGTGGAGATACTTCCTGGATCAGTTGCAGACAAGCACGCTTGGAGCGATTCTGGCCATGCTTGGCGGCTATTTCCTGTCCAATCAGCCGATCTCGGTCGGCCTGATCTGCATTGTCGTCATTATGATCTGTATGAAGCTGAAGATGGGAGAGACGATTGGACTGACATTGGTTACGGTCATCTCGGTCATGGAGGCATCCGGTCAATGGGATTTTGCTTTGAACCGGTTCATTTTAACGCTTATTGGAATTATATCTGCCTTCCTCATTAACATTCTCGTCTTTCCGCCCAAACCGAAGGAGCAGTACATTACGCGAATTCATACGGTATTCGGGAAAATGTCGCTCCTGCTGCGCACCGCGATTTCCCATGAAATGAAGGATTCGGTGTATCGTGCGGAGAAGAAGGAACTCGAGTCTGCGATTAAATCGTTATCCGACAAATACAACTTGTTTGAAGAGGAGCAGAAGAAGCTGAAGCGGGCGAAATACAGCCAGGCGAGACAGCTTGTGGTATATAAGCAGCTGCTTCAATCGCTTCGCAAGGGCTTCGAAGTGCTGGATGCGGTTGAGAACCATTATTTCCAAGCCGAGCGTACGGAGGAGATCGACCAGCAGTTCGATGCCAATTTGGAGCGCTTGATGAAGTACCATGAGCACATCTTATGGAAATTCGAGGGCAAACTGAAGCCGAACGAGGATGAAGCCGAGACGATGGTTGAGAACAATGAGGAATTTATGGCGCACGTCATGTGCGGCCCTGGAGGAGAGCCCGGCGGGCTTCGTCTTTCCGTTGTTGCCGCGGCAATGTACGATTACGGGTACCAGCTTGATCGTCTGAACCGGGTAGCGGAGCATGTGGAACGCGTGGTAGAGGATGACGGGCAGGAGGAGCCTTTATTTTCGTGGCTGAAAAAATAAGGTGACGAACGGGTTCCGTTGAACCCGCTCCGAACCCTATACGTTACGAAGAGGTCATGGAAGGCAGCAAAAAAGCCGGCTTCGCAGCCGGCTCCTAATGTTCATTATAATATTGATTCCACTTCATCACACTGCTATAATAAGCAATGTTCTGTCATTAATAAGACATAAATGGTCATAATATGACAATTATATTGTATCACAGATTTCTTACGCTGTCAACCAGTAGATTAGGGGGATGAGCAATGGCTATCAGCGAACAGGATTGGCAAGATGAACAAGGGCGAGTTACAGAAGTTACGGGCAAGATCGGACGGAAGATTTCGGAGTTGGAAGCAGATGTCGGAGGGATACGCGAAGAAGTCATCGAAATGCGGAAGGATTTCTGGGACGAGGTAACCGTGAACTTCAGCAACCCCGATGATTTGGGCGAGACGTCAACGAACCTGAGACAGCAATCCCAGGTGTTGTCGGAACGGGAACGCGCCCATCTGCAATCAAGCAAGCTGCTCAAGAAATACCGGAAGCTTGTCGATTCCCCTTATTTCGGACGGATTGATTTTCAGGAAGACGGATGGCCGGAGACGGAGTCGATCTATTTGGGAACAGGCTCCTTCATGGACGAGGATATGGAGACCTTCCTGGTGTATGACTGGCGGGCACCGATTTCCAGTCTTTATTATGACGGAGCGCCGGGACCGGCCCAGTACGAGACGCCTTCGGGCATGGTGACCGGAGAGATGCTGCTTAAACGTCAGTTTGTCATCCATGACGCCAAGATCCAGGTGCTGTTCGATACAGGCATGACGATCGGCGACGAGCTTCTCCAGCAGGTGCTCAGCCATAGCGCGGATGATCGGATGAAATCCATTGTCGCTACGATTCAAAAAGAGCAAAATGCGGTCATCCGCAACGATAAAACGCGCATGCTTATTGTCCAAGGGGCTGCAGGCAGCGGAAAGACCTCGGCTGCCCTGCAGCGGGTCGCATACCTATTGTATAAATATCGTGAGACGCTGCGGGCGGATCAGATGATCCTGTTCTCGCCCAACCCGCTCTTCAACAGCTATGTGTCCACCGTTCTGCCTGAGCTGGGCGAGGACAATATGCAGCAGACGACGTTTCAGTCTTATCTTGAGTTTCGGCTGGGCAAAGAGTTTGATTTGGAGGATGTGTTTACCCAGACGGAAACCCTTCTAAATGAAGAAGACTCGCCGGAGTATAAAGCCCGGCTTGAAGGCATCGCCTTTAAGTCCTCGGGTGCATATCTGGATACGATTCGGCGTTATAAGGAATTGCTCGAGAAGGAAGGAATGCTCTTCAAGCCGGCGGTGTTCCAAGGCAAAGTAATCGTGAGTTCCGATGAGATGGCCGCGCAGTTTTACAGCTACGACTCTGCCGTTAAGCTGGCCGGCCGCATTGATCTCATGAAGGAATGGCTGCTGAAGCGATTGTCCGAATTCGCCCAGCAAGAGAAAAGTGCGCCTTGGGTGGAGGAGAAAATCGATTTGCTCGACTCGGAGGATTATCAACGCGCTTACCAGACGATGCGGAGAAAGCAGAATCGTAAGGAAACGACTTTTGACGATTTCGAGAAAGAGCGGGATATTCTGGCCAAAATGGTCGTCAGCGACAGCCTGAAGCCGATCCGGCGCTGGATCAAGCGGTATCGATACGTCGATGTATCGGGTATGTACCGCAAGCTGTTCCAGGACGAAGCATTATTCCGCCGGGCTGCAGGAAACACGGGTTCTTTGCCGAAGTATTGGGAGCAGATCTGCAATCTCACCGTTCAGGCATTGCATGAGAAACGGCTGATGTATGAAGATGCTACGCCGTTCCTCTATCTGAAGGAGCTGCTTCAGGGCTTCCGGACCAACACGTCGATCCGGCATGTCATTGTCGACGAGGTTCAGGATTATTCCGCATTTCAGCTGGAATTCCTGAAACGGCTGTTCCCGCGGGCGAAGATGACGGTGCTGGGGGACTTGAACCAGGCGATCTATGCGCATGGCGAGGCGCTAGGAAGTTTGGAAAATCTGGTTAGCCTGTACGGTGAAGAAGAGACCGAGGTCATTAACCTCACTCAGAGCTATCGTTCAACGCATGAAATCGTGGAATTTACGCGGCAGATGATCCCCGGCGGAGACCGGATCGTTCCATTCAATCGAAGCGGCGAGGCACCGCAGGTCACCCCGGTCAAGGATGAAGCAGCGCTTGAGCAGGCGGTGATTCAAGACATCGCCGAGCTTCATGCCCAAGGATATGAATATGTCGCTGTGATCTGCCGAACGGATGAGGAGAGCCGGCGCGTGCACCGGCAGCTGTCGGAGAGCGTCCAGGTTCGGCTTATCACCAAGAACACGCCTGCCTTTGAGAAGGGAACGCTTGTGGTTCCGGCGTATCTGGCCAAAGGCGTAGAATTTGACGCGGTGATCATCTACAACGGTTCTGAGGAAGTATACCGCCGGGAAAGTGACCGGAAGCTGTTCTACACGGCATGCACGCGAGCCATGCACCGGCTTCACATTTACCATGTCGGCGAGAAAAGCCGTTTTATTCCGGATTCAACAAATTAGAAGAGGCGGTATCCTCTGCTAGGAATGCAATGAGGTTGATGTGCCAGTTTAGGCCGTCAGCCTCTTTTTTTGATAAAACATTTGGCCAGTGGACAATAAAGTAGGTGTTTTCCGTAAAGTTTTGCGTTTCATCCGTCTGATGATCTATTCATTTCATGGGCTTTTTTGCCGAAAAATACCTTGGGAATATAAATTCATACAAAAGGTCGGGTGCTCACGGATGAAAATAAAAACGAAACTCATACTTTCATCTACGATTCTTGCCGCGGTCACGGCGGTAATCATAGTCATTGCATTTATTTCCACAAATTCGACAGAGAGAAAGTTCAGTCAAATCATCGATGTGGATCAGAAGATCATCTATAACCTGACCCAGCTGGAATATTTATTAACCGGCATATCGAATGATGAACGGGGTTATTTGTTAACCGGCGACGATGAGTATGTCAACTCGTTGAAATCGAAGCAGCAGTCCATCGCAGCGTTGATGGAGGAGACGAAGGGATTGATGACCTCCGCCGAGGACAAGAAGGTGATTGAGGGCATCGAAGCGGGATTCGCCGATTATACCGGTGCGGTCACCGAGGTATTGAATAAGCTCGGCTATGATTCCGGATTCTATAAAGCGGTGCCTTTCCGAATCTATGAGGAGGCCTTCAATCGTGAGCGGGAGCTACGCAAATCGTTTGAAACGCTCGTTACCGATTTTACAGCCAGCAAAAATGCAGCGCTGGCCAAGCAGGCGAACCGAATTGCCGAAGCCAGCCGATTCCAGAATAACGTCATTCTATTGATAGGACTTGCCGCAATCGCGTATTTTGCCGTACAGGGATATCTGCTGACCCGTTCGATTCAGCCTTTGAACCGGATGAAGGATCAACTGTTGAAAATTGCGGAGGGAGGCGGCGATCTCGTAACACGGCTGCATATTACGACGAAGGATGAAATCCGGGATGTCGCCGACGCATATAATAAGCTGGTACAGGGCTTTAGAGACATGGTGGTGAAAATTCAAGATACGGCAGGCCAAGTCGGCGCATCCGCGTCTCTTCTGCATACGACGACCGAGGAGATTCGCCAAGCCACGCATCAAACCTCAAGCATTATGGAGCAAGTGGCTGCAGGGGTAGAGAGTCAGCTTCAGGATACGGAGGAAACGACAACAACCGTAACCGATATGGCTGAAGGAATGAAGCATATCGCAATGACGGCGCAAGAGGTGTCCGGACTTGCATCGACAGCCAACAGGCTGGCCGCCGATGGAGAGCAGGCGATCGTACAGACGTTGAATCAAATGAAGGGCATCCGTACAAGCGTGGACCAGTCGGCGCAATCCGTACGCCACCTTGGCGAGCGAGCCTCCAGCATCGGAGTCATGGGTCAGGTGATCATCGAAATTGCCGAGCAGACCTCGCTGCTTGCGATGAACGCTTCCATCGAAGCCGCCAGGGCGGGCGAACACGGCAGAGGCTTCGCGGTCGTTGCGGCCGAGGTCCGAAAGCTGGCCGACCAGGCTTCGAATTCTTCGATCGAAATCCGCCAATTTGTTCAACAGCTCCAGCAGGACATCTATGAGCTTGCGAATGTGATGGAACGAAGCACCCGCGAGGTCTCCGAGGGCATGGATGTCGCGCAAGGGGCGGAACGGGCGTTCAAAGACATCGAGCGGGCCATCGAGGAATTAAACGGTCAGATGTATGGCGTGACCGTGGCAACGGAAGAGATGAATGCCGGAGCCGAAGAGCTGGTGCACACCATCCGCAGAATACAGGACGTAACGGAAACAACGGCAGCGGGAACTCAAAGCGTAAGCGCGGCGACCGAAGAGCAGCTGGCTTCGATGGAGGAGATTGCGGGCTCCGTAGAGGATCTGAACAGCATGTCGAAGCAGCTGACGGAGCTGATGTCCGGGTTTAAAGTGTAGGCAGTACCATAATTTATTCGGGTAAAATCGACCACCTTGATCAGATGCATATTCTAGGCGAAAGAACCTACAATATGGATACTGATAACATAAAGGTGGTCTTCTCATGGAAAGTAAAAAATGGGACCTGGTTGCGCTTGCTTCCATACCGCTCATTATGACGCTCGGCAACTCCATGCTGATTCCCATTTTGCCGCAAATATCTAAAGTCCTGGGAATAAGCTCCTTTCAAGTTAGCATGCTGATTACGGTTTATGCCGTGGTAGCCATTTTGCTGATACCGATCGCAGGCTATTTATCGGACCGGTTCGGGCGCAAGAAGATCATCATACCGAGTTTAATCATTGCGGCGGCGGGCGGAGCGGTCTCTGCCGTGGCAGCATGGCTGCTCGCGGGAACGACATCTTATTATGTTATTCTGGCTGGCCGGTTTCTTCAGGGAATCGGTGCGGCGGGCGCATTTCCGATCGTGATTCCGCTGGTCAGCGATATGTTCAATGACGAAGAGAAGGTTAGTAAAAGCTTGGGTATTATCGAAACATCCAATACGTTCGGCAAGGTTATAAGTCCAATCCTAGGGGCGCTGCTAGGTAGCTTTCTTTGGTTTCTGCCGTTTATCGCCATTCCGGTCCTGTGTTTGATCTCGTTGGTGCTCGTCATCTTTCTGGTGAAGGCGCCCAAGGGAGATGATCATGATGAGCGATCCCTCGGCGAGTTTCTAAAGACAACCCGTGAGGTGCTTCGCGAGAAGGGACGGTGGATGTATGCCATATTTGCGATCGGAGGCATTGCCATGTTTGGCGTGTTTGGCATGCTGTTCTATTTATCCGAGACGCTGGAAAGCACATACCGCCTGCAGGGAGTCGTTAAAGGCTTGGTGCTTGCCATCCCTCTTGCCATGTTGTGTTTGGCTTCCTACTTGGCAGGGAAATTCACCGGAAAAAACAAACGAGGGATGAAGTGGACGGGGTTTGCCGGAATGTGTCTCTTAACGGCTTCGCTGCTCGTGATCGGATTCAGCGATCAGATCTATTTCGTGATCGGCATGATGACCATCGGCGGAATCGGGATCGGAATGGTTCTCCCATGTATGGATACCCTGCTGACCGAGGGGGTTGACAAGGAGCAGCGGGGAACGATCACGTCGCTATACAGCAGCATGCGGTTTATCGGCGTATCGCTGGGACCGCCCGTCGTCTCCTTGCTGCTGGGAACGCATCACGGGGTCATGTTCGGCACGCTTGCAGCCATCGCTGCGGTAGGCGGATTGCTTACGCTGTTTGCCGTGAAACCCGAAGCCAAGAAGGATGATCCGGGGGGCGGATCCTATCGGGTGGAATTCAAGAAGCCGAAGGGAATTAAGAAAAAAGGTCTTGTCCACAAGTGAGTGGACAAGACCTTTTTTTCGTTTATGCACATGAAAGAGCTGCAGGGCGAGTTATCCGGCAGCGCTCTGATTCGACTCGTTTAAGGCAGGAGGAGCTGCCGCAGTCCCCCGCACCAGCTTCATGATGCCATATATCACGATAAGCAGCACCAACGAAATGGCAGAGAACCGGTACATCATGCCGTAGGATGTTGCCTTGGCAATCGACCCCAGCACAATCGAGCCGACCGCTACGCCGAAGTCGAGCGAGTTGAAGAACATGCCGTTAGCCATGCCGCGCTGCTTCGGATGAACCTCCTGGATCATCCAGGTCTGAATCGATGGCTGCATTGCTCCGTAGCCCAGGCCGTAGCATAGTGCCGACAGCAGCAGCGAACCCGTTGAAGTGGCAAAGGTCAGCAGCAGCAGGCCTGCAATCATAAGAATGGCAGCCGGAACCATCAGCGCTTTATGCCCGTAGCGATCATAAATTTTGCCGGAGAACGGGCGAACGAGAATGATGGCCAGCGCATTGAACAGAAAGAAGTATTGGGGATTGCTGAGATGGGCCTCATGGCCATATAACGCCATAAAGCTGAGCAGTCCGCCGTACGTAATCGACATTAAAAAGTTCAGTACGCTCGGGAGGATCAGTTTGCGGTTAAATCCGGTCGGCACATCATCCGCCTGCGCCTTAGACACCGGCGCGGCCTCCGCCTTCGGTTTCTTGGATAACAGGATGAAGGCCAGCGGGAAGATCAGAATATTAATCAGCACGGTAAGCATCACGAGCGGCGTAAAGCCTCCGTCCTGAAGCATCGTAAGTCCGATCATCGGACCGATGGACATGGCCAGCGTCGTCGATAGACCGAAATACCCCATGCCTTCGCCCATCCGTTTGGGCGGGATCACGTTGGATGCCATCGTCGGGAACGAGGTGCTCGTCATGCCGAAGCCGATCCCGAACAAGATGCGCATCATGAGCAAAAAGACGATACCGGTGGCCCAATAATAACCAAGGGTTGCCGCCAAGGAGATGACAAGGCCGACATACAGCAGAAGCCGGAGCTTGCCTTTCTCCAATGCTTTGCTTGAGACGAATCTTGATAGAATCGCACTGAATGCAAATAGACTTGTAATGAGGCTGACCTGAAGCGGGCTGGCCGTAAAGGCATCCTGCGCATATGCGGGCAGCGTGGTCAGCATCATCTGCAGGGTCAGGAACAGGAACAGGTTGCTGACCATCAGGGTAATGAATTCTTTGGTCCATAATGGTTGTTTCGGGTTGTTATTCGGGTTCATGTAGGCTATCTCTCCTGTTGTTCTGTAGATGTTGAAGATTATCATTGATGCGTGAGAGCGTATCCCAGAATAGCTCCAGCTGCCGGCTGTCGATTCCTTCGATGATCTGCCGGCCGCAATCGCGTTCGATCTCCGCCGTAGCGTCAATCAATTGCTTGCCGGTTTCGGTCAGATACAGCTGGAAAGCTCTGCGGTCATGCGGTGAGACTGTCTTTCGCGTATAGCCCTTCTTCTCGAGCAAATCCAAAATCCGGGTCGTCGTAGGCTGATCCTTATCGGCCTTCGCCGCGACCTCTTTCTGATTCAGCCCTTCATGCTCCCAAATGCGATACAGGACGAGCCACTGCTCGGGCGTTATGTCATACGGCTTCAAAGCATGACCGAACCATTGGGAGGCCCGCCGATAGGTGTAGCCGAGGTAAAAGCCGATGGAGGGATTGGAGGCAGGGGTTTTCAAGAAACAAGTCACACCTTTCATTTCACGCTTTCAAAAATAGTTGTCTTAACAATTATATGTATGACATTCGTTTGACGTCAATCCCAAATAAAATAAATCGCTTTCATGACAGGGATTTCCCATTTCTTGTGGAATATGAGAAGAGGGATAACATAGTTCTAACAATTGCGAGCTATAGTTAAAATGACAAACTTTTATACCATTCAGGAGGCGAAGGAAAACATGCCGCAATTAATCAATTTTGCCCATCGCGGGGCTTCAGCAGTCTGCCCGGAAAATACGATGGCGGCTTTTGAAAAAAGCCTGGAGCTTGGTGCCACCGGCATTGAGACCGATGTACAGATGACGAAGGATGGAAGACTCGTCCTCATCCATGACGAGACGCTGAAACGTACTGCCGGAGCGGAAGGATTCGTTAAGGATTACACCTACGAGGAGCTGTCGAAGCTGGACGCAGGCGGATGGTTCGGTGAGGCATTCCAAGGGGAGCGCATTCCGCTGCTGGAGGAGCTGCTCGAGCTGACCCAAAGCCGCGGCACGATTGTCAATATCGAGCTGAAGAACAGCTCGGTACCGTATCCGGGTCTCGAGGAAAAGGTGATCGAGGCGGTCAACCAATTTAAGATGGGCGATCGTATCGTCATATCCAGCTTCAATCACTATTCGCTCCTTCATTGCAAGCGCGTGGATTCGGATATCCGGACGGGCATTTTATATATGGAAGGCTTGTACGAGCCTTGGGAATACGCCAAGCGCATTCAAGCCGATGCGCTTCATGCCTACAAGAAGGCTGTTCTTCCTGAATGGGTGGCGGAAGCACAACGGAACGGCGTCGTATACCATCCGTTTACCGTTAACGACGAGAACGAGATGAAATCATTGATCGAAGCCGGAGTAGCCGGCATTATTACCGATTATCCGAACGTGCTCTCCGGATTGCTGCAGACTAAGGGAGTGTGAGCTTTTGAGAAAAACATGGCTGCTGGGCTTCGGTTTTTTCAGCATTAGCATCACCTGGGCACTGTATAACGCTTTTGTGCCTTATTTTCTGGAGCGGTACATCTCCAGTGTCGCGTTGATCGGTTTTTTCATGACAATCGACAATTACTTTGCCTTATTTTTGCAGCCATGGATAGGAAGTCGGAGTGACCGGACGCATACAAGGTTCGGAAGAAGGATGCCTTATCTGCTGATCGGGATGCCGCTTGGCGCATTGTTTACGGCAATCATCCCCTTTCATAACGGACTGGCGACGCTGCTCCTGTTCATGGTGCTGATGAACCTCGCCATGAGCTTGTACCGCTCGCCAACCGTATCCTTGATGCCCGATATTACGGAAGAGCGACGCCGTACGCGCGCCAACGGGATCATTAACTTCATGGGAGGCGTCGGTTCGATACTGGCATTCGGTGCCGGATCCATTCTCTATAATGCCCATCCGTCGCTGCCATTCATCGCCGCCGCAGTCGTCACCTTGGCGTCCCTTCTTATCTTGACGGTGTTTATTAAAGAACGGAGAGATGCTCCAGGTTATCAAGCCCAGACGGAAGCCAAGTCCGCGGTATCCTTCAAGAAACAGCTGAACCGTACGACGGCGCTTCTGCTTGCTGCCATCTTCTTCTGGTTTGTTGCCTATCAAGGCGTAGAGACGCTGTTTACCCTGTACGGTAAAAATGAAATGGGACTGACGGAGTCACAGGCGTCCTTTTCCTTGACCTTCTTCTCGCTGGCGTTTGTGCTGTTCGCGATTCCCAGCGGATGGCTCGGCAGCAGGTTCGGGAAGAAGCGTGTTATCAGCATAGGCGTCCTGGGATTGCTTATTGTATTCTCCCTCGTGCCGCTGATCGAGTCGCTGCTTGTGCTGCGGATCCTGCTGACCGTGGGAGGATTGTTCTGGGCGTGCATCAACATCAATTCCTACCCGTTCGTTGTGTCCACCGGCTCGGAGGATAGCATCGGCACGAGAACGGGGATGTACTATCTTGTATCTTCACTTGCCGCCATATCCTCGCCGCCTCTCCTCGGCAAGCTGATCGACGGCATGGGCTATTCGATATTGTTCTATTGTGCGGCGGGCAGCATGCTGCTGGCGCTCATCTGCGTCCTGATGATCCGCCATCCCGAGTCATCGAGCCATAACAAGCCGCAAGCGGCTTCGGCCGGGGCGCCGTAAGCGTACGAAGTCCTGAATCTTCTCCCATGAATAAGGGATATTGCAGCCATCCGGCACATCAGCCGGGTGGTTTTTTTAAATGCTGAAAGCCCGTTCGCCGGATCATTAGGCTGACCTTCTTGGCACACACCTCAGCAGAGGATCTCGCTGCAGCAGCCCGGCAGTTCCGGGCAGCATGATCAGGTTTTACTCGGCAAGCCTCAACGCTACTTGCAACCGTCCCCAAAGCAACCGATAATAGATATGCTGGGTTCCGAAAATACATAGCGTACTCGAAAGCTGTACAAAGGAGGAGGGCCGTGATGCAATGGATCGCTATGCTGACGATGCTGATTGATCATGTGGGGCTCGTATTTTATCCGAATCAGGAATTTTGGCGGATCATCGGACGCATCGCCTTTCCCATCTACGCTTACGCCCTGGTTCAAGGGCATCGTTATACCTCCTCGAGACCGCGTTACATGCTGCGACTTGCCGTTATTGCGGTTATATCCCAAATCCCCTATCAGCTGGCGCTTGATACCCGAGGCTTGAACGTGGTCGTTACGCTGTTTGTTGGGGCACTGGTGCTCTATCTGCTGGAACGCTCGAAATCGTGGATACTGTCGTCGATGCTCATCATAGCCGCATGCACGCTCTTGAATGATCTTCCATTTGATTACGGTGCTTATGGACTCATGCTGATTCTCATCTTTCGATATGCGAAGCCGAGCTGGCTCGCCCCGCTTCATATGCTGCTGAATCTGCTGTTCCTGTTCGTCAATAACTGGGAGCTTCAAATGTGGAGCGTTATTCCTACAGTGCTTATTACTTATGGTCCGCAGATTTGGAGAAAGCTTGAAACCGTCCGGGTAAGCCGCTGGGTGTGGCGTTCCTTTTATCCGTTGCATCTGCTCGTCATCGCAGTAATGCGGATTTTCATGTAGATCGACGCACGGTCGCCCCAGAGGAGTGGATCGATACGAACCATTAGAAGGAGAGGCTTTATTGATGATGAATATTGCCATTGCTGCGGCCGTAATTTTATTTGCGGCAGCAGGTTATCTTGCGTTCATGAATTCCAGATTGATCGCAGATAAAAAGCGGGAAGCATACATTCCTCCGCCGGCTTCGGAATATACCGTTTATAAGACACCCCAATTCACGAGGGAGGATGAACGGACCCTGACACCGATCGGCGTTATGGAATATGAGGATCCTCAAGGTCCCATGAAGGTGTACTTATGCCGGGTTCGGCATAAAGCCGAGGATCTGAAGCTGGAGGAGGCGGGGGATGTATTTCTCTCCCATCTGAAAGCCGCGCGGGACCGGGGGACGCTCCGGTTCTACCGGACGGTTGAGGAAGCGCTCCAGGGCCAGGATGAGATCCGGCTGACCGAACGGCTAACGGCGGTCGCCAAAAAAAGATAACACCAAGCCGGGGCATTCAGGGTCAACCGCCCCTCAGGCGGGGTAATAAAGGGTTAAAAGACCGAAAGGAGATTTTCCGAATGAAAACATTTAAAATCGGAAGGACATCGGTCTCCGTCATTATAGGCGATATTACGACATGGACGGGCGACATTATCGTAAATGCGGCAAATTCGGGATTGCTGGGCGGAAAAGGGGTCGACGGTGCAATTCACAGTGCCGGCGGACCCGAAATTATGGAGCAGTGCATGGAGATTCGCAAGCAGCAGGGCGGGTGCCCGCCCGGCAACGCCGTTATTACAGGTGCGGGGCGCTTGGCTGCACAGCATATCATTCACACCGTCGGCCCGATCTGGGAGGGAGGCGGGCGCCGCGAGGAGCACACGCTTGCGGAATGCTACCGAAACAGTCTTCTGCTTGCCATTGAGGTAGGCGCACGAAGCATCGCCTTTCCTAATATCAGCACCGGCATCTATGAATACCCGAAAGCCCCGGCCTGCGATGTTGCCCTTACGGCTGTTACGAAGCTGCTGGAGGAGGACCTTCCGGATAACCGGCTGGAGCGGATTGACTTTGTGTGTTATTCTCCCGAGAACGCCGAGCTCTATGAGAACTGGCTCGAACGCTTCACGCGGGAGAAGGAGGCTCAAATATAAGGGCAGGGGCGCCAAGGCGCCCCTCTCGTTATTTCGGTATACTTGATTACATATGGTAGGAGCCTTCCGGCTCGTTCAGCACCCATTCCAGCATGATCATCATATCGTCGAGGCGGGCCTCCTGTTGAACTAGGGCAGCGCGCTGCGGACTGCTCTCGTCCAGCTGTGCAATACGGGCGTGCAGCAGCTTTTTTTGCATGGTAAGCTCATTGAGCTTGGACTTGATCTGATTCTCGGTTCGCATATTCAACCTCCGTGTTGAACGAAATAAGTCGGTATAATTGAATATTATAGCATGGGTTGCACCATGATGTAGAAAGGTGAGATCACGGTATGAACACGGAATACAATATGAAGCAAAGTGCGGCGGAGCGTGCTGCCGGTTATGTCCAAAGCGGGATGAAGGTCGGTCTCGGAACCGGTTCAACGGCTTATTACGCCATTCTCAAAATCGGGGAAATGGTCCGGGCGGGGCTCGATATCCAAGCTGTAGCGACCTCTCGGGCTTCCGAGGAGCTCGCGGTTCAGCAGGGGATTCCGCTCACCCCGGTCCGGGATATCGACCGACTGGATTTGACGATTGACGGAGCGGATGAGCTTGACGGGATGCTACGGCTAATCAAGGGCGGAGGAGGAGCGCTGCTGCGTGAGAAAATGACGGCGTACCGCAGCGACAAGCTGATTATCATTGCCGATGAGACGAAGGAGGTGCCCGTTCTGGGGGCGTTTCCGCTACCGGTCGAAATCATTCCTTTCGCCTACGAATGGACCGTTCAATCCTTGAAGGAGCTTGGATGCTCTGTACAAATCCGCCGTGACCGCGAAGGAGCCGTCTATGAGACGGATAATGGCAACTATATTGCAGACTGCAGCTTTGGGCGGATCTCCGAGCCTGAAGAGCTGGCTGCCGGGCTGACGGGCATTCCGGGCGTGGTCGAGCACGGCTTGTTTCTAGGGATGGCCGATCAAGCGATCATTGGATGCCGGGACGGGTCGGTGCGGATTATCGGAGCTGACTCGGCGAGTGAATAATCCATTTGACAGTTGAGCCTTGCGTTCATTAACCTTAATACATGACAACTTTCGGAGGGTGAAATATGTCGGATATTCAAGAACAAGAGGATTATCCATTGCATTTGATGGTTATTTTGGCAAGAGCCTATAATGCGGTTATGACGCATTCCAACCGCAGCATTCAGAGTCACGGGCTGAATTCCACGGAATTCGGCGTCCTGGATGTTCTGTACCACAAAGGACCGCAGCCGCTGCAGAAAATCGGTGAAAAAGTGCTGATCTCGAGCGGCAATATTACATATGTGGTAGACAAGCTGCAGAAGAAAAATCTCCTCGTGCGGCGGGCATCAGCAGAGGATCGCCGCGTGATATATGCGGAGCTGACCCCGGAGGGCAAAGCGTTCTTCGAATCGATCTTTCCCGGCCACCAGCAGCTGATGATCAAGGCGCTCAGCGGCTTGACCGATCAAGAAAAGGCAGAGGCGGTCAAGCTTCTGAAGAAGCTAGGCCGAAGCGCGGAGGAAATGCTCTAACACAGGCTTTCGTCTGTTCATACACACAATAATGATGGGAGATACAAGGTATGCTCAAGGAAATGACATCCCAAGCGGCTAAGCTGGAGGTAAGGGAACTGCTTGGCTATTCGGTTTTTCCCGATCCGGATCAGGTAGAGAAGGCCGTTTCACTTTATAAGGCCGAAGGCGGGAGCAAGCTCTATGGTTACGTGAGGAGGGGCTTCTCGTCGGCATTATCGGCTGTGATATTCAGCGGGATGAAGTTACGATCAGACATCTTGCCGTACTCCCGGAGAACCGGGGGAAAGGCTATGGACGGGGGATGATATTGGAGCTGCTGCTTCAGCTCGATCCTAAGCCTAAGCGAGTTATCGCGGAGACCGACGATGAAGCGGTGGACTTTTACCGGAATATCGGCTTTGAAGTGCACAGCCTCGGCGAGAAATATCCTGGGGTTGAACGGTTCCGTTGTATTTATGAGGTCGATGAGGAGACATCGGATTAAGGGCCCTGTAATCCGAAGAACAAGCATCAGCCTGTATTCTTTTTATCCGAGGCACTGTCCCGTTTCACAACCGATGCTCCCGCTCATATAATGTCATAACGAGCGGGACAGGGGGTGAACATGTTGGTGTACCATTATACCGCTGTCGGCGATTCGCTGACCTTCGGGTTCGGGGCGATGCCTGGCAGCGGCTTTGTTCCGCTATATCGCCGGATGGCGGAAGAGAGACTTCAGCAATTTGTGGCTCACGAAAATATGGGGATCAACGGATTAACATCCGAGGGGCTGTATGAGCGGATCGTTCAAAATCCGGCCTATCGTTACCATTTGCAGCAGGCTCATATCATAACCATAACGATTGGCGGCAACGACTTGATCAGAGCCGTGAAATCCGCCGGCGGCCGTCCTGACCGGGAATCTCTGGATCGGGCGCTGCTCCGTTGCCAGTATTACATGTCTAACACCGTCAAGCATATTCGAAATATTAAGGCAGGAGGCGGCAAAGCTTATTTCATCCGTGCCGTCGGGCTGTACAATCCTTATCCTGCTTCCGGGGAAGCAGGGGAATACGTATCGCGGTTTAATCGATATCTTCATAGCCTCAGCGACGTGTACTTCCGGATTGCCGATGTGAATGCCGCATTTGCAGGCAAAGAGAAGGAGCTGCTATCGGTGGATGGGCTTCATCCGAACGGGAAAGGCTACCGGATTATCGCCGAGCAGCTGCATCGGCTTGGGTACAAGCCGCTGGTATAACATAGAAGCATGACAAGGCCCGCTGGCAAATCGCCGGCGGGCCTTGTTATGCTTCGAAGGGGTGAACTTGCTGCGGAGCTTCTTATAATGGATTTCAGGCACGTTTAGAATAAGTTCCGCCAAAAGCTCCGAACCGCCCACTTGCGTTCTTGGCGCCGCTTGTACTTGGGAAGGGATCGGTATACGCTCATCGACTCCGAGAAGGCTTCCTTGGATTCCTGAAGCTGTCCCAGAACCCGATACATGGTTCCCAGGAGGTAGTATGCTTCAGAAGAAGAAGAGTGCATGGTATGAAACTTCTGTAAATAATCGAGGGCTTTCGCGGAATCCGCCGTGCGGAACGCGTCGGCAAGCCTTAGGTATGGCCGGCCGTATTTTACCCGGGGATTGATATCCAGCGCTTGAAGGATATCCGCTTCTCCTTGAGCGGTATTTCCGGTCTTCAGGCGGGCGGTGCCGATATCATCCCAGTATTCCGCCGAATCCTGCAAGCTTTCCGAGATGGACTCCAGCAGCTTCAGCGCCTCCCCGTATTTGCGGCGCTCGATCAGCAGCCTTGCCAGCTCATGTCGCGAGGAGACGTCGCTGGGACTGGCTGCGATATTTTTTCGCAGCTTGGATATCTGTCTTGCCCGCTGAATCGGACGCGTAATGCTGGGAAACACCCCGACAAATCTGCGGTCCAGGACGTAAACGATAAGCAGAAGAACAATAATGGCGATGAACGGATTGCCGAAAATATAAAACAGCATGCCAAAAATAATGAATTTCCCCAAGGATGATCCCCCAATTTCTAGTTCATGAATTCTTACGAAATTATACCATATCCTGGGGTCTTTGGAAGATCATATTTCGATTTCAAAGGCTCTGCTCAGGCGTGACTTGCCCGGAGTACCCGGGGTATTGAAATACGGGCAGCCTCGGCCGATATACATAGTAAAGAGGTGATAATCATGGCGAAAAAGGGGCAGACATTTCATACCTACAGTTTCGAAACGAAGAAGAAGGCAGTCGCCATGCGGCTTGCGGGTAAAACGAAGAAAGAGGTGGCATCCGTCTTGCAAATTTCAGACATCGGGCGGTTAAAGGTATGGATGCGCAAATTCCGCGAGCATGGGGAGGAAGGGCTGATTGACCGGCGCAGGAAATTATTGAATCCGGCGGATCCCAACCGATTGATCGAAGAAGAAGAATAACAACCGCCTTTATTAGAGGCCTATATACGGAAGACGCGAGGGAGTAGAAGCGCCCTGGCGTCTTTGTTTTAATGACGGATGGACCCCTGGACCCGGGGGCATTTTCATTATTATTGTCCGGTCAGGTTGATCGCCCAGTTCATTTTAGCGGAAGCGTCATAGTATGGTGTATGTTCAAAAAAGGAGGGATACATGTGAGCGGAGTAGCTGGAGGATATGGTGGTTATGGATACGGCTCTTCAGTAGGTGCTATCTTGGTATTATTCATCTTGTTGGTGATCATTACTCGCGCATTTATCTAATCCATTCTTTTATAGTGAACAGAGTAATCACGACCTGCTGAAAGCGCTAGAAGAGCCCCTGCCGATGGCAGGGGCTCTTCTTCCATTATCGTTTACTTATAAGTTCCAGCGAAGAATAGAATATCGTCGCCAATTTCGACTTTTGGGTACTTAGCCGAAACCTCGATTTCTTTGGCTCCATCAATATCAACGGTGACTGTTTCAATGCTGTCGCTCGGAGTGATAACGACTTCTTTCAGGAGCACGCCCCCACTCATGATTTTTACCACGATATCTTTGTTAACCGATACAGGGAATACGGACAATTCGAGGGTTTGGTGTTTGCCTCCAGGTCTTAACGTGAATCCTTTTTCTACCCCATTAATGCTATTGAGGATGACTCCTGAACCATAATCTTTACCATTATGTACGGTGTGCTGCTTGTCCTTGGTTATAACAGAGGCATATGACAATTTAATCTCTTCCGATGTAATCGGGGTTAGATCCGATTTTTCGCCTAGTTTGATTTTCTGAGCTTTATTATCATATTCCACTGCAACGCCCAGTGCATCCGATACCGCTCGGACAGGTAGGTAAGTCGTGTTGTTATAAGAAATGGCGGCGATGCGGTTCCCCGACTGATCCTTCGGCGTCCATTGCTTTCCATTCACCTCGTAGGCAATGCCCCAGTTCAAATGAGCTGTGATCTTCTCAAGGACGGGAGCTGCACTTACACCAATCGTCATCCCGCCGACCAATGTTGCCGCAGACAGTAATGCTACAAACCTTTTCTTCAATGTTTCATTTCCTCCTTTTTACTCTTTCCCCTATGTAAGGGCATGCCAGGCCATTATACATAATTGAAGAATAGAACAGCAAGGCTCCCCGATCTGGCATTTAGCAATTCCATGTGATACGATTTGACTTGTCCAATTATTGACATATACAGACCAACAGGATGGAGGAATAGGGTCATGAAAATTTTGATGGTGGGCGCATCCGGAACACTGGGGACAGCGGTTCGCAAAGAGCTGGGGCAGCATCATGAAATTATAACAGCTGGACGCAAAGGTGCTGATATCACCATGGATATGTCCGTTCCTGAAAGTATCGCGAGTATGTATAAGGCTGTCGGCTCCGTAGATGCAGTGGTCTGTACCGCAGGCCAGGCTTACTTTGGTCCTCTCCACGAATTGACGCCGGAGTTGAATGAAATCGCGATTATGGGTAAATTGAAGGGGCAAATCAATCTTGTTTTGCTCGGGCTGGACCATGTTCATGATCGGGGAAGCTTTACGTTAACCACCGGCATTATTATGGACAGTCCCATTATTGGAGGTATATCTTCCGCCATGGCTGGAGGAGCGATTAAAGCCTTCGTTCAGGCTGCAGCCATTGAAATGCCGCGAGGGATACGTATTAACAATGTCAGCCCCAATGTACTTAAGGAATCGATGGATACATACGGTCCATACTTCCCGGGCTTTGAGCCCGTATCTGCCGGGAGAGCCGCGCTTGCCTACCGAAAGAGCGTTGAAGGTGCCCAAACCGGACAAACGTACACGGTTTATTGAGCTGCGCATCACCTGATATGCTCCCTAAGTTTAAACTCGGAAAAAATTATGTTCGCACCCGCTTTAGGTTACACGAACGGAGGCCGGACGGTTACAGCTGGTGGAAGATGACGATGAACTGCTCAACGACATCCGGGGGTATATTAAGAAATCACGGTGATGATAGCATCTCAGTTAAAAGAAGCCGCTCATCTTAAATGAGCGGTTTTTTTTAATTAAGATACCGAGCCGAAATCCATCGAAATGGAACAAAAAAAAAGAAAACAATCCCTACAGTAAAATCCTGATACTGCAGGGATTGTTTTCGGGAGCCTCCGAAGAGGCTCCCTCATGGGAGAGGAGAAACCGGACGAAGAGCTTATGGGGAAACGTAAGTCTTCTCCGCGGTTGTCTACGACATTCATTGATGTCGATATCTTTAGGATGCCCGGCAGGAGCGGAAATATACCTGAGTTTGAAAAAAAATGAAGAGGGGGCATGTTTCATTTTTCATATGCGGCAGGATTATGTTACGATAATCAATGCTATGGCCGTCATGGCCATGAATCTTGATGTGATGAAACGGGTGAATCGAGCAGTGAGAGTAGTATCCGGAAGTGCAAAAGGCCGACCGCTGAAAAGCGTTCCCGGCATGAGCACCCGTCCGACGACGGATAAAGTGAAGGAAGCGATATTCAGTATGATCGGCCCCTACTTTGACGGGGGAACCGTCCTTGACCTGTTTGCGGGCACGGGCGGCCTTGGCATCGAGGCGTTAAGCCGGGGAATGGATCGTGCTGTTTTTATTGACGTGGAGCAGCGGAGCATTGAGACGATCAAGGATAATCTGAAGGCTGTACGCCTGCAAGAGGCGGCAGAGGTATATCGCAACGATGCGGCAAGAGCGCTTAAGGTGCTGGAGAAGCGGGGCGCGGCATTCGATCTGGTGTTTCTGGACCCTCCCTATAAATTCAAAAATGGGGATGAGCTCATGAATGATATGGCGGAGCGCAAGCTTCTACGCGAGGGAGCCGTTATTGTTCTGGAATATGAGTCGGGCTATGAATATCCGGAGAGCTTCGGCCATTTTCACGGCATGCGAACAGCGAGGTACGGCGAAACCGCCGTCACCATATACAGATACGAAACCGTACAAGGACAAGCTGCCGGTGCGGATGAGGAGGAATCACACGATGACAACCGAGAATAATAGTACATATCGAATTGCCGTTTATCCCGGCAGCTTTGATCCTGTGACGATGGGGCATATGGATATCATTACGAGGGCTTCAAAGCAGTTTGACTTGCTGATCGTGGCCGTTCTAAACAACTTAAGCAAAAACCCGCTGTTTACGGTGGAGGAGCGGAAGGATCTGTTGAGAGAGGCTACGCGTCATCTGCCGAACGTGGAAATCGACAGCTTCCGCGATCTGTTAGCCAATTATGTGCGTCAGCGGAATGCGCAAGTGATCGTCCGCGGGATCCGGACCGTTACGGATTTCGAGTATGAGCTGCAGCTCGCCTCGACCAATCATAAGCTGAATCCCGATGCGGAGACGATCTTCATGATGACCCATCCGAAATATTCCTTTCTCAGCTCAAGTCTGGTTAAAGAGATCGCACACTTCAACGGCGATACGACCGACCTGGTCAGTCCCGAGGTGGATGCGGCTTTGCGCCGTAAATTCAACGCCGCACGCGAACAATAATGGATGAAATCACCCATAGCGCTGCCGCAATCAGCAAGAAAAAGGCAATTTGTGTTTGAAGAACGGACGGAAATCCTGTCCACAGGTTGAAGATATTCCCGTTCTGTCCAGTCTGCGGCGGCTCCGTTCTGAAGGCCGGGACGATGGCGGCAGACAGGCTGCTTGCGGGCTTCCAGCATACCAGCATAACCAAGAATGCGAGCAAGGAATGAACGATTCGCTTCAGGATAAAGTAGCTCCACGAAAGGCCGGCATCCCGCATAAGGGAGAGGCTTTGCAGCTGGGCGCTAATGCCGCTCCAGGCGAGTACGGCGGATAAGACGGCAAGCTGCATGGCGCTGTTCGTAAAGGCGGAGCTGCTGATCGATGCGGATGCAAGGTGGATTTCCAGCAATCCCGAGGTAAAATAAGAAGGAAGCAAGGGCAGCACGTTTTCGGACAGTACCCGGGTAAGCACGGCAAATAACAGGATGAAGCCGCCGGCCATCATTAAGGTTTGGACAGAGCGGGTGACGGAGTCTCCCAGCAGTCTGCCAAAGCTGCGCCCGTCCCGTTTGTGGGCTTCCAATGCAGCCGCAGCGGCTCGCTTTAATAGCGGAACTTGCCGGGCAGGCTTGTTCGGTTTTGCAACATCGTTTCGTCCATGCGGTGTTCTTCTGAAAAAACTGAACAGCCACGCGGCCAGGAGGCCGGTAATCCAGTGCACGATAAGGAGCAGGTACCCCGCCGCTGGCTGATGGAGCAGCCCGGTTCCGATGACAACCAGAATCGTCATCGGATTGCAGAAGTGGGCCATGGCGGCAAGCCTTCCCGCTTCGCCTGGGCCGAGGTCGCCCTGCCTGTGCATGGAGGCGGCGGCTTGAGCGCCGGCCGGAAATCCGGCGGTCATCCCTGTAATGAGCACCCAGCCGCCGCTGCCCGGCAGCTTGAATAGCTTTCGCATGAGCGGATCGAGCAGAACGCCTGCACCATGGGCGAAGCCGTAGGCCATCAATATTTCCACAAGGACAAGAAACGGCAGCAGTGCGGGAAATACGATGTTCCACCATAATTTCAAAGCTTGCAGGGTGGCCTGAAAGGCGGGCTCGGGCGCGCTGACGACGGCCAGCACCAGCAAGAAGGCGGCTGCCCCCAGCAGGACGGTGCTGGCGAATCCGGACTGGGTTTTGGTGGCGTTGCCTTTATTCATAAGGAATCTCCTTTCGACGTAAACATAGCTAGTACAACTTTATGCAAGGGAGACAACCGTCAGACCAATCTTGGCGCGAGGCCCGGATTTAGAAGGCGAGGGAGAATGCGATGAAGAAGACTGTTAAACCGAATGGCTCAAGAATTATACTGTATTTATTGATGGTTGGATTAATGGTGTACCTGGTCGTGTACATGCCGACACCTTATTTGATTTATCAGCCGGGCAGCGCCGAGGAGGTGCGGCCGATGATCCGCGTCGAGAAGAGCGATCCCGAGGAAGAGGGGACGTTCATGATGACGACCGTATCGGCCAGTTATGCGAACCTTGCCTTGCTGATGATGTCGACGTTCAATCCGAATGCCGAGGTTGTGCAAAAGGCTGAAAAGATGGGGGATCAGAGCAAGGAGGAATACGCGGCCACCCAGGTCTATTACATGAACTCCTCCCAATCGTCCGCTATGGAGGCTGCCTATCAGGCAGCCGGCGTTGAATATGCCATTGAGCCGGCCTACGTGTTCGTGATGTCGATCCCTGACGATTCCGCCAATGCGGATCATTTTCGGCCGGGAGACAAACTGATCCGGATTGACGGACAGCCTGCGAAGGACAACGAGAAAATCGCCGCATTGTTAAGCGGCAAGCAAGTCGGAGACAAGGTGTCGGTGGAGCTGGAGCGTGGAGGTAAAACCTTGAAGGAGGATGTGTCTCTCGTCAGCATCAAGGACGAAAAGACGGGAGCGGAGCGCCCGGGTCTTGGGGTCATGATCGCCACCATGCAGAAGGTTGCGCCGAGCAACCCGGATTACGTGATCAACTTTGCGGATACCAACATCGGGGGACCTTCGGCCGGATTGATCTTCACGCTGGAAATTTACAATCAGCTCACGCCGGGCGATTTGAGCAAGGGCTACCGGATCGCCGGAACGGGCACGATCGACAAGTCGGGCAAGGTTGGTCCCATCGGCGGCGTGAAGCACAAAATTGTTGCGGCCGACAGGGAGGGAGCCGAAATCTTCTTCGTGCCGACGAAGAACTACGAGGAAGCCAAGAAGCGGGCCGACCGGATCGGAACGGACATGAAGCTTGTACAAGTCGAGCGCCTGCAGGATGCGCTGGACTATCTGGAGCAGCTGCCGCCTAAAGAGTAAGGGGCGGCAGCCGATAGTCATGGTAGAGGTCGCGGGCGTCCGCATTCGGGTAGGCGTTGGCGTACACGGCGGCTGCTTGAAGGTCGCGCGTAAGCTGGGGATGATCCAGCGAGGCCGGTTTAATGACGACCGGAAGGGAAGCGGTCTTCCTCATCGTTCTCAGCAGTTTTTTTCCAGTCTCATTGAACCCAAGCACACGGATATAGCCCGGGCCACGGACAAGCTCGCCGGGATTCATCCCGGCTTTCTGGTGGTTCAGCATAATATGCACCAGCATGCGCTGCAGCTTGGTACGGGTGTATCGTTTGGTCTTGAGCGAATCCAGCAGCGCATCCACGGAGCTGTTATCGAGCTTGGGGAGCATTCGGCGGATTCGATACTCAAGCCCTTCGGTCACTTCCAGACACTGCGCAAGCTGGGCCGGGGGAGATGTGAGCAAGGTCTGGAACAGCGGCTGGCGGAACCTGTCCCAGTTCATCGGGGCTCTGCCCGATCGGATTTCGCGTTCCAGGATCCGCAGCGTATATTCGGGAATATACGGAGCAGCCGCTTCAATGCCTTGGTTGGCAATGATCCTGCGGACCGCCGTTGCGCTGGCGATGGATCCGGTCCCTGGCTCGGGGTCATGATACTGGGCGCTTTCCCTGGAGATGGTGAAGGGCTCTATGGAGCTCCCTAACCGGTGAAGCGCGATCAGGTAATGCAGCCCTAAGGAATTATTCGGCTTCGTAAGCAGTTCCCGCAGCCCGGCAGCGTCTTCTTCGGAAACGCCAAAGGCGGCGGCAGCCGCGGCGCCGTAGGCGGACGGGAAGCTTAGCCCTTCCGCAAGGCGCTGGTCAAGCTCCGCGCGAAGTCTGTCCGGTTCCCTGGCGAGGATGCGGGAGAGAGGGAGAAGCTGCTCCAGCGTACCGCTCTCCGATCCGAATGACAGGCAGTCCACGACGCCTGTTGCATGAAGGGTGGCGACGGCGCCGTATGCGAACCATTCCGCCGGCTGCACCGCATAGGTGACCGGCAGCTCGAGCACGAGGTCGACCCCCATGGCAAGCGCCATTTCCGTTCGGGCGCGCTTGCTGGCAATGGCGGGCTCGCCGCGCTGGAGGAACGGACCGCTCATGACGGCGACTACCGCATCCGCGCGCGTGATTTTTTTGGATTTATGAAAATGCAGCTCATGGCCGTTATGTAAGGGGTTATATTCAACCACGATTCCAACCGTTTTCACTGTACTTCAACTCCTTGCTTAAGAATATAACATAATTCGATGCCGAAACTGCAAGAATAAACGCATGCGTAAGCGGCGTTGCATGCAGTGCCTGCCGCGGCGCAAAAAAAGGATATCCGCAAGGTTCTTAAAGGTAATCCTGTTGACAAAACTCCGGCTGAATCGGTATAATAATCTTTGTTTGTTTGGAGTGATGGATATGCTTATTCAATTTCGTAAATTGACAACCAGCGATCAACCGTTACAGTTCCATCAAACCGTGGATGTTACGAATGCCGTAAAGGGTCGGAAGGATATCGTCGCCGTTCAGCCGCTGCAAGTGGATTTGAAGGCAGTTCCGTCCGTTGCAGGCTCGGTAGACGTTCGGGGAAGCTTGGAAGCTGAGCTGGAGATGAAATGCTCCCGCTGCTTGAAGCCGGTCAACGAACATCTGCACATCCCTTTTCATGAAGTATTCCAGCAGGTGGAGAATCCTGAATCCATTCAGGACGAAGATGACGACACGACATATGTGCAAGGCGAGAGTGTGGATCTCGCTCCATATGTGGAGGAAGCATTTCTTCTTCAACTGCCGCTAGCTCCGGTATGCAGGGACGACTGCAAGGGACTTTGCCACAATTGCGGCAAAGATCTTAATGAAGGCGCCTGCGATTGCGACACGGAAGTAATTGATCCGAGATTGGCCGGGCTAAAGGACTTCTTTAAATGATGATGGATAGGATACCCGTGAAAGCGGGTTGAACCGATAAGGAGGTGGGAACATGGCAGTACCTCAACGTAGAACGTCCAAAACACGTCGTGACAAGCGTCGTACTCACTTTAAGCTGGCTGTGCCGGGCATGGTGAAATGCGAGCAATGCGGAGAACTGAAGCTTGCTCATCGCGTATGTAAAGTATGCGGAACGTATAAGGCAAGAGAGATCATCAAACAATAGTCTTTTCATAAGTAGTACTTCATCTCTGGTGAGGTGCTATTTTTTTTGTCCCGGTCCTCTTTCTTTTTAACGTGACATCATTTATACTTAACATTAGTACCAGGTTCTAATATTTGCGACTAATTTACATATAGGTTTGAAGTATGGC
Organism: Paenibacillus sp. FSL R5-0810; assembly: GCF_038002285.1. NCBI lineage: Bacteria > Bacillati > Bacillota > Bacilli > Caryophanales > Paenibacillaceae > Paenibacillus > Paenibacillus sp. FSL R5-0810. The sequence goes on from NZ_JBBOCF010000001.1 coordinate 650,196, forward strand.
GGCTATAATAGCGGCAGAAGGAGTTGTTTCGTCATCGATCGTTTATCTAAGAAAGACCGTCACAAGCGGCTGGTCCAGCTGATCGACGAGAATCCCTTTGTTACGGACCGCGAGTTGACGCGCCAGCTTAAAGTCAGCATTCAGACGATTCGCCTGGACCGGATGGAACTCGGCATCCCGGAGCTTCGGGAGCGAATGAAGCAGATGGCCGAGCATTCCTACGATCAGGTTCGCTCGTTGTCGCTTGAGGAAGTCATCGGAGACGTTGTTGACTTGCAATTAGACAAGAGCGGAATATCAATATTCGAAATTCGTGAGGAGCATGTATTCAGCAAAACCCGGATTGCGCGCGGACACTATGTGTTCGCTCAGGCCAATTCACTTGCTGTGGCAGTAATAAACGACGAAATCGCACTGACTTCCTCGGCGGACATCCGATTTTTGAGACAGGTTAAGCTCGGGGAGAAATGCATAGCCAAGGCTTATGTCCGGAACATTGCGGGGCAGAAGGCGAAGGTGGAAGTGTTTACTTATGTCTCCGATGAAATGGTGTTCCAGGGGAATTTCGTAATATACCGATCTGCAGGGGAATGACATAAGTGAAGGAGGAAATAGGCATGAGAATTGTCGTTGATGCGATGGGCGGTGACCATGCGCCGAACAGCAATGTGGAAGGCGCGCTGCTCGCGGCGAAGGAATGGACGGATACGGAGGTTATCCTCGTTGGCGATCAGGCGCGGATCGAAGGTCTGCTGCAGGAGCGTCCCTCCAATCTGAAGATCGTCCATGCCAGTGAGGTCATCGAGGCGGAGGATGAGCCCGTGAAGGCTGTGCGCCGGAAGAAGGATGCCTCGATGGTCGTTGCGGGACGAATGATCCGCGAAGGGGAGGCAGACGCCATGATCTCCGCGGGCAACACGGGCGCCTTGATGACAACGGGGCTGCTCGTCGTCGGCCGGATGAACGGAATCGAGCGCCCGGCGCTGGCACCCATGATTCCGACGCTTGACGGCAAGGGAATGCTTGCGCTGGATCTTGGCGCGAACATGGATTCGAAGCCCGAGCATTTGCAGCAGTACGCGCTAATGGGCAGCCTATACCGCGAGAAGGTGCATGGAATCGCCAAGCCCCGCGTCGGATTGCTCAACGTCGGGACGGAGGCCGGCAAAGGAAACGAGCTGACGAAGCACGCGTACCCTTTGCTTGAGGAGCTGCCGATCCATTTTGTCGGCAACGTGGAATCGCGTGATGTGATGAACGGCGTATGCGATGTGCTGGTGTGCGACGGTTTTGCCGGCAACATATTGCTTAAATCCATTGAAGGAACGGCCGGCGCGCTGTTCTCGCTGCTCAAGGAGCAGTTCGGCAAATCGCTCAAAACCAAGCTCGCCGCCGCGCTCATGATGCCGGAGCTGCGCAGCTTGAAGTCGATGCTGGATTACAAGGAGCACGGCGGGGCTCCGCTTCTCGGTCTTGGCGGCCTCGTTGTGAAGAGCCATGGCTCATCGGATGCGAACGCGGTGAAGAACGGGATCCGCCAGGCGCGCACAGCTTTGCAGAATCAGTTGGTAGAGAGCATTTCGAAGGAAATCAGCGGGAAGTGAGTGAGGATATGAACAAGTTGCGTCCGGTCGGAATTATTGGCACCGGCAAATATGTGCCGGAGAAGATTTTAACTAACCAGGATCTGGAGAAGATGGTGGATACGAGCGATGAGTGGATCGTCTCCCGTACCGGCATCAAGGAGCGTCATGTTGCAGCCGAGCATGAGGCAACATCGGATCTGGCCTATCATGCTGCCGTGAACGCCCTGAAATCGGCGGGCATGCATGCGGAGGATCTGGAGCTGATTATCGTGGCTACCATTACTCCCGACATGTTCTTCCCGTCAACGGCCTGCCTGCTGCAGGATCGTTTAGGCGCCAAGAAGGCGGCGGCATTTGACCTTTCGGCAGCCTGCTCCGGATTTGTATACGGACTGGCTACTGCCACGAATTTCGTGAAAACGGGCATGTACAACAATGCCTTGGTGATCGGTGTAGACTGCCTGTCGCGAATCACGGATTACAGCGATCGGAACACCTGCGTGCTGTTCGGCGACGGAGCCGGCGCAGCGATTGTCGGAGAAGTGCCGGAAGGCCGAGGGTTCCAAGCCTTTGATCTTGGCGCCGAAGGCGCAGGCGGCGCGCATCTGTACATCGAGGCTGGAGGTTCAAGACTGCCGGCATCGGCGGAGACGGTAAATACGAATAAACATTACATTTATATGAACGGACGCGAAGTGTTTAAATTTGCGGTACGGGTCATGGGAAGCGCAACGGAGGCCGTATTGGCCAAGGCGGGGATCGATAAGAAGGACATCGACTTATTCATTCCGCATCAGGCGAATATCCGGATTATCAAATCGGCGATGGAACGGCTTGAGCTTCCTGAAGAAAAGGTTGTCATCAATGTCGACAAGTATGCGAATACGTCAGCCGCATCCGTGCCCCTGGCTCTAGTCGAAGCACAGGAGTCCGGCCGGTTGAAGCCAGGCGATAAAGTGCTCATGGTAGGCTTTGGCGGCGGATTAACCTGGGGCTCGTCCGTACTCATCTGGTGACATCGCACATTTAGCGCGAATGGATCTTCGCGCATGAAGGGAGCCGACGATTGTGGGGAAAACAGCATTTATATTTCCGGGGCAGGGCGCCCAGTCCGTGGGGATGGGACAGGATGCATTCAACGCGGTCCCCTCTGCACGGGACATTTTTCAAACTGCGGATGACAAGCTGGGTTTTTCGCTCAGCTCCATTATTTTCAACGGGCCTGATGAAGAGCTTAAGCAAACGGCGAATACGCAGCCGGCTCTTCTGACGACGAGCATGGCCTATCTGGAAGCGATTCGCGGCAAAGGGATTAAGCCCGACTTTGTCGCAGGCCATTCCCTGGGCGAATACAGCGCGCTTGTATGCGCCGGCGTCCTGACATTCGAAGAAGCGGTTTCGATCGTAAGGGCGCGCGGTGAATATATGGAGGCGGCCGTTCCGGGCGGGCAAGGCTCCATGGCGGCTGTGCTAGGCGCCGAACGTCAGGCGCTGGCCGAGCTGTGCAGCAGCATTACGGCCGACGGGCATGTGGTTGAGCTTGCGAATATGAACTGCCCGGGGCAGATCGTTATTTCCGGCTCCGCCGAGGGCGTCGCTGCCGCGGCGGAACGAGTGAAGGAAGCAGGCGGCAAACGCGCCATTCCGCTTGAAGTAAGCGGGCCCTTCCATTCCTCGCTGATGAAGGATGCAGCCAGCCGGCTTGGAGACAAGCTGGAGACAGCGACCTTCCATTCTCCAGCCGTGCCGGTTGTGGCGAACGTGACGGCCCGTCCGGTGGAGGATGCTTCGGAGATCCGCGGTCTGCTGGTCGAGCAGGTATACTCTCCGGTATTGTGGCAGGACAGCGTTGAATGGATGATCGCGCAAGGCGTCGATACTTTTGTCGAGATTGGTCCGGGCAGCGTGCTTAGCGGACTCATCCGAAAGATTGACAAATCCGTCAAGGTGGTTAATGTGAACAGCCTGGAGAACGCTGAAAAACTCGAATCCTTGATGTGAATTCGAATGAAGAGAGATCCTTTTTGAAAGGAGGTACAGGTATGAATGAGGGACTGAAGGGGCAGACTGCGCTTGTTACGGGTGCTTCCCGCGGCATCGGCCGCAGCATCGCGCTTGCGCTCGCCGATCTTGGCGCTAACGTCGCTGTCAATTATGCAGGGAGTGAAGCTGCCGCTGCGGAAGTCGTGGAAGCGGTCCGCGCGAAAGGCGTATCAGCCATCGCGATTCAATCCAACGTTGGACGGGCTGATGAAGCGGATGCCATGGTGAAGCAGGTATTGGATGCATTTGGTCGAATAGATATCCTTGTGAATAATGCAGGGATTACTAGAGATAATTTAATCATGCGCATGAAGGAAGAGGAATTCGATCAGGTGATTGAGACGAATCTTAAAGGGGTGTTCAACTGCCTGAAGGCGGTAACCCGTCCGATGATGAAGCAGCGCTACGGTCGGATCATCAATATTTCCTCCGTCGTCGGAGCGCTCGGCAATCCGGGCCAGGCCAACTATGTGGCCGCGAAGGCCGGCGTCATCGGTTTGACGAAGTCGGCCGCCCGCGAATTGGCATCACGGGGCATTACCGTGAATGCAGTGGCACCGGGCTTTATCGATACCGACATGACGCGGGAGCTGTCTGAGGATATGAGAGAGGGGCTGCTTGGCGGCATTCCGCTTGCCCGGCTGGGTCAGCCGGAGGAGGTTGCCGGAGTTGTTGCTTTTCTGGCATCCGAAAGCGCCTCTTATATGACCGGCCAGGTGCTTCATGTGGATGGCGGCATGTATATGTAGAAGCCGCTTTCGCAGCCTAGACGCCTAGGGCGTCGAAACTATAACGTTTTCAAATGCCTTCTATGGCAATTTGAAGTCATATCTCGTATAATTACCAAGAGGAGGTGAGCCGGATGTCCGATGTATTGGAACGCGTGAAACGCATCGTTGTCGACCGCCTGGGTGTTGACGAAGCCGACGTGACACTAGAAGCATCTTTCAAAGATGACCTTGGAGCTGATTCTCTCGATGTAGTGGAATTGGTGATGGAATTGGAAGATGAGTTTGATATGGAGATCTCTGATGAAGATGCGGAGAAAATTACGACCGTAGGTGAAGTTGTAAACTACATACAATCTCATACCTAAGTCATAAAGTTAAGTCCCGTTCTTTAGCCAGGCGGGACTTCTCCTCATTCAATCGCCGTATTCATGCAACCAATGATAGATTATTGCTGCGATGTCCCTTCTCGTTGAATCCTTGACCGGATGAAGGGGAGGGACAAGCAGTCCATATAGAGGTGAGCTTGATGAAACGTAGAGTCGTTGTAACAGGAATGGGAGTCATGACAGCTCTCGGTCAGGACTTGGACACATTTTGGAACAGCCTGATGGAAGGAAAATCGGGTGTATCCCGCATTGAATCCTTTGATGTCAGTGAATACACCACGCAGATTGCAGCGTCGATGAAGGACTTCAATCCGGAGGATTACATGGACCGGAAGGAAGCCCGCAAAATGGACCGTTTCGTACAGTTCGCCGTTGCTGCAGGCTCGAAGGCGCTGGAGGACAGCGGGCTCGAGATCGGAAGCAATGTTGATGCAGAGCGTGTCGGCGTGTCGATCGGATCGGGCATCGGCGGTCTCGGTACTTGGGAAGACCAGCATAACATTTTGCTTGAAAAGGGACCGAAGCGCGTCAGCCCGTTCTTCATTCCGATGATGATCGCGAACATGGCTTCCGGTCAAATGTCCATTAACCTTGGAGCCAAAGGCCCGAATACGACACAGGTTACGGCTTGCGCAACCGGGACGCACTCGATCGGGGATTCGTTCCGTTTGATCCAGCGCGGCGATGCGGATGTCATGATTTGCGGCGGAGCTGAGGCTACGATCCGTCCGACCGGCATGGCGGGCTTCTGCGCGATGCGCGCGATGTCGACCCGCAACGATGAGCCGGAGAAGGCAAGCCGGCCGTTTGATACGGGCCGCGACGGATTTGTCATGGGTGAAGGCGCCGGAGTGCTTGTGCTCGAATCGCTGGAGCATGCTCAGGCGCGCGGAGCGAAAATCTATGCCGAGGTCATTGGCTACGGCCTTAGCGCAGACGCTCACCACATTACCGAGCCTGATCCTGACGGAGCGGCACGCTGCATGAAGATGGCGATCCGCGACGCGGGCATCTCGCCGGAGGAAGTGGATTACATTAATGCCCACGGCACGTCGACGCCGGTCGGTGACCGGTCCGAGACCCAAGCCGTCAAGCTTGCGCTCTGCGATCATGCGTATAAAGTGGCGGTAAGCTCCACTAAATCGATGACAGGTCATCTGCTGGGAGCCGCCGGCGGGGTTGAGGCGGTTATTTGCGGTCTGAGCCTGAAGCATCAGCGCATCGCGCCGACGATCAATCTGGAGAATCAGGATCCAGAATGCGATCTCGACTATGTACCAAATCATCCGCGCGAAGCCGATCTGGACGTCGTCATGTCCAACTCCTTCGGGTTCGGCGGTCATAATGCAACGATTATCCTGAAAAAATACGCCGAGTAAGGAGATAGTGTGTTGAGTGGAGATCTGAAGCAGTTACAGCATAAACTCCATATTCAATTTCGAAATGCAATGCTGCTGAAGCAGGCCTTTACCCACGCATCTTATGTAAACGAACACCGCTTCAGTCAGAACCAGGACAATGAACGCCTCGAATTTTTGGGCGATGCGGTTCTGGAGCTGACCGTCAGCGAGTTTCTATACAATCTGTTTCCGGACCGGCCGGAAGGAGAGCTGACCAAGCTTCGGGCTTCCATCGTATGCGAGCCTTCGCTTGTGCAGTTCGCCCTGCGTCTGGATTTCGGACGGTACGTATTGCTCGGCAAGGGAGAGGAAATGACGGGCGGACGTACCCGCCCGGCTCTTCTGGCTGATGTATTCGAATCGTTTGTGGGGGCGCTTTATCTGGATCAAGGACTGGAGGCGGTGCGTCAATTTTTGCACGATCATGTATTTCCTTCAATCACCGTCAATGGCCGTCCGCAGATGAGCGATTATAAGACCGAGCTTCAAGAACTGACGCAGCATCACAGCATGGGTGCGCTGGAATATCGCATCGTCGAGGAGCGTGGACCGGCACATGAGCGGGAGTTTGTCTCAGAGGTATACATGGGAAGCAAATGTCTTGGACGCGGAAGCGGAAGATCCAAGAAGGAAGCCGAGCAGCAAGCGGCGGCGGTAGCGCTCAAGCAGCTGAAGCGCTCGGACGGCTGATGCTTCGCTTTAGGAATAGGACAAACAAAGAGCAAAGAGCAGTCAGGCAGATAACCGGATCCGGATGAAATGACTGTTTTTTGCTCTTTTCGTTGTCCAGCTATCCTGATAGGAGAGTCGACTTTTTTCGGAAGAAAAACTCCGTCCATAGACAGCGGAAAAGCCGATTCTGCTTGTGGTACAATAGCGTAAAGAGGTGATGGGTCGTATATGTTTTTGAAACGGATTGAGCTAGCAGGATTTAAGTCGTTTGCCGATAAAACGGAGATGGAATTCGTGCGCGGCATTACGGCTGTCGTAGGTCCGAATGGCAGCGGCAAGAGCAACATCTCCGACGGGATCCGCTGGGTCCTTGGGGAGCAGAGCGCCAAATCGCTTCGCGGCGGGAAGATGGAGGACATTATTTTTGCCGGCAGCGATGCGCGTAAGGCGGTCAACTATGGCGAAGTATCGCTTACGCTCGACAATGAGGATCATGTGCTTCCGCTTGATTTTCACGAGGTAACGGTGACCAGACGGGTGCACCGAAGCGGCGACAGCGAATATTTCATCAACAGGCAGTCCTGCAGGCTCAAGGATATTACGGAGCTGTTCATGGACACGGGGATCGGCAAGGAAGCCTATTCCATCATTGGACAGGGGCGTATCGAAGAGATCTTAAGCACAAGATCGGAAGACCGCAGGGGCATATTTGAGGAAGCTTCCGGTATTGTTAAATATAAATCGCGCAAAAAAGAATCCGTGCGCAAGCTGGATGAGACGGAGCAGAACCTGCTCCGCATCCACGATCTTGTCACAGAGCTTGAGGATCAGATCGGACCGCTGAAGGAGCAGTCCGAGAAAGCGGTCCGTTACAAGGAGCTCCGCGAGGAGCTGAAGCATAAGGAAATATCGCTGTACGTATACCAAATTGAGCAGATTCATAACGCATGGAGCGAAGCGAATGCAAAGCTCGAGCAGCTGAAGGAAGAGCAGCTTGCCCTGTCAACGGTCGTTTCCGCGCATGATGCCAAGCTGGAGAGCGACCGATCGGCGCTGCGGCAGCTGGAGCAGGAAGTGGAGGACATCCAGAGCCAGCTTCTGCAATACAGCGAGCTGTTCGAGAAGAGCGAGGGGTACGGGGAAGTGCTCAAGGAGCGCCGCCGGAATCTGGAGCGCACGCGGGAGCAGCTGGAGGACAGCCTCCATTCGGGCGATACCCATCTTGCCGAGCGGGTAGGAGAGCTTGAACGCATGAAGAGCAAGCTGTCGGAGCTGAAGCAGGAACTGATTCAGGTTCGGGATCAGCTCTCGGCGGAAGAAGCCAAGCTGGTCGGCGTCACCGGCGGGATCAGCCAGGAGCAGGAGGAGAGCCTGAAAGGCAATTTGCTCGAGCTGATGAACCGGATGGCCCAAGCGCGCAATGAAATCCGTTATGCGGATCAACAGCAGGAAGCGCTGGAGCGCCGGATGAATCGCGCACAGGAGGAATCCGGCAAATGGGAGGCCTTGAAAGAGGATCTGCTTCGCCGCAAGGAGAGCATCGACCGCAGCATCGAACGCTTCGGTAAGGAAATCGCCGATCTGCGCAGCGGGTACATCAGCGAGAGCGAGCGTTACCAGTCGCTGCAGAAGCTGCTCGATGAGACGCAGGGCGCGCTACGGAAATGGGAGCAGAAGCGGGAAGCTCAAATTGCCCGCAGGGATACCATGAAAGAGCTGCAGGATGACTTTGACGGCTTCATGCTGGGCGTTAAGGAAGTGCTGAAGGCATCGCGCAAATCGGTGCTCCAGGGTGTCCATGGGGCGGTGGCGGAGCTGATCCGCGTGCCGGAAAGGCTGGAGCTGGCCATGGAAACGGCGCTCGGAGCATCGGTACAGCATATCGTTATGGATAACGAAGCGGTATCGCGGCAGGCGATCTCCTTCCTGAAGCAGCGGCAGCTAGGACGGGCGACATTTCTGCCGCTGGACGTCATCCGGCCGCGGAATGTCTCCGGATCGGACCGGTCGCTGGCCGAAGGGGAGCCAGGGTTTGTCGGCTTCGGCTCCGAGCTCGTGCAGTACGATCCGCGTTACAGCAACATCGTCGGCAGCTTGCTCGGCAATGTCGTGATTGCCGAGACGCTGGAGCAGGCCAACAAGATTGCAGCGCGGTTCTCCTACCGCTTCCGTGTCGTGACGCTGGAAGGAGATGTCGTCAATGCGGGCGGTTCGATGACCGGCGGAAGCCATCATAAGAAAACGAACAGCCTGCTTGGCCGCAAACGCCAGCTGGAGCAGCTGGATCAAGAGATTACGGAAACCGAGCGCCAGCTGGACAAGCTTCGCCAAGGCATCGAAGGCGTACGAACGCAAATGCTGGAATCTCAGGATAAGCTGGATTCGCTGCGTAAAGCAGGGGACGACAAGCGCATTGAAGAGCAGCAGGCGGCTGGAGACCGGAAGCAGCTGGAGCATGAGCTGCGTCACGTGCTGGAGCAGGCAGAGCTTGCCGGCGAGGAGAAGAGCAGCCAGGAGCAGGAAGCGAAGCAGATTCAGGAGGCGAGAGCCCGCGCGGAGAAGCTCCTGCAGCAGCTGGAGGAAGAGGAGAAGGCGACGCATCAGGCCATTCAAGCGGCGGAATTTGCCCGCAAGGCCAATGAGTCGGCCAAGGAAGAGCTGCAGAGCCAGCTTACGCTGCTCAAAGTCCGTGAGGGCAAGCTGGATCAGGAGACCTTCTCATTGGAGGAGCAGCTGAAGCGGCTGCAATCCGATGTCGATAATCATGAGAAACAACAAAAGCAGAACCGTACGATGCTGGCCTCGGTTCAAGCCGACCTCGAGCAGAATGAGCGCGAAAGCGTCAAGCAGATCGAGAATTTGAACGAGTACAAGCTGAAGAAGGAAGAGGCGGCGCAGCAGCTCGAGTTCAAGCGGGCGGCGCGCACGGCTCTTGGCCGAAAGCTGGAGCTAGCGGAGAGCGAGACAAAGGAGCAGCGCATCCAGCTGAAAGCGGTGGAAGATAAGCTCCGCGAGACCGAAATCGGAGTTAACCGGCTCGATGTGGAGCTGGAGAATATACTTAAGAAATTAAGCGAGGATTACGAGCTCAGCTATGAGCTGGCCAAGCAGCGCTACCCGGTGCCGGAGGACGTGACGTCCGCGCAGCATGAAGTGCGGGATTTGAAGCGCTCCATTGCTGGCCTCGGGGACGTGAACCTCGGCGCGATTGAGGAATACCAGCGCGTCAATGAACGCTATCAGTTCCTCAGCGAACAGAAGGCCGACCTGGTCGAGGCGAAAACGACGCTGTATCAAGTCATCAAAGAAATGGATGATGAGATGTCAAGGCGCTTTAAGCAGACCTTTGATGCGATTCGCCGCGAGTTCGGAACCGTATTTACGAAGCTGTTCGGAGGCGGGCGCGCAGACCTTGTTCTGATCGATCCGGATCGTCTCTTGGAGACGGGTATCGATATCGTCGCGCAGCCGCCGGGCAAGAAGCTGCAAAATCTGCAGCTGCTGTCAGGCGGAGAACGTGCGCTGACCGCCATGGCGCTTCTATTCGCCATTCTGCATGTGAAGCCGGTGCCGTTCTGCGTGCTGGATGAGGTCGAGGCGGCACTGGATGAAGCGAACGTTGTGCGCTTTGCCCAGTATTTGCGCGAGTTTTCCGAGCAGACGCAGTTTATCGTGGTCACTCACCGTAAAGGAACGATGGAAGAAGCGGACGTGCTGTACGGGGTCACGATGGAGGAAGGCGGCGTATCGAAGCTCGTGTCCGTCAAGCTGGAGAATGAAGAAGCGGAAATTGCCTGATAGAACATTTAACATGTGTGGAGGGAACTATGAGCTTTTTTAAGAGATTGAAAGAGAGCATTTCGAGCAAGACCGAGAATGTAACGAAGCAGTTCCGCGACGGACTCGAAAAAACGCGGAAGGGATTCATCGAGAAGGTATCGGATCTTGTAACCCGGCGCAAAAAAATAGACGAGGAGTTCTATGAGGAGCTGGAGGAGATCCTGATCGGTGCCGATGTCGGCGTCAATACGGTGATGGATCTGATGGACGACCTCCGGGCGGAGGTCAAGAAGCGCCGGATCGAGGATGCGGCGGATTTGCAGCCGGTATTGTCCGAGAAGCTGATGGAGCTGCTTCGCGATGACAGCAGCAACGAGCTCCGCGAAAATCCGGACGGCATTACGGTGATCCTGTTTGTCGGCGTCAACGGCGTTGGCAAGACCACAACGATCGGCAAGCTGGCACACCGCTACAAGCAGCAAGGGAAAAAAGTGCTGCTGGCGGCAGGAGATACCTTCCGCGCAGGGGCGATCGAGCAGCTCGAGGTTTGGGGCGAGCGGGTTGGCGTTGAAGTCATCAAGCAGCAGGCGGGATCGGACCCGGCGGCCGTCATGTTTGACGCCGTACAAGCGGCCAAGCAGCGGCAAGCGGATGTCCTGCTCTGCGATACGGCTGGACGCCTCCAGAACAAAACGAATCTGATGGAAGAGCTTAACAAGATCTTCCGCGTGATCCAGCGGGAAATTCCGAGTGCGCCGCATGAAGTGCTGATGGTGCTGGATGCTACGACAGGCCAGAATGCGCTGAGTCAGGCGAAGCTGTTCGGCGAGAAGAGCGGCGTAACCGGACTTGTCCTCACAAAGCTCGATGGAACGGCAAAGGGCGGCATCGTTATCGCCATCCGCCAGGAGCTGAACCTGCCGGTGAAGCTCGTAGGCCTCGGGGAGAAGATGGAGGATCTGCAGACCTTCGATTCCGAGCAGTTCGTGCATGCGCTGTTCGCCGGGCTGATCAAAGAAGAAGAAGGCCCTGCGGACTCGAATTGATCTGTATTCGCTAATCCGTTATGGAATACATCGTGAAGCATAACAAAGAGGCGAGCCTCAAGGTCTGTGACCTAAGGGCCGCCTCTTTATTATTTGGCAAGGCATGCGGGCGCGCCATGCCTCCCCTCCTTTTACTGTCTAAGTTACAGGAACCCGATCAGGACGAAACGATGCGTACGAATTCGATCGACCGGAGCGGAATGATCGCCGTATCGGTCGGAGGACCATAAATGATCGGCGGCACCTTTAACGTCACGGTGCTGTCTTCGACCGCGGTTAACGTCCCGACGATGATATCGCCGGACACCGCCACCTCGGTTTCGGATCCGATAAAGCCTTGGAGCCAATCTACAAAACGCATAAGGGGTTCGCCTCCTTTTTCAAAATCATGAACAGTGAATCCAATCAGTCTCTCTCGAGCAAACGTTACTGCACGGACGTAATATTGGTAAAAGGAATCAGAACGAGATCGCCAGAAGCCTCCCGGAGCTGGACTCCGTCGTCGGCCGTCGCCAGAACGACGCCTTCCAGGGTAACGAAGGTCGTGCCTACACGTACCCTCTGGCCGATCCGGGCTCCGAAATATTCAATCAGCTCCGGAATGATGATCAACCCGGTTCGAACCTGGTCCTCCAGCGATTCTACCCGTTCGGTTAAGTGTTCGGTTTGCCGGCTGAGAAGCTCAACCTGGCGCGATAACGCCTTTACTTTGGCAGCAAGTCGTCTGCCGAACAGGAAACAGCACATGGGTCATTCTCCTTTCTGTTATCGTTTGAATTGTTCAATGTCAGACTTTAGCTCGAGCAGGGAAGCCAGGCTTCGTTGCTCGGTGTCCCGGATGAGCGGCAGTGCGCAGTCCAGGTGGCCGGGCCCGTATTTCAAAAAACGCTCGGCGCGTTCAACCAATTCATCCAGCGGCTGCCGGTAATCGACCACGTACTGCCCAAGCCCGAAAGAGCACAGAAGACTGTGCACTTTGCCCATCGTGCTGAAGGCCAGGACAGGCTTACCTCCCCGAAGGGCCGCAAGGGACGGGTGAAGCTTGAAGGAGATCAAATAATCGACGGATTGAATGAAGCTGTACGTCAGCTCGATATCCATCAGAAAAGGAAGCGTTTCGATCGACGCGTGCGGCGACAGCTCCTTCACCTTCTGCTGCAGCTGCAAGCATGTGCTGTAGTCGGAATAGGCATTGCCCGGATGATGGATGACCGGTATGAGAGCCAAGTGGTACCCCTTTTGGTTCAAATGCGCAAGCAGCTTCGTCATATTGTCCATCGGGAAGGAAGAATACGAGAATACGACCACGCCGATCGTCGGACGTCTCGAGAAACGCTTTACGGGAATGGCCGGCTGCCGGTATCCGAACACGATATCCGGAGCGACCTCGGCATTTCGGTGAAACCTAGCCCGCTGCGCGATCGCTTGGGACCTCTCATCCCGGAACACCGCACGCTGGGCCGCCGAGATCATATCCCGGTAAGCGGAGACCTGATCCTCCGGCCAGGTGTGCTCGGGGTAAGCGTCCACAATGCCAACGCCATAGACCCAGACAGGCCTTCCCTTGAGCTGTTCAGGGAAATAATAGTTGTTGAAGGAGTAAGGCGTGATCAGATCGCCTCCACCGATGATGAACGCATCGGTCTGATTCGGGTCCAGCCGGGAATTCCAAGGGTAGACGTGGTGATTGTCAAAAACCTGGCGGAGGGTATGAAGGAACAGATCGTCCCCGAAATTTCCCATTCCGTAATATCCGGAAGCGGCAATTTGCATAACGTTTCACCTCCTTTATAGTCAAGCCGAACCGCATCGACGTTAACGGGATTTACGCCAGGCCGGGAACAGGTCCCGGCTGCGCTGGCTGATGCTGCTCCCGTAAATTACGCGGTGATACAACACAGCCGGAACCTGAACGAGAAGGTGATGGTCAAGCAAGCGGGAGGTTAGTTCGATATCTTCAAATATTCGTCCGAAGCGATCCTCCCGGTCCCACCACCCTCCGATCGCCTTCAGCGATGCTGCTCGGTACATCCGAGGAACGAGGGGATGGGCCAGCGCGGAATGTTGCGAGGAAAGGGCCTGCTCCGGCGGGTTCACGCTGCTCATGGTGCCTTTCCAGACCGGTCCCAATTGTCTCGTACGGATCCACCACGCATAGGAGGCTGTCGCCATGCCGGCTTCCGGCGCCTGGTCAAGAGCTTCGGACAGCAGCCGCACCGTATCTGGAGCAAGCCAGTCATCGCCGTCCAGCTCCAGTATATAGCGGCCCCTGGCTTCCTCAAGCAGCCGGTTCATCATGACCGCCTTGCCGCGATTGCGCGAATGCAGAAGGATCTTAATGCGGGGGTCGGAATAAAAGCATGCTTCTTCAAGGGTGTCGTCATCCGAGGCGTCATCGCCGATGATCAGCTCCCAATCCTCGCTGGACTGCGCCAGCACCGAGCGGATGCTCCAGCCCATGGTGTCTCGCATATTGTGAACGCTCATGAGAATGGAAACAGCAGGCTTCACTCGGGTAACAGAACACGCTGCTTGTTGTGAAGGAACATGCAAATGGGGCGGATGCTGCTGTGCAGCGGCAAGGAGAGGGGCAATATATTCGCGATCATGAAGCTGAGAAATCGGGATTCGGCTGGTGAGATTTCGGCTTCCGGAGCCTTCGATGCTTAAGCCTCCCGAAAAAGACGTTTCCGTCCGGAAAATTTGGCTCTCGTCATCCGGCATCAGATCATCCTGAAGAAAGCGTGCTGCCGGAAGGCGGCTGTTCCATTCCGACAGGCGGTTTCGGAGCCATTCCCTCCGCCATAAGCAGGGGATCCCGTCCACACATATACAGACGGCTTCCTGCGGTATATCGGAAGCCCAGTCGTAGGATCGGAGCCATTGCCTATGGGCAGGAAGGCTCATGCTGCTTGATACTACCCACTCGCTGCCGGACCGGCGCACTTCTTCGAGAATCCGGTCGCGATAGGCGGCAATCTCGTCCCGGGTGAAGCCGAAGGGCCGGGAATGAAGAATGTCAAGCGTCTTCATCTCCCGCCGAGCCCTCTGAGACGAATCGTTTCCGCAATGACCTGATCCGCCGCCTTACCGCGCTCGATCCAGCGGTTGCTGCGTGCATAGGCGATTCTGGCCTGCTTGCTCTCCTCCGAATCCGGGTGCTGTAGAATATCGCCAAGTTTCGAGATGAAATCGTCATGGGTGGTCGCGGTTCTCACATGCGGTTCCATGGCGATGCACTCCGGCAGGGCGGTCGATAATACGCGGACGCCTGCTGCCATATACTCGTAGGCTTTTACCGGATTGGTGGCAAGCGTAATCGGATGATATTGAAACGGGATTAAGGCAACATCGATATGGCGAAGATAGCGCTTGAGCTCATAGTGGGGCTTTTCACCGAGAATATGCACATTGGGAAGGTGCGAGTAATCTCCCGAGCTGCCGTAAGGAGCGCCGATCGAAACGAAATGGACATGGGGATATGCGGCAGCCGCCTTAGCAAACAGCTCATGATCGACCCAATAAGCCCAGGCGCCGATATAAGCGGCAACGGGACCTTCCGGCAGGTCGGCGGGACGCTCCGTTGCCGGGATATGGAAGAATGAAGGATCCGCTCCGTTTGGAATCAAGGTCAGTGGTTTTTCCGGATACGCAAGCGAAAGACGGGTGTGGATCACATCGGCCGTGCACACAACATGGTCTGCCGATTCGATCATCTTCGGCTCGTATTTCGCCCAGTGCGGAAATTCATCACAGCAGTCATAGATCGTAATGTCCGGCTTGAACAGCGTCTCGATGCGTGTGCGGAGCTTGGACCAGGTCGTCCAGACGACAACCGGGTGCTCCTTGCGAAGAGCAGGAAGCTTCTTGTACAAGAACGCCTTCGTATCCGTAAATAGATAGACATTCTCTTCAATCTCTGTAAACTCTGAATCCAGCGGTGCCAGGTTTTCGAAGAAAACCTGATGACCTAGTGCGCCTAATTGAGTCATAAGCTGCTGCGGTCTTTGCTTCATATAAGACCAGTTCATCGTTCTCGGGTAAATGATGACAGCCAAGAGGTTTTCCTCCTTTCTTTGGTTCTAGGGTTACTATATGCATTGATAGCTTTTAAGATTGGACGATTGAACAAGAGAAGCGAAATTGGTTGATTATGATGCTAGGGGCGGCACCAGAATCGGAACGATTCTACCAATTTTTCATATAATGCTCGGGATGATGATATCCATTGCGAGTGAGGAGTGAGATTTGTGGATAAAAAGGTGCTTGTCGTTTTCGGTACGCGACCGGAAGCGATCAAAATGGCTCCCTTGGTCAAGGAGTTAGAGCAGACTCCGGGCTTTATGCCGGTTGTCTGTGTCACCGGGCAGCATCGGGAGATGCTCGATCAGGTGCTTCAATTTTTCGATATTCATGCTGACATGGATTTGAATATGATGAAGGAAGGGCAAAGCCTGTACAGCCTAAGTGCGGATCTGCTCCGGGGGATGGAAGAGGTCTTTCAAAAGAACAAATATGATATGGTCCTCGTCCATGGGGATACGACAACGGCTTTTATTGGAGCGTTGGCGGCCTATTATGCAAAGGTGCCGATCGGCCATGTGGAGGCGGGCCTTAGAACCTATGACAAGTACGCGCCTTTTCCCGAGGAAATGAACCGGGAGTGGATCGGCCGGGTTGCGGACATGCATTTTGCCCCGACAAGGCTGGCGGCTGAGCATCTGATGAAGGAGAATCGGACCCGGCATATCTATGTAACGGGAAACACGGGGATCGATGCGATGAAATGGACGTTGAGCGCGCCGTTTACGCATCCGCTGCAGCACAAGCTCAGAAAGGATACGCGCTGGATTCTGATGACCATGCATCGCAGAGAGAATTGGGGCGAGCCGATGAGCCATGTGTTTCAAGCGATCAAACAGCTGATCCGGGAAAATCCGGACATCGAGGTGATCTATCCGGTTCATCCGAACCCTGCGATTCAGAAGGCGGTATCGGATGGATTGGCGGGAGAGGATCGGGTACACCTGACTGCGCCGCTGGACGTCGTGGATCTGCATCATATCATGAAGCGCTCGTACATGGTGTTGACGGATTCCGGAGGCATTCAGGAGGAAGCCCCTTCTCTAGGCAAACCGGTCCTTGTTCTGCGCGACAAGACGGAGAGGCCGGAAGGCGTAATTGCGGGAACCTTGAAATGTGTCGGGACAGATACGCGAGCCGTTGTAAAGGGAATCAAGGAACTGTTATTCGATCCGAGGGCATATGCGGCCATGGCCAAGGCGGCCAATCCGTTCGGGGACGGCACCGCCTCCGCGCAGATCGTAAGCGCAATCCGCAACTATTTTGACGCATCCGGTGAGTAGGTTCTAAGCAGCTCGCTGGATTTTGCCTCCCGCAGGGGTTTATAATAGAGGCTAAGATCTAAAGCGAAAGGATTTTTTAGCTATGGCAAATACGCACGTTTATCCGCGCAGGGAGGAAATCGCTAATGCCATTACCCATGGCATAGGGGCGGCGCTCAGCGTGGCCGCGCTGGTGCTCCTGATCGTGTTTTCCAGTCTGAAAGGCACGGCTTGGCATGTGGTGAGCTTCACGATTTACGGTACGACGATGCTGCTGCTGTATTTGAATTCCACGCTCGTGCACAGCCTCAAGGAGGGGAAGGCAAAGGATTTTTTCGAGTTTATGGATCATTCCTCCATCTACTTGTTCATTGCCGGAACCTATACGCCGTTTCTGCTTGTCGCCGTCCGCGGCACGCTTGGCTGGAGCCTGTTCGGCGTGGTATGGGGAATCGCGATCGCAGGCTGCATATTTAAAGCGTTCTTTGTGAAAAAGTTTCTGTTTCTGTCGACCATCTTTTACATTGCAATGGGCTGGCTGATCGTTATTGCCTGGAATCCGCTGACCGCCGTGGTTGCGCCCCAAGGCATAAACCTGCTTGTTATTGGCGGCCTTCTGTACACGCTGGGCACGATTTTCTATGTATGGCGCGGCTTCCCGTATCACCATGCCATCTGGCATTTGTTCGTGCTGGCCGGTTCGGTGCTTCATTTCTTTGCAATTTTGATATACCTTCTTCCGATCGGATGAAGGGCCGCATAAACCGTTGATCACCAAATTGAAGGATGACAAGGGAAATATCTTGACATCCTTCTTTGTTTTATGTATGATAAGTTTCGTTAAGTGAACTGTAAAGTGTTTTTCCTTGACGAGGGGGTGCCCTGCATGAGTCAGGAGAATCGGCTCGAGAAGACGAATCGGATCAATCTGTTGTTCGATTTCTATGAGCAGCTGCTGACAGAGAAGCAGCGGACCTTTCTGAAATATTACTTCCTGGATGATTTTTCCCTGGGGGAAATCGCAGGAGAATTTGAAATCAGCCGTCAGGCCGTTTACGAGCATATTAAACGCGCGGAGCAGGTGCTGGAGTCCTATGAGGAGAAGCTTGGGCTTCTGAAGAAGCACGACGCGCGGATCCGTGAGCTGGATAAGCTTCAGGAACGGCTCGCGGTCAGCGGATTGAATGATGAAGAGAAACACGTGATGACCGATATGGTTGAACGATTGAAGATATGGGATTAAGTACGAACGGAGGTGGCGGATATGGCGTTTGAAGGATTGACCAGCAGACTGCAGAACGTATTCAGCAAGCTTCGCGGCAAGGGCAAGGTATCCGAGGAAGATGTAACAGCCGCCATGCGTGAGGTTCGGCTCGCGCTATTGGAAGCCGATGTTAACTTCAAAGTGGTTAAGGATTTTGTGGCCAAGGTGAAGGAGAAGGCCATCGGGAAAGAAGTGATGGACAGCTTCACGCCCGGCATGGTCATCATCGATATCGTTAATAAGGAATTGACCGAGCTGATGGGCGGAACCCAGTCGAAGCTGGCCAAGAGCAGCAAGCCGCCTACGGTAATCATGATGGCGGGTCTGCAAGGTGCAGGTAAGACGACGACCTCGGGCAAGCTGGCGAAGCTGCTGCAGAAGCAGAACAGCCGCCCGCTGCTCGTCGCAGGCGATATTTACCGCCCGGCTGCGATCAAGCAGCTCCAGGTGCTTGGCGAACAGATTAAAGTGCCGGTGTTTTCGCTCGGAGACAAGACAAGCCCGGTGGAGATTGCGAAGCAGGGCTTGCAGCATGCCAAGGACAACGGCCATGATTATGTCATCATCGATACTGCCGGACGCCTTCATGTCGATGAAGAGCTGATGGAGGAGCTGAAGCAAATCCACAGCGCGGTGAACCCGGATGAGGTTCTGCTCGTGGTGGATGCCATGACGGGTCAGGATGCGGTGAATGTGGCTGAGAGCTTCAATCAGCAGCTTACTCTGACCGGCGTCGTGCTGACCAAGCTCGACGGCGATACCCGCGGCGGCGCGGCCTTGTCGGTCAAGGCCGTCACCGGATGTCCGATCAAATTCGCCGCACTCGGCGAGAAGATCGATGCGCTTGAGCCTTTCCATCCGGAACGGATGGCTTCCCGGATTCTCGGCATGGGCGATATGCTTTCCTTGATCGAGAAGGCGCAGTCGAACATCGACGCCGAGAAAGCGAAGGAAATGGAACGTAAAATGCGCAACGCGGAGTTTACGTTCGAGGATTTCTTGGAGCAGATGGAGCAGGTGAAGAAGCTTGGCCCGCTTGATCAGCTGATGGATATGATCCCCGGCATGGGCAAGATGAAGCAGGCAAAGGATCTGAAGGTGGATGAGAAGCAGATGGGGCGCATCGAGGCGATCGTGCATTCGATGACGACCGAAGAGAAGCAGCAGCCTGACATCATCAACCATAACCGCCGGAAGCGGATTGCCGCTGGCAGCGGAACATCGCTCGCCGAGGTGAACCGTCTCATCAAGCAATTCGACGAGATGCGGCGCGTCATGAAGCAGTTTTCGGATATGATGGGCCCTAAGGGCGGCAAGAACAAGGCACTGAAACAGCTTAAAGGATTAACCGGCAAAGGAATGAAGTTTCCTTTCCGTTAAGAAGGATAGATGCAAGGACATCTGTTGAAGGAGGTGAATGTTGAAATGGCAGTACGTATTCGTCTGAAACGCATGGGTGCTCACAAGGCTCCTTTCTACCGCGTGGTGGTTTCTGATTCCCGTTCCCCGCGTGATGGTCGTTTTATCGAGGAAATCGGTTATTACAATCCGGTTGCACAACCGGTTGAAGTTAAGATCGATGAGGAAAAAGCTCTTCAGTGGCTTCAAAACGGTGCGCAAGCATCCGATACCGTTCGCAACTTGCTGAGCAAAGCGGGCGTTATGAAGAAGTTCCATGAGCTGAAGCATCAGAAATAAGACTGATCGCGAGGGTTATCTATGGAAGAATTAGTTCGCGTTATTGCTAAGGCTTTAGTGGATCATCCAGAAGATGTGACTGTAAAGACAGTTGAGAAGGAGCATCTGATTGTATATGAGCTGCACGTGCATCCTGACGATGTCGGGAAGGTCATAGGCAAGCAGGGGCGTATTGCCAAATCACTGCGTACAGTCGTAACATCAGCGGCAGTCAAAATGGATAAACGGGTGACCGTTGATATCATTTCTTAAAATATACGAAAGGGGGTTAGGATGCATGTCCTAGCCCTTTTTCGTACATGCTGAAGAAACCGGGGTTACCCTCATGTCAGCGATCATTCATTATGTGTGCAGGAGGAACACCATGTCAGAGAAGTTACTTACGGTAGGTAAAATCGTAAACACGCACGGCATTCGCGGAGAAGTCAAAGTGATGCCGTATTCGGATTTTGCAGACCAGCGATTTGCGAGCAAAAGTCAGCTGCACATCGTTCCGGAGCAGGGAAGCCCGATTGAGGTGACGGTGGACACGTCCCGCTTTCATAAGAATATGTATATTGTGAAATTCAAGGAGCTTCACGGCATTAACGAGGTCGAGAAATTCAAGGGAGCTCTCTTGAAAATTACGGCCGATCTTCAAGAGGAGCTTCCGGAGAACGAGTATTACTTCCATGAAATCATCGGATGCCGTGTCGTCACGGATGAGGAGCCGCCCGAGGAACTCGGCGTCATCTCCGAGATCTTGACCCCGGGTGCTAATGATGTCTGGGTCGTAAAGACACCGAAGGGCAAACAGATTTTGCTTCCGGCAATCCCTGATGTCGTGCTAGATGTGGATAAAGAAGCCAAGCTGGTACGTGTTCATCTGATGGAAGGGCTGTTATAAACAATGAAGATCGATGTGTTGACACTGTTCCCGGAGATGTTCGATGGCGTTTTTCATTCGAGTATTCTGGGCAAGGCTGCCGAGAAGGAGATTGTGAAGCTGAACGCCATCAACTTCCGTCCTTATGCGGGCAATAAGCACGGTACAGTGGATGATACTCCGTACGGCGGGGGAGGCGGTATGGTGTTGAAGCCGGACCCGATCTTCGCAGCGGTGGAGGATATCTTGTCAAGGACAGAGCTTCCGGAGGGACAGGACTCGCCCCAAGCGAATGCTGATGCTTTCATGGAACCCGGAGAGCAGAAGCGGCCGCGGATTATTCTGATGTGCCCGCAAGGGGAGACCTTTACCCAGAGCAAAGCGGAGGAGCTGTCGCAGGAGGAGCATCTCATCTTTATCTGCGGTCATTATGAGGGCTATGACGAGCGAATTCGGGAACATCTCGTGACCGATGAGCTGTCCATCGGGGATTATGTTCTCACCGGCGGGGAGCTGCCGGCCATGGTGATTATCGATTCCGTCGTCAGACTTCTGCCTGGTGTGCTGGGCAATGAGACATCGGCCGTAACGGACTCGTTCAGCACCGGACTGCTTGAATATCCGCATTATACCAGACCGGCTGAATTCCGCGGCTGGAAGGTCCCGGATATTCTGCTCAGCGGGCATCATGCCAATATCGACCAATGGCGGCGTGAGCAGGCGCTTCTGCGCACATGGCAGCGGCGTCCCGAATTGCTGGAGCGGCTTGAGCTGTCCAAGAAGGATCAAGCCTTTCTGGACAAGCTGCGCAGCAAAGCGGAAGCACCAACCGAATCATAGCATTGAGAAAGAGGCCTGGAGTAAAAGGGCCTTTTTTTCGTTTTTCTCATAATACAAAGGCCGTGCTTTACATACAGTAATGATAGTCTGACTTGTTGAGAGGGTCATGAAATCGTACGGTGTCCATGGCACGGCTGCTTCAGTTGCCGGCATATTCTATAAGGATGAGTACTGTGCTTTAAGTAGTTTTATGGGGAGCGACAACGGAGCGTAGGGGTGAGAAGGACTTATGCGGGGGAGAAGAAACGGCGGGCGGCTGAGAGCAGGAATCCAGGAGGTTGGAACAGGCACAATTCGAGTAAGGAAGGCGCAATTGACCCAGTATATTACGTTGACGGAGCAGATAGCAGGATTGCTCAACGCCTTCGCGCAGCAGCCGGAATACGAGGATTTTACCAGAATCAAGACGACGCTGCAAAGCTTGAATGAGCTTGTCTCCGGGATGGGATTTACGTCTAAGGAGCGACGGGTTTTCCGGCAGAGTGTGCAGCAGGTAGCTACGATTCCCAATACGAATAACTTGCCGCATATATGGACGAGAATCGATGCCGTGCTTGCTCTGATTCGGTCTTACGGGGAGCGCATCGGTGTTGGAGAGGTGATTATCCAGGCTTTAACCGGTTTACAGGATGTTGCTCCGGGAGAGGGAATGTCCGGCACCGATCAAGCAGAGCCAGTGAATCTGACGAACCCGTCCCGGCTTGATCGTACAGCAGCTGATAAAGAGGCTGAACAGGGGACGAGAATGCGTCTTAGCGCCGTCGTGCAAGAGATGGACGAACAGCCGGGCCGCTTCGACGACGACTCCTCTCAGCAGCCTGCACTGCCCAAGCAGTCTACGGAAGAGATGTATACGCTTCAGCAGCCTAATGAGTCGGAAACGGTATCGGAGCGTTTAGATCAACAGCTGATGAGCGGCGCACACGCGCATGCGGGGGAAATCGCTGAGCAGGATAAGCAAGCCAATGCTCCGGAAACGGCACCGCACGCTTTACTGCCTGCCGCAAGGACAAGTTCAGAGGCTGCTCGGAAGGATACCGTCCAGGAGCACCCAGAAGGCTTGCAGAGAAGGCATGAGAAGGAGCCAGGTATCGCTGATGGCCAGGGGCGCACAGCTGCAATAGGGATGTCGGGGCCGACCGTTCCTGAGGGGAAGACATTACCGGTAGCTCCAACAGAACCGGAGGAGGGATCGGGGGAAGAGGAAGCGAGAACAACAGAGACCGTCTCGCCTGCGCCTCAGCAGGGACCTGGCAGCGCCTCCGGAGGAGCAGTGAATCGTCCAGTCGCGGTTACCGGTTCAGCAGGCTTAAACAGGCCTGCAGGGGCCTCTGAATCGATTGAGGATGCCGAGTCTACAAGAGCATCCAGCTCAAGGGGACCGCATGGCCAGAAAAGCGAAACGGATCAAGCAAATCCTGCCCGTATCGAAGCGACCGGACCGGCAGGATCGGGCGTATCCGATCCGGTGGTCGGAGGCACCGTGCTGTATACCGGTGATGGCGGAAGCCAGCATGTCATGCCCCATTCGCCTGTCGCTTTTACCGCCAGTACACTGCAAGGGGTGTCTTTTAACGGCACCGATTCGTTAACGATTAGGTCAGCGGGCTTTTACTACTTGGAATGGAGGATATCACTCCCGCCCGGCCAAACAGCGCCTAGCTCGTTCGGGATTGTAATCGATGGTAATAAGAGCGGCACGGCAGGCCTTTCTTCGAATTCGGGCAAAGCCTTAGTGTCAGGATCCGCCGTCTTGAATTGTAGTGTTGGCAATACCCTTGCCCTTTATAATCGATCGGAGGCAGCAGTAACGGTAAAAGCCTCCCAACTATCGATATCCAAAATCAGAAATTAGTTTGTTGGTGCATCGTTCTATCTGTTGGGTAATAAGTATTTGTGATCAACGAGAAGTACTAGGAGGTATACGGAAATGACGGAACGTACCAATCATTACGAATCCAGCAGCGAAAAAAACGAAAATGCCGATGTCCAATTCCGCACGGTGGACGACATCCTCGAATATTACAGCAAGCGCCATAAAGGCATCCAGGATACAAAAGAATCCGTAAACTAATGAATCCCAAAGCCACTTTCGGTGTTAGCCGGCGGTGGTTTTTTAATTCGGCGATGCCAGGATATGGATGACCGAGGAGGCTGATTAACAATTTCACTTGATTCAGCCCATAAAATATGTTAATATTTCTTTTGTTGTGAGTACGGTGGTCCGCTGCGGATAATGAAGGAAACAATACATGATTTCCGGAAGATGCAAGAACGCCTGTGTGAGAGGAGGGAGTCCTAGATGAATATCGTACAAGCGATTACTCAAGAACAACTGCGCAAGGATATTCCGAGCTTTCGTCCTGGTGACACTTTGAAAGTGCACGTTAAGGTTATCGAGGGATCTCGTGAGCGTATCCAGCTGTTCGAAGGTGTAGTAATTAAACGTCGCGGTGGCGGAATCAGTGAGACTTTTACAGTTCGTAAAATTTCTTACGGTGTTGGTGTGGAAAGAACTTTCCCAATCAACTCGCCAAAAATCGAGAAAATCGAAGTGGCTCGCCGTGGTAAAGTGCGTCGTGCGAAGCTTTATTATCTTCGTGAACTGCGCGGTAAAGCAGCGAGAATTAAAGAAATTCGTCGTTAATTACAAGGCGGTAAAGGGGGCTTGTGCGTATATACAAGCCCCTTTTGTATATCCAAAATTTGCGATAGAACGAAGTAATCGTTAGAGAAGGACGGTGGATTATGCAGAAAAATCATGAGGGAGCAATGGATCCTGGTGTGGAGAAACCAGCCAAGAAGGCAAAGAATGAGTTATTGGAATGGCTGAAGGCACTTCTCATCGCGCTGGTACTCGTTGTTCTGATTCGCTGGCTTCTCTTCAAACCGTTTATCGTACAAGGTCCATCTATGGAGCCTAACTTTGTATCCAATCAAAAGCTGATCGTAAATGAGATCCTGTACGATTTCCGCAAGCCGGAGCGGGGGGAAGTCATTGTGTTCCATGTACCGGACGAAGGCAGGGATTTCATTAAGCGTGTCATCGCCGTTGCAGGAGACACTGTAAAAGTGGAAGGCGATAAGGTGTTTGTCAATGGAGAGCAAATCAATGAAACCTACATACAGGAAGCAATTGATCAGGCCCATGCTGAAGGCAGATTATACAACAATACGGATTTCCCGAATTCCTTCGTAACGGAAGGGGTCGTGCCTGAAGGGCATGTATTTGTGATGGGAGACAACCGGTCGAACAGCACCGACAGCCGGATGATTGGATATGTCCCTTTGGGGGATATTATTGGTCGGGCCGATTTGGTTTTTTGGCCGCTGAAAGATATTGGGATCGTCAATCATTAACGGTTTCGATCTAGTTTACAGTACAAGTTGTTTTCAGAGTATAGTGAGGTGACGACGTTTGACAATACAATGGTTCCCCGGACATATGACCAAAGCGCGCCGCCAAATTCAGGAGAAGCTGAAGCTCATCGATGCGGTCATCGAGCTGATCGATGCCAGGCTTCCACTCTCCAGCCGAAACCCGATGGTTGATGAGATTCTGCAGGGCAAGCCGCGGCTGATGCTCATGAATAAAGCCGATTTGGCGGATCCCGAAGTTACGCGGCAGTGGATCGCTTATTTCAAAGAACAAGGACAGCCGGCCTTCCCGGTTGACGCTTCCACCGGAACGGGAGTCAAGGAGATTCCCGGCCAGATCAAGCTGCTGCTCAAGGAGAAGATCGACAAGCAGATCGCCAAGGGCATGAACCCGCGCGCGATGCGCGTCTTGATCGTGGGCATACCGAATGTGGGCAAATCTACCCTGATCAATCGGCTAGCCGGCCGGAACATTGCGGAGACGGGAGATCGGCCGGGAGTCACCAAGGGCCAGCAATGGATCAAGGTTACCGGCGGCGAGATGGAGCTGCTGGATACCCCGGGTATCCTGTGGCCGAAATTCGAGGATCAGAATGTAGGATACCGGTTGGCCGTGACCGGAGCGATCAAAGAGGAAATTTTGAACGTGGAGGATATTGCGTTCTTTGCAATCAAATATTTCTCCAAGTACTATTGGGACGCGATGAGCGAGCGCTTCGATCTGAAGGAGCGTCCGAGCGATTTCGAGAATCCGGATGAGATCGTGTCCGTCATGGAGGCCATCGGCCGGAAGCGGGGATGCATCGTGAGCGGAGGAAGGGTGGATCTGGAGAAGGCCTCCAGCATCTTCCTGCGCGAGCTGCGTGCAGGGAAGCTGGGCCGCTACTCCATGGAATCCCCATATTAAGCCGTTCATCATAACCGTTCGCATGCAAGAGCTGCGAGCCCGGTAAAGATCAAAAAAAACCGTCCTTCGGTGTTAGCCGACAGGTCGGTTTTTTTTGTCCTGAAGAATAGTGAAGAGCTGGCAATCCTTAGTCCCCTGTCGATTCGCGAAAGATCGGCTTGGTCTGGATATGGGTGACTTGGTAAGGCTGTGAAGGCTCTTTGATCCGGGATAACAGCATGTTTGCTGCCGTAATCCCCATTTCGTTGCTGTAAATGTGGACCGTCGTCAAATGAGGCTCAACGATGCGCGATTCGTTGGCGTTGTCAAATCCGGTGACGACGATGTCCTCCGGAATGTGAAGGTCTTTGTTTTTGAGCGCTTTCATGACATTCACCGCAATAAAATCATTGGCGCATACGAAGCCGGAAGGCAGATGCTTCATCTCACCCAGCCGCTTGTCCATCCAATCGGAATCGGAGAAAAATTCCCGGTCCGGGTTCAAGACGCACTGGTTAAGGTCCAAGGAAATGCCCTTCTCGTTCAATGCGCGCGTGAAGCCCGTCCAGCGCTCATGGAAGCTTTTGCAATGATGATAATCCCCGATAAATCCTAAAGTTCTGCACCCCTTATCGATCAGCTGCTTCGTTAAACGGTACGTGCTGTGCTCGTTCTCCATCAGCAGCAGGTCGGCCTCCAGATCAGGGTAGAACAGGTCTGCCGCGCAGTCGATGAAGATGGTCGGCAGGCCGAGGCTTGTAATCTTCTTGCTGTACTCCAAATCAAACAGCTCAATGCAGATCATCCCGTCCACCTTGGAGGCCTCGAAATTGTTGGGCAGCATGAGCGAGGCCCGATCGATGTCCCTGACGATATGAATGGATAAATTATAGCCTTCGGCGCTGATCCGCTTCTCCAATCCGCTGATGAGCCGTGAGCCAAAGTGGGAGTTGCTCGGCATATTCGCCGTGAGCAATGCGATATTGCCCGGAGGTTTTGTCATAAGATTGTCCGATTCCATGTACGCAAACTGCTTATATTTTAGCTCGATCGCTTTCTTAATGACCTTATTGCGGGTCTCGTCCGGGATGCTGGCGCTGCCGTTGAGCGCCTTGGACGCCGTGTTCCTAGAAATGCCGAGCGCATCGGCGATGTCCTGGATTGTGACTTTCTCTTTTGCCATGTACGGGAGTTCACCTCGAATTCAAATTCAAACCTAAAGTCCGCAGGGCGGCCGTTATGACTTGCGGCTTGATTACCTTATGTCCAATGTATAATAGATCAGACAAAATAGCAACTTAAACTTTACAAATGCACAATTATATTTACATTTACACACGCTGATAAAGTGATATAAAGCAGGGCAATCAGCCTGGATTTTTTATTATGTATCACTTAACAAGGGGTTTGGGGGGGCGTTCCCTACCAAGCTTTAATTCATGATTTAACAGACATTTCAGTGTATAAGCTAAACATATTGAACATTTATTTATTATCAAATGCACAAAAATAAATTTACAAAAGTTATTGACTCGTTGGGCATCCTTTGTTAAATTGTAAAAGCAATGAACAACCGCAGTGGGAAAATGAAAACCCTTACTGTAAACTTTTTTGAGTGAAACGGAGGTAGAAGGTTTGGAAAGCTCGGCAGAAATCGATCAACAGTCTATGGTGCGCAGAGAGAGGCGATCCGCGGGGAAGGGGCTCGAATTCCTGAAAAAAAACTACTTTCTGTACATCCTGCTTGCTCCGGCGCTTATACTGACCCTTATTTTCAAATATGTGCCGATGTACGGCGCGATCATTGCCTTCAAGGACTTCAGCCCGATCAAAGGGATTTTGGGGAGCGAATGGGTGGGGCTGAAGCATTTCGAGAAGTTTCTATCTTCGCCTAATTTCGATGTCATTTTTATGAATACGCTTAAACTAAGCTTTTTCGGCCTCATCTTCAGCTTCCCGGTGCCTATCATTTTGGCGCTGATGCTGAATCAGATCCGCAGAGCATCCGTGAAGAAAAATATTCAGCTCTTCCTGTACGCCCCCAATTTTATTTCGGTTGTCGTCATTGTCGGGATGCTCTTCATCTTCTTGTCGCCGACCGGTCCGATTAACCAGTTCGTGATCTGGATCACGGGCGAGCCTCTCATGTTCATGTCGAAGCCGGAGTATTTCCGATGGATTTATATATTATCGGATATTTGGCAGGGAGCCGGATGGGCATCGATCATTTATGTGGCGGCACTCGCGAACGTCGATCCGGAGCTGCATAACGCTGCTAGCCTGGACGGCGCCAATCTGCTCCAACGAATCCGCAACATCGATCTTCCGACGATCCGGCCGATCATGGCCATCGTATTCATTCTCGCGGCCGGCGGCATCATGTCGATCGGGTTTGAAAAGGCCTACTTGATGCAAACCTCGATGAACCTTCCGGCTTCCGAGATTATCGCAACCTATGTGTACAAGGTCGGCTTGCAATCGGGTGACTATGCCTATTCCGCCGCGGTGGGACTCTTTAACTCGGTCATTAACGTCATCCTGCTGATCTCGGTAAACTTCATCGTCAAGAAACTAAATGAGGGAGAAGGCCTCTACTAGGAAGGAGTTAAATTGTATGGCCGTCAAGCACTCGCGGTTCGACCGTTTTCTGTTAACGATCATCGGAATTTTTCTTACTCTTGCCGTCCTCATCGTCGTCGTGCCGCTGGTTTACATTGTCGTGGCTTCGTTTATGGATCCGACGGTGCTGCTGAGCAAGGGACTCTCGTTTAACTTGTCGGATTGGAGCCTCGAAGGCTACAAAAAAATTCTGTCCAATCCTGCGATGGTTCGAGGGTTCGGGAACGCCGTGTTTTATTCGGCAGCCTTTGCGTTTGTCACCGTAACCGTATCGGTCTGTGCCGGATATGCCCTTTCCGAAAATAGGCTCGCCGGCCGGCATGTATTCATGACCTTGTTTATCATCACGATGTTCTTCGGCGGCGGACTGATTCCTACATACCTGCTGGTAAGGGAGCTGGGCATGCTGAATACGGTATGGGCTGTCATCATACCTGGAGCCGTCAACGTGTGGAATATTATTTTGTCCAGAACCTTCTTCAAGGGCATCCCGAAGGAGCTGAAAGAGGCGGCCAATGTGGATGGAGCATCGGATAAGCGGATTTTCTTCGGAATCGTGCTGCCTTTATCGAAGCCGATCATTTTTGTCCTTGCCCTATATGCATTTGTCGGCCAGTGGAACGCATTCTTCGATGCCATGATCTACCTGGAGGATCCGAAGCTGCAC
Source organism: Paenibacillus sp. FSL R5-0810 (assembly GCF_038002285.1). Classification (NCBI taxonomy): domain Bacteria; kingdom Bacillati; phylum Bacillota; class Bacilli; order Caryophanales; family Paenibacillaceae; genus Paenibacillus; species Paenibacillus sp. FSL R5-0810. The sequence goes on from NZ_JBBOCF010000001.1 coordinate 679,402, forward strand.
CCGCTGCAGCTGGTGCTCCGGTCGATCCTGATCCAAAACCAGGCGGCTCCCGGCATGATCAACGACCAGCTTGCCATGGCAGAGCTGAAGCGGCTGTCCGAGATGATCAAGTACTCCGCGATTGTCATCTCAAGCCTTCCGCTGCTTGTCATGTACCCGTTCTTCCAGAAATACTTCGAGAAAGGCGTCATGGTCGGTTCCTTGAAATAGGCACCCCCTGAGCATAAATAGCAATGATATGGAGGTCATTCGAATGAAAAAGACAAGAACCCAAAGAACCGCAGGCAAGGTCATGTCGATATCGGCGCTCGCTGCGCTGCTGCTCCTTTCCGGCTGCGGCGGGGGCGGCAAGGCGGAGAGCGAATCGCCGGACGGGAAGGTAACGCTCAACTTCCTGACGCAAAGCTCGCCGCTCGCGCCGGCCGACCCGAACGACAAATTGATCAACAAGCGACTGGAGGAGAAGACGGGCATTCATATCAACTGGAAAAATTACACCAGCGACGTTTTTGCGGAGAAACGGAATTTGGCCGTAGCCAGCGGCGATCTCCCGGACGCGATCTTTGACGCCGGATACGGCGATTACGATCTGCTGAAGCTGGCCAAGGACGGGGTCATCATCCCCGTCGAGGATTTGATCGACCAGCATATGCCGAATTTCAAAAAGGTGCTGGAGCAAGCCCCGGAATACCGAAGTTTGATTACGGCACCGGATGGACATATTTATTCGTTTCCGTGGATCGAAGAGCTGGGATCCGGCAAGGAGCGCATTCAATCGGTCGATAACTTCCCGTGGATCAATGTCGAGTGGCTGAACAAGCTCGGGCTTGAGATGCCGACGACGACCGAGGAGTTGAAAGAGGTGCTGATCGCGTTCAAGACGCAGGACCCGAACGGAAACGGACAAGCGGATGAAATTCCGCTGTCGTTCATCAATAAGCCGGGCGGCGAGGATCTGACCTTCCTTTTTGCATCATTCGGGCTTGGAGAGAACTGGGATCATACCGTGGTCACCGACGATGGAAAGGTCGTCTTCACCGCAGCGGAAGAAGGCTATAAAGATGCCGTGAAGTTTGTGAATGAGCTGTACGAGGAAGGACTTATCGATATCGAAGCGTTCCAGCAGGATTGGAACACCTATCTCGCCAAAGGCAAAGACCATCGATACGGATTGTACTTCACTTGGGATAAAGCGAACATTACCGGCATGAACGATGCTTATGATCTGATGCCGCCGCTTGCCGGTCCGAGCGGGGAGAAGAATGTCACCCGCACGAACGGAATCGGTCTTGACCGCGGCCGAATGGTCATTACAAGCAGCAACAAGCATCTGGAAGAGACCGCTAAATGGGTCGATCAGCTGTATGAGCCGCTGCAGTCGGTACAGAACAACTGGGGGACATACGGAGACGATACGCAGCAGAATATCTTCGAGCTGGACGAGGAGAAGGGAATGCTGAAGCATCTTCCGCTTGAAGGAACCGCCCCGGTCGAACTGCGTCAAAAAACGAGCATTGCGGGGCCGCTCGCAATCCTCGACGAATATTACGGCAAATATACCACGATGCCGGATGACGCGGCATGGAGGCTGAAGCTGATGAAGGATGTCATGGTACCGCATATGAAAGCGGAGAATACGTATCCGAAGGTGTTCTTCTCCATCGAGGAGCTGGACCGGTTGTCCACCATCGAAACGGATTTATTCCCGTACCTGGAGAGAATGCGCACCGAATGGTACCAGAACGGAAAAATCGATCAGGAATGGGATGCTTATCTGAAGGAGCTGGACCGTCTTGGACTGCAGGAATGGCTGTCCATCAAACAGGCGGGATATGATCGCAGCACGAAATAAGGACTCAGCAGCCGTGCGGTTTCCGAATATGGCTCACGGCTGCTCTTTTATATGACTACAACTAAAGGAGCACAGATCATGTCAACGATTACACAGGATAACTACCGGGGCGTATATCATTTTTCCCCGAAGCAGAATTGGATGAACGATCCGAACGGGATGGTCTTTTTCAAGGGAGAGTACCATTTATTTTATCAGCATCATCCGTTCGGTACGACTTGGGGACCGATGCATTGGGGGCATGCGGTCAGCAAGGATTTGGTGGCATGGGAAGAGCTTCCGATCGCGCTCTTGCCCGATGAGCACGGCATGATATTTTCCGGCAGCGCCGTTGTCGATTGGCACAATACGACCGGGTTCTTCGATGACGAGCCGGGACTGGTTGCCATCTTTACGCATCATGTCGAAGCTGCCGGCGGCACCGAAGTCAAGCAGTACCAAAGCCTCGCTTACAGCAAAGACAGCGGGAGGACGTGGACGAAATATGCCGGAAATCCGGTACTGAAGCATGAGAGCTACGTTGACTTTCGCGATCCCAAGGTATTCTGGCATGAAGCGACGAAGAGATGGGTCATGATCGTGGCATGCGGACAGACGGTCTGCATCTTTACGTCTCCTGATTTGAAGGATTGGGCTTTTGGAAGCGAGTTCGGTGAAGGGATCGGATCCCACGACGGGGTATGGGAGTGTCCGGACCTGTTCCCGCTGCCGGTCGGCGAAGGGATGACGAAGTGGGTGATGCTCGTTAGCATCGGCGACAATCCGGCGTATGCCGAAGGCTCCCGAACGCAGTTTTTTACCGGTGAGTTCGACGGAGCGTGCTTTAAGCCCGATGAAGCGTCGGCTAGCCGGATCCGCTGGCTCGATCACGGACGGGATAATTACGCCGGCGTCAGCTGGTCGGATATCCCGGAAGCGGATGGCAGGCGTCTATTTATCGGCTGGATGAGCAACTGGAAGTATGCAAACCAGACACCGACTTCCGGCTATCGGGGGGCCATGACCACGGTACGCGAGCTGAAGCTGGAAGAACGCGACGGCGTGGCGGAACTGATTCAGCAGCCGGCGCGTGAGCTGGAGCGTTACCGGAGACCGGTTGTGTCCATTGAGCGGGCAGACGCAGCTACGGTGGCTGCAAAGCTGTCGAAGCTCCGGCTGGACAGCTATGAAATCCATGCGGTCATCAAAGCTGACAGCGCCATTGCGTTTAAAATAAGAATCGGGCCGGAGCAGGAGACGGTCATCGGGTACAACGGCCCGGCATCCGAGGTTTATGTGGATCGGTCCAGGTCCGGCATTTCGGATTTCCACCCCGCGTTTCCCGGAAGACACGCAGCGCAAATGAAAACCAAGGATGAGCATGTGGAGCTTCGGATATTGGTCGACCGTTCCTCCGTCGAAGTGTTTGCAGGCGGCGGTCAGATCGTCTTCACGGACCTGATCTATCCGGATAAAGCATCGATGAGCTTGACCGTAGAAGCGGGCGACGCCGAGCAAGCAGAAGTGATCCGATCTCTTCGTCTCTACGAATTGTCGTTGTAACACGCAAAAATATATAGCCAGGTTAGGAGCATGAAGATATGCGTATCGGAGCAATTGAGGCAGGAGGCACCAAGTTTCTCTGCGGCGTTGGCAATGAGCTTGGGATCATGGAGGATGTCGTCCATTTTCCGACAGAGCATCCGGATGTTACGCTGTCCCGCGTCATTTCCTACTTCAGCGAAAAAAATGTGGATGCGATCGGCATCGGCTCATTCGGCCCGATCGATTTGAAGCCCAGCAGCACTACATACGGGTTCGTGACAACGACGCCGAAGCAGGGCTGGGGACATTGCGACGTGCTCGGGAAACTGAAGAAACATTATGATGTGCCATACGGTTGGGATACGGACGTGAACGCGGCAGCCTACGGCGAAACGGTGTGGGGAGCGGCAAAAGGCCTGGGCAGCTGCGTTTATATAACGATCGGTACCGGCGTAGGGGTCGGCGTATATGCCGAAGGCAGGCTCGTCCATGGACTGGTTCATCCGGAAGGAGGCCATGTCCTGATAAGACGCCATCCTGACGATCAATATGCAGGGGCTTGTCCTTATCACGGAGATTGCTTCGAGGGCATGGCTGCCGGCCCGGCGATCGAAGCGCGCTGGGGCGTGAAAGGCGATCAGCTGCCGGCAGACCACCCGGCCTGGCCTATGGAAGCCTACTATATCGCCCAGGCCGTTGCAGGGATCATTTTGACGCATTCCCCGGAGAAGATCATTCTGGGCGGCGGCGTCATGCAGCAGGCCCATCTGTTTCCGCTGGTCCGTTCCGAAGTTCAACGGATATTAAACGGCTATGTGCAGGCGGATGAAATTATGAACCGGATCGAGGAATATATCATTCCACCCGGTTTGGGCTCTCAAGCCGGACTTTACGGTGCGCTGGCACTGGGATTAAAGGCGATTCAAGACCGCCGTTCCGCCGTTTAGCAGCGATTTCTTATGCGATGGCTGCTCTGCAGCCGCAGGGCAGCTTTCGTCATAGGGACGGGGAAGATTACGAAAAAGGAGTGCAAGATCATCAGCTGCGAATAGGGAAGTTTTAAATACAAGGTTGGATTTGGAGGGAGTATGATGAAATGGTTCGCAAAATTAATCCTGTCTCTAAGCTTGGCTGTCGTGATGGCTGCTTCGAGCGCTGCAATATCGTTCGGCGCTTCCAATTCGAGCTTGGATACCCATGCCAGTTTGGTTACCCAGCTGGACAGCGCAGCTTCGGAAGCTGCAGAAGGGAAAAGCGCGATGATTAATGAAAGCGCAATCAACTCGAATGTAACGGGATGGAAGCTGCATGGCAAAGGGCGGATGGAGGTAACAGGGGAGGGACTTCGGCTAACATCGGATCCGCAAGAGAATGTGATGGCCATATCGGAAACGGTCGCCGACGATTTTATTTATGAGGCCGATGTTATGGTAACGGATCCCCAGGCAGATGCCACCCTTCTGTTCCGCTCCGGTGAAGACGGGTGGAGCTCGTACATGCTGCAGCTCGCTCTCGGTGCCGGCGTTATCCGCCTGAAGGATGCTAGCGGCGGGGAAGGTGTCCTTAATGTCGAACGGAAGGTCGAAGCGAAACCGGGAGACATATACCATCTAAGAGTCAAAGCGGAAGGAACCCGGCTTCAGGTTTACTGGGGGCAGCAATATGAACCGGTCATTGATACGGAAGCCGCTGCGCATCGGACGGGCCGCCTCGGGCTGCACGTCTGGAACGGTTCAGCGCTGTTTCAAAACATCCGGGTCAGCGATATGTCTGGCAATACGTTGGAGCCCATCTCCTCCCAAGGATTATGGCAGCCGGATTTGAAGGGGCTCAAAGGCACGGGAGAGGACGGGCTGGAAGCCAAGAAAGTATTCCGGAACCATGAGGCGGATGTTGTGCTTGAAGGCGATCTGATCCTGAACGGGCAAGGCTCGGCCGGCTTATTATTCAGAAGCAATGCGCAGGGAACGGAAGGGTATGCCGCTGTTCTTCAGGGAGAGGGGGAGCGGGTAAGGGTCTATTTAAAAAAGGCCGACGGGACGATCCTTCACGAATCCCGTGTGACTTATCCGAGTCAACGGGAAAGCCGGCATCATCTGGAAGTAAAAGCGATCGGGGAACGGATTCAAATATTCGTAGACGGTTATGAGCCGGCTGCGATCGACATGGTCGATACGGCCTTCCCTAGCGGATATCACGGTGTTATGGCCAGCTCCGGAATCGCTTATTTTCAAGACGTTTATATAACGCCCTATGCCAGCTACTATACCGAGAAGTATCGGCCGCAGTATCATTACAGTCCGATTCGGGGCTCGGCAAGCGATCCGAACGGACTGGTATATTTTGAAGGGGAGTATCATCTCTTTCACCAGGACGGCGGACAGTGGGCGCATGCTGTCAGCCGGGATCTGATTCATTGGAAACGGCTGCCGATTGCCCTGCCATGGAATGATCTCGGTCATGTCTGGTCCGGCTCCGCGGTTGCCGATACAACGAACGCTTCGGGTTTGTTCGGAAGCTCCGGAGGCAAAGGACTGATCGCCTACTATACCTCCTACAATCCGGACCGGCATAACGGCAATCAAAAAATCGGTCTTGCGTACAGCACCGACCGCGGGCGGACTTGGAAGTACTCGGAAGAGCATCCCGTTGTCATTGAAAATCCGGGGAAGACCGGCGAGGATCCGGGCGGATGGGATTTCCGCGATCCGAAGGTCGTCCGGGATGAGGCCAATAATCGCTGGGTGATGGTTGTATCGGGCGGCGACCATATCCGGTTGTTCACCTCTACCAATCTGCTGAATTGGACCTTGACCGATCAATTCGGATACGGAGCTTACATCCGCGGAGGCGTATGGGAATGTCCGGACCTGTTTCAGCTTCCGGTCGAAGGGAGCAAAAAGCGCAAATGGGTGCTGATGATCAGCACCGGTGCCAATCCGAACACGCAGGGCTCCGATGCCGAATATTTCATCGGTGACTTGACGCCCGAAGGCAAATTCATTAACGACAATCCGGCAGGCACTGTCCTGAAGACGGATTGGGGCAAAGAATACTATGCATCGATGTCTTTCTCCGATATGCCGGACGGGCGAAGAATCATGCTGGCCTGGATGACCAATTGGGATTATCCGTTCAGCTTTCCGACAACGGGGTGGAAGGGGCAGCTGAGCATTCCGAGACAAGTGTCGCTTAAGGAGACGGAGGAGGGAATCCGGATGCATCAGACTCCGATTGAAGAGCTCGCTCAGCTCCGAAGCCCCGTTCTGCACATCACCAACCGCGAGGTGGGGACTTCCGGCGAAAATCTGCTCAAAGGGATCACATCAGGCGCTTATGAAATCGAGGCGGAGCTGGAGCTGCCGCCAACCGGAGCCGCCTCCGAATTTGGGTTCCGGCTGCGTGAAGGTGACGGGCAGAGGACGCTTGTCGGTTACCGCGCAGCCGGCAGCAAGATGTTCGTAGACCGCTCCGCATCCGGCATGACGGATTTCTCGGACTTGTTCTCTACGCTGCACGAAGCCCCGCTCAAGCCTGAAGGCAACCGGATCAAGCTGCGAATATTGGTGGATGAATCCTCGGTAGAAGTGTTCGGCAATGACGGCAGGGTCGTATTCTCCGATGTCATCTTCCCGGATCCGGCCAGCAGAGGCATGAGCTTTTACAGTGAGGGCGGGAAGGTGAAGGTGGTATCGCTTCAAGTCCATGCATTGCAGCATATTTGGAGGGAGGATGAGGCGAAAGAGCCGCGGGTCGTTATGGATACCGAGACGCTTGAGCTATCCTTGGGACAGACCAAACCGCTCTTTGCTTCCATTGATAACGGACAGGGTAAAGGGGCAGACGGGATCGTTTGGTCGTCGAGCGATCCAAAGGTTGCGGAGGTAACGTCATCTGGACATTCGAGCACGGTGATCGTGGCGAAAGGAGAGGGAACTGCTCTCATTACCGCCTCGACGCCGAACGGAAAAGTATCGTCCGGCACGCGCGTGAATGTGACCAGCGGTGTCTTTCATACGAACCTTACCGGTTGGAAGTCGGACGTCTCAGCATCCCGATGGGTGCTGACCAAGGACGGCATCCGGGGCGGCCATATCGGCGATGCCGCATATATGTCGGACATATCCGCAGGCAATTTTACGTATGAGGGAGAAATAAGGCTTGGAGACAGCGGGGGTGCCGGATCCCTTCTATTCCGTGCCAGTAGGGACGGTCGCAGCGGATATTATGTGAATCTCGATCCGAATCTCAAGGCGATCCGGCTGTTTTACAAGGTGGAGGGGAGGTTCGAGGAGCGCCAGGTGCTCGCAAGAAAGGCGTCGTTTCTTCAGTCGGGAAGAACGTATCGGATTAAAGTCGAGGCGAACGGACCGCATATCCGGGTAGAGGTGGATGGCCAGGAGCTCGCGGACTTGGAGGACGGCACATTTGCTGAAGGCCGCTTCGGCGTGCACGTGTTCGGCGGCCAAGCGGCTTTCCAGCATCTCTATGCCAGCCATATGTCGAATGCCGAGCTTGAAGTGACCAAGATTGAAAATGCCGCCATGCCCAAAGCGCTGCATGCGGATCGTTCCCAGAACGGGGAGCCGGTTACGGTGCAAGCCCCTGACGGATCGGAGCATCAGCAGTGGATGCTCGTTCCGGCAGGGAGCGGGACCTATTCGATTCGAACGCTCGAAGGGAAGGCGCTGGATTTGGACACGGGCCAAAATCGGCTTCAACTTTACAGCTACCTCGGATTCAACAACCAGCGCTGGAGGCTTGAACCCAATCAGGACGGAACCGTGGCCATTGTTTCTCTCCATAACGGGCAAGCGCTGGAAGTGTCGGAAGACGGCACGAAGCTCCAGCTTGGCGAACCGGCGGGGCAGCGCAGGCAAGCGTGGAGGCTGGAGACGCCGTAACTCAAATAGCAAGGAACATGAGGACGCCATGTCGAATAAGAAAAACATGTTCGTTTACTCCCTTCGGTATCCTGTAAGGAACGAATATAAATCAGGGCCGTTTCGAACGTTTACTAGTTAATCTAAACGGGGAAAATACGCAGCCAATGACAGGAGGGGCTATGATGCCATTTCCATTCGACTGTATTAGCGACTTCATGTTTTTTGAATCAGAGGTGGACCAATCCGATGTTATTTTAATACCAGGTGCCAGCCATCCTCAACTTATGGAAAGGGCTGCAATGTTATTTCATCAGGGCATCGCTCCATGTATCCTGCCTTCTGGCGGCTCCACGCCGCATGTCGAAACAACGGAATGGGAGTTTCTGAGAAATGTTGGAGTTTCACTAGGCGTTCCTCCAGAATCCATCCTGAAGGAAGATAAAGCAGCGAACACCTTTGAAAATGCGCGCTTGTCACTGGAAGTATTGCAGCAACATGGCATTCATCCCAGGAAGGTAGTACTGGTCTGTAAAAACTACCATGCTCGAAGAGCGCTTTTAACCTATCAATTTGTATTTCCAAGCGAGACGGTTTTTTATGTAAGCCCAGTGATCGACAAGACGGGGACTTCTAAAGACAACTGGCATCAAGATGAAGAAAAAATCAAATACGTAATGAACGAGCTTGAAAAAGTAGGGAAGTATTTCAGACCGGCTATATACCGACTGGGGTCGAGTAGAAGCAACAGTTAGAAGTTCAACGATCGGCAAACGGTCAAGGGGAAATGGATGCCCCGTTTCGAGAATCGAAGAGCAAAAAGCCCGGTACATTGCCGGGCTTTTTGTGTTCGAATACCGTTTATCTTTTTAAATAATCAACCATCCTCTGATGCAATTCAAGCTCGGAGCATTGGAAGATCCGGTTAAAATCATGAGGATTACGGATCACTTCGTTTAACGTATCGATTCCATATTGCTCAATCACAAATTCCACGAACCTATAGGAGAACTGAAATCCTTTCATCGTTTCGAAGTCCCAGGTATCGTTATTCAATTCATCAAAAGAAGGGATCTCCAGATTGCGGATCGCATCTTCTGTCGAGCCTTTGATAAAGTCTTCAGTCATCTGTTTGGCTTCATACCCGCCGATCCCCTGCCGTATCCATTTAGGAACCGAGGGATTGATTTCACTGATTAACCACATGGTGAACAAGTGGACGGTACTTTTCAAGATAGATTGATACGTATGCTTGGGTCCCGGGTTCAACGGAGATACGATTTTAAGAATATTCCCCTCATAAGTGCCCATAAACCAATTCGGCGCATCGGCTTCTCCTACTGCCCGATGGAAGGTTGGCAGATCGGGGTATATTTCAATGATTACTTTTCGCAATGGATCGTGATGGTATTTCGACGAGACTCGTTCAACATGGTTCCCGAGTTCAACGAACAAGTCATGATGCACCTTATTCAGACGCTGGTGCGTCCCCTCGCCGTCACCCTTATTGACAATGGAAATAAAATCTTGAATCGACATGATGGTGATGTCCCCCCATTCTTTCAGTTCTTTCCTTAGTTTTTCCAGAGAGCGGTACAATCTGTTCTTCACCGCGCTTTCACGCATGCCAACGATCTTGGCGATTTCAGGCAGCGTGCAGTCCACAAAAAAGCGTAATGCAATGATTTCTTGGTCGAGCTCATTACATGCTTTAAGCGCGGCTCCAATATCAATCCGAAAATCAACATATTTCGTAAATTCAAGGGAGATCGATTGTGATTCGAAAGCCGTAAAATCGAATGGAGCTTCTTTTTTGCGCGACAGTCTCCGATATTCGTTTTTTAACGTATTCTGGGCAATCTTGAAGATCCATGTGAATACATTAGAGCCGGCTCTAAAGTTGTGAAAATTTTCGACAGCCTTCAAAAAGACCTGCTGCGTCAAATCATCCGCGGCCATGGGGTTCAATTTCACCGAAAAGTAGGTGCGGATTCTTTGACGATACAGCTTATACGTGCTTTCAAAGCTTGTAATGCTAGCCTGCTTATCCGGATAAACAGACTTGGTGTCCTGAGCTCCTGACATTTTATAGAACCTCCTCTTGATTTACAATGAATTAGACACCGAAGAGAACCAAAAAGCCACGTACTTGCAAAAAAATATATGAATACATCGTTCCTATCCTTCATTGCCTGAATCATGACACGATCAGAAGATATGTCAAGATGGAAGGATGGTAAAACCAGTCGAACCAAGGTGATCGATCCAATCGGATGGGATGACGCTGGCCTAGGGATGTGATACTCTAGTAAAAGGGGAGATCGATCTCGTACGAAACTGCTAGAAAGCGAGAAAATAATCCTCAAGCTAAAGTGAAGCCATCATGCTTTGTATAGGAGTACTAAGGAGCTATCGCAAATGACAGATTTATTGATGTACGAGCGGGAGTATTGGCCCCGTTATTTACATATTGCAGGTGTTGATGAGGTCGGGCGCGGCTGTTTGTTCGGAGATGTTGTCGCTGCTGCCGTTATTTTGCCGGAGGGTCTTGTGATTGAGGGGATCAATGATTCTAAGAAGCTGAGCGCGAAGAAGCGGGATGCCCTCTATGAACAGATCATGGACCAGGCGCTGGCCGTAGGCATCGGGAGAGTGGATGCCGAGACGATCGATCGTATTAATATTAAGCAGGCCGCCCGGCTCGCGATGAAAATGGCCTTGGATCAGCTTGTTGTCACTCCCGAGTTCCTGCTTGTCGATGCCGAACGGGTCGATTGCGATATCCCGCAGCAGGCGATCATCAAGGGAGATGCGAACAGCCAGTCGATTGCGGCGGCTTCGATCATCGCCAAGGTGACCCGCGATCGGTTATGCGAAGGGGAATGGGAGGCACAGTACCCCGGATACGGGATTGCCGTACATAAAGGTTATGCCACGAAGACGCACCGGGAGCAGCTGCAGCTGCACGGACCTACGCCGATGCACCGAAGAAGCTTTCTGAAAAATATGGAGATCGAGCAATTATCGCTGTTCTAACTTTATCCCGCTAGCAGCCCGCCCTTGTCAAAAGGCGGGCTGCTGCCGATATAAATAGGAAAAGGAACGTTTGGAGGAACCATCGTGAACATCGGATCGTTGATACGCGGGCTGCTGGGAGAGCAGAAGCCGGGAGACGTCAAGGCGCTGGAGCTGAAACCGGGTCAGGTCGTTCGCGGAGTTGTAATGAATGTATCGGAAGACGGGCAGGAAGCCGTCGTACAAATTCAAGGGGTGCAGGTGAAGGCCAAGCTGGAGACTCCGCTGCGTGCCGGCGAAACGGCGCTGCTTCAGGTCCAGCCGCCGGGTGAAGGGGGAACCGCGGTTCTTAAACCGTTATCTCAAATGCCCGGCCAGCCGTTGTCGCCATCGTCTATGTCGGAGGTATTGGAATTCGCCGGACTCCCGGATACGAAAGAGAACCGGGAAATGATCCGCAGCATGCAGCAAGCGGGAGTCCCATTGACCAAGGAGCATATCGCTTCGTTTAAAGAAGCCATGATGGCTAAGCCTCCCCAAGTGCCCGCCGCGGAATGGGCGGAATCGGCGGCAATTGCGTTCCACCGCGGGCTGCCGGTTACCGCGGAGAGTGTGAGAGGACTGCATCAGGCGGTGTTCGGCCCGCAGCTGCATCAGCTGCTGCAAAGCCTCGAAGGGGAGCTTGCGCATGCGCTGCAGGGGGGGACCGCAGCCGGAGGGCCGGCCGGAGCAGGAAGCAGCCCTCTGGCGGCTCCGCCTGCAGCAATGCCAAGCCATACCCAAGGGCCGGAACCAGCGCCGAGCGCGCAAGCCGGGGCCGCCCAGGGCAGTGCGGCGGGCAGCGGAGTGCCAGCCGGGCAAACGCAGGCTGCCGGCCCGCAGGCTCTGCTGACGAAGCTGCAGAGCCTGCTGCACCAGCTGCGCGGCGAGCTTGCGCAGCTGCCGGCTCACGCGGCGCAGCCCGCAGGCGCGCCGGCCGCAGGCCATGCCGCCGCGCCTGCGGCAACGGCGGCAGCGCCGGGCGAAGGGGCCGCAGGCCCTTCGCCAAAGCCGCCCACCCCTGGCGCGGAGCCATGGGTGGGGCGGCTGTTGAAGCTGCTCGGTGCGGAGCACGAGCAGCAGGCCCTGCGCGGGGCAGGCAGCAGCCCCGCGGGAGAGGCGGCGCGCGCAGCGAGCGCCGCGCAGCCCGGCGGGCAGCAGGCGGCAGCGCTGCCCGGAAGCGGCGGCCCGGCCGCAGGCGGGTCCGCCGGGGCGGCCGGCCCTGCCGCCGGCGCCGTGGCCGGGCAAGCCCCCGCAGGCGCCGTGGCCGGGCAAGCCCCCGGCACCGGGGGGCTTGCTGCCGCTGCTCCAGGCGGGCAGGCACCTGCTGCTGCTAGCGCGGCAGCATCGCCCTCGGCAGCCCGGCCGGACAGCGGCGGCGTCGGCTTGGCCCCTGCAAGCCACCCGGCCGCATCGCAAGCCCCGGCGCCAGGCGTGAACGGTCAGGGGCCGGCCTCTAATAGGGTACAGGCATCTCCGCAGCTGCAGCCGCCCGCATCCGGGATCGCTGCAGCCGGAGCGGCCGGCGAATCGCCAGCGGCTCTGCAGGATTCGCTGAAAGGGGTGCTGCTGCAGGTGATCGCTAGTCCGGATGCCCCGCCTGCACTCAAAGAAGCGGCCCAACAAATCGTACAGCATTTGACGGGGCAGCAGCTTCTGCTGAATACGGACAGGACGGCTCCGTTTGCGCAAGTCACGATGTTCATTCCCCTGCACGGGCCGGGAGGCGAGCAGACCGCATCCGTCCATATCCAGTCGCGCAGGGGGCGCAAAGGAGAACTGGATGCAACCAACTGCCGGCTGCTGTTTGATCTGGATATGAAGCATCTGGGTCATACCTTGATCGATGTGCAGGTTGTTGACCGGATCGTCAGCTTGAGCTTCCGGAATAATCAGGAATGGACCGCAGAGCTGTTCCAGGCCATGAGGCAGGAGCTTGCCTCGGGCATCGCTTCGATCGGCTATCAGCTGCTGAGCGTCAAGACCGAGCCGATGCCGGAAGGACCGCAGCAGATCGGCGAACAGGCGGTGCAGGGCACCGCTGCGGATTATATGCCGCAGACCTATAAAGGGGTGGACATGCGGATATGAACGAGCAGCAAAATGGGCTTATCACGGCAAGAAAGAAAGCCGTCGCCCTTAAATATACGCCCGGAGAGAGCGATGCGCCGGTTGTCGTAGCCAAAGGACAGGGCAAGCTGGCAGAATCGATCCTTGAGAAGGCAAAAGAGCATGGCGTGCCGGTACAGGAAGACGCGGCGTTGGTTGAAATTTTGTCGAAGCTGGATTTGGATCAACAGATTCCGCCGGAGCTGTATCAACTGGTGGCAGAAGTGCTGACCTATATATATCGGGCGGATCGACAAGCCGGGGAAGGGGGAATGCCATAATGCCGCAGGCGGGAAAGGACAACCGAAGGCAAAAGGGAGCAGCCGCCGAGGAAGCCGCGGCCATCTGGCTGCAGGAGAAGGGCTATCGGGTGCTGGACCGGAATTGGCGATGCCGATTCGGCGAACTGGATATCGTTGCCGAATGGAAAGGTGCGCTTATCTTTATTGAAGTGCGCAGCCGAAGTGGAGCGCCGGGCTTTGGAATGCCGTCCGAGTCCGTGAATGCCCGTAAAATTGTGCAGGTTCGAAATACCGCGCAGCAGTATGTCCATTCCAAAAGGCTGCATGACTCCCCGGTTCGTTTTGATGTCATTTCGATCCTGCTTCGCGACGATATGACGGTAGATGCGCTGGAGCATATTCCGGATGCGTTTTAAGGGACCGTGGCCGAACGAGATAATGAAAGAGAAGGTGGTGGGTGGGGAAACCCGATCACCTTTTTGGCTTGCTCAAATCTACGTACTGTATCCAACAGCCTTCAACCTCTGGAATGGATCAGCGTTTTCCTGGAGAAGCCTCGGAGAGCATGGAGAGCATAGGAATGATCCGATATGCGGCTCAGCCATTGCCCTTTTTTAGGGTGAAAGCTGCAAATGGAATGGACCTTTTTCATGCTCCCGCTATCGTTAATGTGAATCCAAAGCGACCTTTCACCTGCAATTTGACCTATTGTTTAGATGATTGGTCCTGTTATACTTAAAGCCGTAATCACAAAGTGGGTAAAAATGATAGGTTGTATAATTTGATTCCAAAAATGGGGATTGGAGTAAAAGTGGAAAAGCGACGATTTCTTTTAACCTTTGGCCGGAATTTGGATCACAGTAATATCGACTACTTGGTAAAGAGCCGATTATCCAAGTATAAGGGCGGGATCCAGAAGGATTATTTTAACCCCATTCTTCATAAGGGGGCCGACGTGATTCTCAACTACCAGATCATCGATACGAACTTTGACCGAATCTCATCTAAATATTATTTGGATGACTATCATGTTACGGAAGCGCAGAAGAACGGGTTCCTGCTTACTTTGAAAAAGCTAAAGGGGACCCATGTCTGGTGCGATCCGAGAGTACAAGGCCATGCCTTTTGTGTAGTGGACGAAATCGAGTACAGTTTTTATGTCTATCGATCACTGGAAGGACAAGAATACCGGTTTCCCCAATATTACAGTGATGATGAAAATGCTGATCCTATTGTGCATCGTCAACTGCATAAAATGCCTGAAGAAGAACAATATTTGCAGTTTCCTTCCGATTGGAGTCGCGAGGTCAAGGATGAAATAACGATCAGATGGATTAACGTACTGATTAGCATGAAGTAAATAGTAGATGAGTAAGGCCCTGCAAAACCTCCCGGTAGTGCAGGGGGCTTTATTCCAAGCATGACTTCTTTGTCATGTTTACGGAGTTGAATCTTCACCGGCGGGGTCCACGACTCTAGATGAGCGGGATTTCGATCCTTGCTTGTTTGTTCAAAGCACTCGTCTCTGAGTCAAAATCCTATTCGAGCTCCATGTTCTTTTTCTTCGCAATCCCCTTCATTACTAATGCGCCGCATGAAGACGAAATCCTTTAATCATGATCCAAATGGGAAAAACGATTTCAAATATGGCCCCTGGAACGTACAGAACGGGTCCGATGTCTTGACCGATGATCGCCAGACAGCTGCTGGCCAACAAGGCGGCATACCCGATGAAACCGATGACTGACAAAAACCGCGGCACCAGCCTCGATCGATAGAGGACATGACAAAGCAGCAAGCTGCCCAAGCTCAGTACGATCATGGCTATTTGAAAGAGCATAGAATGCGCTTCTAGCAATACATTGCCTATCGTTTCAAAGTAAGGATGCATGGACGTACCTGCCGAAATGGAATGATGACTCAGTGCAATAAGTATAAACGGAGCGACTGTACTTATGATCAGCAGCACAGACTCAACGATTCGGGATCCGAAGTATCCGAGCGCAAACGGTTCGTTATGCTTCTTTAAAATGGGGTACAGAAGCATGGCAATCCCCATAACCGCTACGGCGTTGATCAATTCCAACAACGAGCCCATGACCACATTTATTCGGTCGGAATACAGATGCGTAAGAAAATCCGGGCGATGCAGCACAGGATCCAAAATTCCGCTCCCGATCATGTAAGCACACGTCGATACTAGAAACAAAGCCCCTGCAACCTTTGCCATTCTTTTCATGTTGATCTCCCCTTGGCTCATTTTATATGCAGTATAGCTCCAAGAGGAGTGGTGCCTGTAGACACTTTAGTGTGGTTCTCGGTGGTTCGGGAGCAGATTCAATTCAGCGGCTCGCGCGATTGCTTCCGTTCGTCTTTGCACCTGGAGTTTTTCAAAAATCCTGCGATTATGCCCTTTGACCGTGTCCAAGGCCAAAAAGAGTTTCTCGCCGATTTCCTTGTTTGAAAGCCCCTTTGCAATGAGCCCAAGCACTTCGAGCTCCCGCTGACTGAGCGGCTCAATGAGGCTGCTCGTCACTGCATTTTTGCGCATTCGTGCTAGTCCACGCTGCGCTTCACGAAGAGCCGGAAGTGGCAAATCTCCGCCCAATCGCAGAGCCTCTTCGTAATATTCCGCCGCTGTGCGGGTTCGATGTTCAGCTTCCTCGATTTGCCCTAGTCCCGTGATGGCGATTACTGCCATCAGCTGATGCCCCATCATTCGGCTGTTCGATATGACTTCGTTATAGGCGTCACGAGCGTCGGAATAAACTCCGCGCCGCTGGCTGGCGACGCCCAGCATCCAAGCGGCTGCCGTCCGCACGGGAAGATTATCCGGTCGCAGATAAGAGAGTGCACGGCGTGCCTGAACAATTACTTGGTCGATTGCATGGTCGATTTCTTGATGTTCACTTACCCCGGCATCCCTTGCGGGTGCAATCAGCTCGACAAGATCATTCGTCTTATCGTCTGGCCGTGTAATTTGCATCGCCGTTTCGGCTTTCCTTAATTTGTTGACCTCATCGGAAGGGCTGCCGGCCAACACCAATGATGCCAATGTCGCTCGAGTGGCGGCAATCACTCCGATCAGATCCCTGACACGGACGTCTTCTTCGGCACCTGCCAAAGCCGCCTCTGCTGCAGCCAGCTTGTGCTCAACGCCTGTCAGCTTGCCCGTGATCAGCAACGCTGAACCATACATCACCCACAATGCAGGTCTGGCGTTCAATTCGGCAGCAGGCAATGACGCCAGCCAGTTCAAGGAAATGCTCGCAGCCCCGCGAAGATGCAGCGGCATTCCATTGCCTTCGAGCAGCAATGCGGCGCGATCCATGTCGTTGGATTCCACGGCGTGGCGGAATGCTTCGATTTCGTAGCCATTGTGTTCGTACCAGGCACTCGCTCGTCTATGCAATTCCGCAATATGGCTCTCCTCAAGACTTTCCTGCAGCCTTTTGCGGAGTAAATCGGCAAACAAATGATGATAGCGATACCATCGTCGTTCATGATCCAACGGCACGACGAACAGATTCTTGCGCTCAAGCTCCAATAATGTTTTATTACTGGAAACCGACTCATCGAACATGACATCGTCACATAAAGACCCGCAGAGCCGCTCGAGGATGGATGTGCGCAGCAAAAAGGCTTGAACGGCCATCGGCTGCCGATCCAGGACTTCTTCTACCAGATAATCGAGGACGAAATGATGGCGGCCGTTAAAAGACGGAATGAGCTGAACGGCGTCACGATCTCCCTGGATGGAGAGCGCTGCCAGATGCAGACCGGCTATCCAGCCTTCGGTACGCGATTCCAATGAGGCTATTTGATCCCCGGATAATTCAAGGCTCATGCCATTGTTCAAAAAATCCTCGGATTCGGAGAACGTAAATCTTAAATCGGCTGCACGCAGCTCGTTCAATTGGTCCCGAACCCGAAATCGAGCCAGCGGGATGTTTGGGTCTTCGCGGGTGGTTATGACAAGATGCATTTGTGAGGGAAAATGGTTCAGCATGAAGAGCAAAGCAGCATCGACCGTTTCCGATTTCACTGCGTGATAATCGTCTAGAACAAGGATGAACGGAGATGAAATCGCAGAGATTTCATGAAGGAGAGCGGTCAGGATCCACTCGGTCGGCGGCGGTTGGGGAGTTTGAAGCACAGCAAGTATGCCTTCCCCTATATTCTCCTTAAGTGTCTGTAATGAAGTAATCCAACAGGTCAAAAAGCGTGTAAGTTCGCTGTCCCCTTCTTCGAGCGATATCCATGCGGCCGCCCGCCCGCAGCTGTTGAGCCATTCGCTGACTAACGTCGTTTTGCCATAGCCCGCGGGTGCGGAGATCAAGGTTAACTTGCGGTAACACCCCTTGCTGAGCCTCTCGGTCAATCGCCGCCGGAAAACCGCATGCGGCCGAGGCGTGGGGATATAAAATTTGGTTATATTAGGTGTACTCATAGCTTCATACTACTCCAAACGATTTTTACCATCAATGGGGTAAATCGTTTCGTGCAGAATCCTCAAGAAATAAGACAAGTGATCGGGAAACTGCGGGAGAATATTCGGACAACTCGGTCTCAGGTAGCTGAGGCGGTTGACAGGGAAAGTTTGAGGCTAGATGTTTTCACTTCCCAATCTAGAATTCATACTCGATGACACTATCATACAAAAGATAGTTGGGACGACCATAAAGGAAATATTGATTTATACCATAATTCACTTCAAAGTGGGGGTCAGAGTAAAATTGGAAAAACGACGATTTTTATTAACGTTTGGTCGTAATTTAGACCATAGTAATATCGATTACTTGGTAAAGAGCCGATTATCAAAATATAAGGGCGGGATCCAGAAGGATTATTTTAACCCCGTTCTTCATAAAGGGGCAGAAGTGATTCTAAACTACCAGATAATTGATACGAACTTTGATCGCATTTCATCAAAGTATTATTTGGATGATTTTCATATTACGGAAGCCCAGAAGGACGGCTTTTTACTATCATTGAAAAAGCTAAAAGGGACTCATGTATGGTGTGACCCTCGAATTCAAGGCCATGCATTTTGCGTAGTGGATGGGATCGAGTTTAATTTTTATGTTTATCGATCACTAGATGGACAAGATTACCGCTTTCCTCAATATTATTCTGCTGACAGTAATGCTGATCCTATCGTGCATAGTCAGCTGCATAAAATGCCTGAGGACGAGCAATATTTGCAATTTCCTTCCGATTTAAGTAGAGAAGTCAAAGATGAAATTACGATTAAATGGATACAGAAACTGATTAAAATGTAAATAAAAAAGTTGAAAGAGTTAAGACCCTGCACTTTAACATTCGCAGGGTCTTACTATGTTCTTCAACTAACTAGGGGATTGAGAATTCTCTCATAAGTACGACTAATCTTCGCTAATGGTATTGATATTGCTTCACTTTCCACATGTAGTTCAACTCACACCTTGATATTCGGAATATTTTTGGCAGCCCTTTGCGAGGGCGACGGCCTGTTCAGAGGAGGGGGCCCTCCTTGCGAAGATCTGCCGGAGCGAGATTAATCGTGATTAACTCAAGGGATACTCCGACCCATCAGTTTTTGATCGCAGTCCGATCTTGTTCCAACGATTCACAATGGAGGAGTCTGGAAGTCCGATAATGCTATAATAGAATACATTGTCAGTAGGATCTCCTTGACTCGACAAGGATCAATTGGCACAAAGAGAGTGAACAATGCCCCACAAAGGAATTTATCCTTAAGAGGGGCATTTTTTCTTTTACTTACTCTTTTTATACTTGGTATGATAAGCGATCACATATTGTTCTTCGGACTCTTCTACAGCAATCATATCCATATGGTTCTTATCTTTAATTTTGTATAGTTTAGTTCCTGCTTCATAGGAGTTGGAGCTTATTATATGATCATCATCATGATCGCTTACATCTGTAGAGGATACTTCTATCTCGCCTATTTGATCCGCTAATTCATCCTTAGGAATTTTGTCATTGCTTGCAATGTATACCTCTTTTTTTATTTTGATCATGTTATTCGACGGGAAACTTCCCGCGGAAGAAGAGCATCCAACCAGAACTAAAAAGAATAGGATTAACATGATTGACCGTTTGTTCTTCATAATTCCTCCAAATATAAACTAGCTCCAAAGTGCATTGGGCCATGAGAGTTCTATATGTATATGAAGTTAAAGTATCGCCAACATACATGCTTTTGAACCTATACGATTTATAGAGACTCCTTCGGAACTTACCCGTTTGAGGCCATACTCTATTGAAATTTCTGATTGTTAGAACAATTCATCAGAATCAACCACCATCCAGGTCATTGGGCAGGGCTTTAATTGGTTGTCATACACCCTCAGCCCGGCTCCTCCGTAACGATGTACTGCCGATCCAGCTGGCGGTATTGAATGGCTTCGGCAACATGGCGGCTCTGGATGTCGGCGGAAGCCTCCAGATCCGCAATCGTCCGTGCCAGCTTCAATATCCGGTCATATGCCCGCATGCTGAACCCCAGGGAATCGAGCGTTACTTGGAGAAGCTCCGCTGAAGCTTTATCGAGTGCAGCGTGGGTTCTTAAATAGCTGCCGAACAATTCGCTGTTCCAGCGGATCGGAAGGCGGCGGTATCGCTCCAGCTGAATGGTCTGGGCGGCATAAACCTGGTCGCGCATCGCCTTCGAGGACAGCGGCGGCGTGCTTCCCGGCCATTCTTTGGGCCTTGGCACGTCAACCTGCAGATCGATCCGGTCCATTAAGGGGCCGGATATCCGCGCGCGGTATTGGGCGATCCTCGCCACGCTGCAGGTGCATTGCTGTGCCGGATGGTCGCTGCCGTAATAGCCGCACGGACACGGATTCATCGAGCAAGCGAGCATAAAATGCGCGGGAAAGGTAAATACGGCCCGCGCCCGGCTGATCGTCACCTCCCGATCCTCGAGCGGCTGGCGGAGAACCTCCAGCACATGCCGGGAGAACTCGGGCAGCTCATCGAGGAACAGAATGCCTTTGTGGGCAAGACTGACCTCGCCGGGCTTTGGGATCGTTCCGCCTCCGATAAGCCCGGCGGCGGATATCGTATGATGGGGAGAGCGAAACGGTCGCTTCGTCATGAGGCCCTCAGTCTTCTTCAGCTTACCGGCAGCGCTGAAAATTTTCGTAGTCGTCAGGGCTTCCTCCTCCGCTAGCGGAGGAAGGATGGTTGGCAGACGCTTCATGAGCATCGTCTTTCCGGTGCCGGGCGGCCCGATCAGCATAATATTATGCATGCCTGCCGCCGCGA
Source organism: Paenibacillus sp. FSL R5-0810 (assembly GCF_038002285.1). Classification (NCBI taxonomy): domain Bacteria; kingdom Bacillati; phylum Bacillota; class Bacilli; order Caryophanales; family Paenibacillaceae; genus Paenibacillus; species Paenibacillus sp. FSL R5-0810. Next base: position 700,341 of record NZ_JBBOCF010000001.1, read on the forward strand.
TGGTGAGCGCCCGCTTGATATGCTGGTGGCCGAGCACATCCTTGTAATCCTCCAGCGGCTCCTCCCGGCTCCGGTCAGCCGCCTCGTTCGAGTGTTCTAAACGCCCGGTATACCGGAGCCGCGAGAGCGAAACGGCTGCGCTCGGGAGCTTCGAGGCGCGGGAAGGGTTTGACCGCATTGGCCCATCATCCCCGGCGAGCTCCTTCAAATGCGGCAAGCCGTACACCTCGATGCCGCCGATTAAGGAGGCTTCTTGCACGTTCTCCATCGGTAAGAGAACGCCGCGGAAGCCGTCCCGCTTCGCCTGCTCTACCATCGGCAGCACGCCGGTTACGGGTCTAAGCGCTCCGTCTAGCGCCAGCTCGCCGATGATTAAGAGCGAGGCGGCATCCTTGAACTCCAGCTGTTCACTAGTGATTAATATGCCGAGGGCAACAGCCAGGTCAAAGGAGGAGCCTTCTTTACGAAGATCAGCCGGAGCGAGATTAATCGTGATCCGCTTCAAAGGATATTCGAACCCGCAGTTTTTGATCGCGGCCCGGACTCGTTCCACCGATTCACGGATGGAGGAATCCGGAAGTCCGATAATGCTGGTTTGCGGAAGTCCGTTGGCCAGATCGACTTCCACCTGAATAACGACGCCGTCGATGCCGTGCAGGCAGGAGCTGTGCAGCTTTCCATACATAAATAAGAAGCACCTCACTTTCGCGTATTAGGTAAATGACAATGTGCGGTCATCATGCACACACGAAAAGGGTGCTTCCTCATTTTCGTCAATCGAGTATAGTCCGTATTGTAAAAGTTTACCTGGCACATGTCAATTCAGAAGCTCCTCGATGAAGGCGGATTGGTCTAAAGAATCCAGTCGTGAAGCGGGCTGCCGACGATGAGTTGACCGGATTTCAGATCATTGCCACTTTTTCAGAATCGCAGGTTCGGGCAACAAGAGGAAAGAATGTAAGTAGCCAGAATAGAGAAACAGCGGATAGAATCAAGCTCGTAAACGAACGCCCCAAGCTGCAAGCTGAAATGGTGGCGGGGGCGAGCGTGGCAGATCATATGAAATGAAGGAGAGGGTTACATGAAATTTTGGAACCGGAAATGGGGGAGGGTCGCACTCGCCGCGGTACTGACCGGTGCATTGCTGAGCGGCTGCGCGAAAGGTGAAGCAGGAAAGGAGGGAAATGCAGGATCGCTCGGGACGAAGGAGATTACGCTGGACATGATGACCTTCTCCCATACGAACTGGCCCTATAAAGAAAATTGGCCGATTTATCAATATTTGAAGGAAGCAACCGGTATTTCGTTTAAAGTTCAGCCTGTCATGAGCGATTATACAACGACGATGAATCTGGCGATTTCATCCGGCGAAATTCCCGATTTGATGATGGTCAACAGCCTGAACGCCGCGAATACCCATGGTGCCAGCGGAGCGTTCGTCGATTATTTCGAGCATTTGGACAAGATGCCGAATTACAAGAAGTTTCTCGAGGATCACCCGGAGGTCAAGGCAGCGATCCTGTCTCCGGAGGGAAAAAACTATTTTATGCCGCTGTATGGGCTCGAACAGCAGTCCAGGCGATCCTGGCTGTACCGGGATGATATTTTCAAAAAGCATAATTTGACCCCGCCTACTACCTATGACGAGCTCTATACGGTTGCCAAAAAACTGAAAGAGCTGTATCCGGACAGCTTCCCGATCGCCGTGTTCAACGGTTTAAGCCCACTGGTCAACATGGCGCCGGCGTTTAATACGAGCAGCAGCTATTATTACGATTACGAGAAGGAAGAATGGCGCTACGGACCGACGGAGGACAATTATCGGATCATGGTCGAGTACATGAACAAGTTTTATACCGAGGGCTTGATCGCACCGGATTTCATGGCGCATAAGCGCAAGCAGTTTAACGATCTGCTTCTTCAGAATAAAGCGTTTATCGCAAGCGATTATATCGGCATTATGGACGAGCTGCCGCTCATGCTGGGCGACAAGGCATCCGAGTTCAGCCTCGATTACATGTTGCCGCCTGTCGGAACGCCGGACGGTAAATCCCACAACGTGTTTGCAGGACTCCAGACCGACGGGTTCGCCGTAGCGGCCAATTCGAAGGAGCGGGATACGCTGCTGCAGTATTTGGATTTCCTGTACTCGCCGGAAGGAATCGAGCTGGCTACCTGGGGGAAAGAAGGGGAAACCTACACGACCCAGAACGGCGTCCGTAAGTTTAAAGACGACTACAAAGAATTCGGCGACTTGCGTACGAAGACGGGCATTGCCACCATCGGCGCCCATACGGTGCTGGATATGAGCGCATTTGAATCGATGTATTCACCCAAAATGCAGGCAGCTATGAAAATCGCGCCGGAGCATGAAACGAAACCGCAGCCGAGGCTGGCCTATACCAATGAAGAGAATGAAGTGCTTAGCATGGTGGGAGAAACCGTCAAGAAGTACCATGAAGAGCAAATAGCAAAATTTATTTTGGGACAGAAAAAGATGGACGAATGGGACGCCTACGTGGCCGAGGTGAACCGGCTGGGCGTGCAGCAAGTGCTGGATGTGCACAAGAGCGCTTACGAGCGGACGCAAAAATTCGTGAATGAAGGAAAATAGCAAAACGCAAGGTTGGGATTAACTTGGGCAGCTTCCACTAGGCCGGCGTTCCGGCTGTGGCGTTTGTGGCCGCGGCCGGTGCCGGCCAGGTCCGTGGCAGCCATGCGCTTCCCATCCCAGCTTAGCTTGATCAAGCGTTACGAAGGAGGATTTCATGTTGCAAGCATCCCGCCGCCCGGGCTTTCTGCGCAAAGTGAAACGGGATAAATATTTGCTGTTATTGCTGCTCCCATGCGTTCTGTATTACGTCATTTTTAAATACGTTCCCATCTTCGGCGTCTCGATCGCCTTCATGGATTACAATTTGTTCAAGGGCATCACCGAGAGCGATTGGGTCGGCTTCAAGTATTTCAATATGTTCTTTCATACCCCCGACTTTTGGCCCGTGCTGAGAAATACGTTTCTGCTCGGGTTCTATAAGCTGTTGTTCGGGTTTCCGGCTCCGATTATTTTGGCCCTGCTGATCAATGAGGTACGAAGATCCTTCATGAAGCGGTTCGTCCAGACCGTCAGCTATCTTCCCCATTTCATATCCAATGTGGTGGTGGCGGGTATCGCGGTCATGTTCCTGTCGCCTACCGGAGGGATGGTGAACCAGCTTCTGAGCGCCTTGGGTCTTGAACGCATTAATTTTCTGGTGGAGGCCTCCTGGTTCAGAACCATCTATGTAACGACGGACGTGTGGCAGCATATCGGCTGGGGGACCATTATTTATTTGGCGGCCTTGACGGCGATTGATCCGCAATTATACGAAGCCGCACGCATGGACGGGGCGAATCGCTGGAAGCAGACGCTGAACATAACGCTTCCCGGAATCGCACCGGCGATCGTCATCATTCTGATTCTGGATATCGGAAAAATTCTCGAGATCGGCTTTGAAAAAGTATATTTGCTTGCAACCCCGGCCACGTATGAAACCGCTGACATCATTTCCACCTATGTCTATCGCGTCGGTTTGACCCAAGGCAATTACAGTTACGCCACGGCAATTGATCTGTTTACCGGAATCATCAGCTTTATCTTCATCATTGCAGCCAACGGGTTCAGCCGCAGGGTCAGCGGCAGCAGCATCTGGTAGAGGGAGGAATGGAATGTGAAATGGAAGTGGAACTGGTTCGATGTCTTAAACGCATTGATTTTGCTCGGCGTAGTAACCGCATGTCTGTATCCGTTCATTTATATGCTGGCCGTCTCGCTCAGCGATTCGGCAGCGATTGCGTCAGGCACCGTATGGCTGTGGCCAAAAGGCTTTAATTTGGATATGTACCGGTATGTATTTGAAGATGGAAGGGTACTGAAGGGTTACAAAAATACCTTCATCTATGTCGTGCTGGGAACCGCGATTTCCCTGATGGTAACCGCGCTCGGCGCATACTCATTGTCCAAGACCAAAATGGTTATGGGCAAGCCGATTCTTATGATGATCGTGTTCACGATGTTTTTTAACGGCGGAATGATCCCGACGTTTCTTGTGGTCAAAGAGCTCGGCTTTGTCAATACGGTGTGGGGCATGGTTCTGCCAGGGGCCGTCGGCACCTGGAACCTGCTGATCATGAGAACCTTCTTCATGGGAATGCCGCAAGAGCTGGAGGAGTCGGGCAAAATCGACGGCTTATCCGAGGTCGGTATTTTCTTCCGGATCGTGCTGCCGCTTTCCAAGCCGGTGCTGGCGACGATCGGATTGTATTACGCCGTCGGCATGTGGAATAATTTTATGGGCCCGCTGCTTTATCTGCGGGATGCCGATATGCAGCCGCTTCAGGTCATCTTGAGAAACATCGTGCTATCCGGGCAATTCACGGGAACCGACGGCCCGGTGGTCGGCGATATCGTCGTCGTGGAGGATGGTCTGAAATTTGCCACCATCATGGTGTCCACCGTGCCGATCCTGCTGGTATACCCGTTCATCCAGAAATATTTCGTAAAAGGAGCGTTGATCGGCTCCGTTAAAGGTTAAACGGCCGGCACGGCCGCCTGCTAATTCCGGATCCAATGGGTTTTCCGGTAATCGCCGGGCGGCTGGCCGGTTAATTTTTTGAACATGCGGATAAAGGATGTGACATTACGATAGCCGATTTGCGCGCCAACTTCCTGGACCGGCATATTTGTCGTTACGAGAAGCTCCTTCGCTTTCCGGATGCGGATCGCATGTAGATGATCGCTGAAGTTGCTGCCGGTTTTTTCTTTAATATAGCCGGACAGATACGTCGGCGACATGTTGAGCTTATCCGCCAATAGCTCCAGTGATATTTCCTCGGAAATATGGTTTTCCATAAACTGGGCAATAAACTGAATGATATCGTAATTTTCTTCTCGCTTTCGTCGAATCGCTTCCGCTGCACGGGCAAGCTCGTTCAGCAGCGCCTGTTTGTAGTGTTCGGGAGTGACGCAATGCGCAAGCGGCCGATGATCGGATGGAAGCGGGCTTGATTCGATGTTCAGCAGCGCCATCGTTTTTCGGATACGACTGAGGACGGCAAGGGCGAAATGATGCAGCTGATCCGCCGTCGCGCCCCGGCGATGAAGCGAATCAAACGCCCGATCGATGAGCTGTTGGCAGCTGACTTCATTGCCTGCTTGCAGGATTACGTAAAATTCATGCTCCTGCTCAGCTGTAAAGCCGGTCACGTCCTCCCGCGGCGCCTTTTCCCATATAATCTGGGTTTCTTCGACCGGCATCGCTTGAAGCAGCAGCGACATCGCTTCCGTGTAGGCCTGATCGAAATGGGAAGTATGCTGGAACACGGACGACACGGCAATCGTAACCAGGTAAGTGCCTTGGTCTTGATCGAATATCCGCTTCAAACCGTTCAGGCAGGCGAGCAGACGCTCCGACCTTTCCTGCGTGTATACGATTGACAAGATCTCTTTGCTGTCCATTTGAAGCGTATGGGATAACGGAAAGGCCTCCTGCACTTGAAGGCTGATAATGTCTTTGATTTTGCCGGTGGCCTTGGTCAGCATTTCATCGAGCAGTTCCGAGGGAGTATGCCTGTACCTTAGCTGGAACACAACGATCATAAAGGCACCCTCGCTTACCGGCAGCTCAGCTGCGGCGGCTGCGTCAATGTTGATGTTTTTGAAGCGAGCCATATAATGATAGCTTGTCAGCAGAGGCTTGATATGGTCCATCCATGCCTTGATCTGCTTGCGTTCATGATGCAATCCCTGCAGATGGCTTGCGATCGCGTTGAATTCGGAAATGGTGCCCTCATAAAGGTGCTGTTCGGTTTTGCCAAGGCCCGTGATCATCCGCTTTAAAGGCCGGTTAATGTTGCGGGTAAAGAACCAGGATGCCAGCGTTCCGATCAGCAGCGTCGTGGCAAACAGCAGCGCCGCGATCCAATTCATGCGGCTGATGCTGCGGTTCAGCTCATTATGGGGAATGATGGATACATACGTAAGACCCGAGCGGTCCCCTTTTTCAAAAAAATAGTAATTCCCCTTGTCCTTAATCCATTCGAATGTTCCATTCCATGCAGGCAGCGGGGCATCCTTAGAGGATGGGGCGGATTGAAACAATGGCGTTCCGTCCTGATCAAGCAGCAGAAAGCGGGAGCCGGACATGCCTTTATAGGATTCATACCAGCTGTTCATATTGACCAATGCGATAATTTCCCATGGGCTTCCAGGGACATGGCTGACCAGCGGGAGCAGTTCCACCTCGCTGCTCTTGGGCTCAATGGTAAAGCCGCTGCTCGGAAGGGCCTGCAGGAAAGCGTCTGACCTGTCTGCATCCTTTATCCAAAACTCGTACGGATACTGCTCGCTGACGTAATAGTGCCTAAACATCCGGTCATCATCCACCATACCGTCGCTTTCCAGCAGAAATGAGTGGCTTCGATAGTAGATCATCACGTTCTGTAAATGATAAAACGGCTGCGTCACAATCGTGCGGATTTGATCCATCACCAAGTCCACCTGCAGGTAATCGATCGCCTGCTTGCCGCCTTTGTCGGCTTGCCGATTAATATTTCCCACGAATTCGTTGTGCTGAAGGCTGAGGAGCAGGCTTTTCCAAGTCGTATACTGTTTCTCGAAGCTGTCCACGGTATTCCGGATCAGCGTCAAATTGTATTTTACGATCTCGTTGTGGACATTCCGCGTATAAAACGTCATTGACCAGATGTTGTAGGAGGAAAGCAGGATGATGACGATCAGAAAATAAACGAGCATTTTAAAAAATAAGGAATGGACCGAAAAACGGGAGGTCAACCACTGCATGCCGCAATCTCCTTTATGTTTGAATCCGCTTACCTGTTATGTATCGTCATCCATTGTACAGGATCAACCATTCGGGATAAAGAGTTTTGAGCCCCAAAAGCTGCTGCAAGCTCAGAGCAAGTCCCGAAATGCAGCTAGAATAAAAAGTGGACACCCCTTAGTGATAAAACGATAATGAAACAAAGCAGACGAAAGGGTGTCAAAAATATGAGTGGTAACAGGCAGCATTATAACGAGACATTTAAGCGTGAAACCGTAAAGTACGTGCAAGAACAGTCGAAGACGCTGGAGCAGATCGCCGATGAGTTGAACATTAATCCAGGCACATTACGTAACTGGGTCAAAAAGTATCGAGCATTCGAGCACGAGCCTGTCAATCATGGGGAAACCTTACGTCAGCAAACCCAACTTATCGAAGACCAAAAACGCGAAATTGATGATTTGAGAGAAGAAATTGCGATTCTAAAAAAGGCCATGCACATCTTCAGCAAAGAAAAGAACTAAGGTTCCAGTTTATCGAAGATCATCGCTCCGAGTTTCGATTGGAGAAGATGTGCGTTCTCTTTCACGTGTCTCGGAGCGGTTATTACAAATGGCGTACCTCTGAAGCTTCTGAACGGGAAAAACGTAAGGCAACGCTGACTGAACGCGTGAAATGGCACTTCTATGACTCCGATGAAACCTACGGCAGTCCCCGAATACGAAACGAGCTGGTGAAGGAAGGATGGACGGTATCGGAACGTACGGTGGGCCTCATTCTACGCGAACATGGCCTTCGTTCATGCATGGCCCGTAAGTTCCGAGTGGTTACGACCGATTCCAAACATGATCTCCCGATTGCCCCTAACGTATTGGAACAAAATTTCAAAGCCACAAAGCCCAACGAAAAGTGGGTCGCTGACATCACGTACATCCCCTGCCGCCAAGGGAAACTCTATCTTGCGAGCATCCTGGATCTGTACACCAAACAAATCGTCGGTTGGAAGCTAAGCGATCGGATGACCACAGACCTTACCCTCGATGCCCTAAAGATGGCGTATGCTGCGAAGAAGCCACCGAAGGGATTGATTCACCATTCCGACCGCGGTTCGCAATATGCCGCTAAAGAGTACCGTGAACAGTTGAAGCAATTTAACATGAAGCCCAGCATGAGCCGCAAAGGAAACTGCTACGACAACGCCTGTATTGAAGCGTTTCACAGTATCCTGAAACGAGAATTCATTTACAGCAAACCTAAGTTTAAAACAAAAGAGGAAGCCGGGCAGAAGCTGTACCGGTACCTTGAATTTTTTTACAACCGAAAACGTTCTAACAGTACGATTGGGTATATGTCCCCGGTGCGTTTTGAGCAGTGCTATTACGAGTGTATAGCTTAGCTTAGAGGTGTCTACTTTCTTGACAGAAGAGCAAAAAGGGACTTGCTTGCGCCAAAAGTAGCTCCAAACCCGGAGCAAGTCCCAAAAAGGGACGTGTGCGCACCAAAAGCAGGTTCAAGCCCGGAGCAAGTCCCGAAAAGGGACTTGCTGGCGCGAAAAGCAGCTCGAAACCCGGAGCAAGTTCCAAAAAGGGACGTTTGCGCACCAAAAGCAGGTCCAAGCCCGGAGCAAGTCCCAAAAAGGGACTTGCTAGCGGCAAAAGCAGGTCCAAGCCCGGAGCAAGTCCCGAAAAGGGACTTGCAGGCGCCAAAAGCAACTCCAAGCCCGGAGCAAGTCCCGAAAAGGGACTTGCTGGCGCCAAAAGCAGCTCCAAGCCCGGAGCAAGTCCCGGAAAGGGACTTGCTGGCGCCAAAAGCAGCTCCGGGCCCGGAGCAAGTCCCAAAAAGGGACGTGTGCGCACCAAAAGCAGGTCCAAGCCCGGAGCAAGTCCCAAAAAGGGACGTGTGAGCGCCAAAAGCAGCTCCAAGCCCGGAGCAAGTCCCGAAAAGGGACTTGCTGGCGCCAAAAGCAACTCCAAGCCCGGAGCAAGTCCCAAAAAGGGACTTGCAGGCGCCAATGTAAAGTTACCCTCCAAAGTCTCCCAAAAAAGTCCAACTAAAACGCCCACCCCCCCACTTATTCAACTTCAGACCCCAAACTGAGAGTTAGAAGGAGGCATCCCCTTGTACTGCTTATACAGCTTCGTGAAATAATTCAAAGAATAGAGCAAATGGAAGGGATTTCGGAGGGAAATATGCTATAATCCATATTTAGATGATATTGGAAATCTTTATTGCATAGGAGTGTAGCTATGAACATCCTTTGGGAGAACATTATCATTACATTGGTTGTGCTATTGTTGATTCTCGCTGTTATCGGATTTGTGATCGGATTTGTTGCTGTCAAAGTATTCAAAGCATTTTTAAAAAAATAACGATTTGTTTAACCTTTAATTTCCAATTATTCTCCAGAAGGAATCATACCTATATCAAATAGAGTGGAGAATCTGTGAACATTTTTAAGGTAAGCGTTTTAAAAACATGTTACAATAGCTTGGGTTTACTATATAAAGGTTGACAGGGGCAGCGGCGTCATTGAAACGCTCCCATGCAGCCCGCCTTGTTCCAGTCATGTTGATAGGAGGATTCGAGAATGAATATCCATGAATATCAAGGAAAACAAGTACTGAAGCAATATGGAGTCGCTGTTCCGAACGGCAAGGTTGCGTTTACGGTGGATGAAGCAGTGGAAGCTGCCAAATCCCTGGGAAGTCCCGTAACCGTTGTTAAAGCGCAGATCCACGCAGGCGGCCGCGGTAAAGCCGGCGGCGTCAAGGTGGCAAAGAGCCTTGAAGAGGTTCGCGCCTATGCCGAAGAAATTCTGGGCAAAGTGCTGGTGACTCACCAGACCGGTCCGGAAGGCAAGGAAGTCAAGCGCCTCCTTATTGAAGAAGGCTGCGATATTCGCAAAGAGTATTACATCGGTGTTGTTGTAGACCGCGCTACAGGGCGCGTCGTCATGATGGCATCCGAAGAAGGCGGTACGGAAATCGAAGAAGTTGCAGCGGCAACGCCTGAGAAAATTTTCAAGGAAGTCATCGATCCGGCTGTCGGACTTCAAACGTTCCAAGCGCGGAAACTGGCGTATTCCATTAATATTCCGAACGAGCTGGTCGGCAAAGCCGTCCAATTTATGCTGGCCTTGTACAAGGCGTTCGTGGAGAAGGACTGCTCGATCGCCGAGATTAATCCACTGGTCGTTACGGGCGACGGCAACGTCATGGCCCTTGACGCCAAGCTGAACTTTGACTCCAACGCGCTCTTCCGTCACAAGGATATTGTCGAGCTTCGCGACCTGGACGAAGAAGACGAGAAAGAAATCGAAGCATCGAAATACGACTTGAGTTACATAGCTCTGGACGGCAACATCGGCTGTATGGTTAACGGTGCCGGTCTTGCGATGGCTACCATGGACATCATCAAATACTATGGCGGCGATCCTGCCAACTTCCTTGACGTTGGGGGCGGTGCAACGACCGAGAAGGTTACCGAAGCCTTCAAGATCATTTTGTCCGATCCTCAAGTTAAGGGAATCTTCGTCAACATTTTCGGCGGCATCATGCGCTGCGACGTGATCGCTACCGGTGTAGTTGAAGCGGCGAAGCAGCTGGGCTTGACCCGTCCGCTTGTTGTACGCTTGGAAGGAACGAATGTTGACCTCGGCAAGAAGATTTTGGCCGAGTCCGGTCTTAACATCGTACCAGCTGATTCCATGGCCGACGGAGCACAGAAGATCGTCTCCCTCGTTCAGTAATAATTCATTCCTGAAGAGGCATGGCACCTAAGGACGCTCGACCGTCCGGCCGTGCGGTTGCTTTCATTTTCAAATAACAATAGGGGATGTGAATCAATCGTGAGTATTTTGATCGATAAAAATACAAAAGTTATCACACAAGGGATTACAGGTAAAACGGCTCTGTTCCATGCGAAAGGCGCCCTCGATTACGGTACGCAAATGGTCGGCGGAACCTCGCCGGGCAAAGGCGGCACGGAAGTGGAAATTACGCTGGAGAACGGAACTACCGTGAAGCTTCCGGTGTTTAACACCGTTGAGGAAGCGAAGGCGAAGACCGGCGCAACCGCAAGCGTAATCTATGTTCCGCCTGCATTTGCTGCCGATTCGATCATGGAAGCCGTTGATGCCGAGATGGAGCTTGTCATCTGCATCACGGAAGGCATTCCGGTGCTGGACATGGTGAAGGTTGCACGTTATATGGAAGGCAAGAAGACCCGCCTGATCGGGCCGAACTGTCCGGGTGTCATTACGCCGGGCGAATGCAAGATCGGGATTATGCCGGGCTACATCCATACGCCGGGCCATGTCGGCGTCGTATCGCGAAGCGGAACGCTGACCTATGAGGCGGTTCATCAGCTGACTGCACGCGGCATCGGACAATCGTCTGCCGTGGGAATCGGCGGAGACCCTGTTAAAGGCACCGAGTTTATCGATGTCTTGAAGCTGTTCAATGAGGATCCGAACACGAAAGCCGTTATCATGATCGGTGAAATCGGCGGTACGGCCGAGGAAGAAGCTGCCGAGTGGATCAAAGCCAACATGACCAAACCGGTTGTCGGCTTCATTGGCGGGGCAACTGCGCCTCCAGGCAAACGCATGGGCCATGCCGGCGCGATCATTTCCGGTGGCAAGGGGACAGCGAAAGAGAAGATTGCTGTACTCGAGGCTTGCGGCATTAAAGTTGCTCCGACACCGGCCGAAATGGGATCGACGCTTGTCAGTGTGCTTGAGGAGAAGGGCTTGCTTGAGGCTTGCACTACTCATTAATCGTATGAACGCGAGGCAGCTTTTTGCCTAATTGCGCAACCCAATATATTAAAATTAGGTAAGCAACCTTTTATGTCCTGATTTCAGGAGATGAAAGGTTGCTTTTTCTGTTTATTTTGAAGGAGGCGACTGGAATGAAGCTGGAGAGCGCGCTGCTGGCAGCATTGCATGAAAGTGAAGGCATCGGATGGAAATCGATTCACCGGATTATGATGCACGGCCAGCTGCATGAAGGCATGATTTCTTATGGTGTGAATGACTGGAGAAGCTGTGGATTGTCTGTCGAGCAGGCGAATAAATTGTCGAAACGGTTTCCGTCGAGCGTCGAACAATTGCTGGAGCGGATGTCAAATGCTGCGGGCGATAGCGCAGGGCATTCCCGAGGGGATGTATGGAAGTTGACAAACCGTTCCAAAATACGTATTATTACAGCCCTCGATGATCAATATCCCGAGCGGTTGAATTCAATGTCCGAGCCTCCTTGGGTAATCTATTCGATCGGCCGTGCGGAGCTTTTGAACCAGCCCGGCGTTGCCATGGTCGGGACCCGGATGCCGACTGCTTATGGCCGCAAGATGGCCGGCCTATTGGCCGAGGAGCTGACGCGGTACGGGCTGGCTGTCGTAAGCGGAATGGCCAGGGGAATTGACAGCGCCGCGCACGAGGCGGCTTTAACAAGCGGAGGAGCAACGATTGCGGTTCTCGGTGCGGGGATTGATGTCATCTATCCTGCAGAGCACCGGTCCTTGTATGAACGGATCGCAGAATCGGGATTGATTGTTTCCGAGTACCCTCCAGGCACGAAAGCCCACCCGGGATTTTTTCCGAGGAGAAACCGAATCATTGCCGGTTTGTCCCTTGGAACCGTAGTCGTGGAGGCGGATGCCCGCAGCGGATCGCTGATCACAGCAGATTATGCGCTGGAGGCCGGAAGGGATGTTTTCTCGGTTCCGGGACAAGTCACTTCTCCCAAGAGCCGGGGAACGCTTGCCCTCATTAAACAGGGGGCCAAGATGGTGACGGACGTCCAAGATATTATCGAGGAATATGATTCCTGGTTGCCAAACAGGGCTCCCAATACATACAATAAGGAGCGGCAGGCCCCTCATTCGAGCCTCCCCGGCATGGATTCCGGGTTGACAAACGATGAACGGCACGTTTACCATATGCTCGAACAGGGACCCGGGTCGCTTGATGAGTTGTTGGAGGGGACCCAGTGGGATTTTGGACATTTGCATTCAGTTCTGTTATCTTTAATCATAAAAAAGCAGATAACCCAATTACCCGGTGCTATATATAAGATCATATAATGGGAAAGTTGAATGTTGGAGAGGAGGATGAACCTGTGGCGGATTCACTCGTCATCGTAGAGTCGCCTGCCAAGGCGAAGACGATTGGCAAATATCTCGGCAGCAAATATATCGTGAAGGCTTCGATGGGTCATGTGCGCGATTTGCCGAAAAGCCAGATCGGGGTTGAGGTGGAAAACGACTTCAATCCGAAATACATTACGATCCGCGGAAAAGGTTCTGTCTTAAAGGAACTTAAGGATGCTAGCAAAAAGGTAAAGAAAGTATACCTCGCAGCTGACCCCGATCGCGAAGGGGAAGCCATCGCATGGCATCTTGCCCATGCTTTGGAGCTGGATGAATCTCAAAGCCTGCGGGTCGTATTTAACGAAATCACGAAGACGGCGGTCAAGGATGCCTTCAAGACGCCGCGCAAAATTAATATGGATCTCGTTAACGCCCAGCAGGCTCGGCGGATACTTGACCGTCTGGTGGGTTACAAGATCAGCCCTCTTTTATGGAAGAAAGTTAAGAAGGGGCTGTCGGCAGGACGCGTTCAATCCGTTGCGGTCAAGATCATTCTGGATCGCGAGAACGAAATCAGCGCATTCGTGCCGGAAGAATATTGGACGATCACGGCGAAGCTGGCCGTGAAGGGCTCTTCGTTTGAAGCGAAGTTTACGCAGCTGAACGGGGAGAAGAAGGAGCTGTCCAGCCAGGAGGACGTGAACGAGGTGCTTGCGGCGATTAAGGATGCCTCTTTCACGGTCGGCGAAGTCAAGGAACGCGAGCGTCAGCGTCATCCGTCGCCGCCGTTCACGACAAGCTCATTGCAGCAGGAAGCGGCGCGCAAGCTCGGTTTTCGGGCCGCGAAGACGATGTCGGTCGCCCAGCAGCTGTATGAGGGCGTGGAACTCGGCAAGGAAGGCACTGTCGGTTTGATTACGTACATGCGTACCGACTCTACCCGGATATCCGGTACCGCGCAAGACGAGGCGAAGGAGTACATTACGGAGAAATACGGAGAACCGTTCGTACCCGAAAGCCCTAGGCAGTATTCAAAGAAAGCGGCAAATGCACAGGATGCGCACGAAGCCATCCGGCCTACGTCCGTCCTTCGGGATCCGGAATCGGTGAAGCCGTACATGAGCCGTGATCAGCTTCGCTTGTATAAACTGATCTGGGAACGCTTTGTCGCCAGCCAGATGGCCTCTGCTGTACTGGATACGCTTTCTGTGGATATATCGGCAGGTACTGCCGTTTTTCGGGCTACCGGATCCAAGGTTCGCTTTCCGGGCTTCATGAAGGTCTATGTTGAGGGTAATGACGACGGGACGACCGAAGAGGATAAATACCTTCCGGAGCTGCATACGGGCGACAAGCTGGATAAACAGGATATCGAGCCGAAGCAGCACTTTACCCAGCCGCCTCCGCGTTACACCGAAGCGCGGCTTGTAAGGACGCTGGAGGAGCTTGGAATCGGACGGCCGAGTACTTACGCGCCAACGCTAGAAACGATCCAGAAGCGCGGCTACGTTGCCATTGAGGATAAGAAGTTTGTCCCGACGGAGCTGGGGGAGCTTGTCATCGAGCAGATGGAGCAATTTTTCCCCGAAATTCTGAATGTGGAATTTACGGCAAACATGGAGGAAGACCTGGACCATGTCGAGGAAGGCTCCGAGGATTGGGTCAAGGTGCTGTCGGAATTCTATAAATCATTCGAGAAGCGGCTTGAGGTTGCTGAGGAAGAAATGAAGGAAATCGAGATTGAAGACGAGGTTTCCGACGAGATTTGCGAGAAATGCGGCAAGCCATTGGTCTATAAGCTTGGACGATTCGGGAAGTTTTTGGCATGCTCCGGTTTTCCGGACTGCCGGAATACGAAGCCGATCGTCAAAGACATCGGCGTAACTTGTCCGAAGTGCAAGGAAGGCCATGTCGTGGAACGACGGAGCAAGAAGGGGCGTATCTTCTTCGGATGCGACCGCTATCCGGAATGCGATTTCGTATCCTGGGATAAACCTTCGCCTAAACCGTGTCCGAATTGCAGCAGCTTAATGGTAGAGAAGAAGAGCAAGCAGGGGGTCAAGCTTCAATGCACTTCCTGCGACTATTCCGAAATGGTTGAGGAACAGGACGAAGCAGCAGAGATGTAGGCATACAGGGGGTAATGACGTTGACAGACACACAGAGAGTAACGGTGATCGGGGCAGGCCTTGCCGGCAGTGAAGCGGCTTGGCAGATCGCAAGCCGCGGGATTCCCGTTACCTTATACGAAATGCGGCCGGTCGTGAAGACGCCGGCCCATCATACAGACAAGTTCGCAGAGCTGGTCTGCAGCAACTCGCTCCGGGCAAATACGTTGACCAATGCGGTCGGCGTTTTGAAGGAAGAGATGCGCATGTTGAACTCGCTCGTGATCGGTTCGGCGGACCGCAACGCCGTGCCGGCGGGCGGGGCGCTTGCGGTGGATCGTGACGGCTTCTCCGGCGAAATCACGGAGACGCTTCATCAGCATCCGTTAATTGAGGTAGTAAATGAAGAAATTCAGCATATACCTGAAGAAGGGATCGTTGTCATTGCGACAGGACCTTTGACCTCTCCCGCATTGTCGGCTCAAATCCGCGAGCTGATGGGCGAAGACTACTTCTACTTCTATGATGCGGCTGCACCGATCGTAGAGAAGGACTCCATTGATATGAGCAAGGTGTATCTTGCTTCCCGCTATGACAAAGGCGAGGCCGCCTACCTGAATTGCCCGATGACGGAAGAGGAATTCGATGCTTTCTACGATGCGCTGGTCAACGCCGAAGTTGCCCAGCTCAAAGAGTTTGAGAAGGAAATTTATTTCGAGGGCTGCATGCCGATCGAAGTCATGATGAAGCGGGGCAAGCAAACGGCTTTGTTCGGCCCAATGAAACCGGTCGGACTGGTGAACCCGCATACCGGCAAGCTTCCTTACGCCGTCGTTCAGCTCCGTCAGGATAATGCAGCCGGCACGCTGTACAATCTGGTAGGCTTCCAGACCCATCTGAAGTGGGGAGAGCAGAAGCGTATTATTTCGATGATCCCGGGGCTGGAAAATGCCGAGATCGTACGGTATGGCGTTATGCACCGCAATACGTTCGTCAATTCGCCGAAGCTGCTTCAGCAAACCTATCAGGTGAAGACGCGTCCGAATCTGTATCTCGCCGGACAGATGACGGGGGTCGAGGGCTACGTTGAGTCCGCCGCCTCCGGATTGATTGCAGGCATCAATGCGGCAAGAGCAGCGCGTGGACAAGAAGGGATTGTATTCCCGCAGGAATCGACGATCGGCAGCATGGCCTATTATATTACGCACGCCGATCCGGATAATTTCCAGCCGATGAACGCGAATTTCGGACTGCTGCCGAAGCTTGAGACCCGGATCCGGAATAAGAAAGAGAAGAATGAAGCTTTGGCTAATCGCGCTCTTGATCATATTCGCGAATTCATTTATGACAACCAACTGAATACGCTGTAACTTTTAAAAATAGGGGAGGTCCGCCATCATGGAAATGACTTTTCACGCTACGACGATCTGTGCAGTACGGCATAATGGCAAAGCAGCCATTGCCGGCGACGGCCAAGTCACGTTCGGAGAAAGTGTAGTCATGAAGCAGACCGCCAAAAAAGTGCGCCGTCTTTACCGGGGACAAGTTGTCGCCGGTTTTGCCGGTTCTGTGGCGGATGCGATTACGTTGTTTGAGAAATTTGAGGGCAAGCTGGAGGAGCATCATGGAAACCTGCAGCGCGCGGCCGTGGAGCTGGCCAAGGACTGGCGCCAGGATCGGGTGCTGCGGAAGCTGGAAGCTTTAATGATTGTGGTGGATAAGACAGGGATGCTGCTGATCTCCGGCGGGGGCGAAATTATTGAGCCCGACGACGATGTATTGGCGATCGGCTCGGGAGGCAACTTTGCGCTCTCGGCAGGACGTGCGCTGAAACGGCATGCATCGCATATGGAGGCCAAGGATATCGCGCGAGAGGCGCTTCAGATTGCTTCAGAGGTTTGCGTATATACGAACAGCAATATTATTGTAGAAGAGCTGTAATCATGCTTTACGGCAGCGTATAGCCATATCAGGGCGGGAGGTATTCACGGTGAATAAAGAATCTATGACTCCAAGACAAATTGTTTCCGAGTTGGATAAATATATTGTCGGCCAGAAGGAAGCGAAGAAATCTGTTGCGGTTGCGCTTCGCAATCGTTATCGGCGCAGCTTGCTGTCCGATGAGGAGCGCGATGAGATCGTTCCGAAAAACATCCTGATGATCGGTCCTACGGGCGTCGGCAAAACGGAAATTGCCCGGAGGCTTGCAAAACTGGTGAACGCTCCTTTTGTGAAGGTGGAGGCTACGAAGTTTACCGAGGTCGGGTATGTGGGACGTGACGTGGAATCGATGGTTCGCGACCTTGTGGAAACAGCAATTCGCATGGTGAAGCTGGAGCGCACGGAGAAGGTCAAGGATAAAGCGGAAGAGATGGCGAACGAGCGGATCGTGCAGCTGCTGGCCCCATCAACCAAAAGCCAGAAGAGCCAGCGCAATCCGTTTGAGATGCTGTTCGGAGGCAACAATCCGTCTCAGGCCGTAGAGGATGATGCGGAGGATAAAGACGAAAGCCTGAAGGAGAAACGGAGACAGATCCGTTTCAATCTGCTGTCCGGAAAGCTTGAGGATGAGACGATCGAAATCGATGTCGAGGACACCGCTCCGAATATGTTTGATATGTTCGCGGGGCAGGGAAATGATCAGATGGGCATGAATATGCAGGAGATGTTCGGCAGCCTGATGCCGAAGCGGACGAAGCGGCGCAAGCTGTCCGTTAAGGAAGCGAGAAAGGTGCTTACGCAAGAGGAGGCGGCCAAGCTGATAGATATGGATGATGTCATCCAGGAGTCCATCCGGCGTGCCGAACAATCGGGCATTATTTTCATCGATGAGATCGACAAGGTTGCCAGCCAAGGCCGCCAATCGGGACCGGATGTATCCAGGGAAGGCGTTCAGCGCGACATCCTGCCGATCGTGGAAGGCTCTACCATCATGACGAAGTACGGGCCGGTGAAGACGGATTTCGTGCTGTTTATCGCCGCAGGCGCTTTCCATATTGCGAAGCCGTCAGATCTGATTCCGGAGCTGCAGGGCCGCTTCCCGATCCGCGTGGAGCTGAACAGCTTGACGTTGGATGATTTTGTGTCCATTTTGACCGAACCGAAAAATGCGCTGACCAAGCAATATATCAATTTACTGCGCACCGAAGAGCTCGAAGTGGAATTTTCCCCGGAGGCCATTCGGGAGATTGCCCAGATTGCTGCCTCAGTAAACCAAAACACTGAAAATATCGGCGCCCGCAGGCTCCATACCATACTGGAGAAGCTGCTGGAGGATCTGTCGTTTGAGGCGCCTGAGCTCACGCTGGAGCGCATGGTCATTACGCCCCAATATGTGAGAGAAAAGCTGGCCGGCATCGCCCAGGATCGGGATTTGAGCCAATATATTTTGTAATTCGGCAAAGAAGGCGCTCAGGTGTAAATGTTTGTCGATGCAAATGAAGTCCAAGATGTCGAAATATTTGCGTATGTTGGAAGCGATCAGGACCGAATTCGTAATTTTTTGTGAACAAGCGGACCTGCATCTGGACCTATACCTTGGGAAGAAAACTTTAAATTTTACAAAATCAGTATTGAGATTTGCAATATTTTAGAAAAAAACGAAACGAAAATGAATAAAAAGCCCTTATTCTTGGAAAAAGATAGGGCTTTTTTCTTATTGTAAAAAGTCCCAATCTTTAAGAAACTTAGTTTATGTGACATCATGCTGTCTTTTTCTACTTAAGACCTAGATTAGGGCGTACGGATTATGTTTTTTGTCGAAAAAAGAGGATTTAGCTAGGAAGAGTGGAATACTTTTCTGCAGGTCCAGTCAGGAGGAATGAGCTAGTGAATCTGTTGAACAATAGTTCCTTTCAGCGGCTTCAAGGCGGTTTGGACGCAGCGAATCTGAGAAACAGCGTCATTGCCAACAATATCGCCAACGCGGATACGCCTCATTTTAAGAGATCCGAAGTATCCTTCGAGAGTCTTTTGAAACAGGAGATGGAGGGAGCTCAACTTACGCTGCAAGGGAGAAGGACGGATCCAAGACATATACCGATCGGTCCAACCGGCAGCATTCCGAGCGCTTCGATTACGAATGACAGCAGCAGCTCTATGAACAACAACGAGAATAATGTCGATGCGGATCGGGAAATGGTGCTGCTCGCGGAGAACCAGCTCCGATACCATTCGTACATACAAGCGGTGAATGAGCAAATTCGCATGATGCGTACAGCGATTGAGGGGAGATAAGGTTCATGAATATTAGCAACGGCTTTTCGATCAATGCATCGGCCCTTACGGCCCAACGTCTTCGCATGGACGTCATTTCTTCGAACCTTGCCAATGCGGAAACGACAAGAGCCCGGATCGAGAATGGACAAGCGGTACCATACCGCCGCAAGACCGTAGTTCTTTCGCCGCAGAGCGAGTCGTTCGAAGGGATGCTTAGAGCCCAGATGAACGGGGAAACCGCGGGCCAAGGGGTAAGGGTGGCTGCCGTGAAGGAGGATTCATCTCCGCTTAAGCAGGTATACAACCCGACTCATCCGGACGCGAATGCCGAGGGATATGTCTATATGCCTAATGTCGACGTCACAAAAGAGATGGTGGATATGATCGCGGCTACCCGGTCCTATGAAGCCAATGTGACTGCCATTAATGCATCGAAAGCCATGATCATGAAGGCGCTGGAGATCGGCAGATAGTGTAGGGTAGGCGTTTAGATACAGAAAATTAGGAGGGGAAATCGATGATTCAAAACACAATGTTCCAAGCCTCGGGCGTTTCGCCCCTTCAAATGCGAGAGCAAGCCACGGTGGCAGAGAAGACTCCTGCCGAATCCATCCGCAGCTTCGGTTCGTATTTGAGTGATGCGTTGAACTCTGTTTCCGCACAGGAACAACAGGCTCATGTCATGAGCGACAAAATGATGATTGGACAAGTCAACGTGGATCAGGCGATGATATCCGCCCAGCAGGCACTGTTGAGCATACAGCTCACAACACAGGTCCGAAACAAAGTGGTAGAAGCCTATCAAGAGATCATGCGCACGCAAATCTAAATGTTTCTAGCAAAGTTTCGGATGGGGTGACGATGTGAACGAGAGAATCGCCCAATATCGGGATCGAGTGACCCAATATTGGAATCAATTTAGCAATAAGCAAAAAATAATGTTGACCGCTACTGTAGTCTTCGTACTGATTGCACTTGTTGTAATGACGATGCAGTTCTCCAAGACAAAGTACGAGGTGGCTTTCCGGGATTTGAATTCCAGTGATGCTGCCGGCATTATCAGCCACCTGGAATCGCAGAGTATTTCCTACAAGCTGAGCCCGGACGGACGAAGCATCTCCGTACCGAGCACCGAGGCGGCCAGAGTACAGATTGACGTCGGCTCACAGGGCCTGGTGCAAAACGGAACGATCGGCTTCGAAACGTTCGAGCAAAATGCATCCGCGATCGGCATGACCGATAACGAGTTCGAAGTGAAATATGTAAATGCACTGAACGGCGAGGTTGAGCGTCTGCTTGAGAAGATGCAGGGCGTCCAAGATGCCACCGTGCTGCTCAATCTGCCGAAAGAAAGCGTGTTTGCCAAGACCAACAATGAAGATCAGGCCAGCGCCTCCGTTGTCCTGCATTTTAAACCGGGATACCGGCCGAATCAGGAAGTGATCGACGGTTACTACAACCTGGTGAAGACGGCCATACCCAACCTTCCGATCGAGAATATAACCATAACCAATGACGAAGTTGAACTTCTTGCCACGGCCAAGGGTGGTCAGGGCGGACTGATCGGCAGGGTTGAAGAGAACTTTGCACTGCAGAAAAAATTTGAAAGCGAAGTACGACAGAATGTGCAACAGTTCCTGTCCCAGTACATGGGGTCAAGCAAAGTGAACGTACTCGTTGCTTCCAAGCTGAATTTCGATCAGGTACAGAGCAAGGAAAATCTCGTAACCCCCGTTAATGAAGAAGAGATGAAGGGGATCGAGCTCAGCGTACAGGAAATTCAGAAGAATTATACCGGAACCAGCAGTCCTGCCGGCGGAGTTGCCGGTGTGGGCGAAGAAGCGGTTCCCGGGTATCCGAGCGATTCCGAGAGCGGACAGACAACGTCGGAAGAGACGTCGTCAACCATCAACTATGAAGTGAATCGCATTACAAAGGACATCATTGCGAGTCCATATACTGTTAAAGACTTAACCATTAATGTCGCAGTTGAACCACCTGCGGGCCAGCAAACGCTGGACGAAGACACCCGAACGGCGATCCAGAACATTCTCATCAACATTGTGAGAGCTTCGCTTGCCGATTCAGGTACTACCTATACAGACGCACAATTGCTTCAAAAAGTTTCGGTTAATTCGCAGGTATTTAATGTAAATCCGGATGTAAATTCGAAAACCGTTCTGTCCCAGCCGGTACTGTGGGGAATAGGCATAGCTGCATTGGCTTTGATCGCGGGAGGCACGTATTTCTTCATTCGCAAACGCAGAAGACAGCAGGAAGAATTCGAGGAAGATATTCCGCTTCCGCCGGTGACCGAATTCCCATCGATCAATCTTGAGAGTGTAACGAACGAGAGTCAGGTCCGAAAGCAGCTCGAAACGTTGGCGAAGAAAAAGCCGGATGAATTCGTGAATCTGCTGCGTACATGGCTGGCTGAGGAATAGAGGTGGAAGCATTGGTTAAGGGAAACAACCAACAATTATCCGGGCGCCAGAAAGCCGCTATACTGCTGATTACGCTGGGGCCGGAAGTCTCTGCACAAATATTCAAGCATTTGCGCGAAGACGAAATCGAGCAGCTGACGCTGGAGATTGCGAATGTGCGCAAGGTCGACAGCGGCGAGAAAGATAGCATCATTCAGGAGTTTCACCAAATTTGTCTTGCACAGGAATATATATCGCAAGGCGGCATTAATTACGCTAAAGAAATTTTGGAGAAAGCGCTCGGGCAGCAGAAGGCGATGGAGGTTATCAATCGCCTGACCGCAACGCTTCAGGTAAGGCCGTTTGATTTTGCCCGCAAGGCTGATCCGAGCCAGATCCTGAATTTCATTCAGAATGAAAACGCCCAAACCATCGCGCTTGTGCTCTCCTACCTGCAATACGACCAAGCATCGGCGATATTATCCTCGCTTCCTCAAGAGAAGCAGGCCGAGGTTGCCCGGCGGGTTGCGGTCATGGACAGCACGTCTCCGGAAGTTATCGCTCAGGTCGAGCGCGTGCTGGAGCAGAAGCTGTCGGCAACGGTGACCCAAGATTACACCAACGCAGGCGGCATCGAGTCGATCGTTCAAATATTGAACGGAGTCGACCGAGGCACGGAGCGGACGATCCTGGATTCGCTCGAAATACAGGATCCCGAGCTTGCCGAAGAAATCAAGAAGCGAATGTTTGTATTCGAGGATATCGTCAATGTCGACAATCGTTCGATCCAGCGCATCATTCGCGATGTCGAGAATGCGGATTTGCAGCTTGCGCTTAAGGTGGCAAGCGAGGAAGTCCGGGATGTTATTTTCCGCAATATGTCCAAGCGGATGGCGGAAACCTTCCGCGAAGAGATGGAGTACATGGGCCCTGTGCGGCTGCGTGACGTGGAGGAAGCTCAGACACGGATCGTAAGCACGATCCGAAGACTCGAAGAAGCGGGCGAGGTTATCATTGCCCGCGGCGGAGGAGATGACATTATTGTCTAACTTGATCAAACCGTCCCACTATACAACGATGGATGTCTTGAAAGAGTTGGATGTAGCGCGTCGGTACGCCGCTCCTGCCGAAGAAGCGCAAGCGGAGCCGGCACCGCCCGCCGCTGCGCCGGCGGTCATGCACACGCTGGCCGAGGCCGAGCGGATCAAGAGCGAGATGCTGCGCGATGCCCAGGAATTTGCCGAACGGCAAATACGCGAGGCCTCCGAGGAAGCCCAGCGTCTGCTGGCTGAAGCCGAGCAGCAGATCGATGCTTGGTGGAAGGAACGAAGGCTGCAGGATGAGGATTTGTCCGAGACATTGAAGATAGAGGGCTTCAACCAAGGCTACTCCGAGGGAGCTGCCAAAGCCGAGCTGGAAATGAAGGAGCTGCTGGAGAAGGCAACGGCCGAAGCCAGCGAGCTTCTGCAGCTTGCCCACCGGGCAAAGGAAGATTTGATCCAGGAGGCTGAACCGTTTCTGGTCGAGCTAAGCTGCAGCATTGCCGAGAAAATACTCGATCATCAGCTGACGATTGAACCGGAGTTCACCTTGGAGCTGATTCGGAAGAATCTTGCGCGCAAACGGGAGAAAGGTTTGATTTCGCTCTGCGTTGCCCCTGAGCATTTCGAGTTTGTGTACGCGGCAAGAGAAGAGTTATCATTGGCGATCGATTCCCAGGCGGAGCTCCAAATCCTGCCGGATGCTACGGTGAAGGACCGAGGCTGCGTGATCCGCTCGTCTTTCGGAAGTGTGGATGCACGAATCGATACGCAGCTGGCGGAAATCAAGAAGGAACTGGTGCGCGTCGCCCTCGATGACGAAGAACGGAGAAATCAGGATGAAGAAGCTGAATAGCGCCCGGTATATCGAGCATTTAAAACATTTGGACCCGGTCCGCATCAACGGAAAAGTGACCCAAGTCATCGGCTTGATGGTAGAGTCCGAAGGCCCGGATGCGAGCATCGGGGACGTGTGCTATATCTATCCGACGAAGCAATCCAAGCCGCTGAAAGCCGAGGTTGTCGGCTTCAGAGACAACAAGGTGCTGCTAATGCCGCTCGGTGAGCTTCATTCCGTAGGACCGGGATGCGATGTGGTGGGAACCGGGAAGCCGCTCAGCGTTCAGGTCGGTTCGGAACTGCTGGGCAAAGTGCTTGACGGATTGGGGCAGCCGCTAGACGGCTCGTTGATCCCGGCCCGTATGCCGCACTATTCAACCCATAACGTTCCGCAAAATCCGCTGAATCGTCCCAGAGTGAAGGAGCCGATCAGCATCGGGGTGAGAGCCATCGACGGCCTTCTCTCGATCGGGAAAGGACAACGGGTCGGCATATTTGCCGGTTCGGGCGTCGGGAAGAGTACGCTGATGGGAATGATCGCCCGTAATACGTCGGCCGACGTGAACGTGATCGCTTTAATCGGAGAACGCGGGCGCGAGGTGCTGGACTTCATCGAACGGGACCTCGGACCCGAAGGTCTGAAGCGTTCTGTCGTCATCGTAGCCACCTCGGACCAGCCGGCTCTGATCCGGATCAAGGGAGCTTTGATTGCGACGACGATTGCCGAATATTTTCGGGACCGCGGGCTGAATGTGATGCTGATGATGGACTCCGTGACCCGCTATGCGATGGCACAGCGCGAGGTCGGACTAGCCATCGGGGAGCCGCCGGCAATGAGAGGTTACACCCCTTCGGTCTTTGCAAGCCTTCCAAAGCTGCTTGAACGCGCTGGTACCGGACCGAACGGTTCCATTACGGCCTTCTATACCGTATTGGTGGACGGCGATGACATGAATGAGCCGATCGCCGATGCGGTGCGGGGGATTCTGGACGGTCATATCGTGCTGAACCGGAGCATCGCCAATAAGGGACATTTCCCTGCGATTGACGTGCTGGCCAGTATCAGCCGCGTGATGAAGGACATCGCTCCGGAGGAGCAGATTGAGGCTTCGGAAAACGTAAAACGCTTGATGGCCATATATAAGGACTCCGAGGATTTAATTAACATCGGGGCTTACCAACAGGGATCTAACGCCGACATCGACGAATCCATCGAGTACATTCATCGGATATGGGATTTTACGAAGCAGAAAGTAAATGAAAAAACGACGCTCGCCGAGGTTCAGGAACGTCTGATTTCCGAATTTTCAAGGAGATGACTTTGAAGAATGAAATTTCAATACGCATTCCAGAAAATCGTAGACCTGAAGAGTAACGAGAAGACCCAGGCCGAATGGATGCTGTCGAGCGCCATCGGGAAGCTGCAGGCGGAGGAGAAAAGCCTGACCGAGCTGTACCGGATGCGGGAGCAGATGTATGCGGCCGAGCAGGAAGCCGTTACGCGGTGCGCGGCAATCGCCGAAATCCGCAATATTCAGAGCTATGCTCAGTACTTGGAGCAGTGTATTGAGCGGAAACGGAATGATATTCGGCTCGCCCATGTAAATGTTACGAAGAAGCAGGAGATTTTATCGGAAAAAATGCTGGATGAAAAAGTGTGGTTAAAAGCAAGAGACAAATCGCACGAGAAATTTCGGCATGAAAGTCTCCTTCGGGAACAAAACGAGCTGGACGAGCTGGCGACGGTACGTTTTGCGATCAAAGCCCGATAATGAATCCGTTGGCAGCCGGGTTAAGACCGCGAAGGAGGAATGAACGTGGCAAGAAAAGACATGCCGCTCGATAAGGAAGAATCAAGCGGTGGATTTGAACGGATTTTGCTGATTCTCGTACCGGCCATTTTTACGATCGTTCTTCTAGGGGCGCTTGCGATCTTCTTTAGAGCGGATGTTCGGGACGGCATGATCGATCTGGCGAACAAAATTCCGATTGTGAAGGATTGGGTTCCCGATCCGGTGCTGACGCCGGAAGAGCAGAAGCTGAAAGAAGCGAAGGAGCAGGAAGAAAGCGCCGAAGCGACGATCGTTGAGCTGAAGAAGCAGCTGGCGGAGCGCGAGGAGACGCTAAGCGAGGTCACCGAGCAGAAAGCCGCCCAGGAGAACAAAGTGAAAGAGCTGGAGAGCCAGATTGATTCGCTGCAGAACCAGAACACCGGAAGCCCGGAGCAGGAGGAAGATCCGTATACGAAACAAATCCGTGAGCTCGCCAAGCTGTATGCGGACATGAGTCCAAGCAAGGCTGCGCCGATCATGCAAAATTTGACCCTTGAGGAAATGGTGCTGATGCTGAGCCAGATGAAGAGCAGCAACCGGGTGGCGATCCTGGAGAAGATGGACCCGAAGACAGCGGCGGAAGCCACGATGATGCTGAAGGATGCCAAGCCCTCCGAGGACTTGGCGATCGCGGCGCTGCAATCCCGAATCAAGAAAAATGATACGGAAGCGGCAAGCAGCAAGACGAGCAGCAGCAACCTGGACAAAAATCAGCTGAATCAGACGTTTGCAGGCATGACGCCGACCAATGCGGCGGAGCTGCTGATGCAGACTTACAAAATCAGCCCGGCCAAGACCATGACCATCTTGAATACGGTCGATGACGCGACGCGTTCCAGAATTATGAACGCGATGTCCTCGAAAGACCCGGAGCTTGCAGCAAGAATACTGAATCGACTTATGGGCTCCAAATAAACATCAGATCCGCTTACGGTCTGAACTTTTCCGGTCGCACGGGAGAGGAGGTGAATAAGACGATGACGATGACAGTGCAAGGCATGTCCTCCACAATCAGCAGCTCTTCGGCAAGCGGCAAGACGAGCGCACAAGGCAGCTCACCAGCGGGCGCTTCATTTGATGCGACGTTGACATATCAGATGTCGAGCGCAGGCGGCGGCTCCTCTACAGCTGCTTCGGAGACAACGGTCAAGCTGGAAGGTTTGGTACAAGGCTTGCCGGCTGAAACAAATGAGGCGATTGAGGGATTGCTCGAAATGCTGCAAAGCCTGCTTGGGGAGCTGGATAAACTGGACCAGGCATTGGCGGAAGACCCTGCCTTGCTTGAAGAGCTGCAGAGCTGGCTTGCTCAAGCAAGCATGGTGCTAAACGGCGCCGGCGTCCAGGCTCAAGGATCCGATGGCAGCGCGGCAATGTCCCCGCTAGCCCAGCATACGGACACGGTACGTTTTGTAATCCAGGACACACTCACTCAGATAAAGGCCTTGATTAGCAGTGCCGGAAAGGTGAGTCCGGGAACGGAGACCGCGGTACACCAGCTGGTCCAGTCGTTCAACAGCTTGATGGGCAACAGCGCAGGCAATGTGAAGCAGGCAGCCGAGCATGTGAAACCTTCACATCAGGCGGCAAATGGTTCTGCACCTGCGACTGAGGCCAATGCAGCGGCAACCGCGACGGCTGGAAGAACACAGTCCACCAACGCAGCGCCGTCAGCTGGTCCGAATGCTGGCCTTCTGCCGAATGCTGGCCAAGGCGGAGAAGTCTCCGCTAAAGCGGCTGACTCGAATGGAAGCGGCGAACCATGGATGCCTGAACACGGCACCGTAACCGCCGGACAGCTAGCGCTTCGTTCAGGAACTCAGGTAGCGGTAAAACCTGCAGCCCCTCCGGTACCGGTCGAGCGGTTTGCTAGTGAAATGACTTCCTTCATTATAAACAAGCTCGAAATCGTAAAGCAGCAAGGCTTCACGGAAGCGAGAATATCGCTTAATCCAGAGCATTTAGGCCAGGTAGATATCAAATTAACGATGCAAAACGGACAGCTGATCGCTCAATTCATGACCGCTAAGGCGGATGCAAGAGAGCTGATCGACCAGCAAATGGCGCAGCTTCGCACAGCGCTCGTTGCTCAAGGTCTTCAAGTGGAGAAAATCGAGGTTACGCAAAGCAGTCAGCCTTCCACAGCCAATATGTATCAGGACGGACGACAGTCGGGCTCAGGTCAGCAGCAGTCCCAGCAGCGATCGAAAGGGAAAGATACCCCTTCGGATGATGCCGTACTGGCTGCCAGCTTGACGGAAGAATGGCATGATTGGATTTCCGAGATGCAGGCCGATGAAGGACAAGCTGTTCAAGCCGGAACATTTACCGCGAAAGCTTAATTGCGAGGAGGTGAACACGAATGGCAACGAATCCAGTATCCACAAGCAACATGTGGCCGAACTATTCGAAAGGAAATGTCAGTAACAAAGGCGGTAAAGGGCAAGAGCTGGGAAAGGATCAGTTTCTAAGCATCCTGATTACACAGCTGCGGCACCAAGATCCGCTTCAGCCGATGCAGGACCGGGAATTTATCGCTCAGATGGCCCAATTCACCTCCCTTGAACAGCTGATGAACATCAACACGCAGTTAACGGCAATGAGTCAATCCCTAGGCTCGGCTTCAAGTCTGATCGGCAAAGAGATCAGCTGGATGGAAAAATCGGTCAATACCGATGATCTCACCTGGACGGAAACGCCGAAGGACGGTACGGATTCCCTAGTCATGAAGACCGGAATCGTGGAGTCGATTATTGTACGGGACGGCGTTCATTACGCCAAGGTTGGCAGCAGCGAAGTGCTGCTAAGCGATATATTGAGGGTTGAGAACCCGGCTGCCGAGCCCGAGGAGCCTAGTCAAGGAGGAGCTGAGGCCGGTGCGGCTGACGCGCTTGCTGCTGAACCGGCACCTGCCGACGTAGGAGATCCGGATTCCGGGCAATCGGATCAGGGTGAACCTTCGGCCGGAGGGAATGCGCCATGAGTGATCGAATGATGATCGGCCATTTATACCCCGGAAAATTGCATCCGGCCGCGCTATCGCCCGAGCGGCGAACGGCATCGGCTTCATCCGATGCGCCAAAGGGCAATTTCAAGGAGCTGTTAAATGAAAATCTGCTCCGCATCAGCAACCATGCCGCGAAGCGACTGGAGCAGCGGGGGATTGAAATCAAGGGTGACCAGCTCGTTCAAATCCAGAGCGCGATCGATAAAGCCGCAGCGAAAGGCAGTAAGGAATCACTGATTCTGATGAAGGATATGGCGCTCATTGTCAATATTCCGAACCGGACGGTGGTCACGGCGATGGATGGCAACGCCATGAAGGACAATGTGTTCACCCAGATCGACAGCGCAGTCATAATTTCATGATTTACTGGCTGGCCCGTCAGGAAGCCAGGCGGCCGCCGACCGACAGAAGCGGCCCATATAAGAAGGAGGATGAATCCCTGTGTTAAGATCCATGTACTCCGGTATTTCCGGGATGAGAGGCTTTCAGACCAAGCTGGACGTAATCGGCAACAATATTGCCAATGTCAATACCGTTGGATTTAAGGCTGGACGGGTAATGTTTAAAGATATTCTTAGCCAGACGGTGTCCGGCGTGACGCCGGGAACGGACGATCCGACAGGCGGCGTTAATGCCAAGCAGATCGGCCTTGGTGTAACGATCGGCTCGATCGATACCCTGCATACGCCGGGAAGCGCCATGGTCACCAACAACCCGACGGATTTACGCATCGACGGGGACGGATTTTTCATGGTCAAGCTGAGCGATGACCAAGAAGTTCCTTTCCTGACCCGTGCCGGCGATTTCCATGTCGACGTTGCGCGAAACCTTGTAACGTCTGACGGTTTCCTAGTGCTCGACTCCGGTGGCGAGCCGATCACGCTGGAAGACGACGTAACTGCGTTCACGATCGCTCAGAACGGTGCCATCATCCAGAAGATGAGTGACGGAACAACGGCTGAAGGCGCGATTATCGGGGTAGCGAAGGTGCCGAACCCTGAAGGTTTGGAGAAGATTGGCGGCAATCTGTATCGCGTGACATTGAACGCAGTGCCGGACGGAGACCTCGAGGCTGTCATGTTCGAAGGCAATAACGCAGAGGAAGGCACCGGTGCAATCATTTCGGGGCAGCTGGAAATGTCCAATGTGGACCTGACGGGCGAGTTCTCCGAGATGATCGTGGCACAGCGCGGCTTCCAGGCCAATTCACGGATCATCACCACCTCCGATGAAGTGCTCCAGGAAGTCGTTAATCTGAAACGATAAGGTTGGATCAGGGGGGGATCCTCCCTCCCTTTTATGAACAAGGAGGCAGCCCATGATATCGGTAACGAGGTTAAACGGGTCGCAGATGTGGCTTAACGCACTGCTGATCGAAATGGTTGAAGAGACTCCGGACACCTATATCACATTGATTAATGGAAAACGATTGATTGTGTTGGAAAGTGCAAATGACATCGTAGCTTCCATTAAAGCGTATCATCACGAGGTTGGCATTCATCAAGCAACCATTAAAGTGCAGCAAATGGAGGAACCTTCATGAAAAAGATGCTACCCTGGTTAATTACGATTTTGTTGTCCATCACATTGATCGTGCTTGCGATATTCTTGTTGTCCGACAAGCTGACGGAGGAACCGAAAACCGCTTCGGCCAGCGACAAGCCTGCCGCTGCGAATCTGTCGGCAGACGAGATCGTGGAGATGACATCGGAAATTACCGGCATTAAGACAAATCTGGCGGATCCACAGTACATTGCCCAGATGGCTTTTGCATTTCAGTTAAGCGACAAGAAAGCTAAGGCGGAATTCGACAAAATCAAGGAAATCAAGATCAAACCGATCATTATCAAGACGTTAGCCGACACGGAGCCCGAGCTGTTAAACGATTCGAAGGGCCGTGAACAGTTTACTGCCAAGCTGCAGAATCTGATCAACAAGTCGTTAACGTCCGGCAGATTGATTCAAATCGATATGACCGATGTGCTGATCGCCGGAATCTAGACTGTTCGTCGGATGACCTGTAAGGGGGTGAGTAGATGGTTGATGTATTATCGCAGAATGAGATCGACGCCCTATTGGCCGCGCTCTCTTCCGGTGAGATGGATGCGGAGGAGCTGAAGAAAGAGGAAACGCAGAAGAAGATTCGTTCTTATGATTTCAAAAGAGCGCTTCGCTTCTCAAAGGACCATATTCGCAGCTTGACACGTATCCATGAAAATTTTGCACGTTATCTTACAACATATTTCTCGGCACAGCTGCGTACTTTTGTGCAAATCAATGTGGTGCAGGTTGAACAGCTCCCATACGATGAATTCATACGTTCCATACCGAAAATGACGGTGCTCAACATTTTTGAAGCTGAGCCGCTCGAAGGGCGAATGGTGCTTGAGGTTCATCCAAACATCGCCTATGCGATGCTGGACCGCCTGCTGGGAGGAACCGGGGTCGCGCCGTCCACGATCAACTCGATGACCGAAATCGAGACCATTATCATGGAACGGATTTTCAGCCGGGCTTTCGACAGCCTCAAAGAGGCCTGGAAAACGGTGCTGGATATTTCTCCGCGGCTTGAGGCGCTGGAAACGAATCCTCAGTTTATGCAGATCGTTTCCC
Organism: Paenibacillus sp. FSL R5-0810; assembly: GCF_038002285.1. Lineage (NCBI taxonomy): Bacteria > Bacillati > Bacillota > Bacilli > Caryophanales > Paenibacillaceae > Paenibacillus > Paenibacillus sp. FSL R5-0810. The sequence continues at coordinate 731,330 of NZ_JBBOCF010000001.1, forward strand.
CGAACGAAACCATTGCGCTGATCTCGCTGAGCACTAAAATCGGCGATACCACGGGAATGATCAATCTCTGTATTCCCCATGTCGTGCTGGAACCGATCATGTCCAAGCTGTCCGCGCATCAGTGGTTCATCTCTGAGAAAAAAGCCAGAATCCCCGAGGAAGTGGACGCGCTTAAGCAGCGGGTAAGCAAAGCTCAGCTTCCGATCGTTGCCGAGCTTGGCGTTTCACAGCTGACCGTCTCCGAATTTTTAGGACTCTCGGTCGGGGACGTTATTTCACTGAACAAGCCGGTGCATGACGGGTTATCCATCAAGGTCGGCGACAGACTGAAGTTTATTGGCAGTCCCGGAACGGTAAAAGACCGGGTTGCTGTACAAATCGATGAAATTGTCATCGAAGGAGCTGAAGAACTTGACGAGTAAAGATTATTTATCCCAGGAAGAAATCGACGCCTTGCTGAAGCAGTCGGAAATGGCATCGGATCCTTCTTCTTCGGCGGCTACCGTAGATGATGTATTGACGCCTCTGGAGCAGGATGCGCTAGGGGAGATCGGTAACATTACCTTTGGCAGCGCCGCTACGGCCTTATCCACGCTCCTCGGCAAGAAAGTAGATATTACGACGCCGAGAGTGTCCATCATCAAGCGAAGCCAGTTCGAGGAGGAGTTTCCAAAGCCGCATGTTGCCGTTCATGTTACGTATGTCGACGGCTTCGAAGGCATTAACTCTCTCGTGATCAAGACTCGCGACGCCCAGGTGATCGCAGACTTGATGCTGGGCGGAGAAGGCAACCCCGAAGAAGGGGAGTTAAACGAAATCCATATCAGTGCCGTCCAGGAAGCGATGAACCAGATGATGGGCTCTTCCGCAACGAGCATGTCCACGATATTCAACCGGTTTGTCAATATTTCGCCGCCGGGCATCGATATTTTGAACATGGTGAGCGGAGAAGGCGTCAACAATCTGCCGCAGGACGAAACCTTGATCAAAATTTCGTTCCGTCTGATTATCGGCGACTTGATTGATTCGACCATCATGCAGCTGCTCCCTGTTCAATTTTCCAAAGACATGGTTCGCATGCTGATTAACGGCACGGATGAGCCTCAGCCTGTGAAACAAGAGACTGCAGCGGCGGTAGAGACACCGGCCCCGGCTCCGGCGCAAGAACCGGCAGCTCAGCCTACCCAGCCGCCCGCTTATGCACAGGATGCAGGGAATGCGCAAGAAGAAGCTCATTATGGTTACAATGCGGCCATGCAACCCCAAGGAGGACAGGCTCCGAATGCGATGCCGTATGGACAGCCGCAAATGCCTCCGCAGACGGGGCCGCAGCATTACGGCGGCATGCACGGCCGGAATGTGAACGTGCAGCCGGTGCAGTTCGCCAATTTTCAATCGGCGCCTTACCCGCAGGTGGATGAAAACAATCTGAACTTGCTGATGGACATTCCTCTTAAGGTCACCGTAGAATTAGGAAGGACTCAGAAGCAAATTAAGGATATCCTGGAAATGTCCCAAGGTTCGATTATCGAGCTGGACAAGCTGGCGGGTGAACCGGTAGACATCCTGGTCAATCACAAGCTGATTGCCAAAGGCGAGGTAGTCGTCATCGATGAGAACTTTGGCGTACGTGTGACGGATATCGTGAGCCAATGGGACCGAATTCAAAAATTACAATAGCACAAACATTTAGGGAGGATTTTTATCAATGGCTAACCGAATTCTGATTGTGGACGACGCTGCATTTATGAGAATGATGATCCGTGACATTCTGGTCAAGAACGGATTCGAGGTTGTAGGCGAGGCTCAGGACGGCTCGCAGGCGATCGAGAAATTTAAAGAGCTTCGTCCGGATCTGATTACGATGGATATTACGATGCCTGAAATGGATGGGATCGCTGCGCTCAAGGAAATTAAAAAGATTGATCCTAACGCAAAAGTCATCATGTGTTCCGCGATGGGTCAACAAGCGATGGTTATCGATGCCATCCAAGCCGGAGCGAAGGACTTTATTGTTAAGCCGTTCCAATCGGACCGCGTCATTGAAGCCATCAACAAAACGCTTGGCGTATAAGGATTGTTTCTTATGATGATGGCGGCTTCCGATGAAATCGGCACAGGTGGTACTGGCGGATATTATTTACAGTTATTTTATGTCTTTGTCGTTCTTGCCATCATCATCGCATTGATCGTTCTCCTGATTCGCTTCTTAGGCAAAAAGAATCAGAGCTGGATGCAGGGCCGCTCCATTCGTACGCTCGGTGCGGTTGGGATGGGCCCTAACAAATCCCTTCAGCTCGTTGAAATCGGGGGCAACATCTATGTGATCGGGGTTGGCGAAGACGTTCGGCTCTTGGACAAAATTTCCGATCCCGCGGAGGTCGCGCTGATTCAGGCGGCATTTGAACAGGATTCAGGAATGTACAGCGGGGCGCTGCCGCCTTTTGTAAGCAAATTGGCGGCAAAACTCCGTAAAAACAAGCAACCGGAAGAAATCGAATGGGATGACAGCTCCTCTTTTCACGAGGTGTTCGAATCTAAACTGCGCAGCGTACCGAACCGGAAACAAAAGGTCGAAGAATTGCTGCGGGAGGATCATAAGGATTCATGAATAAAAAGATTACGATTGCTATCACGATGTTTATGCTGGCCGGGATGCTGCTATCCCGTACGGCATTTGCAGATCCGATTCCGAACATCGATATTCAAATCGGCGGGGAAGGGGAGACTCCGGGGACAAGCTCGTTGTCCTTGATCCTCCTGATTACCGTTCTTAGCATTGCACCGGCCTTGCTCGTGCTGATGACAAGCTTTACGCGGATCGTCATTGTACTCGGGTTTGTCCGCACATCTCTTGGAACACAGCAAACTCCGCCGAACCAAGTGTTGATCGGGTTAGCCCTCTTTCTTACCTTGTTCGTTATGGCTCCGACGTTTTCAACCATGAACGAGGTTGCGCTGCAGCCGTATCTCAAGGGTGAAATCAGCCAAACCGAGGCGCTGCAGAAGGCCCAGGATCCGATCAAGAAATTCATGTTCTCCCATACGCGGGAGAAGGATCTGCTGCTGTTCATGAATTACACGGGAACAGAGAAGCCGGAGTCGTACGAGGACATCCCGTTGACCGTCATGGTGCCGGCCTTTGCCATCAGTGAGCTGAAGACAGGCTTTCAGATGGGCTTTATGATCTTCATTCCGTTTCTGGTCATCGATATTGTCGTTGCCAGCGTTCTGATGGCGATGGGGATGATGATGCTTCCGCCGGTCATGATCTCGCTGCCGTTCAAAATATTGCTCTTTGTCCTTGTGGACGGCTGGTATCTGGTGGTCAAATCCATGCTGATGAGCTTTAATCCGTAACGTTTGAAACGGCAAGTAATTCGAATACAGGGGGACTCGCCGTGAGCTCTGAATTTATTATCGGCCTTGCAGGGCAGGCCGTTTACATTGTGCTTCAAGTGAGCGCGCCCATGCTGGTTCTCGCTCTGGTAGTGGGACTTATCATAAGTATTTTCCAAGCGACGACGCAGATACAGGAGCAGACGCTGGCATTCGTTCCAAAGATCATAATTGTTCTTATCGCGCTCCTGCTGTTCGGTCCTTGGATATTGACAACGTTGGTGGATTTCACCCACGGAATTTTGGACAATCTCTACAAATATATCGGATAGGCTGAGTGTCCATGGAATGGTTGCAGCAAAGTATACCTGTCTTTATGCTTGTTTTTTGTCGAATAACATCTTTTTTTGTAATAGCTCCCGTATTTACATCGCGGGGCATCCCGACTTCATTTAAAATCGGGTTTTCCTTTCTGCTCACAGTCATCGTTTATCTTACGTTCGGAATAGGAGAAACGGTGCCGCAGGATCTATCCTATGCCCTGCTGATTGTCCAGGAAGTGCTGGTAGGACTGCTGCTCGGCTTCACCGCCTATCTGATCATGGCCGTCGTCCAAACGGCCGGCGCGCTGATCGATATCCAGATCGGCTTTAGCATGGCCAACGTCATCGATCCGTTTACGGGCGCATCCATGCCGCTGATCGGCAACTTTAAGTACTATCTCGCATTGCTCGTATTCCTTGGCATGAACGGCCATCATTATCTGCTCGATGCCATTATGTACAGCTATGATTGGGTGCCTATAACGGGCAACGTATTTTCAAAGATTCTAGACGGCAGCGTTACGGATATTCTTGTCAGAACCTTTGCCCACTCGTTCGTGCTTGCCCTTCAAATGGCGGCTCCGCTTGTGGCGGCCTTGTTTCTGACCGATGTCGGCCTCGGCTTCTTGGCGAGAACGGCACCGCAGTTCAACGTATTTGTCATCGGCATTATTCTTAAGATTCTGGTCGGGTTAGTGCTGCTGATGCTGCTTATGCCGGGACTTGTGTCATTATTTGATCATTTGTTCGCCCAAATGTTCGAGGCGCTCCGGCAGCTGCTCGGCGTCTTACACGAGGGAACGGCGCAAGGAGGATGAAGAGGATGCGGAACCGATCCCCCTACCGTTATCCGGTGGATTTGCAGCTGTTTGCTGGGGAGAAGACGGAAAAAGCGACGCCGAAGAAACGCCAGGATACGCGTAAAAAGGGTCAAGTGGCCAAAAGTATGGAAGTATCGGGCGCCTCGGTGTTACTATCCGCTTTCCTGTGCATGCTGATGTTCGGCGGTTACATGAGAGACCATACGGTCCGGCTGTTTACGGACGTATACCTTAACCGGCTCTCCATGGACGTAACGAATGAGAATGTCATGCAGCTCTTGGGCGAGTATGCCATTCAAATATTGCTGCTGCTCGCACCGCTGTTTGTTGCTGTGTTTGTGATCTCGCTGGTCGTAAATTATATTCAGGTCGGTTTTCTCCTGACGGGCGAGCCCTTGAAAATGAAGCTCAGCAAGATCGATCCGATCAAAGGATTTAAAAATATTTTTTCCATGAGGTCCTTGATCGAATTTTTTAAATCCATATTTAAATTAACGATCATTGGCTACCTCGTATACACCACTCTTTGGGGAGCCAGAGGGGAATTCTCCTCCTTGTCGACGAAGAGTCCGGATACTATTTTTCAATTTGTAGCGAATGTTACGATGTCGCTTGGCTTTAAGATCGGGGCTGGCCTGCTGATCCTGTCCGTCCTGGACTATTTGTACCAGAAGTACGAATACGAAAAAAACATCCGCATGTCAAAGCAGGACATTAAGGATGAGTTTAAGAAAATGGAAGGCGATCCGCTGATCAAAGGAAAAATCAGGGAACGCCAGCGCCGGATGGCGCTGCAACGAATGATGCAGGAAGTACCGAACGCAGACGTCATTATTACGAACCCGACCCACTTTGCGGTTGCGCTCAAATATGACGGTTCTACTATGGAAGCTCCGCAGATCATCGCGAAAGGCCAGGACTATATGGCCCTGCGCATCAAGGAAATTGCCAAGGAACACGGCATTATAACGATGGAAAACAAGCCGCTGGCACGAGCGTTGTACCAACGGTCCGAGATCGGGGATTCCATTCCCGGAGACCTGTTCCAGGCCGTAGCGGAAGTGCTGGCCTATGTATATAAACTTAAAGGTAAAGCGAAATAATTAGGGACCGGAGGCCTAAGTGCAGTGAAAATAAAAGATCTATCTGTCCTTGCGGGTGTCATTGGCATCGTACTTATGATGATTCTTCCGATCCCGATCTGGCTGCTGGATTTACTGCTTATCATCAATATATCGGTGGCACTGATCATCCTGCTGGTGGCCATGAACACGAAAGAAGCGCTGGACTTTTCGATATTTCCTTCCCTGCTTCTCATCACGACCTTATTTCGGGTTGCGCTGAACATATCGACAACCAAGCTGATTTTGTCCGAAGCCAATGCGGGTGAGGTTGTCGCTACCTTCGGCAGCTGGATTGCCAATGGCGAAATCGCGGTCGGGTTCATCGTCTTTTTAATTTTGATCGTGGTTCAGTTTATCGTCATAACGAAAGGCTCCGAGCGCGTGGCTGAGGTTGCCGCACGATTTACGCTGGACGCCATGCCCGGTAAGCAGATGAGCATTGATGCCGATTTGAATGCAGGCCTAATCAACGAGCAGCAAGCTCGGGAGCGCAGACGGAAAATCGAGCGGGAGGCCGACTTTTACGGTGCGATGGACGGTGCCAGCAAGTTCGTAAAAGGGGATGCCATCGCTTCGATCATCATCCTGCTGATCAACCTGATCGGCGGATTTATTATCGGGATCTCGATTCATGGCATGTCGTTTCCCGAAGCGATGAGCACGTACTCGATCTTGACGATCGGGGATGGACTGGTCAGCCAGATTCCGGCGCTTCTCATATCGACATCGGCAGGTCTTATCGTCACCAGAGCTTCCTCCGAAGGAAATCTGGCCGAGGATCTGACAGGTCAGCTGTTTTCCTATCCACGCTTGCTGTATATCGTATCAGGCACCGTATTGCTGCTGGGATTGTTTACCCCGATTCATTTTATAACGACAGCGCCCATCGCGCTTGTTCTGTTTATAGCAGCAAGGAGAATGCAGAACAATCTGGACCGCAAGCAGGTCGAGGTGGAGCAGATGGAGGAAGAGCAGCAGATCGAAGAGGTTCGCAGTCCGGAAAGTGTCATCAACCTGCTGCAGGTGGATCCGATCGAATTCGAGTTTGGATACGGCTTGATCCCGCTTGCGGATACCCAGCAGGGCGGAGACTTGCTGGATCGGATTATTATGATCCGGAGACAATGCGCGCTTGAACTTGGACTGGTCGTGCCGGTGATCCGAATCCGCGACAATATTCAACTTAAACCGAATGAATATGTCATAAAAATAAAAGGGAATGCTGTCGGCGGCGGGGAATTACTACTAAATCATTACCTCGCCATGAGTCCCGGCTACGAGGACGATTCCGTTACGGGAATCGAAACGACGGAGCCCGCATTCGGGCTGCCGGCCCTCTGGATTGACGAGGCGACGAAAGAACGGGCCGATCTGGCGGGATATACCGTCGTGGATCCGCCTTCCGTCGTAGCTACGCATTTGACAGAGCTGATCAAGCGGCACGCTCATGAGCTGCTGGGGCGCCAGGAGACAAAAGCGCTGGTCGACAACATCAAGGAAAGCTATCCGGTGCTTGTCGACGAGCTGATCCCTTCCGTGCTGACGATCGGGGAGGTACAGAAGGTGCTCGCCAAGCTGCTTCGGGAGAAAATCTCCATTCGCGACATGGTTACGATTCTGGAGACCCTTGCGGATTACGGGCATTATTCGAAGGACCCGGATGTGCTGACAGAGTATGTAAGACAAGCGCTCTCCAGGCAAATCACACAGCAGTTTGCTCAAGACGGAGAGGCCATGAAGGTGATCACCGTCGGACCGCAGCTTGAGAAGAAAATCGCGGAGAGCGTGCAGCAGAGCGAACAGGGGACGTACTTGGCGATGGACCCGGTGTCTACGCAGAATGTATTCCAGAAGCTGAGCGAGCAAGTGAATCGGATTATCCAGATGGGACAACAGCCGGTGCTGCTTACCTCTCCGGCCATCCGCATGTATTTGCGGCAGGTGATTGAACGCGGGATGCAGGATATTCCGGTTCTATCCTACAGCGAGCTTGAGCCGAACGTCGAAATTCAAAGTGTCGGAGTGGTGAACTTATGAGAGTAAAAAGGTATATCGTCGACACGATGCCGGAAGCGATGGCGCAGATCCGATCGGATTTGGGTACGGATGCGGTCATATTGAGCACGAAGGATATTAAGGTAGGCGGCTTTCTAGGGATGTTCTCCCGAAAGAAGATCGAGGTTATCGCCGCGGTTGAGCAGGAGGAGAAATCGAAATCCTCCGTCAAAGCCAAGCCGAAGCCGCCTGCGGCAGTGCCGAAGGCAGCCGTACCGAAGGCATACCAGCGAGCAGCGGAAATCGCGAATCCGACGGCAGCCGATTTGTCAAAGGCTCCTGTCCAGGAAGCGGTGAAGCCGAAGGATGGTGCACAAGAAGCGGATTATGTCCGCTTTGCCGAGATTATGAGCCAAGCCGCAGCAGCCGGGGAGGCGCAGGAGGTCCGGGAGGACAGCCCGCCACCGATACAGACGGGAACGGCTTCGGCCGAAGCCGCTTACCCGAGCCCGAAGGCAGCAGCTGCAGCGCAAGGCAAATTGCACGATCCTCCGGTTGAGCCCTTGAGCTCCCGGCTGGGCATCAGTGAATCAGAGCAGCGAGTGCTCGAGGAACTGAAGGAAATGAAGGAATGGATCGCCAAGCTGTCCAGGCACAATCTTGAAGCCAGACAGCTGCCGGAGCCGCTGGAATCGATAAGGGATCGCCTGCTTAGACAGGACGTTTCCGCGAGGCTCAGCGAGCAGTGGCTTGAGGTTGCTGAAGAAGCGCTGCGGGAGAGCGGGATGCAGCTTGGAAGCGAGCAGCTGCAGGCGATTATGCGCGAGCAGGCGAAGGCTTTTATTGATGAGCGCATCGGCGGGGGCATTCAACCTGACACGCGGATCGTATACATCGCCGGGCCGACGGGTGTCGGCAAGACGACAACGATCGCCAAAATCGCTGCAGAGCAGCTGTTCAGATATCACCGCAAGGTGGGCTTTATAACCTCGGATACGTACCGGATATCGGCGGTAGAGCAGCTTCGGACTTATGCCTCGATTTTGAATGTCCCTATGGAGGTGGTCCAGTCGCCAGGGGATATGCAGCGGGCGCTTCAAACGCTTCAAGACTGTGATCTGATCTTAATGGATACAGCCGGCCGGAATTATCGGAACGAGCTGCTCGTCTCCGAATTGCAAAGCCTCTTTTCCCATTCGGAGCACAGCGAAACCTACCTTGTTCTCAGCCTTACGTCCAAGAGCGGGGATATGATTGAAATCGCGGATCATTTCAGCAAATATGCACTCGATAAAGTCATATTCACCAAGATGGATGAGACCGGAAGCTTCGGTCCGATCTTCAATCTGCTCCATGCGCACAACCTGCGCTTGTCTTACATGACCAATGGTCAAAATGTACCGGACGACCTGCTTTTGGCCAATAGCGAGCAGCTGTGCGATTTGCTGCTGGGAGATACGCGGTCATGACGGATCAAGCCCATTCACTCAGACAGCTCGTATCTGCGCAGCGGAGCGAGAACGTGGGAATGTCTCCTAAGACCTCAGCCGGAAGCGCCAAGATCATAACGGTCACGAGCGGCAAGGGCGGTGTCGGGAAATCCAATTTCTCGCTGAACTTTGCGCTTGCGCTGCAATCGATGGGCAAAAAAGTGCTGGTGTTTGACGCCGATATCGGAATGGCCAATATCGATGTGCTAATGGGCGTGTCGTCCCGTTACAGCCTTTATCATTTGCTGCGGCGGGAGAAGAGCATGGAGGACGTGATCCAGTATGGGCCCGAGCAGCTTGCCTTTATTGCGGGGGGATCCGGACTTGCCGACCTGTTTTCTCTCTCCGATTCGGACATGAATTATTTTCTCGATCAGCTTGAGCGCATATCGTCCGACATGGATTACATCATTTTTGATACAGGCGCAGGCTTGTCAAAAGAAAACATGCGGTTCATTACCTCGGCCGATCATTGTTACGTCGTAACGACGCCCGAGCCGACTTCCATCACGGATGCGTACGCTCTCATCAAAGTCGTGCATGGGACCGGGTCTAGAGTCCCGCTCAGCCTGATCGTCAATCGGGCCGGCGATGAACGGGAGGCTCGTGAAGCAGCGGATAAAATCATGTTAACGGCCCGCCGCTTTCTGGATTTGGACATGCAGCTGCTGGGCTCGATCGCGGATGATCCGCATGTCGGGCAGGCGGTCAAGCGGCAGGTTCCATTCACGGTAGCGTTCCCGAAGTGCGATGCTGCAAGCGACGTCAGACGGATCGCTCTTCGCAGCATGGCATCTCCTGTCCCTGCAGAGCCGGATGCCCCGAAAGGAATCAAGGGATTTATGCATCGCCTGCTCAAACGGACAAAGTGATTCTTACTTCAGGATTTTGCAAAATTTGATTCAAGCCGCTCCCGAGTACAATATAAAGACGAATTCAACCGTTTCGCTCTATATATTGCTGACTGATAGTCGCTCTTTGGATTTTTGCATCATCCTTACTTGGATAATTGGAAACTGAGGTGGACTGATAGTGGAGCCCTTTCGTGTGCTTGTTGTGGACGATTCCGCATTTATGAGGAAAATATTCTCGGATTTCATCGAGCGAGACGCACTTTTTCAAGTGGTCGGAACGGCTGAGAACGGGCAAGAGGCCATCCGGAAAGTGAAGGAATTGAACCCGGATGCGGTTACCCTGGACGTGGAAATGCCGGAGATGAACGGATTGGACGCTCTGAAATTTATTATGGAGTTAGGGCCTCGTCCGGTGATCATGCTGTCCGGCTTGAATGAAGAGGGGATGAAGGAAACGATTCTGGCCCTAGAGGCCGGCGCATTTGATTTTATACGAAAGCCTTCCATTACGAATGCGCTCGGGATCGAGCAGGTCGGGCAAGAGCTGATGAAGCAGCTGCATGCGGCGATGCAGGCCAAGCAGCGCAGAGCCTTGTGGGAGGAGGAAGAGAGGGCGCGGCAAGCTGCACAGCGTCAAACCTCCTCTTCCCGAGCTTCCAAGCCTCTCGGCAAGCTGGCGGATAAGAAGCCGAGTGCGAAGGAACTGCCTCAGGCCGGTCATATTCGGGCAAATGCTGCTGAGGTCCTTGCACGTCAGGAACCGCCTTCGGTCGGCGAGGAGAAACGGAGGATTCGGGAAGTGCTTCCGGGCACGGATCCTTTACGCCGGAAGCCCGCCGCTCCGGAGAAAAGAAGGAAGCCGGAGTCCCCAAAGCCGTCTTCAGCCGGAGCTGACAGCCGGCCTACAGACAACGGTCCGTCATCCTTGGCGGCGATTACGGATCTCGTAGCGGTGGGCTGCTCCACTGGGGGGCCTCGGGCGCTGAAGGCTTTTCTGGAGGGGATTCCAAGCGGCTTTCATGCTCCGATCGTTATCGTGCAGCATATGCCGCCCAAGTTTACGAAATCTCTTGCACAGCGCCTGAATTCATTTAGCAGGCTGGAGGTGCTGGAAGCAGCCGACGGAATGCCTTTGGAGCCGGGGAAAGCTTATATCGCTCCAGGGGGAAGCCATATCCGGGTAAGACGCACGGAGAAGAATGGATATGTGATTGCTACAAGCATGGATGAGCCGCGCAACGGCCATCGCCCATCTGTCGATACGCTGTTCGAGTCACTGCTCCCGCTGACGGAGCTTACGCGTCATGCGGTGCTGATGACCGGCATGGGAAGCGATGGAGCGAGAATGATGAAGAAGCTTTACGATTCGGGCGTTAAATCCACCTTTGCGGAGAGCGAGGAAACCTGTGTTGTATACGGAATGCCTCGCTCGGCTGTCGAACTCGGATGCGTCAATGATGTGTTGCCTCTGCAGGAACTTGCACCCAAAGTGGTTCAAGCTGTAAATAACAGAAAGTGAACTCAGGAGGAGGTGTCTCTCAATGGACATGAATCAATATTTGACAATGTTTATTGATGAGTCAAATGATCATCTGCAATCATTAAATGAAAACATGCTGCAATTAGAAAACAATCCGGACGACTTGGGAATCGTGCAAGTGATTTTCCGGTCGGCGCACACGTTAAAAGGCATGGCCGCAACGATGGGCTTCGAAGATCTCGCCTCGTTAACGCACCAGATGGAAAATGTGCTGGACCTCGTTCGGAATGAAAAGCTGACGATGCAGGATTATATCTTCGACACGCTCTTCAAAAGCTTGGACGCGCTTGAATCGATGGTGCAGGATATTACGTCCGGAGGTGACGGCAAATCGGATGTGTCTTCGATTGTGGCCGCTCTTCAGTCCATCGTCCGGGGAGAGAACCCGGCGCAACAAGCGCAAACCGGAGAGGGTCAAGGCGCTGATCAAGGATCGGCTTCCCAACCCGGAATCACGCTGGACGAGTTTCAGTATTCGGTGCTTGAACAATCCATTTCGGAAGGCCATAAGGTTCTCTATATACAAGTGACCCTGCGCGAGGATTGCCAGCTTAAAGCGGTTCGGGCCTACATGGTATTCGAGGCGCTGGAAAGATCCGGAGAAATCGTAAAGACGCATCCGGACGTTCAAGACATTGAGCAAGGTGAATTCGATCGCGTATTTTCGTTGTACTACATAACACAGCGGGAAGCCGCGGACATTGAGAGCCAAATCCTCGGCGTTTCTGAAATCGAGACAGCCCAGGTTGTCTCACTGGATCATGAAACGCTCCAGCAAATGGTACAACAAGCTGCGGCAGCACTCGAAACCGTCAAGCCGGAAGCGCAGCAGCCTGCTGCGGCAGCTTCGGCACCTTCGGCACCCGAGTCGAAGAGCACCCCTGCAGCCGCCAAGGAAGCGAAGGCTCCGGCCCGAAGCGGCGGGGCGAACCCGTCCCGAACGATCCGCGTGGACATTGAACGGCTGGACGTCCTGATGAACCTGTTCAGCGAGCTGCTTATTGACCGGGTACGGCTTGAGCAATTGGCGAGCGAGGCCCAGAACCAGGAGCTTACCGATACTGTCGAGCATATGAGCCGGGTCAGCAGCGATCTTCAAAATATCGTGCTGAAGCTGCGCATGGTTCCCGTGGATACAGTTTTCAACCGCTTTCCGCGGATGGTCCGGGACCTTGCGAAAACACTGGATAAAAAAATCGATCTCATTATCACCGGGGCCGATACGGAGCTGGATCGGACCGTTATCGACGAAATCGGCGATCCGCTGGTCCACCTGCTGCGCAACTCGGCTGACCATGGCATCGAGCCTGTCGCGGACCGGATAGCCGCCGGCAAGCCGGAAACCGGAACGGTCCATCTGCGGGCCTTCCACAGCGGCAACAACGTATTCATTGAGATTGAGGATGACGGCCGGGGCATTTACCGTGAGAAGATCTTGCAGAATGCGCTCAAGAAGGGTGTGGTTACCGAGTCCGAAGCGGAGTCGATGTCGGATGAAGAAGTGCATCAGCTGCTCTTTGCTCCGGGATTCAGCACGGCGGAGAAAATATCCGACGTATCGGGCCGCGGAGTAGGGCTTGACGTCGTCAAATCCAAGATCGTTTCGCTTGGCGGCAACGTGACCATCTATTCGACCCCTGGGAAAGGAACCAACTTCTCTGTACAGCTTCCGCTGACATTGTCGATCATCGCAGCCATGCTGATCAAGATGGGCTCCGAGAAATATGCGATCCCGCTGTCATCCATCGTGGAAACGGCTGTCATCAAACGCGGCCACGTCAAAAATGTGCACGGCAGCCGCATGGTTCACTTCCGCGATTCGATGATACCGATTATTTCGCTCAGCAAGGTGTTCGAGGTGCCGGATTTCGATGATGAGCAGGAAGAAGAAACCGAAATTGTCGTGATTCGAAAAGGCGATCGTCTAGCCGCGCTCGCGATCGATGATTTTATCGGCCAAAGCGAAATCGTTATTAAAAATCTGGGCAAATACTTGCCGGCGATTCAAGGAATTTCCGGGGCAACGATCCTCGGCGACGGACAAGTTGCTCTTATTATCGATGCGAATGCGTTCATTAAGTAAAACAAGTTTCATTCGTATAGCGGCAGGCCACATAATTTAAAGGAGGATTCAGTCATGGGAGAAGAAATCAAGGTTATCGTCTTTAAGCTCGGCACTGAGGAATACGGCATTGAGGTGGATAAGGTTCAAACGATTGAACGGATGATGCCGATTACGCGCGTACCGAAAACCTACGCTTTTGTAAAAGGTGTGATCAACCTTCGCGGCGTAGTCATCCCGGTTATTGATCTGCGGGGGCGCTTCGGATTGGCTGAGGTGGAGCCGACCGATCAAACCCGGATCATCATCGTTGCGGTCAGCGATATGCAGGTCGGCTTTATCGTCGATTCCGCCAGCGACGTCATCGACCTTAATACCGACGACATCGATTCACCGCCAGAAGTTGTCGGCGGGATTAAAGCGAAATATCTTCGCGGCGTCGCGCGGGTAGGAGAGGAGCGCCTTCTGGTCATGCTGAATCTGTCCGAAGTGCTGAACAAGAGCGAAATTATTCAGCTTGAAGGCCTTGAGGATTAATCGTGGAGCTGTTTAAGTATGGCAGGGAAGTCAAGATGGATGTGCTGAAGGAAGTGGGGAACATCGGTGCGGGGAATGCTGCAACGGCATTGTCCCGCTTGCTGGACAAGCCCATCGATATGGCCGTACCGAAAGTGCAGCTGCTTCCTTTTAAAGAAATCGCGGAAAGCGTGGGCGGCAGCGAGCAAGTGGTGCTGGCCGTCTTCCTGCGGGTGGAAGGCAGCGCACCGGGCAATCTGTTCTTTATCATGAGCCCTGAAGCGGGAAAAAATCTGCTCCAGAACCTGGCGGGCATCGAAGTGTCGGAGGACGAACAATTCTCCGAGATGGAGCTGTCGGCATTGTGCGAAATCGGCAACATCCTGGCCGGTTCCTATCTTTCCTCGCTTGCGGATTTTACCAATTTATCCATGACGCCGACCGTTCCGGGACTGGCCATGGACATGGCGGGCGCCATATTAAGCTACGGACTCCTTCAATTCGGAGAAATGGGAGACGATGCGCTCTTGATCAACACGACGTTTCTAGAGGGACAGAATGAAGTGGAAGGCCAGTTTTTTCTCATACCCGATCCACCTTCGTTCGCGCAAATATTCGAAGCCTTGGGAGTGCCTTTAGAGCATGATTGATGAGCAAAGCATCGTGAAGGTGGCCATGGCGGATCTGAACGTCGCAGGTCCAAACGGCATATTGCGCACGACCGGGCTTGGCTCCTGCGTCGGACTGACCTTGTATGATCCGGTTGCGAAGATCGGGGGGCTGGCCCATATCATGCTTCCGTCCTCCTCGATTGCCAGGGAGGGGCAGCTGAATCTGGCGAAGTATGCGGACACGGCCCTTCCGGTCCTTCTGAACAAAATGAAGGGACTGGGCGCCGTTCAAGCCAGGTTGGTTGCAAAAATGGCCGGCGGCGCGCAAATGTTCTCCTTTGCCGGAGCCGGCGATACCATGCGGATCGGCCCTCGGAATGTCGAATCGTGCAAAGAGGGACTCCAGCAGATGGGCATTGCCCTCATTGCGGAGGATACTGGAGAAAATTACGGAAGAACCGTGGAACTGGACTGTTCGACGGGGAAATTTACCGTGCGAAGTGTACAAAAGGGCATAAAGGAACTGTAGAGATGATGGAAAAACTGCGTTTTTATATCCTATCGGGAATTGCCGGATTTATTTTCACTTTTATTTTTTCCATACGCAACAATCTATGGACAACCAGTATGGCCCGGGCGTTCCTCGCCTTCGTGATCTGGTTTGTGCTGGCATTCTTATTGAAAGGGCTGCTGGACATCATCGCCGGCCGAAACGGAAACAGCCCGAAGGCAGGGAAGAGCGCCGATACCGGAACGGCTCAAGAGGATGAACGAGGGGCCGTCCTTGATCTGGCTACGCCGGACGAAGATGAGGAGCTGATGGATATGATCCACTCCGAAAACGGCAGCAAAGGCAAGGGCGGATTCGTTCCGCTCAACCCGCCCAAGCTGGTCTCAACTAAAGATCCCGAGGAACTGGCCAAGGCCGTTCGTCACCTTGCGGAAAAATAAGGAGGGTGAAGGCAATTGGACGAACGTAAGGCTACAATGCTGAATCATGCGGATTTATGGAGTGCATGGAAGGAAGATGGGGACCCGGAAGCGAAAAAGAAATTAATCGAAAATCATTTGCACATCGTTGACTATGTTTCAAGCCGCTTGGCCATCGGCCTTCCCAAGAACGTCTCGAAGGGAGATCTCGCCAGCAACGGCGTTATGGGGCTGATCGATGCCATCGAGAAATTCGACTACAAGCGCGGTCTGCAGTTCGAAACCTATGCCTCCTGGCGGGTTCGGGGCGCAATCCTTGATTCGCTTCGCCAGGGGGATTGGGTGCCTCGTTCCGTCCGAGAGAAGGCGAAGAAGATCGAAACTGCGTACCAGCAACTTGAACAAAAGTATTTGCGCAGCGTTAGCGATTCGGAGATGAGCAGCTACCTGGAGGTGTCCGAGAAGGAATTTCGGCACATGCTGCAGGAGGTGGCGGTGATGACGCTGACATCGCTGGAGGATCCGATTCGCGAGGAGGAGTCGGAGACACGCATGTCGGTTCTGGTTGACGAGAAAGCAAAAAATCCGGATCATAAGGTGCATGAATTTTACCTGCGGGAAGCGCTGAAGAAAGGGATCAGTAAATTAACCCCAAAGGAAAGAACCGTCGTTTCATTATTATATTATGAGGACTTATCACTTAGTGAAATCGCTGAAGTGATGTCGTTATCACCATCGCGTATTTCACAGCTTCACTCCAAGGCGATAATGAGACTACGGGGCGCGCTTGATAAAGATCGGGATTTGCTGATGCAAAACGATTGACGCTTGCCATTTAGGAAGGGGGTTGGCTGGATTGTCTCTAGATTATGCATTGGATCAGTACATGAGCGTCACGTTTTCGGATGACAAGGTTATCGCCTATATTCAGTTCACGAAATGGGAGGACGGGTTCTCCTGCTCGATTGAAGCGCTGGAGCAGTTCTTGCGAAGTCATGGCATTCGTTACGGGATCCAGCGGGATATCCTGCAGCGCATCGCCGGTCATGCGGAGGAATATCAATACAGCAGAACGCCGATAGCCATCGGAACGGAGCCTGTACACGGACAGAACGGAAGAATTGAATTCACCGTCGATTTCGGAGGGCAGACCCATGTAAAGCCGCTCGAGATTGAGGACGGCAAAGTCGATTATAAAGAAATCATTCGTTTAAATAATGTAAAGAAGGGCCAGCTGCTGGCGACCCGAGTCCCACCGACAAAGGGAGAGCCCGGGACGACGGTCACCGGTGAAGAGATCCCGAGCAAGCCGGGAAAGGAAGCTCATTTCAAGATCGGTAAAAACGTAGTGGTAAACGCGGAGAAAACGGCGATGTATGCGGCGATCGATGGTCTGCTTACAAGGACCGACAAGGGAAAAATCAACGTGTTTCCGGTATACGAAATTAATGGGGACGTCGATTACAGCATCGGCAATATCGACTTTGTCGGAACGGTCGTTGTCCGCGGAAATGTCCTGACCGGATTTCGAATCAAGGCGGCCGGCGATATCCGGGTGACGGGTTTTGTGGAAGGCGCCGAGCTTGATGCAGAGGGCTCGATCGATATTTCCGGCGGCATTATCGGCTATAACAAAGGATACGTCAAGGCCGGCCAGGATGTGAAGAGCTCCTTTATCCAGGACGGAAATGTCATTGCCGGAGCGAACGTGATCGTTTCCCAGAGCATTATGCACTCCAACATCCGCGCGGGTCGGAATATCGAATGCAATGGAACGAAAGGCTTGGTCGTCGGCGGCGTTTTGCAAGCCGGAGAGATGGTCGTCGCACGAACTGTCGGCAATAGCATGTCAACGGCGACCGTCATTGAGGTCGGTGTGCTTCCAGACCTGCGCAACGAATTGGCCGAGCTTCGCGCACAGCTGAAGCAGTTGATCGAAAGTGTGGACAAGACGGATAAAGCGCTTTATTTGCTGAATCAATTGGCGTCGACCGGCCAGCTGTCTCCGGACAAGATGGCGATGCGGATCAAGCTGAATGCAACGAGAAAGTCCAATATGGCGGAACAGACGGCAATTAAGGAACGGATGCTGGAAATCGAAAAGACGCTGGAGGATACCGGAAAAGCGAGGGTTAACGTCGTCAAGACCATATACGGCGGAGCCAAAATTGTGATCGGCCGGTATACCCGCTTCATCAAGGATCCCACGCAGCGGGTTTCTTTTTACTATCATGAGGGAGATGTCACGATGGTGCCGTTATTGTAGGAGCTTGTCGCAGAGGAGAGCTGCGTATGAGGCCTATGTAGTTGATCGAGCAGATGCATGTGGGAATGATCCTATTATAATGAGGTGATCTTCACTTGAGTTTGAAATCTGTCGAAATGCAAATTGCCGTACCGAGAACGAATGAGGCTGGAAAATTGCATAATGAACTTCAGCAGCGTCCGCAAAATGACCAAAATCTGCTTGCTGGCGAGCAGATCAAGAACAGCCGGGCCGAAGCCAAGCGGAGCGCCGAGGTCAGCGAGTCGTCTGAAACCGCGGTGCGCGATGATGGCAGCCGCCGGTCGCAAGGACAGCAGGGCCAGAGCGCGGACGGCGACGAATCGAAGGAGGCTGCCGAGCATCCGGCTGAGCATCCCTATAAAGGAAGAAACTTGGATATCTCATTATAGTGGGAGTTCGAGGAGTCGGTCTTTTTGAACAGCCTCTTATATTAAGTACACAAAGGAGTTAATCGTTTTGTATCCATGGATATACATCGTTTTGCTGGGCGCAGCGGCCGTACTGTATGCGTTCATGCTGCCTAAACGCCGGGAGGAGAGCGCATCCGGGGAACAGCTGGTGAAGGAAGTCGAGGCTACGCTCGAAGGATACATGGCCGAAATCCAGCAGGAGAACGAGCAGCTGGTAGAGCTGATCCGGAAGATGAAGGAAGAACAGAGCGCCAAGCTGATCGAGCAGCAGGAGCAGGCGGAGCAATGGAGCGCAAGGATCGTGGAATTGGAGAGGAAGGCAGCCGCATCCGAAGACAGGCTCCGCGCTGCGGAGGACCAGCTTGCGAAGGTGCTGTCATCGGTGACGGAAGATCGCCAGGCGGGCGCTGCTTCGAATAGGGAGGCGGAGCCGCATATGCCTTCAATCAAGGAGCGATACGCCGAACTGTTCGAATGGTATGATCAGGGTAAATCGATCGATATGATTGCCAAGGCTTCGGGTATGCAGCGCGGCGAGGTTCAGCTGATTATTCAACTGGCCAGACAGGAGGAATCCGTATGATCAGGAACCGAACCTTCATGATGGGACTGGGCCTCGGCATCGTGGCAGGAGCCGTGCTGCTTCAGCTTATGCTGATCGGCCAAGGGGCACAGCTGACCAAAGCCTCATTGACCGGGGAGCTGACGAAGGAAGAGCTGCAGGCTGCGGCCGAAGCAATGGATATGCAAGTGCTGGACAAATCCGAGGAGCTTTTGACCGCTGAGCAGTGGAAGCAGAAGCAGCTTAGCGAGGAAACGTCTGAGGGCGGGGAGCAGCCTAAGGCTGATGAACAAGACAAGCCTTCGGAACCGGCTGACAATACCGGGACGGATAAGCCAAAGACGCCGAATCAGCCTAAACAGCCGAATCAGCCTGAAGCCGCAAAGACCAAGGAGATGCAGCAAGCAGCAGCACCTCCGGAGCCCAAGGCGCCGGCTAAAGCCAATGCGCCGATAACCGTCCGCGTGCCTGCCGGCAACAACCTCAGCGATGTGGCCGACAGTCTGCTTGCAGCCGGGGTGATCAAGGACAGGCAGGGATTCATCGACAAAGCAACCGAGAAGAGGATTAACCGCTTTATCCAGAGCGGAACGTACACGTTCACGGCGGGCGAGGATTACGGCTCGATCATAACGAAAATAACGGCAAAACCGTTCAACTAGACTTCTGGTTGCGAACGGTTTTTTTTGAAGTCAAAACCGGGCCTTATTTATGGGTGAAATGGGCCGTTTAGGACATGCACAAAAGACATTGCAACCTGCCTTCGGTTATGTTATAGTAATTGACGGTGTTAAAACACACGCCAGAGTGATTCCGTAAAGGGTGCTTCTGCGAAGAGCGGGAGTCTTGACGGGAAATGATCTTGGCGGAGGGACACACAAAAACCAAATTTAGGAGGTGCGTGAAGATGGCAGTAATCTCCATGAAGCAGCTTTTGGAAGCTGGCGTTCACTTCGGTCACCAGACTCGTCGCTGGAACCCGAAAATGGATAAATATATCTTCACTGAAAGAAACGGTATCTACATTATCGACCTGCAAAAAACGGTCAAGAAAGTTGAAGAAGCATTCAACTTTGTGAAAAGCATTGCTGCTGAGAACGGAACCATCCTGTTCGTCGGCACGAAGAAGCAAGCTCAAGATTCCGTTAAGGAAGAAGCAGAGCGTTGCGGTATGTACTACATCAACCAACGCTGGCTCGGCGGAACGCTGACAAACTTCGAAACGATCCAGAAGCGTATCAACCGCTTGAAGCAGCTCGAATCTTGGGAAGAAGACGGCACGTTCCAAGTGCTGCCTAAGAAAGAAGTTATCCTTCTCCGCAAAGAGAAAGATCGTCTTGAGAAATTCCTGGGCGGCATCAAGAACATGAAGGGTCTTCCAAGCGCATTGTTCGTAATCGACCCTCGCAAAGAGCGCATCGCTGTTGCGGAAGCCCGCAAATTGGGCATCCCAATCGTAGGCATCGTGGATACGAACTGTGATCCGGATGAAATCGACTACGTAATCCCAGGTAACGATGACGCGATCCGTGCGGTTAAATTGCTGACTGGCAAAATGGCCGACGCTGTTGTTGAAGCTCACCAAGGTGAAGAAACAACCGCTTAATCGGGATTAAACGTATAACCATGAATTAAATGAAAAGGGTGGTTGGTAGGTGGATAACCTCTCACCGCCCTTTTTTTAAGATGTCAGTACATAAGTGTCTGATATCTAAAGATGATTTTGCAAATGATGAATACTTAGAAGGCGAAGCGGCCTTTGGGGTTGGAACTCGCCGTTTCCGGCGAATAAAACCTTGACCGAGGCTACCGCTTCATCAATACCAATTTGGAGGGAATTGAAATGGCAGTAACAGCTAGTGCGGTAAAAGAACTTCGCGAAAGAACAGGCGCAGGCATGCTGGATTGCAAAAAAGCGCTGGACGAAACAAACGGTGATATCGATAAAGCGATCGCGGTTCTTCGCGAAAAAGGCTTGGCGGCAGCTGCGAATAAAGCAGGTCGTATCGCAACTGAAGGCGTTGTAGAATCCTACATCCACGGCGGCGGACGCATCGGCGTTCTCGTTGAAATCAACTGCGAAACCGACTTCGTCGGCAAGACCGATCAATTCAAAGAGTTTGCCCGCGATATCGCAATGCACATCGCCGCAGCAAACCCTAAATATGTTCGCCGCGAGGAAGTTCCTGCTGAGGAGCTTGAGAAAGAGAAGGAAATTCTCAAGAACCAAGCGCTGAACGAAGGCAAGCCTGAGAAAATCGTTGAAAAAATGGTTGAAGGCCGCATCAACAAATACTATGAAGAGAACTGCTTGATGGAGCAGGCATTCATTAAGGATCCGGACAAAACCATCAACACGCTGCTGAACGAGAAAATCAGCACGATCGGCGAGAACATCTCGATCCGTCGTTTTGCTCGCTTCGAGCTGGGCGAAGGCCTTGAGAAGAAACAAGAAAACTTCGCAGAAGAAGTTATGGCTCAGGTGAATAATTAATTCGAATGAGCTAATATAAGTAAGAGGAAAGAGTGGAACACACCCGTGTTCCTTCTTTTTTAAAGAGAGATAAGAATGCGATGCAGCCCGGAGTAGAGACTACCCTTATCTCGTTAGAGAGAACCGACTATAGTCTGATTAGACGACCAGGATGTTTCTACTTGAGACGGATGTGTTTACCCGATTTTTTTAACCGTCAAGCAGTGCCGGTGTGTCTGTCTGTCGTTTTTCAAACGGGCGTCTGTACAACGAGGCGCCGTCTTAAAGTGGAGGGTTATCATTTGGAACAGCCTGTATATAAACGAGTCATATTGAAAGTAAGCGGGGAATCCCTTGCAGGTCAGAACGGATATGGAATTGATGCGGAAACGATCGGTTCAATCGCAGAGCAGGTTCGCGATGTCGTAGAGCTTGGTGTGGAAGTGGCCATCGTCTGCGGCGGCGGAAACATCTGGCGCGGCATTGCCGGCAGCGCGAACGGGATCGACCGCGCGACTGCGGATTATATGGGGATGCTCGCAACCGTGATGAATTCCCTGGCGCTTCAGGATGCATTGGAGCAAATCGGAGTGCCGACCCGTGTGCAAACATCCATCTCCATGCAGCAAATTGCAGAACCGTATATTCGTCGCAGAGCGATAAGACATCTGGAAAAAGGCCGTGTCGTTATTTTCGCGGCGGGAACGGGTAACCCGTACTTCTCCACCGATACGACTGCAGCGCTTCGCGCAGCGGAAATCGAAGCAGAAGTGATTTTGATGGCTAAGAACAAAGTGGACGGAGTGTATTCCGCTGATCCATTTAAGGATGAAACTGCTGAGAAATACGAGCAGCTTACGTATCTTGATGTATTGAACAAAAACCTTGGGGTAATGGACTCTACAGCTTCATCGTTATGTATGGACAACAACATTCCGCTCATCGTATTCGCCATAACGGAGCAAGGCAATATCAAGCGTGTCGTTCTGGGTGAGAAAATCGGAACGATTGTCAAAGGGAGTGTAGATTAATGCCGCAATCAGTGAAAAAGAACGCAGAAGAACGCATGGAAAAAGCGATTTTGGCTTTGAGACGCGATCTGGCTACGCTGCGCGCAGGACGGGCAGCGCCAGCCCTTCTCGACCGGATTACGGTTGAGTACTACGGAGCGCCTACGCCGATCAACCAACTGGCAAACATCAGCACGCCGGATTCCCGGACGCTGATGATTCAGCCTTGGGATAAGTCGTCTTTGGCAGATATCGAAAAGGCGATCATGAAATCGGATCTCGGATTGACGCCGGCGAACGACGGCATGCAAATCCGCCTGGTGATTCCTGCGCTCACGGAAGAGCGCAGAAGCGAATTGGTCAAAATGACCAAGAAATTCGGCGAGGAAGCGAAAGTGGCCATCCGCAACATTCGCCGTGATGCCAACGATGACATCAAAAAGATGGAGAAAACGGATATTTCCGAGGACGAGTCCCGGAGACATCAGGAAGATATCCAGAAAACGACGGATAAATTTATCGCGGAAGTCGACAAAGTCCTCGTTGCCAAAGAAAAAGAGATTATGGAAGTGTAAGAGACTTGCGGCCCCTCCGGTTATGGTGGGGTTTGTCTCTTTTTTGCAGAAAGAAGCCTGGAGGAAATGGAATGATCAAACGGGTTCGATCGTGGTTGAATCAGGAGGACAGTCAGCAGACGCATCAGCTCTCTCCGGACAACATCCCTCATCATGTGGCAATTATTATGGACGGTAACGGACGCTGGGCTAAACGGCGCGGCATGCCGCGAATCGTCGGTCACCAGAACGGCATGAAGGCTGTCAAAAGAGCGGCCATCGCCGCCGATGATTTAGGGATCAAAATATTGACGATGTATGCTTTTTCGACGGAAAACTGGACGCGGCCGAAGGAGGAAGTGGATTTTCTTATGAAGCTTCCCCAGGAGTTCCTGGCCATTGAGCTGGAAGAGCTCATTGAGAAGAATGTCCAGGTCAGAATGATGGGGCATCCGGAGGACCTGCCGTCCCATACAGTTTCCGCGATGGAAGAGGCCGTTGCCAGAACGGCGGACAACACGGGGCTTGTGCTGAATTTTGCGCTTAATTACGGCAGCCGGAAAGAGATCACCGAGAGTTTTAAAGCGCTCGGGCAGGAAGTGCGTGACGGAATTCTTCGTCCTGAAGATATAACCGAGGAACTGATCGGTCAGCGGCTCCTCACAGGCGATTTGCCGGATCCGGATCTGCTTATCCGGACGAGCGGGGAATTGCGTTTGAGCAATTTCATGCTATGGCAGCTTGCTTATAGCGAATTATGGTTTACCGACATTTATTGGCCGGAGTTTACCAAAGAACATTTGGTCGCGGCAGTTGCCGATTATCAACATAGAACACGGCGCTACGGTGGACTGTCGTAGCCGACGGAGGATGGGTCACATTGAAGCAGCGATTGATTACCGGAATTATAGCGGGCACGGTCTTTTTGGGATTATGTTTCATCGGTGGACTGTCGTACCATCTTCTTATCCTGGCCATGGCACTCATCGGATACTATGAGTTTGTGAAAATGACGAAAACGGCGCCGTTCGGAGGAACGGCGTGGATCGGTTATGCAGGAGTGCTGCTGCTGGTGTTCCCGTGGAATTTGCTGAATATCGATGTTCAGCTCCCTTGGGAACACGCGATATGGCTCCTGCTTCTCCTGTTCCTACTGGCAACGGTGACCACGAAGAATGCCATTGATATTCAGCGGGTCGCTTTGCTGTTCCTGGGGGCAGTCTATGTCGGCATCGGCTTCTCCTTCATCGCCGAGTCGCGGCATGCGGAGGACGGTCACGGCATCTTTTGGACGTTCCTCCTGCTGGGCTCCATCTGGGCGAGCGATGCCGGGGCCTATTTTGTCGGGAAGGCGGCAGGGCGGCATAAGCTGTGGCCTTCCATCAGTCCGAACAAAACGATCGAGGGTGCACTTGGCGGTGTCGTCATCGCTGTGTTCACATCCCTGATCTTTTCCTTTTTCTCGAATGGATTATTATCGGCCGGACAAGCCGTTCTGATCGGTCTGTCCTGTGCCGTCATCGGTCAGCTGGGAGATCTGGTGCAGTCCGCCTACAAGAGGGTGTACGGCATCAAGGATTCAGGCAGCCTGCTGCCCGGGCACGGCGGAATACTGGATCGCTGCGACAGCTGGATCGTCGTATTCCCGTTCGTACATATGCTTGGCCTTCTGCCTTACTGATGGAAAGGAAAGATGTATTTATGAAGAAAATCAGCGTTCTCGGGTCTACCGGCTCGATCGGTACACAGACTTTGGATGTCGCCAGGATGCATCGGGACCAGTTTCAGATCGAAGGTTTGGCTGCTGGGAGCAACGTGGAGCTGCTGCTTCAGCAGGCGAAGGAATTTGGGCCGCGTAAAGTTTCGGTCGCAACCAAGGAGCTCGCGGACCTGGTGAAGCATTCCCTGCCTGCCGGAACGGAAGTGTTCTATGGGCGGGAAGGCTTGATCGAGATCGCCGCCGGAACGGATGCCGAGCTGGTGGTCACGGCGGTCGTGGGAAGCATGGGACTCCCATCCACCCTGGCGGCCATCGAAGCGGGGAAGAACATCGGGCTTGCGAATAAGGAGACGCTGGTAACGGCAGGGCATCTGGTGACTGCGGCGGCAGCGGCGAAAGGGGTCAAGCTTCTCCCCATCGACAGCGAGCATTCGGCCATATTCCAGTGCTTGAACGGGGAACGGTACGAGGATATCGAGCGGATCACGTTAACGGCGTCCGGCGGATCCTTTCGCGACTACACGCGGGAGCAGCTGGTGAACGTAACGGTTGAGGACGCATTGAAGCATCCGAATTGGTCCATGGGGGCCAAGATCACGATTGATTCGGCAACGATGGTCAACAAGGGGCTTGAGGTGATCGAAGCCCATTGGCTGTATGGACTTCCCTACGAGCAGATTTCCGTATTGCTTCATCCGGAGAGCATTATTCATTCCTTCGTCGAGTTTCGGGATTCCAGCATTATCGCGCAGTTAGGCAACCCGGACATGAGAGTGCCAATCCAGTATGCCCTGACGTATCCGGAACGCTGGAATTCTCCGGCACCAAGGCTCTCGTTGGCGGAAGCGGGCAGGCTGAATTTTCGAGAAATGGATTTTGAACGCTTTCCGTGTTTAAGGCTTGCCTATGAATGTGGTAAAATGGGAGGGACGGCGCCAACCGTATTCAATGCTGCCAACGAGGTGGCGGTTGCCCGGTTCCTGCGCAAGGAAATCTCCTTCCTTCGGATCGAAGAGATCATCGAGCAAGTGCTTGAGCAGCACGAGATCCATTCGGAGCCGACGCTCGAAACGATCGAAGCGAGCGATCAATCCGCGCGCGAGCTTGCTTCCAGACTATAGGATCAGATGTCACATCATAATCTCCCTTGAAAAAAGCTGACAGCTTGTGATTCTCTTGTGGACGACAGGAGAATAATGATAATCTATAGGGACATACTGCGTTCTCAGAGGAAAAGGGGGATGTACGGATTTGGAAATGCTGCGGATCGTTTTTTTAACGGTGCTCATGTTTTTTGTCATTGTCACAGTGCATGAATGGGGGCACTATTACTTTGCCCGGCGTGCGGGGATCTTGGTACGGGAATTTGCGATCGGCTTTGGACCGAAGCTGTTCTCTTATAAACGCAACGAAACGCAGTTTACGCTTCGCCTGCTGCCTTTCGGCGGATATGCGCGCATGGCGGGCGAAGACCCTGAACTGGTTGAAATCCATCCAGGTCAGACGATTGCGGTCCGATTGAATTCGGACAATCAGGTAAAGAAGATTTATTTAGACCAGCTCGACAACCGGAAGAACGTGATCCGCGGAGAGGTTGAATTCATGGATATGGTGGATCGGCTGTCGGTGCGGCTGGATGTGGACGGCGAGCATCAGCAGTACCAGATTCACCCGCAGGCGATGACCGTGGCCAAAGGCATTGAGACCCAGATCGCGCCAAGAGACCGCCAGTTCGGCAGCAAGACGGTCGGACAGAGAGCCTTGGCCATCTTTGCCGGGCCGGTGATGAACTTTATTCTGGCTTTTGTTCTGTTCGCGCTGCATATTCAGATGGCGGGCATTCCGGTCGAGAATCCGACTTATGTGCAGATCGGAGAGATTACAAAAGGCATGCCGGCCGATGAGGCGAACCTGAAGAAGGGTGACATCATCGAGAGCATTAACGGTGTTGCCATCGGCTCGGATTATCAGAAGATGATCGAATTGATCGCGGCATCCAAGGACAAGCCGATGGATTGGACCGTCCGCCGCGGCGACGAATCCTTCGAGCTGACACTGACGCCGCGCACGATGGAAGGCCAGGAAGGCGGCAAGGTCGGGATCGTTCCTGAGCTTCCGACCAGATCGGCAGGCATCGGTGAGACGATTACGGGCGCGGGTACCGCGATGGTAGACACGACAAGCATTATTTTCCAAGGGTTCAGGCAATTGATCCAGCAATTCTCGATGGATGATCTTGGAGGCCCGGTCCGCACATTCGAAGTGACCGGACAGATCGCGAAGCAAGGAATTGAACAGCTGACCTATTGGGCGGCCATATTGAGCTTGTATCTCGGCATCTTCAATCTGCTGCCGATTCCGGCGCTTGACGGCAGCCGGCTCGTGTTCCTCGGCATAGAGGCATTGCGCGGGAAGCCGATTGATCCGAACCGGGAAGGCATGGTGCATTTTATCGGCTTTGCGATGCTGTTTCTGCTGATGATTGCCGTGACGTACAATGACATACTTCGCTTAATCAACGGATAAAACATCCAGCGGGGGTGTACCCGTGCAGCGATCAGCCGTAAGCTCTCTTTGCATAGGAGCGGCTTTACGCTGAAGCTCTCGGATCTTTAGCCTCCTGGGGTTTTCCGTTACCGGCAGGCCTCTTCCCGAATGCACGAGTGATACGAACCGTCATTCGCAGGGCCTGCTTACACATATCGCCAATAGCGCCGCATTCGGAAGCAGGCTTACAGCACAATCGCCCGAAGAAGCGTTTTAATAATGGGAGGAACAGGATTTTTATGTCGAAGGAATCGAAGGATAAACAATTCGTGACGGAGATCACGCCGCAAGGAGAGGACTTCTCCCGCTGGTATATCGATGTCATCAAAAAAGCGGACCTGATGGATTATTCGCCGGTCCGGGGCTGCATCGTGTTCAAGCCGGACGGCTATGAAATTTGGGAGCATATCCAGGAGGAGCTGGATCGCCGTTTCAAGGAAACGGGGCACCGCAATGCGTACTTCCCGCTGTTCATTCCGGAAAGCTTCTTCCAGAAAGAGAAAGAGCATGTAGAAGGCTTCAATCCGGAGCTGCCATGGGTAACCGAGGCGGCAGGAGAAAAGCTGGAGGAACGTCTGGCGATTCGGCCGACGTCCGAAACGATGTTCGGGCATATGTACTCCAAATGGATTCAATCCTATCGCGATCTTCCGGTGAAGATCAACCAGTGGGCGAACGTGGTACGTTGGGAGAAGCGAACGCTGCCGTTCCTCCGTACAAGCGAATTCCTGTGGCAGGAGGGCCACACGGCTCATGAAACCGAAGCCGAGGCTCGGGAAGAAACGATGCAAATGCTGGACATCTACCAGGATTTTGTTGAGAACTATTTGGCTATTCCGGTGATTAAAGGACAGAAGACGCCATCGGAGAAGTTCGCCGGAGCCGTCGACACGTTCTCCATCGAAGCTATGATGAAGGACGGACGAGCTGTCCAGGCAGGGACGTCCCATTATATGGGCACCAATTTTGCGGAGGCCTTCGAGATTCAGTATTTGAACCGCGAAAATACGCTGGAGTATGCCCACACCACATCTTGGGGCGTCAGCACGCGTCTGATCGGCTCCTTGATCATGGTTCACGGGGATGACCGCGGATTGGTGCTCCCGCCGAAGGTTGCGCCGACTCAGGTCATTATGATTCCGATCGGTCCTCCGAAGACTCGTGATGCCGTGGTTGGCCGTACGGACGAGCTCTACCGTGAATTGAAAGCGGCCGGTATCCGGGTTCGCGTGGACGATAATCCGGATGTGCGCCCGGGCTGGAAGTTTAATGAGTATGAAATGCGCGGCGTTCCGGTGCGTCTGGAGATCGGACCTCGTGATATGGAAAACGGGGTTTGCGTGCTAGTATCCCGAATCACCGGCGAGAAGAAAGTCGTCGAGCAGGCCAATCTGGTCCAAGAGGTTCAGAGCATGCTGGAGCAGGTGCATCAAGAAATGTATAACCGCGCGAAGCAGTTCCGCGAGGATCATTTCTATTCGGTGGATACACTGGACGAGATGAAGGCGAGCATGGAAGAGAAGCGCGGATTTACCCTGGCGGGTTGGTGCGGCTCCGAGGCTTGCGAGGATACCGTAAAGCAGGAGACCGGGGCGACCAGCCGGAACATACCTTTTGAGCCGGGCGAGACGAAGACGAAATGTCTCGTTTGCGGTGATGATGCGAAGCATACCGTACTGTTTGCCAGAGCGTATTAATATACCGATAATTTGATATTCCGGGTAGAGGGAGGAGGGCTGCAGATTGCTTCTTCGTTCTCCTGTACCCGGAATATGTGCGTCTGGAGCAAGCTTCCGGATGGCAGTAGACCCATCGCTCTGTTTCGAGGCAGGACGTGTGGATGCTGCCGGCGGAAGCTTCTACTGTTTTTATAAGCATTTCGCGTGAAAACTTAGGGGGAGGGAACCATGGGCACAGCAGAAGATAAAAGGAAACGGCTTGAACTGCTGATGAAGCAGGGCGAAGTTCCGGCCAATCTGGTGGAACCCTATTTCTTGGACGGTATCATCGAGCAGGTGGAGACGAGCCGGGCGAGCAAGGAGTGGAAGATTACGATCCTGAAGGAGTCGCTCGTTCCCGCCGAGGTGTATCGGACCTTCTGCCTGAGAATACAGGAGAAGATGAATCATATTGCCCGCATCGTATTTGTATTCCGGTATCAGGGCAATGTGCAGGCTGCCGACATTGTGCAGGAGTACTGGAATTTGTTCCTGGAGTGGGTACACCGTGAGATTCCATCCGTTAACGGCTGGATGACCCGGGCCCGGCACGAGGTGGAGGACGGGCAGCTGCTGCTGACGATGTCGGACGGCATGTCGCTCGAGCTTGCCCGGAAGAAGCAAATCGATACGGCCATCACCCGCTTCTTCAGCCATTACTTCGATCTGCAGCTCCGCGTTAAAATGCAGGTCGGCGATAATGGGCAGGCTGCCTATGAGGAATTTGAGCAGCGCAAGCGGCAGGAAGAGCGGGAGGTTATCGAGCAGCTCATGAGCAGCCTGGAAGCCGAGATGGATGCCGGTGACGAGGATGAGGCTCCGGACCGGCTGCAGGTCGGCTACGACATAAAGGACCAGCCGGTATCTATCCAGGATATCCAGGACGAGGAGAAGAAGATTACGATCCAAGGTACAATCTTTGGCTTGGACCGAAAGGAACTGCGAAACGGCAGCACGCTGTTCACCTTCAATTTGACCGATTTCAGCGATTCCTTGCAGATGAAGATGTTTGCCAAGACGAAGGATGATCTGAAAGTGTTGAGCCTGCTTGCCGACGGCAAATGGGTTAAGGCCAGAGGCCGGGTGGAATATGACCGGTTCATGCAGGTGCCGGAGCTGGTCATGATTCCTACGGATTTGTCCGAGGTGAAAGCTCCGCCATCGCGGAAGGATAATGCGCCTGAAAAGCGGGTCGAATTCCATCTCCACACGACCATGAGCACGATGGATGCCGTTACGCCGATCGACCGCTATATCAAAACGGCGGCGAGCTGGGGACATAAGGCGATTGCCGTCAGCGATCATGGCGGTGTACAGTGCTATCCCGACGCGGCGAAGCATGCGAAGAAGAACGGGATCAAGATGATTTACGGACTCGAGGCGAACGTCGTTAACGATGCGGTGAATATCGTGGAGCAGGCGAAGCCGATCGAGCTGAGCAGCGCAACCTACGTCGTCTTCGATATCGAGACAACGGGTCTGTCGATAACCGCGAACAAAATTATCGAGCTGGCCGCCGTCAAAATGCATGAGGGCAAGGAAATCGACCGGTACGCGACATTCGTCAATCCGCATGAGCGGATACCGTACCATATTCAGCAATTGACAAACATCAACGATGATATGGTAAGGGACGCGCCGGAGCTTGAACCGGTTCTGAAGGAGTTCGTCGAATTCGTTGGGGACGCGGTGCTTGTCGCGCACAATGCAAGGTTCGACGTGGGCTTCATTCAGGCATCGCTGCAAAATGCCGGCATGGACACACTGGACAACCCGTATCTGGATACCCTGGAGCTTGCGCGGCTTTTGCATCCGGGGATGAAAAACCACCGGCTCAACACGCTTGCCGATAAATACAAGGTTGCGCTCGAAAGCCATCACCGTGCGATCGATGATACCGTTGCACTCGCGGGCATCCTGAACGGACTGCTTGCGGACGCGGACAAAATGAAGGGGATCAAGATGCTGGACCGGCTGAACGACTACGTCGGCATGGACCTGTCCAATGCGCGTCCGTTCCACTGCGGCATTTATGCCTTGAACATGACGGGCAAGAAGAATCTGTACAAGCTGGTGTCGATGTCGCATACGGAGTATTTTAAGCGCGTGCCTTGCATACCGAAATCCAAGCTTCAGGAGATGCGCGAAGGCTTGCTTGTATTGTCCGGTTGCGAAAAGGGCGAGTTTTTCGAGACGGTGCTCAACAAGACCGAGGAAGAAGCGGAAGAAATTGCGGCCTTCTATGATGTGCTGGAGATCCAGCCGCTGACGATGTATATGCATTTGGTGGATAAAGGCCTGGTCGGCAGTCCCGAAGAAATCAAGACGGCCATATCCAAAGTGGTGCGGATCGGCGAGAAGCTGAACAAGCCGGTGATCGCCACAGGTAACGTGCACTATCTGGAACCGCGGGACAAGCTGTTCAGGGACATTACGATCCATGGTATTACCGGATTCAGTCCGCTGAAGGATATGCGCAAGCCTGATGCGCATTTCCGGACAACGGAGGAGATGCTGGAGGAATTCGAGTTCTTGGGCGAGGATAAGGCTTATGAAGTCGTCGTAACCAATACGTCGGAGCTGGCAGACCGGTTCGAAGAGCTGGAGCTGTTCCCGGATAAGCTGTTCACTCCGATCCTGGAAGGAGCGGACGAAGAGATCCGCAACACCTGCTATGAGACAGCACGGTCGATTTACGGGGACGATCTGCCGGAGGTTGTCGTAGCCCGGCTGGAGAAGGAGCTTGAGCCGATTATCAAATACGGCTTCTCCGCGAACTATCTGATCTCCGAGCGCCTGGTAAAAAAATCGAACCGCGACGGATACTTGGTCGGCTCACGGGGATCCGTCGGCTCTTCGGTCGTTGCCACCTTCCTCGGCATTTCCGAGGTTAACCCGCTGCCGGCGCATTACATCTGCCTGAACAAAGAGTGCAAGCACAGCGAGTGGTTCCTCGACGGCAGCGTGCCGAGCGGCTTCGACTTGCCGGACAAGGCTTGCCCGAACTGCGGCAACATGATGAAAGGCGAAGGACAGGATATTCCGTTTGAGACGTTCCTCGGCTTCAAAGGGGACAAGGTTCCCGATATCGACTTGAACTTCTCGGGGGAATATCAGCCGCATGCCCATAACTTTACGAAGGAAATGTTCGGCGAGAAGAGCGTGTTTCGGGCGGGGACGATCGGTACCGTCGCCGAGAAGACGGCGTTTGGCTTTGCGAAGAAATATGAGGAGCATCATAACAAGCGTTGGCGTGGTGCGGAGCTGAACCGGCTAGCCGCTGGCTGTACCGGCGTGAAACGAAGCACCGGTCAGCATCCCGGCGGTATCGTCGTTGTCCCGGACTATATCGAGGTGGAGGATATCACCCCGGTTCAGTATCCGGCCGACGATGTCAACGCCGAATGGAAGACCACGCATTTCGATTACCACGCCTTTGATGCGAACCTGCTGAAGCTTGATATTCTGGGACACGATGATCCGACGATGATGAGGATGCTGCAGGATCTGACCGGCGTCGATCCGACGACGATTCCGATGAATGATCCGAAGGTAATGAGCATGTTCAACTCCACGGAAGCGCTCGGGGTAACCCCGGAGCAAATCCGTTCTCCGGTGGCGACCTACGGCGTTCCGGAAATGGGAACCAAGTTCGTACGGCAGATGCTTGTGGAATCCCAGCCGTCCAGCTTTGCCGACCTGCTGCAAATTTCCGGCCTCTCACACGGTACCGGCGTATGGCTCGGCAATGCGCAGGAGCTTATCAAGAACGGCACATGCAACATCAAGACGGTTATCGGCTGTCGTGACGATATCATGCTGTTCCTGATCTACAAGGCCGGGATGGATGCAAGCCTCGCCTTCAAGATTACGGAGAGCGTGCGGAAGGGTAAGGGGCTTACCCAGGAATGGATCGACGAGATGAAGCGATGCAAGGTGCCTCAGTGGTACATTGACTCCTGTCTCAAAATCCAGTACATGTTCCCGAAAGCCCACGCGGCTGCATATGTTATCTCGGCAGTGCGTACCGCGTATTTCAAGCTGTATTATCCGATCGAATACTATGCGACGTACTTCTCGGTCCGCGCCGAGGATATTGATATTGAGCTGTGCTGTCAAGGATATGAGGCGATTTACCGCCGAATCGAGGAGATCGAGCAGC
Organism: Paenibacillus sp. FSL R5-0810; assembly: GCF_038002285.1. Taxonomy (NCBI): domain Bacteria; kingdom Bacillati; phylum Bacillota; class Bacilli; order Caryophanales; family Paenibacillaceae; genus Paenibacillus; species Paenibacillus sp. FSL R5-0810. The sequence goes on from NZ_JBBOCF010000001.1 coordinate 764,378, forward strand.
TCGGCTTCGGAGCCAGCGCGAAGGAGAAAGGCATGCTGCCGATCCTGGAAATGGCGCTGGAAATGACGGCCAGAGGCTTTACCTTCAAGAGCATCGATCTTTATCGTTCGGATGCAACGAAATTTACGGTTGACGGAAATTCGCTCATCCCGCCGTTCTCGGCCTTGGCCGGTATCGGCGAAAACGCCGCCCGCAACATTGCGGCCGCGCGCGAATTCGGCGAGTTTTTATCGATAGAAGATTTCCAGCAGAAGTCCAAGGCGAGTAAGACGGCGGTGGAACTTCTGACCCAGATGGGCTGCTTCCGCGGTTTGCCGGAGAGCAATCAGCTCTCATTATTCTGATTTCTTCATATCTCTCAGGGCGGGCCCGTTGCTGCTCAGGAGGCTTCCTTGACAGTCAAGGAGTCATACTTGTCACTATTACCAGACTATGTTATAATTTTTTTGGTAATCATGGAGATAAAACCGTTGTGTAAAGAGTGGGGCAACCCACTCTTTACTCTTTGGTATATAGGAAATCAACTTGGAGGTTATGTTCTTTGAGCACATCAAAGATTAAAACGACTGTGGAAGAAATGGTGCAGCCGTATCTGGATGAACACGGCTTCGAACTGGTCGATGTGGAATACGTAAAGGAAGGAAGCAGCTGGTTCCTGCGTGTGTTTGTAGATAAAGAAGGCGGCATTGATATTGACGATTGCGGAGTAATCAGCGAATATCTGAGCCAGAAGCTGGATGAGAACGATCCGATTCCGACCGCTTATTTTCTCGAGGTTTCCTCTCCGGGCGCCGAACGTCCGCTTAAGAAGAAGGAGGACGTCGCCAAGGCTGTCGGCAAGAACGTATTCGTTACGGTATACGAGCCGGTCGACGGGCTGAAGGAATTCGAGGGCAAGCTGGAGTCCTTCGAGCAAGAAGAGCTTGTTATTCAAACGGGCAAGAAACAGCACGTTATTCCATATGCAAAAGTAGCCAGCGCCAGATTGGCCATCATTTTTTAGACGGAAGTTTTGAAAGGGGGAACCGATTTTCAATGAGTATGGATTTTATTGAAGCGATGAACGAGCTGGAGAGAGAGAAGGGCATCAGCAAAGATGTGTTGTTTGAAGCCATCGAGGCTGCGCTGATCTCGAGTTACAAGCGTAACTTCAACACTGCGCAAAATGTCCGTGTGGACATGAACCGCAATACCGGCGTCATCAAAGTGTTTGCACGGAAGCTGATCGTTGAAGAGGTTCTGGATCCGCGGACGGAAATTTCGCTGCATGCGGCACGCGAAATCAATCCGCATTTCCAGCTCGAGGATATCGCCGAGATCGAGGTAACGCCTCGCGATTTCGGTCGAATCGCGGCTCAGACGGCGAAGCAGGTCGTTACGCAGCGCATTCGGGAAGCCGAGCGCGGCTTGATCTACAGCGCGTTTATCGACAAGGAAGACGATATCGTCACCGGTACGCTGCAGCGCCAGGACCTTAGAAACATCTACATCGACCTCGGGAAGATCGAAGCCGCGCTTCCGCTTACGGAGCTGATGCCGAACGAGAAGTTCAAGCATGGCGATCGGATCAAGGCGTATATCACGAAGGTCGAGAACACTACGAAAGGTCCGCAAATCATGCTCTCCCGCACGCATCCGGGGCTGCTCAAGCGCCTGTTTGAGCTGGAGGTTCCGGAAATTTTCGACGGCGTCGTCGAGATCCGTTCGGTTGCGCGTGAAGCGGGCTACCGCTCCAAGATTGCGGTTTACTCTCGTAATGAAGAGGTCGATCCGGTAGGCTCCTGCGTTGGCCCGAAAGGGATGCGCGTTCAGACGATCGTGAATGAGCTCCGCGGGGAGAAGATCGACATCGTCCGCTATTCCGATTCGGTTGAGGAGTACGTGGCCAACGCCCTCAGTCCTTCGAAAGTGCTTGAGGTTCAAGTGTTCGAGGATGAGAAGATGGCCCGCGTCATTGTTCCCGACTACCAGCTCTCACTGGCCATTGGCATCAAGGGCCAGAATGCGCGCCTTGCAGCTAAATTGACAGGCTGGAAGATCGATATTAAGAGCGAAAGCCAGGCGGAGCAGGAATTTGGCAGACCAAAATCCCAATCCGGTGAAATGCACCAGGATTCCGTCTCCGTGGATTAATTCCGAAACAAGCGGGGGGTAAGCGTCTTGAAACAGAGAAAGATACCGCTGCGTAAATGTGTGGCATGTCAGGAAATGATGCCGAAGAAAGAGCTGATCCGGATTGTCAGAACGCCCGACGAGGCGGTCATGATTGATCTGACCGGCAAAAAGTCGGGCCGCGGCGCTTATCTATGCGGCAAAGTTTCCTGCTTCAAGCTTGCACACAAAAATAAAGCTTTGGATCGAGCGTTGAAGCAGCAAGTGAAACCTGAGATCTATGAACAATTGGCCCAGGATTTCATCAAGGTTGAGGATGAATTCCTGGCTGCTAAAGAGCGTGCAGCCGATGATGAATAGGGCGCTTTCTCAGCTCGGCCTGGCCATGCGGGCCGGCAAGGTGGTTACGGGTGATGAGATCGTGCTCAAAGCCATCCGGTCTTCAGAAGCAAAGTTGGTTATTCTTGCGGGTGACGCCTCAGATAATACTAAAAAAAAGTTCCGCGACAAATGCGGTTCTTATAACATCCCTCTGGTAATCGGATTTGACCGGGAAAGTCTGGGCACAAGTGTAGGTAAACCCGAGCGGGTTGTGCTGGCCGTTACGGATCAAGGATTCGCAGAAATGATCTCCAGAACAATGGAGACAATGTCGGAGGTGGAGTATATTGAGTAAACAAGAAAACAAAGACAATAAACTTCGCGTATATGAATACGCGAAATCGCTGAATATGAGCAGTAAAGAAATTATAACGATCCTTAAGCGTTTGAACATTCCGGTTAACAACCACATGAGCGTCATGGAGAACGATACGGTATCCAAAGTTGAGCAGTTCTTTAAGGATATCAAATCGAATGCGGCAGCCAAGCGTGACGGTGCGGACGCTTCCCGCGGCGAGGGCCGCAAGCCGCCCGTGTCGGTTGCTTCCAACTCTTCCGCTGCTGATGCGAAAGTAAGCAGCGGGCAAGACGGCTCTCGAAATGCAGGTCAGCGCGGTCAAGGTCAAGGTCAACCCAAAAAACAACAGGAAAAGCAGGTAGGTATGAATAGTAGAAATCATCAAAATAACCAGAACACATCCGGTTCCCAGCGTCCACAAGGACAGGGACAGGATTCTCGCAGAAACCAATCAGGCCCGGCTCAAGGAAGCCAGAACCAAAATCGCAGCAACCAGGCACCAAGACAAGGTGGAACAGCAACTGGCTCCCGTCCGCAAGGCGGTACAGCAACCGGCTCCCGTCCGCAAGGCGGAGGTCAAGGCGGTGCTCGTCCGCAGAACAACGGCGCTCAAGGCGCTTCGCGTCCGCAAGGCAGAACGGGACGCAATGACTCCGGCAGCCAGAACAACAGCAACGGTCAAAACAACCGGGGCGGAAGAAACAATAACAACAACAATTCCAAGCGGTTTGATGATAACAACCGCCAGGGCGGTTTCCGCGGCAACAATCGCGGTGGGAAGAATAACCGCGGACGGAACCAGAACAACCAGCAGCCGCCTCGTGAGAAAATCGACAACACGCCGAAGAAAATTATCGTCCGTGGCGACATGACCGTCGGTGAAACGGCGAAGCTGCTTCATAAGGACGCTTCCGAAGTCATCAAGAAGCTGATTTTCCTCGGCGTGATGGCCACGATCAACCAGGAGCTGGACATCGAGACGATTCAGCTGCTTGCAGGGGAGTTCGGTGTCGAGGTTGAAGTGAAGATTCCGGTGGAAGAAGACCGGTTCGAGACAGTCGAAGAGAATGACGCGCCTGAAGATTTGAAGGAGCGCCCTCCGGTCGTTACCATCATGGGTCACGTCGACCACGGTAAAACGACGCTGCTGGATGCGATCCGTTCCACGAACGTGAGCGGCGGCGAAGCCGGCGGCATCACACAGCACATCGGTGCTTATCAAGTTGAAATCAACGGCAAGAAGATCACCTTCCTGGATACGCCGGGCCACGAAGCGTTTACCGCTATGCGTGCACGCGGTGCGCAGGTTACGGATATGACGATTATTGTTGTCGCAGCCGATGACGGCGTGATGCCGCAGACGGTAGAAGCGATCAACCATGCGAAGGCGGCAGGATTGCCGATCATCGTGGCCGTGAACAAAATCGACAAACCGTCTGCCAACCCGGATAAGGTGAAGCAGGAGTTGACCGAATACGAGCTTGTGCCGGAGGAATGGGGCGGAGATACGATCTTCGTTAACGTTTCGGCAAAACAGCGCATGGGTCTCGAGGATCTGCTCGAAATGATTCTGCTTGTTGCCGAAGTGAATGAATACAAAGCCAATCCGGATAAGCGTGCCCGCGGTACGGTTATTGAGGCGGAGCTGGATAAGGGAAGAGGCCCGGTTGCACGTATCCTCGTTCAGCACGGAACGCTGAAAGTCGGCGATGCGTTTGTAGCGGGCAACTGCTTCGGCCGCATCCGTGCGATGGTGAATGATAAAGGGCGCCGCCTGAAAGAAGCCGGTCCATCCACGCCGGTTGAAATTACCGGTCTTACGGAAGTGCCGGGCGCAGGCGATCCGTTCATGGTGTTCGAGGACGAGCGCAAGGCGCGTTCGATCGCCGAGAAGCGTGCGGTCACGCAGCGTCAGTCCGAGCTTAACACGAATACCCGCGTAACCCTCGACGACTTGTTCAAGCATATCAAGGACGGCGAGATCAAGGATCTGAACGTGATCATTAAGGGTGACGTACAGGGCTCGGTTGAAGCCTTGAAGAGCTCGCTTAACAAGATCGAAGTGGAAGGCGTACGCGTAAAAATCATCCACAGCGGCGTCGGAGCGATCACGGAATCCGATATTATTTTGGCGGCTGCTTCCAATGCGATCGTCATCGGCTTTAACGTCCGTCCGGATGTTCAAGCAAAACAGACATCGGAGCAGGAGAAGGTTGACGTGCGTCTGCACCGTGTCATCTATAATGTAATCGAGGAAATTGAGCAAGCTATGAAGGGGATGCTCGATCCGGAATATAAAGAAACCGTGATCGGACATGCGGAAGTCCGCAACACCTTTAAAGTGAGCAAGATTGGTACGATTGCAGGCTGTATGGTTACTTCCGGAAAAATCTCGCGCAATGCCGAAGCCCGCTTGATCCGCGACGGCATCGTCATTCATGAGGGCAAGATCGATTCCCTCAAGCGTTTCAAGGACGACGCGAAGGAAGTGGCACAAGGCTACGAGTGCGGTATTACGTTGGCCAGCTACAGCGATGTGAAAGAAGGAGACGTCATCGAAGCCTTTATCATGGAGACGGTAGAGCGCTAATAAACGAGGTGATCAACGATGGCAAAAATCAGAACAGGGCGCGTAGGCGAGCAGATTAAGAAAGAGCTCAGCCAACTGATTCAGACTGAAATCAAAGATCCGAGAATCGGCTTCATTACCGTGACCGGCGTTGATGTGACGAATGACTTGTCACAAGCCAAGGTGTACTTGAGCGTGCTCGGTGACGAAGAACAGAAGGCAGCTTCCTTGAAAGGTCTGGAAAAGGCCACCGGCTTCCTCCGTTCCGAGCTTGGCAAACGGATCCGTCTCCGGCATGTTCCGGAGCTGATCTTCAAGTTTGACGAATCCATTGCCTATGGCAGCCGGATCGAGAAGCTGCTCAACGAAATCGGAGAGCGCGAAGAGAAATAATGCAAGTTCGTAAATAAAGGAGAGGGCGAATGCAGACCTATGAGCAAGAGCTGCAGCAGGTAAAGTCGTTTCTGCTGGAGCACGATGACTATTTGGTTGTGTCGCATGTTCAGCCCGATGGAGATGCAGTCAGTTCCACCCTTGCGGTGGGCTGGCTTCTCTCATGTCTGGGCAAGAAATTCACGATGATCAATGAAGGGCCGATCCCGAAACGAATGAACATGCTGTGGCATGCCGAGGATATTATCAACGGGTCGGAAGAGCTGCCGGATCGGACGTTTACGCATGTGATCTGCGTGGATTGCGCGGATTTTGCCCGGGTAGGGCACATCCGGACGTTGTTTGCCGAGAATGCCAGAATCGTGAACATCGACCACCACCCTACCAATGACCGGTACGGCTCCGTTAACCTGGTGCTGCCTCAAGCCGCCGCGACGGCAGAAATTCTGTATGACCTGTTGAATGTATGCGGGATCACCTGGGATGCCGAGATTGCTACGTCCGTCTATACGGGGCTTCTTACAGATACCGGAGGTTTCCGTTATACGAACACGTCGCCTAAAGTGATGAGCATTGCCTCAGAGCTGCTAGGTCATGGCGTTAACGGGCCGGAGCTCGCGGAGATCCTGCTGGAAGAGATGACTCTTCCCCAGATGAAAGTGCTTGTTGAAGCGCTGAATACGCTCCAGGTGTCGGAGGATGGAAAAATCGCATGGGTGCACGTTACCCCTGACCATATGGACCGCTGCGGTGCAGCCAGCGAGGATCTGGAGGGGATTGTCAATTATCCCCGCAATATTCAAGGCGTCGAGGTCGGAATCTTGTTTAAGCTTCTGAAATCCGGTATCGTGAAGGTTAGCCTTCGCTCCGCCGGAAAAGTCGACGTTGCCGCCCTTGCCCAAGGGTTCGGAGGCGGAGGCCATGTCCGGGCTGCCGGCTGCAGTCTGGAGGGGCCTTTGGAGGATGTTATCCCCCGCGTTGTGGAGCAGGTGAGACTACGGTTATGACAGAGTTGGAAGGTATTTTGGCCGTGCATAAGCCCGCCGGCTGGACATCGCATGATGTGGTAGCCAAAGTAAGAGGAATTGTCCGCATGAAACGGATTGGCCATACGGGTACGCTTGATCCGGAGGTTACGGGAGTGCTGCCGCTGTGTTTGGGCAGAGCGACGCGAGTCGTGGAGTATATGCAGGAACTGCCGAAGGAATATGAGGCTGTTCTGCGTCTTGGGTATGCTACGGATACGGAGGATGCCACGGGTACGGTCATTGAAGAGGCAGACAGCGTGCTGGTAACGAGGGAGGAAGCGGAGGAAGCGCTGAGTTCGTTTGTGGGTGAAATCTCCCAGGTTCCCCCGATGTATTCCGCCGTCAAGGTAAACGGCAAGCGTCTGTATGAGCTTGCGCGGGAAGGGAAGACCGTTGAACGCAAAAGCCGGACCGTCACCATTCATGAGATTGAGATGACCGGCTTTGACGCCAGCGGCGCCTATCCCGAAATATCGTTTCGGGTGCTGTGCTCCAAAGGTACATATATCCGCACATTGTGCGTTGATATCGGCCGCAAGCTCGGCGTTCCTTCCGTCATGGTTCGGCTTGTACGCACGATCTCGGCCGGCATTCCGGCAGCCGACTGCCTGACCCTTGAAACCATTGAACAGCTTATGAAGGAAGGACAGCTTCAGAATAAGCTGATTCCGGTCGACCGGGCGGTCTCCCATCTTCCGGCTCATACCGTATCGGATGAGAAAGCGGAAGCTGCCCTGCAAGGACAGCGCTTGTCCGCCAGAGCCGTGGAGCCTCTGGTTGAAGGCGACGAGCCGATCCGGCTCTATGACAGCCAAGGAAGCTTTCTTGGAATCTACAAGCGGCAAGCCGAATCAGGCGCGATCGTGCCAGTGAAGGTATTTTCAAGATAGTGCTTGTTCTAGTTGAATGGAGGTGAGAAACATGAGGATTGTATCGTTGTCCTACCCCATAAATCCGGAGAACGTATTGGAAGCCGGCGTGCCGAAGGTCGCGGCCATCGGACAATTTGACGGTCTGCATCTGGGTCATGAGAGCGTGATTACGACGGCCGTCGGAATTGCGCGGGAGCAAGGGCTTCCTGCCGCTCTCATCACCTTCTATCCCCATCCTAAAGATGTGATCGGCAAAGGAAATTATGAGGGCTATCTTACTCCCCAGGCTGATAAGGAAAAGCTGCTGCAGGAGATGGGGATTGATATCCTGTACGTTGTGGAGTTCAACAAAGCGTTCTCCGAAGTCAGTCCGGAAGCGTTCGTATCGGACATGCTGCTCCCGCTCTCGCTGCAGACGGCCGTGGTCGGATTCGATTTCCGTTTTGGACATAAGGGAGCGGGAGATGCCGTCAAGCTTCAGGCATTAAGCGAAGGGGCGATGTCTGTCGTCACCGTTCCGCCATTCTTAGTGGATGGAGAGAAGGTAGGCAGCTCTTCTATCCGGATTGCCCTGCAGACCGGACAGCTCGCGGATGCTAACCGGTGGCTCGGCAGAAATTACAGCATTCGGGGAACCGTAATCCACGGCGAGAAGCGCGGAAGGCAGATCGGCTTTCCGACGGCGAATCTCGAGCTGACGGATCCGTACGTCATCCCGGCCCTGGGCGTGTACGCCGTGCGTGCCCGTTCGGATCAGGAGGGGGGCTGGATTGCCGGGGTCATGAACGTCGGTGTCAAGCCAACGTTCCATGAAGGCATCACGAAGCCGATCTTCGAGGTGCATCTTTTCGACTACAGCGGCGATTTATACGGTCAGGTCATGACGGTGGAGATGGTTCAATATATTCGGAAAGAGCATAAATTCGAATCGGTGCAGGAGCTTGTGGAGTGGATTCACCGGGATGCGGTCGAAGCCCGCAGGATTCTCAAGGACATGGAATAGGGCAGCACGCTTTTTCGATAAATTGGCGGATCGGATTTTCTTTTTTCGGAAAAGTATGCTATACTCTTAGAGGTTGCCCGGGATTCGGGCAATTTAACCTTGGCTTGGATGTTTGATCTCACCGTCGGTATCTGGGCCAACGGCGATTATGACGAAGGAGGTGAACAGGATGGCATTGACTCAGGAACGTAAACAACAACTGATTGACGAGCACAAAACTCACGAGTCCGATACAGGATCTCCAGAGGTGCAGATCGCTATCCTAACGGAAAACATTACGAACTTGACTGACCACTTGCGTACGCACAAGAAGGATCATCATTCCCGCCGTGGATTGCTGAAAATGGTCGGCCAACGCCGTAAGTTGCTTGCATACTTGAAAAACAAGGATGTAAAACGTTACAGTGCTTTGATCGAGAAGCTTGGATTGCGTCGCTAATCATCCATAGGATTTACCGAAAACAGCCTGGTTGTCCACTGTCCTTCTTGGAACGACAGCGGCACAACCGGGCTCTTTTCTAAGTATTATGGAAATTGCTTTCGTTTGCCCGCTTTCCTGTAAAGCCATGTTGTTATTCATAAGCCGAGGCTTTGCAGCGAAAGATATTCACATAGATATTGATATACCCGATTCGCCTTCCATAAGCTTTAAGCTTCTGCCGGCGTTTCCCGCTTTCGTCATCGAGTGTTCCAAGATGAGTTCGTTGTTTGTCGTACATAAGCTCGAGCAATAGAATCCAGTGAAACACTCCGATCGATCAAACGGGCGGCATTATTAAAGATGATGCTGTTTTTAGGCAATACTGAAAGCTAGAAGACGACAAAAAAATTTATCCCTATGAGGAGGGAATACATGGAAACTAGTGTTGAAATGCAGCTTGGCGGAAGACCTCTCGTACTCGAAACCGGTCGGCTGGCCAAGCAGGCAAATGCGGCTGTTATGGTCCGTTACGGCGACACGGCGGTTCTCTGTACGGTGACGGCTTCAAGTGAGCCGAAGGATTTGGATTTCTTCCCGTTAACGGTGAACTATGAGGAAAGATTGTATGCGGTTGGTAAAATCCCGGGGGGATTCATTAAACGGGAGGGCAGACCGAGCGAGAAAGCAATCCTTGCAAGCCGCTTGACTGACCGTCCGATCCGGCCGCTGTTCCCCGAAGGCTTCCGCAACGATGTTCAGGTCCTTAATCTCGTCATGAGCGTGGATCAGGACTGCGAGCCGGAAATTGCCGCGATGATCGGTACCTCTGCAGCCCTCAGCATTTCCGATGTTCCGTTCAACGGACCGATCGGCGGCGTGGCGGTAGGACGCGTTAACGGCAATTTTGTCGTGAACCCTACAATTGCAGAGCAGGAAGCCAGTGACATTTATCTCGTCGTTGCAGGTACGAAAGACGCGATCATGATGGTTGAGGCCGAAGCGAATGAGGTTCCGGAAGAAGTGATGCTGGAAGCGATCATGTTCGGTCATGAGGAAATCAAGAAGATTGTGGCGAAGATCGAGGAATTGGTGGCCGTTGCCGGCAAGGAAAAGATGGAAGTGAAGCTCCATGCCGTAGACGAAAACGTCAATCGCGAGGTTCGCGAGTTTGCGGAGGCCCGCCTTGTCGAAGCCGTTCGCATTGAAGAGAAGCATGCCCGTCAGGATGCCATCGATGCGATTAATGAAGAGACTTATACCGTATTTGAGGAAAAGTATATTGAAACGCCGGAACTTTTGAAGGATGTTAAAGAGGTTCTTCACGACATCGTGAAGGAGGAAGTCCGTCGTCTCATTACGCATGACAAGGTTCGTCCGGACGGACGCGGCCTGTCCGAGATTCGTCCGATCGAATGCGACACGGGTCTGCTTCCAAGAACCCACGGCTCCGGCTTGTTCACGCGCGGTCAAACGCAAGCGCTCAGCGTATGTACTTTGGGTGCCCTCGGCGATGTGCAGATTCTTGACGGCATCGACCTGGAAGAGACCAAGCGCTTCATGCACCACTATAACTTCCCGCCGTTCAGCGTAGGTGAGGCTCGTCCCCTCCGCGCGCCGGGTCGCCGGGAGATCGGACATGGTGCTTTGGGTGAGCGTGCACTGAGCAAGGTTATTCCTAATGAAGCCGAGTTCCCGTACACGATCCGCCTGGTATCGGAAGTGCTTGAATCGAACGGATCGACTTCCCAGGCGAGCATTTGCGCAAGCACGCTGGCGATGATGGATGCCGGTGTACCGATCAAAGCGCCTGTAGCAGGTGTAGCCATGGGCTTGATTAAGGACGGAGAGCATGTATCCATTCTGACGGACATCCAGGGAATGGAGGACCATCTCGGCGATATGGACTTCAAAGTTGCCGGAACGCCGGATGGGGTTACCGCCATTCAGATGGATATCAAAATCGACGGCATTGACCGCGCGATTTTGCAGGAAGCACTCCAGCAAGCAAAGGAAGGACGCATGCATATCCTCGGCAAAATGATGGAGGTCATCAAAGAACCGAGAGCAAGCTTGTCCCAATATGCGCCTAAGATCATCACGATGCAGATCAATCCGGACAAAATCCGCGATGTCATCGGAGCCGGCGGCAAAATTATCAACAAAATCATTGAGGAAACCGGCGTGAAGATCGATATCGAACAGGATGGACGCGTATTTATCGCTTCTTCGAATGAAGAGATGAACCGCAAAGCTCTTACGATTATCGAAGGCATTGTGAAGGAAGTCGCGGTCGGCGAAATTTATACCGGTACCGTCAAACGGATCGAGAAGTTCGGCGCGTTCGTGGAAATTTTGCCTAATAAAGACGGGCTGGTTCACATTTCCCAGCTGTCGACCGAGCGGGTGGCGAAGGTGGAGGATGTTGTTGCCATTGGTGACGTCATCACCGTTAAGGTCACGGAAATCGATCAGCAAGGACGCATTAACCTGTCGCGCAAAGCGGTATTGACTGCGGAAGCGAAGTAAGCGCGGGCCATGGCCTGAGCGTCCGAAATAGCAAATGAAGAAAGAGGCAGAACCTGATTCTGGCTCTTTTTTTGCGTCTAGCTCGCCATACACCCTCATACCGAGGCCGCAGCTCTACTTTTGGCTCATAATTCCGGAGCCCGGCACATAAAATGGGACAAAGCTGCCTGAGGGGGAGTGGGAGAGCCCATGAAAGATAAGAAAATCGCCGTGCTCCTGACCGGTACCGCATTGGTATCGGCTGCCGCCGTGTTCAGCGGCGCGTGGGGTTATGTGTCCGGACTTGAGCCCGCGGCAAATACAAAGCTCGTGAACAGCAGCAGTCTTACGGGAGCGGTAGTCGACGTGGAGCTGCTCAATCAGATTGAGGCTGCGGCTGCCAAGGAAAGAGTAGAGCCTGTTGACGCGAGAGTGGACAGAGTATGGGAGGCAATCCCCGGCTATAACGGACTTGAGGTCGATGTGGAGGCTACATATAATCTGGCCGTGAAGAACCGGGGGAAGGGAGAGGCCCTCCCGCTCGTATATCGTGAAATTCCGGCCAAAGTAACGCTAAACGACCTGGATCTTGCATCTCACCCGATCTATCGGGGGAACCCGAATAAACCGATGGTGTCGCTCATGATTAATGTTGCCTGGGGCAACGAATTTCTGGAGCCCATGCTGAATACGCTCGATGAGGAAAATATCAAGACCACCTTCTTCCTCGACGGCAGCTGGCTCAAGAAAAATCCGGAGCTTGCAGGCGAGATTGTAAAGCGGGGCCATGAAGTCGAGAATCATGCTTTCACCCATCCCAACATGAGCCGTCTAAGCAGGGAACGCGCCGATCTGGAAATTGCGAAAACGCAGGAGCTGCTTAAGACCAGTTTAGGGGTGGAAAATAAATGGTTTGCGCCCCCTTCCGGCGATTTCAACAAGCAGACGGTAGCGATCGCCCATGCCCGGGGGCTGAAAACGGTGCTGTGGACGCTTGACACCGTGGACTGGCAGCATCCTGAGCCGGAAGCGGTCGTTCAGAAAATAAGCAGTAAAGTCGAACCAGGCTTCCTCATTCTCATGCATCCAACAGACTCCTCCTCGAAAGCGTTGAAGGGCATGATTGACGGGATACGGGCCAAGGGTCTATCGATCGGCACGGTCAGCCAGACGCTTTCGCCTGACCGGATCATGCCGGGTGGAACCTAGAAGTCCAGGGTGTTGTGGCACATGGTAAAGTTTGATAGAATGAATGGATGGCATGAGGCTGTTGGTCAGCTGAAATGAACCTGGATGGACAGTTAGGGGGGCCTTGCGTGAAAAAAATACAATTGTCAAACGGCCTGCGTGTGGTTATGGAGAGCATCCCCACAAGTCGTTCGGTATCCTTCGGCATCTGGGTGAAGACCGGATCCCGCAATGAGACGCCGGAGATCAATGGGATTACGCATTTTATAGAGCATATGATGTTCAAAGGGACGGAGCGGTTTGACGCCCGTGCGATTGCCGAGCAGTTCGATGCGATCGGTGGAAACGTCAACGCGTTCACGGCTAAAGAGTATACCTGCTATTATGCTAAGGTATTGGATGAGCATTTTCCGATTGCTGTCGATGTTCTCTCCGATATGTTCTTCAACTCCAAGCTGGATGCGGAAGAGCTGGCCAAGGAGAAGAATGTAATCCTGGAAGAGATCGCCATGTATGAGGATACGCCGGATGATCTGGTGCACGACCTGATGTCAACGGCCGTTTATGGCGATCACCCGCTCGCATTTCCGATCCTTGGTACGAAGGAACGGCTGGAAGCGATGGATTCCGATGCGCTGCGCGCTTACATGGAAGATCACTATACGATCGAGAATACGGTCATTGCGCTTGCCGGAAATATCAATGAAGGAACGATCGAGCTGCTGGAGCGGCACTTCGGCGGATTTTCCAATCGCCGTGCGCCCCAAGCCCTTGAGGTGCCGTCATTTCTGGACGGCGTCCAGTTCCGGAAGAAGAAGACCGAGCAGAATCATATCTGCATGTCGTTCCCGGGCTGCTCGATCGGCGAGGATCTGCAATATGCAATGGTGCTTCTTAACAATGCCATCGGCGGTGGAATGAGCTCGCGGCTGTTCCAGGAAATCCGGGAGAAGCGGGGGCTCGCTTACTCGGTATATTCCTATCACAGCTCCCATGCGGACAGCGGCATGTTCACCATCTATGCGGGCACGGCGCCCAAGCAGACGAAGGATGTGCTGGATTTGACGATCGAGATGCTGCATGATCTGGCAACGAACGGAATGACGGAGCAGGAGCTCAAGAAGGGGAAGGAGCAGCTGAAGGGAAGCCTCATCCTTAGTCTGGAGAGCACCAGCAGCCGCATGAACCGGCTTGGCAAGAACGAGCTGATGCTGGGCCGGCATCACACCCTTGATGAGCTGATCAAGCGCATTGAGCAAGTAAGCATGGAGGATGTGAATGCCGTCCTCGACCGAATGTTTAATACTCCATATGCACTCGCGATGGTTGGAACCTCAGACAAAGCATTGAATGGACTTAGGAGGAATGAATTTGTTGCACTACGTTCAAATCCATAGATTACCCGGTAATGAAGATGTGAAGCTGCCTGTGAAAATGTCCGAGCTCGCTGCAGGCTTCGACCTGCATGCCGCTGTACCGGAGCCGGTCGTTCTGCAGCCCGGCGAGCGCAAGCTGATCCCGGCTGGCTTTGCAATGGCCATGCCGGCAGAGCTGGAGGCCCAAATCCGCCCTCGCAGCGGACTGGCGTTCAAGCACGGGATTACCTGCTTGAATTCGCCGGGCACCATCGATGCCGACTATCGCGGCGAAGTGAAGGTGCTGCTCATCAATTTGGGACAAGAGCCATTTACGATCGAGCGGAACGAGCGGATAGCGCAAATGGTATTTCAGACCGTGCCTGCAGTCGCCTTTGCCGAGGTGGAAGAGCTGTCCGAAACCGTTCGCGGCACGGGCGGATTTGGACACACGGGGAAATAGGCTCGCGTTTACGAGTTCTACACATCGAATTGGAAAGGTCGTTTTGGCTGATTAGCCAAGGCGGCCTTTTTTGCCGTTGCCAAGGACATCCCCGGTTTGTCGGGTCTTCCGTGCGACGATGACCATCGGGCCGAAACCTCGCTTCCCGCAGCGTAAGGGGCTATCCAACGCGTTACATGGATAATTCGCTCACCACCTTATGGGCCGCAGCATAAGATGGTCTATACATTGGTTAGAAAGAAAGGAGCGACGCCTTCCATGCTGACTGGAGTCCGGACCGTCTTCGTTGGAGGAGACGCAAGGCAAATTGAAGTGATCCGCAAGTGCGCCGAGATGGATGCTTCCGTCATGATCGCGGGCTTTGAGAAGCTGCAGGATTCATTCCAAGGGGTTACGCGCGAGACGCTTTCCACCGAGCTGATGGCGGATGCCGATGCCCTGATTTTGCCGGTAGTGGGCTGTGATGATGAAGGACGTGTCAGCGCATTGTTTTCGGAAGGTCCATTACGGCTGCAGGAGGATCATATTGCCGCTATGCCGAAGCACGGAGTCGTTTATACCGGCATGGCCAAACCTTATTTACGATCGCTGTGCGACAAATATAACATCAAGCTGGTGGAAATATTTGAGCGGGACGATGTAGCGATCTACAACTCCATCCCGACGGCAGAAGGAGCGCTGATGATGGCGATCCAAAATACCGATTTTACGATTCATGGATCCACGAGCATGGTGCTCGGCATGGGCCGGACGGGATTTACGATGGCGCGGAGCCTGCAGGGGCTCGGTGCGAATGTCATAATGGGCGTACGGAAATCGGAGCATTATGCCAGAGCGGAGGAAATGGGCTGGAAGCCTTTTCTCATAAAGGATTTGGGGACTCACGTAGCCGGCATTGACTTGCTTTTTAACACGATTCCAACTATGATAGTCACAGCACAAATCATCTCGAAAATGCCTCGGGAGGCCGTTATCATCGATCTCGCCTCCGCACCCGGCGGATGCGATTTTCGCTATGCCGAAAAACGGGGTATCAAAGCCATGCTCGCACCCGGACTACCCGGAATCGTGGCTCCTAAGACAGCCGGCATCATTATCGCCAATGCGCTGGTGGAGCTGATTTCTGAAGAAATCAAGATTCGGGGGGATGCGAAATGAATTGGAATGGAAAAACGGTGGGCTATGCCCTGACGGGGTCCCACTGCACGCTGGAAGAAGTGATGCCGCAGATCGAGCGTTTCAAATCGGGCGGAGCGAATGTGATTCCGATTGTATCGAGCACCATCATGACGACGGATACCCGATTTGGGACATCGGAAAATTGGCAGAAACAGTTGAAAGATATAACCGGGAATGATATTATTTCTACGATTGTTGAGGCGGAGCCGCTTGGACCTTCCAAGCTTCTTGATGTGCTGGTCATTGCACCTTGCACAGGGAATACGACCAGCAAGCTGGCGAACGCGATGACGGATAGCCCTGTTCTGATGGCTGCCAAGGCGCAGATGAGAAACTGCAGACCGCTCGTGCTTGCCATTTCAACAAATGATGGACTGGGACTGAATGCAGCCAATATCGCCAAACTGCTGGTTACGAAGAATATATATTTCGTTCCGTTCGGCCAGGATAACCCGCAGCAGAAGCCGAACTCGCTCGTGGCGAGAATGGACCTGATACCGGAAGCCTGCTACGCGGCGTTGGAAGGAAAACAGCTGCA
This sequence comes from Paenibacillus sp. FSL R5-0810, assembly GCF_038002285.1. NCBI lineage: Bacteria > Bacillati > Bacillota > Bacilli > Caryophanales > Paenibacillaceae > Paenibacillus > Paenibacillus sp. FSL R5-0810. Next base: position 780,683 of record NZ_JBBOCF010000001.1, read on the forward strand.
GCCAATGCTCGTGGAATACGCTCATTAATACGATAGGCATCATTTAGAACCTTAACATTCGAAAAACAGCAGACCATGGAGTTTTGCTGAAATCAACCTGCACGAACCGAAGCGGCCAGGCTAAATAGCCGGCCGTTTCAGTCGGTCGGCCCCGAGTTTTCACGCTCCCGGGCATAGATAAACGGAGGAATATGCATGCGCATCTTAGTTCAAAAATTCGGAGGCACTTCGTTGTCCACACCGCAAGCGAGAACCCATGTTATCGGACACATCCGGCGCGAGTTGGACAATCAGTATCGATTGGTTGTCGTGGTGTCCGCGATGGGACGACGTGGGGAACCCTACGCAACAGACACCCTGCTTGATTGGATCGAGCATAACGGAAATGCACTACCAAGCAGGGAAAGGGACATGCTGCTGGGCTGTGGAGAAGTGATATCGGCGACAACCCTGTGCAGCCTGCTCCACCATGAGGGCATTACCGCTACGGTTCTGACGGGCGCCCAAGCCGGATTTCTAACCGACAATCATTTCGGCAATGCACGAATCAAGGATGTGAAGCCTGACCGGGTGTTGAAGGAGCTGGAGTTATATCAGGTCGTGATCGTGACGGGCTTTCAGGGGCAGACCGAGTCGGGTGATTTAACGACGCTCGGCAGAGGAGGCAGTGACACCTCCGCAACAGCACTGGGTGCGGCGCTTCGCGCTGAAATGGTGGATATCTATACCGATGTCAACGGCATTTTGACGGCAGATCCCCGGATTGTAGAGGATGCCAAGCCGTTAAGCTATGTAAGCTACACGGAGATTTGCAACATGGCCCATCAGGGGGCCAAGGTCATTCATCCGAGAGCGGTGGAGATCGCGATGCAGTCCCAAATTCCGGTTCGCGTCCGTTCGACCTTCTCGGATAGCGAAGGAACGCTTGTGACCCAGCCTGAAGGATTCAGGGATATCCAATCCGGTATTGTAGACCGTTATGTGACCGGCGTTGCTTATGTGAGCAACATTACCCAAATTTCGGTCGAGTGCGATCGGACCGAAGGCTTACAGCTGAAGGTATTCAAATCCATGGCTGAGCATTCGATCAGCGTAGACTTTATTAATGTTACCCCGACGGGGGTTGTTTATACCGTATTCGACAGCGATTCGGAAAAAGCGATCGAGGTGCTGCAGAACCTTGGATTGAAGCCAAGAAGCTTATCCGGGTGCGCGAAGGTATCGGTAATCGGAGGCGGCATTAACGGTGTGCCTGGCATTATGGCGAAAATTGTCGAATCGCTCAGCGAGCACGATATTTCGATTTTGCAATCGGCTGACTCCAATACAACGATTTGGGTGCTTGTCAAAAAAGAAGATATGGCTCAGGCGCTGCGCGCGCTGCACAGCAAATTTGAGCTTCATCGATAGATCCGTGTCGTTTTTCCAGGTTTGTGTGACATCATCGTTTATCAATTTATCGGTACGGGATTAAGGTATGGGTAATGCAGATTGCCCTGATTTAGGATATGCTATGTAGAGAATGAAGCAGGTTTTCCCGTATACGGGAAAAAGCTAAGGAGGAATCATTGTGGATTTCGGAAGATTGATTACGGCCATGGTAACCCCGTTCGATCACAGCGGCGAGATCAATTGGGACGAGACGGCAAGATTAATTGAGCATTTGATTGCGGATCAAAAATCAGACTCCCTCGTGATCGCCGGCACAACCGGCGAGTCTCCCACGCTGAGTGAATCGGAAAAGCTCGAATTGTTCGCATTCGCTGTAAAGCAGGCGGCCGGAAAATGCAAAATTATCGCAGGCACAGGCAGCAACAATACCGCACATTCCGTCGAATTGACGAAGAAAGCGGAAGCTTGCGGGGTCGACGGCATCTTGCTGGTTGCGCCATATTACAATAAACCGAATCAAGAAGGTCTGTATAAGCATTTTGAGGCAATCGCAGCAGCAACCTCGCTGCCTGTCATGCTATATAACGTGCCGGGACGCACGGGAGTCAGCTTGAGCACCGCCACGACGTTGCGGTTGGCGCAATTGCCGAATATCGTTGCCACGAAGGAATGCGCCTCGATCGATCAGGTGACTGCGATCGCTGCAGGCGCACCGGAAGGATTTATCGTCTATTCCGGCGATGACTCTGCAGCGCTGCCGGCTCTGGCGGTAGGCGCTTATGGTATCGTGAGTGTTGCAAGTCATATTGCCGGTGCACGGATGAAGGATATGATCGATGCATATGTTGCCGGGAATGTGCAGGAAGCTGCAAAGCTTCACCAATCGTTATTCCCGCTGTTCAAGGGACTGTTCGAGTGTCCGGACCCGCTTCCGAACCCGTCCGCCGTTAAGTTCGCCCTGAATGAAAGAGGCTATCAGGTAGGGGATGTCCGCCTGCCGCTCGTCTCGCCGAGTGAAAGCGAAGCATCGTTTATCCGTTCGATGCTGGCGTCATTGTAATATACCTGCTTCAAAACCGAGTAAACGTACAGCCGCTGCCTGAACAAGGCAGCGGCTTCTTTCGTTTTAAACCGCACCGTTTCGGGCATCCTATGGGACACGTAGGCGGCTGACTTGTGTTTTCACTTTTTCATCATGTATAATGAATTCAAGTGACTGGGTGCGGTATTTTTTTGAAATTTAAATATAACAATGGTACGACGTCCAAAACTATAGGAGGGTTAGATACATTTGTCTAAGAAAATAAGCAGCGATAAACTATCGATTTTTGCCTTGGGCGGCGTCGGTGAGATCGGGAAAAACATGTATGTCATCCAATATGCCAATGACATCGTAGTCGTGGATGCTGGGCTGAAGTTCCCAGAAGAAGATATGCTTGGAATTGATATCGTTATTCCTGATATTAGCTATTTAACGGAAAATCGCGACAAGGTGAGAGGGATTTTGCTGACTCACGGTCACGAGGACCATATCGGCGGACTCCCGTACGTGTTGAAGCACTTGAATGTTCCGGTGTACGGAACGAAATTGACGCTCGGATTGGTGGAGAATAAGCTCAGGGAAGCGAATCTGCTGGGCGAAACGAAACGGATTCTGATTCATGCCGATTCAGAAGTCAAGCTCGGAAACACCATGAAAGCGACCTTCTTCAAGACCAACCACAGTATCCCGGATTCGGTCGGCATCTGCATCGAGACGCCTGAAGGCAATGTGGTGCATACAGGGGACTTTAAATTCGACCATACGCCGGTCAATGACCAATATGCGGATTTGCAGCGGATGGCTGAAATCGGAAGCAAGGGCGTTCTCGCCCTTCTGTCCGACAGCACCAATGCGGAAAGACCCGGCTTTACGCCATCGGAGAAAAATGTGGGCATCGTTCTTGAAGATATTTTCCGCAAGGCCGAGCAGCGTGTGGTGGTGGCTACATTCGCATCGAATGTGCACCGGATCCAGCAAGTGGTGAATGCTGCCGAATCAACCGGCCGCAAGGTTACGGTAATCGGAAGAAGCATGGTGAACGTCGTCTCGATCGCAGCCGAGCTTGGATATCTTCATATCCCGGACGGCATGCTGATCGAGCCGGAAGAGGTTAACAAGATGGCAGCCGACCGCGTGGTCGTATTGTGTACAGGCAGTCAGGGAGAGCCGATGTCTGCGCTTACGCGCATGGCGCGCTCGACCCACCGCAAGGTGGATATTTTGCCTGGCGATACGGTTATCATTGCGGCAACTCCGGTTCCTGGCAATGAGAAGTACGTCGGCCGCACGATCGACGAGCTGTTCCGCCTCGGTGCCGATGTGATTTACAGCGGTTCCAATTCCGGTGTGCACGTTTCGGGACACGGAAGCCAGGAAGAGCTGAAGCTGATGCTGAACCTGATGAAACCGCAATTTTTCATCCCTGTTCACGGGGAATACCGGATGCAGCGCCGTCACGCTCTGCTTGCAGAGTCCGTCGGCGTCGACCCGGACAACATCTTCATTACCGATATCGGGGAGATCGTAGAGATTCAAGGCGGTGCCGCCCGCAAGGCCGGCAAGGTAACCGCAGGCAACGTTCTGATTGACGGGCTCGGTGTAGGCGACGTAGGCAACATCGTGCTGCGTGACCGGAAGCTGTTGTCCCAAGACGGCATCCTTGTCGTTGTCGTTACCTTGAGCAAGCAGAACGGCTCCATCGTATCCGGTCCGGATATCATTTCTCGCGGATTCGTTTATGTCCGTGAATCTGAAGGTCTCCTGGATGAGGCCAACCGTATCGTTTCCAGCACGCTTCAGAAGCTGATGAGTGAGAACGTAAACGAGTGGGCGTCACTGAAAACAAGCGTCAAGGACGCTCTCGGACGCTTCTTGTACGAGCAGACACGCCGCAGACCGATGATCCTGCCGATCATCATGGAAGTGTAATTGTCGTTTTAGCATAACGACCTCAAAAATAATCAGGCACACAGTCGCCTCTCTTTCGCAGGTAATAATTGGACGGTTTCCGCGAAAGAGGGGCTTTTTATGTTGTCTTACAAACCGCAGGGATTCCATCGACCTACAAGCGAAAATCCAGTTCGTGGCGGATTGGCCATCGATCATGTTATCGGAGGGTTTGCCGGGAGAAGGTACTGTCGAGGACGCCTGCTGGCGCCGGAATCGGCCGCCTCATGCACAAGGATAACTTTAAAAAATATGAAAGCCTGCACGCCGATCCCTGCGGCAAGCATAAAACTATGCCGCCGCTTGCCATACTAAGGGTCAGCTATGGATATAGCTGCAGCCCAAGAATAAGTGAAAAGGCAGGGATGGCGTTATGCAAAATGAGCTAGAGTTTACCGGCAGAAAGGGAGCCGGCATTACCGGGGAAACCGAAGCGCCGGCGGCTCCGGCCGAAGAGGGCAAGAAGAGTGCCGTAACGGAAGCGATCACCCAGCTTGGCCAAACCGGAGTGCCGGTCGGCAATGAATCCAATGTATTCTGCATGACCATAATCGGCCAAATCGAGGGGCATTTCGTGCTGCCTCCGCAAAATAAAACAACGAAATACGAGCATATGATCCCGCAGCTCGTGGCAGCCGAGCAGAATCCGAAGATTGAAGGACTTCTCATTATTCTTAATACGGTAGGCGGAGACGTAGAGGCCGGCCTGGCCATCGCCGAGATGATCGCATCGCTGACAAAACCGACCGTCACGGTGGTTATCGGAGGTGGGCACAGCATCGGAGTGCCGATAGCCGTTGCAGCCGATCATTCGTTCATCGCGGAAAGCGCGACAATGACGATCCATCCGATTCGGATGAGCGGCCTTGTGATCGGTGTACCGCAAACGTTCGAGTATATGGAGAAGATGCAGGAGCGAGTCGTCCGGTTTGTCACGAGTCACTCCCGGATCACAGAGGAGCAGTTTAAGGATCTCATGTTCAAGACAGGCGAGCTAAACCGGGACATCGGTACGGCGGTATCGGGCTCCGACGCGGTCGAATACGGGCTGATGGATGAAGTCGGAGGGATCGGTCAAGCACTGCACCGGCTGAATCACATGATTGCCGAGCGTAAAGCAGTCAGCCCGGGGGGGATCACGCAATGAGCTGGTACAGCATTATTCCACTTGAGCGGAGCCTGGCTCCAGGTGCGGACGATATAGAGCCGGGCAGTCGCTTCAGAGAGGTCCGTATCGGAGGCGTCCTGATGGAAGTCGAACCGATGGGAGAGGAGCAGGCCCGGATCGTCCGTCTCCTGGATTGCGGGCTCGAGCATTACTTGAATTCCAGCTATGCTCCGGGCAGTATCGTTCGCTATATTCCGACGATCGCAGCCGATGAAAATGAGGCTAAAGGCTGAAAACAGAACATAGGTACGCCACCGAATTTATGCTATAATATGGTTTCGGGGGTGAGACTTTTTGGCGAAGCGCAGAAAAAAGAAGAAGGCTGCCTTTGCAGCCGTACTGAAGTATGAAATCTACGGGATCGTGCTCATGACCCTCTCGGTGATTGCGTTATCCGGAGAGGCGCCGGTCGGACGTTCCCTGGCCAAGATGTCGGGATATTTGCTTGGCAAATATTATTTCATCATCCCCCTGATCGGTATCTATTACGGATTAATGGTGATGATTCACCGTAAATGGCCGCGTCGTTGGAACAGCAGACGAACCGGCGTTCTTCTTCTGGTCTTAGCGCTCACATTGATGAGCAGCATCGCAGGCTTGGGATCCAAGCTGGCTCCCATCGGGCAGTTGACTGCTTCGAATGTGATGAGCCAGATACATAGCGATTTGCAAGGAGAGCTTCTGCATGGGGAGGTTCGCAGCGATCAACACCCCGTTATGGGCAGAGATATCAGCGGAGGATATGTCGGAGCCTTGCAGTTTGCGCTGTTGATCATGCTGTTTGGCAGCCTTGGCGCAAGACTTATTGTCATCGTCATGCTGTTTATCAGCTTTATGCTGATTACGAACTTGTCTTATGTGGATTTGATGCGAATGTTCCGCGTAAGAGTCGTCAAGGCGGGAGAACGGCTGCAGAAGAAGATGAACAGTCGGCAGACGAAGGCCAAAGCCGCTGCCAGAACAGCCGCGAAGGAAGAGCGGACGCCGCTGCCGGACGATTTTGATGATGATTTGGACGATATGGAGGAGCTGCGGCTGCCGCGTCGTAAAGCCCCGCAGTTTTTCCAGCTGTTTGGCGGCAAGGGTCAGAAAACGGCTCAGGCAGCGCCCGATTTCAACGATGATCATGATGATGACCAAGCACCGGTATTTACGGCCGGGAACGGAGTTCATGATCAAGACGAGAAGGTTCTGTACCGGAATGACGATGAACCGCATTTGTCACCGGAAGCAGCCGAACATTCAGGGGCTCCTTCCTCGCCGATTATCCGTGATTTCTTCGAGCAGGTGAAGCAGGAAGGCAGCCTGCACGAGGAGGCTGATGATTCGGACGGGCCAATCGGCGAACAGGGAATGGACGTATCGCTGCAGCATTCGGAAGCTGCGGTCGATGACGGCCAAGCCGAAGCAGAGGGAGACGGGGCAGCAGCAGGCGCAAACAGCTTGGATGGTGCCGGGAATGGAGCCGAAGAATCCATCCCTGCCGCACCTCCCGCACCACCGCCTAAGCCTTATAAGCTGCCTCCTTTCCGTTTGCTGTCCAAGCCGAAGAATGGCGGAAAAGGCGGGGATCAAAGCGATTACATGCAGACGGCCCGCAAGCTGGAAGCTACGCTGGAAAGCTTCGGCGTCCGTGCCAAGGTGCTGGAGGTCGTAAGAGGGCCTTCGGTGACCCGCTATGAAATCCAGCCGGATATCGGCGTAAAGGTCAGCCGAATCGTCAACCTGACGGATGACATCGCCCTTGCGCTGGCTGCCAAGGATATTCGGATGGAGGCACCGATTCCGGGCAAATCCGCCATCGGCATCGAAGTGCCGAATAATGAGGTATCCATTGTAACCATGCGTGAGGTTATGGAGACACCGATCTTCCAGGAGGCCGAATCGAAGCTGTCGATCGCCTTTGGCCGGGATATTTCGGGCCAGACGATCGTCGGCAACCTGGCACGGATGCCCCATTTGCTCGTCGCAGGTGCGACAGGGTCGGGTAAATCGGTCTGTATCAACGGGATCATTACGAGCATTCTGTATAAGGCCAAGCCGGATGAGGTCAAGTTCCTGATGGTCGATCCGAAGATGGTCGAGCTGAATGTTTATAACGGGATTCCTCATTTGATGGCACCGGTCGTGACCGATCCGAAGCGGGCGTCGCTCGCCTTGAAGAAAATCGTGGTCGAAATGGAGAAGCGCTACGATCTCTTCTCCAAGTCAGGCACCCGCAATATCGAAGGTTATAACAATCTAATGAAAGATAATCCGGCGGCGGTATTGCCATATATCGTCGTTATCGTGGACGAGCTCGCAGACTTGATGATGGTAGCGGCTAACGACGTGGAGGATGCTATTACCCGTCTCGCGCAGATGGCCCGTGCCGCGGGCATCCATCTGATCATAGCAACGCAGCGGCCGTCGGTCGATGTCATTACGGGCGTTATCAAAGCGAATATCCCTTCACGGATCGCCTTTGGCGTTTCCTCTCAGGTCGACTCACGGACCATACTCGATATGGCCGGTGCGGAGAAGCTCCTTGGCCGTGGCGACATGCTGTTTATGCCAATGGGGTCATCCAAACCGATTCGCGTACAGGGAGCTTTTATGAGCGACCAGGAGGTTGAGAATATCGTCTCCTTCGTGCGCGATCAGGGGCAGGCGGAATATGACGAATCGCTTGTTCCGGAGATTGAGGAGTCCGCGCAATCCGAGGATGAGGAGCTCGATGAGCTGTACGATCAGGCGGTCACCATCGTCCTTGAAGCGAAGCAGGCCTCCGTTTCCTTGCTGCAGCGGAGAATGCGCGTCGGCTATACCCGAGCGGCGCGGCTCATCGATTCCATGGAAGCCCGCGGGGTTATAGGTCCCTATGAGGGCAGCAAGCCACGCGAAGTGCTGATGTCGATGGAGCAGTATCAGCAGCAGCAAAACCGAATAAGCTGATGAAGTTTAAGCCAACCAGGTCCGGAAAGGGCGTTTCTTATGGATGAAGAAACGCCCTTTCCGGTTTTATATATATATGGGATGAACGAAAAAAGCGGGTGATAAGCAAGTCGGGGATGGTTTATGGGTTAGCTCCTTATATCATCGCCGTCAACTGTGGCCAGGATGAGCTGCTCGTCATGAGTGTTTATACTTGGCTATTCAACTTGCGGTATCGGCTTGCGGTCATGCTGGTCATTTTTTTGAATGTGCGGTCAAAATGGGTCAGGCTTTCAAATCCGACGGTCTCCGCAATATCGACGATCCGCAGGTCGGTGCTGACCAGCAGCCGCTGGGCCTCCCGGATCCGCGTCAGCTGAATATAATTGACGATCGTAAAGCCGGTGATTTCCTTGAATATGCGGCTGAGGTAGAACGGACTGATGTAAAAGGTATCGGACAGCTGCTTGAGCGTGATTTTAAGCGGATAATGGCTGTTGATAAACTGGACGACATCCGTAATTTTCTGATGCAGCGGGTTCAAGGACGGTGACGCAGGCTTTATGGCGGAAGCGGACAAGCGGTTCGCCTTGATCAGCAGTTCTGTCAGCAGCAGGCGGAGCATATGCTCGAAGGCTGAAGGCCGGTTCAAGATTTCGGCAGCCATGCTGTCGAGAATTTGCATGACGCTGCTCTGCTCGGAAGGACTCAGCCGCAGTACGGGCTGGTCCAGCTCGAACATCCTCAGCAAGCCGGCGGGCAGGAACGGATGACCGCTGCCCAGGAAGGAGTCGCTGAAATTGATGACAATGCGCTCATGCTCGGGATCACCTTGGCCGGATGTTTTATGAACATCGAATTTGTTGATCAGGATCAGATCTCCGGCTTGGATCGAATATAGCTTTTCTTTAATGAAATAACTGCGTTCACCGGAGATCAGATAATAGATCTCGTACGTTCCGTGATAATGGTTATTCCGCTCGAAGGGCCGCGTCCGATGAATGCGATGATAGTAAAATTCCTCTTCTTCGTTGCCAAAAGAGACAATGTGATGATCGACTGGCATATCGCTGTGCCCTCCTTTTGATTATCCGGTCAGTTTTTGGGTTTCATCATCTTAATTCTAATTCTATCAGGCGGGCCGGGAATAAAAAAGCAAGATATGTTGATTTTTAAACGAAGTAAGCAATAAACGTGAAGAAATACAACCGATGATGCCGTATGATTAGAAGTAATCTAAAGAGATGGCAGGTGAACCCATTGAAGGCATTTATGGATGAGCATTTTTTGTTGAACAGCGAGACAGCCCAGAACTTATACCATAATTATGCGAAGAACATGCCGATCATCGACTACCACTGTCACTTAAATCCGCAAATGATTTACGACAACCACAGGTTTGGCAATCTGACCGAGGCATGGATCAACGGAGACCACTACAAATGGCGGGCCATGCGGGCCAATGGCATAGATGAGGCCCATATCACCGGAGGAGAAGGCGTTCAGGACTATGACCGTTTCCTTGCCTGGTCGAAAACGGTTCCCAAAACCCTCGGCAATCCGTTATTCCATTGGTCCCATCTGGAGCTGCGGCGATTGTTCGGGATTCAGGAGATCATCAATGAGCAAAATGCGCCGCGTATATGGGAAGCGGCCAATGCGCGTTTAATGGAGGATGATTTCACGACACGGGGGCTCATCGCTTCAAGTGGGGTGAAAGTGGTGTGCACGACGGATGATCCGGCGGATTCCCTGGAATACCATATCAAGCTAGCGCAAGAAGGGGAAAGCCGGTTTCAGATGCTACCTTCCTTCCGGCCGGACAAGGCGCTTGAAATCAACCGTCCGACCTTCACGGGCTGGGTGAAGCAGCTGTCGGAGCGGTGCGGGAAGGACATTGGAAGCTACACCGAATTTTTGGAGGCGTTGTCGGATCGAATTCAATTTTTCCATTCGGTTGGGGGACGGGTTTCGGATCATGCGCTCGACTTTGTGCCATACCGCGAAGCAACGGAGCGTGAAGTCGCAGACATCTTTTTGAAAGCGCTTGAAGGGCGTCCGGTTTCCCGTGAAGAAGAAGAGCAGTTCAAGACCGCAACACTGCTTGAGCTGGGTCGGATGTACGCAAAGCTGGGATGGGCGATGCAATTTCATATTAACGCTCATCGGAACAATAACACCCGGATGTTCCGGCAGCTTGGTCCGGATACCGGTTATGATTCGATACACGACGGCTTGATTGCCGAGCCGCTGGTCCGTTTATTGGACCGCCTGGATCAAGAACAAGCGCTTCCGAGAACGATTCTGTATTCATTGAACCCTAGAGACAACGACATTCTTGCTGCGCTCATCGGAAGCTTCCAGGGAGATGGAATCGCGGGGAAAATCCAGTTCGGATCGGCCTGGTGGTTCAACGATACGAAAGACGGCATGATGGATCAGATGAGCAAGCTCGGAAATATGGGGCTGCTCAGCCGCTTTGTCGGCATGCTGACCGATTCCAGAAGCTTTCTGTCCTATACGCGTCATGAATACTTCCGGCGGGTGCTGTGCGATCTCATCGGAGACTGGGTCACGAAAGGCGAAGCCCCGGCAGATCTGCCATGGCTGGGCGGAATTGTCCAGGATATTTGCTATTACAATGCAGAGGCCTACTTCCGATTCGGACAGGCAAGAGAAGGAGCATGACGATGGATACGATGCGTGAAGATACGCTTCCGCTGCTTAACCGCCATACGCTGGAGCAGCGGGAGGCAGGAAAGCTAAAGCCGGAGACGGATGCCCGCAGTTATCCTGTAAGAGCATTGCAGATCGGAGAAGGAAATTTTTTGAGAGGGTTTATCGATTGGATGCTGTTTGAGTGCAACCGTCAGGGATTGTTCCGGGGCAGCGTGGCCGTCAGCCAGCCGAGGCCGGGTGGTAAATATAAGCTGGACCAGCTACGCGAGCAGGACGGAATTTATGGGCTGCTGGTCAAAGGAATTCAAAACGGACATGAAATCGAAGAACGGCAGCTGATTTCCATATTTTCAAGATTTATCGATCCTTATTCGGAGTGGGAGACATTCCTGTCGATGGCTGAAAACCCAGAGCTTGATCTCATTGTGTCCAATACGACCGAGGCCGGAATTTGTTATGAGGAGATCCCTTGGACTCCTTCCGAGCCGCCGGCCACTTATCCCGGGAAGCTGACTATGCTTCTGAATCGACGGTTCGAGCATTTCCGGGGAGATCCCGGCAAAGGCCTGATGATCATGCCGTGCGAGCTGCTGGAGCGGAACGGAGACGCCTTGAAGGCGATTGTGCTCCGGCATGCGGACGATTGGGGACTGTCTGACGCATTCAGGAAATGGTTAGACGAATGCAATATGTTTCTGAATTCACTGGTCGATCGAATCGTGACCGGATATCCCGACAATGCGCCGGAATATTTTCGCGAATGGGGCTTTGAGGACCGACTGCTGAATACGGCAGAGCCTTATTACTTCTGGGCGATTGAAGGGGATCCTTCTCTGGACGGGAGGCTGCCGCTGAAAGCAGCTGGACTGCAGGTGGAATGGGTTCCGGATCTGTCTCCCTATCAGATCCGCAAGGTGCGGATTCTGAACGGGACCCATACATTAATGGCGCTGATCGGCCTGCTACACGGTGTAAGCGAGGTCAGGGAGGCAGCTGAGCACCCGATGTGGGGAGCGCGGATTCGAGAAGCCATGCTGAACGAAATCGTCCCGTTGGTCCCGCTGCCTCCAGAATCCGCAAAGCTGTACGCCGATGCGGTTTGGGAGCGGTTCCTTAACCCTTTTATCCGGCATAAGCTGGGCGACATCGCCATGAACAGCGTTTCCAAATTCAGAGTGCGGCTGCTCCCCGGCCTGAAGGGCTATGCGGATCAGTACGGCAAGCTCCCTGACGTAATCACACTGGCGCTGTCGTCGCTAATCAGGCTCTATCAGCCGCATCAGATCGATAATCAGTGGCACGGGACCCGTCTGGATGGCGAACCGGTGCTGCTCCGGGACGATCCGGACGCATTAGCGTTTCTCCATGACGTGTGGCAGAAGGAGCTCCGCGGGGAATGGAGCCGGCTCGAGCGGGTGAATGCCATCTTGGGCTCGGAGCTGCTGTGGGGCGAGAAGCTGAACGATATTCCGGGGCTGGTCCAGAGCGTACACCGAAATCTTCAGGAAATGGAGCGTAAGCAATCATGACCGATTTAATCATCCTTCACCCTAAAGATGATGTAGGGGTTGCGCTCCGTCCTTTAACGGCGGGTGCACATGCCGTAGTCACCATCAATGGGAAAGAGCATGCTATCGAGTTAGCCGAGGATGTGCCGAAGGGACATAAAGTGGCGCTTCGGGTCATCGAGAAGGACCGCTCGGTGTTGAAGTACGGCTATTCCATCGGCAAGGCATCGCAGCTTATTTTACCCGGGGCGTGGGTCCATACGCATAATTTAAAGACGGGACTTGCCGGCGAGGTGGAGTACCATTATACGCCTGGCCGTACAAGCGCTCCGCCATTCGTTCCGGCGGGCAATCCGGCACAAGCGGGGCCAACGTTCCAGGGCTATTTGCGCAGGAATGGCGAAGCCGGCATCCGCAACGAAATTTGGATCATTAATACCGTCGGCTGCATCAATAAAACCTGCGAGCAGCTCGCCCGGATAGCAGACCAGCAGTTTCGCGGTAGAGGAATTGACGGGGTTTACCATTTCCCGCATCCGTACGGTTGTTCCCAGCTCGGGGACGATCTGGCCCATACCCAGCGCCTCCTTGCTTCCTTGGCGCGGCACGGCAATGCCGCAGGCGTGCTGATCGTCGGATTGGGCTGCGAAAACAATCAAATTGACCAGATGCAGGCGTTAATCGGTGAAGACGAGCCGGACAGAGTCCGATACATGCGTGCACAGGACGTAGAAGACGAGCTTGCATCCGGGCTGGCGATGATCGAGGAGCTTGTGAATTATGCCGAGGGCTATCAGCGTTCCGAGCTTCCGTTGTCGCTGCTGAAGATCGGGCTTAAATGCGGCGGTTCCGACGGGCTTTCCGGCATTACCGCCAACCCTCTAGCCGGCCGGATCGCGGATTGGGTAACGGCGGCAGGCGGCACTGCGCTGCTGACGGAGGTGCCCGAAATGTTCGGCGCGGAGACGATCCTGATGGAACGGGCGGAAAATGAGCAGGTATTCCAAGAGATAACGTCGCTCATTAATGATTTCAAGCAGTACTTCATTTCCCATGGCCAGCAAATCTATGAAAATCCTTCCCCTGGTAACAAAGACGGCGGCATAACCACGTTGGAGGAAAAATCACTGGGATGCACGCAGAAGGGGGGAACGGCCATCGTTTCCGCTGTCCTGCCATATGGCGAAAGGTCTAGCCGCCCGGGATTGAACCTGATTCAGGCTCCCGGCAATGATTTGGTGTCCGTTACGGCGCTTGCAGCGGCCGGAGCGCATCTCGTGCTCTTCACGACGGGAAGAGGAACGCCGTTCGGCGGGCCAGTGCCAACGGTAAAGATTTCTACGAATTCGGAGCTCGCCGCCCGTAAGCCCCATTGGATCGATTTCAATGCGGGAACATTGGTGGAAGGAGCCCGTATGGAAGAGCTCGAGGAGGCATTGACCGATCAGATCCTTCAGCTGGCCTCGGGGGTGCGGCGGACACATAACGAAATGGGCGGCTTCCGGGAAATCTCCATCTTCAAGGATGGCGTTATTCTGTAAATCGGTATTCTGATGTTCAGCTCAAGCAGATCATTTAAAGAGCGAGTTCAAAAGTCCGGTTTTTCAACACTGAAGCTTATGCTTCGGCCCGGCTGAATTCAAGATTCGATGCCGGGTTACTTTGATTCGCCTCGTGATCAAAGATGACTTTTTGAACAACCTCTAAAGGGAGGAAGTAGAGATGTCCAATCAAACGCAGCACAAAGCGCCCGCAGACATTACACCACTCCGGCTTGGCATCGAGGCCTGCCGTTCCATCATGGAGACATTTTCCCCTGAGGAGCTCCCGCCTGCCGGGAGATGGCATTACCATCAGGGCGTGTTTCTGACGGGAATGTTCCAGCTCTGGAAGAGATGCGGAGAAGCGCGATATTTGGAATATATAAAAGGTTATGTCGATCATCTCGTCGATACAAACGGGAATGTACTGCTGGACCGCGGCGAGCTGGATTCCGTTCAGGCCGGCCTGCTGCTGCTGGAGCTGGACGCGATCAAGCCAGAGCGCAAATACAAGGCAGCGGCGGATAAGCTGCTTCGCCTGCAGTCTGCCTTGAACCGGACGACCGAGGGAGGATATTGGCATAAGGACCGGTATCCTTACCAGATGTGGCTTGACGGGCTGTACATGGGCGGCGTGTTTACGATGAAATACGGACAGCAATACGGGCAGCCGCATTTGTATGATGAAGTGCTGTATCAGGAGCAGCTGATGCGAAAAAATACGCGGAATGAAGCGAGCGGCTTGTATTACCATGCATGGGATGAGAGCAGGCATATGCCGTGGGCCGATCCGGCCACAGGCCAATCGCCCGAATATTGGGGGCGGTCCGTGGGATGGTATGCGCTATCGCTTGTCGAATTTCTTGATATGCTCCCTGAGGATCATGCGGGAAGGGCAACGCTTATACCGGTGCTGCGCGACTTATGCAAGGCTCTCGTTGGTTGCCAGGACCCGGCGAGCGGACTATGGTATCAGGTGCTGGATAAAGGAGGGGAGCCGGATAATTGGCTGGAAACGTCATGCTCAAGCCTCTTTGTGTATACACTGGCAAAGGGCGTGCGGCTGGGCCATCTGGATTCTTCGTGCCTGGAGCATGCTCGGCGCGGGTACCAGGGACTGGTCGATGCGGTATACTACAATGAACGGGGTCAGCTGATCATGCCCGATATTTGTATCGGGACAGGCGTCGGCGATTACAGGCATTACGTGCAGAGGGACCGCTGCGAAAATGACCTTCACGGGGTAGGCGCTCTTGTCATGGCATGCGTCGAGCTGGATCAAAGCGAATCGCTGCATGGATGAAGCAATGGTCATGATTTGCGCATATGGTGTTAATTTGCGTTAAAAATGGGTGCTCGTAATGATCATTTGATCATGCGGGGCACCCTTTTTGTCGTGAAAAAGCATCCTGCTGCACGAAACGTTCCTCCCATCGATACAGCTCCGTGCCCAAGGTTCATCAGGTGCATAGGAACATGGCAGGCTTGTCATAATATACGTTAGCGAGGCTTGTTAAACCATAAGAGAAAGGTAGAGCGCAGCATGAAAAACTCGAGAATCTTGATTATGATAAGCACGGCGATTCTGTTATCAGGCACGGTATTCGCGCAAGGCACCCTTCATGCAGACGACAATCCGGCAGTACAGGATGCGATACCCACTTTCAGCCAGCAAACGATCAAATTCGGCTCCTATGGCGAGGATGTATATGAGCTGCAGGGCCGTCTAAAGCATTTGGGCTTTTATTATGGAAAAATCGACAGCGTATTCGGCTCCAAAACGTTGGGAGCGGTGAAATGGTTCCAATCCGAATTCGGAATGAAGGTAGACGGCATCGTCGGACCGAAGGTCAAGCTGAAGCTGTACAATGCAACGAAGGATTTTAAGCCGACGGAGCCGAAGCTTCATGAAGGGGGCGGCGGCAATGCCGGAGCCGGAGCCGGAGGGAATGCTGGGAATGCAGGGAATGCAGGCGGCGGGGGAGACAACAACCTGGCCTCTTCGAATACGATGGGTTTATCTGAAAATGACATTAAGATCATGGCCAACGCGGTTTATGGGGAAGCCCGGGGCGAACCATTCGAAGGGCAGGTTGCCGTTGCAGCCGTTATTTTAAACCGGGTCAAGTCGCCAAGCTTCCCGAATACACCGCACGGGGTTATTTTTCAGCCGCGGGCATTCACGGCCGTCGCGGACGGGCAAATTTGGCTCGAGCCGAACGAAAATGCCAGAAAAGCGGTAATCCAGGCCATCAACGGTTGGGATCCGACCGGCGGCTGTCTCTATTACTTTAACCCGAAAACGGCGACATCGCCTTGGATCTGGACACGGCCTCAGGTCAAGACCATCGGACAGCATATCTTCTGTATGTAAGCCGTTTTACAAGCAACCGGGGACCTGTCTTCGGTTGCTTCTTCACTTTGCAATGGGTTAGAATGAACGATAAATGATGAGTAAATTATGGCAATGACAATCCACGAAGTAAGGGGATAAGGACCTTGACGAAAACCGAATTTGAACACGGCACAGCCGGTGGAATGCGGATCCACGTGCTGCCTACGCGCCGATTCAAGACATTTGCGATATCGCTTTACGCCGGAAGCCCTTTAGCTGAAGATACCGTCACAACGACCGCGCTGACGCCATTCGTGCTGCGCCGGGGAACCGTATCCTATCCCGAGACCAGAGCGTTCCGGGAACGCCTTGAGCAGCTGTATGGAGCCGGCTTTGGCTTCGATATTTATAAACGGGGCGATTATCAGATCGTTCACTTCCGGATGGACACGATTAACGATTCGTTTGTAAACAGCCCGGAGAGCCTGCTTTCTTCTTCGTTTGCATTTTTAGGCGAGGCGTTTACGGAGCCGGTGCTCGAGAACGGCGCATTCCGCAAAGCATACGTGCAGACCGAACGCGATACCGTAAGGAAGAAGCTCGAATCCATCGTGAATGATAAAATCCGCTACGCCGGCGATCGCTGCATCGAGGTAATGTGCAAGGATGAGCCTTACCGTTTGCATCCTTTGGGAGAACGCAAGGATCTCGAAGGAATCACGCCGGATGGGCTTTATCAGGCTTACCGGAAATGGCTGGATGAGTCGGTGCTTGATTTGTACGTGGTCGGCGATACCACCCTTGATGAAGTAAAGAAGCTTGTGGAGGAGCACTTCAAGCTGGACCGGACGAAGACCAAGGATTACAAGCCT
The DNA here is from genome assembly GCF_038002285.1 of Paenibacillus sp. FSL R5-0810. Lineage (NCBI taxonomy): Bacteria > Bacillati > Bacillota > Bacilli > Caryophanales > Paenibacillaceae > Paenibacillus > Paenibacillus sp. FSL R5-0810. The sequence goes on from NZ_JBBOCF010000001.1 coordinate 798,080, forward strand.
TCGGTTACGCGCGCGGCGGCTAGAGATACCCAAACGGTCATCGAGCAGCTGGACATTAACCAGGGCAAGCTGAACATGGGGCTCCGCAGCACCATCACGTACGGGGACGACGAGTATGCCGCAGCCCTTCTTTACAACGGCATTCTTGGCGGATATCCGCATTCGAAGCTGTTCGTCAACGTGCGCGAGAAGGCAAGCCTCGCTTATTACGCCTCTTCCCGCTATGACGGGCATAAGGGCATCGCCACGATCCAGTCCGGCATTGAGGTTCAAAATTTTGACAAAGCGGTGGATATCATCCGCAAGCAGCTGGATGATATGGCGCAAGGCGCCATTACGGATATCGAGATGTCCCAGACAAAGGCCATGATCCGGAACGTGATCAAGGAAATGCAGGATTCGGCCTTCGAGATGATCGCCTATGATTTCAACCGCCAGCTGTCCGGCAAGGAGCGCACGCCGGATGAGCTTCTCGATCAGGTGGATCGCATGTCCGCGGATGATGTGAAGCAGGCGGCCTCCGCATTTTCACTGGACACGATTTACTTCCTGAAAGGTCAAAAGGAGGAATAGCCCGTGGAACGCATTCATTATGACAACCTGCAGGAGACGCTGTATTACGAGGTGATGGATAACGGGCTGCGCGTCTATGTGCTGCCAAAGCCCGGATTCCAGAAAACCTATGCGACCTTCGCTACCAAATACGGTTCGGTGGACAATCACTTCAAGGTGGAGGGAGCAGCTGAGGTTCGGGTGCCGGACGGGATCGCGCATTTTCTCGAGCACAAAATGTTCGAGGAGCCAGAGGGCGATATCTTTGCGAAATTTGCTTCCAACGGAGCTTCCGCCAACGCCTTCACCAGTTTTGACCAGACCGTGTACCTATTCTCCGCTACGGATCATATCCATGAAAACCTGGAAACCTTGATCGATTTCGTTCAGAACCCTTATTTTACGGACCAGAACGTCGAGAAGGAGAAGGGGATTATCGGCCAAGAAATCAATATGTACCAGGATAACCCGGATTGGCGCGTATATTTCGGGCTGATCGAGGCAATGTATAAGGTACATCCCGTTCATATTGATATTGCCGGCACGGTGGAGTCCATCGGAACGATCACGAAGGAAGACCTGTACACCTGTTACAATGCATTCTATCATCCAAGCAATATGCTGCTGTTCGTGGTCGGCGGGGTGGACCCGGAAGAGACGATGAATTTGATCCGTTCCAACCAAGCGCGGAAATCTTATGATCAACAAGGCAAGATTGAGCGTATTTTCGATCCTGAGCCGACGGAGGTTGCCGAGAAGCGGCGCGAGAGCCGGCTTGCGGTATCGCTGCCGAAGTGCCTGTTCGGCTTCAAGGAGAAGGAGACGGGCTTGTCTGGTGAGGAGCAGCTGCGCCGGGATTTGACCACCAAGCTGATGATGGATCTTCTGTTCGGGGCGAGCACCGAGCTGTATCAGAAGCTGTATGAAGACGACCTGATCTCGGACAGCTTCGGGCACGAATACAACAGCTCGCCGGAGTATGCGTTCTCCGCGGTCGGCGGGGATACGAAGGATCCGGACGCCCTGCTTGCCCGCATCCGCGAAGAAGTCGATAAGCTGAAGGCCAGCGGATTCCGGGAGGATGATTTTGAGCGGGCCCGCAAGAAAAAAATGGGCGGTTACCTGCGCATGCTCAATTCCCCTGAGAACATTGCGCATGAATTTACACGTTATCAGTTCCGCGGTGCCGACCTGTTTAAAGTGCTGCCAGTCTATGAATCGATCACGCTTGAAGAAGTAAACCGCCGTCTCCAGGAGCATGTCGATTGGAATCAGCTGGCTGTTTCGATCGTGGTGAGCCCGTAGGTGATGGCAGGCATGGGAAAGGAAATGAAGCCGATCGGGGAGATGACGGTGCTTGTTACAGGCGCCAGCAGGGGAATCGGAGCGGCGATTGCCGAGCGCTTCGCGTCGGTTCGGATGAATGTGATCATCCACTATATGAATTCGCATGAAGCGGCCAATGAAGTGGCGAGGCGATGCCTTGAGCATGGCGCGCGGGTGCTGACGGTATCGGCCGACCTGCGCGACAAGGAGCAGATTCTGCGGATGAAGGAAAAGCTCCAGAGCCACGGCATGGAGCCTGATATACTGGTCAACAATGCAGGGGTGTCCCACTATGGGCTGTTGTCCGACGTTACAGAAGCGGAGTGGGATTCCCTCATGTCGATTAATTTAAAAGGCATGTTCCTATGCACCCAGGCCTTCATGGATCGGATGATCTCCCAGCGCTTCGGGAGAATCATCAATGTGTCCTCCGTCTGGGGACTGTCCGGCGCCTCGTGCGAGGTGCTGTACTCCACAAGCAAAGGCGGCGTCAATGCGTTTACGAAGGCGCTGGCGAAGGAGCTAGCCCCTTCGGGCGTCACCGTTAATGCCGTTGCACCCGGCGCGGTGGATACGTCGATGCTGGAGCATTTGGCTTCCGATGAGATTCGGATGCTCGAAGAGGAAATTCCGGCGGGCCGGTTGGCGCATCCGGATGAAATATCGTCGCTTGTATATTTTCTGGCGCTGCCCGAATCCGGATACATTACCGGTCAAGTGATCAGTCCGAACGGCGGATGGGTGACGTAGGCGGCAATCGTGGTGTAATTCACCACTCATAAGGGATTGATTACGGGGACATATTACTATTGGTTACTTCAATCTCAATTGCCACAAGCAAAAGGAGGATTTCATCATGTCATCCGTAATCAAGAACTTTGATTCCTGGAAGAAGTTCCTGGGCGAGCGTGTCGTGCAAGCCGAAAAAGCCGGTATGAACGAAGACACCATTTCACAGCTTGCGTACGAAATCGGCGACTTTCTCGACGAGAAGATCGACCCACAGAATGCTTCCAACCGTGCAATTAAGGAATTGTGGGACGTAGGAAGTGAAGAAGAGCGCCGCGTGATCGCCCGTCTGATGGTGAAATTGGCCAAACACAACGCCTAATACGCTTGCAAAAAGCCCCCTTTACAAGGGGCTTTTTGTCAAGATAAAAGAATGTAATTTTCATGTCACCGTTAATACTTGCCTTTCATTTTTATTTTATATATCATTAACGTGACCCATTAATCATTTGACTCGTTTTTTGTGGAAAATACAGGGGAATTGTCGAATATAGATGGAAAAGAAGTGCAAAGAGGTGTCTTTGTGGAATCGAATCAATGGTACATGGAGTATAAAATACATAAAAACCGGCCGGGCCTCCTTGGCGACATCGCCTCCGTGCTCGGTATGCTGGAAGTGAACATCCTGACGATCAACGGCGTGGAAGGCCGTACTCGCGGTATGCTCCTAGAGACCGATGATGAAGAAAAAATCATCCTCATGGGTAAAATGTTAAATAAGGTTGCGAATATTACGGTAACAGCCTTAAGACCTCCCAAGCTGGTGGATATTTTGGCTGTCCGGCATGGACGATACATTGACCGGGACTCGGACGATCGTAAAACATTTCGTTTTACGCGCGATGAGCTCGGTTTACTTGTTGACTTTTTGGGTGAAATGTTCAAAAGGGAAGGAAATCAGGTGGTGGGACTTCGGGGCATGCCGCGCGTCGGCAAAACGGAGTCTATTATTGCGGGCAGCGTCTGCGCCATGAAGCGCTGGACCTTCGTTTCGTCCACCCTGCTGCGGCAGACGATCCGCAGTCAGCTCTCCGAGGATGAAATGAACCCGAACAACGTGTTTATCATCGACGGAATCGTCAGCACGATCCGTTCGAATGAGCGTCATTACCAGCTGCTCCAGGACATTATGAGCATGGAGAGCACGAAGGTAATCGAGCATCCGGATATTTTCGTGCGCGAATCCGAATATTCCTATGATGATTTTGACATTATTATTGAATTGCGAAACAATCCGGACGAGGAAATCGTTTATGATACGTTCACAGGTTCTTATAGTGACGATTTATAATATGTTCTTCGGACTACATAGTATTCTAAGTAGGAGGTGATGGCATGTCCGAACTGGGACAGCAATTGAGGGAGGCGCGTCTGCAAAAAGGAATGAGCCTTGATGACGTGCAGGAAATGACAAAAATACGCAAACGATACTTGGAAGCCATCGAGGCAGGGGATTACAAAGTACTTCCCGGCAGTTTTTACGTGCGGGCATTCATCAAAACCTATGCGGAAGCCGTGGGCATCAACCCGGAGGAGCTGCTGGAAGGTCATAAACAGGATGTTCCGAAAACGGAAGCGGAGCCGACGATGGAGCCGGTGATCCAAAAACGCGCCAGCCGGCCTGCAGGCGAACGGAATATGAAATGGCTGCCGACCCTGTTGATGTGGACGTTTCCCATCCTGATCGTCGTGGTGATCTACCTGGTTGCGACCCATTCCAATAAATCGGATGCGCCTCCGGTCAGCCAGAATGACCAGACGCAGACGGATCAGGGCCAGCAACAGACGACCCAAACGCCGGGTGATGGCGATGGCGCCAAGGGCAGCGGGACGACAGGCGAAACCGGCGGTGACACGAACGGCGAAGGGACGGAAGGCACGGACGGCACGGATGCCGCTGACGGCACCGAAGGCACCGATAATACGGACAGCACCGATGGTACGGATGGAACGGGTACGGATAGTCCGGATGACGCGGTTCCAGGTCAAACGACGGTGACGCAGGATCGGACCGAAGGCAAAAACACCATCTTTAAGGTAACGGGATCTAATGTAAAGGTAGAGCTTGTGGCAGGCAGCAATGCCCAGAGCTGGGTTGAAGTATACCGTGGGAAAAATTCGTCCGGGGAGAAGCTGTTTTTCGGGATGCTGGAGAACGGCGCAGCGATCAGCTACGATCTGGACAGTCAGGGCATGTACGTAAAATCCGGCAACTCGACCGCAACAACGATTAAGGTAGGCGGGCAGACGGTGACCGACGGCAAGACGACGTCCCGCATCATTCTCGAGCCGGCCGAAGCCGCTACTGAATAATTGCCTTGCTTCGAGGAAATGATACTAACGGCATGTTTGGATGAAACATGCTGTTATTCACTTCCTGTTTATGAGGTGATGCGGTATGACGGTCAACTGGATCGTGTTCGGATTGGGTGTTATTGTCAGCCTCTTGGGATATTATTTAATTCCAGGCGACTGGGGATACGGCATATTAGGCTTTGGGCTGGCATTTGTCCTGCTCGGAATTCTGAGCATGTTCCGCCGTCCGATGCGTGAGCCGAAATCAAGACATTGACGATGGATGGGCTTCGTGTTCGCCGGGCCGGCGGACAACGGGGTCTTTTTCGTTCCCGAAAATGAAGGGCGCGCCGCCTGTATATGTCATTTACGGATTAGACTTGCGCCTTCGTTTTACCTATAATAGAAGCAGCATAATGCAAGGAGGAAGGATTCACCATGGCTTCGGAAAATTCATTTGATATCGTATCCAAGATGGATATGCAGGAACTGAACAACGCGGTTAATCAGGCTGAACGGGAAATCGAGAACCGTTTTGATTTCAAGGGAAGCAAGAGCAGCCTGAAGCTGGAGAAGGACGCCCTGATCATTACGTCCGACGATGAGTACAAGCTGAATGCGGTCATCGATATTCTGCAAACGAAGATGATCAAGCGCGGCTTGTCGATCAAGAACGTCGAGTACGGCAAAATCGAACCGGCTTCGATGGGAACGGTGAGACAGCGGCTGGCGCTGAAGCAGGGGATCGATCAGGAGAACGCCAAGAAGATCAATATCCTTATCCGGGATTCCAAGCTGAAGGTCAAGAGCCAGATTCAAGGGGACCAAATCCGGGTAACCGGAAAGAGCAAGGACGATCTTCAAGCGATCATGCAGCTGCTGCGCAAAGCGGATCTGCCGCTCGATTTGCAATTCACCAACTTCAAATAATCTATGGACGTTTCATCTGCATTCCTGCCGGCTTGCAGTTTGTCCTTTTGACAGGCTGCAATCGGAAAGATTATACTAAAAAACGATATATAAGAATTAACGTATACATAGATTACTGGGGGATGAATATGACGGAAAGCGTTCAGCGCTTCAGACCTTTTTGGCCCTTGGGAGGGGCGGCCTTGCCGCGAGAGATCCGCTCAGCCGTTTGTGGGGCTGCTGAAATTTCAAGACAACCCGATGCAAGGGAGGTTGCCCTATGAATTTACCCAACCGAATCACGCTTGCCCGTATATGCTTGATCCCTATCATGATGGTATTTTTGCTGGTGGATTTTGATTTTTACCCGGATCCGATTGTGTGGCACGGTTTCGAGCTCCCGTACAATCAGCTGATCGCGGCGCTGATCTTCATCCTTGCTGCAAGCACGGACGGGATTGACGGGTATTTGGCCAGGAAGAACAACATGGTAACGAACCTCGGAAAGCTGCTGGATCCGCTGGCAGACAAGCTGCTCGTGGCGGCTATTCTCATTTCCCTTGTGGAGATGGGCAAATGCGATTCTTGGATTGCGGTTGTCATTATCAGCAGGGAGTTTGCGGTTACCGGATTGCGCCAGATTGCGCTTCTTGACGGCGCGGTCGTCGCGGCCGGGCAGTCCGGCAAGATCAAAACCGTCATTCAGATTGTGGCGATTGTCGCGCTGCTGATTAACAACTTTCCGTTTGTGTTCCTCGGCATCCCTTTCGATATCATTGCGATCTGGGCTGCTGCGGCCATTACGATTTATTCGGGAATCGAATACTTTGTCAAGAACAGGCATCTGCTTGACGGTGCAGGAGCATAACAGCAATAGGAGCAATCCTATTGCTTTTTTCTTCCGCGCTCCATTGTTATCACCGTTTGAGCCATATCGAGACCAAACATAAAAGAGTACAGGAGGGGCTATTATCGTATGAAAGCAGAGATCATTGCAGTCGGAACGGAATTGCTGCTGGGGCAGATTGTAAACACCAATGCCCAGTACTTATCCAGAGAGCTTGCAGCCATGGGCATCGACGTATATTACCAAACCGTAGTCGGGGACAACATGGAGCGATTGAAGGAAGCGCTCCGCCTGTCGAGCAGCAGAGCGGACATCGTCATCCTATCGGGCGGGCTCGGCCCTACCCAGGACGACCTGACGAAGGATGCGCTGGCTTCGCTGCTGAACCGGTCGCTGCATATCGACAGGATGGCCATGGACCGCATTGAGCGTTTCTTCCAGGACCGGGGCGTCGTTATGACCGAGAACAATCGCCGCCAGGCGATTGCCATCGAAGGGGGAACGCCGCTGCCGAACGAAACCGGGCTGGCCGTTGGCAATGCGATCACGCAGGACGGGACGCATTACATCGTATTGCCGGGACCGCCGAAGGAATTGATCCCGATGTTCGAGCAGCAAGCCAAGCCTTGGCTGCTCCAGCATGTGCTGACGGATGAGCTTCCGATCTACTCCAAGATGCTGAAGTTTGCCGGAATCGGGGAATCTGCCTTGGATGAGAGGCTTTCGGACCTGATCACCGAGCAGACCGACCCGACGATCGCGCTGTATGCGAAGGACGGTGAGGTGACCGTCCGCATATCCACCAAGGCTGCAAGCGAGTCCGAAGCGATGGTCCGCCTTGATGAGCTGCAAGAGCGGATTCGCGAGCGCGGCCCCGAATTCATGTACGCCAGCGAGGATGTGCCGATCGAGAAGGTGATTGTCGACACGATGGCAGACCGGGGATTGACGCTGAGCGCGGCGGAGAGCTGCACGGGCGGTCTGGTGGCGGAAAGCTTGACCTCCGTACCTGGCAGCGCGACGATGTTCCTTGGAGGGATCGTTTCCTACACGAATGAAATGAAGCGAAAGCTTGTGCATATCCCGCAAGCGTTGCTGGAAGGCGATGATGCGCCCGGCGCAGTGAGCAGGGAGGTCGCTCAGGCCCTCGCGGAGAATGTCCGGCTGATCACCGACAGCGATTTCGGACTGTCCGTTACCGGCGTAGCCGGCCCCGGTTATGCCGAACGCAAGCCGGTGGGGCTTGTATACATCGGATTGTCCCAGCGCGGAAGAGAGACCGAGGTGCACGAGCTTAATCTTCAAGGCAACCGGGAGACGATCCGTTTGCGCGCGACGAAGGCGCTGCTGTACCGCTTATGGCGGCGGCTTGTCTCGGAGGGATCGGAGCAGGCGTAGCAGGAGCCCCATCTTCGTGAATGAATGCGGAGCTGCATGACATAATAATAGTAAATCTTTTACATTGGTCTTGAACTGGAGAATCGATCCAGGTATAATCGGAAGTACGGAAGAACCGTGGCATATCGAAGGATGATGCCGCGGTTTTGCTTGTTTATGGAGACTGCCCGGAAATGAGCAGGGAAGGGGGAGGGTTAAAAAAAACGAATGTATGTTCGAAAAAAAGCTTGGCAAACGTGTCAAAACAAGGTATGATTAGACTATCAACAGTGAAGGGTTGTGGAACAATTGTCAGATCGTCGTGCTGCGCTTGAAATGGCGCTTCGTCAGATAGAGAAACAGTTCGGAAAAGGTTCCATCATGAAATTGGGTGAGTCCACCCATATGCAGGTAGAGATTGTGCCTAGCGGATCGCTGGCATTGGATATAGCACTTGGAACCGGCGGATTGCCTAGAGGCCGGATTATTGAAGTATATGGACCGGAATCCTCCGGTAAAACGACTGTAGCGCTCCATGCGATTGCTGAGGTTCAGAAGGCTGGCGGACAAGCTGCGTTTATCGATGCCGAGCACGCGCTGGATCCATCCTATGCGAGCAAATTGGGCGTTAACATCGATGAACTCCTGCTTTCCCAGCCGGATACGGGTGAGCAAGCGCTTGAAATTGCTGAAGCTTTGGTGCGCAGCGGTGCAGTCGATATCATTGTTATCGACTCGGTCGCAGCGCTTGTGCCGAAGGCCGAGATTGAAGGCGACATGGGTGACTCCCATGTGGGTCTGCAGGCTCGTCTGATGTCCCAGGCTCTGCGTAAACTGTCCGGCGCGATCAACAAGTCCAAAACGATTGCCATCTTTATTAACCAGCTTCGTGAGAAGGTCGGCGTTATGTTCGGTAACCCTGAGACGACACCGGGTGGCCGTGCCTTGAAGTTCTACTCCACCGTCCGTTTGGATGTACGCCGTGTAGAGAGCATTAAGATGGGGAATGACGTCGTAGGTAACCGCACACGGATTAAAGTGGTTAAGAACAAAGTTGCGCCTCCGTTTAAACAAGCCGAGCTTGACATTATGTACGGTGAAGGCATCTCCAGAGAGGGAAGCCTGATCGATATCGGTACTGAGCTTGATATTGTGGATAAGAGCGGTGCTTGGTATTCCTTTGGCGGCGATCGTCTTGGCCAGGGACGTGAGAATGCGAAGCAATTCCTGAAGGAGCATCCGGAAGTGGCGAATGTGATCGAGAACAAAATCCGGGAAGCAAGCAACTTGACCACGGTTGTTCCTGAACCGAGCGCAAGCGAGAAGGAGCAAGAGGAGCTGGAAGAGCAAGATCTATTTAAAGTGGAATAATGCCCAGCTATTTCTGATAGTGCTAGGACCGTCCGGTGTTGAGAAGAACGCCTGGACGGTCTTCTTTGCATTATCGTAATGCGGGATCATAATAGTCATCCATGGTATGGAGTATGTAAAAGCTGCAGAGCGATAAGGAGAAGCTATGAGTGATAATCGTGAAATAACCGAAGAAGCTTCTTCGGGGATCGAGCATTTTCCGGATCAGGAGGATCTGGTGATCACGTCCGTGGAGAAGCTGCGCAAGCCTAGAGGACGTTATAAGATATCGTTCGGTCCTTATGAGATGACGGTTCATGAAGACGTGATGCTGAAATACCGTATGCTGAAGGGGAGCATTTTCCGCAAGGAGGAGCTTCAGGATATCGTAGTCGTGGATGAAAGGCAGAGGGCCTATGTGGAGGCACTGAATTATCTGTCAAGGAAGCCCCGTACATCGCAGGAAATCGTGCAGCGCCTGCAGCAGAAGGGAGCGGATCCGGATAGCATAGAGGTGACGCTCCGGCGGCTTGAGGCGGAGAAGCTGATCGACGACGCATTATATGCGAGAATGTGGGCGGAGCAGCGGATGACAGGGCATAAGAAGGGCCGCCTGTGGGTAAAGCAGGAGCTGAGGCAGAAAGGGATCCGGACCGAGCTGATATCGGAGGCGCTGAGCGAGGTAAGTGCCGAGGAGGAGCTGGAAAGCGCGCTTGTGGTTGCAAGAAAGAAATGGCAGCAGACGAAGGGCGAGCTGCTGGATCGCAAGCGGAAGACGGGAGCGTATTTGATGCGGCGCGGCTTTAGCGGGGAACAGGCGAGGCAGGCGCTAAGGCGTCTAATCGAAGAGGAGCAGGAGTATGGAGCGGACGACCAGGAACTGGAAGAGTTTGAATGAAATGAACGAAAGGTGCCAACCTCTGCATAGATATTGGCACTTGTGACTGAAACTGACGTTTACCCATTGCTTTCCCTTGACAATATCTTTTTATAAATAATAAAATAAACATGAATCTTTTTTTAAATTAGCATCCTTTTTCCTTCCAAAAAAGTGACTACTTTGTGAAAGATTCATTTTATCGCTAATTCATAGTGAAATGAATTCCGCTGGATTCAAGCGGAATATGCGGGCAAAGAGATGCACGCAGCATGGACGGCAGGCAGCTGCCGGTATTTTATGTATGAATGAGTAACTGACAATTGCACATTTCCCAAGGAATGCCTTGGAGGAACCAACGAGGAGGTGATCAGATGCATCCAATTTGGTGGATCATAATCGTTCTCGTTGTAGCCGCTATATTCTTTGGGTTCGGTTATTTTATTCGCAAATCCCTTGCAGAAGCTAAAATTTCCAGTGCCGAGCACGCCGCTTTGCAGATTATTGAAAGTGCAAAGAAGGAAGCAGAGGCATTGAAGAAAGAAACGGTTCTTGAGGCTAAAGACGAAGTCCATAGAATCAGAGCCGAAGCTGAAAAAGACACTCGTGAGCGCCGTAATGAAATACAACGGCAGGAGCGTAGATTGTTGCAAAAGGAAGAGTCGCTGGATAAAAAAATAGAATCTTTGGAACGTAAAGAAGAACAGGTGGCGAACAAAGAGAAACGAATTGAAGAGACCCAGCAGCAAATCGATGCGATTTACAAGAAGCAAACAACGGAACTGGAGCGCATCTCCAACCTGACGATGGAGGATGCTCGCAGCATTATTCTCAGCAATGTCGAGCAGGAAGTTCGTCACGAAACCGCTCAGATGATCAAAGAGATCGAGCAGCAGGCGAAGGAAGAGGCCGACAAGAAGTCACGCGAGATCATTACGCTGGCGATTCAGCGCTGTGCGGCTGATCATGTGGCTGAAACGACGGTATCTGTAGTTACGCTGCCGAACGAAGAGATGAAGGGCCGGATCATCGGACGTGAAGGCCGGAACATCCGTGCGCTTGAGACCCTCACAGGGATTGACCTTATTATCGATGATACGCCGGAAGCTGTTATATTGTCCGGATTTGATCCAATTCGCCGCGAGATTGCGCGAACAGCGCTCGAGAAGCTGGTGGCGGACGGACGGATTCATCCGGCACGTATCGAGGAAATGGTGGAGAAATCCCGTAAGGAAGTTGACGAACGCATCCGCGAATACGGAGAACAAGCAACCTTTGAGGTTGGCGTACATGGTCTGCACCCGGATTTGATCAAAATTTTGGGACGACTGAAATTCCGTACAAGCTATGGGCAAAACGTGCTGAAGCATTCCATGGAAGTCGCCTATTTGGCTGGTCTGATGGCTGGCGAATTGGGCGAAGACATCGTTCTTGCGAAGCGAGCAGGACTGTTGCATGACATCGGTAAAGCGCTGGATCATGAAGTGGAAGGTTCACACGTTGAAATTGGCGTGGAGCTGGCGAAGAAGTATAAGGAACATCCGGTGGTTATCAACAGTATTGCCTCTCACCACGGGGATTGCGAAGCAACTTCCGTGATTGCGATGCTGGTAGGTGCTGCTGACGCATTGTCCGCGGCTAGACCGGGAGCACGCAGAGAGACGCTGGAGACGTATATTAGACGCCTTGAGAAGCTCGAAGAAATTTCCGAATCGTTTGAAGGCGTGGAGAAATCCTATGCGATTCAAGCGGGCCGTGAAGTTCGCGTCATGGTTCAACCTGACAAGATCGACGATGCCGAAGCATTCCGCTTGGCACGCGACATCACCAAGACGATTGAGAATGAACTGGATTACCCAGGGCATATCAAGGTCACCGTGATCCGGGAAACCCGAGCGGTGGATTACGCGAAATAATGCATCGAATTTAGAAAGTGGCCGCTATAACGGCCACTTTTTATCTTTACAGAAGAAAAGAACGCAATGGAATCGGAAGCCTATATTCAAGTTTTGCAGAAGCTTCCTGTTAGAGGAGTGATTGACATCAACGTCTTATTTATCGGAGATATCGTTGGCAGCACGGGGCGAAAAGCGTTGAAAGCATCCCTGCCGGAACTGAAGTCGAAGTACAATCCGCATATCATCATTGCTAATGGCGAGAATGCGGCATCAGGGCGGGGGATCACCTCGGCCATCGCCAACGAGTTTTTCAATTGGGGCATTCACGGCATTACGATGGGCAACCATACGTGGGACAACAAGGACATTTTTGAATTCATTGACGATGAGCCGCGAATGGTTCGGCCGGCGAATTTTCCGCCGGGAACCCCGGGGCAAGGGTATACGGTAATCAAAGCCAACGGCAAGCAGCTGGCGATCGTGAACCTTCAAGGCAGGACGTTTCTGCCGGCGATCGACTGCCCCTTCCGGGCGGCAGATGACATCGTGGACGAGCTCCGTCAGAAGGTGAAGTGCATTCTTGTCGATTTTCACGCGGAAGCGACATCGGAGAAAATCGCGATGGGCTGGCATATGGACGGACGTGCTTCCATGGTCGTCGGTACCCACACACATGTACAGAGCAATGACGACACCATTTTGCCTGGCGGAACGGCTTATATCACTGATACCGGTATGGTCGGCTCCAAAGAAGGAATCCTCGGCATGCAGCGAGAAGCGGTGTTGTACAAATTCAAAACCCAGCTTCCTGCCCGTTTCCAGGTCGATGAAGGGAAATGGCAGTTCCATGCCGTTTTTGCCGAGCTGGACGAAGCGAGTGGCAAAGCGCGCCGGATTGAAAAAATCCGCATGTACGAAGATGAATGGCGAATGGATTAAAAGCGGTGAAATCCGTTTAATGAAAAATAGGAACGAATGGCAAAAAGCAGGAATTTTTTCCCCTCTCACGAATAACATCTAGTAAGCGGAAGCAAACCATCACTCAACATTCCCAGGGGAGGTACTTACCATGGAAGTATTAAAAGTTTCAGCAAAATCCAATCCCAATTCGGTTGCAGGGGCGCTAGCTGGAGTTCTTCGGGAACGTGGGGGAGCAGAGCTGCAGGCGATAGGGGCGGGAGCACTGAACCAGGCCATTAAAGCTGTTGCGATAGCCCGGGGATTTGTAGCACCGAGCGGGGTGGATTTGATCTGTATCCCTGCTTTTACGGATATTGTGATTGATGGCGAAGACCGAACGGCAATTAAATTAATTGTGGAGCCTAGATAGAGTTTGAAGTGAGGTATAGCCTGTTTACCCTTTTTTCGAGTAAACAGGCTTTTTGCTGTGACCAAGCCCTGAAGGGAGAGGCCTGAGCTGTTATGAAGACGGTTGATTTTCACTGTGACGCCTTAAGCAAATTATGGGAGGATTCGAGCGCCTCCTTTAAGGACGATCCGAGGCTGGATGTCAGCCTGGAGCGAATGATTCAGGGTCATGTTGATCTGCAGGTGTTTGCCGTGTTCGTATCGGAACAGTACGGCCGGCCGTCGTTTGAACGGGTGCTTGCGCAGATTGAAGTGTTTCGAAGACGCCTTGCGGAACCAGAACTTGTGAAGCCGCTGCTCTGGAAGGAGCAGGTTCAGGCGATTAGAGAAGGGAGCGGGAAGCACCGCTATGGCCTGCTGTCGCTAGAGGGAGTTGACGGGCTGGAAGGGAATCTCCACTATGTGAGGCTGTGTTATGAACTGGGCGTGCGCTGCATGGGGATAACCTGGAATTATGCCAATTGGGCGGCGGATGGAGCGATGGAGTCCCGAAACGGCGGTTTTACGGAGCGGGGGCGCGAGCTGGTGAGGCTGTGCAATGAGATCGGCATGGTGCTGGACGTGTCCCATTTGTCCGAGGCCGGCTTCTGGGAGCTAATGGAGCTGACGAGCCGTCCCGTCATCGCTTCCCATTCGAACGCCTACACCATCTGTCCGCATCCACGCAATTTGCGGGACGACCAAATACGAGCGCTTATTACCTTGGACGGTCGAATTGGAATTACATTCGTGCCTTGGTTTATACGCAGTGATGGCCAGCAGGTGAGGCCGGAGGATCTGCTTCCGCATATTGAGAAGATTTGCGAGCTTGGCGGAGCAAAGCATTTGATGTTCGGATCGGATTTCGATGGGATTGACCGGTGGGTTGAAGGACTGGCGCATCCCGGGCACTATCCAGCCCTGCAGGAGCTCCTGCTGAAATATTACCCGGAAGATGAGGTGCGGGGATGGATGTCGGGCCATGCGCTCCGTTTCCTGGAGGGCAACCTGCCATCGAAAGCGGAATCTAAGTTGTGATTAAGAAGCAGCGTCATTGCTGGTCCATTTGAAAAAACTTTGACAATCTTGTAGCAACCATGCAAATCCATGCGAAGCGGGGGCCGTAAATGAGCGGCTCCCTTTTTATTTTTGGGTAATAGAGAGTATAATAGACAATGGCATGTACAGCATATAGAGAAAACAAGGAGTGAGTCAGATGAGTAAAACTGTACCTGTGGGTGTATCCGCCCGCCATATTCATTTAACCCAGGAGCATATCGAGGCATTGTTCGGCCCTGGATATCAATTGACCGAAATGAAGCCGTTGTCCCAGCCAGGACAATTCGCAGCGAATGAAACGGTTGCTGTGATTGGTACGAAGGGACAATTCGATAAAGTGAGAATTTTGGGACCTGCCCGTCCTGCGACCCAGCTTGAAATTTCGCGCACTGATTCCTTTGCGATCGGCGTTAAGGCTCCAGTCCGAGAATCCGGCAACATCGCCGGCACGCCGGGTATTACGATTAAGGGCCCTGCCGGAGAAGTCACCGTGGACGAAGGGGTTATCGTTGCAGCCCGTCATATTCACTTCCATACCTCCGATGCGGAAAAATGGGGAATCAAGGATAAAGATATGCTGAAGGTGCGCCTTGGCGGAGAGCGCGGATTGGTTCTGGAAAATGTCATCGCCCGCGTATCCGACAACTATGCGCTGGATATGCACATCGACACGGATGAAGCGAACGCAGCCGGTGCTAAAACAGGCGATACGGCCGAGATTATAGACTAAATCATACTGTGATAAAGAATAAGCCTGAATCGATGGGAGTCGATTCGGGCTTTTTTAACGTTCGCCGTCCACATTTACGGATATTCCGGTGGTAGCTTCGCTATAAAGATCATGATATAATTTAAAACAGTGCCTATTGAAGTCTTGTTCCGCATCTGCGGCTACTTGCTTTGCTATTTCGAAAGATCGGGCAGCCAAGGCTGCTAGCGCGAACAGGCTGTGATACTGCAGGATGAATTTTGAAACCAGAGATATAGCGGATCTAAGGAGTGACCTAGCATGTCCAAGGAAAGTAAGGACTACTCCAAGTATTTTGATTTTTCAGGTGCGAAGATTCTCTCGGAAGACGAGCATGGCAAGAGAATCCGGATTAACGGCCGGGAAATCAATATTCTGTCGGAGCCTAATCATAGACAGGAAAAACAGCGCGGCAAAGAGAGCGTGCAGGTATTGTACGATACGGCGCTGCCGGAAGAGTTCAAGCAGCTTGGTGCGGGCAAGCACTACATCGTCTATACTTACGGCTGCCAGATGAACGAGCACGATTCGGAGACGATTAAAGGCTTGCTCGAGCAAATGGGTTATCAGCCAACGGAAGACCGTAAAGAGGCGGACATCATTCTGCTCAACACCTGCGCAATCCGGGAGAACGCGGAGGATAAAGTATTCGGCGAGCTCGGCCATTTGAAGCATCTGAAGACCGAGAAACCGGATATGCTGCTGGGCGTGTGCGGATGCATGTCGCAGGAAGAGGCGGTGGTGAACCGAATTCTTCAGAAGCATGGCTTCGTGGATCTCATCTTCGGCACGCACAATATTCACCGTCTGCCGCATTTGATTCAAGAAGCGCTGTTCAGCAAGGAAATGGTCGTTGAGGTATGGTCGAAGGAAGGCGATATCGTTGAGAACCTTCCGAAGAAACGGGAAGGACTGCGCGGCTGGGTTAACATTATGTACGGCTGTGACAAATTCTGTACATACTGTATTGTCCCATATACGCGCGGTAAGGAGCGCAGCCGCCGTCCGGAGGACGTGATCGCCGAGGTGCGGGAGCTCGCCCGCCAAGGCTATAAGGAGATTACGCTGCTTGGTCAGAACGTGAATGCCTACGGCAAGGATTTCACCGATATCAAATACCGCTTCGGCGATTTGATGGACGATATCCGCAAGATCGATATCCCCCGCGTGCGGTTTACGACGTCACACCCGAGAGACTTCGACGATCATCTGATCGAGGTGCTCGCCAAGGGAGGCAACCTGGTGGAGCATATCCATCTGCCTGTGCAGTCGGGCAGCTCGCAGGTGCTGAAGCGGATGAGCCGTAAATATACACGCGAGAGCTACCTGGAGCTCGTTCGGAAGATTAAACAGGCTATCCCTGATGTCGTTCTAACGACGGATATCATCGTAGGCTTCCCTGGGGAGACGGATGAGCAGTTCGAGGAAACCTTATCGCTCGTACGCGAGGTGGGGTATGACTCGGCATTTACCTTCATTTACTCGCCGCGTGAAGGCACGCCGGCAGCCGTCATGGAAGATAACGTTCCGATGGAGGTTAAGAGCCAAAGGCTGCAGCGCTTAAATGAGGTTATTAATGAGTTCAGCCGCAAGAGCAATGACCAGCTGCTTGGAGCCACCGTGGAGGTGCTCGTGGAAGGAATCAGCAAAAATAACGATTCCGTGCTGTCCGGACGGACGCGGAGCAACAAGCTGGTCCATTTCGAAGGCTCCCCTGACCTGATTGGGAGCTTCGTTCAAGTGAAAGTGACCGATACGAAGACCTGGTATATTAAAGGCGATCTAATCGCTGATCCGGTGCCGGCCTCTGATGCTGTATAAGTAATCATGTTACTGTCGATCGCCCGGTTTTCTTACAGGAAAGACAAAATTGGGTTTATATAGATGACTAAGAATTGGAGCGATGAACCTTGGCACACGAACATGGTCGTACGAACACTTATGGTATGAAGACCTATAATACAAGAGAGCTAATTATTCGAGACGATATTTTGGCTAAAGCCGGAGAATTGGCCGAGCTGATCTCCACCAGCGAGGAAGTGCAGGTGTTCAAGAAAGCGGAGGAGAAAATCCGCAATCACGAGCGCGTTCAAAGCTTGATCAAGACAATCAAGAAGAAGCAGAAGGAAATTGTAGCATTTGAAACCTTCCAGAACAAGGAAATGGTTGCGAAAATCGAACGCGAGATCGAGGAGCTGCAGGAGGAGATAGACAGCATTCCGCTGGTCGCGGAATTCCAGCAAAGCCAAAGCGATATCAACTACCTGCTTCAGCTGGTCGTGTCGGTCATTCATGACACCGTATCGGAAAAGGTAAATGTGGAAACCGGGAAAGACACGCCGCCAAGCAGCTGCGGATAAACCATTGAGGGTGCGGATATGAACTCCGCACCTTTTATACGTTAAAGAATCGAAAATGCAGCAATTGGGGCATAGTAATCCATATCTGCAATTCCTGGCAAGGAAATCCTTGACATCATTTTTATATATGTCATAATGAAATTATCAAATTAATATTATGGTGATGGATATGACGGATCATGAACAGGCGCCAAGCAGCAGTGCCAAGAAGTACAGAACGCCGGACGGTGTGCCTGCCGACATCGTGATGTTTACGTTGACGAAGCGGGAGCGCAAGACCTTCACCAAGACCCTCCCGATTCGGGAGCTGAAGGTCATGCTCATTCGCCGCAGATCCTGGCCGTGCGCCGGGATGTGGGCACTGCCCGGAGGTTTTTGCCGGGAGAGCGAGTCCATTTACGATGCTGCCAAGAGAGAACTGAAAGAGGAAACAGGCGTGGACGGCGGCCATCTGGAGTATTTGGGCGTCTACAGCGCACCGGGGCGCGATCCCCGCGGCTGGATTATCAGCCATGCGTTCTATGCGCTGGTGGAGGAATGGATGCTGGAGCACCGGCAAGCAGCCGATGATGCGGAAGAAGTCGGACTGTTTACGATCAACGAGGCGTTGGAGGAGCTCGAGCTTGCCTTTGATCACCGGGATATCATCATGGATGCTTACCGGAAGATTCAGCAGCAGATGCTGCAGACGACGATCGCCCGGCAGTTTCTGCCCGAATTTTTTACGCTGAGCGAGCTGTACCAGGTGATTCAGACGGTTGTGCCTGAGTTTAAGGAGCCGAATTTCATCCGCAAAATTACGTCGACCCGCAGCCGGCAGGGGATTTTGGAAGAGGTACGGGACGATAGCGGCAAACCGCTAAGCTCCAACCAGTATTCCCAGCGGCCGGCGCAGTTGTATCGCTTCACGGATCATGTACCGTTGTTGTCGATTTATACGTAGGATTAAAGAATCAGGTGCAGGTGTGTTTATTCAATGTCATCATTCTGTAGAGGAGTGTGTCATGATGAAGGCTTTGATCGTGATAGATTTCACGAATGATTTCGTGGACGGCAGCTTGCCGGTAGGAGCTCCCGCCGTAGACATTCAAGGAACGATTGCCAAGCTGACGAAGCAGTACTGCGAACGGGGAGACTTTGTAGTGATGGCTGTTGATCTTCATGAAGAGAAGGATCCATACCATCCGGAGACAAAGCTGTTCCCGCCCCATAACATCCGCGGCACCCGCGGGCGTGACCTGTATGGGGAGCTGCAGGAGGTTTATGAGGGTTATAAGGATCGCATTTATTGGATGGATAAAACGCGGTACAGCGCCTTTTGCGGTACGAATCTGAATCAGAAGCTGCGGGAGCGTGGCATTACCGAGGTGCATTTGATCGGGGTTTGCACTGATATTTGCGTACTGCATACGGCAGTGGATGCTTATAATTTCGGATACGCGATTACCGTTTATGAGGATGCGGTGGCAAGCTTTAATCCGCAGGGGCATGAGTGGGCGTTAGGTCATTTTAAAGGCAGTCTCGGAGCGGCAGTCGTACGAAGCGACGCTAAATAATGGACGGCGACATTTTCCCGTCACGGGATAGCCGGGTATTACTTGGAGGATGATGGTTATGCAGACAGCAGGATTGGCTCTTCACACGGACAAATATCAGATTAACATGATGTATGCCCATTGGATCAACGGTTCCCACCGAACCCGTGCGGTCTTTGAAGCGTATTTCCGCAAGCTGCCGTTCGGGAACGGCTATGCGGTATTTGCCGGATTGGAACGTATCGTGAACTACATCGAGTCCTTGCGTTTTTCGGAAGAAGATATCGCTTATCTGGCTAAACAAGAGGAGAACTATAAGCCGGAATTTCTGGATGAGCTGCGCAGCTTCCGGTTTCGCGGAAGCATTCATTCCATGCCCGAAGGTGCGCTTGTGTTCCCGAATGAGCCGCTGATCCGGGTGGAGGGCACCATCTTCGAAACGCAGCTTGTGGAAACGGCAATCTTGAACTTCATGAACTTCCAGACCTTGATCGCAACAAAGGCTTCACGGATTCGTCAGGTTGCCGGCAACGACATCCTGCTGGAGTTCGGCACACGTCGTGCCCAAGAGCTGGACGCGGCCGTTTGGGGCGCACGCGCAGCGTATTTGGCAGGATTCCATGCAACGTCCAACATGCTTGCCGGGGAGAAATTCGGCATTCCGACGAAAGGCACCCATGCCCATTCCTGGGTACAGACCTTCCGGAGCGAGCAGGAGGCCTTCGACATCTTCGCCCAAGTGATGCCCGATCAAGTCACGCTGCTGGTCGATACGTTCGATACGCTCAAGAGCGGAATCCCGCATGCGATCGCCACGGCCAAGAAACTGGAAGCCCAAGGGAAACGGATGAATGCGATCCGCCTAGATAGCGGCGACCTGGCATATCTGTCGATTCAGGCCCGTAAAATGCTGGATGAAGCCGGGCTGTCGTATGTAGGGATCGTCGCATCCAACGATTTGGATGAAGGGACGATTATGGATTTGAAAGCGCAGGGAGCCAAGGTGGATACTTGGGGGGTAGGAACCCAGCTTATCACTGCAGCGGACCAGCCCGCGCTCGGGGGCGTATATAAGCTTGTCGAGCGGGAGGTTGACGGCAAGATGGTGCCGACCATCAAAATCTCCGGCAATCCCGAGAAGGTTTCGACCCCTGGCAAGAAGGACGTGTACCGGATTATTTCCCGGGGAAGCGGGAAAGCAATCGCCGATTATATTTGCTTTCCGGATGAGCCGATGCCGCCGGAGAGCGGCAAGCTGAAACTGTTCAATCCGCTTCATCCTTACATGCGCAAAAATGTGCGGAATTTTGATGCGATCCCGATGCTTACGCAGATCTTTAAGGACGGCGAGCTCGTCTACGAGCTGCCGAAGCTGGAGGAGATCCGCAGCTATCATAATGCACAGCTTGATCAGTTCTGGCCTGAGTATTTGCGGAAGCTGAACCCGGAGATTTATCGGGTGAATCTGAGTGAAGAGGTCTGGGATGTCAAGCAGCGGATGATGGCTGAGTTTATGGAGCATGATGAATAACATTTGCGGATATGATAATGACGCTCCCTTCGAAGCACTGCTTCTGAGGGAGCGTCTTTTTCATGCCCCCAGCGCTCATTCGCTCTAAAAACTTCAAAGGTAATCCACTAAAGGTTATTTGTTAACCGGCTTTTTTCATCCAGGATAAAGCGGTTATCAGGCTATTTCTCGGGAAAGCGCAGGAATCGCCATCGTCCGTGAATTTATACATGTTCTCGACAATTTGGATTCACTTGCGGCAGGCAAGAAACCGGGATACGTTAATGATATGAATGAAATAAATCATGGTGCGATGACAGGTTTTTCGATTACGATGCAGAAGGGAAAAAAGGTATACGCGTTTAAATGTTTAGGGAGCAAGAGGAAGAGCCCGGGTCCACCCTCGGAAGCGGATGTACCATGTTCTCGGGCAAGAATCAGGAGAAGGAGCGATATACTGATGAACACGATTCTGCAGTTTCAGGCCTTTGTCCTCCGTCAGGACGATCAAGGAGGGGTACAAAGTGCTGTAGAAAGCTTAAGGCTGGATCAACTGCCGGAGGGAGATGTGCTCGTGCAGGTGAGCCACAGCGGCGTGAATTATAAGGATGGGCTGGCCAGCATCCCGAACAGCTCGATCGTCCGCAGGTATCCCTTTATTCCGGGAATCGACCTGGCCGGAACGGTCGTTGAATCTACGCATCCCGGCTTCAAGCCGGGGGATGGGGTGCTGTGCACGGGGTATGAGCTCGGCGTTTCGCATGAGGGCGGCTTCAGCCAGTATGCCAGGGTCAAAGGGGACTGGCTGCTTCATCTACCGGACGGACTGTCTCCGAGGGATGCCATGGCGATCGGGACGGCCGGCTTTACCGCGGCGTTGTCGATTGCTGCCTTGATCCGGAACGGCTTGTCGAATGATCAAGGTCCTGTGCTGGTGACCGGTGCCACTGGCGGGGTAGGAAGCTTCGCCGTATCCATCCTTAGCCGGCTTGGCTACAGCGTGACAGCATCAACGGGTAAGACCAGCCATGCCGAGTGGTTAAAGCGGCTTGGCGCAGAGGACGTCCTGTCGCGGGAAGAGACGGCAGCCGATTCCCGAAAAGCGTTGTCGAGCCAAAAATGGGCGGCTGTCGTGGATCCGGTCGGAGGAAGCCAGCTCGGCTCGCTGCTCAAGAGCGTCCGGTACGGCGGCAGCATTGCCGTGTCCGGCATGACGGGCGGCGGGGCATTTGAAACGACCGTCTTTCCGTTCATCCTGCGCGGGATCAACCTGCTAGGGATCGATTCGGTATTTTGTCCGCTGGAAGTACGAACCTCGATTTGGGAAAAGCTTGCGGACGAGTGGAAGCCCGAAACCGTCCTTGCCGAAGGCATTACGGAATACGGCTTGACCGATTTGCCGGGGCTGCTGCAGACCATACTGGCAGGAGAAGCGGTCGGAAGGAGCGTCGTTCGATTATAATGGCGGCCGGCCGCATAATGTTGCTCATCCGCAGGCATCCTATGGGAAGGAAGCCTTTGACCTAATGAAAGGGTGAGTGAACATGATGGTCCAACGATATGTTGCCGCGCTTATCATCTGTATGATTTTATCGATGACACTTGGCTGCTCCAAGCAGGTCGCGAAGGAAGAAGCACGCTTGTACAGCATGCAGGCCTATGAAGAAGGGTCGAGGGAAGCAAGGAATGCGGGGCGCGGCCGAAACGGCAGATTGCTTGAAGATCTTCAAGCCGCTTTCAGCCAAGAGCATATCCGGCTGACCAACGAAACGTTTACTGAAGATGACATCGGCAACCTGACGTATCAATATCGAATCAACAATGATGCCAGTCAGTTTATTACGGTATATATTTATCAGAGCCCGGAAGCCAGACGAAAAGGGATGGACGAAATCTACGGTGCACAAGAGGGGGATGTCAACGTAGGAGGGGGCCATAACCTGATCTACAGCGACAAGGAGACATCGATTGTTTACACGTCCACAGGAGATAAGACCGATAACTACTACAGCCTGTTCAAAAAAATAGCGCCTCAATTGCTTAATGAGCATGACGGTCGTGCAGGCAGTTAATAAATGTCCTGAACCGCGAGGGGCATCCTTAAGGTCCGAAATTGGACGCTGGGATGCCCCTTGCTATGTCCTTAACGCGTGCTTCGCTTGTTCTTTAGCCCAGAATCTTAGAGGAAAGCATGACGGAAGCTTTCATTGCGTTAAGGGCTATAAACCGCTCGTATCAGCGTTTGGGCTCGTGCTTGATTAATTCCTGCTTAATATGCGTCAGCTCCGGCAGCAGCAAGCGATTCATCGCCAGCTTTACGGCGCCGGTGGAACCAGGCATCGAGAATACGGCCGTATTTTGGATCGTCCCGCCAATCGCACGGCTCAAGATGGCAGCGGTTCCGATGTCCTCGGCAAAGCTGAGGTAACGGAAAATTTCCCCGAAGCCGGGAAGCTCCTTCTCCAGCATAGAGGAGACGGCCTCATAGGTCGTATCCCGGCTGGAAATGCCCGTCCCTCCCGTTAGGAGTACGATATCGATATCCGGCCGGCTAACGCCCGTACGTACGGTCTCCCGGATCTGCTCATAATCGTCCTTGACGATCGTGTATGCAGCGATCCGATGTCCCGCCTCTTCCAGGAGGCGGATCATCAGCTGTCCGCTCTTGTCATTGTCTGTGGTCCGGGTATCCGAGACGGTGACAACCATGCACTGCACGATGGCAGGGGCTTGCTCTTTATGCTCTTGAACTGAGTTCATGTCATCACTACTCCTCTTAAAGATGTAAGCGGCGGCGAAGCTTGCGATCGATCACCGAAATGTAGTACACTCGCTAGCATAATGATAAGTTGATCAAGAAGGAGTACATATTCGTGGAACATGTGACACCCATATATATTTTATCAGGTTTTCTTGGCAGCGGGAAAACAACCTTGCTATCACGTATGATCGCCTACTGGAAGGCTCAGGGCTTGCGGCCTGCGATCGTGATGAATGAGATCGGGGAAGTGAATATCGATGGTCTGATCGCCGGGGAAAATGTACCGACAGCCGAAATGCTGAGCGGCTGCATTTGCTGCTCCATCCGTGCTGATCTGACATCGGAGATCGCCATGCTTGTCCAGAACGAGAAGCCGGATGTCATCGTGATCGAGGCGACGGGCATCGCCAATCCGATGGAAATTTTGGATGCGGTAGCCGAGGCTTCCCTCTACATGCGAATGGACGTAAAAAAGCTGATAACCGTTGTGGATACCGCTCATCTGCTCCACCTCAGCGTCGAACAAAAAGGGAAGACGTACCGCTTGATGCAGGAGCAGATTCGCTCGGCCTCCGTGCTCTTGTTAAATAAAACGGATCGGGTGAGCGCGGCGGAGAGGGATGCGATGGAGCGATTCGTGCACCGCTGGAACCCGTACGCGCCGATTTTGCCGACCGAACGCTGCGACGTGAATCTGGATGAGCTCCTAGGCAGCCTTCCGGACCACGAGAATCATCCGGTGATGCCGCGGCATTCAGCCGAGCAAGAAGCGGATGAACCGCAGGGCAGGGCCGTACCTGAAGGGGTCGAGGATCAAATTCAGCCGGAATCGAGTCACGCCGAGCATTCCCATCATTCCCATGATCATGTGATGTCTTATACATATTACTTCAGCCGCCCTGTCAACAGTGAGGAATTCGAGAACTTCATAGCGGGGCTTCCACGGGATGTGTACCGTGCCAAGGGGGTACTGACCTTCAGCGATACGAACAGCCGATTCCTGTTCCAGTATGCATTTCGCGAATCGGATTTCATGAAGATCACGCCTCAAGGTCGTGTTCCGGATGTCGTGGTGTTTATCGGAGAGCATTTCAACAAGTCCGTGCTGCAAGCGGAGCTTGAAGCGCTCGAAGGAAAGCGTACATCCGTCTAGGAACGGCAGGCGCAGATCAATCGTGCCCCTGCCTCGCGTGACGCAGCGCGTGATTCAACCGGTGTTCGGGAGTTTAATACAAGGGCATAGCGTTATAATTACAAGGAGGATATATCCATGATCAATGAACTCAAGTATAAAGAATGCATCGAAGCATGTCTCCAATGTATGAACGCTTGCAACGTCTGTTATGTATCCTGCCTGAAAGAATACGAGCTCGCGATGCTGCGGGATTGTATCGCGCTGGATCGCGAATGTGCCGATATTTGCGCCTTTGCCGCACAGGCAATGTCACGCAACAGCCCTTTCGTTAAGGAAATATGCGAGCTGTGCATCAAAGCATGTCTGGCATGCGCGGAAGAATGCGAGAAGCATGATCATGACCACTGCCGGCAATGTGCCGAGGCATGCCGCCGCTGTGCGGACGTATGCCGCGAGATGGTCGGCCAGCTTTAAGTCAAAGACCATGTTAATTTCCCGAAAGCCAATCTTCTGATATCGAAGATCGGGCTTTTTGATTTCATGGAATGATAAGACAGCAATATTGTCTGATCCCGCTGATTTTTTTCTTTCATCGGATCGAAATATAGTGTATAAAAGATGAAGGTCTGCCAATTTTCAAATATTTAGGAGGTACAGGCAGACGTTAACAATTTAGGTCGAAGGGAAGAGGTTAGGAAGATGAATCGCAAGGGATGGCTGGCTTTGCTGCTGTCTGTCCTGCTCGTGCTGGCAGGCTGCAGCGGAGGTGGCAAAACGCCGACAGGGGAGCAAACCGATGCTCCCAAGGAAGAAACCAAGCAGGAGGACGCGGTATCGCCTGGAACGGGCGAACAGGCAGAGACGGCTTCCGGCCAAGAAAATGAAGGGGGAGAGCCGTCTGATGCCGAGGTAGCAGGCGGTTCAGAGACAGCGGATGCGGAGGTTGTCGCTGACGCAGAAATTGTAGAGGGCGTAAGCGCAGATGGCGATGTTACACTGGATCCGAATATATGGATCAAAGGGGATGTTCAGGTAGAGGACAGTCAGGTGATTGTTGAAGGAACCAGCAATCTTCCGGCGGGCATTGAAATTAATGGGGAAATTACGGCTAGAGGATATACGATGTTCGGTTATAAGGATGATGCCCTTACTGAGAATGACGGCAGCTACCGGCTTGAAATCAAGCGGCCGGATATTACGAAGGACCCGCTGGATCTCACGGTGAATATTCAGCCGGAGGATCTGTCCGAGCCGATTCAGAAGATTCTCGGCACGAAGGGCGAGCTTCTGACCGGTCCGTATGTGCACCAATATGTTTCCGGCGACGATGAAATATATTATGAAATCCGTGCGGCGGCACGTATCAAGCCCGGAGCTGAACAGGCACAGCTGGAGGAGCCAGCCGGAGAAAAGCCGGACGATCAAGGCAATCCCGAGGTATGGATCAAGCCTTTGATTACCCTGGATGACAGAAATTATTATGTCAGCGGGGAGAGCAATCTACTGGAAGGCACGGAGGTACAGCTCGATATCGATATTCCGGGCAAAATACATACCGGTTATTTCGATCGCAGCCAGGTCGGCCCCGATGGCCGTTTCTTGCTGCAGATCGCAAAGCCGAAAAATGTCGGCGAGTTCTATATGATGATCCGGGTCAAGCCGGACGAGGATATGTGGCCGACGGTCAAAGAGGCTTACGGCGAGCATGGCGAGAAATTGAAAGGCAAGCATGTGAAGTCGGAGGTTGGCGACTCCGGCAATGTAAAGTATGTTGAAGTCAAAGTCAAGGTCAACGGAAAGCAAGACACTTCCGGGAAATAAAGCAGCAGTTATCATATTGATCATTCAGGAAGCCCGGAGTATCAAACTTGTTTTGATGCTCCGGGCTTTTTTGTTCTTTCCGAAGAAACATGCCCACACGTTTAGGATTGGCAGAAGAGGGCAATATAAGGGATGCTTTACGACTCGACCCCATACCTTCATACAGCTTAGAAAGGAGACATGCGCATGCAAGATGGAAAACAAGCGCAAGCGAGCAAGGGGACCGGATTCGTTCCTTACATACCCGCTTCCAAGTCGATGGCTGAGCTGACGGTATTTGCCATCATCCTGGGCATCGTGCTGGCCGTTGTATTTGCTGCCGCCAATGCATATTTGGGGCTGAAAATCGGCTTGACGGTCAGCGCCTCCATTCCCGCTGCGGTTATATCGTTAGGGGTATTAAGGGGAATATTCCGAAGGCAATCCATACTGGAGAACAACATTGTACAGACGATGACCACAGCCGGCGAAGCTGTTGCCGCCGGCACCATCTTTACACTGCCTGCGCTGTATATGTGGAATCATATTCCTTCCATGGCGACCGTAAGCTTCATTGTGCTTGTCGGCGGCTTTCTTGGCGTGGCGATGATGGTACCGCTGCGGCGGCTTCTGATCGTCAATGAACATGCCACGCTCCCTTATCCGGAGGGAATGGCTTGTGCGGAAGTGCTTAAATCCGGCGACCGGGGGGGCCGCAGCGCCCTTTTCGTCGTGTACGGCTTTTTGATTGGCGGTGTCGTCAAGGCGATGGGTGACGGCTTTAAATGGTTTAGAACCGAGATTGAGACCTATATCTACCGGTTTAAAAATGCCCTGATCGGCATGGATATTTATCCGGCTTTGCTCGGCGTCGGATACATTATCGGACCGAGGATATCCGGCCAGATGCTCGCCGGAGGGGCACTCGCCTGGTTGGTCCTCATTCCGACCATCGGTTATATCGGTGCGGGTGGACAAAGTGTCATTGCCCCGTCCGCAGCCCCGATCGGGGAGCTGACGGCCTGGGGATTGTGGGAGGATTATATCCGTTACATCGGTGCAGGCGCGGTGGCGGCAGGCGGATTAATTACGCTGGTTAAAACCTTGCCGATGCTGTTCGGATCACTCTTTGCCACCCTTGGCGGCCTTCGGAGCCGGGAACATGGGAAGGTAACGCTGGATCGTACCAACAAGGACATTCCTGCGTTCTGGGTCTTTGTGATGATCGCAATCTTGATCGTCATCATCGCATTCGCCCCGTTAACCGATGTGGGCATCATCGGGGCCATAGCGATCGCCGTGTTCGGTTTCTTGTTCGTGACCGTCGCCTCCCGAATCGTCGGGCTCGTCGGGAGCTCCTCCTCGCCGGTATCGGGCATGACCATTGCGACGTTATTGATCGTCACGTTTATATTCAAAATGACGGGTTTAACGGGGATGACCGGCATGATCGCCTCGCTGACCGTCGGAGCAATCGTATGCGTAGCGCTTGCCGTATCCAGCGATATTTCCCAGGATCTGAAAACCGGATATCTGGTAGGGGGAACCCCTTGGAAGCAGCAGGTAGCGATGATGATCGGCGTCCTTGTTTCGGGACTTGTGATCGGATTCATTCTCTCCGTGTTGAATGAGAGCTACGGACTTGGTTCCGAACAGCTTCCTGCCCCGAAAGCCGTTCTGATGCGGATCATTGTTGAAGGGATTATGGCCGGCAGTTTGCCGTGGGATCTCGTGTTTATCGGCGTGGCTGCTGCTGTCGTCATCGAGCTTCTCGGCTTGAACTCGCTCACGGTTGCCGTCGGGATCTATCTTCCCATTCATGTCAGCGTGCCGATTATGATCGGAGGCGTGGTTCGCTGGCTTATCGAGTTTGCTTCGCGCAAAAATGAGCAATTAAAGGCCGCCAGGGTCGAGAAAGGAACGCTGCTCGCCTCCGGCTTGATCGCTGGTGAATCTCTGATCGGCGTCATTATCGCCGTATTGATCTGGATGAATGTCGACATACCGGGCGATGTGCTGATTGCGAATAATGTGGTGCCGCTCCTTGTATTTTTGGTCGTAACCCTTATTTTGATAGGCGGCTCGTTGAGTGGGAAGCAGGAACGGTTAACCGAGGATCAGGAGGGGTGATACCGGTATGAAGCTTCGTCATAAGAAGCGGCACACTCGGCTCAATCTGTTAGAGATGAAGCCGCTGCTTAAGCCGGGGCTCCGATTCGAGCCGGGAGACGAAGGGGCGCGGGTGCATGTGCCAAGGACCTCTTGGCTGGAGCGGCAGGCTGTCCGTTTCCTAAACCAGCCCGAAGTCATCCGGGTCCGTCTGGATCGTCTTGGCGCAGCCGTCATCCGAAAATGTGACGGCGAGCATACCTTATCCGAAATCGCGCAAATGATCCATGCCGAATTTGGGGAGCAGGCCGAACCGCTGATTCCCCGGCTGGCCGCTTTCATTAAAATGGTGGAGGCGAATGGCTGGCTGGACTGGGAGCTCGCCGCAGATGAATGATCCGTCTGGGCGCAGAATGTATAATGGCCTTTACACGAGGTAAGGCTCGACGCTCGGACGGGGGCCTTTCCCAATGCCGCATGCCGCATGCCGTGCCTGAAGGCAATACAGTCCCAATTTCAGAAAAATGGCAAAAAAGCGAATAGGGCAACGTTCGCACCCACCTCCGCCTAAACCGTACAGGCGGAGGTTGTTTTTGGCATGTAAAAGGTACTACAATACATACTAGAAGCCATTTTATGGAACGGGAGCTGAGAGATTTGCAGAAGCTGCTTTCTTTGCAGGAGGTCGGCAAACGGTTTGGAAAGGCAATCGTGCTGTCCGACGTATCCTGGAGCATCGCACGCGGGGAATGCGTCGCAATTACGGGAGGAAATGGTGCCGGAAAGAGCACCTTGCTCTGTCTTGTCGCCGGACTGGCCAACCCTTCAAGCGGTGCCAGAAGGGAACATATTAAGCCGTTAATCATTGGTTACGTACACGATCGTTTCCCGCCGCTTCGGTTCCGACCTTCGGAATACTTGCGATATATCGCCCGCATACAGGGTATAGACAAGGAGAGCGCGATCAAACGAATTGATGCCATGATGAATATATTTCAGCTGCCTGATACCATGATGAACTTATGCTCTAAGGGAATGCTCCAGAAGGTGAATGTGATGCAGGCTCTGCTTCGGCAGCCCGATTTGCTCGTCCTGGACGAGCCTCTCTCCGGATTGGATGAGCCCTCGCAGCTGGAGATGATCGGAATGCTAAGCGAGATTAAGAGGCAGGGGACATCGATCGCCATGTCCGTCCATGAGCCGCTTCTGATCGCCTCTCTGGCCGATCGGGTGACGTCTGTTGAAGGTGGAACCATTACGCGAGACGGCATCCTTGCGCAGTGGGAAGAAGCGGCGAGAATGCGGCTGGAATTTTCCCGCGTACGGCCGGACGTCATGCAGCAATTGGAGAGCAGACAGGGCTTTTTATATTGGATATCAAGAGGCAGCCCTGCTGTCATGGTCGTAGCCCAGCCGTTTACGGACGAGATGCTGGTCGAGATTCTGCGCAGCGGAGGGACGATCAGCAGATTGGAGCCCCATGGGAAAGATACGTCCGAATCGGATTTATCCGAATATAATGACGTTTCGGAGAGGGGAGCATAGCATGAGATCTGCTGCTTTAATGACATACATGCTGGCCAGCTATACGAGATCCTACCGGTATTTTGCTCCGCTGGCTTTCACAATCATCTCGGTGATGCTAATCTATTCCTATCGACCGAATCCCATCATGGACAGCTATGCTGTGACGGCGGCGCTGCTGTTTATCGGCTCCACCTGGCTCGGGATGAATTTTTTGAACCATGACCAGGGGCGTCAATCCATGCTGCTGATCATTCATGCCGGCAGCGCGAGACGGTATTATGCCGCCCAATACGGAGCAGCCGCGATCATCGGATTCATGCTGTGCATTTTCGCCGTGGTCTATCCGGTTGCCTTCGGGATGTTCGGAGAACCGATGTCAGCGCCTATCCTCGCGCTCGGCTTTGCCGGACATTTCGGTTTGTCGCTGATCGGAATATCGCTGTCGTTATTCTTTCAGCCCGGCTGGATCGAGAACCAGGGGAGGGCGGCCGGCTGTTTGATCATTCTGATCATCCTGTCTTTGGCGGGTAAATCGCTCGTTCATTCGCTTCCTGCCTTTTACAGCTTCATCCCCTATGTCCTGCCGCCGGTTTCCGTGATGGTCGATGTACTGATGAATGCCAGGGAGCTGTCAACGCTGCGGATTTCCGGAACCGTGCTCTACCTGCTTGTTTATACGCTTGTCATGTTTGCTATCTATTTGCGGATTGCATGTAACAAGGATGCCGCAAGCTTGTCGCGAAAATCAGGTTGAAGTGGGTGAGGTCTTCCATTACCATAGGGATATCGTTTTTAACGAAACGGTAAAGACAGCCTATATCAGAGGAGGTAACGATGAAACAAACTCGACTGCTGGACAGTGACCACTCCAAAGAGCTGTTTGCCTATTTCGGATTAGCCGTATATTATTCACAGGCGCTTGAGCAGCAGCTGGCGAATTTGTTGATGCTGATTAAGCTGTCCCAAGGAAATGTGCCGTCGGAGGAGGATTTTGCAGAGCTGTATCAACGGAAACTAAGCAGCTCGCTCGGTCAGCTGGTGCATGAAATCCAGCATTACTTTCCTTTCTCCGAAGAAGAGACGGTTCAATTGAAGAAAGTGTGGAAGCAGCGCAATTATATTGTTCATGACTATTTTAAAGAACGGATTCATGAAACCTTCAGCCCGGCCGGACGTTCCCGCATGATCCGCGAGCTGACCGCCTTTAAAGACCAGGCACAGGCCCTCGAACAGAAGCTGCAAGGCTACTCGAAGGAAATGTATGTGAAGCTTGGCCTGGACGGCGAAAAAAGCGTATAGAAAAATACGCAGATATGAAACATATTCCAACGCCCCTGCGTCAGAAATGATAGGAGGTGTTATGATGAAGAAAACAACAAAATGGTTATCTGCGATTCTGGTGGCATCCTCACTCCTAGGCGCTGGCGCTGCTTCGGCTTTTACCGATATCCAGGGAGAGAAGCAGCTGCAAATGGTGAAGGAGCTGCAAGCGAAAGGAGTTATTCAAGGCGTGAGTGCTGACCGGTTCGCTCCTGGCAAGCCTCTAACGTATGCACAGGCTGTGCAGTTGATCGTCAATGCGGTCGATTTGAAGGTGATGCCGAACTTTACGGGCCGTTCCTTCGAGAGCGTTCCGAAAGATGCCTGGTTCGCGGATGCGGTCAATATTGCGGCCCAGAACGGACTGTCCGTAACGGCGGATATGGAGTGGAATAAGCCGATCACCCGTGAGGACTTTGCGACATTGCTGGTTGAAGCGATCGGGAAAACCGGCGATTACCCGGTCGTGATGATGTACGTGAATGTGGCGGATGAGGACCAAATCAAGCAGGAAAGCAAAAGCGCGGTTCAATTTCTGCTGCTGACGAAAATCGCGAAGCTGGACGCTAACGACAAATTCCATCCGGATCAAAAGCTGAAACGGATCGAAGCGGCCGAGCTGGTGTACAACGCTGTTCAATTTATTGAAGAGCATCAGAAGAATGCCCTTCCTGCCGAGCCAGGCGAATCCGACCCAAGCGTAACGACCCGTATCGAAAAAGCGGACGAGAAGCAGAACAAAGTCACGGTAACGAAGGATGATCTGCCGCATCCGGGGTATTCCATCAAGATTACCTCGGTGGATTATGCAAGCAGCACGGAAGCGGTGATCTACTACCGAATCGTACAACCTGACCCGGACAAATTTTATCCGCAAGTGATTTCTTCATCTTCGGATGATGTGCTCATTCCGGCCAAGTATTCGAAAATTACAGTCAAAATCGATGATAAGCTTGAATTGTCGAAGTAATGCTTCAGCTGGGCCGGCATATTCGGCTGTACAAACAAGCATAAACAAGAAGGCTGCCTCACGCGTTTGAATACGCGAAAGGGCAGCCTTCTTGCATGGTTGTCTTTAATCAATGGATGTACCCGGGCGGCAAATGGGATAATGCGTTAAGCGCCGCCACTGCCGCTAGGGTCCAGGGACACAGCTTTTGGCCCTATAATTTATAGATGACTGCCTGCAGGTTTGGCAGCTAGCTGAGCTCCTACCGGCTCTTTATGCTCGGTTTGGCCGGAATTGCCTCCTTGCTGCAGCTGATACATCTTATAGTACCTTCCTTCAAGGGCCATCAATTCATCATGCGAGCCTCGCTCAACGATTTCGCCCCGGTGCAGAACAAGAATCTGGTCTGCGCTGCGAATGGTCGACAGCCGGTGCGCGATGATGAAGGTCGTGCGCCCGCGCTTCAGAACCTCAAGCGCATCCTGGATCAGCGCTTCGGTCTCCGTATCGATGTTGGCTGTAGCCTCATCGAGAATGAGGATAGCCGGATTGAATGCGAGTGCGCGCGCGAACGAGATCAATTGACGCTGACCCGCGGAGAGCGTGCTGCCTTTCTCGATCACGGGCTCATCGAATCCTTGAGGGAGATGGGCCAGCAGCCGGTCTGCGCCTACATCGCGAAGCGCCTGTTCGACCTGCTCCCGCGTAATTTCGGGATCGCCAAGGCTTACGTTCGAGGCAATCGTTCCGGTGAATAAATACGGATCCTGAAGCACGATGCCCATATGCTTCCGCAGCCACTGCTTCGGAATGTCGGTCACCGGCTTCCCGTCGATCGTAATGGTGCCTTGCTGCGGGTCGTAGAAGCGGAACAACAGGTTGATGATGGAGCTTTTTCCTGAGCCGGTGTGGCCGACAAGGGCTACCGTCTGGCCCTGCTTAGCTTCGAAGGAGATATTTTTGAGTACCCAGTCCTTCTTGTACGCAAAGGAAACGCCCTTAAATTCCACATTCCCCAAATATCGAGGCATTGAGCCGTCCGTTACGTTCTCGCCGGTTTCGTCCATCAGCTCGAACACGCGCTTCGCGGATACGATGGAGGTATCCAGCGCTGCCAGCTGATTCACCATGCCGGTAATCGGCTGGAACATCCGGCCGAGCAGGTCAACGAAGGCGTAGAGAACCCCGATCGATACGATGCCGGCCCCATTCAGCGAAGCAGAGCCGAAGTACCACAGCACGACAACGAAGCTTACGTTACGCAGTACGTTAACAAGGTTATGCGTGGTGAAGGAGTTTAGATTCAGCATCTTGTTCTGATGCGCCATGTAATCGGCGTTCAGTGCTTCAAATTCCTCCTGGGTCGCTTTCTGGCGGCGGAATACGCGAATAATGGCCATCCCCTGAATGGATTCGTTGATAATGGCGTTAATTTCACTGAGGCGTGACCGGATGACCGTATTGTATTTCGTCGCGAATTTGCGGTATAGAATCGTCCATACGATCAGCATCGGAATAACAAACAGGCTGATTAATCCGAGACGAACATCCAGAAGGAACAAGGCGACATAGATCCCGGTAATGTAGACTGCGCCAGAGCTAAAGTTGGATAACACGGCTACGAACAGGTCTTTGACCGCCTCGGTATCGTTGGTAACCCGGGATACGACCTTGCCCGCCGGAAGATTATCGAAGAAGTGCACCGGCAGCCGCTGAATGTGCGCGTACACATCGGTTCTCAGCTTCTGGATGACCCGGTTGGCTGCCGATTGCAGCCAGTAGGTTCTGCCGAACACCGTAACCATGGACACCAGCAAGCAGATCAGGAACAGGCCGACCAGCTTGTAGATGCTGGGGAGCTCCGGCTTGTAAAACTCGAATAATTCACTTGTGGACAAGGGGACTGCCGGATACCGGAGCTGCTCCTGCCCAGCGGTGATCGTCAGCATTCCGTTCTCATAAGAGCGCGTACCGTCAACCCGCGTCACCGGTTCATGGATAAAATAGAAGCTGCGTCCAACCTGGAGGATCCGTACCTCCTGTCCGCGTGTTTCACCCGAGGTAAATCGGTCCTCACGCTTGTAATAGGTCCCTTTATATTGTGCGGCGCCATCCGCTTCCTTGCTCTCATAATACGGCTTCTCAATGGCAAGGATATGGTCGTCAATCATCGTTTTGGCGATGAACGGGCCGGCGAGCTCGGCAGCTACCCCGAGCGCAAGCAGGAGCAGCGCCGCAATGAAGGTGCCTTTGGCCGTTAATGCATATCGGAACAGCCTCTTGGCGATTCCGGAATCATTGGATATCGTTGTTTCATTTGGAGTCAATTACGACACCTCCTCGGAGGTCAGATTGTTTTCGACCTGCTGGCGTTCATATTGCTCGCGGTACCAACCGCCAAGCGCCAGCAGTTCGTCATGGGTCCCCTGCTCGATGATCCGGCCGTCCTCAAGCACAACGATGAAATCCGCGTGCTGTACCGCCGACAAGCGATGGGTCGAGATCAGTGTTGTTTTGCCCGCTCGCTTGCTTCGGATATTCTCGATAATTCTCGCCTCGGTTCTGGCATCGACTGCCGAGAGGGAGTCATCCAGAATCAGAATTTCAGGGTCGCCGATAAAGGCACGGGCAAGGGAGACGCGCTGTTTCTGGCCGCCGGAGAGGGCAACGCCCTTCTCGCCGACGAGCGTGTCAAGTCCATCGGACAGCGTGACCAAGTCCTTATCGAATGCAGCAGTGGTGATCGCTTCCATAATGAGCTCGTCACTGGCGTCCTTTTTGCCGAATTGGATGTTCTGCCTCACGGTTTTGGAGAACAGAATTTGCTCTTGGGGAACATACCCGATCCAGCTGTGCAGTTTGTCGGCAGCCAGCCTCTCGATCGGAACGCCTCCGATCAGAATATCTCCGGTTCCGGTCGGATATTCATGCAGAAGCTGCTTCAGCAGCGTGGATTTACCGCTTCCCGTTCGTCCGACAACGCCGAGCGTCTGGCCTTTTTGCAGCGTAAAGCTGACATTTTTCAGATTATCGACGGATGAGGTCGGATAGCGGAACGTGACGTCCCGAAAATGGATCGAATCCGGTTGATCCAGGTCGACGGGCTGTTCCGGGTCTGCGACGTCCGGCGGCGTATGGAGTGTATCATTGACACGGTCCAAGGACGCATTGCCCCGCTGCATGATATTGATCAGCTCGCCGATCGCGAACATCGGCCAAATCATCATCCCCAGGTACATATTGAACGATACGAGATCCCCAAGGGTGATTTGGTTATGAAAGACCAGATATACGCCGTAGGCCAAGCTGATCACATAGCTCAGTCCAATGGAAAAATTAATCGTCGGCTCGAATAGAGCGTCGACTTTGGCTACGGCCAGGTTTTTGCGGTAGACATCGTCCGTGATATCTTGAAACCGCTTCTGGTCGGCACGTTCCTGTACATAAGCCCGGACGACCCGCACGCCGGCAACGGATTCCAGCACCTGGTCGTTCATATCTCCGAATGCGTCCTGCGCTAGCGTATAGCGCTTATGGATCGCTCTTCCATAGATCACCATGCCGATGGCGATGATGGGAAGCGGGAGAATCGCCGCGAGCGTCAGCTTCCAGCTGACGATAAAGCCCATTGCAAACAGAACAACGATCAAATAGATCGTGGAGTCGGTCATGACGAGCATGCCGAATCCGGCCGTGGCCGCAACGGATCGCAGATCGTTCGTTGCCTTGGCCATCAAGTCCCCGGTCCGGTTCCGTTCGAAGAACGGCGGCAGCATTCGCAGCAAGTGATTCATATAGCGGGTCCGAAGCAGGCGCTCCACGAGATTTGCGCCTCCAAACAGGCGGTGCATCCATATGTAGGTCGCGCCGTAAACGATTGCAACGATCCCGAGAATCATCAGGATATATCTGGCCAGGGAGGCCCAGGTAATGGAGCTGCTGACGATATCGTCAATCGCGTCTCCGAGCAGCAGCGGCGGCAGGAGCTCGATGAGCCCGCAAAAAATGAGGAAAAATAATCCGATTAAGTATCGTTTTCGTTCTCGCTTGAAAAACCATCCTAAATTTCGAAGTACGGCAAACATGGTATCCCTTCCTTTCGTATGCAGGTTTTCTGCAGCCGATCATCTCTGAAAACCAAAAAAAGCACATCATCCGGCGACGGACGATATGCTTATTCAATCTTTAACCTATCATACGCACGGTGATCGAGGCCTTTCGCGCGCGGTTATGCCAGTTCACCCAGCGGACTTGGAATCCGTATGAACATGGCTTCATGATGACGATGCAGCACGAACGGGGAGCCGAATCATATTCAATTGTAGGATCTTCAGATCAAACAAGACATCCATGCCAATTGGATTCAACATGAGGCTCACCCTTTCTTCGTAATTTTACAATAAATTCAAATCGATCTCGTATGGAGTGAATTGTAACACCAGATTCTGAAGTGTGTCAAACCTAAATTTTGAGGAATCCGCTCAAGGGATCAAGCTCAATCCGTCATGAATATGTTATCAAAATGGATTTGTAACCTAATGTATGTTTGCGTTATTATGTTAATACGTACATGGAATTTACATCAAAAGACCAGAAACTTCGGCCTTTCTATTGAGAGATGCTTTAGCCGGAGGCTGTCGGAAATTGACTTCTTGAGAAGGGGGCACAACAAATGCAGATTCAAGTCAGCGATGAGGCGGCGCGTTGGTACAGAAAGGAACTGGACCTTCAACCAGGCACGTATGTGCGCTTCTTCCCACGGTATAGCTCAGGCGGCGGGCTGCATCCCGGATTTTCGCTTGGCATTTCCGTCGAGGAGCCAAGATCCCCGGGACTGACCGAGCGGTCGGAAGAAGTCACGTTCTATATGGAGGAGCAGGACCTCTGGTATTTGAAGGGCTTTACGCTGCACGTCACTTATGAGGAATCACTGGATGACATTTCGTATATTTATGAAGAAGAGGGCGCAGTGAATTGATCGCATAGGAATATACTTCAGCGCTGTCTAGGGAAAGGAGGTTCCCGGGATGAACGTATATCACCGCGATATTCGCCAATATATCGGCAAGCGTTCGGTGGTCCGCGTAAAGGCGGCTGTGCTCGTACTGAACGAGCATGGAGAGCTCCTGCTTCTGAAGCGGCAGAACAGGGACGTATGGGGACTTCCAATGGGGAACCTGAAGCCTGGCGAAGCCCTTGAAGATACCGCTTCCAGAGAGCTGTGGGAAGAAACCGGGCTTACCGCGGATGAGATGCGGCTGCTGGAGCTGGTATCCGGTCCGGAGTACATGAAGAAGCATCTTGGCGGAGACGAGGAATACTATGTCATCGGCCTTTATGAGGCAACGGGTCTGCGCAGCGCGATTCAACTGTCGATGGATGCGGAAATCTCGTTGAAGTTTTTTAACCCTGAGGATTTGCCCAAGATGGATAAGATCACCGTCCATTTACTTGAGAAAGCCCAAAAGGCGAAGGAAGCTCCATAGCGGCTGCAGCAAGAAAAAGCGGGTTGTTCTGCAAAAGCAAGAGGGGACGGCCCCGCAGGGGACCGTGCCTCTTGTCTGTTTATATGAAGATTGCCGCTGTGTCAGCGGCAATTGACCAGGCGAACATTTGGATAGCTCGAATTCAAAAATTCCCCTTACGGGGAATTTTTTTCAGTCAGGATAAACTGCTACATCCTCTTTTAGTAAAATTAGAGCTGCTCTTATAAATTCAGGTCAAATGTTAATTAGGCAACATCCCTCCCCAGCGTTTTTCTTCTGCTTCTGGCATATGAATCCCGAATTGATCCAACGTTCGAAATACAATGTGATTCACTACATCATCCAATGATTGTGGATGGTTATAGAACGCCGGCATTGGAGGGAGAATAACCGTTCCCATACGAGATAAAAACAGCATATTTTCAAGATGAATATCATTGAGTGGGGTTTCACGTGTGACCAATACCAACTTTTTACGTTCTTTTAATATGACATCCGCTGCTCGAGCAATCAGATTATCCCCTAAGCCTATTCGAATGGAAGCCAGTGTTTTCATTGTACAGGGAATAACGATCATCCCGTCGACCTGAAAGGAGCCGCTTGAAATCCTGGATCCCAGATCTTTGTTGGAATACGAATAGTCTGCCATCTTTGAAACTTCCTTCGCTGTAAACGGCGTTTCACTTTGTATGGTTGCAGCCGCCCATGAGGATAATACCAAATGTGTTTCAACGTCAGTAGATTTAAGAAATTGCAGAAGGCGGACACCAAACATGGCTCCTGTTGCTCCCGTTATTGCTACAATTAACTTCATCTTGTGTAACTTCCTTTGTATTAAATTGCTTGCTGTAATTACTGTGAAGTCATTCATAATTTCGATGAAAATCATTTAAAATCCGTAGTTTTCCCAATTCTTAACGATATGATTTCGTAATTTCTCAGGATAACTTCTAAACGATGCTTCGATGGGTTGCTTATCTGCCGAGGTATCATTCCATGGCATCAAGCAATTGTAAATGACCTTTGTAGTAACTCCTGTGCTTTTTTCTTTTTCATCCAGGTAAGCAACAAGGGGAAGTACGTTTTGGTCGGTCATGGTTATTCTTTGATCTGGACGATGTCGAGTTGCCAAAGCCCACACCACTTGGTTGATATCACTTGGATCGATATCGTCATCTGTGACAATAACTTTTGGCACATAAGAACCGGCTCTGGTTGCAAAAACGGCTTCGCCGATTCTATAAGCCAGCCCTTCATGATCTTCTCTTTGACGGCTGCGATCTACGGTGACAACAAGCCAATGCACCGCAGACTCTAATGGAATAAAGCATTCCTTTACAGGCAGTCCTTGTTTTCTCAGCGCATGTTGAATGCTTGCAGCAATAGCGATGCCCCAGTTGGTGTGATTTTCTTCAGGTGGGATACCTGCTGCAGTTACCGGCATTATTGGATGATTTCTATAAGTCATAGCGGTCACATGAAAGCGTGGAGCTTGTTCTTCATGCCCGACCCATGTATAACCGGCATATTCACCCATTGGGCCTTCTGGAATCATCTCTTCAAAGGATGCGGTACCTTCGATCACAATTTCACTTGTAGCCGGGACTTCCAAATCGTTGGTCTCGCATTTAACAACATCAATGGCCTCACCATACCACCCTCCAATCAACTCTCCTTCGTTAACATGGTCGGGAAGAGGATACCCTGCAATCATGGAGATACCGGGATCGACACCCAAGCATAAGGCAAACGGCATTTCTTTCCCTTCCTTTTTCCATTCTCCATATATTTTTCCGAGGTGCTGAGAGGCTATAACAACACCGGCCATTGAACGGGGACCCTCCAGCATTACACGGGATATGGACCAGTTAACCCAAGATCCATCAGGTGTGCGGACAATCAAAATTCCGTAAGTATTAATGTAACGTCCTCCATCGCCAACATGAATATACGGTACAGGAAGTTTAGTCAGATCAATGTCGTCATTAAATAATTTGTTTTCTTTACATTCACCATTCGTAACCAAGCGAGGGGGAATGGGATGAACGTCGGGAAGTTTAGACCACTCTTTAACCAGCTCAGGGGCAGGCGTGTTAATCGGAAGCCCAAGGGAAAGCGCTACTCGAATAAATGGATGCTCCTTATTGGGGCTAATACCTACAGGTGCACCTAATACCTCAAATCCTGGACTACTGTCTTTAATATTTTTAAAAAGTGGTGCCGGTGACGGCAGTTCATAAGCACGACGAATGATGGCACTCATCTCTAAGTTCCAATCGATCTCCTGATGGATCGGAACGATTTCGTTATATTCTTTTAAGATTTCCACATATTCACGGAAGCTTTTTAGTGGTTTCATATCCTTGGTCCTCTCCTCAAATAAACTATTCCTTGCTGTCTTTCGGCTACTGTTTTATTTTAGGATGTAGTAAATACATATGTAAAATATATATAATAGTAAGTAAGTATATATAAAATATATGATGGAAAGGGCGCTTTGGAGATCATGGATTTAAAGAAACTGGTTTACTTTATAACGATTGCAGAAGAAGGGCAGATAACACGTGCAGCTAACCGGTTACATATTGGCCAGCCCCCGTTAAGTATGCAACTAAAGGCATTAGAAGATGAACTGGGAGTAATGCTTATTAAACGTAATAATAAGATATTTGAATTAACTCCTGCCGGAGAGACATTTTATAAAAGAGCGAAAGAAGTTATAAATTCAATTGATGGGATGATTGCAGAAGTTAAGGAACAGCAGGAAGGAATAAGAGGGAAACTTTCATTAGGGACAGTAATGTCATGCGTACCCTACCTTCCTCCACTTTTAAAATTATTTAAAGAGAAATATCCACTTATTTCGTTTCAACTTTGGGAGGAAGATTCACAAAGAATTGAAGAGCTTCTTCTAAATAAAGACATTGAATTAGGCATTGTAAGGTTACCATTCCAATCTAAAGAAATGACCGAAATGAGAAATCTTTCAATCCACCATATACAATCTGAACCACTCGTAGCTCTACAACCTTCTAATGGCACTCTTTTTAAGGGAACAACGATTCCGATACAAGAATTGAAGGATCAGCCGCTTTTAGTATTACATGGCCAGGGCGATTACAATGTTTTTCACAAGTTTATTGAAACATGTAACAG
Source organism: Paenibacillus sp. FSL R5-0810 (assembly GCF_038002285.1). NCBI lineage: Bacteria > Bacillati > Bacillota > Bacilli > Caryophanales > Paenibacillaceae > Paenibacillus > Paenibacillus sp. FSL R5-0810. Next base: position 839,102 of record NZ_JBBOCF010000001.1, read on the forward strand.
TTTTGGATTTAATCCAAACATTACATGCGAAAGCCCTGATGTGACAACATTAATGACTTTAGCCGATTCAGGACTAGGAATTGCAATTGTTCCTAAAATCGCTTTACAGATAAAAATGTGCAACACCTTGTCTTATGCCGAGATCATACCAAGCATAAACTCTGAAACTGCCCTCATATGGATAGAGCATGGATATTTGTCAAAAGCTGCACAAAATTTTAAAGACATTCTAATCCATCATTTAAAATAATATGCTTTGTCCTAATGTCCTTCTTATGAACCTGCCGATAGCATAAATAAGCAGCCGGGTTTGAAGGCGCATCCCAATTGTTAGAACCAACGAACAATGGAAGTGCAGTATTATATACATATTCACAAACGTATAAAAAATAAAAAGGGCATGAGTCCGGTCCACTACCGGAATTATGCCCAACAGGTTGTTTTATAAATACGTGTCTCCCAATAAGGCGGCGCTTCATGCTGGTGAACGGCTGCCTGTGCGTATTTATTGGATTAAACCGCGTTTAACGCCTCGAATATCATGAATACGATCTGTTGGCGAAGCGCCGTCCGCAGCGATCGTTTAAGACATCGGTATTTCGAGGGCGAAATCGAAGTCGTCGATATCATACACTTGAACGGGGAGAGCGCTTTCCACGATACGCTGAATCAGCTCGTATTGGTCGGTCAGGATCGGTGCTTCGGCCTTTTGGGAAGCGAGCAGAAGCTCGGTTTCGATCGGATCGAAGGCCTCTCCGTAGGTTGCGGTATCCAAGGTATTCATCACCGTTACGGTTGTGGATTCCCCCACAGGAATCATCGGGCTCTTGGCCCAAGGGACCTGAAGGGCGCGATCGATCTTCTTCTTATTGAGCGGCTCCTCGAAATAGGAGATGAGCTCACGGATCTTCATCTTGACGTGCTGATCATCTGCGGTATTGTTCATGAGCTGCTCCTCGCTGGCATGGAGCTCGTACAATTCCAATATGGTTGTATACGGAACAATGTATTCGACGGGCGTCGGCGGTACCAACAATTGGCCATATATGGCCAGCATAACCGCTTCCGTCACGAAAATCCTGGTCATGAAAGAAATCCTCCTGCGTGATATGATACAATAATTGAGTTTAGAACTAATAAATCATTGAAGGGTTTAATTGTCAACCGCTCTTTATAGAACAACCGGGTGGATTGCATAGGAAAGGGGCTGTTATCTCACTTGAAATCATGGAAAATTTACTATCCATTCGTTAAGCCTTATATGAAGTGGATCATTCTGACCCTCGCGATCGGGATGATTAAATTCGGGATCCCGCTGCTGCTCCCGATGATCATGAAGTATGTTGTGGATGACCTTCTGATCAACCAACAGCTGTCCGTCGCACAGAAGATTGAGCAGCTCATGTGGATTCTCGGCGGTACTCTGGTGGTGTTTGTCATCATCCGGGGACCGGTCGAGTATTTCCGGCAGTATTTCGCGCAGTTCATTACAAGCCGGATTCTCTTCGATATGCGAAACCGGCTGTACGCTCATCTTCAGCGCCTGTCGCTGCGCTATTATCAGAACACGAAGGTGGGGGAGGCAATCTCCCGCTTTATTAATGATGTGGAGCAGTCCAAGAACCTGGTGGAAGTCGGCATGATGAACATTTGGCTGGACATTTTCACACTGCTCTTCGTTCTGGTCATCATGTTTGTCATGAATCCGGTGCTGACCCTGGTATCCATTGCGGTGCTTCCACTGTACGGATTGGCGGTCAACCTGCTGTACAAGCGGCTGAAGAAGCTCACGAAGGATCGGTCCCAGGCGCTGGCCGGCATTCAAGCGTACCTGCATGAGCGCATTCAGGGGATCTCCGTTATTCGAAGCTTTACGCTGGAGCGTTACGATCAGAAGAAATTCGAAGGCATCAACGGAAATTTCCTGAAAAAGGCGATGGCCCAGACGCGCTGGAACGCGCTCACCTTCTCGGTGATCAACACGCTGACCGACATCGCGCCGATCCTGGTGATCGGCTACGGGGGGTACCGGGTTATCCAGGGGGATCTAACGCTGGGGACATTTGTTGCCTTCTTTGGTTACCTGGACAGGCTGTATGCGCCGCTGCGGCGTCTGATTAACTCGTCGACGGTGTTGACACAAGCCTCTGCATCGCTGGAGCGCGTCAAGGAATTAATGGACGAGCCCTATGATATCGTGGACCGGCCGGATGCCAAGGAGCTGAAGCAGGCGGGGCAGATCGAATTCGACCGGGTGTGGTTTCAGTATAACGACGATGCGGGTTGGGTGCTGAAAGACATCAATTTGACGATTAAGCAGGGGCAGACGATCGCCTTCGTCGGGATGAGCGGCGGGGGGAAATCCTCGCTAATCGGTTTGATTCCAAGATTCTACGACGTTCAGCAGGGCGCGGTCAAAATCAACGGACATGATGTTCGCAGCTTAACGCTGGACAGCCTGCGCGGATCGATCGGTATGGTGCTTCAGGATAATTTCCTGTTCAGCGGCACGGTCCGGGAGAATATCCTGTTCGGCAACCCGGAGGCAGGCGAAGAGGAGATCATCGCCGCGGCGAAGGCTGCCAACGCCCATGATTTTATCACCCAGCTGCCGCAGGGATATGAGACGGAGGTTGGCGAGAGGGGCGTCAAGCTGTCCGGCGGACAGAAGCAGCGGCTTGCCATTGCCCGCGTCTTTCTTAAGGATCCGGACATTCTTGTGCTCGACGAGGCGACCTCTGCGCTGGATCTGGAATCCGAGCATCTTATTCAGCAGGCGCTGCAATCGCTGACCCATAATCGGACCACGCTCATTGTCGCGCACCGTTTGTCAACGATTACGCACGCCGATCAGATCGTCGTGTTGGAGAACGGCCGGATTACCGAGCAGGGCACGCATGCCGAGCTGATGAACCTGGACGGCAGCTATGCCCGGCTGTACAATGTGCAGCATCTTGAAGCTTAGAAGCAGAACTTGAATAAGACCCGTTTCCATGGCCTGCGCGGCCTGGAAGCGGGTCTTTGATGTTTATGGTTGACTCTATTGGCTTTATTGCCGGTGTGCTTACTGTTTGAATTCCTCAGGGCTCAGGCGTCTGGAGCACCGTCTCATACGTGGTCTGGATGTAGTCCAGCGTTTGATGATGCAAGACGATGTTATGGACGAGGGTGACAAGCATAAATACGATCATGACACCGGTCAGCAGCTGTTTGACCAGGCCTTGGTGCAGCTTCGAGATCAGCATGGCCGCCAGGACGAATATAGCAAACAGGTAATGGCCTGCGTACAGATACAAATCATAGGAATAGGTTGCGAGCCCGAAGCCGACAACGACATGCAGCAGAATCCCGAACATAATGTAAACGATGAAGGCCCAGGCATTCCGCGTTCTCAAGCCGCTTACAAAAGCCAGGATGGCGAGCGCAAGCAGCCCGAATCCGATGATGTTGACATAGACCGGGTAAGGCTTGGTTAAATCCGTCGCGAAAGCGGCGATGCCGGGATCGATCATGGCCATCTCAGGGGAAAGGATCGGGCTCACCAGCAGCATATGAAAAACACGGGAATGGTGCGCAAACGAGAAGGGCGCCACGTAGCTGAAAGCGCCGCTTTGCATGCTCGAGAATACATTTCCAATCCATGTCTTTCCCGAGAAGACGAAATACTGAATCAGCGTCGCACCTGCGACCAACGCGGCAAATACGAGCAAGGTGTACAGGAGCCGGCCCCAAATCGAATGGCGTCGCCGGTCAAACAAGCTGAAGAAGAATGCGCCGAAGAAGGTTGCCACATTCGTCGAGGTAATTCCGAAATTAAGCAGTCCAAAGGCAGCGTTAGCCGGCACGCTGAAGCGATCCTGGGCCCGGCAATAGTGCAGATAACCAGCTGAAAGGATGATGACAAACTGTGCATAAGCATAGGAGTCAGGAATCAGTGCGGTGAAAATCGTATACGAGCTGATGCCAAAGAAGATTGCCATAATGAAGGCTAGCAGCCAGCCGGCACCGATCCGGCGGATGAGATAATACAGAATCGCCGAACTGCATGCATTCAAGATCGATTGAATGATCAGAAAGGGCAAATTCGATTTGCCGAACAGAAGGGTCAGCGTACTGGTTAAGAAATTGATAAGCGGGTGAATAATCGTGACATTTTCGGGCCCGTATTGCATGGAAGGGTCAAAGTTGAACAAATTCAACTGAAACGGCGCTCCGTAAAAAGGGTTATGAGGGGCAAGCAAGGCCGCGTTGTCCCTTATGTATGAAACAAACGGGATGTTCATATAGAAATACAGCACCGCAAGGCAGACAGCCAGTCCGATGGCCGTGTAATTGTCGCGTTTGTTTCGAAACAAATAGCTTAGAAAAGACATGTTCACATTCCACCAATCCATCAATAGTTAAGATTTGTTCTCACAAGCGTACTCACCGTCACCATACGAGGAGCAATAATCCGGAGATGATAAAAGCTACGCCCGCTATTTTTCCGATGCCGACGGTCTCTTTGAACACAAGCCTGGCAAAGATCAGCGCCCACAGAAAGGTCAGAGCGTTGGCCGGCATGACAAGCGTGTAAGGCAGCTGACCAAGCAAATAGATGTTAAGCAGCGCACCCAAGCCATAGCTGATAAACCCGGCCAGGAGCAGCTTGAGCTGCTTGTTCGCCGTGAAGGCTTTGAACAGCACGCTCCCCAAGGAGCCGAAGAGAGTCATAACAAGCAGCAGCGCATACAGGATCCATTCATTTTTCATAGGAGGTTAAGGTCACCCCGATTCCGAGCAAAGCAACAGCTGCCAATTTTTTGATGCTTAAGGGCTCATCCAGGAAAAACTCGCCGTAAAACAGCGCCACGATGTAGCTGATGGACATCAGCGGGTAGGCAACCGACAGCTTTTCCAAGGAAAAGGACTTGATCATGAGCAAGGCGCCAAGCCCGTAACAAATAAATCCGATGGCCATGTACCACAGATTCGTATGCCCCCACTTCCAGAACAATTGACCAGTCGCTGTCAGAAAGGCCGACAGGATCATCAGCCCCTTGCCGAGATGACGCGGCGCTCCCTTCGCTTTTATTTGTTCCATATTAATCCCTCGCATCCATGGGCGGAATTGTGATTGATCAAGTATTTATGCTTGGCCAAGCCCAGCATGGGCAAATCGGACAGCGAATCGGAATACGCGCAGGACTGCTCGTAATCAATGACGAGGCCGGTATCCTCTAAATATTGCCGGATTCGAAGGACCTTCTCTTCCCCTTTGCAATTTTTCCCCTCAATCATCGAGGTGAAGCGTCCGTTTCGGGACGTTAGCTTTGTGGCGATCACATGGTCGACATACGGCAATTCGGTAAAAAATCTCATATAAGCATCAGGGGATGCGGTCACGAGCAGGACATGGAAGCCTTGATTTTTCTTGTCCTTCATGACGTTGACCGCTTCCGGATACATAGCAGGCAAAATTTTAGTCCGATAGAAATGCTCAAGGTCCGAATCGTCCATATGGCGAATGGCATGAAAATATGCGCTCTTGGCCTGCTCTGCCGGCATCACCCCCGCTTTATACAGGGCGGAATGCAGCACAACCTTAAATAGGTGCGGAGCCGAGGACGGTCGCTTCTTCCACCCGTAGATTAGAAACTGGAACATGGAGTCCGTGCGGATCACCGTTTTATCAACATCAAAAATCGCGAATTTTTGCTTCATAGGTCATTCCTTCTATAATAAGACGTTTAGATGCTATTCAAAGTTCACTAAAATTACGACGACGCTGACCACGTATAAGATCACGGTGATCAAGATGTGGCGATCCTCCAAGAGAACCTTGTCCGGGGCGCCGCCTTTCTTCTCGATGTGGATCAGGTACAGATAACGGAACATGCCGTATATGACGAACGGAATCGTCCACATGAGGTGGACGGTTCGGCCCGAAGTAAAGGTGAACAGCGAGTAGCTGATGATCGTCGCCGTTGTCACGATACTGCTCATCTGGTCCAGCAGGTCAAACGAATAATGATCCAGCACTTTACGATGGGAGCCTACGTCGCTTTGCAGCAAATAAAGCTCGTGGCGCCGTTTCCCGATTGCAAGGAACAGGGAGAGAAGCATCGTGCACAAGAGAAACCACGGCGTAAACGGCACGTGGATGACAAGGCCGCCCGCAATCGCCCGAAGCACGAACCCGGCCGCAATGATCATAATATCAATGATAACGACGTGTTTCAGCCGGAAAGAGTAGGCGACATTCATCGCAAAATAGAGCAGCAGCAGACCTGTGAACAACGGGTTCAAAAGGTAAGATACCGCTAGGGAAGCGATGAGCAGCAGGGCGCCAAAAACAAGCGCCAAATTTGGCGGAAGTTCGCCGGAAGCCATAGGGCGGAATTTCTTGACCGGGTGGTTCCGATCCGCCTCGCGGTCCGCATAGTCGTTGACAATATAAACGCAGCCGGATACAAAGGATAGCAGAAAAAAGCCGATCACGGTATCGAGCAGCGTGCGGGCATGTACCGTTTCAAAGGAGAATAAAGGAGCTGCAAAAATGAGTAAATTCTTAGTCCATTGCTTCGGTCGGAGCTGCCTGAAGAGCAGCAGGGGAAGCCTTCTCATAGGAGCGGCGGACGATTCCGTATTAGTTGACGACAATGGGATTACCTCCTGGATCTAACGTTGTACATAAGCTCAAAGAAGAAGAGACTTCATAAAATACGATAGCTATCATACCATAAATTTGACTTTGAATGGAAATGATAGGTTTGCATAAATACAAAATCGAAAAAGCCTCCCTACGTATAGTAAGACGTTCAGGAGGCAGAACTTGTTTCATGAAAGGATCTGTAATCAAACGGTAATGCCATTCAGGACTTGCCGATCAACAGGGACAATAGTCCGGCTGCAATTAGCGGACCGACCGGGACCCCGCGGAATAACGCGACACCGAGCACGGTCCCGATCAGCAAACCTGCGACGACGGTCGGGTTGCTCCCCATCAGGGTAGCTCCCCTGCCCCCAAGGTAAGCGACAAGCATGCCTACGGCGATGGCGAGAAGCGACTTCCAGTTCAGGAACGATTGGCCGATCGACGCAAGACTCATCTTCCCGCTAGCCAGCGGGGACATGACGCCAACGGTCAATATGATGATCCCGATGGTGAGGCCGTATTTCTCAAGCCATGGGAAGGCTTGGTGAAAGCCGGTCACCCGGATCAGCAAAAGGGCGAGCATCGCGATGGTTACGGCCGAGTTGCTGCTGATAATCCCGAGCGCAGCCATGGCAAGCAGGATGAGGGAGGTTACATCCATACGGAATCACTCCTTATTAGCTTAGCTTTGTGCTGTAGCATTCAAGTGCTGTGCGATTAACCGCCCATGATAACGGCCGGTCTCGATAAAGACCTCGTTCGCGTTGCGTCCGGAAGCGATTACCCCTGCGACATACAATCCGGGCACGTTCGTTTCCATCGTCTCCGGGTTATACAGCGGCTTCTCCATGTCCTGGTCCAGTTGAACGCCGGAGGAGGAGAGGAGCTTGCGGTCCGGTCGGAATCCCGTCAAGGCGAGGACAAAGTCGTTATCGAGCTGCAGCTCTTCGCCTTTGGTGGATTCGATTCGGACCGAATTCTCCGTGATTTCAACGACACGGGACTGCAGATAGAGCTGGATATGCCCTTTCTGCACCATGCTGTCGAACAGCGGACGAACCCAAGGCTTGATGTTTTCGGATACGGCATCGCCCCGGTAAACCATCGTGACCTCCGCACCGACGCGGATCAACTCCATAGCCGCATCCACGGCCGAGTTGCTGCCGCCGATGATGACGGTCTTCATACCGGCATAAGGATGGGCCTCGCGGAAATAATGGGTGACTTTCTCCAAGTCTTCTCCGGGGATGCCAATATAATTCGGATGATCGAAATATCCGGTTGCAATGACGACGTGACGGGCCAGCCGCACGTTCTCTTCGCCGTTTCGCCGGCGGGTGCGGACAGTGAAACTGCCGTCTTGCTGCTTAGTAATTGTAAGGGCCTCTTCGTATGGAGATATTTTCAGACCAAAATGTTTGGCGACGCGACGGTAATAGGCGAGCGCCTCGTGCCGGTATGGTTTGTCATTCGATATGGCAAACGGAATATCTCCGATTTCGAGCATTTCAGCCGTACTGAAAAATTGCATATGCGTGGGGTAGAGATAGATGGAATGAACGACATTATGCTTATCAATAATTTCGCAGTCCAGTCCCTGGCGGCCGCATTCGATAGCTGCTGCCAGACCGCAGGGACCTGCACCGATTACAAGAACATCTAGCATGGTGATCCTCCTTATGTATATACCTTACGCTTTTCATCAGCATTATAATCCTACAGCAAATGCAGGGATAAATCCAGATTTGACGCCGGGAACGAACCCGGCAGAAAGGCTTTAGACGGATGGGCAAGCCCGGTTGGAAAGGTGTGGCGAGGGCGGATGGAGGGTTGAAAAACAAAACAAATTAGATTAATATTAAATTAGATGAATATTAAATTTAATATTTGTTAAATTCATTATCAATGAATGAGGAGGGGAAGGAAATGAAATCATCAACGAACGAAGCATATAAGGCTTCCGTCATCAACAACTTCATGACCCGCGAAGGGAGGCTCCGGCACATCCCGGCGCAATACAAGAAGAAGCTGGTTATTTTGGAGCATCTTGTCGAGCAGCTGGAAGAAGGGAGAGTCTATCCCGAGAAGGAAATCAATGCTTATATTCAAACGTATCATGAGGATTTTGCCACGATCCGCCGCGAATTCATCATTCATGAGTACATGAGCAGGGACAGGGAAATGTATGTGCGAAATCCGCGGGAGCGCTGGACCAAGTGGGAAGAGGTGTAGGGTGCTAAACAGCATAACAAACAGCATCTGGGTCATGCACAGCACAGCATTTCCCGTTCATGTGAAGCGGCTGGGCATGGCGGGATGCTGCGAAAAAAACCACCTTCATGGCAAGACGCGCCTAATGAAGGTGGTTTCCGTTATAAAGTAAGGGAATGTTATAAAGGTATAAGTTCGTTTAGAAGCCGGCAGCCGCTTTTTTCACGAGCTCCAAGCCGGATTGAACGATAGCTTCCGCTTCTTGAGGGAATTGGTTATGGCCCTCGATGATGAGGGTTTCGATATCCTGCACGCCCCATTGGCGAAGGTTGCGGATCACGAAGTTCACAGCCATTTCGGCAGCGGCCATCGGCCCTTCGGAATAGTTGCCGCCGCGTGCGTTAAGCAGGACTACTTTCTTGCCTGTCACAAGTCCTACGACACCTTCCGGCGTATATTTAAATGTTTTGCCAGCCTGGTTCAAGTAGTCGATATAAGTATGCAGCACGGCAGGCACGGTCATATTCCACAGCGGGAAGGCAAACACGATTTTGTCAGCGGCGAGAAATTGATCGATATATTTCGTAACATTGGCAGCAGCAGCTTGTTCTTCCGGCGTTGCCTCGATTCCGCGGGAAGCCTTGAACATCCCGTTGATGGCGGTGCTGTCATAGTATGGAAGATTCTCGGCGAAAAGGTCAAGCTCCGTAATTTGGTCCTCCGGATGATTCGCCTTGTAGGCGTCCAAAAACTCGCGGTACATCTTCACGCTTACCGATTGATCGATAGCTCTGTTGTTGGCTTTGATGAATAGTACGTTTGACATGTATGAAAACTCTCCTTGTTGTAGTTTGACTTTATAAAGTATAGTATATTACCTTTATATTGTTTGTCAATGACGCCTACTGGAGAATTCGAATGTCTCCGGAATGAGTTTCCACATGAATCGTATCGTTCGTTTCCCCTGGAGAATCCGGGGCATCCACAGACCCGGAGCGAGTCGTCAGTTCATAGACGCCCCTGAATGATGCATCCGGCCGAACGTTTACATCGCCTGATCTGCATATAATGCTGACGGGAGAGCTTCCAATCAGTCCCAAATGGATATCGCCTGAAGTCAGGCTGACGTCGGCGGGACCTTCCAGATCTTTCAACCGGATGTTGCCCGTTCGATTCGTGATGGAGGTTGCTGCCTGTATTCCAGTGCCCTTGATGTCTCCGGATATGTTCTCGATCATAAGCTGCTCGGCGTTCACCTGATTCAGAACGATATCGCCTGAAGTCAGTGAGATGTCGATTCGCTTGGATGAGGCGCCATTCAAGCGGATGTTGTTCGATAATGAGGATACCATCAGTTCTTCAAGCTCCTTGTCAGCGGGGAGAGAGACCGTCAGCTTCCCTTTGGGGAACCGGAAGTTGACGCCCAGAAACTCGATGGCCTGAGGCGTAGTCAAATCGAGATCGATTTCGGAGCCTGCCGGATCGAAAGCATTAAGGATATCCGCATGCTCTTGCTTAATCGTTCCTTCAAATGAAATGGAACTGGTATTATCGCTGCTTGTTTCAAATGCGATCTCCGTCGCGAACCCGCTGGAAAGCCTGAACTGCTTGAGTGCTTCAGTGTCTTCAAGCTCCCATCGTTTCTCGTAGGCAACCAGATCCTCGCCGAATTTGAATTTGTTTACGGCCATCCCGGCGATGCCAATGAGGATCAGTACCGCCGCGAAGGCAAATAGTAATTTCTTGATCATCGCATGTCACTTCCTTTCATCACCCGGACATTCCAGCTTGAGTAGCCCCGGGTAAGACAGGAGAGCCACCGAAAGATTGAACGAGCGCCATACACAAGCAGGATGCCGACACCGACCAGGGATACCGACAGAAACAATTTAGCCGGATAAAAGCTGCCGTTGATGATATATTCCACAAGCACAAGCGCCGGGCTGACCAAGCATGCAAGCACCAAGGTTGCAACGGCTATCCCAAACGACCACAGGGCGGCAATGAGCGGATACGCAATCATGCCGCAGAAAACGAGGCCGGTGCAAGCGGCTATTTTTCCAATGGACGTTGGTTTCTTCCTTGCTGCCGAAGGCAGCCCGATATCTTCAATATATCCGCCGCTAAGCGCATCCCGCGCAATTTCAAACGGATCGCCAAGCTCGCGGGCAATCTCCTCTTCGGTGCGGCCGTTCTGCAAGCCGAATATAAAGTGGGATTCCACGTCTTGAATCAGCTCCCGCCGTTCATCGGGAGGGAGTGCGGCTAGCCGAGATTCCAAAATCGAAATGAACTGTTGTCTTGTCATACTAATTTCCTTCCTCGATCAGATTGGTCACATTACTCACAAAAGCCTTCCATTCCTTCACCATAGCCTCCATATAATTCACTCCGCTGTCGGTAAGCCTGTAATATTTACGGGGCGGCCCCTCGCTGGATTCCTGAAGATAGGTCGTGCAATAGCCTTCATTCACAAGGCGGCGAAGCAGCGGGTAGAGGGCGCCTTCGGCCACCTCGATGTGCCGCGAAACGGCCTGCGCCAGCTCATAGCCGTATTGATCCTTGCGGTTGATGAGCACAAGGACGCAGAGCTCGAGAACTCCTTTTTTGAATTGGACGCTCACATCCATGCGAATAGAGCCTCCTTTCTATTGAATGAATGTCTGTGATGCCCATCGGTAGTGATTATTGTTCAGTAGCTGACAACAATAAGATATCATTAGGTACTGAATAATGCAAGATACTGATCAAAAAATAGGCTGAATATGATCAAAGTCAAAAACGGTCGAACCCTGGGAAGCTTTGTTTTAAGCGGAAAAAGCCGTTTGAGCTTGAAAATGCGGGGTTAATAGAAGTTAACAGGGCATAATTGCAAACGTTCGTTGTTCCAAATCAATCATGGAGGGATGGGTTGTATGTCAATCGATCGTTTTATCCTCATGAAGCTGGCGAGCTGCAAAGAGAAGACAACGAGAATGAACCTTGTCAAACTGTTTCAAATTCGAATTCAGAGAGCACAGATGGCGGAGGAGCGCCATTTGAGGTTATAATAGAAGAAAAAAAGGGGCTACCCCTCTTAAAAGAGGGATAGCGCAAGAGAGTCGTTTTCACTTTTGCTGTGAAGAATTGCCTCGGATCCTTCGATCTCAATGCTGATGAGGGAGTTGAGGCATTTTTTCAGCGCTTTTTTTCCATTGCGGATTTTATTGTCAAGGGCGCTAGTCAGCAGTTTAAGCACCTTCTGTACCGGCTGCTTGCTATCTGTCGTAAAATAGACGGGAACCGGTCTGTTTTGGAACATAATCAGTGTTCTCATATCAATCACCTCACGAAAACTTATTTCATGATATTTGCATTATAATTTGCCAATCTTAAAATAACCTTAAATTCATAGAATTAATCAGCATCAATTTTATGAGATTGACAGTTTTGTGAACAGTCCGATCTGGCCCCATTGGAGGCGGAAATCCATTATAATTGATACACAATTAGTTCATAGGGAGCATGCATAACCACCCAAAAATAGGAAATGGGGATTATGTCACAAATTGACAGAGCGAACCCCAGAATGATATAGTTACAATAATGTAACTATTTTTTATATCTTATGATATAGGTGTTTCGGCTTTACGCATGGAATATTCAAGGAATGATGTTGAATTCGAAAGGCAGGGTTGACCGGATGATTCTTACCGTAATCAGCGGGCGTAACGAAGAAGAATGGTTTGATATCGATGTTCCAGACGAATGCTCCATCGAACGGCTGGTCGAGCTGCTGGGCTTGCGTTTGTTTCATGGACCGTCGGGGGACGGAATTCAATATATATTGGAAGCGAAGTTTCCTGAAGGCTTGTGGTTCAAGGTTGAAGGCCGTTCAAGCCTTGTCGAGGCAGGGTTGAGAGAAGGTTCTTACATCCGCCTGCAGCGGGCATATTCCACCACCACGGAGGAGGCGCCCGTCTATGGCAGAAGATCGTTGTTTCAAGAAGGCTGAATTTGGGTAAATAACCCCTTGGTTTTGGTTGAAACATGCTAGATCAACAACATACATAATTAATGAACCTACCAGATGCTCTCGATTAGGAGGAAAGTGACATATGAACGTGTTATATCAACGTTCGCCGCGTATTAAACCGGCTTTACCCGATGAAGACATGGAGATTTTGAGGCCGCCGTCCGAGCCCAGCAAGCCTTCCTTCTCCTTGATCTCGATCATAATTCCGATCATAATGACGGCTGCGACGATCGGATTCTATGTATATATCAGCATGAGTGGGAAAATGGGGGCTGGGAGTCCTTATATCGTGCTGTCCATTATGATGATGCTGACCTCATATACCCTTCCGTTCTTTATGTACCTGAGCAACAAGAAGTCGTATCAGAAGAAGCTTGAGGAGCGCAATCAGAAGTATCGGGCCCAGCTCGAGCTCCATCGCGAGGAGCTTAAGGAGCGGCAGAAAGAACAGGTTGAGACGCTGTTCGATATTCACGGCGATCCCGACGTGTGCTTTCACGTTGTGAAGAACCGCAGCAGCAATCTGTGGGAGCGTTCCCCGGAGGATTCGGATTTTCTTGAAGTGTGCGCCGGCAAAGGGCAAGTGCCGTTCCGCATCCGGGTCAAGACGCCCCGTGCCGACGGGTATGACAAAGACCCGCTGATTGAAGCTGCAGAAGGCTTGGCCTCCGAGTTTCAAACCGTCGAGGATGCTTCGATCGCGCTTCCGTTATTCGAGTCGAAGGTGATCGGAATCGTAGGAGGAAGAGACCAGGTCTTGAACATGCTGAGGGTTCTTATGGCACAGTCAGCTGTAAGGCACTCACCTGATGAAGTGAAAATTGCAGCCTTTTATGAAGAAAAGGAGTCCACCGAGTGGCAATGGCTGCGGTGGCTTCCGCATACATGGGACGATGACCGGTCAAGCCGCTATTTGGCGGACCGCCGGAGCAGCGCCCACCAGCTGGCCGACGAAATCTTCACGCAGCTTCATCGCCGCAAGAACAATCGGTCTGAATACGGTAACAAGTCGATCGTGACTCCGGCCTATGTCGTCATTTTGTCCGGCACTCACCTTATCGAGGAAGAGCCGCTTTTGCCGTTGCTTATGGAGGATGGCGAAGCCATCGATGCGGTAACGATTGTCCTGTCCGACCGCAAGGAAAGCCTGCCGATGCACTGCCAGCTGATCGTGGAGGTGGGACGCGACCAAGCGGAATATACGGTGAAGAAACCGGACGGCACGGTGTCCCGTCAAGCCTTCCAGCCCCATCATATCAGCCGTGAACAGATGGAGGCCTTGGCGCGTTATATGGCACCTATCCGGCTGAAGCGCTCCTCTGCATCGGATATTCCGAGCATCCTGCCTCTGTTTGAAATGATGGACATTCAATGCATCGGGGATTTCGATGTTTACCGTCGCTGGCAGCAAAACCGCTACCCGGACACGCTGCCGGTTCCAATGGGCGTCCGCGCCGGAGGCAAGAAGATTAATTTGAATCTTCATGATAAAATAGAGCGTCAGGGACATGGGCCCCACGGATTGATTGCCGGAACGACAGGGTCGGGGAAGAGTGAGGTCATTCAATCGATCGTGGCTTCGCTGGCCGCTGAATTCCACCCGCATGATCTTGCGTTCATGCTGATCGACTACAAGGGCGGGGGCATGTCCAATACGTTCGTGAACCTGCCGCATGTCGTGGGTACCATTACGAATCTGGACAACAATCTGATCGAGCGCGCAAAGGTATCTCTTAAGGCCGAGCTGGTGCGGCGTCAGAAAATATTAAATGATGCGGGCAATCTCCAGCATATCGACGAATATTATAAGCATCTCCGCAACCGTCCGGGCGAACCGCTGCCGCATCTGGTCATCATTATTGACGAATTCGCGCAATTAAAGAAGGATCAGCCTGAATTCATGGACGAGCTTATCAGTATCGCTGCGATCGGGCGGACGCTCGGCGTCCATCTGATTCTTGCGACCCAGAAGCCGGCAGGTGTCGTGGATGACAAAATCTGGAGCAACTCCCGTTTCCGTATCTGTCTCCGTGTTCAAAGCGAGGGGGACAGCCGGGATATGCTGAAAATACCGAACGCAGCCTGGATCAACAAGCCGGGTCGGGGGTATTTTCAGGTCGGAAGCGACGAGGTATTCGAGGAGATGCAATTCGCTTGGAGCGGTGCTCCTTATGTAGAGGAGATGGACTCCGATGGCGCGATCGTGATCCGCGAGGTGCGCCTGAACGGAAAAACCGAACCGCTGCTTGCTTCCGAACACAGCGCGGGAGCTCAACAGGAGCAGCCGAAGCAGCTCCAAGTATTTATCGACCATTTGGCCCAAGTGGCCGAGCGGCAAGGAATTGAACGGCTGCAGGGCCCATGGCTGCCCCCGCTGCCTGAGACTCTGGACCTCGACACGGTCATGGCTGACGTGGAGGAGCCGATGCTGGGCGCAGCGATTGGCCGCAGACCGCTTGAGTCTTATGTAGGAACGGTGGACGATTTACCTAATCAATGCCAGCGTCCGCTGGTCCTCAATTTGGAGCAGGGGCATTGGGCCGTATACGGCATGCCTGGACTTGGGAAGACCACCTTTATTCAGACGATGCTGATGTCGCTGGCTCGGCGCTATACGCCTGACGATTGGCATGGCTACGTTGTCGACATGGGCCGTATGATGCGGGACTTCACCGTGCTGCCTCATGTCGGTGCGGTTATGACGGCGGAGGAAGAGGACCGGATTAAACGCCTGTTCCGTTATCTTGCCAAAATCGCGGGTCAGCGCAAGGATATGATCGCGGAAGCCGGGGTGAAGACGGTCGCTGCATACCGCAGAGCGTCGTCCGAGCCCGTGCCTCAGCTGATCGTTGTCATCGACGGGTATTTGAATTTCCGCAATACGTACACGGAAGAGAACGATATGCTCGAGTATTTGCTGCGTGAAGGCGGCAGTCTTGGCATTACGTTTGTTATGACGGCAAACCGGGTGTCGGATATGTTCGAAAAGGTGCGGAGCAATATTGCCCATGCGGTTTCTTACGAACTGGCCGATCCGGCTGATTATTACTATGCCGTAGGCCGGCCGGCGAAAGCGCCAAGCCAGCTTCCGCCAGGCAGGGGGCTTGTGAAAGGCCAGGTTCCGCCGCTGGAATTCCAGACGGCTCTGCCGGCTCCGGGACAGGAGGAGGGAGACCGCTCTTCGGCGCTTCGCCAGCTCATCCGTGACATCGCGAAGTCCTGGCAAGGCGAGGAAGCACCTCCGATTGAATCCCTGCCGGAACAGATCCCGCTCCATCAGCTGCTGAAGGTGGACGAGCCGTTCGAACGCGGCAGGATGGATCCATATGAGGTTCCGGTCGGCGTTGCAACGGACGACTTGTCGCCATTTACGATCAACCTATCGGACGGACCTCATTTCATCGTCGCAAGTCCGATGGAGGGCGGCAAAACTTCATTCCTGCTCAGCTGGATGCTGGCGCTTGCCTACTATACGCCGCCGGAGGCTCTCGAAATATATACCGTGGATACACGGTACGGGAGCAGCGGCCTGAGCCGGTTGAATCATCTGCCGCATGTCCGCGGTCATGCCGAGAATGAAGAGGAGCTTGCTTCCGTGATCTCCGGCCTGCATGAGCGGATTCAGGGCAGGTCCAAGGACAGCGAAGATCCAGCCATCGTGCTTCTTATTGACGATGCCGACGTGCTGAGCAAGCAGCTTAACGATTTTACTTTGAAGGATCAGTTGTCAGCCATTGTAAGGCAAGGGCGGGACCGGAATGTCCATGTTATCGTGGCCGGCGTGCCTGCTGACTTTCCGACATACGGCGTCGACTGGTTTACCGATATAAAAGCGGCGCAAAATGGGTTTTTATTCGGAACCCTGGATTCGAACGATTTATCCTTCTTTAGAATTCCTTTTTCCGAATCTGCGAATAGTCCTGGAGGACTAAAGATTCTTCCTCCGGGACAAGGGTACTATGTAAAACGCAAATTTTCCAGAATAAAAGGCGCAATTCCGTTTCATGAAGAGTGGAATGCCCAGAGATGGGTCTCAGAAATTCGCGACCGATGGCATGTTGTAGTTTGAGGGGAGGTGGCTCATAATGTTGACAATTCATGCTTCCAAACAAGAAACAATCACTCTGAACGATAAGGAATTTTTCTTCTTGGCTGGAATTATCGGATCGGACAGATTGCTTGGCGTTGAGGATCCCTTTGTCGGGTACTTAACCGAAGAAATTGCAGAGGAATGGGAAAATGCCAAACAATCTTTGTTAAGCAAGCAATACTTGATACAAGAAGAGGGCGGGGAATTGTCAATTCCTCCTGAAGTGTTTTCGAGAGTTGCTATTGCGGGACTTGCGGAGCGTGCATGCTGGTTGAAATACGAAACTCAGGTTAAGTCATTTGAAGGATATCTGCATGTTACCGACGAACGAGTAATACAAGTGTGCAGAAGCAGCGAAGACAACCGGTGTTATATGCTTAGCGAGCTCGGTACGATTGAACAGGCTTGTGATCAGTTGGTCGAGGATCTTGCGCTCAGCGATCACAACTGGGGAGATATCCCCGCACTCCTGTTAAGCCGGAAGGAGTTCGGCGACATCTATACCTCGGCACCCCTGCACAGCGGGGAAGAAATCGGTGATCGGCTGGCCCGGTTAACCGATGATGCGGAAGGATCGATCGCACTGGCCAAATGCATGAAGAACAAAATTTCCTCGGGGGAGCTCCAGCTGTCGATTTGGAACGGAACCAGCTGGGAGAGTCAAAATGCAGCGTTTATTGTGAATGAGTCCATGAATTGGCTTCTGCGAATGAGCCTGGAGGGAGACCAGGACTGGCTTACCGCAGCGCCAGCAACCAAAGAGCAGTTTCGTCATATGCTTCTCATGTGGCTGAAACAGTAACAGAGCCCGTATGAAAGGTGAGGACCAATGCGTATTTCTGTCGAGCCGGAATCACTCCGGACGTTAAGCCGTCAGCTGCAACTCAGTGGCGAAGAATACTTTGCGATGACGAGAAGATTGGGTCAGGCGATGAATTCGCTGATATGGGAAACTTCTCTCAAAGCGGCGGTTATCGATGAGTGGCAGTCTGCCCAGAAGCTGGGGGAGCATCTGGGAGCCCTTCTAGTTCAGCTGGGCAAGCATCTTCAAAACAAAGCGGATCAATTTCAAGAAACGGATCACCAGTACCACAGCATTTTGGAGCATGCGATCATCACGGTATCCCCTACGGCGCTGTTCTCTGCTTCCGGTATGGAAGACCGTGTCTCCATACTGCCCGAGCATAGCTCGGTCTCGGTCATTTCGAATCCGAGCTCGGTGGCAGCCGCTGTCGGGATGACGAGCGAAGAGAAGGGGAATTCGGTGAAGCAGGCCGCACTGGCAGGTCAAAGCTGGACTTTTACCGATCCTTCTTCCCTCAGCATAGCCAATTGATTTCCAAAACTTAGGACGAACGGATAAAGATTAGGTTTCAACTTGGGACGTATAGGGTAACTGGAAATTAGGTCTGAGGACATTTTGATAAACCTAGGCCTGTAGGCTAAGATGTCAAGTGTCACCAGAAATTGAATTTCAAGGAGGTTACATACATGGCAGGTCGTATTTTAATTACGCCAGAACAGGTAGAACAAGTAGCAAATCAATTTAAGCAGAGCGGTGAGCAAAGTCAGCAGATCGTTAACAGTCTGACCCAATCCATCAACGGAATGGAAGGACAATGGGACGGTATGACAAAGCAGCGCTTCTTCCAAGAATTCCAGGAAGCAAGCCGTCTGATGCAATCCTTTGTTCAGACTCTTGACAGCATCAGCAACGAGCTGAGAGCGATCGCTCAGAAATTCCGTATGGCTGACGAATCTCGTTAATCCATACAAGGATCTTTTGTTTTATAATAGATTCATAGGGCAGATAAACCGGGTGCCAGACAGCCCGGTTTTCTTGCAATCCAGGATCTTTATATAGTGAAACCCGCCTTCAGAAGGCGGGTGATGGTGTTTAAGAGAGGGTGATTGTTCGTGACTTTTCAGCCTAACCCTGGCGACGGAATCGTAATCAATGGTACGGCCTATACGGTAGGACAGCATCCTGCCGCTCCCGGCGTAGCCTATGCCCAAGCAGGAAGGCAGGGAATTGTATACCAGCTGATTCCTGTTGACGGTGAGATTTATCAAGCCAAAGCGCTCAAAGTCTTTTTTCCTAAATTCAGAATTCCCGCGATGGTATATCAATCCGAGCATCTGGGCAGCTATCAAGAAATGCCGGGTTTGCGGGTATGCAACCGTGAGGTGCTCACTCCCGAAAGAAACGGAGATTTGATAGCAGAATACCCTGATTTGCTGTATGCGGTCATTATGCCCTGGGTCCATGGATGCACCTGGTTCGATGTGATCAGTGATCAGCGGAATATCGGGCGTTCTGAAAGTCTTATGCTTGCCAAGGCGCTGGCCGCTATCGGCTCAAGCATGGAGCAGCGCGGATTGGCGCATTGTGATCTGTCTGCGCCTAATGTCATGCTTCCGTTTTTTTCGGAAGTGAAGCTGCCGGAAGGAGCAGCCGCCGTAGAGCTTGTGGACGTGGAGCAAATGTACAGCCCCAAGATGGACCGCCCGGACGTCCTGCTTGCAGGGTCCCCGGGTTATGCCGCTCACCGGACGGTGCACAGCGGTTTGTGGAGCGCGTATGCGGACCGGTTCGCAGGCGCTGTCATTATCGCGGAGATGCTGGGATGGAGCGATCCGGCGATCGTCAACCGTGCCTGGGGCGAAAGTTACTTCGACCAGCATGAAATGCAGACGCCGTGCGAGCGATATTTCCTGTTGAAAAAATCGCTCGGTCAACGCTGGGGCTCCCGGATCGCCGACCTGTTCGGCAGAGCTTGGGACAGCCAGGACCTGAGCAGCTGCCCGACGTTCGGCGAGTGGCTGATCGCCTTGTCCTCCGTAAGCGAGGAGGAGGTGCAGGAAGCCCCGCCGGCTGCTGCGGCCGTTGAGGTTGCAGATACGAATACGCAAGAAAAGCCAGCCGAATCGCCTTCCGGAAGTCCTGCAGAAGTGCCTGCTGAATTGATGGAATCGCTGGGCATCCAGCCTGGAACCCGGGAAGTTAACGATAATGTGGTTTCCCGCCTGTTTCATCAGGCCCGGGACTTGGAGGCTGCGGGCAATTTGTCCGGGGCGCTCGAAATATTTCGTTCGGCCTATCATTTTGTTAAGAAGGACAGTCCGCTTGAGGTGGAGCTTGCTGCAGCGATCGCAGGTCTGGAGAAGGAGCTGTTTCCTCCGGAGGACCCTGGCAAAAAAGGGCTAAAGGCGCTGCTGACCTCCCGCAAGTTCATGATCTCCGCGGCTGCGGCGATTGTTATCCTGGCCGGGTCGGCCTTGACGGTTAACCAGATCCTGGCGGAGAAGGCGGAGAGCAAGCAGCTTGAGGCTCAGCGTCTGGCCGAGCAGCAGGCCAAGGAACAGGCGGAAGCTGCACGCAAGCAGCAGGAAGAGGAAGCGGCGAAGAAAGCCGAGGAAGCTCGGAAGGCCGAAGAAGCGAAAAAGGCCGCGGAAGAAGCGAAGAAGGCAGAAGAAGCCAAGAGGGCGGAAGAAGCCGCGAAGAAGGCGGAAGAAGCCCGCAAAGCCAAAGAAAAAGCGGAGCTTCAGGCCAAATACGAGAGGCAGGCAAAGTATGAGGCCTACCTCGCATCGCTGGAGGAGAAGAAAAAGAAGCAGGAGCTTCAGGAAAAGTACGATAAACAGGCGAAATACGAAGCCTATCTTGCTCAGCTGGAAGAGAAGAAGAGAAAAGCCGCGCAGGAGGAGGCCGCTGCCAAAGCGGCTGCCCAGGCTGAGGCGGAACGAAAAGCAAGAGAGCAAGCTGCTCGGGCGGAACAGCTGCAGAAGCAGCGCTCCCAAAATATTGTGGAGCTGGTGGCGTTATACAACAAAGCGTATAATGCGCAGGTCGCGGGTAATAAGGACCGCGCCAAAAACTTCGCCCGTCAGTTCATGACCCTGTACAACAAGGATGCTGCTTATAACCGGACGGTTGGCAGTATGATCAGCCGCCGCAACAATTTGAACAAGTTCTTAGAGGACGACAGCTTCTGGATACCTAAGCTGTAGGAAACATTAACTGAAGAATTAGCAGGGGTGAAGGTTTCGCGATGAACTATACCATACAAGCATCACAGCGCACGCCCGCGCTCATTATATACCTGATCGATATCAGCGCATCGATGAATATGGTCATGGAGGACAAGAGGCGGATCGACGTCGTTTATGAAGCTTTGTCTCTAGCCATCCGGCAGATGGTATTCCGTTCAACGAAGGGGAACCGGCTTACGCCGCGTTACCGGATTGCGATCCTGGCATACAGCGATGATGTATACGATTTGCTGGGCGGCATCAAAGGCATCGATGAAATTGCGGCCATCGGCTCCCTGCCGGATTTGACGCCGAAGCGGTTCTCCGATTCGGCAAAGGCTTTTTCACAAGCAGAGAAAATATTGCAGATGGAAATTCCGAATATGCAGGATTGCCCAGCACCGCTCGTGTGCCATATGACCGACGGTGTTTCAACAGGCGAGGATCCGGAGCCGATCGCACGCCGGATCATGAGCATGAGTGTTCCGGACGGCAATGTGCTTGTGGAGAATATCTTTATTTCCGATCATCTGATGAGCCAGCCGATCACGGAACCGCGCCGCTGGAAGGGGATATTGCCGGACACGCCGCTTGAGGACGAGCACGCCCGCAAGCTGAAGATGATGTCTTCGGCACTCCCCGAGAGCTATCGGGAAATGCTGGTGGAGGCGGACTATCAGCTTAGTCCGGGTGCATTAATGATGCTTCCCGGCACCTGCTCGGAGCTCGTGTCCATTGGATTCCAGATGTCGGCAGCGACACCGGTAAGGTAACGGCTATGAAGCGGTCATTTGCAAACGCAGAAGTTTGGAGCGGACGAAGGAAAAGGGCGCGGTCAACCTCCTATTATTATGAGAGCAAACAGACCGGGGAGGAGCCCTTGACCCGGGTGGAAGAACAGTTCATTTGCCGGTACGCTTACGGCAGAGCTGCGGAATCGGTCATGATGTCGGAGAGAGGCCAGGATTTCATGGCTTTCGCGATCGATCGGGACGTCTGCCGGTTCGTGCTGTGCGACGGAGTCGGCTTAAGCTACCGTGGCGATGTCGCTTCCCAGCTCCTCGGACGGGGGCTAATGGGGTGGCTTCATTCGCAGGATGAGCTGTCGCAGCCAGCCTTGGAACGCAAGCTGTTTGAGCTGACGCAGGAGGCGGAGCGGGAGATGCGCAGCCTGTCCGTCGATGCCAAGGCGCCCAAGCTGCTGCGTGAGGTGCTGGAGGAGAAGCAGCGAATGGGCAGCGAGGCGATGTATGTGTGCGGACGGATCGAGCTGCCGACCCGGTTCAGGCGAAAAGGCAGGCTATGGCTGGCATGGCAGGGGGATTCCCGCTTGCGGCTGTGGCAAGGACAGCATGAAATTTCGCCTATATTCGGCGACCGGTTTCGTACGGCCGAGCGCTGGTCATCCAAAAGCGGACCGGTGGGCGGGAAGCCCCATGTATACCAATGCCGATTGGAGCATGACTTGGGCTATCGACTGCAAATGTACAGTGATGGTCTGAACGACCTGGACCCGATGAAGGAGCCGATACCGGATGACCAGGTCCAAGTGCTTATGAACGCATTGCATACAGGCGGGCTGGAGGATGACGCTTCGTTTCTGGAGATTATGTGGTAGGGATCAGCAGGATAACATAATAGCATGATAGCTGGAGAGCAGGAGGTGTTTCCGAAGTCGTCGATTTAAGCAGACTTTGGAACAGCTCCTTTTTTCGCCGGGAAAGCCCACCGCGCTTGGTTCTCGGCTTTACAGAACGGTGCGTTAGCTAACCACATGCCACATGCGTAACAAAAATCGCCAGCACTTGATCCAGCGACTTACAACCGTGTCAAATCTTCTTCGCTCTAAATGGTTCTTTCTGTTCATTTCATTTTGGTCGGAGCCGTGTATTTCATGGTATTGGCAAAATTATCGAAATGCGGATTATAAAACACGCTCTTTTGGGTAATCTTGTGACAGACGAACCTACGAGGTTATGAGATAAAGGAGCGTGGATGAAGATGAATGAAGTTCAGGGAAGCATGCATGGGAGAACAGCGATCATTACGGGAGCAGGATCGGGGATCGGGAAGGCAGCAGCCGTCAAGCTTGCGCTCATGGGGGCGAATGTTGCCCTGTTCGATCTGCTGGATGAGCGGACGAACAAGGCGGAGGCGGAAATCAACGCCCTGCGCGAGGGATCCGCAAGAGCGTTCGATGTGGATATTACCGATCCGGACCGGGTCGAGAAGGCTGTGCTTGAGACGGTGGAAATTTTCGGAGGAGTGGATATCGTATTTGCAAATGCAGGGATTAACGGCGTGCTCGCTCCGATTGACGAAATGAAGCTGGAGGAATGGGAGAAAACGTTGAAAGTGAATCTGAACGGTACTTTTTTGACGGTTAAATACGCCCTTCCCCATCTGAAAAAACGCGGTCAAGGCAGTATTATTATCACTAGTTCGGTTAACGGCACGCGGACGTTCTCGAATTTCGGGATGAGCGCATACAGCACCACCAAGGCAGGACAGGTGGCGTTTGCCAAAATGGCTGCGCTAGAGCTGGCGAAGTTCAAAATCAGGGTCAATGTGATCTGTCCGGGAGCGATCGCCACGAATATCGACCAAAGCACGAAGAAGAAGGACAACCTGGACGAGATTACGATTCCGGTCGAGTATCCGGAAGGAAGCCAGCCGTTGGCGGACGGTCCCGGACAACCCGAGGAGGTTGCGGATCTGGTCGCCTTCCTTGCCTCCGACCAATCCAGACATATTACCGGCGCCCAAATCTTTATCGATGGAGCGGAATCCCTCCTCTGACAACGAATAATCATGATTTCGGCTTGGAATCCTAAACCTGCTGGATTATGATAGAATATATATCTGAAACATGTGGCTGCGAGCATGGGAGTTAAATGCTTTTAAGGCGTTTTTGAGCGAGTATGGAAAACAGAGGGGGCTATTATGGGGATCTTTTCCAGGTTGGCGGAACAGAAGATCGAGGAAGCGGTTCGCAACGGAGAGCTGGACAATTTGCCGATGGCCGGCAAAAAGATCCCGGTTGATGATTTATCCCATATCCCGGAGGATCTTAGAATGTCCTACCGAATTATGAAGAATGCGGGGTATGTTCCGGAGGAAGTCAGCTTGAGGAAGGAATGCATCCGCCTGTATGATTTGCTCAATGCTGCACAGCATGATGGAGAGCAGGAGCAGCTGAGACGTAAGCTGAACGAGAAGCAGCTGAGGCTGCAGATGCTGCTGGAGCAGCGTGGGCTTGGATCGAGCGGTGCGTTCATGCAGTACGAATCCCGTATCAGGGAACGACTGGTAGATGAATAGAAACAGCGAAGAGATGGATGTAAAAGCCAATAAAAGCCAATAAAAGCCAATAGACGGTTTATATAAAGCATGCGCCAGCTGCCATTCGGCCTCGAATGACGACTGGCGCTTCTTGTTGTGCCTGCTTTATTGCAGGTTGGGCATCGGAGCAAACAGCATCTTCAGAGCATCATGGGTCAGTTTGATCGGCTCCGGCGTAATTTGAGCCATATCAAAGCTTTGGACCAGCTCGGATGGTGAAACCGGCTCTGGAGAGGGAATCAACCCGGCAGCCCAGGCGAGCCATCCGACGATTCGCTGAGGCTGGATCCCTTGTCCCCGCAAAAAGGACAGGCTCAGTCCACGGTTCCGTTTGGCCAGCCGCTTGCCCTCGGCATCTACGATCAAGGGAACGTGGGCAAAGCGCGGAGGCTTGTAACCGAGAGCTTCGTACAAAAGCAGCTGCCTGGGGGTAGAATCAAGCAGATCAGCGCCCCGCAACACGTGGGTGATCCCCATCAATGCGTCATCAACAACGACGGCAAGCTGGTAAGAGATCATCTCATCCGCTCTGCGGACAACAAAATCGCCGCTCTTCTCGAGCGGATAGACTTGGGGGCCGACGATATCGTCGGTGAAGACAATCGCCTGCTCGGGAACCTTCATACGCAGGGAAGGCTTCTTGTGCTGCTCTTTGCGCAGCGCTTCTGCCTTCGTTAAATGCCTGCAGGTGCCTGGATAGCGGCGGCCTTCGGAGGCCAAGCCATGCGGGGCGCTAGCAGCGGCCATAATGTCAGCGCGGCTGCAATAGCACGGATAGAGCAGTCCCGCCTCCTTCAGCTTCGAGAGCGCGCTTTCGTACAGCGTCTTTCGTTCGGTCTGGATATACGGCCCAAAGCTGCCCCCGACATCGGGCCCTTCGTCCCAGTCGAGACCGAGCCACATCAAATCCCGCATCAGTTCATCAACGAGCTCTTCGCGCGAGCGCTGTTCATCGATATCCTCGATCCGAAGAATATAGCGTCCGTTCAAACTTCTCATCTGCAGCCATCCTAATAACGCGGTGAGTGCGTTGCCGATATGCATCTTTCCCGACGGCGTCGGGGCAAAGCGTCCGCGGCATATAGTTTCTTGCTGCATCATTTTCACCTTCTTGACTGCATCTTCTTTAAAATATCCGAGGGAGATGTTTTAATATAATGTATTGTAGCGCAAATGGGCGTTGTGTTTCCAGAGGAGGCATGCTAACCGATAGACTCGCGTCCTATTGCGAAACAAGAACAGGGAGAGCAAATTATAGAAAGAGCAAATTTTATGCGAATGATGGAGACGAGTTAAAAATGAACCAACTTCCCATACATCAAGTATTACCGCAATTAACCGCTGTTCTCGGTGAGCGGAATGCTGCCGTTCTGATCGCGGAACCGGGGGCGGGCAAGACCACACAAGTTCCGCTGGCCTTCCTGAAGGCGCCGTGGCTGCAGGGCCGGCGGATCATCATGCTTGAGCCGCGAAGACTTGCCGCCCGGTCCGCAGCCCGATACATGGCTTCAGCGCTCGGGGAGCGGGTAGGCGAGACCGTCGGATACCGGGTGCGGATGGATAGCCGGGTAAGCGACCGGACCGTGATCGAGGTCGTTACGGAAGGGATCCTGACCCGAATGCTGCAGGAGGATCCCGAGTTGTCCGGTACCGGCATGATTATATTCGATGAATATCATGAACGAAGCCTGCAGGCGGATACCGGCCTTGCGTTTGCGCTGGAATCGCAGTCCGTTCTGCGCGATGACCTGCGCCTGCTCATCATGTCGGCTACGCTCGAGGCAGAGCCTGTAGCCAAGCTGCTGGGGGGAGCACCTGTTATTGTGAGCGAGGGCCGCTCTTATCCGGTTGCAACCAAATATTTGCACGCTTCACGCCTGGAGGAATTACATAAAGGAGCAGCTCGGGCCATTCAGCTGGCGCTTTCGGAGCAGGAGGGCGATATCTTAGTCTTTCTTCCGGGTGCTAGGGAAATTAGGCGTACAGCAAACGAGCTGCAGCAGGCCAATCTAGGAGGCGACATCGTCATTCGCCAGTTACACGGTACGCTTTCGCCAGAGATGCAGGATGAAGCGATAAGGCCGGATCCGGCTGGGAGCCGCAAAGTGGTGCTGTCCACCAGCATTGCTGAGAGCAGTATAACGATCCAGGGGATCAAGGTGGTCGTCGATTCCGGATATGCCCGTACCGAGGTCTTCTCACCGCGCACCGGTCTTCCGCAGCTGATCACGAGACGGCTTTCCAAAGCTTCCGCCGACCAGCGAAGAGGACGGGCCGGGCGAATATCCGCCGGCGTTTGTTACCGGATGTGGAGCGAGGAGGAGCACCGACATCTTCCTGAGCATACCGAGCCGGCGATTCGAGAATCGGATTTGGCGCCGCTCGCGCTGGAGCTGGCAGCCTGGGGGACTCGGGACCCGCTGCAGCTTGCATGGCTTGACCCTCCGCCCAAGGCGGCGTTCGCACAGGGCCAAGAACTGCTTCGCCAGCTTGGCGCGTTGGACGAGTCGGGACAAATCACGGATCATGGGCGTAGCATGGCTCGCCTGGGTATTCACCCGCGGCTGGCCCACATGCTCCTTCGGGGAAAGGAGCTCGGCGAAGCTGCTTTGGCTGTGCGTCTTGCGGTGCTGCTTCAGGAGCGGGACATATTCCGTCCGCAAGCATCAGCCGCGGATCAGGACATTAGGTCCCGCCTCGAGCGGCTGGATCAATATGAACGCAGGGGCTCTGGTAATGCCGGTCCCGAAGGGGTTGAT
This sequence comes from Paenibacillus sp. FSL R5-0810, assembly GCF_038002285.1. NCBI lineage: Bacteria > Bacillati > Bacillota > Bacilli > Caryophanales > Paenibacillaceae > Paenibacillus > Paenibacillus sp. FSL R5-0810. The sequence goes on from NZ_JBBOCF010000001.1 coordinate 866,188, forward strand.
GATGCTGCTCTGAAACGGATGCTTCAGGAAATTACGAAGCTCCATTCGGAGCTGGGCATTCCCGACGCTGGCGTCCTGCGGACCGATCGATGCGGATTGCTGCTCTCATTTGCCTACCCGGACCGAATTGCCAAGAGCAGGGGAACGGGCAGCTATGTGCTTCGGACCGGCCGGGGGATCAGACTGGCCTCGGTCCAGCAGCTAAGCCGGGCGTCCTATATCGTCGCCGCCGTCATTGATGATCAGGGACCGGACGGCTTAATTCAACTTGCGGCTCCGCTAGAGGAAGAGTGGCTCGAGGAGCACTTCCGCGACGAGATAAAGCTGATCCGGGAAGTAAGCTGGGATCCGGCGTCCGGCAGCGTCAGGGCGAGGCAGCGTCTGATGCTGGGCGCAATTCTGATTCGAGAGCAGCCGTATGATGGTGTAACCGAAGAAGACCGGTCGGCCGCCGTTCTAAATGCGATCCGCCGGGAAGGGCTGGGACTTCTTACGTGGACCAAAGCGGCTGTCCAGCTGCGCGAGCGGATGGCCTTCATGAAGAGGCATGACCCTGCCGGAGCGTGGCCGGACGTATCGGACGAAGCCTTGCTTGCCAATGCGGATACCTGGCTGCTGCCGTACCTGGGCGGTGTCCGGAACCGCCATGATTTAAGCCGCCTTGGCCTAGCGGGACTTCTGTCCCATTTGCTGAGCTGGGACATGAAGCAGGAGCTGGAGCGCGAGGCACCGACACATATTCAGGTTCCCAGCGGATCCAGAATACCGGTGGATTACAGCGATCCGGACAAGCCCTATTTGGCAGTCCGGCTGCAGGAGCTGTTCGGGATGAAGGAGACGCCGCGCATTGCCGGAGGCAGGGTTGCGCTGACGCTGCATCTCTTGTCGCCGGCTCATCGCCCCGTTCAAGTGACCTCGGATTTGGCGAGCTTTTGGTCCAGCGGGTATTTCGAGGTGAAGAAGGACTTAAAGGGAAGATATCCTAAGCACTACTGGCCGGATGATCCGCTTGAAGCTACCGCGACGAATCGGACCCGTCCCAAGCCATCATAATGCATCATAAGGCATCAGCCGGAAATGTCAGACGTTTGGCTACCGGGTTCATCGGGTAATGATAAGAAAATAACCTGATGAAGGAGGCAATGGCATGGAGAGAAAAGTAGCGGGCGTGTTTCGGTCAGAGCAGGAAGCGGCGCAGGCCATTGAACGGCTTCAGCGAAACGGGATTCCGAGCGAAGCGATTTCGATCATTACGAAGGACCAACGGGACGCGGACCAATTAGCTGAGCAGACGGGCACGATGGCACCTGAAGGTGTGGCTGCAGGTGCGGCAACCGGAGGAATTCTTGGCGGCACCGCCGGCTTGCTCGCTGGCCTTGGCGCCTTGGCGATCCCGGGCATCGGACCGATCCTCGCTGCGGGCCCCATTGCCGCAGTGTTAACCGGCGCGGCGGTAGGAGCCGGAACCGGGGGCCTGGTCGGCGGCTTTATCGGCCTTGGCATACCCGAGGAGGAGGCAAGGGAGTACGAGTCCTATGTTGAGGAGGGGCGTATTCTGGTGCTTGTTGATGCCGATCAAGAGAATACAGGCATTTACGATATCTTCCGTGATTCGGATGCGATGAATGCGGATCGATATGGACAGGCCGGTCCCGAGGTGGATGCTTCCTTACCCCCGCGCGGAACGAATCTATGAAGTGAACTGAAAGGATCTCTTGAAGTGAGTTAAAGGAACTGTCCCCTATGTGGATTATTCTGCTGGTGGACAGTTTTTTATGTTAATTAAGGGTTGAAGCTCATCTTAATTGGCTGCTGTTTGCGGATATTCGGGATATGCAAGGGAGGCTGCGAGCAGCGGGCATGCGATGGGCAGTCATCTGGAACTTATTGGATTGGCTTCGGACGAACCCGCTCCCTTAGAATAAATGAGGTCAGCAAAGAATTCGGATTGGGGGGAGCAGCTATGGCTAGAGAACGAATACCCGAGGTTGAACGATTGCGGGGCATCGCCTTTTTGGCTGTCGTGCTTCAACACTCGATTGCCCATTATTCGATTGCACCCGGAATGACGGCTAATGACGGCATCTTGATGGCGATTCTGCTCATGGCCACCAAATTTGCAGTCCCTGTGTTTGTGTTTATTACGGGTTTAGTGCTATTTTACAACGATCGTGGACATCTTCATTATGGTCGCTTCATTAAAAAACGCTTTGGCGATATCTATATTCCATTTGCTGTGTGGACTGTCGTTACAATTTTGATGAATTCGGGATTTAACCCGTTTGTTTTGGAGGATTGGAAGCATCTGGGCTATGTTCTGATCACCGGGAAGTCCAGCTCGCATTTTTGGTACATCATCATGCTGTTTCAGATGTATCTGCTGTATCCACTATTTCGTCCTGCCTTCCTTCGCGTGAAAGCACAGGAGAGCCGCCCCATCGGTTTCTTGCTTCTGCTCCTGTCGGGAGGGCTGTATTTATGGCTCATCAGCGGGATTAGCGAGATCGGCCAGTGGATGGGAAGCCTTCAGATTCCCGTTTGGAGTGAACTGTTTACGACTTATGCGGACCGGAATGCGCTATACTACTTTTTTTACTTTACGCTAGGAGCCGCCGCCGGGTTGTATCAGCAGGAGTGGAAGGGATGGATTCGCCGATACCGGAAGCTGAACTGGCTCGTTTTTGCCTTTTTGTTCGGATGGATGCTCATCCAAGCGGTGTCTGAAATCCGGGGGGCACAAGGCGGTATTACCTTCTATTCGCTGTCTTTGCTTCGGCCGTCAATGGCGTTGTTTTTGATCAGCTCGATCATCGTCATGTATGATGCGGCTGGATGGATCTGTAAATATGGCGGGGAGATGCTCAACAAGTCGCTGACCTCCATCGGCTTATACTCATACGGGGCGTACCTGATGCACCTTCTGACACTGCGTCTCAGCTACAGCGTGGATGAAAGCCTGCTGCTGCTCGCGCCACCTTCTGTTCGAATCGCCGCTTCATGGTTCATAAGTGCGGCGGCCGCATATGGGGCTACCTATGTGCTGTCGAAGCTGCCTTTTGGAAAATGGCTGGTCGGATTGTCGGGAAGAAAGGGACGCTCGCAGCCGCATCCCCCGGATATGCCGCGCCGGCTCAAGCCGAATGCTCAGGCTGGGCAAGCCCCCGGCGTTTAGTTACGCATCCCGTGGTATATAGTTCCTCACACGTATAAAACGAGAAATAACTGCCTGGGGGCAGCGCATCTGCGGGGCGCCACCAGCGCTCTGCCCCAACCCAACGTCGCTCACAAGTTCCTTTTAAGGGACTTGTTTGCCGTTCCGGCGCGCCCACGGCTCCTACAAGTCCTTTTAAGGGACTTGTTTGCCGTTCCGGCGCGCCCAGGGCGCTCACAAGTTCCTTTTGGGGACTTGTTTGCCGTTTCTGCGCGCCCAGGGCGCTCACAAGTCCCTTTTAGGGACTTGTTTGCCGTTTCGTGGCGCAAACGGCCCCTACAAGTCCCTTTTGGGGGCTTGTTTGCCGTTCCGGCGCGCCCACGTCGCTCACAAGTTCCTTTTAGGGACTTGTTTGCCGTTCCGGGGCGCCCACGGCGCCCACAAGTCCCTTTTGGGGACTTGTTTGCCGTTTCGTGGCGCCAACGGCCCCTACAAGTCCCTTTTGGGGACTTGTTTGCCGTTCCGGCGCGCCCAGGGCGCCAACGCCCCTACGGTTCCCACAAGTCTCAAACCAGGCCTTGCTTACCTCGGCCAACGGCCCCCAGCGCACCAACCAACCAAGTACCGAACTACCTGCTTGCTCGACCAACCAGTAATTAAGCAACCAAGCAAGATAATAAGCAACCGAGCAAGTAAATTGAAGACAAACCATGACCTAACCAGCTACCAAGTTAACATGCAACCAAGCAAGCAGGCGATGTCTGTGACGCGAGAACCAACGTGATCCGAACTACCGACCTAGATGCAAACCATAATAATTTCAACATATGAAAAATTCACAATAGTGAGATGCACAAATTACATCCTCGCATCAGCCCTCCCCAATCCCTACTCAACACGTTTCAATCCACCTTATTTTGGTTAAAAGAAGGGGATGCCTCCTATTGTGCAGACTGGGAAACTGTGGGTTATAATGGAAAATAAGAAAAACGTCTATCGAGGTACTCTCAATGTAGACAGACCGCGTTTAGCGGTGGTTTTTCTTGAGATATCAGGCAGCAGATCCTTCGAAGCTTATACTTTCTGATATCTTAACAAACGGGAAGAGAACCGGACAGTAAGGAGGCATTCGAATGGCTTTTATGATCGCGCAGCGTGCTTTTATCAAGGTTTATCTTATTACGATGGTAGAGCAGCAGCGGGGATACGGATATCAGATGCTGGAGGAGCTGCGCCAGCAATTTAAAGATCATGGCTATTCGCCGCCGCAGAGCGAAATCTACCGTGCACTGCATGAGCTTGTACAAGAAGGCGTGCTGTATCGCACAAAGCAGCTGAAGGGCAATGATCCGCGTGTCGATTTTCAAGAAATCGTGCTCTACCATTTCACCGACGAAGGAGTCGAGAAGGCCAAGCTGTATAAAAAGCAGGTCAAACAAGATCTGGATCGATGCCTGGGAATTCTTCATAAAGCGGTCAGCGATAATTTTGGATAGTCAATAGTCACGAACATCAACGATGATCCGAAGGAGGAATGGCCATATGAGCAGGAAATTGCGATTCGGAATTATGAGCACCGCTCGAATTGCACGAAATGCCATGATACCTGGCATCCTGAAATCGGAACGCTGTGAGGTGAAAGCCGTCGCAAGCCGCAATAAAGAGAAGGCGGCCGAGCTCGCCAAGCGCTATCATATTGATCGACATTACGGTTCCTACGACGAGCTTCTGCATGACCCCGATATTGACGCGGTTTACATTCCGCTGCCCAATCACCTTCATAAGATATGGAGCATTAAAGCTGCTGAGGCAGGAAAGCATGTGCTCTGCGAGAAGCCGGCTGCATTGACTGAAGCGGATGTCAGGGAAATGGCGGAGGTGGCCAAAGCCCATGATGTTCTGTTTGCTGAAGCGTTCATGTACCGCTATCACCCGAAGCATGCACGTGTACGCGAAATAATTGAGAGCGGTGAAATCGGTGAGCTTAGAGGCATCCACGGCTCGTTTACTTTCAATAATGCGAGTGATAAAGGAAATGTCCGCTACAGCCAAGAAATGGGCGGAGGCTCGATTTACGATGTGGGGTGCTATCCGATTTCGGCTGCCCGAATGATCTATGGCCAGGAGCCTCGGGCCGTGACGGCCCACGCATTTTTCTCCGAAGAGCATGACGGCGTGGATATGATGGTGCATGGCATGATGGAGTTTGGAAGCGGGCTTGGGCTAACCTTCGAATGCGGGATGTGGACGTATTCCAGATGTTCGCTTGAGATCTCGGGAACCGAAGGAAGAATTGAGCTTCCTTGCGCATTCGGATGGGAACGCATGGAGCATATGTCCCAAATCTGCATTCATACCCCGAAGGGGAGCCGGGAAGAGAAGGTCGGCATATACAACCATTTTGCGCTGCAGGCGGATGCCATGGCTGCCGCGGTTATGGACGGTAGGCCATTGCCTTATGGACCTGACGATTCAATAAGGAACATCCGGGCGATTGAGGCCTGCCTTCGTTCCGCGCGAACGTCGTCGCGTATCGAAATCCCGCCGGTAGAAGACAAGCCATTCCATGCATAATCAATAGATTTACATTCTTAAACCGCTGCATTGGCGGTTTATTTTTTTTGCCTATTGCATTCTTCTCCACAATCGATAAAATAAACTTAACGATAAAAATATTTTAACGGATCCAAAATTTTTAACGTTGCCATTAAAGCGATTATTTTGCTTTTAAAAGGATTTTCTTGTGCTTTTAAAAAGATTTCTTGTGTTTTAAAAGGATTTTCTGGTGCCTTTAAAAGGAATTTCTTGTCCCTGTAAAAGATTTTTACGATGCCTGATTTAAAAGGGAAGTTATCAATTCGAAATCGAAGAGGAGAAAAAGTATGCAAAATGCCGCCGTGTTAGAAAAGAGAGGATTCAGCCAGCTTCTGAGCCATAGGCCGTATCTGTTGTATTTGACCGCCCAAGCGGTTACGCGATTTGGTGATTCGTTGGATTCCATCGCATACAGCTGGATGGTCTATATGCTGACAGGATCGGAGCTCTTAATGGGGTCGTTGTTTGCTTTTAATTTTGTGCCCGGGCTGCTGTTCAGTCTGTTTACCGGAACATTCGTCGATCGATGGGTGAAGAAGCGTGTACTCATCGTGATTTATCTGGGACGTGGTATCATGGTGTCCATTACAGCGGTTCTATTTGCCTTCGGACTCCTTGAAGTGTGGCATTTGTTCTTCATTACGTTTATCAACTCCACGCTGGAATGCTTTTCAAGACCCGCGGAAATGTCGATCGTGCCGAGACTGCTTCCTCATGATAAGCTGATGACCGGCAACTCCTTCTCCACATCGATCAGCCGCAGCGCCGAGTTAATCGGATTATCCGCAGCGGGGGCCCTCATCGCCCTGATCGGAATTTCGGGAACCATCTTGATCGATGCTTGTACCTTTATCTTCGCGGCGTTGATCATCGCATTCATGCCGAATCCGGAAGCCGCTGAGGCAGCAGCAGAGAAAAGCGGAAGTCCTGCGGTTACTGAACCGGCGAAGAGGTCAGTGATCGGTGATATCCGGGAAGCGCTTGCCTTCGTCAAACAGCACGCTTTGCTTCTCATCACAACGGTGCTTGCAATGATCAACAATTTCTGTCTTGCACCCTTGAACGTGCTGCAGCCCGTGTACGTCAAAGAAACGCTGGGGGTAGGCGCAGGGGGAATGAGCGTATTGGGGAGTTCTCTTCTGATCGGGATGGTCTGCTGCGGCATCTGGATGGGACGCTACGGCAAGTCTTTCAAAAAGAGCACATTGATCATAGCAGGCTCCATTCTGCTTGGCCTTAGCTACTTCGCATTAGGCATCCCGGGCAATCTGCCGGCATTTCGGCTCGAAGCGGCTGCTGGATGTATGTTCCTGGCGGGCGTTGCCGTAACCATCTTAAATACTCCCATCTCGACTTACATCATGGAAGTGACGCCGAAAGCCCTCCTTGGGAGAGTCGGTGCGCTGATGTCGGTACTGTGTACGGCAGCCATTCCTGTCGGCAGCTTTATCACAGGGGTCATAGCGGAGCACCAACCGCCCCCAATCTTGTTTATGATTATGGGGATCGTCATGATGCTGCCCGTCATGTTTCTGCTCCGCAAGAAGAGCTTCCGTGCGATCTAGGTGACGATCTAAATGAATGACACGCTTTGTAATTTCGAGCTTCTAGGCCTATAATGAGAGGAACGAAATTTGCAAAGCTGAGGTGTTCGGTGTGGAGAGTAAGGATTTGACGACACTGGAAGAAATAAAAATATATTCGGATCCATATCGACTCCAAATTTTGAACGTACTTAACAAAATGGGCCGTCCGGCCACCGTTAAGGAAGTAGCGGACCGGATGGGGGATGTGCCCGCCAAAGTTCATTATCATATGAAAAAGCTGGAGAAAATCGAGCTGGTCAAGATTGTCTCGACCAAAGAGATTAATGGTATCATTGCAAAATACTACGAGCCATTTGCTGGTGCGATCCGGATCAAGCGCGGCAACGATACGGAAGAGCCGGTCATCAAGGAGCTGATCCGCTCCGAGACCAATAAGCTGCTGTCGGAGCTGTTCAATCAGAACAGGGAGCGGTTCTTTAAATACCTCAACAACGATGAAGAGTCAACTTCGATGCTGACGAATACGACGCTGTATATGACCGAAGATGAGGCCAGAAATCTGTTCAAGGAGCTGGATAAGCTGCTGGAGCCTTATAAAAATAAACGCAGCGAAGCGGATCAAGAATACGAGTTTTTTGCCACGAATATCCGTTCCATTGAGTAATATACCACAGCACAAAAGCTGGCACCTGTAGACCGTGCAGGTGTCAGCTTTGTCTTCTAATGCGGGAAAGATCGGCATAACCTAGTTCTTGTAATCGTCTTGTCCGGGTTTTACGGACATGGCCGGCGAAGTGGACGTGCCGTAATCGTTCACGGCGTCCCAAGCATCGGCGTCATCAAACCTGCCGCTCATACGCTGCCGGTTGATGCCTGCGCCTGATGGCGGAGCTGTCATGACATCCTCTTCAACCGGGCGGTCATCCGATAATGCCCGATTCGGTGCATGGTCGATGCAGTAGGCCGTGTAAGGCACTGCTTCCAGCCGTTGAAGCGGGATCTCTTGGCCGCATACGGTGCAATGCCCATACTCGCCGCGTTCCATACGAGCCAAGGCTGCATTGATTTGTTCCAGCTCCATGTGCTGCGATTCCTCGATGGCCAGATCGCGTCCGCGTTCGAACACTTCGGTTCCGGTGTCGGCCGGGTGATTGTCGGCGGCACTGAGCTCGCCGGTAGAATCCCGAAGGGATTCCCCGGATACGGAATCCGGATCGGAGAGCTGTTGCTCCAGACGCGCTTTGTCCTGAAGCATGCGCTGCTTCAATTGCTCATATTGTTGTTTCGTCTTGGCATTCATGATAGTCGCTCCTCTCGATCTGATGAAATGCTTCTTGTATGACAATACCCGAAATCGGGCCTGAACAATCATTTGGGATGATTCACGGCATGTCCATTCGTTTTTGGAACTTTCTCCAAAAAAGCCCCGGACAGTTTTAATCACGACGGCGAATATGATATAAAAAAAGATAGGGAGATACCGATTGCTTAAGTAGCCGTACCAATATTTGGAGGTAAATCACAATGGATGAACACATGAAACGCCGATTGGATAAACAGAAAAAGTTATTCCGGCAGCTTGGCATTCAACTGGACGCTTTGTCTATCCATGAGAAAGAATTCTCAACCAAGCTGCGTGGATACGACCAGCAGGAGGTGGATACCTTCCTGGACGAAGTGATCAAGGATTACGAACGTTTTTATGCTACGATCTCGGATCTTATGGATAAATGGCAGGAGCAGCAAATTATTATTAGGGATTTGAAGGCGGGAGTAAAGCCCGAGCCCGAGCGGCCCTTGCTGGATCCTGTGGAACTGGAAGAGACGGTGGCCAGACTGGAGGCGGACTTACGCATCCTGAAGAAGCAAATCCGGCCGGAGCAACGCTTTTATATTGACTAAGGGCCACCCCCGGCGGTCAGCATCAGCTTGATCCTGCTGTGACGCCCATGGTCTAGATTTTCCTTACATAATACGAATACTTTTCATGAAAAGAACCACAAACAGCCGATGAACGGCTATTTGTGGTTCTTCTTGTTGGATCTCGGGATGAAGAGTGCGGGGGGCGCCGGCGCTGATGAGGCTTGCGACTCCCGGACTTCAGGCGGGCTCATAAGCGGGACCGGTGATGGCAGCGGGTGTTCCTTGACGGGATGCTTCTCGGCGGACAACCCGTCGTGTGAAGACAAGCTCCATATCCTTGCCGCTTCCACCTGATGCGGGTTGCTCGTCCGGTAAACAAGCAGAAGAATGGTACCTGAAGCAAAGCCCGTAATCCAGTGAAGCCATCCGATCGGAGCGTGAGCCACTTGTCCGGACGTCAACAAATATGAACGCTCCTGCATTCTGTCCGGATCGTGGAGATGGTAGCTGATTTCTCCTTGAATCACGTAGCATAGCTCATCGGTATCCGGATGCCAGTGGGGAGGAAGGCCGCCGCCGCGATCCAGATGAATTTCGGACATGGCCATTCCCCGCAGCAGCGGAAGCTGCGCCGAAGATACGTCCGCACGCCCCCTTCCCGAAGGGCTTTCGGCAATACGTCTCGGATGGTAAACATGCCTGGTTGGAATCATGTCGCTTTCAGGCGAATGATGGTTGGTCACACGAATAAGCCTCCTTATGCGCAACAGCCGAAAGAGCGGCTGGAACACGGCCAGCATGGTTTACAGTGGCTGCGAACGATCTAAATCTGACTGCCTACGACTAAAGTAACATTGCCGTTTTCCAAGCAGGTTTTGCCTTGTAAACCATTTTCATAACAATTACTATGATGATAGGGACAGACTTATTCTGATGAAGATGGGGGAGATTGGCTGTTTGTCGAACAACCTGAAAATCAACATACGCATCAAGATCGTTTTAGGATACTTGCTGATCTTACTGTGTCTGGGAGCCTTTTTATGGATCGTCTCGGATCGCATCTCCTCCTTGCAGCAAGAAGCGGATTTTATCGAGCAGCATGACATCGAGGTCCACAATCTAACGCATGAGATCGAGAAGAATATGCTGGAGATGGAAACCGGCCAGCGGGGGTATGTCATTACAGGGGACGAGGATTATCTCGAACCGTTCAATAATGCGTTAACCGCATGGCAGATCAACTACAATAAGCTGTACCAGCTAATTAGCGACAATGCCGAGCAGGCGAATCATCTCGAGAATATCAAGGAAAACATCAAGGAATGGATACAAGTAGCAGGCCAACCGGCCGTTCAATTGAAGCAGCTTGGGCACGATGAGGAAGCCCTCCACTTCTTCATCAATGATCCCGGACAGCAAGCGATGGATTCGATCCATGACATGTTCTTATCCTTCCGTAAAACGGAGCGTGAGCTGACCGCCGCCCGCATCGATGACATGAGACATAGCAATACCAATCTGCTGTATACGATGTATGCATTATGGGCAGGGGCTGCTTTCATTACGATCGGGGCCGCCTGGTTCGTCTCCAAGAGCATTGTAAGGCCAATTTTGCAGGTGACGCATATGATTTCGGATATCGTCAAGGGAGGCAGTCTCGCGCAGCGAGTTCAAGTTCATTCCCATGATGAGGTTCGCAAGCTGGCGGATACGACCAATGAGCTGCTGGCGTTGGTCAGCAGGCAAAATTGGGCGAAGGACCATGTCAACGTCATGTCCACACTGCTGCAATCTGCGGATAAGGTGGAGACGGCCTCCCGTTTTTATATTCATAAGCTGGCTTCTATTCTAAATCTGCCGTATGGTGCGGTATTTATCGTTCGCAAAGGTCCGGAGCTGGTCAAGGCAGCCGCATTCGCTGATCCTGACGGTGAACCGTGGGATAAGGTGCGAGACCGCTTCCTCCCTGGCGAAGGCTTGGTAGGGCAGTGCATGCTGGAGAAGCGGATGATCATCCTCGATGATATTCCTCCAAACTATGTGCGGATCGAATCCGGGCTTGGCGATGCGGAGCCCTCCACGCTGCTCCTGGCTCCCGTTCTCTTCGAGGATAAGGTGCTCGGCGTGATTGAGCTGGCCATGTTCCGGCCGCTTGATGCGCTGGAGATGCAGCTGCTGGAGCAGTTAACCCATCAGCTGGGCATCTCGCTGAACTCGATTCGCAGCAAAATGGAAATCCAGCAGCTGTACCATGAATCGCAGACATTGAATGAGGAGCTGCAGAGCCAGACCGAAGAGCTGCAGACCCAAACGGAAGAACTGCAAACCCATACGGTTGAAATGCAGCTGCTAAACGAGAAGCTCGCAACCCAGAAGGAAGCGGCGCTCATTGCCGCGCAAGAGCTGGAGAATTACGCCAAGGAGCTCGAGCAGAGCTCGAAATATAAATCGCAATTTTTGGCGAATATGTCGCATGAGCTTCGAACACCGCTGAACAGCATGCTCATCCTCTTGCAGATTTTATCCGAGAACAAAAACGGAAACTTAACGGAAGAAGAGCAGCACTATGCTTCAGTCATTCATAACTCAGGCAGTGAATTATTGAACTTGATCAATGATATCCTCGATCTATCTAAGGTTGAGGCAGGCAAGATGCAGATTGATATGGATTTGGTCAATCTCACGGAGCTTCCAGAGCAAATGAGGGGATATTTCGCCAAAAGCGCGGAGTCGAAAAATTTGGACTTCGTGATCGAAATGGACGACGACTTACCGGATATCATCTACAGCGACGGGCTGAGACTGCATCAAATTCTTCGTAATCTGTTGTCCAATGCAATCAAGTTTACCGAGAGCGGCCGTGTACGACTGCACGTGTCGAAGATGAACTCCATCGTGACTTCCGATTTCATGATCACCGGAGAAGCGATTGCCTTCTCGGTGGAGGATACGGGAATCGGTATTGCCTCGAATCAGCTTCATTCGATCTTTGAGGCGTTTCACCAAGGGGAAGAGATGACGGCGCGCAAATTCGGAGGGACGGGTCTCGGACTCTCGATTTCCCTTCACCTGGCCAAGCTGCTGGGCGGTTATATCACCGTCGAGAGCGAGGAGGGCAAGGGGAGCACATTTATTTTATACCTTCCGCTCGTAACGGATTCCGAGACGGTCGAAAGCCTCTTTATTATGCCTGAGGCTGCTGCAGCCCGGAGTGAGGAGATTCTGCAGGACTATCAGACGACCGGAGTTAAGGAGCCGGAATGTCTAAAGGAACTAGAGCACAAAACCGTGCTGATCGTGGATGACGATATCCGCAATGTGTACGGATTGACCAATGCGCTTGAGAATCTTCACATGACCGTATACACGGCTCAGAACGGATATGAATGTCTGGAGCTTCTGGAAAAGCATCCGGAGATCGATTTCGTTCTGCTCGATATCGTCATGCCGGAGATGGACGGAGTGGAGGCATTGAAACGAATTCGAAGCAATCCCGATTGGGCGGACCTGCCGATCATTATTATGACCGCAAGGGCGATGGACCGGGATCAGTATCTGGGATACGGGGCGAACGGTTATATTATGAAGCCGGTACGTATGGAGAAGGTCGTTGCCGCAATCAAAGAATTAACCGGGGACCAAGGAGCCTGAAGGCGCCGGGCTCTAATCGTGTCCGGGGCCTTCAGAAAACATGTGCGTTCTTGTCGCATGTTGACGAATGCATTGCGCTTGATTTATGATGGAGTCATAACTAGACGGTAGACGGCGTGTTACCTTAACAGGGCATGAGCCAAGAAGAGACATCCTTCGGGGACGTCTTTTCTTGGCTTATTTAATATGCTGCCCATGCATCCTTTCGAGGCTCTTTTGTTAAACTTTAAGGAAAGGGGGAAGTCTATGAGCGGGCTCGAATCGTTTACGGTTATTCGCGTCATCGGTAACAATGTCGTCATGGCAACCGGCGGCAAGAAAGAATCCGAATATGTGATCCTTGGCAAAGGAATCGGTTTCGGGATCAAAGCTGGAGCGGAAATTTCTGCAAGCGATTCCCGGATCGAGAAGCTTTTTAAGCTGGAAGACCGCGAGCAATGGAGCCAGGCCCATCATTTGCTCGAGGAATTTGATCCGTTGGTGATGGACATTACCGATCAGATTCTGAATATGATTGTGCAGGAATTCCCGGGTACTTTAAACGACAAGGTCTACTTGGCTTTGCCAAGCCATATCCAATTTACCGTCTATCGGATCCGAAAAGGGATGGATATCATCAACCCTTTCCTCGAAGAGACCCGAATCAGCTTCCCTAAGGAATACGAAATTGCTGTCAAAGCGGCAGAGCTTATCGGACAGGCCTTTCATATCACCGTACCGGAGGATGAGATTGGTTTCTTGACCTATCACGTTTATTCGGCGGTCAGCCATGTGCCTGTAGGCCATCTCGTGAAGGCTTCCAATGTGGTGGGTGCACTTGTGAAGCAAATCGAGACAAAGCGACGGATCCGATTCGACCGGGGAAGCATGGATTACGTGCGGCTGCTTATGCACCTTCGCTTTTCGGTCGACCGTATATTGAATCAGGATGTAAATGTCGATAACCCGTTTGCGGAGCAGATCCGCGCAAAATTTGCGGATGAATATGAATTGGCCAAAGAGCTTGCTGCCATGATGGAGCGGGAGCTTGGCAAGGAAGTGCCGGAAGCGGAGGTCTGCTTTTTGGCCATGCATCTTTATCGCCTGTTTACGGGCCGATTGCAGCAGAAGAATCAACTCAAGGAGGAATCATAATGTTTGGTTGGAAGAAGAAGAAGACCGCTACTGCTATTCAGGTGAAAGCTCCATTATCCGGAAAGGCCGTTCCGTTGTCGGAGGTGCCGGATGAGGCGTTTGCAGCTGGACATATGGGTAAGGGCATTGCAATCGAGCCATCGGAGGGGCGTTTGATCGCTCCATTTGACGGAACGGTGGCGCATGTCATTAAAACGAAGCATGCGGTAATGCTGGAAGATCCAGCAACCGGCTTGCAGTATCTCTTTCATATCGGCATTAACACCGTCGGTTTGAAGGGAGAGGGCTATACCAGCCATGTGAATGTCGGGGATTCGGTGAAAGCCGGCCAAACGCTGATTGAATTCGATATCGAGGCCATCAAGGCGGCGGGTTATCCAACCGTGACTCCGATCATTGTTACGAATGCTGATGAATTGTCGGCTTCCGTGGAAGGACATACAGGAAATGTGACTGCAGGCACGGATCCCGTACTCAGCATCACCCTTAATTCCTAAAAAGAATATTTTTGTTATTGACAATATGGGAAGCCTGAATTAAGATTACAACATCAAATGAATACGTTTTAAGGCGTGTTACCATGGACATGGGCATGAGCCAAGAAGATGTGGACGATATTGTATATTCGTCAATCTTCTTGGCTTTTTTTGTCGGAATTGAATTTCATGCTGCCTTAAAATGATGAATACATGAGGCTTGCGAGGAGGAGGATTTACCCGAAGTTTTTTCTTTCCAGGATGGAAGGGGAAAAATAATTGTTCATTCGACGCATTATGTAAACGTTTTCAGAACAATGCTAAATTATTGAAGTTGAAAGGATGATTGACATGCTGGCTAAATTGCAAAAGCTGGGTAAGTCTCTTATGCTGCCGGTGGCCACATTGCCTGCAGCAGGGATTTTGCAGGGGCTTGGATTGATCGACTATCAAAAGGATATACCTTTGGGAGCTCTCGGAGCTTTTCTGAATCAATATGTAACTCCGTTCATGACTTCCGGGGCCCTTGCGATTTTGGATAATCTGCCGATTATCTTTGCGATCGGGGTTGCGATCGGATTCGCCGGGGACGCTGTTGCGGCTCTTTCCGCCCTTATCGGGTACATGGTGCTAACGAGAGTGCTGGAAAAAGTTCCGCTGCAAATGCCGTTTATACCGGATGACGTGAAGCTGAATATGGGCGTGCTTGGCGGATTCTTTGTCGGTCTGTGGTCTGCCTACCTGTATGGCAAATTCCACAAGATTAAAATGCCGGACTGGCTAGGCTTCTTTGCAGGTAAACGCTTTGTTCCGATTATCACGGCAGCCTCCACGATGGTGCTTGCGGTGCTGATCGGCATGATTTGGAGCCCAATCCAGGATGCCATTTCCGCCTTCGGCAACTGGGTTGTCGGTCTTGAAGGCATTGGATCGTTCATTTTCGGTACAGCCAACCGCTTGCTGATCCCTCTGGGTCTGCACCACGTATTAAACTCCATCGCCTGGTTCCAGATTGGGGATTACACCAATGCCGCGGGCGAAGTCGTTCACGGCGACCTGTGGCGTTTCTTTGCGGGAGATCCGACGGCCGGGATGTTCATGTCCGGTTTCTTCCCGATCATGATGTTTGCGATGCCTGCTGCGGCACTGGCCTTTATTCATACAGCCAAGCCGTCCAAACGCAAGCTCGTCGGCTCGATCTTTATCGGTTCGGCAGTAGCATCGTTCCTGACGGGGATCACCGAACCGCTTGAATTTGCGTTCATGTTCGTTGCTCCGGTATTATATGTGGTGCATGCGATTTTGACAGGTCTTTCCGGATTGATCATGTACGTCCTTGATGTCCATCTGGGCTTCTCATTCTCGGCGGGCTTGATCGACTACCTGGTGAATCTGAAGCTGTCTACCAACGCATGGCTGCTCCTGCCGGTAGGCTTGGCTTTCGGCGTGGTATACTATCTGCTGTTCAGAATCCTGATCGTCAAGCTGAACTTGAAAACGCCTGGACGCGAGGATGATGGCGAGGAGACCGAAAGCGCTGAAGGCGCAGGAGGTGCGGTTGCCGGTAATGACAGCCAGGCTGCCAAGGTGCTGGCTAACATCGGCGGCGAGGACAATATCGTTAGCGTCGATGCTTGCATCACCCGGCTTCGTCTTGTGGTTAAAGACGACAAGGCCGTGAACGACTCCGCTTTGAAAACGCTCGGCGCAGCCGGAGTCATGCGACTCGGCCAAGGTGCGGTTCAGGTTGTGTTCGGACCGAAATCGGAACAACTGAAGGATGAGATCAAAAACATGACAGGGAAGTAACTTGATGAATGAAGCACCAAAGAAGCGGGGGGAGTTAACCCGCTTCTTTTTATATATTCAAAGCTCCACGGTATTCACTTCTCTGCGCTCCCACCAAGAGAGAAGACTTTCATTAACATCAATCTTACGTAAACATCAATCTTATGTAGGGATGCCCGATTCATTTCCCGCTTGTCCTCCAAAAGCTCATCTCGGATGTGCTAACCCCATCGATGTTAAAACTCACAAATGCTTAAGATTGCCCCGATTTTCGACCACGGTCGTTATGCGCAGCTTGAAATCCAGGTTGGGATAGTATCCTGATCTCCAATCCTGAAGCTGTTCCCGAGTCAAGTGCTTTCTGAAGTATTGTCCCAAGGCCAATATATCGGCTTGTTCTTTTTGCGTTTTCCGAAACATCTTATTCAGCCTGAGGGTGAGGAGCTCTTCGAGTTTTTCTTTGATCTGCGTTTCTGTCGGATGTCCCCTGGAGTCCAGAATGGTAACCTTCAGCCTGAGATGGCTTCGAAGGTAAGGCTTGCCATCCTGAAGCCAGCTATGATGGGATAGCCGGTTGCTGGTGATTTGAACGGTGGCGCTATCCATGACCTCGATTTTGCCGAATGCGCTTTTTCCATAAAAGGCGTTGGCCACAAGCGTTTCATCGGTTCCGATTTGGCCTGTCATCCGTCCATTTTTGATGATGGCAGCGCCCAGGCATTCGATGCTTGTGGATTGGCCGGAACGAATGATCGGGACGATCACATCATGCGTATAGGAATGAATGCTTCGAAACATTTGCCATACGCGCGTGTCGGCCAATTGGGGGTTCCAGCCGGCATTTTTCTCGAAATAATCATAGATGATACTGCCGTTTTGCTCCGATTTCGCTTCCATGTCTGAGAAGAATTGATCCAGGGGTTGATCGCTGATGGCTAACAGCGTTTTGGAGGAGATATCCCTGGAGCGGTTAAAGGCGGATATAATATCCTCCATCCCTCTGCGGGCAACGTTTTTATCTGCAATAACGATCTTCAAATGCAGAAGATCCACCTGGGTCTCCATATTCATGCTTATATCATCGATGATGTCATTGATCGTGTCGCCGGTTTCCGAAACGATGTTGACCGAGCTCGTTTCATTCGTTGCCGGAATGTCCAGGAACACCTTATATTGATTCTCTTCAGTTAACGAAATGCCCATGATGACCGGAAGCGACCGATGGTTGATGTCCTTGGTATCCCAGCAGCCGGCAAGCAGGGGGACCGCTCCTACCAGTAATAGAATGAGCTTGATCGCCGTGCGGGGCTTAGCCGGGTTGTCCATATGCGAGTTGTTTATATCCGACTTATTCATATTAAGTAACCTCCGTTGTGCGGCTTGCTTTATGCTTGTGCCGCCATCCGATGATGAACGTGATCAGTGGAACGATCAGAAAAATATACATCCTGAGAGGTATGATCCACCCTTGCAGCTTCTTCAGGAAATCCCAGTTGGGAATAGCCATGGAAATGGCAAACAATCCGGCAGTCAGTACAATCAACAGGTAGAGATTCGGGATAACCGGAATTGCACGCTTCGTAAGCGTCAAGAGAATCCATAGCGTGACTCCCAAGTACAGCATGGCAAACGCCATCAGGCTCAACAGGAAAAAAATCGTGATCCGATCGAACAAGAGCCATGTAATATTCACGGTGTCGATGGTCATGAGCATGGGGAACTCGTACAATTCGGCGGTTGCTTGCCCAAAGGTCAGGAGCGGCAAATATACCGATAACAGGAACATGGGAAGCAGGAGGAGGCAGCCCAGCATCATTTTTTTTAGACTGATATGTATGGACGGAGGTAACAGCCCCAGAAAAAAGAAGCCGCCTGCATACACGAATAAACTGACCAGAAAATCGGGCTTGATTAAGAAATGGAAGGTCTGCTCGCGATCTATGATCGGCAGCAAATAATACCAGTCCACATTTTGAAAGCTGAGGCAGAGAACAAACAAAATGGGGAACGAAAACAGGATAACCAAGAGGACCCCGGTGCGTGCCATGCTGGCCATTCCTTGCCAGGCCATAAGAAAAGCAATGCCGATCAATAGCAGCTGGATCGCCCATAACGGCGTGCTCGATAAAAAGACCAAGGTCAGCATCTCCGAATACGCTCTCAGCGTTATGATGATCGCTATGCCAAAATAAAAGAAGACGGGAATCAACAACAGCCAAGTGAAAAAGGTTCCGGTGCTGCGGAACATATCCACGACGTTCTTCTGGGCAGTCCAGGTGAGCCCCTTCAGATAAACGTAAAGTGCAGCGGTATGGAGCGCATAGCTTATCCCTATTCCGATCCAGTGTCCCATGTCCATGGCTGTAAACAGATCGGACGGATAGAGAAAAAAGATAAGCCCCATATGACAAACGACGTATAAAATGGTTGCCTGATAACCGCTCTTATCCATTTCGCTCATCCTTCTTATTGAATGCAGGGAACGATAAGTAAGGAATGCCCATGCTTGTTTGTTGACCTAAGTAAGCACATACGACAACGATCCCGGCGAGAAGACCCAGCATGCCGTAGATGGCGGATAGGATAATCAGCACATATTTGAACACGCGTAAAGTCACCGAGTTCTGAAATCCGACAACCGTAGAAGAAGCAATGGTTGTGCCTGCCAGAACGATAATCAGCAGATTGCTGACAAGTTTGGCGGATACGGCGGCCTGGCCCAAGATAATACCGCCAACCATCGTAATGGTGGGGCCGACGCTTTTGGGAAGACGCACACTCGCTTCCAGAATGAGCTCGAGAACAATGAGAAGCAAGAGTGTCTCGACAAAGGCAGGATAAGGGACATCCTGTCTGCTGTTTGCAATCGATAAGGCCAGCTGAAGTCTTAGAACCTCGGGATTGACGGATACCAGGGCAACATATAATCCGGGAATGATCGTAGCGATCAAGGCGCCAACGATTCTTAAGAACCGGATCAGGTACATGAAGGGGAGGGCGTAATTATAATCATCCTTCAAACAGAACATATCCATAATGAGACTAGGCAAAATAATCGCGAAAGGATAACGGTCTATCATGAGTACGATTTTGCCCTGTTGAAGGGAATGGGCCGCATTTTGCGGCATTTCCGTCATGTTGAAGTTGGGGACGAACGACCATGGGTTCACGCCCAGAATGTTCCCGAGCTGCTGAATATGATCAACCTCCTGGTCCCGTCCCGCCTTGATTTTCGCTTGAACGGAATGCAGTAACCGGGGGGCGACCCGATTCTCATGATAAATTAACAATAATGACTTAGGGCAATTCTTCCCGACTTTATAGGTCTCCACTTGCATGGAGCCTCCGGAGCAATGCTTTCGCAAAATGCCGATGTTCGTATTGATATCCTCCTGAAAAGCGCTGCTTGCTCCGTAAAGCGTATTTTCGGTCTCGGGTGAAGTAACGGAACGGGTGACATTTTTGGATATCGGAAGGACGGCGCTGCAAGTCCCGGACTTGGGTTCGAATAGGATCAGATTGCCCTTTATGATTTCAGGTACAATCGCTTCCAGCTTAGGCTCAATAAGCTTGCCCAATATTTTCAGAAGAGCAGCGGGCTGGAGTGAAGCATGGACCAGGTTTGAGGTTTGGGTTTGAAGGGACGCGATGCTCTGGGGCAGATCAACCAAAGAATCCAGACCGATGATCTGAACTTCATATTGCAGCAATCGAATTTCAACATGGAAATAATCGGCGTTTTCTTTAAAATAGGCAGCCAGGCTTTCTTTAAGTTCCATACCGAGATCACTCCCCCCGTCAAAACGATTAATAGATATCATTTCCATTGCAGCCACCAGTTTATGCATAATCCGCGTGTTGATGCACTCTACAGTCTTGGGGTAAGAAGCTGAGGCTGATCCCGAAAGCGAGGGAAAGCGCGAGAAATTCAAGCGAAGAGCCGATATGAAATGCGAGAAACCCTGTGCTTGTAAAAAGTGCAGGGTTTCTATAGCGGTTAAAAGCTACAAGATTTAAATTTTTGCTTCTATAATATATATCCGTTTTACCGGTTTATATTTTTGCGCTGACCCCAATAGCGAAGGCTTACTTGAACGTCAATCTCACGCAGCGATGCCTGATGCATTTCCCGCTTCTCTTTCCTCAGCTCGTCCCATAGCTTGGGATCGGCTCGGCGAAGCTGAAGGCCTAATTGATAGGGGTCGGCATGAATGGCTGCGGTTTTCAGGAAGGTATTCCGAATCTCCTCGCGGAGCGAAGCCTCAGTTAGCTTCTTCATTTCGCCAATGCGAGTCTTCTGATAAATATTTTGGACCATTCCATCAACGTTCAATTTGATCCGGTAATAGACCTCCTCTCCTTCGCGTATGATCTCAATGGCGGATTTCGGATTCTCCAGGTAGATGCTGCCAGCCGCTTTGATTCCGGAAAATACGACCAGGGAAGCGCGTGTCTCGGGCGTGGAGAGCCAGCGGATACCGGCGAGATCGGAACGTTGCATCCATCCCTTCAGGGTCTGATGCTGTATCAAAAATGCGCCGTTAACTTCAAGCAGCGGATGCTGCTTTAAATTTTCCGTCCAGTTTGCCGTGGTAATCTGGAGGGAAGGAAGAACGACGGTAGCCGCATCTTCACGATAGAGACGGATAAAGTTCACGAATTGGATCGGGCGGATGAACGAGAATTGCCGATAGCTCTCCTGCGGCTCATGGAGCAGCGAATGCAGCGGAGACAATTGGAAAAAAGGCGACACGGTAAACAGATCCTCCATCGAGTCCTTGGTTCCGTAGATCCATTTGGTATAGCGGATCTCTTGCGACCGGTTCGTCATATCGAATACTTGGGACAACCGTTCGGGCACCAGTACAGACTCGCCAAGCACCAACGCCGTCACATGCCCCCAAGAAATCCGCTGCTGGTTTGCCGTGTAAAGATCGATCAGCGCATCCGAGAGCGTGCTTCCGGTTCCCCTGCCGACCCAAATCGGTGCCGTTTCGGTCTGTTTTGTTCCTTCCTGTCTGGCAATCGTCGCAAAATCAAGCATCTGAACATAGATGATATACTGATCTTCCTTGTAATCGATTCCGAGCGCGGTAATATAATTGATGTCCTGGACCTCTTTGTTGTCCCAGCAGCCGGCAAGCAGCACGGACATGATGATGAAGAGGCAGAGAAGCTTCTTCATATCGCCCCGCCTTTCTTCCGTTTATCAGGGAGTCTCATCAGGTTTCGCACGACCTTGGACAAAGAGAACGGGGAGAAGGGAGCCAGAAAAGGCTGTCCGAACGGGCGATGGTGAGCCATATATTGGACGATAAAGAATACCGATACGAAGAAGCCGAATAGGCCGAGAATGGCAGATAAACCAAGGATGAAGTACCGCATAATCGTCTGTGTGACGACGAAATCCTCGTTGGTATGGGTTGAGCCGGCCACAAAGGACAGCGCACCGATCACCGTCATGGTCGGGGAGAAGAATCCGCCCCGTATCGCTGCGTCCCCGATAATGATGCCGGAAACGACCGTAATCGTTGAAGCGATCGGAGAAGGCATCCGTATGCCGGCTTCCCGAAGCAGCGTCAGCAGAAACAGAATGATCAGCATTTCGAATCCGGTTGGAATCGGAAGGCCGAGCCGGGTATTGGCGATCGTAGCTAGGAGCGGGAACGGGATCTGGTCTTGATGAAAGGACACAACCGTGATATAGAATCCCGGCAGCATGATGGAAATCAGAAAACCCAGCAGCCGTAGCAGTCTCCATGGAAAGACGTAGTAGTATGGCATTTGGGGATCCTCGGTCGCGAATAGAAGCTGCATGAGGCTGGCCGGCGCGACCAGAACGACCGGACTTCCCTGCATGATGATGATCAACCTGCCGCGCGTCAAGGAATCATAGGCCCGATCCGGCCGGCCGGTATAATCGAACATCGGCAGCACGCTGTACCGGTACGGAGATATATGCTCAGCCAGCTCTGCGATGCCGGTAGGCGATTCCCCATTGAACGATTGAAGCTTCTTGGTAACTTCATCCACCGTCTCAGGGATGACTTTATCTTTGAGATACATGATTCCAATAGAGGTTTTACTCCGGTCACCCAGCTCAAACACGGTAAAGACGAGATCTGTCGTTTTCATGCGCTTGCGTATGAGGGCTACATTGGTGTCCAATTCCTCGACGAATCCGTCCTTTGGGCCTTTGATCGAGGTTTCGGAGGAGCTTTCCTCCGGGGATCTTGAAATATTATTCGCCGCGCTAAATGAATACAGCTTATCGCTGCTCGGGAAATACAGCGCTACATCCCCTGAAAAAATATGATCTACAAGTGCATCCTCATCCGTTACTTGTTCCAGGCTAAGCTGCATTTTCAGCTCGGAGGGATCGAAGGCTTTGTTCTGATCGCTGCAAGCTTTCCATTTATCGTTGATGACGGGCAGAATGATTTTGGAGATCAACGCCGTGTCGCTCATATAGACGTTATAGATCAATATGGCCCAAGGCTGCTTGGCATCGTCGATACCAGGGAACGTTGAAATAAGGATATCGTCGCAATCGGCAAATCGTTCTTGTAGACTTTCCAAGGTTATCATGAAGAATTCTCTCCTTTCGCTGAGCTGTGATGCGGTTGTCTTCGAATCAGGAGGAACATGAGTACGCTCAGTACGGTGAGGTAGATGCTGGAGATCGGCAAGAAATAGTCGGCCATGACATAGTACATCTTCAGATTACTGATGGGCGATGCGCAGAGAATGATCATTAGCAAGGAGACTGCCAGTATACCGACGCTTCGCTTCGAAGGCGGCAGCAGCGTCTCGCACAGCAAATAAATCGATAGCGAGATGGAAATATAGGCTCCGCTCAGCCACTGGAAGATGGACAGAAAGTCGACATGCTCAACGAATTTGCCGAGCTTTACGAGGCGCCACTGCTCATAGGCCGGATAACGCTGCAGCTTCATCTCTTCCGGACCGAACTCCGCAAGGCCTCCGATCGTAGGACCAAAAGTCAGAAACACCAGAACGATATGAATGGCCAGGACTGTCAAGAACCGAGGTTTTTTCTGCAGATGCGGCCGGAGAAACAGGATCAATATAAACTGCGAAAGCCCTCCGAACATAACGGGCAGACCCTTGAGTACCGGGTTAAAGCCATGCTCAAGGACCGGCATCAGATAGTGGTAGTTCTTCGCTTTAAAATTCGCCAAGGATACAAATATGCCGAGCAAAACTACCATCGGAAGGAGAATACCCGCCGAGATGCCGACCGTCCGCAATCCCTGGTTCGCGGTTACGAGACATAACAAGATCAGAAGCAATGACGTTGCGATGACAGGTGTCTGAATCAAATAAGTGGATTTCGTCCAGTCGATCACTTCCTTGAGCGTGTAAAAGGCAAACGAGATGAAGTACAAAGCGGACATGCCCATGATGAGCATTCGTGCACCCTTGCCGCTGCTTTCATCGATGGCCTGCCGGATGGTGCGGTTTCCGAGCTTACGTATAATGCCGTAAATCAGAAGCACCCATGGAAGAAACAAAACGGCGGAAACAAGAATCGTGATCCAGGCGTCCCGCCCCGATGTTTCAATGAGCACCGGAATGATCATGACGTGGTTCGTCAAGCCGGCTGTCAGCATCATCATCATAAATGCCTGATTCGTTGGAATTCCGTGTCCCCCTGACATGCTCATCCTCCTTACCGGCTTTTATACGGCTTAGAGTTCTCGGGAAATACCCAAAATATGCGATCTCATCCAATCAGGAGGGTGAAAACGTCAATTGGCTGACCCCCTAGGAAGCCATAAATAGGGCGAGCATTCGATACATAAAGCCATTCGCAACCCTGCATAATAAGGTAAGCTTTTGTAGGATTACAAGATTGGGGGATGCTTGTGTGAGCAGAGGAAGGAAGTCAAGAAACCGAAAAGGCACGTTGAAATGGTGGCAGCTATCCCTCTTAGGTGTAGCATCGACGATCGGGACAGGTTATTTCCTTGGATCGGCGCTTGGTATCCGGGTTGGCGGGCCGGCGTTTCTCATCTCGATCGTCATAGCCGCCTTCGCCACCTATCTCGTATTCGATATGCTGGCGCGAATGACCGCGGATGACCCGCAGCCGGGCTCATTCCGAACATACGCGAAGCAGGCTTACGGCAGATGGGCGGGATTCTCGACCGGGTGGATGTACTGGTGCGCGGAGGTGCTGATTATGGGGAGTCAGATGACGGCGCTATCCATCTTCTCGCGCTTCTGGTTTCCGGACATCCCGATGTGGATATTCGCTTGCGGCTATGCGGTTCTCGGACTATTTGTCATATGGATTGGCAACAAGGGGTTTGACCGGCTGGAGAACGTGCTGGCCGTTTTGAAAATTGCCGCGATTGTCATGTTCCTGGTGATTGCGGCGGCGGCATGCTTCGGATGGCTTCGCGGGGGTGCAAGGCCGCAGCTTCCGGCGAGCTGGGGAGATTTTTTCGCTGCAGGAGGAAGGGGGCTATGGGCGTCCCTGATCTTTGCCTTTTACGCGTTTGGCGGAATCGAAGTGATGGGAGTGATGGCCATCCGGTTAAAGAACCCGAAGGAAGCTCCCAAGTCAGGAAAAATTATGATTTTGCTGTTGTCGATCGTCTATATCCTATCAATCGGTCTTGCCGTCATGATGGTGGCATCGCTCTATGCCGTAACCACCATGCTGGTCACGTTATCGGAGGACCAAGATGCTCCCAAGGTATTTGCCAAAAAGAAAACCAAGCGGAAAACACCGGTGTTTGCGCTGGCGCTTACCGCAGCCGGGCTTGCCTTGTCGATCATACTGTCGCTACTGATACCGGGCAAGATTTACGAATATCTTACGACTGCAGCCGGTTTAATGCTGCTATACAACTGGTTCTTCATTCTGGTTACGGCCGGGAAAATCATCCGGCTTACCGTTTGGGGACATATCAAACGCTTCGCCGGCATGCTGATGATTGCGGCAGGGGTAAGCGGCACAGCATTTCATCCGACGAGCCGTCCGGGGCTGTGGATCAGCTTCGGCTTTATTGTCGTGATCGGCATCGTCGTATTGTTCATGCAGAGGGTTTGGAAGAAATCCGCCCAAGCATCCAAGAAGGCGGGCAAGCCCAAGCTGCGTCCGAAGCCTGCCCGTTAGAACAGCATCGGATACAGCAGCGACAATGCACGAATCCCGAAATACAATCCGAATACAACCAATGAGAGGCCAGAGAGCACGGAAATGATCGATATTGCTCTTTGGCTTAAATATTTTCGGAACATGCTGCTCACCATGGCCATGAAGAAATCCCACAGGACCACTCCGGAAATGACGGCAATACTGTAGACGAACAGCTGGCCTGTACCATTATCGGCCGCCGTCTTGGCCAGTATGGAGCCGTAAATGCCGAGCCAGAACAGAATGGTCATCGGATTGGAAACGGACATCAGGAAGCCGGAGACCAGCGTTTTCATAACCGATTCTTCTCCGCTCGTTGAACTGATGGTTACCTTCCTTGCATTGATGATGCTTTCTACGCCTGTATAGATGAGCACGAATGCTCCGAACAGCCACAGGAATGTCTGCATGAAGGGGGTGCTCAGGAAATGAACGACGCCCAAATAGACGAGAACCATGTACAGAATATCAGCCAGCACGGCGCCGATTCCAAACATCCAGGCATGCCAGAACCCTTTTTTGATCCTTTGATCGAGCTGGGCTGCATTAATAGGACCAAGCGGCGCAGAGAGCGAGAGTCCCAATAGGATATAGCTGAAAATCATGCTCATGACAACGAATTCCTCCCCTATAACGGTACCTTAAATTTCGTACGGCTTGTACGGAAGATGGCTCGTACCATTCTATTCACGGGAATGTCCATCTAAGAACACTCATTTGGAAAAAACACGAATCAAACGGCTGACCTGAAAACGTGGGGGCCGTTTAACTTTTGCCGCTTATTTTGATTCAGCAGCGGTTTTTGCTAGGATAGTAGATAGTGATGCCTTCGATACCGTAAGTCGATCGAACCGGCAGAGAATAGGAGGGATTTCATGAGCAGTTCTTATCAAGTAGTTGTGGTATCGGATACCCATATACCCAAGCGGAGCAAGGAGCTACCGCCTCGGCTGGTGGAGGACCTAAAGGAAGCGCAGCTAATTTTGCATGCGGGCGACTGGTCGAGCTGGGACGTGTATGAACAGTTCAGCCGCTATGCTCCGGTTGAAGGCGTAGCAGGCAATACAGATCCTGAAGAGATCATTTCAAAGCTGGGATACCAGAAGATCGTCGAGGTTCTTGGGCATCGGATCGGGATTGTGCATGGACACGGGACAGGCGGGACGACGCCCGGGCGAGCGTTGAAGGCATTCGAATCCAGCCCGGTGGATATGATCGTATTCGGTCACTCCCATATTCCGTATATGGAATCGGTTCAGGGGACGGTGCTTTTTAATCCGGGCTCTCCGACCGATAAGCGAAGACTGGCTCAATATTCCCACGGCCTCATTCAGGTTGCCGAAGGCCGCTTGGATGCGAGACATGTGTTCTATGACCGTACATAAAGCAGATTCAGACATATACTGATGGTGAGTGATTCGGTTGCAGGCTTTTAATTCCGGACGTATCGGGTTAATAAATATGAGTCCTTGGTGGATGCAGATGATGCAAGTGAGAGGATGGCTATGGTAAAGGAAGAACAATTCGAGCGAAGAATTCAAATCGGCCTGTCCGGCTGGGGGGATCACGACAAGCTGTACGATGATGGAGCGAAGGCTTCCGATCGGCTGGGCATGTATGCACGGCATTTTCCGATCGTGGAGATGGACAACTCGTTCTACGCGATACCCTCCCCGGACCAGATGGACAAGTGGGCTCAGACGGTGCCCGGCCATTTCGGGTTTATTGTCAAAGCCTATCAAGGC
Source organism: Paenibacillus sp. FSL R5-0810 (assembly GCF_038002285.1). Taxonomy (NCBI): domain Bacteria; kingdom Bacillati; phylum Bacillota; class Bacilli; order Caryophanales; family Paenibacillaceae; genus Paenibacillus; species Paenibacillus sp. FSL R5-0810. The sequence goes on from NZ_JBBOCF010000001.1 coordinate 893,307, forward strand.
ATGACCGGCCATGCCAGGGGCGGCACCTTGTCGAAGTATTCCAGCACGAGAAGCATGTTCGACGAGTTTCTGGCTTCGGTCCGGGTCCTTCAAGCAGCCGGCAAGCTGAGAGCGGTGCTGTTTCAATATCCGCCGTGGTTTGGTTGCGAGCGGAAGCATGTAGACATTTTGAAACGGACGCGGGAGTGGATGGAGGATCTGCCGGTCGCCTTGGAGTTTCGCCACCAGACCTGGTTCGCTCCTGAATATCGGGAGAAGACGCTGGATTTCATGCGAAGCGAGGGGTGGATTCACAGCATTGCCGATGAGCCCCAGGCGGGAGTCGGATCGGTACCGGCCGTTCTTGCCGCAACCCGTGAGGATGCCGTCATGATTCGGATGCATGGCCGCAACGAGAAAGGGTGGCAAACGGGCGGGCAGCCGAATTGGCGGGAAGTCCGTTATTTGTACAGGTACAATGAGGATGAGCTTGCGCAGTGGAGGGACTCCGTGTTGAAGCTGCTTGAAGAGACGAGCCAATGCTGGATTATCTTCAATAACAATTCGGGAGGCGATGCATCCGATAATGCGAAGCAGCTCCTTCGCATGTTTGGAATGGACAGCGGACCGGAGCCGATCAGACAGATGGATTGGCTGGCAGAGGATATTTTTACAGATAAATGACTTTAAATGTAAACGAAACAGGGAACTGGAAGCGGCTGTCCGAAATCGTCATAAAATTGACGAAAATCCATCTGTTTATGAGATCATTATTATATATAAAGGGTATTTTCGGTTCTGAGGTCAAGTGTATTATAATGTAATCGTAACAAAGTGTTTTGCGAATGTAAAAAATGAAATTCCGTCCATGAACTATCAAAATAATCTGACGGAGGGAGTCAGCGATGAAGACCCTTGACAGTAAGGCAGTGGGACCATGGCAAAAATATCACGGTCCGAACCTGGGGTACATTCAAGATCAGTACGAGAAATTTTTGCAAGACCCGCAGTCTGTGGAACCAGGATACCGTGAACTGTTCGCCAGCTGGGGACCGCCCCCTGCTTTGGAAAACAATGAAAAGAAAGCGGATTCGCAGGGACAAGGCGTAGGGCTTGACCCGCAATTACTAAAGAAAAGCATAGCCGCTGGTAAACTGGTTTGGAACATTAGAACATACGGCCATTTGGCCGCCGATATCGATCCGATCGGCATCGGTGGAGAAACGGATACACGACTGCTTCAGCCTGAAAGCTATCAGCTAAGCCAAGCGGATTTGGCGGCCTTGCCTGCCGAAATCGTCTGGGAGGATGCTCCCGGCGATGTCGCGAACGGTTGGGATGCCATCCAGCGGCTGCTGAAACTATATACTGGAACCATTGCATATGAATTCAGCCACATTCATGATGAAGAAGAACGGAATTGGCTGAATCAACAGGCGGAGTCCGGACGATTCCCGATATCCTTGAGCGTTGAAGAGCGGAAGGAGCTGCTGAAGAAGCTGCTGGAGGCCGAACAGTTCGAGGAATTCCTGCACCGTACCTTCGTTGGAGCAAAGCGTTTCTCGGTCGAAGGCAACGAAGCGCTGGTACCGCTTCTTGACGAGATTGTTCAGCAATTAGCGGAAGTGGATGTCAACTCGATCCTTGTCGGTATGGCGCACCGCGGACGTCTGAACGTGCTTGCGCATATCCTCGGAAAGGACTACACCAAGATCTTCTCCGAGTTCATGCATTCGCCGAATAAGCATCTGGTGCCTTCAGAAGGCTCCATGGGCATGAATTACGGCTGGACGGGCGACGTGAAATATCACCTGGGTGCCGACCGTTATCTGAAGAATAACGAGGCGCGCGAGGTTCGTATTACGTTGGCCAACAACCCGAGCCACCTGGAATACGTCAATCCGGTCGTTGAAGGGTTCACGCGCGCGGCCCAAGAAAGCCGCGGCGAAGCAGGCTATCCAATGCAGGACGTCAACAAGGCGGTCAGCATTCAAATTCACGGCGACTCTGCGTTCCCGGGCGAGGGAATCGTGCCGGAGACGCTCAACTTCAACAAGCTGCCGGGCTTCCGTACCGGTGGAACGATTCATATTATCGTCAATAACCGGATCGGTTTTACAACAGAAGGGAAGGATTCGAGATCTACGCATTACGCCAGCGACCTGGCGAAAGGATATGAAATCCCGATCATCCACGTTAATGCCGACGATCCGGAAGCATGTATCGCTGCTGCCCGTCTCGCGAGCGATTATCGCAACAAGTTCAAGAAGAGCATTCTGATCGATCTGGTTGGCTACCGCAAGTACGGCCATAACGAGACCGACGATCCGGAAACGACTCAGCCGCTGATCTACCAGAAGGTGAAGAATCACCCTACGGTCAGCACATTATATATGAAGAAACTGGTTGAAAGTCAGGTGCTGTCCCAAGCGCAAGCTGACGAACTGAAGAACGCAGTGGTCGAGGTGCTTAAGGCTGCTTATGAAGCCGTGAAATCGAAGGACACGGTGGATTCGGTTCTGCTCGGCATCAACCCGGCCGATGAGAATTCCAAGAAGACAACGGCTACGAATGTATCCGCTGAACAGCTGCGTGCGATTAACCGCGAGCTTCTGCAATGGCCGGAAGGATTCACGGTATATCCGAAGCTTCAACGCATTTTGGAGCGCCGCAGCAGCGCGCTTGACGAAGGCGGGAAGGTAGATTGGGGTCATGCAGAGACGCTGGCCTTCGCGACGATTCTGTCGGACGGCAAGCCAATCCGGATTACCGGACAGGACGCCGAGCGCGCAACGTTTGCGCACCGGAACCTGGTTCTGCATGATGCCGCGAACGGAGATACCTTCTGCCCGCTGCACCGTTTGCCGCAGGCAAAAGCATCGTTTGCGATTCACAACAGTCCGCTTACCGAAGCAGCGGTAGTCGGCTTCGAATATGGGTATAACGTGTATTCGCCGGAGACGCTGGTGATCTGGGAAGCGCAATACGGGGACTTCACGAACTGCGCCCAGGTTATCATTGACCAGTTCATCTCGGCCGGCCGTTCGAAGTGGAGACAGAAATCCAGCCTCGTCATGCTGTTGCCGCATGGATATGAAGGAAATGGTCCAGAGCATTCCAGCGCAAGACTTGAGCGCTTCTTGCAGCTGAGCGGGGAAGATAACTGGACGGTTGCTAACCTGACATCGGCAGCGCAATACTTCCACCTGCTGCGCAGGCAAGCGTCGCAGACGGAAACGGACGATGCCCGTCCGCTCGTGCTGATGGCTCCGAAGAGCTTGATTCGCAATCCGCGCGTCGCATCGCCGGTTAGCGCATTTAGCGAAGGCGGCTTCCAGAAGGTGCTGGAGCAGCCAGGTCTCGGACAATCGCCGAAGAAGGTCGAACGCCTCGTGCTGTGCTCGGGGAAAGTGGCGATCGATCTGGACGAAGCTCTTGACAAGCAGAAGGGCGAAGATCATTCCTGGATTCATATTGCGCGGGTGGAACAGCTGTATCCGTTCCCGAAAGAAGAAATTTCGCGCATTATGCAAAAGTTCCCGAATCTCAAGGAAATTCTGTGGGTTCAGGAAGAGCCGCAGAACATGGGCTCCTGGAGCTTCATGGAACCAAGAATCCGTGAAATCGCGCCAAGCGGCGTAGAGGTTCGTTACAACGGACGCCCTGAACGGTCCAGCCCGGCCACCGGATATCAGGATGTACACGCATACGAACAACAGACGATCATTACGTTTGCCCTTAATCGTAAAACTATAAATCAACAGATCTCATTGGGGAGGTAGCGGCTGTGAGCGAAATTACTGTACCAGCTATGGGCGAATCCATCACCGAAGGAACCATTTTTAAATGGCACGTGAAAGAAGGGGACAGCGTCAACATCGGTGACGTTCTGCTCGAGTTAGAAACGGATAAGGTTAATCTGGAAATTAGCGCGGAGTCTGAAGGCGTTGTGGAAAAAATCCTTCGCCAAGAAGGAGAAAATGTGACGATCGGTGAAGTCATCGGCCAAATCTCTCCACAGGAAGGCGTTAAGCCAGGCGCTCCTGCGCCGCAAGCGGAAGCTCCGGCTGCCGCTCCGGCAGCGGCACAGCCTGCGCAAGAGGCACCTAAGGCACCAGCGCCTGCACCGGAAGCCGGTGGAGAAGGCTCGAATTTGACTGCATCGCCGTCCGCACGCAAGCTGGCTCGTGAGCGCGGGATTGACCTGGAACAGGTACAGGGCCGCGACCCGATCGGTCGCATTTATCACGATGATGTGAAGAACCATACGGAAGGCAGCAAGCCTGCTGCGCCTGCAAGCAAGCCGTCCACGCCTGCAGCTCCTGCGGTGCAAGCGCCGGCTGCGGAATACGGCAAGCCTGTTGAACGTACGCGGATGTCTCGCCGCCGTCAGACGATCGCCAATCGTCTGGTCGAAGCGCAGCACACGGCAGCGATGCTGACCACCTTCAACGAAGTCGATATGACTGCTATCCTGGATGTTCGTAAGCGCCGCAAGGATGCTTTCAAGGAAAAGCATGACGTCGGTCTGGGCTTCATGTCCTTCTTCACGAAGGCAGTTGTCGGGGCGCTGAAGAAGTTCCCGCTTCTCAATGCTGAAATTGACGGTGACGATATCGTCGTGAAGAAGTTCTATGATATCGGGATTGCCGTATCCGCGAAGGAAGGACTTGTCGTTCCGGTCGTTCGCGACGCTGACCGTCTCGGCTTTGCCGAGATCGAGAAGGAAATCGTGAACCTTGCGAACAAGGCCCGCAGCAACACCTTGTCGCTGTCCGAGCTGCAAGGCGGAACCTTTACGATTACGAATGGAGGCGTCTTCGGATCGCTGCTGTCCACGCCAATCCTGAATACACCTCAGGTCGGCATTCTGGGTATGCATAAGATCCAGATCCGTCCGGTTGCCATCGATGAAGAGCGTATGGAGAATCGTCCGATGATGTACATCGCCTTATCGTATGACCATCGAATTGTCGACGGCGCAGAAGCGGTTCGCTTCTTGGTAACCGTAAAAGAGCTGTTGGAAGATCCGGAATCTCTGCTGTTGGAAGGTTAATGCCAAGACAGCGAAATCATCGAGAAATAAAGGGCCGCATGGGAAAGTCCATGCGGCCCTATTTTACGCTTATCCGGTGGTTTGTTCTTTAATGCAGATGGTGTTGTACTACTATGGATGGCGAACCCATTTCAACACATTGCCCATTGTCCTTGAATACAGATGATGCTTATCGTTATGCGGATCGATGTGAAAATTTGCCCTCTAAGCTGAGGAACCATCCCTCTGATCTTGACCCTTCGAGTCCGTGGTGTCGCGAGGATTCCAGTTCTCAGCCTGAGGCTCGATATCCTGATGCTTCTTCACCTTGTCTCGCTGCTCCTTGGAATCGTTCTCCGTGTGCTGGTGATTACGCACTTCGTCGCCGGTTGATGATTTCATGGGAATACCTCCTTTAAACGAATATAGTATTACATACCCTGTATAGCAAAAGACAAACAGGGAAGAGTCGCTGGCGGAGGGATTTGATTTTCCGCATACTTGACGTTAACATGTTACAGAGACGAATCGCATGACTAACCGATATCGAGAGGAGATGTCTTCTATGCAACAACAATCACAGCATACATTACTTTTTACAGGCGCCTATGCTGAACCAAATCAGACCGGTATATGCGTATATGCCGTTGACGAAACATCCGGTGAGCTTCGGCTGCTTGATGAAGTCTCCGGGATTAAGAATCCGACATTTCTAAATGTTGATCCGGCGGCCAAGCGGCTGTATGCCATCGGGGAAATATCGGACCAGGGCAACAAAGCAGCCGAGATCGTCACATTCGAGATTCAGCCCGATACCGGCAAGCTGAACGAATTGAACCGAGTCCGCAGTGTCAGCAGCTCTACTTGCCATATTCAACGGGATGAAGGGAGTTCGTATCTGATCATATCCAGCTATCACGGCGGGCTGGTCGGCGTTCATCGGATTAACGAGGATGGCACGGCCGGGGAGCTGCTGGATGAGAAGAAGCACGCCGAGCTCGTCCAAGTCCGGGAGGATCAGCAGCCGAGAGCGCATTCGGCCTTTTACAGTCCGGATGGTCGCTACATATTCGTGCAGGATTTAGGATTGGACAAGATTATGTCTTACACTTTAGACAGCGAGCACGGCCAGCTTCGTTTCCATGGCGAAACCCAGCTTGAGGACGGCGTCGGACCGCGCCATTTGGCCTTCCATCCGGGCGGAGGCTACGCATATGTCATTAATGAATTGAACTCCAGCGTAACGACACTCCGTTATTCGAGTGAAGATGGCCGTCTGACGCCGCTTGAGACGGTCTCGACGCTGCCATCCGATTTCAAAGGGGAAAGCGCCTGTGCCGAAATTGCGATATCCAGCGATGGCCGAACGGTGTATGGATCGAATCGCGGGCATGACAGCATCGTGGTGTTCTCCGTTCACCAGGACAGCGGGCTCCTGAGTCCGGTTCAGTATATTCCAACCGAGGGCGGCCACCCGCGGCATTTCAGCCTGCTGCCGGGCGGGAAGCATCTGGTGGCGGCCAACCGGGACGGCAATAACCTCGTGCTCTTTACGGTAGATCCGGAGGACGGGAAGCTTGCCTTCACCGGTTATACCGTATCCCAATCCAAGCCGGTCTGCGTGAAACCGGCCGTCTTTAACCGATAACAGCAGAAATTGATCGAATTGCACCTCAAATACTTGGGGGATAATACCTGGGATTTTGTTAGATAAGCGCTCTTGCAGGGCAAGGACCTTAAAGGTTCATTGTCTTTGCAGGGGCGCTTTTTTCGTACAGGCAAAACGCTACGCTGGCCTTAACCGGCTCCTCGGTTGTCGTTTGACGGGATTCAGAGCTCGCCCCGATTGGTTATGTAATAACATGAACACGTAATTAAGGAGGGTGTGGCAATGTCTACGAATCAACAATTAAAAGGGAAAACGGCAATCGTTACAGGTGCAGGCTCTGGAATCGGCCGTGCTGCAGCCCTTCTGATGGCGGAGCAGGGAGCGAACGTGCTGCTGATCGATATTGATCATGAACGGGTGGAGAAGGTTCGTAAGCAGATTGAGACTGCCGGGGGAGAGGCGATAACCGGCAATTGCGATATTTCAAAAGCGGAGACGCTTAAGGACTGCTTCCAGCAAGCGGCGGAGAAATGGGGCGGCATCGATATCGTTTTTGCCAATGCGGGCATTAACGGTACGAAAGCTCCGATTGAGACCATGGAGCTGGACGAGTGGGATACAACGATCAATACGAACCTGAGGGGAACGTTTGCGACGGTGAAATACTCGATTCCTTATTTGAAGGAGAAGGGCGGAAGCATCATCATTACGAGCTCGATTAACGGCAACCGGGTCTTTACAGGCTTCGGATTTTCCGCTTACAGCACGACCAAGGCCGGGCAGGTAGCCTTCATGAAGATGGCAGCGCTGGAGCTGGCCCGTTATAAAATTCGCGTGAACGCGATTTGTCCGGGAGCCATTGCAACCAATATCGATTCCAGCACTATTGCCAAGCCGGAGCTTGAGGAAGTGACCATTCCGATCGAATACCCGGAAGGGGATCAGCCTTTGGCGAACGGCCCCGGCCAGCCGGAGCAGGTCGCACGTCTGGTCGCATTTCTGGCATCCGACGACGCCTCGCATATTACCGGAACCGAAATTTATATTGATGGAGCCGAGTCTCTGATCCACTGATTGACTGACCAACTTTTCTTAAGCAGGGCATTGGTGATTGAGCTTCTGTGTCCTTTGGATGGAGAGTGAGCATAAAGTTTGTGGGATAGATGTCTGACATTTCGAAACGGCATCAACTGTTGAGGATGAGCTTCGTCGATGGAACTACGGGCTAATTTGACAATATGGCCCCAATTGTCGCATAATAAATAGATATATTGTCAAATAGAATAGTGGTGATATCGATGGGAATCGTCATCGTGGAAGTGTGCGACAGCAACTTGATGAGCGCTTTGGAGCTCGAGCACCTGGAGGAGCTGTATCCCGAGATCGCCGTGCTGCGTGCAGATTGCATGAATCTGTGCGGGCTATGCAAGCTGCGCCCTTACGCGCTGGTCAATGGCAAGCGTGTATTTGCAGCCACGACGGAGGAGTGCATCGAGAAGATTAAGGCAGCCATCGAAGCTGAGTTGGCCATCTACAATGAGATTTAAAGCATCCTAAGCGATGCTTCGTTATATGATATATTCAAAAAGGGCATGTCGCTCATTCCAAGCGACATGCCCTTTTCTTATAAATACGGGAACTTTAGGAAGCGTGATGGCTTGCAGCAACAATCTCTTCGCATTCTGCGGAGCAGCAGCTATTATGAAGCTCTTCGCACTCCTCGCAGCAAATATGCTGCAAATGGCATGCATCGTTGTCGCAGTTGATGTAACGGTCCTCAGGCTTGCCGCAGTGATGGCATTTCCCGACGACGATATCTTCATCGGTGCGGTTGATCGGAACTGAAATGCGCTCATCAAAGACGTAGCATTTTCCATCGAACAGCCGGCCTTGAACTTCAGGATCCTTCCCATACGTTACGATTCCGCCGTCCAGCTGGGCAACGTCTTGGAATCCTTCCTTCAGCATGAAGCCTGTCAGCTTCTCACAGCGGATGCCGCCAGTGCAGTACGTCAGGATGGTTTTATCCTTATGCTCGGACAGATTCTCCCGAATCCATTCCGGAAACTCCCGGAAAGACTGCACATCCGGACGAATGGCGTTGCGGAAGTGACCGATATCATACTCGTAATCATTGCGGCCGTCGATGACGATGACATCCTCTCGTTGAAGGTACTCGAAGAATTCCTTCGGCGACAGGCGCTTGCCGCTGATGACGTTCGGATCCAGCTCATCCTCGACACGGAAGGTCACGAGTTCCTTACGATGACGAACGAACATTTTTTTGAACGCGTGCCCTTCGGAAGGGTCGACCTTAAACACCATATCGGCGAACAGCGGGTTGGCGTGCATATCACGCATATACTGCTCGGTCTGTTCAATCGTACCGGACACGGTACCGTTGATGCCTTCGGCTGCTACCAGGATACGGCCCTTGAGGCCCAGCTCTTTGCAGTACTGCAGATGCTCATCCTTGAAGGCTTCCGGATCCGGGATCGGCACGAATTTATAATAAAGCAAAATTTGATATTGCTGTGAATCAGTCATGTTTTATCACCTGTTCTGTTGATAGTGTTAGCCAAAAGCATACTTATAGAATTGTAGTTGATTTCTGACCACTTAGTCAACTTAAATGTATAGAAAGTTTGCCATGAAATGTGAATTTTAGGGTTTCATGAACGCTGCAAAGCGGTTATGATGAAGGAGCAGGAATGCGAACACTTTCATTAATTGGAGGCGTGAACAGCATGGTACATATCGAACAAAATGCGCTCGTATTGTTTCAAGGCGACAATATTACCGATTGTGGTCGGAATTATGAGGAGCCTAGCAGTTTGGGGCAAGGATATGCACTGATGGCTGCGGCCCGGTTGAGCATGGAGCAGCCTCAGAAGCGATTGCGGTTTGTAAATCGCGGCATCAGCGGAAACCGGGTTGTTGATCTTCGGGGACGATGGGAGGAAGATTGTATACGGCTCGATCCGACTTGGGTTTCGATTCTTGTCGGCATCAACGAGACGGGCAGGAGATACAGGCAGGGAGAGCCTACTTCGCTCGAAGCTTATTATGAAGGCTATAGGGAGCTGCTGTTTCAGACCCGCGAGCATACCGGCGCCAGATTGATTCTTATGGAACCGTTTCTGCTGCCCGTCACGGAGGATAAGAAGGAGTGGCGCGAGGATCTGGATCCGAAGATTGCGGCGGTGCGTGAGCTGTCGCGTGAGTTTGAGACGCTGTATGTGCCGTTAGACGGTATTTTCGCTGCAGCAAGCTCCACAATCGAGATGACCTATTGGGCCGAAGACGGCGTGCATCCAACTCCCGCAGGTCATGCGCTGATTGCTCAGTCCTGGCTCGCTGCGATTCAGGGACGTTCGATGTTATAAGGCTGTTTACCCACTTCGAATATAAAGGCATTGTTTATGATACAACGTCCCCGGAGAATAGCGCTCCGGGGACGTTTCATTCTTTCGACAGCAGATGCCCCGAGAGTAAAGAAAATCCTGATTGACGAATGTGTTTGGATACCTTTACAATGGTTCATAATAGACCGTTGTTCAATTGGTGCGTCCTATTTTTTTACTTTAATGCTTTCGTCAATAAAAGCGGCGATGCGTTGTCGCTTTGTGTCGAAGCTTAGATGACGAAAACGAACGGGTCATTCATGAGAGAGGGGATTCATTAGATGAAGAGAAAAATGTGGGTATCACTTGCATTGTCGGCGCTGCTCGTGACGGCAGTCGGCTGCGGGGACAAGCAGGAAGGCGGAAGTACGGCGACAGGAAGCGGCGGCGATGCCGAGAAAAAATCTTACAGCATCGCGATCTCGCAATATGTGGAGCATCCGTCCTTAGACGCAACTCGGGAAGGAATTCTGGCAGCGCTTAAGGATGCCGGAATTTCGGAAGAGGATAACACGCTGAAGCTTGACTATAACAATGCTCAGAACGATTCAACGAACAACCATACCATCGCTCAGAAGCTGAAGGATTCGAAAGCGGATTTGGTTGTGGCGATTGCTACGCCATCCGCGCAAGCCGTGGCAAACGAAGTGAAGGAGAAGCCGGTCCTGTTTGCAGCGGTTACCGACCCGCTGGATGCGAAGCTGGTCAGCGACCTGCAGAAGCCGGGAGGCAACATTACCGGAGCTTCGGACACGAATCCTGAGGCGACAAAGCAGCTGATGAATTTTGTTAGCACGCATTTCCCTAATGTGAAGAAGATTGGTTTGATCATCGATGAAGGGGAAGCGAATGCCGTTGTAATGGCGAAAACAGCGGAAGAGGTGCTTGCCGAGCATGGAATCGAATTGGTGAAGGCTTCGGTCACCAATACATCGGAAGTGAAGCAGGCTGCCGAATCTCTCGTCGGTAAGGTGGATGCATTCTATATTACGCTCGATAACCGGGTTGTAAGCGGTGTGGACACGATTATCCAAACCGCCCAACAGAATAAAATTCCGTTCTTCTCCAGTGACCGCGACACGGTGGAGAAGGGGGCTTTTGCTACCGTTGGCTTCAAGTATTATGACCATGGATATCAGGTTGGTCAGATGGCGGTAGAGATTTTGAAGAACGGCAAGAAGCCGGCTGACATGGAAATCACGAAGCCCGACAAGCTGGATCTGATTCTGAACGTGAAGGCTGCGGCGGACTACGGCATCGAGGTTACGGACGCCATGAAGCAGGAAGTCAAAGACCCTGACAACAACATCATTGAGTAATTGTAAGGCGCGGAGTCTTGAGCCCGCGCCTTCCTTAATCATAAAGGAGGTCAAGACATGTTGGAATTCCTGATGAGATTGGATGGTCCGATTGAATTAGGTCTGTTGTATGCGCTGATGGCACTTGGCGTTTATATTACGTTCCGCATTTTGGATTTTCCGGATCTTACGGTGGATGGAAGCTTTACCATGGGGGGCGCGATCGCAGCCGTACTGATTACAAACGGCACCAACCCTTGGCTCGCAACGTTGGTTGCGATTGCCGGCGGGATGGCCGCGGGGGTATGTACAGGCCTCCTTCATACGAAGGGCAAGATTAACGGATTGCTGTCCGGGATTATTATGATGATTGCTCTTTATTCCATTAATATGCGGATTATGGGTAAGCCGAACATCTCGCTCAGCCAGGAGGATATCGTGTTCGGCTCCATCGATCCGATTTATGTCATGCTTGTTATTGTGATTATCGTGAAGCTATTGCTGGATGCGTTCTTCCGCACGGATCTCGGTCTTGCCCTGCGGGCAACGGGGGACAACAAACGCATGATCCGCAGCTTCGGCGCGAACACCGATACAACCACGATTCTTGGGCTCAGCATTTCCAACGGCCTGGTTGCCTTTTCGGGAGCCGTCGTTGCCCAGCAGTCCAGCTTTGCGGATATCAGCTCGGGGATCGGGATGATTGTAATCGGTCTGGCATCAGTAATTATTGGTGAAGCGATCCTCGGGAAGGGCTCCGTATTCCGTACGACACTTGCGGTGGTATGCGGTTCGATTATTTACCGGATCGTCGTTGCGGCTGCCTACGAAATCCCTTGGCTTGAAGCTTCTGACCTGAAGCTGATTACCGCGGTTATCGTAATTGTCGCGCTTGTGCTGCCGACCGTGCAGCGGTCGATGAGGCAGCGCACGCAGGCGAAGAAGCGTTCGACCGAGCTGCTGACCGCTCAAGGCAAGTCGGAAGGAGGTGCCTTCTAATGCTGCAGATGAATCATGTATCCAAGCTTTTTAACCCCGGAACGGTGGATGAGAAGGTCGCTCTCATGGATGTGAACCTTCATCTAAAGCCCGGCGATTTCGTTACGGTCATTGGAAGCAACGGTGCAGGCAAATCCACATTAATGAACATCATTTCCGGTGTGCTGAGGCCGGACGCGGGCGAGGTCCGGATTGACGGCAACGACATCGGCCACCTGCCCGAATTCCGCCGCAGCCGCTGGATCGGCCGCGTGTTCCAGGATCCGATGGCAGGCACGGCACCGCATATGACGATTGAAGAGAACCTGGCGATGGCATTAAAGCGAGGGAAATCCCGCGGACTTGGCATCGGGGTATCTGCATCGAAGCGAACGGCGTTCCGTCAGCATTTGGAGCGGCTGGGCATCGGCCTGGAAAATCGACTTCGCGCGAAGGTAGGCATGCTCTCGGGCGGTGAACGCCAAGCGCTCAGCCTTCTGATGGCGACGTTCACGGAGCCGCAAATTCTGCTGCTTGACGAGCATACGGCGGCGCTGGACCCGGCCCGCGCGGAGCTGATCACGCGCATTACCGACGAAATCGTTCGGGATATGAACCTGACGACACTCATGGTGACGCATAATATGGAGCAAGCGATCCGCCTCGGTAATCGCCTCATTATGATGGATAAGGGCCGAATTATTCTCGATGTGGACGAGCAGCGCAAGCAATCGCTGACCGTTGAGCAGTTGCTCGGCGAATTCGAGCAGATCAGCGGCCACAAGCTGGCGGATGACCGGCTTGTGCTGGGTTAATTGTAAGCAAGTTTTACAGAGTTCGGGCTTGTCCCCGGATATTTCAATATAGAATGCAGGCGTTTTTCGGTCATGCCGGGAAACGCCTGTTCTCTTTTTTGATAGGGGAACCTCCAGGAAATACTTGAATCTTTAAATATTTTCTCTTATTTTCGAAACCAAATGTCAAATAATGACGTAAATAAGTATTGACCGGTGTAATATTAATCAATATGATAGCTATATACAGCAATATCCTAATATTTGGTTGCAACCCCGGAGGTGGTGTTAGCTTGGAGAAATTAACCACGATTCGCGAACAGTTAGAAGAGCATTTGCGCAAGCATGGGATGACAATAAACCGGTTTGCAGATTTATCGGGGGTGAACAGCGGCACGCTCAGCAACATCCTGAACGGGAACCGACCAATTTCGATGCAGCAGCTGGACCGGATCACGTCCGGGATGGGACTTCCCGATGGTTATTTCTACGATCTGTACATAGATGAATGTATTTTTCATGCCACGCCCGATTGGCGGCGGCTGGGCCCCTTCCTTCTTCGCTGTGCCGAGCTGGACAAGCTGGATTGTCTGGACCGTGCGATCCGGATGACGATGGATAACGTCGCGTATGCCCCGATGCTGTTCGACATGGCGGAGACATTGTTTCAAGAAGGGAAGAATGAGGCAGCCGCCATTTTATATCAATGCGTTGCCGAGAGCGAGAAGTTCCAGCATTCCGAACGGCTGGCTCTTTGCCAGTACCGGCTTTTTATGCTCAGCTTGTCGGAGGACCAGGAGGCGAATCTGCAAGCGGCCGTGTCTTTTGAGCCGTATATTGATCGGTTGGATGAAGGTTATCAGTTGGATGCTTATGTGAAGTTAATAAATGTGAACTTATCATTGAATCGTTGGAATAAAGTTAAAAACTTAGCGGAGAAAATGTTGCAACAGGCAATGGTTCTGTATAAGTATAATAAGTCCTCAAGTCCAACAAAAACAAAAGAACATAAGAAACCTCTTGTCTTTTATATTCTGTACGCTTATCTTTCTATTGAAAATTATTATAGTGAAGAAATGGATTTTGAAAAAGCATTACACTACGTATCTTTGTATCATGAACCTGACTGGATTATTGAGAAAAATGAAGAAGAACGGGAAATCTTGGAACAATTTAAGGAGTGGGCGGTAGCTAATCGTTACTTATATCGATTAATGGCTGGAGATGTTGACGTTTTACCAGAGTATGTGGATTATGTTGCTGAGAGAGAAAGTGAAATTTTTACAGCAGTTTGCAATATTATGATTGTTGCCAATCTACATAAATTAGATGTTGATCACATTCTGGATAGATTTGGTAATTACTTGACGTATAAGGAGCAAAAATATCACATTGCTAAGGCTAGTAATCAAGTGACTTTAAGCCGTTTCACAAAATTGTTATCAGAGTTGGGCATATATTATTTAAACTCAAGCAGGTTTGAGAAAGGGATTGAATATATCCTAGAGAGTCTAAAAAGTTGTATTGCAATAAATAGCAGTAATGGTATGCTTAGATGTATGGGAATATTTGAGCAATTTCGTCATTTAGCAACAGATGAAGCCCAGCGACAATATAAAAATCTTGTAAGTGAGGTGCAAAAACTAAATGATAAAAAAATTGGTTTGTCTATTAGCTATTTGTAGCGCCTTGGTTATTACAATGACCCCTTCTAGTACAACGTATGCTTATGCCGATAACAGTGAGATAATGACTCTTCAAGCAGGACATGGAAGTGGGGCGGAGACGTAAGAAGCAAAAAGAAACACTTTCGATTTATGAAAGTGTTTTTTTTCTGTGAAATATTCACTGGAAAAGTATGTTTATATATGGACACATTGAGGATAATCTATGAATAATACTTCTTAGTACTATCAATTTACTTTTATTTGTTTAACCACTGGGGGTGTTGTTGCTTGAAAACGACAGCCACGATTCGCAGTGAAATCGATAAATTTCTACATCATCATCGTTTAACTATTAATCAATTTGCAAGGCTTTCAGGCGTGAATAGCGGGACATTAAGCAGTATTCTTAATGGCCATCGCCCTATGTCTATGCAGCAGTTGGACAAGATTACGCATTGTATGGGGTTGGAAGATGGGGATTTTTACGACATGTATATCGATGAGGTTATATTTCATTTAACACCTGACTGGCGTCGGTTGGGCCCGTTTCTGCAACGCTGCGCTCAGTTAGGTAAGCTTGATTCCCTGGATAAAGCCGCCCGAATGGTAATGGATAATGTCTCTTATGCACCCATGCTATTTGAGTTGGCAGAATCGTTTTATCATTCAGGAAGAAACGAAGCATCAATGCTGCTATATGAATGTGTGGCCGAGAGTGAGAAGTCCCAACATTCTGAACGCTTGGCTCTTTGCCAATACCGAATATTCACACTCAAATTAAGTGATGACCAGGAGAAAAATTTACAGGCTGCAGTGCAATTTGAACCCTATATAGATAAATTGGACGAACGCTATCAACTTGATGCATACAAGAATCTATTAAATACCTATTCGGCATTGCATCGATGGGGAGAAGTTGAGCGTTTAAGCAGGAGAATGAGACAAGCAGCTAAAATGCTTTATTCTGAGAACAGGAATGCACATCAGGTGCAAGATTATCCCAATAAGCCGGTCATTTTTTATATTTTATATTCTTATCTTATGGAATCCCATACTTACAAAGAGCGAGGAAAATTTGATAAAGCATTGGAATTGATATCGTATTATGAAAAACCAGATTGGTTGGATAATCTAAGTCAAGAAGAGCTTATTATTACGGATCAGTTTTCCGAGTGGGCTAAAGCGAATAGATACTTGTATCGATTACTAAGTGGGCAGGCTGACAGTCTGAACGTGTACGTAGAGTTTATAAGCTCAAATGAAGACGAGATATTTCCTGCTCTTACTCATATTATGATAGCTGCTAATCGCCATCATCTTCAAGTGGATCATATTTTGGAGCGTTTTAAAGAGTATATTGCTTACCAACCGCGAAAAAGCAGGATCGGCACCGTTGATGAGCAAGTAAACATTAATAACTATACCCGTTTGTTGGCAGAGCTCGGTATCTATTATTTAAATGCTAAGCGGTACGAGACAGGCTTAGCATACATCGTGGACAGTCTGGAGTATTCTATTCGGATACGCAGCGAAAAAGGAATGCTGAGATGTATGGGGCTGTTCGAGCAGTTCCGCCCATTTGCCTCGCCCGAGAACCAGCAACGATATCAGGAGTTAATCAACGAAGTACAGAAATTATCGGTGTATGCCTGGATACCCGTATTATAGTCAACCTGTTTAAAAGCTAAGGGAAGGGGAATAAATCAATTAAAATGTAACTCAATCTATCCGTGTCTATACCTTACTATTAGCCTGGGGTATATTAAATAATAGAATGTAATGTATATTTTGGGTGGAGCTTGGGGGTGTTGTTGCGTGAAAACGACAGCCACGATTCGCGGAGAGATTGAACGTTTTATTGAGAAGCACAGAATGACGATCAACCAGTTTGCCAAAGCTGCAGGTATAAATAGTGGAACGTTGAGCAGCATTATAAATGGTCGTCGGCCATTATCAATGAAGCAGTTAGACCAGATTACCTCAGTCATGGGATTGGAAGAGGGCTATTTCTATGAAATGTACATCGAAGAATGCATCTTCCATTCTACGCCGGATTGGCGTCGGTTAGGACCGTTTCTGTACCGTTGCGCGGAGCTTGATAGATTGGATTGTCTTGATACGGCCGTCCGAATGACTTTGGATAATACCACCTATTTGCCGATGCTATATGAATTAGCCGAAACGTTTGTGCAGGAAGCAAAATATAAAGCAGCTCTGTTGTTGTATGAATGCGTGGCCGAGAGTGAAAAATATCAGCATTCTGAACGTTTAGCACTATGTCATTATAGACTATTTAAACATCGCATTGAGAACAATCAGGAGTCAAATGGGCGAGCAGTTGTTCTCTTTGAACCTTACATAGAACGTTTAAATGAAGTGGATCAGTTGGATGCGTATTTACATGTCATCAATGTAAGTCTTCCTCTCGATCGATGGGATAGTATACGAAATCTCGCGGAGAGGATGGGGAAAAAGGCTCGTATTCAGTATGATAATGGCAACTATTTGGATACGGATTCGGGTAAACCCAATCAGCCAATCATTTTTTATGTTCTGTACTATTATTTGGTCTTAGAAAACTATTATGCCCAATTAGAAGATTATGAACGCGCTCTAGATTATGTATCGCTATATGACTTCCCAGACTGGATTGTTAATCCTTCCGAAGCAGAACGCAAAATTTTAAATCAATTCCACGAGTGGGCCATTGCTAATCGTTATTTGTACAGGCTATTAAGCGGTGACCGGGAAGTGCTGCCTGAATACATTGAGTATGTCTCGACAAGAGAGGACGAAATCTTCACGGCGATTTGCAATATTGTATTGGCTGCCAACCGCCATAAATTAAATATCGATCATGTAATAGAGCGATTTAAGGATTACCTCGTTTATAAATCGCAGCGGAACGTCATTGCTCCTGTAAATGAGCAGGTGACTCTAAATAACTACACGCGTCTCCTCGCCGAACTAGGCATCTATTACCTGAATGCCAAGCAGTACGATCGTGGGTTAGCCTACATCGTGGACAGTTTCGAGTATGCGATTCGGATTCGAAGCGATAAGGGCATGCTAAGATGCATGGGGCTATTTGAGCAGTTCCGTTCATTTGCATCGTCCGAGATCCAGCAGCGCTACCAGGAGTTAATCACCGAAGTACAAAAGTTATCGGTTTATGCCTGGATGCCGGTCGTATAGTTGGTATGAAGATTTTATATAGAGCATAGACAGCAGGCGCAATTCACCAATTGTGCTGGATTTTTTTATAGATATGGGATAAAGGGGGGGATGATTATGAAGGGCAAAAAGCTGATGCTAACTCTAGAAGTTCTATTTGTTACTGCCTACGTATTATTCGGAGTATGGATTGCTCATGATACGAAAATTATTCTGGAAAAGGCAATGAGCGGTGACCTTGCTTATTCGCATTATATGAACCAAACGGCCTTCCAAACGATAAATCCAATCGAACGTGGATTGACGGCAAGTCATTTTGAATTCGATAAAGAATTACATGAAGTGGGGGTAATTTTACCGCTGCATTTCTTTTTCATTTCGAAAGTCTTTGTAACTCAGCAATATGAAAATGCTCATTTTGGTTTCAAGGAACCCGTCCGTTTGGATCTAAAGCTAACTTCGGGGGAATGGTATGCAACGAATGCTCACATCCGTCCTTAATCTTTATTGACGCTACGAAAATCTTGCCAATCAAGCTTTCTCATTTGCATTACTATTGATTTCAAATATACTAGCAGCGTCGGATAACAGTGAGTTGGTCAGGTTCTGGGGGTGTTTTTGCTTGAAAGCGACGACTACGATTCGTGGAGAGATTGAACATTTTATTAAGGAGCGCGGATTAACGATCAACCAGTTTGCCAGGGCAACAGGAATAAACAGCGGAACATTAAGCAGCATTATAAATGGTCGTCGTCCACTATCCGTGAAGCAGTTAGACCAAATTACTTCAGTCATGGGGTTGGAAGAGGGGCATTTTTTTGAAAGATACATCGAAGAATGCATCTTCCACTCTACGCCAGATTGGCGCCGCTTAGGCCCGTTTCTGTACCGTTGCATGGAGCTTGATAAATTAGACTGTCTTGATACGGCTGTCCGAATGACGCTGGATAACACCACCTATTTGCCCATGCTATATGAGCTGGCGGAAACGTTTGTGCAGGAAGCAAAATATAAAGCAGCACTGTTGCTGTATGAATGCGTTGCTGAGAGCGAAAAATATCAGCATTCCGAACGTTTAGCCTTATGTCATTACAGACTATTTAAACATCGCATTGAGAACAATCACGAATCAAATGGGCGAGCAATCGTACTCTTTGGATCTTACTTAGAACGTTTAAATGAAGCGGATCAGTTGGATGCGTATGTACAAGTCATCAATGTAAGTCTTCCTCTCGATCGATGGGATAGTATACGAAATCTCGCGGAGAGGATGGGGAAAAAGGCTCGAATTCAATACGATAACGGTAACTATCTGGATACAGATTCGGGTAAACCCAATCAGCCAATCATTTTTTATGTGCTGTACTCCTACTTGGTTTTAGAAAATTATTATACTCAATCAGGTGATTATGAACGCGCCTTACAACATGTGTCGCATTATGACCTCCCAGACTGGATCGTTAATCCGTCTGAAGAAGAACGAAAAATTATTAATCAATTCCATGAGTGGGCGGTTGCTAATCGTTACTTGAACAGGCTATTGAGCGGGGATCGAGAAGTGCTGCCTGAATACGTTGAGTATATCTCAAAAAGAGAAGATGAAATCTTCACGTCGATTTGCAATATTGTACTGGCTGCCAACCGTCATAAGATACCAATTAATCATGTTCTGGAGCGATTTAAGGATTTCCTTGTTTATAGATCACAGAGAAATAATATCTCTACAATTAATGAACAGGTGACTCTTAATAGATACACCCGCCTATTAGCCGAACTAGGCATCTATTACCTGAATGCCGAGCAGTACGATCGCGGGTTAGCCTACATCGTGGACAGTTTCGAGTATTCGATTCGGATTAGAAGCGATAAGGGGATGCTAAGATGCATGGGGCTATTTGAGCAGTTCCGTTCATTTGCATCGCCTGAGATCCAGCAGCGCTATCAGGAGCTGATAAATGAGGTTCAGAAATTATCGGTTTATGCCTGGATGCCGGTCGTGTAACCCGTGTAAAAATGACTTGGAACCTTGCTCTTCATTCATTGTGACAGACGGGCTGCCCATCCGATGGATGCAGAAGTTTGTTATGATCGGTAGCCGAAAGGAAGGGTTTGTGATAAAATCGGATAAGTTTATTTTTACATATCGTTGGAGTGAGGAGTCTTATCATGTCTACTACATCATTGGTCGAAAAGAACTCCGTGTCCTCAGGACGCCGCTGGTTGATTTTTGCAGGCATTATTCTGATTGCAATTAACCTCCGTGCAGCGATCACGTCCGTAGGGCCGTTAATCGGCATCATCCGGGATGATACCGGGATTTCGAATACATTGGCCGGCATGCTGACCACGCTGCCGCTGCTGGCGTTTGCGCTGCTGTCTCCGATGGCGCCGGCTATGGCTAGAAAATGGGGATTGGAGAGAACCCTGCTCCTGAGCATGGTGCTGCTCATGTTCGGCATCGGAATCCGCTCTTTATCCTCACCGGTTACATTGCTGCTCGGCACTGCCTTTCTCGGTATGGCCATAGCGGTGGGGAATGTGCTGCTGCCTAGCCTGGTCAAACGCGATTTCCCGCGTCAGATCGGATTGATGACCGGTACCTATTCGGCATCCATGAACCTGCTGGCCGCCGTAGCATCCGGTGTCAGCATCCCGCTTGCTACCCAGGCCGGACTCGGATGGCAAGGCGCCTTGCTGGTATGGGGAATCCTGGCGGTGATCGCTACAGCGGTGTGGGTCATCGAATGGCGAAGCAGTGACCGGAAGGCAGAGATTCGTTCCGAACAGGGGAAAGCACCGAATGTGCTGCGTTCTTCGCTGACTTGGTATGTCACCTTTTTCATGGGATTGCAGTCGTTTACGTTTTATGTTAACGTCTCCTGGATGCCGGAAATTTTGCGAAGCCAAGGCATGGATTACAGCGGTGCCGGGTGGATGCTCTCGATTCTTCAGTTCGTCAGCATACCGTTCTCATTCATTATTCCGGTACTGGCCGGCCGCAACCCGAATCAGCGCTTGCTGGTCTCGATTTCGGCGATTTGCATGCTGGCGGGGTATCTCGGCTTATTGTTCGGATTAACGTCGTTGAATGTGCTGTGGGTGATACTGGTCGGTATTTCGGGCGGTGCGAACTTCAGCCTGTCGCTCATGTTCTTCACCCTCCGCACCCGAACCGCTCAGGAGGCGGCTGCCCTGTCGGGCGTGGCCCAGTCCCTTGGTTATTTGCTCGCAGCGGTCGGGCCGATGCTCATCGGCTTCCTGCATGATATGACCACCGGCTGGAAGGTGCCGCTTATGATTTTATCCGCCGTTGTTGTTCTTCTGTTCTTGTTTGGAATGGGCGCCGCCAAGCCGGGATACCTGAAGGTGCGGGGAGATCAGGAATAGATCGGAATCGATTGGGTTTGGTGCGAAAAAGTTAGATTTTTCTGTGCACATGTAAAACGAGACTTCAGGAGTAAAAAGCTTCACGACAAAGCATGTTCATCTGCTCCATTATGATCCCTCGCAAAGAATAGGTCAGCCAGATATGTCTGGCTGACCTATTTTCGTATGATCGTTGGAGCATCCAACCTCACGGATATAACCCCCCATGAAAAATACATTTTACACAGCGTTTACATAAATCTGTAGATGGTAACGCCGCATCTGATATATCTTAAAGGTTGACCAACAAAAAAGAGGCATTGAAAGAGCTTGGAACGTCCTGGGATGGGACGGCCAAGGATCTGTTATATGACCGTTGACCAAGGGGAGAGAAGTGCGATGAACATGGAGAAGCAGCAGACGGAGAACCGGCTTGCCTATGACACGCAGCAGGGCCGATGGCGCGCAATTCGCGAAACCTGGTGGACCGCGCTGCAGCTTGGATTAACCTCATTCGGAGGTCCGATTGCCCATCTTGGCTATTTTCATACAACCTATGTAAGACGGAAGCAATGGCTGGACGAGAAATCCTATGCAGACCTGGTCGCGCTGGCGCAATTTCTGCCCGGCCCTGCCAGCAGCCAGGTAGGCATCGGGGTAGGCGTCATGCGTGCCGGAATATGGGGGGGAATCATTGCCTGGCTTGGATTCACGCTCCCATCGGTTGTCATGCTGATGCTCTTTGCTTATTTAATGGAGGCTTTCGATCCCGGCGCGGCAGGCTGGATCCAAGGTCTCAAAATCGTGGCGGTTGCGATTGTTGCACAGGCCGTGCTCGGAATGGCCGGAAAGCTGGCCTCCGGTCCGATCCGCGCTGCGGTTGCTTTTGCCGCCATGTCCGTTGTGCTGCTCTGGACCTCTCCCGTCGCCCAGGTATCAGTGATCGCCGCTGCGGGAGTCCTAGGCTGGTGGATTTTCAGGAAGAAGCAAGGGGAGGAAGAGGCGGCACCGAAACAGGCGGGAATTCCGATCAGCCGGACGACAGGGCTGGTATGCCTTGGTCTGTTTCAAATCCTGCTGCTCGGCTTGCCGGTCCTGGCCAGCTTGTCCGGTAGCACAGGGATTGCCGTCGTGGACAGCTTCTACCGCGCCGGATCGCTGGTATTTGGCGGCGGGCATGTCGTGCTGCCGCTTCTTGAGAGCGAGACGGTAGCGAGCGGATGGATGACCAAAGAGGAATTTCTGACCGGGTATGGGGCAACGCAGGCGGTTCCAGGACCCCTGTTTACATTTGCGGGTTACCTGGGGATGCTGATTCAAGGCGTGCCTGGAGGCATACTGGCTACGCTCGCTATCTTTTTGCCGGGATTTCTGCTCATCGTCGGCGTCATGCCTTTCTGGAACGCGATCCGAACCCATGCGAAGCTCCAGGGGATGCTGACGGGGATGAATGCGGCGGTTGTAGGCATCTTATTGGCTGCACTATACCACCCGATCTGGACATCCTCGATTGACGGATCGATTGAATTTGTCATCGGTGCAGGTTTGTTCGCCATGCTGATGTTTTGGAAGTGCCCGCCTTGGGTGGTCGTGCTTGCCGGCGCGGCAGCCGGGCAGCTGCTGCTGTAACCCCAATCGGTTCGCTCCGGTAAATATCCTCACGGCTTCATTCAGCGGAATATCATCGCAAGCTCTGGACGTAAGTCCGGAGCCTATTTGCTGTTACATTGTAGGCTCTGGACCTAAGTCGGGAGCCTATTTGCCGTTGCAGGAGTATTTCTTGCCGGATTGGTTAAATATGTAGGGTGTATCAGTAAGAATTAAGGGCCAACAACTTCCCCCGCAGCTTGATGGAAGAAACGAAGCAAATCTGAATCCGGTATAGAAAAGAGTGGATGGATACGATGAACAGCACGGACGTGAAGGATTGCATCATTGTTGGAGGCGGCATTGCAGGATTACAGGCTGCGATCCAGCTTGGGCGGTATTCCGTCTATTCGGTTGCGGTCATTGACCGCGGAACAGGACGGTCGGTCATCTGCAGGAGCTATCATAATATTCTTGGCTGGCCAAAAGGCGTATCCGGCCGGAAGCTTAGGGAGCTTGGCCGAGCGCAGGCCGAATCGTACGGCGTGAATTTTATTGAAGATGATATTCGGCAGGCGAACAGGCTTGGCGATTATTTCGAGTTAACCGGAAAAGACGGGACTGTATACAGGGCGAAGACGCTCCTGCTAGCAACCGGCCTGTCGGACCGCTTCCCCGACGTTCCCGGACTGCTGGAGACGCTGGGCAGTACCGTCTATGTATGTCCGGACTGTGACGGATATGAAATTCAGGACCGGAAGACCGTCGTACTGGGAACGGGCGAACCGGGAGCTAACATGGCGCTTTTGCTGTCCGAGAGAACCGGCGATATGACGTACGTCAATCATGAAGGTAAGCCAGCTTCCGCAGAACTTATGGAGCGGCTATCGAAACGAGGGATCTCTTATATCGAGGAGCGTGTAACGGAGGTGAAGTGCAAAGCGGATGGAGTAATCTCGTCCATTGAGCTGGCGAACGGGCAATCCATCCCGGCCGAACGCGGCTTTATCGCCTTTGGCGGAAACCGGATCCATTCCGATCTGGCAAGGCAGCTAGGGGCCGAGCTGGAGCACAATCAGCATGTCAAGACGGATCCGAGGTCCAAGATGACCAATGTCAACCATCTGTGGGCCGCAGGGGATATCGGGGTTCATTCCGAATTGTCCACCGTAGCAATGGGAGAGGGCGCTACGGCGGCGATTTGGATCAATAAGGAGCTTCGAAAAATAGCCGACCCGAGTGGAAATGAACATTAAACGAATTCGGTGAATTACCTTGCTTGTTCAAGTAATTTGCCCATAAACCCGCCTCTTGAAATGGGAATCTCCGACGAACTCCCGCCAAGAGGCGGGTTTATTAGGTCAAGCCGAAACGGGTGATATGGTCCTCCAGCTCATATTTTCGCAGCAGCTCCGTCTGCTTCGGACCGATTAAGTCGAAATGCGGGTAAGGCTGCCGATCATGAATATATTGCGGGTTCAGACCGTTGGTCAAGCACCAGTCTTCAAGACGGCGGAGGTCCGAACATCCCACCTTCGTCACGGTATGAAACTCAGGGAAGCGCTGATCATACCAGAAATGCGTCAAAAATGCGATTTCTCCCCGAGACACCTTTTGCTTCCATTGCTGCAATTCTTGTTTGGTAATGCCGAATGCCATGATGGTCTCATCCTTGTAAGAGTATTCATGCTTCCCATTATACCAGCATATACTTCACTGCACCTAATGCATTCTATGGCTGTATCGAACATGATCCGTCAAAACGCGAGCAAGCCGCGAAAATGACGGATGTGAAGAGGGGGAAGCGCCATGATTCTGGAAACCGCTGTTCTGCATATCAAGCCGGGGTTGGCTAGTGAATTCGAGAGTACCTTCCGGACGGCTTCAGCCGTTCTGTTGACCAAAAAGGGATATGTCGATCATGAGCTTCACAAATGCGTGGAGAATCGGGACGAATATATACTCCTGATCCGTTGGACGGGGATCAAGGACCATCTGATCGGCTTCCGGGGCCATCCGGATTACAAGACGTGGGTTCAGGCTTTAGAGCCTTATTATGCGGATCCGCCGCAGATTAAGCACTATATCGATATCCGCGTGGACGGCAGGGAGCAGGCGGAGCAGGAATTGGCCGAGCTCGCGGAAACCGGCGATGATCAGACGGTATATGGTTCATAAGGTTCACGAAGTCCAGCTAATACGAGTTTAGGAACTTCGGCTAATTTTACGGCTCGAACAGGAATCCAGGCAGCTGATGACGAACTTTGATGGATATGCTTATAACATAAGGAGTGATTACCATCATTACCGATTTTGATTCCGTTCGACGCTTAAGAGACGAGATCCGTGCCAACGTAACCAAGGTTATTGTAGGCAAGGAGCAGCTCATTGACAGGCTGTTCATCGCGATGGTGACCGCAGGCCATGTGCTTCTCGAGGATGTTCCGGGCACGGGGAAAACACTGCTGGCCAAATCCTTATCAAGATCTGTCGACTCCACGTTCAAGCGAGTACAATTTACGCCGGACCTGCTCCCTTCGGATTTGAGCGGCATCTACTTCTATAATCAAAAAATATCTGAATTTGAATTTCGACCAGGCCCGCTGTTTACCAATATCCTGCTTGCGGATGAGATCAACCGGGCTACGCCCCGCACGCAGGCCAGTCTGCTGGAATGCATGGAGGAGCGCCAGATCAGCATTGACGGCGTGACGCATGCGCTGCAGGAGCCGTTTCTGGTTATCGCGACCCAAAATCCGCTGGAGCAGCAGGGAACCTTCCCGCTGCCGGAAGCGCAGCTGGACCGTTTCCTGTTTAAGCTGAGCATGGGATATCCCTCCGCCGAGGAGAGCGTCGATATTCTAAAACGGTTCAAGGAACAGCAGCCGCTGGAATCGCTGACGGCGGTTGCCGCTTCAAGCAGCCTGATTCAAGCACGGCAAGTCGTCAACAAGGTGCATGTGAGCGACGAGCTGTTATCTTATATCGTAAAGCTGGCCGAGCAATCCAGAGCCGACGAAGCCGTAGTCGCAGGCGTAAGCCCAAGGGGCTGCCAGGCACTGCTTAAGGCCGTCCAGGTTCAGGCCGTTCTTGAGGGCAGAGCGTTCGTAACGCCGGACGATGTGAAGACGCTCGCTGTGCCGGCGTGGGCCCATCGTTTGCAGCTGCGCGGCGGCGTCAGAGGCCGGAGCTTGACGGAGGCGGCGGAGGATGTCATCAAGCGCTTGCTGACACAGGTACCGGTACCGACGGAAGCCGGCATCGCGCCTTAAGGGGGCTCGCGGATGGGAGCTTACTGGATTTTGCTGATCGCCGCTGTGATCATTTTTTTGCAGGGCATGCTCTTCAAGCGAACGGCGCTGAAAAAATTGACCTACAGCCGATCATTTAAGGCGTCATCCTGCTATGAGGGAGATTCGATCGAGCTGATTGAGACGATTGAAAACCGGAAAGCGCTGCCGGTTCCCTGGCTGCGGGTTGAATCGCAATTTCGGACAGGCCTTGCCTTTGAGAGCCAGCTGAATCTGAATATTAGCGAAGGACAGTACAACCAGAATCATAAGAGCTTCTTCAGCCTTCTTCCCTGGACCAAAATCGTGCGCAGGCACCGCATCACGGCAAAGCAGCGCGGCGTGTACCGGCTTGGAACCGTCTCCATGACGACGGGCGATCTGCTGGGGATCCAGTCCGTCGTGCAGAGCATGACGCTTCCCGGCGGGATTACGGTGTATCCAAGGCCGCTCGACGTCTCAGAGATGGAGCTCCCGGTACGAACATGGATCGGCGAGCTGCTGGTCCGGCGTTGGATTATGGAGGATCCGTTCCATATCTCCGGCGTGCGCGAGTACCGCAGCGGCGATCCGATGAAGGACATTCAATGGAAAGCCACCGCCAGGACGGGCAGCCTTCAGGTATACCGGCGGGACACGACCGCGGATTGCCGCCTTATGATCTACTTGAATATTGAAGACCATGAGGGGATGTGGACCAAGGTAACGCGGCCGGAGCCGATTGAATACGGAATTCGTCTGGCGGCCGGTATTAGCGCACACTTGCTCTCGCAAGGAATCGAGGTTGGATTCGGTACGAACGGGGCCGTGGTGGATGGAGAGGAGCAGGACATGCTTCTCCCTGCAGCCGGCGGCGAAGCCCAGCAGGATTTGATCCTTGAACTTCTTGCGAAGCTTGAGCTCACCCGTAAGCTGTCGTTCCATGATTATCTCCTGTCCATGCTGGATCGCCAGGAGGAATCGGTGGATATGATTTTGCTCACGACGTATGTAAGTCCCCGGCTGGAAGCATTGCTTGAGCGCTTCAAGATGAAAGGCCACACCGTCGAGGTTACGCTCCTCGAGGACGGGATGATCGTGGCAGGCAAGGAGGTGTCCGCATGAGGATCCGCGGATTCGGGTTGCTGCGGGCTTTCTTTAACAGCCTGGTAGAGTGCATCCTTTATTTCCCTGTGCTTTTCATTCCCGCCTATTACCTGTTCCCCGATTCCTTGACATGGCTTTGGCCGGCTGCAGCATGGGGAGCATATCTGATCGGCTATGCCGGCAGTGCCTATCTTCGCTTGAACCGGCAGTTCAAAGCAGTGATGTGGGCCGCTGTAGTATCCATCGCCTTGGGGGGCTGGATATTAGGCATAGACATCCTTCTGGCTTATGCGATTCCGGTACTATTTACAGCCAGCTATCGCGGAAGCCGGATGGAGCAGATCGATTGGAGCAGCATGTTTCCCGGAACCTATTACCTGGTCGGCCTGATCCTATACGGCGCCAGCAGCTTCGTGCTGGCCTTCATGGATTCATTCCGGACGGGAATACCGGTTCTTACTTGGTTCGGAGCAGGAGCACTGGCACTTACGCTGCTTATCGTAAATCAGCAGCTGGTGCTGGACGAAACGCTTCCGGGCAAGGACCAGCCTGTGCTGGAACGACGCGTGCTTCGATATAACCGCTCATTCGTCGTGGTGCTGCTTCTGATCATCGCAGCGATCGCTTTTCTTCCCCAGCTCCGTCATTGGTTCGAGGAGATGGCCCGGGGGCTGACCTCTTGGTTATCGGGACTGTTTAGTGCAGGTCCGGAGACACCTCCGGAATCGCAGGCGACGCCTCAACCGCCGCCTGAACTCCAGCTGCCCGACAGCGAGCAGAAGGGACCGAGCCGGTTCATGAAATGGTTGGAATCGGCGCTGGTTTACGGCGTATTTATCGCGATTGGCATCGGCCTTATGCTGCTTCTTTTGAGATTTGGGAAGCATCTGCCAAAGCTCCTCGGGATCCTCTCCAAGTGGATGAATCGGATGATGTCCCGGCAAGAAGCCCAAACGTCGCTGGGGTATGAGGATGAGGTCGAGGATATCGAGCATGAACGAGCCGGGCAGCGGCTGCGGCGGGCTCTCGGCAGCATGCGTTTGTCCAAGAAGGATCGCGGCGAAGAGCGACATGATCCGAATCAGATCATCCGCCAAATGTACCGCAGGATACTTTTGCAAAGCATCCGGGAAGGGTATAATTGGAAGGCAGCCTTAACGCCCCGGGAAACGGAGAACGATCTTAAGGATTGGCAGGAACATTCGCGGGAGCGGATGCCCGAGACCTTGGTCGAGCTCTATGAGAAGGCCCGCTATGGTAATCGGTCCTTAACGGAAAAAGAGGTGCAGCGGCTGCAGCACAGCAGGAAGAGATGAGGAGTGAAGAGCTTGTCCGTACAGAAAGAGAACAATGCTGTTATCGATTATGGAGATCTGTCAGTAACCGGCGGCGTATCGGTGTTCTCCAAGGAATTTGATCAATTATTTTATTATGACGGTGACGATCTCGGCCTGACCTATCGTCCGCAGGAGAGCCTATTCCGCCTCTGGGCGCCGACGGCAAGCGAGGCCTATGTGTTAGTCTATTCCGATTGGAAGACAACGGAGGCGGACCGTTATGCGATGACCCGCGATGTATCGGGAACATGGCTTCTGCGGGTGAAAGAGGACCTGAAGGGCCGATTCTATACCTATCAGGTTCGCATTGGTGAGCAATGGAATGAAGCCATTGACCCTTATGCCAAGGCCGTAGGCGTTAACGGCGACCGCGCTTATATTCTAGACATGTCGACAACCAATCCGGAGCGCTGGACCGAAGCGAAGCCTAAGCTTGAAAGCGCTGTGGATGCCGTCATTTATGAACTGCATGTTCGGGATTACACGATCCATCCAGACAGCGGAGTTCATCTTAAGGGCAAGTTCGCAGGGCTGACCGAAGCGGGCACCAAAGGACCCGAAGGAATCCGGACGGGACTTGATCACATTGTGGAGCTCGGGGTTACCCATGTGCAGCTGCTTCCCGTATTCGATTACGCAACGGAAAGCGTGGACGAGACTCGGCTTGATGAGCCGCAATATAATTGGGGCTACGATCCGAAAAATTACAATGTGCCCGAAGGTTCTTATGCCACGGATCCTTATGTGCCGGAAGTTCGGATTCGCGAGTTCAAGCAATTGGTCCAAGCGCTGCATGATCGCGGACTCCGGGTCATCATGGATGTGGTGTATAACCATGTGTACGATGGTTACTTAATCAACTTCACGAAGCTTGTGCCAGGTTATTATCTACGTTATAAGAAGGACGGCAAGTTTTCGAACGGCTCGGGCTGCGGCAACGATACGGCAACCGAGCGGCCGATGATGCGCAAATTCATTGTGGAATCCGTCCTGCACTGGGTCAAGGAATACCGCATTGACGGCTTCCGCTTCGATCTGATGGGCCTAATGGATGTGGAGTCGATGAATGCAATCCGCGGAGCGCTTGATGAGATCGATCCGTCGATCATCATGATCGGGGAAGGCTGGGTCATGGACACCGAGCTTGCGCCGCAGCTGCGCGCAAATCAGCAGCAGGCTGACCGGATGCCGAGAATCGGACATTTTAACGATGGGTTCCGCGATGCGGTTAAGGGCGATATTTTCAAGTATCAATACAAAGGCTTTATTAGCGGAGGAACTGGGCTCAGAGACCGGGTGAAGCAGGGTGTTGCCGGTGGTATTTCGTATTCGGCGGATATACGGTCATTTGCATCCGAGCCTGACCAGAATGTGA
The DNA here is from genome assembly GCF_038002285.1 of Paenibacillus sp. FSL R5-0810. Classification (NCBI taxonomy): domain Bacteria; kingdom Bacillati; phylum Bacillota; class Bacilli; order Caryophanales; family Paenibacillaceae; genus Paenibacillus; species Paenibacillus sp. FSL R5-0810. The sequence goes on from NZ_JBBOCF010000001.1 coordinate 923,286, forward strand.
ATTATGTAGAGTGTCACGATAACCATACGCTCTGGGACAAAATCCAGCTCTCCACGGCTGGCGAGAGCGATGATATTCGCCGGGACATGCACCGGCTGGCATCGGCCATCACGCTCACCAGCCAAGGGATTCCGTTCATTCATGCCGGTCAGGAATATTACCGGTCTAAAGGCGGGGTCGAGAACAGCTATAATGAGCCGGATGAGGTGAACCGCCTGGATTGGCGGCAAGCAGCGGAGCATCAGGACGGCGTCAAGTATATTCAGCGGCTCATCCAGCTGCGCAAGGAGCATCCGGCATTCCGGCTGCGGGATGCGGAAACGATTCGTAAGCATCTGCGTTTCGAGGCTTGTCCGGAGCAGGCGATCGCCTTCACGCTGCGAGATCACGCCGGCGGCGATCAGGCCCGGCATCTCTATGTTCTCTATTATGCCGGCCGAAACGAGGCTACCTTAAGTCTGCCGGAGCTTGGAGAATGGACCGTCCTCTTAGGGGAAGAGACGATCAAGCAGCTGTCCCCGACAACATTGACTGTGGATGGGATCGGGGCCGTTATTCTTTCCTGCTGAAGTACGGAAAGAGCTTAAGCGATATTACCAATAAATGAGCAATGCCCGATTCTACGATCATCTGATATGCTGAGATAATCAGATGATAGAATCGAGGCGTACCACTTGAAGAAGTATTTCCTGACGTTATGTGTTTTGCTGTTACTGGCAGGCGTGATTCATCCTGTTCAGGTATCGGGACTTGGGGCTCCAAGCCAGCCCGCGTTTCATGATATCTCCGGAAGCTACGCAAAGGAAGCGATCTTGCGATTGGCGAAGCGGGGGATCATTAACGGGGACGGCAATGGAGCTTTTTTGCCGAAAAACCACATCTCCCGAGCCGAATTCACGGCGATGCTGACAAGGCTGCTGAAGCTGTCACCCGTGAACAATGACCTGTCCGCGTTCCGGGATGTACGGCCTGCTGCCTGGTATTACGGCTATGTGCATGCTGGACTGAACGTATCGATCGTGCAGGGGAGCGGTGCATATTTCTATCCGAATGCGCAGATTACCCGGCAGGAGGCTGCCGTCATGATGGTCCGGGCGATGAAGGAGAGCGGTAAAGGCAGCGGGAGCAGTGCCTGGAGATACTCGGACTCGGGCTCCATTGCCGGTTGGGCCCGGAGCGCCGTAGGACGAGCAACGGAAACGGGATGGCTGCAGGGAGGCGAGGGCCGGTTCAGACCGCTGGATCCGATTACCCGCGAAGAGACCGCCATGCTGCTGGACCGCGTCCTTCGTACGGGCAACGTCCAATCCGTGCTGGACCGCCAAGAAGGAGCAAGCGTACGCATGGGATGGCTGTATAACGGAACGACCAGCCAGTATATAAGCTATGCTAAGAGGGCTGGACTGAACGTTCTCGTGCCGCGATGGTATTACCTGAACGCCTCTGGTAAGCTGTCGGATAATACGGATACGGCGCTGCTGAATTGGGCGCATAAGAACGGCCGTGAAGTGTGGGCGATGATAGGAAACCGGAGCAACGCCGAGATGACGCATCAAATCCTTAGCAGCGCCACGCTCCGGCAATCGGTGATCAGCAGCATCGCTGCCAATACCGTGAAGTATGAACTGGATGGAATCAACATTGATTTTGAGAATGTGATGCCCCAGGATCGTGAGAATCTGACGCTGTTCGTTACGTTATTATCTGCTGAGATGAAGCGCCTGGGTGCCAAGCTGTCGATTGACGTATCCCCGGATCTAAACACGGATTGGACGGCGGCGTTCGATTATGCGGCACTCGGCAGGCAGCTGGATTATCTCGTGCTGATGAGCTACGACGAGCATTGGGGCGGCTCGCCCAAAGCAGGCTCCGTATCGTCCATTTCTTGGTCGGAATCTGCATTACAGCGGCTCCTGACCCAGATTAGGGCGAATCAAGCGATTGTCGCCTTTCCGTTGTATACGAGGGACTGGAAGCTGGCCTCCAGCGTCTCCTCCGAGGATATCACCTTGGTGGAGCAGGGCCGGCGGATTCGAAGCTTTCAGGCTCCGATATCGTGGAATGCGGAAGCGGGACAATATGAAGCGGGATACCGCTCTGGCGGCGTTCAGCATCGGATCTGGACAGAGGACGCCCGTTCCTTGTCCGTGAAGCACCTGATGGCTTCGGCGTATCAAGTTGCCGGCTTCGCCTACTGGTATCCGGGAGCGGAGACCGTTGACGTCTGGAAGGCGATCCCGAACGCCCAGCACTATGCTTCCTATTCTTTCTATATTCAATAGGTGTGCACTTCTTAAGCAATGGCTGGAAGTTAAATGAATAGTCGTCGGGGTAAGCCGGTTAAGATTCACTTTGCGAGAAAAGGCTGTATCTTGGCAAGCCAATGCCTGCTAAGATACAGCCTTTTTGATGTTTAACGAGATGCGGCTCACTACACAAACGTATTCATAATCTTACCAAACTGCCGGCAAAAAGGCGGTCAAAAAGAACCAAATTACATGTGCTTTTGAACTTTTTGACTACTGACGTTCAGGATTGCGGCGTCTCAGACCGGCGAGGCCAGCAAGACCGATTAATCCCAGCCAACCCCAGTCTGTATCGTTGTCACGTGTAGCATTTGCGTTATAACTGTTGGTGTTCACGTTGTTGGCATTCACATCGTTTGTGTTCATGTTGTTATTATTCGCAAAAGCTGGAACCGCAAGAACGAGAAGCAAGCTTAATCCGGCTAAGAATGAAGCGAGGATTTTCTTCATTGAGGTGCAACTCCTTTCCGTTAAAGTTGATTTATTTAGTGGAGGACAGGTACCAGAATTATGTTGCCCTTTACAAAGGGGATTATTCTTTGCGCAGAAACAAGAAAAAATATTTTCAAATATCAGAGCAAGCCCGAAATAATCAGGAATAACGTAAAAAAAAACCGAACCAAGCTCGGGAAAGAACTTGATTCGGGGTAGTCTGGTTTCGATCATTGTAATTCATTAATCGGTCGAGCCGTCGCCAAGGAATCCGGTCTTGAAAATATTCAGCAAATATTCAAGGGTAATCGGATCGCTATAAGTGGCAGCCTCCGTATCGATTTCAATGACATGTCCGTTTTTGACGGCCGGGATGCCCTTCCAAATATCGGTCTTCATGAACGCGGTATCGGCTTGCGAGTTTCGGCTAAGCACAATATAATCTCCCGCATAATCGGAGAGCACCTCTTGCGACAACGCAAAATATCCGGGGCCGAGGGCATCCTTCTCGACCTTTTCAGGCATTTTCAATCCCATGGCCTGATACAGGATTTCGGTGCCTCGCGCCCAGTTATTGCCGAATACGTAGAAGTTCTTGGCCGAATCGGTTTCAAACACGGAAACGGAGACATCATCGCCTTCCGTCGCTTTGATTTCGCTGCCGATTGCTTCCGCACGCTGCTTGAAATCATCGATCCATGCCTGAGCTTCCTGCTCCTTGTTGAGGAGCTTTCCGATCTCAAGCTGCTGGGATAAATAGTCCAGCTTTCCCCAGGTAAAAGCAACGGTAGGAGCGATTTGGCCCAGCTTATCGAGATTCTTCATTTCGGTGCCGGCAATGATCAGATCCGGATCCTGTTCGATAATCGTCTCGAGGTCCTCCTCCGAAACGACGGTTACGCCCTCCAACTTGTCCTTGAACATCGGATTCGCATTCGTCCACTGATCGACGCCAACCAGCGGTACGTCGAGCGAGAGCACGTTCGGCGCATACGTCAACGCTACGATCCGTTTGGGATGGGCAGGAACCTTCACGGGACCTTTCTCAGATTGGTACGTGATCGTCTCCTCGGATGGATTGGCGACCGTCGTCGTGTCCGCATTCTGAGTGTTATGAGTGTCCTGATTATTTTGAGTCGATGAGGCTGGCGTTCCTGAATCAGAGCCGCAAGCGCTGAGGATCACTAAAAGCAAAACGATAAAGGGAATGAACAGCTTGTTCTTCATTTCGATTCTCCTTGTATGTAGAATAATAACAGCCAACTAAACGATAATGATTATCATTTTCATATATGAGATACTGTAAATGATCGTTTGCCGACTGTCAATCCATAATTTTCAAATCAGGGTAACAACAATTAAGCGAGTAAGAAATCTTTAGGCAGGGGGAACAGCATTTTGCTTGCAAAGGGAAATTTCCATGATACAATAATCGAAATTCGATGGAAAATATGATAAAGGGGAGTAGACGGACATGGGACGGAATGTGGAGCAGCGGTTGGCGGAGATGGGGATCGTTTTGCCTGCGGCTAGCGTACCTGCAGCGAAATACGCCAATTACGTAATCGTAGACGGAATAATGTATGTGTCCGGGAAAGGTCCTGCGGGTCATCCGAGAGGCAAGCTGGGGGTAGATTATACGACCGAGCAGGGATATGCCTTCGCCCGTTCCGCCGGCATCGAAGTGCTGGCCGTATTGAAGGAAGCTTTGGGCTCTCTCGATCATGTGAAGCGCGTAGTCAAGGTCCAAGGGTTTATCCATGCTTCTCCGGATTATGAGGAGCATCACAAGGTGCTGAACGGCTTCTCTGATCTAATGGTTGAAGTGTTCGGGGATAACGGAAGTCATGCACGGTCCGTCTTTGGTGCGATATCCCTTAGGGACCAACTACCGGTGATTGTTGATTCCATGTTTCAGGTGGAGGTCTGATTGGGACAGCGGTCAAACTGAAGGCATCCCGAGAGCCTAAACCCGGGAGCCGTTAAACTTTCATCAGCCAATCGCACATGCGATGAACCGCCGCTTCATGCTGCGGCGGGGGAAAATGATGCTTCAGATCCCGGTAGAAATGGGTCTCCACCTGCCGGCCAAGCTCCGCGAGCCTGTCCGCCATTCGATAGCTGTGCCCGATAAGGACCTGCTCGTCGAGGGTCCCGTGGACGATTAGCACCGGGATTTCAAGCTGCTCCGCGTAATGCAGCGGAGACCTAGCGAGATATCGCTCCGGCACTTTGTTCGGAGAGCCGCCGATAACCCGTTTCATCATCCGTCTGAGGTCGATCCGTTCCTCATATGTTTGGGCCAGGTCCGATACCCCGCTCCATAGAATGAGCTTCGCAACTACTGGCGAGATAACCGCTGCCTTGGCGGCATTGATCGCACCGCGGGAGAAGCCGAGCAGATAAATCCGGGCCGGGTCGATCCAAGGTATGTTCCTGAGCCAATCGATTGCGTTTACGACGTCCATCGTATCGGCTCCGCCGAACTCATCCCGCCCCTCGCTGCCTTCGTTTCCGCGATATGCAGGGGCGAAGACCGCGAAGCCGTGCATCGCGAACTCTTCGATCCACTTTAGGCGCACCGCTCCGACGCGGCCGATTCCGCCCCTGCAATAGATCAGGAGGGGAAGCTTGCGGGTTGATTCGCCAGGATGTTGAAATTGTTTATCCGGGCGCCATGAGCAAGCCAGTGTGCCTTTGACCGAAACGCCGGGCTGAGTACCGGCTATGTCAGCCATAGACTGGCTAATCGCATGGGGAAGCTGAGGCGGAAGACCCAGGTAACCCTTAACATGAAGCGCTTCGGAAAGATAATCAATATGATAAATCATGATGAATCGACCTCCAGCTGCAACACAATGCAAACGGTTTTTAGTAATTTTTCGTACACCCGTGCTTTCGTTTTTTTTTTCGAATAACCGTTTCTTCAACATTCTCGTTAGTATAGTATTTACCGCAGAAAGAAATCAATATGTTTCGATCCAATCCGGCAGTGGCCGGCAATCCGCGAGAGCAGGGTTTTGATGAAGATGCATGGATCTGGATGGCAACTTTTACAATTTGCACAATCTTGAATCCTATGCTATATTAATTATCCGGACAGCTAGTCCATTTATAAGATGGCGGTCGTGGCGAAGGGGTTAACGCACCGGATTGTGGCTCCGGCATTCGTGGGTTCAAGTCCCATCGATCGCCCTTTATATTATACATAAACGAGAAGAGAGGGCCGCCAGGTCCTCTTTTTTTGCATCCTCCAGTGCTGTCAGTCCGCATGGAAGATGGTATAATGATGGGGAAACCGAGGTGAGTGAATATGGCTAAAAAGAAACGGAACATGCCCGCTCCAAGTGCTTCGCAGGCCGACAAGCCGGCAACGTTAAAGGATCTTCTGAACCCAGAGCTGCTTCAGAAATTGAAGGAAACCTCCGAAACATTAAAGGCCTCGGAGGCTGAGCGTTTGGAGAAAGAAAGACAGGAGCGCGAGGCCGCCCGCGCAGCGGAGCAGAAGCGCCGTGATAACGATTTTGAGTATTTGCTGGAGAACAGTGATATGGACTGGAAACGATATAAATGACAGGTGGACGATAGCCATCTTTTTTACGATCAGAAGACCGAATTTGCCTTTCCCTTATGTGGTGATACAGGACTTTCCTTGCAGTAATCCAGAAAGAAAGTTACAATAAGTAAGTAAAATACATGCTTGCAGGGGGTAAGACGATGAAGGTTGAGATTTGGTCGGATTTTATGTGTCCGTTCTGTTATATAGGAAAGCGTCGTTTCGAGAATGCACTGGCCTTATTTCCGAATAAGGATCAGGTCGAGGTGGTTTACCGGAGCTTCGAGCTTGATCCGGACGCTTCGTATGAGCCGGGCGTGTCGATGGATGAATTGCTGGCTTCAAAATACGGGATGAGCATTGAGCAAGCCCGGGCGGCGAACGCCAACGTTACGCAGCAGGCGGCAAGCGTCGGCCTCACGTATCACATGGACCGCATCATTCCAGCGAATTCCTTCGATGCCCATCGACTGGTTCATTTTGCAAGTCAGCATGGAAAAATGAAAGAGATGACAGAGCGGTTGTTCTACGCTCACTTTACAGAGGGCGGCAATCTGCAGGACCGCTCCTTGCTGGCCGATCTGGCCGCCGAGGTTGGTTTGTCGCGGGAAGAGGCAGATTCGGTGCTTGATGGTGACGCATATAGCGCGGAAGTACGCGCTGATGAAGCGGCTGCCCACCAGCTGGGTATTCGCGGGGTGCCTTTCTTCGTGCTCGGAGGCAAGTACGGCGTATCCGGCGCACAGCCGCTTGAGGTATTTACGGACGCTTTGGAGAAAGCCTACCGTGAAGCCCATCCGCTTGTGATGGTGAACGAGAAGGATGCGGGGATATGTGCCGACGGATCCTGCGATCTGCCCGGCAGCACGAAATAAATAGGTGATAGACAAACAGCCTGAGGATGCATAGCTCGTATGATCTTCAGGCTGTTCTCTTATCGCCGTCCTATCACAGATCGATGGAGGTTATCATGGACGAGCTCCCAACGAAAGAGGTAATCTTACATATTCAGCGCTCCGAAACGGAGTACATGCACGATCGGATGGATGCCATTGCGAAGCGGCCGGGCAACCCGGAGGGCGTCCTGATCGAACGGTTCGGCCATGCGTTGTGCCTGTACAGCAAGACCATGCCGTGGCTTTCCTTTAACACCGTAAAAGGCATTCAATCGGAGGACATCGGCCATCTGGATGCCATAGTTGATTTCTACCGGTCGAGGGATCGGAGATTTCAGATCGAGATCGTGCCCTCCACGGCAAATGAGGAACTTTTGAAGGCGCTTGCGGAACGAGGGCTGTACCAGTCAGGGTTTCATAATTCGATGTATATGCATCCGGTCAACATGGAGGAAGAGGCGGATCCGGCTATCGAGATCCGGCATGTCACCGAGCATGAGTTCGAGCGGTATGCGACGATCCATTGCCGGGGAACCGGACTTCCTGATCAGGGGATTCCGTCCGTGGCCGCAAATAACCGGGTGCTCGCAGCGCGGAAAGGCTGGAGATTTTATCTTGCCTATGTGCAGGATGAGCCTGCCGCGGCTGGTGTGATGTACATAAATGAAGGCATAGCCTCTCTAACTTTCGGGGCGACGCTGCCCGAATATCGCAGGCACGGACTGCATCGGCTGCTCCTTCGCCATCGGATTCGGATCGCCCAGCAAGCGGGCTGCAGCTTAGTCGTCGGCCAGTGCGGGTTCTTGTCACAAAGCCACCGCAATATGGAAGCGGTCGGTATGCGGCTCGGATATGTCCGGACGACGTGGACGGAAAGGTAGGACCTGGGGGATAGCTACAGGATACGATCCTTCTTCCAGACCGGCGGCCTAATTTGCGGGGAGGTTTTGTTTGTTAGTTTGTTGGTTGGTTCGATGGCGTGCAGCAGGCCGGGAAAGGAAAAAGATTGAGCATGCAGGACATAAAGTTTCTGAATATCGATTATTTGTATCAGGGTACCGAGAAGCAGAGGCAGGCCGCTCTCGTCATGGATGACCTGAGGCTGTTTGCCCATCTGGCACCGTATGATCCGATTCTCGTTGGCACGATCCCTATTGGCATCGACATCCCGGGAAGTGACCTCGATATCGCCTGCCGCGTTACGGACTTCGCTGCATTTGAACAGACCATCCACGAGGTTTTCGGACATCTGCCGGATCTGTCGGTCGTTAGCCGAAACGTTAATGGCATGGATCGCATCGTGGTCCGCTTCCGGTACAAAGGCTGGATGTTCGAAATATTCGGCCAGCCTGTGCCGACGAAACAGCAGAACGGATACCGGCATATGGTCGTAGAGTATCGGCTGCTTCAGCTGATAGGCGAAGCCGGAAGAGAACGGATTATCGAACTGAAGCAAGCGGGAATCAAGACGGAGCCGGCTTTTGCGGAGCTGCTGGGAATTCCAGGCGATCCTTATGCAGCTCTGCTGGACATGTATAACTGGTCGGATGATAGACTAAGCGGATTTTATCATAAATTATTAGCGAGGGAGAGGAACGAAGATGAGTGAGAAAGAACAGCTGCTCAGCGAATATGGGGAATGGATCGATCGGGTAAAGGAGCTTGCAGATCGGGATGAAACGTTGTGGAGCACCCCGCTGGCCGAAGGCAAGTGGACGGTTCGCGAGGTTGTCTGTCATATTTTCAGATGGGACGAGTACTTTTTCGCAGAGGCGATTGAGAAGATTGCGCGCGGGGAAGCTCCGACCTCTGAACACTTGAACTATGACGAGTTTAATGAAAATGCCAGAGATTATGCGAAAGCAAGCACAACCGAGGATTTGGTCCGCCAGACGATTGCAGCGCGGGAGCAGCTGATCGAAGCGATCCGGTCCATGCCGGAGGATGTGTACGACGGGGATTACACGGATAAAGACGGTCATCCGTTTAAGGTCGCGCAGTTTATGAAGGATTTTATTTGGCATGACAAACATCACCTAAGACAGCTGGAGCTGATCGGGTAAGTGTAAGCTGAGTGCTGGACTGACACCGGCTCCCTGAAAAGCAAGCTAATCCTTATATAGATTCAGGGTCGGTATTGATTTATACTATAGGCAACTGACGATAGAAATGAGTGAACGCAATGCCGACGGGTTATTTGGATATCACGTCTTATTTTACGGAGAGCAACCTGGAATGGTTTCTGGAGCAGTTCAGAGCGCTTGGCCCTTTGCCGGGGATCCTGCTGACCTTCATGAAATCCTTCGTTCCGCCAATGCCGACGATTGTGATCGTAGGGGTGAATGCCGCCGTATACGGGTTATGGGAAGGGTTCCTGTATTCTTGGATCGGCATGATCGCAGGCTGCCTGACAACCTTTCTCCTGGTGAGGAAAATATCCGACAGCCGCTTTCTCGCGCGCTGGGCAGCCAAGCCCAAGGTACAGCGGGGAATGCGATGGATTCAGAAGAACGGGTTCAGTTACGTGTTCTTGCTCGGCATTTTACCGGTCGGTCCGTTTGTTGCCGTTAATATTGCCGCCGGTCTGGCGAGAATGCATATCCTATCCTACCTGCTGGCCGTAACATTAGGAAAAGGCATTATGGTATTCTGCGTATCCTATATAGGTGCGAACCTGTCCGACATTGCAGCCGAGCCGTATAAGCTTGTCGGCGTTCTGGCCTTTATCGCTCTTTCCTTATGGGGGAGCCGGCGGCTGGAAAGCTATTATGTAAACAGCCATGCGAAGAAGGCGGAGCATTCTCCCGTTACCGACCTGAACAGCGAAGCACCTTGATGTTGTCATGCGGTTAGCAGGGGATTGAACCATCGTGATCGGTGCATGCACGGCCTAGAGATGAGATAACCTACGCCGATGGTGTGCGATTACGGGATATCATAGAAGTGTTAGAAGGCTTCCGGCTGGTCCGGAACTGTCCACGCTGATCATAGTATGAGGGGAGGGGTGCGTGATGGCCAAGCTGGGAAGCGCCATGCTGGAAATCGTCCGAATGATGGTCTTATTCATGCTCGGTACTGCGATCGTAACGAATATCGAACTGGCTGTTTTGCAGTCATGGGTGTTATGGAAAGACTATTATATCCTGTTCCTGTTCTTAGGGAATGTGCTTGGGTTTATGGTTCTGTACCGTAATCGTCTGCAGTTTGGCGGATGGTACCGCTCCAAGGCCACGCAGCGGAGAATGTCCCGCCAGATGACAGCTGTGACGATTACCGCCGCAGCCGTTATGATTGCGCTGCCTGTCATTCTGGATTTACTTGGGCGTTTAGCATAAAGGAATATGGTATGTAACCAACAAGCTCCATTCATTCGCTTTGGAATGAATGGAGCTTGTTATGTGTTGATGAGATGTGAGTTACAGCTTTTTGCGTTTATACAGCGTAACGATAAGACAGGCCGCAATGAGAAGGAGGATGGAGATCCCGGTATAGACCAGCTCTTGCATATTCCCTTGCTCCTGGTCTTGACTGTTGTTCCAATCCTGCAGTCCCATGCCCCGGCCGCCCGGCATTCCGCCGCCCATCCCGCCGCCGAATTCGCCAAAGCGATTCGTTTGCTGCTCCTGATTGGCATTCGGCTGCCCGGTTTGAGCGTTGGTGTCCGGGGCTGACGCATTCCCGGGCACCGCTCCTTGGGCAGCTGCGTCCTGTTGGAATGGTTGCTGGGCTTCTTGCTGTGATTGCTGCTGCGACAGCTCCGGTGTTTGTTCACCAGCCTGCGCCTGCGATGCGGGAACGGTGTTCTTGTTATCGGCCGTGCGATTTGCTGCGGCTGCGCTATCGGCCACCGTGTTTGTCGCCGTGTTGCCGGAGCTGTTAGCGGTTATCCCGCGATCCGCTTGCGGTGTCACGTCCTGTCCGCCGTTGGCACCTTCAGCAGCGCCCGGGCCATTCTGCGGTATACCGCCGTTGGTATCGTCAGCAGCGCCCAGGCCAGTATCGCTCTTAGCAGCCCCCGCATTATCCTGCTCCATATTACCGCTGGCTCTGTTTGCAGTGCCAGCGGCATCCTCGGGCATACCGCCGATACCGCCAGCAGGACCTGCTTCACCCTGCGGCATGCTGCCTGCAGGATCTGCATCGCCCGGCCGCATGCCGCCCGCACCGCCCTGGCGCATGCCGCCCAAGCCTCCGGGACCCATGCCGCCACCGCTGCCGCTGCCGTCTCCGGAAGAAGGGAGCGTGCCGTCCAGCTGCTGCTGGATATTCTCCGTTGATTGCTGGACGAATGTGAGCAGGGCAGGCACGGCTTCCTCGTACTGCTCGTACGTATAGAAAGGCCGCGGATCCTGCTGCACGTGCTCGGATATCAGCGCCTTGAGCTGTTCCACGCGCTTCGCGAACGTTTCCTGCTTGAGGTATCCATCCAGCATGTCCTGAAGGATGGCGTGATAGCCCTCCTTGTATTCATCCACCTCCAGGAGCTTCGCAACGAGCGGCCGCTCGGCTACGGCCCCTTGGGTCGGTTCGTCGATCAGGATGCCGGAACCGCCGAACCCTCCAAAGGCCATGTTATAGTCCCAAGGGAGAATGGAGAAGACGCCCTTATTCTCATATAAATAATAATTCTGTTTGTTCATGCCGAGATAGCTGTCCATATTCGATGCGGCCACATTTAGGGCGATATACCTCAGTGCCTGGTCCACATCAAGAACCTGCTCGTAATCGGAACCGTTATTCAGCTCATCCAGCATGTCGATCAGAACGTCGTCATTGGAGGATTTGGACTTCATTTCTAGGCCCGTGTACGAATCCGGATCCTGACCGAGCCAGGTCAGATCGCTGCCGGCGCCGGTCATGACGCCCTTATACAAGGCGCCGTATGCATTCCCGAAGTGGCGCTCCAGATAAGAATCACCGATCTGCTCGACGGCAAGGTAGAATCCCCAAAGCTCGCCGTTAATATAGACATTTACGTACGAGAAGCCAGGCGTTGGCAGGCCAGCGGATGCCGCCAGCTCGTAGGCGAGAAATTCTCTCATGTACGTTGCGTCGCTGTAGTTGTTGTTGAGATTGATTTTGCTGATCCCGTCCAGCGTTTGATTCACATATTCATTGAAGGACAGCTTGAAGCTATAACGATCGGAGTCGGAGTTGACCACGCTCCGCAAGCTCAAGTTGCCTTTGGTCCGGATGCCGACATGTTCGAACTTCTGCCCGTTATAATCAACCGACGCCTCTTTATACTCCTCCGCTTCGGCATTGTCGATCATATCCGCAAAATCCGCTTCATCGATCGTAATCTTCACATCGATGACCTGCTCCTTCGGGAACACCGTGGACACGCTCTCCTGCGCGGTTGCGCTCCCATCCTCCGCCTCATTTGCTTGGCTTGCACGGGGTGCCAGCCAATCCTGACAGCCGGATAAGATGAGCATCAAGGCCAGCAGAAGGGACAGGGGAGCTGCGGCATATTTTGTTTTCATATCGAGACACCACCTGTCTTAGGATACATAATCGCCGCTGTAACTGATCAGGACCGCGTTATGGACGCCGGGGAGTCCGGACAGCTTGTTGACGAATTCGCCCTCGGCATCCTTCAGTCTGACTTCCACCGTCAGCTCGATGTTCCCGTTTGAAACGGTTTTTTGCTTCAGATTGTAACGTTTTACCGCTTCGGCGATGCGAGTGCGAACCGCCTGCTCACTCTGCTCGTCTTGGCAATGGACGACAAGAAGATAGGGGGTGTCGACTGACGCTTTTTTTATGAAGAAGAACAGAATGAGGCCTACGACCACGGAACCGATTGCCGCCAGCGTATAGAAACCTGCGCCGGTTACGATGCCTGCAACAGCTGCCCAGAACAGAAAGATCAAATCGGTCGGGTCTTTGATCGGGGTCCGGAAACGAACGATGGACAGCGCGCCGACCATACCGAGCGAGAGCACGAGATTGGAGTTGATGGCGATGATCACAACCGCCGTAATCATGGTCATTCCGATCAGGGACACGTTGAAGCTCTTCGAATAGAGCACCCCGCTGAAAACCCGTTTATACAGCAGATATATAAACAATCCGATGACAAAAGCGATGGCAAGCGTAATCAATATTTTGGCGATGCTGATATCGGATGCGAAGTTCTCGAGGACGGATTTTTTGATAATATTAGAAAAGTTGGTCGTTTCGTTAGACGTTGCATTCATGAATTATTGATCCTCCCAAGCGTTATATTTTAAAAATTTTCGGCAAATAACGTATTTCGATGCGGACTGTCGCTGAAGTCCCTCCAGCTGCAGGGCAATCTTGATGTAATCCGGTATATACTCGTCATACTTGACTTCAAGAATGATCAGATTCTCATCAATAGCCTGGATCGGCAGCAGCTCCCGGTTGAACAGATCCACCGAGTGGAGCCCTGTGCGCAGCTCCTTGTCGAACGTGATCCGGACATTGCCGTTTGCGCATACGTACGGTTCACGGACATAATCGACGATGACCTTCGGGCGCAGCAGGTTATGCTTCATCTCGTGATAGAGCTCCATCATCAGAGGCTTGTCCGGCTGGTACAGACATTCGTAATCCCCCGCCATAATCCGGTCCGTCATCTCCCGGGTAAGGGGCTCTTTCAGCTTCGCGATGTAGTCGCGGAACTTTATCTTTTTCTCAAAATGGATCACGTCGTCCTTCACGTTATAGATGCGAATCCGGTATTTTACGCGGTCCCGGACGCCGGCCAGCTTCTCGTGCAGCGCCTTATTATTGATATCGTCGAAATACAGGCTTCGAATATGGTATTCTCCGGACGGTCCCGCATGGTTATCGTGACGGATCAAATGGTTCAACCGCTGCCGGATGATCCGGTATTGATGCATGTTGACAAAAAACTTCAGTTCATTCCGGTATTTCAATCCTTTGTTCATGCTTCCACCTCATTTCTGTCAGTTCGCTTATTTGCTTCTGAAACCATGCTATCAATCGTTTCTGATTTCTGGCTTAAATCCAGCTGAATGTAAACTGAGTGTTTTCGTGATGTAAAGCGTGCTCCATTTGTCGAACAGGTATGGTAGGATGAAACTAGAAAATGAAAGAGATAGGGCGATGTGAAATGCTATACTATGTGGCGGCCTTATGGATCGCGGCAATCGTGCTGCTGGCGAACCAGCCGCGGCAAGAGGTGAATCGCTGGGCGGCTTTCTTCTTATTCAGCTCAGGCGTAGGCGGCTTAACCGCACTCCTTGAGCCGGACGGCTTTATACCGGCTTCATTTGAGCCGATCATTCAAAGCTTCAATCATGCGATGTCGCCTTACGGGGTGCTCGTATTTTGCATCGTGTACACCCGGCAGCAGATCGATCCGGTCAAGCTGAGGTACTTCAAGCTCGGGCTGCTGTTGCCCCCGCTTGTAACGGTACTCCAAGTCATCGTTTCTCCTGAGCATCGGATCGATTTCGGGCTGCTGCTTGTCTGGACAGCTCCGTACTATTTCATATCGTGCTATTTATTAATTCGGGCCTATGTACAAGAAATGAATCCGAACAGACGCAGAAGTCTGCTGATCACGGCCATGATTATGGTCCCTACGCTGCTGGGTGTGATGCTACTGATTAATGTCGGGAGCCTCTTGTACCCCGGTTACGATTTCTTTCAATATGTATCGCTGCTGATCGTATATTCGTTCGTCGTCGGGTTGATCTGCCTGTTCGTTTATGGTGTGCTCGGCATGCGGCTGAAGGTTGAACGGGATCCGATAGACCGTACGATGCAGGCGGTTTCGACGGGAACCTCCCTGCTGAACCACACCCTCAAGAATGAAATCGGAAAAATCGCTCTGAGCACGGAAAATGTGAAGCAAATGTTGCAGCCGAACCAAGGGGCTGCGCTTGAGCAGCTCGGGATCATCACACAGGCGTCGGAGCATCTCCTTGCCATGACGGAGAGGATTCAGCAGCAAACGAAGGAGCTCGTCCTGAAGGCGCAGCCGGTTCGGCTGGATCATCTGGTCAAGGAGCTCTTGCAGCGCGAGCACGAAATGCTGCGCAGTCATGGGGTTGAGGTCAAGCTCCACATCCGGCAGCGCCCGTGGCTGCTGATCGATCCGGTTCATGTTACCGAGGCGGCGGGCAACCTGCTGCAAAATGCAGTCGAGGCTACGCCCGGGGCCGGGGTGATCGAATTGACGGTCGATGCCGGACGACGGGGCGCGGTGGTCTCGGTCAAGGATTATGGCAACGGTATTCCGGATGGGCTCCAGGCGCGGGTATTTGAACCTTTTTACAGCACCAAGAAGGATCGACGAAACAATTACGGATTAGGTCTTTCCTACGCATACCATGTGATGAAAAAAAGCGGGGGATCGATAGGCATGGAGAGCCGCCAGGGGGAAGGAACCGAAGTGTCCCTGTATTTCCCCCGCCGGGTGTTGGTACGACTGGCAGGAAGGGGAGAGGAATGAGCCCGATACAAATTTTTCTGGTTGAAGACGATCCCGATTGGATCAAGGCGATGACTGTTTTTCTGAACGGACAGGAGGACATGCTGGTAGCGGGGGCCGCCCAGACGCCGGAGCAGGCAGCCGCCATGGCACGCGTCCTTTCGTTTGATGTTGTGTTGATGGACATACAGCTCACCCCGGGACAGCTGGACGGCATTTACACGGCCGCCGACATTTTGGAAATCAGGCCGCAGGCCAAGGTGATCATGTTAACCTCCATGGATGACGAGCAGACGATCACACAGGCCTTTACGGCAGGAGCCGTGCAATATATCGAAAAGGCGAGGTTCAAGGAGCTGCCGGGGGCGATCCGCGGTGCCTTGCTGCATGCCGGTCCGATGGAGGCGCTGCTGAAGGAATTTTCCCGGTTGAAGCGGGAGGAGCAGCTGCGGGGCTTAACACATGCGGAACGGGAGGTATTCGAGCTGATGGAGAAAGGATACACCCATGCGCAGATCGAGCATAAGCTGTTCAAATCGGAAAGCACGTTAAAGAATCAAATTAATAAAATCCTGAAAAAGCTCGGCGTAAAGAGCGGCAAAGAAGCCGTTGAAAAGGTGCGGCGAAAAGGGATCATAAAGGATCGTTAGCGGTTAGGGCGAACGCCCGGTGCAAGGTTTTGAGCCAAAAACATAGCGTATTTATTGTGGGGGGTACTACGAAACGTAGTACCTTTTTTGGTTGTGGTTCTATGAAAGTCGGAACTAACGGGAAAGTGGATTCGGCTGTATGCTGAATGCATGAATACCCGGTGAACGAAAATGCAGTTACGCCGGTAATGAAGCTGGTATGGAGGAGTCTGAGCATGAAGAGAAAGCCGATCTATGTGGAGATTGATATCGAGTCGGATCTCGATACGCTGTGGAAGCATACGCAGCGTCCGGAGCTGCATCAGCAGTGGGACGTGCGGTTCTCGAGCATCCATTACTTGCCTAAAGGCGATTCCAAGCATCAGCGGTTTCTATATAAGACCCGAATCGGATTCGGTCTTACGATCACCGGAATTGGGGTGACCCATGCGTTTTCGCGACGGGAAGACGGGGAGCGGATGTCAGTGCTGCGTTTTGGCTCTGATCAGAACATCTCTTTGATCCGCGAAGGCAGCGGATACTGGCGATACCGGGATGGAGGGAGAGGGGTCACAACCTTCGCGACCCAATACGATTACAAGACACGATTTGGCCTGATCGGCGCTTGGTTTGACCGGCTGGTGTTTCGTCCGATGTTCGGGAAGGCTACAGCCTGGAGCTTTGACGTGCTGCGGCTGTGGCTGGAGAGGAGCATTCCGCCTGCCGTGTCGATCCGGCAAACATGGATCCATGCTTGCAGCGTATTGACGCTGGCACTGCTGTGGATCTACGAAGGATTGGTGCCGAAGCTGCTGTTCCCGGAGGGCGGGGAGCTGGAGATGCTGCAGCACATCGGCTGGTGGAGCGGTCAGGAACGCGCAATCCTTGGAATGCTGGGCGTTTTTGAGATATGTATTGGCTTGATCAGCCTTACATTTCATAAGAGCCGGTGGTGGTACAGGCTTGAGTCCGTCCTGCTGGCGGGACTGATGCTGGGAGCGCTCATCCCGGAGCCTGCCTGGCTTAAAGCACCGTTCAATCCGCTGCTTCTGAGCGGCACGATGCTCGTTCTATGTCTGCTTGCCTCCTGGTCTTCGACAGATTTGCCAAGTGCTTCCCGATGCTTGCGGGAGCCGGGCACTCCAAGGACAAGCAAGGTGCGGCAGAAGGAGGAGAGAGCCCATGATATCCATTTATGAGCAGGCGCTAGGCCGGGAATTTCGGAAGCTTCATCCCAAAATCCAGGAGAGGTTCGAATTCGGCAGCAAGGATATGGTGGCCTCGATCGGCGAAGGGACTATGGATGAGATTTGGTATGCCCGCTGGGCAAAGCTCCCGCTCTACATCGGAACGGTGCGCCACATTATGTTCCCTGAACGGGGACTCCATATCCCGTTTCGGATTGAGAACTACGCCTATTTGGATCGTTACGGACGAGAGACGGTGACTTGGTGCAGAAGCTTTCAATTTCCATCGGGCATTAGAAGGTTTGACGCGACGATGATTTACAGCCAAGAGCGAAACGGCATCGTGGATTATCTGGGAAGCAAGCAGCATTTAGCGGTAGACCTTGAAGTGTCGGTCAGCGGTAATGGCGGAATATGTATTCGCTCAGGCGAGCAGCGGTTCTACGAGGGGTGGCTTGGGTTTCGCTTTCCGGCGGGACTCACGGGAACGGCCGACGTGTGCGAATGGTATGATGACCGGCATCAAACCTACCGGATTCGGGTGGATGTGTTTAACCCGCTGTTCGGGCCTGTTTTCCGCTATCGCGGAAGCTTTCAGGCCCGATTCATTTCGACTCGGGGCAGCGGCGTTCCTTCGCATGTCAAGCCGCTGCGCGAAGAAGCTAGAGCGTAGACGCGGCGGATTCAGGCACCTTCTTACGCTTAGGCTCCCGGAACATGCGGTAATACAGAAACGACGAGAAGACGTAAAGCGTGCCGGTGATGCAAAAGGTGATCGCATAACCCCAATAGCTGCCGTAGGTGGTAACCAAAGCGGACTGCACCGGGCCCATCGTCGCCCAGCCCATCATGAACGCCGTCTGGGTCACGGAATTTGCGATTCCGCGTTTGTCGTCCGGTACCCGGTCGATCAGAATGGAGGATTGGATCGGGTTGGCCGCGTTCATCAGTGCTTGACGGAACAGGAATCCGATGGACGCCACGATCAGGATGTTGGTAAAGCCGGTCAGCACCAGGAAAGGCAGGGACATGACCTGAAAATAGACGACGGCCCGAACGGCGCCGACCCGGTTAACCAGCGTAGGTCCGATCAGCATGGATACGATCGTCATCACTTGTCCCAGGGAGATCAGAATGCCGACCGCCGAGAGCGATACCGAGAACCGGTTCGTGAAATACAGATTCAGATACGGCACGACGAGGCCCGAGCCCAGCCCGATCAGCAGCTGGGCCAAGGCGAATTGGCCGATGATTCTATAATCTTCGCGGTGTGATGTCTTACCGGGACCGGCCGCTGCAGGCTGCAGTGAAGGCTTGTCTTTCGTGAAGGACGGCTGCTGCTTCGGTACCGTTTCCTGGTCGGGATGGACAGGCTGCGGTTCGAGTGATTCCCGCTTGTCGGTTGTAAATAGCAGCGGAACGAAGGCAGCGAAGGTGGCAACGCCCCCGATGAGCAGTGCGAACTTCAAGCTGCCGACTTTGTTCATGCCCAGCGCCTGCAGGGCATCGGCCAGGAATCCCCCTCCCATGCTGCCAAGCACCTGGGAAGCAAGCACAAGGGAGGCGTGAATGCTGAAGATGCGCATGCGCGCCTGCTTCGGCGTGTTTTCCGCCAGAAAAGGAATGGCGAGCACCTGGAAGAACGAAGCGAACAATCCGGTGTATATTGCCAGCCCCATTAAGCTGAATTCGCTTTCAAAGAGGGAGCGGGCGATCAATCCTGCACCGCTGAGCAAAGCGCCGAGCACCAGGATCCGTTTGCGGCTGGTGCGGTCTCCGATCAAGCCGATCGGGATAAACATCAGCGCGGTAGCCAGGGATTGAACGCTGACTACGGTACCGTTCATGGAATCATTATAGCCGAGGCTTTGTATGTACAGATTGTAGAGCACGCTGAACATGCCTGTACCGAACTGGTACAGCACATTGGCAAGGAAAAAAAGCTTAATATTACGCGGCCAGGTTCGCAGCTCATTTGCTGACCGTTGTATAATTCCCATGATGATACCCCCTAATTTTGACAGCAGCAACCTCTATATTTTAGCAGGTTCGCTTCATAGGAGGAAGAAGAGATTGTAGGAGAGCCAGAAAAACAGTGCCCATATTATGGAAAAGGCGAAGCCGCTTAGGGCGCTGCTGACGGAAGGCAGAGTCGAAAATCCATCCGGGCTGCCTGGAGGCCAAAACAACATCAGATGAATCCCGATAGCATCCAGATGGATCGCATAGTATCCAGGCAGATCTCGATAGTATCCAAGTGGATCGCCGTAAATCAAGGATGCTCTTCTCGTGCTGGAGTTAAAAGGCGTTGTGTCTTCATGAAAGCACTCGGGGTTATTCCGAAATACCGTGTGAAGGCACGGGAGAAGGTAAACAAATCCGAATACCCCAGGGATAAGGCGGTATGCGTAATGCTGGTGCCCTCGGCGGATAACAGGCGGGTTGCTTTTTCCATGATCAACTGCTGCATGTAGCGGGACGGGGAGATGCCGTACCTGCGGGTAAACGCTCGGGTGAAATGACTGCGATGAACGCCGGCCCAAGCTGCGAGCTGTTCCACGGACAAATTCTCCGTGCAATGAAGCTGCATATACCCGGGGATGGATTCAAGCCAGTCGGACGCAGCCGAAGAAGAGGCTGGGTTCCGGTGCCGGTTCGGATCGATGCTGTGGATCAATTGGAAGCCCAGCGACATCAGCTGAAGGCTATGGTCCAGCTGGGGCTGCCGGAGCAATCGTTGAATCTCCTTGATGACAGCCAAGGCGTTGTCCCCGAATGCATGTTGACGATAGGGCCGCTCCGCACATAACTCGACATGCTTCAATATGGATGGCATTTGCTCGCCCATAAAAGCCGTCCAGGTGATCGTGGTAGACGGCTGGTCGCAATCCTTGACGTACGTATAGACCGAACCGGGGAAGAGGCAGAACAGATCCCCTTCCGAGAGGGAGACGCTGCTGCCGTCCCAACCGAATCTTACCTTGCCGCTGGCAACGAAATGTATACTATAGAACTCGACGGACCGGGGACCGACTTTTTCAGTGAAAAAGGGTTGAGAACCGGATTTGTATATCCATAAACCCAATTGAGTTTCAAATGAAGCCGGGTTGTTAAAGTATTCTTCTCTGGATGAGTGAAGGTTATTAAATGTCATGGTTCCTCCTGCCGGCTATGCCTCAGCCATTTCTTTTGTTATTTCAAACTATGCAACATATTGTATAACGATTGCAAGAATTGAGCATTCCGCGCAGTCCTGCCAAAGGTTACGATGATGAGGTACAAGTCATGCATGGTAGAGGTGAATGGAGACATGAAACAACCGAATTTTATCGTTATTTATTGTGATGATCTAGGTTATGGGGACCTTGGATGTTATGGATCCGATACTGTGACAACCCCAAATCTGGATAGTTTGGCGGGTGAAGGCATTCGTTTTACGAATTGGTATTCCAACTCTCCGGTCTGCTCTCCGTCAAGAGCCTCTTTATTGACAGGCAAATATCCGGCCCGAGCGGGAGTAGGCGAAATCCTGGGGGCAAAGCGCGGATTGGATGGACTTCCCTCCACCGAAGTGACACTGGCGAAGGCGCTCAAGCCCGCGGGGTATCGAACGGCATTGTATGGAAAATGGCATCTTGGCGTATCCGAGGAAACCAGTCCGAACGCGCATGGGTTTGATGAGTTTTTCGGATTTAAGGCGGGCTGCATCGATTTTTACTCGCATATTTTTTACTGGGGCCAAGGCCATGGCGTCAATCCTCTGCATGATCTATGGGAAAACGAAACGGAGGTTTGGGAGAACGGCCGGTATATGACAGAATTGATCACGGAACGTTCGGTTGATTTCATCAAGCGATCTCGAGAGCAGGAGGATCCGTTCTTTTTGTTCGTATCGTACAATGCGCCGCACTATCCGATGCATGCCCCGAAGGAATACATGGACCGGTTTGCTCATTTGCCTTGGGATCGGCAGGTCATGGCTGCCATGATTGCCGCGGTGGATGACGGCGTGGGGGAGATCGTGAAGGCCCTGAAGGCTGCCGGTTGTTACGAGAATACGGTCATCTTCTTCTCCAGCGATAACGGACCGTCCTCCGAGAGCCGGAACTGGCTCGACGGAACGGAAGACGTGTATTACGGCGGGACCGCGGGAATCTTTCGGGGACATAAAGCAAGCCTGTTCGAGGGCGGAATCCGTGAACCTGCCATACTGAGCTGGCCGAACGGATTGGAAGGCGGACAAGTACGCGATGAGGTTGGAGTTATGATGGACATCGTACCGACCTTTCTGGATCTGGCTGGCGTCGATCCAGCGACAGGACCGCTTGAAGGCGCAGAGCTGGATGGAAGCAGCCTGAAGGAAATGCTGCTAATGGGCGAGCCGTCGCCGCATAAGCAATTGTTCTGGGAGTACCAAGGCCAACTGGCCGTTCGGGAAGGCGATTGGAAGCTGGTGCTGAACGGGAAGCTTGATTTCGAGCGCCTGGTGCCGGATAAGGTTCATCTGTCCGATCTGTCGAAGGATCCCGGGGAGCGCTCCAATCTGGCGGATCTTCACCCTGAGATCGTGGAGCGGCTAAGCCGGGACGTTCAAGCTTGGTATGAGGAAGTAGAAGCAAGTAGATCATAAGCTTGGCTGTAAAGTGTATCAATGAAGTCCTAGTGGTCGTGCAATGAAGCCCCGGTAACGGGGCTTTTTCAATTTTGACGACAGCAGGTTTTATTTTCCGAATATTTTTTAATAGAGCGAAATGGGGCAAAGGTAAGTATAAATCCTCCGATCTGGCAATATAGGCTGATCCATTGTATTTCGTTGAAATAATAGACATAATAACAAAATGTCTATATAATCAATATATGATTAACATGATGCTCAATATATGAAAAGTGGTGGTTGAATTGGATCATACGGAACGATTTTGGAATGCGTCGGTCGATGAATTGAAGCGGGGCTATGTTGAGGACGAGGCAGGCTTCATGTGCCTGTTATGCGGTAAATCCGTCGAGAAGGGGATCATTTACCCCGATCATGACAAGCTGTATGAAGCTGAACGATACATGAAGGTTCACATTCAGCGTGAGCATGGCTCGGTATTTCAATATTTGTCGGGCTTGGATAAAAAATTGACAGGGCTGACTGAGCATCAAAACCGGCTGCTGCAGCTGTTTTATCAAGGGAAGAGCGATAAGGAAGTCCAGCAGGAGATGGGGATCGGCAGCGCGTCCACGATCCGAAATCACCGGTTTGCGCTGAAGGAGAAGGAACGCCAGTCGAAGGTGCTGTTGACCATGATGGAGCTGCTTAAAGAGAAGGATAATCATGCGCCGGCGATCGTGGAAATTCCGAAGCAAGCCCGAATGGTCGATGAACGCTATAACGTAACGGAGGAGGAGCGGCAGGCGATTTTGGCAAAGGTGTTTCCGCACGGAACTCAAGGCCCGCTGAAGACCTTCAAGCTTAGGGAGAAGCAGAAGTATGTCGTGCTTCGGGAAATCGCGACTCGCTTTGAGCCCGGCAGGGTATACACTGAGACGGAGGTTAATGATTTGATCGGCCGCGATAATCCCGATTACGTTACGATTCGTCGTTATTTGGTCGAATACGGCTTTATCGACCGGAAGGATGATGGCAGTGAATATTGGCTGACGACATAGCTGGTCACGTTGGTGGGCAGTTAACAGGAACAATCAAGAGCCGAACAGCCAGCTTGTACTTATGGTCTAAGGCTGTAGCATCGGGAAGCTTAGAGCCCGGGTTGTTAGAGGCAGTGCAGTAATACAAGAGGAGGCAAGGTAACAATGAACCGTAGAGCGGAATTGACGCAGATGTACAAGGAAATCAAGATCATCGCCGGTGTCTACCAAATCCGGAACAAGGTGAATGGAAAGGTGTTTGTCGCGGGCACGCCGAACTTGAAAACGATGAACGGCAAGCGCTTTGAACTGCAGATGGGAACCAGCTATAACAAAACGCTGCAGCAGGAGTGGAACGAATTTGGCGAGGATGCGTTTGAATTTGAAATTTTGGAGCAGATCGAGCCTAAGCCGGGCGTCTTCTTCGATATGAAGGACGCGGTGAATAAGCGGGAAGAGCATTGGATTCGGAAGCTTGAGCCGTTTGGCGAAAAAGGATACAACCCGCCGCCTAAAAATAACGGATAAGAATAGGGACCATTCCACGACAATCCTGCAAAACCGCGAATGTCGATTTTGCAAAAATACGAATACAGTGGAGATATTCCTTCCATTTGCATGCGCAGCTATGGTGAGATATGATGGGTTCAGCGGCTTAAATCGCTTCCATAACTATTTCATAAATACGAAAGCGAGACGTGAACAACATAATGAGATCCATAGCATGGGTTACCGACAGCACAAGCACGATCGATCCCGCGTTCGCCCGGGACCATCATATCTATATTGTGCCCTTGCGATTGATTCTTGGACAAGAAACGTATCGGGAAGGCATTGATGTGACGGCTGAAGCCTTTTACGAGAAAATGAAGGATGAACCCAAAGTCAGCAGCTCACAGCCTCCGATCGGGGAATTCATCGAGTTATACGAATCCCTGAAGGGAAAATATGATGATGTCATTGCGATCCATTGCTCGTCCGAGCTGAGCGGGACATTGCATTCGTCGATCCAGGCTGCCGAAATAGCTGAGGTACCCGTGGTAGGAATAGATTCGAGAGCAGGAGCCTTTCCGCTCCGCGAGATGATACGATCCGGCATTGAGTGGCACAAGCAGGGCGATACCGTACAGACGATCAAGGAGAAAATCCAGGCCTTGGTCCATAATATGTCCTTCTATCTGATCCCCGCCAGTCTTCACCGGCTGCACAGCAGCGGCAGAGTATCCGGGACGCAGCTGCTTCTGAGCAATCTGCTCCGGATCCATCTGTTGCTTCGGTTCGAAGAGGGCAAAGTGATTGTGGAGGATAAGATCCGCACGTTCAAGAAGGCCAGACAGCGAATGCTGGAGACGTTGAAGCATGAGATTCAAATGATTAAAAAGGTCTGCATTATGCATGCGAACAACGAGGAGGAAGCGGAGGAGCTTCGGAAGGAAATCAGCGGCGCGCATCCGAGCGTGAAGACGGAAGTCATGACGTTCATCCCGGTCGTCGGCGTTCATGCCGGCGAAGGAACGATCGCGATGTCCTGGATTCGGCATTATCCTGCATAATCATTGACATATTATTGGTAGAGCCTGCAGAAGTTAACTGCAGGCTCTTTCCTGCTTCACGGCCGCAGTTTGTTGCTGCTGTTCATGCGAAAGTGCGCATATGGCGGATTTCCTCTGACATGGAAAGAGCGATACCGCCTGCAGGAAGCTGTCAGCGGTTCGAATCCGTACGCCGAGCATGCATCCATACTAGGGTGGGTAATGGCTTTGGAGGGCCGAGAGATTCGAATCCGTGGAACAGGTTGTATAGGTAATAGGCCAAGTTTGAGCCGGATGTGAAGAAGAAGATCAATGAGCGAAACAGGAAGGAGTGACCCATTGTGAAGATTATCATTACGCAAGCCGAAGCGATGGAACGGAAAATATGGGATGACGTTATGCTGATGTTCGGTCTAAATGAGGACGACAAAATCGCCGACACGGAACAATTCATCTTGACGGAGGAACAGGCCAGGCAGCTGAACCTGATCGGTTAGGAAAAAGGAAATTGAAGTTTCGGGGCCGAATAAATACGTAGCAAGGTTAATAAAAAGGGTGGTGGCTCTAAGAAGATGAAGCAGTTAATGAAACATAAGCAAGCAGGGATATGGGCGATCATTCTGGTCATGATCTTGATGCTGCCGGCTTGTCAAGGCGGAGCAGGAACCAATATGCCGGGAAGCGGATCTGCGGATTCGGCATCCGGGAATGGACAGCAGCAGGAAGGCGACGCCGCCAAGCCGCCTGCTGAACACGAGGAGCAGGGTGGGCCCGCAAGTAACACGGGGGCTTCGGATTCTGAAGAGGAAGGGGATCCGTCCAAGGGAAACGGGGCAGCTTCAGACCCTGCAATGGCTGCCGCAGCCGCACAGCTCTCCAAAATGACAGACAAAGAGAAGATTGGCCAGCTTGTCATGGTCGGGATCGAGGGTACGCGCATGGACGACGTCGCCCGCAAGATGCTGGATTCCTACCACGTCGGCGGGTTTATTTTCTTTAAGGATAATATCGCTAGCACCAGCCAAGCCGTAACGCTGCTTAACGAGCTGAAAAAGGCGAATGCGTCTAATCCGGTGCCGCTATGGCTGAGCATTGATGAGGAAGGAGGGCGGGTCACCCGCTTCCCGGAGGAATATGTCAAGCTGCCGTCAAGCGGAAAGGTGGGGAGCGGGAATGACCCCGACGTCACCCGTCAGGTCGGCGAGCTTATTGGACGGAAAGTAGGCTCGATCGGTATAAACATGGTCTATGCGCCGGTGCTTGATGTGAACAGCAATCCGGACAACCCGGTGATCGGGGACCGTTCCTTCGGTGAGACGGCAGAAGAGGTGGGCAGGCAGGGCATTGCTTCCATGAAAGGGATTCAGGAAGCGGGCGTCGTGCCGGTCGTGAAGCACTTCCCGGGCCATGGCGATACCTCAGTCGATTCCCATCTTGGGCTTCCTGTCGTAACTCATGATATAAAGCGGCTGCATGAGCTGGAGATTGCGCCATTCCGTAAAGCGATCGAGCAAGGCGCAGACGTTGTGATGGTCGGGCATCTGCTTATGACGGCGATTGATGAGATAACGCCGTCCTCCTATTCCAAGGCGGTCATCACGGATCTGTTAAGGCAGGAGCTGGGCTTTGATGGTGTCGTCATCACGGACGACATGACAATGGGTGCCATTACGAAGAATATCGATGCCGGCGAGGCCGCGGTAAAGTCGATCTTGGCCGGAACCAATATCGTCATGATCGGACACGATTATGCACAGGAGGAGGCTGTCATTCAAGCCATCACGGAGGCCGTGGAATCGGGCGTGATTTCCGGGGAGGTGCTGGATGAACGCGTGCTGGCAACCCTGGCGCTCAAGCAGCGGTACCAATTGAACGACGAGCCGGCGGACATGCCGGACATCGAACGGTTAAATGAGGATACGAGGGCAGTGCTGAAGGAGATAAAGTAAGCCTTTTCTCCTTCAGCGTCAAGCCAAGGCAGGACAGGGGGACTGATTTCGTCATGATCCGGTCTTGGCCCGTTCTCGCCATCCTTATGTACTTGAAGAACATCCGTGAACATATACTACAACAGGCATTCCCGGGATTGAGCAACGAATGCCCCTTTGGATCTCCCGGTACGTATTTCAATCAAAAAAGGCAACCTCTTCAAAAGAGATTGCCGTGCTGGAACTAGAATATATTAGAAGTTGAAAAAATAGGCGTAATATGATAGAATGAAGGATAAATAATTATTAGGTAGATGTCATAATGACCTAATGATAGATTAGCACAAAATTATAGGATTGTCAACAGGGGGGCATAGAATGGAGAACCGTCAGAGTGCGGATTTTGCATTGGATCGTGAGGTAGTGGATGCGGAAAAAGCGGCTAATTCTCCCGCGGAGGATTTTGCAGTTCATGATGACCTCTCCCTTCCGCCAGGCATCAAGATTAGCGATCCGGTTCGCATGTACCTGAAGGAAATCGGCCGTGTTCCCCTTCTCTCAGCCGATGAGGAAGTGGAGCTGTCCAAGCGTATCGAGGAAGGCGATGAGGATGCGAAGCGACGTCTGGCGGAAGCCAATCTTCGTCTAGTCGTCAGCATTGCCAGACGTTATGCAGGTCGGGGCATGCAGTTCCTTGATCTGATACAGGAAGGCAATATGGGATTGATCAAAGCGGTGGAGAAGTTTGACTACTCCAAAGGCTTCAAGTTCAGCACCTATGCGACATGGTGGATTCGGCAGGCGATTACCCGCTCGATTGCCGACCAAGCGAGAACGATTCGAATTCCGGTTCACATGGTAGAGACGATCAATAAGCTCGTCCGTGTATCCAGACAGCTTCTGCAAGAGCTTGGGCGGGAGCCGTCACCGGAGGAAATTGCCAAGGAGATGGATATTACGCCGGAGAAGGTCCGGGAGATCCTCAAAGTTTCACAGGAGCCTGTATCGCTCGAGACGCCGGTTGGTGAGGAGAGCGATTCGAACCTGGGGGATTTCATCGAGGATCAGGATGCGCTGGCGCCAGCTGACGCTGCCGCCTTCGAGCTGCTTAAGGAGCAGCTTGAGGAAGTGCTCGATACCTTGACGGATCGTGAAGAGAACGTGCTTCGGCTTCGCTTCGGACTTGAGGACGGGCGGACCCGAACGCTTGAAGAGGTCGGTCAGGTATTCGGCGTTACGCGCGAGCGGATTCGACAGATTGAAGCGAAGGCGCTCCGTAAGCTTCGTCATCCGAGCCGCAGCAAGCGTCTCAAGGATTTCCTGGAGTAATCGATCGTTTCGTTCACGAAGTGGATCAACACCCCTTGATTGCAGTGCGCGCGCTGCAGTCAAGGGTTTTTTTATGGACTCATGCTTGTGACCCCTCCGATTGACACCAACCGACGAGTTGCATCATAATTATGTAGCATCCCCACAGGCAGGCGATTATCCGCTGTGTGAAAGTGAAATGATAGGGAGTGTCTAAGATGACTTTACATAAATCTGCAATTGATCGATTGTGCAAGCGCCATGTTCCGTTATCCGATTATTCGACTTACGGGGTCGGCGGCTTGGCGAATTATTTGGCTATGCCGGAGACTTCAGCAGATCTTGCGGAGCTGCTGCAGGATTGCAAGCGGCTCGGAATGCCGTGGTATATATTCGGCATGGGCTCCAACATCCTGTTTCCGGACGAACCGAATAAGGACATGGTGTATATTTCCTTGAAGCGGCTTGTCGAGCTGGCGGTCAGGGATGACAAATGGTATGTGGCGTCTGGAACGCCGATGTCGCTCTTGTCGCTTATGGGCTTGATTGGCGGGGGCGATTCGCTGGACTTTACGTTCCTGCTGCCGGGCTGCGTCGGGGCAGGCATCTATATGAACGCTAAGTATAATGCCAGCCAAGTATGCGACATTCTTGATACGGTTTATTATATCGACACGATGGATCCGGGGCTCAGCGTCCGTTCAATCCCGGCTTCAGAATGCCAATTCGCTTACAAACAGTCGATATTCCAGCACCATCCATGGATTATTATCGGGGCAGATCTGAACACGCCGGTCAGCTCCGAGGAGCAGATCAGCTCTACCGCGCTGCTGTTGCAGGAGTGGAAGACGAGAGGAAGTCACCCATCCTCGTTGCCGTCGTTCTTCTCCTTCTTCCTTGGCGAGGTTCATGCGCTCGCGGGAAGAGGCATACCGACCCCGCAGTCGATGCTCGACATTATCAAGTACCGGACAAGTAAACGGCATTTCGATTACCCTTCCTGCGGCTCCGTATTTAAAAATAACTATGATTATGGAGTTGCCATCGGCTCCTTGGTGGATCAGCTGAATTTGAAGGGGACGGAATACGGCGGGGCGATCATTTCCCCGCATCACGGCAATATGATCCTGAATCAGAATCATGCCAAAGCGACGGATATATTATATCTGATGAATGTCATTACAGAGGCGATTCATCAACGGTTCGGTTTTATTCCAGAGCCTGAGATTGTCTTGGTGTAAAAGGGACCATTCAAAAATTCTCTGTAAAGTCATTGGAATAAGGAGCATTTAACGCTATAATCAGATAGGTGACATCTGTTTATGGATTTAAACGGTTAATCTAGGATGTGAAAGGGGAATAACCTATGGCTAAAACATTGATCTTTGGACACAAAAATCCGGATACGGATACGATTTGCTCGGCAATCGCTTATGCCGATTTGAAGAAACAGCTCGGACTCGACGCTGAACCGGTACGTCTCGGCGAAGTGAACGGAGAGACCGCTTATGCGTTGAAATACTTCAACGTCGAAGCACCGCGTCTGGTAGAGACCGTTGCGAATGAGGCTCAGGACGTCATTCTTGTCGATCATAATGAACGCCAGCAAAGCGCTAGCGACATCGAACAAGTTCGGGTGGTTGAAGTTATCGACCATCATCGGATCGCCAATTTTGAGACAAGCCAGCCGCTGTACTACCGCGCTGAGCCTGTCGGCTGCACCGCTACGATCCTGAACAAGATCTACAAAGAGAAGGGCATTGCAGTCCGTAAGGAAATCGCAGGGCTGATGCTGTCCGCCATTATATCCGATTCGCTGCTGTTCAAATCTCCAACCTGCACAGAGGAAGATGTTGCTGCTGCCCGCGAGCTCGCGGAGATTGCAGGCGTCGATGCGGAAAGCTACGGACTCGACATGCTGAAGGCCGGTGCCGATCTGAGCGACAAAACGATCGAGCAGCTTATTTCCCTTGACGCGAAGGAATTCAGCATGGGCGCAGCGAAGGTTGAAATCGCCCAAGTGAATGCGGTTGACACAAACGACGTTCTGTCCCGTCAAGCAGAGCTTGAAGAGGCCATTCAAGGGATTATCGCTAAGAAAAACCTGGATCTGTTCGTGTTCGTTGTTACAGACATTCTGAATAACGACTCGATTGCGCTCGCGCTTGGCAAGGATGCCAAGGCGGTTGAAAGAGCCTACAATGTGTCGCTTTCGGATAATAAAGCGCTGCTCAAGGGCGTTGTATCCCGTAAATCGCAAATTGTTCCCGTGCTTACCGAAGCTTTCAATCAATAATACTTATGTTAAGGCCTGTCCCTGCTGAACCATTGGTTCGGCAGACAGGCTTTTTTTGTTGCGGACAGCGCGGCGGATGTGCATTCACCGTCATTGAAATGCGAAGGTTGAGATATTGTAATGAATTTACACCGCTTTGACATCCTTTTTGGCGCGATGCTCCGTATAATCGTAGTATGAATCATACATAGAGGATTGTTTCAATCTCACGGAATTCGGGTAATATACGGTGAGAAAACGATCTTTCACACTTAGTAATGTTGAGGGAGCGATGAGAAGTATGAAGAAGACGGCTTGGAGATTGGGAGCGTTGATGCTGCTTGGTTTGTTCATGATCCATTCGGTTGGCGTAGCCTCGAGCAACAATTATGAGCCGGTTCCGAAAGCTTCGAATCAGGAGGCTGCCTATATCAATGCGCTTGAGGTGAAAGACGGACAGGTCTATCTGGAAATCGATCCGATTGAATGGTACGAAGGCGAGGAAGCAAACGCGATCTTCCGAGAGCGGGAGCAAGACCCGGAAATGACCGAAGCCCCGGACGGCTATTATATTGTTAATGATACGGAAGAGCGGATTACATTGCCCGTAGCGGGAAACGCTGAGGTTCGCCTGCAGCTGTATGATCATACCGGACGGTATGAGGATGCCCAGGTCGTGTGGAATCAGCAGGTCAGCCTCGACAAGTTCACCGATATCTATCGAAAAGACGATATTGTGGATATGAAATGGTTCCCGTTCCACATCACGGTGGAAGACGGCGAGGTCGTGAAGATCATCCAGCAATATGTGCCGTAACTTGGGCCTTGAAGGCCCAAGAAGGCTTTATGAGTACATCCGGCTCGTCCTGGGATCAGATCAGCGCTGCACTGAACCTTTTGCCTAGTCCATATCTTGAGGGTGAATAAGGTCTTGTTTATGAATATCGCTATTTAACCAATTCGAGATAAGCTTTTGAGTGTATTCTAAATCTTCTGCATCAAGGTCATAGTACCAAGTGGTTCCTCTCGTTTTTCCCCGGCCTTGTAACATGTGGTTCTCAAAATCAGGCGGCGTATCATTTAAATAAACAGTTTCAGCCAATTTCAGGATCAGATCAGGGTCCATGTTAGTGGTGAAATTGGACCCCGCAATATCGATTAATTCAGGAACTTTAGCGACGTTCTTGAAATCTAAAATTTTGTTCGTTACGGCTCTAATAAATATTCGCTGCCGCTCGGTACGTTTAAAATCGGAGTCCTCTCGGTAACGAACGTAACTTAAAGCATCAAGACCGTCATACATCGGTTTGTTAGGCTCTATCCTTAATTTTTCATGCTTCGGGTTCTTATTTTCAATTACTTTGGTTATCGGAAGCTTTACACCTCCAATTGCGTCCACAATGTCTATAACTCCTTTAAAATTCACTGTAGCGTAATAATCGACTCGGTTCTTGAGTAAGGACGCAACTGTGTCCATACTCATTTTTTCTCCGCCATGAGCATACGCAGAGTTGATTTTTGATCTTACATCCCTGCCTATTATTTCAGTATATGAATCCCGGGGGATCGAGACTAATAGGATTTTGTTATCTTTAGGTCGAATTACGGAATATATGATCGTATCGGATCTGCTGGGCTCTTGATCACGCTGATCAATCCCCATAAGGAGCAAGGAAAAGGGTTTACCTTCATAGGCGTGAGTATTTCTAATCTCGTACCCAAACGGTTTGTAGGAATTGTCTAACGTTTCTTTGATATCTTTTTTGAGCAGTGTATTAAAGGCAAGCAACGATAATTCTTTTCTGAACAGATATCCAGCGCCGACAAGCAGGATGAGTATGATGAGCGATATACCAATCCGTTTCTTGATATTGATTCTGCTGCGGCCCTTAAGCCTCCTCCTTGACACCGTTCTAGGTTCCATACAACGTACAACTCCTCAATAAATAGTTTTGAAAATGAAAATGGTTAACGGATGCCGAGTAGAAGCAGATCCCGTGAAGAAGGGGTCGAAGGGTTTGCCAATATATCATTCGATCGATTTGAGAGAAGTAAATCTCGGCATTATATCCCTATTCTAGTTTAATTTCCAGAAAAATCAACAAACTTCTTGGTAGATTTGCAATGCTGTCCCTCAATGACAAGAAGTGCTGCTGCATGCATAGCGACACTTCTTTGTTATATTATTTGTTTTTGACTCGGATCGCCGGCATGGACTAAGAGT
Organism: Paenibacillus sp. FSL R5-0810; assembly: GCF_038002285.1. Lineage (NCBI taxonomy): Bacteria > Bacillati > Bacillota > Bacilli > Caryophanales > Paenibacillaceae > Paenibacillus > Paenibacillus sp. FSL R5-0810. The sequence goes on from NZ_JBBOCF010000001.1 coordinate 955,624, forward strand.
CCTTGCGGCCTGGATGTGCGGGCGGCGCCAGCTTTCCATTAACGACATCGCTTACGAACTGCGGAAGCTTCGCCTTATGCTCCGAATATTCTTCCTTGGAAATTTTCCCTTCCGACAGTTTTCGGTCAAGACGCTTTGTAAATGCCTGAACCTGCTGATCGATCACGGACTGCACGGCTACTCCTTGCTCCTTCGCCAGCTGGGCAAGGGTTTTACCGGACCGGAGGGATTCCTTCAATTGGTCATCCGACAGCTTCAGCATTTGGGCAAGTTCATGCTCGGCGGCAATCATTCTTCCTTGGCGATGATGCACCCGCTGCTTCTTCCACCCGCCTTTGGCATCGAGAAGTCTGTCGGCAGCCGCGGAGTAATCAATGGATTTACCAAGCTGCTTCGGGTGTGCCGCTACTTTCTCCTTCAACATCTCGACGAGCTTCGCTTTCATATCCTCTCTGGAAACCCCTTGCTCTTTGGCAATTTCAGCGAGCGAGGAGGTCTTGAGCTTGTCCCGCAGAACCTCTGGCTCTAGCTTGAGATAATCGGAGATGGCTTTGAACATGCGGCCGGGTTTATGCTGACCGTGGCCGTCTTGTGCGGCAGGGCGAGAAGGAGAAGAGGCCTGATTCTCATTACCTGCAGGCTCCTGCGCCCATGTCGTGCCGGGCAGATAGGCGAGTCCCATGACGATGGCGATCGTCATCAAGACAAGTCTTCTGGTGAAATTCAAATATTTACGGTTCATATGGGTTACCGCCTTTCTGGATGTTTGGTGTAACGTTCGTCATTGTTTCCCGTTTTGCTGAGTTCATCATTAAAATAACCTTAATATAGGATGAAAATACATAAATTTCATTATTTCGACAATGTTGATGAAGCTTCTGTGAACCTATCGACTCTTTTCTGCTAATATGGTATTATGGTGTCCTGATAACGCACTAAAGCAAAACGCAGAAATTTTCATATTGCACGGATCACCGATATCCTGAATATGGCTGCATGAATTGTCACAAGGGGGATTTATACATGAAAAAATTGGCGTCATTATTGGCAGGATTGGTTATCCTAATGACTGTGATCGGGTGTTCAAGCTCAGGCGGCAGCTCGAATGAGCTGGTGATCGGCATCGACGACAAATTTGCTCCGATGGGCTTCCGGGATGAGAACAACGAAATCGTCGGTTTCGATATTGATTATGCGCGTGCCGCTGCAGAGAAGATGGGGATGGAGGTAAAGTTCCAGCCGATCGACTGGAAAGCGAAGGAATCGGAGCTGATGAGCGGACGAATCGATCTGATCTGGAATGGTTACACAATCACGGATGAGCGCAAGGAGAAGGTGCTGTTTACGAAGCCTTACCTTGAGAACAGCCAAGTCGTAGCAGTGCTTGAAGGTTCGGAAATCAGTACCATTAGTGACCTGGCCGGCAAGAATATCGGCCTGCAGTCGCTTTCGTCCGCAGCCGATGCGCTCAGTGCGAATGCTATCCATAGCCAAGTGAAGGACATTTCCGAATTTCCGGACAACGTGCTTGCCTTAAGCGATTTGAAGAATGGCCGGGTGGATGCCGTCGTGATTGACGAGGTCGTTATGAAATATTATATGTCCAAGGAAGAAGGCACCTATAAGATTTTGGAAGAAACTCTGGCGCCTGAACAATATGGCATCGGTGTGAAGAAGGGCAACGAGGAGCTGCTGAACAAGTTGCAGAAGGCTTTGGATGAGCTGAATGCCGATGGTACCGCCGCCTCGATATCTAAAAAATGGTTTGGCGAAGAAAAGGTACTGAAATAATTCGCAGAACCAAGATGATGTACGCAGTCTTTTCATAGCAAATGATCAAGAAACCGGACTTTGACCCAAGGCTCCGGTTTTGTTGACGACATTAATGAAAAACTCTGAATTTGAGTTTTCATAACGGGAGTATAGTGATCAACATGAATTTGGATTATATCATTCAGATCGGCAAGCCGATGCTGGAGGGCGCACAGACAACGATACTGCTGTTCTTCATTGCCATCATTGCATCCATCCCGCTCGGCTTTGCCTTAACGTTAATGGCGAGAAGTTCGGTGAAGCCGCTCGCCTGGTTTGCGGGAGTTTATATCTACGTCATGCGGGGCACGCCGCTGCTGCTGCAGATGCTGTTCATCTGCTTCGGCCTGCCTGTGCTGCCGGTCATCGGGGAGTATCTCGTTTTTGATCGTTTTGTTGCGGCATGCTTGGCCTTCGTGCTGAACTATGCCGCCTATTTTGCCGAAATTTTCAGAGGCGGCCTGCTGTCCATAGATAAGGGACAGTATGAAGCCGCACAGGTGCTCGGCCTTAGCAGATGGCAGACGATGGTCAGAGTCATCCTGCCGCAAATGTTCCGCGTGGCTCTGCCGGCCGTTTCGAACGAATCCATTACGCTGATTAAAGACACCGCGCTGCTGTATGCGGTGGCGGTCCCGGAGCTGCTTCATTTCGCGCATACAGCCGTCAACCGCGATGTTACCATCATGCCGTTTGTGATTGCAGGCATCATTTATTTGCTGATGACGCTCGTACTTACGCTGCTGTTCAAATACCTCGAACGACGATTTAAATTTCAATAGAAGGAATGGCTGCTATGGCGATTATTGAAGTATCCCACATGAAGAAATCATTCGGACAGCTGGACGTGCTGAAAGACGTCAGCTTCGATATACAACGGAACGAAGTCGTGGCCGTTATCGGCCCCTCCGGCTCGGGAAAGAGTACAATGCTTCGGAGCCTTGTCCATCTGGAAGAGATCAACGGCGGATCGATCAAGGTCCAGGACCAATATCTGGTGAAGGACGGCGCATATTCCGCTCCAAAGCAAATCAAGACGATCACTTCCCGCATGGGGATGGTGTTCCAGCACTTTAATCTGTTTCCGCATCTCACAGTTCAGGATAATTTGGCGCTTGCACCGAAATACGTGAAGAAGGAATCGAAGGATGAAGTGAGTAGAAGGAGTACAGCGCTGCTGCAGAAGGTCGGCCTTTCGGATAAAGCGGGAGTCTACCCGGCGAACCTGTCCGGGGGGCAGAAACAGCGTGTCGCCATTGCGAGGGCGCTCATGATGAGCCCCGACATCCTGCTGTTCGACGAGCCGACGTCGGCGCTCGATCCCGAACTGACGGGGGAAGTGCTTGAGGTGATCCGGCAATTGGCCAGGGAGAATATGACGATGATTATCGTTACCCATGAGATGGGATTTGCACGGGATGTAGCGGACCGGATCCTCTTCATGGATCACGGACAAGTGATCGAGTCGGGAACGCCAGAGCAAATCTTTCATCATCCGAAAGTCGATCGAACCCGGGAGTTTCTTAACCGGGCGATGCGTTAACCAATATAGACCTGCTGCACTTACAGGACCACATCGTCCTGCAGGTGAAGCAGGTTTATTTTTTGGGCGAAAAATATGTATTTTTAGTGAAAGCGTTTAATTTCCGGGTTGACGAATGGAGAAATGCCCGATATCATTGTTTTAAAGAAATATGAATTGATTCATATAAATATTTATAAAAGTACAGCGAGGAGCGAGTAACCAATGAGTCATGTTATTACGATTAACGCCGATGTGTCGCATGGAACGATTAACCGCAATATTTACGGGCATTTCTCCGAGCACTTGGGACGCTGCATTTATGAAGGGATCTGGGTCGGCGAAGATTCGAAGATTCCTAACACGGAAGGAATCCGAAATGATGTATTGGAAGCTCTGAAGAAGCTCAAGATTCCGGTACTGCGTTGGCCGGGCGGCTGCTTCGCGGATGAATATCATTGGAAGGACGGCATCGGACCGCGGGAGAACCGCAAGCGGATGATCAATACGCACTGGGGCGGCGTGGTCGAGAATAATCATTTCGGTACCCATGAGTTTATGCGGCTGTGCGAGCTGCTGGAATGCGAACCATACATATCGGGCAACGTCGGAAGCGGCACGGTTCAGGAAATGTCGGAATGGGTCGAGTATATGACGTTCGACGGGGTGTCTCCGATGGCTGAATGGCGTAAGGAGAATGGCCGGGAGAAGCCTTGGAAGCTGAAATATTTCGGCGTGGGCAACGAGAACTGGGGATGCGGCGGCAATATGCGTCCGGAATATTATGCGGACCTGTATCGCCAGTACCAGACCTATGTCCGGAATTACGGTGAGAATAAGGTGTACAAGATCGCCTGCGGCCCGAACGTGGACGATTACCGCTGGATGGAGACGGTCATGAGGGAAGCCCATCCGTTTATGGATGCGATCAGCCTCCATTATTACACGATTCCGGGCGAATTCTGGACAGGCAAGGGCCCTGCGACCGGATTTACAGAGCAGGAATGGTTTACGACCATGAAAAAGGCGCTCCATATGGATGAGTTGATTACGAGACATTCCGCGATTATGGATCAATATGATCCGAACAAGCGGATTGGTTTGATCGTAGATGAATGGGGAACCTGGTATGATGTGGAGCCTGGAACGAATCCCGGCTTCCTGTATCAGCAAAACACGATTCGGGACGCTCTCGTTGCCGGCTTGACGCTGAACATCTTCCATGAGCATAATGACCGTGTCGTCATGGCGAATATCGCCCAGATCGTCAACGTGCTTCAGTCCGTCATCTTGACGGAAGGAGAGAAAATGCTGCTGACGCCGACTTACCATGTGTTCAATATGTATAAGGTGCATCAAGACGCGGAACGTCTGGATGCCCACATCAGCGGCTCCGAATATGAAATGGACGGCGAAAAGATTCCGCAAGTCTCCGTCTCTGCATCCAAGGATGCCGAAGGGAAAATCCATGTCAGCCTGTGTAATGTAAGCCATGATTCGCAGGCGGATGTGTCTGTTGCACTCCGCGGTCTTGCCGGACCGATCTTCAAAATCAAGGCTGAGCAGCTGGCCGCAGATTCGCTGGACGCCCATAACACCTTTGAGGAACCGGACGCGCTTACGCCGTCGACCTTCAGTGCCTATGAAGTGGAGGAAGGCATCCTTCACGCGAAGCTCGCTCCGATGTCCGTGACCGTCTTCGAAATTACGGCGGGGTAATCCGCATGGCGGATAACCGATGCAAGGGCTGCCGCGACGATTATGTCGTCGACAGCAAACAGATTGAGCGTGTGCTGGCGTCCCCGATGTTCCGCTCGGACCGCTGCGTCTCCGACAGCGAGTATGAAACTCGCCTGCATGCCTGCATGTCATGCCCGAAGCTGCAAGGCGGCACCACATGCCTGGTATGCGGCTGTATCGTGCAGATCACGGCAAAGCTGAAGGAGAAGCGTTGTCCATATCCCGGAGAAGACCGATGGTCGGCTGAGGCCGTATCTTGACGCTTCCCGGTACACTAACCTGCTTCCCGTGTATTAAACACGGGAAGCAGGTTTTTTTAATGGAGGATTTCCTCGTCACAAGGGACCCGAGGTTTACAAATTCTGACGGCCGATGATATGATTTTAAGATACATATTGAGACTTAGGGCTTAGGAATGGAGGCTGCAATGAATAGAGGAATCTTCGCCTGTTACTGGACCGCTCATTCCGGCACTTCGCTGGCTGATGTGGTATATATCATGGTGATCACTACCTATATGTACCAGGAATCGGGCTCCGCGTTTATCGCGGCGCTGTTTCCGCTGCTCAATGCAGCAGCCAAATTCGTGGCGGGATTCACGGTGCCGCTTCTTATGGAAAGGTACCCGTTTGCCAAGCTTCTCACTAGGCTGCAGCTTGTAAAAGCGTTGCTCGTTACCGCGCTTGTGGTGTTTTTTCCATACATCGCTCCGCACGTTTATCTGCTGTGCATCTTGATCCTGCTGATCGCCTGCGCTCACGGCTGGGGGACTCCGCTCCTGCAGTCGATCGTGCCGCGAATCGTGCCGTCGGACCGGCTTGTAAAGGCGAACAGCTCCCTGTCGGTGACGGAGCAATCGCTGCAAATTGCGGGCTACACCTTCACAGGCTTCCTGGTGACCCAGATCGGGCATCAACCGACGTTAATCATTACGGCCATCCTGATCTGGGTATCGGTGATCAGCCTGCTGCTTGTCACACGGGTAATGCCAGGTGACGATTCGGGCCCGCGGCGTGCAAAGCCGAATCGTAAGGCGATTCTTGAGGGGTGGTCGTATTTATGGCGTATCCCGACGCTTCGTATCGTAACGCTTATGGATATGATTGAAGGCGTTGCCGGAACGATCTGGGTCGGTGCCATTACCTTGGTTTACGTGAAGGAAGTGCTGCATCAAGGAGAAGCATGGTGGGGCTTTATTAATGCAAGCTATTATGCGGGCGCGATTCTGGGCGGTCTGCTGACGGTTCTGTTCTCATCGTTTATCCAGAAGCATTTGATCGCTTGTATGGCTGCAGGCTCCGCCGTGTTCAGCCTGCTGACGCTGTGGTACGGGCTGAACAGCATTCCGATGGTTGCACTCGTGCTGTGTATCGGAATGGGACCGGCGTATCAGCTGAGGGACGTTGCACAGCAAACGGCTTTCCAGACGAGCATCGAGCCATCCATGCTGCCGAAGGTATACGCATCGCGCGGCATTCTGCTTTCAACGATTACGAGCATTTCAATCGCCGTCATCGGTCTGATTGCGGATACGCTCGGCATTCGGATGGTCTACATCATCGGTGCCGTTTGTATTGCGGTTTCAGCCGGGTTGTCTTTCGTCATCGTAAGTATGCAAAAGAAGCAGACCCAAGCGGTGGACTCAAGCGGGAGAACGGCTTAGCAAGAAGATTGAAGTTTATTTTGGCGCTGTGGAAATCCATTATCAAGAACAAGAAAGCTGCACCTGATATCCGGACAAACCGGGATATCGGTGCAGCTTTCTTAATGTTGATTTCCTATTATGAGGGGCACGATGGCCGGAGTATGCTTGGAATGCTGCCGCTGCCGATCTTCGGGCAATCGGCCGTTGGCTGCTCGGTTGTAACGCAGGCTTACACCTAGCGCTTCTTGGTAAATAATGAATCGACGGATAGCAGGCTGCTGCCGCTCAGCGCAAGATGGGCCGCCATGGAAAGAAGCGCAACGTCGAGCTCGTAGCCGTTCAGGAATCCCATCCCGAGCTTGGCCTGCACGATGGCAACAATCAGCACGATTCCTAGAACAACGGAAGCGATGCGGGTGGCGAAGCCCAGAATGAGAGCGGTTCCGCCGACGATTTCGATTATGGCGACAACCGAAGCCATGAATGCCGGAATGCCAAGGCTCTCGAAGAAGCCCTCGATATTGCTGATGCCACTCCCGAATTTATCCAGCCCATGGGCCAAGAAGATAATCCCTAGGACAACCCTTATGATCAAAGTGCCTGCAGAAGCATAGCTTTTCATTTTGAGTCGTTCACTCCTTTTTTTAGATGTTTTAACCGTGACTATGACGGCGTCAAACCCTAGTAATGTTATTAGCTAACTTTTCGTATAGGAATAACAATACGTTGTATCATACAGACTCATCTATTCATTGTCAAGTAACTAACTAAAAATCACTTAAAGGAGAAATGTTCAGCTTGAAGCGGCTCAAATCCGGAGTTTTTGGCTTGCTTGATTTGGAAGACACATCCTAATAACGAATAGCCGCTCTGCCCGGGAAGCGTCATGAAGGGACGGTACCGCGCTGCCGATCTCCCGGGTAATGCGGGGGCAGTGTCAATGTTAGGTACGGGGCTTATAATCGGTCGGCGATTGTCCGGTCCAGCGGCGAAACTGTCTCGAGAAATGGCTTGCTGAACGGAAACCGAGCTTGTCGGCGATGGCATAGACCGGCAGGTTAGTCGTTACCAGGAGTTCCTTAGCCAGGTTGAGCTTCTGCCTGCTGACATACTGCCTTGGGGACATGCCATAAATCTTGGTGAACTGCTTGCTGCACTGGCTGCGGCTTAGATTAAGCTCCCGAGCAACGCGGCTGACCGAAGCATCCCCGGATAATCCCGACAGCAGCTTCTCTTCGATGGCATGTGCTACATCGGCCGTCATCGCTGATGCTGGGCGAGGAGCCGCCGATGAAGGGGCTTGGGAAGGAAGCGCAGGACCCAGCACGGGGGAATTTAGAAGCATAAGCACCTCATGTATGATCAGCAGGGTGTAGGATTGCAGAAGCAGCCGCTCTTCGAACGAAAGCTCGTGCTGGAGCTGACCGGTCTGGTCGGAGATCCCTTCCTTGATGTTCAGACTCCGCGGGATAATTCCCTCCAGCTTTTTTACATATTCGCCGAGCTTGGTCCGTTCTCCCACGGATCTCGGAAAATGGCGGAACGGCGCAGCGGACAATCTGCTCCGAATGTCGGTATCGTCCAGATCAAAATGTACATTGAAATAACCGTACGGCCTGCTCGAACGGTTCGAAGATTGATGACGCACCCCCGATTTGATCAGCAGCCATTCGCCTTCCCGCAGCGTGAAGCGGTCCCGGTGGATTTCCTGTTCAACCTCGCCCTCCATGCAATAGAGAAGCTCGAACAGATGGTGATGATGTCTCGGATAGTGCCACCCCGGCGGTTGATGATCGAAATGGCAGCCTGTTACCTGCAAGGTATTGATCATATTGGGGAATCGGAATTTAATATCCATGGGAACCGGGACTCCTTTATCGAATGAATCAGCGTATCGTGTAATCTATCATATCATATGGATAGGCGGATCCATGCGAGAAAATGGCACAAATGGTATAGAAGATGCTCCATTTGGAGATTGAGTGAGCCGTTCTTTTCATAGATGATACGTATGTAGAATCATGTATCGGAAAACGGAGGGGATGTTTCCATGACACAATTGAAAGCGGTTAACCAGCAGTTTGTTCTTGGCGAGGAGGCGATTCAAATCTTATCGGGCGCGATTCATTACTTCCGTGTTGTGCCTGAATATTGGGAGGATCGGCTGCTGAAGCTGAAAGCATGCGGCTTGAATACGGTCGAGACTTATATACCATGGAATTGGCATGAGCCGGATGAAGGAAGGTTCAATTTCTCCGGCATGGCGGATATCGAAGCCTTCATCACGCTTGCGGGGAAGCTGGGGCTGCACGTTATCGTCAGACCGAGCCCCTACATCTGCGCAGAGTGGGAATTCGGCGGGCTGCCGGCATGGCTGCTGCAGGATCCGCATATGCAGCTTCGCTGCCTGGATCCGAAGTTCCTGAAGAAGGTCGATGCCTATTATGACGAGTTAATCCCGCGTCTGGTGCCGCTCTTGTCCACGAACGGCGGGCCGATCATTGCCGTCCAAATCGAGAATGAATACGGCAGCTATGGCAATGATACGGCATACTTGCAGTATCTTCAGGAGGCATTGATCGCAAGGGGCGTGGATGTGCTGCTGTTCACTTCGGACGGTCCAACTGACGGCATGCTGCAGGGAGGAACCGTTCCGGGTGTAACGGCCACCGTCAATTTCGGATCCAGGCCCTCCGAAGCGTTCGCCAAGCTGCGGGAGTACCGGTCCGAAGATCCGCTGATGTGCATGGAGTATTGGAACGGCTGGTTTGATCATTGGATGAAGCCGCACCATACGCGGGATTCGGAGGACGCAGCGTCCGTGTTTGCCGAAATGCTGGCCCTTGGCGCATCCGTTAATTTTTACATGTTCCATGGCGGGACGAATTTCGGATTTTACAATGGCGCGAATTATCATGACAAATACGAGCCGACCATTACAAGCTATGATTATGATGCGCCTCTATCGGAGTGCGGCGATGTTACAACGAAGTATGAGGCGGTCCGGCAGGTGATTGCAAAGCACCAAGGTGTGGAGCTCGGGGACTTGCCGGCGCTGCCTGATCCGGTGCGGAAGAAGGCATACGGGACGGTCAGCATGACTTCCTATGCCGATCTGCTCGAGAATTTGCCGGTATTGGCCTCCAGCGAGAAGCACCGAACACCGGTGCCGATGGAGCTGCTTGGTCAAAACTACGGTTTTATCGTATACTCCACAAAAATTTCCGGTCCGCGGCAAGGCGAATCCCTGCATCTGCAAGAAGTGCATGACCGAGCCCAGGTGTTTCTCGATGGCGTATACCAGGGGACCGTGGAACGCTGGAATAATGCGCCTATTCCTTTGGACATTCCAGCAGCAGGCGCCAAGCTGGACATCGTTGTGGAGAACATGGGACGCGTCAATTATGGTCCCCGCTTGAAGGATTACAAAGGGATTACCGAAGGCGTGCGGATGAATAACCAGTTTCTGTACGATTGGAGCATTTCCTGCCTGCCGATGGATCATCTGGAGGCAGTGCCATTCGGGCCGTTGCCGGCGCCTAATGCAGGGCGGAAGGACCGTCCGGCATTTTATAAGGGAGAATTCCATGTGGAAGATCGGATGGACACGTTCGTTCGACTGGACGGCTGGGTGAAGGGCGTCGTCTGGATCAACGGGTTCAATCTTGGGCGATACTGGGAGCAGGGACCTCAAGCGACGCTTTATCTGCCCGGTCCGCTGCTGAAGAAGGGAAGCAATGAAGTCATCGTATTCGAGCTGCATCACACGGATAAGGCAAGCATCGAACTGGTCGACAAGCCGGATTTGGGCTAATACGAGCGGAAATGGCAGCAGGAGCTTACGCGTAATGCCATGAAACGGTCAATCGAAAAAAAAGAGGATGTCCCCTGGTGGACGTCCTCTTTCTTGTGTGCGCCCGGCATGGGGCGATAACTCGGCGGTGAAAGCCTGTTTAAACCAGCTGCTTACGGTTCTTCAAGTATCGGTACAGCACAATGCCGAACAGCGAGCATATCAGGGCGCATAAGCCGATAAAACCGTAACCGGCCTGAAGACCCCGCAGCAGCCCCAGTTCGGTTCCGCTGCCGTACAATTGTTTGAAGCCGCTCGTGATGGCTCCGATGGCGTAGTTGCCGATTACGCTGCCGATGCCCATCATCGTGACCGTGAAGGTAATCGCCGTATCGCTCTCCTTCGGGTATCGCTTGGCAATCAGGGCCATAACCGTCGGATAAATCGGAGCGATGCCGATTCCTGCCGCTGCGAATAGAAAGGCATAGGATTCCCCGCCGAAAATGGCGATAAAGGTGCAGATGCCCGTGAATCCCGAGAGGATGATAATCGACAAGGTGAATCCGATCCGGTCCGTAATCGGCCCTAGCAGCAGGCGCGCCGCGGAGAAGCACAGGAAAAATGCGGATAGCATGCCGGCTGCCGCAGCCGGATCCCAGTTGTACGATTTTTCAAGAAAATTAACGAGCCAGCCGCCGACTGCCATTTCCGATACGACGCCGAAGGACAGGATGATGACGATCAGCCACAGCGCCCGATCCTTGATTAACTGCTTCAGAGGCGTCCGCTCGGATTCAGGATGATCGTCGCCCGGAAATTTGCTCATCAGCGCAGGGATCATCGGCAGTACGGAGAGCATCAGCATCGCCAAATACATGCCCCGCCAATCAATGGTGTAGCCGAGAACGGTGACGGTCATCAATCCCGAGGCGAGCATCGGAGCGACGGTAGAGCTGATGCCATAGAAAAAATGCGACAGGTTCATCATCGTTCCCGTATTCCGGACGAATATTCTTGCAGCCAGAATGGCGAGGCCAATCTCCAGCATCCCGTTCCCGATGTACATCAGGAAGTACGAAGCAGTGAACATCGGGTAGCTGTGGGACAGGAAGATGAAAATGCCTGAGACCGCCATCGAACCAAAGGCAAGCATGCTCACCCATTTGATGCCGATCTTGCGGGTCAGGATGGCCGTAAATGAGCAGGCGATCAAATAACCGAGCGCATTGAGCGACAGCAAGGTGCCGATCTGCATTTCATCCAGCCGAAAATCCAGCTGAATCCGGGGAATGGCCGGTCCTTTAATATTTTCCGAAATTCCAAAAATGATAAAGCCAAGGAAGATCGTTGCCAAATGGAGAATGTAGCTTTTTTTCTGCGGGTTGCTTACGGTTGTTTGCAGTTGAGTGTTCATTCGTAATCCCCTATCCTTTATGTTCATATGTTAGCTAAATAGCATGATTGGCGTCACCCCGACATCTTCCCAAGTAATAATCGTGCAGCTTTCTCTTTCATATTGAGTTGGGGTTCTGCGTCCAGCCCGTCCATTATACAACATTTGGACAAACATCCGGCCGAGCTTAAAAAGAAAGAACTCATAAAGTTTATAACGTCAATGCCGGATATACAACTGAAACAAGAAGAAATCAGGAACAATAGGCCATGTATCTGTTGACATCGGCTGGACTCCATGAGAAAATGTACGCGCGTACATAAAATTGCAGGAGGCATGGTGATTATCGCTAGTCGTAAGGAAGTCGCACAGCTTGCCGGTGTATCGGAAGCCACCGTATCCCGGGTATTAAACGGGGTTGGTCCGATCCGGGAGGAGACCCGGCAGCGGGTGATGGAAGCCGCAGAACGGCTCGGATATACCCCGAACGCGCTGGCCCAAAGCTTTGCGCGCCGCCGGAGCGGCAACCTCGGCGTTGTCATGCCGTATCTGCCGAAAGCACGGATCTTCTCCGCGTATTATTTCTCGGAAATTTTAAGCGGCATTGGCAGTAAAGCGCTGGAGGGCAAATATGATTTATTGATGCTGTTTCGCGAACCGGGCGGCACCATGGACTATTTGAATTTGTTCCGGACTCAGAAGGTCGACGCCTGCATCATCCTTGGAGCCAAGGACGAGGAGGGCGAACGAGCGGCTATCCGGCAGCTGAGCGAAGGAAGACACCCCTATTGCTTGATTAATCAGCACTTTGAAGGGGAGAGCTTTCACGTGATGGACGCCGATCATGTGGAGGGCAGCTACGAAGCCGTGAAACATCTTATTGAGCAGGGCTTTCGGAGGATCGCCTTTCTCAACGGCCCTCCGGAATATTCCAACAGCCGGGATCGTATGTCCGGGTACTGCCGGGCATTGGAAGAGGCGGGAATCGAGCTTGATGAATCGCTGCTGTTCGAAGGTAACTTCAGCCGGAAAAGCGGATTTGCAGCAGCGGAGAAGGTTGCTGCCCGTTTGAAGGGCATCGACGCCGTATTTGCGGCGAATGACCGGATGGCGATCGGGCTTCAGCAGGGCCTGCGCTCGATGGGTGTCCCGGAGGAGGAGATGCCAGCCTTCGTCGGCTATGATGATTCGGATGCCGCCGAGCTCGGAGCCCCGCCGTTAACGAGTGTAAGGGTTCCCTTCTATGAACTGGGCTGCTTGGCCGCTGAGCATGTTCTCGGCATGCTGGAGCAAACGCCGTCTTCCGCTGTGAGCCGTATCCCGCTTCACCGGAAACTGCCTACCCGTCTGGTTATCCGTGCTTCATCGTTGAAACGAAAGTAATGAATAACAAAGGAGGAATGAACAATGAATCAACTGCGAGTCGGAATGATTGGCTACAAATTTATGGGCAAGGCGCACAGCAACGCGTACCGGAGCCTTCCGATGTTTTTCCCGAATGCCCTGAAGCCGGAAATGAAGGCGATCTGCGGCCGCAATGCTTCGGCGGTTCAGGAGGCGGCGGATCAGCTTGGATGGAATGAAAGCATTACCGATTGGCGCGAGCTGATCCAGCGGGAGGACATCGATCTGATTGATATCAATGCTCCTAGCGATGCCCATAAAGAAATTGCGATTGCGGCTGCGAAGGCCGGCAAGCATATTTTCTGCGAAAAGCCCCTGGCGTTAACGCTCGCCGACGCAAGAGAAATGCTTCAGGCAGCCGAGGACGCAGGCGTCCGGCACATGGTCGGGTTCAACTACCGGTTCTCGCCGGCGGTCCGGCTTGCGAAGAAGCTGGTTGACAGCGGCAGACTCGGACAAATCTATCATTTCCGCGCATGGTTTCTGCAGGACTGGATCATGGATCCGCAGTTCCCGCTCGTATGGCGGCTGCAGAAGGAAGTGGCCGGCTCAGGCTCCCATGGCGATCTCGGCGCCCATCTGATCGACCTGGCTCATTATCTGGTCGGCGACATGCAGGAGGTTATTGGGATGAGCGAGACCTTCATCAAGGAGCGTCCGATTGCCAGCGAGATGACGGGGCTGAGCGCCAAAGGCAGCGGGGATGGGCCTAAAGGCAAGGTGACGGTGGACGACGCTACGTTGTTCCTGACCCGGTTTGAGAACGGCGCCCTTGGCAGCTTCGAGGCCACGCGTTTTGCTGCAGGCCATCGCAGTACGAACGCCTTCGAAATCAACGGAAGCCTGGGCAGCGTCAAATTCGATTTTGAACGGATGAACGAGCTGGAGGTTTATTTCACATCCGACGAGGAGGATGTACAGGGCTTCCGGCGGGTGCTTGCAACGGACCCTGTCCATGATTATATGGAGGCTTGGTGGCCGCCGGGGCATACGATCGGTTTCGAGCATACCTTCATCCATGAAGTCCTGGAGCTGTCCCAAGCGATTGCGGAAGGCAGACAGCCTGTCCCTAGCTTTGAGGACGGCGTGAAGTGCCAAGCTGTTCTGGAAGCCGTGGATAAGTCCATTGAAGAACGCCGGTGGGTGTCACTGTCGGAGATGTAAGCAAGACCATACAGAAGAATTCGGTGACTCGCGAAAGCGTGTGGTGTAATTGAGATTGCGATGTTAGAGGTATCATTGTGACGGCAGCCGGTGGAAGCGGATGCGCGAGAGCGTGAGAGCGTTAGCCGAACGAAGACTTTGAACCGGACGTTATCGAGCTTTTATTATACAGATCATATAAAGGAAGTGCGGAGTATGAAAAAGGCATTAATCGTATGGGGCGGATGGGATGGCCATGAGCCGGAGCAGGTGGCAGGCATCTTCGCCGGACTGCTGCGCGAGGCGAAGTTTGACGTTGAGGTTTCAGATACCTTGGATGCGTTCAACGACGGAGAGAAGCTGAAAGAATTGGATCTGATCGTCCCGGTATGGACGATGGGCGACATATCCAAGGAGCAGGTTGCGAATGTATCCGAAGCGGTGCAAGGAGGAACCGGCATCGCCGGATGCCACGGCGGAATGTGCGACTCGTTCCGTAACAATGTCGATTGGCAGTTTATGACCGGCGGCCAGTGGGTCGCGCACCCCGGCAACGACGGCGTTGAATATCTGGTAGAAATCAAGCAAAGCTCCAGCCCGCTGGTTGAAGGCATTCAGGACTTCACGGTGGTATCCGAACAATACTATCTGCATGTCGATCCGGCGGTTGAAGTGCTGGCGACGACCCGTTTTCCGGTCGTATCCGGACCGCATGTGCTGAACAAGGCTGTTGACATGCCGGTTGTCTGGACCAAGCGATGGGGATACGGTCGCGTGTACTACAACTCCTTGGGACATCATGCGGATATCGTGGATATGCCGCAGGTCAAGGAATTGATGCGCAGGGGCCTGCTATGGGCGGCTGAAGGCAAGACCTTGTACGGCGGCGGCGATCTCAAGCTGTTCAACGGCGAGCAAGGGTATACCGGGATGGGAGACAGCCAGTAGGCTGCACAAAAGGAGACGAAGTCATGAACAAGGTTAAAGCAGGGATCATTGGCTGCGGAAAAATCAGCGGCATCTATATGGAAAACTGTCAAAAATTCGATATTCTGGAGCTGAAGGCATGCTCGGATATTGACCGTTCCCGCGCAGAGGAGCAGGCTGCCCATTACGGCATCCCCCACGTATACACGACGGAAGAGCTGTTGGCCGACCCCGAAATCGAAATTGTCATCAATCTCACCATTCCGGCGCTGCATGCCAAGATAACGCTCGATGCGCTGCAAGCCGGGAAGCATGTATACGTGGAAAAGCCCTTGGCCGTCACCCGGGAGGAAGGGCTGGTCGTGCTGGAGACTGCGAGAGAGAAGGGGCTGCTGGTCGGCTGTGCCCCGGAGACCTTCCTCGGAGCGGGGATCCAGACGGCATTAAAGCTCGTCAGGGACGGCAAGATCGGCACGCCGATCGCGGCTACGGCATTTATGATGAGCCGGGGACACGAATTTTGGCATCCGGACCCTGAATTTTATTATGCCGCAGGCGGAGGACCGATGTTTGATATGGGACCATACTATTTGACGGCGCTTGTTCAGCTCCTCGGCCCGATTCGCAGCGTCAGCGGCATGACTGGCAAAGCGTTGACCGAGCGGACCATTACGAGCGAGAAGAAGTATGGGCAGAAGATTCAGGTGGACATTCCGACGCATGTGGCCGGACTGCTCCGGTTCGATAACGGCGCCATCGGGACGCTCATTACCAGCTTTGACGTGTTCGGCGGCAGCACGCTTCCGAATATCGAAATTTACGGCACCCAAGGAACAATGCTTGTACCGGACCCGAATACGTTCGGCGGTTCCGTGAAATACCGCTTGACCGGAGAAAGCGAATGGACCGAGGAGCCGCTTCTGCCGGGTTACGATCAGAACACGAGAGGCATCGGACCTGCGGACATGGCGTACGCTATCCGAAGCGGACGATCCCACCGCGCAAGCGGTGAATTGGCTTATCACGTGCTGGAAGCCATGTGGGCATTCCATGATTCCTCCGATTCGGGCAAGCAGTACGAGATGAAGAGCACTTGCGAGATGCCGGCGCCGCTTCCGCTCGATCTGCCGTTATACACGCTGGATCAATAGAAGCGAATTTTATAAGCGTACATTTAGTATTTTGAATCATGATGAATAGTGAATAAACAAGGGGCTCTGACGAAGGTCTTATGACACTTCGCGAGGGCCCTTTTTCGCGCTAAAGGAACTCAAGTGTTTCCAGGTTAAGCATGTTGTTCACGCTTAAGCAGGACTCTACGCTCCTATTCCTTGACGACAAGGCCGAAGATTCTGGTAAACAAAATAGCCTGTACGGGGGATATAATGCAGCCCTGAAGGTCCTCCAGCGTAACGCCTAAATTATGAAAATCCGTCCGGCTTAGATCGATACCGGCAAGCTTCGTGCCGGAGAACTGCGCCTTATCGATCTGGCATTCGGCAAATTCCACCTTCGAAAGCTCCGAATGATAAAAATCCGATTGGATCAGCGTCGTCGACTGAAAGGATACGCCCTTCATATTGGCAAACCGAAAGGTGGCATAATCGCCTGCGCACTGCTCGAACCGGACGTTTCGAATAGTGGCTGCCGCCAGATCGATGCCTACCAGCTTACAATGATGGAACTCTACGCGATGCAGGATGGCTTCGCTGAAATCGACGTTGGATAGATCGCATTGCCGAAATACGATATCGGTGAGTTCGGCGTGCCGAAGCGAAACCCGTTCGAAGGCCACGTTATCAAACGTCATTTGATCGAATAGCACTTTATGTGCCGTAATATCGGAGAGCGTCTCGTCTTTGCAGGAGAACTGCTGGAATGACGATTCGTCATCAATCCCTGCTTCGGATAGACGGATTGGCTCAAGCTGTTTCGGGAGCTTGGGCTTGATGATCTTTAAGGGTGGTGCTTCTGCATAGGACATGGTACTTCCTCCACATTAGGTATTAGGGGCCAAAGGTTCATGCAAAATCCATGACGACTTCTATGAAAGTCTCGATTCATGGAATCCGATGAAGTTAAAATTATTTTGGCAAATGCAGTATACCATGTCCTTCATTTCTTGTCCGGTCCAGGGTGTTGATCGCTGCATCAAGGATTCCGCCTTTTGAATCCGGAGACCAGGCCAGCAAACTCGCCCGGCCGGAGCCGGCAAGATCCAGAGCCAGCGGGATGATTTCCTTCCCCGGAAGCCATGGCCCAAACCGTCGAGCTTCCGGTCCGAATGTTGTTCCGCTGCTGTACACAATGTACCAATACCCCTGGACCCGATCCATGAGCAACAGGTCATCACACCCGTCCCCATCCACATCCGTAAGGCGAAACGACGTGATGCTGCCGAGCTGGGATGCATCCGTTCTATACCAAACTCCCTCATAGTTGAAGTGACCGCCTTGGTTAACCCAAACCTCGCAGATCTCCTTGGACGGATTCCACAGGACGAGATCGTCCTGCCCATCGCCGTTTACGTCGCCGATGCCTAGAACTAGACGTGGTTCGGGATCATATACGATCCGCTCAGGTAGAAGCAAAGGTTGTTTAAAACCGTGCAGGTCACCGAAGGCAAGAGCGACTTGGCCTGAAGCCCTGTTCCATAACAGCAAGTCATCCCGTCCATCCCCGTTAAAGTCGCCGGTGTATGCATCCCAATCCGCAAAATCCGGCGCATGAAGCCAGACCCCTGATGGATGCATGCTGCCTTCGGCTGTACCGAGTGCTATATGACACTGCCCGAGCTGAGGATACCATACCGCGATATCGTCGATTCCGTCACCGTTGTAATCCCCCACAACTTCCTTGCCGCCGATACGATCGGGCCAGCCAGCCAGAATGGGCCGCATGCTGCAGAGGCCATTATCGATTTTAATCAAGCTGTTGGCGTTTAGCGAAGCACGGTACCAAGTGTCGGAATCAAGCTTGCGGATAAGCAATGCCGCTTCTTGGCGGGCTTGTGAGCCGGGACGGCCTGCAATCGCATGGACCCGGTCGCCGTTACTCCAAGGAAGACTGCTCTCCCTGAAGTCCGGGATAAAGGGCATGAAGGAGGTTACAGAGACAAATGTACGGCCCGAGCGCTTGATGGCGCTAATGATTCTTTTTAACGGAGAGGACGGATCATATTGAGCGGTGCCATCGGCTTGAAGCTTTATATAAGGAAACTCTAAATAAGGATGGTAAAAGAATGACGCCAGCTCTGTCGGCGGAAGCTTCTCTTGCACCGCTTGCTGAATGCGCCGGACATCCCCCTCAATGTTGTCACCCGCTACATAGTACAGCGGCGTGGGCACGTAATAGGTTCCGTTACTCAAGCTATGTCCAGATGGGCTGAAAAGGGCTGCGGCATTTAGGCTTGGTGCATGAGGTGGAGTTTCGTACATCAGTCCACAGCAGCTTTCAAGAATTCGCCGCTGCGCCCGAGAAGCTGTATAATGCGGCGTTTCGAACCAGACGGCAGTAAGCCCGGCCTGCTCCATTAAGCTCCGAGCGAGCTTCAAACGCCGGTAAGCATAGGATCGGGTCAGTTCACGGCGTGAGCTGGCGGCCAACGGGGCATCGTCCGGAGGGCAGTCGTGCAAGCAGCCGTCATAGGCGAATTCGAACCCGTCCCCGGTGGTGGCATTCGCATATTGGTGGGTATATCCATGTACTCCGAATGATGCGCCAAAATGAACCATTTTATGAAGGAGACGGAGGAAACGGACGGATACGGGGTCGTCAGGATCGGTCAACGACCTGTCGATCCCTCGGGCCGGGTCGATATACCGAGGAATGACGGCAAGATGGAACGGTATGGATTGGGTGTGAAGCTCGTTTGCAATCACGAGCAGCTTGGCTTGCTTTTCTTCCGCTTCGTACCATCCGCCGGGGCTGATGTCCTCAAGCCGGACTAATGCTTTTGACATGAATAAAACTCCTTCGACATTAAAGTGAGTTCACCTTAAGTATATGTATGCGGCGCATGGGCGGGCGCTACGACTGTCCAGCGTAAATGAGAACGCTGTAGAAAATGAACGGAATAATCAGGGAAGATTAAAGAATACTAAGCATTGCCAATCTTGATATGGAGGTGCAAGCATGAATATACACCGTGCCCAGGAAATTGCCGCTTCGCCGGTTATGGCGAATGTGCTCCTCAACGGAACCCCGATCTATATCCAGCATGTGGACGAGGATCGTGAGACCGCCCGTGTGTTCCCACTTGACCAGCCGGAGAACGAGCAGGAGGTTCCACTGGATCTGTTGATCGAACAATAGCTGTAAAGCTTTACAACCCGAAGCGTTGCGCTTCCGTTTAAGACTGTAAATCATCAGGACAGTGTACTTGACGGAGGAGCAGCCTAGTTAAAAAAAACTAGCAACTACAAGATGGCGGTGCCCGGGATGAAAACCGTGCGCCGACATCTTTTTGTTATCGTCGAATGCTGACTGTAACGCAGATAGCAGTTGATATACGCAGGCAGCTATGGTTTACACGATATCTGTGATTCGATTTAAAAACTCGTAACTTTTATAGTTGCTATAACTCAAAATGTACCCATAACTCAAAAAACCGTATTTCCAATAGATTCTTGTAACTTAAGTAGTTTGTGACTGACTATAATCGCGTACATGAAAGCATCACTTCGTAAAATAAATTGGGGATTCCGTCAGATCTAAGAACTTTTGGGGGGGCCGGCAAAAGAGAATTGAGAGAAGTAACGGCCGATACCAATATCCGCAGTTCTTTTCCAAAACAGACTGGCGCTACTGATACCACACTGGGGGTTGGTCTTTACAAAGATGCAATAAGTTCGAATATTATTCGGTCACTTATCCAGTTTGACACCTCTTCTATCCCGCAAGGGGCAAATGTGTTGACTGCTGACTTAAATCTCTGGCTAGCATCAGTATCGAATGATACAGATATAAATGTGACTTTACACGCTATAACCAAACCATGGACAGAATACTCGGCCTCTTGGATGTTGATGCTACAAATCTTTGGACAAAACAGGGAGGAGACTACATTACTTCGCAGATGTCCACAACACCTGTTGGACCAATGACTTCACTATTTGCAAACTACAAATGGTCTTTATCTCCAAATTTAATTGAAAGCTGGGCTAAAGATCCTAGTTCAAATAAAGGTTTTTTGATCAAGAGCTCAGCAGAAACAACAAACAGCTATAAAAAGTTTATTTCTGGTGACGATACAACAAACGCAACTTACACGCCGTTGCTCAGTGTAACCTATTACTCGGCTAGTAGACTTGGATTAGAAGATTATTGGACATTTGATAGCCACTCTTTAGCTAATGGGAATAGCTATACAAATCTTGGTACCGGTAATAATGTGATTCAATTTACAGATTACTCACTTACCGGCAGAGGGAATGTATCTCTTGATTTCATCCGAACATATAACTCAAAATCTGTAGAGGCATCACCATTTGGTTATGGTTGGTCATACACCGGGTCTGAGACAATAATCGATGCCTATAAGACTGGTAAGGTATTGTTTACAGATAGTGATGGTACTACACATGAGTTTCAATATAATTCTGTTTCAAAAAATGCAAATAATGCGGTCGATAGCTATGTTTATAATGGTCTAAATCAATTAATTAAAGAAACCAACGCTCTTGGAAAAATATCAAAGTATACGTACGATAATAATGGAAATCTGATCCAGACAAAAACACCTAATGGTAACACTATTTCAACTTCCTATAACAAACTAAACCAGGTAAAATCGATTATTGCAGACGGGGTTCAATGGACATATATTTATGATCCAAATGGCAACCTGATTTCCATTAATAATGATCATCAATTTACTTATACGGATGACGATCAAGTTGAAAGTGAAACAGACCGTGGAAACATAAAAAATTATGAATATGATTCGACTAAATTCCCTGCAAGATCATATTTATAACTTGTTATAATTCCATCTGCTTCTGAAACTTGTTCCAAATGATTCAGCTTATCATATTGATATGACGTCGTACTTCCATTACTGTCCGTTCTACTTATGACATTACCAACGCTATCCGTAATTGTTGTGGTCGTATTGTTTGCAGCGTCTGTTATCATCTGAACATAGTTACCTTTTTCATCATAGCTATACAATACAACTGAATTGTCAGGATAGGTCACTTTCATCAGATTTCCGTAGTTATCATAGGCGTAAGATGTAACTTGTTGTTTGGCATCAGTTATGGTTTCAACATCGCCGTATGCTGTATAAGAATATGTTGTTACGTTATTTTTTGGATCCTTAGCCGTTAAAACATGATTAAACTGATTATACGTATAACTTGAAACGTTTCCTTCTTCATCAGTTTCAGAGAGCATATTTCCGTTTGCGTCAAATGTTCGTCTTACACTCTTTGTTTTCGGATCAATTATCTCGGTGAGATTATAATTGCTGTCAAAAGTGTATTGCGAATTATATCCTTGAGCATCCGTAATGGCTTTCGCCGCATAATTAGAGTCGAGCATGTAATTCGTCGTATTTCCGTTTGGATCTGTAACGGATGCTGTATGAGCAGTTAGATTATAGCTGTATGTTGTACCGGGTCTTGTTTCTAAATCTTGTCCCGATCCATCCGTAACTGGTTCTTGTATTTTTTCCAGCAGCTCTGCATTGTACGTGTACGTTGTTGTACGACTATTTGGATCAATAACAGTTTTTATATAATTGCTGCTATATTGAAACTGTGTGCGACTGTAAGTGCCATCACTGCTATATTGATCTACTGCAATCAGTTTCCCATTCTGATAGGTATAATCTGTTTTACGACCTTCCAAGACAGAATAATCCACTAAACCACTAGCATCATAATTAAAAGTGATTATACGTCCTGATGGATCTGTAATGCTCGTCAGGTTTCCATTCGAATCGTACTGATATGTGATTTTATTCTCATGAAGATCCATTTCATAACTAACTCTAGCTTTAATTATGCTGACATGTTCATCATTTGAAACTGTTTTAAAATGCAATTTATAACCATGTTTATCAGTCAAATCATAACCAATAGTGGCTCCGTAAGAGTTTTTTACTTTGGTTAAAGTTAGATATTTCCCTGCAGGTGAAACATAAGTTCCAAATAATCTGCTCGAGACATTAACTTTCACTGCTGGAACATCATTAAGCTCTAATCTCCAGTATGTCTATAATGAGTTGGATCAAGTTGTTAGCGTTAAGAAAAACAATCAAACCCTTGTGTCTTATGAATATAACGCAGTCGGTGCCTTAACAAAAACTATTCGCGGAAATGGCCTCTTTACGAGAGCTTTGTATGACACCGGGAATCGATTACAGTCATTCGGAAACTATACGGCTAGTGATCAACTAATTAGCCAGCAAAGCTTTACGTATGATGGCAATGGTAATATCTCTAGGATCCAAACAGGTAAAGGGGCCGTTTCTTACACCTACGATGAACGAGACCAACTGACTAAGGAAGTGCTGACTGATGGCACTGAAGTCACTTACGATTATGATAAAGTAGGAAATCGAATACAAAAGTCCGTTACAAAAGGGACTCAAACGAATACAACCAACTACTCGTATAACGAAGGGAATCATTTAGAATCTGTCGATGAACAGACATACAGTTATGACTTCAATGGCAATCTGGTTAATGACGGGCAACACAAGTACATCTATGATGTATTTGATCAACTAATTGAAGTCAAGCAAGCGGAGGAGCAATTCCTATTTAAAGCAAGCTACGATGAGCAAGGAAGACGGATTCAGACCCAGACTGCAGACGGGATAACCAACTATTTTTACGACGGCGATCACGTATTATACGAAACCGACGGTAACAATAATTTCACAGTTGAATATACTTGGGACAATGCAGGTAATCCGGTTGCAATGACGGTAGATGGCCAGACATATTATTACCATCTGAATGGCCATGGCGATGTCGTTAGCATGACAGATCATAACGGTTTGGTTGTTGCATCATATGAATATGATGCATGGGGTAACATTTTGGCGAAAGATGGAGTCTTAGCTGATAAGAATCCTTATCGTTATGCTGGGTATAGATAGGATGAGTCTACAGGATTATATTATTTAACTTCCAGATATTATAATGCCAGCCTCGGAAGATTTATTATAAAAGATAAATATTTTGGAATTAATTATGTTCCTTTAAGTTTAAATCAATTTACTTATTCAAATAACAATCCTGTAATGTATACTGATCCAAGTGGATCTTCTGTAAGTGGTGTATTTGGGACAGCTGGTGTTGCTGCGGCCGCAGACGGACCTTTACCAATTGGAAATATAGTAGCTGGTGGAATTCTACTTGGATATGGGATATATAAGGGATTCCAGTGGGCCACTAAACCCAGAGCATCTTTAAGTGATGGTATCCCAAAAAACTATTAAAAGATAAAGATCATGTAGATCTAGGCCAGTTTACTGAGCCTGCAAAAGGAAAGAAAAAGTATACAAACAAGAAAACGGGTTGGTCCATTGAAAAAGATACGGCCGGACAAGCAGGTAAAAAATGGAAATTGAAAGATGCGAAGGATAAACGACAAAGATCTCTAGATGGGAATGGGAAAATAATAAGCAAATAACTTATATAAGAAAGGCATGGTTGGTATAAACAAAACTTACCATGCCTGGATATAAAAAAGAATTAACTACGAGGAGGAACATATGTCTATTCAGAACTATTTAAATGAAAGGTTTCCTGGACTAAGCCTCCGTACAGGTATATTTAACTCTTGGTCGTACGGAATTCGTTTTGAATTAGGTGACCCAACAATGAATGATATTGATCATGACCTTTATATGAATCAAGTTTATTTACGAGCAGTGAGCGTTTTCAAGCATTTATTCCCGTTGAATGATGAGATTTATTTATGTGCATATGTACTCAATGAAGATAGCATAAAAATACAAAAAGTAAATTTTTTTAAAAAGTACGTTAAAACGAAAGAATTACTAAAAAAGTTGTCTTTCACTGATGATTATGATAGTGAATATGATCTGAAATATAAAACTTTTTGCTTAAAATGTAAGGTTTCTGATGTAAAATACCTCAATCTAATCAAAGCGATATGCAATAGGGATATGGGGATCAAACCCATCATAAAACATGATATATTTTTTGTTAATATCAATCGTGAAGTAATATTACAAATTTATGATGATAGAGGTTGTGATGTTATCTCCACAACAAAGCAAGGGTTACAAGGGGTTTACAAGGATTTTAATAACTGGATTTTGCAATATGATAGAATCGAAATTGATGAGAAGCTATCGTAAATGAATTTTCATGATGGCGAAAGCCACATTAACGTATTTTAAATGGGTTGCTACTTGTAGCGCGTTAGAAACTAATATCAACTAAACCGATAGATAGATAAAAAACGAAACATAGGCGGCAGTTCTTCTAGAATCAAGAGTATAAAAGAAGTCGCTATTCTGAACTTACCCCTATCAGTGTTGCTGTAGAGAAGATCAACGGTAGCGTCCTTGATTCTGGTAAGTTTGGTATTAACGGAACATTCTTTAACTCTACTACTGGGAATCTTCTTGGTGTAGCTGTCAACAATGGTGTGGCTGTAAAAAGCGGGGGAACTCAAACGGCCGATGCTCTGGTAGATTGGCGTATCACAGCCTACAAGACGGGGCGTAATGTATCACTTTAATCCTCGTGAAGGTGGACTGGCACTGGATAATAGAGTTGTCAAAAGTTTCACCGATTATCCTGGCGTTGGTACCAGTAATGCGAAAAGTGTAAAATGGGCTATTGGTGGTATTAGCCTACATCTTACTCAAAACTACTCGAGTACTCAGTATTATAATGCCATTAATGCTTCTCCAGAGTTCGCCGCCAACATCGGTTCGAGTAGTCAGACTGGACGAACGGCAATCGCGTTTGCTGCACTAAACGGTCGTTCGACCATTATCCTTCTAACGATGAAAGATGCAACTCTGTGGGATGTACGTGAATTTTTACGCTCATACGGAGCTACAACAGGGGTTGCGCTCGATGGTGGTGGT
The DNA here is from genome assembly GCF_038002285.1 of Paenibacillus sp. FSL R5-0810. Taxonomy (NCBI): domain Bacteria; kingdom Bacillati; phylum Bacillota; class Bacilli; order Caryophanales; family Paenibacillaceae; genus Paenibacillus; species Paenibacillus sp. FSL R5-0810. The sequence goes on from NZ_JBBOCF010000001.1 coordinate 981,084, forward strand.
TCTTCACAAATCAGATACCGTGTAGATTCCAGTACCGTGGGACAGTGGGAACCTAAACCAGACCCTAACCGATCCGTATATTCCATGGTCACCGTAAACCCAACAACTTGGCTCACAGGTAAAGGATTTTAATCCAAGTGATCATTAAAATTGAAAAGCAAGCTTTAGGGCATACGCCTTAAAGCTTGCTTTTTTTGGTTGCAGCTTAATGCTTCAGTCGCTGATCCAATTGATTTTCCATCCTTCATTCGTCTCGGTGAAGCAGAACATTTGTTTGTCTTCAACAATATTAGAGTCGCCACGCGGGACTTTTTGCTTTTTACTTACTTCAACAACTTTATCATTTGCTCCCACGTCCAGATCACTAACATCCGGATTGAAATCAAGGTTAGTTATTTCGATAACCTCTTTGCCTAGATCATCATGATTCTCCATAGACTTAGGGTCTACATATAACTCGCCATATGCTGTTACATTATTTTCAGCAAAAATGGTTAAGTAGCGATTTAACACTTGAACAATTTCCTGCTCCTCACCCATATAGTCTTCTTCATTCAGATAAGTCGTTGTATTTGTCACGTCATTTTGAGCATCGTCTTTTATGGATGGATTTGTATTTTTATTGGAACTACAACCAACAACGATTAGGGCGACTGCTATTAAATATAATAAAGACTTTTTTCATGATGAACCTCCAATCATAAAAAGTATACCTTGCCTACTTTGTAGTTTCCACATCCTCCCCTTATTAATATGACGTTTTTAGGCATCTAAAGGGTTACATACCATCAAAAAGCAGCCACGAATCGTGGCTGCTTTTTGAGCGAAGGAGCTTTCCCGGATTTGAGCACTTGAAGGAGCTCATCCAATAAAATAACTTCTATTCTCCGTTCTTCTCCTATACAGATTGAATTGCTTGTGCAAGCCGTGACAACGATTGATCTAAGCAATCCAACTTCTCACCAATAGTCTGCAAAACATAACGTATCAAAATAAAGCAAAGTGTAACCGGAAAACCGACATTTGTGACCAGCGAAATGATATCTGTAGCTTGCATATCCACTTCGGAACAGATGTTCTTATTCCGGTTGTAAAATATGTCCAAAAAACTCCTATATTAATAGAAGCAGAACAAGAGGGAGGGGGATTTATGGACAGCCAATCAATAATGATTGAGCGTTTCCGCAAGGAGGTATATCGGATAGGATGGCAATTGCAATATCGAAACAGAAGAATACGTCAACATGAATTTTCTTTGTTCGATAACGTCTCTGTACAACATCATACTTCCGATACAATCGATAACCGAATTTTTGTGCAGGATCTTCTTTTAACACTGCCCGAAAAAGGGAGAAACATTATTCATAGACTTTACATCGAAGAATTAACAGAAGCCGAGGTGGCGGCGCAGTTACATATAAGTCAGCAGGCGGTGAGTAAATGGAAGAAAAAAATGATTCAACAATTATCATAGACCATGAATTTTTGATGCTATTTCAAGCAGCTAAACAAAAAGACTCAGAGGCAATGCTACGAATCATTGAGTTATTTCAGGGGGATATCGAGAATATCAGCAGGACGATCCGTATACCAAGAGAGGATGCGTTGTCGCATATTATTACGGAGTTGTTGGAATACATTCTATCCGAAAATCACTTAGTAGCATCAGCGTTTGATCATTTGGGAACGGATATGTATTCTCTGTAATCTGACTAAATACATTTTCATACATCGTTACTTTGGTCATCTTCATCTCTTTTTCTTTGTTTTTATATCAAATACAAAACTATTTTTCTATAAATTTAAACAGATATATCTTTAGGTACTTTGAACTTGTAAAAAATTGTCGAATCTGATACTAATTTACCTTTTATATATGAAAACATTTACATTATCCCATTGGGAGTAATAAGATAAATTGGCAACTACATAATAGGAGGACATAATTATGAAGAACAGCAAGATTATGGTCACAGCAGCACTAGCAGGCTTATTATCTGTCGGAGGCTTTGCGAATTACGGGCATGCAGAGTCTATGGAACCTGATTCGTCTAATTCAACACAAGTTATTGAACCAGCTGCAATTAAACCAGGTACATGGGCCAGTGCTGGTTTCAAAATAATTAAATATGCTTCTAATACTTGGCTATTTCATCGTGAAGCCACTAAATCGGTTACCGCTGAAGCAATAACTTTAAGCACTGGAGATATAGGCTTTAACAATAACGGGGGATCTGGATATGGTGCATCGACAAAATTCCAAGTCTACGTCAACGAAATTGGACAATTAATAGATGCTTGGCCAGAAACAAACATTTTGAACTACCTAGAAAAACTGTCAATTATAATTACTGACGAACAAAAAGGAACAGATGTTGTTAGCAAAACAGCAACACATCAGCAGCACATCATGTACACAGCCAATCATCACGGTTATTACACTGTTCGGTGGGTCGATGAAGATAAAATGAAGTGGGATCTTTGGTTAAATGTATGGGATAAAGCGTATGGAGGAATCGGAACTTCAAGTGCTACACAGATTCATACACTAGAAAATGCAGCAGGAGACCAGATTAAGGCCAAAAAAATTAACGGTTCTTATTACTTCATCCCTTCGACTGATCATAAGAGCAGTCAAAAGTTTGATGAAAATAAGTCCCTAAGTATGATAGACATTCAAAATCAGTTATATGATAATGTACTACAGAAAGATGTCAATCAGTTTAAAAACTATAATGTTGGGGACAAACTCACTCTGGATGACTCGATTCAATCCATCGAATATGACACCCAAACCAACAGCACGATAATTGGATTCAAAGGTAAAGATGATACTTTGGTAAGATGGGCGTTCAATGGTGATTTGACAAAGGAATACGCAGAAGGTGACGTTCTCAAACTAAAACTAACTGTTGTAACAGAGGCTTCAGAGTTTGAATCTTTAGATTTCATTCAAGAGGCAACATCTAACACTAGAGCTCCAGAGATTACAGACTACTTAGTAAAATAAGGTGTGGTGTGCAGCATGAAATTATTTGCCAAAGTGCTTATCTTTATTCCTCTTTTTTTAATTTTGTATATTGCTGGTAAGTACTTTATTTCTGATCTCTTTAATTTTGGCAATCGACTTTATCAAAACTTGTTCGATGTCATTTATATTGTTCTCTCTATTCTTGTATCACTAATATTCTCGAATATAATAGTTGATAAACTTAATAGCAAAAGATAATTGTTAGCAAACCCCTAACTCTTTTTATAGTTAGGACGATGGGTCTTTGTTCAAACTGAAAACGATAGATAAATAAAAATTAAAAAGGCAGCCGGTCGTTGTGATCGGCTGCCTTTTTATATATTGAATTCCTATTTAAGTTCCTCTCTCGATTTCTCTTTGATAACTTAGATAGTCATATTTAATATGATCAAATTGCGATCCAATTTGTGTTAAAACTTCTCTAATCATCTTATCATATCTAGTTTCAAGCCATTCTGATACAAAATTACTCGGTGTATATATGGTAAATGTCTGCTCACGTTTAATACAAAATGTACCTTTAAACCACGTATTAAAAGAAGGTGCCGATACTTTCTTTTTGAATTTAGTCAGTGCCATATCCCAAACGGTTCGGTCCTGCTCTGTGATCTCTCTATCCAAAACCTTAATCTTGTTTCGAAGCTCTTTATCCAGCTCGAGTGGAGTCTTAGTTTTACGGACAACAGTCCCTTTACTGATGACATCCTCATAAACCTCGCTATAATCTATTGATGGATCCAAATTTAGAATCTGATCAAATTGTTCGACGATGCCCTGCATATAACGATCGTGGTCAATCTTAAGCTCAGTTGGGAGCTGCTCATAAAGTTCCATAGGAAGGAAAGGGACTTTCTTTCGAATTTTAAATAATGGACTTTCTTCCATGTTGTTCTTATCCGCATTTAGAACATTAAAAACAAGTACAAAACCATATTTCTCAAGGTTAGCAAGAATTTTTTTCACTGTGTTTCGGCTCTTATTCATCTTTTGTGAGATGAGGTTTATATCGGGCCAGCAATAGTCTTTGTCTCCATAGCAATAGCGCTTAAGATGGCCATACAGCGCGACTCCTTCGGCAGAAAAAAAATGACCCCAGTAATCCCAAATATAATTACTAATGATAGTCATGTGACCATCCACATAGGGGATAGGCTGCCCATGTTTATCGAGTGTAAATCGCTTTATTTCTTCTTCAGGTATGTAAATCTTCTCTAGCTTTTTTTATGTTTACTATAGAATGTTCTGAAATGAAAGAACAGGAATGATGGCAGTCATTCGAGAATGTTCCTTTAGGGACTTGTACGAGCCAAAAGGAGCTCCAAGCGCGGCGCAAGTCCCGAAAAGGGACTTGTCCTGGCCAAAAGGAGCTCCAAAAGCGGAGCAAGTCCCGAAAAGGGACTTATGTAAAGAATGGGGAGGTAATTCAATGTATATCAGAACTGCAGTTGAAGCCGATGCAGAAGGCATCGCAAGCGTGCATGTGAACAGCTGGAAGACGACATACCGGGGGATTGTTGATGACGCGTACTTGAATTCGCTGTCGGTCTCGGACCGGGAGGAGAGATGGCGCTGGAAAATCGGCAACCTTCGGGATGACGAGGAGCTCTTGGTTGTTGCCGATGATCAGGGAACCATCTACGGCTTCCTGACGTACGGGAGGGAGCGTGAGGACAAGCTGCCGCATGAAGGCGAGGTCTATGCAGTCTATTTACTGAAGGAGATTCAAGGTCAGGGATGGGGGAGACGACTGTTCGCAAGAATGAAGGAATTTTTGCGCTCCAAAGGATTTACTACCTTGATGGTATGGGTTCTTGAGGGAAATTCTGCTTTGGCATTCTACCAGCGTATGGGCGGGCGTGAAATCAAGCGGAAGGAGATCGAAATTGGCGGAAAGACGTATACGGAATTTGCTTTAAAATGGGATTCTATCGAGCAGCTACCGTAACGGAAGGTCTGAGCCGAAATCGGAGTGTTTACATCTAAGCATGAATGCAATAAGATAGATGATATACCCCACGGGGTAATGAGTTGAAAGATACGTCAATATGCTCCTTGGATCGAGTCATCTAGCGCCGAGTGAGCGCTTCATCCATGGAACTGTCAACTAACGATTCTCTATTCACGGCCACTCTTTTCATTTTCACGGATACACTCTTCACGGTCATTGCACGGTCATTTTCACGGTCACTCTTTTCATGATTACTCTTAATTGGTTACTCTAAAATGGGTCACTTTGATCAATTACTGCCCTTCATAAATGGTTGCTGTATATAAAAAGTTCCTCTACATAAATGATTTGCCCTACGCAACAGCTATCATCTCAGAACATTGCAAGGAGGTTCCCCAGTGACTGTCATTCCGATTGGCCCGTTTATGATCCGGGCGGATATTGCCGTATTCCTGATCGTTGCCATGGCAGGGTATATGACGCTCCGCGTCCGGTTACATCGTCTTGAGCATAGGGATTGGCTGCTTGATACTTACGTTTATTCGCTGCTGATCGGCTTCGCCGTATGGAAATTCGGTATGCTCATTTGGGACCCGGTGCGTACGCTCCGCCACCCCTTGTCTCTAATTTATATGACCGGCGGAGTGCGCGGAATAGGGCTTGGGAGCCTTGCAGCTGGCATCTACGTCCTCGTTCGGTGGAATAAGATGAGATCACTGGGGTCGCTGTTAATCAAGTCCTTCCTCATGGCCGCACTGGCTGGCGGCTTTGTTTATATACTGCTCGATGGGCTGATCACGGACCGTCCGATCGGGGCCGGGCAGCTACTGGTGATGCTTCTGCTTATCGTTCTGTTGAGCTCCGCCTGGTTAACATTTGATTCTCCCTTACCGCAATGGTTGACATTCGGTCTAGGCAGGAACGGAGCGGTTATGCTTGTGATCGGCTCTTTGCTTGTGTGGGCGGTATATAATCACCTGAACGACTCCGTCAACGGCTCGACGGGTGACCGTCCTGCACTAACGGACGATGCCGATGGAATCGCCGAAGGCCTCAAGCCGGGGAAACGTGCGCCTGATTTTGCGTTGCGGACAGTAGACGGACAGGAGGTCCGGCTGTCGGATTACCGCGGCCGTACGGTCCTCCTTAATTTCTGGGCTTCCTGGTGCCCGCCGTGTAAAGCGGAAATGCCCTACATGGAGGATTTTTATAATGGGCATAAAGCAGAAGACGTCGTTATTCTAGCCGTAAATATGACGCATCTTGAAGGCAGCATGGAGGACGCTGCATCCTTCGTGGACTCGAATGGTCTCACATTTCCCGTGTTGTATGATCGAGACGGAACGGTAACCGGAACGTACGAGATCACTGCTTATCCGACAACCTATGTGCTGACGCCGAACGGCGTTGTTTCGGGGAGGTACCAAGGAGCCATAAACGAGGAGCTCATGGTCAAGGCTTACCGGCGTGCAAGCGGGTCTTGAACCGAGGGGCAAATCGCGGATTTTTAACGTCCAGGACACCTATCACTGCCGCACACTCTCCAGGAAGAATATAATACACAAACGCTGGGGAGGGGGAAAGTCGAGTGCAGCAAATACCGGTTTCGGCTGATGTATGCCGGGGATACATTGGTAAACAAGTATGCGCGGTCCTGTATGACGGAACTGAAGTTGTAGGCACGATCCGAGGCGTTCATGATCACGGACTTGAGCTTGAGTATGCCTCGAATCCTTCAGCTTCGATTTTGTCTGTAAAAGGGAAAAAAGGAAAGAAAGCTGCGAAATCCAAAAAGGCTGGCGCACAAACGTCTGCGTTTGGGCCGTGGGGTTACGGCGGCTACGGCTATGGCTTCGGCAACGTTCTTGCATGGGAAGCAATCGCCCTGTTGTTCCTGATCCCGTTTTTATTCATTTAGCAGGCTGCAGCAGGAGTTCGGTTGGAAAAAGAATGATCTCCTAAACAAAGGAGATGGAAGAAGACGGGGCGTAAGCGCGGCTTGCCCTGTCTTCTTTCGTATCCCGGCGAAAGATCACCGGCCATGCGATGAACGGTTGATTCGTTGATTGGCGTGCTGTACATAAGCTTGGCCTACCATCCAGGCCGAAAGAATGAATGCTACCAGGAAGAAGAATGCTGCCCCAATGGGAATGGCCGACCACTCGAACAGCGTGTAACCGAGAAGCGTTTGCCATCCGATTGCCATGAGGCCGAGCAGGTAGGAAATTCCGGTCAGATGGATAACGATGAACCTTGATGCCGGATTGAGTGTAATCATGGACAGCCATGCTGCAAACGGAACGACCTGCAGGGCGTGAAACCCGAATCCGTGGAGCCAGATAATATTGCCGCCTGCTCCGGTGAAGCGTCCGGTGTTGACGGAGATCCAGATTCCTGCAGCAAACGAGATGATGACGGCGATCATGGCATAGCGTACGCCGAGCACGATTTCCGGATTGGCGTTGAGCACCCGTCTGCGAAAATATTGAACGGCGATGATGACATAAAAGAGGACAAGCAGCAGCGCAACCAGTACGAATATATTGGAAACGGCCTCATCGAAGACCGTCCCGTTCCGAACGAACCGGGGATCGACGCCCCTGAAGTTTTGAACGGTTTCCGCGAAATAGGAATAAAGCGCGAGCAGAATATAACTCCAGCGAAACCAAGCCTTGGACCTGGTTCCCATACCCGAGAAAGGGAGGATCGCTGCGGTCGAAAGCAGAAATATCCCGAGCGCGGCATTAAACGAGAATGCTTTTCCAATATTCCCTTCCGGTGCGACCGGTCCCCCGTATATCAGTACCCAGATCCCGCATATCCCCGCCAGCAGAAATCCGAGCAGTCCTGCGACGATCAACGATTTTTCCTGTTTAAAAATATCTGCAATATGCGTCGGCCCTTCTTGAATCCTGTGATTCATGTTCAACAACACCCTCTCCATTAGACTTTCTCAAATTTACAAGAGAAGAGACCTGTTCTTTAACCGTCCGGAGAGGGATGTTCTGCCGTTCGCAGGGCGGATTTCATCCCCGACTTTGGATGGGGAGCTCCTTGATCAACTAAACCGGCAGGCTCTAACTCACAAGCAATAGCAGCATGTACCCGGGCCGGGCCACATCACATCCTAGGACTTGAGGCTGTAACGTCATAGGCAGTTAGCAGAGAACCTTTCCTAGGGCACGATTTTTCGCATAGGATTAAGGACATGCGTAGGGGATGAGCAGAAGGAGGCCCTAGCGGCTAGGACCGAGTTTCCTAGATTTGAAAATGGTATAATTGGCCCCTTTGTTTTATTGCCCATCCCCTGATTTCAGACTAAAATTGAAAAATGTGGTTAATCGTTTGGGGAATCGGTTAATGGTTGATGGGGGTATCCCGCGGGTTCCAATCATGCCGGTAGAATAGGAACACCAAACTTGAATGAAATGACAGACAGAAGGGGCGTTATATCGTTTATGTCCAATCGAATTTTGATTACACCCGAACAGCTGGAACAGGTCTCAACCCAGTTCGCGCAGTCCGGACAACAGAGTCGGGAGATTGTCGATCGTCTATCGCGAAGCATTCTTGAGATGGAGAGCCAGTGGGAAGGAATGACCCGGGAACGGTTCTACGGGGATTATCAACAGGCTAGAGCTACCATGAACAAATATCTCGAATGCCTTCAGACGATCTCGACGGATCTGAAGCAAATCTCGGTGAAGTTCCGGACAACGGACGAAATGATCAACGGAGCGGGAGCTGTTCCTGCCGGAGGAGTTGGAGCAGGAATCCTGGCAGGCACTGCAGGAGCAGCCGGGGCAGCAGCGTTAGCGGGATCGGCAGGATCTGGAGCTCTCGGCATGACGGCAGCTGCGAACGGCAAACCGGCAGGCGTCCAGACTGCCAGTGCAGAGGACTTACTGGATAAGGCGCTCAAAGGCGTAGAGGCGGAAGGCAGCGTCGTTAAAAATGAAGAGAATGGTCTGTATACCAAAGCGATTACCGGCAGCGCAAGCGCGAATTTAACCGAAGGCGCAAGTGCCAGCGGCGCCGTGGTGGAAGCCGGTTATGAGAACGATTACGTGCAAGGCTCCGTCAGCCTGGTGAAGGGCGAGCTGGAGGCATCGGTGAAGGACGGCACGCTGAGTCTAGGTGCCGAAGCAACGCTGAACAAATACGAAGGCGGGTTCAAAATTCCGCTGCCTTTCACGGACAGAGAGCTCCATATCGGCGGGTCCGCTTCGCTCGGTACGGTCGGAGCGTCGGCAGAGGTCGGGAAAAGCGGCTTGAAATTCCATATACCGCTGGGTCCGGGAGCCAGCCTCGTCGGAGTCGGGGGTTCCATATCCGTCAAGTAAGGGAGGAGTGCCGTACAATGAGCGGTAAACAGCAGCGTTTTAAATACATAATGATCGTCATTGCCATTGTCGGCATATTGGGCACGGTGATTCCGAACCTGCTCGAGACCGATTATGCGGCAGCAGAGAAAGCCGTAATCTGTATTTCCTATCTCCTAGGAGTTCCTCTTGTCGTATTTGTCGTATATAAAATAGGCAGTAGATTAATGAAGGGTTGATGATCATGGAAACGCAAATGGATCAGCGAATGAATCAAGAGCATCAGGGGCAAGGAGAGAAACATTTGCTTCCGATCGGATCGGTTGTCAAATTCAAAGATTGGGATCAGACGCTGATGATTTACGGAAGAATGCAGAACGACTCGAAGACGCTGAAGCGTTGGGATTATGTTGCCTGCTTCTACCCGCATGGCAATCTGACGAAGGATTCCAATATCTTTTTTAACCATAAGGATATTTCCGAAGTCGTCTTTACGGGCTATATCAATGATGAGGAAATTGCCTTCCGGGACGCTTTGCTGGAGGGGATCGAGAAGGCGGACCAAGCTGCTGCAGCTGCGGCGGCGGGGCAGGATAAATAAGAATCGAACGAATCGGCCCGACGAAGAGCTGTCTGTGCGCATAAAGGATGCGTGCGGGCAGCTTTTTGTATTTTTTTAAAGCTCCGTTTTTATAAGTTGCGTCTTTTATAAAGCGGCTGTTCCGCATATTCGGATTGATTTTTGAATGGGTGCTGAATGTTGACTTAGGGGGCAGGTGGATTAGGCAGGTGTGGATTTGGGTTTATTGCTTTTTCAGAAAATTTCACAAAAAAACAAAACAAAAATCTTTGTTTATTTTTGAAAACAAACTATTCAAAAACAAACAAACATGATAAGATGAGGGCAAATACAAAGCAATCGAAGACATGAATCGGAGGGGAAGTTTTCATGGTACAGAGCTTATGGGAACATTCGAAGGCGCAGCAGGCGCAGAATACGCGTGAGGAGCTTGTTTACCGTTCGAATCTGATCGGCGCGGACCGCCGTGTCTGCAATTGGGGCGGTGGTAACACGTCAAGCAAAACAACGATTAAGGATTTCCGCGGCAAAGACGTTGAAGTTATGTATGTCAAGGGAAGCGGTTCCGACCTTGCCACGATGAAAGCGGGCAATTTCACAGGTCTGCGAATGGAAGACATCCGGCCGCTGTTTGAACGCGAGTCGATGACGGATGAAGAAATGGTCGCATATCTTGGTCACTGCATGGTCGATGCCAAGGACCCTCGGCCTTCCATCGAAACGCTGCTGCATGCTTTCCTTCCGTTTCCGCATGTGGATCATACCCATCCGGACGCCATTATCAGCTTGTGCTGCGCACATAACGGCAAAGAAATCGCGCAGGAAATTTTCGGAGACCAGTTTGTGTGGGTGCCGTATGTACGTCCTGGCTTCACCCTCTCCAAGATGATTGCCGAGGGCGTGCTCGCCAATCCGAAAGCCGAGCTCGTATTGATGGAGAAGCACGGCCTCGTTACCTGGGGAGATACATCCGAAGCATGCTACGCCCAAACAATACGGATTATAAGCGAGGCGGAGGCGTATATCGAGGCGCGGATCGATGACAGCAAGCTGTTCGGCGGACGGAAGTTTGCTCCTCTGCCTCAGGACGTCCGCAGACGCATTGCCGGCGAGATCATGCCAGCTATTCGCGGCGCGGTGAGCGACAGCAAGAAGATGATCCTGACCTTCGACGACCAGGATGATGTGCTGGATTTCGTATGCGGCAGCGATTCGCCGAAGCTGTCTCAGGTCGGTGCAGCTTGTCCCGATCATCTGGTTCATACGAAGGTGGTTCCGCTCTTTATCGATTGGACGCCGGATGCGGATGACGCCCAAGGGCTGCAAGAGAAGCTTGTAGCTGGAATTGCGGCGTACAAGGAGCAGTATCAGGCTTATTTTGAACGGAACCGGCACGAAGGGGACGTCATGTTCGAAGCCGCCCCACGCGTTATCCTCATCCCGGGGCTCGGCATGATTAATACCGGCAAGAGCTGGGCGATGTCCCAGGTCAGCGGCGCGCTTTACCACCGTGCCATTGCGGTGATGCGCGGGGCGACAGCGCTGGGTGAATTCGTCTCCCTGAGCGAAAATGAATCCTACAACGTGGAATATTGGCCGCTGGAGCTTTACAAGCTGACCCTTGCTCCGGCCGAGGCGGAATTCTCCCGGCAAGTGGCATTCATTACCGGCGGTGCCGGCGGCATCGGCAGCGCAGCGGCTCGCAGGCTCGTCGCCGAGGGGGCGCATGTCGTGCTGGCCGATTTGAATCTGGAAGGCGCGCAGAAGGTTGCGGAAGAGATTAATGCGGCATACGGCGATGGCCGTGCCATTGCCGTAAAAATGGACGTAACCGACGAATCCGCGGTGCAGCAGGCCTATCATGAAACTTCCTTGACGTACGGCGGTGTGGATATCATCGTGAACAATGCAGGTCTTGCGACATCAAGTCCGCTCGATGAGACGTCGTTGAAGGAATGGAACCTGAATATGAATGTACTTGGGACCGGATATTTCCTCGTAGCCAGAGAGGCCTTCAAGCTTATGAAGGTACAAGGCATCGGAGGCAGCATGGTGTTCATCGGCTCCAAGAACTCCATCTATGCCGGCAAGAACGTGACTGCCTACAGCTCCGCGAAAGCGCTGGAGGCGCACTTGGCACGCTGCATCGCGGCCGAGGGCGGAGAGTACGGCATCCGGGTAAATACCATTTTGCCGGATGCCATCCTGCAGGGCTCGGCGATCTGGAACTCGAACTGGAGAAACGAGCGGGCGGCCGCTTACGGCATCGAGCCGGATCAGCTCGAGGAGCATTACCGCAAGCGCACCACGCTGCTGGTTAATATTTATCCGCAGGACATCGCTGAAGGCATCGCCTTCTTCGCTTCGTCGAAATCCTTAAAGACTACCGGATGCATGCTGACGATCGATGGCGGGGTTCCTGCCGCATTTACTCGCTGATCAGACAGAAGGCAACAAGCTGGACTCCTTGGTGAAGCATCCAGGCCGTTCAGGCACGGCCATGAAAGGAAGCAGGGGCTTGTCCCCTGCTGACCTTATCTTTTTATGAGGCGGGAGGTACCAAGATGAGGCAGGATATTGCACGGAATTATGAAGAGGCGAAGAAGCAGTACGCATCCCACGGCATCGATGTGGACCAGGCGCTTGCCGAGCTCTCGGACATCAAAATATCCATTCACTGCTGGCAGGGTGACGATGTGCGCGGCTTTTTGTTCCGCGACCAGGAATTGTCGGGCGGCATCTCCGTTACGGGCGAGTATCCGGGCGCCGCAAGCACGCCGGAAGAGCTGCGGGCCGATCTGACCAAGGCGATGTCCATGATACCGGGGACGCACAAGGTCAATTTGCACGCCATTTATGCGGACACGGATGAAAGCGTTGACTTGGATCAATTGGAGCCCAGACATTTTCAAAAATGGGTGGATTGGGCGAAGGAGCAGGGCATCGGTCTTGACTTTAACCCAACGTGCTTCTCCCACGACAAGTCCAAGGACGGCTTTACGCTAAGTCACCCGGATCCGGAAATCCGTCAATTCTGGATTGACCATTGCAAGGCCTCCCGGCGGATCGGCGCCTATTTCGGCGAGCAGCTGGGGCAGACCTGCGTCACGAACATATGGGTGCCTGACGGCTACAAGGATGTGCCGGTAGACCGGCTGGCTCCAAGACAGCGGCTCAAGGATGCGCTGGACGAGATTTTCGCCGAAGAGCTGAATCCGGCCTGGAATCTGGATGCGGTGGAGAGCAAGCTGTTTGGTATCGGCTCAGAGGCGTATGTCGTCGGATCCCATGAGTTTTACATGGGGTACGGAATGCGCAATAACAAGCTGATCTGCCTGGATGCAGGCCATTTCCACCCGACGGAAGGAATCGCCGGGAAGCTGTCATCTTTAGCGCTGTTCACGGACGGCATTCTGCTTCATGTTAGCCGCCCGATGCGCTGGGACAGCGATCATGTCGTCATTATGGACGACGAGCTGCTGGAGATTGGAAGAGAGCTCGTGCGGAATCATTTGCTGCCAACGACGCATATCGGCTTGGATTTCTTCGATGGAAGCATCAATCGAATTGCTGCCTGGGTGATCGGAACGCGCAATACGATCAAAGCGCTGCTGAGAGCAAAGCTGGAGCCGACCGAGAAGCTGAAGCAGGCGGAGCTGGATGGCGATTACACCACACGCCTGGCTTTAATGGAAGAGTTCAAATCGTATCCGTTCGGAGCCGTCTGGGATTATTACTGCGAGAAGATGGGCGTACCTGTTCGGGAAGAATGGCTTGCCGAAGTCAAGCGTTATGAGCAGGATGTGCTGCTGAAGCGATAAAGGGATGCGGCATGCTGCAGTGAAATCAGTATAATTAAACAGCTATGGACCGAAATAGTGATAGCGTTCTCAAGAAAAAGTCTACAACGGGACCAGAAGGAGGCTTGGGATAGGTGAGCGTTCTTGCGTTTGACTTAGGAGCAAGCAGCGGCAGAGCGATGCTCGGGCGGCTGAACAGCCGGACCATCGAAATGAAGGAGATCCACCGGTTTCCGAATGATCCGGTTCGCGTCGGTGACCGGTTTCAATGGGATATTCTAAGGCTTTACCACGAGATTAAGCAGGGACTGCTCCGGGCAAAAGGGGAACAAGAACTGCCTGCCAGCATCGGCATCGATTCATGGGCGGTCGACTTCGGCCTCCTTGATGCCCGAGGTGAGCTGCTCATGAACCCTTACCACTATCGGGATCCGGCCACGGAAGGTGTTATGGAGCGAGTGTTCCGTGAGATCCCGGCTGCTGAAATTTTCAGCCGGACAGGGATTCAATTTCTTCCGTTCAATTCGATTTACCAGCTCGTTTCCATTCAGCAGTTAAGGCCATTTCTGCTTCAGGAAGCCGGCAGCTTCCTGATGATTCCCGATCTCCTCCGGTATTTCCTTACCGGGGAGATGGTCAGCGAGTTTACGAACGCCACGACGACCCAGCTGTATAATCCCGTAGCCCGCGGATGGGACGACGAATTACTCAGGAAGCTGCACCTGCCTTCAAACATCTTTCAATCCGTGCTTCAGCCGGGGACGATGGCCGGCAAGCTGCGCGAATCCGTAACAGGCGAGCTCGGGCTTCCTCCGATACCGGTCTACGCGGTTGCGGAGCATGATACCGCCTCTGCCGTCGCAGCCGTTCCGGCGCTGGAACGTTCCTTCGCGTATCTGAGCTGCGGAACCTGGTCCCTGATGGGGACGGAGGTTGAGAGACCGGTACTGACCGAAAGGGCAAGGGAGCTGAACTTTACGAACGAAGGGGGCGTCTACGGCACATTCCGCCTGCTCAAAAATATCATGGGGCTGTGGATTTTGCAGGAAGCGAAGCGTTCCTGGGAGCTCGAGGGCGTATTGTACTCGTATTCCGAATTGGTTATGATGGCAGAAGCGGAGCCTGCATTCGCCTGCTTTATCGATCCGGACGATCCGGTATTTCTGCCGGCCGGAGACATGCCGAAGCGGATCAGGGAATATGCGGCTCGAACCAACCAGAAGCCGCCGCAAACCCCAGGCGCAATCGTACGATGCATTATGGAGAGTTTGGCGCTGCGTTACCGGCAGGTGCTGGAATTGACCGAGGCGCTGTCCGGTCAAACGTTCAAGGGGCTGCATATGGTCGGCGGCGGCATTCACAACGAATCGTTGTGCCAGTGGACTGCGAATGCGATCGGCAAGCCGGTATGGGCCGGTCCTGCGGAAGGGAGCGCCGCCGGCAATATGGCGGTGCAATGGATTTCGCTTGGCGAGCTTTCGGATATTTGGGAGGCTCGTGCCGTAATTAGAGACTCCTTCGAGGTTCGCGTATATGAGCCTGCGGATGTCCCGTTATGGGAAGAAGCCTACGGTTTGTTCAAGCAAAGAACCGGAGGGAACACAATACAACAATAGTAAGGATGAGGGCGGTATCATGCTGGTTGCTGAACGATATGAGAAAATTGTACAGTTGGTCAACGAGAGAGGAAGCATCCGTGTTGCGGAACTTAGCCGGATATGCGGCGTGACGGAGGAGACGATTCGCCGGGATTTGGACCGGCTGGAGGAATCGGGACGCCTGCGCCGTTCGCACGGGGGCGCGGTCAGCGTGAAGGATCAACCGGAAATTCATCGGTCGCAACCGGAGGTGCCGTACGCGGAACGGGAAATTATGAATGCGGCGGAGAAGCAGCGGATCGCGGAGGAAGCGGTAACCTTGATTTCGCCGAACGACCGGATCCTGCTGGATGCGAGCTCGACCGCGTGGTATATGGCCCGGATTATTCCGGATATCCCGCTGACCGTGCTGACCAACTCCATCAAGGTGGCGGCTGAGCTTAGCGCCAAGGAGAAGGTGCAGGTCATCTCGACTGGCGGCATTTTGGCCCATCGTTCGCTGTCATTTGTAGGGCCGCTTGCGGAACGGTCGCTCGATGCGTATTACGTGGATAAAGCGTTTCTCTCCTGCAAAGGCGTTCATTTGGAACGGGGGCTCAGCGAATCCAACGAGCTTCAGGCCAGAATCAAGCATAAAATGATGGGCATGACCGATCAGGCCATTGTCTTGGCCGATGCCAGCAAATTCGGCGTTCAGGCTTTTACCCAGGTTGCCGATCTGTCGCAGGTGCACATGATCATCACGGACCGCCGGCTGCCGGATCACGAGGCAGAGCCCTATCAAGCGCTGGGCATCTCGTTTCGATCGGTTTAGTCTTGATCGGCTTGTTCCGTACGGCCCATGTCATACAGTCCCCCGCAAGGGGGGCTTCTCGATCATTCGACTCGGCAGAGTCATTTTTTATACATCATAATGTGTGCTAAGCGGGGTGGAGGAAGTTGAAAATATCATTATTTGTCACATGCCTCAGCGACGCTTTGTTCCCGCGGGCGGCTGAGTCCATGACCCGGCTGCTGGCGAAATACGGCGTTAAGCTGGAATTTCCGGATATTCAGACCTGCTGCGGTCAACCGGCCTTTAACAGCGGGTATTGGGACGATGCGCGAACTTCTGCGCGCACCATACTCGATGCTTTTGAAGACAGCGATTTTGTCGTTGCCCCTTCGGGCTCGTGCACGTATATGATCCACCATTATTCGGAGTTGTTCAAGGGAGATGCCGAATACCTGGAGAAAGCGAAAGCGCTTCAATCCAAAGTCTATGAATTTTCGCAGTTCCTGGTCGACGTCATGGGCATCTCGGATGTAGGCGCTTATTTTCCGTATAAAGTTACGTATCATCCTTCCTGTCACGGCAGCCGCTTGTTAGGCATCAAGGATGAGCCGATTCGCCTCTTAAACGGCGTTAAGGGCTTAGAGCTGGTTCCGCTGCCCTATGCTGAGGATTGCTGCGGCTTCGGAGGCACCTTTGCCGTGAAGATGGCCGACATTTCCGGTGCGATGGTAACCGAGAAGAGCGACCACGTGCTGGAAACGGAAGCCGAAGTGCTTGTCGGCCTGGATATGGCCTGCCTGCTGAATATTGCAGGCAATCTGCGGCATCGGGGAGAAAAGGTTCGGGTGATGCATCTGGCGGAGCTGCTGTATGAGGGGGTGAGCGTCCATGAGCGCGGCTGAGAAAGGTCAGACGGTAAAGGAGCGTGCCCGCGATGCTTTAGGAAACGATTTTCTGCGCAGCGCGGTCCGGTTTACGACCGAGCGGCTCCGGCTAGGCAAGAAGCTGGCAGCGGAGGAGCATGGCAACTGGGACGATTGGCGTGAGCGTGGGCGGCAGATCCGACTGCATACGATCGCTCATCTGGATTACTACTTGAATGAGTTTGCCGAGAACGCCCGGGCGAACGGCGCTCATGTCCATTTTGCCGATACGGCCGAGGAAGCCGTTGCGATCTCTCTTGAAATCGCTAAGCATGCATCCGCGAAGTCGGTAGTGAAATCGAAGTCAATGGTTTCGGAGGAGCTGCATCTCAATCAGGCGCTCGATTCCATCGGCGTGGAGGCGATTGAAACAGACCTCGGAGAGTACATTATCCAGCTGGCGAATGAAACGCCTTCCCATATCATTATCCCGGCCATTCATAAAAATCGGCATCAAATCGCAGGACTGCTTTCCCGGGAAGCGGGAGAGGATTTGCCTGCGGACACGGCGGTATTGGCCGGCTTTGTCAGAACGAAGCTCCGCGAGAAGTTTCTGGCGGCGGATATCGGTATGACCGGCTGCAATTTCGCGATCGCGGAGACCGGTTCGATGGTGCTGTTCGAGAATGAAGGGAATGCAAGGATGGTCACGACCGTTCCGAAAACGCAGATCACCCTGATGGGGATGGAGCGGATCATTCCTTCCTGGTCAGACCTTGAAGTGATGGCGACATTGCTGCCAAGATCGGCGACGGGCCAGAAGCTGACCGTCTACATGTCGGGGATTACGGGACCGCGGAGGGAGCAGGATGCGGACGGACCGGATCAGATGCACATCATCATTATCGATAACGGCCGATCCCTTCAGCTGGGCGATCCGGAATTTCAGGAGCTGCTGAATTGCATCCGGTGCGGCGCCTGCCTGAATGCTTGTCCGGTATACCGGCATATTGGCGGTCATGCTTATGGCGGTACCTACAGCGGGCCGATCGGCGCCGTGCTGACGCCGGCATTGAAGAAGAACGTCGCGGAATGGGACGATATCGCCAATGCTTCAAGTCTGTGCGGAGCCTGCTATGAGGCGTGTCCGGTCAAGATTCCGCTGCATGATATGCTTGTCTACCTGCGCAGAAGGAAGGTCGAGGCCGGGCGCGGGAACAAGGCGGAGACGCTGGGCATGAAAGGCTTCTCGGTCGTGATGGGGAATGCGAAGCGGTACCGAAATGTCGTCCGGCTGGGTAAGCTCGGTCAGAAGCTCGTCGTTCGCAACGGTGAGATTCGTGTCCGAATCGGGCCGTTGAAGGGATGGAATACGTACCGGGTGACCCCGGAGCTGCCGAAGGATTCATTCCGGGACCGCTGGTCGAAGGTTGAACAGGAGCTGCACAGCGACTCCATGCCGATGAACCCTGAAGTGGCCGACAGGCTCAGTAAGCTGATGGATCAGCGAAAGAACGGAGGGCATGGTCAATGACGAATCCAGTACAGCCTGACGAGTGGCTGAAGCGGCTGGAAGCCCGGTCGCGGGCGAAGCAGGAGACTTTTATGGACGGCATCGCCGCTAAATTGGGCCGGGAGCGGGTTCGGACAAGGCCGAAGCATCCGTTCCGGGGCGCGCCGGATTTCTGGAAGGAATTCCAATTGCCGATTGAGGACCGCATTCGCCAGTTTACGGCGAATTTTGAAGCCGCTGGCGGTCATGTAGTGAGGGTGAAAAACCGGGCGGAGGCGTCAGCGTTTATCGTGGATAAAGCTTCCGAGATGAGCGCGGGATCGATCCTGATCAACGACGAAGTGGAGCTCTCCACATTAAACCTTGCGTCGTCGCTTCCGGAAGCTATCGTACGCAGCTGGAACGAGGATCAAGATGAGAATTGGCGGGCCGTTGCATCCCGCTCCGATATCGGAATCGTCATGGCGGATTATGCGGCCGCTTATACCGGTTCGCTCGTCGTTACGTCTTCGCCGGCCAAGGGGAGATCCGTCAGTTTGCTGCCTACCGTCCTGATGGCGATCGTACCGGTTGACCGGATGGTTACCCGGTTAGGCGAGATTCTGGTGCGTTTCGATGAAGCGGGGCGGGAGCAGCTGCCTGCAGGCATTCATTTTATATCCGGACCGAGCCGATCCGCCGACATCGAGAATGATCTCACGATCGGCGTTCACGGCCCTGGAATCGTGTTTGCGACATTGGTGGATGATGATTCCGATGCATAGGCTGCCGGTTGAGGCGCCCATGCCGTTGGCCAGCTTCTAGATGGATGACACATGGTCTTAGGTTGTGCGTGGTTCAACCAACGCAAGCAATCGATTCAAATCGACTCATTGACAAGAGGCTGTTCCCGGAAGAATGAACCCGGGACAGCCTCTTTGCAGTTCAATCGTTTATTTTTCGTCCTCCAGGTCTTGCAGACGTTTCTCCAGCGCCTTAAGCTGCTCCTGACTTCCAGACATCATGGACAGGATATCTTTGCGTAATCGGTTGAAAACAATGGCGCATTCCTCCCGCGTAATCGGTGCGCCCGGCCGGCTCCCGTCAAAATAACCGTTCTTGGTCATCTCATCCCAAGCCGCGGCTGCCCAGGGACTTACCACATGAATATCGCGTCCCGGTTGATCCACCTGATTCCCTCCTTTTCGCTGAAGTCCCAAAGCCTTAGCAATCCCAGCCGTATGGCCGGCCGCCAAAGCGCTCATAACCTCCTGCCGTTTCAATAGGGCAGCATCCGCTGCAACGTCTACAAACAGATTCTCCGTGAGGACTGCAGGCATAGCGCTTTCGCGAAGCATGTGGAGGTTTTTGGTCTTTTGCCCGCGATCCGTTATCCCCAGCGGCTTCAATGCCGACATGATTTCTGAATGAAGCACATTATGAAATGCGGTTGAAGCTGCGGAAGCATGAGGGTACCGATAGCTTTCAAATCCTCCGGAGCCGCCGCCGGCATTGCAGTGAATGGACACGAGAATATCCGCTTTCTCCCGATTGGCTGCAGCGGTCCGGTCCGGCAGTACAACAAAAACATCGGTAGAGCGGGAGAGGAATACCTTCACGCCGTCATATTCGGATTCCAGTCTTTTTTTGACGGCAAGAGATAATGCAAGCACAATATCCTTCTCCTGCAACCCGTTGGCAGTGGCGCCCGGATCCTTACCTCCGTGTCCGGCATCGATCCAAACCTTCTTCAAGATGTTTCACCGCCTTTAAGGATTGTGAGGTCCTGATAACCGATCAGCCGATGCGGCGAGCGGGAGGGCCAAGGATTTCTGGCCGCGGGACGGTTGTGTGCTGGCCGATACGATTTACCCGCCGCAAGGACAAGGATCATATATTAGGGTACGCCGATTCGGTACATTTTGTGTTTGCTCCTGTCCATCCGAGGCAGAAAAAGAAGTGGATTACTTTCCTTTCCGCGTCAGCTCGGCCAGCTTATCCCATTGCTCGCTCGTAACCTCGGACAACGCGTTGAACTGCCCGGCACCCTGCAGCCACTCACCGCCATCGATGGTTATGACCTCACCGTTGATATAGGACGCATGGTCCGAGATCAGATAAGCGGCCAGATCGGCGAGCTCCTCCGGACGGCCGACCCTGCGGAGAGGAACGCGATCCACCAGCTTCTGCTCAAGCTCGGGCGTGGGGGAAAGCCTGGACCAAGCCCCCTCCGTCGGAAAAGGTCCCGGTGCGACTGCGACCTGTCGTATTCCGTATGGGGCCCATTCCACTGCCAGTGAACGGGTGAGCGCAAGGACGCCTGCCTTCGCGGCGGCGGAAGGAACGACATAGCCTGATCCGGTCGATGCGTAGGTGGTTACAATGTTAAGCATTGTTCCCGGATGGCCTTGATCGATCCAGCGTTTGCCAACTTCGAGCGTAGCATAGAAGGTGCCGTGCAGGACGATATTAAGCACGGCATCGACGGCCCGCGGCGACAAGCGTTCGGTCGGACTGATGAAATTGCCGGCCGCATTGTTGACGAGCACGTCGATCCTCCCGTAATGCGCTTCGGCAGCGTCCACAAGCTCGGCGATTTGGGCGGGATCCCTCACGTCACAGGTCTTATACCATACCTCGAGCCCTTGGCTTCTGAATTCCTCGGCAGTCTGCTTTAACCGTTCTTCGCGGCGTCCGCATATGGCGAGCCGGGCCCCGAGCTTCGCGAAGGTCTCTCCCATAGACCGGCCCAGTCCGGTAGCTCCGCCTGTAATCAAAACAACCTTTTCCTTAAGCAAATCACCTGCGAACAATCCCATGCTCATCTTCCTTTCGTATTGAATTCTGGACATGACCGTGTTTGTTGATGTATTCGTTCATACCTAAAAATTCTGTACGAATGCGCGATAACCCTCTTAACCATTGGAAACGCTTACGGCAAATGTTTCAATTTCTATGCGGAAGGTTAGGTTATTTAGAAATGTTAGACTAAACGCATATCTCGTCGCTAATTCTACATCCTATAGGACACGAAACCATCACGAGACGAGGAGCCTTGCATGAATCTGAAATCATTGACGGACGGGCTGATCCTGAAGACGATTACCGGCAGTACTTCGCTAGAGATAACGAATCTGGATACCGACTCCCGCAATATAAAGCCGGGAGGTCTGTTCATTTGCGTGCCCGGATTTCGTGTCGACGGACATGACTATGCTCGCGATGCCGTTACGAATGGGGCGGTTGCTGTCGTTGCGGAGCAGGACCTGCCGGATCTCCCTGCGGATGTAACTTTTATCAAGGTCCCGGATGTGCGCCGTGCGCTGCCGATTCTCGCGAACGCTTTTTTTGGCAATCCTACCGGAAGACTTAAACTAATCGGCATTACAGGGACAAACGGCAAGACGACGACCACCCATATGGTGGAAAAGGTATTGAATGACTGTGGGCGAAAAACAGGCATTATCGGCACGTTGTATATGCGGATAGGCGAGCATGCTGAGCCCACTCTCAATACGACGCCGGATACGATCCAGCTCCAGCGGTATTTCCATGCCATGGCTTCGCGTGGAGCGGAATATGCCGTCCTGGAAGTGTCCTCGCACGGTTTGGATATGGGGCGGGTGCGGGGATCTGATTTTCAAACCGTCGTGTTTACGAATTTGTCCCATGATCATCTGGACTATCATTTGAATATGGACAGCTACCGCAACACGAAGGAGCTCCTCTTCTCCCAATTGGGCAACAGCAGCCGGGATATGCAGAAGAAAGCCGTGCTGAACGCCGACGACGAGGCATCTGCGTATTATGCGAAGCGAACATCGGCGCAGGTCGTGACCTACGGCATAAAGCAGCCTGCACATATACGCGCCGAGGATATCCGCCACGCTTCGGAGGGATGCAGCTTTATGGTCCGTTCTCCTTGGGGAGACGGGCGTTTTTCTCTGAAGGTCCAAGGAATGTACAATGTCTATAACGCGCTGGCAGCGATCGCCGTCGGTTTAGTGGAAGGGATTCATTTGGAGGACATTCGGCACAGTCTTGAGCAATTTGCAGGAGTTCAGGGCCGTTTTCAAGAAATACAAACCAATAAGAGCTTTCGGGTCGTGGTCGACTATGCTCATAATCCCGACGGGCTCAAGGCCGCTCTGCAGTCGGCAAGATCCATTACCTCGGGCAAAATGATCTGTGTCCTCGGGTGCAGAGGGGAGCGAGACCGGCTGAAGCGGCCCATCATGGCCGATATCGCCGCCTCGCATAGTGACTATGTGTTTTTTACGACAGATAATCCGTTTTCAGAGGATCCGGAGGTCATCCTGGCGGAGATGCTGGACGGTCTGAATGCCCGGGAATCGATCAATTGGGAAGTCGTTCTGAACCGTAAAGAAGCGATCCAGCGAGCGGTGGAGATGGCAGGGGATGAGGACCGCATCATCATTACCGGCCGCGGTCATGAACGACGTTACGTCGCGGGCGGAACAACCGAGTTGTTCAGCGATGAGGAGATTGTGCTCCACTCGATTGCTGAATCTGAAGGAGGCATTCAGACTGCGATCGTCCCAGACTTATAAGAGCAGAGGAGTGGTGCGATGAAACGATATGTTTTCATACCGTATGTCTTGATTACGGCGATTATGCTGCTGATGACGGCATGCTCGGGCGGTTCCGCTCCCCCGTCTTCGGGAGGGGAAGAACGTAGGGAAAATGTTGAGCGTGGGACTGGCGGTTCTTACAAAGTGCTTGCCGAGCATTTGGAAACGCCGTGGGCCATCGATTTTCATGGGGAGGTCGTCTTTCTTAGCGAACGGGAAGGGAATATCGTTCAAATCCGGGATGGCGATTTATCGAGACTGCCTGTAGTCACGAGCAAGCCGATTGCCTCCATTGGCGAAGGCGGTCTGCTTGGTTTCGTCCTTGCACCCGATTACGAGGAATCCAACGCGGCCTATGCCTATCATACGTATGAACAGGATGGGGCGGTCAAGAATCGGTTGGTGCTTCTTCAAGAGAATGCAGCGGCGTGGAAGGAGACGGATGCTCTCATCGAGGACATCCCGGGATCCAATGTGCATAATGGCGGAAGAATCGCGATCGGTCCGGACGGCTTCCTCTACATCACGACCGGAGATGCAGGTAATGGCGAGCTGGCGCAGGATCCGGAGAGCCTGGCGGGGAAAATCCTCCGAATCTCGCCGGACGGCTCGGTTCCAGCCGATAATCCTATGCCGGATTCCTATGTATACTCGTTCGGGCATCGTAATGCACAGGGCCTTGACTGGAATTCCGACGGAGAGCTGTATAGTTCCGAGCACGGACCTTCTGGGACCCCTGGTGGGCACGATGAAATCAATAAAATCGCCGCCGGCGCCAATTACGGATGGCCTGCGATGATAGGCGACGCGAGGGAGAGCGGCATGGAACAGCCGGTATACCACACTGGCGAAACTGCATTAGCCCCTTCAGGTGTGGCGTTCGACAAGCAGGATTTACTGTATGTCGCTACTCTGCCAGGCAGCAAGCTGTACCGGTTTGATCCGGATAAGGCCGAGCTTGAAACGGTGCTGGCGGGCGAGGGAAGACTTCGGGATGTGAAGGTGCAGGACGGCCGAATCTATGTGATTACCAATAATACGGATGGACGGGGCGTGCCTGGTGAACGGGATGACCGGCTGCTTGTACTGGAATTGTAGATGCTGATTCATAATCGGTTATTTCGGGAATAAAATAAAGCAAGAAGATGTACGAGCCTTGGGTTAAGGGCTCTATCGGGGTGAGAGGATTCGCGTACAGGGCGATATAAAAAAAGAACGACCCATCCTGTATGGACGGGTCGCCTCGTGGCAAGAATGGATATTACGTTTGCGCTTCATGCTGCTTGTTGCGTATGTGGTACACGCATTTTTTGCCGCCTTTGGCCAGGCATTCGGTACGCTCCACATCTGCCCCGAGCAGTGACCGGAATAAGTCCAGCTCGCAGCGGCAGGCATGCTGATAGCGGCTTGCGACCTGAGAGATGGGGCAGTTTAATTCCTCGAGAATGAACTCTTCTTCGGCGACCTTTTTATATTCAACCATGTACCCGTTGTCATTCTGAATTTGCGCAAGCGCCGCGACCCGTTCCTCTAATGCGTCCGCAGCGACGGTAGGCGAATATTTGCTTCGCAGCGTCTCTTTCCGCTTATCGAACAGCAGAGAGATCATCTCATCTCCTGCCTCATCCTGCAGCTCTTGGAGCAGGTCCAGGGCGAGGGAATGATAGTTTCTAGGGAAGAAATCCTCCGCAGATTCGGTAAGACTGTATAGGGAAACGGGTCTGCCCATGGGCTGCTTCACCGTTCGAAATGTAATATAGCCTTCATTCTTTAAGCTCTCCAGATGGCGCCGAACCGCCATTCCGGTAATTCCGAGCGCCTCGGTAATGGACTTTGTGCTCAGCTCGCCGTTTATTTTTAATAATTGCATGATATATTCGCGTGTGCTGTAAGCGACTTCTTGTTCCATAATAATCACCGCCTTGATTCTCGATGAGTAGCTTCCACAGCTGTGTTGATTGAGATGAAAGCAATATGTCTCATCTTATGTCTTTGGTGGATAGAAGTCAACCGATTCGCCTGGATTTTCGGCATCCGTCGGGTGCGGGCCGATTGACATTCGGCTATGCTCCCTACATAATTATGATATATTTTAGTATACAAAGTATGGAAATTGTAGATTTATGATTTTGCAGCAGATTTCGACCGGACGAATCATGGATGAATGATCACACATGGGAAGGTGGAATAACCGATGTATGTCATTGGATCGGCTTGTATTGAAGAGAAGGCGGGAGAATGCGTTGATGTGTGCCCTGTAGACTGTATCGAGGAAGGCGACGACCAATTCTATATCGATACGGACATTTGCATCTCCTGCGGCGCCTGCGAGGCTGCCTGCCCGGTGGCGGCGATCTATTATTTCGAGGATTTGCCCGAGGATCAGAAGCATTATTTTGATAAAGCGGTTGAGTATTATAGGAGCAAGTAGTTTCGCTCCGGTTTGCAGTGCTCCGGTTTGAGGCTATCCGCTCTGTTGTTCGTCCGTTTCCGGAATGGAATAGTAAGCAGTAGAAACGGACTCCCAAAGGATCGGCTATCCTCAAACCTTCGCTGGGGGGTTGGGACCGCGCCCTGACCTTCGGTAGGGCGAGCAAACCAAAGGCAAGTGCGAGACAGGCCACCTTGAATGAGGTGGCCATTTTTTGCGCTGAGGCTTGGAGATATCCGCTCTGTTGTTCGTCCGTTTCCGGAATGGAATAGTAAGCAGTAGAAACGGACTCCCAAAGGATCGGCTATTCTCAAACCTCCGCTGGAGGGTTCGGGACCGCGTCCTGACCTTCGGTAGGGCGCACAAACCAAAGGCAAGTGCAAGACAGGCCACCTTGAATGAGGTGGCCATTTTTTGCGCTCCGGTTTGAGGCTATCCGCTCTGGAGTTCGTCCGTTTCCGGAATGGAATATTAAGTGGTAGAAACGGACTCCCAAAGGATCGGCTATCCTCAAACCTTCGCTGGGGGTTTGGGGCTCGCCCTGACCTTCGGTTGGGCTTGCTTGTTGAAAAGCGAAGGCCGCCCATTAGTATGAGGTGGTCCCTTCATAGAAAAAAACATGGAAAAGAGTCTTCTATGCCTTTTTTTTCGCTTAAATAGGTTTTTTTGATAAACGATTAACGTTTCGCATAAGGGAACGCTATCTGGTGTTTCTATATACATAAGCAAACGAAATTGCGAAATCTATGGATTTCATGCTCAGCTCAGGGTTTGTTTGACTTATAGCCAACACTGGTTGATACGGTTCAGAAGGAACGGTATGAATCATAATCGTTCAAGGAGGAGCGAGGTTGATGAAGAAAGACATAGATCACCAATAGATCGTCCTAATCGCACGGTATTGGACATCTACTGCGTCCCTGCTTTGTGTGTTCCAACGTGTTATTTCAGAATTCCCCTTCAATACCCATCTAATGCCCCGTATAACCGCTCCCTAAACAGCAGTATCAAAACACCAGCCCCATATTCAATAACTAAAACAACAACCCAAACAACAAGCCCAATATGCGCCAACCCAAAAAACGACCCACTCACTTCCCCGACGCCACCGCAATTAGACACGCAAGCCAACTCACACCATAACACTTAATGGACAAGGCTCAACGGAAAGCAGTTGGAGTTCCCCGCCGCTGGATCAGACCGCTGTTCTTAGAATTCATTTCTTCAGTGGATTAATTTTGATATTTCCGATAGTGACCTTCGCTTTTTTGAAAATCGTTATGTTAGGTACATGTCATATTGTACGCCTGTAAAAACCAAATGTATCCGTACAGGAGAGCTGTGTTTTTTCAGAGTAAAATTGAAATGCTTACATTGGTAATAAAAATTTGAGGAAAATTAAATGTGTCATATATATTGACACATTCACAAATGACATTTTATTATTAATATCATCACTGGAGAATAAAAATGAAAAATATGATATTTAACACAGATTTTTGATGATTAACCACCTAATAAGTTGGAAGAATGCGCTAATTAATCTATTGATGAAATTAAATAGGGGATGTCTTCATGAAAAAGCATGACCAGGATTTTATGAAGCGGCAGAACAGACTTACGGTGTTCCAGATCATCAAGAATGAACAGCCGATTTCAAGAGCAGCCATTGCGAAGCAGACGGGCATGAGCCCGACGACCGTCAGCCGGATTGTAGCCGAACTGACGGATGAGGGATATGTGCATGAAACGGAGGAGCAGGTTTCCGCCGGGCGCGGAAGAAAATCCTCGCTCATCCGACTGCTGGATACCGCGGTTATTTCGATTGGCGTGGAGCTGGACCGTGATCGGGCGAATATCGGATTCGTCGATATCCAAGGAAATGTTCTGTGCAGCGAGAGTTTCAGCAGACCGCCGAACGAGGAGGCGAGCACGACCGTAGCGCGGATTGGAAGCACGATCGAAGATCTGATTGCGACTGGCGGCATCGACCGCAAGCGCATCGTGGGCATCGGCGTCGGGCTTCCCGGCATCATCGAGGTCCAGGAGGGAATTGTTAAATTCTCCGTTCAGCTGGGCTGGAAGAATATCCGTCTCGCCGACCTGCTTCAGGACGTGACCGGGTTTCAGGCTGTCGTGGACAATGAGTTGAAGGTAAAGGCCCTAGCCGAACAGTTGAAGGGCTCCGCCTATGGTTCGAATCGGACGGTTCTCCTCGGCTTTGGTAATGGCGTCGGCTCTGCCTTGATACTGGAAGGCGAAATCTATCGCGGGGTGACGAACAGCGCGGGTGAAATCGGACATACGACGGTGGACCCGGAGGGCATGATGTGCGATTGCGGTAAGGCCGGCTGTTTGCAGACGTATATCAACATCCCGTCCCTATTATCTGAAGCGAGTAAAATCAAGCCGGTCCGCACGATCGAGGAGCTGTTTGCCGAGCGGCGTGCGGGTACTCACTGGGCCTGCTACTTAATCGATCGCGCCCTTGCGTATATGGCCATCACGGTCAATAACGTGGTCAGCATGTACAACCCGGACAGCGTCATCCTGAGCGGCGAAATCCTGGACAAGTTCCCGGAGGTGCATGAAGAGATCGTCAACCTTTGCTCAAGGTATGTGTGGGAGCCGCTTCAGGGCAGCTTTTCCATCGTCCGTTCGAAGCTGCATGAGGAAGGCGTCATGATCGGCTCGGGTATGGTGGCGCAGGATCGTTATTTTCAATTGAATTAATTCATCAGGAAATCGGGGGAAATAATCATGAGATTTGTTCCATTGGTAGAGGAATACCGCGGCAATGTGCTGGAAAATGTCCATTACGGCGCGGTGAGCGTTGTCGATGAAAGCGGGAAGGTTCTCTATGCGGCAGGCGATCCCCATCATTTGACGTTTTTGCGCTCTGCTGCAAAGCCTTTTCAAGCACTGCCGGCTATGAAGCGCCGCATTGACGAAGTATACGGACTGACCGGCGAGGAGACGGCTCTGTTTGCGGCTTCCCACCGGGGAGAGAGCTTCCACATTGATGCCCTTGAATCGCTCATGGGCAAAATTGGCATCCAGGAGGACGCGCTCCACTGCTGCGCTACATACCCCTTGAACGAGGATGCGAAGGCCGAGCGCCATCAGAACCATGAGGCGAAGCGCCGGATCTTCCACAACTGCTCCGGCAAGCATAGCGGAATGATTGCATTGTGCAAGCATATGGGCTGGGATGAAGCGACGTATTACCAACCCGAGCATCCGCTACAAAAGGAAATCCTTGAAACGCTCGCCGATATCGCGGAAGTTCCGGTATCCTCCATCCCGCAAGGGATTGACGGCTGCGGCCTGCCGATCTTCGCGATTCCGCTGGACCGGATCGCCTATTCATTCTTGAAGCTCGCTTGTCCGGACTTGATCCAGGACCCGGAGACGGCAGAAGCTGCAGCAAGGATCGCGAAGGTGATGAACGAATACCCCGATATCATCGCAGACACGAAATTCGTATGCTCTGCACTTTTGAAGGATGACAACCTGACTGCCAAGGGCGGTGCTAAAGGAGTATACGGCATCGGGCTTCGGAAGGAACGGTTGGCGATTTCCCTTAAGGTATCCGACGGTTCCGAGCAGGTATGGCCATGCATCATCGCGACCATTTTGGAGCGGCTGGGTTATAGCAACCAAGCCACGATCGACCGGCTGTACGAGCTCGTGCCGAACGAAATTCTCAACGACGGTGGAACGCTTGTAGGTGAGCGTCGCGCCGTATTTGAATGGAACAAATAAAGGGAGCGTATTTTGAACGCAACAAATAAAGGGTGAGGAATTCGGGTGCTCCTCGATCCATTCCAGGGCATGCCGAGTGAATCTATAGATTCTTTACTACATCAAAGGGGGAGTAAACAATGAGATTCAAGAGTAGAACATGGTCACTGCTCATGCTGTTGCTTGCATTTACAATCGTAGCATCAGCTTGCGGCGGAAACGGCGGCGGAGGCAGCGAAGGGGCGACCAATGCCGGCGGGGAAAGCAAACCGGTGACGAAAAACAACAAGGATATCACCATCGCGATCAACGCGAATTTCCTCACGATGGATCCGCATAATGCCGGCGATACGCACTCGATCTCCGGTGCGCGCACGATGTACGAAGGCTTGATGGGTTTCAATGAAAAGATGGAACTCGTTCCGGTCTTGGCTGAAGATTACAAAGTCAGCGAAGACGGTCTGACTTATACGTTTAATCTTCGTAAAAACGTGAAATTCCATGACGGCACAGACTTCAATGCCGAAGCTGTAAAAGCTAACCTGGACCGCATCCTGGACGAAAAGAACAATCTCAGAATGCGCCGCAGCTTCTCGACGGTATCCGACGTGCAAACACCGGATGAGAATACGGTTGTCATTACGCTTAGCCAGCCGTACAGCGCATTCCTGAACAAAACCGCTATGGCGCTCATGATTAGCCCTAAAGCGCTTAAAGACGGCGTGGATGTAACGAAGAATGCGGTAGGAACAGGCGCATACAAGTTCAAGGAATGGGTTCAAGGCGATCGTTTGGTTGTCGTGAAGAATGAAGAATACTGGCAGGAAGGGCTTCCGAAGGTGGACAGCATCACGTTCAAGCCTGTACCGGAGAACGGTTCCCGAATTGCCATGCTGAAGACCGGCGAAGCTGACTTCATCTACCCGATGCCGACGGAGCAAGTATCCGAGGTCGAAGGCGATTCCAACATTGTGGTGGATAAAATCGATTCGACGATCGTTCGCTATATCACGCTGAACACGATGAAGAAGCCGTATGACGATCTGAAGGTTCGTCAAGCGATCAACTATGCAATCGATAAGGATGCCTATATCAAGGTTGTTAAATCCGGTCTTGGATCTAAGCTGAAGTCTTCCATGTCCTCCATGACCCAGTACTATTCGGAGCAATCCGGTTATGACTATGATCCGGAGAAAGCAAAGGCGCTGCTCGCGGAAGCGGGATATCCGGACGGATTCGAAGCCGAGATCTGGGGCGAGAACGATTCCGAGACGATGAAGGGCATGCAGTTTATTCAGCAGCAGCTTGCGCTTGTCGGCATTAAGGTTGAAGTGAAATCGATGGAAGGCGCGACCTTGTCCGATCAGATCAACTCGGCTACGCCGGAAAATGCGAAAATCCAAATGTGGTACGTGAGCTGGTCTCCTTCTTCCGGCGATGCGGACGGTGCGACGAAAGGTCTGTTCAGCAGCGAGTTCTTCCCGCCTGCAGGCTCCAACACCGCATATTACAAAAATGATAATGTCGATCAATGGATCAAGGATGCAAATGCATCGGTTAATCCGGACGAAGCTAAAGAAATCTATGCCAATATCCAGAAGCAAATCTGGGAAGACGCTCCATGGGTGTTCCTGGGCGTTGACCAAGTCATTACAGGTAAACGCGCTTATCTGGACGGCGTGAAAGTATTCCCTGACGGCTCGATCAATGTATTGAATGCCGAAGTGAAGTAATTCTGGCAGCACGGGTTTGCTGAAATGTTGAACTAGGGTGGGCCGCCTCTTTTGATGATAAGGAAGCGGCCCATTTATTTTTAAGGCTGGCATGTTGAAAGGAGGCTTATCCTTTGGGAAGATATGCAATTCAGAGGCTGCTGGGTGTCATCCCTCTGTTATTCATTGTGTCGATACTTGTGTTCATGTTTATTCACCTGATTCCCGGAGACCCGGCACGGCTTGTCGCAGGTAAGGAAGCCACCCTTGAGGAGATCAACGGGATACGGGAGCAGCTGGGACTAAATCTGCCGCTGTGGCAGCAATATGTTAACTATATGGGTGATCTGTTGAAGGGTGACCTGGGTGTTTCCATTACCTCCGGACTGCCGGTCGTGGATATGCTGGAAAGCCGGTTTTTTCCGACGATCGTGCTAACGTTTACGAGTCTTGGCTGGGCGCTGGTCATCGGACTCTTGATCGGGATCGTGTCCGCCGTCAATCGCGGCAAATGGCCGGATTACCTCGGGATGCTCACTGCCATTTCGGGAATCTCCCTGCCGGGCTTCTGGCTGGGTCTCGTTCTGATTCAAATCTTCTCCGTCGAGCTGGGCTGGTTCCCAACCGGCGGCGTTGACAGCTGGCAATCGTATATTCTTCCTTCGTTCACGCTCGGTGCGGGAATTATGTCCATGCTCGCACGGTACTCCCGCACGTCGATGCTTGAATCGATGCGTGAGGATTATGTCCGGACCGGACGGGCGAAGGGTCTGCGGGAATTCGTCGTTGTCGGAAGACACGCGCTGCGCAATTCCTTGATCCAGGTCGTTACGGTAGCCGGGCTTCAATTCGGCTTTTTGCTCGGGGGCTCGGTCATGGTCGAAACCGTATTCAGTATTCCGGGGATGGGCCGGCTGCTGGTCGATTCGATCGCGTTCCGGGATTATACGGTCATTCAGGCGCTGCTCCTGATGTTTGCGACCGAATTTATTCTGATTAACCTGATTGTCGATTTATTATACGGTGTACTGAATCCAAAAATCCGGTATGCATCGAAATAGGAGGGGGAGCTCATGAGCGACAATTCTTCAGTAACGGTCCATTCATCCTCCGTACCGGGGGAGGCTGTGGTGAACAGCCCGGTCAAAGGGAAGTTCAGCACGTTTGTATCCAAGTTTATGAAGCAAAAGCTTGCCGTCATATCCGGCGTGTTCATCTTGATATTGCTGGTGCTGGCCGTCATCGGCCCGCATATTGTTCCATATCCTCCGAACGAGCCGAACTACGATGCAATGATGCAAGGCCCTTCGGCTGCGCACTGGGCAGGGACCGATGAATACGGACGGGATATTCTCAGCCGTCTGATCGACGGAACCCGGCTGACGATGTCGGTCAGCCTGAGCGCCGTATTTATTTCGGCTATTGCCGGTACGATTTTGGGGCTTATCAGCGGCTATTACGGCGGCTGGATTGACCGCCTGATCATGCGCGGAAGCGACGTTATGTTCTCCTTCCCGGATCTGCTTCTGGCAATCGGCATCGTGGCGATTCTCGGTCCGGGCTTGTCCAATGTGGTCATTGCGGTAGCGGTATTCGGAACGCCTTCCTTCGCCCGAATTATCCGAAGCGTGACGCTGTCCGCGAAAGAATCGTTGTACGTCGAAGCTGCCCGCTCGATGGGCGCGAAAAACAACCGGATCATCTGGAAGCATATCTTCCCTGAAACGGTGCCGAGCATCATCGTCAACGTTTCGATGAAGATCGGCGGAGCCATTCTCGCGGCATCCTCCCTCAGCTTCCTCGGGCTTGGCGCCAAGCCGACGGAGCCGGACTGGGGCGCGATGCTCAGTATGGGACGCGATTATTTAAGCATCGCACCGCACATCGTATATTTTCCGGGTCTGCTCATCTTCTTGACGGTTCTCGCGTTCAACCTGATTGGCGATGGACTCAACGATGCGCTGGATCCGAAGTCGAAGAACGAATAGGGGGGATTGAACGTGACGCAAACATTGCTAGAAGTCAAAGGACTCAAAACCGAATTCAAGCGGGACGGTTCCTCGGTGCTCGCCGTGGCGGGCGTGGACTTTCACATTAACAAAGGCGAAGTGCTTGGGCTCGTGGGCGAATCCGGCTGTGGAAAAAGCGTAACCTCCCTGTCTATCATGAGACTGCTCAAGGATACGCCCGGCCGAATCGCCGGCGGATCGGTCTTGTTTGAGGGCAAGGACCTCGTGCAGCTGCCGGAAAAGGACATGCGCCGCTACCGCGGCAATGAGCTTGCGATGATCTTCCAAGAGCCGATGACCTCGCTTAATCCCGTGCTCCGCATCGGAAAGCAGCTTGAGGAGTCGATCATGCTCCATCTTGGATACGGCCGGAAGAAAGCGCGCGAGCATGCGATCGAATCGCTGAAGCTTGTTGGAATTCCTAGGGCCGATGAAGTGGTTGACGATTATCCGCACCAATTGTCCGGGGGCATGCGGCAGCGGGTCATGATCGCGATGGCGATGGCCTGCAATCCGAAGCTCTTGATCGCGGACGAGCCGACGACGGCGCTTGACGTGACGATCCAGGCGCAAATTCTCGAACTGATGAACCGCCTGAAGAAGGAACAGAACATGGGCATGCTGCTTATTACGCATGACCTCGGCGTTGTGGCGGAGATGTGCGACCGGGTGGTCGTCATGTATGCTGGCCGGGTCGTGGAAGAGGCGAGCGTGACCGAGCTGTTCGAGAATCCGCAGCATCCGTATACCAAGGGACTCATTGCCTCGGTGCCGAAGCTTAGACAGAAGGTTCGTCGGCTGGAATCCATTCCGGGCAACGTTCCCGATCTGCGCAACATGCCTCCGGGCTGCAAATTTGCTCCCCGGTGTCCTTATGTGATGGAGCGCTGCTTGTCGCAGGAGCCGCAGCTGCTCCCGGTCGCGAACGAAGCGGATCGCAAGAGCCGGTGCTGGCTGACGCAGGATGGGCATGCGAAAGGGGGAGAAACGGCATGAATGAATCACCGCTATTAGAAGTACGGAACCTGCAGAAATCATTTACGGTCAAAAAAGGCTTCTTCGGCAGCTCCAAGCAGCTTCGCGCCGTTGACGGAATCTCCTTCGCGATTCGGAAGGGCGAAACCTTCAGTCTCGTCGGAGAGAGCGGCTGCGGCAAGTCGACCACCGGCCGGCTTGTTACGCGCCTGTTAACGCCAAACGACGGCGAGGTTATTTTCAACGGAACCGATATCAGCCGTTTCAACGAGAACCAGATGCGCCCGCTGCGAAAAGACATGCAGATGGTGTTTCAGGATCCTTACGCCTCGTTGAATCCGCGGATGAAGGTGAAGGAGCTCGTAGCGGAGCCGCTGCTGATCCACACGAAGCTAAGCGCCAAGGAACGTGACAAGCTGGCCGGAGAGCTGCTTGAAACGGTGGGTCTGAACAGCTTTCATGCCGAGCGCTACGCCCATGAGTTCAGCGGCGGGCAGCGCCAGCGGATCGGCATTGCACGTGCGCTGTCGGTACGGCCGAGCCTGATCGTAGCGGATGAGCCCGTTTCGGCTCTTGACGTATCGATCCAGTCGCAGGTGCTGAATTTGCTCCAGGATTTGCAGGAAGAGTACGGCCTGACGTATCTGTTCATCTCTCACGATTTAAGCGTCGTCGAGCATATCAGCGATCGGATCGGCGTTATGTATTTGGGAACGCTGGTCGAATCAGCCGATAAGGATACGCTCTATGACCGTCCGCTGCATCCTTATACCCAGGCGCTGCTGTCCTCGGTGCCGGTACCGGATCCTAAGCTGAAGAAAGAACGGATTATTCTGAAGGGGGATCTGCCAAGCCCGGTTAATCCGCCGACGGGATGCCGTTTCCATACCCGCTGCCCTGCTTGCATGGAGGTGTGCAAGCAGAAGGCGCCGGTCTTCCGGGAAGTGGAACCGGGCCATCAGGTGGCCTGCCATTTGTATGATGAGGAGATCATGAAGCAAGCTTAACCGGATCGAAACGCTCGGTTGTAATAGAGCCAGAGGAGGGAAATACGCCGATGAATATCATATTTGATGAATCGCATGTTGCCGATAGCCGGGTCTATGCGATATATGAGGGAGACGAGCCGCCGTTTCGCCTCCCTGATTCCCGAAAACGAAGCGGAAGCTTAACATGGCTGTATGCACGTTCCCGGGATGAGGCGGATTATTTAATCGCAGGCATGGGTTCAAGAGAGCAGCTAACCGTAGAGAAAGTGCGTAAAGCAGCGGCTTCAGTTGCGCGGGCTCTGCTGAAGGAACATAAAACAAGCGCTGTTCTCATCCGTAAACCGCTTGATACGGGTTCGGAGAAACCCAAGCTGACGGAGGCAGAGGAATTCCAAGCCTGGATGGAAGGCTGGTTATACGGATTGTATCGGTTCAATAAGCATCGAGGCATTACGGCAACGGAAGCCACGATTAAGCTTCATATCCGATCGAAGGATTGGGAAGGAATCCCGCGGGAAGAGCTGGATACCCTGCTGTCCATCGCCGCGATCCGCGAACGGGGAACGAGGCTTGCCAGGGACTTGGTCAATGAGTCGCCGGAGACGCTGAATCCGGAAGCGTTCGCTGCTGTATTGGAGGAACACTTCAAGAACACGAAGGCCAAGCTTCATGTATACCGCGGCCACGAGCTCCATGAGCGCCAGATGAATGGATTGCTTGCGGTCGGGAAGGGCAGCCGATTCGAGCCATCCCTGGTTGAAATTTCGTATGACGGCTTGCCGGCCGGACAGAAGGGCCCTCATGTCGTGCTAATCGGCAAAGGCATTACCTTTGACATGGGCGGCATGAACGTCAAGACCGGCAGGGATATAAGCGATGCGCGCATGGATATGGGCGGCGCGGCTGCCGTAGCCGGCGCTATGGAGATTCTGATCTCCCGAAAAGCGCCGGTGAAGGTAACAGCTCTTATCGCGGTTGCCGATAATCTCCCGGACCAGCATGCGATGCTGCCGTCCTCCGTCATCCATTATCCGAACGGCATCAGCGTCCAGGTCGCGAATACGGACGGTGAAGGCAGACTGATCATCGCGGATGCGCTGCTTCATGCGGCGACCCTTCAGGCGGATCAAGTGATCGACATCGCGACGCTGACAGGCAATGTCGGCGCTGCGCTCGGGCTCGAGCTGGCAGGGATCTGGGGCGATGAAGCGATGACCCGTGACCTGGTCGAAATCGGCGAACGCAACGGCGAACGGCTCTGGCCAATGCCGCTTGTTGACGAATACGAGTCCGAGCTGCGGAGCGACTACGCGGATTTGCGCAATGTCGGCACGTCGACCTTGGCCGGCGCAATTACGGCCGCCCTGTTTATCCGGCATTTTGTTCCGGAATCGATGAAGTGGGTCCACATCGACATGGCGGGAACGGTTCAGTACAAGCGGGAGTTTCCGCATGCTGCTGCGGGAGCAACCGGCTACGGCGCCAGGCTGCTGGCGGATTATGTAGAGAAGCAGTTTCATAAGAAACCGGCTTCCGGGAAGGTGTGACTTCTATGCTCCTAGAAATTATAGCCACGACCGTCGATGACGCCATTACAGCTGAGAATAACGGCGCAGACCGGCTGGAGCTGATCACGGCGATCACGGAAGGCGGACTGACACCGGGAATTGGACTTGTCCAGCAGGTCATCAAGGCGGTAAACATTCCGGTCCATGTGATGGTCCGGCCTCACAGCCGTTCCTTCGTGTACAGCGAGACCGACGTGGTCACCATGATCGCGGAGATTCAGGCGATTCGCAGCGCCGGAGCAGCCGGGGTCGTCCTCGGCGCGCTGACTCCGGACGGGAAGATCGACGAAGAAACGCTGGGTGCTCTGCTGGCGTGGACCGGGGACATGCAGGTGACGTATCACCGCGCCTTTGACGAGTTGGATGATCAGTTCGAAGGTTTGCGCACGTTAATGAAATATCCGGCGGTTACCCGTGTATTGACATCGGGCGGACCCCAGCCGGCACCGCAAGCCATTCCGCAAATTCGACGGCTGGTCGAAGAGGCGCGCGGCAGTCATCTTAAGATTTTGGCGGGCAATGGCTTAACGTGGGAGATCATTCGGGACTTCATCGATCAGACCGGTGTAACAGAAGTGCATTTCGGCTCGGCGGTCCGCTACGGCCGTTCCGGACTGAAGCCGATTGATCCGGTTGAGCTTCGGTCGCTGGCAGACAGCATTCATCAATAGATGTAGCAAACATATCGGAAAACAGGTGAACACAAATTGCAAACCATTCTTAATAAACAACAAGAATTTGTAGTTGGCGTTGATCTCGGGGGTACGAAGATCGCGGCTGCGCTCTTTGATTCCGAAGGTCGGCTGCTGAACCGCGAGCAAGTGGAGACGGCAGGCGCACGAACGGCTGAGGAGGTTGTCGGGAGAATTACGGCGATGATCCGAAGCGTTTCGGGCGGCCACCCGCTGCGGGGTGTCGGGATGGCTTCGCCGGGAGCGGTGAACAGCAGGGAGGGCATCGTCATTTACGGCACGAACTTGCCGGAATGGACGAATGTCCCCTTGAAAGCATGGATGGAACGGGAGCTGAGTACCGAAGTTCAGGTGTTGAACGATGCCAATGCGGCAGCATGGGGGGAATATGTACGCGGAGCCGGCGCAGGCTCTACGAACATGGTGTACGTCACGTTCAGCACGGGAATCGGCTCAGGCATCGTCTTGGACGGCAAGCTGTTCCTTGGTAGCAATTCCTATGCGGGCGAGCTGGGACATCACATCATCGATCCGAGCGGCCCGCAGTGCAACTGCGGAAGTCGCGGCTGCTGGGAGGTATTTGCTTCCGGTACGGCGATCGGCCAGGAAGCTGCCCTGAAGATTCAGGAGCGGACAAGTATGATCTCCGAGCTGGCAGCAGCCGACGGCAGCGTCAATGCCCGGCATGTCTTTGAAGCGAAGCGGCTGGGCGATGCTGTCGCGATTGAGGTCATTGATCGCGCGGTCTACTATATGGCTCTTGGTCTGGTCAACGTCATTCATAGCTTTAATCCGGACCGGATCGTCATCGGAGGGGGAGTCAGCAGGGCCGGTGAGCTGCTGTTCCCGGCGCTCCGCGAAATGACGGACAAGCTGGTTATGCCGGCTTATCTAGGAACCTATGAGATCGTTCCCGCCGGTCTGCGGGATGATGTCGGTCTCGTCGGAGCGGCCGCCTTGTTTCAATAGAATGCAAGAATCACAGGCATGTGATGAATTGAAATAAATTATTCTGTTGTGACTCCCGTGCATAATAAAAGCCTCCAACCCGTTTCAAAGCGGGCTGGAGGCTTTTTGTTCGTTGCAGATTCCAGATTTGGCATAGGCTCCATCGGCGTCATAGGTTGAGGCTGTTCCGATGGTTGTTATGTGGGACGGCGGGAAACGGGGCGATTCATATTCGCGTTCGAAAGTCCGTTAAACGTAATCGAGTGAAGTGCGTAATCCGTCAACCGTCATCCGTTTTCACAATTGGAGTCGATTGTAGGTTTACTTATTCATTTGTTTGTATCCGACAAACAACAAGCGGCTGCCCGCACTTTCCCGCCAGCCGGCGGTAACCGCCGGCTCCAAACCTGCACGCGGCATAACGTTGTAGGCTTGAAGCCGGCGGCTTCCGTTACTCCATGTACTTCGTAGCATCGAAGGGAATCTTCGAATGATGGTTCGCATGCTCGATCAGGGAGGAAAGCTTTGTTACCTCGCGTTCCTTCTTGCGGGCGGCTGCATGATAGGCTTCCGGATCATATAACGCCACATTGAAGAGCGTTACGGCGCCGCCCTCGAGCCCCCGGCTGCTCTGGCGCTCCAGCTTCTTGCGGGTGCCGAGATGCGCGAGCTGTCCGATTTCATTGCGCATCTGCTTGGCCAGCTCGATCGCTTCCATGACGGTTATGTTGCTGCCGTTCCACGGGATCGTCTCGGTGGTATTTGAAATCGCCATTAACAGGTCCAGCTTTCTGAAATCGGCGGAGACGGCATCGATTTCTTCCGTGATGACATCGACACTGCGCGCAGGCACCTCGGCGGTCTCCCCTTTTTCAATAATAGTGCTGCTGTTGTTCAATCGCTCCTGCATCAATTGATTAATCAGTCGATTCATGGCTGCCCGGACAGCCAAAGCTTCCGCCATTGTAATATGACTCATATGTACGCAATCACCTCTCGATTTGATACATTCGTATGGATTAAAAAATGAATGTGGGCATGCGTGGAGCACGCTCCTGCGAACGCAAAGTTCCTATATATAGGAATAGACGCTTCCAAATGGAAAAGGTTGCTTACGCGTTCATGATTTTTGCAATAAAATTATCATTTGATGGGATTCGCGGGATCTAAACATCGGTCGACGCCATGTTGGGGAGATCCTATATCTCATGGTTATCTTCCCGATAATCCTAGCCGTTTGACAGCGCCTGCCTCCTGTAAGCTCCAGGCGTCATTCCAGTCAAGCTTTTGAATTTTCGATGAAAATGCGTCAGGGTGTCGTACCCGCAAATTTCCGCGATGCGGCCTATGGGCATCTCGTTCGTGAGCATAAGCTCTTTGGCATGCGCGATCCGTTTCGCATTGATATAATCGGTAACCGTTAGGCCGGTGTACTTCTTGAACATTCTGGAGTAATGGGCGGGATCTACCGACGCATGCGCCGACAGTGCGGCTAGTCCAATAGGTTGATCCAGATGCTCGTGAATCCATTGAATGGATTCGATCAGCCAAGCGGGTCCAAGCGCCGCAGGGGCCGGCTTCTCTGCAGATGAGACGCTGATATAACGATTGATATACAGCAGGATGGAGCGCAGCTGAAGCACAAGCGCCTCCCGGGATCCTAACCGGGTCTGCCCAATCTCGTCCGACATCGCTTTCAGTCTGTCCTCGATATACGTTTGATCGGTCGCTGACAGTTCATAACGATAAGCTCCCGATTTCCGGGAAATTTCGAAGCAATGAAGGGCAGCGTATTGTAAATCGCTGATAGGATCACCTTGGACGAGCGATGGCGCAAAGAATAAAGCGCTTGAAATAATCGGATCTTCCGGGTCAGGGAAAGAGCTGTGGATCGTGTTCCCGGGAATGATAAACAGGTCGCCTTCTTTTTTCTCCACTAATTTGTTTTCAATAAAAAAAGTGCCTTTCCCCTGATGTATGTATACCAATTCGTAAAGATCGTGCAGATGGTGGGGCAGCTCCATGCGGGGGCTTTTTTGCGTCCGATAAACCAGCTCCATAGGAAACAAGGGGTCTCCGTTAAAGGCTTTGCGCAAGGGAGTCATGATGATCGTCCTCCTTCACTCTGATACGTTCACAATATCAAAATACGTTATGAATCTGCAAGAATACGCTATTTTTATACACGGATATTGAACATACAATGGGGATATGAAAAGCGATGCAGAAAGGCGGGGGAAGTACATGAAAGTAGATGCCCACCAGCATTATTGGCGGATTGAACGGGGGGATTACGGATGGATCACACCTGAGCTTCCCGTGCTTTACCGGGACTTCCTGCCATCCGATTTAAAACCGCATTTGGATGCGCATCAGCTTGACGGCACGATTGCGGTTCAGGCGGCCCCGACCCTTGAAGAAACGGACTATCTCTTATCTCTGGCCGATCGCGATCCTTCCATTCTCGGCGTGGTGGGGTGGATCGATCTCTTCGATCCGGAGCATCGCCGCCAATATGAACGATTTTCAAAGCATCCAAAGTTTATCGGTTTCCGGATTATGATACAGGATATGCCTGATTCCAGTGCCATTCTGGAGCCGGCGTTTATCGAAGCCTTGAGTATGTATATCCAGGAAGAAGTTCCGATCGATCTTCTTGTTCGAAGCCATCAGCTGGAGCACTTACTGAAGCTCATCCAGCAAGTCCCGGACATGCGGGGCGTGGTGGACCATCTGGGCAAACCACCGATAAGAAGCGGGGAAATTGAGCCCTGGGAGAGCTTCATGAAAGGAATCGCACGCTTTCCGGGAATTTACTGCAAGCTGTCCGGCATGGTCACCGAGGCCGAGCATCGGCGGTGGAACCAGGAGGACTTCACAGATTATGTACATAAAGCCATTGCCCTGTTCGGTTCCGAGCGGGTCATGTTCGGAAGCGACTGGCCGGTATGTCTGCTGTCCGCTGAATATAGCCAAGTCGTGCACGTGTTAGAAGCAGCGCTGCCCAAGGCATGGGGAGAGCAGGAGCGGGCCCGATTGTTCGGGTTGAATGCCGTGGAGTTCTACAGGCTCTGAATATCCCAACAACGACGGGGTTGAGGAAATTCCTTTACTCCTTTTCGCTAAGATGCTAGTAATCCTCATTGCTATAAAACGTAATCTCAATAAATAAGGTGGGTTAAGACTATGAAATACCGCAAGCTGGGTCGTACCGGACTGGAGGTTTCCGTATTAAGCTTCGGCGCATCCTCGCTGGGCTCCGTCTTTCGGGAGACGGACGATAGCGAGGGAATCCGAACCGTTCACGCAGCCATTGATGCAGGAATTAATCTGATTGATGTTTCGCCCTATTATGGACTGACGAAGGCGGAAACGGTGCTTGGTCAAGCCATCCGGCAGATCCCCCGGGACAAATTTTACCTGTCCACCAAAGCCGGCCGCTATGGCGAGCAGGATTTTGATTTCACATTCAAGCGGATCATTGCAAGTGCAGATGAGAGCTTGAAACGGTTGAATACCGACTATGTGGATTTCCTCTTCCTGCATGATATTGAGTTCGTGCCCGCACAGATCATTTTGGAGGAGGGTATCCCTGCACTCCAGCATTTAAAAGAACAAGGTAAAATCCGCTTTAGCGGAATTTGCGGTTTGCCGTTACAGCTGTTTGAACAGCTGCTGCCTCAGACGAAGGTGGATGCAATCATCTCGTATTGCCACTATTCTTTAAATGATCATACCTTGACAGATTTGCTGCCGTTGCTTCATCAAGAAGGAATCGGTCTCATTAACGCATCTCCATTGTCAATGGGGCTTCTTAGCCGTCGAGGAGCGCCGTCATGGCATCCGGCTTCGGCGGAAATCAAGGAAGCGTGCAGACAAGCGGCTGAATATTGCGCGAAGGAAGGAATCGATATTGCCAAGCTGGCCGTGCAGTTCTCGACCTCGCATGAGCAGATTCCGACGACGCTGGTCAGTACGGCCAACCCGGATAACATCGTGCGCAATGCCGAATGGACCGAAGAACCTCTGGATCAAAGGTTGGCGGCCGAGGTTTTAAGGATCCTGGAGCCGATTCAAGGCCGGACTTGGATAAGCGGACGCCCGGAATACAATGAAGGGATCAGACCATAAAGGGGGCGGGCATAATGAAGGGAATCGTGTGCAGTCGGATTGGGGAGTTTCAATTCCGCGAGGATTTGCCGGAGCCGCAATTGCTTGATGGCGAGGCTATCATCAGCGTTAAACGAATCGGGATTTGCGGTACGGATCTTCATGCCTTTAACGGCAATCAGCCGTTCTTTACCTACCCGCGAATTCTCGGTCATGAGCTATCCGGGATGATTGAACAGATCGGGGACAATGAAGCGGGGTTGAAGGCAGGCGACATCGTCTGTGTCATTCCTTACATGCACTGTGGACAATGCATGGCTTGTCTCAGAGGCAAGACCAATTGCTGTAGATCAATGAATGTCATCGGCGTGCATACAGACGGAGGCATGCGGGAGCGCATTTCGGTTCCGATCACCCATTTGGTTCGAGCAGACGGATTATCAATGGATCAGGCGGCCCTGGTAGAACCGTTAGCGATAGGGGCCCATAGTGTCCAAAGGGCGAATGTCACCCGCGAGGATACGGTTTTGGTGATCGGTGCCGGTCCTATCGGACTTGGCGTCATGGTGTTTGCTAAGGAGAAGGGAGCAACCGTTATCGCAATGGACATGAACGCTGAGCGGCTAGCCTTCAGCAAGTCGTGGGCCAAGGCTGATCATATCATCCGGGCCGGGCAAGAATCGTCAAATGAGCTTGCTGCGTTAACGGGTGGAGAGCTTCCCGCCATTGTTTTTGATGCAACCGGAAATCAGCGTTCCATGACCCATGCGTTCAAGTTGGTTGGGCACGGAGGAACCCTGGTGTACGTCGGGTTAATCAACGGAGACATTTCTTTCGAGGATTCCGATTTCCATAAACGGGAGCTGACCTTGATGGGCAGCCGGAATGCGACCAAAGCCGACTTCAATCATGTTATCAAGGCGATGACGGAAAGCGGCCTTGATTTGGAGCGTTATGTCACGCATCGATGCGGATTTGATGAAATGATCGGCGAATTTAAGCAGTGGTTGAACCCTTCTTCCAAGGTGATTAAAGCCGTTGTGGAGCTCTGAACGATCGAACACACGGACAAAAAACATTAAAAATATTGGCAAATGAGCATCGATCATGATAGAAATCATGTGCTTCTATGTTATGATCTTAGGATAATGTCTGTAAGCGTTATCATAACAAGGGAGCAAATGATATTGGGAACATTCAAATCCAAAATACTCATATATAGTTTGCTGTTGGGATCCTTTCCGACAATTCTTATCGGATTCTTCTCTTATTTCATTGCCGCCAAAGACGTGGAGGAGAAGGTGAACGAGGGGAATATGCATCTGTTGAACCAGACCCGGATGAGGGTGGAGCAGGTGCTCGATTCCATGCAAAGAACTGCCCTGCAGTTTGAGAACTCTTCGCTGCTCAAGTCTGTGATGGACAGCAAGTTAAGCGGACAGGACTTTATTAAGGTCCGGGAACTGATGAAGGAAATGTTTAATCTGCAGACGCAGACCATATTAAACCAGGTGTACGTCGTTAATCTGAAGCATGAATGGGTCGTGGATTTAAATTCCCTCAAGCCGCTGGAGGGCTTGAACAAGGCCGAGTTCGAGCGGTATCTGGATACCAATGAAAGCATATTCTGGGCAGCGGGATCGGGGGAAATCTCGCAAACCGCGAATCCGGTGGAGACGGATCATTGGAACAGCGCGGAACGAACGGCAACAACCCTTCGGCTGGTGCATAAAATACCGCTGCTGTTGAAGAACGCGTGGGTCAGTGCCGGATTCGGCACAATGTATTTCTCGTT
The DNA here is from genome assembly GCF_038002285.1 of Paenibacillus sp. FSL R5-0810. Taxonomy (NCBI): domain Bacteria; kingdom Bacillati; phylum Bacillota; class Bacilli; order Caryophanales; family Paenibacillaceae; genus Paenibacillus; species Paenibacillus sp. FSL R5-0810. The sequence continues at coordinate 1,025,058 of NZ_JBBOCF010000001.1, forward strand.
CTCGAACACGATTTGTTTGTTCTTGTTAAACAGCTCCGTTCCTTTCGGCTTCTTCTCCATGTTGTACAAATCGCCCCGCTGCGGCAGCGTGTCACGGTAAGGCTTAACCTCCTGAGCATCCTTATCCGCATCGATCGTTTCGGTATACGCAGATCATCACCGATGCGCAAACCAAGTTTATTATGGGGTAGATTGACGAGGCCGGCTGGAAGGCTGAGTCATTGCGGCTGGTTAACATGCAAATTTAATCAATGCAAGTTATCTGGAGAGGCAAGTGATGAACATATGGTTCAAGGCTTGTTGATTGGCGTTCCGATTAGCACGAGATCAAGATGATTCGTTTTATGCGCGCCGGCCGGCTTGATTTGCAGCACTAGACCATCGCGGTCAAAGCGGCAGGTAAGAATAAACATCTGCTGCTGTTCCAGCAGCTGAATGTGAATCAAGCAAGTCGACGAATCTGCCCATACTGCACCGCAAGCGGAGGGAAGGCCGAAAAAAGGATCGGGACCGATATGCCAATCATTCATGGAGCATACAACACGGGAACTACCGGTTTCATGAATGAAGATGAGCTCGCAGGCTTGATCACTGAACGTAAATTGGCAGTCTGTCCATCCCGGCTCGTTAGCTGATAGGCGATAAGGGTGTCCCGAGACTTGTGCGGCTGCATGGGAGAAGGAGCTTCCTTTCGGCAGATGGAGCTTCAAGGCGCTCAGACGCTGCTTCATCCGGTCATAACCGGCAACATCGAAGGGGCAGGGCTCCTGCATGGAAGAAATCAGATGGGTCCAGACGCTGTCAAGAATCCCTTGGTGCTCATCCCGGTTCAGCATGGTGTTGGCCGTCGACACGAATACGGCGTCATGGTGCGGGCTGACGAGAACGAATTGCCCTCCGGCTCCGAATGCGCAGTAGGCTTGACGCCTGGCCCGCCAGAACTGGTACCCGTAACCGCTTCGCCCTTCCAGCAAAATTCCGGCACTGGAATTATCAACGACCTTGGACGTGCTTTGCTCTACCCAGCCCTCAGGGAGGATCCTCGTCCCATTCCACACCCCGTCCTGCAGATAGAGCTGACCGAATTTGGCCAGATCCTCCGTGGTGCAATAGGCCCCGCTGCCGCCCAGGTTAATTCCGAGCGGACAGGTCTCCCACTCGATATCCTGCATCCCGAGAGGCTGGAACAAGCGGGCATCGAGATAGTCATGTACGGTAGTCCCCGTGACCCGTTGGAGAATGGCGCACAGCGTATGCGTACCTGTCGTATCGTAGGCAAAGACGGTTCCCGGGGGATGGCTCGGCGGCGTATGAAGGTATTCGAATACGATATCACGGGCCTCCTTATTGGTTGATTTTCTGTGGACGGTTTGCATGCTCAAGAGATGCCGGATGGTCATACTGGCTGTGTACGGATGTACGGTCTCCGGCTGTTTATCCGGGAAAAAATGAATGACCTTGTCATCCAGGGAGATCCGCCCTTCTCCGATGGCAATGCCGACAGCGGCCGATGTCAGGCTCTTGCTGACCGAGAATATCGGATGCCTTAAATCTTTGTGGAACGGGAAGTAATAGCCTTCGGCTGCCACTTTGCCATGCCGAAGGAGCATAAAGCTGTGCAGGTTCATATTTTTGTCCGTCATGTCCTCCATAAAGCGGAGGATGGCGGATGGAGGAATGCCGACCTCCTCCGGACGGACTCGAGGCAGTGCAGTCATCATCATCAACCTTTCAGCTGTTTCTTATTTTTGCGGCTTGTTATTCTTCGTTTCCATCTATGTTACCGAATGGCATACTCCTATTAAAACGGTCTCCGATGTTTAATTCGGGTCATTCTTTGCCTTTTTTGCCGGATTTGAATCCTAGCGGCATTTTTAGCTTCATGAAGGAAGCGAGAGCGGGGAAAGAGAGCATAAAATGCAAAATATGCGGGGGATTCGGCATTAAACCCGGAATTTTTATCGTTTATGTTTCATTATAATGAAGCTTGAAAATTATACTTCCAAGAAGATTGAGGGGGGATATGGATGGAAGGGAACCCATGGTCCGTCCGGACGGTGGATACGATCCTCCGTCAAGCGGACGGCGGGGGAGTTCACCCGGAAATTGCCCGCCGGTGGGCGTATGTACCCGGGATGATGCTCATGGCGATCGCCCGTACAGGGGATTTTTATAACAAGGAAGCTTATTTCGACTTCATGAAACGGCATATGGATCTGTTTGTTCAAGAGGATGGAAGCATTCGGGGGTACCGCATCGAGGAGTACAATCTGGACCAAATCAACCAGGGGAAAAATTTGTTTGCCCTGAGGGCCAAATTTCCAGACTCCCGATATGAAAAGGCTTCCCATACGCTGGCCGCCCAGCTCATCAGCCAGCCCAGGACGACGGACGGCGGTTTTTGGCACAAAAAAGTATATCCATTTCAGATGTGGCTGGATGGGCTCTATATGTCTTCGCCGTTCCTGGCTCAGTATGCCAAAACCTACAACCGCCCCGAATTGTTTGACGAGGTGGCACATCAGCTTCTGCTGGTGGAGCGCAGAACCCGGGATCCCAAGACGGGTCTTCTGTATCACGGATGGGATGAAGCGAAGGAACAGGTTTGGGCCGATCCGGAAAGCGGGCGGTCCCCGCACTTTTGGAGCCGGGCTTTGGGCTGGTATGCGATGGCGCTTGTGGACAGTCTGGAGTTTTTCCCGATAGATCATCCGCAGCGCGGTACGATCATTGGCATATTCGAGCGCCTAAGCCGAGCGCTGGCACGATGGCAGGAGAAAGAGAGCGGGCTGTGGTTCCAGGTGCTCGATCAGGGCTTCCGGGAAGGCAATTATCTTGAAACCTCCGGCTCCTCCATGTTTATTTACGCTTTGGCCAAGGGCGTTCGGCTCCAGTACCTGGAGCAGCCTTCAATGCCTGTTGCGGAGCGGGCGTACGCCGGTTTGATTCAGCGGTTTGTTGAGGCCGGCGCAACCGGCGTGCATCTTCATTCCATATGCCATGGAGCAGGGCTGAGCGATGACCGCAACGGCTCGTATGAATATTACATCAGTGAACAAGTGGTGTCCGATGCCCAGATTGGCGTGGCGCCTTTCATCCTTGCCAGTCTGGAAATGGAGCGGTTACTAGATTCGTTATAGGAGGAGGAACTCGATGATGCACTCATCGTCAACACTGCAAGTACTACAGAGCAAGCCTTGGCTGTCGGATCAGGGGGACGGGACGTTCGTGAACCCGGTGCTTCATGCGGATTATTCGGATCCGGATGTGATCCGGGTCGGGGAAGATTTCTATATGACGGCTTCCAGCTTCGGCCATCTGCCGGGACTGCCGATTCTGCACTCGAAGGATCTGATTAACTGGAGGATTATTAATCATGTGCTGCCTCGGATGGAGCTGCCGGGCTATGACGTCCCTCAGCACGGGAACGGCGTGTGGGCTCCGGCCCTTCGGTTCCATGACGGCAAGTACTGGGTGTTCTATGGAGATCCGGATGTCGGCATTATGATGAGCACAGCAAGGGACCCGGCAGGCAGCTGGACGCCTCTGCATCTGGTTCAAGAGGGGAAAGGCCTGATCGACCCGTGTCCGTTCTGGGACGATGACGGCCAGGCCTACCTGGTTCACGCGTTCGCCAAAAGCAGATGCGGCATCAAGCACCTATTAAGAATGTGCCGGATGTCCCCGGACGGAATGCGTCTCTTGGATGAAGGTCAGATCGTTTTCGACGGTACCGAGCGCCATCCAACGATGGAAGGTCCGAAGATGTATAAACGGAATGGCTATTATTATATATTTGCTCCCGCCGGGGGTGTATCTACGGGCTGGCAGACCGTGCTTCGATCGACTGCGGTCTTTGGCCCCTACGAGGATAAAATCGTACTGCATCAAGGCGATAGCCCTATTAACGGCCCGCATCAGGGCGGCTGGGTAGAGCTCGCTTCGGGCGAATGCTGGTTCATGCATTTTCAAGACAAAGGGGCATACGGGCGAATCACTCATCTGCAGCCGATGCGCTGGGTCGATGATTGGCCGCAGATCGGTATCGATGCGAATGGGGACGGGATCGGCGAACCGGTTCTTCGTTATCCGAAGCCAAACGTCGGCGGGGAGCATGCGATTCAGGCGCCGGATGACTCGGACGATTTCGAAGGAGCTGAGCTTGGCCTCCAGTGGCAATGGCAGGCCAATCCCAATCCGGCCTGGTACGCATTCGAGAGGGAGAGCCATTTGCGATTATTTGCCTTCCCGGTGCCGGATAACCAGTCCACCCGCACGATCTACGCTGCCCCTCACTTGCTGATGCAGAAATTCCCGGCAGAAGTATTTCAAGCTGAAGCGAGGGTGGACGGAACGGCACTCAAGCCCGGTGAATATGCGGGCCTGATCATATTCGGGCGAACCTTTGCTTATGTAGCCGTTCGGATGAAGGAGGACGGATCCGGCATGGAACTCCTCCGTGCCGAAGGAAACGACCAGGCGGAACATATTGTGTGGTCCGGTGGATTGAGCGAAGGGAAAGTAACGCTACGGGTGACGGTTCTTCCTGGAGCTATATGCCGCTTCGAGTACGCCGGCGCTGACGGTCCTTTCGTGCCGTGCGGAGATAAGGAGTTCGAAGCGGAAAAGGGGCACTGGGTCGGAGCTAAGGTAGGATTGTTTGCGGCGAGCCGAGAGGATCACTTAGACAGAGGGTATGCGGATATCGACTGGTTCCGGGTTGGAAGAGGAGAGAAATAGAAGCTGGAAGGGCTGCTCCTAGACGGGGAACCCGGCATTGGATCAGCCCGAACGGCCCTGAGGCTATCCATGGCGCTTACGGTATTGAAGGGGCGTCGTGCCTGCGATTTTTTTAAAGGTTTTATTAAAGTGGGCAATATGCTCAAATCCGGTTTGCTCGGAGATGAATTGTACGGAATCCCGGCTGTTCACAAGCATCTTCTGGGCTTCACGAATCCGTACCACCTGCAGGTACTCGCGAAAGTGAAAGCCTGTCAGCTTGGTGAACACTCTGCTGAGATAGGAAGGGCTGATGTAAAACTGCTTGGCGATCTGATCGAGCGTAAGCCTTTCATGATAGTTGGATTTGATATACTGGGCAATCTCCGAAATTTTCTGGTGCATCGGATGCTCATATTCTGGGGGCAGCGATTGGAGCGAGGTCTCGATCCGGTGCAGGCGGATGAGCAGCTCGTTCATCCACGCGCGAACCAACGAGCCGTAATGTGCCTGCCCGGATTGACATTCTGCGAGCATCGAGAGGAGCAGCCGTTCGATGTCGGGCTGATGCTTCAACGGAATGCGAACCAGCCTGGATGTCCCGTGATCGAGCAGCTTGGCGACGCCGGCATCGCCCTCTTCGATGAAGCTTCGGGAGAAGCCGATCAGCACCCGCTCGAAGATCAGCTTATCGGAGCTTGCCGTCGAATGCAGATCATGCGGGTTCACGATCATCATATCCCCTTTTTTGACGGTAAACACATTATCGTCCATGAAGTAGACCCGCTCTCCATGAAGCAAGTAATACAGCTCGAAGTAGGGATGCTCATGCGGACGGGGCATGCTGCTGGAACCGTTTCGTGACATGTATTGGATGGAGAAATCATCTTCTCCTATGTGGTACTTGGGCTGCAGCCGGTCATTCATTCTCTCTAACTCCTTTGCACACGCGGATCCGATTCTATTGTCATTTGTGAAGCCTGATATACCTGAACAGGTCGGAGACAACGGATACGGCTAGTTGGGTTCGTAGAAATTTATATATCATGGCTGCAGCCGATCTTCAAGGGCTTTGGCTGCAATCGGCAGCATTTTTTATAAGCGCTTACATCTTCATGCGGTATCAATCGAATAAGCAAACTTGAAACTTACTAAAGCGGAGGTAAGCATGAAACAAACAGAAGAAGCAATATGTCCCGACTTGCCTGTAATCCCGGAATACACAGTAATGATCACTGACTATGGCGCAGTAGGAGACGGCGTTTACGACAATACCCTGGCATTTCATCAAGCAATCGAAGCTTGCGCAAAGGCAGGAGGGGGGAAGGTGGTCATCCCTCCGGGGATCTGGCACACCGGTCCGTTAACCCTGCAGAGCCGGATTGAGCTTCACGCTTCTGCCGGCGCGCTTGTCATGTTCAGCAAGCAATTCGAAGCTTATCCGATCCGGATGTCTGCTTATGAGGGCCGGCAGATGTTCCGCTGCCAGTCTCCGCTCGATGGAGAAGGGCTGGAGGATATCGCAATCACCGGCAGCGGCATCTTTGACGGAGGCGGCGAAGCCTGGAGGCCCGTTAAGCAAGGGAAGCTGACGGAAAGCCAGTGGGATCGATTAATTCATACCGGCGGCGTCGTGGATGACGGGGGACTGTGGTGGCCAACGCCGGCTGCCCGGGACGGGATGGAGAACCTGGCCCGGATCGAACAAACAGGCAGCCGGAATCCCCAGGATTATGAGCCTGTCAGAGACTATCTGAGACCCAATCTGCTCAGCTTGAGAAACTGCAAGCGGATTCTGCTCAGCGGCCCTACCTTTCAAAACTCCGCAGCCTGGTGCCTGCATCCTTGGGCATCGGAGCAAATTACCATTCAGAACATTACCGTCCGCAATCCATGGTATGCCCAGAACGGGGACGGACTGGACATCGATTCGTGCAAATACGTGACCGTGGAAAACAGCTCGTTTGATGTAGGAGATGACGCGATCTGTCTGAAGTCCGGAAAAAATGAAGCCGGGCGCCTGCTGGGAAAGCCGAGTGAGCGCATCAGCATCCGGAACTGCACCGTTTATCACGGCCACGGCGGGATCGTTGTCGGCAGTGAAATGTCCGGAGGCATCAAGGATGTGCACGTATCCGATTGCACCTTCATCGGCACCGATATCGGCATCCGGTTTAAAAGCTGCCGCGGACGCGGCGGCGTGGTCGAAAATATCTTCATCGAACGGATCCGGATGCGGGAGATCGACGGGGATGCCATCTCCTTCAATTTATATTACGAAGGGAAAGCCGGCTCCGGCGAATACCAAGCGGAAGCGATGCTCCCCGTTACCGAGGAAACCCCCGTGTTCCGCAATATTGTTATTAAGGATATCGTCTGCAGCGGCGCGCATACTGCGCTCCTCATCAACGGCCTGCCGGAGATGCCGGTGGAGAACGTGACGGTGATGCGGTCGGCCATCACAAGTCGGGAAGGCATTGTATGCCGCAATGGAAAGAACCTGACGATTCAGGACATGGTCCTTCGCAATCAGGAAAATCCGCTGCTTCTTTTTCACCAGAGCCGAAATGTACAGGTGGTGAACGTCAAGGGGGAAAGCGACTCGCTGGATGACCGCTTGCTTGTGGTTACCGGGGAACGGTCCGGGCAAATCGAATGCTCGGGGCTGCATGCTGATAGGGCAGGACAGATTATGATTTCTTCTGAAGTGGAACCGGAGGAGGTCGTGATCAAGTAGCTTTGCTGTTGGATGCATTAAGGTTTAGAAGGGAGGTGATCGAATTATAACCGTTGCAATCTCAATATGATAAGGAGGTACGCCATTGAAAGCTGCAAAATGGCTGAAGCAAATGCTTGTTCTATCGATGAATTTGCTAGAACAAGAAGCCGGCCCCCTGAACTTAACCCTGTCAAGTAGACAGCCTAAAAAAGCAGCCTTAAGCAACCCTAGTTCGGTACTCAACCGGACTAAGGTTGTTTAGTTTTTGTTGAAAACGTTCATGGTTGTAAAAATGGATATATCGTTCAATTGCCTTTACGAGCTCTTCCTCGGTCGAGAAAGTGTCGAGTCGAAGACATTCTGACTTCAGGTGTCCAAAGAAGCTCTCGATACAAGCGTTATCCCAGCAGTTTCCCTTACGCGACATACTCACTTTAATTTTCTTACGCTTCAAAAAAGCATGGTACTCCTTGTGAGTATACTGGAAGCCCTGGTCGCTGTGGAGCAGCAGGTTGGCTACTTTGCGTTTATGTACAGCTGCTTGTACGGTCTCCAGCACAAGCTTTAAATTGTTGTGGCGTCCGATCCGAAAGGCAACCACCTCGTTGTTATACAGGTCAAAAATAACCGACAGGTACAGAAAGCGAGAGCCGATTGGCAGATAGGTCACATCGGTGACCCATTTCGTATTGGGTGCCGTGGCGTTAAAATCCCGATTCAGTACATTGGTTGAGGTAATCCCTGCCTCCCGACGGCCAAAGTATGGCTTCCTTCGCCTAATACGCGCACGAATCCCCAGTTCTTTCATCAGCCGGTACACACGCTTATGGTTGACGTTCAAGCCAAAGGTTTTCTTTAGCCAGACACGAATCCGTGGGTATCCGTAAATGCCCTTTAGCTGAGTATGGCACTCTAGAATCTTCTCTTTCAGAGCCTGCTCATCGATCTGTTTGGGCGTTGGATTATTCTTTCTGGCTGCCCATTTGTAGTAACTACTTCGAGCGATACCTGCCAGTTCACACAGCAAGGCCACGGGGTAGTTGCTGGTTAGCGCTTCGATGGCTTGGTAGGTTTGACGTCGCTTTGCTCTTGCCCCCTTTGCAGTTCCCATAGCTTTTTTAGCAAGGCATTCTCCGCTCGCAGCCGCAGGACTTCTTCCTCCAAGGTTTTGGCCTTCTTCGGTCTCCCGTTCTTCGAACCCGTCGAGGTGCCTCTTTTTTCCTTGAGACCCTCAATTCCTTCTCGCTCGTAGTGAGCCACCCATCTTCGAACCATCCTATCATCGATGCCCAAGGTCTTGGCTACCGTCTTGTAGCCAAGACCTTCCTCCAGGAACATCGCAACAGCCTTGCGCTTAAATTCGATGTCATATGTCTTTCTTATTTCGCCCATGGAAAAAATCCCCTCCAAAGTAGACTTTAATGCGCTTTTTACACACTGTCTACTTAAAGGGGATAATATCACCCTAGGTGTCGGCTTCTTGCATGGAGGTTTTTTCGCCGCACTTAGAAAACGGAAACAATTTTAACATAAATGTCATGACTATGTGACCTTTCATATAGTAAAAACACTGTTAAAACTCTTTCGATTCGACGGCGATATCTAAAAAACGATAGATTTATCGGATATTATTGACAGTTTGCTAGCTTGTATACTATATTAAGAAAGGGTTACAAAATGTTAATGAATTTTGCCGAATTTCGCTAGAGAAAACGGGGGAACCGTCCTGGGTGAATTATTCTTGTAGTAGAGGGAATATAGGTGACCTTCAGCCGAACCCTTAGCTAACTCCGTAGGCATCGAAGGAGAGAATATATTTTGAAGAAATTGGTCATTTCTTTGCTAGGATCCGCAATCATTTTTTCTTCCGGTGCCGTGACAGCGTTTGCCGATCAGCAGCCTAACTTTCAGCAGCAAGTGAAGCAGTTAGTAGGAACACCGTACAAGTGGGGCGGAACAACCACAAGCGGATTTGATTGCTCCGGATTTATTCTGTATATGTTCCGTAACTTTGATCTTGACCTTCCGCGCACTTCCCAAGGACAAGCCCAAGTAGGCGTGCATGTAGACCAGGAAGAGCTGCGTGTCGGTGATCTGGTATTCTTCAACACGAACGGCAAGGGAATTTCACATGCTGGCGTTTATATTGGAGACGGGCAATTCGCACATGCTTCAAGCAGCAAGGGTGTTCGAATCAGCAAGCTTAGCGACTCTTACTATAAGCCACGTTATGTTACCGCACGCCGGGTGTTAAGCCAAGAGGAATATGCGAAGCTGGTAGGAAGTGTTAGCTAGATCAGCTCATCTTTGATCTTGATCCAGCTCTCTGCACAATGATCGTCTTGTAAGTCCTGGTAAGGAATTCTATGATCGATTTTCAGTGATTGCACCGAATACATACATAAGTCTTGATGATGACCTCTGTATACGACAGAGGTCATCTTTTTTTTGTGCCGGTCATGTGGAAGATTGGCATCGGCTAATTCATAGCCTGTGTCGTTTCAATGGCTGTCAGAGATGCTCGGTTATCACGGAAGCATTGAACAAGCGAACAGGCTGCAGGTCCATAACGACCGGCAGCCTGTGTAGTGATGATCGGAAGGATGGACTCATCCACGCTTCAACCTTTATTACGGATCACTCTTTGATCACCGCTTCGTTCATGGCGCCTTCGATATCATCACCGTAGACTCTGAATATACCGAGCCGCCACAATGCCGCACCTTTCAGCTGATAGCGCTTGGCCAGACCAAGCTTGTCGTCGATGGAGTTCTCCGTTTCGCTGCCCAGGCTAATTCCAAGCAGAAGCTTGTCCTTAGGGGCTCCGGCATCAAGTGCAAGCTGAATAGCCTGCTGCACTTGCGTGTTCGGTTCCGGCTTCCGGTCTTTGGTGCCAACCGGGTGATACTGGTATGCCATGATAATTAGATCGTCGGCAATCGATGCAAGCGTTTTGTAATCATAGCCTTTATAGGCGCTGTTTAACGGAGGTACGGCCAAGGACAGGGCAGTCCCTTTCGGCAAGGCAGCTCTAAGGTCCTTCACGTATTGGTTCAGCAGCTTCTGCTGGGAGGCGGCATCCAGCTTGAAGCCCAATCCTTCGAAATCCAGCACGACCCCGCCGAACCCATTGTCCGTAACGGCGGCGGTAATCCCGTCGATCGATTTCATCCGCAGTGAGGCGTCGCTCATCATTTTTGTCAGTTCGCCGTTACCGTCCAGTGCATATACCATCAAATAGGGCTTAATGCCCTGTCCTTCCGCATCGGCCACAAGTGTCTGGGGCGTAATGTCTCCGGCGGCTTCCGGCATGCGGTATTCAACCCCTTGAAGGGTGAATTCGCCGTTACGGTCAATTCGGCTCCAGCCAAAGGCGACGGAATTCATCCATTGAATAATATCCCGCTCCTTGAAGGATTCAATGGCATAGAAGGCCCGCAGATGCATTTTGCTTTTTGGTGATTTGAGCGATACGGTGCGCGTTGCCTGATTCCACCTTACGGAAGCCCCGAATTGGCTGCTGAACGAGCTGAGCGGAATCAGCACGCGTCCTTCGCGCATGATCGGCGCTGCGGGCAGCTTGACGTTCTTCTTATTCACCACGGCGGTGGTGCTGCCGACTCTGAGCTGAACCTCGGTTGTGTTATCGTTGCCGGTCTTTACCGCCTGCACGGTTTGGGTCTTGCTGTTCCATTTGATGTCGATGCCCAGTGCCTCGCCCACAGCCCGGAAAGGCACGTAGGTTACGCCTTTCTCAATTCGCGGAGCCGCATCGAACGCAAGCGGAACATCATCCAACAGAACGGAAATGGTTGGTGCCGCATGGGCTGGATGATGATCAGCCGCGGTTCCGAGCAGCGACAAAGAGAGCAGGGAGGCGGCGGCCAGCTTTCCCAATCGTTTTGAGTATCCGATAATAATCTCCCCCACATTCTATGAAAGATAAATGAATCTATGAAACGGTTTACAGCAATGATAGTATAGCAAAATATTGGTAGAATACAAAATAAATAAATAGAGCGGTTTTCAAATGATGTCTGCGTATAGACGGTGTGAGAATAGCCCGGCTTTCGAGTATAATGGTAAGCGTAAATGGAGTGAATAGTTCCAGGCATTTTAGGAGGATATATCGTGTTTAAATTCTGGAGGAGTAAAAAGAATAGCCATTCGGCCGGTCATCCGTCTGCATCCGGTGGACAGGAGCTGGAGGAGGCTGTTCCCGACAAGCTCATCGAGCTTTCCGGTCGGGAGGTTCACAAGAGCGTTGCTCCCGTGCTTGGGATGACGGTGCTGGATCTGGCCGAGCGGAACGATGTGGATTGGAACTCTTTTTGCAAAAGAGGCACGTGCGCACGCTGCCGATGCCATGTAAGCGTTGGTGTCCAGCATTTGTCGTCACCGAATCAGGCGGAGGAACAGAGGCTGGACCCCGAAGAGCTCGAGGAAGGGTACCGGCTTGGCTGCCAAAGCCGGATCGAATCGGTCGGCCCGATCAAGATTAAGCATGCCCCTTATTTTTAGTAGAATATTTGTACCTTTTGGGTTCAAAAGTGACCGTCCCTCGTCTAATAAATTTTAATGATTGCTCGAGACTCGCTTACAAGGACCATTCGTGCCTCGGCACGAGTCCGTTGTCGGCGGGGGAAGCCGGCAATCCTCGTCACGGGATTGCGCTTGGCGGCCGCATTCGCCGCATAAACGTCAAGCAGGCAGCCGCATCTTAGCGGCTGCCTGCCGGCGTTATTCCGTCAACTGGGCTTGCCGCCGCTGACTTTCCCGATAGGAGGATGGCGTCTGCCCGGTTATTTTTTTGAACAGCATGGAGAAATACTTATCATTCCCATATCCGACCTGCGACGCAATCTCGTGCACGGGGGCATCGGAATCCGACAGCAGACGCTTCGCTTCTTCAATCCGCTTGGAGATTAAGTAGTTGAAGGGCGAATCGCCGAGCTCCTTTTTGAATAGATGGGATAAATAGTGCTGACTGACATACAGCGTGTCGGCGATGTCCTTCAGACTGATGCTCTGGGTGTAGTTGGCATCAATGAATTGCTTGGTTCTCAGCGCAATTTCATGCTTTCCTTTCAACGCCTGGAATTGGTGCTTTACGTCGATAATCCGGTAAATGACCGTAATCAGCGACATAAGCAAATTCGTGCTCAGCGTTTCATAGCCAAGAATTTGAGAATCGCATTCTCGAATGATGTCCGAAAGATAGCTCTCTACCTTGTATGCGTACTTCTCGCATGAAATAACCGGCTCCACGTACGGAGGCAGCAGCATTCCCTGAGGAACGCCCTCGATATGCAGGGAATCGACTCCGCAATAGATGACTTTAAAGGGACTGCTTCCTGCCGACTTCTCCTCATGCGGCACACCCGGATTGTAGATGGCCACATCTCCTTTCCGGAGTTCGTACACCTTGCCCGCGATCCTGAATTCGCCGCGGCCTTCCACGACATACAAAATTTCGCAAAAATCATGGATCTGCGGCGGACCGTAAAAGAAGTCTTCATCCACGACCTGTCCGGCAAAGAGCAGCTGTGGATTTTTCTTGAATCGGAATTGATCGCTTCTGCTGTGTGATATTTCAATCTTCGGCACGTCGTTGTCCCTCCCCAAAGCGAAACTTCCTGTCATTATTATACTGCATAATTGCGTTATCTCGAAATCGTTTTCAGTTCAAGGCCGGCGGTTCACTGTTTTGCTGAATATCCATGGCAACAAAGCAATATAGTGGGTTATCCCGCATATCGAATCTATTTACAATGTGGATATAATCAATGATTTGGGAGGCGTGGCATTATGACGATTGAAAACGATTACAGATGGAGAGACGGATTTCCGAAGATCGGAATCCGGCCGACGATCGACGGGCGGCGAAGAGGCGTGCGGGAATCCCTCGAGGAACAAACGATGAACCTGGCCAAGGCGGTTGCGGCGCTGCTGTCGGAGCAGCTCCATTATCCGAACGGCGAGCCGGTGGAATGCGTCATTGCCGATACCTGTATCGGCGGAGTGGCCGAGGCGGCGGCGGCCGAGAAAAAATTCAAGCATGCCGATGTCGGTCTTACGATCACGGTGACGCCTTGCTGGTGCTACGGAACGGAAACGATGGATACGGATCCTTCCAGACCGAAGGCGGTCTGGGGCTTTAACGGCACGGGCCGTCCAGGTGCGGTCTATCTGGCTGCGGTGCTGTCCGCTCATGCGCAAAAAGGATTGCCTGCATTCGGTATTTACGGCGAGGATGTGCAGGATGAAGGAGACACCCGGATTCCGGATGACGTGCAGGAGAAGCTGCTGCGTTTTGCACGTAGCGGGCTGGCTGCTGCCATCATGCGCGGCCAAGCGTATCTGTCCATGGGCTCGGTGTCGATGGGGATCGCCGGCTCGATTGTGGACGACAGCTTCTTCCAGGAATACCTCGGCATGCGGAATGAATATGTCGATATGAGTGAATTTACCCGCCGGTTGGAAGAGGAAATCTACGACCCTGAGGAGTACAAGCTGGCGCTTGCGTGGGTGAAGGAGAATTGCGTCGAAGGACCGGACAACAACCCACAGAAGCTTCAGACGTCCCGTGAACGCAAGGACTACGAGTGGGAAACGGTCGTAAAAATGACGCTGATTACGCGCGATCTAATGATCGGTAATCCACGCCTTGCGGAGCTGGGCTTCGAGGAGGAAGCACAAGGACATCATGCGATCGCATCAGGCTTCCAGGGGCAGCGTCAATGGACCGATCACTTCCCGAACGGGGACTTCCTTGAAACCATTCTGAACTCCTCCTTCGACTGGAACGGCAAGCGTTCGCCGTATATTGTGGCGACGGAAAATGACAGCTTGAACGGGGTCGGCATGCTGTTCGGTTATCTTCTTACCAATACGGCTCAGATTTTCGCGGACGTACGGACATACTGGAGCCCGGCTTCGGTTGAACGGGTGACCGGCTACAAGCTTGAAGGGAAAGCAGCGGGCGGCATTCTGCATTTGATCAACTCCGGCTCCGCGGCGCTTGACGGCACAGGTGAACAGCAGCGGGACGGAAAGCCGGTCATGAAGCCGTTCTGGGAGATTACCGACGAAGAAGTGGAACGGACCCTGAAGGCAACGCAGTTCAGACCTGCTTCCCTTGAGTATTTTCGCGGCGGCGGCTTCTCCACGGACTATCTGACACGCGGCGGAATGCCGATGACGATGTTCCGTCTGAATTTGGTCAAGGGCATAGGGCCGGTGCTGCAGATCGCGGAGGGATATTCGGTGGACTTGCCGGCCGAGGTTCATGATACGCTCGATAAGCGTACGGATCCGACATGGCCGACCACCTGGTTCGTTCCGAATATTACGGGCGAAGGCGCGTTCACAAGCGTGTACGAAGTCATGAATCAGTGGGGAGCCAATCACGGGGTCATCAGCTACGGACATATCGGAGCCGACCTGATCACGCTGGCTTCGGTGCTCCGCATACCGGTAAACATGCATAATGTACCGGCTGAGCAGGTATTCCGCCCGCGTGCTTGGGGCTTATTCGGCACAGCCGATCCGGAAAGCGCCGACTTCCGCGCTTGTCAGAACTTCGGTCCGCTGTATAAGTAAAAAGCATTCCAGGGAGAGGAGACGAGACCATGCAAAATATGGAGACACGGCAGGAGCTGTGTAAATATGCGACAAAAATCGTGGACAACGGCCTAGTCGTCGGACCCGGCGGGAATATCAGCGCTAAGTCGGGAGAGATGATGTACCTGTCCCCGAGCGGCTTCGCACTGGAGGAAATCGAGCCGGAGCAATGGATCGAGGTTCATATACCGACAGGTGAGATCACGGATATCGGGTTGAGACCGTCCTCCGAGGTGCTAATGCACTTGTATGGCTACCGCAGCAACCCGGATATCGGAGCGATGGTGCATACCCATCCGTCCCACTGCATCGCCTTTACGTTAATCGAGAAGGAGCTGCCGGTCATGTTTCCGGATCAGGCCGCTCTTGTGGGCCGGACCGCTTATGTGCCCTATATTATTCCGACAACGGATTTACTCGCCGAAGCGGTTGCGGCCAAGGTGACGGAGGCGAGCTCGATCCTGCTCGGCAACCATGGCCTAGTAACTACAGGGAGAAATTTGCGCGAGGCTTACTACCGGACACAGGTGGTCGAGGAAAGCGCCAAAATTTACTTGAGCGCCAAGGCTGCCGGTCAACCGGTGCCGCTGACGGACCAGGAGGTCGATGACATCGCGGCGCTGGAGAGCGAGGACTACCGGATTCAGCTGCTTCAGAAAATGAAATAATCTAAACATTCATGGCAGCCTGTTTCGTGCTTGAGCATTTTTGTGGGAAGAGGTGAAATCATATGAGCCATTCATCTGCCGTGCTGGCGTTCGATATGGGGGCTAGCAGCGGCCGGGCGCTGCTAGGGGAGATCGCCGCCTCCCCGGACGGCGGCTCGCAGGGGATTCTAAAAATTACGGAGATCCACCGTTTCGCCAATGTCCCCGTGCAGTTCGGAGAGCATATGCACTGGAACACCCCCATGCTGCTGCAGGAGGTAAAGAACGGCATTCGCAAAGCCTTTCAAGCCGGCTATGCCCCGGTCAGCTACGGGATTGATTCGTGGGGCGTCGATTATGGGCTGATTGACCGTAACGGGGAGCTAATCGGGATTCCCTATCATTACCGGGATCCGAGGACGGAAGGCATGGTGGAGGAAACCTGCAGCCAAGTCGGCCGGGAGCGGTTGTTTCAGGAGAGCGGTCTTCAGTTTATGCCGTTTAACACGATCTTCCAATTGAACGCCATGCGGAAGGCAAGCTCTCCGATGCTGGATATCGCGGATGCCCTGCTGCTGACGCCGGATCTGATCAATTATTTTTTGACAGGCGTGAAGGCATGTGAATTTACGATGGCCACCACGACGCAGCTGTATCATGTACGGCAGCGGAAGTGGAACGAACCGCTCATTGAAGAGCTCGGGCTCAATCCTTCCATGTTCATCGAACCGGTGGAGCCGGGCACGTGGATCGGCAATCTGTCCGGTTCAACCGCGAAGGAGCTCGGCGTTCCGCCGATCCGGGCGATCGCGGTGGCATCGCATGATACGGAATCCGCCGTCGTAGCCGTTCCGGCAAGCTCATCGTCTTTTGCCTATCTCGTATGCGGCACATGGTCGCTTCTGGGAACCGAGATGAAGGAACCGCTGCTCCACCCGGACGTATTGAAGGAGGACTTCTCCAATGAAGGCGGAGCCTTCAATACCTTTCAGCTGCTGAAGAACATTATGGGATTGTGGATCCTCCAGGAATGCAAGCGGCTGTGGGATCATCAAGGCCTGGACTATGGGTACGGCGATTTGGTCCGGTTGGCGGAGGAGGAGGAGGCGTTTCGCAGCTTTATCCAGCCGGACGATCTTCGCTTTATGAATCCGGCGGATATGATTTCGGAAATCCAGACGTATTGCAGGGAAACGGGGCAGCCTGTGCCGGAGAGCACGGGAGCGATGGTTCGCTGCATTCTTGAAAGCCTTGCCTTCCGGTACCGCGAAGTGCTGGAGAGCATGGAGCGTTTGACCGGGACTCGATATGAAGGCTTGCATATGGTCGGCGGTGGGATTCAGAACGAGCTGCTCTGCCGGTTCACGGCAAATGCGCTGGGAAGAACCGTATGGGCCGGTCCGGTCGAAGCAAGCGCGATAGGCAATATGCTCGTGCAATTCATCGCGAACGGAGCCTTGGCAAGCCGGGAGGAAGGAATCGAGCTCGTCAAACGTTCGTTCCCGCTTGCGGTGTACGATCCGGAAGCGGATTCCGAATGGAATGCGATGTTCTCCAAATACCAAGCGGCTACCCGGGAACGCCAGGTCAGCGGTTAATTCGCGGGATCGAGCCGCAAACTGCCGTGCTGTACCGAATCTTGGGGAAATCCGAATAGATCAGGGGGTTGTCTATGTTAAAAGGAATATCCAATCTGATATCACCCGAGCTGTTGAAAATCTTGATGGAGATGGGTCATGGCGATGAAATCGTATTCGGCGATGGCAATTTCCCGGCAGCCAGCCATGCCCGGCGATTGGTCCGGGCGGACGGCCATGGGATTCCGGAGCTGCTGCAGGCGATCCTGCCGCTGTTCCCGCTGGATACGTATGTAGCATCCCCGGCGGCACTCATGGCGGTTACTCCCGGCGATCCCGTCCAGACCCCGATTTGGGATGAATGCCGGAGCATCATCTCCAAGTTTCATCACGCTAAGGTAGAAGTTGAAGAAATGGAGCGCTCGGCTTTCTACGAGCGGGCGAAGCAAGCGTACGCCATCGTCTCGACAGGAGAGAAGGCGCTGTACGCCAATATTATTCTAAAAAAAGGCGTCATCGGGGAGTAAACCCTTGGTGACACAATGCAATGTTAAGTCCGCCCGAGGTTTGCTTGGGCGGACTTTTTATAAACAGCGGTCACTTGAACCATCAATTTAGCATTATACGACCACTTGGGCATTAAATTGAAAGACCTGAAGGATAACCGGCGTCCCCTCGAGGAGAACGTCGCCCGGGGAATAGAGTGTCAGCGCTTCGGGAGTGACGCTAAAGATTCGGCCCTCCTGCATCATGCCGTTAATGTACAGGTTTGAATAACCGCTTGGCGTTATCTCCATGATTTCGGAAACGGCATTACCGTTATCGTCCGTAAACTGGTTCGCCGGGATGATCAGCGGCGGGTCGAGTGCGACCAAGGCGTCGGTTGTATAAAAATAGCGCATGACGTCAGGCGTCACCACGACACCCGGGAGGATGACCTCACCCGGTTCGCCTCGCGGGCCCTGAGGTCCGGGAGCTCCTTGCAAGCCTTGCGGCCCCGGAGGCCCTTGAATGCCTGGCGGACCAGGAAGACCAGCGGGGGCTGGTGGACCAGGCGGCCCCTGAGGCCCTAAGGGTCCCGGATTGCCCGCATGCCCTTGTTCGCCAGGAGGTCCGGCTGGACCCGGTACTCCGGCAGGTACCTCGGGTCCCTGCAGTCCGGGTGCGCCTCCCGGTCCTTCAGCTCCCGCTAACCCGTGCCCGCCTTGGACTCCCTGAGGCCCTCGAGATCCTTGTTGTACAGGAGGGATAACGATATTCTGAGGCGGGCAGACCCTCCCCGCGGGACATTTCCTTCTGCATTTCCGGACGCTAGTTCTTCGGTGGCGGCGTCTCTTGCCCCTGTAAGGGTGTCCTTTATCGCGGCAGCGCTTTTTATACAGTTGAAGGGACCTCTTCAGAATATCACCTCCACCCTTTCATTGATGCAGTATATGTGCGAATGTCATTTTAGGAATGGACGATTGTCTAGTAATGGGTAGACGCTTGCAAATCTGAATGATCGTTAGAGACGCTTCGACAGAAAATGGTGGGATGCCGGAATCAAAATCTATGAAAATAGCATCTAATAAGATAGCAGCTAGTGCTGCTAGTCTATGACGAATTTCATAGACCTGAGAGGAGGAAGATGTTATGCCTGTTATTAAACCGGTCATTACGGCGATCGCTACGCCCCCGGTGGCAACGGGAGGCGTCGTTACGACGACGGTCACGCCCGTTGTCTCGCGCTATTTCGCGGTAGTAACGGCAGCCATGATCGGAGCGGCTGCGACCACGATGCCGGCGACGAGCTTTGTTGATGATGCAGGGGCTGCGATCACGGCTTTTCCAGCTCTGACGGGGACGGAATATGTCAATGTGTATATCAACGGCATGCTGCAGCAAAGCTCCCTCTTTACGCTGTCGACAGCGGATTTGGTGCTCGATGCCACGGATGTCCCCGAAGGGATTCCGGTACTGCTTGAGATCGCGAGCTTTACTAATACGGCATCCGCGATTACGACGCAGCCAACGATTTCTGCGCCAACGATAACGATCATCATGTAACGAAGACAGCGGATGGGGAGCTCCTAGCGGATCGGTCGGGAGCTCCCCCGTTGTTTGTGGATTCAGATACATATCGCCTAATTTCTTTGCGCGGAACCACAGGGATGAATAACGCCAGGAAGCAATGCACCTCGCCTGCGCTCAAGCGTTGTTCAACACCCAGCTATCAAGATATGATTTTTTCGACTGACTCTTGTTATTACGAACAAACGGTACTGGTTGCCTCCATCCAGAAGGTTATCGAGCAGCGGCTGCGCAAGAAATAAAAAGGTATTTCACCAAATACAGCGAATTCTCTATGGATATGAACCGATTGGAGGCCATAGCATGAAGCGTTAATCCCCGGCTGCGGTAAGTGGAGTACAGAACGAGGGGGACTTTGGATGTCTTTGGACAAAGAAAACTGGGTTGTGGAAGCAACCATATCCGATATGCAGCGGGCGATGGATGAAGGCTTGATCACTTCATTCGAGCTCGTTGAACTGTATTTGGACCGGATCGGCCGGCATGACGGTCGGCTCCGCTCCATAATCGAGGTGAATCCCGATGCGCTGGCAATTGCACGGAAGCTGGACCAAGAGCGGCGTGAGAAGGGGGCTAGAGGGCCTCTTCACGGGATTCCGATTATTCTGAAGGACAATATCGATACAGGGGACCGGATGCATACAAGTGCCGGTTCGCTCGCACTGGCGGAATCTTTTGCGAAAGACGATGCCTTCATTGCGGCGAGGCTGCGGGAGGCCGGCGCCGTTCTGTTGGGAAAAGCGAATATGACCGAATGGGCAAATTTTATGTCGCCGACGATGTGGGCGGGGTATAGCGCAAGGAACGGGCTGACGCTAAATCCATACGGTCCCGGCGAGCTGTTTGTTGGCGGATCGAGCTCGGGCTCCGCTGCTGCCGTCGCAGCCAATTTAGCTGCTGCAGCGATCGGAACGGAAACATCAGGTTCGATTATCAGCCCGTCCAGCCAGAACAGCCTCGTGGGAATCAAGCCGACGATTGGACTTGTAAGCCGGAGCGGCATCATTCCGATAACCAACACCCAAGACACGGCCGGACCTATGGCTAGAACCGTCACGGATGCGGCCATCCTCCTTGGCGCCATTGTCGGAAGGGATGAGCGCGACGGCGCCACGAAGATCGATCCACGGCAGCACCGACCGGATTATACGGATGCGCTTGTCATTGACGGAGCGAGACATGCGAGGATCGGTATACCAAGATACTACTATAAGCATCTCGATTCGGACAGAATAGACATAGTCGAGTCGGCGATCCGGGTGCTGCGCGAACTGGGTGCGGAAATCGTCGATCCCGTGAATCTTCCTTGCCAAGGGACTCACTGGGATGCGAATGTGCTGCGATACGAGTTCAAGAAATATGTGAATGATTATTTGGCCACACTGGGCCCAGAGCAGCCGGTGCATTCACTGGCGGAAGTGATCGCATTTAATGAAACGCATGCCGAAACAGCACTGAAGTATGGACAGGATACGCTGATCTGGGCAAATGAAACAAGCGGTACGCTGACAGAAACGGACTACCTGAAGAGCCTAAGGAAGAACAAGGAAATGGCCGGGACCAATGGGATTGACCATGCCTTGAAGGAGCACAAGCTGGATGCCTTGTTGTTTCTGGGTAATGAGTTTGGGGCGGATCTGGCTGCCCGCGCAGGCTATCCGTCGATAACCGTTCCCGGCGGTTATGCGCAGCGAGGCATCATTGCTCCGGGAGGATACATTACAAAAGGGCCGCAGGGAATCACGTTTGTTGGCACGGCATTTAGCGAACCCCAATTAATCAAGCTTGCCTATGCCTTTGAGCAGGCCACACGCCACAGGGTGCCTCCCGCGCTTTAGGAATCCGTCATACAAAGGTGGAAAAGAGGTGCAATGCAATGCCGCGAAAAACGGAATATGTCCCGTTTGGTTATGAACCGCCCACTCCGGCGACAAAGGGAACGTTGATCTTCTATGATCCCTTCGAGCAGGTGCAGGAGCTTGTGGAGCGGGCGGTTCAGACGAAACAGAAGAGAGCATTTTCGAAGCTGGTTCTGTATCCGCTGCATGAGGAGACGATGAAGCGGATGTTCAAGGTCCAGGTCAGCCCATTTTACAAGAGGGAGCAGGGGCTGCAGGAATGGCTGGATGAGAGCGGCGCTTCCTCCGTCGTCGT
Source organism: Paenibacillus sp. FSL R5-0810 (assembly GCF_038002285.1). Lineage (NCBI taxonomy): Bacteria > Bacillati > Bacillota > Bacilli > Caryophanales > Paenibacillaceae > Paenibacillus > Paenibacillus sp. FSL R5-0810. Next base: position 1,046,567 of record NZ_JBBOCF010000001.1, read on the forward strand.
AGAGTCATTCGAAGCGAAACGAAAAAAATATACCCCGATAGATACGGCTCTGCGGCATCTGGTCGAAAAGTACGGCGGTCCTCATTTCGTGCTGATGACCCCCGAGATTGCCAATGCGTTCGCATCCTATTCTTCATTTGAGGAATGGATCGTCCGGCTGAGACTGTTACTTGTGTCTGAACCGAGACATCCGCATCCGAGGCTGGAGAAGTTCCGCCACCGGTGGGAGGTCCTGGAGACGGACAGCGAGTCTTAATCCCGAAAGACGGATTAGAAACAAAAGGTATACGCTTAGAACAAGCCTTTTCCGCTATGGAAAAGGCTTGTTCGGTGATTGATCCGGAATCTTTTTCAGAAATAGAGCTTCAAGGGCCAAAGAGCATCATCATGTCTATAAAAATATGCCCTCTAGTCTGCAGACGTTTGCTTAAGTGGTCTCAAAAAAACGGAAATACCTTCCTGAATCGACAATTGCAGGTCAATGGTAAAGCACGTGTTAGCGTAAAAGCATTTCCATTTCGTGCTTTATTTGATACATTTAAATGAAACGACATCGTAAAGGTAGGGTGCGTGTGCATGAAGCAAGTGACGATCTACGATATAGCCAAGGAGGCCAAGGTCTCTGCCGCCACGGTCTCGAGAGTGCTGAATAACACGGCGCCTGTCAAAGAAAGCACGCGTTCCAAGATCATGCAGATCATCCATAAATATCAGTTCCAGCCGAACGCCCTGGCCCGAAGCTTACTGAAGAAAGAAACAGGGACGATCGGCGTCATCATGCCCGATATCACGAACCCTTTCTTTCCGGAAGTATTCAGCGGCATCGATCGGGCGGCCAGTGAGATGGGCTACACGTTTTTTCTGTGCGATACGCTGGGCGACACTCGGAAAGAGTCGCAGTATTTGCATATGCTGCGGGAGAAACAGGTAGACGGAATTTTATTTCTGGGTGGACGCATTAATTTGTCCAAGTGCGATCCGGAGCTGGCCGAAGAGGTCGTTGAGACGGCATCGCGCATTCCTACGGTGCTCATTAACGGCAATCTTCCGGGCACCTCGCTTCATCGTGTCATTCTGAATGAAGCCAAGGGCGCGGAGCTGGCGACCCAATTTCTTATTGATGCCGGACATCGAAGCATAGCTTTCATTGCAGGGAACGAAGAAATGACGACAACGGCACAGAAGGTACGGGCTTTTCGACGCGTGATGAAGAAGAACGGTTTGGAGACCGCGAAGGAGAACGTTCTTTACGGGGATTATTCAATGGCATCGGGAGAGAGCTCGATGGAGAAGATTCTTGCGCGGCGGGAACGGCCGACAGCCGTATTCTGCGTGAACGATCTCACGGCCGTCGGGGCGTTGAAGGCAGCCATGAAGGCAGGCGTTTCGGTCCCTGACGAGGTATCGATCGTCGGATTCGATGACATTCCGCTCGCGTCGGCAATCTATCCTGAATTGACAACCGTTTCCCAGCGCATGGATCTGCTCGGCGGTACCGGCGTGCAAGTGCTGCACAAAATGATTCTCAAGGAAAAGGTTAGGATGCTAACCGTCATCGAGCCTGAGCTGATCGTACGGAACAGCACTCGGAGTTTGCGTTGACCGAATCCGTCCTTCCATTCGCAAAAATGAGTTGACACCCGATAAGGCATCGAATAAAATGTGGAAAAAGAAAGCCCTTACAATCAAGTGAGGACACGGCGGATGCTGACCGCTTTCTTTTTTGGACTGTAATGAAACCCGTTTCATGAAATGGGTTTCATTACTCGGGTGAATGCTAAATTGCGATCGGAGGGGTTATTGGGTGATGAAGAAGTCTTGGCGTATGTTGTTGGCAATGTTGTTGGTGACCGCAATGATGTTTTCAGCAGGCTGCGGGGGAAGCGCAGACACCGGAGGAGGGGCAGATTCCGGCGGGGAGCCGGGCAAGGCGGCGGAAGTCAGCTTTTCCTATTGGGGAGGGGACTTCGATAAAGCGCGAATGGAGAAAATCTACGAAGAATTCAAGAAGGTGCATCCCGAAATCAAGGTAAACCTGATCCAAATCCCGAGCGACGGATATGAACAGAAGCAGCTGGCAACGATGGCTGCGGGCAATCCTTATGATGTCGTTCAGCTTGCCGAATCCTTCTACAGCTATGCTTCAAAGGGGACATTGGAAGATCTTACCCCTTATCTTGAACGAGACGGCATCGATACCTCCGATTATTACGATGCCGCCATCCGTGCATACAGCTACCAAGACAAAGTAATGGCAATGCCGATGCGGATGGGAACCATGATATTGCTTTACAACAAAAACCTGTTCGATCAGCATGGACTGCAATACCCGTCGGACGAGTGGACTTGGGACGATTTTTATGCCGCTGCGAAAACGATCACCGATCCTAAAAACAGCATCTTTGGCCTCGGTGGCGTCGGATCGTGGTGGGCAAGCTACCAAACCTGGGTTTATTCTTACGGAGGCAGTCTGCTCAGCGAAGACCGCACGCAATTTACGCTCGATTTGCCGGAAGCGAAGAAAGCGATCCAAACGATTCAAGACATGATATGGAAGGACAACATAGCACCCCAGGCGAGTCAGCTGCTGCAGGGCGTTGATATGTGGACCAGCGGAAAGGTCGGCATGATCATTGACGGACCGTGGCATATTCTCAGCAGCCAGGCGAACATCAAAGACTTCGACTGGGATATCGCACCTGTGCCGAAGGGAGCAAAGGAAGCATCCCCACTGTTCTCCAACGCATTCGCTATTCCTAAGCTGTCCAAGAACAAGGAGGCGGCATGGGAAGTCGTTAAATTCTGGACCGGTGAGACTGGACAGAAGATCCTGGCTGCGGAGCACGGCGAAATTCCGCCGCTGAAATCGGTGGCGGAATCCGATGCTTACCTGAATATCGGCGACAACCCCCCGGCAAACTTCAAATCCCAGCTGACCTCCGCCCAGCGGGCCTTCGCTCCACAGGCAACCGTCAAATGGGATGAGATCAACCGGGCCGCCGATACGTACCTTGGGCAGATCTTTAATGAACAACGAAGCGTGGACGATGCTTTGGCCGAGATGAAAATCGAAGTTGACCGATTGCTTGAAGAAGCCAAGCAGCTTGAACAGTAGCGAACGTGCCGAAGGAGGGCGGGGGATGCCCCGCTTCCTTCATAAAACCAATGATTTGGAGGGAAGCATCATGGGCAAGACGCGGCGGGCACGCTCGCTAGCTAAACGGGAATCGAGAAATTTCTGGTTGTATACATCTCCCTGGATCATCGGGTTTGTGGCGTTTACGGCGTTTCCGTTCCTTTCCTCGTTCATTCTCAGCTTCATGCAATGGGACGTCCTCTCGCCGCCGAAGTTCGTCGGGATCGATAACTATGTGCAGCTCTCGCAAGACAAAACATACTTCTGGAAAGACCTCAACAATACGCTGTATTATGCGCTGATCGGTGTTCCGCTGACGATCATTCTGGGACTAGCGGTGTCCGTGCTGTTGTCCAAACCGATCCGCGGCATTAACTTCTATCGCATCGTCTTTTATTTGCCTGCCGTATTCGGCGGAGTCGCGGTTTTGAAGCTCTGGACTTACCTGCTCTCGCCGGGAACGGGCGACGGCATGAATCCCGGGCTGATCAATGCGATGCTCGGCTGGTTCGGCATACAGGGTCCCGGCTGGTCCCAGGATCCGCACTGGGCCAAGCCGGCCGTATTGCTGGTCGGTTTATGGGGCGTCGGGGGCAGCATGATGATCTGGCTGCCGGCGCTTGCCTCGGTTCCGAAAGATTTGCTCGAGGCGGGCGAAATCGACGGAGCCAACCGGTTCCAGCGGTTTTGGCGCATTACGGTTCCGCTGATCACGCCGGCGATCTTTTTCCAGCTTACCATGGGCATTATCGGTTCATTCCAAATTTTCATGGAGCCCGTCATCATGCCGGGATCTTCCAAGACATGGACAGACAGCCTGATGGTCGTTCTGTTCGACAACGCATTCCGGTTCTATAAGATGGGGTACGCTTCGGCGATCGCCTGGGTCATATTCATCATGATTATGCTCGTGACCTTGGTGAACCTGTATTTTTCAAGAAGGTGGGTCTATTATGAGTCGAAATAACGCGGCCGCAACGGAAAAAGGCACTCCGGTCCGCCGGCAGAGCACGAAGCTCATGCGTGATGTACGGCTGATGCTGCGATATGCGGTCCTCACGATGGGAGCGATATTATTCCTGCTGCCTTTGATATGGACCATCTCAGGTTCGCTGAAGCCTCCCGGGGAAATATTCACGGTTCCGATTCGCTGGATCCCTTCGGATTTTCAATGGGATACTTATGTACGGCTGTTCAGCGTGTTCCCGTTCTGGATTTACGTCAAAAATACGCTGATTATCGTAGCATTTGCCTTGATCGGCCAATTGGCATCCTCCGTGCTGGTGGCTTACGGTTTCGCCCGATTCCGGCACCGGCTGAACGGCCCGTTGTTCATCCTCGTCCTGTCGACGATGATGATTCCTGGCCAGGTGACGATGATACCGCAATATTTGATCTACAAAGAGCTCAGCTGGATCGACACATACCTGCCGCTCATCGTTCCGAACTATTTTGCGGCGGCGATTAACATCTTTCTGCTGCGCCAATTCATGCTGACCATCCCGAAAGAGCTGGATGAGTCGGCGAAGATCGACGGCGCGAATTCCTTCGGAATCCTGGTCCGGATCATTATGCCGATGTGCCTGCCGATTCTCGTCACCATCGGCATTTGGACGATCAACAGCAACTGGAACGATTTTATGGGGCCTTTGATTTACTTGAGTACCCCGGAGAAATATACGCTTCAGATGGGCATTTACAATCTGAATGCAGGCCGGCAGGGGCTGACCGATTACGGGCTGATGTTCGCCGCGTCGCTGGTTACGCTGCTTCCGAGCCTTCTGCTCTTCGCCTTCGGCCAGAAATATTTCATGAGCGGCATTAAGATCGGCGGAGCGCTTAAGGGTTGAGAACGGTGTGTTGATGTGAAACGTAGTACGAAGAACCAAGATCGAAGAACCAAGAACGAAGATCGAAGAATATCAGCGAGGATTATCAGCCCTATGCGGCGAATCGGATCAGGCAATGGCGGGTACCGAAGATGCCGCAGAGGCTTCATGCAGAAATGGAGGCATTATGAAACACACGGAGACGATACCACGGATCCAATTAAGCAAAGAGGGAATCTATATTGACGGCCAAGCGGTTGTCCTCCTAAGCGCATCCTTGTTTTATTTCCGGCTGCCGCGGGCGGAATGGCGCGATCGGATGAGGAAGGTAAGAGAGGCGGGCTACCATGCGATCGATGTGTATTTCCCCTGGAATTTTCACGAGCCCGAACCGGGTCAATGGGAGTTTGAAGAGGACAAGGATGCCGGGGCTTTCCTGCGAATGGCAGCGGAAGAAGGGCTGTACGTAATCGCCCGGCCGGGTCCGTACATCTGCTCGGAATGGGACGGAGGGGCATTGCCCGCTTACCTGTTCACGCGAAGCGGGATGAAGCTGCGCGACAACGACCCGCAGTTCTTGGCCGAAACGGCGAAATGGTACGGCCGGATCATGCCCATCCTGAGGCGGTATGAGTATGGCCGGGAGGGAACGGTGATCTGCGTACAGCTGGATAACGAGCTGGATTTCTATGCTTGCGAAGATCCGAAAGGGTATATGTCGGCATTGCGGGATCTGGCTCGGGCAGAAGGCATCGGCGTGCCGCTGATCGCCTGCGCCGGTCAGGGCGATCTATATCGTGCTTCCGGCTATGCGGATGGCGTCGTCCCCACCTGTAATTTCTATCCTGACGATACGCAGCCGGATTTCGAAGAGAAGGTGAGGGTGTACCAGCAGCGGCTAAGCAAGTTGGACTATCCGCTGCTCGTGACCGAAACGAATCGATCTCATTATTTGCTCCGCCGGCTGCTCGTCAGCGGCGCGAAGCTGTTGGGACCGTATCTGCAGGTATCGGGCACCGACTTTGGATTCACCAATGCGGCCAATAACTGGGGCGATCCGCTGGCAATGCTGACCTCGGATTATGATTTCGGCGGCATGATATCCCCCGAGGGGCATATCCGCCCCGAAATCCATGAAGGGCGGATGCTGGGACGCCTCATATCGACCTACGGCACCGGATTGGCGTCAGGAACACCGGATGAAGCAACTGCGCAAGAGATACGCACCTCCGGGATTCAACCCGGCGTACTTGCCGGGCCGCACGTTATTCGTTTTCCCCAAGGCGGCATCGTGTTTGCTTTGGCCAACTTGACCGGTGTGGAAGCGGAAGCAACGGTATCCTTCGACACCGGTTCCCTCCGGCACACTTTGCCGTTTCGGATCGGTGCCCGCGAATGCCCGTTCTTCCCGCTGGGCGTCCCAATGGAAACATGGGGATACAGCGGCGTGCTCGAATATGCCAATGCCGAGCTGGTATGGGTGACCTTGGACCAAACGACATCGGAACGATACATGATCTTCCAAAGCGATCATCAAACGGAAGTTTGTTTCCGGTTTGAGCGAGGGTCGAAAGCGGAGGTCACTAGCGATGGCTCTGAAGTCGACATGATGAACGACGGCTGCCGCTTGCGATTCATGCATCAGGACGGCAGCCGCATTGCTTGCCTGACCTATGAGGATGGCCGTCGTTTATACGTAGCGGTGTGTACCAGAGATGAAGCGCTTCGACTCACCGGAATCAGGCAAGGCCAGCTGTTGCTGGAGGATAGGATCGCTTGGCTGCAGCCTGCTGCAGCTCCTGTCGACATCGCTTGGACTGCCTCGGAGCTGCCGCCCGATGCACCTTTGTTCGATCAGACCACCGTTCTCGGGAAAGCGCCGGACCATCTGGAGTATTACGGGATCTACAGGGGATTTGGCTGGTATGAAGCCGTGTTGGCGGCTCCGACGGGAGACGGGTACTGCGGTTTGATGCTAGAGGAAGCGAGCGACATTGTGTCGGTTTATGTAAACGGACGTTATGAAGGAACGCATGTGCCGGCGGGAGGCATATGCTATTTGCCGGGAAAATGGACCGGTCAGGATCCGCTTGCGCTGACCGTTCGCGCGGAAATTTGGGGGCATACCAATTTCGACGACAACCGCCTTCCTTCCATCCGACTTCATAGCACGAAAGGGATCAAGGGAGTGACGGCTGTCCGCCGAATTCGCAGGCTAACCGACAACTGGAGGTTCAAGGCGGAAAGCACGGATGCTCTATTGTCAGAAGCGGAGAAGGGAGATCGGGCATTTGCAGAAGGGACCGACGATGCTTCGTGGACGGTCATCGGCTGGGGCGCATGGATGGATACTGCGGTTCATGCACGAGGCTGGTACCGCAAAACGATTGCAATATCCGAGGATGCCGATGCAGCCATCCTGCATTTCCGCGATCTCCAGTGCACGGTCAAGGTATATATCAATGGGCGCGAGCACGGGGTGATCAATCCACGCAATCCCTTCCTCTGGTTGGATACCGGAGAACGATCGCTCACCATCGCCTGCGAAGTGAATCGCCACTATGCTTCCTCAGCGGGCGAGATTCTGCTGTATGAAGGAACCCGTGCGGAGGAGTGGACGTTGACAGGGGGGGAAGAGCAAGCTTTCTGGGAGCATGCTATGGCCTCCATGAAGAAAGCTTCCAGCATCCTGCTCCCGTATCCTTTGCGGTCCGGCGGGACGTCATGGCTGCATGCAGTGGTGCCGGATTCCAATCATGGCCGCGGATGGCGTGTGCGTGTAGACGGAAAAAACCTGAAGCTGACGGTGTTCTTTAACGGCCGGGTGGCCGGACGGCTGTGGACCCCGGATTCCTCGGAACGGCCCGTATTTTCCGGCGGGGACCAGACATCGTTTTTGCTTCCGGGAAGCTGGTTTGCCGAGGGAGCGGAGAATCGGCTTGCTATATATGCGGAAGCCGTGGAAAGGGAGAGCGACGGGATCCTCCGGCTGCTGGAATTCTTCCCGGTTCAATCATAGGAGGGCAGAGCTAGCATCCATCTGGCTGGGTAAGCTCTTTCCTGATTCTGTTGAGGTAACCGCTGTATCCTGCATATTCATTTGCCGGTCCGTACCTAACGTCGGACCGGCTTGCTATTTCTATGTGCCATAGGTACCAATGCAAATGGTGTACAGCCGCTTACCTTAACTCTTTTTCAATATATCCGGATTAGTCAATACGGAATCCAGCCGCAGTGTTCGGGACTGCGGCTGGATTGTGTTGATATGATTTTTACAATGAAGGAAAGTGGTTAGGCTAACGCCAAGATAACCATCTGGTGATTCTCCAAGACCGGAACGGTGTAACTGATTTCACCGTTAGCTTTTGTATCAAAAGGGAGTTCCTCCATCGAAGGGGCGATATACACCCGTTTGACCAATGCGGAGGAGGGGAGACGCAGGGCGACCGAAACGTTCCGCAGCGGCACGATGTCCTCGATAACCTCAACCCGCCCTTTCAGTACCGGCGATGCATACAACAGGTGGTTGATATATCGGTTCTCCGTCCCTTGGTACTGGAGGGTCGCAATGCCCCGGGCAGGTAAATCACATCGCAGGGAAGGCTGGGGGAGCAGGCGGCTGAGCGCATGGAGCACCATCTCTTTCAGGATGAGGTGACCGTTATCGGCATACTCGCTGAACACATTCCAGGCCATGTAGATCCCGTTTGAACTTTCGATCATACCCGGTCCGTTGTCCTCCCCAGCGCTTGGAGTGTGCATATGCGAGCAAAATGTGAAAACGTCGCGGTTGAAATATGGATGCTCCCGGCTGCCAAGTGCCCGCCCGCCGTTCAATTCGACCTGCTGTCCTTCGCCATACATAACATACGAAGCGGGGAGCAGGGAACCCGGCGTAAAATCCGGACGGAAATAGGAAGGACGGTAGAGACTTGCTCCCTTCCAATCCAGCCCCAGATCCAGCATATACGCGTTGCCGGCCGGGTTCAGGCCCGAACGTCCCGTCGCCAGAATTTTGCCGCCGTTATCGGTAAATGAGCGGATGGCCTCTGCTAGTTGCGGCCATACCGGAACTTCATCGGGCAAAATAAGCACCTTGTAGCGCCCGAAATCTCTTTCAGCATCCACGATGTCGTATAAATAATGGCCCTCATTCAGCATGCGCACAGCTCCGGCATCGGCCAGATTCGTCCGGTCCTCCGACTTCCGGACATCCGGGCAAGCTTCCCAAGCGGCTTCCAGCGACAGGACCGCGATGTCCGCCACGGATGCAACGCCGCTGCACCACGGTTCTCTGGCTTTCACCTCCGAGTAGGCGGCGCCGATCAGGGCATACGTTGCTTCATCCATGAAGCCTGACGGATGGAGCTGGTCGCCGATCGAGCATTTGGCGCCGTGAGCGAGACTTAGCGCCGTTTCGAACCGAAGCGCATTCGGATGCTTGTAGCCGCCGAATTCGCCCCAGGAGGTATGGAATTTTCCCGTCATGCCGAGATACTCCATGCCGAGCGTCTGGGCATAACGCGCCGACAGGGGGAAGTGGTCGTACCCCCAGCCTCCGGTCGGCAGCGATTCCAGCTCCAGATGGCTGTTGACATGGGCGAGGTCGCGGCGGCCCCGGCGTTGATGGCCGCTGTTATGAAAGACGGGAAGACCGGGCTTCACAGCGTCCACCGTTTCCCGCACAAGCCGGGTATAATTCAGGTAGATCGACTCGCCCAAGGCAGCTACGGCTGCTTCGTCCCGCGGATCTTGACCGGCATTCCGCAGCGAAGCGACGCAGTATTGGCATCTGCATTTACGGATGCCGACGATGTCAAGGAATATGCCATCGGCATCATAGCGGGTGACAACCTCTCGGATCTGCGCCAGCAGAATGTCCAGGTAAGGTGTATTGAAGCAGAACTCGTGATAGCCTGGTGTCATGAAATCCTTCACCCAGCGCGTCCGGTCTTCCGCATCCCGAATCAGCCATTCGGGATGGCGGCGAGCCAGCTTTTCATCGAGGCCGGCCGATAGGTATACCGGCGTTTTGACGCCGATTTCATGCGCGGCAGCAATCATCTCGCCCAGCAAATCGAAGGCTAGATGAGGGTGCATTTCGTTGGCTTCGCTGGGGTGATATGCCCAGCCATGATGGCATTTTGAAAAGACCGTGATGGAGTCGACGTGCCCCAATCGAAGCATGTTCTGGAACTGGGATTTGGAGAAGCGGCTTCCGATGCCCGGAATGGCCTCCGACGTATGAAAATCGAGATGAACCTGACGGAATCGCATGCGTGGTCAGCCCCTTTGCATATTCATGAGAACGGTTTCTTGTGCTCCAATGTAACTCTTTTCCAGCCTTCGAACCAGTGATAATATAGACTTTGACTAGCACAAAATGAACTTATGCGAGAGAGGAGCCTGCTGTTTTGCTATGCCTTGAATTCGCGATTCCGCCGCTGCCGCAATTCGTGACGGCGGGACATGCCGTATGGAAGCCGGGAGATCGGCACTTCGCCCGCACCTTCGGCGTCTATGACCTGCTGTTGGTTACGAGGGGAACGTTCTATATGACCGAAGAGGGAACCGAATACGAGATCAGCCCGGGCAAGCTGCTTGTGCTGGAGGCGGGCCTGCCTCATATCGGGCATCGATCCTGCGAAGAGGATACGGAGATTTACTGGGTGCATTTCATCCATGGGCATGCTGCGACGCGCATCCGGCAAGAAGACATTCCCTGGTCCGTGCTGCTGTCCAAAGGCACGGTCGAGGACGTCGAGCCCCCAGCGCAGCAGCGCATGTATTTACCGAAGTTTGCCGCTGTGGACGTGCAGGCGATCGAGCCGATCCTCCGCGGGTTGAACGATACCCATAACAGACTGAACGGGGAAAACGCGATTCTGCTCCATCTTCTGCTCGCCAAACTGTTCGCCGCATTGCAGGCGGAATGCGCGCGGACGTCTGCACCCGAGCCCTCCGAACGGCTGGCCAGGGCTGCCGTTGCATATTTGAATGAACATTGGAAGGAGCCGTTCGACAGAGCGTCGCTCGAGGAGGAGCTGCATTTCCAGGCAGGCTATATTGCGAGATGCATGAAAAAGCATATCGGTAAAACGCCGCTTCAATACGTGCTGCATTTGCGCCTGGAGGAGGCCAAGAAACTGCTGGGCGGCACGGTGCTTGGCATTTCCGAGATCGCGTACAGGGTGGGGATTCGAGATGCCAATTACATGACTCGCCTATTTACCGCCAAGCATGGTGTGACGCCGGGGGCGTATCGGCGGATGCTGCAGCGGCAGCGGGATGAAGGGGAGGCGGGGCCGAAAATCCCGATTGACAACGATTTTCCCGCAGGCTTATAGTAAAGCCACCCAACTTATGCATGGAGAGTGGTCCAATGAACATGCTGCAGACGCTCCGCTCTCGCAAATATTTGCAGCGGATCTTGTTAAGTTTTATGCTCGTTGTCGCGATGCTGGCCGTGGCTTCCTTACTCCTGAATGCATCTGCACGCGATAAGGTGTTAAGCCTGCAGAATGAAGCCGATCGCAAGCTGCTCACCCAAATCGATTACAATATCGAGAACATGAACGGCATCGTGAAGGATTTGGCGGTCTCGTTGTACAATGACGAGGAGCTGATCGCGCTCAAATCCGGGTCGGACTATAAGCAAAGCATCTTAAAGTTTGAGCGGCTCAACCGGACGGTTGCCGCATCGCCGTATTTGCATGCAGCCGTTTTTTACAACGGCAAGCAGAGCCGGTTCTTCTCGTCGCTAAGCCACGACATGGACACGAGCGTCCTGTACGGAGCACTGGAAGCGTATATGGCTTCCCGTGCCGATTTGCCGAAGCTGCAGCTCATCCCGCTCGATCTTGATGGGGAGCAGGAAGGCGTCGATGTGTTTGCTTTTTTTGTCTACGACGGACCGAGTCTCGGTTCGGTCAATCGCAACGCGCTCATCTTGACGGTGAAGCCGGGGTGGATGCTTGACAATGTGAAAGCGCTTAATCGTGTGGCTGAACGGGAAGACGACGTTCTGTTCGTCACCGACGGCGAAGGGCAAGTGCTGATGGCGGGGGATCGCACACTGCCGGACGGACTGGACATCAAGAACGATCTGCTCGGACGCATGGGCGCAGCGGAAAACACGCCGGGCTCCTTTATTCATGAGCAGGGGGAGAAAAAATACAAGGTCACCTATTTGAGCAAAGGCTTGAACCACTGGCAGATCATCAGCCTGCAGGACTATGATGACGTGCTCGGGAGCGTCCGGCAAATGAGGTGGACGGAAATAACCGTCACCTTCTCCGTGTCCCTATTGGCATTACTCCTGTCGGTATTCATTTCGCTGCGGCTGTATAAGCCGGTCGGTCGGCTGCTCACACTCGTTCCCCACGACGGACGCGGTCACGCCAAAGCGAAGGATGAGCTGTCGCTCATCACGGAGAATGTTACGGAAATGATCGGCAAGCTCAAGGGGCTGGAGCAGGAGCGCCTCTCACAGTGGAATATCGCCAAGGCATATCATATGCGGAGTTTGATCAGTCACAGCGAGAGCATGGACGAAGCTGCCTTCCTGCGCATCAAGGATCAGTACGGAATGGATATCGCGTTTCCTTCGCCGCTGCGGTTAGCGCTCGTGCAGATTGACGATCTGCAGGGCTTGGCGCGGCAGCCGGGCTCGCAGTCCGAGTCGCTGTATTACTTCGCCATAGCGAACATCGGCCAGGAGCTGCTCTCGCGCGGCGGAACGTGTGAAGCTGCGGATATGAAGAGCGGCCATCTTGTCTTTATCGCAGGCGGCGAACAAGCGACGCTCGAATCGCTGCATGAACGGTTCAGGGAGCTACAGCAAACGATCCTCCGCTATTATCGGATCACGTTTACCGTAACGCTGAGCGAAACGTTCGAGGATTACCGTCAGCTGACGAAGCATTACCATCTAGCCCAGAAGCATGCCAGCTACCGTATGATTTTTGGCAAAGGAGCGGTGATTCGGCCTGAGATGATCATCCGAAACGAACGGAACCCGTCGTTCGGCATTCCGAAGGAGCTGGAGCGCCGGTTGACCGAAGGGCTGAAAGGCGGGAATCCCGACGAGACGGAGCAAGCCATCCGAAGCTTGCGGGAGCTGCTTGGCGAGCTCAGCTTTGACAACATGTTCTCGGCGCTGCTCCATCTTACGATGACCCTGAGCCATACGCTGAGCGAAATGAATAACCATAATCTGAACCCGGTATCGGTCGATCTGCAGGCCATCAATCGGCGCATTCTCGAGAAAGAGACGCTGGACGAGATCGAGGGCGTTCTTCTTGACGTCGTTCGGGATGTGTTCGAGCAGCGGCGCAGCGCCCGCGAAGATAAGAACCGTCTGCTGGCTGACACTGTCAAAGAGATGATCGACAAGCATTACGCCGACCCGGACCTCAACGTTCAGAAGATTGCCGACATGCTGAAGATGAGCGCCGTCTACTTGGGACAGGTGTTCAAAGCCCAGGAGGGAACGACTGTCGTCGACCAGATTAACGCTACCCGCCTGGCCCGGGCTCAGCATTATTTGGAACAGCAGCATTTGACCGTAGCCGAAATTATGGAGAAGGTGGGCTTCGGCAATGAAAGCTATTTCTATCGGCTGTTCAAGCGCCGTTATGGCACGACACCGAAGGAGTACCGCCTGAAGTCGGCCATCGACCGCAGCACTTAATCCGAGAATCGGCAGCTTTCCATACGACCCGCAAATGAAGATGACCGTTTGCGGGTTTTTGGCATGCCCTTGTCTTCAATTCGGCCGTCTTCTGTGCCTTAGCCCGGTTCGTCCTGCACCCTTTCGAAGGGAGAGGACATCTGTACAGTAAACCTGAATCCTTACAGGCAGCTGTACAGCAATCGGGAATCCCTACAGTCCGCCCGTACAGCTATCCAAAAAATGTACAGTAACGCAAGGCCGAGGCTTGCGCTATCGTTAAACATGCAAAGCCTGGGATGCAGGCGAGAAGCGCATAACGAAAGAGAGGGGCTTTGGCTATGTTGAACAATGTTTCACGATCGGTCGAGACCGGGACGGCTCACCGGTCGGTTCCGGAACCCGAACGGACGCCCGCGCCCCCAGGGGCACGTAAGCGAAAGTCGGTGATACGCAGGGAGCTGCAGCATTTTCGGAACAATCGGGAGCTGTTCCTGCTCTCCCTGCCGGGGATTTTGTATAAGTTGATTTTTGCTTATATTCCGATGGTCGGCTTGATCATTGCCTTCAAGCATTACCGCTACGATCTCGGCATATTTGGCAGCGAATGGGTAGGATTGGAGAACTTCCGCTATCTGTTCTCGACCGATACGGCTTGGCGTATCACACGCAACACCGTGCTGTACAATGCCGCTTACATCGTTGTGACGACCGTGGCCGCGCTGCTGCTGGCGATCTTTATGAACGAGATCCGGGCGAAATGGAGCAAATTTTATCAGACCGCTTTATTCCTGCCGCACTTCTTGTCATGGGTGCTCGTCGGATACGTGGCCTACGCCTTCCTGAACCATTCCGACGGCTTCATCAACCGGACCCTGCAGATGTTCGGCATCGATCCGGTCAGCTGGTACCAGACGGCCGAGGCGTGGCCGGCAATCCTCATCCTTGTCCATTTATGGAAAGCGGTCGGGTTCAACACGCTCATCTATTTCGCCGGCATTATCGGCATTAACAGCGAGTATTACGAAGCGGCCCGCATCGACGGGGCGACGAAGTGGCAGATGGCTGCCAAAATTACCGTCCCGCTGCTGGCCCCGCTGGTCATCATCCTATTGATTCTCTCAATCGGCAGCATGTTCCGCGGCGATTTCGGTCTGCATTACTTCATTCCGAACAACTCCGGGTTCCTGTACGGCTCCACGGATATTATCGACACGTACGTGTACCGGGCGCTGCGCGAGATCGGCAATGTCAGCATGTCGGCGGCTACGGGCTTTTACCAGTCGGTGGTCGGCTTCGTGCTTGTGCTTGTCGCGAACGGAATCGTGCGCAAAATCAATCCCGACCATTCCCTGTGGTAAGAAAGGAGGAGACACCCGGTGCCTAAAAAGTTCGAGCTTTCCAAAATGATCATTCACTTGCTGTTTGCCCTGCTTTCCTTGGCGGTTGTCCTTCCGTTCCTGCTTGTTATCGCCGTGTCTTTCACCGACGAAGCGTCGCTCACCGAAAACGGGTATCAGTTTTTGCCCAAATCCTTCAGCTTGGAGGCGTACCGCTACCTTCTGGATGCACCCGACATTCTGCTGCGGTCATACGGGGTAACGGTCACGGTGACCGTGATCGGAGCGCTGGCGGGTCTGCTGCTTACCGCGATGACCGCATACGTCATTTCCAGGCCGGATTACCGCTACAACCGGGCGACAACGTTTTACGTCTTTTTCACGATGCTGTTCAGCGGAGGCCTCGTTCCTTCCTACATTCTGATCACGCAGTACCTGCATTTGAAAGACAGCTTGCTTGCTCTGATTCTTCCGGTGCTGCTGTCCCCGTTCAACATTATGGTCATGAAAGGCTTCATGTCCAAAATTCCGCTGGAAATCGTGGAATCCGCGAAAATCGACGGCGCGCGGGAGCTCCGCATCTTTTTCGGGATTATTCTGCCTCTGTCCACACCGGCCCTGGCCACGCTCGGGTTGCTGATATCGTTTACGTACTGGAACGAGTGGTTTAACGCCATGCTGTACATCGACGATCCGAACAAGGTGCCGCTGCAGCTGCTGCTCGTGCGGACGTTGTCCAGCATCGAGTTCATCACCTCCAATTCGGAATTTACGCAGCAGCTGGGGATCGATCTATCCAGCTTTCCGAACAATTCGGCAAGAATGGCGATTGCGGTGCTGGCCGGCGGGCCGATGCTGGTCATCTTTCCGTTTTTCCAGCGATTTTTCGTGAAAGGGCTTACGGTTGGCTCCCTCAAGGGTTAACATAGAACAACCAATAAACGTGTAGGAGGTCATGTCATGAAAAAAAGACTGTTAGGGCTGCTGGCGATCGCCTTGATCGCGATGACCGCGCTCGCCGGCTGCGGCGGGAATGGCGGAAGCGGCACGGACGGCGGAGGAACGCCGGAAGCGCAAGGAACAACGCCGGAGGCAGGCGGAACAAGCGGGCTTGAGCCCGTCGAGCTCACATGGTATTATCCGCTGCTTCAGCTTCAGCCGGACCAGAAGAAGGTCGAAGAGGAGATCAACAAAATCGTCAAAGAAAAGCTGAACGCCACCGTCAAGCTGATGCCGGTCGCCCTGGGGGATTACGTGCAGAAGATGAACACCGTTCTGGCTGCGGGCGAGAAGTTCGATATCCTGTGGACCGGCTACATGCTGAAACCGGAGGAGCTGGTACGCAAGGGTGCCATTCAGCCGCTGAACGGGCTCTTGGACCAATACGCGCCGGAGCTGAAAGCGGACGTTCCGCAGGTCATGTGGGAGGGCCTTTCGGTTGACGGGGAAATTTACGGCGTCCCGAATCAGCAGATCAACGGTTCGCGTTACGGGTTCATCGTACAAAAGCGGTTTGCCGATAAATACGGCCTGGATCCTTCGACAATTAAAAGCATAGCGGATATCGAGCCGTTCCTCGAACAAATCAAGCAAAACGAGCCGGGCATCATTCCGATCGGCCTGTTCGGCGGCTCATTCGTCAACCCTCAGGCGCATGATGATGAGTATTGGGTCGTTCCGGGACTGGACGATCACTTCTACATCAAAACAGATGACCCGACCTATACGCTTTACCGCTACCCCGAGGAGGAGCTGGATAATTTCCGTTTGGCCAGCAAGTGGTATAAGTTTGGCTACATCCACAAGGACGCCGCTACGGAAAAAATGACCGACTATCAATCCAAAGGCCAGATTGCGGTAGAGTTCGACGTCACGTTAAAGCCGGGCGTCGAGGCGGAAGTGAAAGCGAAGAACGGCGGCAACGACGTCGTCATCATCCCGCTTAGCGATTGGTTCTCCAACGGCTATTCGGCGACGACCAATCAGTCGATCAGCCGCACTTCGCCAAATCCGGAACGGGCCATGATGCTGCTGAATCTGATCAACACCGACAAGGAGCTTTACAATCTGCTGTGCAACGGCTTGGAGGGCGTACATTACGAGAAGCTGAGCGGCGAGTACATCAAGCCGATGGCGGATTCCAGATACCGCCCGAACATGGATTGGGTGTTCGGCAGCGTCTTCAATTCCTACCTGAAGGAAGGACAGCCGGAAAACATTTGGGAGGAAACGAAAAAAATCAACACGAGCTCCGAAATTAACCCGGTGGGTGCTTTCAAGTTCAATTCGGAGCCGGTCAGCACGGAGATCGCCAACCTGAACGCCGTATGGGGCGAATACAAGCGGGGGCTCGTGACCGGCACGCTTGATTTCGAGGAGACTTGGCCCGTGCTGTACGGCAAGCTGAAGGAAGCGGGTGAAGATCGGTATGTGGAGGAGGTGACGCGACAATTTGAGCAATTCCTGAAAGAGAAGGGCTTGAAATAATCGTCGGCCCGGACAAACGTTAAGGGATAGGCACCTAAGCGCCCGAGAGAAACCTGCTGTCCTGGGACGACTATGCCGTGCTTCGCGGTATGGCTGTCCGTACCCCACTTGGAGGAAGGAGAGCAAATGATGAAAAAGCTTTTGCTTGCTGCGCTGGCTGCAAGCCTGCTATTCGCGCTGCATCCGTTTGCACTGATGACCGACACGGCATCGGCCTACGGCAATCCGCACGGGACGGCCTATTACGTCGCTCCGGACGGAAGTGATTCGAACAAAGGGACGAAGAACAAACCGTTTCGAACGTTGGAAAAAGCGCGGGATACCATCCGGGCGCTGAAAGCAAAGAAAGGGCTGCCGAGGGGAGGCGTCACGGTCTATCTTCGCGAAGGGCATTACGAGCGGACGGCAAGCTTCGAGCTGAACGCCCAGGATTCGGGGGAAGCCGGCAAGCCGATCACGTACACGGCTTATCCGGGTGAGACGGTCATATTGTCCGGCTCAAGGAGGCTTGAGAAATCCGCGTTCGTTCCGGTTACCGACACGGCCATTTTGAATCGCATCATTAGCGAGGAGGCCAGAAGCAAAGTCCTGGTCGCCGACCTGGCTTCACTCGGCATCACGGATTACGGAGAGATGAGCCGGCACGGATATTATTTGGCCAACGATTTGAGCAAGGTTCCGCCGATGGAGCTGTACGTCGGTGGGGAAGGGATGACATTGGCGCGCTGGCCGAACGAGGGAACGGTGCAAATGGACGAAATCCTCGATCCCGGACCGACTCGAAAAAGTCCGGACGGGGAGGTTCATAAGCGGGGCGGCACTTTCACTTACACGTATGACAGGCCGCAATATTGGACGCAGGCGGATGATATTTGGCTGGACGGCATTTTCGGGTATAGCTGGGAATGGTCCTACAACCAAATCGCCGCCATCGACACGGAAGCCAAGAGCATAACGCTCCGTTACGGCGAGATGAGCGGCATCTTCAAGAATTGGTACCCGGATTTCCATTTTGCGCAAAACCTGCTCGAGGAGATCGATATGCCAGGCGAGTATTATATCGACCGCCAAACCGGGAAGCTGTATTTTCTGCCGAACGCCGAATTTATGACCGCCGATCCATCCATTGAAGTAACGATGCTGAAAACACCGATGATCAATGCGATCGATGCATCCTATATTGATTTCTCCGAGCTTATTCTGGAGAATGGGCGCGATTCGGCGGTTGTGTTCATGGGCGGAAGCCACATGCGCATTCTGCAAAGCGAAATCCGCAATTTCACCAACAGCGGCGTGCTGGTGAACACCCAGAGCCGATTCCATTATAACGACTTTGCCGGAGTGCCGGGAACAGATCATAAAATCGAGAACACCCACATCCATCATATCGGGGGCACTGCCGTTACGCTCACCGGTGGCGACAAGACTACCCTCGCTCCGGGCAACAACGCGGTGGAGAATTCGCACATTCATGACTTCGCTTATTATCATAAAGCTTACAACCCCGGCGTGCTCTTGTCCGGAGTGGGCAACCGCATGTCGAACAACGAGCTGCATGACGCACCGCATCCCGGCGTGCTGATATTCGGCAATGATCATCTGGTGGAGTACAACAACATTTACGACGTATGCAAAACGTTCTCCGATCTCGGCGCCATTTATATGAACGCGGGCGAGACGCCGCAGCAGCGCGGCACCGTCATCCGCCGCAATTACTTCCACCATATCGGGGAGAGCAAGCCTGGCGTTGAAGGCGTCTATCCCGACAACTTCACGATGGGACTGAAGATCGACGAGAATATATTCTACAAAATGGGCAACTCGGCGATCAAAAATAACGGCGGGGCCCATATCTTGACCCGCAACAATATATTCGTAGACAGCAAGGTTCCGTACGACTATGCCGACTTGTTCCTCGGCGACGAGCCGGATGATCAGGTGCCGCTGAATTACATGCCGAAATGGAGGGCGCTGTTCGAAGCCAACAACGACTTTGTCGGCACGCCGTACCTGGCCAAGTATCCGGAACTCGCGAACTTTTTCACGGAAAACCGCTATTATCCGGATACGAATACATTCCACGGCAACGTCGTCTACAATCCGACGGTACCACGCAGTTCGACGACGAACGAGGAAGGCGCGTACGACAAATTCAATCTTGTCCAATATGCGGATAACTGGGTAACCGACGAGGATCCCGGCTTCGTCAACTTGGCGGGAGGCGACCTGTCGCTTCGACCGGATGCTCAAGTATTCGAGGCGATACCCGGCTTTCCCGATATCCCGTTCCATGAGATCGGCATCCACGGGAAAGCGGGCACGACCAACAGCCCGGACGGATACCCGGTCGAAGGCGTCGTGGTTTATGACGACGAGGTTACGGTGGACCGGTGGAAAACGGTAAAGCTGCGGACGGCGGTTCTGCCATGGAACGCCGATAATCCGAAGCTGGTCTTCACATCGGCGGATCCCGCCATCGCTGCGGTCGACGATAACGGCATCGTTACAGGTCAGGAGGTCGGCCAGACGGTCATTACGGTGGCATCGGCGGAGAATCCGCAGCTCACGGCAACGGTGGACGTTACGGTCGAGGCCGGAGACGGCATCATGGATTTCACCGATTTCGAGTCAGGGGCTAACGGCTGGCCGCAGGATGCGAACCGCAGCATCGTCAAGGAAGGGGACAACCGCTGGTACAAAATTCTTAATGGCGCTACCGGTCTAAGCGCCAAAACCTTTTCCGATTATGAGCTGAGCTTCAAGCTGAAGACGCCGGAGTCGATCGGGGAAAACGCGACGCTGTACGTGTTCGACCGCCAGGCCGGCAGCGGCTCTACCCGCGTCGGCTACAAAACCCGCCCAGACGGCTCATCATCCTGGCTGCTGTATAACGCCGCTTGGACGATTCTTCACGAAGTGAAGCTGCCCGGCCACGATTTAAAGCCGAATACGGAGTACGAGATCAAAATCCTTGTGCATGGCGGCGAGATCAGCGTGTACGTGGACGGCCAATTCCGCCTGAAGGCTGCTGATCCCGGCCATAACGAGGCGGGCAAGGTCGGATTCTACGTGAACAACGTCACCCACATGCTGTTTGACGACATCCGGTTCAAAGCGCTGACGACGGAGCTGGCCGGCATTATTCCTTCGGAACGCGAAGTGCGGCTTGCCGCCGGGGAGCAGCGGCAGCTTGAGCTGACGTTCGACCCCGCCGGCACCCCGGACACCGGCGTGATCTGGCAATCCGCCGATCCGGCCGTAGCGGAGGTGAGCGATACGGGGGTCGTCAGCGCCGTATATGAAGGCGTTACGAACGTCACGGCCGTATCCGTCATCAACCCGCTCGTCAAAGCGGATATCAAGGTAACTGTTTCGAGCATCATGCACGAGACCGACTTCGAGACGGGCGGCAATGGCTGGCCGGTGGACCCGAACCGGAGTATCGCTGCGGATCCGGACGGCAATCGGCGCTACAAAATTTTGAACGGGGCAACAGGGCTGCTGGACAGGGCTTTCCAATCGTATGAGCTTGATTTCACCCTGAAGACCCCGGCTTCCATGCCGGACGACGGCACGATGTATGTCTTTGATCGGCAGGATGCCAACGGCTCGACTCGAATCGGCTATCGTACGCGTCCGGATGGAACATCCGCCTGGATCCTGTATGATACGGCTTGGCAGAAGATCGCCGAGTCCGCCTTGCCGCATCGGGACCTTCAGCCGGACACGGAATATGCAGTCAAGATTATCGTGAAGGACGGAGACGTTGCGGTTTACGTCGACGGCGAATCAAGACTGGCCGGCACTGATCCGAATCACAGGCCATCCGGGAAAGTGGGCTTTTACGTGAGCGGTTTCGATTATATGCTGTTTGACAACATTCGCTTCACCGTGGTGTCTTAAATGCGGCGCTTCCTCTCGCGATCGGGGGGCAGCGCCTTTTATATCCGAAATCGGGCAAGTGAAGTTTGTAGCAGACACAATTCCTGTGACAGTGGCTAACTCATAAATTCACGTTTGGAGGTGTGTTATGAAGCGCTGCTTATATAGAGCCGAGGGAATCGGGAACATGGACGCCGTTTCCGGTTTACGCGAGGAGCGGATTAGGTTTGCGGCCGAGAAAGCCATGGAACGTCAGCATGTATCCAGAATGAGCTTGTTTGCGAACGGAAGCGGATTGTTCCTATATTACGAATGCCTACGCGGGCCGGTACGCCCGGAAAGCTTGCTGCCGGAAGCCGATGCCTGGCTGGCGGCATGGCCCGGCGCAGAACCGGGACGGAGGTGGGCGCCGATGATCGATATTTTTCATTATCAATCCCCCGTTTCGGAGCTGCACTGGAAGCGCAGGAACGAAAGCAGCTTGCCGTACGGAAGGATCGCTCGTTTAAAGCCGGAAGAGGCTGCAAGCTACGTGTATTACCATTATCAATACCAGGAAGAGCGGCCGGGCGACGGTGACAAGTATGGGATCATCGGCATGCACGAGACGGTGCTCTTCTTCTATTCCGAGCTCCCGGCCACGATCGAGCCCGCCCCGTACGAAGGAAAGCTGAACACGAAGCTTCGACCGGACAATTGGGCAGAGGTGATGGAGCCGCATTTCATCAAATGGGGGGATGTTCCAGCTGGACAGGAGATTTGGCGGGAGCTGGAGTTAGTGCTTGACTTGCGAGTTTATGATGAAAGGAAGGGAATGAACGATGCGTAATCGGGTGTGTCTGAACGGGGAATGGGATTTTATGCCGTTGTATGGCCAGACGCAGTGGAGGCGGCTGCCGGATGAGCTTGTATACGAATCGCGGCGGGTGCAAGTCCCATCCAGCTGGCGGCGGTCCTACAGACAGGCGAATGGCAGAACGTTCGGTGAAATTCCCGAGCACGGATATGCTCCGATGGACCTTTACGGCTACCCGAAAGAATGGGACGAAGCGGAGGCTGGCGTGCTGCATCGAAGCTTTCGGATTCCCGAGGACATGGCCGGGCAGCGAATCGTGCTGCGCCTGGACGGCATTATGCAAAAGGCCGTCATCTTTCTCGATCGGGAAGAAGTTGCCGTATGGGAAGACGGCTATCTGCCGCTGCGATTAGATATTACGCCTAAGGTCGGCCAGGGGCGTGAGCATCATCTCCATGTCGTATGCGGAAGCTTCGACAAAGTGACGCTCCCGTCTGGCATGGAGAAGGTGACAGGTCTGACGGGCTCATGGTTTGGCAATGTCGCCCGGGGGATATGGCAGGATATATATTTGGAGAGCTATCCTCCCCTATCCATAGAGGATGTTACGATCCGTACATCAATCAGGAAAGGCCGGTTTGAGCTGGATGTGTTGGCCGGAACAACCGATCCGGAGGCGGCCTCAGACTCGCTCCGCGTCAGAGTGAATATCCGGGAAATCGGAGTGATATCGCAGCGGGATGATCAGCTTCTGAAGCATCGAGATTTCCCTGGCAGCGGGAGCGGCCGGCAAGCGGCTGATGATGGCAAACCGCTGCAGGTTTGCACGCTCGGAGGAACGGGCACGGAGGGTGAGATGCTCGAGCACGGGAGCGGCACGGCTCGAAGAGGGCTCGCCCAAGGGGGACCGCCGGTCCTTCAAGCGGAGCGGCCGGCGGAGCACTTCGTTTTTGAAGCGGCTTCACATCTCCGGCTGTGCGTAAACGATCGCGGCGGAGCTGTTTACCGTGCCGCTTTCAGCCTGGATTGGCGGGATGCCAAGCTGTGGGACCCGGATACGCCGTTTCTGTATGCGGCCGAAGTTGAATTGCTGGATGGCGGGCAGGTTGTCGATCAACGTGTTGAAGTGTTTGGCTTCCGCGAGTTTTGGTGCGAAGGCCCGCGGTTTATGCTGAATGGCATCCCGATCCGGCTTCGCGGCGATTCATGGCATTTTCAAGGCGGGCTGCAGCAGACGGAAGCGTACATCCGTAATTGGTACCGGATGTGCCGTTCCGTCGGGATCAACAGCGTTCGTCTGCATGCCGAGCCGTATCCGGAGGATTACGTGCGGATCGCCGACGAAGAAGGGATGCTGATCGTCGACGAAACGGCAATATATGGATCGGCCAAATCGATGCTTGCCGACCATTCCGACTATATAGTCAACTGCCGCATGCATGTTTTGCGGCTCGTTCGCCGGGACAAGAATCACCCGTCGGTCATCATGTGGAGCCTCCAGAACGAAATGCGCTGGGTGGACGGACGGGACGGTTACAAGCTGCATATGCCCTGCTTCATCCAAGCGATCCGGGAACTGGACGCAACGCGACCGATCGTCGCCGAAGGAGACAACCGGCTGCTGCCCAAAGCGCATACGGAGGTGGAAAGCCGACATTACAACATCGACGGCACGATAGCTCAGTGGGACCGGTCCGTTCCGCTGACCTACGGCGAACACGGAGGATGGTGGTACATCTGTCCGCAGAACAGCAGCCAGTATGTTGGGCTGAGGGCATACCGGGATACAGACGAGAGTGCGGCAGGACTGGCTCAGAAGGAGCGCTTATTCGTAGAGTATGCGCGGCGGCAAGGCGTCTCCGGCATATCGACGTTCAATTTCGCGCATTACTTCATGAGGGCGATGCCGGAGCGCGATGCTGCGGTTCCGCCATCGGTACCGGGCTTGCCCGGTGTAATGCCCCGAAGGATCCCGGCTTATTCGCTGACGATCAACAACGGACTGCTGCCTGATCATCCGATGTACGCGCCCAATCCGGCGTTCGCCATCATGGCCGAGGCGTTTAAGCCGGTCACGATGTTCGCGTCTGAATATAATCGCTGCTTCTATGATGATGCGCCCATCACCCGACATTTTGACGTCTTCAATGATACGCTCTCGGAGCAAGAGGTACGGATTGAATGCAAGATCATACAGGGAGAGGCGGTCGTTCATGAGCAGGTCTTCGCCTTCCGTCAAGAGCCTGCCGAATCTAGAACAATCGGGATAACCTGGACTCCCGCACCCGTCAAGAGAGAAGGGGTGGCCGTGCTTTCGGCAGTGCTGCTCCATGGCGGGCGGCGGATGCATGAGCTTCGCGTAGAGTTCCGGCTCGTGTCAGCCAGTTTGCTCCGCGATCCCGTCGACGTCGAACGTCCGGCCGCCTACTGGGGATCGGAAGAGGATTACGACATCCTCCGCAGGCTCGTTCCCGGCTGCGAACGGGTGGATCGGGAGGCGATCGCCCAGCTGCCGGCCGCTGGCTTGCTCATCATCGGCAGCAGGACGGTGGACCCGGACGGCTCGCTCGAGGATTTGCTGAAAGACTTCGTTGCTCGAGGCGGACATCTGGTGATGCTGGAGCAGACCGGGCTGTCGCTGGGACGGCTAACGCTGTCGCGAAGACCGTTCCTTCGTGCCCATGCTGGCGATTACCGCCATCCGGTTCTGTCGGGAATCGGAGACGAGGACTTAATGTTCTGGCAGGAGGAGCTATGCGAGGAAGGACCGCTGCCGATCATTCGCGCAGCATTCGAGAAGCCGGCAGCCGGGGATTTCACCATGCTTCTGGAATGCGGCGCAGGCGATTTCGGCGACGGCGGGGATCTATGGACCCCGATCTTGGAATACCGAAACGGCCGCGGCTTGTTGCTGGCGAACCAGCTGGAGCTGATGGCCAATATCGCTCGTGCTCCGCAAGCCTGCTTGCTGCTTCGCAACCTGCTTGCTTACGCGGGCCGCGCAGATGGATTAACCGGGGATGACGCTGGGCCCTCAGGCGCGTTGGTTCGGCCTGGCGGAGAGGCTGCGGCATTTCTCGACAAGCTGCAGCTGCGCTGCGCTTTGCTTGATGCCGAGGCGCTCATGGAATCTGCACCGGCTGGTGAAGGTGACGGCTTTGCCCAATCTGCAAAAGATCTCCGCATGCTGGTTGTAGAGGCTTGCCTGCTCGATGCCCCTGGTCTCGCCGAGGCAATCAGGCATTATGCCGAAGCCGGTGGACGGGTGCTTGTCCTGCCGGCGGAGCCTTGCGACCAGGAGGCGCTTGCCCGGCTGCTGGGCCGGCCGGTGCTTGTGGAGCCGCATGAAACGTTCCATCTGGCTGCGGGCGACGCCGGGGAGCTGGTGAGCGGCTTCAGTCCGGTTGATCTGTTCGGCTTTGACAAAGTGTTTCTGTCGCCGCGGGACGCCGCCAACCGGCCGCTAGCCTCGCACCGGCTGGAGGTGCAGGAAGCAACGACATTGTTGGCCAGCGTCGAAGGGACCGCCTGGAAGGATTACTTCGTGAACGGCTACACTTCGGAGTACAGCCGCCTCGCGCTGGTTGAGCTGAATCGCAGCAAGGCGCGCGGATCCGGGGCATTCCTGATCGAGGTCAAGGCGGGCGGCGGCTCCATCCTGTGCTCACAGCTGTCGCTTGACGCTGACAGCGACAAGGCACGAAGGCTGTACGCACGTTTGTTGGCCAATCTTGGCGCGGACTTTGACGACGGCTTCCTTGAGAGCGAGAAGGATGACGGGGCATGGTCCGTGGAGGCGGTCATGGCGCTGCCCTGCCCGACCTATGCCGACTACGAAGCGATGAAGGCATATTATACCGATCCTGATTTTTCGCTGAACAATTTAGGAGAGGGCCTTTACGGCTGGATGCAGAAAAAAGAGCGCAGGAGAGCGGATGGAGCTTTGCTCATCCGGGATGCGGGCAAGGATCCGTGGTTTTTGAGCTGCTTCGTATGGGTGCCGGGTGAATCCGCAGCGCCTCGCGCGGGACGACTGCAGATTCAGACCGGCGCGCCGTACGTTATCTATTTGAACGGCGAACGGGTCCCGAATCCGGAACGCGAGATTACCCTGGCGGGAGGACTTAACCGGCTGATCGCGATTGTTCGCGGAACGGGCGGAGATTTGGCGATCGGAATGATCTTCCGGCATGCGGATGGGACGTACATGAAGGATTTGGAATACCGAATGACGCTGAACGAGGTTGAGCCGAAATGACGGGGGTCTTTACGGGGGCTGAAGTTTGAGGTTGCCCCGGCGAACGACGGCCGCTTAGGATCCTGACCGTGATGGTGCCGAATACCCATCTTCAAAATCAAGCGGCTTCTTGCGTGTGAATCGAATAGAGGCACTAGGTAACGTGGACAGGAACAACACAGCCCTTCCGACTTCCTTAAGGGAAGCGAAAGGGCTGATTGTTTTTCGTTTTTTTTTGAAAAGATGTTGATCTGTTCGACAGGGCGGATACGAGCCAACATGAGCAACGGTGCGATAGGACATATTGAGCTGCCTTTGGCACCCTCTCGATCTTGGCCATTGCCGATCATAGCTATGTAAATTGAAAGGGACTGCTCCCTCTGGGGAACAGTCCTATCGTAATCCGCGTGAGCCATTTGGAAGTCTCATAGATTTAGGTTCCAGTCCCAACGCGGGTAAGTTTACTGATGATTTTGCGGACGCTTTCTCCGGACAGGAAGTAGGTCCGTTCTAATTCTTCAATGGTCCGGCCCTTGCAGTAGGCCCGGTACATTTCCTTATTGCGACGTTCGATGCGTTCTCGGGAACCGCTTAATTCACCCCAGCCGGCTCTTTGCTCGCTTTGTTTCGGTATGTAGAGAAGTTCTCCGTCTATATACTGTTGAATTTGCTGCAGCAGCTCGGGGGGAAGCACTTCTCTACCGTTTTTGTAATGGCCCATCGATGCCCTCCTCTTTCTGTATGAATGTTCAAGCTATCGCTGAGTGTCAAAACAATTGTATTGATCATGCTTGCCCTCCTCCTTTCGAATTTATAATTTGTTGTGTTTACGAATTGGAAAACAGATATAGGGAGCCCCGGGGGCTCCCATGGGAACGGGTATTCGCTTTAAGCGAATACCACCTCGTGGATCTGAATCATTGCGCTTCAGCCTCCTTTCCGCTCATTTCGTCGGCCCGACCTCTATATTAAGCCATAGATTGGTGGAAATTTGCAATAGATAAAACAATAATAATTGTTTTTTACCAGACATTCGTAAGGTGAACGTTGGATTCTGGTCAAGGGAGCCGAGGGAAGGTGGTGCGTGACTGGATTATATAATATAGTTACTTCAGAATGCAAAATAAAAGGAGCTTTCGCGTATGTCCACACACGATACGCATGTTCAGGAGTTAATCACGCTGAAGACCATTGCCGAAACGTTGAACGAATCGAATGAGTTAATCCCCATGCTGGATGTGGTGATTGGGAAGCTGCTGGAGCTGACAGGACTTACGACCGGTTGGCTGTTCTTAGTGGAGGATCCGGGAACGCATGAATTCATTGCCGGCCGGAATTTGCCGCCTGCCCTCCGCAGGGAGGACGACAAGCCCATGCGCTGCGGCAGCTGTTGGTGCCTGGAGCGTTATGACGACGGCCGTTTGAGGAATGCCGTAAACATTTTGAATTGCAAACGTCTGGATAACGCCGTCCGGTACCAGTGGGGCGATACGGAAGGCATTACCCACCATGCAACCGTTCCTTTGCGATCCGGCAGCCGCAGGTTCGGCGTGTTGAATGTAGCTGCCCCCGGGAAGCTGCACTTCTCCAAAGAGGAGCTGGCGCTCTTGGAGTCGGTGGCTTACCAAATCGGCAGCGCTATCGAACGCATGCGTCTATACACAGCCGAGCAGCGTCGCGCGGATTTGTTCGCCCGGCTCGGAGAGTATAGCGGCGCACTCGGTGCTTATGCTTCCCAAGCGGTGGATCGGGCCGAATTAACGAAGCAGGTCATGAGCTTAATCGGCCGTTATTTTGATTGGCCTGTGGCCGCATTGCTGGAACCCGCCGGCAACGAAGTGACGCTCAGAGCCCTATACAGCGGAGGGCAAACCACGCTGCCCCATGCCAAATTTCCACTTGCCGATACCGCACGAACCCGTTCCCGGAAGGGGAGAGTCACGACGGATCCGATAAGTGCCGAAGACGCCCAGCGGGTTGCGGATCACTTGGCTAAAGAGGGATGGATCTCATCCGTTACCCGAGCGGTTGCTGTCCCGCTGGCGGCAGCAGGTGATTCCGAGAAGGGACTGCTTCTGGTAGCGTATAACCCCTACCGTGATTCGTACCGGGCGGACCTCGGGGTGATTGAGGCTCTGGCTGAACATATCGGGATGACGCTTCAGCGGTTCCGTCTGGAGGAGAACCGACGGGAGCTCGCAAGGATGGATGAGCGAAATCGTCTAGCCCGGGACCTGCACGACTCGGTAAGTCAAACCCTCTTCTCCCTGGTGATGATGTCCAAGGGGGTAGGCGGTATGCTTGCCGGGGAGCCGAACGAAACAAACAGTCTGCTGCAGGACACGATCCATGATATTCAGTCGTTATCGCAAAGCGCTCTGAAGGAAATGCGGGAGCTGATCATGCAGCTTCGTCCGCCCGGACTCGAGGAAGGGCTTATGACAGGGCTTAAGCAATACGGGGAACGATTGAGGCTTCATGTGCGTTCGCATATCAGCGGAATACAGGAGCTTCCTCGTATCGTGGAAGAAGCTTTGTGGAGGATCGGCCAAGAGGCGCTGAACAATGTGAGCAAGCATGCGGATACCAAGGAAGTAACGATAGCTTTATCCCTCCAGGAGGATGAAGTCGAGCTTCGGATTGAGGACCGTGGGCGAGGGATTACCAAGCAGCGATTGAACGAGCTGACAAAGCATTCCATCGGGCTGTCCAGCATGCGCGAGCGCGCTGAAACGCTAGGAGGACGATTCCGGTTATACAGTGTACACAGGGAGGGAACCATCATTGAGGTTATGCTGCCCTTGAGGGAGAGATTAACAGAGAAGGAGGGGGGCCGATGATTCGATTGATGATCGCTGACGATCATGCCATGGTTCGCCGGGGGCTTCAGGTTTTTCTGGCAACGCAGCCGGATATCGAAATGGTCGGTGAAGCCGCGAATGGCGAGGAGACGCTGGAGGCGGCCAAACAAGTGAATCCCGATATCGTGTTAATGGACTTGAATATGCCTGTTCTCAATGGCATCGATACGACGGCCCGGTTAAAAAAAGAACAGCCCGACATTAAAGTCATTGTGCTGACCTCGTTTGTCGATTATGACCACGTTCTGCCCGCCATTCGGGCGGGAGCCCGCGGCTATCTCTTGAAGGATATTGAGCCGGAGGAGCTGGTAGCCGCGATCAGACGGGTGTTCCAAGGGCAGGTCGAGCTGCATCCGGATGCTGCAGGTCTGCTTATGACGCATGTGACTTCGCCGGCAGGAGCTGAAGAAGCCAGCGGACCCGGTCATTCGGGAAAGGCTGCACAGGAGCTGGATAAGCTCACCCGGCGCGAGCAAGAGGTCCTGCAGCTGATAGCATCAGGCATGAATAATAGGGAAATCAGTGACGCCCTTCACATTACGGAGAAAACGGTCAAAACCCATGTCAGTCATCTGCTCGATAAGCTGGGGGTTGCCGACCGGACGCAGGCGGCCATTTACGCGCTAAAGCATGGAATTGTATAAGGTGTCGGGAATGAATTGGATCTGATGAACGCCAACTTTTCTAAGACTAAAGTTGTAGAAGCTCTCAGCCGAAGGCATGAGAGCTTTTGCTTGTAAAATCACTCCATATGCTGACGATTTCGATCGCTTGCCTCCTCTACAATGTACATAACAAGCTTTCAAATACGAGCAGGGGAGGCAGTACAAATGAAGATCGTGATCATCGCGGGCAGCAACCGCAAGGAAGCAACAAGCACCATTTTGGCGAAAGCCCTTCAAGCACAAATGAACCTGGGGTCCGTGGAAACGGAGCTGTTTAACTTGTATGAAACTCCGCTTCCCTTCTATTCCCCAGACGAGATATTCAACCGTCATGAGGGCGTTCGTGAGCTGCAGCGTCTGTTAATGGAGGCCGACGGCATTATTTTGACTACACCGGAGTATCACGGAGGGATGAGCGGAGTGCTGAAGAACGCCTTGGATCATATGGGGCAGATGCATTTCTCGGGTAAGCCGGTTCTATCCGTAAGCTCGGCGGGCGGCGCGGTCGGTGTGAGTTCGTTGCAGCAGATGCAGGCTACGGTACGCAATCTGCACGGAATTAACAGTCCGGAGTGGATTTCCATCGGGGGGTCTCAGCGCAATCTTTACGAATCGGAAGCGGCAGAAGGAACGATCGTCCTGGATTATCGAGCCAAGGAAGCCCTCGCTATCTTCATGGAGCTGGTCAAGAAGATCAGCAGCAAAGAGGAGGTCGAAGCCTTATGATTACCCATTTCGCCTGTTTGAAATTAAAGACGGTTTCGATCCAGGGGGTGAAGCAATTCTACCATGATCTGCTTCATTTCCCTGTCACAAGGGAAAGCGGGAACGAGATCGAGTTTCAGCCAACGCCTGATTTTACGCTGAAATTTGAGGAAGCTGGTGAACCGATAACCCCTGTCCACATGGCGTTTGAGGTGGCTTATTCCCAGTTTGAATTCATTGTTCAGAAGCTTGGGGAGCAGATGCCCTTATTAAAAGGGCCGGACGGAAAAATTGTTGCTTCAATCGATTCCAGTGTGAACGTGTACTTCAGGGATGGAGACGGGAATTTGCTCGAATTTCTTGCCCATCCGTATTTGAAGGAAGATGTGCTCGTTCCGTATGGCACTTACGGTGTCCTGTATTTGCGGGAGGTAGGGCTGCCCGTGGAAGACCCGGTAGCTGCAAGATTATGGATGAAACAGACGCTCGGGTTAACGATTGCCAAGGAGTCTGATCAATTTGCTTTTGTTATTGGCGGAACGGCCCACGCCGTTGTTGTATCAACCATGCGCAAATGGATCCCAATCGCGATGTATGCGCTGGCGCCTTCACTGGAAATAACATATGGCGTGACAGACGAACGCTTTCTGGATCGGGTTCGGTCATCCTTGGATCGCCGGATGATTATATCGGATACCGAAGAGGGTCTTCATTTCAGAATGTACGGGTACAGCATCCGATTGAAGGTCACTAGCTTCCCCAAGGATATTGCGGTCAGGCTGAATTTGCCGCACGCAGCCGAAGGGGAGGAGGTGAATTCGGTCATTGGCGACGAATTTCTTGAGGAAGGTCTGACGGCTTTGAGCCGGGGCGGCGAGGTCGGATGGTTTGAAGGGCATGTCGGCGGAGCTTATTTGGCAGCTTATTATATGCAAAAAGAGCATGACCTTCCGCAGGAGGTATTGCAGGGGCTGGCTGCCAATTGCCGCCACTTGCGCAGTCGGCATGAAGATTGGTTTAAGCCCTATCCTCCCGAAACTGCGCAGCCAGAGCTGATGGAACGATTGATTGAAGGCTTGCTGCCTAACCTGACAAATTTGAGCACCTCCGGACATGGGGTAACCTTAGGCGTACTCGCGCTAAAGGCGCTGCGGGACCGTCCGGACTTGCTGACTCCGTCCATCGTTCGAGGCATCCTAAAGCTGATGGAAGATGCAGGCGGAGAACATAAACTTGCACGCTATTACGGAATCGATGATTATACGCAGCTGAATCGATCGGAAAATTTGCTCTCGGACATCCCGCCTTACCGGGATGCATCGGATCTGGCAGTTCGTGCCCTTTCCGAGCTGGAACTCGTCCTGCCGGATCAACATGTTGAAGGCGAGTTTTACTTTTTTGCCGGTGAACTGGAGCATGGCGTTACCCATGCCCATGCGCTGATTGAACTGGAACGGCTCGGATACGCCGAGCTGGCAAAGCTCGGTCAAGGCAATCATCGGCTGCAAATGAAGCTTAACCGCCTAAGGCCTGAAGCGCTATCGAACCAGGGGGTAAACATCGCCGAGGAAGCCTCGATTACGGAAGCAAGCTATTGGAACAGACAATATGAAGATCCACATGCCATCAAAGTGCCTTATGCTGCATTGTCCCTGCTCCAATATGTGCCGCCGGAGAGAAGATCAGATATGGAACGCGGTGTGTGTAGGCTGCTGTCGTTAATGAAGTAGGATAAAAGTTATTTTAAACGTCGGAAGATATGGTAATCATATCAAGCAGGGTATCGTCAATGGAACATTTATGTGCTAAAAAAGCACGGAACTGGAGGGAATCATGAAAGTTGCAATCGTTGTAGGAAGCATTAGAAAAGAGTCGTACAACCGGAAGCTGGCGGAATATTTGAAAAAGCGGTATGCGGATCAGATCACATTTGAAATTGCGGATATTCGCCCGCTTCCTTTTTACGATGAAGACATTGAGCTGGACCCGCCTAAGGCCGTCAAGGAGTTTAAAGAGCAGATTGCTGCCGCGGACGCGGTATTATGGATCACGCCGGAGTATAATTATTCCATACCGGGCGTGCTCAAGAACGCGCTGGATTGGTTATCGCGCGTCGATAAGGTTATGAACGGAAAGCCGTCATGGATCATGGGCGCATCGATGGGTCAGCTGGGAACGGTTCGCGCACAAGAGCATCTGCGGGATATCCTTTTTTCCGTGGGCATCACATCTCCGCTGCTGCCGAACAATGAGGTTTATATCGGCGCCGTCCATGAGAAGATGGATGAATCCGGTAAGCTGATTCATGAACCGACGATCCGTTTCCTCGATCTCGTGGTCAACAATTTCATCACATGGATGAATACCCGCAAGTAGATAACAGATCATGGAGCCCTTTGGCAGTTGCCTGCCGAAGGGCTTTTCCTGTATATTCACCTCATAACGCGACAAAATCAACAAAAATGTGAATTGCTTCGGATGGGGGAGATGCTGCGTGTACAAAATCCTGATCGTGGATGATGAACCGATCGTAAGGGAAGGCATTAGAGAGCGGATTCAATGGGCCAAACATGGATATGAATGCATCGGAGCCTGCGAGAACGGACGCGAAGCGCTGGAGGTAATGGCCCAAGAACGGCCGGACGTGGTGCTGACGGACATCTGCATGCCATACATGGACGGGCTGGAGCTGTCCCGTCATATCGTGGAGAAGTATCCGAAGACGCGGATTATTATTTTGACCGGCTTTGATGATTTCGATTACGCGCAGCAGGCGGTGAAGCTGCAGGTAACAGACTTTATTTTGAAACCGATTACATCCGCAGAACTGCGCGAGCTGCTGGACAAAATCAAACTGGAAATGGACGAGGAGAGCGGCCGCAACGAGCATCTTCTAAGGATGAAGCAGGAGCTGAAGAACAGCATGGCGCTGCTCTCGGAGCGCTTTCTGGAACGCCTGGCTTCATCGCCGATGCGAAGAGCGGATATCACGGCCAAGCTGGCGTACTTCAATATTCCGCTAAACGGGCCGTTATATATCGCCATGACAGCTGAGATAGACGAGCCGTCGCTGTATGGGGAGACGGCTGATGTGGAGCTGTATGCCTTTGCCCTTTACAACATTGTTCAAGAGATTGCAGGGAGCGCGCAAGAATCGGCGGTTTTTCGTTTCAAAGAACATAAGGTCATGGCAGTGCTGTCAGGATCAAATGCGGAAGAGCTGCATGCACAGGCATATAAGCTGGCCGAAGACATTCGTAATTCCGTGAAGGAATATATGAAGTTTACGGTAACGGTCGGTATTGGGACCGTACGCAGCGATGTAGCCGAGATCCGGCATTCCTGCCGCGCTTCCGAAGCCGCCCTGGAGTACCGGCTGCTGATGGGGCCTGATCAGGTCGTGAACATTACGGACCTGGAGGTGCGCGGGGGGAAGCCTCTTCAAGACGGCTTCGAAGCTGAGGCGGCGCTTGTGTCGGCGATCCGTGCGGGGACCGCTTCCGAGGTCGACCATTGCATCCAGCGGCTGATCCAGGAAATTGGAAGCGCTTCAATGCCGATTGAATTATGCCATGTGCGGATTCTGCGCGTGATGCTGGCCGTGCTGCAGACCTTGATGGAGATGGGAAGCAACGATCATGATCTGTTCGGGATGGAGAAGAGGCTGCTGTCCGACTTGTATTCCTTCCGATCGCTGGAGCAGATCGAGGTGTGGCTGAAAGGCGTATGCGGGGAGGCGCTGCGAGGCGTGGCGCAGACCCGTAAGGATCTAACCCGCAGTCAAATGATGGAGGCTGTGGATTACATACATTCCCACTATAGCGATCCGGATCTGTCCGTAAAGACGGTCAGCAGCCGCATTTTCATGAGTACCAGCTATTTCAGCGCGCTCTTTAAGGCGCATACCGGCCGGACCTTCGTGGAATACGTGACCGATATCCGGATGGATAAGGCGAAGGAGCTGCTCAAGCAATCGGGAATGAAGACGTACGAGATTGCTGCGAGCACGGGGTACCAGGATCCGCAGTATTTTAGCGTCCTGTTCAAGAAGCATACGGGCGATACACCGACGGAATATCGAAACCGGATCACGGCTGGGGGAGAGCGGCGATGAGACCGTCCACCCGCATCAAAAGCATTCAGTCCCGCATCGCCGGCTCCTTCGTCATGCTCGTTCTGTTCACGGCGCTGCTGCTGATTTTTATCTCCTACCCGTTGTCGGAATCGGCGGTCCGGGAGACAGCGG
The DNA here is from genome assembly GCF_038002285.1 of Paenibacillus sp. FSL R5-0810. Classification (NCBI taxonomy): domain Bacteria; kingdom Bacillati; phylum Bacillota; class Bacilli; order Caryophanales; family Paenibacillaceae; genus Paenibacillus; species Paenibacillus sp. FSL R5-0810. The sequence continues at coordinate 1,081,422 of NZ_JBBOCF010000001.1, forward strand.
AAAATTACACCTCCGAGCTGATTAACCAAGTGAATGCGAATATTGAGACCTATATCACCGGCATGAAGGACATGTCTTTGGCGGCCATGAACAATCCGAATGTACGTGAATATCTCGTTTCCGGCGGCGGGCTTGAGCCGGAAGAGCTGGCCAAGCTGAAGAGGAAGATCTCCGGCTACTTCCACTCCATCCTCGTCTCCCGTAAGGATATCGCCTCCATCCATATCTTCGGATACAACGGGACCTTCATCTCGGACCGCATGGATACGGAGCTGAATCCGAACATCTCGCTGCAGGAACAGGACTGGTACCGGCAGGCGCAAGAGCATAAAGGACAGGCGGTCATCTCCTCCTCGCATGTGCAGCCTGTCGTTAAGGACGAGTACCGATGGGTCGTCTCGCTTAGCCGGGAGCTGAGCGGATCGGATCCGGACAAGGGGATCGGCATTCTTTTGATCGACTTGAACTTCAAAGTCATCAACGACATGCTCAGCAAGCTGGACCTTGGCAACCGGGGGTACGTATTTGTAATCGACAAGGAAGGCCGTATCGTCTACCATCCGCAGCAGCAGCTGCTCTACAGCAATTTGAAGACTGAACGGTTGGAGCAAGTGCTGCAAGATACCCGGGGCGGATTTGTAGTGAAGGAAGACGGAGGCAGTCGGATTTACAGCATCAAAGACACGGATTTCGGGTGGAAAATCGTCGGCGTGTTCTACGAGAATGAGCTTGTTGACAACAAAAGGCAGATGCAGCGCTCATTTGCCATTGCGGGGATGCTCTGCCTCGGCGTCGGGGTGCTGTTATCATTCCTTCTTTCCCGTAACTTGACGCGCCCGATCAAACGCCTGCAGGAAACGATGGCGGAGGTTGAGAAGGGGAATTTCGATATCCGGGTTCCGGTCGGCCATTCCAAGGAAATTTCCAGCTTGGCCCGCAGCTTTAATGTCATGGTGCTCAAGATCAAGGAGCTCATGAACCAGATCGTCGTCGAGCAGGAGGTCAAACGAAAAAGCGAGCTGAATGCGCTGCAAGCGCAGATTAACCCGCATTTTCTGTATAACACGCTGGATTCCATCATTTGGATGGCGGAGAGCAAAAAGCATGACGAGGTGATTCTAATGACGTCGGCGCTAGCCAGACTGTTCCGGGCGTCGCTCAGCAAGGGCAGGGAAATGATCCCGATTGCTACGGAGATCGAGCATATTACGAGTTATTTAAACATCCAGCAGATGCGGTATCAGGATAAAATCCGGTTCACGCAGAGTGTTGATCCGAGCCTTTACCCGTACGTGACGCTGAAGGTGCTCCTTCAGCCCCTCGTGGAGAACGCGATTTACCACGGCATCAAGAACAAGCAGGGACCCGGCAGCATCGTCATCAGCGGCGAGCTGCAAGGCGACCGCATTATGCTGCGGGTGGCGGATGACGGGATCGGGATGGCCCCGGACAAGCTTTCCAAGCTGTTGACCGCTCCGGGGAAGGAGCGATCCAAGACGAGCGTAGGCATCGCGAATGTGCATCAGCGGATCCAGCTGTATTTTGGTCCCGAATACGGCTTGTCCTATGAAAGCGAGCCAGGTGCCGGAACGACCGTTACTGTCACCATTCCGGCCATCCGAGTCGAGGAGCTTGCAGGAAGGGGGGAGAAGCTGTCGTGAGATCAACGATTCGTTTGCGATATGTTCTGCTGGCCGCCGTCGCGGCTTTGGTCTTCGGAGTTGCCTTGTATCAGCTGATCGGCGGGGGACGTCAGGCCCCCCCTAAAATAACCGTAGCCGTTAAAGCGATGGACGAAATCGAATTTTGGCGCGTCTTGATTGACGGCGTTCATACGGCTTCGCGGGAGTTCAATGTGGAGGTATCCGTCATTGGTCCGCCGAAGGAGGTCGACGTCGACCGGCAGATCGAGCTGATCGAGGCGGCGATACCGGAGAAACCGGACGCTATCGTCATGGCTGCAGGCGACTATCATCGCCTTGTTCCGGTGGCAGAGAAAATTCACCAGGCGGGGATTCCCTTAGTCATGATCGACTCGGCCGTGCAGGGAAGCTACGCGGAAACCCTGATTGCAACCGATAATTTCGGTGCCGGGCAGAAAGCCGGCAAAGAACTTGCCGCTCTGCTTCCTGGGAATGCGCAAGTCGCGATTGTAAGCTTTGTACAAGGCGCCTCGACTCAAATTGAGAGGGAGCAGGGCGTTCGCAGCATCCTTGAAGGGAGAGCCGGGACGGAGATTGTCGGCACCTATTTCAGCGAAGGCATGGAAGAGCGCGCTTACGAGATCACGATGAAGCTGCTGCAGGAGCGTCCGGACCTGGATGGGATCGTTGGCTTGAACGAACCGTCCACCGTCGGCGCCGGAAGAGCCATTCGCGAGCTGGGTCTCACGGGACAAGTCAAGCTGGTCGGCTTCGACAGCTCAATCAAGGAGGTCAAGCTGCTCGAGGAGGGGGTCATTCAATCGATTATCGTGCAAAAGCCGTTTAACATCGGCTATTTGGGTGTAAAAACCGCCCTTTCCGTACTGGAAGGCGATAAGGTTCCAGACAAGGTGTATACCGACTCGGTCGTCATTCACAAAAGCAATATGTATACCGAAGAAAATCAGAAGCTGCTCTTTCCCTTTGTGGAGGAGTAGCTTTTTCCTTTATCGAGTGGGTTTTTCAATGAGAGAAAAATCATAGATTTTTCAACATCGCGAAGAGAATATTCCATTCCGGCGGGCTGCACTCCACAGGTAGAATGATCGTAAAAGGCTCCACTGCTAGAGAGGTGAATGACTGTGAGCGAAATACTTGTGCATATGGAAGGAATCACCAAGAAATTTCCCGGCGTGATGGCGCTGAACGGATGCCGCTTCGAGCTGAGGAAAGGCGAGGTTCATGCGCTTATGGGCGAAAACGGGGCCGGCAAGTCCACGATGATGAAGATATTGACGGGCGTATACCAGAAGGATGAGGGCAGCATCACGTACAAAGGCAGGACCGTCGAAATCAACCACCCGAAAGCGGCTCAGGATGCGGGGATCAGCATGATTCACCAAGAATTGAACCTCGCGCCCGATCTGACCGTCGCTCAAAATATTTACATCGGACGGGAGCCGCGGCGGAAACTCGGGCTGTTCCTCGACGAAAAGGCGCTCAACCGCCAAGTGGAGGCGCTGTTCGAGCGCATGGGACTCGTTATGGACCCTTCCGCGCTGGTGGCGGATTTAACGGTTGCGAGGCAGCAGATGGTCGAAATCGCGAAGGCGTTGTCTTACAACGCCGATGTGCTGGTGATGGATGAGCCGACGGCAGCATTGAGCGAAGCGGAGATCGAGGATTTGTTCCGCATCATCCGGCAGCTTCGCGCCGAAGGAGTTGGAATCGTTTACATCTCGCACCGGATGGATGAAATCAAACGGATTACGGATCGCATCACCGTGATGCGCGACGGTCAATACATCGCCACCGTCCCGACCGCGGAAGTCTCCACGCAGGACATCATCTCCATGATGGTCGGGCGCCAGATTTACGATACGTCCAAGCCCGAGGGCGTCTCACGTGATCGGGAGACCGTGCTTGAGGTCCAGGGGGTAAGCCGCGGAAGGGTCCTGAGCGACGTCAGCTTCACCTTGAAAAAAGGAGAAATTCTGGGCGTTGCCGGGCTGGTCGGCGCTGGGCGCACGGAATTAGCCCGGGTGATCTTCGGGGCAGACCGGCCGGATGCGGGAGAGATCCGCGTTCACGGACAGCCCGTGCGAATGAAGGGACCCCATGATGCGGTGCGCCACGGCATCGGTTATTTATCCGAGGACCGGAAGCGCTTCGGCTGTATCGTTGATCTGGACGTGAAGAGCAACGTTGCGATCGCTTCCTACCGGCGCTTTCTGAAGCCGGCGGGATGGATGGACACCGGCCGAATCCGGCAAGAAGCGGAGCGGATCGTAGATCGACTAAGGGTGAAAACGCCGCATGTTGACCAGGAAGTCAAGTTTCTCTCCGGCGGGAATCAACAGAAGGTCGTCATCGGAAAGTGGCTGACCCGTGACTGCGATATTCTCATCTTCGACGAGCCGACGCGCGGCATTGACGTAGGCGCGAAGAGCGAGATCTACAAATTGCTGAACGAGCTGGCTGCTCAAGGCAAATCGATCATCATGATCTCGTCGGAGCTGCCGGAGATTCTTCGGATGAGCCACCGGATCATCGTGATGTGCGAAGGCAGAATAACCGGCGAGCTTGGGCATGAGGAAGCAACGCAGGAGAACATCATGCAATTGGCAACGGCAGCGATGTGAGCGATTTACGGAATCTAACCATACGAAAGGAAAGATACAAGCCATGAATCTACACCTGAAATCAGGCGCACTGCAGCAGGTGCTCGCTCTTGCAAGCTTGGTTGTGCTTCTTGTCACTTTTTCGATTTCGTCAGGCAACTTTTTTCAATTCTCCAATCTGATCGGCATTCTGTTGTCCACGGCGGTCATCGGCGTACTGGCTCTTGGCTCGACCTTCGTGATCATAACGGGAGGCATCGACCTGTCTGTTGGCACGGTCATGACCTTAAGTGCGGTCATGACCGGCGTATTCATTACGTTCTGGGGGCTGCCCGTCCCGGTCGGCATTCTCGGCGGCATCCTGACGGGCGCGCTGTGCGGGCTGCTGTCGGGAACGGCGGTTGCTAAGATGAAGATACCGCCGTTCATCGCCACCTTGGCCATGATGATGATCGCGAAAGGGCTGGCATTGATCATCTCGGGCGCGAAGCCAATTTATTTTACCGAAGCGGAAAGCTTTGCGAACATTTCCCAGGGAAGCGTGCTGGGCTCGCTGATTCCGGGCTTCGATATTCCGAATGCGGTGCTTATATTCTTCATTGCCGCGATTCTCGGCTTTCTGATTTTGTCAAAAACCATTATCGGTCGGTACAATGTCGCGCTCGGCAGCAACGAGGAAGCAACGCGGTTGTCGGGGGTCAACGTCGGTTACTGGAAAATTGTCATATACACCCTGACGGGTGCGTTCACTGGACTTGCCGGCGTTATGATGGCTTCCCGGCTGAATTCGGCGAACCCGGCCCTAGGCGCCGGATATGAGCTGGAGGCGATCGCGGCCGTCGTGCTTGGAGGCACCTCGCTCAGCGGAGGAAAGGGCACGATCATGGGTACGGTTATCGGCGCGCTGATCATGAGCGTGCTGACGAACGGATTGCGCATCTTGTCCGTACCGCAGGAGTGGCAGACGGTCGTCGTCGGATTCGTCATTATTTTGGCCGTGTATGCGGATATGCTCCGCAGAAGGAAAGCGTAGGAAGCTTCGTTCGGGAGGAAACTCATGCGGAGGGATCAGCGCCCTCATCCGACGGGCGGATTGCAGCGAATCACATGTTTGTAGACCTTCCTTCAGGAAGTTCTATAGATGGACATTTCATTCAAAGAACAAGGGGAGATTGAAGATGGGAAAAAAGCTATCGGTATTTGCGCTCGTGCTCATGCTCGCAGCGAGTCTGCTGTCCGCCTGCGGCAATGCAGGCAATGGAGCATCCGGCGGTGACAGTCCAAGCGAAGGGGGCTCGGGCAGCGGAGGTTCAGCCGCAGAAGGAGAAATCTACATTCCGATCATTTCCAAAGGGTTCCAGCACCAGTTCTGGCAAGCCGTAAAGTCAGGGGCTGAGCAAGCCGGCCAAGAGCTTGGCGTGCGCATTACCTTCGAAGGGCCGGAGACGGAATCCCAAGTGGATAAGCAGATTGAGATGCTGCAGGCTGCGCTGGACAAAAAGCCAAGCGCGATCGGATTCGCCGCGCTGGACAGCCAGGCTTCGATCCCGCTGCTGAAGAAAGCCCAGGAGAACAACATTCCGGTCATCGCATTTGACTCCGGGGTGGAAAGCGATATTCCGGTGACGACGGCGTCGACCGATAATATGGCAGCATCGGCACTGGCAGCCGATAAAATGGCGGAGCTGATCGGTGGCGAAGGCAAAATCGCCATGGTTGTTCATGATCAGACGAGTGTCACGGGCGTCAGCCGCCGCGACGGCTTCAAGAAGCAGATTGAGGAGAAGTATCCGAATATCCAGATCGTCGATATCCAGTACGGCGGCGGGGACCATCTGAAATCGACGGACCTGGCCAAGGCGATGATGCAGGCGCATCCGGATCTGAAAGGCATATTCGGTGCGAATGAAGGCTCGGCCGTCGGCGTCATTAACGCCGTGACCGAAATGAAGAAGGAAGGCCAGATTGTCGTGATCGGCTTTGATTCGGGCAAAGCCCAGATCGATGCGATCAAGAATGGTACGATGGCTGGAGCCATTACGCAAAATCCGGTTGGCATCGGCTATGAAACCGTGAAAGCCGCCTTGGCTGCCATCAAAGGCGAGAAGCTGGAGCCGCAGATTGACACAGGCTTCTACTGGTACGACAAGAACAACATCGACAGCGAGGAGATCAAGGCGGTAATTTACGAATAGGCACCATAAGCAAACCAGGGTGTCAATCATACAAAAGGGGAGCCCTAGAGGCTCCCCTTGTTCGTGCAGCATCCGCTTTACGCAAATGCCACCTCCGTATTCTGAATCAATTCGTTCAGCCTCCTTTCCGGTGAATTCCGTCCGGCCGGACATCTATATTAAACCATAGCCCTGGAGCAGGTTGTAGTGAATAAATAGGCTTAATTGTTTTTTACCAGCGACCCTAGTCTTGGGGCCCTTTACCAACTTCCGGAAGAGGGATACAATAAGGTACTAATGCTTGGGGAATACAAGCATGAATGAATGCATGAAGCATGGAGGAGTCGGGATGATTAAAATGGTTGAAGGGAGCTTGCTTGAAGCTGCTGAGGATATCATTGGGCACCAAGTAAATTGTCAAGGGGTTATGGGGTCCGGAATCGCTAAGCTGCTGCGAAACAAGTATCCGAGCTTATTTCCTGCTTATAAAGAATTTTGCCAAAACCACGATCCACATGATGTATTAGGCAAGTGCCTGATCGTCAAAACCGATAACAAATCCGTTGCCAATCTGTTTGGTCAGCTCAATTATGGAAGACAAAAAGTGAGGTACACGTATTATGAAGCTTTGAAGGAGTCCCTAGCCGCACTTAAGACGGAAGCACAAAAAGACGGTCTTAGCGTAGCTTTACCGTTCAACATTGGCTGCGGCCTGGCAAATGGGGATTGGAGTGTTGTATATGGAATCATTGAGGATGTTTTTCATGATTACGAGGTAACTTTGTACAAGGTAGAATGAATGATTTGTTCGCTAGGGCCAGCCGGAACGTCAGAAGTTTTTTAAGAATGGACGAAAAAAAGGGCAGTCCGTTGCTGCCCTAGAGATCGAGTTTAATAATCCGACCAAGAATCAAGTATACCATTATAGAAGTGCAAGTAAGTGTCGCCATAAATCCATTGATCCATAGTTAAATAGCTGCCCGTGTACGAACTATGATCATCGGGGGCCCCCCAGGATAGCAGCACCTGTTCCTGATTCATGCCTATAGCTATCTTTTGCTGAACGATCCGATTCCAGGTAGCAGAGTCCCACTTAGGGAATACGCTCTTGGGATTAACGGTGTAGAAACCTTGTTGTATTACCGTGCTGGGGTCATCATAAAAGGGAAGCTTAAAAGTAACATTAGCGCCGTTTGATCTTTTTGCAGTTACAATGAGATTATTTCCCTTCATCTTCACAGATTTAAAGTAGACCTTTTCAATATTTAAAAGAGGGTTGGATGAAGGTAATAGGTTTTTATTTGCCCAGTAATACTTGCCGGAATAAAAGCCGTTAACATTTTCATAATAAAAATAGGTACAGAATGTATCAGGTGTAGAACCAATTACCAGCTCTTCAACGACTACTCCATTATTCAGCAATATTTTAAAACTCGTTGTTTGTTTGCTGATTACTGCGATCTCAATGACCCGCCCAACCTTTTCTCCTTCATAGATGTATACCTTTTTCCCCATATAGGTCTTAAGATAGTCATCGGATACCCTTTTGATCTGGGACATTAATTTCTCTGATTTGGCTTTACCTTCTTTGTTGCTCCACAGAAAAATAGTATGAGATTCGTAAAACTCCTTACCGGACAGACCTGATATCTTATAAAAGTAGTCTAATTTTATATAAGTGGTCCCGTCTAATAAAACGGAATTACTTTCATTAATTTTGTATGTACCCTTATTTGACTTTACTGTGATTGGTTTAGAGTAGTCGATTGAAATGTTTTTAAGTTTGGATAATAATTTCACAGGAACATACGTACCCGGATTTTTTATTTTATCGATGGAATAGGCTTTTTCACGCGTTATAAGAATTTCGCCGTCTAAGAAAATGGCCTTTTCTTCTGATAAATAAGCATTGCCAGGTACAACGTTTGACGTTGCGTTTGATTCAGGTGATAAGAATATGGAAAAGAATGAGGTAAACAAAAAAATGATAAGCACTTTTGCTTTTAGTAGTTTTTTCATACGGCCTCCAAGATTATAGTCATTATGGTCTATGAGTAAAGTACCATAAATGGTTAACGGTTAGTAGGAAATAAAAGTAAAGTGAGTACCGCTTGTCCATTCTTTCCCGGTCTTTAGCCAGAATCGAGCGTACATCAACCAATACGTATATACCAAAGGATGATAGATCAATGGAATGCGTCATATTCGTTGGGACGAAGAACTGCCGAGGAACTGATTCAACGCGATTCGCTCGGAGTTTCACACGCGCATACAGCTTATAGCCATTCAAGCTTTCCCTCGCTCCAAACCCGCTCCCAGATGGCATCTACCGTCTGTTCAATGGTCAAATCCGACGTATCGAGCCATAAACCGATTTTTGGCGTTTCCTCACGCAGCCGCCGGTCCAGCTCTTCGGCTTCCCAAATGCCGTATCCTTTCTTATTCCGCTGCGCTTCCCTCTGAAGGAGGACTTCGGGGTTAGGCGTCAAAACGACGATATATACCGGGACGCCCTTTAAGTGGTTGCCCATAGTCTGCAAGTGAGGCCCGATGATGATATCCTGAAGCACGACCTGGAACCCGGCAGCGACATAGGCGGCCGCAGCGGAAGCGGAAAGACGATACCGCAGCTCAAGCTGGGCTAACGCTTCCTCTGAGGCGTCAGGCAGCAGTTCTTCCCTTCCTTTGACAATCATCCTTCGAAAGGTATCTCCCCGTAAATGAACGGCACGATCAAATTTTTCCGCCAATAGCTGGGCGATGGTGGATTTGCCGGAAGCCATGGCCCCCGTCACTATGATGACGCCAGGATTTTGTATATCAGACATTCGTAAAACCTCCTTATTGATGCATTGGATTCGCATTCGATACATCAATTCTAATTTTTGGTCATTTTGGTCAGCCAAAGAAAAGGTTGTTTGTGCCCTCGCGTGTCGACTTGATGCATTTCTGTCTTCAACGATAGCATAGAAACCGCATCGGAGGAGGGGAGAGCATCGTTCAAAACATTTTTTACCGACGATTATTAATAGATAAAAGGGAGCTAAATCTTCACAACTAAACTAGTCGTTATTACGATAAACAAGTGCTTGAAATATGAATATGGATTGAGATTGTGAAGCAGGGCATATGGCGTTTCATGTTCCGGCATAACTGCATATTAAACACGGGTACTGGGGGAATCACCCAGTACCGTGTTTTGTTCAAGTGACTCTAGAGCATGCTTTACCGGGTGATGCTCCGCATCCTTCTGTCCCATTCCTCGGTGATGCGGGACTTGTCGAGCCCGCTTCCGATTAGCGTGAGATACCCCCGCTGCAGCGGCAGGGAGCTGGATTTGTGCTCCAGCCTGCCCGCCGCCCACTGTACCAGCATAGAGCCTGAATCCAGGCGGACATAGCCTTTGGCCCGAAGGAGACCCGTTACGCCCTGGAAGAAGGCCTCTAGCTCCTGTTTTCCGGCGGTTAACGAGTCCGGCGACAAAAACGAGTCCGGCAAGGACAAGGTTAACGAATCCAGGCCGGCGTACGAGGTCGGCTCGTTGGGATCCCGATAGGTATGGGGAGGAGATTGGCTGCTGCCGTCTTCATGATGATGCCAGTGTCTTCCTTGGAGCCGATCCTGTGGAGCCGATGGCTCCGGCGCTAATCCAGCCGCATTTTCCGCCAAGCCGGGCGGAACTGCATGCGTACTGTTTGGAGCCGCAGTAGTTCCAGGCTCAGCGGTTTCCATATGGACAGGGGAGAAGCTTGTTCCGGCGGCGCTGCCGGACGCCATCCCGCCTTGGTTTCGAGGGGGGAGCGAGATGACTCCGAAAACTTCGGCTTCGTTAATGTGGGCATAGTCTGTCAGACGTAGCTTGGCGGTGCCGTTGATGTTCCGAACCGCCGCCGTCACTTTTCTCAGCATCTTGGCATCGCAATCGCCTGCCTTGTTCAGCAGAATGGTATCGGCGAAAGCGATCTGCCCCCGGAGCGTACGCACCAGACTGCGATCCGACGCGAAGAAGCTGTTGTATTCGAGCATTTTGCCGGCATCGACGACGGCCACCTTGCGCGCTATAGATATGCGTTCAGCCAATGATGGTTCGGCCAAATCTTCAAGAATTAGCTGCGGGTTCGCTACGCCGGTTGTTTCGATCAGGATGAGATCGGGACGCCGCTTGAGCTGCACATCCATCGCCAGTTCGAGCTCGCCGCGCTTCGTGCAGCAGATGCAGCCATCGAGCAGCTTCTCCACCGGAACGTCGGGCATGTCACCGGAAATAACCGCTCCGTCTACGTCCATTTCGCCCATTTCATTCATGATAACGGCCGTGTTCCACCGCTGAGTCTTTGCGTAGGCGAGCAGTCTGAGGAGCAGGGTTGTTTTGCCGCTGCCAAGAAAGCCGCTGATGATGATGACAGGTGTCTTGTTCATCTTCTTCACCTCCGGTTAGGGTTGAGCTGCCGGATACAGCTCATCAAACGCAGCTACAGAGTCCGGATTGGTAAAAATGTACGGCGAAGCCGGCTCTTCAATCGCCTCGATCGATTCGGCTTGAATCAGCAGGCGCTCCTCGCCTTCGATTTTCACGGTCTGGACCGTGCCTTCAATCGATACCCAGGTATCATTCTCGAAACGGGATGCTTGCTCTCCGCTCACGAGAATGCCGAACGGAACGGCATCGGCCGTGCAGCACATCAGCAAGAACCGGCTGACGGCAAACATGTTCTTATCCATGCTGTCATCCCTGAACACAAAGCCTTGGACCGAGATGGGCTTGCCGGCAAAGACAGGCTTATACATCTCGATCGCGCCGACGGTCTCGGAAAATATTTCGGGCCTTACCGTGACGGAGGGCATGGCGTACAGCCGCTTGGCCAGCTCCGCAAACTCCACGCTATACTTATCCCTCGGTGCGAACGGATCGACCGGGCTGCTTTCATTTCCGGTTGGGTTCGGTGCGCGGGCGCTGCCAGCGGCATCGGAATCTCCGGGTACATTCTCAGAACCGGTCCGCACATCCGGATTCGGATAGGTGTACACCATGCCCTTCTTGGCTGCCATGCTGCTCGCGAGAGGCTGATCGGGCACCAGCAATCCGAAGAGCAGGGGTAAGGCGAACAATCCGTAGACCGTTAAATTTCGGACAACGCCTCGGGGATGAGGGTGCTCGCAATCGCATACGTCGCCGGCGTCGCCCATTACGGCATGATATACCATGCCGAAGGCAATGAACAAAAGCGGTACCGGACAGAGCAGCAGAAGCGTCTGCATCTGCGGAGCCAGGTAGTATTCAAGGAGATTCGATTCATTTAAGTGCATGACATAAATAGCAAGAGCAGCCAGCAGCAGCGCACGAACAACATAATGAAACCGCGCACCTGCCGATGAATGGTTCATGGAAAGAGCTCACCTCCTTCTTGTTCACGGATTATCCGCCAAGCAGTATGTTCGCGATCAGGGAACCGACAAACACGAGCGTGACGATGACGACACTTAGCGCAATGACGAATCTCGTCTTAAATGCGGCGGATAGCATGAGCAGCGTTTTGAAATCGAGCATCGGGCCAAGCACGAGAAAGGACACGAGAGGGCCCACGGTAAAGGTATGCGTAAAAGCCGAAGCGACGAATGCATCCGACGTTGAGCAGAGCGAAAGGACAAACGCCAGACCCATCATGAACAGATAGGAGGACATCGGACCGCTCGCAAGAGAGAGCAGCTCCTCCCGCGGAATAAATGCTTGAATGCAGGCCGTGACAAACGCACCGAGCACTAAATATTTGCCCATATCCACCATTTCGTCACCAGCATGAACAAAAAGGCTGCGCCAAGTTTTGCTGTGTGCGTGGGATGGCCGGCTTCCGGCGGCTTCGACCTCGGCGGTGAAATCATGGAAGGAGCGCTTTAGCGGGTTATTCTTCACGAAAGCAAATACGAGCAAGCCGATCGTAACGGCAATCATGAAGGCCAGTCCCATTCGTCCGATCGTGATCTCGGGATGCGAACGGAATGCCATCATCGTTGCGGCAAGCACCACCGGATTCAGAATCGGGCCGCTGAGAAGAAAGGTGATCCCGACATAAGCCGGCATGCCTTTTAACATGAGCCGGCGCACAACAGGGATCATGCCGCACTCGCAGACGGGAAGGATCATCCCGAGCAGGGATGCGAACAGGACGCCGGGAACTGGATGCTTCGGCGTTAGGCGGCGAACCCATTCTTCCTTGACAAAGATTTGCAGCAGCGAAGAAATCAGCACCCCGAGCAGCACGAACGGCAGGGCCTCAAGGAAAATGCCGATGAATACAGTTTTAAGCTGCTGCACTTCGGTGCTGCCAAGCAGGGCGAGCCCGCTCCGGGGCATCGTCATGAGAGCCGGGAACAGAAAGAGCAGCGGCAGGAAGAACGGCAGCCATTTGAAAAAAGCCGGAATTTTCATGAAGGCCTCCTGACGAAAAAAATCATCTACGAGGACATTCTATGCTTGGACGAAAGACAACTTTCCAATTTAATCAAAAGAATTACGAATAACTCTTTCCACCGAAGCTATGGCGTATTCCCGCAAGCTCATGGTATAGTAGTAGTACGTAGACTATGCGTTACTGGCGTAGCTTGGGGTACCAAGAGGGAGCGCATAGTTTCATATGCCGTACGCCTGGGCAAGAGGTAAGGAGACGATCATGTCGCCTTGCCTCTTTATGTTTTTATTGACTAACAATGGCGAAGGAGCGGGTTGAACATGAGTACAGAAACGTTGATTTTGGATGGGAAAGCGGTATCGGATGATCTAAAGGTTAAGTTGGCCGTCAAGGTCGAGCAGCTTAAAGCCAAGGGAGTCACTCCTTGCTTGGCTACGATCCTCGTCGGGGATGATCCGGCTTCGGCAACCTATGTGCGAATGAAGGGGAATGCATGCCAGCGCCTGGGGATCGAATCCCGGAAAATCGAGCTGAAGGCGTCGACGACCACCGAGGAGCTCATCGCGGCCATTCGGCAGCTGAATGAGGACTCGGCAGTGCATGGCATTCTGCTCCAGCATCCGGTTCCGCATCATATTGATGAAAGAGCGGCATTCGATGCGATCGCGATCGAAAAGGATGTGGACGGCGTGACCACGCTCGGCTTCTCGCAAAATGCGTTCGGTTTCGCGGACTATCCGTCCTGCACCCCGGCAGCGATTATCGCGATCATGGATTATTACAAGCTTCCGATCGAAGGCAAGCATGCCGTGGTTATCGGCCGCAGCCCGATTCTCGGCAAGCCGGTCTCGATGATGCTGCTAAACCGCAACGCTACGGTGACGATCTGCCACTCCAAAACGAACAATCTAGGCGACATCGTCGCGCAAGGGGATATTGTCGTTGCTGCGGTCGGCAAGCCAAAGTTCATTCAAGGCGAGTGGATCAAGCCGGGGGCGGTAGTGCTTGACGCCGGCTACAACAAAGGCAATGTCGGAGATGTCGATTATGAGGCGTGTGCGGAGCGCGCGTCGGCCATCACGCCGGTTCCGGCAGGCGTCGGGCCGGTAACGATTGCCACGCTGCTGAAGCATACGGTTGAGGCGGCCGAAAGAACACTGAAGTCCTAATCGTGGATAATGCAATGCAAATGAACCGGGTCCTTTTGAAGGCTCGGTTTTCTTTTGAATAGGATGCCGAGAGAAGACTTCCCGTTCCGGCTATATGCGGAGAGCCCTTGTGCGGATTGTCTTTCACCAAGGTTGGGTCACCTAGGATAAGTTAAAAAGCATGATGGATTCGTGTTGTTGGAAGATCATGAGGTATAAATTGTTGCTTGCTCTGAAATGCTTTTCATCATTTACAATACACCCATCAGCTATGAAAAGAGGGGCGAGGGCTATTGAATAAAAAATTAATTTTCTTTGACATCGACGGAACGCTGCTCGATCACGACAAGCGGATCCCGGAGTCGACGCTGGAGTCCATTGAACAATTAAAAGACAACGGGCATGAAGTCGCGATTGCGACCGGTCGCGCTCCCTATCATTTCGAGGAAATCCGCGAGCAGCTCGGCATCGATTCCTATGTGTCCTTGAACGGGCAATATGTCGTTCACCAGGGCAAGCCGATCTACGGGAACCCGATGCCTCCCGAGCAGCTGCAGCAGCTGACCGAGCTGGCGGTGCGGATGGACCATCCGATCATCTATGCAGGAAGCGATGCAATGAAAATGAACGTGACTCACCACGAGCACATCGATTCCAGCTGGGGCGAGCTGAAGCTGACGATCCCGGAATATGATCCGGAGTACTATCTTGGACGGGATATTTTCCAGGCCATTGTGTTTTGCACCGAGGAGGAAGAGGAGGCATATCGGTCCAGCTTTGGAGGAAGGCTTGATCTGGTCCGCTGGGGTCCGTACGGCACCGATGTGCTTCCGGTCGGCGGTTCCAAAGCCGAAGGCATCCGGCAGTTTATCCAAGCGCTGGGCATGGACGTAGCCGATACCATCGCCTTTGGCGATTATCTGAATGATCTGGAAATGCTGTCGTATGTCGGCCATGGCGTAGCCATGGGGAACGCGCCCGACGTCGTCAAGCGCGCAGCCCGACACGTTACCAAGGATGTAGGCGAGGACGGCATCCGGCACGGGCTTCAAATGCTGGGCCTGCTGGATCCAAAACCGCAGGTGATGGCATAAGCAAGCTTTTATAAGCGCGTGCCTCTCCCGACCGGCTCGCAGTATGATATTGCCTGCTGCATGCACGACGTGCTTAGACGGTGCTTGGCGTCGCATCATTTCTTATCGTTCCGATCAACACACGAAAGGCTCGTTCCTTAAATGATAAGGAGCGGGCCTTTTTGCGAGATATCATGCGATGCAACAGGAAAAGCCGTTTGACGGCTGAAATGTGAGCTTGATATGATAAGTTAACAACAGCTGCCTTTCGGGTGGGAGAGACCTGCCATCTGAGGGCCATTAACCTAGAGCAGGTGGGAACGATGTCAACCAATCACAAACAAGATCTCATTACAAGCTGGCTGTCCTTGACGCAAACACAGGCGATGATCACAAATGAACTGGAACAGACGCTTCAGCAGCAGCACGACTTGTCGCTGAACGAGTTTTACGTGCTGTTATTTTTGTTCGAGGCTCCTGAAAAAAAGCTGCGGCTGCAGCAATTGCAAGCGATGGTCGGCCTCAGTCAAAGCGCGATCTCGAGGCTGGTCAGCCGCTTTGAAGCCAAGGGCTGCGGTGCAATGCAGCGGGCGATCTGCGAGAATGACCGCAGGGGGATATATACGTCGCTCACCTCCATTGGTGAAGACAAACTTCAACGGGCAAGAGCTACCGTGCTGAATGTGCTGGAGCAGCAATTCTCTTCTCCGAAATTCCGCCAAGGCGTCCAGAATATGATGGAGATTATGAAGTCCTGATTGTATCGAAATATTGACGAATGCTCCTTCGTCTGTTATTTTAAATGCATGCGCATGCATTTAATTTAGAGGATTACATGACATCAGGAGAGTGAAGGAAACCATATGGAACATTTATTCAGCCCCTTTACGTTGAAAGCTTTGAAACTGAAAAACCGGATCGTGATGCCGCCGATGTGTCAATATTCCGTTACGAACAAGGACGGTATCGCAACGGATTGGCATTATCTGCATTATGTGAGCCGCGCGGTCGGCGGAACCGGGCTCGTCATTGTTGAGATGACGGACGTAGAGCCTGACGGACGAATCTCGGACTACGACCTTGGTTTATGGTCCGATGAACAAATTGCGCCGCTTGCGCGCATCGTTGACGGAATCCACCAGCATGGCGCGAAGGCTGCGATCCAAATTGCCCATGCCGGCCGGAAGGCGGAGGACGCGCAGACGCCTGTCGCGCCGTCGGCCATTCCTTTTGACAATAATTCCAAAACGCCGAGAGCCCTGACGACCGAAGAAGTACAAGAGATGGTGGAGAAGTTCCGGTTGGCCGTACGCCGTGCCGTGCAAGCCGGCTTTGATGCCATCGAGCTGCATGGAGCTCACGGATACTTAATTCACCAGTTCCATTCACCATTAACGAATACAAGAACCGATGCATATGGCCAGGATTTAACGAGATTCGGCGTCGAGGTGATTCAAGCGGCCAAGAGCGAAATGCCTGACGATATGCCGCTGATCATGCGTATCTCTGCAAGGGAATACGTGGATGGCGGCTACGGTATCGAGGAAAGCATTGCGTTCTCCAAGGCATATCATGCTGCAGGGGTGGATATGTTCCATATCAGCGCTGGCGGCGAAGGCCCAATCGCTGCAGAGGGAAGACCGGGTACCCATGCGGCATACCAGGTTCCGCTGGCTCGACAAATCAAAGAAGCCCTGGGCGTACCGGTGATTGCTGTCGGCCGGCTGGATGAGCCGACTCTGGCGAATGCAGTCATCGGCAATGAAGAGGCGGATCTTGTTGCCGTTGGCAGAGGGATGCTGCGCAACCCGTATTGGGCGTTGGAAGCGGCAGCCGTTCTCAAGAAGGATACATCCATTCCAAGACAATACCTCAACGGATTTCCTAAACAGGCGCAATAATCATGAAGAATGCATGGAACGGTTTGCCTGCGTTAACTAGCGGGAAGTAACACGAGATCTCGAAATAATATCAAAATGAGCAATGCTCCATTCCGATTCCATTCATTTATTGGATATGAAAGGTTATCGATGGGTCACGACGACCCTTCGATAACCTTTTTTTGTTTGTCGTCTGGGTGGAATGGCGTGTAATCGCAAAAAATATTTTAAGAATTCATTATTGTCAGCTTTACAATAGTGTGTGACGTACACTATAATTATTTCCAGGAGTTGATGACATGTCTGAAGATCAAGAGATATTGCATGGACTGGTACAGGAGCTTCGAAGAGGCACGATCATTATTGGCGTGCTCAGCCAGTTGTCAGAGCCGCAGTATGGTTACTCCCTCGTTGCCATATTGCAGGAGAAGGGAATCGTCGTCGAGGCGGGCACGCTATACCCGCTGTTGCGAAGATTGGAGAAGCAAGGCCTGCTTGAAAGTCAGTGGGATACGAACGAGGCAAGACCTAGAAAGTACTACATCATTAGTAAGATGGGCAAGGAAATCTACAGCCAGCTGTACAGGGAATGGAAGGATATGATGACGAGCCTCGAGGGACTCGTCGACGCCAAGGAGGAGAAGAGAGACCCATGACGGATCTGATAAACAGGTATGTATATGCCGTAACCCAAAAGCTGCCCGTGCCGCAAAGGGCTGATATCGAAATGGAATTGCGGGGACTTATAGAGGACATGTTGGAGGACCGCGGGGCTCCAGGTGACGCAGCCAGCCGTGAGGATGTAGAACAGGTGCTGCTGAAGCTCGGCCCGCCAAACGAAATGGCGGCTCGATATAGGGTCAAGGAAAGGTATTTGATCGGTCCGGGATTGATCGACGGATACTGGTCAGTGCTGAAGATTGTGATATATTCTCTGGTGATCTTCCTCAGCATTTCGTATATTATTGAATATTTTTCGAGCACAGACAGCTCGGGGGAGACGCTGCTTGAATACTTTGTGACGATATTGAGTGTTAGCATTCAAGGGTTCGCATGGGTAACGGGGATTTTTGCCTTTATCGAATACCTTGGAGCACGAACCGACAAGGCGAAGGATTGGGAGCCGTCGCACCTGGAGCCCGTCCCCGATTCTGCTACGCGCATTAAGCCCATTGAGCCAATGATCGGTTTTTTGGCATCGATCCTGTTCTTTGTCGTGTTCACGTTCTCAATCGATTGGATCGGGGTGATCCGTTTTTCGGGCGAGCAATCCTTTAACATACCGGTGTTTGATAAAGAAGCGTTTGCGATCTATTTACCTTTCATCTGGGCCGTGACGGCGATCGGTATTTTGAAGGACACAATGAAACTCATCTTGCGAAAATGGACTTCTCAGCTGGTGGCTGTACATCTGATTTTCAATGTCGTATTTACGATTGCTGCCATCGTCATACTTTCGGATCCGGCCATCATGAACCCGACGTTTATGAACCAGCTCGTGGATGCCAACCTGCTGACCACGGGCGAAGAAACGTATAATACCGTAAACCGGATTTGGAATCAGTCTAGGGAAGGGCTCATTTACATCATCGTAATCATCAACCTAATGGATACTGTTTCCGTTGGGATGAAATGGTTCCGTCACAAAGACGGGCCAAGAGTACTAAGCAAGTAAACAGCACATCCGAATACAAGAGAATCATGAGGAGATATCGCCTAAGGAGTAGGCTGGTATCTTCTTTTTTTGCGGGAACTGCCGATCCTCTCCGCCAAACTGATTGGGATAAGCATAGAATGGAGCGTGGTGCACAGCATATTTTTGACGAAAATATGAATTAAATGTGTCAAAATTATGTACAATGGTGTTATAATAAGATAAGAAGCACATGTAAACCCTTACAGAAGGAACGGAGCTGATCAAAATGAAGTTTGCCATCCATTACTCCACAAGAATGAAGGACATTCTAATTTTTTCGCTGGTCATCAGCATTATTATGTTTCAAGTCGCAACCGTGACGGAGTACTCCTATCCTGTTTTATTCTATATGCAGATGGCAGTGAATGCGGTTATGCTGGTAGCCCTCGCGATTGAGGGATATGCGCGGTTGATCAAACGGGAAATCCGGATTCAAGAGAATTCCGATACCATCACCATTAACGGTGCTTTGGTGAAGGCTGAGCAGATCCGGGAGATCAAGGTTTCCGGATGTCACAAAGCAGCATTCCATCTGAGCCTGAAAGACAAGAACGTAACCCCGCTGTTTTGCAGCTTTAAATTCGAAGATAAGAACTGCGAAGGGATCCGCCAATTGACAAAATGGGCGGAGCGCAATGGTATCGCTGTCCGCAAGATCGGCCCGCAAACCCGGTCCGATATGGTCCTCTCGTCAAACTTGTAATGCGCATGATTATCAATAACTAATGTGAAAGCATCTGAACCATCATTGATGGGCAGGTGCTTTTTTTGTTGAGGACGGAAAATTCCTCTCAGTAAGCAAGTTTATTTTAATAAAAGCTTGAAACTGACGTTACGTCATTTATTATAATGGCCTTGCTGAGGATCCTCTGGATGCTAAATGATGTGAAAAGGAGACGATTGTTTGAAAAAAGGCGACATGATTATATACGGATGCGTCATTATAGGAGGGGGGATCGGTCTGATGGTCGATAAGCCTCTACCGGCTGTATGCGTTGGCCTTGGAGTGGGCTATCTCTTAAAGTATGCTTTGTATAAGGAATGATCAAAGAAATCAGGGCGTGGAGGAAATAATGCATGATCCATATTAACGAAGTGGCGAAGCAGACCCATATTACCGTCCGAACGCTGCGATATTATGATCAAATCGGCTTGCTCGAATGTTCTTCGAAAACAGAGGGAGGCCATCGTCTGTATTCGGATGAGGATCTTCAGAAGCTTCAGCAGATCCAATTTTATAAAAGCATGGGGTATCGACTGCAAGAAATTCAGGAGATGCTTACCGATCCGAATTGGAATTGGACAACCGGACTCGTGAATCAATTAACCTATATTCAGGAGGAGCAGGCGAGATTAAAGGAAATGGAGCTGTCCCTGCGCACGTTGTTAAACGGCATTGCGGTTGAGGCGGGGAATCAAGAGCAGGCGGTACAAAAACTGATCAAGCTATCCATGCAGGATAAGAAAAGACCCAAGCACTTTAGGGAAAAGATGTTCAGTGATACCGAGCTAAAGCTATGGACCAAATTGCCGAATATGAATGGCGAGCATCCCGAATCCATGGAATGGATTGCGCTTATTGGCCTTATTATCAAATACCATGCAAGTGAAGTACCTTCCTCGCCTAATGTGCAAAATGTGATCAGGCGCATGCTGGAAAAACAAGCCGAAGAATTTCCGCTGGAAGATGAGTTTATCGATAAACTATGGGAGCTGAGGAAATCCCCCTCCGCATCGGAGCAGCTGGGGATGTATCCAATCGAGCCTGAGGTACTCGAATACTTGGAGCGAGCGTATGAGATTTACATCTCAAACACGGCCGAAGGAGACTTCAGACAGGGAGGGGAAGCATGAGTACCGAGTTAATCTTAATGATCGGCGGACTATCCTTATTGGATACCCTTAGTCCGGCTACACTCGGCGTAACAGTCTACTTGCTGCTTACCGAGAAGCGAAGATTAGGGTCAAGATTAGTGGTTTATCTTCTGACGGTCGCCGGATTCTATTTTGCCGTTGGCATCGCGCTCAAGCTCGGACTGGGCGTTGTGTTTGAAATATTCTCAGGCTTTTTCCAAAGCCGCGCAGTTAGTTGGCTTCTGTTTATCATCGGCGTCATTTTGTTTGTATGGAGCTTTTATGTTCCCAAGAGGAAACAACCCAGTTTAACGAATCCCCGGTCAAAAAGCATTGCCGCTATGGTGGCGCTTGGCGTTACGACATCGCTGATCGAGGTCGGCACGGCTTTTCCTTATTTCGCGGCGATCGGTTTAATGACGAATGCCGGGTTGGCGTTCTATCAATGGCTTCCTCTATTGATCGCATATAATGTGGTGATGGTGCTCCCGCCATTGATTCTGTACGCCTTGCATAAGCTTCTGGGCAGGTCAATGCAAAGACCGCTCAATTATATCCAGAAGCAGGTCTCCAATAATTCGAGTTCCGCACTATCCTGGATCATGTGTATCGTTGGATTGCTGCTGATACTAAATAGCCTGGATTACTTGTAATGAACCGATACTCTCGTTTGGCCATGGAACGACAAGAGCGCATTAACCCGCAGGGTTTTTGCGCTCTTGATTTGAATTATGAATGGACTGGGTCCATACGACTGGCGTCTTTAGTGCTTCTTATTTGTTCGAAGGTGCTTCAGCTTTGTATTCAATAACTTGCAGCACTTTGGGCTCAATCTCTTTTAACAGTTGTTCATATGAAAGATTGTTATTAGGAATTTCGCCATTATGTTCAGCTTCAAGTTGTACATCAACCTGAGTTTTCGAAATAACATCGATCACTTGCTGCTTTGAGACATTTTTAGCTGCCGCAATCTCCACTACAGATTTTCCTTTGGCTAATTCTTGTTTTAATTCGGACGGACTCATGTTTAGCAGAGAAAAGAGTTTTTCATCATTCAAATAGGGGACTAATAAATCATCAGACGTCCCATTTGTAGAGAGGGAACTTTCTGCTTTATGGTTTGAAGACGCAGTATCGCCACCAATGACGGAAAGGCTGATTGTATGATCTTGTACGAAAATCTGATAGACCGGTCTCTCTGATCCCTTTTGGGCGTAATTCAACATCAACGTTTTTTGATCCGGGTTCTCCATTTGCTCCATAGTAAACTCATACGCTTCGATGCTGCCATATAATGTACTGATGAGATGATCAACCTTTGACTTGAGTTCAAGATCGGTTAAATCCGTAAGTGGCTTCTCCTTAGGCTCCCAATTTTCTTGAATCACATGCTCAATCTCACCTGTCTTACTGTTGGTATGAAGGGTAATCTTTTTGCCGGCCCCTCCCTTTTCCTGAAGAATGATGCTGGTTTGGAGGCCTTGTACGGCGCTTGCCTCGATGATCTCAAACGATTTTGTTTCAGGAAATGCGCGATACAGCTTCTCAAGCGTAGCTTTGCCAACCTTATCTGTCTTGATTTGTTCTGCAGTCATCGGTGTCCTCGTCAGCATGTCAATCAGGGTTGGGGCAGCAAACGCTGCAGTGGGAATCAAAATCGCAGTGGCAACGATGCCGGCAATCATACGTTTTTTCATAGGTTTTTGGCTCCTTTTTCTCAGTAAATATTTTGAATAGGATCGTTCGATTCGTTTGGAAATTGCCGGAGGGCATTCCATCATTTCTGCTTCTTGGCGCAGATGTTCACGGACTTTGTGCTCAATAGTCATGGATCTTTACCATCCTTTCCGGGGGGAGATTCCCTAGGTGTTTTCGAAGCGCCTGAAGGCCGGCATGATATCTGGACTTGACTGTGCCGAGCGGAATATCGAGCAATGTCGCGATTTCCTCAAGCGTATAGTCGTGAAAAAAACGGAGGATAATCACAGTTCGCTGTTTGTCAGTCAGTTTTTGAATGGCCTGTGATATCATCTGGTTCGTCCCATCCATCAACACAGCAGGTTGATCCCAATGAGACTCTTCCCGAGTGAAGGCTCGAATACGTTCAACAATCCGGAATCTCCGCCAGCGTTTGACTCGAAATCTCTGCACTTGACGGATGACCAAGCCGTGAAGCCAGAAGCGGAATGGTCGGTTGGCATCGTAATTAGCAAGGGACGTCCACATTTGCATGTAGATTTCGTTCATGACATCTTCCCGATCCTGCGGATGATCGACCAGAAACGAGACTGTACGGTACACGTCCTGATAGGTGGCATCATAGATCGAATGAAATGCCTGTTGATCACCATCTTTCATTTTTGTGAGTAACTGGTACATATCATCACTTTGCATTCAGAGGGCCCTCCTGAGTAAGCAGCTTACACCCTATATTGTCTCGCTTTGAAAAAAAGGTTCGGTCCGATAAACAGATCATTACAAAACATTCGTCACGACCTCGATCAGAAAAAACAAAAGCCGGATTCCTTAGAAGTAGGAAAATCCGGCTTTGAAAAAAATGAACAGTCTCCATGTTTAGTGAATCACACGTATTTCCAATCAACCCACGCAGACCCCACATCGGGGCAGCTGTTCTGTTCACCGAAGCGTTATTAGCTGCTGCAGCCGCCTCCACCGCAGCTGCTGCAAGAGGAGCCGCCGCTGCAGGAAGATCCGCTGCTGCAGGATGCATCGCTGCCGCTGCCGCCTCCGTCACCTGCGTCATCATGTCCCCCTGAACCGCAGGCGGAGGCGTAGGTGCAGCTGCTGCCGGTTGCTCCGGCAGTCTTCTCCGTATACTTCTCTTCAGGTTCCATCCGATGCATGAAATCATCGGAATAATGCCAGGCAAAGAAGACTGCCGAGGCAAGGAGTACCTCATTATTTCCGTAATCCACCTTACGGCTTGCCGGCGGGGAGCCGTTCTCGGCTTCCGACAGCCGCTCCTTGAGTCCGCCGACAACCTGGTCGATGGCCTCGGCGGCTTCGGGCAGTCGCTCATACGTCCACGAATTGAAACGCTCATTTTCGATGAAAGAATGGGTGTGACGAAACTCCTCCAGCTCTTCGCGCGACAG
Organism: Paenibacillus sp. FSL R5-0810; assembly: GCF_038002285.1. Taxonomy (NCBI): domain Bacteria; kingdom Bacillati; phylum Bacillota; class Bacilli; order Caryophanales; family Paenibacillaceae; genus Paenibacillus; species Paenibacillus sp. FSL R5-0810. Next base: position 1,105,034 of record NZ_JBBOCF010000001.1, read on the forward strand.
GGGAACACGGAAGAAGGGTCCCCACAAGACAGCGCTGTATTCATTCCACCCGAATAATTGCACGTATATAACATCGAACCATGCCCGCTCGTTCTTCATGGATACCTGCTCGCTGCCGGTATTGGGCGCATGATGCAGCATCCGTCCGAGGAAACGGTCCGAAAATTGTTGATACTCGTATGTATACATCAGCATCTCATGCCATACTTCGTCGACCGCTTTGCTGAACATCGGTACGCGGTCCATGACGGCACACATGATAAAAAATCGCTTGAGCTCAACCCACCGCCATTCATATTCCCGCTCCGTTAATTCGGGATATTCGGTCATCACTCGCTGCTTAACGGCATCCGGCAAGGCGGAGGGCAGGGAAGCTTCCAGACGCTTGGAAAGTGCGTAAGCGGGACTCCCGGGCTCGGCCACTTGTGGCGGTTCGGGTGCATTCCGGAAAGGATTTCTCCGACGTACTGGGCTTATTGCCCGCTCTTTCCGCGACGATCGCCTAACAAGGTAAGATATGATGAAAACATCCGCAATGATAAACAAAATGAGAATGATCCAGCCCGTCGTATTCATCGCATATTCCTCCTGTTTCTGTTTGTTGGTCCGGAGGCAGAAAGGTTCTCTCCTTCCTTAATTATGGCAAATGAAGCACGATATTGGCAATTCAAAGTTTGCCGGCAGAGCAGCTTAAGCGTAAGAGCCGTGGTGAATACAGCATAAAAAAAGGAGGCGCTGCCTCAGGACATCGCGAAAATCTCCCGAGACAGCTCCTCCTCCCGGATGGAAATGCTGCTTTAACGCTCCCACAAATTATCCCGTCAAAGCACTGAGGCAAAGCCGATGCTTCGTACAAGGATCTATGTCGCGTCCGCCTTCGTCTCGGCGGTAATCATCCATTGTACGCCATACTTATCCCGAACCTCGCCCAAATAGATGCCGAACGGCTGGAGCTCAAACGGATAGTTCACCTTTCCCCCTTCGGCAAGCTTCTGAAAAGCTTCTTCGGCCTCGGTTATATTATCATAATCGATAGACAGATAGATATCGTTACCGGGGGACGAGGGCTCGATGGCATCCGCCATGAAAATGTAATTATCACCGGCAAGATTCAGACACATATGCATAACCTTGTCTTTCAGTTCGGATTGCGTGCCCATTGCCTCCTCATGCGTCATGATGGACATGATCTTCCCGCCGAGCGACTTTAAATAGAAATCCGCCTGTTCCCTAGCATTTACGGAAATAAGATATGGCTTCAGCGTACCCATTTGCTCTCCTCAATCCTTTCAACTTGATATCGCATCGATCAATGTTAATCTATCATACATGACGGCATCGCATTTCTTCTCAATTGCTATTCGTGCCTACGGATCATGCCTGCAGGGCTTGTCGTCCGAGCGTCGACGCTGAACATCGTGCAGCAGCCAGATTCAAATGCAGATTTGACATGGTTGCTTATAGGCCCTATAACTGAAATGGAAAACAATTTTAAAGTGCATTGAATCTGGCGCGAGCGATATATTGGCACATTGAAGATTCATAAGATGCACTAATTACGTAATTAATAGGAGCATACATATGTTTACAGGATGGAAGCTATCCGTGCTCGGGATCGTTATCGTAGGCATCGCCGGGATTGCCGCTTCTTCAGCGGGACTCATTGAACCCATGCGGGCAGGCGCGTTATTTGCAGTGTTTGTGTTATTTATCGGGTGCCTTGAGCTCATGGAATGGATCAAGAGGCGAGGGAGGAGCAAGAACAACCGAAAACCTTCTTCCAAATGAGGAGCCCAGCCCAATAGGAGGGAGACCATGAATTGGATCGCAGTACAGCCGTATTACAAAATCAATCGCGTCGTGGACGGCATCGAACAAAGAACCGAAGAGCAAAGGCGGAAGATGTACCTGTACGAAGACAGAATCGTTACCAAGTATCGGGTTTTTCCGCTGGGTCAGGTGTTTGATCTCTCGTATCGTACGATTGGCGGGGAGGGGGGATTCTTGTATTTGCATACCCAGCAGGGCGTATATTCCTATACGGTGAAAGAGGATCCCCGGACATTCATCGAGGCTTTCAAACAACTTTAATCGTCCCGCACCCAACAATTCCTAGTCTCAGGTCTAGTTATGAACCTCGTCTTGAGCACGTTTTCCGAATGCCGAGCATTCAGTAAGCTGGTTATATACTTTTGGACGGATTAGGGGGCCGGCGCGTGGACACGCTGCTTAATTTTATTGAACAAATCGGGCATTACGCTTTATTTCTCGTCTTATGCCTTGGGGTTATCGGTCTGCCTGTGCCCAACGAGGTCGTTGCCATGACGGGCGGGGCGCTGGCCGCATCCGAAATATTAGCGCCGTTCCCTTCGTTTGTGATGTTATATCTCGGGGTATGCTCCGGAGCTACCGTAGGCTTTATGCTTAGCCGCTTTACGGCTAGCCGTCTGTTGGATCGTTTTGGGGACAAAAAGAGTATCCGGCAATTCCTTGACGTCTCCGAACGGCTGACCCGCCAATACGGCAATTATGCGATCTGCATCAGCGCGTTTCTGCCGATTCTTCGTAACGTGACTCCCTATGCGGTTGGCATGAAAGGGATGCCTTACCGGAAATTTGCGCTTTTTTCCTATTCGGCATCATTGTTATGGACCGTCGGCTATTTTTCCTTGGGCATGTACGTCGGCGATCAAGTGGTTGACCATATCGGTGCGCTCATTAACCGATACGGATATTATCTGGCAGGGGCGGTGGCCGTACTCGCAGTGGCCCTCCTCCTGATCTTGTCGAGACGAAGAAGCAAACGCTTAAAGTGCGACAAGGAGGTTCAGATCCACGGTTAAGCCATGGTGATGCTACGGTTCATAGGGTTCATTACGGTGTGTCGTCTGAAGAGGGTTCGGGCATGCCCCGGAGGATCTTAATATACTCACGCGGCGAGAAGCCGGATGATGTATTCCGGATATCTTCGGATTGATAGATTTCCAAGGTTCCTCCCGGCTGCTGCATCATCTGGGAGCTTCCAGGCCGGTATCGGGTGCGCGAGGCGGAATCGGCCAAATATGCCGCGGCGAGCAGCACGATGAAAACCAAGACGCATAGAATGGCTTTTTTTACCATGATACATCTCACTCCTTTCCCTACAGTGTTGTCCCCATTCCATGATTTTCATTCCCGAAGAAATCTTTGACAAAGCAGCGATCTGCATATATACTTTTCATCAGTGTGACGCGAGACAATACGATATGTTTTACCCGGAGGAGCCTGCCAACAGCGGGCTCTTTTTGTGTTTTTCTGGTCTTTGAACCGGATATTTGGGGAAATACTAAATGCAGGAAAAAATCAGACTATAGGAGGAGTAGATTTTGTCATTGCTGCACATCGCCGTTCTGGCACCTTTTATCGTCGCCCTTGGGGTTATGCTGCTGCGTAAGCCCTTGAGTCGAATCCATGCCGGCTGGGCGGTCCTGCCGGCGCCCGTCATCTTATTCGCGTACTTTCTGGGGCGAATACCGACCATTCAGGGAGGTGAACCGCAGCATGTACGGGCAGCGTGGATTCCATCGCTCGGTATCGACATAACGTTGTACCTGGATGGTCTCAGCTTAATATTTGCACTATTAATATCGGGGATCGGTTCCCTTGTGGTCTTGTATTCTATCTTTTATATGGATCGCACCAAAGAGGCCGTCCAGCGCTTCTATGTTTATCTGCTCTTGTTCATGGGAGCTATGCTCGGCGTCGTATTGTCTGATAATCTGCTTGTCTTGTACGGATTCTGGGAATTGACGAGCATCTCGTCGTTTCTTCTGATCGCCTTCTGGCATCACCGGGATCGTTCAAGATATGGAGCGCTGAAATCCATGCTCATCACGGTGTTCGGCGGGCTGGCCATGCTGGCAGGCTTCATCGTGCTCTACGTGATGACCGGAACTTTCAACATTCGGGAGATCGTCGCTTCCATTGGAACCATAACGGGAGAACCGCTGTTCCTTCCGGCCATGATCTTGATCCTGCTGGGTGCATTCACGAAATCCGCCCAGTTCCCGTTCCATATCTGGCTTCCGGATGCCATGGAGGCGCCGACCCCGGTCAGCGCCTATCTTCATTCGGCAACGATGGTCAAGGCGGGCATTTATTTGGTTGCCCGCTTCAGCCCGGTATTTGCAGGCCATTCATGGTGGTTCTGGATCATCACGATCACCGGCTTGACCACTTTGATGTACGCGTCACTGAGAGCCATCAAGCAGACGGATCTGAAGGCTCTGCTTGCCTTCTCGACCGTCAGCCAGCTTGGACTGATCATGAGCTTGCTCGGACTGGGCTCGGCTGCCGCCTACTTCGGCGCAGGGCCGGATTCCGTCATCTATGCCAAAGCGACAACGGCCGCGATCTTTCACTTGATGAACCATGCCATCTTTAAAGGTGCGCTGTTCATGGTGGTCGGCATTGTGGACCATGAGACGGGAACGCGCGACCTGCGCAAGCTTGGCGGCCTGCTGAATCTCATGCCGATTACGTTCACCGTCGCGTTGATTGGCGCATTTTCTATGGCGGGATTGCCGCCGTTTAACGGGTTTCTTAGTAAGGAGATGTTCTTTACAGCTGTCCTTCAAGCGTCACAGATGAACTTCTGGGATGCCGAAACCTGGGGAATTCTTATTCCGGTGGTCGCTTGGACAGCGAGCGTATTCACGTTCTTGTACAGCATGATATTGGTGTTCAAAACCTTCACCGGGAAGTATCAGCCTGAAAAGCTTGAGAAGAAGCCGCACGAAGCCCCGATCGGCATGCTCATTCCGCCGGTTGTACTGGCTTCGCTAGCGATTATCTTCGGGCTGTTCCCGAATCTGCTGTCCTACTCGTTGATCGAGCCGGCGATGACGGCAATCCATCCCGCATTGCTCGAACCCGGCGACACCTTCCACGTCAAGATCGAAATGTGGCATGGCTGGACGACGGAAATTTTCATGACGATCGGCATCATCGTCATCGGTTCCTTGCTCTATAAGCTGCATGGTTCCGTCGGCGTGCTGAACCAAGCCTTGACCAAGAATTTTACCTTGAATCGTCTATACGACCGGGGGCTGCGCGCGCTGGAGGGAGGAGGAAAATCGATAACGTCGACGTATATGACCGGATCGGTTCGTCATTATGTGATTTATATTTTCGCTTTCTTCATCCTGGCTCTGGGGGGAGGACTGCTGCTGATCGGAGATATCCATTTCGGAGGCAACGGCTCGTACGCGCCGATCTCTTTCTATGAAGCCGTGGCCATCATCGCGCTGGTTATCCCTGTGCTGGTGCTGCCTTTCGTTCGAACGCGACTGATGGCCATCATCCTGACGGGGGCGGCCGGTTATATGGTTACGTTGTTCTTCGTGCTGTTTCGGGCACCGGACCTGGCGCTTACGCAGATGATTGTCGAGACGGTATCGGTCATGCTGTTCCTGCTCTGTTTCTATCATTTGCCGAAGCTGAAGCGGGAGAAGGTTCCGATGGGATTGAAATGGAGGAATCTGCTGATATCAGCCGGCGTCGGGGTCGTCGTCACACTGATTGCGCTGGCGGCGAGCACTGGACGCTCGTTCGATTCTATCGCCGATTTCTTCATTAAGGAAAGCTATCCATCCGCAGGCGGCAAGAACATCGTTAACGTCATTCTTGTGGACTTCCGCGGCTTCGATACGCTGCTCGAAATCATGGTGCTCGGCATCGCTTCGCTAGGCATCTATGCGTTAATCAGGGTGGATTTAGGTGAGCAATTACTTGGACAGCGTGATCCCTACCAAGAGGTATACCTGCCTAGCAGAAACGACGTCATCCTGCGCACGGTGTCGAAGGTCGTTATTTTCATCGTGGTCGCCTTCTCCTGGTATCTCTTCAGTGCCGGGCACAACGAGCCGGGAGGCGGATTTATCGGCGGATTAATGACAGCGGCGGCGCTTGTCCTGCTGTCCATGGCGTTCGGCATGGACGTGACGCGCAACGTCATTCCGGTTCAATTCCGGAAGGTGACGGCCGTGGGACTTCTCATTGCGCTACTAACAGGCATCGGCTCGCTGGTGCTCGGTGTGCCGTTCCTGAGCCATACCTTTGGACATCGGGAACTGCCTCTATTGGGAGATACCGAGCTTGCGACTGCCGTTCTGTTTGATCTCGGGGTCTATCTTGCGGTTGTAGGCGTCACCATGACCATCATCAATTCAATCGGGAGGGATCAATAACCGTGGAATTATACATGTCGCTGGCCATTGGCATTCTCTTTGCGGTCGGTGTGTATCAGATCTTGTCCAAAAGCCTCCTGCGCATCATACTCGGCACGAACCTGCTGACCCATGGAGTCCATCTGCTTCTGTTGACGATGTCGCGTTTGAAGACCGGCGCAGCTCCCTTGCTGGGAGAAAAGGCTTCCTCTTATGTGGATCCCGTGCCGCAGGCGCTCATTCTGACATCCATCGTAATCAGCTTCGGGGTCACTTCATTCTTCTTCGTTCTAGCCTACAAGGCGTATCAGCGCCTGGGCACGGACAATATGGAAGAGCTAAGGGGGAAGGACGATGAATAATGTAATTGTCCTTCCGCTGCTGATCCCGCTGGTTACCGCCGTTCTTCTTATCTTCTGTGCGAAGAATATTAGGCTTCAGCGCTGGATGAGTGCAATCAGCGTTGCACTGAATGCTCTTGTTGCCCTGTTTATCGTATATCAAGTGGACAGTGAAGGCATCCAGACGCTTCATATGGGTGGATGGCTTCCGCCGCACGGCATTGTGTTCGTGGCAGATATGCTCGCGGCTTTGCTGGTGCTCATGACGCTTCTCGTAGCGGCAGCATGTCTGTTCTACGCCTTTCGCAGTATCGGGGAGGAAAGGGAAAAGCATTATTTTTATACGTTTTTTCAATTTTTGCTTGCCGGTGTTATCGGTTCGTTTCTGACGGGGGATCTGTTCAACTTGTTCGTCTGCTTCGAGGTGATGCTGATCTCCTCCTACGCGCTGATCGTTCTCGGGGGCACCAAGCGACAGCTTCGGGAAACGCTCAAATACATGCTGATTAACATTATTTCATCCACATTATTCGTTGCCGCTGTTGCGTATTTGTACGGCACGGTCGGCACGTTGAACATGGCCCATCTCTCCCTGCGCGTAGCCGAGGTGCAGCAGGAGGGCATTCTGTCGGTGATCGGCATTCTGTTCCTGATCGTGTTCGCATTAAAAGCCGGATTGTTTCTGTTCTTCTGGCTGCCGGGCTCGTATAATGCCCCTCCGGCCGCGGTAACGACGCTGTTCGGTGCCCTTCTGACGAAGGTCGGTCTATATGCCATTATCCGGACCTTCACCTTGATCTTCTATCACGAAACCGGCGGCATCCATACGATCATCGGATGGATGGCGGCTGCGACGATGATTCTTGGAGGACTCGGGGCTGTAGCGTACAAAGACATCGGCCGCGTCTTGAACTATAACATCGTGATCAGCGTCGGATTTATCGCATTTGGTATCGCCTCGGCCAGCGAAGCATCGCTGAACGGCGCGGTATTCTACCTGCTGCATGACATGGCTGCCAAGGCGCTGCTGTTCATCCTGGGAGGCATGATCATTACGAGCGCCGGCACGGCCAAGCTGGGTGAGATGGGCGGTTTAATGAAGCGATATCCTTGGATCGGCTGGATGTTCTTCATCGTCTTGCTTGCACTCGTCGGCATTCCGCCGCTCAGCGGATTTTTGGGGAAAGTATTGATTCTCCAGGGCGGGTTGCAGGAAGGACACTATTGGCTCAGCGGCATTGGGCTTCTATCCAGTCTGCTCGTGCTGTATTCACTCATCAAGGTGTTCATGGGCGCGTTCTGGGGCGATTCACCGGCCCGCCGGGAGCAGCAGCCGGTCAAAATTCCTCGCACGGCATACGGTGCGGCGATCGGCTTAACGCTGATCGTCATTCTGATGGGTGTCGGCTCCGAGTGGGTATACTCGTATACCTCGCAGGCAGGAGCGGTGCTGACGGATCCGTCCCTGTACATTAACGCCGTATTAAAGGAGTAGTGGTTATGGGACAACAAATCCTTTTGAATATCGTCATTGCGATGATTTGGATGTTTTTGAAAGACGAGCCGACCCCGCAGCAGTTCATTGTCGGCTATATCATAGGTATGCTGATGATCTTCTTGCTGCGGAGATTCTGGCCGAGCGGTTTTTATATGCGGAGGCTGTGGTCGATATTGCTGCTGCTGCTTTTGTTCTTCAAAGAGCTGTTCAAGTCTAGCGTCACCGTGATTGGCCAGATTTTGCAGCCGAAGCTAAATGTGCGGCCCGGCATCTTCGCGTATACGACCGAGCTGAAGTCGGATTGGGAAATTACCGTACTCTCATGCCTCATATGCTTGACGCCGGGAACCCTTACGCTGGAAGTATCCCCGGACGGGCAGACCTTGTATATACACGCGATGGATATCGAAGATACCGACGAGCTGTCGGAACAGATCCGGGGAACATTCGAGCGCGCGATTAAGGAGGTGACCCGGACATGATCAACGGCATACTGATTGCTTCGCTCATCATATTGTCGCTGGCGATTCTCGCCTGTCTGTACCGGTTGATCAAGGGACCGTCCATGAATGACCGGATCATGTCGCTGGACACCATCGGCATTCTGCTGCTCTCGATCATCGCGGTGCTCTGCATGCTGTTCAGGACCACGGTATATGTCGATATTATCCTGCTGATCGGGATATTAACGTTTATCGGAACGACGGCGCTGGCCAGATACATTGAGAGGGGTGATGTCATTGACCGCTGAAATGATGAGCCGGATCGGTGAGTTTCTGATTGCTATTATCGTGCTTCTCGGTGCGCTACTAGGCGCTTTAAGCGCCTTTGGCCTCGTCCGGCTGCCGGACGTGTATATGCGTTCCCATGCCGCTACCAAGAGCGCTACGCTCGGCGTTCTGATGATCTTGGCCGGAGCCTTCCTGTATTTCGCTTTCTATCTGGACCATATCAGCGTTAAGCTTCTTCTTGGGATCGTGTTTGTGTTCATTACCGGCCCGGTGGCGGGTCATCTGAACGGACGGGCAGCCTATCGTTCAGGCGTGTCCCTGTGGGAGGGGAGCGTCCATGACGATCTGAAGCCTGTGCTCCGGCGCGAGCGGGAGCAGCTGCAAGCCGGGAAATCCGAATCCGGTGAGAAGGTCAAGGATGTATAGCATCTGTAACATCTGGCTTGTCGAAGGAAAAGACAGAACGCTACAATCGGAATGTTTCAAACGATATAAATAAGCATGTTCTGCAAGCCGCCGATCTTGGCGGCTTGTTTCATGAATTTGCGACTTTCTATTGAAGCTTCGTGATATGGTAGAATAAACCAAAGGCGTGCGAAGTTTAATCCAGCGTGCTGCAATCGGATTAGGAGGCCGCCTGCAGGAGCGATTGATAGCAGGGTTACATTCGCTCGCGAAGGAGGGAGTTGGAAAGATGAATGTCATTCACGAAAAGATCGATTGGAGGCAGTTATCGGAATTTCTTGCCCGGATGAATCGACTCAAACAGCATCACGTCGGCTATTGCGGCGAACAAGAAGAGGAAATTTACGGTACGTTGATGGAGGACTTTGCTGAGGAAGCCAACCGCGTACGGAGATTTACGGTTATTGCGCGCGAAAGTCGGATGATTGGAGCGCTCGGTTTCCAAGTGGATGAAGAGGGCCGGTCTGCAGAGATATGGGGACCCTTCATCGATGCTGGAGAGGCCGAATGGGCTCCACTCGCGAATCAGTTATGGAGCGAGGGATTATCCAAGCTGGATGCAGCCGTGGATACGATGTACGGTTTTTATAATATGGAGAATACTTATTGTGCGCAGTTTATGGCGGAATTGGGCGCTGAACGTTCAGGGATTCACACCATCCTGAAATCAAGAGGTAATTCGCGCGAGATTTGGATTTCGGATTCGACCTTAGCCGAATCAACTGGGGTGCAGGACATCACGCCGGAATATGAGGCTGCTTTCCTTAAACTGCATGAGATGACCTTTCCAAACACCTATTATGGAGCGAAGCAGATCTTGGAACGGTTGGACGGTGACCGAAGGCTGTTCGCAGCGGTGGATCATGGGGAGCTTGCAGGATACGTCTATGTGGAAGCGGAACCTGAGTTTAGGGAAGGCAGTATTGAATACATCGCCGTTTCGGGTGATTTCCAGCGAAGAGGGTATGGTAAAAAGCTGCTGGCGAAGGCGCTCCGTTATTTGTTCGAGAACGTAGGCGCGGAGGAGATTTCGCTGTGCGTAAGCCGGGACAATATCGGTGCCATCCGGTTATACGAAAGCATGGGCTTCGAAACGGAGCATCAGCTTGCGGCATTTGTCTTTAAGACGGCAGGAAGATCCTTGGTTCAGGAACAGGGCCGGTTTGGTGCACCGTCCGAGAGGAGTTGAAGAAATCATGCCGATAGGGCCAATGGCTAAAGGAAACAGCATCCTTGAGCGAAAAATTCGCTATGATGCCACCGTTGTTGATCACCACTGCAAGCTCTTGAAAGCTGAAGGCAGCACCGTCATTCTTGTGCATCAAAATGAGCGATCGTTCTCGATGAAGGCCGGCGCGAAGGAGCTTACGATATCCAAGGGGGTGCTCACCTTTGCCTACTATTGGATCGATCAGCCTTATAACCTGTATTATTGGAGGGATGCGAACGGGAACGAGCTTGGCGCGTATTTCAACATCGTCAGAAATACGCATGTATCCGAAGAGGCGGTATCCTTTGAGGATTTGATTATCGATCTGCTGGTGCTTCCTGGCGGGGATTATTATATTTTGGATGAAGACGAGCTGCCTGAACCGCTGCATCAATTTGAGGACGGGTTCGTACAGAAAGCCCTGCAAATGCTGCTCGACCGTAAAGAGCACATCCTTCGGGAAGCAGCCGTGGAAACCGAGCGGCTATGGCAGGAAATGAAGGGGCTAAGCTAGAAGCATGCAGGTGGATGGCAGCCTCGTTGTAGGAATAGGTGAGTACAGGAAACGATCCGTATCTCGTTGGTTGTACTTTGATATGTTTAAAAGCCCGTCATCCCATGCAGGGACATGACGGGCTTTTAAACATCCCTGACGGGAGTTTCTGCCTTGATAGGTCATTTGAGCATCGATCTCATGGTTAGAATCTCGGACCGGGCTTAAGTCTGCTCGTCCGAGTGGTGATACCGGTTCTCCATCTTCTTGCCTGCCAGCCACAGCAGCCACAGCACAATAGCTGCGACCAGAATCCGCCAAGGCTGCTGGACGAATCCCTGCCAGTCGTGCCCGATAAAGGCGACCATGAAGATCATGACGGACTTCCCGGCCATGACGGCGATGGTAAAGGTGCTTGCCGATACGGTGCTGATCCCTGAGGCAATATTAATCAGCGAGGACGGGGTGAACGGGAAGCAGTACAGAATGAAGATCGGGGTAAAGCCCTTTTCCTCAATCCAATGAAAGAAACGCTGTGTTCCCGGCATCCGCTTCTGAATAAGCAGTCCCAGCTTACCGCCAAGCTTGCGCGCAATCCAAAACACCGTGATGGATCCGAGGCAAACCCCGATCCATGATAACAAGAACCCCCACCATAATCCATACGCCGCGGCGTTCCCCATAACCAGCACGATCAAAGGAAGAAACGGAAGGAACGCCTCGAAGAAGGGCAGCAGGATTCCGGGCAGCGGTCCCAGCTCGGAGTATTCCTTAAGCCAACGCTGCACCTGCTCCATGTCCAAATCTTTTAAATAGGTCCATATGTGTTGAAGCCAATCCATGTTGAGTACAATCCTCTCCCTGCATCCAAACTAAGACAAACTAACATACGGTTCGTAGGGAGCTGACGGATATACGTTGATAAGCGCACAAACGGCAATGTCTTACGAAGCATCCGGCCAAGCGGCATCCCTGAAGTATGTAATTGTCAGCATTGTAATAAAGGCAGTTTCCTTATGTAACCAGTGAGCACTGGCGGTTGTTCCATATTATATCATACGGATTCGGATATATTAAAATTTGACATGTTCGTCTGTCCTGACAGTGGACCGATATCCTTAAGGAACTAAAACGTAAAGCTCCCACCCGCTGGTCGGATGGGAGCTTTGCTGTAGTTTTATCTCGTCCGTTCATTGCCTCCCTGCGAGGCTTCCACAGGCAGGGCGGCTATTTGATCAGGGTCCGGATCCGGATCAATGGCACTCCAATCGATGCCTTTTCGAATCGACCAGATCAGCAGGAAGATCACCCCGATAATGACCGAGCCGATGGAGATGAGGTAGCTGCCGAGTGGAGACAGGTATTCTACCTCTACGATGGCGGAGCTGGAGGGTACGATTACATAACGGACCATTTCCAGCCAAGCAAGATGGAAGCCGATGCTCATCCATAGATGGTTTGTTACGATGCGGGACAGCTGAAGCGCTGCACTGAAGACTATCAAGCTGATGATATATTCTGTGGTGATGAGATCCCAAGTGCCGATACCGATGGCAACCATCCAAGCGGTTATCGCAATCGGGGCCATAACGAACAATACAATTTGAAAGAGCAGCGCGAGCCAGCGGGGAAACCGGGTGTTCAGATTGCGGTACAAATATCCCCTGAAGGTTATCTCCTCGGGGAAGGCTTCATAGAAAAAGGCGATCATCGAATTGATCAGAATCACGAGGAGCGTAGGTATAGGGAGATGAACATCGACGACCCGCAGCCAGCCAAGCGTGCTGCCGAGCAGCAGGGAGGCGGCCATGACCAACACGATAAAGCCGATCCCGAGCAAGAAATAACGGAATCCGGACGGCGGGGAAGCGAGTCCGATCCCGCGCCATGGCCGCCGGTCGGCATAACGTCTGAGCAGGTAGATCAGCGGAACCGATACGGATGTCGTAACCACGGCAAGCAGAATCTGCTGCCCGAGCGTCGACAGGCCATAGGAGCCGCCCACGGTAGCCGCCACGACGGCCAGCCCTAGTCCGGCAACGAACGCGAGCCAGCCAAACAGGATGCGCCAGAACAAATGGAGCCGTCCGTCATCGCGACGCGAGGACGGAGGATTGCCGAGCTGCTGATCGTTGTTTTCCGCTGCTAATGACATGGCGGATTCTCCTTTCATCTATGAATTGCCGGTTTGTAAAACTTCCAAACCGATCTTTATATGTATAGTGATGACTCTAGTATTGTGTTCCTTTCAAGAGAACCTATTTTTCTCAGAGGGGCTGCCGGTATGCTGTAAAACGAAGCGGACGAGTTCACTATTGGATAGATAAAAATAGAGCATTTACGTGATAGATTTCGATGGCCACGAATATTTTCGGCCACCCTAAGCTCTTAATAAATGCTTGATCAGCTTGGGTTTCTAGCAGCATCAGCATTGACATGACCTTAAAACTTTTAATAAAATGTTATTTCGACAGGCTTTACGTGTGAAAAAAGAGACAAAAGGAGTTGGAGATGGTCAAAAATCATAAGAAGCTGACGATGGGCGAGATCGTCAAGAGGTTTATCTTCATTACGGTCGGTGCCATCCTGATGGCGGTGGCGCTTGAGATATTCCTGGTGCCGAATGAAATTATCGACGGGGGCATTACGGGTATTTCCATCGTATTATCCGAAATTACGCCAATTAAGCTAGGTTTGTATCTCTTCGTGATTAACCTGCCGTTCCTGTTTATCGGGTATAAGCAGATCGGCAAAACATTCGCTTTTTCGACCTTGTACGGAATCGTGATGCTGTCGGTGGCGACAACATTTCTGCATCATTTCGAACCGTTCACTAACGAGAAAATTTTGGCCGTGCTCTTCGGCGGCTTGATTCTGGGTCTTGGGGTCGGGCTCGTGATCCGTTACGGCGGAGCCCTGGACGGAACCGAAATCGTGGCGATTCTTCTATCGAAGAAGCTTCGTCTCCCTGTCGGGCAGATCATCATGATCATTAATGTATTCATCTTTATCACGGCGGGCTTTGTGTTTGGAGCGGACTCGGCCATGTATTCGATCTTCTCCTACTACATCGCTGCCAAGGTCATGGATATCGTCGTAGAAGGACTGGATGAATCCAAGTCTGTCACGATAATCTCGAACGAGTATGAGGAAATTTCCAGTGCCATTATGCAGCGGCTGGGCCGCAGCACGACCATGATTTATGCGAAGGGCGGGTATTCCCAAGAGGACACGCAGATGATTTATTGCGTGATCACCCGATTGGAAATCGCCAAGCTGAAGACCGTGGTTCAGGAGATCGACAAGAATGCCTTCATATCGATCCAGAATGTGGCCGACGTGCTCGGCGGAAGCATGGCGAAGAACAATATTCACTAAAAAACAGGGTGTTTCACGGACTCATGCCATCGGTCCTTGAAACACCCTGTTTTTGGCGGCAGCCGCACTAACCCTTCACTTCGAAAAACTCGCAGTTGTCTCTCCCGTGGTAACCGAGTGAGCTCACCCCGGACTGCGTGATGATTGTGTCTTCGGTAAACCGGATCACGATGCCTCCCGATTCGACGAGGTGGTTATCTTTGAAGATGCGAATGGGGATCTGCTTCTCCAATACTTCCTTGAAATCCGCATCGGTCACCAACGGCCTGACAATCGGCATAACCATTCTACTCCTTTCGGTTAGAACTCAGTAGCTGACGGGTGATTAAATGCTAAATGCAATGGATCCATTACGGCTGAGGCAGCGGCGGATTTGCATGGCATTTCCGGCAGACGGGAAAATACGTGTCATTTCCCCCGATCAATATCTGTTCGCCGGTATAGACCGGCTTACCGTCTATTACCCTAAGATTCATCGTTGCCTTGCGCTCGCAGAACCAGCAGATCGTCTTCATTTCCTCGATTTTATCCGCATAGATCAGCATCCAGCGGCTGCCTTCAAACAGCTCGTTCCGGAAATCGTTCTTGAGCCCAAAGCCCATAACCGGCACGTTCAGCTCATCTACGATTTTGACAAGCTGCAGAATGCTCCCTTTACTCAGGAACTGGCATTCATCCACCAGAACACAATAAGGCTTTGGTTCGTGATCCTTCACGATGCTGTAAATATCGGTGTCCTCGAATATAGGAATCGCCTCCCGGCGCAGGCCGATCCGCGAGGATACGTATCCGATCGCATCCCGGTCGTCTATGGCTGATGTAAAGAGGAGGACAGGCTTGTTCTGCTCCTCGTAGTTATGGGCGACCTTCAAAATCTCGATGGATTTGCCGCTGTTCATTGATCCGTATTTGAAAAATAATTGAGCCATGCCTTCGTTCCTTTCCCCGTTTACGCTTGATGTCGTTCATCCCTAAAGTATGACGCGCAGTGTCTATTGTCGCATTATAGAGGCGCGTTGTCCATGACCTTCTCACGAACAAAGCCAAGTCTCCACGCGGGAGTGCTTGGCTGTTTCTGTTTTGCAATATAGAAGGTTTTATGGCTTACGTTGGTTCCTTTTCTGTAAAAAATGTAATGAAAACAAACAGCAGAAAAGCAAGCAGCAGCACCGAACCGCCAACAATAAATAAAATCATGACCAAAGTTTCGTTCAACTCAAACGGATTCAGATTGTACATCCACATCCCGAAGGTTAGTCCGAAGGCGCCCAATATGGCCATCCAGCCATGGACCGCTACCAGCTTTTTATATTTTACCTTAAAAGCTCTGTAAAAAATGCCCCAAGCAAATACCGACAACCAGCCAACCAGTAATATGTGAGCATGGATCGGACGCAGGGAATAATCGATTTCGCCTGACATTTTGGATCCGACGTAAGTTCCGAGGATGCCGAATAGCGCCGCATATCTTATTAATCGCAAACTCCATTTTTGTTCCATCAATTTAATCCTTTCCTTCCTTCGGAAACGTGACGGTAAAGGTTGTTCCTTTCCCGAGCTCGCTGTCGAGCGTTATGGTTCCGTTTAATAAAGTGACGATTTCCTTTACAATGGACAGGCCAAGCCCTGTCCCATCTTTCTTGCGGGTCGCGTCTACCCGGTAGAAGCGATCGAAGACTTGCTCAGCCGAAGCTTCCGATAGGCCGATCCCGGTGTCCTCGAATGCGAGGATGATTTTGTCTTTTTTGTTGCTGCATGATATATAGATGTGGCCGTTCGGCCGATTATACTTAATGGCATTTGTAATCAGGTTATCCCAGACGATCCCGAGCAGCTCGCGGTCGGAGAATAGCTTGGCTTCATCCATTTTGTAAGAGATGGTCAGGTTCCGATCCTGCAGGCTCCAGAGATGCTTTTTGACGGACTCCTTGATCTGTAAATCCAGGCGGACCAGGCTTTTTCTAACCGGATAACCGGATTGGTCGAGAGATGTAATCAGCAGCAGCTGCTTGGTCAAATTGGACAATCTCTTGGCCTCGTCGTTGACGATGCCGGCATACTGAATCCGCTCCTTCGCTGGCAGATCCGGGTTGATGAGGAGGTCTGCATAGCCCTGGATATTCATCAATGGTGACTGGAAGTCGTGGGATACATTGCTGATGAAGGACTTACGCGCGACGTCGTTGTGTCGCAGCTGCTGCTGCATCTGCAGGAAGTTTTGGGCCAGCTGACCCAGCTCATCCTTGCGTCGGATTTCCAGCGAATACGTAAAATCATCATTGGTAATCGCTTTGGTTGCCTCAGAAAGCTCGGAAATGGGATAGATGAGCCGCTTGGTCATTTTGATTACGCCCAGCAGGCTCACCACGGCAACTGCCAGAATAAATCCCGCGAGCATCATATGAATATCGGAAAATAGGGTTTTGCTGTCCGGTTTAACAAACAGTGCATATGGCTCTTGACCGATTTGCAGGGGGATCCCGACGGTATTTCTTAAATCATTGGAGAAATGGCCCATCATCCAGAATTGATCCCATATGTTGTCTTTGCCCATATACGGAGTGCCGTTTAATACCTGGTCCAACGTGCGTGCCGGCAGCCGGCCGTGCTCAAAGGGCTCGCCGAAGAAATACTCATCCCCGGAACCGTTGGCCAAATACATCTGATATCCTAATCGTCCGACTGACTCCAGGAAGGGCTGCAGGGAATGGCTTGATACGTGCATTTCCTCTAGGACATGGACGATTTGCTTGGCGACCTCCACGTTTTGCTGGGTGATTTCGTCTTTGGTAAACGCCAGATAGACGACGTTGACCAGAACAAATCCGATCAGGACGCTGATCCCCAGAATGAGCAGTGTAGCTGATATAAACTCCCGGTATAAAGTTCTCATTCGGCAGCCTCTAGCTTGTAACCAATACCCCGGACGGTTTGGATTTCGATTGAAGCGTTGTAACGTTTGAGACGGTCGCGAATCCGGTTCATATGCGTATTTAACGTTAGCTCGCTGCCATCGTAATCCTCGCCCCATGCCTGCTCCAGAAGAACGGAACGGGGAGTGACCTTGTTGGCTCTGGCAGCCAGCAACGTCAGCAGCTCAAACTCTTTTAGAGGAAAGAGAATGGTTTCATCATTGATGATCACTTCAAAATCGTTTCGGTTAATTTTCACATTGCCGACCTTTACGACACTTTCCATCGCGCGGCCATAGCGGCGAAGGACTACGGCAACCCTAAACAGTAATTCCTTCGGCTCGAAGGGCTTCACGAGATAATCCTCGGAGCCTGATTTGAATCCCTGCTCCTTGTCGGATATTTGCCCCTTTGCTGTCAACAGAATGACGGGGATGTCCAGCTCTTTCGTTAATATTCTAGTCAGGGAGAAGCCGTCCATTCCGGGCATCATGACATCCACTATGGCTAGACTCACCTCTGTCTCCTCCAGAAGCTCAAGCGCATGCTGTCCGTTATTGGCCTGTAAAACCTCATAGCCTTCCCGCGATAAATGGATTGTCACAAGCTGCAGAATATCGTAGTCATCGTCCACAACTAAAATCTTCATGAAAGTCCCCTCCTACCTTGCATTAAGCCTGGGCTGTGTGCTTTTTCTGCTCCGTATCCTTTTCAAATAATAAAATTAAGGAAGGAAGCAGGACGCCTCTCACCAGGAATGTATCGATCAATATGCCAATGGCAACCATAAAGCCGAACACAAAGAGGTCGGCAATCGGCATGGTGGTCAGCGCTGCAAAGGTTGCAGCCAAAATAACGCCTGCCGAGGAGATGATCCCACCCGTATTGAGGATAGCCACTTCAAGCGCGTCCTTTACTTTTAATGCTGCTCTCTCCTCAAGAAAGCGGGAGATTAGAATAATATTATAATCAATTCCAAGAGCCACCAGGAATATAAACGCATAGACAGGAACCCGCGTGCCGATGGACTCATAACCGAACAGAACATCTACCAGGAATAATCCAAGACCTAGAGCCGATACATAAGAAATCAGGATCGTGGCCATCATGTACACCGGCATTTTTAACGAACGAGTCAAGAAGATAAGAAGAATGAGAATCAGAACCGTTTCCAAGACAACTACTTTGACGATGTCATTGTTGTTTGTCGTCCGTTCATCGACTAGTTTGGCTGTCACGCCGCTATAGTAAACATCGCCCTGAAGAGACAACTCGTGAAGGATGGCGTCAGACTCCTTTTGGAGCTCATCCACAAAGTCGATCGCCTCGGTTGAATATGGATTCAGCGTCAAGGCTGCACTGAATTTTGCCGCTTTGGAATCTTCAGTAATGCCAGTCAGGCGGACGGACTCGATCTCTTCGTAACTTTCCAGCTTCATCAGAAACTGATCGGTCTGCTCCTCGGTTAGCGCATTCTCGGATTCCAGAAGAATCGTGGAAGGCGCAAGCTCGCCTTTGTTATATTTGGACTCTATGATTTCATAACCAACGCGGGAAGGCAGATCCTCCGGAAATTTCTTGACGGCGTCGAATTCGTATTTCAGGTTAAAGACGTTCAAGGCGGAAACGACCATGAAGAAGGCCACGATTCCGCCGGTCAATAGCGGCTGATTCACCACAACTTTAGCGACTGTTCCCCAGAAACCGTGTTTGATTTGTTGTTTCTGGCCGAAATTGGGAACCTTAGGCCAGAATGCTCTCCGTCCAAACAGGGTGAACAGGGCAGGGACAAGGGTGACGGAAGCCAGCATAATGATGAGCATGGCCACGCCGAAGACCGGAGCGAAGTTTTGGTAATCACGGAAATCCGTAAAGAACAAAATAAGCATAGCAGCAAGCACGGTGCCGCCAGCAAAAAACACCGGCTCACCAGTAGCGCGCATAGCGTGCTGCATCGCGGCATATTTGCTTTCGTGTTTATTCAATTCCTCGCGGTATCGCGAGAACACGAACAATGAATAATCGATCACGGCGGCAAACAGCAGGATGCTCATGATTGAGGTGGTCGAATTGTTGATTTCAAGTCCGGCTGCGCCCATCAAGGCAACGGATTGATTGACCACCTGATATACGATGACCGTGGCAAGCAGCGGTATGAGGGCAAGCAGCGGCGAACGGTAAATAACGATCAATAATACGAGAATGATGATAACGGTGGCAAGAAGCAGAACGAAGTCCGCCTGCTCGAAGAGTTTGATCGTATCGCCGGCGATCCCCGCCGGGCCAGTAATATAGAAGTCAGTGTTCAGACCCTTAGCAATATCATTGCCAAGCCTGAAGGCTTCATCATTGATTTCCGCATACTCATGGTTGCCAAGGCCCGGTTCCAGGCTCATGGGAACGATAATGGTAGAGTTATCCGCCGAAATGAAAGCCTTTAAGGCTTGAGGCGGCAAAGTGCCGATATTTACAATGGATTTAACTCCCTGAATATCGGCTGAGATGATTCCATAAGTGATGCGCTTGACTTCATCCAGATTAATATCTCCTAATGCATTATGAAAAACCAGAATCCCTGGCGTTCCCTGGTCGCTCGGAAACGTCTTCTCCAATTTGTTCTCGGCAATGATGGATTGCGCTTCATCCGGGAGTGATTGGAAGCTGGTTGCTTTGTAATCACCAAGCCTCGGACCGGCGCTTAACCCGATCATTACGATCAGCCAGATCAGGATCGATATCCACATGCCTCTTTTGGTTGAGACCCAATCGGTTATGGGTCTTAATACCCTTCTCAAAGGTTATTCCCCCTCCTTGTTTTGTCGCACTTACTCTAGCACAGCTCAATAAATTTAATATAAACTCGTCCCTCACCATGGGCTTTGGGCAAATCCGCGGAATGGCTGTAAGCAAGAGGGACAGATGGATGCCGGCAACCGAAGTGGACAAATATCTTCGGAAGATGCTGAGCTAAGGAGCCGGTAGATCTGACTGACAAGAACCTATGGTAATATAGTCAAAAGCAGAGATCACCGGAGCCTGAAACAAAATTGCGGTAAAGAGGATGCAAAGTTTTTTTGCAAAATTGTCAGAAATGCCTCAATCCCCGAGTCATATAAGCAGTCAACGAAATGAAAGAGGGTATAGACATTGGAAGCGACAGCAGACAAACGGACAGATTGGGATGAAATGGAAGACAGCGAGTTGGTCATTCGCGCCCAGGCAGGGGAACGGGAGGCTTTCGGCGAGCTGGTACGCAGACACCGAGCAAAGGTATACGGCTATGCCAGAGCCATTACCCAGGAGTCCTATCTGGCGGAGGACATCGTTCAGGATGCGCTGTTGCGCGCTTTCCTGCACCTCAGCAAGCTGGTCGATGCGGAGCGGTTCCTCCCCTGGATGCAGCGGATCGTACGGAACCAGGCGTACACCAGGCTCAAGGCGAGACCCACGCTTCAGGAGCAAACGTTCACGGAGCTGGAAGGGGGAGGTCGCTTGAGCGGCCAGGAGGACGGCGAATGGAACGATCTGGACCGCATTCTGTTCAGGCTGAACCGGACCGCGAATGAAGCGGCTGCTTCTGCCAATGCTCCCGAGGAGAAGCTGCTTCAGAAGGAAACGCTGCATACGTTAACCGACATCATTCGTTGCCTGAAGCCGCGAGAGCGGATGATCTTCGAGTCCCATTTCTTCGACCAGCTGTCGCCGCAGGAAATCGCCAAGCTGTTTCAGCTCTCTTCGGCCAATGTATACCAGATTATTTCCAGATCTCGCAAAAAGGTGATCCAGGAAAAAATCCGCGTTACCGTTGACTCCTATATGAAAACAAGAAGGGATATGGGAATTATGAGCAAACGGATTTTGGACTACGGCAAGGAGTTTCACGAAACAGGCACATGGACGACAGCGGCGGATGTGATTTACAAAATGCTGCAATATACGGATCGCAAGCTCTCGCTGCCGATGGTGATGGGACTGACCGGTCATGCCTTCCGCATCAATATCGTACCGAAGAGCGTCCATATTGCGGGACCGACCGGCTATAATTTCAGCGAAGTGCTTCCTAGGGGGCTGCACAATATCGGTTTTCACGCGAAGGTAATCGACGGGATGTCTCCGAATATCGGCGAAAACAGCAATCTGCTTGACCCTTCATTGACGGGGAAGGATGCGATGGGCAAACGCAGCATTCATCGTGAGCTCCCGCGAGCGCTGGATTTGATCCACCGCTCACTGGATCAGGGGATCCCGGTCCTGGCATGGGATCTGTTCTTCCCGGAATTCGGCACCGTGTATGGCTATGACGATGAGAACCGGCTATTATATGCCGAGGAATGCGGAAAGGTGGAGACGCTGCCATTCGATCATCTGGGCAGAAGCGTGCTCGAGGAGATTTTTGTTCTTGCCATTGACGGCAAAGTGGATCTGACGCTGAAACAGCAGCTCAGGCTGTCGCTGGAATCGGCGATTGAGCATTACGAAGGCAGGGAGAGCGCAATTCCGGCTAACTGCGTCAAAGGATTGGCGGCCTATGATGCGTGGCTCGAAGCGCTGGAGGGCGGCGCGATTGAGCCGAACGGCCATGCCTATAATATTGCAGTGCTGAGGGACGCGCGTTATTATGGGGCGGAGTTCTTTAAAGAGCTGAAGCAGGCTTGGCTGCTTGAGGAGAAGTCGGAAGAGCTGACCCGGCATTTTGATGAAGCGTCGGCCTTATACCAAGGGATGCATGAGAAGCTCGATGAGCTGCACCGGCTGTTCCCGTTCCCGCAAGGGGGCCAGCCGAACGATTCTCTCACCGCTAGAGAGGCAAGAGGCTTGGTTGAAGGGATTAAGCCGCTTGAATCCCAAGCACTGGAGTGCATGAAGGAGATTCTGGCGCTGATCGGAGACTAAGAACGTAGGCATCCTAGCGGACAAACCGGTTGTTTACATTCCACGAATTCTATTTTAGAATGGAAACATAATTAGATAGAATCTTATAAGACGAACCCCATTTTTTATTGTTTTCTGGATCCAAAACAATGAGAAATGGGGTTTTTTTGACGTGTGGAGGAGGAACGAAACATTGTATCAATTGCTGAAGAACTCGTTGTATGTTTTTTTAGGGGCGTGCTGCTTCGGGATTTTATCTACGGTCGTAAAGCTGGCATACCGGGACGGATTCCAGTTTGAACAAGTGATGCTGAGTCAATTCGGAACAGGGTGGCTTATTTTGCTGGTCCTCATGCTGCTGTTCGCGAGACGAAGGGTGACCTGGAAGCAGGCGGTTCGTCTTGCCGGCGTCGGCTTATGCACCTGTCTGACCGGCGTTACATATTATCTTTCGCTGCAGAGCATTCCGGCCTCCATCGCCGTTGTGCTGCTGTTTCAATTTACCTGGATCGGGGTGATCATCGAATCGATCGTATACCGCAGGCTCCCGGACAAAGCGACCGTCCTTTCGATCGCCATTCTGTTTCTCGGGACGCTGATGGCTGGAGGCATTCTCGGTACGGGCGAGCTTCAGCTTAACCTGAAAGGAACGCTGCTTGCTCTTGCGGCTGCCGTCATGATGGCATTATTCGTCTTCTTCAGCGGGCGGGTTGAGACCGGCATGCCGGCGATCACCCGCAGCTTCTATACATCGACCGGCGGTCTTGTCCTGCTGACGGTTCTGTTTGCGCCCAACGTATTTACGGGGAATGTCCAAATGGATAGCGGTAACGGCTTATGGATCTATGGCTTGATCCTGGGAACGTTCGGGGTCGTGCTTCCGGTGCTCCTGTTTGCGCTTGGTGCACCGAAAATCAGCACCGGCCTGGCTACGATTCTAGGAGCGGGGGAGCTTCCGGTGGCCGTCATCGCATCGGTGATGGTGTTGAACGAACAGGTAACTGCCGTTCAGTGGATGGGCGTATCTCTCATCCTGCTTGGCATCGCATATCCGCAATGGGCGGCGCAGCGAAGCCCGGGCATTCAATTGGCCAAGGATTAAGCGATTCTTTGGCCGGGGCTGATGTCCCGGCTTGGTGCACTTACATATCGGCAGGGGAGCGCATAGACGCGTGAGAATCCGGCAGTCAAACGATCGGTTCTTTTTTACGTCAACGTGATGAAGTTGCAGTGGTACCCGAAGATCAACTAAAATTTAGAGAGGGCGAAAACGAATCCCTGTTTCTAAATATTAACCACTCGAGAATGGAAGGGGCGGCAAGCCGTGAGCGCCTAGCGTTTATGTCCATTCGGCCGAAAGGAAGTTATTCATGAATGTAATGCAAATGGAACAATTGAAGCTGATCCGTACGGAAATCACCAGGTTTATGCTGAAATATAAATTCGCGCTGGACGAAATCGAAACCAAAATCGAGATTCTGAAGGAAGAGTTTCAGGCTCTGCATGACTACAGCCCGATCGAGCATACGAAATCCCGCCTGAAATCGCCGGAAAGCATGATGAAGAAGCTGCTCCGCAAGGGAGGAGAAATCTCCTTGGCCTCGATCGAGGAGAACATCAAGGATATTGCGGGACTGCGGATCACGTGCTCCTTCATTTCCGATATTTATAAAATCAGCGAGATGCTGCAGAAGCAAAGCGATCTGACCGTCTTGAACGTCAAGGATTACATCAAGCATCCGAAGCCGAACGGATATCAGAGCTTGCATCTGCTCGTAGAGGTGCCGGTGTTTTTCTCCGATCGGGTGGAGAAGGTATGCGTGGAAGTGCAAATCCGGACCATCGCGATGGATTTCTGGGCAAGCCTGGAGCATAAAATCTTCTATAAATATAATAAGTCGGTCCCACAGCGGCTGCTTGAGGAGCTGAAAGCCGCGGCGGATACAGCTAATGCGCTGGACCATCAGATGGAGCGGCTGAACCGTGAGGTTCAAGCCATCAAGGATATGCACGATGAAGACTCCTTGCTGGAGGAGCTAAAGAGCATTCAGATCAACAACCACAAATATCAGCTGCCGGCCGGGCTGCTGGAGATTTTCTCGGAGGGTGAAGAAGCTTGAGTCTAGGTGAATCTTCACCGTGTATAATCGAATACATGCAAAGATAAGCCGCGAAGTTCGCGGCTTTTTAATAGACTGATTCTGAAAGGATGTAACCATGAAGAAAGTCATCGTCATTGGATCGGGAATCGTCGGAGCCTCGACAGCCTACGCGTTAGCCAAGCAAGGAGCAGAGGTGCTTGTCATTGACCGTAAAGATGTAGGACAAGCCACCGACGCAGCTGCAGGCATTATCTGCCCCTGGCTGTCGCAAAGGCGCAATCAGGCATGGTACCGGCTGGCCAAGGCCGGCGCGCGCTTCTACCCCGGTTTGATCAAAGAGCTTACCGGGGAGGGGGAGACCGAGACGGGCTATGCCCAAGTTGGTGCGATTAGCATCCATCATAGCCAAGAGAAAATTACCGCGATGGAGGAGCGGGCACAACGCCGTAAAGCGGATGCACCGGAGATTGGCGAAATTACCCGCCTAAACGAAAGGCAAACCCGTGATTCATTTCCTCTGCTGGCAGAAGGCTATCAATCTGTACATATCAGCGGCGCCGCACGGGTAGATGGCCGTGCACTCCGAGATGCGCTGCTCCGATCGGCGCAGCGAAACGGCGCGGTTTTGATTAACGGGGATGCGAGGCTGCAATATCAATCGGGACGCGTCACCGGGGCTGTTGTCAATGGGCGAAGCTTCCTTGCCGACAAAGTCGTGGTATGTGCAGGCGCATGGGCGGATCAGCTGCTGAAGCCTTTAGGCATTCGCTTTAAGGTACATTATCAAAAAGCGCAAATCATGCATCTGCAGCTTCATAATCAGCAAGATACAAGCCATTGGCCAGTAGTCATGCCGCCTTCTGACCAATATTTGCTCGCTTTCGATCAGCAGAAGATCGTCATCGGAGCGACTCACGAGAATGATGTAGAGGGATACGATACCAGGGTGACCGCCGCCGGAATGCAGGAAATTCTGAATAAAGGGCTGGAGCTGGCGCCTGGCTTGGCCGACAGCACCTTCCAAGAGGTAAGAGTCGGTTTTCGCCCATTCACGCCGGGCTTTCTTCCGGTGATCGGAGCTGTTCCCGGCTGGGAGGGTCTATTAACCGCCAATGGGCTTGGAGCATCCGGTTTGACGATGGGGCCTTTTATCGGGAGCCAATTGGCAAAGCTGGCGCTGGGGCTGCCGATCGATATCGATATTCAGGATTATGATGTGCGGAAGGCGATGGATGAAGTAGAAGGATGATAAATTCAAGATTTTAGGCTGCTACAAAATTATGCTTCTTGAAGTTTCTGAATCGTTAATTTTCCAGAATGCTGCACAATGGTCAGCATCAATCGGGGATGCCGAAGTATTAGGAGAAAACAAATGGAGAAGAAGTCCAAAGGGTCTATTTTAGAAATATGGAGTAAGTATCCTATATATAGGGACATACAAATCTCCACGATTCTAACCAGCTTTTTTAACTGGAGTTCTTTCATAGCAATGCTTTTCTTATTAGGGGAAATCACAAATTCAGGCATTGAATTAGGAGTTTTATGGGCTCTTAGTGGTTTATCTCCGTTAATATTTACTGCGTTTCTCGGAGTCTATTTAGACAGGTGGAATAAGAAACGGAGTATCATTTATTCCGATTTTTTAAGGTCTTTAGCATTTTTACTTTTCTTATTTATACCTTTTACTGAAGGGTTTATCTCGGTTTTTATTTTCTTTATATCAAGATTTTTTACAGGGTTATTAGGCTCTTTTAACTCAACTGCAAAACAAGTGGTTATTCCTCAAATTGTTCAAAAAGAAGATCTAGTAGTAGCTAATTCTTACAGCTATATGATCACAAGTACGGTTCGTCTCAGTGGAGCTGCAGTAGGTGGAGTAATAGTTTCTTTTTTCGGAATTAATATAGCATATTTATTAACCGCCTTATCTTGTTTGTTCTCTTCTTTTTTAATAGCTAGGCATAACTGGAATGAAGGCAGCATTAACAAAAATGATAGTATTAAAAAAAACTTTTGGAAAGAGCTTTCATCAGGGTTAGCGTTTGCAAGGAATAATTTATATGTGAAAATGATATTAATATCTTCCATTACAATCGGGACAATTATTGGCAGCTATAATCTAATGTTAGAAAGGTATAGTAGTGTAGTCTACGCTGAACAAGAATACTATCTAAGTTTGTTATACATTTCAGAAGGAATAACTTCGGTATTAATTGGTTATATCGTAGCTAAGAAAAATCTGATCTTTAAAAAGAAGTGGAAGTATGGTGTAATGTATGTTGCTACGGGGTTAGCATGGATCTTGTTTAGTTTCTCAACAAATATAATTCAAGGAATATTATCTCTAATACTCTTTGGTTTGTTTTCTGCACTTATAGTACCATTCGAACGATTTACGATGCAAAATGTAGTACCGGATTATCTAAGAGGTAAAGTGTTTAGTTTATGGGGAACTTTAACCGCAGTAGCTATTCAAGCTGGTGCGCTAATAACAGGTTTTATTATAGATTTTTTTGGGATTCAAGCCGTGAATCAGATAACAGGTTCTTTCCATTTATTGTTTGGTCTTATTTTCACTATAATATTCGCCTTTAATCTAAATAAATCACAAACAATATCATCAACTAAGCGGGAGGGTACAGAAATTCAATAATTAAAATTTCTAGAAGGGGGTTGAAGAAGGACAAAAATCTAGCCCAAGTGAGAAGTCGCCTACGTGGCGGCTTTTATCTTTATAAGGGTAACTTTAGCTAGTTCATTTTCCTTAAGATACAAAAAAGCATGATTCATTTTCCAGTTAGTTAGATTTTTTAGGCACGATATTAGAACAATAGCTCAATGGAAGTGGATAATCAATAAGTTTAAAAAGCATACGGCCAAGTGGCTAGCCGAGGATTAAGCAAATAGGTTTAACGAAAAAGAAAAATTTAAATTGACAGCATTTAATATATACAAGTAAAATACATGTATATTTAGCGATGGCCATATCAAGCTTGATCAAGACAGCATGAAGCCTGATCAACGAGACCGATCAATAAAGCGATGAACATGGTGAAGAATCAAGAGAGGGGCGTTATTGATTTGTACCGGGTAGAGATGATTAGAGTTCCGCTCCTCGAGACCGGCGAGACCCATACGCTGGCGTTCAGGTTCATCGATCCTTCCGGCAGCGTCATGCAAGGCTGCACCCCGGCGGGCATCGTTACCTGTGAGCCGTCACAGGTGCTTCAGGCGGACGGGTTGACGCTGAGCGCGATGGAGCCAGGCGATGCAGAGGTTAAGGTGGACTTTGGTGATAAACGATTCCCTGCCGTCTGCTGGCGTGTTACGGTTATACCGCCTTCCGAGCCCATACATAGAATAACAATCCGGAGCCCGCGAATTTTATTCCTTCGGGAAGAGGCTGAAGCATTCCGTCGGCAGATTAGAGGTAAGGAGGAAACAGCAGGGGATGGTGCTAAGCCCGATTCGGCGTCAGCCATCCAATACCCGAAGCTGTGGCACAGCTACTTAGAGCGGGCAGCCGATTATTTGAACGAGACGGGTTTTACGGTCCATTATCCTTCGATCTCCCAAGAGTGGCATGTATCGCTGCCGCTGGAGGAACCGGAGCCGACAGCAGATCCGGAGGGCTACACCGACTTTCCTTACTGGACGATGTACGCTCGGGCAATCGAGGAACGGCTTGTCGTGTTATCAACCGTTTATATCATCACGGGCATGACCGAATATGCCGAGAAGGCAAGACGTTATTTGCTCGCATTGGCTTCTTACGGAAAATGGTATGAGTTCGATCATCGGGGCGCCGAGGGCAATCTCAGCAATGCTCACTTTCTGATCGGCGTATCCGCTGCTTATGACGCCATCCGCGGCATGCTTACGGAAGAGGAAAGGCTCCATATAAGGGGATCCATCCTAAGTAAAGGATTGCAGCCGTTAGCCATGGATATCGGAAACCGGGATCGGCATAACATCGTGGCCGCCAAGCATGTTGCCATGATGTTCGGAGCGGCAGCGATCGCGGATGAAGTTCCGTATGCAGCCAAATATTTGCAGGCTTCACTTGATTATTTGACGGGTTACTTGGATTTCAAGCTGAATTCGGGGGAAACGGAAGGCTTTTTATATGATCAAGTAGCTGCAAGGCACGTATGGATGGCGGCTGATCTGTACCGAAGAATGACGGGAAATGCCGATCTGGTCAATCATCCTTATTTGGCGGAAGAGCTGCCGGAGCGTTTGCTGCATTTTTTATCCCCGGTTGTGAATACGTTTCCAAACTTCTCGGATTCGTTCTACAAGCTGGATATCGCATATGTCATGGCTATGACGGCCTCGCATCATGCCCATCCTGCAGCGGGCTGGTATATGCGAAGGTATGAGGCGGAGCATCCGGCTGCACTTTTATATCTTAAAGAGGAAACGCTTTCAATCAATCCGGAAGCTTATTACCAAGGAGCCGTCTCCGCCGTGTTCCAGCCGGTCGGCTGGGCTGCGCTGCGATCGGGTTGGGGGAGAGGCGATCACCTCTTATGCTTTACCTCAAGCCCGTCGGCCAAGGATCACAATCATAGGGATCAGAACCAGATCATGCTGAATGTCGGCGGCGAATGGCTTCTGACGGGCCCGGGCTATCAGGACTATGTGCCGGGCCCGAGAGCGGATTATACAACAGGCACGATCGGGCATAATTCGCTGCTTGTCAATGGACAGGGGCAGCAATCGCTCGGCGGCGGGTACATTTGCGACAGTTCGCTGTTCCCTTGCTTCGAAGTCGTAAGCGGGGACGCTTCGGCAAGTTATGGGGAAAGCCTAAGATCGTATCGCCGGACGCTGTATCATATCGACGCGTCTTATTATGTCATCGTCGACGATGCTGAGCTGAACCGGGAAGGGGATGAGGCGGAGCTGTTATTCCACACAACTTCATCCATTTACGGGCCTGATCATTCCCTGATCAGTCCGGGAGAATCAGTAGAGAAGTCCAGCCTGATGATTCGTGGGGATGAAGCTTCGGTTCGGCTGCTGTTTCTGGCTCCGGATCATCATCAGGTTTCCGTCCGGGACTATCCGGGGGCGGAAAGCTACGGACCTTTTATCAGCGTTAAAGCATCATCAGGGAGCAGCATTCGTTTCGTTACGTTGCTGATCCCGCAGTCCGGCGATGCAAGGAACATCACCGTAGACCATGTGACAACAAGCGGTATTAGCGGAATCGGCTTTACCGTACTAGAAGAAGGGGAGCGAAGGGATTACATGATGTTTTGCGATACAACAGAAACGATGGATTACGAAGGCTATTCATTCAGTGGTTCTGCCGTACGATTGAATTCAAGCATGATGGGGCAGGATCCTCTAGATTCCGGCAAATCCGGCAGACTTGATCTGTCCTGTGCGACACGCTTTGCAGGCCCGGGAATCCGCTACCGTTCCGAAGAACCTTTAAGCCTATATTTGGATACCGGAAGTTTGAGAGGGGCTGTTTATAACGGGAATTCGCGAGATGCGTCCTGCGAATTGTGCCTGGATTGGTCCGGTATTCGGCTAAACCTGATCGTTCCTCCCGGTAAGCATGATCTGGATTTGAAACAGGGATGGATCATTCCAGCCGAGGAAAGGGGTGAAACCAATGGAAACGCTCGTACAGGGCACGGAACCAGGAAAAAAACCGACCGCGACTAAGGCAAGCCGAGGCAAGCGGATTCGTGCGCGAATGTGGAAGGACCGCTATCTCTACCTGCTTCTGCTCCCGGGATTGTTGTATTTTATCGTCTATCGGTATGTTCCGATGCTGGGCATCACCATTGCATTTAAAGATTACAGCCCCTTCATGGGCATCGTCGACAGTCCTTGGACCGGCCTCGATAACTTCCGCCGCATATTCGAAAGCTCGGAAGTCGTTCAGGTGATCTGGAATACGCTGATCATTTCATTTCTGCAAATTATATTCGCTTTCCCTGCGCCGATCATCCTGGCAATCATGCTGAACGAGGTGGCGAACCCGCTGTTGAAACGGGTGATGCAGTCGGTGGTATACATGCCTCATTTCCTCTCGTGGGTCGTTGTGGTTGGGATCGTGACGATCTTTTTCCGAAATGAGGGCCTGGTTAACGACCTGCTGCGGGAAGCATTCGGCTCCCAGCAGACGATCGGCTTTCTGACCGAGCCGCAGTATTTCCGTCCGTTTCTGATTTTAGAGGTGATCTGGAAGGAAGCGGGATGGGGAACGATCATCTTCCTTGCCGCACTAAGCGGCGTAAATCCGGCGTTGTATGAAGCTGCCGTAATGGACGGCGCAAGCCGGTTCCGCCAAATCTGGCATATTACGCTGCCGGCGATCCGAAGCACGATCATCATCATGCTGATTATCCGGCTCGGGGACGTCCTAGAAGTAGGGTTCGAGCAGGTCTTCCTCCAGCTGAACGCATTCAATATGCATATCGGAAATACGCTGGATACCTATGTGTACTTTAAGGGAATTCAACAATCCGATTACAGCTTCTCAACCGCCGTCGGCGTGTTTAAAGGGCTGGTCGGGCTGATCCTGGTCATGAGCGCGAACAAATTATCCAAGCGCTTTGGCGAGCAGGGCGTCTATTGATCCGTTGTGAAGCCCACAGAAAGGAGAAACACCCTTGAATCAAAAATCCATCGCCGAACGCTTGTTCAACTCGGTGAATATCGGTTTGCTGCTGCTGATTTCAGCGCTGATGCTGTTTCCGTTTTTATATTTATTCTCGGTTTCCTTCTCGTCCTATGAGGATTTCCTAGGAAGCCGGCTGCTGTTATGGCCGTCGAACTGGACGACCGATGCGTATGAGTACATCTGGAGCTCCCGCACGTTTCGTCAGGCGCTATGGACCACCTCGCTTGTAACCGTGCTTGGCACGCTGGTCAATTTGTTCTTTACCAGCACGATGGCCTACGCCTTGTCAAGACCGATCATCGGCCAGCGGAGCGTCATGTTTATGGTGGTGTTCTCGCTCTTGTTCTCGGCGGGGATGATCCCTACTTATTTGGTTGTGCAGGCAACGGGACTGCTGGATTCGATCTGGTCCTTAATTCTGCCTGTCGCGATCGCTCCGTTCAATCTGATCGTCATCCGGCAATTTTTCCTTAACATACCGGGCGAAATGATTGAGGCCGGGATTGTAGACGGTGCCAATGATCTGCAGATTTTCTATAAAATCATCCTTCCGCTGTCCAAGCCGGCGCTGGCCGCCTTCAGCTTGTTCTACGCGGTGACCCATTGGAACAACTACTTTGCTCCGATTCTGTACATCAATGATTCCTCGAAGTGGACCATCCAGGTCGTGCTTCGGCAGATCGTGGTGGTGGGAGAGACAACCGGCACGCTTGGAGGAGATAACATGTTTGCCGCCCAGCCTCCGCCTCCGGAGACGATCCAGATGGCGGCGATTCTAATGGCTACGCTGCCTATTCTCATCGTGTATCCATTCTTGCAGAAGCATTTTGCCAAGGGTGTCATGCTTGGTGCTGTTAAAGGGTGAGAACTCAGGGCTGCTGCAAGAAGCTGGGCTGTCGCTGAGATCATCATAACTGGGGCGCAAGCTCCAAAATCATAACCAAAATGGGGGAACGTAAATGTCGAAAAAGCGCATGATTACCATGATGATGGCTGCACTTCTCTCGGTCAGCCTGGCCGCCTGCGGTCAGAGCAGTCCGGGCCCGAAGAGTGCAGAACAGCCGCAGGAAGGAGGAAAGGCACCAACCGAGGGCGAAGCGAAACAGATCTATACCGTTACGGCAATCGATTACCGCTATGGGGATCCGCCGCCGTCATCCAGCCCGGGGCTGACGATGATCAACGAAAGATTCAATGTCAAGTATGAGCCGACGTTTGTGCCGAATACCGCGTTTGACGAGAAGATCAACGCCACCTTCGCCTCAGGCAAAATACCGGATATGATCGGATTGATGACGGCGGATGTGAAGAACCGCTACAACAAATTTGCCAAGCAGGGCGCATTTCTTGACATCGAACCGTATATCCAGGAATATCCGACGCTGAAGCTGGTTCCGGATTTTATATGGGATGCGGTGAGGGTCGACGGGAAAATCTACGCGATCCCGCAATATGCCCCGAAATACCAGGTCGTTACGGTCATCCGCAAGGATTGGCTCGATAAGCTGGGCCTTGAGGTTCCAACCAACTACGAGCAATTGAAGGAGGTCGCGATCGCATTCACGAATAACGATCCGGACGGCAACGGCAAGAAGGATACGTACGGTTTGGCCATCGGTCAGGATATTAACCCGAACTTCAACCAAGGACCGTATTGGGACCCGGACGCCTGGTATCATCAGGATGAAGCGGGCAATTATATTCCGGGAATGATCGGCAACGGCCGGAAGGAATTTATCACGATGCTGTCCGAGCTGTATAAAGCGGGTGCGATGACCAAAGATTACGCCATTCTGAACTGGGCGGATACGAATAAAGAGTTCTATTCCGGCAAGGCGGGCATCTTCATCGGAACGCCGCGCGGCATGTCCCAGGAGTATATGGACGGACTGCTGGCCATCCATCCGGACGCACAGTTTGTAAGCCTTGGACCGTTCAAAGATGCATACGGTAATCAAGGACTTACCTCGGGTGCAGGATTTAACGGCATTACTCTGCTAAGCGCCAAGCTGGTGTCCGAGCCGGAGAAGCTGAAGCGGATTCTTACGATGATTGATTTCGGCCGCACCTTCTACCCGGAGGACAGCCGGAACGAGAGCAATGCAGACTTCGACTGGTGGTCCGGAAAAATCGGCGTCGGCTACGAGATGAAAGACGGCGTGCCGGTAAACAAGGAAAACTTCGCATCCGACGGACTCGCGCCATCCACTTATTTTGTGGACAATACGGCATGGGCGCCGCAGGATTTCGACAACGACTACTCGATCACCTATCAGACGAAGCAATTGTCCGATCTGGTTGAGTCCATCGAAGCGATGTATAAGGAAATCAAGCTGTATGCGAACCCGATCACCGGCCTGGAATCCGCTACGGACAATGCCAAAGGCGCAGAGCTTAAAAAATACGTCATGGATGAGCAGGTGAAGATGATTGCGGGCACGCGTCCGGTATCCGAATGGGATCAGCTTGTTCAGGAATATCTGAGCAAAGGCGGAGCCGATATCATCGCCGAGTATAATGCAGGCATTACGGAGAAAGACCCGAAGGCGCTTTTTAAATAAAGCCCAGGAGAAACGTTAAGAGTTTGTCCCTGCAGAATACGTCTGTCCTCACGCGAAGAAGGCTGGCGAGAGCAGACGTATTCAATCGCCAGGGCGGCTGAGAAGGGAGTAGGCAGCATTGAGCATGCAGGCAGTAAAAATCGGGTTGTGGTGTAATCGTAATGCAGCAGAATATCATTGGAAGCATGGTCAAAATATATTTCAGCTCTATATCGAAGAAATTCTGTCACATGCCGGCATACCGTATCGGTTATTCGATCAAGCGGAGCAATTGAGCGCATACCGCCCTGATATTATCGTGAACGTGCTTGCTGGCGAGCAAGAAGAGGATTTGGACCGTCTGCTGAAGTGGGCGGAAGAGGGAGCCGTCGTGATCGCCTACGGGGGCTTGAACCGTTTGGCTTCGAGGATGGGGTGCGTCGAAGTCAGCTGCCGCGAAGCGGTGTATGCGGAGGTCGAAGGGATGGAAGCGGTCCTTCAAGGAAAGCTCCTGCGGGCACTATGCAGCCAGCCTTGGAAGCCGTTAGCCGGGCATGCGCAGACTGCATCGCCTCTTGCAGAAGCTCAAGGAAAACTCCGCTTGGGGAAAGCCGGGAGCGAGCTGGGCGCAGCCTGTTTGGCCTTTCGGGTCGGTATCGGCAAGCTCATTCGCTGGAATGTGGATATCCCGAGCACGATCGTTTATCTTCAGCAAGGAAGAGGGCCTGTGTATCAAGACGGCATTCCTGCCGAGGATGGAACCGGGGGCATAGACGAGGGAATCTTGAAGGCGGATGACGGCATGGAAGTCGACTGGAAGGAGGATCGGGTCAAGACCGATTCGAATATTCCTTACTTTCCGATTCCTTATGGAGACCTATGGCGCGAGGTGATCGTTCACGAGCTGATGAGGGAAGCAGCGGGTCTCGGGCTCACCCTGCCGTTTCTAGATTATTGGCCGCGCGGGATCGAGCAGGTTGCGATGATCTCCCATGACAGCGACTTCAATTCCGAAGAGGCTGCAACAACAACGCTGGAGCTTTTGAGGGAATGCGGCGTCCGTTCCACTTGGTGTATGATCGAACCCGGATATTCCAGGGAAATGTACGACATGATCGCCGTTGCTGGGCATGAGCTTGCATTTCACTTCAATGCCCTTGAAGCGGAGGGCGGCATATGGTCCCAGGAGGAATTCTCCCGTCAGCTTCAGCATTTGCGACAGGCAAGCGGAGCGGATATCGTATCGAATAAGAACCATTACACCCGCTTTGAGGGCTGGGGGGAATTGTTCCGTTGGTGCGAGGCCGAGGGGATTCAGGCCGATCAAACCCGGGGTCCCAGCAAAAAAGGAAATGTCGGCTTTCCGTTCGGCACGGTGCAGCCGTACTATCCGATCGCATGGGCGGATGAACGCAACCGGCTGTATGATGTGCTGCAAATCGGATTTTTGACGCAGGACCTGGAGCATCCAATGCTTCCGGACATGTCGGTTATTGAGCCGTTCCTTCAAGCTGTCAAGGGCGTGCGCGGCGTTGCGCACTTTCTGTTTCACCAGCAGCATATTCATCGCATCGAGGGTGTGCGGGAAGCCTTTCGGGCTGTTGTCGGTCAAGCGAAGAGCCTGGGATACACGTTCTGGACCTGTGCCGAAATAACAAGCTGGGAGCAAGCCAGACGGAACGCGAGATTTTCCGTGGATGCAAGCGGAGCCTTGGAGGCCGGCAATCTGCCGGAAGGAGCGGTCATCCGATATTACCGACATTCATATTCGGATGTAGAAGAAGATTCGAAGCGCGATCGCTATGGGCTCCCTTGCCCGGAATGGAGCGGAATGATCAAGGGCGCTGCCGAGCGGACGCGGTAAAAGGAGGGATGGACAGCATGGAACCACTGGCGCTGGACGGGGGGCCGAAAACCAAATCCACGCCGTTTGCCTCGGGCAAGCGGTTCGGTGCGGAGGAAGCAGAGCAGCTGCTTGAGGCTCTTGAGCAAAATACGTTATTTTATCATTTCGGCCAAAAGGTCAAACAGTTTCTGGCGGATTTCAATCAATTGTATGGAGTCAAGTACAGCGTTGCGACTTCATCCGGAACGGCGGGACTGCATGTTGCGCTTGGAGCGGCCGGCATCTCGGTAGGCGATGAAGTGATCACAAGCCCGATCACGGATCAAGGCAGCTTGATCGGCATCCTGTATCAGAACGCGATCCCGGTGTTTGCCGATTTGGAGCCGCACACCTACAATCTGGATCCGAAATCGGTGGAGTCGCGGATCACGCCGAGGACGAAGGCGATCCTTGTCGTTCATCTAGCGGGCAATCCGTGCGATATGGACCCGATCATCGAGATTGCCGAGCGATACGGTCTGAAGGTGATTGAAGACTGCGCCCAAGCCTATTTGACAAAATATAAAGGACGGCTAACGGGAACCATCGGCGATTACGGCTGTTTCAGCACCAATGACTTCAAGCATATTTCAACCGGCGATGGAGGCATTGTGGTTGTAAATTCAGGGAATGAAGCGGATTATGAGACCACGCATGCCTTTGCGGACAAGAACTATCGCCGACTCGGCACTCAGCTTGACCGGGGAACGAAGTACATTGCACCGAATTACCGGATGACCGAGCTTCAAGGGGCTGTCGGGATCGCCCAAGTCCGCAAGCTTCCGTGGATTTGCGAAAGGCGGAAGGTGATTGGAGACCGCTTGAATCAAATGCTGGCCACCGCGCCGGGAATACGTATTCCCGAGGTTCGGCCGGATGACGAATGCACGTATTGGTTTTATATGTTTCGACTGGAGCTGAACGAGCTGTCTTGCACGAGAGAGCAATTTTGCATGGCGCTGGAAGCGGAAGGCATTCCGAACCGGGCAGGCTATATTCCGCAGGTGTGCTATATGCAGCCGCTCTTTCAGAATCGGCAAGCTTATCTGGGGAGCAGCTTCCCGTTTGATCTAACGGAAACTTCCTATGAACAGGGCCTGTGCCCCGTTGCGGAGAGCATTCTGGAGACAGCGGTGCAAATTCCGATCAGCGAGTTTTATTCGGATGAGGATATCCGCGACATCGGGATGGCCGTCTTAAAGGTCGCGAGCGCATACAGCACGCAGAGTAAGGGGCGGGTCAGCCATGTTGAAGAGTAGTGAGCATTCGGATACGAAGCCCTTTGAGTCCCTCGGCTATCCGGTCCGTGCCGACGAGACACGGTCGGCGGCGGTATGCCGAAACGAAAACGGGGAAGAGCGCGTCGTCATTGCCGCAAGAGGTTATTTGCTCATCGTGGATCCGGATAACGGCAGCTGCCGCCAGCTGCCGTTTCCGGATTTGTGCCGGGAGTATCCTTTTGCGGCAATGAGCACGAGGAGCGGCTTGTTTTGTACGGGAGCCGGAATGTGCTTGTATGTGCTTGACCCCTTCAAATCTGAATACATAGCCCGGTTTGAAGCGCCGTCAGGTGAGGAACACGCGGGTTTTGCATTCGCGGAAGATGAGCGCGGGACGGTCTACGCCACGACGTATCCGGGCAGCTATTTGCTGGGCATGGATGCTGCAATGCAAGAATGCCGAGTCATTGCCCGGCTTGATTCCGACCGGACATATGCGATGACGCTGGCTGCCGGAAGCGATGGATGGATCTATGCGGGACAGGGCACATCCTCTCCAGCGGTTGCCGCCGTTCATGCGGACAGCGGCGAAGTGAAGACGATTACGGTGAACGGGAACGCGGCCCCGGGCAGTGCACAGGTACACCGGGGGCAAGACGGAAGGGTGTATGCCCGGATTCCGAATTCTTCACATCCGTCGGCTGCCGCCGCAGAGAATTGGTACATCATCGAGGACGGCCAAGAACGTCCAATTCCTGAAGCTTCGGTATCTCCTTCGCTGTATCGCGGGGAAGGTTACCGAAAGGTGCATCAGGACCTGAGCAATGGCCGGAGCCTGCTGTCCTGGGAGCTGTCTGAGATGCGAATCTCCATTCAGCACGCGGATGGCACGCGATCGGAGATCCCGCTGCATCATCAAGGCAATGCCGCGGAGCTGTCGCCGATCTTCGCCGGGCCGGATGGCAATCTGTACGGCACCTCCAATCATCCGCTGCATTTCTATCGATTTGAACCGGGCCGCCGCCGAATCATGAACTTTGGCCCGGACATGATTCAAAAGGGGGGCGGAGGCAATATTGCCGCTTACGCTTCCCAAGGCTCCAAAATCATCGGAGCCGCTTATGCCGGCGGGCTGATCCATGTAATAGACACGTCCCGCGATTGGGAGGGGGTTAGACAGCCAGCTTCACCAGGAACCGATATGGTTTCGCCAAGCTTGAGAAATCCCAGGCTGATCTATGCTGACAACCGAGTTCATCGTCCGCGCTGCGCGGTTTCCTTGAACGATGGCATTCACGTCTTGTACGGCGGGTTTCCTGGTTATGGAGCGGTCGGCGGGGGTCTGGGCATCGTGAACGTGGAGGAAGAAAGCGTCACGATGCTGGGGCATGAGCAAGTGATCCCCGAGCAGAGCACGGTGTCGCTAACGGTACTCCCTCGAGGGGGCGTCATCGGGGGGACCAGCATCGAGACACCGGGCGGGGGGCAGACCTCGGCCAAGGAAGCGGTCCTGTATGCCTGGGACTGGGCGTCCCGTTCCGTTACCGGAACCTGGGTGCCGATAGCCGGCGCCCGAGAAATTTCGGGATTGTGCTCCGGTCAGGGAGGAGATGTGTACGGGATCACCTCGGACAGTATCTTGTTCCGTTTCGATGTTAAGCAAGGTAAGGTTGTAAGCCTGTATGATCTATCCCCGTGGGGGTCCGTCGTCCGAAACGGCATGATGGAGTCTTCCCGCAACGGCATGCCGATTGTTATAGGACTGCTTAGCCGCACCCTATTCATGATTACTGCCGGGTCCGACGAGCCTGTTCGCATTGCGGCTTTGCCCGAGCCGGCAACCTGTGGGCTTGCCCGTATCGGAAACGATATTTATTACGGCGCCGGAGCCGAGCTGTGGCGATTCCATTGGAAGGAGGAGGTGTAAGCTGCCATGAATGAGATTCAGCGATTATCAAATAAAGGGCTTCATGATGTAAGCAAGGTCGCTCCACTGCTGGACGGCGGGGCGACAAAATCGGATTGGGAGGCTAAGCGGAAGCAAATTCAGTCCGTCTGGATGCGCACGCTCGGCGATGCGCCGCTTGAGAATATGTATGATAGCGAAGTGTTAGGTGAGAGCGCATATACGGTACTAAGCGAGAAGGAAGAAGAGGATCATTATTGTCAGTATATCCGGTATGAAACCAAGGACCGGGATCTGGTGCATGCGTACCTTCTGCTACCCAGCAGCGTGACCGCTTCCGCCCCGCGGCCGGCTGTGCTGGCGCTGCATCCGACGACCGAAGTCGGGAAGTCGGATGTTGCCCTTGCGTCGGGAAGGGACAATCGCAGGTACGGATTGGAGCTTGCGTCTCGAGGCTATATCGTGCTAGCTCCCGATTCCATAACATTCGGCGAGAGAATCTACGAGGGCGAAGGACCTTTTCAAACGGCTCCGTTCTATAAACGGTTTCCATCGTGGTCGGTTGTCGGCAAAATGCTGGCCGATCATATCCGGGGCGTGGATGTGCTCGCATCCATGAAGCTTGTTCGTCCCGACCGGATCGGTGTTATTGGCCATTCCCTCGGCGGATATAACGGCTGGTTTCTGGCAGGCATGGATTCGCGGATCCGGGCGGTTGCCTCCAGCTGCGGCTTCTCCATGTTTCAAGGAGATCCGGAACCGAACCGATGGGGGCAGCGGGATTGGTTCTCGCATTTTGCCGGCCTCACCGAGGTGATGAAGCAAGGGGACCCGCCGTTTGAATGGCACGAGATCGCAGCACTGGCTGCTCCTGTGCCGATGTTTATGTGGTGCGGCATGAGAGATGCCATTTTCCCGCATTGGCTGGACAACACGCTCGGGCTTGCCGAGCTCATGAAGCTATACCGCGGTTTGGGCCGCGAGGCTGATTTCGAATGCTGGCTGGGGACGGAAGGACATGATTTCCCGCCGGATCTACGTGAAAGAGCATACCGTTTTCTTGACGCTCATTTGCTGATTTAAGGAGCTGCAAGTCGGAAATGACAATGATTGGAATCCTTATGTCATGCATGTTATACTGATATTCATAGACATGTATAGGAGCGGTATATATTGTTACGTAGAAGAAATGAATTTCATGAACGCTATGAGCGTTTCTTGCAGGATCTCAGGAATGAGATCGTAAGCGGGACACTTGCGCCGGGAGAGTTTATTTTACCGGAGAACACATTGAGCCAGAAATACGAAATGAGCAGGGTCTCCATCCGTAAGGCGCTTGATGAGCTTGTCCATGAGGGGCTAATCGAGAAGATTGCCGGCAAGGGCAATCGCGTCAAGCTTCCGGACGAGGACCGAACGCCGGTCGTTATTAAGCTGGCCTGGTTCTCCACTTCCTATGAGATTGAAATCGTGAAACGAATCATTGCATCCTTCGAGAAGAAATACCCGTTCGTTAAGGTGGAGCTGATGCTGTATTCGGAGGAGAACTATACCCGCACGCTTATTCATTCGATGGATGAGGAGCAGGGACCGGACGTATTCGTCATGTCCGAAATGCACTCCAGAGAATGGGTAGAGAGCCGCCGTACCGACCTTCTGACCGGCTATATTCCCCCTCATCTGCTTGAGGAAGGAGTCAGCTATCCGGAAGTTTTCCCGCTGTTCCAGCAAGGGGAGCAGATGCTGGCGGCGCCATTCATCTTCTCGCCTGTCGTCATCTGCTTTAACCGGTCGATTTTCGAGAAATACGGGATCAAGGAATACCAGCCGCTCGAGAGCTGGGACGACCTGCTCCGCGTGGCGAAGCTGTGCACGAAGGCACCGGATGAGGACGGGATGGTGGAGCATTACGGCTTCTGCTTCTCCGCCTCGTCCAACCGCTGGCCCGTCTTCCTGCTCCAGAATAATGGACAAATCATGAAGAGCGACCGCAGCCGCAGCACGATGGCGAATGAGAATAACATTCAAGCATTGGAGTATTGCCTGTCCCTGATGTATAAGGAGCATGTTTCGCCGATCTACGCGCATGGCAGCAGTCATTTGGCGGAGGGACTCTTCATGAAGGAACGGGTGGCCATGATCATGTCGACGTATTACTTCATGAACGAGTTCCGCGATCATTCCATCGCTTGGGACGTGATGGAGCTTCCGCGAGGCAAGCAACCGGCTACGCTTCTGCTCGGCGGGGGGCTTGCGATCAATGCGCGCAGCAGCCATCGGCAGGTAGCCGAGAAGCTGGTCGATTATATGACAGGCGATGAGGGGCAGCGGCTGATCAAGCAATACGGATGCACGATTCCGGTCCTTCGGTCTGCTGCGGAGGACGATGCACTGCTTGACCCGGCCATTCATCCCGAGCATTACAACTGCTACCTGGATGTGCTGCCACATGCCTATCCGCTGCATACGCTCAATTTGACGCAGTCCGAAATCGAATTGCTATTTGATGAGCTGAATCTTCTGTGGGCGGGAATGGAGACACCTGCGGATACCTGCAGCCGAATGGAGTCCCTGTTTAATGAGCGGCTTGAGGCCTCCGCCGTTAAACCATAAATACCTAAACGGGCATACTATGAATTCGCTGTGAATGTTTCATTATAGATCGCGCGGGTATATATATCCTAAGTGGGGAGTGGAATTGATCATCACCAGACGGATAACATGACGTATTGTCAGCTAACCGAAAGGATGTTGATACCCATGGACAACAGAGTAGGGAATGAGGAAGGCCACGCCTGAATCGTTCCCAAGGAACACCTTGAGTAGCAATTTTAATATTGCGTGAGATGGAAAACCGCTTCCCGCTTTACAAAGCTCTGCGAGAGACCTCGCGGAGTTTTTGTATTTTTCTGGGATATAAGGGGCATGGGGACCGGCAAACTGTTCACACAATTGAGGGAATACGCGAGGTCCGTCCGGTATTTCCTATGATATACTAGTGAATTGGATACAATGGGAAAGTGGAAGCAAAGCGAGACAGGGGTAACGATTTCAACTTTACATATTTCGAGGTGTATTTCAGTGACAACTACCGTAGTTATAGGCGGAGGTATTACCGGTCTGTCCACATTATATTATTTGAAGAAAAAGCTGCAGCATGCCGGCCGTGACATGAAGCTGGTGCTGGTCGAGGCCGGCGATACGCTGGGGGGCAAAATCCGTACGGTCCATGACGGTGAATTTATTATGGAGACCGGCGCGGATTCCATCGTAGCCCGCAAAACCAACGTAGCTCCGCTCCTCGAAGAGCTCGGCTTGACGGATCGAGTGGTATACAATGCCACGGGAACGTCGTTTATTTATACGAATAAGGGATTGAAGAAGATCCCGGATGAAAGTGTGTTCGGTATACCGCTTAGCCTGAAGTCCTTGGCCGAGAGCGAGCTCGTGTCCGCCGAGGGAAAGGTAGAGGCTCTTAAGGACTATTATATGCCGAACGAGACCTTCAGCAAGGACGATTCGCTCGGACAGTTTTTGGAGGCGTTTCTTGGCAAGGAGCTTGTTCGTAACCAGATTGCTCCCGTGATATCAGGTGTGTACTCCGGGGAGCTGCATGACTTGACGATCGCTTCAACCTTCCCGTATTTGCTGGAATACAAAAATACCTATGGAAGCATCATGGGAGGACTGGCTGAAAATCGCCACAAATACTTAGGCTCCGGCAAGAAGTTCCTTTCCTTTAAGAATGGAGCTTCCGAAATCATAGATGCACTGGAAACGCATCTTTCCGATGCGCAAATCCTTAAAGGCGTTCAGGCATCGAAGCTGGAGAAGAAAGGGAGCGGCTATACCGTTTCGCTGGCGGACGGTCAGAGTCTGGAGGCGGATTACGTTGTACTTGCCACGCTGGGCTCGTCGGCAAAAGAACTGCTGCCGGAGCCGAAGCTGGCTGAAGAATTTGATCAGCTGCTTACCAAGTCGCTGATTAGCGTTTATCTCGGATTTGATATTGAAGATAATGAGCTTCCTTATGACGGGACGGGTTTTATTACGGCTAAGGATACGGATCTGAAATGCGATGCCTGCACGTGGACGAGCCGGAAATGGGAGCATACCTCAAGCCAAAAGCGCCTGATGATGCGGCTGTTCTACAAGAGCTCCAGTCTCCATTACGACGAACTGATCCGCATGTCCGAGGACGAGTTGAAGCAGGTCGCGTTAGACGATATCAAGCGGAGCTTAGAGATTGATGCGAGCCCGGTTACATGCGAGGTCACCAAATGGCAGGATAATATGCCGAACTATCACTTGAAGCACCGCCATGTGGTTAAGTCGCTGGAGGAAGCAATGGCAAGGCATTACCCTAACGTGCTGCTGGCCGGATGTTCGTACTACGGCGTCGGCATCCCGGATTGCATTGCGAACGGGGAGCGCACGGCTGGTCTAATTATGGAACGGGTGGAGGATTCGTTTCGAGGTTAATCGTTTTAGACCCAAGCATCATGCTCTTACACCCCAGTGAGAAATCGTTCGCTGGGGCTTTTTTTATGTAAGTACAGGTTGAGCTTGGTTAGTAAGAAGGCTTGAGCATCAACTTCAAATTTATCGTCAGACTAATTTTCCCCTCATAGCTAACCTTTTGGCTGCTAGATACGTTTATCACCATAATCAGTGAATTGGCTCGGTCGGACATCACATTAGCAGATCCCGAAAAGCGTGTACATCGAGCGGATAAAATTTATAATATGGTTAAACCAAATTGAAGTCTGGAAAATAGC
Source organism: Paenibacillus sp. FSL R5-0810 (assembly GCF_038002285.1). NCBI lineage: Bacteria > Bacillati > Bacillota > Bacilli > Caryophanales > Paenibacillaceae > Paenibacillus > Paenibacillus sp. FSL R5-0810. The sequence continues at coordinate 1,148,217 of NZ_JBBOCF010000001.1, forward strand.
ATCGATACGAACTAGTTTTGCAGCCTTGCACGAAAGGAAGTGCTTCAAGTGACCATCTATATTGCACTGCTGAGGGGTATTAACGTCGGCGGACACCATAAAATCAAAATGGCCGATTTAAAAACGCTGCTCGAGGGTCTCGGTCTGTCCCGTGTCCAGACGTATATACAGAGTGGTAATGTATTGTTTGAATCGCCCAAATCTAAGACCGAGCTGAAGGAATTATTTGAGAATGGAATCCGCGAGGCCTTCGGTTACTCCATTTCGGTCATATTTCGAACAGGGGAGGAAATGGAGGACATCATTCGGAGCTGTCCTTTCTCGGAAGCGATGATACAGGAAGCGGATGAAGTTTCGGCTTTCGTCAGCTTTTATGTAGGAATGCTGCCGGATGCCCCTTCGCAGGAAGAAGTGGACAAGCTCGTTGCAGCTGCGAACGAGGAAGAAACGATCCGTTGTATAGGCAGCAATATTTATTTGCTGCTTAAGAAAAGCGCCAGAGATTCGAAGCTGACCAATCAGCTGCAGAAGCTGAGCGTGCCGGTTACGATGCGCAATTGGAAGACAACGAACAAGCTGGCACAGCTGGCGGCAGAAATGGATGTCCGGAGTTTGAGATGATCGCTTTGCGTGACCAGATGCACTGAATATCTCTTATTTACGCATGTCGCATTGACAAAAAAATTGAATAGACCTGATTCATTCCTGGTAGAGCGGGTACATTTATAACAAGTGGGAAGTGGAAATGTCAATCGACGGACGGAAGAACAGAAATGTCATTCCGAAAGGAAGTTGATTCGCCATGAACACTCGTAAAAGGAGAAGAAGAGCGAGATTTCTTCGTTACTTCTCAGGCAAGGCACCCTAGCAGTTGGAAAGTAGCTGCATAGTAATTAAGGAATATTGACCGCTTCCCACATAAAGATCCTGCACATTTGTCGCAGGATCTTTTTTTGTGTATATACGAGGCGGGAAATGGATGGCCGGTAGTTCACTATTGATACTCTTGAATTTGTTTGAGCACATTCATTAGATCATCAAGATCTCCAATAGTAGCTGAGACATTGAACAGATGATCGTTCATCAATAAATGTGCGGCTTTTCTATGTTCACCATCCACATATACAACGGTATGACCATTGATATCGGTAACCTCTGTCGGTTCTTTATAGAAGCCCTGTATGGTTTCAATGGTATTTCCCTTGATAGGCACCTGATTTACAACAATCTCAGCACCATTTAACGATTGGTATCTTGCGAAGAAATGAAACTCGCCAGGACCAACTTCATGAGCAGTGATAGGAGTAAGTTGTTTCATATCAGGAGTGTCACTGGTCTGTGCAGAACTTATATCTGCAGGAGCAGTGTCTTTAATCGATTCAGGAATACGCACTTCAACACCTTCTGGTAGCTGAGAAAGGTCAACCCTGTTGTCTTGCACGTCCGGATCTGGCGGAACAACTGTTTCTTGGCCGTTTGCCGCGGTAATTTCTTTATTTTGATGTATCGTATCGTCTTCTGTGACCTTAATTTCTTTCGCTACTTCAATCAAGTACTCCAGAGACACATCCTCGTAAACGGAAACTACGATATATACGTGTTCATTCGTTACAAGGTGGACTGTTTTTCTTGGGCTTCCATCCTCAATGACAGCTTGGAAACCATGGATATCAATGACGGACAGTTCGGCTGGATCGTAAATGCTCAAATTTTTAAAATAGTCAATAGATACATTTGGAGAAAGATCTGCTTGAAATAACTGAACTTCCGACCCACTTTCAAGCGCATAGATTACTTGAATTTCATTATTTGTGCCCCAATCCGTTGCATGAGCCAATACCAATTCCTTAATAGGATTGCTCGAGGTGATTCGATTGGTGTGAAACATTGCTCGATCTGCCAAATCTAAAGGGATATGCAGGTCTTCATAAGAGCTATGCTCAATATTCACAGTAATCGGCGTAAGCGGTGCAGGAAGTTCGTTTGCAGTGGAAGTATTTTCTATAACGTTACTCTCCATTTCAGCCGGTATCGTCTCAGATATGCTGCTATCCTGTACCTTGGTTTCAAGCGATTGCTCTACGGCGCTATAAGCATAAATGGAAGTGCTTGCTCCCAGAGCAGCTGCTATTCCTATGGAAAGCAGAATGGATTTTTTCATGGATTCACCCTCCTAGTATTTATTGAACGGGGCTTATTCCAAAAAAATAAGTAGTTTTGGAATTAAGTTATAAATATAAACACCTAAACCAGACCAAAAGTTAGGCAGCGTTGGGAAATTTATGAATTTAGCATGAGACAATTTCGATATAACGCGAAAAATACTTTAACACTCCCTTAACAGTAGTCGGAATAACTATAAATGTAATAATACGAAAGCAAATACGCTACGCACATCAAGTAGACTTTTATACACGGAATCACCGGGAGATATCCGAAGATGTCCTGTTCAAAAGAACTAGTATTTTCGTTGGTTACTGAGACTTTCTGATCATTTATCAAAATTTACATAAAGTTGTTTAAATAGATGCTGAAATATGCAATTATGAATCTGGGAGGTGATGAATTTCAGATATGCCTAAGATTTGGTAAGCGGGCGAACAACCGGTCAAATCCAATCCACGTGATAAGCGAGGGAATCATTGTGTAAGCGCTTTAAAAACTTGGAGATCCCATGGAGACCTGGAGAATTGGGAAACTGAATTGATTGTTCACTACATCATTTTAGGAGGTTTTCCATGTCAAAGATCGTTAGGAATCGTTGGTTGTCATGTCTCTTGATCGTAAGTTTGGTGATGTCAGGATGGTTTGCTTCAGGCTACGGACAAGCTTCGGCCAGACCGGGCCAACCATCAAGCGGGATGCCGGTGCTGTTAATCACGGAGCTCGTGCCGGATTCGACGAATGTAGGAACGGCGGACGGCTACGAGTTTATCGAAGTATACAACAACACGGATCAAGTGATCGATTTCAGTCATTACAAGCTTCGGTACCGCTACTTAGAGAGTGATACCCTTTGGGCCCATGTTCCCGATGAGGTAATGATTGAGCCTGGAGGCACGCTCGTCTTCTGGATCATCAACGGTCAGAACAATCAAGCAACGGTCGACGATTTTAATCGAAATTACGGCACAAATCTGACGGAAAATACCGATATCGTTAAAATATTCTCCGGAGGCATGTCCAACTCCCGTATGAGGGAGCTGGTCGTTGTCACGAACACCGGCCGTCCGGTGGTGTCTGCATTCTATAATGACGGAGAAGTTCAGAATGAAGAGGACCTCGGCATCTTTTATAAATACCCCGAGGACGGCAGCATCAAGATGCAGCGCATCTCCTATCGTGAGCACAAAGCGACGCCAGGCAGTCTGCAGCACTCCATCGTTCCTTCGGAGCCGGTGCATGTTCAAAATTCCAAGCTTCCTTCCGTCGTGAATCGTACGGAGACAAGCGTCGTTTCGCCGGGGGAAGACGTGGACATTGCCGCGGAGCTTAGCAGTGATTACCCGATAACTACATTAGCGCTTTCGTATCGGGTAGACGGGGAAGAGGAAGTCAAGGTCGTGCAGCTTCAAGAAAGCGAACAAGGTTACCGGTATACCATTCCGTTCCTTGAGCTGCTGGGACATCACAAGCTGGAGTATTTCTTTACGGTGTCCGACTCGTATAAAGAACAGAACAGCAGGATGTATAAGGTTGATCTGACAGGCAGCTCTGCAAAAGAGCGACTGAACGTAAAAGATAATGAGTTGCTTGGCGGAACGGCCTATATCCGCGGATCGTCGGATCGGGTGCCGGCACAAGAGCTCGAGCTCTATATCGACGGGAAGCTGGTGCAGGGCGCACCGGCTATGGAGTTCCCCGCATATTTTGTCTTTGAGGGCGACGGTATCGACGATGGCGTCAACACGGTAACGATCGGCAAGGATGTGCTGCACCGGACCGATCCCGATATGGATGGCTACCAGACGATCGTTGTACCGATTGAGCCGGAGCGGCTGTCCAGCGGCCTCCAAACCATCACCCTCAGAGCGGGGGATAATGACAAGACATATTTCGAGGACGATAAGCCGACAGGCAACATGGACGATTTTAACGCCCGCAATGTCCGGCTCCTGCTGAGCGATGGAACGGAGCTTCGTGACCCGAACTACAGCGACCCGGCTCTTGTGCATGATCTGGGTGATGACGGTCGGTTTCTGCCTTATGTCGATTTCACCTTCGATATTCCGGCAGACCGATTAACCGCAGTATCGTATGCTTGGGATACGACACAGGCAGCGGACGGACCCCACAACGTCATGCTGAAAGCCAAAAAGAAAACCGCAACAGCAACAGTGCTGGTGGACAATGCAGGGCCAAGCATTCTTCCGAGTGTTGAAGAAGGCAAGGAGTACAAAGGAAGCTTCACCATCGATGTGACCGCGAGTGACAGTGTATCCGGCATTGATACGCTGCAGGCCAAGCTGGACGGTCAACCGATTGATGTTCCTTATGCTACCTCTTCCGCAGCATTACAACCGGGAGCACATCAGCTGGTCGTTGCTGCAGCCGATAAGGCCGGCAATCGTTCGGAACAGACCGTCACCTTCCATACGCCGCAGGAGCACCCTAACGCGCCTGTTCCCGTGTCTCCTGCAGATGGGGAGACTGTTGACGGATTACAGCCGGAGTTAAAGGTTCAGGTAAGTGACCCGACAGATGATGAGCTCAAAGTATCTTTCCACCAGGCTTACCGTTACGACTCGCTCAGTGAAGGACGGGTTACCGTATCCAAGCATGCCAGCGATGAGGAGCCGCCGAAGGTTCGGCATCCGGAAGGCGAGGAAGCGCTAAGCCAGGAAGAGCTTGAGCGGATTTCGAAATCCAATGACGAGTATGTCACGTTGGATTCGACGTCCAAGTTTCCATACTTAAGATTTAATGTAGAGCTGGAGCATGCGGTTGAACCTGGCGATCAGGTAGAGGTGGTGTGGGAAGGGCATACGGTTGCCGGCCGGAAGGTGACGATGTATGCCTGGAACCATGCTGCCGGCAAGTGGACGGAAATTACGAAGCATATCGCGGCTTCGGAGGATGACTTTACCCTTCGCGGGGAACTGGCGGCCTCGGAATACATTAGGGATAATAAGGCGGACATCATCGTTCAGGACGAAATCCCATCCCGCGGCGATTATGACTATACCTTCGTATGGGTGTCCGACACGCAATTCCTGACCGAGCTGTATCCGCATATTCAGCAGCAGCAGTTCGATTGGATCGTAAATAATATCGATGAGATGAATATGAAATATTTGTTCCACACCGGCGATATCGTGAATGATCCGGCTGCCCAGTATCAATGGGAGCGTGCCGACGGATACATGAGCATGCTGGAACAGGCGGATCTGCCGCACGGCGTCCTGGCTGGTAATCATGATGTCGGCAGCTATGATTGGGATTATACGACATACAGCCGATATTTCGGAGAGAACCGCTATAAGGATCAGCCATACTATGGCGGCTCCTATAAGGACAACCGCGGTCATTATGATCTTATCTCCGTTGAAGGCAACGACTTCATCATGATGTATATGGGATGGGGCATCGAAGATGAGGATATTGCATGGATGAATGAGGTGCTGGCCGAGTATCCGGATCGCATCGCATTCCTCAACTTCCACGATTATCTGCTGTCGAACGGTACACGCTCGGCCGTCGGCAACAAGCTGTATGAAGAAGTCGTTGTACCAAACCCGAATGTCGTTGCCGTCTTGAGCGGACACTACACGGGCGCGAATATGCTCAAAAGCGAATTGGACGATAATGGCGACGGCACGCCGGATCGTACAGTCTATCAAATGCTTGCGGATTATCAAGGACACGCCGAGGGCGGAATGGGTTACTTGCGATTGCTGCACTTTGATACCGAAGGCGATCGAATCATCGTGAACACGTATTCGCCATACCTGGATAAGTATAACTACTATACGAAGCCGGGCATTGACGAATTCACGATTGATCTGGATCTTGAGCCGAAACTGAAGCGTGTAGCTACGGACTCCATTCAAGTGAATCATTTGAAGGGGACTGCGATCGGCACGCCTCAAAAGGCTGCAAGCGGTGCGGAAGTCGCACAGAGCTGGGAAGGGCTTGAAGCGAATGGAACGTACTCTTGGTATGTCGTGGCCGAAGACGAGTTTGGCGGCAGAGCCGTTTCCGACGTCTGGACGTTTACAACTACCGGTGAGTCGTCCAAGCTTGCCGCTCCATCCAAGCTTAAAGCGCAGAAGGTGACCACTTCCTCGGTTCAGCTTGAATGGGAGCCGGTAAAAGGCGCGGAAGATGAGACCATCCGATATCATGTATACATGGACGGCGAACGAAAGGCTACTGTTACCGACAGCGTATATGAGATAACCGGACTTGCTCCGGAAACGGCGTATAAGTTTACCGTCACGGCAGTGAATGCCGAGGATATCGAATCACAGCCGAGTGAGCCGTTAACCGTTAAGACAGCAGCTGAAGCAGGTGCCGAGGCTGAAAAGGGAGCTGAAGCGGGGGCAGGAGCCGAGGCTGAAGAGGGAACGGAAGCGGAAGCAGAAACCGGGCTTGAGGAGGGAACTGAAACTCACTTGGAAGAGGGAGCAGCTGTATAGGCCGGAACCCCCAATATCCGATAATCCGGGTGCGGATTGTAAAACGTGGCATAAATCAAGGCCCTGTAATATTAAAATTACAGGGCCTTATTTTTGTTCATGCATTCGAACGAATTCATAACACATAATGCTAACTGTGCGAAGTACTGAGATTCGTTTCAAACATGTTGTCGATTTCTGGTTATTGCAGTTTACACCCAGCGGCCGCCGCGGAAGACCGGCTCAATCGTGCCGTCTTCGAGCACGCCGTCAATATCGAGCTCCGCGGATCCGACCATGAAGTCCACATGGGTTAGGCTGACATTGGCTCCGCGCGCAACAAGCTCCTCCTTGCTCAGCTTGGTTCCGCCTTCGATGTTAACCGGATAGGCGCTGCCCAGTGCAAAGTGGCAGGAAGCATTTTCATCGATTCCGGTGTTGTAGAACACGCGGTTCAGCTTAGAGATCGGAGAATCATGCGGGACGAGCGCCATTTCGCCTAAATAGGAGGCCCCGTCATCCGTTTCGAGCAAGGTGGTCAGATGTTCGCGGCCGGCTTCAGCATCATACTCGACCACTTTGCCGTCCTTGAAGGTCAGCTTCAAGCCTTCTACCAGACGGCCGTTCAGATTGAGCGGCATGGTGCTGGTGACCGTTCCATTGACCCCGGTGCGATGGGGCATCGTATAGATCTCTTCGGTCGGCATGTTGGCAACGAAATAGACGCCGGACTCATTCTCGTCGCCGCCGCCGAGCCAGCGATAGCCTTCCGGCATATCGATCTGAAGATCCGTGCCCGGAGCGCGGTAGTGGAAGCTCTTATAGCGCTTGGCATTCATGTGGTTCTGCTTCTCCTTCAGCTGCGCGATATGCTCGCGCCATGCGGCAACCGGATTGTCGCTGTATACCCGGTTCATCCGGAATACGGCATCCCACATCGCCGGGATGCGCTCTTCCTCCGGCAGATCGGCGTATACCTTATCGGCCCAGGCGCGGGTCGGCGCTTTAATCAGGGACCAGCTGATTTTGTTATTCCGGACGTAGGCCTGGTATTTCTCGTTCGCCACCGCTGCGGCTTTGACGGCAGTGGATACTTTGACGGAGTCGATGCCCCGGAACAGCTCAGGATCCGGCACCTTGATGCGAAGAATCGCGCCGCCGCCTGCTGCGAGCTGCTCCATCGCGTCAGCCTGCCACTGCGGATAGTACCCGAAGGAATCGGCCGGTGCATGCTCGTACCGGATTCGGGTGACCCTCTCGTCGTCCCAGTCGACCTGCACGTACTTGGCGCCGGCATCATAGGCCTTGGCAACGATAAGCCGGGTCAAGTCTGCCGTTTCAATCGGTGCGTTGACGATCAGAACCTGGCCGGGCTGTATGTTAACGCCAACCTTCACGACCAGTTCCGCGTACTTCTCCAAATTTTTCTCGAAATTGTCCATATGTAGAAGCCTCCATTTCTGATGTGCACTCTTATTCTACCACGATGCGGCGAACGCTAGCACCGTTCACATCCCAACTTATAATCATCTTGATAAAGTGTGACACTCACCTGTCATATATCCCCCTGTACACTGTCCTTAGTAAAAGTTGAAGCTTATTCGAGAAGGAGTGTATGAGAAGTGAAAAAAGAACAAACCAGCCGGCTATCCGTGGTGCTTGCCGGTCTTCTCCTCAGTATTTTGATGGCGTCGATGGACAATACGATCGTGGCTACAGCGATGGGCAATATCGTCGGTGAGCTGGGCGGGCTGGATCATTTTGTATGGGTCACCTCGGCTTACATGGTGGCAGAACTGGCCGGCATGCCGATCTTCGGCAAGCTGTCGGATATGTATGGACGCAAAAGGTTTTTTATCTTCGGGATGATCGTGGTCATGCTGGGCTCGGTCCTTTGCGGCACGGCGGGTTCGATCACGGAGCTGGCGATTTACCGGGCCGTTCAAGGCATTGGCGGCGGTGCGCTAGTGCCGATTACGTTCGCGATCATGTATGATACGGTTCCGCTTGAGAAGCGGGGCAAGCTGATGGGGCTGTTCGGTACGGTGTTTGGTTTATCCAGCATTTTCGGACCGCTTGCAGGCGCTTATATCACGGATCACATCGCTTGGCAGTGGGTCTTTTATATTAATCTGCCCCTGGGCGTTCTTGCGTTCCTCATGGTCACCGGGTTCTACCGGGAATCGCATGCCCGTTCCAAGCAGCCGATTGATTGGGCTGGCGCTGTTACCCTTCTGACGGGTGTCATCTGTTTCATGCTTGCGCTGGAGCTGGGAGGCAAGCAGCTGGCGTGGGATTCGTGGATGCTGCTAGGCTTGTTTGCGGCAGCGGCGGTAATGCTCGTCCTCTTCATATTGGCGGAGAGAAGGGCGAAGGAACCGATCATTTCATTCGGCTTGTTCAAAAATAAACTGTATTCGACCAGCGTACTATGCGGATTGTTCAGTGGGGGCTCATTTATCGTGGCATCGGTTTATATCCCGATATTTGTGCAAGGCGTGCTCGGCGGAAGCGCCACGAGCTCCGGACTCGTTCTGCTTCCGATGATGCTCGGCTCCGTCATTACCGCGACCGTTAGCGGTTTTCTGATGACCAAGGTACCCTATCGCAACATTATGATTCCGACCCTTGTGTTGTTTGCGGGCGGGATGGTGCTGGCTTCCACGTTGACGGCGGAATCCGACAGATTCATCGTTACCTTGTATATGATCCTGATCGGTCTTGGCATCGGCGGCTCATTCTCGGTGCTTAGTACGGCCGTGATGCACGGTTTGTCTTATACCAAGCGCGGGATGGCAAGCTCAACCTTTAATTTTACGCGCTCCGTCGGAATGACGATTGGCATTACGGTATTTGGCCTGATCCAGAGCAGGACGTTTCAGCAGTCGCTGACAACCGGGGAAGGAACCAAGGATCTGCTGAAGGAAGGGTTATCGCTCTCGGACCCGCATGTCCTCCTTTCGCCGGATACCCGCACCCTCATCCCGACGGATCTGCTGAAGCCCATTTCGGAACAGCTCGCTTCCTCCATCGCCGCCACATTCGCCTGGGCGATCATTCCTGCCGTGCTGGCGCTGACTGCAGCGATGCTGATGGGACCGAAGAAGCTGGATGCAACAGCCGAGGTTAAAGATGAGACGGAGGTTTACCCTGGAAAGGAGAAGGGGGCTGCCGAGGATTCCGATCGAATGTTAGGAGGCCCCGTGCCTGAAGCCACACATTAACGGAATAAATATATGAGTTGACATCCATCCATTTGTTCAACTTATATATTTAACGAATACAGCTGAATGTAAACGTCTTTCAGTTATAACGAAGACTGCCCGCCGGATCTGTGATCCTGCCGGGCAGTCTTTTTTTAATATAGGGTCAGCTCTTAATTGCCCCGGCGGCAATATCCGAAATAAACTGCTTGCTGATGAACAGAAACATCACGATGAGCGGAATGACCGCGAGCAGCGTACCGGCGATCACCATGGAATAGTCGGTGGTATAGATGCCGTTCAAGGAAGAGAGCGCCACCTGAAGCGTGAACTTGTTCTCATCGTTCAGGATGATGAGCGGCCACAGATAGTCGTTCCAAACCCCGATGAACGTAAAGGCAGCCAAGAATGACAATGCCGGCCTTAATATCGGGAGCGAAATATTCCAGTAGAGGCGGAAAAAGCCGCAGCCATCGATTTTTCCGGCGTCCAGCAGCTCGGACGGCACGGACTCCTGGGCATACTGCCGAATCCAGAAAATCCCGAACGCATTGACCATGCCCGGGATGATCAGCGCTTTATAAGTTCCCACCCAGCCGAATTCCGCCATGATGACAAAGGACGGCACGAGCGACAGCTGAGCCGGAACCATCATGGTTGCGAGGAGCAGGACGAACAGCCATTTTTTGCCGGGAAAATTAAATTTTGCGAAGGTAAAGCCGGCGAGTGAATCAAAGAACAGCACCAGCAGCGTGCAAGCGGAAGCGACGAACAAGGTATTCCAGAAGGCTCCGAAAAAGTCGATGCTGCTCAGAACTCTTGCGATATTATCGTAAAGATGAGGGCCGAACCACAGTTTCGGCGGAAAGCTGTAGATTTCCGAAGTGGTGCGTGTCGCCATGACGAGAAGCCAATAGAAGGGGAAGATTGACATGATCAAACCGGCGATTAACCCGAGATGCAGCAATATGGATTTCCATTTCAGCATGAGATTCACCCCTATCATCAGTCATTGGAAGGCTTGCCTTGAACCATTCGCCAGTTCAGTATCGAGAAGAGCGCAATCAGCACGAACATTCCCCAGCCGACAGCAGCGCCATACCCGAAGTAGTTGTGCACGAATGCCTCCCGGTACAAATACAGGACGATGGTGAGCCCGCCGCCGCTGACACCGCCGTCATTGCCTACAAGCACCTGCGGTTCGGTAAAGACCTGCATGCCGCCGATCGTCGAAGTGATAACCGTAAACAGAATGATCGGCCTGAGGTTCGGGATGGTAATTTTGAAGAAGGCCTGGATTCCCGAAGCGCCGTCGATTTTTGCGGCTTCGTACAGCACGGACGGGATGCTCTGCAGCCCTGCCAAATAGATGATGGCGTTGTAGCCTACCCATCTCCAGATCACCATAACGGAGACGGCAAGCTGGATTCCCCATGTTTTGTTCAGCCACTCGACGGAAGGAATGCCAAACAGGGATAGCACGTAGTTAAGCAGACCATAATTGTTGGAGAACAGCGTTCCGAAGACGATGGCGACGGCAACGAGCGAGGTGACATTGGGAAGAAAATAGCCGATTCGAAAAAAAGTCCGAAAGCGCACAAACGCTGCGTTCAGCAGGAAAGCGATGATCAGCGCGAAGAATAGCATCGGGATAGTCGAGTAGACCCAGATCAGCAGGGTGTTTCCGACTGCTTTCCAGAACTCGGGATCGGTCAGCATGAATTGATAGTTATTCAGGCCGTTAAAGGACATCTCTCCGATGCCGTCCCATTTCTGAAACGACAGGAACATCGAGAAGGCGATCGGGAACAGACCGAAGATGGCAAATACGATGAAAAAGGGCGAGATGGCCAAGTACTCCTTACGATGCTTCCATATCTCAGACGTCAACCGATGCTCGGGCCGGGGATGACTAGGAACAGCTTTTTGTTCCGGAGGAGCAGGGTGATTCAGCATGGAATTCTTCATCTTGTGTTTACCTCCCGTAATCCGATGGGATATGCGTGTCCGCAGTGCAGCCGTGGCGATTCTTTACGTATCGGAGCCATCAGCGCAGAAGCTCCTTCTTGACCCGCGCGAGCGCGTCGTTCCAGGCTTTATCCGGGTTCTTGCCTTCCAAGGCGACGGAGGAAAGCTCCCGGCTGACAATGCCGTTCAGATTGCCGTGTTTACCGCCGAAATAGGCTGGCTTGACGTTCATCGCCGAGGCGGAGAAGATTTCACCCGTCGCCTGGTTCCCGAAAAACGCCTCCGGCTTGCTCATCACAGGGGCGTCCAGCGCCTTCGTAGCGGAAGGGAACAGATTCATCTTATCGAAGGATTGAATCTGGTTCTCCGGATTTTGAATCCAGCGGATGACATCAAACGCTTCCTGCGGATATTTGCTCGTCTTCATGATCGCCAGGAAGGAGCCCCCGTTGTTGCCGTCGCCGCCCGGCGCCCGGGCAACTCTCCATTTGCCCGACGTATCCGGAGCAGCCTGCATCAGGATTTCTTTCATCCATACCGCCCCGACAAAGGAAGCGATCCGCCCGTTATTCATCGCGGCATTCCATTCGGAGGACTGGGTGCTGGCATTGGCGCTCAGCTTCATCTCAGCCGCTTTCACCGCCAAATCCCATGCCGTTTTCATGGAGGAATCGGCTGTATCCCCGATAAACGTATCATCAGGATTAAAATAGATCCGGTCCGACTGGGCGTTTACTTGGTTATAGATGTTATTGATGTTATCCAGCATTTTTACTTTATTATCAAAATGCTCCTGCAGCTTCTGCCCGGCCTCGAAATACTGATCCCAGGTCGCCAGCTGCTCATGGACCTCATCCGGATCGGATGGAAGGCCTGCCTCCTCGAACAGATCCGCACGATAGAATAGCGCTGTCGGCCCCGTGTCAATCGGAAGCGCTATCATTTCTCCTCCTGGAGTTACGCCGAGCCTCCACTTCCATTCCAGGAAGTCCTGCTCGATTTGCTGCGCTCCCAGATCATACAAGTCATAGAAGCGGTCGGAGCTTGTAAACAGCTCGGCAACCCAGTCATTAAAGGCGACAATATCCGGTCCTCCCGAACCGGCAGCGAGCGTTGTTTTGAGCTTGGATTTGAAATCGCCTCCGATTTTTTGGGCATCGATTCGGATGCCGGGAAATTGCTGCTCTGCTGCTTTGATCAGGTCGTCGTCCAGGCTTCGGTTCCAGTACCAGAGCGTAAGCGTTTTCGTTTTCTCCGTCGGTGTCGTACCGGCGCAACCGCTGATCACCATGATCAGCATGAGTAGTCCTAAGCATACCGTCCTGCGAATGTTCACGATCGTCGGCCTCCTAACGCGGTGAAGTCGTTGATGATTAAATAGTATTCAGCTACCTCGCTCATGTGAGCAAAAGTAAGGTTATTACTTATATAAATAGTAGACGAACCCTTGAAACATTCCATATGGAGACATAAATCGAATTGATTTAGAGAAGATAAAGGAGTCCATGAAGCAGGTGAAACGTTATGCTAATCCGCAAGACGCAGCAACCCTTAAACGTATGATTATAGGGTGAGCTGCTGCGGCGAAGGTTCATTAGACTGCATTTCTATTGCTCCTGCTTGGCAAGTTTGTTATATTCCTTCTACATAGAGCAACAGCGCATGAGCGATTGCTGGTTGTGTGTTTCGAGTTACTTTTTCTAGGGGGCTAGAACTATGGCGACTATTGCGGTTATATCCGACATTCATGGCAACATTCCTGCACTTCGGGCCGTTCTGAACGATATGGACCGGCGGGGAGTGGACCGGATCTTCTGTCTCGGCGACCTCGTCGGCAAAGGCCCGGACGGGGATATAGCGGTCGATCTGATACGGAGCCGTTGCGATCGGGTGATTAAGGGCAACTGGGACGACTTTATCGGGAATGAAACGGACAATCCGGTGCTGCAATGGCATCAGAACAAGCTGGGGGCCGAGCGGCTCGAGTACTTAAGCAGACTTGCGTGCACCATTGAATTCAAAATGAGCGGCAAACGGATCCGGCTGTTTCATGCCTCCCCTCGAAGTGTATATGAGCGGATACAACCCTGGGACGATAAGGGGAAGCAGTTATCGATGTTTGAGGCCTCGGATTTGTGTGAAACCCGGGAAGAGTCCGACGTCGCCGGTTATGGTGACATCCACAACGCGTTTATTCACCACCTGGATGGGAAGATCCTGTTTAATACCGGCAGCGTCGGCAACCCACTTGAGCTATGCGAAGCCTCCTATTGTATTATGGAAGGAGAGCTTGGGAGCGAAGACCGTGCTCCGTTAAACATTCAGTTCATACGTGTTCCGTATGATATAGAACAGGCAGTGCAGGATGCGCTGCAATCGGGCATGCCTTCCCCGGAAGGGTATATTATTGAGCTTCGAACCGGTCGTTATCAGGGCCGCAAATCTTAAGGCGAGCGAATCGAAAAAATACAAGCAGCCCCGCACCGATTTTCGCGATGATGCAAAAATCCGGTGCAGGGCTGTTTCAGGCTTTTCTATTATGATTGATTGTCGGATTGCTGACCGGCGCTTGGCTGTTGCTGCTGATTGAATGCTTCGGTAACTTCCTCTTCGGAAATCCCGGTTTCAAAATCACCCGGAACCGGCATTTTGTTCAGCTCCGTACGCTGTACTTCGGCTTTAGTCGGCTGATTGCCATTGTGGTTTGTTTCGCTCATTGTGGCACCTCCTTTATCGTGGACAAATGTAGGATTCCAATGCTGGGATGAAATTATACCAAAATTACCACATGTTTCTTACCCTTACCGAATCACGACCCGGGGACATTAACGAAAAATGTACTTGGGGTAGGTTGAAACCGCTTTGATCATCATTTCAGGCGCTGTTCTTTTCGTAAGTAGCGAAGAACATTCGTAATTTCATATTGGATGCAGAATTCAAGCTCAACGGGCAGCGGTTTATCTGCTATCATAGGAGTATTCTTAGCTTTTGCAGGCGTACGTAAGGCAGTACATATGGAATGGAGTAATGAGAAGATGAGCAAGTCCTACTCGATGCACCCGCTCGGGGATGCTGCCGTTCTTGTCCAGTTAGGCGATGGGATCACCGATGCGGTCCATCAGCGGGTCGTTGACTTTACGCAGCGGGTGGAACGGAATCCTTTTCGGGGGTTTATAGAGTGCGTGCCTTCCTTTACCACCTTAAGCATTTATTACGACCCCTTGACGGTTCAGAAACCGGATGATTCGAGTTCCACATTCGACTATGTGTGCTCCTTGCTGCAAGAACGATTTAAAGCGGATGAAGAAAATGGGAAGCAACGTTCCATCCAGGAGGTAGTGGATATTCCAGTCTGTTATGGCGGTGATTATGGACCGGATCTGGAGATCGTGGCGGAGCATAACGGAATAACGGCCGATGAGGTCATCCGTCTGCATTCGGGGCAGGATTACTTGGTTTATGTGATCGGATTCGCGCCCGGTTTTCCTTATATCGGCGGTGTTCCAGAGCGTATTGCCGCTCCCCGAAAACAGACGCCCAGACCGCGTATCCCGGCTGGCTCTGTTGGGATCGCGGGCACGCAGACAGGCATTTACCCGATCGAAACGCCGGGAGGCTGGCAAATTATCGGCCGTACCCCGCTCGCCCTGTTTAGGCCAGACCGGCAGCCTCCGACTTTGCTGCAGTGCGGGCAGTACATTCGTTTTCGGCCGATTGACCGGGCGGAATATGATCGACTAAGGGAAGTGATGCTATGCGATTAACCGTCTTGAAGCCGGGGCTGCTGGTTACCGTTCAAGATCTTGGAAGGTTTGGCTATGGCAAGTACGGAGTCATTACGTCCGGTGCTATGGACAAGGAGTCCCATCGTGTCGCCAACTGGCTCGTAGGCAATCCGGACGAAGCGGCTGCGCTCGAAATCACGTGGTCCGGATTCTCGCTGCGGATGGAGGAGGACGGATGGATTGCCGTTACGGGCGGGGATTTGTCGCCGCGGATCGGGGATACGCCTGTACCGATGTGGCGACCGGTTTATGTCCGGAGGGATAGTGTCCTCACGTTTCAACAAGTCCGTTTCGGATGCCGCGCATATCTCGCCGTGTCGGGAGGGCTTAACGTCCCGAAGGTTATGGACAGCCGCAGCACCTTTTTGCGGGCCGGCATCGGCGGATGGGAGGGACGACCGCTTCATGCAGGCGACCGTTTGTCCACATACCCGTCACGGCTTTCGAACCGATCGGTTGACCGTTCTACAATAACAGGCGCATTCTATGCGCCGCGATGGTTTGCGCTGCCGGGGAAGATTCCGGCAACCGGGCAGGAGGTAACTGTCCGGGCCATGCCGGGGCGCCAATATGAGGATTTTGACGAAGTCAGCCGGCATGGCTTCTTCCATCAACCGTTCCGGATCCGTCCCGAATCCGACCGGATGGGGTACCGATTGAAAGGCCCCGATCTGCGGCTGACTAAGGCTAAGGAATATGTGTCGGAAGCCGTTGCTTTGGGCACGATTCAGGTGCCTGCAGACGGCCAGCCGATTATCCTCATGGCGGACCGGCAGACGCTCGGAGGCTATCCGAAAATCGCGCAGATCGCTTCGGTCGATATCCCGCTGGTCGCGCAGCTCCAGCCAGGAGGAACCTTGCGCTTCAGGGAGATTACGCTCCGTGAGGCAGAACGTCTCCGGGACGAACGGGAGCGCGAGCTAGCCATCGTCCGTGAGATGATCAAGCGAAAAATAGAGGGAGTGGTTCCATGATCCAAGTGGATCTTAACTGCGATATGGGAGAAAGCTTCGGCACCTACCGGCTTGGATCGGATAGCGAGCTGCTGAAATGCATCACCTCGGCCAATATCGCCTGCGGATTTCATGCCGGCGATCCTTCGGTCATGCGTCTTACCGTACGCCAAGCGATCGCGCACGGAACGTCGATCGGTGCGCATCCGGGCCTGCCAGATCTGGTCGGCTTCGGAAGAAGAAGAATGGACATTACGCCGGATGAGGCATACGATATGGTTTCGTATCAGATGGGGGCCTTGATGGCTATCACGCTTCAAGAGGGTGGAAAGCTTCATCATGTGAAGCCCCATGGTGCTTTGTATAATATGGCGGCTGTTTCACGCCCCCTAGCCGAGGCTATAGCTTGCGCCGTCCATCGAATCGATCCGGGGCTAATCCTATACGGGCTCGCCGGCAGCGAGCTGGTGGATGCCGGCAAGCGGACGGGGCTTCGAACGGCAAGCGAAGTATTTGCCGACCGCACCTATCAGGATGACGGAACATTGACGCCGCGGAGCCTTCCCGGCGCCCTCATTACGGATGAGGAGCAATCGGTCCGGCAAGTCCTCCGGATGGTCAAGGAGGGCGTGGTCATGTCGCAGTCCGGCAAGATCATTCCGATCGTCGCCGATACGATATGCATTCACGGCGACAGTCCGCATGCGCCGGTATTCGCACGTACCCTGCGTACCCGGCTTGAATCGGAAGGGGTGCGAGTGCAGTCGATCCTTTAAATAAGGCTTCCAACACCTCAATACAGGTATACCGTAGATCATACGCCGTTCAATCATGAAGAACTCGTGAGATAATATACATTATGGATTACAGGAGTATATGACCAATGAAAAAAATACTGATTTCAGGCTTCGAGCCCTTTGGCGGAAGCGCCATTAACCCTACGGAAAGACTGATTAACGATATCAAAAACGAAAGTTTCGCGGATGCGGAAATCCGAACGGTCCTGCTGCCGGTTCATTATGACGAGTGCGCCGAGCTCCTGCTGAAGGAGGTCCATACATTTGAACCGGACGCAGTTATCGCTTGCGGGGTGGCGGGAGGAAGAACCGCGGTTACCCCTGAACGGATCGCGATAAATACCAAGGATGTGCCGCCCGAATCCGTGATCGCGGACAACCGGGGGGCGAGGCCGCAGGATGAGCCGATCGATCCGGAGGGCCCGGACGGTCTGTTCGCGACCCTTCCGATCCGTGCGATGGTGAATCGGATGAAGGAAGCTGGAATTCCGGCAACCGTATCCAATACGGCAGGCACTTATATTTGTAATAACACCATGTATGCGGTGCTGAACGAGATCCGGAAGCGGCAGCTGCAAATCCTCGCCGGCTTCGTTCATTTTCCGGCATCGACGGAGATGGCCTTGGAGAAGCCTGGGCTGCCAACGCTGTCCCAAGATACGATGCTTCGAGCGCTTAAAGTCATTGTTCGAACGACGATCGATGAGCTGACGGAATAACCGTAAGCTTTTCTGAACCGGCTTGGGTTGTTGTCCTGGGGGATGGAAATGGATGCATTAAATTTGCCTGGTGTGTAAATTTAATTAAAGCGGAGGCTATAAACTTATGATTTACCGAAGAAAAAAGTACATGGTTGACGCAAGTATCGCAGCGGCGTTTAATGAGCATTTTAACAGCACTCTATTACCGACGCAATTAAAGTATGGCGCAAGATTAGTTGGAAGATGGATGGCCCCGAATAAGGAAGGAAATGTGGAGATTTTTGCTATATGGCAATATGACAGTCTCGAAGCTTACGAAGAAATAGAGAATAATGTTAGAAGTGATAACGAGCACGTTGAACGTGTACAGAAGTGGTTTGAAAAAATGGGAGGCAGAGAGAATCTAAAAAAGGCGTTTTATTTCATTGACGAAGATTTTATCGAATCAACGGTTCCAGTCGAAAATACAATCCTTTCAGCAAAATAAAGAGATTGCTCAGCTCATAAAAACTGTATTAGTCAATAAAGGACCATCCTTTAATCGGCATTTTTTGATGGTCCTTTTTTACGTTCAAACTTAATTCGAAGGCTCACCGGATCATCGGCTTAGGAAGTTTACAATGAATGAAAGTTTGTTTGGTTAAGATGGAAGGAGGGGATGCTGCGCTCGTACTACCCTGCCGGTTAACTTAATGCGTCTTCAATAACAGGGATGCAAGGAGAGAGGAAAGGATCGCGCTGCTCCTTCAGCTGCCCGCGCGCAAGCACCAACACCCGAAATTCGTTGTCCTCACCTTCCTGATTCTCGTCATCCCTGGAATACAGCAGTCCGTATGATCCAGGGGCAATCTCCCCGATATAACGGTATAATGACAAGATTTCATCGGCTTCTGGACCTTTCTCCTTCGTAAACCCTCCAACATGCAGATAGTAACATCCGCATGCGGCATTGAGAGACAGCAGGCCGCTTCCCCAAGCATATTCCGTAATCTTTAATTGTATTTTCGGAATGATCGCTTCCAGTTGTTCCTGCTCGGCTTTCGAAGCTGTCACTTGAATGGTAATCCAGCCATGAAATTCATACATTGCTTCTCACCTCGCATCGTTTTCCTATATATTTACACCCACCTTCTTAATGTCGAAACATATTTCTTGCGGTACGCATGAGGGAAAGCAGATCGGCTCAAATAGGCAGGAAGGATACAAATCCTACAGGAATAGAAAAGGCTCCTTCGAAGGTCCGGTAACGTGATCCGGTTATTCGAGGAGCCTTGTTCAATGCTCTAGGTGCGGGCATTGCCCGATCAAGCACTTGTCCTAATGAAGCGTAATAGCCCTATGGGGCGTTATTTCAACTTTACGATAAGGGCGTTGCTGATCTGACGACCGGGTGCGGTAAGATAAGAGCCGTTGTAATACAGCCCGCTGGATGCGCCGCCATCCAGATTCATCGCCTGGTAGGCTCCGGCCTGCCTCATGATTTCCGCCAATTGGGGAATGGTTGCCCCTCCTGTTGTCAGCAAAATAAGCTTATGATCCTTCGTGATCCCAAGTGCGCTTCGTGCGCCTCCACCCGTTAGAATCTTCGGATCTTTGAAGCCTTCCTTCTTGACGTTCAGCGAAACTTTGCCGTCCTTCACCAGCCGGGGGCCCGCTTGAAGAGCCCCTTTCATTTGTCCTTGCTCATATTCCGATTTGAAGTCCAGACCCGGAATCATCTGGGTCAGATTATTACGGTCGTAGGTAAAGATCGTCCGGTTATCGCCTGGGGCCTTGTGCAGAATGGCGCCGTTATGTACGAGATAGCCGTAAGGCGCTTTATAAGCACCGGCGGTATAGGCATCGAAGTAGGTTCCGTTGATGGCGGCAACCGCTTGATTCCGTTTCGCAAGGCTGCGCAAATCCTCGACTTTGCCGGGTTTATTGCCGGCAAGGGCTACGCCAAGCTCCACCTTCGGATGCAGAAGGGAGACGGTTACCACCTGGGCGCTGAAGCTTCGGGAACCAACCTTGAATGTTTTCTTCGCCGAAGTGACCGGCTTCAATGTATTCGAAACGAGCTTGCCCGACATCACCGGCAGTGTATTCGAAGCGGATGTTGCTCCGTCTTTGATCTGCAAGGCTGTACGGTTAGGCTCCCACTTCAACGCAAGGCCTAATTGCTGAGCGGTAAACTGAAGCGGTACATATGTGATGCCGTTCTCGGAGAACGGGGCTGCCTTGATCTGCGTTTTTTTGCCGTCAATGTACGCGGTCCTGCTCCCCAAGTAAAGGGTAAGCTGCTTATTGTCTTTTGTTATGCGAAGCTTCTTTTCGGCAGCTGTGTAGGACACTTGAATGCCCTCAAAGGTCTTAAGGAGGGACACTGGGATAAAGGACTGGTTGTTCTTGTCAACATAGGCAAGCATTTTCGGAGTGGAAGCCGCGTTCAATGGGGTCACCACCATAAGCATGGCGAGGATGACGAGTAAGAGGATTCTTTTCATGGTTCTTTCTAAACTCCTTTTCTCTATGTCTGTTTCGGTTGGCTTGAGCTCAACTCGGCTGCATCTGTGCCAATACTATATCGGCTTACCGGGATGAAACCATTAGGACCATAGACGGGTTCCTTCGCCCGATTTGTAAAAAATGGCCAATAAAATGTTGACACGGAACCACATCTCTTGTATGGTTAATTACATGAGTAACTAACCGAAGATGTAATGAAGTCTGAACACGAAAGCGGTGAGGTAATGGCGTTTCAAATTGATGACAGCAGACCGATATTCATGCAAATTGCGGACAAAATTGAAGATGACATCATAGAGGAACGATTGCCTGAGGAGACGCAGGTTCCATCTACGAATCAGTTTGCGGCCTTTTACCAGATCAATCCGGCCACAGCGGCCAAGGGCGTCAATCTGCTGGTCGATCAAGGGATTTTGTATAAGAAACGGGGGATTGGCATGTTTGTAGCAGCGGGAGCACGTGAACAGCTCATCGAGAAGCGCAAGACGGAGTTTTATGAGCAGTACGTTGTGGCTATGGTGAAGGAAGCCGAGAAGCTTGGGATTACGAAAGATCAATTATCGGAAATGATCCGCAGAGGGGAGCAAGACTGATGAGCCAAACCGTCATCGAAGTCAACAATTTGAGCAAGGTATACAAGGATTTTACGGCCGTCGATAATGTCAGCTTTAGGATCGAGGCGAATAAGATCTACGGATTGCTGGGGAGAAACGGCGCCGGGAAAACAACCATCATGCAGATGATTACGGCACAGCAGTTCTCAACCAAAGGGGAGATCCGCGTATTTGGCGAGCATCCTTATGAAAATAACAAGGTGATTCAGCAGATATGCTTTATCAGGGAGAGTCAGAAATATCCGGATTTAGTTACCGTCCGGGATGTCATGGGGATTGCCTCCGACGTATACCCGAACTGGGACGCGGAATACGCCAAAGCGCTGATCGAAATTTTCCGTCTGCCGA
Organism: Paenibacillus sp. FSL R5-0810; assembly: GCF_038002285.1. NCBI lineage: Bacteria > Bacillati > Bacillota > Bacilli > Caryophanales > Paenibacillaceae > Paenibacillus > Paenibacillus sp. FSL R5-0810. Next base: position 1,169,711 of record NZ_JBBOCF010000001.1, read on the forward strand.
TGAAGCGCCTTGTGAAGAGATTGTCGCGCGGCATGCTGTCAGCGGTCGGGATCATCGTAGGACTCGCCAGCCGAGCGCCCATTACGGTGTTCGACGAGCCTTATCTTGGCCTCGACGCCGTTGCAAGAGAGCTTTTCTATGATCAGCTGATCGAAGATTACACCAGCCATCCGCGTACCATTATTCTGTCCACACATTTGATAGATGAAGTCAGCAGGCTGCTGGAGCATATCATTCTTATCGATGAAGGAAAAATATTGCTGGATTCGGATACCGATGAACTCCGCGGACGGACCTGCAATGTGATTGGGCATCAATCTACGGTTGAATCCTTTATTCAAGGCAGAAAAGTCATTCATACGGAATCGCTCGGATCAACGGTTTCGGCTACGGTGATGGGCAAGACCGAAGCAGAGGTGAAGCAAGAAGCAGCACAAGCAGGACTGGAAACGGTACCCGTATCCTTGCAGCAATTAATCGTTCATTTAACGAGAAACGGAAAGGTGGCGAGCCGCTAATGAGAGGGATATCCAGCGTTATTAACATTCATTTAAGACATAAACTTACGTGGTTTTATTTGCCTTGGATGATCATGGCCTTCAGTTTCTTGGTCAATTTGCTGATCGGTGTATTGATTAATGGAGAGACGTTGTATACGGGCGGTTTGGGTACCATCTATATATTCATGTTCGTTACCTCATTGACCACAGCGATTCAGTTGTTCCCCTTCACCACGGGGTTTAGCATACGCAGAACGGACTTTTTCATAGGGACCCTTACCTTTATAACCTTGATCAGTATCTTCAACTCGGCACTTCTTGTGGTGCTATCCCATATTGAAGTATGGACCGGGGCATGGGGAGATCATATGCGCTTCTTCAATTTACCGTATCTGAATGATGGATCATGGCTTATCCAATTCGTTGTGAATGTCATCTTAATGTTATGGTTTTCCATGTTGGGGCTGGGCATCGGAGCGTTTTTCTTAAGATTCAGAGGGATCCGAACGTTTATCATGCTTGCAGCCGTTACGATCATCATCTCGGGTCTCAGCTTGATTGCGATGCGATACGAATGGTGGGGGCCGATCTTTAAATGGTTTGCTAGTCATTCTGCTCTCGACTTGACGCTATGGATGATTCCGATTGTGCTTATCCTTGCACTGTGCTCTCGCCAGTGTCTGCGCAGATCAACGGTGTAATTGCCAGAAGATGCAACAGGGAGGTGCACCAAGATCATTGGATCTTGGGGGTGCCTCTCTTTTTTTTGTGTGAAAAAGCGTTCTTCGTACAAATGACCTGCCTTGGTTCGTCGTCCGGGCTTCGGGTTATAGCAGCGTACAGCATCCATCATTACGCCGCTCACAGAGTGAGGCAGGGCTGCCTGCGGCAAATGAAAAGACGCCCGATCACTCGGACGTCTTTTGCTTGCGCTTTGCTTTGTGCAGTTCTTTTGCTCCCGCAAGCGTTGTTCCCGGTGGAAACGAGAGGAGCGGGTGCTTGGACGCGCCGATGTGCTGGGAGGTGTAGATGCCGGAGTGCCCGGAGAACAAGTAGCTTATGACGCAGGCCAAGAGCATATACACGGCGCCTTCTCCTCCAAACAGCTCGATTCCCATGATAAAACAAGCAATCGGGGTGTTGGTTGCCCCGCAGAATACAGCAATAAAACCTAATGCGGCCAGGAAAGGGGCGTACAATCCGAGCCATCCCGATAACGCATTGCCCAGCGTTGCCCCAATGGCAAACAGCGGCGTTACCTCGCCACCCTGAAACCCTGCTCCAAGCGTCAGCGAGGTAAAGAGGATTTTACCAAGAAAGGCGAATGGCGAAACTTCCCCAGCGAAGGATTCTTCGATCAGGGGGAGGCCAAGTCCCAAGTAATCGCGTGTGCCAAGCAGATAAACCAGCCCAATGAGGATGACGCCTCCCATTGCGCTTTTGACCATAGGATTGCGGAAAACGTGGCTGTACCATTTTTTCAGAGCATGGGTAAGCTCGCTGAATAGCCGGCTTACGAGTCCGAAGAGGATCGAAGCTGCAACGACTTTCATCAGGACGATAAAGCTCAGAGGGGGAATCTCCCCGATCAGATAATGCGCATGGCCGACACCCCAGAGGGAAGTGGCGGTTAAGTTGCCGACCAGGCTGGCGATGAAGGCAGGAATTAACGCCTGGTGCGAGATGAGGCCAATGGCTAGGACTTCGAGACCAAACAGCGTTCCGGCGAGCGGTGTGCCGAAGATGGAGCCGAAGCCGCCGCTAATTCCGCAGATAAGCAGGATCTTTCGATCAAGCGATGTCACGCGAATGAGCTTGCCGAACCACTCCGATAAGCTTCCCCCCATTTGGACGGCTGTGCCTTCACGTCCGGCGGAGCCTCCGAACAGATGCGTAACCAGCGTCCCGAAGAGGACCAGCGGCGCCATCCGCAGCGGGATGGATTCTGTGCCGCCATGGATCTGTTCCAGGATAAGATTATTTCCCTTCGCACTGCTCTTGCCGAACCTTTCGTAGAGGAAGCTGACCACAACGCCTCCCAGGGGAAGGAGGAACAGCAGCCAAGGGTTTCCTATTCGAAGGTTCGTTACATAGTCAAGGCTATAAAGAAAGAAGGCAGAGGCACTGCCTGTCATCATGCCGACGATGCTGCCAAGCACGATCCATTTGATCAAATAACCTGTCAGCAGGGCGTATGGCGGCCAATTCTCGTTAGGTTCAACCCATTTCTTCATCAAATCCGTTCACCCGTTTCTGTTTATTCGCCGCTAACCCCTGGATACACAAAACAGACTCCTACCAGGAAAGCGACCTCTGGTAGGAGTCATTAGCCTCGAAAAGCGGTTATGGCGAACTCCATCGCCTCATTCAATTTGCATTCATTGTAATGGAACAGAGGTTTGCGTGTCAATAGGACAACCCGCTATGAAGCAGGTATACGATACTTGAGATTACTCAGCATGGTTTGGAGCATCGATGGATTGGGGCATGGATTTTTTTCAGGAGGAGAAATTCAACATGTCCATGGACGAAGAATATGCCATATTTTATCATTGTAAATGATAATGAGAATCAATATCACAGGATCGAGGAGAGAATGATGTCATCAAACACGTCCAAGCCAAGACTTTCAGATGCTGAGATTCATGTCCACGTCAAAGGGCGTCCATGGGCTGCGACCCTGATTATCACGGGAGGCGCGGCTGCACTGATGCTTGGCATAGCGTTATCCATATCGCTTGGAGCGGCCGAGATTGATCTGCGAAGTGTATGGGAAGCTGTGTTCTTCTTTGATCCCAGCTTGACGGAGCATCAGATTATCCAGGAGCTGCGCATGCCGAGAGTTCTCGGCGGGGCCATGGTGGGCGCTTGTTTCGCCGTATCGGGAGCCATTATGCAAGGGATGACCCGGAATCCGCTCGCCGATTCGGGCCTGCTTGGATTAAATGCGGGGGCGGGGTTCGTGATCGCGATTTGCTTTGCGTTTTTTCCGGGGCTGCCGTATATGTATCTGATTCTGCTCTCATTCGTTGGGGCTGCCTTGGGTGCGATGCTCGTGTATGGAGTCAGTTCCATGTCCAAAGGAGGGCTGACACCGGTTCGGCTCGTTCTGGCCGGTGCTGCGCTTAGCGCGCTCTTAAGTGCTCTTAGCGAAGGCATCGCATTGTATTTTCGGGTCGGGCAGGATATGGCGTTTTGGTATGCCGGCGGTACGGCAGGGATTCAGTGGAATCATCTGAAGATCATGCTGCCTTGGATAGCCGCTGCTATATTGGGTGCGATTGCCTTATCGCGCTCAATTACGATGCTTAGCCTTGGGGATGATGTAGCACGTGGACTGGGTCAGCGAACGGGGCTCGTCAAGCTGGGCGGGACGGCGATCGTGTTAGTGCTGGCAGGGGCCGCCGTCTCGGTTGTCGGCGCGGTGGGCTTTGTCGGTCTCTTGATTCCGCATGTCACGCGCAAGCTGGTCGGCGTGGATTACCGGCTCATCATTCCCTGCTCGGCCGTGCTGGGAAGCCTGCTGGTCGTCATTGCCGATCTCGCCGCCAGAATGGTGAACCCTCCTTATGAAACGCCAGTTGGCGCGATCATTGCCTTGATCGGGGTCCCTTTCTTCCTCTATCTGGCACGCAAAGAAAGGAGGGAGCTGTAGATGGAAGCCGTCACAAATGCCATCCAAACGCAAAAAAGCAGGAGACGGAACATCATCACCTTGTCTGTTCTGGGTGCATTGATTGTCCTGGTGTTTCTAATCAGCATGAACACCGGCGTGATTCGGCTATCCCCCGTTGAGGTCGTAACGACATTGTTTGGCGGCGGAACCGATAAGCAGAATTTGGTGCTGTTTGATTTCCGGTTGCCTCGCATCGTCATTTCACTGCTTATTGGCGCGGGTTTAGCGGTATCCGGCTGCGTGATGCAGGGAATATCCCGCAACGCGCTTGCCGATCCGGGTATCCTGGGGATCAATGCGGGAGCCGGGTTGATGGTCATGCTGTTCATCTCATTTTTTCCGAACACGACAGCGGCTCCGATTTATCTGCTGCCGGTTTTAGCTTTGATTGGAGCCGGCTTGACCGCGGCCTTGATCTGCGTGCTTGCTTATAAGAAAAACCAGGGCTTTAAGCCGACAGGCCTTCTATTGACGGGAATTGCCGTCGCAGCCGGCATAAGTGCGGCAATGATCGTGCTTACACTGCGATTGAGTCCGGAGAAATACCAGTTTGTTGCCGTCTGGCTTGCGGGCAGTATCTGGGGGTCGAGCTGGAAGTTCGTGCTGGCCTTGCTCCCATGGATCCTTGTGCTTCTGCCCTTCGTGATGTACAAAGCGCAGGTGATGAACGTTCTTAATCTTGGAGAATCGATGGCGGCCGGACTGGGTGCATCCGTAACGAAGGAGCAATTGAAGCTGCTGGCAGCGGCGGTCGGCTTGGCGGCCTCCTGCGTCGCGGTGAGCGGAGGGATTGGGTTCGTCGGGCTTATTGCTCCCCACCTGGGCAGACGCTTGGTCGGTGCGAAGCATCAAATGCTGCTGCCGGTAACAGCGATGATCGGTGCATTGCTGGTCATCACAGCCGACACGCTGAGCCGCTCGATCCTTCAACCGTCTGAGATCCCGACAGGGATCGTGGTTGCGGTGATCGGTGCGCCATATTTCCTGTACCTGTTATCCAGGACGAGAGCTTAGCAGCCCGGATGCAAGGGATCTTTAGGAGTTCTTGTGAAGGGAGAGGGTCTTGCCACGAGGATCTGATCGCATCGCATGGAATATACAGCCGATTGCATCGAGCTCAATTCGGTGCATGCCCCAGCCATACACTACTAAATCAGGAGGAGACAAATATGCTCACATCGAAGTATCGGGTCATACTCACAATGCTCATCTTATGTTCGTTCTTGATCTCCGCATGCGGCGGAAAGGGAAATCCGACCGGCAACGCGGGTACTACGGGTGAAATAGCCGCAAGCGGGGACAAGCCCCAGACGAAAGTCTCAGTGCAGCCTGCGACTAGAAAGGTGGATACCATACACGGGGAAATCAAATATCCGGCAGAACCGAAGCGAATTGTTGTCGATGCCTATCTGCCAACCCTGCTGCTGCTCGGAGAGAAGCCGGTAGGCGCGACGGCCAAGGATCTGGAGAATGTCCATATCCAAGACATGATCGATGGTATCGAGAGTACCGGCGAAAACGCAACGGAAAAAATCCTGGAACTGAACCCCGACCTGATCATCAGCGCCAATTCCGATCCGGAGGTGTTCGAGAAGCTGTCCAAAATTGCGCCCACAATCATTCTTCCTTATGAAACCTATCGAAGCGTGCACGAAGAAGTGGAGGGGCTGGGTGCAATCCTGGGCAAGGAAGAGGAGGCAAAGGAATGGCTGGCTGAGTTTGACGAGAAAATAGAAGCGCTGCGAGCGAAGGTGAACGGCGTAGTGGAGGAAGGAGAAACCTTTTCGATCTTTGGCGCTTTCGGCAAGACCTTCTACCTTTATGGCGACGGCATTTATCGCGGAGGATTGGCGATTTACAAGGAGCTCAAGCTTACCCCTCCGGAACGAATCCAACAAGAACTGATTGCCACTGGTGAGACCTACAAAGAAGTGTCCATGGAGGTTCTGAAAGATTATGCAGGAGATTATATCTTTTTTGACGAGTCCAATGGTGCCGAGATGGATAAGAGCAATAGGGTATGGACTTCGATCGAAGCCGTAAGCCATGGGCGCGTGTTTTATCTGGATGCCAAACGATTCTGGCCGTATGATCCGATGGCCGTCTTGGCACAGGCCGAAGAAGTGACGAATATGATCGTCAGCCAAAAAGAGAAGGAGAACGCGAAATAATCGATCGTTCACGAGTGGCAAGAGCAGATTCGTATCGAATTAGCCATGACCTGTGTGCTATAAAGCTTCAGCCGCAATGTGGCAGGCCCTGTATAACAGCGTCTGCCATGTTTTTGTTTTCATAGAGACATCGATTCATGATGATAGGGAGCTTAAAACGTTAGGGATCATCTTACACCATGAAATTGATCCTCCAGAGCTATTGATAATAATTAACATATAAAGTAAATTTTGAATATAGAATCAACTTCCTATATATGTAAATAAAACAATAAACAGCAATTAAAAGGTTTGTTTGGATGTGGAAGATTTCATGAGATTTTCGTATCTTTGCAAAGGAGGTGATGCTGTTTTGCAAGGCAGGCTGTAAAGCTTAACGATCCATTATTGAGGAGGGATTAATGATGAGAGCGGGTTTATGCAGAATTCCGGACAAATCGAGAGTGATGCTATTGCCTTTAATGGTCGTCGTGTCTATGATCATGAGCTTTTTCCCCCTTGAGGTTTCTGCAGCAGATCGGGGTTCCTGGGCAGCCTATGTGTCTTATGCCGTAAACGACAACGTGACGTACGATGGGAAATCGTATAAAGCTATTCAATCTCATACTTCACTACCCGGATGGGAACCGCCCAATGTTCCTGCATTATGGCAGCATGTTCAAGGTGGCGGAGGAAATGATACTGCAGCTCCGACAGCACCTGCGAATGTAACTGTAAGATCAGTCACCTCTTCAAGCGTTACTTTATCCTGGCAAGCCTCTACGGACAATGTTGGCGTGACAGGATATGATGTCTACCAGGGCACAGCCCTTGCGGCTTCGGTTACCGGTACGAGCGCGACCATAGCGGGTCTTTCACCGAACACGACCTATTCATTTAAGGTCATAGCTAAGGATGCTGCCGGGAATCTTTCACCTGCCAGTGCGAGTGTGACTGCAACAACGGCAGAAGAGACAGGCGGAGGTCCCCAGCCGACCAAGCATATATTGACAGGGTACTGGCAGAATTTTGTCAATGGTGCCAGCAAATTGAAGGTGAGAGATATACCGGATCAATATGACATCATTGTGTTAGCGTTTGCTGAGATGGACCCTGTTAACCCTGGCGGTGTCGTTTTCAATGTAGATTCTGCGCTATCCGCAGCTCTGGGCGGGTATACCAATGCCGAGCTGATCGCGGATATTCAAACTAAACGAGCTCAAGGCAAGAAGGTCATCATATCCATTGGAGGGGAATTAGGGAACATTGATTTGAATACTGCCTCGCCGAATATAACGAACTTTGTGAACAGCATGTACGGGATCATCACGCAATTTGGACTTGATGGGATAGACATTGACCTGGAGCATGGCATGAATGTGCCTAACTTAACCACCGCGATTCGCCAACTGAAGCAAAAAGCAGGAAATGATTTTATTCTGACAATGGCTCCTCAAACGATAGACATGCAGAGTCCAAACACCTCCTATATGCAGCTTTATAACAATCTGAAGGATATCACAACCGTAATGAACGTCCAGTACTATAACTCTGGATGCATGTTAGGTCGTGACGGTAAATGCTACTCCCAGGGCACGGTTGATTTCCTTACGGCGCTGTCGGACTTAACGCTGCAGTGGGTATCACCTTCCCAATTGGGACTTGGAGTACCTGCTGCCTCTTCAGCAGCCGGAGGCGGATATGTTTCTCCAACGGTCGTGAATAATGCCCTGAATTGTCTAGCAACTGGAAACAACTGTGGAAGTTATAAGCCTGTGGCTAAATACCCTGATGTACGGGGAGCAATGACGTGGTCCATTAACTGGGATGCGACTACGAATTACGCGCTTGCTAAAACGGTGAGACCATTCTTAGACACACTGCCTTAATGTTCATGATATCGTGTAACTTTAGTAGATAGTTATCATAAAATAGAGAAACCTCTCTTTGATATGTGGTGAATCCACCCATCATTATCATAGAGAGGTTTTGTTTTATTTTAGATGGTCGAAAGGATCTGTCCTTGGATACCCATGTTGGAACCATATCCCGCACTCTATTAGGTTTTATCTCTTTGATTAGTTAAGGTGTATCCGATTCGGTCAGGCCGAAATCTAATGGGGACAAATCTTTTTCAAAGACCTAAATATAATGGGACTGTCACTCTGCTAGGTCATGTCTTACGACTTCAATCGCCATTGCTTGCAGTGGGCTGCTAAGTAAAATATGGGGGGCTGTGACGGTAACTCTCTCACCAATTTCTAAATCTTCGTATAAATCGGCATCTGTTATATGATAGTAAATCACATCATTTGGGTCATCATTATTTAAATAGTCTGATAACGAATGGTTGGAGGCATCATTCCTTGAGATATTCTGAACCACCACGATCATGGGAGTTTTATCTTGGTTGATTTGCTTATCAAAAATAAAATCACCGGTCTCCATCTTTACTTGATTGCAACCAGCCATAAAACTGCTAAGAAGCAATAGGGCAATAGCTGAATGTATTTTTCTCACTATAATTATTCTTCTCCTCATGTAATATTCCATGGGCTCTTCGTATGCTTCATGTTATTTTAAATGATACCATATTTTGTAAGGGATGATTATAGTGATTTCAGCGATTACCCAAATAGATTCAGGTCGTACGTGCATCCGATGTGGCAGGCTCGTCCACGGCTTTCAGTTTATCGTTCAGAATGCTGTCCTCAAGCACGCTGAACTTATCCCCGTATACCTTCGTTATATGCTTCTCTCCCCACGCGCAGAGCATATCCAGAATGCCGGTCAAGCTCTTGCCGTAATCACTCAGCTCATACTCCACTTTGGGCGGGACTTGATTATGAATAATGCGATTGATTACGCCATCGTCCTCCAGCTCCCGCAGCTGCTGTGTCAGCATTTTTTGCGTGATATTCGGCATGAGGCGCTTCAGCTCGCTGGTTCGTTTACGGCCATGGGTCAGGTGGCAAAGGATTACGCATTTCCACTTGCCTCCGATCACTTCCAATGTCGCTTCGACGGCAATATTGTATTTCTTCGCTTGCATATTCATCCTCCTATTGGATAGGCACTGAAAAGTAACTAGGGTACTGCGAAGTGCCTACATTACAAAAAAGTACGTTCTTCACATAAAATTCGATATGGATCATAATAGCATTTGCCAGCTGGATTACACCATACTCAATTTTTTTACAATATACAAGCAAGCGAATTGGATAGGGGGAATTTCAACACCATGATCATAGATAAAAAAAGAAGTTTCTTTGCGCTGCTGGCGCTTGCCGTCAGTGCCTTTGCGATCGGAACAACGGAGTTCATCAGCGTAGGGCTGCTGCCGTTGATCTCGGAGGATATGAATATATCCGTTACGACCGCCGGATTAACCGTATCGATGTACGCCTTGGGCGTCACCTTCGGTGCGCCCATCCTAACGTCGCTTACCTCGAGGATGTCCAGGAAGACCCTGCTGCTATGGATCATGATCATTTTTATTATCGGAAACAGCTTGGCGGCTGGCGCGGCTTCCATCGGCATTCTGCTTGCGGCTCGCGTGCTTTCGGCCTTTTCCCATGGGGTATTTATGTCGATCGGTTCGGTCATCGCCGCCAGCGTGGTGCCAGAGAACCGCAGAGCCTCCGCGATCTCCATTATGTTTACAGGACTTACCGTCGCTACGGTGACCGGTGTTCCGATCGGAACGTTTATCGGTCAGCAGTGGGGCTGGAGACTGGCTTTTGTCGCCATTGCTCTGGTCGGTGTCGCTGCTTTCATCGCGAACAGCATTCTGATCCCGTCGGACATGCCGAAAGGAGAGCGGACCTCATTCCGCGATCAGGCTAAGCTGCTGACCAATCGCCGTTTGCTGCTGATGCTCCTGATTACCGCGCTCGGTTACGGCGGCACCTTTGTTGTCTTTACTTATTTATCCCCACTGCTTCAGGATATAACAGGCTTCAAGGAAAATACGGTAGCCGTCATTCTGCTCGTTTACGGGATTGCCATAGCGCTAGGTAATATCATCGGCGGGAAAGCAGCAAATCGCAGTCCGCTCAAAGCACTGCTCTATATGTTCAGCGTTCAAGCGGTGGTGCTGTTCTCGCTTACGTTTACCGCGCCGTTTAAAGTTGCCGGATTCATTACGATTATTCTCATGGGATTTCTGGCTTTCATGAATGTTCCGGGGCTGCAGGTTTATGTTGTTGAGCTGGCTGAGCGGTTTGCGCCAAGCGCTGTGAATATGGCCTCGGCACTGAACATTGCGGCATTCAATGCAGGCATCGCCATCGGCTCCTTTTTGGGCGGCTTGATTACGAAATCGATGGGCTTGATTCACACGGCTTGGATTGGAGCGTTGATGGTATTCGCGGCGGTCGCGCTTACGGGATTGAGCTTGAAGCTGGCAAGAAAGGATTCGGAGAATCCGGATCGTCCATATACGAAAGCGGCTTGAATGGAAAATTTAGGATGAAGGGAGGTGATGTTTAAGCGTTTCATCGGAAATACTGCAACTAGGCTCCATTTCTTCACAAACATAAAACTTTTGGAGGTTCATCAACATGACAGCAAAACACTTACAAGATACAACCACTTTATATAATGGCGTCAACATGCCTTGGTTTGGACTTGGCGTATTTAAAGTAGAGGAAGGACCGGAGCTGGTAAACGCCGTCCGCACGGCAATTCGGCATGGCTATCGCTCCATAGATACGGCCGCCATATACGGAAATGAAGAAGGGGTCGGACAGGGCATCCGCGAGGGCTTGGAAGCTGCCGGGATCAAGCGGGAGGATCTGTTTGTCACATCCAAAGTATGGAATGCCGATCTGGGGTATGAGTCCACCTTGAAGGCTTACGAGGAAAGTCTCCGGAAGCTGGGTCTTGAATACTTGGATTTATACCTTATACACTGGCCGGTTGAAGGGAAATATACAGAGGCGTGGAAGGCATTAGAAACGCTGTACAAGCAAGGGCGTGTCAAAGCTATTGGCGTCAGCAACTTCCAGATCCATCACCTCGAGCAGTTAATGAAGGAAACCGAAATCAAACCGATGGTGAACCAGGTGGAATATCATCCACGACTAACGCAAAAGGAACTGCAGGCGTACTGCCAGGAGAATGGAATTCAGCTCGAGGCTTGGTCTCCATTAATGCAGGGACAGCTCCTGGATCAGGAGGATCTTCAGCTCATTGCTGAAAAGTATCATAAATCCATCGCGCAGATCATTCTTCGTTGGGATATCCAAAACGGTGTGGTCACGATTCCGAAATCGACCAAGGAACATCGGATTATCGAGAACGCAGACATCTTTGATTTTGAATTGTCCGCCGAGGATATGCAGCGCATTGACAGCCTGAACCAAAATCACAGAGTGGGACCGGATCCGGACAATTTTGATTTCTGAGAAATTTGTGTTTACGCAAGGATAGAAGTGTAATAAATATTGCGGCTCTCCTCAATCCTCGGGCGGTAACGACGGGGAATCAGGAGGGTCCATTCCTACATAATGGAAGGAGAGAGCGTTAATGAATTTGGAGCTACAAGGAAAAGTCGCTCTGGTAACAGGCTCAACGTCCGGCATTGGCAAAGCGATAGCCATGTCGCTTGCAGCGGAGGGCGCATCCGTCATTATTAATGGTAGGCATGAGGATAAGGTAAAACAGACGATCCATGACATTCATGCCGTCCATCCGGATGCCGAGCTGCGTTATGTCGTGGCGGATCTCGGAACGGAGGAGGGCTGTCATCAGGTCAGGGAAGCTGCTCCGGTCGTTGACATACTGATCAACAATATGGGGATTTTTGAGCCCGCTGAATTTTTCGATATCCCCGATTCGGAGTGGTTCAGGTTCTTCGAGACGAATATCATGAGCGGCGTCCGGTTAACCCGGCATTATTTGAAGAACATGATCAATCGGAATGAAGGTCGAATTATTTTTATCGCGAGTGAAGCAGCCATCATGCCTTCCCAAGAGATGGCTCATTACAGCGCAACCAAGACGATGCAGCTGTCCCTTTCCCGGAGCTTGGCCGAGCTGACGACAGGAACCCGCGTTACGGTCAATACCGTCATGCCCGGCTCTACGCTTACGGAAGGCGTGGAGACGATGCTGAAAACCCTCTATCCCAATGAAGAGCTCACCATCGAAGAAGCGGAGCGGCGGTTTATGAAGGAGAATCGGCCGACTTCCATTATTCAGCGGCTGATTCGTCCAGAGGAGATTGCCGATTTTGTCACGTATCTCAGCAGTCCTAAATCCTCCGCGATTAACGGTTCGGCGCTCCGCATCGACGGGGGCTTGGTACGGAGCGTATTCTAAGCAACCGGATGCATCGTAGGCGCTCCGTTAGGATCGGAATTTCTGCCTGAAGGATTTGGGTTTGATGCCTGTATAGCGAATAAAACACCGTATGAAATACGGAAATGAGCCGAATCCGGATTCTTCGGCAATCCGTCCGATCGGATCGTTGGTGTGGATCAGCAATCGCTTGGCTTGTTCGATCCGATGCCGTGTCAAATATTCCAAGGGCGTGCAGCCGAACGTTTTTTTCATGCAAATGGACAGGTAGTTCTGATGAAAATGCATGGCCTCGGCTAATCGACGGTAGCTCACCGGCTCTTTGTAATGCTGTCTAAGATAGTTTGCGGTTCGTTCCGCAATGGCATAATGAGGATGGTGATGCTGGATCCCTTCCTCTTCAGTTTGGAGCAGCAGGAGCAGTTCTTGGAGAAGCTGCTGCTGCTTCCAGCGTGCCGTGGATGAAGGCGATTGTTGGAGCGTCTGCAGCTGTTCCAGGATGAGGACGGCTTGTTCTTTGGAAGGCAGCTCTCCGTATTTGGGGATATAAAAAGAGAATGTTTCGATTTGGACATAAGTCTGATCCGATTGCGATAAGGCAAACGGGGTTCGTTCCTCCGCTTCCGTCCAAGATCCTAGCGTCTGAAAATGAAGCCAATAAAAATGCGTCTCCTCCTGGCAGGGCTGAAATGTCCGGTGTGCCGCATCCGGTCTTAAAATCAAGTAGCTGCCGGCCTTTACCCTGTAACATACACCATTATCCTCCAGAAACAACGCTCCTCGGGTGACCAGAATCAGATCAAACACTCCGATGTTAAACCGATCCGCGTGTTTGTCTCCCTCCTGATAGGTATCTTCACCACTACTAATATAATGGGGCAGCGGCGGTGCCGTGAATTGAATCATCATGTACGTCCAAGCCTCCTCCTCTTGCTAACTTCTCTCTAGGATAATCGTTAACGCCTTCCGGATACAAGAATCAAGCATGTTGCAATCGGATAAAAAGAGGTTGTTTCTGTGTATAGGGCACCGCTCGGGTGAGATGGTATAGTTCTACCAGAGTGCACTTACAAGACAGAAACAAGGAGCGTGGACGTTCATGCTGCACGAGACTGCTTTTAACAGCTTGCCACTGGGCGCGATTAAGCCGGGCGGCTGGCTGAAAGATCAGCTGGAGATCCAAGCCAGCGGGTTTACCGGATGCTTGGAAGAGCATTGGAAGGACGTGGGAGATGACAATGGATGGCTGGGCGGCCATGGAGAGAGCTGGGAGCGAGGCCCGTATTATGTCGATGGCTTGCTACCGCTCGCCTATTTGCTTGAGGACGAAGCCTTGATTGGCAAGGCCAATCGCTGGATCGAGTGGTCGCTTGCAAGCCAGCGGGAGAACGGCATGTTCGGTCCGGAGCGTATTACCTCCGTGAACCAGGATATCGATAAGGAGCAGGACTGGTGGCATTACATGATCATGCTGAAAGTGATGATGCAGCATGAAGAAGCAACAGGCGATGAACGGATCATCCCATTTCTGACAAAGTTCTTTACTTATGTCCATTCGGTTATCGAGGAACAGCCGCTGCGGGGCTGGGCCAAAGCAAGGGGAGCGGAGATGCTCCTGTGCATCGTGTGGTTATATAGACGTACGAAGCAGCCTGTTCTGTTAGAGCTAGCCGATATCGTTGCCGGACAAACCACGGACTGGAGCGATATTTTTCATGAATTTCCGTTCTGGCGTAAAGTGGAAGAGTGGGATTGGACAACCCATGTCGTGAATGTAGCGATGGGCATTAAAACGCCGGGCGTATTATTTGAGTTGAATGGCAACCCGGTGGAGCAGGAAAGCGTGCACCGGGGCATCGATTCCCTGATGACGTATCACGGTCAAGCGCATGGCATGTTCTCCGGAGATGAATGGTTATCCGGCACTCATCCGAGTCAAGGTGTAGAATTATGTGCCGTTGTCGAGTATATGTTCTCGATGGAGCAGTTGACGAGAATATTCGGGGAAGGGCGCTTCGGGGACATTTTGGAAAAGGTTGCTTTTAATGCGCTGCCTGCCGCCATCTCTCCGGATTGGACCTCGCATCAGTATGATCAGCAAGTCAACCAGATCATCTGCAATGTCGCTCCGCGGGCATGGAGCAACGGACCCGACGCCAACGTGTTCGGTCTGGAGCCGAACTTTGGATGCTGCACGGCCAACATGCATCAAGGCTGGCCTAAGCTGGCCGCGCATCTGTGGATGAAGGATCAGGAGGAGGGGCTCGTTGCCGTGTCCTATGCCCCGTGCACGGTTAGGACGACAGTCGGCCGCCATGACGTTCCGGCTGTGATCGAGGTAACCGGCGAATATCCGTTCAAGGACCGCATTCGAATCCACATGTCGTTGGAACGGGCGGAATCGTTCCCTTTATCGCTGCGGATCCCCGCCTGGTGCGACGATCCCGTCATAACGCTGAATGGGCGCGAATTGCCATTCCAAGTAGAGTCCGGTTATGCAAGGATCGTACAACATTGGCAGAACGGTGACCGATTGGAACTTCACTTGCCCATGGAAGTCAGGTTGGTATCCCGAAATATGTACGCCACCAGCATCGAGCGAGGGCCGCTCGTGTATGTGCTGCCCGTCAAGGAAAATTGGCAGATGATCCGGCAGCGCGACATGTTTCACGATTGGGAGATATACCCTGCATCCCCATGGAAATACGGCCTGCTAGCCGATACGCCGTTCGAGATAATCGAACAGGACATGGTTCGCCAGCCGTTCCAAGCACAGGATGCGCCTGTCAGGGTGAAGGTTAGGGGCCAGCTGATCCGGGATTGGAAAATGGAAGGCAACAACGCCGGCAACCCTCCGCTGCATCCAGATACGGACGGACAGCCCATTACGGAATTGGAGCTGGTTCCGTATGGAAGCGCCAGGCTTCGGATCGGGGAATTTCCATTAATCGGGGAGCGGAGAAGGGCTGATAAGCATTAAAGCAAGCCGGATTGAACCATCGAAAAAACCGCGTTGATCGCGGTTTTTTTGTTGTACAGTTTGCGTTCAAGTTATAAGATAAGTGTTTACGAAGCTCAGAAATACACATAATATGGAGTTATTGGAAAAGATGATAGCGTGCCTTGGGGTTACGGTTTATCCAACGATATAATGAATGAGACCAATACCGAAGCAGTCTATTCACGTAATTTCACGACCATCGAGTCGTTGCACAATGACGGAGGGGCATAATTTGCGAGAAATCAATTGGGTAGAGAAAAGCGAGGCGCTCGAATTATTGCTGCAGCATGAAACTACATTTCAAGTTGTCCCGTTAGACTCCGGTCTGGAAGCAGAGGTGGCGAAGATCGTCACGTCAACGGCAGACTGCGTGCTAAAGGTATGGAATAGAGCTTCCAAGCCCGATGTTCAAATGCAATATCAAATATTGAATGCATTGCATTCGCATGGAAGAGCAGTATCGAAGCCTTTGGGCTGGGGGACAGACCGGGAAGGCAATCCAGTAATGCTGACCAGTTACGACGGAAGGCCTGTTCAAAATATCGATCAGCTTAAACTATTGAAACTAGCGAAGATATTAATGGATATACATAAGCTGCCCTTGGAAAGGCTGAACGGATTCAATCTGCCGAGGTATGACTTTATCTCTTATTTTTATCCACGAATTGAGGAGTTCCCTGATATTCAACAACCTCTGATGGAGCTTGTTCTGCGCGCGAGCATGGAACAAGAATATGTCATCCATGGCGATTATCACCTAGGCAATATTCTGGAGAATGAAAACGAGCTGACCGTAATTGATTGGACGAATGTCCAAATGGGCGATCCTCGATATGATATCGGATGGTCCATTATCTTAATGTGGATATATGTAAGTGAAAAGCGAGCTTCCTTCTACCGTGCTGCATTTTGTGCCGAGAACCGATTCGAAGCGGATGAGCTTGAGCTGTTTGAAGCGATAGCCTGTCTGCGCTGGACCTTGCTCAACAGAGTGGACCACCCCCCCGTTAGAAACGACACGATCGCCAGGGTCAGGTCAATATTGAACAGCAACAAGTATTTGCATTCCTTGCTTATCGAAGTTTGATCCTAAAGTAGCACAACCGGTCCTCCACTAGTTGGTGGACGATTTGAGGAATCTTGCAGCAGTATACTGAGCCTTGTACCACATCTTACATGGATGGTACAGGGCTTTTTTGGGTTAATGGGCAGCATGGTGTGGGGGACGGTTTAGAACTGGGAGTGATGGACCTTGATTCAGTTTATTGCCTGGACAAGTCCCAAAAGGGGACATGTGCGGGCAAAAAGGAGCTTCCCCGGCACAGCAAGTCCCGAAAAAGCGGAGTAACAAAGCAAGCTAACTTTTTTAAAAGATAGAGTTGACATGCGCCTAGTTTTTACTATAACCTGTGAATGTAATCGTTTACGTAATCGATTACATAAAATCACTTAGGGTTTGAGGTGAGCCATACTTGGCAAGAGCGACCATTAAACAAGTAGCGGAGGAAGCAGAGGTATCCACGGCGACCGTTTCAAGGGTACTGAACAATACGGATTTTGTAAGCGATGAGATTAAAGAGCGAGTGATGGCGGCGGTGAACAAGTTGAATTATCGTCCAAGCGCCATCGCCCGCAGTCTGAAGCAGGACCGGACCTATATGATCGGGGTCGTCGTTCCCGATATTTCCAACCCTTATTTTATGGGAATCTCCAAAGGTATTGAGGATGTTGTAGGGAAAGAAGGCTTTCAGCTTATTTTCTGCAGCTCGGATGAGAATCCGGACAAGGAAAAGCGACTTCTTAAGCTTATGCAGGAAAAGCGCGTGGATGCCGTTGTACTGGCGACTTCAGGCGGAAATGATCCGGCGATCAAGCAGCTGGCAGATTCCCGGATGCCGATCATTCTCGTAGACCGCAAGCCGGACTCGCCGGAAGCGGGGTTGATGCTCGATCTGGTAGCCGAGGACAATACGGAAGGCGCTTCCCGCCTGACTCGGAAGCTGCTGGAGGATGGTCATAAGGCAATTGGAGTCGTAAACGGTCCGACGCGATCCAGCACGGGCAGGGAACGACTGGACGGTGTTCGGAAAGCGATGAAGGAATACGGCCTGAACGAAGAACCTATCGTGTATAATGGCGACTTTTCAACGGAAGATGGAATCCAGGCCGTACGGCATTTTCTGGATGCGGACCATCGTCCAACCGCGATCATATCCCTGAATAACCGTATGAGCCTTGGTGTTTTGCTTGAAATTGTACGCAGCGGTCTAAGGATTCCGTCCGACATGGCTGTAGCTTCTTTCGGTGAAGTAGAGGCCGGACCACTCCTTAAAGAATCGGGAATTTATTATCTGGAACAGCGTCCCTATGACATGGGAATCAAAGCCGGAGAAATTCTTCTGCGCCGCATTCGTGAAGAAGCGCCGCTGTTGAAGCCGGCATTTGAGATATATGGCACTGAAGTGAAACAGTTGAATTGATCCTATACTTTGGAGGAGATGGATATGAAGCAGTTATACACGATCGGCGTGGATTTCGGAACGGAATCGGGCAGGGCTCTGTTGGTTGATATTACGACCCGGCAGGAGGTTGCCACCCATGTGACGCCATACAAGCATGGAGTCATGGACGAGGTGCTGGTCCACTCGGGTCTGAAGCTGGAGCAGGACTGGGCGCTGCAGCATCCGGGCGATTATCTGGAGGTGCTTCGGCAATCTATCTCGCATGTGCTGTCGGAGGCAAACGTATCCCCGGATCAAGTCATCGGGATTGGCATCGACTTCACGGCATGCACGATGATGCCGCTGGATGCCGGGGGAACTCCGCTGTGCATGCTGGATGAGTGGAGGGACAATCCGCATAGCTGGGTAAAGCTGTGGAAGCATCATGCGGCGCAGGACGAAGCGAACCTGATCAATGAAGCCGCTAAGCGGCGAGGGGAGAAATTTCTGTCACGCTACGGAGGGAAGCTGTCCTCGGAGTGGATGCTTGCAAAGTCTTTACAGATTTTGCATGAAGCTCCTGAGTTGTACGAGCAAGCTGTATTGTTCATGGAGGCTGCCGATTGGGTGGTCATGCAATTGACCGGTCAGCTCGCACGGAGCAGCTGTACCGCCGGCTATAAAGCCAATTGGCATAAACGGGAGGGGTATCCGTCCAAGGAATTCCTGCAGTCGCTTGATCCGAGGTTTGGAGACCTTGTGGAGACGAAGCTGAGAGGTTCGATCAAGCCGCTGGGTTCGAAAGCTGGCGGATTAACCGAATCCATGGCAGCCCTGACAGGGCTTCTGCCGGGTACCGCGGTAGCCGTAGCTAACATCGATGCCCATGCCATGGTGCCGGCGGTCAGTGTCGTCACCCCGGGCAAGCTGGTGCTCGCCATGGGAACCTCGACTTGTCATTTGATATTAAGCGACAAGGAAGTGACAGGGGAAGGCATTTGCGGTGTCGTCGAGGATGGAATCATTCCAGGTTATTACGGGTATGAAGCAGGACAATCGGCGGTTGGCGATATCTTCGCCTGGTATGTGGATGAGGCGGTGCCAGAATATGTCCGGCGCAAGGCTGCGGAGGAGCGCCTTGGCATTCATGAGTGGCTTGAGAGGGAAGCGGCCCAATATGCCCCTGGTCAAACCGGCCTGCTGGCGATCGATTGGTGGAACGGTAGCCGCTCCGTGCTGATGGATGCTGATCTCAGCGGCGTCATCCTTGGATTGACCCTGCAGACCAAGCCTGCGGAAATATACCGGGCACTGTTAGAGGCTACCGCCTTTGGAACGCGGGCGATCATCGAAGCCTTTACGGAAAGCGGCGTAGAAGTCCAGGAGCTTTACGCTTGCGGCGGATTGCCTCAGCGTAACCGGCTGCTGATGCAAATCTATGCCGATGTTACCGGCAAGGAAATCAAAGTTGCGGATACCGTTCAGACCGCTGCTTTTGGGGCAGCTATGTTCGGCGCCGTGGCGGCAGGCAAGGAACAGGGAGGCTTTGGGAGCATCGTAGAAGCTGCAGAAGCCATGGCCCGTGTTCGGGAAGAAACCTTTAAGCCGATTGAGGCTAATGTGCGCGTGTATGATCAATTGTACAAGGAATACAAACGACTTCATGATTATTTGGGAAGAGGCGAAAACGGGGTGCTGAAACGCTTAAAGTCATTAAAGAGCGGCGCCGGCAGTGAGGGATAGAAACATCGGGAAGAGCGAAATGAATTTATGCCCGCTGAAGCTGCAGCTCCCTCTTCTATGAACACTTCCCCCTAGTACCTAGTGCAATTAAAGTAACTCATAAATCTTATAAATAGGAACGACCGTTTTCCCGTACAGATATGCGGACGGTCGTTTTTTTTCATGATCAAAGGATATTGCCAAGTGCGGTCTTGGCGATCCATTACCCCATCGCCTTCACCTGGATAAACCGGCGTCCCTAGATGAATGTCTGGCAGAACACTCCGCCCCAAGACGGAGCTTCACTTAATGCCGGGGACGGTGTAATCCGATGCATCCCATCATGTATGCTTATTCTAAGGAATCCGGTATGCGCGATGAATAAAGGATGGATCTAATCCGAAACGTGCGGCGCATCCGAATAAGGGTGGTGAATCAGCTGCTTATCATTAAAAACGCCATGCAAAGCATGTGGATGGCATGGGAACGCATCTTTAAATGGTCTTCGCGTTTTCGCGGTTCACATACGTTTCACTTCGGCATCTGTACCGTTATGATCAAGAAGCATCGGGGGGCGCCGATCATCTGCGCCGATTCGACCGTCATTTCGCAAGGCGATTGGATCGGCGAGCTTCATCTGGACAATGCTGAAATCTTAAATCTGATCCGTACCGAAGGTCCCGACCTTGCAGCCCTCAAGATCGCAAGGCTCGGCCGGCGATCGATGAAGCTTATCAGCCGGGCCTATGCCGATCAGTCCGAGTTCAACGAGGTAAGAGCTTTGGTCGGCATTACGCTGCTCCACCGCGGGTTGACGCACGGCCTCGGTTTCGAGATGCAGGCCATGGAGCAAGGCTTGTTCCGGAGAATGACGACGTCGTATCTTCGCCTGCTGTTGTCGGTGCTGCACCCCGAAGGCAAGAACCGGATCGGTCGCCGCACAGAACAGCTCATCCCGATGATGCTGATCCATACCCGCGCTTCGCTTGCGAGACGATTTCCGAGCCCAGTCCACGAGACGGTGATGGAACAAGCGCGATAGCCTTCTTGTAATCCATCTAGGGATTAGGGGCGCGCAAAGCCGCCGCTATAAAAAGCGTTCGGCTGTTAGAAAGAGGAATGCTGACAGCATTACGTACTATGGTTTGGAGGTAGCAGAGTAATATGGAGGATTGGTACAAGCTGGATCACGCCGGGAAGCTGTTTCCAGCCGTGGCGGGCCAACAAAACTCATCAACCTACCGGTTGTCGTTCTTACTGAAACATCCCGTAAAGCCACCGATTTTGCAGAAGGCGCTGGATAGCGTAATTACGCGGTTTCCACTGCTTCATGTGGAAATGGGAAACGGGTTGTTCTGGAAATTTTTACGGGAAAAGGAGTCGCCGCTGCGGGTGGAGCCGGAGGGCACATACCCTTGCGCGCCGGTGTCGCTCTCGGATTCGAACGCTAGCCTGGTTCGCATTCTGTATCACGGCAGCAAGATCAGCGTCGAAATTTTTCATGCGTTGACCGACGGCGGGGGTGCCCTTGAGTTTCTTAAAACGCTAGTGTTCCAGTATTTATGTCTGCTTGGCGAAAATGTGGATGACAAGCAGGGGATGATTCTGCCGCCTGCGTCGTTTGCCAGATATGCGGAAGCCCAGGACAGCTTCAAGGCACACTATACATCAGAGCCGCCGCTTGATCTGGACAAGGCTCCCGAGGCGTTCCAAATACGAGGGACACGCTTTGTTCCCTACGGCCACAACGTCATTCACGGCATGCTTCGGGCCTCCGGCCTGAATGCATGTGCGAAAGAGAAGGGCGTAACGTTGACGGCGTATTTGACGGCCATTCTGGTGATAGCGGTCCATCATGCGGGTGAGCCACTAAATACGGAGCGTCGACCGATCGTAATCAGCATGCCGGTGAATCTGCGAAATATCTTTCCATCCAGCAGCCTCCGCAACTTTTTCGCGGTCATCAATATAGGCATTGCTGCGGCAGAGAACATGGATTTCGAGCAGGTGCTCGTGCAAGTCCAACAACAAATGAAGGAGAAAACAACGAAGTCTTATTTGTCTCGCACGATGTCCGGGAGCATGAAATACGAGAACACCTTCCTATCGCGAATCGCTCCGCTAAAGCTGAAGGATTTGGCAATCCGCTACGGATTTGACCATTATGGGGAAGAAGCCAAGACCCTTACGTTAACCAATCTGGGAAGGGTCGAGGTGCCGGAGGGGATGGCGGCGCATATTGAAGCGATGGAAACAACGATGTACCCTACGGCCAAAAGCCCGATGAACTGCGCGGTATGCTCCATCAACGATCAGCTGACCGTGACCTTCGCAAGAAATATCGTTGAGAGCGACATTATCATGCACTTCTTCCGCGAACTGTCCGGATTAACCGGGCTTGAGGTCAGGATTGTCAGCAATGATTGGGGGATGGGAGCATGAGATGCGATAGCTGCGGCGTTACGGCGGATCCGGCCCATGCGGTTTGTCCGCTTTGTCGGCGAAATACGGCCGGAGGCAGCAAAACGGCGGGCAATCGCTGGTATCCTTCCTATTCCGCAATGCCGGAACCGCGCGAGAGCGGCACGTTTGCCAGATCGCTGATTTTTATGATTATGGCGGTTATCAGCATTACCCTCGTCATTAACGTTTTGGGAAGCCGTGATGTTTGGTGGAGTCTGTTTGTTGCACCCTGTGTGCTGTACGCGTGGCTGCTCATCCGTCACACGTGGATGTCCAATTCACATCTAGGGGCCAAAATCGTCGTTCAATGGCTCGGTCTGTCCGGTATGCTGCTATGGATCAACGCGCTTTCGGGTGGGACCGCCTGGTCAACCGGGTACGTCATCCCGTTCCTGGTTATGGCTGCAACCCTGCTGATGACGTTGCTCTGCATTGCAAAGCCGCTTGGCTGGCGCGAGTTCGGAGGATATTTGCTGCTTATGGTGTTTCTGGGATTTACCCCCTTACTGTTCTTTCTGCTCGGTCTTTCGCACGTATTATGGCCGTCGGTTTCGGCAGCGATGTATGCCCTGTTGACGTTCGGCGGGATGTGGCTGCTTGCGGACAAGGGCTTCCGCAAAGAAGTGAAGCGCAGGCTGCACTATTGACGAAAGTCATGAGGGGAATGATACCAAATGGATCATTCACCAAAAAGCCGAATGTGAATCAGCGTACGGACAAGATAGGGGTGGAAAAGAGAATACGGACCACGATGTATGATGCGGAGCACGGGTCCTGTACTAAGAAGATACACATGGTGTGTGTCTTTTTTTGTCGGTCAAAATATATAGACGTAAAAGAATATCTATTATTGTGATAGGACATTAGTTAAAAATGACTTAAAGTTGGTTTTATTTTTTAGAGGTGGGAGTAACGATGCTTTAACAATAACGAATATTCGGAGGTTGAACCGCATGACCGGTATATCTGAAGTGAGGACTTATCCAGTTACACCGCAGGATCGAATGAATTATTTGCTGGGACTGTACTCGGCAGTTCAGTAAATTGGCATGGTGTTGCATTTTCCCAGCCGGCAGTTTTCGGGGAGGCCGATGCGGGTTATATGACTGCACCTATCATGTTATCCCCATTCTTCAATTTGGGAGCCAGCACATATCGCAACACCCTTGCGTTATCTGTCGGCGATCATACCCCGGCCGTCACATGGGAGAACGTGAATCGTCTACTTGATGATATGGTGAGAGAGCTCACCGACGGCAGCCCAGGTTGACATGTCAAGGATAGGCTTCAGCCGTCACGCTTAGGTGATGAGGCTGGGAGCCTGTTTTTGTATTGGGGAGGAATACAAAGCATTTAAATTTTTGGTGAGTGCGAATAAGTTTTAGAGTAATAAAAATTACTTTTAGACGTAAATATTTGTTGACTTACAGAGTAACATGAATTACTCTTTGAAGTAAATATCATGGCAGTTCGCTAAACTGGTATTCAGTGACTGCCTGGTCATTTAGGGAGGAGAGGCTGTATGTCCAAGGTGCATGTGTTGAAACCGGATATTCATTCGCTTCATGGATTTTTCAGCAGGGAACTTGAGCCGGCTCTCTATATTCAGTCCGGGGATACGGTCGAGTATCAAACGCTGGATGCGGGTTGGGGACTTGCGAAGCGTTCTTCGCCAGGAGAGCCGAGATTGAAGTTTACCGAGCGCCTGCCGGAGCGGCAGGAGAAGCAGTTTGGGCATGCTCTGCTGGGTCCCGTACATATCGAAGGGGCGGAGCCTGGGGGCACATTGGAGATCCGAATCAATGAGATTGTGCCCGGCTCCTGGGGCTGGACCTCTGCCGGTGGCTTTCCTAGCTATTGGAACGAGAAGCTGGGCATGTCGGATACCGAGGAAGTGGCGCTGGATTTCGAACTGGATGCCCGGACGATGATCGGACGAAGCCAGTTCGGTAATTTCAAATACGGCGTCGGCCTGAAGCCGTTTATGGGAATTATGGGCATGCCGCCACAAGAAAAAGGCAGACATACCACGTTCGTCCCCAGGCCATATGGAGGCAACCTGGACTGCAAAGAGTTAACCGCCGGCAGTACGTTGTATCTGCCGATCCCGGTAAGCGGCGGCTTATTCTCGACAGGGGATGGCCATGCTGCGCAAGGAGACGGCGAAGTTAGCGGGCCCGCCTTGGAATGTCCCATGGAAAAGGTGAGTCTGACCTTCCGTGTCCGTGATGACATGGCCATTACAATGCCCCGGGCAAAGACGGGCACGGGCTGGCTGACGATGGGCTTCCACGAGGATCTTGACGAAGCGATGTGGATCGCTGTGAACGGGATGCTTGATCTTATGACCGAGCTCTATGCGATTTCAAGGACTGAAGCATATGCTTATGCCACATTGACAGTGGATCTAAGAATCACTCAAATCGTGAATACGGCTAAGGGCGTGCATGCTTTTCTGCCATTCGACGCGTTGAGATAGGAAGGAGAGGGGGAAATACCGACTTCAGGCATTAGAAGCGTACGCTTTGAAACCTGTTGGATGAAGGTTTGCACTTTATTAATAATAGCTGCTTATACCTAGGAGGAACTGTAAATGCAATTATGTGAAACGATGGTGAATAACAATGGGGTGCATATTCACGTGACGGAGGCCCATCGGGAACTGAATAAGGGAGATGTTCCGCTCGTTATCATTCCCGGGTTGTCAGAATCAGCAGAAGATTACATTAGCATTGTAGAGAAGCTGACTCCCCGACATATCATTATGATCACGCTCCGCGGCCGGGGCAAAAGCGACTCCCCTGCATCGGGATTCACGCTCGAGGATCATATCAGTGATATCGACGCGGTTGTTCGTCATTTAGAAATTGAGTCATTCATTCTCATGGGATATTCAAGGGGCGTGTCGTATCAGCTAGGCTATGCCGTTCAGCATCCTGAACGCATTCGGGGGTTGATCATCGGCGACTATCCTGCCATTCATACTCAGCTTCCGCCGGGATGGGTGGAGTTCTTCGCATCCTTACCGCCGTGGCGGGGGAAGAAGCTGTATGACCGGATGCAGGCCGGGGCCTTGCATGCACTGCAGCGGGAATCAAGCAAGGTGGAGTTATGGGATGACTTGACCACTTTGACATGTCCAGCCTTGATTATCCGTGGCGTAAAACCGCATCCCGGGTTATCATTAGAAGCAGCGGAGCAGTACAAGCTGAAGCTGCCACAGGCCAAGCTTGTGGAGTTCGATCAGCATGACCATAATATTTTCGAACCGGACGCGGAAGCGTTTGTCCGCACCGCAGATTCCTTTATGAACGCGATCAGGTAAGATCCTGAAGAAACATGAATCTACTATTAAAAAGGGTGTACGCATTTGGACAATCTGAAGCTTAATGTATCGCTGCTGCGACAAAGAGTTCCGAACCTGACGAGCGCTGCCAAGTCGGTTGGATTGCGGCCGGCCACCGTCTCCAATTTATGTACGGGGAAGATCCCGGTCGGCCGCGCGGAAGTCCGCACGATTGCCGCATTGGCAGCGCTGGCGAAATGCAGTTTGGATGAGCTGATTTTGCGCGGAGATCGGATCGATATGATCGAAACGGGTATTAAGCCGCTCGATTTATTTGCCCCGATCGCTAAAGGCGGGACGGTAGGTTTAGTGGCTCGTCCGGGAATGGGGCAGCTGGTGCTGCTCGGCGAATTGTTCCATCATTTTAAACGGGATGGTTATATGACGATTCTGCTGAAGCCAGAAGGGGAATACCCCGAGCTGCAGGATATGCTGGATGATGTGGAGCAGGTGGCGTATTCCATTGAAGAAGTTTATGATGTCGCGATAAGCACGCCGCCGGGTAAGGAGATGATGTTCGCCGCGGACCGGGAGCATGTGCTGACCGGAAAAATATACGAGCTGCAGGAGCGTCTGCAGCAGGAAGGCCATCAGCATGTTACCACATTTCTCGTCGACCTGAAAGGAGCTGTGGTTGATGAGGATATTCCTTACGGTCCGCTCGAAACGCTCTGGTATTTCGACGCGGATCTGGCGGCAAGACATATGTTTCCTGCCGTCAATCCGATCTACTCTACCTCGTCGGTGCTGGAAGGTGCCCATCTGGATCAGAATCACGCCTCGGTTCAGCAGCGGGCTCAGAAGCTGCTGCGCCGTTACCGCGAGCTTCGCTCATTAGTACAGGTGAGGGGTCTGCAGGCGATTCCTGCATCGGAAACGGAAGTGTATCAGAGAGGGGAGAGACTGGAGGCTTACCTTACACAGCCTTTTTACATTGCAAAGGCCTATTCCGGAAGAGAAGGGGAACGGGTTCCGCTCCAAGACACCCTGCATGACGTTCAGGCGATTCTGAATGGAAGTATGGATCATCGGGACGTTGAGAGCTTAACCTGGATCGGAAAAATAAATTAGTGCCGCAACAAGTGCAAACAAGCCGGTTCTGCTTCGCAAAGCAGAATTCGGCTTTTCGCATGCTCTCTATTAAATCCGGATTAATTCGGATTTCCCATTGAATATCATATGTTCCTTTAATATAATTATCCAAGCTTGATCGACTGGCCGGCATCTTGGACGGGGTCAGAGGATTACCGTTTTGGGAACCGGCCGTTCGATTATTTAACAAAAGAAGGAGACATGGGGTAATGAAGAACAAAAAGAATTGGATGATTACGGCAGCGATTGCAGTGTTATTGCTGCTCGTGTTCGTCCCGGTCCAGCAATCTTACAGTGCGGAGGGGTCTTCGGCAGCTGAAGTGTCAGGAAGCGCTCTTGAGGGGCAGTTTCACCTCAGTCATGTCGTAAAAATTTATATCCCATCCACGGTGAAGGGAAACATTGAAATCACCGAAGAAGCCCAGCAAAAGTTCGTAGATCAGGCATTAACGAAGTTTTCGCAATGGTTCGGCGGCGCTACAGCTATTGACGGTGAGGGTGCTTGGGTGGACAAAGATCAGAAGCTGATCAAGGAGAATGTTACGATTGTGTACGCCTATGCCGAGAAACTGGATAAGAAATCATTGGATCATGTGGTGGCGTATGCCAAGCAGCTGAAAGAGGATCTCGCTCAATATACGATTTCCCTAGAAGTGGATGGAAAAATGTACTTTATCGAATAAAAAGAAACGTCATGACGTGAACCCACAGGTATTATTACTTAACTCATGCATCATCATACTTAACAATAATGATCTATAGTGAAGGGGCTGACGCTTCTCATCCTGCAGCAGGGGATGAGAGGGCAAGCCTCTTTTTTTGCCACTCCTAGTACAGAAATCTCCACAGATAGAAGGTAGCGTAGGATTCCCAATTGACCCAGGAAGCCGACAGCTTCCGAATCTCTTCCTTCGTCGGCTTCTTCTCCATGCCCAGCACATGCTTGATCGCATTGTGCAGTCCAACGTCATCAATCGGAAAGGCGCTGGGGATCCGAAGGCAGCGCATCAGTACATAATTCGCCGTCCAGGGGCCAATGCCGCGGATCGCGATAAGCATGTTCTCCGCTTGCTTCAGGCCCCCGGCCTCAAGCAGCTTCTCCTTGGTCAATGCTCCATCTGCCATGAGTTTGGCAACGTCCAGAAGGTACTCGCATTTCTTCACCGTCATCCGAAGACCGCTGAGGTCCCGGACGTTTAATCCCGCGATTTCCTCCGGCCGCGGGAATATCCAATATGTCTCTCCCTCGCATTCGAGGCGTCGGCCAAAGGCTTCCACGAAACGCCTCTTTAACGTATAGGCATAGGTTAAATTGATCTGTTGACCTAGAATGCCCCAGCACAGCGCTTCGAACAGATCGGGGATTCCCATGTTGCGAAGCCCGTAGAAGGATTGGACAGCTTCGCGGAGGAGGGGATCAACAGCCGCCATCTCATAGAATGGAACCAGATCGGTGTTCATGTCGAACCAATCGCGGACGTACGCAGCTGCTTCAGCCCGCATACTGGGCTCAACAGGGATGAAATCCCCAAGGAAACGAACGATGACGGCCTGTTCGTGAGGCGCTTCGCGAACTTCAATAACGACGATATCCTGTCCTAGGCCCAAGGGGAGAGCTCGATAAATCCGGTCGTTGCGGATGTGAAACAGACATTCATTCGGCGAGCGCTGCAGGTAACTCAGGTTCTCCTTGAAGCTGAATTCCTTCGGCACGAACAGCTTGAGTTCATGCTGATGGTCCTCCCAGCTGCTATGGGGGACCGGATTCGGATGGGAGTGCCGAGAGGAAACCGAAGCAGCTAGGTGATTCGTATCAGCGAGACGGCCCCATGCATGCTCAGTGCTTGGTTCTATGGAATTTGCGGGCGTTCGGCCGTTTGGTGTCGGCTTGGATTGGGACATGATTCATCGTTTCCTTTCACTCTAATTATCTCTTATACTATTTGTACCATACTACGGAAGCAAATCATTTTGTAATCTTGCTCTTATATTCCAAAAACCGTACAACGAGCCGAACCTGTGGTTATAATGTTAGCGGAGGTGAATGAAACGTGGCCAACCGGATCGAGCCAACCGAAGCACAGTGGAAGGCGATCATCGAAAATGATAAAGCGAGTGACGGCAAGTTTTTTTATGCGGTCGAAACGACCGGGATTTTCTGCAGACCTTCCTGCAAGTCCAGGCCCCCGAAAAAAGAAAATGTGCGCGTATTTCAATCGGCGGATGAAGCAAGATCCGAGCAATTCCGTCCATGCAAACGGTGTAAGCCAACGGGAGAGCGCCTGCCGGACCACGAATGGATCGAGCTTGTCAAGGAGTACATCGATAAAAACTACAACGAGCAGCTAACGCTGGATCTGTTGGCCGATGTGAGTCACGGCAGTCCGTATCACCTTCACCGCATATTCAAGCGGGTCACCGGAATGACCCCGACGGAATATATCCAGAAGCTGCGTGTCGATAAAGCCAAGCAGCTCCTGACGGATACGGCTAAACCTATCGCTGATATCGGTCAATTGGTCGGGATAGAGAATGCGGCTTACTTCGTAACTTTGTTTAAGAAGAAGACCGGGACGACTCCTTTAAGCTATCGCCGGCAAGCTTTAAATTATTCAAGTATGGAGGTAATGAATCATGATCGAATCCAATCCTGATGTGATCCGCTGGACGCGGCTGACTCATGCTCGCTGGAGCATGTACATCGCGGCAACGGAGCAAGGATTATGCTATGTCGGTTCACAGGATAAGACGTTTGACGAGATGGCGGAATGGGTCGCTGCTAAATATCCCGGTGCTGGGCTTGTGCAGGATGACCGCATTATGAAGCCCTATGTAAGAGAGCTGGAGGAATATTTGCAGGGAAAGCGTGACCGGTTCGAGATGGCCATGGATTATAAGGGGACTCCTTTTCAAAGGGAAGTGTGGCGTGCACTGTGCCAAATCCCCTACGGGAAGACCATGACGTATACGGACATCGCCCATAGCATCGGAAAGCCGGCTGCCGTTCGAGCGGTAGGGGCCGCCATCGGGGCGAATCCGCTCTTGGTCACCGTACCATGTCACCGGGTTATCGGCAAAAATGGGGCCTTGACGGGCTATCGCGGAGGCCTTGCGATGAAGAGCCAGCTGCTGGAGCTTGAGCGTAAACATGAGCAGGCCATTCAGAAGGAGACCGCGGAGTATGTCTAGTACGCTGCCCGAACGCATTGAAGGGCTGTACTGGGAAGGGATTCAAACGGAGCTGGATGAACGCGGCTATGTCGTGATACCCAGGCTGCTGCTGCCGGAAGAGTGCGCGGCAATCATAGGCACTTACCAGGAGGAATCGCGGTTTCGCAGTACGATCAACATGGCAAGGCACCGGTTCGGGA
Organism: Paenibacillus sp. FSL R5-0810; assembly: GCF_038002285.1. Taxonomy (NCBI): domain Bacteria; kingdom Bacillati; phylum Bacillota; class Bacilli; order Caryophanales; family Paenibacillaceae; genus Paenibacillus; species Paenibacillus sp. FSL R5-0810. Next base: position 1,199,776 of record NZ_JBBOCF010000001.1, read on the forward strand.
TCGGTGAGTACAAATACTATCAGGCTCCCCTCCCGGAACTGCTTCAGCAGCTACGGGAGGGCTTCTATCCCGAGCTGGCGCTAACGGCCAACCGCTGGCTGGCATGGCTCGGAAGCGAGGAGAGGTACCCGGCAAGGCTGGACGATTTTCTGGCGGTATGCCATGCTCAGGAACAGCGGCGCTCAACGCCGTTGATTCTAAAATACGAAGAAGGCGGATATAACTGTCTGCATCAGGATTTGTATGGGGATGTGTTTTTTCCATTACAGGTCGTGTTCGTATTAAACGAAAGAGAAGCCGATTATACAGGCGGAGAATTTCTTCTGGTGGAACAGCGGCCCCGCGCGCAGAGCCGGGGGCATGTCATCACCTTGGAGCAGGGCTCTGGCTTGATCTTTCCGACCCATCACCGGCCAGTCATGGGAACCCGGGGGTATTACCGGACGATGCTGCGGCATGGTGTGAGCACAATCACCTCGGGGACCAGGTACAGCCTCGGGATCATTTTCCATGATGCCAAGTGAGCCCGTTTCTTCTTGTTCATCCTTTTAACATTTTTGAAAAAGAGCGAGCAGCTGCTATCTTCCCGTTCTTGGATAATCGGAGTAACCGGGATATTTGACAATATACCCTTTTTCCTTTCGCAGGGCGTGTATAAATTCCGACCCTACATGAAGGTTCTCCTGAATTAGCTGATGAGGGGTGAGCGCCATCCATTGATTCAGGGAAACATCTTCAAAGCGGCTGCTCTTAAACATTTCCAAAACCCACAGACTTCGGTCGCCGGTATTCTGAATATAATGCCCATATGCGAACGGCACATATCCGACATCGCCGGCACGATAATCGAAAGTGCGAGCCGTGCCATTGGGTACAAAAACGGTCATGCGGCCAGTGCCCGATATATAATACTGCCATTCATCATTGTTTGGATGCCAGTGCATTTCTCGCATTGCTCCCGGTTTGATCTCCAGCAATGAGGCGGCAATGGTCGTCGAAATTGGAAAATTGGTGGAGTCCACGATCCGCACCGTCCCGCCCGGAGTAACGATCGGCTCCTGTGCGAGCAGACGATGCGTGAAGCTTTTTGGCACCGTACCATAGGGGTCCGCTACGTATTGACTTTCAAGAGGACCCGGAATGTTTCCTTGAAAGATATATCGCTGTTGTTTGGGAATATGGGTAAAAGAGCTGGCGGGCACACCAAAATTAGCCGACAGCACGTCTTTCGGCGTATGTGCGAACCAGTCAGAGATCGATAATGTATTGAGGTCGGAGAAGCTGCCGTCATCGAAGACCAGCAGAAACTCGCAGCCACATTCCAGCCCTTGAATGGAGTGGGGAATTCCCGGTGGAAAATACCACAGATCACCTACGCCCACATCGGCTATGAAGTTCCTTCCATCCTGATCGACTGCCGTAATGCGTGCGCTGCCAACGAGGACGATCGCCCATTCCGCCGACTGATGCCAATGCAGTTCCCGCACACCGCCCGGAGTCAGCGCCATATTCACCCCGGAAAGCGTAGTTGCAATCGGGAGCTGTCGAACGGTAACCTCCCGGGACCAGCCGCCATGATTCAACTGCATATAGGTATCGGAAAAGGAAAATTTCAGGTTGGGAAGCGTACCCGCATCCGTCACAGGCGGAACCAGCATATCCGGGTTCTCCAGGTCACGCATGATGTCACGTGGTCCCAAATCCCACCACCCGGCGCCATCATTCCGTACAGGTTGGGGTATATATCCATCCCTGTTGTCATTACTCAATAGTATTCACACCTCTCATCCTCATCAAAATATGAACGAAGTTACTTAATAAACGTTATGAACAGCATTTCGGATTTAGAAATGCAACATCTCCCGCGATCGCCACAATCCACGGCATGTTTGGAGCGCAAGCCTGGCGGGAATACCCATCGCACGGAAGACGGCAAGGTCGGAGGGGAGAGCGGCAAGCTTGTGATTCGGCTTCTGGCTGGCGAAGCTGAAGGTTTCAGTATACTATAGAAGGAACTCGCTTCTCGTTGTCTTCATGAAGATAAAGGGAATATTGGCCTGAGCAGACAAGGGGGGACCTTATGAAAACGGAGGTTCAGTATAAAACGCCGAAGACATTGCTTAATAAAGGAACCGGGTTTTTGAACGGATACAGCCATACCTTGAATCCGTATACGGGCTGCAGCTTTGCCTGTTCGTATTGTTATGTGAGGCAAATGCCGGTCTCTTTATTTCGCAAGCAGGAGTGGGGCTCCTGGGTCGATGTGAAGCAAGGAGCGGCCGAATCTCTTCGCAAGGAGCTGAGTCGAGCCAAGCAGAAGGGGCCGGTTACCATCTTCATGTCCTCGAGCACCGACCCGTACCAACCGGCAGAAGCGAAGGAGGAAGTGACTCGCATGATACTGGAGGTCATGGCCGCGGATCCGCCGGATTTTCTATTGGTGCAGACCCGCAGCCCGTTGGTTCGGCGGGATATTGATCTGCTGCAGCAATTAGGAGATCGGGTCCGGGTCAGCATGACGGTGGAGACGGACCGGGAGGACATCCGAAAGCAATTTACGCCTTCGGCTCCGCCGATCCAGGCCAGATTGAAGGCCCTTGAACAGCTGAGAGATGCCGGAATCCGGACGCAAGCCGCGATCTCTCCCGTGCTGCCAAGCACGGAGAAATTCCCTGAGATCCTGCGCCCGCTTGTCCATCGCGTATGTATCGACGATTATTTCATGGGTGACGGGAGCGGCGGGAAACGCACGAAGAAGCTCGCTTTGAACGAGCTGTATAGAGTGCTCGGACTTGAGGAATGGTACCACCCTTCCGCCTATCGGGTCGTATATGATCGGTTTCGCACGGTATTTCCGGAAGATCAGTTGTATGTGAGTCAAAAGGGATTCGAACCATGAGTGAATCGCAGCAACATTCATCATATATAAGTTAAGCCTTCTAAGGGATGGTTCCTTGGAAGGCTTTTATTATAGGCAGATCGGATAGCGATGCGGCGACCGAGGCAGTTGTTGTCTTAAGCGGTTAGAGCATTTCAAACTCGTTGAGCATGCTCAGGCTCGTATTTTGTATTCCAGTGATGTTATTGGATGTTATAATTACCCAATAGAGTATATATTTAAAAACTGAATGCCTGTGACTGTTATAGCCCACATGGATTTGAATTTAAGCGAGGTGATTGCGCTGAATGACGATATGGAGCTATCCACTGCAAAGGAGGGAGGGGCATGAATAAGAAGCATATAAGAACTATTGTCATTGCATCAGGTTGTCTAGTATTACTGGGTTTGGTTTATATGGTCAGAGGATTTATAGATTATTATCAAAGTTTAAACACAACTATTCATAATGCTGCCCCATCTCCAAAAGCCTTGCAGGATTGGCAAAAAGATTACGATCGAAGAGTTCGAAGCGAACCTGCAGAAAGGGTGGTCACGAAATACGGGGATTTTTATTACGCCTCTTCTCCAAACCCATTTCCGAGGAGTGAAATAGCTAATCTCGATGCTGACGACGAAGTGACCCAAGATACCAAACAGATCATATTGAAGGGATATTATTACGAGAGAAAGTTATAAGTAAGAGCAATTCCGAATCGGGTCGTTCCGTAACGGGTGAAGCGTAAATGACATAATAGCACGAAACAAACTACTTTGATGGAGAAACTACATATGAAGATATTTCTTGTAAGACACGGCGCAGATGAAGAGGGCTTTCGAGGGGGATGGAGCAGCAGGGGGTTAATCGAGCAAGGCGTGTTCCAATCGAGGAGGCTAGGGGAGTTTCTGCATCGTTACCAAGACGAATATGGGATTCGCACAATAATGAGCAGTGATCTACCACGCGCAGTTGAAACGGCTAGGGAGATTGAACGAATTATTAACAAAGAAACCATTTACTCCGAAGATTGGAGGGAAATGAATAACGGGTACTTAGCAGGTATGCCAAATCAAGAAGCCGAGAAACGGTACCCGGGTGTTTACTTCAATACGCTGGACATGGATGCTCCTTTTCCGGGAGGGGAAACACCGAAGCATTTTTATAACCGAATTACCAAAGCATTTGAGAGCTTACGCAGGAAGCTTGAATGTCAAGAAGTGAAGTCGAATGTTCTGCTAGTTACCCATGGCGGTGTCATTAATGTCTTGTATTATCATTTAAACGGTCAGGATTGGACCAACAAAAGTCCGTTCTTTCCAATTGATAACACAAGTGTGCATACGGTTGAGAGGATCTTGAATCAATGGAAGATTACCGAAAAGAATACGATGAAGCATTTGTAAGGGGCTTTTAGCTAGGTCTATCAAATAATTCAGAAAAGAGTGATCGCGTATGGCTACACATGAACAGATTTATCAAAATCAATCGGATATCTATGAGTTGATGATTAGCAAGCAGCCTGAATTATCTGAAGTGATCCGGGGGATCCGGAATTTTCAGGATTTAGCGGTCCTGGATCTAGGAGCGGGAACCGGCCGGTTATCAAGTGCTGTTGCGAAGGATGCGGGTTCATTAATCTGTACGGACATTTCTGCTCCCATGCTGGAGCTCTTAGATCAAAAATTAATTGGGCAAGGGCTTGAGCGTAATTGGAGTGCGGTTGTTGCAGACCATAGGGAGCTGCCCCTGGCCGATAAATCGATAGATTTGGCGGTTTAGGGCTGGAGTATCGGTTATTTAGCCAATACGGACAATGACGATTGGGCGGAAAATTTAGAACGGGTCATGTCTGAACTTCACCGTGTGCTGAAGCCACATGCCACCATCATCATATTCGAGACGATGGGCACGGGGACGGAAACCCCGAATCCTCCCGGATTTCTGACGAAGTATTATACAGCACTTGAAGAGGAATACGGCTTCCAGCACAAGTGGATCCGAATGGACTATACCTTTAGCCATGTCGAAGAAGCCAGACAATGCACCGAGTTTTTCTTTGGCGAAGAGCTTGGGCGGAAGATCCTCGACAATCAGTGGTCAACGGTTCCGGAATGTGCAGGAATTTGGTGGAAGCATATATAGTTAAATTCAATGTGAAAAGGCCTTTACCCGATAAACCTCAGGGTGTAGGCCGATTTTCAAGGATTTTTTTGATTTTGGTCTGTTTCATTGACAAGGTAAATTAGCCTACAACTGGGCTTGTTGTTGCGTTTAATCCAATGAGCCTAGCTGGCTTAAAATATCCTGCCTTCTTTGGTCAATATATTTCCTTATGGTATCCGGCTCTGCGTCGAACACCTTCGTGCTCCATTTATGATTGGGGTCCTTATAAACGTCAGCAGCAATGGCATCATGCATCTTGTATACGAGGGGCAGTTGACGTCTCACCGTAAATACCGATTCAAGAAATCCTGACAAGAGAGCCTTATACCTTTGCCTGTGTGAACGAAAGGACAATACCTTCTCCGTTAGTTTATTGTAACCTTGAATTTTCACAAGGTTTGAATCTACTATTTTCCCATAACAATTCCTTCCCCAAGTCCCCTCGTAGTCCCATGGGATCATGCGATATGTTCTGCTTTTTCCGTGCTCAAACAAGGTATAGTTTTGGTTAAAGCCATCATAATTCCCCGTTAATACCGCGCCGCATAACCACCGCAAGTAATTTTCGATGTCCAGGTGCCTGCGAAGATATTGCTGCAGCTCGGCACCTTCTTTCTGGTGAATCCCCTGAATAAAGTTAGATAGTTTTAAGCGATCCCGCTCTGAGCCTTTTATAAGATTATAGCCAGAGAAGAAAGATTTGCCCGACGATCGTTTATCTGTAAAGTCGGCGTTGTCGTTAACCGCATAAATGATGCTTCGAACTGGAATCCCTCTTTTTCGAAAAAAGGGAGTCTTTACAGCCTCTATATTTAGATATACCCCAAGCTTTTCATTGTTCAGCGTAAGCACGCAGTGCCGGGTCGAAGGGCTTGGCACATGAATCGAATTGAAAAATTGAAAGGAAAGCGCATTTCGAATCAAGGAAGGGTCATCATATTCAGCATTAAAGTGGTAGGTATATTTGGAGGTTCTAATTTCATAGGATTTTTTCGGATATTCTCGGGTATGCCCTCCCCGGTAGCGAATACGTATCGGTATTCTTTTTCCGCCGATAACGAGCTGTCCCGGCACAAAACGATTGGACCAGATATTGCTGTTTAACTGTTCATAATCCTTGTCTTTGATCATTACTCGATACACAGGCAAAGGCATGAAGCTACCTCCTTCAAACTGATAGACTATCGTTTGAATTTGTCTGCTTGATTATATTAAACCAGTTCCTTTCTATTACATGAAACATATAAGTATATTACCGACAGACCTGATGGACAGTTGAGGGGTATCTACAGCTTTCGTGATCATGCCCGAGATCTTACCATTCTTGATCTGTCGAAAATAAATCCTTGAAAGGAGCATGGACATGGCTTACAACAGGTTTGGCTTCGGGAACTTGGTAGGAAGAAACGTAAAGATCAATCGCGGTGGACCGGATTCCATCGAAGGTCTTCTGCTGGATGCCCAATCCGACTACTTGGTTGCAGTTGCTGACGGCGGTTTCGTTTATGTTAAAGACGAGCATGTCAAAAGCATCACGGATACGGGTAAATCTGGTGGAGAAAGAGAGAGCATTGTCAATCCGATCAGGGCCTACGACTTCGTTGGTGTTATGCAAGCCCTTCGTTATCGCTATGTGAAAGTAAACCGCGGCGGACCGGAAAAAATCGAGGGTATCATCGTCGACGTGAACCAGAATTATTTGATCTTAACGGTGAAAGGACAAGAGGTCGTTCACGTTCCGGTAAGTCATATTAAATCGATTACCGTAATCCGCGGCGGGAATAGTAACCAATCCGGCGGTAACCAGAATCAAAACAGCAGCTCCAAAGGTAATCAATCTCAAGGCAATCAAGCGCAAGGTAACCAATCGGGAGGCAACCGTTCAGGCGGTAACCAAGCGCAAGGTAACCAGTCGGGAGGCAACCGTTCTGGCGGCAACCAAACACGAGGCAATCGCACAGGCGGCAACCAAACACGTGGCAATCGCACAGGCGGCAACCAAACACGTGGCAATCGCACAGGCGGTAACCAAACCGCAGGCAACCGCACAGGTGGCAATCAATCCAGAGGGAACCGTACTGGCGGCAACCAAACGGCCGGAGACTGGATGAATTGGACAGGCGGCAATCAATCCAAGCATCGTTCAGGCAAACGTAACCGCAGTGGTAATCGATCGTACAATCGCTCCGGTAAGCGCAATCGTAGCGGTAAACAAAGAAGCGGAGGCGAGTAATAATCCTATAGGATAGGAGCGCCTAGCCAGCCATCTTCTGCTCACCCATAAGTGAAACAATTAAGCATTCCCCCCTATAAAGCACTTCTGAATGGGCATTGGCTGCACAGTCATCCAATGCTCCCTTCAGGGGGTTTTTAAATATTTTGCTTAAAAAGTTGTGCAATCTGCACGTTAAAGTTCGATACCAACAATATATGCAGGCGAATGGTGTTGGTGAATTCAAGCCTGAGCATGAATGGAAGTCATAAAGCGGTAAGACTAAGATAATAGGAGGAGGGAAGGGATGGAGTCACTACGTTCAATGATCGGCAAACGTGTTGAACTGGAGCTCTCGGGCTGTAAGACACTGCTTCATGGCGAATTTATTGATATGGGAAGCGATGTCCTGGTTCTATATTCAAAGTCAAAATATATATATACGCCGATTCATCATCTACAGCATTTAAGGCTATATGAAGAGCTGGATAATCCCCCGATGGACAGCAGTCCCGATTCGAAATTAGACCTCGCCAATATCTCCTATCGCAAAATATTGATGAATTCCAGGGGCGTCTTTACTGAGATCTACCTGGGAGGTTCTCAATCATTGCATGGGTATGTGACAAGTATTATGAATGACTATTTTGTATATCACTCACCGATGCATCAAACGGTTTATATTCCAGTCAACCACGTCAAATATTTGATACCTTATCCTCCAAACACAACGCCTTATAGTCTTGATCAAAAACATTTCCCGGTTCAGCCTTCTGTTGTTGCTTTGTCAAGAACGATGGATCAGCTGTTAAAAAAACTTGAAGGTCAGCTCGTGGTGTTTGATCTTGGCGAGCATCCTAACAAAAAAGGGTTACTGAAATCTGTCGATGAGAATATCGTTCAGTTGGTACTTGCTGGCGGAAATGATAATTACCTGCACATGGATCATATTAAATCGATCCAGCTGCCTTAGATCAGTTAAAAGCATATGAGCGTCGCAGACTTCCCACTGACAGTTTGTCTGGCAGTGGGGCTGCTATTTATCCATAAGCAGGATGAAATGATGTCGGGTATTTATTCAGCGGAATTGTCTTCATGAGAAGAGGCTGGGTATTTTATCATTCGGTCGAGCAATAACCCATCCGTACCCTTGTTCTCACCAACCACAAAATCCTTCATATAGTAGGATAAATAAGCACCGTATTGACTTTCGGTTTGAAGGAGCAATTCGTCAACAAAATAAACACCGTTTGGAATATCGTCTTTCAGAAGTGTGCTTAATGCGCCATATATGCCGCATGCAACCTGAAAATAGGTGGCATTGATTTGGAAGACAGGGTAGATATTATCGGTACTCAGAACATTATACATATACCTCTCTTTGTCTGGATATACGAGCAAGACTCCGACCAAATCTTCTCCTCCGACTTCGCCAATCGATGGATCCAAAATTTGATGATCCCATTCCCAAATAACGTCGAGATCTTCAAGCTGGGAACGGATTAAATCGATCGTATAATCGCTGACGCGGTAGATAAAACCAGTCTCCATATTGAATTTTTCTCCAAGGGACAATACTTCTTCATGAGGCATTAATGAACCATTGAATTGCTTGCTCCCCAAGGTCACCTTGAACTCCAGCTCATACACCGGAAGATGCATCGTAAATGGGAACTGATGCTTCATAAACATGGGATAATTGAGAATCGCTTCGTCCAAAAAGCATTCGGGAGACCAGGTGGAGTAAATCGTGTGTTCTTTTACTAGGGCGGGGTCTTTATATAGCGAGCTGTCATGTTCTACAATGTAACAGGCGATCGGTTGCTTGTCTGGCAGTTCCTTCATTAACTTGATAGCCATCCACTGGACGACTCCTGGATTCATACCCGAACCGATAATTGCAGTGGTCTGCGGCGATGATTGCCGGGCTTCCTGGAAGATTCGGTAACGTTCCAACAGCGAGTATGGGGCAAGGCTTTCATTCTCATCCACCTTGGGATTCTCAAGCGCGGTATTGATATAATGCACACCGCATTCTTGGCAGCATTGGAGCATCTCAACCGTATCAGCCCACGAGACATCAATGACATGCGTGGTGCCGGTCTGTCGCAGATGCTGGCGAAACGATTCCAGCTGGTTCAAATCGAATTGGTGCAATGCAGCATTCTTAAGCAAGCTTGGCATGAAAGCGCGATAGTAATCCGGATGTTTCTGTTTCTGGTCGATCAAATGAAGGGTGCTGTGCTTCATAATGGAATGAATGGGGTCATGGATATCTTCAGCGCTTTTATTTAATATCGAGAGGATTGCTTTAGCGACGCCGCCGGAGCTGCCAAGAATGCTGATGACGATCGGTGATTGTTTCAAATCTACCAACTCCTTTCTAGTAATATGATTATTCATAGAGTCGGGAAAAGGTCTGTGCTAAAACAACTACAACATGCTTTTATTCGAAATCATGATGTATGTACGTACGCTCCCGAAGCATGCCGAACAAAAAAGAGAGTCATGAATGCCGTGGTGATGATTCATTAATCGAATAATGAACCCATGCTCCACAAGAATTTCATGCTCTCTATGAAATGTTGTTCCTATATTCAGTATCGTCAGTATACCCATTGAACCCAGAAGGCAAGGATCACCAGCGTAAATAAGAGGGTAGGCGGGATGGTCAATATCGTGATCTTGATGTATTCCTTCCATTTGATCTTGACATGATGTTGTTTAAGAATGTGAAGCCATATTAACGAAGCAAGCGTACCCATCGGCAAAAGCAATGCTCCAATATCACTTCCGATTACACTGGCCAGGTATGAAATCTTGAGCGTTAAAGGATCCAGGTTCATATTGGTTAGTGTGATGGTTCCAACCATCAGCGCGGGATGATTATTGAATAGAATCGAGAGTAAAGATAGCAGGCCGCCCATTAATAAGCTTGCATTTAAGAGGTCTGTGGAAACGATCGGCTCAAAGAATTGGATGAGAAATTCCGTTAAACCGATATTATGCAGCCCATAGATGAGCACGTACATCGCGAATGCAAATATGAGAATGTGCCAGGGCGTCTTCTTCAATAAATCAGTCGGTTTTATTTTCAATACGGCCCATCGCCAGGACAACAGAATGACTGAGCCGAGGAGCGCTACAATTTCGATTGGAATCCCTAAATAGGAGGCGACAAATAGCGCTACTCGAACCGTAAATACAAACAAGAGAACATTCCGCATGACCTTATTGCGTTTGTGGATATCCGCAGGTGAAAACAGCGTCCTGCTTAGAGGGTGCATGCCGCCGCCCGCGTGCCTTTTTACATGAAGCTTACGCGGCAGCTGTTTTCTGAAACAGAGGAATAACAGAAATACAAACAGCAAAAGCCCGAGGGTTGCGGGAACAAACATCATGATGGAATGCATGTACAGATCCATATCCACGATTTCCAGTGCTATCAAATTCACGATATTGCTGACACCGATAGGTGCGCTTGATGCAGTTGCTATTAGCGCACCTGAGAGGAGGTAAGGGATTTTCTCATGGTTTTTTAATCCATATTGCTTTAACAGAATCAGTAGAATGGGAGTCGTAATGAGAATGCTTCCATCGTTGTTAAAGAATAAGGTCATCAGAAAACATAATAAGTTGACGTACCAGAACAACCGGGTTCCAGATCCACGAGCTCTGGCTGCCAAAGATTCAGCAGCCCAGTTAAAAAAACCGAAACTCTCTAATATAATGGCCATTACGATGGTTGCAATGATCGTTATAGCAGCACTGCTTATGGTAGAGCCGATGGTAAGGAGGTCCGGCAATGATACGCTCCCGCTAAGCACCACGATTGCGGCCCCTACAGATGCTGGGATGGCTTCATTTAATCCATTTGGACGCCATATGATAAGGACCATTGCGACAATAAAAGCTGCAATCGTTAGTGTGACTACTGCTGGACTGAGCATGGGAAATCTCACTCCCTTCTTTCATTAATAGCAAGAGTTGCTTACGAATCCTCTTTTTCGGGAATCACGACGCTAATAAAAGCAACTTGTTCTTTGGCGGCCTCACTCTTTGTTGACTCTACGGGAACCTCTTTAGGAGGCGTTAGCAGAGCGTACAGCCCCCAACCCGCCAGTACGATAAAGATGAGTACGATCATAAAGGTCACTCCTCTTCGGTTTTTATTTTTTGCGAAGTTACCTACCAATCATAATTAGTAGATAGATATACTCTATTTATATGTATCAAGGACTGGCACTGCTCTAATGGAAATGCCTTGTTATTGCGATATTCCGCGATTGGTGTTCGTATAAGGAGTTACACATCGATAGGTAAAATAGATTACATACGAAACAAGCCCGATTGCTCGTGTGTGAGCAATCGGGCTTGTTCATCCTCTTAATTGTTTTTTCCTATCAATACATCGACGAAGTTCTGTGCAATTTTGGATAAGGAGTGACTCTTCAGCCAGATGAGTCCGACCGGAGCTGACATCTCGGCTGACCCGGAGATTTTATGAGCATGGATCGAGTACCCTTTATGCCGTTTGAGCACCGTTTCCGGAACGATCGACCCGCAAAAGCCGGATGAAACTAAATCCATCAACAGCGAAATATCAGAGCATTCACCTGTAATATGGGGATGCAGATGGAAGCGGGAAAATGCCTCCAGTATCAAATAGTGCACGCCTAATCCCTGGGTGCTTGGCAGAATGAGCGGTTGATTATGAATGTCCTGCAGCGACACTTCATCTTCGAACAGCTTCTGTTTATCCGACGAAATGAAGTAAAAAGGCTCGGTATAAAGGTGAAGCACCTCGAAATCGTCCAATTCCAGCGGCAGGCGAATGAACGCAAGATCGACTTCCCGATCCCTCACTAATTTGCACAGATGCGCTGACTCGTTTTGCTGAATTTTATAGGTTACCTTAGGGAAGTGGCGTTGGAACTGATGAAGAATATGGGGCAGCTCGTCTACAGAGAACGTATTTACGCCGATGGATAAACTCCCGTTCACTCCCTTTCCTACTTCCTGAACCTCCATTTTCGCCTCTTCCATCAACTGATTCATCTGCAAAGCATATTTATATAAAGCTTTTCCGGCCTCGGTTACCTCTAAATGTTTCCCGCTGCGCTCTATTAATTTGGAGCCAAGCTCCTCCTCCATGGCTTTCAATTGTTGACTTAAAGGGGGTTGGGAAAGATGAAGCCTCTTGGCGGCAGCAGAGATTTTCCCTTCCTCTACAATCGCGATAAAATATCGCAGCTGTCGGATATCCATCTTTGAAAGCACTCCTTCTCATATATGAAAAACCTAAGCAAATACGAACTTTGGCTATGTTTTTGATCTGGTTATTCCCATGTTAGCATATTGGTGCGGATTCTCGTAAGACAATGCATATGTAAAACCTAAGCTCATCATATTTTTTATATATTTTTCGTTTGGATTGATACATGTTAGCATTACGGTGTATAAGGAAAAGGACGCTGAACAAAACGTTTTATTCAGATTATGCGCAGCCAAAGGGCTGCTTAATTTAAATGTTTCGATGAGGAGGATTCCATTGATGATAAACGATATCGATCTGAAGCATCTAAAGCGATGCGTTGAGCTCGCGAAGGAGGCGCTTGAGGCAGGCGACGAGCCATTCGGCTCCGTGCTTGTATCCGCAGACGGAGACGTGCTTGCCGAAGACCATAACCATGTTGCCGGCGGGGACCATACGCAGCATCCGGAATTTGCATTAGCGCGGTGGGCGGCTAATCACATGACGCCTGAGGAGAGAGCGAAGGCGACCGTGTATACCTCGGGCGAACATTGCCCAATGTGCGCAGCGGCCCACGGCTGGGTTGGACTAGGTCGGATTGTATACGCATGCTCCTCGAAACAGCTGGCAGAATGGCTTGAGGAAATGGGAGTTGCGGCACCCCGTGTACGAAATCTTCCGATTCAAGAGGTTATCCGTGATACGGCCATAGACGGTCCGGTACCCGAGCTGGCCCAAGAGGTTCGGGAGCTCCATCGTCAATTCCATTCCAAGCGAAAATAAGTCCGCCATGCGTTGTTCACCATGCTCGAATCGGGGATAACGGATATCCAATATCCAATGAATCGAAGCCTCCTCAGCCACTTTGAAGGTGGATCAGGAGGCTTCTCGTTTCTATATAGCATCAAGCGGTATGGCATTGACTCTTATGCACTAACCGTGCATTGCAATTCGCAGCGAGGTGAGCGTATGTCCATTCGAATCAAATTATTGCTGTCCTACACAGGCATGCTTCTTGTCAGCCTGCTCGTATTCGCCCTGACGGCCAGTTTGTTCACCATCGCGGCGACGGGGGATATTCACAGCTTCCGGGATTTCTATAAAGTGCATTATCAGCTCAACCCGCTGACGGAGGAGGAGGAATCCATCTTCCTTGAATTGAAGTACCTTGCCAAAAATGAACCGGATGAGCTGATGAACCAGGAGCTGCTGCAGGATTACGATTTCAAGCTGAAAACGGTGCGGGCCGGTCTTTACGTTCGCCGGGAGAGCAATCAAGTCTTCGAATCGCATACGTTCAACCAGCCCGAATTGGAGGAGCATCTGCCTCCCTATGAGCTGGACAACCACCATATTCGCGATACATTCAACATCGGCGAACGGTTTTACGCTTATGCCAAATTCGACTTTCGGTACTCGGATGGGGCGAAAGGGAGTGTTTATGTTATTCATGAACGCAGCCCTTTCGGCGAAGTGACCCGTAAGCTGCTCCCTATGATCCTGGTGCTGCTTATCGGCATCATCGTCATCGCGAACGCGATGCTATATCGCTGGATTACCCGCAGTGTGGTCAAACCGCTGAATCTGCTTCGAAGCTCGACTGAGCACATCATGGAAGGGAATTTGCTGTTTGCACTCGATTTGCGTTCCAAAGACGAGATCGGTCTGCTGAACGAGGCATTCGAGAATATGCGCAAGCGGTTGTATGAATCGGTGCAGCTCCGTTTGCAGGACGAAGAGAATCGGAAGGAACTGATATCCAATATTTCGCACGATTTGCGTACCCCGATTACGAACATCAAAGGATACATTGAAGGCATTCGTGATGGGGTCGCTGATACCCCGGAGAAGATGGACAAGTACGTCAATATCATCTATTCCAAAACGATCGACCTGGATAAGCTGGTGGACGAGCTGTTTCTGTACTCCAAGCTGGACTTAAAGCAAATTCCGTTCTTGTTCGAGAATGTGAGCATCGTCAGCTTTCTGGACGACTGCATGGATGAGCTGCATTACGAAATGGAAGAGAAGGGAATCTTGCTGAAGTGGGGCGAGCGCCCGAGCAGGGATATTGAGGTTGTAGCCGATCTGGAAAAATTAAAGCGCGCCATGCTTAATATCATTGGAAACGCCCAAAATTTCATGAACAAAGAAGACAAGTTCATTCTCATTTCGGTGCAAGCATCGCCGGAATGGGTCACTGTTGAAATACAGGATAACGGGATGGGAATCTCATCCGAAGACCTCCCGCATATTTTCGAGCGCTTCTACCGCGCCGAACGATCGCGCAATTCCTCAACAGGCGGCAGCGGACTCGGACTAGCGATCGCTCGTCAGATCATCGAGGGCCACGGAGGCTCGATATGGGTGAGCAGCGAGCTTGGCGTCGGCACGAGCTTTTACTTCAAGCTAAGAAGAACGAAGGACCTAGGAGGGACACATACAGATGACAACCCGGATTCTGATCATCGAGGATGAAATTACGATCGCACAGCTGGAGCGGGACTATTTTGAGTTGAACGGGTATCTCGTCGATTTATGCCATACCGGCAATGAAGGACTTCGGCTTGCTCTGGACAACGATTACAATCTCATCATCGTCGACCTGCAGCTTCCGGGGATCGGCGGATATGATGTATGCAGACAAATCAGGCAAGCGAAGGAGGTGCCGATCTTAATCGTTTCCGCCAAAAAAGAAGAAATTGATAAGATCCGTGCCTTTCATCTCGGTGCCGACGATTACATTACCAAGCCGTTCAGCCCCGGGGAGCTGGTTGCGCGAGCCAAGGCGCACCTGGCAAGATATGAGCGGTTAACAGGTAAAACGGGGACTGATCCCCGGTCGGAAATCCGTCTCCGTGGTCTTGTTATTGACAAAGCAGCCCGCCGGGTCCACGTCCGCAACCAGGAAGTGATATTTACGACCCGCGAGTTTAGCCTGCTGGAGTTTTTGGCAAGTCATCCGAATCGCGTCTTTAGTAAGAATGAACTGTTTGAACGGATATGGGGCATGGATTCGAACGGGGATATCGCAACCGTGACGGTTCACGTCCGCAGATTGCGTGAGAAGATAGAGGTGGATCCTTCGAATCCGCAATATATCGAGACCGTGTGGGGGGCGGGCTACCGCTTTTCCGTATAACGAGTTTAGAAATTGTTAATAAACATTTTCGAAACGGTTAATACCCGGTTTCTTAGGCGTTTAGGCTTCTCCTTTAATCTATAGGTAGGGCGAGCAGAATCGCACCTATGAAGCTTAAGGAGGACTTAACGATGAATAAATATTCGACTAAACTGGCTGTCCTTATGCTGGCAGCAGCCCTTGGCACCGCATCCTTGCCATTGGCCGCACAGCCGGCAAACGCCGCTCTGGCACCCATTACCTCGCAGGACCTTCAAGGAGCGATCAATGAACTGAGCCGGCTTGGCATCATCCATGGTTACCAGGATGGTTCGATGAGAATGCAGAACGACATTACCCGCGCCGAATTGGCGAAGCTGGTCGCTCTTACGTTTGGCCTCGAAGGTCCGCCAGCTTTGCCAGCTCACATAACGGATACACTTCCGAGTCATTGGTCCTTCCCGTACGCAGCAGCGCTGGCATCGCTCGATATTATGCAGGCGGAAGACGGACGATTTGACCCAAGCGGATCCGTAACAAACGCCGAGCTGGTGCAGATCGTGGCCAAAGCGTTGAAACGGGATGTAAAATCCGTGCATTACTGGGCGGAGCCGTTCTTCTCAGAGAATGACAGCACCACCCGTGGCGAAGCAGCGTTCTTGCTGGATAAAGCCCGTCAGGCGATCCCTTCGGCAAATGCCAAAATTACAAACGTCCGTGCCTTAAACGCTATAACGTTGATCGTTACCTTCGACGCCCCGCTTACGGCCGAAAATGAAGCATTTGCTCAAGCTAAAGAGGATTTTGTCTTTACGAACGGACTTACCCTGACGAATATGCCGCGTCTAAAAACCGGCTCGATTGCAACGTATATCGTCCCTACTTCCGTACAGCAGCCAGGGGCAACCTACACGCTGGCTTATAAGGGCAAGGATGCGGGCAGCTTTGCGGGCAACTCTGATAAGCTTGACATGACAGAGGTTAGACAGGTGGCCAACGATACGTTTGAGCTGGAGGCACTCAAGGCGAACGGGGTTGTCGATTACGGCTACGTCATTTCCGCCTATAGTGCCGGTCGCGGGGAAAATGCGTTCATCTTGGATGAGAACAACCGGGCGGATGGGGTGGAGTACCAGATCATTTCCTCCGGCCAAGCCAGAGAGGTGACGATCACGCCGGAAGGCGGACAGCCGATCACAGCCAAATACGTTCCGTTCACGCAGTCCACAGACGGCAAACAAGAACCGAAATTTCGCTTGCCGGAGGGTCAAGTCCTGAAGCCTGGCGTTACGTACACGGTTACTTCGGATTGGGCGCAAATTGCTAACCCAACCTTCGTAGCCAAGGAGATGGACCCGCTCCATATCGTTAAAGCCGAGGCTGCTAGTGAAACCTCCATCGTCGTAACGCTCGCGGAGGATCCGGGCGATGAATTGTTCTCCGGCCGCAGCGTGGAATTGACGGATGCAGAGGGGAATAAACGGACAGCCGCCTATAAATATTCCAGCCGCAAAGGGGAAGCAGGCGTATTCGAACTTGCGCAGGGCAGCAAACTGACAGCAGGCGCAACGTATGTCGTGACTCCAGTCGGTGATTGGGCCGGCGAATCCAAGGCTGAGCTGACCTTTGCACCGTAATGTTCGGATGAAGCCGCAAGATGAACGATTCCCTGCCATGAACGTGGAGAAATAAATAAATTGACCCTGCATGCTTGAGGCGGCAGGGTCATTTTTTTTGTAGGATTCGCTATGCTTTGCCCAATCATGAATTGCATGCATCATCTTCAAACGTTTCATTTCTGAAGGTAAAGAGAACGAAACAGATTTCACTTGTGCCAGCCCTTATCCCACAAATATGCAGGAAAGCCCCTGATGGCCGTTGAATATATCGGAGGACCACAATAAATCTCAGGTGTACTACAGGCACCTTTAGCCGCAGGAGGAGAACAACATGAAGTCGATCACCGTTCAAAGTCTTACGGAAAAATTTCAATTAGAAGTGCTTGCAGGAGCCGACCGTATGGATCGTTTGATCACCCGTGCCCAGACGCACAGGCCGGGGCTTGAGTTTGTCGGGTATTTTAACTTTTTTCCTATGGAGCGAGTGCAGGTGCTTGGACGCAAGGAAATTAACTACTTGCTTACGCTTAGTATAGAGGAACGCAAGTTACATATCGGCAACATCGTTAAATATCATCCGCCGTGCTTTATTGTAACGTCGGGACAGCAGGAGATCCCTTATCTGACCCTTTTCTGCAATCAAGAAGGCATTCCTTTACTGCGGACGACCGAGACCACAACGGAATTTATCGCGAAGCTCAACAGCTATTTAGTGAAGACGCTGGCACCAGAGATGTCCATCCATGGGGTCTGTGTGAATGTATCGGGCATAGGCATCCTGCTCAGGGGCAAATCCGGGATTGGCAAAAGCGAGACAGCACACACTCTAATCCGAAAAGGACACCGGTTCGTCGCAGATGATATCGTGGTGCTTAAGAAGCTGGGGCCGACGACACTTCTTGGTACTCATAATGAGATCAGCCGCGAGTTCCTGGCGCTGCGAAGCATCGGACTGATCAATGTGGTACGCCAATACGGGCGCACGGCGTTTCAGGACGAGACGCGAATTGTGCTTGATATCGAGCTGTCGCCATGGCAAGGAGACTCGCTAAACAATGAATTGGAGGCGGTCCCACAGTTCACGGAGTACTTAGGCATCCAAATTCCGCATATCGAGGTTCAGCTTCAACCAGGACGTGATGTTGCCGGCCTGATCGAAGCGGCGGCTAACAATTGGTATCTTAAACAACTCGGCTACAGCGCGGCTGAAGACTTTATGAGCCGGATTGAGAATGAGATGAAGTCTTGACCGCAGTCGCCATTCTAAATTGCGCCCAATGGTATTTCCTGATATACTTTTCGCATGTTATGAGATTGGGGGTAGTACCGATGGCAATGCGAGATTGCTTATTTACTAGGAAGTGCTCATGCAAAGCCTAACTAGGGCGATACTTTGCATGGGTGCGATCGAAGGAATTCCATCGCCCAGCCTTGGATGTTATCGTTTCTAATAATAGGCTTTGCACCTTATTCATTTTTCATAAAAAATAAGGGGCTGAAGAGCTGTGAGTACACCATTTATTAGAAACCATCAATTCAACGTCATTAAAAAGCAAGCCGATTTCATTCAGAAGACCCTGCGAACCGCCGCGGATCGGAGCGTCTTGGAAACCGTTAGATATCGTTCCGTCGTGAACATCACGGAAGCATTCCCTGATCTGACACAGGATCAGAAGAAGCTGTTTGAGGAGATCACGACTCTCGAGACGGCCAATGATTTCCAAAGATATCTTAACGCATTGGAGCCGTATATGGAGCCTTATCCGCCGATTACGGTCAAACAGATTCAGAAGCTGTTCCCTAAAAATAAAAAACTGAAAGTGCCTGATCTAGGATCCATCGATTTTCGGTATACGACGTATTTGAGCTGGGTGGATATTGCAACAAGCCGTTTGTTCATTGTCTATCCGTTCGAAGGGAAGTTCATCGGGATCGAGGGCAGAATAACGCCGACACACAAGAAGGGGTACTGCCTGTTCTGCAATCGACATCAAGAGCTTGCATACTTCTCGGTCAGAACCAAATCTGCTTTCGCTTCACCGGATAATTTCTCTTCGGTTGGTCATTACGTCTGTATGGACAATCAAGCATGTAATCAGTGCATTACGGCTACGGGATCATTGGAGAAGTTTATTCTTTCAGTTAGCAAATAAACGTTAATAAGGTTAGGGCTGCCCCAAAGGCAGCCTTTTACTATAGATCTGGCCAGGTGCGATACAAAGCTCCGATTGACTTCATTTTTGTCATCAGCCGCGAAGATGGAGTCATACAACGTTGCAAGAGTCTAATCGAAGATTTAATTGCCATAGCGTCTAAGTCATTCTCTTAAATTTACATATATTATATTATCTTTCTCGAAGGGAGGATTTTTCATGAAAAAACACCATGATAAGGTTCTAGTGATTGTCCTCAAGCCTGGACAAAAAGTGATTGTAAAGTGTGAGAAACACAAAAAGCATCGCGCATAAGTAAAAACGGGTGAGCCTTATCTTTTAAGATTAGGCTCACCCCCTTCATATCATCCATAGAATTGAAGAATGATATTGACGGCACAAAATCAAAGTACATAAAGAACGGCACATGGTAGTTTATTTTTACGAACACGCTAACAATACTACACGAACTGATAAAGGGGAAATTCTGGTGGAGAACCTGCTTAAAGAACAAATCAATTTCATTGTTGAAATCGACAAGCTTAAAACCATTGAACGAAGAACTAAGATTATTCACGGGCCAAGGCTTGAGAACGATGCGGAACACACGTGGCATCTTGCAATGATGGCTCTTGTGCTGCATCAGCATTCGAACCGTTCAATCGACCTCCTCAAAGTGCTCAAGATGCTGCTTATCCATGATTTGGTCGAAATCGATGCCGGCGACACATTCGCTTATGATACGGCCGGGCACAGTGATAAGTTTGAACGGGAAATGCAAGCAGCCCAGAGGTTGTTTGGCATGCTTCCGCCAGAGCAGGAAGAGGAATTTATGAATCTATGGTTAGAATTTGAGAGGAAGGAGACGGACGAAGCCAAGTTCGCTTCCTCACTTGATCGATTACAACCGCTTATCCATAATCATTTAAACCAGGGAGATACCTGGCAGAAATATCAGATTACAAGTGAGCAGGTCATAAACCGGAATCAAGAGATCAAGAATGGATCAAGGACATTATGGGAAGTGGCGCAGTCCATCATCGAAAGCTCCGTTGAACAAGGGATATTGGCTAAATCGTAAATCGAAAGAAGAACAAGAAGGGATCGCTTGCCGATAACCCCTTGTTCTTCTTTTATTTAGGTGCGGCATGATAATCTGTCAGGCTATGATGGGGATACAAATTTCACATGAATGATTGGTTATCATTTCACCCGTATATCTTTCGATGACCGGTCTGTTATCCATTTGATAGCCTTTGCTTTGAATAAAGGGGAGAACTTCACTCCATGCCCTTTGTACTTCTTCAGCGGTGTGTTTGATTTTATAAATGGCATAGGTTCCGCCGACGAGCTCGCTTTCGTTGATGGATCCGGCGATTTCGTAATCCTCCGAGATGACAATGCAGGCATCGTACCTGCAATTTTCGGGAGGTGTTGTTGCGGGATTGTCTTGCGGAATTCCAAACAGGATGGCCGAAGTTGTGAGAAGCTCTCGCTCCATAGCCCACTCTTTTAACTTTTCCATCGCCTCGGCATTGGCAGGGCCGTACGGGCCAACTTGTCGTACATAGGCAATACGGTAGGTTGGAAGATGCTCGACGGTCATATTCGTCATTTTTAATTTCCTTTCTTTGGTAAATTGGGTGCTGCAATTTGATGCTAACATGTTATAAAAAATATCTAAAGGAAATTATCGATGCATTCATAATTTATCAGAGGTAACGATCGGTCCCCTTGCTGCTCCGATTTCTAACGCATCATGTTCGTAATCATTGCCACGAATCGTTAAAGCAGATGACTGCTTTCCAACGTTGATCCCTTTATATAATTGATGACTTTTAGCCAAACATTATCATTTGCACGAATGTTGTACGATAGAAGTGTACATTAAAAAATGCAGTAAGAAAGGTGGGGGGATAATGAATAAAACGATTCCTATTTTTCCTTGCAAATCACTAGAAGAGGTTGTTGTGTTTTACGAAGCCCTTGGATTTGACGTAACCTATATGCAATCCGTTCCTTATGGATATGCAGCCGTGAAGCATCGAATAGGTGAGGTGAGTTTCACGAGGCAGAAAAATTATGAAAAAGAAAAATCCATAAATGGCGCTTATATTCTTGTTGAGGATGTTGAAAGTGTATACTCTGAATTTATAGCGAATTTAAAAAAGGTATACGGAAAAGTGTTCCGAAGCGGAGAGCCTAGAATTACAAAAATAAGCACCAATAAAGAAGATATTCGCTTTAATCTTGTAGATCCTGCAGGGAATTATCTGATTATAGGGCAAAAAAAAGAAAGGGAAGGTCGAGGAAATCCACATTCAACGGGTACCTCTACCATTGAAAAACGATTCTATAGCGCATATACATTAGCGCATTCTAAAAACGACTATCGAACCGCATATAAAATCATTGAAGGACTTACAGGTAAAAAAGAAGAAATGTCTCAGATTTTATATGCGAAGTTACTTATATTAAAGCTTGAGATCGAATTCAATTTAGAGCGAGCCGCGGAATTGAATGAAACGCTTGCTGAAATCAATGCGATAAATTTGAATCGAAGCGCATTTGAGCGATTAATTGAAGAAAAGCAGCGTCTTCAAGAATTGCTGGAGGATATATCTTCGTAAAACCTGTAATGGACAGGGTTTACATATGAACGATAGATCAAGAATCGACAGATTGGTGTTCATGAACCAAGAGTTGAAATAACTCCTATATGAAAAGGGACCGTTCCCCCTTCTGCTGAGAAGGGAACGGTCCCTTTTACTGCTTCGATTAAAATCCCGATCGATTAAGCGCCAATCAAGCCGTTAACTCGTACAGAAGAACGATTTGTTTTGCCAGAAGCTCTTAAGGCTCCCAAATGACGGTCGGGTAGGGGTGCTGATCATATGCGCTTGCCCAATAATAGGAGTCTGCGATGATGCGCCGCGGGAGAAAACCGATCTCGCCGCTCGGCAGAGAGATGAGTTCAGAACGGGAGGTGAACATGCCATCCGTATTTGTCACTCCTAGCACATACTTTCCAGCCATATGGGTGAACCGTCCGCTGATCTTAGCAGCGGGTATCGGCTGCTTCGTCTCCATGTCAACGACCTGGATGGTAACCGTAGCGACGCCTTCATTATAGAGAATGGCCATATGGTCAATGATCATGGGCTTCATTGCGGATGGAGCGGTCGTTGCCACTGCCGCAGCGCTGGGTGATCCTTCATTGCCGCTGATGTCAACGGCCGTTATTTTGTAGTGGTACGTCGTGCCAGGCAGCAGCCCGGTATCCTCGAAAGATAGGGTCTTCGATGAACCTGCATACGTATCCGGTCCAATCTCGAATGCTGCATCGGTGCCGCGATAGATCCGGTATTCGTTCACGGCGCTGTTGTCCATGGCCATATCATAATGAATGTCGATCCGCTGGTAATCGAATGCGGCCGTAGATACCCGGCCGACTTGGCCGGGAGGCTCATTGTCTGCTGGAGGCTGCCATTTGAATCCGTTAGGCCCCCACTCACTCGGGAAGTCGACCAGCGAAGTGTAGTGGTGGATAGCAATGCCGCCAAATGCAGGATCGCTTTCGAAAGCGGCGTAAACCTTATTTAACTCCTGCTCCATATAGAGCCGACCTTCCTCGTGGAAGCTGATGGTCTCCGGATCTCCGCCATCGGCGATGTCTTTCGTTTCTACTCCGATCACAACGGATTTGGGTTTCCCGATCTTGGAGGCATAAGCCAGCTCGTTTACGGCATGGGCAATAATGCCTGCAGAACCTTCGGCCTGATCGCGATAATTCATGATGGAGATGTAATCAGCCGTGTCCTGAATGTGCTCGGACAACCACTTCGTCTCCCCATTCCAGGTGATATTGCTGGCATCCGCCGAAGAATCATACCATCTTGGAATCGCAGCCCCGACCGAGAGCGAAAGTCCGGACGCGTCTTTGCGTGACATGAGCAGCTTCAGCATATCCAGATACTGAATTTGTACGGAGGGCTTTGCCGTTTTGAAATCAGGCAGGATATACGGTTCCGTGTCCAGATTGATTCCGTCAAACCGGGCGGATGCTTCGGAGGCGAGATTATAATTCAATACCTGCTCGAATTCCTTAACCGCCTGTGCATGATAACGGCTGTAAGCCCCGAAGTAGGGAGGCTTGGTACCGCCGGCAATCAATGCCTGCACATCAAAGCCTTCTTCATGCGCCCACGTAATAAACCGCTGCACTTCATTTCGATAATCCTCCAGCATCATGGCTCCTTGAAACTGTCCGACTGCCAGATACAGCGTCTTGATGGGGCGCTGATCAAAGGTAGCGGTATCCTTCGCCATGGCAGCGAGTGAATAACGCGCATTCGGGTTCAGCACCAAAGGATAGGAGGCATTTTCCCATATCCAGATTGCTCGGTCCTGATCGGGAAGGGGTTGATCCGGACCGTATACATGTTCCGTAACGGTTTCTGGGGGAACGGACTCCAAATAGACGCTGTCCATTACCGTAGCACGATCCTGGCCAAAGTTCGGTTCATCCCCGTAAACGTCGCTAGTGACGGCAGCACTGGCAGCCGAAATACTGCCGGATGCAGTAATTCCGGTTTGCGCATAGACGGATAAGCTGTAGCCTGTATTGCCGTGCGTATCGGTTGCTCTGGCTTCCAGGCTGTGGACCGGCTGCGTTGATTGACGGGTATCCCAGGTATATAAATATCCTTTCTTGGCCGGCAGAACCGGGATCCACCCGCCCCCGTCGATTCGGAGCTCGACGCGCGAAATCGGATTTTTGCCTACGGCTGAAATCTGGACGTCGACTTTATTTCGAAGCCGTGTGTTTTCGGCAGGACTTACGATTTGAACTTGAGGTATGTTCGCCGGGGGATTATCTACGTTCAAGTAAATCCATGGAGACCAAACTCCGTACCGGGTTACAACATCTTTGGATTTGAGGACAATTTCTATGGCCCCGTCCAGCTGAGTCGTATCAAGCGAATAAGACCAAGTCCCGCTGTCATCACCGTCCGGATCATCCATGTGGACGTCTTCCACCATATTACCATTCACGATCAGTTCGAGATCATAGACGCCGGAGTAGGTGCCGGACAACTCGGCTTTACCCGGCTGAATGGTTTGTCCATCCTGATGAGAATCAATTGTGATAAGCGCTGCCGCTTTGGCAGAAGGGAGGGGAATACAGACAGCGAGCAGAATTGCCGTCAGGAACAAGAGTCCACATTTGCGAAACCTTGAGCTTTTCAACATTCTTTTCACACCCTTGTCATTGAGATGTATAAACGTACTTGACCAACCCGGCAGCCTTAAACGCTAGATGCAAGAAATCAGATATGAACATCATTAAAGCGCTTACTTTTAATTATTTCGAAATTAGAGGTTTAGAACTGCCGCCGCCTATCCGTCTTTAGACGGATCATCATTTTATTCTGAAGACGGTGTAAACCCGGCGGAATGTTATGTATTCTGTTCTTAAACGAACGTTGGATGAATAGGATGTGCAGCTGGTTGAAAGGATTTTCTTGGACAGGAGGAATGATGGATGGATTCAATCGCGATTTATAATATGGCCGAAGCGGGTCGTGACGTACGGTATGAGGTGGCTGAGGTATTCGTGGATGGGTATTATGAGGAATTATCTTATTTCACGAAGGACCGCTCGACCCTCATTTCCGCCTTCAAAGATCTGTTTAGCTCCGAGGTCTTCTATGTGGCCGAACTCAACGGCAGGGTTGCCGGTATACTGGCTTGCTCCAACAATCGGCAGCGGGCAATGCCGGTCGAACTGGAGCCGCTTCGGAACGCTTTCGGCGTGCAAACGGGGGAACTGGCTTACCATGTCATGAAAAATGAGTTTAATACCGCTTTGCCTTACGATGACAAGACGGGGTATATCGAATGTGTGGCGACATTGACCCGTAATCGCGGAAAGGGCATCTCCACTGGTTTGTTGAACTTTGTAGTGGAGAAGCTGCCCTATCGCCGCTATGTTCTTGAGGTTACCGATGCCAACGAAGCCGCACATCGGATTTACTCGAAATTAGGGTTCCGAGAGATTGAGCGGAAAGCGGAAAGCAATGCCGAAGTTGTAGGGTTTAAATACCGCATTTATATGGAGTGGACACCGGAGGATTAAACGCCGAGCTTCTGCACGAAATAAATTTTGATTGAAATTGATCGATAATTAAGAAACCGTGTTAATCGAGCACTTCTGCAAGTTGCCCTCGGACGCATAGGGACCTATGCGAAAGGGGGCTTTTTGTGTGCTTCGCGTATTCTTTAGTCCGCTGAGGCTGGTATGGAGCGCAGTCTTGACGGTATACTGCATATAGGCGATGGTTATGACTAACGGGATATGAACTGAGGTGACGCCATGTTCGAATTGCTGATCACGATGACGGAAAGGATCGGCATTATTGTTACGATCGCTTTTATCGTGACCCGGCTGCGATTTTTCCGTACGATGCTGAGCCAGGACAAGCTGTCCTCCGTTCAGCGGCTCCAGGCCGTTCTGGTCTTCGGGGTGCTGGGCATTGTCGGAACGTATACCGGCATTACAGTCAGCACAGAGTCGCTTGCCGTGAATAAATGGATGCTCCAGGTGTCCGAGGAAGAAGCCATAGCTAACTCACGGGTGGTTGGTATTGCAATGGCGGGGCTGTTCGGCGGATGGAAGATCGGTCTGGGGGCAGGGCTTGTTGCAGGCCTGCACCGCTTCACGTTAGGCGGCTTTACAAGCCTTGCCTGCGGATTGGCGACGATGCTGGCAGGCATCCTGGCAAGTCTGTTTCGGAAAAAGAACGAGCAGATCAGCGTCTCCGCAGCTTTAGTCCTCGGAGCGCTGGCAGAGTCGCTGCAGATGCTGATTATTCTGCTGCTTTCGAGGCCTTTCGACCAGGCGTTGAACCTGGTCGCTTTTATCGGGGTTCCCATGATCGTGGCCAATGGGATCGGCTGCGCCTTGTTCCTGCTGATCATCCGATCCGTAGTCAATGAAGAACAGAAGGCTGCAGCCCAACAGGCCCAAACCTCGCTTCGGATTGCCCGGAAGACGCTCGGTTACATGCGGCAGGGCATGAAGCCCGAATCGGCCGAAGCGGTCTGCCGGATTCTGTTCGAGGAAGTGAAGGCAAGCGCAATCGCGATGACCGATGACCGTGTCATCCTGGCCCATATCGGCATAGGAGACGATCACCATGCGCCTGAACGCCCGCTGCAGACAGAGGTAACCCGGCACGTTATCGAGAAGGGGGAGCTGCTGATTGTCGACCGGCATCAGATCCAATGCCAGATGCGGGATTGTCCGCTTGGCGCGGCGATCGTCGGTCCGCTGAAGCAGGGAGGGGAGACGGTCGGGACGCTTAAATTTTATTTCCCCAGCAAGAAGGATATTACGCATGTTACCACGGAGCTGATGTCCGGGCTCAGTATGCTGCTAAGCTATCAGCTGGAAGCAGCTCAGCTTGCCGAAGCGAAGGAGCTGGCCAGGGAGGCCGAGATCAAGACGCTTCAGGCACAGATCCATCCGCATTTTCTGTTTAACGCGCTCAATACGATTTTGTCGCTAACGAGGATTGATGCAGTGAAAGCGCGCAAGCTGCTTCGGAGCTTGTCGGATTATATCCGTCAGAACTTATCGGCAGCTGCTGCCGAGAAAGCGACGCTTCAAGAGGAGCTGCAGCATATCCGTTCCTATATGAGCATCGAAGAAACCAGGTTCGAGGATAAGCTTGCGATCTCATATGAGGTTGAAGAGTCGGCTCTGAACGCTATTGTTCCGCCGCTGACGATGCAGCCGCTCGTGGAAAACTGCATTCGGCACGGCTTCAGGAACAAAACGGATGATTGCATCATTCGCATCAGGATCACCGGCAAGCCGTCGTCCGGCGTGACCGTTACGATCAAGGATAACGGAGAAGGAATTCCTGCTGAACGTCTGCGGCAGCTCGGTCTTCAGATGATGCAATCCACATCCGGCACCGGAATGGCCGTGTTCAACGTTAACCGGCGTTTGACGTTAATGTACGGGGGATCCGCTTCATTAAAGATTAAGAGCAAGGAGTCAGAGGGTACCGAGGTTGTATTCCATATACCGCCGGCGCCTTCGGCAGCTGACGATAAGTTTAGATAAAGGCAGGGATCACGCGCATCATGACAGACCGAATCAGAACCATCATTGTGGATGATGAACGATACAGCCGGGAGGAGCTCGGATTTCTATTAATGCAGTACCCTTCCATTGAAGTGACGGGCGAAGCGGGATCAGGGGAAGAAGCGGTGCTGAAGACGCTGCAGCTGCAGCCCGACGCGGTATTTCTCGATGTTGAAATGCCGCTCATGAACGGACTTGCGGCCGCCGAAGCCATGCAGGAAATGAAGAAGCCGCCGAAAATCGTATTCGCCACCGCGTATCCGCAGTTTGGCGCTGATGCCTTCCAGTATGAGGCGATAGACTATCTGCTGAAACCCATCGATGAGGATCGTCTGGCTGAGACGGTTCGAAGACTGGAGAGAGCGATCCTATCGCCAAGGCAGCAATCGCCAGCGCCATTGAAATCCTGCGGCAAGCTGTCGTTGGAGGAGGAGGGGCAGATTCATTTTATCGATCCGGATGACATTATTTATATATCGCGGGAAGATCCGTTTTCCAAGATTGTTACCGTCCATCGGGAGTTTCATGTGAAAACGCCGCTCAAGGAGCTGGAGGCGAAGCTTCGGTTGTACCCGTTCTTTCGGATCCATAAAAGCTACATCGTTCATCTTAAATATGCTAAAAGGCTCGTCCCATGGTTTAATGGCGCCTACCAGCTGGA
The DNA here is from genome assembly GCF_038002285.1 of Paenibacillus sp. FSL R5-0810. Lineage (NCBI taxonomy): Bacteria > Bacillati > Bacillota > Bacilli > Caryophanales > Paenibacillaceae > Paenibacillus > Paenibacillus sp. FSL R5-0810. Next base: position 1,227,993 of record NZ_JBBOCF010000001.1, read on the forward strand.
GCTGAAGGGGAGCAGCGAGCTGCTGGCCGTGAGCCGCAATTACGCCAAGGCCTTTCGTGAGGCATTGGAGCTATAGGACGACCTGCGTAAACTCCCTTGCATGTTAGCATGCACTTTGTGCATCTTAATCCGTATAAACGACATGTTAATCGCAAATTGCCTCCTGCCCGCAGGAATTTCCTTATAATCGATGTAAGCGATTCCAAAGGAGGAGGCGATAGATATGATTACCTTCATCGTATCGATTCTGCTGTTAATACTCGGTTATTTTACGTATGGAAAATATATTGAGAAGTTATTCGGCGTCAAAGAGGAGCGGTCCACGCCGGCTTACGTCAATCAGGATGGCGTTGATTACTTGCCGATGAGTACGGGCAAAAACTCGCTGATCCAGCTGCTTAACATCGCGGGGGTCGGACCGATCTTCGGGCCGATCATGGGAGCCTTATACGGTCCGGTTGCCTTTCTGTGGATTGTATTTGGCTGCATATTCGCCGGAGCCGTGCATGACTATCTGACCGGAATGATTTCGATCCGCAACCGCGGTGCCCATCTGCCTGAGCTTGCCGGGAAATTCTTGGGCAAAGTCATGAAGCATGTAGTCAACGCTTTCGCCATTCTGCTGCTGATTCTGGTAGGAACGGTATTCGTCACCTCGCCGGCTAGCCTGCTTCACAACCTGATGAATGGCTCTATCAGCTTGTGGATGATTACGGTTGCCATCTTCGGCTATTATATCCTGGCAACGCTGCTGCCCATCGATAAAATCATCGGCCGCTTCTACCCGATCTTCGGTGCGCTGCTGCTGATAGCCTCTGTCGGCGTCGGTGCGATGCTGATCATCCAGAAGGCGCCGATTCCAGAGCTGACATTTACCAATATGCATCCTGACAATCTGCCGATCTTCCCGCTGCTGTTCCTGACGATTACGTGCGGAGCTTTGTCGGGGTTCCACGCGACTCAGACGCCGATCATCTCGCGCACGACCCAGCGCGAGGGGCAGGGCCGCAAAATCTTCTACGGCATGATGATCGCCGAAGGGATTATCGCCATGGTCTGGGCAGCTGCGGCAATGAGCTTGTTCCACGGCTCGACCGGTCTGAATGAGCTGCTCGCAACAGGCGGCACGGGGCTTGTCGTAAGCGAAGTCGCGAAGGTCACGCTTGGGGCGGTTGTTGGTACATTCGCTGTGCTTGGGGTTATCGTTCTGCCGATTACGTCCGGCGATACGGCATTCCGCAGCGCGCGGATGATCATTGCCGATTATATCAAGCTGCCGCAGCTTAGCATGAAGAGCCGGCTTCTCATTGCCGTTCCGCTCTTTTTCATTTCGATAGCGCTTACGCAGATCGATTTCAACATTCTATGGCGCTATTTCTCTTGGGCTAACCAGGCGACTGGCGTGATTGCCCTGTTTGTCGGAGCGATGTATTTATACATCGCACGCAAAAACTTCTGGGTGGCCCTGATTCCCGGCGCCATGATGCTGTACACAACGACGGTGTATATTTTGAACGCGCAAATCGGCTTCCGTTTGTCCATGAACGCTTCCTACATCGTCGGCGCAGTCATCAGTGCGGTTCTGGTGATTATCTTCTTTAAAGCCGCACAAAAAGCCCGAGCCGCCAAGCTTCCGCTGGATGTGGATGTCTCCGGCTTCAACAAGGCTGCATGATAGCTACATTTTAAACGGATCCACAAGTTAATCTATAGTCCATGGTTTGAAGGTACCGCGGCAGGTTAGTTACAGCCTGCGTTTGCGGTGCCTTTTTGCCGTGATCGGTCAAACCCTCATTCATTCCCTTACCTGGTGCCATTATACCGATCGCATGGCTGCTCCATTCGACCGAGATGTCATCCGGCTTAACGCAGAACCGTCCTTCATCGCTGCCCGCTCCATTGGATAAGGAGCTTAGACTTCTTGCAAGAAGCTTCCCGCAAACATCCTGACGAAATTATACATATAATCAATCCGACCGGCTCATAAAATGATGAAAGAAACGTGTAAATGGTGAAGGGGGCGTGTGCAAGATGCTAACCATGCTGCTGTTCCTGTTTGCCGCAAGCGCTGCGGTTGCCAGCGTCGATACCACCTGCGGGTTGAACGTGCTTGGAAGCCTGGATAACACGAAGGTGAACAAAGCCGCTTATGCACTCGTCTATGTGCTCTCCTGCACGCTGGGAGGAGCGGTGACCGGGCTTGCGATCGGCGGCGTCAATTATTTGCTGTCTCTAACCCCGTTGGGGCCATTGTATAACGCAATCATCGTCATATTGTTTGCCGTGTTCATCCTGTTTAATAAATCCGGACTTCTGCCCTCGGGTAATTTCATTGTGCCGTCGGAATGGATTCGGCAGGCGGGATACCGTTCCGCAGCGCTCTGGGGCCATATTCTGGGCATGGGGTTTATTACGCTTCAAGCCGGCGTCCTGTTTCATGCATACATGCTATTATCGATATTTGCGCCGGTTTGGTGGTTGAGTCTCCTGGCGGGAATATGCTTCGGATTCATACGGGGCACTGTATTTAGTCTCCCCCTGATCCGGTCCGTCGTCCACATGCTGCTGGAAAAAAGATGGCTGAAGCGCACCTTGCTTAGCGCCGTGCGGCTAGTCGCATCTTACGTGCTGCTGACAGGATCCATCTTATGGATTCTCCTGTCCTAATTTAAGAAGGGAGGCTGCCGTTCCGATGTATGAAATTGCTGCCATTTCCGCCACCTTCCCCATGCTGTTATCGGTTACCAGCTACATCTGGAGCGCCTTCTTCGGCGACCCGGACCGTTTCCCTGGCAGTCCCCGTCTGCACGCGCTGCTTGTATTGCTGCAGTTCCTTGCCGTCACCATGATTTACGGATATCCCTCATCCATGAGTTTTGTCTTGCTTTCGGTCCTATACTTTGTTCAGGGAATCGGAGTTGTCTATTACATACGGAAGAAAGGAAGGGTAGACTGCGGCTGTCTCGGTCCGCAATTTCATTCCCGGCTGGGGTGGCCGCTCATTGCTATTAACGGGTTTATGGGACTGCTCAGCATGGCCTGGAGCAATCCGGCATGGTTTGACTATCGAGAAGCAGTCGCCCTGAACGGATTTCTGCTGGAAGGCATGCTGCTCCTGGTATCGCTGCTTGTCATCGTGGGCATACCGGATGCCGTTCATGCCATCCGGATATACCGCGAGCTCGCCGCCCCGCATGCTCCGTACATCAAACAGAGGTAAAGGAGGGCATGATGAACACGTTTTTTTGGATCTCCTATATTGTTCTATGGCTCCTCGTTGTACCGTTGGTTCTACTTAACCTCGTCTTGTTCAGACAGCTGGGAATTATGGTGATGGGGACCGCCCGGGGCGTCAACCAATCCGGCATTCCGGTCGGCCGCAAGCTTCCCGATGCCGTCACCACCGATCTGCAAGGGAGCTCGTGGTCGACGAGCGGCTTAGCCGGAACCGCCGCCATCCTGTTGTTCGGATCGCCGACCTGCAAAGAGTGCGCACAAATTATTCCGGACTTTACCCGCATCGCGAAGAAGCACCACGTCAAGCCGGTCCTTCTGTTATTCTCATCCGCAGAGCATGCAGCATCGTACATCTCGACGATTGGCTACGAGGATGAAGCCGTCCTGGTTACCTCCGAGCTTGCCCGTCAGCTGGATGTCCAAGTCACGCCTTATGCCTATGCGGTTGACGGCAGCGGCGTAATCAGGCACAAGGGACTGGTCAACAGCCGCGAACAGCTGGAAGCCTACGTGAAGGCAACCATAGCTTCCTGAATAAGAGGTGATAAGCATGTGGCGCATGCCTGCAAATAAAGATGAAGAAGCCCAGACGGTGATCAGCCGCTTGACCCGGAAAGCGAGTCGAGTCTCGATTTTGAACCGTTTCGCACAAAAAACAGCGGAGCTGCTGGCGAGAGTCCTCCTGAGACCCGAAGAGCAGCTGGTTCGTATTTCCTTTGCCGCCGGGCCATGCCGCCCGCCTCACGGTCAATATTGCAGCGGATGCGGAGCAGATGCTTCCTGTCCGCCCGATTATATCATCTGCACGCCGAAATCCGTTATTACGGACTGCAAAGGGCTGTGTCCTTATCCGTCCGGCTGGTGGTATACAAGCGATCCGCCCGGACAACGGGCCAAATGCCAGGATTGCATCTCGCAATATGTTCATCCCGAATTCGGGATGAAAGGCTGCTACCAAGGGGCACATATTTATGGCAGATATATCATTTGCGCGTGCAGATCGACATTTACGTATTAGTGCCATCAGCCAGCTGCCATTTCCCAATCATGAATAAAAAACCCGGTTCGTCGAAATGCATGGCGTCGTGAAGGGATGCGGGACGCTCAAATCAACAAGAGCGTCAATCCTTATATTTGGCTGCTTTGTCCTCGTTTTAAGGATATAATTGGAGAAACAGCGAGGTTAATGAACGCAACGATTCGTTGTGAGCTGATGAAGGGAATAAGGAGAGGGACTGATGCAGGACATTGAGACTCGGAGACCCGCATACGCTGATGTCGAAGCGCTTGCGCATTTTTTTCGACTCGTTGTAACCGATACGTTCGCCAAGGAAGGCCTGTCGGAATTGGATGAGGATATCGAACAGGAAATCGAATCGAAAATTCAATACTTGAATCGTGATTTGGAATCAGGAGGCGAACAGCGGTACTTTCTAATTGCCCTGATCGATGGCCATGTCGTAGGCACGATTGAATATGGGCCGCCAAACGCCATGATCCGGCAGCACGCTCCATGGAACAAACAGGACATCATGGAGGTGGGGACCGTTTTCGTGCATCCGGATTATCAAGGCAGGGGAATCGGAAGCTTGCTCTTAAACGTCATTTGGTTGTCGATGATGGAGCGGGGATACCGGGAATTTTGCCTGGACAGCGGATACTCTGCGGCCCAAAGCATCTGGAAGAAAAAGTTTGGAGAACCCGATGTTCTCCTGCAGGATTATTGGGGCGAAGGCCTTCATCATATGATCTGGAGAAAATCGCTCGGCGACGTTTCCATCACATTTCGAAATAGTGTCGATTCCGAAAAAGTTGAGTCATAAGCGCGTGTCACAGTTACGACCCAAATGGTCAGCCATGGACAGGTGGATATGATAGCGGCCGCCCCAGAGATTGGGGGGCCTTCTTCTCGTAAAGCGATATTTTTCATAATCCTGTGTGTGAGGGTCCCCGATCGGGTGTACAATAAGATAGCTGCAGCAGGATCATCCTGTCAGAATCAATGGCGCGAAGGGGATGGTGAAGGTGCGCTTATTGCTCCATGATACGAGTGAAGTTCATGAATTGAAGGTGTACGATACAGAGGAGCTATACGGCGTGAAGGGGCGTTTCCGCGTGCTGGAGTTCTCCGATGATGCGGTGCAGGGAGTGCTGGATCTGAACGATCCGGAGCGGATCGTCTTTGAGTACCCAAGAGCGATCATTCACCTGATCGATGCCAATCATTCGGATTTCGAGGACATGTTCCTGATCGGGCACGGCATCGGGACGATCGCCCGCCATTATGCGAATAGGCGGATAACGGCAGCCGAGGTGGACAAGCGGGTGGCGGAGCTGGCCCGCACCTTTTTCGGCAGCGAAGTTGAATCCGTGAGAATTGGCGATGGGCGCGAGCTGCTGGAGAGGGAAGCTCAGGATACTTTGGACGTTATTATTGTGGATGCCTTTACGAAGGAAGGAACGCCGCGGCATCTGGCTTCTGCGGAATTTTTCATGATGGCGGCAGATAGGCTGCGTGATCAGGGTATTATGATTATGAACCTGATTGGACGAGGAACAAGGGACCCTTATATCCGTGCGATCCACACGACGCTCTATACGGTGTTTTCCTATACGAAGGCATTTCGTCTGTCCGATCGCCGCACAGATATTCAAAATATCATTCTCATCGGAGCCGCGCGCCCTATTCTGTATCAGGAGCGTCATATGGCCGGCTTCCGGGAGGCAACTCTTGAGCAGGGCTATGTGATAACGGATCGTCCGTAGGAAGGGATGGAATACATATGGAATATGTTTTGCTGGTGCTTGTCGGAATGCTGGCCGCGGTGAGCGGGGCGATTGCCGGCCTTGGAGGCGGATTTATCATTGTGCCGGTACTGGCCCTCATGTATACAATGCCGGTGTCCCAGATATCGGGCACATCAATGGCCGTTCTGTTCGTCAGTGCGATCTCCAGCACATGGGCCTACGCGAGGCAAAAACGAATTGATTACCGGAGCGGCCTGGCGTTCTCGGTAGCCATGATACCGGGCTCTGTGCTGGGTGCCTGGACAACCAGCATTGTGGGCAGCCGCGTCTTTTTTATAGCGCTTGGACTCTTCCTGATGCTGATGGCGGTTGTGATCAACTTCAAGCCGACCCAGAGCCGGGGCGGCTTCCTCCGGCCGACGGTGACAAGAAACTTCATCGATGCCTCCGGCGCTGAGCATCGCTATGCGTTCAATTTGTGGTTCGGCTCCGGGGTTGCGCTTTTTGTCGGGTTCATCTCCAGCTTGTTCGGCATCGGCGGCGGCTCGGTAATGGTGCCTACGATGATCCTGTTCCTGGCCTTTCCGCCGCATATCGCCACCGCAACGTCCATGTTTTCGATTCTGCTCTCCTCGCTGGTGGGAACCATCTCTCATGTCGTGCTTGACCATTTGTTATGGGGGACGTTCATTTGGCTTGCGATCGGAGCACTGGCCGGGGGCCAAATCGGTGCCAAGCTTGCCTCCAAAATACCGGGGCTCGTCATCGTGCGGATATTGTCGGTATGCTTGTTCATCGTGGCGATCCGGCTGATGTTTAAAGGATAGAGCGTCCGGGTTCTTGCGTTGAGCCCATTTACGTTTGTTTAAGCCAACCGGGTGATCTGGTTGGTTTTTTCTATGCTTAGCGAAGTACATATCAGGGGTCAGCTGGATCTTCACGAAAACCTTTATACGTCTAGACATTATCAAGGTACCGAGTGGAGTTGGTAAATGAAGGAGAAGCAAAGTAAAAAGATGAACGTTGTAACGGAATGCACGCCATTCCATAATGAAAGCGTAACCAAGTACAGATCTTGAATCCATTGGAACGGGGGATGCAAATGCAAAAAAGGAATTCAGTATGGCGGAGAGCGATATCCGTATTATTCATGGCGTCACTCCTGCTCTCGGCCTGCGGAGTCAGCGGGTCCGGCAGCGGCAGTTCAAACGAAACGTCCAAGACCGATCCAAGCACCATAGCGAATGACGGCCCTTTCGGCAAATATGATCCGCCAGTCGAGGTATCGTTCGTAAGGGATCTTAGCGACGTCGTGGAAAATAACGTGCTGGGCGTGCTTAAAGACGAAACGATCGACAACAATCGATGGACGCAATTGTATGAGCAGGAGCTTGGCATCAAAGTCAAGTACAAATGGGTGGTCAAAGGCAGTCCAACCTCCGACCAATACCTGCAGAAAATTAACGTGACGCTGGCTTCGGGCGACCTTCCGGACGTGATTCCGGTCAACGCCACCCAGCTCAAGCAATTGGCGGATTCGGACCAAATCATGGATATGACGGAACTTTACGAAACGTACGCTTCCCCAATGACGAAGGAAGTGCTGCTTCAAGAAGGGACGAGTGCTTTTGACGCCGCTACGTTCGACGGAAAGCTGATGGCGATTCCTCAACTGGAATCCTCGATCGAGCGTTCCATGTACATCTGGATCCGGACGGACTGGCTGGAGAAGCTGGGACTTGCGCCGCCGAAAACGATGGCTGACGTACTCGCCATATCGAAAGCGTTTACGGAGAACGATCCGGACGGGAATGGTGTGCAGGATACGTACGGACTTGGCGTTACCAAGGATTTATGGGGGGGCGCGATGGGGCTTGAGGGGTTTATGGCCGGATATAATGCCTACCCTAACATTTGGATCGAGGATGACTCCGGCAAGCTCGTCTTTGGGAGCATCCAGCCGGAAGTGAAAAAGGCGCTTCAGGTTTTGCAAGAGATGTCCAAAAACGGACAGATCGACCAAGAGTTCGGTATCAAAGACGGAGGCAAGGTTTCGGAGCAAATCTCGGCCGGCAAGATCGGTATGGAGTACGGCGAGCAGTGGAATTCCATTTGGCCGCTTCAGCTGAATCGCGATAACGATCCGAATGCGCAGTGGCAAGCGTTCCCGATCGTATCCGAATCGGGGGAAGCACCGAAGGTGCCGCTCAAATTCAGCACCACCCGATTCTTCGCCGTCAAGAAGGATGCGGCCTATCCGGAAGCCGTCATCAAAATGTTCAATCTGCATCTCGAGAAAAACTGGGGGAAAACCGCCGAATTCGATAAATACTTTGCGCCGCCGGAAGCCGAAAGCGTGTGGCAGCTGTCTCCGGTCACGCCGTATCCGGTCATGAAGAACGTGGATGCATTCCGGGAAATCGATGCTGCGCGCAAGGCCGGCGATTTCTCGAAGTTAACCGGAGAGGCCAAGACGATCCAGGAAAAACTGGAAGCTTATGAATCGGGCTCATCCGACGGCTTTGCGCTATGGGGCTGGGAACGGATATACGGGGAACAGGGCTCCATGGGAATCGCCGACCAATACGATAAAAACGACCAATTCCTGCAGGAAAAATTCGTCGGCGCTCCGACGCCGACGATGGTCGAGCGCAAGACGACGCTCGAAAAAATGCAAAACGAGGTTTTCGTCAAGATTATTTTAGGCGAATCCATCGACACCTTCGACCAGTTCGTAGAGGATTGGAAAAAGCTCGGCGGGGATCAAATCACGCAAGAAGTCAACGAGTGGTACGAACAGGCGAAGCGATAATCCGGGCCGGAGGGAGAACCTTGTCGTTACTCCCTCCGAACCTGTTACCTACGAATTGGAGGTTCACGAATGAAAGCGAAATGGCGAAGAGAGCTGCCGCTCCATGTGATGATATTGCCGGGATTGATTCTAATCGTTTTATTTTCGTACATTCCGATGGCCGGCATCACGATCGCGTTTCAGAGGTTTATCCCTGCCAAAGGCCTCTTCGGCGATCAGCAATGGGTCGGATGGAACAATTTCGAGTATGTGATGAGCCTGCCGAATTTTACGCAGGTTTTGTGGAATACGCTGTTTATTTCGAGCTTCAAGCTCATTTTGGGGCTCATTGTTCCAATCGTGTTCGCCGTCCTGTTGAACGAACTCAAAAACAATGTGATCAAGCGATCGGTCCAAACGGCCATTTACTTGCCTTATTTCCTGTCCTGGGTCGTGCTTGGCGGTATCCTGATCGATATCCTCTCCCCGTCGGGAGGCATCGTCAACGGATTTCTCGGCCTGCTGGGCATCCCCAAGATCTTTTTCCTGGGCGATAACGAATGGTTTCCGTTCACGCTCATTGCTTCCGACGTGTGGAAAAACTTCGGGTACGGCACGATCGTGTACTTGGCTGCGATTACCGGAATTGATCCGGGGTTATACGAAGCGGCAACGATCGACGGGGCGAACCGCTGGCGGAAAATATGGCATATCACGATTCCGGGCATGCGCATGGTAATCGTCCTGTTGTCGGTGTTAAGCCTGGGACAGCTGCTGAATGCCGGCTTCGATCAGGTGTTTAATTTATACAGCCCGCAAGTGTACGAAAGCGGGGACATTCTGGATACGTTCGTTTATCGGATCGGTTTGCTTGATGCCCAGTACGGGGTGGCGACGGCGGTCGGATTTTTTAAATCGGTCATATCGCTCACGCTGATATCGGGCTCCTACTTTTTGGCTTATCGGTTTGCGAAATACCGGATATTTTAAGGGGGGGAAACGATGCAGCAACGATTGGTGCCATCTTCGGCTGAAGGGGGCCGTATCCGGCAAAAAAGGCGGTTTGAATGGTTTTTCCTGATCAATGCCATTTTCTTGATTTTGATCTCGCTGATTTGCGTTCTTCCTTTGATTCACATCATTGCGGTTTCCTTTAGTTCCAGCGCGGCGGCTTCGGCGGGATATGTGAAGCTGTGGCCTGTCGACGTGACGCTGGCTTCCTACATGTATACGGCAAGCCGCCACGAGTTTTGGGATTCGATGCTGGTGTCGCTCACGAGGATCGGCTTGGGCACTCCGCTTAATTTGCTGCTGACCGTGTTGATTGCCTACCCGTTATCGAAAGAGACACGTTCTTTTCGGCTTCGGAGCGCGTACGCGTGGATCTTTTTCATCACGATGCTGTTTAATGGCGGCCTGATTCCTTGGTATTCAACGATAAAAGAATACGGCATGCTGGATACGATATGGGCATTGATTTTGCCGAGCGCGGTTCCCGTGTTCAGCGTCGTTCTGCTGCTTAATTTTTTCAGGGAAATTCCGAAGGAGCTTGAAGAGGCGGCGCTCATCGACGGAGCGAGCCACTGGCGGACCATGTGGTCGATTTTTGTCCCGATATCCAAGCCTGCGCTTGCCACGCTTGCTTTGTTTTCCATGGTTGAGCACTGGAACAGCTGGTTCGACGGACTGCTGCTGATGGGAGACCCGTCCAATTATCCGCTGCAAAGCTATATTCAAACGATCGTAATCCAGCAAAACCTGTCGAATATGTCGAGGGACGATATGCTGAACCTGGCGCTGATCTCCGATCGGACGCTGAAATCGTCGCAGATCTTTCTCGGCTCGCTTCCGATTATTTTGGCATACCCGTTCTTGCAGAAATATTTCGTAAAGGGCATCGTTCTCGGAAGCGTGAAGGGCTAAGGGCTAAGGACACAGCGCAAGTCGATGTTGCCCGCCATAAGTCTGGCTGCCCTGACGAGATGTAGGCTATAATCGAATAAAAAATGCTGGGGGCAATGCCATTGATGTTCCGACGGGACTTTTCACTGCGCAATACGATATTTCTCCGGTTGATCGTGACGTTTCTGCTCATTATGGTGCCGATTCTGTTATTTGCCGTGTATCTTTACCATTGGAACGTGCAAACGGCCAGCTCCGACATTACCAAGACGGCAGCGGCGCAATCCGAATTCTACCTGACCGATCTGGAAAACGAAATCGAACGCATGAAAATGCTGCAGTACAGCCTGCTGGAGGATGAAAACCTGAATGAACTGGTCCTGACCTGGGAGACGATGGCGACGATCGCCCGTACCGAGAACATGAATTCGTTGATCAAGCGGCTGTATACTGTTCAGAACAGCAGCATGTATATCAAGGATGTCAGTGTTCATATCGCGGCTATCGGCCGCACGATTTCAGCCGGAGATGGGGTGCGTGAATTTAGGCCCGAACGCTTCCGGGAAATCCGTTCCGTCTTTGGCAGCGGCTCTCAGCTCATTGAATGGAACGGAGGCTTGTTCCTTGGCGCCATGAAACAGCGGGGTATCAAAAGGGCAGAGCCGCTGTTCACGGTCGAGATCGAGCTGGACGAGCAGCGGCTGCAGGAAGCGCTCGCCCAATTCAATACGTACCCCGGCAGCGGAACGCTGCTCCTGTCGGACAGCGCCAAGGTTGCCGTCGCGAACGGGACAGGGGAGCTGGCTAACGTTAGCCTCCCCCTTTTCCTGCGGGAAATCCCGGCGCTCCTGGAGGACACTCCTTCGCGGCTGACCGTAAACGGGAACCGATACTATGCCGTGCAGGCCCACTCGCCGGAGCTAGCGCTGTCGATCTATCGTTTCATTCCCGAGAAGGTCGTACAGAAGCCGCTGAGCAAGTTCTACAAATGGGCATGGGGATTTGCCGCAGCGGCGCTGGGGATATTTGGCGTTTTTGCGCTGTCTACCTATAAGTTCATCCACAAACCTATGCTGGCTTTAGTTAAAGGCTTCAGAAGGATCGAGCACGGGGATCTGAGCATCCATATCGCCCATGAATCCAAGGACGAGTTCAGGTACTTATACGGCAGGTTTAACCAGATGGTGGACAATTTGCGCTCTTTGATCGATCAAGTCTACAAGCAGAAAATCATGACGCAGCGGGCGGAGCTGAAGCAGCTGCAATCGCAAATCAACCCGCACTTTTTATATAACAGCTTTTTTATCCTGAATACGATGGCCAAGACGGGAGATACGGAACGGATCGAACAATTTACGACGCTGCTCGGGGAGTATTTCGAATTCGTGACGAGGAATGCATCGGATTTGGTTGCATTGGAGCAGGAAGTTCATCATGCGAGAATGTATGCAGAAATTCAGGAGCTACGGTTTTCGAGAAGGATTCAGGTACGCTTTGATCCGCTGCCGGATGAGCTGCGGCCGCTTCCCGTGCCGCGGTTGATCGTTCAACCGATCATTGAAAACGCATTCAAGCACAGCCTAGAAAAAAAGACGAAGAATGGTTTGATTGTGGTGCGATTCGAAGGGGCGGACGGCCAGGCTCGCGTCATCGTGGAGGATAACGGAGACCGGTTGACGGACGAGGCGCTGGAGCAGATCCGGAAGTCCTTGTATGAGGAACAGGACCAGGCCGAAACGACAGGGATGGTGAACATTCATCGCCGGATCCGCATCACATTCGGGGAGGATGCCGGATTACGGACAGAACGTAGCGAGCTTGGGGGGCTTGCCGTAACAATACTTCTTGGCGATGGAGGTGAACCGTCAAGTGTATAGAATGTTGATCGTTGACGACGAAGAAATTATCACCGATGGGCTGGCGGATATTTTCGGAAAATTGAACCTTGACCTGGACATCTACAAAGCCTATTCGGGGCAAGAGGCGCTGGAACTGTTGAACCGGACGCGGGTCGATGTCGTACTATCCGATATCTGCATGCCAGGCATGGACGGCCTGGAGCTGATGGAAACGATACGTCTCAATTGGCCGCAGTGCAAAATCGTGTTCCTGACAGGGCATAACGACTTCAATTATGTCTATCAAGCGATTCAAGCGCCGGACGTGCAATACGTGCTCAAAAACGAAGGCTACCCGAAATTGATCGCGGCCGTCGAGCGAGCGCTCAAGGAACTGGAAGAGACGCTGCGGGCGAATGATCTGATCCGGCGGTCGAAAGAGCAGCTGGATACGCTGGAGACGCTTGCCCACGGGGACTATTTTCGAAATTTGTTATTCCACGACGTGCTCTTCGAACGGGAATTGGAGGAAGACTTCAGGCGCCTGCAAATTCCGCTGGATGCGTCCATGCCGATTCTGATCGGGCTGGGCAGCGTAACGTCTGGCGGGTCCGCGGGAAGATCCCCCACGTATGTCGACCGTCGGGAGACGGCGCTTGCGGTTAAGTTTCTGGCAGAGGCTTTCCTGGCAGAGCGGACGAGCAGCATCGGTTTCATCGATCGATACGGGGATCTGATCTGGCTCATCCAGCCCAAGCGGTGGAGCGGATCGGAATGGACGGACGCTTTCGCACAGACGGTCATGTTTCTGGAGGGAACGTTTGAGCTGATTCAGCAATCCTGCCTGGAATCGCTTGAGGCGTCGGTAGCCGTGACACTATGCGGTGAGGCATTCGCCTGGGAAGGACTGCCTGCCATATACGATAAAATGAGACGGTACCAGCATGATCGGACCGGTGACGGAACGCGGATGGTCCAGAAGGTGTTTCCGAGCGAGGAAGCCGCGCCGTCCGCTACGATTCTTAACAGATCCTTGCGCGATAAGTTCGAGACGCTGGCCGTCCATTTGGAAGCCGGCAGAAGAGAGGAGTTCATGGGGCTGTTCGATGACTTGACCGAACCGGCAGCTTACGAACTCGAGCGGGGGGATCCCAATATGACGGAGCTTTGCTATACGGTTGCGCTTGTGCTTCTGTCTTACATCAATCGGTGGGAAATCCGTGAGATCGGTTCGTTCGGCCTGATGAAGCTGGAAGACTATCGTTCGTGGAGGGAAGCCTTCGGTTATTTGAAAGGCGTTGCTGACGTTTTGTTTTCACTCCGGAAAAGCGGAGAACAGAAGAGGGCTGCCGGCGTCATTGAAAAAATTTGTTCATTCATTGAACAAAACCTCAGCGAGGATCTGTCCCTTGTCAGGCTGGCGGATGAATTTCATTTCAATCCATCTTACTTATCAAGGCTGTTTAAGCAGGAAAGGGGCGTCAATTTATCGGATTATATGGACGAACTCAGGATTCGCAAAGCGAAGGAGCTTCTGAAGAGGGAAGAACTGAAGATAGCCGAGGTCGGTGGTTTGATCGGATACGAAATGCCGCAATCGTTTACCCGTTTTTTTAAAAAATGGACCGGCCTGACGCCGCAGGAATACCGAACCGTCAGGCTAAGCCGCGATGGAGCGCAATAAGTGCAGCGACCAGGCGTATGGCCAGGCAGCAGTCCTTGGATAACCCAAGGACTTATTTGCATTGGGCTGGCAGATTAGGAGGCGACCATCTTCCGATATTCGTTCGCGCTTACGCCGGTATAGGATTTAAATCGCTTATAAAACCAGTCGATTTCGGTATAGCCCACCTCATTCGCAATTTCGTAAATCTTCAGATCCGTTTGCTCCAGCAGCATTTTCGCTCTTTCCATGCGCTGAATGAACAAATATTCGTTAAAGCTCATATTTTCATGGTTTTTGAACTTTTGGCCAAGATAGGAGCGGTTGAAATGGAATTTGCTTGAAATGTCTTTGAGCGTAATATTTTCGTGCAGCTTTTTCCCCACATATTCCTTGACCCTGTGAATGACGTCATCCTCAGTGCGGCGTTGGTTCGCGTTAACAGCAGCTACGCTTTTCACCAGTTCTTCAGCCGGCAACGTGCTGGGTACGTAATCGCTTACCTGCAGCTGCAGCGCTTTGCGGATGAAGGCAAATTCCATGGTATCCTCGACAACAATGATGGGCAAACGGCTTACCCTCCGGATCCGGCCGCACAGCTCCAGCCCTTTCTTGGGGCTGCCGTTCATGTTGATAACCGCCAGTGAATAGCCGTTCTCCTCAATCCGATGCAGCGATGACTCAGAATCATCATCGCAAATTTCCATGTTCATCCCGCATTTGCCCCAATCCTGCAGGCGAAGCGCATCATCGGAGCAGCAGCCCAGATTGATATACAGTAACTTAGACATGATGACTCCCTCCCCATATATTGCGATAAGCGGAATATCCATTAAATTGGTTACGCTTACATTATGTTGTCCGGCGCCCCATTTCCACAATGTGCTTTTCTTTGCATTGCTAACCGTTCTTTACTTCTTGCAAAGCTTGGGTTGAAAAAGCTCGGCGGACAAGCCGTTGCAGGAGACGGCCTTCTAGCGTTTCAGGGGTAGAATATCTCGATTTCCCCAGGTTGTTGCATGGAAATGTAAGCGCTAAACTTTGGATGAATCTGGACCAAACATCAAACGTTGAGGGGGATTAAAGATGCGTGTTCGCAAATTATTGGTTCTGTTATTAGGATTGGTTCTGCTGCTTGCAGCCTGCAGCGGAGGCTCGGGTAACCCAAGCAGCGGCACCCAAGAAACCGTGGAATCGGAGACGAATAGCGGCACTGAAAACGAGACGTCGAAGGAACCTGGCGAGACGGAAAACAGCGGAGGGGAGGAGGAGGAAGTTTACAGAACGCCGGAAATGGATTTCGATTTAGGCGGTAAGACGATTAAAGTCGTCTCTTGGTGGGATATGACGAATCAGGAAAGGAATCCGGACGAGATTGCAAAAAAGAAGAATTTGGATGCGCTCATGGAGAAGCATAATTTCAAAATCGAATATATCGCCATCGACTTCGGCGAATACCAAGAGAAAGTTACGGCTTCCCTGTTAGCCGGCGAGCCGATCGGCGATATCGTACGATTGGGCAAAAACTATACGATTCCGGCGCTTGTCAAACAGGACTTACTTTGGCCGATCGATGAGTATACGAAAAACGTTCGGGCTTTCGATCAATTGGCATCGAATCAAATCTTCACTTACGAAGGCAGAGGCTATGGGTTTAGCGAGACCCGTGGAAACACTGTCCAAGGCATTTTCTATAACCGTACGCTTATGAATCAACTGGGCTTAAAGCCGCTTCAGGATTATGTGAATGAGGATCAATGGAACTGGGACACGTTTATTCAAGTGGCCAAGGATTCGAATAAGGATACAAACAATGACGGAAAGTTGGATACCTGGGGCCTCGCGAATTCATCCCTGATCGAGCATGCACTTTATTCCAACAACACCGGGCTTACAAAAGAGAACAAACAGACACTTGAAGATCCCGCGACATTGGAAGCCCTGAACTTTGTTTCCCGGTTGGCTACGGAGAAGATCGCCAGACCGACGGAAGGCGGCGATTGGAGGGAGCCGAGCCAGTTTTTCCGCCAAGGCAACACGTTAATGTATGCAGGGGCACTATATGAGCTTGGCGGAATCAAGACGGATATGCCGGATTTCGATATCGGCTTCGTACCATTCCCGAAAGGACCGAACGCGACAACCTACCATACCTTGGAAGGTGCATATCAGGCGTTGGCGATTCCGAAATCAGTCGAGAATCCGGAGCAGCTCTTATATATTTGGGAGAAGATCAATGACATCGATTCCATCTATGAGTACCCGGACCAAGCCGATTATGAGACCGTGTTTTCGACAGAGGACGACCTTAACAACGCGCGACTGGCTGCCCCTAACCTGATCGTGCTGGAACATGGCTCCTTTCCGAAACTTCCATATTGGGAGTTCGTCGGCGAGCTGAATGAAGGAATATCCGTTTCCACCGTTGTTGAGAAATACAAGTCAACGTTCCAAGCGGCTATCGACGAAGTATATGGCAAGTAACCTTGAACATTAGCCGAAGAACCGATCGTCCCTGCGCAGCGCATTGCTGCGGCAGGGACTGTCATTGGATGGATTAACCGTATGGGAGGGAGAGAAATTGAACACCAGGAAGAAGCGTTTCGGTAGCGCCATACTTGTCATCGTCCTATTTTTTTTGTCTCTATGGGCCTTCTACCCTTCGAAATCGACAAACCAAGGCTTCGT
Source organism: Paenibacillus sp. FSL R5-0810 (assembly GCF_038002285.1). Lineage (NCBI taxonomy): Bacteria > Bacillati > Bacillota > Bacilli > Caryophanales > Paenibacillaceae > Paenibacillus > Paenibacillus sp. FSL R5-0810. The sequence goes on from NZ_JBBOCF010000001.1 coordinate 1,244,860, forward strand.
TCAAGCGATCTCCGACTTTGAAGCGGTCATAGAAACGGAAGGGCAGGACGGGTACAGCCAGTATTTAGACGCCCATGCATCGGCGAGCCGCCCGGACCGCATCGTCCGCATCGAAGGCGAGTCCTTTGTATCAACCTCCGGGGAGGGATTCGAGATCGCGGAGAAATTACACGGCTCCGAAGGGAAATCCGTGATCACGCCAGAGGCAGGCTCTATCTCATGGGACTTGAACGTGGAAGAACCGGGCTTATACCATGTCCGGATCCGATATTATCCGATTGAAGGGAAGAGCTCGGCGATCGAAAGGCAATTCTCTATCAATGACAAGGTGCCTTTCAAGGGAGCGGATATCGTGCTATTCGACAGAGTATGGGGAAACCGGGACGAGGAAATCAGGCAGGATAACCGCGGAAACGATCTGCGGCCAAGGCAGATCGAGCAGCCTTCCTGGCAGCTTGCGCCGCTCTCCGATCGGTACGGCTACTATGATGAGCCGTATTCCTTTTATTTTGACAAGGGCAAGCAGAAGCTTACGCTAACGTCCTTGCGGGAGCCGATGGCCATTGATTATATCGAGCTGTACCAGGATCATGCCTTGAGAACATACGAGGAGCTGGCGAATGAATATGAGTCCGAGGGCTTGGAGCCGACCCGGGATCAGTACATTCTGATCCAGGCGGAGGATGCCAAGCGGAAATCGTCGCCGACCTTGTATCCTACATCCGACAGATCCAGCCCGACCGTTGAGCCGTACGACGTTTCCAAAATCAGAATCAACACCATCGGAGGCGTTAACTGGAAGCTGCCGGGGCAATGGATCGAATGGGAGTTCGAGGTGGAAGAAGACGGTTTGTACCAAATCGCCTTGAAGCAAAAGCAGGACCAGCTCCGGGGCGTATTTGCCACACGAAGCCTTATGATCGACGGGGAGTTTCCCTTTGAGGAAATGAAACGAATCCGCTTTCATTATGACCGCGATTGGCAAATGAACGTGCTGGGCGAGGAAGAACCTTATTTATTCCATTTCACCAAAGGGACGCATCAGATCCGAATGATGGTGTCTCTTGGCGAGATCGCGCCGCTCTTGCAGACGATAGAATCCAGCGTGCTGGAACTGAACGAAATGTACCGCAAAATACTAATGATCACCTCCAATACGCCGGATCCGTTCCGGGATTATCAATTGGAGAAGCGGATTCCGGATATGGTGGAGGTGTTCACCGAGCAGGCCGAAATCATTCAAAGCGTGGCCGATTACCTGGAAGAAGCGACAGGCGAGCGAAGCGACAAGGTGGCCGTTCTGCACTCAATGGTGCACCAGCTGAACGAGCTCGCCGAAAATCCCGAAACCGTCGCCAAGCGCTTGGACACGTATAAGGTGAACGTGGGCGGTCTCGGAACCTGGATGCTGCAGATTAAAGAGCAGCCTATCTCGCTTGATTATCTAATCGTTCATTCGCCGGATCGCAAGCTGCCCAAACCGGACGCGTCGTTTTTCGAGGTCGCGGGCCATGAGTTAGGCGCTTACGCAGCTTCGTATACGGAAGATTATGACACCATCGGGAACGCCGGCGATGAAGAAGATGCCATTACCGTGTGGATAACGACCGGACGCGATCAGGCGCAAGTACTGAAAGCATTGATCGACGACACGTTTACGCCTGAGTCGGGTATTCCGGTGCATCTCCGGCTTGTTCCGGGAAATATCCTTCTGCCAGCCACGCTTGCCGGTGAAGGTCCGGATGTCGCCATGCAAATCGGCGAGGACGTGCCGGTCAACTACGCGATGAGGGGCGCTGCAGCCGATTTAACGAAATTCGATGATTTCGAAGAGGTGGTCACCCGATTCCGCGACAGCGGGCTGGAGCCGTACAAATATAACGGCGGGGTTTACGCCTTGCCTGAGCAGCAGACCTTCCCGATGTTGTTTTATCGCAAGGATATTTTGGAGGAACTTGGCTTGAAGCCGCCCGCGACCTGGCAAGAAATCTATGACTTGATTTCCGTGCTTCAGAAGCACAACATGCAATTTTATTTGCCGCTGGAAGCCACCAACGCAAGCCTGGTCCCGAATGCGACGTTCGCGATGCTGCTGTACCAGAACGGCGGGCAGTTTTACCGCGATAACGATACGAAGAGTGCACTCGACTCGGATATCTCCATGGAGGCATTCAAGAAGTGGACGCAGTTCTATACCAGCTACAAGTTCCCGCTGCAAGCGGATTTCCCGAACCGTTTCCGGACCGGGGAAATGCCGATCGGGATTGCGGATTACACGACGTACAACATGCTGACGGTCATGGCCCCCGAGATTAAGGGGCTGTGGGATTTCACGATTGTGCCGGGGACTGAACGCGAGGACGGTACCGTGAACCACGAGGTTGCCAGCCATACGACAGCCGTCATGCTGCTTCAAAATTCGAAGAGCAAAGCGGCCGCTTGGGAATTTCTGAAGTGGTGGACCGACAAGGAGACGCAAATTGCGTATGGTCGAGAGATGGAAGGCTTGATGGGAGAGGCTGCCCGCTATCCGACGGCCAACATCGAAGCGCTGGAGGAGCTGCCATGGCCGGTGAAGGATTATCGGAATTTGGATAACCAATGGCGGTGGGTACGAGGCATTCCGCAGGTGCCCGGAGGATATTTCACAGGCCGGCATTTGGACAATGCTTTCAGGAAAGTGGTAAATGCCAGCGAAAATCCGCGCGAAGCCTTATCCGATTATATTTTGTACATTAACGATGAAATCGAGATCAAGCGGAAGGAGTTCAATTTGCCATATTAACAGGGGAGGTGCGGTAGTCAATGCAAGGAGAACCAGTAATTCAAACCGTAAAGAGCCCCAAAGCGAATGTGCAGAAGAACAGCCGTTGGGTCTCTTTCATAAAAGAGTTGAAGCGAAGCAAGCACTATTATTTGCTGATGAGTCCGTATATGATTATTTTCTTTCTGTTTACGGTCATTCCGGTGGTCTTTTCCTTTGCCCTAAGTTTCTTCTATTTCAACATGCTGGAATTTCCGAGATTCGTCGGTTGGCAAAATTATTCGAGGCTGTTTCTGAATGATGATATCTTTATGATCGCCTTGAAGAATACGCTGATGTTCGCCGTCATTACCGGTCCCGTCAGTTATATCGCCTGTTTTGTATTCGCATGGATCATTAATGAATTGTCGCCCAAAGTGCGGGCGTTCATGACGTTGGTCTTTTATGCGCCATCGATATCGGGCAACGTTTACTTCATTTGGCTCATCATCTTCTCAGGTGACAGCTATGGGTATTTAAACGGGTTTCTGATGAAGGCCGGCTTTATCCTGGAACCGATTCAATGGCTCCTGAATGAAAACTATATTCTATGGATCGTGATTATCGTACAGCTTTGGCTGAGCCTGGGCACCAGCTTTTTGGCGTTTATCGCCGGCCTGCAAACGATCGACAAGTCGCTGATCGAAGCGGGGGCGATGGACGGCATCAAGAATCGCTGGCAGGAGCTCTGGTATATTACGCTGCCGTCCATGAGGCCGCAGCTGATGTTCGGGGCCGTGATGCAGATCACAACCGCATTCGCGGTCGCGGATATCTCCATCGCGCTCGCCGGGTTTCCGAGCGTTAACTATGCGGCGCACACCATTGTCACCCATCTGATGGACTTCGGCACGATCCGCTTCGAACTCGGCTACGCATCGGCCATTGCGACGTTCCTGTTCTTGCTGATGGTCGGAACCAACAAATTAACGCAAAAAATGTTGAGAAGGATAGGTGAGTAACGTTGGCTGCGAAAATGATTCGATATTTCCGGCTGCCGAGAACGCTGAACCGTTCTTTGCCCGTTAGCATTTTGCTGTTTGCGCTGCTCGCCTTGTTCGGAGCCTTCATGGCATTGCCCTTGATTTACGCGGTGAACAACGCATTCAAACCGCTGGACGAATTGTTCATATTCCCTCCGCGGTTCTTCGTGAACAATCCGACGATGGATAATTTCCTGGATTTGATGGTGTTAATGGGGAATTCGTGGGTACCCTTATCGCGTTATTTCGCAAACACGCTGTTGATCACCATCATTGGCACGGCTGGACATATCCTGCTGGCGTCTGCAGCAGCCTATCCGCTGGCCAAATACCGGTTTCCCGGCTCAAGGGCGCTGTTTTCGATTGTGGTGCTCGCCTTGATGTTTTCGCCCCATGTTACGGCGATCCCCAACTATATGGTCATGTCTTGGCTGGGTTGGATCAATACGCATGCCTCCATCATCGTGCCTTCCTTGGCATTTCCGCTTGGGCTGTTTCTGATGAAGCAATTCATGGAGCAGATTCCCGATGCCCTGCTTGAGGCAGCCAAAATCGACGGGGCCAGCGAATATCGGATTTACTGGTCCATTGTGATGCCGAACGTGAAGCCTGCCTGGCTGACGCTAATGATTTTACAATTTCCGGCACTTTGGGGCAGCGATGGGGGCAGCTTCATTTACAGCGAGCATCTGAAGACGTTACATTTCGCGCTCGGACAGATCACGGAAGGCGGAATCGCAAGAGCCGGCGTCGGCGCGGCTGTTGCACTGCTCCTGATGATCGTTCCCATTACGCTCTTTATCATCTCCCAGAGCAGTGTCATGCAGACGATGGCCACTTCAGGGATGAAGGACTAGAAAGGAGGCATGTCAGATTGATGAACAGCTTGCGCAAACTGAAAACGCCTCTCCTCATCATGATCTGCTGCTTATTGGGGGTTGGGGCAGGAGCGGGGAACGTAAGCGCCGAGAGCGCCTCGGACTCCTATATTTATTCTTATTGGGGCGATGCTGCAGCAGCGCCGGCCGCTTATGTGGCGGCTGAATTGATAAGCGGCTCGGATCTGGGGACGGGTGCTTTCCAAGAGCCGAGCGATCTTCACGTCACCGCCGACAATCGCGTATACGTGCTGGATTCCGGCAACAATCGGATCGTTGTGCTGGACCATGATCTAAAGCTGGTAACCACCGTGGATTCCTTCACAAGAGAGGGCGAGCCGGATACATTTCTACAACCGCAAGGAATCTTCGTGACTGATGACGGCGAGGTGCTCGTAGCGGACACTGGAAACAAACGGGTGGTTCACTTGGATTCGGATTTTCAACTGATCAAGATCATCGATTCGCCGGAGTCGGAGCTACTGCAGGATTCGTTTAAATTCGAACCCGTCCGGGTCGTCATGGACCATGCGCAGCGAACTTACATCATGGCTGCCGGCGTGTTTGACGGTTTCATGGAATTCGATGCCGAAGGGGCGTTTACTACCTTCATCGGCGCGAATCGCGTTTATATCGATCCGATCGAATATTTCTGGAAGCAAATCTCGACCAAGGCGCAGCGCAGTCAGATGGTCATGTTTACGCCTACGGAGTTTACGAATCTGGATATTGACTCGGAAGGGTTCATCTATGCCACGAACGGGGACCAGTGGGGAAATAACATTAAGAAGCTTAATGCGCAAGGCAGCGATATTTTAAGAAGAACGGGGTATTCCGACCCGCAGGGCGACATTCTTTACCTCAGCAGCGAAGGTCCTTCTAAGCTGATCGACATCGATGTTACCGACAGCGAGATATACTCCATTCTCGATGGCAAGCGGGGACGGGTGTTCACTTACAACGGGGACGGACATCTGATGTACGTATTCGGCGGGCTGGGGAACCAAATGGGCCAATTTCATACGCCGGCCGCCATCGACCGAATCGGCGAGGATTTTCTTGTATTGGATAAAGCGCTTGGCGAAATTACCGTCTTCCGAACGACCGAATACGGTCGAACGCTGAATGAAGCCGTCAAAAGCTACTATCGTGGCGAGGAAGAGACCGCTTTTGCGTTGTTTAATCGAACGATCGCCATGAATGCCAATCTGGAATTCGCCTATGCGGGGATCGGCAAAGCCTTGCTTCGTCAAGGCGATTATAAGGGTGCCATGATGCATTTCAAACGCAGCTTGGATCAGAAAAACTATTCGAAAGCATTCCTGCTATACCGCAAAGCGGTCATGAGGGAACATTTTCCGTTGATCATGACCATGCTGTTCTTGGCCGGAATCGGGATATTTGCCGCATCCAGGCTTCGGAAAGTGAAGGAACGAAGAAAGGGGGCTTCCGCATGAGCAGGGAATGGATTCGGTTTCCCCTAAATCTCATGGTTCATCCCTTTGAGGGCTATTGGGACCTGAAATACGATCGCAATCGAAAATTCACGTTGATCATCTCGTTTTGCGTATTGTTTCTGGTTGCCGTTACGAACATTTTGGGGAGCCAGTACAGCGGTTTTCTAGTCCATGTGTACAATCCCGAGAGCATGAACAGCGTCATGGAAATCGTATATGTGATCGTGCCGATCTTGTTCTGGTGCGTGGCTAACTGGTCGCTTACGACCTTGATGGACGGCGAGGGCAAATTCGTCGAAATTTTTACGTCGACCTGCTTCGCGCTCCTGCCGCTCGTGATCATACAGTTTCCATGGATCTGGCTCAGCAATCTCGTGTCGCTGCAAGAGACCGCCTTCTATTATTTTTCCAACTCCGTTGCGGTTCTCTGGTTCGTTTATCTGCTGTTTGTCGGCAATATGACGGTGCATCAGTTTTCCCCGTCCAAAACAATCGGAATTATGATGCTCACCCTGGTCGCCATGGGGTTTATGGCTTTTATCAGTTTGCTGTTTTTCAGCTTGGTCCAACAGATCGTGGCCTTTATTTCCGTCATCTATCAAGAATTGGTCATGAGAACTTAAGGAGGAGGAAGGATGGGCAATTTCGCTAAATACATGCTGCTTGCTGCCAGTGTGCTGACAGCTCTGATTATGGCCGGTTGTACGGATAAAGGACCGGAAAAGGCAGCTGGCGATGAAGGCAACGGGCCCGCCAACAGCTTCACGCCGGGAGCAGCCCTTAAGTCATCGTTCGTCAATCCGAGCGTCAAAGGCATGAAAGGCATTGCCGAGAACGATCAGCTCCAGCTGCTAGCGGACGATCAGACGGGGGCGATCGCCGTCGTGCATAAGGCAAGCGGCGAAATTTGGCACAGCAATCCCCCCGGCCATCAGTCGGATCCGCTGGCCGCGGGCGTGAACAAAAGCTTGTTGTCCTCTCAGTTGAAGCTTGACTTTTATAACAGCTTCGGACAGATAAATTCGGTCAATTCGCACGCCGACAGCGCGGCTTACAAGCAAATCGGCATGGAGGAAATCCCAAACGGCGTTCGCGTTAACTACCGGTTCGGCACGGACAAAAAAACGATTGACGACATGCCCAAAAAGATCAGCAAGTCCCGCTTTGAACAGAACCTGTTAAGCAAGCTGGACAGCGCCGGCCAGCGAACGCTGAAAATCGCGTACACGGAAGATGCCGAGCAAGGGGTGTATGTCCGGTCCGACGGCGCTCTCAAAGGTCTGCAGCTGGAGCGTGCGCTTAAAGCCTTTGAGGATGCCGGATATACCGAGGACGATTTGCTGGTGGACATCGAGGAGAACCATTTGGATCAGACCAAGCCTGAACCGCGGGTATTTCACGCCTCGATCGAATATACGCTGGACGGCGACAGTCTGATCGCCAAGCTTCCGGTTTCCAGCATCGATTTCCCCGCTGAATATCCGGTGAACACGATCTCGTTCCTGAGCTTCTTCGGTGCAGGGGGGGCGGAGGATAAAGGCTCAATCCTCGTTCCGGACGGATCTGGAGCGCTGATTCATTTTAATAACGGCAAGACGCGGTACCCTTCCTACCAGCAGAGCGTGTACGGAATGGACCGAACGATGAGCGGAATCGAAACGGCGGACAGCAGCCAGGACGTCAGGCTGCCGGTGTTCGGCATCATCCGTGAAGGCGGGGCATTTATCGGCATCATCGAGGAAGGGGCTCCGGCCGCGACGATCAATGCCGACGTCAGCGGCAGGCTTAACAGCTATAATTACGTCTACCCGACGTTCACGGTAATCAACAAAGGCGACTTAAGCCTGGATGCGAACGGCCAGCAGCGCTCGCTCCCGAAGTTCCAGGAGAATCCGATGCGAAGCGATTTTTCGGTCCGGTATGCGTTCGTGGGCAAGCAGTCGGCTTCCTATCCGGGACTCGCCGCCTATTACAGGAATTACTTGGAGCAACAGGGAGGCCTCCCGGCAATTGCCGAGAGGAATGAGGAGAATATGCCGTTCTACCTTCAGCTCGTAGGAAGCATTTATAAGAAAAAGCATTTTGCAGGAATTCCGTATCGGGCGCTGGAGCCGCTCACAACGTTCGAACAAGCGCAAAGTATTCTGACAGAGATGGGCAAGCGAGGCATCCATGACATCAAATTGAAATATAGCGGCTGGTTCAACAAAGGGCTGGATCATGAGGTTCCAGGCAGCGTCTCCGTTGATCAACAGGTAGGGGGAGAGAAGGGACTTCGGCGTCTGCTCTCCTATGCGAACGAGAATGGGGTAAAGCTGTATCCGGATGTCGCTATCCTTACCGCGTTGTCCGGTTCCGGGTTCAACGAGGCGAAGGAGGCGTCCAGAACGCTGCGAGGCATCCCCGCAGAGATCTATTCCTTCAATCCGGCGCTGAACCGGCGGGATCGGACCGGTTCGCCTGCCTATGTCATATCGCCGCGGTTGATAGGTAGCTACACGGAAGCTTTCTTAAAGGATTATGGAAAATACGGCGCAATTGGCGTTTCGCTGAGTGATCTTGCCGCCGAGCTGGACAGCGATTTTCGCAAGCATCGTCAAATTGACCGTACGGAGTCCGAGCAGTTGTCTCTGGATGCGCTGAACAAGGTTTCAGATGCCAATCTTCAGGTCATGGCTGACGGAGGAAACGCTTATGCTCTGCCTTTCTTGACCGATATCACCCATGCGCCCATGTCTAGCAGCAGCTTTAAAATCGAAGACGCGGAAATTCCGTTCTATCAAATGGTTATCCGCGGGCATATCGATTACACGGGCGCGCCTTACAACCTGTCCGCGTATACCGACGCCAAACCTTATATTTTGAAGTGTTTGGAGTACGGTGCTGGCGTGTATTTTCAATGGTTCTATGAACCTAATCACAAAATAAAGGACACAGAGCATAACGAACTGTTCTCCGCCAATTACGCGTTATGGATCGACGAGGCCGCCCGCATCTATGAGGAAGTCAATGCATTTCTGAAAAAGGTTCGCCATGAGCGGATCGTCGGGCATGACGAATTGGCTGACGGCGTGTTCAAGACGACATACGAGAGCGGCGTTTACGTCATCGTGAATTACAATCGTGCACCGGTGACGATAGACGGCGTAACCATTGAAGCCGAAAGCTATGTGACGGGTGGTGAAGCGCCATGAAATCCATAACCCAGCGATTTGGGCGAAAGCAGCGAAGCTATGGGAAACAGAAGGCATTATGGGGCATTGCTTATGTGATGCCTTGGCTGCTCGGTTTTATCTTTTTCTTCCTGATCCCTTTGCTGACTTCCCTGATTTACAGTTTTAGCACCGTAACGGCAAATTCCGAAGGAATCGGCATAACGTTTATGGGGATGAAAAATTACGTGACTGCCTTTACGGTCAACACCAGCTTTAACCGAATGCTGACCGAGGCGATCGTGAACATGGCGGTGAACGTGCCCCTGATCGTTATCTTCAGTCTGTTTCTGGCCGTCGTCCTGAATCAGAAGTTCCTTGGCCGTTCCTTTGCCCGATCGATATTCTTCCTGCCCGTCATTCTTGCTTCCGGGGTCATTCTGACCCTGGAAAGCAGCAGTCTCGTTCAGGCGATCAATGATCAGAATGCCGGTTCCGGGGGGCTGATTAACGCATTGGGAAGTTTTGAACTCGAGCGATTAATGCTTCAGGCCGGCGTAAGCGAGACGATCGTAAACTATTTAACGGGAGCCGTGGATCGTATTTATGAGATCGTAAGCCAATCCGGCGTACAGATCCTTATTTTCCTGGCAGGCATACAGACGATATCCCCCCAGCTGTACGAAGCGTCCAAGATGGAAGGAGCTACGGGTTATGAAGCCTTCTGGAAAATCACGTTTCCGATGGTCAGCCCGCTGATTCTGGTCAACATGATATATACGATTATCGACTCGTTCTCCCGAAATGAGCTGACAGACTTAATCAAGACCACGGGCTTCGTCCAATTCGATTTCGGCCTTAGCTCAGCAATGGCCTGGATTTACTTCCTGGCTATCTCCATCATCCTGTTGATCAGCACGTACTTTGTATCCAGGAAGGTCTTTTACCATGAATAGAAGAAGGTGAATGCAATGTCGGTTTCTCGGTGGCTATCGCTCGAAAGCTGGAAACGATGGCTCTGGTCTTTCATACGTTTAACATTGATCGCTGGCCTGTCCTTTGTCATTCTGTATCCGATTCTGCAAAAAATCTCGACGGCCATCAAAGACAAGGCCGATCTTTATTCACCGGTCGTCGTATGGATTCCGGAAAATTTCACAATGAGCAATTTCCTTGATGCGATCCGCATCATGGATTACTGGGAAACGCTGTTCAACACGTTTGCGCTGTCGGCGACGACGACGGTCTTGACGGCCGCTTCTTGCGCGCTGGCGGGTTACGGCTTTGCCCGTTTGAAGTTCAAAGGCAGCCAGCTTTTGTTCGCCTGTGTCGTCCTGACGATTCTCGTGCCTCCTACCACGATTCTCATCCCGATTTATTTGAATCTGAAGGATTTTACGCTGATGGGCCTGATTCCGCTCCTCACCGGCAAGTCCGTCAATCTGTTGAACAGTTATTGGCCGTTCATTTTGACTTCGCTGACCGCCAATTCGCTTAAAGCCGGTTTGTACATTTTTATTTTCCGGCAATTCTTCCGCGGCATTCCGAAGGAAGTGGAGGAGGCGGCTTATATTGACGGCGCGGGCGTCGGAACCACCTTTACCCGCATCATGATGCCGAACGCGATTCCTGCCATCATTACCACGACGTTGTTCTCCTTCGTCTGGCAGTGGAACGACAGCTTCTACACGACGACGTATCTGACTTCAAGCAAAGTCATGTCCACCCAGCTGTCATCGCTGCCGTACAACCTGTCCATTATGCTGGGCAGCGATCCGTCGAAGGCGGACCCATTTTATTTGAGCATGGTGCAGGATACCGGCATTTTGCTGGCGATCCTTCCCTTGATCGTCATCTATTTGTTCGTTCAGCGATATTTCGTGGAAAGTATCGAGCGTACGGGTATCGTAGGTTAACATTTCAAGTTGAAGACCGCCACCCCGAATCTAGGGGTTGGCGGTTTTTGTTTGCATACGAGCAACACGTAAATAACGGGATAGGAAGTAAAAAAATGTTTATTGTGGGCCGGGGCCTTTAAAGTATAATAATACAATTAATCGATAGGAAAGGGTGTTTTCTGTTGCTGATCATCGTAAAGAACTTCTCCAAAGTCATGCTAAGCGCTTTACTGTTTGGTTCAACACTGGCGTCATGTCACCAAAGCAGCGGTATCGACCACAATCGAGGGCCGGAAACACGCGGGGAGGGCGTATACAGCGATAAGTCATTACGCGCTTATCATCCGCCGATCGAAGTCACTTTTGTGAGAGAAATCGGCGACGGCTTGGAAGATATTCTGAAGGCATTGCCTGATGAAACGCTGGAGGACAATCGCTGGAGTCAGTTGTACGAACAAGTTCTGGGCATTCAAATCAAATACAAATGGGCTGTGAGAAGCGAACAATACCACAAAAAGCTGGATATTATGCTGGCTTCAGGGGACATTCCGGATATCGTCAAGGTCAATGCCCAGCAGCTCAGGCAGCTGAGCCACGCCGGACTGATTCAGGATCTGACGCAGGTTTACAAGGAATATGCTTCACCGTTGACACAGCAAGTTCACCGCCAAGAAGGGAGCGGTACCTTGGAATCCGGCATGATCGACGGCAAGCTGATGGGCATCCCGGAGACCGATTCCTCCATTGAAAAGGCGATGTTTCTGTGGATTCGAACGGATTGGCTGGACCGATTGGAGCTGTTGCCACCGAAAACGATGGATGACGTCCTGGCAATTTCGAAAGCGTTTACAGAAGGGGACCCCGACGGAAATGGCCTACAAGACACCTATGGAATAGCGGCTACCCAATATTTGTGGGACCCCGTCATGGGCTTAACCGGATTCATGGCCGGTTATGGAGCTTACCCGAACATATGGCTTGAAGATGAGAGCGGCAAGCTCGTATATGGAGGCATTCAGCCTGAAGTGAAACAGGCGCTCAAGGTGCTTCAGGATATGTATCGCCATCATGAAATCGACAGTGAATTCATTTTTAAAAACGGAAGCAAAGCCAAACAGCTTGTTGCCGATGGGAAGATCGGCATGGTCTATGGCGAGCAATGGGGAGCATTCTTGCTTCAGTCCAGCCGAGGCGGCGATCCGGATGCTGAGTGGCAAGCTTTTCCCATTGTTACTGACTCGGGCATAGCGCCAAAGGTTCCGCTTAAATTTACCACAAGTTCTTTTTACGCCGTAAGAAAGGATTTTGCTTACCCGGAAGCGATTCTCAAAATGTTCAATCTGCATCTTGAAAAAAACTGGGGCAAAACGGCAGAGTACGAGACTTACTACAACAATGTCATGCCCGTGTGGGGACTGTCTCCCGTGACTCCTTTCCCGGCGGATAAAAACCTCAAGGCGTACCGGCAAATCACCGAAGCGCGTCGTCAGGGCACGACGTCTCAGTTACAGGGCGAGCCCGGATTCATACAAGGGCGAATCGATCGATATTTGGATAAGAAAGAAGACGGCGAATCCGGCTGGGGTTGGGAGAAGATCTACGGGCCTTCCGGTGCGATGAGTATTCTCGACCAATACGAGGATAACCATCAGTTGTTGTTCGATGCTTTTGCCGGCGCGCCGACTGAAACGATGATTGAAAAACAAACGATTCTGGACAATCTTCAGCATGATTATTTTGCCAACATCATACTCGGCGAATCCATAGAACAATTCGACCGGTTCGTGGAGGAATGGTATCGGCTTGGCGGTGCTGACATTACGGCTGAAGTGAATCAGTGGCATGAGGGAAAAAAAGCCGTCCATAAAAATGTGCCGCACCCGCACGGTTGGCTTTAAAGGCCGGCAGGCGGCCGATTTACACGCATTTTCACACACATCGGAGGAGTTTAATTGCTTAAGTTACCCGTGAATTCCATTCGTAATACCATTTTTATTCGACTGGTCGCTACCTATCTCTTCGTCATTCTTCCGCTTATCATTCTCGGTGTTTATCTGTATAACTGGAGTTACCAATACGCTAGCCAGGAAGTATCCAAAAATTCGCAGGCGCAGCTTTCGGCTTACCTGGACGGGTTGAACCGGGAAATCGAATGGCTGGAAATCCAGCAATACGATATTTTGCAGGATGAGGAACTGAACAAAATGGTGCTGACATGGGATATGATGAGCACGGTCGAAAGAAAAGCAAGCCTGCATTATTTGCTGCCGCGGCTGGTCTCCATCAAAAACAGCAGTGTCTACATAAAAGACGTATTCATTCATATCCGCAGCATCGATAAAACGATTTCGGCCATGACCGCGATGAATGCATTCGACTCGAGACGGTATAACCATGTGTTTGCAGGAGAGGCGAACGGCAATCAAAGACTCTTGCAGATCGACGATACTTTCCATCTTGTGGCGGCCAAATACGGAGCTCGAAAAGGGGAAGAGCCGCTTCTGATCGTTCAGATCGAACTGGATGCGAGCAAACTCAGGGAATCCCTGATGCAAATCAGCGTATATCCGGAAAGCGGGGCTTTTATCGTCTCCGAGCCGTCCGGCTTTGCCCTGGCCAGCCATGAGGAGGCGGATCGATTCATGAAAGAGGCCGTGCAGGCCATCCAACATGCGAATCGTCAAATTCTGAACATCGGCACAGGCAGGTATTTGATCGACAAGGCGTATTCCGACAAGCTGGACCTATCCGTGTTCACGTACTTGCCCACTGAGGCGGTGAAACGGCCGTTAAGTAAATTTTATGTCTGGGCATGGCTGTTTGCAGGCACGACCCTCTTGGCGATTGCCATCTACGCAGTTTCGACGTACAAATTGGTTCATAAACCGCTGCTTCTGCTTGTCCAGAGCTTCAGAAAAATGGAGGATGGCATGTTTAATATCCGGATCAAGCACGGACAAAGGGACGAGTTCGGCTATTTGTACGATCGATTTAATCAGATGCTCATCAAGCTGCAGCATCTGATTGACCAGGATTTCAGGCACAAGCTCATGATGCAAAGGGCAGAGCTGAAACAGCTCCAATCCCAGATCAATCCCCACTTTTTATATAATAGCTTCTTCATCCTGAGCTCCCTGGCCAAAACGGGGGATGTCACGCAAATCGAGTTGTTCACGAACATGCTGGGAGAATACTTTCGATTCATTACCCGCAATGATGCGGACAACGTTCCATTGCTGGAAGAAACGAGGCATTCCCGCATTTATACCGAGATTCAAAAGCTCAGATTTTCAAGGCGCATTCGCGTAGAATTCGGCGAGCTGCCGAAGGAAATGGAGGCCATCAAGGTGCCGCGATTGATCATTCAGCCCATTATCGAAAATGCCTATGAGCACAGCCTCGAAAAGATGCAGGATGAGGGCTTGCTGCGTGTGTCGTTTCATCTGGATGACCAAGAAGCTTCCATCGTGATTGAAGAGAACGGGAACGGGCTGACGGATAACGATATTGAAATGCTAAATAAGCGGCTTGAACGCACAGCCGAATCCGCCGAATCCCCTGAAGTGACGGGGCTTATCAACATCCATCGGCGAATTGCCCTGACGTACGGGGAAAGCAGCGGATTGGTCCTTTCAAGGAGTCCATTGAATGGACTGCGGGTCCAAATTCGAATCAGGCTGACGGAGGGGAATGAACATGTATAGACTGCTGGTCGTCGACGATGAAGAGATTATTACGAACAGTTTGTACGAAGTATTTCATCAGTGGATGCCCGAGAAGCTTGACGTTTGCCGGGCATACTCCGGCAAGGAAGCACTGAATTGGATGTCGCGAACAAGAATCGACATCGTCCTGACGGACATACGCATGCCGGGCATGAGCGGATTGGAATTGACGGAGAGCATCCGGGCTCTCTGGCCAAGGTGCAGAATTATCTTTCTGACCGGTTACAGCGATTTCGATTACGCCTATCAAGCGATTCAGATGCCCAATGTCCGCTATTTGTTGAAGACGGAAGGCTTCGATAAGGTCATGGAGGTCGTGAAGGAAGTCATTCATGAAATCGAGAGCGGCAATCGCATGAATGAATGGCTCATGCAGTCCCGCGTGCAGATCGAAGCGCTGGAATGGATGGAGCAGGGAGAATACTTCCGGCAATTCGTCGCGGACAGCAGCCTGCTTGGACAGGACAAGGAAGCCATGCTGAGCGATTTCCGGACCTTGAACATCGGATTGGATCCGAAACTCCCTGTGCTGCTGGCTCTTGGCCGCGTAGCATATTCAGCAGGCAAAGCGTATGCAGAAAAGAAAAACAGCCATCGCTCGGTAAGGCTGATTTGGAATTCTTTTATGGATGAGCATGTCCGAAGCATCGGAGTCCTGGACAAACATGGGGATTTATTATGGATGCTTCAGCCGCGGTCCGAGAATCCATCCGGTGATCGTCTTGTTCTTTATTTGGAAGGGACGCTTGAACTGATCCAGGAAGCCTGCCTGGATTCTCTGGGACTTGCCGTATCGTTCACCATAAGCGGCTTCCCCTGCCGGTGGGAGGATGTAACCCCTCAATATGAAAGGCTGCGGAGACTCCAGCAGTTAAAGATGGGCGATGGCATTCCGATGATCCTGAAGGATCAAGTCGACTCTTCCCAGGCGTCTCACTGCAAGGAAGGAGTGGAGACGAGCCATAAGGCAGGCGTCTTGGAAGCCCATTTGGAGGCCGGAAGGGAGAGCGAATTCATGAGTGAATTGGAGCAATTGTCGGAATTCGTGCTGAACGGAGACGATCATCATCAGCATGCTGCACAAGCCTATTATTCTATCGCTCTCGTGCTGTATGCGAAGCTGACCCGGCTTGGGCTTCAAGACCCCACCGGTGAACGGGGGAAGCTGCTGGACTTGGAAGGTCATGATTCCATGAAGGAAGCTTTTCGTTATTTGAGGCGAACGGCCGAAGATATATTCGATTTCAAGCGCATGGATGAACGAGGCAAAACGGCGCATGTCATTGATCGGGTATGCCAGTATATCGAGGAGCATCTGGATAAGGACATCACCCTTGTGCATCTAGCCGAACGCTATTTTTTTAATCCCTCCTATCTCTCGCGTTTGTTCAAGCAGGAACGGGGAATCAATCTCTCGGAATATATCGAAAAGTGCCGAATACGGAGAGCAAAGGAGCTGCTTAAGGAAGGGGATTTGAAGGTAAGGGACGTGGCGCCTCTAGTCGGATACGATGCCGCCCATTCCTTCACCCGCTTCTTCAAAAAGGCGACGGGTTTAACGCCGCAGGAGTACAGGGACCATCTTGTAAAATAAGCAGGCGACCTATCATTTGCCCGGTGTTTTCAGATGGAATGTCCGGTTGTTGTCTTGCTTACCCAAAGGTACACTTTTTACGAACAATTCCGTTCATGTCGACCCGCATTGGGACTGACCAGATCGGAATGACAGGTCACCAAGTAACGATGAAGGAGGGCGTGTTCAGGGATGAAGCCCGGAAAGCCGTTACTGGTCATATCTACCGTATTTGCTTTCGTTTGCATAATCGTTGTTTTTGCAAACCTAGCGAGTCGTGGCCAAGACGATCCAAAAATGTTTAACCAGGAGCTGAGTGACAAGATGAGTGATGAAATGAAAGCCGGCAAAACAGGAATTGAAATGAGGGACCAGGTAAGCAGCGGCAATGTTGCGAGCCGGGATGCGGACAGTACCCGCGGGGAGGCTGCGGCCGCAATCGGTAAGATTCCGCCGAACGGGAATCCGGTCGTCTCCCATAAATTCGGCGCGGATCCCTATGCGCTGGCAGTTGACGGACGTGTTTATTTATATAACACGTACGACGCATTGGAGTATGACGGTGACGGGGATGTCAAGGACAACAGCTACAGCACGATCAACAAGCTGTCCGTCATCTCTTCCTCGGACCTGGTCAACTGGACCGATCACGGAGCAATCCAGGTCGCAGGACCTACCGGCGCTGCCACATGGGCAACGCAGTCGTGGGCGCCAGCAGCCGCGCACAAGGTGATTGACGGCGAGGACCGCTTCTTCTTGTATTTTGCCAACAATGCCAGCGGCATCGGAGTGCTGACGAGCGACAGCCCTGTTGGCCCGTGGACGGATCCGATCGGAAAGCCGCTGATCACAAGAAACACGCCGGGCGTGGAAGGTGTCACGTGGCTGTTTGATCCCGCCGTGCTCGTTGACGACGACGGGAAAGCTTATATCTACTTTGGCGGCGGCATTCCGGAAGGCGAAGCCGAAATGCCGAATACGGCTCGCGTCATGCAGCTTGGCGACGATATGATCAGCGTGCTTGGCGAAGCCGTCACGATTCCGGCTCCTTATATGTTCGAGGATTCAGGGATTAACAAATTTGACGGAAAGTATTACTATACGTACTGCTCCAATTTCTCGGAAGGAACGCGGCCGGAGAACAGTCCGCCTCCCGGCGAAATCGCCTATATGGTCAGTGAGCATCCGATGGGCCCATGGACGTATCAAGGGACCATTTTGAAAAATCCCGGGCATTTCTTCGGGGTCGGAGGGAATAATCATCACGCCATCTTTCAGTTCCAACAGAACTGGTATATTGCCTATCACGCCCAAACGTTGTCAAAATCCATGGGAGTTCCGAAAGGCTATCGCTCAACCCATCTGAACCGCGTTTATTTCGAGACGGACGGTAGCATCCGGGAGATAGACGCTGACATGGAAGGCGTGAAGGGGGTCCAGCCGCACAATCCCTTCCAGCGAACGGAGGCAGTAACGATGGCATGGAATGCCGGAATTCAAGTCAATCCGTCTACTGCTGCTGAAGACTCGCAGGACAGCCCGATATTGACGGTCACGGACATCCACGACCGGGATTGGATCGCAGTGGCCAATGTTGATTTCGGAAAAGGAGCATCCGCGTTCACGGCTTGGGTCTCGGGAGTGGAAGGAGGAGGAAGCCTGGAGCTTCGGCTGGATCATCCGGAAGGAGAACGGATCGGCACAGTGAACGTACCGCCAGCATCCGGTGTGAAGCAGCGTCAGGAAATATCCATTGAAGTTTCAGGCGCATCCGGCATCCATCATCTTTACTTCGTATTTACCGGAAAGCAGGATCAGAAGTTATTTGATTTTGAAGCATGGCAATTCGAGTTGTGACGGCATATATACAGCCCGTCCATTCATAATGTGACGATGGCAAGCTAAAAAGGCGCTCGCGTATCAAGCAGCGCCTTTTTAGGTGCATCAGGTAAAAATGTACGTACAAGTTAGTGCTGGCCAGAGGCAACGGGAACCGTACGGGATCCATGCAATTTTCTATACATGTTAGCGCTTACGCCAGCATAAGTCTTGAATTTTTTATAGAACCAGTCCATATCGTTGTAACCCACCGCGTCAGCGATTTCGTATATCTTCATGTCGGTATGCGTCAGCAAGAATTTCGCTTTCTCCATTCGCTGCTGCAGCAGATATTCGTTAAACGTCATTTTCTCGTGGAACTTGAACTTCTGCACCAAGTAGGAATAGTTGAAATGCATCCGCTCGGCAATTTCTTTTAAGGTGATGTTTTGGTACATCGAATCCTTCAAGTATTCCTTGACCTCTTGAATGACCTGATCCTCCTTTTCCGCATGGACATGGGACAATCTATTATCCGGATGCCCGTCACCGGAATGGGTTGCCGGCGAGATCATCCGCAAGCAAGTGTTGAGCTCTTCGACCGTGAACGGTGCAGGCAGATAATCATGAACTTGCAGCTGCAAGGCTTTCCGGGTCCAATAAAAATCCGTGCTGCCTCCGGTAACAATGATGGGAACCTGGCTTACGGACCGGATGTTTGCGCATAACTCCATACCTTCGGAATCTGAACCGAGCGCATGGATAATCACCAAGGTGTAAGGCTCCAAAGCAATGAATTGCATGGCGGACGAGGAGGACCTGACGCAGCGGAACCGCGAGCATCTCAACTCATTCCAATCAGGCCGGATTCCCGGTGTTGCTTCATCATGGGATTCCAGATCAACAAACAGAACATCGTGCACAAAAGCTTCCCCCCAACTTCGTTGTAATAACGCTTTCATACGGTTTGATAACATTATGGGGAACGGAAACCCGAATCGCAATGTGCCGATTTTTATATTTCTAACCGATATTTACTTCTTACAGAAATATAAGGGGCCTGTGTACGCGGAAGAAACATTGGCAACCCGAGATTGGACGGGTGAACGATCCCAAATTTGGCAGGTTGTTTCAATAAAATGTAAGCGCTAATATGGAGTTATGATTTATTCGGGCCGGGTCCCATAGCGGGGGCCCTATCACTTGCTCGAAGTGGAAAGGAGGTCATGCTTTGCTTCGAATGCCTAAACGCGGCCGATGGGCGGCCACGGCAGTGGCAGCTGCGGTAGCAGCGTCCGTCGTTGTCCTGTTAATCCTGCCCCAAATGGGCAGCCGTGACAAGCCCCCCGCCGAAAGTCAGGCCCCAGGAAAACCGGGGGAAGGAGCAGCGGAGCTAACAGGGGATTCCGATGCGTCGAACGGAAAACCGAATGCCGAACCCCCTGCCGGCACTAATCAAACTGCGTCAACTGAGTCGAAGACACAACAGTCCTTAGCGCAAGATATTCCCTCGCTGCATGAACTCTTTGAGGAGGATTTTCCGATCGGCGCCGCGATCGAACCGAACCAGACGAGCGGTCCTTCATCGGAATTGCTGAAGAAGCATGTCCGCTGGCTGGTGGCGGAGAACGTCATGAAGCCGGATGCGATCCAGCCGTCGGAAGGCCAATTTATATGGACAAATGCCGACCGGATCGTGGAATTTGCCAAGGAGAACAACATGCAGGTCCGTTTCCATACGCTGGTCTGGCATACCCAAGTCGGGCCATGGTTTTTCCAAGATGCGGAAGGCAAGCCGATGGTGGATGAGACAGATCCCAAGCGACAGGAAGCGAACAAAAAATTGCTGCTTGAACGCCTGGATACCCACGTAAGGACGATCGTCGGCCGATATAAGGACGACATTACGTCTTGGGACGTAGTGAATGAAGTCATTGAACCGGGGGATCCGGACGGAATGCGCGCGAGCGAATGGTATAAAATAGCAGGTACCGATTACATCGCAACGGCATTTCGAGCTGCTCGGGAAGCCGGAGGACCCGAAGCAAAGCTATATATTAACGATTACGGCACGGATAACCCTGTGAAAAGGGACCTTTTGTTTCAGCTGGTGAAAGATTTGCTGGAGCAAGGTGTTCCGATCGACGGGGTTGGACATCAGACGCATATTGACATTTATGGTCCATCGGTGGATTCCATCATCGCCTCGATGCGAAAATTCGCGGAGCTGGGCCTCGACAATCTCGTCACCGAGCTCGATATGAGCATTTATGCGTGGAATGACCGCAGTGATTACGGCCAAGATCTCCCGCAAGAAATCCTGAACCTGCAAGCCGATCGGTATGGCGAGCTATTCAAAGCATTCCGTCAAAACAAGGACATCCTCAGCGGCGTCGTTTTTTGGGGCATCGCCGACGACCATACCTGGCTTCATGGTTTTCCGGTCGCACGTACCAATGCGCCTTTGCTGTTCGACCGACAGCATCAGCCCAAACCGGCGTTTTGGGCCGTTGTTAAGGCGGCTAGGACGGAGTGATAAACGGACGTCTCCGTATAGCCGGGCTAACATTTATGGATTTAATGCCCATAGCTTTATGTCGCTTACGAAATAACGTTGATAAGGAGAGACCGAGTGATGAGAAGAAGCATGGAAAGGCTGCCCAAGCTCCATGAAGCTTACGGCAATAGTTTCAAGATCGGCGCTGCCGTGAATCCAATTACGATGGTGACCCAAAAGGAATTGTTGTCACACCACTTCAACAGCGTTACGGCAGAAAATGAAATGAAATTCGAGCGATTGCACCCATCGGAAGAGGTGTATACATTCGAGCAAGCCGACCAGATCGTATCGTTTGCCAAATCGAACGGAATGTCGGTGAGAGGACATACCCTCGTATGGCATAATCAGACGCCGGAATGGGTGTTTCAAGACAGTTCCGGTGGGACAGCCGGCCGCGAGCTGCTGCTCGCTCGGATGAAATCGCACATCGATGAGGTCGTTGGCCGTTATCGCGGAGATATCTATGCTTGGGATGTCGTAAACGAAGCCATTGCCGACAGTGGAAGCAATCTGCTTCGTTCCTCCCCGTGGCTTGCGTCGATCGGGGAGGATTTTATCGCCAAGGCATTCGAATACGCGCACGAGGCTGATCCGCAAGCGCTGCTATTTTATAACGATTACAACGAATCCGTGCCCGAGAAGCGGGAGAAGATTTACACGCTCCTTAAATCGTTAAAGGAGCAGGATGTGCCGATTCACGGCGTCGGGCTTCAGGCCCACTGGAATTTGGAGTTTCCAGCGCTTGACGATATCCGCAGGGCAATCGAAAGATATGCAAGCCTTGGGATGATGCTGCATATCACGGAGCTTGACGTATCCGTATTCGCGCATGAGGATAAGCGGACCGATCTGGCGGCGCCGACCGAAGAAATGCTTCAGCGCCAGGCGGAGCGTTACGGTCAATTGTTCCGTCTGCTTAAAGAGTACAGCGGCAGCGTCACTTCCGTGACCTTCTGGGGAGCGGCGGACGATTATACCTGGCTGGATCATTTTCCGGTAAGGGGCCGCAAAAATTGGCCGTTCGTCTTCGACGAGAACCATCTTCCGAAGGAATCCTATTGGAACCTGTTGAAGGAAGCCAATCCCGAAAGAACATTCCAAGAGATACGTTCGTAAGTCGTATTTCGGCTGTCGCCATAGGTTGAAAGGGGAATCCATCAGATGAACAAGACGCAGGTCACGAATCCGATCATTTGGGCGGACGTGCCGGATGTGGATGCCATCCGTGTAGGGAACGCCTATTATATGGTCAGTACGAGCATGCATTCGATGCCGGGCTGCCCGATCATGAGGTCCGAGGATCTGATGCATTGGGAAGTCGTTAGTTACGTATACGATACGTTCGAAGACAACGAGGCCCATCGTTTGGAAGGCGGCAAGAATATCTACGGGCAAGGCTCTTGGGCGGCAAGCCTGCGCCATCACCGGGGGACATTCTATGTTTGCTTCTCCAGCAACGATACCAGGAAATTTTACGTGTACCGCACAGATAATATCGTTCAGGGGCCGTGGCAGCGTTCCGTCATCGATGGACTACGGCATGATCCGGGCCTGCTTTTTGATGATGACCGGGTGTTCGTGATCTACGGCAACGGGGATATTTACATTACCGAGCTGACTGCCGATGCAGCGGCCCTTAAGTCGGACGGAATTCATCAGCGGCTCTTTGAAACGGAAGCGGAGGGCATCGGATTGCGCTGCGAAGGCTGCCATGCCTACCGCATCAACGGTTACTATTATTTGCTGTTCATCGAATGGCCGAAGGCAGGTTTCGGCAACGGCCGGCGCAGACAAATCTGTTACCGGTCACGGGAACTACTCGGCCCTTATGAACGAAGAATCGTATTGGATGATGATCTCGGCTACCATAACAAGGGAATCGCCCAAGGCGGGATGTTCGATACGCCGGATGGCAAGTGGTACGCGATGCTGTTCCAGGATCATGATGCCGTCGGGAGAATCCCTTGCCTGGTCCCGGTAGCCTGGGAGGAGGATTGGCCCGTGTTCGGCATCGAAGGCAAGGTGCCGGAACGGTTTGAGGTCGACTTGCCGCAAGCCGTTGTGAAGCCGCTCGTGATCAGCGATGAATTCGAATACGAATCGAATAAGCTGGCTCTGAATTGGCAATGGAACCATAACCCGGATCATCGGTTATGGTCCGTGACCGAACGTCCCGGTTTCCTAAGGCTGACAACAGGAAGCCTGGCACCGGCTGGCGTGCTGCAGGCCCGGAATACGCTGACGCAGCGCACGGAAGGGCCGGCATGCACGGGGACTGTCTTATTGGACACGGAGCATATGAAGCCCGGCGATCATGCAGGGCTTGTTGCCCTGCAAAGCCATTTCGGCACCGTCGGCGTCAAGGTCGCGGAGAACGGCCACAAGTTCATAGCGATGAGCGTGAACGATGGGAGCGGCAGGGAGAAGGAGCTGGAAACGGTTCGGTATCGCGGCAGTGAAGTGCATTTGAGAATTGATTTTGATTTTGAGAACAGCAAAGATGTGGCCTCCTTTCATTATTCTGTCGATGGGGCCGAATGGATGCAGATCGGCGGTGAGCTGAACATGCGGTATACCTTGGATCACTTTATGGGTTATCGCATCGGGCTTTATTATTATGCGACCAGGCAAACCGGCGGCCATGCCGACTTCGATTATTTTCGTTACGAAAAAGCCGAGCGTTAGAGCGCGTAACCGAAGTGAAGAGGAGTTGATCGATGTATGAAAAGAACAGGATGGACGCTCAAGCTGTTATTGGCCGCGCTGCTCCTGCTGCCAGCTACGCTGGGCCTCCATAATGGCGCAGCCGACGCATGGTCGGGCATGCCGATGTCCAAGCTTCGCGTCAGCGGCAACCAGCTGGTAAACAGCGAGGGGCAGCCCGTTGTCCTCAGCGGGTGGCACCAGCCCGGGGGCTCGTACTGGACGTATCAGGGAAGCGATTACTACCTGAACCGTAGCGGAGGGAATCGCCATGCTGCCATTTTGGCGTATTTAAAGGATATTACCGACACATTTTCCGATACCTCTCCGAAGTACGGCAACAGTCACGGCTGGTATATGAACCAGGTCAGGCTCTTTATCGACCGTGAAGACATGGGCGACGTGGCGGCCGGAACGTATAATTTTGCCGGTCTCCAGTCCTTTACGCAGAACGTCGTGGTGCCTTATATCCAGTATGCAAAGACCAAGGGAATCTACGTTACGCTAGGCCTCGACTTCACGCTCCAGGATAATCAGGCAACGACGCAAGCCAATCTCGAGAAATTTAATCAAATCTGGGGATATCTTGCGGCACAGCCTGCGATCAAAAGCGCGGACAACGTCATGTTCGAGATCATCAATGAACCGGTGCTGTCTTATGCGAACGGTCGCTGGGGAGGACATCCGTCCGACCCCGAATTTCCGGCGTTTTGGGACTCGCTGCGCAATTTTCAAAATTCCATCATTTCCACGATCCGCAGTCAAGGGGCAGATAACGTGATATGGGCCGCCGGCCTTGGATGGGATCAATATTATCAGTTATGCGCCACGCGTCCGCTAACCGATCCGCTGAACAACATCGGATATGCCGTGCATTGGTACCCGGGCTACGGAGCAAAGGATAACGGCTCGATACTCCAGCAGCAATGGGATACCAACATTAAGCCCTGCGCGGACAACTATCCGATCAATATTACGGAAACGACCTGGTTCAAACGGCTGCCGGGAGACTCGGAGTACTGGGAGCTGTTCAACGGCTCGAATGAAGGCTTCGGCAAAAACACCAAGGCCATATTTACGGCAGCCGGGAACGTCAGCATCGCAGTCCACATGAACGGTTTTCTTCTGCAGCCGGGGGCAAGAAGCACGTTTGCCGATCCGACGGCAGGGCTGCTCTTCGACGGCGATCCGGCACGGGACGGCATGGCCCGCTTCATCTTCGAATGGTATTACGAACGTGCGCAGCTTCATCCATGGAACGGCATATGGAACGGTATTTTATCGGGAGAAACCTATAAAATCGTGAACCGTGCCTCAGGGAAGGTGATCGACGTCCCGGGCGGACAAAACAGCAATTCGCTGCAGCTGCAGCAATGGCCGGACAATAACGCCACGGCCCAGCGATGGGTTGCGGACGATATGGGAGCATACAACAATGTATACCGGCTTCGCAGCGTCAGTTCGAGCGACGGCAAGGTGATGGATGTTAGAAACGGTTCCACAAACAACGGGGAAGCAATACAGCTCATGCAGGATTATGGGAATCAAGCACAGCGATTCCGTCTGATCAAGCTAAGCAACGGATACTGGAGCATCCTTAACGCGAACAGCAATAAAGCCGTCGAAGTGGCGGATGGTTCGTCCGCGGACGGAGCGAAGCTCCAGCAGAATCCTTATCGAGGGGATTTGCATCAGCAATGGCAGTTGATCAACGTAAATTGACGCTGCCGTACAGGTGGAGAGCGGCAAGGTGAGGAGGATGAAGAACGATGGCAGGCCATTTCACGCCAGCGGGAAATGAAACGGAAGGTCCAGTGGCGCCGCAGGATCCTGCAGTCAAACGCCGCGGACTGTACATCCTGTATGAGGCGATCATCGAAGCGACGACTCGTCCCGATGGGAAGTACACGCAAGAGATATACCTGGACGGGAGTCAGCTCGTCGATAAAGCCCGATTTACCGGGGGTGTGACGGATGAAGCCATTCTTGAGCTGCTAAAGAGCAGCAGGGGTCTTCGCCGGCTGGT
Organism: Paenibacillus sp. FSL R5-0810; assembly: GCF_038002285.1. NCBI lineage: Bacteria > Bacillati > Bacillota > Bacilli > Caryophanales > Paenibacillaceae > Paenibacillus > Paenibacillus sp. FSL R5-0810. Next base: position 1,270,436 of record NZ_JBBOCF010000001.1, read on the forward strand.
GGACAGTATCGGAATATCCGTTCATGCGCATGAATGGGACGTATCGAGCGTTCTGTTCACATTTTGGAATTGGGGAAATGCGAATCCATACGAAACGGGATCCCGGCAGAGTATAACCTGTCCAGCGAACGGCACGGAAACGCTCCTGGTTCTGGATAACGACGAAGATCGATATCCGGATGACGATGTTCCAGGCAAATTCGTTTTCGAGTTTGAACGAGAGGGCGTGTTGGCAACGGTCAGCATCGTATTCTATCTTCGTGACGGTTACCAAATCCCCGAGGCTGCAGTCGACCCCCCGGTCGATGTGGAATCACAAGCATATCAAGACATGATTAAGAAATCGCTCATAAGCCCGGGTCATAACAAACGATTAAAGGCGGCAATCGAAAAAGCGAAGCGGGGCGAGCCCGTAACCATCGCCTACATCGGCGGTTCCATTACCCAAGGGGCCGGCGCTGTCCCCCTCCATTCCCAATGCTACGCATACCAATCCTATGACCTGTTCAAGCGAAGGTTTGCACCCGCCGGCGACAGCCCGATTCGTCTTGTCAAAGCTGGCGTAGGCGGTACGCCGTCTGAGCTCGGCATCGTCCGCTATGATCGGGATGTGCTTCGAGAAGGGGAGGTACGGCCGGATATCGTGATCGTTGAGTTTGCCGTCAACGACGCAGGCGACGAAACGAAAGGAAATTGTTACGAGAGCCTGGTACTCAAGGCTCTTTGCGCCGATCACAAACCCGCGGTGATTTTGCTGTTCAGCGTATTCGTGAACGACTGGAATCTTCAAGACCGTCTGGCCCCGGTCGGTTGGCATTACAATCTTCCGATGGTCAGCGTGAAGGATGCGGTCACGGAGCAGTTCCGATGGACCAAGGAGCAAGGGAACGTGATTACGAAAAGACAGTTTTTCTACGACATTTATCATCCAACCAATGCTGGGCATCGGGTGATGGCCGATTGTTTGGACTGGTTATTCGAAGTAACCGATCGTTCCTCCCTCGACGAGGAGGACCTGACGGATGAACAGCCTCCGCTGATCGGAAATGACTTCGCTTTAACGAAGCTGCTCGATCGCAGGAATGGCGATCGCATCGCCCGCATTGATCCTGGCGGTTTTTCGGACACCGACACGGATCTGCAAATGGCGGAGCTGGACGATCATGCATACGGGACGCCGCAATTTCCGCACAACTGGATGCACACGGCCGATTCCGGCGAGCACAGCTTTAAGATGACTATCCGGAGCAAGCGTCTTATCCTTGTTTATAAAGATTCGGGAAGCCGGGCATTCGGGACCGCGAAGATATGGGTAGACGGGAAGCTGAAGAAGACCGCCGATCCGCATGACGTCAATTGGACGCACTGCAGCGCCGTGATTTTGTACAATGAGTCGAAGTCAGGAGAACATGAAGTAGAGATCCAGATGGCGGAAGGCCACGAGGATAAGCGATTTACGATCCTGGGCTTCGGTTACGTCCCATAGAATTGCATTAGATAGCTTCACGCTCCATGGGTAAGCTTGATCGGACATCAAGCGGCGCTCAATAAAAAAGATGAAGGGGAGAGGAAGATGAAGGAGACGGCACCGGCTGGATACGACGTTCCGCGGGAGATCGCCAGGGGGAAAATCGAAACGGTGGAATATGCATCCGAAACGGTAGGCAATGATCGAAAGGCGATGATTTACACGCCTCCGGGATATGCGGAAGACAACGTGTACAACGTTCTTTATTTGCTGCATGGCATCGGAGGTGATGAATCGGAATGGCACCGTCATGGCGATCCGCAGACGATTCTAGATAATCTATATGCGGACGGGAAACTCGCGCCCATGGTCGTCGTGTTTCCAAATGGCCGTGCGATGCCGAATGATCGGGCGGAAGGGGACCTGTTTGCTCCGGACAAAATAAAAGCGTTCGAGACGTTCGAAATCGATCTGCTAAGCGATCTGATTCCCTTTATCGAGTCGCGATACTCGGTATCGACAGGCCGGGAAAACCGTGCGATTGCGGGGCTGTCCATGGGTGGGGGGCAATCCCTGAATATCGGCTTGAAGCATCTTGACCGCTTCGCATGGATTGGCGCTTTTTCCCCGGCTCCGAATACGAAATCTCCGGAGCAGCTCGTCCCGAATCCGGAAGAAACGTCGGCACGGCTCAAATTGCTGTGGCTGTCATGCGGCGACGAGGACAATCTGAAGCAGATAAGCGACCGGACGCACGCGTATTTGTCGGAGCATCGGGTTCCTCACGTTTGGTATGAGGAAAGCGGTGGACACGATTGGCCCGTATGGAAGAACGATTTGTATCATTTTTCCCAGCTCATTTTTAAAGATAACTGATGTTGAAGGAAGCCTTGCGCCATTTTGGCCGGGCTTTTTACTTTCAGCCAAAAACGAAAGGGTAAAATCATGACGTTATTGCCGAAGGACATTGTGTCCATTTTGGACCAAAACGGTATAAAAGCTGCTGATCTCCTGCACGGGATGGAGTGTGACCGGCTGCCGGACGGCGGTTTTTCAGAAAGCTATCTCGTATTGTCCCGAAAACACCTCCACATCTTTTGCGGCAGCGGCGTTACGAAGGAGAAGACGTTTTCGGGTTATGCAGCCGGCCGGCGCAAAGCTGCCGGCAAGCCGGAGCAAGAGGGTTCCGCCGATTGGGCTTGGGAACGCATTCCCCTCGAACGACTCGAAGCCTTGACCATCGTTAATCTGGTCGCTTCCGGCATGGTCGTTGCCAAGGAGAAGGAGGAGCGAGTGATCGGTGCATTCACAAACGGTCATATGAATCAGGCCGTCCGGTTTGCGCAAGCCTTCGATAAATTGAAGAACAACGAGCCGTTTGAAGCCTTCGAAATTGACGGAAAATCGGACGGGGCCTCATGCCCGACATGCGGATTGATGTACCCCGAAGAAGGCAGGCCATTCTGTCCGAAATGCATGAAGAGGCATGCGGTATTCGCACGTTTGCTGTCATTTGCAGGTAAGTATAGGCTGTCCATTTTTTTTATCGTGTTGTTTATGCTGCTGAACTCGGCGACCGGTCTCGTCATTCCTTATTTCCAGGGCACCGTGCTGTTTGACCAGGCGCTTGCCGGCAATGGCGCTTTTGCGGGGCGGATCGGTCTGGTCATCGTGATCATTCTCGCATTCCGAACGCTGTCGCTGTTGTTCGGCATCTTGTTCGGCACCATCATCGCAAAGCTGGCGGCAAAGGTTGCCTTCGATTTGAAAGCGGCGGTATTTACCTCGTTACAGCGGTTGTCGCTCGATTTTTTTATGCGAAGGCAGACCGGCCATCTTATGACTCGCGTGAACAACGATGCACAGGAATTGCAATATTTTTTCGTCGACGGGCTCTCCTACTTCATCGTGAATGCGATGAATATAATCGGCATCATTGCCGTGCTCCTGTGGATGGATTGGCGGCTTACGCTGATCTGCCTGCTGCCGATGCCGCTGGTCTTCTGGCTTGTCCGGACTGCGTTCCCGAAGCTGTGGCGCTTGTCATGGCGGAGGCACCGCAAGGTAAGCGCTCTGAATTCGATCATCAGCGATTCGGTTCGCGGCTCGCGAGTCGTCAAGGCATTCGGTAAAGAACAGGTAGAGATCGGCCGCTTTCAGCAGGCAAACGATGCATTCTCCGGAGCCGAGCAGCGCTTTAATAAATGGAGCGGAACCGTGTTTCCGATTCTCAATTTTCTAACGCAGGCGGGCGGAATATTGATCTGGGCGTTCGGCGGTTGGTACGTGATGCAAGGCCGGATGTCTTTTGGCTCAGTGCTTACGTTCGTCAACTATATGATGATGCTGTACGGGCCGATTCAGTTCATGAATAATATTATCGGCTGGTGGTCCAATTGCATGGCGGCTGCGCAGCGTATCTTCGAGATCCAGGACGCCGTACCTAGCGTAGCAGAGCGTCCCGGAGCCGTTTCATTAGTGATAATGAAAGGCGACATCGAGATCGACAACGTTTCGTTCGGCTATGAGCCGAACAAACCGATTTTGAAGCAGGTGTCCCTGCGCGCGAGACCCGGGCAAATGATCGGCGTCGTCGGCCATTCAGGGGCTGGGAAGTCGACGCTGGTCAATCTCGTGTCACGATTGTACGACGTAACCGCGGGAGAGATCCGGATCGACGGCGTCAATGTCAAGGAGCTTTCGGTTGCTTCACTGCGTCGTCATATCGGCATCGTCTCTCAGGATATCTATGTATTTACTGGCACCATCGCAGAAAATATCGCGTACGCCGATCCCGATTGCCAGATGGAGGACATTCTGCATGCGGCCAAAATCGCGAATGCGCATGATTTCATCCAAAAGTTGCCGGACGGCTACGATACGGAGATCGGCTCGGGCGGCTACAGCTTGTCCGGCGGGGAGAAGCAGCGGCTGTCGATCGCGCGGGCCGTGCTGCACAACCCGAAGGTGCTCATTCTCGACGAGGCAACCGCTTCGCTTGATACCGAGACGGAGCTGCAAATCCAGGAGGCGCTCGATTCGCTCGTCAAAGGACGGACGACGATCGCGATCGCCCACCGGCTGTCCACGCTAAGGCAAGCCGATTATCTGGTCGTGATGGACAAGGGCGCCGTCGTTGAAGCGGGCACGCATGACCAGCTGATGGCGAGAGAGGGCATCTATCGGGAGCTTGTTCGCAAACATGATGAAGCGCTTAAAATGAAAGGGGAAATCATCGCATGAGGATTGAAGAGCACCGGGGAATGGAACTGGCGGATGCCGCGGGCATCCGATATTTGACACCGAGCAATTCGGAATTTGCGGAGACGACGGGCCATCTGCTGTCCGTCTGGACCAAAGGCGAGGTGCACTCGCCGGTTTACGTTCATTGTTCCTTCCCGCATACGAACCAGCACTCTTTCTTGTCGATTCGAACGGCGGACAACAAGGAGATCGGTTTGATCCGCTATCTTGACGATTTTCCACAAAGCACGGCTTCTATCATTGAAAGGCAGCTGAAGATCCGTTATTTTACGCCGGAAATTACCAAGGTGATTGCCGTAAGCGAGGAGTTCGGCTATTCCTATTGGGAAGTTGAAACGACTGCCGGACGGTGCCGGTTCACGGTGCGGAACGGCAGCGGCAGCGTCAAGTTTGCAGCGGAGAACCGCCTGCTGATCATCGACGTCGACGGGAACCGGTTCGTCATCCCGCACGTGGATCAGCTTAGCGACAAGGAATACCGCATGATCGAAACGAGATTGTAGACGGCGGCAACGGAGGAATATCGATGAATTTAAACTTCACGCTTTCGGAGCAGAATTTCGCGGCAGCACGGCAAGTCATCGGAGAGGAGATCGACTATTGCGTCCCTGCCGACCTGTCGCTGGATGGGCGGCGGGTGGAGGGATACCTGGCGATCGGCAGCGGCAGGTGGGCGCATGTGCGGGATGGCCAAGTGCGGGATCACGGGAACATCGCGGACGCCTGCGATTATCATCTGGTGCCGTTCGTTGGCAATGCGGTGCTTGAAGCCACGGAGAACGGGACGAAACGAATCATCGTCAGGGTGACGATGCAGCATGCGTCCAGGTACGGCTATATCGCTCAAATCTTGAACGATATGGCCGCCAATCGCCCCGTCCGGATTTATCGTGACGAAGGGGATCCGGTTTGCGCGGCATGCGGAAGCGCGCTCGTCCCGGGTACGCGGGTGTGTCCCAGATGCATGAGCAAGGCAGCTGCATTCAAACGACTGCTTCTCACATCCAAAAGACACTGGCGAAGCTTGATGCTTGGACTAGGTGTCCTTATCGCTGCCTCGGCGTTGGCGATGGCCGGGCCTTACTTCCAGAAGCTGCTGGTCAACGCGGCGCTGCTCCCCCCTTCCGGACAAGAGGCCAGCGTAAGGGTATTTTGGCTTGCACTCCTTGGGATGCTGTTCACCATGGCTTTCGGGGAGCTGCTCGGCATTGCCAGAAACCGGATCATGGCCAGCGTCAGTACGGGCATTGCGGCCGACTTGCGCAAAACGGTGTTCGATCGGATTCAGAGCATGTCGCTCGGATTTTTGACGTCCCAGCGAGCGGGAGACCTGATGAACAGAGTGACGGCCGATACGGACCGCATCCGCCACTTGATTCAGGAAATGTGCACGACGGCCATCCACCAACTGCTCATCCTGATCGCTTCAGCGACGCTGCTTTTTTCGGCCGATTGGCGGCTGGCGCTGATCGTGCTGCTTCCGGCTCCATTCGTTGGTTATTTGCACTACTATATTTGGAGGCATGTCCTAAACAGGCTGTTTCACAAGCAGTGGCGCATCTCCGACAAGGCAAACTCGTTTCTTCACGATGTCCTCAGCGGCATTCGGGTCGTGAAGGCTTTCGGCCAGGAAGAGCGGGAGATTCGCAGATTCCGGACATATAACGGCGAATTCGCTGCTGCTGCGTTGAAAAGCGAGAAGTTGTACAGCATTTTATCGCCGATCTCGAATTATTTGATTCAGATCGGCCAATATCTCGTACTTCTGATCGGCTGCTACATGATTATCGGCCGGGAGATGAACGTAGGCGAGCTGATCCAGTTCAGCGCTTATGCCGCCATGATTTTCGGGCCGATTTCCTGGCTGATGTTCATGCCGCGCTGGATCGCGAATGCGGTCATTTCGATGCATCGCGTATTCTCGGTAATCGACGAGCAGCCGGAAGTCATGGATGCAAACAACGCGGTGGGCCACCGGATTCGGGGCTCGATCGAGTTCCGCGACGTTTTTTTTGGATATCGATCGTATGAGCCTGTTCTGAAGGAGATCAACCTCACCGTGAAGCCGGGGGAGATGATCGGACTCGTCGGCCATTCCGGATCGGGCAAATCGACGACGATCAATCTGATTTCCCGTTTCTATGATGTAAACGAAGGGGAGATTCGGATTGACGGCATCGATATCCGGAAGATTCGGCAGGAGGATTTGCGCTCGCAAATCGGGGTCGTGCTTCAGGAGACGTTCCTGTTCAGCGGGACGATCGCGGAGAATATTCAGTACTCGAAGCCGGGCGCGAAGCCGGAAGAGGTTATCGAGGCGGCCAAAATCGCCAACGCGCACGATTTTATCATCAGCTTGCCTGACGGTTACGACACTAGGCTGGAAGAGAACGGGAACAATCTGTCGGGAGGCGAGCGTCAGCGGATCGCCATCGCGAGGGCCGTGCTGAACGATCCGCGAATCCTCATTCTGGACGAGGCGACGGCTTCGCTTGATATCGAGACGGAAGCGGCCATCCAGGAGGCACTGAGACGGGCGACGAAGAATCGCACGACGATCGCTATCGCGCATCGTCTCTCTACGCTGCGAAATGCCGACCGGCTTATCGTCCTTGACAAGGGGCGGATCGCCGAAATCGGCACGCATCGCGAATTGATGAAGAAGCAGGGAATTTACTACAATCTGATCTCCGCCCAGCGCGGCATGTCCCGCAAGAGCGATCCTTCCGCGGTGGTATAACGCCGCCAACACAAGGGTTGCAGTGCATTGCAATGAATTTGTGCAGGTAATCTGGATGCTCATCTTAGGAGAAAGCTTGAAATACAATATCCGTTAGGAGGGAAGGAGCAGCGTATGGAAAATGAAATTCACAGCGTTCTCTGCTATACGAGAGAACCGCTTGAACCGGAAATCTATTCCCCGAAGCTTGCATACAGCATGCATCTCGCTTACACCGATGACGGGATGATTTATCGGGAGCTTAATCATAACTCGGGGGTACTGTTCGCTAAAGCCGCCGAGCTCTCAAACGGCACGCTGTCCGCCAAGAGTTTGAAGAATCCGTACCTGTTCCACATGGCTGACGGAAACTTTGGCGTACTGGCCATTCGGACGGAAGCGGACGGTTCTCCCGATCAGCAAAGCAAGGGCTCGGTGCTTTTGTTCACTTCCCCGGACTTGCTGCAGTATCGGGAGCTCGGTCTGTTGAACCTAACGAACGGGCTTCATGTACAAGATATCATGTGCGAATATGAACATGCTTCTCGAAGGTATATCCTACGTTGGCGTGAAGAAGACGGAAGGTATTATCAAAGGGAAATGGCGGACGTGACATGCCCGAACGACGCTGCCAAGCCGAAGCCGTGCGAAGCTTTCACACTAAGCCCAAGACGCGTCGCCATTGAAGGAGCAGTGGCCCGCAATGCGATACGTGTACCGCGAGGCGTGGCTCAGAGGCTGATTCATAAGCTTACGGTACCGGTTCATGTGCGTAATGAACTGCCGGAGCGCGTTACGGTTTCGTCCAAAGAACAGTTGCAAGCCGTTAAAGTGACGGCGATATACAGTGACGGCACAACCGCGATCAAGCCGATTGAGTGGGATGCGTCCGAAATCGATTGGAGCCGTCCCGGAACTTATCGCATTTCAGGAAGCATTCGGCAGGATCGCTATACATTTCCGATGGCGACGAACCGTGCCGACCCATGCATTGCGCAGTGGGACGGAAGGTATTATTTTGTCGCGACCAATGATGCCGACGGCAACCATACGATATCGATCCGGGAGTCGGATTCCATCATCGGTCTGGCCTCGGCAGAAGAAACCAAAATCCTGGATACAGGCATGTATGATCATCTGAAGCGATTTCTGTGGGCTCCTGAACTTCATGGCATCGGCGGCGAGCTGTATATTTTTCTTGCCGGCAGCAGCGGCGAGTTCAAAGACATTCAATCGCATGTTATGCGGTTAAAGAAGGGCGGCAATCCGAGAACTGCTGCGGATTGGGGGACGCCGATCCGGGTCGCCAGGCATGACGGAAGCCCGCTGTTTCAAGCCGGCATAACGCTGGACATGACCGTATTAGAGCGGAAAGGCCGTTTATATGTGCTCTGGGCGCAAAGGGAATTGGTACCGCATGACCTGGGCTCGTGGATCTATATCGCCGAGGCGGATCCGAGGAAACCGTGGAGACTGATATCGGAGCCTGTCCTGCTGTCCAAGCCCGAATACGGCTGGGCGAACAATCAAACGTTCGTGGAGGAAGGGCCCTTTGCACTCATGACAGACCGGAAGATCTTCGTGACGATATCCGGTGCTCTGGTCGATGCCACGTATTGCGTCGGCATGCTCAGCGTCAATTCTGACGCTGATTTGCTTGACCCGAACCAATGGACGAAGCGAAATTACCCGCTGCTAACCTCAAGAAGCATGCCGGGCGAATACGGACCGGGACACAATTCTTATGTGAAGGACGAGGAAGGAACGATCTGGAGCGTATATCACGCTCGTCCAGGCATCGGAGAGCCTCGCTGCTCGGGTCTCCGTCGCGTGCATTTCGACGTTGACGGTGAACCGATGCTGGGCTTGACGGAAGAGAAGGACCTGGATCCAGCGCTTGCGTCCGTATACCTGGATGTGCTGGTGGAAGCATTGGCGGAAGGCTGACGGAACAACAACTTTTCTGTGTGCGAATTGACAAGAACATGAAGAACAAAAGAAGCGCCGTGTTCCCGTGTGCGGGTACGCAGCGCTTCTTTTGCATTTTGACGACGTGAACCCGAGGTTAATCCTTTCCAATGATGGATTCAGATCGGGCACACCGTATAGCCGACGCTCATGCGCTTTCCACTTTCCGGCCCTTTGCGTTGCCCAGAGCATCAACACTTTTAGTAATTACAAATCGTGTTTAGTTTCTCTATGGTTCGTTTTCGCAAGCAGTTATATGATCTTGGTGAGCATCAAAATGAAAGCGCTGCATATTCATGCAGCCAAAAATTAAGGGGGGAATTAACGCATGTGGATGCGTAAGATCAGTCTGCTGTTCTGCAGCCTGATTCTGGTGATCATGACGGCATGCAGCAGCGGCTCGGGCGGCGACGCGAAGACAGTCCAGCCCGGCAAAGCGGAAGAGGCCGTCAACGCGCCTGCGGAAGCGACAAACGAGCAGCCGACAAACGAATCAAGCAGCGAGGAAGAATTAACCGGCACGCCGGAAATGGAATTTGATATGGGAGGCCGAACCATCAAATGGGTGTCCTGGTATGATGAATCGATTCAGGAAGACAATCCTGACAACATTAAACGGAAACGTAACTTGGAAGAGCTGATGAAAAAACATAATTTTAAAATGGAATACGTGATCGTGGATTTCGGCGAGTACCAGGATAAGGTGACAGCCTCGCTGGTGGCGGGCGAACCGATCGGCGACATTATCCGGGTAGCGAGGCCATGGATGATTCCGACGCTGGTCAATCAAGGTCTGTTCGCGCCGGTGGATGAATACACGAAGAACGAGAAGGTATTCATCCAGCAGTACACGAACGAGTACTCCCAATACGAAGGAAGGGGCTACGGGTTCAGGACGGGCATCAACGGCGCGTCATCCGGCATTTTCTATAACCGCACGTTAATGAATCAATTGGGCATGAAGCCATTGCAGGAATACGTCAACGAGGACAACTGGAACTGGGATACGTTCATTCAGGTCGCGAAAGAAGCGAACAAAGATTCCAATAACGACGGCAAATTGGATATTTGGGGGCTTGCATCCGCTTCCTTGCTGGTTCCCGCAATGGCCTCGAACGAAGCGAATCTGGTCATTCTAGATAAGCAAGGTCTTGAGGATCCCAAAACCTTGGAGGTGCTGAACTTCTTGTCGCGCCTCGCAACCGAGTCGGTTGGGAGACCAACGGAAGGGGGAGACTGGACCGAGCCGGGCCAATTTTTCCGCCAAGGCAACACATTGATGGTTGCAGGCAGCGATTATGAAATGGAAAACTTCAAGCAGGACATGCCGGATTACGATATCGGATTTCTCCCATTTCCGAAAGGGCCAAGCGCATCAAGCTACCATTCGCATAATACGATCCCGAATTACCTGACGATTCCAAGCGCCGTGGAGCATCCCGAACGTCTGGTTTATATTTACGAGAAAATCAACGATATCGACTCGATCTACGACTATCCGAAACAATCTACGCTGGAGACTTTATTCAGCAACGAGGACGATATTCAGAATGCCAAGCTGGCCGGTGAGAGCATTAAAGTGATCGATACCGAGAGCGGATACCCATCGATGCCTTATTACGAATTTATAGGGGAAATCATGGAAGGCATCCCGGTATCGACGGTCGTCGAGAAATATAAAGGGCCGTTCCAGGCAGCGATTGATGCGGTTTGGAAAAAGTAAACGTGGTCTCAATTGGAATCACAGCCAGTACTCCCGTCATTTTGAAGGGATGAGTCAGGTACGGCGCTACAGATGGAAGCGATTCCAAGTCAATGCTTCTTAATGGCAGACGGTGGATAGCCTTTCGCTTCCTTGAACACTTTGCTGAAATAGGAAAGATCTTGAAAGCCGCAGGATTCGGCGGCTTCCGTCACGGTAACGCCGCCGGCCATCAGCATGATCTCAGCGTTATTCACGCGTACCCGCTGCAGGTATTCCTTGTAGGTCGAACCGGTATTCTTTTTGAATAGTTTCCCTAAATAAACGGGATGGAGGTTGAACTGCTCGGCGAAGTCGTTAAACGACAAGTCTTCCGCATAGTGTTCTTCGATGATGGCGGTCAGCTTCTTGATCCGCGGGTCCATATGCATGATCGTTTGGCGATGCATGCCGTGAAGCAGCCGGTGGAGAATGAGTTCGAACAATGCACGGGCATGGATCATATAAAACGGTTGTTTATTCATCCACACGTGGTTGAACTCCCGGATGTAGGCAAGTATCTCCTTGGTGATCAATTTCTTCGTTACGACGCCAAACGGAAGCCGGATATGATTGTGCGGTTCGGCCCAGAAAAAATTGAAAGGATACGCATGCATGGGAGATTCCTTGCACGTATGGGCTTCCCGTACGCTTCCACCCGGAACGTACACCAGATCGCCCGCCTCAACTGCAAATTTTTTGCCGTCAATGTAGTAGTTTGCCCGGCCATCAACGACGAACGTCAAATCGTGAAACCCGATCCGGGCCTTCTGTATTCTCCAATCCGGATAACATTTGCGGTCCACGAACAGAAAAATATTCGGTACGAGATGTGGGTGATATTCAAGCTCCATGCGGATATCGCCTCCTTTTTAAACAAATTGTAATGTCCACATGAACATTTACAACCTGTGGTTGGATGGTCATTTCCCAATGTATCGCCGCTTGATCATGTGAAATCATCCATTAAGAAAGGGAAGGGTCCAATGATTACGTTAACCGGATTTGCAGACGAGATATCCCCGGATTTGGATGTTCAGCTGGATGTCCTGGAATCCGAAAGCATCCGTTATCTTGAGCTTCGAGGCGTTTGGGGCAAAAATGTGCTGCAGCTGACGGAAGAGGAAGCGTTGACCGTGAAAGAACGATTAGCGGAGCGGAAGGTCGGAGTCTCCTCGATCGGCTCGCCGATCGGGAAAATCCAAATCACCGACGACTTTGAAACCCATCTCGAGGACGCTCGGCGCGCCGTACGTCTAGCTAAGTTTTTCCAGGCGCCTTTTGTACGCGTGTTCTCCTTTTACATTCCGGACGGGGACTACGAGAAGCATCGGCCTGAAGTGATACGGCGCATGCAACGACTCGCTCAATTGGCTGAACGCGAAGGCGTGGTCCTGCTTCATGAGAATGAAAGCCATATTTATGGAGACACCGGCGAGCGATGTTTGGATCTGCTCCAAACGGTTTCATCCTTCCATTTGCGGGCAGCCTTTGATCCGGCGAATTTCGTGCAGTGCGGCGTGAAGCCCTTCAATGAGGCCTATCCACTGGTAGGCGGGTATGCGTCGTATATTCATGTGAAAGACGCCATCATGGGGAAGGGGACCGTCGTACCGGCAGGCGATGGCGACGGTGAGCTCCGCGAGCTCATTCATGAGCTCAGCCGCAGGCGATTTTCAGGGTTTATGTCGTTGGAGCCGCATCTGCGCGCCGCCGGAAAATTCGAGGGATTCACGAATCCGGAGCTTTTCGTTGTGGCATCCAAAGCGATAAAGCGATTGTTAGAGGAGCAAGCAATGGAATGGAATTGACCGGCTGAATATTTATTCAACGCGTGACCTTGGTTTGAGGAGCCAAAAAAATTCGAGAGGAGCAGTCTCATGAGTTTACGGTTTAAGAAATACTTATGCGTATGTTTGTCTCTTGCCATCGCTTTGTCCATTCTGGTTGCACCTGGCAATATTGCCGCAGCCAGCGATGCCGTCATCAATGTTTCCTCGGAGAAGCAAGTGATTCGCGGATTCGGAGGCATCAACCACCCGGCATGGATCGGCGATTTGACGGCAGCACAGAGAGATACCGCATTCGGAAACGGGGCGAATCAGTTAGGTTTCTCAATATTAAGAATCTACGTGCATGAAGACCGAAATCAGTGGCATCGTGAGCTGGAGACGGCCAAACGGGCCATTGCCCTTGGAGCCATCGTATTTGCTTCCCCTTGGAATCCGCCGGCCGATATGGTCGAGACCTTCAACCACAACGGCGATACGTCGGCAAAGCGGCTTCGTTACGACAAGTATGCCGCGTATGCCCAGCATCTTAACGATTTCGTGACGTATATGAGAAACAATGGCGTCGATCTGTATGCGATATCCGTCCAAAACGAGCCCGATTATGCACATGACTGGACGTGGTGGACACCGCAGGAAATGCTTCGGTTTATGAAAGAAAATGCCGGATCGATCAACACGAGAGTCATCGCGCCGGAATCGTTCCAGTATCTGAAAAATATGTCGGATCCGATTTTGAATGATCCCCAGGCGCTTGCCAATATGGATATTCTCGGCGCTCATCTGTACGGGACCCCGATTAGCAATTTCGCTTATCCGCTATTCAAACAAAAAGGAGCGGGAAAAGATCTCTGGATGACGGAGGTATACTACCCGAACAGCGACAACAACTCGGCGGATCGCTGGCCTGAAGCCCTTGACGTGTCCTATCACATCCACAATGCGCTGGTAGAAGGCGATTTTCAAGCCTACGTGTGGTGGTATATCCGCAGATCTTACGGTCCGATGAAGGAGGACGGCACGATCAGCAAACGCGGCTACAATATGGCTCATTTCTCCAAATTTGTCCGCCCCGGCTATGTCAGGGTGGATGCCACGAAAAATCCTGAATCCAACGTTTACGTATCAGCCTATAAAGGTGACAACAAAATCGTTATCGTTGCGATTAACCGGAGCAGCGCCGGGGTCAATCAGAACTTTGTGCTGCAAAACGGATCGGTTTCGCAGGTATCAAGGTGGATCACGAGCGGCAGCAGCAATCTTCAACCCGGTACGACTCTCAATGTAACGGGGAGCAACTTCTGGGCCCATCTTCCCGCGCAGAGCGTTACGACCTTTGTAGGCGAACTCGGGCGGTAATCTATCGTCCACGGTTCTGGTATCAATGATAAAGCAGCAGTTTTGACAAAGAGCTGTCTCCAGGTCTTGCAGGCGACTTGGACGGACAGCTCTTTGTTCTGGGCTGGATTTGATCCGAAATTTCAGCCCTAAACGGTTGGATGTCATTTCGCTCCTAGCCTATAGCAATCGTAAGCAATTGTACCCCGAGGAAGGAATTGTACCTTTTTCTTGCGAACAGTCAAGTGTATCATCGTATTGCCTTACTTTGAAAGCGCTTTCTATTGAGGAGGGTACATATGCAGCGTTTATGGTCCAAGTTCTCCCCGGTGTTCCGCAGATTTCTGATTTCCTACTTGATCGTGCTCCTGATCCCCCAAATTGCGGGCTATGCATCGTACAGGACTTCGATTGAAGTGGCGAAAGCAAGCTCAATCGAAAACAGCCTGAGTTCCTTGAATCTGGGAAAAGAGATCATCGAGCGTCATCTGGTGGAGGTGGAAACCTTCACGAAGCAGCTTGCGATCAATCAGGATCTATATCGTCTGATCGCTGATCCCAAGCTGCTCGACAGCAACAACGTTTACGGCTTGGGACGCATGCAGCGCAGCCTGTCCATGTACAGCAGCACGAATGATTACCTCTCCAATTTCTTCATCTACATACGTAATTATAACGCGATTATTACGCCGAATACCGTCTATTACCGGCCCGAGCATTATTACGAGGCGAATCGGCTTGAAGGAATGACGTTCGAGGAATGGGAGGAGGCTGTATTAAAGAAACCTCATCTGAATGAGATGGTTCCGCTTAAAAAATATAGGCGGGAAATCCGCGATACGGTGTTTGTCGAGACGCCGGCCGTCACGTTTCTGCAATCGATCCCGCTTAACAGCTTTAACAATCCGCAGGCGATGATCGGCGTACTGATCGATGAAGATCATATGGGCAGCCTGCTGCAAAATATCGTGGACCAATACGGGGGCTGGGCGTTGGTTGCGGACCGGGAAGGCAGATTGATTCTGTCCCGCGGCATCGGAGAAGAGGAGGCCAAGCGCTTCACCGAAGCTTCTTCCGATGAGAACGGCGAGGTCAGCCCCACGGGCGACGGACGGCTGTTGATCTCCATCCGGTCCGACCTGAACGGCTGGGCCTATATGGCCGGAATACCCGAGCAGGCGCTGATGACGAAGGCCGACAGAATCCAGAAGGTTACGACGACATTTACGCTGGCAGCGCTGATTATCGGTTTGCTGATCGGACTTGTGCTCGCGTACCGGCACAGTGCTAAGGTCCATTCGCTACTGTCTGTATTTCGCGAACAAAACCACGTTTCTCGGGAAAAGATCGGCAATGAGTATGATTTTCTGGCCGGCAATATCGCGGCGCTGATCGCAAACAATAAATTGCTGGAGTCTTCACTGAACGATCAGCTCCCGCTGCTTAGGGATGCGTTCATCAAGCGGCTGCTGACAGGCGACTTCTATACGCTGCGCGAGCTCGAGGCGGTTTCCGGTCAAACCGGAGTCCGGCTCCGCGGCGAGCATGGACGTGCAGGCATTCTGAAAGTTGCCGGATATGGCAGCGCCGACAGTGAGGAAATCATCCAGGAACTCAGCGTCGCCCGGTTGATCGTCCGGCAGGCCTTGAGCCGGCTGGAACCCGATGTGCTGGTTACGGACTGGGGTTCGGACCAGATCGCTTTCGTGCATGTGCTTGCCGGAGAGCTAAATCGCCGCCTGGAAGCCGGTTTGCTCGAACTGGTCGATGCCGTATATCGGCAGCATCGATTGTCGATCACGATCGGGCTGGGTTCGGCGTTCGACGCGTGGAACGGCGTAGCCGACTCGTTCAACGAAGCGCAGCAAGCACTGGAATATGCCGTCCACACCAGGGCAGTCGGCATCACCCGGTTCGAGGATGCGATGAAAGCAACGGAGCTGTACTATTATCCGATTGAATCCGAACAGCGAATGCTCAATACGCTTAAGGCGGGTGAACTGGAGGAAACCTACCGTCTTCTTGACCAGCTGTTCAGCCGGAACTTTGAAGAAAGGGAGCTGTCGTACGATATGACGCAGCAGTTTGTGACGGAGCTGAAGGGAACCTTTTTAAAGCTGGCCGAACAAAAAATATTCCACGACGAGTCGTTGACCGACCATATCAAGGAACAGATCGCTGCCGTTTCGTCAACGGACGGGGTCGATCAGCTCAGGGACAGATTCGGAAAGCTTATTCATGATATATGCATGGACGTCCGGAAGAAAAAATGCGACATGCATGCCGAGACCGTAAGTGAGATCATCCGCTATATCCACGAGCGTTACTCCGACACCGAGCTGACGCTTTATCGTATCGCGGAGCATATTGGCAAGCCAGAAAAGTATATCTCCCAAATGTTCAAGGAGCATACGGGAACGAATCCTTCGGACTACATTGAACTGGTGAGGATCGGCAAGGCGGCCGAGCTGCTGCAGCAGAACCTATTGACGATTGACGAAATCGCTGCGCAGGTGGGGTATAACAGCGCCCATTCATTTCGGAGGGCCTTCAAGCGGGTTCGCGGCGTGTCGCCGAGCACGTTCCGGCAAATGGCCGATTAAGGAGACGGTGACCTAGCCGTCTTTTACGGAAGGGGAGTCAGGCACCTCATTAAACGAATGGATCGGACGTGTCGAGTGACGTTTTTTTATCGAATCCGTCAAATGAAAAAAACGAGGAAAATCAACGCTTGGAAAGGATCCGTTTCCGAAATTGTACGGTGAGGGAGAAAGTGTGCCTTTACGGCGCCGAGCGTGCAATTTTATGATTACGCACAAGAAAGCGCTGCCAAACAGGGTTCCTGCTTCATTGGCAGCTGCTCATCGAAGGAGGGATGGAACTGAGTACTCTATTTTCCAAGTCCAAAACAGTCAGAGCCCCGAGCAATACACGCTCGGAAATCGGGAGATTTGCCTCCCGAAGCTTCAGAAGACATTGGCAGCTGTATCTGCTGGTCATTCCGCCGGTCTTGTATTTCATCATCTTCAAGTACTTGCCGATGGCAAACGCCGTGCTTGCCTTCAAGAACTATAACGTGGTGAAAGGGATATGGGGAAGTCCATGGGTCGGCACGCAGTACTTCGAGATGTTTTTTCGCAACCCGGCGTTCGCGACGCTGATCAAAAATACGCTGTACATTTCGTTCTATCAATTGATCGTCGGGTTTCCGATCCCGATTCTGCTAGCGCTGGCCTTGAACGAGGTGAAGAGTGCAAGGTTCAAAAAAACCGTGCAGATGGTCACCTATGCGCCATATTTCATCTCCACGGTGGTCATGGTGTCCATCATCATGCTGTTCTTGTCCCCGCGTCTTGGGATCGTCAATACGATCGCGGGTGCGCTTGGCTTCGAAGCGATCAATTATCTTGGAGAGCCTGGCATGTTCCGCACGATCTACGTGCTGTCCGACGTATGGCAAACCATGGGCTACTCCGCCGTCATTTATCTTGCTGCCCTGGCGGGCGTGGACCCGTCCTTATATGAAGCGGCCAAGGTGGACGGCGCCAATCGGTTCCAGAAGATCCTGAATGTCGATCTTCCTGGGATCTTGCCGGCAGCGGTCATCATTCTGATTCTCAGCGTAGGCAACATCATGGCGCTCGGCTTCGAGAAAATGTACTTATTGCAAAATCCGCTGAACTTGTCCACATCGGAAATCATCTCCACGTATGTGTACAAAATCGGGTTGCTGAACGCGAATTACAGTTTCGCCACGGCGGTCGGGCTATTCAATTCCTTGATCAATCTGGTGCTGCTCCTGGTTGTCAATGCCGTTGCCAAGCGGGCTTCCAATACCAGTCTCTGGTAAATTTCGCGAAAAGGGGGGAGTGACATGAACACATTGCAAACCCATCAAGGAAGCCGCCGGAGCACGAGGATCAAGATCAAGGAGTCGCTGGGGGACCGCATTTTTCTGAGCGTGACCTATATCTTGCTGATCTTGGTTCTAATTGCCGTCCTGTATCCGCTTATTTACATCGTAAGCTCGTCCCTGAGCAGTCCAAGCGCCGTCTCTGCAGGCAAGGTGTGGCTGTGGCCGGTCGACGTATCGCTGGCGGGGTATGAAGCGGTGTTCCGAAACGGCCAGGTGCTGACGGGTTATGCCAATTCGCTGTTTTATACCGTTGCTGGTACGTTTATCAGCGTATCCCTGACCATCATGGTCGCATACCCGTTATCGAAAAAGTCATTTTTCGGCCGCACGCCGCTTATGGTTTTCATTACATTCACCATGCTGTTCTCCGGCGGTTTGATCCCGACCTATCTGGTCGTCAAATCGATGGGCATGATCGATACCCGCTGGGCGCTGCTCATTCCGAACGCCGTGTGGGTATGGCAGGTCATTATCGCCAGAACCTTCTTTCAGACCTCGATCCCGGATGAGCTTTCCGAGGCGGCAGACATCGACGGGTGCAGCGACATCCGCTACATTTTCAGCGTCGTTCTTCCGCTTGCCAAACCGATTATCGCCGTGCTCTCACTCATGTACGCGGTGGGGCAGTGGAACGCCTACTTCGATGCCTTGATCTATTTGAAATCGCAATCGCTCTATCCGCTTCAGCTCATACTCCGCAGCATTCTCATCTTGGGCAGCGGAACGGGCAATATGGACGCCGGGGAGATGGTTAAGCAGCAGCAAATGGCCGAGCTGATGAAATACTCGCTCATTGTGGTGGCAAGCCTCCCGGTGCTGGTGATCTATCCGTTTGTGCAGCGCTATTTCGTACAAGGCATGCTGATTGGCTCCGTGAAGGGCTGATCCCGGGCATCGCCCGTTATATTGATAACCAATTCATGAGGGGGAGATTGATTTGAGAAAAACGGGAACCCGTCTGCTTGTTCTCATACTGATGCTTAGTTTGGTGCTTGCCGGATGCTCCGGCGGAAACGACAACGAAGGAAGCGAAGGGACGGAAGGAGGCTTACAGGATTCCGGTGAGAAGGTTACGATCAACGTATTTGCCCATCAAAGCTCGGATGTGGATCTGAAAACCAATAAGTTTACGAAAAAAATGGAAGAGCAATTCGGCATCAAGTTCAACTGGACAACCGTTCCGTTCGACGGCGCGGCCGAAAAACGCCAAATTTCGCTTGCGTCCGGCGACTATCCGGATTTGTATATGCTTATTCCTTGGGTGGACCGTTTCTCGCAGACGGACTTGCTGAAGTTCGGGCAGCAGGGGGTGATCGTTCCGCTAAACGACCTGATCGAGGAGCATGCTCCCCACATTAAGGAAGTGCTGGAGAACAACGAATATTATAAGGCCATGAACACTGCTCCTGACGGCAAGATTTACGGATTGACCGGCTTAAACGAATGCTTCCACTGCTCATACCCGAATAAAATGTGGATCAATACGAAGTGGCTTGATCAGCTCGGACTTGCGCAGCCGACGACGCCGGAAGAATTCAAAGCGGTCCTTGAAGCCTTCAAGACGCAGGATCCGAACGGAAACGGCAAGGCGGACGAAGTGCCGCTCAGCGGATCCGTCGAAAATTTCGGCGTTCACGTGATTCCTTATCTCATGAACGGCTTTATTTACAACGACGACAGGACGTATCTCATCATGAAGGAGGGCAAGGTCGACACCGCGGCGAACAAACCGGAATGGCGGGAAGCGCTGGCCTACATCAAATCGCTGTATGACGGCGGACTCATTGACCCGGGGGCGTTTACACAAAATGCAGGCGCATACAAAAAAATCGGGGATAACGCCGACGCACAGCTTTTGGGTGCCGGAGCAGGCATGCATCCCGCCCTGTTTTTAACCACAGGAGAAGATGCACCCTACAGCAAGGACTACAACCCGCTTCCGCCTCTGCAAGGACCACACGCCAATTATGCAACGTTCAACTATCCGATCGATCCGGGCGCATCCTTCGTTCTGACGAATAAAGCGAGCAAAGAGGCGCAGATCGCCGCCATTAAAATGCTGGATTATTTCTATACGCAAGAAGGGGCAATGCTCTCCTATCTCGGTGAAGAAGGCAAGAGCTGGCGCAAGCCGCAGGTTGGAGAAATCGCGCTGAACGACAAAGTGGAGCCGCTCTATAAATCGATCCCGCTTGAATCCGGGGAGCAGCCCCGCAATGACAGCTGGGGGGCACTAACCCAATATAATCACCACCGGGCATACCGCGATGCCGAGGTTCAGGGCACGGATATTTACGCTAACGATGGTTACGAACGCCGTCTTTACGAGGCAACGTTATTGATGGAAGGCAAGGAGCCGAAAGAAATATTCCCGCACTGGGCGCTATGGGTCGACCCGTTGGTCGCCGATGAAGCCAGCATGATGCAGACCAACATCAAAGACTATGTCGACCAGAACGCTCTGCTGTTCATTACCGGCGCCAAGAGTCTGGATAAAGATTGGGATGATTACGTGAAAGGGCTGGAGGGCTTGAACATGCAGCGTTATCTTGAAATCATGCAGGCTGCCTACGATTCATCGACGATATCGAAGTAGACCGCGGCGCGATAAGCTCGGATTCTTTGGGGCATGATTCTGTGCTCAGGACGCGGGACTGTCGAAGCGAATGTCCAATTGTGAACGGCACTTCAGACGAGTCGAAACCAATGCGGTTCGAGGCAAGGCTTGCGTGCCCGCGGCGCTTTTGAGGTCAGCATTGCGATGGAAGGACGGAAAGCTCGCGCTGCGGGCTTTTTCGTTATAAGTGATCATTGATATGGGGCCGTGATATCAAAATAAGGTACAAATATGCGGGATTAGGCAATTTTTATTCTTATATCGGATCGTTACAATAAGTTGGAATGAAGGTGGCTTGGGTGCGCATTGAAGCCCATCAGCATTATTGAAAAATCGACCGTAACGATTAAATGGATGGATTACGCCCGATTTTCCGGTGCTTTACCTTGGCGATTTGCCTTTCGACATGTGATGGAGCTGAACTAGTGCAATTTATAAAGCGGATTGGAGGAGAAGCCATGACAAGCTTGGTTAGCAAGGAACAGAAGCATCGCTTGTGGTATAGGAAACCGGCGGCCGAATGGAACGAGGCGCTGCCGATCGGAAACGGCCGGCTGGGGGCGATGATTTTCGGCGGCACGGCTGAGGAGAAGCTGCAGCTCAACGAGGATTCCGTATGGTATGGTGGCCCCCGCGACCGCAACAACGAAGACGCGCTGCCTCATTTGCCCGAGATTCGAAAGCTGATTATGGAGGGAAGGCTGCGGGAGGCCGAGGAGCTGGCAGCGATGACGATGGCGGGGCTGCCCGAAGCGCAGCGGCACTATATGCCGCTCGGCGATCTGCTGTTGTCGTTTAGCCATCACGAGCTTCCTGCCGTCGACTACGTGCGGGAGCTTGATTTGGAGAACGGCATATCCCGGGTCAGCTATCGGATCGGCGAGATCAGGTATACGCGCGAGCTATTTGCCAGCTATCCGGATCAGGCGATCGTCATCCGGATATCCGCCGACAAACAGGGGGCAGTCTCGTTAAAAGCCCGGTTCAATCGCCGAAACTGGAGATACCTGGAGAAGACGGACAAATGGAAGGAAAGCGGGCTTGCCATGCGCGGGGATTGCGGCGGCGAAGGAGGCAGCTCGTTTAGCGCCGTCCTGAAAGCGGTTCCGGATGGCGGCGTCTGCCGTACCCTTGGGGAGTATTTGCTGGTGGATGGCGCAAGCTCGGTGACGCTGCTGATCACTGCCGGAACAACGTTCCGCCATCCCGATCCGGAGCTTGATGGCAAACGGCGGCTGGAGATGCTGAGCCGGGTTCCATATGCTGAGCTGCTAGCCCGGCATGTCGCCGATTACCGCGAGCTGTACGGACGGGTCGATCTGAAGCTGCCCGAGAGCCCGGACAAAACCGTGCTGCCGACCGACGAACGGTTGATGCAGTTTCAACAAGGAGGAGAGGATCACGGCCTGATCGCGACTTATTTTCAATTCGGCCGATACCTGCTCATTGCTTCCAGCCGCCCGGGCTCTTTGCCCGCGAATCTTCAAGGCATCTGGAACGACAGCTTCACCCCGCCGTGGGATAGTAAATTCACGATTAATATCAATGCACAGATGAATTATTGGCATGCAGAAAATTGCAATCTGGCCGAATGCCATGAGCCGTTGTTCGAGCTGATCGAACGGATGCGCGAGCCCGGTCGGGTGACAGCACATGTCATGTACGGCTGCCGGGGCTTCACCGCCCATCACAATACGGATATTTGGGCGGACACGGCGCCGCAGGATACGTATCTTCCGGCTTCTTTCTGGCCGATGGGCGCTGCCTGGCTGTGCCTGCATTTGTGGGAGCATTACCGGTTCGGTCAGGACCGATATTTTCTGGCGCGGGTGTATGAGACAATGAAGGAAGCGGCGTTGTTTCTGCTGGATTATTTGATCGAAGACGCCGAAGGACGGCTGGTGACTTGCCCTTCCGTCTCACCGGAGAACCGGTATAAGCTGCCAAACGGCGAGACGGGGGTGCTCTGCGTCGGAGCAGCGATGGATTTTCAGATCATCGAAGCGCTGTTTGATGCCTGCATTCGGGCTTCGGAAATCATCGGACGGGATGAGGCGTTCCGCGATGAACTCACGGGCACGCTGAAGCGGCTGCCCCAACCGCAAATCGGTAAATACGGCCAAATCCAGGAGTGGATGGAGGATTACGAAGAGGTGGAGCCGGGACACCGTCACATCTCCCATCTGTTTGCCCTTTACCCGGGCGAACGCTTTAGCGTGGAGCGAACGCCGGATTTGGCTGAGGCCGCCAAGACGACATTGGAACGCAGGCTTGCCAGCGGCGGGGGGCACACCGGCTGGAGCCGTGCATGGATCATTAACTTCTGGGCACGTCTGCAGGACGGAGCCACAGCTTACGAGAATGTGAGGGCGCTCTTGGACCACTCCACACTGCCTAATCTGTTCGATGATCATCCGCCATTTCAAATCGACGGTAATTTTGGCGGTACGGCAGGCATCGCCGAGATGCTGCTGCAAAGCCATGACGGGGCAATCCGGCTCCTTCCCGCAGTGCCCGATTGCTGGAGCGAGGGGAGCGTGAAGGGGCTGCGAGCCAGGGGAGGTTATACCGTCGACTTCGTTTGGGCAGAGGGCAAGGTTACGGAAGCCGTCGTCACTTGCGCAGCTTCAGGCCCTTGCCGATTGGAGGCTCCCGGCTTCGAACCCGTAGTGTTTGTGGGCGAGACTGGACGTTCTTATACGTTCTTTAGCAAAGAGACGGCAGTGGATCGGTAAATGAATGGTCTTTCTTCGAGACATCCCGCTATACCATGGAATCCGATGACCAGGCTGGGGATCGAGACAAGAAACTCCCGCAATATTGAACTAGGAAAGCACAAGATAAGACGAGAAAAGGCAGGGAAACCCAGTTATACTGAACTTGCAAACGCATACTAAACGTCAAATGGGAGTGGTAAATCAACATGACGAAATTATTGCGCATCGGAACGCTGGTTGGCGGCGGGGACGCTGTACGGGTCATCCCTCAGATCGCGCCCCACGGCTTTGAATCGTTCGGCCTTACCTTCTGGCAGACGACAGGCGATACCGATCTTGTGGAGACGACCAAGCGGGTCCGCGAACTGCAAGCTGAACATGGTTTTATCGTGTCGACGCTCGGGATTTTCGGCAATCCGCTGACCGGGGAAGGCAGTAATGCCGATACCTTGGCGAGCTGGGAGCGTCTGATCGATCATGCCCATCTGTTCGGCACCGACATCGTTTCCGGTTTTACCGGACGATTGACGGGCGAATCCATCGACGCCTCGATCCCGCAATATGCGAAGGTGTTCGGCGAGCTGTCCAAAAGAGCGGCAGATCAAGGCGTCCGCATTGCATTCGAGAACTGTGACATGGGCGGGACATGGGAGACGGGGGATTGGAATATTGCCCATAACCCGACGGCGTGGGAGATGATGTTCAACGCCATCCCGTCGGACCATATCGGCCTGCAGTGGGAGCCCTGCCATCAGATGGTGTCTTTGATCGATCCGATTCCGCAGCTGCGGAAATGGGTGGATAAAGTATTCAACGTCCATGGCAAGGATGCAACGATTGCTTGGGATATCGTGAGGGAATATGGCATTCACGGGCCGAAGCCTTATGTATGGCACCGTACGCCCGGATTCGGCGACACCGACTGGACCGATATCATCACGATTTTGCGGCAGGGCAACTATCAGGGAACGATCGATATTGAAGGCTGGCACGATCCCGTATATAACGGGGAGCTTGAAATGACCGGACAGGTTCATGCGCTTCATTATTTGAAGCGATGCCGAGGCGGAGACTTCATACCGAATCCGGAGTAATCTGCAAGATTAAAAAATAAAGGAACGTCAGTAACCATCTAAAATAGATGGTTACTTTTTTTTCATAAAGATAGCTGCAATATTTATGGAGACAGTGTTTCATAAAGGAAATTTCGTAACATATCATGCTTGTTTAAGTGTTGCATGAATATACAATATAGTGTATTTTAATCCTATTCTATGAAGGTGGGGTGGTAGATATGGATGATAAGCGGATTGAGGAAATGACATTGAATGCCTGGCCCGCATTCCAAACGATCGTCCGTAACGGCTGGCTGCTCCGGTTAGCGGCCGGCTTCACGAAGCGTTCCAACTCGGTCAGCGCGCTCTACACGGAGCCGTCGGTTGATCTGTATGAACAGATTCAATATTGTGAACGCATATATGCAAGAGAGGGTCTTGACGTTGTATTTAAAGTTACGCCGTTCAATCCCCCTGAACTCGATTCGATTCTGGATGACCAAGGTTACTCCGTTCTCGACCCCACGAGTCTCAAAGTGCTGGATTGTCTGGACAACGTGCCGGCCCCGACATATCGGGATGTGTCCGTCTATGAACAGTTGAACAAAGAATGGCTTGATGATCTGACGGAGATTACGGGGCTCACGGCAAAAAACAGGGACATCAAGCAGCAGCTGTTCAGCCGCTCTTCCGTTCCTTACGGCTTCTTTTCCTTATATGATCAAGGCAGGCCGGCGGCCTGCGGAATCGGTGCTCTAGAGGAGAACGTTGTGGGGATATTTGATATTGCAACCGCACCTGCGTTTAGAAAGCGCGGCTATGGCACACAGATTTTATTACATATTCTTCAATGGGCGAGAGCACAAGGGGCGACCAGCAGCTATCTCCAAGTCGTGCAAGCGAATCTGCCGGCTAACCGGCTATACGACCGGCTGCGCTACCGGGAAATATACACTTATTGGTATCGGGCGAAACATGTTGAATGATAAACCTTTACCCGGCTATGCGGCTTTTTGCATGTAGAGTATGGAAGCAAGTCCAAGGCTTGATCGCCAAGGGGTTACTCTATCGGCCGATCGGTTGTATAATCATGGGAGAAGCTAACCTGAAGACCTGGTCTTAGATAAGCTGTCTAAGCCGGGTCTTTATTTCAAGTCAGCCGAGGTTGACCATGCCATGCCATCGGGACCAATGATGGGGGATGGATGTGTGTATGTTGTGCTCGCTTTGGCATCCGAACGTAAAGGAGTGTTCAATTTTGTATACATACAGGCCGCTAAATGAACTGGATCTCGAGTTGATATGCGGCTTTCCGCAAACGCCGGAGGAGCTTTTTTACATGAGTCCGAGGTCCGGCTTTCCTTTGACGCCGCAGCAAGTGATGGACCTGCTCGAGAATCGGTTAGAGCCTACGGTTATCGTTGAGGCCTCCACTGATCGGCCAGTCGCTTACGCGAACTTCTATGATGTGAAGGACGGTTCAGCATGGCTCGGCAATGTCATCGTTGCCCCGGACCATCGGGGGAAAGGCGCTTCGAAAGAGCTGCTTCAAACAATGATGCGATTGGCGAAAACGAAATACGGGGTGAACAGCCTGCATCTCAGCTGCCATAATACCAACACGCGGGGGCTGGTCTTTTATCACAAACAGGGGTTCAAGCCGTATGAAGTAAACATTACCACGCTCAATGGAGATGCCGCGATGATTACGATTCAGATGAAGCGGGATTTGACGGAGCTGTGAAAAACTTGGCTATAGGCGCAGGAATCTTCATCGTTGTGGAGCTGATCCTCATTCTATTATTTACAATGGATGGATGGGGCACGCTGATCTTTGCTGCAGGTGTAATGATTACATTGCTCGCTCTAACGCTCATACAGCAGATGGAAATCGTTAAATATCATAGGGTGCAAAGACGCTCTCAGAATAGGGAAAAGATTCGGGAGCTGAACCGAAATCGTTCAAAGGAGGAGCATGTATGATTCAGGCTTTTATTTTTGATATGGATGGTGTCATTATTGACAGCGAGCCGCTTCATTTCGAAGTGGACATTCAGGTTATGAAGGATTTTGGGGCTGCTATCACGCAGGAGCAGCTCGAGAAATATGTAGGGATGACCAATCCCGAAATGTGGAAGCTGATCCGGGAAGAATATCAGCTGCAGCGGACGGTATCCGAAATCATCGATTATCAATTATCCAATAAAATTAAAATATTGACCGCCCGCGAAATGGAACCGATTGACGGAATTCGCGAGCTGCTCGCGGATTTGAAAGCCAGCGGCATCCCCGTTGGGATCGCATCCTCATCGCCCCCTGTCTTTATCCAAGCGGTGCTGGACAAATTCGGTCTGCTGGATGCCTTTAACTGTATCGTAAGCGGGGAAGAGGTCGACAGAGGCAAGCCTGCGCCTGATGTATATTTGAAGGCAGCTGAATTGCTTGGCGCGGAGCCTGCTTCCTGCATGGTGCTGGAGGATGCGCGCCATGGCATTGCTGCGGCCAAAGCAGCCGGCATGCAGTGTATCGGTTTCGTTAATCCAAATTCGGGTAACCAGGATCTATCCGCCGCAGATTATGTAGTCCGCTCAATTGCAGAAGTGAGCGCAATATGCCAGCTGAAGAGTTAGGTCGTAACAGCTCGGTCCTTGTAAGGGCTGGGCTTTATTTTTTGAGGCTTGGTTGAATGGGACCAACTTATCCGGGGTGGTTCTCGTTAATATAATAGCAGCTACTAATAGCTAGACCTAAGTCTAGGATGATTATCGTCTGGAGACGGAAGCTATCGCCACTCGTTCATGGTATCCTTTCATTAACTTGAACAGGACAGAGGCGTGGTCAGGAAGTATTGCCTCGATCATTCGGAGTGCCCGCGAATTTAAGCGAACTCATATTACCCGGCTGTAACACAAGTAACCATGCAGAGGAGCACGTGTTGAATGGAGTTTTTACGTAACTTAGGCGATATCGGCTTATTTATTCACGCGATGATCGATGCCATTATTTTTCCGATCCCCGCGTTATTTTCGCAATTATCTTTGAGCGTCCTAACCCCGGAGCGGGCGATTTGGCTGGCAAGCATCGGATTTGTCGGATGTATTCTCGGAACGCCGATCGGTTACGGCATCGGCAAAGCTTCCGGGCAGCTTGTTCTGAGTAAGATGCTCAAGAAGAAATGGTATGATTCGGCAACAAGCTTGTTTAAGAAGCACGGAGAGGCCGCGATCCTTGTCGGCGCATTCACACCCATCCCATTCAAAATCTTTACGATTTTGTCGGGCTGCATGAATTACCCGTTGTGGAAGCTCCTCAGCTATGCCGCGATCGGGCGGGCGTTCAAATTTTACACGGTTGGCGTATTGTTCTATATATACGGCAGAGCCGCCGAGCATATGGTTGATCATGTGCTGACCATCATTCTGCTGGTTGCCGGCGCACTCATCGGGGGCATTTGGTTTACGATTCATACCGTGAAGAAACGAAAGAAGAAGCAGGCGGAGGAGCTTCAAGCTCCGGCAGAAACAGAAGCAACGCATCAAGATCAAGTATCGGCAGGTGGGAACTAATATGCTGGAACGCGTTCAACGATGGGATCATCAATTGTTCGTATGGTGCAACCAATCGATCAGCAGCCGGATATTTGACCGGTTGTTCGGCGGAATCACACATCTGGGCGGTGCCATTTCGACCATCGCCAGCGCACTG
Organism: Paenibacillus sp. FSL R5-0810; assembly: GCF_038002285.1. NCBI lineage: Bacteria > Bacillati > Bacillota > Bacilli > Caryophanales > Paenibacillaceae > Paenibacillus > Paenibacillus sp. FSL R5-0810. Next base: position 1,298,734 of record NZ_JBBOCF010000001.1, read on the forward strand.
CTGATCGCCTGGTTTGCTTACGAGGCGTGGGATGTATCGGCGTACCAAAGCGCAATCGCACTGCTCGTCAGTCACATTATTGTCGTATTGATCAAAAAAGGAGTGCGGAGAAACCGGCCGTTCCGGGCTTTGGAGCAAGTGAAGGTCGGGAACTTCCCGCTCAAGGACTATTCGTTTCCATCGGGACATACCTCAGGTATTTTTGCGGTCATCACACCGGTATTGTTTCTCGTGTCCCCGCTGTACACCTGTTTGTTGCTTGCTCTGGCCGCATTGGTCGGACTTTCCAGAATTTATTGGGGGTATCATTACCCGACGGATTGCTTGGCGGGCGGCGCTATTGGATTCGGAACCGGCTGGCTGGTCGTGTACCTAATGAATGCTGTAGGAATATCTTAACGTCTGATAAGGAGTCGTATCGATGAAATCCATGAATGAGCACCAAATTTTAATATTAACCGGCAGTCTGGGCGAAGGCCATAACCAGGCAGCCAGGGCCATTGTGGAGTCAGCCAAGAGAAACTCCCCGCATCTAAGCGTTAAAGTCATTGATTATATGGAGCTGACGCATCCACGTTTGCATGTGGCAGGCCAATACTTTTTTATTCAATGGGTAAAGCACTTTCCATCGTTGTACGGTTATTTGTTTCAAAAGACGAGAGAGGAAAACACCCTCATCCAGCTCCTAAAGCGTTTGAGCACGTTCAGCCTGCAAAAGCTGGGCAGTTTGCTAGAAGATCAGAAACCGTCCGTTGTGATCAGCACGTTTCCGCCTGCGGCTGCAGGCATGTCGCTGCTGAAATCGATGGGCCTCACCGATGTACCTGTCGTCACGGTGATTACCGATCATACGGATCACAGCTATTGGATCCATGAGCATACCGATCACTATATGGTGGGATCGGGTAAGGTCAAGGAGGCCTTGCAGCGTAAAGGGATAGCCGGCGAGAAAATATCGGTCACGGGCATACCGGTCCATCCGCTGTATACGCAGCCGGTGAATCGTGATCGGGTTCGCGAGAGCTACCGGCTGAGCCCGTCTGAGCAAGTCGTCCTCATGATGGGAGGCGGCGAAGGTATGATCGACAGCGAGATCGTGAAGCTGCTTCAATCGCGGGCATATCCCGAGCATGTCCGGTTTATCGTCGTATGCGGACGCAATGATAAGCTGTATCAATCGCTGCAGGAAGAATTTGCGGATCACCCGCAGGTTATGGTCATGGGGTATGTAAACCGAATGCACGAATTAATGGCCATTGCCGATCTCATGATAACAAAGCCGGGCGGACTCACGATATCCGAAGCGCTAACGATGGAATTGCCGATGCTGCTCTTCAAGCCGGTTCCGGGTCAAGAACAGGATAATGCGGATTATTTGGTCGGGATCGGGGTTGCCCAGCAGGCGGACGAGGGAGAGCTTATGGACCGGCTTCTCCACATGCTGCATCATGCGTCCATTCTGGCAGAGATGAAACGCAGCGCTGCGCGATACGGTCATAAAGATTCCGCGCTTTCCGTGTTATCAGCATTAATGACGGTATTGCAAAGCCATTCCGCACAGCGGAACTGGCTGCATGAGCTCGATCCCCGTGCTTATGGATTAATGTCTAGAGAAGCCTACCTGCAAGATTACGAGGGGCAATACGCAGACAGCTTTCGTTAAAAGATGAAGGAGCAGACCGATGAATTTATTCGAAGTCGTTGAACGATTATTTGAACAATATGGATATATGGTGCTTCTGATCGGGCTGCCCCTTGATTTTATTGCGCTTCCGATTCCTCCGGGTAACAGCACACTGACGTATACCGGCTTCCTGGCGTACAAGGAAGTCATCAGCTTTGCTCCGGCACTCCTGTTTGCCTTCTGCGGCGCAGCCATCGGCCTAACCATTACGTATGTGCTGGGCTACAAGCTGGGCATGCCGCTCATCGAGCGATACGGGAAGTGGTTGTTTCTGAAGCCGTCCCTGGTAGAGAAGACGCAGGCCTACTACGACAAATACGGCAATAAGCTATTGCTCATTAGCTTTTTCATTCCCGGCGTCAGGCAATTTATCGGGTACTTTATCGGGATGATCCGTGTCCCGTTCCGGACGGTCTGCCTGTACGGTTACTTGGGCATTGCTTCGTGGGTCATCGGCTTTTTCAGTATCGGCTTTATCTTCGGGGAGCAGTGGCAGGTTATTCTGAACCTGGTTGAACACTATTTGAAGGTCATCTTCATCTGCCTAGGGTGTTCGTTGTTGATTCTGCTGGTATGGAGTCGTGTAAAGCGCGCGCGGGCGCAAAAGCTTGCCGAAGGTGAAAAAATCAAGCAGGTTCGCAAAATTGGGGAATAGGGTACCGTTTACTTCATTCGGTCTCCCTTGCAGATAATGCGGATGAACTAAACAAGGATTCCATAGCGACCTTCCCCATTGTATAATCGAAGGTATACATCCATGAAATACAAACCCAGCTGAAAGAAAGGATCTTCTTGAGCTGGGTTTTTTCAGTAGTTTTGGTGAACGGAAGTTAGAAGGGGGCCGTTATGAGAATTGAAGTGATTTCAATATCTCAACCCCGATGCGAATTGGGCGGATGCGATTAAAACCGCTTAGTTGAGCTTGAGATCGGACGAATGGAGCAAATAAGCATAATAACGATTATTAGAATTAGGAGGGACCATCCCATGCTGGGCATTATTCCATTATTTCGAATATTTGATGTGGACAAGGCCAAGGAATTTTATGTTCATTATCTTGGCTTTCAGATTGATTGGGAGCATCGTTTTGAAGATGGAGCTCCGCTGTATATGCAGGTAACCAAGGGAGAGGTTTCCATTCACTTGACCAAGCATCATGGGGACTGTACGCCCGGGTCGGCTGTTCGCATTGAAATGACGGAGATCGAGCAATATCACGCGGAGCTCCACTCGAAGAACTATCCATATGCACGACCTGCCGTTGAGACGGCACCTTGGAACAGCAAAGAGGTGTGCGTAACCGACCCCTTCGGCAATAGAATCACTTTTTATGAGGAGTTGGAACCGTCATGAAGCTGCTGTCACACGAGCAAACGGACCGGGCGAAACAGTACATGCTGACTCAAGCCAGAGCGCTTGAAGCCGCCCTATATCGATATGAATTCGAAGGCGGGAGCTTTTCCGAAGTGCTTGAAGAGCTCAGCCGGTATCAAAATGATGACGGCGGATTTGGTCATGGGCTTGAGCCCGATCTTCGCTGCAAAGAATCATCTGCGCTTGCCACAACCCGGGCGCTGGAGCTGCTTCGGCTGGATGGTACTGGCGAGGGCGAAGAAATGGTTATCCGGACGCTGGGTTATCTTGAACGTACGTATATTCCGGAACGGTTCGGGTGGGATATCATCCCGAAAGAGGCCGAGCAATCGCCGAGGGCCATTTGGTGGAAGTACGGGGCTTTTGCTGACCATTGGGGCAACCCGAATGCAGATATCGCTGCTTATTTCATGGACTATCGGGCGTTGTGCCCGTTTGGTCCGCTGGATTCGGTCATCCGCTATGCATTGGATTATTTGCGGGAAGCCTGCGATCTGACGGAGATGCATGAGTTATTCTGCTATTTGCGTTTCAAGGAGCGACTGCCGGAGGAGCAAGCCCTTGAAATTCAGGAGCTGTTAGAACGTTATCTGGACAACTGTATCAGCAGCGATACCGCGGAACGCGAAGGATACGGTGCGACAGCGCTCAGCATCATGGATTCCCCTAATTCGCCTTATTATAAGAAGTATAAAAATATGCTGCCCTTAGAACTGGATTTGCTTGTGGAGACGCAAGGGGAGGACGGGGCGTGGGAGCCGAATTGGACGTGGTACCAATACGATGAGGTGTGGCCGTTGGCGAAGGAAGAGTGGAAGGGAATCCTGACGCTGAACGCCTTGCGAACGCTGCGAAACTTTAAACGGATAGAAACGGTTCAGTAGCGCGGATAAAAGAATGTAAGATAGATGTCCGGGAACTTGATGGAGAAACGGCTCGTTTGCTTAATCGGCAAGCGAACCGTTTTTTTGAGTGGGGCGATTCTTGAGCTGCGTTCAAATGATAGATATGGCGATTTTAAATTTACATAGAGTCATCAAAAGCTGAGACGAACCTGTGTATTCGGCATACTCCTTTCGTAATCTGCTCCGAAGTCAGGTTGCCGTATCCAAGCACGATGCCACCCTCAGGGTTTCGATCCGCTATCCTGTAATCATCAGAGCGTTCCACCCGGAAGCCGAAAGCGCTCGTATCGTTCCATGGCAGCTCAATATGCCTTTCATGATGAAACAGGACCTGAAGATGCATGCCGGCTTCATCCCCCGTTATGGAGATCCGGTCTCCGAAGATCTGTGCGAGCCGTTCCGTCAGCAAGTTTCGCCGCTTTTTGTACACCTTCTTCACGGTATGGATATGGCGTTCCAGCTGGCCGTCCTGTATGAATGCAGCCAGCGCTTTCTGAATCACGGCAGGGGTATGCAGATTGAGCCTGTCCTTCGTCATGGTAATGGTATCGATCAAACTCGGGGGCACGATCAGAAATCCGATGCGAAGGCTCGGAGACAAGGTCTTACTGAAGGTGCCGACATAGATCACCCTTGAAGGCGAGAGTGTTTGCAACGGAGGAACCGGAATGCCTTTGAGCCGAAATTCACTGTCATAGTCGTCCTCGATCACATAGGCATCCGCCTCCTCCACCATGCGAATGGCTTGATGCCTCCGCTGAATCGGCATCAGACTGCCGGAAGGGAATTGATGTGACGGTGTCAGCAGCAGTAAATGTCCGGGCAGGAACGTTCGTATCGCATCAACCTGCATGCCGTTGGAGTCCACTTGAACCGGAACCAGTGAATAATTCATCATGCGAAAAATATCACGAGTAATATCGATGGTCGGATCCTCTATGTATATGGAATTGAACTGAGCGGATAAGGCTTTGGCCAATAGAAGGAATCCTTCGGAGGCGCCGGAAACGATAAACAACTGATCCGCAGAGCAGCTGATGCCTTTGGAACGGAATAGGTAGTCACGCAGGGCAAGGCGAAGGGACGGGCTTCCTTTTACATCGCCGTAATTATAATCATGAGGGCTCGATTCCGCCGCTTCCTTTAAATATTTGGCCCAACTCTTTCCGGGGAACCGTGCTAGATCGGGGATGCCGGTTGCAAAATCGATGATGGTCCGATCAGGAGATGCTGGCGATGTTATGGCGGGTTCCATCTTCGCCGGGACTTGATGTACCCGGGCTGCCGCATTCGGCATAATTCCGCCGGCGACGTAAGTGCCAGAACCGACGCGGCAGTCTAAATAGCCTTCGGCGGTCAGCTGCTCATACACCTCAATCACGACATTGCGTGCAATTCCCCACTCCTTGGCCAGTACCCGGGTCGGGAGCAGTCTAGTGCCGGCGGCCAGCTGGCCGGATTCGATCCTTTCACGCAGTTGATGACATAGCTGCCGGGTTACGGGTAGGGAGGAGTTTCGGTCGATATAGATGCCGTACATTGTGATTCAGCTCCTTATTGGTTCCTCTAAACACATCCGAATTGGATCTAATGATCAACCATTTTCCTTATTATAATGAAGCCATACCAATCCGAAAAGGGAGGAAAATGTGCATGAATCACACTTTAGGCAGATCGGGCATTCCCGTAAGCCCGCTCGGTTTAGGCTGCTGGGCGATCGGGGGACATTTTACGCTGGATGGTCTTCCGGATGGATGGGGGCAGGTCGATGATCAAGAATCGATAAAGGCTATTCACGCGGCGATGGAAAGAGGGGTAACCTTCTTTGATACAGCGGACGCTTACGGCACGGGACATAGTGAAGAAGTGCTGGGGCGTGCCGTGAAGGGAAGGCGTCAGGAGGCCGTCCTCGCTACAAAGTTTGGGTTCACCAACAACGAGGCAACCAAAGAAGTGTTTTCAAGACACGACGTCTCCCCTGCATACGTTCGGGATGCATGCCAGCGGTCCCTGAGACGGCTCGGGACCGATTATATTGATCTTTACCAGATACACGTCGGCTCTTTGAGCACAGAGGAATTGGAATCGGTCACCGATACGTTGAATGGGCTGCAGCAAGAGGGCTTGATCCGCAGCTACGGCTGGAGCACCTGGGATGCCGCGCAAGCGGAGGGTTTCGCTCAGCAATCCGTGGCCACTGCTATTCAGCATCCGTTGAACGTGCTAAGGGACGACCCGGAGATGATCTCGGTATGTGAACGCTACGGGCTGGCGAGCATCAATAACTCGCCGCTGGCCATGGGGCTGTTAAGCGGAAAGTTTACGGCTGACTCCAAGCTTCCGATCTCAGATGTAAGAGGAAGCGGTCATGAGTGGGTGACTTATTTCCATGAAGGGAAGGCGGTACCGTCCTTCCTGTCCAAGCTGGAGGCCATAAGGGAAATTTTAACGAGCGGAGGCCGCACCTTGGTCCAAGGGGCGCTTGCTTGGATTTGGGGGCGCAGCCCGGCGGCCATACCGATCCCGGGATTCAAGACGACTAGCCAGGTGGAAGATTTGACAGGCGCGATCGGACAAGGGCCACTGTCTGAATCGCAAATGAAGGAAATCGACGATATTCTCCGCTCCATGTAATTCGATATTTCGGAAAAGCCCCTGGTTCTGGTACCAGGGGCTTTACATTTAAAGCGATGCGGTTGGGTTCAAAGGCAGCGTTCTTTGATTTCGTTTCGTTCCATTTTTTGATGGGAGGAGATTGAAACGATATGAACGAATATGTAAAACGGTAGACTTCGATCAGAGTTGTACGATATCTCGTACAACTAGGCAATCCACATGTGCCTCGACTGAAAGAGCAACCATGCAACATTAAATATTGAACAGGAGTGAGAGACCATGGACTTGAGATACCCGATCGGGCCTTTTGCTTGGGAAGGAACCGCTACAGCAGAGCAGCGGGAGAGTTGGATAAGCGATATTGAGAAGCTGCCTTCAATGCTCTCGGCCGCCGTGCAAGGTTTAAGCGAGGAGCAGCTAGGCCTTCCATATCGCGAAGGTGGCTGGTCCATCAGACAGGTTGTGCACCATCTTGCCGATAGTCATATGAACAGTTACATCCGTTTTAAGCTGGCGCTGACGGAGGACAATCCGACGATTAAGCCCTACGATGAGCAGAAGTGGGCGATGATGCAGGACGCGCCCCTTGTCAATGTTCAAGTATCCCTTTCATTAATCGAAGGACTGCATGCCCGCTGGACGGCTGTGCTAAACGCCATGACCCCGAGCGATTTCGATCGAACCTTCTATCATCCCGAATCCCATAAAACCATGAGCCTGTATTATGCAACCGGCATGTATGCATGGCACGGGAAGCATCATACGGCCCACATTACATCCCTGCGCGAGCGATTAGCTATATAAGGAAATTCCCGGATGGCTCCGTTTGAGACGGAGTTTTTTATTCATGCATGTCGTGATATCTAACTTGATTGTCGTAATATTACACTGTAAATCCGGATTTTCCTGTGATAGATTAAGTGCATGATGTCTTAATATTTAATACTGGGGTGACGATCATGATCAGAATCGGAAAAATCAGTTATTGGCATGTTCACGCTTGGGACTATACGAAACAAGCCCAGGAGCATCCGGGCACGGAAATTGCTGCGGTCTGGGACGAAAATCCGGAACGCGGCCGCAAAGCCGCAGAGCAGCAGGGCGTTCCGTTCTATGAATCATTGGATGAAATGCTGGCACGGGAAGATATCGATGGCGTTATTGTGGATGCACCGACATCCATGCACCGTGACGTTATGGTGAAGGCGGCGAAGGCCGGCAAGCATATTTTTACGGAAAAGGTCATTGCGTCAACGCTTCACGAAGTGAATGGAATTCTAGAGGCAGTGAAGGAGCATGGCGTGAAGCTGACCGTATCGCTGCCAAGACTAAACGATGGCTATACGCTTGCGATTCGAAAAATTCTGGAGGAGGGCTTGCTTGGTAAGGTGACGCTGGTACGGGTGCGTTTGTCGCATAACGGCGCGACCGCAGGCTGGCTGCCCGAGCATTTCTTCAGTCTGTCCGAATGCCATGGCGGTGCGCTGATTGATCTGGGTTGCCACCCGATGTATTTGACGCGGCTGTTCCTTGGTGAAGCGCCGGTCGATGTGCAGGCGAATTTCGGTTACGTAACGGGCAAGGAAGTCGAAGATAATGCGGTGGCCACTTTGTCGACCGAATCGGGCGCCGTGGGCATCGTAGAGGCCGGATTCGTGAACAATTACTCGCCATTCACCATTGAAATTCATGGTACGGACGGTACGATTCTGTATGGCACACCGGATAGCAAATTGCTCATTCGTTCCTCGAAGAAGGAGGAGTATAGCGAAGGCTGGGTAGAGCTTCCGGTACCTGCGAATCGCGAAAGTGCTTTTGAACAGTGGGTTACACATATTAAGACCGGCACAAATGCTGACGAGAACATCGAATACGCCGTAGAACTTACCAAGCTGATGGAGGCTTCCAACCGCGCTGCGAAGGAACGCCGCGCCGTCCGATTGGATGAACTGCAGGCGTAAGCGTAAGGGTAAGGTGAGTTTCCTGCAATGAGCACCCATTTTCCATATGAAAGCATGAAGGAACGACAGGATGCCTTGGAGCGGCTGGATTTGAAAATTTATTGGGGCCGGTATGAAATCCGGGTTCTGCGTTTTCATCTGACGACGTTCCCGCCGGGGAAGATCGTATCCTTCCACAAGCACGCCGAATTTGAATTCCATTTCATTCCTCGCGGTAAAGGAACCGTGATCATGGAAGAAACGCCCTATTCGCTCCGAGAAGGCATGTTCTATCTAACAGGGCCAAACGTGCTGCATTATCAGGAAGCGGACCCGGTGGAGCCGATGGATGAGCTTTGTCTTCACGTGGATATTACGCAAGTGGATGAGCAGGAATTGCATAAGGAGAATCGGTCGCTGCCGGCTGCGGATCCGTGGGAGATCGCCGAAGCGGAAGACTGCATGGAGAAGCTGAAGGAGCTGCCGCTGAAGCCGACGATGGATATCCATCGGGCCATGCCGTATTTTCTGGAGGCGTATCAAGCCTCCCAGGAGAAATATCCAGGGCTTTATACGACCATCAAGCACTGCATTATTCAGATTCTGATCCGAACGGTAAGAGCTTATGCCTCGAAACCGACGGAGGCGGAGCTGCCGTCAAGAGACATGAAGGCGTACCGCTATCAGCTGGCCATGGAATATATTTATGCCAATTCGGCGGGCGAGGTTGTGCTGGATGATGTTGCGGAGAAGCTGCATATCAGTTCAAGGCAGCTGCAGCGAATATTCAAGGATCAGGCGGATGGGCGCTCCTTCAGTGAAATCCTTGAGGATGTCCGGCTTGAGTCCGTGTGCAGGAGGCTGCTCGATACGGATTGGTCGATCGACAAAATTGCATTGCACGAAGGATTCTCCAGCGGAAGCTATCTGCATACGGTCTTCCGCAAACGTTATGGCTTCACGCCTTCAACTTATAGAACGATGAAAGTGAAATCGTAGGGGGAACATCAGACATGGGGAAAACCATTCGAATCGGCATCATCGGAAGCGGCGGGATCGCCGGAGAGCATGCCAAATATTATAAACAAATTGAAGATGTCCAGATTGTAGCCGTGGCGGACATTCTGCCGGGCAGAGCGGATCAGTTCATCGAGCGATGGGGGCTGCAAGGCGCGATCGGTTTCGATGATCACCGCAGACTTCTGGATCTGGAGCTTGACGGCGTGAGCATCTGCACACCGAATGTCGCGCATTACCGCACGACGATCGACGCGCTTACCGCTGGCAAACATGTTATGCTGGAGAAGCCGATGTCCGTTACGCTGGATGAAGCCATTGAGATGGTACAGACCGCAAAGCGGACGGGCAATATGCTGAACGTTGGCTTCCAGCCGCGGTATGACCCGAATATGGGGATCATCCGGGATCTGATCCAGAACGGGGAGCTTGGCAAGGTTTACTACGTGGAGACGGGCGGCGGACGCCGGCGCGGCATGCCGGGCGGTACGTTTATCCGCCAGGAAATCGCGGGTGCGGGAGCGATGGCCGATATCGGCTGCTACTCGTTGGATATGGCATTGAATGCCATGGGATATCCGAAGCCGCTGACCGTATCGGCGTATACATCCAATCATTTCGGCACAAATCCGAAATACCATGCGGAGGCCGGATCGTTCGATGTCGAGGATTTCGGGGTTGCAATGGTGCGCTTCGAAGGGGATCTAGTCCTGAATTTCAAGACATCCTGGGCGATGCATATGGATACGCTGGGCGCGACCATGTTCCTTGGAACGGATGCGGGGATGAAGATTACGCCGGCCGGTACGGGACCTTGGAGCGGCGTATGGGACGGAAGGGTAGGCTCGATCTCGGTATTCCATGACATCCAGGGGCATCATACGGAAAGTCCGATTCCGCTGATCAACCACCAGATTAACGTGTTTGAGGAGAAAATCAAGGATTTCGTCCGGGCGGTCCGCGAAGGCGGTCCCGCACCGATTCCAGGGGAGCAGGTTCTGCGCAACCAGGCGATTCTGGACGGGATTCTGCGCTCCTCCCAGAGCAAAAAAGAAGTGGAAATCCAGATTCCGGATTTGGATTAGAATGAGTGAAAGTCGCGCCATAGGCGCGGCTTTTTTGTTGCATTGGGCTTTGGGTGAATCGGGTCATACATCTCGTAAATGATCATTTCGTCATGGTTTTCGGCACTTCATATGGACAAGAAATATCTGACGGAGTTCTTCCATTATATGCATGAATATGGTATCATTCAGCATATGCGAACGATTGTTCTGTTGGGTAATTGAAAGAACCATTTTGTATATCCCATAACTTGATCAATAGGAAGGTGCAGCCGTTCATGAATGAGCGTTACGCCGAGATAGATGAAGTCATCGCATACATACATAAGAACATTTACGAGCCGTTACCATTGTCATTATTAGCCAACTACATTGGATACAGCCCATATCACTTCTCCCGGATCTTCAAGGAGCGCATCGGACTTCCTCCTTTGTATTATGTATCCTCACTCCGACTTGAGAAGGCCAAGGATTTGCTGCTGCATACACATCTGAGCATCCGGGATATCGCGCTTGAGATCGGACAACAAAGCCTGGGCACCTTTACAACCCGCTTTACCGAAAGGGTAGGGGTATCTCCGTCGAATTTTCGCAATTCCAGGGATGAGGTGAACGAGCGTTTGTTAGCGCTTCAAAAGCTGAGCGACTGGCGGCAATCGATGCCTGTGTTAAATCCCAACGCAACCATTGAAGGCACGGTACATGCTCATGCCCCGTTTCAGGGTGTTATTCTGATCGGATTATTCGCAAAGCCCATACCCGAAGGCCTTCCGCTGTACGGCACGCTCCTGCCATCGCTGGGTCCCTTCAGATTCACGGATGTTAAACCCGGAACGTATTACTTGATGGCAACCTCCGTTCCATGGGGCATGCAACCTGTGGACGTTCTTCTTACCCAATCTACAACGCTGCGCACCCGTTCCAGGGAGCCGATTGTCGTGACACCTTATACCAAGGTTCCGCCGTTAGAAGTAACCTTGCACGTTCCTAGATTGGATGATCCGCCGATTCTGATCTCGCTGCCGCTGCTCATGGACCATTTCTTGAAGAAGGTGCCTCTGGCCATCCGGTAGGCTGTTAGGGAGGATTTGCTATTTGAAAGGATTGTACCCATTATCTATTCTCCATGATTGAAGGGCGTCATCACCGCTAAGAGCAGTATCGCTAAACTGTGGTTCGTTGACAATCACGCCGCGAATCATGATACTTAAATGAGGGGCATCAGGCATTGCAAGAGCGGAAAGCCAATATGCCTGAGTTTAAGCGCGACCGCAGTGATTGTATCACACCTTGCTTGTTTCGCCCCCGTGCAGGAATATGGTAGAATGGACCATACGCCTTACGAGATTTGAGACGATCTATTGAATACAGGAGGGAACTATGGAACTCATAAATCCGGCTGAAGTACAGCGAATGATCGATACATTGAAGAATCAGGATTTATATATTCATCTTGAAATGACGACAGGTGCTTATGCGGCTCATTATGACAGCTCGAAGCATCCTGCAGCGAATTTCATCACGAATGCACTGATCCGGTACGAGCACGGCTCTATATCTGGGAACGGTCCTTACCGGGTCGGATTGAAGATGAGCCATGGCTGGGTTTACACCGAAGGGCTTACGCATTTCGAGCAATCCGATACGAAGCGGCTGATCATGGCCGGCCATGACAGTCAAGGGAAGCTGGTCGTCGCACTGCAGCTTAGTCGGGAGCCTTTTTAAATACAGAGAGGAGTTGAGGAGAATGGGGCAAAACATACTGGTAATCCTGCCGCATCCGGATGATGAAGCGTTCGGCTTATCCGGGACGCTGGCTAAATATATCGTTGAAGGCGCGCATGTGACTTACGCTTGTCTGACACTCGGGGAGATGGGCCGCAATATGGGCATTCCGCCGTTCGCCAACCGCATTACATTGCCGAGCATTCGTAAAGCCGAGCTGGAGGAATCCTGCAAGGCCATCGGTATCCAGGATTTGCGGCTGATGGGCTTCCATGATAAAACGATCGAGTTCGAGGATCAAGATAAGCTGGATGGAGTGATTGCATCCTTGCTAGAGGAAATCAAGCCTTCGCTTGTCTTCACGTTCTATCCCGGTTACAGCGTACACCCGGACCATGATGCAACCGGCGCAGCCGTAACACGCACCATTCAGCGGATGCCGGCGGAAGAGAGACCGGCCGTACACTGTCTGGCATTCTCCAAGAATTGTGAGGAGGAGCTCGGCAAGCCGGACGTTATTCATGACGTATCCATGTTTATTGTACAGAAGATGAACTCGATCCAGGCTCATCGCTCGCAGTTCCAGGCAGCGGAGCTGCTTGGCAAGAAGCAGCTGAAGACGAAGGAAATCGAGCAGCGCTTCGGGACCGAGCGCTTCTGGACATATACATTCGCTTAAGCAAGTATTGGTGATCGAAACCGTTCCTTTGAGAAATGGTCGCTCTTCGCTTCCATTCCTTCAAAGGGCGGTTTTTTGCGTTTGTGGAAACTAGGTTCATGATTAGGGGATAGGAATCGACAATGGATACAACGTTCCCTGCATGCAAAAAGAGGTTTTGCCGGTTTCCTCCGAGACGACCAGCACGAGGGCGTCGCACAATTCAGTCAAACCGATGGCCGCCCGATGCCGGGTGCCCAGCTTCCGTTCTCCGTAGGTACGGCCAGTTAGCGGCAATACATTGGCTGCCGAGAGAATCATATCCTGCCGAACAAGGACGGCCCCGTCATGAAGCGGGCTGCCTTGAATGAAGATGGACTCGAGCAGCGGGCTCGTGATCTCGGCAGACAACGGAATTCCTGGGGTGATAAAAGGCTCCAGCACATCTTCTCGTTGAATCACGATCAGCGCGCCCATCTTCTTCTGGCTTAAATGATAGATCGAGGTCGCAATTTCTTTGTATTTTTTCGTAAAAGGATAGAGGAAACAGTTCAAATAATAGGTGGAGGAAAGAGCTTCAGCCTCCAGGAATTTGGATCTGACGAGATCCAGGTCATTGAGCAGGCAGGTTTGATCCTGATCCAGCTTCTCGATGATCTGCCGGATCTGCTGTTCGATCTCGACGAGCTGCTCCTCAAGCTTGTGCTTCAGCGGGGCAAAATTGCAATGTTCCGTGCTTGATCCCATGAATTTCCCTCCTTATCCTTAGGTATCTTTACCATTCCCCTATCCGTATATTCTTATGGCTGTTGTACGCAAACACCTCTCCTTGTAAAAGCCACTCCCCGCAAATACCGCCCAACACGTCCAAATAGTCAACTTTGAGAGCATCATATCCCGAACTTATCGATTTATCAGCAGATCTGATAACTGTTATAAGAACATTCGAATTGACCGTTTCCCCTAGCTATGATAGGTTCAGAGGAGTAATAAAATTAATTGTATCGTATTACTAGGAATTAAAATCGGATGCTTTTGCGAGGTGGATATTGTTGGAACTTCAAGTAACGAACAGCCCTTTCAACCAGGAGCAGGTTGATCTGTTGAACCGTTTGCTGCCGACATTGACGGAAGCACAGAGAACCTGGCTCAGCGGCTATATTACAGCTCTCCAAAGTACGGCAGCTGCCTTGGCTATCCCTGCTGCTGCTACGCAAGCGACGGTTTCGGTCAGCGCAGCTCCCGCGGCGGCTGCACCGAAGGAAATCACCGTATTATTCGGCTCTCAGACCGGCAACTGCCATGGTTTGGCGAAGAAGCTCACCAAGAAGCTCGAGGAAACAGGGATGAAGGTCACGCTGTCATCCATGAGCGACTTCAAACCGAACACGCTGAAAAAGCTGCAGCATCTCCTCATTCTCGTGAGCACGCACGGTGAGGGAGAACCGCCGGATAACGCGATCCCTTTCTACGAATTCCTCCACAGCAAGCGGGCTCCGCAATTGGACGGTTTACAGTATTCCGTGCTGGCGCTGGGAGATACCTCGTATGAGTTTTTCTGTCAGACCGGAAAGGATTTCGACAAGCGGCTCGAAGAATTGGGAGGACAACGGCTGGCGCCGAGAGTGGATTGCGACGTAGATTTTGATGAGCCGGCATCCGAGTGGATGACTCAAGTTCTTCGATCCTTGAATCAGTCCGGCGGGCTTTCGGCTGCTTCGGGTGAAGCTGCTGCGGTAGCTCTGAGCGAGAGTACGGAATCGGAATATTCGAGAAGCAATCCGTTTCAAGCCGAAGTGCTGGAAAACTTGAACTTGAACGGCCGTGGTTCAGAGCGGGAGACCCGCCATATCGAAATATCCCTTGAAGGTTCCAATCTCCAGTATGAACCGGGGGACAGCCTCGGGATTTACCCGGAAAATCATCCGCTGCTGGTAGATGAGCTGATTACGGCGATGGGATGGAATGCGGACGAAGAGGTTGTGATCAACAAGAACGGCGAGGTGCGCAAGCTTCGCGATGCGCTGCTGCGTCATTATGAGATCACCGTGCTGACAAAGCCTTTGATTGAACAAGTGGCGAAGCTGACGGGCCATGAAGGGCTGAAGGGCCTGCTCGAGCCAGGCCACGAACAGGAGCTGCGCAATTACATTCAAGAGCGCGACCTGCTGGATTTGGTTCAGGATTACGGATTGCGGGAAGTGCCAGCCCGTGATTTGGTAGGGGTGCTGCGTAAAATTCCAGCACGCCTGTACTCGATTGCAAGCAGTCCGAAGGCATATCCGGACGAGGTTCACATTACGGTACGAACGGTCCGTTATGAGTCACATGGCCGGAACCGTTACGGCGTTTGCTCCGTTCAATTGGCCGAGCGGCTAGAAGCCGGCGATTCGCTGCCGGTGTACATTCAGCACAACCCGAACTTCAAGCTGCCGGCGAATCCGGACACGCCGATTATTATGATCGGACCGGGTACGGGCGTTGCTCCGTTCCGGGCATTCCTCGGGGAACGCGAGGAGATAGGCGCCTCCGGGAAATCATGGTTGTTCTACGGGGATCAGCATTTCGCCACGGACTTCCTGTACCAGATCGAATGGCAGCGCTGGCTGAAGGAAGGGGTACTGACGCGGATGGATGTAGCCTTTTCCCGTGATACCGAGCAGAAGGTTTATGTACAGCACCGCATGCTGGAGAACAGCAAAGAGTTATACCAGTGGCTGCAAGAGGGAGCCTGCGTTTATGTATGCGGTGATGAGAAGAAGATGGCTCATGACGTGCATGCAGCGCTGGGCACCATACTGGAGCAGGAAGGCGGCCTTAGTCCGGAAGAGGCATCGGAATACCTTACCCTTATGCAGCAACAGAAACGTTATCAGCGGGATGTCTATTAATTTTGGAAACGATATCCCGTGATCGCGAGAGGAGAGCAGGGACATGTCTGACAATCATTTGTTATCACCGAATAGTGCACCGCATAGCGATGTAGAAGATATTAAGCGCCGAAGCAACTATCTGCGAGGCAGTCTGGTCGAGACGCTTCAAGACCGCATCACGGGCTCCATCCCGGAGGATGATAACCGGCTCATGAAGTTCCACGGCAGCTACATGCAGGATGACCGGGATTTGCGGAATGAACGGCATAAGCAAAAGCTCGAGCCTGCCTATCAATTCATGCTTCGCGTTAGAGCCGCCGGAGGCGTGGTGACACCGGAGCAATGGCTGATGATGGACCGGGTCGCACAGAAGTATGCCAACGGGACGATCCGGTTGACTACCCGTCAATCGTTCCAGCTTCACGGCGTGCTTAAGTGGAATATGAAAAGCACGATCCAGGAAGTGAACGCAGCGATGCTGAGCACGCTGGCCGCATGCGGTGACGTGAACCGAAACGTCATGCTCAATCCGAATCCGTACCAATCCGAGGTTCATTCGGAGGTCTACGAATGGGCACGCAAGATCAGCAATCATCTGGATCCCCGCACACGGGCATATCACGAAATTTGGCTCGATGGAGAAAAGGTTGTCGACAGCCGTGAGGATGAAGAGCAGGAGCCGATCTATGGCAAAGTCTACTTGCCGCGTAAATTCAAGATTGGCATTGCGGTTCCGCCTTCCAACGACGTCGACGTGTTCTCGCAGGATCTTGGCTTGATCGCGATTGTGGAAGACGGGAAGCTCCAGGGCTTCAATGTAACGGTAGGCGGCGGCATGGGGATGACGCACGGGGATCCGCTCACTTATCCGCAGGTAGGGAAGCTGATCGGCTTCTGTAAGCCGGAGCAGGTCATCGATGTTGCGGAGAAGACGGTTACGATTCAACGTGATTACGGCGATCGGGCCGTGCGAAAGCATGCCAGATTCAAGTATACGATCGATGACCGCGGAATCGGCTGGTTCGTAGGCGAGCTGAGCAGCCGGCTGGGCTGGGAGCTGGAGGAGGCGCGTCCGTTCCATTTTGACCATAACGGTGACCGCTATGGCTGGGTAAAAGGCAGCAATGGACGATGGCACTATACCCTCTTTATCCAGAACGGCCGGGTGAAGGACGAACCGGATTATTTGCTGATGACGGGCCTGCGGGAAATTGCGAATATTCATAACGGCGATTTCCGCCTCACGGCGAACCAGAATCTGATCATTGCCAATGTCAGCAGCCATAAGAAGAAAAAGATCGAGGAACTCATCCAAACCTATGGATTGACGGACGGCAAACACGGCTCTGCGCTTCGCCGCAATTCCATGGCCTGCGTGGCGCTGCCGACCTGCGGTCTGGCAATGGCGGAGTCCGAACGCTACCTGCCTTCGCTGCTGGATAAAATCGAACCGATGCTTGCGGAGCACGGACTGAGCGAAGAGGATATCGTCATTCGGATGACCGGTTGCCCGAACGGCTGCGCACGGCCGATGCTTGCGGAGATTGCATTTATCGGCAAAGCGCCGGGCAAATACAATATGTACCTGGGTGGAGGCTTTTCCGGTCATCGACTGAACAAGCTGTACAAGGAGAACATCGGAGAAGCGGAAATTTTGGATACCCTTCGTCCGATCATCGCCCACTATGCCCAAGACCGGCACGACGGCGAGCATTTCGGTGATTTTGTCATTCGGGCAGGCTATGTGCAGGAGGTACTGGACGGCCGGCAGTTCCACGCATAATCGGTTCGCGAAAAATACCAAGAGCCTCACCCTTCTGTCCAGGGTGAGGCTCTTGAATTATTTCGGATAGGGATCAAACGCTTCCTTTGGAAACCGCGCTTCGTTTCAATAACGGAAGGAGGAAGAGGACGCCAACAAGGAACAGGATGGAGCTGATCGAGTAGACGGTAACCAAGGAGGAGACGCCTTTCAACATGCCGCCTAGCGACATGCCGATGACCATCATGCCCATGAACATCGGGGTGAGAATGCCGCCTACCCGGCCGATAAAGGAGCTGTCGGTATTTTTCAGGATCAGCGTATTGATGCCGATGTGGATGCAAGGGTAGAAAAAACCGTTCACGACTTGAAGCAGCAGCGTTAGCGGGATATGGGTAGAAAAGCCGATCCCGATTGTTCCGATGGCGCTGACGGCAAGTCCAGCGGCCAGTAGAGTTTGAGGGGAAACCTTCTTCGCCAACCACATGACGAATCCACCGCCAACGAGCATAGCCGCACCGTTCGCCGTCAGCAGCCATTGAAGAAACGCTTTGTCCTTCCCCAGATTCTCGATCGTGACGAACAGCAATAAGGGCTGGATCAGGCCTGCCGCTAGCCCGGCGACGGTAAACGTAGCGCCAAGAGAGCGCAAGGCGGGCCGTTTCCAGACATACTGAAACCCTTCCGTCAACTCTCGTTTAAAATCAGGCTTATGAGATGGCCGGGCATTCTTCTCGTCTCTTGGCAGACGGGATAGGAACAGTGCGGATCCGCTGAATAACACGCCCGTAACGACCAGCGATATTTCGATGCCGTACCGCTGGTAGACGAAAGCTCCGGCGATCGGGCCGATGACCATAAAGAAAGCCACCAACGATTGAAATATCGCCATCAACGATTGAAGCTGCTCCTCCGGCACATGACGTTTAAACAGCTTCATCGTGGAAGGCTGCGAGAATTGGGAGACGACCGCTGAGAAAAAGGTTAGTCCGAGCAAAGCCTGCCATGATCCGAGGTGAACGGCGGCCAATACGAGAAATACGGAAAGGGCGGACAGCATATCAGCCCCGAGCATCGTTCGTTTGGGCTGCCAGCGGTCGGCATACGTTCCTCCGATGATCGCAAAGATGAAGATCGGCGCATATTCCGCAACGGATATCAGCGAGACGTACAGCGGGTCATTTTGGGTCAAATCCGTAACGTACAGCAAAATCGCAAAGTTACGGACCCAAATGCCCAGGTTGAGAAACACCCGCGACAGCAAAATGACGCGGACGTAGGGATTGTTAGACACGGAAATAGGGCTCCTTTCTAGGCTATCGAATGAATCAAGCTAAATAACGTAATCAAACAAACGAATGCGCAGAACGATGTTTAATACATAGACATAATAATAAAATGTCTATAAAATTACAAGCGTTTATTTTTCCGTGTTTATGATGCTGCAGAGGAATAGGCGTATACTTCGGCGATATTATCGTTCGTGCAGGCTATGTGCAGGAGGTACTGGACGGCCTGCAGCTTCACGCCTAAACGTACAGATAGACGAAATAAGAGCCACTCCCTTGATGATAGGGGTGGCTCTTTGTTTTGTGCTTGTTTATAGGGATGTGCTTCCATCGGAATCCTTGAAATAATCCATCAAGAACTCGCGAAATGTGCGGGCAGCCAGAGACAGATATTGTTTGCTATGCCAGACCAGCCGGTAATCGCGCCTGCATTTCGGTTCCGTGATCGGAATCAGCGTAAGCTTACCGTCCTGAGCGCTTTTGCATCCGTACAATGCAACCCCGATCCCCGCTCGAACCAGGCTGGCAACCGCCGGCGGCTCATCCACCATGCATACATACTTTGGACGGATTCCCGCTTCACGAAAGTACTCGTCATACATCTTTTGAAAAATAAAATCTTCTTTATATCCAATAAACGATTCTCCGCCCAGCTCGGACAACCGGACACTCGTTTGACCCGCCAGCCGGTGCCCCGCCGGTACCGCTAAATAGATGTCTTCGCTCAGCACGGTAACCTGGGACAAAAAGGGCTGCTCCAGGGCTATTGCAGTAAAGCACATATCGGCCCGCCCGTCTTCCACCAGTTGGATCATTTCATCCGGACTGACCTGGGAGATCTTGAAGTTCACGTCGGGATATCGTCCAATAAATCGGCTGAGCGGATCGGACAGCAGGTCGAGCGTAGAGGTTGCCAAGTGGATGCTTCCATGCTCGAGACCGGCCAGCTCCATTACTTCCTTCTGACCTTCCTCAAGCAGCCGCAGCGCGCGATCCACCTTGTCCAAATATAATTAACAAATGCATTTAACCGAATTCGTCCGCCGTATCGATCAAAAAGAGGGACGCCGACATCGGCTTCCAGCCTTGCAATCGTCTTGCTAAGAGCAGGCTGAGCGATGTGCAGCTCCTGTGAGGCCCTCGTCATATGTTCCATTTTGGCTACTGTCTGAAAATAACGCAGCTGGAGCAGCTCCATCTTCATCCCCCTATATACTGAAGTATATGATCAACATGTTAGGATATATATTTCAGTTTATTCCAGAAGCCATATAAAATACAAGTGAAACAGAAGGTCATTCCTCTATTTATCGGGGATTCCATTTAAGTCAGGAGTGTTATGCATGGAGAAACGGTCAATTAAGTCACCCACGGACCGCCTCATGGTCTTAGTGGCCCTCACCCTTGCCGTCACGGTTATGAATGCAACGATGTTCAACATTGTGCTTCCAGAGATTCGGCATGAATTCAAGCTAAGCATGTCAGAGGTCAGTTGGGTGAGCACTACGTATTTGCTGGTGTTTGCGGTAGGCAGCGTAGTGTACGGCAAACTCGCAGATGCTTGTCGGTTAAAATCCCTGATTACGTTTGGATTCATTACCTTTGCGGCGGGCTCGCTTGTCGGGATGCTGTCGGTATCCTATGGCATGGTCATTGCCGGACGGATGCTGCAAGCCGCAGGCGCGGCTGTAATCCCTGCTGTATCAGGAATAATCCCTGTTCGTTATGTTCCGTCATCCACGAGGGGGAGAGCCCTGGGGATTACGATGACGGGCGGCGCTGTCGGCAGCGCCGCAGGCCCGGCGTTGGCAGCCCTGCTGTCGAGCGTTGTGCATTGGCGGCTATTGTTCCTGCTGCCTGTGCTGACCCTGCTGTTATTGCCGCTTTACTACAAATATTTACAGGATGATCAGCAAGGCCGCAAGGTAAGGATGGATTGGCTTGGAGGAGGATTGCTTGCCGGGACGATTGCCATGCTGCTGCTGTTCGTAACGTCGGTGGCACCATGGACATTCATTGGCTTCGTTTTGCTTATGTCGGCTCTGCTCCTGAGAATAACGAGAGCCGAAGAACCTTTTATCAGTCCCCGGCTTTTTTCGAATAGGCGTTATGCGCTGGGCCTGGGTATTGTCTTTATGACAACCGGCATCGGCTACTCGCTGGCATTTCTGACACCGACCCTGCTGTCCGAATTGCATGGGATGGGAGACGGCAAGGCCGGTTGGGTGCTGGTACCCGCTGCTGTCCTCGCAGCGCTCTTAAGCAAGTCGGGAGGGCGCGCGGCGGATCGCAAGGGCAACAGCTTTCTTTTCTTCTTAGCCTCGACGCTATACATGATCTGCTTCTTGATGATGTCTTCTTTTTCAATGGGTGCGCAGATTCTCATCGCCTTATTCCTAATCTTTGGCACTGTAGGCCAGGCGTTTATGGCGATTTCGCTTACCAAAACCATATCGCTGGCCCTTCCGAAGGATCAAAGCGGTGTTGGCCTGGGGTTGATGTCGATGCTGAATTTTATTTCAGGAGCTGTTTTTGCCAGCCTGTACGGAAGAATGGTGGACCAAGGGATCGGTTCAGCCTGGAACCCTTTGATTGGAGAGAAAGGCGCTGAAGCCAATACCTTCAGCAACATTTATTTGCTGCTGGCCATGCTGATGATGGCGGTCGTCATGATCTATGCTGCAGCGTTCATGCGGCGGTCGAAGAAGCTTCAGGATGCTTCCTCAACAGGGTGAAAGTCCAGGTGCGGAAAGGGCGAAGGAAGTTATATCTGTCAAAATTGATTTCGTATAAAGGAGAGGTTGTATATGAAAGCCATGGCTGTATCCACTTTCGGTCCTCCGGAAGTCTTAACCCTGATGGAAATGGAGAACCCATCCGCAGGTCCCGGCACCGTGCGAGTTCGGGTGAAAGCTGCCGACGTGATGCCCTTTGATTGCCGTGTACGGGAAGGAACGATATCCTATGTCCGCAATAAGCCGTTTCCCATTATTCCGGGGAATGAATTTGCCGGCATCATTGATCAAGTGGGCGAGGGGGTGAATGGGTTTGAGGCCGGTATGGAGGTACTCGGCTTCTCCCTATTCAACAGCTATGCGGAGTATATCGTAGTCAGTGCAGACCAAATCGTAACGAAGCCGCCGTATATGCCGTGGGATATTGCAGGAGGTCTATCCGGCAACGGCCAAGGAGCGCATATGGCACTGAAGGCGATCGGCATCGGGCATGGCGATACCGTGATCATCCATGGCGCGGCAGGGGGATTCGGCACATGGGCCTGCCAGCTGGCTAAGCGCTGGGGGGCCAAGGTCGTCATCGGTACGGCTAGCGAAGCAAACCATGACTATTTGCGTTCACTCGGCGTCATCCCCGTCCATTACGGGGAAGGACTTGTGGAACGGGTACGCGCGATTGCACCCCAGGGCGTTGATGCTGCACTTGATGCCGCAGGAGCCGAGGCGCTTAGGGCTTCGGTAGAGCTTGTTCCGGACAAGAAACGGATACGGACGATGGTAGCGAGCGAGACCGCCGACGAGCTTGGCGTACCTGCGCTGGAAGGCACGCGAAGCGCAGCCAGGCTCCAAGAGCTGACCGATCTGTATGAGGAAGGGGCCGTTCGGATCCATCTCCGCCAAACCTATCCGCTAGCATTGGCGCAGGAGGCGCATCGCCTGGTAGAGACCGGCCACGGACGAGGAAAAGTGGTATTAACTTTATAAGCCAAGCTGAGACTTTTACGAATGGAAGCCGCGATGATCGCGGCTTTTTCATGTCTTAAGCCAGTCACTGCCGGAACTGATACCAGACCCAGGCTTCATCATGTATAACCTATCGAATCGGATTTGGCGAATGCCGTACAGCAGCTGGATCAAGCCGGCTTCAGAACGTTTATGGCCGAGCTGCAGGATCAGCTTGACGCGTTCGCAGCAACGAGCAAGTAACACGGGATCCAGAAATCTAATAGCTTTGAGATTTCTTGAATGTTTCAGGGGAAACCCCCTCTAATCGTTTGAAAACCGTGCAAAAATAGCTGGTGTGCTCAAATCCGGCCATGCCGGCAATCTCTTGGATTTTAAGCTGCGGCTCCAAGACCATAAGCTCTTTGCTTAATTGAATGCGCTCCCGATTCACGTATTCCATCGGTCTTAAATTGAAAGCTTTTTTGAACAGCAAGCACAAATATTGCGGGGTGACGCCAGCCTGTTCCGCCAAGAGATCGAGCGTTAGCGGATGCTGACAATATTCCTTAATGTATCGAATGACAGGCTGCAGCCGCTCGAAATGCTGATGCCGGGTATGCTGCTTGGCCTGGATTTGCATGGGGATATCCAGGAGCAGAGCGTAAAGCAGCTTGGAGCATTCCACGCCGGCATGGCTGTCGTTTGAGCCGGCACTCTCAATGATGCTTGAAAAAACCGCCTGCATCTTATCCGGGTCCAGCATCGTATACACGCCCGACTTCGTAATTCCGGCTTGGGCGAGAAGCGGCCCGCATAGACTGCCCTCCAGGGAAATGAACATCAGTTTCCATGGCTCCTGGAGTGCGTGATAGCGGTGCGGAACATCCGGGAACAGGCAGATCGCCTGCCCCGCTTTGGCGGAATAAACGCTGTCGTCTGTATAGAGAGCTCCTTCACCCGACAAGATCATGAGCCACTGGTAGGATGCGAAGCCGTCAGGCCTATGAACGGGCTCCTGGTGGTTCCATTGTCCCGCTGACGTAAGATACACGGGAAGACGTCTGTCCGATTCACTCAGATGGCAGAAATGGATAATATCCATAGAAGTCTGCACCTCGGTTTCAAATATTTAAATCATGCTGAATATCGTTTAATGGAAAAAAGAAAATTCATCACTCTATAATGTGAATATAATTATAACAGAAATGGAGTGAACGGAATTTGGGAAAGACGAAGTGGATCTACAGCCCGCCAGCGAACGGTTATCCCGAATGGAATAATAACCCTGAAATTTATCAATTGAACCGTATGGATGCCCATGCCACGCTCATTACATATGACACTTTGGAGGAAGCTATCGAAGGTAGGTTCGAGGATTCCCGAAACTATTTGAGTTTAAACGGCTCATGGCAATTCGCTTGGGCGGAAAATCCGGAGAAGCGGATCAAGGATTTCTACAAACGAGATTATGATGCGTCGAACTGGAAAGAGATTACCGTCCCCGGGCATTGGCAGCTTCAAGGCTATGATTACCCACAATATACGAACGTCCGTTATCCCTGGGTCGAGCAGGAGAATTTGAAACCGCCTTACGCGCCGACGAAATACAATCCCGTCGGTTCCTATATAAAAACGTTCGCAGTTCCGGACGACTGGAGCGGCCAACCTGTTTTTATCAGCTTTCAAGGCGTTGAATCGGCATTTTATGTTTGGCTGAACGGAGAGATGGTTGGATACAGCGAGGATTCCTTTACGCCAGCTGAATTTGATCTTACCCCTTACCTGGTGCAGGGCGAGAATAAGCTCGCCGTCGAGGTATATCGCTGGAGTGATGCCAGCTGGCTGGAGGATCAGGATTTCTGGAGAATGAGCGGCATATTCAGGGATGTGTACCTTTACACGGCGTCGGATGCCCATATTTACGATTTTAAAGCGCTCCCTGAGCTGGATGACGATTATAAGAATGCTTCTCTGAACGTTGCCGTGCGAATCAACAATTATAGCGAACAGCATCAAGGGGAATTGGCGCTGGAAATGCAGCTGTTTGACGAGCATCGGCAGCCGGTGTGGAGCAATGCCGTATCGGAAGGCTTCACGCTCGGCACCGACAAGGCGCAGACGATCACTTTGCCTGGCCAGGTCGATTCTCCAAAGCTATGGAGCGCGGAATATCCGAATTTGTATACGTTGGTCGTTTGTTTGAAAAATGAACGAAACGAGCCCGTTCAATACGTAAGCTGCAAAGTAGGCTTTCGCCGGTTTGAGATTCAAGACGGGCTGATGAAGATTAACGGACAGACGGTGGAATTCAAGGGCGTCAACCGCCATGAATTTTCTCCGCAGAAGGGCCGCGCGATCGGCGTCGAAGAGATGCTGACGGATATCAAGCTGATGAAAGAACATAACATCAATGCGGTCCGGACCTCCCATTATCCGAACCATCCGAAATGGTACGATCTTTGCGATGAGTACGGCTTATACGTCATTGACGAGGTGAATCTTGAAACCCACGGAACTTGGCGCTACGGACAGAAAGAGGAAGAGGATACGGTCCCCGGAAGCAAGCCGGAATGGCTAGGCAACGTGCTGGACCGCTCCAAGTCGATGTATGAACGGGATAAAAATCATCCGTCGATCGTGATCTGGTCGCTAGGCAACGAATCGTTCGGCGGAGACAATTTCCTTCATATGTACCGTTACTTCAAAGATAATGACCCGTCCCGCATCGTGCACTACGAGGGCGTGTTCCACGATCGCCGGTCGGATGCGGCATCTGATATCGAAAGCCATATGTATACGAAGCTCGATTATATCGAGAGCTATGCCCGAAACAACCCGCCCAAACCGTTCATCCTGTGCGAGTACAGCCATGCTATGGGCAACTCCTGCGGCGGGTTAAGCGCCTACTGGGAGCTGTTCGACCGGTATCCGGTGCTTCAGGGAGGGTTTATCTGGGATTGGATCGATCAATCCATTCTTACCCGCAACCAAGACGGCGAGGAGTACTTGGCTTATGGCGGAGATTTCGGCGAATCGCCGCATGACGGCACCTTCTGCGGCAATGGCCTCATCTTTGCGGATCGAACCGTGTCGCCGAAGATCGCTGAAGTGAAAAAATGCTATCAAAGCGTCCGATTTGACGGAAGCAAGCTCTCAGAAGGCCGCTTGAGCATAACGAACAAGTATCTGTTTACGGATCTTTCGGAATTTGATTTTGTATGGAATCTCATGCGTAACGGCGATCCAGTCGCGGAAGGCGAACGCGTAATTCCTTGCGCGCCGGGCGACGTCATCCAGGTTGACGTCACGGACATCCTGAAGCATACGGAAGCTGGATCGGCCGGTGATGAATTTATCGCAACCTTCGGATTTCAGTTGAAAGAAGGCACGACATGGGCTGAACGAGGGTATGAGGTTGCCTTCGGACAGTTTGTGCTTCCGGCCGTTCAGAAGACTCGAGTGAACCCGATTCCTGCCGGGAAGCCGGTACAGCTGGACGTGAAACAGGATCAGGTTACCGTAAAAGGGGAGGAGTTTGCGGTTGTTTTTGATAAAATCACGGGGGAACTGGTTTCTTACGCAGCCGCAGGCGTAGAGCTTATCGCTGTGCCGCTCCGTCCGAACTTCTGGCGGGCCATGGTGGATAATGACCGCGGGAACAATCTGGAGGAGCGCAGCGGAATATGGCGCGCAGCCAGCATGGAGCGGAGGCTGCTCGAGTTCTCCTATCGTGCAGCTCCGGCTTTGGCAGATGTCAGGGTTCGCTATGCATTGCCGACCGTACCGGAGTCCAGCTGTACCCTGGAATACAGCATTCAAGGCGATGGAACGATGGATGTGCGGATGCGGCTCACACCCGGCGAGGGCTTGCCGGAAATCCCGGAAGTCGGTTTGCTGTTTGCAATGGAAGGCTCGTTCGATCTAATCAAGTGGTACGGAAAGGGCCCGTTTGAGAATTATTCCGACCGGAACAGCGGAGTGAAGATCGGTAAATATGAAGGGCTCGTCAAAGATCAATGGGTTCCATATTTGCGGCCGCAGGAATGCGGAAACAAGACGGAAGTTCGATGGGCATCGGTGGAGAACAAAGTCGGAACGGGTTTCTTGTTCGAAGGTAACACCAGGTTTGAATTTAATGCGTTGCCGTATACGCCGTCCGAAATCGAGGCGAGCGATCATGCCTATAAGCTGCCGGCTTCCGACAAAACCGTTATCCGGCTCATGGTGAAGCAAATGGGCGTCGGCGGTGACGACAGCTGGGGAGCAAAGCCTCATCCGGAGCATATCCTGTACGCGAACCGGGAATACAGCCTGGCACTAACATTAAAAGCGTTCGGAAAGTAATTTGAAGTTTTAAAAAGGAACGACCGAAGAACCACCGAGCCATAAAAATAAGAAGCGACCGTTTCCCGCTTAGGAGAAACGGTCGTTTCCTTATTGGATGGTGGGAGTGGAGACAAGAGAAGAGCTTGCCGGTTGCCCCGCTGACGTAAGGTTTCACCATGGTTGACAGACTCGTGCACGAATACTCAATTCATCGGCGATCTGCTCCACCGTCTTCGATTGTTCTTGCACATACTTTACGGTTTCACGTTTAAATGTCTCGTTATAATGTTGTCTATGGCCACTCATTTTTTGGACACCTTCTCGTCTCCTTTGTTTCATTATCGTTTTATCACTAAGGGGTGTCTACTTTCTATTCTAGCTGCAAAAAGGGACTAGTACGAGCGAACCGGAGCTCCAAAGGCGCAGCAAGTCCCCAAAAGGGACTTGTATCGTTAACGTTACTTTCAACATCCATATCCGAGTTACTTTACGCCCTATTGACCAGTTTGGTATCGGACGCGGCTAGGGGATGACCGAAGGACTGCTTATCCTTCCACATCCCCTAATCTTCGCTCTTAACTTGTTCATCTTCTCTAATAGAGATATAATGGACGAGGGTATTTGTTGAATACCGGCTACAGATTCAATGATGAAAGAGAGCGGAAAAGTATGGGCCGTAAATGGAATAATATTAAAGAGAAAAAAGCATCCAAGGATGCGAATACAAGTCGCGTGTATGCGAAGTTCGGCGTTGAAATTTATGTCGCCGCGAAGAAGGGTGAGCCGGATCCGGAATCCAACCGTGCACTGAAGGTCGTTCTGGAGCGTGCCAAAACATATAACGTGCCGAAAGCCATCATTGACCGTGCGCTGGAGAAAGCCAAAGGCAGCGGCGATGAGAACTATGAGGAGCTTCGTTACGAAGGCTTCGGGCCGAATGGCTCCATGATCATTGTCGATGCGCTGACGAACAATGTGAATCGTACAGCTTCCGCTGTACGCGCAGCGTTCAATAAAAACGGCGGCAATATGGGTGTCAGCGGATCGGTTACGTATATGTTCGATGAAACAGCCGTATTCGGCGTAGAAGGCAAAACTTCCGAGGAGGTTATGGATCTTCTACTCGAGGCGGACCTGGATGTCCGTGACATTATCGAAGAGGATCAGGCGGTTATCGTTTATGCAGAGCCGGATCAATTCCATGCGGTTCAGGAAGCGTTCAAGAATGCAGGGGTAACCGAGTTTACGGTCGCCGAGCTGACGATGCTGGCGCAAAACTTCGTCACCTTGCCGGAAGATGGCTTAGCCCAGTTCGAGAAGCTGATCGATGCGTTGGAAGACCTCGAAGACGTCCAGCAGGTATATCACAACGTGGAATTTGAGGAATAGGATACAAGAATCCTTTAAACTCAGTGTTTAGATGCTCTTACTGCTGATTCAAACATGGGTAAATATCCGAATTTCACCGTTTTTCTCAATCAGCGATGGTATACATTTTGTTGATTGATGAAATTTATGATGATGTACGTTTTTCCAGAAGTGCTCGCTATTTTAACTCACTTTTTGTATGACTATACAAGGAGTGAGTTTTTTATGTTATTAGAGGATGTTTACAAAGAGTTTCTATTTGATTTGGAGATCAAGAATTATAGTATCAGAACTATAAAAGGATACAGAAATAATAACAGAGCCTTCTTAAATTTTTTAATTAATGAATATGACGTGACGGAAGTGGAAGAAGTTAATACTTCCCATATCAAAGCCTATCTTAGGAACTTAAAAGACAAAGGTTTATCTGAAACCTACATCAATGGGATACAAAAAAACATTCGTTCGTTTTTCCGTTTCAATGTTGAAGAAGGATATATTGCTGAAAAAAGAAATCCTGTTCTTGGTTTGAAGTGGATGAAGGAACCAAAGGTTCTGATTCAGACTTTCAATGATGAAGAAGTGAAGAGAATGCTTAACGTTTTTAAAGGGGATTACTATTTAAGTTTACGTAATAAGCTAATTCTGATGTTCTTTGTGGACTTAGGAATCAGAAATTTGGAATTATGTACTCTTAGTTCTCTTGATGTAAGAGATAGTGTTATAAAGATACATGGAAAAGGGAATAAGGAAAGACATTTATACATTTCACCTCTTTTGAAAAAGTACATTATCAAATACGAGAGAGTAAAAGAGGCATATTTTAAAGATAAAATTATGACTGATTCGAATTTTTTCTTATCTCAAAATGGTAAAACTCTTACAGTTGTTGCAATTGAGGTAATAGTCAAAAAAGCTGGAGCGGAGGCTAAGGTTCGAGAACATATTCGTTGCAGTCCCCATACACTTAGACATTACTATGCTCAAAAACAATTAAGATTAGGATTGGATGTTTACAGTCTTAGTAGATTATTAGGACATGAGTCGACTGTTATCACTAATCGTTATCTACAGTCAATTCAAGATGAGCAGATACTTGAGTTGGCAAAGACAACCAGCCCGTTAATGAACTTATAGAGTTTGCATTATATTTTCATTGAAATAATTGAATGTTTAAGAAGAGAATCAATTAAAATTTTCGTTACAAAATGGAGGCGCTATGATAGCGATGGTTATTGAGTAGCGTGTGAAAGATAGAGAAGTTCCAAAACATCCAAATTAGATACGAAAGTCCCATTTTTTGGTTTTATATTGGAATAAACAGTTAAATACTCCTATTGTATGTTTGTCTCAAAAATTGTAAATTGATGTACATACTAACAACTGGAGGTTTCAAATGAAGAAAATAGCAGTCACTTTGACATCTGTACTTTTAGCTTTCTCTATCGGCGGAAGTGCAATATCTTTTGCAGATGCAGGAAATGAGCAACTCCCGACACAAGAGCAGATTCAACAAGCTGAGGAAACGCAAAAAATAACAGACCAAATTTACGAGAATGCTTATAAAAAAGCAGAAGAAGAGATTGAGAAAGAAAAAACGAGAAAAAGCATTAGTTTGAATATAGACAATGCAGTCATAGATGAAAAGGCAATTTATGATAAGTATCGGGAAGCAGCTAAAGAGGAGAACAAAAAGTTTCTTTTAGAGAATGGATGGAGCGAAGTATCGGAAACTGAAAATGTTGTTACTCCGCTCTCAACTCCTTCTCAGTTGGCAATGACGGACGAAACTATCTTGTATAACTCCAGTACAAAACAATATCAATTTTCAGGAGAGTTTAACTTCACGGACCTCACTGGATGGGATAATTATGCTGATACTTACGATGTTTTAGCCATTAGAAGCAATAATCAGATTGGCATAGTGAAATCATACGCAACTACTACTAAAGTTGAAGCGCGTTATTGTGGTAGCGTTACTGCGGCAAATAGGATATCATATAAAGAGAGTCAATCTGGCTACGATAACAATGGAGTTCCTATTGCCAATTCTAAAGTAACTAAGCAAAAAGAAACTGCGAATGGAGTTATCTGGACAATTGATGATACTAATGCTTACTCATCTAGTATTCCTTGGTCTTGTGGAAGTGCTGCAGACAAGTCGATATTAATTAGAAGTTATGATACGGATCATGGTAGAGCAACGCTATACTTTACTAAAATAGGCTCAGCTTCTACAAACAAAGTTTTTCTCGACTTCGAACACAACTGGAAAACTCATAAACTTGATGCTTCTGCAACAATCTCAGGAACAGGTTTAAAAGATACTCAACTTACTGTCACATATAAATCGGTTAATAATCGTTACCCTCGTACTAGCACAGGCAGAGCATATTAAAAGGAATCGGGCGTCTATATATGCGCCTTTTCATCAAGGAGATTGACATCAAATGAAAATTCAACTTAAATTCACTTTACTGGTGTGTCTGTTAATCTCGATCCTTTCTGGTTGCACAAAAGCACCAGATAGCCCTGCTCTAGAGAATCAGTTAAAAAGTGTACTAGAGAAAGCAAGTATTAGCTTTGACAAAATATTGCATTACGAAGTAGTAGATAATGGAATTGTTGTTTTTTACACTCATGATGACAGTCTTAATGAGAGCTATATTGAATATAACTCAGGGAAATGGAAATTGGTTAATAGTAGTGGAAGTGCCTCTTTAGTTGATAAAGATATTCCAATTTCTTACGTTTGGGACTATTCAGAAACAGTACCGTTTAGGATTGTTTATGGATCAATTAATCAAGGAGATATAGAACAGATTAAGGTAAATGGAGAAGTAACAAATAAAATTACCTTAAGTGATGGTCTAACTTTCTGGTACCTCATATTAGAAGAACCCTACTCTGCGGACAGTAAACTCGAGGCCTTTTCAGCTAATGGTGATCTAATATACGAAAAAAAGTAAAAAGTTTAATCTCTAAAATTTACCACCTCCTTATCGTTTAGCAAAACGCTATAATTCGATAAGGAGGCGTTTTTATGTTTATTGAACCGATGTTACTCGCAACAGCAAAAACCCCGTTCTCGGACTTGCACTATATATTCGAACCTAAAATCGATGGTCACCGCTTGATCTACTCGCAGCAGAACGGTACCGTTCGCCTATACACTCGAAATAACAACGATTGTACGCGTCAATATCCCGAAATAAACGGCTCAATTAATGCTCTGTTTCCACATGACATAGTTTTGGACGGCGAAGTTGCATGCGTTGATCCAGCAAAGGCATCTCCGAATTCGAATCCGTTATGACGCGCTTCCAGGCGAACAAGGCGGATAAAATCGCTGCATTAACTGCAACTCTACCATCCACTTTCGTCATATTTGACGTATGGGGCCTATTACTCTTGATTCTGATGAACGATAATCACTTCGGCAGCCGTAATTGGCGGCAGCGATTTCGTCATTACCGGCGAATGATAAGCCGTAATTTTGGTACCAGGTGCAAGCTCTGCATCCGGGTCAAGTCCCGCAATAATCTGTGTATCCTTCGAAATGTTCAGGATCACGTCATTGTCGGTGGAGGAATCCGATCCCACATTGATATAGAGCTGTTCCTTTGAGTTGCGCTCCGACTCGGCGATGGTTCCTTCAATCTTCGGAGCTTTCGTATCGGATACAACGATCTTGTCGGCATGGGTCCGGGCAGGATAAATCAGCGTCATCACCTGGGAGTACAATGCCTCAATGCGCACGCCTTCCTTCAAAACGTCACGGCTGAGCGCAGCCCCGTTCTTGTCTACAATCTCTGTCTTTTCATCCACCGTTAAGATGACGTAGTTGACGCCGCCGGTCTCAAGAGCCTGACCAATGACGGTGATTTTGCCATCTGTCGTGTCGGTTATGATACCGGTCGTTCCCGCAGGCTGGTCAAGATCAGGCAGTTCTGCAGCTTCGGTGTTAACCAGGATATAGTTGGTTGTCGATTGCGGAGGAAGACTCATGGCAACGGCCGGGCCATAGAAAGACTTCACCTGCATGCCGGCTTTAAGCTCGCTTTCCTCCAGCGTATTTCCGTTCTGGTCAATGATTTTAGCTTTCGGATCCAGATGGAGCAATATGGTCTCCTCATCGGATGTGTAGAGGTTGCGTCCTTCCACAAGAATACCGGCCTTGCTGATTTCAGAGATTGTACCGTCAATCGCGGCGAAGTCTCTGTCCAGCGCGATGATGGTCAATGCTTGACCTTGTGCGGGCAGGCTCTTGGTGATATTCGGGCTGTAAAATGCTTTGATTGCTTTGTTCTTGTCGACGATCGACTGCAGCTGTACTTTATTGCCTTTGGCATCGATGATCTTCGTATCTTGGTTCACCGACAAACGGATCTCGCTCTGATCGGTAGGCCCGAGCCCGCGTCCGGTTACGGTAATCCATTTTTCATTGCTGTCATTTACATAATCGGTGATATAACCCATCGTTCCGGGCACAACCTTCACTTGCTGCTGTAAGTTTCCTTGACCGGAAGTTATCGGGGCGGGAGACACTGCTTGCGCATTAACAACCGGCATGGCTGCCATCGCAAGAAGTGTTGTCGTAGCTAGTACTTTGTAAATTTTGTTCATTACGGGTCTCCTCCATTATTATGTAGATTGTCCTAACGCGATAGGAAGTAACCAGGCACGATTTTCTTGGTAAAATGTGCTGGATTCATAGTCATAGACGGCAAATAAATGCAAAGGTTGCAGTCCGCTAAAAAAACGGAAAACGAAATTCCTCATCTTTTTGTTTATGTGATTAGGACGGCCTCATGCCAATTGAAAAACTTCCGGTTTACAAATCGGCTTGCTGTAGGATATAAGATATCTAATTGATTATGGAGCTGTTAATGGATTATAAAGGGGGGATTCGTATGAACCTTCATGCTCTTCGAATATTTAACGACGTATCCAAAACAGGAAGCATCACGCGTTCAGCACAGAACCTGCTCTTAAGCCAGCCGGCCGTCACCGCGCAAATTCGAAACCTTGAGCGCGAACTCGGTTTGAAGCTCGTTGAGGCCAGGGGAAGGAATATCGGTCTTACCGAAGCAGGGGAGCTTCTGGCTCAGCATTCGCAGCGGTTATTCGCAATGGAAGCTGAAATCGAGGGCGTCATGGCTGCGATGAAAACAGGCCTTCTAGGAAGCTTGAAAATTTGCGCGACGGAACTTCCTGAACGTACGCTGCTGCATCGCTGGATAACCGGCTATAAGCTTGAGCATCCTGAAGTGGCGATCCAGCTTCTTAAGGGCCAAGCCCGCTCTGCATTGCAGCGCTTGCTGGATGAGCAAGTACATATTTCGATCGTTTGCGGCAATTGGCCGATTGAGGATGAAGCCGTGGATTATTTCACCATCCTCGAGGATGAGTTGATATTTGCCGTCCCGGACAGCCACCGGCTTGCCGGGAGGGAGGTTACGCTCGATGAGCTGGTGAAGGAGCCTTTTGTCATGAGAGAGGAGGGGAGCTACACGCGTGACCAGCTGCTCACGTTATTTCGATCCACCGGATACGACCAGCCCCGTTGTGCGATTCTGATCGAAGGCCTGAAAGAAACGGCAGAGGCCGTTCAATCAGGCTTCGGCATCGCGCTTCTGCCTTCGCTGTTCGTGAAGAAAGAGCTTGCTTCCGGTCAGCTTAAGCGGATTCATGTCAAAGGTGTGAAGCTGCCGCATCCAATTCGGGTGTGCACGCGCAAGCACGGGACCGAATCGCCCGTCATTCGCTCGTTCATTTCCTTTATCCAATCCGATATAAGGACGGCAGACCAGACCATCGAAGGATGAGATGCGAATAATTATGATTCATCCATTTTTTTTATGAATCCGCTTGAAATCCATATTATTCTTTTTTCATGCCATACGATACACTCGGGATAACCGGGGCGCCGACTACGAGTATGGAGGAGAGAGAATATCGATCATTCATAACAACATCAAAATACGACTTTTCGAGCGTTAGAAGGGAAACGACGCCAGTATCGAAATAAGCGAAATTACGCTACACACTATTTTTTCCTTTAGAAGGGGTGCCAAACATGAGAGATTTTATATTTGAGCATTTAGATTTCGTACGGAATCAGACATTGAATGTCATCCGGCAGGTTTCCGACGCGGAAGCCGAGATGATCCCGGAGGGCATCAACAACCATATAAAGTGGAATGCCGGGCATATTTATTACACGCTGGAATCGTTTGCTTTCGTTGTGAACGGTGAACCGGCGGAGCTGCCGGAGGCCTACCAAAAGCTGTTCCGCTCGGGGACCAAGCCAAGAGAAATTGAGGCAGCTTGGCCGTCGATGGAGGAGATCATCCAGCATCTTGAAGGTCAGGTTCGACGGATCGAGGAGCGATACGCCCATCGTTTGCAAGAAACCGTGAAATCCCCGTATACGACCTCCAAAGGCTTGAAGCTTACGACCGTGGAAGAATTTCTAAGCTTCTGTCTCTACCATGAAGGCATGCATTTTGACAAAATCAAGACGATTCTAAATAGGGTAACGTACTAAAAAAGGCAAAGCAGAAGTCCTCCAAAGGACTCTTTTGTACATATTCTACCTTAAATTAGATGAGCATGCGAAAGCGTACGAAGGGAATGATCATATTCATGTCGAATATGATGGTTATGCCAACAATGGCAGGGTGAACAAAAGGGGTTGATTCGTAGTTATTCAAGCACATCGCTTTATTCGACGAAACGCATTTGCGACTCTATTGAAGTTATTAGATCATTAAATAACTTTAATAAGGAGCGCTTTAAGATGCATATCGTGACAGAAAGATTGATCATACGGGAATTCGTTGAAGATGATTGGGATCAAGTATTGGCATACACCGCAGATCCGGTTGTGATGAAATATATCCCAGAGGGCGTATTTACTGAAGAGAAAGCCAGGCAGTTCGTGCTGCTCCATCAGGGCAAGAACGCCAAAAATTATGCGGTTACGCTTCGAGAGGGACAAGCACTGATCGGTCATATCGTATTTCACCCGTGGTTCGGCGAGCACACGTACGAGATCGGCTGGGTATTCCATCCCGGATATCAGCGTAAAGGATACGCAACGGAAGCCGCTGCTTCCACGTTGAATTACGCTTTCACCAACCTTGGGTTGCACCGGGTGGTGGCTACTTGTCAGCCGGATAACATCGCTTCTTACAGGGTGATGGAGAAGATCGGCATGCGCCGGGAAGGGCATTTTATTCAGTGCATCCCAAGGGAAGACGGTACCTGGTGGGACGAATACTATTACGCGGTGCTGAAGTCGGAGTGGGTACTCTGTTCAAGCCGGAGCAGCAAGGATGTGAAGTAGGAAGTTCCACAAGGCGTGGGGATTGAAATGCAGCATCAACTTAACGATATGGTAGAACCGGCTTGAAGCCGATAAACGATGCCAATTGAAAAAGGTCTTCGTCCTATCAGAGGATGGAGACCTTTTTTTTGTTGCGGCTTTAGCCAGTTGAGCTCGCGAAGCGTGCGAAACAAAAAACCACCCGCTATGCGGGTGGAGAGATCGAGGTTTGACCAACAAGACCATTCCGATAAAATTGAGATGTTCAGGCTCAATAATGAAAGGAATGGTCTTAGATGGCAAACAAGAGCTATAGTTTAGCTCACACGAAGTGGATGTGCAAGTACCACATTGTGTTCACCCCGAAGTATAGACGGAAAGAGATTTATAATCAAGTGAGGAAAGACTTAATCGAAATATTCAAACGATTATGTAAATACAAGGGAGTGGAGATAATCGAAGGTCACATGATGCCCGATCATGTACATATGTTGGTAGCAATTCCCCCAAAAATCTCAGTATCATCATTTATGGGATACCTGAAGGGGAAAAGCTCACTCATGATATTCGAGAAGCATGCTAGCTTGAAGTATAAATATGGTAATCGAAAATTCTGGGCGGAGGGATACTACGTCAGCACAGTGGGCTTGAATGAAGCCACCGTGGCAAAATATATCCGTGAGCAAGAAGCACATGACCAAGCAATTGATAAACTGAGTGTGAAAGAGTATGAAGACCCATTCAGCAAAAACAGTAACAAGAAGAAGTAAACCAGTTTAACTGGTAAGTGAAAGTGACAAATTACACTGAGCCTGAGCAATTTTATTGTCAGGCTAGCGTCTTTAGGCGCAGTTTGGCAACAAGGGGTTATACCCCAAGAGCAAACCACCCGTTTGACGGGTGGTTCTGATTTAACCGATTCGGCGCTTGCCGAAATCCGGCTACTCTTCAACCTGTGAGGGCAGCAGCACCCTGTTCTCAATCGGGGACGACATGACGATCAATGTCGTGGAATCGCCGAATTGTCCTGTTTGGTTAATGAACGCTTCGAGTGCCCGCATCGAGTCGCAGACCACTTTTATAAGATAATTATGTTGACCGCTGATACGATGGCATTCGACAACCTCGTTCGATTGCTCGCAGAAAGCAATGAAATTCTCGCAATGCTTCGTATGGAACAGTAAATACGCCATACAGTGCTTGTTCAGCTTCTCAGTCGACACGACGGCCCGATATCCGATAATGACGTCCTGCTCTTCCAGCTTGCGGACCCTCTCGGTTACGGCCGGCTGAGACAGCCCGATGAGCTTGCCTAGCTCCGTCATGGAAAGCCGTGCATGATTTTGCAGCAATTCGAGGATTTGGACATCCGTTCGATCCACATGCGCACCTCCTTAGAAAATAAAGCGTAAATCCCGAAACTTCCTTGAAAATTGCGGTGAAAATAATGAAAAACCTTTAACTTTCCATTCTCGCTTGCGCCTTCATCATATAGGATTAAGCCATGAGATGCAAAGCATAAAAAACGGAGAGGAGAGCAGTTATGTCCATGTTATTCAGTCCGATTACCATCCGCGGCGTACGGTTAAAAAACAGAATCATGATGTCGCCGATGGGCACGTTAGCAGCAGACCAAGAAGGGAAGCTAACCGAATGGCAGTATTTGCATTACGGCGCGAGGGCGATCGGCCAAGCGGGATTAATCATGATTGAGGTAACGGCCGTTGAGAGGACGGGGGCAGATCCGGGCGGATTGGGATTATGGGATGATGGGCAGGAGCAGCGGCTTCGAGAGCTTGTGAGCATGCTGCACCGGCAAGGGACGGCTGTTGGCATGCAGCTGGGTCATGCCGGCAGGAAGAAGGAGCAAGGCACCGGCTTCTCTTCGTCAGGGGCAGCGTATCGGGGGAAAAGGACGAAGCCGATGACGATTGCGGAGATCGAAAGGGTCATCGAGGCCTTCAGGAACGCGGCTGTCCGTGCTAGGCGAGCAGGCGTTGACGTCATAGAACTTCACGGCGCTCACGGTTACCTCATCAATGACTTTTTGTCCCCTTTGACCAATCAGAGAGAGGATATGTATGGAGGTTCAAGGGAGAATCGGTACCGCTTCCTCGGGAGGACCCTTGAGAAGGTGCGGCAGGTTTGGAACGGTCCTCTATTCGTGAGAATCTCTGCGGAAGAATACCATCCTCATGGGAACCATATCGAGGATCACCTTGACTTTGCCGAGCGGATGAAAGCGCAAGGGGTCGACCTCATCGACGCGAGCAGCGGGGGCGTAACCGATCAAAAACCGGAGGTATATCCAGGCTATCAGGTTGCCTATGCGGAAGCGATTCGCCGTCAGATTGGAATGCCGACCGCTGCAGTCGGGTTGATTACCTGCGGGAAGCAGGCTGAAGAGATCCTCCGCAAAGGTCAGGCCGATCTCATCGCGGTTGGCCGTGCCCTGCTGAAAGACCCGTTCTGGCCACGGACGGCAGCCGAGCAGCTGGGAGAAACCATATCTGAGCCGGCCCCATACCGTAATCAATGGTTCACCACCGGATATACAGAGGGTTAACAGCAGAACGATCAAGCCGAATCGATGAGCTGTTATTCGGTACGTGCTGCCAAGACTGCTTTAAATTTAGCGCGGTATGCTGCCGGTGGTACGCCCTTCGTCATGGTAAACAATCTCGTGAAGTAATGGACGGACGAAAAGCCGGTACGCTCGGCAATCAGCTTAATCGGTTCATCAGAAATCGTCAGCATAAGCTCAGCGGCTCGAATTCGCTCCGTTCGGACGAAGCTGGAAAATGACTCATGGATGCAGGTTGCGAACAATCGCGACAGCTGGCGAGGGGATATATTCAAAAATCGTGCAACCTCGCTTAAAGACAGCTGCTGACGGCCCAAGTTATCCCTGATGTAGAGCTTTGCCCGCTGAACAAGCTGGGCGGAGTGGGAGAAACCGGTGGAGATTTCCGGCCCTTTCGGGAGCGTGTCCTTTTTGCCGAACATGACGGAAAAAGACTCAAGCAGCGCATGCGCGAGGGGCGGCAAGAGCGTAACCGGCAGTGATTGGCCTGGCTGTTCATGGATGAGCAGCGATTTCCACAGATGGATTGACGGCGCTTCGCGGGCATCCTCAATCCATACCGGCCCTCCTTCCAGGACACGCAAGTAGTTCATGGCGTGATCCTCAGCCGGATGGTTTCTGACTTCAAAAGCAACGAATAACAAATCCAGTTGATCGACATTTTGGATCCGATGGTAAATATCTGGCCTTGAACAAAAGGCTGTGCCTTGTCGCAAGGGAAAATCGACGCCGGCTTCAGTATAGATGCCTTCGCCATTGTCAACGTAACAAATCTCCAGGAAGGAATGCTTATGCATCGCATTGGTAGCCAAATTCCGGACGCTTCCCCAATAATGTACGAGAAAGGAAAGACGCTCGCCCGGCAGATGCCCGGCATACCGATTGAGCCGCTCCTCGCTGTGGGTCCATTGAATCATCGTTATGAACACCTCCTTGGCGTAATTGTACAAATTGTGGTCCTCGCTGTGCAAATACGTCGATGCATGAGCTGCCTATAATGAAACCAGAACCAAAACAAGATTGAGGAGGGTTTCTAAGGCATGATTAATGAACAAGATGTCCAATTTTACAAAGATTATGGGTATCTGCTGGTCCGGAACGTGTTCGATCCGGCGGAAGTGGAAGAGATGCGGGAAGCGGTTGAGAAGATTATCCGGAGGGCGGCGCGCGCCAAGGCGGATCAGAACCACGCTTGGCAGGGCGATTATCTGCCTCCCGAGCAGCTGAAGAAGCTGGTGCTGAAAGGGTTTCATGACGTACACTATCATGATGCCGCTTTCATGCGCGCCGCCATCCACCCGCGAATGACCGCCGTACTGCAGCAAATTATCGGACCGAATGTGCAGCTTCATCATTCCAAAATGCTGGTGAAGCCTCCCTCAAACGGGGCAGCCTTTCCGATGCACCAGGATTATCCTTACTTCCCTC
Organism: Paenibacillus sp. FSL R5-0810; assembly: GCF_038002285.1. Classification (NCBI taxonomy): domain Bacteria; kingdom Bacillati; phylum Bacillota; class Bacilli; order Caryophanales; family Paenibacillaceae; genus Paenibacillus; species Paenibacillus sp. FSL R5-0810. Next base: position 1,338,357 of record NZ_JBBOCF010000001.1, read on the forward strand.
ATCGTGATCATACCATGCTTGCGGCAAGCATTCACCTGGATGATGCGGATACGGAGAACGGATGCTTGTGTGTCGTTCCCGGTTCCCACAAAGAAGGAATACTTCCTCATGTAGGCTCGTATTACCTGAACCACAAGGAATATCCGATATCGTCAGGGACACCTTGTCCGGCATCGGCGGGAGATGTACTCTTCTTCAACTATCTGACCATCCATGGGTCGGACGTTAACCGCAGCGAGCGAACAAGGCGAAACGTGTTGTTCCAATATCGGGATGCATCGGATCTGCCGACGGCCAATGTTCACTTTGATTGGGGGATGGGGCTGATGGTTAGCGGTGAAAATCCCGACTTTAATAACGTGAAGCCGAAGTACGAGATCGTGGGCTAGCAATGTCATGGCTGAAAAGAATTGTATTCGGATGAGAAGAAAGGATAAATCTCAGCTAAAGGCGACGGTTAAACAGGGATGCTTTGAATCCCTGTTTTTTCATTTTGCGTGGCAAGCGTCGTGGCTAGCTCGATCTAGTCGCTGCTCCGGCTTCGAGCCGCTCCACCTCGATCTTACCTCTGCCCCATTCATCTAATCCGTATATCTAATTCGTGCATCGATCGCTTACATCTAACCCGTCCTTGATCCTCGCACCTAGTGGACTTAAGCCGGTAAAGGAGCTTATAACCTAATGAAAATACCGGGGGAGAGAACCGGTATGGTAGAATGGAGTCGTATTGAACGGATTCAGCTCCTATCAATTTAAAAATCAACGCTTTGCTGCGAAAAGGCTTTCGAGGAAGATCGGGGGGGAGTTTGTGAATAATGTAAATCGGTCTCGCAAAGTCGTAGGAAGCCGAAGAAAGACGATCCGGCGAATCGTCCTCTCAGCTGCTGCCGTTATCATGGCATATATGGTTTATGCGGCCGTCGCCATATGGACTTACGGAGCAAAGACCGAGCCTGTAAAATCCGATGCCGCCATTGTACTTGGAGCGGCCGTGTGGGGCGATAAACCCTCCCCCGTATTCCAGGGACGCATTGATCATGCCTTATGGCTGTATAAGCATCAGTATGTGGATAAGCTGATCTTTACGGGGGGACGGGGATCGGACCTTGAGTCGGCGGAATCCGAGGTTGCCCGGGATTACGCGATTGCCCGGGGAGTTCCGGAAGCAGACATTCTGATCGAAACGGTGTCAAAGATAACGGAAGAGAACCTGTCCCATGCCCAAGCGGTCGGTGAACAAGAAGGTTTGTCCACGTATTTGATCGTCAGCGACCGGCTTCATATGAAGCGGGCGATGACGATGGCGGACGATTACGGAATGAAGGCATATCCGTCACCAACGGATCGAAGTGCATATCAAAGTTTCCGGAGCAAGGTTCCATTCCTGCTTCGGGAGATGTTTTATTACACCGGTTATGTCGTGCTGTCGCCTTTTCGCTAATATCTATAAAGCAGGCAGCTGAATCGTAAAGCTGGTGCCCTGCTCCGGGGAGCTCTCCACATGGATCGATCCGCCGTGATTATGGATGATGTTTTTCGTAATCATATATCCGAGCCCGGTTCCGCTATCCTTCGTTGTGTAGAAGGGCTGTCCCAACGACCGGATCTGCTCTGGCGTCATGCCGATACCATCATCCTGGACGATGATATGGACATCGCTGTCGCTTTGCTGAATGGTCAGCGTGATCGTTCCTCCTTGATCCATCGCCTCCATGGCGTTCTTCAGCAAATTGATGAATACCTGCTTCAGTTGATTCGCTTCGCCGTGAACGTATACAGGCTCGGCAGGGAAACGCGGGATGATCTCGATATTGTTCAGCGCAGCCTGGACCTTCATCAGGGTAACGATTTGTTCGACGATGCCGAGCACGTCAAATGGCTTGCTGACATGGGAGGTTTCCGGCTTGGATAGCACCAGCAGTTCATTGACGATCAGCTCGATCCGTTTGAGTTCCGATTCGATGATATCGAAATACAGCTTATTGCTTTGCTCCGACGAACGAAGGAGTTTAATGAAGCCGTTAATTGACGTGAGCGGGTTACGGATCTCATGCGCGATTCCTGCTGCCAATTGTCCTGCTGTCGTCAGCTTTTCGGACTGCATGATGCGATCCTCTTCCATCTTCTGCTCTGTGATATCTTTGAATATGCTAAGTGCGGCCTTTTCGCCTCTATAGGTGGTGACCAGCGTGATACCGGAGACGATTTTTTGTTGACCGTCCAAACAGCGGATAAGATATGTAACGGGTCCGATTTCCCGATATTCCGCATAACGCGTTCTTCGCCTTGCAAGCTTATGATGCGAAGAGGGATCAACCACGACATCGGTTGAAATTCCGAGCACGTCAGAGACATTCGAGGCGTGAAGCAGCCGTAGCGTCGCCTGATTTGCGTACTGGATCATGCCGTACTTTGTAATGAGCGCGGAAAGCGGGAGCTCTTCCAGGAGCTGCTGGAAGCCTTCTTCCTTCTCAACCAGTTTCATCTCCTTCTGTGTCAGCTGTTCCTGGAGCTCGTAAACAGGGGTGAGATTCTCAAATTGGACCAAGCAATGGCGGAACGGCGATTGCGCTTCAGCGGATGCCGAAAAGTGAAGCTTCAAATCCAGATTCCGTCCGGCAGGATGTTCGTATTTCATGCCAACTTGGAGTGCGGTCACCTGAGAAGGCTTGAGCTGGAAATCTCCCGTCTTGTGCCTAATCACTTCCTGAATTCCGCCGATGTTCGTCGCTTTCAGCGCTCCATCCATTAATTCTTGTTTGGAGCAGCCCAATAACTCACACAAAGCCGAATTGACTTGAAGCACTTCTCCGTCGATTGAAACGATGGCCATTCCGATGATGGCGTGTTCAAAAGCAAAGTCCTGACGCTGGACAGAATAGGGGAGCACGGCAAGTCTCCTTTCAATTGACTGTAAGGTTTGATCACCCCCCTATTATATGTGCTGGATGCGCTTTCATCAATGAAAGGGCGATAGATTTGGTAACTTGCGCGCATGGAACGGATTGGTCAGTGGCCGCTTTCGGTGATTGTCATGAGCGGTCATATTGCATTCATATTGCATTCATGCTCAATATTCAGTATGATTTAGCTGACAATGAGTAGGTCGATGTGTGACTGGCGCTGCATGGGGGAACCATGAGGGAGCACATGGATGACGACAGCCGTACGCCTGGGCAGAGGTAAGGGAAGTTTATTTTCCCTTACCTCTTTTTAATATTTCTATTTTGAAAAGGGGACTGGAGAACGATGTATAAAACGAAAAAAATGCTGCTGCTGGGATCCGGAGAACTCGGAAAGGAAGTCATTATCGAAGCGCAGCGGTTAGGTTTGGAGACCGTGGCGGTAGACCGATATGCCGACGCGCCTGCCATGCACGTCGCGCATCGCCATTACGTCATCGATATGCTCGACGGCGCCAAGCTGAGGGAAGTCATCGAGCGGGAACAGCCTGATCTGATCGTTCCCGAGATTGAGGCCTTGGCCACATCCGAGTTAGTGAAGCTGGAGGAGGAGGGCTTCCGCGTCATTCCTACCGCAAGAGCGGCCAAGCTGACGATGGACCGGGAGGGCATCCGCAGGCTTGCTTCGGAGAAGCTCGGATTGCCGACGGCCGGATACCGCTTTGCGGATAACTATGAACAATTCGAGGTCGCGGTAAGGGAGATGGGCTTTCCTTGCGTAATTAAGCCGCTTATGAGCTCTTCAGGGAAAGGGCAGAGCGTCTGCCGATCGGAGAGCGACATTGAATCATGCTGGAACAATGCAATGGAAGGCGGGCGCGTACAGAACGGCCGGGTGATCATCGAGGAGTTCATCACCTTCCAGTCGGAAATCACACTGTTAACGGTTCGTTCGGTGAGCGGGACAAGCTTCTGTCCGCCGATCGGACATGTGCAGGAAAGCGGTGACTATATCGAATCCTGGCAGCCTCATCCGATATCCGAGCAGCAGATGAAGGAAGCCGAGCGCATTGCGAGGGCCATTACCGATGAATTGGGCGGCTTCGGATTGTTCGGCGTCGAGCTGTTTCTGACCGAGGATCAAGTATATTTCAGTGAGGTATCGCCTCGCCCGCATGATACCGGATTAGTTACGCTGGTCACGCAAAATCTGTCCGAATTCGCGCTTCATGTCCGGGCCATCCTCGGTTACCCGATTCCGGAAATCGTGCTGATCACCCCGGGCGCCAGCCGTCCGTTGAAAGCACCGGGTGAGCTTGAAAACTACAAGATTACGGGCGCCGAGCAGGCGCTCGCGGTACCGAGCACACAGGTTCGTCTATTCGGCAAGCCTGTGACAAAGGCTGGCAGAAGAGTAGCGGTGGCCTTGTCGACCGCAGGCGAGGTGGAGGAAGCGCGATCTCGTGCCAAACAGGCATTGGACAAGCTTGGGGTGGAAGAAGCATAACGGTGTTAGCCTTCTTCCGAAGTGCGCCTTATCCGCTTATGCTTGATATCAAATCCATTTGAAGAATGCAATACTGCCCAATAGCGAGAGGTCAGCCGGATTGCCAACGGCTGGCCTCTTTTCCATAAGAGGATACGTTAGATCCCTATCTACGAATGGCCATACGATGATCGGAAAGGCAGTGCCATGGAAATTATTTAGATTTTGAATATAAACCTGCATCACTTTTGCCGTTGTTCATGATAAGATACACAAGAAAACAGCATTCGTGCTGCCCGGAAGACCCATCGCCCGATAAGCGACCCGGTGTGCAGCAGGAAACCATACATATTAGAAAAAAGATGTTGAATGGCGAACTTCACATCATAGGAGAGCACTCATGAAAGATATGACACAAGGCAGTCCGATTAAACTGATCATCATGTTCACGATCCCGCTGTTAATCGGCAATCTGTTTCAGCAATTCTACAATATGGCCGACACGCTCATTGTCGGACGCACGATCGGCGTGAACGCACTGGCGGCCGTCGGTTCGACCGGAAGCATTATGTTTTTTATTATCGGCTTTGCGCAAGGCCTGACGGCAGGCCTCTCCATCATTACCGCGCAGAGGTTCGGGGCAAAGGATATTGCTGGTGTGCGTAAAAGCGTCGGCACGAGCTTTTGGATCAGTATCGTTTTCACGATCGTCCTGACCATCCTTAGTATCGTGTTTACGAAGCCTGCCCTTGTCATGATGAACACGCCGGTTGAAATATTGGATGATGCTTATTCGTATTTGATCGTAATCAATGCTGGCGTCGGCGCAGCGGTGTTATTCAACCTGCTGGCCAACCTGCTTCGGGCGCTCGGGGACAGCCGCACTCCGCTATTGTTTCTGGTTATCGCAAGTATTCTGAATATTGTGCTGGATCTCGTGTTTATACTCGTCTTTAAGATGGGCGTAGCGGGTGCCGGGCTAGCAACTGTCATCTCACAGCTGTTCTCTTGTCTGCTCTGCCTGATCTATATCCATAAAAAGGTTCCGTTGCTGCAGTTCAAAACGGCCGACTGGTCGATCGATTGGACGTTTATTGGCCAGCATATGCGGGTGGGCTTCCCGATGGGCTTTCAGGCATCGATCATCGCCATCGGGGCGATTATTCTTCAGATTACGCTGAACGGTCTTGGCGCACTGTCAGTTGCGGCTTACACAGCGGCTCAGAAGATCGATATGCTCGCTACCCAACCGATGAACTCCTTCGGCGTTACGATGGCAACCTTTGCGGCGCAAAATTTCGGGGCGAACCGGATCGACCGGATTCGGCTAGGCGTCAAGCAATGCATTTTGCTCTCGGGATCGTTTAGCATCCTGGTGGGGGTGCTTGTTATTGTTGCAGGTCCGGCCGCCGTCTCTTTGTTTGTCGGTCAGGGACAGGAGCAGCTGCTGGATCTCAGCGGCCAGTATTTCCTAGCGAACGGAACAACCTATTTGCTCTTATCTTTGCTGTTCATTTACCGGTTCTCGCTGCAAGGGCTTGGCCAAAGCTTCATCCCTACCGTCGCCGGCATTATGGAGCTGATCATGCGCGTCGTTGCCGCTATGTTCCTGTCGGCTCTGATCGGGTTCCCCGGGGCATGTCTCGCCAATCCGCTGGCTTGGCTGGGGGCGCTTATTCCGCTTGGAACAGCGTATTATTTAAGCATGAAGAAGCTGAGCAGACCCGCTCAGCCCGCCTCGATACCGGTTCAGACGTAACGGATGATTCGGATTATCCGGGACGCCTGGAGCATCCCTAAATAAAAATAGAACAACTCAAGGCATGAAGATTAATTCCAGCAAGGAGAGTCGGGAATGAGGACGATATTAATCATCGATGATGAGCCGAACATCCGGGAAGTTCTTGTGTCGTATCTCCAAAGAGAACAGTACCGGACGCTGGAGGCGGCAAATGCTAAGGAAGCATTGGAGCATATGCGGGACGGAAAGGTGGACCTGATCATCCTGGATTTGATGCTGCCCGACATGGACGGCGAGCAGCTCTGTGCCCACATCCGTTCATTCAGCCCGGTTCCGATCCTGATGCTGACGGCGAAATCCGCAGCAAGCAGCCGGCTCAAGGGCTTTTCCTCCGGAGCGGATGATTATGTCCTGAAGCCGTTCGATCCGAGGGAGGTTCTTGCACGAGTCAAGGCCATCTTGAGACGGTCCGGCGATGATGCCGAGCTGCTGTCAGATGTTACGGTGTATCGGCACGGGGCCCTTGTCATTCATTCGGGCAAGCACGAGGTGACCTGCCATGGACAGGCCGTGAGCTTGACGCCAAACGAATATAAACTCCTTGTACTGCTGGCGAAATATCCGGGACGTCATTTCTCCCGTGAGGAGCTTGTTGAACGGGTTCTTGGTTTTGATTATGACGGCGATATCCGCACCATAGATCAGCATGTCAAAAATCTAAGGCATAAGATCGAGCAGGATCCCAAACAACCGAGGTTTATTATAACGGTGTACGGCTTTGGCTACCGGTTCGGAGGCGAGGAATCATGAAGCGAAGGCTGGATCTGCGGCTGGCTGCCATCATTATCAGCATCACGACCGGGATCTTGATTATGTTTACCGGGATCAGCATTTTGACCAACCATTATCATATCGCGATGTATCAGCAGCAGACCGCGGAAGGGCACGGGATCGACCAGCTGAACTACCATCTGGAACAGGCTCAGATGCAGTCGATCATACTGACCTGCATACTGTCGATCGCCCTTGCCACGGTGACCGGCATTTACGTGGCAAGACGTATCTCCGCGCCGCTGGTTCAAATGAAGCAAGCGGCTGAGAGGATGACGCGAGGTGATCTGGCCACCCGAATTCATGTAGATGGCGAAGATGAGCTCGCCGGGCTTGGAGGTTCGCTTAACGAGTTGGCTTTGCAGCTTCAGAAGCAGGAGCAGCTTCGCAGAAGCATGACCCAGGATATCGCGCATGAGCTTCGTACGCCGTTAACCACGTTAAAAAGCCATACCCGTGCATTGGAAGACGGAATCTGGGAGCCGACGGCTGAACGGTTTCGCACTTGCTTGCACGAGATCGACCGGTTGATCGATCTCGTCACCGAGCTTGAGGATCTGCATGATATGGAATCGCCCGAATTCCGCCTTTGCCTAGCCAGGCAGGATATGTCGAAGCTGATGGAGCGGGCGGTGCTGCTGGTCAAGCCCATGTATCTTGAAAAACAGGTGAAGCTGAAGTATACCAGCGGACCGCCGATGCCTGCGATGGTCGATGCCGATCGAATCCACCAGGTCCTGGTGAACATGCTGAGCAATGCCCTTCGACATACCCCTATGGGGGGACGTGTGCGAGCAGAGCTTATAGCCGAGAATAAGCATGTACTGGTGCGTATCGAGGATAACGGCCAAGGCATCAATCCGGACGATTTGCCCTTTATTTTTGAAAGATTCTATCGTGGGGATAAATCAAGGAATCGGAATAGCGGCGGAAGCGGAATGGGGCTTGCCATCGTGAAGCGCCTGGTAACCGCCCACGGCGGCCAGGTATGGGCTGAGAGCCGAGGAGCGAATCACGGCAGCTGTTTCTTCATTCGATTGCCGATCGAACGCACGGGTACCGTCCCGATACAAACATAACGAACAGCAAGCGCCAGGGAAGGCGCTTGCTGTTTTTAGTTTTGACGCGATCGTGCGTATCGGACAGGCATTAAGATCAAAGCAGGAAGCAGCCGATTGGAAGCGAAGCATTGGCATTACAATTCCATGGTCGGATCAGAAGATCCGTTGCTTCCAGCCCATGAGCTTTGCGGCCGATTCCAGATAGTAGTAATCGCCGTATATCAACGACACATTGATATTTTGACCCGCGGGCTTATGGCCGGTTGCCCCTTTCAGAATGCCTTCGTACTCCGGATCGTCCCATTCGGCGTATCGTTCGGTTAATGAGTCCATGATTTTTACGGCATGTCGTATGTAAAGCGAAGCCTCGTTCTTCGGTACGAGAGCGGCGATTTCGAGCAATCCCGAGGCGGCGCAGGAGGCAGCGGAGGTGTCCGGAGGCTCGAGCTCCGTATCTGATGATGTTGAAGCCTCTACAAGCTCTGTCCGGAAATCCCAGGCAGGAACTCCCTCCTCACCGAGCGCGGCGATAAAATAATGCGCAACCCGTTTGGCAGCATCAAGGTATTTGGCGTCGCCGGTATACCGGCAAGTGTTTGCCATGCCGTGCAAAGCCCAGGCAGCCCCCCTGCTCCAAGCCGAGTCCGGTCCGAAGCCTTGGCCGCCAAGCGCACCGATATAGTCTCCCGTTACGGGATCGAAGATGCAAATATGCTTGACAGAGCCGTCGGCTCGAATGAAATGCTCGATCACTGTGTCGGCCTGCTGGGAGGCGATATGGGCGAATCTCGGATCGCCCAGCTCCTCGGATGCCCAAAAGAGAAGGGAAAGATTCATTGTGGAGTCAATAATGGACCAGCCTTCATTGCCGTGGTTCCAAGCCGTCCGATCAACCGTGTTCCAGGCCCGGATATAACGACCCGCCGGGTTGAACCTTCCTGCTAGCATCGTAGCTGCCAGTAGTCCTCTGCGCCTGGCATCCGGATCACCGGTTAATTTATGCTTAATGACCGCCGTCGGCAGAAATTGAAAGCCAACATCATGATGGAAGTTGTTCTGTGAAAAGAAAGCCTGCTCCAGCTTGACGTCCCACTCCCATGCTCGTTCCTTATACGCGGGATCCTTGGTCATATCGTACATGATCCACAGCATGCCCGGCCAGAAACCCGATGTCCACCAGTCAATGCGGGTTGAATCGTATTTGCCGTTCACTGCTGCGTGCGGGACCTTATTTGCCAGCTGGACAGCCATTCTCGACAGCTTATCCTCCAGCAGCCTCCACAGCCCCGCATGGGCATCATGCCCCGGGCTGAGGCGGCCCGCCTCCGATATTACGCGGCCCTCTGTATGATTTTCGCTCATGATTTACCTCCGTTCGGATCGTGATTGATGCGATCATAATCGCTCGGGTTTGCTTCATTGTTCCACAAGCAGCCTTCTTTTTCCATACTTCCGATCGAACTTCTAGTAAAATGACAAGCGCGTCTTATAAAAACACAAGCCCGGTGGTTTCGCCTAAAAAAAACACAAAGGAGCCGATGATCTTCCATTGCTGCATGGCTAGCCGGGCTCTTAGGATATGAGTATTCATATTCACACCATAAGCAAGGGAGGCGAATGCCGTTGCCGCAAATTACGATCAAAATGTACGAAGGGCGGTCGGATGCTCAGAAGGAAGAAATCGTCGAGGTTTTTACCAGGGAGCTGTCCCGAATTATCGAACGGGAGCCCGAGTTCATCAGCATCCGATTTGACGAGATTCCGATTAATGAGCATGCGCCGGCCAATTTGAGAAACAAGAGGTGAGGAAGGATGGCCGATCGAAATCATGCGGCTGGATTGGGGACGCTCAAGAATAAACGCAAGAACGTATTAGGCTTCATGTGGAAGTACAAGGCGCTGTACTTGATCTCGCTTCCGGGACTTTTGTTCTTCGTCCTGTTCAAATACGTGCCGCTTCTCGGCTCCGTGATCGCGTTCCAGAATTATAATCTGTTCGCAGGCGTTACGAAGAGCCCGTGGATCGGTCTGGAGCATTTTGAACGGATGTTCTCGCATTATGATTTCTTGAAAATCCTGCGCAATACGCTTTTGCTGGGAACGTACGACATCTTGTTTGCTTTTACGGCACCGATCGTACTGGCGCTGCTGTTGAACGAGGTAAGACTCGTGCTGTACAAAAAAATCATTCAGACGATTTTTTATGCGCCGCATTTTCTGTCGTGGGTAATTGTAAGCGGTATCTTCGTCGGGATTTTATCACCGAGCTCGGGAATCGTGAACGTCATTCTCGGATGGTTCGGCGTTGAGCCGATTTATTTCCTCGGCGAAGATTCCTATATCCGGACCGTGCTGGTCGGTTCAGGCTTGTGGCGGGATGTCGGGTGGGGGACAATCATCTATCTGGCTGCGCTGGCAGGCATCAACCCCGACCTGTACGAAGCCTCGAACATCGACGGGGCGGGAAGATGGCGTCAGACGCTCAGCATAACGCTGCCTGCGCTGCTTCCGGTAATTACGATTCTGTTCCTGCTGAAGATCGGCGATTTTCTGGATTACGGGTTCGAGCGCGTCTTTGTTTTTCAGAATCCGCTCAACATTCAATCCAGCGAAATTCTGGATACGTATATCTACAAGGCCGGTTTGCAGCAGCTTCAGTACAGCTACGCGACCGCGATCGGGCTGTTCAAATCCGTGGTGGGTTTGTTCCTGATCGCGATAGCCAATGCCATCAGCAAGAAAGCGACCGGCGAGTCGCTGTATTAGAGGGGGGTGACGAAGGTGAAATACGATAGTCCCGGCAGAAAGCTGTTTCTCGCAGGCAATTATATGTTCCTGACCCTTCTCGCGCTGACCATGCTGCTGCCGTTTCTTAACGTCATTGCCCAATCGTTCAGCAGTCCGGGCGCGATCGATCGGGGCGTGGTGATGTTCTGGCCGGTAGAATTTACGCTGGCGTATTATGAGCATGTGTTCCAAGATGTTTCGATCTGGCGAGCGTTCGGGATCAGCGTCTACATCACATTGCTGGGGACATTCATCAATCTGGCGGCGACCGCATCCCTTGCGTACCCGCTTTCGAGACCGGAGTACGTGGGAAGAAAGACGATCATGGTGTTCATTCTGATGACGATGATCTTTACGGCTCCACTCATTCCGCAATTTATTCTGATGCGTGAGTTGAGCCTGGTGAACACCCTCTGGTCCCTGATGCTGCCGACGGCGATAAGTGCTTTTAACCTGTTCGTGCTGCGGACCTTCTTCGCTCAAATTCCGAATGAACTGATCGATTCCTCGCGTATCGACGGGTGCAGCGAAGCTAGGACGCTGTGGAGCATCGTGCTGCCGTTATCTAAGCCGGCGCTTGCCACTGTGGGGATCTTCTACTCGGTGACCAACTGGAACAAGTATATGGATGCGCTCTACTATATCAACGACCGTGCAAAGTATCCGCTCCAGGTGAAGCTGAGGGAGCTCCTCGTTAACGAGGGGATGACGGATACGGGGAACATGGCATTTGAAGCGAGCTCCCAATCCGTGCAGGGCGTTCAGATGGCCGTCATTCTTGTCGCCACGCTGCCCATTATCCTCCTGTACCCGTTCCTGCAGCGCTTCTTCATCCATGGGATGATGATCGGTTCGATCAAAGAATGATTCTAAAAAAACGACAAACCGGGCCAAAGACATTCCTTGTGACTACCATAACGGCTCTCTATACTGAGGTTAGGTTTGAAAGCGCTATTATATAGCGGACATTCTAGCTTGAAAAGAGGGGGATTTATGAGTAAACGCTGGAGACGTGTGATCACGGCCGGACTGGTGCTTGCCATGCTGGCAGGCTGTTCAGGCAATAACGGCGGCAGTAACGGAGCCAACGGAGTGGGCGGCGAAACGCAAGGGGGTACTGATGGAGGGCCGACGAAATTCTCGATCTCCATGCGAACGCTGAACGTATCCTACGTGGAGAAGAATCCGGATATCAACAAGGACAAATACGTGCTGGAGCTGGAGAAAATGACGAACACGGACCTGGACATCCGGCTGATCCCGCATAACGAGTATCAGGATAAAATGGTCCAGATGTTCGCGACGAACGACATTCCGGATGTCGTTCAAGGTACCGGCGGGATTAGCGGTCCGGAGCTCGCGGGCGCTGTAGAGAACGGCGTGTTCCTCCCGCTGAATGATCTGCTCGAGGAGCATGGTCAGGACCTGCTTCAATTCATCCCGGAGGAGGCCTGGAAGCGGATGACCGATTCCAAGACAGGCAATATATACGGTATTCCGGAGATCCTGTCTAACCCGTCCCGGCGCGCGACATGGATTCGCACCGATCTGCTGAAGAAGGTCGGGAAGGAGGTTCCGACAACCGTTGAAGAGACGCTGGATGTGCTGCGTGCATTCAAGGAGGCGGGAGTGGAGCAGCCTTATGCCGGCCGGCAGAACTTTAAATATGCCGATACCTTCTTCGGCGCTTATGACGTGCTGGGTTATCTGAACCAGTTCAAAGTATTCCCTGACGGCAAGGTAAAGCCTAGCTTCTTCGATGAGGAGAATATGAAGAAGGCAATCCAAATCTACAAAACGATGCATGAAGAGGGATTGATCAGCAAGGAGTTCGCAACGATCGAGAGCGCGGATTTCAAATCCATCGTCACGAGCGGCAAAGCTGGCATGTGGTCCATGAATGCGAACGAACTCCCGATTTGGGGGACTCAGCTTAAAGAAAATGTGCCTGAGGCGGAGGTTGCGCTCATCCCGTCGCCTGTCGGCCCGGACGGAAAGGGCGGATATGCCCATTATAACCCGGTTACGCGGTCCTTCTTCATCAACGCAAAAGCCAAGGACAAGGCAGCGGATATCGTCAAGTTCTTCAACTGGATGGTCAGTGAAGAAGCGGAGCTGTACTTCAGCTTCGGCATTGAAGGCGAGGATTATCAAGTAACGGACGGCAAGCCGGTATTCGAGGTTCCAACGGATGCCGCCGGCGCGGATAAAATGCGGTATCTAAACTATTGGCTGTGGATGGTTCAGGATACAACCTACAACAAACGCGTATCCGAGCTGTCCGATTCCGGCAAAGCGCTGATCGATGCGTTCGATCATATGCTTGCAAGCGAAGGGCGCCGGGGAATTGAATTCGATCCGAGGCTGGAAGCCATGGTGAAATATCCGGAGCTGACTCCGAAATCCGACGAGCTGCCGCCGCTGATTCTCGAGCATGTGCTTCGAATGGTATACGGCCGGGAGCCGATCGAGGATTACGGCAAGGTGCTGGAGGAGTACCTGTCAAAGGGCGGCAGCGAGATCATCGAGGAGGCAACGAAGCGATTTAACGAAAAAGAAAACGCTTTCGAATAAGTGGAGCTTGTTTTAGTATAGGGTGGAAGATACTCCTCTGCTTATCCATTGCAGGGGAGTATCTTGCTAACCCTATACACACTCGCTAATCCGAAAGGGGAATGGGAATGTACCGCGTTCTGGTCGTTGACGATGAACCTATGATAAGAATGGGCCTTACCAAACTGATAACTCAGGCGGATCCTTCCGTGATCCTGACGGAAACCGCCGGCAACGGCATCGAGGCGCTGGAAGCGATCCAACAAGCCCGGCCGGATTTTATCTTCACGGATATCCGTATGCCGAAAATGGACGGTCTGGAGCTTAGCCGGCAGCTGCATGAGCACTATGGCGATATCACGGTTGTCGTCGTCTCCGGTTACGGGGATTTCGAGTACGCCCAGAAATGCATGTCATATGGAGTGAAGGAGTATTTGCTGAAGCCGGTTACCAAATCAGTGGTGCACCATACGATCAGCAAGCTCATGACGGAGCGGAAGGCGCTGCTTGAGAAGCAGCGGGGGTATTTTCCATTATCCAAGCTGGAAGCTTGGCTTGAGCAGTTGGAGCTCGCCGTATGGCATTTGCAAATGAACGAAATCCAGGTAAGGCTTCAAGAAATCGAGGAATACTGCCAGGAACGAAAGCTCGAATCGATTCAGCTTCAGGATTTGCTGGGTGAGCTGTATGCGAAACTAATCAAGCAGCTAAACAGCAGGGATGTATACACTTTTGAGCGAATGGCGGGATTTCTTAAGGCGGAGTCCGGCAATCCGGGGAATATGTTTCAAGCATTCCGGCAAGCCGTGGAGCAGACCGTCCAGCAGATCCGGGCAAAGCGCAAAGGCAATGCCAAAGAGCCCGTCGAGGAAGCCAAAGCTTATATCGAGCGCAATTTGTCCAAGGATCTTTCGCTAGACGAGGTGTCGGATATGCTCGGATTGAATCCGTCTTACTTCAGCCAGCTGTTCAAACAATTGACGGATGAAACCTTCGTGCACTACCGCATTAAGAAAAGGATGGAGATGGCCAAGAAGCTGCTTGCCATCCCGCATTACAAAATAACGGACATCTCGTTTGAGGTGGGCTATGCGGATCATCCCCATTTTACGAAAACCTTCAAGAAATTTACCGGATACACCCCTTCCGAATACCGGGAGCTGTTGGGGATCGAATAATGAGAAGGAGCTTGTCCCGCCAAATCTTTCTGTATTTCCTAATTGTCGTACTATTCTCCCTGACCACCGTCGGCGTGTTTTTCTACCTCAAATCGTCCGAAGCCATTGATGAACAGGTGGAGAAATATATGACGACTGTCATAACGAATGCCGCACGCCAGACGGATAGTCAGCTGCAGATGTTCGAGCGGATCAGCAATACCATTCTCCTTCAGGATTCGGTAAAAAAATTTCTGGATATGGACCCGGCCGACAGCTACGAGCATTACCGGTTCACCCATTTGATCCGAAAAGACGTATTTCAGAAAATCTTTATTCAGTATCCGACCCAAACGCATATGATGTACATCCTGGGGTACCATGGCCGATCGATCTTCGATCAGAATCAAAATTTCTCCGCCATGTCGATTGATCCGTCGGATCGGCTGCAGGAGCTGATGGAGAAGACGCCGGACAACGGCGAGATCGCCATTCTCAAGACGAGTCTGCTGGAACAAGATCGCGGCAATGTCATTACGGTCGCCCGGAAAATCCGCGGCATGAGCACGTATGACGTAAAGGGCGTTCTCGCTATCGAGTTTAATGAAAACCAGCTGTCGAGCCTATGGAATGGCGTTGATCTGGGTGAACAGGGCTTTTTCTTCATCCTTGACCGCGAGGGTGAGGTGGTCTATGCACCGGATCACGTTGATATGAACGGGATTACGGCAGGCGGCTTGCCGCAGCGCATTATTGCCGAAGGGGATAAACGCTTCATTGAACCGGTGCTTGGCGAGCGCACGATGATCATATCGAGGCAATCGGATTATTCGGGATGGAGCCTGGTCATTATGATGCCGCTGGAGGAGCTAAGGGCGCCCATTTCTAGCATCCGATCGACCACGATGATTGTTGGATTTGTCACATTGATTATAGCGCTTGTCCTGGCATACCGGTTCGGTAAATCCATCGTCGATCCGATACGGAACTTAAAGAACGGCATGCGCCAGACAGAGAAGGGAAATTGGACCCACATTACGGACGCCAAGCCGCGTGAGGATGAAATCGGAGGGCTGATCCACAGCTACAATCTGATGGTCAGCCGGCTGTCGGACATGATCGAGCAGGTATACGATACCGAGCTTCACAATCAGAAAACGCAGCTGGAGCTCCAGAACATTCAGCTGGAGCGGCAGCGGGCGGAGTTCCAGGCGCTGCAGCTGCAGATCAATCCGCATTTTCTGTATAACACGCTCGAAACGATTAACTGTTATGCGATCGTGCAGGACTCCGATGAAATTTCGGAGATGGTGGAGTCGATGGCCTTCATGCTCCGATATTCGATTCAGACGAATTTGGAGGAGATCACGATCGCGAATGAGCTCAACCATGTCCGCCATTACATGATCATCCTGAAGCACCGGATCGGACGGGACTTCGAAATCGAGGTGGCAACGCCGCCGGAGCTGCTGCTGGAAAAAATGGTCCGGCTCTCCCTGCAGCCGATCGTCGAGAACATTTTTCAGCATGCGTTTCCGGAGGGGATTGAGCCGTGGCATTATATCCGAATTGACACCCGCATCGAAGGGGATCAGCTGCTGGTGATCGTGGAGGATAACGGTTCCGGCATTCCGGAGGCTAAGCTCGGCCGGCTGCGCCGGCGATTGGAGAAAAACCGTCTCATGGACGAAGATGAAGGACGGAATGCCCGCCGCAGAGGCGGGATCGGGATCGTGAATGTACATCGGCGGATACAGATGGTGTACGGCGAGGATTACGGCATCAAGATCCGCAGTCAGCCGGGATCGGGAACCAAGATCGTGATGACGATGCCGCGGATGGAACGCGTTAATGATCAGGAGAGCAGGCTGAAGCAGCTGCAAACGTGACGCTGCTTCAGAGTGGGTAACGGGAGATCAACTTGACACCAATCAGGAGGGATTCTTATGCAAATCAACTTATCGGGAAACATTGCCTTAATAACGGGCTCGAGCGGAGGCATCGGGCGGGCGGCCGCGATCATGCTGGCCCGAAGCGGCGCTAAGGTGGCGCTGAATTACTTGAACAGCAAGGAAGCGGCAGAAAGGGCGGTAATGGACATTCGGAGCAGCGGCGGCGAGGCGCATGCGTTCCGTGCGGATGTCACGCAGATCGAGCAAGTGGAGGGGCTCGTTCGCGAGGTGGAGAGCACATTCGGCGGCAGGATTACGATCTTGGTGAACAATGCGGGTCATTTGGTCCAGCGGCTCTCCAATGCCGAAATGACGGAAGAGCTGTACAACAACGTGATGAATGTCAATATGAAAAGCACGGTGTTCGTGAGTAAAGCGGTGATTCCCGGCATGAAATCGGCCGGAGGCGGCCGCATCGTAAATCTGACATCGGTGGCGGCCCATAACGGCGGCGGACCCGGAGCCAGCATTTATGCAGCCAGTAAGGCTGCCGTGATCAGCTATACCAAAGGATTGGCCAAGGAGCTTGCCGCAAGCGGCATTAACGTCAATGCCGTCTCCCCGGGCTTTATCGGACAAACCGCATTTCATGCCACGTTTACCTCGGATGAAGCACGGAAGGCAACGGTTCAAGGCATTCCGCTGGGGCGCGAAGGGACGCCGGATGACGTGGCGGGATCGATCCTGTTTCTCGTATCGGATCTGGCCTCCTACATAACGGGCGAAACAATCGAGATCAACGGCGGCATGTTTATGCGATGAGAGAGTTTATGGGAATTCAGGAAAAATCGCGGCGGTATGAATGGAGCCGGGAGACCCTCCGTCTGCTGAAGGCTGAGCTTGATGAGGTCATTGCGAGTAATCCGGAGGTACCAGAGGAGCCCGGCGGCTGGTGGCATCAATATGTGTGTCCCGTTCATCATACGGAATTGATCTTTGACCCGCTGGAAGCGAACGCACGAGTGTATGGCTGCCCGTATGGCTGCAGATGGGAGGGCGAGCCGTACCGGGGAGCGTGGTTCGTGTTTAAGCATCAGGCGATGGCCAGATATATCCTTCAAGCTGCCGCTGTTTACGCGGGTACGGGTGAGAGAGGATACAGCGAATTCGGCAAACATCTGCTCCTCCGTTATGCCAGGCAGTTTCCTTTATATCCGGTCCATCCGGATGCCCAGCCCTGGATGCTGAAAGGCAGGGCGTTCCATCAGGCCCTGACGGAAGCGATCTGGACGACAACGATTCTAAGAGGTTACCTGCTGCTTCGGGATGAAGGCATGCGCTTCGATAAAGCGGAGTCGCGGATCTTTAACGAGTTCCTTCACATGTTGGAGAGCAGCATGACGGAATACCATCGAGCGTTGACCCGGGAGCGGGGAAATCCGGAGAACAATTACACCGCTTGGCTTATCGCGGCGTTATTTTGTATATACGCGGTGCAAGGCGACAAGCTGAAAATGAGGGAGCTGATCCGCTGTGAGGGCGGGTTAAAGCACCATATGAGCATCGCGGTCCGGCCGGATCAGCTCGAGTTCGAGCGGAGCGTGTATTATCACGTTTTTGTTCTGCGGGCCTATCTCATTGCGGCCGAAATGGGCTCAAGACTTGGCGAGGATGTATATGCGTTGACTGGCGGAGATGGACAGTCCATGGAAGGTATGCTGACTGTACTTGTCCGCTTGGCAGACCGAAACGGCGTATTGCCGGCTTTGCACGACGGTCCTTATAAGCGGGTACCGTATGCCAGAGAAATCGCTGAAATTATGGAGATCGGCCTGACGGTGTATGAGAATGGGAGCTACCGCGGGCTGCTCGCCGCCGCTTATCGCGATATGAACGGCGAACAGGGGAGAATCGGCATGCTGGAGGCGCTCCTCTATGGTAAAAGCAGTTGGAACGGAACGATGGGCGGACCTGTGTCTGCAGCTTCCGCAGGGCCTGTAGTCTCTAGTATCATCCTTCCGCACAGCGGATTTGCGTTATTACGAACGGAGGCTCGGAACGGTATTCAGGCCCTTGTCGATTTTGGACCGCATGGCGGCTCACACGGCCATTTTGACAAACTAAATCTTATGGTTCATATCAACGGAGCACCTTTATCGCCGGATCGTGGGACCGTACCCTATGGCTCAAAGCTGAAAAAGGCGTGGTATCTTCATACAGCCTGCCATAATACGGTATCCATTGGAGAACGTTCTCAGCTCCCATCCAAAGGCGCATGCGTGCGCTATGAATCATCGCAAAGCTGCGCCTACGTTTGGCTCCGCACGCAAGAAGCCTATGAGCATGCCGTGCTGGATCGCCATTTACTGCTAACCGAAGGGTGGCTTCTGGATTGGTTTGAGGTGAAGACGGAGAAGCCGGAGGTAGTGGATTGGTGGTTTCATTATATTGGGAGCGGGAACTTGGTCGATGCCGGGGGCGATCATCAAACTCGCGACTCGGACGAGGAGCCGGAAGACGATGTTTGGCCGCGTCAACTCGGAACGGAAGATGGCTATGGTTACGTTTCGGCAAAGCTCACGCACAGATTGAGAATTAGGCGGAGACAGCTTGATTTGGGGATCACGAGCGAAACAGGCCTTAGCGCCTCCGTGTCCTTCGTTCCGTTTGAGGGCATGGAATGCGTGCAGGTGGAATCGCCTGGAACCGCGGATGATCCAAGCCGGAAGATGGAAGGGATTCTCTTGCGCATGAAAGGAGAGAGGTCCCGTTTTATAGCAGTATACCGAAGCGGAGATAGGCCCGTAGAGCTGCAATGGAAGGCTTCAAAGGAAGGCGGTCGGCTGACGCTGTCCGATGGCAAATCTATAAGAAGCTTCCGTATGACCAGCCAAGGACTGAAGGAGATGGTGCAATCATGAAGACCTTATTCGAACCGCACAGCGGGCGTCTGTCTGTGCCATATCAGCCGAACGAAGAGACCAGGCTGCTCGAAAATCCCCCGAGGTTCACCTGGATGCCGGGGCAGCTGGACAACGATTGCTATGTTCTGCAAACATCAATGTCGCCATCGTTCGAGCCGGGCGTGACGAGGACGTTCACGGACATCCCGTATAATCTGTATACGCCGGATCATGTGTTTGCCCCCGGTACGTATTACTGGAGATATGCACTGATGAACCAAAGTGAAGGGGAAGCTCCGACCGATGATCTGCGAGGACGAACCTCATGGAGCCGAATCCGTCGGTTTGAGGTGCCTGAGGGGCTCCCGGAAACGCCTCTGCCCGGCAGAGCCGACCGTTATCTGAACACTTCGGCGTCACATCCACGTCTGTGGTTGGATCGCAGCGGAATCACCGCATTCCGCGAGAGGCTGCAGCGCGAGGATGATGATTGCGGCTGGAAAGCTTTTTACGAGAAGTCGGTGGTACCCTGGCTGGAGAAGCCGCTCATTCCGGAGCCGAAGCCGTATCCGGATCATAAGCGGGTGGCGAGTTTATGGAGACAGATGTACATGGATTGCCAGGAGACGCTGTACGCGATTCGGCATTTGAGCGTGGCCGGCGTTATTTTGCAGGATGATCAGATCCTTGCAAAAGCGAAACAGTGGCTGCTTCATGCGGCAGGCTGGGATCAGGAGGGGACGACGTCGAGGGATTATAACGACGAGGCTGCGTTTAGAATGGTCGGTGCGCTCGCATGGGGCTATGACTGGCTGCATGACATGCTGTCTGCCGAAGAAATCAAGCTTGTCCGAAGCGCGTTACTGCGACGTACGGAGCAGGTTGCTTATCATGTAATGGAACGCTCTAAAATTCATCATGTTCCCTTCGACAGCCATGCCGTCCGCTCGCTATCGTCCGTGCTGGTACCCGCCTGTATCGCCATGCTGCATGAAGAGCCGAAGGCGCAGCAATGGCTGGATTACACGCTGGAATACTACGCCTGCTTATACTCCCCGTGGGGAGGAGAGGATGGAGGCTGGGCGGAGGGTCCGCTCTATTGGACGACCGGTATGGCCTTTGTTATCGATGCGTTGAATTTGATCCGCAATTATATATCGATCGATTTCTATAAACGTCCGTTCTTTGCGCGAACGGGAGATTTTCCGCTGTATTGCAGCAGTCCGGATACGATTCGGGCGAGCTTCGGCGACCAGTCCTATCTCGGGGAGCCGGTCAGCTTGAAAACAGCATTTAACATTCGCCAATTTGCGGGGATTACAGGTAACGGGTTGTATCAATGGTATTTTGAGCAGGTGGCAAAAGCCGACAAGGACGCCGATTCGAAATTTTACAATTATGGCTGGTGGGACTTCCGGTTCGACGATATGCTGTATCGGCATGATTACCCGCAGATCGAGGCGTTAGCCCCCGCTATAGCGGTGTGGGAATCAGAAGGTGAGGCTATAAGGCAGTCTGAAGCGGAGGTTATCGAAGAGCCAGAGAGGTGGAGCAAGGGAAACAATTCTGAAAAGTGGACGACCGAGGATTCAGTCAGCGGCACGGGTACGATTCGCGCCGTCAAATGGTTCCGCGACATCGGATGGGTTGCCATGCATCACCGCATGGATGATCCGGATGAGCATATTATGCTGCTGGCAAAAAGCAGTCCGTACGGCTCGATCAGTCACAGCCATGGCGACCAGAACGGATTTCTGCTGCATGCCTTCGGCGAGCCGCTGGCGATCGAAAGCGGGTATTACATTGCTTACGGCAGCACGATGCATATGAATTGGCGGCGGCAAACCCGCTCCACGAACAACATCCTGATCGATGGACATGGCCAGTATGCGGGCAAGGATAAGGTGCGCTGTATCGAGGCGAGCGGCAAGGTAGAAGAGGTCCAATCCTCACAAGGAGTCGGATATGCGCGTATGAACGCGACAGACGCTTACTTCGAGCATGTTCCTTACCTGGAGAGGTATGTGCGGGAAATCTACTTTTATGACGAATCTTATTTCGTCATTGTCGATACGGTGGACTTGGCTAAGCCGGCCCGCGTCGAGTGGCTCTTCCATACGCTGCATCGAATGAAGCTTTCGGGTCAGACCTTCAGAGTCGCGGGAATCAAGGCGGAAATGGAAGGCCGGTTCGTTTACAGTTCATCCGGCGATCTAACACTGTCGCAGCATAATCAATTTACCGGCGTTGATCCGGAGGAGATTAAAGAGCTGGACCCGCAATGGCATTTGCATGCCGAAACGAATTTGGCGAGGAGTCACCGGATTGTAACTTTGCTCGTTCCCATGAAAAAGGACGAGAACAAGTACGTCTCCTATTTTCTTGATGATCAGGATCACGGCGTTCTTCTCTATTTCACGAACGGGGACGGGAAGACAAGAAGCGTAGAGGTCCCAAAAGCATACTGAGTGAACCACGGGGCAAGTGTAGGGCGGCTCGGAGGTGGTCAACGATTGGGCGGTCATCTTGAAAGGTCGACCCGAGGCTGAAGTGAGAATGAACAGATAACTAGTATTCTGGTGATTCTGTAATTGGAATCGAGTGAGCGATGAGTTTTCTTACCGCGTGCCTCTCCCGGCGCGCGGTGTAATGATGACTGCTGCACGATGATCAGCGTCGAAGCTCGGACGACAAGCCATGCATGATGGTTTGGTGATTCGGTAACAGAAATAAGTGAGCGGAGAGTCGGTGGTTGGTGTACAGGTGAACAAGAGATTGGCAGCCTGCAGGTATGGTCCGGCGGATCGGTAATGCGGTTGTCACGAGGGCTAACAGTAACCTGGCGACTCGGCGGTGTAAGTATCGGTTCCACGGTTGTGCTTGGATACAGGTGTACAGTGCGGGTAGAAGACTGATAGCCGGTTAGTTGGTGGCTGGTGGATCGGTAATATTCGGTGTCGGAGTGCGAGTGGTCTGCACAAATACCTCATTCGATAGTAGGATGAGATTCATGGATGGAGCGTACATGTTGTAACAAAGGCTCGATGGGCAGCGAAGCGGCTGTTCCAGCGAGCCTTTGTGCGTGTAAAAGAGTAGGCTCTATTGGCGAAACTTTGCGGCGATGTGGTGAAAAGGGACTTGTCCAGGCGATAAGTAGTCCAGGCTCTCAGCAAGTCCCGAAAAGGGACTAGTGAGCGCGAAAAGCAGCTCCGCGCCCGTAGCAAGTCCCGAAAAGGGACTAGTGAGCGCGAAAAGCAGCTCCGCGCCCGCAGCAAGTCCCGAAAAGGGACTTGTAAGTGCGAAAAGCAGCTCTGCGCCCGCAGCAAGTCCCGAAAAGGGACTAGTGAGTGCGAAAAGCAGCTCCGCGCCCGCAGCAAGTCCCGAAAAGGGACTAGTGAGCGCGAAAAGCAGCTCCGCGTCCGCAGCAAGTCCCGAAAAGGGACTAGTGAGCGCGAAAAGCAGCTCCGCGCCCGCAGCAAGTCCCGAAAAGGGACAAGTGAGCGCAAATGGCAGCTCTGCGCCCGCAGCAAGTCCCGGAAAGGGACTGGTGAGCGCCCAAAAGTAACTCCCGAGCATTGCCCTCCAAAGTTACCCCCAAAAGTCCCCCCTCCAAATGACCAGCATCCCACTTATTCCGCTGCAGACCTGGACTGAGAGGGGGTCATCCCCTTGTACTGTTTATACAGCTTCGTAAAATAATTCGGATTGCTGCAGCCGACAATCCCGGCAATTTCCGTGATGGTTAAGGTGCGCTCGCGAAGCAGCTTCTCAGCCTCGTTCATCCGGGTGAGGTTGACGAAGTCAACGAAGGTCCGGCCGGTAAGCCTTTTAAACATTTTGCAGAAATGGAAGGGATTCAAGCCAACCTGCGCGGCCGCCTCCTCCACGGAGATTTTCTCGCCGATTTCGGTTTCGATCCGGCTGATCAGCTGCTTGAAACGCTCACGATTGGCAAAATACGTCTCCGCTGGCTTCTCCGCCAGATGAGAGGGCAGAAAGGCTCTTGCAAGCTCTACGAAAAGGGTGTAAAGCTTGGTTTTGGCTATCAACTGGTACGCGGGAGGACGTGAGCTTAACTCGTCGATGATTTCTTCGATCAGTCTACCGTAATCATGGATCACCGGATTGGCCTCGGACGGCTTAATAGGGAATCTCAGCTTTCCTTCGAGATACGGGGCTACATAGCGGGTATGGAGCGGGTCATGGATGAAGTCGTTGAACAGCGACCCGTTGACAACGATACAATCAAATCGAACATCCCCATCCTCGCTTGCATAGCCGACATGGAGGCAACCGCCAGGAATTATCATGACATCGCCGGGCTTCATTGCATACGGCGCCGTGTCGATATGAAAGACGGCATGCCCCTCCCGCATGCGAATGATTTCGAAGTGCTCGTGCCAATGAAGATACAGGATGCAGTCTCTACTTCGCGCGTTCGGACTAAAGTTGCGGAAGACCTGTACCGGGTAGGCCTTATAATCAAGCCTGGTGTTTTCGTGCAGCTCTTTCGGATTGGACATGGGCTCACCTCAAACCGCAAGATCAGAGTGGTAATGCACAAGGTTATATAGAGATTAACAAAAAATCTGCTTATATAATGAAGTTGCTTCATTTACAGTAAGCCAATATTCGAATGATTTCAACCGGGTGTTTATCTCAATGAGAAGTCGACTAAGGCGGGCAGATTGCCAGATCTTCTCTGCCCGGCGATGCAATGGAGCACCTAAAAATCTGATGTGGGGAGCATGAGATCATGACCAAGCCATTTAAAGTCGTTGTTGCCGGATGCGGCCATATGTCGAACACATGGGTGGACTATGCAAAAGGAAGAGCAGATACGGAAATCGTAGGTTTGGTGGATATCCAGGAATCATTCGCCCGTGCCATGGCAGACCGCCACGGCCTGGTATGTCCCGTATTTACCGATGTCACCGACGCGATCCAATCGACCGGAGCCAATGTAGTATTTGACGTAACCGTCCCTGCCAGCCACTATGCAATCAGCACGGCTGCCCTTAAGCATGGATGTCATGTTTTTAGTGAAAAACCGCTCGCTGAATCCATGCCGGAATGTCTGGAAATCGTGCGTCTAGCTCAAGAAACCGGGAGGACGCATGCCGTCATGCAAAATCGCCGCTTTGATCCGCGCATACGGGCATTTAAAGAGCTGATTGACAGCGGTTCCATCGGAAAGCCGGGTTTTATGGCAGCCGATTTTTTCCTAGGGCCGCATTTCGGCGGATTTCGGGATGTCATGGATAGCCCGCTGCTGCTGGATATGGCGATCCACACGTTCGACCAAGCACGCTTGATCAGCGGAGCGGACCCGGTATCCGTATACTGTCACGAATTTAACCCGCCGGGGTCCTGGTATGCCGGCAATGCAATGGCCGTGTGCATCTATGAGATGTCGGATGGTTCGGTGTTCAACTACCGCGGCTCATGGTGCGCGGAAGGGGTTCAGACCTCATGGGAAGCTGCATGGAGGGTGACGGGAGAGAGGGGCACCGCCATCTGGGACGGACATGACGAGATTTATGCGGAGGTTGTCGCCCCTAGTGATCAGACAGGCCAGTTTATCCGGAAATATGAGCGCATAAATGGAGTGCTCCCGGACATGGCGAAGATCGGTCATCATGGATGCCTTGAGCATATGTTCGATTCCCTGCTGAACGGGACGAAGCCGGAGACCGATTGCAGCGATAATATTTACAGCATGGCTATGGTGCTCGCCGCCCTGGAAAGCGCTAAGACGGGCCGTAAAGTGATGATTTCGGATGTGCTGGGAGCTTAATGAATCGCTGAGGAGGAATCATATTGATCAGGCTATTCAATACACATCAAATCCGTAAGATCGAGGAGCTGGAGGGGATGTGGGATTTCGCGCCTGCAGCCGCTCTAGGGGAACCCCCTGAAGCATTTCCATACAAGCTGCCCGTTCCCGGCTGCTGGGAATTGCATCCCCAATTCGGAACCTACAGGGGGACGGGGGTCTACAGAAAACGGATCAAGTTAACAGAGAAGACCCATTTACGTTTGGTTTTTAAAGGAATCAGCCACACGGCTCAAGTGTACTTTGATGGGCTACTGGTTGCCCGTCATTACAATGCGTATACCGCATTCGATGCAGTCATCCCTGATGTGGAGCCAGGGGAGCACGAGCTTCTGGTCTACTCAGACAATGCTTTCAGCGAGGCCTCCGCGCTTCACGTCCCGAACGACTACTATACGTACGGAGGAATCATCCGGCCGGTCGTGCTTGAAGAGATCGGTGATCTGTACATCGAGAACGTCATGTTCACTCCTCACAGAGAGCAAGGCAGCTGGCAAGGGCAATGGAAGGTGATCATACGCAATATCGGTCAAGTGACCAAGAAGGCTGATGTCCAGGGAAGACTGGCAGGTTCAAATTTGCCGCTGGGCAGCTGTGTGGTCGGTCCTGGCGAACGTGGAGAACTAATTGTGACGTTGCCATACCCGGATGTACAGGAGTGGTCGCTGGAGCAGCCGAATCTATACGAGCTTCGAGCTGTCCTAACGGTGGACGAATCCGACTGCGACGATTGGATCGACCGGATCGGGTTCAGAGAAATAACAACCTGTAATGGAAAACTGCTACTGAACGGCCGTGAGCTTGTGCTCAAAGGCGTGAACCGGCATGAGGACCATGCGCTGGCAGGAGCAGCGTTTCCGCTGCAGCTGATGGCAAAGGACCTTGAGCTTATCGTTGATCTGGGGTGCAATGCAGTTCGAACAAGCCATTATCCGTATGATGAACGTTTTCTGGATATGTGCGATGAACGAGGTATAGCGGTGTGGGAGGAGAACCATGCCCGGGGATTAAGCCTGGAGCAGATGATGAATCCGAATTTTGCTTGGCAGAGCGAGCAGGTCACCCGGGAGATGGTGGAGCAGCACTTCAATCATCCTTCCATTCTGATCTGGGCGGTCCTGAATGAATGCGCCAGCGATACCAAGGAAGGCAGGGTGCATTACGAGAAACAGCTGACTCTAATAAAAGAGCTGGATTCCAGCCGCCCCCGTTCCTTTGCGTCTCATCATCGGGACCGGGAGCTATGTTTTGATTTGGCGGATATCGTGTCATTTAATCTGTATCCTGGATGGTATACAGATGAAGATCCCGGCGAACTGGCGGATCAGGCAAGGGCTTGGGCCGATGCGCTCGGCGGGAGAGGAAAACCGATGATACTGAGCGAATTCGGGGCGGACGGCTTCTATGGCTTTCGAAGTCCGAATCGGGAGAAGGGCTCCGAGGAGCGGCAGGCTGATATTTTGCGCAGCAACCTCGAGGCGTACATACGACGTGACTACATTTCCGGTATGTTCATCTGGCAATTCAGCGACTGCCGGGTCACGGAAGGGCTGGGGTGGCTGCTATCCCGCTCATGCACCCGAAACAGCAAAGGCCTGGTCGACGAGTATCGTCGCCCGAAGCTTGCATATGAAACGGTAAGGGAGGTACTTAGAGAGAATTAAATATTTGACTGAGTGGTACACAAACCCTATAATCGAATCAACAAAACGATTTCATTATAGAGGGATGAGTGTTATGAGCACGAACGGAAGACCCCGCGAATTCAAGGATGAAGCGGTGATTGATGCGGCGATGGAGGTATTTTGGGAAAAAGGGTACGAAGCGAGCTCCACCCAAGAGCTGTGCGAGCGGACGGGGCTGGGCAAGGGAAGCCTCTACAATGCTTTCGGCAGCAAGCACGAGCTGTTCGAGCAGGTGCTTCGGCGATACAGTCAAATCGGTCTGGATCGCTCCATCGAGATCCTTGGCCGTCCCATTCCGGTGAAGGAGCGGCTGCGGGCGCTGTTCATATGGGCGATCGATATGGACTTTGCGGATCCGAATCACCGGGGATGCCTGGCTGTCAATGTCAGCATGGAGCGGGCCGGCCGGGATCCGATGGTCGAGCGGACCTTCGGCGAATATCTCCAGACGCTTGAGGAGCACATCATCGCAGCCATTGAGGATGGCATTCAGTCCGGTGAAATCAGCCACAAGCATTCGGCATTTCAGCTGGCACAGCTTTTTCTAAGCAGCTATTACGGTCTTCGGGTCCTTAACTCCGCCACCTTGAATCGCGACCGTGCCCTTCAAATCGTCGAGAGCACGCTGGATGTCATGTTTTAAATGTATGAATCTTTCAATATATAGCGAAGCAGGGAGCGGCTGAAATCGCAGGATTTCAAAAGCCGTTCCCTGTGCTGTTATCGATATGCAATTAAGAATGAACAAGCATTTTCTCAACAAAACGGGTATCTTCCATTAACGGCCTCCCGACAGCGATTACATCCGCTAATTGATCTACTAGAATGAAATTGGCGAAAGCTTGCGTGCGAATATTCCCGACTGCAATCACTGGAACGTTTACATACTGCTTAATCACCGATGCATATGGCAATTGGTAACCTTCCGGCGTCGCTAATGGAGCGTTCGGCACCAGCCCTCCCGAGGAAACATGCACGGCATCTATTTTGGATTCCAGGTACGTCAATGCCGTCGCCACTTCAACCGGCGTGAGTCCACCTTCCGCAAAATCGGATGCGGATACTCGCAGCTGCACCGGATACTCGGACCCTACTTCGGCGCGGATCGCCTCCAGCACCTCGATAATTAGGCGAAGCCTGTTCTCCAGACTGCCTCCGTAATGATCCTCTCTCATGTTCGATAACGGGGAAAGGAATTGATGCAGGAGGTGTCCATGGGCGGCATGAAGCTCGATTCCGTCAAAACCGGCCTCCAAGCTTCTTCGGGCTGCCAGCCGGTATCGCTCGATTTCCGTCCTAATATCGTCCAAGCTCATCGCCAAGGGGATGCCATATTCATCGTCATAGGCGATAGCGCTTGGCCCCATCAGCTTATTCGTTAGAGATGGCCAGGACTTCCGGCCGCCATGCGTTAATTGAATAAAGACGGGGGTGCCTTTCTGGTGAACCGCGTTCACGATCCGCCGAAGGGGGTCAACGTGCCGGTCAGTGAAGATGCCGATATCGTCAGGAAAAAGACGGCCGTTCGGCGATACGCCGGTCGACTCGATGATGACGAGGCTGACATCCTCGGCGCGGGCAGCGTAGTGTTTTACGTGATAATCGGTCGCATAGGCTTCAGTGGTGCCTTGGTTTTGCTGCATCGGCGCCATGATGATTCGATTCCTTAGCGTTAAGCTTCCAATCTGTATGGGATCATGTACATTTGTACTCATATTCGTATTCCTCCTTAAGTATGGATATGGATTGAATAATGTTCTTGTGGATTCATTGTACGTTTAAAGCGAATATATTTACATAAGGAATTCAAGGCATCCGGAGTGGAATGGTTAGAAAATTAAAGTTGATTCGCATCCACTGATTTGAAATTCTAATCAACTGGCAAAGGAGCGAGATGATGGATCAGATTGACCACAACATATTAAAATTGCTGGCGAACAATGCGAGAATGTCGTATTCCGAATTGGGACGGCATATCAATATGACCCAGCCGGCGGTGACGGAACGGGTACGAAGAATGGAAGAGAAAGGCATCATAAAGGCATATCGGACGATTCTTGCGCACGATAAGATGGGAAAGGGCGTTACGGCGTTTATTCTCATACAAGCCGGTTCATGCGATAAGCTGCTGGAATTTTGCAGGCAGGCAGACGAGGTTGTTGAGCTGTATCAGGTGAGCGGGCAATATAACTATCTCATGAAGATCATGACGGAATCCATGCAATCCCTTGAAGCGTTCATTATGACATGCAGCGCTTATGGACACACTTCAACGATGACCGTATTATCCTCTCCGATCGAATTTAAAGAATAGAAAGACCGGATTCATAAATTTCCATTATTCTACACAACCTATTCCGTGGCTAGGCGCGGCAGTAAACGAGCAGCGTTGTGCTCCTGAGAAAGATCGTACTGTTTGGGATGGAGGCAGATAGATAATGGAAATTTTTCTGATGATTTTAATGTTTCTCGTGCTTATCGGCATTTCTAACATGATCCACCGGTTTGTCCCATTTGTCCCCGTGCCTCTGATCCAGATCGCCCTTGGGATTGCCGCAGCATTCGTTCGGTCATTTCACCATGTCCCGCTGAATCCCGAATTGTTCATGGTTCTCTTCATCGCCCCGCTGCTATTTAACGACGGGAAGCGAACGCCTCGCAAGGAACTCTGGAAGCTCCGCTCTTATATATTGCTGCTTGCGCTCGGCTTGGTCTTTGCCACGGTTCTTATTGCCGGCCCGTTCATCCATTGGCTGATACCAACTATTCCAATATCGGCTGCTTTCGCGCTTGCGGCGATTCTTTCACCCACGGATGCCGTAGCCGTCAGCTCATTATCGGGAAGGGCCAAGCTTCCCCCCAAAATCATGCATTTGCTGGAAGGCGAAGCTTTGATGAACGATGCCTCCGGGCTTGTTGCCTTCAATTTTGCAATTGCGGCAACGGTGACCGGCTACTTCTCGCTGCCGAAGGCCGCCTTAAGCTTCTTCGTCATTGCGGTCGGTGGTTTGGCGGTCGGGGCGGCGCTTGGTTTGGCCGTCATTTGGTTCAGGATGCTGCTGAGAAGACTCGGGATGGAAGACGTAACGCTGCATATGCTTGTTATCATCTTGACGCCGTTCATCATCTATTTGATCGCCGAGGAACTTCATCTATCCGGCATTCTGGCGGTCGTTGCGGCAGGGGTTACCCATGCGGTGGAGAGAGACCGGATGCGGTCCGCCTCCATGAGGCTCCGTGTCGTATCGGATAGCACCTGGTCCGTCATTTTGTATACGCTAAACGGCCTTGTCTTTTTGCTGCTCGGACATGAAATTCCTGGGGTCATTAATCAGATTTGGAGTGATCCCGCTTACAATAACGGCCAGGTTATCGGGTATATCGTTTTAATTACAGCCGTCCTTATTCTGCTTCGGCTTGTTTGGGTATGGCTTTCTACGAACCGGAATATCAAATCGGCAGTGCTGACCGCACTGTCCGGGGTAAGAGGGGCTTTGACGCTCGCCGCCGCCTTTTCGATCCCGTTAACGCTTGCGGATGGGAGTCCGTTCCCTGAGCGGGCGCTCATTCTGTTTATTTGCGCAGGTGTTATTTTAATGACCCTTATCCTTGCCAGCAGCCTGCTTCCTTTGCTTACGCGGGAGAAGAACAAGGCGACCGCCGGGCAGGAAACCCATGATCGGGAAGCGAGAATCCGGGTCCTGGAAGCAGGCTTGCAGACGGTGCGTGAAGAGATGAATGACGAAAATAAGGAGGAAGCCCTTCAATTAATGCTCGTCTACACCCGGAAGCTTCAGCATACGAGATTAGCTGGAACGGGCGACATCCAAGGTGCCTGGAAAGCTACGATCGCAATAAGAAAAATGGGACTGGAGGCCGAGCGCGCCGTTGCTGAACAATGGTTGGGGGAAAAGCGGATTGCTCCTAGGGTTGCTGAGAAATTTATCGCCTCCTTGAACAAAGTCGAGCTGCTTCTTACGAGCCGTTACAGGCCCCGTTTAACCATAAAATCACTGTGGAGGCAGGTCATGCGTCTCTTAAAAGGAGGGGAGCGGCCGAAGCATCCTGCCATGTCGCCTGATCATCCGGATTGGGATGAGTATAAGGCGCTCAAGCTCGCAGCCATCCATGCGGCTATAGATGAGCTCGAAAGCATGGAACGAACAGAAAGACCGGCAGCATTACAGGCAGTCGTGGCGGATTACCGGGCGATGGAGCTCTACCTGTGCAATGACCGGATGTGGAGCCGTACGGTGCGCAAGATGAATAATGAGCGAAGAGAGCTGGAGCTGAAGGCCATCCAGGCGGAGCGAAATGAGATTCAAAGGCAGTTCGAGGAGGGGGAAATCGACCGGACGCTGGCAAGCCACTTCAGAATGGACGTGAATTACCGGGAAGCCAATTTGTTCGAAACGCAAGCCATGGATCAGGGCGAGAGCGTATGAAGCTCCCGCCTATTCAGCTTGAAGGGTTGTCGGCATTACGATACAATATGGAGAAAGCACTAGAAAGGGGTAGGATCATGAGTATACAAAAAGCAGCGGACAAAAAAGCGCCAATGGCCTGCCCGTCCACGTATAAAACCTTTAGTCTCGCCGTACAGGCTCTGGTAGCGCTTGAGCGCCATTCGGGCAAATGCTCGAGCGGCGACCTTGCATCTTATCTGCACTTGGAGTCCACGCTAATCAGACGCATCCTGAAGACGCTCGCCCAAGAAAATTTGATCGAATCACGAGAAGGACGAGACGGCGGCTATAGGCTGAAGAAGGACGCCCAGCAGATTACGCTGGCCGAAGTATATACGGCCCTTCAGGTCCACAGCTCGCTGAGCGACAGCATGCTGGACGCAACGGCAGGGCATTGTTTTGCCGATCAGATCAAAGAATCCTTCTCCGATATTCTGTCCGAGATTGAAGAGAACACGCTGAGTGTGCTGAGATCCCGCACGATCGCAGATATCGTCGAGCGGTCGGTATGATTTTCATTCACAAGTAATAGTTGACAATTAATTGATCGCTGAATTATGCTGTGCATAAATCATCACAGTTTACTTGCGGTATAAACTGTGCATTAATTTGCACAATATAAAATGGAGGGAATACCATGTCAACTCTAACGAAGCCTGATTTTCACACGGTTGTTGCAGAACGTCACTCGGTTCGTGCCTACGACCCAACCGTAAAGATCCCAAGAGAAGAAATGGAAGAAATTCTGAAGGAAGCATCGCTGGCACCGTCATCGAGCAACCTTCAGCCATGGCGCTTCCTCGTCATCGATAAGCCGGAGCTGCTGGAGAAGCTGCATCCGATCGCTAACAACCAGGCGCATGTGCTTCAGGCATCTGCAGTCATTGCCGTGCTCGGGGACATGAAATGGTATGAGAAGGGTGAAAAAATTTATACGATGTCCCAAGAAGCGGGGTATATGACCGAAGAGGTCAAGCAGCGTTTTATTTACACGGCGGAAAACATTTATGCCGGCATGGATAAGGATGTTAAAGAAAGCATTGTGGATGTCGATGCCGGCCTCATCTCCATGCAGCTCATGCTGGTTGCCCGCGCGAGAGGTTATGATACGGTGCCGATGGGCGGTTATGACAAAGAAAAATTTGTCGAGGCATTCCAAATT
The DNA here is from genome assembly GCF_038002285.1 of Paenibacillus sp. FSL R5-0810. Lineage (NCBI taxonomy): Bacteria > Bacillati > Bacillota > Bacilli > Caryophanales > Paenibacillaceae > Paenibacillus > Paenibacillus sp. FSL R5-0810. The sequence continues at coordinate 1,370,820 of NZ_JBBOCF010000001.1, forward strand.
CCTTCCCAGTACCGGAGCGTTATGTTAATCGCGATCGGTAAAGCGGCGTCGCCGGCTCGTCCGACCGTCCGGCTTCCGCTTGAAGATATTGCTTTCTGGAACGAAATGAACTAATGGCTCGTGACTAAATCATCGAAGCAAAAAAACAGAGGTTTACAGTTCAGTAGACCTCTGTTTTTTATGGATGGGACGTGTTCGTTCAGTTCCCGGACGATTAAGCCTTCTTCGCGCCATGAAGGAACAGATCCACGATTTGAGCAGCCTTGAGATCGAGAGGGTAGAGGTTATGCGAGAATAAGTTAATTAGAGCGCCACCCGATTTTTAAACATAGGCTTGAGATCATGGGTGGTTTTGCTTTGACATGGGGAATGACCGATTGGTAAGATGAGGAAGCGAATGAAATGCGCAGAATCAGAGGTGAAATGGATGGAAACGCTGCAGGATGCGATCAAGCTAAGAGAAGAAGGGAAGCCGGAGCAAGCGAAGGAAATGTTGTTGACGCTTCACGGCCAAACGCCGGATGATCCCGATCTGAATTATCAGCTGGCATGGGTCCATGACATGCTCGGGCTCGAAGGCGCCGCCGTCCCTTATTACGAGAAGGCGATTTCCTCCGGGCTGGCGGGGGCGGACCGGCGCGGAGCGCTGCTCGGCTTGGGCTCCACGTATCGGACGCTGGGCCGGTATGGCAAGTCCAAAGAAGTCCTTGAGCTTGCGAAGAAGGAATACCCCGAAGCCAGGGAATTCAACGTATTTTACGCGATGACATTATACAATTTAGGAAGCTATCAGCATGCGATGGAACTGCTGCTGACGGAGCTTGCCGAGACGAGTCATGATGAGGGGATTGTGTCTTATCGACGGGCGATTTCGTTTTATGCGGATAAGCTTGATCAAGTTTGGGAATAGCATGTTGAATGAACACTACATAAATAATATTATGTAAACCAATTGTGAACAGTGATGAATATGAAATGGAAATTAAGGTTGTCTTCATTTCTCACTAAGGTTGGCCGTTTAGACTAATGATGTCACGATAGGTGATGAAAGGAGCAGCACTAATGAATAAAACAAACAACATGAACTTATGGTCGATCGGTCTTGGCAGCACGCTGCTGATGATCATGCTCGCAGGAAGTCAAAACGCATTAGGCGGACAAGCAAACGCCTTGGATTCTGCACGCAGCGGAGCCTCCGGGTATACCTTGCAAGTCGTTCAGGAAAGCCGGGCAAACGGATACGGAAACGGACTAAGCAGCGGTACCGGGACATCCGGCAATACCACTCCCGCCAAGTCTGTCCATCATGCGGATGCCGCCAATAAAGCCCAACGCGGCATTACCGGGAACGACCCAGGCAATACCGATAAACTGCTTGCCCAGGTGCTGACGATGGTCTCCGATACGTAATACCCCATACAGGAAAGAGAAAGCGGTCTGCTTTCGATTTAATGAACACTTATACTTATGCCGCCTTCCTAGAAGGCGGCCTTTAAGCATTTCCTCCAAGTCATACCGGCAAGCCCCGGGATCAATCTTCCCAAAGTCTGTTTCTGTTCATCTTGACCTGCTCAACCATGTGGCCGATATTTCCTTCCCCTGCAAACAGGGACATATCGAAGAAGTTCTGCTCCATATCGGACCAGTATAGTTCGTGTTCGTCTCCTTGCAGGTTAACATCGTTCTTTAATCTGCCTGCATAAACTTCAACATAGCAATTCTGCCAATAATATGTAAAGTCCATAACATGCTGCAGCACCACATTATCTTGCACGATGCCGGTTTCCTCCGCCAACTCCCTATAAGCCGCTTCCAATCCCGACTCGCCACGCTCGATTTTGCCGCCGACGAAACTGCTCAGCCCTTTGTACGGGTCCTTACGTCGTTTGCACATGAGCAATCGGTTCATATCCGGACTAAAAATCATAAGCACATTATATCCTTGCATAAAGGGATCCCCTTCTCTTGATCATGGTATAAGCCATCACATAATTTTCGACTGTAATTTGCAAATTCCTCTCTCGTCAATTTCGTCACCGAACAGGAACTTATGTTCTTGTAATATTTTCCCTAAGCCATTATTATTATCATATCATTGCTTAGTGACACTGAGTTAACGGTGATATGAATCGTCAGCGGCTGCTGTTATTACGGTTTAACAAGGAGAACTAGGTGATCCGGGGCTTCAAAGATCCAACAAGGGAAAGGAGATTGGAACATATGCGAACGGACCGGTTATTCCGGGCGAAGCGAAGGACGACAAGTCTCGGGATGTACAAGGAAATGCTGGTCAGGTATGTGCTGCCTCATAAAAAAATGCTTGCGAGCCTTGCCGTGCTGCTGGTACTGTCGATCGGACTGCAGCTGATCAACCCGCAGATCATCCGCTATTTTATTGATACGGCTCAAGGCGAAGGAAGCCTGACGGCATTGTATTACGCTGCAGGCTTTTTTATTGGCTTTCACTCCTGCAGCAGGGCGTATCGGTTGCAGCCGCTTATTTCAGCGAGAATTTGGGCTGGACGACCACCAACAAGCTGCGTGCCGAGCTGGCGGAGCACTGCTTGTCGCTGGACATGAGCTTCCATAAGACGCAGACGTCCGGCTCGCTGATCGAACGGGTGGACGGCGATGTCAATGCGCTCGCCAATTTTTTCTCCAGCTTTATCATCCACCTGTTCGGCAACCTGCTGTTAATGATCGGCATCCTGGTTCTCTTGTTCCGGGAGAGCTTCTGGATCGGCCTGGTCATGACAGCGTTTGTTATCGGCAGTATTTATGTCATCCAATACATACGCAGGTTTGCCATACCTGTCTGGAAACGCTGGCGGGAGCTGAATGCGGATTTCTACGGCTTCATCGGGGAGCATCTTGAAGGAACGGAGGATACCCGGGCCAACGGGGCGGCGGATTATGTCATGAACCGCTTTTTCGAACTGGCGAGGAGGATGCTGCCGGTCCGGGTGAGGGCTTTCATCGGATTTTTTCTGATGTGGAGTACAACGATTCTCGTGTTTGCGCTCGGCAATGCGGCTGCCTTTATCGTCTGCGCCTTGCTATGGAAAAACGGGCAAGGAGGGCTGACCATCGGTTCCATCTACCTGGTGTTCTACTATACGGAGCTGCTGGCGAAGCCGATCGAGAAAATCCGGACCCAGCTCGAGGACCTTCAAAAGGCAGACGCCAGCCTCATGCGGGTACGGGAGCTGCTGGCGACGGAGCCGCTTATCAAGGACGGTCCGGGAGCGCCGCTGCCTGCCGGTCCGTTGTCGGTTGAATTCCGTGATTTGACGTTTTCATACGAAGCGGATGGCCCGCCTACGCTCGAAAGGCTGAACCTGCGACTGGAGCCGGGGCAAACGCTTGGATTACTGGGGCGGACCGGCAGCGGTAAAACCACGATCGCCCGGCTGCTGCTCCGGTTCTACGATCCGCAGCAGGGAAGCATCGAGCTGGCGGGAACGGACATTCGCGCCTGCAAGCTGCAAGAGCTGAGGCGGAAAGTCGCGATGGTGACGCAAAATATCGAGATCCTTGAAGGAACGGTCCGCGATAATTTAACGCTGTTCGATGATCGGATTCCCGATCAGCGCATTCATTCAGTGTTGGAAGAGCTCGGACTGGGGGCGTGGCTTGCATCCTTACCGGAAGGGCTTAATACGAGCCTGGCGTCCGGGGGAGGCAGCTTGTCCGCGGGCGAAGCCCAGCTGCTGGCGTTCGCCCGCGTGTTCCTGACCGATCCGGGCCTCGTTATTCTTGACGAAGCTTCTTCTCGGCTTGACCCGTTGACGGAGCATCGGATCGAGGCGGCAATCACGAAGCTTCTACGGGAGAAGACTTGCATTATCATTGCTCACCGCCTGGCCACCGTGCAGCGGGCGGACCGAATTCTCATCCTTGAGAACGGGCGGACGATCGAGTGCGGGGCAAGGGCAGAGCTTGCCGCGAATCCGACATCGCGATTCAGCCGAATGCTTGCGGTGGGCGCGGAGGAGGTACTGGTATGAAAACGAGGCATTTTTTCTGGCGGCTGTTGCTTTACCGTCCGGGTTTATACCTGCTGAATTTACTTGCATGGTCGCTGATCCATATGGCTCCGCTCCTCCCGGGGCTGCTAACGAAAGCCTTCTTCGATCATTTGGAAGGCACGTACGAATTTCCGTATGGCGTCTGGGCCATCGCGGTGCTCCTGATAGGAGCGGCGCTGGCGAGGATCGCGCTAATCTTCGGCGGCTTCATGACTGACGTTCATTTTCGGTTCCGGATCGCCACCTTGATCCGGCGCAATATGCTCGCTCATGTGCTGAAGGAGCCGGGCGCACGGGCGATTCCTTGCTCGCCGGGCGAAGCGATAAGCAATTTCCGTGACGATGTTGATCAGGCGGAAGAGGCAACGAGCTGGTCCGTTGATACATTAGGGCTGATCGGCTTTGTCATTGTCGCCAGCTGGATATTGATCTCGATCGATCTTCAGCTCACCGTATTGGTGTTCGTTCCCTTAATTCTGGTCGTAACGGCTGCTCAGATTGCAACGGCAAGGATCCAGAAATACAGGGCGGCCAGCCGCGAGTCGACAGCCAAAGTTACCGGCGCCATCAGCGAAATGTTCGCGAACGTTCAAGCGATCCAGGTGGCAGGGGCGGAGAAGCGCGTCGTTGACCGTTTTGTAAGACTCAGCGAGAATCGCCGCCAATCGATGGTCAAGGATAAGCTGCTGACAGAGGCACTGTCTTCCGTCTTCACCAATTCCGTTAATTTGGGAACCGGCCTGATTCTTGTGCTGGCCAGCTATAAAATGCGCAACGGCGAATTTACCGTAGGGGACTTGTCCTTATTCGTCTATTATTTAACGTTTGTCACTCAGCTCATCTCTAATGTCGGCAACTTTATGACCTACTACAAGCAGATGGGGGTCAGCTTCAAGCGAATGGTATCGATGCTTCAAGGCGCCCCCGCGACCTTGCTGACAGCAGCCAATTATATCGGCATTGGTCGGACCAAGACCAAGCATCAGCCCGAGCGCAGACGAGCAGGGGCCCCTGACGGAGAGCAGTCTCTTACCGAAGAAAGAGCCATAGGCGGCGCCCCACAAGTTGAAGAGACCGAATCAAGCTTGAACCCGAAGCCTCCGATGATCTATGCACCGCCGCTTCAACAGCTTGAAGCGAGAGGGCTGACCTACCGTTATCCTGAGACCGGCCGCGGCATCGAGAACGTCAGCCTTAATCTGACCCGGGGGTCATTTACGGTTGTAACCGGTATGATCGGTAGCGGCAAAACCACGCTCGTTCGGACGCTGCTCGGCCTGCTTCCGGCCGAAGCCGGCGATATCCGCTGGAATGGAGAGCGGATCGATAATCCTGCGGATTTCTTCATTCCGCCGCAAAGTGCCTATACGGCGCAAATTCCTAGGCTGTACAGCGATAAGCTGAGGAACAATATCCTGCTTGGAATCGAGGAGAAGCCCGGAAGTCTGGATCGTGCACTGTATGCTGCGGTGATGGAGGAGGATATTAAGCACCTGCAGGACGGACTTGAGACGATGGTCGGTCCTCGGGGCGTAAAGCTTTCCGGCGGGCAGGCACAGCGTACCGCTGCTGCGCGGATGCTTGTCCGCGATGCAGAACTCTATGTCTTCGATGATCTATCCAGTGCGCTGGATGTCGAGACGGAGCGCAAGCTGTGGGAACGACTGTTCCGCGAGCGCAGAGGAGCTACCCGCCTTGTTGTATCTCATCGAAGGGCGGCCTTGAATCATGCAGATCATATTATCGTCCTGAACGGGGGAGTGATCGAGGCGGAAGGAACAGCCGAAGAGCTGCTGCGCTCGAGCGAAAGCTTCCGGCAGCTGTGGTATGGCGAAGAAACCGGCACTTGATGGCCGATCATGGCCGATAGTGTTTCCAAGCACCCTTTGGCCCTGGAATTACCCAAAAAGAAAAATCCCCTTTAGCGATGCCGGCGTCAAACATCATGATCCGGTTTCTAGCTTGAAAGGGGATTTTATTATGGATGGTCCAGCACAAACCAATGTTGAATTAGTCTGATGGATAAGGTGCCATGCTGCGCATGACCGAAGTCAGCTTATCCGCGATGTATTCATGAATGGTGCGGCTTGCAAAGTATCCGCTGTGGCACAGGGGGTTCCAGCTCTTCCACCAGACGCCGACATTAACGGCGACATCTTCGCGTACGGCATCCCGGTAAGCGGGATCTACGCCTTTAAGCGGATACCCAAGGATATCATCCTTGTCATAGAAGTTGACCCATTCGCCGTCAAGGCTGCCGTGATAGTCCCTAAGCCGATCGGAGGGGACGCGGATCGGACGGTCAAAATCACCGTATCGCAGGCTCCAAAGCGGTAATGTCGTGCCAAGAGAATAGAAGAGGGAGAGGGTGTCCCCTCTTTCCAGTGGAGAAGCGGGATCAATTACAAGCTTATGCCCGCGGGACGAGTGCTGAAGGTCATAGAAGAAATTGCTCGCGATAACGGCGCCCAAGCTGTGGGCAATTACGCATAACGGGGCGGTCGGTCCGGCTGAAGCGGTTAATCTGTGCAGCGCTTGGCTGATGGTCATATGAACGGCGTCATAGTTTTGGGATTCGGAGTCGACCGGCTGGTAGGCAACGGCATCGGCCAGGTTATGAAGCACATACCGTCGAAGGCGGCGGTATCGCAGCCGGTAGGGGGTGATGATATTCTGTTCCAATTCCGCTTCTCTGCCGGCAAATACATCCGCCCAGTGAACGGCTTCGATCTCCAGCTGATCAGGGGATTGGCCGGAGGCTCTAGCAAAAGCCTCTCTTATTTGCTTCTTGAACTTATCGGCATAGTTTTTCTTCTGCTTACCCAATCCGTGCACAATAATCACTGCAATTTTCGGTCTCATCGCAACTGCAGCCCCCTTATCGGATAAACGCGTTTGATATCATTTTATCATTTATAATCGATGTGCAGACCTTAGTAAATAGGTAGATAGGGTAGATTTCGGAAAAATAACGCAAAAAGAGGACGGATCCCACGCTCCAAGCGAGATCCGTCCTCATCTTGCCGGCAATCAGGGTACCGGACTAGTTTAATTGATGCAGCCTGCTGTACGCGCCGCCCGATCGAATCAATTCCTGATGTGTGCCTTGTTCGGCAATTCCATCTTTATTAACGACAATGATGCGGTCAGCGTTTTGGATCGTTGTCAGCCGGTGCGCGATAACGAGCGTCGTTCTTCCGACGGACAATTCGGAAAGCGACTTTTGGATTTGGGCTTCCGTTTCCGTGTCCAGGGCGGAGGTGGCTTCGTCCAGGATGAGGATCGGAGGATTTTTCAAAAACATTCTGGCAATCGACAAGCGCTGCTTCTGTCCGCCGGACAGCTTCACGCCCCGTTCGCCGATAATCGTGTCCATGCCTTCCGGCAGGCTGCGGATCAGATCGTCCAGCGAAGCCCGGCGTGCGGCTTCCCAGATCTGCTCGTCTGTCGCGGACAGATCGCCATAAGCGATATTTTCGCGGATCGAGCCTGAGAAGAGGAACACGTCCTGCTGGACGATGCCGATGTGTTTGCGAAGACTGTGCAGCTTAATGTTCCGGATATCGATGCCGTCGACGGTAATCCGGCCATGGTCCACTTCGTAGAAGCGCGGCAATAGGCTGCATATGGTCGTCTTGCCTGCGCCGGATGGACCGACGAAAGCGACCGTTTCTCCCGCACGGATGGAGAGGCTGACGTTGTTTAGTATCGGCCGGTTCGGCTCATAGCCGAAGGTGACGCCCTCGAATCGGATATCTCCGCGCACGGACTTGAGGGAGATGGCATCAGGCGCATCCGCGATTTCCGGCTCGGTATCCATAATCTCCAAATACCGTTTGAAGCCAGCAATCCCTTTCGGATAACTCTCGATAACGGCATTGATCTTCTCGATCGGCCGGAAAAAAATATTGGAGAGCAGGAGGAACGCCATAAATTCGCCCATCTCGATTTTTCCTTGGATAAAGAACCATGCACCGCAAATCATGACAAACACGGTTATCAGCCGCATTAACATGTAACTGACGGACGTGCTCTTTGCCATCGTTTTGTAGGCAAGCAGCTTGGTGGCACGGAACTGCTTGTTCTCCACCTCGAACAGCCGTTTCTCATGCTCCTCATTGGCAAAGGACTGAACGACGCGGATGCCGCCAACGTTGTCTTCGATACGGGCATTGAAATTCCCTACATCCCGGAACAATTGACGGTAGGTTGTCGTCATTCGTCCCCCGAATTTAATGATGAGCCAAGCCATTAGCGGGACGATGATGAACGTGATCAGCGCCAGCTCCAAATTGATGTAAGCCATTAGAGAGAACGAGCCGAGCAGCGTCATGACGGCGATGAATACATCCTCCGGTCCGTGATGGGCAACTTCGCCAATGTCATTCAGGTCATTCGTCACACGTCCCATTAGATGGCCGGTCTTGTTGTTGTCGAAGAAACGGAAGGACAGCTTCTGGATATGGGAGAACATTTTAGCGCGCATATCGGTTTCGATGTTCACGCCGAGCATATGCCCCCAATAGGTCACGATATATTGAAGCGCCGTATTCAGCGCATAAATGGACAGCAGCACCAGACAAGCGATCAGAATCAGGGGCCAGTTCTGCCCGGGCAGCAGGTCGTCAATAAATTTGCTGACGGCGAGCGGAAAAGCCAGCTCCAGCAATCCGGCGATAACCGCGCACGTAAAATCAAGGATGAATAGGCCCTTATAGGGACGATAATAAGAGAAAAACCTTCGTATCAAATCCAATCACACTCCCAAGTCATATGTAATATGCAGGTATTCTTAACGAACAGAAAGGGCTTGCATCACGCAGCTGAACTTCATTCCTCCGCTCCTTGCGACTCTTGAAGATCGAAAGCCTGGATATACTCCTGAATGATCTGATCCACCGCTTTTAATTCCCCGCTCACGACTTGACGAATCGCTTCAAAATCGGGATCGTTTACCTGCCGCTTTAGCGTGTCCCGCTTCACGTATAACTGGTCCAGAAATGCCAGCGCGCGTCCTCGACGGAAGGTCTGGGCCCTGCCGTGCTCCCTGCCCGAGTGGCTCCGGTCATCACGGTGCCGATTATGCCGTCCCCCGCGTCGTTGGTTAGCTTCGAAATCTTCTCGATGCGGGATCTTGTCGATGGGGTCTTCGTGTCTCATTCCGCTCACCTCCTGAATGATCCTATCCAAATGTATTACAATCAAATCGCTGTATGTATACGTTTGTATACTATTAATTTTGATTGTATACGTATGTATACATATCGTCAACCGAAAAAAATTCGCCATACCCCTGACCCTAACCGCATGGATTGTCTCATGATCTGGAAATATTATGGTGATTCGAATATGATGTGATATGATATTTTGAGTGGCATATGTCCAGTGGAAAGAATGCTTGGAAAAATAAAATGGTACAGACTTGTTGAAATCATGAAGCGAGAAGGGAGCGGTTTTAAGATGATGTTATACGGCCATGAGTATTGGATGAAGATGGCGATTGACGAAGCCTTTCGTAACGTGCAGCAAGCCGAAGGAGGCCCGTTCGGAGCGATTGTGGTCAAGGATGGCAAGGTGATTGGCAAAGGGCGAAATCTCGTCACAACATTAAACGATCCGACGGCGCATGCTGAAGTTCAGGCGATTCGCGAAGCCTGTAATCATCTTCAGAGCTTCCAGCTGACCGGATGCGTGATCTACACCAGCTGCGAGCCTTGCCCGATGTGTCTTGGAGCTATTTATTGGTCCAGACCGGATGCGGTTTATTATGCAAGCACGAAGAAGGACGCTGCCAATATCGGGTTTGACGATCATTTCATCTACGAAGAAATCGAAAAGCCTATGGATCAGCGTTCCATCCCGATGAGATTGCTTCAACCGGCTGATTATTTGCTGCCTTTTCAAGCATGGTCTTCTGCAGAACGAAAAATCGAATATTAACGTTGCGATTGCAGCGTCTGCTCCCATGCGAGCCTATTTTTTCATCGTTTGATGTGCGATTTTAAACAGCCTTAAATAACAATAATAACCGGGCTCCCTAAGGGAACCCGGTTTATCGTGGCTTGCCGCAGTTTATAAACTCTAAGTTTGAACCATGGAGTTTACCGCATACGCAGGCTTATTGCTTTAATTGCTCAGGGACCTTGATTCCAAAATAGGTATACAGCGCATCCTCAAACTCCTGTTCAGACCTCGGCTTGAAGGTGTGGACCCCGCCGCTCGTAAAAATCCGGAACTCCTCGCCTTCTACGGTGTTTCGGCCTTCTGCTGTCCGCATGGAGATTCTTGCGAATTTGTTGAACGGCGAATCGGGGGCATGCTCGCACCAATAGGATGTAGTGATGAAGTCTTGCGGCAGATTGGGTTCTTCGGTGAAGGAGAAGACGGACTCCCAGCCACCATGCTTCTGCTGCTCCAGCATCCAGCCGTAATCGGTATTTGCCCGAAGGCGATAGGTCTCGTCGCCCTGCACCTGTTCGAGACCGTCAACCAGCTCCAGCGGCTGGCGGGGACCCGCTCCACCTACGCCTACATCAGCGATAAAACGCTGCTCCCCGATGGTTACCTGCAGAACCTGATGCCGCCTTTTCGGAGGCGTATGCGATTCGCCTTGCCAAAATCGTCCGAAATAATGGGTTACTTCAAACCCAAGCTCTTGCAGCAGCCACCCGAATAGTGCGTTGAGTTCGAAGCAAAATCCTCCGCGACGCCGATTCACGATTTTATCGTAGAGCGCCGGGATCTCGAGGGAAAGCGGAATATTTGCCAGGATATCCAGGTTCTCATAGGGAACCGAATGCACATGCTGCTCCTGCAGCCTGGCTAGCATGTAGGCGCTCTCGACGATCGGACCGGAATAGCCGATTCGTTCCAAATATTTTGTAACGCTGAGGGTTTCCGTTGTTGTGTTCAAGGTATCACCGCATCTCTATTAATTTTTGAGCTTGATCGATCCAAGATATTTCTCATTATATACTATTCTTGAAGGATGGAAATGAAGACCCATGGAAAAAAGGAATCGAAGGGAGGCTTAACCATGGCTCTTGACGACTCGACACTGCTGGCTTCAGCCAAGGCGGTTGTCAATATCCCCGAGCATTATCGGCTCGCCATGGCAGATAATACACCAAAGGGCGAAGCACCGAGGGAGCGTACGTACATATGGGAGGATCCGCACAGCGAAGACAATAATATCGAAGTCTCGCTATCTCTTGAAACCGGAGATTTGATGAGTCTCTATATCCGAACCGAGAAGGAGGAGGCGGATGTCAGCGAAGTCTCTACGAAGGCTGTAAGAGCTGCAGCTAATGCTTTTGTGAAGCAACATCTGCCGGGCTGTGAACAGTTCACCCGGGTCCGCATCGACGATATCCATAACGAGTACACCGTCGAATACAGAATGGAAGTGGGCGGACTGGAATTGCCGGATACCGGATGTACGCTGCGTATAAACCGGGACTTGCGGGTGGTTCGTTACCGGAAGGAAGCGTCCTCGGCGATGAGGTTGCCGGAATGGCCTGCCGAGAGGATAAGCCCCGATACGGCAAGACGAACAATGATACAGGAGCTGTGCTTGGTTCCCGTCATTGCTGCATTGTATCCGGGCGATTATGAAACGACAGCGGACACGATGGAGCATCGTCTCGTTTATGAGCCGGTTACGATTCATCGTAAGTATGATGCGGTGTCCGGCGAGCCTTTGCAAGATCTTCTGCATGCTCTGTATCCGCCGACCCGCCCCATCAGCGAGTTCAACAGGAGCGGACCTAACGTTCAGGATGATGCGATGAAACCGGACAAGTCTGCGGGATATCGTGGGAATGTTTCGTTAAACAACATGGATTTCAATGATTGGAACGCATCCCTGCGTTATTGGGAGACCGTCTTGGGAATTGATTCTTCGTTATATGCTTTAGGGGAGCGCAAGGATGACGGTGAACAATTGTATCTCTTCTATACTGAGCGGGAGTCAGCGGAAGAGCGGACTAGCGGCGCCCAAGAGGATCCGCTCTCCGTGGACGGATATATGTCGAGAAGATGGGGGAAGGCCCTTAACAGGTTAAAAGCATCGCATACGCTCCAAATCGAGAAATCCACGGGCCAGCTCGTTAGTTATTACACTAGAGTGAAACCGGATCGCATGAAGAGGAAGAAACCATCGTTTACCCGCGCGGAGTGCTGGGAGAAAGCACAGCAATTCCTTCATCAGTGCTTTCCCGAGTATATCAATTATTTGCAATTGGAGCTCGATCAGCAAGAAGAGAAGGACCCGGAACGGGAGTTTTTCCATTTGCCGTTGTTTATCGGACCCTACCGTGTGCGCCTAGAGAGCGTGACGATCAGCATATGCAGCATCACCGGTGAAGTTTTAATGTATCGCGGCGTGTCCATGGAGAAGATTCGGGAGCTTGCTCAGAACAACTTTATCGCGAAGATCAGTGAAGAAGAGGCAGCGCGGAAAGTGGAGGAGCAGCTGGAGGTGTCGATGCGTTGGTACTTAGACGGAGATGACAATTCGGGACGCTATCGGCTGATCTATGAGCCTGCTGTGAAGCGGAGCAACTCCTTGGACGGAACAGAAAAGGCGGCCACACTGCAGTATGTCGATGCGGTATCAGGAGAGCTGATCTGGAGGCTGGATATGAAATCTTAGTGTCTGCACATTGAGCCGGAGCTTTGAGCCACAGAACTTCATAATATGATGGAAGAAAAAACTAACGTTACCCAATAAGGGATCCCGTGCGCCGCAATGTCGGCGTATGGGATCCCTTTAATCATGCATATACAGGTTGGCTGTGAACTGCGGCTGGCCTGTCGCTACCTTCCCGCAATCAGGATGGAAGCTGCGGCGGGATGCCGAAGCGTTTCATGCTCGTTTCCTTTCTGATGCAGCCCCAATTAACCGCACGTACAATTCAGTACCGGTTTGCGTGCAGCCGTCGTTTCGTCAAGGCGCTTTACGACGGTGGTGTGCGGCGCGTTCTTAACTAGCTCCGGATCGGTCTGTGCCTCCTTGGCGATTTGGATCATCGTATCGATGAAGCCGTCAAGCGTTTCCTTGCTTTCCGTCTCCGTCGGCTCGATCATGATGCACTCCTCAACGTTCAGCGGGAAGTAGATGGTCGGCGGATGGTAGCCGAAATCCAGCAAACGCTTGGCGACGTCCAGCGTCCGAACGCCATACTCCTTTAGCTTCCTGCCGGACAGCACGAATTCATGCTTGCAGAGGCCCGGGTAAGCAACCTCGTAATGTGGCGCCAGACGATGCATCATGTAATTCGCATTGAGGACGGCCAGCTCGGATACACGCCGCAATCCTTCCGGACCATAGGTTCGGATATACGTATAAGCGCGAACAAGTATGCCGAAGTTGCCGTAGAACGCTTTGACCCGCCCGATGGATTGCGGACGGTCGTAATCCCAATAATACGTGCCGTCATCCCGTTTGGAGACGACCGGCTTCGGCAGGAACGGAATCAGCTTGCTCTTGACGCCGACAGGACCTGCGCCGGGACCGCCGCCGCCGTGCGGGGTGCTCATCGTTTTATGCAGATTGAGGTGAACGACGTCAAAGCCCATATCACCCGGACGCGTAATGCCCATGATCGCGTTGGAGTTGGCTCCGTCATAGTAGAGCAGGCCGCCTGCTTCGTGCACGATTTCGGCGATTTCCACGATCTGCTCCTCGAACAGGCCGAGGGTGCTTGGATTGGTCAGCATCAGCGCTGCGGTATCTTCGCCTACGACTGCGCGCAGCGCCTCAAGATCGACCATGCCGCGCTCGTTGGATTTTATCGTAATGGTCTCATAGCCGGCAACGGTAGCGCTGGCAGGATTCGTGCCGTGGGAGGAATCGGGAACGATGACTTTTGTGCGCTTCTCGCCGCGGCTCTCGTGGTATGCACGGATCAGCATCAGACCCGTCCACTCCCCGTGGGCGCCGGCAGCGGGCTGAAGCGTAACCTGATCCATGCCGGTCAGCGCGGCCAAATCATGCTGCAGCGTATAGAGAAGCTCCAGCGCGCCTTGAATGCTTTCTTCAGGCTGATAGGGATGGATTTTGGCGAACCCGGCGAAACGGGCCACGTCCTCATTAATTTTCGGATTGTATTTCATCGTACAAGAGCCGAGCGGATAGAAGCCGTTATCGATGCCGAAGTTTCTTCGCGACAGCTCGGTATAATGACGGATGACATCGACCTCATAGACCTCCGGCAGCTCGGCAGGCTGGCTGCGAAGCAGATGCTCCGGAATCAATGAGGCTGCATCCGTCTCCGGTACGTCGCATTCGGGGAGCGAATAGGCGACACGGCCCGGTTTGCTGAGTTCAAATATCAATGCTTTTTCCGGTTTCATACGATCGCCTCCAATTCATCGATAAATCGGTCGATTTCTTCCTTCGTCCGCCGTTCGGTAACGGCGATCAGCATGCACCCTTGCAGCTCGGGGTAGGCGGTTCCGAGATCGTATCCGCCGATAAACCCGGCCGCAAGCAGCTTCCGGTTAACGGCGTCAATGTTCGTACCTTCCGGCAGCTTCACCACGAATTCGTTGAAGAACGGCGCGCTGAACGGAAGGGAGAGTGAACCTTTGGCAGCACGATCCGCTGCATAGTGGGATTTGCGCACATTCAAGAGTGCGGCTTCCTGCATCCCCGCTTTCCCCATCGTGGACATGTATACCGAAGCGCAGAGAGCGAGAAGCGCCTGGTTGGAGCAAATATTGGACGTCGCTTTCTCGCGGCGGATATGCTGCTCGCGTGCTTGCAGCGTCAATACGAATCCGCGCTTGCCGTCCTTGTCGACGGTCTGGCCGACAATCCGTCCGGGAATGCGGCGCATGAGCGGCTCGGAGACCGCGAAGAATCCGCACGTCGGCCCGCCGAGAGAGGCCGGGATGCCGAGCGGCTGGGCATCGCCGACAACGATATCGGCCCCGATGACGCCCGGCGATTCCAGCAAGCCTAGCGAGAGCGGGTTCACGCTCATGACGAGCAGCGCTTTATGCTGGTGAACCTTAGGCTCGATGGCCTTCACATCCTCGATGCATCCGAAGAAATTCGGCGACTGGAGGAGGACGGCGGCCGTTTCGTCCGTGATTGCGGCAGCAAGCGCCTCTTGGTCGGTCACGCCGTTCACGCACCCGATCTCGATCACTTCCAGATCCAAGCCATGGGCGGACGTGAGCAGAATCTCGCGGGCCTCCGGATGTACGGCGCGGGAAACGATGATTTTTTTTCGTTTCGTGGCGCCGCTGGCAAGAGCCGCAGCTTCGGCAAGCGCGGTGGAGCCGTCATACATGCTGGCATTCGCCACTTTCATGCCGGTCAGCTCGCAGATATAGGATTGAAATTCGAATATGGCCTGCAGCTCGCCTTGGCTGATCTCCGGCTGATACGGCGTGTAGGCCGTATAGAATTCCGAGCGGGAAATGACGTGGTTCAGCACGACGGGAATATGGTGATCGTACAAGCCGGCGCCCAGAAAGCTGGCGTATCGGTCAAAGTCGGCATTGCGGTCCGAAAGGGCGCGCATATGCTTCAGCAGCTCAGGTTCGCTCATTCTTTCCGACATGGGCAGGACGCCGTCATAACGGATGGCCGCAGGGATGTCGGCAAACAGATCCTCGATCGACTTCGCGCCGATCACGGCAAGCATCTCGGCTTGATCCTGATCGGTCATAGGCAAATAACGATGCTTCATGTTAAGGCAGCTCCTCTTTTGTAGAATGGGGTTTTGACGACTTTGGCCTTTAGCTTCTTCCCGCGGATTTCAACCCACACCTCGGATTCAAGCGCTGCATGGGCGCTGTCGATAAGCGCAAGTCCCAGGCTGCGTTTCAGCGTAGGGGATTGCGTTCCGCTGGTAACTTCACCGATCGGATCACCGTTTCCGTCATGAACGGTATAGTGAGAACGAGGGATGCCGCGGTCGATCATTTCGATGCCGACAAGCTTGCGGGGAATACCCTCTGTTTTTTGCCGAAGCAGTGCTTCACGTCCAATAAAATCGCCTTTATCCAGCTTGACGAAAAATCCGAGGCCGGCTTCCAGCGGCGATATATCTTCCGAAAGCTCCTGCCCGTAAAGCGGCAGCTTGGCTTCGAAACGGAGCGTGTCGCGAGCGCCGAGACCTGCGGGGACTAAGCCATGCGCTTGACCTGCGTCAAGCAGTCCTCTCCAAATGGCCGGTGCTTGTTCCGCACTGCAGTATATTTCATAGCCATCCTCTCCGGTGTAACCGGTCCGGGAGACGAGGGCCTTGGAACCAAATACGTTAACATGCTGAATGAAGTGAAAGGAAGGAAGGGATTGGAGTGTTTCGGCTTCCGGTACGGCTGCCGATATGATCGCTTCGGCTGCAGGACCCTGCAGCGCGATCAGTGCCGTCTCCGCGGATGCGTTACGGAGCTCGATGTCACCGAAACGTTGATCATGAAGCCAAGCAAAATCTTTGTCGATATTCGATGCATTGACAACGAGCATGTAGCGCGCGTCAGCCAGCTTATAGACGAGAAGATCATCCACAACCCCGCCGTTGTCGTTGCACAGCAAAGTATATTGGGCCTGGCCGACCGATAGCCGGGTTACGTCGTTTGTCGTCAGCGTCTGGAGAAAAGCCTCGGCATCCGGACCGGCAACGAAAAATTCGCCCATATGTGACACATCGAACAGTCCGGCATGCTTGCGAACGGCTTCATGCTCTTGAACGATGCCGGTAAATTGCACGGGCAGCTCCCAGCCGCCGAAATCGATGCAGCGGACAGAAGGGAAATCGGAGTAAAGCGGGTAAAGCGGTGTGCGCAGTAATGAACTCATCTCTTCACCTCTTCAGATTGGTAGAAACGCTTGGAACATCAAAAAAGGACAGGCAGAAGGGAAGCTAACAAAACGCGCTAAAACCAGCACGTTCGTTTCTTCGATCTTCTGCTCTGTCCTTTGTACCTGAGAGTTACCCCACATCTCATGTTCGTCATTATGTAGAGCTCGTGTGAGTTTCCCCGTGGGTGATTCTACATTGTAGAATGCTCTCCAGAGGTGCGTCCGGTAAAGGTCCTTTTGCCTGAGAGATTCACCGCAAGCAAGCGGCTTACTCCTTCGGCGTTACCAGTCAAGCGGGTCTGACCGGTAATCTCTCCCGCTACCATCATTCGCCGTATCTTGTTATGAAGTTGTTATCTAACCTGTGTCGTTCTTCTGATTATTATAAACGGCATTCTCCATAATGTGTCAACCATTAAATTAAGTTTTGAATGCGAAATTTGGAGGATTTTGCAATAATCCCAAGGGAAACTCTAAATTTGCAACATATAGAGGGAACAAGTTAGTTCGTCTATATGGTTCCGGTGGCAGCTGAATTCAATTTTGCATCATCGTGAGTATAATAAAATTCTGTCAGATATCTTGACACAACGATAAGCCCTGATTTATTCTGTGGGAGAATCATCCAACTGAATAAGCGGATGACGATGGATGGGAGAGACCGCAAGATCAGGCGTAAGCAGCCTTAAGCGGCACCGAAGGAGCAACCCGTTAACCCCGCCGGGCTAACGAATAATCTCTCAGGTAAAAGTACCGCCATCTGACGCAGCTCTGGAGAGTGCGCAAGCCACCCAAGGGGAAAGACGGGACAATCAATCTGACAGTCCGTCATAAACTCTCAGGTACCGAGGACAGAGAGAAGGCGAAGGCCTTTTTTTTCGTCCCTTTTTTTTATATATTCACTTCATTATGAATCCAAAAGTAAAGGGTGTATCCGTAATGAGCGAAATCAGAGAGAACTTGGTGTACAGCGACGATCATGAATGGGCTTTGAAGGTAGACGGCAATGTAGTGCGCGTCGGCATTTCCGATCATGCGCAGTGCCAGCTTGGCGATATCGTATTCGTAGAACTGCCTGAGCCGGGTACGATCGTGAGCGCAGGGGGCAGCATCGGCACAATTGAGTCGGTTAAAACTGTATCGGAGCTGTATTGTCCGGTTTCCGGCAAAATTACGAAGATCAACGAAACGCTTGAGGATCAGCCGGAGCTGGTGAACGGCGAACCATATGAAGGCGGTTGGCTCGTCGAGGTTGAGGTGGACGGCGATGTGGAGGAAGCGCTTGGGAAGCTGCTGAGCGCTGATGCGTATCGTGCGAAGGTCGATTAAATGAAGTGATGCAAGCTAAGGGTCCATATAGATGGTGGACAGGACATTCAAAAAAACAGCTGCGCGTTCGTAACAAGACTTACGAGCGACGCAGCTGTTTTTTTTTCACGCAAATGTGGAGTTGCCGCCTTCACACCCTCATCCTATACCGATGACGTTCCGTGTTTACGTGTCTGCAGGCGGGAGCGGATGCCCCGCCACTGCATCAGGATAATCCCGAACAGAACCAGAATACTGCCCAGAATGGAGAAGCTCGTTACGTGTTCTCCGTACAACAGTGCCCCGAGCCCCAATGCGACCATCGGGGATATGAAGAGCCACGTCGATGGAAAGTAAGCATTCGTTGCTTTTAGCAGCCAGGCATACAGGCTGTGCGCGAGCATGGAGCCGACGGCCATCAAGTACAAGATCGAACCGGCAGCCGGCCAGGATTGCAGCTGCTCCATCGTCACTTGCTCCGTGAACAACGATAACAGGAGCAATGCGGCCCCTCCGTACAGCATCTGCACTGCATTTAGGGTGATCGGCGAGACCTCAGACAGATCAAAGGTCAGCTTGCGCGTTGCCAGGCTGCCGACAGCGTATGCGGCTTCGCCGATAAGAATCAGGATGCAGCTGAAGATCCATACGCCTTCATGCTCCAGCACCAGCTTCGGCATGATAAGCAGACAGACACCCATGAAGCCGATGATACAGCCTATGTAGTCGCTGCGGCTGCTTCGTTTTCCCAAGAATACGGCTTGGATGATCAGGATCATCATCGGTCCCGTGGCGGACAAAATAGCGGCGAGCCCTGAATCGACATGCTGCTCCGCCCAGTACAGCGTGGCGAAGGTCGTAAACGTGCTGGTCATCCCGATCAGGATGAATTCCTTGCGCAGGAGCAGGCGCAGACTGGCTTTACGCTTCCAATGCATCCAGAGGAAGAGGAGCGCACCTGCGAGTAAAAATCGTAACCCCGCCGAGAAGAACGGCGGAAGTCCGGCCTCGACGCCGATCTTGATGACGAGAAATGTTGTGCTGAATATGGCGCACATCAGCAAATAGTTGAAAATAATCATGGTTCCTCCTCCTTTTTGTATACTATAATAGGAAGCTAATAGAACAGATCGGCAAGGAATAGAACAGATTGCCAAACTACATTGCGATCGGAGAAGGAGAGGGTGCAGGTGCAATCGTCCTGGGAAGCAGGATCAGGAAAGCGGACGCTTCATCAGTCGGTTTATGACGTCATCATTCAGGGGATTCAATCCGGAAAGTGGGGGGAGCATGAGCGGCTCCCGTCTGTCCGGCAGTTGGCCGAGGAAATACAAGTGCACCGATTGACGGTCCTGAAGGCGTATCAACGGCTGCAGGATGAGGGCGTTGTTGTATCCAAGTACAAATCCGGTTATTTCGTGGCGCCGGCAAGCCAAGGACCGGCAGGAATCAATCGTAAGGAACAAGCATGGACATATCGTGCCAAATCGCAGTATATCCATCGCAGCCGGTTGTCGGACATCCATCGCATCCCGGTGGAATATCAAATGTCGGAGGCGCTGATCAATCCCAATCTGCTGCCGAACGCCTTTTTGTCAAACCATGTGAAGCAAGTGTTTGATAAGTACCCGAGAGTTTTGAGCACTTATTCCTCGGTGAAGGGAGATCCGGAGCTGCGCGAAGAATTAACGCAGTATTTCATGCAAAAGCAAGGCATATCGCTGCATCCCGAGGAGCTGATGATCACGACGGGCTCGCAGCAAGCGATAGACTTGATATCCCGTGCATTCGTGAAAAGCGGGGACACCATCTTGATCGAACGGCCGACGTACAGTCCGGCGATTGATGTGTTCGTCCAGCAAAACGTGAAGATCGTTCCAGTTGAGATTACGCCAATGGGCTATGACCTTGACCGGCTCGACCAGCTTATGCGGGATGAGAAGCCTTCGTTGTTCTATATGAACCCTACCTTCCAGAACCCTACGGGTTACACGGTCCCCGTGCCTCAGCGGAAGCAGTTGGTCGAGATGGCCGAGCGATATGCGTGTATTCTGGTGGAGGACGAGGTGTACCATGATATGTATTTCGGCGCGATGCCGCCGGCGCCGATGTTCTACTATGATACCGAAGGCTACGTCATCCACATTCGCAGTTTTAGCAAATATGTTGCACCGGGGCTCCGGATCTCCGTGCTTGCCGCACGTCCCGAAATGATGCAGGCGATCGTTCCCGTCAAAGCGCTGTCCGATAACGGCACGCCGCTATTGACACAAAAAATATTTCAGCAGTACTTCTTCTCCAGCCGTCTTCAGAATCATGTGGCGAAGCTGCGCACGGCGCTGGAGCTGCGCAAGGAGAAAATGGAGGCGCTGCTTGCTCCGACCGGCTGGAAATGGAATAGTCCGGGCGGGGGCTTGAATCTGTGGGTGCAGCTGCCCGAGCCGTTATCGGCGGATGCACTGCTGCAGCGGTGCCTGCAAGCGTCCGTGGCCTTTGTGCCCGGCCGCATCTGCGACCCGCTTGATGCTATGGACTCGTGGATTCGGCTTAGCTATTCGTTTATCCCCGAGGACCGGATGGAGGAAGGAGTGGGACGTTTAATCGCCGCTGCTCATCGGGAGGTTATGTGATGAGGCATTTAAAATATGTTGTACTTGCCCTTCTAAGTGCAGTCATTTGCTTCGGATTGTGGTCAACAGATAATGACGTTGCCGGTATTCCAGAAGACATCCAGCACTATGCAGAAGGTGCCGGACTTGAGGAATTTAGGAGATTGATCCTGGAGGATCCGGCCGGCTATGGTTATAAAAATGAAGAAGAGGTCAATTCCGTAACGCTTGGGCCTGGATTTGAAGTTCATTTTTTTGATGCCAACAAGTTCGACCGTGTAACTGACAGTTTAATGGATCTCTCCAAGCCGACAGGCCAATATGAATTTATTGTATACTCTGGTGGTGCTGGAAAATCATTTCTAAGCATCGAGAGGCATAATGCCGGCTTCAGGGTGGTAATGGCTGGGGGGGATGCTTCGAGACTGGATAAATCACTGGACATCATGAAGGGCTCTCTTTCTGTAAATCACGAAACCACGAGTCCGGCATTAATTAAAGACGGTAACGTCAGGTTTCTTGTGGCCCATATCAACGGGAAAGAAGTAAATGTTCCGGACATACCTGCAGAAAAAAGCGCTATATTGGGCGGTATGAACAACAATCAAGTATGGGATTCCGAGAAAACGATCAAGTTCCTGAAACAAGCCCGGGCGCAAGTAAGATGATGATAAAGAAAGCAGACCCACCGCTTTTTAAGGACAGTTTATCTTCTAAGTTTGTAGTAAAATACAGTGAAGTTCGCTTGGCAGATGGTAGGATTATTTTTCGAATGGAATGTTAGGTAACGGCTTAATATGCTCTGCTGCTATACGAAACTGGTTGTAAAAATCATTAGAATTCTCGTAATTTCTCGGTAAATTAATAGAGAATAAATGGATATGTTTCGCCACTTTCAAATGTATTTCTGATTCCAATCCGTCTCTATCTTCAATGTAGCTTCTTACAATGGATGCAAAAGTATATTTAAATGCGGAAAAATCGTTCTTAAGAACTTCTAATCCCAAAAAACCATGAGCGTTATCCTCTAACAAATCAAGTCGATCGTTCACAAAAATAACGGTTGTATACACGTCTAACATCTTAATAGCAATCTCATCTGCTTTAGCGCCAGAAGTTTGAGCAAGCATCTTATCTAACGTTTGTACGCTCGAAACGAAACTGGCATAATAACTCGACGTCACTTCGATTCTTTTTTTAGCGTTACTGTTGATAATCAGAAGGACGATAGATAAAAAGATAATGAATACGGCAACAATTATGATGATTTTAGAATGTTTTTTTCTTCGATAAGCTAACATGCGCTCCTTCAATTACGAATGGTCTCCTTCTTTTGAACTCTTTATTTATAGTCAAAGAGTCATTACTTCTTGATGATACTCTTCATTGTTTAATCAGTGCGGAATTTTTTCGTTCAGGATTCCTCTCTTAAAAACAACAGATGTAAGGGTATGAACTGTGACCCATAAGATGGACACTTTGAAAAAAGTGACTTCTTGTGGGTCATTTGTGTTTTAATCAAGGTATGTGACGAGGAGTGATACGAGAATGGGGAAGTTGAAACGGGTGCTCTTTACCGAGGAGCAAATGAGGAAGCTGGAGGAGAATCCAAACGTACACCATGTGACCGAGGCGGCCATTACATACACACCTGCATTCAAGCTGGAGGCGCTGAAAGCCTACAAGCAGGGGCAGACACCTTCAGAAATCTTTATTCGTGCCGGCTTCGACCTGGACGTTATTGGTCATAAGAAGCCCAAGGACAGCTTAAAACGGTGGCGTGAAACCTTCGAACTGTACGGTGAGGAAGGTTTGGCTACAGAGCGGCGCGGTAAGGGCAGTACAGGGCGCAAGCCAACTGGTCAGTTGTCAGCCGAAGAAGAATTGAAACGGGCTAAGGCCCAGATCAAACTGCTTGAAGCTCAAGTGGACATGCTAAAAAAGCTCGAAGCGCTCGATCGGCAGAAGAAGAAACGCTGACGCCCTCCGAGCGCTATGAGATCATAAATCGCACCATTCGGGCATATGGCCTGAAACGAATGACACGCTATCTATGCGAGCTCGTGGAAGTAAGTCCAAGCGGCTATTACAGGTGGCTGGGGACGGAAGAAGATCGTCAACTTCGTGCTGCCGCCGACGAGCAGGACATCCTTCTCATCAAGCAGCACTTTGACGCGCTCCGCGGCAAAGCAGGTGCGCTTGTGATTAAGATGCGGCTGGAACAGATAAGCGGCGTTGTCATGAACCACAAGAAGATTCGCCGGCTTATGAAAAAGGCAGGCTTGGTAGCCGTAATCCGTCAGGCGAACCCCTACCGCAAGATGGCTAAGGCAACTCAAGAGCACAAGACGTGTCCGAACCTGCTGGAGCGAAAGTTTGACCAAGGCGAACCTGAGAAAGTGTTTCTCACTGACATCACTTATTTGCGCTATGGAAGCGGACACTGGGCATACCTTTCCTGCGTGAAGGACGGGGCGACCAGGCAGATCCTTGCCGACAGCGTGGCAGCAACACTCGAGCTTCCAATTGTCGAGCGGACGCTACAGCGTCTTTTAGAGCGATTAGATGGAAACATTCATCCAGAAGCGATTCTGCACTCCGACCAAGGGATGCACTACACGCATCCTAAAACCCGTCTTCTCATTGCTAAGGCAGGATTTAAGCAGTCGATGTCGCGCAAAGGCAATTGCTGGGACAACGCCCCGATGGAATCATTCTTCGGTCACTTGAAAGACGACGTTGATTTTAGCGATTGCCAAACTATTGATGAAGTGAGGGTGCGAGTGAAGGAGTACATAAGCTACTACAACTCAGAACGATACCAGTGGACATTAAAAAAGATGACCCCCGATGAATTCAGAGGTCATCTGCTTGCTAGCTAAGCTCTAGGCGGTTTATTTCAAACTGTCCACAAATCGGGTCACAGTTCAGTATCACATTGAACGAGGTTTTTTCTATACACAATTACTACCAGTATATGGTCTTTGAAATATAATAGATTTTAAACCTTGGTAGCCGAAATGTCCCATCGATTGTTCCGAAGCGGTGTCACAAAAATCGCTCCCTCCTCGTTACATATGCAAATACGCGCTGATAAGGGAGATGGGGTATATGAAAAATCTGACTTGTATCGTTGTAGGCGGCGGCTTTGCCGGCATTCACGCACTCAAAGCGATTCACAAAGCCCATGCGGAACTATCAAACGGAGGGAAGCTCCGACTCATTTTGCTGGATAAAGCGCCTGCGCATGTCCGCAAGGTGCTGCTGTTCCGTCCGGCAGCTACCGGGGAGCCGATACACGTGCCGTGGGAGCGGATCGTCCCTGAGGGAACGGAGGTATTGCAAGGAGCCGTGACGGGCATCGATAAAGACCATAAATCGCTTCGTTATCAGGATCGGGGGGGGATCAGCCATTCACTCGATTATGATGTCCTCGTCGTATCCGTTGGCAGCATTGTCCGGATGCCGAATCCGGAGCAAGGAGGATATGCGCTGACCGGACCGAATGCAGCAGCGCGCATCCGGGAGCAATGGATGGCCAACCTGAAGCTTGCCGCCACGATGGCGGATGGAGCAGAGAAGCTTCGTCTGATGAGTGCAGCGGTAGCGGGAGCCGGAATCACCGGAATTGAGACCTCGGCGGAGCTGGCGTTCGCCATGAGAAAGGAAGCTGCGGCACTTCGGCTCGATCCTCACAACATCCGCGTCCATTTGCTGAATACCCAGGAACGACTGTTTATGGAGGGACCAGCAAAGGTGGGTCATCGGCTAGAGCGCTATTTGCAAAACCTAGGGATTATGCTTCATCACCGGACAAGAGCGATGAGTGAGGAACAGGGCCGCTTGCGGTTATCTGACGGGGATTCGCTGCCGGTCGGATTTACCGTGTGGACGCTTGGGCTTGCTCCGAATCCAATCGCTCGCAGCCTGGGGCTTCCCCTGACCGGGGACGGCCGAATCATCGTGGATGAAAGCTACCGTGTTCAGGGGGCACCCGGCGTGTACAGTATTGGCGATTGTGCCCATATCGTAGATCCCGTTACCGGCGAAGCAGATCGGATGACATGCAAGGAGGCCATTCCACAGGCAACCCGGTTAGGCAGAATCATCAAGGCTGATTTATCCGGGCAGGGCGCAAACGCCGAGAGGCATCGCGGCGTTTCGCAAGGCTACACGGTCGGGCTCGGCCCCGGTCACGGATTGGTATGGAGCCGGAGCTGGGGAATCGATATCATGATCACCGGCAAGCTCGCTTACAAAGTGAAGACGTTCATGTGGAATCATGCCAGCATGGTTCGTTAACCGACAGCGGCTATAACAATCTAAAGGAATGAGGATACCCGTGGGAGAGCTGTATAAGCAATATAGAAACCTGTTGTTTCACCTCGCATACCAAATGACAGGCACCGTCTCCGACGCGGAGGACGCTGTTCAAGATGTGTTCGTCAAGGTCCAGAGCCTGCCGATGGATCAGATTAAGGAACCGAAGGCCTATTTGTGCAAAATGGTAACGAACCGCTGTCTCGATCATCTGAAATCGGCTAGGCAGCGACGGGAGGAATACTTCGGTCCGTGGCTTCCCGAGCCGGTTCCGAGTGCGTTCGGCGACAGCTATGAGGCGGTTGAGAATCAAGATCTGCTGTCCTATGCCATGCTCGTTCTGCTGGAACGGCTCTCGCCCGCTGAACGTGCCGTTTTCGTTCTTCGGGAGGCGCTAGGCTTCGACTACACTGAAATTGCGGAGCTTGTGGAGAAGAGTGAAACGAATTGCCGCAAGCTGATGAGCAGAGCCCGTGGCAAGATGGGGATCACGGAGGATGATCTGATCGGCGTGGGAACTGTGGCGGAGGAGTGGGTGAATGGCTTCTTTGCGGCATTATCGGCCGGGAATGCCGAGCATGTACTAAGCTTGCTTGCGGAAGATGCTGTTCTCATCTCGGATGGCGGAGGCAAGGTCATCGCCGCTGCTCGACCGGTCGAATCGAGAGAGAAGGTCGCCCGCTTCCTGCTGGGGATTCTTCACAATGCACAGCTGGAAGATGGCGATTCGCTGTTAATCGAGATCAATGAGCTGAATGGTCAAACCGGCGTCGTGTTCTATCATCAAGGGGTCATAACCGGAGTTGTTTTTGTGAATGTGAAGGATGGATTGATTCAAGAAATCTATATTGTGCGAAATCCGGATAAGCTTCAAGGACTGATTCCACCGAAGTTATAATCAACCCGCCGCTACAATAGGGGGGAACATAAGCAGCCTGTCTCTGATGGGAGAGGCTGTTTTTTATTTGGCGCTCCTTATACCAAATGGTTCTATATAAATGAATCCGTTCTTTTTTACTTGATAAGGACCCATTTTTATCGGGTTCGTGCTGGATGTTTCCTTAAAGCTATCGAATGAGCGTTTCATGAAGGAAGGGTGAATCTGGATTCGCTTTCCATATTGCAGGGTAATAGTTCTCGGATGCCTAGTTATTCTGCTACCTAGTTGACGCACCCATGTTTAATAGTGGCAGATATTCGTACCAACTATAAACCAGGAGGTTCGAGACGCATGAAGGATTCCAATTCGAACAACAGCAGCAAGAAGACGATCAAGGACCAGCAGCTGGCTCAATTTACGGTGGATAATGATGGCAAAGGCTTGACCACCAACCAAGGGCTTCGGGTATCCGAGGACGAGCATTCGCTGAAAGCGGGGGTTCGCGGGCCGACCCTTATGGAGGATTTCCACTTCCGGGAGAAGATGACCCATTTTGACCATGAAAGGATTCCTGAACGTATCGTTCACGCCCGGGGCTTCGGAGCTCACGGCTTTTTCCAGGTGTACGAATCCATGAGGGCGTTTACCCGGGCGAAGTTTCTGCAGGACCCATCAACGGTTACGCCGGTGTTCGTCCGTTTCTCCACGGTTGCGGGGTCCAGAGGCTCAGCGGACACGGTCAGGGATGTAAGGGGCTTTGCGACCAAGTTTTACACGGAGGAAGGCAATTACGATCTTGTCGGCAACAACATGCCGGTGTTCTTCATTCAGGATGCAATGAAGTTTCCCGATTTCGTTCATGCCGTGAAGCCGGAGCCGCACAACGAAATTCCGCAGGCCCAGTCCGCGCACGATACTTTTTGGGATTTCGTGGCCAATAATACCGAGAGCGTGCATATGGTGATGTGGGCAATGTCCGACCGGGCGCTGCCGAGAAGCTTTCGGATGATGGAGGGCTTCGGTGTACATACATTCCGGTTTGTGAATGAGGAAGGCAGAGCCCATTTTGTGAAATTCCACTGGAAGCCGGTGCTTGGCACCCATTCCTTAGTTTGGGATGAAACGCAGAAGATTGCGGGTAAGGATCCGGATTTCAACCGCCGCGATCTGTGGGAAGCGATCGAATCGGGGAACTTTCCGGAGTATGAGCTTGGCGTGCAGATGATTCCGGAGGAAGATGAATTCCGTTTTGACTTCGACATTCTGGATCCTACGAAAATATGGCCGGAGGAGCTCGTCCCGGTGCGGCTTATCGGAAAAATGACGCTGAACCGCAATACCGATAACTTCTTCGCCGAGACCGAGCAAATCGCCTTCCATCCCGGACATGTCGTGCCGGGGATTGATTTCACCAACGACCCGCTGCTGCAAGGCCGGCTGTTCTCCTATACGGATACGCAGCTGTCCCGTCTCGGCGGACCGAACTTTCACGAGATACCGATCAATCGCCCGGTTGCGCCGGTCCACAATAACCAGCGTGACGGCATGCATCGCATGACGATAAATAAAGGGCCTGTCAGCTATCATAAGAACGGAATCGCCGGCAATACGCCGGCACCGGTGCCCGGAGAGCAGGGCGGTTATGAACATTATACCGAGAAGGTAGAGGGACGGAAGGTAAGAGAGCGAAGCGACAGCTTCAAGGATCATTTCAGCCAGGCGTCCATGTTCTGGAACAGCATGTCCGAAGTCGAGAAGCAGCATATCGTCTCCGCGTTCCAGTTCGAGCTCGGCAAGGTGCAGCGGAAAGAAATTCGTCAGCAGGTTGTAGACGTGTTCGCGAACGTGGACAGCGAGCTAGCCACTCGCATATCGGAAGGCATCGGCACGATTCCGCCGCAGAAGAGCGGTTCCGCTTCCAGCTTGGCCTCGCCCGCTTTGAGCATGATGAATACCGTGAAGCTGCCGCTTACCCGTAAAGTTGCAGTACTTGCCGGCAACGGATATTCGGACGAGCTGCCGTTCGTGCTCACCCAGCTGCAGCAGGCCGGCGTCATAACGGAAATCGTGAGCGCCAAGCTCGGCATGATTCGCGGCAAAACCAGCGGCGAGCTTGAAGTGAAGCACTCCCTGCTCGGAGCCGATTCGGTCTTATTCGATGCGGTGCTCGTTGCGGGCGGGACACTCAGCGTATCCGAGCTTCTGAGCGAGCCGAAGGTTCTTGACTTCGTGAGAGAGGCCTATCAGCATTACAAGCCGATTGCAGCGATCGACGAGGGCGTCAATTTACTGCCTTCGGCCAGCGGCGAAGGCATCGTTACAGCCCGCGAGGGCGACGACCTGAAATCATTCGGGCACAGTTTCATTGAAGCCATTGCAGCTCACCGGCATTGGTCAAGAATCGTTTAGAACTTAAGCGATGATTAGGTATCGCGCGAACCCGGAACACCCTGTAGAATGCAAGGTATATATCGGATTACGGGGGAGTGAGGTGCCTTGCTCAGCGAACAATATTTGATGCTGCATCGGAAGCTGGCTGAAGGGGCGGAGGGCACTTCGACGAAAGTGACGCTTGAAGTGATCGCAGCCACCTTGTTTTGCACGGAACGCAATGCGAAGCTTGTCCTGCGCAAAATGCAAGAGAAAGCGTGGATAACCTGGAGGGCAGGTCGAGGACGGGGGAACCGTTCCGTACTGACGTTTCTGGCCAATCGGGAACAGCTTCTGCAGGAATCGGCGCGGCAATGGGCGGAGAAGGGGGAGTATAAGCGGGCGTTTGAGCTGCTCCGGACGTATGGAAACGATATTCGCACAAATGAGTCGTTTGTGGAATGGATGAACGGTCATTTCGGATTTTGCAAAGAGCAGGAAGGCGAACAGTCAAAGGATTCCTTACGTCTTCCAATCTACCGGACCATTGAGTCGCTGGATCCGGCCGATTGCGTATACAGTGTTCAGTCCCATATGATTGAGCAAATCTTCGACAGACTGGTGAACTACGATAACGAAACCGGCCGCTATCTGCCGGCCATCGCCCACTACTGGGAGAGCAATGATGACGGAACGGAATGGACCTTCCATCTGCGAAAAGGGATTGTGTTTCATGACGGCACCGAATTGACCGCAGATGATGTCAAATATACGGTCGAACGGCTTCGCCGCGGAAAACGCAACGGCTGGATCGTTCGCGAGCTGAATCGGGTCGATGTCGTCACTCCCCGCATTGTAAGATTTATGTTGAACAAACCGAATCGGATCTTTATCCGGTTCCTGAGCGCGATCTGTATGTCCATTATTCCTAAGCACCTGGCCGAGCCGGACGAAGCTTCGTATTGGGCCCGCCCGATGGGCACAGGGCCATTCATCCTCGAGACATGGAGCGAAGAGCGATTGGTCTTTCACGCCAATCCGCATTACTATCAAGGTCGTCCGCATTTGGACACCGTGCACATCGTCATCATGCCTGAGCATGCCATCCATTATGAGGTCAGCTGGGAGAATCTGCTTCAGGATCCGGAAGTAAGGCAAGCCGATAACGGAAACGACGAGGTGGTGACCATTGAGTCCTCCGAAGGATGCACGAGCATGATGACATGGAATATGACGAAACCAGGTCCCCATCAATGCGTATTGTTCCGGCGTGCCGTGGATCTGGTCCTTGATCGCCAAGGTATGGTCCGGGAGCTCGGAGAACACCGTCTGTTTCCGGCCAGAAGCTTTATCCGGGATAAGAGGACACTTGAATACCAGGAGCAGTACGACCCGGGGCTTGCGCAATCCTTGCTGGAACAGTCAGGCTATGATGGAACACCAATCATCATGGGCACCATCGCCAATCATGCCAAGGACGCAGCATGGATCAAGGAACGCTGCGCCGACATCGGAATACCGGTCATCATCCGCGAAGAGAGGATGGATACGATTCTCCGTCCGGATGTGATGAAAGAGATGGATTGCATTGTGCATGCGCTGGTGCTGCCCGGCGAAGAAGTCTGTCTGGTCGAGAACTACGAGCAGGACAGCAGCTTTGTGAAAGAGCTCATGGATCCGGGACTTAGGGAATGGGTCAGGGAGTGCATCGATGGCGCGTTAGCGAGCCCGGATTCTAAGGATAGATTCGGCCAATTAAAGAAAATCGAAGATCGGCTGCGCGGCGAAGCGCAAATTTTGTTCCTTGCACATACGAAGTTCTATGCCCATTTGAATGCTTCCTATAAGGGGATCGTCATTAACCGGCTAGGCTGGCTTGATTTCAAGCAAATCTGGCGGGTATGACGAGAAAAAATAACAGAGCAGATGCGATAATAACCGCGCCTGCTCTGTTTCGCGTTAGAGGAGCTTTTGGCTTGAGCGAGACTGCCGCTGTCGAAAGAAGCCGAAAAGATTATGAAGAAGGCTTCGTTTGCCCGCCTGCATATGTTTTTCCAAAGGATCAGGCTGTACATATAAGCCTCTGCGTTCAAGCCGTTCCCATTCCGATTGCCGATACTCCTGCAGCTTCTCTAGCGTGTAGCCGTCGTACATCACTTTGCCTCCTGTCAGACATTCTGGATTACGTCTGAATGAATGAACGTGGAATGTCTTGTTACGTACATTATGGAGGCCACCGTTATCCGTAAAAAGTGTAAACCTGGTCAAGCGGATTTCCCCTTTTCGCACACGCGGCTGTTTCTGACGCCAGCATCATGGCGACATCGTTGTCAAGGCTTCCCTTTCTTGCGTCTCATTTTTAGGGAAAGGCATATTCCGCAGACCAATTATCTAGTATGCTAAAGAATAGGCAAGGAATATACGGGACGATGTGCGAAACGTTGCATCGAACCCCGAAGGGAGACCCCTACATATGGAGCATCTTAAGAAATCGCTAAATGAAACATATAGCAAAACGGTGTATCCGTTAATCGGACACAGCGCCCGGACAGCCGAAGTTCTGCTGGAGGCATTCAAGGATGTCGATGGTGGACAAACGGCAGATATGTACGGCAGCGGATCGGTTATTGAAGACTTCCAGAGTCGGATGGCTGATGTGCTTGGCAAGGAGTCGGCCGTGTTCTTCCCGAGCGGGACGATGGCGCAGCAGATTGCCCTCCGGATTTGGTGTGATGAAGCCGGATTAAAGCGGGTGGCTTACCATCCTCTGTGTCATCTGGAGATTCATGAAGAGGACGGTCTTAAGGAGCTCCATCATATTGAGCCGATCCTTCTGGCGGATAAAGACCGCTTGATTACGCTTGAAGATGTTCAGCATCTGGATGAGCGGATATCATGTCTGCTGTTGGAATTGCCGCAGCGGGCGATCGGCGGACAGCTGCCTGATTACGGGGAGCTGGAGGCGATTTCGGCATATTGCCGTGCGAACGGAATCAAGCTGCATTTGGATGGAGCAAGACTATTTGAAACTACGCCGTACTACGGAAAATCCGCTGCTGAAATCTGCGCTCTTTTTGACAGTGTGTATGTTTCGTTCTACAAAGGCATCGGCGGGATTGCCGGGGCGATTCTTGCGGGAAATGCGGAGTTCACGGCCAAATCGAAAATATGGAAACGGCGGCATGGTGGTGACCTGGTCAGCTTGTATCCGTATATCATTAGCTCGGATTTTTATTATAAGCTGAGAATCGGCCGCATGAAGCAATATTATGAGGAGGCTAAGGAACTGGCCATGCTGTTCAACCAGTGCCTAGGGATTCAGACTCGGCCCGAAATTCCGGTATCGAACATGTTTCATGTCCATTTTAAGATGAGTATGGAGCAGCTGGAGCCGCTTTTGGTCGATGTGCTTACCGAAACCGGGGTTGGGCTCATCAGTTATTTGCGTGAAACAGGCGATCAGAGCTGTTCCGCCGAGGTGCATATCGGGGACCGCTATAGCCGGGTGCCGAAAGAAGAGCTGAAGGAAGCTTTCCGGCTGCTTGATGAGAAAATAAAGCACGCTGAAATTGCTGAAACTGAATAGGAGCGTGCAAGGGGATTGATTTTCCGGTTATGATTTATCGACGGCGTTCATGCTGGTAAAATAATAGCAGTGCAAAACTGGCTTACGTATTTTCATAAATGCGAGGTGAATAACACATGGCTTTTCAAAGAAGCACCAC
Source organism: Paenibacillus sp. FSL R5-0810 (assembly GCF_038002285.1). Classification (NCBI taxonomy): domain Bacteria; kingdom Bacillati; phylum Bacillota; class Bacilli; order Caryophanales; family Paenibacillaceae; genus Paenibacillus; species Paenibacillus sp. FSL R5-0810. The sequence continues at coordinate 1,402,880 of NZ_JBBOCF010000001.1, forward strand.
CGTACAAACGGTTAAATCAGGCTCCGGGCAAAGCAGCACAGCATGGAGAATACGGACAAAGGGGTTTGTTCGGAGCCTGCTTCCAGTTAAGGCGTAAATTTCTTGTGCATGCTTTGCTCGCTATTTACATGAGGATTTGGCAAAATCCTGTTCATTTTTCTTGTAGATAGGAGCGGCAAATATGAAATATGAAAATGCACAGCATCTTTTACCTGACGATGTAATTAAGGTTATTCAACAATATATAGACGGCGGTTATATCTATATCCCCAGAAAGGCCGGCCGCCGCACAAGCTGGGGAGAGCGGACGGGGGCCAAAGCGGAATTAACCCGTAGGAACCGCGAGATCTACGAGAGGTACTGCCGAGGTGAATCCATTCGTCAGCTGTCGCAGCGGCATTATCTTACGGAGCAATCCATCCGGCGGATCATCCGGCAACAAAAGCCGAAACCATAATGAGAGGCGATATTTGATGCGGTCCATGGGGATCCTTCAAATATCGCTTTTTTTATGCGGTGATCCCCTTTGCGTCATAACTATTCTTGAACTTGAGTCGCATCGCAAATCGCGATAAGTTTAGAAGAACACGGAAGGAAACGGGGAGTGAGTGACCTTTATGACTCAAAATATTTATGATCACGAGGATTTCTTTCAAGGCTACAGTCAATTGAATCGTTCCATCCACGGACTAGACGGTGCCCCGGAATGGACTGCGCTTCAATCGCTGCTGCCCGACATGAAGGGGATCGATGTGCTTGATTTAGGCTGCGGCTTCGGCTGGTTCAGCCGCTGGGCTAAGGAGCATGGTGCCATAAGCGTCGTAGGCATCGACGTGTCTGCCAAGATGCTTGCAAGGGCCAAGGATGAAACGAAGGACCCGCAAATTTCATACCTACGGGCAGACCTGGAGACGATCGAGCTGGAGCGGGAGAGATATGATCTGGTCTACAGCTCGCTTGCCTTTCATTATATCGAGAATATAGAGCGGCTGTTAAAGCAGGTGTATGATTCGCTTAAGGCCGGCGGACGTTTGGTATGCTCGATCGAACATCCGATTTACACGGCATCGCAGGGGGCTGGATGGATCCCCCATCCGAATGGCTTCAGGACATGGCCGGTCGATCATTATCAATTCGAGGGACCTCGAACCACGAATTGGTTGGCCGAAGGCGTAATCAAGCAGCATCGGACGATCGGAACGTACCTGAATCTTTTGATCCGGGTTGGGTTTACGATCACCCACGTGGAGGATTGGGGGCCAGCGGATGAACAGCTAGCCGTTCATCCGGAATGGGAGGAGGAGAGTCATCGGCCGATGTTTCTGTTGATATCGGCAACGCGATAAGCAGGATTAGCTGGCTGTAAGGTCATTTACCAGCGTAAGGAAAGCGGTTATTATAGTGATTACACCTAGCGTGAGAAAGTGAGAAAGTGGGGTCATGTCCTTAATGGAGATCACTGTGAAGAGATTGGAAGGCATGGAGCTCAAAATTGCCTGGCAGCAAGCGTTCGCGCAGCATCAAATTCATCGTCCGGAAGCGTATTTCGATCGTTGCGATCTGGAGAACCGGACCGGAAAGCGCGTTACGCTGCTGGCGTATGCGGACGGAGAGCTGGCCGGCGTTTCCCATTTGAAATATGATTCGGATTATCCGTTCTTTCGCGAAAACGGGATTCCGGAGATTAACGATTTGAACGTATTTCCGGAATACCAGAGGCAAGGCATCGCCAATCGGATCATCGAAGAGTTTGAGCATATTGCCCGTGAAACGACGCATCGCATCGGTATCGGTGTAGGGCTGTACAAGGATTACGGAGCCGCGCAGCGGATATACTGCCGTAGAGGCTACATACCGGATGGACACGGCATCATGTACCACAATGTCCCGCTGGTCCCCGGAGAGATGGTTCGCGCCGACGACGACTTGGTGTTGTATCTCGTGAAGGAACTGGGAATCATTTGAGAGAGGGATACGAATGAATAAAGGTTTCTCGCACTTTGAGGATATCGATGGGCGTTGGATCGCTGTTGGCAACAAGCAGGAACTCACCAATCAATAGGGAACGGATATTTCAGGAGATGATGCCGCGATGAAGCAAATATGGATCAATCGAAGCGTGATTGGAATGGTTTTTTTGTCTGCTTTTTTATCCATAGCGGCCGGAATTATGTATCTAAGCTCAAGCTGGATCAGCTTTTCGTTTCTTGGACCCGAGGTCGGTTCTGAAACGGAGGTAACGTCCTTCTGGGCAGGGGTTTCCATTGTTATTGGCATCGGGCTGGCAGGCACAGCACTTAACATGGTCCGTATTCGCGGGGGAGACGCTCCCGAAAATATAGCCCTCTTCCTAACGCTATGCTTAAGCATTATCCAGCTGCCTCCGTTGTTCCTGTGGTTTGGGGTTTTGACTGTTGTTGCGAACGGGGAGGCGCTATGGGCGATTCTGATCCACCTGATGCTAATGGCGGCCGGTTCGATCAACGCCGTGCTTTTAGTGAAAATTGGCAGAATATCCTATCGATGAAATTCTCTTAGTTTTGATAAATCAGTCATGTATGCAGGCTGCCAGCGTATTCTCGCCGGCAGCCTTTTTTGCGCTTAAAACTGGGATCAACGATACCTTGGAACCATGAGGACAGGCACCTTATAGAACTTGTTTTTAATTTCTATCAGAATAATTGAGGAATGAGAGAAACTTTTTTACCAATATTTGCGTCTAATAGTATGGACATCTTTCATTATAAACAAAATAGGATTAGAAGGAGCTTAGGAATGAAACTGAAGAAACGATCACTGCTTGCTGTGCTCGCTGTAGCTCAACTTGCTGCGGCATATCCGGCGAGTGCGGATGCAAGTGTCCCGGACGACAAGTCGGGAACAGTGACCCAAGAAGTGTACGAACAGACAGCAACGAACAAGAGCGCCGAAACGAAGGGGACCTCGCAAACTTCTCAAACTTCTCAAACGGACGCTGCTTCGACAGAGACAGTAACAGGGGAAGTTACTGAAGAGCAAGATGGTACGACCGATCCGGCAGCAGGAGGCACGGGCGGCGAACAAGAGCCAACCGTTCCTGGAGAAGCCCAGGATAATCAGAATGATCCAAATAACCCAAATAATCCAAATAACCAGATAAGCGCTGGCGGCAAAGAACTTATTCTTTATTTCAACAGCACCAAGATGATTCAAGACGGCGTGACCTACAATGCGCCTCAGCCGATGCAAGTGAAGAAGGGCATATCCTACGTTCCCATTCGTGCTCTTGTAGATCGGGTCGGCTTCAAGGTCTCTTACGACAAGAAAACGAAGGAGACGGTAATTACAAAAGGCAGCAACGAGCTCCGATTCAAAACAAACAGCAGCAAATACACCGTGAACGGCGTATCCAAGAACATGAAGGGCACTTCCTATCAGACAAACGGCACCTTTATGGTTCCACTGACTGCCATCACGCAGGCGTTAGAGATTCCTTATTCCGTTGATAACGCGGGCAAGCGTGTAATCATGAATTTGCAGACCAAGCCGGTAGCCAAATTCACCGTGGGCCCGAAAGAGATTTTGGCCGGACAAACGACCGTTACATACACAACAGAGGTTGAGAATGCCCAGGGCGAGATCATCAATGAGCGCTGGGAAGGAAGACAGGACATATTCGATACGCCGGGAGAGTACACCATTACCTATGCCGTTCAGGATTCCACCGGAACCTGGAGTGATCCTTACAGCGTAAAAATTACCGTCGTTCAACCTAACCAGCCGCCTGTCGCCATGTTTGATACCGATAAGGGCGAATACAAGATGGGTGAGCTGGTCACGATCATCGATCAGAGCTATGACGACATAGATAAGAACGAGCAATTGACCTACAAATGGGAAAACAAGCAGTATGCATACTTTACTCCGGGAGTTCATACGATCCGGCTGACCGTAACGGACAGAAAGGGGCTCAGCTCCACTTACGAGCATACGATTCATATCACAGACGAAACCCTGTATGTAGAAGAAGACTTCAACAAGCTCTTTATTCCGGAAGGCGAGAAATTCACTTTCACGGGCTCGGTGACATCCAGAGATAAAATCAATTACGAGTTCTATGACGAGCCGAGCACGCTGATCCGCAGCAACAGCCCGGAGACCGTCAACAGCGAAGGCATTGTTTATCGGGAAACGGCATCCGGGGATATGCGGTTTATGATCCACCATGTGAACAACTTGAATAAGAACGTTAAGATGTACGTCGTGGCAACAAACAAAAACAGCACGCCGGTAACGCTTCGCCAAGACTTTCTTGGTTTTGCCGGACCTTCTCCGATCGCCACAGCGGCAGGGAAGAAATCGGTGCTGAATTACTTCCAATCGATGCAGGATGGTTCGAAGCAAATGTCGGTAACACTTGCACCGGGCGAGCAGAAGCTGGTGATGACCGAGCTTAGCGAAGTCCGCATGAAGCAAGGGCATGTCATCTCTTTATATTCGGATATGTACAGCGATTTGCCGATTCAATTCGATGTCATTATGATCGACGAGAAAGCCGACCCGCTGAAGGTGCTGCCGGAGCTCCCGATCTTGAACCGAGACGGTGTGCATAACCGCGGCACCTATCCGGATTCCACCCGTGTCATCCGTTATTCCGAGCTTGTCGGCGCGGATCCCCAGCGGTTGGTTCTAGGGGATAACATGGATGATCCGAACCTTCAGGGAACGGACCCGATGGTCGGAGATACTACCTCGAATACGGGTAACTTTGGCGTCCTGTACAAAATTACGCTGGACCGCGTTGCGCCGAATACGCTGATTTCGTTTAACCCGCGCGGCGGAAAGTATTCCGGCTATGCAATGGTTAACGGAACGATTACGCCGATCTACTCGTTAGGCCAGGTATCCCCTGGTGAACAATCGGTTCTGTACCGGACCGGCGATTATGAACAGCAGGTAGACATTATTCTGACCGCGGCCCCAGGCAGCAATCTGCCGGTGAATCTGTTATTTACTCAGATGCCGGAATTAAAGCAATAATGAATGGGTATCCCCTATAGATTCATGAAGACTCCACACTTACGGCTTCGGCTTTGAGAGTGGGGTCTTTTTGTAGGAGTGAGGAAAAACAAAGAGAATTATCCCTTCTTCTGGCGCAACACGTACCTGTTGAATTTTACGCGTATCCTTCTGGGCACTTCGTTAGGCTTTCTGATTGTGCCCGACCCTGCTTCGAGCAACAACTTCTTGATGACGGAACTGACATTCGAACCGTTTTTATCCTAATCTTGCGTTTTCTCTTCTTTGGTTTGAATCCCACAGTTTTAGTTTTTTTTGCATCGTTTCTTTTTCCTAGTCGGACATCCCATCCGCGAACATCTCCCCATGAACTGGTATATCATACGTCTCCTGTGCATGCGTTGAGTGCGCAAGTACCCATGTGGAACTTAGAACAACAACTATTTTTAAACGAAGGTTAGGCGATGAGCTCACAGGTTATAGACTGATTATGAGAGGCGGTTAAGGCAGGGAGTTATTCATATGCAGGGAAGGGAACGCCTTGGGGCCTGCCCAGTGTAGAGCTTATTCATGCTATAATAAATGCAAAAAAAGCGGGTGTAATCATTGACGAATTCTAGAATGCGCCGTTCATGGCGCGCCGATAAGCTCTCACATCTCGGCTCTTCCATTTTTGCGGAGGTCGCGGAGTGGAAACAGGAGGCGTTGCAAGCAGGTAAACAAGTGATCGATTTGGGCATCGGCAGCCCGGACCGCGGCCCCTCATTAACGATACGCGAAACGCTAAGCTCGGAAGTGATGAAAGAAGAGCAGTATTCTTACCCAGGCACAAGCGGCACGCCGGAATTCCGCAGCCAATGTGCGGCTTGGATGGCATACCGTTATGGGGTCAAGGTAAACCCTGATTCCGAAATGCTGGCCTTAATGGGCTCGCAGGATGGACTATCCCATCTGGCCCAAGCCATCTGCAATCCTGGAGATATCGCCATCGTTCCCGATCCGGGGTATCCGATCTACACCGGCGCATTGGCCATTGCAGGCGTAACCCCTTGGCATGTTCCCTTGAGAGAGGAGCGGGGCTTCCTTCCCGATCTGGATCGAATTCCGGAAGAGGTATGGGAGCAGGCGGTTTTCATCCTGCTGAATTTTCCCGGCAATCCGATTGCGGCGGAAGCCGATCTAGCCTTCTTCGAATCCTTGGTCGAGAAGGCGAAGCGGCATCATGTGCTGATTGTGCATGATATGGCTTATTCGGAAATGGGATTTGACGGTTACCGGCCAGTCAGCATTTTGCAGGCGAAAGGCGCCAAAGAAGTTGCGGTGGAACTCCATTCATTCTCGAAAAGCTTCAATATGGCCGGATGCCGAGTTGGATTCCTGACCGGAAATCCGGAGGCTGTCGGTTCGCTTCGCGAATTTAAGAACAACATCGATTTTGGCGTATTTAAACCGATTCAGTCCGCTGCAATTGCTGCATTGAAGGATGCAATGGCGGACCCCGAAGCCGGAAATGCGGCTGCATCGCTGTACGAGTCCCGCCGAGACGTATTGGTGGAAGCACTGGCTGAAGCAGGGTGGGAGGTACGTAAGCCGTGTGCGACCATGTTCCTGTGGGCCAAGCTACCGCCGGCATTCTTGCAGCGCAATCAGCCTTGGAGCTCGCGAGCTTTCGCTCGGGAGCTGCTGCTCAAAACCGGTGTCGCCGTCATCCCCGGCGATGCTTTCGGCTCCGAAGGGGAAGGATTCGTACGCATTGCGCTAGTGCAGGAAGAGCATGTGCTGCGTGAAGCCGCAAGACGGATCGGCTCATTCCTAAGTGAATTTGCGTAAGCTTTCGGATGTGGCAGATGTTGGATCATTCTTTGCTAAGATAATTTGAAAATCTCTGAAAAAATGTTTCATAGGGTTGATCATTAACAAACGATGTGATAAATTATTCAACAGTGCTAGAAACGAATATTCACAGCTAGTATAACCTCATTAATATGGTCTGAGGGTCTCTACCAGGAACCGTAAAAATCCTGACTACTGAAAATGGCTTTTTCATTTTCCGTCGTCAGGATTATTTTTTTGGCCGCAGAAGTTATACATGCGATGATGGAAGGAGATCGATAGCAAATGAATTTGAAGGTGCTTATCCTTGCAATCTCAACCATATGCGTTGGATTGGTGGAATTGATTGTCGGCGGTATTTTGCCCCAAATTGCTCAAGATTTAAATATTTCAATCGGTACCGCAGGGCAATTGATCACGGTATTCGCCCTGATCTATGCTTTTTCGGGGCCGGTTCTTCTTGTTTTGACGGCAAAAATGGAACGTAAGCGGCTATATATGCTGTCCCTGTTCGTATTCTTTGTCGCAAACGTGATAGCATACGTAAGTCCGAATTTCACGATGCTGATGGCTGCAAGAATACTGACGGCCATGAGCACGGCGCTTATTATTGTGCTGTCGCTGACCATTGCGGCGAAGGTGGTGGAGCCTGCGCACCGGGCTAAGGCTCTTGGCTTCATTTATATGGGCATCAGCTCGTCCCTGGTGCTGGGGGTGCCGCTGGGGATCATGATTAGCGAAGCCTACGGATGGCGCGTTCTGTTCCTCGGGATCGGCGTCCTGTCGATCGGATCGATGGCGCTTATTTACTTCTTCCTGGACCGGATCCAGCCGGATCAAGTGACTCCGCTCCGTGAGCAGATCAAGGCGCTGGCCAATCCGAAAATTGCCGGGGCTCATCTGGCATGCTTGTTTATGCTGGCGGGACATTATACCGTATACGCGTATTTTACGCCGTTTCTGGAGTCGGAGCTGGGGCTGAACCCGTACTGGATTAGTGTCTTCTACTTTATATTCGGTTTATCGGCCGTAGGTGGAGGTGCTTTTGGCGGAGCACTTGCCGATGCTCTCGGATCCCCTAAGAGCATTATTATGATCATTACTTCATTTATGCTGGTACTGTTTGCCTTGCCGTTCACGACGTTCTCCATGGTCTTGTTCATGGCAGTCATGATCATTTGGGGTGCGTTAAGCTGGAGCCTGGCTCCGCCGCTGCAAAACTACCTGATTCAGGTGGACCCGGACACGTCCGATATCCAGCAAAGCTTCAACAACTCAGCGCTGCAGCTTGGCATTTCCCTTGGTTCAGCTATCGGAGGTATCGTCTTGGAGCAGGGGGGCTCTGTCAGCAGTACGGCATGGGTTGGAGGCGGGGTGGTCATTATCTCCCTTGTGTGTGCGATTTATTCCCTGACTAGGCCCGCTCTTTCAGCAAGATTGAGCAAATGAGGTTAACCCGAAGCAAAATTGAATAAAAGGCAGCTGCTACAGGTGAACTGCAGCTCCACTGTTAAGTTATGTCTAACAATAACAATAGGGGTGCAGTTCACAGGGCAGTTGCCTTTTTTTGCGTCTTTTATGCATGAGAAGGCTATAGCAGCTTTCGCACGGATTCGCGGTAAATGATTTTGCCCGGAACGACGATGCGGCCGTGCCGCAGGTCGGGCGAAGCGATTTTGCCCAGCATGGCCTGGATGGAGGATTGCGCCAGCTGTTCAATATCGACCTCCACCGTCGTTAGATGCGGGTCGGTCAATGTGGCGTAGATATCATTGTCAAAGCCGACGACGGAGCAATCCTCCGGTATGCGGCAGCCGTCATTCTTCAATTGTTGGACTACCAGATAGGCTACCTGATCGCAATTGCATACAAAGGCCGTTGGCATTTCATCAGGAAGGGCGATGTCGACGAAGCTCCCGTGCTCATCGCGGTCATGAAGAACCCACTCTTGGCGAAGCGGAATCCGATGTTCAAGAAGCGACTTGTAATATCCGAGGAAGCGGTCCTGAATGCTGCTCGTGGAATGGATGCTTCCAACAAAAGCGATGTTCCGATGTCCCTGACGGATCAAGTAGTTCGTCAGCTCATAGGCACCGTAAAAATTATCGGTGACCACGGCGTCAATATCGCGATGATCGTCATAAAAATCAAGAAACACGATCGGCGTCCGGGTCGAATCCATAAGCTCGATATATGGTTTGCTGATCTGACCGAGCAGAATAATGCCGTCAACCTTCCGGTCATAGTACACGCGCGGCAGTTGGAGCTCCTGCTCATCCGAGCTGCTTAGAATATGAAGGATGCCGTAATAGCCATAGGATTCAAGCGCTTTCGCTATTTCTTGATAAACCCTTAAATAAAACGACTGATCCGGTCCGGTAAACCGCTCGGGAATGACTACGCCGATATTGTAGGTTAATCCTTCGCGCATCGACTTGGCGGCCGTGTTCAAACGGTAGCCCAGTTCCACCGCGACAGCCTTGATCTTCTGCTTCAGCTCGCCGCCAACGCCCTCCTTATCATTCAAAGCTTTGGATACCGTTACCGTGCTGACGCCTAGCTTTTCGGCGATATCCTTCATCGTAATATGTTTGCTCACCGCAATGTCTCTCTCCTTATCAGCAATGGCTGCAAGCCTTTTTTTCTCTCTGAAGTATTAGATTCGAGAGAATGCTCGCCTGGTTCAAAATCAAGTATACCTGCTTGGGAATGACAAATAAAGACGAGACCAGCGGCTAATATTATCATTAAGCCTTTGAGTGCAGCCGCTCCATCCGAAGCAGCATCTCAATGCAGAAGCGGCTGTTATGGTAGGGACATTTCCAGGGACCGGCAATTTCACGTCCAGCGGGATTTCCTTGCCCGTCAACGGACCAGTACCATTCACCGCCCGGACGCGGATCGATGATCATCTCGCTGGTATAGCTCCATATCTTTCGCACTAGCTCGAGGAAGCGTGCTTCGCCCGTGAGCTCATACGCATTCAGAAAGCCGACCATCGCTTCGGCCTGTACCCACCATATGCGGGTCGTATCCAGCCGGCCGCCTTCCTCCTCGTTCATCACGGAGCCATCCGATAGTATGGCACGCGCGGATACGGAATGCGCGAGGGCAAGGACCATTTGCTTATACTTCGGATTCGAAAGCTCTGCAGCTTCAATCGCGTCTTGAATCAGCCAGCTTGCTTCAATGTCGTGGCCGAAGGAAGTCACATCCGTCAGCGATGCCCAGTTCTTGTCGAAGAAAACATTAAGCCTTCCAAGCTCCGGATCAAACATACGATCATGCAAAATCGACAGCAGCCGATCCAGCGATTGCCTCACCTGCGGATCCGGCCAAATGCGGTAAAGCGTGGTATAGGCTTCAAGCACGTGGATATGCGTGTTCATCGTAATGTCTGCCACAACTCCGTTGCCGCTCAGCATTACATTAGGCTGCTCGTTCCATTCCCGGTCAAACTCTTCCCGATAGGCCCCGATTTGCTCATCATAACCGACCGTTTCAATCGTTTTAAACAGCTCCTGTGCGAGCTTCAGCGCGTCAGGTTCACCGGTTGCACGGAAATATTTGCTTAAAGCGTATACGCCGAAGGCTTGATTATAGATGTGCTTACGGGTGTCCAGCGGATTTCCTTGATAGTCTGCCATCCAGATCAACCCGCCCAATTCGGAATCCAGCAGCCGCTTGGTAAGGAAGGAGAACGCATGTCGCGCGCATTTAAGATAATCCGCAATTCCCGTGACGCGATAGGCTGCGGCAAAGCTCCATAAGATTCTTGAATTCGCAATACAGCCTTTCGGAGCACGAGGCTTAACGGTAAGTGAGAAATCGACTTCGCCGTAATATCCGCCATTTGATTCATCCTTTAAACGGGTCCAGAAGGGGAGGATATGCTCAAGCCATTCCTTGCGAATCTCATTAAAGATCGGATCATGTGTATTCATAAGAGCCTCCATATAAAGTAATCGATTAACTAAATATAAATCTAATGGTTGAGGACCATATATGTCAACGCGGAAGTTCGACACAACGCAAATACCAGGGATCGTTAAAATCGGATTGACTATCACAAATCCGCATTATAAACTCCATTTATAAATTAAACGATAACTTAAATCGAGCTGGTGAAGAATTCGCGTTGATATCCGTTCGTTCCTAAAGGAGGAAAAAGCGTGTTGTCATTATGGATCGGATGGAGGACTCATTTGTTAGTCGCTCTTATGCTCACTGTGGTCGGAAGCGGGTTTTCGAGAACAGAGACTGCTGCCGGTTTTTATGTAAGCGGAACCACGTTGTATGACTCAACCGGAAAGGCTTTTGTGATGAGGGGGGTGAACCATGCCCACACCTGGTATAAAAACGACCTCCATACTGCGATTCCTGCCATCGCCATTACGGGTGCCAATGGAGCGAATGGATAAAGCAAACCTCGAAGAAAGCCGGAATATTTAACTGAGCAGAAGTTTTAGTTAATTCCCACTTGACAGGTTGAATTAATGGGTTTAATCTAAGCACAAGCAAGTGGTTCATTTATCATTAAATGAACGCTCATTATCTTAGTATTGAACGATATAATCAGCCGATTGGTCCACCAAAGGCTCCTATCATTCTCACCTCGTGTAAGAGGTAAGAATGGCAGGAGTCTTTCTGCTTTAACGAAGGCAGAAAGGCCGCGCCTTTTAAGGAGCGCAAGGCTGATTCACCGACCGGCAGACGGAGGGTATGCTAACCGGGAAAGGAGCGGTATGGAGAAAAACAAGGATTGGATATTGATGGAAGAGGCGGACTGGCATTTTCGCAAGCTTGTTCGTAGATTTGTGAAAGAACGCGACAAGATTTCGGTAGAGGGCGTATCCCTTCCCGGCTTGCTGATCTTGAAGACGATTGAGCGAAACGGCGAACAGCGATTAGGCGATCTTGCGGAGGTTCTGGATTTCACGTCCGGGGCAGTTACCGCCCTGTGCGACAAGCTGGAGGCCGCCGGGTTTGCCGTCAGGCAGAGAAGCCGGACCGACAGGCGCTCAATCGCGCTTAATATTACGGAGCGTGGGCGGAAGATGCTGCTTCGAAATCAGGAGGTTGGCACCTGCATCATCGATTTATTGTTCGGCACTTTTTCGCAAGAGGAGTTAATTCAGCAAATCCATTATTTTAAACGACTCAACGAATCGCTGGTGGGCTTCTCGGAACGGATTGACGAGCTGGTCGGCCATATCTCCGAAGGACCAGCGGGAAAAGGCGGATCTCCAGCTTCCCGGCGTAACCGGGATTTTATCTCATATTAATGATCACGTTATTAAGGAGTGGGTTGAACTATGGGACATCCGACGATTTATCCTACGGGTGCGACGGTATATTTGCCTGAAAAGGCCTGGAGCGGCTATACGATATTTCAGGCAGCTGATGTCGGCGCGCTCCTGATTGACATGAATGGCAGAGAGGTACACCTATGGAAAGGGCTGCGTGGTTTTCCCAACAAGCTGTTTCCAGGAGGATTTGTACTAGGCAGCACTTCCGAGCGGGATCCGAAATATGGCTTCCAGGATGAGAGCAATCTCGTTCAGGTCGATTGGGAAGGCAATATCGTATGGAAATTTGACCGCTATGAATTTATCGAAGATCCGGGTCATTCTCCGCAGTGGATGGCTCGCCAGCATCATGATTATCAGCGGGAAGGCAACCCGGTAGGCTACTATGCGCCGGGGCAGGAACCCAAGACCGACTCGGGCACAACGATCATCCTTGCGCACAAAAATGTCACCCGTTCCGAGATCGCGAGCATCGAGCTGCTTGATGACACGATTATTGAAGTCGATTGGGAAGGGCGAATCTTATGGGAGTGGTCCGTGAGCGATCATTTCTCCGAGCTTGGGTTTGACGAAGATGCGAAGCAGTCTCTGTATCGGGACCCGAACACCCGCGGCTTCGGCGTCCATGCAGGTGACTGGATGCATATCAATTCGGTGTCGGTATTAGGGCCCAACAAGCATTATGATGCGGGAGACCAGCGTTTCCATCCGGATAACATCATCTGGGATGCCAGAGAAAGCAATATCATTGCCATCATCTCCAAACGTACAGGCGAAATCGTCTGGAAGCTGGGCCCGAATTATGATCAGGAGGAAGTGAAGCATATTGGCTGGATCATTGGTCAGCACCATGCTCATCTGATCCCCAAGGGGCTTCCGGGCGAAGGAAACATTCTCATTTTCGACAACGGGGGCTGGGGCGGATATGGAAGTCCTAATCCGGAGTCGCCTGACGGTCTGAAGGTTGCTCGCCGGGATCACTCCCGCGTTCTGGAGATCAATCCCGTTACCTTGGAGATCGAATGGCAGTACACACCGACGGAAGCCGGCTTTCAGGCACCGCTGGACTCCTACCGTTTCTACAGTCCGTACATCAGCTCGGCGCAGCGCCTCCCTAACGGCAACACGCTGATTACGGAAGGCGCGGACGGGCGGATCTTCGAAGTGACACGGGAGCATGAGCTGGTATGGGAGTACATATCGCCGTATAAAAACAACCGGAACTCCAACATGGTCTACCGGGCGTATCGTGTGCCGTACGATTGGGTTCCGCAGCTTGAGAAGCCCATCGAAACGGAGATCCCCAAGATCGATGTCGCCGATTACCGCCTTCCGGGAGCAGCACCGCGTGGGGCCATTACGACCGTTGAAGTTGAAGGGACGATCTCTTACGGAGAGGGAGCCCTCTGCGTGGCCAGAACGGATGAAACGGCCAGAAAGGACCGGGATCGCCATGAACAGAACTAGCCGAAATGGTGGAAAACGAAGTGTCTTGCTCCTTCTGTGCTTATTGAGCATCTCGAGTCTGCTTGGCGGCTGCAGCGGCGTATCAGGTGAGGAGCAGCAGGAAAGCCGGCTAAAACTTAAAATTGCGGATATTTCCACAAATACGACATTCCGCGTTGCGAAATCCAAGGGGATCTTCGAAAAGTACGGAATCGAAGCGGAGCTGGTAAATTTCGCAACGCCTGCCGAAGGCGTGAACTCCCTGTTCATCAAACAGGTGGATGTTGCATTCGGCGCCGACTTTCCGCTTCTGAACGCTGCCGGTAAGGGCGATTACACCATCTTTGCTTCATCCGGTACGGCAACGGATCTCAGCGCTAGCGAGTGGAAGCTGTACGTTCGCAAGGAAATCGAAAGCGCAGCCGATCTGAAAGGCAAGAAGCTGAGCTTCTCAAGAGGGACCTTTATTCCTTATCTATGGGATGTGTACTTGGCCGAGAACGGTATTGCTATTTCCGATGTGGAGCTCGTCGGCCAGGGAGGCTTCGATGAGGCTTACGTCGCGTTGAAAAAAGGGGAGATTGACGCAGCATGGGTATACGGTGCTGTTCTGAATGAAAAATTCAGCGCCCTTTCAGAGGCGCGCGAGCTGACCGATATGTCGCAGACGCCGGTGCGGATCGGCACGGGGCTGATCGCGCCGACCGAGCTTCTGAAGAAGAACCGTGAAGGGTTTGTACAGTTCCTCAAGGCGCTTGATGAAGCTTCGGAATACGCGCAGAAACATCCGGAGGAAACGGCGGAAATCATGTACGCGGAAGTAAAGCAACCGAAGGACGCGACTCTAAAGGATCTTCCGGTCAATCCATGGAGCATCGGATTCTCGGATAAGGCTTACGAGGGGCTGGAAGGACAGAAGGAGTATATGGTGTCCAGCGGCATTATCGAGAGAGACTTTGACCTGAACGAGAAATTGGATTTGGATATCGTGAGGGAGGCATTTCCCGAACGCGTTATCGATATCAAGAAAGGGGATGGCGATCAATGAGCGCTGCGCCGCAAACGAACGGGATATATATTGAGCAGCTGAACAAAAGCTTCTCGCAGCCGGGAGCAGGGGAACTGCATTACATCATTCAGGATGTTAATTTGACGGTGAAAGGCGGAGAGTTCTTCATACTGCTCGGGCCGAGCGGCTGCGGCAAATCAACGCTGCTCGGGCTCATCGCGGGCTTCGTATCCAAGACGTCAGGCCAGGTGAAGGTCGGGGAACGAGAAGTTGAGCGCCCCGGTCAGGACCGCGCTGTCGTATTTCAGCAGGCTGATTCTTCCTTGTTTCCGTGGCTGAACGTCCGGGAGAACGTGGAATTCGGCCTGCGGATGAAACGGTTGCCTGCCATGATGCGAAGGGAAATATCGGATCGGTATATCTCTTTGGTTGGGCTGGCCGGGCACGAGCAAAAATTCCCGAGGGAGCTGTCCGGCGGCATGAAGCAGCGCGTTCAACTGGCCAGAGTGCTCTCGAACGATCCTGCAATTCTGCTTATGGACGAACCGTTCGGGGCGCTTGACGCCATGACGAGACGCACGATGCAAAGGGAATTAGTCAATATCTGGAGAAAAACGAATAAAACCGTTATTTTTGTTACCCATGATATCCAGGAGGCGCTGCTCCTAGGAGAACGGATCGGCATTATGTCCGCAGGACCATCATCCAGGATCACGGATATTTACGACGTCCCTTTGCCTTATCCGCGCGATTTGTCCGAGCCGGAGTTCCACCGGCTTCATAATCGAATCCAAGAGCATTTTGATGACTAGCGATGCGAAGAAAGGAGTTTGGAGAACGATGAGCAATAACATGATCAAAGGCATTCGCCATCTCATCTTCTGGTTTGTCATACTGGCGGCGTGGCAGCTCCTGGCATGGGTCTACGGACCGGAAATTCTGCCGGGGCCAATCGATACGGGAAAAGGCGGGTATGAGCTGCTTCAAGACGGAACGCTGTTAAGCTACATCGGCATCAGCTCCTACAGGGTTCTGCTCGGTTGGACGCTAGGCAGCCTGATCGCGATTCCCGCAGGGCTCATTATCGGCAAGGTGAATGCCGTGCGAGCCATTGCAGAGCCTTTCCTGAATTTCATCCGCTTTATTCCGCCGATTGCCTTCATTACGTTATTTCTGGTCTGGTTCGGGATCGGGGAGACGTCAAAGGTCGCACTTATCTTGTACGCCACTTTTTTTATCGTGGTGCTGAACACGCTGACTGGCGTGTTGTCCGTGGAAGAGGACAAAATCCGTTCCGCCCGGAGCATGGGCGCATCCGAATGGCAAACGGTTCTTCATGTCATCATTCCCGCAACGGTTCCGTATATGTTCACGGGGGTAAGGCTTGCCATGGGGACGTCGTTCATGGCGATTATCGGAGCTGAAATGATTGCATCCAACGAAGGCGTCGGGTATTTGATCTGGAATTCCAGGCTGTTCTTCCGTACGGACTGGATATTCGTAGGCCTCTTCTGCCTCGGCATAATGGGCTTTCTGACGGATCGCGCTGTGGCGCTGCTCGGCAGGAAGCTGTTATCCCGATACGGGGTGGTCAGCACCCAGGCGCTTCGACGTTAAGATTAAATGCATCCCCGTTAAATGCATCCCCGTTAAACGCATCCTATTAACAGGATGCGTTTAATTTGTCTGATTCCCAGCATTATTCTCTATAATGAATCACCATGCTGAACTGGTTAGTCGTTTCGCCGGAGTTGTGATAAACATGAGGTTTATCGGCTTTAAAGCGAATCGAATCCCCGCGACGCACCGTGTATTCCTCGGTACTGATCCGAATCGTTAGTTCTCCTTCGAACACCGTAATAAATTCCTCCGTTCCGTCGATGTGAGCCTCCGCGCTTAAATATCCCCCTTGCTCCATCTGAAGCGAGTAGATTTCAAATCTGCGTCCGTCCTCAAACGGAAACAACGGATAGATACGGACCTTTCCATTATCCTCAACCAATGCTTGGACCTCATCGGCAGGTACGACAACGGTATCCGTTGCCGGTTCATGGATCAGGGAGGTGAATGAGATTTTCAGCCCATTGGCGATTTTCCATACGGTAGCAATCGAGGGGCTGGATTCGCCGCGTTCAATTTGGCCGAGCATCGTCTTGCTGATTCCGGTCAAATCAGCCACTTTGTCCAGGCTAAGCTTGCGTTCTTCCCTGAGCCGCTTCAAGTTTTGAGCGAGAATGCTGTTGATATGCTTCATGTTCGAGTGCCTCCTGCTGAACAAATTTTAGATTGTGCGTTATAACGCACATAATGTATAATTAAACGTACATACGTTATAGTGCACACATCGTAAATTATATCATACAACAAGAGGGGAGGAGGCGGCCATGCTCATACCTTTGCTTATGTTTGCTCTCGTTTCATCCTTTACGCCGGGACCGAACAATATTATCTCGATGACCCAGGCCCAAAAATACGGGTACCGGGCCGTTCTAAAGTTTATCGGCGGGGTTGCAGCGGGATGCTTCGTCATCATGCTGTTGTCCGGTTACTTCAATTTTGCGTTAAATCAATGGATTCCGAGGGCCAAGATCGCTTTGGATTTGTTGGGGAGCTTGTATTTGCTGTATTTAGCCGTCAAAATCATGAGAAGCAAGCCGCAGCAAAACGAAGACCTTGCCAGAGGCATGAATTCCTTCTGGTTCGGATTCTTCTTTCAATTCATCAATCCCAAGGTGATTCTATACGGTTTTACGGCCATTTCGTCCTTCGTAATCCCTGTGGCGGATTCCCGCATTCAATTGATCATGTTTTCATTACTGCTGACGGCCGTTGGGATTAGCGCCAACTTAACTTGGGCATTAGGCGGCAGGCTCCTCCAAAGTTTCCTTGACCGCCATGAGCGAGCATTCAATATTGCGATGGGGTTGCTGCTCATATACAGTGCGGTATCCATTTTCGCGAACTAGCCCAAGGGAGAGGCCAAATATCGTATAATGAAAGCGACGTCAGAACGAATGGGAGGGAGACCATGCGATCGTTCAACCCGCTGCAAGCTCCGATGATCGAGACTTCTCATCCGGACGCTTCCTACAGCTATCGCGAATTTCTGCCAAGTCCTGGACTGAGTCCTTATGTGGCCGCGTATTGGACACTGGATGTGCGGCCATCGGCTCGCCCGCCGCAGCATCGCATTTTGCCCGACGGATGCGTCGACATTATATTTGACCTCCATTCCCGTTCCGCCTCCGAATGTGCCTTCGTGGCAGGGGTTATGACTGTACCGGACGCGTTCTCCATAACGGAGCATCACTGCCTGTTCGGCGTCCGCTTCTATTCGGAGACGGTTCGTTTATTCACTCGCTTTCCCGTCTCGGAATTCCGGAATACGCAAGTGTTCTTGCATGAGATTTGGGGTAGGGACGCCGTCGAGTTCAGCGAGAGCATCATGACAGCTGCCGAGACGAGCCAGCGGATCGAACGAATGGAATCTTATTTATGGAACAGGTTAGATCGGGCAGACTTCTCCCTTGACGAGCCGATTTTGCTGCATGGGCTCCGATATGTATACGAAGAGAAGGGGATGCTGAGCGTCAAATCCCTCTCGGAGAAGCTCCATTACAGCGAACGAACGGTACGTCGGGCTTTTCAAAAAGAGCTGGGCATCAGTCCCAAAGAAATGACGGACATCATCCGGTTTCAATATTTGCTGCGGGAGCTGCTTCATGCCCGATCCTTCCGGTTTCCGGATATCGCCGCTAAATACGGCTATTATGACCAGTCGCACTTTATCCACAGCTTCAAACGATTCTACGGCGCTTCGCCTCAGCAGGTGTTCCATGCCCCGTGCAGCCAGGGTTAGTGTACAAGATGTCCGTTTTTTACAATCCTTTACGGGTTATCGGAAGCGAAAATAAATAGTGACAGGAAGTTAAACCTGAAGGCGAAAGCCACACGTTTAGGAGGAATGTATCATGAAACCGCGTATATCTGTACTAACGCTTGGCGTTGATGACCTGGAGCGATCGCTGAAATTTTACCGCGACGGACTCGGCTTGCCGACTGAGGGGATTGTCGGAACCGAGTTTGAGCATGGAGCGGTTGCCTTTTTCGATCTGCAGGCTGGCGTGAAGCTGGCGATTTGGAGTCGCAAGGACTTGGCCGTGGAAGCGAATGTCCCGCATCATGCACCAAGCTCGACGGAAATGACGATCGGCCATAATGTCGGGAGCAAGAAAGAAGTCGATGAGGTCATGGAGCAAGCCGTAAAGGCAGGGGCAACCGTAACTGTCCCCGCTCAAGATACGTTCTGGGGAGGGTACTCGGGTCATTTCCTTGACCCGGACGGGCATCTGTGGGAAATATGCTGGAATCCGGCTTGGGAGCTGGAAGATTAAACGCAGTGGAATGATTGAGAACAGCGTACTGTAATAGGAGATAAACAGGGATAATGTAGGTAATGAAGAATAAGGTAAGCGATCAAGGATAACATAAGTGCAATCGCAGGCCAAGGCCTGCGATTTTTATATTTCAAGGCCAGGTGCTGGGAACGTCTGCAGGAGATCCTTTACTTCTTGAACGATTACGGCTTGATAGAACGTCCCTTCGTTGTACAGCTGGCCGATCCGTCGGTATGTCTCGTCAAGGCGAGTCTGGTATTCATGCGCTTCTTTGTCCGGGTTCTCACGCTTGAACTGGTCCATGACCGCTTGAATATAAGCGGGACGGGCGCCCCATCGACCTAGGACCCGTCCAATGCCGAAATGTTATGCCTTGGCCGATTTTGTCTTTTAGATGGATGAATGAGCTCATGTTATTCTTCCTCCCGACGCGAACGTTGTTGTTGCGGCTGGTCCTACCGATGCTCACGGTCACGACTCGATCATGCAAGGGAGAGACCGATGAAGGCGGATTCGGATCTAGTCGGCAAGCAAGTTCTATAATAAAATAAATCTGACTACTATAAAATGGTCAGTTTTTAATAAATCGTGCAGGTCACCTGTCCATGACATTAAAGAGGCCGGAGATATTATAAATTGCATATCACGCGACATTTCAAACACCAGATTGGGGGCAGCGTTCTTATGATCGATCTTCTTCTACCGGAGCAAAGCGAGCAGCCTCTATACCAGCAATTGTATTTCCTCATACGCGACAGCATTCGAAGCGGGGTTATAGCAAACGGACAGCGGCTGCCTTCGGTAAGGTCGCTTCAAAATCAGTTGAATATTAGCAAAACCCCGATTGAAACGGCCTACCAGATGCTGACGGCGGAGGGCTATGTCATCAGCAAGCCCCGTTCCGGCCTGTATGCCGTTAACCCGTACCAACGCGAAGTGGCGCGACCTATAAGCGGGGAGGCTGCTAAACCTGCTGCGGCTGCACCAGTGCTAGGCACGGAATACAGCTTGCCTCCGGTTCAAGTTGATTTTAATCCGACAGCACTAGACCCGGGTGCTTTTCCAGTACGGATCTGGAATAAAATGCTCAAGGAATCGCTGGACCAACATCTGCAAGAAATCGGTCATTACGGTGATCCGCAAGGCGAATACGGTCTTCGTATGGTGGTTTCCGATTATTTGCGGAATTCAAGGGGCGTGCAATCTACGCCGGAGCAAGTCGTCATCGGAGCAGGCACGGCATACAGCATGGGGATTCTCTCCAAATTGCTTAAGGGCATCCAAGCGGTGGCATTCGAAGAGCCCGGCTACAGCCTTGTCCGTGATCAATTCCATTTGAACGGCTTTCAGGTCATACCGATCCCGGTCGGGGACTCCGGCATATCGATCACTGCGTTAAACCGGAGGCAGGTACAGCTGGTGTATGTCACGCCTTCCCATCAATTTCCTACAGGGAGCATTATGCCATACCCCGAGCGGGAACGCCTGCTGCGATGGGCAGAGGACAACCATGCATATATCATCGAGGATGATTATGATGGCGAATTTCGTTACCATGGAAAGCCGATTCCTTCCCTCCAAGGTCTGGACCGGAGCGGAAGGGTGATTTACGCGGGAACTTTCTCCAAGGTGCTGACGCCGACGCTTCGGATGAACTATCTGGTTCTTCCGCCGGATTTGATGAATCGGTTGAAGAAGATGCCGCATACGTTGTTTTTTGCTCCGTCCCGGGTTGAGCAGTGGGCGATGGAGTCTTTTTTCAAGGAGGGGCATTGGTACCGTCATATCCGCAGAACGAGAAGCTTGTATCGGAAGCGGCATCGACACCTAATTGACATCCTTCATACTTATCTTGGCAACCATGTGGAGATCTCCGGCCAGTATTCGGGATTGCATATCCAGCTGACGATTAAGAAGCATGTCACGTCAGAGGAGTTGATTCGCCTTGCGGCGGAACAGGGAGTAAGGGTTTATGATCTGCGAAAGATGTGGATCGGGCAAACGCAGGATGCCGGACAGTACCCGAGACTATATATGGGATTTGCGGGGTTGCGGGAGGAAGAGATGGAGTACGGAATCCAGCTGCTGCGTAAAGCCTGGTCGCTTGATTAATGAACCGCCGCGTAACCCCGTGACCTAACCTCCGTGATCAAGAAAATGGCGTAAAATCAGGCTTTGAGGCGCGACGGCAACTGTCTCTTTAAATCTGCCTTTTCTGACCATTTCCTTAAGGTCAGAAGCGATATAGCATATATTACAGATGGCTGATCACAGAGGAGTGGAGATATTGATTACGGATGCGGAAGTCAAATCATATTTAAACCGATTGGGAATTTACGATAGAAAGGCTCCAACACAAGCGTTTTTGTTCGAGCTTCATCAAGCACATGTAGAGCGAATTTCTTGGCAAACCGTCGATATTTTTGCGGGTAAACCGACCGTTATGGACGTGCGGAGTTCCATTCAGCTGATGCTGAGCCGGCGCAGCGGGTACTGCTTTCATCTGAACGGCGCGTTCGGCACGCTGCTTCAGGCTTTGGGTTATAAGGTACGGTGGCATCGGGCGGGAGTACAGCCGATCGGGCAAGAGCCGCGAATTAACGGATTTCATCTAGGGATTACCGTGAGCTTAGCCAATGACGACGGACAAGAAGAGCCATGGATCGTTGATGTCGGATTAGGTGATATGCCTTATGAACCGATACCGTTAAGATATGGGACATATCGTCAAGGACCGTTCTCTTACAGCCTCATGGAGTCCGCTGTGGTACAAGGAGGCTGGCGTCTGACGCATGATCCTGCCAATTCCTATGTTGGGATAGATTATGCTCCTGATGTGGTTGACACCCTGGATGTTTTCACAGCTAACCATAAATTCTACAGCCGATCCCCCGAGTCGCCTTGGCGCGACCTGTTCATTGTAAGGCAGCGGAGCGTGAACAGAATCCATGAGCTCAAAGGCCGGATATTGAAGTCATGGGATGAAGCGGGCATGCATTCCTCAGAAATCGTAAGCAAGGCTCAGTGGAGAGAAGTGCTGGCCGATCTATTCCATGAGGAACTCGTCCATTATTCGGAGCTGGAGCGTGAAGGGATATGGGACAAAATTACCAGACTCCATGAACGTTGGCTAAGGGAGATGGAGGAGCAGAAATATCGTACTGGAAGCATATGAGCCTTCTTCATCGCTGGGCTCGCCCCCAGATGAAATGATTATAACCGTTCTCGAACTTGCGGCCTTTCCGCTGCTGATGTTATGATGATTCCCACCATACGAAGTTCATGGCAAAACTTCGGTAACCATTGCAAGGGAGCGAATCAACATGGCAACGATCGAAGATTTTTTGAAGCTGGATATCCGTGTTGGAACCGTCGTGGACGCCGAGCCTTTCCCGGAAGCCCGCGTTCCGGCGATTAAAATGAAAATTGATTTCGGTCCTCTTGGAATCAAGCGGACTAGCGCGCAAATTACGCGCCGATACGACGCCGGGGAGCTGATCGGCACCCAGGTAACGGCGATTGTGAATTTTCCGCCGAGACGCATTGCAGGCTTTGAATCCGAGGTGCTGGTCTTGGGCGGAGTTCCGGAGAAGGGAGATGTTGTCCTGTTGCGGCCGGAATACAAGCTGCCCGACGGCACCCCAATTGCATGACGATATCGAAGAAAAGGCCCGGGGCTTAGCTGCTCGGAGCCTTTTTTAAATGGTTGAACCGAGTTGTTTCCATAGCTGCCGAATGCCACCCGATATGTTATGCAAGCGTTCTCGATCATCTTCTCCGCGAGATGGGAAACGCTTATTTTGAAACAATTATCAACGAGACGGCCAATAACAGCAGGATGGCGAATTGCCGCCAGGGGCGTTGTTTTATTCGTTCGGTTATCATAAGATGGTAACTGGGAAGGTTTTCTAAATGAACCCATAGGGTTAGGAGGGGGATCCATGAACGCAGGCTTCTATCACCATGACGACGAGGTGTCATCCGGCTGGACCTTTGCACAGTATGCGGTGCTTGTTTTTCTCCGTTTTCTGACGCGACGCAAAGTTGCTCGGATCAACGAGGAATGCGATCGGCTGAGAGAAAAGATCCTGGAGCAGAAGAGGCTCCATGTTAATGATCGGATCTTGCATCATGAATGAACCCCTGGATCTCAAAGACGTGACGATCAGCAGCGACCCTTCCTTGCTGGATACAGCAGCCATCTTAAGATTTCTGCATGACAGCTATTGGGCCAATAAGCGGTCCCGATCTAAAATCCTGGATTCATTGAAGGGCTCGGTTTGCTTCGGTGCTTATTATAACGAGCGGCAAATCGGCTTTGCCCGTGTGGTCACCGACGGGGCGACCGTGTATTGGTTATGCGACGTCTACGTGGATCCGGCTTACCGGGCTCAAGGCGTAGGCAAAAAGCTAATCGCAACGATTACCGGACATCCGGATTACCGAAATTTATTCGGCATTTTGGCAACAAGGGATGCGCACGGTCTGTACGAGCAGTTCGGCTTCGTGCGGGATCATGGCAAGACGCTGACAAGAACTCCGGATTTTTTGAGAAAATAAGGGCCTTATTCAGGAGGTAAACCATGATTCTATGGATTAACGGAGCTTTCGGCTCCGGGAAGACGCAAGCTGCACACGAGCTTCATCGCAGATTGCCGAATTCGTATGTGTACGATCCGGAAAATGCCGGCTATTTCATTCGGTCAAACCTGCCGCCGGATGCCAAGCGGGATGATTTCCAGCATTACCCGATGTGGCGTGAGTTTAATTACGCCATGTTCAAGCACATGGACCAGGAGTCTAACCGCATCATCATTGCGCCAATGACGGTAACCAATCCGGAATATTTCGATGAAATCGTAGGAAGGCTCCGCCGGGACGGTGTGGATGTTCGGCATTTTACCTTGTGTGCTTCAAGGGAGGTCCTCCTTAAGCGCCTTCGTAGCCGTTATGAAGGAGCGAATTCATGGGCAGCCCAGCAGATTGACCGATGCATCAGCGGATTATCGCAGGAAGTATTCCGGCAGCATATCGATACGGATCGGCTATCCATCGATGAGGTGGTTTCGGTGATTGCCGAACATGCCGGCATTCAGCTGCTACCCGATCGTCGAAGCCGTACGAGAAAACAGCTGGACCGCATGAAAACGAAGCTTTCCCATGTTCGGTTTTTAGGATAACTTAAGCGAAAGATACAAGTATAAAACCAGAAACTAGCGAAGAACCTGACCAGGGGCTTCGTTTTTTTGTTTTATACAGTATTTTCATCATCAAAGGAAAATAAGTTAACCGCTTCTAAATAATTTGCATCCGTTTAAAAAATCGAAAAACAAGGATAACCACAAGGAATTTTGACGTTGATTTTGTTGTGGTTTGCGTAAGAACGGCAAAATCGTATTGACAAATGCCTAATGATGGATTATTTTTTGTACATAGCTATTAAAGTTTACCTAAGGCAAAATAATTGGTACAAGGAATTACATTTGGTTTGATGCAGGATGGAATTGACGGGAGAAGCACATTGTCATGTTCGAACAAGGCAATACGTTGGAGGAGGAGAAATGGAAGATGAAAACCAAATTGTTCAGTAAAACGACGAAAATGCTGGGAGCGGTCATGCTGAGTCTGGTACTCGTGCTATCCGGATGTGCTTCCGGTGAGCCGCAGACGAACCAAGCATCAGGGGATCCTGCAGAGAAAATCCAAATTGTGACGACGATTGGTCAGATTGCAGAGCCGATTACCGTCATCGGCGGTGACCGGGTAGAGGTCCAAAGCCTGATGGGGCCCGGGGTTGATCCGCATTTATACAATGCTACGCAAGGAGACATTCAGAAGCTGCAAGGCAGCGATGTCGTATTTTACAGCGGCCTGCATCTCGAAGGAAATATGACGGAGATCTTTGAGCAGATTGGTAAAAATAAACCGGTGCTGGCCATTGCGGATGCGATCCCGAGGGATCAGCTGCTTGAGGATGAAGGTAAGGCGATTGATCCCCATGTCTGGTTTGACATCGACCTATGGAAGCTGGCGCTGGATTCGGCTGTAGAAGAGCTGAAAGCCTTCTCGCCTGATGATGCCGAATATTTTGAACAAAACAAGCGGGATTATTTCGCCAAGCTGGATGAACTGAAGGCAGAAGCTAAAGACAAGATCCGTCAAATTCCTGAAGCTCAGCGGGTTATCGTTACTGCGCATGATGCGTTCGGATATTTTGGCCGCATGCACGGCATGGAGGTCGTCGGGCTGCAGGGACTTAGTACTGAGGATGAGATCGGTCTTTCGGACATCAACGGGACGATCGATACGCTGCTTGAACACAACATCCCCGCCGTCTTTATTGAAAGCAGCATCAACCCGGCTTCCATCAACGCGGTCATTGAAGGAGCAGCCAAGAAAGGGCTCAACGTGAAGCTAGGCGGAGAGCTTTTCTCTGACGCAATGGGGGAAGCAGGGACGACGGAGGGGACCTACATCGGAATGTATCGCCATAACGTTGAAACCATTTATCATGCATTAACAGGAAGCGGTGAATAAGATGAGTGTGCTGAAAGTTCAAGGCTTGCATGCATCCTATCGTAAAAATAAGGTGCTTCATGATGTTTCGTTCGAGGTGGAGCAAGGTTCGTTAACCAGCATTGTCGGTCCCAACGGGGCCGGCAAATCCACGCTCCTTAAAGTGATGCTGGAGCTTCATCCGAAGCTCTCGGGAGACGTATCGTTCTTCGGATCAACGCTGAGTCAGACCAAGACGAGAGTCGGCTACGTGCCTCAACGCGGATCGGTGGATTGGGATTTTCCAACCAATGCGCTCGACGTTGTCATGATGGGACTCTACGGGCGCGTCGGGTGGTTGAAATGGCCGAACAAGAGCCATAAAGAGAAGGCGATGGCGTCCCTTGCGCAGATGGGCATGGCCGATTTTGCGGATCGGCAGATCAGCCAGCTGTCCGGGGGACAGCAGCAGCGCGTGTTTTTGGCAAGGGCTCTTGTGCAGGACGCCGATCTGTATTTCATGGATGAGCCGCTGGCCGGAGTGGACGCTGCGACGGAACGTGCGATTATGACCACGCTGAAAAATTTGAAAATGTCGGGAAAAACCGTGATGGTTGTCCACCACGATTTGCAGACGGTCGAGGATTACTTCGATCACGTTCTGCTCCTTAACCGTACCGTCGTTGCCCACGGGAAGACGGAGGACGCGTTCACCAAGGACAACGTATACCGGGCCTATGGCGGTTCCCTTCGCTTCATGAAGGAGGCGTAACATGTGTTGAATTCATTGCTGTCTCCAAATACACAATGGGTGCTGCTCAGTACCTTGATTTTGGGCATGGCGGCCGGCATGATCGGCTGTCTTGCGTATTGGAAGAAACAAAGCCTCATGAGTGACGCGCTTTCGCATGCTGCCCTTCCGGGCGTGGTTGTGGCTTTCGCGCTGACCGGTACCAAAAATCTGCTGTTCATGATCATCGGAGCCGCGGTCAGCGCGTTGATCGGCGCTTGGTTAATCGGATGGATCCGCTCCTCCAGCCGGATCAAGGAGGATACGGCGATGGGCATGATCCTGTCCGTATTTTTCGGACTCGGAATCATGCTGCTCACGATCGTCAATCGTACGGCTGGAGGCAACCAGAGCGGACTGGATAATTTTATTTTCGGTCAGGCCGCGTCCATGGTCCGTAAAGACGTCTTTACCATGCTTGCCCTAGCCCTGTTGGTCATCGTGATCGTGACGGTCGCTTTCAAGGAATGGAAGCTGTTTTTGTTCGATCCGGACTTTGCCCGCGGGCTCGGACTAAGCAGCCGATGGATGAACGCGATCTACATGGCGGTCCTCGTCCTCGTGATCGTAATCGGCATTCAGGCCGTAGGTGTCATCCTGATGGCGGCAATGCTGATCATACCGGCTGTTAGCGCAAGGTACTGGACGCAATCGTTCAGAACGATGGTGATCCTGTCCGCGATTTTCGGCGGTGGCTCCGGTCTGATCGGAACCTTGATCAGCACGCTCGGCAAAGGCTGGCCGACGGGCCCGTTTATCGTGATAGCCTCCTCGGTATTATTCACCGTGTCGCTCGTGTTCGGCTCGGAGAAAGGGCTGCTGATTCAGGCACTCCAGCTGCGATCCGAGAAGAAGAAGCAGGTGGAGGATCCAAGCTCAAGCTGGACCAAGGTTCCGGCCATCAGGGAGGGGGAGTAAACGATGACATATACGGGCTGGATATTGCTTACTGCTTCGTTGGTCGGTTTGTCCTGCGGCATTGTCGGGGTGTTTCTCATATTGCGAAGAATGGCCATGATGGCCGATGCCATTAGTCATACCGTGCTGCTCGGTATTGTAACCGCCTTTCTGATTACGCGGGAATTAAACGGACCTCATATGCTGATCGGGGCGATCATTACCGGCCTTCTAACGGCCCTCCTCGTACAGTGGTTTCATTCCCGGGGGGTTCAGCAGGATGCCTCGATCGGAGTGGTGTTTACGACATTGTTTGCCATCGGCGTCATTCTGATTGCTACCCAGGTCGGCAATGCCCACTTGGACACCAAGCACGCGCTGATGGGCGAGATTGCGTTCGTGCCCTGGGAGGTCATGAATGTACCGCTTCTTGGCGAAGTGCCTAAGGCAACCTTCATGCTGGCTGCCGTGCTGCTGGTCGTGCTGGTGGTCATCCTGGCCTTCTACAAGGAATGGAAAATCACCTCCTTCGACCCGGCCTTAGCCGCCAGCATCGGCATACCGGTTGTGCTCTTGCATTATGTGTTTATGTCGATGGTGTCGATCACAACCGTTGCCTCGTTTGATGCCGTCGGGGCGATTATGGTCGTCGCCATGCTCATTACTCCTGCTGCAGCGGCATATCTATGGACAGATAAGCTGTCCATTATGCTGGTGCTCAGCGGCGCCTTCGGTGTGATTTCTGCCTTCGCGGGCTATTACGTCGCCGTATGGCTGGACACGTCCATTTCGGGATCGATGGCTTTCGCGACCGGGATCGTCTTTCTTGTAAGCTTCCTGCTGTCGCCGAAGCATGGCGTGCTGTCCCGGTATTTATATCGTTATGAACGGCCCGATCAAGAGGAACAACAAATCGATGCCGTTTCGTGAGCATCCTTGGCACATTAGATCATCGCAGACCCCATCCTTGGAAGCTGAGCAGTTAGGAGGGGGAGGGCTGACCATTAAATATAAATAATCAAGCACCCACTCTTGGGGGTGCTTTTTTTCATTTACAAAAACAAAGTTATGTTATATTAATATACTAATTATACTATTTAAATTATAAAGGTTGTGATGTGCATTGAAATCCTTGCCGCTGTACAAAAAAATTCAGGAAGACATCAAGCGGCTGATCGCCATCGGCAAGCTGCGGGAAGGTGACCGGGTCCCTTCGGAGAAGGAGCTGTCCGAGCGGTACCGCGTCAGTCAAATTACAAGCAAAAACGCGCTGGTCGGACTGATGGAGGAAGGGCTGCTCGTCCGGATTCAAGGGAAAGGGACCTTTGTCATGAGCAGGCCGGAGAACGCTGCCGCGCTCGATCAGTTGGGCGAGTGGACGGCGGGAGCAGGCAGAAGCGGCCGGATCGGGCTGGTGCTGCCGACGATGAAAACCAAAGTGGACCAGCGCTTTCTGGATAACATTGAAAAATACGCCACTGCCGCAGGGTATGAAGTGATGCTGAGAATTACGCGCGAGTCGCAGCTTGAGGAGTCCAAAGTCATTTCGTCCTTTCTGAAGCAGGGAGTGGACGGCATGATCATTTTTCCGGTTGAAAACGAGACATATAACGATTCGATACTGAGGCTTTCGCTGGATCGATTCCCGTTTGTCCTGATTGACCGGTTCTTGAAGGAGATCAAGACGTACAGCGTAAGCTCGGATAACATTAACGGCACGAGGGAAGCCGTCGCGTATCTGCTGAACAAAGGCCATTCGTCCATCGCTTTCATCTCGCCGGAAATTACGAATACCGTAACGGACGAGAGAGCGCAAGGGTTTGAGCAGGCTTTCCTTGAGCGCGGATTGTCGATCGACAAAAGCTTATGGTGTCTCCTTCCGTTGGATGAGATAGCTTCGGGTCAATCCGTCGAACACATTCAGGATTTTTTGGACGGCAGTCCCGCTATCACCGGGGTCATCACAGCCAATACGGAGCTGTGCAGAAATGTTTATAGAGCCGCTGTCGCCTCACGTCGACGGGTGCCTGACGATCTGGAGCTGATTACGTTCGATCCGCCGGATCTGCCGAACGTTCCGTATATTCGGCAAAACGAGGAGGAGATGTGCAGGCTGACCATCGAGCTGCTGACCGAGCAGATTGAAGGGGCCTTTGAGGCTAGAAGAATCGTTGTGCCGGTCCAGCTTGTAAAGGAATAAAGCGATTCTTATGCGAAGTATTCAATCTCTTCAATTTTATAATAAATTGAGTATATAAAAGTATATTGTTATAAGTTATTATGACTTCGTAAAGCGCTTACAATATACCTTGAAGAAGAGGGGAATCGCATGAAATCGAAGAGCAAATTTGCAGGTATGATCATGCTGTTACTGATGTTTGCGTTATCCGCTTGCAGCGGAGGCGGAAGCGGTCCAAACGGCGGAGCTTCCTCCAACAACCCGGACAGCTCGGCGCCAAGCAATGAGGCTGCCGCCGGGACGGACAAAAAGGAGCCCGTGACGATCGAGTTTATGGGCCATGGCAATCCGAACGAAAAGAAAATTTTCGAAAAGCTGATCGCTTCCTTCGAGGAGAAGTACCCGCATGTCACCGTCAAATATACATCGGTGCCTCCGGGCGAGTACTCGCAGAAGATGACAACGCTGATCAGCTCCGGCAAGGTGCCTGATGTATTCTACGTCGGCGGGCCCGAATTCTATCGGTTTGCAGAAGCCGGAACGCTCCTCAATATTCAATCCTATCTGGACCAGACGACGTTGTTTAAACCAGACAACGTATGGAAGCAGGCGATGGACCGTTACCGCTTCGACGGAAGCAAGGTCGGTACCGGAGACTTGTACGGACTGCCGAAGGATGTTGGCCCGTGGGCATTTGTCTACAATAAGGATTTGTTCGATCAAGCGGGCGTGGCGTATCCATCCGCAACAGCCGGAGAGTGGACATGGGACGACATGCTCGAAGCAGCCAAGAAGCTGACGGTTGACAACAACGGCGACGGAAAGCCGGAGCAGTACGGGGTTGGCGCATACAGCCTGGAGTCCGCGGTTTGGGCCAACGGCGGCGAGTACATCGATTACGACACCGGTACCGTGAAAGTAAATGAGCCTGCGTTTTATGAGGCGATGCAATTCGTAGCCGACCTGAATCTGAAGCATAAGGTCAGCCCGAATCAGGAAGCTGAGCAAGCAATGAATGCTTACACCCGCTTTATTAACGGACAGCTGGCCATGTTTGCGATGGGTCCTTGGGATCAGCCGGCATTCTGGGAGCTGCCGTTCAATTGGGATATTGCGGCATGGCCGGCAAGCCCGAACACGGGACAAACGGCGACCTGGCTCGGTTCGATGGGATTTGCCGTATCGGCGAAATCCAAGCACCCTCAGGAAGCGTTCGATTTGGCGGCGTTCCTGTCGTTGGATGAGCAAGGACAGCGCGAAAACTACCAGCTCGGGCAAGCGGTTCCCAACCTGATCGACATGGCCGAAGGCGAGTTTATGGAAATGGATAAAGGGCCGCAAACACGTCAAGTATTTCTGGATATTATCCAAGATTACGGTCGTCCGGACGTGATAGCCTTCTCGAAGGATACGCAATGGATGGATGCATTTAATCAGAACGCGAGCAAGGTATGGAACGGCGATATGTCGGCCAAGGACTTCACGGCTGAAATCCAGCCGAAGATGCAGGAGCTGTACGACAAGGGAAATAAATAATGGCGCAAGGGGGCGGCCGGCTGCTGTTGCCGGCGCTCCCCGCTATATGAACAACGCCCTGTCATAAGGAATACAGGCGAAGGTGGAATGAATATGGGAACGAAGCTGCTCAGCGGCTATCGCAGAAAGGAACTGGCTTGGCTGTATCTGTTCGTCGCTCCGCCGGTCCTCGGATTTCTTTTGTTCGGCCTCGTGCCGATCTTGTTCTCGATCTATATTAGCTTTCATAAATGGGATATGCTGTCCGATCCGCAGTGGATGGGATTCGCTAATTATAAGGATCTTCTGGCCGACGAAAAGGTGTTCAAATCTCTGTATAACACCGTGTATTTGATGATCGGCATACCGATCGGCATGGTGCTGTCGCTGCTGCTGGCGATCTTGATGAACCGCAAAATCGCGGGCATCTCGTTCATGCGCACGATCTATTATCTGCCGGTCATCTCGCCGATTATAGCGGTATCGCTGCTGTGGCAGTGGATTTTGAACCAGGATTACGGGCTGCTCAACAACTTCCTGTGGGAGGTGTTCGGGATAACCGGGCCTAACTGGCTGGGCAAACCCGAGTGGGTGAAGCCTTCGCTGATCCTGATCGGTCTGTGGAGCGGCATCGGGGGGAACATGGTGCTGTACTTAGCGGGACTGCAGTCGATCTCATCAACGTATTACGAAGCTGCGGAAATCGACGGCGCCGGAGCATGGCATAAGCTGACGCGAATTACGATCCCGCTGCTTACGCCGATTCATTTTTTCGTCATCGTTATGGGTATCATCGGGGCGTTCCAGTCGTTCAGCCAAATCTATGTGCTGGCGGTCGACGGCGGACCGGAATATAGCGGCGCTACGGTCGTCTATTACATATTCCAGCATGCGTTCGAGTATTTCAACATGGGATATGCGAGTGCGGTTGCATGGGTGCTGGGTATTTTGATTTTCATCGTCACGCTGATTCAATTCAAGCTTTCCAATCGATGGGTTTATCAGGACTAGGGGGGATTATCGTGAGACGGGAAAGATGGACCGACCTCTGGTCGCTGCTGCTGTTACTGTTCGGCTCGGTGTTTATGGTCGCGCCGTTCCTTTGGACCATATCGACTTCACTTAAGGATCGACGAAACGTATTTGAAATTCCTCCGCAGTGGATCCCCGATCCGTTTACGTTTGGCAACTACGCGAAGGTGTGGCAGGAGTCGCCTTTGCTTAACGGGTTTATGAACAGCTTGATCATCGTCGTAATCGTCCTGACGGTCGGCATGCTGGTATCCGCCATGTCGGCGTATGCATTCGGGAAATTTGAGTTTCCATATAAAGGGGTGCTGTTCCTCGGTTTGCTCGGAACGATGATGATTCCTTATTCCGTTGTCATGATTCCGCAATATATCGGTTTTTCCAGGCTGGATTGGGTAGATACGCTGCTGCCGCTCATCATACCCGGCCTGTTCGGAAACATCGTCGTCATCTTCTTCATACGGCAGTATCTGCAGAGCGCGATGCCGACGGAGTTGATCGAAGCGGCGAAGATCGACGGCTCCAGCTTTCCTGGAATCTTCTTCAAGATCGCGCTGCCGATCATGAAGCCAGCGCTGGCGGCTCAAGCAGCCCTGAGCTTTATGGGCATTTGGAACGATTTCCTCGGCCCGCTGATTTACTTGCATACGCCCGAGAAGCAAACGATCCAGGTGCTGATCGCTTCCATGCAGGCCATGTACATCGGTCAGTCGGACTATCCGATGATCATGGCCGCCGCCATCATCGCGATGGTGCCGGTGATCATCGTATTCTTTTTCTGCCAGCGATACTTTATCGAATCGATGGCGATCAGCGGAATCAAGGGGTGAGGCGTATGCCGATAAGCATACCGCACCTGCGGAAGATCGCCAGATCCCTTGGAGCATTAGGATTAGCGGCCGGATTGGCAATGTCGGGTTGCAGTACAATCACGAAACCGGAGGCGGTCGATATGGAAATTTACAAGAACCAAACGTATGCCAATCCTTTTCCATCCTTAGAGGAAGAATGGGAGGATTACGGCAACGGAGATCCATACGTGCTGCGGCATGACGGGCGCTATTATCTGTATGTCAGCACGAAGGATCACCGGACGGGAATCAAGGCGTGGATGTCGGATAATCTGGTCGATTGGCGGTATGCGGGGCTGGTGACCGAAGATCCTGTCTCGACCGGCGCCTATGCGCCGGAAGTCATTTACTGGAACGGCTGGTTCTATCTTTATACTTCTCCGGCAGGCAGAGGTCACTTCGTGTTCCGGAGCGAATCGCCGACAGGCCCGTTCGAACGAATCACCGAGAATGTCGGCATGAGCATCGACGGCTCGGTGTTCATCGACGATGACGGAACCTGGCTGTTTACGCATGCAGGCTCCTCGGGCATTGTTGGCGTTCCCATGAACGGTCCTGCCGATTTCGGGGTAGGCCAAACGATTCCGGGCCCATACTTAGGCCACTGGACCGAAGGGTCCATGATCATTAAACGTAACGGAACCTATTATATGACCTATACCGGCAATCACGTATTCAGCAAAGGTTATCGCATTAACTATGCCGTGTCCCATGATTCGCCGCTTGGTCCGTATACCGTTCCGGTCAACAACCCGCTCGTCATCAGCACCAAGCCGGACTTCTACGGACTCGGCCACAGCTCAACCGTCCTTGGTCCCGACCTGGATTCATATTATCTCGTATACCATAACCTTACGGGAAGATCCCAGGAAGGCCCGCCTGTCCGCCGTATGAACATCGATAGGCTGGTCTTCAATGGAGACAGGATGGAGCTTCTCGGACCGACGAACTACGAACAGCCTGTTCCGAGAGGGCCGGTCTTTGCCGACAGACTGGATGGAGCTGACATCGACGAAGCATTGTGGGAGGCTGAGAAAACAGCAGGGAGCGGTCGAATCATCAGCAAGGAGAGCACGGGTCCAATCTTTACGGCTGAATATAATTTGGAGCCGTCTCAGGCGCGCGCTGCCGCATTGTTTGCCTATGAGGATGCGAATCAATACGGATTCGCCGAAATTGAGCCGAAGGACAACGCGATTTCCTTGGGGACAGTGGTGGACGGAAGGCGTCAGGTGCTTGCCGAGACGAAGATCCCTCAAGACATGGATTGGTCTAAGCTGCACACCATTCGTGTCGAGCGTGGAGAAGATCGGCTCCGGGTTTATCTGGACGGCATGCTGAGGCTGGATGAATCGGCGGACTCGTTCGGCCCAGGCAAAATCGGATATCTGTACGAGGAAGGCGATCCGGGCCTTTCGTATACGGCGTTCTCGAATCACGCTTCCGGCACCAGCGACTTTGATACGGCTAAGCCGCTTCCTGGCAGCATCGAGGCCGTTCATTATTTAAGCGGCGAAGGCAGGGGCTTTTCGGTCCGGCACCCCTCAGCTTCCAGTGAATGGCGCCGTTCGGACGGAACGGCAATCAAGCTCGCAGAGGATGGGAGCTATGCGGCCGCACTGACGGAAAAAGGCGACTGGCTGCGCTACGCGGTGAACGTCTCCGAATCCGGCACGTATGGGCTGGACCTGACGGTCAAGTCCGGCGCGCATCCATCGGCCATCAAGGTTCTTGTGGACGATAAGGTAGCCGGAAGCTATAAAGTCGATGGCAGCGATCACTCCGGCAGCGAGCCTTGGGTGAAAATCCGGGTCGGGTCGCTGAAGCTCGAAAAGGGGTTTCGTAGCCTTACCATTCAATTGAACAGCGGCCAAACGCTGGAGTGGACAACGATGGATCTTGAACGGGTCAATGAAGAAAAGTTCAAAGTCGAGGGTGTTCTGGAACAAGCAAGCGCCGAGGATATTCATGGCCAGTGGGTTGAAACGGATGGAAGGTATGCCGGCACAGCCGATTCCGATGCCAAGATGTATGGAGGAAGTCCTCAGTGGACCGACTATCGCATCCGTACGACCGTAAAGCTTGGCGTTGACCCGTCCGGTCAGGCGGGGGTGCTCTTCCGGGTGACGAACGAGTCGGATTTCCGGGATCAAGTGAGCGATTCGTTGATGGGATATTTCCTTGCCGTCAGCGCCACGAAGCTTGAGCTGTACAAACATAATTACGATTCCGAGCTTCTGCAAAGCGTGAAAATTTCGCTGGAGCCTAATGAGCTAGCAAGCTTAAGCATTGAGGCGGTTCGCGGCGAAATCCGAGTTTATGCGCAGGACGGGAAAGACCCGGTTCTGACGTACGAGGATCCGCGGGCTTTCATGCAGGGGAGAGTGGGCATTCGGTCGGTTCATGCGGAGCAGATCGAGCTCGGGGACATCACGGTAGAGTCCATAGCTGTGAAATAGAAACATAAACTAACAGAAGATGGAGAGTGGAACAGAATGTCAAGCTCGCACAAGTATATTAAGGACTATCCCAGACCGCAATTGGTACGTGAAGAATGGGAAAATCTGAACGGGGAATGGGATTTTCGGTTCGACGATGCATTGGAGGGGGAAAGCGGCAAGTGGTTCGAACGATTAGATGCTGACCGCAAAATTACGGTCCCCTTCACATTTGAAACGAAGGCCAGCGGCATAGGAGACGAAACATTCCATCCTTGCGTGTGGTATGAGCGGTCGGTTACCGTTCCTAATGAGGCAGCGGGAAAGCGGATCCTGCTGCATTTTCAAGCCGTCGATTACGCGGCGACTCTATGGGTCAATGGCAGGAGGATCGGCACGCATGAGGGAGGATATGCCGCATTTTCGTTCGATATTACCGAAGCGGTCGAGCTTGGCCGGGAGAACAGAATTACCGTTCGAGCTATGGACAGCAACAGCTGCATGCAGCCGCGCGGCAAGCAGCGCTGGATGAAGGACAGCTTTGGCTGCTGGTACGTGCAAACCACCGGCATTTGGCAGACCGTGTGGATGGAATACGTGAACCCGGTCCATATCCGCAGGGTGAAAATTACGCCGGACCTGGAACGGGGGGCGGCGAACTTCTGTTATGAATTGGGGAATACAGGGCTTCGTTACGACGGAGTAACCCTTCAGACGATCGTCCGGTTTGACGGAAAGCTGATCCGATCTTCGGAAACGAGCGTCGAACGCAGTACGGTAACGGTCGACGTCAGTGTCGTGAACGAAGCGGCGGGTGAATGGAAGATCAAGCCTTGGCACCCGGATCATCCGAACTTATACGACGTCGAGATGATTCTTAAGCAAGACGGGCAACCGATCGACACCGTCTATTCCTATTTCGGCATGCGAAGCATCCGGATCGTAGGAGATCAAATCTTGCTGAATCATACGCCGCTTTATCAGCGGCTGCTGCTGGACCAAGGGTATTGGAGCGAGACGCATCTGACGCCTCCATCGGAGGAAGCGCTGCTGGAAGACATCGACAAAACGCTTGCGCTCGGTTTTAACGGTGTGCGCAAGCATCAGAAGCTGGAGGATCCCCGTTATTTATACTGGTGCGACCGCAAAGGTCTTCTGGTCTGGTCGGAAATGCCGTCAACCTACGAATTCGGCGACGATGCCGTAGAACGCTTCACGAATGAATGGATGGCAATCGTTCGGCAGTATTATAACCATCCTTCCATTATTACCTGGGTACCGTTTAACGAGTCATGGGGAATATCCGAGATCTTTACCGATCGCATGCAGCAGCAGTTTACGGAGTCGATTTATCATCTGACCAAGGCATTCGATCAAATGCGGCCGGTGATTGTGAACGACGGATGGGAGCATACGGTATCGGATATTATTACGCTCCACGACTATGAAGAGCTGGGCGCCATGCTGGAAGAGCGTTATCGGGACAAAGACGCACTCTTAGGCAATGCGTTCGCGCATAACAAGCATCGATACCCATTTGCGCAGGGCTATGGCTATCGCGGTCAGCCTGTCATTATCAGCGAATACGGCGGCATCGCCTTTACAAGCGAAGAGGGCTGGGGCTACGGAAATCAGGTTCGCAGCGATGAGGAATTTTTGAAGCGTTACGAAGGCATAACGCAGGCGATAAAAAGCTTGCCTTACGTGTGCGGATTCTGCTATACGCAAATTACGGACGTGCAGCAGGAAGTGAACGGCTTACTGACAATCGAGCGCAAGCCGAAAGTGAATATGGACTCGATTCGAAGCATAAACCTGGCATGAGCAACTTGAAGCATTGAAGCCTTGCGACCCAATCTCCGGGAGCAATCTCTCTTGAAGATTCAGATTCGCAGATCCTAACGCCGAAAGCTTTTATCTGGAAGTAAACCACGGATGATTACATCTGTGGTTTATTTTTTTGTTGTGATCCAGCCAAATTACCGTCGTTCATAAACAAAGCTTGGACAAATCAAACGAATTCCAGCTCCAGTTAAGAAGTTCCGTTTTTTTTCAAGGAAGAGTTCCTACATGCAGTTTGAACTAGAAACAATTATTTTTGGAAAATCAATTATATACATTGACATGTATATACGTATAAGTGTATATTGGGTGCATGAGCAGACAGCGAACCTGCAGACACGATGCCAGACCTCTCCAGATCTTAGGAGATTGGCTGGATTCTACCCATATCTGCGGGAAG
This sequence comes from Paenibacillus sp. FSL R5-0810, assembly GCF_038002285.1. NCBI lineage: Bacteria > Bacillati > Bacillota > Bacilli > Caryophanales > Paenibacillaceae > Paenibacillus > Paenibacillus sp. FSL R5-0810. Next base: position 1,440,308 of record NZ_JBBOCF010000001.1, read on the forward strand.
AGGGTCTCGCCTTTTCCGAGGGATATTGCTCGAGTATCTAAAAGGAGGATGACTTATGACGGCTATCAACAGTTTTGCCGCAAGCTACCTGCAGAACCATCGAACCATCTGGAACGAGCGGCTTGACCAACTGGACAATTACCTAAAAAGGATGATCGCCGATAAGAAGAAAGATCAATCATAAGAAATAACCAATTAAACAATGAAAGGAGAATGAAAAGTGACTGATCTTCAATCGCTGGATCGTTTAGTCGGTACATGGCAAATCAGCGGAGGGGCAGAAGGCACCGTAACCTATGAATGGATGGAAGGCGGATATTTCTTGATACAACGCGTTCAGCTTATGCAGCATGGACAAGAAGTGAAAGGCATTGAGATTATCGGGCATTTAAAGCCATTTGGCGAAGAACCTAGCCATGACATCAAATCACGGTATTATGATACGATGGGCAACACATTCGATTATGTTTACGAAATGGAAGGGGACACGCTAATCATTTGGGCCGGCGAGAAAGGCTCGAATACTTACTTCAAGGGAGCATTCAGTTCAGACGGGAATACGAATACGGGCGCATGGACCTATCCAGGTGGCGGCGGATATGAATCGTCGATGAGGAGAATTGCGGCTGTTGGGGGGATGACAAATGGCTAAACTGCTAGTTACAGTAAAACCGGTATCTGCGAATGCTTCCAAATTCGCCTTCGGATCGGTATTATGTGGAACGTTGTTCGTCCTTATTCTTGCCAGTCTTCATGTGCTGGAGCCGGAGTTCGATCCTACATGGCGTTTTATTAGCGAATATGCGCTTGGCAGCGTTGGATGGCTCATGCAAGTCGCATTTGGATTGTTGGCTGCTGCACAGATTGGCGTTGCAATTTCAATTTTCCCGCAAATTCGCTCCATAACGGGATACATTGGGCTCGCTATCCTTGCTATAAGCGCGGCTGGCGTCTTGATCGCGGCCGTATTCGTCACCGATCCGATATCCGTGAGCCCGGAGGCTGCAACGTTCAGCGGAAAGATGCATTCCATTGGCGCCATGCTCGATTATACGCCGGTCGCGGCTCTGCTGCTAAGCCTGGCGTTAACTCGTAGCAAACCATGGAGACCCGTTCGTAAACGGCTGCTCGTTAGCACCGGGATTGCGCTCGTCGCCATGCTCGCATTCGTCCTGCAAATCCCTCAAGACGGCCGGTTTGGTCCTGATATTCTGGCAGGTCTGTTCGGACGATTCTTGATTATTGCCGACATCGCATGGCTCTTGATCGTCGGGGTGCATGCGCTCAAACTCCGCAAGCAGGGAGGGGCATGAGCAAGCTTGGTATCGTTGATACCAACGGGAGGCGGAGTTGAGCCGGCGAAAACATCAGCGTTCGCTTGATTGATATCTGCAAAACGATGACCAGACGTTATGTTCATAGCCGCGTTTGTTCTAATATAGTTCTATATTTAGATGAAAACCCAAGTTCATGTACAGTTGACATATCGACAAGAACTTGGGTCTTTTGCTATGTCATTATCAAGTTATATGATAGCGGAATTGCAAAGGGTGGCCTCGCAGTACGATTATTTTTACTCGTTGGGTTGAAATTCCAGCTCAACTTTTTTATAATGAGTAAAAACTCACTCAAAAAAAGGAGTTATGATTTTGCCACGTACCAAAGAGCAGTATGAAGAAATGCGGAATGCCACCAGAGACAAGATCCGTTCAGCGGCGATGCAGCTGTTTGTTCATCAAGGATACGGCTCGACGAGTGTTCAAGACATCGCGGATACGGCTGGCATTAGCATCGGGTTACTGTATCGGCATTACAGGACAAAGGATCAGTTGCTTAACGAATTGGTCGGCTATGCAGTCGAAGGGTTGAAACGCAATATTCGTTCATTCGAGTCGGATCAATCCCCTAAGCAGTTAATTGCCCGGTTTATCGATGAAGTTTACACCGACCTGTCGAACGGGGAGGAGCTTGCCAATTTGCTGATCTTAATCAATCAAGCGCTGTTCGCAAGTGCAGGCACGGACTCCCAATTGCATGAGGAGATTCTCCAGGTCAATGCCAGATTGCTTGATGCAACGGCTCAGCTCATTCGTAAGGGGCAGCAGCTTGGAGAGTTCCGCTTGGGAGATGCAAAAGAGATGGCCGTCTATTTTTACGCCTCCATTCAGGGTTTGGCCGAGATGAAAATCCTGCTCAAGAGCAACTTTCAGATGCCCTCGCCGTCAGTCATGACCGCATTTCTATTTAAGGTAGGGGAGTGAACCCATGATAACCGTAGTGAAGGCTGATCAAGCGGAGCTGGATGTGAGGCCAGGATTATCGGAGCTATTTGCGGATGGCTTCAAGGAGTGGCTAGGTTTTTTCTCCAAGGATCCGAAAAAACTTGCTGCAGCGTTCGCCCACATGTTCGTGCTGGATCAATTTTATGTGGCATTACACAAGGGGCAAGTGATCGGAATGGCTGCCTGCACGAATGGAACATCACTTTCTGTCAAACTGGATAAACAGGAGCTTCGCAAACATTTAGGCTGGTATAAAGGCACATTGGCTGGCGTTTTCCTAAAAAAAGAATTTGAAACACCATTTGTTCATCCTTCATCTGGGGCAGGCTCCATCGAATTTGTAGGGACAGCTTCCGAATTCAGGGGGCAAGGCGTTGCTACGCAGTTAATTCGTCATATCCTTGAGCATACATCTTATAAGGTTTACTTGATTGAAGAAGTCGCCGATACCAATATGGCAGCAATAAAGCTCTATAATAAATTAGGCTTCGAGGAATACAAACGCAGGGAAATTCCCAGCCACCGGGCAAAGAAAATCGGAGTCAATCACATCGTCTCGTTGAGGCTCGGCAAACAGCCGAGCTCAAACGCATAATCGACGAGCACGGATCGGCACTTTACAAGCCGCAGTGCGTGGGATTTGCGAGCCCAAGCCAGCTCTTTCGAGCCTTTGCCAAAACAACCGGCATGACGCCGGAACAATACCGGAAAACCCGGCTATGATGCATAGAGGTGAGTTTATGATCATTCGTGAAGTATGTAACTGCCCGCTGGAGATTGTCCATGACATTATTAAAGGCAAATGGAAGACCATGATCATTTATCAGCTGAAGAACGGGAACACATCCTTAGCGCAGCTAGAGCGTGAAATTGACCAGATCACCCAAAAAATGCTGCTGCAGCATTTAAGGGAGCTCCAATCTTGCGGAATCGTGGATAAAATCAAAACGGAAGGTTATCCGCTGCACGTAGAGTACTATCTCACTGCACGCGGAAGAAGATTGTTAGATGCGGTCTTGATCATGCAAGAGATCGGAATTGAATATATGGTGGAGCTTGGGCAAACCGAGCTTCTCGATCGAAAAGGCATCCCATACCCACAAAAAAGTGGGTAATTCACGGGTGGTAATTCCCGATATTATAATACCTTTACTACGAGTAAAGGAGACATGAACGATGAATACAGCTTTAGTAATTGTCGACATTCAGAACGATTATTTCAAGGGAGGGAGAAATGAGCTGTACAATTCCGATGAAGCAGCTGCCCGCGCTCAAGAGGCATTGACGCTGTTCCGGGAAAAGAATTTACCCATTGTCCATATTCAGTGCATCCTGCTAGATGAACACGCAACATTCTTTCTTCCCGGTACGGAAGGGATTAACATTCATGCAGCAGTAGCTCCCCGGTCAGACGAAAAAGTGATTGTAAAACATACCCCTGACAGCTTCTATCAAACGGAACTGCAGCAGCATCTTGAATCCATTCAGGCCAAGCGGTTAGTCGTATGCGGCATGATGAGCCACATCTGTATTGATTCTACCGTGAGAAGCGCAAGTCGCTTGGGCTATGAAGTATTGTTGCTGAGCGATGCATGTGCGACCAGGGATATAGAATGGGACGGAACCGTGATCCCAGCCCAAACCGTTCATCAAACATTTATGGCATCCTTACAAGATACCTTTGCGCAAGTAAGGAATACTAGCAGTCTGAACGAGCTGATTTGATTAAGGCTATGTCCTATAAGGACATGGAAGAGCTCATGAACAATTGAAATGATAAATGATATACATAAGCCGCTGATCCTGGATCAGTGGTTTTATGTTTTCTGGAAATTCTAGCGAATCTTCATTCCCTTACAGCCATGATATGCTAGACTACTCATATACCACTATTTAGGAGTCCGAGATGAATGAAGACATTCACGATTTTGTATATTGAAGACGATCAGGAGATCGGTGCCTGGTCCAGAGACTTTTTAAGCGGGCACGGCTATGAGGTCATATGGAAGACATCCGGTTATGACGTAGAGGAAGCATTAGAACGCTGTGATTTGGTTATCGTCGACATAATGCTGCCGGGCTTGGATGGCTTTACGGTCGGTCAACGGATCAAGCGGCAGAGGCCAGAGCTGCCCATAATGATGCTAACGGCGAGAACGGCCATTGAGGATAAGCTTACGGGCTTGTCTTTTGCCGATGATTATATGACGAAGCCATACCATCCGGATGAGCTGCTGGCCCGCATTCAAGTGCTTCTTAGACGCACGGGCGTTTCGGAACCGGAACTTCTTCAGATCCGTCATTTAACGATCGACCGGAATCGTAACCGGATATGGCACACGGAATCGAAGGATGAGATTGTGCTGACAGGTAAGCAATTTCATATTTTTATGTATTTCCTTGACCATTTGAATCACATTTTAACGCAGAAGCAGATTTATGAAGCGATATGGGGCGAACCGCATTTGGCGGGGGATAAAACATTAACGGTCCATATTCGCCATTTGCGGGAGAAAATCGAACAGGATCCGGCTTCTCCCCAAATTATCGAGACCATCCGCGGCGTCGGATACCGGGTGCGGGCATGAAAATCCGAGGCTCGTTAATGACAAAGTACCTGATCCTCATTATGACCGCTATGCTGCTTTGGCCGGTCATTCCCGCGATGTTTTATTTTCCGGGCTATCTCCTTAGCAATCATCCGATTTACCGTCCGGAAGAAATCACCCGTATATGGCAGCAAGAGGCCATGAAGCTGAACGGGACGGATCGGGATACGATCCTTAACCGCTTGGCCGAGTTGAATGAGGAGTTTCCGGATGCCGAAATATTCTGGGTTGATCCGTCGGGCAAAACGCAGGCGGTCCAAGACCTTTCGGATGATACACCAGCGCAGTGGGATTATGAGGATGTGCTCTCACTTCAGATGCAAGGACATAAACCAGGATCGTTTACCTTAGCCTCGCTGATCGGTGGCGATCCCAAGCAAGGGTTTATGGTCATGCGGCTCCCTAAATCCCATATCCTATCAGCAGAGATGTCGCTCGCGGGAAATTTGCCGCTGATCCTTTTGTTTTTCATAATTTGTCTCTGCTTCGTGGGGCTGTCTTGGCTATTCTTCGTTAAGCTTCGCAAAAGACTGATCAAGCTGCAGTCAGCGATGAGCGTTAGCGGGAAGAATGAAATTCCGAATGAGGTCACGATTAGCAAAAAAGACGAAATCGGAGAGCTCGAAGGAGCCTTTAACCGCATGGTGCGGGAACTCAGGGAAAGTCAACAGCGGGAGCGGGAAGAGGAAGATTTGCGCAAGCAATTCATTTCAAACGTGTCCCATGATCTTCGCACCCCATTGACCGTCATCCGCCAGCATATCCATACGGTTCGCAATAACCCGGAATCCTCCCATGGGCAAACGTCGCTTTCCATCATTGAAAGGAAGCTGAATGAAGTCGATAAGCTGATGGATAATCTCCTGTCCTATTCGCTGCTGTCGGCAGGGAAGTATCCCATAAGCATGCAGCCCGTCGATATAACGGAGGAGGTCCGGAATCGAGTGGCCGAATGGTATCCTGTATTTGAAGCAAAGGATTTCGAGGTTCAGGTCGAGCTCCCTGACGAGCCGGTGATCTGGGCTGCGGATCCCATGTGGCTGCATCGGATTCTCGACAATGTGTTTCAAAACGTGGTGCGTCACGCCGGAGCGGGCCGGTACATCGCGGTTCATATGACGGATGGTCAGAAAAGTCAGAAGCAGACTCTCATTATTAGAGACAGAGGTCCCGGAATAAGCAATAAGACTCTTGAGAAAGGCGCCGGTATTGGTTTATCCATCGTTTCGCTGATGACCAAGGAGATGGGAATGCAGTGGGAAATGGAATCCAGCTCCACGGGGTGTACGTTTTCCATTTGGAAAGAAACGAAATAGCTAACAGATTGGGTACGGAAGACAAGGCCTGCTTAAGAGAGCCTTAAGAATGCCGACTTTTTTGACATTGAAGCTGCTTATAAGTCGTTTGTGATGACTTGCAAGCAGCTTTTTTTATGCATCTCGATGATGCGAGAGCGCTGTGAACCTTATGATGCAATTATTAACCTAATCTTAACCTTGGGGTCGCTTTACTTTTCGATTCGGGAGATAGAATGGGATACACAATTAGCGTGTGTAAGGAGGTAAGTGATCCAGCATGAGGTATGATCGCACAACAGCTTTGAAAGAGAGGCAGGTTTCACAATGGTCAACCATGAGGCGCAGATATGGCTATGGAGCTGCCATATCGGTGATGCCGTATTTTCTGATTAAAATCGCTTGGACGCTAGGGCTATTCATTCCGACTGAACAAATGGGCGACACCAGTTGGCGAGCAATCAACGCAGCTACCGCCATAATAGCAGCGATCGGAATCCTGCTTGCATTAGCATTCAGCATGCCCTGGGGGGCGCGTCTGCCTGCATGGCTGGTTGCCATCCCTGTATGGATAGGTACCGGTCTGCTCGTTCCTATGCTGCTCTTGGCTCCGGTACTGGGCCCGGCTGCCATGCTTCGGGATCAGGAGGCAGGTGCCGCCGGCGTATGGGCCTTGGAACAATTATTCGTTATGCTATCGCTGGTTGGCGTCAGCATTTGCCTTCCGCTCGCCATGGCAGGATATGCAAGGTCACGCTGGCCGGAGGCTTTCGGCAATTCGATGGATTATAGCCAATTGCCCGGGAATACCTTGAGGCTGCAGCAAATCATGGGGAGACTTGTTGGCATAGGATGTATCCTGCTTGGCATGATCAAGGTATTCTGGGCGGCGGGAGGGACGATCGGCATTGATCCGGCCAGATTGGAAGAGCGCGACATGTGGTGGCATCTGCTGACGTTAAGCACGGGCGCATGGTCCTTCGCCGGAGCATGGGGATTAATTGTCCTTACTTCCCGCAGCAGATCACGGCGGTTTGTCCCCCGGATGGCAGCCGTATGGGTATCTTCAGGCATGTTATTTTCGTATAATCTCTTCTCTGCGATTCGCACGGATTCCCAGCTCTCACCTGAGCACCCGGTGCTTCGGATGCTGACCACGCAGGCCGGGATCATCTTCGGCATCGTGATGGGAATGATGCTTGTATTGGTGCTGCATGATCGGCGGCAAGCCATGAGTGAACAGCATCAGGTTCTATCGAGTGAAAATGAAGCGATCTAACACTTTCGTGCGCTAGAGAAGCTGGTGGCCTCGTCAAGGTTACCAGCTTTTTTATGTTCGGAAGTCTTTTGACTCTTTTGCACACTTTGCACTTTCTTTAAGAATGCCGATCGCCACGGCTCTTTCAGCCTTCAAAAATGTCTCATTGCCGGAAAAGAAAGCGCTGCTGCATAATAAGGCCACACCGCTCGCGAGGCGATGAACGACATATGGAGGTGGATGATGATGAAGCAAGCTACGGCTCAAAGGGACTTCCCGCAAACGTCCAAGCAGGCGGATTACCGCACGAGCTTCGCGGCAAGGCTGCGCAGGGACAAATGGCTCTACCTGTTGCTGCTCCCAGGCTTGCTTTATTTTTTGGTATTTAAATATGTGCCGATGTGGGGGGTATTGCTGGCATTTCAAAACTATCAGCCGTTTACCGGCTTTTTGAAGAGCGAATGGGTGGGCTTCGAGCATTTCCGCCTGTTTTTTAATAACCCCGAGTTTTTTATGCTGCTGCGCAATACGCTGCTGTTATCGTTTTATAATCTCATTTTCTTTTTTCCCGCTCCGATTATATTGGCGCTCTTGTTAAATGAGGTAAGGCTTTCGTTCTTTAAGCGGACGATTCAAACGATGATTTATGTACCGCATTTTATATCGATGGTAATCGTAGCGAGTTTGACGTACGTGTTCCTGACCACGGAGGGCGGCACGGTCAACGAGCTGCTATACCAATATACGGGGGAAAAAATCCAGTTTCTGTCCGATCCGTCATGGTTCCGTCCCGTCATCATTTTGCAGACGATCTGGAAGGAATGCGGCTGGGGAACGATCATTTTCCTGGCGGCGCTGTCGGCCGTCGACGTGGAGCAATACGAGGCCGCGACGATCGACGGGGCGAATCGCTGGAGGCAGCTCTGGCATATCACACTGCCAGCGATTCGCAGCACCATCGTAATTCTTCTGATTCTGCGTATGGGCAGCGTGCTGGACAACGGCTTCGAACAAATTTATTTGATGTTAAATCCACTCAATCGCTCGGTAGGCGAGGTGTTCGACACATACGTTTACGCGATGGGGATCACGCAAGGCGCCTTCAGCTACAGCACTGCCGTCGGGCTGTTTAAATCGGTCGTTGGCGTAACGCTTGTGCTTGGCACGAACTGGCTGGCGAAAAAATTCGGCGAATCCGGGCTTTATTAAGAAGAAAGGGGAAATGATCCATGGCCAAGCAATACAGAACAGCGGCAGGCGTCACGTTCGACACCGTCAATTATATCGTGCTCACAATGTTCGGGCTGGCTGCCGTGCTCCCTTTCGTTTACGTCATCGCGGGCTCCTTCGCCTCGGATGCGGAGCTGACGTCCAGGGCGGTGTTTTTCATACCCAAAACATTTACGTTAAATGCCTACGAGTTTATTTTTTCCACAGGCACGATCGTGAAAAGCATTGGCGTTTCCGTGTACGTGACCGTGATCGGCACGCTCGTCAATTTGTTTTTTACGGTAACGATGGCCTATTCCTTGGCAAAGAGAGGATTGTACGGCCGCAATCTGGTGCTGAATCTCGTCATCTTCTCCATGCTGTTCGGCGGGGGCATGATCCCGACTTACCTCGTCGTCAAGGAGCTGCAGCTGCTGGATTCACTCTGGGCACTCATGCTGCCGGGGGCGATCAGCGCGTTTAACCTGATCATCGTCAAAAACTTTTTTCAGGAAATTCCGAAGGAGATCGAGGAGGCCGGCCGCATCGACGGCTGCTCCGAGCTTGGCCTCTTGTGGCGGATCGTGCTGCCGCTGTCGATGCCTGTTCTCGCCACATTTACGTTGTTTTATGCCGTCGGACATTGGAACGATTTCTTCTCGGCACTGCTGTATATCAACGATCCGGAGAAATGGCCGCTGCAGGTCATGCTGCGCCAGATCGTTTTGCTATCGCAAGCGGCTGCAGGGGATCTGAACTCGATGGACCCTAACTTTGTGAAGCCGCCGGATCAATCGATCAAGATGGCTGTGATCGTTGTCGGCACGATCCCGATCCTGTGCGTGTACCCGTTCCTGCAAAAGCATTTCGCCAAAGGCGTCCTGCTTGGCTCCGTGAAAGGGTAGAGCTTTATTTTCCAAATGTGTGAATCCGCGTGGCTCTGTTAGTTATACCAGCAAGATGGGGTTGCTTGGAGCTCGCGCGGTTTGTAATAGGATTCTAACGATAAAGGGAGGCTATTTAATGAAGAAAAAGACAATGAAAGCGAAGCGTGCTTCCACATTTCTTATTCTAGGCACGATGTGCATCGTATTGCTGGCCAGCTGCTCGTCCACCAAAAGCAGCGGGGGCACGGACTCAACCAACAGCTCGACTGCAGCTCCGCCTGCAAGCGCTTCATCAGGTTCGCAAGAAGCGTATAAGCTGAACATTATGCTCCCGATTTTTAAAACGAACTATCCAAAGGATGATAGTCCCGTAGCGGCCGAGCTCGAGAAGCTGACGGGCACGGACATTCATTTCGAATGGGTGCCCAACGCTTCGTATGCCGATAAATTCAACATTACCCTGGCGTCGGGCAATTTGCCGAAAATTATTTACGTGCCGGACTCGAAGGGGCCAAGCTTCGTTAGCGCGGTGAAATCGGGGGCGTTCTGGGATTTGACCGACAAGCTCAAAAATTATCCGAACCTTAGCCAGGCCAGCGAAATCATCCTGAACAACTCTTCGATCAACGGCAGAACGTACGGCGTATATCGCGGGCGCGAGCTTGGCCGTAACGGCGTTTATTACCGTAAGGATTGGCTGGAGAACGTCGGCCTGGAGGAGCCGAAAACGATCGATGAATTTTACGATATGCTGAAAGCGTTCAAAGAGAAGGATCCGGACGGAAACGGCAAGGACGACACGTATGGTCTGGTCATGGTCAAATGGACGGCCGGTTGGGGAGCGGGCTTCGACCAGATCAAGCTGTGGTTCGGTGCGCCTAACGTTTGGGGGGAAAAGGACGGCCAGCTCGTGCCGGAGTTCGAATACGACGAATACTTCGAAGCGCTGAAGTTCATGAAAAAGCTGTATGACGAAAAGCTCGTCAACCAAGATTTTGCCGTCATGGACTCCGCGAAATGGACCGATCCGCTCGTTAACGGTCAGGCCGGCGTGATTATCGACGTCGTGGACGGCGCGGCTCGAGTCGACGACAAAATCAAAGCAGCGAATGCAGCTGCGGGCAAAGACTCAAGAGAGCATTACATGGACGTGTTCGGAGCGGTAGCCGGTCCGGATGAACAAATTCGTACCCTGCCTACCTCCGGATTCGCCGGTCTTTTGGCTATTCCGAAGTCGAGCGTGAAGACTGAAGAGGAGGTCGACCGCATATTGAAATTCCTTGACCAGCTGAACGAGCCTGAATTACAGACGCTGACCAGCTTCGGGCTTGAAGGCGTGCATTATACTAAGATCGATGATCAGACGCTGGAAAGAAGCACGGACGCTGTGCTGCTCGAATCGGAAGTCGAAGGGCTTAACCAGATGGTGCCTTACATTCCGGAAGGCAAGGGGCTGCAAGTGGCCCAGACCCCGCTTCGCTTGAAGCAAACGGAGGTTCAGCTGAAAAACCGGGAAACGATCGTCGCCAATCCGGCGGAACCGTTCATTTCTGAAGTATACTCGCAAAAAGGGCAGCAGCTCGGAAATATTATTAACGACGCCCGCATTAAATTCATCGTCGGCCAAATTGACGAGCAGGGCTGGCGCGACGCAATCGAACTGTGGAAAAAATCCGGCGGCGACGATTACGTTAAGGAAATCAACGAGCTGTACGCGGCATCCAAATCCTAAGCAGTCCATAGTCGTGTCGCTCCAGCGAAAAAGAGGCCTCGTGGCCTCTTTTTCGCAATAGAATGTAACCGTTCAACTTACCCGAAACTTGAGAGTAACCGCTTTGCATCCAGAACTCCACGATGTGGAGTTATTTGAGATTCCTCGGTTTTTTGAACAAATTACCCTGAAAACATGCAGGCTTTATGGGGAGGTCCGCGTTATGCTAATGAAAGGAAACGGTTTTATTTCGCGGTTATTGAATACGCTTACATATCTGAAAGATCAAAGGTCCGCCTGACGTGGGAAGGCAAAACTAATTTTAGATATGGTTGGTGAGCTGACGATGAATGGATGGAAGACGTTATTGGCCCGCTTATCCGGCAGATCCGGCAGCTTCTACAGGAAAACCTTGATCATGTTCCTGTTCGTTGCCGGCATTCCCGGCATCATAACAGGGGTTCTCGTGTACTCCATGGCGGGGGGAAAGCTGGAAAAGGAGCTGTTGAACCTCCATAATAACCAGATTGAGCAGCGGTCGCAGAATCTCAATAAACAGCTGTCCAATCTCGAAATGATGCTGGCGCATTGGGCGTTCGATACGAGCTTCGATTATTCGCTCAGCGATCGCGACTTCGTGCGCGATTTCGAGAAGACCCGCGATATTACGAATACGCTGCTGGTGATGCAGGGCTCCAATACGATGATTCGCAACGTCAGCCTCTATTTGCGCGGAAGTCAGCCGGTATTGTTTTATCCGGAATACTCTGCTTTGCATGACGGAAGTGTCATATCGCTTTACGATCGTCTCCTTGACGCGGGAAAAACGACGTATTGGACACAGCTGGCGCTTGACCCTGATCAGCCGGGAAAACGGGAACTGACGTTTGTGCATCTCGTTCCCGGGGGCAGCCCCAAACCGATCGGTGCCCTGATCGTCCGCTTGGACAACGATCAGGTCGCGGAGGCGCTGCGGACCATTACGCCTTATACCGACGGCGAGAACTTTCTGATGGAGCCGGCCGGGCAGCTCTACGTATCCGCCAACGGGAGTACGATCGACTCGACGTTTGTTATGGCAGTCAGGAGCGAGATCGAATTGAACGGGAGCACGGAAGGCTCGTTCCTGTACGAATGGAACGATAAAACCTACGCGGTTACATACGGTTATTTCGCACGAATCATGGACAGCTGGCTGTACGTGTCAGCCTCGCCGATCACCAATATCACGGCGCCGGTTGTCTTTATATCCAAAGTCATTTTGACGGTCAGCCTGAGCGCTCTCTTCCTGGCGGTGCTCCTTGCTTGGCTTGCATCGAACCGTATGTATTCGCCCGTCAAACGGCTGATGATGGATTTGCTGCCTAGTGCCTCCTTGATAGGCGGAAGCCGGGAGGACGAGTTCACGCTGATCGAGCGGCAATGGCAGCATTTAAACCGGGAAAGCCGGGAGCTGAACGCCAAGCTGGTCGAGCAGCTGCCGCACGTGAAGGAGAGTTTTCTCCATCAGCTGCTTCAGGGCTATTTGTACGCATATACCGAGGAGGACCTTCGGTCACGGATGGAGCGGTATAAATGGCAGGTGCGGGGCAAGCAGTTTGTCGTGCTGTACGTACAGCTTACCGGAATCGCCAGCATGGAAGGAAAATTCAAGTTTGGGGACGAGGGACTGGTCACCTTTGCGTCCGTCAACATGATCGAAGAGCTGGCGGATTCCTATTTCGAGCAAAGCAGCACGATCAATTTCCACGATCTCGGATCGGGCGTGCTGCTGATCTTGCCGGAAGGAGAGCCCTGTGCGGAAACGATCAAAGCATTCAGCGAAGAGCTTGCGCGGACGATTAACCGGCTGCTCAACATGGTGGTGACCGTAGCGATCAGCCGGGCTGTCACCCGGGCTAGCGACATACCGCTCGCATTCGAGGGCGTGAAGCACGCGGCCAGCTTCCGCAAATTCGATAACGACAACCAAATCATCGAGATGGAGCAGCTGGACTTTGAGGATTCGTCCGAACCGCAGTACCCGTTCACGCTGGAACGGGAGTTTCTTCAGGCGCTACGGACCGGGCAGGAAGCGGACGCCAACGCCTTGCTCGTCGAGTTCCAGAAAGCGTTGTCCGTGAAAGAGGCCAAAGCGATCGACGTCCAGCAGGGGATGCTTCATTTGCTGGGTTCCGTCCAGCATGCAATTCTTGTATCCGGCATTCAGCCAAATCGTCTGTTTAAGGGCGCCAACCTGTATGAGCAGCTATCTCAGATCAAAGAGCCTGCAGGCGCCCGCGAATGGTTCCAGATGAAGGTGATCGCACCTTTCATGAAGGAGCTAACAAGCAGGACGGATGGCCAGGTCAAACGGCTGATCGAGCAAGCCATGATCTATATGCAGCAAAACTATATGCGCGACATTTCGCTCGACAATTGCGCCGATCACATCGGCACGAACCCGTTTTTCCTGAGCAAATCCTTCAAGCAGGTGACCGGCAAGAACTTTATCGATTATTTGACCGAGCTGCGCATGGAAAAAGCGAAGGAGCTTCTTCGGGATTCGGAGATGAAAATCAACACGGTCGCTGAACAGGTCGGATATCGGCACAGCTATTTTAACCGGATCTTTAAAAAGCTTGAGGGCATGACCCCCACCCGTTACCGCGAGCTAAGCCGGGCGGAGTAGGAAGCAAGCTGCGTAAAAGACACATCGGGGAAGAAGCCGGCAGTGGTTCATCATGCGAACGCTGCCGGCTTTGTTGCGAAGCGAAGGGCCTGTGAGAAGCTCGTTTAGCCTTCGCGTGCAATAAAGTGCAATCTTTTAGAAATCGTGCAATTTCGGCCGGAAGAGGTCATCAAGAAAGTGTCATTGCCGGGAAAACCTCAGCTCACTACAATAAGGGCGTTGAAGAAGTCGGAAGTGAGCAAAAACGTTAGGAGATGATTCCATGAACGACACGCGGGTACAACTGCGTTGGTTAAAGGCAGCCACGCCTATTCCGGCAGGGTTGACGTGGGGGATGCCGTGGAAGGAAGGGGAGCTTTCGCGGGACGAGCGGCTGTCGCTGCATATGGAAGGCGGCACCGCACCTGCGCTGCAGAGCTGGCCGACTGCATATTGGCCGGACGGCAGCGTGAAATGGACGGCGCATGCGGCCGCTTTTCCGGCTGGCGCTCCTGATGGGTGCGCGGTAGTGAAGGCAGAACCCGGGCTATTGCCAACATCAGCTTCGCTGTCGGTGCATGAGACGGAGAACGACTTTACGATCGACACAGGCGTCATTTCCTTTCGGGTACCGAAAACAGGCAGCCGTATGATCGCCGATGTTCAACACAACGGTATCAGCATAAGCTCCTATGGCGAGTTAATTGCCATCAAGGAGAGCGTAAGCGAGCTGACCGGCAGCCGAACGATCCGGCAAGAGCGATATCAATCCCGGATTTACGAGGCGAAGGTGGAGCAAGTAGGCCCGGTCCGAGCGGTCATTAAGCTGACGGGGCGTCACCGTGCCGTCAATGGAACCGGAGAATGGCTGCCATTTTCGCTTCGCCTGTACGCCTACGCGGGACTGGAGTCGCTTCGGGTCGTGCATACGTTTTTTTATGACGGCAATCCGAATCAGGATTTCGTGAAGGGACTCGGCATCCGTTTCGGGCTGCCAATGCGCGGGCCGCTCTATAACCGCCACGTCCGGTTCGCGGGCGACAGCGGTTTTGTAAGCGAATCGCCGAAGACGCTCCATACGCGGCGTACACATGGCAAATATTTGGAGCTGTTCAAGCGTCAGCTCAATGGGGAATTGCTGCCCGATGAAGACATGGCCGATGAATACTTCATGAATCTGCTGGACGATTCCGCGTGCTGGGACGGCTATAAAATGGCGCAGCTCTCAGCTGACCATTACCTGATGGCCAAGCGGACCAAGGCAGGGTGCAGCTGGCTCAAATCCGCCGAAGGCCGGAGAGGGCGCGGGGTCGCGTATGTCGGCGGGCCAGGCGGCGGCCTGGCTCTTGCGATGCGCAATTTCTGGCAGAAGCATCCTTCCGGCATGGAGGCACACGGTCTCACGGCGGACGAGGCCCAGCTGACCGCCTGGTTCTGGTCGCCGGAAGCTCCCGCCATGGACATGCGCCATTACGATACGAGCACGCATGTTGAGTCTTCCTACGAAGGCGCGGAAGAGCTGCGCGCAACGTCTTACGGCGTCGGCAATACGAGCGAGCTGACGATCTGGTGCCGGGGGGCGACGCCGTCGCCGATTGAGCTGGAAGCCTACGCGAGCTATAACGATTCGCCGCCGCTGCTTGTATGCGAGCCGGCTTATTTGCGGAGCCGGGGCGCTTTTGGCATCTGGAGCTTGCCGGACCGGGGAACGCCCATTAAGGCCCGTCTCGAAGAGAAGCTGGACGGGATCATCGCCTTTTACCAAAGGGAGGTAGAGCAGAGGCGCTGGTACGGCTTCTGGGATTACGGCGATTTCATGCACAGCTATGACCCTGCCCGCCATGTCTGGAATTATGATCTCGGCGGCTGTGCGTGGCAAAATACCGAACTGGTCCCGAACATGTGGCTGTGGCTGATGTTTTTGCGTTCGGGACGCGAAGATATATTCCGGATGGCGGAGGCGATGACGCGCCATACAAGCGAGGTTGACGTCTACCACTTCGGTGAATACGCAGGCCTCGGCTCCCGGCATAACGTCGTCCATTGGGGCTGCGGCTGCAAGGAAGCCCGGATCAGCATGGCCGGCTTGCATCGCTATTATTATTATTTGACGGGGGACGAACGAATCGGGGATATGATGGATGTGGCCAAGGACGCCGATTATACAACCGTTCATATCGACCCGATGCGCGCCTATTTTCCGAAGGACGAGCATAAGACGCATATCCGGGTCGGTCCCGATTGGGCGGCCTTCAGCTCCAACTGGATGACCCGCTGGGAGCGTAAAGAGGATCCATTTTACCGTGACAAACTGCTGACCGGCATTCAATGTATCAAACAGGCGAATTTCGGTCTGATCTCCGGTCCGACTTACGGTTACGACCCGATAACCGGCGTGCTTACGTCGATGGGCGACGACAACTGGGGACGGCATCTGGCGTTATGCATGGGCGCACCGCAAGTGTGGTTCGAGCTGTCCGGCATGCTGAAGGATAAGCAGTGGGATGAGATGATGGCTGATTTTGGTGTGTTCTATAATCTCACGCAAGAAGAAAAGGATCAAATTACCGGCGGTGCAATCAGCACGAAGCGGTTTGAGCACCCTGTCCTGACACTGGCCCTCGTCGCTTACGGCGCTTGGTACCGAAAGGACAGACGTACAGCCGATTTTGCCTGGTCGACGCTGCTGTCACATCCTTTTGCTACAACAGATCTGGAGAAAGACTCGGCTGACGTTACTTACGCCGGCGAGCTGAAGGAGATTGACTGGATGAACACGAACGAGGCGTCGCAGTGGTCTTTGAACACGATCATCAGCCTGGAACTGATCCCGGACGCACTCCCGGGCCATACGGTATCGGAACGGCAACAAGCCAAGATATAAAGAAGCCTGGTAATCGGCACGTCCGCCCTGCAAAATAGTTGGCAATCCGCCCGTGGCTGGAAGAAAGGAGCATTACTTAAGATGAAACCTCATCAATCAACCGAATCAGGAGTTCCGGCACCGGCCGATAGCTCGCTTATTCCTGAAGGCTGGAGGGAGATATACGTGAACCCGCTAGCCGATCCCGAGCATGTCGCCGATTTTCGATTGGAAGGGAATGCCTCTGTCACGTTTCCTATGGGGCGAATGCGACTCGAGAGCATCTTGGATGAGAAGGAGGGACAGCGCGCCAATTTCGTGCTGTGGTGTCTTGAGGATTTTCCGGCAGACGCCGCAATTTCTTGGGATTTTTGGCCGGTGCGCGAGCCGGGCTTGGCCATGATGTTTTTTTGCGCAACCGGAACGGAGGGGCGTGATTTATTCGATCCTTCGATCAAGCCCCGGACGGGGGAATACGACCAGTACCATCACGGCGAAATGAATGCCTTCCATATCTCTTACTTTCGGAGGAAGTGGACGGAAGAACGGATGTTTCACACATGCAATTTGCGAAAAAGCTACGGCTTCCATCTGGTCGCTCAAGGGGCGGATCCCATCCCTGGCGTCATGGACGCGGTTGGCCCTTACCGGATGCTCATCGTCAAGGATAAGAACCGCATTACGTTTGCCGTTAACGACCTGCCGGTGTTCTCATGGGAGGACGACGGTCAGACGTACGGACCGCAACTCGCCGGCGGCAAGGTTGGTTTCCGCCAGATGGCCCCGTTGATTGGTGAATATGCAAATCTAACCGTGTATGCCGCAGGCAAATCATCAATTGAGAGGGGGCCTAATTATGAAAACCGACCATGATCAGTACAAAAATGAAACAAGGAATCAGTCCGAGGTTCAGCTGGAATACCTGGGTCGCGGGCTGGTTGCAGCTGTCACATCCGAAGGAGTATTTCTCAGCTGGCGATTGCTCGGGAATGAAGTGAGCGGCTTTAGCAGTAACGGACTGACCGGAACTGATTTTAACCTGTATCGAGATGGCAGCTTGATCGCAGTTGTCTGCGACAGCACCAATTATTTGGATCCCGGCGGGACGCCAGACTCGGTTTACTATGTTTGTGCCGTTGTCGACGGTCAAGAGGTCGACCGAAGTGCCGATGTCAATCCGTGGGAAGGTCCGTACTACGAAATACCCTTGCAAAAACCGGCTGACGGCATAACGCCGACCGGTCAAACCTTTACATACTCGGCGAATGACATGAGCGTAGGGGATGTAGATGGCGACGGCGAGTATGAGTTTTTTGTCAAATGGGACCCTTCAAACGCGAAAGATGTATCGCACTCCGGCTACACCGGACAGGTGTATATCGACTGTTATAAGCTGGACGGAACGCTGCTATACCGGATTGACCTAGGCGTGAACATTCGGGCAGGTGCCCACTATACGCAGTTTCTGGTCTACGATTTTGACGGAGACGGGAGAGCCGAGCTCATGTTTAAGACCGCACCCGGCACGAAGGTCATCCGGTACAATCAGGCAGGTCAGAGCACCACCGAAACTTATGTAACGATGCCGCCTGAGGATATCGCTGCCGGATACAGCCATTCGGACGACTATCGAATGAGCAGCGAGGATTACTATAAGCATATCGTCTCAGTGTTCATGCGCTGGCACTCCCATGAGGAGGTGGTGGCCGGACGATGGCCCTCCACGCTGGAAGAATGCTTTGGGATCGAGCAACGTTACGATTACCCTTTGTCCAGGGGGGATGCGGAACGGCTCGCCGATTACTTCCTCGATGTGTATGCTCCCAGTCGGAGTGGCCGCAACAATTTGCGGTCATTCGAGGGATTCGTTCTTGATGGGCCTGAATATTTAACCGTATTTTATGGGCATACGGGCGAGGAATTGGAGACGATCCCCTATAAGCCGGGGCGGCATGATGACGGTCTGATGTGGGGGGATTATGCTTGGAACCGCATCGAGCCCGGTAATCGCGTGGACCGATTTCTGGCAGGCGTAGCCTATTTGGACGGCAAACAACCGTTTGCGATCTTTGCCCGCGGCTACTATACCAGGGCCGCCGTCGCAGCCTATTCCTGGGATGGAAAGCGCCTTAAGGAGAAGTGGTTCGTCGACAGCGGCTGGGTTTCGATGAATAACCCTTTTCATGATACGCTTGGTCTAGAGGACGGCCGCAGTGAGAAGTTCGGCAGCCTCGCTAAACAAGGCGCGCATTCATTAAGCGTTGCAGATGTGGACGGAGATGGCTGCCACGAAATTATATACGGGGCGGCAACCATCGACCATGACGGAACGATTTTATACAGCTCTCGGGCTGAAATGCCCCCGGAAAGCAAGGAGCCTGGCGCAATCTCCAAGCTGGGTCACGGCGATGCACTTCATGTAGCGAATATAGATCCGGATCGGCAAGGGTTGGAGATATTTATGGTCCATGAAAGCGGCGCATCGGGACCCTACGGATATACGCTGCGTGATGCGGCAACCGGCGAGGTGTTATACGGCGGCTTCGCAATCGATGACGTTGGGCGCGGAATGATCGGGCAGGTTGAACCGAATCATCGCGGCCTTCAAACATGGTGCAGCGAAGGTTATGAAAGCGATGAAGCGTTCGGCTTGATGACATGTACGGGAGAACGGATTGCGGCACAGGTACCGGGCACGAACATGAGCATCAAATGGTCGGCTGATATGACCACACAGATCATCAACGGCAGATTCGACGAGCCGGTTACGATCGACGACTGGAAACGAGGCAGGCTGCTTACCGCAGAAGGCGCGGTTTCCAACAACGGTACGAAGGGAAATCCATGCCTTGTTGCGGACGTGTTCGGAGATTGGAGAGAGGAGCTGTTGGTTCGAACAAAGGATAGCTCGGCGATCCGTATCTACTTGAGCACCGAAGTAACGGACCGAAAATTGTATACGTTGATGCATGATACGCAATATCGGACAGGAATTGCATGGCAGAATGTCGTATATAACCAGCCAAGTTATACAAGCTTTTATTTTGCATCCGATATCGATTGGGGAATGGTGCCTGTTCCGCAATTGTATCTTCCCCGCGCAAGGCGAAGGTAATCGGCCCCCGTTACGAGGGGGATATTTCGTTCACGAGGAGTATATCTCGTAATGGAAGCATAATCCGTCACGAGGAGCATATCCGATGAGGAGGAAACAGGATGACCAAAATTATGATGTGCTTTCCTGGAGGGAGGCACAAAGCCCTGACATTGAGTTATGACGACGGACGATTTGCCGATCGGCGGCTGGTGGACATCTTGAACCGGCATGGGCTCAAAGGAACTTTTCATATCAATTCCGGGCTGCTCGGAACGCCGGACAGGGTGGGGGCAGAAGAGGTCAGAACGCTTTATGAAGGTCACGAGGTATCGGCGCATACGTTGACCCATCCGACGATCGCTCGCTGTCCGAATGAGCAAATCGTGCATGAAGTCATGGAAGACCGGCGCATTTTGGAGGGTATCGTAGGGTATACGGTTCGAGGGATGTCGTATCCGAACGGCTCTTACAGCCGCAGAATTAAAGAGATGCTGCCGGGCCTCGGGATAGAATATGCGAGAGTCGTTGCGAGTTCAGGGCATTTCGGAATGCCGGACGATTTCCTGGAATGGCAGCCGACCTGTCATCATAATCGTGATTTGATGAAGCACGCCGAGACCTTCATGAGCCTGCATAAAAAGCAGTACTTGTATCTGATGAACGTATGGGGGCATAGCTACGAATTCGATCACGATCAAAATTGGGAACTTATGGAACAGTTCTGCGCTTATGTAGGAGGTAAACCGGAAATCTGGTATTGCACGAACATCGAGTTAGTCGATTATACGAAAGCATTCGAAGGACTGAAGTTTGCAGCCGCGTTGGATTTCGTCTATAACCCGTCAGCATTAAGCGTTTGGTTGGACGTGGATGGACAGATTGTCGAAGTGAAAGGCGGAGAGCAGATCAAGCTTTAGCGGGAGTGCCGAAATGGCAGTTGGAGGGAGCTTTTGAGGATTTTTCATGATCATTCATCAAAAGGAGGGATATCGGATGAACCAAGGGAAGGCAATTGATCCTTTGCTCATCGGGAGGCTGGATATTCGGGCAGCAGGTCCGCGGTGTAAAATGCTGCTTGGCGACTTAAACGGAGACGGCCGGATGGAGATGCTGCTCGTTCAACCCGACAACCGCCAGGACGTGCGTTACATTCCCCATCAGGTGCAGTGCCTCACTGCGTACGATTTGGAGGGGAATCTGCTGTGGCAAACAGGCAAACCGGATCCTGGCGCCGGCAGTCAAGGCTCGGATTATCCCGCTCAAATTGTCGATATCGACGGAGACGGTCATTTAGAGGTGTTATGCGTTATGGAGAACCGTCTCTTGGTCATTAACGGGTACGACGGAAGCGTCAGATCATCGCATGAGCTGCCGGATCCGGAGGCGCATGACTGCATTATCGTTGCGAATTTGACGGGAAGCCCGCATACGCGGGATATCATCCTAAAGGATCGTTATCGCCGCATGTGGGCAATGGACCATCATTTCAACATCCTATGGACGCATGAGGGCAATCCGGGCCACTTCCCTTGGGTCTACGATTTGGACGGGGACGGGTATGATGAAGTGATGGCCGGTTATACCTTGTTGGACCATGACGGCACGCCGTTATGGAGCTGCCGCGATTTGGATGACCATGCCGATTGCATTTGGATCGGCGACGTGAACGGCGACGGAGACCCGGAGATCGTGATCGGAGGCAGCGTCACGGTCATGTATGACCGAAACGGGAGGGAGCTATGGCGATACGAAGGCTCCATCGAGTCGCAGCACATCGCGCTCGGTCGCTTCCGAAGCGACCTGCCTGGATTGCAAATTGCGGGGCTGGACCGGCTTGTGAGAGAGGACGACGGGAAGGGTTTGGTCGGCAAGGACGCCTTATTCCTGCTCGACGGCAGCGGCCGGGAGGTTTGGAAAGAAGACCGCAAAACACCAGGCTGGCTAACGATTATCGAGCCTTTGCGCGGATGGGCGGAAGGAGCCCTGGACTATATATTGGCTTATCGGCGCGGTGGAGGGGTCCTTCCCACCTTGTATGACGGTCACATGAATGCAATCGCGGAGTTTCCTGACGAGGGATATGCCGTCCATGCCGACTTATGGGGAAGCGGTATGGAGCAAGTCATTATTTACAGCGATGAAACAGCGTCTATCTATTCGAGCAAAAGTGCAGATTTAAGCGAGCCTGCTTCGGGTATTCCTTTGCCGCAGACGAAACGGCTGTCCAGCTCGACCTTGTATCCGGGCGGGGAAGTTCCGCTGTTCTCTAGTTGATGTGGCGAATCCCCGGTCCAATTTCGAGATCTTGCGGTCTTATTCCAAAACCCTATCTTCCATAAATGGTCTCGTGATACATTACTTAAAAATCATAGTGGAGAGAGGGTGTCTGTCATGCATAAAGTAATCCAGCCCAAAATCCTATACTTCGGCACTTCGGTCGTATTGATCAGCACGGTCAACGAAGACGGCACGCCCAACCTGGCTCCAATGTCTTCCGCCTGGTGGCTCAATCAATCATGCATGCTTGGGATGAGCAGCAAATCCCAGACCGTTCAAAATCTGATCCGTGAGCGCGAGTGCGTGCTGAATCTTCCGTCGGTTGACTTGATTCCCGCAATCGATCAATTGACGCTATTGACCGGTCGCAATCCTGTGCCGGAATCTAAAGCCGAGAGGGGATATCAGCATGAGGCGGATAAGTTTGGGATCGCCGGGCTAACTCCACTTCCGTCCGAACTCGTTCACGCACCGCGCGTCAAGGAATGTCCCATCCACCTGGAAGCCAGGCTTGTGAAGGTCCACCCTTTTGAAGAACCAAGTTCGCTTGTTGCCATGGAAGTTTACATTGAAAAAGTGCATATCGAAGAAGGGCTTCTTATGGATGGAGAGTCCAACTATATCGATCCTTCGAAATGGAATCCGATGATCATGAATTTTTGCGAATATTTCGGGCTAAGCGAGCAGCTTTCTGCATCGAAGTTAGCGCCGGTATTCGGACCTCGGTCCGTATAAATGAAAGATCACGATCATCGAAGAATCAAGGAACCCGTACAAAAAGAGTTGAGCAAAAAGGGAAGCTCCAAGGATTGCGTTACACATCGTGGCACCCTCACTTCCCGGGTTCGCCTGTTCCGCTTATCCAGAGCCGGCAGATGAGGCTCCGTGGAGCAGCAAACGCGTCGCCCGCGTCTGGACCGAGATAATGCGCAGGCTGGGTTACCTTATTGAGAGGTTTACAGAATATGACGGATGGCCGAAGAATACGAATGAAAATCCCCGAGATCGGAGCAGTGAGAGTCATATGATTGCCATGTCAAATCCAGACACACTCATCGATGATCTACGGCTACTTATTAGCAAGCTTCTCTGACACAGCATAGTGAGAAAAAGCACATTTGGTCTCGCCAAATCGCTTGGAAAGGGAACAGAGATCATTTCTCGAACCTTACTCAAGCAATCATAGAACAGACCGTGCAGCAGCTGCTGCACGGTCTTTCTTATTGTTCACACGCAAGTTCGTCATATCTTTATTCCTCGGCGGTGGTTCGGGTGATGGATACGCTAGACTCCCGCACGATCAGTCGGGGTTCGAACTGAACGCGTTCGTAGCCGCCGCTTTTCCGTTCCCGCAAACGCTTCAAGAGCAGCTCCGTGGCAAGCCGCGCCACCTCGTCACCCATAATGGAAACAGAGCTGATCTGCGGCGTAGTAACCGTGGTCCACGCGTTGTTGTCGATGCCCACGACAGCGACGTCTTCCGGAACCTTGATCTTCAATTCTTTAAATCGGTTAACAATGCCGATGGCGACCATGTCGTTGACGGCATAGATCGCGTCCGGCATATGTTTAAGCCCGTAGAAGTAATCCGCCGCGCGGACGCCTGTCTCGAAAGAGAAATCTTCTCCGAAATAAACGAGGGAAGGGTCGACCTTATTCAACGACTGCTCATATGCCCAGTAACGTTCTTCGATTTTATCCTTTGGCGCGCCGGCATAAGCGATCCGCGTTCTCCCGATCTTGATGAGATGCTCCATGACAAGTCTGCCTTCCTGC
Organism: Paenibacillus sp. FSL R5-0810; assembly: GCF_038002285.1. Lineage (NCBI taxonomy): Bacteria > Bacillati > Bacillota > Bacilli > Caryophanales > Paenibacillaceae > Paenibacillus > Paenibacillus sp. FSL R5-0810. Next base: position 1,464,222 of record NZ_JBBOCF010000001.1, read on the forward strand.
CTTGCGAGGCCGACGATATCGGCCTTGTACTCATCGCCGAGCTGCTTGCCATAATTGATGATGGATACCGGAAGGCTGGATTTGCTAATCAGATCTCCGAGCGTTTTAGGGTAAGCGAGCGGCATGATGATCAGCCCGTCCACGTGCAGCTTCTTGATATCCCGCACGATTTCGAGCTCGTTCCGGGCGTTGCCGGCCGTATTAATCTGAACAACCCGATACCCGTGCTGTTTGGCAGTCTGTTCGACCGACCAGGCGATTTCCGGGATGATGGCGTTCCGGATGTCCGGGACGGCCAAGGCGATTTGATACGTCTGACGGACCTTTAAGCTTTGAGCTGACGTATCCGGACTGAAGCCGATTTCTTCGATTACCTGCATGATCATGGCCTTTGTTTTCGGACTGATTCCTTTGCTGTTGTTGATGGCTCTGGAGACGGTGGCAATACCGACGCCTGCTTTTTTGGCAACATCCTCAATGGTTACTTTTTTTGAATTCGTCATAATCCTTTAACCCTTTCTCTATCGGAAACGTTTCCTGTATGAGTACGAAAATATTGGATGATTGAGGCAATCACCTCTATTATAGCATGCATGCTTCCTTATTTCCTAAAGACGGGGGAGGATGGGGAGTTGGGGGATAAGAAGGTGTTTTGAAGATGACAATATAACTTCACGGCGATTGTCGGCGGTAATTGAGATCCATTGGAATACCGGGAAACTGCGATTTATGGCATGCTACAGACAAAGAGCCTTGACATGCTATATCACCTTTCACAATTCAAGGAAGAAGATTTGACAGAATAGCGAAACTATGACATATTTGATTTCGGAAACGTTTCCTATTTCATTCTTTTATTTTCGAACTCATAAGGAGATGAAGACGATGCAAGCACTGCGCTGGCATGGTGTGAAGGATCTGCGGCTCGAGAACATTGAGGAGCCTCAAGCAACGAAAGGTAAAGTGAAAATCAAGGTGGAATGGTGCGGTATTTGCGGAAGCGACCTCCACGAATACGTAGCCGGACCGATTTTTATACCTGAATCAACCCCGCATGCGCTTACCGGAGAACAGGCACCGGTCGTTATGGGCCATGAATTTTCGGGCCAAGTGGTTGAAGTCGGGGAGGGAGTAACTCGCTTTAAAGCCGGCGACCGCGTCGTCGTAGAACCTGTTTTTTCCTGCGGGACTTGCGAGGCATGCCGTCAAGGTAAATACAATTTGTGCGAAAAAATGGGCTTCCTGGGCCTGGCCGGCGGCGGAGGCGGATTCTCCGAGTTCGTCGCAGCGGATGAGCATATGGTGCACAAAATTCCCGACAGTGTTTCGTATGAGCAGGGGGCATTGGTTGAGCCGTCGGCCGTTGCCTTGTACGCAGTACGCCAGAGCCAGCTGAAAGCCGGCGATCGCGCCGTCGTGTTTGGTGCCGGGCCGATCGGACTGCTTGTCATCGAGGCGCTGAAGGCTGCAGGCGCTTCGGATATCTACGCCGTAGAGCTGTCCGAGGAACGGAAACAGAAGGCGACGGAGTTAGGGGCGATCGTGATTGATCCGAAAGCCTGCGATGTCGTCGAGGAGCTGAAGCAGCGCACCGGCGGGGGTGTCGAGGTCGCTTTCGAAGTGACCGGCGTTCCTCCCGTTCTCACTCAGGCAATCCATTCCACGAAGATCGGCGGGCAGATTATGATCGTCAGCATTTTCGAAACCTCTGCGCCGATCATTCCGAACGATATTGTTATGAAAGAACGGAGCATCACCGGCATTATCGGCTATCGTGACGTGTTCCCGGCCGTGATCAGCCTGATGGAGAAAGGCTTCTTCCCGGCAGAGAAGCTCGTTACGCAGAAGATTAAGCTAAATGAAGTGGTGGAGCATGGATTTGAGGCGCTGCTCAAGGAAAAGAACCAGGTAAAGATTCTCGTCAATGCCCATTAATTCAAGGCTCGCGAGGTAATACGATAACAGAAAGACCGCTTAACAACGCGGTCTTTTTTTCATTTCTCCCAATCTTTTAAATGATTAGATCTTGACGATCCAGGGAATCGAACCTAGAATGTGTTATAACAACTATGAAATTACATAACAACATATCATAACAAATACAGGAAGGGGATGATGAATTGCTGAATTCAGGAGATGAACATCTGTGTTTCTTACGCTGACAAAAATCTCCGCCGCGTTTACCTTTTTCAAGAAGGAGGTCATGGCCACAAATGGACGCTCGCCTATCCTCGGCATCCGCACAGCCCGTACAGAGGCCGAGCAAATGGAAGCATGTCAAAAAGCAGCTGAAGCGAAATGTCGGACTGTATCTCATTATTTCTCCGGCGGTACTTTACTTCTTGATCTGGCACTACTGGCCGATGTACGGCGTTCAAATCGCGTTTAAGGATTTTATGCCCGGACTAGGCATTTGGAACAGCCCATGGGTCGGCTTGGAGCACTTCGAGCGGCTGTTTGATGCGTATTACTTTTGGACAATTCTGAAAAATACGATCGGCATCAGCCTGTATGGACTGCTCGTCGGCATCCCGGCACCTGTTCTCTTGGCGCTGCTCTTCAATGAACTGCGGAGCCGCAAATTCCGCTCATTCGCCCAGACCATCTCCTACGCTCCTCACTTCATCTCCGTCGTGGTCGCAGTCGGTATCCTGTTCTTTTTCATCTCGCCGACGAACGGCGTTTTCAATTCCATTCTGGTTTCTCTCGGGAAAGAACCCGTCGATTTTTTAGCCGAACCATCTAACTTTTGGCATTTGTATGTTTGGTCCGGCGTGTGGCAGGGAATCGGCTGGTCGTCACTCATCTACAGCGCTGCGATATCCGGCATATCCCCGGATTTATACGAGGCGGCTTACATGGACGGTGCCAGCAAGTTCCGCCGCATCTGGCATATTACGATTCCCGGAATCCTGCCGACCATTGTCATCTTATCGATTTTGAGCGCCGGAAGCATTATGAGCGTCGGCTTCGAGAAAGTCCTGCTGATGCAAAACCCGATGAACCTGGAAACCTCTGAGGTTATTTCGACTTATATGTACAAAAGCGGGCTGATTAACACCCAGTACAGCTTCTCCGCGGCAGTCGGCCTGTTCAACAACGTCATAAACTTCATGATCCTGATTATCGTCAATGCGGCAGCCCGCAAGGCCGGGGAAACCAGCTTATGGTAGGGAAGAATGCCGACTGTATGTTAAGGAGGGAACCTATGTCGTGCTGCTGAACATCAAACGAACGCCTGGCGAGAAAATCGCGGATATCGTCATTCTGGTGCTCGCCGTCTTGGTCACCGTCATCATTCTGTATCCGCTCGTGTTCGTGCTGTTTGCTTCATTCTCCGATCCGCGTCAAATCTGGGACAAGCCGCTGCTGTTATATCCGGCCGGCTTCAATCTCGATTCGTATGCCAAGGTGTTTGAGAACGGCGAAATATGGCGCGGGTACCTGAACACCATCCTGTATGCCTTCCTGGGAACTGCCATCAACCTGATCATGACGGTGCTCGCCGCCTATCCGCTGTCCCGCAAACGGTTCTACGGTAAAGGTCTGTTTACGATGCTGTTTGCGTTTACGATGTTTTTTGGCGGTGGTCTGATTCCTCTGTATTTGGTCAATAAGCAGCTTGGGCTGCTGAACACGGTATGGGCGCTTGTGCTGCCGGGGGCGATCAGCGCCTACAACATGATCATCATGCGCACCTATTTCCAGACGCGGATTCCGATCGAGCTTGAAGAAAGCGCCTATGTGGACGGCTGCGGCGATTTTCAGATGCTGTACAAAATCGTGCTCCCGCTGTCCATGCCCATCATTGCCGTCATGCTTCTGTTCTACGGCGTCGGCCATTGGAACGCTTACTTCGATGCGATGATCTACTTAACGGATCGGGAGAAGTTTCCGCTGCAGCTTATTTTGCGGGAAATTCTCGTGCAGAACGATTTCAAGGAGATGGCCGGCATATCGGTCGGGGCTGAGTATGCGGACCAGATGATGGTGAAGGAAGGGCTGAAGTATGCGATTGTCGTCCTGTCCGCGCTGCCGCTGCTTCTGTTGTATCCGCTGCTGTCGCGTTTTTTCGAGAAAGGCATCATGGTGGGAGCGATCAAGGGATAACACGGGGATTCAAGCAGGAACCGCCCGATTTCTTGGCTTGGACCTCATAAAGATGGAAAGAGGGGATTGTTGATATGAGAAAAAGACTTCAATTTCTGCTTGCCTTGACCCTGACATTCTCTTTGCTCCTGTCCGCCTGCGGCGGGTCCGGGAGCGAGGCTTCTCCGGAGCCTTCCGATACCGAAGGGGATCCGGGAAGCATTACACTGCATATCGTGAAGCGCGGTTATACGGATGTTCATCCTCCGGCCGATCAGCTGTGGATGTGGCAAAAATACGAGGAGATCTCCGGCATTAAGGTCGAGTTCGAGGAACTTGCCGGCGCAGCCGTAACGGAGCGGAAAAACGTCATGCTCGGCTCCAACGATCTTCCCGATGCATTTTATCGCATCGCCTTCGGAACGGACGAGCTGATGAAATACGGCAAACAGGGATTGTTCATACCCCTTGAGGAATTGATCGAGGAGCATGCACCTAATTTGCGAAAGCTGCTGAACGAGAATCCGGACATCAAGGGAGCGATCACGATGTCCGACGGACACATCTACGCGCTGCCCTATGTCGACTTCTCGAAGGCATTTAATTCCGTCCGGTTATATATCAATAAATCCTGGCTGGATGAAGCCGGACTTGACGTTCCGAAGACGACCGCAGAGCTCCGCGAGGCGCTGAAGAAGGTAAGAGAGAAGGATGATTCCCGCCTGGGCTGGGTCCTTGAGACGCAGTATTGGACCTTCCTGGAAAGCTTCCTCGCAGGCAGCTTCGGCATGGGAGAAGGCGGCGCCAAGGCGTTCGGCCAATATTTGTACAAGGACGCCGATGGACAGGTGAAAACGACGTTCAACGATCCGAAGTACCGGGAGCTTCTGCGGTATATGAGCGATTTGTATAAAGACGGCTCGCTTGCGCAGCAAAATTTCACGACCGGCTACGACTACGCCAAATGGTCGGCGGACGGCGCGAGCGGAAAGATCGGCTCCTTCGTATGGGAAGGCCCTGGATATATCGGCAAGGAGGCTGCCGAGCAGTACGTTGGCATTAACGCGCTGGAAGGACCGAACGGGGACAAGGTTGCCGGCACGCTCGGACCGCCTGCCAAAGGCATATTCGGATTCATCATAACGAACAAAAACAAGCATCCGGTCGAAACGATCAAATGGATCGATTACTTCTACGGCGAGGAGGGCATCAACTTCGGCACCTTCGGGTTAGAGGGCGAAACATACGATCTTGTAGACGGCAAGCCGAGGTACAAGGAAGACATCTTGAATTATAAGGGAGGCGTGCAGCTCGGGGCGTTCCAATACGTCGACAATGTGTACGGTGCGTATTACCCTTATGTGGAGCCGGACGATGAGCTGCGGATGGCTGCAAGAGGGACAACGGTAGCCGACGAGATTAAGGCGGACCCGGCTGAGCTGGATGAATTCGCCCCGAAGGAGCTGTGGCCGGATTTCGTGCCGACAGATGAGGAAGCGAACACGACGAGCGCAATCTTGACCGATATCAATAAATATATCCAGGAAATGAGGGTCAAGTTCGTGACGGGGAAGGCCAGCTTAGATACCGATTGGGACGGATACGTCAAGACGCTCGACAAGATGGGGGCCAAGGAGTACCTGGAAATCAAGCGTGCGCAATACGAACGATATTTGAACGTCAAATGATCCTATGGCATTGTTCACGAGCGATTGCCGAGACTGCTGTGTAAACGATCGCTTGCCCGGTATGGGCGTACGGCAGCGGGCGATTTCCGTGCAGCGAGTTTACATGCCGATGTTAGAAACGCTATAATTTAGCGTAACAAGCGAGATACGTGCAAGTACGTTAAAGATGGGATGAGAGCGAAGTTGACCAAAGACAATAAACCGCTGTACAGCGTTATGATGGACGAGCTGAAATCACAAATTGTTTCGGGCCGCTACCCTCCCGAATCCCAGCTGCCCACGGAGGCCGAGCTGAGCTCGGCCTTTGGCGTGAGCCGCATTACGACAAGAAGAGCGCTCGAAGAGCTCGAGCGGGAAGGCTTGATCTACCGGATTAAAGGAAGCGGGAGCTTCGTCAAACCCAGGAGCCGCGGGCAAGATGGAAGAGAGGAAGGCACCGGAAAAATGATCTCCCTGATCCTGCCCTCGGAGGATGACCGGGGCACGATGGGGTACATTCGCGGCGCATCGGACTGGCTGAATGCGAATGGCTACTACTTGAGCATTCATCAAAGCGATTACGACTCCCAGAAAGAGCGGGATCTGCTGGAAATGCTGACGCGAAAAGGAATAGCGGCAATCATCCTGTATCCCAGGAACGATCAGACGAATTATGATATCCTTCACCGGCTTACGCTGGAGGACTATCCGATCATTACCATTGATAAATATTTCGACAGCCTTCCGCTCGGAGCGGTCGTATCAGACAACTACAGCGGCTCGTACCAGGCGGTATCCCGACTCATCGAGCTCGGCCACCGCAAAATCGCATTCCTGACGGCTGTAAGCATTGAATCTACTTCCTCGGTCCGGGACAGGTATTTCGGCTATTGCCAGGCGCTTAAGGATCACGGGATTCCTCTTGACAGCCGATATATTTGGCTGAATATGAAGGGATACCGGGAACAAGTCGGCGCGGAGCGATTCTATAACGAGCTGCTTGATTCCTACCGTGCGGAGGGCATCACGGCCGTTCAGACCGAGAATGATCTTATCGCCGCCAACCTGCTGAATCTCTGTCTGGACAGAGGAATCCGTATTCCGGAGGATATTTCGATTATTGGGTTCGACAACAATCCGGTCACAGAGCATGTCATCATACCACTGACGACGGTTGAACAAAACTTTTATGAAATCGGACGCCAGGCCGCCGAGATTATCGTGAACTGGCTGGAAATGGGCAAGCAAGCCTCGGGCAAAATCCTGGTGCCGGTCAAGCTGGTTGAGCGAGGAACAACGGCTGTTGCGCCGCGAAGCGGGCTCCCCGATTAGAGAGGATGAAGGAAATCTCTTTCAGCACGTGCGATCCTATGTATTAGTCAGGCAATATTTCCACATCTTAAACTTTGTATATGCCAAGAACCCGCGCGATAATGATCGGCGGGTTCTTGGTGCTTGCCGAGCCTATGCTGTGAGTTTAGGTTTCCCTATTAAACAATGCCAAAACCAAAGGAGCTAGCAATGATAACCAGAAGAATAAAGAGAACCAGGATTGCTCCTATGGAGTAGCCTCCGCCATATCCGTTTACTTCACCCACAAGGAAACCTCCTCTCATCTCCGAATACTTAATACTATGTTTAGGTTGATATGTTTGATTGGGTTTAAAGCAAGTTGTGTTGTTGTACATAGTCTGAGGGCGAGAAACCGGTGTGTTTTTTAAACATCCGATAAAAATAGGAAGTGTCGTAATAACCCAGATAGTCTGCGATATGTGTGATGCTCATGTCCGAGTGAATCAGCAGGCTGCAGGCTTCCTGCACCCGCAGCTGGTGCATATATCGAATCGGAGATTGACCGTGCACCTCTTTGAAAAGGGCTGCGGCATAGCTCGGAGAGCGATGGATTAATCTCGCCAATGCATCGATTTCTATCGATTCGCGATAATGCTCCAGCAGATAGGATTTGATGGTATCCGCGTAGTTTCGTTTGCTGGGCGCAAGCTCAGTCTTTTCGAGCTCACGGGCCAGCATCCCGATCAGCTCCTGCATGATGCCTTGACAGATCATCGTGCGGTAGCTTTTGCCGCCCCGCATTTCCTCGTATAATCGCTCGCAGCGGCGATAGGCATATTGAATATGCGTAAGGTTGAATTTCATGAATTGCCCTGCGTCCAGAAATGGAATTCCAGTTGGCTCTTGGCGATCCAGCGTAAATAGAATCGTATGCTTCTGATGCGGGGTATCGTTCCAATTGCCGCCGCTTCTTCTGGTAGACTGAGGGATAAAGAGCACGTCTTCTTTTTCCGCAATCACTTCTTCTCCGTTGATCTCGTATCTTACCTTGCCTGCTCTTACTACAACAAGGACGTTGTATGCAATCGTCTCCAGCTGTGTCCGCCAATTTGGGATGTAATCATCAAAATTCACGCTCATCAATTGGAACACATTCGAGCACCTCGCAGTGATTTTATACCTATAGCCTAGCATATTTATACTTGCTTTGAGTAGAATTTCGTTCGCTTCTATGATCTTCTTGTATGAAAATTGGAATGGAATCGTACACCAAACCAGCGAAATGTACATCGACTCCGCATGCATCGCGGCCTATAATTTCAAGCAACGACACATTGACCATTTTATTTGTAGCTTCAACAAGTCGGAAGTGGATAACGAAGAGGAAGGGAACGATGTGGATATGAGAGTATTGCTGCTGGATTTGGATTCAACCAGACCGGATCATCTCGGCTGCTACGGTTATCATCGCAATACATCGCCCAATATTGACCGGATTGCTGCGGAAGGCGTACGTTTTGACAATTACTATACCTCGGACGCGCCATGTTTTCCTTCAAGAACGGCATTAATGACCGGCAAGTTCGGCATACATAACGGCGTCGTCGGTCATGGGGGCACGGCTGCCGACGTGCGGCATGAAGGCATTGCCCGCGACTTTCACGACAAGCTCGTAACGGAGAGCTTTCCCGCAATATTCCGCCGGGCCGGCATGAAGACGGCCTTGATCAGTCCGTTCGGAGAACGCCATTCGGCATGGACCTTTTATGCGGGCTTCAATGAAATCTACAATACCGGTAAGAGCGGCATGGAGTCTGCCGAAGAGGTATCGCCAGTCGTTCTGGATTGGCTGGAGCGCCATGCGGATGAGGACCAATGGATGCTATACGTGAATTTTTGGGATCCGCATACACCGTATCGTGCTCCCCAGTCGCTGGGAAATCCCTTCGAGCATGATCCTCTGCCTGCTTGGATTACGGAAGAGGTGCTTCAGGAGCATCGGAAGAAGGTTGGCCCGCATGGAGCAAACGAAATTAACATGTATAATAGTGAAGTATCCCCCAAATATCCGCGACATCCAGGGGAGATCAAGTCGATGGAGGATTTGCGGATGATGGTGGACGGCTACGATTGCGGCATTCGCCATATGGACGAGCATATCGGTGCGATCTTCGAATTGCTGGAGAATAAGGGAGTCATGGATGATCTGGTCATTATCATTACTGCGGATCATGGCGAGAACATGGGGGAGCTTGGGATTTATGGAGAACATGGTACGGCGGATCAGGGAACGTGCCGCATTCCGATGATTATCCGGGGACCTGGGATCAAGAAGGGAATTACGGACCCCGCGCTTCATTATCATCTGGATCTACTGCCTACGATGGCGGACTATCTGAACGTCGCTCCGGCTGCAAGCTGGGACGGCATCAGTTACGCCGATAGCCTGCGGACAGGGCAAGGGAGCGGCAGAGAGTATCTGGTCGTATCGCAATGCGCCCATGTTTGTCAACGAAGCGTTCGTTTCGGAGAATGGCTCTACATTCGGACCTATCATGACGGCTTTCATCTGTTCGACAAAGAGATGCTGTTCCATATTTCCGAAGATGTCCATGAACAGCATAACCAAGCGTCTCAAAGACCGGAGCTTTGCAGGGAAGCGGTCTATCTGCTGAATGAGTGGCATGATCAGATGATGTCCACGATGCCGTTTGACGTGGATCCGTTGTGGACGGTCATGAAAGAGGGGGGACCTTACCATGCCAAAGGTCATCTGCCGCGATATATTGAGCGCTTAAAGAATACAGGCCGGGGAGAAGCGGTACCGGAGCTGATGCGACGTCATCCTCGGGAGTTTGTATAATAGAAAACGATGTTGCAGTGAATGGATGCAGGATAACCGCTCTAATATGGTTGTCCTGTTCTCTGTATCAAGGATTAGGAGGAATCGAGCGTGGGAGAACATCATTCTTGCTGTACGGGATCCAGAGCGAACGTTCAGCTTGCGGAAGCCGATCGGAATGAACAACCTGTCATGGTGCGTGAAAGCCTTGACCATAAACCGTCTCAAGCGGATGTTCATACGGACATGATAGCAATCCCTGAGGGGACGTTTATGATGGGCACGAATTCGAAAGAAGGCTTCCCAAGTGACGGTGAAGGGCCGGCGCGGAGCGTTACGGTTTCCGGATTCGAAATTTCGCCGTATGCCGTAACGAATAGGGAATATCAACGCTTTGTAGAGGACACCGGTTATGTAACGGAAGCTGAGAAATTCGGATGGTCGTTCGTATTTGAACTGCTGGCCTCAGATGAGACCAAAGCTAAAGTGACGCAGGTTCCGCAAGAAGCGCCTTGGTGGCTGGTGGTGGAAGGCGCTTACTGGGCTGCACCCGAGGGAGCAGCCTCGACTCTCGAAGGCCGGATGGACCATCCGGTGGTACATGTCTCGTGGAATGACGCCATGGCGTATTGCGAGTGGGCCGGCGTGCGGCTCCCGACGGAAGCGGAATGGGAATATGCCGCGCGCGGGGGGTTAGAGGACAGGACCTATCCATGGGGCGATCTGCTGAAGCAGGATGGAGAACACGAGTGCAATATTTGGCAGGGCAAATTTCCGATCAAAAACAACGCCAGCGACGGGTATATCGGGACGGCGCCCGTTGATGCCTACAAACCGAATGGTTACGGATTGTATAACGTGTCCGGCAATGTGTGGGAATGGTGCGGCGATTGGTTCAGCCCGTCCTATCATCAACAAACATCCGCCAGTAACCCGTTCTACGCAGAGCCAACCGGCAGAAGGTCTATGCGCGGGGGCTCGTACCTGTGTCACAGATCCTATTGCAACCGGTACCGCGTGGCAGCCCGCAGCGGGAATACGCCCGACAGCTCGACGGGCAATTGCGGTTTCCGAGTTGTAAGAGATTCCTTGCCTCGATGATAGAAAACATGCTACAATTCGAATCGAAACAGAAATGTTTTGTTTAGTATGCACAAAGAAGGCAAGGTGAAGGAAATGGTACGCGCTTCAGCACGCCAGCATATTCTTAACGTGGCATCAGAGTCGTTCTACCGCGAAGGCATTCGTTCCGTTGGGATCGATACCATTGTTGAACGAGCCGGTGTGAGCAAAGCCACGCTTTATCGTCATTTCCCGACCAAGGACGATTTAGTTATGGCATACCTCCAAGAACAGGATCATATCAATTGGGAGCACTTTGACGAAGTGATCGCCGAAAAAGAGGGAAAACCTAAAGAGCAGTTACTGGCTTTGATCGATGCGACGATCGAGATGCTCGAGCCGGGTTATCATCGAGGCTGTCATTTTCTAAATGCTCTTGCTGAATTTTCCGAAGAAGATCACCCTGTCCATTTACTCGCCGTAGAGTACAATCGTGCCATACGTCAGCGTTTATCCCGTTTGACACAGTTGGCCGGTGTGAATGACGATACATTGACAGATCAACTGATGCTTGTCATTAACGGCGCGTTGTCCTCCGTTTCGGTTTATGGATTCTCGGGACCTGCGGCACAGCTTAAGGCGTTATCTACACATTTGATTGAATTATATCTTGGTCAAACGAACGAATAGATTTAACCACGAACCTAAAGCGAGTTAACGGCTTTAGGTTTTTTTTGCGCCTTAAATTGACAGGGACATGAACGAACGGGGCTGAAGGGGATAAAGGATATCGCACGGATAAGCAATCAAGCCTTGCATCATTGGGATGGAATCTTCCCTTTCCCATAGACTTTCCCATAGACATGGAAGAAATATCTTGACACGATTATGAACCGTGTTGTATTGTTTTCTCAAACGAAACAAAACAGTTTCGTTTCACTAATGGAAAATTGGAGGAATTTATATGAGTGATGTAACAGTGATCGGTTTAGGACCAATGGGTACCGCCCTCGCACAGGCGCTGCTCCGAAATGGTCATCGCGTTACCGTATGGAATCGGACGGTTGAAAGAGCAGAAACTCTCGTCAGGGACGGGGCAATTCTAGCTCCCAATGCAGCTTCTGCTGTAGCTTCCAGTCCGGTAACGATCGTCTGTGTAGCCAATTACAAGATCTCTTACAGCGTGTTGGACACACCTGAGGTTACGGCAGCCCTCGCCGGCCGAGTGTTCGTGCAGCTAAGCACGGGGACTCCCCAAGAGGCTAGAGATAATGCAGCATGGGCACGGGAGCATGGAGCCGATTATCTGGATGGGGCCATCCCCGCCACACCACCGCAAATTGGAAGACCGGACACGACAATTTTTACATCAGGCTCGAAATCGGCTTACGAGAAAAGTGAGGCCCTGCTCAAGAGTCTGGCTGGAAACGTTCCCTACCTGGGAGAAAAGGTCAGCGCAGCATCCACAACGGATCTGGCATTTCTGTCTACGCTATTCGGTTCCATGATGGGATTCTTTCATGCGGCGCGCATCATTGAATCCGATGGCCTGCGCGTAGATGAATTCGGGTCCATGATCTCTGCGATCTCTCCAGCAATGGGAGAAATGATCAAATACGAAGGGGATATGATTCAATCCAATACGTTTGATCAGCCGCAAAGTTCACTTAACACCTGTTTGGTAACCGTAAAAATGTTCGTGGAGCAAGCGCGGGAGGCGGGAATCAACGCTGAGTTTCCAACATTCGCCCTGGGCCTCTTCCAAAAAGCTGTGGATTCAGGTTATGGGAACGAAGAGCTAGGCGCGCTTGTCAAAGTGCTGCGTTAAGTGAAATGAAATGTTTGTACTTGCATGGAAGCACTCTGGGTTGAGATCAAAAATAGGGGAACACTCGCCTAAGTGGAAACAAAACCGTTTTGTTTGATTAGTATATTTAAGGAGGCTATGTTGTATGAATCAAAATGATCAACGATCAAAACATGAAGCGACGTCAGCAAGGGAACGTAACCGTCCATCTGTAACCATAATCGGTCTGGGCCCGATGGGCCAAGCGATGGCAGCCGTATTCCTGGATCGGGGCTATGAGGTAACCGTGTGGAACCGGACTGCCGGCAAATCGGACGCTTTAGCAGCTAAGGGTGCCATTAAAGCGTCTAGTGTTGACGAGGCGATAGCTGCGAATGATTTAATTATCCTCAGTCTCACGGATTATGACGCGATGTACGCGATCCTAGAACAGGCTGCAAGGGACTTGAGCGGTAAAGTCTTCGTCAACCTGAGCTCAGACACTCCGGAAAAAGCCAGAGAGGCGGCGAAGTGGCTCGAAGCGCGCGGAGCACGCCACCTAACGGGCGGCGTACAGGTCCCGCCATCGGGTATCGGCAAAGCGGAATCCTCAACATACTACAGCGGTACAAGAGAGGTTTTTGATGCCCATAAAAAGACGCTTGAGGTCCTGACGGGGGCCGACTATCGGGGCGAGGATCCGGGGCTTGCAGCGCTGTACTATCAGATTCAGATGGATATGTTCTGGACCTCCATGCTCAGTTATTTGCATGCCCTTTCTCTTGCAGGCGCGAATGGCCTCACGGCTGAGCAGATCCGCCCCTATGCCATTGAGACGATGAAATCACTGCCGATGTTCATCGAGTTCTATACGCCTCGGATCGATGCTGGCGAGCATCCAGGGGATGTAGACCGGCTCGGCATGGGCGTGGCGAGTGTCGATCACATTGTACATACGAGCAAGGATGCCGGCATCGACGCATCCCTTCCCGCAGCTGTCTTAGAGGTGTTCAAGCGAGGTGTGGCTAATGGTCAAGCGGGGAATAGCTTCACCAGTCTGATCGAAGTATTCAAGAAGCCCGCTCCATCGGCCTGAATAAATCCCAATTGTTTAAACCCACTGATCACTCAGGATCAGTGGGTTTATTTGATGGGTTCCATTCACGCAGATCAGCGAATGAAGCGAAGAAGCATTTGAAGGGGAATATACCCGATTAACGCTCTTCCCAGGACATGACGTATTCCGCATGACCGGTATCCTCATCAACCGTTTCTTCAACAACAGAAAAGCCGTGGCGGGAATAAAAACGAAAGGCGTTCTCATTCTCTTTATACACTTTAAGCTCGAGCTTAGGGCCGCGTTCCTTGACGGATTGAAGCAGGGCCAACCCATACCCCTTGCCTTGCTCGCGAGGATGAACGAACAAAGCAGCCAAGGCATGTTGAACGGTCGATATAAAGCCGACTATTCCGGCTGCTTCTTCCAGCACATACGTTTCGGCCATTGGTAAATACACGGACCGCATGTCCTTTTCTTTGGACTCCCAGTATTCCTGGGGAATGAAGTGGTGGGCCTCTTTCGAGGCAGCCAGCCAAATGTCGATAACGCTGTCCATATCGTTATCCGTCATCAATCGAATCTGCATATCGTATTCACTCCAGTATAAAACATCGTATTTTAGGACACATGCCCCGTATTGTAAAACCTTTCCTGCACCGTGTCAAACCTGGAAGCCATTTGACCATCTGCATAAAAGGTGATATATTTATCACATAAAGAGACAAATAAATCACATCTGAGAGGAATGATCGGGATGAAAATGGTTCTTCGTATCGGGATGGGCCTGCTCTGGATCGGGATTGGCATTCAACGTATTATCCAACAATCGTATCCGCTGGCTCTATTATTTCTAGCAGGAGGCGTTCTATTTGTTTATGCAGGCTGGAGAAGTTGGAAATTCCGCAATCAATGACGGGAAGCAGCAGCAGCATTTGTTAAGCATGACCGGACTTTGCGCCTGGTACCGGACGGAAACGGACGCCGTCATTTCGAACCTTCATTTGGAAATCGGCCCTAATCAAATCATCGGTTTGGTAGGATTGAACGGAGCCGGCAAGAGCACGTTGATCCATGTTCTGAGCGGCATTCACCGGCATTATTCGCTTGAGCGGCTGAAGTGGAGGAACGAGGATGCATCGCTGACCAGCCTTGCGTTTAAGCGAAACCGGTATACCGTGTTTTCGGAGGACGAATCGTTTGAGTATTTCACGTTCGAGGAATATGTGAGACATGTGTTCCGGTCCTACGGACGAGAAGTTCGTCACGATACCTTGGATGAACTTGTTGAAGGATTCAACTTTCAGAAATACCGGAACGCGTTCTTGGGCCAATTATCGATGGGCAGCCGGAGGAAGGCCTATCTGATCACGGGATTTGCACTGCGTCCGGAGCTGCTGCTGCTGGATGAGCCGGTCAACGGGCTGGATTTTGAGAGCACGGAGTTTTTGTACCGGTTGATGAATGAATACAGGAGCTATGGGACGATTTTGTTTTCTTCCCACGTACTTGAGAGCCTGTGCTTAACCTCGGACAGCATCATCATTTTGGAAGCCGGATCAATCCGTCACACTTTCCTGCAAGGAGAGATGGATCCCGAGCACATTAGAGGTGTACTGAACAAGTGATCTCGACATTTCATGGATTCGCCAAAAAGCTCCTCGGGGCGCGTTACGACCGATTGTGGAAGCATGCCATAGCCTTAGCCGCGATCTTTGCGGCGCTGAGCAGCCTGGATCGCCATTATGAGGTGTCCTTGCTCGTATTTATGACGGCCATAACCGTATTTACGTTTGGTATCGTACTGAAGACCTTGGCATCGGACGATAACCGGAGGAAGCTGAAAGGAGCGTTCATGCTTCCATTTGCGCCAGGCATGTTCAATGCAGCCTATTTTTATGCGGTTGCTCTATACACCCTGGTTACCAAGACTTCGTACATTCTCGTATTTTACATGGCATTTTCGTCCTTTACGGCTATTTATATACCGGCATTTCTGCTTAGCTTTTTGAATGCGGGCCTGACTGCTTTCGTAATATTCGCCCAGATGAACAGCGGTAAAAGGATAACTGCCAGTCTCTTGCTGCTCATCCAAGCAGCCCTCTGTCTTCTCCCCGAGCCGTCCTATCGGTTGACGGGACTGCTGATCAGCACCATCCTCCAAGGGCTCGTGCTGCATCGGACGGATTCTTACCGATTCTACAAGGTCTCGAGGATGAAGGATAACCAAGCGGCACCGCTTCGAAGCTCTTCGTTCCTGCGGTACATTGTACGGTATCTAATCTCGCATAAAAGCTATTTATACAATACGCTGGCGTTATGTATATTTGCGGGTTTCATGGCGTTTATGCTCGAGCAGATGCATCTGGACTCGTGCCTGCCGCTCGCATTTGCGGTTCTGTCCTTTAACACGCCGATCGGCATCCTGCTATCGAGCAATCGCGGGCTGCACCGGAAGATCCAAATGCTGCCAGGCCAGCTTCAACGTACCGTTGTTCCGTATGGTCTGTTTATATTGACCGTAAACCTGTTCATCTACATGATCTTCTTAGTCTCCTGGCTTCTATTTCATGGGTCCGTAGAAATCGTGTATTATGTAATTAGCATCGTATTTGCCGCCCAGTCCGCCATTGCAGCCGTTTGGCTCGAGTGGAAATATCCCGTGCACAAATGGCGGGTGGAGAGTGACTTATGGCACCATCCCCGCAAATATGCCGTTCCGCTGATGATGTGCCTGCTGGCAGCCGCGGTGATGAGCATGGATGCAGCCGTATACCTTATCGCTCTGCTGGTAGGGATCGAGGTGGCGTTGATTTTTAACCGCAGGAGAGGAATCAGGAATGTATAAGGGACAGAGGAAGCGTTACGTACGGATTGGAAAGCACGGTTGGCTGCTCGGTTTATTGGGGTTTAACGGACTGCAGTATTTTAAGACCCATGATCCAGCCATGTTGTTTTACTTTAGTTTTTTTAGCTTTTTCAGTTTCTATTTCAATGGGAAGCTGGCAGAGGAGATGCCGGATGAACGGTATTACATGAATGCTCAGAAGGCGAGGTCCATCACCATGTGGGTGCCGGCCGCATGTTTGTTTATCATTGGAATGGGCAGCATGTTCGCCTTCGTAACGAGAGAATTCATGATTATCGTGAGCGCAGCGGGTTGGGCAGCTACGTTTCTGACGTATTCCATAACTTTTTATTATCTGGATAAATATTGTTAGGTGGATGCCCATGGAACCATTCAAATGCAATTTGAAAAAGTACAGGCAGTTAGCGGGAATGACCCAAGATGAGCTGGCGGGCAAGGTAGGGGTTCGCCGAGAAACCATCATCCGTCTGGAGGCGGCAAAATACAATCCCTCCTTAAAGCTGGCGATTGATATTTCCCGTGCAGTTGGAGCGCCCATTGAGGAGCTGTTTATATTCGACTAAACATACGATGATGCATTTGATGGGCCATAGCATCAGCAAATGCGTCATTTCGTACGCCTGTGTAAAAACCAAATGGTTCTTGAAAAAACTAATTAGTCATAATACAATAACATGTATCCATAAAGCGGATGGTCGTTTCGTCTCACAGGGCGGCTCAGCTTGTTAAGGTTTCTCCAGCCCGTTATCCCTGTTGTGAGACCGATCCAGTTACTTCCTAGTTTCGTTGAATGCTGAATATGGAAGGTTTTAAATAATTTTCGATATTTTGGATTTTATAGGATTATTATGCAACCTTTTGTCTTATCTAGCGTCTGGTATATGTATATCTAATCATAGGAGGAATACATCAATGAATATGAATCGTAAGAAAACCGTTTCTCGTCTCGTCGTAACAAGTATGGCAGTGGCTCTTCTCGCATCGCCGATTTCTTCCATTTTGCCGGGGCAGGGACATGTAGCTTCTGCTGCGTCAGCTGAGGACAAGTCTTCCTATAATCTGAAACCGATGTGGACGAAGACGCTGGGAGATCCGAGCAAGATCAGCCCCCAAACCACATTAATTAAGAACAGCCTTTACTATTCCGTCGGGAAGAAATATATTGCTTTTGACGCGTCGGCAGGCAAAACCCGCTGGACGTATCCTGCGACCGCGGTCTCGCAGACCGTCACAGACGGTAAATCGGTATGGTTTACGGATGCGACTGGCCGATTGATCAAGCTCAATGCTGCAACAGGGAAGCTGCAATGGAAGGTTAAAACCCAATCCCAGCCAGCTAAGAAAGAAAGCTATGTGAATCACAGCTTGCATGCAGCCGATGGTGTGATCTATGTCGGGGATGCGTTCGGACTGACGGCCTACAACGCATCAAACGGAAAGGTGAAGTGGAAATTGAAGGGCGGCGCCCATGGGTACAAACTGCTGCAAACAGGCAAAATCCTTGTTGCAACCACGACTATCGACGGTGCTTTGACCACGAGCGGGTTACAGGGAATCGATCCTCAGAACGGCAAAGTAAAATGGACACAAAACGACGGTGACCATCAGGACATTCTCTTCTCGAATGACAAATCGTTCTATTCGCGAGACGTAACCGAGGGCATCGATGCCGGATATGCAGCTAACATCAATGAAATTAGTTTGACCAACGGAAAAATTATGGCTACCCGATCCTACATACCGGTGGATTTCGTGGAAGATCAAAGTGCATCGGATGTCGTATCCGATGGAGAGTATTTCTATGTCATTGAAAAGTATGATGAGACTCAAAAGAAAGCTGTGGTCTCCCGCTTCAAAACAGACAGTCCTTCCAAATCCGAGCCGGAAAAAACTTATTCGTTTGAAGCGAAAGTGACCGAATGGTCCCTCGGCGATTCGGGCATCGCCTATGTAAGACTTGAGAACGGCAAGCTGCTAATGCTCGATACGAACAGTGGACGTACGCTGGCCTCCGCTCAATACAAAGGCACACCATTGCCGACGCTCATCGGACAAGACGTGCTTGTCGTTCAGCATGGCGGGCAGATCAGCGGTGTGAAGAAACCTGTTGCTCAGTAACATATCCCTCAACACCAATAGCTGACGAGCCAGACTCATTTCAGGTTAGCTTCTTCATGCAGCAGCCGCTAAACACAAGGTTCCTTGCGTTTAGCGGTTTTTTTCGTATCCAAAAAAGCGGTAATGACATGGATCTTCTTCGATGCATGCCGCGATGCTCGGATGGAAAGAGAGAGTTGGAATGTTTACACATGAGCTCACGATTTCTGCGACTTTGTATCCAAATCCGTTCTGGTTCTTTTATATCAACAGTCACTATGAATAGCGGCAGGCTGTTGGTATACTATCTTTAGCCGAAATGGACACTAACAATAGATTCATCAACGGATAGTGTAGCGGGTGGCAATTTTTATGAAAGGTGATGAGATTTCTACGGAGCATGAATGATAAAACAAACGAAAAATGAATGAAACGAGACGTTAAATGACAACGTAAATAGCGAAAGGGGATACGGGAAACCATGTAAGTCGGAAAATCCCCTTTGCTTCAATGCTTGGAGGTTAAAAGCAAGAAGCTTGTCATGACATTCTAAACATCAGAGAGGGGAAGTAACTGTTGGAGTCACTTTGGTTGGAGTATGTATGGGCATTACTAATTCTTATTGGATTGGAAGGCTTACTATCTGCGGATAATGCCCTCGTTCTGGCGGTAATCGCGAAGCACTTACCGGATGACCAGAAGAAGAAAGCCATCAATTACGGAATTATCATGGCTTTTGTTTTTCGTTTCGCCGCCCTGTTTGCCATATCATTTATTGCGAACGTTTGGCAAATTCAAGCGATCGGGGCTGCTTATCTGCTGTACCTTGGCTTAAAACATATAATCAAAGCGCGTTTTGGCAAGGAAAACAAGAACATCCGCGAGGATATAAAGAAAGATGCTGCGGGCAAAGGCTTCTGGCCTACCGTAGGTAAAATTGCTCTTGCTGACCTCGCCTTTGCGATTGACTCCATTCTTGCTGCAGTGGCTTTAGCGCTGGGCCTTCCGGATTCGCCGCTTGGAAATTTCGGTGGAATGGACGGCGGAAAATTTATCGTTGTCCTGCTTGGCGGCATCGCCGGGCTCATCCTGATCAAATTCGCGGCGACATGGTTTGTTAAGCTGCTTGCTCAACGGCCGGCACTGGAGACCACGGCATATGCCATCGTAGCATGGGTTGGGGTCAAGCTCGTCGTGATTACATTAGCTCATGAGGATATCGCTGTGCTGGATCATCATTTTCCACATAGCACAGCCTGGACGTTGATCTTCTATGGTGTATTGGTGGCGATAGCCCTTCTCGGTTGGTTTGCGCCTGCGAACAAAAAACAATCACAAGCCGATCCACTCTAGGTTAACTCTGAGCTTCACTATATGAAATGACAGATGGCCATCCAGTAAAGGGTGGCCATTTTACGCAAACGATGAATGATCATTCTTGTCGATCGGCGGATCGACGAATTTGAAGGGGGGGGGGCTCCATCGTGACAACTCGAAATCTGAATCCAAAGGTCGATGAATTCGTAAGTAAATCCAGAAAGTGGAAAGAAGAATATGAAAAGTTGAGAGCCATCGTTCTTGACTGTGAGCTGACCGAAGATTTTAAGTGGATGCATCCTTGTTACAGCTTTAAGAATAAGAACGTCGTTTTAATCCACGGATTTAAGGAATATTGTGCACTGCTGTTTCACAAAGGCGCCTTATTACAGGATGCCCACGGAATTCTCATCCAACAAACGGAAAATGTGCAGGCGGCGCGTCAAATTCGGTTCACCAATGCACAAGAAATCGATGAGTTAGAACCCATCTTGAAATCTTATATATATGAAGCGATTGAGATTGAAAAGGCCGGTTTGGAAGTCAATTTTAAAAAGACGGATGAATACATAGTTCCTGAAGAGTTTCAACTTAAGCTCGAGGAAATCCCTGGCTTGAAAGCAGCATTTGAAGGCTTGACGCCCGGACGTCAAAGAGCGTATCTTCATTATTTCTCCCAACCCAAGCAGTCTAAAACCCGTGCGTCCCGGGTCGAAAAATATGTACCGCAAATCCTTGATGGAAAGGGATTAAACGATTAGGATATACGATTAGTTCATCTTTCCGATTCTCGCGGACTCTCATTGAGAACTGGAAAAGATCCGACCCAATCCATGATGTTCACCCGAGCGGGTTTATAGTATGCTTGCTATATAAGGAGGAGAGGAAAACAATGGTAAAACAATTGATTGTGGGAGACGCGAAGCAAGAGTTGAGTGCTACACGCCGCATTCTGGAGCGCTTGCCCGAAGAGCATATGTCGTGGAAGCCGCACGAGAAGTCCATGACGCTTGGCGGATTGGCCACGCATCTGATCAACATCCTCAACTGGCAAATTGCCATTTTTCAGTACCCTGAATTCGATCTTGCAACCGTGCCGCTTCGGCGGGAGGCTTTAGAAAAACGCGATGACGTGTTGGAAGAATTCGACGCAAACGTCGTCAAGCTTGATCAGCTGTTAGCCGAATGCGGTGAGACGACGCTCGGCGAGGAATGGACCTTGCGAAACGGCGACCATATCATCCTGCGCCAGCCTCGGGCTATCGCGCTTCGCACCTTCGGTATCAGCCATATGGTTCACCACCGGGCGCAGCTTGGGGTATATTTGCGGCTCCTTGATATTCCGGTTCCGGGCTTTTACGGTCCATCCGCCGACGAGTCAGTAAAATGAATGAAGATGCCTCGTGAAGTCGCGGGGAATCGGCATATGCTGCCGGCGATGATCTCCTCCGCTCCTTAGTACAACAGAGGGAAAATACCAAGGAAGATTTCCGTTTATCACGAGACATCGTGGCAAGTAACAGCGGCCCGAAAAGGCAATCTATTCGATTGGAGTAGATTGCCTTTTCTTTTGTTTTAAGGTCAAATGAATGTCATGAAAATTGGCTTAAAATGGCTTATGTTTCGCGCAGTGCTTATGACTATCACTCATATCGAATCCCGTAGCTCCTGAATATCCAGCATGGGCGGCCGTCCGTACATACGGGCATATTCGCGGCTAAACTGCGATGGGCTCTCATAGCCTACGCGGAAGGCGGCTTCGGAAATTTGCACGGCCTCGGTCACCATTAGTCGGCGGGCTTCTTGCAAGCGCAAGCTTTTCTGATACTGCAACGGGCTCATTGCCGTGACGCGTTTGAAGTGTTTATGGAATGCAGACGTGCTCATGTTGACGGATTTGGCAAGCTGCTCAATGACAAGCGGACGGTCGTATTGCCGGTTAATCATCTGGATCGCCTGCGCGATATTGTGTGCATGGCTGCCGATCATAGCAAATTGATAGATAAGCGAGCCGTGTTCACCTTGGAGGATGCGATACAGAATTTCGCGGATGATTAGCGGTGCCAGGAAAGGAATATGATCTGGCTCGTCCAGCAGCTGCATGAGACGAACCATGGCTTCGAGCAATGGTGGAGACGTGCGATTTACGGTTATGCCGCGGGAGGCTTCCCTCAGCGAAACAACGGAGGGGCTCGTCTCTTTGACAATATCCAAGATGACGTCCGCATCGAAGCTAAGTTTTAGGCTTAAATACGGAGTTTCGGGCGTAGCCTCAATGATTCTTCCGATGATAGGCAATTCGACGGAAGTCACCAGATAGGTCGATGGATCATATCGATAGGTTTCATTGGCCGTTGTCGCTGTTTTTGCCCCTTGCGCTACGACGCATATCGATGGCTTATATACGGATTCCATCGGCTGGGACAGTTTTGTAGCATGCATCAACATCAACGACGGGATCGGCGTCAAATGTGTCCCGGTTGACGGAGCGTGGCGGCATATCAAACTCGCCAATTGCTGCAAGACTTGCTCCTTGCGGAGTAATTCGTCCATAGTCACGTATTCCTTTCCAGATCAGTCGGAGTGTATTGCTTTTATCATATCGAGAATGAAGAGAATTAGGCAAGGATTGAATAGATATGTTCTAACGGCATAAGCCATTGATTCCATATAATGAGTTCACAGGGTCAATCCAGTCGGGTTACCGGCAATAAAATGAAGGTAAAGGTGTGAACAAATATGAGTTTACATGGAAAAGTGGCAATCGTTACCGGGGCTTCACGGGGAATCGGACGGCAGATCGCGATCCAACTGGCTGCGTCCGGAGTGAAGGTGGTCGTCAATTATTCCTCGAATTCAGGGAAAGCGGAGGAGGCTGTTCAGACCATTGAGGCATCCGGCGGGGAAGCTGCAGCGATTCGTGCCGATGTCAGCAAGGTAGGAGAAGTTGAAACGTTGTTCGCGGAAACGCTTGAGCGGTTTGGACGCCTGGACATTCTGGTTAATAATGCCGGCATCATGGAGTGTACGGCGATTGAGGACGTGACGGAGGAGAGCTTTGACCGGCATTTCGCGATCAACGTGAAGGGAACGTATTTCGCTTGTCAACAAGCGATGAAGCATATGGAGCAGGGGGGAACGATCATTAACTTCTCGACCTCCATCTCAGGTGGGATGCTTCCGACGTACAGCGTGTACGCTGCTACGAAAGGAGCAGTCGAGCAGTTGACCCGCCAATTGGCCAAGGAATTCGGCGCAAGAGATATCGTCATCAATTGCATAGCGCCGGGCCAGGTATCAACTGAACTTTTCTTAAGCGGCAAGTCACCAGAGCTAATTGATTCATACCGCCGAATGAACGCATTCGGACGACTGGGCGAACCCGGAGACATTGCCAATGCGATCGAGCTGCTTGTCAGCGACAAAGCCCGGTGGATAACAGGACAGACGATCCGCATTAATGGCGGATTTAATTAAGAAGCTGACGGGGACAAGACACAAGTCCCATAAAAAGCCGCCAATGGCGGTTTTTTTAGTACCTGAACCTGGTTCGCGAGACGTCTGTGCCTTTTTGTAAGGTAATTGAATGAAACGAGAAAGTAAACAGAAAGAATTCGCAAATACAATAAAAAAGTCGGATCCGGCATCGAAGACAAGACCTCAATACTTGTAATGGCGATTCCGCTGCAATAGCAGATTGGAGTGAGAAAGGAGCAGCTTAAATGGCAACGATCCCTGTTTGGAAAAAAAACATGCTTTCGGCTTTGGCAGTCGTTATGGTCGCTTGTGCCACCGTGCCTGCGGTATCCGCAGCCGGAGAGCCTCAAGAGAAATTGGCGCCAGCCCAAAGGGCGGCCATACTGAACGAGAAGGACATCGAAGCGTTTGCCGACACGTTTTTCAACCGCCCCGATATTCAGGCTTTGGGAGTACCCGGTGCGTTATTTGTTGTCGTTAAGGATGGCAAAGTACTGCTGCAGAAAGGCTACGGCTATGCAGACCTCGAGGCAGGAAAACCCGTCGATCCGGAACAGTCCAGGTTTCGTATTGCCTCCGTTTCCAAAGTAATTACGGCTACAGCCGTTATGCAGCTAGTGGAACAAGGCAAGATCGACCTGGAACAGGACGTTCAGCAGTACATGGGCGACGTGCTACTAAAAAATAATACGGGCTCGCCGCTAACGATGGAGCATCTGCTTACACATACAACCGGCTTTGATATCGTAGACCCGCCGCCGGGCGACATGATTACGGGCGATTTGTCCGCCGTTACGCAGCTCAAAGATTACATCATCAAGACGATGCCAACGGTCATTCACAAACCGGGCGAAGTATATAAATATGATAATTTCGCCTCAATGCTGCAGGGTTATATTGTCGAGCAAGTGTCCGGTAAGCCGTTCCATCAATACGTGGATGACAACATTTTCAAGCCGCTTGGAATGAAGAACAGCCAGTTCGTATTGACTCCAGGCATGGAGTCAAGCCTTGCTACCGGTTACAACGAACGGCAAGAGCCGCTGCCGCCTTACAATACGATTCCAACCGATATGCCTCAGGGCAGCATGCTAACGACGGGGAGCGATATGGCCAAGTTTATGCTCGCCCATTTAAACGAAGGAACGCTCGGAGAGACACGCATTCTTCGGAAAGAAACAGTAAAAGAGATGCAAAGCGTGCAGAAGGCGATTCATCCGAAGGTGCCGACGATGACGTACGGGTTTGAATTCGCTATGCATCACAAATTCAACGATCAATACGTGATCGGAAAAGGAGGGAGCATCCCCGGTTTCGCTTCATGGATGTGGCTTCTTCCCGAGCAGAAAGTTGGCGCCTTTATCGTGTACAACAATAACTCCGATCTTCGAGACCGATTATTCGAAGCGTTCATGGACAGGTATTTTCCGGCTGAACGTCAACCAATCTACGCTACACCTGCCAAGGATCAATTGGAAAGGTACGAAGGCATCTATCGGGATTTGCGGGTCGCCTATTTGACAACTCGAATTAAGGCACAAGATGGCGTACTCTTGCTAGAAGATTTAATGGGTAAGCACACACTCCAACAAGTCGAGCCGCTGCTGTTCGAGGATGAGCAAGGAAGTCCTGTGGCGTTTCAAGAAAACAAGGACGGGTCCATCAGGTTCTTATTCACCAAAACCAATCCGGCGGCGTGGTCGGAGAAGCTGCCTGTTCCCGAAAGATTTAAGGATGTCGGCGAAGACCATCCTTATGCGTCCTACATTGACGGCTTGCATCAGCTTAACGTGGTTCAAGCCGGACAGGACGGAAGGTTTCTTCCGGATGCGCCGATGACTCGCGCCGAATTCGCCATTTGGCTCGTCAACTGGCTGGGAGCTGTCCCTTCGAAGAGCCAACCCGCATTCAGGGACACGGCGAACCGGTCGGATGCGGGTAAAATCACGACAGCGTTTGATATGGGGGTTGTGACAGGGGTCGACAAAGGCTCGTTCGAACCGGACCGTCCGATCACCCGTCAGGAGGCGGCAGCGATGGCTTCACGGCTTGCGATCCTGCTAGGTCATCCGCTAGAGAAAGCAAAGCTAACGGGGAAGACCGATTCATGGGCCGTTGACGCTGTAAGCAATATCGTCGGATACAAGTTCTATGGTCCAGAAGTGACACCGTCCCCAGACGGCTCCGTCGATTACCGATCCAAGCAGGTCATGACACGCAAGGAAGCGGCAGCGTTGTTATACCTCCTTGGGACGAAAAGCTTGACGTTGCCGGGTTCCGCTTAACTTGTTGAAGGGTCACTCGAACTTATGTGATTTTTAAGCGAAACGATGAACCGGAGTGTTAAATGCATGAATCACCGTTTGTACAAGACCGAAAAGTTACTCTCAAAAGTCGCCAAAGGCGGCTTTTTTTCATGCGTTGTTTAACATCCGTGGGAATCAAGAGGGTGGTCCGATTGGAGCGAAGCGAGCCCATTTGTTTAGCTCGGTTCACGGCACTATTTCGATGACACCTTTTGCCAAAGGGCAGTCGAAAAATAATTGGAAGAAAATAATGGTTGTATAGTAGAATAATCCCACAGAGATCAATCTGCTTGTTGAAGCATGAGGGGGAATTCAAACTTGAAGCATCTTGTTCATTATGGGGGTAAAATCGCAATGATTTTATCCTTCGCCTTGAGTGCCGGTTGCAGCAATAGTACCGGAGAGGCAAATCAACGAAACCATCCATCCATATCGGAAGAAGCTCCAACACCGAATATCGGGGAGTCAGCAGATCTCACACCGCAAACGGAGTCTGAAGGGGAAGAATTTAACCGTACTGGCGAACTGTATGGGTCGAACGTGATGTATGCCATAAAAATGTATCTCGAAAAGCCGGAAGTTCCTCAAGAATCGCGCGATAAACTCGCCGAATCCATAGCGCTTGGGTATGACTGGTATCGGAAAAAGGATGTTTCGGACTTCGAAGCTCTGGCTCGCCATATAAAAAGTGATAACCGAGAAGAGGTGAAGGTTATTTATGAGAAGCTCATAACAATCTACCCTCTGCCTACCAAAATAATCAAAGGCGCAAGCTTCAAAAAAGCTAAGGAGCCTGCATGCAAGAATGAGAGACGGTCGCCAGAATCTGGATTATAATGATGATCACCTGCCGTTCAGATTTCTTTTTTTAACACGACCTCCAGCATAAAAAGCACCTGGAAATGAACGGTTAGTACCGTATTTTCCGGGTGCCTTCAGATATGAAATTGGATTATTGCTGGCTGGACAGGTAATCGATAAATTAGGATAATCCATTAGCACTACCTGCACATCATGTTCCAATCGATGAAAAATAAATATGCTCAAATCGCCTTCTCCATTACATTAAAGCGAACTGGATGCCTTTTCGAGCAATTGACTTAAGAGTCCATAGTCCGGCGAATCGCCTTCACGGATTTTCAACCATTTTCGCTCAGGCGGACCTTCAAATTCTTTCGGCACTTCCAGCTCGGCCGTATTCATAATCATGAACGCAATTGCGTCTTTCGAGGGGGAAATCACCGCGGCGTAATGTCCATTCTTAAGAAAATGCGGTTTTTTGTACTGGATACGCTCTTCGACCGAGGGAATGGTTTCATGAACCAACTCGCGTAGTCGATTTGAAATCTCAACTTGCCACGGCTTACCGAGATTTTCTATAAAAGAGGTTACTTCTTGATTCAATCCATCTCAGCTCCTTTTCCAGGAAATTATTTACTGAACTGAATATACCACGTTTGGAATATTCCTGTAAAGGAATATTTGGTAAATGTCTTGTCTAAATATTTCTATCAGATATATGGGATGCATTCCAAGCAAATCCTGCTCTAAAATCAATTTATGGCTTGCACCTTACGTAACGTCATCTTTTATACTAGAGCTACCGGTAAACCGTTAGCGCTAACAAAGGAGTTTCTGATGAGACGACATTGGAAAGTAGGGGACCTTGCCAAACTCGCAGGGCTCACCGTGCGAACTTTGCGATTTTACGATCAAATCGGCTTGTTCTCGCCATCCGCGCAGACTGAGTCAGGTCACAGGCTGTACAACGAATCTGACCTTTCCCGCTTGCAGCAGATTGTATCGCTGAAGGAGTTGGGTTTATCTTTGGAGGAAATCAAGTCCGTCCTTATCGACGGGCAGATCAGCCCGCTGGAGATCATCAACCTGCAGATGGCTCGAATTAAGGAGCAAATGAAGCTTCAGCAAATGCTCCTTGAACAGCTTCAGCATGTATCCAAGTCGATACAGGGAAATGCACCATTAGCTGTGGAAGATTTCACCGAACTCTTGCAAGTGATGAAAAAAAGCCATGAGGCATTGGTTATCGAGCGGCGGACAAGGTGGGAGCAGCGTCTCGATATGCTTGGCGATTTTCTTGCCATGGGAGAAGAAGAATCAAAATCTAAGGAGGATTAACCGTGACTGAACGTTTTGTCAAACACGCCACTTTTGTAGTGGAACGAACTTATGCCGCATCGCCTGCGAGGGTCTTTCAAGCCTGGTCCGATGTGAATTCCAAGGCAAAGTGGTTCTCCAAGCCCGAAATTTTTGAATTCCGTGTCGGAGGGCGGGAATACAGCAGCGGAGGTCCGCCAGAGGGACCCGTCTTTACCTTTGATGCGTGCTATCAAGAAATTGTGCCGGAGGAGCGGATCGTTTATAGCTACTCCCTGGATTCGGACGATATTCGGATGTCCGTTTCAATCACGACTGTAGAGCTCTTCCCAACCGAGAGCGGCACGAAGCTGGTATTCACCGAGCAAGGGGCGTTTTTCGACGGGCATGATACGCCAGAGATACGCGAGCATGGCACGAACGAAATGCTTGACGCGCTTGGCAAATCACTCGAATAGGAGACAGGGATTTTGTAGGGTCTGGGAACGACTGTTGCCGAGAACGGCTCTGTTCATTTCTAAGACGAGTGCAGGAGCGGAGCGGGCATGTGCATTCCATACTTCGATAGTTATCGAATCATACCTGGTGTAATATGTAACGGGGCTGCATATATGAAGAAATTGAGTTGGGAGGGCGTAAGATGGAAGGGACACAACTAGTTCAAAAGGCGATGAATTTCAGAAGGCTTCACTCGAGCTTCTTTATTTTGCCTAACGCATGGGATGCTGTGAGCGCGAAAATTTTCGCGCAATGCGGCTTCCAAGCTCTGGGCACGACCAGTGCTGGCATTGCGGCATCTCGTGGTTATGCCGACCGCAGCATGCCGTTTGACACGATGCTGGATGCCGTCCGCAGCATTGTTCAAGCCGTCGACATTCCCGTAACCGTGGATATCGAAGACGGCTATGGAGAGACCCCAGAGGAAATTGTTGAAACGGTCAAACAGATAATCAACGCCGGCGCGGTAGGGATCAATCTGGAAGACAGCACCATGGATCCGCAAATGCCGCTGTATGATATTCCTGATCAGCAAAAGAAAATCGCCGCCATCCGTGAGCTTGGGAAACGCATTGGCATTCCCGTCTTTATCAATGCCCGAACGGATCCCTACTGGATCAAGTTAGAGACTCCTTTCACTAAGCTCGAGGAAACAATTAAACGGGCGCATGCTTATCAGGAAGCAGGCGCAGATTGTATTTTTGTCCCCGGAATCAAAACAGTCTCTGACATCCGGACACTCAGGCAAGAAATAAACGGCCCGATTAATGTATTGGCTGTACCCGAATTGCCTCCAGCGCATGAACTTGAAGCGCTCGGCATCCAGCGAATCAGTACCGGCTCCGGGCCATTCCGAGCTGCGGTATCCTTATTGCAGTCCATCGGCCGGGACATGTTGGATAGGGGCAGCTTCGAGCTAATGACCTCGACCTCGAAAATTTCTTATGATGACTTATTGAGGCTCTAAGAGGCTTCTACATATGCTATAATCCTATACATCCCCAAAGAACGCTCTCGACGAAGAACTTCAGTAAATGTGAGGTGCTTGAATGGATAACATAATATTTGACCGAATCAAGGGCGGGCTGTACGGGGTGGCTGTGGGCGACGCGCTTGGCGGAACGACGGAGTTTATGACTGAACGGGAGATCGAGGAGAAGCATGGTTATTTGACGGAGATCATTGGCGGTGGGGTATGGCACCTGGAGCCTGGGGAAGTGACCGATGATACGATGATGACCCTGTGCGTGGCAGCAGGAATCCTCGAAAATCCTGTTGAACCAATGGAAGCAATCGGGCGTTTCTTTATGGAATGGTATCAATCGAGACCTAAAGACATAGGGAATATCATCCGACACGTGTTTCAAAAATACGAGGGCGATTGGCTCGAAGCCGCGTTTGTGGCGCACATGGATATGGGGCAAAGCGGCGGGAACGGATCCCTCATGCGATGCCTGCCTGCGGCGTTAGCGTATAAGGACCCGGCAGATATTGATCGAATGACGGCTATGCAGTCACGCATGACGCATTATGATCCAAGGTGTACTGAAGCCTGCATCATGTATAACCGAATGGCTCAGCGCCTTCTGCAGGGAGAACACTTAAGAACGGCGATCATGGCCGAAGTGGCGGGAAGCGAATACGAGGACATCATTGAAGAACGGCCGGATTGTCCGACAAGCGGGTATGTGGTACATACCTTCCGGTGGGTGCTCCACATCCTGCTCCAAACGTCGGATTATGCAGAAGTCGTGCAGAAGGCGGCAAATCTAGGCGGTGATTCCGATACGATCGGCGCGATCGCCGGTGGGTTAGCAGGCATCTACTACGGTTATGCGGGCATTCCGGCCCGATATGCCGAGGCGATTTTGATTAAGGAGAAGCTTGATGAGATCAGCTCGCAGCTATATGCATTGAAAATTTCGTAGTAAGGAGTCGCGGAATCCGCGGCTTTTTTTGTTTCCCATGAAGCTCAAGTCCTTGTTGACCAAGAAGTACCCGTTAGATAAAGAGCAGCAGAGCGGTCTCGAGTATTAAATATCAGCCACTCCGATGATTCCTTATGTTAACCTGGAAGCATGGTGTGAGTTTATTAATCAATTAAGAAGGCGTTTCCTTAAATCCATTGATCCAAACAAGAAAGTAGTGTATTTTAATAGGAAGGGATCACCTTTATTACCAAATTCGAGCAGCTGTACACAAAACTTGAGCGTTAAGTCAAAAGTGATACTGTCCATTATCTTAGAAAGGGGGCAGTTGAATGTTTCAGATTAGTATCATTTTGTATGCACTCGTAGTCGTTATCGGTTACTTATGGATGAGAAAAAAAATGAAAGTCACCTACAATTCAAATGGGCCGTTGTATAAGCATATCAACCGATTTCATCTCATGGGGGAGCTCATCATTGTTGCGGTTTCTTTAATCGCCCTCTTCTACACGAGGCTTGTTCTGGAATGGAGATGGGAGGCTTATCAGGACTTTATTCTTGTGCTAGTCTTTCTGCATGCATTCCGATCCGTTGTTGAAAGACGCTTCAATAAGGAATCCAAACAGCACCTCCTAAGCGCCTACACAAGTGTCAGCAGCTTGCTGCTCTTCTTTGGTGTTGAGCTGTTCGTTTGATATTGCAAGCAGGATCCACCGTATTTTCTAAAAAGGGTCGTAAGGACATTCGTTTGAAGGAACGAATGTCCTTTTTTTCCTATATCATCATAAATGCGTGAGGTTCAGCAATGGGGGAGCAGACGGTGCCGATTGTGAGAATGGATCATCTTCCCCGAGCTCCAGCACCGCTACGATCCGCTCCAGTGGACGGATGCCGAATAGCTTGCAATGATCCTGGTTATATATCCATTCCGGGACCGTTCGGCGTGCGTACCACGGTTTGGATTTGGCCAGCAATTGAAAGTTCTGGATCAAACAGCATACCGCTGCATAATCCTCCTCCTGCTTATGTGAATCTGCTTCTTCCTTGGCTACGACTAGGAGGAGGGCAGACGAAGGATTCCCTTGCAAGACAGGCAGCTTTCCGGCTGCTCCGCTGCCCGTTACATAGATAAAACGCCACGGTTCCCTTAATCCGTCATTAGGCGCCCAGACGGCGTCATTCAGAACCTCCAGAATGCTTTGCTCTGAAATCCGGGCGTTATTCGATTGCACTTCACTCGGCTGTCCGTCTCCGACGATCAAGGTCCATTTTTGTTCCGCCGGCGTTCTTCTTCGGGCTCTCGGCACTTTATCGAAATATCCCACGTGTAAAATTCCAGCAAAACGTTCCCCCTCTTGCAAACCGATTTCCGCAAGAAACGATTCGCTTTGAAGCATCGGATCCGTGTCCCACAGCGCGCCCAACCCGCGCTCCCAACCAAGCAGGAGAAAATTTTCCATGATACTGCACACGCCAGCGTAATTTTCATCGCGCTGTCGCTGATCGGAGGCGGATTCCGCGATGAAGATCAGGTGCGAGGGAATATCCGTTATCTGTTTTATGAAATAATTGATCATTTTAGCAGGGATAAGCTTGCCGAATTTGCTTTCCTTCATTTTGGCGATCATGCTCTCAACCAGCCTTTGACGCGACTCTGCCGTGCCGGCGTATAGGCAGCGCCAGCGCGGTGTACCTTCGGTCTCGTACAGTTTGGCTGCATCAGTCAGCAAGGATACGATTATATCAGGGTCAACCGGGGTTGGGTTGAATCTCCGGATGGTTCTGCGTTCTCTTATCGTTTGGGAATAATTCAATGTAATTCCTCCTCGGAAAATTGTTTACTAGTAAACAAAAATATTAAAAAAATTTGTTTATCTCTCGTCTATGTACCGGGCCATTCCCTGAAAGAACTTCAAAATCGTATGCAGCTCATCGTCGGAGTAATGGTCCAAAAAACGCATAAATCGCTGCTCTTCCGCTTCGTGCATAGACCGATGCATTTCAAACAGCTGTTTCCCTTGGGGGGTAAGACGAAAGTACACCTCTTTGCGATTATCATTGAGCTGGGTCCGATGAATAAGCTCAAGCTCAAGCAGCTTTTTGCTAATCTTGGTAATGCTGGCCTTTGACAATTTTAATTTCTCGGCAATCGCGGAATGATTGATCGGTTCATGATCGCCGATACAATCCAGAACATGAATGGTCGATAAGTTTCCAGGCACGTCTTTCAGCTGCTGAAGCTGTACCATCTTTTTGATTTCTTTAAGCTCCAGCTCCATTCTCTGTTCATGCAAATGGGAAAAATGAAGCAGCTGTTCATAAATTAACGTCTTGATACGGTCAGGATAATCCATGCTTCGGTCCACACTCCATTTTGTTTACTTGGAAACTAAAATATCATAGTTCACATGATTCGGCAAGTGCGTGCTGCTGCTTGGTAAATCATGAAATATGCTGCATAAGATCGGTTTTATCTAACAAAAATAAAAAACAGCCTGCCTAAAAATCCAAACGTTTAGAGGAGCAGATGATGTATTTTTTTGTTCGTGATCGACAGTTGTCGAACGCAACGTTAGGCCGTATCGTAGTCCGTCATAACACCAAACAACCGCCGTCACTGCACGGCGGTTGTTTGGTGCTGTGTCTTACATAGTCAATCGACGGTAATCAACGTAACCGTATCAAGCTGACTTGCGCTGCTAACCATGCACAAGGATGACAAATGTTATTTTATATCTGGTCAGGTGATGATCCAACGGGAACATAATTGACGCACGACATTACTGATCATCTTGGCAAAATTTGATCCCATTTTCGCAAAAGGATCAGATTTTGA
Source organism: Paenibacillus sp. FSL R5-0810 (assembly GCF_038002285.1). NCBI lineage: Bacteria > Bacillati > Bacillota > Bacilli > Caryophanales > Paenibacillaceae > Paenibacillus > Paenibacillus sp. FSL R5-0810. The sequence continues at coordinate 1,497,464 of NZ_JBBOCF010000001.1, forward strand.
TCATGAAGATCAGTTATGGCGATTTACGAGCTGGTCCCCATTGACTTAACATATAATGCGAAATCTGAACAAAACAGACACCTAAAAGCGAAGACAAATGAAAGCGCTTTAGTTATCTTAATACATACATAAGTGTTTTTTTCTTATGCAATCAATTTAGGGTATGGAGGGGTCCAATGAAGCGAATTCCAATGATGATGCAATTGGCATTTATCCTATTCTGCATCATGGCCGTACCGATGGCCATCTTAACCTGGTACAGCAGCTCCCAGATCCTGCAAAATTCGGAGCATGCCTTCGCCGAAACCTCGCTTGCAGAACTAAATGCCAATCGCGAGCTGAATGAGAATGCTCTGAGCAATCTATCCCAGAATACGGTACGCCTTGGCGGCACCGACATCTTCGATCGAATCCGTCCGTTTAAGTCTCTGGCTGAACTCAAAACGAATTACATGAATGTAAGCAAGGCAATGGCGGTACTCAAGGAATTGTTGAATCTGAATCAGAGCGTCGACGGGGTATATTCGTCTTTCTTTTATCTTGACGATGCGAATTACGTAATATCGACGGACAAAGGCATTACAAGCTTGGACAAATACGAGCCGATCGACTGGCTGAACGAAGCGCTTATGGAGCAAAAAGGAATCCGCGGCGTATGGTATCCGCGCAAGCTTGATTCGGGCGTGAATGTCTTATCGTTCGCATTGCCTTTAAATCGGCTTTCAACCGCTACTCGCGGAACGATTGTTGTCAATTTGAAGGAGAGTCAAATCCAGCAGTACCTGCAATCAACGAAATCGGGGAAACAAGGTTATTTTCTCATGAAGTCAAGCGGGACAATCATCTCCCATCATGACAAGAATTTGCTGCTCAAGAACGCGTATGAGGAACCATTCATCCACGATATCGCCCAGGAGGCATTGCCTGAAGGGTATATGTTCCGTGAGCTTAACGGCGAACGATTACTGTATGCGTGGTCCCGTACGAAAGAATTCGGTTGGACAAACGTAAGCATCTACTCAGTCGATGATTTGATGAACAAGCCCCACAATTTGCAGCGAAGCATCATATTCCTTACGATCGTCATTATTTTCGCGGGATCCATCCTGACCGTTTTCATTGCCACTTGGTTGTCCAAGCCGGTCAGGGAACTGGTTCGTACCGTTCGCGGTCGCGTCAATCCGGGGGTCCGCAATAAGAATGAGTTCGTCTTTCTGGAGGCTGCATTCAGGCGGATGCAGGAAGAGGAGGAAGGGTTGTATCAGCTGCTGAGTATCCGCGAGCAGGATGCCCAAAGCCACGCCATCCATCGTTTGCTGCGGGGGGAAGTAACGTCTCAGGCGGAAGAAATTTTCCCGGACTTGCACTTTCTTGTAGCCGTCGTTTCCATCGACGGTTACCGGAATTATATAAGCCGGAACAATCCGGAAACGCGCAGCTACCATCGCTACTTGCTCATCTCGAAATGTGCTCACTTGTTCGACAAAGGCGTTCAAGCGCGCTGCGTCTATCACGGCGACGGGCACTTCGCCATCCTGATCAACTATGGACAGGACGAAGATGACAACCATAGAATCGGCATTCATGCCGCTTTAGAAAAGATGAAGGACGATGCAGCTGAATTGCTGGAGCATTCAGTCACAATTGGTGTGAGCCGTCCGGCAGATTCAATCCGGCTGGTCTCGGATCGGCTGGCGGAGGCGCTGGAAGCGATCAAGCAGCGGATGATCGCCGGCAGCGGTGGCATCACATATTGGAAGGAGGAAGAAGGTCGGGACAAAAAATATATCTATCCGTCTAACAGCGAAAGACGAATTCTAAACTTCCTTGACCAAGGCAATCTGGACAGCATCATTGAAGAGCTGAGAATCATACGCGTCGAAATCCGTTCTGCCGATTACGTGTCCTACGATAATATCTTATTCATCTATCATCAATTGGTTGGCGTGACCATTAAGCACCTTAGAGAGAATAACGTCAGCACCGCGCGGATTTTCTCCAGGAGGGGGAATATTTATGCTGCATTGGCTTCATTCGATACACTCGATGAGCTTGAAGAATATCTGATTGGATTTTACAGCGAAATTGTTCACTACCTTACGCGCTCACCGGGCGGGACCCACAAATATGCCGAGCGAATCATCCATTATTTGAATGAGCACTATCGTGAGGAAGTGGTGTTTGAAGAGATGGCTAAGGAAATCGGTATCAGCTACTCTTACATGCGAAAGATCGTCTACGAACAAACGGGCAAAAGCCTGTCCGACTATCTCAACCTGCTGCGGATCGAGAAGGCCAAAGAGCTGCTTCTTGACAGTAACCTGTCGATTGCCCAAATTGCGTCCGAGGTAGGTTACATGAATGTACGAAGCTTCAATCGCCTGTTCCGAAAATTCGAAGGGATGCCGCCGAGCAGCTACAAGCTGCACAGATCCAAAACCTCGTGGCCTGGCTGAAACGGTCCATAAGCTTGGTCCACAGGCTAACTGATGTAGCTGCCGGAACGGACAACACACCCTATTTGATTCAAGCAGCCATAAATGATTCTTAGTTTCTCAGGAATTACGGATCAGATGGAATTTGAATCAAAAGTGGCTGCAGTGTATCAATATTCGGCGTTTACCTTTGGATGATCGGGACGATATGATATGTCCAACCTCGAGGTCATCCATTAAGGGGAATGCACGGAGGAGATCAAGCCATGGAGGAGGTGAAATTTTGAAAGTCCCAGACACTGCATCAGGATTTGAAACCGCTTCAATTCCCTTCCTAGAAAAGAAACAGGGAATCCTTTATTATCTTCGTCGGGATTGGCAGCTCTATTTTCTGCTTCTCATCCCGTTAGCGTTTGTCTTGGTCTTTAAGTACGCGCCGATGAGCGGTCTTATCCTTGCGTTTAAGGATTATAAGATTGCCCACGGATTTTGGGGCAGTGAATGGGTCGGGCTGGAAGTGTTCAAGGACATTTTCGCCAAATCCGATTTCGGTCGCGCCATTCGCAATACGCTGTTGCTGAACGTGTCGGATCTGATATTTAGTTTTACCATGCCAATCATCCTGGCATTATTGCTCAACGAGGTAAAGAACGCTTTATTCAAGCGCGTGAATCAGACGCTGCTCTATTTACCGCACTTTCTGTCCTGGGTCATTATCGGGGCAATCGCCTATCAATTGCTGGGCGAAGGAACCGGCATGATCAATAATCTGATCGCCAATTTGGGGGGGACACGAATTCCGTTCCTTCAAGATAACGTCAATTGGCTAATCAGCTATATCTTCATTGGCGTATGGCAGAGCATGGGCTGGGGAACCATCATCTACCTGGCTGCGATAAGCGGCATTAATCCCGAGCTATATGAAGCGGCGGTCGTGGATGGTGCGGGCCGATGGCGGAAAATGTGGAACATCACGCTGCCCTCGATCCGGGTGACGATCGTGACCTTGCTTATTTTGAACCTGGGCCATGTGATGGCTGGTTCCTTCGAGCGGGTCTTTGCCTTATCGAATAAAGCAACCACGGAGTTCACCACGACCATACCCGTTCTCGTATACCGCTGGGGGATCGAGGGTGGCAACTTCAGCCGAGCAACCGCCCTCGGATTGTTTCAGGCAGTCGTAGGGCTCGTCCTCATTTTGTTGGCGGATCGGGTTGCCAAGAAATTGGGCGAAGACGGCGTGATATAGAAAGGAGGGAAGCGATGAAAACAACCGCCAGCAGCCATGCCGTGCTCCGCATCAGGAAACTGGACCTATGGGATATTCTGATCCGTCTCTTTCTCATTGCAGCCTCACTGGCTTGCTTGCTGCCATTCGTTCATGTCGTCGCCAAATCTTTAAGCGAGGACGCTTACGTTATTGCTAACAAGGTGTTTCTCTGGCCGGCGGGCTTCACGCTGGATGCTTACGGCAAAGTGTTTGCCGATCAGAGCATCCTGAGGTCGCTTTACATATCCGTGATCATTACGGTGCTGTTCACCGTGATCGGCATGATCGTCACCATTTGCGCAGCCTACCCGCTATCCCGAAAACAGCTGAAGGGCCGTTCGTTCTTCACCTTCATCTTCATGTTTACGATGTTCTTTGGAGGCGGCATCATTCCTGAATATATGCTGATCAACAGCTTGGGGATGCTTGATTCGATCTGGTCTCTCATATTGCCGCTTTCCTTTAGCGCGTTCAACCTGCTGATCTTAAGAACTTCGATTTCCAGCAATATTCCGGCGAGCTTGGAAGAATCGGCCCGGATGGATGGGGCGGGGCATTTCCGGATTCTGTTCAGCATCGTGCTGCCGCTCTCCAAGCCGATTCTGGCGACATTGTCCCTATTCTACGCGGTCGGACGCTGGAACGCTTATCAGGACGCGCTGTTCTATATTAAGCATAATGTCGATCTGCGGCCGCTGCAGCTGAAACTATATTACCTGGTGGTTCAGGCCAGCGAGAGCTTTCAGCTAGAGATGACGCAGGTCTCGCTCAGCAATCCTGAAGTGCTCAAGGCAGCGTGTGTCGTTTTCGCGACTTTGCCGATCATTTGTGTCTATCCGTTCATTCAAAAGTATTTTGTAAAGGGAGTCATGCTTGGTGCTATCAAGGAATAACGTCTGCGATTCCGTTGCTTCGATAATTTGAAGGTGAAAAGGGGATATACGATGAGCAAACCGAAAATCATGTCATTGTTCATGGCTTTCATCTTGATTACCGCGCTTCTAGCTGGCTGCACGGGGAGCAGCACCAATAGTAAGAAGGAGCCAGCTCCAACGAATGAAGGTGCCACTCCAAGCGAAAACGCCGAAGGCAGCTATCCCGATTACTCGCAAGGCTTTCCGGAGAGAGTTACGCTCGAAATCCCGGTATATGAGCGTGCGTTCGAGGGCTGGAACGTCACGGACAACTATTACACCCGCTGGATTCAGAAGGAATTCGGCGACAAATACAATATCGAGGTCAAGTTTACGCCGATCGCCCGTACGAACGAAGTGACGACTTATCAGCAGCTGCTCGCTGCAGGCAAAGCGCCGGATATTATTTTCCACTACGACATGCCGCAAGCGCTTGCATATTACGGGGAAGGTGTTATGCAGGAGCTGGACTGGAAAGAGATTGAACACTATGCTCCAACATATTGGAGCAATTTGAGCGAGACGATTCTGCAATACGGGATAGTTGATGGGAAAAATACGTTCGTATTCGCTGCGCGTCCTGATTTCAATAACTTTGTCAGCATCATTCGTAAAGACTGGGTGGAGAAGGTGGGCATGAAAGTCGAGGACTTGACCTCGCTTGAGAAGTACAATGAAATGCTTGTCAAATGGAAGGAAGCAGGGATCGGCGTTGCGGGGGCCGGATTGACGCGGAATGTATTCAACTATAGCTACGCATTCCGTGATTGGCCGATCGATCCGAAGACGCACGCGCTTTACTCCGATTTGTCTGTTGCGGACTTTACGACGCCGGCTTCCGAAGCCTGGCTGCGTAACCTTAGCTATCAATACCATAACGGACTTATTGACAAAGAGTTCTATCTTCGCGACGATGATAACAAGCTCAAGGCCGAATTTGTAGCGGGGAATACAGGCACCTATGGTCTATACCTTACCAACAACACCGATGTGTTTGAAGCTACGCTGAAAAATAATCCGGATGCTGAATTGGCCGTGCTTCCTCCAGGCTCGGGCGTACCGGAGGGGAATGTGCCGCAAGGACGCGCCGACTGGCCGTTCGGCCTGATCATGGGAATTAATCATGAATCGACGGCTGAGGAGCGCACGGCGGTATGGATGTATCTCGAGTGGATGAGCCAACCGGAGAACCTGATGTTCCTCCAGAACGGGGTGGAAGGCGAGAATTATACGCTCGATTCCGATGGCCTTCCGGTGAAAAATCCGGATTTCAAGGGAGAATCCGTACTATCTCAGAACAATAACAAGGACTATTGGGCACTTGTTACGGAAGCACCATCCTTCGCGACGCCAGAACTTACCCTTAAGGCGAACAAAAATAACTGGACGCCTGCAGGTTACGAGCAGATTGTCGAGGACATGATTAAATACCGTAACGAGACCAAACCATACCAGACGCCGGATCCGCTGTTCACCGTAGTTCTAGAAAAGGTTACCGAGTATAAGGCGGATTTGAACAACCTCTTCCAGGAGCTGTATCTTGATATTATCCTTGCGCCGGCCGACCAGTTCGATGCGAGATACGAAGCGGCCAAGCAGAAATTCCTCGACGCAGGCTACCAGGAGATTTTGGACGAGAAGCAAAAAGCGATTGATGCAGGTCAATTCCGGTAATCGTGAAAATCTAGCGATATACGAAGTTGGAGGAAAGAAATGATCCGATTATAATTAAATTAGTGAATCTGCTAGCAGCGGCGACCGTATGAACATTTCGTACGGCTGCCTCGAACGGTACAATCAATCGTACAACCAATACACAGAGCTCCTGCCGCAAGCGGGGGCTCTGAATGATATGGAGGGTAATATGAATCTGAAACTAGATATTGCTTTAGAAGATTTGAAGGAAACCGCGAAGCGCATTGCGGACTATACGTTCGGTATGGATTTGACGTGGGACTGGCCGGGCGGCGTCGCATTCTACGGGATTAGCCGGCTGTTCGAGGTCACGGGCGAGCACGCTTACCTGGATCGGATGATCGATTGGGTGGAGGAGTACCTCGAAGCGGGCATTCCGGAAGAATGGACCGTGAACACTTGCGCGATGGGGCATATGCTGTTGACCCTGTATGATCAGACAAAGGATCAAAAATATCTGGATCTCATTTTAAGTAAAATTGATTATTTGGAGCATCAAGCTTTGCGCTTCGGTGACCGGGTCCTTCAGCATACGGTGTCGGCCAACAATGACTTTCCGGAGCAGTGCTGGGCGGATACCCTGTTCATGGCAGCATATTTGGAGCTTCGGGTCGGCGTGATGCTTGAGAAGAAGACGCTTATAGACGACGCGCTGCATCAATTCGAACGGCATATTCATTACCTGCAAGATGAGGATTCCGGGCTGTGGTACCATGGATACAACCACGTCAAAAAGGACCATATGTCCGCCATCCATTGGGCGCGCGCTAACGCCTGGGCAGCCTATACGATGTCCCGTGCGGCAAGGGGGCTGCCGGAAGGGTATCTTTATCCTCCGATGATGCATATATGGAGCTCCTTGCGCGACCAATTGGCAGCCGTTAAACGGCTGCAGCATGAGGACGGGCTGTGGGGCACCGTACTCGATTACCCGGATGCTTACGGCGAAGTATCGGCTACAGCAGGAATTGCAGCAGCCATGGTAATGCAGGGCAATCCGCTGCACGCGAAATATGTGAGAAGAGCATTGGACGGCGTGCTCGCCAATATTGCGGATAACGGGCGGGTCCTGAACGTGTCCGGTGGTACGGCGGTCATGAACGATATCGCAGGATATCTCGGCATTGACCGGAAATGGGCACAGGGCTGGGGACAAGGATTGGCGCTGGCGTTCCTGGCGGCAGTCATTGAAGTAGTCGAGGCCCAGAGAAACCGCGAGCTGAGCAGACGAAGCGACCAGGTCGATTAGACATCGAAGGAGCAGGGGAAGAAAAGCATCTGAAGGTGAATTTTGATATAAACGAACATGACTCGGAGGGAGGTTACCATGCATAAATCAAAGGAGAGCGAGCCTTTTGTCCTTTGCCAAGTCCGAATATGAAGCGATCCAACAAGCGCGGGGATTCGCTAAAGGGTACCGATGGGACCAGAAAACGATTGCCCTATCGAAAAACAAGGGCAGTAATCGCTTCTCGTTGCCCGAACATCTATACGGCTGCTTGTCACAATGCATAGAATAGAGCAGATGTTCTCAACAAGAAAGTGGTGACGAATGTGAAGCTGGGAGACTTGAAAGGCGCATATGATGTCATAATCAGCTTGGGCAGTTGGTGCGGGCCATCCATCTATTTGCAGCGCAAACAGCTGCGGCGTTTTTCCTTCCCGCTGGATTGGATGGTCTCAAGCGCAGTAACGGATGTGACGCATTTGATTAAGAGTCGGTTTGAAGGCTTTATGGAGCTTGGACAGCTCCGGAAGATAGAGGGGACTTCAGCCTATCTGGAGGAAGGGATCACTGTGCCGGAAGGAGGGACGCACCTTAGCGCCCATTTTATTCTCGATTCGCGCTATAATATCATATCGGTCCATGATTTCCCGATCGTTCCGAACCAGGATTGGGTGGCGGCCTATAATGCATATCAGGAGAAGCTTGCCCGACGCATTCAACGGTTTTGGTATGTGCTCCAACACAGCCGCTCCGTTTTGTTCGTCCGGTGGGGAGAGATCGGGGTACAAGAGGCCGTCGCGCTTCATGCCGTCCTGTCTTCGTTGACGCCGGCCAGCTGCAGCATTTTATTCATGCAGCCTGTATCCGGTTTGGAGTCGATTCAGGAGATCGATTGGGAACTAGGCGGCATCAGCACGCTGCAGGTTCCCCTCGAACGGCCCAATGATATAGCAGTGTGGGATTACGCCTTGAACGGTTTGTCATTAACAGGGTACTGGACTTAAGAGGCCTGCCCTGGAACGTGAAAATAGGAGCGCCGGCAATCGCTTAGCCGCACTCCTATTTTTATTAATCTAGTCGCTGTATGCTCATTCCCGGTTTATAGCGAGTACGTTCGATTTTACGAAAAATAAAAAAAGCTAGGCTTAAACACCAAGGGGGGCAAAAGACAAAAAAATAATTGAACGCGAAAAAGCGCTATGTTATAATCAGTAGCGCAATTGAAAATCAAGTTTAATCTGATATTATAATTACTTTTCCTAATTTAATTGTACATCAGTGACCTCTGATTTGTCAATGCACTTTTTTCAGACCAGAATGAAAAGGAGTGTGTTCAAGCGAGATGGAAGCTAAGGGATGGCGGTTAGAACAAGAACGGCTGGATCAAGTTAGGGAAAAGCTGAAGGCTAGGATCGACGCGTTGGAACCGGAAGTTAGCGGTCTGAGCGATCAGGCAGCCGAGATTCGCAGGAGATTCTGGGAAGAGGTTACGGTCAATACGAGTACGGACGAGGAATTTGAAGAAACCTTTTATACGATTAAACAACAGGCCGCGGTACTATCCGAAAGGGAGCGCCGTCATCGGCTTCTGCTGCAGCAGTGGAGGAGCTTCAATCGAATGCTGCCTTCTCCATATTTCGGACGCGTCGATTTTCTGGAGGACGGCTTGAACGGGAGCGAGCAGATTTATATCGGCGTATCCTCCTTCGTCGATGAAGATGGATTGACCTTCCTGGTATATGATTGGCGCAGCCCCATCGCAAGTCTCTACTACGATCATTCCCCTGGCGCTGCCTCTTACGACACTCCGGTCGGGCGGATCACGGGTACGATGGAGCTGAAACGGCAATACCAGATCCAGGATGGACAGCTTCGTCGTATGTTTGACGCGAGCGTGACGATCGGCGACGAGCTTCTTCAGCAGATGCTAGCCAAAGGCGCGGACTCGCAAATGAAAAGTATCGTATCCACCATCCAGAAGGAGCAAAATGCCATCATCCGGAACGATCACAGCCGGCTGCTTATTGTGCAGGGTGCAGCTGGAAGCGGGAAGACCTCCGCGGCTTTACAGCGTGTGGCGTACTTGCTGTACAAAAACCGCGATTCGCTTAAGGCGGATCAGATCGTTCTATTCTCACCAAACCAGATGTTTAACAGCTATGTATCCTCCGTCCTTCCCGAGCTTGGCGAGGAGAATATGCAGCAGACGACTTTCCAGGAATATCTCGAATATTGGCTCGGTTCATCCTTCCAAGTGGAGGATCCCTTCAGCCAGATCGAATATGTGCTGACCGCACAATCAACGCCAAACGATGAGGCCCGCCTTCAGGGGATGAAGTATAAGGCGTCCGAGGCTTTCATGAAAGCCCTGCAGAATTATGCACAGTGGCTGGGGCGGGAGGGCATGCTGTTCAACGGCATTCGGTTTCGGGATCGCGTTCTGATCACCGCCGAGCAAATGAGATCGCAATTTTACGGATACGACACTTCCTTGAGCTTGGCCAATCGTGTCGATCTCCTGCAGAAGTGGATTCTGAAGGAGCTTTCACTGCTGGAACGCAAGGAGCTCGGGGCCTCCTGGGTTGAGGAGGAGCTCCATTATCTCGACAACGAGCACTATGCGGAAGTATTCAGTGAGCTGCATAAGGAAAGGGAAGTGCTTGACATTGCTGAGCACTACGCCGTTGTTCGCGAGAAAATAAGCAACAAACGCCGAGAAGACGAAGGCGACTTTGACTTCGCCGAGCGGGAGGAGGACTTACTCCGCCAAAAGATCGTAAAGGCAAGCTTCAAACCGATCCGGAAAAATGTCAAAAGATTTTCGTTCATCGATGTTCACGGCCTGTATACCCAGCTATTTATCGATGAAGCTGCTTATCGGGACAAGACGAATGAGGTCGATATCCCGGTGCTATGGTCTGAAATCTGTAAGCAAACCAAGGATAAGCTGGAGAAGTTTGAAATTTTCTATGAGGATGCCACTCCGTATTTGTATTTAAAAGAATTGATCGAAGGCGTTCGCACGAACACGGAGATTCGGCATGTCTTCATTGATGAGGGGCAGGATTATTCACCGTTTCAATATGAGTATCTCAAAAAACTGTTTCCGCGTGCCCGCATGACGGTACTTGGTGATTTCGGGCAGGCGATTTTTACGCAATCAACGAATCTGCAGGATGCCGAGTCACCGCTGTTCCGGCTCTATGGAGAAACCGAAACATGCTTGATCCGCCTAGTGCGCAGTTATCGTTCAACTCGGGAGATTGTGGAATTTACGAAGGTGCTGCTCTCCGACGCGTCGGAAATCGTCCCGTTTGAAAGGAGCGGACCGAAGCCGCTTCTTGTGAAGGTGGAAGACGGAGAGATGCGTGACATACGTGTATTAAAGGATATTGCAGCGCTTAAAGCCGAAGGCTTCGAATCTATTGCTGTCATTACGAAGACGGCTGCCGAAAGCCGCTCAGCCTTCGAATCATTGCGGAAGCATGGAGGCGAAGCATTGCAGCTCATTACGAAGGAAACGGAAACCTTTGAGAAAGGTGCGATGGTTATTCCCGTGTATCTCGCCAAGGGGGTTGAGTTCGATGCGGTTCTGATATATGAGGCGTCACCGCATGCTTACGGCCGGGACAACGATCGCAAGCTTTTGTATACGGCATGTACCCGGGCCATGCATCAGCTCTTGCTTTATACGACAGGGGACTGGTCGCCATTCGTGGAGAGCATGGACTCTAGTTTGTATGAAATGGTGACTTGATAGCTGGTTCGAAAGCTCGCATATCGATAGACCGTTTCAGTTGCTTGCGTTATTGGAAGGATGATCAGGCGCTGCCTCGATGGGCGCGCCTTTCCTATATCACACGTAACCTTAGTTTACAAATGTATAATTATAGCATTAACGCCCCACATATTGTAAAATAAACCTATGGCTGAAAATGATAAGGCGTTTAACGAAGGAGAGCTAAAAAATGAACCATGGCATGTCAGCGCCATTTAAGATCATTGCATTATTACTAGGGTTCTTCGTGATCGGCCCTCTAGTTGTGATGCTGCTAACATGTTTATTGAATTTCTTTTAAAATGAACGGGTTAACAAAGTATGTCCGAGTGATGGGTGGACAAGAACTCACACCAACGCAAAGTCGCGGATTCCCGCGACTTTTTTGTTGTGCTGACATAAGTTCTTGCATATCCCGATGATTCTTTCACGGATTACCCTGACTATGAAGACTTCGCATGATGGATCGCTGTCTCAATGTAGGCTCTCAAAGTCTTGATGAACGTGCGCATGGCGTATCCGACGTACCTGTCGCTGCGGTAGATCAGACAAATGTCCTGAGAAGGCGTAGGGTTCCTTAGGTGCACCACCTTGATATCCGGATTGTCAAGATTATCCAATAGAAGTCTCGGCAGAACACAAGCGCCAACTCCGCTCTGTACCATCTGAAGGAGTGAAGATAATGTTGTCGTCACCATATGCGGCTGCAGTGCAAAGCCGCTGTCCATACAAAAGTGGTCGATCAGCTTCCGGCACTGATGATCTGGCGGGAACATGACCATTTTTAAGGTTTGCAGCTTACTCAAAGGGATAAAGCTTTCCGTTGCAATGGGATCGTGCATACTTACTGCCAATGAAAACTCCTCATGGAACAAAGGAATCGTTGTGAGCCGCTCATCGATAACAGGTCCAATGGTTACGCCCACATCGATGCTTCGGTCCAGCACTTGTTCCGTTACCTTTGTGGTTTCCAATAGGGACAGCGAAATGGTGGGATAGGTCTGATGGAAGTTGAGCAGCATGGCATTGAACATCAGATCCGCGTCACCGGGCAATACCCCGATGGATAGAGAGCCTCCTTGCATTTGCTTCAGATCTGCGATGGCATCGCCCGCTTGCTGCAAATGTCTGAACACGGCGGCACCATGCTCACGAAGAATCGCACCGGCATCTGTAAGGACAATTGTTTTACCCACACGGTCGAACAATAGAACGCCTAATTCTTCTTCTAGTCGCCTGATCTGCTGGCTGATATTGGGTGCGCTGACTCCCATTTTTTCGGCTGCTCTCGAGAAATGAAGCTCTTCACAAATGGCCATGAAATACTGAAGCTGTTTTAACTCCACCTTCACACCTGCTTTCTATAGCATGTGTATCATGCTTAATGCCTATTGTTGCTCCGACTTCTTCTTGTGTCAACGAGTTATCGTTAACTGATACTTAACGTTACGGTAACGCCCACTGCATTGATGGTAAGTTCCATGAGTCATACAATGGGGACATATCAAGCGGTTCTCATGACAAAGGAGGAAAATAACATGTCTGAAATGATTATCAACACAGCCACAACTGCACGTCAAGTGCTGGTGCAGCAGGTGCAGGCGATTCCGGAGGAACTCTTCGATATTCAACCCGCAGGTTTCAACAATACGGTTCGTTGGAATGTCGGCCATATGATGTATTGGATGGATAAGTATTCTGCCCTGATCTTTAACAGTCCGCCGGTCATACCGGACTCTTATGAAACGCTGTTTAACTCTGGAACAAAGCCCTCGGATTGGACGTTCGATCCTCCGTCAAAGGAAGCGATGGTCGAGATGTTAACAGCTCAGCTTTCCCGCTTATCTGAGCTGACACCTGAAATGCTGGGCGAGAAACTTTCAACTCCGTTTGCCATGGGACCGTTCCAATTCAACACCTCTGGTGAGTTGTTAAACTTCATTCTGATTCACGAGTCGTTTCACCTTGGCGTGATCTCGAGCCAGTTAAAGGTTCTAGCGTTGAGTTAAGCCATGCAGTGCAGGTATCCTATTGCTTATTCTTTATATCAAACAAAGGCGATGAATAAAAGGTAAGCAGCTAATAAATCTTGATGAGGAGGATATGTTCATGGAGAAATCTCTTGATTCTGTCCAATCCCGCACTAGTGAAGTGTTTGATGCTTTTAGGCATGCTTTGGAAACAGGGGATACAGCCGATTTTCTTAAACAGGTTACGGAGGATTTTCATTTCTTCGTTCCACTTCCGTTAGAGGGATGGAATCACAAGCAGGAGGGCAAAGGGCGGTTCGAGGAATTAGTCCGGTTCGAGCGCTCCGTATTTCAGATGCAGCTGACTCCCCTCATCGTGCTGGAGGATGATGACAACGGGATGGTGGTGTTTCGCTCGGAAGGTTCGTTAAATGGGCGGCATTTTAGCAATGAGCTTGCTATCGTCTTCGAATTCGAGGGAGAGCGGACCCGCTGCTTCCGGGAGTATGTAGGAATGCCGTTAAAAAACTATGAAAACCCATAAAGATAATGCCATGAGCAGTAAAAGCAAACTCTTTTACAATAATATGAAAAATGAACCGACCGAGGGTCTGGTTCATTTTTTGTTTATGGCTGCAATTTTATCAGCCAGCGGGTAACAAATACTCATTATTGCAGCGATTCCCGGTAACTCCTCCAGGGCTGATTTGAAGCATCGCCCTGACCATCTACAGGGAAAAATTTTTTCACGCACTCCGAAATATCAGTCTTTAGTAGGAGGTCAACCATGTTGAGGTTCTTATAATTAAAGAATGGAAAGGAGAGCCGTAGCACGACGCAAGATGCACATCTTTATAGACAAATTGGAGGTTGAAAAGGTTGAAGCAAGAAAGAAGCACCCATGCACCAAGCCTGCTTCACAATCGGTTCCTGCAGACGATTTTATTATCAAGCGTGCTCCTGCAGATCGGGATCTGGGTACGTAATTTTGCCATTCTTTTGTATATTGCGGATCGAACGAATAATGATCCATACGCCATTTCTTTAATTAGCGTGGCGGAATTCGCGCCTATTTTTGTGTTTTCGTTCATTGGCGGTACATTTGCCGACCGTTGGCGGCCCAAACGAACGATGATCTGGTGCGATTTATTATCCGCGGTATCCGTATTCGTAGTGCTTCTGACCATACATTTCGGTTCATGGCAATCCGTCTACCTGGTCGCATTCATCTCGGCGATTCTTTCGCAGTTCTCGCAGCCTTCAAGCATGCGGTTGTTTAAGTATCATGTGCCTGAGGAACAGCTGCAGCAAGGGATGGCTCTATTCCAATCGCTGATGGCCATCTTTATGGTGCTTGGCCCTATGCTTGGCACCTTCGTATACAGCACGTTTGGCCTGGAAACATCGATCGCTGTAATGGGCGTCGTATTTCTGCTGTCCGCACTCGTTCTTGTCCGCCTGCCTGAGGATAATATGAAGCCGCAAACGGCCGCTGTAAAAGGGCAATTTCGTAAAGATTTCGCCGAAGGCTTCCGTTATGTTTGGCAAAGCCAAGTCCTGCGCATGCTCGGACTCGCATTTATTCTCGCTGGACTCGCTGTTGGTGTAGCCCAAGCGCTCAATCTGTTTATCGTAACGGAGCGTCTGGGACGCAGCGAGGAGTTTCTGCAATACCTGCTGATGGTGAATGGCGGAGCCATGCTGATCGGCGGCGGGGTCGTCGCTGTTTTTGCCAAGAAGGTTCCGCCTCAGCTTCTTCTTGCTGTGGGCATGCTTTCAGGAGCGGTCTGCACAGCCATTGTCGGGTATTCGACGAGCGTACCGGTCACGCTGGCCGTACAATTTGTGAATGGCCTTGTGTTCCCTTGCATTCATATCGGGATTAGCACCATGATCCTCAAATGGTCACATGCTTCCATTGTCGGCCGCGTCAACGGCGTTCTAAATCCAATGTTCGTCGGCATGATGGTCATATCCATGTCTTTCGCCGGCGCGTTAAAGGACGCCTTTCCGCTGAGCACGATCTATGGCGGAGCAGGATTATTATTCCTTCTTGGTGCACTGGTCATGGTGCCGATCATGAAGCAAAAAGCGCCTGAGCACGTGCTTACTGCGCAAGAGACGTAATCTTGCTGCATTAATAAGATTGCGCTAAGAAAACTATCGTTGAATGAATACGTGGAGGCAGCAGGTCTGATGATCTGGCTGCCTTTTCATTAAGCTAACGGCAGGAGTCTGTGATAGTGAAGTCGAAAATTTGGGTGTAACCATCTCGTAATAGAGTCATGGAGACAACGTATTTTACATATTTTGCAGGCGCACTAAAGTCATATTGGGTTAGGGAGGAGAAAGATGGAGTCGAAGGAAGAGCATTATTCACATGATCATATTATGGAATCAATCCGAAATTTATCCGAGAACGATGCAAAGACATTCTTGAACCTTATTTATGCGCTTTTGAGAGATAACACGCTGCCAAGCGAACAATTGGTTTCCCATGTCTTATCCGTTTATGAGAAAAAGATACCGAGAGTGGTTAAGGCAAGGCAGAATAAATGAAGCCCTGAAACCCTTGTCCCGCTTTATTACTTACTTGCAAGTTAGTATCTCACTTATAAGTACGTACTTCCGGATTGTATCGTGTTTACTCTACAATGCTCGTGAAGGCAATAACCAATACGTTCATAAGGAGAGATTAACGATATGGAGCTTCAATTGGCATTGGATTTAGTGAACATTCCGGAAGCGAAACAAGTGGTGGCCGAGGTAGCCGAGCATATTGATATCGTGGAAATCGGCACGCCGGTCGTCATTAACGAAGGGCTGCATGCCGTGAAAGCGATCAAGGAGGCTTTCCCGCATTTGCGAGTGCTTGCCGACCTTAAAATTATGGATGCCGGCGGGTATGAAGTGATGAAAGCATCCGAAGCCGGTGCGGATATTATAACGGTGCTGGGGGTATCCGACGATTCCACGATCAAAGGCGCTGTGGCCGAAGCCCGGAAGCAAGGCAAGCAAGTCATGGTCGATATGATTAATGTAAAAGACATTGAGGGCAGGGCACAGGAGCTTGATGCCTTAGGCGTGGATTATATTTGCGTCCATTCGGGTTATGACCACCAGGCGGAAGGCAAGAATTCCTTCGAGGAATTGGCTGCGATCAAGCGTGTCGTTAAACATGCCAAAACCGCCGTTGCGGGAGGAATCAAGCTGGAGACTCTTCCTGAAGCCATTCAAGCGAAGCCGGATCTTGTCATCGTTGGCGGTGGAATCACGGGTCAATCCGATAAGAAGAGCGTGGCCGCTAAAATGAATCAACTGGTAAAACATGCCTAACCAGATGGGCAAGCCAATCTTTAGGCAGGCCGTTCTAATCGTCAAAGAGCTATCCGAAGCTGTACAGAAGGTCGAAGCCGTTCAGGTTGAAGCACTAATTGAACGAATCCTGCATGCCGATGCCATCTTTGTAGCGGGTGGGGGCAGATCCGGCCTGGTGATGCGAACCTTTGCCATGCGGCTAATGCAGATGGGATATAACGTTCACGTTGTGGGCGACACAGTAACACCAGCGATCGGGTCAGGCGACTTGCTTGTTATCGGTTCAGGTTCAGGAGAAACGCAGAGTCTAGTTGCGATGGCCCAGAAGGCCAAGCATATCGGCTCTGACGTAGCCGCCCTAACGATCCAACCCGAATCTCGCATCGGGCAGCTTTCCGATACGATCGTTCAGCTGCCGGGAAGCACCAAGGAACAGCACCAAGATGCGCTCGTGACCGTCCAGCCGATGGCCTCTCTATTTGAGCAGACCATGTTGATTGTGCTGGATTCCATCATCTTAAGATTGATGGAGGTAAGCGAGCTCCAATCCGACCAGATGTTCAGCCTGCATGCCAATCTGGAGTAGGACACGTCCCTGCGCTATGTACTCCACTTTGATGGGATCTCCGTGACCGTTGTATACTAGTAGGAAAGAAGGGGTGATAATTATGGCAAATGAAGTCAAGAAGCGAATAAATCTCAAAGAAATTAACTGCCATAAGGAGTTAACCCTGGCGGTCATCGGAGGCAAATGGAAGCTGATCATCCTTTGGCATCTTGGCTTGGAGGGCGTTAAACGCTTCGGTGAGCTGAACCGTATGATACCCCACATCACGGAGAAAATGCTGACCAATCAGCTCCGTGAATTGGAGGAGGACCGGCTGGTCCAACGTGTTGTTTACCCCGAGGTTCCGCCCCGAGTCGAATATTCGCTTACGCCTTACGGGGAGAGCTTAATGCCTATCCTGAAATTGATGTACGATTGGGGAAGAGATTACGGCGAACAGGTCGTCTGGACCAAATGAGGGAGCGCTTTATGCGTGCTATGGAGCAAGAGGCTGCATGCGGCATTTTATTATTCAATACAAAAAGCAAGCAGGCTTGCGCAAATAGAACCACCCGTTAATCGGGTGGTTCTATTGACGTTGTCGACTTATTCCTCATTGCGTTTTCGGTGCGTCAATAATATGAAGCTCCTGCTGCCAATTCATTGCGAAATCACTCATGCCGTATATCGTGATTCTGAACTTTCCGCCAGGAAGCTCACCGGCCAGCTTGGAAAGCCCTTTGGGGGTAAGCTGAATCATGACGGCGCGTTTATCCTGCGTGATTCCTGCCTCGAAGTCTTCTCTGTCCACTAACGGGAAGATATCGATGGAATTTTGGCCGAAATCGCCGTTACTGGAGTAATCGACCTGAGCCCTCAGTGGAATGGTCTGAGGATAGGAATATACCGGTTCAGCGGATTGGAATAAGAAGAGTCCTTGAGCGCTGTCGTAGGTTACCCCCGTAACTGTCGGGGGCTCGGAATCAAATCGGATAGGCAATTCGATCTTACCCGCTTCGGCATCCTTCTCGAATACCTTAAAGATGAGGGAGACCGGGCGGTCTTGATTCACATTCGGAACTGGCGCTACCTGGATACCCTGGTCACCGCCAGTCAACTGGATGAGCGATGGATCCGAAGTCTCGATCTCGATATGTCCAATCGTTTCGCCTTCTGACTGAATCTCGAACCCGTAAGCGACAGGATTAAAATGGATT
This sequence comes from Paenibacillus sp. FSL R5-0810, assembly GCF_038002285.1. NCBI lineage: Bacteria > Bacillati > Bacillota > Bacilli > Caryophanales > Paenibacillaceae > Paenibacillus > Paenibacillus sp. FSL R5-0810. The sequence continues at coordinate 1,515,836 of NZ_JBBOCF010000001.1, forward strand.
TCCAGTTCTGTGAAAGCATCGTCTCTCGTTACCTTAATTAGGTTTCCAATATTCCTTATATCGTATCGGTCTTCCTCTAGTGAGGAATCCGTAATTCGTGCTGACATGCCGTTCACGCTCAACCTGTTGCTGTTTAACACGAACGATGCATTTTCCTCAGTCAGGGAGATTTTGAGGGGCTTTAGACGACTTCTCTTAAACGCTTCGATTTGTTGGTACAGGTGGTTATATGCGCTGGCCAAACTTTCCACGGTTGAATTTGGGTTGTCCGCAGCGGAGTAAGCATTTAGGATCGCCTGATTCAATTGATCGAACGCGAACGGCGGGTAAGTACCAACCGTATTCCCCGGGGTTGAGTTTTCACGGAGCGTCTCGGCTGATGAAATCAGCTGCTCAAGAAGACTCCTTACGTTGTCCGGCAAATACTGAACCGCGGTCGGCCCGAAGGCTGGTGAGAGCTTTCCATCGGCGCTGCGGACGGCGGTGGAGGCTGATAACGGAGCATACACGACTTCCAACGGTCTGGCCATAGGCTGCGGCTCGGCAAAAGTAACGAGAATATATTGCCCCGTAATCTCAATCCGTTTAATTTCCTGCGGCAATCGCAGCTCTCCATCCTTGGAATATACGGATATTTCATTGACATTTGGTACGAAGAGGGGGTTAAGTGTCTCTTCGTAAGCGATCGCGAGTGAGCGACCATCGAAAAAATGCAGAGTTGGCTGCTTCATCAGTGGTGCGGAAAGGATAATCTTATTGGAAGGCGCAGACACATTGCCGGCAGCATCGACCGCATACACTTTGTAATCGCCCGGTGACAGATTTAAGGTTGCAATCTGTGTTTCGGTTTGAGCAGCGGCCACGATGGTTTTGTTGGCAAGCTTGTCGGCGACAAAGGATTCAAGCTGGGCTTTCGTGGAGGCGTTCAATGAATATGGAACGAAGTAAACGATACCGGTTTCGCTGCTAGTAACCGCTACGTTATCCCCTACGACGACGGATTCGGCAGACAATAGTCTTACCATTGGAGCCGTAGTGTCCGGCGTGCTTGGGTTGCCGCCCGGATTCGGGTCGCTTGGCGCGGTTGATCCACCGCCGCTGCCCCCGGTGGGTGGCGTTGGATTCTGTGTCGGCTTCTCGGCAGGAGTAGGCGTTTCCTCACCAGGCTTAGGCGTTGGAACTGGCGTTTCAGATGGAGTCTCGAGCTCTTCTTTCACTTTCAGGAATCGGTTGGCTGCTAATGCGACCGATTGCCTGTCCGCCTGACCTGTTGGATTAAACATCTTGTCGTTAATGCCTTTCATGAGCCCAAGCTCCACGGCCGCTGCAACGTGATACTTGGCATAGTCGGCAATGCTTGCCGCATCGGAGAATTTCAATCTACTATCAATGTCTCCAATTTCATCCTTTCCAATACCAACGACGCTTAAGGCTCTTACCAAAAACACCGCCATATCTTGCCGGGATAGGTTCTGTCCCACGCCAAGCATCTCGTTGCCTACGCCTTTAATCAAGCCGGCTTTGACGGCAGCCTCAACGAATGCGTAAGCGTAGTGATCCTCCGGAACGTCTTTGAATGTCGGTTTCTCAGGGTTGGAGTGAATATCAAGCTTTAATGCCTTCGCCAGGATGATGGCAAAGTCCTGGCGCTCGATTTTGCCGGTCGGATCGAACTTGCCGTTGCCCTTTCCATTGATAATACCTTGTTCCACTAATCCCAGAATCGCATCCTTGGCATAGGATTGATTAATATCGTTCAGCGAAATGGAAGCCCCGTGGACGGGATACGTGCATGCGCTCAGCAGCGCAGCCGTGGTCATTACTTTGACGATGAGTTTACGTTTCAGATAAAATCCCCCTCTTGAAATGATAAAATCAATGCCGAATAATGGAATCGGTATGAGATTCGTGATCTTATCATATATGCCGAGGTTCACATCTTGCAATCAAATTTTTAGGAAAATGGTCTGTGATTGAACCGGGGTGAAGGACCTAGTTAACAAAGAGTGATTTCTGATTATTCCATCTAATCTGCAGGCTGATGTTTGATGAGCGGACTCTATTTATTTAGACGTAATGTTCTGGTAGAGTGATACTTTTCACAACTATCGATTTTTGAAATTGCAGCGTTCGTTATGGACCGAACAGCAGGTCATAGACACATACCTTAATCATTCTTGGTAAAAGCCGTAGCATAACATTGGGTTGTACAGGAGAGAATATTTCAATCCGTAGAAGAAGGAGCTGAAGGAGAATGATGAGTCATCCCAAAGATGACTACGGGGTATTGGGTAATGACATCGAAGTCGATTCGGATGTGAATGAGGATCGTAATCGAGAGGAGCAGCTGGATGACTCCTTTGAGTCCTGGTATGAGAGTATGAATAATCAGATCAAGCGGCAGCTAAAGCTCACGAACGTTCCGGAGGACGGTGTTTTCGATTCGGTCGCCGGAACAGATGAAGATTCTGCTCGGCGTTAAGCGCGTGTTCCGCAGAACCGGATTAACCATACTTCAATGCGGGTGCGCATACGAGCGCGAAAGCTCCCACCGAAACGAGTGGTCCCATTGAAATGTAAAACCCACTGTTAAATCATACAGTGGGTTCCGATTAATATTGCTTCCGCCTACGAAACAATCTAATGATCGCATAAATAATGATGATCCATAGCCCAATGCTAAGTAGTGACAGCAAAGGAAACCCAAGCGAAAAACCGGCAAACGGATTGACCAATGATCCCAATATTGTCCCTAGTGCCAATCCCCCGAATAAACCGCCGAAAAAACCGCCGAACCCCGTTCGCGGCGTTGGCGTTGTTCTCGGTTGGCCCGGATTGCGAACGTTTTGGTCCGGTCTCCGCGTCGTACGCCCAGGGGTACCGATTCCCGGATTATAGCTTCGTCTGGGCGAGCGAAATCCGCCGCGTCTATAGGAATGTATCGTATCATCCTGTTCCTCTTGGCTATGATTTACATTGGGTTCGCCGAAAACTTCGGCCGTGGAACATCCAAAAACCAAAGGAAATACCAAGAGCAGTATCAATAACTTCCTCATCATATGCACCTCCTTCTGTAGTGTGCCCTGCCGGCATAAGAACATTCAGACGTTCCAACACACAGACGAACGACTTGTCTTACGTTTACGAAATACTCGATTTCGTTTGATATTCACTTAACCTTCATGCTTTAGGCTTTTAGAGATAAAAAGCATGAAGGAGGAGCACATGAAGCGAAAATGGATCGCCGGATTATTATCCGGCATACTGATCGGCAGCAGCTTTTTTGAGTTTGCGCTTGCAAACACCCCCGCTTATGCAGCCCCTTCGGGAGCGATGCCCGTGTTCATCTCGGAAATTTATCCCGATGACCGGTCGAATCAGCAAACGATCGAGGGCGCAGGCGGGGCCGATCTGTTCGAATATGTTGAGCTTTACAATCATTCGGGGGCACCGCTCTCGTTCAACGATGAGTTCAACATTCGTTACGACTACAATACGGGCGTGAAGACGCTGACGGTAACGGACACGGTTTACGGCAATCCGGATGGAGTGGTCATCCCGGCGGACAGCCCAGCCGTGCTATGGGTGGAACGAACCAGCTCGTCCATAACCGGGGCTGCCGCCGCCCTGACGGAATCCGATTTCCGGCAGTATCATTCGGTTCCCGACCATGTACCGGTATTCAAGCTTCGGGGACAGGATGGCCTCAACAACACGGACCGCGGTTTATACATAACCCGTAAAGGCGATGACGCCGCCGTAATCAGCAGCTTCTACTATACCGCCGAGGATGTCGGCGACGGCAAGAGCGTGCACCTTCAGCCGCCTTCCGGCGGTTCAGGAATGATTCCTTACGCACGGGAAGCAGCGCCTTCCGCCGGTATCATCGATCCGGATCAGTTGTTGCCGCCTGACAATCGCATGCCGGACATCAGTCACACGCCGGTCGCCTCGGCCGACCCGACGCAGCCTCTGACCGTAAGTGCAAGCGTCTATGACGAAGACGGCGATGCGTTAGACGTTAAGCTTTATTACAAAACGGCTGTCAATAACCCATACAGCATGATCGATATGATGGATCGCGGAGGGGATCAATTCGATGCGGTCGTTCCGGCCGATCAGTTGATCGGCGATAAGCTGTATTATTACATAGAGGCAGCGGATGGGCTTCAACGTTCGAGATCCGGGGATTATGAAACGGCGTTAACCGGTGCCGTCGCAGGCGGAGACGTTCCGCGCATCCTCATTACCGAGATTCTGCCGAACCCGGCCGGGGATTACCGATGGGGAAGCGGCAACCAGTACGAATATGTTGAAATCTACAATCATTCGGATCAGGAATTGGACCTCAAGGATTACACGCTCTGGTATCTGTACCCGAATCAGACGGCACCGAAGAGCTGGACGATTCCGGATCATACCGCAATCGAGCCTTACAGCTCAGCCGTCATCTGGTTCGCGAAGGAAGCCATCGCCAACGGCAAGGGATATACAACGACGGCCGACTTCAATCTGCACTTTAACAGCACGCTGAACGATAGCGACATTATTTTCTACGATAATTCAAAAGCTTCCGATTTCAATCTTCCGAATTCGCTGCATCGCGGGCTGGCCATTTCAGCACCGGGTCAGGCAAATTCGTACATCGTGCAGGCCTGGTACGACCCGAGCACGCCCGACAGCCCGGACAGGCTGGTGAACGACGTTCGTAACGCAGTCGTTCGATATGCCTACCCGGATGCAGGAACGACTATGAAAAGACTGGATAACCGGATGTATGCCAATCCTGGCAGCATTGATCCGGGTCAGGTGCCGCCTATAACAGGCGTGGACATGATTGCACCTACGCTTCAGCATGAACAGACCGCCTATAATTTGGGCAAGGGGCAGGCATATGCTGTGACCGTGACCAGCGACGAGCCTCTTGCTTCAGCAGAGGTATTGATCGGAGCAGCCTCCGAGGAGCCGACGACTTTTACGGACAAGCATGCGCTGCAGCTTGCGTCCCAGGAAAACGGACGTTACGTCTACCAAGGCTCGATCACACTGAATGAAACCGGCGTCTATCGTTATATCATCGACGCGGTCGACAGCAGCGGCAATCGTACACGGGTTCCATATAACTCCAGAGGCGGCCTTCTGACCGTTAATGATGAAAGCACGGGGACGGAGCTGCCGAAGACGGGGTTATCCATTGCAAACGGAAGCATGCTTAGCGGGAATGCATCATTCTACGCATACGGCTCCCGTGCCGAGGACGATATCGAGGTTCACTTCGACGGAAATCCGATGCCTCTTCGCAATGCGCTGCCAGGCAAGGTACAGCTCGGCATGCAGACCCGTGGCATCGATCAGATCTACCAAGCGTCGGCAAGCGCGCTGAACGCAAGCGGAGAGACGGTCTTTTTCGCACGAATCTTGCCCAAATATATCGACGGCGCATGGTCGATGTTCGATATGACACCGGATCTTTTCGTAACCAGTTCGACCGTTTCCGTGCATACAGGAAATGAGAACGCTCCTTATCAAGTCAAAGATCACGACAAGGTATTCGGCAAGAACAACCATGACGATTTCGAAGTGATGAATCTTCATCTCGTGCTTCCGGACGGTTCGGTCGTTAAACCGGATAAGGTGCTGAACTACCTGGGCAATCTGGGGCAAACAACCGTGGATTACCGGGAGGATACCTACTACGGATTCGGTGATGCGGATTACGGCAGCAATCCGAACAAGCCGATGATCAGCGACTTCCGCTTCCCGATTCCGCAGGACAAATTTACGGCAAGATATGCCGAGCTTGACACCGCTACGATAAAGGACGGGATTTATCCTCTAAGCATGTCGATGAACGGACAAGTCTTCCAGTCCATCGACGTGACTGTGGATAATACCGCTCCGGAGATTGAAGGAATATCGTATGGGGAAGGACAGTTGTTGACCGAAGCAATGCAGCTCAAAGGGGCGTTCAAGCTGGATGTGGTCGCTTCGGACCAGTTAAGCGGAGTTGCCGAAGTTACGGCGGAGCTTGATGGTGAGACGATCACGCTTCCTTACGAGACGTCTTCCACGTTGCTTGCGCCGGGCGAGCATATTCTGAAAGTGACCGTACTCGACGGGGCCGGCAATTCGGCGGAGATCACACGCACCTTCATGATTGAAGAGGAGAAGCCTCTTCTTCCGGGCGAAGTTTCCCCAGCCGATTTCGCGGAGAACGTTGGTTTGAATCCGAGCCTGAGAGCTCGGCTCAGCGATCCAAGCGGAGACTCGATGGATGTGCGCTTTTTGGAGGGGGATAAATACGATTTTGCCCGCGCTGACGGAATCGAGGGTCATATCAACGTTGCAGACCGGGAGCCGCCGCTTGTTCTGGAGCCAGACGGCGAGAAGGGGATCGGCAAGGAAGAGGCCGACAAAATGGCTTACCCTGACGGAGATTACCTCACCACGGATACCGATTCCGGATTCCCTTATCATCGATTCGAAGTCCAGCTGGACGAAGCATGGACCGAACAGGATAAGGTAGAGCTGCACTGGGAGGGACGCACGCTTCCGGGACGCATCGTGACGCTGTATGCATGGGATTATGAGACTGGCAAGTGGACAGCGCTGAAGTCGGCCACCGGCGACGATGCCGAATCCGACATCGCCCTGACGGCGGAAGTGGATCCTAAGCGTTATGTGCGAAATGGCAAAATCCAGGCCATGGTGCAGGATGAAGTGAAGAGCGCGAACGCGCCGTTCAACATTTTATGGTTTACGGACACGCAGTATTACGCGGAATCGTACCCGGATATTTTCGATAAACTGGGCGATTGGATCGCGGAAGAATATAAAAAGGGCTTGTTCAGTTATGTCATTCATACAGGTGACATCGTGAACGTGGCTGACGACGAGAAGCAGTGGGCGGTAGCCGACCGCAATCTGAAGAAGCTGGACGAAGCGGGCGTACCGTATGGCGTCCTCGCGGGTAATCACGATGTCATCATTGACGGCGTGGATTACTCCTACTACGGAAAGTATGTCGGGGCCGACCGATACAAGAACAATCCGTGGTATGGCGGCGAAATGGATAACAACCGCAACCATTACGACCTCGTATCGTTTGGAGGCCATGACTTTATTTTCCTGTACATCGGCTTCGGACTTGAAGACACACCGGAAACCATTGCTTGGGCCAACGAGGCGCTGAAGAAGCATGCGGACCGCATAGCGATCGTGGGCATGCACGCCTATCTGGAGAGCAACGGCACCTTGTCAAATATGGCACAGCGCGTGTTTGACCAGGTCATTGCACCGAACAAAAACGTGCAGCTCGTACTAAGCGGGCATTATCATGCCGCGAATAGGGTCGTGAAGACTGTGACGCATCCGGACGGATCGACGAGACAGGTGATCGAAATGCTGGCAGATTATCAGGGTGGGCCGAATGGCGGAAACGGCTATCTGCGCCTGCTTCAATTCGATCCGGTCTCAGGTACGCTGGACGTGGATACGTACTCGCCTTACTTGGACGATTACAATTTCTTTGACGACGCCATCGAGGATTTTACCGAGCCGTTTGCGTTCAGGGACATTCAAAAACGGGTGGCAACCGATTATTTTGCAGTCAACGTGTACAAAAATAAGCTGATTGGCGAGAAAAAAGACGTGAAATCCGGAGAAATTGCCTCAGCCGCATGGAAGGGGCTTGAAGCCGGCAAGACGTATTACTGGTATATGGATATTACCGATGAATTCGGCGCCAAGCAGCTGAGCCCAATCTATCGTTTTACGACCTCGAAGAAAACGTCTCCGCCTGGAGGCGGAAATGACGGCGACGGCAACAATGGGGGCGGTAATAACGGTAATAACGGAAACAACGGAAACAACGGAAACAACGGCAATAACGACGGCAGTAATCAACCAGGCCAAAGCAAGCCAGGTGGAAAACCACCGGCCACTGGGCCTTCCAGACCGGGAACGATTACGGCGCAAATCGCCATAAACGGCCAGAGGGCTCAAGCAGCCGTCAGCGAATCGGAGCTCAGCAGTGCCTTCGAGAGCGTCTCTGCGAACGCGCGTGGAATCAAGACCGTGACGATCCAGCTGGACGAAAGCGCCCGCTCGTTCAACGGCGAAATCGTCATCCAGGTTCCGTCAGCTTACTTGAACCGCAATCACGCGCGGGAACGGATCGAGATCGTTACGCCGCAGGCAACCGTGAAGCTGGCTTCCGATATGCTGAACCGTCTGCCGGATGCAGGGCAGTTCACGGGTATCGTGGTACGGGCGGGTGATCGAAGCCTGTTGTCCACGGACCAGCTTGCCGGGATCGCTAATAGACCGGTCGTTGAGTTGCTGCTGCAAATCGATGGCAAGACGGTGGAATGGCCGGGAAGTACTACCCCAGTATCCGTCTCGCTCCACTATGCAGCCAAGACCGACGAACGAACGGATCAGCTGGTCGCGTGGGAAGTCGATGCGATGGGAGCGATAACCTCTGTCCTGAACGCATTTTACGATGAAGAGCTTCGTGCTCTGACGTTCGAGACAGGCAAGCTTGGCACATATGCGATTGCATATAAGCCGGTATCCTATCGGGATGTGGAACCGGGAAGCTGGTATGCAGACGCCGTCCATTACCTTTCTGCCCGTGACATTATTAAGGGGGCGGGAGGAGGACGGTATCTGCCGCAGAAGGAGATCAGCCGGGCCGATTTCCTGGTCATGGCGATGAACGCCTTCGGCATAAATCCGGAGAATACGGATGAAGACGGTAATTTTGCCGATGCGGGCAGCCGCTACTATACGCCGTATCTATCTACAGCGAAGAAGCTGGGATTTGTCCATGGAACGGGAGATAACCGGTTCAGACCAGGGGACTCGATCACGCGTCAGGATATGGTCGTCATGCTCCATGCGATGATGGAATCGGTTGGCAGCGAGCTGCCGGGCGGAGGAAAGAAGATCGAAAGCTATACCGATGCGAAGGACGTATCCAGTTATGCCAAGGAAGCGATGGACTACATGCTGGATGCCGGAATGCTTCAAGGCACCATTGGAGGCAAGCTGTCACCGAAGTCTGTTACCAATCGGGCCATGGCAGCGCAGCTGATGTACAACTACCTGCTCAGAAGCCGGGAGGCTTCGTAAGAAACGGAGTAAGGGTCGAGCTGGTATCATATGCATATGATGGATTTATGTGTTCGAGCGGGAGGAGCCTCCCGCTCTTTTTTTTGTTGAAGTAAAATTTCAAGGCCCCTTCTCACCGACCGGAAGATCAATCTGACATCTGAAAATCCGTCCCGTTTTTATTAATAACGAATTTACTATCATTCATAATTATGGTACCGTATGAGCATGGAGATGTACGAAAGGAGCATGGACTAAAAATGGCAGATATCCTGTAATGGTGAAGGAATGGAAAGGATATGTTGAACCCTTTTTCATTAAAGGGTCAATTTCCCATTTTTTGTTTAACCATTATTGGATCGCTGGGTTCATGTGCTATAAATACACCGGGCGAATTCCTTTTTAGGTATTCGCTTTTTTAATGGGTGAGCCTACGTCTCCATTAGCACGTCAATCGGCGTTTCCGTGAGGAGATGCGGGGTATGAAACGATTAATGAATAAGATTGCCATTGTTACGGGCGCCAGTCGGGAGATGGGCATAGGTACTGCAATATGCCTGGAATTAGCAAGAGAAGGCGCTGACATCTTTTTCACTCATTGGTCAGCCTATGATCAAGGCATGGACTATTTTGTTAATGAGGATTTGGACTGGGCAGAACATCTAATGGAGGAAATCCGCAGCTTGGGCGTAAGGTGCGAATCCATGGAGTTGGATTTATCGCAGATTGAAGCACCGGAAATACTGCTTAATGAAGTTCAGGAGAAGCTGGGATTGCCGTCCATTCTTGTAAATAACGCAACCCATTCCGTTGATGTTGATTTTCGATCACTCAATGCGGATATCCTCGATGCTCATTATAACGTGAACATTCGAGGAACGTGTCTTTTGACGGTTGAGTTCGCTCGTCGAATTGAAGGCACACACGGTGGCCGAATTATTAACCTGGTATCGGGTCAGGACAAATCACCTCAACCTGGAAATTTGGCTTATGTTTCGACCAAGGGGGCGATTTCCACTTTTACGAAATCCGTTGCTCTCGAATTAGCGCCGCTTCATATCACCGTTAATGCAGTAGACCCTGGACCAACAGACACTGGATGGATGAACGATGAATTGAAAGAATACTTGCTACCGAGATTCCCTATGGGGCGGATCGGTGAACCTAAAGATGCTGCCAAATTAATCGTTTTTCTAGCAAGCGAAGAATCTGAATGGATTACGGGACAGATTATTCATTCCGATGGAGGCTTCTGGTGAGTTCTCCTCAGTGGTTGACTGATTAAAAAATCAAAGCTGCCGGATCCATGGTCGACTCGGCAGCTTTGCCGCGTTATAAGAGATATCAATTAGGAATTGATAGTTACCCGGGTTCGATATACGGATTGCCGCTCCACCCACCCAGTGAAGAGATCCACGCAAGGTTAAGGTTTACGGCGGTATACCAAAAGGAGATAGCAGGATGGCAACCAATCAAACGGTTCGTTTGGCAATTGAAGAATCTATACGATTCCTTGAATCCACTTCGCAATGGGTGACAGCCCACGGTGAACACACCCGCCAGAAATGGGATGGGGCATGGTGGCATATGTCTGTGCTTTATGAAATGGGAGAGGTGAGTCAGATTCCCGAATCTGTGATCGCCAGAGCCAAACATTTACTCGAAACTCAAGTGTGGCAGACTTGGGGATAGCCACGCCTTGCGCCGGAGGAAACTTTTTTCATGCAAAGTCGCTTATCGGCGGCTTTTTTTATTTTCGATGGATACGTTATATGACATTAGATGACATCATTAAGGGCTAGAATAAGTGGTAAATCCCGAAAGGAGAAACAAAGCATGAAACGTAAAATCATTTTAGATTTAGCCGTAACTTTGGATGGTTATATTGAAGGAAAGAATGGGGAAGTAGATTGGTGCATTATGGACCCGGAGATGGGGTTTTTGGATTTCTTGAATCAAATCGATACGATATTGTATGGAAGAAAAAGTTATGATTTGTGGGGCCAATTCACGCCGGATCCGGATCAATCGGACGCTGATCATGAGCTTTGGTCAATCGTTCACATTAAAGAAAAATTTGTGTTTTCCCGGACGCAATCAGGAAACGATCATAAAGCAATCTACATCAACGATCATATTCTTGAAGAAGTACATGCAATAAAGAATAAGCCGGGTAAAGACATCTGGTTATATGGAGGAGCAAGCCTCATTACAACCTTTATCCAGTTAGGGCTGGTTGATGTATTCAGACTATCGGTTCACCCTGTCGTTTTGGGAGAAGGAAAGCCGTTGTTCGTGGATATCAAGCAAAGGTTGAATTTAAAGCTGGTGAATACAAGAACGTTCTCCTCAGGAGTCGTGCAGCTCATCTATCATTTGGATGGAAGCGAAAAGTGAACCGGGTTAATCTCGGGAAGATGTTTTAGTTAAAAGATAGCTCTGTTTGATCATGTTGTGAATTTCTTCTTCTGGTACGGTGCCGTCAAGAATAATAGAATTCCAATGGTTTTTATTAAGGTGAAAGGCCGGAACTACTGCAGTGTATGCCTGGCGTAAGAACTCGAGCATGCCGGGTTCGCATTTTACATTGATCCAAATAAGATGGTCTTTTTCAAAAATCCAAGCAAAAACTTTATTGTTATCTTGATGCCGAATCACTGTCCAATTTTTATCACGAAATGGTTGATCCTCATACGCATGGCTCAAACTCAAACAGTAATCAATGGCTTCCTGTCTACTTCGCATTCATAACTCCCCCAACCTATAACCTACAAAAATGCCGTGGCTTGTACGGCATTTTTGTATGCACTCCTAATCAACATCAAGTGCAGAACTACTATTAACATAACAAATATGGTTGTCGGGGGACAAGCTGAAGCTGAAAGGAACACGGATCGACACTTGGTTCCTTTCATTTAATCAGACTATCACTACGTGGGGGTGCTGTGAGTAATGATAACGCTGAGTCGATGCAGCTATCGATCCATTCCCGATTAGGATTGGATTTCTTTAATACCGTTATTCCGATGAAAGCTACCACAAGGGACTGGGCTATCGCCCGATCGTTGATCGATTCGTCGATCTCTCCGGAGCGTATCCCTCGTTTAAGGGCATCTTCAAACATCGCCGCTAAATATTGTTGATGCTCTCGCGTCAAAATTTCAAACTTCGCATCGTGCGGAGCGAGCTCCACCATCGTATTAATGCAGAAGCAGCCATTCTGCTCAAGGGTTCCGTCAGGGAACGCCCCTTCCAGAAACAAGCGCCTGAAGGCAGTCTTGACACTCGTACTTTCGTTAAGCTTCAAGCGAATGGATTTAGCGTGTATTTCGTTATACTTTCGAAGGGCTGATTCAAACAAAGATAATTTGTCTCCAAATGCAGCATATAAACTAGGTTTCTGAATCTTCATTCGTGAAGTTAAGTCACTAAGTGAAGTCGCCTCGTATCCTTTTTCCCAAAACACATGCATTGCCTCCGTTAAAGCCTGTTGTTCATCAAATTCACGAATTCTAGCCATAACCCCTCCTGATTAAATACCTTTTAGTACATAATATTTTATCGAAGAATATTGATTAAATCAACCAAGTGTTGACATTCATCCATTTCTGTGAGTTAATTGGTCTCAAAATAACATACCGAACGGTACATTTAAGGAGGCTGATTTAATGTCAAGTTCCCCTAAGCTTCGTCCGAATTACACGGAATCACAAGCTCAACTATCGAGCGCGGCGGTTTTTCTTTATGCGGTCATCTGCGGATCGGCAGTAGCAACGGTTTATTTCTCCCAACCTTTGCATGGCTACTGAGTTTGGTATGAATAAATCTATCATCGGTACGGTAGTAACCGTGACCCAGATTTGTTATGCGTTTGGGTTATTGTTCTTGGTGCCGTTAGGGGATATGTTTAATCCGCGTCGGCTTGTAACGGGGATGATCGTGTTATTATCGATCGCATTAAGTATCGTCGCATTAGCTTCAAAACCTTGGTTTCTATTCCTCGGCTTGGGGACGGTTGGATTCCAGGCTGTAGTTGCACAAGTGCTTGTTGCTCTTGCCGCTGATCGAGCACCGCAATACAGACGTGGCCGCACGATTGGAGTTGTTACTAGTGGAATTGTAATAGGGATACTACTGGCCCGTACCTTCTCGGGCACCTTAGCGGATATGAACGGATGGCGTTCCGTTTATATCGTCTCGGCAGTGATCATGATCTCATTGGCTTTTGTGTTCCTAACCGTTACACCCGATACAAGACGTCCGCCAAGTAAGAACTCGTACAGGGAAGTACTCCGCTCCATAAAAGATCTATTCGTACAAATCCCCCTATTGAGAATTCGCGGCCTCCTTGCTTTCTTCATTTTTTCAGACTTTAGTATTTTATGGTCCTCAATGGTTTTGCCGATGAGCTCCTCTCCACTTTCGTTCAGCCACAGCGTAATTGGATTGTTTGGACTCGCAGGCGCTGCGGGGGCATTGGCCGCAAGCAGCGCTGGGCGACTGGCAGATCGGGGATTAGGACAACGGACAACAGGAATCGCGTTGTTGCTGTTATTGTTCGCATGGCTCCCAATCGGGTTACTACTGCATTCCATGTGGCTTTTCATCATAGGGATCCTTATGTTGGATTTCGCAGTGCAAGCGATTCACGTTACCAATCAAAGCATGATTTTAAGTGTTCGTCCGGAAGCAAGGAGCAGGTTAACTGCCGGGTACATGGTCTTTTATTCCTTTGGAAGTGCAACGGGTGCAATCGCGTCAACCTGGATTTATTCTTGGGCAGGGTGGTCCGGCGTGTGCATGCTGGGGGCTCTAGTAAGCATGATCGCCTTGATATTTTGGGCTTGTACTTTGAATACGTCCGATTGTTCTCATAATAATCAGCAATAAATTGAAGGTAATCTTTAGGAAGACCAAACATGACTACGTTCCGCCATATAAAAAAATGAGCAAAACAACACGATTCCACGTAGTTGTTCTGCTCAATGTGCTGTACGTATGGCTAATTCCGAGATTAAACCTTAGCCGATCCGGTTTGCGGGCCGGATGGCACACTGCGGAGCCAGCTGCGGCGCCATTTCAGCTGCATTACGATCGTAAGAGTCAACGAAGCCGCCGCGATAAAGCTTAAAATGATGAAGCCTGTGGCGTATGAGCCTGTCGCTTGGTACAATCGCCCCAGAATCAGCGGCAGCGCATAGCCTCCAAGTCCACCGGCAGCGCCGACGATCCCGGTAACCAGGCCGATCTCGCCGGCAAACCGTTGAGGGACGAGCTGAAATACGGAACCGTTACCCGCTCCCAGACACATCATGCCGATAAACAGCAGGATGACAACGACCCAAAGAGGAGGCAGGAAGGAAACACCGATCAGCATGATCGCGGCACCGGCATAGAGAATCATCAGCATTCGAGAGCCGCCGATTCGATCGGCGAGAAAGCCTCCAACTGGGCGGAAGAAGCTCCCTGCGATGACGCAGATCGTTGTAATGTCTGCGGCCTGAACCGCGGAGAGACCATACTGGGTGTTGAAGAAGATCGTCAGATAGTTAGCGAGCCCGACAAAGCCGCCAAAGGTTACGCAGTACAGGGCACAGAATACCCAAGCATCACGTTGTTTAAGGACATGGCCGTATTCGTACAGCCGTTTGGGGGCAGGGCGATTCGGGCTGTTGCGGGCAAACAGCGAGAAGTAAATGAAGACCAGTACAATAGGTATGATTGCTAGACCGAACACAACTTCCCAGCTTCCGAAATGCTGGGCAAGACGATTGGCGAACAAGGTCGCGAGAACGGTACCGCTGTTCCCGGCACCCGCGATCCCCATTGCCAGACCTTGATGTTCCTTGGGATACCACTGACCAGCAAGAGGAAGCGCAGCGGCGAACGATGCTCCCGCGACCCCGAGCAGAACAGCAACGACGTACAATTGATCGAGTGAATCTACCCATAACCAGCCGAGCAACAGAGGGATCAGGGTGACCATCATTCCAATCTGAGCGGTAAGTTTGGGACCGATACGATCAGCCAGGAAGCCTAATACAAGTCTGAGGATCGAGCCGCCCAGAACGGGCAGCGCCACCAAATTTGCCTTCTGAACCGGATCCATCGGATAATCTGCAGCAATGACAACCGCAAGCGGCCCGAGCATGCCCCAAATCATAAAACTGATATCAAAATACAGAAAAGCACCGAACAGGGAGGGCTTATGCCCGCTTTGCCAAAAACCTTTCCTCTCCATGACTTTCACTCCTCATCCAAATGTGTTCTTTCTCTGTTCTCTTTGCTTCATGAAGCCAAATCGCCAAATCCCCAGCCGCAGGCAAAAAAGGCCGCAAGTCGCTCTTTTCCAGAACGATTCGCGGCCACATTGCCCATGACAAAAAACACGTCATTGTGTCTTTCGTCTTAATATTCAGCTGATTTGATGTTCACATTATAGACAGGAGGGGGAAATGGTGTCAATATACATAACACAAAAATTTAAAAAAATTTAAATTTATAAATTTACTACTCTCTAAATGTAATATATATTGACATTATAATCGACATGAACTAATCTGTATTTAACATAATAATCGAAGATCGGCACAATGCTGTGCCGGTTTTGAGGCAATGACGCCCTTTCCCTGCGTGCAGGGGGAGGGCATTTTTGTATTATTCTCACATGAAGATGACATGGTTTGAATGGAGGAATAACATGCAGCGAAAGAAACTTATAGTCGTCGGGAATGGCATGGCGGGGATAAAGTGTGTTGAAGAAATCCTAAAGATTGCTCCGGAGCACTTTGATATTACGATCTTCGGAGCCGAGGCCTTTCCAAACTATAATCGGATCCTCTTATCCAAAGTCCTGCAAGGTGAACATGCGCTGCAGGATATTATTCTGAACGACTGGTCCTGGTATGAGCGGCATGGGATCCGCTTGTTGGCCGGTCAGCCCGTTCGTCATATCGATGCCAAACGACGTTTCGTCGAGACAGCCTCCGGCCTACGCGCAACGTATGATGCATTAATCCTGGCAACCGGCTCATCTCCATTCATACCGCCTATCCCAGGGACGGATAAGGAAGGGGTTATATCCTTTCGAACGATCGACGATTGCGAGAGAATGTCCGAAATGTCCAAATCCTATAGAAAAGCGGCTGTCATTGGCGGAGGGTTGTTAGGCTTGGAAGCAGCTCGCGGGCTGCTTCATCTTGGTATGGAGACCCAAGTGGTTCATAACGCACCTTATATCATGAATCGACAGCTGGATCGCGTCGCTGCGGATATGCTTCAGCGAGAACTCGAGAGCCAAGGGATGCAATTTTATTTGGCGAAAAACACCACGCGAATTACCGGCCGAACAAGGGCGCAGGGGCTTCGGTTTATGGACGGAACGCGGCTTGATGCGGATGTGGTCGTCCTCGCCGTGGGGATCAGGCCGAACATAGAGCTGGCCCAAAGAAGCGGCATTCTAACGCGGAGGGCGATTGTCGTAGATGACTTCATGAGAACAAGCGATCCGAACATTTTTGCCCTGGGGGAATGCGCGGAACACCGGGGAGTAAGTTACGGCCTGGTGGCCCCCTTATATGAGCAGGGGAGGGTGCTTGCCCGCGTCATCTGCGGACATGAGACTGAGCCCTATAACGGGTCGATCCCGTCCTCCCAGCTTAAAATATCGGGTGTAGATGTTTTTTCCGCCGGCGTAATCTCGGGTGAAGGCGTAGAAACCGCTGTTCAGAACTATGATGCCGTTTGCGGCACATACAAAAAAGTAACCGTGCACAACGGCAAGATTGCCGGGGCAATTCTGTTCGGGGATACGGCGGAAGGAGCTGCATTGCTGGGATTTGTGGAACGGGGCGCGGCCGTAGCAGAGCTACTCCCGCGTGAGCGTGCTGCCAGCCCGGCGGAAGCGGCGGCTGAAGCGCTGCCGGACCATGAAACGGTGTGCGCTTGCAACCGTGTCAGCAAAGCGGCGATCATTCATGCCATAACCGACCACGATTTAACAAGTGCCGAAGAAGTAAAGGTGCATACCAAAGCATCCGCTTCTTGCGGCGGATGCCGGCCAATGGTGGTTGGAATTGTCCAATATATGCAAAGCAGTAAAACGACGGATAAGCCGCAGAAACAGAAGGCAGTCGGAACGCCGGCGGAAGCTCCTATATGTGATTGTACGGTTCATGGTCATTCTTCAATAAAGCAAACCATTACTGACGCGGTGAATCAAGGCTGCCGTACCATCCCGGACATCATGTCGCAACTGGGCTGGAAGAAGGCGGGCGGATGTACTATATGCCTCCCGGTCATACGATTCTATCTGGAAATGGCGGGCGTTGTTAACGATGAAGAGAGGATAGCGGCTAGGAAGGCACAAAGCCATGTTTTTTATGCAGATCAATCGTATTATCAGGGCGTGCGGATACGTATTGACGATGGGGAAGCTTCCGAACCGGTCGCGGCTGGCATCCAGCGCATTGGGGAAAGGCTCCGCATCAGCTGGCAAGATGTAACGCTTCCTTATCCGGTAAGTGCCGGCGTGTCATATGGGACAGGGTCGCCCATTGGAATTCTGGTCCAGGGGGTCGGGATCTCAGCTTCCCCCGCAGGTTGGGAGGTGTATCTCGGCGGACATGCGGAGCATCCTGTCCGCGAAGGACAGCTGATCGGTGTTGCAGAGCAAGAGGAAGACATCGTTCGTCTCGTATCCGCTTGCCTGCAGTGGTATCGGCAGAACAGCTTCTACAATGAACCGCTGTGGGCGTGGGTGGAACGTACGGATGTCCTTGCGATCCGGGAGATTGTGCTTGACGATGATATGCAGCGTGAGCTTGCAGAAAAGCTGTCGCGACGTTCGTTGAAAGCTTATGCCGGTTAGACGGAGGAGAAATCGAGGGAGAGGTGGTCTAAGATGGTTTATACGGATTTGGATATAGAGAGAGCTTCTGCCAAGGTAGAGACTCAATGTCCTTTTTGCAGTGTACAGTGTAAGATGACGGTTACTGAAGTGGAGGAAGGTGTTCCGGGTCAGCGACGGACTGCCTACCAGATTGAAGGCGTGCCAAACGCTGCCTCCGAGGGCAGGGTCTGCGTCAAAGGCATGAATGCGCATCAGCATGCTGTCCACTCGCAGCGGTTGCTGGAACCACTGATCCGTGTCAACGGCGAGCTCGTTTCTTGTTCCTGGGACGAGGCGATTCACGTGATAAGCCATCGGCTAAAGACGATTACAGACCAGTACGGTCCTGATGCGAATGCCGTATACGGCGGTGGATCGCTGACCAACGAAACGGCCTATTTGCTCGGCAAATTTGCCAGAGTGGCGCTCGGCACGAAATATATCGATTATAACGGTCGTTTCTGCATGTCGGCAGCGGCCTCTGCTGGGAGTAAAACCTTTGGGATTGACAGGGGGCTGACGTTCAGGCTGGCCGACATTCCTCTGGCGCGCTGCATTGTCCTCGCCGGTACCAATATCGCGGAGTGCCAGCCAACGCTGCTGCCTTATTTTAACCAGGCGAAAGAGAACGGAGCGAAGATCGTGGTCATCGACCCGCGGAAAACGGCAACAGCCGCCATTGCGGATATCCACCTGCCGATCAGACCGGGTACGGATGCGTTGCTGGCTGATGCCATGCTGAAGATCATCATGGATGAGGGCTTCGTGGATGAGGCATTTATCCGAGCCAGGACAAATGGTTATGATGAGCTGAGAGCCTATATGAACGGGTTCAATTTGAATCGGGCTGCCGATCTATGCGGACTGGAGTTAGAGCAAATCCGGGAGGCAGCCAGATCCTATGGCATGGCAGGCACAGGAATGATTTTGACCGCCCGAGGGGTAGAGCAGCAGATGGATGGCCATCTTGCGGTTCGGCATTTTCTGAACCTGGTCTTAGCCACAGGCAAAATCGGCAGGGAAGGCTGCGGATATGGAGCCGTCACCGGGCAGGGGAATGGACAGGGCGGAAGAGAGCATGGGCAAAAGGCTGATCAGCTGCCGGGCTACAGATCGATCGAGAATGAGGAGGACCGTAAGTACGTTGCCTCCGTATGGGGTGTTGAAGCTTCAAGCTTACCTGGAAAAGGCATCTCGGCCTATGAGATGATGGAGCTTGTTCATCAGGGCGAGATCAAATCTCTCTTCGTGATGGGCTCCAATCCCGTGGTTTCGAATCCGAACGCCGGGCATGTGGTGGAAGGCTTGAAGAGCCTTGATCTGCTGGTGGTTGCCGATATGTTCATGTCCGAAACGGCCCAATTGGCTGACATCGTGCTGCCGGTGACCTCCTATTTGGAGAATGAAGGGACACTGACCAATCTGGAGGGGCGGGTCCTTCTGCGGGAAGCCGGCCGTGAGCCTCCCGGTGAGGCGCGCCATGACTGGATGATCCTCTGCTCCATAGCAGACCAACTGGGAAAAGGACTGTACTTTCGCTTCAACGGGCCTGAAGAGATATTTAATGAGCTGAGACTGGCGAGCAAAGGCGGGGTTGCTGATTATTACGGCATCACGTATGACCGATTGCGCAGGGAGGAAGGGGTGTACTGGCCTTGCCCCTCTACCGAAGAGGCTGGGGTCGGCTTACTGTTCCAGCAATCGTTTGCCCACCCGGACGGGAAGGCTGTTTTCACCATAACAGAAGGAGAGCGCTGGGGAGGAGTGTCCGAGGAATACCCGCTAATCCTGACCAATGGACGCGTATTGTCCCATTATCTGACCGGGGTGCAGACCCGGAGAAGCCCCTCTTTGCTTGCGCGCGAGCTGGAGAATTTCGCAGAGATTCACCCGACTACCGCACAGCGTTATCGGGTCCGTGACGGCGAGTGGGTCGAAGTTGTGTCGGAGCATGGCTCATTTACGGTCCGCTGCAGAGTTGGAGACTCTATTCGGCAAGATACCCTGTTTGTCCCTATGCATTGGGGCGGGGTACAGAACGTCAATCATGCTACCCGGCCGGAGCTGGACCCGTTCTGCAAAATGCCCGGCTTCAAGACCACTGCCGTTCGTATTCGGTCTTTAAAGCAGGCAAACAGCCTGGAAGGATAAGCGGTTAAGAACAAAGCGCCTACATTGATTATAATTCGCCTCTATTACGATGTCACAAATCAGCTTCTATCAATCTAATGACCATTTCGATGAATCAGAGCATCTCATCGAAGTGGTCATTATTTTGTCGTTAATTGTTGCAAATGCAGCATTATTCGATTAAACTAAATAAATACTTTTGTTGCAATTGCAACATATTGAGAACGAGGGAGTCAATTGGATGGAAATTCTTCGAGAGATTGGAATGATTGCAAGAGCATTGGATTCGATTAGCAATATGGAATTTAAAGAATATGACCTGACCAAAGGACAATATTTGTACCTTGTGAGGGTATGCGAAAACCCAGGAATCATTCAAGAGAAGCTGGCTGAGATGATAAAAGTAGACCGCACAACTGCAGCCCGTGCCATCAAGAAGCTTGAGCTTCACGGCTTTATTGAAAAGAAGGAAGATCATCATAATAGAAAAATCAAACGGCTCTTTCCAACGGAGAAAGGGAAACGTGTGTATCCTTTTATAAAGAGAGAACATGATTATTCCAATGGGGTTGCATTAGAAGGGTTATCCGAAAACGAAGCAGAAACTCTGTTCAATCTCTTGCAGAGGGTCAGAAAAAATGTAGAGAAAGACTGGGAGTTTGTTAAAAAGGGCAACAAGAGATTGTATTGATTTATCAAAGGGAGGAGAGATCGATTGACGATCCATATAAGAAAATGCACCTTAGAAGACCTGGAAATACTTCAAGATGTTAGTGTTGAAACATTTAATGAAACATTTAAGGATCAGAATTCACCTGAAAATATGAAGGCATATTTAGACAAAGCATTTAACTTAAACCAATTAGAACAAGAGATAAGCAATAGCTATTCGGAGTTCTATTTTACTTCTTATAATGGGGAAATCGCCGGGTATCTAAAGGTAAACACCGAAGATGCGCAAACGGAATTGATGGGCAATGACTCGCTTGAAATCGAGAGGATTTATATTAAGAGCCGCTATCAAAAACATGGGCTTGGCAAGCTTCTGCTCAATAAAGCCATGGAAATCGCGGCGGAACGCCATAAACGGAAGGTTTGGTTAGGCGTTTGGGAACGAAATGAAAATGCTATTGCTTTTTATAAGAAAATGGGGTTTGTTCAAACAGGTTCCCATTCCTTTTATATGGGGGACGAAGAACAGAGGGACTTCATTATGATCAAAACCTGCATGTAACGCTTCAACCGAGATTATAGCACTGAAGCTGAGCTATAACTAGCAAAAGGGCGCCAAGATGGGTGCGGCTTGTCTGTACGGCTTAGGCAACGTTTTAATGGTATAACAACAAAAACGATGACCTATGTCATCGTTTTTGCTTTAGATCTAACAGATTTGATTGATCATTTACCATCCTACACGAATAATCAGGCCCTTCGGATCGCCCACTTCGAGATAAGCAGCTTGGCCGTTGACATCATCATATGCAAATCCATAGGCCAAGCGGTTAATGCTGTGGTCGTGCCAGAATTTTGCGTAATAATTAGCCGGAGCGGCTTGATAGTAATTTGACACGTTATTCCAGTCGCTCGTCGTATATACATGGCGATTGATGGCTGCGCACGTTGCAGCATCTGTCAAAGCGCCGTCGCACCGGAAAATATCCTGCGTACTGTACGGTGCGTACCCGGCGAAATAGTTGGCATTCGCGCCTCCCTGGGCGAAAGAGCCGTGAATTGGCGCTACAATGCGATATGGAGCTTGAACGGTTGCCAGCGATTTGAATTCGGCAGGAACCTCGGCCTGGAATTTGGCGAAAATTCCGCTTCGAGTCTCAGATTCAAGCTCACCTACGGTTTGGTCAAAAGAACCTGATTTGTTGACTAGCCGATGCTGGATCGGAAAACCGAACCCATCCACGCGTGTCGTATTGCCGTGATAGCCTGCCTGGTCAACCGTGAATTCAACGAAATCGAAAATGATATCGCGGTTTGGATCCGTTGGATTGTTCAGATCGGGACCGGCAAATCCGTGATCGAAGGTTTTCAAGTACATTGGGGAACCGACGCTAAGAAACATTCGGCCTGACGTAATCTGAGGCAAGGTGATCCAGGAAGCATCGCTGACCTTGTGGTAAATGTTGGCGTAATGGATGCCGTTCTTGGTTAAGTGGCCTGGCGCATCATTCAAGGCGCTCGAGATGGGGATCAGATTGCCACTCAGGTCCAGGTAGCTCCAACGACCGTTCACGGGATTGATGCCGAGGACGCCCCAGTATATTTGCTGGTCGGTGTAAGCGCCATGGGTCCCGTTCATGATCTTTACGGAGACGGCACCGTTTGGCGGCATGGGAATCGAGGATGGGAGAATGTCATATATGGAACCGGATGAAGGGGGATCTGGCGTGGAACCAGCGGTGTACGTAAAGATATTGGTGTCGTAGGCTGGGGTTCCGTTATTATAAGTAAACCAATACGCAATGACGTTGCCAGCGGCTATGCCTGTGATCGCTTGTTCGTATCGGGATTTGCCAGCGTTGTACGCCATTCTCAAATTTTGCTGCACGCCGTCATTCACTTTGTAATGAACATCCACCAAACTCGTGTTGACGGACGATTTGAACCATATGGTAGCTGTGCTTCCGGATCGTTCGACGCCCTGCGTGTAGTCTGCGGCTTCCGCCTTCGTACCGAAGAAGGTACTGCACGTCAGCAGCAACGACAGAATCAGCAAATAAGACAATCCCTTTCGAATCATTAAAAGTTCCTCCTTTAATTTGGGGATAAAGTCAACTTTGCAATTGGGCTTGAAACGGCATCACTCCTTTGTTTTACCGAGGTATTCGGCTGTTGATTGCTGTGAATGCGGTTACAAAAATGATTATAATTCCGTTTACCAAAATATAGGAGTCTTGGAATTTCGGGATGGGGTTCACAATTTCGGATGGAGTTTGAGCGTTGCAATAGTTGGCAATTTTTAAGGCAGCTAATCATACAGATTAGCTGCCTCTATTGTCATGGCATCATGTTTATAACTGTGGTTATGGCAAATGAAAGGGGATTTAACCCACAATCACGAAATCATCGTGCAATCTACGAAGGCGGTAAGCATTCATGGCGGATTCACGCAGCTCCTCAAGAATGGTGTAATTTGCCCAGGCGCCTGCGACAGCGCCGATCCCAGGCACCATCTGCAGCATTTTCCGGAAGTCCATGGCGTCTCGATACTCGATCTGAAATGTCTCCCAGTCCATATTGCGGGCGTACTCGGTGTCGGACATCCATTGTTCCTTTTCGATATGCCAATGCTTGACGGATTCGAGCAGCCGCGCACGGTTCTCCGGTCCCGAGAACGTCATTTGGAACACCTTGAGAATGAATACCCGCTCAGAGAAATGCTTGGTGTCATAGCCGTAAACATGAGCCAGCTCGAACAGAAATTTCATCTTGATCGCAATTAAAGCGGGAAAGTCCACCATGCTAAGCATAATGCCGCCAGCTCCCGTTCCAGCCCCTTCGGCAACCGCAATTTTTTGGTACAGGGCAAATAATTCCTGCGCTTCTTGATCCGCAGCCTCGAGGTCCAAAGTACGCTCCACCTGCCGACTCGGCGTATATTCCGCGCCGAACAATGCCGTGCGCACGATCGATCGAATGGTGGTCGTTATGATATTGTGCACCTTCGGGGGAATCCAATGATTAATTCGATTGCCGATTGTTTTCGATGTTTTTTCCAGCCATCCCGGCGGTCTGAACATTTTGTGTTCCCAGTCGGCAATTTCCCTCTGTACTTTATGTTCGTAGCTCATGCTCCATCGCTCCTCCAACATACTTGGCAAAATTATAACGAATATATCCATGATTCGAAACCGTCCGCAGGAGGTAGCGGACCTCGACTAAAGTCCAGCATCGCATCGTAGATAAATTGCTGATTGTGGGCAGGGTTCTGTATAGAGGTTCGATTGTTTCTGATCGTGCGAAGGTCATTGACGTTTCATCGCTCGCCACTTGGATGGAGAGACCCCCATCCTTTGCTTGAAATGCCGGTTAAAGCTGGATAGGGTAGCGCAGCCTACCTGTTCCGAAATATTCAGAATGCTGTTGTCAGTATGGCACAGCAATGCGGAAGCCATCTGCATTCGAACATGAATCAGGTAATCGAGCGGAGCCATTCCCATACAGGAGCGGAACGTACGGCGGAAATGGGTGACGCTGAGATTGCAGGCTGCCGCCAACGCATCGATTCCTATCGGCTCCATATAATGCTGTGAGATGTACTCCAGTGATTTAGAAATTTTGTTCATGGAAGCCCGATCAATCGCTTCAGCTTCAAACGCTTGGTCAGACAAAGGGTTGATGATTCTGTCAATGAGGGTTATCAGGCTCCAAACAGAGCTTCTAACGGCGGATTCATACCCCGTCATCTGCTGGCCCAATTCTTTCATAAGGAATTCCGCCATTAACGAAATCTCGGGAGCGTCGCTGGGATTGACGATATTCGTAAACCGTGAGTATCCAGGTGGAGCTGACTCATTCCATGCTTGAGGACATACAGTGCCGAGAAGCGTTTTTGGATCTAAGAAGCAAAAATGCCAGCGGCTTACCTGACCTTTTACGCTTTGGGCAAGATGGAGCTGGCCCGGAAAAATAATACACACACATCGCCTTTTGAATAGGGCAGTATTTTTTCTTCTACGATAAACACGCCCGAGCCTTCGCAGCAATATCCGATCTCCAAGCAATTATGATAGTGCAAATAGGTGATATCAGCATCTCTCTGGATAAAATTCTCGATCCAATCTACAGGAAACCTTGGTGGAAGTAGATACGGCTGAGAAATTACTTCATATGAGGTTGGTCGTTTCTGCATAGTTTTTGGTTCCTTTTCAGCAGAATTGTCATCTGTTTTATTATAATCTGGATTTGAAAACGAATACACTAGGAAAGCAAAAGCGGAAGGAGATTTGATATGGCGTATCCGACGGAACCGAAATTGAACGAGCTGGCCACGAGAATCATTGAATACGGGCGTTTGGCTCATGAATACGGTGCAACTGACGTTTCCGACGTCTTGTTGGAAGTGGAACGGGCGATGAAGGCTTCTCTTCAAAAAATGCAAGATCTGCCTGTCGACGAGGCGCTTGCTTCGCAAGAGCCGAATGATCTGAAGGGGATTCAAGCGTTACGGCCTGACGGACCCCGAAGAATGTGGAAATCGTTCGATAAGACTGTTTATAAAAATAAGCTGGAAGGTGCTATGCTGGCTCGATTCGCCGGATGTACGCTCGGAGCTCCGGTGGAACTATGGGGAGTCGATGAAATGAAGAGCTGGGCCGAGTATATTGGCGATCATTTCCCGCCGCAGAACTATTGGTCCAAAGCGAAGACTCCAAACCATCTGCGATATGGGAAGAGCACTTTCTATGAATATACCCTTGAAGGTCTGAATTGCGTTCCGGTTGACGATGACGTTACGTACACGATCCTGGGACTGCTCATTGCCGAGGAGCATGGGACACATTTTAGCACGGAGGATGTGGGGAAGAGCTGGTTGAAATATTTGCCGTATGCCTGCACAGCTGAGGAAGTCGCCCTTCTTAACTTGAAGGCAGGCAGGACGGCGATGGAAGCGGCGGATGTGAACAATCCGTACTGTCAATGGATCGGCGCAGACATTCGATCCGACCCGTGGGCCTATATCGCTCCCGGAATCCCCTCGAAAGCCGCGGAGTATGCGTACCGCGACGCCTACTTGAGCCATCGAAGGAACGGCATCTATGGCGAAATGTTTTTCAGCGCCGCGCAAGCTGCCGCCTTCGAGGTTGATCATCCGGTAGATGCTCTGCGCATCGGGTTAACTGAAATTCCTAGAGGGTGCAACCTATATAAGGATATTGAATGGGCGCTCTCCATCGGAAAGGATATCCGGAATTATGCAGAAGCCAGGGAAGCTGTGGACAATCGTTTTAAAGGCATGCACAGCGTTCATACGAACAACAACGCTTGCTTGACCGTATTCGGATTAATGATCGGAGGGACGGACGTTTCCAAGGTCATATCGGAGACAGTGGCGATGGGGCTGGACAATGATTGCACGGCCGCGACCGCGGGCAGCATTGTCGGTGCGATCGTCGGCAAGGAGGGGGTGCCTGCCCATTGGTACGCGCCATTCCATGATACAGTAAAGACGTATATGATCGGGAAGGAGACATTCAAGATCAGCGATCTGGTAGAGAGATTTGCCGCAGTAGCGGAGCAAACATTTAACGATGCTTAAGCGAGGATCCATTTACGAGGGTAAGAGCATAACTCACATAAGAAACCGCGATAATCGCGGTTTCTGCTTGTTTTAGAAGACGATTATTTGATTATGAGCTTACTTGCTGATCGCCTTCGAAGAATAACTAAAACCATTTTCCCCCTTGTGATCTTCCGTATTTAGCGTTTACCCTGTAAGTAGCTGAGCAGATGAATAGTGCTATGCATGATGAGTAATAATCCGAATTTGATATTCAAACTTCATGTAACAAGGAAATATGAATACACACACTGCAGTTAAATACTAAATACATTATCAGTTAAAAAGGAGAGATGCTATGAATTATAACGAGGTTTTGCAAATCATGGATGCACACTTACTTCCATCCGTATTGGAATTGTACGGGTTGGAGGGCTATGAAATCCAGCTGATTCCACCCCATGAGGGAGGGCGGAATGTCGTTTATGCCTTTGAGAAAGAAGGAGCCGACGCAAAAATACTGCGAATCGCTTTCTTACCTGACAGAAGCCGGGATGATTTTCTGGCCGAGGTTGAATATATCCGCTATTTATTTGAGCACGGAGGCAGCGTCTCCAATGTAATCAGCTCCCGGAATGGGAATCTGCTTGAGGAGATTACCCATAATCAGCATCCCTTTTTTATCTGCCTGTTTGAAAAGGCTAGAGGAAAAATGCTTGCGGAAAATCATTATCGTTACCGGGAAGGAGCTCCTATATCCGAATACTATTACAACTGCGGTAAAGTCTTAGGGAAGCTGCACCAATTATCAAAAGAGTACACACCTGTCCACCGCAGGCATCATTTTTCCGAGAAATTCAATGCCGAATATATCGATAAACTGATTCCTGACTCCCTATTTCTGCTGAAGAAGAAGCTGGTTGAGCTCCTTCATGCTTTAGAAGGATTGGACAGAGGCCATGAGACTTACGGTATGATCCATTTTGATTACAACGATGGGAATTATTCGATCGATTTTGATACAGGGCAAATCACGGTATACGATTTCGATAATTCATTCTTCGGCTGGTACATGTATGACTTGGCAAGTGTCTGGG
Source organism: Paenibacillus sp. FSL R5-0810 (assembly GCF_038002285.1). Lineage (NCBI taxonomy): Bacteria > Bacillati > Bacillota > Bacilli > Caryophanales > Paenibacillaceae > Paenibacillus > Paenibacillus sp. FSL R5-0810. The sequence continues at coordinate 1,543,299 of NZ_JBBOCF010000001.1, forward strand.
GAAACGGAGTAGGCTGGATCCAGTTCGAACCAGACGCCGGTAAACGTAAAGCCTTTATGGATGATTACTTTGAAACGGTCCTTGAGGGATACAGATCCGAGACCAAGCTGGAAGATTCGATGCTGGATCAGCTCCGATTATTTATACAGGCGTGTGTCATGGAAAATATTGTGGATGCATTCGAAGTGATGAAAAACACCGGCGAGGAACCGGACTGTGATGAGCGGCTTTCGTATCTTATAAAATGCATGGAAGACGATATCCCGTATGAAGGATTGTTCCATGAGATCTATTCGTGTGAAGAACCCTTTGAATATGAGGAACGTAAGATATAAGTCGATATTGTAGCGAACTCAAAATAAAATATGAAGACGGAAGATATATGATTTTAGTGAATGTTTGGAGCACACCCCCCAATCATAATTTGGGGGGTGTTTTTTTGCGAGTTTATCGAATGTTAATCATTTCGATATGAACTGTTAATTTCTTTCTGGCCAGCTCTTAAGATCATGCATTTATTCTAATGAGAAGGATTTAGAAAATATAGAGAGGAGTTGACAAAATGGTCCTTTACTACATAATAGCCGCTTTTGTATTAATTGCCGATCAGGCGGCCAAATAGCAGCTGATTCCTTCTTAAGCATCGGAGTCATTAGTGTGTTCTTTTCTAGCTTGAGAGAGTCTCCTAAGAAGGAACGTGATGCGCCCCTTCAATAAGCGCCGGATCACATTACTACGCTTAATCGAATGTTAATATTTTTCATACCAATCTTTTATTTCTCAAAAATTAACTTTTCATGTTCAGCTCTTACGATTAGGAAAACAAAGTCGCTAAGACATGGGGGGAGAACGCTTATGGAAAACAAGATCCTACTTGATGCAAAGGGATTGACGAAAACCTTCGGTTCCAGGACCGCTGTCAATGGTCTTAATCTTCGGATTGAGGAAGGCGATATTTACGGTTTCCTTGGCACCAACGGATCCGGTAAAACAACAACGATCCGAATGCTAACGGGACTTATCCATCCTGATGCAGGCGAAGTGAGGATTGGAGGATATCAATTGAAGTCACATTTTAAAGATGCAATAGCACTTGTCGGCGCTATTGTAGAGCAGCCAGCCTTCTATACCTATCTTTCCGCCTATGACAATCTCATGCTGACTGCGAACCTCCTGACGGGCGTGACAAGAAGACGCGTGCTAGAAGTCCTTGAGATCGTTGGACTGTCCGATCGGGCAAAAGACAAGGTGGGTTCCTATTCGCTCGGGATGAGGCAGCGTCTTGGTATTGCGAGCTCGCTTCTAAACGAGCCGAAGCTGATCATTCTTGACGAACCTACGAACGGACTTGACCCGCAAGGAATGAAGGGAATTAGAGAAATGATCGCGCAGCTTGCTGCGGAGCAAGGCATTACTTTCCTCATTTCTAGCCATCTGCTGCATGAAGTCGAACAAATGTGCAGCAAGATCGGCATTATCCGACACGGTAAGCTGGTGGCGGAAGGCGATGTCCAGCAGCTGCTCTCATCTGGAGGACCCAGAACGCTCGAGCAATACTTTTTGGACATAACGGAAGGAGATGGTAGGTCGTGATTCGATTGATCCAAAACGAGCTTTACAAAACATTCAGATTAAAGAAAATGTATATATTTATAGCCATTCTGATCATCCATGCTTGCATGACCGTCTATTTTTATCAGTCTGGCGGGGAATGGAAGTCGGTCATTGTTACGCCGAACGGGCAATCCCTTCCTTTAGCGCTAATAAACAGCTTGGCCCAATTCATGACCATCTTTATTCCCGTTTACGTGGCAGACTTGATTACTGGCGATATAAAAGCAGGCACGTTCAAGCTGACGCTGCTGCGACCCGTCGGACGGATCGAATGGCTCAATGCCAAAATCGCCTCATTATTCGTATTCATCTTAGTCCTGGTTGTTTTATCCCTCGCAGCAGAGTACGCAATTGGAACGCTTGCCTTCGGTTGGGGCGAGTATACATTCTATGCTGGAGAGGAGTACATAGGAGAGGAAGGGGTATGGTTAACGATTCGGCTGACGTTCTCAATGCTGCTGCCGTACATGGCTTGCGGAATGATTGTCGTTTTATTGGCCGTCATGGCCACGAACATTAGTACTACGATTGGGCTCTCCATCGGAATTTTGACTGCCGCACAATCCTTGAATGCGTTCGAGATGATCAAACCCTATTCCGTTGTGAACCACATGTACTATTTTCATGAAATCGTCCATAAGGCTACTTGGGAAGCCGTGTTTCAGAACACCGCGATTATCGCAGCATACATCGTATTGTTCTATGCCGCCAGTGCGTTGATCATCAAGAAAAAAGATCTAATCCAATAGGAGGGGGCCCTTCATGCTCAAGGTTTTCCGATAAGTGCTACTAGGCGATTTTTTCAAGGAAGGCCATGTTCACTTTCACTTATATTGGTATCTACTACGAAGCGAGTGTTATGATACAGGAGAAGGATATATATGGATATGAATGAGGTGAACCCGTGCAGCTCGACCGGATTATGATCGTGGAAGATGAGAAAGAAATTGCGGATTTGTTAAAGGATTACCTTGTAGAAGAGCACTTCGAAGTCATCGTCGCTAGCGACGGGCTAGAGGCCGTTCGATTGTTCAGGGAAACCCGGCCGCAATTGATGATTTTGGATATCATGCTGCCCCATTTAAACGGGATTGAAGTATGCCGAACGATTCGCTCCGAATCGTCCATACCCATTATCATGCTTAGCGCCAAGAAGAGCGATGTCGATAAAATTCTCGGATTAGGAATCGGCGCGGACGATTATGTAGTCAAGCCTTTCAGTCCTGGCGAGGTGATTGCAAGGGTCAGGGCGCAGCTCCGCAGAGTGAATCAGCTGCCGTCACCAATGCCGCCATCGGATATCATCCGACATAAAGATCTGGAACTCGATCTCAAAGCCTACGAAGTGAGCGTTCGAAATCAACCTGTTCAATGCTCGGCGAAGGAGTTTGAAGTACTCCGCTTTTTGGCCCTTCATCCGAATCAGGTGTTAACTCGCGAACAAATCTTTCAAAATGTCTGGGGTTTCGAAGAACGCGGAGACTTGAATACGGTAACCGTCCATATTAAGAAAATCCGGGAGAAAATTGAGCGGGATCCCGCCAACCCGACCTTGATCAAAACGGTATGGGGCGTAGGCTATAAGCTTGATGGTGGTTTGCGATGAAGACCGGAATCCGCTTTAAACTGATCGCTTCACTAACCGGGATTATATTTGTTCCTGTAATCTTGATGACGATATCCGGGGTTCGCGTGAAAGAGCAGGGCCCAAGCGGCGGAACTATGGGGATATTCATTTTCGTGATCGGCACGCTAGTGGTGGCGTATCTTCTATGCGCCTATATATTGGCTTATGTGATTACAAGACGTGTCCTTCTGCCCCTACAGGAACTGAACAATGCTGCGGAGCAAATTATAAACGGCAACTTGGATTTTCAAATCCGCAACCGCTACCATGACGAGGTAGGACGCTTCAGCGACGTATTCGAATTAATGCGTGCAAGGTTGAAGGAATCCCTGGATCAGCAAACCGCTTACGAACGTTCGCGCAATGAACTGATTGCCAACATCTCTCATGATTTGCGAACGCCGATAACCTCGATTCGCGGCTATGTCGAAGGTTTGCAGGATGGCATAGCACGCGATGAACAAAAGGTGAGCAAATACCTGGCCGTGATCAAAAACAAAACAGAGCAGCTGGATCGCATGATTGAAGACCTGTTTCAATTCGCTCAATTGGAGGCGGGGCACCTAATCATGGACGCCCGGGTCATCGACAGCCAAGTCTTGCTTGAAGCAATCATAGCCCCTTACGAGATCGAGTTTCAGGATGCTCCGGTTGGATTATCCGTCGAACGGCCATTCCCTTCCAGACTTGTAAGGGCGGACGCCGATCGTATTGCCCAAGTGTTTGAAAATTTGATCGAAAACGCCAAAAGATATGCCGGAGATTTAACGGAAATTACCGTTTCTATGAAAGATGAAGGAGATTGTCTGCTTATTGCGGTCAAAGACAATGGGAAAGGCATCGCTGAAGCGGATGTGCCGTATTTGTTTGAACGGTTTTACCGTGGAGAGAAGTCCCGTTCCAGAGCGTTCGGAGGCGCAGGTCTGGGACTGGCCATTTGCAAACAAATCGTGGAAGATCATGGCGGCCGGATTTGGGCCAGGAGTACAGATGGTAGCGGAGCCGAATTTTATTTTACCTTGCCGGTTTTCAAGGATGAATAAACGTTCCTGACCGGACGCCGGATGTTCCCTTCATCTCTCAATTGATAGAGTGCTTCTTATGGTACGTATGCGCTTAATCTCCCTTTTAAGCCTTCTGCAATTTCTCTTGGCATTTCCTTTACCTTGATATCATCCCCGAGGAAAAGCAGCCAATTGGTTATTTCGGTTACTTCTTCTGAATGATGCACATTGATAAAAGTCTTTAAGGTCGCTGTGGTTTGATACGGATTCGTATAAGCAAGCGAAAACCTCAAAGGGTGGTATTTTTTGAACTGGGCAATCGCCTTTGGACCGAGATCAAGGACAAGGTTGGCTGCCTCCTCCAGCTTACTGAGCTCGGATATCTTTTTCTTGTTCATTCTTTTTTTCACAGCGTATGGTTGTACATCAGTGAGATTGTCGACAGGGATGATCCGCCTTTTTTCAGCCTCTAGGTCCAAGCCATCAATTTGCCATTGGCTTTTTTCCCGATATAGATGCAAGAGATAAATCGGATATGACTTGGTTACCTTCTCTTCTTTGACGAAGAGCATTAAATACCTGTCCCCAAGAAGAATTTGAATGAGATGTTCCAACATCGGATGGGGGAGATCAGTCAGGTCAAGCAGGTCCGGATTATTGGGGTTAGTTCCTTCGAACAGCAAAATTTGATTTAGAAGCACCAGGTCATCTTGCTGGTTTTCCGAGATGAGACCCAGCAATTTTTCGGCTAAAGAGTGACGGCTCTTTAAATATGGCAGTTGTTGATTTCTTGTGGCCATAAAGGCGATAAACAGGGCTCTAATCTCATTATCGGTAAAGCGGACCGTAGGGAGGACGGAGTTGTTCATGACAAAATATCCTCCATCCCTCCCGACCTCAGCGACAAGCGGCATTCCCATCGCTTCAATTTCTCTGATATCGCGAATCGCGGTCGAACGAGAGATGTTAAATTCCCTCATGATTTCAGAAATGGTAAAGTGGGCGCGGTTGTTGATATACCGCATGATGGTGTTGATCCGTTCAACTTTTTTCATCGGGCCCTCCTAAACAGTATCACTTTTTGACATGGTTTAAAGTTATTATAAACCCATCAAGTGAAAAAACAAATCATTTGATAAATTTAAGAAGAGGAAGGTTTGGAATATGACCAATTACAGTATTGAGGAAAAAGACAGCTTTATTGTATTAGGGATCGGAACGGAGCTTCAAAGCGATTACACCGACTATGCCGGCATCAACAAGGAGAAGGCCGACTTTTGGGAGGCCGTAAAACAAGATGGAAAGCTTGACACATTAAAGGCCGTGGCCGCAAATGACTACATCTTTGCCGTAAACGAAGCCGTGAATAACAAGATGATGTATTACGCTGGCGTGATGACCGAGGCATCGATACCGGAAGCGACCAGAGCGATCCAATTTCCTAAAGGGGAATACCTCGTTGTAAAAGGAGAAGCGCAGAGCGCTGATGAGTTGAGTCAGATGCTTACAGGTATCGCCTTTGGACAAGCGCTGCCGGAAACACAGGAGGTTGCCTATGTCGGCGGGCCCAACGCAACGGTGGAAATGGGGCAGCGAAACGGCCTCGTATTTGGTGAAATGTGGATTCCTGTCGTTAGGAAATAAGTAGACCCGTATCTAATCTGTGCCATTCTACATACCGAAAACATTTCAGCCTTTTTGGGATCGGTGCAAGAACTGCATGATCAAACAGGAGAACAGCCGGTCAGAGTGTAGAAGCAACGGAGCGCGATTTCCATAATAGCAATTACCGCCTTCTTATGAGGGCGGTTTTTATTTATCCAAAAATCCTCTCTCTCTATATATAGATTTATGATTTTCCGATTGTAAGCGCCCTTCGAAGAAAACACAGCTGCGGCTTAAGAAACGACATGTTGCAAGAAGCGATCGGAAGGTATGATGTTCAAGAAAGCCAAGCTGATCAAATTCTATTAAGGAGGAACCCGAAATGCTACGATTTCGGCTTCATGAATTGAAGGATACGAGGTCTGGCCATATACTCGGAGACCTTCTGCCCGGCGATTATTTATGCGCCGGTGGTCTCGCTTTCACGAAGCCCGGCGAAAGAAGCCATACGAACGACGGACCCGGAGGCTTGGATATACATACGCATCCGGATCGAGAGGCGTTCATCATAATCCAAGGGTACGGCATCATGGAGGTGGATGGAGTGGAGCACGTTGTAACCACAGGGGATATCCTGATTATTGAAGCTGGCGAAGACCATCACCTTCGTTCCAGCGAAGACGATCCGCTCGTAACATTGTGGTGTCACGCGGGGCACGTTCGCCATAAAAGTCAGGCGGAATGATGAAACAACGTCGTAGAAAAACACAGGGCAGTATGGAGACGCGACATGGAGCTTACATAGTCTGTCGTTTTATGATCGATTTGCAGGATATCAGAACCTGTACCAAACAGTGCGGGCACAGCCTGAATTTTGAAGATGGAATGGAGTTGACATCTATGCAGTACAGAAGACTGGGCAACAGTGGATTGAAGGTGAGCGAAATCGCACTCGGCAGCTGGCTTACCGTCGGAGCGGCTTCAGATCCCAGGCTTCCGGAGAGGATCATCGACCGCGCTTATGGGCATGGCATAAATCTATTTGATACGGCGAACGTCTATCATCATGGTGAAGCAGAAAGGATCGTTGGGCATGCATTGGCCAAATACGAACGAAGCTCATATGTTCTGGCCACAAAGGTTTGCGTGCCGGTAGGAGACGGCCCCAATGACCGCGGCTTGTCCCGCAAGCATATTCGCGAGCAGTGCGACTTGAGCTTGAAGCGGCTTGGCGTCGACTATATCGACTTGTATCAGTGTCACCGGTACGATCCCGATACGCCGCTCGACGAAACGCTCCGGGCTCTCGATGATCTGGTGAAAGCGGGCAAAGTGTTGTACACAGGTGTGAGCATGTGGAAACCGGCGCAGATCGTGGATGCGGTTCGGACGGGCGCCGAATTGAACCTGAACCGCATCATCTCCAGTCAACCGCAATACCATATGCTCCTTCGCGAACCGGAACTGGAGCTGATCCCGGTTTGCGAGAGGGAGGGGCTCGGCCAAATCGTATTCTCTCCGCTTGCCCAAGGCGCGCTTACTGGCAAATACGAGCCTGGCGGCATGATCCCGCCAAGCTCGAGGGCGGCGGACCCGAAGCAGAACGGAGCCATCTCCCGCTGGATCGACGAGGATCACCTGAAGCGGGTGCAGCGACTGAAACCGATCGCGGATCAGGCCGGCATCTCGCTTGCACAAATGGCGCTAGCCTGGATTCTGCGTCAGCCATCCGTGGCAAGCTGCATCGTCGGAGCCTCGAGACCAGAGCAGGTGGACCATAACGTCCACGCCTCCGGTATCCGGCTTGACGCGGCTACGCTCGATGCCATTGATGCTGCGCTTAAATTCGAAGAGAAGTAGCACATGATTTACAGAAGGAGTGAAGAATATGCCGGGAAATACGCCCATTGCCGCATCGAAGCCGCCCAAACGCACTTCCATGGCCCGATCGAGGTTGAGCCAGTTCCGCAAATACAAGGTTCTTTATATCATCTCGCTGCCAGGATTGTTGTATTTCATCGTATTCAAATACATTCCGTTGCTAGGCTCGGCCATGGCGTTCCAGGATTACAACATATTCAATGGATTTTCTGGCAGTCCGTGGGTCGGGCTGGAGCATTTCCGACGCATGTTTGAATACAGCGAATTTTTGCGGATTTTGAAGAACACGATTTTAATCGGTGGTTATGACCTTATCTTTGCTTTTCCCGTGCCGATCATTCTGGCGATCCTGCTGAATGAGATGAGGGTGGTTTTGTTTAAGCGAGTGCTGCAAACCGTCGTGTACATGCCTCATTTTTTATCATGGGTCATCATTGGGGGCATCGCCATCGGCATTTTGTCTCCGTCCACGGGGCTCGTAAACAGCATGCTCGAATCGCTAGGTTTGGACTCCATTTATTTTCTCGGGGAAGAGTCCTATATCCGAAGCATTCTCGTAGGATCGGGCATTTGGAAGGACAGCGGTTGGGGCACGATCGTATACCTTGCGGCGCTCGCCGGCATCAATCCTGAACTGTACGAGGCTGCCCGCATCGATGGTGCCAACCGCTGGAAGCAAATCTCGAAGATTACCATACCGGCCATTTTGCCAACGGTCGTCATCATGTTTTTGCTGCATATTGGCAACTTTCTTGATTTCGGTTTCGAACGGGTATTTGTGTTCCTGAACCCGTTAAATGAAAATAGCGGCGATATTCTGGATACGTATATCTATCGCGTCGGTTTGATCCAGCAGCAATACAGCTACACGACCGCCATCGGTTTGTTCAAATCCGTGGTCGGCCTTGGCCTGATCATGATCGGCAACACGCTGAGCAAGAAAGCGACGGGCAGCGGACTGTATTAATTTTACGAATCAAAAGGAGGGTTGCGGCATGCAGCCATCATCGAAGCTTCGTCGTTTCCATTTATTTGACGGCATGAACTATATCTTTATGACGCTGCTCGGGATAATGATGATTTTTCCGATTTTACACGTACTGGCTAAGTCTCTGAGCAGTGAAGCGGCTATCAATAGCGGGCGCGTTTCGCTGATTCCGGTCGATCTGACCTTCGATAATTATCAAGTTATTCTCAATGATCCGTCGATCCTGCGCGCGTTCGGCGTCAGCGTGTTCATTACGGTCGTCGGCACCTTGATCAATCTCGTCTCGACCGCATCGCTCGCTTACCCCCTGTCCAGGCAGGAGTATCAGGGACGCAAGCCCATTCTGATGCTCATTCTCGTTACTTTCATTTTCTCGGCGCCGCTTATCCCGAACTTTCTGCTTATCAAAAATCTGCATTTGCTCGATACGCTGTGGGCACTTATGATCCCAGGCGCAATCAGCGCCTATAATTTATTCATCATGAGGTCTTTCTATATGAGCCTGCCTAATGAGTTGATCGACTGCGCCAGAACAGACGGAGCTTCAGAGCTTAGGATCATATGGAGCGTCGTGCTCCCGCTGTCCAAACCGATCATGGCGACGATGGGGTTGTTCTATGCAGTCACGCATTGGAATTCATACTCGCAAGCGTTATATTACATCAACTCGCGCACGCTGTATCCGCTGCAGCTCAGGCTTCAGGAAATCGTGATGAATAACTCCATGGCCGAGGCGGGAGGTTTGATGGAGGAGTTGTCGAACGTGTCGCCAAGCGGCGTCCAAATGTCCGTCATAATCGTATCGGTGCTGCCGATCATGCTGGTGTATCCTTTTCTGCAAAAATATTTTGTGAAAGGCATGCTCATCGGTTCGATCAAATCGTAGCCCATGATAAAAAAACACACATCCATAATAAATATGCCATAACCATTAATTTTTATATTTAGTAATTTATTGTTGTGGTTTATTCAATGAAAAGGAGATGAAGGTACGATGAAGAGACGACTAAGCCTGATGCTAGCCATCATTCTTGCAGTCGGAAGTGTAAGCGCTTGCGCTGGTGGCGGCAGCACTCCAGGCAACTCGAGTGGGGGGCAGACCAATCAACAACCGGCCCAAACCGGCGAGACCGGCCATTCGGGAGCGGAGGAGCCTCTGAAGTTCAGCATGTCGATCACGACAAGCGGCAATCCCCATGTGGAGCAGTCTCCGGATATCAACAAAGATAAATGGGTGCTGGAACTGGAGAAGCGTACGAATACCGACGTTCAGTTGACTACGATTCCGCTTAAAGATTTCGATTCCAAAATGTCGATTATGTTCGCAAGCAATAATATCCCCGACGTCGTGCAAAACGTAGGAGGTGCGACGGACAAATCGATGGCAGGGTCCGTCCAAGCCGGTGTCTTCATGCCGCTCGACGATCTGCTGAAGCAACACGCGCCGAACATCATGAAGCACGTCACGCAAGCAGCCTGGGACGAAGTCAGTTATAAGGGCAAGATTTACGGCATCCCGAACTGGCTAAGCAATCCGTCCAGACGGGCCACGTTCATTCGGACCGATCTGCTGAAGCAAACCGGATTGCCCGTGCCGAAGACGCCGGAGGAATTCCTTGATGTCATTCGCGCATTCAAGAAGCTGGGTGTCGAAAATCCGTACCAGCTTCGCATGGACTTCAAGTACGCCGACCTCTTCTTCGGCCCTTACGACGCGTTAGGCTATCAGTTCATGCAGCAGGGCGACGAGATCGTTCCCAAGTTTTTCGACGTAGACAATATGACCAAGGCGCTGACCATGTACAAAACCATGTATGATGAAGGCTTGGTACCAAAAGACTTTGCCACATTGAATGTAACTACATACGCAGAGAATATCAATGGCGGCAAAGCCGGCATGTGGACGTCCAACGCTGCGGGGCTGCTCGATTTCCGCTCGAAGATCAAAGCGGTTGATCCGAAGGCCGAGGTTGAAATCATTCCGTCACCGGTCGGGCCTGAAGGACTGAGCGGTTACGGATTGTACAGCTCGGTTATTACGTCTTTGTACATCAACAAGAATGTGCCGGAGGAAAAAGCGATCCGCATTATCAAGATGCTGGATTGGATGCTGACCGATGAAGCCAAAATGTTCTTCACCTTCGGCATCGAAGGGGAGAATTACACGATCGATAATGGCAAAGTGAATTACAAAGCGCCCACAACCGCGGAAGAAGAAGCCGAGCAAGGCTTCAGGGGCATGCTGGGATTCGTGGGCGATGCGACAATCAATCGGATGCGGATGGAGCAGCTCGAAGGCGGCCAAGACGTGCTGGATGCGCTGGATAACACACTGGCCAGAGAAGGGGTGGGCGGCATTATCTTTATCCCTGATTTGGAATCGTTCCAGCGGTATCCGGACCTCGCTTCCAAGCGGCCGGATCAGGCGCCTAAGATCATCGTCGACCATATGGTCAAAATGATTTACGGCAACGAGGATATCGCCGATTGGCCCAAGGTCATCGAGGAATATCGCCAGAAAGGCGGCAACGAGATTATTAAGGAAGCAACCGAACGATTTAACAACAAGGACGGCGTTGTTATCCAGGAGTCGCGCCTGCGATAACCCAGCGAATGCATGGAATGCAAGGCTTGCAAATCCAGTCGCCGATACCAGGCCATCCCCGGGGGATGGCCTTATCCTTACCGACATCGAGGACCAGGACATGAACGAGATTGAGTTTTTGCTGTCCCCATTTTTTAAGAACCTCGATCTCGATACCGTCGATTCGGGCCCAAGCTATGGAGTGCCGGATATGATTTGACTTGGAGAGGAGGATATATGGCATGCATTCAGATCATCGCAATACCGATCAGAAACATATCTTGACGATGCGCTATCCCGCAGCATGGTGGCGGTCCCAGTGGAGGGAAGCGATGCCGTCTGGCAATGGCTGCATCGGTGCTTCGGTATACGGAGGAGTGTACGAAGAAACCATACTGCTCAATCATGAGCTCCTGTGGCGTAAGGGCTCGACACCGGAGTTGCCGGATGTGAGCGCAATACTTCCAGAGGTTCGGCGCCTTCTCGCCGAAGGAGAAGCAGAGGAAGCTGATGGCGTTCTAGTCAAGTGCCTGCGCACGAGCGGATACGAGCCGAAGATTGCGTCGCCTCTTCCGCTGGGGGACCTGAAGATTTATATGCCGCAGCACAGCGCCTTCCGCGGTTATGAGCGAAGACTGAACATGGCCACAGGGGAAGTTACGGTTCGTTGGACGGATGGGGAGACCGCGTACGAAAGATCGTTATTCGTCTCCCGCACGGACGATTCCGTCGTCTTGGCCATCCGTAAGCAGGGTCCGCTTGCGCTGGAAGCCACGATGACCTTTCAGCCGCATAATCCCGAGGATACACGCCGGCCGGGAACGGTTTACATCCCGGAGGCTCCCGAATCGAAGCGGGACGGCCATTATTTATACTACGCCGCTCGCAACAATGACGGCTCGGACTTCGGAGCAGTCGCCAGGATCGTCAATCGGTCCGGGACATTGGGTGCCAATGAACGGGAGTACTCAATTAAAGACGCCGAGTCGCTGCTCGTGATCATTCGGTTGTTTCCGTCGGGGAAGAGGGAAGAGCAGTGGGAGCGCTTAACATTCGAGCTTCGGGATCTGGCAGCCGACTACGAGATGCTGCTCGCACGGCATGCTTCGGAGCACGGCAGATTGTTCCACGCATCGTCCTTCGACTTGAGGGCGCAAGGAAGGGAGCGCTCCAATGAGGAGCTGCTGATGGAAGCATACAGGGGCGAGGTTCCGGACGCGCTGATGGAGAAGATGTGGGCGTACGGACGCTACCTGCTTATATCCGCCTCGCGCGAGAAGGGGCAGCCCTGCCATCTCTACGGATTGTGGGCTGGCGATTACGATGCGGTATGGGCGTTTCACATGGTGAACGAAAATTTGCAAATGATGTATTGGCAGGCGCTCTCCGGCAATATGCCGGGCCTAATGCTGGCCGTGTTCGACTACATGGATTCGCTGATGGACGACTTCCGGACGAATGCGCGCCTCTTATACGGCTGCCGCGGGATTTACATTCCCGCTCCGACTGCGCCGGACTCGGGGCTGCTCAAACATCTCCAGCCCCACATCGTACATTGGACCGGGGGCGCGGGCTGGGTCAGCCAGCTGTATTACGATTATTATCTGCATACAGGCGATATAGCCTTCCTGCGCGAACGCGCGATTCCGTTCATGCGCGAGGCCGCATGGTTTTACAGGGATTTCTTCATCCTTGGCGAGGATGGATTCTATGTAAGTTCGCCTTCCAATTCGCCGGAGAATACGCCGGGGAACTATTGGAGAGGGCCCCGCCATTCGATGGGCACAACGGTTAACGCTACGATGGATTTCGCGATCGCCAAGGAATTAATAATAAATCTGGCCGACGGTTTGCGTGCGATCGGGGAAAGTGAGGAGGAAGAGAATCAGTGGAGAGCTATGCTGGAGCGCATACCTCCATATCAGATCAACGAGGACGGTGCCGTCCGCGAATGGATGCATCCCGATTATGATGACAATTACCATCATCGCCATCAGTCGCATGCGTACCCCGTCTTTCCGGGGATTGAAGTGACCAGGCAGAACGATCCGGCGCTGTTCGATGCTTTCGTCCAGGCTATCCGGAAGCGGCTCGTCATCGGTCTGAAGGAGCAGTCCGGCTGGTCACTCGCCCATATGGCGAATAATTATGCGCGCATGGGAGAAGGGGACCTGGCTCTAGAATGTTTGGATATCCTCGGCCGCTCCTGCGTCATGAATAATTTGATGACGCTTCATAACGACTGGCGGGGCATGGGGATCGGCGTGGATATGGACTGGGCGCCCGTTCAATTGGATGCGAATATGGGATGGACGGCCGCAGTGCAGGAGATGCTGTTGTTCTCTGTGCCAGGCGAGCTGCATTTGCTTCCGGCCTTGCCGACACGGTGGATTCGGGGATCTGTCGGGCCTTTGCTGGCAAGAGGCGGGGTGCAGTGCGAGTTAAGCTGGGATCGGGAAGAACAGATGGTAGACGTGACGCTTCGAACATGCAGCGGAAGGCAGGCTGTCCGGCTCATATTGCCGGACATGGTGGCGCGAATCCAGGAGTTCGAATTTAGGCCAGGACAACCGGTGAATGTCAAGCTGGATGAAAGGCCTCGTCGCTTGCGGCTGGAGCTGAAGCCTTTGTCATAGCATCTGTCAAGGATTTTATCCAAGGAGGAGAGCAATGGAATCGAGTGTATGGATGAACCAGGATGAAATAAGCATTCGGGAAGAGCAATGGAAGGACCGTATAGGCGTATTCCGACGTCCGCCAACCCGGATCCCAACGGATACGTGGACGGACGCGCCGCTGCTCGGCAACGGCGACATAGGGGTTTCGATCGGCGGCGAGGCCCATCATCAGACCTTTTACATTGGCAAAAACGATTTTTGGGTTCAGCCTCATCTTGGCGAAAGTGAAGAACAGCGGATTGGACGCTTGCTCCGGGACAACGGCCGGAGAACGGGCGCGCGCATCATAACGGTCGGGCAGATATCGCTGCTGATGCCTGGGCTCACGGATGCGTCGTATGACCTGGAGCAGGACATTTTGAATGCCGAAACGAGGGGATCATTCCGAAATGAGCAGGTGAATCTGCGGCTATGTTCCTGGGTTTCCGCAGATTCCAACGTACTGGTGACCGAACTGGAATGCATGGCAGGGAAGCTGGATGTAACCGCCAGACTCCATGCCGGCGATAGTGCCACCGATGAGGTCTACCATTACGATAACGGGGCCGACCCGGAAGCAATCTGGTTCCGCTACGCCGCCAATGCAGGCAGCCTGCCGCAAGTTCGACGCGTGGCTGCCGCATGTCGTGTCATCGGTACGAACGCGCAAAACAAGTGGCTGTTTCAGAATGTGGAAGCTTCCTTTCAGATCCGGGCAGGAGAACGATTGGCTGTTGTGACGGCGATCGTCAGCAACCGAGACGAGCCGGATTGCCTGCAAGGGGCACTAGGCCTGCTGAATGATTACGCAACCGGAGGCTTGGACGGTCTGGCCAAACGCAAGCAAAACCATCGGGGCTGGTGGCGCGAGTACTGGCGCGCGTCCTCGATCGAAATCGGCGATCCCGTATTAGAGAAGTACTATTACGCCTCTTACTACATCATTGGATCCTGTATGCGTCCAGACAAGGTCCAGCCGGGCCTGTTCGGCAACTGGGTGACGACGGACCGGCCGAAATGGACCGGGTCCTACACGATGAATTACAACTTTGAAGCGCCTTACTTCGGCTTGTATACCGGAAATCGGATCGCCTTGTCTTCAGGCTACTGCGATCCCTTGCTGGCCTTCCTTCCCCTTGGAAAAGTATTGGCCCGCGAGAAGTTGAGCTGCCGGGGCATCTACATGCCGGTCGAACTCGGTCCGGACGGCATGGTTTGTTCCGCGCTGTTTCACGGCCAAAAATCAAACGCCTCGTTTGCGGCGGTCAACTTGCTTATGCATATTTACTATACATACGATCTGGACTACGCGCGAAAGGTCTATCCTTATCTGCTTGCGGTCGCCGATTTTTGGGAAGACTACCTGGTCTTTGAGAATGGACGTTACGTCATCTACGATGATGACATCCACGAGCGCTCCCAAGACCGGAAAAACCCGATTCTTTCGCTCGGCTTCGTGCGAATGATCATGCGAGCCATGCTCCATTTGAGTGTAGAGCTGGATCGGGATACGCATAGACAGCCGAAGTGGCGGCACATTTTAGCGAACTTGAGCGCTTATCCGCTGATGGAACGAAGCGGCAAAACGGTCTATAGATTGACCGAGGAGGGAATGAGCTGGAACGACCGCAATTCATTGGCGGTGCAGCATATTTTCCCGGCCGGGAACCTTGGACTCGACAGTTCGCCCGAAGAGCTGAAGATCGCGCAGGATACGGTGGCAGAGATGCAGCGCTGGTCCGACTTCAACGCTTTTCCAACCTATTACGCTGCAGCCGCGCGGGTCGGCCATGACCCGGCCGAGCTTCTGGAACGTTTGAGAGCGGAATGCGAGCGGTACGCGCTGCCCAATCTGTCGATCCATCACGGAGGCGGAGGAATTGAGGATGCGGCCGGCGTACCGGCATGCCTGCACGAAATGCTGCTGCAGAGCCATCAAGGCATCCTGCGCCTATTTCCGACCTGGCCAGCAGACAGAACAGCGAGATTCAAGAAGCTAAGAGCCGTAGGCGCCTTTGTCGTAAGCAGCGAGATTGAGAACGGCAAGGTGCGATACGTTCTGATTACAAGCGAGCGTGGAAGAGAGCTCAAGCTGCTCAATCCATGGCCGGATCGGGGCGTCATCGTTTACCGGGACGGGGCGGAAGGGCAAGCGATTGCAGGAGAACGGATTCAGCTTGAGACGATGCCCGGCGAGCGGCTTCTGCTCCTGCCTGGGTAAATGCGATCCGTATCGGAAATTGAACAGGCACTGTCCAAGCCCGAAGCAGGAACGACGAAGCAAAGAAGCGGATGGTCATAAAAAAAAGAACCTGAGTCGATGGACCAGGTTCTTTTGTATTGCATATAAACAGACGCGGTGATATAATCAGACCACGACTGAGATTGTGTAAAAGGTCATAAATATCTTATCTTACATTTTCATTGTAGCATGCCGAAAAATCTCTTGTCAAATGTTTTTTTTCAAATCCATGGTTAGGAGAGATGTTGAATGAGTTCGTTGGTTATCGATTTTAAGGAAATGGCAACATCCCAGCTTTGGCTTGTTGGCGGAAAAGGATTGAATTTAGGGGAATTATCAAAAATCGAAGGAATCCAAGTTCCTGAAGGATTTTGCGTGACAACCGAGGGATATCAAAGAGCCGTCGAACACAACGAAACGTATCATGCTTTGCTCCATCGACTAACCATGCTATCCGTAGAGGATCGAGATCAAATTGGTGAAATCAGCAGGAAGATTCGGGAAACCCTTATGAACGTTGAGATCCCTTCCGACGTGGTGACTGCAGTAACCGAGTCTCTCTCCCGGTTTGGCGAAGAGCATGCTTATGCCGTACGTTCCAGCGCGACCGCCGAAGATTTGCCGCATGCCTCTTTCGCGGGGCAACAAGACACCTACTTAAACATCATCGGCAAAGATGCCATCCTGCAGCATATCCGCAAATGCTGGGCTTCGCTATTTACGGACCGCGCGGTCATCTACCGTATGCAAAATGGATTTGACCACCGTCAAGTTTATTTATCCGTTATCGTTCAAAGGATGGTTTTCCCGCTTGCTTCTGGGATCATGTTTACCGCTGATCCGATGACCGGAAACCGAAAGCTCCTCTCCATTGATGCCAGTTATGGACTTGGAGAAGCGCTAGTCTCTGGCTTGGTTTCTGCCGATGGTTACAAAGTACGGGAAGGAAAAATCGCCGAGAAGCGGATCGCCACTAAAACTTTGGCAATCTATGCACGGAACGAAGGAGGAACAGAAACAAAGCAGCTGGATCCGGATCGGCAAAAGGCTCAAACCCTGACGGATGAGCAAATATTACAGCTGGCAAGCATCGGGAGACAGATTGAAGCTTATTTCGGTCAGCCGCAAGATATCGAATGGTGCCTAGTCGATGACATATTTTATATGGTCCAAAGCCGGCCTATCACGACTTTATTTCCGATCCCTGAAGCGAATGATGAAGAAAATCACGTCTATATCTCTGTGGGTCATCAACAAATGATGACGGATCCCATAAAGCCGCTTGGATTGTCATTTTTTCTGATGACGACTTCAGCCCCCATGCATAAAGCTGGCGGAAGATTGTTTGTTGATGTCACACGGAATCTGGCATCACCTGACAGCAGAGAATTTTTAGTGAATGGCATGGGACAACACGATCCGCTTCTAAAAGACGCGCTTATGACCATAATCGATCGAGATTTCATAAAACTATTACCAAACGATAAAAACGAATCAAGCCCGGGTAAAAGCAATAAAGGTATGCCGCCTGCCGGTGCCCAACCGCAATTCGATAACGATCCGACGATCGTTTCTGATTTGATTAAACGTAGTCAGACATCGATCGAAGAGTTAAAACAACACATCCAAACGAAGTCTGGATCGGATTTGTTTGATTTTATCCTGGAAGATATTCAGCAATTAAAGAAGATCTTGTTTGACCCGCAAAGTTCGGCTGTGTTTATGGCTGCCATGAATGCTTCAGCATGGGTTAATGAGCGAATGAACCAATGGTTAGGTGAAAAAAACGCAGCAGACACGCTTTCACAATCTGTACCCCACAATATTACTTCGGAAATGGGCTTGGCCCTGCTCGATGTCGCTGATGCAATCCGTCCTTATCCGGAAGTCATCGATTATTTACAGCATGTCAAAGACGACGCCTTCTTGGATGAACTGGTTAAGCTGGATGGCGGGCAGGAAGCCCTTGACGCAATTCAAAGTTTTCTCGACAAGTATGGCATGCGATGTGCCGGAGAAATCGATATCACAAGAACCCGGTGGAGTGAAAAACCAAGCACGCTTATCCCTTTGATCCTGGGCAACATCAAAAACTTTGAACCAAATGAAAGTGTTCGGAAGTTTGAGCAGGGGCGCCAGGAAGCTTTGAAAAAAGAAAAAGAACTATTAGAGCGATTGATGCAATTGCCGGATGGTGAACAAAAAGCCAAAGAAACCAAACGAAAGATCGACCTCATCCGGAATTTCATCGGTTACCGGGAATATCCCAAATACGGCATGGTGAGTCGGTACTTCGTTTATAAGCAGGCTTTGCTGAAAGAAGCCGAACGGCTCGTGCAAGCGGGCGTTATTCATGAAAAGGAAGATATTTATTATCTTACTTTTGAGGAACTTCACGAAGTCGTGCGCACCAATACATTGGATGACCCGGGTTGCATGGTCGAGCAGCAAGCGAGGCTTGCGCCAAGAAAGATGATCAGCCAGCGAAAAGACGAGTATAAATTGTATGAAAAATTAACGCCGCCGCGTCTCATCACATCGGAGGGTGAAATCATCACAGGGGCCTACAAACGAGAAGATCTTCCTGACGGAGCAATTGCAGGTCTTGCCGTCTCCTCCGGCGTTATCGAGGGACGCGCACGCGTCATCTTAAACATGGAAGACGCCGATCTGGATGAGGGAGATATTTTAGTCACCTCCTTTACAGACCCCAGCTGGACGCCATTGTTTGTATCCATCAAAGGACTGGTCACCGAAGTTGGCGGACTGATGACCCATGGCGCCGTAATTGCACGTGAGTATGGATTGCCGGCCGTTGTCGGCGTGGAGAATGCCACCAAACGGATAAAGGATGGGCAGCGAATCCGGGTGCATGGAACGGAAGGGTATATTGAATTACTGTAAAGACCGATTACGTCAAGGAAAAGGGCTTTGGCCTCATTGACGGCATTACATGGAAACAGGCACCGATGCAAAGCTGAGGACACTCTCGGGAAGAAACCCGTATTGACGGGTTTTCTTCCCTGATTGCCCTTGATCATTCTCGTCAAGGCACCCTCGATTTTTTTCGATTGTACAATTCGTGCGCAAGGCGGTCTTGTAAAAAATTGCGGTCAGGTTGTAGCTGCCCTTATATATTGAAGCGGAGTCGTGCCGACACAGCCTGAAAAAGTTCTCGTAAAATGGCTTTGATCGTAGAATCCGGCATCAAAAGCGACGTCGGCAATCGGCCGGCCGCTTAACAGCTCCCGCTTGGCATAATTGATGCGCAGTAAATTTTGATAGGCATGGGGAGCAAGGTGAAATGTCGCATTAAACAGACGAATCAGATGAAATTTGCTGATACCCGAGATCTCTTGGAGTGTATCCAGCGTAATGCGCTCTTTGAAATGAAGATCGAGATATGACTTGACCTGCAGAACGGCGGGGGCTGCACGTTCCATGTCCGAGACGGGGGTTGAGGGCTGCAATATGACCTTCGTTAAATGCATTAATTCCAGAAGCATCGACTCAATCTCTAAGGGCGAGGCATCCTCGTGAAGCAGCGATCTGCAAGCAAGGATCAATTGGCGGCATTGGCTCCCCCGAGCCCCTTGGAGAAGAACCGGGAAATGGGGACGGCGGATCGGAAGATCGCAAGGAACATCGGCAAACCATTCGGGATGAATAAATATCATCGTATATTTCCAAATGGAGGGATTCTCCGGATGACAGGCATGAGGGACCAGCGGGGGAAAACAGACGACCTGTCCCGCTGAAGCCTGGAACTGCTGTCCTTCTGACCAGACGCGTGTGGTTCCCTCCTCAACCAAACCGATGGAGTGCTCCTCATGAAAATGTTTTTTGTACGACAAATGATCTAGGGAATCGCATTGCTTAAGCTCCAGGAACGGCAAATCGGGGTTGCGAACAAAGGTAATTCCGGACAATGAAGTGTTCTCCTTTCCTAATCGAAAATTATATGAAGGACCATGGCAGGTATGAAATAGCTGCATATGGAGCTATAATTCTATTAAATTAAGGAAAGCGCAGTTTATCCTTAATGTCAATGGAGTCATTCTAAAAGTTTGAGATCGTCGATAACGGGAAGGAGGTTATTTAATGTTGGCTGTGGTAGAGCAAGACGAGTTTGGAACAAGGGTCCGATTCGAACGCACATTGAAGCATTCCGTGGAGAACGTTTGGTCTTACCTGACGGATAACGAAAAATTGACAAGGTGGTTTTCTGAACTCAAGGTGGAAGACTTGCGTTTGGGCGGAACCATTACTTTTGATATGCAGGACGGAACATTCGAGGTATTTGAGATTACCGATTACAAAGAGCTGTCCGTTCTGGAATATACGTGGGGTGAGGACCGGGTCCGCTTCGAATTGCATCCGGAAAGAGGGGGCTGCCGGTTGGTGCTGACAGAGCGAATCACGAGCATCACGGACCATACGCCTAAGGACATTGCCGGATGGGATGTATGCCTGGATGTCATCGAGGCGCTGCTCGATGAAAGAACGATGGAATCCCGCAAAGATGCGTGGGCGGTTAAATATGAATTGTATAAAAAAGAGTTTGAGAAGCTTGGCGGACATTGATAAGGAGTACATGAACATTGGAAATGATGGAGCTTCGAATTCCGGCAGGTTTTGCCGTTTGCTACAATAAGTTCTATGATGTTGAACCTGAGCCCGATGCAGATGGATTTATCAAGAACTGGCACTATTTCACCGAGGATCTGCTGCAAATCATTCAGATGAGGCTGGAGAAAGGTGAATGGATCGTGCCCAAAAGCGGGCAGGAGAGATTGATTATCGACTTAGGTTGGTCACCGGATTCGAGTGCCAGCGGAGAATATCTGTTGGTGGTCGTAAATGATAATTGGGATACATTAAAGGAAATGCGGTCTAGAAATCGCTTTGAGATTAAAGAAACGCTTGAACATTGGCTGGAATTGATTAGAGCGGAGGCGATTTGAATGAGTGATTCCAGCGGGGAAGAGAATGCGTTCTTGCAGTTAAACCGTTAGGGTTAGATCATGCGGACAAGTAAACTAACTGTATATCAGGAAGCGTATCAATTGACGGTTGAAGCTGATGATGTTAAGATACGGCTATTAAAGAAGAGGAGGATTGCGATCAATGGTTCACTCCATGCGTTTATGGTAAGTATGCGATAAAGAAGCGGATTTCCACTCGTGTGGGCTTTTTTTGAGCTGCTTATTTTTACGTATGAGGACATTGATTGCGACCTGGACGGCATATTTGCTGTGCCTTATTTCGCTCTGTTCTGGCACGTAACCCATGCAGATTCAAGCCCACACGTGGACTTGAATCTGCATTTTTTATTGCTCTCCTGCTGGCAATGTAACGTCAAAGTCATTGATATGAAAAGGAGGCATGACGATGCATAGGATACACTGGTTCTTCTTTATATAATCCTCTCTTTGCAAATCGCAGGTCCAACCTGCGAACGAAACGACGGAAACTGCGATTTTCGAAGGAGGAATTTAAATGTTGTTGATAAAAGCAACGGATCTTTATGTGGAATATCTGGGACGCACTGTGCTCGATATCGACCATTTGGAGTTATATGAGTTTGATCGAATCGGTCTGGTTGGTGCCAACGGAGCTGGAAAAAGTACACTGCTCAAAGCGTTGCTAGGCAAAGCGCCTGTACAGCACGGCAAGATTGCAAGGGAAGGAACGTTTACCTATCTCCCCCAATTGGATGAGGTAGTCGTCCAAGATGTGCAGGATTACGCCATCGTTGGCAGATTAGGCATCAACCAAGTGCAAGCCGAGACCATGAGCGGCGGGGAAGAGACACGACTAAAAATTGCACAGGCACTGTCGGGCGAAGCGCACGGCATATTTGCCGACGAGCCGACATCTCATCTGGATCGCGGCGGCATCGACTTCCTCGTTAACCAGCTTAAACATTATTCCGGAGCTCTGCTCATCATCAGTCACGATCGTTATTTCCTGGACCAGGTTGTCGATAAGGTCTGGGAGCTGAGAGACGGAAAGATCACCGAATATTGGGGAGGATATACCGATTACTTGGTTCAGAAGGAAGAGGAACGACAAAGCCAAGTAACCCAATATAAACAATACGTGGCAGAGCGGGAGCGACTGGAGCAGGTTATCATCGAGAAGAAAAATCAGGCTCGGAAGCTTGATTCAAAGGGAAAGAACAGCAAGAACAGATCGGAAAGCGGAGGACGCCTCGGCCATCAAAAGTCCCAAGGGAGCAAACAAAAAAAGCTCCATAACGCAGTCAAAAATACGGAACGGAGAATCAAAGCGCTTGGCGAAGTTACCGCCCCCGAGGCCATGCGAAATGTCCAGTTCCGACAGAGCAAAGCGCTGGAGCTCCACAATCCATTTCCGATCGCAGGGCAGGATATCTGCAAACGATTCGGTGATAAGGTGATCTTCGACAATATGTCCTTCCAATTCCCGCTTGGAGGAAAAATTGCAATCACGGGCGCAAATGGAGCAGGAAAAACGACGTTGTTCAACATGATCCGCAATCGGGAGAGCGGTATTGCGTTATCGCCCAAGGCGGAAATCGGCTGCTTTGTCCAAACCGGTTACAAGTTCGATCGGAATCAGAACGTCATGGCATTCATGCAGGAAAACTGTGAATACCCGGTTTCGGACATTCGAGCGGTACTCGCGTCCATGGGGTTCACGCAGCAGGATGTTCGCAAAGAGCTGTCAGTATTAAGCGGGGGCGAAATCATCAAGCTCCAGCTGGCCAAATTGCTGCTTGGGCGCTATAACATCCTGCTTATGGATGAACCAAGCAATTTTCTGGACGTTCCAGCCGTGGAAGCGCTTGAGACGATGATGCGAAATTACACAGGCACCATCCTATTTATATCCCACGATGTTCGCCTGCTCGAAGGCGTCGCCGATCAGGTGTATGAAGTGAAGGATGGCGGGCTTGTTCGATTGGAGTAACTTCCAGCTTGACGCCGGCAAATATTTCAAGTACCATGTAAAAACATAAAAGCTGTAATCAAGGACATGAATCCTTAACCAAGGGCCGTTCAGAGAAAGAGGACATGGGCTGAAATCCTCTTCGGCACCCCTAAGGATTTACCACCTTGTAGCTGCGATGTTGAAATCAAGGATGATCCTTGATTGTAAACTTCGCCGGGTGTTCCCGTTACAGAATCCAATGAGGATTCGCTTTATAAGCGGGTCGAATTAGGGTGGAACCACGAGCGCACTCGTCCCTTTGCGGGATCAGTGCGCTTTTTTGCGTGAGATTGAAAACGAAAGAAAGAATAGCGATGACCAAGGACATGAATCCTTAACCAAGGGCCGTTCAGAGAAAGAGGACATGGGCTGAAATCCTCTTCGGCACCCCTAAGGATTTACCACCTTGCAGCTGCGATATGGAAATCAAGGTTTATCCTTGAGAGTATACTTCGCCGGGTATTCCCGTTACAGGATCCAATGAGGATTCGCGATTACGGCGGGTCAAATTTAGGGTGGAACCACGAGCGCGCTCGTCCCTTGCGGACAAGTGCGCCTTTTTGCGTTCAAAAATATCGAAATGGAGTGGAGGATTTCTCATGAAATTGAAAGTAATGCTGCCCGATGGGGATATACGGGAATATGATCGGGGCACGACAATTGAACAAGTCGCGAAGTCCATTGGTGCAAGCTTGATGAAACATGCGGTAGCGGGAAAAATCAATGGCGCACCGGTCGATTTAAACTGGATGATGAAGGAGGACTGTCAGGTCGAAATCATTACGCTTGACAGTAAGGATGGACTCGAAATCCTCAGACACAGCACGGCACACGTAATGGCGCAGGCCATCAAACGCATATACGGGAATCAAGCAGTCAACCTGGGAATAGGACCTGTCATCGACGATGGCTTTTACTACGACATCGACCTCGGAAAAGCATTAACAACCGACGACCTTTCTTCCATCGAGAAGGAAATGGAGCGGATCGTGCAAGAGAATCTTCCCATTGTTCGTCGAGTTGTCAGTCGTGAAGAAGCGGTACAGATTTTCAGCGAGGATCCGTTAAAGCTGGAGCTGATTCATGGTCTGCCCAAGGATGCGGTTATTTCGATTTATGATCAGGGCGAGTTTTTCGACCTTTGCCGCGGACCGCATTTGCCGTCTACAGGACGAATCAAAGCATTTAAATTAATGAGCGTTGCCGGAGCATATTGGCGTGGGGATTCAAACAATCCAATGCTTCAGCGGATTTACGGAACGGCGTTTCCCAAAAAGGCTCAGCTGGATGAACATTTGCAAATGCTCGAAGAAGCCAGGAAGCGCGATCACCGGAAGCTGGGCAAAGAGCTCGGATTGTTTATGTTTTCCGAAGAAGCGCCCGGCATGCCTTTTTATTTGCCTAAGGGAATGATTATCCGTAATGAACTTGAACATTTCTCGCGTGAAGAACAGAGGAAGCAGGATTACGAAGAAGTCCGCACTCCGTTCATGATGAACCAGAAGCTGTGGGAGCAATCCGGCCACTGGGATCATTACCATGAAAACATGTACTTTACCGAGGTCGACGAAACAAAATTTGCGCTGAAGCCCATGAATTGTCCTGGACATATGCTGATTTTTAAAAATAGCCTGCATTCCTATCGAGAGCTTCCGATTCGAATATCCGAATTCGGCCAAGTACACCGTCACGAGTTTTCGGGTGCCTTGAACGGGATGATGCGAGTTCGCACATTCTGTCAGGATGATGCGCACATCTTCGTCAGACCCGATCAGATCGAGGATGAAATCGGCCGAGTTATCGGGTTGATCGACCGGATTTATCAGGTGTTTGGTTTTGAATACACAATCGAGCTGTCGACCCGGCCTGAACAATCAATGGGCTCCGAGGAATTGTGGAACCAGGCAGAATCGGCACTTCGAAACGTCTTGGATCGCATGGGGATCGTTTACCGATTGAATGAAGGGGATGGCGCATTTTACGGGCCCAAAATTGATTTTCACATTCTTGATGCCTTAAAACGAAGCTGGCAGTGCGGAACGATCCAGCTTGATTTTCAAATGCCGGAGAAATTTGATCTTTCGTACATCGGGGAAGATAACCGGAAATATCGGCCGGTAGTGATTCATCGCGCGATCTACGGCTCGGTCGACCGGTTTGTCGGCATTTTGACAGAGCATTATAGCGGCGCGTTTCCGCTCTGGCTCGCCCCGGTTCAGGTCAAACTCTTGCCGGTATCGGATCACCAACTCAATTATGCCCTTCAAGTAAAGGAAGCGCTGAGGGATGCGGGGATTCGGGCAGAAGTGGATGGGCGCAACGAAAAATTAGGCTATAAAATCAGGGAAGCACAGCTGCAGAAGGTTCCTTTCACGCTCGTACTTGGAGAAAACGAAGTTGCCTCCGGAGCCGTCGCTGTGAGGAAACGCGGCGAAGGAGACCTTGGCGTTAAGCAAGTGGAGGATTTCATGGATCAAATTTTGAACGAGATCCGCGAGAAAAAGTGATAGCGATGGTTCGGTAATGGTTCTGCTTAGTCCACTCTCATCATCCCGGACGGCTTTTCGTCTAGCGAAATGGTACGGAATCAACAGCTCCCGAAATTTCCGTATACAACCTTTTCCAAGCGGGTAATAACTAACAGGACAGCAATCAGGTGAGGATGAAGCGAGAGAGGGGTTAGAGGAGATGAAACGCAAACTGTTAATCACGGGTGCGGCAGGTACTATCGGAAGCGTCGTATTCAAGGGACTGCAGCAAGACAATCGGTATGACGTTGTCGGAGCTGATATACATGCGGACGAGAAGCTGGGCATTGTACAAATGGACATCGGTGACGAAGCCCGGCTGGCAGAGCTAACGCAGGGGATTGACACGGTGATTCATTTTGCCTGGATCAAGGACGACGGGGATTTTCTCGGCAAGGTCCTGGCGGGGAATGTGAGCGGTGCCTACAAATTATTCGAGGCGGCGGTACAAAACGGCGTGCGTCGTATGATATTTGCCAGCTCCAATCACGCAACCGGATATTACAGGACTGACGAGAAGGTTGGTCCCCATGATCCATACCGTCCGGATAGCTTTTATGGTCTCAGCAAATGTTATATTGAACTGCTGGGCAGGCTTTACTCGGATCAAGGCAAGATCTCCTCGTTCAATATTCGTATTGGCAACTTTCCTGGGGATGATCGTCCTCATTCTGAGCGTGCGGGTCATATCTGGATATCCGAGCGTGATATGCTTTCATTGATCGTTTGTTGTATTGAAGCAGATGACGAGCTGAAATATTTGAATCTGTACGGTACCTCAGCCAACAGTGATAACTACTACAACATCGATTATCTGGAGGAACTGATCGGATACAAACCTGAGGATGATGCGACAAAGCTGCTTGAGCTGGCCAAGGCAGCAGGACGGAACGTGCGTCAGGATGAAACGATCTATCAGGGTGGACAGCAAGCGTAAAAGAGCTATGTGACAATGTTGTCACTCGAAATGGAATTTTGTTATATGAATCGATGGGAAACATTGGATGTCCCCCTTATACTGGAAATGTTAGATTTCCGAAGGGGGATATCCATTAATGAGTGATGTAGTTAAAGCAATTATACTCGGCATCATAGAGGGCTTAACCGAATTTTTACCGGTATCGTCTACTGGACATCTGATTTTAGCTGGCAGCTTACTAAACTTTGAGGGAGACGCTGCCACAACTTTTAAAATCGTTATACAGCTGGGTGCGGTCATGGCCGTTCTCATCCTTTATTGGAAGAGATATTTGGCGATTGGGACTAATCTGATACGAATGGATTTTTCTAGTAGTCGAGGACTAAATGTCATACATATGATTTTGGCAATGTTACCGGCACTAATCGTATATCTCCTGCTCAAGGACACGATAAAAAGCCATTTGTTCGGCCCAACCCCTGTCTTGATCGGTTTAGTGGCCGGAGCCGTGTTGATGATCATTGCTGCACGGAGCAGGAGAACCGAAACCGCCGATACGATGGATCGGATAAATTATAAACAAGCCTTCGGGATCGGCCTGTTCCAGTGTTTGGCATTGTGGCCGGGGTTCTCGAGATCGGGCTCGACGATTTCAGGCGGTCTTTTGCTTGGCACCAGCCAGAAAGCCGCCGCAGATTTTACGTTCCTCATTTCCGTGCCGGTTATGTTTGGCGCAACCTTACTGGATTTATACGATAGTCGGGATTTGCTAAGCTCAGACGATTTGGTCCTGATGTTGATTGGCTTTGTGACATCCTTTCTTGTGGCAATGATTGCAGTCGTGACATTTATCAAATTGATTAAACGGCTTCGTTTGGAATGGTTTGCTCTATATCGTTTCGTCTTGGCAGCGATCTTCTATTTTATCATCATACTTTGAGCGGGATTGTTCCGCTCTTTTTTTCTTTATTAATATTTGGTTTTCAGATAGGATTGAGGATTGCTTTATCGAATATGAAGAATAAACAAAAATCAGCAATATCAATTCATCGATGGACTAACAATAGGAAGAGAAGAGAATCGTTAGCCCATCAGGCTCGTCACAAGTTGTACAAGAGAGGTGGGATCAGGTTGCAACAGAGTGAACGCTTTGATGTCGCAGTTCTCGGAGGAGGACCGGCCGGCATCGCTGCAGCAATCAGCGCGGCCCGGAACGGAGCGCGTACGATTCTTATCGAACGTTACGGCTTTCTTGGGGGAATGTCTACCGTGGCATTGGTTTACCCTTGGATGACGTTTCACACGGCTGTCGGAGAACAGGTCATTAAGGGCGTCGCGCAAGAAATAGTGGACCGATTGATGCTGCTCGGCGCATCTCCGGGACATTTGCGGGATACGGTCGGTTTTGTATATTCGTTAACCCCATATCATCCGGAAGTGTATAAAGTACTGGCCTTTGACATGCTGCAAGAAGCCGGAGCGCACTTGCTGCTGCATTCATTTGTTACGGATGTTGAAGTACAAGACCAGCGCATTACGGAGTTAACCGTTCAGAATAAAAGCGGTCGCAGGCGAATCGCAGCCAAAGTATTCGTTGACGCGACGGGCGATGGAGATGTTGCCTTTGCCGCCGGTGCGACTTGGGAGCAGGGGAATCAGAACCGGAAAGTGCAGCCGATGACAATGAAATTTCGCATGCGCGGCGTTAATCTCGATGCGGTTAAGGCATACATGCAGCGCAATCCGGAACAGTTTTATGAAAAGTCATTAATCTCCGAATTGGATCAGCTCCCGCTGACAGGTGTGATGGGATTCTACAAAGAATGGGAAGAGGCGGGATTGCCGATTCCTAGGGATGGCGTGCTATTCTTTACCGGACCGGGTCCGGATGAAGTGTTGATTAACGTATCGCGTGTCTCGGGATTGGATCCGACGGATGCGGACCATCTTACCGCTGCAGAAATTGAAGGCAGGAAACAGGTGCTCCTGCTCGAACGGTTCTTCCGGGAACATATCGCGGGGTTTGAGAACGCTGTTGTCAGCGCAGTCGGCACTCAGATCGGCATCAGGGAGACAAGACGAATCCTTGGCGAATATGTGCTGAACGGCATGGATGTGTTGGATGGGCGGCGGTTCCCTGATGTCATTGCGAGAAGCGGATATCCGATCGATATCCACAACCCGGAAGGGACGGGCGTTACGGCTAACTTCATCCGTGAAGGCGGTGCGTATGACATTCCTTACCGCAGCATCGTTCCACGAGATGTGGATAATCTGCTGCTTGCCGGGCGTTGTATTTCGACTACGCATGAAGCGCAAGCAACGACGCGTCTGACCCCTAGCTGCATGGCCATAGGCGAAGCGGCGGGCGCGGCGGCGGCTCTGGCGGCTCGTATCGATTACCGCACTGCGGATGTGCCCATTGATCGCTTGCAGGCGGCACTTCTTGCGGGGGGAGCGGAGCTGGGGCTTTGACGCTAGTCAGATATATAGCGATAAACCAATGATGACCCTAACTTCATATTTTCGATGAAACGCAGCAGGAGTGCTGCGTTTTTTCGTAGGGTAAGAGAAGGCTTACCCGATGCTGCAATTTCGAACAAAGGGGGTGGCATGCCCTCTATCAAAAATTTTTGTAACATCAAATTTGAACCTTATTGGGCGATGGAGCCAATATCAAGTGTAAGTCTTACAATGGAGGCCGGCCCTATGAATGAAATGGATATTAAACCTTGGCTCATCCGGATGAGCCAGGGAGATGAAGAAGCGTTCCGGGCAGTTTATGATTTAACGCGCGATCAGGCATACGGATTAATCTACTACTTGGCTCCCAACAAACAAGAGGTACCGGACATTATGAGCGAGGTATATATTGAACTGATCAAGAGTCTGGACAATTATGAGCAGGGGCAGAAATTCAGCTCTTGGTTCAACGGCTTGATTATCAGGCAAGTTCGTAACTGGAGGCGAAAAAGTTGGCGAAGGAGTCGTATGCTGGAAAGGGTGAAGGATGTATTTTCCGAACCGCCTCCTTTGGCGTTGGAAGATCGAGTATCCCACCTGAGTGATCGGTTGGAGCTGATTCCAATGCTCGAAGCGCTGCCTTTGAAGCTTAAAGAGGTTGTCGTTCTCAGGTATTATCAGGATTTGACGCTTGAAGAAATCGCCGACTTGGTGAAGGTTCCGATAGGGACGGTAAAATCAAGGCACCATCATGCCCTGAAGCGCCTGCGCCATATGTATGGTCAGCGCGACCACAGAAAGGAGCGGGACGGCTATGTCTATTGAGCAGCAATTGAAAGATGATTTTCAACAAAATGATAAAAACGTCGTGTGTCCTCCTTCCATAGATATCCGAGTAATGAACGCGTACAGGGAGCGAATGCTGGAGGAGATTGGAGTACAATCGATGGGAAGAAGACGGAGATGGTCCAAGGCGGTAATGGTCATTTTACTGATTGCGGTCGTCA
Source organism: Paenibacillus sp. FSL R5-0810 (assembly GCF_038002285.1). Taxonomy (NCBI): domain Bacteria; kingdom Bacillati; phylum Bacillota; class Bacilli; order Caryophanales; family Paenibacillaceae; genus Paenibacillus; species Paenibacillus sp. FSL R5-0810. The sequence continues at coordinate 1,573,393 of NZ_JBBOCF010000001.1, forward strand.
GCGGCTTTGCTTATGCGGGTCGAACGCTGCTCTTTGAGGAGACGAAAGGCAATATGACGATGTCTGCCGAAACGCTGGAGGAGTTAAAGTTAAGCAAGGCTCAACTCGAGCGGATCAACAAGGCCCGAGATGAGGTGAAGACCCAGTTGAACCCGGGAGAATCGGCCGTTATCTATTTAACCGATATGGGCAACGTCAGGAGCTTGCCGTTCATTCCGGTCTCGCAACCGGATGTGAACGAGGACCTGGATGTCTGGCGGAAGGCATTAATGGACCGTCATTTTGATAGGATGCCTCCGGAATCCTTGCTTGGAACGTACAGGTTCGCGGGAGGAATGGAGCTTTCTCCCTTCGGCGCTTATGTGGGCTCCGAAACGGATAGTGCAGCTTTACTGGAAGAGTTAAAGGCCGAAAGTGAGGAGACAGGCAAGGACCTTATATGGAGAAAAACTTCCGTACCAGCCTCATTTCCGTTGTTAACGTACACCACCGTATATCGCAATGCAGATCAAGAGACGCTATATTTGATCATGGAAAATGCACCTGATTCCAAAGTGAAAATACAGTCGTTAGCCCCGCCCTCAGCTGAATATGAAGAGCTGGACCTAAATGGACACGGGGCTCATTATTTTAAAAACGATGCCTATGTATATACCGATAATCATTTCTACCAAGAAATCAGCTGGATGATTGAACAAGACGGCGAGTCGATCATCTATCGCTTAGGCAGCGACTCGCCTGCTATGACGAAAGAGCAGTTGATGGAGGCTGCGAAAAATCTGTAGGCTGATGCAGGCGAGGTTAATTGAATCTACTGTTTCCGGGAGATTCAGCCCGGAGCCATGCAAGATACAATGAATACATCCATGTATTATTTGGGCGCAGGGTTACTTCCCTGCGCCTTAGACAGTTTAAGCAGCATTATTCTTCAATTAAGAGGGATTCTCACTTCTGCGGCGCTTGTACCGAAATATCCGCGGACTGCCATCCTGCATTCGCACAGACCAGGGCAGTGGCACCTGTGTATGCTGGTTCTAGACAGATGGAGGGTCATCTCAAACGTCCACATGCTTAAAAGTGAACGAAAGGTGTGATCAGGGTTGGGTACAACAAAGAAGGAGGACAGTAAGAGCTGCGAACGATCAGGTATTCGCATAAAAAGGAAACGAAGTAAAGCGCAGCTTACCAGGGTCGTCGACGTCCTTAACACCATTAATACGCAGCTCACCGGCATCAACTCGAACTTGAACAATAATATTAACAGCCTAACATCGGTAATCAGCAACACGGACAACAACTTGAATGCTAGCCTGATTAATTCTTTGAACACATTAAACGCCAGTTTGAACAATACCATCGAGACGAACACAAACACTATAATTAGCAATATGAATAACGGGGATAACGTTACATGTACGGTTCAACAATTCAACAACTCAACAAACTTTGACGTTCCTTGCGGCACAAGTACAACCTATTTTGAAAATCTATCGGCGTCCGCACCGGAAACCGTCATTATCTTTTTCCAAAGCTTCCAGCCAAACACCAATCCCTGCCAGCCTGTGTTAGTAGTCGTAACAAGTGAGGGCAGCGTGCTTGAAGAACCCATATCGCAAACGTTTAGTAGCATACGAGTTGATAACTTCTCTAGCATATCGGTTCGCTGCGAATCCAGCGTACCTCCTCCCGCCGGTGCAGCTTGTAACGGTTTTGTTGGTATAAATGAGTTTTTCTGTGTCTGTTGCTAAGGATCAAGAAAGTGGTATTCAGTATCGATAATTGAGAGGAGGATATTCGTTGAACGATATACAACGAGAATTTCTGTTGGACCGTCTATCGAGACTGAAGATGCCGTATGTCGAGGAGCTGCTGAGAAACGGTGCGGAACCAATCGTGATTCTGGATGCATTCGAATCATTCATTCTCGAGAGAAGCGAGGAGTACCAACGGTTCTTGCAGCAAAATACGACACAGTTCCTTTCACAGCAAATATTAAGCATCATGAAGGACAGATTTATTCAAGAGGGGATCCACAAAGATCACCAGTTTCGAATGGTTTATTTCATGTTAAAAGTGGTAGGAGAAGACTGGGATTGCGGTTGCGGAAGCACTGAGTCACCAGCGAAGGGAGCGATGATTCGCGGTGAGAACACTAACTAAATGCAGGAAGGTTAACTTGAAAGCACGTCGAAAGAACGACATCAATCAAGTTGTTCGTTTGCTCAACACGATTAATGGTCAACTGATCGGCATTAATACGACGATGAACAATGATCTGAATAACCTCAGCAGTGTAATCAGCAACGACAACAGCAACTTGAACGCTAATGTGGTGAATGCAATCAGCTCATTAAACGCGAGCCTAAGCAATCGAGTTACAACTTCGACGAACACTGTGATTAGTAATATGAACAATCGAAGCCAATCGAATTGCACAGTTCAACAATTTAATCAATCTCAAGGCTTCTCAATACCTTGCGGAACAAGCAGTACGATCATTCAGCAGCGTGCTTCTACTCCACCAGAGAGAGTATTCATCATTGCAAGTTCGAGCCAATTGGTTACCGCTCCTTGTCAAGCTATACTGGCTGTAACTTTGCAGGATGGGACGATTATCGAAAGGGAATTGCCTCCAAGGCGCCCTCCTAGTTTTTTTCAAGAAGTGATCTTCTTGGAGTTAGATAATTACGCTAGTGTATCGATTAGATGTGAATCGTCGGTCCAACCACCACCAGTCGGGGCAGTTTGCAATGGTTTTGTGGAGGTTAGAGAGTTCGTTTGTATCTGCTGTTCCGATAATGAGGGTGCATGATAATCAGCCATGAGGACTGCTCTTATGGGAGAACGGTTTTGGAAGGCCGGTTTCATAACTGCTTTTATTAGATTCTCGAGTTGGTTAGTCAAGACAACGTGCAACCGGTGGCAAGCTAACCGATAAGCGAGGTAGGCGAGTTTTGGTATGCCAGTTACACGGCAAATGGTCCCTGCATAAATCGGACTTCCGTTGGACTAGGTTTTCAAGAAAGTGCTCCAATAAGAAATCAATTGACGAAGAAATTAGACGGTGCTATAATCCTACTTAACTTATCGGATATATCTATAATTATAGACTTGTTTCACCTACCAAACCATTGGAAGTGAAAGGTTAGCCTGTAAGGGTGGATGATTTTTATATCAATAGGATGGATGCGTATTCTACCGGACAACCGGAGATGCATCCTTGGATCATGCGTGTGATCTGAGGTGTGTCTTCCGGTTGTTTTTTTATTCGATTCAATATGAGGGGGCAGCAAGTATGCAGTACAGAACACTCGGCAGAACGGGGATTCGGGTCTCCGAGGTGAGCCTCGGGACCATGGCGTTCGGCCGCTGGATCGATGAGCGGGCTTCAGCCGCCGTCTTGGACCAGGCGCTTGAGTCTGGCATCAATCTGATTGATACGGCTGATGTGTACGGCACGGGGATGGATACCGGGAATGTCAACCAGCTTGGAGAATCGGAAGAAATTTTGGGCAGGCTGCTGAAGGAGCGAAGACGGGATATTCTCCTTGCTACCAAGCTGCATAACCCGGTCGGACCCGGCATCAATGACCAAGGCCAAAGCCGCTACCATATTTATCGCGCCTTGGAGAACAGCCTTACCCGGCTTCAAACAGATTATATCGACTTGTATCAGGTCCATCGATTTGATGAGATCACCCCGCTGGACGAGACGCTTGAGGCGCTTACGGATCTTGTTCGAGAAGGCAAAATCCGCTACATCGGCTGCTCGAATTATGCGGCTTGGCAGCTTGCCAAGGCCCATGGCATCAGTGCGCTCCATGGACTTCGCAGATTCGAGAGCGTGCAGCCGGAATACAGCCTTATTACGAGGGAGATTGAACGCGAGCTGATTCCTTACGCCCAATCCGAGCAAGTCGGGGTTATCGTATACAGCCCGCTCGGACGCGGCATATTGTCCGGGAAGTATCGGACGGGCCAAGCTCCTCCGACGGACTCGCGCCTTGCGGCGGGTGAGCAGAGATTGAAATTGCTGCTGAACCAGCGGCACTCGCTCGCCATCGTGGAAGGGATCCGGCCGTTAGCCGAACAGCGGGGATGGTCGCTTCCCCAGTTCGCTCTGAACTGGGTGCTCAGCCGCCCGGGCATCACGTCGGCCATTGTCGGTGCATCGAAACCCGAGCATATTTCAGAGGCGTTGAAGCATTCCGATGAACGGCTGACAGAGGAAGAGTTAAAGGAGGTCGACCGGTTGACAGAGGAGCTTCGGGGCTAAAAAGGAATACGTCCAAAAGGATATCAACCATTACAGATCAGGAAGGTGACATCATTATGAGTTCTAATCAACGTCAATTGCATCTTGGATTGTTTCTATTCGGGACAGGCTATCATCCCGCGGGCTGGAGGCTGCCCGAAGGGAAAACCGACGGCGCTTACGATCCCCAATTCCTGAAGGAGGTTGCCCAAAAGCTCGAGAAGGCCAAGTTCGATTTCTTTTTCCTGGGGGACAGACTGGCCACGAGCGCTGATATGCAGTACTTGTTTCCTTCGCAAATGACCCGGCTCGAGCCATTCACCATGCTGTCCTATCTGGCGGCGGCAACGGATAAAATCGGTTTGATCGGCACCGTGAACACCACCTATGCCGAGCCTTATAACATCGCGCGGTTTACCGCCTCGCTGGATCATTTAAGCCGGGGCAGAGCTTCATGGAATGTCGTGACAGGCTCCGATACCCGGGCTGCGCTGAATTTCAGCCGGGAGAAGCATTGGGATAACGCCAAGCGCTACGATTATGCGGAGGAGTTTATCGAAACCGTCAGCGGGCTATGGGACACCTGGGAGGACGATGCACTCCCGCGGGACAAGGCTAGCGGCGTATTCGCCGACGGCAGCAAGGTGCACGAGCTGAACCATGTCGGAGAACACTTTTCCGTTGCGGGGCCGCTGAACATTCAGCGTCCGATACAGGGACAGCTGCCGCTGATCACGGCTGGAACCTCATTACGCAGTCAAATGCTGGCCGCCAAATATTCCGACATGGTCTTTACAGGAACGAATGTGAAGGAAGTCGCCGTAACATTTTACAAGGAAGTGAAGGGGCGTTTGCGGGAGTATGGGAGGAAGGATTCGGATTTGAAGGTCCTTCCCGGCTTAGTTCCGATCGTCGGCCGAACGGAAGAAGAGGCCCGTGCTAAATATGCGGAATTGAATGAACTGGTCGTTACGGATTACGATTTGGGGCCGTTGTCCGATAAGATCGGAATCGACCTCAGGGGATACTCGCTGGACGATCCGCTGCCGGATGTATCCGCTTCGGAAACCGCGCTGCAGTGGGCTGACTTGGCCAGAGCGGCTAACGGGCGAGAGGATATTACGGTCCGGGATCTGTTCTATTTCTTCACCGTAACGGTACGCGGGCATCTGCTCGTGGTCGGAAGCGCGCAGCAGGTTGCGGATATTATCGAGGAATGGTTCAGGGATGAAGCCGCCGACGGGTTCAATGTATGTCCTCCTTATATGCCGGGCGGTCTGGACCTGTTCCTGGAACTGGTTGTACCCGAGCTTCAGCGCCGGGGCTTGTTCCGTACCGAGTATGAAGGCAGCACCTTCCGAGAGCATCTGGGATTAAGCCGCCCGCGGAACCGTTTTGAACGGATTGCCAAGGGGTGAGCCTGATGAAAGCAAGGAAAGCCAAGAATAAGAAGATGATCTGGGCGGGACAAACCGGCTTGCTGCTGGTCATATTGGGGATCTGCGAGCTTCTGGTTCGTACGGAGACCATCAGCAGCTTGTATTTGCCTGCACCTTCCCAGGTATTTCGAGAGCTGTTCAAGCTGTTCGGCGACGGGGAAATCTGGAGGCATCTGTACGTTACATTGGCCGAGTTCGCTGTAGGCTACGGCTTAGCCGCCTTTGGCGGTTTGGCCGTCGGCATGGCTCTGGTGCTGATCCCTTGGGCAGAGCAATTCTTCCGACCGTATCTCTCGGCATTGATGGCAATTCCGAAGGTCACGATCGTGCCTTTGCTTGCGCTTTGGCTCGGGATCGGGATCACGCATAAAATTTCCATTGTGTTCCTGTTCTGTTTCTTTACGATTACGGTCAATACGATGACCGGGATCAAGCAGACGGCGGATAATCATCTGAAGGTCGCCAAAGTATTTGAGGCTACGCGTTACCAAACGATCATGAAGGTGATTTTGCCATCTGCCGCACCCACGATTTTTGCCGGTCTTCGATTATCGGCGGCAACCGGATTAGTCGGAGCCCTGTTTGGGGAGATGCTCGCCTCGAAGGATGGCCTTGGCAACATACTTGTGAAGGCCACGTCGCTGTACAATACGGCCCAGGCTTTTGCTATCGTAGCGCTCGTTACCGTCGTGTCCGTACTCATCATTGCATTGATCGATTGGTTGGAACGCAGCGTGTTTTTGAAATGGAAATCGTCATAGATCATCAAAAATGTGCTTACTTACAGGGGGAGAGGTCCACATGTTCAGAAGAGGATTACGTTCATACATAATTGCGTTTGCAGTGATATGGCTGATCGCCATGACGGCAGGCTGCGCAAGCGGTCCAAACAGCGGAAATGGAGCGGCTGCGTCCGGTGGGGATGGAGAAAGCGCGGCAGGCAGCAAGCTCGAGAAGATCCGCTACGCACCGCTTAGCGGCGTCAGCGGATTAGCGGTGTCCTTCGGGGCCGAAAAGGGTTTCTTTGAAGAGGAAGGACTCGATGTCGAGTTTATCTCTACCAAGGATCCGATTGCAGGCTTGACCAGCAAGGACATTGACGTGGTGGACGTTGCTACAACGACGGCGATTGTAGCTGCAGGCAAAGGCGCACCTGTCAAAATCGTCTCCTCCATGTTTCGGACCAAAGGACCGTTCTACCTGATCGCCTCGCCGGAGATCCAGAACGTGGAAGACCTGAAGGGCAAGAAGGTGGGGATTGCCGTGTTTGGCAGCGGGCTGGAGGTGTATACGCAGTTTATCCTGAAGGAACACGGATTGACGCCAAACGATGTGACCTTCATTGCCAACAGCACGCATCAGGCCGCTTACGCGAGTTTGGAGACCGGACAGGTCGACGCAACCATCATCCATGAGCCGTTCGCGTCCCTGGCGGAGAAGCAGGGAAAAGGTCATATCATCGCAACAGGCTGGGACTATCTGCCGACCTTCCACACCGGGGTGCTGGCAGCACGCGACGGCATTTTGGAAGAAAAGCCGGAGTTGGTTGAGAAACTGCTGCGGGCCTACTTCAAATCGCAGGAATATGCTAAAAGCCATCCGGACGAGTATAAGGCTTACTATCTGAAAAATATCGAGATCGCTCCCGAGGTGCTGGATCTGGCGCTAAAGCGTGAAGAGGTGCTGTGGGAGAACAATCCGGACGTTGACATCAACGCGCTGAACGACACCCAGCAAATTCAGAAGGATTTGGGCTTCCAGGACGAGATTTACGAGCTGGAGGACATTCTTGATTTGAGGTTTATTCCGAAAAAATAAAGTTATGGCAGGAGGCTTACATATGGCCGGCTTTACGGTGGAGAATGTCTCGAAGGTGTATGACGGCGATCTTCCTACGGTATCGCTACAACGTATCAACCTGGAGGTTAGGGACGGCGAATTCCTGTGCATCCTTGGTCCGAGCGGCTGCGGGAAGAGCACGCTGCTGGAGCTGCTGGCGGGTTTGCAGCTTCCGACGGAAGGCGAAATTCGACTGGATGGCGCGAAGGTACAGGGCCCCTCGCGGAGCTCAGGCGTTGTATTCCAGGATGCATCCCTGTACCCATGGCGGACGATATCGCAGAACGTGGGTCTCGGCCTGGAGCTGGGCGGCATGAGAAAGGCCGAGCGGCAGGCGCTTGTAGACAAATACCTGAGCATGGTCGGCCTGCAGGGATTTGGTTCGAAATACCCTCATCATCTATCCGGAGGCATGCGGCAGCGTGCAGGGATCGCAAGGGCGCTCGTGAGCAGTCCGAACATCCTCTTGATGGACGAGCCTTTTGGGGCAGTGGATCATCTTACCCGCCTACAGCTTCAGAATGACCTGCTCCGCATATGGCAAGAGGAGAGGAAGACGGTTGTATTTGTTACGCATGACGTATCCGAAGCCGTCTTTCTTGCGGACAGGGTTGTCTTGTTGTCCCCGCGTCCAGGTCGCATTCATCATATTTTTGACGTTTCCCAAGAGCGTCCGCGGAAGCGGGAGGATGCCCGCCTTCTAAAGATTCAGAACGACATCTATTCCGCGATTTATGACGTGAAGACGGAAGCAGATTTGGAATTTACGATTTAAACGGCAACATTAGCTTGAATTTAGAAGGGATGAGGAGCTTGTGTCAAATGTCGTGAGTAAAGAATGGGTGCTCGAGCAGCTGCGATCCGATCCGCGTGGAGTGATCGTTGCGGATGTCCGCTTTCGTCCGGATGCTGCGGGTTACGGTTTCGAAGCCTATCAGCGCGAGCATCTGCCCGGTGCCGTATTCGTTGATTTGAAAAAGGATTTAATGGATCCTCCAAGGGAGCACGGCGGCCGGAGTCCGCTTCCGCCCCCGGAGGAGCTGGCCCGGCGACTCGGGAAGCTTGGGATCGATGCGGATACGCCTGTCGTTGTCTATGACGATGACCTTCGGCCTGAAGCTGCGAGGCTATGGTGGGTTTTGAAATACCTGGGCCACGAATCGGCATATATTTTGGATGGAGGGTTCGCAGGCTGGAAGTCGGCCGGATATCCGCTTACACCGGCGATTAGCCATTCAGCCCCGCGTGTTTTCCGCGCAAATGTACGGAAGGATTGGCTGGCTGACGTGGACGAGGTGAGAGCAAAGATTGGTGCAGGCGGTATAACCCTGCTCGATTCAAGGGACTGGAAACAGTACACGGGAGAAACGGCGCCGCTGGACCCGGTGGCCGGCCATATCCCGGGGGCGGTGCACGCTTTCTGGAAGGACGGGGTCGACGAGGATGGGACCATGAAGGGGGCTGAGCTGCAAAAGGAGCGTTTTGCCGCGATACCTCCCGAGCATGAAGTGATCGTGTATTGCGGCTCGGGACTTTCGGCTTGTCCCAATGTCCTGGCTTTGCAGGAAGCCGGATACCGTAAGGTAAAATTGTATGCAGGCAGTTGGAGCGACTGGATTAGTTATGAGGAGAATGAGATTGCCGTAGGAGCAGCTGCAGAGGGCTGAATATGCCTGATATAAGATATGTCTCGCAGCTTTCCTATTCCTAGAGGTAAAGTTATCGATGATACATTTTAATTGAAGTTTTAAGCGCATTAGAATGAGCATTAGGATGGCAATGCATTGAGGAGCCGATGGCCAGTTTAGCAACTGCAACCGTAGCTTCATTTGACTAGTACATATAGCCCTAGTACCACGTTGAGCGCAGGATAAAATCCTGCGCTCATTCTTTTTTGGGTTACCTACAAGGACTTGACTAGCCTTATCTCCCGGACCGACCTTCCCGTCCCATTCGGTGCTTAAAAAGGGCGTTGACACGACACCAAAAGGTGACCTATAATCAAACAGACACCAAATGGTGTCTTAATAAGAGCAATCCATTTGAGCTGACTGGATTCTTGAGTATGTTAAGTTGAACCACATGATATGGAGGAGGAAACAGATGAACACGGTGATTGGTAAGAAAACAAACGCAAGGAGCATGACCAAAAGAAATAAAATGATCTATTGGATTGCTACCGCTTGGCTTGCACTAGGAATGCTTTCAGCGGGGATTGTTCAACTCATGAAAATGGATGCCGAAGTGGAGATGATGAAGCATTTAGGCTACCCTTCCTATTTTCTCATTATCCTTGGCGTTTCTAAAATTTTGGGCGTGATTGCAATTTTAATCCCTAAATTTCCTCTGCTTAAAGAATGGGCTTACGCCGGTTTTTTCTTTACAATGTCAGGAGCCATCATTTCACATATTGGATTAGGCGATTCATTTGGCGAGATCTATCAGTCGTTATTGCTTTTCATCCTAACCGGTGTCTCCTGGTATTTCAGACCTGAGGATCGAAAGGCCAAATAGGCATCTGAGGTTCCCGGACTTACATAAGCGAAAACGCAAGCGCATAACCCGAACAACAACCCAATGGCTTCGATGGTGTTTTTTGTCCCGTTATATTTTCGTCCAAAAGTCATTCTTCTGTATGATGGCTTTTGATATGCAAGTAACTTTTATGAACCTAAAAGCGTTTCTATTATAGCCATAAAAAATACAATTAGTGGGAGAGATCACTGTGAAGATGAAGCACTGGAAACATGCAGCTGCCGCTATATTTCTTATCTCCGTGCTTTTGCCTATGGGAGCTCAAGAATCTCATGCTGCCTCCAAGTACGTTGTGCTGGAGCTGCAATGGGAAGATGGTCGTACCTCGCGTATTCAGACGCTTCAAAAGGACGGAGTGACTTACGGAAGCTTTTACTCGCTGGGCAGCATGGCACATCTGTATTCGGGGATGGATGCAGACAATACGGTGGTGCTCAAGTCGGATCAAAAACGCATTGCTATACGTATGGGAAGCAGCATTGCTGAAGTCGATGGTCGTAAAGTGGATATGGGCAGAGAACCTGTACGGTATATGAGTCACCTTTATGTACCGATTCGGTTCCTCGCGGCAGCTTTGGATGGGGAAGTGACCAATCGGGACGCCAAGACGGGAAAAGTAACCGTGACGGGCCTCAATAATTACGCGGATATCTTCTATGGCGGCGGCAAGATGGGATACAGCTATACGATTCGGGCAGCAAAAGGAGATCTGGAAATTACGAATGCGTACACGGATCAAAAAACTATAATTCCGCTAGGATGAAAGACATTAATGCGAATACGCATAATCTTACCCAAAACTTCAATTGGACTCCTAAGGGTCTGCTTATTGTAACGATTGAATACACGAATCGAGAGACCAAAGAATATGATCTGTATACGCTAATATTTAAAAATCAAGGATTGATTCGTAAATCCATTGCCCATGGATTATTGGAGAGGCATGAAACCTTAAAGCCGGACGGTACCATTCAACTCATTGATGATCACAATATCCGTATGATCGAAGATGAAAGCGGCAATGTGCTGAACGTGTTTGCCCGATAAACGGTACAGCGAACTTGTGTAAGGTAAGTCAAGGGTATCTGGGTTTCTCGATTGTTTAACGACTGGGGAACGCAATTGGTAAAAAGGGAGTTGATTTCACCTTTAGGGGTATGGTAAATTTATCTTATTCAGTAAAGAAAGGGTGACCACAAGCCGATGATTTACTAATCCTATCCACCAAAGGAAACTATGTTTTCAGGTTTTCGGGATAGGATTCGTGCGGGCTTTTTTATATAACCATAAAGAGCGACTGCTTGTTTTGGCTTGCAGGACGTCTTTTTGTTTGTATATGTGCCTCCTATCCGATGACCGGAAAGGGGGCTTTTTGTTGTGCGGCCGATTATGATGTGAAAGATATTAGCGTTCCAGCCGGATCAATTGACAAGAGAAGGGAAGATGTAACCATGACAGGACCGAATCCAAATGAGAGATATCCAATACCCGGGGATAAGAATCTCCAGTTTATTAAGAACACGATTACCAAACCGAATATTACCGCAGGGGATTATTCCTATTACTATGCGTTAAACGGTGAATCCTTCGAGGATCAAGTATTGTACCATTACGAGTTCATTGGAACGAAATTAATAATTGGCAAGTTTTGCTCAATCGCTTCTGAAGCCCGATTTATGATGGATGGAGGAAACCATCGGATGGATGGTTCAACCTTTCCATTTAACATCTTCGGAAACGGTTGGGAGACATTCACTCCATCTTTAGATCAATTGCCGATCAAGGGAGATACGGTCATTGGAAATGACGTATGGATCGGAAGGCGGGCAACGATCATGCCGGGTGTACGGATCGGCGACGGGGCTATCATTGCCGCAGAAGCTGTCGTTGTAAAGGATGTGGAGCCTTATACGATCGTTGGAGGGAATCCTGCAAGGGAAATTCGCAAGCGGTATTCCACCGAAGTCATTCAAGAGTTATTAGAGATCAAGTGGTGGGATTGCGACATCGAGGTCATCAATCAATATATAGGCGCGATTGTAAGCGGTGATATGGATTTGCTCAGAAAAATGAGACGGTAGGCTTCATGATTGGATTGGGGGACACGATACACAAGGAGGTTATTAGATGGTTGATGTTTTTGCCGTAGCCGATATCATCGTCAAGCATATTAATACCCATTACCCGCAGGATGTTGCGATTGTCGGATATTACGGATCCTATTTGCAGGGAAGGGCGACAGAGCGGTCGGATTTAGACTTTTTCTTCATTCCGGCCACACCTAGAGGAAAACAAGTAGAATTACAGTTTATCATCGACGGGATTAGTTTTGATTTCTGGCCGATCGGATGGGATCGTGCTGAAAGAATGTCAACCTCTGAAGACTGGAGCACGACCATTATCGCGGATTGTAAACTATTGTATGTGCGTTCAGAAGAAGACCTTGCGAGGTTCATGAAACTGCGCAGGACGATATCCTCTATGCGGGAGCCGTCCAACACATTAACATTCATTAACAGGGCTGAGGGTGTCGTGCGTGATTGTTTTACTGGCCTTGTGAAGTTCCAGCTTGCCGGTGAAGCCATGGATTTATCCTTTAGTCGGATATTGGCACATGAAATTGCCGCTAACATTTTTAAAGCTCTTGCATTGTTAAACCAAAACTTACTATACACGCATGTGGGGCCATTATCGCGAGCAAGTCAGAGACCTCCTAATTAAGCCAGACGAACTGGATCTCTACCTTGATACAATGATGTTCAGCCAATCAATAGAGGAAATCAAGTCTGCTTGCGAGAAACTGACTTTAGACACGCTTTATCTCATTACAGAACGAAGAAATAAACTCAAAGGATTGCGTTCATACCAAGCTTGGATGAAGGGATACTACGAAGAGGAGAAAGAAATGCTTAACAAACTCCTTACCGCTTGCGAAAAAGGCCACTATGAAACCGCATTTTTCGTTGCTGCAAGTATACAGGATAGCTTGGCACGCATGTTGTACGCAGCCGAAACAGGACGCTGGCCGGGTATGTTCGAATTGGGCGAATATCGGAAAATTTACCATCGCTTCGGCTATCAGGATCTCACAGCGCTTCTGGATCCCAAAGATTTCGAACCATTGCGAATAGCTGTCCTGCAGATGATCGAACAATTAGAGAATCACCTTTGAATAGAAGGTGTGGCTTTGAATCAGTTCGACTCGGTTGCTGAATTCGAATCATTTTATGTGAACAGGGTTTGATTCATGTCTTAGGTCTGAGTCCGACCCGTTCGCCTAAGCTGCATTCGCTTTATTGGAACCTTGCCGCTGCTCCAAGCGGCGACCAATCAGATAGCCAATCATCGAAGCCATCATTTGCTGAAAAATCATCCCAAAGATGACCGGAACTGCAACTGGGGGAGGGAAATAGGTAACAGCCAGTACGGCTCCTGCGCTAATATTTCGCATCCCTCCGTTGAACATGAGAGCTACCTGATCAACTTTATTCCATCTCAGCAAGCGGGAGCTCAGATAACACAACAGATACCCTGTGGCGGCTAGCAGAATAATGACAAGGGCCATTAAGACAAGGGGCCAGTCAATATTCTTTAAATAAGGGGCAACAACGGAGCCGTTTATGGCTACCACAATAGCCATGAACAGCTTTGAGATGGGATTCAGCCTGGGTCCCCAAACCGGTGCGATGGCACCTTTGGTCCATTCATTCAATAGCATGCCGAGGAGGGAGGGAACCACGATCATCCAGAACAAGCTGCCCATCATGGCTGCCGAATCCAGATGAATGCTCGTACCGAGCAGAAGTGACATGATTCCCGGAACGATAAAGGGCGCAAGCAGTGTATCAATCAGAATGATGCTCAGCGTAAGCGCGATGTTGCCGCGATAGATCGACACCCAGACGAAGCTCGATATCCCCGTGGGGATCGCGGCAGCCAGCACCATTCCTGTAATGGTATATGCATCTGTCGGATAAACGATATGGCCGAGTCCCAGAGCAACAAGAGGCATGGCAAGATGCAAGATGAACAGACATACAAAGAGAGGAAGCGGCTTGCGAAGAACTCCGACTAAATCCCGGAAGCTGAGGCTGATACTGCCTGAAAACGTCATAAAAGCAAACAGCCACGGAGACAGAAAGGTATAAGGAGAGAGCCAGCTACCGCAGAGCACGCCAAGCAGAATGCTCGAGGGTGTAATCAGGGGCATAATCCGATTCAAGTGTTGATTCAGAACCTGTAGCATAGAAGTAGACATCCTTTTACCATATGATGTTCTATTATACATCTTTAATAGAGTCAGGCGTTCGTATTTATGGGAAACGATACACATTCGACTTCCTTTCCTCCGCTAATTTCATTCATGATCGTAATATGATGCTGTAGATTGAGCTCTCAATCCGTCTTGAGGCGGTTTTGCAGTAAACCCTCATTCAAGTAACATAACGATAACAACCAAATGGAAGGAATGTGTATTGATGAATAAGAGGATTCCATCTGATATTAAAAAGTCTTATTTGTTGTGGCTTGTTGCAGTTGGAGCGGGGGTATTCGAGATGGCTATAGCTGTGACTCAAATGCTATCAAGCGGATCAGAAGCCGGGATGGGCATTATGATTCAAGTGGGAATCAGAAGCCTTATTTTTGCCGCACTCGTATATGTTATTGTTAAAATGCAACGAGGAAAACAGTGGGCCCGGATCGTCTTAACCATTCTTCTAGGGGGGATTGGAACGGTTAGCTTATTAATGGACCCAATCCAATGGTTAATGGAAGGAAATTCGCTGGATACGGCCTTAACGGGGATGACGGTATCCTCCACTTTGTTTGGAATAAGTCGAATCGTTCATTTGGCCTCTGTAATTGCTGCATTAATCTTTATGTATCGGCCGTCAGCGAATAAATACTTCAGTTCTTTCGCAGGTGCATAGTTAACGGTCACAGATTCGAATCGATTCTTGACAACGTGGTCATCATAAATTATTGTATTAGCAATGACATCCACATATTGTAAAATGCAGGGAAGAGGAAGAGTAGTTAATCCCTCGAATCTTAGAGAGCCCATGCCGGTGAGAATGGGTATTCGAGCTTAATGAAGGAAGCCTTGGAGCAGTAGACCGAAAATAACGGGAGTAGGTCTATCGGGGATTTCCCGTTAACGAAATATGCGGCAACATCATGGATTGCTGCATAATGAGCGGGTGTATAACCAATTTAGGTGGTAACGCGGAAGCAAAGCCTTTCGTCCTTTAACAGGATGAGGGGCTTTTTTTTATTGAACCATGAGGGGGATAAAAGATGTCAAATGAGAATATGGCAGAACTGTTGTTTCCGGATGTCAAGCAGTTACCAACAGATATGGACTCCCTATATCCGCCGAGAAATCTGCCTGCATCGGCTATGGTGACGCGTTTTGCACCGAGCCCAACGGGTTCATTGAATATTGGCGGGCTTTACGCAGCTCTCATATCGGAACGATTAGCTCACCAAAGCAATGGAGTTTTTATCCTGCGGATCGAAGACACCGATAAGAAACGAGAAGTACAGGGCAGCGTGGAAGACATGATCCATTCATTGTTATCCTTCGGGATTCATTTTGATGAGGGACCTGATCTTTCAGGTGTCGATCAAGGGGCATACGGACCTTATAAACAGAGCGAGCGTATCCAAATTTATAAGGTTTTTATGAAGCACTTGGTGCGGCATGGATTGGCTTATCCTTGCTTCTGTGATCCGGGTGATTTACAAAAGATAAGAATAACCCAGCAAAAGTTAAAAGTAACAACAGGATATTATGGCAGCTGGGCTAAACATCGGGATCTCACCTGTGAGCAAGCCAAAGAGGAGATTGTAAAGGGCAAATCGTTTGTGCTCCGGCTTCGATCTTCAGGTTCACTAGACAGGAGGATCATGTACAATGATTTGGTGAAAGGCCCGATAGAGTTACCCGAAAATGAGCAAGATATTGTGATCATGAAAACGGATGGTTTACCAACCTATCACTTTGCTCATGCCATCGATGATTATCTGATGGGTACAACCCATGTCATTCGGGGCGATGAATGGCTTTCCTCAGTCCCTGTCCACATTCAGCTGTTTGAAACCCTGGGATTTAGAGCACCGGAATATGGACATATTGCTCCAATCATGAAGCAAGTCGGAGCTTCTAAACGGAAGTTCAGTAAACGTAAGGATCTTGATGGTACCTCTGCGTATTACCAAGAACAAGGATACCCCGGATTTGCAATAAGCGAATACTTTATGACTCTCATTAATTCTGACTTTGAAGAATGGAGGAAGGGGAACCCGCATGCCTCATTTAGAGACTTTTCAATCGATACGGACAAAATGAATGCCAGCGGTGCCTTGTTAGACATGAATAAACTTAGCGATATCAGCAAGGATGTGATCTCAAAGCTTACGGGTAAACAAATGTTTGACCATTTGTCCACTTGGTCTAAGGAATTTGATCCCGAGCTATACACATTAATCGAGAAGAACCAGGAATACACCGTTCAAATTCTAAACATGGGTCGAACCATCGAGAAGCCAAGAAAAGATTATGCCAAGTGGTCAGATGTAAAGATAAAAATTGCTTTCTTTTATGACGAATGGTTTGAAAAGGATGTCTTGAGCGGCTATAAGTTACCTGCCAGTATAAGTATAGATGCTGCGAAAGAAATTGTACGAGGTTTCAGCAAATCGCATAGGTTTAATCATGACAAGGATGGGTTCGAAACCTTGAAAGAGCTTGCTGCTGAACTCGGATATGCAAAGGACATGAAGCAATATAGAGGCGATCCTAACCGGTACAAGGGGCATGTTGGTGATGTCGCGATGGTCATTAGGGTCGTTTTAACCAATAGAACCCATACACCTGATTTGTTTGAAATGATGAAAGTCATGGGCGAGAATCGGGTTCTTGCACGAATGCAGAGATTTATGTTGTCATCGGAGTTTAAAGGGAAATGACCGGTCGAGCCGCCGGTCATTTTTTCGTTTAGGACGAGATGAAAAGACCAGCCATTTCCAGGCGGGATATCAGCAGGAGGGCTTGACCAGGAAACCATAAAATACGATCTCCATCAATTCACGCGTCTGTCGTGCAGCTTCTTCGCTTCCGTCGAAACGTTTGATTTTGGCGCTGACCTCCTTCAGGATCGTGAAGTACAACAGGATCGTTTCCGATGAGACCCCCGGGTTTACGTAACCTTCATCCCGGCCGGATTCGATGAAGCTAATGAGCTCCGGTTCATATTTCCGGTAGATGTTTTCCACTGCAGTTACAATTTCTGGATTGTTCGAAAGTAACGGTTCCAGCAATTCAGGTGCCACGTTTTCCGCCATCTCCGTGGTGGAGAAGAACATCTTTTCAATTTTTTCATGAAACGGCAGGTTGCTTTGCAACAAGACGATGCGCTGCTGCCACGCTTCTTCAAGCATCGTTATGATTACATGCCGCACAAGCTGAGGCTTGGTTCCGAAATAATTATAAATAGTTACAGGGGACACTTCCGCATGCTTGGCAATTTGGGCAAGACTTACCTTCTCGACCCCCCATTTATTAAATAACTCCAGCGCCGCTTTACGAATACGTTCCTTTTTCATCTCTGTACGGGCTTGATATCCGTTCATTCTTAGTGCACCTCCATGCTTAGCATACGCAATGTTTTGAATGAAAACAAGTAAAATCATTCAAAATATATTGACGTCATGTAATTTTGTGGATAAAATGAATGTATTGAATGGTTTTAATTCAAAACACACAAAAGTGGAAAGGTGAATAAGAACATGATGATCCAGGAATGGCTAGATTGGGCGTTTCAGCGCCACTTAAACCCTCTAAGCTGGTATATCCGCCCTATTTTCCTTGTAATTCTGGCTTTTTACGCTTACAAACGCAGTTGGAAAGGGATCCTGATTACTTTTATTCTGATGATGAGCAGCATGGTTTGGTTCCCGGCTCCGGATACGATCAATCCGCAAATGCAAACCGTCTTGGAATATGAAAAGATGCTGTTAAGCGATCCAGTTACGGCCGTGATCACTTTAACGTTAATGATGGCATTCGTCGTTGCGATTGGTACTGCATTTTGGAAGCATTCTTTGAAAATGGGTTTGGTCATTCTGAATCTAGCGTTAATCGGAAAAGTCGTCCTGAGCGTTACGTTGACCGGGAAGGACGGTTGGGCGCCTTTGGGAAATACGATTTTCGGGCTCATATTGGTCAACGGGATCGGATGGCTTTTGGTGCGACGGGGGAAGAAGAACAGCCTCTCTGCTTGATCCTCATCAAATGATAAGGACGTTAGTTCATTTGGTTCCGCTTGAATCGGCGTACGATATGTCTACGACACGGTCCCGAATTAAAAATAGGTAAGAATTTCACGCATTTATTACTGAATATCCAACCCTGAAAAGGGTTCTTTTTTTATTTAGGGAAATTGATTCAAAATAACAACTCTTGTTAGGAATGGTTGGTAGATAATATATTGGTCTGGCTTGATAGCTTTGAACTCATAAGCCATGGTAAATATGAAAGCCGGTACCCAGGTTAATCCTGAGTAACCGGCCCTCTATTTGTCTAGACAAACCGATCAGGTGGAGCTTTTAAAAATAATCACAAGTAAACCTTGAAAATTCGGCCATGGAGCCTTCTCCAAAGGCATATAAACCGATGAGTACGCCTGTAAATCCTCCCGCAACCTCAGAGGAAAGGTATCTGGTTTGCGCCGTTCCTAATTGTATCTCCCTGCCGTTAGCGTGAATGAAGAAGCTGTAGCGCTCATGGCTTGCCCGTATTTTCAAAGTTGCTTGGTTGACATTCCCCAGCTCTACTTGAGCTTCAATGGATTTAATATCACCGATATTCAGCCGCTCGATCACTTTATAACCGTTATCCTCTTTACTTAAGGCTAAATCGTAATGATGATGTTCATCCATATAGAGCGTGATGCCGGCTTCTCCGCTTGTAAGCTGCACATCGCATGAGATTTCAGCGTTGAAGTCTCTTTGACGAATGCCGATAAACGTCGGGGACTCCGGCACATCCAAACTCAATGCGGTCCCTTTAAGCTGTGCCTTATCGAATTCTAACCGGTAGTTCTCAACAGCAGGATGGCGGAGGAAGCACCAGTCCAGATTCCAATCCGTGTTCTCGAACGTAAAGGTTTTTTTCTCCTGCTGGATGACATGACTGGAGATCCGATCGGTTTCAAAACTCGTAAGGACGGTGCCGTTATGTCCTGCCGTAAACCAGCCATCCTCGCTAAACGTTACCGGCGTAAGGAAAACTTCGCGGCCTAGATGATGATAGGTAAGCCATTGGCCGATTTGACGGAAACCCAGGTGGAGCATCCACCAATTTCCGTCGTTATCTTGTATCAGATCGCCATGGCCAACTCCCTGCAGCTCATAACCACCCAGATTGCGATTGGTCAATACGGGATTGTTCGGATAGGCTTCGAACGGGCCGGAGATCGAATCAGCCCGCGCATAAGTCACCATATGTCCGTATTCTGTACCGCCTTCTGCCGCCATGAGGTAATACCGCCCGTTTATTTTATACATATGAGGGCTTTCCAAATAGCGTCCGCCGGTTCCTTGCCATATGGAACGACTTGGCGACAGCTTGTCGCCCGTTTCAATATCAATTTCACACTGAACGATTCCGCCAATCCCGTTATCGTCCTTCCCGTTGCTCATAAAGAACACTTTTCCGTCTTCAAAATACAAATCGGGATCGATCCCCCCTTGATCTACATGAATCGGTTCGGACCATTCACCGTAAATATCGTCCGTCCATACATAGAAGTTTTGACGTGTAGTGTCGTTGGTCGTGGTCATATAGAATCTTCCGTTGTGATGCCGGATCGTAGGGGCGAAGACGCCGCCGGAACTGCTTACCTTGCCGAGCTGAACTTGACTCTCTCTGGTTAGGCAATGACCGATTTGCTTCCAGTTGATCAGGTCATTGCTCTCGAAAATCGGAACACCGGGGAAGTATTGAAAGGAACTGCATACTAGATAATATGTATCTTCAACTTTGCATACACTGGGGTCAGGATAGAAGCCTTTGATGACCGGGTTATTGTATTTCATTGGGGCACCTCTTTCATAAATTCACATGTATATAAATCTAACAGGATGAGCAGCTAATGAAATTAAACACCATGGATTAAAGTCTTGCAATGGATTCGGTTTGAAGATGCATGTTAAATCCATTAAATTAATATATATGTGAATCCAATAGAAGCGGTGAGGAGATTATGATGATCATCAAAGCAAACGGGGAACCGAAATTTATGCCGTTGTATGAAGCTTTAGCCAGCGAGGTCAGATGGAGCATCATGAGTCTCATTGCCGATCACGAGATGAATGTGAAGGATATTGCCAATCGATTGGAACTCAGTCCATCTATCGTCACCATGCATATCCGAAAACTCGAACAAGCCGGACTCATCGGAAGTCGGAGGGTCCGGCAGGGCGGGGGGACGCACAAAATGTGTTTTCTCAAACAAAAAACCATCGAGATTGAGCTGCCTTTTGCCAGCGAGCCCGCGAGAATCAGAGAGCAGCGGATCTCAGTCGGTCATTACACCGCTTTTGAGGTCCATCCGACTTGCGGGCTAGGTACACGCGAGAAAGAAATCGGAGTTTGGGACGATCCGCGCTACTTTCTAGATCCCGAACGGGTACACGCCGCCATTCTGTGGTTTGGCTGGGGCTTTGTAGAATACAAAATGCCTAACTTTTTGCTGGCTGATCAAACCGCGGAAGCGATTGAAATCTCCATGGAGATTGCTTCGGAAGCTCCAGGCTTAAGAGATTATTGGCCATCGGATATTGAATTTACCTTCAACGGGATCTCCCTTGGCACATGGACGAGTCCGGCTGATTTCGGAAGAGCGGCCCGGGGGAGATTTACACCTGAATGGTGGCATCGAAACGTGAATCAATACGGGTTATTGAAGACGATTCGGATTGATGCATCGGGTACGTACATGGATCAAGAACGGATGTCGGAGGTGACCCTGGGGGATCTCAAGCTGTGGGAACCGTTCTGGACACTTCGCTTCGCGGTGGATGAGCATGCGGTTAATGTAGGGGGATTGACGCTCTACGGAGCCGGATTCGGCAATCACGATCAAGACATCGTGATTCGTGCATACCTTAACGATGACCATAAAATCAGCAACAGGACGGGAGTTATGCTTTGAATATCGTTGAGACTTAGAGGATAAAAAGAGATCCGTCTCATCGCGGACGGATCTCTTGGTTAAAAAATTGAAAGGATAACTTCGGAACATCAGCAGCCTGATACCGCAATGAAGCTATCGGTGAACGCGGTCTGGCTCATTGAAGAATACGTCGTGATGCTATGAATAAAAGAACCGATAAAGGCGTACCCCATGTGGCGGCACCGTGGCCTGCAGCACATCTGACGCAAGCTCGGCTGGCGCTCCGCTCCACAGCTCGGTGCCTGAGGCGGCGCCCGTCAGGCTGATCCGTTCAAGGATCAGATTCAATGGCAGCGGATTCTCTCCAATGTTGAATACGGCCGCATAGCGGGAGCCCTCCGGCTCTTCGGATGTCCAGACTATGAGATCGCCCTCACGTAATGCTTCCTTCGCGCCGCGGCTCTCCCGGTGCATGCGCAGAACCTCTCGGTTAGTAAGCAGCGACAACGTCCAGTCGTCGCAATCCCGCAACTCGCCGCCGAATATAAGTGGCGAGCGGAAAATGCTCCATAGCGACATCATGGTCAACTGTTCGTCGCGCGTGAAGCGGGTCCAGCGGTCTGATCCCCCGCCATCCACCGAGCGAATGCCGATGTGACCGAGCGGCAGCATGTCGCAGTCCGGCCAGCAGCCACCTTGAGGAACGCCTTGCCATGCCCGGCAGCGGTCAAACATATCAAGCAAGAGCGGCCACCGGTCCCAGAAGTCGTCCGTGATTCGCCACATGTTGGCATGCTCTGCGAAGAACGGAGAATATTCCACTGGAGCAGGGCCAGGGGATAGACTAAGCACCATAGGCCGGCCGCATCGCTCGATCGCTTTAGAGATCATGGCGATCTCCGGCTGATGGGTATCGTACAGTTTGGAAGCTGCGATATCGTCAACCTTCACCAGGTCTACGCCCCATTCTGCATACAATTCAAAGAGCGAATCGTAGTAGGCCTGTGCTCCTTCCTTGGAGGCATCCACGCCGTACATATCCGTATTCCATGGGCAGATCGAATTCGTATGCGCAATATCACGTGCCGTTGCCGTCGTCCCCAGAATCGGAGCGGCCGCGTGAACAGCCTGCCGGGGAATGCCGCGCATGATGTGAATGCCGAATTGCAGTCCAAGACTGTGTACATAATCGGCTAACGGTTTGAAGCCTTGACCGCCAGCAGCGGAGGGGAACCGATTCTCGGCAGGCATGAGCCGGGAATATCCATCCATTACGAGCGGAACAAACGGACGGTACTGCGAAGAATTCGCATAGGGCTCGTACCACTGGATATCAACGGTGATGTAGCTCCAGCCGAATGCCTTTAGATGCTTCGCCATGTATTCCGCATTGCCTCGAATCTCGTCTTCCGTTACGGCCGCGCCGTAGCAGTCCCAACTGTTCCAGCCAAGCGGCGGTGTAGGTGCTGCAAGCTTATGATCCATGTCCAAGCTCCTTTACTGATTCATTATTGCTCTTTCCATGTTCATCATAATAAAGGAGCCTAGCCACATCTATAGTAATTTTGAAGACTCGATAGCAGAATATTGCGGTTAATCGAAGAACAGCTTACGATAAGCAAGGCTGTCGACTCCGCTTCGAAATTCTCCCGGCGTGAGCCCCGTCAAGTTGCGAAACGATTTAATGAAATAACTACCGCTGGAATAACCAATCCGCTCGGCGATGGTCTCCAGGCTAAGGCCGGTTCCCCGAAGCAGCTCCATGGCTTTTTCGGTGCGGATACGAGTTAAGTAAGCGCCGGGCGTCATGCCCGTGCTTGCGGAAAACCGGCGGATCAAATGGTATTTGGATAGGGATACATGCTCAGAAAGCTGGTCGATGCTGATCATCCGTGAATAGTTGAGCTCGATGAATTCAGCTGCGCGCCTTACGTTCTCCGGCCAGTTCTCCCGGTTCCGCAGCGTTGTGACGTGCATTCTGGTCAGTTCTGTCATAAACTGATAGACGCAAGACGACGCGATCAGGGGATCGGAGATTCGGCCTGCTCCCGCATCGGCCACAATGATTCGAGATAAGCGGACTGGCGCACTATCTACAGGCAGATAAGGGACTTCCCCGGCCTCGCGCAGGAATCTGCGCCAATGGGGGAGAATGAGATTGGGCCGGAACAGCAAGAAGATGAATTCCCAAGGCTCGTTCGACTCCGCGGGGTAATAGTAGCGATGGGGGCCCGGAATTTCGGCGAGAAAAGCCTGTCCGGCGGTGACGCGGTGCGTCCGGTTCCCGGATTCATATACGCCTTCGCCAGAGAGGGTATATTGGAACAGCAGGAGAGGGCCATCGGCCCGCTCAAGTCCGTCCCAGCGATAAGAAGAAGTTGTGATCGAATCATAGCCGGCAGCAAATAATACGCACAACTGGAGCTCCTTATCTTCGGCGAACCGAAAGCCGTAAGTACCCTTGGGAATGTCCATAATCGTCCTCCTCGCAGGGATGATGCAATAATAGTTAGAGCGGTGTGTAAAGAATTTGATCCGCGTCCGGATTGAAGTGTATAACGATCTTGATTCAGTATAAAATCCTATCGGATTTGGATTAAACTTTACCTCAAATGCGATTATATAATAAATGATAAATGCCGAGAAAGCAGGGCGATGGACAGCGCTTCATTTTTGGCGGTAATTGGGGTATAAGCAGGTATGAATGGCTGGTCACCAAATGGGGCTGGCCGTTTTTAAACATGGAAGGTACGAAAATGCTGCGTACCAAGAACGTTGCAACATTGAAGTCTCTAAATACCTCCTGTCTTCAAACAAAATGCCCCCAAGAAGCTTGGGGGCATTTTTAATAATAAGGATATGAGAGAGTTAAGTTAACACATCCATTTCTCACATCGTGCTAATGTCAATGACGAATCGATACTTTACGTCTGAAGCTAATACACGTTCGTAGGCTTCATCAATTTGGTCCGCTGAGATCACTTCGATCTTAGGAGAAATGTTATGCTTGGCACAGAACTCTAACATTTCCTGAGTCTCTTGAATACCTCCAATCATTGAGCCCGCGAACGAACGGCGATGACCGATGAGCGACATTACGTTCAGCGACAACGGTTCTCCCGGTGCACCAACATTAACCAAAGTGCCGTCAAGCGTGAGCAATGAGAAATAGGCATCCATGTCGATCTTTGCGCTCACCGTGTTAATGATTAAATCGAAGGTTCCCGCAAGTTTCTCGAATGTTTCCGGGTCGCTAGTGGCGTAGTAGTGATCCGCCCCCAATTGCAACCCATCCTCTTTTTTCTTTA
Source organism: Paenibacillus sp. FSL R5-0810 (assembly GCF_038002285.1). Taxonomy (NCBI): domain Bacteria; kingdom Bacillati; phylum Bacillota; class Bacilli; order Caryophanales; family Paenibacillaceae; genus Paenibacillus; species Paenibacillus sp. FSL R5-0810. The sequence goes on from NZ_JBBOCF010000001.1 coordinate 1,597,949, forward strand.
AGGATTGCGACAGAACGGTGACATCGGCACCCATGGCATGAGCAATTTGGACAGCCATATGGCCGAGACCGCCCATACCAAGTACAGCTACCTTCTTACCTGGACCAGCACCCCAGTGGTTGAGCGGCGAATAAGTCGTGATCCCTGCACAAAGCAATGGGGCAGCCACATCAAGCTCAATGTTATCCGGGATTCTGACTACAAAGTTCTCAGTAACAACAATGTGGGTAGAATATCCGCCTTGTGTTGGCTCGCCGTATTTATCAACGCCGGCGTAGGTGGGGATATTTCCTTTAAGACAGTATTGTTCTTCTCCTTTACGGCAGTTCTCACATTCGCCGCAGGAATCCACCATGCATCCAACCCCAACCCGGTCGCCAACCTTGTATTTTGTAACCTCTGCGCCTACACCCGTGACAATTCCCGCGATCTCGTGTCCAGGAACGAGCGGATAGTTTACAGGTCCCCATTCACCGTGAGCCGTATGGATGTCAGAATGGCAGATGCCGGCATATTTGATTTCAATCAGCACATCATGCGAATCAAGATCTCGTCTTTGGATTTCAGCAGCTCGAAACGGTTTATCTGGTCCATCTACAGCTCTTGCTTTAGCAGTAATCATGAATAAAACCTCCTATGGTATAACATGTTGAACCTCTTCTTGATCAGTAAAAACCACGACGATTGATGTATTCACGACATCTGTCTATAATTTAAAATATACGAATGTTGAAAACAAGACATATAAATCGTTAATTTTATCGATTTTATTGTTTAAACAACAAATTCATAAAAATTGTCGATGATCTTTTGAAAAGTATGAGGTGGTATACATGGCGAAGGTGGATCGGAGAATTATTAGAACTCAAGAAGCCATTAAAAAAGCATTTCTTGAATTGATGGCCGAAAAGGATTTCGACAGCATTACGATTCAGGAGATCTCGGACCGGGCAAATATTAACCGTGCGACGGTTTATCTTCATTATATGGACAAATTTGATTTGCTGGATAAGGTCATCGAAGAACACATCAAGAATATGAGCGATATTTGCGAAGCGGAAGCCGATTTGGATTGGATTGAAGGAACGGTTCACTGCATGGAATATCTTGAACGAAATTATTTATTCTTTTCAACGATGCTGGCGAGTGAAGGAGCCCGTTATTTTCGCAGCCGGTTTGTTCAACATCATATCGAGGAGTTCAAAAAAGACGTGGATATCACCAAAGGTAAAAATCTTGGTCAAAATGAAGATGTCGTTGTTGAATTTGCAGCGAATGCTTATGTTGGCGTTGTGGAATGGTGGATCAAGAATAAGATGCCCTATCCACCGCGGATAATGGCAGAAAAAGTGGGGGATTTATTAGAGAGAATTATTTAGCTGTATGGGTTCGCCGAGACGAAGAGGATTCAAAAATGGATGCATGATGAAGAGCAGAGCCGCTCAACGCGACATCCCACCGTTTTAAGCAATTGAGCCGGCTTCTTCGTACAAGCCCTCGTGCCCTGTACCAATGATATTTGCCCGACTTTATGTAAAAGCCAATAATTGCGTGCTCCCGAAGCTTCGCGTGTACCGGGGGTTATATTAGCTATAACGATGTAAGCCCTTATCTCGTGTGAGTCAAGAGCTTACATCGTTAGCAATGAGTGAGCACTCAGAATCGTTAGTAAGGTATCCAACTCATCTATATGACTCAGAGGGAGAAGAGCTGCTGGACGCTTTGGGCGAGCTTATTCCTCTTCCTCAGCAATAACCCGGACGAGCGCCGATGCATTCCTTGTCGGTCCATTGTCCGAAGTCAAAGTTACCGGGCTTGTTATAATAGTATCTTCTTCAACATCCGGCAAAATAAACGGAATACGAATATTTTCATCTGCACCGATGTCCAGTTGCTCGAGTCGTACCTGAAGGTTGAAGAGCGGTGCGGTCACTACGACATTTCGAAGGACCACATTTCCCGTATTTTGAAAGAAGATGAAGAAATGGACGAGTTCACCCGGTCTTCCTATCGGACGGTCCACCGTTTCGGTTAATATGACATTCGGCAGCAGCTCGGTTACGATATCGACCGATGCCGTCTGCAGCGGAGATTGGTTCGAGAAAAGAACAACGTTGTTCTGGAAGATCTCGCCTCCCACAGAGGTCGCAGGAATCGTAAACGGAAGCGTAAAGACCCGCGTTTCACCCGGTCCCAAGGATGGGATAACGACATTGAAACCCAGGAGAAAATCAATAACGCGCACATCCGTCAACGTTCGGTTTGGAACATCCGTCAACGTTACATTCGATACGTTTGTAACTCTGATCGTTTTATTAACTACTGATCCCGGACTGGCTGTAGGCGGATCGGCTACGACGTTAATGTCAACTAGCGTGGAAGGCAGAGCTACTACAACGCGCGTTTCGCTAAATATCGGAGAGGACACCGGATTTTCCGGCCAGCTCACGGTGACGCGGTTCGCAAATACGGTCCCCTGGAGTGCGTTTGTCGGTATTTGGAAAGTAAACATCACGACTTCTGTTGCTCCCGGCGCAATGACTGGGATCACGACCACGGTTCCGGTCAAGGAATCGACGACGGTAACGCTGGTTGCAGGATTGCTGCCGGTGTTCGTTACTTCAACCGTATAGGTTACCGTTTCACCCGTTGCGGCTACACTGCGGTCCGGCAGCTTGGTTACCGTCAGTGTCGTCGTGGCGCCGGGTATGGATACAACGACAACCTCGGCTTCAGCGGTTTGCAGCGGTGTCTGGTCTGAAACGGCCGTAAAGCTGTTCGTAATTACGCTTCCGTTCGCAGCATCAGCGGGTATCGTAAAGGAACCCGTCCGGGTAATCGTTCCGCCAGCAGGAATGAGGGGTATCGTCTCGCTTAGGCCAAGCAGCGGATCGCTCAGGACGACATTGGTCTGTGGCTCGGTAAGGGTATTTGTCACCGTAAGGGTAAACACAACCGTATCGCCCGGTGCCGCAACGGCAAGATCTGCCGTCTTGGTGAGCGCAAGCCCAATTGCCGTTACCGTAACGGTTGCCAAGACTTGCTGCGATCCGGTTTGCGTGGATTGAACGGTGAGCTCGTTCATGATATTTGATCCCGGCTCAGCATCCAGCGGGACCGTAAAAGGAATAATAAACTCGCGTCGTTCGCCGATGGCGAAACTTTCGATCGTCTCGGCAAAGCCGAGCGATGGGTCCTCAAGGACAATACTGGTTAGAGGGACATTGCCGATATTATCGATGACAATCGAGTATTGGAACGTCTGGCCCGGCATGACGGAAGTCACGGAAGGGATCTTTCGTACGCCGAGCTGCGGCGCTTCAACGACCAGTACGTCAAAGCTCGATGTGACGCTTGGTGCCTGATCACTGGTGGCCATCGCCGTATTGGTGTAGGTCTGTGAAGGTGTCTCCAGCGGTACGAGAAACGGTACCGTAAGCACTTGGGTCTCACCAATGGCGAGACTTGGCACCTGGATCTCGCTAACGATCGTATCATCGGTAATGATGATATTGTTCAAGTCGGTATTTCCCGTATTGGTAACTTCAAACGAGAATTGAATGGTTTCACCAGGTAATACCGATATACGGTCCGCGGATTTCACCAGACTGAGCCGCGGCGCAGGAAGCACCTCAACCACGGTTCCCACCGTTTGCGGTGTTGGCAGATTATCGGCCGTAATCTCGGTCCGATTTGCAATCGACAAACCAGCCGGCTGTCCGGGAGGAATTACGAAAGGCCAATCAATCGTGAAACTGGAGCCTACAGGGAGCGTGCCAATCAATTGATCCAGTCCTAGCAGCGGATCGACGATCCGGACGTTAAACAAATCCACATTCCCAAAATTGGTAAGCGTAATGGTAAACACGACGGTTTCACCGGGAGCGGCCGAAGATGGATTCACTGTTTTCGTTGCTTCGAGTATGGGATTTTCCGTAACGAAGATTTCAGCTTTTGCAATGACCGGGTCCCGTACTTGATCTGCTCTAACGAACACTTCGTTAATGATAAAGCCCGGAGGAAACTGATCTGGAACAAAGAAGGGGAGAGGAATGACGAACGCTTCAAACGGATTGAGAACAGGAAGTATATGAAAAAAACCAAGGAACGGATCTTCAATGAATACATTGGTAAGCGGAATGCTGCTTTCATTTATGACCTCTATAATAAATTCGACTACTTCTCCCGGGCGAACTTCGAATCGGGTGGCGAATTTATTAACAAATATAGTAGCTTGCTCCCCGAGCTTTGTAATAAACGCATCACTCACCCCGTTGAGGAAAGGTTGTAAGGTGAAGGAAGACACCGGATAGTCGAAGGAGAACGTTTGGCCGGTAATATAAATCTGATTATTCAAGTCCACGGCTATTCCGTTGCCGATGTCGGTCGAGCTGCCACCCAAATAGGTGGAAAATTCAAGAAACGAGCCGGTAGGATCGAGAACCGTGACGAAAGCGTCGGTGGTGCCGAAGAGGGAGAATTGAATCGCGTCACCGGTCAATGGATAATCCGTAGACGTTGTTTGTCCCGTAATCATAGCACTGCGCGCCGAATTAATGGTGATGGCAAGGCCCGTATTGGAGCCGTTCCCCCCCGATCAGCGCGGAATAGATGAGACCGGTTCCCGTGGGGTTCAGTTTTGTAACGAAAGCCCAGGCAGTCCCTAGAGGCGTGACAAACGATCCGGACGTCGTCGGAAAATCGGGAGAGGCCGATAATCCGGTAACATAAGCATTACCCGCCGTATCGATCGTAATATCACGCACAACATCGCTCAAACTGCCGCCCAGGAAAGTTCCATATACGAGCGCGGTTCCCGTTGGGTTGAGCTTCACGACAAATCCGTCGACATCGCCTTGAGTGCTTGTTTGAAACGCCCCAGGCGTTGTCGGGAAATCCGAGGCTACCGTCTGACCGGCGAGGTAAGCATTGCCGAAGTCGTCCACGGCAATACCGAAGGTGTCAGTTGTTCCCAAGTCTCCCCCCAAGTAGGTCGAGTATATCAACCCCGTTCCATCGGCATTCAATTTTGTTACGAACGAAGTTGGTGAAATGGGTTTGATAGTTCTAAGAGCACCCGGGGTCACCGGGAAATCGCTTGACATCGTGTGACCGGTCACATACGCGTTGTCAGAAGTATCGATGGCAATGTCGAATCCTGTATCTTCTGCGGAGCCTCCCAAATAGGTGGAATATACGAGCGATCCGCCATCAGGGCTTAATTTGGTTACAAACGCATTACTGCTAGTGAATACGGCCGTGGTTTGAAAAGCACCGGGGGTTGTCGGATAATCGCTGGAAAAAGTGGTGCCGGTAATGTAAGCATTCCCGGCGAAGTCAATGGCAATGCTTCTGCCCGTATCCGAAGCACTTCCTCCGATGAAGGTAGAATAGATTAAAAATGTTCCCGAAGCATCGATCTTGCTGACAAAGACGTCATCCGTTCCTTGAAACGACACCTGGAAAGCCCCTGGTGTCACGGGGAAATCGGCCGAGGCTGTAGTCCCAGTCACATAAGCCTGCTCGAATTCATCGACCACAATGTCCATGCCATCGTCAATGTCCGATCCGCCAAGATAAGTCGAATACAAGATGACCGGATCAATGACCAAGGGAAGTTCACGGTCATACGCTTCGATCATTTCGAACCCGATCCGACTCCTGCCTTCCTGTCCGGATTCCACGACATATCGGCACCCCAATTCCTTACGTACGCCGTCTACTTCCTGGTAGGCGATGGGTTTCTGATCAATAAGCGTACCATAAGGCGTGATCAAGAGCAGATTGCCTTCCTCGTCGAGTTGAACCTCGTCTGAGCCGCTGCATACCAGCTGAATATCCTCCACCCGCGCACCCGGACTTAGCAGCCAGTCAAATTTGAGCTTTCCGCCACTTCCTTGGATCACGGCGTCGATACCTGGCCATAGCTCCCGGTATGCCACTCCCCGATACGTATCGACATGCGTAATATGACGCTTTGGATCATTGCCGCGAAAATAATGAAACTTGCCCTCATCCTTTGACATCCCTTCAAGCCTGGATGTCTTCCCTGGGGATTCGAAACGCCACGCCAATACGACGCCGCTCATCGTTCGCTCCGCTTCCGTGGAATCGGACTTGTAGAGCGTCAGCAAGATTCGATCCGCCTCGAATGAACCGCGCAATCCCGAATCTTGCGCGAAATAAAGCGTGTTTGGGTCGAATTGACCGACATTTTGCGTGAACAAGAGCGGCAGCTTTCCGTAGGGAAGAATGCTTTTTCTTGAACCGGATTCTAATACGCTCAACGAAATAAACTCCTCTCAAGACATTTATCATTAGGGTATGAACATCCTGTCTGAAAGGTTCAATTGAAGACTTTCCATATGTATGGGATTATTGTTCGTCTGCGGGGATTCTGACTTGGCGTACGAAGCCGGTATACTCTTGTGGTTTGCGCTGGCCCTGACTTGGGTGGCGGCGATCGCCGGACTATCCGGAAAATCGGTGGATGGCTCAAGCGCCTGTTGAGAAAAATTCAGTGATGGAGATAAGGAATTCCAATGAAGACTATATTCTTGAAAAAGGGAGTATTCGTTAATTCATTTGCGAAACGTACTTGCCCCATTCCGGCTGGCAGCGTTACCAGCTCCCGCCGTCCGGCCGGCAAAGAAATATAACAGCCCGCCCAGCATCCAGAACGGCTCCCAGAAGAAGAGTCGCCACCACGCCGAATAAGAGTCAATTGCTGGCAAATCCAGAACTTGGGCCAGCACGAGCAGCACTGCTACGAAGTTAAATAGCCCATAGAGGACAAGAAGTACTCCGCCCACCATGGCTGCGATTCGGAAAACTGCTAGGACCAGACTGTTGTTCCATCTGATCTTTAATGCGAGTAATAGAAGAGCCCCTGCAACCTTGGCCACCCCCGTTAACCATACGATGAGAATGAAGCCGCCATCGCGCAAATCGGCTTGACGCGAAATTTCCGGCCCGAGCGTATGGACCCCAAGTTTGCCGCCACTCGCCCAATAAAAGCTCATCAAGGCGAACAGTAAAGACCAGACGATTCCCCAAGTGATCGGCCATCGCTTTTGTTGAATGGACATATCGACACCGCCTTTCAAGGATGTTCGTTCGTGATTCATGATTCGTCGTGCTGCGAATATAAAAAAAGCTATGTTAAAAATTCCGAAGTCCATACTTACACAAATACTATCCAATGATGAAAGGTTAATCAATAAGGGTTTCGAAAAACGAACTGATCAACATAGCAAATGAAAAGAAATATCAAATCCACTTCTGGAATAGCATTAAAATGAATTGAGCTTGACGTTTTGGAAAGATGATGCCATTGAATTATTCGGAACTAATCGATTTTTACAAGATCAATCTGCAGCAGTATTCCATCGACCAATTAAGACATATATCTGAACCAGGAGTATGGTCTCTCGGTCAAATGTATGATCATATGATCCTCACAGCTCTCGATTACCTTGTCCAAGTCCAAAAATGCGCATCCTCGAGTGAAGTGCAACCCCAAGGAAAGACAGAGGCTGGCGCACAATTGTTTTGCGCCGGTTCATTTCCTCCGATAAAAATCAGATTACCGGATGGACCTGAAAATACCCCAAGTAATTCCGAAACCGTGGATGAACTCATTCAAGGACTCGATACGGTGCTTAAGGGAATGTATGAATGGGAGGAGAAGGCAAATGCAATAAACCCCAATTATAAAGTGAGGCATGAAGGGTTTGGGTGGCTTAACGCACGGGAGTGGTTCGATTTGGTCGGTATGCATTTCCGCCATCACTTACGCCAGAAGGCCGAACTGGAACAAAAACTGGAGCTTTGATATTAATGTGAAGGGGGGGGTGAAGCGGGTTATTCAAGGTAACGAATGAAGCGGGCGAAGAGGGCATATTTACAAAATAACTTCTGCATACAACATAGCAGCGCTAATTGCATCTTGACAATGCTACGAAAACGTATTAAATTGTGTGCAGGGCTTACTACGAAATCGTAATAAAAAGGCCGCCAATCAGGATAGAGTCGCCAAATCGTTCAATGACCGGCAACGCGTCAAATCATCCGGTGAAGATCAGAGTTAAGGAGTAACTGCCCCCAGCGGGCTAATCATTATTTGTAAATACTACGAATTCGTATTAAAAGAGGTTGCATGTCATGAATGTAGAACGTTCATTGAATAGGTCGCCACGAACATTTTATGTATTGGTTTTCGCCCTTTCGATACCATTTTGGCTATTTGGTTCTATGCCGGTTAAATGGCTTCCAATGAATCTTCCTGTCAGTGCACTTATGTTCTTCTGTCCAATGGCAGCCGCATTGATACTCACTTACCGAGAAGAGGGAGAAAGTGGCGTACGGAGGTTATTGAAACGAATATTCGATTATAAGCGAATCAAGCAGAAGAGCTGGTATTTACCCATACTATTTTTGATGCCAATGATCATGTTACTGTCATATTGGTTCATGAGCTTGATCGGGCGATCGCTCCCCGAACCGAACATACCTTTTCTATCGATACCGATCCTTGTGCTAATGTATTTCATTGCAGCTGCCTGCGAGGAAATGGGCTGGATGGGATATGCCGTAGAGCCCATGCTAAACCGTTGGAACGCACTTACCACCAGCATGATCATGGGGACGTTGTGGGGGATATGGCACTTGGTTCCATATATTCAAACAAACCATAGTGTAACGTGGATCGTATGGCAGTGCTTCACGGCAATCCTGCTTCGAATCCTCATGGTATGGCTCTATAACAACACCGGAAAAAGCATTTTTGCGATAATCTTGTTCCATGCTTTCGTAAACGTCAGTATAACGGTATTCCCCGATAATGGTTCACATTATGACCCGGTCATAACGTCAGCTTTTTTGGTAATCACGATTGTAAGCCTATTGTTTTTTTGGGATCCTAAGACCTTAAATCCTTATCGCACCCATTGATGCTTTGAAATCTGTTTGAGGATAAAATCATGTTTGAGGATTGCTTGGAGCGAAATAGGGAGGCGAGTGGGTTATGAAGAAAGGAGGGGGCACTATGATAAGTGGGATAAAGCGCCATGTTGGAATAATGCTTATGTTGACGGGGTTGCTCCATGTTATTTTTGGACTATTTGCTTACACAGGTCAATTACAGCCCATCGTTACCGAAGGCTTGTGGAGTACGGTGGCTGATGATCAGTGGGATCGTGGAACCGCGTTCTGGTACATGATGTTCGGCTTTCTGCTAATGTTGCTTGGCTATATGGTAGATTGGCTGATTAAAAAGAATGGAATCGCTCCTCCCGCAATTTTCGGTTGGATCCTGCTGGTTATCTGTTTGTTCGGCGCCATCGTAATGCCGGCTTCGGGTTTTTGGCTTGGCTTGCCTCAGGCATGGTTATTATTACGAAAGTGATGTGAAGGGCGAATCAAGTTTATGTCCGGATGGAAATTGGCGACATATTCAGCTAACCGGCAAAACTGTCCAACTAGTACGAAATACAAAAAAAGAGGTCGACCAGAAAATCTGGTGACCTCATCCTATGATCTTCGGGCAAGATCATTATCTCTTAAAGGAAACGACTGAAGAGTAGTATCAATTGTCGAACGACCCGTTCGTCCGCAGCGCCAACAAGCGCTTAAGATTGTCATCAATCCATTCATTATCGGCACGGTTGATGCCGCGACCGGCAAAGTGTCCCCAGATCGACTCGATCGGATTAAAAACTGCATTAGGCATACGCTTAGCCTCGTATTCGTTATCGTCCGCCGTGCAGAAGAGATCCGTGCTCCCTGGCATGACGCAGGCGAGTGCTTGAATGCTTCTGAGCGCCTGATCGAAATCTCCGTTATAGGATGGATTTGCACTAATATCTGCATTCTGACCTGTCCATAACATGGCCAGAACATTGTGCGGATCCATCTGCATAAAGCTCTCTTCCCAAAAGCCAGCCACAAAATCGGCTAATGTATCAAATCCCAGCTCACGATAAAGTTCCTCTCTGTAAAACGCCTGCGATAAGCCCCATCCCGCATATACACGGCCAACGGCACGCATGTCTGCAGCAGTCAACTGGTTAAGTTTACTTAAATCGAAGCGAACTGCGGCCATAAGTGCAGCCTTCATTCCTTCCAAGACGACATACGTTTGAGGCCAAGTCTTTGCAACACCGGCGAAGGGAGCAATTCGCTCCACCATGTCGGGATAACTTGCTCCCCATTGGAAAGCTTGAATGCCTCCCATCGACCATCCAACGACGAGCGCGATTTTTTGAATGCCGAATTTTTCGGTCACCAGCCGATGCTGGAATTGAACGTTATCATAGATGGTTACCTGCGGAAAATTAGCCCGGTCGAATGGGGGTGGCGTGTTGCTGGGAGACGAGGATAACCCGTTGCCGAGCAAATTGGGTACGATAATGAAATATTCTCGCGGATCTAGTGCCATGCCGTTTCCAATCAACCATTCATTCTGAACATGATGGTCGCCAAATGCCGTTGGATAGACGATGACATTATCCTTTTTTTCATTCAATCGTCCGTAAGTCTTATAAGCAAGAAAAGCGTTCGGTAACGTCACGCCGGACTGCAAGGTAACGTCACCCAAATCAAATATTTCATAATCCATCGAATTGTTTGCTCCCTTCAAAATGAAACCATTTATTAAGAATGTAATTCTTGTTGTTAGTATAGTTCCGTGATACTCTCAATAAAAGTGAATGAATTTCAAAGCTATATTCAATCATATTGAAGGTAAAAGGGGGAGCGTATGATGGAATTGCGCCAACTGAACACGTTCCGCACGGTGGCATCCACCTTAAATTTCAGCCGGGCAGCGGAAGTGTTGAACTACGTCCCCTCCAACGTAACGATGCAAATGAAAGCATTGGAGGAGGAGCTGGGGGTTCGTCTCTTTGACCGCTTGGGCAAGCAGCTCGTTCTTACAACTGCGGGTAAACGCTTTTTGAGTCATGTCGAAGGCGTGCTAAACCAATTGGACGAGGCTCGCAGTGTTGTTCATGACAATGAAAACTTAAGCGGCACCCTAACGATTAGCGCCAACGAGGTGCTTTGCGCCTATCGCCTTCCGGTTGTCTTTCAGCTTTTTCGTTCGCGCCATCCGGGCGTGCGCCTCATCTTCCGCTCCGTTCCCAATCAGGAACTCAAGCAATCGCTCTTTGAGGGAACCGCTGATGTCGTCTTTATGCTGGACGAACCCATTCGCTCAAGCGGACTTGCGGTGGAGCCGTTGCTGGAAGAAACGTTCCGCTTATTCGCCGCTCCGGACCATCCGCTCGCACAACGTACGGTGCTGCAGCTGGAGGATTTTCACGGAGAAGTGTTCCTGACGAATGAAAAGGGCTGCCCCTATCGAACCATGTTTGACCGATCATTTGAGAAAGAGGGCATTGATAGTATTACGTATTTAGAGTTTCAAAGTGCTGAAGCTATTAAACAATGCGCAATTACGGGAATCGGCATTGCCTTTCTTCCTGAAATCGTCGTAGAAGCCGAGGTTGAACGGGGTGAGCTTGTTGCTCTTCCATGGCAAATTCCGGACTTGCACGTGTATACACAGATGCTATGGCATAAAGACAAGTGGCTTTCACCGATCATATTATCCTTCATCGAGGCAGCAAGGGAGGTTATTGCGGTAGAGGAGGAGAACTAATACATTTAGCTTAGGGTGTTGAGACCCGGCGTGGAGCGGGGGTGTGAGTAAAATGCTTGACAAAATAATTTATTTATGCTATAATTTACATTCTTAATAATATGATTTACAATAAGATTCTCCTGGCCAGGGGAATCTTATTTTTTTATGGGAGAACAAAGCATGAAACAAAATGAATCCAGTATAACGTCCTTGATATCGGCTTTTGGCCGGTCATATCATAGCAAATATGACACACCGATAATTTTTGATGATTTTATCGCGAACCGTTTGATATCCGAAGAAGAATTCTCGGCAATCAGTAACAACATGATTAATGGAATCCAGTTTATCAATAGTGAGATTGGGCAACAATTTAAAGATAGTCCAGCGGAAATATTGAAATGGATCACACAGATCCAGCTTTCCCCAGTTTCCTTAGCACGCTCCGCCTATTGTGAAAAAGTATTACTTAACGAAATTATGCTTGGTGTAAAGCAGTATGTCATACTTGGAGCTGGCCTAGACACATTTTGTTTCCGATATCCGGAGCTGGAGCACAGCTTAAATGTATTTGAAATCGATCACCCAGCTACACAGGAAATGAAAAGGAAGAAGCTGGAGGCCGCAGAACTCCATATTCCGAGTAATCTTCATTTTGTTTCAATAGACTTTACTACTAAGTTTCCCTATGAATCCTTATTAGACAATGGATTTAAAAACCAAAAAACGTTCTTTAGCCTTTTGGGTGTCTCTTATTATCTAACGGAAGAGGAAAATGCATCCTTGATTCTTCAATTATTTGCCAATGTCCCATCTGGAAGTTCTATTGTTTTTGATTATGCGGATGAGAATTTCTTTATAGAAAAAGGAAAGTTTAATAGAGTTGAAAATATGGTGAAAATGGCTTATGCAAGTGGAGAGCCGATGAAATCAAGCTTTTCTTATCAAAAAATTGAAAAATTACTGGAAAGATCCGGTTTATTGATTTATGAACATCTATCGCCAACAAAGATCCAAGAGCTTTTCTTCCGTGATCGGACGGATTATTTATCTGCTTTCGAGACCATTCATTTTATCCATGCCGTAAAGAAATAAGATGTGCAGCTCTGAAGCCCGATTGCGACATTTGCCTGTAAAGAGACGTATTACAGTAGAATAATTCTTGTGTTCAAGGAGGCAAAACATGGAGTACACTTCACCGAAAGAAGCGGTGCTAAAGGTGAAATGGTGGCCTAAACATCCCATAGCCGCTGGGCGTCGTCATACCGTTGGTCTTCAATCGGACGGCACGGTGACGGCTGTGGGGGACAATAATGATGGTCAATGTGAAGTAAGCGGCTGGCGCGATATTGTGGCGGTTGCGGTTGGTAATGTTCATATGGCGACGAACACGGGCAGAGCTCATACCGTGGGGCTTAAATCGGACGGCACCGTGGTAGCAGTGGGTTGGAATAAGCATGACCAATGCAATGTAAGCGGCTGGCGTGATATTGTGACGGTTGCAGCAGGTTGGCGTCGTACCGTCGGGCTTCAACCGGATGGCAAGGTGGTGGCAGCGGGTCGGAATGATGAGGGGCAATGCGATGTTGGCAGCTGGCGTGATATTGTGGCAGTAGCGGCGGGGGACTGGCATACCATCGGTCTTCAATCGGACGGCACGGTGACGGCTGTAGGTAATAGTCGTTATGGCCAATGTAATGTAAATGAATGGCACGACATTGTCGCGGTAACAGCGGGTTACCTTCATACCGTCGGCCTAAAATCGGACGGGACGGTGGTAGCCGTGGGCTTGAATAGGCATGGCCAATGCGATGTAAGCGATTGGCGCGGTATTGTGGCGATCGCGGCGGGAAGCTATCATACGCTCGGCCTTAAATCGGACGGCTCGGTAACGGCTGTGGGTATGAATGAGCACGGCCAATGCAATGTAAGCGGCTGGCGGGATATTGTGGCCGTTGCGGCGGGCTGCACTCATACGCTCGGTCTTAAATCGGACGGCTCGGTGGTTGCTGCGGGTGGAAATAGTAATGGCCAATGCGATGTAGGCGAATGGCAGGGCATCCAACTGCCTGGCAGATCGTTCTGAGGTATCCATTACGTGGTGAAGAAAGGGGTCGGGGTTTTTATTTGAAAGTCGCATAATATGCGGCTTTTTTTTATCTACATTGTCCGGTTTTTGTTGAATCCAGTTTGTCTACTGTCAGCGATGTCAGCTACATCTGATGATGTTATATATAATGACAACAAGTGAAACTTTCTGAAAATAAAACATAAATAATTACAAAAAAAAGAGTCGATACAGCCCCTGTTCCCCGGATGAACGTTCAAAAACCCGCATGAAAACGCATTACATTCGATGTTGATCCAACACTTCCCGATAACGATGTGAAATAAGTTGACTTAAATTCAGAAAAAAGTATTGAAGTCCCTGTAGCACGATGATATGATGTCATCAAATACAAAATACAGAATATTGTATATTGAGGAGGTGAACCGGGTAACTTGATTCAAGGATTGAATTCCAAAAGCAGCGTGGTTTTAAAAAACCTAGCGGAAGAGCTTCTCTTTATTGAACTGGATTCCCGTATTCCCCGAATTGAGGAGCTGTCGGGTAAATACGGCGTTGGCCGCGGCACGATTCAAAATGTTTTGAAAAAAATGGAGGAAAGCCAATGTATTTCGCTCGAGTCCAGAGGGCATCTAGGCACCTTTCTCCGAAATAAGAACATGGACCTGCTGCTTCAATGCTGCGGGGTGAGCAGTATCATCGGCGTTATGCCGCTTCCTTACTCCCGTAAATACGAGGGATTGGCAACGGCAATGCACGCAAGCTTCGAAAAAATCGGCATCCCTCTGCACTGTGCCTTTATGCGCGGTGCGACCGTTCGTCTGGACAATGTCATTGATGGTCGATATGATTTCGCACTTGTTTCCAAATATGCCGCAATGACGGCGATCCGCAAATCCGAAGAACTCGTGATTGTAAAGGAATTCGGAAGCGGTTCATACGTTTCGCGTCATGCGGTAGTTTTTGCGGAGGAAACAAGCGGGATCCAAGACGGGATGAAAATCGGAATCGACAGCTACTCTATTGACCAACAAGTATTAACGAATCTTGAAGTTAAGGGCAAGGATGTCGAGCTGATCAACCTGAACTATATGCATTTGCTGGAGCATTTAAAAGCCAAGTCGATCGACGCAATGGTATGGAATGTGGATGAAATCGACAACGGTTCATTCTATTTGTCCGAGCTGTCCTCCAAGGAAGCGTTGGAAATGGACAAGGAAATGAGTCAGGCTGTATGCGTCGTAAACAAAAACAATAAGAAAATGGAGTTTATGTTCGATCAGATATCAACCGATCATGTCATGCAGATCCAGAAGCAGGTGGAGCGTGGCGTGCTCATTCCTAAATACTGACAGGGAGTGTGGAGAAGCGTGAGTGCTTTGAGAGAACGACTGGATATATTATTTTCTACCAACACGATTACACCTGGCGCCATGAAGCTGTGCGAGGCAACGATTGAAAGATTCGTACAGCCGGACAATGAGAAGAAATACAAAAAGCTGGTGACTCATCTGGGGATGGCCGTTACCCGGATCGAGCGCAGCGAGGAGCTAAATGCTCCGCCTGAGGAGATTATGCAGGAAATCAGACGTTCTCCTCATTTTGCCCAAGCTGCAGAAAACGTAAAGTGGATCGAGTCCCAAATGGACGGCGAGCTTCCGGATGAGGAAAGACAGTACCTGATCATGCATTTCGTTAACGCTTCAGAAATCTAAAAAACAAACGAAAAGAGGAGAATTGTCATGAAAATCGTGATTGGCGGGCAAGTGGAAAAGAAAGAAATTGAAGCTTTGGTCAAACAGCATGGCGGAGCCGATGTGGAAGTAACCGTTAAATCGGATCTGGAAGCTGCAATGGCTCTGAAGATGGGACAAGCCGATTACTACGTGGGCGCTTGCTATACCGGAGGGGGCGGAGCTTTGGCCATGGCCATCGCGATGGTAGGCAAGTCGAATTGTGCTACGATTTCCATGCCGGGACAGCCGCCGACCCAAGAGAAAGTCGATCAGGCCGTCGCGCAAGGCGCTAAGGCATTCGGCTTTACCGGAGACCACAAAGAGAAGGCAGTAGAATTTCTTATGAAAGCACTTACCAAGTAAGCGTTACGTCAAATGATTAGGGGGACATCTTATGCTGGAAGCTTTGTTGTTAATCGGGCTAGGGATCGTGACTGCAATTATGGCCAACTTGGGGATCGCCGTATTTAATGACGGTCTTAGACCGATCGTCCCTGAGAATCTGGAAGGGCGGATGAGCCGGAAGGAGCTGGGCGTCACCGCTTTTGCCATGAGCTTCGGGCTTGTGATCGGTTACGGGATCCCCATTTCGATATCAGGAAGCATTTTGCTTATCCATAGCATTCTACTCGGGACCGATATCATCGGGTTGTCTTTTAAACGAGGCAAATTGAGCACAGCTGCTGCCGGAGCGCTAGGGGGCGTATATGGCGCGGGTATCTACTTCGGGCTTCAGGCAGTTGTGAAAGCGTTTGAAATGCTTCCGCTTAATTTTATTGACGGATTCAACAAAATTGGCGAGCCCGTCGTTGTATCCTTTATGGTATTTCCCGCCCTGGCCATCGCGCTTCAATTTTCGATCAAAAAAGGCGTCATTGCTTTTCTGGTGGCGGCATTGGCCAGACAGCTCGTTGTTTTCAGCAATACAAAAGGACTTATTCAAATTGACGGAACGCCGGTTGTTTTGAGTCCGGAAGGCATCGCGTTGATCGTGGGCATGGCGTTTCTTATCACGTTTGCGATGAAGGAAAAATCCGAGGATCAGAGCCTTTCAACACTTGCCTCCATGTTTACGGATCGCGTGACGCGCATTAAAAAGTTTTCGTGGATCGTCATGATCAGCGGCGGTTTAGCCGCGGCAGCCACCAATCTTCTATTAATTGCCGGCGATCCGATCTCGCTGAGCCTGCTGGCTGACGGAAAAATCTCGGAAGGCGGCATTGCCTCCCTGGCCAAAGCCATTGGATTTGTCCCGCTGATCGCCAGTACGGCGATCGCTACCGGCGTATTCGGCCCAGTCGGGTTTACGTTCGTATTCGGAGTGGGGATATTTTCTCCGAATCCGCTCGTTGCAGCGCTGCTCGGCGCCCTTGTCATCTTCCTGGAAATTCAGTTATTGTCCAAAATGGCCAAATTTCTGGATCGGTACCCGGGCATCCGCGCCTCGGGTGAAAGCATCCGGACTTCGATGACCCGCGTTCTTGAGGTCGCGCTTCTGATCGGGGGAGCGAATGCAGCCAATGCCATCGTGCCGGGGCTCGGTTACTTTGGAATTGCCGGCTTCTATCTGTTGAATGAGGCGGCGGGACGTCCGATCGTTCGGATGGCCGTAGGTCCTGTGGGAGCTATCGCTGTCGGTATCCTAGGGAACATACTGGTTCTGCTTGGATTGTATACACCACCACAGTAAGGAGAGAGAGAAATGTACATCCAGACCGTACTTGGGCCCATACAACCGGAGAAGCTTGGCGTATGCGCCTGTCACGAGCATCTATACGTGGATCTGAGCCGTATTAAGAAGAATGAAGATACCTGCCTGCAAGATACGGGGCTTGTCTTGGATGATCTGAAGAGCTTTTATGCCTATGGCGGCCGGGCCATCATCGAGGTTACCAATGACGGAATGGGACGAAATCCGCGAAAGCTTGCCGAGATCAGTAAAGCCTCCAATATTCATATTGTTGCGAGCACCGGGTGTTATAAAGACCCTTTCATTCCTGATGATAAGCTGCGCTGGAACCGTGATCAATTCGCCGAGTGGATGATTCGAGAGATTCGATCCGGCATCGCGGATACGGGAATTAAGCCAGGGGTGATCGGCGAGATCGGCAGCAGCCTAAACGAATTCAAACCGATCGAGACGGAGTTGTTCCACGGAGCGGTCGCTGCGGCAAAGGAAACGGGGCTTCCGTTATCTACGCATACAACGCTGGGGACCTGTGCTTTGGAGCAGATCGAGCTGTTTTCTGCGGAAGAAATGCCGCTGGATCAAGTAATTATTGGCCATCAGGATCTGAACGAGCAGGATGAAGTGGTGCTCGAGGTGCTGAAGGCAGGCGTTTACGTTGCAATGGATACGATCGGCAAGGAAAACTACCGGAGTGACAACGCCCGCTTGGAATCCTTATTGAAGTTTATCGAGCACGGATATGAGGACCAGCTCCTATTGTCCACGGATCTGACGCGTAAATCGCATCTGCGCGCGTTCGGCGGACAGGGTTATGACGTGGTGTTAAGGTCTTTCGTGCCTGCCTTGCGCGGGCGGGGAATCACGGATGATGTGATCAACAAATTGCTGGTGGGCAATCCGCAGCGGGCTTTCAGTATTCGAAAGGCGGGTGACATGTCAGCATGAAATATGAACAATCGGTATTGAAAAACCGCACGATGGAGCAAGCTCAGCAGCTGCAGTTTACATTGATCGATGAAATTACGAGAGAGTTTGCGAACAACGAATTTTTCCAAGTCGGCGATGTGGGGCTGCATCCGGAGTTCCACAGGCCGCTTGTTACGGCCCGCGTCGAGAGGGTGCTTGCCCGTACGTTTGGAGGCGAGCATTGCGCGCTGGTGCGGGGCAGCGGTACCGGCGCGATCCGGGGAATTTTAAGCGTGCTGGTCGAACCAGGAGATTCGGTTATCGTACACACCGCACCGATGTATACCACGACCAAGGAAACCTTTCGTTTAATGGGACTGCGGCAGTCCCCAGCCGACTTTAATGACATGGATGCCGTGGCGAAGCTGCTCGAGAACGATCGGACTTCCAAGGTGTTTTATGTACAGCATGCGCGGCAGCAGCCAGCGGATACGTACCTTCTCCAAGACCTGATCGCGCTTGTTAAACGGAAGCGTCCCGATTTGCCGATCGTGGTCGATGATAACTACTGCGCGATGAAAATGCTTGGAATCGGTTCGGAATATGGGGCTGACTATTCTACATTCTCCGGATTTAAGCTGATGGGTCCCCAAGGGATCGGCGTGATCATCGGCAAGCGGGAAGGGATCGAGAAGCTGCACGAGCGCAACTACTCCGGCGGAGGTCAAGTGCAAGGTTACGAAGCGCATGAGCTGCTGCGCAGCATGGTGTTTGCCCCCGTCATGCTGGCGATTCAAAACGAGCAGGTGGAGAAACTGTGCCGACGTTTGGCTGCAGGAGAAGTGTCAGGCATCAAGGAAGCGTATATCACGAATTCGCAGTCCAAGAATGTCATTGTTGAACTGGAGCAGCCGATTGCGTCGGCGGTTATCGAACGCGCATCCTATTATGGAGCGGCCACTTATCCGGTAGGGGCGGAATCGCGCTTTGAGCTGGTGCCGATGATATACCGGGTATCGGGAAGCTTTCTGGAGAGTGAGCCCAAGCTCAAAGAATACGGTCTTCGCATCAACCCGATGAAAGCATCGGCAGATACGGTTATCCGCATCTTAGAAAATGTTCTGCAGGAATTTAGGGGGTAACTGCATGTTTGTAGATATGACTTTACAACGGAATGAGGGGTTGATCCGTGCGGCGGCGATCCTTCACCAGAGGGGGGAGATACCGGCCAATACGTATGTGATCGATGCGGATGGACTCATGCATAACGCCCGCGCTCTGTCTGATATGGCGGAACAGTATGACATGAAGCTCTATTACATGACCAAACAAATTGGCCGCAGCGGTTATGCCGGTAAGCTGATCGAGCAATGCGGAATCAGGCAAGCGGTGGCGGTGGACATCGATGAGGCTTATGCCCTGGCCGAAGCCGGGTGCCGCATTGGCAATATCGGGCATATCGTACAGCCGAGCAAAAGCCAATGGGCGGATGTGCTGCGCCAGATCAAGCCCGAAGTGGTAACCTTGTTTTCTCTGGAACGGGCGGTCCAATTGTCGGAAGCCGCTGTGGCACTTGGACAGGTACAAGATGTTATTCTGAGAGTCATCCGTCCCGGCGATGCAATATTCCCCGGTCAGTTCGGCGGATTTTTGCTCCATGAGCTTGAGCGGCTCCTGCCGGAGCTGAGGAAGCTGCGGGGAATCCGAATCGTGGGGGCGACCAGCTTTCCCGTGCTTCAGATCAACGCCGAGAACACGGATTTTGACATTACGCCGAATCTGGAGACGCTGCTGACCGCTGTGGAGACCCTTCGGATGCACGGCATAGAGATTCAGCAAGTGAATGCTCCAAGTGCGACCAGCTGTCACACCATCCCGCTGTTGAAACGCCATGGCGTCACGCATGGCGAGCCCGGCCATGCACTGACAGGCACGACCCCGCTGCATGCATACAACGATCGGCTTGCCGAAATACCGAGCATTGTATATGTATCGGAGATTTCTCATATGGACGATGAGTACGCCTATACGATTGCCGGCGGATTTTATCCGCGGTCGCATATGCATCAGGCGCTTTACGGTTCGACCTCGCGCGACGTGACTTCCCAGAAGGCGAAGGTCAGTCAGTACTCTGCGGAAAATATCGATTACTACGGATGCTTGGAGCGGGAACAGCCGATGGAGGTCGGCGATACCGTGATCTACGCGTTCCGTACGCAAATTTTCGTAACCAGAGCTCATGTCGCTTTTGTAAGAGGAGTGAACAGCCATAAGCCGGAATTGGTTCATTTCCAGAAAAGAGGGATGTAACATGGGAAAACTATCCTTACTCGTACTCGATGGATTCGGTATTGGCGCAATGAAGGATTGCCGGACGCTTAAGCCGGAGGATGTGGATGCCCATACGTACAACCATATTCGGGAAACGGTGCCGCTTGCGATTCCGGTTCTGTACCGTTTAGGGCTTGGCAAGCTGGTAGACGATACCGGCGAGCCGCTCGGGGCCTATGGACGGAGCAATCTGGCTCATTATGGGGCCGATACCTTCATGGGGCATCAGGAGCTGATGGGCAGCAAGCCCGGAATGCCGGCCAAACGTCTAATGTCAGAGATCGGACCAAGAATCAGGTCTGCTCTTGAGGCAGCCGGGTATCGAGTGGAGCTCCCCGTTGCGGGTGCAACGGTTCTGCTCGTGGAAGGCGCGGTCGTTGTGGGCGATAACCTGGAATCCCAGCTCGGCAACATTATCAATGTTGTTGGAGATTTGAATAAGCTGCCGTTTGATGAGGTCGTGAAGATCGGAAAAGTCGTTCGTGCCCATGTGGACACAAGCCGGGTGATCGTATTTGGTAATATAAAGACAGATATCGACACGATTTTATCGGTCGT
This sequence comes from Paenibacillus sp. FSL R5-0810, assembly GCF_038002285.1. NCBI lineage: Bacteria > Bacillati > Bacillota > Bacilli > Caryophanales > Paenibacillaceae > Paenibacillus > Paenibacillus sp. FSL R5-0810. Next base: position 1,618,882 of record NZ_JBBOCF010000001.1, read on the forward strand.
GAGGGAAAAACACCCGGGCCAATGGGGGGTGGACGCGCCCAAGGCCAATGTTTACGGCGAAGGTTACCAAGTGGTGCATCTCGGCTATGGGGTAGAGTTTGAAAAACAATTCGCTTATATGGCCGAGAGAAGCGGGCTGCCTGTTTATCGCATCGGAAAAACGGCGGACGTCATTTCGGCCAACGGTTTCAACGATCCGGTTGTGGAGACGAAAGACGTCCTGGCAACCTATCGCCGGAAGTATGTGGAGGCCGAGGAAAATGCCATTTTCCTCGTTAATGTTCAGGAGACCGATCTTGCCGGTCACAAAGAGGATTGCCAATGGTATAAGGAAGTGCTGGAAGCATCGGACCGGTTCCTGGCTACCTTCATACCCGAGATGGGAGAAGATGATATGCTCATCATTACGGCCGATCACGGCAATGATCCGACGATCGGTCACTCCAACCATACGCGGGAGCAGACGCCGATTCTGATCGTCGGCCAGCAAATTAAGCCGGTATTCATCGGTGAACGGAGCACGATGGCGGATATTGCAGCCACGATGGCGGAATATGTCGGGATCGGAGCTCCCGAATACGGGACCAGCTTTTTGCCATTGATCCTTAAACGGTAAGCTTGGTCCTGCGAGCGTCGACGCTGAGCATCGTGCAGCGGTAATCATTACCGGCGCGCCGGTAGAGGCACCCGGTAAGGAAGGCCATCGTCGCCGATCCACCCTTCTGCGAAGCGATCTGAAAGCTCGATATTGGCAGTGGGAATTTTTCAATAACAACACCAAGCTCAGTTAATTACACAGAATGCTTCCTCTCGGAAGCATTTTTGTGTTTTGTGGGCACCACCTAGTCAGGTTATAAGCTATGATGCTCTCTTAAATATGTGCGTGAGAAGTCGCCTTTTAGATGGGAAGGGAAGAGGTTAATTCAGGGTTCGGCAGAGAGTATCTGGGAGTGCTCGGCATCCTCAATGATCGGTTACCTGCAGTAGATCAATATTTGATATAATGGATGAATATGGATTAATACTGGCAATGAAGCAGAAGGGATGTGATTGCAGCAGGTTGGCTGCGTGATGCGGCTATCCCGCAAATTAATGAATGATTGATTTATTTGAGCGTTTGGATTTTGGGTTACTGAAATAAGAAACCAAGCCATCGAATGCGGAAAAAACGGATGTGCATAGATAGAGCCAGCGCGCACTCATGTTTTTTAGTAGATTTGACCGTTAGTATGGTTGGGAACTCGGCGCTAGTTCTGCATGAATGAGATCAAGATTTTTCTTAAGCTAATCAATCCATTCCGCTATTTGCGGACGATTATATTCTCGCAACTGCTTCAATAGAGGAATATCTACGGAAGTACATAAGATGCACGGGCGCACTACATATATTCGCGAAAACAGCTTCTTTTCATAGTGCTGGTTTATATAACGCAATCGTGTTCAGGAGCAGAATTTACATTATTTCGTTGTCTATGAAATTAGAGAATCGGATAGCTTTTTTAATTGCTAACGAGAATTTCTTGCGTTCATACAATTAAGCAAAGCTCAATATTCTTTGAAGAGGAATCAGAGGGAAGGAGACGTTTCATTTGCTTCAATTGACAACATCTTATATCGATTCACTCGCTCCGAATGCGGCCGCAGCCAAAAACGGACGGGGACTTGTACAAAAGAGCAAGTTTATAAAGCTCAACGTATCCGAGGATGAAGACCTGCTATTCGGGGAGTGCTTGGGCAGCGGGAAATCCAATTACGTATGCTCCGTTGATTTTATCACGCCGGACAATCCAGTCGCGCGATGCAGCTGCCCGAGCCGGCAATTTCCGTGCAAGCATGCCCTTGGCTTAATGTACGCTTATGCAGACGGTATAAGCTTTGAGAAGGGAGCAGTACCGGAGGACATTGCGTCCAAGCGGGAAAAAGCGGAAAAGCGGGAGGAAAACAAGGCTAAACGAGAAAGCGGGGAACTGACCGACAAGCCGAAGAAAGTCAACAAAAGTGCGCTAAAGAAGAAGATCGCCAAGCAGCTTGAGGCGTTGGGCGAATTGGAGAAGCTTGTGCTCTCGCTGGTGCGCGGAGGTCTAGGAACTACGGACGCCCGGACGGTCAAGAGCCTGAATGAGCACGCCAAACGGCTTGGCAGCAGCTACTTGACCGGAGCGGAGAATGAGCTGCGCCGGCTCGCCCTGCTGCTGGAAGAGAACGACCGCGAAATCAGTTATACATATGCGGCGGAGCAGTTAACGCTGCTGCACGCTTTTATCAAGAAGGGCAGGGCATACCTGCTGGCCAAACAAGAGGACCCGGACCTGAAGCCGGATACGGAGTCAACCATCGAGGAATGGCTGGGACACGCCTGGCAGTTGGCCGAATTGAAGGAAGCCGGAAGGGTGAGCGAAAACGTCGAGCTGCTTCAGCTCGCTTTCTACAGCTACAAGGATGAAGCGCGGCGAGAATTCGTGGACACCGGTTTCTGGCTGGAGCTCGGCAGCGATCGCATTCACCGTACGGTGCAGTATCGGCCGTTCAAAGCGGTAAAGTTCATGAAGGAGGAAGACAGCTTCTTCGACGTTGCGAAAATCGCCGAGCTTTATCGTTATCCCAGCGGCATGAACGCAAGGGTGCGTTTTGAGGGGATTCTGCCTCGCACGATGGAAAACGCCGACCTGGAAGCTGCATGCGCCGCGGCCTGGACATCGATTCCCGAAGCGGTCAAGGCCGTTAAAAACCAACTCAAGGATCCGCTGGCCGACCGATCGCCGGTCGTACTGATGAAGGTATCTCAGATAGCGTCTACGGAAGACGGCGGATTCACGCTGGTGGACTCCGCGGGTAATACGCTGCAGCTCGGCGACGTGTACCGGCTGCCTCAGGCCTCGACGCAGCTTCTGTCGCTGGTCGATTCGTCGCTGTTGGTCGATTGCTGTGTGCTTGCGATGTTTGAGCACCGGATGGACACAGGCCGGCTTATCGCCCAGCCGCTGACGATACTGCAAGGGGACCGGGTTGCCCGGCTGCTGTACTAATCGTCTGCGATCAGAATCTCGAAACAATAGGAAATCGGGGAAAGCGGGAGGAGAAACCAATGAGCACGACTTTATTGCAGGAACTTCAAGGCGAGCTGCGCCGCCTATATATAGCAGGCAGTGACCTGGCGGCTGAGGATTTCCGCCTTAAACGGCTGGAGCCGAAGCTGGCCCAGCTAGGAGAACGGGCTCCTGTATTCAAAAAGCTGGCCGAAGGCGTGGCAGCACTGACGGGCCCTTCAGACCCGGAAGCGAGAGCGGTCCGCCTTCAAGACGTATCGCTGTTGCTGAATTCAGTGCTATCGACGCAGGGAGCCACGGCAGCAGAAGCACAGGTTGTAACAGAACGGGAGAAGGATAACGAGCTGCCTGAGCTGACGACAATGCATTCGTACCGTCAGTTAACGGAGGTACAAAACGCATTGTCTGAATCAGGGGGAGGCCGCTATGAAATTGTGACGTCGGCGTACGAGCAGGGGCTGTTTCGTGATTTGCGGCTGTTCCCTTTTGCCATGAAGGCACTCAGCGACTCGTATTCGGAAATCGCGGACTTCGCCGCACGCAACATTCTGCCGAGCTACGGCCGCTCCATCGTGCCATACTTGCTGTCTGAGATGGATATTCAGGGCGGGCGTGAGGAAGAACGGCGCTTGCAGGTTGTAAGGGAGCTTGGCGTTGATCCGGAAGATGCCCGGTCACTGGAACGACTTGTCCATGCGGCCGAAGAAGGGGCTGATAAAGTTCGTTCTGCGGCCATCGCCTGCCTGGGCCCGCATCCGGCTTATGAAGCTCGGCTGCTGGAGTGGTCACATGACAAGAAAAAGGCAGTCCGGGAAGGCGCATACAGGGCGCTGGCGGTCCGTAACTCGGAAGCAGCTAGGGAGCGGCTGTACGATACGTTCAAAGGGAAGGATGCTTTGCTTGCAGCCGAAGCGATCGGCTATGCACCCTCCGCCGAAATGATCGATATGCTGCTGCCGCTGTTCGAGGAGCTGCTTCGGAAGGAAGACGCAGGCGAGGTGGATAAGAAGGCGAAAGAAAAGCAGTGGAGCGCGCTGGAGCCGTTCCTGACCGCGTTCGAATATGCGCGCCATCCCGAGCTTGAGCGTCTGTACCTGGATCTGGCGGGGAACCAGTCGGCTTACCCTGCGCTGGGAAGGCTCCATGGTGGGGACTGCATTCGCATCCTGAGGCACGCTGCAACCTACCTTGAAAGTACGGATACAGATGAGGCGCTTGACGTGCTTAAGCGTCTGGAGGAACAGGACCCGATTTATTTGCCCTACGCCTTCCATGCGTCAAAGCGGAGGCTAACGCCAGCTGAACTGTATGATCAGTACGTTGGTTCCGGTTGGGGACGACTTAAGACCGTGGTATCGAAAAAATCCCAGCGGGCCCAAAAAGCGCTGCTGGATACGCTTAGAGATGAATTATATGCTTACCAAGGGTATGTCCGCATCCGGCTGCCGCAGGATCAGATCGAGGCGGAATGGGATCCGCGCTGGCTCGATTGGCTCATCGAGCGCGACGATCTGCAGCTGGTATCCGCGCTGGCCGCTCCAGGTAATTCGAGGCTGCTGCCGTATATTGAGCGTACAATGGAGAAAGCAAACCATCATGACGCTCATTATATTTTCACTTCGCTTGATGCATGCGACGCGGACGAGGACACGAAATATGAGCTCCTTATGAAATGGATGGAGCGTAAAGACTGGAAACGCACGTACAGCATGTATGAGGAGGAGAGCGAGCGGCTGCTTCGCGTCCCCGATCATCTCGCTTCGGAGAGTGCGGACCGTTTAGAGGCTCTGATTAAGGACATCCGGTACGACAGCTTGAAGGAAAAGCTTGAAGAGATTATTCATGCGCTCCGCCGCAGGGCTGCTTCGGTATAACCGGCGTATGTAAGACATGACCGATCTGCTACGGACTGGCCCGTAAGGTCGTTGCCGAATTGAAAACGGCAGCATTGGAGTGCAAGTCCTTCAACCAATAGATTCATTAGCGAGAGGAGAACGTGATATGACGTTAGCGAATAAGCAAGCGCAGGATGCCATGCGCCTTCCGGCGGAACAGCTGTACCGAGATGAAATCGAAGCGCTTATTAAAGAAGATAAGGGAGCGGTTCCTCCGGGGTGGCAGATGTCGCCCCGCGCCGTGTTGAAGTATATTACCGGTGGCAAAGCCGGCAAATTGGAGATCACACCCAAGTACATTGGCAATCGGCGGCTGGTTGAAATGGCAATCGCGACGCTCGTTACCGACCGGGCTCTGCTGCTGATCGGCGAACCGGGCACGGCCAAATCTTGGCTGTCCGAGAACCTGTCGGCCGCGGTGTGCGGCAATTCAGGGCTTGTTGTGCAAGGAACAGCCGGGACGACCGAAGAACAGGTCCGTTATTCGTGGAACTATGCGATGCTGCTTGCGAACGGCCCAACGCCTGAGGCGCTGGTGCGCAGCCCGATCATGCGCGCGATGGAAAATGGCAGCATCGCCCGTTTTGAGGAAATTTCGCGCTGCGCCTCGGAGGTTCAAGACGCGCTGATCTCCATTTTGTCCGAGAAGAACGTCTCGGTTCCCGAGCTCGGCAGCGAGACAAGTGCCCGAAAAGGCTTCTCGATCATCGCCACGGCGAATACGCGCGACCGCGGCGTCAACGAGATGTCCGCCGCCCTCAAGCGGCGGTTTAACATCATTGTACTGCCGTCGCCTTCCGATCTGGAGACTGAGCTTTCCATCGTCAAAAAGCGCGTGGGCGAGATCGCCGCTTCGTATCAGCTGCAGGCGGCTCCTCCGGCAGACGAAGCGCTGCTGAAGGTCGTTACCATCTTCCGCGAGCTGCGCAGCGGTATGACGCTTGACCGCAAGGAGAAACTGAAATCTCCGGGGGGCGTGATCTCTACCGCTGAAGCCATATCGCTACTCACCAACAGCATGGCGCTGGCGGCAAGCTTCGGTAGCGGCGAACTGACGGACGAAGATTTGGCTGCCGGTCTGCAGGGTGCCATCGTGAAAGACGACGACAAAGACAAATTGGTCTGGAAGGAGTACCTTGACAACGTCATGAAGAAACGGGGATCGGACTGGCGCGGACTGTATCAGGCGTGCAGGGAGTTGAACGAGTGAAGACCGCCTCGGAAGACGTCCGGGTCTCCGTCTTCGGCGTCCGGCACCTCTCCCCCGGAGGTGCCCGCCATCTCCTGGAGTACCTCGATCGCGTCCGCCCAACGGCTGTGTTGATCGAAGGACCATCGGACGCGACGGATCGGATTGACGACCTGATTCATCCGTTGACCGTGCCGCCTGTGGCGGTGCTGGCCTTTACGAATGAAATGCCTGTCCGGACGGCGCTGTGGCCGTTCGCCGTCTATTCACCGGAGCTGCAGGCGATGCGGTGGGCTGCCAAGAACGGAGCACACTGCGAGTTGATCGATCTGCCGTCGGACGCGACAATTGCTCTGGAGGATCTGCGGCGGCGCAATGAGGAAGAACGCGCCCGCCGGAAGAGCCTCGTGCCGGAAGGGATGGGCAGCGAGTCGTCATTGGCCCAGGGAGCGCTACCGGAGAAAATAGTGCCAACTGCCGGCACGTCGACAGCCGGACCCGAGAACTCGTTATCGGAACGCTCCGTTTACGAACGAATCGCCGAGTTGGCCGGCGAGCACGATTACGAATCATATTGGGAACGGCATTATGAGCACAACGCCAATTCGGATGCGTACCGGGAATCCATCCTGACCTTTTCCGAAGAGATACGAAGTCTCGGTGAAGAGCGAGAGCGAGCCGAGCAGCCGGAAGAGTTCGCATACAACCAAGTGCGGGAAGCTTATATGCGGCGGCAGATTATGAAAACGATCGAATCGGGGCATGATCCAGCGAAGATCGTGGTCGTCTGTGGCGCGTACCATGCGGCTGCATTGGAATATCCTTCGTCGGGTACGATGAGCGACGAAGAGCTGGCAGCGATACCTTCGCGCCGGACCAAGCTGACGCTGATGCCGTATTCGTATTATCGGCTGTCCAGCCTGTCAGGCTACGGGGCTGGCAACACCGCACCGCATTACTACCAGATGATGTGGGAGGCGATGGAGAACGGGCGGCCTGAGGAGCTGCCGATACTATACCTCTCGAATGTTGCCCGTCTTCTGCGGGCATCCGGCACGCACCGTTCCACCGTCGAGGTCATCGAAGCGGTGCGGTTAGCCGAAGGACTGGCTTCGCTGCACGGCGGCAGCGCGCCGACGCTGATGGAGCTGCGTGACGCGGCCCAAACGCTGCTCGGACGCGGCGAGCTGTCGGTGGTCGCCGAGGCGCTGGCCCGCGTTGACGTTGGCACGGAGATCGGCTCCCTAGCCGAAGGCGTCAGCCAGACGCCGCTGCAGGATGACTTGAACCGCGAGCTGAAGAGGCTCAAGCTGACACAATACAAGACCGCCGTCTCGACCGACTTGTCGCTTGACCTGCGCGAGAATCGCCGGGTTTCGTCGCAGGAGGCTGCATTCCTCGACCTGAACCGATCTTTTCTGTTTCGCCGTCTGGAACTGCTGGAAATTCCGTTCGTCCAATCCCGTCCGGCTGCCGGGGACCGTGCGGTCTGGGCCGAGGATTGGATTATTCAATGGACCCCGGAGGCTGAGATCCGGGTAATCGAGTCCACTCTGCTAGGCGAAACGATCGAAATCGCCTGTGCCCATCGACTGAGGGAGAAGCTGGAAAGCTGCACCTCCATCGCGGAGGCATCCGAGCTGATCGGCGTCTCCGTCCGATGCGGCATGACCGCTCAGATGGAGGACGGTCGCCGCGTGCTGCAGTCGCTGGCTGCAGACAGCCGCGACGTGGCGCAGATCGCGGCCGCTGCGGCTGAGCTGTCGCGCATCATCGCTTACGGCGATATTCGCCGTGCGGACACCGCGCCTCTCGTGCCGCTGCTCGAGCAGCTGTTCTACCGCGCCTGCCTTTACTTGTCCGACGCGGCGAACTGCAGCGACGAGGCGGCGTACGGCATGGTCGCCGCCATGGGTGACCTGAACCGGATCGCGCAGGAGCATGACGAATTTGTCGACGTGCCGCTATGGTTGGTTGGACTAAACGAGCTGTCCGAGCGGGACGACCGTAATCCGAAGCTCTCCGGCTTCGCCTGCGCCTTGCTGCTGGAACGAGGGGAGATGGATGCGGATCAGTGCGCTGCGGAAGTGTCACGGCGGCTGTCGCCGGGCATTCCGTCTGACCTCGGGGCCGGCTGGTTCGAAGGACTGTCTATGCGCAACCGTTACGCCTTACTATCTCGTATGAGCCTGTGGGAGCAGCTTAACGATTACATCCTTTCGCTGGACGATGAGCAATTCAAGCGGGCGCTCGTATTCCTGCGCCGGGCGTTCAGCTCCTTCTCACCGCACGAAAAAACGATGATCGCCGAGACGCTGGGTGAATTATGGGGCGTTCATGCAGAGCAGGCGGCTGAAATATTGACCGGGGATCTCAAGGAGGAAGAAGACAAGATGCTGGATGAATTGAATGAATTCGACTTTGGGGACTTTTAACATGACGGATCAAACGAAAGAAAGACTGGAACACTCCGTATCCCGCTGGCGCCTGATTCTGGGAGAGGCGGTTCAGGGGAAGCTGGAAGAGTTGGCTGGAAGTGAAGCACTGCAGTTGACGGAAGAAGAAGCGATCATGGATGCCGCGCTGGCCGCGATTTACGACGACACGGACGCCAGCTACTCCAGCGGCGGTTCGGGACGGGGCTCGGGGAGCAGCGCTGGCCGCGGAGCGGGTGGAGGAAGAGGCTCGGTTAACCTGTCCCGCTGGCTCGGCGACGTACGCAGCCTGTTTGCCGAGGATGTCGTCTCCATCATCCAGAACGACGCGATCGAGCGCAGGGGATGGAAGCAGCTGTTGTTCGAGCCAGAGCTATTGGCATCGGTAAAACCGGACATTCAGATGGTTGGAACGTTGATGGCGCTCAAGGGCAAAATTCCTGAGCGGACAAAGGAGACCGCGCGCCTCCTCGTCAAGGCCGTCGTTGATGACCTGATGGCCCGCTTACAGGAAGACATGAGGCGGGCCGTGACCGGAGCGTTGAACAAACGGCAGCATACGCCGCTGCCTTCGCTCAGTGGACTGGATTGGAAGCGGACGATTCGGCGCAACCTGAAGCATTACGACCGGGAGCGGAACATCCTGATTCCCGAAAAATTTTATTATTTCGACCGGGCCCGGCGCAATAAGGAATGGACCGTCATTCTCGATATTGACCAGAGCGGCTCCATGGCGGAGTCGGTCATCTGGGCGTCGGTAACGGGCGCAATCTTCGCCAGCATGCCGGCGCTGGATACCCGCGTCGTTGTGTTCGATACGGAAGTAGTCGACCTGACGGAGCAGTGCGCTGATGATCCCGTCGATATGTTGTTCGGCGTCCAGCTTGGCGGGGGAACGGACATCAACAAGTCGGTCGCGTACTGCGAGTCGTTTATCGAGGAGCCGAAAAAAACGCTGTTTATTTTGGTAACCGACCTTTACGAGGGAGGCAATCAAGCAGCCTTGGTGCGCCGCATGCGGGAGATGCGTGAATCGGGTGTGCGGACACTATGCCTGCTATCGCTCTCGGATAGCGGACGGCCGTTCTATGACGAACGGCTGGCGAGACAGCTATCCCGGGACGGCACGCCATGCTTCGCTTGCACGCCAGGCATGCTGCCAGAGCTGGTGGCAGGTGCGCTGCAGGGCCGCGATATGAGCGAGCTAGCGAAAACGTTGATTAAAGCCTGATTAACATGCACTTCAAAGAAAGTCGCTCACTTGAGCGGCTTTTTTCATTATGCCGATCTGTGAAAAGAAACCAGGACCTTATTATTTCTGTTTACTTACATCATATTATCCCTTAATATATGGATAACTATGGATAAGGAGCTGAGTAATAATGAATGCTAAAGAAGCAGCGTCTTTACTTGGGGTCCATTATAAAACCATTCTTAACATGATTAATGACGGGCGTTTATCCGCTTCGAAAAATGACTCGGGAGATTGGGTAATCAGTGAGAGCGATTTGGCTGCCCGTGAGCAGCAGATTGGCGATAAAGAGTTTGCAACGATTTATACTCATATGGCAGTGCAACTCATTGAAAAAGCTCATCATCGTGCGATAAAAGCAGCAAAAGAAGAGCTTATTGAGGTTGCGCGTGCAACAATTAAGGCAAAAGATAACAGCAATGAGCTGAATCAACAAGTAAAACGTCTTCAACATGCATTAGATGCATATAAAGCTGCAGAAGCATTCACACACACGGTTCATTCAATTAGAAAACAAGCGAATATCGATGATTAGGAGGCAGGGATGGTGAGTTCTGAACAAGATCATATAGGCTCGGAAGTCAGCTATATAAAATGTCTGCTTGTTAATTGAGGAATAACAATTTAGGGGATTGCGGGTGGCGCGTATAAGGACAAGATCATCTAAACATAAGAAGTCGCAAAATACGCGGCTTTTTTGTTTTTAAAAATACAATTTAGGTTTGAGTTCGAAAAGCATGGAATACATTTGAAATAATCGATTAAAAGGAGGGGCCTGGATGGTGAACTATGACTGTTATGCTGAACAATATAACGAAATTGTGAAGTCAGGAGGCCCCGAAGGTTCTTACAGGTATATTTTACAGCAATTAAACAACCTTTCTGGTTTGACCGACATTAACATTTGCGACATCGGTTGTGGTCAGGGGGAATTAGCCTGCCGGTTATCCATACTTGGAGCAAAAGTAACTGGCGTTGACTTAAGTGAAAAGCTTTTAGAATACGCCCGTAATCGCACTGATCAAGTGACCTGGGTAAATGATAATGCAATGTCACTACAAAAATTAGAAGACGAATCCTTTGATTATGTTGTTTCCAGCGTAATGCTAATGGATGTTTCGGATCATAAACAGGTTTTTAAAGCAGCAAATCGGATCCTAAAACCCAATGGGACTATGATCTGGGTAATCATGCATCCCTGCTTTCAATCTCCATTTAGTTACCCTTTAGGTGATGGTTCGCGAAAAATAATCCGGTATGATTCGCAATTTTGGAAATCTGAAGGGGGAGGAACGATTCGTTCTATTTTAGGTGCTTATCACCGTTCAATATCAGAGTATTTAAATGATTTTCTAATATGCGGTTTTTCACTTATTCGAGTCGATGAATTGGAACGAGACAATAATTTGATAGACAATTTACCATTGATGTTTGCTGTCATCGGAACAAAAAATTAAGTTCTCTATTCGGATATACGAGTGAGATATGAAGAGAGCAGCACGTTGTGTCAGGCACTCGTGCTGCTCTCTGTTCTGAGCACTAGGCTTCTTAATAACAGGGATCCAGATTTCAATTTCATACAAATGGTTGCCTCGATCATAAGTCATTTCAAACTCTGGACCGTTTGCGAATTCGTAGGCTCGAGCCTGATGACGCTGGTATCCTGACCATTGGATAATAATAACATTGACAATCGTAGGTTTTTCCAAAATAATAGAATGTAATTGAATACTGGTACCTTTAAATCAGTCCAGAGAGGCTGGCAAGGGCAGCGGATGTTTATAATCACGCGTGATTCAGTGCATACCCCATCAGGGGATGCTCTGCGTCTTCGCGCGGGTTATGATGCAAAGAAGAGGCTACTTGTCAGTTTGAGACTTGACGAGTAGCCTCTTTTTTCTGCTTTTTTGGTATCAGGACACTTTAACCTGGAGGTATTCTGATGAGCAAACAAGATCAAGAGTTTTCGTGGCAAGCGGTACCGAAAACGCAGAGAAACCATTTTTGGAAGACGCTATCCGTCATGTTAGGGTTCACGTTCTTTTCGGCAAGCATGCTGGCAGGGGGGACGTTAGGAGTCGGCTTGACGTTCATGGAGTTCATAGGCATCGTGCTTGCGGGCAACTTGGCACTGGGCATCTATACGGGAGCACTGGCACATATCGCTGCCAAAACGGGCCTTTCCACGCACTTGTTGGCAAAATATGCGTTCGGTGAAAAAGGGTCGTACCTGCCATCGTTCCTGCTCGGATTCACGCAGGTCGGATGGTTTGGCGTCGGCGAGGCCATGTTCGCGATTCCGGTTGCCAAAGCGATGGATTGGAACGTGTACCTGCTGATCTTCTTGTTTGGTTTCGCCATGACGGCATCCGCCATCTTCGGCATGAAGTCGCTCGTCATTTTGGGCTACATCGCAGTTCCGGCCATTACCATCCTTGGCGGCTACTCCATGTTTGAAGGGGCAGGATCCCTGGGGGGGCTGCAAGGGCTGCTCGATTACTCGCCGACCCAGACGCTCACCACGGCAGCGGCATTGACCATTTGTATCGGGTCTTTCATTAGCGGAGGAACGCTGACGCCCGATTTCGCCCGGTTTTCCCAGACGTCCCGGCAGGCGGTTACCGCAACGGTCATCGCGTTCTTCCTGGGGAACTCGCTCATGTTCTTGTTCGGTGCCGTCGGCGCAATGGCTTATAACCAGGCCGATATCTCGGAAGTCATGTTCCTGCAAGGTTTGATCATTCCCGCGATCGTCGTTCTGGGGCTGAATATCTGGACGACCAACGATAATGCCCTGTATGCTTCGGGGCTAGGCTTTGCGAACATCACGAAAATTTCGAAAAAGTTCTTCGTCATTGTCAATGGCATCGTGGGTACCGTCTTGGCCATGTGGATGTACAACAACTTCGTCGGTTTCCTAAATGTGCTGGGCGCGGCGATTCCGTCGATCGGTGCCATCATCATCGCGGACTACTTCTTTGTAAAGCGCAGAAATTATAAACCGTTTGCCGAGATGACTTTTAAGAAGGTAAACTGGATAGCGATGGCAGCTTGGGCTATCGGCGTTGCCTTCGCCCAATTGGCTCCCGGAATAACGCCATTGAACGCACTGATCGGAACGGCAGTGGTCTACATTGTATTGATGCTGATCGTTCCTGCCAAAGAATCCACAGAAAAGGGGAAAACAAATGATTATACAGAACGCAAAATTGCGGGGTAAAGAGGGCATATGGAATATCGTCGTGAAGAACGGGAAGTTTGAACGGATTACGCAGTCGCTGGAAACAACAGCGGACGAGGAAGTCATTGACGTGGGCGGCTCGCTTGTGCTGCCGCCGTTCATTGAACCTCACATTCATTTGGACACAACGCTCACTGCCGGTGAGCCGGAATGGAATTTGAGCGGAACGCTGTTCGAAGGCATCCAGCGCTGGTCAGAACGCAAGGCGTTCCTGACGCATGAAGACGTCAAAACGCGCTCCACAACAGCTCTGAAGTGGCAGATTGCTCAAGGCATCCAGCATGTAAGGACGCATGTGGACGTGACCGATCCTAGCTTAACCGCAGTTAAAGCGATGCTTGAAGTGAAAGAAGAAATGGCACCTTATATTGACATCCAACTTGTCGCTTTTCCGCAGGAAGGCATCCACTCCTACCCGAATGGCGCGGAACTGTTGGAAGAGTCGCTGAGAATGGGCGTTGACGTGGTTGGCGGCATTCCCCACTTTGAATTCACAAGGGAGTATGGCGTTGATTCGATGAAGGTTGCTTTTGATCTCGCGGAAAAATATGACCGGCTCATCGACATCCATTGCGACGAAATCGATGATGAGCAATCGCGTTTCGTGGAAGTTGTCGCCAAAGAAGCCTACGAACGCGGACTGGGCTCTCGTACGACGGCAAGCCACACAACGGCGATGGGGTCATATAATGATGCCTATACGTACAAATTGTTTAGATTGCTGAAGCTGGCTGACCTGAATTTTGTCTCCAATCCTTTGGTTAATATCCACCTGCAGGGACGCTTCGATACATATCCGAAGAGAAGAGGGCTGACCCGCGTCAAAGAGCTGCAGGAAGCCGGACTAAATGTGTGCTTCGGTCACGATGACATCTTTGATCCATGGTATCCGCTAGGCACGGGCAATATGCTCCAAGTGCTCCATATGGGCATCCATGCTTCGCAGCTGCTTGGTTACGATCAAATCGTAAACTCGATCGATCTTATTACGAAAAATAGTGCAAGAACACTGCATATCGAGGATGTGTACGGTATTGAAGAAGGCAAGCCTGCCAACTTCATCGTTCTTGAAGCGGAGAACGAATACGAGGCTATCCGCAAGCAGGCAGCAGTGCTTTATTCGTTCAGAGGCGGCCGCAAAATCGCGGAAACGAAGCCGCGGGACACGTCGATCGTTCTTGAGAGCGGTTCGGAGAAGGTCACTTTCAATAAATAATTGAAGGATTCGCATTCTAACAAGAAGGCACCCCGATCTGGGGTGTCTCCTTCATTATGTTTGAATGCAGACGTAGAGGAGAGGTACAGTCCTTTTTTACAGTCTATTTTCGAATCCGAATTAAAATAATCCCTTGGGGTAGATTAATCAAGAAAAGCAAAGTTGCAAAGGGATTTTGAAAGAAATTCGTAAGAATAAGGTTATCTATTCATCTTTCCAATTCAAGAGGTGCCTGTATGTCTGTGTATTTTATTCCCATAAAAACAGCATTTATTATTTTTTGCATATTGAGTTTTTTCCTTATTGTTCCTTGGATGGTTTATAGTTATAGAAAATATGGACATTTAAGTCTTTGGGCATCCATCGTGGCTTATTCCTTTGTTTTTTATATGTTATCGGCATTATTTTTAGTTCTCCTGCCTCTTCCGGATACTCGAAATACCTGCGCTCTGCAATCACCCGATGCGGTTCATTATTCACTCGTCCCATTTCATTTTATTTGGGAAATAATACATAGTCGTTCAGTCGTATGGTCACAGCCATCGACCTATGCGCGGGTACTTACGGACAGTGTATTTTTGCAGGCGGCATTCAATTTCCTTTTATTATTGCCGCTTGGCGTTTATCTAAGGTATTTTTTTCAGCATAAACGAAATTGGAAGAAAGCGCTTGGTTTGGGGTTCGCGTTATCCCTTTTCTATGAAACAACCCAAATTACAGGGATCTACGGAATCTACAATTGTCCATATCGTATCTTCGATGTCGATGATCTTATACTAAACAGCACGGGTGCTTTGTTTGGATTCATCATTGCTCCTGTCATACTTGCGCTATTTCCGTCTCGAAATAACCTTATAGCGAAGGCAGAAAAAATGCAGGAAAGTCCGCTCGTACCTCCGCTGCCGCAATTACTGGCTGTGCTTGTCGATTATCTGTTGATCAAGATTAGTTGGAGCCTTACCGTTGGTTTCTTTATCACCAGCGAATTTGCAGAATTTCTGTTTACAACGATTTTGTTTATTATTCTTTTCTCTGTAGTTCCTTTTATTTGGAATGGAAAAACTATCGGAACCCATTTACTGCGATTCAAGCTAACTACAGTGGGTGAGGGAACACCTTCATGGCCGTCCTTGTTAAAAAGATCCTTTGCGCTTTACTTGCCTTTAGCGGCAACATGGATTACGCGTCTATTTAATGGCATTAAGTTAGACATGAATTCAATTCTTTATCCTTATCATATTTGGATCAGTGTGGCTGCATTAGCATTTGTGTTTATAATGTGGGTCATATTATCTATCCATGTCACCGTCGTCCTCTTCAAGAAAGGGAAACGAACCTTTTACTTTGACGATGTGGCGAATATAGTACCAAGGAAAAAATAAATCTTAAACGATGTTAAACCGCACCATGGCCATTGCCCGCATTGACTGTTATTCGTCAATCTCAAGATCGGGGCTCCGGCGTGGTGCGGTTTTTCTGGTCGATGACTTCAATGGTATGCTCGAACGTATCGTAAATTGGGGAAGTGAACATCGAGAGAGATGAGTCAGGGGGGATTTAATATGTAACCACCCCTGGTCGAAACCAGGGTACTATACACTAAGATTGTACAGTAGGGACATTGCTATTTTGGCTGGGTCTTCTTATCAAGGTGATAGCCTTTGAAGTACGAATTCTTCTGATGCAACAAGATGCTGACCGGTGATTTGTACCTTCATTGCATCAAGATTCCACACGGATATGGCTACTTGATTTGTGCCAGTAACATTGAAAACTATTTCGTATACATACGTGAAACCGACTGGAACTTCAAGATACCTTACATTTTGCGGGGGCACCGTGAGGTTGAATACGTTAAAAGGTGCTTTTACCCCCGTTGAAAGATCAAAAGCCGTAACGGTAACCTGCGCGTTAATTAGGGGATCATCATTTAAGATTAGTGCAGCCGCAGTCCGAATCGGTGAACTTGCTACCATAATAGGTCCCGTTGTAAGCACGGATTGGGGGATAACTTGCGAATTTGGAGGTGCTGTTAAGAAAGGCGTGATGACGGCGAAACCGCTTGGGTCGATTACAGCATCACCTGTTCCGATCGGTGAAGGACCCGAGGGGCTCCCCCACCAGTTATTGGTGGCATCTAAAGGAAGATTTGCTCCTCCCACAGCATACGCACCCGCAGGTAAATTTAATCCTGACACGCTATTGCCCGAAATCGTGTTGTTTTTCATGCGGATGTTCGTGTTAGGCGCAGCAACAAATGCAGTCGTTACATTGACCCCATTTGATATACCATTTTGAATCACATTTCCTTCGATATCCGTATACGCCGTATTCCCGCCGAAGAAAATAGCACTGCCTTGGGTATTTGTCAAAATGTTATCAGCAATTTTTACGTTAGTCGTGTTGGTTAAGGCAATTGAATTATCTGTAACCATCCTGTTGTTTGATACGATAGCACTAACTCCCGTAAGGAGGGTTGGTGATAAATTGACAGAAGCAGTAAGGTGCCCAGAGAACAGGTTGTTATCAATCCAAAAGTTTGAACCTGATTCGGAGAGCAATCCATTACCATTAGCAGCACCAGTCTGGTTATTGGAAAAGAAGAAATTATACCGCACCTGAGTTTCTAATGCACCGTTTGATAAGAGATAGATTCCGAATACATTATTTCGAATAATATTATTAAATATCCAATAACCAGAGCCCGTCCCAACTGATGAAATGCCGGGACCTGCGGTATTGTTCTGAATGATGAAGCCATCAACCACGACGCGTTCGTTTGTTATTTGAACAATACCACTTGCACTTGTTCCGGTAATGATCGATTCTGCAGCAGCTGTTCCCGGCCTATTACGTGCATCAATGCCGGCCTGGGCGCCAAGGAGTTGAACAGGCTTATTTACGATCACAATTTCATTATAGATACCAGGTGCGACCCGTATCGTGTCAAAAGGTGAAGCGGCGGCAATGGCTGCAGTAATCGTTGGCTGATCGGCAGGAACATTAATGACGGTAGCCAATATTATCACCTCGTTTAATTTAGTAGTAGTTATAATATGTGGATTACATCGAATCTTCTTATGCTATTATCCTCTAATCGATCTATTTAGAGAAAAGAGAGGAATTGGCTGCACTTTTAGTCATGTGCAAGGAGTTAATGATAATATTCTTTAAAATGTAATTGAAAAACATTACGATTTTCATTGACAAAGAAATCCAGCCTCCGTATAATCTTTAATCGTAAACATTACAATTAAATGGAGGAGAATATGAAACTAAAACTTGGGATTGGAGTCATTTTAGCAGTATTGGGGTTGTGGCTTACCGGGTGTCAAAGCGCTGGCTCTAACGACAGTGGCGCTTTGAATCAAACCGAGGCAGTCAGCGGTACGAATGGAAGCAGTAGCACTCAGGAGAGCAGCGGTACTCAAGAAAGCAGCAGTACTAATGAAAGCAACACGAATCATGTTCATGACGAGGAGGACGACCATAACCATGACCATGAACATCACCATGACCACAACCACGGACATAATCATGATCATGATGAGGAAGCTGAGGCGATCTACAAGGGATTCTTTGAGGATAGCCAAGTACAGAACCGTACGCTGTCAGATTGGGAAGGAGACTGGCAATCGGTTTATCCATATTTGCTGGATGGTACATTGGATGAGGTATTTGCGCATAAAGCGGAGGATTCCGGGAAAATGACGGCGGAGGAGTATAAGGAATATTATGATGTCGGCTACAAGACCGATACGAAACGCATTGTGATTGAAGGAGACACTGTCACGTTCTTCACGAAGGGCCAGCAACGTTCAGGGAAGTACCAATCCGATGGATACGAAATACTGACCTACGAGGCCGGTAACCGCGGGGTTCGTTACATATTTAAGTCGGTGGAAGAAGTCGAGGGACTGCCTCGTTACATTCAGTTTAGCGACCACCGGATCAACCCCAGCAAGTCGGATCATTTCCATTTATATTGGGGAGACGATCGCAAGGCTTTACTTGAAGAAGTTACGAATTGGCCTACTTATTACCCGTCCGACATGGACGGACACAGCATAGCCCATGAAATGATGGCACATTAACGCCAACTCTGCTTTGAAACGGCATTGAGAGTTAAAATTAGCTTTCAACACATTAGGCTTCATTATATTTAAATAGTTTCGGATTCAAAACCCCCAGGCGCGCTTACAAGCGTATCCTGGGGGTTTTAGCTTATTTTTAAGGTTGCTGTAAGGTTGGGATTAACACGGTGTAAGATACGAGCTTTAAGATTGGATATACATTCACGAAACACCTAAGGAGAGATCCCATGAAAACTATACTGCAAGCAAACAACGTAAACAAAACCTTCGGCACGAAAGGAAACCTATATACGGCGCTGAAAAATATCAACCTGAGCATTAGTGAAGGAGAATATGTCGGCATCATGGGCCCATCGGGAGCGGGAAAGTCGACCCTCCTGAATATCTTCTCGACCATCGATACGCCGAGTTCCGGCGAAATCACGATCGACGGGCAAAACATCGTTTCCATGAACGAGGAAAAGCTGTCCGATTTCCGCCGTCATAAACTCGGCTTTATTTTTCAGGACTATAATTTGCTCGATACGCTGACGGTCAAGGAGAATATCCTGCTGCCACTGGCTCTTTCCAAAGTCCCGGCAGCCGAGATCGAAAAGCGAGTGGAAGAAATCGCCGATATGTTCAGCATTCGCGAGATTCTCAATAAATATCCGTACCACATTTCAGGAGGACAAAAGCAGCGTGCGGCCGCATCGAGGGCAATCGTCACGAATCCGAGCCTGATCTTGGCGGACGAGCCTACCGGCGCGCTGGATTCGAAATCGGCAACCGGCTTGCTGGAAAGCTTGAGCAGGCTGAACCAGCACAACCAAGCGACCATCCTGATGGTGACGCACGACGCTTATGCGGCGAGCTTCTGCAACCGAGTGATTTTCATTAACGACGGCCAGCTGTTCAAAGAGCTTCATAAAGATGGCATGACCAGAAAAGCATTTTTCGGGCAGATTCTTGAAGTGTTGGCGATGCTCGGAGGTGGACATCATGACGCTGTTTAAGATTGCCGGGAAAAACATCCGTAAAAACTTCGCGAATTACTTTCTTTACTTCGCATCGATGATTTTCAGTATCGTCATTTATTTTACATTCGTATCCTTGAAATACGACAGCACCATTCAAACGGCATCTGACGGATCGCAGAAGATCAGCTCGGCTTTCAGCGGAGCGGCGGTCGTGCTGATCGTATTCGTGGCGATCTTCATCTGGTATTCCAACTCGTTTTTCACGCGCAAGCGCAAAAAAGAGGTCGGATTGTACTCGCTGCTGGGCGTCCGTAAAAAACAGATCGGACGGATGCTGTTTTATGAAAACTTCCTGATGGGCATTCTGGCCCTGATTGTCGGAATCGCGCTTGGAGCGGTGCTTAGCCGGTTTTTTGTGATGATTCTGATGAAGGTGATGGGTTACGCCGCCGTGGCGGATTTCTCCATTTCTTCGGCTGCAATCTTGAATACTTTCGTGGTGTTCATGATTATCTCGCTGATCACATCGGTCCAAGGCTATCGCTTAATTTATCGATTTAAGCTGATCGAGCTGTTCCGGGCGGATCAGGAGGGTGAGAAGGAGCCGAAGTCATCCGCGGTCATTGCGTTACTATCCGTAGCGCTCATCGGGTTCGGCTACTGGCTTGCGCTGCAAAATTTGCTTACGTCCAAGGCATGGGCGGCGATGGGCTTCATGCTCACTCCGCTCGTTATTTTGATATCCGTCATCCTGGGCACATACCTGCTGTTTAACACGTTGACGGTTACGCTGCTGAAGCTGGCCCGCAAACATAAAACAAGCTACTGGCGTGGACTGAACCTGATCGGGACTTCCCAGCTGCTGTACCGGATGAAGGGCAACGCGCGGACGCTCACGATCATTGCCGTGCTAAGCGCAACGACGCTGACGGCGGTCGGAACGGCGTACAGCACGTATTACAACACCCGGACGAACGCCGAGCTTGCGAATCCAAACAGCTATATGTTTATCGGGGTTGACAGTGCGGCCGCAGCAAAAGCCGATAAGGCGATCAAGCAGGCTGCGGGGCATAAAGTGCTTTACCATGAGTCCATTCCTCTCCTCGAGGTGGATGCCGACACCTCCAGCCTGAATAACGCTTTAGGGGAGGAGGATCAGTCGTTTACGGTCATATCAAGCCGAGATTTTAACCGGCTGGCCAAGCTCCAGGGGCGGGACGATGCCATAAGCCTTACAGGCAGCGAAGCCGCAGCGCTTGAACCAGTCTATTTGGAAGGCATTTCGCCGGAGTATGTCGGTTCGTCGATCAAGCTGAAGGGAGAAGGATTCCATAAAACCATCCAATTCAAAACATTAAAAAAATACAGCGTGTTAAATCTTGGAACGGTCTACTCCACCATTGTCGTCAGCGATGACATGTTTGCGGAGCTTAAGCCGAATGCCAAGGCCATGGCTGTCGAAGCCTATAGCATCACGCATCAGGACAAGGCGAAAGAACTGACCGAGCTGTTGGATGGGATTTTACCGGAGAAAGCGGAGCTTTCAAGCTTTTACGGAGATTACTCGCGGGGAATGGAATCCTCCGGCCTCTTAATGTTTATGGGCGGATTCCTCGGACTCGTGTTCCTGGCAGCGACGGGCAGCATCATTTACTTCAAGCAGCTGACGGAAGCCGGAAGCGACAAAGCCCGTTATATGATTTTGCATAAAATCGGCGTCAAGAAACGGGAAATCCGCAAATCCGTCGCCAAGCAAGTGATGTTCATATTTGCTCTGCCGCTCGCTTTCGGAATTGCCCACTGCGCCGTCGCCCTATCGGCCTTATCGAAAATGATGATGACCAATCTGGTCGTTCCGGTCGTGACCTGCATGGGTGTCTACGTCGGCATCTACTTGATCTATTATTTCTTGACTGTGCATGCGTACTGCAAAATCGTTACCAATACAAAATAGGAGTGAACAGGAATGAAAAAGGGGTTTATCGCTACAGCTGTCGTATTGATCGTACTGGTCGGATTCGTCGTATTCATCCAAAACGTGAATTTGAACCGCATCGGCGCGCAGCAATATTACGTGCAGATTACTCAAGACGGAAAGGAAATGGAAGATAAGTCTGACAGTGGACAGAAGTATGTATCGTACGAATACACACTGCAAGGCTTTGATTCTAAAGGAAAGGAAAAAAGCCTCACCTTTACGGCAGGCAAGGAGCTGCGCAAGGACGCATATTTGCGGATTTATGTGAAGGGGGATGGAGTCAGTTCCTACCAGGAAGTAAAGGCCAGTGAACTGCCTGAACTAGCGAAGCAAAAGCTGGCCAATGCCGGGCAATAGATTCTTCATCCGGGGAACTCGAATGATGTTTACTAAACATACCTATGAGGAGAGAAACTTATGATTCAAACAAACTTCAAATCTGTATCTCAAAAAGCGCTGACTGGCTCGTTGATTGTCGCGCTTGCAGTTAGTCCCTTGATTCAAGTATCCCAAGCCTGGGCCGCGCCGGCTGTTTCATCCGCCCGGTCCGTT
The DNA here is from genome assembly GCF_038002285.1 of Paenibacillus sp. FSL R5-0810. Lineage (NCBI taxonomy): Bacteria > Bacillati > Bacillota > Bacilli > Caryophanales > Paenibacillaceae > Paenibacillus > Paenibacillus sp. FSL R5-0810. Next base: position 1,640,740 of record NZ_JBBOCF010000001.1, read on the forward strand.
CTGGCAGATCAGGCACAGCATGCTCAGGTCCAATACAGGATCGACGCCCGGCTTGACGAGAAAAACATGCGCATCAAAGGGAGCGAAACCGTTACCTACCGGAACATGTCCAAAGATACGCTATCGGAAATCGTCTTCCACACGTTTGCCGACGCCAACCGATCCAAGGCGACCCAAACCTCGATGTTTGAGCAAAACAACGAGGAGATCCGGAAGGAAAATCCGCAGAAGAAGCCGGAAGATTTTCTTGGCGGCATCGATATCCGAAGCGTGGCAGCTGAAGGAAAACCCGTGCCCTTTTCGAACAGCAATCAGGCCTTGTCCGTTAAACTACAGCAGGAGCTAAAGCCGGGGGAAGCGGTGACGGTTGAAATCGGTTTTGAGGTGAAAATTCCGTTCGGCATGCAGCGCCTGTCCTACTACAAAGACATCATCAACGGCGCACATTGGTTCCCGGTCATGTCGGTCTATAACGAGAACCAGCATGCATGGGACAAAAAGCCGTACAGCAAAACCTTCGAAACCGATTATTACGATTCATCTGATTTCGAAGTTCATATTAACGTGCCGGAAGCCTATCAAGTGCTGATGCCGGGGACGATCACCACTCAGGCGGACCCGAAAGAGCCCGGCCGGAAAGTCGTTACCGCCGTTGCCGATAACACCCGGGAGCATGTCTTTTTTGCCAGTCCGAATTATAAGGTTGAGCGCGTAACGCGTGACGGCCTGACCATTGAATATTATTACTTCGACAATATGCCGGACAAGAAAAAACTCGTCGATGAATACATCGACACCGCTTTTAAAGCAATTCAATTTTTTAGTGAAAAATACGGGGAATATCCTTACCCTGAATTCCGGATCGCGGAGTCGTACGTTGAAGGTGTGGCGGTGGAGTTTGCCCGGGTCATCCAAATGGGGCAAATCCGGCCGAATAGCGATCCGGCGCAAGATACCACATTTGTGCACGAGATTGCCCATCAATGGTTCCATGCTTTAATCGGCAACGATTCGGAAAGTGAGTCGTTTCTGGACGAAGGGTTTGCCGATTTTTCGATGGTATATTTTGCAGAAAAACAAGGCGATAAGCTGAACGGGTTCCAATCGATCCAAATCGATGATGTGTCTTTTATAGACAAGCCAATCGCCTCAAATAATACCGAAGCGGAGGGCGAGGCCAACCCGGTCTTTTATAAAAAAGGACGCCAGGCCATCTACCAGCTGTACCGCATGGTGGGCGAGGACAAATTCGATGCGTTCATGCAGGAATATTTCAAGCGGTATCATTACAAAAACGCGACGATCAAAGGGCTTTTGCAGACGATTCAGGATACGCTAGGAGAGGAAGCGCGAAAGGAAATGGACAAAGCGCTGCATGATCCGCAGTTTGCTCTAAAGCCCGAATACCGATTGTCTGAGGCGGAAGAAGCTTCGTATTGGCGTGAGCAGTTTAAAACGTCGTACCGTTCTTCCCTGTCCCAAATTTCGAATCTTCCGGCGGAAACAATGAGCCGCATCGTGGATAAGGCGCTGCAAGGCGAACCGTTAACGATCGTGGTGAGTGATCAGGCTGGCAGCAAAGCGAAAAAGCAGCAGCAGACGATCTTGGCACAGCTTGAACGGACGCTTGGGATCATGGGAATTCCTTACGAGGTCGTTTCCGACCGACAAACACTCAAGAAAAAGCTGAAAAAGGAGCTCGGAACCAGCAACATCATTGCCATCGGCAGCGCGAAAACGAACGGACTCATCCAGGCGCTTAAGCCCGGAATCATCCAGAAATCGAAGGCCATCGGCTTCGACTGGAAAAGCAGGATGAACCAAAAAGCAGCTTCTGGCGCATACGTCATTAAGCATCCATACAATCAAAACCGCTTGCTGCTGCATTTTTTCTGGAACGGTGACGCTTTGAGCGATAACGCGGTCGAGCCGTTTGCGGAGCAGATGCTGCAATCGCTCGGTTTCAGCGGCAACTTTTACCAGTATTACGTTTTGAACAAGACAGGGCAAGTCGCAACAGATAAAAAGATCGCCAACCCGATAGCGAAATTTTTCGGCGAATAATAATAGAGTCTCTGGCCAATATTGCCCATTTCAATATATGGTTATAGTATTGGAAGAGCGGGGAAGATGATTGATGAAGACTTGGCAGCTTTTAGCTGCCGGTCTTTTTCCTTGCTTACAGAAAGGAGATTGAACCGATTGCCGCAAAATCAAAAAATACTTATCGTCGATGATGAGGAGGATATCGTCAAGCTTCTGCAAACCGTGCTTAAAAAGGAAGGCTTCGAGCATGTGTCTGCCGCCTCTTCCGCCGAAGAAGGCTGGATTCGGTTTCAAGACAAGCAGCCCGACCTCGTCATATTAGATATCATGCTCCCCGATGGCGAAGGGTATGATGTATGCAAAAAAATCCGCAGCGTTTCGAACGTGCCGATATTCTTCTTGTCAGCCAAGAACGAGGAAATCGATAAAATACTTGGATTTGCCATCGGCGGCGACGATTACATCACCAAACCGTTCAGTCCGAAGGAAGTGGCTTACCGGATAAAAGCCCGATTCAGAAGAACGGAATCTGCGCGGGATGAGGAAACGAAAGAACACACGCTGAAGGCCGGCCCGTTCGAGCTTGACGAACATACATTGGAACTGAAGAAAAACGGCGAAATTATTGAACTCAAACCGAAGGAGCTTGGTCTGATTAGCTATTTGCTGAAGCACCCGAACCGGATTATAAGCAAGGAAAGCCTGTACGATCAGGTGTGGGGGGAGGATTCCTTCGGTTATGACAACACGGTCATGGTCCATATTCGGCGGCTGAGGGAGAAGATCGAGGACGATCCCTCAAGCCCGCAATTTTTGGTGACCGTAAAGGGCCTCGGATATAAGCTGGCCGTGGAGGAACCGGTGCGATGAAATGGCGGCTGACGGGGAGATATTTGGCATCCTCCGTATTGATTGTCGTCATCGTCCTTTTCATAAACCTTTTGGTGATCGTCGGCCTTTTTATATATCAGAATGAATCACCAAAGGATCCGCTTCGCCAGGGAGACCATTCAGCCGAGGCCATCACCCGCTCCTTCGGACAAGAGATTGTTCTTTCCGAATCGGGGATGAGCATAACCGCGCAGGGGAAGGAGACGCTTGAGCGCAATCAGGCATGGATTCAAGTCCTGGACGAAAACGGTAATCAGGTCTATGGCTTTCGTGTGCCGCGGGAGGCCAAAACCAAATATACGCCGATGGATATCGTTCAGACTTACAAATACATGGAAAAAGAACTGATGTCGACCGTATTTATCGGGGAGAAGCAGGGGAACGGGGAGCGCTTCAGCTATTTGATCGGCTTTCAGGATCCTTATCTGGAGCGGAATATCTTCACCTATGATATTCGGCAGGTCGGACGTTTTCTTCAAATCGGAATCGTGACCGTGATTTGCGTCGACGGTTTCATTGCACTCTGCATCGCTTATCTGTTCAGCAAGAGGTTAACCCGGCCGCTTTCCGCGCTCATCGACGGGATTAAGCAGTTGGCCCATAAAAACTACCAGTTACAACACGAAACGAAGGGCATCTATAAGGATGTGTTTTACAACGTCAACATGCTGACCGAGGAGCTGCGGGCAAGCGAGTTGGAACGGAAAAGGCTGGACCGGATGAAAGAGGAATGGATCGCGAACATTTCGCATGATATCAAAACGCCCCTTGCTTCGATTCAGGGATATGCCGAAATGATGCGGGACATGGATTATGATTTTACAATCGAGGAAATGCGGGATTACGCGGAAATCATTGAACAGAAGTCGCATTATTTGAAAGACGTGATCGAGGACCTTAACCTTTCCACCCGTCTGAGAAACAAGGGGCTGAAGCTGAATCTGAAAAAAGTAAACATCGTCAGCCTCGTCCGAAGCGCTGTCATCGATACGTTGAACGATGCCCGTTACGGTAACCGGAATATCGATTTCCAGTACAGCGAGGAAGTCATCCTCTTGGAGGCTGATGACATTCTCATACGCCGTGCGGTCACCAATTTGATCTACAACGCGGTGGTTCATAACGATGAGGATGTTTCCATACTTGTCAGCGTCGAAAAGAAAGGCGATAGAGCTCGAATCGTTGTCGAGGATCAAGGCAAAGGGATCCCGAAAGAGGAGCTGGAACGGATATTTGAGAGGTATTACCGCGGAACCCATACAGGAGAGCTGCATAAGGGATCCGGTCTCGGGATGGCCATCGCAAACGATATCGTGAAGGCTCATGGTGGCGAAATCCATGTGGACAGCGAGCTACTTCGCGGAACGCGAATCGAGATCTTGCTTCAAGCTTAAGAAGCGAAAATCCTTTGGCGTAGAGAAATACCTGTTAGACGATGGGGCAATAGAAAAAAACAAGCCCAGATCAAACCCAAGTTAAGCAAATCGATGGTCGTCAAAGATCGTTGATTAACCAGGAAGCCGCAGTTATCAGAAATGATAGCTGCGGCTTCTATACTATTTACGGTATTGGTACAAGTGTAGAAATTTAATGATGTTAATTCATAAAATCATAAAGACGGCAGTACTGGAGAACCGATTAATGATCAGCCGCGGTTGTTTCCGAGTTGTCTATTGTTTCAATCAAGCGATATAGAAAATAGAGAGCGCGCATCTGAAGTTTGATCGTTTTGTTCAAGTGAACTTGGATACGATCAGAAACCTTCATCGAATCCTCGATGTTCTCTAGATCTAAACGTGCAACGGATTGCTTCAAGTTCACGGTTTCCTCGGAATAAACAGCGCTCTGCAGCACCTGAATCAATCGAATTTTAAAGAGATGCGCTTCGTGATAAAACCGGTAATCGTTATCAGGGTCTCGCTCCGTAGTGAACAGGCCGCATTGCTCCCAGTAACGGATTGCCGATTTCGAAGCCCCCGTCCGTCTGGAAACCTCGTGGATGCTGAAATGATGATTAATGTCGTGAGCTCGACTACCTTCAGAATACGATTTCAGCTCCCTTATTAGTTGATCTAAATTTGCTTTTTCCCGATGAAGCATGACCTCTCGATCCCTGACGATCCACAACGCGTCATCCAGCTCATTTCGCCTAAGACAATGCATGACCTGGCTGGTTACTTCCATCCCAAATGCGGCTGTCATGGCTTGAATACATGCCAGAAAAGCTTCATGCCGTTCTGTATACATACGATATCCGTTGGAAGATCGATCTGCAGGAGGCATCAGCCCCTTTGCTTCATAGTTTCGCAGCGTGTTGCTGCTTAGCCCGTATTTTTCTGCAAGCTTTTTGGGGCGAAAGCCCATGTGATCCCCACCTTTGGCAAAAATGCGCAAACATTAAAACCTTTGCAATGTTATTCTGGATATTTTGTTCATTTCCTTCATGTAATTTCCTTGAACCTTCCAGTTGGCTTACATGTTGTATGATGAAGTTAATTCAATTCAAGGAGGAGTTTATATGACCGTAAAACCAGTACTGCGTTCTGATATGACCATTGAGGAAATTTGCGTGGCAGGTAATCAGTACATCGAATCCGAATGGAAAACATTATACGATGCGATGTTGGATGAGTTAACGACCGCTTTTCGCGAAATCGAGGATGCTGCCTATGGACGGTATTTGGACCAGCTGATGCCCGCACTATTTGACAGCCTTGAAGACGCGGGGTTCATTGCAGCGGAGCCCCTCAAGGAACATGATTTCGTAATCGGGAAATGTCTGATATTTCGTAATTCGCTTGAAAAATGGGGGACCGAAGATAAACGATCTAGAATATTCTGGAACGTTATACGCCGTAAGGATGGTCAACAGCCCATTGGAACTCTGTTAACCGAAATCCCTCATTCTCATCTGAAGTTCGATATTCCAAGGGCACCTGTGCTCTATTCGCTGCGCGAACATGAGAGAGAACAAATCGCAAAAGGGATTCGACGGATTATGGAATAAGAATAAATCGCTTTTTGGGGAGGTAATTTGTGTGAAGGTCATGATACATGAATATATAGTCAAAACGCAGGATTCCGGGCCATACGGAATAACGAGGGGAAAAGATGGAGCCATGTGGTTTACGGAACAACGGGGCAATCGGATTGGACGAATTAATGACGCAGGCGAGATCACTTCGTTCCCCCTGCCGACAGAGAGTGCCGGAGTGATGTCGATTATATCGGATCGGACCGGGGACTTGTGGTTTACCGAGTATCAAGCCAATAAGATTGGTAGAATGTCGCTCGATGGCTATTTTACAGAATATGAACTTCCTGTCGTGAATTCAGCCCCTTTCGGCATAACCGAAGATCGTGAGGGTGCCATCTGGTTTACAGAAATGAATAGCGGCAGAATCGGAAGGTTAACTGCGTCGGGGGAGATGACCGAGTTTGAGTTGCCTAACTCAGACACATTCCCTTCATTTATTGTTCCCGGCTCAGACGGGGCATTATGGTTTACGCAGAATCAAGGGAATTCAATCGGTAGAATAACTACTGAAGGTGATGTAACCGAATTTCCGATTCCAACACCAAATTCCGGACCTGTAGGCATTACGAGCGGTCCTGACGGGGCATTATGGTTTGTGCAAATCATGAGCAATAAAATCGGAAGAATGACAACATCTGGCGAGGTTACGGAATATATGATTCCGACATCGAATGCCAAGCCCCATGCTATCATATCCGGGGAAAATGGGGATCTTTGGTTCACGGAATGGGGTGGAAACCAAATCGGTCGAATTACGGTTCAAGGAAAGATTACAGAGTATCCAATCCCGACTAATCACGCCGAGCCCCACGGTATAGCGATTGGCACAAAGGGTGACATTTGGTTCGCTGAAGAGTGCAACCAGATTGGACGTCTCATCATCTCTCCTTAACAGCATGAGACGATCATCTCATGCTGCCCCTCGCGGGCGGCCAGCAGAGAAGCTGACAGAGCCTCGAGAGATGCTGTCACCTGAATCCCAAACCCAATTTGGGCAACAAATCGCAAAACGTTCGTAGGAAACCACGATGGGGAAATTTTTAATCGAGATGTAATCGCTTCGCAGGTCGCATAATATGCGGCTTTTTTCTTTGGAGTAAAAGACTTTCTTGTCCTAGCTCAATGTGGGTCTCTTTTACTTAATTGCATTTTTACTTTGTCACATTTTCCGCCTCCTTCCAGTCTTGTTTAATGACAGCGTGTGGCTGCAAATCCTGTCTAACTCAATTATCTAGAGGAGGTAGTAAGATGAAAATCATCGAATTGGAACTGAGAACCGCCCGGTTAGCCGAAATGAAGGAATTCTACACAGAAAGACTTGGATTCGCTTTAGCAGATATAACGAAGCATTCAATCACGATCGTTGTCGGGGAAACGCGGTTGACTTTCATTCAAGAGGAGGAGGAAGGGGTGCTGCCGTCCTACCATCTGGCAATGAATATCCCCGAGAACCAAATCCGCGAAGCGAAAAGCTGGCTTCAAGCCAAAGGTTGTGAGGTGCTTTCCGCTGCGCCCCTTCCGTTCGCAGGAATCCAGGCAAACGAAGACATTGCATATTTTGAAGGAACGGATGCACATGCCTTCTATTTCGAGGATCCTTCGGGGAATCTGGTGGAGTTCATCGCTCGGCATCGGATGGACAATGCCTCGACTGAACCGTTCGGTCACGAATCCATTCTGAATGTCAGCGAGATCGGATTTCCCCTTCACGGCAGCATATCGGATGCCATCCAGCGCCTTGATTCTCGGTTCGACGTCACGCGTTATATCGGGGACGGAAAGATGTTTCAAATGCTCGGTGACGAGCATGGTATGTTCATCTTGGGGGATTTGGCCATCGGGTGGTATCCTTCGATGAAGATTCCGGAGGTTCACCCAATTCGAATGACGATTCTCGATCCTAACGAAGGGGAGTTTCAATTGGAGCCGTATCCCTACTTCATTCGTGTTGTAAACAATACATTGTGGCCATCCTGAGCGGGATGGCCTATACCTATAAGTAGTTTCTGTCACGACTGATAACTGCCATTGCCGAGTATTTAAACTCGTAAGTCCGCCTATGAAGCTAAGGCTGCTCTTCGCTGCAGGGCAAACCTTGCCTGAGAGGCCTCAAACGACTCAAGAGTTGGGAGCAGCGACCTATGGGATCATCGCCTTTGGTTCGGTAAAATACATAAGAAGTGCCAATTATTACATACCTTATCATTTCGTTATGGACCTTGCGTTTGTAGTAAGAACAAAATTTAAATAGATGAGGAAGTCACCCATGAGAAAATTGCTTGTGTGCACTGTAGCGATCATGCTAAGTTTAGCTGCGTTTCACACCGTTATCTACGCATCTGAAGTCCGAGTATCCGTGGATGGCCGTGAAGCACAATTCCCAGATGAGCACCCATACGTCGATCCAAAAACGAACCTTACGATGGTTCCCCTTGCTTTTGTCTCCGACAAGCTCGGAGCTACTGCGAAATGGAACGGAAAATTAAAACAAATCACGATCTCACTTAAACGTGACAACATAATTTTGGTGATTGGCGGCGATCATCATGCACAGGTGAATGGAAAAAGAGTGGATTTTAAAGGGGCTGCGGTCCTTAAAAACGGTCGCACGATGGTCCCGCTTCGCTTCATTAGCGAGGCCTTGCATGCAATTGTGGATTGGCAGCCCTCAAGCAATCGGGTAAGCATCATGACTTCAGTGGCCCGAGTTCCGAAAGGCACGTGGATATGGGACAGTTCCATCCTGAAACAGGATCAAGACAAAATTATTATCTTCGCAAGAACAAAAGGGTTAACGTCTATTTATCTTCAGATCGACAGAGATATTGATCCGGCAGTATATGAGAGCTTTATTCGAAAAGCGAAGAGCGAAGGAATTCAAGTGGAGGCACTTGAGGGTCGTCCCGAATGGGCCTATACATCTAAGCAGGAGGATATTCAAAAATTTATAACGTGGGTGAAAGCCTATAACTCCTCGGTTGGCCCGGAAGCAAGGTTTTCGGGATTGCATCTTGATATTGAACCGTATGCGCTAAGTGAATGGTCAAAGGACAATAAGATCATCCTTGAAAGCTGGATGGACAATATGAGACTGATCGAGAAAGAAACCAAAGGGAGCGGCTTGAACATCGCAGTCGACGTTCCGTTTTGGCTGAATACGATAAATGTACCGGGGACGGATTACAGTATGAGCGCATGGTTGCTGGAGAAGTTCGATTCCCTGGTCATCATGAATTATCGAAATCATGCGTTAGGCAGCAATGGAATTGTGGACAATGCGCAGGCCATACTGAGAGAAGCCTCAACGCTAAAGAAGAAGGTTGTGGTAGCTGTAGAGACGCTCGAAAGCACAGAGGGGCCGCGGGTTTCATTCCATTCTATGAGCAGTGAAGTGATGGAAAGAGAGTTACAGTCCGCCCATAATCAATTGGCGCACTATGCAAGCTATGCAGGCTTCGCCATTCACGATTTCAAAAGCTGGAAGGACATGAACTAAGCGGCTATTTATGAAATGATAAACACCTCTTGCCTGACTCCGGGCTTTGAAGACAACAAGCAGACGAGATTTAGTCCCATTGAAAGTCGCTGATTTAGCGACTTTTTTTGCTTTTAGGGGTTCGCCAGCAATTTAACGAAATATACCCTAAGCCTTGAAATCATGTCAGATTTTAAAAAATCCTATCCTGCTCAAGCCGATGCCACGGTAAAACTCAAGAACTAGCCTCCTTTGTAGCTTTTACAGCGCTTTGCTGTTTGCAGCACCAATCATGCTGGAACAAAACATTGAAACATACCATACCGTATGGTATGGTTTTGTTGAGGGAATTTTTGGATGGAGGGTAATTTTGAATGGTCACAGAAAAAAAACGACAGTGGTTAGAGGAAGGATTTCTGATTTTATCCGAAGAAGGGGCTGCCTCCCTGACCATTGAAACGCTCATAGGACGTTTAAAGGTAACAAAGGGGGCATTCTACCATCATTTCAAGAGTTGGCAGGACTATAAAGAAAGTCTGCTTTCTCTATATGAAACAGAACGAACACTGAATACCATTGAGTTCGCGGAACAACAACTTTCACCCCTTGATAAGTTCGAATATGTCATGGAGAAATCGATACGCCGAAATCAAAACCTGGAGGTGGCTGTGCGTGCTTGGGCGTTAATGGAACCCTTTGTGCATTCTTACCAGCAACGAATTGATCAAAGGCGAATCGATTACCTTGAGGAGATGATGTTCCTTCTCTACAGAGATCGTGAACGTGCTCGTACTATGGCGCTAATATTTTACAGTCTCCATGTAGGAAGTCAACAGCTCCTGCCCCCTGTTAAGGAGCAAGATCTAGTGAAACTTTACAGGGAAGTACAGAAAGCTTTCAATATTCAGGTATCTATAAAAGATGTGTAGGTACTACGAGGTGTAGTAGGAATTATCAATGACGGGCTTTTCGCTTACGCGAATCGACTTTCAATTGTTACCAATGAGGGGGTGCTGAGTAATGGAACGTAATGTTGATTCATCTTTCGCTATTGGTTGGAAAAAGTATGCACGCTTTACAAAAACGTCAGAATGGGCGGCTTATGTTGGCTGCTTCTGGGCTCTCCTGTATGCGGTTTTCGTCCGATTCTATCAGGCCGCAGGAGGAACCATTGGCCTTTCAGCTCCAATTATTGATCCCACTGGAGGCATTTATAAAGCAAGTTACGTAGTTGGTGTAATTATTATGCTGTGCGGGTTTATTCTGTTGGGACTCGTAAAACCATGGGGGAGGGTTGTCCCTTCATGGATTCCATGGATCGGTGGAGTGAGTGTTTACCGAGGATTATTGTTATTCCCAACGCTGATTTGCTCTGTCTTTTTAATCGCCCATGGAGCTGCAGGAATCATTACAAGAGTCCTCTTTTTGACAGGCCTCATAAGTTTGAAAATGCCGCCGGCATTTAGCGGAGACGTGGATATGCGTGTCGATGCGCTGTGGGATCTGTTTGTATACCAACCATGGTTTTTCATCATGGGGATATTGTCAAGCTTATCAGCAGCCTATTATGTGCAAACAAGAGGCGTTTCACTCTCTGCTTTGCGACGGGGCACACTGATTTTCTCGTGGATCACCATTATCGTTTCTGCGATTTTTGTTGCGGCCATCGTTTTTGACTTTGTTGATAAACTAAGCTTTTTTTAAGAAGAGTCATGAGGGAGTTCAGATGCAATGATAAACCATGTATAGAGGCAGCTGATCAAACGATCAGCTGCCTCTTGCAGCGTCTTAGCTGCTTGTAAATGCTTTCGGAAGTATGAAACGATGCCTTAAGCAGAAAGGGCGATTTCGTTGACATATCATAGCAATGGGCATTACCTCTTCCTACTTCTCAACACGCCAATCTACCTTTTTCAAGATCAATGCGATGGAAATCAGCGAGAACAGCAAGAGTACAAGCGTATTCCAGGCGACAGACCCGGACCAGCCCGAAATCAGCACCTCCCGCATAGCCTCAGCGGCGTAAGTGGTTGGGAAGATATAAGAGAGCCACTGCAGGATCGAAGGCAATTGATCCATATCCACCATGACTGGCGTCAGAAATGAAATGAACATCATCAACGCCTGAACCAGCATATTCGTCAATTGATGGCTAGGCGACCAGAAGCCGATCAGAACACCGGCGCCAACCACGCTAAAGACAGTGAGCAGCAAAACAGGGAGTAGTCCCCAGCTGTAGTGGAATTGTATGCCGTAAGCAAGTTGGCCAATCATCGCCAGGATGATAAAAGACGGTACGCTCATGATCAAGCCGCGCAGCAGATTGGCGAAGATGAAGTTTACCTTGGCAATCGGCAGTGACGAATAATACGTGAAGTGGCCTTGATGCTTCTGCCAAGATATCTCCTGAGCCATGGAATTGAGTCCCATGACGATTAAGCCGAATAGCATATTCCCCGTAATGATGCGGGTCATGACAGCCGGGGTTGGGTCGAGCGTAAAGAATTTGAGAAACAGCAGCGTCGTTAATGGAAACATGCATGCCATAATGAAGATCCAAACCCACGCCTCGCGGATGATCGTGAACTGAATGCGTGCCAGGATCAGCCATTCCATGATGCGGCGGCGAACGGAGCCCTGATGCTCTTGCCCTTGGAGAAAGACCGCTTCTTGCAGTTGAAAGTCTCGGCTTTGCATGGATGGTTGAATTTTTTCCATGTTTAGACCACCTCCGCTTCGGCAGGCTTATCCTGTTCGTCATCGATATGAAAATAGACGTCTTCAAGATTCGGCGGAACCAACGAGTATTCTTCAATCGGTAATTGCTTCTCAGTCAGGGCGTCAATCGCGCGGCTGGCGTCTTGCTTCTCAATCAGTGTCCGGATTCGGTTTTCTCCCATTTTGGTCCAGTGACCCAGTGCACTTAAGCTTTGGCAAACATAATCGCTTTCGCCTAAGGAGGTCGTGATTTCCAGCTTCATCCGCTGATCGACCCTTTGTTTCAACACACTGACATGATCGATGGCGAGCAGCTTGCCATGATTTACAACAGCTACTCTGTCCACGACCTGCTCGGCCTCGAGCACGTTGTGTGTTACCAAGATGACGGTGACACCTTGGCAATTACGTTCTTGTATCAGATCCCATACGAGCCTTCTCTTTTTCGGGTCCAGTTCATTGGTCGGCTCATCCAGAATCATGACGGGGGAAAACCCGATCAAGCAAGTTCCAATCCCGATTAACCGCTTCTGTCCGCCGGAAACGTTTTTCAGCAGCTTATGTCGGAGATCCTGCATACCAAAGCGTTCCAACAATTCCTCTGTTTGCTCTACGGCGGACTCCTTCGTCAGCCCCCGCAATCTTCCCGTAAAATACAAAGCTTCCCAGGTTTTTAAACTGGTCAGGGCGTGAGGCTCTTGCGAATAGTATGCCACCTCCTGGGCAACTCGTTTGGTTTGGGTCTGTACGCTGGTTCCTTTGTAACGAACCGTACCTGAGGTGGGAGCCAGGTGACCTACCATCTGCTTGATTAGCGTGGATTTGCCTGCGCCATTCGGACCGAGCAAGCCGAGAATCTCTCCTTGTTGAACGTCGAAGCTTATGTCTTGATTGGCGACAACCTTTCCTTTTTTGTACGTTTTATTCACATGCTCCAATTGATAAATCAGCTTCAAGATTCTTGCCCCTTTCTGTTCGTATGGTTTTGCTGCTGCGTGTCTGAACCTCATGAGAGTTTGAATTCGTTGGTTGCTTAATCGTTTGATGAGATGATTCTAATAGCGTGCTTAACGGTAAATCAGCAGACGTTACTCTAAAGATATCGTAATGTGTTTCCATGGAGTGACGGGCGGTAGAATGGTTTTCGTCTCCGTCGGAGGACGGAGAAAGCTGCTATGCTCCTTAGTCCAATGCTTTGATTGGCAGGAAATTTATAGCTGTTAGAGAGACATCATCTTCTTCCGTGTAACCCCCAATAACTTCTTGCGCGAAATTACGGTAATATCCAACACAATTTCACCCCACACTTCAAATGAATTTTTATTTTAGAAATTTTGCGTCCATTTGCTATTTCCGCCGTCTTCCTACCGTAGTACAACATTATGGAGGAGTTGGTTGAAATGGATAAAAAGAACATTTTGCGGATTGGCGATGATAATGCAGGTGCCTGGCATCCGCTTGGGCCTGTAGCCAAAGAACTTGAAAAGATACTGGATGGAGAATCTCGGCTAATCGTAACTAATGATTATGAAAATTTATCGATACTCGATACTCATCAATATGACGCGTGCATTTCCTATGCGGATAGGAAATCGTTGACTGGTGGGATTCAATGAAACTATAATGGTTTTATTGAAAGGGGATGCCGAACATGGCCATCGTTAGCCGTTATACAATTGCGCTTCATATTTTGACTTGGCTGGCCTACTGGGCGGAGAAGGACGAATTTTTCCCTTCCGACCGGATCGCGAACAGCGTGGGAACGAGCCCGGTTTTTCTGAGGCGGATTCTCGGACAGCTCGCGAAGGCGGGCCTGGTACTCGTGCAGCATGGCGGGACAGGGGCAGGCTGGAAGCTAGCTCGCCGTCCGGAAGATATCAGCCTGCTGGACGTGTATGAGGCTGTTGTGCAGACACCTCTGTTCGAGATGCACCACAGCCAGCCGAACCCCAGCTGTATTATCGGCCACGGCATTCAGCCTGCCCTGCAGCGGGTTTATGAGGACAGTGAGGAAGCGTTGAAGCTCCGGCTGGCACAGGAGTCAATCGGCGATCTGGTCGCTTCAGCGCTTGAGCACGGGAAACTGTGATGCCGCTACAACGGCAAACATCTGAGAAGAGTCGCTCGCTGGTGGGCTGTCAGAAATGATGGACCGATCAGACACAACTGCTGGCTTGGATTCCGGCCGGTCCGAGAACCCCGGCAAGGAATCCGGCTTGCCGTTTGATTAAGACCGATCCGCGTCTTTTTCTACGCTAATCAATGTAACTATTTCAGTTGCAATGAGAAGGAGGAGGAAGATTTCAAGTTCAGTTTAGAACGGAAGCGGCGCATCTAGGCATTCAATGTAACTGGTTCAGTTGTGTTGATGGCATGAATGGTTCAGGCTGTCGCCGCAAACCAAGCGTGTTTATATTGCACATTGTAACTTATTCAGTTCCATTGAAGAGTCGATTTTAGATTAAGGAGAAGGATTTCATGGACAAACGAATTTTTTGGTTAGCGCTCGGATCCTTCGCGATCGGCACGGAAGGGTTCATGATCGGCGGTCTGCTGCCGACACTGGCGGCGGCGCTGCACGTGTCGACGGCGCTTGCCGGACAGCTGGTGACGGCGTTCTCGCTCGTTTATGCCGTGTCGTCGCCGCTGCTGACGACACTAACAGGGAGGATGGAGCGCCGGACACTGTTGTTCGGCTCGCTGCTGCTGCTCGCTGTCGGAAACGTGGTGTGCGGGTTCGCTTCCTCGTACGGCTGGATGCTAACAGGTCGGATCGTCGCTGCGCTGGGAGCGGGCCTTTTCTCGCCGGGTGCAGTCGCCGCCGCCTCTACGCTGGCCGCTCCTGAAAAGCGAGGGCGTGCGGTGTCGATCGTCGTAGCTGGGCAGACCGTCTCCCTGATCCTGGGCGTCCCATTCGGGACGTGGGTCGCCCTGACGTTCGACTGGCGCATGACGTTCTGGATCGTCGGCGGGGTAACGCTGCTCGCTGCACTAGCTATCCAGCTGCAGTTCCCTCGGGTGGCACCGGCTGGGGCGGTCGGCATGTGTGAGAGACTGTCGTATTTGAAGCAGCCGGAGCTGCTATCCGCCTTGCTGACAACGCTCGCTTGGGCTACCGGAATTTTTTCGCTCTTTACGTACGTTTCCGAACTTTTCGCCGGCTACGGTGCTGGTGGCCGGATGATCAGCGTCGTGCTGTGCCTGACCGGTATCGCCAGCTTCATCGGGGTGCGGACGGGGGGCATCGCCGCGGACCGGATCGGCCCGAATCGGACGGTCCCGCTGGCGCTGATCATGCTCACGGCCTCGCTATTCCTTCTGTCTGCGTTGAACGGCTTTGCCGGCCGTCCCGGCATTCTCGTACTGGCGGTGAGTGCAATGGCACTGTACGGGTTCAGCGGCTACATGTTCAATCCTGCGCAGCAGCATCGGCTGATCGGGCTGTCAGGACCTTCGTCAGGCATCGTCCTGTCACTGCAGTCTTCCGTCCTTTACGTGGGAAGCGCTTTGGGTGCGTCGGCTGGTGGAGCCGTCGTGCGTTTCGCCACCGCCGGGGAAATCGGCTATTTCGCTGGCGCTATGACGGCGATGTCACTCGTCTTGTTCGCAGTGAGCCTGCGCCTGGAGCGGCGTGAGGCACATTCAGGTCACTCGCCCGCCGCAGACGATTCGGGCGCTTCTGGATAAGCTACGCAACAAACATGATGAACAAATCTTACGGCGGGCGCAAACTTATAAAACTGTAGTCGCTGGTTTGCTTTGGAACGTAATTTGATACGATCAGGAGCAGAATAGTTCCGTAAGCTGGCCCCTGAATAGAACCGTTGTCGATATTTTTTTCTCCCAAGGACTTGATTTTTTATAAATAAAGATTTATGATTGACCCATCAATCATTGAGGAGTCAATGAATTGAAGGAGGTATTTATCATCTCTACATGTCATACAGAGGACCTGCTGTACTTGTTAATGCATTTAAACAAGCATATTGCAACCCGGTTTGAACGATGTGCAGGAGTAAGTCCCAATCGGCTCGAACTCCTGTGCAAACTGACGGGCGGCCAGATTAGCCAATCGGATCTGCAGAAGGCAGTGTCTATTGATCCGGCTGCGGTGACCCGTCATGTTCAGCAGCTGGAAGCGGAAGGAATACTTCTGCGAACAAGATGTGAGAGCGATAATCGGATTACGCTGGTTCAGCTAACCGAAGAAGGTAAGAGAAAGGTAGCGATGTTTAAAGCGGAGAAAGACCGATTTATGGAGGAGCTGCAGGCAGATCTTACGGAATCGGAACGACTTGGCATGATTCAAGCTCTACAGAAGCTGAACTGCAAGATTCAACAAATGAAAGAAATAAGCAAGACTAACTCATAATAGAGATAAAAGGAGAGAATATCATGACTGTAACTACCCTAAACAATGATTATAAAGAAATTATTACTTCCCGTCGCTCCGTGCGTGTGTACGATCCAGCGGTCAAAATCAGCCGCGAGGAAATGACTGAAATTTTGGAAGAAGCGACTTTGGCGCCGTCATCCGTCAATCTTCAGCCTTGGAGATTTCTGGTTGTCGATAGCCCGGAAGGTAAAGCTACGCTTGAAGAGCTTGCGCCAGGCAACAAAACGCAAGTTACAACTTCCTCTGCCGTCATTGCCGTTTTCGGGGATATGAACGCATTTGACAATGCCGACGAAATTATGGGGACCGCTGTGGAAAAAGGGTATATGCCGCAAGAGATCAAAGATCAAATGATGGCAAACTATACGGATCTTTTTGCACGTATACCAGCACAAGCTTTCCGCGAAATGATTCTTATTGATTGCGGCTTGGTATCCATGCAGCTGATGCTTTCTGCTCGTGCCCATGGATATGATACAAACCCGATTGGCGGCTATGACAAATCCAGAATTGCGGAAGCATTTGGTATGGAGAAGGAACGTTATGTACCGGTTATGCTGATTTCTGTAGGTAAAGCCGCTAAAGAGGCACGTCGAACAACTCGTCTTCCAATTGACCGCGTTGCGGAGTGGAAGTAAGGTTATGGACATGATTATTATTCATGCAAAAATGAAAGTAAACCGTGAACTGGAAGCAGAATTTCTGGAGTCCGTACAAGATCTTATAAAGTCATCCCGCGCGGAAGCAGGGAATGTGTCCTATAAGCTCTTGAAGGATACAGAAGAGGATGACACCTACGTGATGGTTGAACAGTGGAAAGATCAAGAAGCAGTGGGGGCTCACAATGCAAGCAGCCACTTTCAGGCGTTCGTTGCCCAAGCACCGAAATATCTGGCAGCTCCGTTAGATGTTCAAGCTTTTTCTGGTCAGCCTATCCGTAAATAAATTCAAGATCAAAAGTCAAAAAAAAAGGTCAGCCCTTGAGGGTTGACCTTTTTTTGCATCCCGTTATGCGCGAAAGAATCAGCTCGATATTATGCGTATCAAAATCTTGGATTGCAATTCGAAAAGGATCCAGGATTATTCGCAATCGACTCTAATTACGAATAGTTGATGTTAACGTAATGCATAGAACATTTGAAACACTGACATTATGCTGTCAATGTTTCAAGCCTATAGTTGAAGTAAGTTTCCTAAAGCGTGGATGCATCTAAGCAAGTCTTCATAGACGGAGGATATTTCGATTAGATCGCGAACTATGGTTAGGAGTAATAAAGTCTTTATTTCAGGAGGCGGCGACATGTTGAAACTATTCGAATATAACTGGCAGGTTCGCAAAGATTGGTTTTACTGGTGCGATACGGTGAGCGAGGAAGAGCTACTGGCAAGACGGACCGGAGGCATAGGCAGCATTCTCTACACACTGTATCACATCGTGACCGTCGAATATGCTTGGTTGTGCGGGGATTTGCAAGGGAAGGAGCTTGACATCCCTTCGTTCGAGGAGTGTGCCAGCGTGCAAGGATTACGGGATTATTCGGATCGGACCCATGCAGAAATTGCACCTTTCATCTATGCTTGGAATGATAGCCTGGAAGACCGTATTATGGTTGACACAAACCAGGACGGGGAGCAGGAATACTTTACATTCGGTGAGGTGATGCGGCACGTGATCGCGCACGAAATTCACCATATCGGTCAGTTGTCTATATGGTCACGGGAAATCGGAAAGAAGCCGGTTACGGCAAACCTGATTCGAAGAGGGCTATTCGATAAATCACGTTGAAGAAGGCTATTCGATAAATCACGTTGATGTATTGGATATACACGAGGAATATATCTCTTGCAACAACGAAATGTAAATTCAAGAGATGATGAGCAGCCGTTACCCGGTGGAAACCCGAGAAACGGCTGTTGTTATATGCTTCTGGTAGAAGGGCACTCATACCAACGAAAAAATGCCCGGGAATAAGATTGCCATCGACACCAACCGCCGACCGTAATGTCTGGCGGGTGAAAAAGTTGTGATGAACGAAACCTCTCTCCAAAGGGTTCGCGTCCGGTTCGTCATCCTTGGTGGCGGAACCGCTGCTCGTTTTTTTTGTCAAGCCGAATCGACTGAATCAACTGAGTCAATTCCATGCTTCCCTTCATTGCCATAAGCACAGACATGATCTTTACCCATAAAATGACGTCCGGCTGATAGATGGTGGCAATATGCCATACTGGCATGATTTTCGTCGTGCTCAATATCAGGATGATTAGAGGGCCTGCGAATTCCAGAGCAATTTTCGATACAACTTTAATCGATATTGCAGTATCAGGATCAGGCTTCTTGAAGCCAAAACAGCGCTTCGCAGTACGAGCGGTCGAGTATATTCCCCAAGCGCTTAGCACGAATATGAGTCCATTTATAAGCAAATATTTCACCGAAATGCTAAGAAATGTTCCTTCAAACGGATGCCCATTCAGTATGCTAATGACACCGGAAGCAATATCGGTAGTCGTAATGACATGCGTTTTGAGAAAAGTGGAATCGATCGCGCCCAGTACGTTGGAGAAAACGATAACGCCCAGCTCTTGCTCAGGAACAATATAGGTTTGGGCTTGGAAGCCTATTGAACCACCCGGCTGACCAATAACCGGCATCCCGTTCATGCGGCCCGACATCCAACCCATGGCATACGTTCCCGGCACAGGTTCGGTCTGCATCAGTCGCACACCTTCCGGAGAGAGCACAGAATCATCTTCAAAGCTGCCGCCGTTTATTTGTGCGATCAAGTAATGGCTCATGTCTTTTGCACTGGAATAAAGATACCCCGCCGGAGCATCCCCTGGAATAAAAATATAAGGGCCATCGTAAGCAATATTGTGCCCAAATATGCGCCGGTATGGCGTAGCTAACCCGTGCTCGGCTGCTTCATCGTGCGTAACGAAGCTGTTCTGCATAGAAAGTGGACTAAAAATATGTTCCTTTACATAGTCGCCATACGATTGGCCGGGCACTTGTTGCACAATATAGCCAAGCAGTACGTAATTAGCGTTTGAATACCTATAGGAATGTTCGGTTTGCGTGGTATTCTGTAAAAACTTTTCCGCATAAGATAAGGCGTTTTTCTCCAGAGCATCTTGATCTTGGTCATTGATGCTTGACAGCGTATTGCTAAAAGTCGAGATTTGGGAGAACCCGCTTGTTTGGTTTAGTAACTGACGTACAGTAATAAACTGTGCACCTTTGAATTTGGCAGGGATGTAGCGCTGTATAGGTGCATCTATGTCAAGTTTTCCTTCTTCCGCAAGCTGCAGAACGGCCATAGCTGTAATTGACTTTCCGATCGAGCCTATTCCAAAAGGCGTTTCGGGTGTTACAGGACGGCCCGAAGAATCAGCTTGACCATATCCTTTCAGGTAAAGAATGCGATCCCCCTGTACAATCCCGAGAGCCAGACCCGGCAGGTTTTGCCTTTCCATCTCACGAGCAATATACGCATCCACTTCGGAGAAGTCAGAATCTCCATTGCGCTCTGCTTTCGAGCTTCCATCGCCCAGCGTGGAAATAAACAGGCTGAGGATCAATAAACTTCCTACAATGATGGCCACTTTCCTAATATTCATTTTCATACCACCCGAACCCCATTATTTTTAACTGCACATTGATTCAAAATTCGAGTATATTCTTGATGTCAAAATCGAAGGGCAGCAAAGTTCACGCTAGATTAACTTCATAAGATTGACCGCTTGCCAAAATAGATTGCATTCGGTTTTGCTACCGTTTATGAATCGGTACTTTCATTTATGCACGGAAGCTAGAATGAATATATTTATATTCATTCACCCAATGGTTAAAGGAAAGGCCTATCATGAATCATCTAGGATGATCCGTTAGGCCCTTCAGAATAAATTCCGCTAGGTATTGAATAATTTGAGGGAAGTATTGGATACCGATTTCATCTTTATGCGTATCGATGTAAACCAACGAATCAAAGAAAACGGGGAGTAGCTCTTCATCAATATCCGCTCTGATTTTCCCTGCAGACTTCCAGGCTTTAAATAGCTCTGTGTAAAGACTTCGGAAGGAGTCCAGATTTTTGCTGCCTTCTTGCCTGTAGTACTGCTCCAGTTCCTTATAGAAATCCCGGTTGTACCATTCCTTCAAAATTGGGTTGGTGTTAACGGCCTCGATATTCTTCGTTACCAGTTGGTTTATCAGCTCCAGCGGTTCTTGCTCTAAATCAAGCGATTCGAAAAGTCGTTTCTTGAGGTTCTCATTTTCTTGGATATAGATCTCTAAAAACAACTGCTCTTTAGATGAATAATAATTGTAGAACGTTCCAACGCCAATGCCGGCTAATTTCGCTATTTCCGCGATGCTGGTCTTCTTGAATCCTTTTGAACTGAATATCTCCTTCCCGCATTTAAAGATGTCTTCTTTCTTGCTCATGACTCATTACTCCGTTCGGAATGAATATTTTTAAATTCGTTCATATTGAAGCACAATGCATAAGTTCTGTCAACAGCACACACCTAGTCAGAAAAGCGGTCCGTCGAATCCGTTCAACCGTGCAATGACGCCGATTTGACCGATATGGTACGACTCATGATCGAAAATATGATGGAAGATCCATCGGAGCGTCGGCGGTGAAGGCGGTTCCCAACCGTCTGAAAAATGAGGGAGCTGTATGGCTGGCTCGTCTTCATCGTATTCCATGGCGCTAAGTTTGAGGTCAGTATGGTTACGTATGTCGATATATGCCTGGAGAATCTGCTGTGGGTGATCCAGAACGCCTTTGAGCCGCCGCTCTTCTTTAAGAGCAATCACGTTAATCCATTCGTCTTCGCTGCGAGCGATGTGCTCAACGATCCAAGCGATGGAATTCGGGTGGTCCGGATGCCTTGCATACCACTGTGCTTCAGTTAATTGATTTAAATAAGGAATCAATATCTTTCTTGCGTCGTTCCGATAAGGAAAAAAGGTAGCGAGTTTCATAAAAGCCTCCAATAAAAATAGAGTAGGTAGAGGTTGGCAAAGGTTTATCATGTGTCAGTGTAACTTATTTATGGAGAAGGGAGCAACGGATAACGATGTTTGCATCCAAATTTATTGAACGATAAGAATCGCCGCATCAGTTGCGGCTTTTATGTATTGTATTAAGAATCATCAAATATTGCATGTCATGGGCAGTCCATCAGAAGGCAGCGTCGAATGACTTGATCTATATTTCCACATGATGTATATTGGTTTTACATAGACATATCAGCAGGTCAAAAAAAGGAGGAGCCATGTCACCACGTACCAAAGAACAGAATGATGCGATCCGGGAGATACGGATGAACCAAATTATGCAAGCGGCTGCTGAGGTTTATTTGGAGAAGGGGATTCAATTGGAAATCCGCGATGTTGCGGTCAAGGCAGAGCTCGGCTACGGAACCGTGTATCATTACTACAAAAATAAGCAAATGCTTTTGGAAGATTTACTGTGGGATGCCCTGAATCGAACGGAGTCGGCAGTTCAGCCCGCTTTGACGGGGGAGGGCGGCCGTTCGCATGAAGCTGAGTCGTTCTCCAGGCTGCTCCTGCGGAAGTGCATCCAGGATCCTTCCGTATTTATTTTGCTTAAATCGGTTGCGGATAATTTTCATCACTTCCCCGGAAACCGGTTCATCAAGCTGTTTGCCGATTTTCAGGAGCGGATCTATTCGCCTTTTGTGGAAATGATTCGTGAAGGAATCGACTCCAAATCCCCGGAGAAAACAGCAAATCTGATATTTGGCTCTCTTATAGGCTGTGCAGCATTGAACATCCACCACAACATGCAGAGCGAGTTGGATGTGGAAGGGTTTGTCGAGATGATTTTTTCAGCTTTACAGTCAAAGGGGAGATAAATGGAATGATCATCCTGAAATCGAGCTCTGAAATTGAAGAGATGAGAAAAGCGGGCTCCATTGTCGCTGCTTTTCACCAAGCCATTGCAGATATGATCCGTCCGGGTGTCACAACGCTCGATATCGAGTCGTTCGCGGTGCGGTTTTTGAAGGAGAATGGCGCCAGGGCTTATACGATGGGCTACAACGGCTATCCGTTTGCGACATGCGCGTCTGTCAACGACGTCATCGCCCATGGTTTTCCGAACCGGAAGCCGCTCAAGGAAGGCGACATCGTCACAATCGACATCGTCGCGGAGGCGGATGGCTGGATCGGCGATTCAGCCTGGAGTTATGCGGTCGGTGAGGTGTCGGACGAAGCCCGTAAATTGATGCAGGTAACGAAGGAATGCTTATATCTTGGTATCGAAAAGGCTGTAGTCGGAAACCGGATCGGCGATGTCATGCATGCGGTTCAAACCCATGCCGAGCGCAACGGATTTTCGGTGGTGCGCGATCTGCTCGGTCATGGCGTGGGAAGGGAGATGCACGAGGAACCGAATTATCCGCACGTGGGGAATCCGGGCAAAGGCTTCCGCTTGAAGGAAGGGATGGTATTTACGATCGAGCCGATGCTAAATGCCGGAGCACCGTTTATGACGATTGATGCCGACGGATGGACTGCCAGAACCGCTGACGGTTCGCTTTCCGCACAGTACGAGCATACGATAGCCATTACTGCGGATGGTCCGATTATATTGACTGCACAATAGAATTTACTTTTATGATTAGAAACCGAATTCAAATTTAGTTTTATTATTAAACGTGAGACATCGACTATCTCGCGTTTTTGTATGGGCACCATTAGGGAAACTAACTAACTTTTTGGGAAGACACATCCTTAAAGGATGTTTGACGACAAGTACATAGAAGCATATAAGCCGCGTAGCAGCGGCTTTTTTTTGTTTTGACGGTTATGTTCTTATTATCAAAACCTTGAGGATAAGAACATACACTTTTAGCCGAAAATGATAAGAACATATAGGGGGAACCGTGGTTGAAACGGATGATCAACATTGAAGTTATTCCTGCTGGAACAAAGACCCGTTGACAAAGCGGCTACTACGTGTTACTTTATAGCAGTAGTAAGTAATACTGCATACCAGTCGTACAGAATAGCAAGGAGTGATTGTGCTGGAAAACCTAACGGAAATGCTCAAGGGTGTGCTTGAGGGCTGTGTCCTTGAAATTATAAGCCGCAAAGAAACCTACGGCTACGAAATTACACGGCAGCTGAACGCCCTCGGCTTCAAGGATGTTGTGGAGGGAACGGTGTACACCATCCTGATCCGGCTTGAAAAAAACAAATTGGTGGAGACCACCAAGAAGCCCTCCGACATGGGACCGCCGCGAAAGTTCTTCGCGATCAACGACGCGGGACGTGAGGAGCTGCGGAAGTTCTGGGAAAAATGGGAGTTCGTATCATCAAAAATCAACGAATTAAAGGAGGAGAAACGATGAATTTTTGGGAAAGAATCACAGGCAGCGACATGACGAAGGAAATGAAAGCCTTTGAATCGCGAGCCAAAAAGCTGCCGGCTGACTATCAAGCGGCATGGGAACAAATTAATGCATATCTTTGGCCGCACTCCGATTTCACCGGCCGCAACCTCATGCCAATTCTTGACGGTGTGCTTGGGCTGCTCGAAGAAACGGCGGCTGATGGTCAAAATGTTCAAGAGGTTTTGGGTGGCGATATCAAAGGCTTCTGTTCAGCCCTGGCGGGTGAAGAAGGGGCAAAGTCTATTCGCGACAAGTGGCGCGAGCAGCTCAACCATAATATTGCAAAAAAATTAGGCAAATAGGAGGGAGATGACATGAGAATCCGAGATATCATCGAAGGCAGAAAAGAGTGGCGAGCGCACGTGGCGCGCGTCAAAGCGCTTCCGCAGGATTATCAGATTGTTTATAAAGAGATTCAAAAGTATCTCTTTAAGGTCGGCCCAGTTGAACTAACCGAAGGGACGGATTTGCTCTCGGGGATTGTCGATCTATTTGAGGAAGGCGCGGCTTCAGGGAAAGGTGTGCTCGAAGTAACGGGCAGTGACGTAGCGGCTTTTTGCGATGATCTAATCCAAGATTCAAAAACGTACGCAGACATTTATCAAGAATCTATTGGCCAAGGAGCTAACAAGACGGCGAAAAAGGATACGGATAAAAAATAAATAGGGGGGATCGGGATGAAAACAGCGATTGAAGTTAAAGGTCTGCGAAAATCTTACAAGGACGCAGAGGTTCTGAAGGGCGTCGATTTTGATGTGAGGCAGGGTGAAATCTTCGCTTTGCTTGGCTCCAACGGCGCGGGCAAGACGACGATTGTCAGAATTCTTACGACGCTGCTCAAACAGGGTGGAGGCACAGCCGTTGTAAACGGATTTGACGTTGCGTCAAATCCCGAGAATGTGCGGCATGCGATCAGTCTGACCGGGCAATTTGCCGCGGTTGACGAGATATTGACCGGGCGGGAGAATCTGATTTTGATCGCCAAGCTGCGCCACCTTAAACATCCGCGTCAGGTTGCGGATGACATGCTCAAACGTTTCGGCCTGACAGATGCCGCGGACCGCAAGGCATCTACTTATTCAGGGGGGATGCGCCGCAGGCTCGACATCGCCTTGAGCCTTGTGGGTAATCCGCGGATTATTTTCCTCGACGAGCCAACGACCGGGCTTGATCCTGAAGCACGCATCGAGGTTTGGAAGACCGTAAAGGAACTGGCGGACGGCGGCACGACGATATTTCTGACCACACAGTATCTGGAAGAGGCTGAGCAGCTTGCCGATCGAATTGCCATTTTGCATGAGGGTAGGATTATTACCAATGGCACGCTTGAGGAACTGAAAAAGCTGTTCCCGCCTGCAAAGGTGGAGTATGTGGAAAAACAACCTTCATTGGAGGAGATCTTCCTCGCAATCATCGGTAATAAGGAGGGTAAGTAACGATGAACAAGTACTTTTTCAGCGACATGAACGTTATGCTAGGACGTTCCATGCGCCATATTTTTCGCAGCATGGACACCATCATCACGGTCTGCATTACACCGATTGCGATGATGCTGCTGTTTGTCTATGTGTTTGGCGGCGCAATTCAAACCGATACGGATAACTATGTGAATTATCTGTTGCCCGGCATCCTGCTGATTGCGATTGCAAGCGGGATATCCTACACGGCTTACCGCCTGTTTATGGATAAGCAACGGGGCATCATTGAGCGGTTTCACTCCATGCCGATTGCTCGTTCCGCCGTGCTGTGGGGGCACGTGCTGACCTCGGTGGTATCCAACGTCATTTCTCTTATCGTCATCATTGTCGTAGCACTTATTATGGGCTTTCGCTCTTCGGCAGGGATTTTTCCATGGCTCGCCGTAACCGGCATACTCGTTCTGTTTACGCTGGCTTTAACTTGGGTTGCGGCGATTGCCGGATTGTCCGGTAAATCGGTCGAAGGTGCAAGCGCATTTTCCTATCCGCTTATCTTCCTCCCGTTTATCAGCTCGGCCTTTGTGCCGACCGATTCGATGCCGAAGGTCGTTCGCGCTTTTGCCGAAAATCAGCCGGTAACTTCAATCGTGGAAACCATCCGTGCGCTATTATCAAATCAACCGGTAGGCAATGATATCTGGATTGCGCTTGCGTGGTGTATCGGCATTATGCTCGTCGCTTATTTCTTTGCGATGCGTGTGTACAATCAGAGAGCAGCTTAATGTTTGCAGGCTTTATAATAAAAATCGCGGTCAAAACCCGTTAAGAAATCCCTTTTATTAGGGAACTCTTGGCGGGATTTTTTTTTGCGAAATGGATTGAAATTATTGTATTCGTTGAATATAATACAAGACATAACAATATAAAGCGTTTTCAAGAGAAGGTGGAGCCATGAATATTGCAGGCATGAATATTACGTACAGGCATTTTCCGTTCGAGCATTTTCTTGAATCCATGACGGAGCTGGGGGTGGATCGGATCGAGCTGTGGGCAGGCGAGCCCCATTTTTACGTGTATCGGGGAGGGATCGGCCAATTAAGGCGCATCAGGAAGGATCTCAAATCAAGGAACATGAAGGTGGTTTGTTATACCCCAGAACAATGCGTGTATCCGTTTAATCTTGCGGCTTCGGATCAGGAGCTGCGGCAGAGAAGCGTTGATTACTTTGTCGAAAATGTATACGCAGCGCTGGAATTGGACGCCAACATGATGCTGGTCACCTCTGGAATCGGAAGCTTTCATGTACCCGTCGAGGAGTCCTGGAAGTATGCCGCCGATTCGATCGGTCGGCTGTCCAAGGTGGCAGAGCGGGAGGGAGTCACGCTTGCTTTGGAGCCTTTAACCCGCTTCGAATCGAACCTCATCACCGACGTCAAAGGCATTCAACGAATGATGGACGAGATCCGATCGCCGGCGCTCAAAGGAATGATCGACACCGTAGCGATGCAGCTCGCCGGGGAGAGACCAGAGGATTATTTCTCTACGCTGAAGGAACTCTGCCATTTTCACTTGATCGACGGGGATGGAGCGACGGACGCTCATCTGGCCTTGGACGAGGGGACGCTGGATTGGAGAGGTTACCTTGAAAGTCTTAAACGGCATGGATACCAAGGCACTTGTTCGTTGGAAATCATGGGATTTCATTATTATCAAGATCCGCACGATACACTCATGCATTCGATCCGGAAAATACGGGAAATAGGCATCTAATCATCTTGATATGGAGGAACTCACGATGAGTAATGGCACACTTACACGAAAGCTGGGCTTTTGGTCCGCTTTGGCTTTGGCCGTCGGAACGACGATCGGCTCCGGGATATTCGTCTCAACCGGAGACGTAGCCAGAGCCGCGGGATTGCCCTCGATATCGATACTGGCCTGGATTATCGGCGGCGTGATCGCCATACCGCAAGTCATGGTGCTAGCGGAGCTGTCAACGGCCTATCCCGAAAATGGAAGCGGTTACGTTTATCTGAACAAGGCGGGCTGGCGACCGCTTGCCTTCCTGTATGGCTGGGCGACGTTCTGGGCGCTGGATCCCCCGTCCATTTCGATCATGGCGCTGGCGATCGTCACGTATCTGGCAACCTTTTTTCCGTTTTTCTCGGGAATCGCCGGCAAACTGCTGGGGATCGCGATTATTCTGTTCATCACCTCCATTCACTACCGGAGCGTGAAGGAGGGTGGGCGATTTCAAGTCGTCATTACGCTGATCAAAATCATTCCGTTTCTGATCGTGATCGTTTTAGGTTTGATGTACATGAATTACGATCACTTCTCCTACACCCCCGCGCCCGGCTCCGCAAGCGGCAGCTTGATTGGCGGCATTTCGGCCACAACCTGGGCCTACACGGGCATGGCGTCGATCTGCTTCATGGCGGGAGAAATCCGGAATCCGGGCAAAGTGCTGCCAAAAGCGCTCATTAGCTCGGTGCTGATTGTCCTGGGGTTATACACGCTGCTTTCGGTGTGCATTACGGGGCTTATGCCCTTTGACAAATTGCTGGGTTCCAGCGCTGCCGTGTCCGATGCGGTCAGCTATATTCCGGGGTTGGCCAACATCGCGTCCCCATTCGTGGCGGTCACGGCCATCATCGTCATCCTAGGCTCCTTAAGCTCGTGCATCATGTTCCAGCCCCGCCTGGAATACGCCATGGCCAAGGACGGGCTGTTCTTTCGACGGTTTGCCAAGGTTCATCCCAAGTATGAAACACCAAGTTTTTCGATTGTGGCCCAGGTGAGTTATGCCTGCATCCTTGTATTTTTCAGTGATTTAACTTCGCTGCTCGGGTATTTTACCCTGATCCAGCTGGTCATCAACATTTTGGACTTTGCCGCCGTCTATAAATGCCGGAAAAGGGAGGATTATAAGCCGATTTACAGAATGCCTATTTGGAGGGTGACGACGGTTCTGGCCATTCTTGGAGCGGCGTGGCTTGCTTGGGGAACGTTTACCTGGGCTCCACTTGAGGGGATGATCGCCGCGTTGATCGTCATCGCAACCGGCTTGCCCGTCTACTATTACTGGGAAAAGAAATATGGCCGAACAAGGGACCCGGACAACAAACCGCATATCGTGGCGTAACGATCTGTCATTTAAAAAATGATTGCAACAAATGTATTACCAAAATATAATACAAGACATAACAAATAAAGAATCGGAGCGCACCTGCTCTGGTACAGGAGGAATCGATCAATGTTTAAATTTGACGAAGAGCTTTTCCTAAGACTTGTTGAAACAGAAGGGCTGGCATACCGAAGCCAAATCGAGGAGATTGTGGACGGGATCTGCCGGAAAGGTTACAGCAACATTTTCATGATCGGTGCCGGCGGCACGATCGCCATGATGTACCCTTACGAATATATCCTCAAATCCAATTCGTCGATCGACGTGCACGCGGAAATCGCCGCCGAATTCGTGGTGATGAACAACAAGCATTTCAGCAAAGATTCGGTATGTATCTTCACCTCGGTATCGGGAACCACCAAGGAGATGATCGAGGCCATCGAATACTGCAAATCTCGGGGGGCAACAACCTTTGCTTTGGTGGCCGAGCCGGATACGCCGATCACCAAGCTGGTGGACCACTGCATCACGACGGGATCGGAGAAGCATTCCTTCGATACGTTTTTCATGCTGCTGTATATGGTCGTATTCCGGTTCATGCATAACCGTAACGAGTTCCCTCAATACGAACAGTTCACGAAAGAAGTAGCCCTGCTTCCGCGGGCTATTCTGGACGCCGTCAAAGCATTCGACCCCAAGGCGGAAGCTTTTGCCATTGAGCATAAAGACACCGACTACCACATGATGGTCGGCTCCGGTAACCTGTGGGGCAATACGTATTCTTATGCCATGTGCGTGCTGGAAGAGATGCAGTGGATCAAGGCCAAATCGATTCATGCAGCCGAGTTCTTCCACGGTACGCTCGAGCTTGTGGTGGAAGATACCAGCGTTATCCTGCTGAAGGGCGAGGATGAGACTCGGCCGCTGACAGATCGCGTAGAACGTTTTGCCGAAAAAGTCACGAAGCGACTGACGGTCATCGATACCAAGGATTTTGCCATGGAAGGTATCAGCGAAGAGTTCCGGAAGCATTTCGCAGTCAGCATCAACTGGGCGCTGCTCAGCCGGATCAGCGTCTATCTGGAACGCGAGAGAAACCATCCGCTAACGCTGAGAAGATATTACCGCAAGATGGAATATTAATATGCACCGGGAGTGCTGCAATACCAGGCGGCACTCTTCTTTGAACAGAGGGAAGGTGAGAGAAAATGCGAATCGTGACCGTCGGAGACAACTGCATGGACGTGTATCAGTCTACCGGTGAGGCTTACCCTGGAGGAAACCCGGTGAACGTGGCCGTCTATTTGACTGAATTGGGCGCGGACACCGCCTATATTGGCTGGGTGGGAACCGACCGTTATGGGGAGATCATGGTCCGGGCGATCCAGGATAAGGGCGTCGATACGTCAAGGGTATCGGCCAAAGAAGGGACCACTGCGGTGACCTACGTCGAAATGGCAGGCAGCGAAAGAAAGCTGGGAGATTATGAGGAAGGCGTAATGTCCGGCTTCTCCCTCAGTCCGGAGGATCTTCGGTTTACGGAGTCGTTTCAGCTCGTCCATTCCGCAATATGGGGCCATGCCGACCGCTATTATCCTTTTTTTAAAGAAAAGGGGCTGCTGACCTCTTTTGACTTTGCCGATAAGCTGGACCATGAACTCGTAACGACGCTTGCGCCTTATGTGGACTATCCGTTTTTGTCTTATACGCAGGATGACGAGCATATCCGGAATCTGATGAGGGAAATCAAGGCCCGGGGTCCCCGAATCGTCGTGGCTACCTTGGGCGACAACGGCTCGCTGGCTTATGACGGCGTCCAATTTTATAAGCATGGGATCGTTGAAGTAGAGGTCGTCGATACGCTGGGGGCGGGGGATTCTTTTATTGCCGGGTTTATTTACGGGACGCTGAGCGGGCTTCCGGTCGATAAATGCCTGGAGCAAGGCGCGCAAAGGGCCGCGAAAACCATCAGCTATTTTGCCGCATGGTGACTGAGGGCGACCATCAATGTATAATAGAGGGATAAGAAATGATCATTGATGGATAAGGATGAATGCTCGATGAATTTAAATCCTTCGACCCCTCAACCGCTGTATATGCAGATCCGGCAGATGTTGAAGAATGACATCCAGCACGGGCGATACAAACCGGATGAGCAAATACCGACGGAAGCAGAGCTGTGCGACATTTATAACGTAAGCCGGATTACGATCCGCAAAGCGATTGAGGAACTGGTGCGGGAAGGAGCCCTTACCCGGATTCCGCGGCGGGGGACTTTTGTGGCCTCCAACAAATTTCACAACGAGCTGCTGTCTGTAAGCGGATTCTCGGAGTTCAGCCACCAGCTTGGCATGATTCCGAATTCCCGCATTCTACGAAGCAATGTCATTGAAGCGACGGAAGAGGTGGCCGGGCATCTTGCGATTGAAGCCGGCAGCCCTGTCCTGGAGCTGGAGCGTCTCATGTATGTCAATGAACGCCCGCTGTTCTACGATATCGCGCATTATTCCCTGACCCGATTCCCCGATCTGGAGAAGAAGATCGCGATGAACGAGTCCACGTATAAAATTTTGGCCGAGGAATACGGGACGGAGATCGTAAGCAACGATAAAGAAATCGATGTCATTAGCGCGACACAGGACTATGCCAAGCTGCTGGAATGCGATGTCGGGGCCAATTTGTTTCGGATTTTGAAAATCGCCTTCGATGCCAAGGACGAGCCCGTACATCTCTCCACGTTCATGTGTGAAACCAATCGGGTGACTTTGACGGTGCATCGGGCCAAGCAGGCGGATTAGAAACACGAATAGTTTCGCGTACAACCACGCTGAAATGTTAACTGTTCGTCGAGTTTCATGAGATTATGTTGAGCGGGGCTAATCTATTTTGATTTCGCATACAAGGGAGTCCAATGGAGAGACCGCTTTGAGAGGGGCCCGTATGCAAATCAGCAAGCGTTAAAACCTTTTACATAGGTTTTAACGCTTTTTTTTATGCAATCAACGGTAAAGGATTGCCAAACATGATGAACGTTTTTCCAGCAAATTGTGCAACCTTAAAACCATGCTATCCCATTATTCTTTGAGCGCACCGATCATCACGCCGTGCACAAAATATTTTTGCAGAAACGGATACAGAACCAAGATCGGCAATGTTGATACAATGATCGTTGCGTACTTTATGGTGATCCCGATATCCAGACGATCGCCGGTCGCTGCTCCTGTCATCATACTATCTGTGCTGTTGGAAATCAGAATCTCCCTGAGCACCAGCTGCAGAGGGAACAGCTCCCGGTCACGTAAATAAATCAATGCATTAAAATACGAATTCCAATGTCCGACGGCATACCATAAAATCATGACGGCAATCACGGGCATAGAAAGGGGGATAATAATCCGGGTCATGATCACCCAGTCAGTCGCTCCGTCGATGCGTGCCGATTCCTCCAAGCTTGCCGGAATGCCTTGAAATGCCGTTCGCATTATAATTAAGTTGAACGAGTTGATTGCTCCTGGCAGGAGAAGGGCCCAAGGCGTATTTAACATCCCAAGATTATTAACCAGCAGGTAAGACGGAATAAGCCCACCACTGAATACCATGGTGATCACGATCAGGAGCATGATGTGGTTTTTGAAATAAACATTACGACGGGAAAGTGCATAGGCACCGAGCGTTGTCATGATCAAGTTGATGACTGTTCCTGTTGTCACGTACAACAGCGTATTCCGGTAGCCAGTTGTAACCATAGGATTTTCGAGTACCGCTTTATAGGCATCGAAACTAAACCCTTGTGGATAGAACAGCATGCCGCGAAACTGGGCCATTTCTGTAGGATTGCTTAGTGATGCAAACAGAATATAAATAAACGGATAGAGTGTAACGAAGCAAAGCAATACCATAAAGCAGAGATTGAACCAAGAAAACACAGTTTCACCCAGTGAACGTTTAGTGGTCATTTTTC
This sequence comes from Paenibacillus sp. FSL R5-0810, assembly GCF_038002285.1. Lineage (NCBI taxonomy): Bacteria > Bacillati > Bacillota > Bacilli > Caryophanales > Paenibacillaceae > Paenibacillus > Paenibacillus sp. FSL R5-0810. The sequence continues at coordinate 1,673,234 of NZ_JBBOCF010000001.1, forward strand.
TTGCTCCTCCTTTTACCACAGCCTGTGTTCGCTTACCCGCTTGCTAATTGTATTGGCCAGTGTAAGCAATATGAAGCTGATGACTGAATTGAACAAGCCTACGGCAGCGGAATACCCGAAATCTGCTCCAAGAATACCTTTTCGATACACATAGGTTGAAATAACATCAGCCGTTTCGTAAGTAAGCGGGTTGTAGAGCAAAATGATTTTTTCACTTCCTACGGCAAGCATCGATCCTATATTAAGGATAAATAAGATTACAATGGTCGGCATAATGCCTGGGATGGTGATATGCAACGTTTGCTTCCAACGACCTGCGCCATCGATACGAGCCGCATCATACAGAGTAGGATCAATGGAGGACATCGCGGCGAGATAGATAATAGATCCCCAGCCGATTCCTTGCCAGATCCCGGAGGATACATAAATAGAGCGAAACCATCCCGGCTCTTGCAGGAAAGCGATGGGCTCATATCCAAAAAAACCGAGGATATTATTAATCAGACCATCACGGGCAACAAAGTCGACAAGCATTCCGGCTACTACTACGATTGAAATAAAGTGAGGGAGGTAACTAATCGTCTGTACAACGCGTTTGAAGAAGATAAGTCGAATCTCATTAAGTAATAGAGCCAGGATAATTGGGGCAGGAAATGCAAATAACAATTCATAAAAGCTGATCATTAAGGTGTTTCGAAGCAGTCGCCAAAAGTAAGGGTTTTCAAAAAAATTCTGGAAGTGGGTAAAACCCACCCATGGACTTTGCCACACCCCATCGGCTATACCATAATCCTTAAAAGCTATGAGCAGGCCATACATAGGACCATAATGAAAAATGGCGTAATAAATCAAAACAGGAACAAGCATCAAATAAATATAGCGATTACGAACCAAGTCCCTCTTGATGATACTCTTTTTGCTTTCAGCAGGTACTCTAACTGCTGAAAGCATAGAGCTTCTATCTAAATCAGACACGAATTCTCCCTCCCGGATGTCCGGAAAACGGCAAGCTGCCCCATGCCATCTTCCAGAATTGTTGGTAATGCTTATCGGTTGTTGTATCTTTCTAAAGCTGCTTGTTGAATTTGGATCGCTTCCTCGATTCCTAAACCTTTTAGCATTTCTACATAGGTATCGAAATTTTCGAGCGGCTCTGAACCCATAATAAATTTGAGAATTATTTCGTCTTTAAATGTATTAACGTCAGTCATAATCGAGGAATATCGGCTGCTATCTTCTACAGAGATACTAACGGGAGGCATTCTTTTTTCTTGTGTAGTATTTGACCACAATGTCATTGCTTCTTTTTGTTCCGGCTTGGTCGTATACTGCTGCGTATGACGTACATCCTGCACAAAAGGACCTGATGTAGCGCCCATAATATGCTTTCTGAAGGCTTGGGAAATCGGCAGCCCGTCAGGATTATTCAAGATAGCATCCGTATACTGGGGCTGGTCGTCAACTAATGTGTAGGTTTCGCCTTCTTTTCCGAAATTCATGATGAGTTTTCCTTCTTCACTGTACAAGTAATCCAGGAATTTTACGGTTTCAACAACGTTTTTGTTACTTCCGGTTATCGCTGCGAAGATGCCGGTAACGGGATTATCCATATGTCCGAACACCGGCTTTTCGCCAGGATGCAAAGTCGGATAGGGGGTTCCGACAAGTTTAAAATCCGGTTGGCTCTTCGCCATCAAGTCCATGTATTTTCCTATTCCGCCATTGAGAAATAACACCGTCGATCCGACCTGATTTCCTGTTATTTTGGCATCTGTCATCTTGGCATCCGCTGTCGCGAAGTCCTTGTCGAGCAGTCCTTCGTTATACCATTGGTTCATTGTGGCCAAGTATTCCTTGAAACCGGGTTCAATGGGTCCGTATTTGACGATATCATTCTCCCGGTAGAAATCATTAGGTGTTCCGAAGGCACCGGCAAAAGCTAGTTCTCCTGCCGGAATGAGAATCGGAATTTCGTCCGCTTCACCATTTCCGTTGGGGTCTTGCTCTTTAAACGCTTTCAAAACGGCGTACCATTCATCAATGGTCGTTGGTACAGACAAATTTAATTGATCCAGCCAGTCTTTGCGAATTGCTGGTCCCAAAAACACTTGCTGGGTGACGTCCTCCCGAATGAACGGAAAGCCAATGAGATCTCCATTGTCTGTAGAAGCCATTTTTCTCCATTCCGGATGATCGTCCAGCAGTTTTTTTAAGTTGGGGGCATGATCCAAATAATCATTCAATGGAATGAGTTTCTTATCTCTGATTGCTTTCTGTGCTCCACCGGGGTAAGCGTTCCATCCATAATCTACAACATCAGGCAGTTTATTTGATGCTACCATCAAGTTGAATTGTTCCCCGAGTTGACCTTGTGCCGGATGCTGAAATTCAATTTCCACCCCGGTTCTGGCCTCAATTTCCTTCCATGAAGTAACTTCTCCATAACTCTTCATAATGGCGGCAGCATCCGGAAACAATTCTACCCAATACGTTAATTTCGTTAGTGGTTGATTCTGTTTTGATCCCGTGGGTTCCGCCACCTCCGATCCTTTCCCACTGCACGCAGCCAGCGTAGTTGTAAACAGTCCCAAGATCATTAAGACAATTGCATACCTGCTTATCTTTCGTGTGTGCATGAACAAATCGCCCCTTCTCCAAAAGTTATGTTCATTCATTTGGAATGACGGTTTATCATCTGATCTGCAGGAGCATCCCACCCGGGATGCCCTCACGGATCATTTCAGCGTGGAACCCCAGTCGTATGGATCGTTTTGGCCGGTATAAATGCCCTTGACGACGCGATAGGCAAGCTTGGGTTTCCGGTATTCGTTGAGCAGCCCTTTGTTATTGAAGGATCGTGCCCGATCCCTGAAGTGGGGAAGATGACTCTGCAGCTGGGCCCTTGTATCTGCAAACTGCCAGACGTAGGTGCCGCTAATCTTCGGATCGGACCGGAAGAGCTTCAGGGACTTGCTGAGGATATCAGCCTGGTAGTCCTCGCTGAACAGACGGGGTTCCCAGCCGGAATCACCGAATACGCCTGCTCCACCAAATTCGGTCATAAGCACCGGAGTGCTCTCTGCTCCATATTCCTTGCAGCGCGCATGAAAGACTTCAAGCATTTCTTCGAACTCGACATGTCCGAAATACCATCCGCCATAATAGTTAATTCCGATAACGTCAAATAGTCCGAGGCAGATGTCTTTCATGGGATGCATCGTGGCATAAGCCACCAGTCTTGACGGATCTTTACTCCTAACGAGTTCTGTCATCTTGATAGACAATTCATAGGCCTGCGTGGAGCGCGTATCAATCTCGTTATGGACAGACCAGAACAGGATGGAGGGATGGTGAAGATCTCGCTCAATCATCTCATCCATCATGGTCATCGCGCGTTCAACGAATAGCGGGTCGCCCGTCTCCGCAGCAGGAAATGCGGCCCCCCAAATCGGAATTTCGCTCCAGAAGAGCACGCCACGCTCATCCAGCAGATCAAGCCAGTATTCACTTTGAGGGTAATGTGACCCCCGTACAGTGTTGCATCCCATCTGCTGGATAATATCAAGCTCCTTGGTCATCAATTTGTTGGGGAAAGCGAAGCCCCATTCAGGGTGTTCCTCGTGACGGTTAACTCCCTGCAGATAAAGCTCCTTGCCGTTTAGCAGAATCTTCTTGTTCCGGGTCTCCACGGTGCGGAACCCGATGCGGTCTGTATGGTCGTCATGCCCGGCTACGGATCTGATCATGTAGAGAACAGGATCCTCCGGTTCCCACCGCTGGAGGTCCGTCCAGGTTTGTTCCACGACTAGTTCCATGCTGCCTTTGGCAGGTAGGGAAGCGCTGTCAGCAAAGAATATCTCATTATTCCGATAGAGGGATAGGGGCACTTCGACTGAAGTGTCCGACATGGAGCGGAGCTTAAGCAAGATTCGGACATCAGCACTGGAATCTCCTGTCATCTCGTAGGTGATACGCATTCTCTCGATCGAGACATCAGGCAGTCGCTGTACCTCTACGGGCCGGATGATTCCGCCGTAATGAAACCAGTCTACAACGTGGTATGGCAAAGTGTTGCGCCCCAGCGTGCTGTCTGTGCGGACGACAAGTTGGTGAACCCCGGCTGTGACATTAGGGATCGTGAAATCAAATGGAGTAAATCCACCATAATGGTATCCCAGATGCTGACCATCCCAGTACACATCGGCATGACCCATCACGGCGTGGAACAATAGACGCAGATGGCTGCTCTCGTCAAGTGTTACCCAAGTCCGGTACCATGCCACTCCTTCGTAGTCGAACTTACCGAGCTCGTTATTCCAACAGGACGGCACCGGTATACGATCATGCATGGAAGGAAAGTTTGTGTGCCAATCCTCAGATAATCCAATATCATCCTTGTCAAAAACGAAATCCCATAACCCGTCGAGAAATTGGCATTCCCTAAGTCGATGCTGCTGAAACGTGCGGATCATATTTACCATCTCCAATGATTTTTCTTTAGATACTCAATAACTGCTGGTCTGTATGTTCGGAGTGTAGCACCTTCAGCAAGTAAGGGACAATGGCAAAAACAATCCTAATCATTTATCATAAATGATACAAATCATAATAAAGGGGGAAACCAATGGAATATGCTTTGGGAAATATGGTGGTGCATATACACTGGGTACTCGCAAAGCCGGCGCTGCCAGGCTGGGAGGATATTCGGCAGACCGTTTCCGGGCATACCTTTTACTACATCTACAGCGGTAAGGGAATTTTCCGCAGTGAGGAGGGGGACGTAGAAGTTGAAGGAGGCACATTGGTGTACCTTTGGCCCAGGTTGCCTCTTCATATGAAGTCCTCCGAGACGCACCCGCTTCGAATGACGATGCTGCTCTTTGATTGCGCTTCGCTAAGAAAGAATGAGAATGGGTGGGATGCCCCTGAGCCTATTGAACGACTGCGGCTGCCATTTCTTTTGCCTTTACAGAGTGAGCGTATGGGAAAGATCGGAGAGCTGTTCCGTGAAGCGGAGAGAGAATGGGTGCCTGGAGATCTCGTTCGAGAGGCGCGAGTAAAATCTGTCTGGTATCGCTTATTGCAAGAGGTGCACGAGGCGGCGGAAGCAGGTGGAAGAAACCATGGTGAGGAAGGAATAACAGCGGCTCTTCGCAGGTTCAAGGAGAAACTGGACACGGGATTTGCCACCGAGTTTCGCATCACCGAATTGGCGGAGCAGACTGGTTTCTCGCCTGTTTATATACGCAGAAGCTTCGCAGCACGTTACGGGTGCAGTCCCAAGGAATACCTGGACCAGCTTCGCAATGAGCATGCCCTCCGCCAGCTCCGATTCACAGGTGATTCCGTCACGGATATAGCGAGAGCATGTGGTTACACTGACGTCTACCAGTTCAGCAAAACGTTTAAGAAGCGCAATGGTCTATCTCCGAGCGAATACCGCAGAACACAAAGAGAGTGATACCCGCCTGAACATCTGTCAGACATAGATTTTGCCTTCAATAGGAGCATTATTACGAACTTAATCTTGTTGAGCGGTATCGATAACTAGATTTAAGATATCTGATAAAGAACATTTGTTCTCTCGGATAAGATTTATAGATGAACTTTACGATTAGAAAGTCGCATGATTTGCGGCTTTTTTGTCATAAGTAACTGGGTTCTTGTCAGAACTCATTGACAAAAACTTAGTTGCGTAGCTGACTAGACAGGTGTATTTAAGGCTTAAGACTAAACATTAAAGCACAACGATAACTTTCTTAAAATTGATTTAGGAGGAATCAATGGTACACCCGCATTATCCTTCGCACTTGCATGAATGTTGTATAGTTATTGGAAACGAAAGGTGGGGGATGTTATTGAAACTCTGAGTTCTTCAAAATTCGCCCGAAGTGGTGCCATGTAGGGACTGGGATCATCATCCTCTGGTACTATAGGAGGTCTTTCCGATGAAATCCTTACATTCGTTATACAAATAAATACAGAGTGAGGTTCTACAATGAAAGCTGATAGCCCAGAACGCCAACGATTGCTGATCCAATCGATGCAGTCAACTTTAAAGAAACTCGAAAATGCTTATAACAACATGATTGGGAAAGAAGCAAACATAACCCTCATTAAGAAACGACGGGATGCCGTGAAAATCGCTTTAGATAGTCTAGAAAATGCTTGGCATGGAACAGGGTTTCCATACGAGATGTTGGACATCTTCGAAGCCCGAACTGTTATTGTCGGTATTCTTCCTTCTGTTAAAAAACAGTATCAAAACGCTAAAGAAGGCAGCCCTCAAAAGACGTTACTAGAAAGACGTATTGCTTCGATTGAAGCTGCCATAAATGCTCTGGATACCAAATCCGTTAAAGGGGATTCCAACTATGTGATTAAGGATGAAGTTTGAAGGGAAAAGATTAGGATAACTTGATCCCAATCCGATCCTTAAGAAGACTTTATCTCATTCTCGATGGATCGTAGGGCGGTCGTGAAGGCTGGATTCGTTAAAGTCTGATTCCCTTTTTTCGTTTTCATGTTTGACTTGATCGTAGAGCTAGCGTAAAATTCAATTATGGCAATTTTAGGTAATGCACTTACTTGAAAGTAAGGGGATGATCCATCGATGATTCATCAGCGTCAATGTCCGATTGAGACACTCATTCATGTTTTAGGCGGCAAATGGAAGCCCCTGATTTTATGGCATTTGATGGACTCTAATAAGCGATTCAATGATCTGGAGAAGCTCATACCTGAGGTGTCACAAAAAATGCTCTCACAGCATCTCCGGAATCTGGAACGGGAAGGCATTGTCGATAGAACGGTCCATCCTACGGTCCCTCCAAAAGTAGAATATTCACTCAGTGAGTACGGAAAAACATTGATCCCTGTAGCAGAAGTCATGTGTGCTTGGGGAGAAAATCATAACAAGCGGAATATTGAAGACTCAGCGTCATAACGGTGGTTCAATGACCTTGTACATGGCTTCAATAACCCCAAACAAAAGCTGTCACGGGAATCCCGGGCAGCTTTTGTTATTCCTGCGGTCGCAAAATGACAACATTAATTCAAGTGTGCACCACTCAATGACGACCGTATGAGTCAAGTAATTGAATTCGCCCCCCTTGGCACGTGGCATTCATTAACGAGTTTTAGATCCTAAATGCCCCATTCTGTAGAATTGCCGTCAATCTGCCTATAAAAGAGCTCCCATTTCCTCCTGATCTTCATGTTCATGTTGGTGTCCTTTTGTCATGCTTACTTTTTAGTAAGGACCCTACTTTAAAGTGGGTTCTTAACATCATGCAAGGGCGATGCTAAGCTTGATCTAACCAAATAATGGGGACACGAAAGAGGAGGAAAAACCAATGAAAATTGTTGTGTTTGGAGCGACAGGGAATACAGGGAAGAGAGTGCTGCTACAAGGGATAAAAATGGGTCATGAAATGACCGCTTTTGTGCGAAATTCGGAGAAGCTTTATGAGCAACTAGGCGAGCATTCCGCCAAGCATGTGAAGGTTATCGCGGGCGATATGATGGAACCGGCTAGCGTCGGTGAGGCGCTCGCGCATCAAGACGCCGCTATTCTTGCAGCGGGCCATGCGGGGCAGGGAGACGAATTTAATAGGATCGTTGACAACATTATTAGCCAATGTGAATCGGTGCCAAGTTTCTCCGGGCGGGTATGGGTAATGGGGGGAGCCGGCCTGCTGGATATACCTTATACAGATCTAATCGGCAACAATTTACCCGGCTTTCCACCTGAATACAGGAACCATAACCGGAACCTCGAAAGGCTGCAACAGACTGGACTCGATTGGTCCATGATGTGTCCGGGAACCATGACAGTGTCGAGAGAGCAGCCGGATTCGGTTCCTCTTCTTGTAACAACGGAAACCTTACCCGTTCCGGTTCCAGAGACGATCAAGGAATATTCCGAGACGGATATTGCCGGTTACTTGTTCAGTCGATTTCATGAGCTGAATGTGGCTTATGACGATGTGGTCACATGTATGCTGGAACATCTTGAGCTCGAAGGACCGTTTAAAGGAAAAAGGATCGGTCTAGCCTATCAAACCCAACATTTGACGGTGCGCTAAGGAGGAGGGAACTATGGGTTTGTTTGGAATCCTGCTCGTTTTGCATATATTGGCTTCTATCGCTATCATGGGCCCCACTTTCGTTTTGCCCATCATTCGAAGATCTGCTAGAACCGTCGGCCAGCTGCACTTTGCTTTCGGCATAGCAACCAAGCTTTCCAAAATACCCAAAATTGGCGGGACCGTCCTTATTTTAACCGGGGTTTGGCTTATGATCATAACCAAGACGGGGTTCTCCCAAATGTGGCTGAATGTATCCATCCTTTTAGCGCTGCTCACGGTCGTCCTGATTGACGGATGGATCGAGCCCCGTGTGAACAAGATCGAGAAGAGCATTTCTGAAAATTATGACCAGGGTAATGAGATACCCGCCGAATTCGGACTGCTGATCAAAAAGATCGTGCCCATCGAGACGGCAGCGCAGCTGCTGATGATTGCCATACTGGTGCTTATGGTCATGAAGCCATTTTAAAGGGCAGATGGGGACAACAAACCGATCGTAGAGTCATTAAACTGACTTAGAATCTCCTCAAGAAATTTTAAGGGCACCAGCCCATACACGTCACAGATTTCCATCATACATTATATGGCATCCGCCGATATGTCAAAAATGTATTCATTCTTCTCATTAATTCTAAGGAGATGGACAGATCCGTGAAGTCAGATGTGAGGCTTACTGGGCGAGTGATTTTTAGGGGTGACCCTGGGTATGAAGCAGCACGCAAAAATTGGGATCCACATACGGACAGATTTCCTAAGGTTTTTGTTTTTGCTCAGAAAACACAAGATGTGGCCAATGCCATTCGATGGGCTCGAAAAAATAAAGTCCCCTTGCGCCCGCGAAGCGGAAGGCACGCCTTGGAAGGCAATCTCTCGCAGGTCAATGGAGGAATCGTCATTGACGTCAGCGAAATGAAGAAATTCGTCTGAACAAAAAGAGCAGCACAGCAGTAGTAGAGACCGGGAATCAGGTTGGCCGAATCGTCGATACGTTGGCTCGGCAGGGTTATATGGCCCCATTTGGCGACAGCCCAACGGTAGGGATCGGCGGCATTACGCCTGGTGGTGGAATCGGGCCGCTACAAAGAACGACCGGTCTCATCAGCGATAATTTAATCGAACTCGAAATGGTAGACGCTAAGGGGAGAATCATTCGAGCAAACAAAAAACAAAATTCCGACCTTCTATGGGCATCCCGTGGGGGAGGCGGCGGGAACTTCGGCGTTTATACCAAATACAAATTCAAGGTGCTGCGTGCTCCAAACAAAGCCACAGTATTTCGAATCACCTGGCCATGGGAGCAGTTTGAAAAAATCGTGAAGAAATGGCAGGTTTGGGCTCCGAACGCCAGCACCAAGCTCGGAAGTGAATTAAGCGTCGGTCCCAAAAAAGGCGGAAATGTCAGTATGCTGGGGATCTACCTAGGATCAAAACGCGAGGCGCTTATCCAACTCGAACCGATTCTAAGCGTTGGTACCCCGACGCAAAAAATCATTCGTTATCTGCCATACAGGGAAGCCACTAAATTTATGCTTGCCCCCGATCCGGTTCTTACACAAAGATTCAGTAACCAATTCTCAAGCGGCTTTGGCAGACGTCCATTTCCAGAGAAAGCCTATAAAGCCATGCGTGAGTTTCTGGAAAAAGCAGAGGGAGGAACGCCAGCCGGGTTCTTTTTCCTGAATTGGGGCGGCGCCGTAAGTCGGATCGCACCTAGAGCCACCGCATTCTACTGGCGCAAAGCTAAGTTCTACGTCGAATGGAACAGCTCTTGGGTGAATCCATCTCATGCAGCTAGAAATATCGCTTTGACCCGAAACACCCGAAAGAAGCTGCAGCCTTATATCGTAGGCTCCTATATTAACGTTCCAGACCAGGGCATTAAGAGTTCCGGGCCGGTCTATTATGGAAAGAACTATCCAAGATTGAGAAGAATAAAAGCAAAATATGACCCGAAAAATGTATTTAACAATCCACAGAGCATTCCTCCAGCTTAACGAGAACCAATCAATAAGAGTAAATCGAAAGTCGTTAGTTTCTACAAAATAAAGTGATTCAAAATAATCTACAACCATTCAATAAAACAAGAAGGCAGCCGTTAACGATATCGGCTGCCTTTATTGAGCTAGCGAGCAGGGAAGGAGACTTGTCTATTCGCCTGAGACGCCAAACTTAAGTATTCGATCCCCAATCTCATCCCGAACCTTTTGGAACACAGCCCACTTTTCTTCATCCGTGCCCTGAGCTTTCGCAGGATCATCAAATCCCCAATGAACTCTTTTTACTGTCGGCGGGGTAGCATCCCCGCATAGCGTTACAACCATATCCGCTTGGTTAAGAATTTCCGGATCAACCACATCGGAGGTTTGGTGGGAAATGTCGATCCCTACCTCATTCATGGCTCGAACAGCATTGGGATTCAGCCCGTGAGCTTCGATACCAGCACTGTATACATTCCAGCTGCTCCCTAGATGCTGTTTAGCCCAACCTTCAGCCATCTGACTGCGGCATGAGTTGCCGGTGCAGAGAAAGTATATGGTTTTCTTCTCCACGAATCATCGTCTCCTTTTATATAAAAACTACAAAACTGCTAACCACAAATAGAGCCCAAGCAAGGTTATAAACAGCGTTGGGACCGTGAGAATAATCCCGGTCTTAAAGTAAGTTCCCCAAGAAATTTTGACCCCTTTGGTAGAAAGCACATGAAGCCATAGCAATGTTGCCAATGAACCAACCGGCGTGATTTTAGGCCCCAAATCAGAGCCGATCACGTTAGCATAAATTAATGCTTCCCGAATCGTTCCAGACGTCTGGGTAGCATCAATGGCTAGCGCATCAATCATGACGGTAGGCAAATTGTTCATGACCGATGACAGAAGAGCGGCAATGAACCCCATACCCATTGTCGCCACAAATAATCCTTGGTCAGCAACGGTTTGTATAGCTATTGCGAGCAAATCGGTAAGTCCCGCATTTCGGAGACCATACACCACGACATACATGCCGATAGAGAAAAAGACAATTGCCCAAGGGGCTCCTATGAGGACTTCTTTCGTTGGGACCACCCGACTGCGCTGGGCAAGTAATAGGAACATAAGAGCGATGACACCAGCTATAAGGGATACAGGGATATTCAGAAACTCGCTGATAAAGTACCCAATTAAAAGAACGATTAGAACATACCAAGACATCCGGAACATGAAGGGATCCTTGATGGCATCGGCAGGCTCCTTCAAGCGGGTGGCTTCAAACTGCCGCGGAATACTTTTACGGAAGAAGAAATACAGGACCAAGATGCTGGCGATCAGTGAAAATAAATTCGGAATGATCATTCGGCCAGCGTATTCCCCGAACCCGATTCCAAAGAAATCAGCGGATACGATATTGACCAAGTTGCTCACGACGAGCGGAAGTGAAGTGGTGTCCGCGATAAACCCACTCGCGATAATGAAAGGGAATACCTTTTTTTCATCAAAGTTAAGCGCCCTTACCATGGCCAATACGATCGGTGTCAAAATGAGGGCTGCTCCGTCATTCGCAAAAAAGGCAGCGACAACAGCACCCAGAATGCTGACGTATACAAACATGCGGATGCCGTTTTCACGAGCAGCTCTTGCCATATGTAGGGCAGCCCACTCAAAGAATCCAATCCTATCTAAGATTAGAGAGATGATGATGATCGCAACGAAAGCTAACGTGGCATTCCAGACCATTTGGGTAACATCCCAGACGTCATGGACACTAACTACCCCGGCAAGTAACGCCAGCACAGCACCGCCGCAGGCTGACCATCCGATGGATAAATTTCTGGGCTGCCAGATAACCAAGGTTAAGGTAATCAAAAAAATAATACTAGCTAATACAACAGTTGCCATCTCGTCCTCCGTTTGCTTCAAAGTCTGTGTCATCGATGAACGACGGAAATCATTATATAACCATATACTTATATAAACAACAAGAAAAAACTTCAGAATGCTGCAAAAGCCTCATTCGCAAACCGAAGTTATTTCTTTTTTGTTAAGCGCAGTTAGAATGGTCTTAGAATTAGGCGTATACTCGAGCACCGACCTAATGTATGGTGGAACATCTACACTCAAGGAATAATATACCCACTGACCGCGTTTATCTTCTTTTACTAGGCCCTGGGATTTTAATTTTCTTAAATGCTGACTTACGCCGGGTTGAGAAATCTCCAGGATATCAACGAGTTCGCATACGCAAAATTCCCGGTCCCTCAACAAGGACAAAATGGTGAGACGGGTACCATCGCTTAGCAGCTTCAACTTATCAGCCATTTCGTAGATTTGCTCCAAACCAACACCTCCTTATCTGATCAACCATTTCTCACATAAGTAAACGGTTATATAATATTCGGATTCCGGTAGAAAATCAAATGAAAGATAAGTCTTTGATTTCTTACCCAAATAACATTTGCATATTGCAAATGTTTCGTGTATAAATGAATCAAGAGGTGAACAGAACAATGGAAAGCACTCGCGAACTATTTCAGATTATGACACGCCGTTTCGGCTTATTGAACAAAAATTGCTGCACTGTGGGTGGTAATGACATCACTCCTGTCCAAAGCCATATTTTGTTCGAAGTCGACCGTCAGCATAATCCTTCGATCCAGCAAATCGCAGAAACATTGGGGACCGATATTACAACATTCAGCAGACAAGTACAGTCTCTAATCAAAATGAATTTAATTAAAAAGACACCTGATCCTGCCGATCGCCGGGTATCGACCCTCTCCTTAACGGTTGAAGGGAAGTACGTAGCTACAACGATCGACCAACAGATGAATGCTTATCTTGATGAAATATTCTCATTTATGACCGAATTCGAGAAAGAGACGGTCCTTCGTTCCATCAAGTTAATGAATGAGGCAATGGCTAAATCTGATAATTGCTGCAGACCCATTATTGGGTAAATTTTTTTACCTTCAAATACTTGTATAATGCAAATAATGAACGAAGGGGGGCTTTAAAATGGCATCCGTTTTAGCATCAATTGTTATCGGAGGCGGGCAGGCCGGTATGGCTTCCGGGTATTACTTGAAGCAAAACGGGCTCAAGTTTTTGATCTTGAAAGCAGGCGAGCATGCAGCTGGTTCTTGGCCGCATTATTACGATAGTTTAAAGCTGTTTTCGCCAGTAAGGTTGTCCTCATTGCCAGGTATGAGGATATCTGGAGCTGCAACCCACTATCCGTCACAAAATGAGGTGATTCAGTATTTTCCCATAGGGGCTCTTGGCACTGAGGGAAAACCGATACAGACAGCAGGAATAAGCCTTACCGCTCCAGGACTTTATTATGTCGGTTTGGAAGGACAGCGTTCCTTCGCTTCCGCAACATTAAGGGGGGTGGGGCCGGACGAAAAATACGTTGTAAGCAAGCTAATGCGTTATTTGAAAATAAGAAATCATTTATAGGGAGGATCTTACCTATGTATTTAAATTGGTGGGACGAAGAATATCTTTTGAAGCAGCAGCAGCTCGAAGTTGAGCGAGCCAGTAGGGAAGCCTGGAAATGGAAAAAGCCAAAAGAGGGGGTGTTGAACCAACTTCTTTGGAGACGGCAACCTGCGAATTCAATAGCCTGTTGTACGCCTAGCTGTTGCTGATCTTATAAAAACTACTCGAAGGAGATGATCGAATGAATCAAGTAACGAACGATCAAATTCGCCAAAATGTACGTAACCGTTATAAACAAGTGGCTATTCAAGAAGGTAATGCTAGTTCGTGTTGTCAAACCGACATACAAACAACCAGCTGCTGCAGTACACCTTCCGACTTCAATTCGATCTCAAGTAAGCTTGGATATTCGAATGATGAACTAAGCGCGGTGCCTGAAGGTGCAAATCTTGGTTTGGGGTGCGGCAATCCCCAAGCTGTTGCGTCATTAAAGCCTGGTGAAGTCGTACTCGACTTAGGCAGCGGCGGGGGTTTTGACTGTTTCTTAGCGTCCCGCCAGGTGGGGGAGACCGGTAAAGTGATCGGCGTTGACATGACACCTGAAATGGTTAGCCGTGCACGTAACAATGCTATTAGAGGGGAGTATTCGAATACAGATTTTCGTTTGGGAGAAATTGAGCATCTTCCTGTCGCTGATAACACGGTGGACGTCATCATCTCAAACTGTGTTATCAACCTTTCGCCTGATAAGCAGCAGGTGTTTAATGATTCGTTTCGTGTTCTAAAAAGCGGCGGCAGGCTGGCGATTTCCGATATTGTGACAACAGCAGAGCTTCCTTCAGAAATAAAAAGCGACTTAGATGAACTTTATTCAGGTTGCATATCAGGAGCATCTTCAATTAGCGAAATTGAGACAATGCTTCAACAAAGCGGATTTACCGATATCTCCGTCGAACCGAAGGATGAGTCCAAAGATTTTATTAAGGATTGGGTTCAAGGATCCAATATCGAGGATTACATCGTATCAGCCGTAATCAAGGCAATCAAGCCTTAGATATTACTAAACACTTTTTTCGTTTAACGGAAAGGGCTGGGTTTTATACGCACAACAGAATATTGGGAAGCTGGCGTTTTTGAGAAGCAGGGTGTCACGGCTGGTAAGTTTATTGATGTAATGACCATGGAAAAAAACGACTTACTTTAAGAGAAGATTTATGCTCCTGTAGCGAAACAGGAGCTTTTTTATGTGTTCGATAACAACAAATCAATACCTTCTAAAAGAAAATAGCAGGTGAAGATTAAATCACTATTGATGATTTAGCTCTAAAAATGCTCGAAGCGCGCTGCTCACTGGGACGTCCCTGTGATAAATAAAATGCACCACAAGCTCACGATAGGACTTCGGAAGCGTCATGGCTTTCATGTTGATCTCCTTGGAAAGCATTGCGGCATTGGACCTCGGAAGGAGAGCTACACCGAGTCCCGAAGCAACCCCTCCGATGACAGCTTCGAGCGAACCGAACTCGATGATACGCGGATGTTGGACTCCGGCTTCTGCCAGAAGGCGCTCCACTCTGGACCGGTGAGTACAGCCCGTCGATAAGATCAGCATTGGCTTGTGCAATTGCTCCTGCAGACTTTCGGCCCCAACTTCGGTGAGCAGCACCAGTTCTTCTTGATAGTAAGGGATCTGCTTCAGCTGAGGATGCGTTACAGGGCCGTACACGAAAGCCCCGTCAATTTCACGGTTAACTACTTGCTGCATAAGTACGCTGGAATTACCCGTGTTCAGGGACAGATTGACCTCAGGGTATCGAGCATAATAATCGGCGAGGCGTTCCGGAAGATAAGCTGCGGCGGTGGATTCAATCGCTCCGATTCGCAGCTGTCCCCGCGGCTTATCCTCAGCCTGAACGGATTTCTCCGCTTCACCCAGCAAATTTAAAATTTCACGCGCATATCCAAGCAAAATCTTACCGGCTGGAGTCAATTCCATCCCCCGGTTGCTTCGGACAAATAGTGATGTTCGCAGGCCTTCTTCCAGCTGGCGGATCCGGCCCGTGACGTTAGAGGGAACATACTGAAGGCGCTGGGCCGCTCGCGTGATGCTGCCTTCCTCCGCCACTGCGTAGAATATACGTAAATCTCCACTTTCCATACGCCTTCACCATCCTGGCTTCATTTCTACTGAATGTCACATTCATTACTAACCATTTTACATGCATCGGAGTGAAACTTACAATGAATCCAGGACGGCCAACAGGCCGGAAGAAGGAGAGGAATTCATATGAAAGCAGTTATTCATCACGGCCCGAGCGGTCTGGGCGGGCTTCGAATCAGCGATGTGAAAATAAAACAACCGGGTTTAGGTGAAGTTAGAGTCCGCTTAAAGGCGGCCGGACTCAATCACCGTGATCTATTTTTGATGGAGGGACGGCAGGCAACGGATAGGCCGCTCATTCTGGGTTCAGACGGGGCAGGGATCATTGAGGAAGTGGGTAAGGGCGTTAGCGATCACATGGTTGGCAACGAGGTCATCATCCATCCGACGATCGGCTGGGAGCGCACAGAAGAGGTCCCTGTAGTACCTGAGATTTTGGGCGGTCCGATGGACGGCACCTTTGCCGAGACGGTAGTGATCCCGGCGGGCAATGCCTTCAGAAAGCCATTATATCTGAGTTGGGAGGAAGCGGGAGTACTTCCTTTGTCTGCTCTAACAGCCTACCGTGCGCTGTTTACAAGGGCCCAAATCAAGGCAGGCGAGCATGTGCTCATTCCGGGCATAGGAGGCGGGGTTGCAACCTATGCGATGCTCATGGCCCAAGCTGCGGGGGCTGTCGTGAGCGTTACATCCCGCAGTGAAGCCAAGCTTGTTGAAGCTCGGAGGTATTCTTTACATAGGGCTTTTTCAAGCGACGGGGATTGGAACGAAGAGCTGGAAGGGGAGAAGGTGGACGTGATCCTAGATAGCATCGGTCCGGCAACCTTTTCCCAATACTTAAAGGTGATTAAGCCCAATGGGCGGATTATCAGTTTTGGGGCCAGCTCCGGCGATACGGTAGATGTTCCGCTTAGGGCTTTGTTTTTTCCTCAGCTGTCCTGGATCGGTACATCGATGGGGAGCCGGGAGGAGTTTGCTGAGATGCTTCAGTTCATGGAGAAGCACAGGATTCATCCGCTGATCGACCGGATGTACGCGATAGATGAGACACGGAGCGCGTTTCAGCGAATGATGGCGGGCGAGCAGTTTGGCAATATCGGTTTGCTCTTCGGATAAACGCCATAAATCACAAAAAATAACGGGCCGAAATCACATAGTTCAGCCCGTTTTCTGCTCCATTTTATGTCAAGACATATTACGAATTCACTTCTCTGCTAAGCTCCTTCCACCATATCCCGTTTGCGATATCCCATGTAGCCCATAACCATCAAAGCAACACTGATCACCGAGATCGCAATAAAGGTAGCGGCATCAAACGGATCTACAGGCATCCGCGGAATCCAGCTCTGGACGGCTGTCTTAGCGAACCATTCCGGCAAATCCAAAATGCCGCCGAAGTAGTTTAATGCAAAAGAATAGCCAAGGTACCCATATACGGCTTTCCCTAGTCTTGGGGCCCAGCCTAAAGCCAATGCGGCGAGCCCCGTAAAGAATAACACGGAAGGGAAGAAATTATAACCCGCCACGAAAAAATCCCGCATATTGATGGACGAGCGGTCACCCATGGCAGAAATGGCCGTCGCTCCAAGACCGCCGGAAGCGAGCAAAATGCCCACGATCCCAGCAGCGATGGCCAAAATGACACTCGTCCAATAGAGCTGAGCTCTCGTCACTTTGGTTGCATAAAGCTGACTTAAATGCAGCCGGGTTTCTTCCGAGAACAGTTTGTTCACGATCGCAATCGGCAAAATGGAAACCATTCCGATCAAGACCATCATTATGGTCCCGGTGAAGGATTCCTCGATGGAAACGCCGGATATGGTAAACATTTGACTCATGACTTCATTGCTCTCGAGGAAAGCCTGCATATCTCCATAAATCGAACCATAAGCTGCTCCCATAATGACGAAAGCAATCAACCAGCTGATCATTACGCCTTTGTTCAGCTTGGTAAACAGGCCGGGTACGGACAGCAATGATTTTTTTGCCGATTCTCGTCCTTCTCGTTCGGACAAATAACCGGCCCCCATGTCTCGACCGCCTTCAAGGGCAAAAGCGATGATCACGACAATGACGCTGAAGACGATCGCCACAATCAGGGGAATCCAATTGTTCTTTGTAAATGGATAGGCTAGATAAGTCCAACCCATCGGATTGATCATGGAGAAATCAACATTCGACACATCCGTACCAGCACGAAGAATATAAAGCAAACCTACAATTCCAAGCGATGAACCGGTTGCTCCGGATGAAGTTGGCATAATTTGCGCCATGACTAAGGCAATCACGGCTCCCAGGATCCCGGCCATCCCGATGGATGCGCCAAACAAAAAGGCTCCATCGGCCGAAATCGTATCTGCGCCATAGCTGGTCATGACTCCTCCAATCACGAGCGCCAATAGAAAATTGATCAAGACGACTTCGGCAATCACCGCAAGCGAATTGGCTTGACGACCTACTTGAAAAGAGCGTACGAGTTCAGTAAGCCCTAGATCTTCTTCTTTGCGGGTATGGCTTACCACATGCAAAGCAGCGATAATCATCGCAAACAAACCGCAGAATAACAGCATTTCGTGCGCATACATCGCGCCTAAAGTATAATCCGCCGCGGTCTCAACCGGTGTCGGACCAACCATGGAAATCATGGCAGGATTTTGCATGGTTTCATACATTCCCTGCAAACCTTGCCCTTTGCCGATTTCTTCAAAAGCCGGAACAAATCCGGCTGAAAACAAGCCTAAACCTAAAATCCAAATGATGATTTTTTTCCAATCACGTTTCAGATATTGGACGAAAAGTACACGCGAACGCGCAAATTTTTCTTGCATCCCAGTCTCCTCCGTTTCCGCTTTAGACTTCATAATGACGCATGAATAAGTCTTCCAGCGTAGGCGGCACGGATTCAAATTTCTTGACGCCCAACTTTGCCGCTTCGGACAAAATATCATTGATACATTCGTTATCCGCCGAGAATGTCGCTTGATTGCCGGATTGCTTGAAATCATGGACACCGTTAACGGATGCCATCTTAGCCACATCGCCTTGCGTTACCATAGTTACTGTCGAACGGGTTAAGTGACGCAGCTCATCCAATGTTCCGGTTTCAACCACTTTGCCCTGGCGAATGATAACTACTTTATCGGCCAGCCGTTCCACTTCGCTCAAAATATGAGAGGACAGTAAGATTGCTTTTCCCGCAAGCTTGATTTTTTCGACCTCATCCTGGAAGACGGATTCCATCAACGGATCCAGGCCGGAAGTCGGTTCGTCGAAAATATACAAATCGGAATCAACGGATAAAGCCGCGATCAAGCCGACTTTTTGCCGATTTCCTTTGGAATAGCCCTTGGCTTTCTTCTTCGGATCCAACTCGAACCGTTTAATTAAATAGTCGCGTTTCGTTTTGTCTCCGCCGCCATGCAATTTCATAAACAAATCAATGATTTCGCCGCCTGTTAAGCTGCCCCAGAGCGCCACGTCCCCAGGAACATAAGAAATTCGTTTATGAATCTCAAGACTGTCCTTCCATACATCCTTGCCAAAGATCGTCGCATCCCCGGCATCCCGCTGGATGATCCCGAGCAGCGTACGAATCGTGGTGGATTTTCCCGCACCGTTCGGCCCGATAAATCCGGCAACTTCCCCGGCATTTACCGTAAATGACACGTCATGCAACGCTTTGAATTTCCCGAAGCTTTTTTGCAAGCCTTGAACTTTTACAATGTTTGTCATAGCACTAAAACTCCTTCTTGACCAGTTTTAGTAACGTGCTTTCCAGTCTAAAGCAAAGCTTCACCTCAACAAATAATGAACTAATTATTGATATTTAGTTCTTATAATCGTTGAATTCGCTTTGTTTTAAACCAAAGTTCATTTACAACTTCAGTTATACACCCGTTTAATGGCATAGTCAATGCAAAAAAACATAAGTTTAGAACTCTTATTTGTTTTATAATTCGTAATTTCGATATATAATTAATAGGAAGGAAAAATACGAACTAAATCCTCCATATTCATTTTTAATCATAATCGTTAGAAAGCAGGAATAAGGAATGAATGGTTTTGAAAAGCGGACCCAAGCGAAGAAAAATCAAGTTCTAGAAGCAACGTTTAACTTGATGAATACCGATGCGGGCATCGAAAATGTAACGGTAGATGAGATCGCGAGACATGCCAATGTCGGTAAAACGACGATATTTAAGTATTTTGGGAGTAAAGAAAACCTGATCCAGGAGGTGTTTAAGTATTTTTTAACTCAAATGGGAGAATCGGCCCGGGAGCTCATGGCCGAAAATAAACCTTTCGAAGAAACGATCATTGCCATGAGTCAGATCAAAATTCAATTTCTGGAGAAGATCAACAAGCAATTTTATTTCGATTTAATGGATTATTTTACGAAGAAAGGAGATGACGGATTATCACTGATGATGCAGCAGTACGTCCAGGAAAGCTACAGCCTCATGTTGGATTTATTTCACCGCGGGCGTAAAGAAGGTAAGGTTGATCTCAAATATTCGGATGAATTTCTTCTGATTTATTTTCAGGCTCTGGTTGAAGGGATCTCCAGCCCCCATATTTACAAGAGGATTCTCCCTTATACCGCCCAATGGACGGAATTACTGATAAAAGGTGTTGCACCAAGCAAATAAAGCAATCAGTGAACGCCACAATCCCCAGGCTTCTTTCACTGATTTTGAGCCCTTAGCCAATATCTTTCGCCGCACTACTATCATCGGGGTTGGAGAGTCGACTCGCGGTGCCCGAAGCGCTCACCAGATATATCTCATTAAGGACCGACTTACGAGATTCCTTGTTGAACACCTGGGATTCCGTACGCTCTTTCTGGAGACGGACTGGACTATAGGGATGCAGCTTAATGAGTACTTGCGCGTACAGGCAAGGGCGACCCACAAGCTTTGCTTGCTGCAACTTGGGGCCCTTTACAGACAGAAGAGGTTCTCGATGCTCTATGTTGGATGCGCTCCTATAATATACAGAACCCGGGCGATACGATTCGAGTTTTTGGTGGGTACTTCGGTGCAGGGCATGTTCAGGTATCCGACGAAGTGGCAGGTCCCGCAGGCAAGATTATGATCGATGCGAATAATGCATATAATTTGAACTTAACCAAAGAGGTTTTGGAAGCTTTGGCGGACGTGAATCTATCCTGGCCACAGCCCCAAGCGGAGGAGAGGGTACCTGCATGTTATACACGGAAGTAGCAAATTCCTCCTCTGCAGCGTCAGTCATAACGTCTACCAGTATACATGTTCCCGTTGCTAGTCGAGAAAGCAAACCAAAAAGAAACCTCTCCTTCGGTGAGATGGAAGTACAACCATCTATAACTGGAGGGAGAGGCTTTTTAGAGTATCAAATTGTCTCCTAATTGTGATTCAGGAGGTTCTGGCTATTATCAAGACGATCTTTCTGGGCTTCTCCGAATGAAATAAAAATAAACAGCGAATTCAATGACGATCACGAGATATCCCCAGGTAAAGGAGCGTGAGAATGTCATTGATTCAACAACCAAATGATACAGTAAGGTAAACACGAAATGCAGCAGGGTCCCGATTAAGATGAACCAAGGTTTTTTTATGGATAGATAGAGCGCAAAGAGTACGATGCTCGAGATACATAAGAGGGAGTACAACCAAGTAATAGGGACAAGAGCGATCATCAATCCGAATCCGTATTCATAAGAGGCCGTAAGGTTGCCTAATAGGTCGAATAATATGACGGTATTCAGAAGCACGAGATTGTGATCAACAAACAAAGCAAAAATACAGCGCAGGTATTCCGTTTTCTGAATAAGTTTATCGAACTTAGCACGACTTTCCTCCTTGTCAAGATAACACCATCATAATGTATAGTATTGATTCAGACAATTGCTTTCTTGCTCACTGAAAATCTGAACGATGGCGGGAATATCTACGCTTAAAGCCGCATAGCTGCGATTTTTTTGTGTTTTAACCGCACCTGTCTTATTAGTCGATGCATTAACAATCATGAAATTGAAAAGTGTAAGGACCACCTAATGCAGAAAATGTCTCCGGGATGGATCTATTTTTTTCCTTTCATCCATGTCATTATCAAGATAAACAAAAAGGATAATTTCCGCGCACAGGTCACTACTTTGTTCGTACATTTGGGTCAAGGCACAAAATAACGTTTTAACCAATGGCGGTGCTATGATGATTTCTCATAAACTAAAAGTTATTGAGCAGATGTCGGAAGGCGATGGGTTATTAAGGGAGTTTGAAGAAATTATGATTCAAGGAGTGTCGATTGACTCAAGAACAGTTAAGCCAGGTAACTAGAATCGGAACGGTATGTGCAGTACCGGGCAGCAGCAATGTTTAATTCACTAATTTCCTTAAACGTTTCGTTGCCAGCGGAAGTGGTAGAGCTGTTGTTATCGGATTATTTTATCAATGATCTGCCTACGGAAGAGTTCCATAGCAGTATAAGGAAATATCCGGAGACTCAAGGTTTGATATTGGAATGCATGTCGAAATGGGGAATAAGAGAACCCAAGAGTCCGCGTGGTGATTTCCAGCGAGATGTTAAAGAGCTTTTTTCACGTTGTAAAAATCATCCGGATACAACTTGCTTGCCGGCAGGTTATGTTATTACAAAAAATGGGATCTCTAGACAAAGAACTGGCGGATGAGGATATATTGTGAATCTAAATCGGAGTTCGGCTAGGATTATATTGTTAATTCGTAACAAACCATACCCATTTGGAACGTTTACAACCTATGGACTTTAAAAGCCGCATATTGCGGTCTTTTTTCTTTTAATCTTTTAAGTAAGCACATCCAGATTATTTACTTTACTTACACGAGGATCGAGGCGTATAATCCGTTTCAGACATCGGAGAGAGAAGAGGGGACGTAATCATGAATAATGGATTGGTCAACGCTATTATTGCGTATATTATGTGGGGTATTCTCCCGCTATATTGGAAGTTATTTGATGATGTGCCGGCAGGTGAAATTCTATCACATCGGGTCGTCTGGTCGTTCGTCTTCATGGGTATTCTCGTCGCGCTCCAGCGCCGTTGGGGTGAACTCAGGAAGATTGCAGCTAGCCGATCGCTGCTGCTGTCGCTCTCTGCCAGCGGACTGTTGATCGCTGCGAATTGGCTGATCTTCATCTGGGCGGTCAACAACGGCCATGTTGTAGAGACAAGTCTCGGCTATTATTTGAACCCGTTGCTGAATGTACTGCTTGCGGTGGTGTTCCTTCGCGAGAAGCCAAGCCGCGGCCAATGGCTCGCGATTGCCATCGCGGGTGCCGCAGTGCTCCTCATCGCTATCGACTACGGGCGGTTTCCGTGGGTTGCGATCTCGCTGGCCGTAACGTTTGGCTTGTATGGTCTTGCGAAGAAGAAGATCGGGCAAGACGCTTCTGTAGGCTTGTTGTCTGAGACGGCTGTCGTCCTGCCTGTCGCGCTCGGCTATTGGATCTATCTGGCTGCCGTAGGAAAGACAACGGCATGGACGCTGCCTCCGTCCATGTTCATCGAACTGCTTCTTTCCGGCGTTGTTACGGCGCTGCCGCTGCTCTTCTTTGCCCGGGCGGCTGCCCGGATGACGCTGTCCACGCTCGGCTTCGTACAATACATCGGGCCGACGATCATGCTGTTGCTGAGCGTCTTCGTGTTCAAGGAGTCGGTTTCTCCGATTCTGCTCGTCGGCTTTGGGCTCATCTGGACAGCGCTTGTCGTATATGCTTCATCATCGATTCGAAGCGCGAAACTCGCAAAGGCGAGCTGATGGCAAAGGCGCCCCGCGACCGTAATAACGGCCATTTCCGTCCAATGGGGCGGAGATGGCTGTTTCAGTTATGGTGTTACCTGGCATACCAGAGCACACTATATACTGTGACTAGATCTATATTGAAATAACATTATTATCTTGGATTTGCTTACGGAAACGTTAGTTGAATAAGCACTGAAGGGCAGCTGGCAAATGATCGGCTGCTCTTTTTATGATTGTCAGAGTTTTACGAATCGAAGAAAAAACAAGGCATAATAAACCAACGCGGCTCGTTTGACGAAATTCCCAGCACACTTTAATGCCGTTCTTCTCAATGAGCATCCAATCCAGACCGCAATGAACAATTTGGACTCTTTTGCCTTCTCGAGTACCTCGGTGCAGAATATTATTTTAAAATTCACAGGTACCGTATCTCTTCGTCATAAGTTCACAATATTCGTCTTATATGATCATTACATGAACGATCGCATGCAGATCTATTGAGAAAAGAAAGAGACATAGGAATGAAGAAGACGTTGATGCTGTTTCTCACTTTTGTGGTTGGCTTGTTAGGAGGGTTTATCCTTTTTGAATTCATCGTGCGAATCGTCTTGCGGCAAATGGACACGTTTCCGGTCATGTTCATCGGTGCTCTTTCAATGATATTGCCTTTAGCCGGCGGTATAGCGGCCGTCATACTGGGAAAACGTTTTTCAAATAAAACTCGACAAGATTGAGTGTCATATGTGAAGGAGATGAGATTAGTGATGACAAGAGGTTCAAGATTTTTTTTTATTTGTGGCCAGTTTATTTGTCATCTGTGTCGCGGCCCAAATCTTGATTGCAGGGATTGCCGTTTTTACGGATACATCTTCCTGCCAAAGCCATATTGTATTTGCTCGGATTTTTGAACTGTTTCGATTCTAATGCTCATCATTTCGTTTACGGGAAAGCTTCCGATTTTTTTGCGTTGGATGAGTGTACTCATCCTTGTTTTAATCTTTGCACAATATTTTACAGCAAATTTTGAAGGAGCGGGTGCTGCTCATCCGGTCATCGCTGCAGTTCTGTTTTGGGTTTCAATCGTAGTAGCTGTACATGCCAAAAGAAGTGTTTTTCTAAAAATGAACCGTGAAACTACACTCTGAAGGAGCGCGGTTCTACTAAGTGCGATTCTATTTGATTTCATCAATGATGAGGAAAGCGAGTATAGAAAATGAAAAAATACCTTCAACTGCTCACGCTGCTGCTGATTTTATCAGCATTTTGTTTAGTCGGATGTGAAGGGGATACCACCACTAACGTCGGTAAGCTGGAATTTAAGAATCCATTGCAAATTCCGCCAATACTTGAGCCAATGACGGATTCAGAGGGTAAGAAACACTTTGCCTTAACCATGCAGTCAGGATCAACCGAGTTTTTGGAAGGAAGGCAGACACCCACTTGGGGGATAAACGGATCCTATTTAGGACCGACTCTCCGGGTTTCGCGCGGTGACCAAGTTTCTTTCGATGTGGTCAATCAATTGAATGAAACCTCAACCTTGCATTGGCATGGAATGCGATTACCCGCAGTAATGGACGGCGGGCCACATCAGATGATTGAACCAGGAGCAACCTGGGAGCCTTATTGGACAATCGAGCAGCCGGCCGCGACTACATGGTATCATCCCCACTTGCATGGGAAGACAGCACAGCACGTGTATCGCGGTCTTGCAGGATTATTTATCATTGAGGATGAAGAGTCTAAAAAGTTGCCTTCGGAATATGGAGTCAACGACATCCCGATTATCCTCCAGGATAAATTATTTAAGGGCGACGGTTCTTTTAACGAGAACATGAGCATGACTCCGTTTGGGTTGTTAGGCAATCAAATCTTAGTAAACGGGACATTCGACCCTTACCTAGAGATCACTGCAAAACAGGTTCGTTTTAGATTACTGAATGGTTCGAATGCGAGGGCTTATAATATCGGCTTTTCGGATAATCGTTCATTTTATCTGGTCGGCAATGATGCGGGACTTTTACCCGAACCCGTTTTATTAGATCGTTTGTTGCTAAGTCCGGGTGAACGTGCAGAGATCGTGGTGGAGTTTGAAGCTGGCGAAGAAACGATCTTGCACAGCTTTGCAGGCAAAGACGGGATTGAAAATGGGGAGTTTGATATCGTGAAGATTATCCCCGATACAAGTTTATCCGATTCTCCGCGACTTCCGAATCAACTTACCGCTGAGCCGCTCATCGATGTGCCCGAAAATGTAAAGGTACGTAAATTTGAACTCACAACGAAATCTGAAATTAATGGCAAGGAAATGGACATGAATCGGATTGATGAAGTTGTTCCGGCTGGCTCGCGTGAAATATGGGAGATCACAAATAAGGGTTGGGATCATAACTTTCATATTCATGACGCAGCCTTCACCATTATTGACAAGAATGGACATTTGCCGCCAATATATGAGCGTGGGAGAAAGGATACAGTCTTTATTCCGAATGACACTACAGTTAGACTGGCCGTCGACTTTGGAAGCTACCCTGATCCTGATACGCCTTACATGTATCACTGTCACTTGTTGTATCATGAGGATAGCGGTATGATGGGGCAGTTTGTCATTGTCGAACCAGGCACTGAATCCCAAGTATCGAAAGAGTTAAGCAGGGAAAATCATGACCATTAAATATTAGACACGGTGGCTGTTTGGCTGCCGTTTTTGTTTGCGCATATAAATGAGGATGAATTGTGACACAAACCATTGTAAACAAGGAATGATCCATAAGAAGAAAAGGAGTTAACCAACCGAAATTTTTGAAATTGGTGTCGGAGGACAAAAACACGGTCCCAATATAAGTCGCTATTCAAAGAGAGGACAGGGCGTAATTTTTTCTAAATAACCCACCTTACCGTAAAGTAAGGTAACTGTAAGATAAACCATTGGTTTGTCTTTTTCTGTTTCATTATGATACCTACAACCAAGTAACCATAAGGAGGATTTAAATTTGACTGATAATCAAATTATTAAGGCCATTACGATCATATCATTTATATTTTTGATTGCTTTTATCAGCCTTCATACCATTGTTCCACCAAGCCCAGATAAGAAGGCGGATATCTCGAAAAATTTCTCAGCAGATCGTGCTGTCCAACACTTAAACCAGATAGCAAAGACTGCTCATCCAAGCGGATCAATCGAAAATGAAAAAGTAAGAAATTATACGGTTGAACAATTAAAATTAATGGGATTAAAACCAGAAATCGAACACTCCAATCATGCTTCTCTATACCCCAAAATGTTAACTGGCGGAGATATGTACAACGTGATCGTTAAACTTGAAGGTAATAGCAGTGATCATGCAATGATGATGTCTGCACACTATGACTCTGTTCAACAAGGACCGGGAGCTAGTGATGATGGAAGCGGAGTTGCCGCTTTATTAGAAACCATACGTGTATTAAAATCAGCTCCACCTTTAAAAAATGATATCTATTTCGTGTTTACTGATGGCGAAGAGCAAGGATTAATGGGTGCAAAGGAATTTTGGACGAAATCAAAACATAAACAAAAAATGGATCTCATCATTAATTTCGAGGCTAGAGGAACAAGTGGTCCGTCTATCATGTTCCAAACCAGTGATCATAACGGTTTGGATGGTAAAAGAATTTGCCAAAGCAGCCCCAAATCCCGTTACCTCATCCTTACTAGGAAATCAATTTGAAATTCGCACTTTGGGGAGAAAAAATGACCTTATTCAGTGGGGCAATATATGACAGCTCTTATTATCAATGGGCATTTCTATTACTCACGGCATCTATCAGTTTCCTTATCTGGAGGAAATTCCGTTCCGTAAATGAATGGGAAATGACTTTGTCGGCGATCTTTCTTGGTGTCATAGTTCTCATCCTGTTAACACAATTTCTACCTGGTGCCAGCTATCTGTTTGCTTGGCCATTGCTTGTATCACTACTGATACTTGGGTGGGTAATTTGGAAGAATAAAATGGATACAATAAGTGCCAATACATGGATATTATCCCTTAAATCCTTCTTACCCGTAGTACTGTTCGCCCCACTGCTCAAGTTACTTTTCACCTTTTTTCCGGTTAGTCTTGCACCTTACCTCATGTTACTTTTCGTTTGGCTCTTAGCTTTGCTGTTCATGCCATGTAAACAGTTATTCCAGCTTGGACAATGGGTGCCTTATACCCTCATAGGAATCGCGGTAGTAATATTATCGATTAGTTTTTTCAGAGCTAACCCAAGTGCAGATCGACCTATAGATAGTAACTTATTCTATGTCGTGGATCAGGATAAAAAACAAGCACAGTGGGTTACAACCCAACCACCAGATGATTGGACGAAGAAATATATAACTTCAACGAATACTTCCAATATTAAAGCTATCTTACCGTTTAACTATGATAAACAAGCATGGGTAGGAAATGCACCTGTACGAAACTATCAAATACCACAAATAAAGCTAGTAAAGACGGGGATAAAGCAAGGGAATAAAATGATTCATTTTCGATTCACAGGTGGAACCGATGTGCAAAACATGTATCTGTCTATACCTGGTGGTCGCGTTCAAAAAATAAAAGTTGATGAAGAATCCTTTACCATTCCTAAATCAATGGAAACTTTCTATTACAAACAAGCAGGTATTCCAAAACAAGGTTTGGATGTCATTGTAGAAGTTAAAGGAGATCAGCCCATAGAGTTTACTTTTGGTTCTGAACAACATCCTGATCCAGAAATCCGCTCCAAACGTCCATCCCATCTAATTACGAGCGGGCTGTTTGATGAAAGCATTGTAGTAATCGAACGTATTACGTATTAATTCTTTAGCGTGCTGAATACAAATCATCACATGAGGATTGAAGGAAGGCAGCCATTTGCGGTTGTCTTTTTTCGCTGGATTACTCCCTAATTTATGGAAGTATGATATTCTTATGAGAGAATATTACAGAGGAGAGAGCAGGATGTCGGAACATGATGAACTAGCAGCGCAAAGACGCAAAAATTTAAGGCTTATTCATTTCAGCAAAGAGGATCAATCGCTTGTCGAGTCTGAGAAGCCAAAAGAGACGTTTGCCGACGTCGGAGGCTTGGAAGAGGTTAAGAAGAAAATCAGAATCAATTTTATATTACCTCTGAAGCAGCCGGAAGTATATGCTGCATACGGCAAACAAGCTGGAGGGAGCTTGCTCCTGTACGGGCCACCCGGATGCGGCAAAACATTTTTGGCACGAGCGGTGGCAGGCGAGATCGATGCTAATTTCTTTCATGTAGAGCTTCAGTCAATTCTTTCGATGTATTCTGGCCAGAGCGAACATAACTTACACGATATATTTGAAAAAGCGCGGGAAAACAAACCGTGCGTTATTTTCATTGATGAAATCGATGCCCTTGGAGGCAGCCGTCATCAAATGCGCCAGCATCATGACCGCATGCTTGTTAACCAATTACTGCTGGAGCTTGACGGTCTGCAGGCGGAGAACGATAACGTGTTTGTCATCGGAGCAACCAATACGCCTTGGTACCTTGATTCCGCATTGAGACGTCCCGGTCGCTTTAACCATCTGGTTTTTGTACCGCCGCCTGAAGAGGCAGAGCGGCAAACCATTCTCGAACTGAAGCTATCCGGTAAGCCGCTGGGTTCGCTGAACCTGCCCAGAATTGCTGCAGAGACCAAGTTTTATTCCGGAGCCGACTTAGAGCAGTTAGTTCATGATGCCGTAGAATCAGCGATGGAGCGTACGTTTGAGAAGGGTGAGATCCAGCCTATTACTCAGGACGATTTAAAGAGATCCACAAAAGGCCGAAAGGCAACAACGCTGGATTGGTTTGCTACAGCAAAGAATTACGCGACGTTCAGTGACGTTAACGGGGATTATCAAATCGTATTGGATTACATTAAGAAGCATGGCGTCAAGTCGTAATGTATAGGAGGGGATAGAGCAGGTGGAGGACGTACATCATTACGCCGCATATACGAAGGCGCAGCAGCTTATCAAATGGAGGCGGTATAAAGAAGCTTTAAAGGAAGCTGAGCAGCTAATAAGCGAAGTACCGGAGCACCCGGACGTCTTTGCGCTAATCTCGCAAATTCACTTATTCATGGATGAATACGACAAAGCACTGCATTGGTCGAATCAGGCGCTTAAACGGGAACCACAGCACGAGCTGGCCTGGTTTGTGCGCGTCAGCGTTTACTACTATACGGATAAGGATCGGGCTTTCGAAGAAGCTCTGCAAGAAGCTTTACGGATAGATCCCTATGAGCCTCATTATTATTATCTGCAAGCAAATATGTTGAACAAAAAGGGGAGGCCAAAGCAAGCAAAGACGGCACTTTCACATGCGCTTGAACTGCGTCCGGAATCACCATTATATTTGGCTTTGTTAAGCTATACGGAAGCGTTGCTGACAAACTTCGAGGATTCTGCCAGGTTGGAAAGGCAAGCCCTCAACAATAATATGGAATCGCCAAATGTATATTTTTTCCTCGGCTTGTCGTCTGGCCAGCGTGGGGAATACAAGCTGAAAGAGACGTATATGCGAAATGCCGTCCGCTTGGACCCGGACAACAAACAGTTCCAGGATGAATTTTTAGATGCGCTTCAGCATAACGAAAAGTTATTTAAAATATGCTTGTGGCCTGTAAAATATTTGCGGAAAATGAAGAACTGGCAGATTCTGCTCACCTGGGTTGTGGCAATGCTATTCTTTAGGCCTTTGCTCATTTTGTTCATCGTGTTGTATGTGCTCTTGCATTGGGTAACCAAAGCCATCGTGCATGTCAAAGTTTTTGGCTGGGGACGCAGAGGCGTATAAGCTTTTTGTGTACGAGAAGAACATAAGGGCATTGCTTGCTTAAAAGTCCATCAGGTACATACACGTTACGATAACGAATTATCAGATATTGCTTTGCTTGGAGAGAAGAGACCTCTCGGTAAGGCTGGGGCATATTGAAAGAAGTTGTAGTATGTTGGTTGCTAAGATAACCGGGAACTAAAGTTGAATAAATGACCATCTTGGATATAAATCACAAGAGCTTCCATTCTAATGGGAGCTCTTGCTCTGTGATGCATTGATTTCATTACACACTGTAATCAAATATTGACACATGTCATATTCTGGAACTACGCTGTATAAGAGCTTTTTCTTACATACGATGAATGATTGCTCCATGAATGAGTCTGAATGATCTTAAAAGGAAGTGAGTAGGTATCATGCAAATTCAATTGAGCAGACCGCCGGACCGCAAACATCCCTATTGGCTGCCGCTTATGACGATCCTCGCCGTCATCCTTTGTGTCTCCCTTCTGCTGTGGTTCGAGAAGCCGCCGCAACCCAGGGGAACGGACGCGCCAGAAACCGAGTTCTCCGCGGAACGGGCGATGGTCCATGTCGAACGGATTGCACGGGAGCCCCACCCCATGGGATCGCCTGCCAATGGGGAAGTCAGGGCATACTTGGTGGAACAGATGGAGTTGCTCGGCTTGAACCCGGAGGTTCAGGAGTTTAAAGACCGTCTAACAACAAAGTACATCGATACTGACGTCCAGCTTACGAACATTCTGGGGGTCATTAAGGGCACCGGACCGGGCAAACCGCTCCTTCTTATGTCCCACTACGACTCGGTACCTACCGGGCCCGGGGCGAATGATGCATCGGTAAGCGTGGCTTCATTGCTGGAGACGGCAAGGGCAATACAAGCCGGATCTCCTCCTCAGAATGATATTTGGATTCTATTGACGGACGGGGAAGAGAAAGGCCTGCTGGGAGCCGAGGTGTTCTTCCGTGACCCGCTGCATCGTGAGGTTGGCATGATCGCAAATTTTGAAGCCCGAGGATCAAAGGGTTCATCCTTCATGTTCCAGACCAGCGATGGCAACGGACGGATTATCGAAGAATACGCGCGGGCTGTGTCCAATCCTGTCAGCAACTCGCTCTTGGTGGACCTTTACAAGCAGCTGCCGAACGATACCGATCTGACGGTGGCCCTGGAGCATGGTCTTCCGGGACTGAACTTTGCCTATGGCGATGGGTGGGTAGCTTATCATACCCCTATGGACAATACGGAGAATGTCTCCCTTGAGACCGTGCAGCATCAAGGCGAGAATGCGCTCGCCATGGCAAGGCATTTCGGCAATCTCGACTTGTCAGACTTGTCCTCCACAAGCAACCGCATTTATTTCAATTTGTTCGGCCTGCTGGTTCATTACCCTACGCAGTGGGCGATTCCGATTACTGTTGCGCTTGCAGCGTTATGGCTGGCCTTTGCTTGGTTGTATGCCCGATTCTCCTTACTAACCACAAAGGGGAGTTTAATCGGGCTCGGAACCCCGATTCTGGCCGCCGTGCTATCAACCGCACTGAGCTATGGCTTGTGGACGCTGATCGAAATGTTGTGGGCAGGCAAAATGACGCAGCCTACAGGCGCAACTTATGATTCGCTTCTCTACAGCATCAGCTTCGTTCTGGTAACACTCATTGTTCATGTCGCGCTTACCCGCTGGATCGTGCGGAAATCGAATGAATTAGAGATGCTGCTTGGCGGCGGATTTCTGTTCCTCCTGCTGCTTATCGGCTCAACCTGGTTTCTGCCGGGTGCAAGCTATCTATTTTCGATCCCATTGCTGATCCACTACGCTGCATTGATATGGGCAGCATGCACCCGCGATCCGCTAGAGACCTTAAACCGTCCTGCCGTAGTTTTGGGAACGACGCTTATCCCTATCCTGATGTTCACATCGGTCTTCCATATCGTATTCCTCTTGTTGCCGCCGGGGATTCACCTGTTCAGCGTCGTGTTGATTGGACTGATCCTTGCCCTGATGTCTCCTGCCGTCCGGATGCTCGCGCATTCCTGGAAATGGGTATTGCCGGCTGCGTTCATTGCCATCATCGTTCTGCTCGGTATCGGATGGAGCCTGGCCGAACCCGGGCCGGATCGACCGGTATATGAGAGACATTAGCGTTCTGCTTAAACGTTAACGAATGTTACCGTTCATAATTAAACGCCATCATGCAAAACAAGCAATCGCGAAAACCGCGTTTGCTTGTTTTGCATCATCGAGATATGCCCGTTGGAGGCGACAGAGAACTATGGACACCTATGGAAACCCCTTTGTCACATGATCCTTGCCGTACATTGTTGATCTCTTTTATGGGATATTAAACAGAGTGGTTAATGTTTTTTTCGAAGCTAACGGGCGGGTAAGAAGAGGGAGGGTGTCAACGGAACAGCATATACACCCCGGATCGTAGGGGCATAGGAAGTGGATTTCCTGCATGTTTGTACGCCGGGCTACCAACTCTTATAATTATCATTGCCCGTAAGGCAAATAAACGGAAAATGTTGTACCTTTCTCGGGTTCACTCTCAACGCGGATGAACCCACCATGGGCTTTTACAAAATGATGCGCGATGGATAAACCGAGTCCCGTACCGCCTGTATGCCGCGAGCGTGCTTCGTCCACGCGGTAAAATCGATCGAATAGGCGGGGCAATGCTTCCTCCGATACTCCGATGCCGGTATCGATCACCGAGACACGTACAAAGTACGCATTCCGATCCACGACCCGCTCTTCGATTTTAACCATAATCTCCCCACCACTTGGCGTGTAACGAATCGCATTGGTCAGCAAATTAAAGAAAACCTGCGTTATCCGTCTCGGATCGACCATTACGGAAATCGGTCTCGAAATCGTATAAAGACTAAGGGCAATTCCGTTTTCTTCCGCTTCAAATTTCACGTCGTCCACAATTCGTTCTAAATGAACCGTCAAATCAAGCGGTTTGCGATGGAGCGACAACCGTCCTGCTTCTGCCAACGATAAGACATGTAAATCATCGACTAGCAAGCTCATTCGGATCACTTCATCATGAATCCGAAGTAACATTTCTGGCGAGATCTGTTGGCCGGCCTGTTGATAATTCTCCAGTTTAAGCTGCATCAAGGACAGCGGCGTGCGAAGCTCGTGAGCAACATCGGCCACCAATCGACTGCGAGCTTCTTCAGCTTCACTCAGGCGAAACGTCATATCATTGAATGTTTGAGCGACTTTCCCATACTCATCTTTCGTGTCCACAGGCACTTTGGCGTTAAGGTCACCTTGGGCCACGCGCTCTATTGCGGCTATTAGCTTTTTAAGCGGGAGGGTCAGCACCCCTGATATCCAAAAGCTGAAGAGTAACCCGATGGTAATAAAAAAGAGCAAGCGTACGCCGTGTGTTACATTAAGCAGTGTGCCCAGCTTCATATTGTCAATGAAATAAGAGATAAAGATTTCGATTTGATCTTCGGGCATGGCTTTCAAATAGTTGGCATCGATGCGTTCCTTTCGAAATTGATCGACCAGTTCACCTGCGTAAAGTTGTGTTGTAAGGGAGAAAGTGATACTTACAATGAGCATGAGAAGCACCATGCAGGCAAATACTTTCATCCGAAACGTTATCTTCATGAACGTTCACCGAATCGGTAACCGAAACCATATACCGTCTGAATATATCGGGGATTGGCAGGATCGTCTTCCAGTTTGCGGCGAAGATTCCGGATATGGGAATCCATCGTTCTTTCGTATCCCATGTACTCATCCTCCAAAGCAGCCTTTAATAATTGCAAACGGCTAAAAACTATGCCGGGACGACCCGCGAGTGTGAACAAAATTTTGAATTCAGTTGGTGTCAATTGGATTTCATGACCGTCTTTGAATACCTGACATCTGGCTTCGGAAATGATCAAGTTGTCTCTTTCCAAGAACATCGACTTGTCTTCAGGCCCGTTTAATCGGCGAAGCATTGCTCTGATGCGCGATGCGAGCTCGCGCAAGCTGAATGGCTTCGTCAAATAATCATCCGCACCGATTTCCAGACCGACGATTTTATCAGATTCATCCGATCGCGCCGTGACCATAATAATGCCGCAATGCGAGGTATGCCTTATTTCGCGGCATACGTCGATTCCGCTTTTCTCGGGAAGCATCCAATCAAGCACGACGAGATCTGGATTTTCAGACCGGGCAATCATGAGCGCTTCATTGCCGGTACAGGCGGTCAATACCTTGAACCCTTCACGCTGCAAATAGGTCTGCATCTCCTCCAGCATTCCCGTTTCGTCCTCCACAAGCAGCAATTTCGGTCCCATTCCCATCAGCTCCTTTCCTTTTAATTCCTTTCACTTACGAGTACTCACCGCTTACCGAAAATTATACCGTGATTAGGAAGGCTCTTAAAGAAATCCACGCAAATAGCGGAAGATCTGCATAAGATCTCGACATTTGATGTGTAAACTGGCTGTGAAAGGAGAGAAATTTTCAAAACGGAAGGAATGACTGCGTATGCGTCGTCGATTGAGAAAACCTAGATTCGCATTCAACTCGTGGTCAATGATCTGGCTGTTGCTGTCGAAACTTGGAGGTTCAAAGCAAGCGATGGAAAAAACAAAAAGGAGGAGTAATTAACAAATGAAAATGATGCTAGTTTCATTCCTAATACTTTGTGCATGCCTACTCGTTCCAACTATTGTCTTTGCTGAAGCAACCAACAGTAATGTCGTATACGGATTAACCCAAGGACGCCTCTGGGCCACTTTGGACGCGGCGTTGGGACTAGTCAGCGTGGTAATCGGCGGACTGTCTCTGGCCCGCTCCGTCCGTCGCGTCGGCAACGGTGGGCGAAACGGGGCAATCGTAGCCACGGTTTTAGGGCTGATCGTCATATCGTACGCCGGGGTGCATCTCACCATCTTCACTGGTGATTTCGGCACCGGCGCCGGGCGAGCTGGGGCTATCATTGCTATCTTGATGGGGCTGATCGGCATGGTCCTCGCCGGGCTAACTCTGGCCCGTTCCCGCCGCACCGGCTGACTCTACAATTGTATAGGAATCGGTTCTAGTATCGTGCAATTATCTCCCTTAGTGCCTACTAGTTGTCTTCGATTGACAGCAATAAGGCTGCGTGGTAATTTGAAGACAGAATAACAAAGGCAATGCAACCTTCGGGTTCAACCTCGCTGAGAAGTGGGTTGGACCCTTTTTGCATTCCAAATAAAGGGAGGATTCGTAATGTTAAGAACGGAATTGTTGTTACAGCGGCTGGGCGATATCGGGAAGTCGCTCGAACGGAAGGGGGGAGCTCTTTTATTATTAGGAGTTGGTTCCGTTGGGGTCGAGACAGAACGGTTGGATGAATATTCGGATTTAGATTTCTTTGTCATTGTAAAGCCCGGGGAGAAAAACAGATATATAGACCGATTGGATTGGCTCGAGGATGTACACCCTCTTGCCTATTCGTTTAAGAATTCTGATGTTGGCTACAAAGTACTGTTCGAGGATGGTATTTTCGGGGAATATGCTGTATTCGAGGAATCGGAGTTGGCTAACGCGACCTATACGGCAGGCCGGGTCATTTGGAAGGATCAAATGTATGCTAATACGGCAATCGCCGAACCTTCCCATCCGGTCCCCAGCCTAAGAGCGGATTGTTTGGACTTTCCTTTGAATGAAGCGCTAACAAACCTATACGTGGGGCTCGGTCGCTATGCAAGGGGAGAGCGTCTTTCCGCGACGAGGTTTGTTCAAGGCTACGCAGTGGACAGGATTCTATCCGTCCTCCATCTACTGGAGCAAGAGGTGGAATACTTTCCCGACCCATTCGGCAATGAGAGGCGGCTGGAGAGGAGATTCCCCCGTTTTGCGGAAATCATAGGAGACATGATACAGGGATACCATCATGTTCCCGAGTCGGCGCTTCGTATTTTAAATTTTATCGAAGAAGTGTATCCAGTCAATCGAAGGTTAAGCGAAGAGATACGGCGATTGGCTAACCTGACTAGCCAATAAAGTATTGCGGGGATCCGAATCATCACAAAGGGCAAGTCTTTCGCGGCTTTACTAGCCGGTTTTATTGAAAAGCAGCGGTACTCCATGTTCGAAACGAGTAAGGGGGGACTGCTGCCGATTCTTTTTAAGCTCCGGCGAGCTTGTTCCCATTCGATACAGACAGGTTTCGTGTCAGGTTAGTCGCAACTTGTTGTATAATTTTAGTAAGGAGAAAGGGAGGGGGAACGAAGTGCATAAACAAAGTAAAATAAATAAAAAAGCTTGGGAGTATCGTGCATATGAATTTTGGCATAAAAGAGATGGTTCTCCTGAGGAAAAAGCACGTCTGCTATTAGAAAACCCGCTCGCGGCACTTAAAAAGCATAAAGGCCTTTTTGAACATGTTCAAGGCAAAAAGATTGCTAACCTTTGCGGTTCAAATGGAAGAAAAGCTGTTCCGTTAGCTTTACTAGGAGCAGAGGTGACTGTATTCGATATCTCTGAGGAAAACAAAAAATATGCTTTAGAGCTGGCAGCAAGCGCAAATATCACATTAGAATATATCGTCACCGACATATATGATATTGACCTAAAGGAGTACGGAGGATATTTCGACATTCTATATTTAGAGGGAGGGATATTACACTATTTCGGTGATTTGGACAAGTTCATGAGTATTCTTTACGCCTTATTGCATGATGGTGGACAATTGGTTTTAAGTGATTTCCATCCCTTAGGAAGATGTATCTCGTCTCATGGCGAGCTCAATTACTTTGATACGGAAATAAAAAATGGAGATGTGGCGTATAAAGGAGCATTTGATATAGATGAGCAGAAAGACTTCCCCGATGTCTCCATTCGATTGTACACGTTAAGTGATATTATTAATTCGGTCGTCGCATCAGGGTTCAGATTGCAAAGGTTTGATGAGCATCGTGGATGGAATAATGAAAATATCCCTTGGGAATTTACTATCCTGGCGGACAAATAGATGTTAAAGTAAGGCGAACTAATAACTTATTAATCAACTTCGAAGAAGCCGTCGATCGGGAGCTTCATTTCGTTAACAGCAGGATTGCTACATACAAGCATAGAATTCCAAATATGGGATATGTCGCTAAGAGGGTGAAAAATGGACTTCATATTTATCAGGCACGGTCATGGAGAGCATCTTATCGATTATCCAAATCGGTTGAATACTCTGCATCCTAGTCTTACGGAGTACGGCAAATTTCAAGTAACGCAGCTACGAAATGATACTATAATTGATCCTGATGATTTAGTTCTTGTGAGTCCAACTAAACGCACAATAGAGACGGCAGCTATTTTAAAAAATGATTTGGACTTTGTAATTTCTCCATTTGTTGGTCCGAGAATGTTTCCTCAGAACCCCGATCTCCCTTTTTTAGCATGTGATCATATCCTTTCTAAAACTGAAATTCGAAATCTGTATGGAGATATTGAAATTCTCGATTTCAATTTGGAGTGCTGGAAAGAAGGGATTAACCAGATTGAGCAATATATCTTTGAAGGATATGCTAAGCGATTAATAGCGTGGATCGGGGAAAGATATAAAAGAATTTTCATGATTTCACATGATGGCACAATAACGAATTACCGGATATTGCTTGGAGAAAAAGGATTGACCCGAAAAGATTTTCTCGGTGAGGCTGGGGTATATCGATTGAAATTGTAGTCTGTTGGTTAATGGGCCGATCGATAAGACCCATAGAGACCATGGGAGCTGCATAATTTGCGGTCTCTTTGTTGTGAGTATGTAAGGGCCTGTGCTGTTTCATGTTGAGAACACTTACACCCTATTATTGAAGATGATGTGACTATTTTTGAAGAAGCAATGGTGCTAGAAGAAAGCTCCTAGAGGGGAACAGGTTTTGTTACAGGAAGCAACGCAATGGTCAACCAGAGCATTCCTCCAAACAACAAAATCATCCGCAAAGCTACGATTTCACCGAAGGGAGTTGGGGAACATGCTTTTGTTAATCTTAGCTTTTTTATGGTTTATTTGGTTTTTGATTGTTATTCTGTATTATTTATGGACCACTTTATTCTGGTCGATGATATTTCGTGCCCAAAAATTTGAGAATGAGGGGAAACGCACACTCTCAGGTTTTGTCACTTTGGTCTCCGTAGCCTTGAACATACTTATCTTGAAAATCATTTGCTATTTTACGGATACGTCGAGTTTGTTCAAATACTCTGAAATTACCTCGGCTTGTTTTACGGTTGCATTTATTTATCTCGTCGCATTAGGAATTGCAACCATTCCTTTTATCAAGAAAGACGGAGCCTATTTGCTGAAGCTTGCTCTATTTGGTAAGCAGAGGAAGAAAAAGAAGTGGTAAAAAACCACCCCATCGTTTTAACTGAGCTCTTTATGAGGTTCGTCATTGTCAGAAGGGATATTTCGATATTTCGCAAGCCATCATTTAAAACCCTGCCTGCGATATAGCTATTTATTGCCCGTATGGAAGAGCTGGTCATCGAGTACAGCGATTTGCAGCTTGTTGAGGCGCATAATCGGCCATGCTGACCAGTTCATCCCGTTTTTCTCCGGATCATGTCGCTTGGGAAAACCAGAGATCCGTTGGATGGTATTTGAACGGAAATCTTCAAACTCTGCGCAGAATATATTACTCCCCAAAGAAATTTCTGCATACATGCAATATACCCTCTGCGTATGGATAAGGAGCAACGTTGTTATGGCCTGCTTTTGCCTCAGCTGTTGCATTCTGGAGAAGATATCCATGGGCAACCATCTGAAGCATCTCGATGTCATTACCACTGTCTCCAAAGGCCAATGTTTTGGAAGGGAGGACCTGACAATAATCCATCAGGAATTGAACAGCCGCTTTTTTTTCAGTTCCAGCCGGGATAAAATCGACATCATATGCGTGCTCCGGATCTCCCGCCTTTGGATTGCAAACATTGATATTAATGCCGATCCCCTGATTTGCAGCCAGGTGCCTGATGATGCTTAAATCGTATTGGGTTCTGGCTGCTGATATCGGATAATAATAGTAGTTCATTTTATATCCGGATTGACCAAATTGAGTTTGTTCGTGAAGGAGAATGTTGTATGTTGATTTTAATTCGCTAATTAAATCTTCCACATCTCTTCGAGAGTATCCGGATGCTCCAATAATCTTTGTCCATGATGGAACAGTAACCAGATGTCCGTCAGACTCCACCTCCCACATCTCTGTGCCCAGATTGCTCGCTATATAATGGGGGAGCAGCGTCATACCGGCTATTTTCATTTTTGCTTGTATTTGCTGAACACTGCTTCCGGTGACCCAAGCTATCTTTACTTGACGATTTCTGGCCAGCTGCTGGAGGTATTGCTCCAGCTCGTATACCATATTGAGTTGTTCAGGCAAACATTCATGCGGGTAATAGGTTTCGTCGAAATCGAAAAATATCAGGTGTTCAGTTACAGCGGGGGTATAGATGACTTCCATGCATGTCATTCCTCCTACAGTTTGTTAACGATATCATAGTTGCAGGGAACGTTCCCAGGTCAATACTTTAGATGAGGTGTTCGTTTTGCCCACCATAATAGATATTTCTCGAGTAAGCGGTCTCTCCAAGTCAACCGTATCACGCGTGTTAAACAACCATCCGCATGTATCGGATGAGAGCAGACAAAAAGTCCAGAAAGCCATTAAGCAGCTGGGATATGTCCGTAATACGCAGGGGGTTCAGTTGCGTCTTCAGGCCAGCAATCATATCGGTGTGATTGTCCCGGATGTGGAGCATCCCTTTTTCAGTCAGCTTGTTAGCGCATTAAGTCGGTCTTTAGGCTCAGCGGGGTATCGACTTGTCATCTATCAGATCGAATTATCCCGCGAGTATGAACGAGATGTGTATGCCCGATTGTTACGACGAGAAATGGATGCCGTGGTTATTGCTCATTCCCATTTCTCTGAAAGAGAGATTAAAGAATATATAGGTTCTTCCATTGGAATCATATGCAACGAAGCGATGGACGGAGAGTTCCTCGATGTCTTTCGATTGGATGAAGAAGATGCGGTCTTTCAAGCGACAGCCTATTTGCTGTCCAAGGGGCGCCGTCATTTATTTTTCTGTATGGATCAACTGACACCATTGCAAGAGCGAAGATGGAGAGGGTTTCAACTGGCTCACCAACAATTTGGTCTTGCTTGTACGAAAGCGCAATGTTACACGGGGCTGGTGACTATGGAGGATGGTTACTCTTTGGGAGAACAATTATTTACTTCTGATGATTTGCCGGATGGAATGATAACAGGTAGTGACTTTGTAGCTACCGGTATTTTGAAGGCAGCAAAGCAAACGGGGATATCCGTACCGCAAAATATGTCCATCATCGGATGCGATAACCATCCTGTAGGACTGATGACTGACCCGGAGCTGACCACATTAACCAATTGTATTTCCGATATGGTGAGGGATGTTACGGAATGTCTTACCAGGAGATTGAAGGGACTGCAATTTGCTCCTATCGTGAAAACCTACAAGGCCTCGCTGATTATCCGTAAATCTACTTAAAAAAAGAGAAGTGAAGGTCAAAATAAAAAGAACGACCGCGATCTCTACTAAACAGTGACACCTTTCAATTAAAACGACAAGAAGATTCATGCTTTAATAGCCGCATAGCTGCGGCTATTTGCGTTTTAACCGTATATGCTCTTGTCAAACCCCCACGCCATGAGCATATCGTTAGATGAAAAAGAAAGAACATTCGAACTGTGACAAGTTGGTACCGAATTGGAAGGGATTAATAATCACTCATAGAATAACAAGAAGATGATTATGTAATAAAATTTCGACAATAAGGAGATCAAACTATGGCAAATAACAAATTATTAAGAATGGACAATGTTGGCATCGTTGTGGATTCACTCGATGACGCAATCTCTTTCTTCGAGGAAATTGGCTTGAAGCTTGAAGGACGAGCTACTGTCGAAGGTGAATGGGCTGGTCGCGTAACCGGGCTGGGCTCACAGAATGTAGAGATTGCTATGATGGTTACACCGGATGGCCACAGCCGACTTGAACTTTCGCGATTTCTCACCCCGCCTACTATATCAGACCACCGAACTGCTCCTGTAAATGCTCTCGGTTATCTGCGGGTCATGTTCGCCGTTGAAGACATTGACGAAATGGTATCCAGACTCTCTAAACATGGTGCTGTGCTCGTTGGCGAAATTGTTCAGTACGGGGACTCGTACCGGCTCTGCTACATTCGTGGCGTTGAAGGACTTCTAATCGGTTTGGCCGAACAAATCGGTAATAATTAAGTAACGTTTTTTACGGACGCGAAGGCTGCCTTAGCCGGCTAAGACGGCTAAGGCAGCCTTCGTGTTGTTGGAGTGCGGGCCATTT
Source organism: Paenibacillus sp. FSL R5-0810 (assembly GCF_038002285.1). Classification (NCBI taxonomy): domain Bacteria; kingdom Bacillati; phylum Bacillota; class Bacilli; order Caryophanales; family Paenibacillaceae; genus Paenibacillus; species Paenibacillus sp. FSL R5-0810. The sequence continues at coordinate 1,714,865 of NZ_JBBOCF010000001.1, forward strand.
GCTGACTATGCGCTCGATCCTTACAGTACTTTTATGGCCCGGGAGCTGTAACCAAACTTGCGGAGCTTGATGTAATGAACAAGAAAATTTTCAAAAAAGGTACGGCAATGCATTATCAGAAAATAATGCTGTGTATTTTAATTAGTATGTTTATAGTTACCGGCTGTTCAAATAAAGATAAGAAAGAGGAGTATCCAGTTTACGAAGGTACTGTAGTATATAAGACTGATCAAAGTGACATGTACAAACTTTTCGTTCTTCAAAATATAAGTGAGGAGGATTTAAAAAAAGGTAATCTTGAGTATTTTGTAAAATTGGCACAAGACCAACCGGAAGCTTCATTTTATTTGGTTGAAAAAGAGACTTACGAATCAATTGAAGTAGGACAAAAAGTGAAAATCACTTCTGGCTTAGACCAGCTAGAATCCTTTCCACCTATTCGATTTGTTAAGCGTATTGAAAAAATCAATTAAAATACCATCATTATTGTTTTAACCCCTGCCCTTTACGAACGCTCTCGATAGTCAAGAATATGATCCCAAAGAAAGTCGCTAACTTAGCGGCTTTTTTTATCGCTACAATTTCTTGTCACGAATGGAGGAGGGCATATGCTGGTTTAGCTTTGTTCAGCGGCCGCGCCTGCGGAGCTCCGGAAGGAACGTGGAGTACAGCCAGCAATTCGGCGAAATTGTCTGGAGAAGTGCTCGACATTCCGGTAGCCGCACAATGCAGCAATGTCAGCGATCCTCTGCGAGCCGTATAACAGCCGTTCTTTGGCCAGTCGAACCCTGCTCTGAATGACATCTTCCATGCATGAGACGCCGAAGGCGGATTTGTACAAGGCCTGCAAATAACTCGGACTCAGATGGACGGATTCCGCCATGACCGGAACGGACCATGCAAAGCCCGGATTATTGTGAATCCGCTTGCGAAGCTCCAGCAATTGATGCTCGTCCGGCTGTCTATCCGTCTCCCGGGCGGCCTCCAGCAGCTTATGGAACATCAGCCGGAGCAAATAATCGATCGACAATTCCCGATAGTCGTACTGGAAGAAATGCTCGGTAGCGAGAAGTTGAAACAGCCTGCTGAAGTAGCCGGGGTCTACCAACGGCAACGGAACGCCTAACGGCAGCGTCGTTTCCGTCAAGTAGGATTCGTCGGTATCGAAGCGCACCCAGTCGTTGACGAATTGCTCCGCACAGGCACGATACCAGATTTTCTGTCCAGGCCGAAAAAGCAAGGCGCAATTGGCCGGGTATTCCCTGACGCTGCCCTGCACCCAGATTTCGGCCGGAGTATGTGTCAAAATAAGCAACCAGAAATCATGACCCTCCGGAAAATCATACAGAAAGTCGCCGGGATGGGCCGCACCGTATCCGACATAATAAATCGTTGTCATCGTTTCCTCGCAATCCTCGCAATAATAGAATTGATCAAGTAAAAGCAAGTATAAATCATTTTCCGGCAAAAGTCAGTCCTCTATACTATCCCTGATCCCGAAATATTAAGATGCGATGATACTTGGGCATGGGGACCTTCATGCGCTCCAATCCGATCATTTGGGCCGTTCATCCGGACCAGTGGGGGGGAGCAACGATAGTTCTCATTCCCCAATTCTACGGTTTATGTAGAGACAAAAATACTTTTTCAAGGCGTTCCGGTAACCGGGCTGAAAGGTTACAGCCCGTCCGGCCGACATCTCGACAGGAGGGATACGATGAAAGCATTGATGGGTAAACAGGTCATTGTAAAAGAGCATGATCTGATTCGCAGGGAACGAGCGAACAGAAGCTATCTGATGAAGCTGGACAGCGGTCATCTGTTGTTTAATTATCAATTGGAGGCCGGCAGATTTCACGGCAGAACGATTCCCGAAGGTGCGCACGGCGGTTGGGAGACGCCGGTCTGCCAATTGCGCGGACATTTTCTTGGTCATTGGTTGTCGGGCGCGGCGATGCATTACGAAAAAAGCGGCGACATGGAAATAAAGGCCAAACTGGATGCGATCGTGCAGGAGCTGCATGAATGCCAACGGGATAACGGCGGGCAGTGGGTCGGTCCGATTCCCGAAAAGTATCTGCACTGGATTGCAAGGGGCAAAAGCATCTGGGCGCCCCAATACAATCTGCATAAAATATTGATGGGACTGGTCGATGCCTGGCAATATGCCGGTAATCGACAGGCGCTCGATATCGTGGATCGGTTCGCGGACTGGTTTGTTAATTGGAGCGGCACTTTTACAAGAGAGCAATTCGACGATATTCTCGATGTGGAGACAGGCGGGATGCTTGAGGTATGGGCCGATCTGCTGCACATAACCGGGGCGGATAAATATCGTGTGCTGCTGGAACGCTACTATCGCAGCCGGCTGTTTCAACCCTTGCTGGAGGGCAAGGATCCCCTTACGAATATGCATGCAAACACCACGATCCCGGAAGTGCTCGGCTGTGCGAGAGCTTATGAGGTTACCGGAGACGACAGGTGGCTGTCCATCGTCCAAGCGTATTGGAAATGCGCGGTTACGGAGAGAGGAAGCCTTGCGACAGGCGGTCAAACCGCTGGTGAGGTCTGGATGCCGAAGATGAAGATGAAGGCGCGTCTGGGTGACAAAAATCAAGAGCATTGCACGGTCTATAACATGATCCGCCTGGCCGAGTTCTTATTTCGTCAAACGGGCGATCCATCCTACGCGCAATATATCGAATACAATCTCTACAATGGCATTATGGCGCAAGCCTATTATCAGGAATATGGCTTGACGGGCAGTCAGCATAAGCATCCTCATACCGGACTGCTGACCTATTTTCTTCCCATGAAGGCCGGTCTGCGTAAGGAGTGGAGCACGGAAACCGACAGCTTCTTCTGCTGCCATGGCACGATGGTTCAGGCGAATGCGGCCTGGAATAAGGGAATTTATTATCAGGACGGGGAAATCATCTATATCAGTCAATACTTCGATTCCGAGTTGCGCACAAGCATCGATGGTACCGACATACAGATCGTACAGACGCAGGACAAAATGAGCGGCAGCCTGCTATCCTCATCTAACACAGCTGGGTATCAAGCCATTAATGATACAGCGGCGACGAATGAAAATATGCCTGCCTTCCGGAAGTACGATTTCATCGTATCCACTGCGGCGCCGACAACATTCACGCTCCGCTTCCGCATACCGGAGTGGATCATGGCAGAGGCTTCCGTATACGTCAATGACCAGTTGCAGGGGACGACTCGAGACAGCAGCAGCTTCTACGACATTCACAGAGCATGGAAGGAAGGCGATACCGTCTCGATTATGCTGCCAATCGGCATTCGGTTTGTTCCGCTGCCCGACGACGAACGGACGGGTGCTTTCCGATACGGTCCGGAAGTGCTGGCGGGCTTGTGCGAGGCGGAACGTCAGCTCTATGTGGAGGATGAGAATATCGCGTCCGCCATTGAGAACGAGAATGAGCGCGAGTGGGGGAGTTGGCGTTATTTCTTCAAAACAGTCAACCAGGATCCTGCCATCACGTTCAAACGAATTCGGGATATCGGGTACGAGCCTTATCAAATTTACTTCAAAGTAACGGGTGCAAAATCGAAGTGAAACTGAAGATCCAGAGAGAAGTAAGCTTTTGAAAGTCAAAAACGGTGTCCCTTTTTAAGCCGCATACGCGCGGCTTTTTACTTTATAGGACCAAGAGGACCAAGTTAAAATCATTCCCAAGCGAAGCACATCATCCAGATTGCCCTGCGATAGTTGATAGAAATTCCCAAAATTTATTATATGTCTATCCGAGTTTAGAGGTGCTGCTCATTCAACTTTCAAAGTGAGAAGGGATCCCCATGCCCTGGAAATACCTGTTTTTCGTTTGTGCTTCTTATTTGTGACCAACTAATATCCACCTTCTCGTTCGATTCAATCATGTAGTGGTTTGGAAAAGGCAAATCACCTGTAAAAATACCTACTCCTTCGATAATAATACTGATGGAATCTTCTGAGTGACCTGGTGTGTGCAGAATGTATCCAGGAATACCAAATCTGTTAGTGAACGCTGGTTTATCGTTTTCGTTGATGATGTTGTTGGGATTGATTTCAATTTCTTTATAATTGTGCAGTTTTTTCAGGAAGTTATTTGCTGATTCAAGAAAAGACAGTTGTGTTCTGCTGATCATCAATTCTACGCCCAAGGATTGTAGCTCTTGGGCGATTCCACAATGATCAGGATGAAAGTGAGTTACAATCAAATGATGAACAGCATTCAGATTGATTCCATATTTTCGCAATTGACTCGTCATTTTTCCTAGCGTACCCGGTATGCCTGTATCGATTAATAGATACTTCTTCTGGTGCTCTATTGCATAATAATTTGTTGAGCCATATCCAATATTTATAACATTCATGTTGTCCTCCGTTTTTTATCGTTCATATTTGTTGATATAGAGATCACCTACAATTTTTGCAATTACATGAAACTGATTGTATGCATGATATACATCAATTGCCCATGTTAATAGCATCGACTCGAATTCATCCTGTTTAAGTCCTACTAAGTCCGTAACGGTTAAGTTTCCTCTTTCTAGTACGGGCAATGCAGGGATCAAAGCATCCGGGTGCGATAATTTGTATTTATCCATCATATCGCTCAACAGAGGAGTTTTCGAATACTCCCATTCTATATTTCTTTCAAGTATTAAATACTGTCTGGTGAGATGCAAATTGTTGTTCCATCTGCCATGAACCTCCGAATGCTGCAGACAATGTGCATCAGTATATATAAATTGAGAAAGACCATTTCCTCCTACAAAATGACTTGCTATATGATTGAAAATGTCAAAACATTCAATAACTCCACCAGCAGTGTTTGATCCACAAAATTGGCATTGACCATAAGCCTTCAACTTCACGCCTTTTTTCTGTGCTTGTCGCTCTATATTCTGCATATTAAAGCTCACCTTCGCTAATTATCATCAAATTGAAAAATTCCTCTATTGCATCCACCCTTTAGAATCACTTTAAGGGTTAACGCTACGTTAAAGTCAAATTATATTCGCCTGGTTTACCGCATGTTTGAATCATTCAGCCCATGGAGATAACCGTCTCTAGTCTTTATCTTTTATTAAACTTCAAGGTTACAAAAACGGCCCCCGCGACCGAAGCTGCCGCAATCACACCCGCAAACAGCGAGGCACCCGGGGAGATGCTGGTCATATCGATCAAAAAACCTGTTCCGATGGGCAGCAGCGCGGCAGGTACGTATCCTCCGATATTCAGTACCGCATTGGCTTCGGCGCGGCGATGTTCCGGGACATGCAAGCTGATCAGCGTGAGGCCTCCAAGCTGCCCCAACCCCTGTCCAACACCTGCGAATACCGCAGCTATTACAAGGATTGCTGGTGCCGATAACATAACAGCAGATACCAGGCAGCTCATGGACAAAAGGATAACCGCACTACCCATGAGAAACAGACTGCGCACGGAGAACCTTTTGACAACGAATTGGATTCCCGTGGCCGCCAAGAACATGATACAGGCCGTTCCTCCAGCGACCAAGGGACTGGTCACATGCAGTAGCTTGGACAGCAGCGGCGGACCCAGAGACAGTACAAAGGAAGTCGAGGTAATGCCCGGAGCAAACACGGATATTCCCATCGCTAAATGCAGACGGTTATGCTTAGGGACCGACGGGAAGCGCAGCTTCCATTCTCCGTGCGTAGGATGCCGCCGGGAAGGGAGACGGGATGCCACCAGAAAGGCTGTCGCTAAAATGATTAATTGCGCGGAATACACAGGCACAACAGGGTACGCAAGAAATTGGGCCATCATTCCGGCCAGCAGCGGCCCGAGTCCGGCTCCGAGGACCATAGCCACGGAAGCGGCAAGGGATGCCAGTTGTCTCTTGCTGTGTCCACCGGAGTCCACTACCGCCGCCATGCCGGCGGAAACGATGACGCCGACGGCTATGCCTGTCAGCAACCGAGCTGCCAGCAGCATGCCGACCGATTCGGCCGATGCGAACAGCGCACAGGCGGCCACCGCAGCCAAAAGACCCGGATAAAGCACCGCCTTGCGTCCGAACCGGTCGGACAACTGGCCGGCTGCGAGCAGGCTGCCAAGCAAGCCCGCGATATAAGCGGCAAAAATAACCGTTAGGGTTCCATTCGTGAATCCCAGCGCCGTCTGCCACTGGACATACAGCGGCGTCGCTGAATTGGACAGCATGAATACAGCCGTAACGATCCAAGCTGTAGACAAGATGCGGCGAGTAGATACGCGGGTGCCCTCCGAGGTCTGAGAAAGCCCCGCTTTTTTTGCATGATCGATCAATATAATCTCCTCCTTACAACCTTAAATGCGTGCGATGTCTCCGTATTGCCGTGCAATTAGAATAAGTTATAATAGTACATAACTGAAATACATATTTGTAATAAAGGGAATAACCACGTGGTTATGAAGGTGTGCGCGATGAAAATAAACTTGAACCACCTGAATGTCTTTATGGCTGCCGCCGAGAAATTAAACATTACCGAAGCAGCGAAAGCGTTGTTTATTTCCCAACCCGCTGTGAGCAAGACGATTAAACAGCTTGAAGATGCGCTGCAAGTGAGACTGTTTGTGAGGGATAGGCAGAAGGGGATCATTCTGACCGATGTCGGCAGAGAGGTTCTGGTATTGGCGAGGCAGATGCAATCCATTGAAAACCGCATTTTTCAGGTAGCCAGCCGGGAGAGCCAGCTCTTATCTGGAACAATCAAAATCGGCTCGTTTCCCGCTGCGTCGTCCCTGTTACTTCCTGAGGCTATCGCCAGGTTCCGGGCCAAGTATCCTCACGTTCAAATTGAACTCCATGAGGGGGTATCCGACCAGATCAAGGAATGGGTCACCGACCGTGCCGTGGAAATTGGGCTTGTCGCGTCCCCGTTTACGGAATTTGAGCACTATAGCCTGGTTCAGGATCACATGGTGGCGATCATTCCGGACGATCATGAGCTGCACGATACGGCGGTTGTCGACCTCGGAAGGTACCAGCATGACATGATTTATTGTAAAGGCGGGCATGAGGCGGCGATGAACAGCATACTTCAGCAGCACCACTTAAATCTCGAAAGCAATTTGACCGTCCAAACCGCCGAAACCCTGATCCATATGGTCCGTAGACGGCTCGGGATCGGTCTTGTTTTCGACTTTACGCTATCCTCCGTGTCCCATGGGCTCACCGTTAAGCCGGTTACGCCTGTGATTACCAGGGAGATCGGAGTTATCGCAATTTCTTTCGATGAGATTTCCCCCGCGTCCATGGAATTTGTCCGTATGATGGCAGATGATGAAACAAGCCGTTTCGGTAAATAAAACAAGGCATCGAACTGCGAATGGAAGCATCCATACCGTTCAGTGCCTTGTCTTTTTTTATCTAAAGTTTCTTATAAAGCCGATGATTTATAGGGAGAAGCCATTTTAGAAGAGATGCAAACGGTTTGAATTTTATAGCTTGTTTAATTAAGAAATAACCTACTACGCATCCTATCGTGTTAGCTATCAAGTCGTTGATGTCGATACTTCTTGAGCTGCCAAGTAATAGTTTAATAATGAGCTGCATCAGCTCTATGCCAAATGATACGGACAACCCCGTCCGAATTGCTTGTTTTAAGGAATAAACGGTGCGAGGCGCAAGCCACAAGAAAACACCCAGTGGAATGAACAGGATAATATTTAATATAAAGCTTGTCATATCAATGGTTAGAATAGGAATAAAGTTGATCGAGCTGTACCATGGAGCCTGATTGCGGTGAACCCCAAAGGTCAGCTCAATAGGTAAAAAGACAAAATAAATGACACCCAACGAATAGCCGCTAAATAAAATTTCAAGTAAGGTCACTCTCTTGTTTTTATAGGTAATCACCCTAAAAATGATATACAGTAGTGCTAAAGGTATCAAAACGGCTAATGGTGGAATAGTGTATAACAAATCCATGAAAGTCTCTCTCCTTCGTAGTAACTTAATTTCCTTATTCAGCTTACAAAGAGAAAGTTTAGAATATGTAAAGTATATTTAAAGAATTTTAAAGTTTTACATAAACAAAAGCAGTGATCGAGTATTCTTGGAACTGAGGTTCATTAGATTTTGTGAGTATTAATCATTTTTAATAAAAATTAAATATGGAGTGAATTGTATGGAATCTACATATCATAGGATGCGATTGGAGCTGGCGAAGTTTATCAGCATAAGTGCAGTGCTTGCAGGGGGAACTTGTTTTGTACTAATGGCTGTTATTCTGATCATTAGAGTTATTTCAGATGATCTATATAACCTTGTCATCAACCTGGTTAATGAACTTAACGGACTATTCCCCAGGTTGTTTCCTATTATATTTTTTGTTTTTTTCCTATTTCTCATTTTCAGCATGTTTATTGTGTCTCGACGGTCATTTCGTTACTATACAGAGGTATCCCAAATGCTTCAATCGATGGCCGAAGGGAAATTGGACGTAAAATTACCTGTGAGTGATCGGGGTACGTTGATTGGAAATTTGGCACAGAATATTTCTTGTTCATCAGCTAGAACTCTCCCTGCAGCAGGAGAGAGCAGCAGAAGAATCGAAGAATGAGCTAATCACTTCTGTTTCCCATGATTTACGCACGCCATTAACTTCAATTCTTGGTTATCTCTATATTATTGAACAGGATCGTTACAAAGATGAAGTCGAAATGCGCTATTATACGTCTATCATCTATGAGAAGAGCAAAAATTTAGATCGCCTTGTTAATGAACTGTTTGAGTATGTTCGTACAAAAAATCCGAAGCTAACCCTTCATAAAGAAAAAATAAATATGACTCGATTGCTCCAACAGCTGGCTGCTCAGTATATTCCTGAATTAAAAGCCAATCGGATGGAAGCTCGTTTAAGTTTACCTGGTCGCGAAGTCTGGCTTTATGCAGATGCTGAGAAACTCGTACGAGTATACGAAAATATTATAAACAACGCATTGCGATATGGCGCGGATGGTAAGTGGCTTGATATCCGACTCCAGGAGGACGAGAAAGGGATTTGTATTGAAATAAAAAATTACGGGAAACCGATTCCTAAGCACTCTCTTCCATATGTTTTTGAACGCTTTTATCGAGCAGATGAGGCGCGTACGGAAGAAGGTTCAGGTCTCGGGCTTGCCATAGCCAAAAATATTGTAGAACTTCATCAAGGGGAAATTTGGGTGAAGAGTGATGAGAGCGGGACAGCTTTCTTTACTTTGTTTGAAAGGGAGAACATCGATGAACGCTAACATATTGGTGGTAGACGACGATCCGGAAATTGTAAGACTCGTGGAGCTTGCACTTCGACAAGAAGGTCATAACGTCTTCACAGCTGCTACTGGATTGGAAGCTTTACGATGCTTTCAGGAACTAGAGATTGACCTTGTAATCGTAGATGTGATGATGCCTGAGATGGACGGACTTACGTTTTCTAAGGAAGTTAGAAAGACAGAGAACGTGCCTATTCTCATGCTAAGCGCCAAATCGGAGGACATGGACAAGATAGAAGGATTATTGATTGGTGCAGATGATTATATGACCAAGCCGTTTCATCTTTTGGAGTTAATTGTAAGGGTGAAGGCCCTTCTGAGACGCGCCTATCCGGCAAAAAACAATCCATCTCAAGGTTCTTCTGTCCTGCAATTTGGACCACTTACGATCGACCATAAACGTTACGAAGTAAGATACAATGAAGAAAAAATCGTCCTCACCGCAAAAGAATTTGATATTTTATATTTACTTGCAAGTCATCCAGGGCAAGTATTTCCCGCCGAAGACATTTTCCAGAAGGTATGGAAGGAAAAATATTATGAGGGCAATAATACTGTGATGGTACACATCAGCAACCTGCGAGAGAAAGTGGACAAATTGCTAGGCTATAAGCTCATTCAGACGGTATGGGGTGTCGGATATAAAATTGAGATTTGAAGAACGAATACAAGCGGGGGCGACACTGTGCGAAAGCACTGTTGCCCACTTTAAATTTTCGGAACCTCGTAAGTAGAGGTGATTGGCTCATTGCTGATTTAGCTGTGCTAACAAACAAAGACGGAAAAATGTTGGGGTGCCAGGGGCAAGCAACACCTGTGCAATAATTGCAGGGTAATTGTCTAGCACGGTAGTCATAAACAAATGACGAAAAAGCGTAACTCAATAGGTTATGGGTGGGCGGGAGTTGCCGCATACTTCTAACCCATTAGGCCTATCTTCAAACAAAACTTTCCGCTGACGGAATCGGAGGGGGAGTTTGAAGCAAACAAGCAGCCGAGTCGATGGGTTGACTGACTGCCTGATTCATCCTTCAATATTTGAAGACCCGTTGCTCCAGGTCCTTTCTCTGTCACATTGTTATGCAAGCTGGGCAGTTGGCCGCACCACTAACTCATTGACGTCGACATCTGCCGGTTGCTCAATCGCATAAGCAATAGCTCGGGCAATGGCAAAAGCAGGCAGAGCGTCACGTCGGTACGTTTTCATGAGTTCCCTGGCCTCGTCATCCGAAATACTCTCTGCGAGCTCAGACTGTGTTACGCCCGGGGAAACCAGCGTTACCCTAATGTCTGCTCCAACTTCCTGCCGCAAGCCTTCCGTGATGGCGCGAACGGCATATTTGGTTGCACAGTAGACTGCTGCCGTTGGTGACACTGCATAGGCACCGATGGAAGCCAAGTTAATGATATGACCGGATTGCTGCTCTCTCATGATGGGAAGACCTGCAGCGATGCCATGCAGAACTCCGCGAATATTGACGTCAATCATTCGGTTCCATTCCTCAATTTTCAAGGCAGCCAAAGGAGAGAGGGGCATTACGCCGGCATTGTTTACAATGACGTCGACTTGGCCGAACCGGGTCTGCGCCAAGCGGATGATGGACTGCATTTGCTCGATATTCGTCACGTCCAGCTGTTGAAATAGTACCGAGCCTCCTTCTGTCTCAATCGTCGAAGCCAAAGCTGCCAGTCTTTCCACGCGTCTGGCCCCCATAACAACATGCGCTCCCTGACTGGCAAGAAGCTTGGCCGTCGCTTCACCAATCCCGCTGCTTGCTCCTGTAATGACAACAACTTTACCCTGGATTTTTGACATGAAACATTTCTCCTCTTCCATTTGATTATGCTAATTGTTCGATTAAACGGTAACTAATTAATAAACTAAACAAGGAAATCTCCTACTCCTCACGATAGAGAACCATACCGGCGTGGTAAAGCACTGAATCCCGGAAATCACCGTCTGCGGTAAACCCGGTATCATCTACGTACTCAATATGGTCGCCTATAATGGTATACCGGCCTTGATAAGCGCTTTTTCGATTACCGCGTGCCTCGTCATACCGCCCGTTCGGCAGCAGTTCATGTCGAATATAACCGTCTTTGGTCACCCACATGCCGACATATGGATGGTTTTGTTCGTTTGGTGTACTCATACAATTTCTCCTCTCGTCTCGTTTGCGTGTATTGGGCTGTCATTTACCTACCTTGTAAGTTTGCTTATGGATAGGTCTCCCATTCCGCTAACGCATTTTTTTACATATCGATTATCGCAACTTCGAGCGGAGAGTCGGTAGCCGGATCCTGCAGGATCATTGTCAAATCCTCCAGAGAAAGATAAAGTAAGGTTAATTACATCAGTAAAAAGAAGGGGAAGACTAATGGATGCATGGTTCGAGAAACAAAGAAAGGAACTTCTACATATCATAGAGAAATTCACGCTAGAAGACGGAACGCATGACACGAAAGTTCCCGGTTTGCGCCTGATTCGTGCTTCCAGGACGTCCGAGCCGGTTTATTCCGTTTATGAACCTTCTCTTTGCGTCGTAGCTCAAGGTTCCAAGGTAGTTATATTAGGGCAGGAGATGTACCAATATGATTCAAACAGCTTTTTAACCGCATCGGTACATCTGCCGATTACTGGACAGGTGATGGAAGCTTCGAGTGAAACACCATATGTCAGTGCGCAGATCATTTTCGATATGAAACAGATTGTTGACGTCATTCAGGCTGCCGGAGATTCGATGAGAGCAGGAAATGAAACATGCCGGGGACTAAAGGTAAGCCAAATCGACCATGCCCTCCTGGATGCAGTGCTGCGGCTTGTAAAATTGATCGAAGCGCCGCAAGATATCCCGGTGCTTGCGCCTTACGCTATGCGAGAGGTTATTTACCGGGTGCTCCAGAAAGAAAATAACGCTTCGCTGAAGCAGATTGCAGTTATCGGAAGTCATGCACAACGCATCGCAGGGGTCGTCGAAAAGCTTAATCGCGACTTTGCCCAGCCCCTGCGCGTCGATGATTTAGCCGCAGAGGCCCGCATGAGCGCTTCGTCTTTATACGATTATTTTAAGGAAGTCACAGGGATGAGTCCGATCCAGTTTCAGAAACAGATCCGATTGCAAGAGGCACGCCGGTTACTCCTGACAGGATCCATCGATGCGGCCGAAGCTGCATTTCAGGTTGGATATGAGAGCCCATCGCATTTTAGCAGGGAATATGCGCGGATGTTTGGGCAGCCACCAATCCGGGACGTTCGTCGTCTGCGTAGCACCCTTATGGATGAAACGGCTAGCGACGGTTAACGAAGCATGCTTCAACAAGAATTTTGCAGAAATAGTAGGGATATGTGGGGC
>NZ_JBBOCF010000001.1:1732500-6182500 GCF_038002285.1 Paenibacillus sp. FSL R5-0810
GCAAAGGCATAAGGGAGCTTGACTGCGAGACCTACAAGTCGAGCAGGGACGAAAGTCGGGCTTAGTGATCCGGTGGTACCGCATGGAAGGGCCATCGCTCAACGGATAAAAGCTACCCTGGGGATAACAGGCTTATCTCCCCCAAGAGTCCACATCGACGGGGAGGTTTGGCACCTCGATGTCGGCTCATCGCATCCTGGGGCTGAAGTAGGTCCCAAGGGTTGGGCTGTTCGCCCATTAAAGCGGTACGCGAGCTGGGTTCAGAACGTCGTGAGACAGTTCGGTCCCTATCTGTCGTGGGCGTAGGAAATTTGAGAGGAGCTGTCCTTAGTACGAGAGGACCGGGATGGACGTACCGCTGGTGCACCAGTTGTTCCGCCAGGAGCATGGCTGGGTAGCTACGTACGGACGGGATAAGCGCTGAAAGCATCTAAGCGTGAAGCCCCCCTCAAGATGAGATTTCCCAGTATGTAAGACCCCTTGAAGACGACGAGGTAGATAGGTTGGAGGTGGAAGTGCAGCAATGCATGGAGCTGACCAATACTAATCGGTCGAGGGCTTATCCTAAAAGCTTTCTGAAAGAAAGCTCGCTACGGAAGCATAAACAATACCCCAAAAAGTGAAGCGAAGCTTTGAAGCTAATGCCGAATACTTTTCGGGGACCCCGATACCACATTGGGGAAATGCTACGGATTCTAATCAACGCAAAGACGTTTCGTATCTAGTTTTCAAGGTTCAAAAAATCTTGAAACGATTTTGAAGCTGCATGCCTTTTCTAAGGCTTGATATTTTGCTGATGAGCAATCATGAAGCAAAGGCAGCGCAAAAATCATGTTTGGTGGCGATGGCGGAAGGGTTCCACGCGTTCCCATACCGAACACGACCGTTAAGCCTTCCAGCGCCGATGGTACTTGGACCGAAGGGTCCCGGGAGAGTAGGACGCCGCCAAGCACACGTAAGACACTATCCATTAAGTTGATAGTGTCTATTTTTTGTTATATAGAGTTTATCGATGCAGACAGAGTTACGCAGTATTTGGATGGTCCTGACATCGTATTGTCTTCATTTCTCAATTGCAAAAAAGCGATTGCCTTATGCAGGAAGACAACTTAATGCTTTTTGACATGGTATAAACAAGTAGTACAATATTATGTTTGTTTATTTATAAATGTAAGCTTATACGCTAACCGAAACAATGGCGCCAACTTTCTGTAAAATTAGTAGTCCGCTTTCAATTCGTTCAATGAAGTATTTCTTTTCTTCTAAGACAATAACATCATTTTCATAAAGCTTAACTTCACTTTTGAAGTAGATAAAGTTATCTGATCCTGGTATGGCTCCTTTAAAATAATTCACGGTGTTCAACTCCTTAATCCGCTTCTGAATTCCCTAAAACCTTTAGGTGTTTTTCCTTGGACCTTTTTTAAGGATTGTATGAAGTGATTCACATGATTGAAGCCCACCTTGCGAGCGATCTCGAGCGCCGACTAACATTTGCTGGCAGATTGCTGCTAGAGAGCACACAAAAGGGGCCTCATAAGGCCTCTTTTGTGTCAATACCCTCGTCTGGACAGGAACCTCCCTTAATCTTTCGGTCTGCCGAAACAATGAATCTCTAGTTCGCGAAGTCGTTGATGGAGGCCTGCAGGAACGCTTGAAGGAGTCGCATGATTTAACAACATAACTACATATTCCTGAAGCTCCTTTATTATTTTGTTATATGTTTCATAGTCTTTAATGATCCTATCCAAATAATCGTTAACTTGGTCCTGGTCATACCCACGAAGCCTGTGGTCAAACTCGTGCATATGTATTTCGAGAGGGGTGAGTTCTATTCCCTGTTCAGTTGGTTTCCTTAATAAACGTTCTTTTTCCATTCTCTTCACCGTCCTTAATGGTTACTACAATTCATTATAGCGGGATGTTTCAAAAGGTTTAACATTGAAAATTCAAAACTGGACCATTAAATTGTATATTTCTCTTTAGATTGTTTCTCTTATCGGGCAGGAAAACTCCAGGATGTGGTAATATTTATATTGCAATATACTTTGTAAATGGCAACCCTAATTTTAAGAAGCGGCCGGTTTGAGGTGAACGAATGAATTTTAGACGTGAATGTGGACAAATAATACACGATACGACGGATTATTTATCCTATAAGGGATATTTAATATCGGATCAAGATCAGTTTGATCTCCTGGACGAGATTGACGATGCTATTGAGAAATCGGGACCGTCATCAACAGATAAAGAAGAGGCTGCAATGAGAATCCGATCATTAATAGGCACACTTTTTAAAACGGTTTATCAATGTTCCAATTGCGGTAATTTCTTCATTGATAATAATCATCCTAGGCTAGAAATGTTCAGAGGAGTTAACCCAGTAAATAGAAATTTATTGATGTCGGCTCTCGGGGACAAGTGGAAGGGTTTTATATTTGCGGAGTGGAAAGATAAAATTCCCGATTGGCAAACGTCCAATGGAATCCTGTATAACGAAACAAATGCAAGCTCTCTAACCGTGCGATTAGACGGAAATGGAAAATACAGTGCTTGGGAAACCTTGGAGCAGGATTATTATAAGTTATTTAATGAACTGAAGAATAAGAATGCCATAAGGTACAGCCATTTAAAAAAGAACAATACAGTCATTCATTCATGGAGCTTAAAAAAATAACTTCTATGGAGGAATCCTTAAGAAAACCGGGGTTGTTCTTCCACCAAAAAATGTCCCATATAAGGGGAACGGAGTTTCTTTTTGATTGGATTCTCAATAGCCGGGGGACAAGAACAAAGTCTGATTACCGATTAGATTAGATAAGCTTTTAGCTGCATTTCACTGCTACCTTAAGCTGAATTATTTTTGAAAATCGGAACTTTCACAAATTTATTTTCGTATAAAACTACATGAAAGCTACACATAAGTTGAGTAAAAAGGAATCACCAAAGGAGATCAAATTATGCTTACTAATAAAAAAAGCGAAAAAGGAATCGAAGAAAAATTTGATAATACTGAAAAAGTAATGACGATCGGCGAAATTTTTTACTGGATTACCAGGTCAGTAGCCAAATTACTAAATTAGATGGATATCCTTGTTCACTTATTTGCACTGTAGGTAACGTGGTTTTATTAAAATTATGAAAATAGTATCCGTTTCGTAAGGTAGCTGACCAGTATGGGTCGGCTATCTTTATTTTAATGGCAAGGAGAGGTCAGGCGTCAGACGGATAAGAACATAACCCTTCAGAGATCCGAGCATAAGGAGGGTTTAACGTTTATAGGACCAAGACTTATCCTTTTATAGGACAAGATCTTGATCCTATTGCCAACTGAATCCTTATTCATCATCATAGCCTCCGGGAATAACTTATGACAATTTATCCATATCAACAAATTAAACTTGTAATTATACTTACCGGTAAATATAATTTAATTTATTTCAAGTGAAGGGAAGTGTCAACCATGAAGAAGAAAAACAAATGGATTAGAAGGCTGGTATGGGGATGCTCATTGTTCGTGATTGTTGCAATTGGCTTATTCATATACCTGAAATTGATAACCTACAGTCCTTCCAGTCAAGCGGAGCTCGCTTTTCAGAGCGATAATTTGGTCAAAGTAACAGAGGTAAAAGACGGTTACAAATTTGAGGCTGGTATGGGGAAGGTAATCGAACCTAATATTATTTTTTACCCTGGAGGTCTGGTAGAACCGAAAAGCTATTCCCCCTTTGCGAGGGAACTCGCAAAACTGGGACATCGCGTATACATTGCAGACATGCCGCTGAATCTAGCCATTTTTGGCCAAAATAAAGCCAACTCCTTTCTTGAAGAACACCCCGATGAATCATACGTTATTGGGGGACATTCTTTAGGAGGTTCATTTGCAGCCAGATATGCTTCTGAACACAGTAAGGAGCTAGAGGGAATATTTTTCTTGGCTTCTTACGCTGATGATACGGGTTCAATAAAAGATTCAGATCTGTCTGTATTGCAAATAACAGGGACATCAGATGGAGTACTCAACAGAGAAGCTTGGGAAAGGGCTAGAACCAACCTACCTGCAGACACTTTGTATGTCAGTATCGAGGGAGGGAACCATGGACAATTTGGATCATATGGAAAGCAAAAAGGGGATCATGATCCAGCCATTGATGAGGAAGAGCAATTAGAAAAGGTTGTTCTTGCTATAGAGGATTGGATCACCGAAATGAACAAATAGCCGAAAGTCACTCCGGATTTTTCCCGAGTGACTTTTTTTGATGAGAAAAAAATATTTTTGATAATATTTCATTAACGGTTGCTCACTTATATTGGCTATCTGTTGAAGAGCTGGGTTTCCTTTACTTCTTACATACATATCGTGGAGTTACTAACTGTCGCCGCATCCGGGCTGGGAAATGCGTAACCCGGATGCCGCACAAGTTCGCGAGCAAAACAGGAAATGGGGTGTGGGAGGAGCCAAATCAGATATTCATCGCTCCAGCTAAGCCGTTATCGGGTTCCGGTAACGGTTTTTTGTGAATTTTTATTGGACTTCATGTAGGGTTTCCGGAATTAATGGTGTCTTATATAGTAGCACCGGATTTATGGGCTTAGTTCAACTAAAAGAGATGGTTATAAAGGGGGGAGGATCCATGGAGGATCGGACATTGTTGTACGGTATTGCTCGGAAAGATCCGAAATGTTTTGAAACATTGGTTGACCGATATTCACGCTACATAGCCGCGGTGGTTGCTAAGGTGGCTGGTGGACGGTTTAATTCCTACGATGTGGAGGAAATCACCGGGGACGTACTGGTCAAGCTGTGGACAGACGGGCCCAAAATCATGCTGCGTGGAGATAGCCTCAAGCCTTACCTGGCCATAGCCGCGCGTAATCATACTTTGAATGTTTTGCGAAAAAGGCAGCGGGTCATAGAATCGGAACTGGAAGATGATGCGGTTTCTTGTCCTTCTGCAGAGGCACTGGCTATTCTGCGACAGGAGAAGGAAGCGATTAGCGGCATGGTCCAGGATATGGGGGAACCGGATCGTGAAATCTTTATCCGCAGATACTTCTATTTGGAGAAAGTCCGGGATATTGCAAGCAGGCTGAATATGCAGGAGAAAGCCGTCACTGCCCGGATCCGCCGGGCGAAGGATAAACTGCGCATCCATTATGAAACCGAGAATCCGTAGGATTTTTATAAGGAGCGTGTCTATAGGAGTGAAGCTTCAAATGAATAGCGAAAGGGGATGGATGCAAGTGAAGCGACGAATTGTAGATATCTTGGCCAATATCGACAATCAGGAACTGGAGAAACTCTTTCTTACGGAGGAAGAGGAACGCGAGTTGACGCAGCATATCAGTTTGGAACGCATCAAGAATCGAGCGATGAACCGTATTCTAGAGGAGGAAACGATGATGTTTAAAAACAGGAAGGTAAAAAAATATAAAGCCAGTATCGTTATCGCTGCCGCGATGATTATGATACTTAGCACGACCGCTTTTGCGAGTCAGTACATGGATAGCTTGAAGCAGTTCTTCGGCCAATCCGCATCCATTGCGGAAGACGAACGGTCACCTATACAAGGGACAGATACCGCCTCCGGGGTAACCATGAATGTGGAAGAAGGGATTTATGTCGGCAACAGCGGTTATTTGGTGGTCAGCTTCATGAAAGAGGATGGCATGCCATTCCCAGAGGGTGCTTCGATACCTGCACTTGAACTGAATATGGAACATGATGTGAATTATATGGTGGGGCAGCAGCTTGTTGACGATGACAAAAAGCTTATCGGCGTATTTGAAATGGATGCGATGAATGACCTCGACGGGCTAAAGGCACGGATCACAGCCGATCGAATCACGTCAGCGGCCATCACCCAAGCCGTTGAAGGCCCTTGGGATGTACAATTCACCATTTCTCCCGGGAAGCAAAGAGAGCAGGGTCTAAATCTGACGATTGATGAGGGCGAGGAGGCAATGTCTCTCAGTACTATTAGTGTTTCTTCCATCGGGTTAGCTATCGAAGGCAAGCGTACCGACGGTGAGTTAGATAAACTGCCGGAATATACGCCGGAGGTTAAGGTTATTGCCGCTGACGGATCAGAACTGATGCTGCATGTCAGCTCGACAAGTACCACAAAGAACGGATTTCAATGGCTGTATAATCTCGACAGCAAGAATAACCTCGTTTTTCTAGGGGATGTAGACATCAAGAGCATCAGCATTGACGGCAACGTGACGGAGTTGAAGTAAATATAGATATAAAGTGGCAGGGGCAACGATCAAAGGGCAGAAGCGTCGACTTCTGCCCTTTATGCATGAGGACCAGACAATACCACTTATTCGTGGTTGATTTTCTTCATATCTGCATGACAAATGGACCAGTAATGCTCTAAAGACTTCTCTCCAATAAGATTCCAACTTGTTTGGCCATAACTTCCGGGGGATAAGGCAGTTCTTTTAGAAGTTGGCTTCAAAGCTATGTAATGGGAGGATTCAAAGGTGAGATTGATCGGGAAAGCGGCAGAAATGTGGATTTAAGTGAAGATGTTGCGTTGTAATACCGGTTTTGGTTGTACGGGTTCATGGTCCGTCTTGTCCAAGATGCCGAGAAGCTGACCGAAGAAGAACAGGAGCAATATGAGCAGGCGACTTCCAAGCTGGCTCCGTACTACGAGAAGATTACCGGTACCGCCAACAAGTAAGACTTGAGGAAGTGTAATATGACATGAGTAAGCCACCTGGTCCTTTCCAAGTGGCTTATTTACATGCTGTATTTAGAATTGACTGAGCTTGTAGGTTGTATTCATAAGACATCCTTAATTATAGGTTAGAATTGAATATCCTAGATAATGGATTCTTAAAGAAATACTTACTTAATGAATACTCATTGGATTTATGCTTTTAATTTCAGCCTCAGCTGTAGGACAAGAATGAGTCCGATTACCGGTTAAATGAAAATCTAAGCAATTCCAATGCTATTTCATTAAGCTAAAGGGTTGGAATAGCTTAATGAAGAGGATCCATATAAAATGTGACTCTAAAGAAAAACATGCGACAAACTCATATAATTCTATCAATGTTGGGTGCTTTTTATCTTAGTGTTTTTCAGTTAGAATATAGATGAAGCATTAGTGAAACTTAATTTCATTAGATGAAACACATGTGTACCTTTTTCTAATGCTTACATCTGGCGATAGGAGAGGAGAAAAATTCATGCGAACCATTTTTGATACACACCTACACATCATAGACCCACGTTTTCCATTAATAGAGAATCAAGGATTCTTACCTGAGCCCTTTACCTGCAAAGACTATTTAGATAAAGTTCAGGAACTAAATGTAATGGGAGGTGCTATTATATCGGGTTCATTTCAAGGATTCGATCAAAACTATCTCATTAATTCGTTACAAAAACTCGGTGAGAATTTTGTTGGTGTAACTCAATTGCCACATGATACGTCAGATGAAGAAATAATCAGGCTGCATGGCTACGGTGTAAGAGCCATTCGTTTTAATGTCAAGCGAGGAGGTTCGGAAGACATCTCCCGTTTAGACTACTTCGCCAGGAGAGTTCATGAGTTAGTAGGATGGCACGCTGAATTATATATTGATTCTACTTCTTTACCTGAAATTGCAACAACTTTGGAAAAACTCCCTGCAGTATCGGTAGATCATTTGGGTTTATCAAGAGAGGGGTTTAATAACCTTCTATCTTTAGTCGATAAGGGAGTTAGAGTAAAAGCAACCGGCTTTGGTAGGGTTGATCTTGATGTAACAGAGGCTATCCGTACAATTTATTCAATTAACCCAGATGCCTTAATGTTTGGAACCGATTTACCTTCAACGAGAGCAAAGAGACCTTATGATCATTCTGATATTGAATTGATTTACAACACTCTTGATAATGATCAAGTTGAAAAGGTCTTGTATAAGAATGCGATTAAATGGTATATGAAATAACTATATTGAGCGAAGCGTATTGAGGAGCTTTAGGATATTACTAGCAGGAGATGGCGAATTTTAGCCGTTTGTCCTTAGCCTGTTCAACGAAGACTCGTCGATATAAACCTGATGGCAATGGCATAGTATATTATGAAAGATTCAACTGAGACAGGAGGGTTCTGTATCAGATCATTGATAATTAGTGATGTTCATGGTTGTCTCGATGAATTCAACTTGTTGCTAAGCAAAGTTAATTATAGGCCTCAACATGATGAGTTGATTTTATTGGGAGACTACGTTGATCGAGGGATAAAGAGCAGAGAGGTCGTGCAGCGAGTCAAGGAATTGCATGAAGAGTTTGGGGTGGTTGTACTAAAGGGAAACCATGATGATATGATGGTAAGCGCCCTGATCAACAATGATGAGAGCCTTAATGCTCATTGGTTAAATAATGGAGGGTATCAGACGATAGAGAGTTATTGTGGTTTTGACTTCTTGGAGGAGCAATTTGATTGGAATACATATATAAAAGCCAAGGAATTTATTCGTAATCACTTCCAACCGCACATTGATTTTCTTAATGATCTGCCATTGTACCATGAAACAGATACTCATATCTTCGTACATGCCGGAATCAACCCATTCTATGAGGATTGGAAAAAACAGCCCGATGACGATTTTTTGTGGATCAGAGACATATTCATTAACAATCTCACAGGTACAGATAAGATCGTCGTTTTTGGCCATACGCCATGCGTTTATTTGCACTCATCTGCAGATATTTGGTTTAGTCCTCTTGAGGATAAGATAGGTGTTGACGGAGCATGTGCCTACGGTAAGCAGCTTAACTGCCTGGAGATAAATCATGGTGAGTACTTTCTACATTCTGTTAAAAAAGGTGAAAGCCCTCCCAATTTGGCAAGAGATAAGACGATATGTGAACGCTACGCCAATCCTATACGTGAGGGTGATTCGTTTGAAGCAAGGGATTATTGTGTTAATGAACGGAACTTCAAGTTCAGGAAAGACTAGTATTTCTATAGAACTGATGAATCAAACAGAGATTCCATTTCATTATTTATCAATAGATCATTTTATTAAAGAATTCAACACCAAATTTTTAGATGTTGTTGAACCTACAAGAGAAGTAGATCAGCAAAGGATCGGACAAATCATTTTTGATCCCTTACTCTCCGTGTACTATTCGACAATAAAATTGTTTTCAGAAATTGGTGTGAATGTAATAGTAGATACCGTAATCGACAACGACAAGTGGTTGAATGAGTGTCTTGATCTGTTTTTCGATCAGCCTACGTTATTTGTAGGAGTAATATGCTCGAAAGAAGAACTCATTAGAAGAGAGCAAGCAAGAGGAGATAGAGTTATTGGACTAGCGGCTTCACAGTTCAACAAGGTATATAGCGTTGATGAGTACGACCTCAGAGTAAATACGGAAAAGATGAATCCAAAAGAATGTGCCGAAAAGATATTAAGTTATATGAAGTCCAATAAGGAATACTTGGCATTTAAGAATTTAAGTAAAAGAGATGTTAGTGTTTCATAAAAGGTGTATCCATCATCAAACCACCCCCCCTTCAAATTATTTGATAGGGGGGGGTGACGAGGGACAAGAACTTGAGCCGATTCCCGATTAGATAAAGTCTCTACCTTTTCTTAAAATGCTCATTCATTGTTAGTGTTGAAAAGTTTAGATGCGTTAAAATATTTTCAATATGTCACCTATTTAATATAGTCTGAATCAAAACCTCCAGTGAGATCCCAGCCAATAACCCTAGTGCTTATATAACCTTTTCTCTTGAAATATACTTCTTTTGCGAACTCCTCGATTTATTAGTGAAGCTAATATAAATGGTAAGGAAGATGCAGATTAGAAGTATCGTATGGAACAGGATATGTGGTGTATTTGGCACAATACCATTCCTTAAAGGCAAAAAGGAATGCGTGTTTCCAAACATTTCGATGTATCTTGTACTTTTCTCCTCGGCACCGTATCCAAACAAATAAGGAATCCACCAATCAAGCAATGCTCCAGCAAATATAAAAGTGGGATGAATAAGTAAACCAAAACTTTACCCATAAAGGTTGTCTCTTGCCGACAAAAACCAATATCAGAGCTATCAATATTAAAATTTGCACAACTCCAATAATTGTGACGGTGACCAGTTCGCTCTTTGAACGATTCAATGAAATTGCCTGGACATTATTTAACGTGCCAAGTGGAACCCAATCCTGTACCACCATAAATATAAGGATCAAACCATACCCCAATAACAGTATCTTTTCTGAAACACGTATCTTCCTCAGCTTCTACGCATACCCTTCTATTCCGATTTTTTTAATATATGGATCTTGTGCCCTTTATAATATAAGCCATGAAAGAATATTTACTTAATACGGCTAAAGGCTGATTTGATCCCTAGACCTAAGAACGATACTAGTTGGAAAGCACAGAGATAGAGTATTCTTTTAAGAACTCACTCTCGGAGTGATGGATAGAACAACGGGATTGGATTAGAAAAACGAAAGAATTTGCGCAAAACTATGACGTGTACACACGTTATACACAAGTTTAATTTATATTTAGTTAATGAATGGGATCGCTAAAAGATAAAAGTTGTTCGTGCTTCTATTCTGCTATACTGATAAAACAATAGAGGTGGTGATTTCTATATGCCTTTGAAAACAGAAAGTGGAGCGTGCTGTAATGAAACGAAGCATTTTATTGATTGAAGACGATGTACTTATGAGGGAGTTTATTTCAGATTACTTTATTCAGGAAGAATGGGAAGTGCAAGAAGCGGAAAACGGTAGGATCGCTCTCGATAAGTTTAATGCTGCCCATTTCGACCTTATTATTCTTGACATTATGATGCCAGAAATGGATGGTTATACGGTATGCCGGAGTATTCGGGCAAAATCAGATATACCCATAATCATAATTACGGCAAGGTCTGATGATGAAGACCAGCTATTGGGTTTTGAACTTGGAGCAGATGAATATGTCATAAAGCCTTTGAGTCCTCGAGTATTGGTAGCCCGTGCTAAAGCACTATTAAAGAGGAAAGAAGGAACTGTAGGTCGTAAAAACGAGATGCTTGTGTATGGTGAACTACAAATTAATAGAAAGGCACACGTCGTAAATATATCAGGAGTGAATATAGATTTTTCTCCAAAAGAGTATGACTTGCTCCTTTTTCTAGTTCAAAATTACGGAAAAGTGTTATCAAGAGAATATATTTTAAACGCAGTTTGGGGATATGATTATTTAGGTGATTTAAGAACCGTGGATACACACATTAAGAAGTTAAGAGCAAAGCTTGGTGAAACAGGACGGTATATAGTTACGGTAGTTCGTGCGGGTTATAAATTTGAGGTGTGAGGGATGAAAAAGCACAGTGTAGTTACCAAATTATTTTTAGCGACTTCACTTCTAATCCTGTTTATTTTTTCTTTGGTCATGTTCGCCCAAGGACAATTCTTCGAGCATTTTTATAGATCATCTAAAATTAATGCAATGGAGCATAACTCGAATCAGCTCTTGAAGGAGTTGGAAAAAGAGCCGAATGCAAAACTTCCCGCTAGAACAATCGGGGAGTTCATGAATCAAAATGATACTAGTATTTCAATATTGAACAGTAATTTTGAAATCATTCGTTTGAATCCTTATTTTATAAAACTGCAAACTAAAAATAAAATTGTAAAAATTGAGATCCCGTTAGATGGGATACAGGAAGGGGAGGTACCACAGAACTTAAGATTAGGCGATGTAATAGCTGTAGATGGAATCTTTATGGATGAAAACGATACGATCATGCAGCCTGTTTCCATCCGACCAAGGGGAAATTATCCAGAAGTTGGACTTGTGCGGGTTCAGGGTACGGTATCAGATCTGCTCATTCCTGAGAATCGTACTTATAACCCTTTATATCAAGACGCATTGGTAAAAGAAGCAGTCGAGGAATGGTTAGAAAACGTCGATTTATATCAACACCAACTAAAACAGGGTTCAGTAATCAGGGTGAATTGGAGCGATAAATGGAGCGGGGTCGATTATGTTTTCTTGCTTCACCCATTCTTAAACAGTGCTAACGAGAAACATTACTTATTTTCGATGACCTCCATGCAACCGGTGGGGGAAGCCGTCAATACCCTAAGAAAATATTTCATTTATGCAGCACCCATTATTATTTTCCTTGTAATGTTACTTTCATTAGTTTACTCGAGAATGCTTTCACGCCCTTTGATTATGTTAAACCGTGCAGCAGTACGTCTGGCTAAACTAGACTTTTCTTCACCGCCTGATGTTAGAACCAATGACGAATTCGGAGAACTATCTCGAAGCTTGAATATATTATCCCATAACTTAGATACGACAATAAAACAACTACAACACGCAAACATAATGCTGCAGGAGGACGTAGAAGAAAAAAAACGGGCTGAAGAGCTTCGTAAAGAACTCATTGCTAGTATTTCACATGAACTTAAGACTCCGCTTGGCATAGTGAAAGGTTTTGCGGAGGGGTTACAGGATGGAGTAGCAAAGGAGAAGAAAGAGCGATACCTGGCCTTAATTGTTAATGAGACGGACCGGATGAACGACTTGATTATGGATATGTTGGAATTATCTAAATTCGAAGTGAAAGCCGTCAAGCTGTCTCCAAGCTCCTTTGATCTATATAATCTAATACAGAGGGTAGTAGATTCTTTTTCACAACAAATGGAATCTAAAAAGCTTCAATTTTATACTAATAATCTGAACCAGAGAGGCTTATTTGTTGAGGCAGATTTAAGGCGAATTGAACAAGTTCTTCTGAATCTTATGAGCAATGCAATAAGGCATGCATTTGAAAACAGCGAGATTAAAATGAGCATAAAAAAAGGAATAGGAACTATTACCGTCATCATAGAGAATAACGGAAAGTCTATTCCTGAGGAGGATCTAGTACGTATTTGGGATCACTTTTACCGGGCGGAAAAATCTCGAGATCGGAAAACCGGCGGAACAGGTTTGGGCCTGGCGATCGTAAAGCATATTCTTGAACTGCACGGCAGCGATTATGGAGCAGTAAACACTAAACAAGGCGTGGCTTTTTACTTTACTTTAAACGAAGGCAGGAAATGAATAATGATTAACATTAAAAAGGTAACCGTTATTACAGGTGTGGTAATGATGCTGATTACTAGCGCTTGCGGTAATGAATCAACGAAGACATCAGATGGCAATGTGAATCAAAAGTCTGAAACGATTCAGGGGAATACGACAACTGATTCTAATCAAGAGCAGGAAGATAAGAAAGAAAGTATTAATAAAGAAGAATCCGGTGACATTGAAGAGAATCAAGGTAATAATGCGGAAAGCGGATCTTCTGATACTTCAGATGATAAAAAGATAGGTGGGAATTCTAAAGAAACCAATGATAAAAATGTAAGTGAAACTAAAACAATTCAATCTAATCAGTCTGATCAATCTAATCAAGATACCCAGGACAAAGAAATTTTAATTATTATTGACCAGACAGAAAAGCCAACAACAGGAAATAGCTTTGACTTTTTTGTAAATAAGGCTCCTGAAGGCTACAATTTGGTAGAAATGCAGTGGTTATCCGAACATTCTGTTGTAAAAAACACTATTCAAGAAGCGGTTGAACATGGTAGTAACGGAGAGGATGGCTTTTATATTAGTGGAAATGGACAGTATTCTGGATTTATCTATCCCGATAATCTAAAAGGAGAGAAAGGGAAAGTACTCTTTCTTTTCCGAGATGAACATGGTAATGAGTTAACTTGGGAGAAAGAAATCACACTGTAGTATTTATACAAAGAAAGCGCTCATTGGAAGCTTGTTAATAGTCGGCTTTATGTATGGGATTTGATCTATACAGGGCTGTCACTGTATTCTCATTCATGCAATTTAAGAAGCGATCAGAGATCACAGGAGTGATACTGGATCGCTTCTTATTTTTTATCGGTTAACCTTTCAGCTTCGGCAGAGACAGATAAGGAAAGTGAACCATTGTCTGGAAGGTCTTCTGAATTTTTTGATATAAGGATCGATAGGCAGATCTCCATTCAGGATTTGAGATCGCTTTTTACATTTCGGAATCCGCACTTTGGCTTGGCGGCCTTCCCGTAATTTTCTTGAATACCTTGGAGAAGTATTTGCTGTCCGAGTAGCCCAACTGATAGGCCAAATCCGTCAGTTTCACATCGGGATTGCGGCGGATCATCTCTTCGGCCCGCTCGACCCGCAGCTTGTTCACCAGTTGATTAAACGGCATTCCCGTTTCTTTTTTGATCAGCTGTCCAAGGTAGATGCTGTTGTGATGAAAGATCTTGCCCAGCATGTTCAAGGTCAAGGTCTGATTCAGATTATTCTCGATATACTGAACGACGTTCATCGCTTTGCTCCCCGAATCAGAGTCCGGTTCTGTCGTTGGGGTTAATGCATTCAGTATATGGGCCCTCGAGGAAAAGGCAAGCGAAGCCAGCAGCGCTGCATCCATCTGCTCCTGCATGCCGTAATACGCTGGATCATAGTCGGAATACCACTTGAACACGGTCTTAATGAAGGTATCTAGATGACCCGGTGTCGGAGCTGAGACCAGGCATTGATCGAGCTGCTCGGAAATATACGCAAGCGAGCCCTTGTAATCCTGCAGAGAGAGGTGCATGCTGATGATCTGCTGATCCTTGATTGTCAGAAAAGGGGTATGCACCGCAGTCGCTGGTGTGAATCGGCTCTGAAATAGCTGTCCATATAAACCGGCTATTGTTCCCATTAGCTCCCGCTGCATGCCGGATAGCGACTGAAACTGCATGCTGGCTGCATGCGTTGTCTGGATGCCATCTTCCCGAAGCTGCACCGAAACCAGGTCCGTAACCGAAGCAGCCTGCTCATATGGAGCTATGGCAGCGAGCAGGGTGCCGGACGGTAGGAATAGATGGCATGACCGTGCATGTTGATGAAGAAGAACATCCTCATACTCCAAAAGATCTTCCGTGGTGATCTCGGGTAAACCTCCATCCTCTTGAAGTGGTAACTGAAACAAGAGCCATTGGTAGGGCGACGGAAAAGAAAGCTCCGCGAGAACATCTCCGCACCGCTCACAGGTCTCCACGCCCCGAATGACGGCGGACAAACGATCGCTGGCGTTCCGTTTGGATTCGCGCAGCTCGTGGATACGGGCAGTACGGCTCATTTGGGAGACGTTTTCCTGTTCCTTTAAATGACCGATCGCTTTACGCAGACTGTTCAGCAGCTCCTGGTCCTGAATCGGCTTCAACAAATAACCTGCCACATCATGATCGATGGCTTTCTTAAGATATATGAAATCGTTGTACCCGGAGATGATGATGATTTGCAGTGGAAGCCCGTGGGAGCGCAGCCGCTCGATAAGCGCGATTCCGTCAAGGATGGGCATTCTGATATCCGTGATCATGATATGAGGTGCATGTCTCTCGATCAGATCCAGAACGTCGCTGCCGTCATGGCAAACACCGGAAAGCTCCAGACCAAGCTCATTCCATGGAATGCGGCTTTCCAGCGCTGTGCAAATAATGGGATTGTCATCTGCGATTATGACCTTATACATAAGCATCTTCCTTTCGGATTGGAACTAATAATACGACTCGTAGTCCCTGTGAAGGGGCGGACTGAAAATCCATGGCATAGGAATCCCCATAAAATAAAGCCAACCGGGAATGGACATGTCGTAGCCCGATTGAGGTACCGGGAGAAGACAGTGTTCTTTTCTCCACCTGCTTCAAGCTTTCTCTCAACCGGGATAGTTCATCGGAAGACATGCCCCTGCCGTTATCGCACACTTCGATGCGAACATATTCATCCTGAATGCTGCTTTCGATCCAGATCTTAGGAGTATGTCCCGGCTCCCTGCCGAATCCATGCTTGAAGCAGTTTTCGAGCAGGGGCTGAAGCACCATTTTGGGTATTAGCTGGTCCAGCGTATCCGGATCGATGTTCATGTCCACGTGGATGTCCGGATAAAAAGAGCTGATTTCGGCTATATACATATAATCCATTAGATGCCTGATTTCCTGCTCCAGCGTTACGATGTCCTGAGGCTGAAGGCTGTAAGTAAACAGGGCTCCAAGCTTTTGGCACATGATGCTGGCAGTTTTGGAGCCGTCGATGATGGCCTGGCTGGAGATTGTCTCAAGGGCATTATATAGGAAGTGAGGATTAATCTTTTGCTGCAGAGCATCCAGCTCAGCCTGCGTCTTCAGAAGATTCATTTCATAGTTTTCCTTAAGGAGGTCCTTGGTGCCGGTCACGAGAATATTGAAGGAATTTTTGAGGTCATGGAGCTCGATGATATTCCCTTGGTAGTTTGCGGCGACTTCTAAATTGCCTCTGGATACCTGTTTCATAGCCTTCATCAGTAAATAGATCGGGCGGGTAAACCGCTTCATGGAAACGAGCGAAATGATGAAAATAATAAACAAATACACAGCCATAATGGATAGGATTACAAGGATGATCGAACTGATTTACTTGATAAACAGCTGCTCCGGCACGTAGCTCTCAATCGCAATCCCCGTAAATGTCGAAACCTGGCGGCTAAACAATTTATTGTCCCTTGAGGACGTCTGACTCGAAGGGTCCATGTTGCTGAACAAGATCTGCCCGGAAGGATCTTGAATCCGGATCGGAATGGATGGATGAATCCGCTCGACCATATCCCTGAAATCAGGGTAGGTAATATCCATAATGACATAAGCAATCGGCTTTCTTGTCTGAATGTCGGGGATCGGTTTGATGATGGAGATGGCTTTTTCGGCTGAAAGATAGTAATCACGCTCATTGTTGAAGAAAATCCGGCTTTTCTCAGGATTTCGTTCGAATATCTCATACCAAGCCGCATCCCTGGGGACAAAGTTATCGTTAATGTCTTCTTTCGTCGAGTTGACGGGCAAATGCCCTTTCTGGCCCACAACGCAAAACTGGAGCCCGTCCTGAAACATAGTCATGTTCTTTAACGTTGTCGACATGCTGCGGAACGCGTTGGTGGCCGCGCTGATATCATAATTGGGAACGGCGTAGTAGAGCGTGAGCGGCAGAACGACACTCTTATCGGTCGTAATGATGTTTTGTGTGTTTTCGATCGAACGGAAGAACGAATCCAGCTGATCGTTAATGAGGCCGATGGCTTCGTTATTGTATTTCATGATCTCGTTCCTGGAGTAGGCCGACAGCATGATGAGCAGGGGAACGGTGATCACAATGACGGAACAGACAATATATGCGACCGTTCTGCGGTATAAATAGTTGAAAAAATGCGTTTTTCCAGCCACAGCTTAACCTCCCGTTATCCAAAACACATAAGATTTTTCCACTTTATTGCTAAGATTCGTCGGTGTTCCAGCCGGCGGATATTGTATATCATGGACTCACCACATTCATGTAAGTGCTTACAACATTGGGTTTTCAGTCTAAAAGTAGACACGGTACCGTTAATCTACAGTAAAATCAGTTTTTAATCAACGCTTTATTAAAGCACTGTGCTGCAGAACAGGGCAAGGGATAAAGCATAGGCGAGATTTACGAATGGGAGGGTCTTCAAGTGTTCAAACATTTTAAACGACTGGCTTTACCGCTGGTAGCAGCTTTGCTGCTGGGTGTAGTATCGGCGTGCTCCGGATCTTCAGGGAAGGAGGGAGCATCAGGCACGGATCAGACGGCTTCAGGTAAACGGGTAACGATTACGGCTTGGCATGGTGCATCCGGAGAAAGCGCGAAATTTTTAGACAATATCGTTAAAAAGTATAACGAGTCGCAGTCAAATGCCACGGTGAAGCTCGTGTTCGTGGATACGGACAATATGGTGACCAAGTTAACGGCAGCAGCTGCAGGCAAGGCTTTGCCGGAAGTCGGGATGCTGATGTGGCCGATGTGGCTGGGACCGCTGAAGGATGTCGTCAAACCTCTGGATGAATTTATCCAGGCCGAGCCGGACAAGTGGAACGAGGATGACTTCCTGAACGGTCTGATTGACGGTAACGTGAGATTTGACGGGGTGACCTACGGCATTCCGATTGAGACGAATAATCGTGCACTCTATTATAATAAGAAGCTGTTTAATGAAGCGGGCGTTACACCGCCGAAAACCTGGGATGAGCTGGTCGAAGCGGCACAGAAGCTGACGGACCCGGCTAAAAAGAGATGGGGAATGTCCCTGCCAACGACACAGGGCGGAGCGTTGGATGCCGCCTGGGCACCCTTTTTGTGGCAGGCCGGGGGCGAATATGTCAATGCAGAAGGTACGGAACTGCAGTTTAACGGAGAAGGCGGTAGAGCCGCAACCCAATTTTTCGCTGATCTGATCAACAAGCACAAAGTGGCCAGCCTGTCGCCGCCGCAAAACGGATTTCAATCCGGCATGATCGCGATGAGCATTACGGGACCATGGTCTATTCCAACCCTGAATGCCAACGAAAAGCTGGATTATGGCATTGCGCCGTTGCCTGAAGGAACAAAGGGCAAGGCGACGATTTTGGGCGGCACGAACAATTTTATTTTCAAAACAACTCCGGAAAAGGAAAAGGCGGCCTGGGATTTTCTAACCTGGTTGTCCACGCCGGAAAACACGGCTGAATTCGCGGTCGGTTACGGTTCGATTCCGATTCGCAAGAGCAGTTCGGATATCGCTGCTTGGAAGGAATTCGTCAAGGAGAATCCGGACATTCAGGTTCACATCGACGGGTACCAGTACGGCAGATATCAGCCTTTTAACGTGCTCACCCTTACGGAGATCACCGAGGTTATCACTTCGCATATCGAAGCTGCCATGCATAACAAAGAAACGGCCGAAGAGGCCATGCAAAAAGCGTACGAGGAAAGCAAACCGTTATTAAAAACATGGTCTTCATCTAAATAAGCTCGTGTAGGAGGGAGATGGGGTGAGAAAAGCGGCATCCGTCTCCTTCCCTCTATTCTTGATTAAGCGTGTGCGAGGTGGTGCAAACATGAAAAAGTTTAAACGTATATTCGGCAAGGATGCGGCAGTTGCATGGATGCTGATCGCGCCAAATGTTGTCTGGATCGCCGTATTTACGCTGTTCGCCATATTTTATTCGTTTTATTTGAGCTTTACAGAGGTTGATTTGTTCGCGAATCAATTCACGCTCGTGGGGCTGGACAATTACAAGCAATCCTTTGCGGATCCCGTATTCACGAAATCCATCGTCAATACAACCGTATTTACGATATTTACGGTAGCCTTCTCCATGAGCATTGCGATCGTGGTGGCCGTGCTGCTTAACAGCAAAATCAAAGGCCGAAAGCTGATGCGAGCGGCATTTTTTCTGCCATCCATTCTGCCAGTAATCGCCGTGGCACAGGTATGGATTTGGATTTATGAACCGAGCTACGGGCTTTTGAATTTTTTTCTGGAGAAAATCGGGGTCGGAAATCCCAATCATCCATTTCAATGGCTTGTCTCGCCGGATACGGCAATGCTGTCCGTCATCATTTTCTCAATATGGAAGTCGTTTGGCTATAACATGGTCATTTATCTGGCTGCGCTGCAGGGCGTTCCTAGATCCCTGTACGAAGCTGCGGAAATCGACGGTGCGAATGCCGTCCAGAAATTTTTCAGGATTACGATTCCAGGACTTCGACCAGCCACATTTTTTATCTTGATTACATCGATCAGCGGTTCCTTCCAGACCTTTGGCGAAATTTATGCCTTGACGAACGGCGGGCCGATGAACCAGACAAATATGATCGCTTACTATATCTACCAATATGCGTTTGAGTTTTTCAAAATTGGCAGGGCTTCAGCGGTGAGTGTTCTGCTATTTATTTTGCTGTTCGCTATCACAATCTGGCAGTGGAACTCGTATCAGAAGAAAGAGGATTGAGTTGTAGGAGGTTTAACGGATGAGAAGACCAACACACATGATCGGGATGCTTATGGTTTACGCGATCCTGCTTTTGACGGTCGTGACGACCCTGCTGCCATTAGTATGGATGATCACGACTTCAATCAAAACACCGGGAGAGGTATTCGTGTACCCACCCAAGTGGATTCCTACCGAATTTGCCTGGTCCAACTACACAACGGCTTGGGAAATGGCTCCCTGGAATAAGTACTTTTTTAATACCGCTTTATATACGGCGAGTACCGTGACAGGTGTTCTGATAACGTCGGTCGCAAGCGGATATGCCTTTTCCAAGCTGGAGTTCAAGGGGAGGAAAACTCTTTTCCTGGCTTACATCGGAACAATGATGGTACCTTCGCAGGTAACGATCATTCCCGTATTTATCATTTTGTCGCAAATGAACTGGGTGGATACGTATTCGGGCCTAATTATTCCTGGCCTTACGAGCGCCTTCGGCTGTTTCCTCATGCGCCAGTTCATTACGGGCATCCCGACGGAGCTGATCGAGTCGGGCTTAATTGAAGGCGGGGGGCATATGCGTATTCTGGCTTCGATCGTGACGCCGCTTTTGAAACCGGCCGTGGCGACCCTGGGGATTTTCACGTTTATGGGGACCTGGAACAATTTCTTCTGGCCACTAATCGTCACGAATAGCGATGAACTACGCACCGTACAGGTAGGACTCAGTTCCTTTCAGAACCAGTACGGAGACGGCGATTGGGGGGCGATGATGGCCGCTGCGACCTTGGTCAGCGCTCCGGTGCTCATCCTTTTTCTTGTCGCCCAGAGGTACTTCATTGAAGGCATTGCGATGACGGGGATCAAGGGGTAGCTGCAACGGCAGGATACGGGAACGGATCCATCAGCTCGTCGAATGCAAAATAAGCAAATAAGGTAAGACGACAAGAACAAACACGCCTAGTAGCCGCATAGTTGCGGCTATTTTGTATTTGGTTGCGATAAAATCCGGAATTCTTCTAACCACAATCAGGACTGGAAGGATTTGAATTGGCGTTCGGATTTTTCATCCCCTACGAAATCGTAACAAGAATATGCTTTTGCACCTATGACGGCTTGGATGTTGTTCCAGCTGCAAGATGATGAGGAAGCAGGAGCGGTCTTCATTGGAGAGGCAGCGGAAATATTAAGTATTTCTAACTGGCAAAATATTGAAAAGAACAACTGATATTTATTGAGGAAAACAAGAAAGAGAAGAATTTGATGAAAAAGAGAGTAAGGACAGCAAGATTAAACACCAATAAAAAGGATGTTCTCCAATGAAAATGGGAAAATTGTGGAGTATGGGTGGGGTAGCCAGACGTTTCGATGCTTTACCATTACCAGTGCCCCATCCCTATGATAAAAATAACGTCAACCGCCCATAACGGGCTGATTGACGTTTAATATTGTTCATTACGCAGTAAGACTGGAATCAGCCCTGAAGAGCTGGCAGGCTGCGGCCTACCGATTCGTCACGAATGTCGCCGACGATTTCTTCCAAAATATCCTCCATCGTCACAAGTCCGACGATTTGGCCAGAAGCATCGGTCACGGCTGCCATATGAACCCGCGTCTGCTGCATTTTGAGCAGGACGTCCCGAATGGAGGCCGTGTCCGCGAAACGCGGCATGTCGTAGATGAACCGCTCCACGTCGGATTCCTTGCCGGCTGCAATGCTAGTGAGCATTTCCTTGGTATTGATAAATCCGACAAAGTGATCCGTCGAATGTTCATCCACGACCGGATAGCGGGTAAAATCATAGTTGTCCAGCAACTGGATCAGCTCGTTCAGCGGCATTCCCTTACGAACGGTCACGATCTGGTCGCGGGGGATCATAATTTCCCGCAGCAATCGCTCGTCGAAGGCAAAGATATTGTTTAAATAGGCCCGTTCCGTCTGATTGATTTCGCCGCTTTCGTAGCTTTGATCCACGATCCATTTCAGTTCTTCCTCGGAGTGAACCGATTCATGTCCAGCCGGCTTGACGCCAACCATGCGAAGGAGCAAGCGGGCCGCGCCGTTAAGAGCGTGAATAAACGGATTCATGACCTTTCCGAACCAATACAGAGGTCCGGCCAGCATTAGCGTCATTTTCTCCGCAAATTGGATGGCTAGCGTTTTTGGAGCCAGCTCGCCGATGACAACATGCAAAAACGTAATGATAGACAGGGCAATGATATAGGATAGTGCCGTTGCAACCGCCGCTGGCACATCGAATCGCTCGAAGAGGGGATGCAGCATGCGCTCCACGGTCGGTTCGCCTAGAGCACCAAGCACCAGGGCTGTGATCGTAATGCCAAGCTGGCAGGCAGACAAATAATAATCCAGGTCGCCCGCGACTTTCTTCGCAACCGTCGCTTTTTTGTTCCCTTCGGCAATCAGTTGATCCATTCTGGACATCCGCACTTTTAGAATGGCGAACTCGGCACCGACAAAGAATGCGGTCAGTCCGATGAACACGGCTACCAGAAACAGGTTTAATGCAATTATACCGTCCAATAATTTCCCTCAGGCGAGGGATTCACCTCCACAGGTAGATTGATTATAGCGATTGCTCGTTGGTTCAGATGGTAGGTTCCATTTGTTTTAACCGGACTTGCTTGATTTGCAGCTGGTCCGTTTCGGCGACGGTCCATACATAGCCGCCGAACTCGATTTCATCCCCGTTCTGCACTGTCGTGCCGCGTTGATACTGAATCCAGCCCGCGATCGTGTCCATGCCGCCGGTATCCTGGAAGATCATCCCGAATTGCCGCTCCAGGTCCTCCAGCAGGACGCGGCCGTTGATCAGGTATTGATCACCAACGATCTTTCGGATGTCAGCCACCTCATCGGCATCGAACTCGTCTCGGATTTCCCCGACGATTTCCTCCAATATGTCTTCCATCGTCAAAATACCGGCCGTGCCTCCGTACTCGTCGATAACAAGCGCCATATGCACCTGCTCTTGCTGCATCTTCAGCATAGCTTCCTTGATTGGGGTCGCCTCAAAGATATAGGGGATGGTGCGTACGAATTCCTCAAGATTGCGATGGCGTCCGCAAACGATATGCGGGAGCATTTTCTTCACGTTGACGACGCCGATGATGCGGTCCTTACTGCCTTCCTCGATGACGGGGTAACGAGTGTAATTATTCTCGTCCAGGATGGAGACGATTTCTTCATACTTCATATCCTTGTCCAGCGTCACAAGTTCGGTTCTCGGCACCATGATATCTTTTGCAACTCGTTCGTCAAATGCGAATACGTTCTCCATGTAGGCCAACTTCGTTTGATTGATCTCGCCGCCTTCATAGCTCTGGGTCATGATGATACGAAGCTCCTCCTCGGAATAATGCTCCTCATGCCCCGCCGGCTTAATGCCGAATCGTCGCAGAAGGACGCGTGAAGCTCCGTTCAACGCCCAGATGAAAGGGTACATGATCTTGCCGAACCAATATAGCGGGGCGGAGAGAAGAAGGGTCAACTTCTCAGCAAATTGGATCGCCAGCGTCTTCGGCGCCATCTCGCCTACGACGACATGAAGGAATGTCACGAGGATGAATGCGATCGCATAGGATACAACCGATGCTGCGGCGTCCGAAACGTTGAGAAGGTCGAATATCGGGTACAGCAGCCGTTCAACGGCAGGCTTGCCAATGGCCCCGAGCCCCAGGGCGGTAACGGTTATGCCCAGCTGACATGCGGACAGATAGTAGTCCAGGTCGCTCGCGACCTTTTTGGCGGTGACCGCTTTCCGGTTGCCTTCAGCTATCAATTGATCAATTCGCGACATCCGGATCTTCACGACGGCAAATTCCGATGCGACGAAAAATGCGGTCAATCCGATCAAGACAACGAGTATGATTAAATTTGTAACGGTAATAATGTCCAATTAATTCCCTCAAATTTGAGGGATTCACCTCCAGATTGAAATACGGCTATTCGGATACGCACGATTCAATGCTGGTTCGGCTCCATTGCAAGCCACGAAAGGAGGTAGCTTGAAAAAGTCCCAACCACTCAAGCTGCTTGGCCGAACCGAGCAAAAAGCTTGTCGGCAGTCGCTTCTGAAACCGTTTTAGTTCCGGAGCTTGATCCATTTGCAATAACGCCTTCCCAATGTACTACCTCCTTCCTGTTTGTAATTATGATGGTTGGCTACAAAGCATAATTTGCTGCATTCGTAACCATACAGTATTACGTTATAGTCTGCAGTTGGTTTCATGAATTGTTCCTACACAATGCCCCGCTTGGCTTTTCCGACGCATCAATACCCATTCCTAACTCTTTGAACCAGGAATCAGCTTTGGCTGAAAAGTGATTTTGAGAAGTTTACCAACGAATGAATCCTGTCTCTATCTCTTTAACAAGCAATAACCTTCAAAGATAAGGGCTGATTTAACTAATTTCTTTCCTTTTCATAATTTAACAAGAATGTTACAGTCAACAAGAACGAGCATTCCGATTTAGAGATGAAAAGTGTAGGGGATATCTTTAAGTGCTAAGAAGGTTGATGAATATTCTTCATTTAAGATTTATCCAACAAGGGTCACATATGATGTGCTTGCCGCTGCCAGGCATTAACCAGCACTCGATGTGTTTCTAAGAGAGGGCAGAGGGCGCTTATGGACAATTACTTGGAAAGCAATCAACGCGGCTTTATCGTCAGGTGTTTGCCGAAATTTCCGATTGAAAAAATGATGCAACTACTTAACTTAAGAATGGAAGAAGGTAGAGAAAATGATCCGAGAAATTGAAGAGCAATTCACTGAAGAGATCCTTGCCGAAGCAATAAAGCGATATGACATTAATAGAGACAATATTCGTTCAATGGGCGGTTATGAAAGCTTTGTTTATGAATACCATAAAAACAATGCATTTTTCATATTGAAAATCTCACATACAATTAGAAGATCAATAAATAATATACGGGGGGAAATTGAATTTTTAAATTTTTTGTCGAAAAAAGGACTGGCAGTTTCAAATGCTCTTCCATCGACCAGAGGTAATATGGTTGAAGAAATTGCTGCAGAAAATGGTTCGTTCCTAGCCATTTCATACGAAATGGCTCTTGGAAAAGAAGTGTCGGATGAAGATTGGAATGAATCGCTTTACGAAAAATGGGGCGAATGTTACTCGCGTTCGTTCCTTTACAAAGTCCGCGTTTTGCTTCTTTTTTAATATGAAAGGGTTGAGGAACTATTTGAATGAGCAAACTATGTTATGCTGGATACATCAAAGTGCGTTCATTACAAGAAAGGGGTTTAGTATGCCATGTGCCGAAATATCAAGACCTTATTTAATTTCGACCCGCCTGCGACGGATGAAGAAATTCAGGCTGCAGCGCTGCAATTCGTAAGGAAGCTCTCGGGCTTTAACCGTCCTTCCAAAGCGAACGAAGCAGCATTTAACCAAGGGGTGCAAGAGATTACCATCGTTGCAAGGCAGCTGCTGGATTCTTTGGTGACTCAAGCTGAACCCCGCAATCGAGAGGTTGAGATCGCTCGGGCCCGGGCACGAGCCGCTAAGCGATTCGGGGAATCTTGAGCGAAAATAGACGGAATCTCATTGGAGATTCTTCGTGTCGGGAACAAGATCATGATCCCATTGAAAGTCGCTAATTTAGCGGCTTTTTTGTTTTATCGGTACAAGTTCTTGTCCCGATTGCCGTAATGAATAAGAACATTACCCGATTGCCGATTAGATATGCATAAACTACATTTCACTTCTCTAGATCATTAAGCTGAAAGGCAGGATTACTCAATAAAATTATAGAATACCTAATATGGGATTTGATGTTAGGAAGATAAATCCCCTATAGAGAGGAGAGTTGCAACAATGAGGCGGCGATTATATTTAGCATGGATAACCGTTATATTGATATTACTTACTGCTTGTTCTAGTCAACCAAATGATCTAACGAATAAACTAGAAAAATATGCTGTACCCGTTAAGCAATTGACGATACCCGATGGTGTCCAGATTATTGGTTTAGGCGAAGCGACCCATAACAATGCTGAATTTCA
The DNA here is from genome assembly GCF_038002285.1 of Paenibacillus sp. FSL R5-0810. NCBI lineage: Bacteria > Bacillati > Bacillota > Bacilli > Caryophanales > Paenibacillaceae > Paenibacillus > Paenibacillus sp. FSL R5-0810. The sequence goes on from NZ_JBBOCF010000001.1 coordinate 1,758,364, forward strand.
GTCTGTGCGGCTTGATGTATTTAAGGTGCTTGTCGAAAAGTATGGAGTTCGCACATTGGTATTGGAGGAGGAATTTGCGGGTTTTGAATTAATGAATCGATATCTTTCTGGCGAGGACATAGAGTTGAAAGATGTGTGGGAAGACTGGATTCCGATGTACCACACACAAGAGATGGCTGCGTTATTCAATTGGATGCGCGAATATAATCGATCCGCATCTAGTGAAGAACAGTTGCAATATTGGGGCATGGATGTTCAGCGACCAAACCTAATACAACCCATACTTGACAAGTATTTAAAAGATGTGGATTGTGATCTTTACAGAGAGTTCAGCAGCATTAATGTAAGTGTTGATGACCTTATGGGATTATTTTATCTCTTAGTCGGTGATGAATTAGATTCTGATAGAGATAGAGCATTAACTGCAAGTATGTATAAACGGATACATGGAGTCCACTGTTACAGAAGGATGTTCGTCTTATTGAACAATTGATACACAAAATGAATATGAAAGCTGATCATCTTATATCCAAGTCCAGCAAGCAATTGTACGAGATCGCGATGCAGAATATGCTGTCTATATATGCCTACTATTCGTCGATAAATGATTCTTTAATACGAGATTATAGTAAAGGTTATGGTTTCTTACACTTTATTTCACATTCGCAGAATCGCGATACAGCCATGAAGGAAAAAGTGGATTGGATTATAAATCAAGCAAACGGGCCGATACTAATCGCAGGGCATAATGGACATATCGCTAAAAAGATTAAAGCGTCAGGAGACTATTTTGTTAAAATTGCAGAAGATAAAGGGATTAGTATAGATAACGAAATGCTAGAAATTACATATATCGGAGAACAATTAAAGAAAAGTTATGGTGATGCATATTATACAATTGGAACATCCTTTAATGAGGGGGTATTAGCAGCAGACTCAATGATACGATCGGATAAGAATCCGCCTTCATTAACCGTTCGTATCGACAACATATTACTGAATTCATTCATGAAGTTGCCAGAGGATGCTTATTTCTTGGACTTTGATCGTGCAATGCAAGATAAGCAATTAAAGCGAATACTCACGAAAGAGATGTTGAAGATGCCTCATATCGGAAGCCTTAATGGTGTTGATTTGAATGATCCTAATTCTCGCAACTCGGACGATTATCAATTTGAAATGAATTTAGATGAAGCATATGATGCTTTGATTAATTTTAGACATGCCAACCTGTTTACACCTTATAGATGATACCGGGAAACTAACGGGAAACGATAATTAAATAAAGAAAAGAAGGCAGCTGACAATGAATTGGGGCACTGTCATTATCCTTCTATGCGTCGATATATTAGCAATTAAGCTAACAGAAACGTAAGTTGAATAAGGCTTAAAAATGAGCAGGCTACAGTTGCCTGCTCATTTTATTAAAGTTACGGGAAGTAGAGTTTCATTATAAACGTACTATCCAAAATAGTGTGTGATAAACTATTAGAAGCACGACGCTTGGAGGGATAAAGGACACAATGGAAAAATCTGCAGTTATACAAGCAGAGCGAATAGCATGCGATTTTCTTCAGGAACAAGTAAAAAGTTCATATCAAATTATAGGTAAAGGCATCATAAATCAAATTTTCGTAGTCGAAACGGAGAGTCATAAAGTTGTTGTCCGGATGAACAATAAAGATACATTTCAGAGCTTTATCAAAGAAAAGTGGTGCATCGAGCAGGCAGCCGCAGTTGGCGTTCCAGGACCTAAGGTGTTGTCCATTGGTATAGTTGATGAAACCGCATTTATGATTCAAGCCTTTATTGAGGGAGACAACGGGGTAGACAGTACTGTTCCCAAGTCTGATATTTGGAGAAAACTAGGCGAATATTCCAAGCGTATTCATTCTATTCAAGTGAGAGGATATGGAGGGGATCTGTTTGATCCAGTCCACGGTGAGTTTCAGTCACCTACTCATGCCGGATCAGACGGCAGTTGGCAAGGGTATGTGCAATATAATATCAATTGTTTGAATGAGCATGATCGTTTGATTGAGCTTGGAGTAATTACTCCGATGGAATCGCAGAGAGTAAAAAAACTGTTTGAAAATTTGAAGAATACATCGTTTCACTTCGGCTTAAACCATGGAGACATGTCTTTGAAGAATACAATTGTCAATCAGGCAAAGCAAGTTATATTACTGGACTGGAATCCAGAAGTAAGCGTGGTACCGCATGCAACTGTTGCTCAAATGATACATTATCAAATCTTAAGACTAGAAGAAAGTGCAAATGTTGAGGAATTTAAAGCGTTTATGGACGGGTACGGAATAAGTGAAAAAGACCTACCTGAAACGAGGCATTTGCTACTATTAAGGGCTTTCGATAACCTAAGGTGGGCTATTGATCGAAGCCCTGATCTGATCGATCCCTATGCTGCGTTTGCAAAACAAGTCATCAACATGATTATGGATTAGCAAAAAATGATCGGTTGATGATGCGTCATAGAGGCGGAGTCAGAGAGCTAGTTTCTTTGCAAAGAATCTAAAAGATTTCTCAGAGCAAAATTCGGATAATTCCGATTTCAACCGAATCCTCGCATCATCGACGAGTACATCTTCACTTCTTGCCTGAATCGAGCTCAACCATAATTCCGAAGGTTGGTAGCACATACTGTTCCAGCCTGAATTATCTTCATTTTGTTTTGCTGCTCCAGTGATAACGACATCACCATAATTCTGTAGTTCAACCAGTGACGTTTCATATTCTTTTTTGTTCTCTTTTTTATCCAAACCGGTCAATTTCCGCAAGTTTCGCGAATCGATATTTCCATGCTCGCACAAGACTTTATAGATATGATACGCAGTTCTTGATATCAGACCGTCATTATAACGTACTTCAATGGTTTTGCCGGATGATAGGAGGGACCTGACTATGGGAAAATAATCGGTTTGAATGAAGCAGGCCTTATCACCAAAAAACTTTCCATATGCAGCAACACCGTCTTGGACAATCCGAATACGCCACAACCATGGATCCGTACCGGATCCTGAATGCCAGTCGTTATGATCCGCCGCAGCTGTCAACGATGGATAATCTGGGATAAACGCTGCGAACGGAATAATCTTATTTTTTTCTACTAATTGGACAAATTCTTCATAACTTATAGTACTCATTCAATACACCCCCTACTCCATAGGAATTTCATGATACAACTCGATCAAGTTTCCTGCTGGATCTCTGAAATTTAAGCTTCTAATCCCATATTGCCTTGAAACCGGCTCAGATATAAAGTTTACCTTTCCCTTCAATTCGAGAAATGACTTGTCTACGTCATTCACTTGAAAGACGATGACTGTCCTATCATTAAAGTGATCGTCTACAGAGTAAGATTCGTTGATCGCTTCGGCCATGGATTTTCGGTCAAAAAGGGCCAGAGTAGTGTTACCTGCATTGAAATCAGCATATCTTCCTTCCTCTGTTCCCCAAATGGGTTCCAACCCCATTACATCTCGGTAAAAAATAAAACATTCCTTAAAGCAATCTACAAGCAAGCGAGTGTGAGTTAGTTCCATGCCAATGGCCTCCAGACTATTTTGGAATAATTCGGTAATGAATCCTTATAAATATAACATTAACTGGGCTTAAGTGCTAATACATGTTCTAACACTCACATATCACCTCCTAGTACTTTATTTAAGTGATAAGAAAATAGGTGGGCTGGCACTTCAAGTGATTCATGTTTCCTGTTCACTTCATTACTTAACGAAAGTTAACGAGAATCTAAAACTTAGTATAGATTAGGATAGTGACAACTTCTGTCATAGTCATAAAGATACGGAGCTGATCGCATTTATAAATTCAAATGGGTCATGGAATTGATGAAGACCGTCAAATTTTAGAAGTAATACGTGACTCTAAGATACAAAGCGGAAAGAAAGGAAATTATTTAGCTAACGAGCAGGGTAGTTCAATAATTTCTCTCGAATTCTCTACATATGTGGCTATTTACGAAGAGCATAGATAGGATGTTATGCGAAACCGGGGCACTTATTTCATTTATATACGCTATTCACAGGTGGTAGCTTATCTATTTCAAGCTAGTTCAATAATGTTAAGTCCTCTCCCTGAGGGTAGCTCTAAAGCCTGCCGTTACAGACAGCGGGTGACCGTACCACAAGTAACGGCAAGTGTTTTGATGGTATGGTTTCTGTACCCAAAATGCTATAAATAATGGTTACGAGCTAAACGCAGGGATAGGCAGGATAGCCCAAGAATTCATTGAATAAAGGGAGGGGGGTCAGCTTGGTGGATCAGATTACTCTTCACCGGTCCGATTGCTCTGATGTTGAGACAATTGCAAATTTACGGGCAATAGTACTACATGATGATTTAACAAGGTTAGGAAGATTTAATGAAGAGAGGTTCGCCAACGTTTAAGGGATTCATTTGATCCAAATCATACATGGATCATAAAAGCAGGGCCTAGGTTTATTGGATGCATTGCTTTCAAAACGCTAACTGACGGGTATTTATTAGAGCATTTTTACATCCATCCTGATTTCCAAGGCAAAGGAATCGGCAGCCAAGTATTAACTTATTTCCTGAAACAAGATCATGTCGCAGGAAAACGGGTTACTTTGAATGTTCTTCAAGGGAGCGCGGCTATTCGTCTATATGAACGCTTCGGGTTTGCAGTGGATCGTGAGGATCCCGTTGATATTTTTATGTCTACGGTAGTAGACTCGTAGGGTTCATTTTTCATGACGGAAAACGATAGTTTTAGGACATACTGGCTCCCTTTCGGCTAGAAACTGAAGCTTTGTCTGATGTCTCCATCTTGAATGAGTCATAGCAACTTGTTATTGCACTAACGAAGAACTATAGCGCAACAATTCATTACGGCAGCTGGCCACGTGACCGGCTGCCGTTGTTCGTTGAAGTAACATTAGATTATGAAGAGGAGAATCTTCCTTCATCATTGGGCAGCAGAGAACTTGCGGGAAATTTCCCGATATGCTGTTGGTGACATGCCTTTTTTAGCCGTAAATTGTTTAATGAAGTAAGTGTCATACTCAAATCCGGTAGCTCGTGCAATTTCATTTAAGCTCATGTCGGTATGAGTCAGAAGATTCCCCGCAACCTTCAAGCGGTGCGACATTAAGTAGCCCATCGCTGTGGACCCGCATCTTTCCTGAAACATCTTATTGAGAGAAACGCGATTCAAGTACGCGCACTTTGTTAAATCTTCCAGGGTGATTTTTTTCGAATAATTGGTGTGTATATATTCCAGAACCAAATCCACAGGTGATTGTTCACTGTGACGGTTTAAATGTTCAAGCACTCCCATGATTTGAATAAAATATTTTTTTATTCTACATGCCCAGAGTGCATCGCTTTGCGCATACACTTCCGTGCCAAGCACAAAAAACCACTCCAATAATTGTGGATATGCCTTCTCGGTTATGCGAGGTATGCCCGTTCGTTCAGGAGACTTACGAAACAGCGAAAGACCTGTTTGTATTTTCAAATCGGTCGGAAAGTAATCTGCTGTTTCAGCATGAGGAGTTGAGTTAAGAAAATCCAGATGAAAACAAAATGATGATGCAGAAGCGTTGTGCTTTTCTAATCCTTGTATCGTATCCTCTTCAGACAAACAAAGAATAGCGGGTGCTGAAATGGTGACCGGGCGTTCGTTCAATATCCCTTTTATGCTTCCATTTGTGACAAAAACGAGAGTAAACCGCTCCGGGTAGGGGATATGTGCAAAATCCTCGGCAGCTACAAATTCGATATTTACCGTTCTGTTTTTATGGCGGTCAATTTGTGGCATGGTTCTCACCTGACAGATAGTATAGTTAAATGCTTCACTTATGACAGTGTATCACAAAATTTCAAGGGATATAATTTGGGTATCTGACAGAAAGGTGGTTATGATGATGGCAATCAACATCGCAATTAACGGTTTTGGCAGAATTGGCAGACTTGCATTTCGGCAGCTTTTTGATACGGATGGATATAGAGTTGCAGCCATCAATGATCTTACAAGTCCGCAGATGCTTGCGCACTTGCTGAAGCATGACACACGCAAGGGCGTTATGATGCCAAGATTGGTTATAGTGAGAACAGCTTGAACGTGAACGGTGTGGATATTCCGATTTATACCGAAAAAGACCCCGGAAAGCTGCCCTGGCAGGAACTGAAAATTGACGTTGTTCTGGAATGCACTGGCTACTTCGCATCAAAAAAAGCGTCAGCAGCACATATTGAAGCAGGCGCCAAAAAGGTGCTGATCTCCACCACCGCCGGGAACGATGTTCCCACGATTGTCTTCGGTATCAATGAACATACGTTGTCTAAGAACGATACCATTGTTTCGGCTGCTTCCTGTACGACGAACTGCCTTGCGCCAATGGCGTATTTCTTGAACGAGCTTGCACCACTCAAAAAGGGCTTTATGACCACCATACACGCTTACACAAACGACCAGAATACCTTGGATGGACCCCATCCCAAGATCGACCTGCGGCGGGCGCGTTCTGCAGCGGGCAACATCATTCCGACCTCAACCGGAGCAGCAAAGGCAATCGGGCTAGTGATCCCGTCCTTGGATGGCAAGCTGGATGGAACATCGCAAAGGGTGCCGGTCATGGCGGGCTCACTGACAGAATTAACCGCAGTAGTAGCCGGCTCCGTCACAGCAGAGCAGGTCAACACGAAGATGGAACAGTCCCAGTCGAATGTATATGGCTATACAGAAGAACAGCTTGTCTCGTCTGATATTATCGGCATGACTTACGGCAGTTTGTTTGACGCAACACAGACAAAGGTAACAGAGCTCGGAACAGATACATTGGTGAAAATTGCTGCGTGGTATGATAACGAGAACTCCTTTACCAGCCAGTTAATACGTACCGCAAAATACCTAGCAAAATTATAATGTTTAGCGGGGTTAGAGGATACTAAAAAATGAGCGAATAATCACAAAGCTGCCAAAAGCCATGAAACAGGCATATCGCTGGAAAATGGGGCTGTATCCAAATCGTTCGCATGACATGGGAACATAGCATCTAAAACATAAAAAAGGATCTCAATTTCACTGTATAGAGGGGCTGCCCCATAACGTGAGACAAAATAAAAACACCTTCAAGAGCATGCAATCATGTCGTAAGGCATGGAGACAACTTGGAGGTGTTTTTGCATTGTTTGTTAGGATTTTTTTCAACTCGTGACGATAGAAAGATGAATCGAAAAACAAAAACAAATGTCGGGGGGACAAGAACTGAGCCGATTCCCGATTAGATCAGGATCTCAACTATACCCTTCTCAATTTGCTTCCGAAGTGGACTGCCGTTTTCTTATGGGAACGGCTTTTATTTTTCCTAGTGCGTTGGTAAACTATCAGAATGAAGATGGGGTCATAAATTCAATCAAACGTTAGGATGATCGTTTTGGATATGAAATTCTTGTTAGTGGAAGATGATAAAACAATTGCGTCCGGTCTGGAATATTCGCTGCAGCAAGAGCGCTATTCAACCGTTATCTGCCATGATGTCGCATCCGCAAAACAGGTGCTCGCCGAAGATATCGATCAGTTCGCTTTATGCCTGTTCGATTTGCAGCTTCCGGACGGAAGCGGCTATGAATTGTGCAAGATGGTGAAGGAGCGGCGGGACATTCCGGTCATCTTCTTAACGGTGATCGATGATGAGGTCAATGTCGTAATGGGGCTTGATATGGGAGCCGATGATTATATTACCAAACCTTTTCGAGTTCGCGAACTTCTGTCGCGGATCAAGTCTGTCTTGCGGAGATATCAAAAGCCGTCCCAAACCAAAAACATCATAGACATCGATAATATCCGCATCAACACACTGGAAGGAAAAGTCTTTAAAAACAGTACCGAGATTTCGCTGACCGCTTTGGAGTATCGATTGCTCTTGATCTTTGGCAACCATATTGGACAAGTGCTCTCAAGAAATCAGCTTTTAGAGCAGATTTGGGATGTGGCCGGCGATTTCGTGAACGACAATACGTTAACCGTTTATATCAAAAGGCTGAGGGAAAAGCTGGAGGATGATCCCGGACATCCGACATTGATCAAAACCGTACGCGGCCTGGGATATAAGGTTGGTGATTAGATGCTGCGCAATCGAGAAATAAAGATGTTATTGTTCGTCATGGGTTTAATCAGCTTAGCGGCGATTATTGGCGCTCTTATGATTTCTCCTGCCGCCACGGCACTCGTTTTCTTTCTATCGATTTTGCTCACTGGCAGCAGCTTATTGTATACGAGATGGAGATACCGCGAAATTGAAAAGCTGTCCGTCTATTTGCGGGAAATTAGCAGCGGCAATGATACCCTTGACGTACGGGATAATAAAGAAGGCGAGCTCAGCATCCTGAAGAATGATATTTACAAAGTGACGCGCATGCTGTCGGAGCACCGGTCGTTGTTGCAGCGGGACAAACTTCAACTCACGGATGCCATCTCCGATATTTCGCATCAGCTCAAAACGCCGCTCACCTCCATGACCGTCATGGCGGACCTGCTAAGCGCCCCTGACCTGCCTCCGGCCAAAAGAACGGAGTTCACCCACCATATTCGCATCCAGCTTGAACGGATCGACTGGCTTGTTTCTTCTTTGTTAAAGCTATCGAAAATGGACGCGAAGACCATCCCATTCAAAAAAGACCGAATACCCATGAAAAGCCTTATCCAAAAGGCATTAGAGCCGGTAATGATTCCGATGGATATTAAGGGACAGACGATTTCCATTGCGGGGGATGACGACGTCTCTTTTGTCGGCGATTTCAATTGGACTGCTGAAGCGGTTATCAATATTTTGAAAAACGGAGTGGAGCATACGCCTGAAGGCGGTGCGATCGCCATCACATTTTCCGAGAACGCGTTATTTACGGAACTCGTCATTGCTGACAACGGAAAAGGCATACCGAAAGAGGATTTGCCTTATATTTTTAAACGTTTCTACAAAGGAAAGAATGCTGGCGAAGGGAGCATCGGCATAGGGCTTGCGATGGCTCACAGCATCATTGCCAGCCAGAACGGCCTGATCGATGTGACGAGCGACAGCGAGAAGGGTACGCAGTTTCGGATAAAATTTTATAAGCACGTGATTTAGCGGCATTCCAAATGTGACTGAATTGTCACCTTCATCGTCACTGAATAGTCATTTTAGACAGATACAATGATATTCAACAGATGAACGATGGAGGTACGACCATGGATTTGAAGCAACAACGCAAGAGTATTTTTGCTATTACGATATTTTATACCCTGTTTATTCTATATTTTTTGTTTTTCGCTTTCGGCAGAGTAGGTAAGGCAGATCAAATCAAGGGGTACACCTTTATTTTTTTACCGGACGATTTTTTTAGGCTGCCGGATCTATCCGACTTTCTACATCCGACATTGATGGACTTTGTGGGTTTCGGGAACGTCGCCGCTTTCATTCCTTTTGGCATATTGATTCCGTTGTTATATCGGACTAGCTTTGTTCGCTTCATGATTCTGTTCATCCTGTCCATTCTCGTGCTGGAGACGATTCAGGCGCTTACTTTTCTCGGCAGCTTCGACATGAACGACGTCATACAGAACTCAACGGGAGCAGCCATCGGATTCGGGGCGTACAAACTTGGCTTTCGCGCGAAAAACATCTGGAGAAATATTGTTGCCGCTGGTATTTTCAGCGTTGTTTTGATGCTCGGGGTGTGGGGGATCTTCGGAATGGTTGACCAAGCGTTCACCAAAGAGATGGGTCCCTTTGTGGCGATAAACGATTTAAGGGATCGTACGGGGAATTCTTCAACAGGACCCCAAACGGCCAGTTTTGAGATTGGCGGTCAAGAAGTGGAACCCCATTATAATGTGTACAGCATTGAAGGTAAAAACAAGGAAACGTACACATATACGTTTGGCAATAAGAAGGAGGTGTACCTCTTCTTGAATTATGGAATTCCCGATCAGAAGGATTCCCGGGGCAGCATTAGGGTCACCGCCGATGGACATGAGTTCCTAACTATATCTGTAGAAGCCGGACGCCATGAGCCGGATATGAGCTCCATTTATCTTCCTCAGGCCAATGAGCTTGCGATCACCATTGAGGGAAATGTAACCCTGTGGGATGTTGGATATCAAGAGATGGTATATAGCTGGAATTGAGCTTGAAGGAGCGCCCATGCTTCCGAAGCGAGTTTTGTACGCAGTCGATTCAAGAAGTAACGCCCACAAAACTTTTAGGAGATATAGCAATGGAAATTTTAAAAATCGAGCATTTGTCTAAAATATACGGCACTGGCGAATCGGCGGTAAAGGCGCTTGACGATATTTCATTTTCGGTTCAAAAAGGCGAATTCGTCGCGATTATCGGCCCGTCCGGATCGGGAAAATCGACCCTTCTACATCTGCTGGGAGGCGTCGATCGACCGACAAACGGCAAGGTTTTCGTTGAAAATACGGACATCTATGCATTGGACGAAACGCGTCTGGCCATCTTCCGGCGGCGACAAATCGGACTGATCTACCAGTTTTTCAATCTGATTCCCACCTTAACGGTGAAAGAGAATCTGACGCTGCCGCTCTTGCTGGACAACCAGCAGGAAGATAAGAAGCAGTTCGATGCGCTCGTAAAGACGCTGAATTTGGAGCATCGTTTAAACCACCTGCCGAATCAGTTATCCGGCGGGCAGCAGCAGAGAGTTTCGATCGGCAGAGCGATCATCAGTAACCCTGCCATCATGCTGGCAGACGAGCCCACGGGGAATTTGGACAGCAAAAATAGCAGCGAAATCGTCGATCTGTTGAACATGTTGAATAAAACCTATCATCAGACGCTGATTATCATCACTCACGACGAACGAATCGCTTTACAGGCCGACAGGATCATTTCAATTGTAGACGGCAAGATTGCCAAAGACGAGGTGATCCGTCAATGAATATTGTCTACAAACTTGCCATCCGGAATTTGAAGCAAAACAAGAGACGAACACTTGTCACCATCCTCGGCGTCATCATTTCGGTTGCCATGGTGACCGCTGTCGCTACGCTTGTGTTCTCCTTCTCGGATTTAATGATCAGGCAAACCATCGCGGATAGCGGGGAGTGGCATGTTCAATATCATGATGTAACCAAAGAACAGCTTGCGGCGATACAAGCCGATGAGGCAACCAAAACCGTTGCGATTACAAGGGATCTTGGCTATACCCTATTAGAAGGGGGACAAAATCCCAATAAACCATACTTGTTCATCAAGGAATATGATGCGCAAGGTTTCACGCAATTTCAGGTTGAACTAAGCAAGGGCCGTCTACCCCATACGGACAAGGAAGTGGTTATTTCTGAGTCCGTTGCAACGAACGCCAAAGTGAAGTACGAAATCGGCGATCGTCTAACCCTTCAGATCGGCGAACGATTCGAACAAGGGGGCGATCATCCCTTGGATCAGACCGAACCGCTGCGTAGGGAAAACGGCACATTGACTGAAAGGCTGCAGCATATCAAGACAAAGGATTATACGGTGGTCGGCTACATCAAGCGCCCCGAATGGGAAACGGCGGGGGCCCCGGGTTATACGATCATCAGTTATGTCGATGAAAATATGTTCGGGGCAACCGATCGCGTGAATGCAGCGGTGGTCTTGCAGAAAATCAAACCGTCCTTGTTTGCGCATGCGGAAAATGTGGCAAAGAGAAACGATATCGAATCGGTCCAATACAATAACGACTTGCTGCATTATTACGGCTTGTCCAAAAACGAAGAATCGTACAGCATGATGTACTCTTTATCGGCTATCCTGATGGCGGTTATTATGATCGGCTCGGTTTCGCTCATCTATAATGCATTTGCGATATCCGACTCGGAACGTTCCCGTCATTTAGGGATGCTCGCGAGCGTCGGGGCTACGAAAAGGCAGAAGCGTAATTCCGTGCTTTTTGAAGGTGTCATCATTGGCTTGATCAGCATTCCGATTGGCATTCTATGCGGTCTTGCTGGGATCGGAATCACCTTTTGGTTCATGAACCCGATGATTGAAGGGGCATTATGGAGCAGTGAAAAGCTGACGGTCATCGTCACGCCGTTATCACTCTTGATTGCCTGTATTGTTTCGATGCTGACGATTTTCATCTCGACGTATCTTCCGGCGATCAAAGCATCCAAGGTTTCCGCCATGGACGCAATTCGCCAAACGTCCGACGTTAAGCTTACGGCGAAAGCCGTGAAAACATCGAGGTTCATTCGCAAGCTCTTCGGCATCGAAGCGGAAATCGGATTGAAAAACTTAAAAAGAAACAAACGGAGATATCATGCCATTGTATTTTCGCTTGTCATCAGCATCGTTTTGTTTTTGACGGTATCGTTTTTTACCGCCGGCATGAAACAATCCCTGGAACTGTCGCAGGAAGGCGTCAATTATGATATGGAAGTGTCGTACAGCAATGGAAAAAGAATAGACGATCGGTTGCTGCAATCGATTGTATCCTTAGATGGTGTATTGGAATACAACCTGATTCAAGAGTTCTATAAGCGCGCTTGGGTCGATGAAGCGTACATCTCCGAAGAATTGCAAGAGATGGCTAAGAAGGATAAGAGTTTACTGCAGGACGGAAAATACCCTTACGAGATTAAGATCCATGCATTAGACGATTCGAGTCTGCAAGCCTATGCCAATGCCGTCGGTGCAAATTTCGAACAGCTTAGGGACCCGGATCATCCCGCCGCGATCGTGATGGATACGATTCATTACCGGGATTTGGATAGGGGGAAATACGTCCAGACGAAGGCCATATATACGAATGTCGGTCAAAATTTCGAACTAACGAATAGCTATCAAGATAATGCGGAAGAAACGAAGGTAAGACGTGTGACCGTTGCTGCGCTGACGGATCAAGCGCCGATGGGAATGAGCGGGGCAGGCGTGGGTGGGTTAAATATGATCGTGTCGGAACGCATCATGGATCAATTGGCAGACGTTGAGGAGCTGGCTAACGTTCAGACATACCTCTATTTGAAAAGTATGGAGCCAATGAGGACACACCAGGAAATCGAAGAGATGTTTGAGACCAATCTGAATGTCTACAATGTATATCAATCCAGAAAAAGCGAAGAACAACAGATTCTATTGACGTCCGTCTTTTCGTACGGTTTTATCGTGTTAATCTCCGCGATTTCGATTGCGAATATTTTTAATACCATCTCGACGGGCTTATCCCTTCGTAAGCGAGAAATTGCGATGTTGAAATCCGTTGGCATGACGCCAAAAGGCTTTGCGAAAATGATGAACTATGAAAGTATCTTTTATGGAGTCAAGTCGCTGCTGCTCGGGCTTCCCGTCAGTTTCGCCGTGATGATTCTGATTTATCGGTCATTTGCGAACCGATTCAGCTACGGATTCACCGTTCCCTGGCTGAGTGTGCTTTCTGTTGTCGTCGCCGTATTTGTTATTGTCGTATCTGCGATTATTTTTTCAAGCAGGAAATTAAAAGAGGATAACATTATTGATGCGTTAAAGCAGGAGAATGTATAGGGAATACCTCGGTCACCGTTTTTCCTTCCTGTGTTATACTTAGTGGCGGTCCAGAATATGAGTTTGAGATACAGTTGGCGTTGAAATCGATTATTTTTGTCGGTGATTTCAGCTGCCGAACATGAAATGGATGTAGAACGATAACGAACATCTGTTAATTGAAGTGCACCCCTTAGAGCGGACATGGGATAAGCCCCTAGTGGTATCCGATGAATCCTAGGGGGTGCACTTTTAGTATAATATGGAAGTTTCGCGTGTTAGACGTGATGATTATCTGGTGAAGCCTTTCGATCCGCAGGAGCTTGTTATTCGGATTCGGTCGCTGCTGCGTCCGGTACAGAATTGCCGCAGAAAAGCGGGTCGTATTGTGAAGCTTGAAGCTGGATTGGCTTACTAGAATCGTATCTCTGAAATACACGAAAAAAGCACCTGATACTTTCAGGTGCTTTTTGTTGTACCACTTTTGTTTGTAACGAAATCGCCTAGTCACTTCAATATTTTAAGTATTTTTAATATTTCCCACACTTTTTTCTTAAGCAATCTTATTTATTCTAAATGCAGTGGGGAGCGCAACAGGCCAGGATGGAGGTCGAAACTTTACTGAGAAAGGAAGGATCAGTCAATCATGAAAAAATGGCTCCGTAAGGATGCTTCGGCGGCCATGTTTTTTCTCGTGCCAAGCGGTATCGGATTTGCACTCTTTTATCTTATCCCGTTTGCCATGGGTATGTATTATTCCTTTATGAGCCAATCGTTGGGCGGCGAATTTGTGGGATTCGATAATTACCTGGAACTGCTTGAAAGTGGTTCCTTCCGCAAGGCGGTATCCAACACGTTTTACTTCAGCGCGGTCAGTGTTCCGCTTATGGTCATGCTGTCACTCGGGTTAGCGATGCTGCTGAATAAAAATACATATATTCAAAAATGGCTACGTACTGCTTATGTTATGCCGCTTGTTGTGCCCGTCGCCTCCGTCATCATGATCTGGCAGCTGCTGTTTGATTGGAACGGCTCCCTGAACGCATGGCTGAACAGCTTCGGATATGAAAGGGTGGACTGGATGAAGACGGAATCGGCACGTTGGGTCGTAATCATTGTGTACCTATGGAAGAACATCGGTTACAACGTCATTTTATTCCTAGCGGGACTACAGCAAATTCCGAAGGATTACTACGAAACGGCCCGGATTGAGGGGGCTGGTCGTTTACGGCAATTCCGAAGTATTACTCTGGTCTATCTGACTTCCACGATGTTTTTTGTTGTGATCATGTCCATTATCAATTCATTCAAAGTGTTCCGTGAAACGTATCTGATCGCAGGTGATTACCCCCATGACAGCATTTATATGATGCAGCATTACATGAACAATATGTTCGTGTCGCTCGACATTCAAAAGCTGACTGCGGCGGCAACCCTGATGTTTCTCTGTATTTTACTGAGTGTACTAGTGCTGTTTGCGATTGAGCGCCGACATCGGCAGTACATGGAATAGGAGGTGGAGCGAAGTCTGTGCAAGTAGCCTACATATTGAAAAAAAGTGCTTTAACGTTTGTCATGGGTGTTATTGCTATGATCTTAATATCCCCAATTGTGATTATATTCACAAATTCATTGATGACAGAACTGGAAATTGAAATCAATTATGGCCTCATCGGACAAATGAATGAAACGACTGCGGGTAGAGACGGCTCCTTTGCGAACCTGAAACTGATTCCGGACAAGGTGTCTTTTGCACAGTATGGGAAGGTTTTCATTGACAACCCGAAGTATCTGACGATGTTCTGGAACTCCGTGTTCATGGTGATGCCGATTATTGTAGGTCAGACACTCGTCGCGGCACTGGCTGCTTATGCATTTTCAAAGCTGATTTTCCGCGGCCGGGATACGATGTTTTTGGTCTATGTCATGACGATGCTCATGCCGTTCCAAGTCACGCTGGTACCCAATTATATTATGGTCGATAAGCTTGGCATGCTGAATAGTACGGGCGCCATCATTGTTCCTGGTATTTTCGCAGCTTTTGGTGTATTTATGCTCAGACAGTTCATGCTGGACATTCCCTATGCCTACATTGAAGCAGCCAAAATCGACGGTGCCGGACATTTGCGGATTTTTATAACGATGATTATTCCGATGATCAAGCCGGGATTGGCCGCACTTGTGATCTTGCTGTTCGTTGATTATTGGAACATGGTGGAACAGCCGCTTATTTTTTTGGACGACCCGTTCAAGCAGCCGCTGTCCGTCTTTTTATCCAGGATTAATGATAGCGACCGGGGGATTGCCTTTGCTGCATCCATGATCTATATGGCCCCGATGGTAATGTTATTTCTGTATGCGGAGTCGTATTTCATAGAGGGCATTCAATTGTCAGGTATTAAGGGTTAGCTTATTAGGACGGTTTTTTTAGGAGGAGAAGAAAGGATATGGAGCTTGGAAAAGGGTTAGCTGACCAAAGACGAAAGCGAATCCTTCAAATCGTGTTCATGGGTTTTATGGGGGTGCTGCTGTTGTTTACATTGTTCAGTAACACGCTGCAGTCGTTGACCTTGCCCAAGGTGACCACGGAACAGCCGAAACAGGGAGGCATTGAGCTATCGATCGCGGGAAGCGGAATACTTCAGCCGATCGCCGAAGCTAAACTATCCAGTTCAAACGACTGGAAGGCTCAGCAGATTTACGTAAAAGAAGGTGAACGTGTTAAGAAGGGACAGAAGCTTATCGCTTATGACAACGTAGCGGCAAGACAAGAAATCGAACTTGAAGTAACGAATCTGGAAAAGCAAAGGATTGAGCAGCAAAATCTTCAGGATCAGTTTATTCAATCTTCCATTGGGGAGGATGAGCTTAAACTGCGCAGCGCAAAACGTGAAGTTGAAAAAGGGAAACTCGATATCGCTGCGCAAGAACGTAAGATCAACGAGATGAAAGAACGACTGGCAAAAGACCAGATGCTTACCGCTCCCTTTGACGGTATTGTCACGAAGCTGAATGCGGTTGAAGGTCTTGCATCTGCGGGCGAGCCGGATGTCATTGTCTCAAATAGCAGCCAAGGCTATAGGTTTGAAGTCGGCGCTGATGCAAAACGTTTGTCCAGTATTGGGATATCCGTTGGTGAGCGGATCGAGGTAGAAGTCCACACAGATAAAGAGCAGCAAGCCAATGTCATGGAAGGTGTAATTGAAGAAATCACCAATGCGGAACCGATGATTGAGGGGGCAACCGAAGGAACGGAGACGGTAACCGTCCCTCAAAAGAGAATTCGCATTAAACTCATAAACACCAAGCTGAAAGGAGGTGAGCAGGCTCGAATTAACATCGAGAAAAGCTCTCTCTATCAAGGGCTGCTTGTTTCTAATGAAGCTGTTCATCAGGACCGGGAAGGTATGTACGTTTTTGTAGTCGAAGAGCAGCCAGGTGCACTCGGTAACGTTTTTGTTGCCCGAAAAGTCAACATCAAGTTCAGCGAGCGAAATGACAAAGAAACGATGATCCAAACGGATAGCATTTATGAACAAGATAAGATCATTCTGAAAAGCAGCGAGCCTCTGCAGGATGGCAACCGAGTACGCTTGGAATAGGCGTTGTAAACAGAACATATCAGGAGGAAATTATACGATGAAAAAATGGCATTTACTTATTTCTATGGGAGCTTTGATCGCGAGTTTAACCGCTTGCGGGTCAGGAGAAGGCGGGAACGCGGATAAGCCCGCAACGAAAGAGGGAAAAACGGTGCTTACCCTGTCACTGACAGAGTCGACTCCGTTCTATCAAACGCTGGAAAAAAAGTTCGAAGAGAAATACCCGGATATCGACCTGCAGATCCATGCATATAAAAGCATGGGTGAACAATGGGGACCTGGGGATTTCGAGAAGTATCGTACTGCAACGAATACAGCCATGTTATCAGGAAACGGGATGGATATCATTGAAGTTGGCGGCTTGCCTGTTAAAGAATATGTGAGCAAAGGCTTCCTACTCAATATGAATGATTTGCTGGAACAAGACCAGACACTCCATAAAGACGATTTGCAAATGAATATTTTGGACGGTCTGAAACTGAATGACGGACTGTATACCATCCCTTTGGGATACTCCTTGAGAGTATTGGTTGGTAATGGGGACATGTTGGACAACGCTAATGTGGCAATCGATGATAAAACCTGGGATTGGAAGAAGTTCGAGAAGGTTTCAAAGGAAGTAATCCGTAAGGCAAAGGAGAACGGTATCCCCGAGGTTTATGCATTGGCGTCCTATCCGCCGGAATACCTCTTCCAAGAAATGCTCTATGAAAACTACGCTGCATTTGTTGAACCTTCCGCCAAAAAGGCATTGTTCGACTCTCCGGAATTTGTGGATTTGCTTCAGCAGGCCATGGAAATGAATGATGAGAAGATTATAACCGCTGACGAGGCACAGCCGGGTCAACAATTGTTCAGTTCAACCCCGATTAGGTCACCGCTTGATTTCATCGACGGCCCTTATATGCTGTTCGATCATCCAAAGATCATGCTGTTACCCCGAGCGGGAGAAACCGCGCAAAAAGGAGCGCGAGTCTTTACTTCAACCCAGTTCGCGATTCATGCCAAATCGCCAGCACAAGACGAAGCTTGGAAGTTCATCACCTTCCTATTGTCAGAAGAAGCACAATTACTGCAGGAAAGAGAAGGGTTCTCGATGCTTAAATCCGTGAATGAAAAGCTGATAAATGACCTTCAGGAAAAAGTGGAAAGCGGCGATTATAAGCTTCCGAATGGGCAGCCGGCCGAAGTACCCGACGAACAATTCAATGTGTTTAAACAAATGGTTCAGTCCGCGGATCAATACGTGGATCTGGACAGTAAAGTGATATCTATTGCGGGTGAAGAGTCCATGGCGTACTTCAGCGGACAGAAAACTGCAGAGGAAGTGGCGAAGCTGATCCAGAACCGAGTCACCACCTATTTAAACGAATAGGTAGATCATCCAGGAAGCAGCTCACATTTGTGCGCTGCTTCCTATTTCACAGAAAGAGAGAAAGCCAAATACAGGGAGGTGCATTTATGCACAGGCAAAAAAAGACATGCATAGCAATGATGCTATGCGCTGCGATGTTAAGTCAATCGTTTGTCTTTGACGCATACGGGACATCCGCAGCTGATTCGTCTGTTTCCAAATCAGCTTCAGGCGCATCTATGTTCACACTGGATAAACTCGGCTCGGTCACATTGAAGCAGAGCGTCAGTGTGAAGCTGACGGATATGAATATTTCTGTTCATCCTGACGGGAATATTCTCACGTACACACTTCGTTACAGTAATAATAGTGGCAGTAGAGTAGATCTAATCGATTATTTTTCCAAGCTATCCACTCCGAGTGGCACCATCATAAAAGGAAAAGTTGTTACGAGTGATGCTGGTAAAAGAACGTTGCCTGCAAATAGCAGTCAATCCGTGACGTACTATGTGAACATTGGACGATCGGCACAGGTAAACGGAATGAAGGTTTCCATGTTCGGATGGGATTTTAGCAGCGCCACTTATGAGAAGAAGCTGGGAGGTTTCACGATTCCGGCTCAGTACTCATCTGTAGTCCCTGTAGGCAAGAGCAAGAAGATGAAGATGAATAATATTTCAGTTACGGCCAAGGCAGATACGGTACAGAGGTATACAATCAACGGAAAAGTATATATAAAGTTGGGCATGAAGCTCTCGAATGGAGGAACCAAGGTGCTTAGCGATCCAGGATATAAAGCATATCTAAAATCGGCTGGCGGCTCGATATTTGAACTCTTGCCTGAATCGTCTAGCACTGGCTACAAGCTCCAGCCTCAGGAGAGCAGAACCATCTACTATTGGACAGAATTCCTTCCACGATGAAGACCCGTGGCATGACGCTGCAGCTGGCTCAGGAAGACGAAACCTTGAAAATGCAACTTCCGTTGCAATCGTTCAAACTTCCTGCGGCAGCTTCGGATATTGCCGTGGCTAAAGGCAAAAGCGCTAAGCTTATGATGAAACAGCAGCCTGTAACGGTCAAGGCAGAAAAAATGCAGCGTATGAAGCATAATGGGAAAGTGTATTTGAGGGTGGGGGTCAATTATGCAAACGGAGGTAAGAAGGTGCTAAGTGATCCTGGATTTAAAGTGCAACTGAAGTCGGCCGGCGGCTCGGTGTTCGACCTTGTGCCTGAGGACGAAACAGGAGCCAGCTTCAAGATTCAGCCAGGGCAGAAGCGAACGATTTATTATCTGGCAGAGGTTCCGTCCAAACTCAAAACCGACAATATGATGATGCAATTCATGCTGGAAGATGAAGCTTTAAAAATGACGCTGCCAGTAAAAACCTTCAAGCTGCCTTCCGTTACGGCTGATGCGCCTGCGGCGGATTATGCCGTCAAAAAAATATCCGTTAATCACCTTATGATTGAAACGCAGTTGAAAAGCGCTTCCGTATATGCTGAGAACGATACCGGGAAATGGAGCCTACAATTCCGAGTTAAAAATCTTGGCGAAAAATCATTGAAGCTGCCGGCTTATGAGCTTTCCATCCACACGAATGAAGGCTACAGCATCCCGGTGAATGCGAAGGCACTTGCCAATGTTACGCTGAAGCCGTTAGAAGAAAAGCTGATTGATCTCCGTGCAGATGTACCATTGCACATGAAACAGAATATGTTGCAGCTGCAATTAACGGAGCCTGCGGTGGAGGGGAAGATCAGCTTCCCGACAGCCCACTATAAAATTCCCTATGCTCAGGAAGGCAGAAGCCATCTGGGCTCGGAGAATATCATCGAGAACGATCATGGCACATTCGGCGTAAAGCTGAGTTCATACCAGCGGCTGCCTTGGGGAGATGGGGATCAGATTGCAGCTCGAATCAGCATTCGCAACACCAAAGCGTTAACCGTACAGCTGCCGGAACTCAAAGCCCAAGTTAAGGCTGATATGCGTGACATCAGCAGTACAGCTCAAATCGTGATACCGAATGATCAGACGACTCTGGCGCCTAATGAAACCGTAGAGCTATATGTACTTGCCAATGTGCCCTATTCCTATAATTTCAATCAATTACGCATTGAGCTTCAGGAAAGTTCAGGAGAGGACGTCACGAGATTTCTGTCGCTAAATACCCGAGCGGTCAACAATGTGGTGAACCAGGTTGCTGCAGGTGATTCTTATCTGATCCATACGCCGGGCAAGAAAGCGGAGGTCCGTGAACGAATGAGTACCGTGTACCAGGACAGCAGCTCCAATTTGATATACACGGAACTGGAGATGGCCAGTCAGGAAACACGTCAATCCATGCAGGCGCAGCTGGTGGCTTACTACAAAACACCGGACAACGAGTATTATGAGGCAGAGGTCAATCAATCGTCCGTCAAAACAAGCCCGAAAGGAAAAAATCTGGTGACCGTTTGGAGCAAGCTTCCGCTGAATGTGAATACTTCACAGCTTGTATTGTATGTCGGCGAAGGTGTAGCAGGCCGAAAGCTGACCGATCTTGAGGAAGAATCAACGGAAGTCATTGGATCGATCAATACAGTGGGATTAGCGCTTAACCCTAGAGCTATCCAACCAGCAACGAATCTAGGGAATGTGGAATTGTTTCCTTATAAACTCTCCATCACGAGAGGAGAAGCTAGACTTAGTGAGGGAAAAGACATGCTCAATACCGTTATTCATTATAATCTCATAAGGAATGGCGATTACGAGACAGGTGAATATGAACATAAACTCATTATGGAGATTATTGACCCGAACGGACAATCCACGGAAAAGACATTAACGCTCGGCACCGATTTGTTCATCGGCAATAATAAATCATACTCCATTACAGTGAATAACAATTTCCGCAATAATGTAAGCGGAGGGGGAGTTCGCATCAATCTGTATGATGAGTTCCAAGGTCGGAGAATGTTGATCGGAAGCCAATCGTATCCGATTATTTATGAAGAGAATCAGGTGAACAAGCCGGATAGCGATTAAATACTATATCTAGACACAGGTAGATAGAGGGCAACACCCCTGAAGATGGAAGACTATATTCGGGGGTGTTTTTGAACCCTTTCTTTCAGTTTGCAACTGTAACTTTAATAACTCTTTAAGAATTCCAAAAGGATTCTTAAGATATTCCAGTTAGACTGGTATAGTCGGGAGGTGCTTACAAGCAAGCTGTTGGATTGAATTTACGAACCCTCCTGCTTATAGTCTCAAGTTTCAATAAAGTTGCAAAGTGAACGAAGAGGATGGATACCATGAAGCGGATTACAATTCTTATCGCGGACGATGAGCCAGAAATTGCGGACCTGATTGAGCTGCACTTAAAAAAAGAAGGCTATGATGTCCTTAAAGCGGCGGACGGGCAGGAGGCGGTACAATCAGCTCAAACGCATTCCATCGATCTGGCGATACTGGATATTATGATGCCCAAGCTGGATGGTTATGAAGTCATCCGGCAAATTCGGGAACGGAATCAAATGCCGATTATTTTTTTGAGCGCCAAAACGTCCGATCTTGATAAAATTGCTGGGCTGGTGAGAGGCGCAGACGATTATATGACCAAGCCTTTCAACCCGATGGAGCTGATCGCGCGTGTGAATGCCCACCTTCGCCGTTATATGCAAATGAGCCAACCGATGATTTCCGGCAAACCCGCGCTGGAAGCTGGAGGGGTGGTCATTTACCCCGATCAGCGGATGGTGACCCTGTTTGGCGAAACGATCGAGCTGACGCCTAAAGAATTTGACATTTTGCATTTACTGGCCAGTTACCCAAAAAAGGTGTTTAGTACGGAAAATATATTCCAGCACGTATGGGGCGAGGCCTACTTTGAAACAAGCAATACGGTTATGGTGCATATTCGGACTTTGCGGAAAAAGCTGCATGAAGATACGAACAAAAACAAGCTGATCAAAACGGTTTGGGGGGTAGGCTATACGTTCAATGGCTAATTTGATACAAAGCTTCCGCTCCAAAATGATTGTGCTCTTTGGCTTGAGCATGCTCTTATCCGGCATCATCATGTTCGCACTATACAAAATTCTGCAATATTATTACCGAACTCAGGTTAAATTCGAGGATCCGCTGGCTTATGTCCGTTTGTTCATAAGAACGGTCGGGGATATTAATTTTTTCCTGATATTTTTTATCCCGCTGGCGGTCTTTTTTTTCTTTCTGCTTACAAAGCCTTATGTGGCTTATTTCAATGAAATTTCTGCGGGGATTCGGCACCTCGCCAACGGCGAGTTTGACAAGCGTGTTTCGATTGCGACCCGGGACGAATTCGGGGATATCGCAGCGGATATCAATCTGACCGGGGAGATGCTCAAGCAAGCGGTGGCGAGGGGAGATTTTGCCGAGAGCAGCAAAGATCAACTGATACTGAATTTGGCCCATGATTTGCGTACGCCGCTCACTTCCGTTATCGGTTATCTGGATTTCATTATCAGGGACGAGTTATTGACCAAAGAACAGGTTCGGCATTATACGGGCATTGCTTTCGCGAAGTCGAAGCGCTTGGAGAAGCTGATCGACGAATTGTTCGAAATCACGAGAATGAATTACGGTATGCTGCCAGTCGAAAAACGCCCCATCGATTTAAGCGAGCTGCTGACGCAGTTAAGCGAAGAATTACTTCCGGTTTTTGAGAAAAACAAACTGAAGGCCCGATTGCACGTTACTCCGCATCTGATCATTTCGGGCGATGGCGACTTGCTGGCACGCGTGTTTGAAAATTTGCTGACCAATGCGATTCGTTACGGCTACGACGGTCAGTTTGTAGATATTCATGCTTTCCTTGAAGCAGAAGTAGCGGTAGTTCAGGTGATCAACTTTGGCGAGCCCATCCATCCGAACGAACTGCCGCATTTATTCGACATGTTTTACACCGGCGATAAATCCCGGATTCATCGGGAGGGCAGCACAGGCCTTGGCTTATTTATCTCGAAAAATATCGTGATGCAGCATCATGGAACGATCACGGCCGACAGCAGCTTGATTCGTACAGCTTTTGAAGTACGATTGCCGCGAGGCATGCAAGTACCTGAATAAAAATGGTATGACCGACTATCGAAGGGAGCGAAGAGGGCGATTTGCGGAAATATGTATGGGTATGGATATGGTTCAGTTTGTTAGCTGTGATCGGTTTGGCCGCTTACGGCGCAAGCTCCTCGATTGACTTCCTGTCTTCCGGGAAATTTGAGATTAACGGTAAAACCGTCAGGCTTCCTGTAATTAACTACAACGGAAACATCTACGTCCCGCTTCGCCTTGTAGGGGAAGAAATGCATGCCGATGTTTATTATGACGAGAACAAGGAATTAATCTCGATCAAGCAGCAAAGCTTAGCATTCGATGAACAAATAGAGGCACCCGTTCCGTCCATTGCTTATGAGAACGAGTACAAGGATGGTACCGTATGGATGCAGGAGATACCGCTGCTGCAGGGAAGCTCTTGCTGGAATGGATGCCTGGAAGTGAACGATCCGGTAGAGCAATGGGTGTCCGAAGCCCGGTATCCGCCGGTTAGCGTGAGGCCTGGCTCAAATATCGTCATAACTTATCCGGCTGGATTGGAGCCTGACGGATTGAAGATATTCAACGTCTTTGATTCGGGTAACGGCACTGAGCAGTATGTCGAAATGATGGCGGTTGATCATCGAGTACAGCTGCCAACGGAACTGGGGGTATATACCATCTTAGTTAATTCGGACTGGGAGGCAGGATATACCTCGTATGCTTTTGTTATACATATTACTGACCGCGATGATCTAAGCGACTAATCTTGAACAAGGAACTTCAGCCAACACGTCGGAGAGTTACGTTTCAAAATTAAAAGTCAAAAAACACCGTCATGTTTTTATGACGGTGTTTTTTTCATTTTGACGTAAAGAATTATGATTGTAATCGCTGTAATAGTCGGGGTATTTGTAGTATAAAAATTATAGACGATGCTACGCTAATGGAGACGACAGTTCAATAATGAACAAGAAGCCCGCTGGCTTTATTCAACTAACGGGCAGGTTAGTTTAGTGATAAACGTACTTTCCCACCAAAAAAAGTGTGTGGTAAACTATTCGAAACACGACACTTCTGGGGGTGAAAAAACCGTGGGAGACATACAAGCAGAACGAATTGCAAGCGATTTTCTTCTTGAAAAAGTAAAAACATCATACCAGATCATAGGGAAAGGCTTCGTAAATCAGGTTTTCGTAGTCGAAACAGAGAGTCGTAAAGTCGTTGTTCGCATGAACGACTCAGGTACATATCCAAGCTATGTGAAAGAAAAATGGTGTATTGAACAAGCTGCCGCAATTGGCATTCCCGGACCTGAGGTGTTGTCCATTGGCATAATTGATAGAACCGCATATATGATTCAAGCTTTCGTTGATGGAGACAATGGAGTAGATAGTAAGGTTAATAAGTCCGATGTTTGGAGGCAGCTTGGCAAATATGCGAAACTTATTCATTCGATCCCAGTGAAGGGATATGGGGAAAATCTGATTGATCCAGTCCATGGTGAGTTTCATTCACCCTCTCACGCAGGATCGGACGGCAGTTGGCTAGGATATGTGCAGTATAATATCAATAGTTTGACGGAGAATGATCAGTTGATTGAGCTTGGAGTAATCAATCAAATAAAATCGCAGAGAGTGCGAAAACTGTTTGAAAATTTGAAAAAAGAAACGTTCCGCTTCGGTTTAACCCATGGAGATATTTCATTGAAGAATACGATAGTCAATCAGACGGGACAAGTAATATTATTGGATTGGGGCAATGCAGAAGTAAGAACGGTACCGCATGGAGAAATTATTTGGTTGATGCGGTGCCATATCCTAGACGGAAATCCGAGTATAGAAGAATTCAAAGCATTTTTAGACGGGTACGGAATAAGTGTAGAAAACCTAACTGAAATGAAACATTTGCTGCTATTAAGCGCGTTTGATAACCTCAGATGGGCCATTGATCGAAATCCGGACCAAATCGAATCCTATGCTGCGTTCGCTAAAAAAGTTGTTGATATGATTATGGACTAGCAGAGATTGAGCAATGTTTTTGATAATTGAGCGAAATACGGGATATTTGCCAGTGCAATTGAGATATCATTCCTTGGAAGATTAAAACGTGAGAAGAAAAATGTAATCATTCATCAACACCCGAAAATGACCCTGATGCTTAATGGCAATCAGGGTCATTTTTACAAGGTTAATAATTATCGGTGAACCCAATGTCCGTTCAGGGAAGCTGATCTGGTTGAACGCAAACAATTATGTTTCCGAGAGGAAAGACAAGCACTTGTACCGATTGCCATAAAACGATTTTGTAGGACTTTCTGTCTGGTGGAGTGCTTTTTTGATAGCATAGACGAAAAGAATCATTTTTCCGGGAAGTTTGATGAAATGGGTATACGACCTCTGTTGAATATAATACGATCAGTCTTATTACGTAACGAGTTCGAATTTACGACAACGGAGGGAAACGCTTTGAAGTACATTAGGACGATTATGATGATAGTAGGCGGCATCTGCTTGTTGGGCATTGGCTGTACCGTTCAGAACCAAGAATCGGAGATAAACTTAAGCGAACTTAAACAATCCGATAACAATATTCGCGTACCACATAATGACCGACTACATATGTCTACTGATCAGAGGTGGGTTGAGGAAGAAGGGCATCAGTCTGATCTGATTCGGCTTCAATGGACGGCGGAAAGGGCTAAGCCTGCAATCGTTTGGCTCGACGAGAAGGGAATGAACAAAACGGCGATCATTTCGCATGACAAGGCTAACAATCCGGAGCAACAAGACCATAAGCATATCTCATTCGAGACGACGATGTCGCCAACGGGTGAATATCCGAACCAACTGTTTACCCGGTTTGAAATTCCCTACGATACTGACGTTAGCGAGATTCGTACACATTCTTCCAACTTCAATGTAATGAGCGGCATACTGCGAGTCGCAGGGGAAAGAGGGACTAACCGGGATATCCAGTTCAGTGTAGCCGGCAAGGAAAATGAGACGATAACGAGATGGGCCCTTCGGGCAGATAGTTCCGAAGAACCGGGGGACAATTCCGGAGCCGACATGCAATTCGTTCGTTTTGACGATGACGGCAAAGTCGTTGATTCCCCGCTAACCATAAAGCGCAGCAGCGGTAATGTCGGTTTAGGAAC
Organism: Paenibacillus sp. FSL R5-0810; assembly: GCF_038002285.1. NCBI lineage: Bacteria > Bacillati > Bacillota > Bacilli > Caryophanales > Paenibacillaceae > Paenibacillus > Paenibacillus sp. FSL R5-0810. Next base: position 1,785,047 of record NZ_JBBOCF010000001.1, read on the forward strand.
GAATGACCCCGATACCAAGCTAGATATAAACGGGGGTATGCTTCGAATCCGAGACAAATATACGCCAGCTTCATCCACAGATGCCTGTAGTCAGGGTCAGATAGCATGGGACGACGATTATGTATATGTTTGCGTTACCGAAAACAAGTGGAAAAGAACAGGGCTCTCCTCGTGGTAACAATGAATAGGGAAGAGTTAGACTTAATGACTGGGAAGAAAGGTAATGTGATCAAGGAGTTCAAGCGTTCCTTAATGAAACTTTGGAGGTTCAGACTTCATCGTATCGTTAAGGTGGGTCACAAAAACACCTTCGTATATAGCAGTTGCCGCTAACGGTACAAAACCAAGGACCGAAGTCGTGTTGATGACAATAGCTTCTTCAAAATGAAAGACATGGGATAAGGGGGGTTAGTGTCGGGAGACAAGAACACGTTACATTGAAAGTCGCTATTTTAGCGGCTTTTTTGTTTTATCGGCAACTAAGGTTTCCTTCATGAAACTAAGTCACTTAATTGAAATTGACATACCCCAAAGTGCGTACTTTTCAAGTATGTCAATTGAATTTATACTGAGTCAGAAATAACGAAAGGGGGAGATAAATTGGAATATCGGATCAAAATAGAGGATAGCAGCCTGCGACTTGGGACGCGAATGGATATCGAGACTACGACGTTTCGTGCTGTAGACTCTCAAAAGAAACAGCAATGGGAACTCCCTGTTGGTGTGTACCGCGCGAAAGATATCGTCCGCGAAACAAGTGCCTTACTCGAGGCGGTTTGCTCACAGCTTGGGGACTCTGCAGCCGCTGAGTCGCTGCTAAGGAATCTCCAATCCAGCTTAGGAGTTTCCGGAAGAGAAGCCGTGCTGCCGTTGGCCTTGATCGCCTCGGAAGATGAAACGAAACGCCCGTTCCTCGATCAGGCGCAAAAAATCGGAAACACATTGTCAATCTGGGCCCGAGAATATTATTTAGAGAAGTCGGCTTGGTTGATGTACGGAGAAAAAGCCTTACTCCAGCTTGTTCATAGAAGCCAGTGTGACAATCATCGGTGGACGCCAGAGGTGGTGAGCATTTTAATGGGGCCTAAGGGCAGTCCCGAAATCATGCAGTTGTTTAATGAGTATCTGCACCAACTTATCCTCCTGAGAGATGCGTTGATGCCTTTTGAAAACTGGGAGGAAGTTCCTATTATGATCCTGGAGGGGGATCAAGAGAAGGGACTTCGATTTATCGAGCCGGCGCGGAATCGCTTCCTCACAGAACTGTTGGTCAAACAAATGCCACACAAAGAGGTTGTACGCTTCGCGCAAAGTTTCCTAAGCCCTGAACTCTCCATGATTGGATACGGATTTCAATACCGTCTCGGGATGGTGCTGCCTGCCGCAATTGGAAAACCAATTACCGCCACAAAAAGCTTACTTTGCTGGCATCCCGCTCATCTATTGCCGTATGAGAAGGCCGGGGGGGCTGACTCCGTTGTCTTCGATTATGCTGAGGGGGATTACTACTCAGTTACCCGCAGTTGGATAAGTTCCCGTACATCAGAGCAACAGAATAATAATGAAGCAAGTTTCCAAAACGAAATAGATATCGTACCCGAAGCCAATGAACAAGGTCGGGTTATATTAAATCTGAGATTGTCGGATGGGAATTACGATTATTGTGTGGATGTTGGGCAGGCTATGCGAGGACACCGATATATGTATCGTCCTGAGCAAATCCACGTATCCGCGGAAAGTACAGCATGGCCGGCCCGTTCCGCATGGATCGAACACTCTGCTTCGGATATCTTGGGGGTGACAGGACTCGCGGCGTTTGATGAAGACGGCGTTCACTACATTTCGGTTGGAGGCAATCCGCTTGTTGTGTGGGCGCTGCTTGGCAAACTGTTTCCGCTAAATGTGGTTGTAATCATTGACGAACAAGCCGATGAGGTGGAGGCGCCGCATCTGGCAAGTAGTAAATTAAGAGGGGTAATTCTGTTGAATGGAAGCTATTCTCGTCAAGTTGTTAACCGTTAACCTCATGCTCTTGTGTTCCGGATGGCAGTTCGTCGTCCGGAAATAACCGCATATATTCTGTCCCAAAGTCGCGAAGCTGGACTAATATAACCATGAGCGCCTCTCCCAATTGGGTTAGCGAATATTCGACCTTTGGCGGAACTACCGCATACACTTTCCGGGCGATTAATCCGTCGTTTTCCAAGTCTCTTAACTGCACCGTCAGCATTTTTTGCGTAGCTCCGGGCATCAGCTTCTGAAGTTCGTTGAACCGGTAGGTTTGTTTCGATAAATGACTTAAAATCAAAGGCTTCCATTTTCCGCTTATTAATCCGAGAGTGATTTCGGAGGTACAAAGAAAAACGCTATTGCGGTATTCGATCATATTCAATACCCCTTTTTTTGTAATTAAAATAGACTAATCTCCCCCGTTTAATAGGGATATTGTCAAACCGAGCCCATCGTTTCAAGTATGAAACCCATGCTCAAAAGGAGTAACCAGAGCCGCTCCTGTCGAAATATTATCATGAAAGAATGGAAGGGGGCATATTCGATTAGCGATACCATACGGTTGGCAACTGCGGAAGATGCTGCGACGGTAAGGGATATCCTTTTCCGTGCCTACGAACCGATTCGGAAGTTGGAACTGAAATGGCCAGCCGCCAACGCCACGGCAGAACTCGCCGCGTCCAATATCCAGCGCAATGAATGCTATGTCTTGGAGCAGGACGGTGAAATCGCGGCGACGCTCACCTATTCGCTGGAAGGAGAGGTTCGGGACGTGACGGCCCTGCCTTTTATAAAATGGTTTGCGGTGGATCCCTTGCTCCAAGCGAGGGAACTTGGGTCGTAGTTAATGGATTGGGTCGAACGGTCCGTCCTTCTTGACGACATCGAGCACCTGCGGTTACTTTAGCGACAGCCGCGCGGCATCCCTGGCTGGCTGACATGTATCGGCGGAACGGTTATGCTTCAATACTGGACTTCGACCCCAAGAACGGCGACGGCGTAATGCATCTTATGCGAAAAATACTGGATCCTGCACCGTATGAGGTATACATCATGGAACATCCCGAGGATCTTGCTTCCATTCATGATATCGACCCTGCCCGGTTCTTGAGGGCGGGTCTTCTTATAAGCAAGGGATTAAAGAGTTTCAGGGCTTTTAAGTAGACATAATGAAGTCGTTACGAATTGGCCAAACTTTCGAGAAAAATATCAGGATGGCTTCATAATTGGATAAAGGCGTTGCTGCAGAAAGATATTTATAATACAGATGAGAATCTCAATTGAACATAAGGAACCTGATTACTAGGGCCTTTATTTTTCATAAGGCGCTTTGTAGCAGCAAGGATCCGGGCAGTTCGATCCGGTATCCTTTTACAAGACTTTCTCCGTTGTAGATATCCGTGTCATACGCCCGCTCAAAGCCGAGCCGCTCATATAGCTTCACCGCAGAGGCCATCATGTCGGAAGTATGGAGATTCAGCGTGGTTGCGCCAAGCTGGATCGATCTGCGGGCAGCCTCTTGAATCAACAGCGTGGCGATCCCGCGCCCCCGGAAACCCGGAGATACGGCAAGTAGGCGGATAATAGGCGAGTGAATCCCCATCTCCGGTTTTCCGTAAGCGGCCTCCGAAGAGAGGAAGAGCTGCACACTGCCAACGATTTCCCCGCCAAGCTCGGCGACGATCCGGGCATGCGGCGCATGGCTGTAAGCCGAATTCCTAATGGAATCCCGATAATCCTTCCATCGCTCCGCAGACAGATCGAAGGCATACTGCTGATAGGATTCCAGCATCACAGCCGCAACAGCCTCGCGTTCCCACTCATGTGCATCCCGTACGATCACTTCTTGGATTGAATTCAACGCTACCACTCCTTTTTTTGGTCATTTAAACTTCAGAGGATACGGCCATATCCTGAAAAGGTGAGATTAGTATAGCAGTTTATTCCAATTAAACAAATGGGAAAACAAGAATATTAATACTATCATTAAAAAAATCTATAAGCATATTTGGATTGACAATAATTTTCCAACTGCCTAAGATAAGGATAATTTATAAGGTAAATTGCAGTCTTAAAACCATCTATATTCATAGGTATAATGCGTATAATTATGGTCCCGGAGGTGTTAGCTTGAACATCGAAAATATCGAGGCTTTTGTCTACATCAACCACTACGGCAGCTTCAACAAGGCGGCAGACGTTCTGTTTCTATCCCAGCCGACGGTAACTGCGCGCATCCAGTCGCTGGAGAGGGAACTCGACTGCAGGCTGTTCGACCGTTTGGGCAAACAGATTCATCTGACCGACAAAGGCAAACAATTCCTTCCCTATGCCCAGCAGATCCTCCAAACCTTCCAAAAAGGGAAACACCATCTTCAATCCAAAGCGTCCATGCCCAATGAGCTCAGAATCGGAAGCACGGTTTCGGTATCCAATTACTTAATGCCCTATCTGCTCATAGTGCTCAACCGTCGGTTTCCCGAGATGAACTTCAAGCTGACGACCGGCCCCACGGAAGAGCTGGCCGGCAAGATAACGTCCAAGGACATCGATCTGGCCTTCGTCCGCAAGCTGATGAATCCGGCGTTTCAATCCTATCCGTTCTTTGAAGATCCCATCCGCCTCTATGTATATAAGGATCATCCACTTGCTGCTGCCGGGAGAGCCTCCATTCGGGATATCCGGCACGAGACGCTGGTCTTCTTCGAATGCGGTTCGCTGGATTGGCTGAGGATTCACCGGGTATTCGAGAGTCTGGAACAGCCGCCGAATATCGTGTTTCAGGTCGATAATTCCGAGACGGCGAAGAAGCTTGTGCTGGGGCGGGCAGGCATCTGCTTTCTTCCGGGTCTATGCGCTCAGCAGGAGGTAGCCGAGGGAAGCCTGATTCCCGTTGATATTGCCGAGACGGCAGGCATTTCCCTGCAGACCCATCTCATCTCCTTGAACGGGCACAACAATGGGTTTCTGGATTCTTTGCTGGAGCTCGGCCGCGAATTGTCCTATTGATGAAATGCATGGATGAATAGAAAAACTCTATTAGACGCGTTTCCAAAATCGCGGTAAAGTTAGTGACAACATAATTCTTACTAAATCTATAGGAATTATTAATTTATGAATCGGGACAAGATTGAAGGGGGATGAGGTCGTGAAGAAATCAATCGTGGCAGCCGTTGTAATCGCATTGGCAGGGGTGATCGCCGGATGCGGAACAGGCACGAAGAGTGGAGAGGCGCAAAAAGATAGCACGGCGAACGCTGCGGAAGGAAAAGTAACGAAGATTGTTGTCGGCACGGGCACGGCCTTTCCAAGGATCTGCTTTATTGACGAGAACGGAAAGCTGACCGGCTTTGACGTTGAACTGGTACGGGAGATTGATCAACGTTTGCCGGAGTATGAGTTCGAGCTGCAGACCCAGGAGTTTTCCAATCTGCTGCTGAGCCTGGAAACGAAGAAAATTGATTTTGTAGCTCACCAGATGGAGAAGAATCCGGAGCGAACAGAAAAGTACCTGTTCAATAAAGAGCCTTACGCCTACTGGCGGAATAAGATCATCGTCGCCAAGGAGAACGACTCCATTCAATCGCTGAATGATTTGAAGGGCAAAAAGGTACTGACCGGTGCAACCAGTGCGGCTGCTCAGATTCTGGAGAACTACAACAAGGACAATAACGATGCGATCAACATTGTCTATCAGAACGGCGCGGCGAATGATACCGTGAGCCAGATTACGACGGGCCGGGTGGATGCAACCGTCGGGGCGGACTTTACGCTGCCACTGATCGACCCGCAAGGAAAGCTGAAAACAACGGGCGACCACCTGTCGGAGGCCGACATCCTGTTCGTATTCCGCAAGGATGACCCGGACAGCCAGAAGCTGTCGGATGCGGTTGACGATGCGATCAAGGAGCTGAAATCGGATGGAACGCTGACCAAGCTGAGCAAGGAATGGCTGGGCGACGACTTCACCTCGTCGAATCCATGATGAGATTAACCTAGTAGAAGGGAGAAGGGGTCCATGGGTGCACCGTTCGATTACTCGTATGTATTTAGCTTTCTGCCCAAGCTCTTGTCGACGTTAGGCGTCACGATGCTGATCGTGGCAGGCTCTCTGCTGGTGGGAATCGTCGCCGGATTTCTGGTTGCCCTTCCCCGTCTCTACCGGATCCCGGTGCTGAACGCATTCTCCATGGTGTACATTTCGTTCTTCAGGGGAACGCCGATTCTGATCCAGCTCTTCTTGTTCTATTATGGTCTGCCGGAGATCCTTAAGCTGGTTCATATCGACCTGTCCCGGGCGCCTGTCATGGTATTCGTGATCCTGACTTACGGGCTTCATACCGGAGCCTTCATGTCGGAGATGATCCGGGCTTCGGTAACCGCGGTGGACAGAGGCCAGGTAGAGGCGGCGTACGCCATGGGGATGAAGGGACATCAAGCCTTCCTTCGGATCGTCCTCCCTCAAGCGCTCGCGATCGCGGTTCCGGTATTTTCGAATATGGTGATTGCCCTGCTGAAGGATACTTCCTTGGCGTTTACCCTCGGGCTCATGGAGATGACGGGAAAAGCGCAAACCCTGGGCAATATCACCCAGCATTTTATCGAAGCTTATCTGGCGCTGGCTTTCATCTATCTTGTCATCAGCTTCACGCTTGAGAAACTGCTGCTGCGTGCGGAGCGGCGCCTGATGCGCCACGAGGTTCCGGAGTCGGCGGCGCGCAAGAGATTCCGTGTGCAAGAGAAATTATCCTACCGCCGTATCATCGCCGGAATAAGACCTGAAAAAGGAGGCGCGGAGCTGTGAAAATCGATCCATCCTTCATATGGGCGGCATTTGTAAACTTGATGTCCGCGATCCCGACAACGCTGTTGATCACCGCCGTATCGGTCACGGCCGGATTTATGATCGGGCTTATCGCCGCATTTGCCCGGATCTATAAGGTGCCTGTGCTCAGCCAGATCGCTACTGCCTACGTGACTTTTATCCGGGGCACTCCCATGCTGACGCATCTGCTGCTGATCTATTTCGGCCTGCCGGTGCTGGTGGATGCGCTGTCCGCCCAGATGGGCTGGGGCTTTAAGTCATCCTCCATCCCGATGATCTGGTTTGCGTTCATATCATTCTCGATTACGGCAGGCGCGTATATGTCCGAAGTGATCCGTTCCGGCCTGCTCGCGGTCAACCGGGGACAGCTGGAGGCAGCCTATTCGATCGGCATGACGACGTGGCAAGCGCTGCGGAGGATCGTATTCCCCCAAGCCTTGGCGGTCAGCCTGCCAAACCTCTCCAATTCGGTGATCGGCATGCTTCATGGCTCGACCTTGGCATTTACCGTGTCGGTTGTGGACATTAACGCGCAGGCGCAGATCGTGGCTTCGACCAACTGGAAGTTCTTCGAATCGTACTTGGCGGCGGCAGCTATTTTCTGGGGGCTTACGCTTCTCATCGAAAGACTGACCGCGATCACCGAGAGACGAATCAATCTCTACAATCGGGGGGGCGTCGCATGATTCAACTGACCGATATTTCAAAGTCATACGGCAAGAACGCGGTGCTGAAATCCATTGATCTGACGGTAAACAAAGGGGAAGTGGTGGTCATTCTGGGGCCGAGCGGTTCCGGCAAAACCACGCTGCTGCGCTGCGTGAATTATCTCGAGAAGCCGAATGGCGGCGAGATTACTATCGGCGATTACCGTGTCCAGTGCAAGCGCGCCACCAAGAAGGAGATTCATGAACTACGCCAGAGATCGGCCATGGTGTTTCAGCAGTACAATCTGTTCAAGCATAAGACGGCGATCGAGAACGTGATGGAAGGCCTGGTCGTCGTCAAAAAAATGCCAAAGGCAGAGGCAAGGCTGAAGAGCATTGCCTTGCTCGAAAAGGTGGGTCTGGCCGATAAGCTGGATGCCTACCCGAGTCAGCTCTCGGGCGGACAGCAGCAGCGGGTGGGCATTGCCAGGGCGCTCGCCCTGGAGCCGGAGGTGATCCTGTTCGATGAGCCGACGTCGGCGCTCGACCCGGAGCTTGTGGGCGAGGTGCTAGCGGTCATTCGCAAAATCGCGAAGGAGGGGATCACCATGATCGTGGTAACGCATGAGATGGGCTTCGCGAGGGATGTGGCGAACCACGTCGTGTTCATGGACGAAGGCGTGATCGTGGAGCAGGGCCCCCCGTCCGAGCTGTTCCACAATCCGCGTGAAGAACGGACCAAGCAGTTCCTGAAGCGGATCACGCCCGAGCTTAACTATAGCATTTAGGAGGCCAACCAATATGGGGATTACCATAAGCGTGCTTGACCAAAGTCCAATATATCCCGGGGAAACGGCAGCGGAGGCGTTCGCGCACACCGTGCTGCTTGCCCAAAAGTCGGAGGAGCTCGGCTTCCGGCGCTTCTGGGTATCCGAGCATCACGATTCGGACCATGTGGCGGGCTCTTCGCCGGAGGTGCTCATCTCTTACCTGCTAGCCAAAACCCAAACCATCCGCGTGGGGTCCGGCGGCGTCATGCTGCAGCATTACAGTCCCTACAAGGTAGCGGAGAATTTCAACGTGCTGGCCGCGCTCGCGCCGGGACGCGTGGATCTGGGCATCGGGCGCGCCCCGGGCGGTTTGCCGCGCAGCACGCAGGCGCTGCAGCGGGGCGTGCAGGAGAACGCGTCGTTAACGGATAAAATCGTCGAGCTTCGCCAATTTGTTCATAACACGCTGGAGGAGGATCATCCGCTCGCCGGGCTTCGCGCCGCTCCGCTGCCGGAGACCGCGCCTGAGCTGTACGTCCTGGGTGCCAGCGCCGACAGCGCGGAAATTGCGGCCGGACTCGGTCTGCCCTATGTGTTCTCCCTCTTCATCAACGGGGATGAATCCGCAGCGCTGGAGGCCATTCGCGTTTACAGGAGCACGTTTGACTACTCCCACGGCAGGGAACCGGAGATTCTTGTCGCCCTGTCCGTGATCGTGGCCGATTCGGCGGAGGAGGCGGCGGAGCTGGCAGCATCGCTGAAGCTGGTGAAGATTCATCTGGCCAGCGGCCGGACGCTGACGCTGGGGACGAGGGAACAGGCCGAAGAATTCGGTCGCCAGGCAGGCGAGCCGTACACGATTGAGGAACAGGAGCCGTTCATCACCAAAGGGACGAAGGAAACCGTGCGCGAGCAGCTGCTCCGACTTCAGCAGGCTTCGGGCGTCGACGAGATTATCGTCACCAGCAATATCCAGCCCTTTGCCAAGCGAATCCGCTCATTCGAGCTGCTGAGCGAGGCGTTGGCTGAGGTTCCTGCCGAGGCGTAATGGAGCCGGCCATAGATCCGTGACTGTTTAGGAGGTTTTACGAATGCCTAGCCAAGTTCTATCCACGAATATAGACATCCATCGATTTATTGAAATTCGGCGCCATCTGCACCGGTACCCGGAGCTGTCGAACGAGGAGTTTGGGACGACGCAGCTGATCCGGGGCTGGCTTGAGGAAGCCGGGATACGGGTCGCGGAGTATCCGCTGGCCACAGGCGTAATCGCCGAAGTCGGCGGATTTCAAGAGGGTCCGATCATAGCGCTGCGAGCGGACATTGACGCCCTGCCGGTCAAGGAAGAAACGGGACTCCCGTACGCCTCGACGATTCCCGGCAAAATGCATGCCTGCGGGCACGATTTTCATACGGCTGCCTTGATCGGGACGGCGTATGCGCTGAAGCAGCGGGAGCAGGAGCTGAGAGGAACCGTCCGGCTGATCTTTCAGCCGGCGGAAGAGAAGGCCAAGGGCGCAAAGCAGGTGATCGACAGCGGGGCGCTCGAAGGCGTGCAGGCGATCTTCGGCATGCATAACAAGCCGGACCTGCCTGTTGGGACTATTGGCATTAAGGAAGGTCCGCTGATGGCCGCCGCCGACGGCTTCGTGGTTGAAGTGGCGGGGAAGGGGTCCCATGCGGCCGTACCCGAAGCGGGCCTTGACCCGATCGTGACCGCGTCGCATATCATTACGGCCCTCCAGTCCATTGTAAGCCGCAATGTGAGCCCCTTGAAGAGTGCCGTCATCAGCGTGACGAAGCTGCATAGCGGAACCGCGTGGAATGTGATTCCGGATAAAGCGATGCTGGAAGGGACCATCCGCACCTTTGATGACGACGTCAGGCAGCAGGTGCTTGAACGATTCAGCCAGGTGGTTCAAGGCGTGGCGGCAGCTTTCGGAACGAAGGCTGCCGTGCGCTGGATCGAGGGACCGCCGCCGGTCCATAACGACCGCAAGCTGGCGGAGCTCGGTTATGCCGCTGCTGACGAAGCAGGATATGAAGCGGTGTTACCGGTTCCTTCGCCGGCCGGGGAGGATTTTGCGGTGTACCAGCGCGAGGTTCCCGGGTTGTTTGTCTTCATGGGAACGGCGGGCACGCAGGAGTGGCACCATCCGGCTTTTGATCTGGATGAGCGGGCGATTCCGGTCAGCATCGATTTCTTCACGAGGCTGGCGGAGCGGGCGCTCCGGCATTACCATGCCGGCGGGGAGACTTCGCGATAAGGAGTTCTTTTGTTACTGCCGTTCGAAAGCCTTGTTCTATTTCATGCATCGCCATGAAGAGGCCCTGAACACGGACTGTAGTGTTATGCGAAGGGCAGTTCCTTGTTATTTCTCACGAACAGGTCATTATCGAGTTTGTATTGGAGGAGATCGAATGAGCAAATTGCCTATTGAAGCCTTTGTCAATACGCATGATCAACTGCTGGCCGCCGTCGCTGGCCTTAGCGAGGATCAGCTCCAATGGAAGCAGGCACCGCACATATGGAGCGTACAGGAGGTGCTCTCTCATCTGGTGGATCACAGCATCGTGATCTCGTTCCGAATCCGGGACATTCTGGCCGGAACGACGGCCCAGCTGCCCGCGTTTAATCAGGATGCCTGGGTCAGCGGCCAATATTCGAACGAAGGCAGAGCCGCGGATATTTTGGAAGCATTCCGGGCGCTGCTGCACTATAACAGCTTGTTGCTTCGTCGTTTGAGCGCGGCCGATGCGGCCAAAACCGGCATCAATTTCAAAGTGGAGACCGTCAGCGTCTCGGATATCGTCAACGGTTTTACCCGTCACATACAGAATCATCTCGGGCAGATCGAACGCATTAAACTGGCTGCCGCCCCCGTGTGAGGCGATGGCGCTAAGATCGATAAGGAGGAATGGAAGATGGCAAAGCAAAGACAATTGAAATTGGGGGCGCTCCTGCACGGTGTGGGCGGAGGAACCTCCATGTGGCGGCATCCGGATGCGCAGCCCGACGCAAGCGTTAATTTTAAGGTTTGTATAAGCAGTGGGTTCAGAAAGCCGAAGAGGGCAAGTTCGACCTGATCTTCATCGCGGACGGCTTGTATATCAACGAAAAATCGATACCGCATTTTCTGAACCGCTTTGAGCCGATCACCATTCTGAGCGCCCTGGCCGCCGTCAGCAAAAACATCGGTCTTGTCGGTACGCTGTCCACCTCGTACAGCGAGCCGTTCACCGTGGCCCGGCAGTTCGCGTCGCTTGACAAGATTAGCGACGGACGCGCAGGCTGGAATATCGTTACATCTCCGCTGGAGGGCTCTGCGCTGAATTACGGCAAAAAGGAGCATCCGGAGCATGATAAGCGATACCGGATCGCAACGGAGTATTTGGAGGTTGTCCGGGGACTGTGGGATTCTTGGGAGGACGATGCCTTTGTGCGGAACAAGGAGACGGGCGTATTCTTCGATCCGGAGAAAATGCACGTGCTGAATCACGAAGGCGAGTTCTTCTCCGTGAAGGGGCCGCTGAACATCGCTCGTCCCAAGCAGGGGCAGCCGGTCATCTTTCAAGCTGGAGCGTCCGAGGTCGGCAAGAACTATGCCTCCAAGGAAGCCGATGCGGTATTCACCGGACATGAGGCTGTGGAGGATGCGGCAGCCTTTTATCAGGACGTGAAGGCGCGGGCGGCGGGATTCGGCCGGAATCCGGATGAAGTGCTGATCTTTCCCGGCATCAGCCCGATCATCGGCGGCACGCCGGAGGAGGCCGAGCGCAAATATGAGGAGGTGGCCAGCCTGGTGACCATCGAGAATGCCCTGGATTATCTCGGCCGATTCTTCGAGCATCACGATTTCTCCCAGTATCCGCTGGATGAGCCGTTCCCTGAGCTGGGCGACCTGGGCAAGAACAGCTTCCAGAGCGGTACCGACAAAATCAAAAGGGATGCCAAGGAGAAGGGGCTTACTCTTCGGCAAGTGGCGCTGCAGTCGGCCACGCCGCGCGGCGGGTTTATCGGCACGCCGGAGCAGGTGGCAGACAAGATCCAGGCTTGGTTCGAAGCCGGGGCAGCCGACGGCTTCATGATTACCGCAGCGGTGCCGAACGGACTGGAGGATTTTGTGGATCATGTCGTGCCGATTCTTCAGGATAGAGGCATCTACAGAACCGAATACGAGAGCGACACGCTGCGCGGCAATTTGGGTCTGCCCGTGCCCGAGAACCGGTACAGCAAGGCTCAGACAGTCGCTGTCCGTTCCTAAGAGACGACGCGAATGAAGGCTGCTGTAGAGCATGAAGAAATGATGGTTTTTGCGGGGGAGCTTCGTGAAGAGCTCTCCAGGATACGGAGGGACCTTCATCAGTATCCCGAGTTAGTGTACGATGTCTTCCGCACCTCGAAGCTGGTTGCAGATCTCTTAGAGTGTGGGGGAGCAGGCGGCAGCTATAAGCTGGAGCTTCGAGAAGGGATGGCCGTGCTCAATGACGGAGCCGCGCTCCGTCGTATGACGCAAGCCGCAGGGAAGGTGCTGGGTGAGGAGCAAGTGCAGGGGCTCCATCCACCAAGCTCGGCGGGCGAGGATTTCGATTGGTACCAGGATCAGGTCCCTGGTGCCTTTGGATTCATCGGCTGCGGGAATCCGGATCGGGGAATCGTGCATGCGATACACCAGCCCCGATTCGATCCAGATGAGGATGTCCTGGTGCATGGGACGCGAATATGGGTACGCTTAGCCGTACATGACGTTTACGAATAAGGAGGAAGACCATGACAAAAATTGCATTTATAGCAGGGAGCCCGACTCAAGGGTCCCGTTTGTTCGGACTGACGCAATACTTAGAGGACCGCCTGGTCATTGCCGGCTACGAGATCGAATTCGTCTCGGCAGCGGATCTACCGGCTGAGGATTTGCTGCGGGCCGATTTTAACAGTCCGGCCATCAAGCAGGCTATCGCAGCCGTTGAAGGCGCAGCTGCCGTAATCATTGCAAGCCCGGTGTATAAAGCTTCCTATTCGGGAGCGTTGAAGACGATTCTGGATCTCCTTCCCCAAAAAGGCCTGCAGGGCAAGGTTGTGCTCCCCCTTTTTATCGGAGGCACGATCGCGCATTTGCTTGCCGTGGATTATGCCTTGAAGCCGGTGGTCTCCGCACTCGGAGGGACCAACATTCTCAGCGGGGTGTTTGCCGTAGATCAGTGGGTCACCCGCCTGGAACTCGGCGGTTACGACATAACGGAGCAGCTCAGAGGGCGCTTGGATGACGCGCTGAACGAGCTGCAGGCAGAGCTGGCCCGATATTCGGCTGCACCGGCAGAGCGGCCGGGGCAGGTTGTCTGACGCATTGGCCCCCAAGAAACGTGTTCTTGAAATTTTATGATTCGAGAAAAACATGATTTACTGGGCATTTTTATTTTTATATAGAATAATTTGTGTCACCAAAAAATGCATTAAAGCGGCCACATTGTAGGATATTGACTGAAATGTGACTACATTATAGGGTAGCCTAACCCGGGGAAAAATTACCGGACGTCGAGACTTGGTAATCATAAGAGCAGCATACCCACCAGTTGCCGCACTAGATTTTGGTCATGTGATATAATATAAGCCACTAAAATAAGGAGGTGCAGTATGGGGATTTGCAACAACCTCTTGTATCAATAAAAAAATACAGGAGGATTTTATGAATGGAAAAAATTTTACTTGATACAGATATTGGCGGAGATATTGATGATGCGATTTGCCTTGCATATTTATTAAAGGAACCACAATGTGAACTTCTTGGAATAACAACGGTTTGTGGAGAGCCTGAAAAACGGGCGGCAGTTGCAGACGCAATTTGTCGGACCGTAGGCAAAATGATTCCGATCGTGGCGGGCTTGGACACGACATTACAGCCTATTCCCGTATATCCCACGCCGGATGGTGTAAGCGCATTAGAGCATTGGCCGCACAATACTTATGAGAAAGCGGACGCACCAGGTTTTCTGTATCAAAAAATAAAGGAAAACCCACATGAAATTGTGTTAATTGGTATAGGAAATATGACAAATATCGCTACCCTGTTTTGCTCTTATCCAGACGCACAGGGATTGTTAAAAGGGCTTTATGTAATGAACGGCTATTTTGGCGTTGATCCGTTGCCAGAACCTTGCTACAACTGGAACTCATGGGCTGACCCATTGGCTTCAAAGATTGTATTTGCTTCCCATGTAGCCAACCATCAGGCATTTCCGCTGGAAGTTACCGATATGCTTACCATTGATGCCAGACGGGCGAGAACCCTTTTAAGAGCAGATACGGATTTGATGAAAGCTGTTCTTGATTTTGGAAGCGCATGGCTGGAAAGTGCCGGAAAGCTGACCTTACATGACCCTTTAGTAGCTGTTTCTATTTTTCACCCTGATATTTGCAGTTTTGAAAAGGGCACTGTCCGGGTGGAAACGGAAAAGGAAAACAATATGGGAAGTACGATATTTACTCCCGCTCCAAACGGAAATGTGGAGATCGCCAGAACTGTAGATAGGGAGCAGTTTTATCACATTTTAAGCACTACTTTAGACAGCTGAAATTATAACGCTCAGCGTCGAAGTGTCCCACCGCTTGTAGTCTGTCGTGCAAAATCTGCTGGAGCCAAATTGGCCAAAAAGAAACCGGACGCATAATACTGAACACAGCAGAAAGATGGTCTGAAAGTCTGCTGAAAGAGAGAGGTGAGCGTTCATGAAACAAGATTATATAACGCAGCTCACTCATCACCTGAACATGTGTATGAATTGTCGGTGCGAAAAATCCTGAGGGCAAAACGAGGTTTTTTCGGTGAAACATGGAAGCTCTTCGCACAACGATACTCCGCAACTTGAAACAAAACGGAATCGAGCTGCAGGTTGTTGGGAAAGTTATAAGGATAGCTTACTATCTGATTCCTGTACTACCCCTTAGAAAAGTCGCTATTTTAGCGGCTTTTCGTATTATCAGGTTAGCCAGAATCTTTTGGTTGGCCTTTTTTTGTGGTCGTTTTACGATGGGGGGAGCCGGGAGATCATGGCGCTTTAGGGGCAATGAACCCGTCGTGCATTGGTTTCAAATTTGGATCGAAGAGTGTTTCCGACATATTCAGTAAGGAAGAGTTTTTACCATTAATAAAGATGGTAACGATTTTCGGCTCGGATGGTTCAACAGATCTAACCAGATCGCAAAATTGGCAAGGTCCTTGGTTTTCGAAGGATCTCTTTCTGTTGATGATTATCATAATCCCGATCAGTCTTTTCGACTTTGCCATTATAAATTCCATTTCTTATATTTATGACAAGTATTGTCACTATTGTCAGATAAGATGCTAATGAAGTCCAAATAATAAATTGGACAATTTCAATTAAAAGGAGATGTTTATATGTCAATGCGCTCGACACCATTTATTATGCTGGATGGACAAGCTGCGGAAGCGATTGAGTTTTACCAGGAAGCGTTGAACTCGAAATTACTGTTCAAAACTACGTACGGAGAAGGCAAGGATGCCGATGGTTTGCCTGATGAAGTGAAGACTCGTATTTCCCATGCTGTGTTGCAAACCGGTGAAAATGATTTGATGGTCGCTGACATCTTTCCGGGGCAATCTATTGTAATCGGAGATCAGGTGAATATTTGCATTACAGCGACGCAACAAAGCGAGATTGAAGAAATGTATAAAAAATTCAGCGAAAAAGGACAAGTTATATTCCCGTTGCAAGAAACTGAATTCAGTCCCTGCTTCGGAATAGTGAAAGACCATTTTAACATTACATTTCAGTTCTTCATGAATGATACAACAAGCAGTTGGAGCTGAAAATAAAAGGCCTTTACCGGGGGAGGGGAACCGCCCCCATAATGTAAGACAAATTAAAACACCTTCAACTCTTCCCGGCCGCTCGTTTGGGCGGACTTTAGAGTAGATAAACCAATTATATACAAAAAAGTAATATTAAAGGTGAAGACAATAAATACATATAAAAGACTCGCCTGGATCGGGGCTATTGTCTCTGCATCAACTTTTTCATTAAGGAAATTATTTAGCTAACGAGCAGGGGAGTTCAATAATTTCTCGAATTCTCTACATATGGAGTTATTTGGTAAGTTCGTAGATAAGATGTTATGCGAAACCTCTGTAAGAACAATGACTGAAATCACTTGCAGTAACTTGCTCGTAAATTCAACTTATGGATAGCGGGAGGGGATAGATGATGATAAATCTGCTCTATTATTTAACCTATGCATCCGCAGTGGGAGCCGGCCTTCTGGCTGGCGTATTCTTCGCCTTCTCTGCCTTCGTCATGCAATCGCTTGCCAAGCTCCCGGTCGAAAAAGGTATATCCGCCATGCAGAGCATCAATTCGACGATTCTACAATCGTCCTTTATGTTGGTCTTCATGGGCACAACGGTATTGAGTGTCGTATTGGGGATAGCTTCATTTATTAAAATGGGTAGAACTAGCGCAATATACGTAATTGTTGGAAGCCTGCTCATCATCTTCGGAGTATTTATGGTCACGGCTATATTCAATGTTCCGCTCAACGACACTTTAGCCGCCGCGACTTCTGGTAGCTCGGAGGGGGCTTAGACATGGGGGGAATATTTGGACAGTTGGGTACCGTGGAATCATGTGCGGACAATCGCATCGATTGGGGCACTTATTTCATTTATATGCGCTATTCGCAGGTGGTAAGCTTATCTGTACCAAGCTAGTTCAATAATGTTAAGTCATCTCCCTAAGAGTAGCATCTAAAGCTTGCTGTTACAGACAGCGGGTGACCGTTGACGGGGGACAAGAACTTGTACCGATAGCCGTAAAAGACAGGAACATAAGCCGATTACCGATTAGATAAGTATCTAACCATGTTCCCATTCATAATGCTAACGGGCAGGATTTTCAATAACTTCGCGAATACTTTAAAATGGATAATTTTCATGAGGGACAAGACCATGGTCCCATTGAAAGTCGCTAAAATAGCGGCTTTTTTGATTTATAGGTACAAGTTCTTGTCCAGAGCCAAGGACAAGAACTTGTACCGATTACCGATTAGATAAGCATTGAACTATTAATTAAATTTATTAAGCTAACAGGCAGGGGAGTTTATTGATTTCGCGAATACTCTACATAGTGAAGTTATTTACAAAGTTCGTAAATAAGACGTTATATGACAGTACGAAGAAATAAGGAGGCAACAAAAATTGATTACTAATAAAGAGTATAAAGAGCAAATCGAGAAGAGATATGGAAAACCCTTGAAAGAAGTGATGTATGAACTAGTAGTAGATCGAAATTTAGACCAGTGGGATGGTTCAAAAGAATTGGGGATTTCGAAAGAATTATTTGTCAAATGGAGAACAGAATTCCGTCTTGGACCTTACCAACGAAGTGCTGATTTAGATGAAAAAAGACAGACTGAAAAAATTGCGCAGTATAAGGAAGAATTAAAGAGTATAGACCTCAACAGGGAGTTTATTTATCAAGATGAAGAATCCCTAAGAGGATTTAAAGAGATTATAGAACGAATGTTGGAATTAGAAAAGCAAAGAGGAATAAAGGACGCCTCTTCAAATCTTTCGATGATTATTCAAACAGGAGTTCTAGAAACAATAATTGATTATATTGCACAATACGAAGAGAAGAAACTAATTAAAAAGTATAATTTTGATTTAGAATGGCTCTTAAAAGACATGTAGGTTGGTTCAGCGCGCCGTCATATAACACCATATTCACGCATCGGGCATACGCCCTCGGTCCGGCAGAGGATTTCGGGGAAGCAGAGGCTGCCGGACACACCTGGCATTCGCCAGGCGTCGTGAATACAAAAACGTTAGCCAAAAGAAATTCTTAGTTTAGGAGGAGTCTATATGAAATTAGAAAAAGTTATAAAAAGAATTGTAATACAAAGTGAATATAAGGATTTTGTTGATAAGTATATAGATCATATACTTACCGAATTTAAAGGGAAGATTCATAGCATCTATATGTGTGGCTCGATTCCAAAAGGAACTGCCAAACCTTTCAAGTCAGATGCAGATTTTACTATTGTATGTGTAAATCCCAAAGATATTGATTACGAAAGATTGTCAAATATTAATGACAGTCTTTTGAAAGAATATCCAGTATTAACTAAGATTGATACGACAATTTGCTCGATTGACGATGTATTAAGTAAACCAAATGATTGGGGTTTTTGGGTAAAGATCATTTGTGTTTGCATAAATGGTGATGACGTTGGTGAAAAAGTACCACCGATAATTATTTCTCCAGATTTCATTTTAGACTTAAATGCAGAGACCAAGAAGGAAGTAGATCGTAGACATCGTTTACTTTCTAATGCTAGTGATAACACAATGAAAGCCAGATATATTAAAGGTTACTCTAAGAGATTAATTCGTGCTTTATACTCTCTGGTTTTAGAAGATACAGGTGTATGGCAAGATGACATTATTAAGATGAAGAATGCCATATTAAATTATTGTGAGATTGACTCCGCTTTAGTTGAATATCTGTATGCTTGTTACTTGGATGGTAATAATGTACTTGTTGAAGAGTTTCTGGGAATTGCGGATGAAGTATATAGCTATTTTGAGAAGGCCTTAAATGCCATGGCTGCTTCCAGAACTTCCTTCGACTAACACCATTTTTGACGCTTCGGGTCACACTGAGAAGCGAGTGACCTCATCCAGCCCCTAAGTCCGTCGTGGCGTTACTGCATTAGGTGTTCGGCAAGCCTCACAACTATAAGCAGCGACTCTAAGAGGCCAGAAAGTCGTAAATACAAAACGTTATCAGAAATTGCTGCAAGTGATGCTATAAGATGTATAGGAGTTGATTGTTATGAACTCAATCATTGAACAAGCAAAACAAACAATGAGATGTCTGTGTGGATTGGGATAGTCGATATCCTTTCATTTTATAGTGGTAGTGAAATGTTGCGCTCGGTCATAAAAGGGATTAATTTACGAAATGCTATTGTACTTGCAGGCTGTCCATCCCGTTGATATGCATTATAATCGTTCTCGAAGGTTTCCTGCATTTCCTCCGATAAGTGGCGGATGTATCGATGCGCGCATTCACGTATTTGTTCAGGTGAGCCGAAATCAACCACCAGGTCTAGAACGTCAAGCACATAGAATTCCATTGGATACGCATTCGGCAAAAACCATCCATTCTGGATGACCTCCTCAAGGATCTCCTCAAGATTCGCCTCGTACCTGTCCATCAATGGAACGACCTTATTTTGAATCAACGTGATTATTTCTGCCAGTTCCCGCTCTCGAGTGGCTTCCTTGGCCAAATTCCATACCTTGCCTTTGTCCCGGAAGCTGCTCAAGCTGATCTCCCAGTATACTTTTCCGCTGTGCGTATTTATGATCCGGGAATTAGTATTAAACTCCAAATAACTGCCGGCTATATTGGAAGAGTGACTTAAAAAACTTATCTCAGCTGTAAAGGGACCGATTGGTTTAATCATCTTTCTTCTGGATTTATTGTATTTGAAACCGCATGGCGCGCAGGCCGCGGCAATCCTGGAACAACATTCCCGAAAAATATCCTTACTAGTTGGATAATCTGTCATATCGCTACATCTCCATATTTCTTATTTTGTTTAATATAAAAAGGAAAACAACACAGTATTTTCCATTTGTCTCCAAGCCCTTTAGTACCAGTATTATATCCTATTATAATCTTACAGGTATAACAAAAAAACGCCTGAAGCCTTTCGTTATAAATATAGTGAGGCATCAAGGATTGACCGGGGAGGGAAACTGCCCCCATAATGTAAGACAAATTAAAACACCTTCAAGAAAATGCAACCATGTCGTAGGGCATGGAGATCATCTTGGAGGTGTTTTTTTGTCGGCAACTAGAGTTAGCTATCCTGTTGAAGTGAAAATGAAAGCTATTGGTATGAGGGTAGCCAGCATTTCAGGAAAAGAAAAGCGTTTCGAAAGGCCGTGAGGAGACGTGTATGTCCATTGACAAGGAATTGCGTGAAGATCCTTTGATTGTTCTCCTTTCTTCGGGTTCATTACTAGTTATGTTAGGCTCAGTGGAATATACCTCATCATCCAGTTGGTGGAGGAATCTAAAGTGTCTGTGCTAAGATGAGGGTAAATGATGATTCAAGCTGGGGAACAAGGCTAGAAGGGGTGCGCATTGAAGAAAATACTTGTCATTGACGATGAAGTCGCAATCAGAGATTTAATTGAGCTCGTACTGAGAAGAGAAAACTACGTCGTTCAAACGGCTGAAAACGGTAAAGTAGCCCTGCAGCTGCTCGATGCTTTTGGACCGGACCTGGTGGTGCTTGACTTGATGCTGCCTGACTGCTCCGGATATGACCTGTGCAAGGAAATCACCGGGAAACGTGCCGTTCCTGTGATCATGCTTTCTGCCAAAAACGAGGTGATCGACAAGGTGCTCGGACTAGAGCTAGGGGCGGAAGATTACATGACCAAACCCTTTGACAATCGTGAATTGCTCGCTCGGATCAAGGTCATTCTGCGAAGAAACGAGAGCAAGGAGGAATCAAGCGAAGGAACAGAAGTGAAATCTACACGCATCGTTCATCAAGAGCTGACATTCGATCTGGAAAGCCGAAGGGTGCTGAAAAACGGTGTACCCGTGTCTTTAACGGCCAAAGAGTTTAAAATTCTGGAAACGTTACTCAAAAGGCCAGACAAAATCTTTACCCGGGATGAGCTGCTGCAGATCGGATGGGGATATGACTTTATGGGAGACAGTCGCAGTGTGGATATGACCATCATGCGATTACGGAAGAAGCTGGAGGATAACGCAGACGAACCGAAGTATGTCAGGACGATCTATGGATTTGGCTATCAACTTGGAGGTGGCGAGGCCTGAAGTATGCAACCCGGTTACTGCTGAATTATTTATTTTTCTCCGTGCTGTCCTTTGGCATCATCATTTTTGCGGTGAATAAAGCCATCGATTACTACAGCTTCATTACCATTGAAAAACAGATGATGGAGAAGGCGGATCTGTCCGAGTTGTCCTTCCGTGAGGTGTTGGCACAGCATAGATCATCGACAGAAGAACCGCAGACAGAAGAAATCGTCAGACTTGCTCTGGAGAAGCTGAAAGCTTCAGGCAAGGAAGTCCGTATCTATGATAGCTCCAAGCAGTTGCTGGGCTTGGCTGTGGATGGCATCATCATTAATGATGGCAAACCTCTTATTTTTAATAAGAATATTGAGAAAGCCCTGAGCGGCAGTTACGCCTACACCGTAACGGAAGATCATCTGCTATATTTTGCGACTCCCATTCAGAATCAATATTACGAGAACGCATATGTGTATGAGTTCGTAGAGGACATTTCGTACTTTTATGCGATTATGGATCAAATCCGTTATATCCTGTTTGCGGGTGCAGGCGGATTTATTGTACTGATTACGTTATCCAGTCTGTGGATTGCCCAGAGCACAACCAAACCGATTAAGCTGTTGCTTGGCGCTGCGCAAAGTTTCTCTAGACAGGAGTTTCGGAGAGTTCGTCTAAACCGGAAGGATGAGCTGGGCATGCTGGCAGATGGGCTGGATTCCATGGGGCAGCAGCTTCATGATTACATTCAGTACCAGAAGCAATTTGTCTCCAACGTATCCCACGAGTTAAAAACCCCATTGGCAGCCATTCGTGGTTTCTCTCAATACTTGGTTGAAGGGGAGAACGAGAACAAGGAGCTGCAAAAAATCTATGCTCATCTGCTGCAGGAATCGGATCGGCTGACGCGCTTGATTAATGAACTGTTGTTGCTATCCCGATTCGACAAGGCTGGTTCTAACGAACTGGAAGCCCGGAAGACGGAAATGAGCGAACTGATTCAGCAAGTCGCAATGAGTATGGGTGCCAAGGCCAAAGATAAAGGAATCGAGATTATGTTCATAGTGGCGGGAGCGGAACCGGAGGATAAGCTTCTGACGAGAGTCCACGCCAACGTGAATCCCATGCTGATGTCCCATGCGATCGCCAACCTTGTGGACAATGCCATCAAGTATTCAGGCAGTCCATCGCGAATCGAATTGAAGCTTACACATACGCCAAGCGAGGTAGTTATACGGATACGTGATCAAGGTATCGGTATCGCGGGCGATGAGCTGGAGCGAGTACAGGAACGATTTTACCGGGCGAAAAATGCAAGCACAGCGAACGGTTCAGGTCTTGGACTTTCGATTTGCAAAGAGATTGTAGAGCGGTTTAATGGATATATCGATTTGGAAAGTCAAATCGGGGAAGGAACGACCGTTACGATTGTGTTACCCCGTGCGTAAAAAACGCGCGTAAGCAGTTACGTTACAAGATTGGTACAATTCTGTTATGAGACTAATAAATGCTTTTTTTATAATCACTTCATAAGAAGAAATCACACATTTATGGAGGGATCATGATGAAACGGATAAACAAAGCTCCAGCTGTTTTCCTGCTGAGTATTTTACTAACGATGGCACTGACGGGCTGTTTGTCCAATGGTGCCAAGTCGCCAGAAGCGGCGCAGAACTCGGCTGAAAAAAACACGCCCGACGAACAGGCCAAAGGCGAAGGAGCATCAACTTCTACTGCGCCTGCTTCAGAAAATTCGCAAGGACAAAGTGCTGAAGCTATTAAGGAAGGTTCGATGGAGAAGGAAGGCAATGTGGTGCTGAAGGAGCTTGCTTTTGTCTATAATGAGCACACCATTGCGATTTCGGATACAGCAAATGAAGATCAGATGGAACAGATGCTGGGCAAACCGGATAACCTGAAATCTCATACGTACCGTGCCGGCGATGGAACAAACATGGATACGTTAATCGGTTTTACAGAGAAGGTTTATACGTATCCTGGTCTGGAGATTAAAACAATCAGCATACCGGAGGGGAAACAAGACTCCATCTTTCATATTGAAATTACAGATCCTAAGTACGCAACAGTGCGAAACATTAAAGCAGGAGATAGCCTGGATACACTCAAAAACGCCTACCCTGAGGGGAAACTGCTTGGTGATGGATCCCCTAATGAGGAGGATGAATTCCGTTACGAGCCATCCAATTATGTGGATGTGATGTCGTTTCGTATCAAGAATGCCAAGGTGGAGAGCATTCAGATCTACAGCCTTCTGGACTAATATTTTAGTGATCAATGTTGGTAAGCCATTCATACGATTCACCTTTAATACCTGCCCGGGAGAGGGGTAGGTATTTTCTCGTGTATATTGTCCGCGATGACAGGCGAATGCATCAGTTAGTGGCGGCGATGGGAGAGGGCTTCCGTGTACTTGAATCATTGGGGTACCCTTTATCCCCTGCGAAGCAGACGTCTTGGATTACCGGCTATCCAAACTTAATCCGCTGGGCGTTGAAGATTTTCTTCGTGCTTCCGGTTAGCGGGTTAGTTTATGGGACAGCAGTTGAACTCACAGCCTTGAATGAGGACTTTGCCGAATGGAGGGCAAGGTCGGATGTGCCTGCGCCAAACTGGAATGCGTTAGAGACAGATTGGCTTATTCAATCATAGTCACTGCTGCAAGCCGTGTGATATATCGTGAAGAATGATTTCGGGAAGTGTTAAAGCACTCACAGGGTCGTACTTACGGCCTGTCCGAGTCAAGGACAAAAACATGAGCGGATTACCGATTAGATAAGTATCAAACTTAACGAAGACCATGTTCGCGCATAATGAGACCCACCGTACGTTCCGATACCGTCCATCCTTCCACCACCAGCCCGTTTCGTACTCTGGGACTGCCGTAGGTTTCATCGGAGTCGTAGAAGTGCCATTTCACACGTTCAGTTAGCATAACCTTACGCTTTTCCCGTTCAGAAGCTTCAGAGGTACGCCATTTGTAATAACCGCTCCTTGACACGTGAAAGAGAACGCACATCTTCTCCAAACGAAACTTGGAGCGATGCTCTTCGATAAATTGAAACCTTAGTTCTTTTTGACAGACTCGTTACCCGATACTTTTTGGGCCAGTTACGTAATGTGCCTGGATTAATGTTCAACTCATTATCACTAAGGGGTGTCTATTTTTATTCTAGCTGCATTATTGATTGCAAAGTTCATTTAAGTGGTGAGTAATAATTTGTTCCGTTTTTTCAATTGTAAATATATCTGGTCTTAATAGAGCATGTATGGATAAACCTTCAATAACTACCGAAAGCCTTAATTTCTCAATTTCAATATTGATGTCTTTCTTTACACAGCCTGCTTTTATCAATATTTTAAGCAGCGCTTCCATTAAAATATATTCTCCTTCAGTTAATTCATCTTTTTTCGTGCTTAGAGCTACACTTGTAAGCGAGCGAATCGCGAAAACCAGCCAAACGCTAGTTTCAGTTTGTTTATCCCGATCCACTGGAACTAATTCTAACAATGTTTCTTGTACCGCAATGAAAGGGTCTTGAGACCATGATTTGTTATCTGATCTTTCTTTCCCCCGGGCAAGAAAATATTCCATGATAAATAATAGTAATTCATCTTGGTTTGAGAAATAATGTCTTAGTGCCCCGGTAGACATACCAGCCTCAGATGCAATTCTTCGGATAGATGCTTTTTCAATGCCCTCCTTTTCAATAATTTCCCAAGCCGTTTCGGCGATAATTTTCCTTTTGTGATCATGATCAACAATTTTCGGCACTCAAATCACCTCTTGATTTTTTCACACACTGTGTTATTATCATTTTATCACAGTGTGTTAAATAAATAAAATTAGGGGGGGGATGGTTAGGTGCTTGAAATCATGGAATCATTAATTCCTGCCAACATAAATTCCACAACAGCACTCCTCATTATTGTACTCTGTGCTTTCATTGATATCTTAAGCCCCGGGGTACTGGCGATCACAGCTTATATCCTTCTAATACAAAAAGAAAAATTGACATCGCGTTTGATCATTTTTTTATTATCCACACAATTTTGTTATTTCATGATGGGGATCCTGGTTTACCTGGGAGTCGGGAAGATACTTGGTTTTATAGATAACATGTCTAACAATCAAATTTCAAGTTGGTTTTATACGGTACTTGGAGTCGTCTTTGTACTAATTAGTTATTATAAGCCTAAAAAAGGAATGGAATCCCGATTTTTGGAATGGTTACCTAAGCAAGTATCAATACGTGCGATGATTATACTCGGCATTATTGTTTTTGCGATCGAGTTTACCACAGCTTTACCGTATTTTTATTCGATATTATTAATGGATCGTTTAGCGTTAAATACGGGTTGGTCCATAAGTATTTTACTCGGCTATAACGTGCTTATGGTACTTCCTTCAATCTTATTATTGTTCATTTATAAATTATTTCGAGGCTGGATACAGACTAAGCTTGAAAAACTAAGAACAAAATTAGTAAAAGCTCCATTATCTTCCGTATTAGTGGGAGTGGCAGTTATTGGAGCGGTTTTATTCAATATTGGCATCAGAGGAATTCTATCGTGAAATTAATTATTTGGAAAGGGGATGTAACATTATGAAAGAGATTGCAAGCGGTGTAAGTCTACTTCTATTAATTCAAGGAGTTGGAGGTATCATAAACCGATTGACAAGTGGGGGACCAAGTTGGTTTCTCGTAAATTACATCGAGGCTTTGCAAGGTTATGAAATTATAGCCAGTATAGTTTTAGTTATACTGGGAGCAATTATTGGTGTAGGTTCTCTCAAAATAAAAGGTAAAGATGACTAACCTACTATCCCTTTAAGTCCTCATTGTTATTGAACCAGCGAAAGAAAATGAAAGCGATAGGTGTTAATTTCGAATATTACTTGAAAGTTATATACCGTTTTTGTTATATTCCATATAGTAGTTATTATTTGATGAGAAGGAGCTGAGACACTGCATTATATGATCGAGGACTTATAAGAACGAGGTGAGTCGCATGCCAGTAGAAACCCCAAACATGGATGTAACAACACTCAAGGCATTAGCGGAACCTAACCGATTAGCTATCATTGAACTATTGCGGGAATCCCCTCTAACAGTTGGTGAAATTAGCCATCAGATTAAACTAAGTCAACCTCACACATCTAAACATTTAAAAGTGTTGAGTGATTGTGGGATTGTGAAGGTACTTGCTAAAGCTAACCGTCGATATTACAAGCTTAGACCCGAGCCCTTTCAATCCTTGGAGTCATGGATCAAGTCATTCCAAGGAATTATGGAAGAAAGATTCGATAATTTGGATCGTCTACTGAAGGAGCTAAAGAATGAGGGAGAGTTCTAACGACTGAAATTAGGGAGGAATTACAATGTCCAAACATGTAATGATTTCTAGAGTGGAAAATGATAAGGTGCTTGTGTTAGAGCGTGTGTTTGATGCCCCGCGTGAGTTTGTATTCAAACTGTTCAAAGAGCCAGAATACTTAAAGCGTTGGTGGGGTACCCATGGATGGGAACTGCCTGTTTGCAACATCGATTTTCGACCAGGCGGTGTTTGGCATTACTGCATGAAATGTGTGGATCAAAATCAGGATGAGTACGGTATGGAATCTTGGAACAAGACAATTTATAAGGAAATTGTGGAGCCAGAAAAAATTGTCTACACTGATTATTTCTCAGATGAGGATGGCAATATCAATGAAGCTATGCCTGCTCCTGAAGTGACGATGGAATTCCTTGATTTGGGAGGAGAAACAAAATTGGTCAGCCGTTCAGTATTCGATTCAGAGGAATCCCTTCAAGCGGTTCTCGACATGGGATTGCTGGAAGGCATTACTCAAACCTGGGATCGCTTGAACGAGCTTGTAGAAACACTGAAGAAAAATTAATATTCGCATTAAGATAGATTGGTAGAGAAGGAGCACCGCAGAAAGGTGCTCCTTTCGAACTAGTTATCCGTTTTAACTGTTCAGCTTTTGCTGTGGGACAAGAACATGGCCTCATAGAAAGTCGCTAATTTAGTTGCTAGGGATTTTTTTCTTTCCCTAGCTTTTTTCAGGAGAATCTTCATTATGGGGCACGAAGGGGGCTATCCATGCATCATAGGATATTTTCTTTGAAAGTCGCTAAATTTAGCGGCTTTGTTGTTTGTTCAGAGAGCTAGTTTCTTTGCGAAGAATCTAAAAGACTTCTCAGAGCAAATTTCGGATAATTCCGATTTCAACCGAATCCTCGCATCATCGACGAGTACATCGTCACTTCCTGCCTGAATCGAGCTCAACCATAATTCCGAAGGTTGGTAGCACATACTGTTCCAGCCTGAATCATCTTCATTTTGTTTTGCTGCTCCAGTAATAACGACATCACCATAATTCTGTAGTTCAACCAGTGATCTTTCATATTCTTTTTTGTTTTCTTTTTTATCCAAACCGGTCAATTTCCGCAAATTTCGCGAATCGGTATTTCCATGCTCGCACAAGACTTTATAGATATGATACGCTGTTCTTGATATCAGACCGTCATTATAACGTACTTCAATGGTTTTGCCGGATGATAGGAGGGACCTGACTATGGGAAAAAAATCGGTTTGAATGAAGCAGGCCTTATCACTAAAAAACTTTCCATATGCAGCAACACCGTCTTGGACAATCCGAATACGCCATAACCACGGATCCGTGCCGGATCCTGAATGCCAGTCGTTATGATCCGCCGCAGCTGTCAACGATGGATAATCTGGGATAAACGCTGCGAACGGAAGAATCTTATATTTTTCTACTAATTGGACAAATTCTTCATAACTTATCGTACTCATTCAATATACCCCCTACCCCATCGGAATTTCATGATACAACTCGATCAAGTTTCCTGCTGGATCTCTGAAATTTAAGCTTCTAATCCCATATTGCCTTGAAACCGGCTCCGATGTAAAGTTAACCTTTCCCTTCAATTTAGCAAGCGAGTGTGAGTTAGTTCCATGCAAATGGCCTCCAGACTATTTTGGAATAATTCGGTAATGAATCCCTATAAATATAACATTAACTGGGGTCAGGTGCTAATACATGTTCTAACACTCACATATCACCTCCTAGTACTTTATTTAAGTGTTAAGAAAATAGGTGGCTGGCACTTCAAGTGATTCATGTTTCCTATTCACTTCATTACTTAACTAAAGTTAACGAGAATCTAAAATTTGTATAGTCGATGAGGTGAGGTGGCTAACATGGGACATTACGATGTCGCCATCATCGGCGGCGGACTTACCGGATTAACCGCATCGATTTATTTGGCAAGAAGAGGCCTATTGGTCATTGATAACGTGTATTGCTTTAATGAATATGATCTTGAATCGGTCCCGATTGCCGATTAGATACACAATTCTAATTAAAATTCTGCACTTTATACACAGGTGCGTTTAAATGTGAGTAAAGTACACTTACCAAGCATCAACTGATGCAAAACTGCATTGATAAAAAGGAGTAAGTAATAAAACAGGCAAGGCAAATCAGAACCACCCGTCAAACGGGTGGTTTGCTCTTGGGGTATAACCCCTTGTTGCCAAACTGCGCCTAAAGACGCTAGCCTGACAATAAAATTGTTCAGGCTCAGTGTAATTTGTCACTTTCACTTACCAGTTAAACTGGTTTACTTCTTCTTGTTACTGTTTTTGCTGAATGGGTCTTCATACTCTTTCACACTCAGTTTATCAATTGCTTGGTCATGTGCTTCTTGCTCACGGATATATTTTGCCACGGTGGCTTCATTCAAGCCCACTGTGCTGACGTAGTATCCCTCCGCCCAGAATTTTCGATTACCATATTTATACTTCAAGCTAGCATGCTTCTCGAATATCATGAGTGAGCTTTTCCCCTTCAGGTATCCCATAAATGATGATACTGAGATTTTTGGGGGAATTGCTACCAACATATGTACATGATCGGGCATCATGTGACCTTCGATTATCTCCACTCCCTTGTATTTACATAATCGTTTGAATATTTCGATTAAGTCTTTCCTCACTTGATTATAAATCTCTTTCCGTCTATACTTCGGGGTGAACACAATGTGGTACTTGCACATCCACTTCGTGTGAGCTAAACTATAGCTCTTGTTTGCCATCTAAGACCATTCCTTTCATTATTGAGCCTGAACATCTCAATTTTATCGGAATGGTCTTGTTGGTCAAACCTCGATCCCTCCACCCGCATAGCGGGTGGTTTTTTGTTTCGCACGCTTCGCGAGCTCAACTGGCTAAAGCCGCAATAAAAAACCGTGCACATGTGCACGGCTCTTTATTGTACTATTAAAGTAGCATCAAACCCTTACACAACAGGCTCATTCTGCTTTTTGAAATACTGCTCAATTACCAATTCAAGCACGGGCCCAGGCTCTGCACGCTGTAACCCGGCCTGTTCACCAAATTCCATGCGATAGGGCTGGTGAGTGCTGGCCGGAATCCAATAGGGCAGAGGTTTGCCGGTGGAATCCGGACCATTCGGGTCACCTGTCGCGATGAAATGGGACAGATAGTTACACATCTGGCGCGCCAGATCATAATGCTTACCTGTAAATGGCCGCCAGCATTTGGCGAGTGTTTCGAAGAAAAACCATAGATCGACAGAATGGAAGGTGCCTGGCTGATCCCAGCCTGGAATCTCGCTAAAATCGCGGTAGTCATTCTCGAGTCTTTCGGACATGAGCAATCCTTTTTCTTCATAATGTCGTATTGCGCGCGTGCTGACATTTGTCAAGCGTGACAATTCGCCTATCTTCATTTCATTCAATCCTCCCGCACTAGAGTTATTCCCATTATATTCCGGGGGGCAAGGAAAATAAAGCGTCAATATCAAGGAGGAAAAACAGAATACTCTTCTAATAATAACCCAGTCAAGAAAAACGAATTAATTCCCATTTCCGTCATAGGGCTCGGGAATATGGGTCAAGCATTGGCGGCCGCTTATCTAGCGGCTGACCGTGACTGTCTGGAATCGATCTGCGCAAAAAGCCGAGCGTCTTATGGGCAACGGTGCAGTTCGAGCTGAAACAGCAGCAGAGGCCGTTAAGGCAAGCGGTGTAATTGTGGTCTGTTTGTCGACATATGAAGTTGTCAAAAGCACACTTATACCGCTCGAGACGGAGCTCGCTGGTCGCCTCATCACCAACTTGACCACCGGGACTCCGGACGAAGCGCGCCGCATGGAGGAATGGGCATTTGGAAAAAACATCGATTATTTGGATGGGGCATTTATGGCGGTTCCCCCGTTGATCGGTAGTCCAGATGCACTTATCCTTTATGGCGGTAGAAAGGAACTCTTTGATGCGTATCAGCCGATCCTTGAAGTGATGGGGGGAAACGCAACCTATCTTAACGATGATACGGGTGTGGTACTCTTGTATGATCTGGCAATGCTCACGATGTTGTACGGCGCTTGGTACAGCTATTTTCATGCCCATGCTTTGCTGCGTACGGCCAATATTTCTGCGGAAAACTTCTTGCCTTATGCAAGCAATTGGCTGCAGCACGTGATTGTACCTGCATTGACAAGTAAGGACTCCGCCCGCATCTTGGATGAAGGGTTTTATATGACGGATGTGTCCAACATGGCGGTCAATAAGATAGGACTGGATAACATCGTCAAGAGCAGCCGGGAGTTGGGTGTGCCAGCCGACTGGTTGCTCCCCATACACCTCTAATTTAATAAACGGCTTGCATCATTTTAAATTTATTGCTAATTGCTATACTACAAAATAATTTTAGGGACGGAGGGTTGTTCTTGTATGAGTATATATAGATTTCGAATTTCGTTTGGTACTTTGGCACACGAACTAAATAGTGTACAAAAGCTCTGGCTGCGTGCGGAGCAAAAAACGGAATCGGTCTGCCCATATAGGATACCCGCTTAATAAAGCGATTGAAGAGGGGACGGAACGTTGCCTCTTTTTTGTGCTTTTCTTAAACAATTGTTAATAGTATGGCTAGTGCTTTTTCTTAGTATAGAGAAGCTATCTCTATTTCGAAAGCTGGCATCTTCGGAGCGGCGATAAAAGGACGATTCCGGATTCTTAAACATATGTACAAAATACGAGTTTTGTGAAACAGATGTCAGTTTAAAAACCTGAGCGTTTTTTAGTCATTTCACAGTCAATCCATCAGCCATGACTCATCCATGTTCATTCTTACTTTCATACCTCTTTCTTACTCAATCATCCGGACATAATTCATAAATCTTGGCAATCAGTTCCTCGGAGTTCGTTCGAAACGTTTCATTAGCGTCGGCCCAAGACGACTTTAAGAAATATGATGCGTGAAACCGCCAGCCTTGATGATCCGGATTAAAGTCCATTTGAATTTCGCGTCCAGGCTTACCGTTATATATTCTGGATCCTGGTTTGCGCCAGCTGCCGATTTGCGTGATTCTGTCTCGATTTTGGCCTGTTATATATGTAAAGTTCTCATTATATGGAATGTTCTTCAAATAAAATTTCGGGCAGCCCACAGCAAACACTCGAATCTGCTGATCTCCGTAGTGTTCTTGCAACTCAAGCCCAGTCCGGTATGCGATCACGCCGCCGGCGCTGTGACCGATCAGAATCAACCGTTCCACATCGGCTGCATGCGCCCGTATGATGTGTGATGCTTCCTTAACTCGGCGCGATTGATCACGAACCAAGTCATAGCCTGCTTGACTCAATTGACGGGTCAACAGACGGATTAAAGCCGAACCTTGCTTGCCGTTGGCCAAACCATAGGGGAAAATCATCACAATTTTAGCATGACGAAATCTTTTCGCAATCTCATTGGCTGCGTCTTCAAAGTTATTCCGATATGTCAGGATACCGGCAAAAAAACACACCAGGGTGCGACACTTCTCCGTGCATGTGCTGCTTGGCGATATGTAAGCCTCTGTCATGATTTCCCCCTACTTAATTTATCGACTCATTATGTGAAATTTATAACAATCCTTACTTATAAACGTTTAAACGCTGCCGATTGCCGGTACGCTATGCAACTGTCCCTTAATCTAGAGTTTATCACGCCATATTTACTAAAGCATTGTTTCATTCGAGCTTGAATCCGAATCTCTATAGAAAAAATTAGGCGTCACGATCCGATTGTCATATGAACGATGAAAGATATGTGTCGTGGCGGGCGACAGCGGCGGAATAAGCCACGTCCAGTCCCCTGTTACCGGACAGCCTCTCTTATCCTCATTTGACTCGAAGCGTTTAAATTGCTTGGCAGCTGTATGATGATCTACAATCGTAACCCCATTCTTCTTATAAGAGTACAAAACAGCCACATTCAATTCAACAAGCGCACGATCGCGCCATAGCGTAGATTCATGCGTTGCAGGCAGCCCCATGATCTCGGATAGTGCCGGCAGCAGGTTATACCTCTGCTCATCCGCCAAGTTGCGAGCGCCAATCTCCGTTCCCATGTACCAACCGTTGAAAGGAGCCGCCGTATAAGAAATACCACCAATTTCAAGCCGCATGTCGGACACAATCGGCACTCCGTACCACCGAATGCCGAGCTCCTGCAACTGCGGGTATTCCGGGTGTTCAATCGGCACCTCGAGCACAAGCTCCTTGGGGATATCAAACCAACGGGGTTCCTTTCCTTGTGCGCTTATCACCAGCGGCAACACATCGAATGGCGTTTTCTTTCCCTCCCAGCCGAGCGAATGACATAACGATGTCAACGCAAGCGAATCCGGGTCCCCAACCATCCCATCATCCGTCTCATAGCCAGCATATCGTATAAGCTGACGATTCCATATTCGCGCATCGGATTTATGCTTCAGAGGATCTGCCGGTCTAAAAACGGTTATTGCAGGACGGATTTGGCCGCCATTCGTAGCGTATGCTATATGCTTGAACAAAGCATCCGCCATCTCCTCATCGGTAGTGACATGACGGGCATCAAACACGGTAAGTCCTTCCCAAAACAAGCGGCCAATGCAGCGATTGCTGTTTCTCCAAGCCATGCGGCAGCCATGGGTTAACTCCTCATAGGTATGCTCGTATGTACCCGACTCCATGATTTGCGTTTGTACTTCAGCCAGGCGTTGATTCAATTCAGCTTCCGGTTTATGTAATTCAGTGTAACATGCTTGTATAAAATGGGCGGCCTCAAGCTTAAGCCGTTCCAGACCCAATCCGTGTTCTTGTACCTGTACCAAAATCATCTTGCTCCTCTCATCGCTCCTCAAGCCTTCAGGAATATACTACCTTGAAGTCCAGCCAACGATCAAACCCATCCGCCTATTGTTCGGATTTTGCTCACATCTAGTCATCTCATCAAGCACAATACAAAAAAAGAACCTCAATCCAAAGACGGATTAAGGTTCTTCTGTGAACCGATCATCAATGAAAATTGAGAGATCGATCTCATCAATATAATTAAAGAATTAACTATGGACGAGTTCTTTTTCGCTTAGACCAAGCGTCTTCGCAGTGGAGTGATGAATTTCTTGCAGCAGCTCAGGCTGATCCACGAGGGATACACCGTAAGAAGGAATCATTTCTTTAATCTTCGGCTCCCACTCCTTCATATGCTGAGGGAAGCACTTCTGCAGCACTTCCAGCATAACGTGAACGGCCGTGGAAGCACCTGGCGAAGCGCCGAGCAATGCAGCGATCGAGCCGTCAGAAGCGCTAATGACTTCCGTACCGAATTGGAGCGTGCCTTTGCCGGCGTCCGTATCCTTGATAACCTGTACCCGCTGACCTGCTACGACAATTTCCCAATCCTCGCTCTTGGCGTTCGGGATGAACTCCCGCAACTCCTCCATTCGTTTTTCATTGGATAGCAGCACTTGCTGGATCAGGTATTTCGTCAGCGCCATCTCTTTAACGCCGGCTGCCAGCATTGTGAGCAGATTGTTCGGTTTAACGGAACGGATCAGGTCAAGATTGGAGCCCGTCTTCAGGAACTTCGGCGAGAAGCCGGCAAAAGGTCCAAACAGCAGGGTTTTCTTATTGTCGATGTATCTTGTATCCAGATGCGGAACCGACATTGGAGGAGCGCCAACCTTGGCTTTCCCATATACCTTGGCATGATGCTGCGCGACAACCTCCGGATTGTTGCATACCATGAATAGGCCGCTTACCGGGAAACCGCCGATATGCTTGGATTCGGGAATGCCCGTCTTCTGCAGTAAAGGCAGACTGCCTCCGCCTCCGCCGATGAAGACAAATTTCGCCGTATGCTCCTCTACTGAACCGGTGTCGATATTACGAACTTTAAGTTTCCAAGAACCGTCGCTGGTTCGTTTAATATCCTTCACCATATGCTTGTAGTGAACCTCAACGTTGTGACTCTTCAAATGGTCGAACAGCATGCGCGTTAAAGCGCCAAAGTTAACGTCCGTTCCGGAATCAATTTTGGTGGCCGCCATCGGTTCGCTGGAAGTCCGTCCTTCCATGATCAGCGGAATCCATTCCTTCAGTTTCTTCGGATCTTCGGAGTATTCCATTCCTTGAAACAATGGATTGTTTGACAGCGCTTCAAAACGTTTCTTTAAAAAGCTAACATTGCTCTCCCCTTGCACCAAACTCATATGAGGAATAGGCATAATAAAGTCCTGCGGATTGCGGATCAGATTGCTGCTAACCAGATAAGACCAGAACTGACGTGAAAGCTGAAACTGCTCATTAATTTTAATCGCTTTGCTGATATCTATAGATCCATCAGGTTTTTCGGATGTATAGTTAAGCTCGCACAACGCAGCATGTCCCGTGCCTGCATTATTCCATTCGTTGGAGCTCTCTTCCCCTGGACTTGCCAGTTTCTCAAATACGCTGATTTCCCACTCCGGCGCCAGCTCTTTCAGTAATGCTCCCAATGTCGCGCTCATGATTCCGGCACCAATTAAGATGACGTCTGTTTTTTTCTGAATGCTGCTCATGATATCCTTCCTTATCCACTATATTTGCAAAAAAAGAGTAGGCGCCGCCGCTTATAAAATCTAAGCAAAACGTCACCTCAACAAAGAACCAGTTCCGATGTAATGATCACCATATCATTCTAGTCTATTATAAATATTTATAGATTAAAATATCTACTACTATCTGATAATTATAAACGATTTCATGCTAGGGACAAGAACTTATCACATAAAATCACAAAAGCCGCCGATTTTTGGCGACTTTTGATCGATATATATGATCGATAGACATCTCAACCTGTGGTTGATCGACGGCATGTGATAAGGTGTAGAGCGTTTAGACCCGCAAAGCATTGCCCCCCTAATTACTTCTCAAACAAAGGAAGAACTTGGTGGAAAAGCTGCCTCTGGGCTTCTACGCTGTCTTCATTCCCAACCGTGCACTTACTCCCCAGTTCGAGAACCGATTCAACAAGCGGAGCAAGACCCGCAACGTCTTCCGCCGTTGTATTCAGCACCTCGTCCCTTTCTCTCTGCAAATCATCATCATCAAACTCGGAAAGATACGAGGCCAGCGCGTTCGCAGAAGCAGCTGCCGGGCTGTTCGCAGGCTCTAGTTCCCGGATCGCACCGATGATATAACGTGTCATCTCCTGGTCACTCGCCTTAAAGCTGCGTAAATAATCGGGGATTTGCGCATAAACCTCATATGTTCGAGCAAGGTTCGGATCCCGGTAGGATACCATATAGCTGTTACCGTCCCGCTGGAATCCGGTCATGCAGCCATAAGCTCCGCCCTTTACCCGGATCTGGTTCCATAAATAATCATAGGATAGAATCATTTTCAGTACGCGCAAAGATCCGGAATATTGATATCCCTTATCGATAAAGTTGCCTGTCTGGGCTGCATATTGGACCTCGGACGATGTCTTGAAGCCTTCATTGCGAAACTCCGGCGTGAAAATCACCGTATCCCGCTGCACCGGGTGATGAAACAGCTTCCCTTTAAACGCAGCCGCCAGGGGCTTTACCCTTGCTATGCCTTCTTGCTCTGCCGTATAGCTTACCAGCAGATTTTCAGGTCTGAAGATACAGCCGGCCAGCTCCTTCAACCGATGAATAAGCCCCTCCTTCTCCTCGTCAAAATGGCTCTCCAAATGCTCCAGCAGCCGGTAGTGCGAAATCCCGCCCACCCTATCGCGGAAACTGTACACGGCGGAATGATAGGACAACGCCCGCTCCCTTGCCGCCAAATGACCCGATGAAATCAGCTTCCGCTGTTCGCTGGATTTGAGCTGTGCGATCAACTCATACAGCCGTTTGGTATCGTCGAATTTCGAGGACAGGATCATTTCCTGGATCAATTCGAACGCGGAGCTCAGCTGACTGTACAGCACCTTCGCTTGAAATTCAAATACGGCTTTATAGCCATTAACCTGCTTTGTACTGCCGTATGCGTCGATGCTCGTGTGGATCCCGCCTGTATGAATATTAATCCGATTGGCCAGTTGATGGTAGCTGAAGCGCTCTGTGTCGACGGATCCGATTACCCCCTCCAATACGCCGGCATAGGCAAGTAATTCCTGTGGAACGTTCGACAGATCAAAGCATAACCGCAAATAACCGATTCCGTTTGTGAACAGTGGGTGATATAAGATCGTGGTATCGTCCAATCGATCAAGCTCCAGGCCGAGCTTTGGCGATTTCGGATCCAAATCCTCCCGCGAAAGCAAGGGGATCGTTGCCGACTGCTCCTTCGTCGAAGGTTCATTCTGGTATGCCTTAAGAGCCTTGGTGCGATCGACGAGCTGCTGCAGCTCATCCGGGTTCAACTGATCCCGGTAAGTTTGAAGACGAGCTCTGAGCTTCTGCTCTTTTTTGATGCTCAGCCCGCTTTCCGGAACGACAGAGACAATGGATGCATGCGTATTTCGGATCAAATACCGCTCAATCAGCCCCTCGAAATACCGTTTATCCATGTTTTCTCTGAGCCGGTTAAAGATATGATGATTTTCCAAATGTACAAATGGAGCGTTATCATCATAAAGCCAGCTCCCGAGCGCTTGCAGCGCATAACTTAAGCCCTTCGGGTAACGGCCGAAATCGGCTTCGCGGTATTGAAATTCGTATAGGCTGATGCCGGCAAGCAGTGAATCCCTGTCGATACCATTGCTTACCAGGTCATTCAATACATTCGTAATCGTATCGACGAATTGATCCCGATCCCTCTGATTGCTCCCCTTCGCAACGATGCTGAAGAACGGCTGATAGACTCGGCTCTGATAGGTTCCATACACTTCCTTCGCAATCCCTTGGTCCAGGATGGATTGTCGAAGCGGGGCGCCTTGCGATCCCAGCAGCGCATAATGCAATATTTGAAAAGCGATCGTCAGCTCAGGATCCAGGCTCGTTCCAATCACCGCATTATACGTCAAATAAGAGCGATTCTCCTCCGATTCTCCGCTTCCGATCGGGTACGTCCTCACGGCTTCTGCCCGTTGATGAAACGGAGCTTGAAGCGCGATGTCCGAAGCTGCGTCAGCACGGTCATAATGAGCAAGATACGCCTCGTCAAGCCACTTTAGCTTTCCCTCCATATCCATGTTTCCATATAAATAAATGTAGCTGTTGGAAGGATGGTAATATTTCGAGTGATACGCCAGCAGCTCCTGGTATTGCAGGTTAGGAATATCGTCCGGATGTCCGCCGGATTCATAGGAGTAGATCGTATCCGGAAACAGCGTGTTCAACACGGACCGGTATACGACCCGTTCAGGCGCGGAAAAGGCGCCCTTCATTTCGTTGTACACGACACCGTTATATTTAAGCTCCGCATCCACCGCTTCCAGATTGTAATTCCAGCCCTCCTGAAGAAATATTTCTTCTTGATGGTGAATATTGGGATGAAGAACCGCATCCATGTAAACATCCATCAGGTTCTGGAAGTCTTGATCATTTCGGCTCGCTACCGGATAAATCGTTTTATCCGCGAAGGTCATCGCATTCAGAAAGGTGTTCAAGGAGCCCTTAGCCAGTTCTACAAAAGAATCCTTGGCAGGAAACTTGCGTGACCCGCAAAGAACGGCATGCTCCAAAATATGCGTTAGCCCCGTATTGTCAACCGGCGGCGTCCGAAATCCGATCGTAAATACTTTATTCTCATCGTCATTCGAGAGCAGAATGATTCTGGCCCCGCTGCGCTTGTGCTCAAGCAAGGCTCCATCCGACTGGATATCCTTCAGTCTTCGATGCTGCAATACTTGATATGACGTTAATGAATCCAGTGTCTTCATAATCGTAACCTCCATGACCGTCTCCATGTTGAGTACGGTAATTTGTATGTTTCATTTTTTATTATTCCGTGATCGGGTGCAGCCTCCCCTTCCATATAAACATTCGACATGTCTGCCGCAGCTCCTCCGCTCATCTCTACCGATGAGGAGCGTCTTGGGCATCGTTATATACAAGAATCCCATATGTGTCATCTAAGGTTAAGTGATTCAACCCGCTCTCGATGGGTTCACTACCACAATTGATAAAAATTACAAACAGTGGAAATACTGAGTCAAAATATTCAATTGCTATGAGCACCGTTAAATCGGGAAAGGTGTGAACATCCATGTCTTTTTCCAAATGGCAGGGGTCCAACCGGTCAAGAAAGGGTAAATCCGCTGACAAACCGGTGACAAAGCAGGTAGAGGGTCGGAACATCTCCGAAAGTCTAGAGGAAACGACGTCAAGCATCAAGGATCTCCTCGGGGGCAGCGACGATTTTATCGTCCATTCCTTCCAGATATTCGGACAGCATGGTGCGGTCCTGTTTTATTTCACCGATATTACGGACCATGTCGTGATCAATAATACAATATTGAAGCCGCTCAAGTACGGTCCCCCCCATATCGATGTGGAGAGCATCCCGCTTCATGCGCTGAGGGATACATTATTAGAGGATACGCTTTATCATAGCGAAGGATTCGCCGAACGAAATATTTCAATACTAATTGACAGTCTGCTGCGCGGGCAATCCGTCGTCGTCATCGATGGGCTGAACGAGGCAATCGTCATCGAAACCCGTAAGATTTCCCAGAGATCGATCGAACAGCCAGCCACGGAACAAGTCATTCGAGGGGCCCGGGAAGGCTTCATTGAATCCTTGGGAACGAATATCTCCCTTCTTCGATACCGTCTGCAGACGCCGGATTTCCGGGTGAAATCCATGCAGATCGGAACGAAGACCAAATCCAAGGTTGCCGTCTGTTACATGGAGGGCATCACCAATCCGGGCATTGTTCAAGAAGTAAATAAACGCCTATCCACCATCGATATTGATGCCGTGCTCGATGCCGGCTACTTGGAGCAATTTATTGAAGACAACCACTGGTCGCCGTTTCCCCAGATTCAATATACGGAGCGGCCGGATAAAGTCGTAGCCAATCTGCTCGAAGGAAGAGTAGCTATTATGGTGGATGGATCACCGATGGCTCTCATCGTACCGACCGTCTTTAGCCAGTTCTACCAGACCGTCGAAGACTATACCGAACGGTATGTCTTGATGAGCGCGATCCGGATGTCCAGGCTCGTTGCCCTTATCTTCTCATTAGTCTTCCCTTCGCTATATGTAGCGATCATTTCATTCAATCCGGAATTGATCCCTACCGAATTTGCCGTTGCGGTAGCGGGCGGACGAGCAGGTGTACCTTTTCCAGCGGTCATTGAAGTGTTGGTCACGAAATTTCCATGGAGGTTTTGCGTGAAGCGACGATTCGTCTGCCACAGCAGGTTGGCGGTGCCTTATCGATCGTTGGGGTGCTCGTCATTGGACAGGCTGCGGTTGCTGCAGGCTTCTCAAGCCCGATCACCGTCGTCATCATTGCTCTGACAACCATCGGGTCATTCGCTACACCCGCATACAATGCAGCGCTCGCACTCCGGATTCTGCGGTTCCCATTAATCATTTTGGCCGGCGTGTTCGGTCTCTATGGCGTTATGGTCGGGCTTATTCTCATTACGAATCACCTGCTGTCGCTCAAATCGTTTGGCGTTCCTTACTTGAGCCCTTTCGTTCCGGGCAACGTTCAGGGCATGCGCGATTTGCTGACGCGAGGACCACTGTGGAAAATGAAGAACAGGCCTTCCTTCCTCCACACGCAGGACATCACAAGATTGGGCGACAACATGATTGACCAAGTCGATCATGCTTCAAATAACATCATGAGTTCCACCCATCCTAACGGAGAAAAGGGGCGTTAAACGATGAATAATCAGCGCCAAGTAACCGTATTGCAGGCATCGGCAATCACGATCAGCACGATCGTGGGGGTCGGCGTCCTAGCACTCCCTCTTGGGGCGGCACGCGCAGCGGACGCCGGAGCCCCACTTGTCACATTTTTGGGGATGGCGCTCGCCTTTGTCGGTTTATTTTTCATGACCCGCCTGGGCATGCGATTCCCCAATGATTCGTACATCCAATATAGTGAAGTCATCATGGGCAGGTGGCTCGGCACGATTGGAAACCTTGTATCCATCGTCTTCTTTGGCGTATTGTGCTCGCTGGTGGCAAGAGAATTCGGTGAGGTTGTCGTCACAGCCGTGCTCAAGAATACGCCGCTGGAAGTGACCGTACTCGTGATGCTGCTTCTGGCAGCCCTCTCCTCACGCAAGAACATCATGTCTTTTGCCTACATCCACTTATTTTACAGCCCATT
Source organism: Paenibacillus sp. FSL R5-0810 (assembly GCF_038002285.1). Classification (NCBI taxonomy): domain Bacteria; kingdom Bacillati; phylum Bacillota; class Bacilli; order Caryophanales; family Paenibacillaceae; genus Paenibacillus; species Paenibacillus sp. FSL R5-0810. The sequence continues at coordinate 1,825,777 of NZ_JBBOCF010000001.1, forward strand.
TATTCTCGTACCCGCATTGCTGATTGTCGCCCTTTCCTTAAAGAGCGCCAACATCATCAACGTGCTTCCGGTCTGGGGGAACGACCCGAGCGGGATCCCAATGGGGATCATTACGCTCTCCACGATGTTTCAGGGTTACTTTATTATGATGATGGTCATCCCCGCCATGTGCAGACCCGAGAAGGCGATGCGGGCAAGCTTTTGGGCAATGCTGGTGACGGGCTTGCTGTATACATTGATCGTTATCGCAACCGTCGGCGTGTTCGGTGCGGAAGAAACGAAGACACTGCTCTGGCCGACACTCGAGCTGGCCAAGGCGACCTCACTGCCCGCCAATGTGCTGGAGCGCTTGGATGCAGTATTTCTTGCCGTATGGGTTACGGCCGTATTTACCTCCTTGTTCTCTTGTTATTACTTTACCATCTATTCGATTAGCAAGATGTTGAAGCTGGCTGATCAAGGGATGCTGTCTTTTTTCATACTACCGATCTTGTTCGTGCTGGCGATGCTTCCCCAGAGCTTGCTTCAATTAAATGAATGGAATGCCGTCATATCCAAGTTCGGACTGCTGATAACCATTGTGTACCCAGGCGTGCTGCTGACGATCTCGAAGCTGCGCAAAAAAAGAGGTGCTTCCCGATGATCGGTGAAATCTACAGCGGTTATCTGTATGTCGCCATTGCGATTTGGATCTTGACCGGGTTATTTAATCTTGTTGTCGATACCCGCAAATATGATCAATCGAAGATGGACAAGGAGAAGAAAGTATCGCGCGTCCTAGGCTGGATCAACATCGTGTCAGGCATCGTCATTTTTTTGGGGGCTATGACGTTAAAAATCATTTTATGAGCGTGACGATATGGATCAATCCCGGGGAAGGAAGATTTCTATGAGAGAACATGCATCCGTAGATTACAAGCTGAGAATCATCATGACCCTTCTCCTCCTAGCATCGCTGCTAACAGGCTGTTGGGATCGCATGGAGCTTGAGGAGCGTGCCGTCGTCCTTGGCATATCCATAGACACCGCCGGGCCGGATGCGGCGAAGAAGGAAGACGAGGTATCCCACCTCATGGGGAAATATCCCGCTCCAAAACAGAGCATGATTCAGTTGTCCGTGCAGATCGCTCTGCCGGGGCGTATCCCCCTCGGGCCTGGCGAGAGCGGCGGCAGCAGCGACGGTGGTGGAAAACAGACCGTGTGGGTGCTCAGTGTCGTCGGTCATACGATCGATGATGCCATGATGAACTTACAGCAGCAGATATCGGGAAAATTGTTTTTCGGCCACCTCCGTGTCATCGTCATCTCCGAGGAAATTGCAAGGAAAGGTATCCAAAATATAAACGATTATCTTCATCGCAATGCGGAAGTACGCCGAATGGCATGGATGATGGTGTCGAAAGGAAAAGCAAAGGCGCTGATGGAAGCTGCTCCGAAATTGGAGCGCGTCCCGACGCTGTACTTGGCATCCACGTTAGACGATGCCGTTAGGCATGGGAAATTCCCGACCAATTACATTGGAACGTTCTGGAGCAATTCCTCGAAGAAGGGTCAAGAAGGATTCCTCCCTTACATTCAAATCATGGAAGGTGAGAATGTTCAAATCAGCGGGATCGCTTACTTTAAGGGGGAGAGGATGGTCGGCACGACAAAGCCGTTTGAAATTGCCGGATATTTGGTCATCAAGGGAATCAGCCCGGCGGGATACCGGGGGATCATCCATTTGGGCGATGACTCGCAAATCGTTACGATCCATGCGACAAACCGGGAAGCAACGACGACGGTTAAGATCAAGGACGGCGTCCCCCACTTTACGATCACGGCAATGACGGAGGTCAACGTCGAAGAGAAGAATGAAGAAGTGATACCGATCAATTCATCCCGGATCCTTGAGGAAATCGCCTCAGAGAATGAACGTTCCGTCAAAGAGCTGGTCCTCGGGCTTCTTCGAAAGACCCAGGAGAAGGAATCGGACATCTTCGGATTCGGCGAGCTCGTACGGGCAACAAAGCCGACGTATTGGAATCGGAACGTTCGGACGGCCGACCGGTGGCAAAAGCTCTATAAGGAATCTACATTCGAAATCCATGTGACATCAAAAGTTCGCAGAGTCGGAATGAAAGCAGAGTAAGGTTTTTCCGACCAAAGCGTATACCGGCTGAGCTCTGAATGCGGATCTGCCTGTGCTTAGTTTCGGCTCTACTCTAAGAGCTCCCTGCATGCGCGGTTACGATTCCAGGAAATAGGTAACCCTTAGTTCATACGATAACTGGTTAAGGTGGTTTTAGAGATGTTCTTTTTCAAGAAGCGCAGCCGTTCAGCCGCCCGATCCAAGACCAGAGAAGAGCCAATGCTGCAACAAGCGGTTACGGACGGTACCGCCTTGTCCGAGCAGTTGGACATGAATTTAAGCATCATCCGGGAGCGTACGGGCGACAGTCCGGATATCATCATACGGAGGCTTGACCAGGTTGTGGGGTGTGAAATTCGCGCGGCCGTGATCTTTATTGATGGTCTGGTGAAAGATCAAATCATCAACCATTCCATCATGGATTCCTTGACGCAGGTCAGTTCTATGGAAATCCCCCCTTCCCCTACCCCGACTCAGATTGTCAGCCTGATCCAGAACCGGTTTCTATCCAACGGAACAGTCAGCGAGCTAAACAGCATGGATCAGCTGCTAAATGCGGTATTAGCGGGGAATACGGCGATTCTCGTGAACGGCTCCGTAAAAGGCGTCCTGGCGAGTTCTTTCGGCGGCGAACAGCGCAGTGGAAGAACCCCAGTCCCAAACCGTTATTCGCGGACCTAAAGAAGGGTTTACGGAAAATATCCGAACGAATACCGCCTTGATCCGCCGGAAGATCAAAAGCCCTGACCTGTGGATCATCAACCGAAAGATCGGACGCCAGACACAAACCGATGTTTCGGTGATGTATCTGCATGGCATTGCCGATGAAAAGATCGTGAATGAGATCCTCCAACGGTTGGACCGAATCGATACGGACAGCATTTTGGAGAGCGGATATATCGAAGAATTTATCCAGGACCGGACATTCACGCCTTTTCCGACCATAACGAATACGGAGCGGCCCGATGCGGTTGCCGGTGCGGTCTTGGAAGGCAAAGTGGCGATTCTGGTCGATGGGACCCCATTTGTGCTCATTGCCCCCATCACGATCTTCAAGCTGTTTCAATCCAGCGAGGACTACTATCAGAAGCACGACATCGCCACATTTCTGCGCTTGCTGCGCATGGTTTCGTTCGTGATTTCCATGCTATTGCCTTCTCTCTATATTGCGATCACGACGTTTCATCAGCAGATGCTCCCAACCTTGCTTCTGATCAGTCTGGCCGCACAACGGGAAGGCGTTCCCTTTCCGGCATTGGTCGAAGCGTTCGCGATGGAAATTACGTTTGAAGTTCTCCGGGAGGCCGGCGTTCGTATGCCGAGAGCGATCGGATCGGCGATTTCGATTGTCGGAGCGCTCGTTCTCGGTCAAGCTGCGGTTCAGGCCGGCCTGGTGTCGGCTGCGATGGTCATTATCGTTTCTTTTACGGCCATCGCCAGCTTCGTTGCCCCATCGATCAGCATTTCGAACTCGGCGCGGCTGCTGCGGTTCGGCTTTATGATCCTGGCCGCCACTCTAGGCTTGTTCGGAATCATTGCTGGCATGATCGCTGTGCTCATTCATTTGAGCGGGCTTCGCTCCTTTGGGATTCCTTATCTGGTTCCAGTCGCTCCCTTCATTCCTTCCGATCAGAAGGATACCTTGATCCGGGTTCCATGGTGGGCCATGAAGCGCAGACCGAGATTGATCAATACGCAGAATGTTACAAGACAAAGCAAAAATCTAAAACCATCGCCATCGGAAGACAATGAATAAACAAGCATCATGGCAGCTAAAGAGGTGATGATGTATGGACCGCAATCGGATAATTCCAATAGTTATGCTAATCTTCCTGCTGCTCCTGAGCGGATGCTGGGACAGCAACGAATTGAACTCCCTGAGCTTTGTGGCCGCAACGGCAATCGACCGGGATGAGGATCGAAAGCAATGGGTCATTTCCTTTCAAGTCGTCATTCCGCAGGCCATTGCCACGCAAACCGGCGGCGGAGCCGGCGGCAGTCAATCCCCGGTCACCATCTTCTCGACACGAGGCCGAACGATCCGTGAAGCGATGCAGAATGCAAGCTTGGAGACGTCACGCACCCTCTTTTTCGGTCATAACTCGGTCTTGATCATGAATGAAGGCGTAGCTCGGACCGAAGGGGTAAAACAGATGCTGGATTTCTTTCTGCGTCCGATCGAGAGCCGGGAAACGATGTCGGTCCTTCTGACCAAGGGAAAAGCCTCCGATCTGTTGGAGGTATTCATCCCGCTTGAGAAAATAAACGGCAACGCCATTCAACGGGTGATCGAACAAAGCCATGACAAATTGTCGCAGGTCCAAAATATCAAGCTCATCGACTTCGCAACGATGGTCGCCGATCCAAACTCCGATGCAAAAGTTCCCGAGGTGAGGATATCCGGTAATAAGCAAGCGCAATCCTCGCTGGATGCGCTTAAATCCACTCGAAGCAAGGCCGTTATCAAGCTTGGGGATCTTGGTGTTTTTCGCCATGATAAATTAATCGGCTGGATGAATCGCCGGGAAAGCCGCGGCGTTGCCTGGTTGTCGAATGAAGTCAGTCAGATGATCATTGTGTTTCCATGCGATGAAAGAAATCCCGACCAACTTTCGAGCTTCGCTGTGATCAAATCATCGACCGAGCTGGATCCCAAAGTTCATGCGGACGGGATCGTAATGGATGTTCGAGTTAAAGCGGAGGGGGTGCTGGATGAAATGAGCTGCCCTATGAAACTGAAGGACCCGGATGTCATCAAGATTCTGGAGCGGGCGATCGAGGATGAAATCAAGGAAGAAATCCAAGCCGCATGGAGCAAGATGAGAGAATTGAATGCCGATGTAGCTGGTATCCGTAATGTGATTCATCGGAAACAGCCCGTGGCCTGGAGAAAGCTGAGTCAATCGAAGCAGCCGCTCGAGCAAATCGAGATTCGTATGCATGTCAAGGCGAGTATCGAGAATACCAATATGCTCTACCAGCCGTTCTCGAATATGCTGGAACCGAAACAATAATGCCGAAAGAGATGTGGGGCCAACGCCCGAAACTTCGGAGACAAAGGACAACATAAGGATGTTAAGGATATGGAGAAAATTGATAAGTACCAACTGATCGCAATGACCATATTATTCATTATCGGAAGCTCGCCTTTGTATCAGCTGGGGATCGAGGTGAACCAAGACGCCTGGCTGGTGATGCTCACGGGGATGCTGGCCGGGTTATTGCTGCTTTTCGTCTATATTTATATTCAGAAGCGGAATGCCGACAAGAGCCTCTACCAGATCCTGAAGCGTCATTTCGGCCGTTGGATCGGCACGCTCTTGGCCGTAGCCTACATCTTCTATTTCGTCTATGAATCCATGAGGAACACTCGGGAATTCGGAGACATTATCAATGTTGCCTTCCTTCCGAGTACTCCCCTGTTCCTCTTAATGCTGATCATGATCGTGCTGTCCGGGTACGCCGTATCCAAAGGAATCGAGGTGTTCTTTCGTGTGGTCGAGTTTTTACTCCCGATTACCTTGATCGGCTACCTTCTGCTCGTGATTATGTTTGTTTCGACCAATTTGATTCATCTCGAACGGCTGCTTCCGATTCTTGAAAACGGGGTAATGCCCGTCATCAAAGCGGCAATCCCCAAAGTCATCAGCTTTCCGTTTGGCCAGGTCGTCGTATTTCTCGTGTTCTGGAACCATCTGAACAACCAAAAGGTGTTGACCAAGGTTACGGTGTTGTCCTACCTGTTCGTCGGCATGTTCCTGCTAGTCTTCAGCATATTGAATCTTGCCATTCTGGACCCGACCATAACAAGCATCTCAACGCTTCCGATGCTCCGCAGTGTCCGTCTGATCCAGATTGCGAATTTCCTGGAACGACTGGACCCGATCATAATGATGCTGATCTATATCGGGATATTCGTCAAAATGACAGCTTTCTACATGGCGGCAGTGCTTGGGCTTTCGCAGCTGATCAAAATGAATCATAAGATGCTCACCTTGGCCGTCGGAGGTTTTATCTATGCGATTTCCTTTATTTCGCCCAATCTGATTCACCATCTATGGGTCGGTTTTGAGCAAAATTTGAAATATCATTTTCCGATCTTTCAAATCTATGTCCCCCTTCTGCTTGCCATGATCATTATGCTAAGAAGCTTGTTTTCACCGAAACGCAAGAGAGGCACCAGACCATCGCCGGCTGCAAAAAAGAATGGTCAAACGTAAAAAAACCGGCCATTTCGGCCGGATATCCTAAATGTACATACAAATTGGAATATTTTATGATATGACGTTCATATACTCATCATGGTTAGGCCCGTCTATGCATATTAAAAGTTACTTCAAATTGGCCGACCATTTCTCAGCACGCGACTGAAGATCATCCAGGAATTTCTGTATATCCGGGGCGTTGCCAGAGGCCGCTTGGCTGATAAACCCGTTGATTGCCGGAGCGATGTCGCTCATGTAGAAAGGGTTGGCTTCGTCCATCAGCTCAGAATGACCGACGGCTGCGATTTCAAGCGCCTTTTTCACGTACTTGTCCTCCGGCGTAACAAAATCGGCGTTTTTCAAGGTTGGCGTACTGGAGAAGTTTTCGTACCTATATTTCTGCGTCATATGACCGCTCAAGAATTTGAGCACTTCCCATGATGCCTCCACATCCTTGGCATTCTTCGCCATGACGAACGGATCGACAGCCACCCATCCTTCTCCGTCAGGCCCCATGTTCATTACGGGCTCGAACCGGTCCAGAAGCTCTTTGTTCTGCTTCGAACGGTATTCGCTCATGGTGGATCCCCCGGTGGAATCGAGCGCAATCGCGATGTTGTTTTTCTCCAGACCGAAATTTTCAGCTCCCTGTGCATTCACGAAGCCCTTAGGCGGCAGCTGCGCTGCTTCTTTCAGCCATTCCAGCACCTTGACCATCTCCGGTGAATTCAGATGCCACTTGATGCTCTTGACATCCTTCAGCGTTCCCTCTGCTCCCTTGGCGCCGTATGCGAGGGTCAACGCGACAAAGGTAGAGCCGTTTAAGGAGTTGCCGCTCCAGAAGAGGCCGTAATTATCTTCGCCTGTTTTCGGATTTTTCCCGGTCATTTTCTTGGCCTTCTCGAGAATTTCATCGGGACCAGGCTTAGCCGAGAGCGGTTCAACGCCCCAGTCTTCAAAGAGCTTCTTATCGTAAATCGTCATTCTGCGGCCGAGAACGGCAGGAATGCCAAATTGCTTCGTTCCGTCCGGCGACTTGGTGCTGTAAGAATTGTTCATGATCCCCTCAAGATAAATGCCCGGATCGAAGGATGAATCATTGGCAATCAGGTCATCCAGATCGCGCAAAAGCCCGTCCTGATACCATTGGGAAGCGAAGGCGCCCCCGGTATATAAGACATCGGCGTCACCGGATAAGAGCATTGCCGACTGCTTGGCTTTGACATTTTCCCATGGGATTTGGTACACCTCGAGCTTAATGTTCGGGTACATGATCTTAAACGTCTTATCCAGGTATTCATTGAGACCAATCACCGGATTGCCGGTCAGCGCGTCAATGCCATTCTCCAGCTGCCAGCCGGCGAGGGCCACGCGCACTGTCCCTTCCATGTCCGACACCTTTTCGATCTTGACGCCGCCGGTCACATCGGTGTTCGAACCGCCCGAGCAAGCGGCCAGCGTAAACGTCAGCACGAAGGATAATATAAGCAGCACAGCCTTCTTCATTATTTCATGACACCTCCGAATGAATTGCTTATCTTACGATCTACTGCTTAATGCCGGACAGCGCGATACTCTCGATAATATAGCGCTGCAGGAACAGATAGACGGCGATAACCGGGATCAGACTGGCCGTCGTGGCTGCCATGATGATGGATGGCTGTTGGTTAATGCCGTTATTATAGGTGAACATGGCCAGACCGATCTGAATGGTGTATTTGCTTGCCGATTTCAAAATGAGCAAAGGCCAGAGCATATCATTCCACACGCCGAGAAACAGCAGAATCACCATCGTGGCAATGATCGGCGTGCACAGCGGCAAATACACGCGGCTGAACACGGTAAACTCCTTGGCACCGTCCAGTACGGCAGCCTCCCTTAAGCTGCTGGGCAGCTGATCGAAGAATGCCTTCGCCAGGAATGTACCGAACGCATAGTTCATCGCCGGCAAATAAAAGGCGAGGTAATTATCAACAAGTCCAAGCTCGCTGAACAGCAGGTACTGCGGAATCATCGTCATTTCAAACGGGATCATCATGGTGCTGAGGGCGAGAAGAAGCACGATGTTCGCCCCCTTGAAACGAAGCTTAGACAACGCATAGCCGGACAATAGCGCCGATAGGGAGCTAATGAGAATAACGCCTGCACTGACCAGCGTGGAATTCCCGATATAGAGGAACATCTTGATATTCGTGAATGCAACCTCAAAGGTTCGAATGGACGGCTCCTCCGGCCAGATTTTGGGCGGAAACGTAATATTCAGCCGCGCTGCCCAGTCGAAGCTGGTAATCAGCATCCATAAGAACGGTACGATCATTATGAAGGAACCGGCGAACAGCACGATTGTCAGAATCAACTGATTGATCGACAACCGTCTGCGGGGCACAGGCTCCTTAGAGACAGCTGTACCGGACATGGTCTCCCTCCTGTCTTCATGATATCGTGTTTGCAGATCGCCATCATGCTAGGCGGCATTTAATCCAGACTGTCCTTACGCCGGTTCAGCAGCATGAGGCAGACCGTCAGAATGAGAATGATCAGGAATAACAGGTAGGATACCGCAGTGGCAAGCCCCATCTGGGAAGCCAGAAACGCATTCCGATAGATATACAGCACCACCGTCATCAGGCTTCCGCCCGGATTGCCGGCTGTCCCTCCGATTAACCACACATCGGTAAACCGCTTCATCCCGCCGATCGTTCCCATGATGAGCATGAATACAAAGATCGGACGCAAATACGGAATCGTAATGTACAGCCATTTTCGATAAGTACCCGCCCCATCCACCTCAGCCGCTTCGTACAGGTCGCGCGGAACGCTCTGCAGCCCAGCCAGAAAAATAATCGTGTTGTAGCCAAGCGCCCCCCAGAGACTCATGAGCACAATGCTGTACGGCGCCACTTGCGGATTCGTGAACCATCCGATAGGCTCGATGCCGAACAATCCGATGACAAAGTTGATCAGCCCTTCCTTGGACGGAAAGAACAGAAAAGAAAACAAGAGCGTCGTGGCCACACCGGAAACAACGTTCGGCAAGAAATAGACCGCTTTGAAAAAATTCCTTCCCAGGTTCCACTTCAGGTTGTTGATCAAGCTCGCCAAGATGAAAGAAAAAGCGATGCCGAGGACGACCGACCACAGCCCCATTAAGAACGTGTTTGAAAACGCTTGCCAAAATATGGTATCCCCTAACGCGTACTTGTAGTTGTTCAACCCAACCCATGTACCGGTCAGATTGAGTCCTGACGTCTGATGAAAGCTCATGAACAGCGCGGCAAACATCGGGTAAATGGCGAACACCAGTACGCCAATGATCAGCGGGGCACTGAACAAATACCCCATCCAGTCATTGCGGGTGAACCGGAATTTTCGCTTGGGCAGGCCACCATGAACCGCAGACCCTTTCCCCTCCGGGGTGGATGACACAACCAATCCTCCTCCTTTCATATAATCGCCGGATCTATTGCCCGGCAGTCGGACAAGGATTCCCTGTCCATTCTGTACAAGATTATGTGTTGGATTCCGGATTGATTCCGGATAATGTATCTTTCTTTTTTCCCGGTTTATCGACGCTTACCAGAAGACGTCCTTATCGAACCAACGATAAATCTGCAGATTGCTGCAGGTCGACTGGTGGCGGGTTTTTACGTTAATCGAATCACAGCAGGCTATTCATATACAGAATATGAATTCTGGAATAGGGACTTGGAGATTTTAAAGATTAAGTATCTATACTATAAGGATCTTAATAAACGAATTTACATATAATATATTATGTAAACTCATATCCCCAAACAAATGACCTTATCGATTAACGATAAGGCCTTCTTTATATTTGAAACTATGGTTGACTCTCCTTTCAGTGAGAGTCATCCCTCTTTGAAACAAGGTTTGTGAGGAAATCTCCTGATCGCTCCTCCGTCTATGAACCTACGATTGCGAGGAAGCCCCCGCTCTCCGCCGGACCAGCTTGACCTGTCCAAGCACGCCGGAAGGCAGAGCTTTTTTGCCGTACACATTTTCAAGCGTATTCGCAACTTCAATGCGGAAGACATGATCCCCCTGCTTCATATAAGAGGTGATATTCCAGCTGTAGGGCGGCCACAGCCGGACGCCGGCATCGTGCTTTTTCACGTACAGCCGCGCTGTCTCCCGAATATCCTCGGCCTCCAGCCATATTTCTTCATCCGGAGCAAGGTCCTTTCCGGCAATCGACAGCTGCTGCGAGTAACATCCGATTCCTGCGTAGTATGGATAACCCGCTTTGCACCAGTCGCCTGACAGTAGCTCTGGCTGAACGGTTAACGCGTGACCATGGGCCGCAAAGGGGCCGATTAGAAATGCCGGAAACGAAACAGCTGGCATGGGCTCAAGCAATGAAACCGTCAGCACCTCGAGCACATTCTCCCCCTCCGTTAGATGCGAGGTGATGTCGACTGCCGAATAATATGGATCTTGCCACCGGGATGGCCGCAAGCCTTCCTGCCGAGCTCCGTTGACAAAAATTTCGATATTTCGGCGGCGCTGCAGGAACCCGATATGGGACGGAATGCGCTGGTCCACATCGTCAAGGATCAGCTCAATGGACGGCTGGCTCGCTGTGCGTGCAGGATCAAGTGTATGCTGGCTTTGTTGTTCATGCGAGCGCCGTGCGTCCCGCAGCCAATCGATCAGCTCTGCAGATAATGTAAAGGTCGTACGGTACGTATTCACTTGGCCCGGCATCGTTGCATTCATCCGCGACTCGCGGTCATTCAGCGTGACCATCCACCGATCAAGCAGGAGCACGTTAGGATCATGGGTCTGGAAATGCCAAGAATCTCCCAGCAACCGCTCGCCGGGTATCCTAGTATCTGTAGAATGTTGGGCATCGATTCGGCCATCAATCCGAACGTCAGTTCGATCTCCCCATTCTGTGCCTCGATCGGTCGGAAACGAAATCACGCGCAGCTCCCCAGGCGCCAAGTGCAGCTCGGCATGGTTCGTCAGGCAAACAACGCTCCCGCTCTCCAGATCCCACAAGCGTAGTTCATCGCTGCGGCGGTCACTGCAGCTCATCCGGACCGTTACGGCGCGATCTGACCAATTCAGCAACCATGCGAAAGGCATACCCTCTCGATATCGTTCCACCATGATGACATCCTCTCGGCTCCCTGCAGTCACATCCAAAGACAGGTTAAGCTGTCTGTACAACATCGTCCGAAGAAGAGAACAAACGTTCTCGAAACACTCTTCTTCGGCATTCCGATCATTTCCTGAAGCAGCTGCTTCGTCATGATCCGCGCCGGCCAGGTCGAAATATACCGTGACCCCTTTTCCGACCGTGTTAACGACACCATGATGAGATGCCCCGAACAAAGCGTCCATATGACGCGTGACTTCAGGATCGTGCCGCTGGTATTCACTATGCTGCGGAATGGCGCCAATCGCTATTAAGGCTCCACCTTCCGATACGAAGGACATTAATCGTTCCGCTATATCTCTCGACATCACTTGTAGTCCCGGAAGAATCAGTATCCGATACCCGTCCTCCTGTCCCGCAAAGCAAAATCCGCTTCCTTGCACGATCTTTGCTACGCGCAATTGACACTCATCGACATAATCATAATCCAGCGAATGCCGAAGCAGACGATCCGACAGCAAGGAGAAGTATCGGTCGCAAGCCGGATGCTGGTTCGATTGTCCCGATACGAACATATGGTCGTATACCGTGTGGATCGGTGACAACATGAGAACTTCGGGCCGCCGTTTTGTATAAGCCCCGAGCAGGCTGAGGCGCCCGATGTAATCAGCGAAGCTGCGATAATGCGGCCAATGCGGCGCATGATAAAATTCCGTCGGCGGAAAATCCGTTTTTCGATAGCCGGCAAAGGAATAATAGAACGCGTGCGGAATGAATAGATTGACGCCCAGAAACGCCATAAAATTCGCATCCAGCCGCCGCTCTCGCATGGAGTAGGCATGACCGCTTGCCCCGAAGGACTCGCATACGACCCGCTCCTTGCCTTCCAGCTGTGCCACGGATGCCGCCGTCTTCACGGACACGATCCTATGCGGATGATCCTTGGTGCCGATACCCGGCGTCAAATAATCAACGCCCGTGTAATGAAACTGCTGCATGACGCGGGTCTGATTGCCTTGGGAGCGGGCTTGGCCCCACACGGGCTCCTCCAAGGTATGGCCGATGTACAGCAGGCCCAGCCGCTCGCACCAGGTGCGGATCGCTGCATGATAGCCGCCGACATACCACCTCGTAATCGTCTCATAATACTGCTGACGAAACGTCCGGCTCCCATCTGCCATGCCGTACATCAATGCGCCCAAGTGCGGAATCGGATCATACCCGTTCTCTTCCCGGAACCGCTCGACCATGCCATGGGACCAGGCAAACACCATCCCCGGGAGCGTTGCTCTCACGTTATGGACATCCGTCCGGATCGCTTCCACGCCGAAGAAGCCGTCATGAATCATGAGTCCCGGCTCGTCGGTAAACACGCCTTGAATGGTCTTCCCGTACTGCCTCTTCAATCGCAGCAGCGGCTCGTATGACATCCGGATAAACGCTTGAACCGCCTCCGGATTCAGCGTATCCAGATAATAGCCTTGCGCGAAGGTCATTCCTTCCGCAATTTCACAGGACCAGCACGCAAGGATCACGTAGGAATCGTCGGTCTTAGGAACCCATTCCTGGTTTAGCAAGCCGGTGATGTTCTCGGGATTGCTGCACAGCAGCCACTCCCCTTCCCGTTCAATCGCGCGGTAAGCCAGAATGGCGATAAGTTCTTGATGCTCGTAAGAGGTAAAGTCTAGCTTCAACGAAGCCTGCGCCCCGCCTCCTAGAAGTCTTCGCTCTTCAACGCGAAGGTACCGCATGCGATATTCCGGATACTGCCGCGTCAGCTTGCCGCCGACCGTTCCGCTCGGCCAGTTATCCTCATCGTAAAGCCATACCATCATGTTTCGTTTGCGGCACTCCTCCGTACAGAACTCCAGCGCATCCATGAACTCATCCGATAGAAAGCCCGATTGCATCCCATGCCGTGCATGCAGCACGACCCCGCCGACGCCCGCCTCATGCATGGCCTCAAGCTGCCGCTCCAGCTCCGGCTTCTCCAGCCTATGGTTGAGAAACCAAAAAGGCTGGGGACGGAATATGGCGGCGGGATCCCGGAACTGCGCTTCTAATGAATCGCCCCGTATTGGTGCTCGGCCAATATCCTGCATGGTATCTCGTGTTCTAAACTCCTGCACCTTGATCACCTGATTTCATTTAATGTCCATTAGCCGCTGTTTGTTTTGAAAGCAGCAAAGGCAGGAAAAAGCCGCCCACGACTGACCGGTTCTGGAAATTCATCTGCTTCCCGGACTTCGTATCATACCAATCCGTGATGGGAACGCGGCTTTCCGTTTCGTTCAGAAAGTCCCAGAACGGAGCGATCAACCGTTCAAACTGCGAACGGGTTCCCATCGAAGCGCTCCAAATGAGCCAATCCGCCTTGGTATACGTCTCGCGGCTATCCAGCGGCACGCCGTATTGATTCTGCTGCTTCAGATAATGCTCAACCTCCTTGACGGCAACCTCATCCGGGAACAAGCCAAGCTCCAGGAGCCGGTCCCACACAAGGTTGTATTTCAGACTCCAAGATTCGACCGGGCTGTCGAAGGTAAGCTTGTAGTGATCCCCGGCGTCCGCCATGGACAGCCACTCGCTGGCCATTGCCTTGGCCGCTGCCAGGTATTCTTCGGCAGACTCATCCATACCTAGCAGGCTGCACATTGAGGCATAGGCGCCGATTCCGACAATCGCTTTGATCGAGAGGTTGGCATTGTGGGCGAGATGCCCGGCAAAGTCATCGGTACAGAGCTGATTGTCCGGATCAAGCCCATGCGCAAGCAAATAACGGGCCCACTTGGACAGCAGCTCCCAGTTCTCCTTGGCAAAATCCCCGCTGCCCTCGTATTTGCAGACGGCCGCTGCCATCAGCAGCATATTGCCGCACTCCTCGATCGGCATCTGGTACTCCAGCTTGTTCTCGCCGTATACCTGACCGTTGGCTTTCGGATACGTGCCCACATCGTGCGGGGCAAAATCAAATGCCCATTGGCCGCTTCCGGCATAATCGAAGATCGGACGCATCATCCCCTTGACCAGTTCCGGATTATACTTCAGGAAGAGAGGCATCGACGGGTAGCTGACATCGACGGTGGCGATGCAGCCGTTGCTGAAATTTTCTTTGGAGAAAAATAAGATCCGCCCCGATCCGTCCGTGACCAGTTTATGAGCCGCGATCGCTTGCCGGTATGCCAATGCCGCGATATCCCTGAACTGTTCGCCGCCCGCTGCGGCGCATTCTCCCAGCAACTCATCGCTAAAGGCTTGGCAGCGCTGCAGGATATCCTCATATTCGTCCGCAGCCGAGAGCAGCATCTCCTGAAAGGACGCCCCGTTTCGCTTCCAGTAAGCATCCAGCGGCTGATGAAAATATTCAATGGAATGCACATCGTCATAGGCGAGCATTAGGAACTGTGACACAGGCTCGGCGTCGATGCGCCCCATATCGACTTCGGCTGCGAGAACCGGCATATTTTCCCCGGCAGGCCTCGGTTTAGCTGCATCGTCGGCAACCGGGAGCTCGCCGGTTCGAAGATACGCTTCCCTTCCAGCTGCGGAATGAATGGCGCTTCGAATGCGCTTTGATTTAGGATACGCTAGGTACATGTAACCCCAGTCGATTCGCGTATCATCCCCGGCGCGCTGCAGTACCGGCTGGGCTACAGTTCCGATCGACAAAGCGGACAAACGTTCCGATTGCTCGTGACGTTTCCAGGTGACGACCTGATCCGTGGTATGGACACACCACTCGCTGGTTACATCTAAATAAATTTTTACTTGATGGGATTGACCGTCAATGGACTTCGCCTGAAACGTGACATAGGTGACGGTACGGGACAAAACATCCAAATCATCCGGCAGCAGCGGCGATGTGAAGCTAACCTCCAGACGGATGCCTTCACCTTCGAAGGTGTAGCGGGTCGTCAGCGGCTCAACGGCAAGCCCGATTTGCTCCAGCACCTCCGGTTCCGCCGGACCCGACGGTTCATCCTGCAGTCCGACCCGTCCCATGAACTTCCTCGGTTTGCCGTCGATTAGGATCAGGCCGACCATACCGCAGCGTTTATTCGTCCAATGCCGGATATGGTCGTCATACAGATGATCGGCTGCCGACCACGCGCTAAAATACGGGTCAATCGTGACCAGCGGCACGGACGGCGGTCTTAAACTTGTCTTCATGTTCATTTCAGCTCCCTTTGTTCCGATATTTGGCGGATACAACATGAACCCATCTTGCAGGAGATGCAAATTGCAGCATAAATATTATCCTAACAGTTCTGCATGGCATCCGAATTTCCTTTGAATGAAACGGGCTTTTATGCGAAAGACTTCGCAATCCTTGATCACAAAGACAGCGAAGCCTGTTTATTCTCCCGCAAACCTTTTGTATTCGAGTCCAACCGCTAAAGATTTAGCAAATGAGTGCTTGTACCAAAACTGCGGCTAGTTCGGCATTTGAACCGTAACGATGTCTTTCCCCTTCAGATTATCGTTCGTAAACTTCATTGCCTGGTCATATCCGGTATTGCGGAGCTGTTCGCGAAGCTCGTTAATGATGCTCAGCGCCGCTTCATCGGATTTGGCAAACACGGCTTCCTTCCAAGCATCGCCCATTCGGTCCATCGACGGCTTAAGCATTTCCCACTCTGGCGCTTTCGTGATCACATCGCCCGGATTGTAGGCCGTGATCACGTGAATGCCGTTTGGCCGAAGGATTTTTCGCGCGTTTTCCATCGCGGCTACCCGATCCTGATCGGCCCAGATGTCGCCGCCGGCAGCCGAATTGATCCGGTCCAGTCCGGTAAGCGATTCCAATCCGATGCTGATGCCCTCGTTCTTGCGGAGCTTCATGTTCGTATCCGTGCTGAACTTGTCGAACCATTCCTGAATGGCAACCGGCTTGCCGTCCTTCATCTCCCAATGAACGCCCTCTACGCCGTATCTCGCTAACATGAAGCCTTCATCGGAAGCCATGAAATCCAGGAACTTCAACGCCGCATCCACGCATTCGCCCTTACAGTTCTTCGTTATGGCCGTCACATTGTTCCCCTGGATCGCCAGGTCCACCGGCCGGTCCGGCTCGACGTCGGCACGCTCCAACGGACCGAGCGGAACGAACTCGCTGCCCGGATGGGCGGATGCATACTCCTTGGACGCGTCAAGAATGGCCGGATAATGCGCCGCCAGAATCGCGATGCGGCCTTGGTTGATTTTCTCCTTGGCGATCGGGTCCGTCTGCGTAAACGTCTCCGGATCCAGCAGCCCTTCCTCGATCAGCTTCCGGTAGAAGAGCGTGTATTCCTCATAGCCTTTCGTAAAAAAGTTATGCTCTACCGTTCCGTCGCCCTTATCGACATAGGAGGCACCCGAATAGAACATCGTGTTGCCGATGCCGACCGCCCAGCCGTTGCTGAACCCGCCGAGCGGAAAGACGGGCTGCCCGTTCTCCTGAAGATTGGCATCCTTGATTTTCTTAAGGAAATTATAGAAATCCTCCTTCGTCTTCACGGATTGCGGATCGACTCCAAGCTTCTCGGCGATGTCCTTGCGAACATAGAAGCCGTACAGCCAATCCATGCCATCCTCGTTCGTGGCCGGCTGGTTTTGCAGCAGCAGATACTTTTTGCCGTCATAGGCATCGATCGCCTTCTCATATAAAGCCGGCGGCACGTTCTCCGGTGCAATCGACTTCATCAGATTCGGATAGTTGCTTAGCTTGTCCGAGATATCCACCAGCTGGCCCTCTTTGGCCGCTTTGATAATGCCGTCAAGCTCGCCGCCCCATGCAGGCCCGGTATAAATGTCGGGCAGGTTCTGCGTCGCAAAAATCTGATTCACCTTCTCCGTCTCGCTGCCTTTCGTATATTCCCACTCCAGCGTGACACCAGTCTTCTCTTTAATCACCTGCTCAACCGGCGTCATCCCGTTATCCGAACCGCTCGAGCCGTTCCAGTTGTGCAGTATTTTCAGCTTGTATGATGTCTCTCCTTCCTTGCCTTCACCGCCGTCGCCTGTTCCTGGTGTGTTCGTGCAGCCGATCAGTAATCCTCCAACCATGGCGGACATAAGCAAAATGGATGCGCCTTTCGACCAAATCCTTTTCAATCCAATCGCCTCCTGGAATATGGATATCAACTTCGTGAGCCATTCTACGCTGCATGCTTGTAATCACGAGCAGGAAACAAATCTTAACCTTTCACCGAACCGATCATGACCCCCTTTACGAAATACCGCTGCAGGAACGGATAGATGCACAGAATCGGGAACACCGTAATGACGAGAAGCGCCATCCGCAGCGACTCGGGTGTTGCTCCCGCTCCGCTTGCCATGCCCACCGTCTGCCCGCCTTGCTGAGATGCCCGCTGCATGGAGTTTGAGAGCGCTTCGGCTTCGGTCAGCATTTCCTGGAGCAGCGTCTGTACCGGTATCAGTTCTTTATTGGAGACATAGTAAGCCCCGGAGAACCAGTCATTCCAATGAGCGACCCCGATAAAGAGCGAAATCGTAGCGAGCACAGGGCCGGACAGCGGCAGGATGATCCGCAGGAAAATCTGAAAATCCCCGTAACCGTCAATCTTCGCCGACTCCTCAAGCTCTTCCGGTATGCCTTGCAGGAACGTCCGGATGATGACGATATGCATGAAGTTATACAGCATCGGCAGGACATACACCCAGAACGTATTGATCAGATGCAGCTTCTGCAGCGTGATGAAGAACGGAATGAATCCCGCGCTGAAGATGGTCGGCAGAAAAATGTAAAACGTGAAGAATGACCGTCCCGGCAGCGTTTTTTTCGACAGCGCATACGCCATGAGCGTGCACAATACGACATGCAAGAACGTGCCGATCAGCGTGCGCATAATGGTGATCCGGTAAGCCTGCCAGATTCGGGCGTTGTCAAACACCTGGGCGTAATTCTCGAGCGTGAATTTTCGCGGCAGGAAATAAATCGAGCCCATCATCGAATCTTTGCCGTCATTCAACGAATAAGCCAGAATGTAAATGAACGGATAGATCATGGCAAAGCCAACCAGAGCAAGCACCGTATAATTGAATATAGAAAAAAAGGACCACTTGCGTTTCATATCGTCACCTCCTTAGAACAGGGATACGTCGCTGACTTTTCGGGCAATCCGATTTACCGTCAGAATCAGGATCAGACCGATAATGCTCTGGAACAAACCGACGGCAGCCGCATAGCTGAGCCGCCCTTCCCGGATCCCCGAGTTGATGGCATGTACATCCAGCACGCTGCCTATGCTCGCGGTTGCAGGGCCATTTAATAGAAGGAGCTGCTCGTATCCGGCGCTCATCAGGTTTCCGACCGCCAGGATAAACAGAATGATCGCGACGTTTCGGATCCCAGGCAAGGTAATATGCCACATTTGGCGAAAGCGTCCGGCACCGTCCATTTTTGCGGCTTCATACAGCTGCTGGTCGATGCCCGCAATCGCGGCCATGAATATAATGGAATTCCAGCCGATGTTCTTCCAAATATCGGAGCCGACAATCATTTGATAGAACCATGTCGGGTTGTTCAGGAATTGGATCGGATCGGCACCCAGCATTGACAGCACATCATTTACCGGTCCGCCGTATGGCGTTAAGAGACGCTGCATTAGAGTCACGACGACGATCCATGATACGAAGTAAGGCAGGTACGATAAGGTCTGGATCGTCTTCTTGAACCTGATCTTCCGCACCTCATTGAGCAGCAAGGCCAGGATGATCGGCATCGGAAATCCGATGAGCAGCTTCATCAGGCTGATGATGACCGTGTTGCGAATGATGTCCCCGGATTGATAATAGTTGAAGAATTGCTCGAAATACTTGAATCCGGCCCAGGGGCTCCCGGTGAAGCCCCCGATGAAGGTGTAATCCCGGAAGGCCACTTGGATTCCGTACAGCGGGACATAGGAAAACAGGAAAAACCAGACGATGCCCGGAAGCATGAACAAATAAAAGAGCTTGTGCTGCCATATTTTTTTCCATAATCGGCTGTTTTCCAGTCGATTTTTCATCTTGTATACACCTCCTTTCCCGTCCTTGACCCTTGAAGCCCCATTACCTATCCGAAGGGGATCGACTCCAGGGGCTTCATGGGCTTCATGGGCTTCATACGCTCATGCGCTTCATGAACTTCATGCTCTTCATGGGCAGCATACGTTCACGAGCTCATGCGTTAATGGCATCATGGGCGGCTTGATGCCATTGCTGCCTTCAGTCGCAGCGTGATGATTTCGAACGGCGCAAAGGTGAGGGGAATTTGTGCGCCGTCCTCTAGATCCACCCGGGTGAGCCTTCGTTCCAACAGATCGGCTGTCCAAGCCTCTTCAGCCGCAAATCCGAGCTGCAGCCTTGTCTGGATGCGGGTGCCCGAGGTTTCGAAAAGCCGGACGATGATATCGTCCCCGTCCTCGGCTTTCTTGACGGACTCCACCATGACATGCGGGTGGCCCAAGCTCAGGAACGATTTGGGTTCCCGCTGCTTACGAGAAGTTGCCGCCGGATCGGCGGAAGCTTCCGCGATACGGAGCGGGATGTTCAGCTCATACCCTCTTTTGTACACCTCGGCTTGAACATGGTTGCCCAGATGCGGATATAACGAGTAGGTGAACCGATGCTCAGCCTCGTCCGCATCCGGATCGGGATAGGAGCTGCTGCGCAGCAGGTTCAGATCCAGCACATTCCCGCAAGCCCGATGGCCGTACTTGCAGTCGTTCAGCAATGCAACGCCGTAATCCGGCTCGGACATATCGATCCACTGGTGAGCGCAGATCTCGTCTTTGGCGAAGTCCCACATCGTATTGCGATGGGTGGGGCGGCTGATGCTGCCAAATTGGATTTCACACGTGACATGCTCGGATCTCACGTTCACCGGGAAGGAGGTCCGCAGCATTTTCCCCCGCTCCCTCCAATCGACGATCGTCTCAAAATCGATCCGGCGGCTGCCTTCCGAAAGCTTAACCGTCTGCGTCAGCTCGGATTCGCCGAAACGATAGCGAAAGATCAAACCGCTTATCGGCCCCCTATCATAAGGTTGCACATCCATCAGCGATAGCGGCTGTCCGGCAGTAGCGGCATAGTCATGGCGGAAATCCCACGCATCGCCTTCATCTTCATACACATGCAGCCGATTGCCAGCCTCCCCCGGCGGGATAACCTCGCGGCCCGCCTCTTTATCGATAATCGACCGGATGGTTCCGTCCGGATCAAACGTTACGGTCAGCTTGTCGTTCTCCAGCGTTCGTTCATTAACGGAAACCCGGACGGCTTCTTCATATCCGGCAGCGGATTCCATAACGGATGCGCTTGATTCCTCAGGACTCGCATCGGTACTTTCGCCAGCCTCAGGCTGAACGGCAACGGTGGTAAAGCCCATGGCCGGAACCTGCACCTTTTGCCAACGGCCGCGGATCTCGATCCATTGCTCCCTCTTCCATGGAAGTGAATTAAAGACGACGGCCCTGCACGCTTCGTCATTTGCGGCTATCCGACCGGCCAACCCGGTATACGCTTCCCGAATCATGGCTTCCGTCTGTTCGAGAAGCGCTTCATACCGCTGCAAGGATTCATCATACACGCGCTTGATCGAAGAGCCGGGAAGGATGTCATGGAACTGGTACAGAAGCACTTCCTTCCAAATCGCCTCCAGCGTGTCAGCAGGGTAAGCTCTGCCCGTCTCGGCGAATGCAAGGACCGAAGCGAATTCCAGCTCCCGCAGCGCCTTTTCCATCATCCGGTTATACCGCTTGCTGCGCGCCTGACTCGTCAGCGTCCCTTGATGCTTCTCAAGATACAACTCCCCCCGCCAGGTCTGAAGCCTTTCCTTCTCCTCATCAAGCCGTTCGAAGAATCGCCAGGACGGCTCCTGCACGACCGGCGAAAGACCCAGCAGATTCTTCTCCCGCACCAGCCGTTCGAGATGCTCCTCACCGGGGCCTCCCCCGCCGTCGCCAATGCCGAACAGCAACAGGGCATGGCCGGATACGTTCTTATCCAGATATTCCCGTTCTATCTTGGCGATGGACCGCGGGGCAGCCGGGCTGTTGTACGTATCCTCCGGCGGCATATGCGTCAATACCTTCGATCCGTCGATGCCCTCCCATAAGAAGGAATGATGCGGATGGCGGTTATACTCGCTCCAGGACAGCTTCTGGGTCATCATGTAATCGACGCCTGCTTTGCGAAGCAGCTGCGGCAGGCTAGCCGTATAGCCGAAGACGTCCGGCATCCATAGCGACTTCATCTCCAGGCCGAATTCCTGCATAAAATATCGTTTGCCGTACAGGAGTTGACGAACGAGGGATTCCCCACCCGGGACATTGGTATCAGATTCGACCCACATGGCTCCCTGCGGCTCCCATCGGCCTTCGCGAACCTTCGTCTTAATCTGTTCGTACAGCTTCGGATAATGCTGCTTCATCCATTCGTACAGCTGGGGCTGGCTGGCGCCGAACACGTAATCGGGATATCGGTCCAGCATGCGGAGCGCCGTGGAGAAGGTTCGGGCTCCCTTGCGGATCGTTTCACGGAGCGGCCACAGCCAAGCCAGGTCGATATGCGCATGCCCGACAGCGCTGATCGTCAACACCGAATCTCCCCCGCGCAGCATCAGCTGTTCTTCGAGAAGACGCCGTGCATGTTGAATGCGTTCCGGAGACGCAGAGGCAAGCTGTAATGATGCGTCATAAAGCGCTTGGAGGATGCGCTCCCTGCGGGCGCTGCCGCTCGGTAGATGCTCCGCGGTCTCCAGCAGCACTTCGGTGTCGTAATACAAGCTCCTTACCTCTTCATGGCAGATGGCAAGGACCGCTTCTTTGACAGTCCCTCCGCGATATTTCCCGAACAGGTCGTTATTGCCGGCATCGGCCCACACCTCGATCTGATCGCCTTGAACGAACGGCTCTCCAAGCTCGACAACTCGTTTCCCCGGAAAACCGAGTGTGAAATCGAATTCCGAGTTGACGGTGGTCAATCCTTGATATGGTGAACCTTCCCGGTCTACCAGGCAAAGCTCCCCGTTTACGTCAATCAGGAGGACGAGCTTCTTCTTCGGTTCGATCGTCCGGGACGGAATACGGCCTGTGAATCGGAACCAGGCACAATCCCATAGCTCACCCCAACGTTCTCCACGCGCCAGCTTAACCGGCCTCCCCCTCATTCGCTCCTCATAACGCACAGGCTCCGTTGTCACCCAAGCCGTTACATCCAATTCCGCAACCGGCTCATAAATAGCGTCCCGGAGCTTGTTTAGCACTTGCTTTAACCGCTCCAGCCTAATCGGTTCGTATGGCATGCTCCCATTTCTCCTCTCTGCAGCGTCATTGGCTTGTGCCCAGCTTTTGCTCCTCCCAATAGACATGAATCTCGCAACGGTTCTTCTCGCCATGCTCGTAACGCAGGAGCACGGTGCGTGTGGCTGAATCCCATTCCCAGGCAATTGAAGCCGTCCTGCCTTGCGTTGCGGAGACCGGTTGTACCGGACAATATAATCGGGCGGTCGCCTTCAGATTGGCCGGGCCCCGAGCCATAAAGCGAAATCCGCCGGGCACGCCGGTCAAATCTTCTACTCGGGAGGAAGCCGAGATGACAGCGACTTCGCCTTCGGGCGGTCGTCCGGCTTCCACATCGTAAAGCAGTGCTTGTTGCCCCGGATCCAAGCGCACCTCTGTCAGCACGCCGAGCTGAGGATCGAACACATCGACCACCGGTCCCCGGATCACGAGCGGATCGGAGCTAATGGATTCCTCCAGAACGGCGGCAACCCAATATGGCCCCCGTCTAATCTTGTAGTAATTCTTCGGCTTCCAACAGGAATCATCGCCCGATAGAAGCGTGACCGTCTTCTGGACGGACTGGCGCAGCCGATCCGCGCCGGATTTGCTTCTTGCCAGGTCGGACGGGTCCGCCTGCAGCCAGCAGACCGCTCCCTTACCCAGCTGCCGGATACCATCTCCTGATTCGATATCGCCCCAATCAACCGCCCCCAGCTGTTCGAACAGATGTGCGCGAGGAGATCCGTAGGCACGCCCATGATCGCCGCCCTCATTCCACCAATGCCGAATGCCGTGATACGGATCGGAATCGTCCCCTACGTAGATGAGAGCTCCGCCTTCCCGAACCCACTGGGCGATCGCATGGTGGATGTCCGGATATTCCGGCTTCATGAACTCATAGCTCAGCACGAGCACCCGATACGGCGCTAAATACCCAGGGTACCGCCTTACGTTGTCCAGCTGCACCGGTCGAACGGGTATACCGTGCTTCAGCAACGGAAGTGCAAGACCGTAGAACGGGGAGAAATCCAGCAGCTCGGTATTCCCTTCCTGCTGAAAGCCTTCCGGATCCGTACCGTCATACTTTCCGGCATCCGGCGCGCCTTCCTCCGGCTTCATCCGCTGGAACATGGCCGAATCCGCAATCAAAACGCCGACCTGCAAGGGTTCTCCATCGCTCTCATTTACATCATCGTGCCCCATATTGCCAAGCGTGTGCATGACATTGAGAAGCGTGGTCGCGTAAGCCGTCGGTATCGATTCTTTGCCGGACCCGTCTTCGGCAGGATAGGTCCCTTTAAAGATTCTGCGCGGCCATGGAGCAACCTCAAAATGCGAAACGCCTGGATGTAGAAGCGAAGCGGTTACAGTCTTCAAATAATTCTGTTTATAATCCGCCCAGGTATGGTTCGGATTATCTTCAATCGGATCGTGCAGGAACCACATTCTTCGGTCCGTTCCCCTCACGAGCTCCTGCATAATGCCATACTCAAGGTAAGCGGTTTCAAACGTTCGTTCCTTGCGCACCCCTTCGTATACGTTCGGTGTCCGGGAAGTTCCGGTCCAGATTTGGGCGATGTAGCCGTCAACGCCCGGAAGCTCGATTAACCGCGACTGCGGACTGACGATTCGCCACTGTGTATAGTTGATCAGGCTGTGTGTCGGAACATAGAAGCGAAGGACGCGACCATAACGCTTCAATGCATATTCCTTCATCTCCCCGCATAACCGGTCCAGCACCCGCGTATACAAATACGCTTTCAATTTGGATGCGCGGAATTGTGCGTCGGCGGATGCATGCGGCGGGATCCACGGCTCCTTGTAATACAGCTGCCACTCCCGCTTAAACGCTTCCGAGTATCCCCCGTTCACCCAAAATTCCGGCTCCTCCAAATGAATCGCCTCCACGCCGGCGTCAACGGCGATCCGAATGCGCTCCCCAAGATACCGGCCGAATGAAATGGTCGGCACCATATAAGGAATGACGGGCTTCGTCCCGTGGAGGATCATCTCTCCGCTGCGATCCGTCTGGGCTTCATCCCAATGCGGCTCCCCGTCCACCTGGCCGTCCAGATAACTGTTGTATTTCCCCCATGCCACACCTGTCATCAGGTGTACGATATACCCTTGCTCCTTCCACTGTCGGATGCGCTCCGGCATCGTATCGTCAATGCCATAGACCATGACAAAATCCGTCTGCAGATCGTAATCGGGATGATACGGCGCTGATTCCTGAAATCCGGTTCGTTCTTGCGATCGGTCTCTTTGCACGAACAATTCCCTCCTCGCCCATCTTATAGTCCGCTAATACGTCTTAGCTCCAAACATCGCTTACATCATTTTCTAGAATATAATATATAATATTAATATATTCAATATGTTTTTGTTTGAATAATGATTTATGACTCCTCGACAACAGCTGCGTTCCGTCAGTTCACGATCTGTGTTCAAGAGGCATAATGTTTCATGCCTGTTTGTGCTGAACACGTCCCCGCAAGATAACGCAAAAAAACCTTCGCCCTGCCTGGGGAGAAGGTTTTTACGCATTACCAGACTTAAAATGAATCTTCTGGCTGGCCATTTTCGTGGTCGTTCACTCTATTTCTCGCTGCATTTGGTCAAGTGTTCGGAACAGGGCCCGAGGTTTGCCGGACAACAAGCTCGGGGTCGATGATCATTTTGCTGTAATGCTTTATTTCTTCGCGGTTTCGGACCACATCGAGCAGTTTCATAGCCGCCCGGTAACCCATATCACGCTCGAATTGTTTCACATGGGTGAATATGCTGAACTCGTCCACGATGGACGTAGGGTCGTCAAAGCTTACGATCGATACATCTTCCGGCACCCGAAGGCCTGCCTGCCGGGCCATCTGATAAATTTGCACACCCAGTCTTCCGTTCAGCGAAATATAGGCGGTAACCATCCGGTTCCGGATATACCGGTAAAGCGGGTGGGCTTCGGCGTCTTTCAGCTCGTTGAGCGGCTTGAAGTCGGTGATCATATGCGCCGGATTGATCAGCGCTCCCTTGTCTTTTAACGCTTCGATATACCCTTCTATACGCTCTTGAACCGTAACCGTCTGAAGCGGAGAATCCGAGCAGATCGCAATGTTGCGGTGCCCGAGCTCCCATAAATGCTCGACAGCAAGCCGCGTCCCCTTTCGGCCATCCGCGGCAATATAGTGGGTCTCCACCCCTGGCAGGTATCGGTCGATCAGTACGAACGGGAAGCCCGCCAGCTTCATTCCGAGGATTTCCTCGTTGTAATTTTCCTCATCGATGGGAAAAATCAGCAAACCCTCGGCCCCGAGCGACTTCAGCTCTTTGATCGCTTCCTGTTCTTTTTCAAGCTTGCCGTGGGTCAATATAATCATGCTGCGGTATCCTTCATTCATCAGCGCGCGCTCGATCCCTTCAACGAGCCGAATCGCAAAATAATCATGGATGCTAGGCATAATCACGCCGATTAAGCCCACAGCCTCCGATATCTCGTTTGCTCTCGCCGCCGGTTCCCCGGAAGAAGGAGCAAGGGCCGTTTCTGCCCCCTTGGCCACAAAGCTGCCTTTGCCCGGAACCCTTGATATGATTTTTTCGTTTGCTAACCCCGTCAAAGCATTGGCTACCGTAATTTTGCTGACCCGAAACTGATCCATCAGCTCCTTCTCGGTCGGAATGCGGTCTCCGGGCTTCATATTTTCGGTTGCGATGACCTGTTTAATATAATCCTGGATTTGCTGGTATAGCGGAATACGATCATTTACACTCATTCTAATCTCATCACCAATTCATTCATGATATTTGTAATATATAATATATCCTTACACAACCCTGCGCAATAAACAAGCGTATATCGAGTGCATATCCCATAGATTCAGTATGATACGAACCGAAAAAAGTGGCTAATCTGCAAGAATTTCAGGAAGTTTTGTCGAACCCCTTGTAAAAATATTGTTGTATATATTTAATATGTGTTGGGTGGTGATGTGTCAAATAGATGGAAAGCTAATCGCAAAGGAGGGATATGATGACGATACGACACACTCACTCCGATCCCCTTACATGAATGACAAGGAGTGTAACCTATGGCCCGTAAATTCTCGATTATTTGTTTAGCGATCATCTGCTCATTCACTTTATCTACCGGGTTCGCTTTCGCATCGGAATCCAAAGTGCCGGCAGCCAAACCGGAAATCACGAAACATCGCGAGCTTCCAAGCTTCAAGAAGCCAAAGCATCTGGACGCGGCCGATATTTACGACGCCCCCGGCGATGTGAAGCTACTGCTTGGAACTCTACAAGGGATCGTTAACCGTGAGCTTCCCCGCATTTATTTGATCGAGTCCGATGAGGAGGGTAAGACGACCTGGCTGGAGGATCTGGCAGTGCCTTATACGCTCCATGAGGATTACTGGAAAGTATTCGATCTTTATCGCAGCGAGGCAGCCGGCATGATCATTTATGATCCGGACGTCCCGGATACCATCAATGTGGCAACGACGCTGGCTGGTCTCAAGGATGCGGTCGTTGCAAGTCCGGAACTGGCCGAGAAATTGTCCGCCGCACCTTACCATTTGAATGTTCTGGAGGATCTGCGGGGGAAATTCAACAGCCGGATGGAAGCCTATAACTGGCAGTATGAGCAGCTGTGGGATCAAACGACGCATCAGATGTTAGTCGGACTCGCACCGGATACTGCGATTCGCATTCCGTCTGGTCTTCCTGAATCCTTCGTTACGATTGCGGAGGAGAAAGAGCAGATCCGTGACGCAAGCAACCGGGATGTATACAGCCTGGACCTTACGCCTTTGCTCGGTAAATCAGCGGTTTATCTTCGCTTCGACGACGCTTTTCCGCAGGACGGCTGGGGACCGGCCATTCACGAAGTAACGGTCAAGGCAGACGGACAGACGATCGCGAGCTTCATTGCAGGCAGTCCCGAAGAAGAGGCCTACCTCTATGATCGGCAAAATTCGAAGTTTTTGGAAGGTCAAGGCGGACACCGCTTTGCTGATAACGGGAACTATTTCGTGTATGAATTTACGCCGCCTGCCGGTACGAAGCAGCTAACCGCAGAGGTGGACATGTGGAACCAATATAAGGTCTCTGCGGGCAACATCAAGCCGCTGTCGGCAGAGCAGCGGGAGCCCTATGCCTACTTGAGGGACTATGCCGTCGCGAATCGAGCGATGGTGTTCTGGCTTGACTCCAATGTACCTGAACAGCTTGCCCTGTTCGAGAAGATCATGTCGGACGTTGAGCCGGGCACGCCTTACCTGGGCTGGTTCAGCAATGACGTGGAAGGTGAGTTCAGCTCCGTGGAAATCGCATCCCGCTACGGCGTCTATGTGCTTGCGGCAGATTGGTTTAGCAACCTGACCGTCTTCTCAGGCACGAAGCCAAAATACGCGCCTGCCAAGAAGTCGCCTCGTCCGGCCCTCGAGAACAAAATCTATGTGACCTATACCTTTACGGAAGGCGATAACTTCCAGTACAACCAGCATCGGATGCGGGTGATGTGGGATGATCCGGCACGGGGTAAGGTGCCGCTCAACTGGACCTCCAGTCCCCTTCTCCACGAAGGCGCGCCTGCTATTCTGAACTACTATCTGAACACCGCAACGGAGAACGACCTGTTGATTGCCGGACCTTCCGGAGCAGGATACTTCTACCCGAATGCATGGCCGGACGCCAGCTTCGGCGAGTTCCTGAAGCAGACTCAGCATTACCTTAAGAAGACCGGGATGACGATCCCTTATGTGCTGAACCGGGTGGATAGCCAAAATGTGCCGCTCACGCCGTTCAAAGCTTCTGCTTATGAGGAAGAATATGATGTTCCGGGTCTCTTTATCAGCTATGAAGATAAGTATGGCGTTGAAATCGTGAATGATAGTCTTCCGGTTTCGACGATTCGCGGCATCAGTACGGCGCAAGATGGCCTGCAGGTCCTTCAGGAGGCTAAAGCGAATTGGGACGGAAAATCGCCGCTGTTCGTCTCCCTCGGTCTGCTCGCCTGGAGCATGACACCGTCCGATGCCGTCAAGTTAACGGAAGCTTTAGGGGAAGAATTCGAAGTCGTCCGTGCAGACCACTATTTCTCCCTGATTCGCGAAAGCTACGGCTTGAAGAAAAGTAAATAAGCCTCAAAAAATCTGCAAACCAGAAGAAGCAGCGGCCTCAAAGCAAAAACGATAACCGCTGCTTCTTTTTTTTATATCAAGAACATACCTCGCACAGACAATGCGGACCTACATCTTGGATCCAAATTATTAATGCGTTTAATTACAGCCTCAATTCATATCATGAATTTTTTTAATTAATCACATTAATTATCATTAGTTAATGACATTAACTATTATGAGTCCATATCAATTAATAGCATTAATTAAATTAGCTCTCCGATTTAACCTCTTGCTAGTTTTAAGAGAGAAACATGGTTCTCCTTCCCATCATTCGTCCTTTGCTCCGTAAACCGTCTCCTTTAAGCAAGGTTGCTTCTCTCCCCTTTCCTTGAAAGGCTAGAGGACATGATTGTCCATCGTTTGGATCCGGACAAGGCCTCACGTTATACGCTCGATTGTAATGCCATTATAGGGGTGCCACGATGATCAAGATTATGATTATTTCTTGGGTAATCGCAAAAACTTCATGCATTCGACACAGCCTCTCCCCTACCACCTGTGCTCCATCTGCGGCCGAAAACCAGTGTTAGCCCAGTGCATGCCTTCGTAGCATTTCCCCAATGTGGTATCGGGGTCCCCGAAAAGTATTCGGCATCCGCTTCAAAGCTTCGCTTCACTTTTTGGGGTGTTCTCGCACTTGTATGACGGTGAGTCAGGCTAGTATTACATAAAATCCGGCCTGATTGGTGAATACTCACTATAATGGATTAGCATGCATTCCTTACAGATGGAGACTTTTTGATGCCTATGAATAAAAAAATTTCCTTAATCAACGTATATTTCATCATGCTCCTCTCACTAGGGATCACCAATCATGTCATCCTGATCCCTCTGATCCTGCAACTCTCCAATCGAGATGCATGGTTCGGTACCTTGTTAACCGCGATTCTGCATGTCGGATGGGTTTATATCGTCTACTACATTATGAAACGGACCGGCCAGCAGTCGATATTCGACTGGTTTAGGGAGCGGTTCGGCAAAATCGGGGGAGGCGTGTTCGCTGCCATTACAGCGCTCTATTTCATGTGGATGTCCATGGTGATATTAAGGGAAACCACGACTTGGGTTCAGGTAACGTATTTGCCTCAAACGCCCAAAATTGTCGTATCCTTGATTATCGTCCTCCTCTGCGCTGTCGTCGCCAATAATGGCATTCGCTCCATAGCCATCATATCCGGCATTCTGCTCCCGGTGGTCTGGCTTCTTGGCCATTTCGTTGCAATCTCCAATTTACAAAACAAGGACTACTCTTTGCTGACCCCCTTATTTGTCGATGGGGTTGAACCGATGCTGCGCGGCATGATCGTGGCTGCCGGCGGCTTTATGGAACTGTTCGTATTAATCTACTTAACCCATCATATGAAGCGCAGGATGAATTATCTTAGTGTCGTCATTCTGGCTTTACTGTTAGGGGGTCTGACCTTAGGCCCCTTAATGGGGGCTATTGCCGCCTTCGGCCCCATCCCGGCTATGCAATCCAGATATCCTGCATATGAGCAATGGATGCTCGTCACCATTACGAAATACATTACACATGTTGACTTCCTTGCTCTATACCAGTGGATATCCGGTACGTTAATCCGCATCTCGCTCTTCTTTTTTATCATTGCCGAGGGAATAGGCTTCAAAAAAGGAATGCACCGCCGCTGGTTCCTGTTCGCATCCGGGATTGTGCTTTCCGTGTTGACACTCCTTCCGATAATCGATAAACAAATTGAACAATTCGTGTTTGGAAGATACTCGGCAGCCTTCCTTGCCTTTCTCACGATTTTTACGTTGGCTGTTGCGCTCGCCGTGTCATTCAAGCCGAAAACGAAGGTGGAAAATTCCAATGAATCAAAAAAAGCCTCGTAACAAAATGTACCGTCGCAAACTTAAACCCTCTTCCCATACAACGGCTGTGAATCAACCAAAACAACCGCTGACTGACGATATGCCAAATGAACAGGAGCTTCGATCCATGTTTGGAAACTCGGCGGATGTCGTGATCCGCTCCTTTCCGCACAAGCGGGAAGAAATGTTTCCGGTGCTCCTATTATTCAGTGAAGGGATGATTGATACCTCATTAATGACACAATTCGTCATTCCGGACCTGGAACGGAAATTGGTAGACGCCGAATCTTGGGAAAAAATCATAGAAAAACTGGAAAATTCTATGGAGTGGACGAAAATTAAGGCGAAGGAAGAAATGGGGAAGCTGCTGTTTACCGGCCGATTGATCCTGTTTTTCACGAATCAGAGATGCATGTATTCGATTGATATTGCCCAGATTCCGAAGAGGCAGCCAGAGGAATCCAACACGGAAGTGGCTATTAAAGGCGCCAAGGACGGCTTTACGGAGGATCTCAATACCAATATCGCCTTGGTACGCAAAAGATTGCCGACCACCACCTTGCAAAATGAGAAGTTTGTGATCGGTAACCGGACGCAAACCCTTGTATCGCTGCTTTACATCGAGGACATTACCCAGCCGTCTCTTGTCCAAGAAGCCAGAAAACGACTGCAAAATCTCCATGTGGATGCCCTCGTCAGCACAGGGGAGCTGGAAGAAGCTCTTGGTGATTCCTCCTTGGCACTTTTCCCTCTTCTTGATTACATCGGCAGACCGGATTTTGTCGTTCAAAGTCTACTTCGTGGCCGTTTCGTTATTTTAGCGGACGGATCTCCCATGGCGATTATCGGGCCATGTAATCTGTTCGAGCTCCTTAAGTCGCCGGAGGATTCGTACTTTCCCTATCATTTTGTCATCTTTGAACGTTTTCTTCGCCTGGTAGGCCTTTTGATTGCGATTTTGCTTCCGGGATTCTGGATTTCCCTCAGCAGCTACAATTTAGACCAGCTTCCCCTCCCTCTGCTAGCAACCGTTACGGTATCCCGCTTCGGGCTTCCTTTATCCGGGCCTATGGAAATCTTATTGATGCTTGGCATGTTCGAGCTGTTCCGAGAGGCCGGCATTCGTCTGCCGAAGGCCGTTGGGCAGACCATCGCGGTGCTCGGCGGACTCATCATCGGGGACGCGGCGATCAGGGCAGGATTAACGTCCCCGACGATGCTGGTAGTATCCGCTACGACGGCGGTGGCCACCTTCACTTTGGTCAACCAGACTTTAAGCGGTACGGTCAGCCTCATCCGTTTATATATCTTGATATGGTCGTCCGTTCTCGGCATGCTCGGATTTTTCATCGGCCTGATGAGCGTTATCGTGTATCTATCCAAGCTGGAGTCCTTTGGGCTGCCTTACCTGGCTCCGATCTCGCCACTGAAGCTGAAGGATGTCACAAATGCGCTGATCAAATTACCATGGAGCTTTAACAAACGACGGCCGGAAATGCTGCGAACGACCGATTCGACACTGCAAGCAAAGGAACGGGAATGAAATGCATGCTTACCGCTATGTGTTCAAGCTCATCGCTGTCTGCTTTCTAATCCTCCCCTTAACAGGTTGCTGGGACATAAAAGAAGTTCAGGACATGAATTACGTGACAGCGATCGGGATCGATTATGAAGATGGTCAGTATGTCGTATACACTCAAATGCTAGACTTTACAAAAGTCGCTAAAACCGAAACCGGCAAATCAGACAAACCGGCGCAAGTCTGGGTCTCTAAAACCAAGGGCAAGACGATCAATTGGGCCGTTGATCAAGTGTATAATTCTTCGCAAAGACGAACCGTCTGGAGCCATGTTTCAAGTATCGTTATCAGCGATAAGGTGATGCAATCCGCCGTCCTGCCGAAACTCGATTCGATCGGGCGTTACCAGGAGGTCCGAATGACTCCTTGGGTGTTCGGCACCAGCCACTCCATTGAGGAGCTCTTCAACGCCCAGGCTTTCTTCAACATGTCCCCGTTATTTACGATCCTGCATGAACCCATCGATCAGTTTAACCAAAGGTCGGTTATTGCGCCGATCCGCTATTTCGATTTTTTGGCGGACTTAACCGAGCCAGGCTACACCGGGATGCTTCCAAGCTTATCAATCGATACCGAAACATGGTCCACTGGTGACAAAAGAGATCCGAAAATGTCAATCAACGGTGGTTATTGCCTGTACGATGAGAAAATAAACGGCTTTCTTGCCGTCAAAGATCTCGACGGGCTGCGATGGATGCAGAAAGAGACCAAGCGTTCCCCGCTTCTCGTTACCGACGGTGGTATCCAATCTGTAGTCGCACTCTCTACCCCAAAAATCCGGACCAAGCTTAGCTTTGTTCAAGGTGAACCAAAATTCCATATTCACGTTAAATTACACGGGAATGTGGTTGAAGTCAGCGAAGATGTATCCAAGACCGAACTGGAAAAAAGCGCGGCAAACGCAGTTAAGGAAGAGATCCTTGCTACCTTCTACAAAGGAATGGATACGCAATCCGACGTTTACAGTCTAGAGCACCTTGTGTTCAAGCAGAACCCGGCTGCCTGGAAGAGATTGAAGCAGGCCTCCGGCATGAGCACAATCATCAATAAACAGTCCCTCGAATCCGTCATGGTCGATGTACACTTGGAGCACACCGGCATGAAACTGCTCCCCCGCAAAGACTGAGCAAATCCGGTGGATGTGTGGCGCGGAAAATTAACATGATTAACGATCTATTTCTGAGACAAAAATATCAAGATGGCCGCAAGCTTGATCTTGTTTTATCGGTTCTGTTGCCTAGACACGTTCCGCCGGAAAAGCAGACAAACAATAAGCAGAGACAGCAAGAGGCAGCTGATCGCCGGTACGACAAGCCGAAGCAAAGCGGCAACTCCTCCACTCTCCTTTATAAAAGCGATCGATGAAACGGCGAACAGAAGGATAAAGAGACCAGCCCCTACGCACCAAAAAGGCAAAATAGGCCGCAGCGGTTTTCTTTCCTTTGGACTTTTGTACAGGTTATTATGGACCCATCCCAGCGTAAGCAAAAGCCCCGCCAGGGTACTTCCATGCTGTGCCAGCTTATATGCCGGTATTTCCATTGCACCCAGACGGATCACTTTGGTGAGCAAAGAGATGCGATTCACGACCCAGGCGCCTTGATGCGTGAATTGATCCCATAATAGATGGGACCCTACGCCGGCGATTCCTAGCAGAAACACGAACTTCCATCCTCTGAAAGAATCGGGCATGCGCGACGCGTTGCTCCATCGATACGGAAACCACTTAGGTAAGTATGCATTAACAACGGGTCTGACGACCTGTTCAAAAATAATAAAGAGAATCGCGATGACCGGCAAATTAAAGAAAAGAATTCCCCAGCCGTCATGGCTCCATTCCCCTGCCGCGCGAAAGCGGACGAAGTATTCGAAATCGGGGGCCATGCAGCCGATGATCAGTGCAGATACCGGAAGATCCTTTCGTTTCCACCAAGGCAATGTAATGACGGGATGTGCAAATGTGAATGGCATAGCGGGCTCCTCTTAACATGAACTCACGAATACTAGATTTTTACTATTCTAGCACGTTTTTCGATACATTGGGGGCGTGATGTTTATCCAAGCCACATAAAAAGACAGGCAACAGCCTGTCCGAATGTAACGATATGGAGTGGATCCACATGCACCTATGCTTATTCCTGTAAAGCAGCAAGTCATGAAGTTCCACCGGCTCCAGCACGAAACAGAGCATCTGAGCTTTCTTCCGTCAACCATGCTTTCCCCTAGGACAGAAGCTCACGAGCAAGCAAGCGGTACACCTCCAGCCGTTTCTCCTGAGAATGAGGGATGCTGCAGATCATCGCTTCATGGAATCCGTAGTGTTCCTGCTCTTCCCGCAAACGCGCTGCGATATCCTTCACCGCGCCAACCAAATGAATCTTCCGACCTTCTTGAATGGCCATGCGATCAATTTCGGTCAGCGGCATCTGGTGCGCCTCCTCGGGCGTCATTAACGGGACAATCCGCCCCTTGCTCATCATCAGCCGGAAAATATCCTGCGGAAGCGCTTCGTATTCGGCCTCCTCTTTGGTCTCCGCTGTCGTGACCATATAGGACACACTGATTAATGGCTTCTCCATGAAGACAGAAGGCCGATAATGATTCCGGTACTGGTCAAGAATCTCCCGACTCATGGCTCCGTTAAAAAACTGAGCGAAGGAGTACCCGACACCCATCTCTGCAGCTTTTAGTGCGCTGTTGCCGCTGGAGCCCAGAAGCCAAACCTCGGGCAGGGCAACCTCTGTAGGCGCGGCTGCATTTTTGGCATACAGTTCATTCTCCGGCACCTCATCATTCATCAATTGCATGGTGATCTCCAGCTTGTCGTACATATTATGCAGCATCAGCTGGCGGCCTTCCGATAAAGCGTACATGGCACTGGTGTCGCCACCGGGTGCGCGCCCCACCCCGAAATCGATTCGCCCGGGGGAAAATGCGCTTAATGTCTTGAACACTTCTGCCAGCTTTAGTGGCGAATAATGCATCATCATCACGCCGCCGGTGCCGATGCGGATCCGATCCGTTTTGGCAGCCAAGCGAGCAGCCGTCACCTCTGGTGCAGAACTGGCGAAGGCGTGCCCGCCATGGTGCTCCGCCATCCACATCCGGCTATAACCGAGCTCATCCGCAAGAATAGCAAGCTCCTCGGCTTTCTTCAGCGCTCCTGCCGCTGTATTCCCGCTTGTGACAGGTGCCTGGTCCAGTACGCCTAATTTCATAGGATTCCTTCCCTTCTTCACGATCATATAACCATCTTGTCCTGAATCCATTGTTCCAAGGCGGACACTTTATCCTTAAAGCGTTCGCTGCACATCTCCTCCGCCAAAGAAGCAATCGTCTCCCGCTTCAGGACAGCCTTCCACGAGGATTCGGCTTCTTCCATCAGATCGGAAAGCAAACAACAGCTTTCTTCTTTCTCCAAGTCGAGCATATCCACCAGGATGCCATGGGAGGAATATAACGATTGCTGACCTTCCACCGCCAAGTATACATCGTACACCCGAATATCTTCGGCTTTCTTCTTTAATTTGAAGCCGCCTTTAATGCCGGGAACGGACGATACAATGTCGGCAGTCACCAGCTTTCTTAGCAGCTTCTGAAAATACGTTGCCGATACACCGAGCTGCTGGCTGATCGCTTCACCAGGGAGCACAGCCTTGTCAGGCAGCATATTAAGCAGTAGAAGCGCATACACCGATTGTTCCACGCCGGTCTTCATATGCATGAACATCACCTCGCTTGGCTGAATTCAGTATGTCTATCTTCCATTCGTAATTCACGACTAACTCGGATAATATATATCCACGTTATATATGGTATCTCATTTTCAATCATTTGTAAATGAATAAGGGATCTTATCCCCTTCCCAAGAAGGGGGTATGAGATTACTGCACATGATCGGCGATTGAAAAAGCTATAGAGGAATCGCTCGATGTTAGAATTGAGCAGGCTCATTCATGAGTACATGCAAATGGGCCAGCCGGGGATATCTCCCAACTGGCCCGTTGAACTGGTCATAATGATTTAGCTGAAGCGCTGGAAGTTCATGAGATTAAGTATCTGATGCCGTCAAGCATGCGGTTCGATTTCATCCCATAATCTTTTTAAATTTTCCAGACCTAAACGAGTTCCCTCCCTGCAGTCCTCCATCCCTTCAAATTCAAGTGTAATGAATCCGTCATATCCGGATTCCTTGATCAGCCGAAGAATGCGGCGGACATCCAGATCCCCTTGACCGAAGATCGCGCCTCGCAAATAGTTGCCGTGAGACGTCCGAAACCACCGGCCCCCTCCTGGATCCTGGTCATATGGACGGTAATAAAAATCTTTAACATGAATAAGCGAAGCGTATGGCAAATTGCGTTTCACGCCGATGAGCGGCTGTTCATCAACGCACAGAAAGTTGCCGATATCCAAGGTCGTTTTGAAGTTCGGCCGGTCCACTGCCTTGAGCACGCGCTGAACGCGGTCGCTTGCTTGGACGCTTACGCCGTGATTTTCGATCGTCGTCGTAATCCCGTATCGGGCAGCGTAATCCGCGATCTGGCGGCATCCATTCACGATTTGCTCTAAATTATCCTCGACATAATCGATCCCCGTCTTCTCCGGCGGCAGCGTGAAAGCCGTCACATCATGCCGCATGTGCTTTATGCCCAGCCGATGCACCGTATCTACATGGCGTTTGATCCGCTCCACTTCCGCATCGAACGCCTCTTTCGACTCGTGGACAAAGTTTGCCGGCATGGAATAGTTCGACAATTGGATCCCGGCCGCTTCAGCCCGCTTACGTACCGCATCCGTTAGCTCCTCATTGTCCTCCAGCGTAAAACCGTATGGAACAATCTCCATATGCTCCCCGCCGTTGTCGGTGATCCAATCGATAACATCCAGTATCGTCATCTCACCCGAACGGATGGCCGGGAGCAAACTGTACGTGCTGACTCCAACCCTCATGCTAACCCTCCTATTTGGTTCTTCCGTCAAATGCCTGTTGGTAAATCTCCAACAGCCGGGACACATTCATCTCCTCCAGCTGCTGCACGTAGACATCCCAGTCTTTATCGAGGCTTGCATCCCCGATAATGAAGCGCGCCATCATCTCGTCCACATAATCGTTAATCGTCTTGGACAGGTCCGCTGCCTCGGATGCCTGTTCATTACTCAAGAATAATGGAGGTACCGTGCTCACGTCTGTCGGTTTATGCGGCTCGTAATTATTTTTGGTTTCATTGTAAAGAATGACCTCCAGATCATCCTCGCCCTTGGCTACCGCGCTCAATCGAAACTCGTTCGTGCGGAGGCTCGGGCCGGTCTGGATCCACGCTACGTTTTGCACGGTCCCGTACGACTTCAGCTCTGACCAATCGGCGGGCTCCCCGTTGATGCCGATTTCGCCTTCCTTTGCTTCACGCCATTCCTGATCCGGCCGTCCATAGACGCTGCGCAGCGTATGCTCCCGCTCGTACAACCCGTCGGCCCAGCGTAAAGCCAACTCGGGATGCTTTGCCTTTTTTGTAATGACAAACGCTCCCGGATTCAAGCCGGTTGAATCAAAAGCAGCATAGCGAACACCCCCAGGACCTTTTAATGGAGGAACGGTCTTGTATTCCTTCCATCGTCCGCTTTCGCCAAGCAGCTGGGTGAATACGCCCTGATGACCTCCCGTCGACGCTCCAAGTATAACCGTATCGGGATTCTCGCCGATCTGAATCAACTGGTTGTCATCTTGCGTAAACGACTCCGGCGCGAGCAGCCCTTCGGCATACAGCCTGTTCATAAATCGGAGACCTTCCCTCCATTCCGGCTTGTTGTAGGCGACGTCGAGCTTGCCGTCCTTTACGAATATATGCTTATAATTGGAACTAAAAACCGGATTGTACACGAATGCGTTAAGCAGGAACGCATCGATGGAGGAGCTCCATGACTTCGGCGATATCGATAACGGAATCTCATCGGCCATGCCGTTTCCGTTCGGATCCTGATCTTTAAACGCCTTCAACACTTCGTAGAATTCCTCCGTCGTTTCCGGTATGTCGAGATTCAACTTTTTGAGCCACGGCTCATAGATCCAGAGCTTCTGACTCATCGAGCAATGATAGCACTCATTCACTTCCGGAAGGGCATAGATATTTCCGTCCAGCGCAGTAATGATCGACTTGATGTTCGGGTTGTCCTCGAACATTTTTTTCGTCTGGGTTCCCTGCTTCTCGATGAGATCATTGAGCGGCAGGAATGCCCCTTGGGACCCGTATATCATTTGCTGCGCGGGCGAGATGTTAAGCCCCAGAATCACGTCCGGATAATCCTCGCTGGCGAGCACCAAATTCAGCTTTTCCTGCATGCTTTGCTCGGGGACAATTTCCCATTCAATATGCACATTGGTCTTCTCTTCGTACCATTTCGTAAATTCATTCGTTTCGAAATTTTCAACAAGCGGATTTCCCCGCACCATAACCTTGAGCGTTGTTTTCTCTTTGACCAATGGATAGGTGCCGGGCTCAGTCAATTCGATCTGCTCGGCTGCGCGCTCCTGATCCGGATCAGCTCCCTTGGGATTCGGTGAGCCGGCACATCCTGCAAGAAGGATGCATAATGCGGCGAAAGCGCTCATGATAACCCTTGCTCGTTTGCTCATAAATGACATACCTCCACAATAGTTGGGATAAACTACCCTTTTAAAGAACCGATCATAACCCCCTTAACGAAAAATTTCTGAACGAACGGATACACAATTAACAATGGAACGGACGTAACCACGATCAGGGAATATTTAAGCAGCTCCCGAAGTCCTTGTCTGGCCGCAGCGGTCTTGGCGTCGCCAAGCATTTCGATGTTGATCTCGTTTTGAACGAGAATATCGCGAAGCACCAGCTGAAGCGGATATAAATCGGAGCTTTTTAAATAGATCATGGCATTGAAGTATTGATTCCAATGACCAACGGCATAGAACAATGCGATGACGGCCAAAATCGGCCCCGATAAGGGCATAACGACACTCCGCAGGAACCTTATATCCGAGCAGCCGTCCAGCTGTGACGCCTCCAGCAGCTCATTCGGGATCGTAGTCTGGAAATACGTTCGCATAATAATGACATTCCAGACGGATAGCGCCCCGGGGATCAGCATGGACCAGACGGTATCCATCATCCCTAGATCTTTGACCAGCAGATACGTTGGGATGAGCCCGCCATTAAACAGCATGGTGAATACAAAGAGGAGCATGAATACGCCCCGGCCTCGAAAATCCTTACGGGACAAGGGATATGCCGCCATAACGGATAAAACCAGATTGATGGCCGTTCCTGCCACCGTATACAGCAGGGTATTCATAAAGCCCTTTGCAACCATGGCATTTTTAAATACGGCCCGGTAGCCTTCGAGGGTTGGCTCCACCGGCCACAGCCATACCTTCCCGGAAATCACCGCGCTGCTGGAGCTGAACGAAGCGCTGACCACATAAATTAGCGGATACAGCACCATGATTAGAAATATGGACAATAGGACATAGTTCAAGATCGTAAACACACGATCCGAACCGGATTCCCTCATAGCCGATTTACGCATGCCTTCGTCTCCTTTCACCATAAACTCTCCTGCTTCAGCTTCTTGGCCAATTGATTGACGAGGAGCAGCAGGACGAAACCGATCACCGCCTTGAACAAACCGATCGCGGTGGCATAGGAGAAATTCATCGCCTGAGATACCAGACCGACCTTGTACACGTACGTATCAATGACTTCAGAGGAGCGCAAATTCAGCGCGTTCTGCATCAGCAGTATTTTCTCAAAGCCGGTTTCCAGCAGCTGCCCGGTATTCAAAATAAGCAAAATGACGGCAATAGGCATGATTCCCGGTATATCGATATGCCGCATACGCTGGACCTTCGTAGCCCCATCCATGACGGCAGCTTCATGGAGTGCCGGATCGATGCTTGAAAGCGCAGCCAAAAAAATGATGCAAGAAAAGCCGACGTTCTGCCAAATATGCGACCAGACATAGATCGACTGGAACCATGAGGCTTCCGCCATGAAATGGTACGGCCCCAATCCGAACCAGCCTAATATCGAATTGATCAGCCCGGTCCTAGGATCCAAAAATTGCAGCATCAAGCCGACAAGAACGACCAGTGAGATGAAGTAAGGAGCATATGTAACCATCTGAACCGTATTCTTGAAGCGGCGGTTCTTCACATAATTCAAGCCGAGCGCAAGCAAGATCGGAAACGGAAAACTGGCGATGAGGGTATACAAGCTAATGGAGAATGTGTTCCTCAGCAGCCGCCAAAATTCATGGGAACGGAAGAAACGCTCGAATTGATCGAAACCTGCCCATGGACTTCCGCTAATCCCCTTCGTGACGCTAAACTCTTTAAAAGCAATTTGAGCCCCATACATCGGTACGTACTTAAAAATGATGATGTACAACAGCGGCGGCAAAAACAGCGCGTAGAGCTGCCAGCTTCGAAGCAGCCTTTTCCAACCAATCAGCACCAATCACTCCCATCCATATCAGATTTCGTCCCGGTCCGTGATTGGAGTATATACAGATGCGAGTGGTCGGTAAATCTTCATCTTTCAGGCGTTATGCATCCTTTTAGAATTGCCTTTTTGCACGATTCAAGGAATCTTCATTTCTTTAGATCAGCGGCTGAGCCTCCGCGGGAGATTCGCCTATACTCCGTTGCGCTGATTCCATTCGCTCGCTTGAACGCCCTGCTGAACGTATTTAAGGAGAGATATCCTACAGCAGCTGCAATATCGCTAACCGGCCGATCCGTATGAGACAATTGCTGCTTCGCTTCATTCATCCGGAGGTGTTCCACATAATCCGAGAAGTTCCAGCCCGTTTGTTCCTTGAAAAAATAAGATGCATACGCTTCCGAGGTTTGTGCTTCACGGGCCAGCACCGATAAACTCAAATCGAGTTCCCGAAAGTGCTCTTCGATATAATCAAGCAATAGTTTGGTTAATCGATCATTTCGACTTTTCTTGCTCTCCTCGTAATCCATGCATAATTGAATGATCGCACGGCATACGGCATTCATGGCCTGTGAGGGCGATGAATGAGGGTCCAGGGCTTGGTGGACTGCCCCCATCGCTTCCGATCGGCCATGATCCGGTCGCTGGTGCGGACAGCATTTCATCAGGGTTCCGCATAACTCATGGGCCAGAAGCCGTTCCACTGCAAGCGGCAGCGGACCCTCCCTTCCGTTCTTCTCCTTGATCTGTTCCAGAAGCTGCCGGGTCTCGTTCAGATTGCCGGACTTTACTAGCTGAATCAATCGAAGCTCCTCGTCGGCAGGATAGTAATAGGTGAACGTCGCGGGCTCCATATCAGCGTAAAATTGAATGGGACGATGACGGTTCCACTCAGCATGGTGGAGGACAAATTGTGCTTCTCCGAACGATCGGTAGAGCTCCGTCACTTGGGATAGACTCCCTCCCACCGCAATACATAATCCCGTGTCCGCTATTTCGATCAGTCGCTCATATACTTCCTGAATCCATGATCTTAAGGATGGCTCAAAGCCGGAACTGGCGGCATCCCCGGCCGAACCGGCAAATACCAAAGCCAAACGATTCTCCCCAAGGTCATGCGACAAAATCGTTTCTCCGTACAACGCATGTAGGCAGTCCTGCAGCTTTATTTTCACAATGTCAAGCTCCTTAAGCATGTCTTTCACAAACGGACCTTCATAACCTCGGATTCGTATCATTGCAACCGCGTATTGAGATCCGCGAAGAGTAAGCTGGGAATGCTCCATTGCCGCATCGATTTCCCTGTGCGATGGATAGCCTCCCTTCAAAAGCCTGTCCATGAACACGCTGCGCAAAAGCGGAATCTGCTCAGCAAGCCTTTTCTTCAGAGAATCATGGTTCTCGATTAGCGCCGACAACGTGTAGCCGATAAATTCAACGGAATGTTTGGACGAAGACCTCTTGGAATCTGAGGGAGGTTTCGGTAAGAGGCGCAATATACGCAGAATCGGCCTGCTGCTCCGGTCAGCGAAATAAACGGCCAACGCGAGCCCAAGCAGCAACGCTGACAAGAATACGGCCATCGTCACCCGTTTGATTTCGTAAACCTTCTCTAACACGAGCTGCTTAGGCTGCGCCGATACAAAACTCCAGCCACTGAGTGGGGAGACGGCTCTGGTGACTAACATTTCCTGACCCGTCAGCCGAATGTGGGCATCCCCCTCATCCAAGGGAAGCGCTT
Source organism: Paenibacillus sp. FSL R5-0810 (assembly GCF_038002285.1). Classification (NCBI taxonomy): domain Bacteria; kingdom Bacillati; phylum Bacillota; class Bacilli; order Caryophanales; family Paenibacillaceae; genus Paenibacillus; species Paenibacillus sp. FSL R5-0810. The sequence goes on from NZ_JBBOCF010000001.1 coordinate 1,868,314, forward strand.
TCAATATTTCCGGCCTTTGATCCAGCCCGATTGAGCTGATGATATTCCCGTTCGGGTCCGCAATATACGCGAATCCGCCTTGTCCTGGCGTGAGCTTTCGCAGCATATTTTGAATCTGCTTGTTGTCAAGCATCACGGCGATAACTCCACCACCACCCTTCAATCCAAAAGACTGCATGTAGGTGACCACGGAATACGTTTTTCGTTCATACATGATGCTCCTCTCCGGCAAGTACGTCTTATAATGGTATTCGCCGAACAATTGATGTCTCCAATCCTCATACTTCATCCCCTCATAATGCAGCTGCAGGTTGTAGTATTGTTGGTCAGCGTATACCTTTCGCGGAGAGAGGATCATGCCGCTGTTCTTGTAAGCAACATAATAATCCACGATAAAATGGTTCACCAGCCGGTAATTGAACAAGCTTTTCTCTAAATCCCACAGCTGATATGGACGGGTTCCGCCAAACGGCTCGTTCACAAATTGAAACGACTGAATTTTTGATTCGCTTGTCAACTGTCTTGCAATCGTCTCGATCTCGGCGAGACGTCCGTCAAACGCTTCCTGGATTTGGTTCAGTGCTGCCAAAGTGCTTTTGACCGATTCGTTCTCGACCACGGCCGAGGTTTTGCCGTATGCAAACCACAAGGCCCATAAAGACCCAAGCAGAATCAATGCATACGGAATAAAGAAGCGAAACAGCAGCGCTGCATGATCTCCGGAAACGTTTCTCATCACGATGCTCCCCTTTCCTTTAAAGATATCATCAATATAGCAAAGGAAAAGCGCCGAGTCAGTAGACCAAAAGACCGTGACTTGACCTGCCTGGCTGATGCGCAAATGGGTTCGGTGTTGAGCAATTGGCTTCGGCAAGAATAAAAGCGAGCTTGCTCGGACTCGAAATATATTTTACATAACATACATTATGTTAACTTTATCCCTAGCCTATCTAAATTCCTAAAAAAGTAAATTCATTAACCGGCTGTTAGAACGATTCCTCTTTCGCATAATAACATGTCAATTATTGACGTGTTATTATGATAAGTTAGTTTTTGCAAGGGAGAACTCATTTATTGGAGGGGTAGTCATGAATAAACATTTGAATACAATGAGGGCTGCAGTGCTTCATCGGTTTGGCGGGCCAGATGAACTGATCCATCAGGAGGTTGATGTGCCCACGATCGGTCCTGAAGATGTATTGATTGGAGTTGCTTATGCCGGTCTTGGAGAGTGGGATGCCTTCGAACGACAAGGCGGATATGCAGAAATGCTGAACCTGGAATCAGAATTCCCTTATATTCTCGGTTCCGAAGGTTCAGGAATCGTGATTGCACGTGGGGAGAAGGTGACTAATGTTGACTTGGGAGATCAGGTATATGCACCTGCCTTTCTGAATCCTAATGGCGGCTTCTATGCGGAATATGCAACCGTCAATGCTAAGTATGTGTCCCGAATTCCGGATGAATTAACCATGAAGGAAGCGGCAGTTATTTCCGGAGTCGGAATTACCGCATTGCGCGGGCTGGAGGATGTATTGCAACTTCGAGGCGGGGAGTCTATTCTCATCTTCGGCGCCAGCGGCGGGGTTGGACATATCGCCGTGCAGTTGGCGAAGGCTATGGGAGTCCGTGTATTCGCGGTTGCTTCGGGTGAAGACGGAGTTGCCGTGCTCAAGAAACTTGGCTGCGATGCTATTGTAAACGGCAAAGATAGGGACATCTCTTCGAAGGCAAGGAAATTTGCGCCGTCTGGATTCGATGCAGCTATGTTTACCGCGGGGGGAGATGCGGCTAATGCTGCCGTCAACTGTCTCCGTAAAGGCGGACGACTCGTATACCCTCACGGGATACGCCCTGAATTACGGATACCCGCTGGAATCAGAGCTGCTGGATACAACGGGGAACCCGATCCCGAGATTATTGCCCGTCTTCATCGATATATCTCACAGTATAAGTTAACCGTTCATATCGATCATATTTTTGAACTAGAGGACGCCAATAAGGCACATGCTGCCCTACAAAAACATTATGTCGGGAAAATTTGTCTAAAAGTGAACCCCTAACGAACCAGGATTAGAAACCTTCAAGAACTCGACGGGTGATGCCTGATTCGGTTTTTCGTGGATTAACCGATTCACAATCGGGTTAAACTTGGAGTAGATGTGGTCACCTAATCTCTAAATCTACCGAGCATACCAATTGCGAATGAGGGAAAACGAGAATGAAACCAAACGAATCTGCTAGTGATCATCGGAAGGAACGCGAAAAATACGCTTCGCGCAATTTGTGGACAGGAATCCTGTTTGGACTGGGGCTGGTCGCTTTTATCGACGAGGTTGTATTTCACCAGCTGCTGCACTGGCATCATTTTTATGACAAATCGACCAAGGATATCGGTCTCGTATCGGACGGTTTATTCCATGCGTTCAGCTGGTTTGCGACCATTGCCTCTTCCTTTATGCTGGCCGATCTTCATCGGCGGCACGCCTTTTGGCTAATAAAATGGCTGGGAGGTATTCTGCTTGGCGGCGGCGTATTCCAGCTCTACGACGGCATCATCCAGCATAAGCTGATGCGTCTGCATCAGATTCGCTATAACGTCGATATCCGCCCTTATGACTGGGTGTGGAATGTGATTGCTGCGTTGATGATCGTGGCCGGTCTAGTTCTAATTTTCCGCACGCGTCATGCCCGCACGTATACGGAAGGAGCTGAATCATGATGGTCCATTATCTTTACAGCGATACGGGAGCATTTAGCGATCATCATGAACATGGAGCACATTCAGATGCGTATAGTTTCAGCTTTGAAGGAGATTGGGCGGGGCTTCTCCTTCTCTTGTTATGTATCGGTGTATATGTTGCTGCCGCTCTCACTACCCATCGCCATCACCGTTCATGGCCGCTGCATCGGTATTTAAGCTGGACCGCCGGCATTTTATGTGTCATGCTCTCGGTCGCGGGTCCACTCGCCCGGAGCTCTCATCAATCTTTCCAAAACCATATGCTGGTCCATCTGTTGCTCGGCATGCTGGCCCCCATATTGATTGCGTATGCAAAACCTGTAACGCTGCTGCTTCGCGCAATGCCGGTGCCGTCTGCACGAAAGTTATCACGCGTGCTCAAAAGCAAAGCGGTGCATATGATCGTCCACCCTTGGGTTGCAGCAATATGGAATATCGGCGGTATGTGGCTTCTTTATATGACAGATCTTTTTCATCTGATGCATCAATACCGGCTGTTGTACGCGGTCATCCATTTCCATTTGTTCGCAGCGGGGTATCTGTTCACGATTTCCATCCTCTATATCGATCTAACTTCACGGCGCCATAGCTTCCGGAACAGGGCGATTACTTTAATACTTGCAGCTGCCGGCCACTCAATCCTGTCGAAAGCCATCTATGCCTATCCCCCGGTCGGGGTGCCCCGTGAAGCGGCGGAGCAGGGTGGCATGCTTATGTATTATGGGGGCGGAGCCGTCGAGCTTGTCCTGATGTTCGCATTATGCGCCCACTGGTTCAAGTCCGTTTCTCCATCCCCACGTTCCAAGAAGGTCCTCCATCGTTCCGGCATCTCTTAATCCCGGCTTACCGGATCGTGATCATGGGGTTCATCCTTCGTTTCTTCCGGTAAACGCCTCGACATGCTCGGAACCTCCCTTGGCTTATATTCAATGAACTCGGAAGAATAAACCGACACGGTCATCTTTCCTCCGCCGGAAAAGGCGCGGATCAGGATGGGCTCGTTGTACGCGTTCTCGAACACAAAATCCGGGCCTCCCCAGCTGACCGTTGCATCCCGTCCGGGAGGCACATAAGGCACGTTGCGGCTGTGGGAATAACGCTGTACGATTTTTAGACCGGCCCGATCGATCGCATTAAACAAGGTAGAGGACACCTGGCATATTCCTCCGCCCACCCCTTCCGATAATTCTCCCCGAACGATAACCGGTGCAGGCAAATAGCCCCGGCTCGGCGTCCTGATCCCGACAACCTTGTTGAACGAGAAGACTTCGCCTGGAAAGACGACGAAGCTGTCAATCGCTTTGGACGCGAGATTGATATTATGGGTACGGTTCCTATTGCGGGAATTATAATAAGTCACATAATACCCGATCGGCTTGACGCGGATGGAGGCCAGAACTTCGCTGTCCACCTTGGGGTAAATCGGAAGTCTGGGCGCTTCGATTGTCGCAGGCCCAGTGCCATAACGATATGCCTGATACTGCTCCAGCAATTTTCCACGGTGAAGCCTGTAGCCGTTCTGTCCCGGGATAATTTGTCCGTTGCTGCCGATCCTCGCGTTCTGTGCCTCATGATAGATTTTCTGGTCTACTTGTTCGACCCACGCCTCGTACTTCTCCATGTCCATCAGCGGAAACACGTCTAGAGCGTGCTCTTCCCGATTGACAGTCGATATCACATTCCCGTCATTCGTAATCGTCAATTGACCTGTATCCTGGCCGCTCTGCAGCAGCAGCAAAATCGCAGCAATCGATATCCATTTCAAGATTCATCCCACGCGCTTCTTATCAAGTTCCTCATCCTTCCTGCATCTCCTTGGCATGCATCCGTTAATCTTTCTTCACCTATGTATTATGAATGCAATGCTGCCAATTCATTCAGATACCGGAAGTTCCAAAGATCTCCTTTAAGATATTGGGAATGTGAGGGTGAACACCGTTCCGACATTCAGCTGACTATGCACCATGATCTTTCCCCCATGATCCTCCACGATTTTTTGACAGAGCGACAACCCCAAACCCGTACCCTCCTCCTTGGTCGTATAGAATGGATCGAAGATTTTGGGGAGGTCTTCCTCTGCGATGCCCTTCCCCGTGTCCTCCACCTCGATGATCGCCTTACCGCCTGCTGTGAGCATCGAGAGCTTCACCACGCCTGCCTGATCCATGGCTTGAAAGGAATTTCGGATCAGATTGATCAGAACTTGAATGATTTTGTCGCGGTCCATCCGAATTAGGATGGCTTGATCCGGCAGATCCATCGTCAACACATGGCCGTGTGAAACCGCCTCCGATTCACATAAGGAGAATACGCGTGTCAGGCAATCGGTCATCGATTCAACCTTGATATTACTTGCATGGGGCTTGGAAAAATGCAGGAACTCCGCCGTCAATTCCCCCACTCTTGTAATCTCGCCCATAATCACTTCATACCAAGGCTGTATATTATAATTCTTCGTTTTGGACAGCTGAATGAATCCCTTAATGGAGGTTAGCGGATTCCGAATTTCGTGAGCCATGCCGGCAGCAAGTTCCCCGACCGTCTTCATCTTCTCGGTTCGAAGCAGCTCCTCTTGGCTTCTTAACCAGGAGTTTCGCCGCATTTGAAAAACGCGTTCCTCCGCCTTGCTCACCAATTCTTGAAATGTCTTCGCTTCGTGAGGGTAGCATGTGATGCTATAGGTTACCTTGATTCCGATGTGATCAAATTTAAACAGACTTCTGTCAATTTGGACATGTTCTGGCAGCAGAATCGCGAAGCGGTCACCCGCGTAACGAGAAGCTGCGAGCATGTTCCCGGCAAACAGGGTGCGAATCGCTCGGGTGAGGCTAATTAGAATTTCATTCGCGGTTGCGATATCCTGGGCATTCAACGATTGGAAATTGTTGATGTCAAGAAGGACGAGCTGGAAGGGCTTCTTCGCCTCAATGGTATGCTGAACCTTGTGCAAATAGCCGTCATAATTCAAGAGGCCGGTAAGGGGGTCATGGAAGATCAGATAATCGTTATGCATATGCAGCTGTTTCTTCTCGGACTCCAGTGAGTTAACCAAATGGAAGGATATGACGATCACAAACAAAGCAAGCCCGTCAAAGATGGAGACGAGCAGGTTATATTGGGTAAAAGGCATATAGGACAAGCGAATCGCGGAATATTGAATAAGCATCAAAAGGCAAATCGGGATCATTTCCTTGAAATGCTTCTTCTTATGGATCAAATTAATCATCAGGATGTAATACAGCAGAATACACCAGTTCAATTGGGTTGCTAGGTGAAAGGCGCCAAGAAACAAGGGCTGCATGAATCGGAGCCATTTCAATTTTCGATCGAATATAACCGAGCCGTATAGAAGAACCGCCATCGTGACCATCCATCCAATCCGATCCGAGAGGTCCATCAGAACGGAAGACAGGATAATCAATAGAGTGATGATAGGAATAAATAGGAGCTTAAGAACAACAATAAGCGGCACGACGATCACTCCTAAAACACGATGTACTTGACAAATAAATGTGGATAAAGAAGCACGACGATCCGAAGGAAACTATCACCAAATATGGTACAACAATAAATCACATCTGAACAGCAAAAAAAAGGGCCTTATTTCCCCTTGCACGAAAAAACGCAGCCGAATGACTGCGTTGATTCAAGACTTCAAGCCTCTTCATAAACTATAGAAACCAGCTGCCTTGTTGCAGGATGATACCGAACGGTTACATACACCCCGAATTCCCGATTCCCTTTTCGAAGCCACAGCTTGAATTTCTCTTCAGCCAAGTCACGGGATAAGGTTTTACGCCCCATATAAAGATAATCCACCACATCCATTCCGTATTTCTTGCCGGTTTCCTTGATGGCAACGGCTCCCCACTGGGCATATGCGGGATCCGTTCGCTTTACGTAACGAATATGCGATTTCGCTATCGAGGTTAAATGCTTTTCTTCAATCTTCGACTCAGGCCGATATGAGCTGCTCAAAAGATACTGCCATTTCCCTTTTGTGTATGTCAGTAGTTGAAGGGAACGATCAGGGCCTTGATAGTAACGCCCCAGCGTATCTTCATCAATTGGAACCTCAGTGAAAGGCAAATACGCAAGCTTCGGACCGTGACCTGCAGGATAAACCTCCAAATGGTACTCGTTCTCCGGCTTCGACGAATGAATGTATTGGATATCAAGATGCGGTTCCACGCTGCCGGTATCCATACATTGGCCAAACAAGTGCGTGAATTCAACCGGAGGCAGCTCGATCGGCAGCGGGATTCGGCCTGCTCCAAAATGCTCCTGGCAAGAATTCACCGCATCCACGATACTATGTGCTCCCGATTCCAGCATCTGGTACTGAAATTGCTGCAGGTCTTCTGAGTCCGTCCCGCCACCCGGCTCTAAACTGAGCAGCAGCATTCCGGCCAATATCACTCGATCTAGCATTTCTGCTCTCCCCTCCATGACAAATAGGATCCCTAAAGCATCCGCATGTGCCTAACATTCCCGTCAAACAGCATCTTATACAAGATCATGGTCTCTCTTGGATAAAAAACGGTCCGGGTACGCAAACTGTGAACAGAATGTGTATAAAAGATGCGGAGGCGAAAGATCCAATGGGGAAATGGAAGGGAATGCTGAATTCGATATTCATTGAGGATCCTCTGACATCGGACATTGATTCGGAGAAAGATTTAGATTCGCCAAGTAAGCTTCAAGCTGAAGAGGAGCAGCCGCCTGTTACCCTTAGTCATATCCTTGATCAGTTCGACGAATCGGCGGATTTCGTCCATAACGTTTACCATGAGGAACGGATGCATGTATTGTACTTCAGCCACATGGTGAATGAAGACCGCTTGGAGCGAGATTTCTTGCCGCTGCTGGTTCAATCGGAGAATCCGCTGCAGCTCCTTGAGACGCAGTCGATATACAAGCTTGTGACTGTATCGAAGCAGTGCGTGGAAGGAATCTTATCCGGCATGGCTGCCATTATCTATGATCAAAAAGCCTTCTTGCTCGATGTTATCTTCCCAGCCTCCCGAACCGTTGCGGAATCGGAGACGGAAACGGTAATCATCGGCCCTCACGAAGCATTTACCGAGCAGGCTTACACCAACTTGTCTTTGATTCGCAAGAGAGTCCAGAGCTCCCATTTAAAGGTGATCCAGCTGGCCGTCGGCGAAGTCACCAAATCCGATGTCTATGTTCTCTATATTAAAGACATCGCTAATCCCAAATATGTCAAGGATGTGATCGAGCGCATCCAGGATGTCGAAATTGACGCGATTCATGATACCAACATGCTGATCCAGTGCATCGACGACCACCCCCGTTCGGTGTTCTCGCAGTTCCTTACCACGGAGCGTCCGGACACCATCGCATCCAAGCTCGTTTCGGGACGCGTTGTATGCCTGATGGACGGAAGCCCGACCGCTTTCAGCGCACCGTCCAGCTTCTTCGAATTCTTCTCCTCCTCCGATGATTATTATCAACGCTGGAGCATCGGAACGGCCACGCTGCTTCTCCGGTTTCAGGCACTTATCATAACGCTTGTATTGACGGCGCTCTATGTTTCGGTCACTTCGTTCCACTACGAAATGATCCCGGAGAATTTAATCCTCACCTTGACCGAGTCCAGAAGCAAAGTGCCGTTTCCGCCGATCTTCGAAGCTTTATTAATGGAAACGACAATTGAGTTATTAAGGGAAGCCGGGGCAAGACTGCCGACTAAGATCGGCCAGACCATCGGCATCGTAGGCGGTATCGTTATCGGACAGGCCGCCGTGCAAGCCGGTCTGACCAGCAACATTCTCATTATTGCAGTCGCTTCGTCCGCAATAGCTTCCTTCGTTATCCCCAATTACGTGATGAGCGCCTCCTTCCGGCTCCTCCGGTTTCTGTTAATCATTTTAGCCGGATTGTGGGGAAACCTGGGATTGGCGATTGGCATGGCTTGGATCGTAATCCATCTCAGCGGATTAACGAGCATCGGAACGTCCTATTTGTCGCCGGTTGCTCCCTTCGAGCCCTACGACTGGAGGGACGTCTTTTTGAGAGCGCCCTTTAGCATGCTTGGCAGACGCCCGTCGCAGGCGAGATCCAAGAATAAGATCAAATTAAAAATGAGAAGGTGACGCATGTTGAGAGAAAAATTGTCACAGTTCCATACGATGATCCTGATCTATATGATTCAGACTGGGGTGTATGTATTCAGCATCGCTCAGAACGAAGCTCAATTTTTCGGGACCAACGGCTGGCTCAGCGTCATACCGATCTCCATCCTGGTCTGCCTGAACATCTATTTGATCTCCATCGTCTATCGGCTTGGTGAAGGCAGATCCATCTTTGATATTTTGGAACAAAGCATTCCGAAGTTTATTCTCGTTCCCTTCTATCTAGCGATCTCTTTAGTGTGGTCGCTTATCGGCTGCCTCGTTGCCAAGCAGTACGTGCTGATTTTTCAGATGTTCGCGTTTCCGACGACCAATCCGATGGTGTTTAAGTTCTTTATTGACGTTCTCGCTTTTTTGCTGTTAACGAAAGGGCTGTACAACATCTCGAAAGCATCTACGGTATTCTTTTGGTCCACGATATGGTTGAACCTGCTGATGCTGTATTATGTCGGGGAATTTAAGCTCGAACGGCTGACCCCATATGTATTCCAAGATGGAGGAAATATGGTCGAGGGCTTCTTCCAAATCTACCTCGCTTATCTCGGCTATGAGCTGTGTATGCTCCTGTTTCCCTATGCCGACAAAAAGACCAAATTGATGAAAGCGGCCCTCTATGGCCATCTCATCCGCACTGCGTCCTATGTCATTATGAGCTTTGTTTCATTCGGGGTCATCGGGCATGAGCTGCTGAAGCAAATGCTGTTTCCTTTATTGGATCTGCTGGCTTATATCAAGCTTCCTTTCATTGAACGAATCGAGAACCTCTTCTACGGATTCTTTCTGTTCACGACGGTCATCACGCTGGTTATGTACTTCTGGGCCGCCGGAGAAAGCACCCGCCGTGTTTTTCCGAGGATCAAAATCAACGTTCACTATTTCTGCATTACGCTCGTTGCGTTCATGCTCTCCTTTATCCCGAAGGTACTGGATACGATCCGAGATTGGATTATGATCCTCGGCTATATTCAGATGGGGTTCGCGTATGTCTTGCCGTTGCTGTTAATCATTCTGCTGCTCGTGCAGCGGCGTAAAAAGGCGGTGTAAGCCTTGAAGCTCAAAAAAAAAGCTTTGCGTCATGCTTCTTCTGTTAATCATGCTACCTTTAAACGCCTGCGGCGATCAGCGAGTATTAGAGGACCTGGGGCTTATCCAAACGGTTAGCTATGATCTGCTGCCGAGCGGTCAGCTGGATATTTCCGTTTCGATCCCTCAAGCCGACCCCGAAACCACGTCGCAACGGGAAGTGTTGTCAGCTTCAGCCAACAGCAGCAAAGAAGCGAAAATGATGATGTCGAGAAAGACTGGCATGCTCCTCGTAAGCGGCCAGATCCGAAACGTTCTTTTTGGAGAGTCACTGGCCCGCAGCGGGCTCAAGGGTCATCTGGATGCGTTGATTCGGGATCCCTCCATCTCTTCCCAAATCAAGATTAGCGTCGTAGATGGCAATGCGGGCGAGCTGCTGCGGGACAACTATGCACAGCATCCAAGAACCGGAAGATATATCGATATGCTGCTTGAGAAGGAATCCCAGGGACAGACGATACCGAAGGTTACGCTCTTTAACTTCCAACGGGATTACTTCGATGAAGGCGTTGACCCGATCGCGCCGTTGATCCGTAGGCAGGACAGCAGCTATGTGACAACCAACGGCATCGCTCTATTCAGGGATGACAAGCACGTCGCGAGGATCGAGCCGAAGGATTCGTTGGTGTTTGCCTTTTTGAAAGGCAAGTTCAGGGAAGGTGAAATCAGCATCGACCTGACAGCTCCCGGGGAATCCAAGGAGATCGTCATGTTCAGCTCGATCACCAGCTCGAGAAAAATCAAAGTATCCCAAGGAACCGACGGAGCAAAGAAAATCAAAATCGAAGTGAATATAACCGGCTCCGTGCTAGAGTACCTTGGTGATCTGAGGCTTAGTGATGAGCGGGAACGGAAGCTGCTCGAGCATAGAGTCAGTCAATACATCCACAAACGGGCAGATGCGATCATCGGTCTTATGAAAGAGAACAAACTAGATAATCTGGGGATCGGCAGGTATGTCCGGAATCGAGTTGGCTTCAAGCAGTGGCAGAAGATGAAATGGCGGGAGGAAATTCCGAAGCTTCAGGTGGAAAGCTCCATCCATGTGAAGATCAAGGATTACGGCAAGTTTCGATAAACGGATGGCCCAGGACAGGGGTCTTGGTTCTTGAAATCAATCCAACCCTGAGCTGGCAGCTCAGGGTTGTCATCTATAATCGATATTCTTATACGTTCCCGTTCAATCCTTCATCTTATATTAAGCATAGCTTCGCAGCAGTGAATGAGAGCATGCGGTTTGAAGATCCCTCCAGCACCGGTTAACTTCGCTATCTTCCATTGCCGCTGTTAAACCAAGCAGAGGAAACAACGTTTGACCGCAGGTTCTCGCGGTGTTGGCTGCGCCGATGCTGGCGGTGGTTACTGCAGCTTCGGTCTCAACCGATAGCTTTCCTTGCTGAAGCAGCTCGCGCCAAGAAGTCTCAACCGTTTCATAAAAGTTGACTTCACCGTCTCGAAGGAAGCCGGAATGCTCTTTCAGCTTGTCCATCACATAAGCTTCGCTTCCTTTCGCTTCAGCCAGAGCTTCAGCGGCAGCAAGGAAATGCTCGGCGATTCCGATCGCAACCGCGGCGAAGGAAACCTGCGCGAATGGCAGGAACGGATAACGGTAGATGGCCTCATGTTCATAACTCTTCATCTCATCGAACAGGAAAGTTCGGTTATCCGGGACGAAGACGTCCTCGGCGATCATCGTGTGGCTTGCCGTCGCACGAAGACCGAAGGCGTTCCAATCCGGTAGGATGCGGATTTGCTCTGGCCGGAATGCAAAAGCACGAATCTCTTGAGCTTCTGCTCCTGATGGTAATTCACTTGCTTTGGCAGATTCATTCCCGGAGTCGATGACGGCATTGGCCGTGAAGGTGGTCGCATAGGTCGAGCCGCTGCAATACTTCCACCTTCCGCTGACCCGATACCCGCCTTCAACCCGCCTCGCCGTTCCGGTCGGCATCCCGCTTCCCGCGATCACCGCATCACGCCTTGCGAATATCTCCCTGCTGACGTCTTGTTCCAGCAGCGCCGCGAAAAAACCGCCCCCTGCACCAATGGTTACCATCCAGCCCAGGTTGCCGTCGATCCGAGAACACGCCTGGAACAGGCGAGCTGCCTCCGGCAGCGCCGTCATTCTTCCCTCGAGCTCATCGGGTACGAAGAGATGGAACAGCCGCTCATCGTATATGAAATCCAGCACTTCCTTCGGGATACGCCTGAACTTGTCCATCTCAAGGGAAAACTGTCTTACTGAGTCGATCAATTGTTGAGTATAAAGCATGATGATTCCTCCGTTATTTCGATTCCTTAATCGATTCCTGATCGTTGACTACAACTTGCTAATGATCTATTTCTCTTCACTTTCCATCATTGCCTGCATCGCTTGCACTAGTTTCTCTATAAGCTCAACCCGATTCCGGTCATGCGGCTGCTGGGTAAGGATCAGTTGTTGAAGCAAGGCGGGCATCCCCTTGTCGGCATAATCGGCCGGCATATTCGGCAGACCGAGATCCAGATCCCTCCAATTGATCCCCTTAAGCTGCTCGATTATACTTCGCTCTCGAAGATTAATTTCGGCCAATTCGCCTAGCAGCGTTCTCAGCTTAACGATCCCGGCAAGACGATGATGGCTTTCCGATTGCTGATCGGAATGGCCGGAATCAACCAGCGATACGCTGTAATTGCGCATCGCGTCAAGGCTGCCTTCATAAACCAAGGCACCCTCATTAATCAGATGGCGTACCCGGTACTCGATAAACGAATCGCCGGTATCAATCTCTGCCGATCCGATCACTTCACCTACAACTCGCGAGGATTTCCTAAAATGCCCGAATCGGGCCTCCACGCGGTAAACGGCCTTCAATATCTTTTCATCATAATAAGACTCTGGAACCGTAATAAGCTCCCCGTTCTGGAGAATGCGAAGCGTGCCGTTTTCGCCCAGTAGACGAAACCAATCCTGACGATAACGTTCCTGATCTTCCACGGATAACCTCATGATTCCATCAGGCAGATCCAGGACCTTTTGAAGTTCGCAGGGCGTTATCTCGCCCGTATTTTTATATCGGATATCCGGGTTCCGTTGATGCAGCACTTTCGTCGCATTCACGTGGTAAAGCTCGGGATGACCGGGAAGATGTGAAAGCAATCGCCGGAGACCAAGCAATTCTTTCGCAGAATCCCCGGCCCAAATGAAGCATGGCACTGCGGTTAACTGCTCGGGCCAGACCTCCCATCGGATAGCAGCCTCAAGCTGGATCAGCTTCCACTCGTCCGCCGTTAATCCATTGTATCGCTCTTCATACCACCGAATCCGTTCCGCGAAGGATTCATAAAGGCGCTCAGCGTCCGGCAAAGGTCCTACCATCAAATTGCCGTCCAGGACGATGACAAGCTCGTCGGGCCGTGAACGAAGACTGATCCTTAACGAGCCGGCAGTGGACGTATCAAATGCTACATGAACACATGAGACTTTTCCTCTGAAGAGGGGCGACTCCCTAAGATAAGCTTCATTTCCGAGCTCCCATTCGTTGTCGAACGCCTTCCTAAAATACTGCATGCCTTGATGCCTTCCCTCGGCCAATAGCCGAGCAGCATCCGTATTCATCAGATCCTTCAGCTTCAGCAGCTTCTCGTCAAAATGATTGATTGCGGTACTTTCGCCCTTCCGGTATTCATCTCGAGTCATATGATCACGGGGCATTATGGAAGGGTCATATATTTTCTGACCCTTCCACCCGGAATAAGCAAAGGTTCGTGCAATGCCAATGGCGCCGAGAGCGTCCAGGCGATCAGCATCCTGAACGATTTTCCCCTCCAATGTGGTCATCCCGGCACCCGTTCCTCCGGCATAAGACATGTTAGCGATGATCGAGAGAATATGAGCCCTGTCATCCCGATCTACACCGGCCTGCGCCATCCATGCCTCCAACCTTCCGATGGCTGCCTCCTTCGAGTCGTTCAATTTCTCGTCCGCTACATCATGGAGAAGTGAAGCCAGTTCGCATAGAAAGGCATTCGCACCTTCAAATACCGCCAGCATCCGTGCAAGACGGCTCACTCGTTTGACATGCCACCAATCATGACCGCTTGCGTCGTTCTCATGCACCGATCGGGCAAATTCCTCGGCCTTACGAAGAATATGGATTTTTTCCGCTTCCATTTCAGGCATCTCCCTCATACTTTCTTATCCACAATGTGCTTGTTATCTTTGAGCTCCCGAATATCTTTACGAAGCAGCCTCATCTCGTGAAGCATTGCATCCATGCGTGTGATCATCTTGGAGGTATCGATGGCATAACGAACAGCAAGAACTAGAGCGATGACACCGACTAACAAGAATCCGATCCCGATGAACTCCATTACCTTCCCCCCCATCAATGAAGATGGATAATCCCACGGAGCAAGCATTGCAAAACGGCAAATACCAGCTCCGAATCCTGGATCTCGTTCTTCTGAATGCGGTGCAGACACTCCTGAACCGGAATCCGGATCACATCAATGTGCTCGTAATCTTCCGGCCGGGCTTCACCTCGAACCAGAATCTCTGTCCCGCTTCACCGCTCATCGCTTCGCACTTCCGTATTGGACCTATCGAGTTCATCTCTCAAAATCGAGAAAAGATACGAATCGTGAAACCGTCCCTTGAACCACAGATGCTGGCGCAAATGGCCCTCCTGCGTCATGCCGATGCGGCGAAGAACGCCTGCCGAGCCTGCGTTTCCTGGCCGGCAGGTAGCATAGATCCGATGAACACCGAGCGTCTCGAAGCCGAAACGGCATATCGCTTCGGCCGCTTCCGAAGCATAACCCTGCCGCCAATGATCCCGGTTTAAGCAATATCCCATCTCGGCATTGGTGTCCATGCGATAAATGCCGCATCCTCCGATAAGAGCCCCTCCATCCTTCAATGTGATCGCCAGCTCGTAGTTGTTCCTCGGTGTCTGTTCGCTGTATTGAATAACCATGTGGAGGTATTGCAGCGTGTCTTCTTCTGCATTTGGCCCCCACATCGTGTGCTCGGTGACCGCGGGATCGGATGCATAGCGATGCACATCCTCGCATATCCGCCATCGTAAACTCCCGAATGATCAATCGTTTCGTCTCAAGCTGCATGTCATCCCCCTTGCCCCGATTACCGGATCTATCTTTCACCTTATGTATAGACATTTACGTTACAGCCATTGTACCATGTTCATATTCCCTTCACCCTGCCCCCATTTAAAAAAGAAGCCTGCACCATATCAGGCGCAGACGCTTCTTGAAATCGCATTGTGCGAAGGTTTTTCCCTCAAGTCAAAGGAATCATTGCGGCCAAATCCAACGGACGGGTACCACTTCGCGCCTCGGCTCAAAAGTCCCGCTTAGCTGTTCCGACAGCAAGTCGACGGCGATACGGCATACGTCATCCAATTGTTGATGGACATAAGGAACGCCTTCGAGATCCGGATCATCAAAGGCAGCCAGCTGGGGTGAACTCCCCGTTCCCAGCCCATTTTCCCGAATCGCGTTTGAGGCATAGCGTGCCAGTTCCGCGTTAACCGCAAAGACCGCCGTGACATCGCGCCGAGCACGCAGAAAACGCTCGATTTCCCGTTGGCCGCGCCCTTCTCCGATCGTACCCAGGTCCAGCATGCACCACAGCGTCTTGTCTATGGGCAAGCCCTGCTCCATGAAGGCAGCCTCAAATCCTTTGGCTCTTTCGTCAGTAACCGAATTCGTAATTTCAGGAGACAGGTAGGCGATGCGCGTGTGTCCTGCCGCAAGCAATCCGGATACGGCTTCGCGGACGCCGCCATAATTGTCGGAGCTCACGCTGTAGGTCTTGATCTCTTTCAGGAAGCGGTCGACAAGCACCAATGGAACCTGGTCAAGGGACAAGCGTAAAATTGCGGTATTGTAGCTTTCCTGCTCCACGGGAAAAATAATAAATCCGTCAACTCCCCGTTCCCTGAACTGCTCAATCGTTCGGGACTCTTCCTCCGGCGACTCGCGCGTAATGCGGAACATCAGGTCATAGCCTCTGCCGGCACAGTATCGCTCCAGCCCGTCGAGCAGCTGCTGGTCGATCTTGGTTTTCATCGTCGGCAAAATAATCGCGATCGTCCGTTTCGTAACCGGCGGATGCTCCCGTACTTCCGGAGAACCATCCTCCCGCACGAAGGTTCCTTTTCCCCGAAATCGTACGATCAAACCTTCCTCCACCAATCCGTTAAGTGCGTTTTTGGATGTGATTTGGCTTACGCCGTATTGCTGAGCAAGCTCCTTCTCCGAGGGCACCAGAGCGCCTGCCTGAAGCTCACCGCTTCGAATGCGGCGGCGGATGTCGTTTTGAATTTGTTTATATAGCGGATGCTCCATATCATACCTCGCTTTTTACATCGAACCCGACTGAAAATAATATATATTTAGTATATCTTAATTTATATCAACTGCGATACAATCCAATTTAGAGAGCGCTTTCTAAATTGGATTGGGAGGTTTGTCTATGAGTCGGATCCAAAGTTTATGGAAGAAATCGCTTGCCTTCATCATGATCTTCGCGCTTGCTTTAACGGCACTCCCGTTGTCGCCGGTCCATGCAGCTTCTACCGGCATGGCATGGGCTTCGCAGCAGATCGCCATCTATACCCCGCCTTCTGGAGGCGTATGGTATCCAAGGCTCCTCAAGCTGTCGCCAAGCGAATGGCTTGTATCCTTCGACACGAACGCCGGTGGAGGCAACACGCGAATCGTGGTCTCCAGGACACAGGACGGCGGCAAAACATGGAGTGCTCCGATCACAGCTGTATCAAGCACCGCCGGCAATGTGGGAAACGGTCAAATGCTGAGGCTGCCGAGCGGAGAAATATGGCTGGCTTACCGGCTCGTCGTGCAGAACGGCTCGACCTATGAGATCCAGCTAAACGTCCGGCGGAGCGTTGACGGCGGACATACATGGAGCGATTTGCCAGGCGGACTGATCGGCAGTTCAACCGCCTCCGGCTTTAAAGGTTTATGGGAGCCGCATTTGGAGATGATCAACGATACGATTGCGGTGCTCTATGCGGACGATAGCCCGACGGCCGTCGGAACGACCGGTTTGCAAAATCTGTACATGAAGACATGGAACGGCAGCAGCTGGGGCAATCGCATCACCGTCAGCGACGGAGTTGCAGCTGGCTCCCGCGACGGCATGCCGGTCATCACGCGGATGAACGACGGCCGGTATATAACCGTGTTCGAAGCCTCAGACGTAGCCGGCCACCCTTTTGTCATCAAATACAAGATTTCACCGGACGGCTTCAATTGGTCGGTTCCCCGCCAGACGTTGTACGTGCCAATCGGCAGCGGCAAAAAGGCGGGTGCCCCGTTCGTCGTAAAGCTCGCTGACGGTCGCCTCATGGCGGCATTCCAGACCGATGAGAGCAGCGCCAATACGGGAGATCCCTACACCTCGATGCATACGATGATCAGCTCCGATAACGGCGCGACATGGCAGCATAAAACCAACGTTTTTCCAGTGTCCGATACGAAGTCTTCCAATTGGAACGCCCTCATGACCATTGATTCCACTCGCGTCGCAGCCGTCACCAGTGCAACCTATCCGGCTAACGGCATCTATCTGCGCTTTGGGCATTCCGTGACGCCAGCGCAAACGAATCTCGTCAACAATCCCGGGTTTGAAACGGCGAATGTAACCGGCTGGACCACGTACGGCGATGATTATCCGAACCGGATCCATATCCACGGCGTCAATGACGGTGTCGGGCTTCCCGCAGCAGAAGGCTCTTACTTCGTTGGACTTGCGGGGACAACCGGGCCCTCGACTGCATATATCGGTCAGACGATTACCGGCCTTGATAACGGCACCTATACGATGCGTGCCCACATGCGAAGCAGCGGTGGCCAGAACAGCTGCGTAATGGAAGTGAAGGATTATGGCGGCAGCATGCTTCAAACCGGATGCCCTATCACAACATCATGGACGCCGGTGTCGATTTCGAACATTCAAGTGACAAACGGCAAGGCAACGATCGGTTTCTACGTATCGAACTCCTCCTCATCCCAATGGGCGGATCTGGATCGGGTTGAGTTCATCCGGGAACAAATCACGATAGCCTCGGGTCAAACCTATCGTCTCATGAACCCGAACAGCGAGAAAATGCTCGAGGTTGACGGATGGAGAACCGAGAACGGCTCGAATGTGATCATATGGGACGATCACGGCGGGGCGAACCAGCAATGGCGAATCACGGAGACTTCCGGGGGGAATTACAGCCTGATCAACGTCCATAGCGGCAAAGCCCTTGAAGTTGACGCATGGGGAACGGATAACGGCTCCAATGTGACCATATGGGACAATCACGGCGGCGCGAACCAGCTGTGGCGGATCGTCGACGCAGGAGGCGGTTCCTATAAACTGATTAACGTTCACAGCGGGAAAGCATTGGACGTAAGCGGCAGCGGCACGGCCAACGGGACGAACGTGCAAATCTGGCAGGACCTGAATAATGCCGCACAGCAATGGAAGCTGGTTCAGTTGAATTTATAATGGGGCTGCAGGAGCTGTTCACGAGCGGGGGCGTCTATCCGATTCTCGACTCCGCTTTGTTCGTTTATCAGGCGTAAGGATAACTTAATATTGGAATAGACGAAGAAGGCCAGGCAGTCCAGAGCGGACTGACCGGCCTTCTTATCATGCTTCTATGAACCCTTATGAGCGTTCATCGAGGATATTGTTGACGCAACAGGAAGCAGCAAAGGAAATATTTATTATCATGAGCCTCAAGGATCCTCGTTGATTTGGCAGCTGACTCGTCAAATGACACACGCATGCAATGACCTGACTTGCGCAGCATCATTTCGGATCAAAATTGTCCTCCGGTATATCCAGCCTTTCAACGCGTTCTTTTACGGTCACTTCCACCAAAAAAACTTAAGCCATATTGATCTCTTTAATTGTGGACAACGGGATTTTCGGTTTGCGGTCCTCCGTCAACAAGCCGTTGATCTCCTGCTGCACATCGGTTAGCTGCGTGTAGCAATACCCGCATATATAATCCACGCTCTTGATCGCCTGAACCAAGCCCTCAAACCGCTTCATGAAATCCTCTTCCGTAGCTACCTGCCGGCCATACCCCCACCCTTTATCCGATTCGAAGGCGATGCCGCCAAATTCGCTGATGATGATCGGCTGGCCGCGATATTCATACCCTTCGGCAAATGCGTATTTCCAGTGGTTGCAGGTCATGTCCTTGTTGACGATGGCATCCTTGTTGCCTCGGTACCGCCGCAAAAAGCCGCTGCCGGTTTCGACGTAATCATGCAGCGTTAAGATATCGGATACGGTGTGCTCCCACCCGTCGTTCGTGATGACAGGACGGAAAGGATCAACCGCTTTGGTAAGGTGATAGATGCCTTCGGTAAATTTCTGCTGCCGGACGTCACGGAGAATGGACGGAATGCCCCAAGACTCATTGAACGGCACCCAGGTAATGATGGACGGGTGATTGTACTGCTGATCGACGATTTCCAGCCATTGCTTCGTGAACGCTTCGACCGCTCGTTCATTGAACTCGAAGGTAGCCGCCATTTCGGACCAGACCAGCAGCCCTTTGACGTCGCACCAATATAAAAAGCGGGCATCCTCGATTTTCATATGCTTGCGTACGCCGTTGTAGCCCATCTCCAGCATGAGGTCGATGTCGGCAATGATTGCCTCCTCGCTTGGCGGCGTTAAATGGCTGTCCGTCCAGTAGCCCTGATCCAGAATCAACCGTTGATATATCGGCGCATTGTTCAGCAGTATTTGACCGTTCTCGATCGAAACCTTTCTCATTCCGAAATAGGAAAAAACCCGATCGACCACCCGGTCTCCCGCATACAGGACAAATTCCACATCGAACAAATTCGGATGCTGCGGCGACCAGAGGCATTTCTTCCACGGTCCGTTCGCCTCGTGCACCAAATCAACTTCCACCGATAGATTCGGTCGATCCGCAAGCAAGGAGACTCGTTTAACCGGTTTGCCTTTCAGCGTCACGATCGCCTCCAACCGTAAATCCAAGGTCGCGTCGATTCCGCTTAACCGGTAATCGAAGCGAACGGTTGACCGGTCGATATCCGGAGTGATTTTGACCGTGTCCAGCCGCTGCTGCTCCACGAATTCCATCCATACAGTCTGCCAAATGCCCGTCGTCTGAACATAGAAGCACTCGAAGCTGTCCTTGGTCCAGCGCTGTTTGCCGCGCGGTATGGTGCAATCATTGCTGTCTTCTGCCTTTACCGTGATTTGGTTGTCCGCTCCGAAGACCAAATACGGGGTAATGTCAAAGCTAAAAGCCGCGTATCCTCCTTGGTGGTTGCCGGCCAAGTTCCCATTGATCCATACCTTAGCGCTATAGTCCACCGCCTGAAAGTGAAGGATGGCTCGTTTACCTGACGCTTCCTTCGGGATATGCACCTTTTTTCCATACCACACATGCGGATGAAACTCCTCGATCCCGATCCCGCTTGCCTTCGTTTCGTATGTAAATGGGACGGTAATCGCATGCGTACCCGCTAGGGATTTAGGCCACCCCTCTTCTTCGCCCACATTGTCGTCATCAAAACGAAAATCCCAAAGACCGTTCAGATTCAGCCAATGTTCCCGGACGAATTGAGGCCTGGGATAATCCTTCCGATAAGCTCTGGTTGTCATTTCCTCTCCTCCTATTTCCTGTTCGCAATGATGGTTCGGATGGGCTTTTCGCCCTTGTTTCGTAAACCAACCTACCCCGTTTCTGGCGCGGCATTCATCTCCAGTGCGTATACCGATGCCGGACGCAGCGGATAACCGTTTTGCAACGCCTCGAATGGAACAGTTCTTACCGTCGATTTAATGCATTCCGGCTCAAATACAGAGTTGATCGCTTCCACGGAGTCGCCTGTAATTTCGTGAAGCAGTATCTCTGAGGACGATTCATATCCGGGAAGATTCAGTTCAACCTGGACTTCCTGCAGGCTGCGGTTCACGATAAAGACCGTCATGGTGCTCCCGTCTTCATTCGTGCAGGCGACGACATCAAGATCCGGCATCGCATCAAGATCGATCGGAGCCGGCTTGTTTGACCGAACCGAGAAGCTGCCGCACTCCACGTCGGCAGGAAGCAGCCTATGGATGTCCCGGTTCGCATACAGCTTCATCACTTCGTAGGTCGGAGTTCCGTATACAGTCAACGGATGGCCGCTCCAACCTGGTAATTTGCCGCGGTATTGGTCCGCATAATAATCCCCTACTCGGATGCAGCCACCGAGCCATCCATTAACAAGATCGGAGAAGCTGCCGATATGCACCATGTCGCTTGCTCGCAGCATTTCATTAAGATTGCCGGCGTTGGCGACCGCGGCCCCCAGCGTATGCTCATCCGGCAAGCCTTTACGCACGGTGTTCGGATAGTACATCGTATTGTATTCGGTGATAGCCAGCTTGATATGACGATGATTCTCGGTAGCCTGAATCTGTTCTACTGTGCGGCGAATGTCATCCCGGGTCCATTCCGGGAAGACGGCAATCGCTTTGTAGCGTTCTTCTGCAGGCGTATCCCGGTTCATCCCGAACCGGTTAAGGCCGTGATACAGATGCAGCGTCAGATAATCAATATGTGCGCCGGCAATATCCAGCACGGCCCGGTTCCAGTCTTGGTCGGTATGCCCGCAGGCCAATATCACGACCGACGGGTCCGCCGCCTTCATCGCTTCGGCAAAGGAGACACACCGCTCGGCAAAACGGTCCGCAGAACAGGTGCCTACCTGCCACCCTCCCCAAACCTCATTGCCGATCTCCCAATACCGGACATTGTAAGGCGCCGGGTAACCGTTAGCGGCACGCACCGCCCCCATTGGGGTTTCGGCGCTTCCGTTGCAATACTCCACCCAACGAGCGGCTTCCTCCGGGGTTCCGGAACCATCGTTAACGCAGATGAGCGGCTCTACCCCAAGCTCCCTGCAGAACCGGATAAACTCGTCCGTGCCGAAATATTTGCTCGTCCAGCCGCCCCAGGCTTCATTGAACATGACCGGTCGTTCCAATACAGATCCCACTCCATGTTCAAAATGGTAGGCGCTGATGTAATTGCCGGCCAGCCGCATCATGCCCGCGTTCAGCTCTCGTGTCATGTCCATCACTTCGCCCTTCACGCCGCCGATATTGTCTGCGGGCAGCAAGGAAACGTGGTCGAGCCAAAGCATGCCCGTGGATACATGATCAGTCCATCTCGGGTGCTCCATCGGTACGTATACCCGGATTTCAGCATGCTCGCACGTGCGGGACACCGGCAGCGCTGCCTCGTACTCCTTCCAGTTATGACTGCCCAGCTCAATCCTTGCACGGCCGAGTAACTCCTCCGTACGCCGGTCCGCCGCCTCGACGATCAAGTATTGCAGCTCGATGGACGCCCGTGCCACCACCCGGACGCTGTACGCCATCGGGCCTTTGAGTGCAGCTTCTTGCGCAATTCCGGCAAATGCCTCATCATCGCTCTGGACGCGGATTCGCTGCGCCCGTCCCGAATGCTTCGGAGCCGGTGCTTCCAGCGCATACGAAGTGTTCCGTCCATTCGTAAATGGCCTCCAGCTTCCGGATACGGCTGTCTTGCCTTCGGCTTCGCTCTCAAAATCCATGTCCTTCAGAGGATAGGCCAGCATCGCCTCCATGTGATCGCGAATATCCTCGACAAAATGACCGAACAGATAAGGGTTTATCGTATGCCCGCCGGGCCGCCCAACGTCAATTGTTATCTTCGCTTTGCGTTTCAAATGAATCCCTCCTAGTCGTTTAACCTTTGATAGAGCCGATCATGACTCCTTTGACAAAATGTCGCTGCACAAACGGATACATGATGAGCACCGGCAGGCTGGACACAATAATGACCGCGTACTTGATACTTTCAGCCAGAAGCACTTTATCTTCCAGACCTACGCTGCCGTCCACGGCATCCGATTGGCTGATCAGCAATATTTCGCGCAGCACCAGCTGCAGCGGATACATTTCTTCGCGGCGGATATAGATAAGCGCATTAAAGAAGGAATTCCAGTGGCCCACCGCATAGAACAGCACCATGACCGCCAAGATCGGCTTCGACAGCGGCAGAATGATGCTGATGAGCAGCCTCCAATTGGAGCAGCCATCAATATGGGCAGCCTCTTGAAGCTCCCAAGGAATGCTGGATTGGAAATACGTTCGCATGACGATCAGGTTGTACGTAGAGACCGCCCCAGGGATGATCAGCGCCCACATTGTGTCGACCATCCCGAGGTCTTTGACGAGCAGATAGGTCGGAATCAATCCTCCGCTGAAGAACATCGTGAGCGTGACGATCAGCATCAGCCCTTTGCGCAAAGGCAGATCCGGCCTTGATAGCGGATAAGCCGCGAGCAGCGTCATCAAGATATTGATCGTCGTTCCGACTGCCGTATACAGAATTGAATTGCCGTATCCGGTCCAGATTTTATCGTTTTGCAGAATATTAATGTAAGCATCCAGCGTCACGCCCTTCGGCAGCAGCCACACCTCTCCGCCCAGCACCTTTGCCGGATCGCTGAATGAGGCGCTGACCACAAACAGCAGCGGATACAGCACGATCAGCATGATCACCGCGGCGACCGAATAGATCACGATGTCAAAGCAACGTTCATCCTTCGCGGTATGGCGCGTTTTATTAACCGGGGTTCGTTGGGACATGGAGCCCTCCTCCTTTACCATAGACTCGTCTCCGACGTTTTCCTCGCGAAGCGGTTCACTAGAAGCAGCAGCGTAAGGTTAATCACCGAGTTAAACAGCCCGATCGCCGCGGTGTAGCTGTATTCGCCCTTAAGAATCCCGGTCGTGTACACGAACGTGGAAATCACGTCGCTTGCCTCTAGATTCAGGTTGTTTTGCATCAGCAATATTTTCTCGAACCCGATATTCATGAATTGTCCGACATCGAGAATCAGCAAAATGACGATGACGGGCACGATTCCCGGCAGAGAGACATGCCAAATGCGCCGCATCCTGGAGGCTCCATCGATCTTGGCCGCTTCGTACAGCTGCGGATTGATTCCGCTGAGCGCCGCGATGTAGATAATCGACTGCCACCCCATGTTCTGCCAAATGTTCGAGCCGATGAAGATCGTCTTAAACCAGCTGGCCGATTCCATGAACCGAACCGGATCTCCGCCAAATGTCTGGATCAGCATGTTTAAAGGACCGTTAACCGACAGCATCACCGTCAAGATGCCCACGATGACAACCACGGAAATAAAGTGCGGAATATAGGTGATGTTTTGCAGCCATTTACTGTAGGCTTTGCTGCGAATCTCATTCACGAGCAGTGCCAGCATGATCGGAATAGGGAACGCGAGCAGCAGTGAGATCAAATTGATGGTTAGCGTATTGCGCAGCAGTCTCCAGAAATAATACGAATCGAAAAATCGCGTAAAATGCTCGAAGCCGACCCATTCGCTGCCGAATATCCCTTTGGCCGGGTTGAAATTTTTAAAAGCGATTTGAAGTCCGTACAAGGGACCATAGTGGAAAATCAGATACCAAGCAATCGGCAGCAGCAGCATCAGATACAGGTCATATCGTTTGGCCATCTGAACCAAGAGGCGGCTGCCGCGATTCGGACGGCTGGGGGGCAGGTTGGCCCCCGGAGGGGCCTCCATGTTGTTCATAATATCTACTCCTTAACCAGCGGCAATCAGCCTTATTTTTTCATCTTGTCGTAAGCATCCTGATACAACTGCTGCAGCTGATCCATCTTCATCTTCTTTAAGGTCGACTGGAATTCTTCCCATTTATCGAAGCTGAGGGCGCCGGCAATGAATTTCGTGCTCTGCTCCTCGTAATACTTGTCAATGTCGTTGCGTAGGATATTGACCTCTTGCGCGGTTTTCTCATCAAACATCGGTGCCGCGTAACGTATCTCCGGCATGAACGGATCCAGCTTCTTCTGCGCATCCTGCACCTGCGGCGGATTAATATAGGAGGAGACCTGCTCGCTGATCAGATGAGGCGCTCCGCCGCCGGCATACGGGGTAATTTTCGGCTGCGTTTCGGAAGTCGAGTATTCTTCCTTGTAGTACGGGATGCCGTCTTTCAGCTCGTAGTGCTCGCCTTCTCTACCGAACCGCAGGAGCGTGGAGCCTTCATCGCTGTAGAAATAATCGATCCAGCGAATCGATGCTTCGGGATGCTTATTCTCGGACGTGATGGCATAAGCTCCTGGATCTCTCGGCACCGGCGACGCCTGGCTTTGCATCCGGTCTCCGTGCGGTCCAGCCGGAGGCGCCATCCCTTCGTATTGATCCGCGATCGGCAGGAAGTTGTTATTCGTTTGGTCGAAGAATACTCCCGTTTTGCCTGACCCTTGCTTCGCCAAATACTGCGCTTCCGTATGAGAGAACACCTCGGGATCAAGCAGCTTCTCTTTGTACAGCTTGTTCAAGTACATCAGCATTTCTTTGTTGCGTTCGCTGCCCATCCAAATTTCAACCTTGTCGTCGACGATGTTAATGTTGTAGCCAAACTGCTGATCCAGACCGAATGAGCCGCTCATCATCGTCACGATATGTAGTCCTACACGGGCGGTCATCGGAATCTCGTCCTTCTGGCCGTTTCCGTTCGGATCCTGATCGCGGAAAGCGACCAAGACGTCGTACAGCTCATCCGTCGTCTCGGGCACCTGCAGCTTCAGCTTCTCCAGCCAAGCCCGGTTGATCCATTTCTTGTCCGTCCGTGCCGATCCGAGCGTCACAATTCCCGGAATCGCATAAATATGACCTTCCGGCGTCGTAATTGCCGCGCGGATTTCTGGATATTCCTCCATCAGCCTGGTGAGGTTGGGGGCGTAATCCCGGATCAAGTCTTCCAGCGGAATCAGCTGGCCGCCTGCCCCGTAACGAACCGCTTCGAGCGGTGTAAGACCGGAGCGGTATAACACATCCGGAAGCTCATTCGAGGCGAACAGCAGGTTCTTCTTTTCCTGGAAGCCATCGGTCGGTGCTTCGATAAACTCAACCTGAACATTGCTCATTTTCTCGTAATCCTGAAATACCGGCATGTCTTTGAACGGCCCGTTCACGGGTGCGATCCGGGTGAACATCTTCAGCTTGATCGGTTCCTGCACGATCGGGAATCCTTCCTTGCTCACCGCGTTTGACGCTGCTCCCTCTGGGGCGGTATCCTTCTTCCCGCCGGTCCCGGAGCTGCAGCCCCCAAGGATCAGGCCTGATATAATCATCAAGCTGATTGCAGACCTGCCCCATTGTTTTCGCTTCATACAATGACCTCCTCTTTCTCGATGAATATCACTACTTGTAAGCGTTTGCGTTGATGTGGATTTATTATAGTCGATCCCATCAGAGGGCAAATTCCACAAATATGACCTCATACTCCACTTATTTTACGGAGTTGCCTGGCCTGACCCTTTGCACATAGGCTTGGGGCGTCATGCCTGTCCTTTCCTTGAATACTTTAAAGAAATAATTGTAGGTGCTGAAGCCGACCTGGACGCTGACTTGCTTAACCGAATAGCGCCGGCTTTCCAGCAGCTTACGGCTTGCATCGATTCGCACCCGGTTCAAGTATTCCGAAAATGTCATGCCTGTCTCCTCTTTGAAAATCCGGCTCAGATATGATGGATTCAATCCGATCGCCCCTGCCGCAAGCTCGAGCGTAATGTAGCTATGATACTTCTCCAGGATCAACAAAATCGCCTGGGAAACATGCCGCGAATGATGGCCGGCGGCACGCTGAAGCTTCAAACGGTTCAACAGCTCGGCATAATAAGAAAGAAGCCATTGCTCCAATTCATCCACGCTCCCGATTTGTCCCACATCGTCGCGCGGTGGAAGGACGCCGTTCTCTTCGCCTTCATCAGCTAAGGGAAGCCATTTTCGAATCGCCTTCTCTGAGGCGGACAACAGCTCGCGTACGATCAGCTGGACCGACGGCGAATGGATCGGCTGCTTGCGAAGTCCGTCAAACACGGAAGCAATCACTTCCTTTACGCCTTCTCCGTCCAAATTTTCCACGGTGAGAAGAAGCTGCTTCTGCTCCTCGATGGTCAAGGATACACGTTCGCTGTGCAGCCCCGCCGGCTGCAGGGCCGGAGCAGCATCCAAGGCCCGCTCAGCCGTCCGGTAGCTGGCTTCGAGCCGGGAGAGGCTGGAGCATATGTGTCCGACGGCATACGTGCATTTCAAATTCATAAACAGCTCCAGCGAGTGACGGAGATGGCTCATCAATCTTTCGGCTTCACTTGCGGCAGCCTGCTCGCTGCGCTCCTGGAATGCGAACACGACGGCGATGCGTCCGTTCTCCACATAAGCTGCCGTCCGCTGCGACATGTCGCCGCCCAGGCTTTGCTGCATCAGATCTACCGCCTGCTTCATCAGCCGGTTCGTCTCCACATCGCTTCGCGACTCTGTGAGCAGCAGGAAGGAAGAAATTTGCATTGCCGCAGCTGCAAAACATACTGCCCCCGCATACAAGCCGTTCTGTCTGGAATAGGTCTCCAATTCGATCGCCGACTCGGTCTTTCCCCGCAGCGCTTGAACGATGAGCTCACGCATATCCGAAGGACCGGCGGGTAACAGACGATGTTCCGCTTCACGCTCTTCCATCTCCTGTACGGCTTTCTTCAGAACGCCCATGAGCTGAGCTGCGTCCAAACGATGCTTGAGTAAATAATCGACTGCCCCGTTCTTTAAGCATTCGCGAACATAGTCGTAGTCGTCGTAGCTGCTCAGCATAATGGTTTTGGCGAAGGGATACCGTTCCCGGATCGTCCGGTTGAGTTCCACACCGTTTATGCCCGGCATACTTACATCCAAAATGACGATATGCGGCCGATTCCATTCAATCATACGGAGCGCCGTTTCTCCCTCATAGGCCTCGCCGCACAGCTCGAAACCGTGAATGCCCCAATCCGATATCGTTCTAAGATGGTGGTGCACCAAAGGTTCATCGTCAACCAACAGCACTTGATACATCGCTTATTCCCCTTTATATCAATCTATTTACCGCTCCCCATTCCGGGGAAGCTGAGCTCGACTTTCGTGTACAATCCCTCTTCACTATAGAGCTTGATCCCATAGGGCTTGCCGAACAGCCTATGGATCCGCTCATGCACATTACGCACCCCCATGCCGCTGAAGCGCGAGTAAGTCCCTTCGCTGCTCTCCTCCAGCCGCACCATGCTTTCATTGCTCATGCCTTTGCCATTATCGATCACTTCGATCTTCAGGTCTCCATCCTCGCCGAAGACTCGGATCAGCACGAATCCCCCGTGGCCTGATGGACCGAAGCCATGCATCAGCGCATTTTCGACAATGGGCTGTAATGTCAGCTTGGGTACGCGGCATTCCAGCAGATCTTCATTTTCTACCTGAATCTGCACCGGAATCGGTTCAATAAACTTGTATTTGACGATTGCGACATAACTGTTGACGTAATCCAATTCCTCTCTTAATGTAAGAAGCTCTCCTGAATTACCAAGCACGCCGCGCATCAGTTCAATCAGTGCTCCCGACACCTCTTCGATGTTGGGCACCCCGTTCAGCTTGGCCAAATATTTGATCGTATTCAGAGAATTGTAGAGAAAATGCGGGCGGATTTGTGCCTGGAGTGCGGTGAGCTCCGCCTCCCGTTTGGCTTGCTCGCTCGTCCGGATTCCTTCCATCAAGCGTTTCAATTCATCCACCATACCGATAAACACGTGATATAAATCGCCGATTTCGTCCTTCGACTCGATCTCCGTTCTCGGAAAGTCGAGATTCCCGTCCTTGACCCGCATCATCATCGTTTTCAAACGGCGGATGTGCAGAGTGGTGCGGGACGACATCTGAAGCGATCCGAACAGCACGGCGATGAAAACCACGACCGATACCTCTACCATGAGATTGCGTATTCTTATGGATTCGCTCAGCAGCGAATCGAGCGGAATCAACGCCCGGGTCGTCCACCCCGTATACTCCGATTTCCGGCTGACGACGATATAAGGCTTTCCGTCAATGACTTGTTCCGCGGTTTCTTCGATACTGGACAGCTCAGCTGCATCATAAATCGCTTTTTCCATACCGGGGGTTACGCTTGCCGGAGCCGAATCGGACTTGTAAACAAGCTGCTTCTGCCCGTCGAGCACATACAGCATGCTATCGGCGGTCGGCTTGACTCCGTATGTTTTACGAATGAAATCATAATGCAGGTCCACCATGACCACGCCGATCGTTTCCCGATCGTAGCGGAGGACGCGGCCAACAGAGATTGCCTCCGTTGTGCCCAAATGCTTGAAATATGCGTGGCGCTCCCCATTGCGCAGCATGAAATCCATCGTGCTTGTTTCCAGGAACGTACGGTCGATCCAAGGCCCTCCCGAGAAGAATACTTTTCCGTTCAGGCCGATGACGGCAATTCGGGAAATATACGGCTTGTAATCGATCAATCCCGACAGATATTCGGTGATCCTCTTCTGCTCTTGAAACCATTCATAGCTGATTTCTTCGCTTGGGCTCAGGACCGTATCGATCACCGTATTTTTGTTGGTAACCGCAACCGTGTTCAGCCGATCGATCTCTTGGAGCATAACGTTAAGGGATTCGTCCGCCTGCCGGATGCTGTCCGAAACCGAGGTAATGGCGGTACGCTTGATCGTATCCCGCATATTCACATAAACGATGCTGGTAACGGAGACGATCGAGAGGAGCGTAAGAAAACCGAGCGCAACAAACATTTTTCCCTGAATGCTTAATTTGGGTGAAATCCATTTTTGCAGCGTGGCCAGCGTCATTGTCCGCTCTCCTTTTCGGCTGGAATGATAAAAACAAGATGGGTCGTAAGCGTTTGCAATAATAACAAGCTCCGGCTAACCTTTCGCACCGGTTCGCATGGCCAGCGGAGGCATATTGTAATAAATTTTAAAAGCTCGTGTGAACGTGTACAGGTTCGGATAGCCGAGGGACAATGCGATTTCAGTGACGGAAGCATCTGTCTCGGTAAGCAGGCGCTTCGCTTTTTCCATACGGATGTTTTGAAGATATTTCTGCGGGGATACCCCGACTTGAGCGGCAAACACGTTGGAGAAATACGAGCGGTGCACCCCTGCGAAAGCTGCTACCTGCTGCACCGTTATCCCTTCGGTTGCGTGAAGATCCATAAAATCCATGCACGCCCGGATCCACCGCGAGGGCTCGCTTGAGTGGACGGGTTCTGTATCGGGTATAAGCAGCGCCATCAGCTCGCATACCATCCCTTGAAGCGCCAAAGAGACGGCCGGATGCCAGCGCTCGGTGCCGGCCATCTTATCAAGCGTTTTTGCTGCCGCTTCCTTGACCGGTGAAGTAACCATTTGTTTCCCGTATGGTCGATCCGGCGTGATCCCGGCAAGCCCCAGCAGCCCTTTGACCCGGGTGCCGTCCACGGCAAGCCAATTCATTTGCAGAGGCGCATCGGATGCAAGCGCGTAATAATCATAGGTCCTGCCCGGGAACAGACAAAACAGATCGTTCTTGCTGAGCTCCACCCTTTTGTCGCCGAATTCAAGGCATACCCTTCCTTCAAGAACCAAATGAAGGCTGTAACATTCAATCCGCTTCGGCCCGACCTTGTAATTAGCCTTAGCAATGCTTCGGCCGCCCCGGACTGGCCATAACTGCGCCTCCTTATCGAGGTAGCCGGGCGTGTAATAAATAAACTCGGCAAACTCGTGATCATATTCCTGCATCATCGATTGCCACCCTCCTGAAAGTGTTGATGAAATCATCTAGATAACAAAATGACAATATGTAGACAACATAACGATATTCCTAAACCATTGATAATTCAATATTATCATAATGGGAGGGGATAAATTTTGTCTAGTCAACCTAACATTTTACTAATCACAAGTGATCAACAGCATTGGAACACGATCGGTGCCTTTCAACCGGAAATTTCGACTCCGAATTTGGATCGGCTGGTACGGGAAGGGACGATGTTCGAGCGGGCCTATTGTCCGAATCCTACTTGTACGCCCAGTCGAGCCTCTATCATTACTGGCATGTACCCAAGCCAACACGGCGCATGGACATTGGGAACGAAATTGCTGGAGGACCGCCATACGGTCGGGGAAGATTTCAGTGCGGCAGGATACAAAACCACGTTGATCGGCAAAGCGCATTTTCAGCCCTTGAAATCGACGCCGGAGTACGAATCGAAAGAAGCATACCCGGTCTTGCAGGACTTGGAATATTGGCGGAAGTTCCATGGACCGTTCTATGGCTTCGACCACGTCGAGCTAGCACGCAACCATACGAACGAGGCACATGTCGGACAGCATTATGCACTGTGGCTGGAAGAGAATGGATGTACTAACTGGCGCCAGTACTTCCTTCCTCCTACCGGCACAATGAATCCCA
Organism: Paenibacillus sp. FSL R5-0810; assembly: GCF_038002285.1. NCBI lineage: Bacteria > Bacillati > Bacillota > Bacilli > Caryophanales > Paenibacillaceae > Paenibacillus > Paenibacillus sp. FSL R5-0810. Next base: position 1,899,688 of record NZ_JBBOCF010000001.1, read on the forward strand.
AGCAAACGTACAAGTGGCCGATTCCGGAACGATACCACTACAACGCGTGGATTGCCGAGCGTACGAACGCCCGTCTCGAGGAGCACAACAAAACCGGAGTCCCGTTCTTCCTATGGGCGAGTTTCTTCGATCCGCACCCGGAATATTTGGCTCCGGAGCCATGGGATACGATGTACGATCCGGAGGAGCTTACGATCCCCGCGCTTGTGCCTGGTGAGCATGATCGCAATCCACCGCATTTCGGCATGACCCAGGAGGAAAATCCCGACTTCTCCGAATGGATGGAGACGGGATTCGGCATCCACGGTTATCGTTCGCATCATTATTATGAATACGGGGGCAAAGAACGGCTGACGGAATATGACAAGAAGAAGCTGGTCGCCGTTTATTACGGCATGATCAGCCTGATGGACAAATATATCGGCAGCATTCTGGATAAGCTGGACGAACTGGGTCTAGCCGAGAATACCCTGGTCGTATTTACGACGGATCACGGTCATTTCTTCGGCCAACATGGCCTGCAGGCCAAGGGAGGATTTCATTATGAGGATTTGATCAAGCTTCCGTTTATTGTGCGGTATCCCGGCCGGGTTCCCGCAGGAAGAAAGTCGAGTGCCATCCAATCCCTGGTTGATCTGGCGCCCACCTTCCTCTCATTCTGCGGATTGCCGATACCGCCAGCCATGGCCGGCGTCAACCAGAAGGACGTCTGGCTCGGCTCCCGGGAAAGCGTAAGGGACCATGCAATCTGCGAATTCCGGCACGAGCCGACGACGATTCATCAAAAAACGTACGTGGATGATCGCTACAAAATCACGGTCTATTACAATCAAACGTATGGGGAAATTTTCGATCTGAAGGAGGATCCGGGGGAGCTTCGCAACTTATGGAGCGAACCAGGGTACGAAGGGTTAAAGTCGGAGCTTCTTCTCAAATATGTGTGGGCAGAGCTCGGGAAAGAACCGATGCCGATGCCGAGAATTCATCACGCCTGAACGGCTTCTTCATTAAATATAACTTCATGATTTAACCTTGTAACTAAAATAGGGGGGACGTTCGATAAGGCTATTTTGCCTTCGATCTGCCCCTCTTTTTCTGTAAATTTATCCTTGCCATCCATTTGAAGGTTAGAACACTACGATACCTGCAACCGCGGACAGCAAAATCACTGCAAAGGGATGTACTTTATACTTCGTCACCATCACGATACTGCCGGCGCAGATCAACAGCATTCCGATTATCGACCAGCTCGGCACCGCTTCTCCGCGCCCGCCGAGTCCAAAATGGATAGCGGCGTAAATGATTAGGCCGGTAACGATCGGACGCAAGCCGTAAAACGATGATTTGATCCAATCGTTGTTGTACAGCTTCAGAAAGAAAGCCGAAATTAGAATGACGAGGATGAGCGACGGCAAGATGATGCCGACCGTGGCAACGATGGCTCCTAAAACACCGGCCTCCGAGTATCCGATCAAAGTAGCAGCATTGGTCGCAATGGAACCCGGCGCCATGCCGGCCATAGCTACGACTTCCTGGAATTCCCCGAGATCCGTCCATCCCCTTCCCTCCGCCTCCCGCTGGATTAGCGTGAGCACGGCATATCCGCCGCCGAACGAAACGAGGCCCACCTTAAGAAAGACAATGAATAACTGCCATAGCATAAGTGGATCCCCCTTCAGATGTAATATTCCGGATATTGCAATTCCCGCTTTTCTTCATACGGCGGCTTCTCTGTACGAACGGCCATTCCGAGTTTGCGCTTGCATAAGACCACCGCTATTCCCGCAAGCGGCCCTCCAAGGATCAGATATAGCGAATGGATACTGGTGAACAACAAGAGAAGCACCGCAATCGCTGCGATCATCAGCGTAGCGGCATCCAGGATGGAGGACTTCCACATTTTGCAGGCAGCAACGATAATCAGAGCCACTATCGAAGCATGAATGCCTTGGAGCGCAGCTGTCACTTTCTCGTTATCCTTAAAAATCGTGCTGAGGAGACTCAGAAGAAATACGATCATGAACGTGGGCAGCGTGATTGCAAAGACTGCCGTAACCGCCCCTAAGATCCCGGCAAGCCGATAGCCGATAAAGGCAGAGGAATTAACGGCAACCCCACCTGGAGCGGAGCCGGCAATGGTCATCATCTCCGCCATCTCTTCCTCGTTCATCCACCCTTTCTTATGAACGATTTCTTGTTCGATCATCGCGATCATCGCATAACCTCCCCCGAACGTGGAAGGTCCGATTCTTAAAAAAACGCCGAACAATTGCCTCAACAGCTTAAATCTCCGGCTTTGCGCATCGTTCATCCGGCCTCACCCTTTATGCTCTAGTTTGTCATATCAGAATTATAGCACATTAATTCCATTTTGGTATTAAGTTTTATTTTTGGCGAGGAATATGTTGACAAATCATTATGATAGAATCAAAATCCATATGAAGTTCTTGTGTAATAATATCAAAATGATGTAAAGTTGATTAATCCGATGTCTTGTCTGGAAATAATACGACGATGCCGCTATACTTGATATACCCGACTAATGAACTTGGAAATGGAGAACGATGCTTATGGTGGTTCATTCCAATCCTCCGCTTAAGAAGCAGGTTTACGATCGTATTTCCTACCTTGGGACTGCCTCGAAAGTCGATTTGATGCATTATTTTTCCATCACCAGCAGCAGCATGACGCGTCTGCTTGAAGAGATGACCTCCCAAGGGCTGATTGTCGTCTCCGGTCTGGGCAGCTCCACCGGCGGCAGAAAGCCGCTCCTGTTTCAGACCAATCCGACATACCGGTATATGTTAGGTCTCGATATATCCCGCATTCATTCCGCGCTCGGTCTTTATGACATGCACCTAAATACTTTGTCTCTGACACGCTGGAATATGGACAATCAAATGACGCCGGAGCGGTTGGTCGACCTGGTCGCAAGTGAAGCAGGGAAATTTCTGGCCGCCCAAGGAATCTCGGCAGACGATGTCCTGGGAATTGGAATCGGAGCGGTCGGTCCGCTGGATCAGAGCAAAGGCTTGATTCTCGAGCCGGAATTCTTCTCGGCTCCTTCGTGGATAAACGTTCCGATTTGCGAGCTGCTTGAGACAAGACTGGGGATCCCCGCCTTACTCGACAACGGTGCCAATACCGCTTTGATTGGTGAGCATTGGGCACTTAGAGCGCATAACATACAGCATGCCCTTTACGTGCATGCCGGCGTTAATATCCGGTCCGCCGCGATGTCGGGCGGTCAAGTGCTGCGCGGGGCCGTCGATACCGAGGGTGCGGTCGGGCAAATGATCATCCAGGCGAACGGCCCTCGCCTCCGTGATAAAGGCAACTATGGCGCTTTGGAAGCCTTCGTGTCGGTCCCCGCGCTGGAAGAGCGCGTACGTACCCAACTGAAAATCGGGCGCTACAGCATGTTGTCCGGCATGCCCCCGGATCATGTGAATTTCTCAGCGCTGGTCGACGCTCTGGTAAGCGGGGATCCGCTCGTAACCGAGCAATTTACGGAAACCGCCGCATACTTGGGTATCGGTCTCGCCAATCTGATCAATGCGCTTCATCCCGAATACGTTATACTGGGCGGACCGCTGATGACCGCGCATCGGATGGTGTTCGACAACGCGGTGGAAATCGCCAAGAAAAATACATATCATTACCCCGAATACAATCCGGTCTTCACCCCGGGGATCCTCACCGATGAAGCCGTCGCTACCGGAGCAGCGATTATGGTCCTTCAAGCGTGGGATGGCGAATGAACCGGGGAAGCCCGCCCCAACCAAACAAAGAGGCGCTGCAAATGCAGCGCCTTCTTCATACGCATTGAACATTTCCAAAAACAACGATTCTGCAGGCAATCTAACGGTCTTCCTCCCCTGTGAGTTGGAATCAGCACTTATCAGCATGGATAGCTATAGTAATCCTGCGTGTGCACAACTTTGAATCCAACGGATTCATATAATCCAAGCGCATGCTCGTTTTTCGTTTCAACTTCTAAGTGTACCGAATATCCGGCAGCGCTTTGTTCTTTAATGACTTGGCGCAACACCTGTCTCCCGATTCCCTTTCCTTGATATTCCGGCAGGATCGAGAATCCATAAATCCATGCCTGCCCCTCTTCTTCCCTGCTTATTCGCAGCTTACCGACGGTTTCTTCATTCACAACAATCATGAGCATGTCCGTATGATCCGCGAACGTTTTGCTTTCCATCACGCTGGCGTCTTCTTCATCCATGCCGAACGCTTGAACGGATATCCGTACGCTCATTTCATAATCATTGATCGTAGCCTTCCGCAAAACAAGACCGCTCGTTTCCTCAAGCGGACATTCCTACCACTTCATTTGATGCTCCGAGAACGCATACTTAACGCCTTGTTTATTCAAAAAGGATTTTGCCGCATCCGATCCTGCAGGCGCGTTCAGCAAAATTTTTTTGTATCCGCTTCGTTTGATGTGTTCCATGGCATGATCGAACAATCGTTGGAAATATCCCTTACGCCGCTCGCTTGGCTTTACCATGCCGCAAACCTCGACAGCAGAACCAAAAGCATATAAACCTAAGAACGCGACGAGCTCGCCATGCTCGTATTGCAAATAATCCATTTGGTCAGAAGTGCGCTCCCTGAGCATTTCCCAATTCAGCTTCAGTTGTACATGATCATGACTTTCACACTCTTTTTGCAATTGCTCAATGTCTATTAATTGTTGTGTCGTTAACATGTTTTCTCCCTTCCGCGCTCCGTCTGTCTTCAATTATAAATCGTTTATCTGCCCAGGGATATGAATGGTTATCCGATGACTTAATAGAGGATTTCACCTTATCGTACTGGGGTATCAACCGGATCGCAGTTGCCCATAATTATAAAAACTACGCGAAAATTTGCTTATGCTTGTTGCCCAAAAATATGAGGAGTGAATGGATATGAAAGCTATCATTATTGAACAATATGGCGGAAAAGAGCAATTAAAAGAAGCGGATATTCCAAAGCCTACTCCTGGAGAGCAACAAGTCATCGTAAAGCTCCATGCCACTTCGATCAATCCGATCGATTGGAAGCTACGTGAGGGATATCTCAAGACCATGATGCCGTTCGATTTCCCGATTATTCTAGGATGGGACGCTGCTGGTGTCGTTTCTGAGGTTGGCGAACAAGTGACCAGCTTTAAGGTTGGGGATCGGGTCTTTGCTCGTCCTGAAACAACGAACCGGGGAACCTATGCGCAATATACTGCGGTGGATGCTCATTTGCTCGCCAAAATCCCTGAGAATCTAACCTTTGAAGAGGCTGCCTGTGTCCCGCTGGCCGGATTAACTGCATGGCAGTGCTTATTCGACTTTGGAAATATCCAAAAAGGCGAGAAGGTGTTGATTCATGCCGGAGCAGGAGGCGTCGGCACATTCGCCATCCAGCTTGCCAAGCATGCGGGAGCCTATGTTGCAACTACAGCGGGAACACATAATGTGGATTTATTAAAGTCGCTTGGTGCCGATGAAGTTATTGACTATAAGATAGAAGACTTTGAAAAAGTTCTGAGCGATTATGATTTTGTCCTTGATTCGTTGGGGGGCGAAAACCAAGAGAAGAGCTTTACCATTTTAAAAAATGGCGGCAAAATGGCATCGATAGTGTCTGAGCCTAATCAAGAAAAGGCCGCGCAAAAAAACATAAAATCAGGCAATGTCTGGTTGAAACCGAATGGCTCACAATTAGCAAAGATGGCTGAGCTTTTGAAACAAAACAAACTTAAGGTCTTGATTGGGCACCGATATCCATTATCTGTAGAAGGGATCCGGGAAGCCCATGCCATAAGCGAAAGTCATCATGCGAAGGGAAAGATTGTTATTGAAATAAGTTAAACATTCAAACCTCCCGTTGCGTCAATGTTTTTGTACGATATATCAATAGACTCAATTATTGGGTTGCACTGGCTTGGTGATGGATGAGGTGAGCTATTGAGTCACCTCCCCGTCTTTAAGCTTGCGTATACTTCTGATTTTTCGTAGCCATGCCTGCTTTAACAATGCGGGAAACAGACGATGGATACGCCACGCCCACCGAACGGCAACAGGAAATATAATGATATCTTTGTTTTGGATAATGCCCTTTAGGATCAAATCAACGGCCTCACTGGTTTTCATTGCCCCTGAGGGCAGCGATTCCACAACTTTCTCATTCGGTACATTGGCAACCGTCATATTCTTATAAATATCGGTTTGAACATGGCCGGGACAGATCGTGCTAACCTTGACTCCCACATCTGCTCCCTCATACCTTAATGATTGTGAAAGACCGACGACTGCGTGTTTGCTTGCACAATACGGCGTGTTGCCCGGCTGAGGCATTAAGCCAGTGGCAGACGCTGTATTTACGATATGCCCGAACCCTTGCTGGGCCATCACTCGATAGGCAATTGTCGAGCCATAAAGCACCCCATTCCAATTGATATCCATTACTTTTTTCCACTGGGCCATCGTCAGATCCCTGACATCCCCGCCAATCGCAATGCCGGCGTTATTAAACATATAGTCAATCCTGCCGTATTGTGATACGGTTTCCTCGATTAATTGTTGGACCTCGGCTTCGCTGGCAACATTGACTTTCATATAACGTGCGGTTCCTCCGCGATTCTTGATCTCATCTACAGTACTCTCAGCATAATCTTCACGAATGTCTGCTACAACTACAGTCGCGCCCGATTTTGCTAATTGGAAGCAAAGCTCTCGTCCAATGCCAGAGCCGCCGCCAGTAATAATGGCCACTTTATCCTTAAAATAATTCACGATCCGTACCTCCTTCAACTGACTGACTTCAGTCAATTAATGATTAAAAATATACAACTTCCGAAGAAGCTGTTAACCAATGCCTAGTATGCGTTTATAAAAATATTTAAGCTTCTCCACTCTTTCTTCATCGGACATACTTGAATCAATCGACTGCCAGCCGTATAAACAAAATTTTGCTGTCTCCTCAGGATACGAGCAGTTGAATGAACCATCGGCATTTCCTGTTTCAATTAATTCTTTGAATAGGGGGAGAATTATTTGTATTCCTGCGCTGCCAATTCGCTTATGAATCTCCTCATTCTCCTGCTGGTGTATGGTTTTGATTAATATAGCATCCTTCTTAAGCATGCCGCTTGTAAATTGGAACATCCGTTCTAATCGATCCGCTGCGCTGATCGTATTGTCTTTCATCAAAACCATTAAATCGGCCAGTATTTCTTTAGCCCACTCCTCAACAACAGCATCGAGCAATTCTGATTTTGATTTTACGTAGTGATACACAAGCCCATGCGCTACTCCCATTTTATTCGTGATATCGCTGATTTGTGTTCCTTCATAACCCTTCTCCTCAAACAGTTCCTTGGCGGTCTGAATGATCTCGGCTCGCCGCTCTTCTGGTGGCTTCGTCTTTCGTGCCATGGAAGTTCACCTCCTCCTTCTGTTATCTAATGGGCTCCCTTCAAATATGAATATATCAGGTCCACTGACTTGAGTCAACGAGGATAATGTCCAGGCCGGCCTACCTTTTTTTCTGTTTAGTAGGTTGCGAAAAAAAAACAAAGCGCCATCTAGGCAAATCAAAGGCCATCTCGTAAAAAGAATGGCCTTATCAGTAAGGGCTTCATATAATCGAGTGATCTTTATTCGTCCGAAATATTGATTTTGCGGGCAACGGGGGCCTCTTTTTCCTCCTCGATCGTGTCAATGACACTGTCAATCACGGATCGCGAAGCAAGCAGCCATTCCTTGACGGCGTTTTTCACATGCTCCTTCGTTTGATGCCGCTCCAGATTTGCCAACAACTGCTCCAGTCGTAGCATTTTTTCCATGACTCGTTCCCTCCTAAGCGCTCCCGCTTCTTATTTATCCTGCATACTCTCCATTTCCCGTTTGCCAAACCGGATAACAAGCCGGTCCTCTGCATATCTAGCGCCTACCACTTGGCGGTTCATCAACGTCCTTGGCAGGATAACCTTGCGTTTATAAGCACCGGCATCCACCGTCAATTCGTCGCCCGTCTGCGTTAAATTCAGATCGGCCTTATCGATAAATGGAATCATAAGCTCCAAGAGCATTTCCCCATCCTCCTCGCGAATCGACTCTGTTCTGCCGTGGTAAAACATGGCGGAAGGATCCCGGTCGGCATAAACGATGTCCGCTAATTCTTTAAGAACGGGAACTCCGATGATTTCCTTTTGCATCATAGGAGCCTTCAGAATCGGAAGCGGCTGGAAGTTCAAGACGATTTCTTCCTCGTATTTCTTTTGAATGTCCCGCCACTGAGCGAAGAAGCCTTCTCCTGCCCCATCCGGCAGCAACCGATTGACGATAATGGCATCCGTGTTGAATCCGAACAGGTTCAAATAGGTAAAGGAGCGCTTTGCTTCGGCGAGCACCATCTTCTCGGGATTCAGCACGATCCTGACCGACGTGGTGTCCGAATCCAGGACGAGCCGCTGCATTTCCTCCAATCCCCGTGCCAAACGCTCGATGCTGTCCAGCACGTCATCCGAAGGAAGATCGATATCCTTGACAATTTTGGCAACCGGCCGTACAATCTTGATCAGTTTGCGTTCGGTCGGGAAGATTTTCTCCAGCCACCAATTCAATACGTTCGGATAGCTTAACAGCCGCAGCGTCTCTCCGGTCGGGGCGCAATCCACCACCATGACATCATATTGCCCGCTTTCAGCATGCTCCTTGATTTTCAGCAAACTAAACAGCTCTTCCATGCCGGGAAAAACAAGCATTTCTTCCGTAGTGACGTCTTTAAGCTGGGCTTTGTCGAGTAATTTCGTGAGCCAAACCTGTACGGTTCCCCAATTGCGCTCCGTCTCGCGGATCGCGTTCACTTCCTGCCCCCACAAGTTTTCGCTGATTTGCACCGGATCGGGCCCGATCGGTACCGCCAGCGAATCCGCTAAACTATGCGCTGCATCTGTGCTGAGAATCAGCGTTCGTTTGCCTTGCTCCGCCATTTTCACTGCCGTCGCCGCCGCGATGCTGGTCTTGCCGACTCCGCCTTTGCCCGTGTAGATGATGATCCTCAAATCCACCCGCTCCTTTTTAGTACGATTTCGTAGTAATTGGTCGGAAAAATCCGGTATGATAACCGGTTATTCCTCAATCTGAATCTTTATTGGCTGGCGCTTTACTTCTTGCGGTGTAACAGGTCCTCCGTCTTGGAAGACTTTAGCTGCCTTGAACAGAAGTGCCGTCAGCTGCTCCAATTCTTCCGGCGTAAATGCATCCTCCAATCTGCCAAGCAGCGCCATCATGATTTGCTCCCATTCTTTCGCCAGCTGCAGACCTTCCTGCGTCAGCGTGACGAGCTTCACGCGTTGGTCTTGCGCAGACGTGGCTCGTGCGATCAAGCCTTTGCGTTCAAGCCGCTTAGCGATGCTGGTCATCGAACTTAGCGGTGCCCCCATCTCGGCGGCCAGCTCCGACATCGTTAAATCTCCGCGGAGGAGCAAAATAAGCAGCGTCGACATATCGGAGCGGGTCACTTTTTGTTCAAGCTGAAGCGTATCGGTCATAAAAGCGAACGGACGCAGACCGGTCTTGAGGAAAAGATCGTATAGTTGTTTTATACCGGTCACTCCTTTATGTGCGATTTCGCATGATTGCGTCTTGCGACTATTTTAATACGACATCGTAATAATTTCAACAACCTCTCCGAATTTTTCTTACTAATGATAACCAGCTATGGACAAAGCTTATGCATATTACGGGAATCTCTCCGTTTTAACTGTCCTCAAAAATGCCCATTGACACATTTTCGTGCACAATGATCCATTGAAACTGTTAAGGTCTATTATCCGCAGAGACATAGCACTTTTGCAATCCCAGCAGGAGATTAGCCTGGATTGCCGTACTTAAATATTAATCGGATTGTTAATCAAACGGCAAAAGGAGACCTAAGAAATGCGGAGAGAGGCCATATTGTTAGTGGATGATGAGGAAGGTATTTTGGTCATGCTCGAAAATCTGCTTCGAAAAGAAGGATTTATCGATATCGTAAAAGCCGGTTCCGCTGCTGAAGCGCTCAATGCCGTGCAAACAAGACGTTTCGATATGATCGTTCTTGACGTCATGCTTCCGGACATGGATGGATTTTCGCTGTGCACGGAAATGCGCAAAACCATCACGACTCCGGTTTTGTTTCTGACCGCACGTTCCAGTGACCTGGATAAACTTCGAGGCCTGTTCTTGGGCGGGGATGATTATGTAACCAAACCATTTAACCCTCTAGAGGTGATTGCGCGGATTCAGGCACATTTGAGACGGAGTATGATGGTTGAATCCAACCATCAATACGCCGAAGAGCTTTATCGATTCAAGACGTTTACCGTGAACCGGTCAACGGGCCAGCTCATTATCAATCAAAAGGATACGCCTTGTCCGGCTAAGGAATTTGAACTTCTTCTCTATTTCTGCAAACACCCCAACCGGGTATTTACGGCTCAGCAGCTATACGAGCAAATATGGGGTACGATGGTTCATGGCGATGAGAAGACCGTCGTCATTCATATTTCAAGATTACGCAAGAAACTGGAAGTCGATCCGGCTAATCCTAAGGTTATCGTTACATTAAGAGGAATTGGATACAAGTTCGTTCCGCCGTCGGGAGGCTAACACCATGAACTTTATGCTTCGCATCGCCCTTCAATTGCTCGCGGCTTTCGTTTTTCTATTGATTTGTATTCAAGTCATCATCCTCGGGGTTGCTTGGTTATTCTGGCCGGATTTGATTCGGACGGGTAACACTTCGAATCATTACGAAATCTTCGTGGTAGCCTTGTGCAGCGTTCTGTTTGTTGTTACTTTGCTTTGGATCGGTTGGTATCTAGGAAAGCCGCTTTACATCATGATCGTCTGGATCAGGAGCTTGGTTAGTGGACGGTTCGATCCGCCGCCGGGCTGGAACAACCTCCGCTCCCATAAGAAAGGCAGGCTGAAATTTCCGTATGCGATCTATAAGGAAGTGTTCGAGCACCTGCGAATGCTTGGCAGCACGCTCCAAAACAACGAGAAGGCGCTCCGTGAAGCAGAACAATCGAAGCAGGAATGGATTCGAGGGATCTCTCACGATTTGAAAACGCCGTTAACCTATATCTCAGGTTATTCCGCGATGTTAGTTCACCCTGATTATCGGTGGAGCGAAACGGAGAAAAGCGATTTTCTTTCGGTCATTCAGCAGAAGGCCGCTCACCTGCAAGAACTGGTTGAGGATCTTAATGAAACGGTTAATGGTCCGATTCCTCTAAATGCCGAGAACACGGATATCGTTGAACTCGTGCGCAGAACGGTAGCGGATGTCAGCAGTGCTCCTTGGGCTGCCGGGTACGCATTTGTCATGGATTCGGAGCCGGAACAATTGTCGATCAGCTGCGACCCGAAACTCATGACACGTGCCATTCGGAATCTGCTCGTCAATGCCGTCGTCCATAATCCGGAGGACACCCGGATTGAGGCTCGAATTAAGCTGCTCGATCATCGGATTGCCGAGATTCGTATCAAGGATAACGGGGTCGGATTTAACCAGCATGCGGCGCGAGTTACGATTCAACCAACGAGCGAACATGCGGGGCTTGGATTATCCATCGCTAAGAAATTCATTGAGGCGCATGGCGGAACGATCATGGTCCAAAGCTCGCTTGGCGAAGGGACTTCCATTTTGATCAGGCTGAAGGCAGAGCACATTTAGGGTGAAGTTGTGTTCCCGTTTACCTCATGTTTACCCAGGCTTCTTATACTTACGGTAACGATGTATAAGGAGGCGTGATCTATGAATCCCGCAAATGAAAAGAACGTATCCTCAGCCTTGCCGGATCAATCGGAAACATCTACGCTGCATTGGTGGAAGCGTTGGCCGGATTGGGTCCCTTACGCGACGATCATTTGGACGCTCGCTTACGGCGTGCTCGGACTATATTGGTGGGCAGGAGGCCAGGGCTTTCCGCTAGGCTTGGTTAATGATCCGGGTGCGGCTCACTCCCTGTTCCGGCAGGCTGCAGCCGCTGACGGCGGATTGCTCATCGCTTGCCTGTGTTTACTTGGAGCCATGGCCATGCTCTTATTGAATCGGAAAGCCCGCGGGATAACCCGAGCAATCATGCTGTTATACGCTTGGAGCGCAGCCATGGTCCTGTGCTTTGCGATCCCGGATCCACGCGCCCTGATAGGGATGGCTTATGCCCCAGTATCTTTGATCGGAGCCGTATTCGGACAGTCATTACACTATCTCGATTTCTTCACATGGCCGGTCGTAAACCAGTATATCTGTCTCATCGGAGGTTTGTTATGGGCCGCAACCGCTTTGACATACCAGCGCCACACCCGTGATGCTTGCAGGTATTGCGGACGAAACAAGGGTCATACGTTACGGCGGATGAACGTAGTGACTCGTTTGGGAAGATGGGCAACCTATGCAGCGATTCTAGCCCCACTATATTATGATATCACTCGCATAGCTTGGCTGTTCGGTATTCCTTTTGGAATCACCGATGAAATGCTGTACAGCCTGCAGGCTTCAGACGCGGATTGGGCCGGTGCCGGACTTGCCTTGGTCTCGATCGGAGGTGCCTTTCTCACGCATGGACTCATCAAGCCTTGGGGGGAAAGCTTCCCCCGTTGGTTCCCAATCTTGGGTGGTCGACGCGTCCCTCCTGCCTTAGCCGTCATTCCTGCCGGATTCGTGGCGATCCTCTTAACGGTTACCGGCATTCAAGTCATTCTTGAGTTTACGATGAGCGGTGATTTTCAAAATTGGGGAGGCACAACGCCGCTTCTGCTTATGCCAGTTTGGGGGATTGCTCTGGGGACAGCAACCATTTGCTACTATTACCGGAGGCAAGAGCAATGCCATCAATGCGCATGATACGGAGTTCACGTAATTTAGGCTTCAGTCGGCACTTCTCCTACTACGATAGCTTCCAGGCAGGAATCAGCGAATGGAATTGGAAGAAGAAACTGACCATAACGTGAATCAGCGTATATAATGCTAAAATAATCAAATACGTAATGAGCCATATCCGGAACGGCTGTTTCAAAAATAGAAACAATAACAGCATTCCGACCGGGAATGGAATAAGCACAATCAACCAGATTGGCAGCCCGATTGCCTCAGCAAGAGCACCCAAAGAAACTACGGATGCGCCTATGGCTAGAGCTTGCCAGAGATGTATGCCCTTCGTAACCAAGCGGCTGCCGAAGAAATAGGATATGGACGTAAGTAATACGGCTATAATGAAACTGACAACATATTGCATGCATCTTCACCTTTCGGGCGATATTTAAAGTAGTATACCAGTCGAATGTTAATAAAAGTGCAGCTTTTTGTAAAATATGGTGATTTCGAGATTTAACCTTGAATCGGGATTCACATGATACAATAAAAAAACCGCGATTTACGCCGCATCGCATATGCGTTTGTCTTGGTTAGGTATATACGCCAAATGAAAAACCCTCCATTCAAAAGATGGAGGGTTTTCGGGCATGCATCCTATAGTATAACATCATTTTCGCCAGTTGGGGACAGCTGCATGTCATGTTTTTATATCGAAGTGCAGGTAACGTTAAAAGATCGTCGGCACCATTCCCCCATCCATGCGTATAGGCGAACCCTTAAACGCGGATGCATAGGGGCTGCATATAAAAGCCGTTAACCGGCCTATTTCAAACGGTCTGATAAACCGCTGAATCTCAGATTGGGGCAGGTTTGATGCCATAAAGGCTTTCTCTTTTTCCGAGAAAGGCATATCTTCATCGTTGTATATGCCCTCAATGATCTGCTGTACATTTTCGGATAGCGTCGGTCCGGGCATGATTGTGTTAACGGTAACCTCTGTTCCTTTCGTCAATTTCGACAAGCTTTTGGCTAAAGACAACAGCATGGATTTTGTCACGCCATACTGCGGCATTTGGCCAGAAGGCATAACGGCCTCTTCACTCGCAATAAAGATAATGCGTCCATACTGATTCTCCAGCATGCTGGGCATATAGAATTTCGTCAGGGCATTTGCTGCAAGGACATTCGTAGAAATGTACTTTTCCCATATAGCGTCATCTATATCTTCATACTGCATGATTTCATAAATTCCCATGCTGTTTACTAAAATATCGACGTTCGGGAACTTTTCGAATAATGCTTCGCGCTGTGCCTGGTCTACCAGATCGGCTGCCGCATTTTGAGGCGAGGTCTCCGGGAATGCCGACTTGAGTTCATGGACCGTCCGTTCTACGTCTTCGGCGTTTCTGCCGTTAATGAATACGTGAACCCCTTCCTTGGCAAGCTCAAAGGCAATGGCTTTACCGATCCCTTTGGTGGATCCCGTGACTAAAGCCGTTTTATTGGTTAATCCCATTTCCATCCTACATTTCTCCCTATGTTTGCTAGACTATGGTCGTACTGAGGATAGAATTAGGATACCTTGTTTTGCGCATTTGGTAACTAGTTTAAGGCGCCAAAGTTCTTGCAGTACACGCCAATATCTTTTGCTCAGGAAGCCGAATGGACAGAACGCCAATTGGTTGGGGTATCCCCTTCCCATTGACGGAAAGCCCGGTAGAACGAATTCAAGTCTTCGTATCCAAGCAGAAAAGCGATTTCTTTCGTATCCAGCGAGGGATCCGTCAAGTATTCGCATGCTTGCTCATGTCTAGCCTCTGTCAGCAGCCGCTTGAAGCTTGTATTCTCGTCAGTGAGCCTGCGCTGCAGGGTACGGCCGCTCATTCCGAGCTCCCTGGCAATAGGCAAAATATCTGGTCGTCCTCCTGCCAGGCTTCTTTTCATGATCCATTTGACTTTATCGGCTATCGACGGGTCTAACTGCCGATCATGGAGCGATTGGTCCAGAGCGGGAGTCAGGATCTCAAGCAATTCTTCGTTGAACGACATAAAAGGAAGATCCAAGTCCTTCTGATGCAGCGTCAAGCGGTTGCGCTTGCCTCCAAACCGGATGCGGCAGCCAAAGTATGCCTCGAGGGCCTCTGCATTGCCAACGGACTCCGATAACTCAAGCGAATGTGCCGACACATGCTGACCGGTTCCCCGGCGGCCAAACTCCAGTAGACATGCAAGCGTGATGCCAAGCAGAATCGGCGGACCAGGCTCTTCCGTCTCCAGCCAATCCAAGTCCATTGTGCAGTACCCGCCCTCCTCGCTCATGCGTAATCTTCCAGGAGGGCACAGCCGCTTGTACCGGACCATTCGGTTAAGGGCATCCCTATAGTCACGGGCATGGTAAGTCGCTAGGACGGAGGGCGGGTACTTCGCCGTTTCAAAAGCCGTCGCTAGCTTGATAATTCCTAGTGCAGGATCACCTATAAGATCGGTATACGCCTTCCAAATTGAATAATATTGGGTGGCAGTTACCTCGGATTCATTGATGATCGTCAGCGGAAGCCGCGCTTTTCGTACGATGTCTTGATCAGCGAGCCCTAATTGACGGATGCCGGACCAAAAGCCTGGCGGCATTTTAATGCGGTCGGAGGTATGAGACTTCATACGCAGGCAGCCTCCTTTAATATTTACACAATGATTATGTTTGTCTGATGTCTGACAAAGGGTTACTTACTATAGTACCTCCCGAATCTTGCGATGTAACTAGCAGAAACTTACATTGAATCATCAAATACGGCCATTTCTTTGAAGAACGTCCAACAAGAACACGATATCCTGCACTAAAAAAATTCATGTCGCTTCCTTTAAATGGCGCTTCAACACTCCATCTAGTCCCCAATAGAACCCCTTCCTTATCAAAAAAAGAAGCTCCGCGGCATGATCGCCGCAGAAGCTTCCTTGTGCTTACCAATGAATTTGCAATCCCGGCGCTGCCTCGTGGAGCGCTTGTTCCAGGCGGGCTTTGGTTTCATGTAAGTCTGCCTCGGTATCGGCCTCTGCCCGAAGCACCAGGATCGGCTGGGTGTTCGAGCTGCGAACCAGCCCCCAGCCGTTCGGGAACAGCACGCGTACGCCGTCAACGTCGATCAGCTCGTGCTTCCCGTCAAAATGGTTCTTCACTTTATGAATGATCTGTTGTTTCGCATCGTCGTCACATGGAACCCTCGTTTCAGGGGTCGCGCAATATCTTGGCACGTCGGAGAATAATTCGGACAGCGGGCGCGAATCCCGGCTCAATATCCGCAACAGTCGTCCAGCGGCATACAGCGCGTCGTCAAATCCGTAGTATTCATCGCGGAAGAATAAATGCCCGGACATTTCGCCGGTAAACGGCACATCCAATTTGCGCATGCTCGCTTTAATGTGGGAATGTCCTGTTCGATGGAAGACCGGCTCGCCGCCCAGCTTCTCGATCTCTTCGACCAGCGCTTTCGAGCATTTGACTTCCACCAGCGCTTTGCAGCCCGGATATTTCGGCAGGACTTCACGCCAGAACTGGATCATCAGCTGATCGCCCCATAAAATGCCGCCCTGTTCGTCCACCACCCCAAGGCGGTCGCCGTCCCCGTCGAAGGCGATGCCGATGTCGGCTCTTTCTTTCTTCACGACGTCGATCAGGTCCCGCAAATTTTTCGGCTCTACCGGATCCGGATGATGATTCGGGAAATCCGGATCCGATTTGCAATACAGCTCTACCACATCGCACCCCCAGCGTCGAAGCGCCTTGGGGGCAAATGGCGACGGCGTACCGTTGCCGCAATCGACCACGACTTTAAGCTTCCGGCCGTTCAGCCGGATTTTGTCTGCCAGCATGTCCAAATAAGGCTCCTCGACGCTTTCGCATCGCAGACCTTCTTCGTCATAATCGAAACCGGACGGCAGCTTGCCTTCGGCTGCCAAGCCAAGCATGCGGCTGCGCAGCTTCTGGATTTCTTCTCCATAAATCGTCGTATAGTCCATGGCGATTTTAAATCCGTTTTCGTCGCCGGGGTTATGGCTGGCCGTAATCATGATGCCGCTTGGCTCTTGATAATGGTGCATGGCATAGTAGAACATCGGCGTTGTCACTTCGCCGATATCAATCGCCTCGCATCCGGATTGCTGCAAGCCGGCAATCAGGGCCCGGTGAAAATCCGGGGATGATTTCCGGTTGTCGTGGCCGACAATGGCCTTATTCAAGCCGGCCGTCTTCAAGGTTTCGCCGAAAGCTCTCCCCAGCCAATAGCAAAAAGGGAGGTCAATGTCTTCATACGCTTTGCCGCGAATATCATATTCGCGGAATACATGGGAGGGGATGGAAGCCCCCCCTTCAAGGGTTGGCATCCCCTGCTCCTGCAGTTCTTTGGTCAAAGGCATCGTTGTCCACCTCTTTTTGTATGATGTCTATTGGATAATGGCGAATTGCGCTTAATGTTGTATCCATTCTTCGTAAATAGCTTCGGTCATCAAGTAAGAGATGACGGCTTCCGCCCCGCAGTTTATATTCGGTCCGTCGGCGCTCAAGCCGTCGCAGCAGCTGCCGTCCCGCTCGTTAATCATTGGGGCTCCGAGATCGTTGCCGCCGTAAAACCAATTGCGGCACTTCGTGACGGCCGATTTATATTTGTGCATGTTCGTCAGCTCATAGGCCTTGGCAGACGCTAACGCCAGCTTCATGACATCGATCGGCTGCTGGTCCCACAAAGCCCGATACCCCTGGCGGCACCACCCTTGACTGCCTACCGGCCGGATCTGTCCCGCTTCGTTTTGCGACAAACCGATTAGGAAGTCAAGGGAACTCAAAGCGATGTCAAGCAAGTCCGTCCAGTTCAACATTTCATGAGCCCACAGCATCCCCCATGGCAGCACGGCATTGCTGTAAGTGATCTCCGATTCAAACCAAGACCAGCCTGGAGCCGAATTCCGACGATAGAGGGCAGCCAGACGTTCCGCAAGCTCTTGGATATGGGAGGTCAGATCGATATCATATCCGGCACGCTGCAGCATGCCGAGTGCGGCGATGCTGTAAGCCCATCCGCGCGGATACCGCAAATGGTCAACCTGCGGCAGCGCTTTTTGAAAGATCGATTCAGCAACCATCGCAAACGAAGGGGCGGGTGCTGCTGTCATTGCCTTCGCACAAGCCCAAAGGCAGCGTCCAAGGCAATCGTCGGAAGGCATTTCCGGCTCCTTGCTCCGGTCATAGGCAAAATTGTTATGAAAATGACCATCTTCCTTTTGCGCCCACAGCAAAAAGGCGATATAGATCTCGGCTAACCGCTCAAGTTGTTGTTGGTCTTCAGGACGCCCATGCTTGAACCATTCGAGACAAACCCATAACGCACGAGCCTGGTCGTCCGTGCTGTATCCTTCGTTGCGCCGGGGGATCGTCCCGAACCCGTGCTCGAGTATGCCGGTATCATCGGTCATCTTGATCAGATGGTCAAACCGAACGGATCGCCTTTCCATGTCTCCCCACCTCGGTAAACAGAAGGTTGTACTCATGCCCGACGCTTGGCCAATGCATCGTTTGCCCCAGCCGCTTCATTTTCCGGACGACATCTTGATGCATCACGTCGTTGGTCAGCAGCGACACGATCCGTTCCCGCCATAACGCCTCGTCATCAGCAGGAATCAGCAGCTCGGGTTCATCGGCGAGCAAATCCTGTGCATAGCAGTACGGAGTCGAAACCACTGGCCGTCCCAAGCCGACCGCATAGGCAAGCGTTCCGCTGGTGATCTGCTCCATACCCGGATAAGGTGTCACGTAGACATCGCATGCCGTAATATGGCGCACCAGATCATTCTCCTCCATATAACGGTCGATCATGACGACATTGTCACCGATCCCGCTGTCAGCGATCATGGCCTTCAGCTCTTCGCGGTACTTCTCTCCTTCCCATTTCTTGACCTCCGGATGCGTTTGGCCGACGATGGCATATAACACTTTAGGCACCTTTTTAACAATTTCAGGCAAAATCCTCAGGATCAATTCAATTCCTTTTCCGCGGCTCAGCAGCCCGAACGTCATCAGCACCTTGCGATCGGCCCAATCCAGCTGCTCCCGGAATGCCTGCCGCCGCTCCGTATCGGGCTCGGGCGTACCGTGCGGTATAAAGACGATTTTCTCCTCCGGAATGCCGAACGAGCGGTTTAAATAAGATATCGCTTTGCGGTTCATCACGACGATCCGGTCGCTTCGCTCGGCGATTTCCCGCTGAATGCTTGCGTACGGTTCACGGGGCAACTCAAACACCGTATGAAACGTAGTCACCAGCGGTTTTTTCAGATTGCGGATGAAACGCAAGATGTGCCGGCCGGCCTCGCCGCCAAATATCCCGAACTCGTGCTGGAGAGAGACGACCTCGATTTCGGACTGGTTGATTCTGTACGCCATCTTCTCATAATCGTTCTCGCAATCGCGACGCAGCAGCCACAGCAGCGGATCCTGCAGGCCATCGGATTCCCCATCGTGGAGCACGATGACGGGATCCTTCGCTTTCCACTCCTTCACTGCATGGACCGCCTGGCGCAAATGAAAAGTGAACGTGGCCAGGCCGCATTTCTTCGGAACGTAAGTACTGATATAAGCCACCCGGGTCATGCTTGCATCACTCCCAGTCGGTTCATTACGGCTTCATGCAAAATATGTCTTGGGCCGAGCTCGAGATTGTAACCGAATATGCAGTTGTTTAAGTACGCTCCCTCGTTTACCCGGCAGCCGTCCCACAGGATCGTTTCCGATAGCCGGACGTTCGGGCCGATCGTGCACTTGTTGCCGAGCACCACATGAGGCCCGATGACGGCCCGTGCTCCGATTCGTACGTGATCTCCGATCAATACCGGCGGAACGAGGAGGACGCCGGCTCCGATTTTAGAGCCCTTGCCGATCCAGATGCCTTGATCCTGGACGTGTCCGGGAATTTGGATCCGGCTCTGTCTCGTTAAGAGATCCCAGTGAATTTTGCGGTATCTGTCTTTGGTGCCCATATCCGCCCAATAGCCTTGAATCGTCGTACCGAAGACTCCCATATTTTCGCGGATGAGATGTGGAAACGTTTCGCGTTCAATGGAGACCTCCCGATCGGACGGAATCGCTGCGAGCACGCTTTTATCCATGATGTAAATACCTGCGTTGATCCGTCTCGAAGGGGCCTCGTCCAAGCGGGGCTTCTCCACAAAACGCAAGATGCGCCCCGTATCGTCCTGCTCAACGACCCCGTACGCGCTAGGGTCCTCAACCTCCGTCAGACCGATCGTTACCTTTCCTCCGTGAGATCGATGGAAATCCAGCAGCGGCTTCAGTTCAATATCGTGGACGATATCCGCATTCATGGCAATAAATTGTTCATCGAGTAAAGCCTCGGCATTCTTGATCGCCCCGGCAGTCCCCAGCAGCTTATCTTCAAGCGCATACTGGATCGACACGCCCAGCCGGCGGCCGTCGCCGAAATGGTTTTTTATTTTTTCGGGATGATGCTTAAGGGCGATAACGAAACGGTGAACGCCTTGTTCCTTCAGATGAAGAATGAGATGTTCCAGCCACGGACGATTCAGAATCGGTGCCATCGGCTTCGGCATGTTCTCCGTCATCGGTCTAAGTCGGGTTCCCAATCCACCGGCAAGTAACAGTACATTCATCTTCGAAATCCTCCTGTTCCCAAAAAATGATTCGACAAACAAACTTACGCCAGCTTTGGACACTGACGCTAATATTTTATCGGCTTCCCTCCTTCGCTCATGATTTGTTAGCACTCTATAATGTCGAGTGCTGATAATATAGTATTTTATGGAATAGTTCTTTGAATCTTCAAGTTGATCAGGACATAATGTCTCGCATTCCGCCTGAAATCAAAGCATAAAATCCTCTTTTTTCTTTTGAAATCTCATGATTTCTTCGTTTTTTACCATGAATCGATCATCAATATAGTCGCAGGACCGCCCGTTTTCATAAAAAAGAGACTGCCGGCAAGTTAAAACTAACCGACAGTCCTTTACTTCCAAGCAGTATACTCCTCATCCTATTCGCCGGACAATTCCTTAAGCGATCTGATTTTTCCATGGGGGTGCTGTGCTTGCTTACGCGACTTCCAGGCAGCTTCTTTCCTTCTCTTCTGGTGAGCCATGTCAGTCTTCCTCCTTCGGAAATCGAGAATGTATACCACTTCCATAGGTTTTCAATATTAAGCCTTGTTCATTCATGCGCCTAGGAACAAGAGCATAGATAATGGAGATAGTCCCTTTTGCTTCTGTTATCTTATGTATGCTTTATCTGCACTCCAGCACATATTCCGGCATTTTCTGCATGTCAGATACATATAACATCAGTAATTAACGTTATGAATTATAGGAAGAAGGCGAAGCATGAGAGCGAGATGGATCATCCTGTTGTTGTTTGGTTTTATGCTCTTGTTCATTTTGTTTCGTCTAGTGGAAGACCATCCATCAGCAGAGGCTCTTTATATCGATGATCAAATCCGCATGCAAATAACACCGGTTGATTCATCAGCGGTATCGATGCAGGAGACCACCTTTGAGCTGCAAATTGACGAGTTATCCGGAATACCCGTAACAGGCGCGGATTTCGATTTGAACATTACCATGCCGGATATGTTTTGCGGGGTTTTTCCTGCTTCCATTGAGGAGATTCAACCCGGGGTATATCATGCGACAGTGGTGCCCGTCATGCGCGGGAAATGGCAAGCCGAAGCCGAATTACAGTGGAAGGAGCGGTATGTCAAAGTCAGCACCGTTTTTAAGGTTCATTAAAGAGAAAAAGCCCCCCATCACCATAGCCAAGGGTGCACGGAAGGTATCCAGCCATTCGCACTTAGACCTTTCAGAATGCACAGCAACCCCATCAAGACGGCCAGATATCCGCCGATCCTGCGCATCGCCCTGCGCCATCTTTTCGTAAGGCTTCCCGCAGACATCGCCGTCAGAAGCAAGACCGGAAACGTCGATATGCCGAACACCAGCATAATCAGCGAACCTTCTGCTGCGGTTCCCGAGGCGGCAGCATTCATGTGCATTGCATAAGTCAAGCCGCATGGCAAAAAGCCCAGCAGAATCCCGGTCAAAAAGGTTGCAAGAATTTCGTAACGTTGTCCGAGCTGCTGCAGCTTCGACTGAACGCGAGAATTTTTATATGGATGCGTGCGAAACATCGGGAGCGTATACCGACGAAAGGTCCATAACAAGATCAGCAAGCCGCCAATGATGCTGGCCGCAGATTGGAGCCCGACGAATCCGGCTGCAGTATCCAGAAAAGAGCCGACCAAGCCCATAAAACCGCCGATTGCCGCGTAAGTTGCTACTCTCCCTGCGTTATATGCGAGGATCAAAGCCATTGGCGAGCCTTGTGCGCGAAGTGCAACCGACGACACGATGCCTCCGCACATCGCGAAACAATGCGGTGCACCCATCAATCCGGTAAGGGCAACGAGCGCCAAGCTGTTTCCTGCTGTATCCAAGACGATTACTCCCTTCTGAAAACTGCCTCATGCTTCACATTGCTGCTGGTACCTCCATTGCGACTTAAACGCTGATCGGATAAGCCGGCATGAATTGGGAGATACCTGTTCATTATATGAAGCCGATTGAAGGATAAGAATGTCTCAGGTTAGAAAGCTGCGGCGCAAGTATAGCAGCCTATCGCCAATCGTTATTCCATCAAAGCCTGCTACATCTTTGCTACTTCATTGTTAACTTGCACTTCATTGCTGGTTCGTTGCTGCTTCATTGCTGCTTCTTGCCTACCAAGCCTTGTTCATAAGCATAACGCGCAATCTGAACTCGATTGGCCAAGTGCAGCTTTTGAAGGATGTTCTTCAGGTGATTTTTCACCGTATGCTCTGAAATGCTTAGATCGCCTGAAATTTCCTTATTGCTCATTCCCTCGGCAACGAGCACTAGAATTTCATGCTCCCGCTCAGTTAAAGGATGATCTTGAACCTCGTCCGCACGCTTCGGGGACATTTCCTTGAGGATTCGAAACGCCAGCTCGCGCGTTACCGGCGCTTCATCGATGGCGACTGCTCTTAAATATTCGTGCCACGCTTCAGGCTCCATATTTTTCAACAAATAGCCCTGGGCGCCCTTCTTAAGCGCATCGAATAAATGCGCAATATCGTCGGATACGGTAACCATAACGACCTTGATATAGGGGAAGGCTTCTTTAAGCTTCTTCGTTGCTTCCAAGCCGCCCATTCCCGGCATTTGAATATCCATCAGCACCAGGTCCGGCATCCAATATTCACTTAAGGTAATGGCTTCTTCTCCGCTGCTTCCTTCCGCCACGACTTCAAAGACAGGATCGCTTTCCAGGATCATTCGGATCCCTTCTCTGGCCATCCCGTTATCATCGATAATTAACACCCGGAATTTTGACATTTCAATATGCCCCCTTTCGAACGATTACCAGCGTGTCCCCATCTTTACGTTCCAGGCTGAAATGCCAGGACATCGCCTTGGCACGGTCGCGCATCATTTGGATCCCGTATCGATTACGGATCATCATATTATCTGGGTTAAAGCCTTTGCCGTCATCCGCGACCTGGCACATCCACCCCGATTCTGTTGGTCGCGCTTCGATTCGGACTTGCTTCGCCTCCGCATGCTTATGAATGTTAAGCAGCGCTTCGCGGATGATTGCGAATAACTCCACTCGCTCTTTGGAAGACAGCATCGTTTCCGGAATGCGCCAATTCGTCTCAATTTCCAGAGCGGTTTCCTGCTGCAGCTCATCGATCAAGCTCTCAATGCCTTGCAGCCACGGATTTTTATCCGCATCGGCTTCATGCCTCAAATTGGCGATGGCTTGTCTGACATAATCATTGGTGCGATGAACACTCTCCTTCAATTTATGAAGCGGAAGTCCGTCTGCTTGATTCATGCGGTCCATTTGCGAGATCTGCGCGTTCAAAAAGAACAGGGATTGCGCGATGCCGTCATGAAGCTCCCTTGCGATTTTCTCTCGTTCCTCCAGCACGGCGCGGATCGCTTTTGCTCGATTAAGCTCCTCTTGATTATGTTCGATCATGGCAAATAATTTGGTCAAAAACAGCAAGGATACGAGCAGCACAATGACCGGGGCAAGCCAGTTTCCAAGCTCCATCGAAATATACGGCAGCAGAAACTCATGCCGGACATACTCCCAGACCCCGATCGTCAGGGTAGGAATCGTAAGAATCAGCCATTTGTTTTGTTTATAGGTCACAATCATTCTCCCCTCTAGCTGATTGATGCATGGATCCATTATATTGCATTGGGAACCTTTAGCGAATGTTAATCGTCTTGCCTGATCCGATTCATCAGGAATATGATGTCTTCCATCTCTGTCAGCTCCCCTTCGTGTCGTTCCACCAAAGTCCCGTCTTCATCAATGATGATCGTAAGTGGCATTCCGACCAATTGATACTTTTGTTTAATGTTCATCTCGGAGTCCAATACGATCGGAAATTCGAGGTCATACCGGTCAGCAAAATGCTGCACCGTTTCTTTGCCCTCCCCCACGTTGATCGCCAGCATGTCCACGCCTGTTAACTTATGAGCCTCGTTAAGAAGCGGCAGTTCGTTGACGCACGGATTGCACCAGGAGGCCCAGAAATTCAGGACAACGCCTTTCCCTTTGTAATCGGCAAGACGGATTTCTGTCCCCTCCAGATCCACGGCTGAGAACTCCGGCGCTGCTTCTCCTGGAATAGCAAGAACCTGCGGATCACCCAAAAAACGTGACACGGCATACACGCCTCCGATTAGGACAACCATCAATAGCATATACTGAATCATTCTGCGGATCACCCTGTTCATCTCCTTGCTCACAAATTAGACATACATGTTGGCCGTTAAGCTCTTAAATAATAGCCTGACGGGCGGCTTGAACGCCGGCCATCGCCTCACGTAAAGCGAAACAAGACAGCGGCCCGCCTGCGGACTCGCTGCCTGCTTCGCTATTTCGGGCTTCCTCCGTTTATCCCAAACAACTCCCGGAATGCTCTGCGCATCCCCTCAGCTCCATATGTTTGTCGAAGCTCTCCCGTATTCCCGTCCAGCACCACATTCCCATCCCTTAAAAAAACGATCCGATCCGCCAAAGCTTCGGCAATTTCCAATTGGTGCGTGGAGAAGAGGATCGTCTGGCCTTCGACGACTGCCTGGCGAACGAGCATGACGAACGTATCCATCCAGTAAGGATCAAGGCCATTCGTCGGTTCATCCATAATGACGAGCAGCGGCCGTGCCATTATCGCTTGCGCGAACAATACCCGCTGTCTCATGCCCTTAGAGAAGGAGGCCACGGATTTGCTGCCGGTATCCGAGAGACCAACCATCGATAACGCTTCCCGTGCACGGGCTTGCCCGAGTCCGCGAAGCCGGGCCCAGAACAGCATGGTCTCCAGTGCCGTTAATCCTGGACTAAAGCGATAATCATCCGGCATATAACCGATGTGCCGGGCATATTCCCGCCGATTGTCCCGGCATGTCTGCCCGTTGACGGTGATAACACCCTTCGTCGGGTGCAAGATTCCCGCCAGCATCCGCAGCAAGGTGCTTTTTCCAGCTCCGTTGCCTCCGCACAAAGCGACCGCTTCGCCGTGAGCGACCTTCAAATTCAATTCTTCAATGACAACCTTTCCCTTAAATGCCTTATGAACCGCATCGAATCGTACGAGCTGATCACCCACGACCTCTTCCCCTTTCCCATAAACCATAAGCAGCGGCAAGAGCAGCACCGATCCATACGAGCATCACACCCGCAAAAACGGGCGTGCCCCAGGGTGAACGGATCCACATCATCCATTTGTAATATTCAGGCCCCAGCGTCGAGCCTCCTCCTAACTTGACGACGGTAAACAAACGCGTCAATTCAGCCGGATTCAGAAAAGTAAGTGTTGTTATCGCCGGCTTAATCCAGAGATATGGCATCATGCCCAGCATAGCAATGAGGAGCGATGGCCATGCGATGACGGTGAAGAACCAGACGCCTACCGCTATCGTTAAAGCCTGCCAGCGGTTGCGGGCGAGCGTACCGATCAACATGGCAATGCCGAGATAAAACAGGGATAACCCGATTGAGCAGCCCAGCAGCTGCTTGTACGTTAAAAAATCAAAACCGCTGCCGAGCAGCCAGCCTGCCGACCCGGACAGCCCGAATCCGAAGGCGACGATGGAGAGCAGCACTGCAGACAGCCCGATATATTTTCCTGCCAGAAACGGCCAAGTGCCAAGCGGATACGTCGATAGCAGCTCCCAGTTGCCCTCTTCCTTCTCGCCGGTTAAGGAGAATGAGCCCAGCATCAGGGCCATCAAGGGGAGCAAGTACAACGCCAGGTTTAACATGGTTCCGCTGGTGCCGGAAAATCCGCTCACACCCCCTTGGGTATGTATGATTAGCAAACTGAGCATGAATACTGCGAAAAGAGCCATGAATGAATATGCCCAAGGGTTGCGAAACCCGATGTTCATCTCGCGTATAGCGACGTATTTCATGTCTTTCATGAGCCATGGCCTCCGGATGCGGGAGGTTCAGGAGGTGTCGAATGCCCTTCTTGATGCGCTGGAGGATCATGATCCGCAGCTTCATCTTGTTCCTCAACAGGCGGGTGACCATGATCATGTGTCCCTTCCATATCCATCATGTCGCGATTGACCTCCCACGAATGTTCACGGAGCTCATCGGCCGTCATCAGCTTCCCCGTACCTTGTTCTTCAATATAAGCTTTGGCGTCTTCTTCCTTCTCAAATGACAAAATCCCGTAAGCCATCGGCGTTTTGTAGGAAGGATCATAAGCATAGTAAGCCTTCTCGTAACGAAGCCATTGCTTGCTGTTGTAATCCCGGACGAAGGCGGCTCCGATCGTATCGGTCCCATTCTCGATCTTCCATGTGTTCAAACAACCGATATCATCGAATTTAAGCGATTGACCGTCTTTGGTTACGATTTGAGTCGCATATTGATCATCTTTAACCGCCATCTTGCAGATCACGCATACATCCGTTTCCTCGTTAATGGCTTGCGGTTTATAAGCTTCTCCCCCGCAAGCGGATAGAAGCAGCAGCAATGCTGCGAGGATCGCATTCAATTTCATTCCTTTACTCATGACATTCGTCTCCTCATCCAAAAAAATAGTGTCCCGGTACATCCTAATAACACGAGTCCGGCTATCCCTGTATGGGTTCTCCCTTCCGCATCCCCGATCTGGTTTTCACTCATAGGAGGCGTCATTAACGGAGCAGCATCCGTAGTCCAGCGATCCCGGTCACTTTGATAGAGCCCTTCGAGGAACACCATCCCCGGGGATTGGAAGAACAATTGGAACGCCGGGCGTTTTTTCGTCAGTTCCTGAAACAACGGGTTAATCGCGTATGAAATATCGCTGTTCCCGTCTCCATTTGCATCGATGCCTCGGAAATTGTCCCAATAGTTTTCGATGATCCTATTGTCCTCGCTGCTCCGTGCCTGGGCGTCCGCAACATTGCCGGTAAACCGGTTGCCGGTGATGGAATTGGAGCTGGAGTCCAGAAGCTGGATCCCCACAAAATTGTAACGAACCTCGTTATTCTCCAATCGGTTTCCTGTCGACAGCTCAACATACAGGCCGACCCGATTACCATCAACCGTATTGTCTGCCAGAATCGAATCATGCGTGTCATACAGCAAGATCCCTTGCGAATTCACGTTTTCGCTTTGCTTGGAGAACGAGTTCCCGATAACGGATACTTGCCTGGCCGTCATCACCATGGCACCGGTCACATTCAAGCTGCCTTCGTTTCGTTCGATGACCGTTCGATTCGTGTACATGCAATGGATTCCATACCGGGAACGTTCAATCCGGTTTCCGGTTACACGCGTATCATCGCTGTTTTCCATATAGATGCCGTCATGAACATCTCGAATCGTATTGTCCATGAACCTCCAGCGATGCCCATTGAACACATCCACGCCATTCCCTTTGTCCGCCAGTCGCACGCCTTCAGCCGCCCAATCGATCGTAGTATTCGTCACCAAGCCTTCATCCGCGTCACGGACCGCAATTCCATCCCCGCCAGTCCGAATGTAGAGGCCGTTCAAAACAGCTCGATGACCTCTGACGAGCACCGTTGGCGTTTCCTTAACCATTCCGTCGGTAATATGGAGTCCGGCAACCGTTGTGCCGTCAGCATCGATCGATAGGGCAGGAAGCTGACTTCTATTAATTAATTCGACGTTCCCTTCACCCTCCGTCCGTATCGTTAACGGCTTGTTAACGACAACCGGTCCCTGGTATGTGCCAGGCTTCAGCACTAGCGTGGCCCCCGGATTGGCCTGGTCCACGATCTCTTGAAGGCCCATCAGCTCGTCCTCCGCCCGGGCCGGACTTCCGTGCATCATCGCCAATACAACCAATAGTGCGAGAAGAGCCCATTTGTTGATTGACCTTGTCATTTGACCTCGACCTGCTTCTTCTTCGTGATATGGATATCGTCCTCGTACAAGTGAATATAGACGGTATAAACGCCCTTGCCCGGGAAGGTGAATGCTCCGCTGAATACGCCATCCCCTTCATGAATCGCATCCATAAGCACCGGCTCATCTCCAATCCGCACATCGAAAGTTGCCCGTGCCGTGTCCGATACCTTCATTCCGGTAACCGTTACTTTCATATCCGCCTGGCTTCCTGCGATGACGGTCTCCGGATTTGTCGTCAGCTCCGCTTGAACAGTTTCCAAATCAACAGGTTCTTCGCTCGAACAAGCCATCATCGTTCCGATAAGCGATAGAACCAACACGAGCGAAACGATCCTTTGCTTCATATGCTTACTTCCCTCCCTCTCCTGTACCGATGTAATATCCCAGATTGTAGCAAGTTCAATCGTTCGCTCCTATAACTCATAAGAGCTATTTCCATAGTTGAACATCGACACATTTGTGTCGGGAAAGGAAAGGGCTTTATTCCAGAGGGGATTCCATGGCTCTAAGGAGTCATGGTAAGGCAGCACCATTTTCAGTACAATTGAAACCGTTATTTACCAAAGAATATGGAGGATAAACGGAATGTCACGAGCTCGCAAATCTTCAATGCGCCGATATGTTATGGCAATCATCATTCTCTGTATCGCTGCTGTGGGTTACTTGGTGCTGCAATCCTCGTTCCGTTCGGATTCGCTTCCGGTCAAAATGGAATCCCCTGGATTCGCATTAACTGATCTTGAAGGTGAAACCGTAACGGACAAGGATTTCGACGGGAAGATCCGCCTAACCTCATTTATCTTCACACGATGCCCGGACATTTGTCCTGCGACAACCGCGAATATGGTCGCGCTTCAGGCAGAGCTTCAAGAACAGGGACGTTTTGGGAACGGCGTTGAGTTTGTGTCGATCACGTTCGACCCGAATAACGATACGCCTGAGGTGCTGCGGCAATATGCGGATCGAATGGGAATCGATCAGAGCGGCTGGACCTTGCTTCGTGGAGAAGAACATGAGGTGAAGGAGCTTGCTTCCCAGTACAATTTTTCGATCGTACGCCTGGATGACGGCTTGTTTGCGCACTCCGTCACATCACTGCTATTGATTGACGGCCAGCAGCGTGTACGCCGTATTTACCGAATGGGTGAAGATATGGAGAATGATCAGATTTTGGCCGATATCCAGACCTTATTAAAAGAACAGCAGCGGAAATCCTAATCCGGCTGCTGTTCTTGTTCATTTCATGCAATATCGCGCTGTTCATGTCCACGCGCCATGAGGAGAAGCTTCCTCCAAGGATTGATATTTCCTCAAGGGATCCTAGACATGCGCATCCGCTTCTTCATTGCCTTGTTCTTGTTTCTGCGCGCGCACGGCCAGCCCAAGTGCTGCAGCGATCAGCAGGAATGCCGCGAGTGCCAGCATCGGAATGGTCAGCCACCCGAACCAATTCAAGTAGTCGTCCAGGCAAGACACCGGCCCGCATGCGGCGGCATCTGACGAACGCGGAAGCTTTTGAATGATGATATGATAAGTTGATATGCCTCCGCCAATGACAATCAGGGGCAGGATGTAAGGAATAATAAATGTCTGCTGCCTGTAAGCCGCGATACCCAAGAGAATGACTAATGGATACATGAAAATCCTTTGATACCAGCATAAGACGCATGGCGTGAAATGCCATACTTCGCTAAGAAACAAACTGCCGCTAGTGGCCGCAGCTGCTACCAGCCATGCGAATAATAACCAGGCTCCCGTTTTATTCATCGGTTATCGTTTCTTCCTTTCTCTTGTTGTTCGGCCAGCCATGCGGAAACGGATGCAAGATCCTCCTCACTCAGCCGTTTTCCGAAAGCCGGCATGCCGCCCTTTCCATCGGAAATAATCCCGGCGATCTCTTCCTCGGTGAGACGGCTTCCCACGGTTTGCAAATTGGGACCGACTCTTCCTTCAAGCTGATCCCCGTGGCAGGACAAGCAGCGCTGTTTATAAACAGCCGGGATCGGACTCTCCGTGTTTGCCGTCGCTTCACCACTCTTCTCACCCCCGCAGGCTGTCAATAATCCTACGATCACCAATGTCAATATTGGTTTTAACCCAATGGTTTTCATGATGATTCTCCCTTCAACCTTATCTCAAATCCGTTGCATTAACCTTCTCATTGTCTCTCGATTGATAGTTGTTTTAAATGGCTCCTTCGGGCTATAGATGTATGATATTAACCTGTAATGCCGTCACTTCTGTGAAATTTGCGGTTGGAGGATAGATGGCCAATATACAAAAAAATAGCTGTCGAGACATTCTCGACAGCCGGAGCCTGAACAATCGGTTTTTAACGGTTGGTGATTCGTCGCATTTCTATCTTTACGCCTCGTCAATCATTTGCCGCTCAATGAGCTTCATCTCATAAAAATATCCCTTTTGTTCCATCAGCTCCGTATACGTTCCCGCTTCAACAACCCTCCCTTGGTCCAGGACAACGATCCGGTCCATTTTCTCCAAACCGGTCAGCCGATGGCAAATCAGCAGGAGGGTATCATCGGCAGCTTCCGTCAACAAATGCGAGAGAACACGCTGTTCCGTCACGTAATCCAGGGAAGACGTCGGTTCGTCCAGAAGCCATAAACGTCCCTTGCGCAGCATCACTCTGGCCAAGGCCAAGCGCTGTTTCTCCCCATCTGACAAATTCTCTCCTTTTTCATATACGGGATCATCAAGCGATTTGTTCGGAAGCAGCGCTTTCTCCAATACTGCCGCCAGCTCCTCGTCTGTATAGGATTCCTCGTCCAGCAGCAGGTTGTCCCGGATCGTCCCCCGGAAAAAATGGCTGTGCTGCAGCACCACATTCGACGCCTGCCAAATGCTCGCTTCATTCAGATCTTGAACCGATATATCGTTCAATCGGATCTGGCCGCTTGTTGGCACGCGCAGCTTGAGCAGTAAATCGATGAGGGTTGATTTTCCTGAGCCGCTCGGACCGACAATCGCGGTCTTGGATCCCGGCGGAATAGACAGGGTAATGCCTTTCAGCGCAGGACGCCATTCATCTTCATACTGAAACGAAACACCGCACAGCTCGACTGATACGGCTTTATCGGTGGATAAAGCACCGCTTGGCTGGGGCTGCCGCCGATCAGCGTCAAGAACCGTTTCCGCCAGCCTATTGGCCGCATGCTCGCTATCCTGCTTATAAGCAGGAAGTGTGGCCATTGGGGCCGCCTCTTCAAATACAGTCAGCGAAGCCATGACCAGCATGGCGAGAAATACGCCGGCTAGCGAACCGTTCATGATGAATACCGCGCCAAGGACCAGCACTCCCCAGGAAATAAGATAGGCCACGAAAGCATGCAGCGATTGACCGCGCAGCAAGTGGCGCGCTGCCGTCTCCTGCTCGGCCGCCAATGCGGCGGAGGCATCCTGCAGAAGCTGCTCGCGCTTTTTCATTTGCCCGTATACTTTTAGATCGCGGTAACCATACAGCATTTCGGCCACTTCCGTGGACAGCTCGGCCCTTTTCTCGCGTACGCGCCCCTGTCTTCTACGCTGCCCCAGCAGCACGATTCCAGGAACCACAAAAGCCGTAATCAGCATCCCCAGCACGAACAAACAGGCAATCCAGATCGAAAAGACGGAGGTGAATATTACCGTAGCCAGAAACACCATGACAACAATGACCGGAGGATAGGCGACGCGTAAAAAATAATGCTGCAGGCTTTCCACATCCCCAACGATTCGTGCAAGCAGGTCTCCGCTGCGGTTTCTGCCCAAAATGCCGGGGGTCAAAGGAATCAGCTTGGCAAAAAATGAGGTGCGCAGCCGGCTGAGCATCGAGAATGTCGCCCGGTGGGAATACAAGCGCTCGGCGTAGCGGCTAGCCGCCCGCAGCAATCCAAGAATCTTCACGAGGGAGGTTAGGACGATCAAGGTATAGAGCGGCGGGGCAAATACGGTCTGGGAGATCAAATATCCGCTAGCGGAAAACAGGCTTACCCCTGCGATGCCGGCAATGAATCCGCCGACGATTGCGATGGCAATATCCTTCCGCTCCTGAATCATGGCTCTGGTTAGAATCGCCAGCTCACTCATGCAAATCCCCCTTTCCGCTGCGCATTGACCATTTCGGCATACTGGGGCAGCCGTGCAAGCAGCTCCTCATGGCTCCCGCTGTCCAGAAGCACTCCGTCGTCCATATACAATATCCGGTCGGCATGCCGGATCGTGTACAATCGGTGGGCTACGGTAATCATGGTTGCGCTGCCTGCCAGCTCGGCAATGGACCGCTGCAGCACGCGTTCGGTGTGCAAATCCAGTCCCACCGTAGGCTCGTCGAACAAAATAACCGCGGGCCGCTTTAAAAAAGCGCGCGCCAGCGCCAGCCTTTGCTTCTCGCCCCCTGATAACCCCCGGCCTCCTTCGCCGACGGGGGTGTCATAGCCTAACTCCAGTTCGTCTGCAACAACTGCAAGCCCGGTGGCCTTCGCGGCCTCCACCATTTCGTCCCGGGAGACTTCCCGGCTTGCGCCAATTGCAATGTTCTCGGCTAACGTACCGGCAAAAATATAGGGATGCTGCGTAATATAACTAACTTGGTCAAACCATAGAGCCTCGTCCATTTGCCAACGCGGGCGTCCGTTCACCAGCACTTCCCCCGACGTCGGCTTCAGCAGCCCGGCAAGAAGATGCAGCAAGGTGGTTTTGCCGGACCCGCTTTTTCCGACGATGGCGATCTGCTCCCCCGCTCCAAACGATATAGAGCCGACTGCAAGCTCGAACGAATCCGGTGCATACCGAAATCGGACATCTCTCAGCTCGATGGTTGGCGGCATCCGAATCGAGCTCCGATCGGCAAACCCAGGAGTATCCGCTGGATCCATCTGCTCGGTCTGTTGCGTTTTATCCATATTTTCGCCGCCATCCTGCCAATTCGTTAATAAAGCCTCGGTTTCACTTCTTTCCGCGAGCAGCTCCTCAACTTTACGAATTGCCCCCATGCTTGTACGCCCGCTGTGAAAAGCCGTTCCCGTGTTTTTTAGCAGGCTGTAAAACTCAGGCACCAGCAGCAGGATAAAGAACGCGGTCTGAAAGGACAGCGATTTGAAAACAAGCAGCTGCAGGGCCAGCTCAAGCGCAACAATGCCTATGCTCAGCATGACGATGGACTCCAGCATGAAGGTGTTGGTAAACGCAATCCGCAGAATCCCCATCGTGGCATCGCGATAGCCTAAGCTGCTGCGTTCAATTGCCTGCTGCTGGAGGTGAGCCCGCCCGAACAGCTTGAGCGAAACCAGCCCTTGAAGGGAGTCTAGAAACGTGCCGGAGAATTCGGCCAGCTGCGCAAATTTCTCCTCCGATTTGTTCTTTGTTTGCAGCCCAACGAGAATCATAAATATCGGGATAAAAGGAGCTGTCGCTAGCATTATCAAGCCGGAATTCAAATGCTGAGCAAAAACCATAATCAAGATCAGGACAGGAATAACCGCTGCTTCCATCATTCGCGGCATATACTGGCTGAAGTAACTGTCCGCCTCATCCACGGCATCCAGCGCCACACTCACCTTGCCGCCCGTTTGCCCGCGAAGCGACATCGGCATCGAAGCATTGGACAGTTTACGAAGCACCGCTGCTCGCATGCTCGTTTTGGCACTGGAAGCCATTTGCAAGCCGATTCTCCCGTTTCCATACGACAGCAGCGTCCGCGCTGCCATCACGCCAATCAATGCACCAAGAATACCAGCAACCGACGCCAAGGACGATCTCTGAACAAAAATCCTCTCGACTGCTTCGGCGAGCAGCACCGCCTGGACTGTGATGGCTGCACCGAGCGCAAGCGACGTGAACCCTAAGAGGATAAGACGTTTCCTCTGTGCAGACATTTGTTCAGACAGCAGGCTGCTTTTCTTTTTCAAGTAATCTCCACCTCCTGTTTACGCACTCCCTCCAAGGTAATCCTAATTGTAGCGGGACAAGCGCCCACCTTATTTTTTGCCTTTGACATAATCCGCATCAAACAGAAAGAGCCGGAAGACCAGAATCAGGGACGGGATCAGCAGACAGAGCCCGCCGATAAAGGCCGCAACAAGCGCAGCTCCCATCGACTCATGCGTAGCGCCGCTCTGAATGGTAATGTACGGATCCAATATATATGGATACTGCCCGATGCCGTACGCGAAGAACGCGCAGAAAAATTGCAGCATGACGCAAATGAAGGCCAGTCCGTATCGGCGTCCGCTGTACAGCAGCCACAGCGCGATCATGAAGAAACCAACCGACAGCGCCAGCAGCCACCATAAGTCCATCATGTTCTGAAAATGCCGCTCATTATGTTGACTGAGATAAATAAATGCCGTGAGCGCGGCAATAATCGTCGGCGTGCTCCAGAACATGGCATAGGTCCGCATCAGCTTTAGGGCTGGCTGATCGCCTGCCCGGGAAGCGTAGAAGGCCAGGAACGTACCGCTAATAAACAGCACCGATACGATAGCCAGCGCCACGATGCTCCACGACAGCGGGCTTGTGATCAGCGCCCAATAATCCAGCGTAACCGCGCCTCTTGCCTCTGAGATAAAACCGCCTTCGGAAAGCGTCAGTGCGACCGACAAGGATGCCGGTATTAACAAACCTGTAGCCCCGTACAGAAACAGATAGACGATGTTTTCTTTGGAGCCGTAATTCTCGAATGCGTAGAAGGAACCGCGAATGGCCAGCAAAATCACGGCAATGCTCCCCGGAACAAGCAGCGAAGAGCCATAATAATAGGCCGTATCAGGGAAGAAACCGACGATGCCGACAAAGAAAAAGACAAAAAACACATTGGTAATCTCCCAAACCGGCGATAAATAGCGGGAGATCAATCGATTGATCAGATGATCCTGTTTGGTCAGCCGGGCATAGAAGGCAAAAAAGCCAGCGCCGTAATCAATGGAGGCTACAATTAAATAGCCGTATAAAAACAGCCAAAGCACCGAGATGCCTATCAACTCGTAACTGATCATACCGGCTCACCCTTTTCCATGGATTGAATAAACTTCTCTTGCCTTAACGATTCGAGCTCGGCCTCTGCCGGTTTGTTACGGAACAAGCGTCTCAGGACAAAGACACACATCGTGCCGAGCACAATATACAGCAGCAGGAACAGGAAGAAGAGAATCCTCACATTCGGTGATGTCGTAGCCGCCTCCTCTACGCGCATATATCCGCGAATAATCCACGGCTGCCGTCCGAGCTCCGCATAGAACCAGCCCAGCTCAACACCCAGAAACGCCAGTGGGATGCACGCGACGATGGCCCGAAGCAGCCACTTATTGAGCGAATTTCGTTTCTTCCAGAACAAGAACAAGAAATACAGAAATGCGACGGCCAACATCACAAAACCGATCATGGCCATGAAATCAAACAAATAGTGTACGAGCAGCGGCGGCCATTCACCTGGCGGAAACTCCTCCAGCCCCTTCACTTCGGCATCAAAGTCTCCAAAGGCCAGAAAGCTGAGCGCTTTCGGAAGGTGGAGCGCACCCACGATCTTCTGCTCCGCATTCAGCCAGCCCAATAAAATCAGATCCGCACCGCGCTCCGTCTCAAAATGCCATTCTGCGGCGGCCAGCTTCTCCGGTTGATGCTCCGCCAGGAATTTGGCGGACAGGTCCCCGGCTAAGGTGGTCAGCACGCTGAACACCAGAACAACAGCCATCATGAGCTTCAGCGCTTTTTTGTAATAGGCCGATGCTCCTTTTCTCAGAATAACGTAGGCTGCAATTCCCGCCAGCAAGGCGGCTCCCGTCAAATAGGCCGAGGTTAGGACGTGGAACACTTTTGAGGGAGTTGCCGTATTCAGCATCGCTTGCACGGGATCCACGGCCGTAAAGTGGCCAGCCTCCATGACAAAGCCTTCGGGCTGATTCATGAATCCATTCACCGACGTGATGAAAAATGCGGACATGCTGGCCCCCGCTACAATCGGAATCGTCAGCAGCCAATGGATATACGGATTGCGAAACCGGTCCCACGTGTACATATAGATCCCGAGGAAGATGGCCTCAAAAAAGAATGCAAAAACCTCCATAAACAAAGGAAGCGCGATAACATTCCCTGCCAGACGCATAAAGTTCGGCCACACGAGCGCAAGCTGCAATGCAATCGCCGTTCCGGTCACCACGCCCACTGCCACGGAAATGACAAAGCCCCGCGTCCACCTTTTGGCCATGAGCAGGTAATGCGGATCCTTCTTGCGAATTCCGACGAATTCGGCAATGGCGATCATCAGCGGCACCCCGACGCCAACCGTCGCAAAGATCGCATGAAACGCAAGCGTCAGCCCGGTTAGCCATTTGCTCCAAAGCACGGTATCTATAACCAAAATAAACTGCCTCCTTTCAAAACCCTGCACACTCGTTGATCGGGATAAGCCCTAACCAATACATACCCGATATTTAAACGATATTATAACGAAGCAATCTCTCAAATGAATCACGAAAGCGTCTCGTTCATGAAAGCATCGAATCTTTTCGACAACTCGGTGAAAAACAAAAAAACCACTCCATCGAGCCATTGAAGCTTTAGCTGATGTGTGGTATTTGCAGAATCGTATATCTTGTCCAAGCCATAACATACCACGCTATATTAACCCGGAGGCTAATGTGAAAATCGCGAGCCCATGCGTCAAGGTCGATGGAAGGATGCCATATTTCATGCGGACATAAGCACATACGATTCCCTCGTACAAGGTAAATAGTAAAATCGGTCCCCCAATATCCGTTACCGTTAGTGCCAAAAAGATGTGCCCGGTTGCAAAGAGAATTGCCGAAATTACAGCTGCCTTCATAGGTCCGCTAATTCGTTCAAAGTACCCCTGTAAATACCCCCGAAACAGCACCTCTTCCATGAAGTTGCCGGCCAATGCCAGAAAGAGTAACGGAAGCAAAACATAAGGAGGAACCGCTCCTCCTCGCTCTTCCAGATCGATGAAGGAATAGATTAGAGCAAACGGTAGGACGACAATCAGAGCACCCAGCATTCCGGCGAAAACAGAAGCCGCCTTGCCTTTGCCGCACCAGAACAGGAGATTTAATAAAGGTTTATTCGTAACAACGATACTGAAAGTAAGAATGAGCGACATCATGCCAAGCGTGACGAGTAACCACCCATCATCAAGAAATCGAAGCCATACGGTTTGCCCTGTCGCCCCCAGTTTCCAAAAGCCGAGAGGGGTCATGGCATCCCGGATTAAAATGAATCCCAATACGAGAATGAAAAGCCTTGCCTCTACTGTCTGCTTTGGCAACAACAAATACGCCATGATTAACAACAGGATCCCCGGCATAATTCGCAATGAATAGTCCATGAATTGTTCTAACAAGCAGGACAACTTCCTTTCTGTATGATTTTTACTAAACGCTGAGCTCTATCAGGATTGGAATCCAATCCAATATAAAATGCGCAGCTATCCCCCTTTACCGATTGTTGCGCTTTCGCCTCCCCATAACAGTTCCCATCATACAATGTAAAAAACTGGTGGGTCTAGAGAAACAGTTTTGTTATGATCTCTAAAATTAGGGTGTTGGAAAAGATGGTGCCTTCCTAGAAAATAGATAGCTTCAATGAACAATTTTGTAGGAGTGCACAAAACCAATGAAGAACCCTCTCTTCAATGTCATGAGATATTTCATCATTGTCTTCCTGATCAAAAGCACACAAAAACGCATTGTCCCATACAATGCGTTTTGTGTGAATTCTTATTCAATTGAGTTTGCTCAAAGTTCTCATTGGCCTTGTCAATCGTTCAAATCTGCGATGTCGAGCTAATTAAGTTAAGTGCAACAGATGGATTATGACAAGCTGCCTTCATTCCTATGGACCGAACATGTAACGGTTATCCTAGTGTTTTTGGAACATGTCAATTAGGCTCGTGAAGCTATCGCCAGCGTGTCCTCTCGCAACACCGCGTTTGAATACATCCAGGACAGCGGCCGGCAGCGAAGCATCGATTCCTGCTTCATTTGATGTTTGAACGACGTGTTCGACGCTCGCCAGCCCCATCGCAAGTTTCTCCACATCACCGCTGTGTGTCCCCGCGTCAATCCTGGGAGCGTAGAATTCCAGTAACTTCGGCATAGTGGATAGAATGTCCGAAACATAAGGCAGGAGCTGTTCAGCCGTGATTCCGTTTGCTCTCGCCACCGCAACTGCGTGCAGGTTGCTGAGCATAGCGGTCCAGAAGACATCGATTTGCAACTGGTAGTACAACATGGCAAGTCCCGGGTCCTCGCCCTTATAGCTAGTACTGGTCAGCACCTCCAGGATGTTTTGGTAATCGTCGAAGGTTTTCCTAGGGCCGCTATATAGAGTGACGGATTCTTTATTACCGATACCCGGAGGCGAGGCCAACACTCCGCCGGTGAGCTGTACGGCGTTGCGTTCGGCTAACCATTCTGACGCTTCTCGGACTTTTTCAGGGGTATCCGAGCTCAGGTTTACGATAACTTTTCCGGTTAATTGCCCCGAGATCGGTTCGAAAATAGCATACATCGCACGGTAATCCGTTAAGCTGAGAACGATCAAATCATTGGACGTAATCGCTTCGCTGACCGTGGATGCCTTCATCGCACCTTTAGCCATCAAATCATCGGCTTTACTTAACGTGCGATTCCACACAGTCACCTCATAGCCCTTATCCAAGAAAGCGCCGACGATCGCCTTCCCCATGGGTCCTAGACCGATAACCGTAACCGATAAACGACTCCCAACTTGTTCAGTTCCTTGACTGACAGACTTGTTTTTGTTTTTCATATGATGGATGCTTTCCATTTGAATAACTCCTTTCATGGGATCGCCACTAATTACGACGGTTCAGTCTTAAACGCCTATAAAGATGCACAGAAATAATCAAGGTCACGTGTTTTAGTGCTTTGCTTGTTTAAAAAGCTCGGTAACGGCCGAGAAGTCGTCATCGGGGAACCCGGCAGCGACACGTCGATCCATTAGGGATTGGATGGGGTCGAGCAGCTCTGTACTAATCCCTTGGTCCTTGCTGGCCTGCCGGATATTTCTGAAACCAACCTGCTGCATGGCAAGTTTGGCCGAGACGCCAACCGTAAATTCTTTCGTGTCGAACTGGCGGGCTAGATTAGGTATGATGCCGGTAATTGCAGTGAGGTAGGGAATCAAGAGTTCTGACGAGAAAGCCTGTGCCTTGATCCCTTCTGTGGCAACTACCGAGATAGCGTGCATGGCACCGGCGAGCATCCCATACATCGCACCATTCATCGCTAGATCCAGCAAGGATGCTAAACCGGCATCTTCGCCTAAGTAGGTGGACGCGCCCATGACATCCAACAATTCCTTATTGGAATCGAAGGAGTTCTTGTTTCCTCCACTGTAGAGGATAAAAGCATCCTCGGTTCCGATGATTTGCGGAACGGCCATGATACCGGCATCGATATAATCGTAACCTCGATCCTTAGCCCATTGTGCGGTATCACGTGCCTGCTTAGGAGTTCCGTTCGTTAGGTTGAACAGAACACGACCCTTAAGTGCATCACCGAGTGGATCAAGGATTTCATGTACGGCATCGTAATCCAGAACGCACAGGATCACGACCGGGCTTGCCTGTATGGCTTCACGAGGTGTGGCAGCAAGCACAGCTCCCTGCTTCACCAAGGCTTCTGCCTTCGCTGCCGTCCGGTTCCAAACCGTCGTAGGATATCCGTTTTGCAAAAATACATTTGCTAATGCCTGCCCCATCTCGCCAAGACCGATGATGGTCACTGGAGAGAGAGCTTCGTTCTTGCTTTGATCGGTACTCACTTTGATTTCCCCTTTCCCTTGTCGAAAGAAATATCGAACCATATAGAACCGTCTCCTGTTGGCCGCGTTCGTCCTTTATTCTAGACCTTGACACTAGTGTCAAGGTCAAACAAAAAACCACTGATGCTTGATCAGTGGCTTTGTAGAACTGAGATACTCGGTCGAAACGATGGTGCTTCGAAATATATTACCGTTGGTAATGGGACTTTTATTTAAGCCGGGCGGGAATCTCAAGCGTTACCTCAGCCCCGCCTTGAGGCCGATTGGAAAGCTGTAAAGAGCCATGATGGAGCCGTGCTACATTATTGGCAAATGTTAATCCGATGCCGTAGTGCCCTTTAGCTGAGCGGCTTTTGTCCCCCATATAGAACAGCTGAGTAGCCTGCTCCAAACCTTCTGCCGTAAAACCGGGCCCGCTGTCCGTCACTCGAAATTGCACGTGCTGGCCCGATGAGGAGACCGCCATTCGAACTTCTCCACCGTCCGGCGTATGATCCGCTGCATTCGTCAAAATATTCATAACAGCACGATGGATCAGTTCATGATCAAATGCCGGCTCCAGCGTCACTGTCTCTTCCAGGTCGAGTGCAATCTCGATTCTGCGCTGCCCGATATAACCCGAGAAGTCTTGCATCAGCCCAGCTGCAAAATCCCTCAGACAGATGGGCTTGAGCGTTATGTTCATGTCCTGTTCCGTCTTTGAGATATGGATGAGCAGGCTGACATACTGTTCGATCCTGCTGCTCGCATTTAAGATATATTCGGTATATCCTGCATGCTCCTCGCTTTGCTCATCAAGGCTCAGCAGTTCGGCATTTCCTTTGATAATCGTGACGGGGATCTTGATGTCGTGAGCCAACGCACTAATCTGCTCCCGCTTCCGGGTTTCCGTTCTCCACTGGGCTTGAAGCGAAGCTTCCAGCGCTTTTGCCATTTCCTGAAGCGAGGACAAAACATCATCGAATTCCTTAATCGGTGACCTCTCCGCCTCCATACTCAAATCCCGGTTCCGAATCCGCATGGTCAGCTGCTGGATGCGATCAAATTGCCGCTGTAATCTCCTGGCAAAGATCGTAGTCACGGCAAATACGATGCTAACGATCGCTATTATGCCGATGATGAGCGTCGTAAGCTCATAATCCGGAAAATGCGCTCTTAACCATGGCAATGTAAAGCGGGAACGGACCTTATAGTGGAGAACCACATATTCTTGCTCTCTTTCCACCACACGGTAAACGGCCTGTCCCTGATAGGCTGTTCTGTTCTGAATCGCTCGAATGGCCGCCTCCTCCCTGGAAGGATCCAGCGTGCCTTCAACCACTTGAAACGTGCGTTTATCCACCACAACATAAGGAATTCCTTCAGGAATCAGTTCACGGGAAAACGAGCTTGCCTCCTGTATTCGTGGCTCCGCATCGAGAACCCGCCGTTCATCATAATTGGCATGGACGACGAGACCTGCGTTTATCGCCAGTCTGTTAAGAAGAACTCCCAGAAGGACCAATACAATAAGGCAAACGGATAAGAGGATGACATAATGCAGCAGCTCCCGCCTAAGGCTGGATTGTCTTACTCGTTGTCCCATCGGTAGCCTACTCCCCACACCGTTGAGATGGGAGAGACCCCACGCGCCTTGAACTTACTGCGAATCGACCGGATAAACTCCGTAATCGTCGTAAATAAGGCATCTCCATCAATCCCGTAAACCTCCTCATGGATTTCTTCCCGGGTGAACACCCGCTCTCTTCGTCGAACGAGCAGCTCACAGATTTTGTATTCATTCGGAGTCAGCCGTACCTGCTGATCGCCTACCCATACTTCCTTCGCGTCAAAATCAAAGCTGACTCCCGAAACGGTAAGCCTGGACAAGCTTTTCTCCCGTGATTCTCTCCGCAAATGGGCATTCACCCGCGCACTAAGCTCTTTAACGCCGAACGGTTTTGCGATATAGTCGTCCCCTCCATGCATCAGCCCGTTCACCACGTCCTCCTCGTCCGACTTGGCCGTGAGAAAAAGAATCGGGCAGCTGACATACCCTCGAATCTTCCTGCACAATTCGAAACCGTCCACGTGAGGCATCATGACGTCCAACAGGATCAGATCGTATCCTTGAAATGCTTCAGGCTGGATCTCCGTCACTTCCGATCGGGTAATCACCTCATGACGGTCACGTCGCAGAATATTTGCTATCAATGCCAAAATGTCCATTTCGTCGTCGATTGCCAGTATTTTTGCCATCCTTACACCTCTTTCTATGTACAAGCGCCTTATTCATGCGCAGTCTTTCCTTCCCATCGGCGAAACCAGGCGATGCTTACCGCAAGACCGACCGCAGTCAACGAGACGGCAAATCCCATGCCCTGCGCCATCTTGTCTTGCACGTAGTTCGCCATTTCCGGAGCCAAGGAGCCGTCCAATACCATGCCGGTTAAACCACTGAATCGAACTCCCCACGCCCAAGGCACGTACATCCATACCTGATCGCCAAGACCGGTCGCCATGAGCGCAGTCATCAGCAATCCGGCTCCTCCCATAAGGATCGATGCGCCCATCCCGAACACAAACGCAATAAATAAATGCATCATCAGCAGCATGAAATTGGAACATGTAAGCCAGAACCACCCACAAACGTAACTCCAAATAGGAATATCGGTCAAGCCCATCCCCCATTTCATACCCCCGATCCAAAGGATTACGGCAAAGAATATCAATAATCCTTGCAATAAGAGCAACAAAAGCAGTTTGCTCATATATCCGCTAATCCTGGATGTCGTTCCCCCGAGCAGCACTTGGAAATGGCCGGCTTGCCTTTCCTGGTCAATCATGAAGCCAGCCGCAAGTCCTATGAAAAAGGGCAGCGCAACGCCCAAACTCTCCATGTAGAACAAATACATCTGTGAGGAAGATTCTGTCCTGCCGGTAAAATACGCCAGAAAAAGCGCGGCGTAAGCGACGGGAATTGCGGCGAGAATCCACATAAGCTTGGTTCGCTTGAGCTTCATCAGATCGGCTCTAAAACATCTCCATACGTTCATTCCCTGTCAGCGGCCTCCTTTGCCGCTTCGAATTTGCGGACCAAATCGCTGCATCGTCAACATGCTTAGTACCGCCGTAAGTA
Source organism: Paenibacillus sp. FSL R5-0810 (assembly GCF_038002285.1). Taxonomy (NCBI): domain Bacteria; kingdom Bacillati; phylum Bacillota; class Bacilli; order Caryophanales; family Paenibacillaceae; genus Paenibacillus; species Paenibacillus sp. FSL R5-0810. The sequence continues at coordinate 1,942,950 of NZ_JBBOCF010000001.1, forward strand.
ACAATGACATTCCAACCCCTATCGGCAGAACCTTCATATCCAGCATCGCATGCCCCGGCTCCAGCAATGTCCCATTGGGGTGGACTCCGGCAATCGGAGCCATCAGCCGGATGGACCAGCTCCATGGGCATGCCCACCAGAATGTCCGTGAGGAGAGCGGAATCCCCAGGCCCATTGCACATGCGATGTTGATTCCGATCGCTGCGGCTGCTCCCCATTTTTTGGCGACCCACATGAACAGGGGAATTTCCCAGAGAGTGGTTAGCCACAGCACCAATGCGGACATGAACGTGGCCATCGTAATGATGCTCTCTCCCGTAAAGAGCATGCCGACCGCCCCCAGAACCAAAAGATAGGCCGCGAAGGCTGCAAGAGAGTAGATGCTAATCACGATCAGCTTGGCTAGCCAGATGTTTCGGAGCGAAACCGGAAGCAGATAGACCCCTTGATAACGTGAAGCAAGCTGTTCCTTCTGATGCGTCAGGCTGGCCCATAGAGCGAGCATCAGCGGCAGGAACAGAATAGACCACCAATTAATGGTATTGGATACAAAATACATCGGATTCATAAGCAACGAAAACGCTACATTTGCGATGGGTACCAGAAAGAAAAGCTTCGTTGAAAACGTACGTTTGAGCTTTAGGCGTTCCGATCGTAGATAAGGAATCATCTAAACGCCTCCCTTTCGTCTTGCAGGAGTTGTAGCGACATCCATAAATAGTTGCTCTAAATTTTGTCCGGATTGAACTTCCCCTTCATATAGCAGCTCGCCGTGGTTAATAATACCGATTCGGTCGGCTGTTTGTTCCACCTCGGACAACAAATGACTGGAAAGGATGACGGTCACGCCTTGACGGGGGAAAGAACGGATCAGCTCACGCAGCTCATGGATACCGACCGGATCCAAGCCGTTCGTAGGCTCATCGAGGATGAGCAAACGGGGGCGGTTGAGCAGCGCAATCGCTATCCCAAGCCGCTGCTTCATCCCCATTGAAAAATTCCTTGCTGTTTTTTTGCCGGTCGTCGACAAATTCACCATATCCAAGACTTCTTGAATTCGAGTATCCGGCAGTCCGAGCAATAGACTGCGAACCTTCAGGTTTTCGAAAGCCGTTAAATTTCCGTAAATCGGCGGAGATTCGATCAACGCTCCGATTTGCTTCAAATCCTGCCTGCTCCAGCGGTGACCGTCAAACCAGATGCTGCCGGATGACGGCGCAATGATGCCGGTCAGCATCTTAAGCGTCGTCGACTTGCCCGCTCCGTTAGGGCCGAGAAGTCCATAAATACAGTTTGCAGGCACCTGCATGGAGAGCTCCTTGACGATCTTTTCCTTGCCAAATTGCTTGGAGACCTTCTGCATTTCTAATAAAGGGCCATTAACCATTTTCATCATTCCTATCCTTTGAAATATGTTGAATTGATGCAGTTGTTTACTCTTCACGGACCAGCTCTGCTTCCAGAACCTTCCGGTTAAGCTCAATGATGATCCGGTTAGAGCTCCCCTTGGGTTCTCCTTTATGTCGATAGACGGAACCATACGTCATTGGGCTTTTCTCCCGAATGTCTTTTGGATCAAGGTATAGATAGGGATTCTTCAATTCGTCCTCGGTCCACCTCTTCCCCTCCTGATCCACATAATACGTTTCGCCGATAAAACCTATATGGCCGCCTTTAGACTCCGGATCGGCTTCCCCTTGCAGCTCATACAGTCTTCCGTCGAACACCAGACGGTCCAGTCGCCCTTCATCGATAAGCTGCTCGATCGTAAGGTCCGTTTCCTCGTCGAGTTCCAAGGTATAGTGGGCTGTTTTTTGTGTTTCCTCAACCACCTTTTGCGTGAACTGTTCCAGCCTTTCGCATCCTGTTAGTAGGAGCAGCGCGCTAACCGTAAAGAGGATCCAGCCTTTGGACGTTATCTTCATGTAACAAGCCTCCTTATATCCTGCATGTCAAAGATGATGTTGTAATAACAACGGTAATCGGGAAATATCAGAGAACCATCAAGATTCGAAGATTTTCTTCATGCCATGAAAAAAAAGCCGCCATCAAGGCGACTACTTTTAGTTTACATAATATTTATTATGTTTCTTTGGAAAATCCTACATATTTATAACTGGCTTAACACAAGGTTAATCCATCGATAATAAAGCGATTATACAATTGGGTTGGCTTTCAAGGCCGAGGTCAGCCCGTGTCTTGAGAATCACTATTATAATCAGGGGGACTTATGTTGAAGAAAAAAATGACGCTTGTATCCGTATTCGCTTTGGTTATCGCGCTGCTTGCCGGCTGCGGCTCCAGCTCCAGCTCCGGCTCGGGCAATTCAACGCCTGATGCCCCATCATCGCCGACTTCGACTTCCCAATCCACAGGCGGTTCGGGCACAGCGGCTCAGACAATCGAAGCGCTGAAAATCAGCTTCGTCCCGTCCAAGGATCCGGATCAAATCATTACGGCAACGGATCCGCTCAAGGAATTGCTGAAGAGCCAGCTAGCATCCGAGGGATTTGATGTCGGAAAAGTCAGCATTGATGTAGGAACCACCTATGAAGCCGTCGGCGAAGCACTGACTGCCGGTACAACGGATGTCGGTTTTATACCGGGCGGCACATATGCTCTGTACGATGACGGAGCCGACGTCATTTTGACCGCCACCCGTGCTGGATTATCCAATGACTCCGACCAGGCCAAGGACTGGAACGATAATAAGCCGACCCAGCCGACAAGCGATCAGGCAACGTATTATCGGGCTCTGTTCATTGCAGGTCCATCCGATAAAGGTCAAACATTGGCTGCCAAAATCAACAACGGAGAAGAACTGACATGGGAAGAGTTGAACGATGCGAACTGGGCTGTGATGTCCACCTCTTCTTCCGCCGGATACATTTACCCTACGCTGTGGCTGCAAGACAACTATAACAAAAGCATTACCGACCTTTCCCACGTCGTAACATCCGACTCTTACGGCAGTTCCTTCGCCCGACTGGCGGCCGGACAAGTCGACATTATCGTTGCTTTCGCGGACGCAAGACGCGACTATGAAGAGCAATGGACAAATGAATTCGGCCGTAAACAATCGATTTGGGACGAAACGAATATTATCGGGGTCACTCAAGGCATTTACAATGACACCATTAGCGTCAGCAAGAACAGCCCAACCATGAACGACGAGCTAAAGGCCGCGCTTCAAAAAGCCTTTATCGCCATCGCCCAGACGGAGGAAGGGAAGAACGTGATCGCGGTATACAGCCACGAAGGCTACAAGGAAGCACAGCCTTCCGATTACGACGGCGAGCGCAAAGCGCAGGAGATAATTAAAAACTTGAAAAAATAATAAACACCGCATGATCGTCCAACGACTTTATTCTTTTATTAAAAGTGAGAGCATCAAGCCTTTAACCGATGTTCTCCTTTTTTTCTGTTCAGCAGCTGAATATGCGAGGATTGGAGTTTAGCCATGATTGAGTTTAACCACGTAAACAAGACGTATCACAACGGCACGAATGCACTCAAAAATATCAATCTGAAGATCGAACAAGGAGAGTTTGTGGCCGTAATCGGTTTATCCGGTGCAGGCAAGTCTACGCTGATCCGCTGCATTAATCGCATGCACGATATCACCAGCGGCCACCTTTACGTGAATCATGTCGATGTGTCCAAATTGAAAGGAAAACAAATTCGCCGTTTCCGAAGACGGATCGGGATGATCTTCCAGTCCTTCAATTTGGTCACTCGAATGAGCGTCATCAAGAATGTTCTGGTTTCCTTCGTGCCTGACCTTCCGATGTGGCGCAAGCTGACCGGTGTATTTACCAAGGAACATAAGCTCAAAGCATTGGAGGCTCTCGATAAAGTCGGCATTCTGGATAAAGCATACGTGCGAGTAGACCAGCTCTCGGGCGGGCAGCAGCAGCGTGTAGCGCTGGCGCGAACACTCGCCCAGAATCCGGATATCCTGTTGGCGGACGAGCCGATTGCTTCACTGGACCCGGTAACGTCGAAATTGGTTATGGACGATTTCAAAACCATCAATCAGACCATGAAGATTTCTGTGATCATGAACATTCATCATGTGGAGATCGCGCTGGAGTATGCCGATCGCATTATCGGAGTGCGCGAAGGCGAAATCGTCTTCGACGGAGCAGCCGATCAGGTGACCAAGGAAATCCTCGATAACATTTACGGCAGCAAGTCCAATGAAACTCCATTTTTGGCGGAGGCGAATTAGGCGCATGTTTGATAAATGGTTTCCTCCCAAAAAGATGGTTCTTCCAAACGGTAAAATCGTCCTGGAAAAAAGATCGCGGCTTCCCCTTACCTTGCTCACGCTCGCAGCCGTGACCGCGTTATCCGTCAATTTGACGGGGTTCAGCCTACATGTTCTGTTCACGAGGATCCGCCAGTTTTTTATCATTCTAGGCGAGATGATCCCCCCCAAATGGAGTTATACGCCACAGCTGTGGGGAGCCTTGCTGGATACGCTGCAGATGTCCGTGCTTGGGTCGATGATCGGCGCCCTTCTGGCTCTACCGTTCGCCCTGCTTGCTTCGTCCAACGTCATTCGCAACAAAGCGGTCGTGACCATTTTTAAAGTTATGCTTAGCCTGCTCCGAACATTGCCGACGCTGGTGACGGCTCTGATTGCCACCTTCGTTTTCGGATTGGGACCGACGGCGGGCCTGGTGGCCATCCTGCTCTTTACCCTATCGTACGTCGGGAAGCTGCTGTACGAGCAGATCGAAAACGTCAACATGGGCTCCTTCGAAGCCATGGAGTCCATTGGCATGACCCGTGTTCAAGCCTTTCGCTATGCAATTTTTCCAGAAGTGCTCCCGCGTTATCTGTCCACCACTTTGTTTTGCTTCGAGGGGAACGTGCGCTATGCAGCCATTCTCGGTTATGTAGGGGCAGGCGGAATCGGACTCTTGATCAACGAAAATCTCGGATGGCGCGACTATCCGCGCGTAGGTATGATCATTTTGTCGCTGGGGGTCACGGTATACGTGATTGAAACGATCAGCGAGCATTTTCGAAAAAAGTTAACTTGAGGAGATCCATGCTATGACGACAATTGAGAAGCAGCTGCTTGCTTCCCCCCGCAATCATCGCTATGTGCTGACCGTGACGGCAATCGTTCTGATTTTGTTCGCCTGGTCATTAAGCGCTGTAAGCTTTAAAGACGTGAACCAAAACGGACTGGCAATCGCCCTTAACATATTGAGAGGCATTGTCCATCCGGATTTGGACCTGCTGTTCAGCGTCTCGAAGCAGAGTGTTCTCTACCTGCTCGTTCAAACGACGGCCATTGCATTTCTCGGTACGCTGGTGGGTGCCGTGCTGTCTGTTCCGCTCGCCTTTTTGGCCGCCTCCAATATCATGCCGAAGCCGATCGCTTGGCTTACAAGAATGCTGCTTATTCTGATCCGAACGATCCCTGCCCTCGTCTATGGGCTGATGTTCATCCGGGTATCAGGTCCGGGACCGTTTGCCGGGGTGCTCACGATCGGGCTGACCTCGATCGGTATGCTGTCCAAGCTTTACGTGGATGCGATCGAGGAGCTGGACAAGAAAGTCCTGGAGTCGATGACATCCATCGGCTGTACCACTTTTGAGAAGATCCGCTATGGAATTATTCCGCAGTTGTTCTCGCTGTTCCTGTCAGTTACCATTTATCGGTTCGACATGAACATGCGTGAGGCTTCAATTCTAGGACTCGTGGGAGCCGGCGGGATCGGAGCGCCGCTGATCTTTGCCATGAACAGCTATAAGTGGAATCAGGTCGGCTCCATCTTAATCGGCCTGGTCATCCTTATCCTCCTTATCGAATGGTTCTCGAACAAGCTTCGATCCAAACTGGTCCAAGGATAACAAGCTTATCTGACGGTCCTAATATGACGCTCCGTTCATCCGTAAACGCATAAACCTCCAACCCTGCTGCAGCGCAGGATTGGAGGTTTTTTTCATAGGATGTCATACAATGGTTGGTATTGTTATGTGCGGATCTATTTAGTAGACGACCTTCCAGTTGTGATCGCAGACGGCATGGATGACCTGATGCTTCAAAATATAATCGGCCAAAATCTCCGTCATGTCCGTCGGAATCTCCCTGACGACAGGCTTGTTCATCAGCATCCGGAAGTTTCCGCCGCCTCCCGCCCGATAGCTGTTCATCACCACTTCGAACGTGGCGTCGGGATCCAAGGGGCGTCCGTTCCGCTGCAGCTTAATAACCCGTTCGCCTTCGGGTCTTGAAATGTCAAGCTCATAGTCAATCCCCTCCCACATGTCGTAGTTGAAGTGCTGCGGCTTCGGCTCCAGGTAGCCCTCTGACACTTGCAATTGCCCCAGCTCGTCCAGAGTAAAATAACGGGCGTTCTGCTCCAACGCGTCCCGGATATCGCGTCCGGTTAGGAGAATCACCTTCAACGTATTGGGGTAGATATAGTTGGACACCACATCCCGCATCGTAATTTCCCCAAGGAAGCCCCGGGCTTCATTCGTAAAGATCGCGGCGCAGGATATACTTGCTCCCGTAACTTCCATTTGCACCCGATTGACGAACTCCGTGAATGCGTGATCCCCCAGTCTTGCCTCGAAGGGGTCCATGATGGACATATCGCCCTCGGCCCTGCCGATCGGCTGATCCAGCCAGGCTTGCGTTTTCCTTTCTTGCTCGGCAAACATCGCAAGCACGACATGATCCGCCTCTGCTTGCTCCGCTGGCAGCAGCTGGGCGCTCTTGCCGCGGATCGACCATCTGCCTTCCTTCTCCCGCTCGAATGTCAGCTGAACCTTGGCGATTGCCTGTCCTGCGGAACCGGGCTGAGCAAATACAACGCCGTTCAGCTCGCCGGCAAGCAACCGATGCTGGTGCCCGGTCAGCAGCACGTCGAGGCCTTGTAGGCGCATGCACATCTCGTAGCCTTGATTTTCTCCCGTCTGCGGTTCAGTAGGGTCTCCGGTAGCAGGATCCCGCTCGAAACCGCCATGATAGCATACAACAACAGCGTCGGGACGTTCGTTTTCTCGAATATGGTTGATCCATCGCTGTCCGGACTCAAGGGCATCCTCAAAGGTTAAGCCGTGAATGTGCTTAGGCTCTTCCCAGTGTGGGATATGATGGGTGGTGACGCCAAGCACCGCGACCCGAATCCCCTCTTTCATCTCAAACATCCGGTAAGGCTGCCCGAACGCCGGACGACCGCCTTGTTCGTTCATAATATTCGCGCACAGATAGGGACAGGTTGCGTCCTCGATCGCTTGATTCAACAGCTCCTGCCCGTAATTGAACTCATGATTGCCGATCACCGCCGCATCGTACTGGAGTGCGTTCAGCGCGCTTGCAGCGGGGTGCGTGCCGGTTCTGTCGTACTTGGCGTAATGATACATAAACGGCGTACCCTGCAGAAGGTCCCCGTTGTCCAGCAGTATAAGCTGCGGGGCTTCCAGCCGTTCTCTGTGAATGATCTCAGCCAGCTTGGCGAGCCCAATGGGCTTGTCCCCGGGCCCCCGATAGTCCGTCGGATAAATATGGCCATGAACATCGCTGGTTTCCAATATCGTAACGACTACTTTTTCTTTCGGCTCCACTCCGCGTGTCCTCCTATCGTCTCCGTGTTCAGACCTTACAGTCTTCTATTATACGGGTGGAGTATTATGGATATATAAAAAAACAACAGGATAAGGATTATCCATAGCGCATCGCTTCATCGGCAGCTTGTTTGGCGCTCGCCATCCCAGCGTCGGCAAGCCGTCCTTCTGTTCCTACCCAATCACCTGCGACGAATAGACCATGAACATCGGGAACGACAGGGCTTGGAGTCAGCCCATTCCCATTTTGATGGATCGTGCGCGAATCGTGGCCTACGAGGACGTTCGGAGAAAATCGGATTGCAACGACTTCCTTCTCCCAGCCTGGCTCCAGAAGATCCAGAAGATCGGTCAACGCTTTCTTGTCCGCTTGCGCATCTCTCCTGTTATCGTTGCCGTTATACCTCATCGCGTGCAAGACGAGCGCACCGTTGTCGCTCAGCTTGACGGGTCCTGAATGTTTGGAGAAGTATAGTGGTGCATCCAATCCAAGCGCAAACACACGCTCTGGATATGGGAAATGTCTCAAAGCCACGTCCAGACATGCGGCATACAGCGGACGCGCTTGTGCTTTCCATCTGCTGATCGATAGCCCATCCGCTCCCGGCAAGAGTCGGCAAAGTTCATGCGGCCCTATTGCCGCGATGACGACGGATACTTTCACTTCTTTACCGTCTGATAGCTCGACGCCATGTACGAGGCCGTTCTTAATCTGTATTTGCTGGGCGCCATTACCCGTAACGAAGGAAGCTCCGGCATGGATCGCTGCATCGCGCAAATTGTTTACGACGCTCTGCCAGCCTCCCTCTACATACCGGACACCATTACCGGCAAGCTGCCCTTGCCGGATTGCAAATCCCGCGCTCATCAAGTCCATCGCATCGCAATAGGTCCACTGCCGACACATGGCGAGGAAGAGGAGACGAACGCGCTCGTGAAGAATGTTATCGTCCGCCCACTGTTGCAGGCTGATCGACCGGATTGATTCAGCATTGATTTGTCCGATGCCGCCCATCAGGGAGCTCCACTCCCGGCTTTCTGCCGAGGTCAAATCCTTCGGTACCTCTACGATCTTTTCCCGTATGATCCCGATCATGCTGCCCTTGGACGCATAGCCGCCCTCAGGCAGGCAGCCAAGCTCGTTTAAGATCCGAAGTGCCGCTCCCCCCTCATACATCGCATGGGGACCCAGGTTGAATAGCGCTCCGTTTAACTTAACCGTTTGGGCAAGTCCTCCAAGCTGGTTTTCCTTTTCCAGCACGATGACGGATTTCCCTGCTCTCGCCAAATAAACGGCTGCCGTCAATCCTGTAAGTCCACCGCCGATCACGGCAATATCGAAAGATTTATTATGGAAAGTCATCTCGTTCACCTCAATTGTTTATCCTTTTGCAGTCTAACGATGAAAGCTACCGTCACTCTATTACAGTGCTAATTTTTCCGTTGTTTTTAACAAGGTTACATTTACTTGAACTTTCGAAGCTGCCGCCAATCGGGCTTCAATATTCGGGGTTTCGTTGTAGATTGGCGGATATTGCATGGTTCCATAGTGAATAGGCACAAGTGTTTTGGCACCGAGAACTGTGGCTGCCGCGATTGCCTGCTCCGGAGTCAGGCAGATGGGTTGCCCGCTGGGCATCATCCCCGGCAATTCAAGCACTGCACCGTTGACAGGTAAAAATGCTGCGTCGAACGGCCCGTAATTTTGAGCAAAGCTCCACCAGTATCCATGCCAGAGAGTATCCCCGCAATGGATAACCTTACGTCCTGATCCTTCGACCAACCAAGCCACTTGGATGTCGCCAAGACCATCTACGGATGGTAGAGCTGTCGCCTTCACATCGCTACTAAGCTCGAAGGATGAGCGGACTGCGACGCCGTTTACGTTCGTCAATCCTAAAGCCCTAGCTGCACCTTCCAATCCGGCTGGCACATAGACCGGAATCGCAGCCCCGTAAGCCTCAATAATCCCAGCCGGATCGAAATGATCCTCATGCAGATGAGTAATTAATACGGCATCTGCTTTGCCGAAATAGCTGATCGGATACATGGGCTCACGAGCGCCCCCAAACTCTTCTAGAATGCGAGTAATTGGGTCGATTACAATCGCGATGTCGTCTGTTTCGATACGGATACCTGCCCAAGGCAATTTTTGAATGTTCACTTACAGTCCTCCTCTTTTATAACTGAATATCATTGTTTTTCCGGCTATCCTATCATCGTGTATCTTTGTTATAACCTGAATTAATATTTTTAGAGGTTATACGCAGCATCAAGCCGCCTTCGATGTTCATGCATGTTTAGTCAATTTATTCGTTTATTAGCTCCTAGTACATTTTTGCAGATATCGCCTCATCAAAGCATATGCAGACGGCCTCACACTCTGCACTTTCCATTATCTTAATGGCTTCATATGTGCTTTCGCTCAAGTCAAAGAATGGAAACAAACTTGAAATTTGTACTCATCCCAATCAACCCCCATGTATGAATTTATAAGCCAGCAGGCTATTTATAGTTTAGAAGCAATGCGATTTGCGGTCTTGTAAGATACAAACATCTTTTTGTATGATTTGCCCATCTGAAGATTTGCCGTAAAAAAGAAAAAACCACAACGAATTGTGGTAAGAGATTGGTTCATCATTTCCAACTATCAAGTTGACATCATGTATTCCTTGGGAGATAATCCAGTGATTCGTTTAAAATGGCGATTCATGTGACTTTGGTCGGTAAACCCGAGGATCGCTGCAATTTCCCCAATCGTATATTCGCGGTTCATCATTAGCATCTTGGCTTTCTCAATCCTGAGGTGAATGAAATATTGATATGGACTCAGTCCCGTCTTCTGTTTAAACATTCGAACCAAATGGGTCTGACTTAGATTGGCCACCGCAGCCAATTGTTCCAGAGAAATATCCTGATTATAATGGGTATGCATGTACTCTATAACTTTTGATAGTTGCTGATCCGATAATTTCCTGGAAACATAAAACTGTTGTTTGGGCTGAGCGAATATCTCCAACAGATGAAGGGCCAGCAGGTTGGATAGTGATTCTATGTATAACGTTCCCCTGGCTCCGTTACTATTGATTTCATCCACCAACCATTGACTCAACTGAACGAGCTTGGAGTCGTAAATAGATAGCTTATTGGTAAACTCATTCTGACCTTTAAATGTCATATCCGCTTGGGATGCAACTTGATGCACCAAAGAAGGAGACAACATCATGCCAATATAAGAAGCCTCTATTTTCTCCCATCGAAAGTAATCAAAATTGCCCGGTACGTAACAAGAGATTTCACCGGTTTTCATCACCCTCTCGTATTCACGCCCTTCGAAGAGCGTTAGAGTCTTTAGCGGCTGGGGTGATGTGTGCATGGTGATCAGATAATTCGGCATCGATTCTACATAGGCTTCCTGAGGAGCAACTTTATCCCATTTAGAAAGTTGGATGTTCTTCCACCCAAGATGTTCACTATTTAAAACAGGTTTGCTGTTAAACATATATCGAACCTTCATGGTATCCATCCACGTCCAAACCGTGCCGTCGCTATTCAATGCCATAGCATCCCCCTTTTTTTAACCTCTGAAGGCCATCCCTGATATTTAAATTATATCGTATCACTCGTAATGTGGATACTCAGTAACCGCATTGAACTCCTCGAAACATCCATTTCACCAAACAAAAAGTGTTTTCTGACAATTCGCTGAAATCTATGACCTGGGGCGCTTGATGCAGAGCTTAATCGGTGTTTTAGAGCTGCGAGAGTTGACTTATTTTAAAGTTGCAAATCACACAATTTCAACTGGAAATCTTCAGCGTTATCTCGACTGGAATAACATAAAGGATCCTTTCAATGTGATTTTAGGAATTACCAAATCTACTTTCCACAAAAGTGCTATTCGATGATAATCGCTCCTCCCTTCTCCTCATACCAACGGATCATTTTCCAGGAGCCGCTGATTCTAGCGATTTAATGATGTTCGGAATTTCTATTATATCATCGCAAATTGCATCGGGCAGCGTCGAGAGAGCATCCTTTGCTTTAAGAATGGTGAACATTCCAAGTTCTTTGGCAGGAATGATATCTGCTTCGATGCTATCACCAACGAATACAGTACGTCTTCCGATTGATCTCAAATGCTTCAGAGCGATTTGAAAGATGGCATGATCAGGCTTCTTGATATTCACAGAACCGGAAGTAACAATGTCCGTGAAATAGTCATGAATGCCTAATGCGGATATTTTGTTTCGTTGGTAAAAATCTCGGCCGTTCGTGACGATTCCTAACTTATAGCCTTCCCTCTTTAACAAACTGAGCATTTCATGCAGCCCAGCATATCCAACACTATAATGATGAAACTTGTGGTTCAGATCCGCAAGCAGCTCATGATATAAGTTCCTCTGTCCAACTTGAAGAGCTCTGCTAACTTACGGTACACCTCTTCCTTCGGTATGATCATATGATTAAGCTCAGAGAAATTTACGATAAATTCATTCCTATCCGGAATGAACATGTCCAAAGAATATTGCTCATATTGATAAGCAGCAAATTGAACGGACGACTGGTATTTATCTAGCAATGTTTGGTCAAGGTCAAAAACAACCGTATCAATGTTCCTCAACATGCGCCTCCCTTGCACTATACCCTTGCACTATAATCTCATATTAATATACCACATTTTGGAATCCCCCCCTTCCATCCATCTTAAAACCATGAAAAAGGCCACCCAGAAATCAAATCTCTGGCTGACCTATATAATATTACTGGTTTGAAACCAGTCCATTTATTCTACTCGAATTGTTTGAAACGGCTTGCCGATCTGCCTTCACTATCTGCACGCTAGCCGCGAAGATACCGCCCTGTCAGCGAATGCTCTTCGCGCAACAGCTGCTCGGGAGTGCCTTCGAAAACACTGTTCCCCCCCTTCTTTCCTCCTTCTGGACCCATGTCGATAATCCAGTCCGCCCTACGGATGACGTCAAGGTTGTGTTCGATTGCGATAACGGTGTTCCCGGCGTCCACTAACTGGTTCATGATCGCCAGCAGGTGGCTGATGTCCGACATATGCAGCCCGGTCGTCGGTTCATCCATCACATAGATGCTTCCCTGCTTATGTAGCTCACCAGCCAGTTTGATGCGCTGGCATTCGCCGCCGGACAGCGTACTGAGCGGCTGACCAAGCGTCAGATAGTCGAGGCCGACGTCGCTCATTGCCTGAAGCTTGCACACGATGTCAGCGTGGTTCTGATCGAAGAAGCATAGCGCCTCGCGTACCGTCATTGCCAATACTTCGGCGATCGATCGACCGTTCAGCATGTACTCCAACACTTCATCCTTGAAACGTTGACCGCCGCATGCTTCGCAAGGCAGTTTCACGTCATCAAGGTAAGCCAGATCTGTGTATACAACGCCGAGCCCCTGACAGTTTTCGCAGGCACCCTTGGAATTGAAGCTAAACAGTCCGGCGTTCACTTTGTTCGCGGCGGCGAAGGCTTTGCGTATATCATCCATAATTCCTATATAGGTAGCCGGAACCGATCGGGTCGAGACACCGACTGCGGACTGATCGATCAAGATCGCGTCAGGATACTTTTGCATGAACACCCGATTGATCAACGTACTCTTTCCCGAGCCTGCGACGCCAGTAACGACGGTAACGACCCCTGTCGGGATGTCGACATTTACATTTTTCAGATTATGCAGCGTGGCGTCACGAATCGGCAATTGGCCTGTCGGCAGGCGCACATCGGTTTTGATCGGCAATGCCTGACTTAGGTGTTTGCCGGTTAGTGTATCCGCCTGCAACAAACCTGCATAGCTGCCTTCATAGACGATCGTCCCACCCCCGGAGCCAGCATGCGGACCGACATCGACAATGTGATCGGCGATCTTGATTACATCGGGATCGTGTTCGACGACAATCACCGTGTTCCCCTTGTCGCGCAGCTTACAGAGCAAGTCGTTAAGCCGATGAACGTCGCGGGGATGCAAGCCGACGCTTGGCTCGTCAAGTATATACATCACATCAACGAGGCTGCCGCCGAGATGCTTGACCATCTTAACACGCTGCGATTCCCCGCCTGACAGCGTGTCAGTCGGGCGGTCAAGCGTCAGGTAATCCAGGCCAATATCCACCAAATACTGCAGCCGCTGCGTCAAGGTTCTCACGATGGGCAACGCGACAGGATCATCGATTTGCTGCAGCACGCCGATTAGTTGGCCGGCCTCCATCGCCGACAGCTCGGCAATATTGTACCCGCCGATCCGGCAGGCGAGCGCTTCTTGACTTAGGCGGGCGCCGCGGCAAAGATGGCATGGACCTTCCGAGATGAACGGAGCCACCATCTTCTGAGTGCGCTCGGACATCGTTTTTACATCGCGTTTAATATACTTGCGGGTGAACTTCTCAAAGATACCTTCGTAAGAGAAGTTCATCGCTTTTCCGCCGACGTTCATTTCAATCTTACGTGACTTGCTGTACAGCAACTCCTCCATCTCGGCGTCACTAAAGTCGCTCAGCTTCTTATCCAAATCGAAGCTGCCGGTCTGCGCGATAATCGTCCATTCGTAGCTGTCGACGGCATATTCCGGCAGCCGAATCGCCCCTCCGCGAAGCGTCTTACTTCTGTCCAGTGCGGCGTCCGAATCAACAACGACCATCCTGCCCATCCCGTTACAGCTCGGGCACATCCCATGCGGATCATTGAAGGAGAACCGATTGACGTTGCCGATATGGGGACGGCCGACACGCGAGAATAAGAGCCGCAGTACCGGAGAGATGTCCGTCACCGTACCAAGCGTCGAATGCGAGCCTCCACCGAGCCGCTTCTGGTCAACGATGACCGCCATGTTTAGATTTTCTATCGCATCGGCTACCGGTTGAGGATAGCGTGGCAGAAAATTGCGTACGAAGAGGCTGAAATTCTCATTCAGGAGCCGCTGCGCTTCGCCGGCCAGTGTGTCGAATACAATCGACGACTTACCAGAGCCGGACACCCCTGTGAAGACCGATATTTTGCGTTTGGGAATGCGAAGCGACACATTCTTCAGATTGTTCTCTCGCGCACCGCTTATCTCTATATACTCCTGCTTCATGGCAGCCTCCTATTTTGATTTCATGAGATTGGGAGTACGTCCCTACAACGAGGAGTGGTTGAAGGAAGAGGAGCAATTCCCATTCCTGCTACCGTATTTGCCTCCTTAAATAAACATTGATCGTCAGCGGAGCAAAAATAGCAATCAACAGCAGGACGACACCGATGCCTGCCGCCAGTTGAGCTGCATTCGCCGTTCCGTGTAGCAGTCCTCGTATGAGCGTAACAGCGATGCTGATTGGGTTCAAGTCGATCGCCACCTGCAACCAGCGCGGCATTGTCGAAGTATCGACAAGCACGTTGCTGGCAAATAGAAGCGGGTAAACAATCATCATGCTCGTACCCGACACGGTCTCTGGCCGCTTGGCCGCATTGCCGATGAGTGCAAAGACCCAACTAGTACCGAATGCAAATAAGAGGACATAAAGTGCAGCTGCCATGGTACCTTCGAGGCCGCCGTCCGGCCGAAATCCAAGCCCAAACCCCATCGTCAAGACAACGAGTAGTGCCACTGCATAGCGCAAGCTGTCTGCGATGATCGAGCCGAAAATGGCTGCGGGCTGCCAGAAAGGCAACGTACGAAACCGGTGGTAGACGCCTTTGGCGATATCCGTGCAGATTGTCGTACCACTGTACACCGTCATCGGCACCACCGTCAGCACCAGGATGCCAGGCAACAAATACTGAATATATTCCCGAGCGGAACCGGCAATCGCTCCGCCGAACAGAAAGGTGAATATGAGCAGCATAATGATTGGAGACAACACCGCTTCAACGGCAAGGCCGAAGATGTTATTACGCATGTGATGCAGCGTTCGCCGCATGAACAGTCCTGTCGCGGTCAAGCCGCCTGGACTTTGGCCTGGCTTTCGGGCACGAGATGCTTGTATGGAACTCATCGCGTCGCCTCCTTTCCGGTTGTGGCGGTCAAAGCGAAAAATACGTCGTCAAGGCTTGGATCACTCAAGGCGAAAT
Source organism: Paenibacillus sp. FSL R5-0810 (assembly GCF_038002285.1). Taxonomy (NCBI): domain Bacteria; kingdom Bacillati; phylum Bacillota; class Bacilli; order Caryophanales; family Paenibacillaceae; genus Paenibacillus; species Paenibacillus sp. FSL R5-0810. Next base: position 1,958,615 of record NZ_JBBOCF010000001.1, read on the forward strand.
CCTTGATCGCCGTTTGGTGCTCCATAAGCGTACCGATCGCAGCGTGTGCCAGCGAAGCTTCCCGAACCGCCGCTTTTACGGTCACCCCGTCTTCATCCGTATGGGCACTTAGCCCATGTTCGTCTGCAAACAGACGACAGATCTCATACGGGTCGGTTGCTGCTGACAGACGGATCGTCAGTGTTTTGCCGCCGGTCGATGCTTTGAGCTGCTCGGGCGTGCCGGTCGCGATAACCCTTCCGTCTGCGATGAAACCGATCCGATCGGCCAACTGGTCTGCCTCTTCGAGATACTGCGTCGTTAACAGCACGGTTGTCCCCTTCTTCACCAGCAGGCGAATCGCCTCCCACAGCTCGCGCCGGCTCTGCGGATCGAGTCCGGTGGTTGGCTCGTCGAGGAACATCACCTCGGGCTGCGAGAGAATGCCGGCGGCGAGGTCCAGGCGCCGGCGCATGCCGCCGGAGTAGGTTCCGACGGTTCGATCACCTGCATCCCCCAGCCCGAATGATTCCAGCAACTCAGACGCCAGTACGACGGCTTCTTTATGCGAAAAACCGTGGAGCCCGGCGAACAGCCTCAAGTTTTGCCGGCCGGTCAACGATTCGTCCAGCGCCGCATACTGGCCAGTAACGCTGATTCGCCTGCGTACATCGGCTGCTTCGGCGACAACATCGCTGCCGCAGATGTACGCCGTTCCCCCATCCGGACGCAGCAGGGTGGTTAACATGTGCAGCGTTGTTGTCTTCCCTGCTCCGTTTGGTCCAAGAAGCGCGAACAGCTCTCCTTGCCGAATCGCCAAATCCACCCCGCGCACAGCCTCATGCCCCCGGAATGATTTGCGTAAGCCTTTCGCTTCAATGGCGTACGTCATGGGCCCTCCTCCAATCTCTTATAGAAACTCCCGTTTATGCTCGGCTGCCCAATCGGCGAACGTACGCGCCGGCCGCCCGAGCACCTGCTGGACCGTCGACAGCACCGTATATCCAGCCTCCGGCGGATTTTTTGCGATCTGCACGAAAAATTCGACGCTCTCCTCGTCATACCCCTGCTGCCGCCACTGCTGCCTTGCTTCTTCCTCTGTCAGTTCGACGAACGGGATTTCCTTGCCAATCGCTGCAGCGATGGTCCGTACTGCTTCCTTACGCGTAAGCGCTTCGGGTCCGGTGAGCGGATAGCTGCGTCCGTGATGTCCATCCTCAAGCAGGGCCAGGACCGCAACCTCCGCAATGTCTTCTTCGTGCACGCGCGCGCTGAGAGCATCTCCATAAAACTCCCGGACAACGCCTTCCGAACGGATCGTATCGCGCCAATCCACCAAGGCATTGGCCATAAATTCCGCAGGCTTCACCAGCGTCCATTGCATGCCGCTTGTTCTAAGTGCTGCCTCGACCGGCCCCTCTTCATAGCCGACCAGAACGATAACGCGCTTTACACCAGCCTCTTTCGCGAGCGCCACCATCTCCGGGTCCGTGTTAAGATCCGCGTTCGGTTCGTCACTTGAAGTGATCAGGAAGATTGCCTCTACCCCCTGCAATGCATCCTTCAGCGTACCCGGCTTCATCAAATCGCCTTCGGCGATCTGCACGCCGTCCGGCAGCTTCTTTCTCGCCCGCTCCGCATTTCTCGTTAATGCGCGCACGGATGCGCCTTGTTTCAACAGCAGCTCCGTCACATGCTGTCCAACCGTACCTGTTGCCCCTGTTACCAGAATCGTCATATCCGATCTCCTCCTCGTGGTTTCGCGTAGTGTTGGCGAATGGCTTCGATATGCGCGATGACGTCGCGCCGAAGGTCTTCCGGCGATATGATGTCAACATTTGTCCCGTAGCTCGTGATGACCGACAATGCATACTCTTTTTTATAAAAGATCGTGCGAACTTCAACGCAATCGCCCTGATACGTGCATTCTCCCGGGAATTGCTCCAGTACGCGAGTACGTACCGCTAGGTCGAACCGAAGATGCGCATGAATCCCATGCACTTCTTCCTGTTCCGGCTCATCAAGTAGGGGCTGCGGTATAAACGTTTCTTCCATCACCTGGAGTTCCGTAATCCGCGAGATGCGGAAATACCTTTTCCCTCGGCGTGACCTGCAGTACCCTTCCAAATACCAGACACCTTTCTCCCAGAGCAATTTTCCCGGCTCCACGCTGCGCTCGGACGGTGTGCCGGATGCGCTCGTGTATGCCAGTCGAACGATGCGCGATTGCCGGATTGCCTGAAACAGCTGCCGAATCCTATCACGTTCGCTCTCCGATGCGCTCATGCTCAAAATAACCGCCTCGCGGTTGCTTTCGTTCGCCAGGCCCGGATGCAGGCTGACCAGCTTCCGCATCGCAGGCGCTACGGCGCCTCCCATCGAACCTTCCATCGCCTTCAAGAGCGTGTAGATGACCGACAGATCGTCGACTGAGAAGTGCTGCCTTGTCAAAAAATATCCGTCCATCAGCTCGAATCCGCCGTCTGCGCCGGTGAACGATGCGACCGGAATTCCGGCCAGATTGATTAACTCGACGTCACGATAAACCGTGCGCACCGATACTTCAAACTTGGCGGCTAGCTCCGTTGCGGTCACTCTTTTTTTGGCCATCAGCTCAAGCGTCATTCCAAGCAAACGCTCCAGTCTCACGGTGATCCTCTCCTCTGTCGATGAACTATTTCGGATCATCTAGCTATGATCCTACTTGACGAATTCTGACAACATGGTTGTCAGGATTAAATCGGCCGCAATTATTTTTGCTTCAAGCGGCACCCGGATTATTGTTCTACCTCTCGGATCAAACGAATGTTGCAGGTAAAAGTTGAACAGCGGCAGTCACTAACTTCAGACTGCCGCTGCGGTATAAAACTAGTTATGATTGGATTCTAATATAAAAATGTCAGTTCGATTTAATCCAACTCCGCAGCGGCAAACACCAGCACTCTCCCGTCGGTATTGATCACCTGCGTGCCGTTGTCCAGCTCCGCCATTGGCCGGTCCCAATGGACATGCCCGCAGCAAAGAAGCAACGGAGGCCCGGCCGAAAGCTCTCGCCGGATTCCGGCATGGCCGGGAAGCCCGAATGCAGGCACATCCGGACCCTGATGCAGCATAAGCACATCCGGATTGCGTCGGAGCAGTTTTTGTAGCTCGCCTATGTACTCTTCCTCCGACATCCGATTCGGCTTGCCCGCTCTTCCTGTCACACCGCCCAGCCCGGCAACCCGCTATGCAGCGCCGTTCTAGGCTCGTCATAAAAATCAATACCCGGGGCTGCAGCAAGCCTTGCTTTCCCTTCTGCCGTAACCATATCGTGATTTCCCGCTACGCCAAGCACGGTGCCGAAATGCGAGCGAAAGGCTTCCCACACCGGAAGCGGATCGCCGCTTGAACCTCTTTGAGCCGGGTCGCCGTACAGGTCACCACACAGAAGCACGACGATACGTTCAGGATCACACTGGGGACAATAGCTTTCCAGCAGCAAGGCCAGCATTTCGGGCAGCTCCTCGCCGATCAGCCGCGAGCTATGCATTTCATCAGCTGATAAGTGTCCTGCGACGCCTTGCAGATCCGAAGCTAGGATTAGTGCGTCTACTTCATCCGGAAGCCCAAGCATCCCTCCAAAATAAACCGGTAAATATCCATAGATGACCCCTCTGCTCCCTGGAGCGGCTGCCGTATAAGGCAGCTGCTCGACCGGCTCCTCCGCGATGCTGACCACGTTCAGCCGAGCCTCCCCTTTGCGACGTGATTTCATTGCAACCTCAACTCCTGATTTTACGCTTTACCCAATGGTGGAAACGACGTTACCATCTTGGTCCTTGATATGGGTTTTAACGACTTGAATGATGCATCCTTTATAAGCAGTCAACTCGATTCTGTCTTCCTTCGGAAGCAGTTTTCGCGAGAGCTCGTCCGCAGTCGCTTCATCCAGCCTGAGCCGTACTTCTTGCTCTCCTGCTTCGTAGCCGGTTTCCGCACCAGGCTCCAACACAACTCTCAAGTCTTGGCTTGCCAATGTCAAGTCCTTTCCTTTCAGAAGCCTTCCGCGAAGCAGCTTGCCGACCGTTCCCGCTTGCTTTGCCCCCAAGGTGAGCACGGTCGGCGTCTTGCTAAACAGCCGGCTTTTGCCGGGCTCCCAAGCCAATTGATCCACAAATAAAAATCCGGTATTCGAACCTTCCTGCTCCAAACCTCTTTGGACGGTTTCCGCTATGGAAGGGATCCGCAAGAGGGAGTCTCGGGACAAATCGGTGATATACCCGGGAAGGTTCGTTTGGCTGGCACCCAATACGCCCGAAGTACTCCACGTTTTCATCGCCTCGAGCTCATCCTCCGTAATTCCAACCATTTGCAAAAACTCAACTTTTCCGTTAGGCGTAACGACGCTAGGGAGCTCAGGATCTTCTACGAAGGCAAGCGCGGTTAACTGAGTATCGCTTCCTAAACAAATCGGACCGTTGGCATCCAAGTAATCGCCGGAGGCGAAAACGTTCCCGCTGCTAAAAACATACCGTCCCATGTTCTGAAGCAGGTTCAGCGCCCACATCGGCGGCTCTTCCTCGTCTTCCGTGCGCGCCACCCGAAACGTAAGTTCAAATCCATATCCGCTATACTCCTTATTTTCCGACTCTTTCTCATAAAGCTCGGAAAAGCCGAACGTCACGATATGCCAATGCGGCAGCGGGTTCTCCGCTTTGTAGGCGCTCAGACCGTCCAGCGGATCCTTACCACCCAACATATAAGGAATCACCGTACCGTAGTGCTTAGGCTCCTGGGCCCCATATAGCTTTTTCATTTGCTCTTCAATTGCATCCCAGCCGGTTGTAACTGCTTCTTCGTTCATCTTGTTCCCTCCATTTTGTATTTACCCTGGTCAGGGCAGCTTTCGTTGCGGCTTCTTCAGTGGTCGAGGCTTCCAGGCCACCAGAAATCCAGCTTCTCCGCATAATTGATTTATCTGGTCAAGATGCGTTGTCTCCACTTCCCACAGCCAATGTTCCTTTCCGATATTCGTTAGCTTGCCATGTTCCCGACTGCCCGTAATCCATACTCCCAGCTTTACTCCGCCGATTTCGATATGTAAATGGCGACTGTTCACCAGGTTGCATGGGTAAACCATCCGCAGCAATTCCCCTGAATACCGCCCCTTACCCTTATACAGTCCCGGAGTCTCTTTGCTAAATGCGAAACCGTTCTCGTACGGGAACAGCGTCACCCCGCTATTCCCTGCCGCATAAAGATATGCGTTAGTCATTTTTTCCGTGGAATAGACAATCCCGTAAGCAAAGCGGGGAAACCGCTTCGCCAAGCTTTTAAGCCACGCTGTGAGCGAGGCGTAAGCTTCTTCAAGTGAACATTCACAAAATGCGGTAAGATGAGGAAAACTTCCGAATTCACCGGTTTGCCTGCTGAATGCGGCATGCCAAGGAACCGAGCCTTTTCGCTCGTGATAGAGCCAGAACGCATCGCATTCTCCTCTTAACACGTTCTCTCTTAAACGATCCGGGGAAATCTCGAACAGATCGTGATCTCCTTCATGATCACCGTTGCTTAATAGTCTATAATACGTGGCAGAGTTCACGCTGACGCCGATTGCCTCAAAAAAAGACAGCCCGATCTCGAGTGCCTCGGGCGCTGTTATTTTCTCCGTATCGTAAATCGCGATGCCCGTACTCAAAGCAACCACCTCCGTATTTGCCGCAATTGTGAAAAGTTATGTAGTATGTATTTCGATATAAGGCTCTATGCAGCCCATAGTTTCTCATTGATAAACGTGCAAAGGCAATTGTCATTATCTTTATGTATGTCGGATTCAACGAATTGACCCATGATCGAATAATCATTAGGAATTCCGAGCGAATTACATGATAAACCCTCCTCATCCGTTTTGGTTATTGCTGTCTTCGTGCTTATTCTCTCGTTTACACCCTAGGCCAAAACATTAGGCTCAACTGGCTTGCTGAGCCAGTGCTCGTCGGTTTGCACATGATTTTTCCGGACAAACTTGGCGACCGAGCGCTTGAAGTCCTCATAAGGAAATTCTGAGGCGAGCCGTACCACGTAGCCCTCCTGCTCTCCGCCGCATCGGGACTGCTTCGTGTAGCACTGCTTGGCGGCTTCCTCGCTCCACACTCCGCGGTACAGAACCGGAACAAGCGGAATCCCCAATTTCTCCGCCCATGCTTCGGTTTCATCCCAGGAAAGACAGATATTGCGGTCGTTCCAAACCGAGAAGAGCATGAAATAGCCGGGCAAGGATGTATACAGCAGCGAATGCTTGGCATATACGTTCTCCCCGCAAAGCCGGTACCCTTCCGGAATCATATACCGGATTCCTCCGTGCAGCGTCTTCACATAGTGCCGGGAAGAGTGGTCTTTACTGTCGAGTGACCTCGCGTGAATGAAGTCCGAGTACATCGTTGTGTTCTCTCCATCCATTTTCTCGGTTATGACAACCTCTTGTCCGGCAAAATGGTCCGTGCTCCGCAAAATTTTATCATCGTCCGTATAGCTTCTGGACCACGGCAAATGCATTGTTTTCGGATATTTCACTTTATTCATCTCATCACCTCTATTTGGCGAACGTGTCCGCTTCCGCGAAGAAATACAGCTCTGCCAGCATCCGGCCGCCAAGCAGATGGTAGATCTTGGAGGCCCCGGCATCACCGCCGTGCAGAATCTCCATATGGAAGCTCACCATGTTCACCACATGTAAAATAAAATCATCGCCATACCCCAGTTCCTTCAGAACATGGCAGGCGATCCCTGCGGATACATGCTCGTGTCCAAAATATGAGTAATATCCCCGGTTCGGCTTCCATACCTTGCAAAGGGGTTTGCCTGTATCGTGAAACAAAGCCGCCAGCTGCATCTCAAGCATATGCTCCCCTTCGTAAAACGCATGGATATACTCCAGAACGGCATGCGTATGCTCGGACAAGGTTTTGGAATGATAGGGATTTTCCTGGTCATATCCCAGCATCACGCTGAAATAAGGAGAATGGCGCAAGTAAGCAAACAGCTCGTCATGACCCGGCTTCCGTTCAAGAAGCTGCTCCAGCTCGGCCCGCTCAAGTCCGACATCTGCCGGCGTATGGACGATATGCAGCTGATTGAAGCCTTCGGCAAGCAAGGGAAACTCGAAGTTTTTGGCATACTTCTCAAGGACCTTGTCCTCGATTTTACGCTTTCTCGCCTGCACCCGTTCCCTGGCCAATTCGTAGGGCGTGTTACAGACATGGCATTCCACCGGAACCTTGTTAAATCGCTTCAGGAATTGAACTCTTCGGTTGCGGGCAACATTGGTAGCGTCAAACACGACGTTTCTCCCGGACGCAAGCGCCTGCTCAATCTCGGCAAAAGCTTCATCAAAAATCCGGTAGGTGTTCTTCTGCCGTGTCTCGCTTCCGAACAGCTTTTCCCGGATGGCGTCCGTCGCTACAAGTACGGCTCTTTCCCGTTTGCAGCATTCTTTCGCGTATTGGCTTTTACCGCTGCCGGGAATGCCGGCCAGCATATGAATGGTGTTCATCTTCATCACCTCCTTTCCGTGTGCTGAATGATAGTAAATCAACCATTTCCGCCCAAAAATACAGGCAGCCCTCCACATGAAAACAAAAAAAATCGGCGAATGAAAGGATACAACACATTCATTCGCCGATTGAACAAAAATAGAGGGGCTTGCTATCCCGCAAAATTTACGTGTCTATTCCTTCTGCATTGGTGCAGTTTTCATTTCATTCAATTGTTATCGCACTCCGGACCAAATTGAATCTTCTTACCAGCGCAATGGCTCCTGATCCCGCCACAGCACCCAGCGATCCGTCTCTATAACATTTGCGGTTCCAATGCTGTATTCGCTTTTTTGGCCGCTATCCAGCTTCAGTAGATGGAGCATGCCCCCATATGTGCCGACAGCCAGCATCGATTCATCCGCGAAAGCAGTCATGCCAAATATGGTGCTGCCGACGAAATACCGCCAGATCTCTCGGCCATCTCTATCGATATACTTAAGATAGCCGTAGGCATCTCCGAGGATGAATCCATCTTTCAGCGAGGCAGCCGCGTACACCCGCATTTCTTCATTCATCATAGGCCATTCCTTCTCGATATCGCCGTAGCTCTCCTGTCCGTCCTCCGTCAGCGGCACTTTGAACGTCGCCCCGTTGTAAAAATGGCACGCATTATACCATACCTCGCGGCTATCCTTCGAAAACCGCGCGAAGTGCGGATAGCTTGACGCCGGTTCAAATGCATGTACCTCTCCGCTTTGCAGGTCCTTCAAAAAATGCGAACTGGATTGCGAGCCGTAAGCCAGCCACCGGCCATCAGGAGAAACATCTCCGTGAGCCATATCCACAATCGTATCCTCTTCCTCGTACTCGATGAGATCCGCATGTTCAGGATTAAGCAGTTCGACCCCGCCCTCGTGATCTACCAAATAAATGCCGTATCCGCAAACGAGCAGCAGCTTTCTTCCCCCGTCAAAAGGGATCAGCTCATCGACCACATATTCGGGGTGCTCCACATCGGCAAGGGATTCGAGGTTCGGAAGCGCCAATTTCAGCTTGCTCTGCACTTCCTCCCACGGATACACGGCAACCTGCGCTCCATCCGAATCGGCGGTCATCCCTTCGACAACCCGAATGCCTTCTTCATTGACAAGCGCCACATATGCGCCATCCCGTGAGCCTCCGGCAAAGTTTGCATCCGGTACCGTGGTCAGCTGCTCCCCATGCGCCAAATAAAGCGTCCCGCGTGTTCTCTGGCCGCCGGCATGGACCAGCAAGCTCCCATCCCGTAAAAAGGTCAACGGGTCTATCGGCTGCAGCCGATCTCCAAACTCGGACGTGATCGGCCAAGATGCCGGCGGAATTTCCTCGCGCAGCCTCTTTGTTTCCCCAGCCTGATTGGCGCCCTGAATCATGCGAAGAATATCCCCGGCAATGCTTCTGCGCTGATCATCCTCAGGGGGCTGCAGCTCTTCTGGCCAACCGTTCTCCATGCCGATGCGCACATATTCGTTGATCTCGGAAGCGTATCTCTTTCCTTCTGTCCGCCAACGCTGTGCTATCTCTGTGTTCAACCAATTCATATCCAATCGTCTCCCTATGTACATCATGAAGCTGTGTTCATGCCGCAGCATTATGACCATCTTTTCATGATACACTGGAAAAGCAAGGAAGCGGTAGGTACAAAGTATTCAGAATGGCGGGAGATCCTACATACGCATGAACGGATAAGGAATGGGTCGATCGGGTAAGTCAGCGCCTAAGGGGAATCCCTTGTATTTTTGTGACTGTACTCTAACAATTCCTCCTCCAACCCTCCATCTGGGATAAGCATTAAACACGGCCACCCAATTGATAATTGAGTATAAAGTCCTAAGAATGAAATGCTCTCCAGAACTCACCCTCGGTATTGATGATGTTCATGATCTGAGTGAATGGAATCGTGAATGTCGGAAAACCAGCGGCATAAGGAGCGATCTCATAGGGGGCAAACACAAGATGCAGCGCGTCCTCGGTTACGTAAAAGGGCTGATTCGGCGCAATTCCCTTATAGCTATCCGGAAATACATACGAATACTGCGGATCCTCTTGAATCTGCTTGCCAACGATGCGGCTGAGCTCCTTCACATAATCGCTGCCCGGCTTAAACAAATCCTTCAATTCATAGATCCTCCCGTTGTCAAGATAGATCGCGGCAAACACTTTGGAAGGCATGCCATGAGCGGCACCGAAGGGATAGTTATATCCGGTGAGGTCCAGTTCAAGAAGCTGGTGCTTGTAGAAAATAACGTCAAAATCACCCGTGTACGAGTAATCCAGCTGTTGGTTCGAAGGGATAAATTTGACTTGTGACATTTCTTTAAGCTTCGTATTCAACGTTTGCTGAGCTGCTTGATCCCTCATACCTTCGAGCTGTGGATAATAGACTAAGTAATCCGAATTGGGTTTATACTTCTCTTCTCTAACCTGATAAGGCGGGTTCAGGGGAATTACCGTGTTCTGTCTCCATATCACGTGACCTGACCGGTCAAGGTAAGACAAGCGCTGATCGACCATCGCCTTAATAACCCCTCCGGGTTCCAGCGTGAGCGAACCGCTGCCGTCCACTCGAGGATATCCTGGGGCGAGGTGTCCTGTACGGTCAATGAAATACGTCTGCTTCCCGTCATAAACCGAAGCCAAGCCGTGCTGGTAGTCCGAGACATCACGATACATAAATTCAGAAAGTCTCTTCCCTTCCCAATCTGCAATGGCATAGATCGAACCAATATACGGCTGTTCGGGATCAACTGCACGCCCAAGCGCAAACCGTTCTTCATTCAAATCCCGAATATCGTTATACTCCGGCTGGATGATCCATTTACCTTGTGAATCAATGACCCCGTACTTCCACCTGTAATCCTCCGCCGTGTTCACGATCGCTCTGCCTTGATGAAACGAGAATGCCGAGGTGTACGTCGGCGATATAACGATATTCCCCTGCTCGTTGATGTAACCATATTTTCCATTTGGATCCTGCTGAAAAGCCAGCAGCCCATCGCCAAGCGGTCCGACATAGGCAAATGGATAGTCGGCCAATCGCCGGCCATGGGGATCTATGAGGGCGTAATGGTTGTCTTTTATCTTCACAACGGCTTTCCCATCGGCAAAATCATTTGCTTCCTCGAATTGGGCAGGTATCACCTCCCGACCTTCTGCATCAAGATATCCGTATCGGCTGGCCGCTCCATTACCGCTGCCCTGATCGGTTACATAATAAACCGCCCTGCCTTCCTTCAGTACCGAAATGTACGGATATGCTCGTCGTGTCAGCACATTTCCCTGTTCGTCAATCATTTTAAATCCCTGATGATCGATCACAATCGCCAGATGCTCCGAGAACGGACTAATGGACTGATATATGGGTGCCACTACATAACGTTCAGATCTGTCAATAAGACCATAATTGCCGTGCATCCCTACGATGGCAAGTCCATTATCCTGAAAATCCTGTGCATCCTCATACTTTGGTTGTATGATTAATTTTCCGCTGCGATCAATATATCCCCACTTGGTTCCACTCGTGGTCTTTACGGAAGCCGGAAATAATCCGACCGGCTGCCGGGGCTCCCACCTGCCGGCCAGCATTTGCTTGATCCGGCTCTCAAGCTCTAACAGCGTTTCGCGCATAGGGTAAGGCTCCGGGAAACGGAGTGCCATGCGAACCGACGCCAAAGCTGCCTCGGGCATCCCCGCCCGATATTGGGCATCCGCCAAGTAATACCAATAGAAGGAATAATCCGGATGTTTTTGCGTCAGCCTCTCGTAGTATCTTACGACAACAGGAAAGTAATGAGGGTAAACATCCGACGCGGTCACAAACCTTCCTTGGCTCCACCTGACGACTTCGACTCGATAGGCTTCGCCCGTATCGTGTATCCATAACACAATTTCAGCTTGGCCATCCGGTCCCGAACCTCCCGGGATATCCAACACATCGATATAGCTGTAACTCATTTCAGGAGGTGCGATATCCTTAAGCCCCTCCGATGTCCAGTCGTAAATTGATAATTTGGACCAGATGGAGCCAACCTGCCAGCCAACGATAATTTGGTTCTTGCCGGGAGCCATCACAGGGACCGCACCTAATAAAGTGACCGCATACCCCTGCCCCATGATATTGGCCATGACCTCATAGCCGCTATTGCGGTATTGCAGCACAAACAGATAAAGCTCAACATTCCATCGATATACACCGGCTATTTCGGGAATCCGATCTCCCGTGATGTCGGCAGCGATAACTGCCGCATGCTCCATAGGCTTTCCAATGGTGACAAGCTCAGCACCGTGGGGCAGATAGGCTTTAGCGATTTGCGCCAGCTGCTGATCGTTAACGGTCATTTGGGTATCCTCCCTTGCTCAGAAGCAGTCTCGCCTAATCGTATGCTGACGATGGTCAAATATGCCCTCATGGGAGTAGTGACATAATCCCAGTTCTTTCTTAGTTTGCAGCCGACCCTTTTCTGCGATAGTTCGCCGGGCCGACGCCGTAACGTTTGCGGAACAGTGCGGCAAAATGATTGTAACTCTGAAAGCCAACATCGACTGCCGCCTCACTTGCCGTGCGGCCGGCGTGGGTCATGAGCAGCGCAGCTTGCTCAAGACGCATGCCATTCAACGTTTCCAGGATCGTCTGTCCGGTCTCTGCTTTGAACAAGTGAGATAGCCTAGAAGCTGACAACCTCACCGCAGCTGCGAGCTCATCGATGGTCAGAGGCTCCTGCATCCGAACGGATAGAATGCGCAGCACCTGGCTAACCCTTGGGTCATGCCGATCTGCAAGCTGCTCGGCGACAAGCAGGAGCACGCTGCTCAGTTGATTCTCGCACAGCTCCTGCCACAGCTTCCCGCGATCGCGGAAATCATGCAGCAGCGTCCGGAATATCCGCAGCACGCGTCGCTGCATGGTGCCGTTCGGCATTTTGCAGACCGATACTTCGTCATCGGGCAGCAGCGTTGTCTCCGGCAGCCGCTGGAAGTGCGCCCACATGAAATGCCATATGCCGCCCGACGTCGTCCCGTACGTGTGGGGCACTCCTCTGCGTATGACTGCGACATCACCCGGGCCGCATGTTTTCTCACCCGCGGGGGTTCGCACATACCCTCCCCCTTCGATCGTGTAAAAGATGAGCCAGTCATCGATTCCGTTCGAGCGCGTCATCGAATATTCTTCGTTCTCCCGGAAATGACCAATCAATATCCCCCCGTCTTTAGCTCCATTTTGCTGTTGGTTTTCAACCAATGCGTTCTCCTCCCATAAGAATATTCCTTGATTCCTTCTCCTGATAAAATAAGGTGTTCTGCACATTCTGTCCAGCAGGATAGCAGAATCCAACCTGTTATGAGCATGAATGCGACTTCAAGCCTGCGTTCTCTTCCATTAAACTGTAGATAATTCATCTCGGAGAGGAGCAGTCAATATGTCAAAGGTGTTAAAAACGTTGTCCACAGAGCAAATGAAGCAATTTGAAACGGAAGGTTATCTAATCGTTAAAGAGGTTTTTCATCCGGGAGAGGTCAATGAGATCCGCTTGACTTTCGATGAGATCGGACAAACAACGATCCCGGGCCATTTCGAACCGGATCTGAATGCGGACCGGTCCGACCCGCTGAAGCGGTTCCCCCGTGTCATGCATCCGCACCGGTTCAATCCGGTGGCCATGAAGTATATGCTACATCCCGGCGTCATGGCGATTCTCGAGGACCTGTACGGCGAGGAAGCCTACGCAGCACAGAGCATGTTCTACTACAAGCCTCCGGGTTCCAGAGGACAGGCGCTGCATCAGGACAACTTCTATCTGAAGGTTGAGCCGGGCAACTGCATCGCCGCTTGGACGGCGATCGACCGGTGCGACGAGGAGAACGGCTGCATGCTGCTTGTGCCGAAAACGAACACGTACGAGATCGTCTGTCCCGATGTGTCGGATTCTAAGGAATCGTTCACAACGCACTATGTTAAACCGCCAAAAGACGAGAAGCCGGTGCCGGCCGTCATGGATCCAGGTGATGTGCTGTTCTTCAACGGAAATCTGATACACGGCTCATACCGCAACAAATCAAAGGACCGATTCCGCCGGGCGTTCATTTGTCACTACGCCAACTCCAGTGCCGACAAAATTTCGCGCTGGTATAATCCGCTCTACCGTGCCGACGGGACTACGCTTGAGCTCGAAGGCAATCCTGACGGAGGCCCCTGCGGCATCGAAACGCCGGCCTATCACTGAGTCAGTAATGAAGCCCGCTAATGCCTGAGCATTTGCGGGCTTCATATTAGAATGGATATCCGATACTTACTCAGGGGCGTTTGCGACCACAAGCGGCTTCCCCGCTTCGACCAATCGCTTGTTGCGGGCGAAGAATACAGTCAGCACGAGCATAAGCAATCCGGTACCGATCAACAGCCATTCGACTTTGACCACATCGGCAAGCGGTCCAAAGATCAACATCCCGATCGGCATCATGGAAGTCGAGATCATTCCAAAGACGCCAAAGATCCGTCCTAAATAGTTTTCATCCACCTTCTCCTGCAGCATGACGGTCGTCGGCGTATTGAAGACAGGCATGGCTACCCCGAATACAGCCATAATGGCTAGATACAACCAGAAGACTGGGACGATGCCAAGCGCGAATGTGGACAATGCCATCACGAGGCTGGCAATCGCCATCGTGTAGACTTTATTTTTGAAGCCGCCCCAAGACGCAATAATCCCCCCACCTGCCATCATGCCTACCGAAAACGCGATTTCGATCGCGGTCAAGCGCCATACATCGTCTCCGAAAGTTCGTGTGACTTGCAGCGGAGTCAAAAATGCCGCAGGTGCCATAAGCACGAAAAAGATGGCAAAAAAGATAAAGAATGATTTGAGAAAGGCATGTTGTCCAATATACACCAAGCCCTGTTTGAAGTCGTCGAGATAGCCTGTGTTTTGCGTGTCAGCTGCCTTTTTATGCAACGGGATTTTAAGGAAAAAGAACAAGATAAAGATCGCGATCGCCGCTGTAACGACATCGATGAAAAAAATCATTTCGATCGTAGCCATCGTTAGCAAAGCAGCGCTGACAATAGGCGCAACGAACATCATGAGCGCTTGCAAGCTTCCGTTAATGCCGTTCACCTTGGTTAGCTTATCCTGAGGTACGATTTGAGGCAATATCGCTCCGACAGCGGGTGTTTGAATACCTCCACCAAGTGCGCGTACCGCGGCGATAACAAACAGCAGCCATACGGCTTGGTAACCGAGCAAAAACGTGATGGCCAAGATGAGCGTTACCACCGCGATCATGGCATCCGCAATGATAATGAGCGATTTTCGATTGAACCGGTCCGCCCATACGCCTGCGAACGGCGATAGTAGAAACGTCGGTATAAAACCGCAAATAATGAACAGCGTCATCATAATGCCTGACTGTGTCGTCAGCGTAATATGCCACATAATGGCGTACTGCACCAAGGCAGAACCGAACAGCGAGAGCGTCTGGCTGCTTAAAAAGAGAATGATGTTTCTTTTCCAATGGATTTTCTGAGCATCTTCGGTTTCCGACATCGTCCCACCCTTTCATATGATTTCTCTCTCGGAAATTACACTTATTATAGCGTGTATCGAGAGGAGACATTTCTTCTTGATTGCTCAATATTGCCACCTGCGATCCATACCCATACATCCTACAGATTATTTCTAAGTTATTATCTTATAACCTCTTGTTAAAAACATGCATCGCTTTTTATTTGCGGTCTTGCCGCACCCTTCGTTCCGTCAAAAAGTATAGCATTGCCAAAGCCGGGAAAAAGACGCCAAGCCACATCGCCGCCTTCCACCCGCCCATAGCGTAGGCCCATCCCCCGGCAGCAGAGCCTATGGCCCCCCCGGCAAAAAAGATCGCCATATACAAGCCGTTCAGCCGGCTCCGCACCTCGGCTCCCAACGAGAAGATCGCGCGTTGTCCCAACACCATATTGGCAGACACGCCCATATCCAGCAGGATGGCGGCAAGCACCAGGATCACGATCGAGAGCAAAGAACCGCCAGGAAAGACAATCGGCAGAAGTCCGGATAGTAGCACCAGCGCGATGGATATTCCGGTTGCAGGCCGGATCAGGCCCTTATCCGCAAAGCGGCCGGCCAGAGGCGCTGCGACCGCGCCTGATACCCCTGCCAAAGCGAACAACGCAACGCCTGCAGAGGAAAAATGATATAGCGGACTTGTTAAGACAAGCGGAACCGTTGTCCAGAACAGGCTGAACATCCCGAACAAACAAGCGTGATACAGCGCCCTGCGACGAAGAATCGGCGTCGTTTTGAGCAGCCGCAGCATGGATGAGATGATTGCCGGATAGCGTTCGGTCGTTTGCGGCTTCCTTGCCGGCAGTGCTTTGATCAAAACCAGAGCGAGTAGGAAGAGTAAGGCGGAAGACATCATAAAGATCGCGTGCCAGCCGAAATAATTTTCCACCAAGCTCGATACCGGCCGGGCCAGCATGATTCCTAACAGCAGCCCGCTCATGACATTACCGACATTACGTCCTCTCGTCTCCTCCGGGGAGAGATGAGCTGCATAAGGGACCAGGATCTGAGCCGCGACGGACCCCACACCGATAAATAAAGAGGCGGTTAGAAACAGAGCGGCATTTCGGGCAGCGGCTGCAATGATTAAAACGATGGCCGTCAGCATCAGCAGCGCAACCACCAGTTTGCGGTTTTCAAGCAGATCTCCCAAAGGAACGATAAACAGCAAGCCGATCCCGTAGCCGATTTGGGTCAGCGTGACAATGACCCCTGCTGCTCCTGAAGATAATCCTATAGATGAGCTAATGGACTCAACTAATGGCTGCGTGTAGTAAAGATTTGCTGCAATCAAGCCGCATGCAACAGCAAGAATCAGCATAATCCAGGGCGATGGCGAATTCGCCAGCTTTCCTTTTGCGTATCCATTTTCATTCATGTGAAACACTCCTTATAAGATGATCGTGCAAGAATATTGGAACAACCATTCCAGTTTGAGAAGAAGTTCCCCTTCTATGCTTAAGCAAGAGGGAGACCCTTTCGGAATGATTGTTCCAGTATGGTGAAAAAAAAGCTCTACAGCGACTCGATCACGGCGTTCATCATGCCGCGGACCTTTTCGCTGTCGCTTTGGATCCTGGCCATCACGTTGATGCTATGGTTGAGATTAAGCAGCAGGAACGATAACATTTTTATATCTTTATGAGGAGAAATTTCGCCCGTTTCCTGGCCCTCTTTTAATTTCTCATAGAACAGCTGCTCCAGCTCCGTAAAGCTTTGGCGAATCGTATTCTGCAAGGGCTCATCCATGGCATCCAGACCCACGGAAGCGTTCGTAATCAAACATCCGTGCGGATAAGCTTCACCGTGCGTCGCAAATGCGTTCGTAATATGCAGCTCAAAATATTGGCGGATCCCGGTGATCGCAGAAGGAGCATGGATCATCAGATCGCGTTTTTTTTGCGACATTTTTTTGTATTGCTGGATGGCCTCGTAATAAAGCGTCTGTTTATCCTGAAACGTTTCGTACATGCTGGATCTGCTTATTCCCATGGATTGCAATAAATCCGGGATGCTTGCCCCCTCGTATCCTTTCTCCCAAAAAACGATCATCGCCTTGCGAAGCACCTGCTCACGGTCAAATTCTTTGGTCCGTCCCATTCATACCTCCTCCTTCTCAACACGAGTATAAACTAATCGGAACGAACATTCCAGTATTTTTTCAAACATCCGCTTTCCGCATACTTTGGCTCATTGAGTTTCTTTATCCTTAAATACTAAGAAGCCGTGGAGATCACGGCTTCTTGTTCATGTACGTTCTTGGCTTCCGTCATTTCTTTGGTGTGGAAAGATTATCTGGCTCCATCGTTTTCCACAAGATCGTGTCGGTTGTTATATATGTGGCTCCCGCTTCTTCAAACTGCCGAGATATCTCTCTTTCGTTAACGGTCCAGATCGAGACGTCAATTCCAGCCCTGATGCAGTTGCGTACGTCATCGGGCGTCGTTGTCCGGTAGTCGTAATCTAGAAAAGCTGGCTGCAATCGGCCAATAAGCTGCAGGTCTTCAGCAGCAGGTGGTTTGGCTGACAAAAAGCCAAGCGGCACCGTTTCATCAATCGCCCGCACCTTGAACAGATCATCGGCATTGAAACATATGAAACTGCTTTGATCCGCCATGCCCGCGGTGCGCACAAGCTCTACCAGCACCTCCAGATCACCGTCTTGATGATATTCCTCGATCTCGATGAAAGCGTGCATGCCAAAGAATAAACAGACAGACATCACTTCCTCAAGCGTTGGAATGTACAAGCCATTGTAGTCGTCAATTCCGTTGCCTGCAACGATATCCAATTTGCGAATTTCCTCAAATGAGAAGTCCTTTGTCCTCCCCGTCCCGTTCGTCATTCGGTCGACGGTCCGATCATGATGGACAACCCAGCGACCATCCGTCGTGCAGTAAGTATCGCATTCAATCCCCCAGAAGCCCGATTTGCCCGCCAATTCAAATGCTGCAATGGTGTTCTCAGGTGCGAACATGCTTAATCCGCGATGGGCTACATATTTCGGTTTACTAATCATGTTATTACTCACCTCGTATCGATATTAATTTAATCTGCTACTTATCCTTTAACCGATCCAAGCATTACTCCTTTATTGAAGTGCTTTTGCAAGATCGGAAAGATCACCAGCAGCGGCAAGGCTGTTAAAATAATCGCCGCCATTTTGGCTGCAGGCGTGTACTTATACATGACGTTGGACGCATTGGATATTGTAGGATCGTCCTCAACCAGCATCTGTCTTAGGAATACTTGAAGCGGCATTAAGTCAGCATCGTTTAAATAAAGAATCGCAGTAAAATACGTATTCCAATTGGTTACCAAATAAAACAACGTAAACGTAGCGATCACGGGTTTGGAGAGCGGGACGATAATCGACAAAAACAAACGCCATTCCCCGCTTCCGTCGATTTTGGCCGATTCTTCAAGCTCGGAAGGCATGGACTGGAAGAAGCTTCGCATCACAATAACATTGAACGGCGCTATTGCGGTGCTTAACCAAATCGCCCAGAAGCTGTCTAAAAGATGGAGAGACCGCACGACCAGATAGGTTGGGATCATTCCGCCCGAGAATAACAATGTGAAGAACACCATAAAATTCAAGGAACTGCGAAATCTAAGCCACCGCTTGGACAATCCGTATGCCATGAGGGAGGTCAGCACAATATTCAGCGCCGTTCCAACCGCGCTAAGAATAACCGCATTTCGAAATGCGGAGGTAAACCCGGGATGTCCCAATAAATACATGTATCCTTCCAGGGTGAACTGCTTCGGGATCACGAAGAACCCGCGCGTTAAATACTCAATTTCTGTTGAGAAGGAAACGGAGAGCACGTAAAACAAGGGAAAGATCGCCATGGCTGCCGCAAGGATAAGTATGAAATACACAAGAATCGTAAATAACCGGTCAAGGCCTTTTTCATGCCGCATCTTAAAAAACTCCCTCCTGCCCCATTCGTTTGGCCAGCCGGTTAACGAACCATACCATCACCAATCCGACAACGGATTTAAATAAACCGACAGCCGTTGAGTAACTGTAATCACCTTGGATCAGGCCCGTTTTGTAAATAAACGTCTCAAATACCTCGGAAACGTCTTGATTCATCGGATTCTGGAGCAAGAAAATATGCTCGAAGCCGAGATCCATGATATGGCCGAACCGTAATATAAACATGATGACAATTACGTTTCGCAAGCCGGGAAGCGTAATATGCCAGACCTGGCGCCAGCGGTTCGCGCCATCCATCGTGGACGCCTCATACAAGGTGGGGTCAATGGTAGACAAAGCAGCGAGAAAAATGATCGCTCCCCAGCCCGCGCCTTGCCAAATATTCTGCAGCAGCCACACCCACCGAAAGTATTGGGGATCCGTCATCAGTTCCAGCGGGCCAAGCCCCCAATTGTCCAGAATCTGATTGATCCCTCCGGAGCCGGTTGCGAATAGCAGAATGGTAATGCCGACGATGACGACCCAGGAAATAAAATTAGGTGCATACAGAATGGTTTGAACCGCCGTCTTGAAGCGCTTCGCTCTAACTTCATTAAGGAGCAAGGCGACTAGAATGGGAGCAGGAAAAAAGAACACAACGTCAAGCAGATTTAGCAGCAGCGTATTTTTGAGCAGCACGAGGAAATCGCCTTCAGCAAATAATCTGCGAAAATAATGAAGTCCTACCCACTCGCTTCCCGTTATCCCTTTGAAGGGGCTATAATCTATAAATGCAATGGAGATCCCGATCATCGGGATATACTTGAAAATGATAAAAAAGAGAAAACCCGGCAAGATCATGAAATAGATCGGAAATGCTCTCTTCCAGTACGCATTCATTACTGCACTCCTCCATTTAAGCCTGTCTGGAAAATAACACTCCCGAAAGGTTGCTGCCGCTCGGGAGCTTCAGACGAACGTTATTTATTCGCCGTAAACGCGGCATTCACTTCCTCTATGATCTTATCCCCGCCGTTACTCTTCCACTCCGTAATCGCATGATCGATACTTTCAATCGGCTTCTTCCCTGCGATGATTTCGATCACGGTTTTGTGGAAGCTTTCATTCAATGCCGACCCCTTCTCCAGATAGGTTCTTGACGAGAAGATGTAGGCGTCCGACGCGTTCTTATATGGATATTTGCCAGCATTAGCAATGGACTGCTCCATTTCCTTTGCCCAAGTAGGATCGCTCCATTTATACGTGTTAAACGTATTGTTGTTGTTCCGTAGCACCCAGTTCCATAAGAGGCTTTGGCGCCCCTCGCCTTCAGCCTTCAACTCGCCGGTCATCTCATAGGCTCCGCTGCTGTTTTTCTTGTAATGAATATTTTCAATTCCATTCTTTAGGATGTCTTCGCCTTCTGGAGATACCCACCAATCAAACAGCTGCAAAATGCGATCCCGCTTCTGGTCATCCACGTCCTTGCTTAACACGACCTTTATCGTTCCACTCGTCGGCGTTGAGTTGCCCCTTGACCCGTTATTTCCCATCGGCGGGCTGAGTTCCACAAAATCGGCACCAGGGGAAATGGTCTGCAGCTGTTGGTTCGTTTGCTGGCTGAACTGATAATGCATGTCGGCAAAACCTACTTTACCTTGCGCATATTTCTCATTGAAATTTGTGTTGGTAATGAAGTCTTTGTCAAGGACTCCTTCCTTATATGCACGACTCATAAAGGTCAGGAATGCTTTCCATTCATCCGACTGTACTTGCATTGGAATCAACTGGCCGCCCTCTTCCTTCCAGCCATTCGCCAATCCGAAGGCTGCGAACAACTCCGGAATGCCAAAGAGACTCGAATTGCCGAGCGCTGAAAACCCAAAGGTATCATTCTTTCCGTTGCCGTCCGGATCTTGAGTGGTGAACGCCTTGGCAATTTCATAAAATTTATCGATCGTAAATTCTTCCGCGGTCGGTATAGGGATGTCCAGTTTAGCAAGCCAGTCCTCCCTTACATAAATGGTATTTTGAGCTGTGGCGTATATCGGAATGCCGAAAATCTGATCTTTCGGGTTCAGCAATGCCCATTCCTCAGGTTTAGCGATGTTTTGCAAGCTTGAATACTCGGCTAAATGGGGCTTTAAATCCAGGAATACTCCCTGTTCTACCCATTTTAAATAGAGGCTTGGACTATCCATCCTTATGACGTCCGGCAGCTTGCCGGATGCAGCGATCACGTTCAGCTTCTCGGCAAAATTTGCATTCGGTACCCACTGAATTTGCAAATCCACATTAAATTTTTCATTAATGTGCTTGATAATCGGATGGTTGTTGTCCGGCCAGCCCCCTCCCTTCCAAGAGGCGATCATCATATCAATTTTGATTTTCTTCTTCTCCTTGTCCCCGTTATCTCCGGAAGCCGTGCCGGCATCCTGTTGTCCCGTCGATGTACATCCTACGATCGACAATAATACGACGCTCACAATCATGATCATGGAAAGCATTCTTTTCACTTCGGGTGACCTCCATTACACAATTTTTGATTTGCCCTTATGCCATTTAATATATCTTGTTGCCGGGGGTCATTTTTTCACAAATGGATGATCTTTTTATCCGATTTTCTGATCATGAATTTATCTTATTTGGGAATCGAAGCGACACTTTGCTTCCTCTTCCCGGTAATGAATGCACACTAACGCCGTATGGCGGGCCATATCTTAATGCCATTCTGGAATGGACATTGATGAGTCCAACCGATTCCTCGTGGGAGGCAGGCTCCGGCTGTTGCTCCACAAGTTTCATTCGATGACGAATCCGGGCAAGGTCCTCTTCAGGAAACCCATTCCCGTTATCCGATATATCAATGATGAGGTCACCGTCGCTCTCATATGCCGTAACCGTGATTTGGGCATTTCCGTTTTTGGGTTCTACGGCATACTTTACGCTGTTCTCTACGATCGGCTGCAGGGATAGCTTGATCACGCGGCAATCCAAACAAGATTCATGCACCGATATGCGGCTTTGAAAATGCTCAAAACGAATATGTATGATTTCTAAATAATGCTGCAGATTTTTCAGCTCATCCCTTAGCAGCACTTCAGCCCCGGGCATTTTTGATGAATACCGGTATACGGCTGCGAGACTGGTCACCATTTTCTCAATCGTCGGAACCTTTTCTATAAAAGCAATGCTTTTGATAATTTCCAGTGTATTGTAGAGTAAATGAGGGTTGATTTGATTCTGTAATGCCTGAATATGCGCATCTCTTTGCCTGAGCTGAAGCTGCATCTCGTTGATCTCCAGACGATGAACCGTGTGTATGAGTTCATTCAGCCTGGTCGTCATTTGATTAAAGCTTCCGTTAAGCTGCTGAATCTCGTCCTTCCCGGCAATCACCTCCGCGTAGACGCTTGTGTCCCCCTGCTCCACTTGTTTCATCAGATTTCGCAGGCGAAGAATGGGACGTACTACTTGGTCGACCATCCTTGGGATAAAGAGCAGGGATATAACAATAATGCCGCTCATGACAAACAACGTTGCTTTTCGCGCGAAGTCCAGACCGCTCGCCATCTCGTGCATAGGGACGGAAGCAACCAGATTCCAGCCTGTCAGCTCCGACCGGTTGCCGGACATCAGAATTTTCTCCCCATTTCGTTTGATAACAGCCCCCTGCCCTCCAAGCGGGAGAGCTCTAATTGCGGTGTCTTCAACACGACGACCAGCTAAGTTGACGTCCGGATGATAAACGATCTCCCCTGAGGAATCGACAATAAAGAAGAATCCGGTTCTCCCGAGTCGCGTCTGTCCAAGAATATCCTCGATTTCGGTCATGGATAAGGCGATATTCAAATTGCCGACGAGCTTAAGTGAATTTGGATCAAAGACGGGAACGATCAGAGTAATATAGGGGTATGCCGCCATGAGGGTATTTTGCGGACGATAATGGGAGGGAACGATGGTTAATGTGTCGGCCAACGTATCGTTAATCCAAGGTGAGGATCTAATCATGGGATGACTTAAAGAATGGTCTTTCGAATAAATCAGCCGGTTGTCGTGTGAACGGAGCACAAGCCCCAGGACGTTGGAGTAGTTAATTGCAATATACTTCGACATGATCCCTTCAACCAGTGCCTCCTGCTCCCGACTGAACAATTGACCACGAATAAGCCATTTCTGCAGCAGCCCGCTTTCCGGATTGTCGCCGAGCATGGAATTCGAGGGCAATGGACCGGCAATGGATGCATATGTCGATTGGGCCATTTGCGTGAAATACCGGTCAAGCTGATGGTTCATTCTCGCCGTAGAATCCTGGGCAATCATGTAGAAATCATTTTTAGCTGATTCGGTATAGTAATACGATGTGAACACCGCCATCAGCGAAACGGAAATCATGCTAACGGAGAATACCAGCCCGAGGATTTTCGTTTTGAATGAGAATCGATAATGCCAGTTCCGCCATTTCATGAACCCATCCTCCTTCTGTATTCGAGGGGCGACACGCCGGTATGTGCTTTGAACACTCGCGTAAAATACGGACCGGAAGCGTATCCGACGATGTCCGCAATTTCGGATACAGCGTAGGAGCTTGTCCTCAGCAGCTTTTTGGCTTCATCAACACGCAATCGGTTCACATAGCTGACGAACGAACTGCCCGTATGTTCTTTAAACAACATACTGAAATGGGAAATGCTGAAATTCGTTAGGTTCGCCATTTCCGCGAGCGATAGGTTCGTTTTAAAATTGGTCTCAATGTAGCGACATGATTGGGCGATGGCCTCAGGCATGCTTGATTTCACCATTCGGGGATACTCGAGATACCATTTTTCCAGCATCGCCATGTAGTATTTCAAGATGGAGGTCTCATCCTGGTGCTTGGATTTCGGGATATCCCTAAACTCAATGCCAAAATCATTAAGCAGGGTCTTCAATTTGTTGTCCAATATATTCAGCAGCCCGACCCGGGCATTGTTGTTCAGACCATGTAACCTTAAGATCGACTGAATCAATTGGTTTTGCTTCTGCATGATGGTATCGAGCGCCAAACCCTGACTGTTTTCCAATAAACACTGGAACCTGACGATATAGTTGTTCAGATCCTTTAGCGACTCCAGCTTATCCTTGGATCGCTTTAATGCTTCAGTCAGTATTTCATATTCCAGCGGCTTCAGTAAATATTCGGATACACCATAGCTCATGGCTTTTTGTGCATATTGAAAATTGTCATAGCCGCTGATAATGACGGATACCATGGGAATTCGCTGCTCGGCGATTCGTTTAATCAAAGATAACCCATCCAGCTCAGGCATCATGATATCCGTGATCAAGAGCATGGGCCACACTTCTTGTATCATGTTCCATGCTTCATTTCCATTGCTGCATTCTCCAACAACCTGGAATTCCATCCCGGCAGCTTTCACCATCTGGACGATTCCTTTCAATACCCATGGTTCATTCTCGGCGATCAGAACGGTGTACATTTAGCGACATACCTCCATCGATTTGCTTTTATTCAAGATGTTCCGTTTATTGAAAGAGCATTTCGTTAATGAATAGGGTTTTCCTGCTTTTTTTACGCACAGCACTTCCCCTTTACCGATTTCCCGTCAATCATATAAAATCATTGTTAATTTTGATCAAAGATTTTTAGAATTCCAAATTTGGTAAAGGCATAAATGATGTTAAACACAAATATGCCCCATCCGTATTGGATGGAGCGCAGACTATACATTGATTGATGTATAGGATTATCAAAAATTCAGGCCGCCAGTTCGGCGACCTTTCTTACAGAAATGTGTTTGACCTCCAACAGGCCGTATGGACATCTTGTTACACGATACGCAATTATATCATCGATTTTCGTTCAATAGTCTAATCGCTATCACTGCTCATTTGCTTCCTGAATACAAAGATCGCTACAATCAGCACGGCAGCGGCATACCCGATCACCCACCAAAGATGAGGTAAAATCGATGTGTAATCTCCCGAAATGGCTGCCCTTCCCGCGTCAACCGCATGGGCAAAAGGAAGCATGTAGGCTATCCCCTTAAACCAACCGCCCACCAGATGAAGATCAAACCATGTCCCGCTCAGCCATGCGCTGAGATTCGTCAATAAAGCTCCGCACACGCCCCCGACGAGTTTATCGTTAAACAGGCTTCCTGTCAGCAGCCCAATGCCGATAAATAAAATGGCTACCGGAATCAGCACAACGATGGACAGCAGAACATTAAAATGGATCGCCAGTCCCAAGAAGGCTGCCGCGATAAAGGTTATCGTTATTTGAAGAACCGCCATCGGAATTAAAGGTAACGTGTATCCCAGGATATAGTCCGGAGCCGTTAATGGAGCCGTAAATAATCGCATTAAAAATGAAGTGCTTCTGTCCTTAGCAATGAGCATCCCTGAAAAAAGCGAGATGAACGATAATCCGAATACGGCGACTCCCGGAACCAGCTGATCGATAGCAAACAATTCAACTTGAATATTCGATTGCAGCGCCGTTAAGAGCAGCAAAATGACCAGTGGAAAACCAATACCGAAAGCCATATTCAACGGATCCCGAATCATTTCCTTCCGGTTTCGTGCGGAAAATGCTGCCGTCTTCATCCAGTTGCCTCCTCTAGTGTTGCCAAAGATACGAATGCATCCTCTAGCGATCCCGTGCTGGTCTTTGCCGTCAATTCAGCCGTCGTACCGACAGCCCTCAGTTTACCTTTCGACATGACTCCGATGCGATCCGAGAGCGCTTCCGCCTCCTCCATGTAATGTGTTGTTAAAATGATGGTAATATTGCCTTTTAGTTTTTCAATGGCTGACCACAACTGCCTTCTAGCGATAACATCCAAGCCCAAGGTAGGCTCATCGAGAAACAGGATTTGGGGATCAGAAATCAGCGCCATTGCAATGCTAAGCCGTCTTTGCATACCACCTGATAACGTTTTTGCTTTGTTTGGGGACACCTCTGCGAGACTGAAGGTATCGAGCATTTCCTGTACTTTCAAGGCTGTTTCTTTCCGGTCGAATCCATAGATTTTTGCAGTAAACTCGAGGTTTTCCTTGACGGACAAGTTGCGAGCGACTGCCGTTTCCTGCGGCGAAATGTTAATCTTCTCCTTCACCGCAAAGGGATTGGAGATAATGCTGTCTCCCAATAGAATCGCATCGCCGCTGGTAGGTTTGCTCAGACAAGTCAGCATCTTGATGGTCGTTGTTTTTCCTGCGCCGTTCACGCCAAGCAGCGTGAACAACTCGCCCTGCTTTATCGAGAGATTGAGCGAATCGACGGCCGTTTTGGTTTTGTATCTTTTGGATAAATTCTTCGTTTCAATAGCTAACACTCATCTTCCTCCTCGTCGTTCTGCGATTGAAGGATCTCCTCGGCAAACTGCAGCAAGCCTTCGCTCTTCAAAATGGCGATTCCCTGCGCTTCATCCCCCAGAACCACAAGCCTGTCCCCAGGACGGATATCGAATATGTCTCTTGCCTTTTTGGGTATCACGATCTGTCCCCGGTCTCCAACCTTTACCATCCCGAACATGTGCTTTCCCTTCGGCCGAATCCCTATTTTGACATGCTTATCGGAATTTTTGACCAAGTCATCCAATACAACATCGTAAAGTTCGGCTAGAGCTAAGCAGTTTTGAATATCCGGCACGGTCTCTCCATTTTCCCATTTAGCTACGGCCTGCCTGGACACGCCGATCTTTTCAGCCACTTCTTCTTGAGTCAATCGGTGCAGCTTGCGCATGGTTTTTAAATTCATACTAATCATATTTTTCACATCCCTTGTCTTCATTATATCGATCTGAATGGAATGCACCACCAATGCTCATTAACATGAAATGTTGTTCTCGGTTGCCTTTTACGGTGATGTTCAAAGGGTGCTTTATGCCATAGCGGTATTGTTCGGCCGTAAAAAAGAAGCCGCGTTATCCGCGGCCCCTCTTCCTTATTCTCAATATTACTGCGTTTTTTAATGGGAAATGGTCACTTCCGTATCTGCATTCTTCGATGCCTTAGGCTGTTTAAGCACCAAGAAAGCTACTACGATGCCAAGCACCGTAGTGACAGCCGCAATTTGAAACGCAGTCCGGATCGCTTGGTTAAGCTCCGTCGCCATCATGGTTTCGAGACTTTCGTTCGTACCCATACCAGCCGAAATCATGGCCATGATCACGGCCAAGCCTACTGCACCTCCAATTTGCTGGCCGGTCGAAATGAGCGCGGAAGCAACGCCCTGTACTTTAGGATCCACTCCCGTGCTTCCGGCGATAAACATCGTTGTAAACACAAGCGCTTGGCCGAGGCCGATAATAACCGTGCCTGGTATGATCCCCCACGCCGTCCCTGTTTCCGACAGTCTTGTCAGAAGTAAAAAACCGATCGTTCCCAGACCCATGCCGGCAGCGATTGTACCTGCTACGCCGATCCTAGTGAGTATTTTGTTAATGAACCGGGCACCAAGTAAAGCGCTAAGCGTAAGCGGCAGGAAGCTAAGGCCGGATTGAATGGCCGAATAGTGCAAGACACCCTGCGTATACAGCGTCAGAAAGTAGTACAGTGACCCGAACGAGGCCGACAACAGAAATGCAGTGAGTGCTGCTCCGGTCAAATTGCGATTACGGAACAATCCGAAGGAAATCAATGGCTCTTTCGTACGCCGCTCAATGATTATGAAAGCGAGAAACAGCACCGCTCCAAGCAGCACATAAGGAAGTGTCGATGCACTGAACCAGCCTTCCACCGGTGACTGTATTAGATAATATACGACGAGCATTAACCCAGCAGTAACGGAGATCGTTCCGGCAGCATCATAGTGCCTGGTTGCCGTGGATACCTTGCTCTCGGCAAGTACAATGGGTGCAAGAATAATGACGATAAGCGCGATTGGCACGTTAACGAAGAAGGTTGCTTCCCATCCGATATAGCTGGTGAGCACACCGCCAAGGAGTAATCCAAGCGACAAGCCGACACCGCCCATGGAAGCCCATATGCCCATTGCACGGTTACGTTCCGCTCCTTCGTTAAAGTTAGACACAATCAATGACAACGTTGCGGGAGAGAGCAGAGCTCCTCCAAGACCCTGCACCCCTCTTGCGACGATGAGCATCAGCTGCGATTCAGATAATCCTCCAAGCAGCGAACCTAGGCCAAAGAGTGCCATGGCGATTATAAACATGCGCCGTCTGCCAAGAAGATCCGATAAGCGCCCGCCAAGCAGCAAGAAACCGCCGTAAGCGAGTGAAAATGCACTGACGACCCATTGCAGATGGTTTGCCGAAAACCCGAGTTCGTTGCCGAGAGACGGCATCGCTACAAAAATTATGGTGTAATCGAGTGCCATAACGAGCTGGGAGATGGCTAGAATGAAAAGTGCCAAGCCTTTGAATTTACTTGAACTCATATACAATTTCCCCTTCCATTTTATAGACTAAACGATCTAATATAAACATAATTACGAACCAATCGATCTAATATGCGCAATATTATAGACCAATCGATCTAATATATGCGCGATTGTAGACTTGAATAATCCAAAATGATCGCCATTACGGACTGATCATTCTATTATTCGCATGAATAAATGAAGCGCGAAAAAGGACGCTTCATTTATGATCAAGTACAGATAGAGTAACTGCAGCAACTTGTTCGATGACGAGAGGGTCGTCCGTTAATTTTGCTACTTGCGTCAGTGCATAACGCGAATGATATAAATATCGTGCCAGCGAGCGAAGATCCTGATTCAATCCTAACTCTCCCTGCTCTTGGCCACGGGCTAATGCCTCGTATAGCGCTTGCTCCAAACGAATCTTATCTTGCTCGAAAATCTGTGCAATCTCGGGATCATGAGGTACCTGATCAATTGCGCTATGCAGAATTAGGCACTCCTTGCGGCGCTGCTCATCCTTCAATGTATCGACGATAATCGCAAAGATTTCGGCAATCGTATCCTTGACAGAGCCTGGTTGAGCCAAATGGGCGATGACGGCAGACGATTTCTCGTCCAGGTAATACTTAACCGCTTTGATAAAGAGATCTCGCTTCGTTCCGTAGGTGTCATACAAGCTTTGTCTCGCTATACCCAATCCTTCGAGCAAAAGCTGCAGTGACGTGCCCTCATAACCGTAATGACCGAATACTTCCATAGCCTTATGTAGGACCAATGTCGTGTCAAATTCTTTGTTCCTTGCCAATTTTCGTCTGCCTCCTTCACTCCCATAATACTATCGTTATCGGATTATTCAGTCAAGAATGAAGGTTCAAGAAAACGACTTTCCAGACCGAATTAAAAAAATACCATTGCTTCAACTATATTGTCTTATTAGCACCTCCTTTTGATGGCTTCATCATATCAATTATAGATCGTTCAGTCAATAATAAATCATAAAATTTTCTTCTCGAACTTTGCCGTTCAGTGCTTAAGCATATGACGGGATGCTGCAAGAAATAAAGCTCTCCCTGCCCAGGTTACTGGACAAGAAGAGCCGAAGTACAACGTGCTATTGTTTCATGTTCATCCGTTTGCGACCTAACCATACACCGAAAGCGATCAGCCCGAGACCCGCCAAATAGAACGGATAAGGACTCGATTCACCCGTTTTTGGAAGCATAGGAACCGTTGGCTGCGGTGTCGAAGCGTTCTCAGAAGGAGTTGGTGCTTCCGGCTTTTGAGGCTCAGGCTCGACGCCTCCTCGGGGAATATCCTCTTCGTCAATATCGACGGTAGGCGTTTCCGGCTCTGTCGGAGGTGTCTCCGGCGTTTGAGGCGTTGTTGGTTCACCTCTTGGAATGTCCTCGTCCGGCACCTCTACCTCACCGGTCGGATTGCCCGGATTACCTGGGTCTGTCGGATTGCCAGGATTCGTTGGGGTCCCCGGGTTACCTGGATCTGTCGGATTGCCTGGATCCGTTGGGTTCCCCGGATTTCCTGGGTCCGTCGGATTGCCCGGATCGGTTGGGCTCCCCGGGTAGCCTGGATCGGTCGGATTGCCAGGATCCGTTGGGTTCTCCGGATCTGTTGGATCTGTTGGATCCGTAGGCTCGCCAGGTATAACCGGCTCTTCCTTGCGGTTTGTAACGATCATTTTCTTAACGTTGTCTTGATTCTTGATGCTGGAATCAATCGTTACGTCCCACTTCGCCTGCTCGATCTTATATCCTTCTGGAGCGGCCAGCTCCTCCAAAACATAGTCGTCGTACAGCAGCTTTGTAAACAGGATCTTGCCTTCATCATCCGTGGTTTTAACGATCGGCGTCCGTTTGCCTGCCTTATCATAGAGCGCAAACTTGGCTCCCGCCAGCGGCTTCGTCTGATCGTCCTGATCCACCTTCGTTACTTCCAGGCTGCCCGTAACGCCGCCTCCCGAACCTGAACCGGAGGACGTACGGACAATAACCTCTTCCGTCGTTTCCCGGATCTCCGTCTTCAGCTGATCTCCTTCAAGAGCCACCTTATTCTGTACTGCTTCTTTATCTTCAGCAATAATGAACGACTGATATTCCAAAATATAGGCCGTAGAGATGTCATTTGTGAATTTCAACTCGAATGTCTCTTTATCACCATCAAGCCTATGGATGGTTAAGGTATAATCCTTCCCTTTAGTCAGTTCTTGGGCTTTTTCCGCTTTTCCGTTTGCATTGATCTTGGTCGCATACAAGCGGAAGGAATCCTCGATCAAGATCTGGTTCGGACTTGGATTATCGATAATTTTTGCGTTGGAAATATGCGACTGACCTTCGTTGATGCGAATTTCCCAGTCGATTTTGTTTCCGTTCTGGGAGCCGCTCTTCTTCACATATTCGCCGCCGTGAGGTATCGTTACGCTGGCGTTCCATGTTGCCTTTTTCGCGCTTCCATCGGACAGCTCTGCAGTATTATCGATTTTGTTGACAATCAATGTACCTTCCAGCGATGTTTTGAATTCAATCCAGTATGCGGATGAGATCGGGCCGACCAAGCGAATGGACAGCTTGTTGCCGTTAGCTTCTGATGGTTCTGTCACTTCATATTGAGAAGCGGGAACTAGCGAGCCCTTCTGAACGCCATTCCGTCCTCCAGTCAGCTTCATTTCATATACCTTGACCGAATCCGGAACAAGCTTCTGATCATGCTTCAGTACATCGGTGATGATCGCTTCCTGAAGCGAATCAAGATTATAATTCATCTTGACGTTCCACGTAATTTCTTTGCTGATCGGATTGTAGCTGCCGTCTTTACCGCCGTTATTTTTGGTATAACCATCAGCGGAGAAGCTTGCATCCCGCACAATCGGACCTTTCACCTTGCCTTCCTCGACCCATGTCATCGAGGCTCTGTTTAAAAAGTCCCATTTGCGATCCTTCAGCCAGTTGATGTTAAACTTCGTTTCATATTCGATCGTATAGGTGGTGTCAATCTTGGAGAACTCGATGATAAAGCCTTCACGTAAATCATTGCCCTTCACCGTGTACTCGCTCGCTGGAACGACTCTCCCGTCCGCTTTCACGATTACCGAATCCGGAACGAATTCAAGTCCGCCTTGCGGGAACGTATCCGTGATAACTACATTCTCCATGACGTATTTGGTGCCGTCCGGCTTTTTATCGCCATTGACCGTAATTTTCCACTTCGCGGTTTTGGTTGCAAAATTGACGTTCGAGGATCCTTTCACCAGAGCACGGCTTCCATAGCCCGGTGCCGTTACTTCTTTGGACGCTTCACCTGATACGACTTTGTTCTTGACTTCCTGCCCTTCTGAGCTCAATCGATCGACAGGCTCCGTCTGGTACACGATCGTATAAGGCGAATCGATATCCTTCTTGAATTGTAGCTCGAATCCGTGCTTACTTTTCGCAACAGCGGTGTATTCATCCGGTGATACCAAAGCACTGGCATCCTTCGAATCCTCGTTATACACCTTCAGCGAATCGGCAATCCAGGAATGGTTCTCGCTAACTTGGTCCGTAATGATGGCTTGAGCGCTCGGAATCTCCTTCTCGTTGAAATTGAATTTCACCGTCCAAGTGATGATTCCGGTGTCCTTGTCCTGGCTATATGTCTTATCCAAGAAACTGCCGCGATCTACCGTTACGGTAGTCGTTGATTGGGCATTTTCCATCCCGTCGCCAGACAGTACAGCGGTGTTCTCAAAACGGGACTGTTCGCCGACAAGCTTCGTCGAAAAGCGAATTTCGTAGGCTTTGCTGATCGTCTCATCCAAGAATGCAAGCTCCAGTTTGCCGCCACTGCCTGTTTGGACGTTGTACTTGCCAGCATCCAGCTGATCGCCAAGAACGGCTGAGCCGTCACCGTTAACCTGCAGGTTGTATACCTCTACGGAATCCGCGATGAGCTCCAAGCCTTCAGGCATTTCATCGGTGATGACTGCGTGCTTGATTTTATTTAGCGATTTGTTGATCTGAACCGACCAATCGATCCGGTCTTTGCCAATCGCTTTCCCTTGCTTCTCGATCAGCTTTCCGCCTTGCGGCTTCAGGTTCACAATGACGGTCTGAACCCCGCCCTTTATCGGAATAGCAATAATGATTTCGGTGCTACCTTTAAGAACTTCCTTCTTGAATTCTGTACGAATTTCCAGCTTACCGCTGATGTTGGAATGGCTCTCCACGTAATCATTGAAGGTCATCACAACTTTGCCGCTTCGGTCCACCGTAAAACGGCCAACTTCACCTTGACCGGAAACGAGCGGTGAGTCAATATCCGTGAAGATTTCAAACTGCTGCGGCAGCTCGAAGGTAAATATGTCTCCATTTTTATAGTTGTGACCGTTCGGCAGCTCCCATTCATAGCTTAGATTAACGGCTGCACCGATATCCAGGCTGCTGTCCGGGTTATAAACGGCATCTATGACGGTGCCGTCCATGTCGGTTAACACAACTTTGGTTAAAATGCTATCATTATTGATTTCTGATTCGGATGGGCCATAAACATCATCCGTCACTCCATACACTGAATCCTGCACGCTTACCGGTTCTGGAACATTGCTCGATGCATTGACCGTCCAGTCCGATCCTCCAAACAACGTTTGGAGCATAAGCAGCAGAGCCAATACGATTCCACTTACTTTTTTCTTCATGATCTCTCCCTCAGCCTCTCCATTACCCTCAATATATTTGGTTCCGATGTTGCTTTCGCGTGCGCAAATCGAGCCAACCATCTCTCGGATGATATGCCGACAAGAGATTTGTTCGTCCATCACCTCCGCTTACTTTTATTTGGCGCACGATACATTGGTGCCTGTATTTTCCTTCAGAACCAATTGAGCTTCTAGCATTGTAACGCCCGATTCTGAATATTTTCTGAATAAAAACCCAAATAAGCCTTGGACAATGGTCCAAAGCTTAAGGTTTTTGCTATAAAATTTAATAATACTTGGCTGCGAAATAACGCGATGCCTCTTTAATCATTTTGAATCCGGCACCCTTGCTTTTCCATCCCGCATCCACGGTCGTGTCAATCGTTACCCACCGGCCGTTTAAATAAACTTCATTCCAAGCGTGGTAAACATCGACGTAATCTGTTGTCCCCATCACAAGCTTGGTCGGAATGTCCATGCTCCGCAGCATGGATGCGAACAAGGAGGCGTAATCATAACACATGCCTTTTTTCCCTGACAGCGTGCGGTCAATATTGGGAAGATAGTCCGTCAGCTCACTGGAGGCGAGTGCTTTGTCGTACCGGATCGTATCGACGATATATTCGTGGATCAGCTTTACTTTTTCCTCGTCGGTGTCTGCAAACCGGGTTAGCTTCTTTGCAAGCTGAGCCGCCTTGTCGCTTGAACGCCAATCGATATTTTGTACCGAGTTCAAGAACACCCTGCTGCTATTGGTTAGTTGAAGCTTAACTTCCGCTTCTTGAACGATCTTATACTTGGTACCGTTGACCTGCTCCAGTACTGTTATGGTATAACGACCATTTCCCATCTGCAGCGGAAAGGTCTCCTGCTGCTTGTCCGGTAAAAGCGTATATGTATACTTGTTTTGCCCTTTCGCAATCATAAGCTTGGTCTTCGTGTCCGCTTTCACGTCATAGCGAACGACGATGACTCCTTGGTCGAGCTGCTCCAAATCCAGCCAATCTCCAGCTTGCGAAGCTTGTGCAGCCGGAGCTAGCATGAATAACGCAATAAACCCTACAATAGCCAACACCATGTTGCGCATACTGTAAACTCCCTTCGGTAGCCAGGCTGCCATTGACTGCTCATCAAGAAGGCCCTGTGGCTTTGCGTCCTTATCTTTCGACAAGTTTGCCGTTATCGTAATAGAGTTTTCAAAGAATTAATTGAATAAAAATCTCATATAAAAAACAAAAAAAGCATCTTCGTTCGGTAGCTGGCTGCCATTGATTGGGATCAAGAAGGCCCTGTAGCTTTGCGTCCTTGCCTTTCGACAAGTTTGCCGTTTATCGTGAGTAGCTTTATGTGAGTTCATCATACCAAATATCTCTAATTCTATCAAGCAAATTTTGAGATTGATAGACGACGAACGACAACAAAAAACGTCTCCATAGAGACGTTTTTGTATCAATCCCGCTTGATCATCAATCCGTTAGGGAAATCCTTAAAGGGACAGCTCCTTTTTTAACCGATCGAGCTGCAGCAGGTGGTGCCTGTAATGCATCTCCACCAGCAGAAACCACTCTTTGGCGTTTAAGGCTCCGAAGCCGGGATGAGGAATCGTACGGCTGCTGTTTGCTTGATGCAAATCCGCTTCCGTACGCTTCATCCGTTCCACTACTCCCTGAAGACCCTCAACTAACTGCTCTTTGCTCGCGGGCTGCTGCGGCGTGTACTGCGGTGAAGCTGGAATTCGAATCCTTACGGGCGGAAAACTTCCGAGTTCGAATACCGCCCTGCCTCTCTCCGTTTTTTCCCCAGAGGATTCGATGGCTGTTTCGTTTCCGGCCAAACATTGATCAACATTATGCAGGTGCAGATATTGAGCCGATTGAATCAAATGCATATACATTTGCCCAATGGACCAGTCCTCTTCGTCCGGTTTGATATGCAATTGCTCCAGCTCCAGGTGCTCCAGCTCATTCAAATAAATTGCTACTGTTGATTCAAACGCCTGCAAGGCTTCCACTGTATTTCTCATCATGAATATCTCCTCTTCCATCTGGTATACACCCAATATAAAAAAACGCTCCTGACAACAGCGTGTCAGTAGCGTTTTAACATTTTTTCAGCTTCTTCACGAATCCGGTCACGGAAAGAATCAGGTTCCAGCACCTCCACGTCCCCTCCCCAGCTGAGAATATGGGGCAGCAGCTCTTCCGG
Organism: Paenibacillus sp. FSL R5-0810; assembly: GCF_038002285.1. NCBI lineage: Bacteria > Bacillati > Bacillota > Bacilli > Caryophanales > Paenibacillaceae > Paenibacillus > Paenibacillus sp. FSL R5-0810. Next base: position 1,993,917 of record NZ_JBBOCF010000001.1, read on the forward strand.
CTGTCTGACCCGAAAGTGGACCAGAAGACTGTGTTCCCTTTGCTCAGCAGCCTCCATATAGAAGCTCGCGGTCTCGGCGATTTTATCGGCCATTTCCGGATTTACCTGAATCAGCACTTGTACGTTACGGTCGTCAGACGGACGATATTGACTCAGCTTAAATCCTTGGGGAAGGATAAACCTTTCTTCAAGCACCGTAACATCCCTCATCCGCGATAATCGGAAATGACGAATCTCCTGACGCAGATCGCATCGTGCGATCATGATCCATTTCCCTTGAACGAGCACAAGTCCATATGGAGCAACGATCCGCTCATTTAGTCGTTTTCCATCCGAATCCGGAAATTTGTTAAGGTACATCATCCTTAATTTCCGCCGCTCCAATATGGCACGACGAACCTGCCCGAGATCGTCCTCTCCCCGCTCGCCGGGATGAAGAAATCGCATCGTTTCCCGGACATCCGCCGAAGCCTCACGAATGGGTTCAGGAAGTATCGCTTCAATCTTGTGTCGAGCCGACTTCGCAGCCGCTTTATAGTCACCATCCAGCCGCTGTTCTATCATATCCGTACCCATGAGCAATGCCACCGCCTCTTCCGCAGTAAAACCAACCGGCGGCAAAAAGTACCCTTCCATTAGGGAATACCCATGCCCTGGAGACCCAAGTATCGGAACCCCGGCTTCACTGAGCGCTTGCATGTCTCGATATATTGTCCGCACGCTTGTCTCGAAGTGGGCAGCCAAGTCTTCCGCCCGCAGCACCTTGCTCCGCTGCAATTCAAGCATAATCGCGAACTGGCGCTCGGTTTTGTTCATCGTTTCTTCCCTCCGCTATTACATAAAAACCCGAAAAACAGACAAATTGTCTGTCTTCCGGGATCATAAATGGACCACGTCAATCATCCATATTACGGACCATCGCTTTACGCAGTGAGCCTTAGTTCAGCTTTGACCGATTCTGTTGCTGAGTTATTTTCAATTTCTCAGGGGTAACATCGTCACCATTCGGGTCCACAACTTTCAGGGTAGACATCGTAGAGAGAACCTGGCCCCGGATGTCTTTCAAGTATTCCTGACGAAGCTTTTGTTGTTCGGTATATTCTTCTTGTGTCAATCCTTCGGACTTCTGCTTGCGGCTCAGTTCATTGATTCTATGCAATGAAGGAATGGTCATCGTCATCGTTCACCCTTCCATATAATTAAGATGTATTTGTTAGTTTACTTTAAAAGGATTGAACTTTCAATAGAATCAGTCCCCCTGCCTTTGTGCAGACCCCAAAGTGGATTGCAACTGTAATGCTACCGCTCCAGCACCATCCGGTTTGTTAGTGTGCCTAGCTTTTCAATCTCGACGGTTACCATGTCCCCGTCCTTCAGGTAGGATCGTTGTTCGGCAGGACGGCCAAGCATGACCCCTTCTGGTGTTCCTGTCAAAATAAGATCTCCCGGATCCAATGTCATGAACCTCGAAACATAACTGACGATTTCATCACACGAAAAAATCATGTCCGACGTATTGGATTGCTGTCGAACCTCGCCGTTCACTTCGCAGCGGATAGCCAGTCGATTGGGATCGCCCACCTCATCGGCGGTTACCAAATACGGGCCGAGCGGCAGAAATTTGTCGCACGACTTGCCAAGCAGCCACTGAGAGGTTCGCATCTGCAAATCCCGTGCCGAAAGATCATTGGCATTGCAGTAGCCAAAAACATATTCAAGCGCGCTGCTCTTATCCACGCGTTTGGCCGTCGATCCGATAACGATCGCAAGCTCAGCTTCATAATCGACTTGATCGCTTTCGCGGGGGAGCGGGACTGCCTCCCCGTGTCCGGCCAGCGTATTGGTGAATTTATTGAACAAAATCGGATAATCGGGTATATCGGAATTGGTCTCCCGGGCGTGCCGAAGGTAATTCAATCCTACACAGATGATTTTTCCCGGATGGTTCACGCACGGAGCTAACGTAAGCGTTGCCTCATCAAGAAGCTCCGTTTCCGCATCGAGTGATCTCTCCACCAAGTCTTGAAGCGCTGTCCTTGCAGCCGCTCCGCCTTTGAGGAGCTGCTCGATCGTGCTGGGCACATCGGGTTGATGCAGCGATGCCTCGGCGACATCCAGTACCCCTCCGTCCAATTTGACTCCAAGTCTGTATTCTCCTTCTCGAACAAACGTCAGCAATTTCATCGGTCCATGTTCCTTTCTTTTAAAGGATGACTTAACCCATAGTATAACATTCTATCGCATGCATATAATTCGAACTCATTGTTCAATCCTATCATTTCTTAGCTCGAATATTTTGCGGTTCAGAAACAAATTGCAGGCAGCGCACAACCGCTGCTAACTCCTCATCCAGCGGGTAAGCCGGACGAAGGACATGCCGATAGTCAAAATGCTTCAGATTTACGCTGCAGCATCCGGGCGAATCCACATGAATGACGCTCGTCGCCGTTTCCCCGAACGAAGCTTCCCATGCAACGGCCGACTTTACAGCAATGATACGGTAATCTCCCGGCCAAATGCCCACCGATCGCACATGGCCGATATCCCATGGCGGAATACGTTTTTCCGTCAGAATCAGCGTAAGGCTTCCACTCTGAATTAACGCCGTCCGGCCCATCGATGCTAAGTGCCCCCTCATATAAGGACCTGCATGCTGAAAGTCGCCGTCAAACAACAGCCGAACTTTTCCTGTAACCCTAACGGGATCCCCATGCAGCCGGTCATGCCTGCCGCCGACGAAGGATTCGAAGATCCCGCCGATACCGGATCGGAAAGCTGCTTCCACTGCAGCCTTATCCGCGATCACCATAAGTCCCTTCTCTCTCAGTTCAATCAGGCAGCGGAAAAGATGGGTTGCGTCGCCCGGTGCGCCTCCCCCTACGTTGTCGGATCCTTCAGCCAATACGATTAATCCGGGCGGCTGGATCAAGGCTTCCGCGATTGCTTCCGAAGGCGGCATGGCCTTGATCCAAAAGCGCTCCTTCCACTCGACGGCCCGTTGTCCCAACTCGACTGCATACCGTTTTGCAAGCTCTTCGTCTCCGTCAGTCGTTACAACACAGCACATCCCCGTATAGGGCGTGTCTGCATAAGGGAATCCTCCGACAACGGATACGTTAAGTACCCGGGAATCCTGTTCAATCGCATGCGCGCGGTCCAGCAGGTCTCTCATCGGTCCCTGATCCGTCGTCATAGCCTGGGGAACGACCAGCATGCGGGTAAAAGCGCAGGCTCGTGCAGGACGAATCGTCCCCATGATGTATTGCTTCAGCAAGCTGAACGCTTCGATCGCACGCTCGTACATGTCCACATGCGGATAGGTGTCGTAACCGATCATAATGTCCGCGGCTTCGAGCATACCCGGGCTGATATTTCCGTGCATGTCGATGGTCACGGCGATCGGAAAGCTTACGGCCAAGGCGGAGCCGAAGAAGCCGCAGCAGCTCACCCTCGGGGTCTGTCTGCCCTTCCGCAACCATAGCGCCGTGCAGGATCAGAATTAAACCGTCGGCATGCCGACTCACGGAATCGGAGACCTCCTTTAACAGGGTGGTTATAGCGCCTTCGGTTACAAGCCCACCGGGTGTAGCCGCAGTATAGATGCCGGGAACCAGTTCGCTGCCGTCCTGCTCAGCCGCATCAATGAGGCCGCCCATGGTGGTAAGGGTGCCCTTGTATCTGGCTTGGAAATCTTCGGCCCCTTCCGTCCACTCGCCCCGAAACGCGTCAAGTCCGGTCTTGAACGGGGCAAAGGTGTTGGTCTCATGGTACATGCCTGCTACGGCAAGGCGCATTCGCTGTGCATTTGGACTGCCATTCATGACTTGTCTTCCCCCCAGCGTGCAAACACGCGGTTAGCCGCCGCAAGCGTTTCCCGGATCTCGGCTTCACCATGAGCGGCCGAAACATACCATAGTCCATTAGGGCGCAAAAGCACGCCTTCCTCCAGCATTTCTTGGGCAAAAGCAATGTATAGATCGGCATCCCGTTTCTGAAATGCTTCGAAGCTGTCCACCTGCCTTTCGGTTGTGAACATCAGGTGGAAGACAGGCCCGGCTTGATTGACGATACCTTGAATGTCGTGATCCTTCATGGCTTGGCGCAGCCCTTCCGACAGATCCGCTGCAAACTTCTCCATCCGTGCAAATACGGCGCCGCCGTCACGGGACAGCTCGTTGATCGTGGCGACCGCAGCGGTGGTGGCCACGCAGTTGCCGTTCAGCGTTCCGAGATGGCTGACCGTACCGTCCGCGATGAGCTCCATAATATCCGCGCGACCGGCTACGCCGCTGATGGCGATGCCCCCTCCCATCGCTTTGCCGATCGTAACGAGATCGGGCATGATGCGGAATACGCCGTGCGCCCCGCCAAGTCCGAAACGAAAGCCCGTGATGACTTCGTCCAGGATCATAACAATTCCATTCGCAGCTGTGAGCTCGCGCATAAGCTCCAGATAACCCGGCTTCGGCATAATGCAGCCGGAATTGCACATCACCGGCTCGCTAATAATCGCCGCAATGGTGCTGCTATATAAAGCAACGGCGTCCTTTAACGCTTCCGCATCGTTCCAAGGCAGCAGAATGATATCCTGAAGCGCCGCCTCGCTCTGTCCGCCTGTCCCGGGAATGACACGGGCTTCTGTTGGATGAGTATCGTTATCGTACCTGTTAACTTGGGACATCACATTCCGTTTCCGTGAGGCCTTCATATCCGTGCTGGAAAACGAAGTGAAGATGGCGTCGGACCAGCCGTGATAATGCCCATGGAAGCGGATGATCCGCCTGCGGTTCGTATAGGCACGTGCCAATCGCAGCGCGAGCATGACAGCCTCCGTTCCGGAACCGCTGAAGGCCACTTGATCGGCGCATGGAAGCACCTCGGTCAGAAGCTCGGCGAGCTCGATCTCGCCTTGGTGCTGGAGACCGTACGCCAGACCGTTTCTCATGCTGGACAATAGCCGTTCAACCGTAGGTTCATGGCCATGACCAAGAATAAGCGGACCGTACGCAAGCAAGTAGTCGATGTAGGTATGTCCGTCTGCATCCTGAATCCGGGCACCGCGGCCCGCGACCGCATACAAGGGGGTCGGCTTCATAGCGGCCCGAAGCGTGCTCGATACGCCCCCTGCCAAAACACGCCTGCTACGGTTTAATAGCTCCTCCGACTGTCGGTATCTGTTCAAGTGGTGTTCCCTCCTCAATGATTATCTGACGTACCTCAGCCGTTTTACGGGAGTCGTACTGAAACAAGAACCTCTCCGCAGAAATCGCCTTGGTATGAAAAAAAAGACTGTCCCGCACCGTTTTAACGTTACAGTGCTATCGGGCAGGACAGTCTGAGTTTGGATGATCAGGCTTACTGGTTGCTTGCTCCCGCTCCTGCCCCTAACCAATACCGCTTGAGCGGAACAAGCGCTTCATCGGGGACATAATATTTAAAGCAATTGTCGCTGATATCTCCAAGCAGCTGGCGGCGAATCGAATCGGCATGCTGGAGAAGCTGCGGCGATGCCTTATGATAGTCGATCGGGCGCATCCATATTGGACTGTACCCGATAAACAGCTGACGGCGTTCAAATGTGGAGCGGTTTGGCGATCCGGCATGCCACAGATTTTGTGCGAAAATAAATGCATCTCCCGGCTTCCCGCACACCTGCAATTCATTCTCCACCGGAATGTTCACATCGGTTTGGCCCGGCTGAAAATGGGGAATCAGGTGGCTGCCCGGAATAATCTTGGTGTTGCCTCGATCAGGCTCCGACATATCGCTGAGAATGTAACAAATTTTAATATAATAGGCGGATGTTAACCCCCCGATTTGAGGAAACTCGGGATGCGGGCCGTCTTGGTGCCAGTGGATAAAGCTGTTGGTCGCCGTTTTGACATCGTTTGGATTAGGTTTGCGGACGGTTAGGTGGGAAATATGAAGCTGGATGTTATACCCGAGAAGATTCACCATAAGCGGCAGCAGCTCGGGATGATCAATCAGGGATAAGATTGCAGGGTCCCGCTCAACGCTATTGTAGATATTGTACGCCAGAGATTCGGGTTCTTCGGCAAGGATCCGGTCAACTGCAGCATTTAACGCTTCCACCTGTCCTTGGGACAGCGCATTTGGAATGATCAGGTACCCGTCCTTCTCAAACTGCTTCACCATCGTGGGAATATCCATTTTCAATTGATTCATAATCCTTCTCCTCCTTAAATTTTACTCGTGTAGATTTATTCGCCTAATCAAAGGGGAAACATCGGCTTCCCCTCCTCATCATAATAAAGCTGTTTTAGTTGCCATAACCCAGCGCGTTCAGCTGCTGAATTGCGGATTCAACATACCGATCATAATTCATCGTGGTGCCGATCGTTTTCAGAAAGTCGTCATACTCGGTCAACGGACGTTTCCCATAGACGAATTTTGTGAATTCCTCTTCCAGGTACCGGTTCGCATCGGCCACATTAAAGCCTTCAGGATAATTGACAAATCCGTTGAGTGTCTCCAGGCGGGGCTGTGAGCTAGCAAAATCAATGTATTCCGTCTGCTCGGCAAATTTAACCTTTAAATATTCTTTCTCGGGCCTTCCTGTAAATTGGTACAGCCATGTATAACCGGCTTCCTTGGCCATCAGCTCGGTCGCAACGACTTTGCCGTTCTCCACGTTGTAGTGCTTGCCTTCAATCCCGAATTGAACGAGTCGCGAACCCTCGTCACCGGAAACGTAATTAAGCAATTCAAAAACCTTTTGCAGCTTCTCCTTGTCGTTCTCCAGCGATTTGGGGATCGCAAACATGGAATTGGCGTTGCCGACGGCCCATGCATTCTCATACTGACCGCCCGGTCCTTTCGGGGATGCCAGTTGAATCCACTCGGCCTTCGGATTGACGGTTTTGATCTGCTCCACGTATTCGTTCTTGGCGATATTTGCCCAGTCTATGAAAATGATGCCAGCCTGCCCCTTGATGGCCTTTTCCTGGTGCTGCATCCCTGTGTTGGCCATGATCTCCGGATCGACTGCGCCTTCATCAATCAACGATTTGAAATAGGCAAGAGCGTCGCGCATCGCCGGATCGTACAGCGAATTCACCACCTTCCCGTCCTTCACGAAAAATTCGCCGGGGTTAACCGTCCCGAATGCGCCGTACAACGGAGCGAAGGTGCTCAGCGAGCCGCCGGTGAGTCCGACGGTATCCTTAGCGCCGTTTCCATCCGGGTCTTGTTCCGCAAACGCTTTGGCCACCGCCTTAAATTCCTCCAGCGTCTGCGGCACTTCCAGCTTCAGCGCATCCAGCCAATCTTTGCGGATCCACATCGTCATGCTGGGTATTCCCGGAGCTTTAGGGATGGCATATACTTTGCCGTCGACCATTGCTTTTTTTACGGCTTCCTCCCCCCCGATGAAATCCTTGACCTGCTTCAGCTCGTCGTCCAAATATGGCGTCAGATCAAGCAGGAGCTGCTGGCTCTGATACTGCTGCATTTGAGCTTTGTTCACGCCGAATAAATCCGGCAGATTCCCAGAGGCCATACGCACATTCAGCTGGTTCTGATAATCATCCGGGCTGCCGTAAGCGCTAAGCACAATATCGGCGTTCAGCGCCTTATCCAGCTCCTGCTTAACAAAATCCTTGTCAGGCGACGGCAGTCCGCTTGCGCTTTCCATGATCTCCAGCTGGATTCGTTTCCCGGCGGCCTCTCCCCCGCTCGCCGATGTCCCCCCTTCTGTATCGGATTTGGCACAACCTGCCGCAACAGCACCTGCAAGCAGCAGGACTGCAGCCATTAATGAAGCTCTACGCAGCTTATTCATATGACTCCCCCTCATATATGCAAATATATTGGTTCTTTGGCTTCAGCCTTTTATAGAACCAAGGAGCATGCCCTTGGTGAAGTATTTTTGCAAGAACGGATAGACGATCAGGATCGGAAGCGCGGCCAGCACGACTGCCGCCATTTGCAGCGTTTGGGTCGGTGTCATATTTTCCACGTTCTCCATAGGCTGCTGGGACTGCATCAGAATCTCCCTGACGATGACCTGGAGCGGAAACAGGGTTCGATCGGTGATATACATGATGGCTTGAAAGTATTCGTTCCAGTGACCCACGCCGTAAAATAACGCGATCGTCGCAATGACGGAGGTCGATAACGGAACTGCGATTTGCAGAAGGATCCTGAACTCCCCAGCGCCGTCAACCTTCGCGGACTCGAACACTTCCTCAGGCAGCTGCTCGAAAAAGCTTTTCACGATAAACACATTAAAGCTTCCCACCAGCGTCGGCAGAATCAAGGCCCAGATCGAATCCAGCAAACCGAATGATTTGACGATCAAATAGGTCGGCACGATCCCGCCTGAAAATAACATCGTAAACAATATCATCATTAGAAACACGCTGCGTCCCGGCAAGCGCTTACGACTTAGCGGATACGCCATGAGCAGGGTTATGGCCATATTAAACACCGTTCCGACGATCGTAACGACTACCGTAACCCCCAGCGCGCGAACCATGCCGGATTCCGCGAGCAGCGTCTGATATGCCGCGAACGTGATCTCCCTCGGAATGATCGGGAATGAGCCTTGACGGAGGACCTCGCCGATCGGCGTGAGCGATACGGATACGACATACAAGAGAGGGAATACGGCGATGGCTCCGCAAAGGGCCAAGATGACGGCCACAATCGTGTTGACGATACGGTCCTCGATTCCTTTTACCATATTCCTTCCCCCCATCGTTTGGCGATCTGATTGGTCGTCAATACAAGAACAAACCCGATGGCTGATTTAAACAATCCGACTGCTGCCGCCAGACTGAAATTCAATTGGTGGAGTCCTGTCCGGAATACCCAAGTATCGATAATATCGGCCACCGGATAGACCTGCAGGTTGTAAAGGATGTAGATTTGACCGAAGCCGGCATCCAATATATGTCCCAAATTCAGGATGAACAGCATGATGATCACGTTCCGAATCCCTGGCAAAGTGATATGCCATACCATCCGAACCCGGCTTGCGCCATCGATGCGCGCAGCTTCGTATCGCGTCGGATCGATGCTGGACATGGCAGCCAAGTAAATAATCGCTCCCCACCCGAGATTTTGCCAAATTTCCGAACCGACAAGGATGGAACGGAAGTAGGTCGTGGAGGTCAGGAACGGAATTGACTCTCCGCCTAAATCTTTGATCCAGTGATTGACAAGCCCCGACGACTGGGACAAAAGCGCAATCAGAATGCCGTAAATGATGACCCATGACAGAAAATGAGGCATATACGTCAGAGTTTGAATGAGCGACCTGAACCATCGCACCCGGCACTCGTTAAGCAATATCGCCATCAGAATCGGCGGACCAATACCGAATATGAGCTTGTACACGCTGATCAAGATGGTATTGGTCAGGAGCTGCGAAAAATAGGGGGATTCAAAAAAGGCGAGAAAATGTTTGTTCCACGGATCCGCAAACGGACTCCCCAGAATTCCGTCCATGATATTGAAATCTTTAAATGCAATAATGACGCCGTACATCGGTAAGTATTTAAATAAGATGTAGTAAAGAACACCCGGAACGAGCATCACATACAGCGTTTTGAACTGCCATATTCGACCCAGTCGCTGGAAGGTTCTTGCTTTCGCCGGCATGCGAACGGGCTGTTCAACGGCAATTCCCTGCTTCACGAATTCCCCTCCTTTACTTTGCCGGGCTGCTAAACCGGCCTTTATTCGACTTGCTAATCCTTAACACACTTGTAGTATAGCAGCGATCTGCGGGCGCAAATATGCAGTAAAATTGTGAAAATAGGACCTGGAGGGGGACCCGGGTGGCGTGGGGATTCAGTTCCGGGTGCTTTCAGGGGGAATTACAAATCAAAAGGGGAACGCTGTCTGAATCATAGCAGTCGGCCGACTCCTATTAAATGCAGACAACGCTTATGGTATAAGAGCGACAGCGCCAACAAGCGATTTACGCCACGTTGGAGCCGTCGATCCTCATTCCGGGCTTCTTGCTCCTGTTGATTCCCTGATGATTAGGTTGTGCTCCAGGATCGTGCTGGATGTGCCGGGCTGGTCCTGACCTTCCTTGAGCTTCATCATCTGGTCAATGGCCATAAATCCGCTCAAGCGCCGCGGATAATGAACCGTAGTCAATGCAGGGCTTGTATGAGAGGACATTAAGATGTTCTCGCATCCGGCTACGGAGAGATCCTCAGGCACCCGAATGCCGGCATCCTTACAGGCTGACAGCACACCGATGGCCATCAGGTCGTTGGCACACACAATCGCGCTGAATTCCAATGGTTCTGGTGATTTCAGCCTTTCAAGCATGCGGGCCTGTGCGGATTCAAGCCGGCCGTCGGCCTGCAGCAGCCCGTCCGGATCATACTGAAGCCCCAAAGCGCTTATGGCTTTACAAAATTCGGAATGCCGCACCTGATGGTGATGCTCCTTGCTTTCGGTGCCCATGAACCCGATTCGCGTGTGTCCGTTTTCCTTCAGATGCTTCAGCAAGTCGTGCATAGCGCCATACCAGTCGATATCGATGCAGCGTACGGACGGGTGGGCTGCGGCGGGAGCGGTAATGGACAGCAGAGGGACTCCGAGCTTTTCAAAGTGGCGGATCGTCGAATCCTGCAGACTCTGTCCCAGGAGAATGAGCCCGTCCGTCCTCCCCATATAGATCGTTTTCAGCTGCTCCTCCTCTTCCCCGAGATACGTCTGAAAGATCAGGGATCGCCCATATTCTCTGGCCTTCGCCTCCAGACCCAGTGAAATCCCGGTTTCGAAAGGGTTGCCGAGGTTATTGAACAAAACGCCGTATTGGTGCGTCTCCTTGGTTTTCAGGCTTCGTGCGGCCAGGTTGGGATTGTAGCCGAGCTCCTCGATGGAGCGCAGCACCTTCTGGCGGGTCTCCTCTTTTACAACCGATTTATTGTTGATGACATAGGATACGACGGCTACGGAAACCCCCGCATGCTTCGCGACATCGTCTCTTGTAACCATGTACACACTCCTTGTTCTTCTTCTTAAACCTCACGTTATCGTTCGCCATCCGGCATGTCAAGTCTAGTACCGGTAGGGCAGAAGCTCTCGGGAAGCGATGCCGGGAGCGTGATTACAATCACCGTTCCGATTTCCTTGCGACTGCGAATGCGCAGACCAAAGCCATGTCCGAAATACAGCCGAATCCGCTCGTGGACATTCGAAACGCCGATACCCGTAAGCCGTTCCTTCAACGGCGAATGACCTTGACTGGACAGGAGGCCTTGCAGACGGCTCTGCTCCATACCGGCTCCGTTGTCGCGAACCACAAAGCGAAGCTTGCCATTACGGATTTCCCCCCGTACCCGAATCTCGCCTTCCGCTCCTCCTTTTGGCAATATCCCATGAAAAACGGCGTTTTCGACGATCGGCTGAAGGGTCAGCTTCAGGATGGGCAGCTCCAGCGCTTCTTCCTCCACCTCGCAGATAAATCGGAAGCCGGCACCATACCTTATTTTTTGGATTTCCAAATACAGCTCCAGCCCCTTCAGCTCCTCCCGAACGGACACATATTCTGAGACCCGGTCAAACGTAAACTCCAGTACGCCGACCAAAGCACGGATCGTCTTATTGACCTCGGTGATTCGCTGCTGCCTGGCAAGGCTGCCGATTGTTGCGAGCGTATTGTACAGAAAATGAGGGGCGATTTGGCTCTGGAGCACCTTTAATTCCAAGGATTTTTTGCGTTCCTCCATCTCCTTGTTCCTGGCCAGCAGGCTCTGAATCCGCTTCATCATGGAGTTGAAGCTTCGGGTCAGGCTTCCTATTTCATCATAGCGGCGAACCGGTGCAAGCGGAACAGACTCCAGGTTGCGTACTTGATCCATGCGAAGCGCCAATAAACGGATCGGTCTTGTCAGCAGCCGGGACAGCATGAAGGTGATAGCGAGGAGCACCAGCAGCATGAATATTCCCGCCGTTACGTAGGTGTCGAGTAAAGCGGATAAATTCCGAAAAAAATAGCTCTCCTCGGAAAGCAGGACCAGATTCCAGCCTAGACGATTCTGTCCGGACTTGAAGGTGATCAGCTGTCCCTTCGGGCCAGCTAGCTCGCCGCTGCCGTATGAAAGCTCGGTGAGCTTGCCTATGAATTCCTCCGGCAGTACGGTCATATACGAATGGGGCTCGTTCGGAAGCAGGTCCGAGCTTCGATCATACAGGACCAGCTTGCCCTGATCGGACAGAATGGCAAAGGTCTGGTTGACCATGGAAATCTCCGACATCCGGCGGTAAAGCTTGTCCAGATCCAGCTCTACGACGGCCACGCCGATTTGGCGCCCGTGGTTATTCTGTACGGGTCTCGCAATGGCAACGGTGTGCCCCGACAGCGGAGAATCGTATGGCTGACTCACCATCGCCGCATAGCTTTGGCTGGCTTGTTGGTAAATGGCTGGGAGTGCCGGGTTGCCCAATACTTCATACCTCACTTGCGAACTGCTGAAGACTTTGCCGTCAGAGCTGACGATGTAGAGCGACTTGACGATCGTGCTGTTCGTTTCGGCCACCGAGCGAAGAAATTCGGTCAACTCCTGTTCACGCGAAGCTTCAAGGTAATTGGAACGGGTGGACAGCAGAAGCAGAATATTTTGCCCGTTGTCCAGATAGGAATCAAGGAATTGATTCGTGCGGACTGTCATCGTCTGGGCGTGGTCCATCATTTGGGATTTGAACAGCTTTGACGCTTGAACGTAATTGCTTGCTGCTAAAAAGGCAAATATGGCGAGCGTTACGGCAAACATCAGCAAAAATTGCTTTGTCGCTACGCTCCATCGGCGCATCCGATTCACGATCATAGCCGGCCCCCTAAAAGCACGTCGTGCCTCGTATCGATCTTAGGCATTTTTCTTAAACTCTCTTGGTGATACGCCGGCATAGTCCCGAAACATGGCAGTGAAATAACGGTAGCTTGATATGCCGACCCGATGAGCCACCTCATAGACTCGGAGGGATGTATGCCGTAGCAAATGTGCAGCCTGCTCCATTCGCTGATGTTTCAAATAATCATGAAAGGATACTCCCGTTTCCTCCGGAAAAATCCGGCATAAATGATGCGGACTTAACCCGACCTGTTCGGCCACAACGGCCAGCGTGATGGGACTGGCGAGATGATCATTCATGTAACGCATGGCCTCCTCGACTTCCGTACGAATTCTGCGCTGATTGTTTCGGGACGTCTCCACCTCATGAATGAGCACGGCGATAAGCTCATCCAGCGTCCTGCGCTCTGCAACGGTCCGGGTCCTTCTTGAATAGTCGATCCAATTCCGTTCCTCCCGGAGCCACTCCCTGCGCCATTCGTTAACCCATCCCTTGAGCAAGTCGGGGTGGAACCTTCCATCCTCCGCCCACGTTCGAAAATCCTTGCGAATCCATTCCGTCAGCTTGCCGGGATCATCCTTGATGATGTGCAGCCGGGCTGCCATTTCCGCTGCCGCTGTCTCTGCCGATGTCGGAACGGTCTCCGATTCCCCAAGCAGAACATCGCTCTCCGGAAGGTAAAAACGCAGAGGATGACGGTTGGACGCAAAGCGGCAGCTGACCGTGAAGTCGTCGGTACGATGAATCAAAGGTCCGACAACGGCATAAAGGTCTGCTTCACCGCACAGAAAACTGAGCTGATCCTTGATTTCATGTTTAAGCTCCCGTAAGACCTTTTCCAGCCAGATGCCCAATTCCTTAAGATTCATCCGCTCTGCATGCGGGATGAACAGAAGATACACACCTTCTTTTACTGGAAGCCAAGTGAAAGAATGCTCCCCTTCCAGCCTCTCCAGGCGCTGCTCGACCTCCCGCTTGAGTATGAATCTGATCTGCGGGGTGGTCTCGGCATGCAGTGAAATCAGACGGAACGGTAAGCTGCATTGAAGGGCATCTTTAAGAAATGTGCCGAATTTTTTATCCCCATACCCCGGCTCGCCTTGAGTAAAGTGCAGCAACTCGCAGGAAAGGCGCAGCCGCAGCTCCTCCCTCTCGTTCCGGCGGTGGGACCGCTCACGCAAGGCGGCTGCTTTCGCCCGGTTTAACGCGCTTATGAGTTCAGCTGCTTCCATGGTCACCTTTAATAAATAATCGATGGCACCGATGGCAATCGCTTCTTTGGCAAATTCAAATTCCGAGTGGCAGGTAAGCAAAATGATCTGTGTGTGCGGCAGCTCCGTCCGTAGGATGCGGATCAGTTGAAGACCGTCCATGACAGGCATCGTAATATCGGTGATAATGACATCCGGGCGATGCCGCCGGCAGAAGGCTAACGCTTCCGCACCATTGGACGTTTCTCCGGCAAGCTCGAAGCCATGCGTATGCCAGTCAAAGGAACGAAGCTCTTCCCGCAAAGGCAGCTCATCGTCTACAACCAACACCCTTAGGCTCTCCTCGGCCATATTGATCCCTCCCGATCTTTTCTATCGCCACATTCCCCAGCACCGCCCAGGGACATCAACCTTGAAGCGCTCCAAATTACCTTGATCCGATAAAGTAACATAGCAGGAAGTCCCGTCCGGACCTCCGAATGTAAGATTCGTCGGATTCTTACCGAGAAGCCGAACTTCATGCTGCAATTCGCCTTCTGGGGAAATGACGGCTACCGTGCCCTTTCCGTATCGAGTGGCGTATAGGTTTCCTTCCATGTCACAACGCATGCCGTCCAGCAGGCAGTCGGAAAATTGAATGAGCATCCGCTTGGTCACCATGTTCTTGTCCTCGTCAAGCTCATACACCCAGATGGTGCGCTGTACGCTTTCGCTGACATAGAGCCGGCTCTCATCCGGCGACAGCTCAATTCCGTTGGTCGTCCCGCAGTGCTCATCCACAATAGCGGCACGGCCCTTTTGGTCGATTCTCCACACTCTCCCTCGTCCCGAGTTCCAGTCGGGATCACTGGCAAAGAGCGTGCCGTCCCGAGCGATCGCAATATCATTGGGCTGATGCATATCGGGTTCGTGCACCCACACCGACAGCTCCTTCGTGCTTATATCGATCTTGAAGATATGATGCTGCGCGTAATCGGCAACCAGCATATCACCGTTTGCATCGAAGCGGATCCCGCTTCCGACACTCCCGTCGGGAAGCTGGGTCCAGATCCTCGCATCTCCATCCTGCGTCACGATGCCAATCGTGCCTTGTCTTCCGTAATTGACCGCATATACATTCCCGTCACGGTCACATGCCGGGCCTTCGATCCCTGTGGTGAAGCCTCCTTGCGGCGTGAATGATCGACTTATAAAACTTGTCATCCTGTCCTCCTTCCAGCGCTCCCCGGATTCCGATCGTTCCGAAGGAGCACATTCGGATTGAATTCCAATTCGATGTACCGCTTACCACTTCCTTCTTCATCGAAAAAAACCGCCGAGACATCCTATTCATACAACGGCTCATCCTTGGGGGGATCTGGGAACCGCGAGACGAAGGAATCAACGCATTCATCCATCGTGAGCCTCCCCTTATCGGTTTGGTGCGAAATTTCCTGATCCATCTGTTTCGGCTTGGGTGTCGCCATCCATCGTTTTCCACGTCGCCAATAACCATTTCGCCACGGCTGCTGCGATGGTGTTAAGATACCGCTCCCCTTGCTCTCCGGTTGCAAGGCCTGAAGGGTCGGTATATCCATCTACCCCCGTCAGTTCTCCCTGTTTGCCGATGAATGCCCCTGAGGGGCCGGCCGCCATCCAAGGACGGCGGGGATGCTTGCAGCCGATTCGATCATCACATACCGTCTCTGGCGCCAAGGACAGGATCAAGGATGTTTCGAAGCCTCCGGCGTGTCCGGGGACGGGGAAGCTTCCCTCGGGACAGGCGGCAGCAAGGGCCTCCCTCGCTACATTCCAATAGGAGGCCGAAGCGGTCCAGGCTAGATGTGTGACCGCAAGATCCGAGGCTGCTTGATGCATCAGATGCTCATTGCCGCCATGCCCGTTGAGGAAAATAAGCCGGTTAAAGCCGCTGTCGGCCAAACTTGCCCCGATATCCTTCAGGATGCTTAAATACGTAGCAGAACTGAAAGAGATGGTTCCTCCAAAAGCAATATGATGGGCTGAGCTTCCAACCGGAAGCAAAGGAGCCAGAATCAATTTTGCCCCTATATCCACAGCTTCCGCAACGGCTCTGCGGCTGATTTCATCACAGATGAAATTATCCGTTCCCGTCGGCAAATGGGGGCCGTGCTGCTCGCAAGCACCCAACGGAACAACGACGGCATACCCTTGGCTTGCCATCCCGTTTAATTGTTCACGGGTCAGCTTGTCGAATCGGGTAAACATTGACTGATCCCTCCTCCTGTCTCCTGTGGCCGCCTTACGGCAATGGCATCGATCTCGACAAGCAGACCGTAATTCAATTCGCAATAAACCGCGGTACGGCTCGGAAACGGTGGCTGAAAAAACCGGCGGTAAATGCGGTTGAATTCCTCGTACAGCCTGCAGTCGCTTAAATACACGTTGGTTTTTACGACGTCATCCAGCGTCAGCCCTGCTGCATGCAGAATCTCCCGAATATTTTCGATCGTCTGAACCGTTTGCGCTTCGAGATCCGGACCGACGATGGCGCCTGTTTCAGGTATCAGCCCGCCCTGTCCGGATACAAATATCATTTGGCCTGCTTCAATAGCTGAGGAAAACGGCAGATCCGTATTCCTATTCATCTCGATTGGTTCCTTCAACACGGTAAGCTCCCCTTCGATTTATATTGAACGAGTAATTCCGGAGTCATAACCCTAACTCCTTTATAAAGCGACTCCATCACACGGTTGATCAAGCAGCTGGTTATCAAAATACGTTCCGGGGAGACTGGCTCGGCACGGGTTATGATAAAGCGCTCGATCAGTCCCGTAAGCGTATCGAAATGCCCGAAGGGGCGCTCGTTGTCGCTTAAACAAACGGCAGATACGATCTCGCCGGTTGCGTCGCGAAATGAAAAGCTCCATCGGTCGGTCCATTCCTTCCGCTGCACCACATAACCTTTGCATCCATCCCGGTATTCTACAACGATAACCGTTGTTCGTTCCTGTTTCTCGGAGTTCTTGGGATGCGGCTCAACCGCTATACCCGACCTTTCCAGCGTTTGAAGCAGCATATCCTCCGGCCATTCGCGCCTGGCCAGCGCTTCCCAAGCGGCTTCTCCAGATAGCGAGGATACGCTCGAGATACCGGTCTCCCCGCCATCGCGGCGCTCCACTAGCGATTGCAGTACCTCCAAGGCATGGTAGCCATAGGCCTCGAGCTCATTCGAGAAGCTGACGATAAGCCATTCACGCGCACCCTTGAGAAGCTGCCTGTCAAACTCCGGCCGCACCGCCGTGTGCGGGATGGATGAGCCGCCGAAAAAAGGAATGTCCCTCCCCTTCAGCTGTTCATACATCCAAACGGATTCATCAACGCACCATGACAAGAACTTGTCGGAAAAAATAGGGACGCGTACCCCTAGTTCATCCAAAGCCAGCAGCGTCTCTTCCAGCAACCGTTTTCGAGGATAGCGTTTTCGTCCCATGGCGTCCACACTGTAATTGCCATGCTCGCCAATGATAATGACGCCATCCAGTCCTCCGTGGGTAACCGCATGCTGAATCGTTTCCCGAATGGTTTCGCACACGGCAACTCCATGGCGTCCGGCAGCATCGACTCCCGCATCGTTGTCCGGGATTTGATCCAGATATAAAGAGGCAACCTTTATGGATGGCGTGTAATGAGGGAATTCACCCAACAGGCGGCCGATCATCATTTCTGCATGCGAATTATGGCGGTATACCGTTGAGATTGCAGCTACCTGCATAATCCGAAACCTCCGGTTACTGGAAAGATCGAGCCGGTTGCGTACGACCCAGCGTCCGACAGCAAAAAGGCAGCCAGCTCATTGATTTCATTCGGGCGGCCGCTTCGGCCTATCAATGTCAGACGCCGCATCGTTTCCGCCTGGGCATCCGAAGCCTGTGCCAATACTTGTTCCGATTTGAAATCGCCGGGGGCAATCGCATTCACGCGGATTCCCCATGGGGCAAACTCGACCGCGGCGACCCTCGTCAATTGCTCGACCGCCGCCTTTCCGGCGCCATATGCCGCATTCTCTACTGCAGGTACGGAGCCCAGGATGGAGGAGGTATTTACGATGGAGCCTCCCCCGTTTTGACGCATGCTGCGGGCCGAGTGCTTATTGACAAGAAAGGTGCTGGTCAGGGTCCCGCGAATACTCTCCTCCCAATCCTGCACAGCTTGATTCGCAATCGTTGCGGATTTGTTAACAAAGACGTTATGATACAAGCCGTCTAATCTGCCGAAATGGTCCTCGATTCGTCTAAAGAGCCGATCGACATCAGCCTCGCTTGTCATGTCTCCCGGTATATATAACAGACGCCGGCCCCCATACTCCGTAAGCAGCTCCGAAATACCGCCATCTTCATCGGATGTTCGGATATCGCATGCCGCAATACTGGCGCCCCGCTCAAGAAAGAGTCGCGTCGCTGCCGAGCCCAAAACGCCGAGGGCACCCGTTATGACAATCACCTTATTATTAAGCTGGGAATGCATCATCGTTCATCACCATCTCCCTTATTAGCCGAATCGTGATTCTGGATCCTGGATTCTTGAATCATACGCAGGAAGGCAGTCGTTTCCGGCGAGGCTCTGCTGGAAACGACACCTGCGTGCATCGCTTTAATCGATCAGATGGATTGGCCTGAAATCAGCAGGATTCCATACTGCACCGCCGGCCCAGCCGTAAAGACCAAGGCCTGAACCGGTACGGTGATAATTTCGGAAGAACAGCCCCGTCAGCGTTCGGGATTCATCCGGATCGAATTGAATGCTGCTGAATGGTATGGCCTGAATGACATTCCAACGATCGAATTTCACTTCGGCTCTCGATTCCCACGGTCGCGTCCAGTCAGGGCTTTTTTCAGGACCTTTATAATCCAGATTGAGCGGAAGTGCATTCGTCATGAACGCATAGTACGATGAGCTGTCCGGCGTTCCATCCATCAAATACGTTTCAACGGAGTCGTCTTTGCCGCTGAGCCACCACTCATTCGGTGCGGTATCGCTGATAACCATCTTGCTCGGGTCGGGATCAAAGTTTTCGTAACCGATGTAGATGTATTCCTCATCCCATAGCAGATACACCTTGGTCAGGACGGGAGGCAGCTTCCCGGAGCTCATATCCTTGAAATAAGTGACCGGAGATTCGACGGCCCTCCATGGTCCCGCTCCAAAGTCCAACGTGTTCAAAATTTGATCCTTTGAAGCTGTCGTTCTTACCGCGTTAGCAGAAATATTCACGGAATCCTCAGCGATTTCAACCATTCTCTCGAACGTGGTTTTGATCGGCTCAATTCTCGCTTTGGCCTTCCCGTCAGCCAACGCATAGGCCTCATCAAGCGCCTGCTGCGCCTGATCCCGAATGCCTGCTACGATGACATACTGTCGAACCAGGCTTTCGCCGCTGGTCGCCCAGCTTTGCTGGGACTGGTCATAATTCCATCCCTGCTCGATCAAATCGTAGTAACGACGCATCGGTTCAGCCGCTGCTCCGTAGGCTTTGTTTATAAACTGTGTTTTCAATGCTTCGATGTCCTCATCCGGATTCCAGAACAGCTTATTGAACAGCCAATACTGAAGCGCGTTGATCCCCCAAGCATCATTGCCCGCATCGACCGTTCCTTCCGGAAGCACGCCCAGGATGCCGAGTTCACGGTAATATTGCAGATCGGCCTGAACCTTCGCAGCGATCGGCCGCTCGTAAGCGTCTGAAGGGAAGCTGCCGTAATAATTGTAGACCAGAATATTTTTGGTTTTTTCAGCCCATCCTCTAAGCTTCTCATTATAAGCATAGTTTGGATTGCTCGTATTGGAGGTGTTGAGCGGTTCCCTGGCATCCTCGTACAACGGGGCGTATACGAGGACAATGTTGTCCTCAAGATCGACCTTCGGCGGGGTATCCGTGAACGTGTATGCATAAGAGACGATCTTTACGTCCGGATAATCCGCATGGATCTCCCTGGCAACTTTATTCAAGAAGCTGAAGAAGACGGTGGATCGGTAAGCGGGGTCCTCGGGCTGGACTACTACGCCGTCTTCCGTCGTAAACGGCTGTCGGCTGAGTTCGCCTTGATCAAAGCTTGAGTTATCGTTAATCCCGATCCCGATGTAGTCTATATTCCTTGAAGCAATCAGCTTTTTGGCTTTGGCTGCAATGACGCCGGGAATCTCCGGATGATAAAAATTGATTTGGGTTGAATCCGATAGCGGAATGTACTTGCCGTCCTTCATGTTGTAATAATCCGGGTGCTCCGCAAAATACTCGTCATTCGGCAGCCAAAAGGCCAGATTATGACCCAGCATGACGGGCGTGAGGCCCGCGCGTGCGAAGCGGTCCCATAAGAGCCGGTTGCTGCTGTCGCTCATTTTGATATTGTTTTTGTTCCGGGCCAGCATCACATCGGTGGCTTGGTCCGATCCGCCGTCCCCATTCTCCCCCATCCCCAGGGTTAGCCAGCCGCGAAGAGGGATTGGGGGTTTTTCGGCATAATTCGTTCGGGTTGCCGTAACCGTAGGCAAGGGGTCATACAGAGTGCCGAGCTCCTTCGAGCGGGTCCATAGCACGCCTGCATTTTCTTCCAAAAAGTCATACACCCCGTTCAAAATCCCTCTTGCCTCCGAGCCGAGAATATAAATTCTGCTGCCCTTTTGCCGTACGGCAAAACCGTCGGAATTCGCCAAATAAGCAGTATCCTGATTGGAAGGGATGCGATCCGTTGTGGACAGCACAAGCTGTATCCGGTTATGAGCTGGTCCGTAATCCAGGACCGGAGGGGGACCCGGCGGCTCGGAAGACCCTTCCTCCTCCACCTCCGCAAGCGTCACATCGTCGATCCACAAGGTGCCTGGGCCATTGCCCTGCAGGAAGGAGAACACAAGCCAGTGATAATCGTAGGGCCTGTGTTCATCCGCATGGTAGATCAGCTCCACTTCCGTCCAATCGGTTGTAACGGAAAAGCTGCTGAAGACAGAATGCTTCACATTGTATGGGTTGGCCATTTCATTGACCTGCATTCTGGCCGTCCCGTTTTTGGCTCCCTTCACCCATGCCTTCAGCTTGTATTGCTTTCCCCGCTCGAGACGAAGCGGCTGATTGGACCGGACATTGTTGGAGGCTAGGCGCAAGGAGCTGCTGCCGGAGTGGCTGACCTCGCTATCTTGAGCTGCGGTTGTGGAATACCAGCCTTCCTTAACCGACTCCTCAAATCCACCATTCAGCAGGGTATTGCGATTTAGCGTTACCTCCAGCTCCATGCTGCCGATGGATTGGCCGTCACTTCGGGCTTCAAAGCTCAGCTGGTAAGTGCCGTCGGCGGTTGAGGGCGGAACATATAGAGTCCCTGTGATACTGCCCGCCTGATCCTTCTGCAGCTCGATGGGGGCGTTGAGACGAATCGGAAATGCATTTCCTTCGCTATAGACGACTTCAACCACGGTTGACCTGCCATGATTGTTCAAAAAGTCGAAGGAGACGGGATAAGCCCCGCTCTTTTGGATGTTGAGTTGATCCTGCTGAAGATAAGCGCTTACCGAATTCTGCTCCGTATCCGCACGGTAGATAGGAAGCGTTGCCCCGCTGACCATCTTCAATGTTTGCTGAAGCTCCTGAGCTGCGTACATTTCCATATCGTCGGCTGCAGGCGATATTAGGATATCCGCCTGAGCGACGCCATTCTTAATCAGTATCGAATGAGGATGGGGCGGTCGACCTTTCTCCTTCTCACCTGTCTCCTCTGCATTAGCCGAGGCGGCGAGGACCATCATGAACACTGCCATAAACATCGTAACGATCAGCTTAATCCCGCTTGTTCCGTTTAAAGCCTTCATTAGTTTCCTCCTTTATTCCCTTAGTGTGGAAATGAAGTTCGGTTCCTTGTTGATACAGCCCTTTCTCCCCCCTTTCAATAATTTACACGTGTAAATTTTTACACGTGTAGATTCTAAGAAGTAAAAATTTGAAGGTTATTTTTATTATAATGAAATTTGTTCCAGTGTATAGATTAATTATTGGGTTTATTCCGGAAAACAGTCGTTGTTCAGTTTCCAAGCTCGAGCAGCGGAAAATATTCATACGTAACCAACCACGTCATCGGAAAGAAGAAAAACACATCGAATTCGTGTACTCGATGTGTTTTTTAATTGGGCTCGAAGCGAAAACCTGCCTTCGCCAAAGAGGATTACCTATTTCATTTTCCATGGAACCTGGTCTTTGATTGATTGTCTCCTATTGATTGTGAAGCGCATTTGCATCACGAAGTAAATAATCCGCAACCTCGGCAGCTATATGTTTTCCTTTCTGTGCATGTACTTCTTGAATGAAACTGCTAGGGTTTTGCTTTTGTAATTTCTTCAGCAAACTGTTGGCGATGCCTTGGTTGTCAATCCACCCCACGTCTGCGAAACGGTGAACTAACTCCTCAAGCGTCTCGTAACTTGTGTTGACTTGAAACTCAATAGACTTTGTTGCGGTATTCCCTGCCAAATCAAAGGCCGTTACCGTAAAGGTATGTGTTCCAAGATCAAGCTTGTACATAGGAATATCACTTAACGTGGTTAGTACATTTCCGTCCAGCATCACTTCTGTTTTCATATTGTCGATTCCGGTCAGGCTGTCGGAGAGATCAAATTTCGGTTGAAAAACACCTGAGTTATATTCCGTTGTGACTACAGGATGGATCGTAATTTCAGGAGCTGTCCAATCGACAGTAACGCTGCTGGTAGCCTTATAGTTCCCATCCTCCGTCGCTGCCGTAATGACTGCTTTCCCTTCCCCTACTGCTGTCACCAATCCGTTATCGTCAACCGTAGCGACCTGGGCTTGATCTGTGCTCCATGAAACCTTTTTATTGCTCGCGTTGTCGGGCTCAATGGTGGCGAGTAGTTTTGTAGTGCGATCAGACAAAGAATTAAAGGTCAACACTGGTCTATCGAGCGAAATTCCTGTGACGGGTACGGATTCAGAGGAATAGTTCACAATAAGCTCATTAAGCGCAATGTTTCCCCATATCCGATTCGCATCGTTAACCTTCAATCGAAGTTTATAGGCGTTAACCGTTGGAAAAGTAACCTTATGCCGTTCTTTGGTGCTGTCGTTCAGCTTCCATTCAATCCTTGCATTGGATAAAGCCGTGTTCCAGTTGCTGCCATCGTAATACTCAACATCGAAACGAGTAATCCCTTGGCCAATGCCGAAGAAGGTAACCAAAGTGACTTCGTTGACGGGCACAGCATTTTCGCCATAGTCTAGCGTGATATAACCTGGAAAGCTCACATCGCCCGTACTCCCCCACGCCGAGTTTAAATTATTGTCGATAATATTGGCAATTGTGCCTGCTCCTGTAGCAAAGGTCGTGCTCACCATGTCCATGGATAAATCCGGATTGTTGTACAGTTCTAGCTCGTTCAGGGCAATACGTCCCGATTGGCGGTTCTCCTCATTTACTTTCAATCTTATTTTAGAAAATCGAGTGAGCGGGAAATCCACGGTTTTGATCTCGTCCGAGCCATCATTCATATCCCAAGTCAGGTGAATATTCGTCCGAGCTGGAATCCATGCAGAACCGTTACTATATTCAAGATCAAAATTCGTGATTCCCATTTCTGCACCGAATCTTGTATTTAACTTCAATTGGTTGGCAGAAATCGTTTGATTGCCAAAATCGAGCGTAATATAGTTTGGGAATGAAGGTGAAGGATCCGTAGACCAAGCCATGTCATAGTAGTTATCGTTGATGTTTTCTATAGGCTGCGAAGTTGAAGTTGCAAAGGTCGTACTTGCAGCTGCCTGTGTAGCTAGATTGTCAACTGGCGTGCTATCGGGCCGTTTCGGAACAATGACGATTGGATCCGGCATATCTCCCGCTGGAGGAACGGTACCGCCATATTCGTGGGCACCAATATCGGGAGCTCCATTGTATAATGGATTGCCGAAATAATCCCGCCCCCCATTATCGTGAATGCGAATGCCTGCGCCGATTAGAGGCGAATTCGGTTGCAATTGGTACCCATCTACGGTTTCCATACCGTTGCCGCCGCTTCCGGGATCCACGAACCGTGGATCGCCAGTTACCGCATGCGCATCGGCCTGAACCAGCGTGTTTCCTCCGTAATAAGCGTTATAGTCAAACGTTTGGCCCGTTAAATCCCATCCTTTATCACCGACACTATAATACACATTGTTATAATTATGAATGTTGCGTGGAGCACCTGAAGCCTTGGTGAAATAATCGCTCATGACCGGATTGCCTGATGATTCTCCTACGTAAACGGTATTGTTGTAGTTGTAGACATGATCAATTGAACCGCTGTACCTGAAGATACTTTTTCTATCGTTTTGACTGATGTTATACCTGACGATCGTATTGATCGTGTAATAGGTATCGTTAACAAAAAGCATAAAGCCGCCGGCGTTATCATGGCTGTAATTATATTGGACGAGCGAATTGATGTTCCCTGCATCCACGTCGAAGCCATGGCCGTCTTCTGCACCGTTAACGCTTGCAAAAGATTCGTTGAATTGAACGAGATTATTGTCCGCATAAGCCCACCAAATCGAAGCATTCGTGGCCAGGTAAGTGGCTTGCTGCACCGTGTTATGCTCGACAATCGCTCCATCGGTAACATTCCAAGCAATCCCGCCCGTGGCGGCTCTAATGACAGTATTGTTGGAGATTTTCACTTGGGTAGACGGTGTCCACGGCCCGTAAGGCTTCGATACCCAAGGCCATAAATCGCCCATCCCATAGCGCAAAATGCAGTTAGAACCTATGAAAATCCCATAGGCATCCACATCCGTTAATGTATTTCCGTCAATAAGAATATCGTTAAACGCACTTGGCGTATTCGACCCGACTGAATCGAAAATAATTCCGCCGGAGCGTGTTGTATAGGAACCATCGACATCATGGATGTTCATATTTTTGATATGAATATGATTCAGTATGCCCGCTTCCTCATTTAAGATATAGACACCTCGTCTTTGTCCCCGCGGATTTTCCCAATCCCGATCAAAAGGCAATGGCGAGCTGTTGGTCACCTCCAAATTGTTGATTTCCCAATATTGCTGGTTTTTCAAAAAGACGGCTTCAAGTTCGGTCGTTACACCGGCGATTAACGGCTTACTGCCGGTTCCGTACATATCAATAATGATTGGCCTTCCGTTCTCGCCGGAACCTTTTGGCCACAGCCTGCCGTTCCAGCTCTCCCCGGCTTTAAACAAAATCTTGTCGCCTGGAGAAAAAGTAGTCGCATTGACCTTATCCAGCGATTTCCATGCAGCGTCTTGGGTTGTGCCGCTATTCTTGTCGTTTCCTCCGGTGCTGTCCACATAATACGTTGTTCCGGCAGCATTCGCTGGTTCAGGCAAAGCGGTGAAGAACGTACAGAACAAGGAGAAAATCGAAACCATGCAAATCACTTTTTTCATATACCTTGGCCTCAAAGCATATCATCCCTTCATTTTTTATTTATGTAAAATCAACTATATAAGTTGAACAAAATGAATGGATCGATGTCAGGGCATGTACGTAAAATGTTCCTGCAATCGCTGTTGGTTCCAGATTTCTTGATTGTATATAAGCGAGTACAGTAGAAATCTGAAACCAAAGGCGACCGTTCCACTTTTTCGGAATCATTTTACTCCCTTGCCTGAGTCGTATTCTTATAATCAACTTATATAGGACGTTACATCTTGAAGTTTTGGTAGGACTCTTCGTTCACAACAACCTGCGCATCTGCAATTCGTGTGCGCACATACTCCTCATATCTGTGATCAATGTAATCTCTTAACACCTGTTCCTTAATCTCATCAAATGACAGGTAATTCGAGTCAGCCTTCTCATTTTCAATACATTGAATTAAATGAAAATGGCCGTTTTCTTCAATAATTCCGCTAACTTCACCTATTTGAAGCTTGTCGGCTGCTTGCGCAACCGGACTCCTAGCGTTATGTCGGTAACTATCCAGATTGTATAATTGCTCCGTAACTTTCCCCTCTTGACCGAGTTCTTTGGCTGCTTGCTCAAATGACGATCCCGATGCAATTTTCCCAAGAACCGCATTCATTCTCTTCTTTTTCTGACGTTTGAGCTCCTCATCGATACCCAGGTTAGCATCAAGAAAAGACAAGGATATTTGCTGCACCTTCACAGTTGCCGGCGCTCTGTACAACTTATCTTTTTTGGTCTCGTAGAACGTTCTCATTTGCTGTTCAGTCGGCTTCCATTCCTGTTCCATCAGGCGGTTTTTGACGGATAAAATGGAATTTCCCATCACATATTCTAAAAAAGCCTCCTCGGTGTATTGGGCAGGTCCGAAAACCACTTGGTTATTTTTGATGGCTTTTCGTCTTCTCTCGTTTTCATGATTGAGATTTTGTATGAAACTGTCATATCTGATCTCAGGAAGCACTCCCTGCTCCTTTGCGATGATTTGCTGAATTTTTAGACTCACGCTATTATCCAGTGCCTTCTTTTTTAACAACTCCAGCGGAATTTCTCCTCCGTAGGAAGTGGTCCAAAATGTGGCCGACTGCTCAGCATCATATTTCTCGTGGAAATAATTGATGATCCCGGATTTATTGGCATGAATGGCTCTTTGATATTCACTTGTATGAATCGGAATACCGTTTACCGTTGCAATAAAATCGTCTTCCTGATCAGCATTTGAAGGTTTCGGCTTCGCGATGATCGCGACACTCAGGAAAACCAGGATTAAAATTCCGGCCGTGAACAGCCATATTAGACTGTTTTTATTAGGTGCCAAAATACTCATAAGCATCCATCACCTTTCACGTACTTGAATCTGGTCCTCGAATAACCACGCTGATGCATCCAAGCACCTCCAAGTTGATTTGTTAAGCGCAAAGTGTTACTTCTGCTTCATGTGGTTTCATTATAGGCGCATAAAGAAAGCGCTATCAATTTCGTGTTTTTTACAATAGTTTCACTTTTTTTACTTATTTGGAGTTTAGGAAGCACTTCGGCCATTATGTATTGCTGATTGAAAGTCGCTCTTTGGGTTTTTGCAAATTTCTCATTGAAACCACAATAACCCCGGAGGTCAACCACTCTGATTAGGAAGTGATTGGCATCCAGGGTTACCTGTGTGTTTATCTGTACCAGAGATATTAGAATAAGCGTATGAGTTTATTTTTTGCTATCTACAGGAATAGTTATCTTTTTATCATAGTTTTTTATATATTTAAATCCATCCAACAACAGTTGTTCCGGCTTGTTCGATGTGATAAATGAGTACGTCTGCTCCCACAGAACGTTACCGTTGTTCAGATCCCATGGACGCGAAGCGGATATGGATGCTACGGGCACAAGGTTCCCCCCCGCTTGTACGGATAAACTGTCCGCTTCCAAAATGATAAATTGCTTTCTGGCAATCACGATGTCATAACCACTGTCGGTTTTTGTTACGCTCCGAATCCATAATTTTTCGCCGCCTATTCGGATGGATTGATCTGATGGAGAGACTAGCGAAATAGGTTCCTCTACTTTTTGATATCCATCGAAATTTTCGAGGACAAGCTCGATGGTTTCTATCTTGTCGGTTGGAAGGACATCGAATTCCAGATCAAAGCCAGGGAATCCCGTGTTGGTGTAATTGCTCGATCTTCCTCCCCAGTACTCCACTTCGGTTCCATTCACCAATAGCTTTGTTTTAGCAAAAAACCATGGGTGTCCCTTATTCTCTAGTTCATAATGCCCTCTCACGATGGTTGAGGTTGGCGAGGCCGTAATGGTGTCATAGTGAATAGTTCCCTGATCGACAGCAACGGATTTTGAAATTTTCTGATTTATAATACTCTTCATTGCTTTATTTGCTTCAAATTTGAAGGAGATCGCAGAAGATGCCTGTTCCCCGTTATCCTGCCATTTACTGAAAGTCGCCGTTAATGTTCTGGAGAATGGACTAACTGGCTCGAATTTATACACTCCTTTGTATTGCGAGCCGTCATGGTTATAATTCCCATACCCCTCTTTCGGATCCGAATCCGTCAAAAATCCGTGTAAATTATCCACGTTGTAATGAGATGAACGATCACCTGGACCAAATTTGGATCCTGCTGGAAAATCAATGGTGTAATACATTAAGAATGCATTATCGTCCGCAATGACACCATTAATAGTAATGACCGAGCCGTCGTCAAACTTTTTGCTTTTATTAACCGTTTGCCCGTAGCCTTGTTCCGCCACTTCTGAAAAGCTGAACGAGATCAACTCGTTTCGATCAAGCAGCTTCGCACCGTAATAAGCGAATGCAGGATATTGATACATTCCAGCAATCAAAATGAGTGCTGCAGCAGCTGATGCAACCCATAGCAGAGCTTTATTCTTTTTTCTCGGTTTAGCGGGAACTTTCTGAAGTGCATTCCGAAGTCTTCCCTCAAGTTCTGATGGAGCTTGTATCCTTTTAAAACTTTGCTTATGCTCTAGTAATTTCTCCTTGATCGTTCTCATAACGATCACCTCCAATCAAGACTTTAAGCTTTTGGATTCCTTGTGACATTCTTGATTTAATCGTGCCAAGGGGTGCACCGGTCATGTCCGCAATTGTCTGATACGGCAAATCGTGAACATAACGAAGCTCGATCACTTCCCGCTGCTTTGGATTCAGACGGGATAAGAGCTCATGCATGTCTATTGCAGACTCTGTATAGCGAAATGGATTATCGTCAGTTAATTCGGCATGTGATGGTTCATGCATTTCTTCCATAGGTAAATACCGCTTCTTTTTGCGAAGCAATGTTTTGCACCGATTGACGAGAATGGTTTTGCTCCAGCTGTAGAAAGCTTCAATATTATGTAGCTGATCGATCTTTTCATAAATGGATACAATCATGTCTTCCATGGCATCCATCGCATCATGCTCGTTTCCCATATATGAATAAGCAAGACGATAATAAGCGTCCTGATCGGCCATGATGAGTTGCAATAAAGCTTCCTTGTTGCCATTTTTGGCTTGTTTGACAAGACGGCTTATTCTCATGTTCCCCCTCCTTCCATAGATAAGAGTTGGCAAAGGCAATAAAAGTTCATTTTGCACAAAAAAACTCCACAACCATGTCACAGGATAGATCTTTCATCCCGAGAGAGGTTGCGGAGAGCGATTATCTGGTAACTGATTCGATGCATAATCGCATTATACGAAAATCCGCCTAAGTCTTCATCGCTAGATATCCCCCACCTGATTCACTTTGGCAACCGACAAGTACACACTGGCCACGCCGATTAGACTCAGCACGCCATATAGCATATCCGTATTTAACGTAATATGAAGCAGTCCGGTGAAGTTAGGGAACTGCGCAAGAAACACGGCGCAAATCACGGTCGGAATCACTGCCCGCTTCCATATTCCGAACAAAAACAGCGGAACAAAGCTGATCAGGGCGACAACGACGGAATGAACAATCGATCTGACCGTAAAGGCCATGAAGTCCTCCAGCGTTGGCTGTCCATGTATCACATCGAATATCTGATCAATCACATAGGTGGTGATCCCGGACAGGACAAAGGATACAAGCGTGCACAGGAAAACCGCCAGGAAGATAAAACACACTTTTGCCATAACCAGCTTCTTTCGGCTGATCGGATATCCAAAAGATAAAGACATCGTTTTATTCTTATATTCTTCGATAAACACATGATTAATCATGGAAGCGCCAAACAGAAGAAGTCCCATTTGAATCGGCAGCATCAGCTCTAACGCATTTGCATAGCTTTTTGAGAAATCCACAAAAGCCATATCAGCAAAGATAACTTTTATAAAGAAGGTTGGTAAAAACATAATAATTACCCAGTAGACAATCACTTCACCAATAACTTTTTTTTGATCTAATTTTCTCCACTCGAGCTCAATCAGTTTAGCCAACCTTACCGCCCCCTTGGATTTGATGATAAAAATAGTCCTCCAGCGTACTCGTATGCTTCTGGATCTCCTCGATTTCAATATCGTTCGATATCAACGTCTTTGAAATGTCGCTTGTGGACCGGTTCATATCATATATGCGGATCCTTGTGTCCTTTACGATTTTGATATTGGAAATTTGAAGATCATGCTCAAGCAAGTAGACCGTTTTCTGTACATTCGAGGTTACCAGTTCGATATAATCGGTACGCAGCTTCTGTATGTCCGCCAGTGCCACTTCATTTACCAGTTTCCCTTGCTGGATCATCCCGATTCGGTCAGCCATCTGCTCAATCTCGCCCAGGATGTGACTGGAAAGAAGAAACGTGATGCCGTATTCCTTGTTTAACATCCGGATCAATTCCCGCATATCTTTGATCCCGATGGGATCCAGCCCATTGGTGGGTTCATCCAGGACAATCAGCTCTGGCTTCGTAATCATAGCGCGGACGATCCCGAGCCGCTGCTTCATGCCCAGCGAGAAATCCTTCACTTTCTTGTCATCAATCCCGTGTAAATTGACCATATCCAGCGCTTGGGAGATTGCCTTTCGATCATAAAAGCCCAGATATTCGCAGTGGATCCGCAGGTTCTCCATCGCCGTTAAATGCTCGAAAAAAATCGGATACTCGATGATGCTTCCTACTCGCTTTAACCCGTCCTTTGCTGATTCCGTAAGCTTCTTGCCAAATAGCATAATCTCTCCGGATGTAGGGATGATGAGCCCGGTGAGCATTTTCATAATCGTCGTTTTACCGGCACCGTTCGGTCCGAGTAAACCGTAGGTTTCTCCTTTTTTTACCGTGAGATTAACGTTCGAGGTAATCGTTTTGCCTTTTACCGTTTTGGTGAGCTCATGGGTTCGAATGACTTCATTCATGCGAGCTTGATCCTCCCGTCTATAATCGTTCTTTGGATTACTTCTATCCTAAAGCAGAGAATGGATGATTTTTCTTACTCATTCCTTACAAGTTTCTTAAGTGAGGCTGAAATCAAATGTTGCATTCTGTAGTTCGTAAAAAAGAGGCGTTCAGACCGAACACCTCTCTTGGGAAGGACTAATATGACACTTGTTTAAAAACGCACGTAAACATCGTTTTCTCAAACGGTGTACTCGTTAACTGAATCGAACCCTTCATGGCCTCCGTTAAACGTTTCGAGATGCTTAAACCCAGCCCGCTTCCCTGGAATTGCGGATTTCGGGCATCATCTAGTGTGTAGAGTCTTTCAAACACGCGGTCCTGGTGGACTTCCGTGATCCCTTTTCCGCGATCCCACACATCGACAGCAACCGAATCTCCATCTTCCCGAAGAGTTAAACCAAACACGCCTCCGTCACTCCCATACCGGATCGAATTGGATATTAAATTGCTCAATATTCGATGCAGCGCTTGCTCATTGCCAAGTATGTAAAGGGGACGCTCCGGAATATCAAGCTCCACCCGAAGACCTTGGGATATCAACAGCTCATAAAACTCAAGCACGCTTTGGCGGCAAATCTCATTGAGGGAAATTTTGCTGAGCGGGATTTCATAGTCTTCCGATTCGATTTTTACAAGATCAAAAAATTGGTTAAGCAATGCAACCAGACTGTTCACCTTGTCGTTGAGCCGCTGGATCATCTGCTTCCGTTCTTCTTCGGTGATCGATTCGTCATGGTTTAGCTTCTCGGCATACCCCAGAATAACCGTCAGGGGCGTCTTCAAATCATGGGACATGTTGGATATCATTTTCTTCAGGCTATCCTTGGTTCTGGCGTAATCCGCAATCACTCTTTGGTTGTAATCCAGAAGGCGGTTCATTTGGATGAGCAAATGTTGAACCGCTGGCTGGTCGGTTTGGAGCAGCACCTTCTCGGCGGTTTGGTGTTCGATGATGTCCGCCATTTTGTTCGATATTTCCTGGATGTGCCGATTCCAATTTCTTCGGGAAACATACTGCCAAATATTCATCAGGAGCAGAACAGCAATCAATGCGCTTAGAAAGATAATCATGGTTACACACCCAATTTATATCCGATTCCCCAAACAGTGCGAATAAATTGCGGGTTTGACGGATCGTCCTCGATTTTTTCACGAAGCCTGCGGATATGAACGTTAATCACATTTTCATTCCCGTAATAATCATCTTGCCAGACAAATTGATAGATTTGCTCTTTCGTGAACACCCTGCTCTGATTTGTTAAGAACAATTTCAAAATATGAAATTCCTTGAGGGTGAGTGTTATGTTCTGACCTCGGACCTGTGCTGTAAACGTACTTAAATCAAGGATGAGGTCCCTAAAATGAATCCGATCCTCTATTGGCTGACTTTCGGTCCGTATATATTGGGTTGCCCTGCGAATGGCAGCCTGCACTCTGGCGGTCAGCTCGATCATGGAGAACGGCTTGCTTAGATAATCATCTGCGCCAAATCCAAGTCCAAGCGCCTTATCGAGGTCGCTTCCCTTTGCGGAAATAATCACCACGGGAACGACGCTTTTTTCCCGGATCCGCTTTAGAACGTCCATGCCATTAACTTTAGGGAGCATTAAATCCAGCAAGACCAGGTCAAACTCTTCCTTGTCAATACAGGATTCCGCTTCCTCTCCGTCCATTGCAATAAGCACTTCATAGCTTTCCTGTTTTAAATGGCTTTCAATCAGCTGGCTGATTTCCCTATCGTCTTCGATAAGCAGAATTCGCTTCGGCATGTTACTCCCCCCAGGCACCTCTATACATCAATCGATCTTTGGGAACCCGCCGTAAAGCCCGGATTCGCTGCTCCCTCATCATTTAGCAAAAGCCATCCTGAAGGGATGGCCTTTAAATCCTGAAATATAAATTGAAATCAAATAACGATGTAAATAGCTAAGTCTTTCCAAATGATATCAAAATGGAAAAAGTAAGTCTAGATTAGTTATGTTTATTCCATGAATTCGTTATTTCAGGGCTGCATAAGATCTCGCAATTTGGTGCAATGTAGTCATGCAGAGATTATAAAGATACAACTTGGAGGGAACCTAATGGCTACAAGCAGACAGCATCAAGAAGCGCATGGAATCGGACAAATCGAAGACCAGTTAAATGATCAAATGGAAGCAGCTGAAGAAATCCAAGGACAATCGAAGCTGGACCGAGAAATCGATAAAGCCGCTCGCCGTGATTCGGATCCATTGAAAGACGTTTCGAAGTAAACAGAGTCAGTCTGCAAATCCAACCCTATTCATTGAAATAAAAAATCCCGTCATGAAGTTCTTGATGGGATTTTTTTAGAGCTAAATTTCGAGATAAAAGTACAAATCCCGACTTCACGTGGGGGATGTACTTCCTATGAGCAATCTTTTAGATCTTAAGGCATCTATCAAAAAAAATTCAACCGTATTTGCTACAGAAGGTCAATAATATTTGAGGCTTCAACCTTCTTAACGCTTCCGGCAGACACAAACCATAAGCGGACTATCGGCTTGGAATACACTTTTATCAAAATTTCCGTACATCTCTTCAAGCTTAAATCCGTTATAATATAATAAACTTTCAAGTTCTTGTGGATAAAAGTAACGAAGTGCAAAATTTTCTTCGGTTACCGTGACATCAGTCCCGGCCTTCCATCTCCGATTTGTAAACTTATAAAATTCCAACTGTTTTCTATGATCATACTTGCGAAGGTACGTACTGCTGCATTGAAATCCTTCCTTATCCTCCCATGAACCTGAATCCCTTTCCGAATCATCGTCCACTGCTAAGCGCGAAAGAATGGGGTTGCGCGTTTCGAATGCAAATACGCCGTTTTCATCCAGATGTCTATGAATGCTTCTAAGCAAACCATCCACCGATTCTCTATCAAGAAAATGCTGGAATGAGTTACCGGTTGTGAAAATAAACCGGTACGTTCTACCCAATTCAAATTGTCTTGCATCAGCGTGGACCCAATTTATTGAGACATTTAGTTCGGCTGCCTTTCGTTTTGCAGCTTCTAACATTTCATCCGTAATATCTATCCCTGTCGTATCATGGCCTTGTTGAGCCAAAGGGATTGTCAGCCTCCCTGTCCCGCATGCAACATCCAATACAGGGCCGCCGTAAAGATTGCCTAGGTCCAAGAAAAACTTGCCTTCCATGGTCTCATCCAAATCATTCAGCGCATCATAAGCTTCCGCGTCGCGATAGCCTTCTAAATTATCGAATGGTAACAAAGAGCCGCTCTCCTTCCCCGATGGTTCAGCTGATCAAGGATTGATTCCATGACCCCATCCCCCCTCTCGGATTGCTTTACTAATTTTATTGCATACACATAGAATAGGCGGTTTCCTTGAGGGTTTAAAGGAATAGAATGTATTTAATGGTTCTATCCACCCAGACCTGCATAGACAAATTGGGGAAGATCTAGTCCACTCGGGTTAACGCCGACAGAAGGCATGTGTTACCTTATCTCTTTAAGAATATATGCCGATATCGTTCGCGACCTCGATTACGGTGTTGTGCGATATCCTCATTTCCAGTCCCTGTCATAAAGTGTCTAAACGATCATTTTTACATGGCTTCTCTTTGTTTATCTCAGCGATGCTGGTACTTTTACACCGAGGAGCTTGCCCTCCGCCTGGATAATGATCATACCGTTTGTCATTAGGGTGGATTCGTGTAAATCCGCACCCGTCTTTACTCTAAAAACCGGCTTAGCCGTCAACAAATTGATGCCAAGTAAAGTACCATTACGTTGAGCCCGATATATTCCTTTCCCATACACGTCAATCTGGGCAGCTGGTGCATCGCTGTTCCATCCAATCACTCTGCCATTCACAAGTTTGGAACCGGCCAATCCGCCGGTATTTCTGTTCTGGAAAATCAGCCGTTCCTGCAAGAGCCCGATCAGCTCCCATTCTTCCCCATAGGGACGTTGAAACGTCCGTAGAGGAGCTAAGCCTGTTTTATAGGTATCAAAATGGTATTCGGCCACTTTATCGCCTTGATCGACATATAACTTCCCTCCGGTCATAAACGAGCTACCTCCACCATACTGATATGGCGGTTCTCCCGACAGTTTCCAGTTATATTCGCGAGTACCCTTCTTTTCACCGGTTTTCAGGTTAAACACATTGACGATCAATTTGCGGTCCGGCAGCGACTGATAATCAAACAACAGTGGCGAGTAATAATCAACCGAATAGACAAGACCGTCTTTGATTTGAAGCGCTGCTCCCTGACCGAAATCCTCCCATAGCTTCTTCCCCGTCTTCTTGTCATAAGCATTCAGTTGGATGGACGTGAGCGCGCCTTGGACAAGGAAAGTCCGAAGGACGACGCCATCCGCCTCATGTAAGTAATCTGTTCCGTTACCTTCTCCCGCCGGCTCGTTCATTTTCCAATGCAGCTTACCCGTTGCCTTATCCAATGCAAAGGTCATGCTCCCTTTGATCGCATACAGCGTGTCGGATGTCGGCACCAATGCCTCTGTTCCGTAACGTGCATCAATCAAGATGGATGTCTTCGACTGCCACTTCAATTTT
The DNA here is from genome assembly GCF_038002285.1 of Paenibacillus sp. FSL R5-0810. NCBI lineage: Bacteria > Bacillati > Bacillota > Bacilli > Caryophanales > Paenibacillaceae > Paenibacillus > Paenibacillus sp. FSL R5-0810. Next base: position 2,029,359 of record NZ_JBBOCF010000001.1, read on the forward strand.
CCAGTTTTCGCATTTACGGCGTAGGGCCTTTGATCTGCAGTTAGACCATAAATAACGCCATGATCATATACAAGATAAGGTTTCAGGTCTTTGCCGTAGCTCCAAAGCCTTTTACCTGTCTTCGCATCGATTGCAATCAGCCTGCTCCCGGCAAATGTGAACACCTTGCCCTCTTTGGCAACGGCATGGCGTCCTGAATAGGCCTCGTCCATTTTGAGATAGTTGTCCACCTGAGCCGTCCAGGAAGGTTTCAGCTCGGGAACAGTGAGCACGGAAGAAGGATGCCAATTACGGATCGAAATATCAGCACTTTCTGCGTTCGCCTGCGAAGGTAGTATGGACATTGCGCCATGGATTGTAAGGGCTCCAGCGGCAATAACCGCGATTAGTCGCCGGAGCCGTTGAGGGCTTTTTTTGTTCGTTAATCGGTTGTTCTTCATTTTACGCATACGTGTCCTCCCATAGGTAACAGTTTCTTGTCACTAGACAATAAAACGCTTCATTAAAGGGAAAGGTTACATCCGAGTACCTTGATTTTATCTTCTATCGAACACTTACGATCTTCATCCCATACAACTGATATCTCGAAGGTTCCTTTTTCAAAGAAGAGAGGCAGATATTTTGAGCCGCCATTTGGTTTACCTCCATCATCTCGTTGACCTCTTATTTCGATAACGGGACGATATCTCCTGCAGTCCAGGTCTTGTAACTCTATGAGAGGATGTTTTGGGGTTTTGAGTTGATGATATCTCCGTCTATAAAAGGATGAACAAGTCCTTGAAGGGGTGTTGCCTCAGCGTATTTATAGAAGACTTAAAGACGTTGACTTTATATATGGCCCCACCTATAATCTACTTAAATTTTTTCCCACGATGGAACCGGAAAGGAGAGAACAATCAACAACTATCAAATGGCTTCTCGAAACTGTCCATATAAAAGGAGGAAGTTCATGAATTCCTGGATAAAAAAAACGGCCATCCTGTTCGTTTATTCCATGAGTGTAAGCTCGCTTGCGCCTCTTGGCTCTGGATTCGCCCAGAGCACCCCCGAGATGGTCTCCAATTCCTCACCGGTCATTAACAACGCGGGCTTTGAAGCCTTGGGAAGCGGCAGTGAAATTCCGGGCTGGACCTATTATTGGTCACCACTGACGGACGAATATTCCATTTCGGTCACGGACTCCAAAAGCTATGAAGGCAACAATGCTTTAAAGATGGTCGACGGAGGACCAAAATCACTGGGATTAATCAGTTCTTCCTTTCCGGTCACGGAAGGAACCAGCTATGTCTCCTCGGTGAAAACCTTGCTGGAACAGGGCTCGGTGGCGATGATTGTATACTACTACGATGCTAATCATAAGGAAATCAGCAACAGCCGCGCCTCCCTATCCTCCGTAAGCAGCGATTGGTTGGATCTTACGCATGAGGGCGTCGCTCCTCCCGGTGCCGTTACAGCCAAGATCATGCTGTACTCCGGAACTGCCGGGTACAGTACCGCCTATTTCGACCATATGACGGTGTCTGCAGCCACAGCAGCAGATGTACCCATTGCCTTCGGAGATCCGATTGATCTGGGAGCAGCGACGAAAACGGTCAAAACCAGCGGGGCTGCGATGGCCAATGGTGAGGTTTACTTCGCAACCAACGGAACGCCTTCGACCTTTTACGCACTGGATGCCGCAACCGGCCAAGTCCTCTATTCCTCTCCGGTGCAGGGCGTGAACACGGTATACGGTGTAGCATTCGGGTCCGACGGCAATGTTTACCTGTCCGGCGTGGAGAACGGCATGCTGTATCGTTATTCCCCTGCTGCGAAAACGTTGGAATCCGTAGGCGTCAATCCGTCGGAAAAGCTGGTCTGGGATTTGGCGGCCACCTCGGACGGCAAAATTTACGGTGCAACGTACCCAAACTCCAAAATCTTCGAGTATGATATTGCCTCCAATCAATTCCATGATCTCGGAAGCGTTCGAGAGGATGTCATGTACGCCCGCGGTATTGGGGTGACAGACCGTTATATCTATGTCGGGGTGGGAAACCCTGCTTATTTATACAAGATTGATCGACAAACAGGTGAAAAATCTGAAGTGAAGCTTCCGAACTCCGGAGCCAATGACATGATCGCCGACATCTGGTCGTATAATGGAAAGCTGTTCGTACGTTCCGGCGCTACTACCCTGTTTATTTTGGATGAAGAGAGCGAAGAAGTGCTTCAATCTCTCCCTTGGCCTTCACCAACCCGTTTTGACAGTATGATCTCTCCTCCTTCCCCACTAGACCGTGATCTGGTGTATTTCCGGAACGTGGTGAACAGTGAACTGGTGACCTATAATACGGCGACCAATGAAATTATCCCTTTAGAGGGTGTCGTTCTGCCAAATTCAACGGTCCGGGCCTATGATTGGGTCACTCCGCAAACCGGGCATAAAGCCGGCAAAACCTTGCTGGCCATGGTAACAGAAAAGCTGGAATACGTGTTGTTTGATCCTGAAGATCAGTCGGTGGAGACGATCATGCCTGAAATTGAAGCCGAAGGCATTGATATTCAGAGCCTGGAGATGGGGCCGGACGGGAAACTGTATATGGGAGGCTTCCATACAGCCTTATCCATATTTGATCCAAAATCCAATGCCTATGAGCTGCAGGAACGTGTCTTTCCACAAATCGAAGGGATCGGCTTTTTAAACGATAAAATATATTTCGGCACCTATGGAGGTGCTGTCATCTACAAATACGATCCATCCCAGCCGTACAAGAAGGACGTCAATCCTTCGCTCGCATTCAATATTGAGGATGGTCAGAGCAGGCCGTTCGCTTTCGCAACTGGCGAGGACCAGCTATTCATCGGAACAATCGCCGACTATGGTCTCGTTAAAGGGGCATTGACTATGTACGATGAACCAACCGATACCTGGACCACCATTCCGGATATTGTGGAGAATCAAAGCGTGATGTCCGTTGCCTATAAAGACGGACTGGTCTATGGAGGAACAACGATCCATGGAGGCGGTGGCTCTACCCCCGCGGCTTCGGAAGCCAAAATGTTCATTTTTGATCCCAAAACCAAAAGCAAAGTCAAGGAATTCTCTCCTGCGATCCCCGGCATGGCATCACATCAGTTGATCGGTGACCTGAAGGAAGGGCCAGACGGCCGCTTGTGGGGTGTGACTTGGGGGAAAACAGCGTCAGGAACCACCGTATATTCCGTGTTCGCCATGGACGCAGCTTCACAGGTGATCGAAAAGAGCAAGCTGCTATATCCGAATACTCCGTCCGGAAGTACATGGAGACCTTATTTTCTCCGTTTTGGCGACGATGGTCTGCTCTACACCACGGTCGGACGTACACTAACGGTTATCAATCCGGAAACGATGGAATCCAAAAAAATAGCCGACAACGTCCATCTCATGACCTTGGCAGAGGATGGTGGAATCTATTATGCGGAAGGCTCCCATCTCAAGAAGCTCCCTGTCGCATTGAAAGAAGTCGCATTGAAGCTGGATACGTCGGTGCTCACTGCTGGAGAGCAGGCACAGCTTGCAATGAGCGGAACCCTGTTTAATGGAAAACCCGCAGACTTGGCTCAAGCTTCGATCAACTACACGAGCTCTGACGAAAGCATCATCACCGTGTCCGATTCCGGTTCCATTCAAGCGATCCGTGCAGGAAGGGCTGAAGTTCAAGCCGCGGTTGTTCTGAACGGTGTCAGCGTCCGTTCCAACTCGGTAGTGGTGGAAGTCCGTGCAACAGCGGAACAAGTGATGGAACAGCTTCAACAGGAATTCAATCTTCGCGCCGCTTCGGGAGAGATTCTGAAACCGCTTGAGAATCAATTGGCGAACAGCCTGAAGCAGACCGAACATCATTTACTCAAAAGACAAGTAGCCCAGGCCATTCACCATCTTGAGAAATTCACCCGAGATCTTGAGGATCCGAAAATGAATGCGTATATCACTCCGGCCGCAAAGGAGGCATTAGAGCTCCAGGCAGCCGAGCTGCTGGATACTTTAAATCAACAGCTGGACAGCTGAGAATCGGTGCTAAAAATAAGCCTAAACAGCGTGTACCGCAAGGTACACGCTGTTTGCGTTTCGTTTCGAAACCCGTGTAGGTTTCATGCCTCGTTCACCGAGCAGCTTGTAACAAGGGGCCGTTATAAATGCTTAATCCGCGAGCGGTAGCGATCAATATATGCCTGATTGTGTTCAAAGCCGCCCGAGATATTGCCGCTTACATATATTGGCGGTTCAATCCCACGATCGATCAGCTTCTCGGCAACGCTAGTCATCACCATATTCAGGATAATACTGCCAATGGCCGTTGACCCCGACGCCATTTTAACCCCCGATGATGGCAGCTCGACCAGCGCATCTCCATGCGGCATATGATTGTCAATGACCAGATCGGCTATATCCCGAAGCCGATGACCCGAATGGTGGCGGGTTTCATCGCCGGAATAAGCGGATGAGCATAAGGCAACAACTTTCAGTCCCTTTGCCTTGGCTGCCATTGCCATTTCTACTGGCAGACTGTTTATTCCGGAATTGGAAATCACAATAATAACTTCTCCGGGATGAACGATATAGTTATCCAGAATATGTTCGGCATAACCGGACATCCGCTCCACCTTAGAGCTTTTAACTGCCCCCTCATGCAGCATGATGCTAGTTTCGAGGATGGCATTTACCGGCACCATTCCTCCGGCTCTATAAAAGAAATCCTCCACCAGCAAATGTGAATGACCACAGCCAAACAGGTGCAGCAGCCCATCCTTTGCTATGGAATCGGCAATCCATTCTGCAGCCTTGTTTATGGACTCGCTTTCTTCACGCGTAATAAGTTCAATATGATCCATCATGGTCGAGACAAATTTGTAGGCAAGCATATGGTTTTCCCCTCCCTGGTCACATTTCTTATTGATGATCAATCGTTGAAGGTTACCCGAATAGATGTCAGCAAGTTCCGGTTTATAGATTCATTTCGATCTTGAATTTGTATCGGTCACCCCTGTATAGAGATCGGACAAATTCCAGCGGTTTATCTGCACCCTCCGTGTACGTGATTCTTTCAATCAGCATTGCAGGCTCATGCGGTCCGATCTCCAATATGCCCGCCTCATCGGGGTAAACGCTTGCAACTTCGATCGTTTGGATCGCCTTTACCAGCCTGATTCCGCAAACCTCCTCCAGCTTCTGATAGAGCGATACGTTCTCCATATCCATACCATAAAGCGGCTTTACTTGATCGTATCGCAGGTAGGAACGTTCAAGCGCCATCGGCTCTCCGTCTGCGGTGCGTACCCTTACCAACTCGAGCACTTCCTCATCAGCATCCATCTGCAGCCGGGAAGCAACCTGCTTGGTTGCCGGGATCACCTTCATCGACACCACCAGTGCTCCCGGAACGATTCCCCGATTCTCCATATCCTTACTGAAGCTTGTCAGCGAAGTCAAAGGCTGTTCAATTTTCGGCTGTGATACAAACGTGCCTACGCCACGCTGCCTGTATAGAAGCCCTTCCTGGACCAACTCGTTGATCGCTTGGCGAACCGTCAGCCGGTTGATCTCAAACTCTTCTGCCAGCTCCCGTTCCGACGGTATTAATTGCTCGGGTATATAATGCCCGGTTGCGATTTCGTTTCGCAAATACTCCTTCACTTGAAAGTAGAGTGGTATCACGCTGTTCTTATCAATGACGCTCTTCTTTTCTTTCATCGCATCATCCACCTCCAAACATCTAGAAATATAGTTGTCTATACCAGTTGTTATGGAGAATTATAAATATGGTTGTTTATGCTGTCAATACATTCTATAAAAAAACAAAAGCCGCCTACCTGGCGACTCATGACACATGTATGATTTTGTAACGAAAACCATGATGATTAGTCTTGCAAAAATGTTACTATTGTTGTTAACGCCTTCAGCCAGCGGAGTCAGTAGAAATCACTTCCCGCTCTCCAAACCGTGTCACCTCCGCTGTTATGAAAACTCAACTTAATAGTCCAGCAGCCGACCATGATCATGCCATGAACCGTACATTTTGTTTTCTCTCGTGTTTTCTATGAATTTTTCTAGTCTGCTGCCAAATAATTCCGGCTGATTTTTGACGCTTTGGATCGTGTCGATCCGAACTCTTTTATATAGTTCTGGGAATGCCATAAAGTTCTCATAGACTAACTTCTCCTCTTGTATCCTTTGCTCAATAACCTCATCTATTTTAAAAGAATCGGGGCCCATATCGGGAAGTACCCGTCTTCCTTCCTCTCTCATGAATCCCAGCTTTTCGAGTCGGCGGACTCGTTCTTTATTCAATTCCGTCCAGGAGCTTTTTTTACTTCGGGGTGACAATCTCTGCGCTAGCCCAGTTTCAGAAATTTTCTTCTTGACGCTATCGATCCATCCAAAGCACAAAGCTTCTTCGACCGCATCCAAATACAGCAGCGTTTCGGGATTAGGTTTCATACCAACGATGACCCAACAGCATTTCTCTGTCTTGCTATGTGCCAGCAGCCATGCCCTCAATTCTTCTCTCGAATTTCCCGAAATCAGATTTTCTATTTCCATCAACCCTTCTCCTTTCTAAGCATGATTAGCATAAAACTGGTCGCGTCTCTACTCTTAGAATTATCGGTCTTTTCAGATAAATTAAATCCATCCATGTATGGTAGTTATGCAATTCTTCGGGATGGTCCATCGTTTCCCTTCCTCTCCTTTTACCTTCTTTCGTTGTGGTTGTCTTCCTAGTTCTAGAATAAAAAAAGATATATGACAGCTTACCGTCATATATCTTCATAAAATTTGAGAAGATTGGGAAACCGTTCTTTCAATCCGGCTTCCATCAACCAGAAACACGGGGCTTAGTCGGGTCGCAGTTCGGGCTCTTTATTTCACCCAAATCGGCCAGCTTGGACAGATAGTAGCATTCTTCACGATACATATGGTCAGGCATTAACGGGTTAATCCGATCCAGCACCTCCCCGGTTAATTCAAGCTCCTCAAGCTCCGATAGGAAGTGCATGAACACCTTCATTTCCAGGTCAATATCCGCATGGAATTTGTGCATAGCCGGAAATTCCTTAAGATGGGTCCGTAAATAACCGACCATTTCAACGGCTTTCAGATAAAAGCCTTCAAAATCCTTCTGGAACGCCATGCTTTTCGCAATCAAGGACTTCTCCGCAAAATCCAAATCGGCCGCGATGCTTGCCGCATGACCAAAGGCATCCTGAAGCCAGAGCAGATCGTGATGCAAGGCATGAAAACGGGGAACGCCGCGTCCTTCAAGAAGCGATTCCAGAATTCGCTGGTACTCCTCCAATTCGTTCACCATATGATTCACGAAAGATGGAGTCAGAAGCAGGTCTATCTTGCCTGCGAGCTGACGTTCCAGCAGATTCAGCTTGAACTCGCGCAGTTCATGCACAGCATGACTGGCCTCTTGCGTCAGTTTGTCGATGAACGCAGATGCATCCGGTCGCCTAGCCTCGCCGAGCAGGGCATCGAAGTTGTCTCTTAACCGTTCAGCAATCGCAACATCCGTTTTTTCCTTCGGTGAAAGTGCAGTAAAAATAAACCGGCAGTGGTCGCCAAGAATCTGCAGCCAAAACCGGTGTTCATACATTGTCATTGAAATGACTCTAACCGATAGAAACAGGAGCAAAACTTCTATAGCCGCAATAGCAGCCAAAATATAGGTTAATATCTGATCCAATTGCTGATAGCTGTCGGCATGGCGGTACGCTACTTCTCTGCCTTCCCATATATCCATAACTCCCTGTCCAATGGCTGTTGTATAGCTTGTTTTCATATTGGCCAGGATCGCCACACCTACTTGTTCGTCAGGCTTCAATATGAAATAGGAGCTGAACGTCGGATTTTCGCCGGCATGAAGGAGATATGTTTGTCCTGAGCCATGTTGAACTCCCCATCCTGCAGCATAATGCGTATTCTGGTCGAAGGGCTCAACGGAAAGATCGGGCTCGTGCGATTTTTGAATGAGGTGCTGGTCCATCTCGCTTGTTGAAATATGCCATAATTGGAGATGTAACCATTTTGCGATATCGTTTGAATTGCTGATGATATAACCGGCAGGGATGTTTCCTCTGTATACAGGTGCGGTGTAAGCTTGTTCCCTCATAAATCCTAGTTTATAACCGGTAGCGATTACCTCGGATTGAAGCTGATGCAGCCCTACGTAGGAGTCCTTCATCCCAATTGGATCAAGAACATGCTGCTTTATGTACATGTCAAAAGGCTGTTTAGTAACGCGCTCAATTACATATCCCAGCACATCGTAATTGATGGTCGCATACTCAAATGAGCTGCCCGGTTTTCGGTTTAGCGGCTGATCCACCAAGGTTCTAACCGTGAGCTCAAGTGCGTTATCGGCTTTGCTTGCAGGAATCTTGACGATGGTGTTTGAAGCAATCCCGCTTGTGTGATGCATCAACTGATCTATTGTGATCGTTTGAGGCTCTCCATTATATTTTAACTCTAACCAGGGAATATAGGTCCGAACATCATCGGTTCGCTTTAATTGTCCCTTCTGTTCCAGCTGTAAGATAGCGAGTGCCGTAAAGGCTTTGGTCGTGGAGCCGATTTCAAACAATGTATCGGGTGTGACTTCGCTTTTGGTTTTTACGTCTGCATAGCCAAATCCTTTTTGATATACGGTTTTTCCCTTCTCTACAATGACAACCGAGAGTCCTGGAATTTTACTTAGATCGTGTTGTTCTTGAATAAAACGCTCGATTTGATGAATCCGATCATTGGCTTCGGCACGAGCGATGCTGGGGATTGCTGCGGACAAGAGCAGACAGACAACAAGAAAAAACATACAGCTTTTAGGAAGGGATGATCTACGGGCTAGTTCTTTTCCTTTAGGATTTTCCAAATGGCTTTCTCCTCGCTTTATATTTAATAAGCTTAATATAAAGCGAGATTCCAATACCGTGCCATCGATTGACATGACAATCTTCGGGTGGAGCATGACAAATCTGTCACTTCCTCTACCAGCTTTCCCTCCGAGCTAGCTTGTGTTAGTAGACTGATAAATTGTATATGAAATAATTAAGCCACCTGGCTCCTTTCCAAGTGGCTCCATTAACCTTGCTACATATTTGATTTTCTTCGATTTATTCTTTGGAAAATCAGCCTAAACGTCATTATGAAGAATAAAGTATTGACTCAACTTTTAGGCTGAAAAGTTATAATTTACACCCAAAATATTTATATATTTCATGAGTTAACAGGCACAGGAGGATTCATCGGGAATTTCAAGCAATCGTTTACCTCACCTTATTCTGCTGTCTATATTCGCTCGGCAGCATGCCTGTCTGCTCTCGAAAAGTTCTGCTGAAATATTTCTCATCCTCGTATCCGGTTTGCTTGGCAATCCAGACAATTGGCCTCGACGTCTGCTCCAGATATTCCCGCGCTTTATCGATTCGTACCTTGCGCAGATATTCATTGAAGGAATAGCCTACGATTTCTTTGAAACATTGATAAAAGTAGCTTCGGCTCAAATTGACCCGCTTCGCTACATCGATGGCGAATAACGGAGTATCAAGTTCGTCGTGTACGATCTTGACCGCGTTCATAATGCTGCCGCTCACTTCCGGGCTCAACTGCAGGCTGCCTGACAGAGTTATCCCCATTTCCCTGAAATGTTTCAGCCAGTCCACCACCTCCCGCCAGCACGTAAATGTGTCAGGCATCTTGATCTCATCAGGTTGTATCGCTCTAAATAGCCGGTTCCAGTCAACCATAAAACCGTAGATCCATTGCATTAATTTGGAGACAGGTATACGCAGTTCTTTGAATCGGCTACAAAGCTTATCAAAAGCCTCGTCGTCATGGACCCATGTGAAGGCATGCAGTAATTCCTTCACAGTCTCCGTCTCTTCTTCTCCCGGTTCAGGTTGTTCCACCAGCAGGTCCATGACAGACTTCTCAATCGGATAGGGCTCATGGCCGTCGCAGTCGTAGAAAAAATCTCTTCTTCTGTAGGCGCGGATCCGTTGAAACAGATCGGAGGGAGATAAACCGGCAGTATGCCGCAGCCGTACCAAATGCCATCCGGTGCTTCCCACTCCGTTTGGAAGCGGCGGCAACGGCGCATCTTCATAGGGACTTTGAGGCTGAACCTCCCTGGTAAGATCGGTCAACCACAACAGAATAGAGCCTTCCGTTTCGGCTATCCAGCCCAAGGATACGCAATCCGCAACCATTCTGCTTGTAATTGGCTCATCCGGATACGTCAATAGCGCATAGGCCGTTTCGCAAGAATTAACTTCTACGATCGAATCCGCCTCGTTCTTGTGCTTCTGCTTCTCTACCATAATGCGCGAGTGAATGCGCTGAAACACTTCTTCGAACTGTTCTTTTTCAAGCTCTACCTTGGCAATGTAATCAATGGCGCCCAGGCGCAGCGCTTCCTGGATGTATTCAAAATCCTGATGAAGCGTCAGCACGGCGATCGCGATTTCCGGATATAACTTGCGTACAATCCGAATTAATTCGATGCCCGACATCACGGGCATGGCCAGATCGGTCATTAACAGATCTACCCGATTCGCCTTCAGAAAATCAAGCGCCTTCTCCCCGTTGGCAGCTTCGCCTACAACTCTCATTCCGAACGATTCCCAAGGCAAAAAGGACATCAGTCCCTTACGTACAAGCTTGTCGTCGTCTACGATGAGAACATGGATCATTTTGTTGATTTCCCCTCCCCGATTTGTATCGAAATGATGATGCGGGTACCTTTGCTAAGCTCGCTTGTTACCGAAAGACTCGCTTTCCCTTCGTAATGAAAGGCTAACATTCGTTTGACATAATTCAGTCCGATTCCCATTCCCACTCGATGGTGCTCGGTCTGTTCCTGCTCAAGCAATGCCTCAATCGTTTCCTCAGAGATCCCCCCACCGTTATCCCGAATTTCGATCTCGAGTCTGTCATTCTTTCTAACCACCACCTCGATTCTGCCGTTGTCATCCAGCCCGTGATAGAGTGAATTTTCAACCAACGGCTGCAGAATGAATCTGGGAACCGTCACTTCGAGCAATGCGTCGTCCACGTAAATTTTGACATCGAACTGAAAATTGTATCGAATTTGCTGGAGAATGAGATATTGTTTCAGTGAATCAATCTCATCCCTGATCGTCGCGACACTGTTGCCTTTGCGGAGATTGTAGTAGAGCAGTTTGTTCAACGAAGTGACAAGCCTGTCGATCTCCTCCTGACCGTTCATAACGGCAAGCCAGTGAGCAGTATCCAGCGTGTTCATCAAGAAATGCGGATTGATCTGATACTGAAGCTTCTCAATCTCAAGATCCGCTCTGCGCTTCTCCTTGGCCTTGATTTCAGAATACAGCTGCGTAATCTGAACCTTCATATGTTGAAATTGGTTTAACAACATCTCGAATTCCGGTATGCTCGATTGCGTGGCTGCCGCATTAAAATTGCTGCCCGCAATCGATTTGATCTCCTTATGGAAGCGCGACAGCGGCCGGTACACCATTTTCCATAGAAGCCAGCCAATCGTCAGACTGACTACGGCGAACAGCAGCGCCAGCCCCAGCATCTGCATCATCCAGCGGTTTTTCTCGCGGTTGTAGTCGGATTTCGCAATAAGCGAGACCACGCTCCAGCCCTGATTGCTGACTTGTCGATACCAATAATAGTCGGACGTAATACCTGTTACCAGGGATGGCGATAGTGTGTCCGAAAAAAATGAATTTTCAGGGAAGATATCTTGAAGTTCGCTGTAAGAAATTCTTCCGTTGTTGTCCAGAATTAAATGATTGGTATGCTTGCTGACTTCATCCAAATCAAGAATGCTCTGCGTCAGCTTGAAACCGGACTCAATGTAGACATAGGCATCCTCCCTCTCCGGCAAATCCACCTTTCGCAACGCGGAAAGCACATATTGATTGTTGAAACGGTCTTGACTGATATGCGGTCCAAAATAGGTGATGCCATAATACTCTGCGAGGATTGGAAGATTATCGATATGGAATGGCTGCTTCATGCCGGTATTCTCAAAAAGAGTGGTCTGATCGTCGCGTAAATAATACAACGTTAATCCTACATTGGGATTAGTGAACGTGATGAGATTCAGCTGACTTTTGATCTCGTCCGTCAGATAACTCCGATCATATGGCTGCTTCGCCGTCAAAAACTTTTCAAGCTGCCTACCGACATTCCCCTTGAAGGTCAGTTGTTGGGAAACGTGGTTCAGATTGTTCAGCGTGTTCTCAAGCGACAATCTGACCTGCTTTAAATTGCTTTGAATGCCGGATTGCAGCTTCGTATTCAGAATGGATGTAATGGTGTTGTAGGAAAGAAAACAGGTGCAGATGAACGGGATCAATGTTGCTGCGGCGAACAGTAAAAGAATTCTATTTTTCAAGGTCAATCGCTTCAAGCCGGATTTCCAATCCTTTTCCGGTTCCATCGTTTCACCCCCATCCATACTTTCTCAGTAAGAATGACTGCAGATTCGAGTGCTCTCCTGGGTCCTGCCATTTTATTGGGTCTTCCAATTGAACTAGACTCCTCCTCTCTTTGAATGGTATTGCTTATGACGTGCATAAACAGAAACAGGTGAAAAATCTTTCTAGAATATAACACAAATAAAAATGATTATTGAGCAAAGAATTCAATAAATCAGATGCCTAAGCTGTTATCTTTCCAATGAAAAAATCACGGGTAGACAAATGTCTTCTCCTTAGTAGGTGAAATGTCCAACCATCCGGAGCAGCCGTGAATTTTTGTACAAATGACCCCCTCATTTAGAAACCACCTTCTATCCTTGAAGGCGGTTTCATTGTGTTACAGTTAAATGGTCCATAAGGATAGTTATTCCATTCAATCTGGTAGAAGGGGTGTAATTATGAAAAACAAGTCAAAACCGTTAGCGCTTTTACTGGCCTGCTTTCTCGTGCTAGGTGCTTGCAGCAACACAACTAATAACACGCCGGCTGCACCGGAGAAAAGCGCGGAGTCAAGCGAACCCGCTGATCCATTTGGCCGCTACGAAGAGCCTGTCCAGATCAGCATCAGTATTGAAATCGATCCCACCGATAATGAGCTGCCGCCTGGCGACACGCCGCTGGACAATCAATACACTCGTCAGATTAAGGAAGCGCTTAATGTGGACGTCGATCATCAATTTGCTGCCGCCGGCCAGAATCTTCGCCAGAGAATTAGTCTCGCTATTGCAAGTAACGATTTGCCGGATGCTATGGTCGTTAATGCCGTTGAGCTGCGCCAATTGGTCGAAGCCGACCAGATTGCCGATTTAACGGAGGTGTATGAGCGATATGCATCCCCGGATATAAAGAGCATCATTGAAAACACCAACGGTGCTGCCTTGGATGCAGTAACCTTCGATGGCAAAATCATGGCCCTTCCGGGTGTTCAAGCCAATGCTGATGGCATTCACCTCTTGTGGATCCGGCAGGACTGGCTGGATAAGCTGAACCTTGAACCGCCAACCACGATGGCAGAACTTGAAGACGTCGCCCGTGCTTTCGTCGAAGATGATCCGGATGGCAACGGTAAGCGCGACACGATTGGGATTACCGGACCGGAGAGCGGGGGTAAGCTGTATGCGAACTTCCTTGAGTCGAAGAACAATTTGTACGGTTTTGACCCCATTTTCTCCGCGCATGACGCGTTCCCTGGATACTGGCTCGAGGGCGAGGATGGCAGCCCTGTGTACGGGTCGATCCTGCCGGAGACTCGCGAGGCGTTAGCTAATTTGAGAGATTTGTATTCCAAGGGACTTATTGATCCAGAGATGGGTGTTCGTAACAAAGCGGATGAACCCATTATCGCCGGAAAATCCGGAATGTTCTTTGCGCCTTGGTGGATGGCTTACGGTCCGCTAACCAATGCCGTAAAAAACGATCCCGAAGCCAACTGGCAAGCTTACGCCCTGCCTTTAAATCAAAATGGCGAATTTAGACCACATGCTGCCACGCCTTCAACTGAGTTTGTGGTGGTTCGGAAAAATTACGAGCATCCGGAAGTTCCTATGAAATTACTAAACAATTTGTTTAAAAACGAGCAGGAGAACACCTTTGACCCGAGCAAAGGCGGTCCTGGTTATTATCCGCTCCGCGTGGTGTACGCTCCATCCGATGAAATTGAATTTACGGTCAAAGCCCTCCGTGATGTGCTGGCAGGCAATAAAACCGCAGAGGATTTTGCGAATGACAAAGCCTACAAACTGCTGCCTTCGGATATCGCAAGTATCAAGACGATCAAAAAGGAGCCTTACGATTCTATGGATATATCAACATGGAACCCGGAAGCGAATTGGGGAGCATGGACTCGAGCGTACTCCATCATGGTGGGCGGCAGGCCGCTGGTTGATACCGAGTTTGAGGCGGTGTCCAGTCTTCTGTATGAGCAAACGCCACTAATGGAGAGCCGTTGGGTGAATCTGCGCAAGTTAGAGGATGAGACCTTTCTGCGCATCATCATGGGTGCGGCTCCATTAGAGACATTCGACACCTTCGTCGAAAACTGGAAGCGTCAAGGCGGCGACCAGATTACCCAAGAGGTTAAGGATGCGCTTGCGCAGTAATCATCTTAAGGCTTCATAACGAATCATATAGCCAGAGCTTCAGGCACCTGTCAGGAGCTCTGGAACACTCGATGCAGGATGCGGGGAAAGGAGTGCTGTCATGCGAATGAAAGGCTTCGCCAAACATTATTATCTGATGCTGATTCCGGGATTTCTATGGCTGTTCGTCTTCAGCATCGTTCCGATGTTCGGCATCATCATTTCGTTCCAATATTTTAATCCAGGCAAAGGAATACTGGGCTCGGATTGGGCGGGGCTTGAACACTTCAAGTATATGTTTTTGCTGAAGGATACACAGGAAGTCTTCAGCAATACGCTAGTCATCGCGTCCATGAAGATTGTCGCCAACCTGATTGCGCCCCTGCTGTTTGCACTGATGCTCAATGAGCTGCGTCTGATGATTCTCAGGCGCTGGATTCAGACCATTGTCTATCTGCCTCACTTTTTATCCTGGGTTATTCTGGGGGGCATTGTACTCGATCTGTTCTCCTATAACGGACCCGTTAATCAACTGACAGCTTTGTTCGGATTCCAGCCCAAACTGTTCTTTGCCGATGCCCAGCTGTTTCCGTTCCTCGTAGTCGGCAGTGACGTCTGGAAGGAATTCGGTTTTGGTACCATTATCTATCTTGCTGCGCTTACCGGAATCAACCCGGCACTGTACGAGGCTGCTAACATCGATGGCGCAGGACGCTGGAGAAGTCTCTGGCATATTACGCTGCCCGGGATCCGCACGACAGCCGTATTGCTTACGGTACTTAGCTTGGGTAATGTGCTTAACGCGGGCTTCGACCAAATCTTCAATCTGTATAACCCGCTCGTCTATTCGACAGGTGATATTATTGACACCTGGGTCTATCGTACAGGTTTGCTCAACCTGCAATATGAACTTGCGACCGCCGTCGGCCTGCTGAAGTCCGTTGTAGGCTTCCTGCTGATATCCGTCTCGTATTATCTGGCTTACCGTTTTGTTAACTATCGCATATTCTAAGGATTCATCCTGATGCAAAGCTATACAAACGCATCCCATTCCAACTAGAGTAGGAGGTGCTGACCGTGGTCAGAGATCGGACGTTCGGCAACCGCGTGACGGATATTATACTGATTGTTGTCCTGATAGGCATAACTTTGTCTTGCATCCTGCCGATCTGGTACACGCTCTCCCTTTCGCTTAGCTCCAACTCAGCCGCTGCGGCCGGCAAAGTCTGGCTATGGCCGGTCGATTTCAATCTTAACGCATATGCCCAGATTCTCAATGACAATCAGTTCTTCCGGTCCTTCTGGATCTCGACCCAGCGAGTGCTGCTGGGGGTTTCGCTCAACTTTATCATGGTTGTGCTCATGTCTTATCCGCTCTCGCGGACAGCGAAAGAGCTCAAGGGGCGCAATGTGTTCATGTGGATTCTCATTTTCACGATGTTATTCAACGGCGGCCTGATCCCGCTTTATCTGACGGTCAAAGAGCTCAACATGCTAAACAGCATCTGGGCACTTGTCCTGGTCGGCGGTGCGCAGACCCTCGTCTTCAACGTCATCCTCACGATGAACTTCTTTCGCAACCTGCCCAAGGAGCTGGATGAAGCCGCCCTGGTCGACGGCGCGGGACCATGGTACATCCTGTTCAAGATCTACATCCCGCTGGCCGTGCCGGTGCTGGCGACCGTCTCGCTGTTCAGTATCGTGTATCACTGGAATGAATTTTTGTACGGTCTGATCTTCATGTCCCGTGAACAATTCTATCCACTCCAGACGTATATCCAGCAGCTTGTCGTCTCGGTCGATCCATCGACGATGTCTGAGGACCAGTACCGCCGCTTGTCGGAGTTGTCCAACCGGACACTCGATGCCGCCAAGATCTTCATCGCGATGCTGCCCGTCCTCATCGTCTATCCGTTCCTCCAGCGCTTCTTCATTCACGGGATTACGCTGGGTTCGGTTAAAGAGTAGCTTACCCACCCAGGACAACAGATTATAGAGATCTATGCCATTCTCTTTACGTTTTAAAGTAAAACATACTGAAAATAGGGGCCGTTCCACATGATCTTAGATCTTGAGAAACGGCCCCTTTTTGCGGCTATGGTGCGCCGGGTAGACAATTCATTCCCGTATAATCGCTTCGGTTATTGGAAACGGAGTCCTCCCGTCCATCATTGGTGCTGACTGTACATAAAGGATCGACGGATTTGGTCAAATATGCGGTCTCGATTTGCACGGCATCCTTGTCCAGCCAAATCTTATTAAGCATTTGCTTTCGATTCATTTATCGCTTCGTGTCAGTTAACGAGCATCGGACGAAGAAAATCAGGGTCCGGCAGAGCTTTTTTATCGACTTTCCCGTTAGGGGTGAGCGGCAAGCTTTCCACTTGTACTACAAGAGAGGGCAGGAAATATTCAGGTAAATTTCGGGCTAAATACGCCATCACTTCCGTTTCGGACAACACCTGTTTCGCAACAAAATACGCGCATATTATCGGATTTCCACTTCTGTCGGCTTTGATGGCTACCGCGGCTTTCGAGATTCCATTGTGTTCCAATAGCCGAGTCTCGATTTCTCCCGGTTCCACTCGATACCCTCGGATCTTCACTTGATCGTCGATTCGCCCGATCATTTCGATATTGCCATCCGGCAGCCACATGGCCAAATCCCCCGTTCGATATAACCGTTCCCCAAGGAGCGGATGTTCCACAAACTTGGCTTCTGTCAATTCCAGCCGGTTCACATACCCCCGCGCGATACCGTCTCCTCCGACGCAAAGCTCTCCCACTACTCCGATCGGCTGAAGATTTAACTGTTTATCAAGGATATAAGCGGAGGAATTGCATATTGGTCTGCCAATTGGAATGGCGGTTTCGAAATCACGTTCGATCGGGAAATAAGTGGAGAACGTCGTGTTTTCCGTCGGACCGTACATATTGATCATCCGCAGATCGGGGCACCTCTTCCTTACGGCATTTACGTACTTCGGCGATAACGCTTCTCCGCCGATTAGCAAGGTGTCTACCGTACGAAAGACGCCCGGATCCAGTTCGGCCAGATTATGGAACTGAGCCGTAGTCAGGAACCAAGCCGTAATAAAGTGGTCGATGATGGTTTCCTTCAATTTGTGAATGTCAAATGAGTCCGTGTCATTCATCAAATACAAGGTAGATCCGTTCAAAAGGGATCCCCAAATTTCAAAGGTCGACGCATCGGACGCAATTTTACCGGTTTGCAAAATCCGATGCTCCTTGGAAAAGTTGAAATAATTGGTATTCTTGACCAGGCTTACGATGTTGCGATGTTCAACCATGACCCCTGTCGGAGTCCCCATTGATCCGGAAGTATAGATGATATACGCTAAACTTTGCGAGGTTACAGCAGATATCGTATGGGAACCGTTGTCGAGGTTTTGCTGCGCGTTGTCCCAATAAATTACTTTTCCTTTAAATGCAATGTCAGGCTTCCAACTGGAAGGGGCCAGCAAAAATCCCGCCTGACTGTCCTCGAGCATATATTCGATTCTTTCACGCGGAGAATCGGCTTCGATGGGCATATATGCGCCGCCCGCTTTCAATATGGCTGTAAGCCCGACAATCATGCTGACAGACCGGTCCGCGATAATGCCAACGACGCTCTCCGGCCTAACGCCGTGATACTGCAGTGCTTTTGCAAGCTGATTCGCGTGTTCGTTCAATTCCCGATAGGACATCCGATGTTTCTCGGTCATGACCGCCGGGCGATCGGGGTTTAAGCGCACCTGCTCCTCAAACAAGTAATGGACCGTTTGGCCGGAAGGATAGTCCGTCTTAGTTCTGCTGAAAGCCTGAATCTGTCTCTCCTCTACTTCCGACATCATGCGTATGTCGGCAATCGCATTCTCGGGGAAATCAAACACTTCATGCACAATTCGGCTCAAATGGCCGCCCATCTGCTCGATCGTTTCTTTTCTGTACAACCGGGCCGAATATTCAATGTGCATCATGATAGATTCCTTCTTAAAAGCCGTCAAAGCAAGCTCAAACGTCCCCAACTGATCGGATTCATAAGGAGTGGTATTGGCACTTTGCCAAGTAAAGGCCGCTTTGATGAACGGATTGCCGTTCAGATTCTTTCGCATTTTCCGATCCTCGAGTGCTTGCATCGTGGTATGCTTGACCTCTAACAGAAACTTACCTAATGGCTTATGTACAGTAGGAGAGTAACGTATAGGAAACATCTGTCTTTCCAACAGATACCCGATTACAGGATCATCCTCGCCGGTATATTTGGCAAGCAGAATCGCATAACAAGCCATAAGTGCCATATCCACAGTTATTCCGAAATTGAACGCCAGTTCATGGAGTTTTCGGGTCGTTGCAAAATCAAGGGAAAAACTAACCCGGTTTCTTTCATCGTTGGTCCATCCCCCTCTTGGCAATTCGTCAATTGTTACTTCACTTGTCGTTTGTTCCATGACCATCTACCTCCCGGATTATCGATTCATTAATGTCTGATTGTTAACGAACAGAAAAATCCTCTTAGCATTCTGTAATGAAATAGCGTCCCCCTTCAACACCAGACTAGTTTTTTTGTTATAGCGAAGCTGCCGTTGTTTTTTGGAACGTCAAAAAAACCCCTTTCATCAATTCAAAATAATGAATAAAACGGAGGTTTCCCGTTGTATTCGGCAACTGGCTGGCATTGCGGTTGCAGTAGGTCCCGCATTAGCCCCTATAGCTTTGCGTCGCCACCTTTCGGTGGGTTTGCTATTGTCGTACAAAAATAGTATTTAATTTGTAAACCATGATTATATTATGTATTCGATTTACATTTACTGTATCTTGTTTCCAATTGAAAATCGATAGGTCTTTTGTTCAATATTGTGTTTCAAGAATGGTTTTGATGATATTGATAACCATCATATAACTCTAGGTCGCGATAGTTAATTTTTACTAATTTTATCTGTGCGCTGTTTCACCAAACTTCACCTAACTATGTATTATCGCTATTTTTAACAGAAGACAGGGATACGTTATTACTAATAAAAATCGATTAAGAACAGAGGCTTACACACGTTTTTTGTCCCTCGGCAGAATTCCACAAATTACGCCCTTACCCTAATAGAAGCGGTATTCATTGTCCTAAATCCCTGTGTATTCTTCTGTTGTTACTTGGATATTGGACGATGGTTAATCAAGACAATAGTTCTATTTTTCAATGTCGAACCTATATCCATTGCCCTAATTACGACAACGGAAATCATTATAGCCAATAACTTTTGTCGCTTGTCCTCCGGGACTAAAATACCGTTTTATAACTAATTAGGACAACTTCCATCCGACGCGAAAACTTCCATAATTTCAACTCATTTGGTAATTCCATTCTTCAAGTTCGCTGTCTAATGGATCACTGGGATCACTGGACAATAAAGCAAAGAGCCGTTGTCCAGGACAACGGCCTCATATTGCTATCTGTCATGAACAGTTTTAAAAAGGTCCGGTTATTTTTACCTTGATTTTATTAGATTCAACGGTTACCCCGTTTAATGTAATTCGAATCGACAACTCGGCCTGCCCCGGTTGCTTGGCGATAATCTTTCCTTTTGGATCGATCTCCGCCTTATCCGGACGGCTGCTCACATACTCAATGTGAGCGCCGGATAACTCCTTAGTATTTCTTCCTCTCTCAAGGAAGACTTCGTAAGAATAACGGACTTCATCTCCCGGGTGAAGCTGGAGCGATTCGGCCTCAAGCTGTACTTTGTCTAGTTGTACGACTAAATTAGGGTCGCTGTACTTCATCAGCTCGCTGCCGTATTTGAAATACAAGTTGCCAAAGTCGTCCTGTGCCAGCTTTTCCGCATTGCTTTCCAACAAGATGGAAAGTGCTTTGCTTGCTGCATCGATTTTGAAGAGCTTGCTCGTGTACGTACGGTCGGCAACATATCCCGTAAAAATAGTCCCATACACGTTGCCGTCGGTTCCAACGGTCAAGCGAGGATTGCTGTGCGTATAATCCGCGGCTGGAAACAGGTCGTTGCTGTAAATAACTTCTC
Organism: Paenibacillus sp. FSL R5-0810; assembly: GCF_038002285.1. Classification (NCBI taxonomy): domain Bacteria; kingdom Bacillati; phylum Bacillota; class Bacilli; order Caryophanales; family Paenibacillaceae; genus Paenibacillus; species Paenibacillus sp. FSL R5-0810. The sequence continues at coordinate 2,049,964 of NZ_JBBOCF010000001.1, forward strand.
GGCGCTCCGGATCATAAATGAACAGAGCCCCTAATGCCATTCCCCAAACGTTACCGTCCGGCCCCCATATCAAAGACGTTACTGCTTTTTTCCCCGGAACAGGCACCTGTTCCAGTTCTACCCGGCCGGATGCTGTATCGTATATGGCAAGCTTTCCCTCTCCGCCGGTCATGGCGCCTGTGCCCATGAAGAGCTTTCCATTTTTGTAAAGCAGCGAATTGATCGAATGGCCAGCAATGATGTCCCGTTTCACATCAAACTTCCCGGTATCCGGGTTGTACACGGTTAGAGCACCGCCTGTTTTGCCTGCAATTGGATAGGAACCGATGTATAGCAGGTTTTCTTCCTCAACCCCGAGCATTGCTACAGGCCGGTCTTGCTCCAAACCCAACTGACCAAGCCGCAGCGGGTTATTCGGTTCCGAAGGATCCGTCCGGTTCCAAGGTTTGGCCGGATCGTATTCAAAGATGGTCGCTCTAGGATAAACGCCAAAATACATTTTTTCGTTCAAAGAGCCGAATCCCTCGACTTGGCCGATTTGAGGATAGTGTTTGGTTTCGTTGCGGGTCGGCGAGTAGATCCCCATGCCCCCGCCGGAGATGAAGCCGGCAGACAAGATCTGCCCGTCTATGCTCTTTCCGATGTTAAACAATTCTACGAATTGTGGCGGGAACGGGAGCTCAGGCGTCTCAATCATACCGGTTTCCAGATTGTAATAAAATGCCCTGCCGCTATTTCCGGCCAACCCGACCAAGGTCCAGCCCGGATATTTGGACTGATCCAGCTGTACATAACCAAAAGCGACGCCTGCTCCTTTGACATCCACACCCAGCGAGCCGTAAGCTCCCGTATTCACGTCGTATGAATAAAGGGACCACTGCTGCGCGCCTCCCGGAAGGGTCTCGTAATAGGTGTAGAATACCGTTTTGCCGTCTGGCGCTAACGGTGAGAATCCTCTGGCGTTATAGGCCGTATTTTTATTTACGATCCAGCTGGCAGCATCAGGATCATAGACGAACATAACGGGTCCCGGATCCACGCGTACGAATAATTTGCCCCCTGCATACTGAAGGTCATAAACCGAGGTCATGCCATTAAACTCAGGCGGATGAAGCGCGGTGGATGTTCCGCTTGCGAGATCGTATTTATAAAGCTTGGCGACATCGGCGCCCCCCACATAGATCGCTTGGTGATCGGAATCGTAAGCTAGGCTGCGGATATGCGACTCTTTCGATGATGACTTGAAGGATTTAAGAATTCGGGTCTGGTCGGAAGCGGGATCATATTCAAACAGCGTTTGGGAATATCCCGTTCCTCCATATACTTTGCCATCTTCCCCGGCTACAAGCGTCCAGATTACGGTATCGGTAGGTACCGGTTTGCCGATCGCCCGCATTGTGTCCTCAGCCGGATCATATTGAAACAACGTCCCGTTCGGTGTACTGCCGATGTATACCTTTCCGTCGGATGCTGTCACAATCGCCCAAGCTGCCGATACGTTGCTACCGTCAAGTGCTACAAGCGGGTGTGTGGCCTTCACTTCTCTGGAAGCAACATCCATTACGATGAATTGTGCCGGATCACCCTGTGCGACCGTAAACAAAACATCCTGGCCATTCTTGTCTTTGCCGAAGGCTGCGGTCATCAGGGTTAGACTCGACGATTGCGGCCCCAAATTCGTTAAGTACGGTGAGGACGCATGCGTTTGCAATGCGACGCTGTCAACGAAATACCTGCCGGTTTGATCGCCATTAAAATTGAAGGCGACTTTGACCTCTGCAGCATTTTTAGGCGCCGCAGCAGCTACGCGTAAACTCTGCCATTTCTCAGAGGGTTCTCCGACCAGACCGCTGACTATGGAGACAAGCTTACCGTCTGCATCATAAAACCTGAGGTCGGCCTTGCCTCCCTTGCCTTCATCCGAAAGCACACTTGCCGTCATGACGACATTTCCGAATGGCTCGATCGCGTAGGCATCGCTCACCGCTCCGGAGCCTGCAGCTGGTAACAGGCGCTCCACTTGAAGACTTCGTTCCCCGTCCGTATATACGGACTCGCTTACGGTAAGGGCCGCTGCATCTTCATCGGGCTGCTAGCCCGGCACGCGCCCATCTTGCTCCGGCTCCTCAAAGCTGCCATTGATCATAACGTTGGTCGAGTCAACATTTGCAGCATACGTTATCGGCATTGCCCACGCGAAACTTGCAAACATCATGATAAACGTTACGGCTGCGGCAACCCGACTCCTCCACTTGCTTCTCACTAAACTCTCTCCTTTGCGATTGGATTTTCCCTTTCCAAAGACAGTAAACGCTTTCAATACGCTATCATCTTATCATATCCCGTTAATTGTATACAAGTAAAATACATGTAAACGAACTCTTTCAAACTATAGACGACCAGCAGTTCGTTTCGTTCTTATTGAATAACAAGCTAAAAATCCGGGGAATATTAGGAGCAAAATATAACCTGAGGAGATTTAATTATGAAATTACGGTGGTTTCTGCCGCTATTGATAATCCTCATATGCTCTGGATGCGGCAGCCGAGCCCAACCTGTCCCCCAACAGCGACAAAATACGGTTGCCAACAACCTGACACAGTCATCCAATACTCCAAATTTATTAGATGGTTCTGAAAAGGCTGTCCGGACCACGAAACCTATGTCTCTTGCGGACTTAAGGGCTAAGTACCAAAGCACGTTCTGGCTTCATGGCCCGTCTTCCAAGCGCGAGGTCGCTTTAACTTTTGACGATGCGCCTGATGACGTATATACCCCTCAGATTTTGGATGCTTTAAAACGGGAAGGCGTCAGAGCAACGTTCTTTGTCGTTGGCAATCGGATTGAGGCTCACCCCGAAATCGTGCAGCGTATGGTTGAAGAAGGACATATTTTAGGAAACCATTCGTATAATCATGCGAATTTGCCCAAATTAAGTGATGAAGATTTCCGGAGTCAAATTAACAGGACAGACAAATTGATTCAGTCGTTTACGGGCTATCGGCCAACCTTCGTTCGACCTCCATACGGAAACATCAATGAGCCACAAATTCAATGGCTGGCAAGCCAACACAAAATCATCGTGAACTGGAATGTCGACTCATTGGACTGGAAAGGATTAAACGCGGAGCAAGTCAAAAGCAACGTTCTGGCCCACACCATGCCAGGGTCCATTATTTTGCAGCATGCTGCCGGAGGAGTTGGCGAGGATTTATCCGGGACGGTTCAAGCGTTACCGGACATCATCAGAAGCCTTCGAAATCAAAATGTTACGTTGGTTACCATACCGGAACTGCTCGATGAATCGATTCGCCGATAATTCGATATAAAAATACACTGACGAGCTTAGAGAATCCCTCTACAGGCTCGTCAGTGTTAAAATTATGGTATCCCGTTTCTAATGACCAATCTAATCGGCAAAAAGCATCTCCTCAAATTTCAGGTGAACCCCTTTCACACCGCGATCCACATCGTAATTCGACAATACAGCGAGCGTATAACCGGTATTTAAGTACGTAACCGATCATCCTCCGAAAGTTTCTGCATAAATGAGACAAAGGCTTCCAAATCCATTTCCTTCAGTCGCAAGTTCATCATTGAATATCGCTCCTATTATAAATTCAAATGGTTCTAACGAACTTTAACCACGGGAATCCATAACTCGACCTCGATTTCTTCCGTAAACACCTGTTTTTCCAAACCAGCTTCGATTTCAGGACCGACTTGGATCATGGGTCCCTCAACTTGCTCATATCCCGAGGAAGGAAACCATTCGCCATAAATCCGGTGCCACTTTTCTTGTTCCCATGGAATTTCCACTTCAAATATGGCCCAAGTCATTGCAGGCACAATAAAGTGTGTAAAGTGTTCGGGACAAGATGCTGTTGAAGCAACAGCCATATAATAATCAAAATCTTGCTTCCCAAACAGTCCTCCTTCTCCGAGATGAACATGCGATATTCCGTAAGGTGCTTGGTTGTTTAGCGATTTCAGCTTGGCATACCGTTCATGGTCTGTCGATTTCCAAACCTGCACTACACCAGGATGTTCACCTGAGGCGATGGGTGTGACTCTATTTCTTATCCCGATCACTTGAAATGCGTCCTTTTGCTCGATTCTATACTTCATGGGCTCACTACCTCCTATGGATAATCGAAAGGTCATGGGAGGATATGCTTTTAAGGAATGCCCGGCAGTTCTCGCCTCAGTCGGTGTAATTCCATGTAATGCCTGAAAAGCTCGGGTGAATGCATCGGCCGATTGATAACCGTACTTCATGGCGATGTCGATGACTTTGACTGATCTGTCCTGCAGATCAATCGCTGCAAGCGTAAGACGTCTGCGACGAATATATTCTTGTAGAGGAATACCTGCCAAGTATGAAAACATCCTTTTGAAGTGAAAAATGGAGCAGCAGGCTCGTTTAGCGATCTCACGTTCATCCATTTGGTTCTCAAGATTCTGTTCAATATAGTCTAATGCTTCATTCAAATGTTCAAGCACATTCATCCAATGACCCTCCTTTCCTCCATAGGATAACAGGGAATAACTGCATGCATCCGATACATCCTGTTCAACTTCTGCAGGGAGGCCGGGAATTAACTCATCTGCTGCTGAAGCAGTAATATCAATTAGTTATATTTAGCCAAGAGGGAACGGTCTTTTCCATCAACGCATGTAGCCCCCTATAGCCATAATTACTTAAGCAGCCCCTCAAGGACACTCCGGTCGAAATCGTTTACGATTCGATAAGTCCAGCCATATCTTTTATGTCTGGCTGCGCTGTTGTAAATTCGAATGTGATCGGGGCCATAAAAGGATACTCCAAACGTCCTGTAATTTGACGTGTACAACCGTATTTCATACTCGTCGTTATCGTAATTCCAGACATCACTCTTTCGCAGCTTAATTTCGGAAAGGCTGTCCATAAACCTGTCAATCGTGGCTTGATCTGTAATCTTAGTCAGCGATTCGTCCGAACGGAAGCGATTCTTACCGACATTCATCTCGATGATCTTCTCGGACTCCTTCAAATGATCGAGCAATAGCTCCTTGAACGAAGCTTTGGATTGATACGCATCGTAAACTATCCCGCTAATGACGATCAACGCGCACAGCGTCAAAAACACATACCATGAGCGCTTGCTCACGGAGCATCCCCCCTTTGTTTCATTTTGCTGCATCTGTGGTTTCCCAGAAGCATCAAACAACAATTAACAAGACCAATTCAATTGTAACATAAGGATTTGCAGGAAAATGCTGATAAATAAGTTTCGTAAATACTCTTGTTGATTTGAATAAAAAATAACCATCAATTTAAGATGGTTATTTGTACTCTTCTATTTTTTTATCTTGCAAATGAAAAAAGGGTACTCCGGGAACTCATCGTATACATTCTTTTGTTCTATCTGAAACGCAGTTCCCTTTATGTAAAATTCCAGCTTTTCCAGGAAGGAGTATTTAAGGCTTGCCATAAACATAAGGTATCCTCCTTGCTTCAGTAAGCTGAAACAAGAATCCAAGCATCTGTTGAAGTCGCCGGTCTCGTTGATCGCAGAACCTATTAAAGTTACAATGTCAAACTCCCCTCTAGGCAAGTCGGAATCAAAAATGCTTTTACATAAAACCTTAGAAGGATTGGGATGCCCTTCGCGTTTTTGCCTATAGGCAAATATCTCACATATATCATTGTCGATATCAATACTTGTTAATACTCCTTTTCCTTTAAGCCAGTATCCAAGGTAATCATCCCAATCCCCAGTACCAATTCCAACATTGCATACCTGAATACCCTCAGTAGGCTTAAACGATTTTCGCACATAATCTCTTGTCACCACTTCTGTATACAGACATGGCGGAGAAGAATTCCATTCGCCGGCTTCGGGACTTTTTAACTCAAGATAATAACGAAATAACTTTTCGTCCATGTTCATCGAGAACTCCTCCAAGTATCTATAATGCTCGGATGGCTAACCCCGCTTATAGCGGATGGATATCTGCCGAGCGCTCGTGTCGACGGTTCAATAAAACGTTCAACCGTTCGGAGAACAACATCATGGCTGCTGCCGAAACGGCGATATAGATCGGAAAGACCCCGATCGTTGCGAACCCAGCCAGCAGTCCCAGAAGCGGCGGAAGCAACGTGCTGCCTGTGTAGGCAACGGCCATCTGGTAACCCATGATTTTTCCGGCATGCTCTTGGCCGAATCGAACCGGCGTCTCATGCAGCATGCATGGATAGATTGGCGCGAGTCCCAGTCCCATGATCAGCAATCCGGCCAGAGCACAACCGGTCGGAAGCGGCAGCAGCAGGAGCAGCACCCCGGTAAGCGTCAGGATCTGTCCGCCTCGAATGAGCAGCCGATTGCTTAATTTGAATGTAATGAATCCGGTGATGAATCTTCCGATCGTAATGCCTGCAAAATAAATCGAACCCCACAGCGCGGCTTCGTCAGCGGCCAGTCCCCGCTCTTTCACCAAATAGCTGCTGCCCCATAAGCCCACAGTCATTTCAACCCCGCAATAGAATAAGAACGATGCCAATGCGAGCTTTACGCCTTTCACTTGCAGTGGCTTGGACGCCACCTCCCTGCCCAAAGGATATGCCGTCTCCGAATGCTCCACTTCCGAACGCGTACTCGCTTTCCCGGCCCGCGCCCTCCATAAAGGAAGCGTAAAGACCAGGATAATCACAAGCGCGAATTGAATTCCTGCCACGGCCAGATAGCCGTCTCTCCAGGATGCATTTCCCGATAAGAACGCGCCCATGATCATCGGCCCCGCTGTCGCGCCGACACCCCAAAAACAATGCAGCCAGCTCATGTGATGTGCCTTGTATCGTGCCGCAACGTAATGGTTGAGCGCTGCATCGACCGCACCTCCGCCAAGTCCGAGCGGAATGGCGCAGACGATTAACCACACGACAGATGGCGCATATGAAAATCCGATGAGTGCGCTGGCCGTCATCACACAGCTTGCAAGTGTCACGGTCCCCGTACCGAAACGCCGCACAACGACTCCGCTTAACAGGCTCGATACGATCGTCCCGACCGTAACGGTCATCGATAACAGCCCCGCTATCCCAAGCGGCGCGTTCAAGTCCAGCCGCATGACCGGCCATGAAGCGCCCAGCATGGAATCCGGCAGCCCGAGGCTAATAAACGCCAAATAAATAACTAGAAGCAATATAGTCCCCATTCATGTACTCTCCCGTTTTCAATTTCAATGGTCTGCAGAAATAAGCAGATTCAGCCCCAGCCTCTTTAATCCGTTCAAATAGTCTTCCTGCCAATCGCTGGCCGTAAGCTTCGGCAGATGCTCCTTCGAAATATAAGAAGCGCTTCTTGCCGAGATCGCGGTAAGAAGTCGATCGTTTACCTCATCACGGTTAAAGATGACGGCATTCGGGTTCAGAATCGCCGTTAATGAAGCAATCAGGCGGCTCACGGCATCAATCCTGTCAGCCTCATTGATGGCAGCATTCGTTCCTTCGACGTAAGTGATCGCTTGTTGGAAATTGCGCCTGTCATACAGGGGCACGAATGAGACTTCACCCGAGAAGGACGTGCTTCCCCGAACGACGTTTCCGTTGACCAGGATCCCTGCTCCCGGCCCGTTCTGGCCGAAATACAAATAGACGAGCGAAGGATTGTCTTGAACGTCCATTTTGTCGTAATAGCCCAATACAGCTGCGTTCATATCGTTCTCCACGACGACGGGAAGCTTAAAACGGGTCTCAAAATGATCCTTCAAGTCAAAATCATGATATTTCTCATAGCCCGGAATATATTTGATCCGCCCGCCGTTCACTGATCCCGGGACGCCAAAAGCCAGCGAACCGATCCTAGGAAACCGCTTGATCAAGGATTCGATTTGCTCTGCCAACGTCTCAATACCGTCTAGCAGAAAGCCGGGAGAGATCCCTTTTTCCTTCACTTCGCCCATGCTGTTGTATATTGTGTATTGCGTTTCCGTTCTCTCAAGAAAAAGGGCGACGCTGAGCTGATAATCAGGATTATATGCGTAACGTTGAGCTCTTCTGCCGCCGCTTGATTCGTCGAGACCAAGCGTCAGCAGTTCGCCTGCCTCCTCCATCTGGTGGATAAACTTCGTGATCGTCGGAAAGCTGATTCCTAGCTTTTCGCTCAGCTCGACCTTCGTTGCACTCCCGCATGATAGAAGCGTGGCTCGAATGCCCCGGAGTATTTCCTTCTTCATGTCTTTCGGCGTTGATATCTTCTCGCTCACGGTAAGATCACCTCCGTTACCGATACTTTCTAAACTACTTTAATAAGTATGCTTATCATAGCATGGAAACTGAGCAAGCGGAAGCCTCCATACGGAAAATACCAAGCAAACAAGCTGGAGATGGCGATGAATATGGAGATAAGCATTTCTCCAGGAAGGATCATTTTTCATCTTAAGCGCAGCCATTCGGTGTGCGTAATAGGACGGAAAATCCGTAATAAACACAAAAAAAGCCGCGATATTCGCGACTTTTATCCATGAAGGATCAAGCTTTTGTTCGTAACCAAGCTTCGAACTCATCCGGCGTACGTACATCATCCTCTAAGACTGCCGTGTAAATATCGTAGCTCTTTACCTCTTTTCCGTACTCCTGACGTGCTGCCCAGCTGCTTTTAATCTGCAGGATTGCATGACGCAGCTCCGGTGTTAGACGAGCAGGCATCGTTGCCACATGCTTAAGATCAGGCTGCTGATCCGGTTCATCGACAAACCATAGGTCCATCGCCCAGTCCTTTCCTTTGGACGAGGTATACTTTACCCCAAGATATAGACCATCAGGATAGCTAGCATCTGTCCTAAAATCGCCCGAATCATTAAGGAATCGAAGCTCTCGCACACCGTTACTCGTCATCAGCCTGGAAGCAATTCGGGCAATTTCATCAACCTGGAGCTTCGAGCAGACCACGGTAATGTCAAGGTCTCTCCACACCATTAATCCGAGCGCGGAGCTGCCTACTCGTACCGGCGTTCCTGCTGTTGCCAGAAGCTCTTCCAGCCTCAGTTCCTTGACGACCTCATCCGCCTCATGTTGAAGAGCATCCTGCTGATTTAATAATTGGATATCATTCATTCACAACACCTCCTTGCTATGCTAGCATACTTTCATTCAAGTAGGCATTACAAACTTCCGAATGTACTAATAGATAATCTAATGATCTGCTCATTCAGCCTTATCGGGATGCCCCCGCATTTTGAAGCACACGCTCTTCCCAGTCAATCCGATAATCGTACATCCAGCCATGCGAATCTTTATTGGCGGATTTCAAGAACAGGGGCATCATCGTGTCCCGAAAAAAGGCCTGTACCCGGTTGGATGCATATTTACGCTGTCCTAAGGTGCGAGAATATCGTACGATTCGCTCTACGCGTGCATGTCTGAGCGACCGGAACGTGGTGAACGCAAGTTCAAGATCGTCGATATCCCGTATGCATTTCGTCAGCATCATCGCATCCTCCAATGCCATCGAAGCGCCTTGACCGGCATTCGGAGACGTCGCGTGAACGGCATCCCCGATCAATACGGCCGGACCTTTGTGCCACGTCGGCTGCGGCGGCATATCGTAGATTGGAAACGCACCGATATCTCCCTGTGTTGATCGAATGATGTCCAGAATCAGCGGATCATCGCCCTTATATAATTCCGTGGTTCTGCGGTGCCATTCCGACTGAGAGATTGCTAACATGTCTCTGCGGGTCGGTATTCCCTTAACCTCCTCGTTTCCAAACCAGAATACCTCACCTGATGGCTGAACAATATATCCGAAAAATGCTCGGTTGCCGAACACCATCTGTTGTACGCCCGGCACAAACGGTACTTTTACCCCTTTGGAGAATCCCCCAATGCTTATGAGGCCCGTGAATTGGGGCTGCGGCGCATCCGGCAGCAGGCTTTTGCGCAAGGAGGAATGAATGCCGTCACAGCCGACGACGAATCTCACGGTTTCCGTCATCCCGTTTTCAAACTCCAGCTCCGCTTCCGCGTTTCCGCTCTTCATACGCACCAGCTTGGCTCCAAGCACAAGGGGAATTTGCTGTCGGATGACTTCATCCCGCAGGACGCGGTGCAGGAATCCGCGCTTTACGGTGTATCCTTGCGGCTCTCCTTCCATATGACCGACCTCACCGAGCGGCTTGCCCTTCCCGTTACGAAACCGCATCACTCGCATTTCAAAGCCTTCGCTGCGAATCGGTTGATCGATGCCTAATTCCTTCAGGACACGCAAGCCGTTGCGGCCCACGTTTAGAAATAAGCCTGCATAGTCGTCATGCGTCGTGGCTGCCTCATAGATGACAGGATTCCAGCCGATTCGCTTTAGAAATAATGCCACTGCCGGTCCTGCAATTCCGCACCCGATCACCGCTACCTTGTTATTGTTCGTATTCATATTCCTTCCATCTCCTTTATCTTAATTATTAAGATATATTACGTGAATTTATCTTGAATCCTATCGTTCAACCCATCGTTCATAAATGCTTATTCAGGATGATTGCCCGTATCGCTGCCTATTGCGAATGGCGTGTAGACATTCTCATATGCCACATGCATGGTCATTCCTTTTTGTGCATGATCCAGATTATGGCAGTGATCCATCCATAGGCCGGGATTATTTGCCAAGAATGCAACTTCGAACGACTCGCCAGGTTCAATATTTAACGTATCCAGGACGAGCGGGCTTCCGCTGATCGGTTCGCCGTTCCTGCTTAGGACCTGGATATGATGCCCATGTAGGTGCATAGGATGGTCGGCAAAGCTCCGATTGACGAAGGTCGTTTTTACGATATCTCCCTCCCTGACCATGAGAGTTGGGGTTTCCGGAAACGCCTTTCCGTTGATTACCCATTGCTGTCCCGCTTCTCCGTTATAAGTGCCAAAGTACGTCTGATCTAAAATCACCGTAAACGATCGGTCGAAGTCGGTCGAAGGATTGAACGGAGTGTCTGCTGGCGATCCATACGCTGTGATGTCTAACACCGTGCCTTTCTGGAGTATGTCCGGTTCACCTTGCCCATCCTGACTGTATACAATGCCGATCGGATCTCTTTCCGATATCATTGTCAAAGTGACCGGCGTCTTTGGCATGGTAAAAATAACATCATAGCGCCCTCCCCCACCAATCCGCAATAAGCTGTCCGTCAGCGTTCCCGGCTCATTGAGCTCATAGCCGTCGACGGCGGCTACCTTATAAGATACGCCGTTCAATGTGAAGGTCTGCGTCAGGTTCCCCGCATTAACGAGCCGAAGCCGTACGGGTGTTCCCGGTTTTACCTTCTGCCGCTGGAACGTATCGGCCAAACCGAGCGCTGCAATTTCCCTGCCGCCCGGAGTCACCCAATGATGGGCCATCACGGTCGCATCCATCGTTTCCGAATCTTGCTGATTGGACGGACGAATGACGAATGAACCGAACAGTCCCTTTTGCACTTGAATGGAAGATTGCTGGTGGGAGTGATACCAGTGGGTTCCCGTTTCATTGACGACAAAACGGTAGGTATACGACTCACCGGGCATCACGGCATCCTGGGTCATTCCGGCAACGCCATCCTCGCCATTCGGAACATCAACGCCGTGCCAGTGAAGCGTAACGCCGCTGGCAATGTTTTTGTTCACTAACCGTACTTCGACCAGATCACCCTCATCCGCTTCAAGCGCGGGTCCCGGGATCTGCCCGTTGAACGTCCACGTTTCGATGGCTTCGCCGGAAGCCAGACGGAGCGTCTTCGTCTCGGCGCTCAATACATACTTTTTGTCGGGAATACCTGTTTGGGGACCTTTGAGCTCCGTGACGCTCACTGGATTTCCACTCGTCCCGGTAACATGCCCCTGGTGGTGGGCGTGCATTTGATCGGCTTCAATGATATCACCTCCCCCAAAATCGGCGGTGCGATGGTGAACCATGGGCATCGTGCCGGGTAATTCACTCATTCTCATGGATATCACCAATCCGGCGAGCGCGGTTCCAAGCACAAGAATGGAATACAATGCGCCCCTAGCATTTCTTTGGATACGTTTGGGCGGGCGGTTATCTACAATTCTTAATCTCCTGCCGTGATGAAGGCTAAGCAATAGTGCTGAAAGGATTAAGGCCCCGCCGTATATCAATAAATCCCTCAGGTTAGGGATAGCCGGGATGTCAATCGCCACAAGCCACAATGCAATTACAGCTCCAACGAACATAACATGAACGGTGACTATGACCGATTGCTTGGCGTGACGATCCATCGATTCCCGCGACAGCTTCGGCCGTGCAACCATCCGTACGGCAGCCAACGGCAGGCCAAGCAGCGGTAAAACGACGATGACTCGGTCCATGACGTACAGCCAGCCGAACTGAAGCATAATGATCAGGATGACGGCTGCCCACAGGATGATCAGGCTGCTGCCGATGGCCACACCGAGTTGCGCCGCCCTTACCCAACGCCGGTAGCTCGGGTCGCGTCCTCTAACATATTTAAGATGATTTACTACAAATCCAGTTCCCCCCCAGACCGCAATGGAACACAGTAATAGCAGAAATTCAATTCCCATTAGTGATTCGAACAAGACTGTTCCCCCCATCTAATTATCTTAATTATTAAGATATATGATGATCAAAATCATTATGTTCATTTTACAATAATGAGGGGATGCCGCATTGGTCTCAAGACTGATTCTTCACCTGGACTCTGGATGGAGATGTTGATGCCAGCGGTGTTTTTTTAAATGCAAGATAGCTGTTATGGTATACTTCATGTATCGCTATGTTTAAAGGTGGTATCGTATGAAACCGACACAACAAGACCTGCAGCAGTCGCTTACCGAGGCTTCCAAACAATTATCAACGCAAACCGTCATGTTCCATCAAGCGGTCGCGGCGCATCTGGGTCTTAACATTACGGATCATAAATGTATGGATCTGATCCTGAGCAAAGGAAGGGTCACGGCGGGACAGCTCGCCGAATGGACCGGCCTAACCACGGGGGCGATAACAAGCGTCCTCAACCGATTGGAGAAGGCAGGCTTCATCCGCAGGGCCAAGGATCCCGGCGATCTCAGGGTGGTTTATGCCGAGCCCGTCTATTCGCAACTGCATGCGATTAAAGAGGTTTTCGCTCCATTAAACGATGCCATGCTTGACTTATATTCGAAGTATGATCAAGATCAGCTGGAGACCATACTCGATTACATTCTTCATTCCAATCAAATTCTGCGTGGCCTCATCGAACAGCTTCGCAAGTCCGCGAAGGAATAGAAAATAACCGCGATTTTGCATCTATTAACTTGTGTACGCCTTTACTCTATATAGATGTTTTATGAAAAAAAGACAGCCGATCACACGATCGCCTGTCTCTGTATGTGTATGAGAAAATCTTCAATCTATTAACAAGTAGAATGGTAAGACAATACCTCTTGTAATGTTGGAATTGCGTCCTGACCGCCGGATCGGGAAACCTTGATGCCTGCCGCTACGCTAGCAAATTTCACGGCTTCAACCAGATCGTTCGTTTCAAGCAGCGAACTGGCGAGCGCTCCCGCAAAGCAATCTCCCGCCCCTACCGTGTCGACGGCATGGACTTTGATGGCCTCGATATACGTCGGTGTGTCATTCTGGTAGACGAGGCTTCCGTTTTCCGCCATTTTCACGACCGATTGCGGGATGCCCATCTCCTTCAGCTTGATGGCAGCTTGCAGCGCGGTTTCTTGATCGACTACATCGATTCCGGTAATGGCTTTAGTCTCTTGTTTATTCGGTAAAATGAGGTCTGCGTATTGAAATGCTTCCTCGAATATTCCGTCAGCCGGAGCCGGGTCCAAAATGACGAACATTTTTCTTTTTCGCGCTTCCTGCATGGCGGCCAGTATGGATTCCTTACTGGTTTCCATTTGGACCAGCAGGATCTTGGCATCGAGCTGATCAAAAATCTGCTCAATGTCTTTTCTTAAAATGTGGTCGTTCGCCCCTTTGGTCCCTACCATCGTATTCTCGCCGCGCACATCAATCATCGCAACAAATGTACCCGTTCCGCTTGTTTCCACTTCGAGAACATGGCTGACATCTACATTCTTGACCTCCAGGTTTCTCAGCAGCTGACTGCCTGCGCTATCTTTGCCGACTGCGCCGATCAAAGCTGTTTTTTTATTCAACTGAGCAGCCGTCACCGCCTGATTCGCACCTTTTCCCCCCGGCGTCATATTGATCGAGTTACAAAAAACGGTATCTCCATAAGCAGGATACTTGTCCGTATTCACGATGACGTCCATATTGATGCTGCCAACAACCAAAATATCATAGTTCTTCTTCATGGTGATTTCCCCTATCTCGGATTTTCGTTTAGTTGAAAAGCTTGCGTGTATTTGCGACATTATCCTGAATGGAGCCGGCATCATTGAATACGGCGCTTGTTCCCAGCACATACATGGAAGCTCCGGCCTCCCTGCATTTTGGTATCGTTCCGGCGCCGATATTGCCATCGACTTGGATTTCGATGTCCATACCTGTGCTTTGAATGAATGCATGAAGCTCAGCGATTTTGTCATACATCGCGGGAATAAACGTTTGTCCTGCAAATCCGGGATTCACGGTCATGAGAACTACGTAATCGGTTACGTTATAGACATACTTAAGAAAATCGAGCGAGGTTGCAGGATTTATTGCCACCCCAGCCCGAATTCCCAAGCTTTTGATTTTGGTTAAAGAGCTTTGCAGATGTGCGGTCGCTTCTTCATGAATGGAGATCATGTCCGCCCCGCAATCGGCGAATAACTCGATATAATTCTCCGGTTTGTTAACCATCAAGTGAATATCAAGCGGCTTGTCCGTCAATTTGCGGACCGTCCGGACAAAGTCGGGGCCGAGCGTGAAGTTCGGAACGAAATTCCCGTCCATAATATCGATATGGTAAAAATCGACGCCCGCCTTGTCCAGCTCCGAAATCTGGGACTCCAGGTTGCCAAGATCCGCACACATTAATGATGGACCTAATTTATACATGGTTTACTGCTCCTTTACGTCGTAGCGGAGGAGTTCCTTATGATTAAATCAGGTTCCAGGTTATATTGTTTCGATTGCCCGTTCTTGTCCTGAATCAGCCGTAACAGCTCCTGAACAGCGATTTTTCCGATCTCTGATTTTTTCTGATCCACTGTCGTAAGCGTAGGCGTAATAAAGGAACCGGAACTGATGTTATCATAACCAACGATTTTTACTTGTTCAGGCATGCGTATATGAAATTCATTGCAAGCGTGAATCGCTCCGATGGCCATGGCATCATTTGAACTGACGATGCTATCAAACGGCTTGCCAGACGCAATGTATTGCTTGATCTGGTGATAACCGCTTTCCATGCTGAAGTCACCGTAAACGATGCTCGTATGTACAGGATGCGGCGCATGCTCCACCGCTTTCCGGAACCCGGCAAAGCGATCATTGGAGCTCTTCTCGTCTTTCGGACCGGATAAAAATACGATATTGCTGCATCCGGAATCACAGATAAGATGATTCGCCGCCTTCCATGCACCAAGCTGATGATCCACCGTGACAGCCGAATAGGCATGCTCGAAATTTGCCCGGTCGATCGTAATCGTCCGAATGCCTCGCGCCTCTAGCATGGCCAAGTCATCGGCATTGACATGCAGCGAGTTGATGATAGCACCGCTTACATAATGGTCCACCATCGAGTCCAAGTAATATTTGACCTTGGAGCGTTGATCGTCGCTGTTGCACAAGAAAATATTATACCCTTCCGCGTTAGCCGCCGTCTCGATCTCCTTCACCAGCTCCGGAAAAAACGGGTTATTGAGCGTAGGCACCAATAGGCCGATCAAATCCGAAGTTCGCTTGGAAAGGCTCTTCGCAAGCAGGTTAGGCTTGTAATTCAATCGTTTAATGACTTGTTCTACACGGGCAATCGTTTCGGGGCTAGCTTCTCCCTTATTGTTGATAATCCTGGAAACTGTCGCTACAGAAACCCCTGCTTCTCTTGCTACATCTCGAATTGTTGTCATAAATTAGTATCCCTCATTTACGTAACCGGTTACTGACTAGTTAAGCATGGATCATTTTTTCTGTCAAATTTAATTTTAACCCCTTGCATAATTTTTTTGCATGTGCTAGATTTCAACTATCCCTCAAGTCACGTAACCGGTTACGACCTTGTTGAGGAAGTGACCTGATGTTTATTGATACGATGAATAATCTATTTAACGGCTTCATCAATCTCGGCGGACCCGCCATGATGTTTGTCATTATTACTGTGCTTTCGCTGCTAGTCGGCGTATCCATCTCGAAGTCTTTGGAAGGCGGCCTTCGGATGGCGGTTGCGCTGACCGGTATGGGCGCGGTCATTTCACTGTTGACCAGCTCCTTTGCTCCTGCGCTCGAGCAGTTTGTTGAATCTACGGGCGTATCCTTGTCGATTACGGACCTTGGCTGGGCACCGCTCGCCGTTATTACTTGGGGCTCCGTGTATACGCTTTACTTTGCCTTTGTCTGCCTGGTTGTCAATTTTATTATGCTGATTACCAAAATGACGACCACGTTGAACGTTGACTTATTTAATATCTGGAATTTATCGGTCATCGGGCTGTTAACGCTGTATTACTCGAATCAAAATTTCATTCTGACGACCTTGTTTGTCATGATGATCTATGCACTGATGCTGATCAATGCGGATGTCATGAAGCCGACGATCAATAAGCTCCTTGATTACGATGATACGAATATCACCACAACAGCGCATCCGAGCTTGTTGATTGCTCCTGTTGTGATGATTTTTAATAAAATCATTGACGTGTGCCTTCCATTCATCGATAAGTATGATTTCAATGCCGAGGTTCTGAATAAGAAAATCGGTTTCTGGGGAAGCAAATTTGCCATTGGCGCTTATTTAGGCATCTTTATTGGACTTCTTGGCCAGCAGTCGGCTGCCGAGATCTTCACCTTGGCATTTACCGGAGGCGTTGCGCTTGAGTTGTTCGCGCTGGTAGGCGGATGGTTCGGTCCTGCCATTGAACCGCTTTCAAACGGCATTACGAAGCAAATGAGCAAGCGCTTAAAAGGCAGAACATTGCTCGTTGGCATCGATTGGCCGATCCTTGCGCCAAGAGCCGAGCTGTGGGCGGTTGCGAACATTCTGGCACCGATCCTGCTGATTATTTCGATCTTTTTGCCGGGCAATAAAGTGCTTCCGCTTGGAGGTATTCTGTTAACCGTACTGGCCCCTGCCCTGTTGATTATAACGAAAGGCCGGGTACTGCGAATGACCATCATTGGAACCGTTCTTATTCCTTTGTTCCTATGGGGCGCAACGTTTATCGCGGAATTTGTGACGGAGACGTCCAGAGCCATGAACAGCATTCCGGCAGGCCTGTCTGCAAACGCTCTATTCTCGTCCATTGACTCGGACCCGATTGAGAAAATGCTAGCCATCTTGATGGGAAGCGCCGTGAAGACCATGGATATGAAATGGATTGGACTTAGCATCGTTGCGGTAGCCCTCTATCTTCTCATGTTCTTCTGGTATTTCAAACAAATGCGCAAGGATCATGCTTAAAAAAGGAAACTCCTCCGTGTTTAATTCTCGGGGGAGTTTTCCGCTTTCTTCTAATATATCGCCCGCCCATTCCAGTGTCTGTTAAGATCACGGAAACGGCATCCGAGTTCTCTCTTGCCTCGTTGCCCGTGGTTAACCAATTGCGAGCGGGCTGTTCTGAACGACGTTCAGCCATTCACGTGCAATCAATCGATGGCCCGCTGTCGTCGGATGGATCCCGTCCCAGATCCAATAATCCGCTCCTGTTCGAGCTGCGGCATCGTCGAAGGCTTTCTGCAACGGAACAAACAAAGCATCATAATTCTGTGCCAATTGCCGAACCACACTGCTGTATTCATGGATCATTTGACGCCATCTTTCCCAGCATTGCACGGTAGCCCCTGTCTTCAGCACAAACGGCTCGCATAACACGAGTCCCGTTCCAGGAAGAAGTTCTTTTGTCTCCTCAAGAATATGACGGTATGCCCTCTCGAATCGATCGCTGGCTCCTTCCGGAGCTCCTTCAATCACCCTTCCTGCATCGTTGACGCCGACCAATATACTGATCAGGTCTGGCTGAAGAAAAATGGCATCCTCATTCCATCTCGCATACAAATCTGATGTACGATTGCCGCTAACCCCCCGATTAATAAACCGCGGCCGGGAATCCGCCAGTTCAAATCCAAGCTCAGCAGCAATAAGATACACGTAACCGTGCCCATGAATATGATTCGGATCGCCGTCGCGCCCGCGATTTCCATCCGTGATGGAATCGCCCTGAAACAATACGGTTTTGCCTGATGCTGTCATCCTCCCACTCCACCCCTTATGTTAGTAAGAACAGTATTACATTGTATCCAACGCCCGTTCCTTATGATGATAAATGAAGCACGGGATCAAGGGTACCCTGAGGATTGGTTTGAAAATCATATATATTTTTGATCCGTTCCCGATCGAGCTCACGCTCTGGGCTAAGATTGAAATTCTCCGTTACCTGCTTGTAAGGCTTTGGTATAATTAGGAAGAGTTTTATAGAGAGGTGATCATTTCATGGATAATACATTGTCCTCGTATCGCTTGCGCCCCTTTAAGAACCAAGACCACGAGGCCTGCTTAGCCGTATTTGACAGTAACGTGCCCAAGTACTTTGCGGCTGAGGAACGACAAGACTATGCATTGTTCTTAGAGAAACTTCCAGGGCCATACTTTGTCTTGGAGAATGAGCGGGGTTCCGTCATTGCCTGCGGTGGATATGCGACAGGCAGAGATGATGAAAGCATTGCTGTACTTTGCTGGGGCATGGTGGATCGGAGTCTGCACCGCTCGGGAGTCGGGACAAAGCTTCTTACGGAACGGCTGCGCCGCATCAGCGCTGAACCGCATTTTTCCATCGTAAAGATTGAGACATCTCCCCATAGTCGCGGCTTCTTTGAGCGGTTTGGGTTTACCGAGCTTGGAACGATTCCGGACGGCTTTGCGCCCGGGCTGGACCTTGTAAGAATGGAGCTAGACCTAGCGCTGGCATCCATCCGCCGTGCTTGTCCTGAACTGGAGATTCATTCGGTGGAGCCCATCGGTTCCGGACAAAACAATGTCCTCAAGCTCGTCAACTCGGAGCTTATCTTCCGTTTCCCCAAGTATAAAGAAGGAACAACCCGTTTGAAGCATGAAGCCGACCTTTTGAGCTTCATTGCCGATCGCCTCCCGCTGGATGTACCGCAGCCCGTGTTATGCTGCTTGGACGATGAAGCCATTTACCGGCCCTTCATCAGTTATCGGAAGCTGAACGGGGAACCTTTGGAAGCGGAACGATTGCAGCAGATCGGGGATGACGCCGTACGCCGGCGGCTGGCCGGGCAATTGGCGGGTTTCTTGCGCCACCTTCATAACATGAACCTTGACGGCCTTTATAAAGGGGAGCTTCGAACGTTTGATCCATATGCCGAATGGGCGGAATTATACGAGCGAATCCAAACCAAGCTGTACCCTTATTTGAAGCCAGAAGCGAGACAATGGACGGATCGGTATTTCGGGAAGTTTCTTCATGCGAAGTCCGATTCGCCAATCGCTCCGGCTTTGATTCACGGCGATTTTGGCACTTCAAACCTACTGTATGATCCGGATGAAATGCGAATTTGCGGCATATTGGATTTTGATGAAGCCGGTATCGGCGACCCGGCCGTTGACTATGCCGCGCTGCGCGCATCATATGGAGAGTCCTTTTTCAAGCTTGTGCTCGACGTATATCCGGAGGTTCATCAGCTTATGGACCGCGTTCTCTTTTACCAGGGCACTTTCGCGTTGCAGGAGGCGTTATTCGGCTTGGAAAACGGTGATTCGGAAGCGTTTCATGCCGGGATTGAGACGGTAAACGCGGGGGGTTAAACCATCGAGTCACCCTAAAGAAATCGAGCAGCTCGAATCGATAATGAGCTGCTCTTTTTCTTATGGAATAAGACTTCTTCCGAGATGAGAAGAGTTTGCATCGACGATTCGTGCAGGGATACGATTACTAATGGACTCTGCTGCTTCAGGTCCTTGCCGTCAGCAGTTTCAACGCTTCGCGTCTGCTGAGCGGCTGAAGGAATTCATTTGCTGCGAACGCAAGCACGTCGTCAGGATTTACTTTCGCGTATTGGCGAAGCGCCCATCCGATCGCTTTGGCGATAAAAAACTCCTTTTCGTGACTACACATGCGGATATACTGAAATAACCGCTCCTTGTCGGTCCGGTCCTTGTAATGAAGCTGGAAGAGAATTGCTGAACGGCGAAGCCAGAGATTGTCCGACCGGATCCACCGATCCGGGTAACCCTCGATCTGCTCCGGGTAATGGGTCAGATAGCTTCCGGACAAGTTTCCGGCAAGAAAATCTACCGTATCCCACCAGGACTTATCAATGATCAACGATTCCAGAAGCTTGATTCGTGACTCTTCGGTCCGCTTCCCGCGGGCATCCAACAATGTCATCGCCACATTTTGAAATTCTCGCTCAGGCTGTGCCCACAGCAGCTTTACGATCTGTTCCAGCTGATGTTCGTTTTCCGGTCTTCCATGCGCTTGAAGAAAGGTCTTCAATAGAGCGTTCCGCTCCGGTGTCTGGATACCTAAGAATGCGTACCGATTCTTCATATAGGCGGACATTGCAACGGCCTTATCCGGATGAGCATGGGTGCGGAACCATGAGGTAAGTTCAGCAACAAATCCTTCAACATTCATACGTATATCCTCCCTATTCATTTAGAAAATCATATCACAAGTCCATCGAGAGGAACATACGTTTTCGTTATTGCCGCTTCCAAACTGCAGCCCCATCTTATCGTAGGGATCGATAACAAGGTTTTAAATAATTCGCTTGATAAAAATATATGTATGCGATATATTGCATATTAAGTAAAAAAGGAGTGAACGATGATGCCAATTCCAAAAAGCTATTCCACGCCTGTCCGGATGTCTGCCAAGGAACGGGCTTTAATCCAAATTCAGCGATGGATTATCGACGGCACCCTGCAGCCCGGCGAAAAGCTGGTGGATGCCGAACTGGCGGAAGCGCTTGGCGTATCCCGGACTCCTGTAAGGGAGGCGCTGCAGCTCTTGGAGGTTCAAGGCCTGGTTGAGATGCACCCGGGGAGGGACACGCGGGTCAAGACCATCGAGAAGGAGGATATTCAAAAATTGTACGCCACCTTGGCAGCCCTGCATTCCCTCGCGGCTGAAGCTGCCGCAGAACAAATTACGGCGGAGCAGATTGAACAACTGAAAGGGCTCAATGCCGAGTTCGCAGCAGCCATTGAGAACGGACAGCCGTATCAGGCCATGGAGCTGGATGAGCAGTTTCATAACCTGATTGTGGATGCCTCGGATAACTCCTATGTGGCCTCCTTCAGCGCCTCCCTTCAAATCCACATCCGGAGGTTCAAATATGTTTTCCTGGCCCAGCCGGTATCCGCAACGTCCGCCTCGGTCGAGGAGCATGCCCGCATAATTCAGGCGCTTGAGAACAAGGATAGAGCGCTGGCCTCTTCGGTGATGAAGCAGAATCTGATTCGACCGATGAAGGAACTGTATGCTTTCATCCAAAATACCAAGGAAGGTGAGATGTAACAATGACGCATGCCAATCAGCGAGATTTGCGCATTCGCAGCAAGGTCATCAGCGAAGGCGTGAACCGGGTCCCGAACCGGGCCATGCTCCGGGCGGTAGGATTCAACGATGAGGATTTCAAGAAACCGATGATCGGGGTGGCAAGCACTTGGAGCGAGGTCACGCCATGCAATATCCATATCGACGCACTGGCCAAGGAAGCCAAGAAAGGCGTCCAGACCGGCGGCGGAGCTCCCCTAATTTTCAATACCATTACCGTGTCTGACGGCATTTCGATGGGTCATGAAGGGATGCTCTTCTCCCTGCCAAGCCGGGAAATCATTGCCGATTCCATCGAAACCGTGGTCAACGCCGAACGTTTCGACGGTCTCGTTGCGATCGGCGGCTGTGACAAGAACACGCCGGCTTGTCTCATGGCCATCGGACGCATGAATCTCCCCGCAGTCTACGTCTATGGAGGCACCATTCAGCCTGGATCGCTCAATGGACGCGACGTCAATATCGTGACCGCCTTTGAAGCGGTCGGACAATATCATGACGGGAAAATGACCCCGGAGGAGCTCCATCAGATCGAGTGCCACGTATGTCCGGGTGCCGGCGCCTGCGGCGGCATGTATACTGCTAATACCATGGCCGCAGCGGCCGAGGCACTCGGTATGAGTCTGCCCGGTTCATCCTCCACCGCAGCCATAGCAAGCCATAAAGCCGATGAATGCGTCAAGGCTGGAGAAACGGTCGTTAAGCTGCTGGAAATGGGGATCTATCCCCGGGACATTATGACGAAAAAAGCCTTCGAAAATGCGATTACGGTTGTTATGGCCTTGGGAGGCTCAACCAATGCATTCTTGCATTTATTGGCTATCGCCCATTCAGTTGAGGTCGACCTGACCATCGACGACTTTGAGCGTATACGCAAAAAAGTTCCGCATCTTGCGGACCTTAAGCCGAGCGGTCAATATATGATGCAGGATTTGAGCAATGTCGGAGGCGTTCCTGCCGTGATGAAATTGCTGCTGGAGCACGGTCTTCTGCATGGGGATTGCTTGACCGTCACGGGGCGAACACTCGCCGAAAACTTGGCAGAGGTTCAGCCGCTTACGAGCGGCCAGGATGTGATCCGGCCGTTTGACCGGCCGCTGAAGCCTACCGGACCGCTCGTACTGCTGAAAGGCAATTTGGCGCCGGAAGGCGCCGTGGCCAAAATGTCCGGACTCGCCAAGCTTACATTCACCGGTCCTGCACGCGTGTTTGACAGTGAAGAAGAAGCTACGGAAGCCATTCTGAACGACCGCATACACAAAGGGGATGTGGTGGTTATCCGCTACTGCGGTCCAAAAGGCGGGCCGGGAATGCCTGAAATGCTGTCTGTCACGGCGATGATTGTCGGCAAAGGGCTTGGCGGCGAGGTCGCCCTCTTAACGGACGGTCGATTCTCCGGGGGATCGCATGGCTTCGTGGTCGGACATGTGGCGCCTGAAGCACAGGTTGGCGGACCGATCGCCCTCTTGCGCGAGGGGGACATCATCACCATCGACAGCGAAACACAGGAAATCAATATGCAGGTAACCTCTGAGGAGCTTGAAGCAAGAGCCAAGCAATGGACGCCGTTACCATTAAAGCATTCCAGCGGAGTCCTCCGCAAATATGCCAAGCTGGTATCCTCCGCCTCCAGAGGAGCCGTAACGGACTAATGTGCAGGGAGCGCCGCCTAATGCGGCGCTCCCTTTTTTTTTGCGAAAGACTTGATGCAGCTTTAACGTTCATGGACTTTAGGATTTATTTTGCTAAAGCTCCCTATTCTGCTGGACGAGAGCCGCCCACCTTCATCACGCGAAAGAACGTCTCGTCATGCGCTTTTTCCACTAAATTGTATGAACGATTAACAAGATCTTCTCTCGATCAATTCGAAGTCGTCGTTACTGCAGCGGGGGCAGCCGGCGTTCTTCAGCTTCTCGATGGTTGCGACTTGCTGATTCGCTCCAACCGTTACTTGCTGCTTGCATTGCGTGCAGCTGTATGTGCGAACGGTTCGCTTGATCTCACCCGTGTAGATGGCATCCGGATATCGGCCTGCAAATTCTGCCGACATATGATCGGTCGTGCGAAGCACAAACATTTGGCTCCGGTTTCCGATCAGCTCCGCTCCCTCGTAAGCATTGAAGCTGGGATAATTGGCGTTGATGGTTAAGCCCATTCGAACGAACTCGCGCTGCATGGCCAGCATAACCTCCGGAGATTTGTGGGCGAACGAGAGAAAAACCGGCAGTCCTTGGACCATCTTCAGGGCACGGATTCCCCGTGAGACGAACAAATTCATCCCTGGCAGCGTGTAGGGCGGATCGGTATAAAAGCAGTCAAATTGACCATGCAGTTCCCGGGGCAGCGGCTCTCTGACATCATGAAGATGGCACACAATGGGCAGCTTTCGTTCAGTTGCGATACTCTCGATAAAGCCGATGAAGCGTTCGTCAATATCAACGACGTGCACGCTTGTTGCCGTGTGATCACCGGATGGAAACAGCTTTTGCAGCAGCAGCCCGATCGAAATGCTCACCAAATCATCATCACCTACGCACAGGATTTGCTTACCGATCAGGGTGTGATACTGCAAGCCAAGCACAGCCCTGCGCAAGCTGGTTTCGGGGGTGCAGGAAGATTGGTCGATCTGAACGTTGACTTGCGGCCGCGAAGAGAAGATTTGCTGCAAAACCGATAGGATCTCCCTCCAGTCGTCCGTATCCTCCCGTCCGAGAAGCATCGACTGATGGCAATCGCGCTCTAGCCCCGCGTATCCCCATTCGCGTTCAACCGATTGACGGCCTTCGAATGTGCACCGGACGCCGCGATCCTGAACAAGCGCCCCTGCCCGAATCAGCTCCTTCTTGATGGCGGCGGCAACCGGCGTCGGAAGCAAGGTTGCGCGCGCCAGCCCTTTCGTTGATATCCCCGGATTCAAATAGCATTCGATCAGGAATCGTTCAATAGCCATCGGTCCTTCCTGCAGTCGGATGTGCTGACTTGCTTGTGCTACGTATGGATTCATGTCCTATCACCCCTTCTAGTGGTAAAAAGCAAAAAGGACAGAAGTGAACATACGTTCACCCCTGTCCTCGTATAACCCTCACTAAACGCGTCAAAAAATAAAAAAATCCGTACGAAGAGTACGGACGCATACGCCTAGAAAAAGGTATCCCTAAGGTTGGTTATATCCGTTGTTCTTAACTAATTCCGCGACTTCGGTCCGCCAGCAAATAACGCCCCGGAATGGACATACGGGTAGCGTAAAGCGGATAAATACAAGCCAAAGTCCTTGTATGGAATTTGATTAGTTAAGAACACTCGCAGACATAAAACATTCCCCTTAGTAAAGTTACTCCCAATCTTACCGGAATGTCCCAGCGAAGTCAAGACGATCGTTTGCCTTCCTTTCTCTTGACACGCAGTCATTCCGTCGATATGATATTCCCTAGTTGTGACCAGTTAGTTTTTAATAAAACTTATTGGTCACAAAAGCGAATCAACTTCTTATTTTTGGCAGCTGGAAGTGTTATTCGCCCTTTTAAATCTTTATACTACTTAGAAAGCAGGTGCACGCTCATGACAAATCCAACATCAGCTCATATCCCTCAAGAGCAAGGACCGCTGCCCATGAACAAAATCATAGCTTCGCTGGTCGCGGTTGTGATCGGAACCTTCATGGTTCTTCTGGACAGTACGGTTGTTAACGTCGCCATCCCTACATTGGTGAACTATTTCGACAGCTCGCTTCATCTCATCCAATGGTCGATTACCGCCTATACCTTATCCTTGTCGGCAGTCATTCCTTTAGCAGGCTGGATGTCGGATAAATTCAGTCCGAAACGTGTATTTCTGATCTCTATAGGTTTGTTTACCCTCGGATCGGTCTTATGCGCCTTCGCTCAAACGCCTCAGCAGGTGATCCTCTTTCGGATCCTGCAGGGCCTGGGCGGGGGGATGGTTTCCCCGATCGGCATGGCCATGGTCTACCGTATTGCCCCGCCCGAGAAACGAGGCTCCATTATCGGGATGCTTGGCATTCCGCTGCTGCTGGCTCCCGCTCTCGGTCCGGTGCTGTCCGGTTGGATGGTGGAATACGTAAGCTGGCAATGGATCTTTCTGATCAATCTGCCGATCGGTCTTCTGGGCCTCGTAATCGGGAAGAAATATTTGCCTGTCTTTCCGAAACAGAAGGCGCCGACGCTGGATAAGACGGGGTTAATCCTCGGGCCGTTGGCTTTTGCATTGATCACGTTCGGCGTTGGCGAAGGCGGGGTGAGCTGGAGTTCTGCCCGAACGTTATCCGGTCTCATCATCGGAGGCGCAGTGCTTCTTGTGTTTATTCTTTCTTGCTGGAGGAAAGCCGAACCGCTGCTGGAGCTGAGAGTTTTTCGATCGTCTGATTTCAGACGCGGGATTATCACATCCTGGTTCATGCAGGCCGCGATGTATGGAACGGTGCTGCTCTTTCCGCTTCTGCTTCAGCAAATCAAGGGATACTCACCGTTCACGACGGGTCTTATCTTGCTGCCGCAGGCCATCGGCTCTATGATATTCATGCCGTTAGCGGGCAGAATCTTCGATAAAGTCGGTGCCCGTCCGCCTCTCATTGCCGGCATGGCCTTGATGACGAGCGGATTGTTTGCGATGACCTTTCTCCGAACGGACACGCCGCTGCTCTTTATTCTAGTCGTTTTGTTTATGCAGGGCTCGGGGATGGGCTTGTCCATGATGTCGTTAAATACCTATGTATTAAATGCAACACCTCGGCATTTGGTCAGCAGGGTCACTCCACTCACCAGCGCATCGCAGCAGGTCATCGCCTCGTTTGCCATATCGGGCTTTACCGGCTTCCTAGCCTCCCGCATGAAGGCTAACCTGACCCTTTCCGGAACGAACGGGAATGTGCTGGAGGCAAGCCTGACTCCGTTTTGCGATACCTTCTTCGCTGCCGCATGTATTGCATGTGCGGGGCTTGCGCTCAGCTTCTTCATCCGGAAGCCGCAGCCTGTCGCCGCTGAGGTCTCCAGTCCGGGCGCGAGTTGAAGTTTCACGCTAAGCACGTCACGATGTGCCTGCATCAGGCAGGCATCCGTTGCCACAATATGCTGCCTCATTCAGGTTTCCATCGTCATAATAAGACTTGGTTACAAGGGATAAGCCGCCAGATTGGCCGTCTCATGGTGTCGTCATTCATCGTGTTAAAATAACATTATGTGCAGCCCATCATTCCTTTACGCTCGGGTGCACATGCCGGTCCATATTGTTATCCTTCGGATCTTATCAGGGTGTCATGTATTTATTGCGCCAGGACTGGTACAATGAAATTCGTATACTACGCCCGGGTGTTCCATACATGCAACCTTTAGGCCCACGAACCCGAATCCTTGGGCGATTATCGAATATATATTGATGTTTTATGTCATTGAAGGAGGCGGCAGGATGAGCATGATTAAGGAGAAAATTCTTCAATCGGCGGTCCGGCTCTTCGCGGAGAAGGGCTACCAGGCGACATCCATCCAGGATATCGCAGATGACTGCAGCATTGCCAAGGGCTCGCTGTACAAGCATTTTTCCTCGAAAGAAGAGTTGTATGTCAGCATTTTGGAGCGGCGGCAGCAGGTTATGGTCGACGAGGTGGACCGAATCAGGAAAAAGCAATTGTCCAAAAGAGATACCTTTTTGGCCGAAATTGCGTATCAGTTCGATTTTTACGTGGAGCACGGTTACTACATATCCAGGGATCACAACGAGCTTGCCCCGCTCGGCAGCGAAATCATCGAGGACGTATTAAGCCGCATTCGCAGAAGCATGTTCCTGTATTATCAGGATATTCTCCGCCGCCAATACGGATCGGCGATTGAGCCTTGGAAGTGGGACGCCACCGCCATATTTAACGGATTCATCCGCGAATATACCTTCCATCTGTTATTCGGATACAAGCCGATGGACAAGCAGGCGCTTGCTTTGTTCATTGCGGAACGAATGGACGATCTGGTGCATGGGCTGAACCAGCGATCCTCCCCTTCCCTGCTCACGGATGAGCTCATGACCGAGTATTCGGGCATGGAGCTCCGGTCGTTGTTTGCTTCGCGCGGATCGAGAAGAGATGCGCTGATTGAAATGATCGCCTCGTTGATCCCGGACATCGCCGTGCCTAACCAGAGAAAACAAGAATTGACGGAGGTCGCGGCCATGCTGCGCGATGAAGCCGTGCAGGAGCAGCCGCGATTGTTCCTGCTCCGGGCTTTAATGCGTGATCTCGAGTCTGAGAGCGAACTGGCCTTTTACGTAAATCAGCTTCGTCAACTGATCTAGTGTCGAGAGGTTATAGGGGATGCCATCCGTCCGCTTTAACCAGTGCATTCACCATCCAAAGAACCGGAGCATCCGCTCCGGTTTTTTATCGTTTGGCAGGACGTATGCACGAACATAAGCACTGCAGTTATTTGCAGAATACTGAACCATTTTTTATCCCTTTAGCTTTGTGGCTCGTATTCCTCCAACGGTATCCCCGTTTCATCCTTATTTCTATGCTCAATCAGCGAGATTCGGTGTGTCTCGTTTTGAATGGTAACGTCGATCATTTCCTCATAGACCATCGGAATCGAATCCCTCAGGCGCAGACGCAGCTGATATACGGTTTGCATCTCATCCGTACGAATCTGATCCACGTACATTTCATATACCCATGGACTCGATACATCATAGCGTTCAAGCGGAGCTTTGACCTCCGGATGCTCCCAGATGTCCGGCGTCGGGCCTCCCCAGACTCCAAGCTCCCGTTTCATGAATGCGATCCCCAGCGTTACGATCGTGCGATCATTGCCTTGCTTCGTCTCATGATCTGAAGAGCTCCACCAATCGTAATCGCCACCTGCACCGGGCTCGAAGCTGGATTGAAACGCTCCTCCCCCTTGGATGGCGAGACTTGGGGTTACCTGCTTAGGAGAATGAGCTGTCTGGTCACCGATCCAAATGCTCCCGGCACCGAAGACAAGCAGCATCACAGGTACGATTATGATAGCAGACCGAACCCTTCCACGTCGGTTTCGCTTCTTCCTAACATTCTCAAGCCGTTTCTCCACATCCTCCATCATATCTGCCGTAAACCGCCGCTCCTTAAATGGCGGCCGTGCCATCTTTTGATCCCAATCCGACCTCCATTCATTCATCATCCTTCGCTCCTTTCCATTCGGCGGCTATCTTCTTTTTAGCCCTGAAAATTCTGGACTTTACCGTTCCTGGCGCCAGACCTGTAATAACGGATATTTCCTCCATGGATAGTTGATAATGCACGCTCAACACAAGCGGGTCGCGATATTTACCGGGCAGCTTTATAACCTGCTTCCACAATTCATCCGCCATCTCCCGCTCCATATACTCCTCCTCTGCAGATGGCGATGACGAGTCCCTCGTCATCCTCCCCAATCCATCTTCCGGCGATCGCTCTCCAAGGAGGACCACTCTGCGAAAGAACGCCCGTTTTAGATAGGACAACGCGGTGTTGCGTGTGATTTTGAGCAGCCAGGTTTTCATCGAAGCCTCCCCACGAAAGGAGGCAGCATGTTGGTAGGCTTTAATAAACACATCCTGTGCAACATCATCCGCCGTATGCGCATTCTTTGTAATGACGTAAGCGTAATTCCAAACGTCCTCTCCATAGGATTCCATAAGCCCCCGTATATCCGATATGTTCAGCTCTGCAGAAAGCTGCGGCTGCATTTCCTTCAAGCTCCTCCCCCCTTACTCAAACAGACTCCACATGAAGGAAGAAAGTTCCCAAAATAGGCTGATCGATTTTTCTTGTGTCAGCCGCGTGTCGTTTTGGGTTGTTTCTTTATAGCAAAAGAGTATAAGACCGAACCAACACCGAGCATGATACTCATCGCACCGTAGAATCCTAGATCCATTACGGAGGTTTGTTGGACGATCCACCCTCCTGTAGCGGCACCGACAGCCATTCCGAGTTGGAAAATGGAGTTATTCATCCCTAACGCCAGCCCGGATGATTCAGGCGAAAGCGAAATCAAATAGTACTGTTGTACAGGCGTCGTCATGGTGGCAAAACCGATCCAGATCGCGAGGATCATTATTGCCCCGATGAATGTTGTCGCTGCCCATGGAAAAACGATCAGCGCCGCTGCGTGAAACAACAAACTCACCATCAGCATCCGGAATATACCCCAGCGATCGGACCCAAAGCCTCCTATTCTTGAGCCTGCTATAGCGAAGATCCCGCTTACAAATAACGCGGCACTAATCCGGGTCGCATCAAGATTTGCGGTTTCCTGGAGAAAGGGTGTGATATACGTAAACATCATCTGATAACCGGTAACCCAGAACAAAGTAATGAGCAGCCCGCTTACAATGCGTCGATTTCTCAGTACCCCAAGCTGCTGCTTCAAGGATAAAGACTCCTGATGCTTTGATATCGGCACGGTATAAGCAATGCCAATTACGGAGAGCAATCCCAGCATGATAATAAAAACAAAGACAAAGCGCCATCCCCAATGCCCACCGATCAGTGTTCCCAAAGGAACGCCGACAGCTAATGCCGTACCTGCTCCCATAAGAATAGTACCGATGGCTGTTCCCTGCCGGCCGGGTGCCGCAAGATTGGATCCCATCGTCAGGGCTACGACCGTAAACACGCTCGCACTTGCCGCTTGGACAATACGAGCGATCACAAGGATCGAAAAATCAGGACTTAAGTACCCGATGCCGTTGCCAATGATAAATGTTAGGAACGATAAAATAAGGAGCCGTTTTCTTTCAATCCTTGCCGTAATTGCCATCAAGACCGGAGAGCCGATAGCAATAACCAATGCATAAACCGTCACCAACTGACCTGCCATCCCAACCGACACCTTCAAATCTTCGGATATCATCGCTAAGATACCGGAAACCACGATTTCGGCTGTTGCCATGATAAAGACGCCGAATGCCAGCCAATAAATGCCTAGTGAATTTCTCAAAAGGATCACCTCATGCTCTATTTTTCTTGAATGATCATTAAAATAAACTCAAAAAAAAAGAGAGGTTCGCTTTCAATCAAAAATCGAAAGCGTCACCCGGATAATATCTTCAAGAACAGCCGGATCCGAAACCGTTTTTGCGGTAACGATCAGCCCGGCTTGCGCATTGTTTAAATATCGCGCCAGAGCCCTCAAATCTTGGTATCGGTCGCCAAGATCGCCTTGTTCCTTGGCGCGGCTTAATGCGAGGAGATAGGCGTCTTCCACGCGATGGCTTTCTTTCTCAACAAAGTCTGCGATTTCGGCATCATGCGACGCTAGTTCTACGCAAGTGTTCACCATGAAACAGCCCTTCGCTCGATGATCGGGCTGTGAAAGGCTGGATAATAAATCATGAAATACCTTGATGATGGCTTGCTTTCCGGATGGAGTCTGTTCGAGCGTGGCAACAACCGTGCTCCGATTCACATAAAGCTTGAGGGCCGATAAATATAAATCCCGTTTCCCTCCAAACGTGTTGTATAGGCTTTGGGCCTTGATTCCAACATGCTGAACCAGCTCATTGATGGAGGATCCATCAAAACCATGTCTCCAAAAATACTCCATCGCTTTGGTCAATACTTCCGTCGTATCAAATTCTTTATGGCGTGCCAACGTGAGTCCTCCCTTTCTTTTTGCTGTATATTACCATTTATTTAATGAGTGTTCAAGAATTATTTTTAATGATTGTTAAAAAATAACTGGAGTCATTGAATTAACCTATAAAAAAGAGAGCCCCTATCATGGCTCTCTTCCATTAATAATATACACCTGCTTCTTTAACCTTTTGCTCTTGAAAACACCCGTACGGTCTCGTTCTCAACGATCGCTAACGACACCTCCTGAATATTCGAAATGGGCGCGATTTGTGTAAGCAGCCAACCGGTATCCTTTCCGATTTCCTGAAGAAGGGACATATCGACCTTGCCGTCTACAATGATCGGTCTTAGGATCGTGAACGGCTGCGTCTCTAGTTTCAGGTTAGCCGATGTCACCGGTTGGTAGGGGGTGTCCATAAAGACGGATATGGTTCCTCCTGGCTCCCTTAATGCCAGCGCTACTTTTTGGACATCCTCTACTTTTTCTTTCCTAAGCTCGGAGAATAAATAATCTATAGAGATCCTTGCTTTCGATAAGTTTTCAAACTGAATGAGGCCTTGTTTGATGAGCGTGATTGGCGACGGATCCAAATACCGTTTAAAGAACGGCCACTTCAGCCCGAGCCATGTCGTTGCGATATATAGCACAATGAGGACGATCGTCGTGATCATGGACCCTTTTAAACCCAACTCCTCATCGGACAGCGGGTGAGCGATAATATTGCCGAGCGTTAGAGCAAGAATGAAATCGAGAAACCTTAATTGAGAAATGGAGCGTTGGCCTAGAAATTTGGCAGCAATCAGCAAAAAAATAAAGCTGACAATTCCCCTTAAGATCCATTCGATGGCTGTCAACGATTCTTTACTTTCGAAAAAATCCACCCCATTCAGCCCTTTCACCTTTGGTCCAGTTAAGGATGATCCCTTTAATACCCGTCCGCTGAAGCGCTTCTCCATCATCTCATAAATCGAGTGTGCAATTTGAGACGGTTTAATAATCGACATGTGTTTCCTTCGCTGCATTAGATAAGTAAGTTGCCTATAGAGTGCCTCCTTTTATCAAAATCATGCCAATTTATAAGTTTTTATCCATAAACAAAAAAAACCGCTGACCTCCCAAGGTCAACGGCTTCGCTTTCTTTACACTTCCAATGAACATCCACCCTCAGCAAAATAGAGGGGCCATGTTACTTAGGTTATTGTCCCTCTTCATAGACAACAACCGTTTTACTTTCGGATTCCCATTTTACGGTGGCATTCAATGCCTCGCTTATAAAACGTACCGGCACATAGGTGCTGCCCTTTGTCACGGTGGCTGGCGCATCCAAGGTCACGTTTTTACCATTTACCTTTGCAGCTTTACTGCCCACCAGAAGTTGAATAATTACCCCATCCTTTGTGACGATGATCGTGCGATCTTGAGGATCCCATGCAACTTCGGCATCCAGTGCCTCAGCGATGGCGCGGAAAGGAACGAAGGTATTGCCTTTTTTGACAAAAGGCTCGGTGTCAGCAGCAACGCCGTTAACATATAGCTTGACTCCATTCTTTTTACCAGCCTTGTCATTGAGCTTTCCTAAAGTTTTATATAGGTCCAGGTTTTTAAAATTCACTTTAATCGCTTCTTCCTGTACATACACAGCGTCGGTTACATTACCGTTCTTATCGAGCATATCCGCCGCCTTCTCCAGCGCGTCGTCCTTTTCAACTATAGCTTCAAGTTCTTTCTTCTGTTCGTCGGTCAGCTCAGCCTCATATTCTGAAAGCAAAATATTGGCCAGAACAGTACCAGCCGGCTTATCTTTTACGTTTTGAATAGCATTGAGCAGACCTTTGTATCCTTTATGGCCCTTCTCCTTGGGCTCCGACTTATCGGCTGTACTGCTGTCCCCATTTTCCGTTTCCGTGGATGCCGGCTCCTGATCAGGCTTTTCCTCTTGCTTAACCGGATCAGAAGACTGGATACCCCCGTCTTGATTCGCTTCGATTTGTTTATCCTTATCTTTATTTTTATCTTTAGATTCTTTGGTTTCTTTGGATTCGTTAGCTTTGACATCATGACTTGAATGGCCAGGCGGCGTGTTTCCCGGTTTGGCTAATGCTGTACCAGCGGTGGTCCCGAGTATCATTGCCGCACTGAATAGTAAGATGACTGTTTTCTTCATGATCGATTCCTCCTGAAATATGAAAGATATGTACTCTTTCAATATCGGTAGAATGAATATCTTTCAATAGATAGGCGCCGAATAAAAGTGAGTGGATTGGATATATTTGCACAAATGGCATAAAGTACATTAATCTTATACTTATCGTAGCCAAGCGAGTCTATCATTCACAACGATTGGAGCAGCGTATGATTATTATGCTTTTAATGGCGGGAGGTATCGTGAACGGCGTTCTATGTACTATAGCTGGTGGGGTGGTATTGGTAGGTCTTGTATTCTTCCTGATCGGTTTGCCTGAAGCCAAATCTTCGAAAACAAGCGGCGGCGTATTTAGATTTACGTCAACCGTCTTTTCGACATTACTCACCTTGATTGTGTTTATGGTCATTACATATTGGAACGCCCGGAACGGTGCATCGCTTGCCTTTACCTCTTCAGATCAGGCTGATGCCTACTTGAATCAAGCCAAGAATCTAGTAATTTGGGGTGCTGTTCAAGGTGCATTCTCGCTTCTTGCTTTCCTCTGGATCCTGCCGCGATTCATTGGGCACCTTGGGCTTGGTACAAAGCATAAATGGGGACTGGCGGCAGGAGCAGTGTTGACGATCGCTGGCGGAGGCGCTGCATGGCTCTCGACGATTTTTTAATGAAAAAATATGATTATATTATGGAGGCTGGAATGGAACAAACCCTTACGGAGCAATTGAACCAATGGCATGATGAAGACGAACATCAGCAAATCGTGGATGTGCTGTTAACCGTTCCCGAGGAGGAACGGGACTACGAGGCCGTCAGTCGACTGGCCAGAGCGTATAACAACCTGGGACAATATGAAGATGCACTCCGCCAATTCGATAAAATTGCTGATGCGGGGCAGCACGACCCGCTGTGGCATTATCGGGTAGGTTACGCTCTCTATCATTTGAAAAGATATAAAGAAGCTGCTCAGGCATTAGCTACCTCTGATCAACTGGAGCCCGGCGATGAGCACACCGAATTATTGCTAAGCTGGAGTTTGCAAAAAGCGGAGAAGCAGGACAGAGAAGAGCGCCGAATCGCTGCCAAAAGAAAAGCCTTGGCGTCCCGCGGGTCGGTGCCGGAGGCTCCCCCGTGTGACAACATGCCGTTAGCTGATTTTTGGGACGACAGCGAGTATGCAAGAGATTCCTACCAATCCGCCCCGCCGACGGATGAGCTGATCGCCTCCATCGAGGAAGAGCTTGGATACAAGCTCCCCTCCGCTTATATTGCGCTGATGAAGCAGCAAAACGGAGGGGTTCCGAAGAACACCTGCTTCCCGACCGAGGAGCCCACTTCTTGGGCGGAAGACCATATTGCCATTACGGGGATCATGGGAATTGGCCGTGAGAAAAGCTATTCGATTGGCGGTGATCTCGGCAGTCGGTTTATGATCGAGGAATGGGGCTACCCAGACATTGGCGTAGTGATCTGCGATTGTCCTTCTGCCGGGCATGATGTCGTGATGCTCGACTACCGGGCATGCGGAAGAGATGGTGAACCCGAGGTGATCCATGTCGATCAGGAAGATGATTATGAGATTACGTTCCTGGCTGAAAACTTCGAGGCGTTCATCCGGGGGCTCGTAAGCGAGGAGGAATATGATACCTCGGAGGAGGACAAGGAAGCGGATTTGTACAAGGTCGCCCACGGGAAATTCTCGCCTTTGCTTGAGGAGCTTTGCGCTCAAGTCACGGAAGTGGAGCATATTAATGAAAAGATCCGCAGCATCTGTACCCGTATTGTTGAAGAGAAAGGTCACTTTTCATTTCATGCGGATGAATTATCTTATCTGATGTATGACGTGCAGTTTTGGCTATACGTGAAGTCTTACCCGGATACGAATCGAGATCAATATTTGGCGAACTATAGTCAAATGATTGCATTTGGCGGGGAATTCGGCCAAGGCGGCTATGCTCCTGGATGGATTACCGAATGGCTGGACCACCGCATGAATGAAGGGCTGATCATCCAAGCGAATGGACGCCTCCGGTTTACGGATACGTTTGCTTCGGATCTCGTTAAGCAGCTACGTGAATTCTAAATAGCTCATTCAAACATGGCATCATGACCAGAGCCCACGTTCGACGTGGGCTCTTCTTCGGTTTAGCCCTGCACGGGTCTTTTTTTCTACTTTACAATCTGTCGAGCTAGTCTCCCTTGACGAAGTTCAGCATGATGCTCCCCTACCGACTCCCTAATGGTAAGCCGATAGGCTAAAGGAGCTGCTCTCTACTTATAGAACATTAGGATTGGACTGAAGTCTGAACTCTTGAGGGGAGACATGGTACACTTTTCTAAACATTTTGGAAAAATGCGAAAAATTATGATATCCAAACGTTTTGGCTACATCCGAAATTGGGATGGATGAGGTCGCGATCAAGTCTTTGGCCTGTGACATCCGGACATGCAGCATGTAGTCCGATATCGATTCCCCGACCTCGCGTTTGAATAAGCGCGATAGGTAAGCGGGATTGAGATGCACGAAACCGGCAAGCTGCTCTCTTGTAATCGGCTCGCTTAAATGCTCTTGTATATAAGATTGTACTCGTTCAATCACAGACGGTTTCAAATGTAACTGATCATGAATGATCTGAACCGTTTGAAGCGCAGAAGCTTCCAATTGTTCAAGGTTACGGGGCTGCGTGTACAGAAGCACTCCTTCCTCATCCTTAAACAGCTCAAAGGCAGATCGTCCGTTCTTATGGAGAATATAATGGACCATTTGCATAAATTCTCGCCGAAAGCCTTCAAGCTCCAATAGCAATAGATTAGGTTTATCGCTTAACTCTGCGATTCTTCCGCGTATCTCTCGCCGGATCTCCTCCAGCTGCCCATGCTCCATGAGAAGGGTCCAGGTCGATATTCGCGGGATCATGGTCTTCATTGAATGGCTGCCTAATGAAGCGAGCATATACACTTGGTTGGATTTGTTCAGATTGTTGTACTCCATTTCCAGCAGCTGCCTATACGTATCCGCAATTTCATACAGTGAGGAGCGATTCCCGATATAACAGGAAATTTTACAACCGAAATAGGTATAACAGTCTTGAATGAACTTCTCACATCGCAATTTCAGCTCATGGGCAGTATCTTCCTTCGTTCCATCCTCTCCAACAAGAAGTACAACATTCACCCCTTGCCTGGTCTGAATGACCTCTCCATTGCCTGAGGACAGCAGCATTTCGGATGCTCCTTTGCGGATGGCGTATTCCATCATCTCCTCATCCCTTGTGCTGAACTCACGCTGCCAGGATTCCACGCTCACCAGCACAGGGAGAATGTCGGCATCCTGAAGCCCACTGAGATCATGCTCTTCAAGAACATCCGCAGCATTCGACGGAGTACAGACGATTCTGCCCGAGAACACATCGTTCCAGAACTTATCCGTAATGAGACTTTTTTTCTTCCGCCACAGCTCATAATAAGGTTTATAGTGCTCTCTCATATGACGGAGCTCTCTTTCCTCTTTTATAGCATGCAGCGCTTTGGCAATGGTTGCTTGAAGAACATCGAATTCGATCGGTTTTAATAAATAATCAAAGCCATCCAGCTGAATCGCTCGCTTCATGAAATCATAAGCCGAGTGAGCCGTCAGGAAAATGGTCTCCGTATCGGGAGAAATATCATTCACCCGCTCCAGCAGCTCAATTCCTGTCCCTTTGGGCATTTCAATATCACAGATCATAATATCAATCCGCGTACGTTCAAATACCTGCAATGCGTCTCGCATATTAAATGCCTCATACACTTCGGACACCTGCAGTTCCTGCCAATGGATACCGCTCTTGATCCCCATCACCGCATAGATCTCATCATCTACAATAAGTGCCGTATACATTGCGACTCCCCCCATATCAATATGACGAAAACTGCTCTACCGTTCGGAAAGGAATGACAATCCGTACCCTTGCTCCGGACTCCGGCATATTATCGAACTCCAGTCGAGTCATTTGTCCAAAAATATGTTTAAGCCGATATTGCACATTGGTAATCCCTAGATGCCCTCCATTCTGATTCTCTAGGTAACTGCCCGACTGCAATTGCTGCAGCACTTCCCGAGGGAAGCCATTCCCGTTGTCTGAAATTACAATTTCCAATTGATGTTCCTCAAGCAAAGTGATACGGATGTCAATATGAAATGGATAATCCATGAAATCAAAGCCGTGTTTGATCGCATTTTCAATAAAAGGCTGAATTAAGAGCGGCGGAATTGCTGCTTGATTTGCACCCTCGGCAATATGTATTTCATAGCTGACTCGCGCCGGAAACCGGAGCTGCTGTATTTTAATATAGCTCTCCATATGCTCCATTTCTTCCGCGATGGTTACGGCGATTTGATTCGTTTTCGTTGTAAAACGGAAATACTTCACGAGATTCATGCACATGAGCTGGATCACGCTGTAATTTTTGATTTCAGCCAGATTGTAAACGATATTGATGGAATTCAGTAAGAAATGAGGGTTGATCTGAAGTTGCAAATGCTTGAGCTCTGCCTTATGCGCTTTGATCTGCTCTTCATATACGCTGATCTTCAGCTCATGAATCTGGGAGGCCATGCTGTTAAAAGTTTCGTTAATGATGGTGAATTCCTTTGCTTTAGAAGAATGAAGCCGTGTAGTCCAATCCCCATGCTTGATCCTGCGCATTCCGCGTACAAGATCGTTCATAGGCTTAAGAATCGTCTCATTGAGATAAACCAAATAAATCACCAGAATAATTAACGCCACGATGGATATGATGATAATCCCTCTCCGGAAGTGAAATAGATTTTTCAGCATCTGCGATTCCGGAATGAAGGCGCTTAAAATGACATCGGTGCCCTGAATTTGATCCATGACCACGATGTATTTTCGATCATCCTTCCTCACCATTTGATACACTTGATTGGATTCGGAGGCGAGGGCAGTGTCCAGACGCTGCGTTCCAATAGCTGATGTGTTGGTTACCATTTCACCCCGCTTATTCACGAATCCGGCAAAGCCAGCTTCCAGATGGATCATATCCAGCGGTATCATCAAATTCTCCAGCTTTACGAATGCACCGAGATAAAAATCATCTCCCGTATCGACCAATCTGATCAGCGCGTATTTATGCCGGCTATACTCAATGGCTTTCCATTCCCCGAAATAGCTGCTGTCCGGCTTTACTTGCTTAACCAGCTGTTCAATGGTTGTTTGGATGGACAGCAGCTCGTCATAGGACGAGGTCCTGATCGGCGTATAGAATAGATCCTGCTTCTGAACGGAGTAGATAAACTGAAGATCGACGCTGTTGTCGAACCGGTGGTATCGCGTAAGTGTGTTCAAAATTCTGGCCTTGGCAAGAAAGTACTCGTCAGGATCATCGAGAAGCTGCGAGAGTGCCGCAATATTAGGATCTTCAACCGCGATATTGTACAAGAAATTCGTTTCCTTGTTCAGAGCTGCCTCGATCTGATGCGAATAAAGGATCATCGAATTTTTATTGGAGTCCGCCACCTGTTCTCGAATCGTATTGGACGCGTAATGATTATTGTAGAGGAGGAGGGCGACAAGAGGTACGGCAATGGTGAAGAATCCGATGATCAACTTAAAACGAAGCGAGTCTCTAATATTCAACATCATATACTACTCCGGCTCTATAAAAGGTTAGCAGAATGAGCTGCGTGATTCGACAAGTTCATTCTACACTTTGAGTATATTGATATACTGGTAAAAAAGGAATCCCATAAAGGACACACATCGATCGTCCCGGTCTGGAATCCCCCTTTTTCCTTAATCCCTATTACTTCTGAGTCTCAGCCCACTCAGCCAGTTGCTTTTCCACTTCGGCTTTCACTTTATCAAAGCCCGCGGACTTCCGTTTTTCTTTCCATTTGGCAATAATCTTCTCAGGATCAACGGCTCCCGATTTCAGCGTAGCCCCGAACTCTTTCTCGACATTCGCTAAGGATGCCATCTCTGATTTAACCGGCTCTTGATTAAAAGCAAACCCTAGCGCAATCGAATGCTCCGCTCGTTCATTGAACTTTTTGAACTCTTCCCATTTATTTGGATCTTCATTGACCCATAAATAAGAATTGAACTGGTTCCCGAACATCCAGCCTCCCGGATTTGGGTAGCCTTGCGTGTCCGCATTCACACCCTCAGGATAATCAATCACATTATCGGATTTCTTGACATAATGTTTACCTTCGATACCCCAGTACAGCATATTGAGCAGCTTCGGATCACTATATAGCAGATTCAAGAACATCATCGCTCTAGCCGGATCCTTAGAAGTACGCGATATTCCGAGCATCGCGCCCTGCGCGTCTCCTGTCGTTGTAAACGGCTCCGCCGTTTCTACCTGCACTACCTCTACACCCGATGATATGCTCATTTCCTTGTCTTTCCCTGGCTTTAAGGATTGGGCAACCGCAAAGGCTTTGCCTGCCTTGATCATATTCATCCCTTGGTCAGCGTCTGATGTAAGAATATCCTTATCAAACCAGCCGTTCTGATTCCATTGATGCATTCGTTTGTAGAAGTCGATGAATTTTGGGTCTTCCAGGGTATCCACGGCTTTCAATTCTTTACTTCCCCGTGGTACAGCGAGATTGGCCACGATGTAATCGTAATTGGCTGCATCCCATATATTTGTGAATTTGCTTGAAACGATTGGAGTCACACCAGGCTCATTGTCCTTAATCGTCTTGAACATCGCTTCCATATCTTCCAGCGTCTTGACGCCACTAATATCGAACTTGTATTTATCTACCAGCTTCTTGTCAAGAAGGAATCCGAACCCCTGCCCGAATTCTTTCTTGGTGGGAAGTGCGTACAGCTTGCCTCCGATTCTGGATCCCTTAATAAATTCCTCGCCGAGGATGCCCGGAATATCTTTGCCATATTGGGCCATCAAATCATCGAGTTCCAAATACTGCCCTTTAGCAACATCCTTCGCATACGAGAACCAGCTGGCTGTGAACATCAGATCAAACGGTTCATTGGAGATTTTCATCAAATTGGTTTTATCATCCCATGAAGCCCACTCAATGGGTTTGAGCTCAATCGTAGCATTGATCTTTTCCGTCAGATATTTGCTCATTTCTTCCTGAACAAGCAGTAAATCTTTAGGAGCCGTTGCCGGGTAAACAAGCGTTATTTTATAAGGGCTAAGCGAGGAATCCGAATTATTTCCTGTTTGATCCGCTGGAGTCGGTGTGGTACCGGCAGCCCCCTTACTACAACCTGTTAATGCCAGTATTCCGCAAAGCATGAATATAAGCACTAAGTAATGCGCCTTTTTCATATCCCTGAAATCTCCTCTCAACATTCATCTTCTCTCAAAGAGCGTTATTAAAGTGCGAATCGCCTGCCCCACCTCCTCAATCGAACAGTGGTTTTGAAGCTAACCTTTCACGGCACCGGTTGTAATTCCGCTAATGTAATACTTCTGGAAGAACGGGTAGGCAAACATCAATGGAGCAATGCCAACGATGGCAAGAGCCATGCGGACCGTTTCTCTAGGCATGGTGGCGAGCAGTTCCCCGACCTGGGCCGAGCTATTGGATTTCATCAGAAGATACTGAATATTCGTGAGCGTCTTTGTCATCAGGTACTGGATGTTATACAGCTCGGGTTTATCGATGAACAGCATACAGTTGTACCAGTCGTTCCAGTAAGCTAACGTGTTGAATAGGCCAATCGTCGCCATAATCGGCAAAGAAAGCGGAACAACGATTTTAAAGAAGATCTTCATTTCGCTTGCGCCGTCAATCGTCGCGGATTCAACCACGGATTCCGGAATGGACGAGGCGAAGAAGCTGCGCATAAGCAGTACATTGAAGGCACTTAACAGCAAGTTGGGAATGATCATGGCCATAATCGTATTTTTCAAATCAAACATGTTCACATAAGTGATATACCAAGGCACCATTCCGCCGCCGAACAGCATGGTGAAGAAAATATAAAACGAAAGGGTGCGGCGAAACGGAAGCTCGGGTCTGGATAACGGATAAGCAAACAGGGCTGTTATGAAGAGGCTTACGACAGTACCGACCAGGGTGGACAAGATCGTAACCCCGTAAGCTTTCGCGATTTCCGAAAAATCGTTGAATAAAAATTGATAGGCTGCAAAGCTGATCTGACTTGGAAACAGCGAGTAGCCGTTCTGCAGGATGGAATCCTCACTTGAAATGGACACCATAAAGACAAGAATGAACGGAATTAATGATACAAATGTAAATGCCCAAAAGAACAGGTGAATCGAGGATGCGCCGATCCATTTTTTTGCGCTCACTTCCTTCACTACATTGACCTCCCCTCTGTTAAAACAAAGCGTCTCGTTTATTAATCCGTCTTACGGCTGTATTCGCTACTAATATCAGTACAAAACAAACAACGGACTGATAGAATCCAGCTGCAGTTGACATGCCTATATCCCCCGATTGAATCATGGCACGATAGACAAAAGTATCAATGGTGTTCGTTGTCGGGATCAGAGCGCCAGTATTCATGGGAACCTGATAGAACAATCCGAAATCCGACCGCAGAATGCCGCTAACCGCAAGCAGGGTCATGGTGATGATCACGGGCAAAATTAACGGGATGGTAATCCGGGTCATCTGCTTCCACTTGCTTGCTCCGTCGATCGTGGCGGCTTCATAATATTCTTTGTCTATACCAATAATGGCAGCGAAGTAAATGATGGATAGATATCCTACGTTCTTCCATGCATTGACGATGACCAGTATGTATGGCCAATACTTGGGCTCACCATACCAAGAAACCGCCTCGGAACCAAACCAATTGATCAATAATCTGTTCACAAGGCCGCTATCTACATTTAGAAAGCTGTAGACCAGATAGGCAACCACGACCATAGAGATAATGTGCGGCAGCAGAAATGTGCTTTGATAGAATCGGCTGATCGCTCTATCCTTAATCTCATTAATCAGCAGCGCAACCAGAACCGCTAAGACCAGATTCAGCACAATAAAGACGAAATTGTAAAGGAAGGTATTCCTGGTAATGATGTAAGCATCCTGTGAGTTGAACAAAAATTTAAAATTATCAAATCCGGCCCATGCACTTCCCCAAATGCCATCGACATAATTGTAGTTCTTAAATGCTAGAATCACGCCGTACATCGGGATATAGTTGTTGATGAATAAATAGACGATCCCTGGCAACGTCATCAGCAGCAGCCATTTATACTTCTTCAAACTCTTCATAAAATGAGACGTGTCTCTCATGTTC
Source organism: Paenibacillus sp. FSL R5-0810 (assembly GCF_038002285.1). NCBI lineage: Bacteria > Bacillati > Bacillota > Bacilli > Caryophanales > Paenibacillaceae > Paenibacillus > Paenibacillus sp. FSL R5-0810. Next base: position 2,092,642 of record NZ_JBBOCF010000001.1, read on the forward strand.
CAACCCCTTTGTCACGACATGTAAACCTTTACATCCCCATTTTATAGCCATTTGATTTTGCCGGGCCACTATCTTCATGACTTTATGATGCAACGTTGGTGACTTTATCGTAAGGATCAAAAAGAAAGACGACTGCTTCGTGCAGTCGCCTGAGACTTACATTTACCATTTGATATATCTAGAAATAATTTATTAATCAGCCGTTAAATTTTGACGAACGACTTCTCCCTTGAACTTCGATTGCTGACCCAACGATAGCTTGCCTACCCCATACCATAGCAGCTCGACCACCGCGATGGCACCGGCGATGTCCAGAAGGACATGCTGCTTCACGAACAGGGTCGAAGCAATGATCATCCAGGCACATACTTTCACCGCTGTCCGTTCCCAATTAGGATAGGATGCACAAGCCATTGCACCCTTGATCATTAAATAACTGGTCAACACATGAATGCTGGGAAAGCAATTATAAGGATTATCGGTGCTGTACACCAGGTTCACTAAGCCTTCGAAAATCCCCGTCCCCATGGCGGTCGGACGCTCAACCGTCGTCTGGAACAGATAAAATATGATATAGCAAGCAACCAAACCGAGACACTGGGTTAGCAGCGTCCGGTAATATACACTACGCTCCCTGATACAGAGCATAAACAGAACGATGATGATGAATGGGTACCATATCAGATAAGGGATGATAAACATCGGCACAAACGGAATTTGGGCATCCAGATCCGTCATCAGGCTGTAAACCGGCAGATGCGCCTGGTTCAGTACAGCGTAAAAGATGTTCAGTACCGGAATGACCAGAATCCATAACATCGGGAGATAGGCTTTCACTTTCGAATTCACATGCTCCCTCCCTTCTTCCGAGACACATCATTCTGATCCATGTATATGAAGCGGCAGCCTCTCGACATGACTCGTTGGTTTTTGATTTTTTTAGCCTTACAACATTGAAAATCCATTCCTTGCACTCCTTATTTTCACAGTGAAGTTCATATTCTATCATGACGGACCGGATGTACAAAGTAAAAAACTGGTTAACGATGGAATCAAGCAGGAATGTTACACGCAAAAAAACCGCGATGTTTCGCGGTTTTTTTGAATGAGCGCAAGCGAAAGGAGCATGCCCGTTCGTTGTTTCATTGGCTTTATCATTTCTTCGTGCTTCTATCGTCCGAAACATTTATTCGTTTAGCCATCAGTCAAAACAGAGATTGCCCGTAATCACCCCCGTGTTACACCAAATGGCAGGCAACAAAGTGATCGTCGCCGACAAGACGGAATGCGGGCACTAGCTCTTTGCACTGGGCTGTGGCAAGCGGACAGCGGGTATGAAACTTACAGCCTGAAGGCGGATTGGCCGGACTCGGAATATCGCCCTTGAGAACAATTCTCTCCCGCTTCAGTCTCGGCACCGGCACAGGAATTGCCGAGAGCAGCGCTTTCGTGTAGGGATGGAGCGGCCGGCTAAACAGTTCGTCCCGTGAAGCCATTTCCATCATCGAGCCGAGGTACATAACCCCAATCCGGTTGCACAAATGCTCGACTACGCTTAAGTCATGGGAAATGAACAAATAGGTCAATCCCCGGGTATGCTGAAGCTTCTGGAACAAATTAATGATTTGGGCTTGAATGGAGACATCGAGCGCCGAGACCGGCTCATCGGCAATAATAAAATCGGGGTTCAGCACCAGAGCCCGGGCGATGCCGAGCCGCTGCCGCTGTCCGCCGGAAAACTCATGGGGAAACCGGCTGTAATGATAGGAGGAAAGACCGCACGCCTCGAGCACATCGAGCACAACGTCGCGAAGCTCATCCTTCTCCGCCAAACCATGCTCCAGCAAGGATTCGCCAATGGCATCGCCAATACGGATGCGAGGGTTGAGCGAGCTGTACGGATCCTGGAATATCAGCTGCATCTTGGGTCTAAGCTTGCGGACCTCCGTTTTGGGCAGCCCGTGAAAGGGGATTCCCTTAAAAAGCACGTCCCCGCTCGTTTTCTCATGCAGCCGCAAAATGGTCCGTCCAACGGTGCTCTTGCCGCTCCCGGATTCGCCGACAAGACCGAAGGTCTCTCCCGGCTGGATCGTGAAGCTGATATCGTCCACGGCTTTAACGTAGCCGACCGTCCGGTTTAACAGCCCCGCGTTGATCGGAAAGTACTTTTTCAAACGGCGCACCTCAAGCAATGCTTCGCTCACGCTTCCGCCTCCTCTTCATACAGCCAACAGGCTGCTAAATGACCGGCTGCCACTTCGCTTAGCTTCGGCTGCCGGATTCGGCAGATCGGGATGCAGGATTCGCACCGATCATGGAAATAGCACGATTCCGTCAATTCAAGCGGACTCGGGACCTGCCCTGGTATCGAATACAGCTGTTCTGCTCGTTGACCGATGATCGGCTTTGATTTTAGCAGTCCCCGGGTATATGGATGCTTCGGCCGCTCGAACAGCTCCTCGACATCCCCTTCCTCAACGATCTTCCCGGCATACATGACAATCACATAGTCCGCCATCTCCGCCACCACGCCGAGGTCGTGCGTGATCAGCATGATCGACATATTGGATTGCTCCTTGCTTTGACGGAGCGTTTCAAGAACCTGAGCCTGGATCGTTACGTCCAGCGCCGTTGTCGGCTCGTCGGCAATCAGCAGCTTAGGGCCGCAGGAGATTGCGATCGCGATCATGATCCGCTGCAGCATGCCTCCCGACAATTGATGCGGGTATGAAGCCGCAATTTGTTCAGCCCTCGAAATGCCGACTAACTCAATCAGTTCCAGCGCCCGGGCATAAGCTTGCTTCTTGTTCAGCTTTTGATGAAGCATGAGCGGCTCCATAATTTGCCTGCCGATGGTGATGACCGGATTAAGGGAGGACATCGGTTCCTGAAAAATAATGGAGATGTCGTTGCCGCGGATGCGCCGCATCTCTTCTTTGCTGATCTTCAAGAGATCCTTGTCTCCGAACCGGATTTGACCGCCAACGACTTTCCCGTGAGGTTCATCCACCAACCCCATGATCGACATCGCCGTGATGCTCTTTCCGCAGCCGGATTCCCCCACGATGCATACCGTTTCCCCTTCACGGATGCGGAAGCTAATATCGTCAACCGCCTTGACCGTTCCTGCGCCGGATTCAAAATAAGTGCTTAAGTTATTAATCTCGATTAATGAATTCATCTTCCGTTCACCTGCTTGTATTCTGTTTAGGGTCGAGAACGTCTCGGAGCCCGTCGCCGAAAATATTGATGGCAATGACCGTCAAAAAGATGGCCAGTCCGGGAGGGATCCACAGCCAGGGCCGCTTCTCGAAATCGATCACATTGTTGGCCGCATCGATCATATTTCCCCAGGTCGGCGTTGGCGGCATAACCCCAAGCCCAAAAAAGCTGAGCGCGGACTCCGACAATATCGCCCCTCCAATGCTCAATGTAGCGATTACGATCAGCAGCGGAAATACATTGGGCAGCAAATGGCGAAACAGCTTCCGCTTATCGCTGAGGCCGAGCACGTCGGCAGCCTGCATATATTCCCGTTCCCTTAATGTCAGCATCTGGCTTCGGACAAGGCGCGCCACGCCCGGCCATCCGATAATGCTCAGCATCAGCATCACGAGATACAGCCGATAATCGGTCGGAATCTTCCAATCCGACATTAGTGCTCCCATGATGAAGAGGATCGGAAGTCCGGGGATCGTGAACAACAGGTCGGCAACCCGCATAATGATCTGATCCACAACGCCGCGGTAGTAACCCGAAACGATACCGAGAACCGTTCCGATGGTCATCGACAGCGCCATGGATGCGAGACCTACCGTAAGCGAAATCCTGCCGGCCTGCAGCAGCCTTGTGAGCACGTCTCTGCCGAGCAGATCCGTTCCCAGCCAGTGCTTGGCGCTCGGAGGCTGGTGCATATTGGCGGGGTTGATCTTGCCGTCTGCATATGGCGAGAATAACGGGCCGATAAAACAGATCAGAAACATAAACACGATAAAAGCGAAGCCGGCGACCGCCAGCTTGTTTTTGCGCAATTGGCGGATCGATTGCCGCCATAACGAATCGGATACATCCAGGGCGCGGATGGCTTTTTCCGCACGTCCAGCCGTCGTTTGAATGGACATGTGCAGCTCCTCCTTTCGCTAAAGCCTGACCCGAGGGTCGGAAGTATGATAGAGGATATCGGAGATGAATGTGCCGACAACCGTCAAGATGGCCAGAAACATCGTAAAGCCCATCAAGAGCGGATAATCCCGGACCGTAAACGACTGCATGTACAGCTGACCGATTCCCGGCCAGTTAAAAATCTTCTCGATAATGATGGAGCCCCCGAACAATCCTGGCAGCTCGAAGCCGATCAATGTAATTGCGGGCAGCATCGCATTTTTCAACGCGTGTCGATAAAGAACCGTTCTCTCCTTCAACCCTTTGGCCCGGGCGGTACGGACATAATCCTGCTTAATGACTTCCAGCATGTTGCTGCGGAAGTACCGGGTCAGCGAGCCTACGCCGAGCAGCACCATGACGGCAACAGGAAGCAGCATATGATGCAGAACCTGGGCGACATATTCCCAGCCTACGGCACGGCTGCCGGTCGTAATCATTCCTCCCGGCGGAAGGATTTTCAAATCGACGGCAAACACTTTGATCAGGAACAGCCCGATAAAGAACGAAGGAATGGACATAGCGGCGAATATGCCGACCATAACCAGCGTATCGAGCAGCGAATACTGTTTGTAGGCCGTCAGTACGCCGACGACAACGGCAAAGAACCAGGTAAAGAACGTTGAGACCACCGCTAGCAAAAAGGAATTCCATATGTAATCCTGAAACAGATCGAGGACCGGACGCTGCTGTGCCAGGGAATACCCGAAATCGCCTTTGAACATATTGGCCATCCAATTTACGTATCGCTCGAGAATCGGCTTGTTCAGCCCATGTATCTCCCTAAGCTCTGCCTTGCGCTCCTCGCTTAAGCTCAAATTGTTGTCGACGTAATCGCCGGGCGTTAAAGAATACAGGAAAAAGATCAACAAGGACGCGCCAATCAAAATCAAGAGCATATATAAACATCTTCGGAGCAAATAGGTTCTCATGTTCTCTCCTTCAATCAAGCATCTCCGGCCTGCTAAGCCCAGGCTGGAGATGTCTTTGTTATCAAGCGGTTCACAGGCACTTGCTGGTTGAAGCGTACTTATTTAAGCTCCCAGTCGGGCAAGCTGTGGGCGATCCCCGCCAGCGGGTTTAGCTCGAACCCGTCAATGCGGCCATTGATGGCAATCACCGATTTGGTATAGTTGGTAAACATGATCGGCAGCTCGTCGTTAAGAATTTTGAACATTTCGTGGTAAATCTTTTTGCGCTCCTCTATGTCGTCTGTTGCTAAACCTTTCGCATATAGCTCGTCGATTTGAGGATTGTTATAGCCTTTTGTCTCCCCTTTAATAAAGCTGCTAACGCCCTGGGAAGGATCACTGATAATCGTCGTAGAGAATGAGGCCATGTCAAAATCCCCGCCGTTCACCTTTGAAACGAGCGTATTGAAATCCGGGAACTGCTCAGGGATAAAATCGACGCCGATTTCCTTGTAGTTCTCCTTGGCAACGGCGATAAAAATATCCGTATTCGGGCTCTTCGATCCCAGATAGTTGATCTGCAGCTTCTTCCCGTCCTTCTCGCGGATGCCGTCCGCACCGACCTTCCAGCCGGCTTCATCTAACAATTGCTTTGCTTTTTCCGGATCGTACGGGTAGGGATTAATCCCTTCTTCTGTATAGGACCACAGGATTGGAGAGGATGGAATATTGGCAAGCGATCCTGCACCTTGCCTGGAATCGACATAGATCAGCTGGCGGTTCAGCCCGTAAGTCAAGGCTTGGCGGACGCGCTTGTCTTTCAGATGGTCCCTCTCCAAATTGAATTGATTGTATCCGTAATTGCTCGCTGTGCTTGGGATCAAATTCAAGAAGCCGAGGCCCTTTAGCTTCTCGATATTATCCGTCGTAGCGGAGAAGCTGCCGTAATCGACCTCTCCCGTTTCAATAAACTGCCAAGTGTCTCCTTCGGTCGTCTTATAGATGAAATACTCCGTCTTCGGCTTTCCGAAAATATAGTGTTCGTTCGCAACAAAATTCACTTCTTGGCCGGGAATGAACTTCTCCAGCTTGTATGGCCCGTTCGTGATCGGGTTGGCGTGCAGGTTTTTAATGTAATCCAGATTGCCGAACTTATAGTCCTTTCCATAGTAGGCTTTGGATAAGATCGGGCCGCCCAGCACCGTCAGTGCAGTCGCATTGGTCTCTTCCAGCGTCACGGATATTGTCTTCTCATCGATCACATGAATACCTTCGATGGAATCGGCCTTACCTTCCTTGTATGCTTTCCCGCCTTTGATGTTGGTTTCCACTACGCTGTTGAGGCCGTCGTAGGATGGATCGTGAAGCAAGGTCCACGTAAATTCGACGTCCTCTGTCGTCATTGGCGATCCATCACTGTACTTCAAACCCTCGCGAAGAAAGAACGTATAAGTCAACTTATCTTCGGAAACCTCCCATTTCTCGGCGAGTCCCGGGACCGGCAAGCCGTTCGTATCGACCCTGACCAGCGGGGTATATAGCACGGAGTTCACATTGCCGTCATATCCCACCTGTGTAAAATATGGAGTAAACGCACCGCTCGGGTTCGTCAAGGTGACGATAATCGCATCATTTCGCTGCTTGGCTCGATCCGGTAGTTTGGACAAATCCTGTGCAGGCAATGGCTCTTGAAGTAAATGTTCTCCCGTTCCTTGATTCGCTTGCGATGACGATTCATTCGCGGAAGGGGTCGATGAGGGAGTAGACGCAGCCTCCGTCTGCGTGCTTTGCGGGCTGGAGGAGCATGCCGCCAGAACGACGGATAGCGCCAATAACCAAAGCACTATCAACCCTGAATACCGTTGTTTTCTCATATAAACCACCCTTTTCATGTTTATAAAGTCCCTTGGTATTGGTATCAAACCAATTTCAATCATCGTTTCAGGATAATTTTTCTATATACTGCTGCATCTTTTTTAACTCCATTATGTATTCTTCTTCACGCTCTTCTCGAAGTAAGCCCCCTCTCCTCTTATACGTGAAAAACAAAAAAACGCAGGAATTAGCTGAAATGCTGCAGCTCTCCTACGTCTCCAATGGTATGGTCGACTTTATGTTTTTCAACTGTGTAATTTAATAATTCCAATTGGAATTATCGGACTTTTTCGTAGCTTATCATTACCTGTTAAGGATTGTCAATAGGATGTTTTGTAGCACGATTCTCACCCGTCGGTTCTGTTGTTCATTATAGCAATGGAACATACCGATTAGTATGGCATCAGCCATTCCTTCTCCAAGCCTCCAAATTCATCTCGTTGTTCATAGCCGCTGCAACAAAGGCTCCCATGGAGGCTGCAGCAACCGCTTGGTGAAGCCGGGATGCCGCATCCCCTGCGCTATAAACGCCCGGGACACTTGTCTTCCCAAAGTCATCCACGACAACGGCCCCCATCTCTGTCATGCTGCATCCCATGGCTTGCGGAAGATCCGAGCCCGTGACAAGCGTCGGTTTGAAGAATATTCCCCTGCATGGAATGGACGTCCCATCTTCGAGAACGACTTGCCGCACGATTCCCTCGCTTGAGTCAATGAACCGAATCGGTGAGTCGAACACAGGTACTTGATGCTGCTGCATCTCTTCGCGTTGGTCATCGGTCAGCTCATCGGGGCCATTCGTGCAGATGGTAAACTGCTTGGACCATCCGGATATTAACGGAGCCAAGTGCATGGCATCTGCTCCTTTGGCAATGATGACTAGCGGCTGGTCTCTTAACTCCCATCCATCGCAGTATGGGCATACAAACGCGCTTTTCCCATAAGCCTCTGCCAGTCCCGGAATATCGAGCGGCTGATCCTTCATTCCGACGGCAAACAGCACTTTTTTGCTGGTAATGGTGTTCCCTTGGGCAGTTGTAATTTGAAAATGACCATCCGAGCCCGTAATCGCAACGGCCGCATCCCCCATGAAAGTTACGGAAGGATAGTTGCTGATCTCTTCCTTGGCAATTCGCCGGAATTCGCCAGGGCTGATGCCATCGCGTGTAAGAAATCCGTGGGTCGCACGGGTCACGGCGTTGCGGGGACGACCTTCATCGATCACCACTACATTTTTCCTTGCCCGTCCCAGTACGAGCGCAGCATTCAATCCTGCCGGGCCGCCGCCAATAATCGCTACATCAAGAAGCTGTTTTGTTGTCATTTTTAATTACCTCCATAGATCTGTAATGTCCATAATTAAGCCGCAAGAAGTGGTTCACTTCTTGTGCGATTCATGGCTGCGGTGCTTGAGAGCCTCATCCAGTACCGTTTGAATCGTATGCTCCCGTAAGTATTGGTGCAGATGCTCTTCAGCGCCTTCCATCACCTTCTCCACCAGACATCCGTTTCTCGCTGGTTGTTCCTGCTGTGCAGCTCCCTCTTGAGCTAACAACTGATGCTGCCGCGAATTCATATTCGAGCATTCAAACAACTGCTGTCGTCCTTCGATTACTTGGATCACATCAAGAAATGTAATCTGATCGGCGGGTCTGGCAAGCTCGTAGCCGCCGTTCACCCCAGGGACGGCACGGACGATTCCATCCTGTCTTAGCTTGGACATAATCTTGGACAAGTAGCTTTCGGAAACCCCAAGCGTTGCGGATAATTCCTTGATTCCGACGTTGGTGTGGCGCTCCGGAAGACCCAAATGAATTAATGCGTGCAGGGCGTAGTCCGTACTTTTGGAGAACTGCATTTTGTCTACCCTCCCTTCCTCTTATTATCACAATTATGGACCTGTGAAGTCTATGATAAATGATTCCATTCTAATTTGCAACAACAAATGATGCGGGGCGCCTAGCTTTGCTTCTCTATTAGCCATTGAATTAAAGGGGCCGCCTTTGAAATGATGGAATCCGGGTCATGGGTCATTATAAGCTGTGGATAAGCGTCAGGGAAGTTGGCAAGATATTCGCTTACGCACCAACGAACGGACCAATTGATATCCGTCGACCATGGTATCCATTTGGCAACTTCATTTTTTCTAACATCCTGTAATAATCCAGAGGCAAGCAAGCCGCGGACGCCCCCCTCAGATTCCTTCTCAAGTCGCTCCCAGAAGACGTCCCGCTCCTGTTCATTTAACGGTTTATCCAAACCCGAAACAGCAATTTTCCTAACGACCGGTGAAGGATCGTCTAAGTATTGCCATAGCAGCTCTCGAGAACAATGTTGATTTCTCACAAGTGTCGATAAAGCCACAGCCCTCTCCATTTCATCTTGGGATTGTAACGATGCAGATGCGTCTTTAATATAGAGGGACGGCAGCTTTTTTCTCGAATCATTAATTTTGACACCAGCTACAATCGCCGCCTCGACTTTGTGGACATTGATTCTAGGGGCGGGATTCTCGTAACCATGGAGCGGATCTCCGTAAGTGGTCAATGCATGGCGCAGCGTATTCACATCTAGACTCGGGTACTTGGACAACAAATATGCAGCGACTCCGGTTACTAAAGCTGAAGCTCCTGACGTCCCCCAATAATAGGAGCCCCCATCCCCTTCTTCATGTGATTCACAGAAGGGCAGGGTTAGAAAAACTCTTGGTGCAAGGACATCTGGCCTGAAGTGACCGTCTGCATTACGTCCATACGGTTCATCCGGAAAAGCTCTGTGTTCTCGGCGATCCGCAAGACCTCGGTCATTATATCCCCCCACTGCTAAATATTCGAAAGGCGGCAAAATATTGATCGTTCTCGTGTTCCCGTTCGAGCAAACAACCAAAATCCCAGCTTGTACCGCTGAAGCCAGTGCTTGAACCGTAGTGTTTTCTTTTGTACTTTTTAGAAGGATCTGATGATCAAGCGCATGCCAACCTGTGCTTAAGATAATCCTTATATTCCATTCTTTACGTTTTTGCATGATCCATGAAATCCCTGCTCTCAATCTTTCTCCTTCGCCGGCTTTGAATGCACCGTGATCAAGAACGACTAAATTCGCTGCCGGTGCAATCCCGGTATGAATTTGCCCATTATGAACAAAAGGGAGGTGTGACAACGCGAGTACCGTCATTAAACCATGTTCGCCATCCCCATTATGATTTTCCTCTGGATCTTCATTAGCGATATCACGACATGTAATCGAGTTGTCGTCATGAACCGTAATATATTTTAAACGGCTACGTAAATGCTGAATTGCAGGATGCGGGGTAATTCTATCTATGATGACAATCCCTATATCCTTCCCTGCTGCTTTGAAATCTGGAGGTTCAGAAAAGCCTAAGCGGGCCCAATTAGGATCAGTTGGTGTTCTCATGTTAAATCTCTCCTTTGAATCGAAGGTTATAAAGCTACGTTATTGGCAGGTTTGGGTTTTCAAAAATATCAAAAAGCCCCTATCAGCGCTTTAAATAGGGACCTTCAGATGTTATATGCTAATGATTCCGGTTACGAATCGCAGCCTTGGCCTCTTCCCGATCATCGAAATCTTTCGAATTCATGCTGATCCCCTTGATGTCAACGTCAGCATTCCCTTGGATTTGAGCAATGGCCAAATGTTCAATCAGCTCGGTTAATTTCAAGAAGGTCCCTCCTACCGCCATAAGATGTCGTTCGACTCCATTATAATATTCCCGGCACTGAAATAACATCTTTTTCCATGGTCTCATTCATTGACGCTGCTTCGTCCACATGCTTCGAATCCATATCACAAGCACAAGAATCAGCGGCAAGGCAATTTGAAAGATCGGAGTTACGTAGGTAACGACAACCTTAATGCCGAGCCAAATATGGTGAGGATAATTGGGGGATATAAACGCTAACGCAAATATGACTACAGCAACGACGACCGTCCACATTTTATAAGATAGCCCTGTAATTTTATGAAGCCCCATGGCGGCTCCCATGAAAAATGCAGCCATTTTTGTACCCAAACCGAGAACTAACACGATCACAAATAGAACATCGAACCGTTCAAAGGCTTCAGCAATATCTATAAGCTGAACCACCTGCAGAAGCGGCAGCGTGCTGTTTGCTGCTTGAGTCGGGCCTAATACGAGGATATTGATTTGATTAATCATAATTAAGCAAATCGCCGTAATTACGTAAGTAATGATCACGCTCCGACTCAATTTTTCCTTTTTCTTGACTAGAGGAAAAAAGAGCAAAAACAATAACGTTTGCCCGAACGGAAAGGATACGATTTCCGGGACGGCGGCCGTCCAGGCAGGACGGAACCCCTCTTCCAGAATAGGCAGCATCAGCTCAAATTGAATCAGCCCCGAAGAAACAAGCAGCGTATAAATCGTGAAGTAGCTCAAAATAATGATGGGCAAAAAACCCGCGCACATCCAAATCACCACTTTGGGGCCATATCTTACGGTATTAGCCACCACGATAATTGCCGTCAACATGATAAACATTAGCGGCGTTCGGTCTAGTAACGTTAATAGCGTGAGTTCGCCCAGATCCCTTAAATTGCGGGATGCTTCATATGCAAAATAACCGGCAAAGCTTAGGTTAACCGCAGAGCCGATGATTTTGCCAAAATATTGTCTGCACAAGCCATATAAATCAAGCCCAGGATTGGACCGGTAGATTAACAGATACATGGCCAGCAGGAGCAATCCGATCAAAGCGGCAATGCCCATGGCGATCCATGCATCCCGTTTCGCTTCAGCCCCCAAGAAGAACAACGTCGTGCTTCCGACTTCAAATACAGCTAGAAAACATACCAAATCGGTAACTCGTATGGATTGTTTCATCTCCATGGTTCCCTTCTTGTTTCAGCATCCATTTAAATATGAAGCGGCTAGCCTCCATCCGGTTTGAACGTCTTTTGAGACATGCCTGTCTGACCAATGGTAACGTTAACTTGCAGAACAAGCCTGGTGGACTGCATTCCTTCCTTCTCCCATTGATCCTTGATTTTACTCCATTCCTTCGGATATTTGCGATGGATTTGATCTGCAAAATGAGGCAGGTCGGCTTGAAGCCTTTTGGAGGCTTCCCACCCCTTGCTCATGTAATCCTTAATCACCTCCTCAATCTCTTTTTCCGCAGCGCGCAGATTGGATAAATTCGCCAGATTTTCAGGACAGTTGGACTCGCTGATCCTGCCTTTTGCTTTAACGGAGACCAACATTGTAAACCCATCCGCTTCTTTACGGACTCGGGTTTTGGTTTTCGCGGGAAATGTTTGAAAGGAGAATTTCTCAGTTCCTTTATTGGAGCCTGGGCAGGTTATGGATAATGCACTGATTCGGATTTTGTCCGTTAACCAAGATATTCCGATGCTCTCATTGCGCGTTAACGTCCCGACGCTCCGGTCTTTTCGAAAGACGGCCAATTCTGTAATTCTGACCTTGGCGGGAGTAGAGGTTTTATGCAGCTGATCCATCGATTCGATCCTTGACTGCGACTCCCCAACCACTTCAACCTGAGGAACACTGGCTACACCGGATTGAGAATCCAGACTCCGTGTCAGCTCATACATCTTAATCGATGGGAAATTACTGTTGAAATGATCCGTTTGCCTTGAGATATGAGCCATTGCAGTGCCTGGAAGACGTTCCGGTGGAATAAGCTGCTTAAGCATTTCACTTGCCTGCCCTTCCGTTATCATCACGCTGACATTCTCTCGTAAGTAGGTATTTCTCCAGTAAAAATCTATAACATCTGTAATGCTCTTCCTTGCTGCCTCTTTACCGAGAACGAGAACATCTGCATGAGGAAAATACAATCGTCTGGGAGATTCTGTGTAAATTACATCAATCGCTTCCCGAAGCGTTGGGCCTTCGGAGGAAAATACATGGACGGGTGACTCTCCTCCGCCCGCTTTACTAGCTCCGCCGGTTCCGGCTGAAATCGCCGAGGGGTTGATGAACTGGTAGGTTACGATCCAGCCTTCTTCGCTTCGGTCTATGCCAAGAGCGGAAATCAAGCCGATTTCATTTAATTCCGTTCGATTCCAACATCCTGTCAGCAATAACGCCAGAACGAGCGGGATCGAGCATAAACCGAATCTACGCATAATGCACCTCACTTTCGTACGGTTCACTTCTTCCCCTGTTGCGGTCGGTTCATTCCCTGCCTGACCATATTTCGTCGATTCATATCTTGGGGTCTTGTCTTAAGGAATGGCCATGGCAAACGAACAAACAGGTCTCTCAAATCGGCGAAGCGCAGAGGGGTAACCGGCGAAAGATAAGGAACGCCAAATGAAGTCAAGGAAACCAGGTGAGCATAGATAGGGATGATCCCTGCCAAAATCCCGTATAAACCGAAGGTGCCAGCCAGCAGCATCAACACAAAACGAATGATTCGGATGGCAGCTGCCATGCTAAATGCCGGTATAGCAAAGTTGGCAATCGCTGTAAAAGAGACCACGATGACCATCGCCCCCGATACGAGTCCCGCCTGTACAGCGGCCTGGCCCAAAACAAGTGCTCCCACGATAGAAATAGCCGGTCCGATCACCCTGGGCATCCGCACGCCCGCTTCACGAATAATTTCAAACGTAATCTCCATCATGAACGCTTCCATGAGTGCGGGCAGCGGCGTTCCTTCCCTTTGCGCTGCCAGGCTGATCAATAATGTTGTCGGAATCATCTCCTGATGAAAAGTTGAAATCGCAATATACAGTGACGGTAACAGCAAGGATATGACAAAGGAGAAAAAACGGATTCCGCGTAAAAAAGTGGAGAGATCATACCGTTGATAATAATCCTCGCTGGAATGGAGGAACCTAAAAAAGGTGACAGGAGCCAGCAACACAAAGGGCGTGCCATCCACCAGAATAACCACTTGTCCTTCCAGCAGACCTCCGGCTACCGCATCGGGACGCTCCGTATTGATCAGTGTTGGGAATGGGGAGAGCGTATTATCTTGTATAAACTCCTCAATATACCCGCTTTCCAGAACGCTATCGGTTTCTATGCTTTGCAATCGAGCCCTGATCTCTGATACCACGCTTTCATCAGCAATTCCCTCGATATACGCCATGATGACTTTGGTATTGGTATAACTGCCGATTACCATCGATTGAACCCGTAAGCTCGGCGTTCGAAGCCTTCTCCGGATGAGGGACAGGTTCGTCGAAATATCCTCTGTAAATCCGTCTTTAGGTCCCCGAATGACGGTTTGTGAACTCGGCTCTTCGATCGAGCGCTTCTCCAGGCTTTCGATCGAAGCAGAGAAGGCTTCTTTCATACCATCTGCTAATATGACAGCCTTCCCATCCAAAACAGCCGAAATGATGGATTGGGTTGTATGTAATTTGCTAATTGGGCCTGCTGGCAATATTTTATTCAGTAAGGATTCGATACCTGGCATTTGATCAGCTTCTAGCGTTACGGTTAACCAAGATTCCAGAATCCGATTAAGCAGATTCGTATCAACCAGCCCTTCAATATAGCAAATAGCAATCTCCGGAAGATCCTCTCGCCCTGATATTTTTCTAACCATAAAGTCCGTACTGTTCCCCATGATATGAGTTAAGGTTTGAATGGACTCTTGAAGAGTCATGCGGATCTCAATTGGTGCGTCGGTTCTAGTCTGTGTCGAATTCTTCGGACGGCTTCGTTTTAGCGCTTTTTTTAGTAACCGGCCCAGCATGACAGTCCCTCCCTTAACTTTATCCAGTATTATGGGAACTTGCCGGCTAAATTATTCTTCATCCAAGTCCTTCATCTTGGCGAGAATCAGTAATGACGGCCGGTTGCCTCCATGATAAAAAGAAGGATGTCATGTGATGACATCCTTCTTAAACGAATTGCCTATATAGTTTTTGACAGCATGAGGAAGTTATAAGAGTTACGCTTGCTGCTTCTGGAGCCGTTTCTCGTTAACACGTCCGATAAGCTCGCTGACGATCTCATCCGGAGACCGCTCCATCATCCAGCTTTGCCCGAACATCTGGAAGATTTTAATGACCGGGAAGTCCTCCCAAAATCCCAGGAACTCATCTTGGAGAGTTACTTTGTCCTTCACGTGCTTGTTCATTTCATTGATGCACTCTTCCAATACGTCCTTTGCGATCGGGTCGCTCACCCATTCATTGAGCAGGCTGAATTTATGGAACGTGATTTCTTCCTTGCCGAAGTCGCAGAACAGTCGGTTCGTCACTCGGATATCACGGGACGAGCTGCCTGCGCGGAGTTGGAAATATCCGCTTTCTGCTACCCAGCGATTGTATTTCGTGTTGTAATAGGCAAAATCTCTTTCTTCAAGCTCAAAGACGATCTTCCGCTTTTCGCCCGGCGCGAGCTCGATTTTTGCAAAAGCTTTAAGCTCCTTTTCGGGACGCACCCATTTGCATTCCTCATCGTGCACATACAACTGAACGGTTTCCTTCCCGGTGCGCTTTCCGGTATTCTCTACTTGAAGGGAAACGGTAACTCCCTTCTCATGCTGTGCCGCTTCAAGATCCGTGTACTTAAATGTCGTGTACGACAAGCCATGTCCGAACGGAAATTGCGGAGCCATCTCCTTCCGGTCGTAGTAGCGATAGCCGATAAACAGTCCTTCACGATAATACAGCTTGCCGTTTTCTCCCTGAATCCGCATATGCGATGGATTATCCGACAGCTTGACCGGGAAGGTCTCGGACAGCTTGCCGGAAGGGTTTGTGTGCCCGAACAGGATTTCGGCAATGGCTCTGCCCATCCCCTGCCCCGTCAACCAGGAATGGATGACCCCGGGCACATGCTGCACCCATGGATGCATCGCCAGCGCGTTCCCGCTGCTTGTTACCACAACGCAGTTCGGCTGAACGGCTGCAACGGCTTGAATGAGCTTCACTTGATGCTCAGGAAGGTTAATTCCCTTCAAATCATGCATCTCGGATTCCGCATATTCCGGCTGGCCGACGAACAATACGGCTAGATCGGATGTCGCCGCCAACGACGCGCCCTCCTTAATCAGGTCCTCGCGAATGGAGTCATCAGCGGGGTATCCCTCTGCATAGCTTAGCGTAACCGTCTCTCCCGCCAGTTCCTTGATTTCATCCCATGGAATATCGACCCGCGTTGGCGTGACTTCGGCGCTGCCTGCCCCTTGAATTCTTGGCTTCTTGGCAAAACGTCCGATGATTGCAATCGATGGCGTGGATTCAGGCTTAATAGGGAGAATGCCATTCTCGTTCTTAAGCAGCACGATGCTTTCGGCTGCTGCTTTTCTCGCAAGCGCGTGATAGTCTTGATCAGCACCGGAGGCATTTTCTTTCGGGGCTGTCACTCGCTCTACAAGCTTTAGAATACGGGCAACGCTCTGATCGAGCTTCTCTTCGGAGAGTTCTCCGCGCTCCACAGCCTCCACAATTGCCTTTGTATTGTAGTGAGCCGGCCCTGGCATTTCAAGATCAAGGCCAGCCTTTAGCCCGCGAATCCGGTCATTGACGGCAGTCCAGTCCGACAGCACGACACCTTCGTAGCCCCACTCTTCTCTCAATATATCATGGAGCAAATGCTCGTTCTCGCTTGTATAACTGCCATTGAGCAAATTATATGAGCACATGACGGTCCATGGATCCGATTTTTTAATGATCCGTTCGAAGGCGCTAAGATAAATTTCGCGAAGCGTCCGTTCGTCGACCTCCGAGCTCGTGACCATTTTCTCGTTCTCCTGATTGTTGCAAGCGAAATGCTTGAGGGAAGCCCCCACGCCTTCGCTTTGGAGCCCGTTAATGAAGGCTGCGCCAAGCTCGCCTGTTAAGCAAGGGTCCTCCGAGTAATACTCGAAGTTTCTGCCGCCAAGCGGCGTCCGTTTCATGTTAATGCCCGGTCCGAGCAGCAGCTCCACGCCCATTTCCTTGGATTCCTGTCCAAGCGCTACCCCGACTTCATGCAGCAGGTCGGTGTTCCAGGAGGAGCCGATGGCCGAACCGGTAGGATAGCAGGTTGCTGGAACATTCTCGGACGTAATGCCCATTTCTTCATCGCTGTTCGTTTTCCGGATCCCGTTGGTTCCGTCATACATATGCACAGCTGGAATGTTCAATCGCTCGATGCCTTTGGTCATCCACATATTCAATCCCGCACAGAGGGATGCTTTTTCCGTAAGCGTCATTTCTTGAATTAATTCATGAATTGATCGGTTCATTTGGTATCCATCCTTTATACATGACTTGTTGAGCTTGCTTCCCGCTCTTTCTTGAGTTCTTGCGCATCATACAGCTTGAAGAACGGAAACCATACCGCGAATACAATCAATAAGACAACGGCCAGAAGAACAAGACCGCCGAGTCCGGACATCATGTAGGTAGACAGCCCGATCGGGGTATACCACAATTGAAAGATTTGGCTTGGAATTCTCGCCAGCCCCATATCGAGCGCCAAATACACAATGATCGGCGTTATAAGACCATTAATCCACATCGGAACCATGAGCAGCGGGTTGAAAGCAACCGCTCCGTAGACGATCGGCTCGTTAATATTAAACAGGGAGGGGATAATCGTCGCTTTACCGACGGATTTCAGCTTTTGCGATCTGGCAAGCAGGAACCAGACGGCGAGCGGCAAAGTAGCTCCCATACCTCCGATGCCCAGCCATCCCGAGAAAAAGGTTTCAAAGGTATTGATATTGACCGGGTCCAGTCCTTTTGCCACTAAAGCGGCATTCTCCTCGATAGCCGGAATCCAAATGGTATACCATATCGGCATCAACACCCACGGGCTGACCCCGAAGGAGTACAGAACAACGCCGATAAAGTTAAACAATACGAACCCGATGAGAATTTGCCCCACAGCATTAAGAGGTTCAAATGCATTTACGATGAGCGCAAAAATATCAAAGTGCAGCTGGTAAACCAGGACCCATCCTGTAGTTAAAATGATCGCGATCGGAATGAGAAAATCGAACCATTCCTTAATGAACTCAGGAAGCGAGCTCTCTGTTTTAAAGAAGGAGAATTTACCGCAGACATTCATGATCACCGCTACGAATATCCCCACAAGCAGTGCCGTAATCATGCCCGTCGCGCCAAAGCGTTCTAGGATAAACTTGACGGTTCCATCCTCGTTCATGGTCGGGTTAAGCAGCATGATGAATAAAGATAAGCCTGTCATTCCTGCCAGCAGCTTGATTTTGTGGCGCTCCCTCTTTTCCATTACCATATAAGGCGTTAAGAAAGAAATGAATAAACCTAGCAGACCGAAGCTAAATGTCGTGATCGGTGATAGATCCGGCATCCCCGGGAAGAAATCCTTTAAAATCGAAATCAACGTAATGATCGAGCCGATAAATATCATCGGAATCGCGACCATAATGGCGTCTTGAATAGATGAAACCCAAACATTGTTCGTAAACGCCTCCAATCGAGGCGCAAACGATTCTGTCATCCATTTCATGAAACGCTTCATCTTGTTTTCCCTCCTGTCATTCTCGTGCGGCTGTATCATTAGTATAGGGCCTTCGTGGCAACGCTTTCTTGTTTTAAGTTGTCGTTAAAGGGGGCATTTTTTGCCTAGTTCGTCTCTTTCGTTCTAGCTTGCGTCTCACCCTCAAAAATAAACAGCAAAAAACACCCCTTTTAAAAAAGGGATGTTTGTTGATCCATGATTCGATTCATGCTAATACTGCCTGTCCAACGCTAGCAGCATGACGCCATGAGGCGGGAGTACAATTTCTTTCCGCCAGTTATCCTGCTGAAGAAGCTCTGTCCTTATGCCGGACCCGCTTCGCTTGTGAAGATAGACAAGCTCTTCCTCCGTAAGGAACTCGGGAGCCCCCATGTGAATCCACTCGTCAAACACCGACCCATGCTGCCGGTCCAGCCGATAACTTGTACATTTGTACGTTCCGGTAAGCTTGCTCAGCGATAATTCGAATATGCGGCTTCCTTTCTCCTCGAAGACATCGTAACGGTTCGTGCTGGTCAATTCGGACCAGTCGCCGCTTGAAAACAGCGGATCCACGTGCACGTAGTGATAGAACAGGAACTGCATGCTGCCGTCCCGGGTTCGCGTTCCAACATAACCGTCCCCTTGTACCAGAAGCTCGTCACCCAGCTTTTGCAACAGCTCTAAGGCATAATAGCTCGGCTTTTTGAGGCCGTCCCGGTTGATCAAGCCAAAGCCTCCATAGAACGGTGAAGTCGGCACCGTGCTTTCTTCGAAGACGTCGGTAAAGGACCAGAAGGCCAAGGCTTTAACCACACCTAGCGTGTTCAAGGCATGATAAATAACAAACGGTGCCATAAACATCGTATCATGCAGCAAGTTGCGGTCGTACATGGAGAAATTCCATTCCGTAATATGAAGCTCCAAGTCGCCATAGGCGGAAGCTTTCATTTTCTCCCGTAAACGGTCAATGCTTTCCCTATAAAATGAAGCAGGCATAATCTTGGTCAGAAACTCTCTTTCATGCTTAAGCCGCGGGTATTCCGAATAAATGTGGAACGAAAAAAAGTCGAGAGGCACTTCATGCTCCCTGCAATAGTTCATAAACTCATCCGCCCAAGGATCATTCCAGAGCGAGCCATAGCCCATCGCTGGCCCCCCTGTTCTAAGCTGAGGCCAGACCGACTTGATCGCGCGAACCGTCGATGCATAAAAAGCAAAGTATTCCTCCTTGCTTCCGGCCCAGCACACCCCGGACAAATCCGGTTCATTCCATACCTCGAAGTACCAGCTTTCCACTTCCTTCGCCCCATATCGATTCAGGCAATGGCGCACGAACGCCCGAACCAGCGCGTCCCACTTGGTTTGATCGGCAGGCGGTGAAATATTTCCTCTCCACCAAAATATCGTTTCCTTGGAACGGGCGAGCTGGCTCGGCATGAAGCTGAGCTCGACAAACGGCTTGACTCCCTGCTCCAGGAGAAAATCATACAGCTTGTCGACATATGACCAATTATATACAGGAGTTCCGTCTTCTTTCTCGCTGTACACCATCATCTCATCGTTAAATATGCCGTGGAAACGGATATACCGGAACGGAATATGCCCTTTCAGTTCACGCAGCTGCCGGCGCCAATCTTCCCGCAATCCTTCGATTGCCCTGCCTGCTGTCGTCGTTACATTCCAGTGCTGTTCATATCTTGCCGAAGGCCCATCGGCTTGGATCTCGATCAACTGCCGCTCCGCCGCAAGCGGAGGCGGTGGGTTTAGCGCATCGGGCTTCGTGTCTGCTCTAGCATCCAGATACCGATATAACGTACCCATGGCATTCCATGTATCCATCTCATAATAGTCGCCGCTTGAGGACTCGTCATAAGTTAACGGCTTGCGGTCCGGCCGATGAGCTTCTTCGGCAAGCAAGGCATCACGATAGGAGCTCGGGGTGCAGCCGTACTTTTCTTTGAAATATTTATTAAACAGCTTCACGTTGGCAAAGCCGCAATCGAGCGCGATTTCCGTTATGCTTTTCTCGCATCCGGCAAGCTCGGCTTGCGCCTTCTCCAAGCGTACCAACGTCAAATACTTCTGGAAGGGGATGCCGATTTTATCCGTAAAGAAGTGCGAGAAATAATGCAGGCTTAAATGCTCCAGATCTGCCATGGTTTGCAGACTAATCTTCTCATTATAATGCTGGTCTACATACGTAAGGACCCTGTTCAGCCTCTTATAGTCGTACTCTCTGCTGCCCTCTTCGGCTGCGGGATTCGTTCCATCCGCAAAATACCGCAGCAGGCCGCCGCACAACGTTTGCAGGGTTCCCATCGCGTAGCTTTGATAACCCGGCGCCTTCTTGTTGATCTCCCATACCATCTGGGCGAGATTTTGCTTGATGCCCTGCAGCTGCCGGTGCTGCTCCGGATCGGCAGCAGAATTGCACGAGATAAACGCTTGATTATTCAACCATTCAGGACCGAACTGCAGCGTCAGCAGCACATTGTCTTGGCTTGTCCGCTCGATCTGATGCACCGACATGCTGTTCACGACAATGACATCATCTTCATGGAGCGTATATTGCTTCTGATCTAGGTACATGATGACGGAGCCTTGGAGAACATAGACGATTTCCACCTCTTTATGCCAGTGAAAATGAATATGCTTTACGCTGTTCACGAAGAGCTTGATCGGCAGATCTTCCTGATGCTCTATAAATTCATAAAGGTAGCGAATACGCTGCTCCTCCCTTCATATAGCCTATTATATGCACATTTTTTCGAGGATATCAAAGCCGCTAAGCCCTCGCAATGTCGAAAAGGACACCCTGGAACCGCCCGGGATGTCCTTTAACAATCACTTATGAACAACGAGTTATATGGGGAGTAAGTTGCCTCATAAATATATCCCGAACAGAGCCCAGCTCCTCCTATTTGCAGTGCGTTCATTTTCTAGATGATAGATCCTTCACGGCCCCTATTAAACCTGCTGGAAGCAACGTAGCGGCGAAGATTGCGGTGAATAGATTATGCGACGCTGTTTTATAAGGCGTGAACCATTCCGTAAATAGCTTGGCTTGCGAAAGGTCTTCAAACCAGGACCCTTCCTTCACTTTAAACGGCGTCCACGAAGCATGATCGAACGCGATAAATAGCAGCTGCAGAACTACAAGTCCAGCAAGAATATACATCCATTCTTTTCTGCGATGAGGGTGGCTTTGTAATGTATCTTTCAAAATGCGTAATCTCCTTTATGAGTAAAAGTTGACCCCCGTTGCAGGAAAAGCTTGGTTCTGCAAAAGTGGCCGGGACAATGGGCAGGCGTGGCTCAGCTTCTTACATGTCCTTTCTCGAGAACAGGGTGACCGCCACATAATAGGAAGCAATGAATAGCAGTAAGATACCGGCTGCAGCCATAAATAATAGATTACCGCTCATCATGTGATTCTCATTCAGCAATGTCATCATGAACGCAGTGGGCTGTGCCATAATAATGAGCGCGATTAAAAATACAGCGTTAATAATGCCGGCTCCTTTTTTACTCAGTGCATAGAATAAAGGCATATATATGGAAGTTAATACAAGCAGTATCCCCATTGGGACCAGGATGTCCAAGACGGTATAATCCGGCTTATTAAGCTGCGGGAATGCAAGCTTTACAAACCAATGGATACCAAAGGAACCAAGGACGCCAAACAGCATAAACAGGATCGCCGTGATGTATTTCGCCTGTACAATATGCTTGCGGCTGACCGGCAGCGTGACCAGAAAATGATGATTATTGTTCTTGATATCGATCATCGTCACAAGACTAACGGAGGCGAATGCAGTATAGATCCCGACAAAGTAAATGGAAAAGTCGCTCCTTGGTATAAAAGCGATACTGAACACCACCAGATAAAATAAAGTCATCCACAAGGAGCTTTTTAAGGCGATAAAGTCCTTGCGCAGCAGATTAAGCATGAACCCGTCCTCCTTTGGCCGTGAAATACATGATGTCTTCCAGGGAAGGGGTTTCCAATACAGCGTGATTCCCGAACAATTGTGCAGCCTTGTGCCTGTTATCGACTAAGCCCTCAAAACCGACGGCTGTCTCACGAATCCCGATGAATTCTTTTCGAATATCCGAATCAAGCAGCTCCAAATCCCCCTTTATGAGCGCGTATCGCTCAAGCACATCTTCCTTCGCTTCATTAAATACAATCTTCCCGCGATTGATGAAGGTAATGTAGTCCGCGATCCGGTCCAGATCCGTCGTGATATGGGTCGAGAAAATGATGGAATTCCTCTCGTTCTGCATCATATCCGCAAGCAGATCAAGCATTTCCCTTCTAAACACCGGATCGAGACCGGAAGTCGGCTCATCCATAATAAGAAGCTCGGCCTCATGCGATAGAGCAACGGCAAGGGCAAGCTTGATCTTCATTCCTTTGGATAGATCTCCAATCTTCTTCTTGGGAGACAGCTCGAATTGGTCGAGATATCCCTTAAACTTGCTGTCATTCCACTTGTCGTAGAAGGGAGCGACCAGCTTTTTCGTATCATGAATCGTCAGATGCTCGTAGTAGAAGCAGTCATCCGATACGATCCCGATCCGCTGCTTGATGGCGATTTCTTGTTTAGGCATTTCGCAGCCCAGTATTTTCACGCTTCCGGAATCCGGACGGACGATGCCCAGCATCATCTTGATCAAAGTGCTCTTGCCAACGCCGTTCGGGCCAATCAGGCCGGTAATATATCCTTGCCTCACATCCAAAGATACATCATCAACGGTGAATAGCGGGTATGCTTTGGTTAGATTTCGTATTTCTATGGCATTCATGGCGTCTGTTCCTCCTCAAACAATAATGTCAGATGTTCGATGACATCCTGCTGACTCAAACTTAATTCCTTGCTTTCCCGAATGATTTCCATCATTTTCTCTTCTAATCGTTTCATTCGCTGCTCCCGTATAAAATCTTTATTTGCTCCTGACACAAAGCATCCCTTGCCTACAACCGTGTCAATGAGCTGCTCCTTCTCGAGCTCTTCATAAGCGCGCTTAGTCGTAATTACGCTAACCTGCAGATCCTTGGCCAGCTGCCGTATCGAGGGAAGACTATCGCCGGCCTTCAAATCACCGTTCAGGATGCTCTGCCGGATCTGATTCATGATCTGTATGTAAATCGGGTCGCTCGATGCGTTAGACAAAATAATGTTGATGATCATTCACCTCACTGCCGTTAATTGAGTATATACCGTATATATATAATATATACACTTAGCATTCATGTGTCAAATTCTTCATTGGAAATCACCAATCGATTTCTTCACAGCTCATAAGATAATGCAGGCCAGCCGCTGTGCACGGATGGTTACTAGCAATCAGAATAAAAAAAGCCGCGATGAATCGCGACTTGATCTGTGTATATCGTTGCTTCCCTAGAATACGGGCTTGATGATCATAAGAAGAATGATCGCGATGGCCATAAGGTTCGCAATCGTATCGCGGGCTTGTTTTTTTCGGAACAGCTGCTTGTATTCCTGAGAAACTTCTCCCGAGGTTGACTGGCTCGCGATTTGATGAAGTCTCTTTAAGATCGGTTCAACGACCAGAATCGCGTAAAAGCCTGAGATTAGGAACAGCACAATCGACGCGATATACCACATTTGCCGAAACAAGTAGGGGCTCATCCAGCCCAAAATCAAGCCCGTGACGAGAAGGATGCCGAATGAAAGATTCGCATTTTTGTTTAACTTCTCCACGATGTGGTGAGCATACCGCAGCTGATCGGCCGTCTTCGCTCTTTTCAGAATCATATTGAATAAAAACACCGGTCCAACACCGAATATGGCCGAAGAAATATGAATGACTAACAGGGATAGATACAGGTAATCCATGGCGATTTCGTTTCCTCCTTGTTACTTGCCCCAAGTTACACTATAAATACCTCGATCGTATGCATCCTTCGTAACAGCGTCCAGCAATGCAGCTGCTAAATCCGCCCGGCTGATTTGATACGGGCCCGATTTGAAATCGTTCCCTCGTTCCTGGATTCTCCAACGACCCGTGGCGGGTTTGTCGTTTAGCTGAGTCGGCCGATAGATCGTCCAGTTCAACCCGCAACTTCGGATTACATTCTCAGCTTCGCGCAGTTCTGCCAAGTCGCGGCGAAAGATCCATCTTGCAACGAGAACGGTGGGCCATGGACGTTTAGCTTCAAGTAAATAGGAACTGACAAACACCAGTCGCCGGACTTTGGCTTCTTGCATGGCCTGAATGACATTTTGAATAACAGCGGCGACATTGGCCTTTCCACCGACGATGGCAATCACTCCTTCGCTTCCGTTGATCGCATGCTGGAGGTCTGACAGGTGGATTCCATCTCCGGTTACTATCTTGGTTATACCTTGAAAAGACTTTAATACGTTCGGCCGCCTTGTGAACGCGACCAGTTCATCACCTCTGGCGATGCCGTTCCTTAAAACCTCCAGTCCGGTTGGACTCGTTGAGCCGATTACGGTTATACGCATATACATCCCCCATGTCATTCAGTATGTTGACGAATGGATTGAGCATGCTTGTCAAAGTTGTTCAACACGATCTTCAGCAGCCGCATGAATTCCCCATATTCCTCTGCGGACATCCCTTCGATGCCAATTTCCATCACCTCCGCTAATGCCTCCTCAATCTTCGGCACGACAGCCTTCCCCGCATCTGTAAGAAAAAGTTGATGGTTGCGTAAATCCGCAGGATCCATCTCTTTGCGAACATAGCCTTCGAGCTCCAGCTTACGGATCGCCTTTGCCGTCGTGGTCTTGTCTAGCAGCAGCTGCTCACTCAGCGTCTTCTGATTCACCCCTTCCTTCTTTGACAGCATGAACAAAAACATATGCTGACCAAAGCCCAGCTGAAGAGCAGCGAGCCGTGGAGCAAGCAATAATTGCAAATGGCGATTAATTGCTGTAACTTCTTTTCCGTATGCTCCATGTTGAAGAACTTCAGGTTTCATGTACTTCGACTCCATTAGTTTTATTTGCCAACTACATACATAATACACGCATATAGTTGGCTTATGCAACTAATGTTTCAAATCCCAGTGAGCGGAGGTGCATAAAGTTTTTTTTAGTTGAGAACATGGGATAGTCTACTTGCACGCAGTACGTAAAAAAGTCGCCACTATTGGCGACTTCTGTTGTTCATAACTCAACATCAGAGCATAGAACTCCCTAACTTCAGGCTTTGATGAAGCCCACTTTAATTACATCTATTATAGATACCTTGGAATTCAAAATGAAAAGATGAGGGCAAGGATAAATGCACTGATGATAGCTATAACAAGAACCATAATTCGGATGCCGATCCGAACCAGCCAAGACTTCTGTGCAATCCGATCATTGATACGCTCCATATATAAAGCTCCACCCGCAATGAGAAAGACCAGCACGTTAAACATGTAGTCCCAAAATGATTTCGGCTTGGGGGTGTAGGCTTGAAGCCCAATGGTATTTCTCATGCCTTCATCTCCAGGAAAAACCGCCATGATTGCAGCCATAATGATGTGTAGTACCAAAAAACATATTATAATCGTCCCGACCATCTTCTGCCTCCTATATTATGTCACGAATCCATTTCGCAGTAGAAATTTCCTTTTTAATATAGAGGAAGAGCAGCTGCCAGGGCAAGCTGCTCTCATCGAAGTCGTCCTATTTAAGAGGATAGGGACTAGTAGATTCTCTTAGTGAGCACCCGGCTCATGTAAGGGCATTTCCCCGATCAATCCGTCGCTCTGGCGGATCCATGTCTCAAACTGCCGCTCGCCCGCTGTGATTCGAATAACTCGTGCACCCGTCGGGAATTTATCCTTCCTCACACCTTCCACATAACTGACATAACGAGTAGATCTGCCGTAACAAAGGCGGATGCCGTGCAGCACTCCGGAATAATCGTTCGAGTGGTCATGGCCGACAAATGTGCCCATAACATCTCCCATTTCTACCATGGCGGCGAACATGCCGGAATTGACTTTGGGCGAGCTGATCCATTCACTGCAATGGCCTTCGCACACTGACGTCTCCCACACCTTTTTGTATTCCGGCAGCGGAATATGGAAAAATGCCAGTGCAGGTAAAGGCGTCCCGCCGTTCCGTTCGGCCAATCGCCGGGATTCGGAGACGTACCAATCGATTTGATCACGGCGAATCCAGTCATACCCACCCACCGCTTCAATCGGTGAGTAATCGCCGCTGTCGAGGAAGAACAACGCAGCAGCCGGCTTCCCCGTTGGATCGTCAACCGTCAGCACATAGTTACCCGCTCCGCTTACTCCCGGAGGATCCGGTTTGGCGACGCAATATGCATGATGGAGCTGCTCCTCATGCATCCTCTTTCGGGGAACATTCCCCTCCGAGTCATGATTGCCAAACACCGCCGCCCACGGCACACGGTTGTCTTCAGCGACAGCAACCGCGCTGCGGAATGATTGCAGCGGATCCTTGCTCCTTGCGCTTGCAATCAAATCTCCCGCGAATACAACAAGATCAGGCTGCTCAAGCGCAATGATCCTGTCCATCGTTGCCTTCGTCATCGAGTCGAGCATCGGCGTCTCCGGATCCACATCCTCCTCATCAATAAACTCCACATCGGAAAACTGCACGATGACAAACGATCCGTCCTCACGAAATGTTAGCTTCTTCTCCAAGGAATCCCCTCCCTTTTCTCATACCGTCCTGCCGGTACCATAAACCAATCAAAATGAATACAGCTGCGCACGCTAGATACATGGATGTCATGCCATATTGCAAGCCGACCACCCAATAAATCAACGTCGGGCCGATCGCCGCCCCTAAATCGGTTGACACGGAATATGCGGTCATGACGGTAATCACGGATGTATTCTTCGCTGCGTCGGAGGCCATCGCGTCCATAATGGTGCCAAGTGCGGTGCTGGTAATCATGACGAAAATTACAATTCCGACCCAAATGCCGATTGGCAGCTGCCAAGGCAGCAAAGCATATCCGGCCGCTGCGCCCGCCAGCGATACCATAAACAGAGGAAGCCTTCCTCTCGGCCCATCGGTATGACGTCCGAACCATCTGGCCAGGAACGGCTCCCATGCACAGCGCAGCGCCGTCAATACACCGCCTAACGCAGTGCTGCCGATTATCAAACCGAACCAAGGGATCCCGCCGGGATGGCTTGTATCGATGAGATACGTGAGCGTCGCGCCGAACACAGCGTGCAGTAACGATATCATTAATCCGCTTATCACGATTTTTTTCACCTGCAGCGACCAGACCGTGTTCCTCACTCCGCGTGGAGGATCCAGTTGATGCATTCCCGAAGCTTTTCCCTTGCTTATGGATACGGCGATGAGCGGAAGCCCGATCAAAGCCATGATCCCGAATAGTATGGAGACGGCTGACAGGCCGATCATGGGCACGAGCAATCCTCCGAACAGTACGCCGACCAAGCTGCCAAGACGCCACAATCCGTTATACGTTCCCATGAAGCGTCCCCGGTTCGTATCATCGGAATAGCGGATGACGGTCAAATATCCACCCATTCGCAGCAAGGACCATGCAATCCCCCAAATGGCACGGAGGGCTACCCAGAGAACGAACCCTTTGAATATGCCGTATCCCACCGTGGTAAGCGCCGCCAGCCCGACCGACATAAACAGACCGGTTCGAAGCGACATGCGGTGATACAGCCACCCGATTAGTGGATTAAGAGGGAGCCTGACAAGACGATTGACGGACAGCAGTACGCCGACCTGCCATAGCGCGTCTAGTCCCGCTTCCTTCCAATATACCGGCAATACGATGTACAGCATCGAATCACCGAAGAGGGTCAGTGCAGTAACGATACCTACAATTACAATCTGTCGCCGTTCTTTGGCGCTGTCTCCGCCCGTCATAGATCGACGATCAAGCCATCGTAGGCAACCTTGATGCCGGCAGGCTCGAAGGCACGCTCAAAATCATCATGCAAAAAGCCGGAGTTATGCGTAAAATGAGTCACGTAAACCTGGCCATCCATGCCAAGGTTGCCTTCCTCCCGCCACACGCGCTGGACCTCCAGCACGGTTTCAATGCCCATATGATTTGGATTTCGGTCATTGTTTGTATAGCTATGCGTACAATCAAGAATCGCCATATCGATCGCTTTGCCTTTCAGCCATTCCCATGTATCGTCATGCAGCCAGCCCGTATCATTGCCGTAAAACAGCGTCTTGCCCCCTTTTTCAATATAAAACAACAAACATGTTTCCATACGGTCATGATTCGCGAGCAAAGGAGTAACTTGCGTATCGCCCAAGAAAATCGTCTCGAAGGGACGCAATAAGTGGAAGGCGAACCGGTCTCCAGCATCCGGGCCAATCGCTGGTATGCTTTGGCTAATCGCCGCATCGTTGCCATAAATATGTAAGGGGTGATCGATACCGTGTGCAAACCCGTCAACGCGGTTGTACAGATCCGATGGCTGGAAATGATCGTAATGCGTATGCGTGAATAACAGATGCTCAACCGCACCCAAATCGATCCCGTCACGGAGCGCCTGCATATGGGAGTCTGCGGAGTAGTCGACCTTGATTATGCCATCAATCAATACAGAGCTTCTCGTTCGGATGTTTTTTCCTCCAAGCGATCTCGCCTTGCAACAGACGTCACAGCGGCAGTACGGATTGGGGAATCCTTCCGCAGCAGCCGTTCCGAGAAAATGGATTTTCATTTTGAGGCTCTCCTCCCTTAGTGAAGCGATCGTTTATCTCATTCCTTTGATTAATACAAATAATACCACATAAACGCAATCAATCACACACAAAAAAACGATTCCGGGTTTGCATAAAACCAAGAATCGTTCACCGCTCCTGCCTATTTATATACGATCTCAATGCCGCTCTTGCTGAATTGATCAACAATATTTCTGTCGATTTTCGAATCCGTTACAAACCGCTCGACTTCGCTTGCCCCGCATACTTTGATAAACGAGTTTTGTCCGAACTTGCTGCTGTCTGCGAGGGCGATGGTACGCTTGGCGTTAGCGTGCATGATTTTTTTCACCTGAACCTCGCCGATGGCGTTATCCGTAATCCCTGCTTCTAACGTAACCCCGCTCATGCTCATAAAAAATAGATCCGCGTGAAAGCGAGCTGTAAATTCCTCCGTTAGGTCGCCGATGATGCTCAGCTCTTCATGACGAATGACGCCACCGGTCATGATGACCGTATACCCCGGCATCGACACGAGTTCATTCACGATCGGAAGCGAGTTCGTAATAATCGTTAATCGGTCGAATTTCGTCTTGAGCGCCTTCGCTATTTCAGTGTTTGTCGTACTCGGGTCCAGCGCGACGGACATCCCTTCAGTCACATAACGAACCGCGATTTGAGCCAGCTCCTTCTTCTCTTCCATAAAGATCGATTCACGGATCGGAAGCGGAATTTCGTGGCTGTAATCCGGATCTCTAGGAATCGCCCCCCCGTGCACCCGCCGCAGATGGCCTTCGTTTTCCAAGTATTCAAGGTCCCGTCTAATCGTCTCGAACGAAACCCCGAAATGCTCCATGAGCTCCGAAGCCCGGATCGATTTGTCTTGATTCAATTTCTGAATAATGATTTGATGCCGCTGTTCAGCAAACAACTGCTCCACTCCTTACTTGCCTGAACTTCTTCTTATCTAAAAAGTTTACCATAAAAGCGCCACCTCCACCCGCAGCACTGTTTTTCGTCCCTATGCTAGCAAGAGAGATCTATGCTTGCTTGGCTTTAAACACATTGATCATGAGAAACAAACACGCTAGATGTAATAGCAAGCCCAGCAAGAAGAACACAAATGCAGGGAATGGTTCATCATGCATGATCAGATCGAGGACCTTTGCCGGCCAATAACTAGGCAGCAAAGCCCCAAGCACCTGCCAAGCTCCCGGAACAAAATGAACCACCACAGGGCCTATGATGAACAACCCTCCGATTTTGGATAAGGCCAGTCCCTCCACTTTATTTGATGAGAATGCGGCGAGAAAGAGCGTAAACAACGGCGATTCCAATGCCAGCAGCAGCAAAGCATACAGCGTTTCCCATCGAACGACCGACATCGTAGACCATTGCAAATAGATTGCGGATAAAACGATGCACAGCAGGGTTGGAAGCGCCACTCTATACAGCAAATAACCTTTACGCATCAGCGGCGTAACCGCGTAATAGGCTATCATATTCTCATCCCGTTCGTCGAGGATAAGCAGCCCCGTAAGCATCCCTGTTAACATCGGGATCGTCACAACTAACAATGAGGCAGCAAAGCCGCGATATTGCTCAAGATTAAACGAATAATGCATGTCAAGCCAATGAACGGCTATAGGAAAACCGAACCTGGACAGGAAGATAAGCACCAGCGGACCGATCATAGCCGCCATGAGCACGGGGTCTTTCAATGCGTGCCGAAAATCCTTCATCATCAGGGCTTTATATTTTTCCATTGCCATCCCCTCCTTCTCCGATCCTCATCAGCACATGGCGTGAATAAGAGCGGTGTGCCCAGATATATGCTGCGGAATTCCAGATCAATAGGATGAATGCGGAGTAAAGAAGGTGATTTACGGACAGGCCGCCAGAAGGAGAACCGAGTAATCGAAGTGTCCCTTCGGTCGGAAGCAGGAGAAACAGATCCGTATGCCATAAATGAAAGTAGCCCAGCAATGGAAGGACAAATGGCAAAGCGTAGACTTGCACCATCAGAATAAAACCATTGATGGTACGGTGTCGTGCCGCCACGCCTATCGATAGCAAGGTCATAAAGGTTGACGTCAGGACGATGCCTGCAGAAAAAGCAAGCGGTGACTGCGGAAGGCTGCCGCTTGCCGCATGAATGGCCCATCCTGCCGCAAGGGACAAGACGGACAGCGATCCGGCTTTCGCCAGCAAATAATCCCGAATATGAGCCGGCGTGACGAACAGCGGATCGTGGACGCCTTGGTCCCTCTCCAACAAAACCATCCCGCCTGCCATGATAAGTCCTAAAGCTGCAGGGTCACTGAAGGTCAGCGCTATGGCTGTCGTCTCCTTATAGATTTCTGGAATGAACCTAAGCAAGATCCAATAACAAAAACAAACGAATACATAAACGAAATAGAATCCATGACGCCATTGAAAACGCAGGTCGAATATCAACAGGGATAAGCCTTTCATATCAGCTGCCTCCCCGTCACCTCGATAAAAATTTGTTCAAGGGATGCCTCCTGCGAATGAATCGTTTCGAGCATATCATTCTTTATAATCTTAAGAAATTGATCATTCCCGCCAATACCGTCAAGAGGAAATAAGGCTTCCTTCAGCTGGCCGTTCTTGCGAAATTCTACGCGAAGCTCCTTCCTTCCCTTCCGCAGCTTCAATTCTCTTGGCGAATCGATCAGTTTGATTTCACCGTCAACAATAAATGCTACTCGATCACAAAGCTCCTCTGCCGCTTGCATATTATGCGTTGTGATGAGGACGGTCTTCCCCTCCGCCTTTTTCGCCAGAATCAATTCCTTCATCCGTTTCGCGTTCACCGGGTCCAAGCCGGAGGTGGGCTCATCCAGAAAGAGGATATCCGGATCGTGCAGCAGCGCCCGGCAGAAGTTAAGCCTCATCTTCATCCCTTTGGACAGCTGGGACACCTTCATGTTTGCAGCATCTGCAAGATTGACTTGTTCCAGCAGATGCATAGGATCCTCGGTTTTTCCCTTGTAGAGGGAACGAAAGAGCTTTAAATTCTCAAGAACCGTAAATTTGCTGTAGAAGTTCGGGAATTCAAAGGCAACCCCGATTCGTTCGTAATAGTCGGGACCGATATCCCTGATTTCGCTGCCCATTACTTTTACGCTTCCCTGATAGCCCTTCAGCACGCCGATCAGCAGCTTTTGCGTCGTGCTTTTACCCGCGCCGGAAGGACCGAGGAATCCGAAGATTTCCCCGGTTGGAATCACAAAATCCAGTCCGCGCAGGGTCTGCTCGCTCCGGTTCGGATAGGTAAAATGAAGCCCTCTAACTTCGATCATACCGGCTCGTCTCCTTTAAAAGGCCTTGATGCCGCAAGCATACCAGCCGATAACAATTCGACCAGCAGCTCGATCGTTGCCGTATATTGGGCTTCTCCGATGTCATTCTTGTGCAGCGTCAGCAAGGCCAAGGATCGAATCATCCCCACAATCGATTCAGAAGGCGTACCGGATAAAATGCCCGCTCTTTGCCAAGACGTAATGATCGGCAAGAGCGCTTCTTGATCCTCGCTAAAATTGCGTTCCAGCTGCACCTTGGGTAACTTCCTGAACAACATTTCCATCTCGCCCCGATCCATCATCTTCCGGAGGAGCGGGCTTTCATCCATCATTCTTAATGAATAGGAAAGAAACCGCTTGATGCCTTCCTTGCTGCAAACCTCATCAGGGGGGAATAATTCCAGCACAGCATTGCGGATACGCTGTTCCTCTTCCAGCAGAAGTTCATAATATAACTCCTCTTTTGAAGCGAAAAACATGTAAAACGAGCCTTGGGCAATGCCGGCAGCCTTCGTCAAATCCTCCACGCTCGTTTTGCGAAGACCTGCTGTTTCAAATTGGTGCCGCCCCTCCGAAAGCAATTTCTGACGGATCAATTCGCGTTCCTGATCGGAAAACTTTTTTGGCATGTCGCTGTTCACATCCTTCATGAATTTATTTATGATTTTATGAATGTTTTTATTTTATATTCACAAATTACAGCTGCAAGCTCCGAATGTCAATAGTGCGCTTTAGGACTGCGTTTGCCATCATGTTGCAATTATTGGGGTTTAGGGCCGCTCGGCGAACAAGCCGCCGAATGTAGGGCAGCCTGTTTTCAGCGTATAGAAGAACTCCAACAGATTTTATCCCAAAAGATGTAAGTGCGTTATATTTGCGAAATCGATTAATACAAATCGCCCATCAACGTATTTTATATGAGTGATAGAACACTCAGGGACCAGTCGACTCTGCGTTTGAACAAAGTCCGGGTGATAGGCATTCAACTCATCTTGGGAAAATTCGTTTACCATAAAGTCTGTGATTAACCCGCCATGGGTCACGATCACGATCTTCTCATTTGGGTGTTGTGCCGAAAGCTCCACTATGCAGGAAGACAAGCGCTCGCCTGCCCTTCTTGCAGAATCGCCGACTGGGGGGACAAAATCTCTTTCCAAGGTGCAGTGATTCCACATCTCGATAAACTCCTGAAATGTTTGTCCAGGGAGGTCTCCCCAGTTTGCCCGTTCCCGTAACCGGGTATCTTCCAATATGGTTTGATTCACGGCTTCTGCAATGAACCCAGCGGTCTGCTTGGCTCGCTGAAGAGGACTGCAACAGATTCTGCTTATGGGCATTTTACGAAAATATGCTGCTGTCATCCGAGCCTGCTGTATCCCTAATGGAGAAATGGAAACATCTCCAGTTCCTTTCTGCTTTTCAGCATGTCTAACCAGGTAAAAGTCCGTGCTCATTCAAGCCCTCCTTCCTGAATATTAAATTTAACGATCGTTTAATTTAATATATGTCTAATTAGATGATATCATGGGTTTGCACCATTGGGAAGTCAGCGCTTAGGGAAAATAAAATTGCCAATCTACTCGTAACGATGATCGTCATTTTTGCGATTCGTGAACGCAGCAACGCTAACCTCTAATATAGATCGAAAAAAAAGAGCAGCTGCCGCTGGCAACGCTCTTTTATTCGATCAGTCCACCATGTACCGATATATGATCAGCGAAACCCAAAGGACTGCCGCGATCCATAGGAGAATAATAAAACTTCCTGCAAGCCAATTCTTCGGTTTACCGTTTTTTATACGTTGCTCGGCTTTCTCTTCGTTCTCTTGGACGACATCAGGAGGTATCATTTTCAGTGCGATGGCTACTCCAAGTGGAACTAAGATCACATCGTCCAGATAGCCTAGAATAGGAATAAAATCTGGAATCAGATCAACGGGGCTAAACGCATAGGCTACAACACAGATGGCAAATACTTTGGCGTACCACGGGGTCCGAGGATCCTTGTAAGCATAATAGAGCACGAATATCTTTCCTTTTAGCTTTCTAGCCCATTTCTTGATTCGGTCAATCATCCCGCTCTCCTTGCGTGCATGTTTTCATTCCAACAAAACCATTCTACAGACCTAGTTCATGATCCTTCCTGCGCCGGGTTAAGGTCACTGTTCCATATTGTATTGTATCAATAATGAAGTAATTGAGACATTGTTTATTTCCCGGAAAGGAAGTGTCTTATCATGCATGCAGACAAGATGGATATTAGCCCGAAGACAGGAACAGCGAGTAATGTTCCCAAAGTTTCGGTCGCCATTGTGGGCGCAGGTTTAAGCGGCTTATGCTTAGCTCAAGCACTGCTTCGGGCCGGGATGGAAGTGCAAGTGTATGAACGCGATCAAGCTGTGGACGCCCGTCGCCAAGGGTATCGAATTACGGTAGATGAACACGGGATTGCCGCCATAAAGCGATGTCTTCCTCCTCGTTTATTCGAGCTGTTTCTGGCCACTACTTCGCCTACTGACCATGATAGTTATTTTAGATTAACCAATGGGAAACTACGCGAAATATTCAAACTCACGTTTAAAGGAGACCCAACGGGCACCGACTTACGGATCCCTCGCCAAGCGGATCGCCAAACGTTGCGCACGATCATGCTGGAAGGACTTCAAGAACGGGTGCATTTTGGGAAACGAGTGGTCCATTCCGAATCTAACCCGGATGGGGCCGTCCTTCACTTCAACGACGGAACTTCCGCACATGCAGCATTCATCGTTTGTGCAGATGGAGTACATTCATCCCTGCGCAAACAATACCTTCCGGATTGTGAACCGGAAGATGTGAACCATTGGGCGATTTATGGCCGTACTAGATTGGTTCATGAAAAAGATAGACCATTGATGCCCGAAGGTCTCAAAACAAGCGGTATCCACGCCATCGGTCGTTCAGGCGACGGCATCTTTTTTACGACGATGGCCTTTCGCGAAGCTCCCCAAGCTGCGTTCTCCCGAATGGGAATCGTCCAGCCGCCTCCTATGGTTGATGATTATATCATGTGGGCTGTTCTCATGCCCAAAGAAAGGTTCTCGGAATATCAAACTACCTCTGACCCCGACCTGCTGTTTCGGGTGGCCCAAAACGTTTCGCGAGACTTCCACCCGGCGATCCGGCGTCTAATCGAGCATGCTGACGTAGATTATACGATGGGAGTTAAATTCAAAGCTGGAAGGAAACCCTCCCGTTGGCCCAACTCACGCGTTATTTTTATGGGTGATGCAGTCCATGTCATGCCTCCTACTGGATCGCACGGGGGCAACACGGCCCTGCGAGATGCAGGTCTCCTCGCCGACAAGCTTGAGGCTGCGATGAAACAAGAAGCGGATTTTGAAACAGCGATCTACAATTATTATCACGAAATGAGTAAATATGCATTCCACGAGGTTGAAGCATCGAAGTCCATGATGAAACGATTTACGATGAAAAATCCGGTCATGCGATGGACGATGTTAAGTGCGATACCTTGGATTCGATCCCTGACGAACCAGCCACTTACGATTGATTAACCAATCCATGTCGATAGACGATTAAGCAACGATTAATAATGAAAATGCCGATCTTAAAGACCGGCATTTTGTCATTTCTATGTGAATCATTTGGCGGTATAACGCTGTCGAAACTCTTCAAGACGAATAATCGATCCCTCGATTCGGGATTGCTCGGCTGCAAAGGCCATCAGATGGCTCTGCACAGAGCGGTCCGCCGAGGTAAGCCCTTGCGTTTGACCACCGTCGCGGACCAGCTTCAGAAAATCCTTGATCAAGCGCATGTCCCCGCCCCCGTGGCCGACATGACCGCCCATATCGTCAAAGGAAATCCTTTCGACCTTTCCGCTGCCAAAATGAATGATCTCGATTTCGTTTTTTTCCATGGCCCCCCGGATCTCACCGCGCGTTCCCATCAGCTTGATCGTCCGGCTCACGTCCCTTGTAAAGGCACTCATCGTAAATGCTGCCGTGACGCTGTTCGAAAACTCTAAATTCACCACCTGGTGATCAACCACGTCGTTATCGCAATGATAAACGCATCGGCCATACGGTCCTTCCTGCAGCGCCTTATACCGCGCACTGTAGCTCATGTCGTCGCTGATGGCAGATGTCGGCCAGTTCGTATCCGCCGTTAAATAAAGATTTGGCGCATAGTAGAGACATTCATCCGCCGCCGGGCATCCGTCCAGACAGCGCAGCGGCGCTCCTTCCGGCGCTTCGGCAGCCGTAAAATGAGTGAGTGAACCGAAGGAGGATACCCGAACGCAGTCCGCATCCGCCAGCCAGAGCAAGATGTCCAGATCGTGGCAGGACTTTGCCAGAATCATAGGGCTGGATTCATCCTTGCGGCGCCAATTCCCTCTTACAAAGCTGTGTGCCTGATGCCAGTATCCCACATTTTCATTATGCTGGATGGACATCAGGCGGCCGATCACGCCCTCTTCCAGCAGCTCCTTCAGCGTCCGAAAGAACGGCGAATACCGCAGCACGTGGCAGATCGAAAACACCTTTCCGGCCTTTGAAGCCATTTCCCCCATCCGTATGCATTCTTCCGGATCCGGCGACATCGGCTTCTCCAGCAGCACATGATATCCCGCCTGCAGCGCGCGCATCGTCGGCTCGAAATGCTGCTTATCCTGGGTGCAGATCAGGACGGCGTCAGCCATCTTGGGCGCGGCAAAAAATGCGTCCCAATCCTCGAAGCAATTGGCATCGTCGATCCAATGCCTATGCTTAAAGCTCTCTCTTCGCTCCCGAACCGGCTCCGCCACGGCGGTGACTTCGAGCTCCATGGGATGCTGCAGCGCATACTCCAAATAATTGATTCCGCGAAGCCCGGCTCCGATTAATGCAACCGACACTTTTTTCATATAATAGCTCTCCCCTTCCTGCTTGCTCCGCTGCTTTATTCCTTCACGCTGCCGACGGTTATTCCTTTAACAAAATATTTCTGCAGGAACGGATAGACGAGCATAATCGGAAGCGCACCCATAAAGATTTGGGCCGTTCGGAGCGTTTTCTCGCTTAAATTCTCCATCGCCTTAAGCTGTTCGATCGAGATGGACGTCATTTGCGAGTTTATGGACATAATCAATGTCGACAGGTACGTCTGGAGCGGGTATTTCTCCGGCGAGTTGAGATACAGGATGCCGTCGAACCACGAATTCCAGTGACCCACAATGGTGAACAAGCCGATGGTCGCAATGGACGGAAGGGATACAGGCAGATAAATGCTCCATAACACCCGCCAGTGTCCTGCCCCGTCAATCGTAGCCGCTTCATCCAGTTCTTTGGGAATCGTCCGGAAGAAGTTCAGCATCAGCACCATATTCCATACGTTAAGCGCGCCTGGGAGAATCAAAGCCCAGATCGAATCAATCAGTCCCGTATTTTTAACCGTGATATAAGTCGGAATTAATCCGCCTCCAAAAAACATCGTAATGGCAAAGAACCACACATAAAGCGTCCTGTGCTTGAATTGCTCCTTCGATTTCGATAGCGGGTATGCCGTAATGAATATCAAGAACATATTGACAGCCGTTCCCAGAACGACCCGCTCCAGTGAAACGCCGAACGAGAGGAAGAATTCCACTTTCTCTCCAAGGTACCGATAAGCATCTACATTAAAACCAACCGGCCACAGCTTCACTTCACCAGCCATGGCGGCGGTATTCGAGCTTAAGGAAATCGAAAGCAAGTGAATGAATGGAATAATGCCAAGTACAGTGATCGTCGTAAGCAGCAGCGTATTCAACAAGACAAACAGTCTTCTGCTCATCGTTGGTCTGTGCATTTCTCTCCCCCCAGCCTAAAAGATCCGGTAATTGTTATATTTGTAAGCCGCATAATAGGTCACGGACACCAGGACAAGCGAAATGACCGATTTAAACAGCCCGACGGCGGCCGCCGGTCCGAATTGCTGGCTGAACATGCCGAGCCTGTAGACGAACGTATCGATAATATCCGAGCCTTCATAAACCGTCGGATTATACATAATCAGGATCTGCTCGAAGCCCGCATTCAGGATTCCCCCCAGGCTTAGCACGGCAAGAAGAATCACGATCGGAGCCATGCCCGGCAGCGTGATATGGAGCATTTGCTTCCATTTTCCGGCACCATCGACCTCAGCAGCCTCATAAAGATTGGCATTGATCCCCGCGATGGCTGCGAGCATCACGATCATGTTATAGCCCATGCCCTTCCAGACGTCCGAGCCGATGATGATCCCACGGAACCAGTCATTATCCAGCATGAACATGATCGGCTCCAGATGAAAGGCGGTCAGTAACCCGTTTACCGGACCGCTAAGCGAGAATAATTCGATGATGACGCCGCCGAGAACCGTCCAGG
Source organism: Paenibacillus sp. FSL R5-0810 (assembly GCF_038002285.1). Taxonomy (NCBI): domain Bacteria; kingdom Bacillati; phylum Bacillota; class Bacilli; order Caryophanales; family Paenibacillaceae; genus Paenibacillus; species Paenibacillus sp. FSL R5-0810. Next base: position 2,131,425 of record NZ_JBBOCF010000001.1, read on the forward strand.
ATAGGAAGAATGGCAGGAAAATGGCGGATTGCACAAACCGGGAAAACCACTTTCGGGTGACCTCGTTAAGCAGCAGGGCGAGTATTAACGGCACAAGCAGATGCAGGACCATCTTAAATACGGAAATGACGAGCGTATTCCACATGACCTGCTTAAAATCCGGCAGCCCGAACACGTACTGAAAATTTTCAAATCCAACGAATTCGGAGTGAAAGAAGCCGGACAGCGGCTCAAATTGTTGAAACGCCATCACCAGGCCTACCATCGGCCCATAGGCGTATATCAGTGTCACGATAACACCGGGCAGCAACATCAAATGAAGCAAGTATTCTTTTTTCAGCGTTCTCACAGCTGGACCTCCCGGACATTTCAGGATATGGCAACGTAAGCTCTATGAATTTGTAAAACGGGGGGGAGGCGCCGGTAACCGGTAACGCCTCCTCCCCGCTTTGGAACGACTATTTTACGGCTTGCTGGCTGTACCAATCATTGACTTCTTGCGTAATTTCGTCGCCGCCAAGCGACTTCCAGCTGGCAACAAACTTATCGAATTCATCCACGGAAGACCCCATAATAATTTTGGTGAAGGTCTCCTGCATAAGCTTATCCAGCTGGGCCCCCTTCTCCACCTGCGTGGCCGTTGGAAGACCGTAGAACTCGTGGTTGACAAACGCCTGTTTTTCTTTGATCTGGCGGGTCAAGCCCCAGCCGCCGTCCTTCGCTGCACGGCTGAAATATTGTCCCCAGTTCACGCCTTTACTCGCGTTCGATGTATCACCAGCCAAGTAATCCTTGGTGGCCTTGAAGACGTCGGCGACGTTCTTGTAATTTTCATCATCCAGCGTAATTTCCGTCTGATTCGCTTCAAGCGCTTTATTCACTTCGGTGTAAATGGTTTCGATCTGGGCAGGGTTATAGATCCGCGGACTGAACCAGTTGTATACATATCCCTTCTCTGCCTGGTTCTGATTCAAATACTCCTTATTCCCCATCTCAATATAGAAATTGATCATTTTGATAGCGGCTTCAGGGTTCTTCATTTTCTTGTTCACCGCATATACCTTGTCACCCCGGATTTTAGGCACCAGCGATTTGCCCGGACCGTCTAAACCAGGAATTTGAATGGCAATCCAATTCGCGTTCGGATCTTTATCCACATTCAGGTTCAGCGGCCAGTTCGGATACCACCATTCCCCGTAGGAAATGCCGACTTTGCCTGCGGTAATGTCCTCGACCGCTTTGTTCTCGTCCTTGAGCGCAAACTCTTTATCCAGGATGCCTTCTTTGTACCAGGATTGAAGCTTGCCAAGCGCTGTTTTTACCTCCGGCTGGATCAGACCCGGAATCAGCTTTCCGCTGCCGTCTTGAATCCATGCCGTTTGACCATCGCCCATGGACGGATACGCGCCAAAGCCGTTGAAGAATCCTCTTGCGTCAAAGCCCCAGAAGAACAAATTCTTTTGCAGCACGAGTCCGTAGGTGTCGTTCTTGCCGTTTTGGTCCGGATCCTGCTGGACAAATGCTTTGGCGACCATCTCCAGCTCGTCCATGGTTTTAGGAGGTTCAAGCTTCAGGTTGTCGAGCCAGTCCTTGCGAATCCAGAGCAGCTGCGTCGATAAGAAAGGGTCCTCAAAAGCCGGGATTCCTAACTGTTTGCCGTCCTGGGAATACGTCTTCATGGCGAAACCGCCGTCAGACTCCATATACTTCTTTAATGTCGGCGATGCGTAATCGTTGTAGGCCTCGGTCAGATCGGCAAGCATCCCCTGCTTCTTCAGCTTTTCGAAATTTTTACCGTCCAGCTCCAAAATATCCGGCAGGTCGCCAGAAGCCAAGGCAAGCGAGAACTTTTGACTAAATTGGCTGGATGGGACCGTCCATTTGTATTTCACTTCAATGTTCAGCATTTCTTTCAAATCTTTAAGATAAGCATTCTGCTCCGGCGTAATGCCCTTCGGCGTCCGGGGATCTTCGGGCGGATTGAAGCCCATTACCTCCGTTACGGTTACCGTCTCGGGATATTTCCCCAACGGATCAGGCGGAGCCGCCGCCGTGCCGCCCTCTTCTTTGGTCTCGGTTTGCGGCTGGGAACTTGCTGGCTCTTTACCTTGACCTGAACATGCAGATATGACAAATAACGACAATGTGGCAAGCAAAATCATTTTCCATGGCTTGATTCTTTTCATGTCGATGGCTTTCCCCCTTCGAATCGTTTGTAGACTGCTTTGGTCTTTACTTCTTGGGTCCAATTATATATGCCGGAAGAAAGCGCTATCAATTTTAAGATTTTTACATAGCTTTCAATTTATTTACTTGTTTTCAAGGCTGCGCGATAACCCGGCTCCGTCAACTGCGGTATTCCTGAGGAGACATGCCCATCTTCCGCTTAAAAAACGTCGTGAAATACGAATGCGAATCGAAACCGACCCGGGCAGCGATCTCCTGCAGCTTTAAGTCCGTGTTCCGCATGTAGTCGATTGCTGCTTCAAGGCGCTTGGCCTGAATATATTCCAGCAAATTCTGCCCCGTCATCTGCTTGTAGTAGCGGGACAGGTAGGATGGATTAAAATGCACCTCCTGCGCGATCGCGGTCAAGGAGACATCCCCGGCCAGATGGTCCTGTATGTATTTCTGAATCTGGGCAATGACCAATGATTTCGAATCACCCTCGCGATGTCGCGCTTGTTCGTCCGTGTTCCCAATCGGTCTGCCTACTTTCGAAATGTCGGTGATCACCATGCTTTGACCCAACGCTTGCTTTTGCTTCAGGATCATCCGCAGTGTTGCATATTGCTCACGGATCGTCCCCCACGCTTCCTTCAGGTTCCCTGAAATTCCGAAGGATACCGGTACCCCGAGCAATTCGTCGCATTCATTTTGTATAGACTCCAGGATCCCTTTCATATAGCCCGTGACTCCGCTCCACGAAATCGTCCCCTCGCTCTCCCCTTCTTGGAAGCGGCCCAATAATTCTGCATCCGGTTGAAGAAGCCAAATGAGTGTTCGTTCATAAACCGCTTGCTCGCAGCTAAACGAGGACGGTAGATCATTCATAAATATCCCCTGTATGGATGAGATCATCTCCCTGGATGCCGAATGCGCCGATTCGTCTATGCACCCCATCACAAATAACGAAGGCAGGTCAGGGTAAATGCGAAAGTCCAATCCTTCATAACGCGTATCGGTCAAAAGTGTACGGATCGGCTCCCCGTCTAGGATTCGCTCCATCCGTTCGTTTTTCAGCAGGGGCTCGGCGATTTTTACATGCTGCTTCAGCTTGTCTTCCTGTACTCTGCGGCGATTCTCCTCATCAAGCCTCTGGCAAGCCTGTTGGACAGCAGTAAAGATCGGATCGATGCCTTCGGTTTTCAGGATGTAATTGTCCACATTTTTGCGCAGCGCTTCGTGCACGTATTCAAATTCGCTGTATCCCGTCAAAAAGATGATTCGGCACATCGGCCAGTAATACATCAGCTCGTCCACCAGCTGAAGCCCGCTTTTTTGCGGCATCCGAATATCGCTGACAAGGATATCCAGCTTCATCTTTTTGGCAATCGCAAGCGCCTCCTTGGCCGAATACGCTTTAAGGACATCCAGCTCAAATTCCGGGTTTTCCTCAAATAACTGAACCAGACCGTTCGTGATCACCGGTTCATCATCTACGATCAACAGTCGATACATTACGAAGCCTCCTCACTTACGTCGATTATGATCAGCTCTACTTTAAGACCGCCATAGACACTGCGCGAAATGAACAGCCCGCTTTCGGGCCCGTATTTAAGGCGAAGTCGGTTATGCACATTCATCAAACCCGTCTTCTCCATTTGCTTGGAATCGTCTCGCAGCCTTTCGCCTAATTGCGCGATCAGCTCATCCGTTACCATCCTCCCATTATCCTCCACCGTTACCCGCAGCCTGCCATCTCGGTAATCCGCGTTGATATAGATCATCCCATCGTCCATGCCGTCCACGAACGCATGCTCGAACACATTCTCCACGATCGGCTGAATGATGAGCCGAGGAACCGAAAAGGCTAGCGGAATTCCGGACGGCCCTCCATCCTCGTATGCAATCCGGTTGGAGAAACGGATGCACTGAATATCGCAATAATCAAGCGCATGGCGGTATTCCTTGACGAATGGAACATCGTCCGAACCGCTTCTCGTAATGTACTGATAATAGCTCCCCAGCTTCTGCGATAGCTCTGCTGCGCTTTCCGCGTCGTTTACTTTGCACATCATGTAAATATTAAAAAAGCTGTTGTATAGAAAATGCGGATTGATCTGGGATTGAAGCTGCTTAAGCTGGGAGAGCTGAAGCGCCATTTTTTGCTCATAATTTTCTTCGATGGAGTGTTTAAGCTTCAGGGTCATATTGTTGAAGCTGTTGAACACATAGTGGAACTCGTCCTTGGATTTGGATTCGATCGTAATATCCAGATTATCGGTCTCTATCATATGAAACGCCTTGACAAGCTTGGACAGCGGCCTGTGAATCATCAAATTGACGGAGAACGAATACAGGATCAGCACGATAAGTGCAATAATAAACAACGTGTAAAACCAAGTAATAAACTGGCTCAGCGGGCGCGTAATTTCATTCTGGTTTACGTACATGATCAGCTCCAATCCGAGGGAGCTGACGTCATTTTGAATAATAAAATAGTCAACGCCATGCATGCTGCCCTTGGTGGGCGTTTCCAGGCTATTCAAATCTCCACTGCCGGCGAGCGCCAGGATGCCTGTCGTATGCGCTGGTTCCTCTTCGGTTGCCAGAATGGAGCCGAGCTCCTTATTTCCAAGCAGCACCTCGGATTCGGGATAGAGTTTGGCGATTTCTTTTAAAGCCTCAAGGAGCTTAGGCCTGGCTATTTCGATATAGGACCAGATCTTGCCGTTGTTCTCTGTTTCGATAAAAAAGATACGGTCGCCGCTTCGATAAAACGAAGGCTTGGATTTCACCGATAGCAGCGATGAAATCAGCTCCATTTCAACATTCGGCGTATTGGTAACCCCGGAGAAGGTTGAGATGGTTTTTCCCACGGATTCCACATAAACGCCGGCATTCAGAACATATTCGCTCGATACCGTTAACGTGGCAAGCCGGTCCCGGATTTGGTCAATCAGCGCCACCTCTTCATAATTATCCAGGGTCCCGCCCCGAAAGCCCAGCTTCTGCAAATCTTGGTAATTGAGCAGCTCCAGCTGCAAATTCCGGATAAAATACATTTCTTTGTCCAGCTGTTTGGAGTAAAAAGAGGCCCCCGCGAATGAAGAATCCAAGATCGCATCCTTGGAAACGGACATTCCTTTGAAGTTGAGCCAGAGGCTCATGGTAATGAGAGGCAGCAATAATACGATAAATACGATCACGATTTTTTGATACACAAACCAAGTGGATGATTTCCCGGACGCCTGCAGCTTCATGAGCTCCCCCCTCTCGGCGTAAGTATAGATGGTTACTGATTCTGGAATTCATCTCCTGCTTAACCTCCCTCCACCTAATTTTTCTCTAAAGTATACATCCGGCACTTCTTGTCGTACAGCACAAAGAAAGCGCCTGACATTGACACTTCATGTGTAGCTGTAAGCCCCCGATTGCTTTGCTGCTTGCATTCACGGATGTCCGCATCAGCTGCACCAACAAAAAAAGCCTTTATGTCCTCTCGATTCCTATCATGAGCCCGTATCCCTAATAAGCAGAGGAATGTTTAGAACCTTGGCGATAATGAGTTTTACGGACCCATTATTTATTGGTATGGTGTATGGTAACAATTATCTATGGTTGGAAAGGTTTGTAGCAAATGGACATTCAGGTGGACAAAGAGAAAACTCAATCTAAGAGGTACGGCATAATCGTTATCATCATCATTGCGATCATTGTTCTGTTTCGACTTTTTATATGGGATGTTTATCTGGTCCATTCAACGCGTGAGGCTGTTTTGGATGGGTTGAAGGAAAACCGGGTCTCGGATTATTCGTCGATATGATGCTCGGAAGCAACATCTAACCGTCCGCCCTTTGGGCTATGGCCTCGCCAGCCAATTGATCCAAAGCTTATTCGGAAATTAAGTCCCGCTAATAACACGAGAAAGCCTCCCTGTCGAATGTGGGAGGCTTTCGTCATTATTGAACATTGATTTAGCGTTATTTCTCTTACACTTGGATAAAGAGGCTGAATTCCTGGCCGTTCTTGACCGGCTCTTGTGCCATGCTGTAGCCGTGCTTGACGACCTCTTCCGGCACATTCCGGAAAGCGGACGGGCAGTCGGAAATGACCTGAAGCGTCTGCCCTTTTTTCATATCGCGCAGTGTTTCGAGGGTGTAAATGACCGGGTAAGGACAAGATTCCCCCCGGAGATCCAGTGTGAAATCAACGGACATGAGTTGCATCTCCTTTCTTGAATCCAACGCCGTAGCGGTAGTTCTTCTGCCAATATGCGGCGACCGCGAACCCGGCCCCGAGTACTAGCAGTGTTACAAGTAATGCAGCCGCCGGACCCATCTCAGTGATCAGGTTGACTGGCGCGCCACTCTTCACAAGCAGGTTATATACCCCCATGTGATCCCAAGCAAACGCCAAAGCGGTAGCTCCGATAATGTTGCCGATAAACACTGGCAAAAACACGACCTGCCCTTCCATCAGGCGGTACATCATCCCGGTTTCACAGCCGCCGGCCATGACGATCCCCAGTCCGAACAGCAATCCGCCGATAAAGGTGCTAGGTGCCGCAATTTTCGTAATGGGGTCTAAACCGTATACAAGAATAATGATCAACGTAGCGACAGAGCTGACCGCCATGCCGACGGCAATCGCTTTGGTCATCGTAGCCCGGCCGCTGATCCACAGGTCGCGGAAAGCGGAAGTGAAGCAGATCTGCCCCCGCTCAATCAGGATTCCGAATGCCGCTCCGAAGAGTGCGGCTGTTCCAAGCATGGTGCGTCCAGTGGCATAGAAATATACGATGAGGGCTATGTAGACTAAACCGAGGACCGCTCCAAGAAGGGGCTGCCGGCTTTTCCCGGTCTTAGCTATCGGCGTTGTACCGCCCATCTTCAGAACTGGCTTGCCTTTCCACCACCTCGTATTGACCAGCTTGGCGCCCAGGAACGTGCCCGCAGCCGTAGCAACGATAAAGATCCAGGAATGCAGCGAAAACTGAGGTACACCGGTAAAAAATGCCGCGAGATTGCAGCCCAGCGCCAAACGGGCTCCAAAGCCCGCTATGATGCCGCCCGCGAATCCCTGCACATACCGCCGCTTCTGTCTCGGCATCCGGATCTTGAAGTTGTTGCTAAGCAAAATCGTAATAAGGGCTCCAATAAACATCCCCCACACGATCCAACCGTCGGTTCGGGTCCAAGTCGTTCCGTTCATATGGACAAGGTCGAAATAGGCCCAGTCCGATACGTCCACCCCGAAGAATTCAAGAATATGGCCTCCAAGACGGGTAAACTCTCCGGTTACGGCCCAAACCGTGTTGGTGATCCCAAAATAGACCGCACTGAGAATACCTGCCAAAGCCATGACCAGATAGGGGCTCCAGTAGCTTCCGAACCATGATGCATATAATTTTTTCACGTGCTTAATAACTCCTCACCCGATAGAGTCTTTGACTCTACTCTTAAATTGAACCGGCAAATTTTATTTTACTATAAAATATTCAATTCGGTAAGAAATTTGAGCACTGATCTAGATGAAGTAGGGGGAACGATCAAAATTCATTGCGATGCTTGACTAAAAACCTGGATATCTGTTCATTTACGGCATTCGGATTATCAAGATTCGTTGCATGGTGAGCTCTCGGAATGATGTGCAGCTCCGAGTTTCTTATTTTCGAGTGCATATATTTCTGCTGCCTTTTAATCATGGTGTCATGTTCGCCTTGAAGCAGTAAAACGGGACATTGTACATGGTCCAAATGCTCGCGGCTCTCCATCCGGGTGATCGCATCCCATAAGCGCAGCCATCTCTCTTGTGTCAGCATATTGAATGCTTCCTCAATGTATGCTCGGTTATCCGGATTATACTTCGAGAGCATGGCCGCCTGGATCCTACCGGTTAGCCGCATCGGGATCATCCGGGAAGACCAACGGTTAAAGGGGACAAAACATTTTTCGAACCAGTTAAATGCGTTGGTGAACGGAGTACCGATTAATACAAGAGCCTCTACCCTTTCAGGAAACCGAATCGCGGTTTGCAGGGAGATATGACCACCCATGGACAACCCGCATAGCACGGCTCGCTTTATTCCAAGGTGATCCATCAAAGCTATTAAGTCTTTGCTGAACGTTTCCGAGTCAACCTTTCCTTCCGGAAGTGAGGAGTAACCATGCCCTCTGACATCCCAAACAATCGTCTTATATTTCTCGGCAAAAAACTGAACTTGCGGCTCCCATTGCTTGTGATTCCAGGAAGCGCCATGGGTAAATATGACCGGATGACCCTCCCCGTGCACTTCGTAGTATAGATCTGCATGGTGGCTAGTCATCGTTGGCATCTTCTTTCCCCCCTATTCGTAGCGGTCCGATCACAACGCGAAAACAATCGTCGATTAGAGCGTCTAGCGACTTCCCGGCATCCCGAATCCAGATCAGGAGCGCACCGCTGATAGCGGATTGCAGCACGGTACTGACCAGCTCAATATCGCAAGATTGAAGGAACTTGCCCTGAACAGCTTTACTCAGCAGCCTTCTCGTTCCAGCATCAATAATAGCCAGGCGCTGTTTCGACCTTTCCAGCAATTCAGGGTCGGTCGTGCTTTCCAGATAAAAACTGGTATGGCGCGCCAGGGAAACCGGGTCATTTCCTAACCGGACCGCCTCTTTATAAACGGATTTTAACGCTTCGATCGGCGGGGCGTCGCTCTGATCCGCTTCATTAAACTTCGTTTCAGTCAATTGAATGACAAAATTGCTATAAGCGAGGAAGATGCCCTTCTTTGAGGAAAATCGTTTGATCAATGCTGCAGGAGATACACCGATCTCGTTCGCTATATCCGTGAGCGTAGTCTGTGCGAACCCCTTCTTGCATAGCGACTGATAAACGCCGTAATAGATGTTCTCATTGGTGAATTCACGTGGTCTGCCCATATTAACCCCCCCCATTAGTAAATGGTCATTTACTAACAATTGTAGCATGTGCTTCTCATAGCAACAAGCCGTCGTATTCGTGAATCCCATTTATTTTCGATTGATGAATCAACGTGAACAGCCCTCGCTTCCTGATATAAGAAGATGGGAGGGCTATATTCCGAGAACAAAATAAAGAGCCGGCATTCTTGTTAAGGAATTCGGCTCTTTGGAGTAAGTTATAATAACTAAAAGAAAGTGCGGTGCTAGGAAATGTCTGAATCAATCGAGGTAATTGTAATAATTATTACGTATTCTCCGAGAAAAATTCATTCTTTAAGAGACCATAGTATATAAGGTCCTGGTACTCACCCCTCTTTAGAACATGCTGTCTTAACGTTCCCTCGTATTTCATGCCCAATTTCTTCATGACCTTTCCCGATGCAGGATTCTTCCCAAGGTAACGTGCATATACCCTGTTCAGATCTAATTGTTCAAATGCATATCTTATGATCCCTCTTGCTGCTTCCGTACAATATCCATTATTCTTGTACGGTTTACCAATCCAATATGCAAGTTCTCCGTTATCAAACATCTTATTAAGTCCAATACAAATTGCGCCGATTAGAAATTTTTCTTCGGTATGTACAATCGCTAATTCAAGCGATCGACCTTCATGATAATTAACGGCATGTGTTTTTATCCAATCTTCTGCCATTCCATCCTCGTATGGATGCGGAATATATAATGTCGTTGCCGCAATATAGGGATCTCCTGCTAAATCCTGAACGGCGGATGCATCCTCTAAGGAAAAAGGTCGTAACGTGAGCCTATCTAATTGAATTGTAGGTATCTCCTTCATATATCTCCCCCGCCTATTTCAAGTTCTAACCAATATATCATATAAATAAAGACCCTGCACCGATTCGTGCAGAGCCGTAAGTAAACCTTTCTATAACCCAGAACCAAATGTTATAAACCATTGATTTTTAGGCAACCACGTTCTTAATACCGATCAGGAATACTAGTGAAAAAAGGCTGTTTCATTGATGGTCCATAAGTAGATCTCTCCGGAAGCGTTATACGATACATGAATGTAGGGCTCACCCGGTTTATGGAAGCTGGCTGTACCCGGATTCTTAGGATGCATTGTTAATGTGTAGTCCCCAAGATCCGTTTGAAACAATGCGGAAGCAAGTGGTTTTGCAGTTTCAATGAGTCTTTGCTTCGTCATCTTGAAGTCCTTATGACCGCTGTTCTCCTTGCCTTGCAATCCGATTTGACTGATTGTTAGCGTCTCTGGATGAAACGTAATATGGCTCCCATCTTCATACTGCAGATTGATATACTCCTCCTTGTCCGAAACAAGACGTTTTGCGGATGTCATAAGTGCTTCCGTATCATAACCTAAGAAAGTCAGAGCTTGTCTTCCTCGCTCCTGATGCTTCTCCGTGACCTGCTCAGGATCGAGCTCGAATGAGACGGAACGAATACGATGCTCGGTAAATACAACCTGTGCATGTGTGTTGGAGAACGTGGTCTGGACGCTGTATGGCCCGTCCTTCAGCATATTGTCGATGACCCGATGCACCTTGAAATCAGTTTCCCCTGTGTATCCCTCTTTCTTTAATGCTTCCACGGCTTGATCGATCTGGTCATTCTCTACTCGATTCAGCGGCAGATCAACACCGATCGAAGCGTTCTCGAATTTGCCGCTCTTATCGTCTACCCAGAGATTTGCCATTCCAGTTCCATCCCCTTCGAATTCGAGGAACCACTGATGATTCTCCGGTACATGCTCCACTTTCTTTAAGTGGAGCGCCATTCCAAGATCTATCATGATGTTTCGGACCGTGTCTTCGACTTGCTCACGAATTGTCGGATCTATTTCTGACAGGATGGGAACATTGATTGATTCCTGTTTCGCGATCTCTTTTGCCAGATCGGGGCTTACTGGGTTTACATCCGCTGCCTTTGCATTGGTCAATGAAACAGCGACCAACAGTAGAATCATGACAAGTCCAGTTACGGACCATTTAAAGGACTGTCTCTTAAATTTAGCAATCATCATCATTCTCCTCTTCAATTCACCATGTCCCGGCGAAAAATTCGCAGTAGCCAATAGCCTGCTGGGACGGCTTGCACTTCCTTCCAGCAGTTTTACGATGGTATAGCCGTATTCCTTCGCCTCATCACTACCTATATGCGAAATGGTCGCGGCATCGCACGACAGCTCTTGATCTTCCCGCAATTTACGATAAGCGTACCATAGTACGGGGTTAAACCACTGCACGATCAGCAATAAGGTCATGATCACGTTTACAGCGATATCCTTTCGCTTCATATGAACGAGCTCGTGAAGGAAAATATAACGCAGCTCCTTGGAACTAAACGTCTCGGCGCATTGGGCTGGCAGTAAGATTCGAGGTCGAACAAGACCATACAGGCCAGGCCCTGCCATTGCGGGTGAAACCAATAGCGGAATGCTCCTATTCACGCCAATTTCTTGCCTGCACCGGTCCAGCAGATCGACTAGATGAAACTCTGCTGGTATTGGCGGCGTTTCCTTCAGTCCTCTACTAAATGCGATGTGCACCTTAACGAGTCGCAGGCCGAAGATCAGTACGCCTACAGACCAGACAATAAAAATAGCAGTATCTCTCCAAAGAGATACTTTTCCATATGTAGATGGAGGGGGCATGTCTATTTCCGCGTTAATCAGTGATTCCGAAGCATGGGGACCGGACGTCACAGTGGACGGCAAATATCCCTCGGGCTCCCCAGGTAGAGCTGGCTCTGGATCGGCAAGTTTGACAGGGGCTTGCCATGAATCCTGATGTATAAACGGGAAAAGATTAAACAAGCTCAAACTGCTTTCTGGCGCCCATGGAAGCAGCAGCCGGACAATCAGCAACAACCACAATCCGTATTGCCACTTAATCGGCAAACGATGCTTCAGCAAGGCGCGAATGACTAAAATGAGCAAAACCATCACGGTTGCCATGAACGAGACTTCAACCACCCAATGAACGATAGGGGGGATCCACGCCATCACTGAACTCATGTTGATCTTTTCCTCTCATCGAGAATCCGCTTTAAATCCTCGATCTCCTCCTCTGTCAGCTTTTCCTCCTTAAAAAAATGGACCAGCATCGGCTTCAACGCACCTCCATACAACCGCTGAAGAAACGAGCTGCTCTCCGCCCGCAGGCATTCTTCTTCACTTAGCAATGGGTAGTAAAGATAAGTCTTTCCGTTTTGTTCATAACCAATGACTTCCTTCTTGAGCAATCGGTTAATCAATGTTTTTACGGTTGCCGGCTTCCAATCGGATTCCGGGCTTAATGCATTAATGACTTCCTGTGCGGTTGCCGGCGAGTGGCCCCACAAAACCTTCATCACTTCCCATTCAGCTTCCGATATGCGAGAAGTTTTGTTCATAATATCATCCTGCCATTTCTATTTACATTTGTAATCGATCGATTGACAATTAATAGATTACATTCGTAAACGGAAGTTGTCAACCATTAATTCCCACTGCTTCCCCCCTGGGTCAAAGCGTCGTCAAACGCTTCCCCCATACGATCCGCTTCTTTGGAAACCGCAATGAAAACAAATGGCCCTTTCACCTTTAACACATGATTTTCAACTAAAAAATACTCGTCCGGACGATAGTCCCTGAATTTCGCTTTCTGTTCGTTGATGCGCGCCTCCACTTTCTTTTTGACAGCTTCCGCTTCATGCGGGTCCTTAAGCTTGATGACAGCCCATTCATCCGCTTTCACGTTCGATGTTGATGTGTAAAGAATGAAATCCTCCACGCCGTCCAGATCGAGCTTGTACAATTTTTGAAGCTTCTCCTGATCCCCTTCACGCATCGCCTCAAGGTCCACCGCTTGCATAATCTGCTCGCCTACTTCGCTGGCCGTAAGCTGAGCCGCCATTTTATCATCCTTCCCCGAGCAACCGGATAGCACGCAAATCGCAACGACAATCGCCAAGATCAGGGGGGATATCCTTCTTCTACAATTCAATTGATTTATCATATATCTCACTCCAATAGATTCTTTATAGATGGGTCTTCACGAAATGTATTCGCGTTATAAAGCATCAGCATGTCGCGGATGTCATGCTCTTGCACGAGAGCGGCCAGATCATCAGCATAATAACGCAAGTCCACCACGAAGATTTCGCTGTAATGCTCGACTAAAAAAGGAATGAAGCTGTTGGCGTACGAGTCTTTGACCACCAGCAGCTTTTTCTCGTTCGTTTGAGCTGTTGCGATGTGGACAAGTCCATGGTTGCCGTTGAGAAAGACCTCATACTTATCCTTTTTTTTCTGCAGATTGTCCATCGCATATAGCGAATCCGTGGTTTCTCCTTCGTCGGCATAGGTAACCTTAATCTTTGGCGGATCGCTCCGCAGGAACAACTCGATGCTGTCAGGCTGCACATGTCGATAACCGCTTCTCGAATAGAGCGAACCGTAAAATTCGTCGGTGATCTTCTGAATATCAAAGCCGCTTTCTTCGTTCGGGACCAACCCCATATGCTTGCACAACTCCAGGTAAGCCAGATAAGCGCCTTTCGTTGTCCAGTGATGGTCCGTTTTATAAAAAACATGCTGTTCCGGCTTGCCATATAATGCAGGCAATACGTCGACGTAATGGATACCCTGAGGCAGCGAGCGCCAGATATCGCTTAAATATGCTGCCTCCACGCCGGTTTCCGTAAACCTTGGAAGCTTGTCTTGCAGCACCGTCGCTGCTGTGGGAACGATCATTACGTATTTGCGAAGATCAGGTGTGGCTTCATCGAACGCAAGAATGGCAGCCATTTTCTCTTGCAAATCCCCTTCAATCGGAGGAACAAATTTTTGAATCAGATAGCCGTCTTTTCCGAGATAAACGCCGTTGCTTTCCTTTTTCCCCTGGATGCGGTCCGCGTCCGTTTTAAGCCCGATCCATCGATCCCGAAAGACGAATTGATCGGAAACGTAAGCCTCGAAATCGGACGTAAAGGTCCCTGACAACACGGCTTTTAAGGAAAAAGGCGGCAGCTGCTTCAGCACCCGGTTCTCCGATTCCGAGAAGGTCCGGTCCGCCATTGCGAGATTCAGAGCGCCGAACACGCCGATAAACGAGAGCAGCAGAAGGGCTATGCATGTCCCGTTGATTTTGTCGTTCTTGTCCATTGCCCCCTCCTCAAAATCGAAAGTATAAAAATGGATTGTACGTTTCGTTGACCAGATAGGCCGTTGTCAGCAGAAGGAACAACAAGTAGATAACCGGAACTGCAGCAGTGCTGGTTGTGCTCCATCTTGTCTTCACATACGATAGAGCTTTACGTGGCAGCGGTGTTGCACAGATGGCCAATACAACTAACAATACGGCATTGGTGGACAACCTATAGAGTGCCTGACGATCGACGAATCCTTCCACGCCGAAACCGAACAGGACACGAATGAAATGTCCCGCCGCACCCAAATCCTCCATTTCGAACAACACCCAGCCAACCATTACAATCATGAGCGTATACAAATGGGCAGCAACGGCAGGAACGCGTCCAAGTATTTTTAGTAGAAACAGCTTCTCGAGCACAACGAACAAACCGAAATACAATCCCCAGACGATAAAATTCCAGCTGGCGCCATGCCATAAACCCGTTAAACACCATACCACTAGTAAATTCCGCAACTGCTTAGGCAGCCCTGACCTGTTTCCGCCAAGCGGGATATAGACATACTCCCGAAACCAAGTACCGAGCGAGATATGCCATCTGCGCCAAAATTCCGTCACGCTTTTTGAAATATACGGGTAACGGAAATTCTCCATGAAATCGAATCCGAACATCCTGCCTAGCCCGCGAGCCATATCGGAATACCCGCTGAAATCGAAATAGATTTGCAGCGTAAATGCAATGATGCCAAGCCATGCGGATAAAACGGACAGCTCGGCGACCGGCTCCGCTTTGACGCTGGCCCACAGCAAACCGATATTGTTGGCAAGCAGCACTTTTTTGGCCAGTCCCCGGATAAACAGCTCGGCCCCTTCGCCGAAACGATGCAGACTCACCCTGCGTCCATCCAGCTGACCAGCGATATCGCCGTATTTAACAATGGGACCCGCTACAAGCTGCGGGAACATCGTCACGTATGCCCCGAAGGAGATGATATTTCTTTGCACCGGCACTTTATCCAGGTAAACGTCCACGACATAGGACATCGTTTGAAATGTATAAAAGGAGATGCCAAGCGGCAGCGGCAGATCAGCTGTTTGAAGTTGCAAATGGAATAGCCGATTGATGTTATCTATAATAAATCCGGCATATTTGAAAAATCCGAGAATTCCTAAGCTCCCGACCATCGAACCGATCAATATCGCTCTGGCGATCCGCTTCCGATGCCTGAACTTGTCGATAAGCAGTCCGTTATAATAATCGAACACCGTGGAGAACACCATTATCAGAATGTACACGGGCTCTCCCCAAGCATAAAAAATCAAACTAGCAACCAGCAAAACAGCATTGCGCAGCCTCCTCGGCGACACATAGTACATCAACAGGGTGACCGGGAGAAAAAGAAACAGAAAGATAAGACTGCTAAAAACCAAGATCCGTCACCCCCAACCTATTCCGGTGCAAGAACATCCTCTGCGCTGGGGACAAAACCGATGTTCTGCTGGCGTGCCAACGAGCGGTTCGCATGTTATTTCACGTGCTCTTTCAACAAATCCAGCATCCTTGCATAGAACTCGGGTTTGAAATGAATCCCGTCCGAATCATACATATCAGCCGAATCCTTAAAGATCGGGGCTAGATCAACGAAGCCGACTTGCTCATTGCCAGCAAGATTTTCTAGCGCCAGATTGAAATCCGGAATCGTGTTGTAACGGGGCTCCTTCTTTATTGCCTCCTCTGTCACCGGAGTAACCGTTAACAGCGTGATTTGGATCTCCGGAAGCTTATCCCTGATCATGCCGATCAGCTTGGCATAGTTGTTCATGGCGTACGTCAGCGGATCGTCCGTCGGCCATAAAATATCGTCTGAGCCCAGCTGGATAAACACCTGCTTCGGTTTTCGCTTGACCAACTCTTCGATATCTTCAAGGGCGAACTCCGCCGTTTTCCCCGCGCCTGCGAGAACATTCTTCTCGTCCAGTACATCGTGGAAGGACAGTCCCTCCGTAATGGAATCCCCCAGAAACACACTGTTCTCGAATGTCTGTTGATACACCTTAACTGTGGATCCCGATGCAGCTCCCTCCCGTCCCTGTGCTTGGGACACAGGCTGCACTGCGGATTGGTCCGCTGATTGGTTTCCGCATGCTGCTAATGACAGCACGATGCTCCCCATTAGAATAGTCAAGGTGATTTTTTTACGCATGTCCATCTTCCCCTCATTCATGTATTTGCAGGTATTCCTTGATTCCATCCAGAATGGAACCGGCTAGTCGGTATTGAACCTCATCGGTCAGCAATTGTTGCTCCTCTTGCGGATTCGTTAAATAGCCTGTCTCGATTAGTACAGCCGGCATATTCGTATCCTTCACGACAAAATAATCCTCTTGCTTGACCCCCCGATCACGAAACCCGCTGCCTTGCACCATATGCTTCTGGATGATTTCAGCCAAAGGATAGGAATTTCTATGATAATAGTAGGTTTCTACTCCAGAAACGCTAGGATCCTCAAACGTATTGCCGTGAATCGAAATAAACAAGTCCGCTCCAAGTTCATTGGCGAAATTCGGCCTTTCCCGGTCAATCGAGGATATAAATTGGTCTTCAGCTCGAGTGAGATGCACCTCGATTTGCGGCTCCTGCATCGCCAGCTCCTCAACCTTGAGCGCCAGCTGCAGCGTAAAATCCTTCTCGAAGCCTCCGCTGGCCCCGGTCGCACCATGATCCTTCCCCCCATGCCCGGGATCGATCACCACTTTGAATGGTATCCCCGGCGGATGCGATGCAGTTCCATTCTTGCCTAAGAAGCCCGTCATTTGATGCTCGGCATCGCTTTTGCCGCGGTCTCCCGAGTAAACGTTGTACAGCAGCACGAACAGCATGGCAGACAAGATAAACAGCACCATAGGTATTCTCTTTCTCATTCTCTCTCCTCCTCACGAAAAGAGTTTACGAGGGTGAGATAAAGATAAAATGCAGATGAAATCAAAATGATTTATAGATTTTATAGAGGTAGGATCAGCTAAAGCCTTTTGAACAAAAAATAAGCACAGATCTAAAGATCTGCGCTCGGATGCATGAAGCCTATGTTTTTTTATTCAAATAAAAGTAGAACATAACCCCGCCCGACGTATTCGTAACGCCATAAGGCATGCCATGCATCTCCAATATCTTTTTGGAAATGGCGAGGCCAAGGCCCGTGCCTCCGGTTGAGCGCTGGCGGGACGGCTCCCCGCGATAGAAGCGGTCCCAAATCTTCTCCAGCTGTTCGTCCGGAATATGCGCTCCTTTATTTTCGATGGATATTTTAATGCTTCCCTGCTCCTCCATGGTTGTTATAAATATGGACTCCCGCTCGGGTGAATAACGAATGGCATTGGTTAGAAAGTTAATCAGCACCTGTTCGATGCGCAGTTCATTGCCCACAACCTCGACAGGTTGAACCGATGCGTGCAGCTCCAGGTTCTTGCCTTCAATGTCCGCCGCCAATTTTGTGCAGATGCGCTCGATGACGGTATCGATATAAAATGACTCCATCTTCATCTTATAGGTTCCGGATTCGTATTTTGCCAGCTCCAGCATATCCCCGATGAGAAGATTCATCCGGTGCACCTCGTCCTCCATCGCCACAAAATAATGCTCCCGCTTATGGCTTGCAATCCCGTCCTTCAGAACGGAAATGCAGCTTTGTATGACGCTTAGCGGGGTCTTGAGCTCATGCGATACGCCGGCGATAAATTCCTTCCGTGTATGCTCAAGCTGCTTCTCCTTCTCGATGTCCTGCTCAAGCCGGTCGATATGGTCGTGCAGCCGTTCGGACAGCTCGTTAATGCTTCGTGACAGCTGGCCGATTTCATCCTTCGTCCCAACCGGGATATTCTCCGAGAAGTCAAGCGCCGCCATTTGCTGTGCCGTTCGATTGATGCGAAGCAGAGGCCTTGCGATCTTGCGGGAATAATAAAACGAGACGAGAACGACCAGCAGTACCGCGGCTCCCATAATGTAAATGTAGTAATCGGTCATCATGTCCGTAGCTTCCGTCACCGGCTGGAGCGAGGTCATCGCAAACAGATATGCCGGTTTCCCGTCCGCATCTTGGATCGGTTCGATAAATAGCTTGTAATTCACATGGTTTTCCTCGTAATCGATAACCTGCCCCGTCTGCTGCCTCGAAATATCCCCATACAGCAGATCCGCTTGAAACGTTTGAACCCGCTGCAGAAGCAAGCGGTTCGTATAACGGGACACCGCAGCGCCTTCCGGTATGCGCAGCTTCGTGATCTTTCCGCTTACCTGGATGCTGGGGTATTTTTTAAAGTAATCTTCCGTGGCACCTTGATACCGATTGACGACTTCATACTCTTTATTCACGAGCTGCGGATTTTCGAGATGGCTTTCGTCTCGCAAATAGGAAGGGCCCCTCCCCATTCGCTGAATAATCAGCTGGTCATTCATGATGAGGCCTTCCAAGGCAATGTGTTCCCCTTCCTCGATCCATGGTTTAACAAATGGATTGTTGGTGTAAAAGTCCTCCACATTGATATAGCTGTAGAGCGGAACATGGATCATACGTGCGGAATATGCGAAGTCGTCCTCGTCATGCTCCAGTTTGATTTCCATGGAAAAATCATCGGCATCCTTCAGATTTCCTTGTTCGTCCAGCGTCGTAATCCAGGTGTTATGTTGTTCATAAAAGTCTTGTTCCCGCTTGGCCGTCTGCGCAAGACCATCCTCGCCTTGCAGCAGCTCTTGTTCGTAGGCGGTCAGCGCCGCTCTGACATCCTTGACCTTCTGGTAAGCGTAAAATCGCTCGAAGAAAACGGTTTGCAGGGCAAAAATAGCGACGATCAGGAACAAGGATAAGCCGGCCGTCAACATAAACAGCTTCAGGACAATGCTCTTGTTCATGGCTCTTCCTCGAATTTGTATCCCGAACGAACCACCGTCACGATGTGCTTGGCAAGCTCGCCGAGCTTGGAACGCAAATTGCGGATATGGCTGTTGACCGTTCGATCATCCCCGGCGAAATCATAGCCCCAAATCTTGGTGATCAGCTGTTCCCGGCTAACAATAATTCCTTTGTTCTTCATCAGATAAGTCAGTATTTCGAATTCGGTATGCGTCAAGCCGCAGGCCTTGCCGTCAATCGATACGCTGCGGGATGGAAAATGGACCATAAAACCGCCGATGGTTAGCGTGTCTTGATCATGATCGTGAGCAAACCTGCGTTCCAATAACCGCTTCGCGCGTGCAAGCAAAATAGGAGGACTGTATGGCTTCGTGACATAGTCATCAGCGCCGAGCTCGAAGCCGAGGAGCGTATCGTCTTCGTCCGAGCGGGCCGTTAACATAATAATCGGGACATTCGAGGTTTTGCGGATTCGCTTGCATACGGACCAGCCGTCGAGCTCCGGCAGCATGATGTCGAGGATGATCAAATCCACTTCATGCTCCTGAAATAGGGCGATTCCAAGTTTACCATCCGCGGCCTCAAGCACCTCATATCCTTCCGCAAGCAAATAATCCTTCATGATTTCACGTAAAATATGCTCATCTTCTATAATTAGTATCGTTCTTGACATATAACATCCTCTTTAGCGTTTTCTAGTTACGTACCCTTAACGATGTGCTGGGATTTAAGGAAGCCGGATTCTAAAAATCATCCTCTTATCTCCTGATCTTGATGTTTTTCCATCGCCAATGGGATCCATCCTGCAAGCAGCGCTCCTCCTTCCGGATGATTGCTTGCAGCAAGGTCTCCTCCATGCTGCCGAATAATGCGTTGTGAGATCGTCAGCCCTAATCCGCTGCCTCCGGTTGCACGACTTCGGGAAGCTTCTCCGCGATATAGAGGTTCGAATACACGTTCCAGCTCTTCCGAAGAGAAGCCCGGTCCTGTGTCACGCACCGTAAATGTTACCTTATCGGCATGTCGATAACAATCGACCTCAATCATGCCACCCGCAGGCGTGTGTCTTACGGCATTGTCCAGCAGATTGTTCATCGCACGCTCTAATAAATGCATATCTCCGTTGATGCTGCAAGCAACTGCCGCATGAAACGAGATGGAGATGCCTTTCTGCATCGCCTGCGGTCTCAAGCTGTCTATCGAGTTCTGAAGAATATGTCTAAAATCAACCTTCTCAACGTTTAGCTCAGACTCCACGTACTCCATTTTGGTAAAGGTGAACAGATCCTCGACCAGACGGTCCAATTGCGCCGATTTATCCTTGCAAACCGCCACATACCGGGCCATCTTCTCAGGAGATTGAGCGATCCCTTGCTCCAGACCATCCAAATACCCCCGCAGCGCGAACAACGGGGTCCGTAAATCATGCGCTACGGCCGTAATGACGAATCGCCGTTCCTCCTCCAATTCGGCTTGTTTCCGGTAAGATCGCTCAAGTCCCTTCACCATCACATCGAATCCGTCGCGGACCTCAGCAATTTCAGTAACCCTGGACATCGGTAATCGAACATCCCAGTCTCCCGTTGCAATTTGTCTAGCTGCGAGTCCCATCCGCTCAAGCGGCGTAAGTACGAATCGTCTCATCCCCATGCCGACAATAAAGATGGCAAGCAGCAGCCCGATGAATGCCGCCATCACTTGAACCTGATTGGATTGAGGCAGATAAAGAGTAACGCGTCCCTGTAACTGACCGTCTTGGATGACGGAAAACCGCTCGGTCGACAATGTTGTTCCGCTTCGCTCCGGATTGGACCGATAAATGTCCTGATCTGCGGCGGTTTGGATCAGCACATCCATTTTCGCTTGGCGGAGGGCTGCATGCAATTGATTTTGCCAATCGGGATCCGCCCATTTGTCTGTGTCTGATTCAATACGCTGAGTCACTTCCGAGATATTGGTTTGCAGCGTCTCATTTTGCAGCCGGCCTTTTTCGAAGCTGAGCGTCTTGGTCTCCATAAAATGAGCGGCAACATAGAAGTTCCATGGAAGCGCGAGGATGAAGACGAAGCAAAGCAAAGTAAATGTACGAATGCGAATTTTCCTCATCTTTACCCTCCTTCGAATCGATACCCTACTCCCCATACATTTAGCAGGTATTTCGGGTGATTCGGGTCGGATTCGATTTTCTCCCGCAGCCGACTGAGATGAACGCGAATCGTATGCCTGTCGCCGATCCCGTCCCAAAACTTCGCCAATAGCTGCTCATAGGAGAAGACATGCCTTGGATGCTCCGCAAATAATCGCAGCAGTTCATACTCCTTCGGCGTGAGCACGACATGCTTCCCATCCACGACAACTTCCCTCGCGGAGAGGTTGATCTTGATGCGGCCATAATCCAAGATTCTTTCATTCTTTTGCCAGCTGGAATCGGTACGCCGCAGTACAGCCTTCACCCTGGCTACGATCTCTCCCGGTGAAGCTGTTTTGACGATATAATCATCGCCGCCGAGCGTGAAGCCCCTGATCTTGTCCACATCATCGCTGCGGGCGCTCAAGAACAGGATCGGAACATGGCTCTCTGCCCGAATCCGTCGGCATAACTCAAACCCATTTTGCCCCGGCATCATGATGTCCAGCACGATACAGTGAATGGGAGACTGTTGAAATATCGTCCACGCTTGGTCAGCGTCACATGCGGTCATTACTTGAAAGCTGTCATTCTCTAAAAAATCCCTCAATAGATCAACGATACTCGGGTCATCGTCTACAACGAGGATCGTATGTAATCCACTCATGATTATCCCACCTTCACCACCTAGTTTATCATGATATGAGCTGGAACAGGCGGGACCCGGTATTTTGTGATGATTTGTTTATACTTTTGTGACTGTTTCGCCACTTCGTTCGAGATATTCCTTTGTTATGATTCTCCTTGCAGCACATCACGCATTCCAGCCATGCAAAAAAGGAGGTTCATGCCAATGGGCGTCGAAAACGGCACGTTTTCTTTTTTTCCTTTCGGAGCTTTATTTTGTCTCACGCTCTTTTGTTTCGCAGCCGTTCGATTCTATGCGATTTCCCGTCGCCAAAAACCTTCCGATCTAAACGATCGTGATATTGCTTTCATTCTGAAAAGACGGATGGCTAAAGGTGAGATCGATGAGAAGGAATATTACAGGCTGAAGGATCTTTTGGGAATAGAAAAACAAGGAGGATGAGAAATCACTTATGCTGCATGTTCAAATCGTGTTATTTGATGGCTTTGACCTTCTGGATGCCATTGCGCCATATGAGGTTTTCTGTGCAGCAGCCCTGTATGCTGAAGACGCGATAAACGTCGAATTGGTCACAGCCGAAGGGCCGCGTTCCGTCCCCAGCGGCATCAACGGGCTGACGATTGAGGCGAGCGCCACGCTCGACCCGAATCGCTCAGGGATCATCGTCGTTCCCGGTGCCTCCGGAAGCGTTGAAGGAGATGGCCCGGATACGGTTCCTGCTATTCTTGGCCGGGCGATGAATACAGATTTAACGGAGATGATTCGCCAGGCACTTGGCAACAAAGACATCGTTGTCGCCACGGTTTGCGGCGGTTCACTCGTGCTGGCCATGGGCGGGCTCTTGGAAGGCAGACCGGCGGTAACGAATCATCTGGGCATGGATTTACTCGCTGCAACCGGGGCTGTTCCGATCTCCGCTCGCGTGGTGGATGACGGCAATCTGGTTACCGGCGGCGGCGTGACTTCCGGGCTTGACGTTGCGCTATACCTGCTGGAACGCGAGCTCGGACCGCGGATGGCCCACGCGGTAGAGCAGCTGTTCGAATTTGAACGGAGGGGAACCGTTTGGAAGGAATCCGGCGTGGGACCTCGCAATGGAAATAAACCGAAGGTCGGCGAACCGAGCTTCGACGCAGACCAAACGTCTATCCCCTACAACAAGCCGGATACCGATGCGGTACAGACCTCTGCCTTTGACGGCGATTGGGATGCGACCATTGCCACGCCCGTCGGAAAGCTCCAGGTCAAGCTCTCCATTTCTGCGAGTGAGGATCGGATCCGAGGCACGGCTACCCAAGGTGAGGAAACGGTCGAATTTTTGAATCCTGTGCTTCGAGACGGTCAGCTTGCCTGGTCGCTTCAAATCACGAAGCCGATGCGGTTGAATTTAAAATTCGAAGTTTCCGTCGATGGTGACCAAATGTTTGGCGTCGCCAAGGCTGGAATCCTGCCGGCATCCAAATTATCAGGAAGACGGGTTACATAGCCCGGTATGCGTATGGGTAACGAATATGGAGCCTCGGGGGTTGCGGTTGATATGAAGAAACGGAACACATTATACGGATTGTTGGCTAGTGCCAGCGTTCTATTTATTCTCTACGCCTTATTGAAAAACTATATGATCGATCCTGAAGCAACGTTCTTCTTAAGCCATAAAACCGGGCTGAAGCGCGAGTTGAATCTGCCGGTCTGGCTGAACGTGATGTATGTGCATGTTGCTTTTGCATGTATTGCGATGGCGTCGGGGCTGGTGAACTTTTCAAAATGGATATTCGAGAAAAAGCGCCGATTCCATCGCATTAACGGTTATGTTTACATCGTATCCGTGCTTGTGGTCGTGTTGACCTCCGGTTACATGGCGCCCTACGCCACCGGCGGAAAAATAAGCAGTATGGGCTTCAATGCTTTGAATATCCTATGGCTGATTATTACGATTACCGCTCTCGTCCAAATCCGAAGGAAGCGGATCATCCGCCACCGGAATTGGATGATCCGGAGCTACGCCTTTTGTTTCACAAATCTGTTGATTCATCTCATTACTTCCCTCTTTCATCAGGGGTTCGGGCTCGTTTATGCCACGAGCTACACCATTGGCGTTTACGGATCTATCGCGTTGCTGCTCGTGATTCCCAGCATCTTCATCCAAACCATCGGTCAATCGAAGGATGTTTCGTTCCCCTCCTAAACGAGGTATCGCTCTCCCCTCCATTTCACTGTGGATACTGGGTTGGGTACCCCTTCATTTTAGAAATCAATCAAATACTCAATGCCTGGCGGATATCATTCGCTGACGCCTTGGGCAAAACGAAAGGATGCAGGTTTATAATGAAAAAAATCTTTGGTTTACTCATGTCGTTTACCCTGCTGCTATCGCTTGTCGTCCCAACTGCAAGTGCAAATCCTCCAGAAAATCAAGATCAAGCAGCGGACAAAAATATCCATGTTCAAATCGTATTATTCGACGGTTTCGATTTGCTTGACGTTACCGGGCCTTATGAAGTGTTTGCTGCCGCAGAAATGTATACCGGCGGAAAAGTTACGGTGGAATTGGTATCTGCAGAAGGCAAGCGAGTGGTCCCGAGCGGATTGAATGGTCCCTCCCTTGAAGCGCAGGCTGCATTAGACCCAAAACGTTCGGGAATTATTGTGGTTCCTGGGGCTTCGGGCAAGCCTGCAGGACATTCGGATGATTCGATCCCCAATATTCTTAAGCAAGCCAAGGATACCGGCTTGACCCGTTTGATGAAACAAGCATTAAACAATAAGGAAGTGACGGTGGCAACGGTCTGTGGCGGTTCTCTGCTGCTTGCCATGGATGGTTTGCTGAAAGACCGGTATGCCGTCACCAATTCAATCGGCATGCCCGCGCTCGCAGCTCTTGGTGCGAAAACGGTCGAGGCAAGAGTCGTTGAAGATGGGCCTCGCTTGGTGAGCGGTGGAGGAGTGACTTCCGGGCTAGACGTCGCCCTGTATTTAGTTGAACGAGAATTAGGGCCGCAAATCGCGAATGCGATTGAAAGATTATTCGAGTACGAACGGAGAGGAACGGTGTGGAAAGCGGAAGGTACGACGCCGATGAATTTTGGATCGAATGCCGGCGATGCTCCGGAGAAGAAATAAAACACGGCATTGCCTTCAAACGTCATTGAATCACGCAGGCACGGCAATCGTGCTTGCATGATTCACGCTTTGGGCTGAGGCTTACGCTTAAAAAGCACTTCGTTCCCCTATAAGGAACGAAGTGCTTCTTCAATTGGCGTGTCTCCACTAACCATGTCGAATGCCTTGCCGATGGTATGAGGATTTTCCAATGAAGCGACAATCGTAGATGCAACATCCTCCCGCGGAATGCTGCCGCGATCCAAATCAACCGCTACGGCGACCTTCCCGGTACCCCCTTCGTTCGTCAGCTGGCCTGGACGGATAATCGTATAATCCAGTCCGCTTTGCGTTAACCAAACATCCGCGTAATGTTTGGCCGCGCTGTAGTATGGTGCGCTCTCCATCCATTTTTCACGATGATGCACACCGATGGCGCTGACCATCACGAAACGACGTACGCCGGTTAGCTTGGCGGCTTCCATGGATTTAATGGCTCCGTCCAAATCGATCATCATGGTTTTATCCGCGCCCGTATGACCGCCGGATCCTGCGGTAAATACAATCGCATCAGCCTCTTTCGCCGCACGGGCGATATCCTCTATGCTTCCTTCAAGATCGACAAGGATCGTCCGGGCACCCTGTTCTTCGAACTTCGTTCGCTGCTCTTCCTTCCGCACCATCGCAATGGCGTGATGTGCCTTCGATGACTGAAGCTTACTGACAACATGCTGGCCGATTTGGCCATTCGCTCCGATGATTAGTACCTTCATGGTATTCGATCCTTCCTTTCTTCACTTATGGTCCTTTATTAACCGCTTGAGTCTCGCATGAATGATATGTAGTGTTTACTTATAAGATACACTTAAACCTGGCGTGAAGCGAATACGTTACTCTCGTTCGATTATAAGGATGAAATTCGCCTCTATAAAACAAGAATGCATCGAGTCTAAGAACTCCATGCATTCTTGTTCTATGCCTCTATATCACCTTCGCAATTTCTCAAAGGTGAATGCCTCTTTCATTTGCAGAATTTTCTTTATAGCGACTCTTGATTACTCCGGGCGCTCAATGGCAAAGATTTCTCCGATTTTGGCATAATGGTGGCCAGCCAGCCTGCTAACCGCCCTCAGACCAACGGGATCGATTCTTCCATTTTCATAAATATGATCCTGAATATGAAACTGCACGACCCTTCCGATGATAAAATCGCATCCGTTCTCACTACTCCCGTCGAACTCCAACGCTTGCTCCAACCTGCATTCCATGCGGATCTTGGCCTCCATGATCCCCGGAACGGTAATCTTAACGCTGTCGACGGGTGAAAATCCGGCCAATTGGACTTCACTCTGATCGGGAGGAAGCTTGGCGGCTGTTAAATTAACCTGATGTACATTGTCTTCATCCACAATATGAACGACAAACTCGCCTAGCGTCTTTATATTCCGGGCAGTGTCTTTCTCCATCCCTCCGGAACGCTGGATGGACAGCGAGATGAGCGGCGGGTCCGAAGATACGATATTGAAATAACTGAAAGGAGCGCCGTTTAATACGCCATCGTTCGAGAGCGTCGTAACCAATGCGATCGGTCTCGGGATAATGCTGCCGATCAGCAGCTTATAGTTTTCCCTTTCGGTCTGATTCGATGGATCGATGGACAGCATCAAGACTCGCCTCCCGCACTGGATTCCAGCTCTCTCACTTCGAACGGAAGCAATACTTTTTCGATTTCAGATCGGTGAGGCTCGTATTGCGACGGCAGCTTCAATTCTTTCCCCATCGATTCATGCGATTCGTCGTGCGCAAATCCAGGAGGATCCGTGGCGATTTCAAAGAGAATGCTCCCATGCTCTCTGAAATAAATCGCATTAAAGTAGTTACGGTCTTGCACCGGAGTTACCTGATAGCCCTGGTCCGCAATATATTGCTGCCACCGGAGCTGTTCCTCATCATCTTTAGCCCGCCATGCAATATGGTGAACCGTACCGACACCCAGCTGGCCGTAGCCAGCTCGTGAAAGTCTCAGATCAATCGTATTCCCAATATCCGCGGAGGAACGATACCGAGCCAGCTCTCCTTCTTGGCCGACATATTCCAGTCCCATGACGTGTTCCAACAGTTCGGCGGTTCTTTCCGGTCTCGTAGAAAATAAGGTTGCCCCTCCAAAACCTTTAATCGCTACATCGGAAGTAACTCCGCCAAAATTCCAGGTATTGAGCTCACCTTCTTCTCGCTCCACGAGCTCGAGATGAAGGCCATGGGGATCATCAAACTGCAAATAAGTTTCTCCAAAGCGTTCACTCCTCGCAAATGAAACATCATATTTCCGAAGGCGGTTCTGCCAGAATGACATCGCCCCCTTCGGAATCGCATAGGACGTGACCCCCACCTGTCCGCTGCCGATTTTGCCCTTGTAGGCGTCCGGCCATGGAAAGAATGTAATGATTGTGCCGGGTTTGCCGCCTTCGTTGCCGAAATAAAAATGGTACGTGCCCGGATCATCGAAATTGACCGTTTGTTTTACTAAGCGGAGCCCTAATACACCGGCATAAAAATCAACATTCTCTTGCGGATGCCCTACAATTGCAGTAATGTGATGGATTCCTGTTGTTTTCATTATTTATCGCTCCTCTGTTTGGTTGAGTGCCGGCAACGAAATTTGGCGAACCGGCTTTGTTAATGGATTATGGCTTCGCTTCAAACCAATTTGGTTGCAGGTCGTAATTCAATTATCTTTATTTTAAGATATTTGTATTTGAGATTATTTTACGCACTTATCTGTATCCTGTCAATACACTTCGTGTTTTATTTATTGACATGGCTGCTGTGACCTGTTCGTTGATCACTCAACTAAGAAAGCAGCCTATGGGGCTGCTCCTTCACATTTCATGTATTCGAAAGACGTAATGAATATTGATGCGGGAACCCCGGTATTCCCTTGAACGTCAGGACACCATCGCTGGTTAACCTTAAGATTCTGTAAGTAATAAAAGAAATACTGATTCGCTGCCGTGAAACTTCAAGAACTCTGGCCATGACTTCACCTGCATGCACATAATCACCGGCTCCATGCATCCCTTGCAGATCGGTGACCGACTGGATAATCAGCGGATCCAGCTTGTCCTCCTCGCAGCCTCTTAGCTCTCCCGCCTCCCATAAACGAAGCCAATGATTCTGTCCCGCCAACTCGATCCATTCGCCCTCATACCGCTTCCTGGTTTCCGAGTCCAGCGGGTGGCCTTCACCATAGTCCCGAACGATTTCAACATAATTATCCCGGTCGATCAATGCCTGCGCATAAGGAGTTTCTCCTCCCTTCTGGTGAAAACCCAATTCTTAGGAAACCTTCGTCACATTAACGATACGTATCGGCTGTTTCCTTGTCTGCCATCTTTCGATCAGACGTCTCCTTCACTGCCGGATCATCCTGTTTCACAGAATGCAGCAAATTTCGGAGTATGGCTAGGTGTTCTCTTTCATGCAACGCCTTTAATTTTTCATCGAGCTTATCGATGGGAATCCCTCCTTTGTCAGTCACAACAAGTGTGAGCTTTCCTCAGCTGTTTTTCTATCGATGATTGCCGTCACTTTCCCTTTTAAAAATCATCTTCCCGCCAATCATCGTCCATTCGACTTCAAACTGGTCATCCAGCAATACCAGATCGGCATCCGCTCCTTCGGCGATGCGTCCTTTGTTGGTCAGCCCGAGCACATCCGCCGGCGTGGTGCTTGCCATCCTAACCGCATCTTGAAGCGGGATCCCCAATGTTACCGTATTCTTCAAAGCTTCGTTCATCGTAACGGTGCTTGACGCGAGTGTTCCATCCATTAATTGTGCAATCCCGTTTCGGACCGTTACCTGATGTCCGCCAAACACATACTCTCCATCCCCGAGCCCCATGGCCTGAAGCGCATCCGTAACGAGCACGATCCCGTCTGGCCCTTTCACACGATGCATGAGCCGGACGATGGCAGGATGAAGATGCACATTGTCTACAATGGCCTGCAAGCTTACCTTCTGCTCCTCCATCGCGGCAACGATAAGTCCCGGATCGCGATGATGAATCGGCCGCATTCCATTAAAGCAATGCGTAATATGGCTGGCCCCGAGACGGAATGCCTCTTTGGCTTCCTCATACGTTGCATCCGAGTGGGCTATCGCAACAACAATGCCTTTTTTATGTAGAAAGGTAACCAACTCCATACCCCCGGGCAGCTCGGGAGCAATCGTAACCATCTTCAGAAAGGAATCGGCTCGCTCGATGATGAGTCCCATTTCAGACAAATCCGGATGCCGCAGATGCTCTTCGTTCTGCATTCCTTTTCGCTTCACGTTTAAATAGGGACCCTCCGCATGGATACCGGCAATCATCGCTCCCTCTTCATGCCCCGCAACCTGCTTCACCTTGTCGATCATGCGAAGAAGCGTTTCCAAATCAGATGTTACGGATGTCGCCAGGAACGAGGTGCAGCCGGTGGCCGCTGAGGCTTTGGAAACTTCTTGAATGCTTCTTGTCGTTCCGTCCATCATGTCATAGCCGTTCGCTCCGTGAATATGAACATCGATCATGCCGGGAATGAGCAGCTTTCCCTCCCCATCAATGATAATCGTCTCTCCCGTGATTTCCGGGGCTTCCCTCTTGATGGCAGTAATGCGCCCTTTATCGATAAGTACTGATCCATTCTCGATGACTTGCTTATCGGTTGCTATTCGAGCATTAATAATTTGTACCGCTTCCATGTCAAACCCTCCCCTGCTATTAGCTCAGCATCCGTCTAACCAAGAAGATACATAGCGTATATTGTTGAAAATTCGAGCGATAGGCGCGCCGAATCCCATTCTTTATCGTGATTCACTCTCCGCACTTACGCAGCAAAAGCACTCCGCTTTCACTTCGGCTCATTCGGCTCGTCCAGACCCTCGAGTTCCGGCAGTCCAGCTTCGCGCCGCTTCTCAATAATGTAACGGACATACCATTCCGGATTCTCCGTGTTCTTCCGTACCGATGCGATCGTTCGCAGCCACACCTCGTTCCAGCTCTGCCCGTTGGACTTGATGTGCCCTCTTTTCTCCATCTCAATACTTCCGTCATAGGCAAGCGCGGCAGATTCACGCATCGCAGGTGTGTCCAGCAAGATGATGTTTCCATGCTCGTCACGCCTGCTCTCGATGCCCATATTCCCATCAAATTTGGATGCGATCCAACCCACCACCAGCACCAGGACCATGAACAAGACGACGACTCCAATAAGGACCCACAACCAAATACTCATCCCATTCCCCCCACCACGACCGGAACCATTTGTTCCCTACTACACCATTTTATACGCACTTCTGTTGTAAAAGGTATCCTCCCAACTAAAAAGACAAGAAAAACTCCCGGAACGATATCCGGGAGTTTAAGCTGAGCGCCAGCAGCAGCGTATCATGAACTTCCTGCTGCGCCTGATCCGCATCTCCGTTCAGATGCCGGTTAACTTGCTCCATGCCTCTTTTTCGGAATAGCTGTATATCGGTTATTAAAATATGCTATCAGGAACGTAATAAATTTTCTGGGTATCCTTCTTATTTACCGGATCTGTAACGATCGTGAAATACACATTGCCGTTCTTGGTCTGGACGCCCTCGATTTCGCGGTTGCCCACATTTGTAATCTTCACCAGCGATTTATACGCCCCCGTGTTCGACATCATGGCAATTTGCGGCGTTTCCCCCTCCGCTCCGCCTGAGGTATAGATTTCGGTGCTGCCGAGCATGTCCACCCCTTGGAATGACCCGTTCGGTCTAATAATGGCACTGCCTGATTGGGTGAAGCTGGTCACGCAGGCGCTTACCGCTGCCGCGCTGTCCATTCGCACCATTTCATTGCTGTCAAGGAGCTTGTTCAATGCTACCGTGTCATAAATGGCCCAAGTCACAGTGCCTTCCTTCGTCTGAACGCGGAAGACCGTATGCGTGCTGTTTCCGCCGCCATCCACCCGGTAAGTATCACCTAATCTTGCACCCGTCTTATTGGCATAGTTCATGTAGGTAAACCGGCGAAGATCCGTATAATCGACGGTTGAGCCTGGCGAATATTGAACTCTTGCTACCTGGAGCGACCAGTAATAGTCCGTGGATGGATCAGCTTTAGAGCTGAAATAAAAATAGTTCTCGCCATTGTACGTATACATATCCAGTGTCTGGCAATGGCCGGTATTGGTAATGGTCATTTTATCAACGAACGTAGCGTTATTTCCATCGATCAGCAATCTTGAAAGATAGCAATTTCCTCCCGACCGCTGCGTTACATAAATATATTTAGATGCGATGTAAGCTTTCTGCACCACCACATTGTGCTGCAGTCCTTTGAGATTGTAAGCGAGCGTTGCGGAGGCGTTCACGGTCTTCTCGGGGGTTGCCGCAAATGCAGGCAAAGCAGACATACTGAATATAAAAATGGCAAGCAGTGCAGAAGTGAGTGTCAATAACCGCCGTTTCAAATGGTTCCACGTTTGATTTCGTAGCATACGGATTACCTCCATCGTTATAATCTTATCCTTGCACATGTCCCTACGACCGTGGTGCCTTTAATACACAAAACAACCGAAGTGCGCAATCTTCCTCCTTCCATAATCGATAGGCAAGTGATGCAACCATCCAACCCCGACGCGATGGTCACCTCCTTTTTTTAAAAGGAATGTTTGCAAGTTATTCTTCTATAATTTAACAAATATATGGGATTTTATCAAAGCTTTCATAGGAAGGCACGATATTTTCTATTTGATCGATTCTCCCCATTTTTTAGTAACTTCTATACCGTAAAAATCTAAAAAGCCGCGAACTTCGCGGCTTCAGACCTAACCTATGGATGAAACATCATGATGTTCAAAATTAGCGCACTATTCCCTAAGGAGCCACATTTCTTGCTGCGGTTGCGGCAGCTGCAATGCCTTTATTTTTTCTTTCCCTTGATCGGTTAAACCGATCGCCCATTGGCTAAAAAACTGTGTCAGATCCTCGCCAGCTTCCCTCGAGGCAACCAATGCAAACGTGTCGACAGTATTCTGAATATCACTTTGCGGCATTTCTCTATAAGCTTCGAAAATCCGGGTATAGAGGTCCCAGCCGTAAGAAAGCTGCAACTGCTTGAACATTACGAGTCTTTCGTAGTTTCCGATACTCCCGTATTTTTTGTCTGGATCGTCACTGCTTGCGAATGATATCGCCCGGTCGTAATAGTCCTGGCCATCGCTGCCGACCTTAAGCAATTCGGAAGGATTTCCGTATCTCTCCTGTGTATACAGGGAGAAAATATTTACGGTAACCTCACCAACATCGCCCCAAGTCCATGTCCGTTGCTGGTATTCATGCCCCAGCTCATGCCAGAACCCCCAGGCACTCGATCGGAGATAGTCAATATCGAGCAAATTGGGAGCATAGCTGAACGGAAGCATAATCGGATAACCCGCATGCATTGCACCTGAGGAAATTTGAACATCTGCCACGTATCGGCGGTTCATCTTATGAGCGGTGTGCGGCATAGCCCTCTCCGAGTGTAGTCCGACCAATTCATCATAGCTATCGTATATTTCATCCCAAGTCTGCATCAGCTCTTCAGGATTCGATACGTCACGGATCAGCTCAGAAGGGACGGTTAGCACGATTCTTTTACCCTGAAGTTCAGCAAACGGAACGCTAGGTGGCAGATTCCGTATCGCTTCCCATTGCTCCGCCGTCGTTTCTCCAAGCACGAAGCGGGGGGCTTCAACCGCACCGCTAATGCTGACTTTAACTTTTACGCCTGGTTTAGACTTCAGTGGAATAAGATATATCAACCCACCATATGGACTGTTCACCTGATTTCTTCCGGGTGCCAGCTTTTGATGATTCACCACAAGAGGAGCACGTTCCCATTTGCTTGCCCCCCTCAGGTCGTCATCATGTGAACCGATTTGTACCGTCAAATGCTCGGCGCCTTCCGGTACTTCCAATGTTACGGCTTTTCCAGGAGGTGCATAAAGTCCTGTGCTAACCCAATTTTTCGAAGGGAGAGCATGTGTGTACATCATGTTGGGAAAGTCAAAATCCACCTCAACCTCCCGGTTATTCACTACGAACGCATCATCAGCGACTTTACCTGGAAATTGATCCGCATACGGTGATTTTTTATTGGATGGGTTCAACGTAAAATGGCTGAATTCGAATACGCGAAGTGCGTTCGTGTACGGAGCTTGAAATTTAGAGATTGGGAAAGTGGCCGAAGGCAATTTACTCGCCTCTAAGCTGGCCCAATCAAATAGTTGTGATTCAGTCGATAATGTCTCGAGTGTTTCACTTAGAATCGTATACAGCAGCTCCCGCTTTTTGCTTTCAGTTGTTCCGGCTGGACCAATGTCGATGTCGTCATAAGTGATCGTTCCTGCTTCAACTGCTCTTCCTTGCTGAAAGCGGTTCATGAAGTGATGATTCAATGATTGTTCTGGGGTCAGCTTGGATTCATTGCCATTTGAGTCGGTGCCGCGGTTCATCAAAGTCAGGCCTGCACGGTTCATTAATTTTTGAATGGCGAAATCCCGACTCAGTCGTCCCCCTCGCAGATTGCCGACCTGCAGGACAATATGCTCAGGCGTATCGCGCGTAATTCCTTCAAGGACGCTGTTGTTTTCAGATACGATCACGCTGCCACCAAGACGTATATACTTATCCAGTGCTTCTAGATCGGAATCCTTCACCGAGCTGTCTACGTAAGCAACCGCATATTTTTGCGGGTTCAGATTCGCTGATTCCCAGCTGTCGCTTTTCACGAGCTCGATGGGAAGATCAGGAGATACCGTAAATGAATGAGAAGTAGTGATCAAGCTGATTTTCTTACCCGTTCCCCGTAAAGCATCCGCGTAGCGTCCCGTTATATCGTTGCCGCGGCCAGAATTCGTATGCGACTCGTCCGTTAGCCATAATAAAATATTTCGTGCTAGCGTGCTGCTAGTTTCATCTGCTTGCTCGGAAAGGTTAAAATATCGATCGCTCCCGGCCAGTAGAACTCGCCCTTTGCCATATCGAGATGCCGCAATTGCCGGGATGTTACCCGGAACGCTCACATTGAACGCATTGCCGCCAATTGCGGCTACCCCTCCGCCTGCAAAGTATGGAATCGCCGCCAAGTCCTTATATAACAGACTGAAGTCTTTGCGAATATCGTCTATTGAGGGCAAATCCGTCGTCAATGAAGTCGGACCGCCCGAATGTAGGTGTTCCATAGTGACTCCAGACGGAGACCCGGTTACGTTAGATGAAGCCTCAGGACTTTCAGCATTTAGGGTTAACGGTGATATGGAGCTTATTACTAATGCAGAGCCGATAAGGGCTGCGATCTTCAAATTCCACTTTTTTGGCAAATCATATCCTCCTTTTCAATTTTCAGGTTAATTTCCGATCATTTTGCTTGAGCTGGTAAATTTCGTGCGACCCAGTTCGGACTTGTACGTTATTCTACTTCCTTTCAGCTAAAGATATAAAATTTCGATTAAAGGTAACTTCGGATTAAATAATAAATATTCAACTCCTTCCCCTATGAAGTTTGAAAAGGCGATCGATTACTTTGTCCAACTTCTTTTAGCTTGTAGCTGTGTCATTTCGCCCATCCTAAATATAGAACAACTTACGGGAATTGACCCACTGCCGATATTTAAGACCGGACTGTATTTTTTTCGGACAGACTTGTTTATTCTTGTTTAGTCTACAAATGAAAGGCGTATCGGCCATTGCTTCCAAGCGTTATTCGCAGCGCCTGAAGCCCCGCTCTGATATGAGCGAGGCATGGATGGAATACGGCTGGTTAAGTGGCTAAAGGTCCATCATTTCTTCGCTTTCATGACCAACCGCTAGTTGATTACATTAACCTCTGTGTAAGGCGAGTCTGTAGTCTCGAGCAGAGGCTGCGGAATGCCCTTTAAATGATAATCGAAGAACGCTGCCACATATTCCCGTTGAGCGTCAAGCGATTGCTCAGAGTCAGCGGTTCCAATGCTTTGCTGGACCGCAAGCCTGGAAAGGCTTACCTTGCTTGCAAGCTGAGGCAACAGGGACTGATAATCGGTAAAGGTAAAGTGGGCCCCGTTCGGTATGGTCACATCCATTTTCCAAGCGCTTGTATGGTTCCAGAACATGGCCCGGTCCTCCGCCGTCAAATGCGAGTCCACTTCTCCCTCGTCGTTGAAACCGGAGTTCAGGAGCATAAATGGACGATCCAGGCCGTGCTGGGCAACAGGCAGCGGGTGATTGGGCATATGCCCCATTGTTCCGTCCATATCGATCCCCGCATCGATTCGCTCGTCCTCATACATCGTTTGGGCAGCCGTCGCTCCCCCGGCAGAGTGCCCATAAATGCCTACCTTGGAAAGATTAAGACCGGCGGCCAAACCTTGAGGCAGCAACTTCTTACCTGCATCCGGATTGCTGCCTGCCTTCATTGCGATCAGTTGATCCAGTACAAATCGCACATCATCAACACGGACATCGATCATCTTAAGTACCGTTTCAGCACTGAATGCCGGCAGCGCCTCCGTTACGTCCCGACCGTCGGCAAATTCGACGACTGATGCTTCATGGGTATGATCCAACGTAATGACGACATATCCTCGGCTAGCCATTTCCTGCACCAGGATCGTGCCAAAGCTTCGCGGAATGGAGCCGCCCGGGGAGAAGATGATCACCGGCCAACCTCCCTCATTATCGGCCGCAGGCGCCTCCAGCCATGCGTGGGTATCGATATCGGCCAGATTGACCGTGCCAGGGGTAAGACCGATGGATGGAAGTTCCGCTTGGTCATAATGTTTTGCTGCACCTTCCCGCATATACATGGCCTTTTGTCCGCTTTCTTCCTCTGCAGGGTACCAGATGCTGATCATAAGCTCCCTCGGTCCTTCGTTAACCCAAGGGTCCATTCTGTCCTTATCCATTAAGTGTAGCTCTGTCACGCCGACCGGATATTTCCCCATAGGTGCAGGAATGTGGAGCTGGACGCTTGGCCCCTTTGCGATTTCTTCTTCCTGCGGGACCGGGGCCAGCCATACGAAGATCCCGACAAGTATGATGGCTACTGACGTGATCACCAGCACCGAAAGACGGACCCAACGCGGGGTTTCCCCGATGAGAATTTTGCTGACAGAACCTACGGTCAGCACAAAGTAGACCATATAGATCATCATAAACACGCTAATACAGACCAGGACGGGCTCCAGAAGACTGATGCCGCCCAATCCGCCGAACAGCCTCCTTAGCCAGCTGAATACGACAATATAATGTACCACCCCAACGAGCAGCGGCAGCATAAAGATCATAGCGTTCTGCTTAAAGATCGAACCGCTAATCTCGTTATTGCTCACACCGATTCTCCTCAGAACATCGTAGCGGGCCTGATCTCCCGCCGCTTCGGTCAACTGCTTGAAATAAAGGACGCTCCCCGTTGCCAAGAGGAATACAAGTCCCAAAAAGCCGAGAATAAATACATTTAGCGCAGCGCTCTCGATTCCAACGCGATATTCGGCATAATACGACGTCAGCTTTGATTCCGGCGTGGCCATGGAGGCAAGCGCATTAGAAGTAGCCCTCGTTGTTTTCTGCCCCTCTACCGTGTAGCCGATATAGTCTACAGAAGGACTCTGCCGCTCGATGGCGCGGTAGGTTTCATCAGCGACCACGACCATTATATCCGGATAACTCCAGTTCACGATACGTTCGATCGTCATATCGGTAAATGCCAGAGTCAACGGTCGTGAGGGCAGCTCCAAGGTGATCGTCTCTCCGTCATAATCCGACCACTCATGCTCCGTGTACATCGGGCGAATCGCAATCGCCCGGCCGGGCTCCGTCACATCCAGTCGGGGAATGCTGAGCGCTTCCGCAGCCCGGTTATACCCGCTCACGGAGGTGACTTTGATGGGCCGCTCGTTAGATGCCATTTGTTTCTTCGATATAATCTCATCGCTCGAAGAATGTCCGTTCAGATGAATAACAGGAATCGTAACCTGCTCGGCCACAGGATGCGCCATATCGCTTCGGATCAGATGGTCGACTTGCTTGTTAAAAGCTGCATCCTGGCTAACAAACATATAGCTGAAGGGAGCGATCAAACGCGTGGAATGCTCGTAGGTATGGTAAGTACTCAAGCCAAAGCTGAATGCGCACAACGCCAAAGCCGACAAGATGGATATGATGCCGAACGTGCGGGCATTCCCCTTCATGCGATAGACGAGATTCGACGTAATTACCAAGTTCAACCCCTTATAGTAATAACGTTTACGGCGCTTCGCCAATCGCAGGACAAAAATAATAAGCGATGAAAACAAGAGTCCCGTCCCCGCTATGATCCCGACCGACATCACCCCAAGATTGGTCAGGATCTGCTCATTATTCGCAAACTCGCGAAGTCCGAACCTATAACTGATCGACAGGATGAGGATAGCAGCAAACGCCGAAAGGATGGAAGCCCGCGGTTCCCGCTCCCCTTCCTGTTCCGCACGAAACAGCTCGATCAGCCGGAATCGGTAGATCAGCCTATACGCCTGCACAGAAGTGATCAGAATAATCATCATGAACACGATGATCGTACTGATGACAGCCGGAAAGGAGATCGACATCCCTATATCCACGCTGATGCCGAGCAGCCGGGCCAGGATCATGGTGAAGAGCTTTGACAGAA
Source organism: Paenibacillus sp. FSL R5-0810 (assembly GCF_038002285.1). Lineage (NCBI taxonomy): Bacteria > Bacillati > Bacillota > Bacilli > Caryophanales > Paenibacillaceae > Paenibacillus > Paenibacillus sp. FSL R5-0810. The sequence continues at coordinate 2,169,142 of NZ_JBBOCF010000001.1, forward strand.
GAGATCCGGCACCGATTGCCAATGCGAGAACGATTAAACCGATCAGAAGATTTTCATAGAATAGCAAACGGCCGATCGTTCGTTTGGGCAATCCCAGCAGGGCATACAGCCCTACTTCCTTCTTCCGTTTTCTGGAGAAGAATTGGTTGGAATACAGGATAAACACCGACACGAACAAGATTAACACGATCGAAGCAATGAAGAACGTGGACTTCATGCTGCTGGACGACTCGATCGCGTTCATGATTTCCGTACTGTACTGCAGGGAAGCGAAAATATAAAAAATGACGACACTTATAAACATGGAGATGAAATAAACAAAATAATGGCGGAAATTGCCCCGTATGTTTTTCTTGGCCAGATCAAACAGCGTCATTGGCATCTCCTCCCAGCACGTTCAGCACATCCAATATCTTTTTGAACATTTCCTTTCTGGACATGCTTCCCTTGACCAGTTCTGCAAAAATGCCGCCGTCTTTAATAAACATCACGCGGCTGCAATAGCTTGCTGCGTAAGCATCATGCGTGACCATCAGGATCGTGACGAATTCCTGCTCGTTCAGATCCTTCATCGCCTCGAGCAAGTCGGCAGCAGCGCGGGAATCCAAAGCACCCGTCGGTTCATCCGCCAAAATCAGTCTCGGATCGGTCACGATTGCACGGGAAGCAGCCGTTCTCTGCTTTTGCCCGCCGGAGATTTGATACGGGTATTTGTCCATAATATGGCCGATGCCAAAGCGCTCCCCGATCGCTGCCACCCGGCGTTCCGTTTCATCGACGCCCATCCTTGCAAGGGCGAGCGGAAGCACAATATTTTCCTTGACGGTCAGCGTATCTAAGAGATGATAGTCTTGAAAAATAAAGCCCAGCTTCGTTCGGCGAAACTCCGATAATTGTGCTTCATTCATCTGCAGCACGTTCTCCCCGTCGATCACGATGTCTCCAGAGGTCGGCTCGTCGATCGTGGATACGATATTGAGCAGTGTCGTTTTCCCGGAGCCGGATGGCCCCATTATCCCGACAAATTCTCCTTCCTGAACAGTCATATCAATGCCGTACAGCACCGGGATCACATTTCCTTTGACGCCGTACGACTTTTGTAATTGCTGTATTTTAACGAGCTCTTTCATCTGTTCTCCACCTCCAGGTAATCATTCCCTGGTATCATAACACCGTTTTTAACGAGCAGCCTTACTCCTGACTTACGAAATTCTTGAGCAGGCTTACATTTTTGTAACCTTGTCCAAAGCGATGATGTTTGCTTTCCCTATCAAAGGTATAATGAGATGAAATGACATGAACCGCGCCGGATCGGAGGGATTATATGTGAAGATCATGATCGTGGAAGACGATGCAACGATCAGTGAAATGCTCGGGGAAACCTTGCAGAAATGGGGATTCGAGTCTGTGCTTTGTAACGATTTTGATCGGGTCCAGGAACGTTATGTGGCAGAACAGCCTCATCTGATGCTCTTAGACATCAACCTGCCTGTGTATGACGGTTTCTATTGGTGCAGCCGGATTAGGGAAGTCTCCAATGTGCCGATTATCTTCCTTTCCTCCCGCAATACGCCAATGGATATGGTGATGGCGATTAATATGGGCGGAGACGACTATATACAGAAGCCGTTCTATGACGAAGTGCTGATCTCCAAAATCAAAGCGCTGCTGCGCAGAACCTACTCGTATATCGATCCTTTCCCGAATGTAATCGAACATGAAGGCGTGATCCTGAACCTTCATGATGGGAGGCTGTTATCCGGAGAGCAATCAGTGGAGCTGACGAAGAACGAGTTCCGAATCCTGAATCTGTTGATGCAGAGTAAAGGTAGCATCGTCAGCAGAGAAACCATCATGCGCCGTTTGTGGGAGGATGAAAGCTTTGTGGATGACAACACCTTGACGGTTAATATGACGCGAATCCGAAAAAAATTGGATGATCTGGGAAAAAGCCGGTTTATCACAACGATCAAGGGTGAAGGGTATATGATCAAATGAGTTTTCTGCGATATTTAGAAGATAAACGTTATGTGATATTATTGGCCGTCGCGCAGATGCTGTTTGCAACCTTAATGATGGTTGTTAGTGCATCCGGAAAATATGATGCCGGAGATATTTTTTACACACTGCTCGGGTGCTTAATCTTAACCGCCACCTATCTGATCGTTGGATATGCTCGGCGCTATGCACATTATCAAGCACTGGATGAATTGACCGGAAACGACGATGACGATATTGTCGCTGCTGTACCAAAGCCGATCAGTCATGAGCAACAGCTCTACACAGCGTTGGCAAGAAAGCTCCATCAAGCGAAGCTGGACACTATTCGAAAGTACCATGGGGAACGGAAGGACTATCATGACTTTATCATGTCTTGGATTCACGAGGTAAAGCTTCCCATCACGGCTGCCCATCTGCTGATGAGAAACAGTGCCGGCAAATCGGCTGAGGAGCTCGTGAATAAGCTGGAGGATGAAGTGAACAAAATCGATCACTATGTTGAACAAGCGCTCTATTATTCTCGGATCGATTCATTTTCGAGGGATTATTTGATTGCCGAGGTTTCACTGAACCAGATCATGCGAGCCTGTGTCCGCAAGTACGCCAAGCTGTTCGTTGCCAAACGGCTCCGGTTCACCATGTGGGAAGAAGAACACACGGTTCACAGTGACGCCAAGTGGCTTGGATTCATCCTCGACCAAATCATCACCAACGCCTTGAAATATACAAACCAAGGAGGTGCCGTTACCTGTTCCATCGAGGATAATCCGAGCGAGAAGCGGCTTTTGATCCGGGATACCGGCATCGGCATCCTTCCGGAAGATCTCGGAAGAATTTTTGATAAAGGTTTCACCGGATCAACCGGTAGAAATGACGCAAAATCAACGGGATTGGGATTGTACCTGGCCAGCCAGATGGCCATCAAACTGGGACACCGGTTGTCTGCGCGATCCGAACCAGGCCAATATACAGAGCTTGCCATCATCTTCCCTAAATCGCGAAGCATTCATGAAATGATGTAATGTTACATGCTTCCAATAATGAAGGCAACGTCATAAACCTTTAAAGCCGCCAAGGCCTCCTGAAAGAGACAGGCGGCGTTTTTTTAACTCTACTTTTTACCCTCCAATTGATTGCTTATCTGGAATAGCTGTTCTGTTAATTCGATTCCGGTTTGTTCTCCGATGATATTGGAGTACCGATCATAGAGGTTAAGCCAAGCTTTCTCGATATCCGGCTGCAGCTCTTTCCCCTTCTCCGTGGAGTAAATCAAGGACATTCTGCCCTTTTGTTCAGCGTACACCAGGCCTTTAGCCTGCAGCTTCTCGATAAAACGGGTCACCGTTGAAGGTGTTATATGCAAAACCTCTCCAAGCTCCTTCTGAGAAATGCCTTGCTTCTCATTCACGGCAATCATCAGGAACGCGTAGGTCGGAGACAAGCCAGTTATGCGAAATTCATCCTCGGCTAGTTTGGTCATGGAGCGGGCCAACTGATTGGCCGTGAAGTATAGACATCCCTTGAGTAAGTGGTCATGAAAGTGTTCCATCTTATACACTCCTTTTTAGTTGTGCATACAAATTATCATTCCACATGACTAGGTGTCAAGCCTTTCCACGACCGAAAACGCGCGAGATTGTCCTCTAATCGAAATTTAGATACGAAGAAGACAATAAAAAAAGCCCCTCTGACCAATGTTAGATCAAACGAGGGGCTCCTAAATTGCCAAGATTGATGAATATTGCTGCTTACGAATAAAGGAAAATACGCTAAAAAGTTCTCGCTTCAGCCTGCAGTTTAATCGCCGCCATCTCCTCCATCGCTGCCGCTGTCATTGCTGTCCCCGAAAAATCCGCCACCGCTGTCCCCATCCCCACCGTCTCCGCCGCTGCTGCTCCATGAAGACGAGTTGCCAGCCAACCCTTTCCATGACCGTTGAAAGGCAAAATCAAGCGCAACATGCGAAGCGGGATCAAATAGCGGAGAAGCGTGAGATCGGACATAATCCGGTTGCTTCTTTCGAATACGTGTCAAAAACCTCCGTCCTACGCCGAGCAGAAGCGCCGCTTCCATCATCCGTTCGAGATGAATAGGCTCGCGATCTTCGCTTCTGCCGCCTCTAGCCAGCATTCTGCGATATCGTTTCACCGTGCTCCGGCAGGCTTCCGATCTGCGATCTAATACGACTCCGGGCATAAGTCCGACCAATAGAATCGATAGAAGAACAAAGTCCAAGTATGTATCAACGACCGGGTCGTACATGATTTGAGCACCCATGAAGAAGCAGACGATCAAGAAGGCTATGATATATTTTTTCTGACGCCAACGAATAGAAGCCAGGACGGCTCCGCCTCCCAAAATAAGAATCATTACGCCGATCCATCCCCATGATATAACGTCTGCGATATACAGGTAGGTCAGCAATGTAACATGCACGAGAGCAAGCATGGCGAAGATTATTTTTCTCGGCCAATATACTCCGTACTTTATCGTTTGGCGATTCTCTTGCTCCACGATCTCCCGCCAACGATTGAACCCTGTCTCCAGGCCTTTCAAGCGATTCTTGTAGATGTGCATCGAGCTTTTTTGATGACGTTCTGATTTCGTGGGCCCGGATATGCTGTCCAGTTTCAGAAATTCCGTCCCACGAAACAGCCAGCTCAGAAGATACCGCTCCGATTTCGTCAAGCCGGAACGATTCCCCGCGAATCTGAACTGCGGGCCCTCCTTCGGGGCGCTGTCATCTTGCTGAAACCGCGTTCCCAAATGCTCCATGGAAATATCGAGCATGCCCTTGCGTCGCAGAGCAAACACACTGGCGAGAACATTTTCGCGCCGAAGCTTACCTTTCCTGAAGAGGTAGACCAGACTGCTCGGATCCATATGTTCAATCTCTTCCATGGTTATTCGCCGTCCGTCCCACCATGCTGCGAGCCTGCGAATGGATAGTGCATAAAACACGACACCTGCTATTGCGGCATAAGTCATCCAGCGGCTTACATAAACACCGGCTTCAAGCAGACGATCCCGCTCCACGAATCGGCGTTGAAGCGCCGATTCTTGCTCCAGCCGTTCCGATAGTAGGGAAGAAGACGACGTCGTTTCCAACTCGGGAAGCGCCTCTGCTGGAACAAACACCTTCATCCGCACATGATCCCCCTTCGGCAGAAGCTTGTTTTCGTATCGGGATACTCGTTCGGAAGTCTCCGTAACAGCCCCACCGGAGCGGTCGTAAGCATAGACGATAACCGGTTCTTGCACAGGCTGCCTTATACGCAGCGTAACCGATACGTTCTGATGCTCCTTGTCGTTATCCTTAAGCAATGACCAATCCAGCTCTCCGCGATCGTCATATTTCACTGCCTCCTTATCAAGCCTGTAGCGATAGTATACCTGCCTGGTTTCATCCTTTGCCTGTACATCGATGAAGTAGGAACCCCTTTTCCATCTTAAGGTGACCGGATACCGCTCTAAACTTTGATAGCCGAAATTGCCTAGTTCCCGATCGACGGGTGGAACATATGCCTCGAAGAACTCGATATTCGCATCCCCGAAATTGTCCATAAATCGCGATATCGAATCGTACTCACCGCTGACAGTATAGGTAAAAAGCTCCTCCACGTACAAGTCACCGTCCGGCAGCAGATCGGCCACGATGTCAACCTGATCGACCGTCAATTTGTCGGTGCCGCCGCAGCCTACGAGAAGAACAACCAGAAGAACCACCGTTGTCAACAACATCACAGATTTCGAGCCTTTACTCATTAAGCCATCCTCCTGTTTCCTTAAAGGACAATCATGGCATACTCCTTTCGAAGGTATAGACAGATTCATTTCATGTTAATGAAAGATTTGCGATCTGGCAAGCATTTTCGATGGCTCCCAGTAACTTCCCGCGATTGCTGTGAAAGGAGTTTAAACGAGCCGGCAATGGTAAAAGTTGTCGTAAAAAAAGCGCCCTATCCCATTCGAGATAAGGCGCTTGGATCATTAGTGAGGCATTATATTGCCAGGTGTTTGCGGCTGAACCATAGCAGGAGCGTAGCTATTTTGCATTTGCGTCATATCCTGCCGCGGAAGCTGTGGTACCTGATAGTAGCCATGCTTGTTCTGATACAGGGAGATTTCATAAGCCATTTCAATACAGTTTGGCAGCGAATCTGCAAGCACCCGGCGCACGACTGGATTGGTGGATTCCAGGGCGGCATTTGTTTTTACGGTAGCACCGGCTTTAACCGCATTCAGCATGCATTGGGAAATGAACTCATCGTTTATTTCTGCTGTCGACTGCATTGGTTTCTTCGGCTGGGATGGCTTCATCCCGTAAGTAAAGTCATTCCCCTGCTTCATTTTATAGCTTTGGGTCGGTTTGGATGGGTCTTGCCCTGATTTAAAGCACTCCAAGGTGATGTTGTATTCATCAGCCATAAATTGCTTCTGGCGCTGCATAATATCCCGAAGCTCCGGATCTTGTACGTGCCCGCTTAGCATCGTATAAGTATCAATCGTATTGATGGCCCCTGCCAACACTTCGTGGACGTCGAACATTTCGTGCCCGCCATGGTTCAATTGCGGAGGAACCATACCGGTTTCAATATTTTGGTGATTTTGCGGCTGTTGGAATTGCATGCATATAACCTCCTCATATTTTAGCCTTATTTCCAATGCATCAACTTGATAGCCGGATTATGGCTTGGGAATGGCTCCTTATCTGCAGTTCAAATATGGAGTCCAAGGTTTATTGTTATAAGAATCGACTTAAGTTATTCAGAGAAAATGCAGCGTGAGCCAAGCGAAGTCAACATGAAGTAATTGATGATTGGATTTGATTGTGCCTGCAACAAAAAAGACGGCCGCCAAATGGCGGTCATTAGCAATTTGTTCGTACTTCTCGGCATCTCGTTCTTTCCTTTACCAGTACATATCCCAATCTTTTAAAACCCTCACCAGCGCTTCAAAATAGAAATAATCTCCCCATATGCAGCATTCGTCGATTCCGTTCCCGAGCGGCTTTCCATACACCGCATGCTGGAGAATGCCGTTGGATTCAGGGAGCGAAGCCGTCGTATATCGATCGGATAAAGACTCCAGGATACGAAGTGCTGCGTTCTCGTACGTTCGGCGCTCCGGATGCGAGAGCGGCAAGTGCTTAGCCAGTTCCAGCATTCCGCATACCGAAATGGTGGCCGCCGAGCTGTCCCTCTCTTCTTCCAGGCCTTCGGTGAATATCAAATCCCAATAACACACATAATCCTCAGGCAGCCGATTCAAAAAGTATTTCGTGACCCGCTCAGCATGATGCAGCAGCGCTTCTTCCCTTGTATATGCATAACTGAGCGGCAAACCATAAATGGCCCAGGCCTGACCGCGCGACCAGCATGAATGATCCGCGTACCCTTGGGACGTTTGCCCAAATCTTGGCTCTCCGCTCTCGACATCCATATAATACGTATGGTACGTTGAGGAATCCTCACGAATCAAATATGCAGCGGATTGCCGGGCATGGCTTATGGCAGCACGTCGATATTTCGGTTTACCGGTTTCTTCAGTCGCCCAATAGAGCAAAGGCAAATTCATGCAACAGTCGATGATCATCCTGCCGCGCTGAGACGGTTGGTCCAGCTTCCCCCAAGCCTGAATGATGCCGGCTTTCTCGAAAAACCGCTCCATCAATAGGTCTGCGGCGGCCAAGGCAACCTGTCTTGCATCTTCGTTCCCGGTCAATTTGTATGCAGCCACGCAGGACAAGGAATACAAAAAACCCAGATCATGCGTCTCCGTTGCGATGCGCTGCTCCACACGCTCCTTGTAGCTGTGGAGTTGATGCTCCGCGGTCGAGCGGTACTTCGCATCACCTGTAACTTCATATGCCAACCACAGCATCCCGGTCCAGAAGGACGAGGTCCATTCCGTGTTGCCGATTGGCTCGTAGATATGATTACGGCTTGCAGGGGACGGAAAACGGTCCGAAAATGTGTCCAAATTTTCATCGATCTTATGCAGCACGAATTCAATGGCGGCTTCGGTCCTTTGACGCGTCCAAGTCGTGGTCACGCCGTATTTTAATGGTTCCTGGATCGCTTCCATGTCTAATTGGCCACTCCTCTTCACGTTCAAGTTTAATGCCCGCTTGCACTCACCCGATATTTGCCGGGTGTTACCCCCTCCAATTTCTTGAATGCCCGGATGAACACGACATCGTTTGTATAGCCGACTAGTTGGGCCAGCTGCGCATTGGTCAGTTCCGATTGCTCCATCAAAGTCTTCGCTTTCTCAATCCTCGCGCGGGTAATATAGTCGGTGATATTGCATTGATTCATCTTCTTAAAGAAACTCGAGATATATTGCGGCGTCATGCCGAAATGGTCGGCAATCATGCCAAGTCCTAGATTATAGTCAGTTAAATTCCGGTCGATGAATACCATCAAATCCTGCTGCAGCTGGATGCTGTGATCGCTGTGCTCCGTATGAAAGAGACGGGACAGCTTTTCATACAACCGCTTGGTCTCGGTATGCATTTCATCGCTTGTGGAACAACCGAATATGTGTTTTACGGGATCAAAGCTCGGGCCTAGAAGGCTTTCATGATCCGTGTTCGTCAAATTCAGTATTTTCAGAAATGTGCTGATAATGTTGAAGAACAAGCATCTTCCCAGCTCAGGGGTCATTCCCGATGAATTAAAATTCATCGTATAAATATTGTCCAGCAGCTTAGCGACGTTTTCCGTATCTCCGCTTCTCACATGGTTGACAAGCTGCGTCTCGAATTCGATCGGATAGTAATAATGATGCTTAATGTCCCGTACATGCCCGAAGTGAATGATTGAATTTCTACCGCTGAACATCCGGTAATCCAGGGCTGCCATTGCTTCCAGATAAGCGCTGCCGATGGTTCCGTTTCCTGTGTGTACGCTGCTGACGGCGATCGTCACGGAAATATGAAAACGGTCCTCCAAGACCCGAAGCAATCGTTCTGCGATCTCATGAAGGAAGAGTCCTGTTTCCACCTCTTCAACCGGATGGAAATTGATCAGGATCGCTACCCGATCGCGTTCCAGATCGACAGCGAATCCCTGATGTCCCGAATTTGCAATATCCGTGCCGATATTCGAGATGATAAACCGAATTTGCGTCCAGTCTTGCTCGGATGGCTCTGGTGACAGCCTTGTAATATTCACTGCTTGAACAATGATGACTGCAAACTTGTCGGACGCGAAGTGTATACCCATCGTCGCTAATGACGGCCCCCCGTGATCGCCCGCATGTTCCGGATCAATGTATCCCCGAATGAGCCTTGACAGAAAATCGGCACGGATGACAGGCGTCTGCCTGAACAATCGCTCTCTCAGATGCCGCTGCTCAACGAGCGAGCCTTCGATCGTTTGCAAAATAAAATCATATTCGTTTGCGGCCGGCTTATCCTGAACCGGCTTTCCTTGAAGTATGGCATCAACCACCCGTTTGACGGGACTATATTGTCGGTATGCAAACCAACAAGCAATGGCCGCCCCCGCGACAAGCGATACGACTAACACCGTGAGCGCCATTCTCTTTAGCTGCGATACTCGTTCCATAACGCTGTCCATCGGCATGACGGACACATAATGCCAGCCAGCTTCCTTGGATTCCGTAAAGGTTATCATGCTGTCCGTGCCATTTAATGTAGTTTTAAACAATCCCGATGGACCAGCCAGCTTTTCCGTCACCTGTAATGACAGCTCCGAGCCAGAGGAGCTTGCGATCACGCCCTGTTCCTTGTCGAGGATATAAATCTCGCTGTCGTTCGCGGACTCGATTTGCCGGAACATCTCCTGAAGCTGCTGCCCATCGATCATGATCACAAGCGTTCCGCGGATATTGGAAACTTCATGGAACGGAAGGGACTGCGCATAAGTGATGACATCCGCCGGGTTGCCATTTGCTTGATTCGGGTCCTGCAGCAGCACATTGGAGGGCAAGAAAGCCTTGTTGTGGTAGCTGCCGAGCAACGTCCGCTTCCAAGTTTCAAATTCCATATGCTCAAACCGATAATACTTGTCGTAGAAGGTTCTTGCATCCGTCCGCATTCCCGGCTTTAGAATGACGTCTCCCGCTTGCAGATGAACATAATAGTCCTTCACGAATCCGCTTACAAAAGATTGATAGCGGTTCAAGTAATCGCGGACGAATTCTACCTGGCGATACGCCCCGGCTGGATCTTGCCTATCAAGATTCAGCAAATGAGCCAGCTTCGGGTTAAACATGATTTGTTTGGCCAAAATATCCACTTCTTTAAGCTTGCTGTCCATTGAAAGCCGCAGCTGCTCCAGCATTGCCGAATTTGAACGCTCCACATTGTTTTCCATCACGTTTTCCACCCGTCCATATAGAAAAAGCCCCACGGTCATAGGCAATAACAGGATGAGCATGTACGAAACGATCATGGTTTTCAAGACGCGTCCCCGGCTGCTCCTCTTTCGCTTGCCGGGAATAAAGCCGGGTATCGAGATCATGGGCATTCCTCCAAGAAAATGTATGGAAACCTATTTCTTGAATCCTTCGCCAAACGGACTAGCAATCCCTTTAATAAGTCCGGTCATCCAATGAGAGGAACCAATCGAACCGAACGAAGCTTCACGGCTGCCGCCTGCCAAATTTCCGGTCCGAAAGGCTTCGGTTTCGCAAGCTTGGTTGATAAGGTCAACGCATACGTACCCGGATCCTCAATTACGATCCGTCCGACAGATGAATGAACCTCGGTGTACGGATGCTGACAGGATATGGAGTCGTTGACGACCTTATCCTCTTGGGGAATACATGAGATCGTCTGCCCTGCCGCCCGTACGGTGACCTCATGATCGTATTCCTTTTCCCAAACGGCACCGGATTTTTTGAAATTAACAAGCATGACTTCGTAAATGCCGGAAGATGAGGCCTTAAAGCTCCACCGTGCCTCGTTCATCTCGCTCCCGGTCGTTATCTCTGACAGTACAAGATCCAGCTTAATGGAGCCATTCGCCTGTTGGATAAACCCCCGATCTACATCGATCTTGCCCTCGACTTCCAATGCAATAACCGATACATGGTCTTCCGGGGGATGCTTGGGCAGTCGGATCCGCATCGCGTGATGGTCCGTTTCCGGTTGATAGCTCTGGTGCACGGGAAGACTGCTTGTCGTCGGGTCCGTGAGCAGATATGCATGTTTAACCGTATTTCTCACCCCGTTCAATGCCAGTTCTCCCTCTGGCCAATAACGGTTGTATACATGAAGGAAGAGAATATCTTCTTTAACCGTAACCGCTCCCCACTCCAGCTCATAAGGGAACGGGCTTGCGCTCGTACCGTAGACCGCCTCTCCATTTCGAGCAAGCCATTCGCCAACTTCCTTCAGGCGCAAAGCGGATTGTTCCGGAATTATTCCTGTTTCCGTAGGGCCGACATTGAGCAGCAGATTCCCTCCCTTGCTTACGATATGCACCAACTTTCGGATCAAAGCATCCGTCGATTTCCACACTTGATCCTTGGTGCTGTACCCCCACGATTGATTTAGGGTCATCGGCGTTTCCCATTCCCTCGTTTCCTCGCCATACATCGGGATTTCGTTATTGCCCTTGGATTGGTAATCACCAAAATCAGGCCAATGGCTCACTCTGCTGTTAATCAGGCAATCGGGCTGAAGCTCACGAATCATGTTGACCATCGCTTCGCTCTCCTTCTTCGACAATCCCCCGGATGTATCGAACCAGAGCAGTCCGACGGGGCCGTATTCCGTCAGCAGCTCGCGCACTTGCCCCTTTGCTTTATGGTTCCAATAACTGAAGAACGCCTTCTTCTCCAGCTCATAGTCCCACAGATTGTTAAATGTATCGTGAAGCGCATGCGGATGATGCCAATCAATCACATGAGAATAGTAGAAGCAGAGCCTGATTCCTTCCTCCCTGCAAGCTTCGGACAGTTCCTTCAACGGATCCCGGCCGAATGAAGAAGCATCAACAATATTGAACGGGTCCGTCCGCGAGTGGTACATGGCGAAGCCATCGTGGTGCTTGGCCGTGATGACGATATATTTCATGCCGGCCCTTTTGGCACATTTCACCCAAGCTTTGGCATCAAACTGTGTCGGGTTGAATTCCCCGGCAAGCTTCTCATATTCCTTTACCGGAATTTTGTCAGCATACATCACCCACTCTCCTTTGCCGAGCAGCGAATACACCCCCCAGTGGATGAACATGCCGAATTTGGCATCCTTCCACCACTGCATCCGGTTCTTGCTTTCCGCTACGATATCTAATGATGAATCAGCCATCGTTCTCCTCCTATTCCTTAATGGCGCCGATCAAGACACCTTTGACGAAGTATTTTTGCAAAAACGGATACAGAAGCAGTATCGGTAATGTGGACACGATGATCGTTGCATATTTAATCGTGTCCGCGATCGCCATCCGGTCCCCGGAGGCTTCCGTCATCATGTTGTCCGTCGTATTGGTTATGAGAATTTCCCGGAGCACAAGCTGGAGCGGGAATAACTCCCGGTCCCGCAGGTAGATGAGCGCCCCGAAATATGAATTCCAGTGTCCCACGGCATACCATAGAATCATTACGGCGATAACGGGCATGGACAGGGGGATAATGATTCGGAACAGAATGATCAGGTCGTTCGCACCGTCGATTTTCGCTGATTCCTCAAGACTTATCGGTACGGACTGAAAGGCAGTCCGCATAATGATCATATTAAATGTCCCGATCATCCCTGGGATGAGCATCGCCCAGATCGTGTTCAGCATTCCCAGGTTATTGATCAGAAGATAAGTCGGGATCAGGCCGCCGCCAAAAAACATGGTAATGACGATCAACATCATCAATAGATTTTTAAAGTACAAATTTCTGCGGGACAACACGTATGCGCCGATCGCCGTGGCCACCAGATTGATGGCTGTTCCCGCCGCAACGTAGATCAGCGTGTTCCGATACCCCGTCGTAATCATCGGATTGTTAAACACCGCCTTATAGGCTTCGAAGTTGATATCAAGCGGCGTGAACAGCAGCCCTCGGTGCTGGGCCAACGAAGCGGGATCGCTGAACGAAGCAAAGGCAACGTACACGAATGGATATAAGGTGACGAAGCAGAGACCGGTTAGAATCAACGCATTGAACCAGACGAATATGGTCTCTCCGGCGGTTCGTTTATTAGCCATAACCGCCCCCCTCTCTACCAGAGTTTATGTTCGCTGACCCGCTTGCTGATCGAGTTCGCGAGTACAAGCAGAATGAAGCTGACCACCGAATTAAATAAACCTACAGCCGTCGTAAAACCGTAATCCGTCTCCAGAACCCCTCGCCGATACACAAAGGTCGAGATCACGTCAGCCGTTTCATAAGTTAGCGGGCTGTACATCAGCAATACTTTTTCGCTGCCAACGCTAAGCATGGAGCCCATATTTAAAATAAAAATAATAATGATCGTCGGCAGCATCCCAGGCAGCGTTATGTGCAGCATCTGTTTCCAGCGGCCAGCGCCGTCCATCTTGGCTGCTTCGTAAAGGGTCGGATCAATGGTTGCGATGGCGGCAAGATAAATGATTGATCCCCAGCCTACGCCTTGCCAAATGCCGGACCCGACATATAGCGTACGGAACCATCCGGCCTCGCTCATGAACGGAATCGATTCGATGCCGAAAAAGCCCAGTATCTGATTCACCAAGCCATCTCTTGCGAGGAAATCGAACATGATCCCTGTAACCACGACGATGGATACGAAATGCGGCAAATACGATATCGTTTGAACTGTACGCTTAAACAGCCGGCTGCGGATTTCATTCAGCAGCAGGGCAAGGATAATCGGTGCCGGAAACGCGAAGATGAGCTCATAAACATTGATCAGCACGGTATTGCGCAGAAGGCGTTCGAAATAATAGCTGTTAAAGAAATTGCGAAAATGCTCAAATCCGATCCACTCGCTTCCCCAAATGCCGTCCGCGATACTGAAATCTTTGAAAGCCATCAATAGACCGTACATCGGTCCGTAGTGGAAGACGGCATAGTATAGAATAACGGGAAGCGCCAGTATGTAGACGTATTTGTTCCGTCTTAAATCTTTCGCAATCGTTGTCCATTTCCCTTTGCGAGACTCGAAGGGATGTTCCCGTGCAGCAGACAATCGGATTCCTCCCTCCAACTTTTATTTATTGTGCCGCACCAAGAGCGACGGGAACTGCATATTTTCCGCCGCTCTACGGCGGTTAGCCTTTAATCTTTTGCCTTATTGCTTCCTACCGCTTACCGTAACGCTCCAAGGCGTTCTGCTGGATTTCCAGGGCTTCCGCTAGACCCATGGATTCAATGGTTTTCACATACTTATCGAACTGATCCAATGGCTCGGCGCCCATGACGAATTTCAAGTACATCTCGTCCTTGTACGTGTTAATGTCTGTCATAATTGAAGCATAGCGGCTGCTCTCGGCTTGAGTCGGCGTTGTGCGCGGCATTTTCTTTTCCATGGTCGGCTCAGCCCAGATGATCTTGGACTCCAGCTGATCAGGCTCGGTCGTATATTGCTCATCGAAACGAATATCGAGCATTAACGGCCCGCTGAAGGTTGCTCGGTTATGCTTGGACATGGATTGGATCACTGGCAGTCCGGAAGGATCATTTAATACTTCGGGTTTGAATTTGGGCTTGCCGTCTTCCATCGTATAGCTGACGCCCTCTTTTCCGAAGTTAAATAACAGGGTCCCTTCCTCGGAGTAGCCGTAATCCAGCCACTTTACGGTTTCGATCGGATTTTTGTTGCTGGTCGTGATCGCCGCCCCGATTCCGTTAAATGCATAGTCCTTGTAACCCCAGATTTGCTTGTCGCCTTTGTTCATCACAGGGTAGGGCGCTGCCACCAATCTGAAATTCGGATCTTTATCCTTCATGAGCGTTCCATACTTGCCGATCCCACTGCCGGTGTATAGAATCGCTGATCCGATTTGGCCGCCGGTAATTTTGGCCTCCAGCATTTTCTCATCGGTCGTCGCAAAGTCTTGATCGAGTAAGCCTTCCTTGTACCACTGGTTCATGAGTGTCAGGAACTCCTTGAACCTCGGGTCAGTCGGGCCGTATTTAACCTGTCCTTCCTCTTGATAAAATCCGGCGTTAATTCCCCATGCTCCGAGAAAAGCGGTCGTTGTATCGACATCTCCCTTCGTCAGATATAGTGGGATCTCATCCGCTTTGCCATTGCCGTTCGGGTCTTGTTCCTTAAAGGCCTTCAACACGTTGTACCATTCATCAATCGTCGTCGGCATCGAAAGCCCCAGCTTATCGAGCCAATCCTGCCGGATCGTCGGTCCGAGAAATACCTTAAGCCTGTCGTCGGTACGCAGGAACGGGAACACGTATATGCTGCCGTCATCGGTCATAATTTCCTTCTTCCACTCCGGATGCTCCTCAAGCACCTTCTTAAAGTTTGGTGCATGCTGGTCGATCAAATCATTGAGTTTGATGATTTTGCCGTCCTTGATCGCCTTCTCCGGTCCCCCAGGATAGCCGGCCCAAGAATATTCGATCACATCCGGAAGCTTATCCGAGGTCATCATGAGGTTAAACTGCTCCGTGGCTTGCTGGCCCTGCGGAGGATGCTGAAAGTCCACTTTCACTCCGGTTAAACTCTCCAATTCCTTATAAGCCTCGATTTCGTTGTAACTCTTCATCGTAGCGGACACCTGGCTAACGATTTGCACCCAATACGTCAGTTCCGATAGAACCGGAGGGGATTCCGGGTCCAACGCTGCCTCCGGTTGTCCCTTGGCAGGGCCTCCGCAGCCTGCCGCTGTCATGGACATGGTGGCGGCAAGCAAAACAATCCAGAATACTTTAAGCCTGTTGACCTTCATTATCTTTGCCTCCCTTTTCATTTGCTTGTTGTGCGGATTTCTGGTTTGTTAAGCACCACCTTACAGAACATTTTGGCGATTGAACACCGCCGTATTTTCTAATTGTGCAGTATATTTTTAAAGCAGTACATTGTCTAAATTTAATCTTGGACTGATTTATTTCATGATGGACGGTCACTACAGAAATAAAGGGCGGCCGAAACGGCCGCCCTTTGCAAGTTATAAGCTGCTATGAAGCCGAGACTTGGTTTCGGATGTAGTCCATGTCTCCAAGAAGCAGCTCCGCAAAACCGGAATCGATGTGCTTGCCCCGTTGTGCTTTGATGGCGTTCTCCAGCGAAGTGAGCGCTTCATCGGCTCCTTCGCTTCCAGGAGGATGCTGCTGGAGATCTGCAATTTTGGCCAATAGGCTTAGCGTGATGCCGTGATTATCAATCCAGCCCTTTTCTTCCCCTGCTCTCACGATATCGTCGAGCTGTTCCTGATCGACAACAACTTCGATCGGATATTCACGAACCGTGACATTCCCGGCCGCATCTTCTGCCGTTATACGAAGAATATGCGGTCCGGCTGTCAGCGTTAATGGCTCTCTAACCAGCGTTTCGGAAGCTTCCTTGCCATCCAGCTCCAAGCTAAAGTCCGATACGCCGCTTAATGTGTCCGTGATTTGAGGCGAAATGGTTAAACGCTCGGTTTGGTATACGGACTGTGGCACATTTGCCTTTATTTCCGGTCCGCTCCGATCAATCCTCACTGTCTTGGAGGTTTCGTCACTTGTCACGCCAGACAAAGCGGCCATTCGGGCATATACGGTTGTCTCTCCCTCTGTTTCCAAGAGTATGGGAGCCGTATAATTCGTCCATGTGCCTTTGGATCCTAGCTTAAATTGGCTCCGCATGCCTGCAGCTTCAGCTTCAGGAGTCATCGCGATGGAGACCTGCACCGAGTCACGGTTCCATTCGGTTTCCGACTCGACCTTGATTTCTGGTGGGTCTTTAAGCGAATGCGTCTCCCTCAAGCGCCACAATTCCTGCGCAGGGGACGGTAAGTTCAACGCCTCGATGCGGGATTTAACCTCCGCTTTGGAATACGGCAGCGCCCACTTATCGAAGAACTCCGTCAGATTCTCTCCTGCCGTAATGGATGCCATCACGACAAACGTATCGATCTCTTCCTGGTTCGTCGCAGGCAGCTGCGATGCCGGCAGCTCTCGGTACGCCTTATGAAGGTCAGCGTAAAAGTCCCATCCATAAGCCAAGGAAAGCTGGCGGAACATCACGAGATAGCCGAAGAGATCCAGCTGGCCGGAAGCACCGAACGACTTACCTGGAAGATCGCTTTCCATATATTCAAACGCTAAATCATAGAAGTCCTTTCCATCGGCATTGCGAATCAATAAGTTGCTGCTGTTGCCGAATTTCTCCTGAACGTAAAGGGAGTAAATATTAACCGTGATTTCACCTGTTACGTTCCAGTTCCAGGCTCCTTGCTGATATTCATGGCCCGTCTCGTGCCAGAAGCCCCATCCTCCCTGTGTAACTCGAGATATGTCCACGGCGTGGCCCGCTGAAGGATCGATGTGAAACATGATCGGATAGCCCGCATGCATGTAACCAGCACTAATCTGTCGATCCGCAACATAACGGAACGGAAGGTCTATACTTTTGTGCGGCAGCGGTTGATCCGGGGAAAGCCCCGCAACTTCCTCGGTGTAGTCCACGATCGCATCCCACTTCTCCACTAATTGCTGTGGATCTTCTAGCTGCCTGATATACTCGGACGGCAGCGTCAAGATCACCCTGCGTCCCTGAAGCTCCGACCAGGGGGCGGGATGATGCCGAATCGTATCTTCCCATTCGGCCTTAGAGGTCTCGCCAAGGATATAATGCGGTGCGCGAACTCCGCCGCTGATTTCAATATCCTTCGCAACGCCAGGCTGAGGCTTGGTTGGAATCAAGTAAATCAGACCGCCAAAAGGACTGCGAATCCGATTCTCACCCGGAGAGAGGGTCTTTCGCTGCGTTATGACCGGCGGTCGTTCCCATTCCGTTTTACTTGTCAGATTGTCCGTGTGCGCCCCAACCTGAACGTCTAGATGCTGAGTGCCTTCGGGCACACGAACCGTTACCCATTCTCCGGCCGGCGCGTACAGCCCTGTACTAATCCAATTTTTAGGAACCGTCCCTTGACGCAAATAGTCAAAGGTTGAATAATCAAAATTCACGTGGACGGATTGTCCCGTCACACGAGGGGCCTCTGCTGGAACGGCTCCGGGGAATTGATCGGCATAAGGGGATTTGGGGGCCGTCAGGTCATTTCCGATCCGTCCCAATTGAAACGCTAATAATGCGCTCGTATAGGGCGCTTTGGAACGGTCGAGCGGAAACGTAAGATTGGATTCCAAATCGCTCGCATCCTGCTCGATCACGGCATACAGCGGACTCTGCGGAGTGATGCTGCTGACGGTTCCACCGGTCACCGAAGCGATGACCTGCAGCTTCTTATCCGCGCCGGCACCAGGCCGCCCGACGTTTACCTGATCCGGTGACAGAGTCCCGGCCTCAATTGCTTCGGCCAGTTCCAGCAGCTTTTGCGAATGATAATTGGCGGATTGCTCCGGTGTCAATTTGGGCAGGGTTTCCGTTCGAGTCGATGCCGTATTGTTCATCAGACCAAGACCCATCCGGTTCAATAGGCGCTGCACCGGGTAATCCTCACTGAGCTTGCCTGAAAGTCCCTGATATTCATTCCCAAGAAAGACATGCGGATATTGTTCCATCACCCATCCCTTTAAGGGGACAACGACATGACCTCCTTGCGCGACGTAATTCTCGACGGCGTCGACCTCGCTATCCTTCAGCGTCCCGTCAACATAAGCTACGGGGTAGCGGGACGGATCCAACTGCTCCGGCGTGAATTGGTCCAATCGGACCAAATCGATCGGTACATCGGTTTCGATGGAATAATTCTTCCACGTTGCGGACAACATGGGTAATCGACCTTTGCCTTCCAATGCCTCGTCAAATTTATCAAAGCAATGTTGAAACTAAACCTTCCTCCTTCTCACCTCACCTTCGGATCTTTTTTCGATACAACCCAACTATAAAACGGCCGCCCGCTGCTCCCAACCGTCTATTTTTAAGATCCAACTGTATTTTCTCTGATCGGCACTGATCTTTTTTAATATTGAATGGCATAAAATTAACAGGGAACCATTCGAATTTGTTCACAAACACAATAAAGAAGGCATCCCGCATAGGGATGCCTTCTCGACTACTACTAATATGAACGGATCACGAAATCCCATTATTCCAGGGTGAAATCACCAGAGCCCGTGCGTACCTTCAGCAGCACATCGCCGCTTCCGAACGTTCCTCTGAGGACGCCTTTATCCTTGTCTTTCTCCTCGTATTGGAATCCGTCCCAACTAACCTCGCCAGTGCCGGAGCCCCCTTTAAAATCAACGGTCAGGGAAGAAGGCTCCTGATCCAAATCAACGGTCACGTTGCCGCTGCCCACCCGCAGGTCGGCATCCTGAAGCAGCTCATCCGCTTCCAGTTGAATGTTGCCAGAGCTGGCCTCGCCTTGCAATTCGGCTTCTCCGTCCTGCAGATCAACGCTGCCGCTGCCTGCCTCGAACTTCATCAAGGAAGCCTTATAGCGCTCAGCCGATATATCGCCGGAGCCTGACTTCAAGCCAATTGTGACCGCATCAATATCCTCGATATGAATATCACCGCTGCCCACTTTGATGGAGATATCCTCTCCCTGCAATCCCGCAATCTCTATATCACCGCTGCCTGCTTCAATGTCGGCTCCTGCCCACATTTTCTCAGGCAGTTCCACCGTTAAATCCGTATCCATAATCCGTACGCCGATGCCGATATGATCCGGTGCGTCGATCCCCACGCTCAGCGTTTCGCCCTTCGACTCCACCTTCAATTTGACTTGGTCCGCAATCTGCTTGCTCACTTTCCCATCCAGCCTGATCATGATCTCATCCGAGCTTCCCTGGACGACCTCAATATCGCCGCTTCCTGTTCGAATATCCAACTTCTCGATTTCTTCCGGGCTGACCGCCTGTTCCTCGTGAATTTCCTTCGTAGAGAAGGAGAAGCCAAAGTTAACATTTGAGAAGATATTCATGGGATTCCACGTAAAAATCAACAGCAACACGCCCGCCACCACGATCCACACACCAGTACGTCTCTTCATTTTCGTTTACCTTCATTCCTTCCGTCATTCCAAATTCTCTCTATCTTTCCAGGTTTCCGATTCCTGTTCAGTATAGCACGCATAATCAACATGAACATTAGTCCCGCGAATGATTGAAACCCCGACTTAAGTCTAGTACCGCAAACCTCCTGGGGGTATGCCGAATAGGAGCACGGATTACCTTTGGGAATTCGTAAGATTACGAAAAAAAAGAACCGACCCCCAGCAGAAAATCTTTACCGGGGACAGTTCCTTCTTCGATCTAAGAATCGCTTCATTATGTACAGCATTTACTGAAGTTTTACTTTATGTAGATGCTAGTTCCTCAAAACAATTACAGGATCAATTTCGTTAGAATGCTCATCAGCAAGACGTAGGCTGACACGGATAGAATCAAATAACCGGCGGTGCGCTCCTTCACGACTCCGCTCGCTTCCATGGCGGCATGCAGCGTTAATGCAAGCAGAGACAACAGCGTAATGAGCAGCAATAAAAAGGAAATATTAAAGCTGAAGGACAGAATGCCTGCTACAACAAAACCGACAGCCCCAATGTAATGCGCCGCTCCGACACGCGTAATAAACAGCTTTAGCTCAGGCTGCTTCCCGCTTCTCCACCAGCCGATCAGCCATACAGCCGCCAGCAGCGCAACGGTCGAGAGCAGTCCGAGCAACAGCATTCTACCGAATACTTCACCATACACGGAGGATGGAAGTTCACTAAATAAGCCTCCCCCTCCAAAGCCAAACATGGCGAAAAAAAGCGATGCTATCCGCTTTCCCGTAAGCAGCGTCCATAGTAGAAATCCTACCAATGAGCTGGCAAGCCCCAGGATTCCGTAGATGAAATGTTTTTCCGTCAAATGAATGCTGTTCAGCGGATTTTTCAGCAGATTCAGGATCAAATAGCCGTCCACCTGCTTCATTGATTTTGTTACTTCATCCAATACATTTTTCTTCTCTGTCTCCATCGTTTCCTCCCATAGAAATATTCGTCATGCCTAAACCAGGTCCGATCCTTTCCTATTTTATCCGATATTTGCTAATCCGTATATTGGAAATTGACAAATTTCAGCATTATCCCAATGCAACATCCAGAATCATCATCAAAACGAAACCGAACATTAGGCTCATCGAGGCCAAGTCTCGGTTGCCCTTTTCCTGAGAGCTAGGAATAACCTCTTCGGCTACGACAAAGATCATCGCTCCGGCTGCAAAGCTTAACGCATACGGCAGCATCGGCTCAATAACGGATACGGCCACTGCGCCGATGACCGCAGCGATCGGTTCAACCATGCCGGAGAACTGCCCATAGAAAAAGCTCTTTCTCCGCGACATTCCGTCACCGCGCAGCGGCATGGATACCGCAACGCCCTCCGGGAAGTTTTGAATGCCGATCCCAAGCGCCAAAGTCATAGCGCCGACAAGAGACGCTTCCGTCCCCCCGTTGGCTAACGCGCCAAATGCGATCCCAACCGCCAGCCCCTCCGGAATGTTATGAAGGGTGATTGCAAGGACCAGCAGCGTGCTTCGTTTTCTCATTTTGGGGTTGTAACCTTCTGCTCCTCCGATAGGGGCATTGGGATGAAGATGCGGCAAAATCTTATCGATCCCCCAGATGAATACCCCTCCCAATAAAAATCCGAAGGCTGCCGGAAACCAGTTCCCGATCGGATTGCCTTCCGACATTTCGATGGCCGGAGCCAATAAAGACCAGTAGCTGGCCGCAATCATCACGCCGCCGGCAAACCCCAGCATGCTGTCCAACAAGCGCTGGTTCAAGGTTTTGGTCACAAAAACGAGCGTCGCCCCTAATGCGGTCATTCCCCATGTAAACAAGGTAGCGAGCAGTGCTTGTAGAATGGGATTCAAGTTCATAAATACATCTACCGTGAACTGTGACCCGATTTGTGGACAGTTTGAAATAAACCGCCTAGAGCTTAGCTAGCAAGCAGATGACCTCTGAATTCATCGGGGGTCATCTTTTTTAATGTCCACTGGTATCGTTCTGAGTTGTAGTAGCTTATGTACTCCTTCACTCGCACCCTCACTTCATCAATAGTTTGGCAATCGCTAAAATCAACGTCGTCTTTCAAGTGACCGAAGAATGATTCCATCGGGGCGTTGTCCCAGCAATTGCCTTTGCGCGACATCGACTGCTTAAATCCTGCCTTAGCAATGAGAAGACGGGTTTTAGGATGCGTGTAGTGCATCCCTTGGTCGGAGTGCAGAATCGCTTCTGGATGAATGTTTCCATCTAATCGCTCTAAAAGACGCTGTAGCGTCCGCTCGACAATTGGAAGCTCGAGTGTTGCTGCCACGCTGTCGGCAAGGATCTGCCTGGTCGCCCCGTCCTTCACGCAGGAAAGGTATGCCCAGTGTCCGCTTCCATAGCGCAAATAAGTGATGTCAGTGAGAAACACTTTCTCAGGTTCGCCTTGGTCAAACTTTCGCTCCAGCAGGTTCGGACACGTCTTGTGCTCTTGAGTTGCCTTAGCCATCTTGCGGTAGGGGTTCGCCTGACGGATTACGGCTACCAAGCCTGCCTTTTTCATAAGCCGGCGAATCTTCTTGTGGTTCATGACAACGCCGCTTATCTGTTCCAGCCGCATCTTAATCACAAGCGCACCTGCTTTGCCGCGGAGCGCGTCAAAGTGCTGCTTGATGAGAAGGATGTCCTGCTCGTCGGCGGCAGCACGAAGTTGACGATCTTCTTCCGTCCCCAGCCACCTGTAATAGCCGCTTGGACTTACTTCCACGAGCTCGCATAGATAGCGTGTCATTCGTTTCAGGCCATATGCCCGAATGGTGCGATTTATGATCTCATAGCGCTCGGAGGGCGTCAGCGTTTCTTCTTCTGCCGATCGAGCGCTTCGAGCTTTTTTAGCATGTCCACTTGAGCTTCAAGCAGTTTGATCTGGGCCTTAGCCCGTTTCAATTCTTCTTCGGCTGACAACTGACCAGTTGGCTTGCGCCCTGTACTGCCCTTACCGCGCCGCTCTGTAGCCAAACCTTCCTCACCGTACAGTTCGAAGGTTTCACGCCACCGTTTTAAGCTGTCCTTGGGCTTCTTATGACCAATAACGTCCAGGTCGAAGCCGGCACGAATAAAGATTTCTGAAGGTGTCTGCCCCTGCTTGTAGGCTTTCAGCGCCTCCAGCTTGAATGCAGGTGTGTATGTAATGGCCGCCTCGGTCACATGGTGTACGTTTGGATTCTCCTCCAGCTTCCTCATTTGCTCCTCGGTAAAGAGCACCCGTTTCAACTTCCCCATTCTCGTATCACTCCTCGTCACATACCTTGATTAAAACACAAATGACCCACAAGAAGTCACTTTTTTCAAAGTGTCCATCTTATGGGTCACAGTTCACCATTATGGATGAGCTCCTTTTTATGTAAGTGATTATGCTAATGATAAAGTTAGGGTTTCCCCATCAAATCCTAGCATGCATATGCCGACTTTTGTTAGAGACATCTAGAGAATATGTACCCAAGAGGGTTACTCCCCATACAGCCCATCAAAATTATATATCAAATATTCCGTATCATTAACACTTACCTTTTGGTAAGTACCTGAACTAAAAGTGCATACTTACATAATTTCGGCTATCGCTTTATACTCAAGACAATTCATCTTGCAAGGAGGACAACGCTTTGAAAACGCTAGTCATCGCAACACACCCTAATCTGGAAACGTCGGTCGTAAATAAGCGATGGGTCGATGAACTCCGGAAATACCCGGAAAAATACACGATTCATGAATTGCATAAGGTTTATCCGGACGGCATCATTGATGTGGAACAAGAACAGCAGCTAATCGAAACGCACGGCAATCTTGTCCTGCAGTTTCCTATCTATTGGTTTAATTGCCCGCCGCTTCTCAAAAAATGGCTTGATGACGTCTTCACCTACGGGTGGGCATATGGTTCCAAAGGCGGAGATAAATTAAAGAAGCGTAAGGTTGCCCTGGCGGTATCCGCCGGCATTAGAAAAGAAGACTATACAAAAGAAGGAAGGTATCGCTATACGCTTGATCAGCTGCTGACTCCGTTTGAGACGACATTCCGATACTGCGATGCGGATTACCGTTCATTCTATGCGTTTTATGGTCAAGAAAATGAACCCGGCGGGAACGTGCCCGGTATGGAGCCGGACCCTGCTCAAAGCGCATTGGAAGCAAGCGCCCGCGATTATGTGAAGTTCGTCGATAGCCTGTAATCGGGGTACCGGTGTGAAGGATTAAAAAAGAAGTATTCCTTGAATTGGGGAATACTTCTTTTTTTGAGTCCGGCCTCATGTCAGGCCTCTTGCGGTACAGATTCGGGCGTGGGCATATGGTTCTCGCCCCACTCGCACATCATATACAGCACGGGAATGAGGGAATGCCCCCGTTCAGATAGCGTATATTCCACCTTTGGCGGAACTTGCGGATATTCCGTGCGAACGATCAGGCCATCCTCTTCCAGCTCCTTTAACATTATGCTCAGCGTTTTAAAGGATATCGAACCGATGCTTCGCTTCAGCTCATTATGCCGCATAACCTTATTTTCGGCCAGCCAATACAAAATGATCATCTTGTATTTACCGCCGATCAAGGACAGCGTATACCCAAAGCCGGTGTCTCGGGGGTTTACGCCGGTAGGAACACAGGTTTCACGCACTAGGGTCACTCTCCTTCTAGTCTGCTTGCCTAATATTTCTTGTATGATAAATCTTATCATAAATACAAGCCGATAATGGGGAAAGCTTCATCTTGTTTCAACAAAAAATCCAGGCAGCAAGTCCGAACGAATTCTCGCTCATGGCTGCCTGGATATCGTTAAGTCATGCTTTACAAGGACGGGTCCATGCTGACATATGGATCATCCAGCCCACACATCTTTTACATATCGACCGGACGATTCCAGCCCGGATAACCAGACGGCAGCTTCTTCTTCGCTCACGCCATGCTGATCCCGGTATGAACGGATCAGCGTCTGTTCCACATCCGGCGCCATTCTTGAACCGTCCCCGCAGATGTACATTTTCGCTCCCGCCTCCAGCAGTGACAGCAATAAGGATCCGTCCTGCTTCATCAAATGCTGGACATAGCATTTCTCCACACCGTCTACCCTGGAGAAGGCTGAATGCAAGGTGACCAGCCCTGCTCTCTCCGCCTGCTCCAGCTCGTCGCGGTAAAGGTAATCATGCTCCGGATTCCGACAGCCGAAGTACAGATGCGCAGCACCCAGCTCCTGCCCGGCATCCCGAAGCGCTTGCCTTGCTTGGATGAATCCCCGGAACGGAGCAACGCCGGTTCCCGGCCCGATCATAATCATTGGCGTTGCCGGGTCTTCCGGGAGCTCGAAGCCGGATTCCGGGGAACGTATAAAGATCAACACCTCTGCGCCTACCTCTAATTCCGCCAAATAATTGGATGCAATTCCCCGGTATTCGCCGCGGCCGCTCCAGGCGCTGTCCCGCACGACGCTGACCGTGATGCTGGCCGTATTCCGGCTGACTCGCGGCGAGCTGGATATTGAATAGTATCTCGGCTTCAGCGGCGGCAGCAGCTCTAGGAACCGTTCAAACGGAAGCTCACAGGCTTCATACCGCTCCAGAAGATCCAGCATACTGATCCGTTTGGCTCTCACTTCATCCTGATATGTCGGATCCTCAAGCAGTTCCAGAAGCTCTTTGGCATGGGGCGGGCAAACCGTACATTCGGCCATTTCCCGAATTTGCGCACGCGTGGCGGGTTCCTGCAGCTCTACGCTGCGGGAGAGCAGATCGTCCAGGCGAACCGGGACGCCGGTCGGCAAATGGGCGCCGCTTCTTCCTTCAGCCGATAAAATAAGATGCGCCCCCGCGTCCAATTTAAATCTTCGGAGGACTCTCTGAACCAGCGTCGCCGGGTTAACCGGAAGAACGCCAAGATGGTCTCCTTCATGGTATTCAGTTCCCTCCGGCAGGGAGATTTCGATATGCTGTGTTATGCGTCCGCTGTCTTCATGCTGCAGATTCCGGCTGTGAACAATGCGCCCGCACGCAGCATGGTAGGTATTGGCCAGCGGTACGGCGGCAGCACCCGGTACGAACTGGACGGACAAAGAGCTGCGCTTCGTCTCATTGACGGCTATCACTGGCAGGCCGAGGGCCTGCATCAGATCCGGCCATAGCTCCGCAGTCCATGCATCGACTTCACGTTCAAAATCACCGCTTGCATCACTCTCGCCTCGCGGCAGCAATCGCTGTGCCCCTTTGATAGCCAGCTGCTCGTCGATCAAACGGGGGATGCGCTGGTACGTGCTTGCCCAATTGTGATCCCCGCAGCCGAATACCGCATACCGCACACCCTGGAGTTCGGACTCATCCGCATTCTCCAGCCATTCCACGAAACTCTTGGCATTCGAAGGCGGCTGCCCGTTGTAAGATGCCGATACAATCACGACCGCCCCTTCCTTCGGAAGCCTTCCAGCGAAGTCATCCAGCGTGCCTACCTGGCTGTCGAATCCTAAATGCTTCGCAGCATCGGCCACTTCTCTGGCAATTCCCTCGGCCGTGCCCAAATTGGATCCGTACAAAGCGAGAAGCGGCGTATAATGTGCATGAGTTACAGGTTCAGGACTTGCGGATTGCCGCTTCTCCGATTCGGTAGAAGCGGCTGCGCCTCCTCCCGGAATCATTAGGGCCGTTCCGTCTTGACGGTTCCGGATTTTAATATGGAACCCTTCCGGCTTCAGCGTAAGCGTCTCCTTCACATTCAGCTCGTAAGACTGATCATCGATAAGTTCAAAATATTTGAGAACCAAACCAAGCACCAAGGTTGCCTCCTGCAGCGCAAATTGCTGCCCGATGCAGGCGCGCTGTCCGTTGCCGAACGGTTTGTACGCATCATGCGGCACCTTGCTCGGATCTTCGAAGCGCTCCGGTCTGAACGCTTCCACGTCGTCTCCCCAGACGCGGGAGTCTCTGTGCAGTCCCGGTATGAGGACCGTCACGCTGTCCCCCTGCTTGACCGAATAGGTGCCGCCGATCGTTGTATCTTCCTTGGCATACAACGAGAAGGCGGGCGCGGTCGGCCACAAACGCAGCGACTCGTTTAGAACCATGCGGACGTATTTGAGCTCCCTCACCTGGTTGTAGGACGGTACGGGATCTTTAAGCACCCGGTCCACTTCGCTGACCGCCTTTTGCAACTTATCCGGGTTTTTCATCAAAAAGTAAATAGCAAACGAAAGCAAGCCGCTTGTCGTCTCATGCCCGGCGATCAGAAACGTGATCATCTGGTAGCGGATGTTCTCTTGATCCAGCCGCTCGCCGGTATCAGGATCTACCCCTTCCAGCATATGGGCCAGCAGGTCCCCTTCATCTCCGCCATGCTTCTGGCGTTCTCGAATAAGCTCATCCACAAGAGAGAACATGAACTGAATATCGTCTTGAAACTGGCGCTTCTTTTTCAACATGAACATGTCTTGGATGCCCAGCCGGTGAAGCTGGTTCATTCCCTCATCAAGCGCACGCACCATGCTATCGATAAACGGATGATTGTCTTCCCGGTAGAAGCTGTTAAACCGGTAATTGAAGCCGCACAGGCCGATCGTATCCAGCGTGAGCCGCGTCATGTCGGCAGGAACGTCCACCGTTTCATCCGGATTGAGACGGGCCCATTTCTGGATCAACTGCATGGCAATATCGAGCATTTTCGTATGGTAGCCCTGCATCGCGCGCTGACTGAAGCTCGAAAGCAGGATGTTATGGGCCTTCTTCCAATTGGGTTCATGCGTTGCGCTTGTGAACAATCCATCGCCCGCAAAGGCACGTACATTCTGCAGCGGTGCCCATATCCGCTTGTCGAAGCGCTTCTCGTCACAAGCATCTCTTACATATTCATGGCCGGAGACGTACAGTTCCCTGCGACCGCCCGGATACTGAAACTGAAAGATCGGGCCGAGCTCCGAAGCGATTTTCACTAGCGACTGAACCGGTGCGGACGAATCCAGCAGGGGCAAATTGCCAAGCGGTCCGTAAGTTTTAGGTTGAGGTATCCCTTTTGTTAGCATCTTCGTTTCCCTCCATCTTCCGAATTTCCATCTGTTATTCGCCCTTCTCCCGGCGGGTTCCACCCTGGTCCGGTACGAACTGACCGAAATCGTAATACGGTCAATTCGCGGTAAAAAAGGAGGATGTGACAGCAGCTTCGCAGTATCCCTATAGCATGGCTGTCTTATCCTAGCCTATACCCTATCATGATATGATGGTCTCGCATATCAGCCGGAGGTCCATAATTATCCAGCCCTAGCCGGGTCTCGCAGTGCTACTTTTCAACCAGGAACCACTCCCTGATTGAATCTTAAGGACTAATCGGCGTTTTTTCGGATACGCCTCCAGATGGGATAACAACCGCTGAACTAGCGGCAACTAAACCCCAGACGCTCTTTGTGCAGGGAAGCATGCTTTCGTTGATATTACTCGGTCTTTTCGGCTTGATGCTGCAATCTAAGCGCATTCCCGACTACAAGGAGCGAGCTCGCCGCCATCCCGATGCATGCGATGCGAGGGTCCAAATATCCCAGCGCAGCCAAAGGTACGGTAATCGCATTATACAGCAGGGCAAACAGCAAATTTTGGTGCACATTCCGCATGGTTAGTCGACTCCAAGTGTAGGCCCCGATGATGCTGGAGAGCCTGTTCCCGATCAAAACCACATCACCGGCCTGTTTGGCTGCATCCGTCCCGCCCCCCATCGCTAACCCGACATCTGCCGCAGCTAAGGCGGCCGCATCGTTGATGCCGTCTCCGATCATGGCTACCTTCCGGCCGCGTCCCTGCAGCTCTTGGATAAACGCCAGCTTGTCTTCGGGAAGCATTTCCGCACGAACCTGATGGATCCCCGCCGCTGCAGCCACCGCTGCTGCAGCGGGCTCTTCATCGCCTGTGACCATCCACACATCCGCTTTTTTCTTCAATACCTGTACGACCTTCCGGGCATCTTGGCGCAGCTTATCATTCAATACAAACGAACCGACGCACTCCCCGTTCAAGGCAATATATAGTCTTGTATGACCCGGCAGATCTTCATGGCGATCCGGATGGATTCCTTGCTCCAGCAGCCATTTCCGGTTTCCCACACGGACGCGGCTTCCTTCTACATGGCCTTCCATCCCTTTCCCTGCCCATTCATGGAACTGCTGGACTTCCGGTAGAAGAGTCCCTCTGTCCCGCGCGGCTCTTACGATGGCTTGCGCTAACGGGTGAGCGGATCGAACGGCCAGCGCTGCCGCCCTGGAAAGCACGTATGCGCCGCAGCCGCGGTATGCGTGAATCTCCTTGAGCTGGGGCCATCCTTCCGTCAACGTGCCTGTCTTATCCATCAATATGACATCGGTCTGCCGAAGCCTTTCCAGAGAGCTGCCTTCCTTAAACAGAATACCTCTTCGGGCGGAGGACCCGGTGGCAATCAGGATGGATACCGGCGTAGCCAGACCAAGCGCACAAGGACATGCGATCAGTAATACGGACAGCGCGTGACGCATGGCGGTTTCGGAAGCATCATGGCCATGGGACAATATCTGCCATCCCGCATAGGTGAGGGCAGCAAATGCGATCATCATAGGAACGAAAATGGCAGCAATTCGATCAACAACGCGTTGAATTTCCGGCTTGCCCTGCTGCGCAGACTCGATAAGGCCAATCATCTGCGATAAGCGGGTCTCCTCATGCTGCTTGTCGACGACAATGTTCAAGCTTCCGATGAGGCAGCGCGTTCCGGCATAAACCCGGTCGCCCGCCTTTTTGGCCACTGCTGCGCTTTCACCTGTCAGCATGGATTCATCGGCATCCGCCGTTCCCGAATGCACGAAGCCGTCAACGGAAATCCATTCCCCCTTATTCACGCGGATCCGGTCCCCGGTCTGCACCTGATCCGTGGTGAGCCATTCTTCGCCATGACCGCGAATTACCCTCACCGATTTAACCTGAAGCTCGTACAGCGCGCTCAGCTGCCTTAACGCTCTGCCTTTCGCTACCGTTTCGAGCCATTTTCCCAGCAGAACTGTAGTCATAACCATTGCGATCGTATCAAAATATAGCATCGTATGCGTCAAGTCGTGCCTTGATTGGAACAGCGTATAGTGACTGTAAAAGTACGCTACGGAGGTGCTTAACGCCACAAGGGTATCCATATTGGCCGTACGGTGGATCATCGCCTGGTAGGCGCCATAATAGAATGGATATCCTACACCGAACTGAAGCAGGGTGGCTAGCACCCACTGAATTACTGGGTCCATCAGCAGAGCCGGCGTCCACCCCATCGGCAAATCGGCGATATGGGCCACCATCGCCCATAAGAGCGGGAGCGACAAGCAGGCCGCGATGATGAAGCGGATGCGGTACGCTCCTGATTCCGCTTCGATTCCTGTATGCGGATTCGACAGCTTGTCGGACGCACCATAGCCAAGCTTTTCGATTCTTTCCAGGATGGTGTTCATGCCGACCCGCTTCGGTTCATAATGAATCGTCGCCCGTGACAAGGCGAGGCTGACGCGGGCTGACTGTACGCCGTCCATCTTGCGAAGGACTTTTTCGATCCGCGCTGCGCAAGCCGCGCAAGTCATCCCGCTGACATGGATTTGATCCAGCTTCACAATGCTTCCTCCCCATCCTTTGCTCACTTCTGAATTCGCTTGTCCATACATTCTATGTGGCTGCCCGAATAATCAGAATGGCCAGGATGGAAACCGGATATGTGAGATGAACAGAGCCCAGCTGTCCCGCGGCCTGCTTCTAATGTTGCCTATTCTTCATTTTCAGGAAATTCGTGAGCTGCTCGTTCATATATTCCGGGCTGCGGGTGAAGCCGTCCTCATGCCATTGAATCAGCAAGCCCATAATGGCATTGGCCTGATACGCGATGACCAGCGGGATGTCGATGGAGTCCTCATTTGGTGCGGATGTGCTTTCCAGCATTAAGCCTTTGATTTTCTCAAACAACGAGTAGTAATAAGACAACGAAGATTTTTTATCAAACACAATTTCATAAAACGGCTGGTATTTCTTCACATGGTGAAAGATGCGGATCGTTGAAGGATCAAGATGGCTAGGGTCCAGCATAGCTACATGACGGTAGGGCTCATAATAGGATTCCTCCAAATCTTTAAGCAAATGATGGAGATGCTCGTCAAATAAAGTCCCTACGTCTTTATAATGCAAATAGAAGGTGCCCCGATTGACGCCCGCTTCACGGCAAAGCGCGGACACTGAGATCGATTCCAACGTGTTCGTTCGTAATAAACGCAATAACGCTTGATGCAGTGCTTTCTTGGTCTTGATGACCCTTAAATCATTTTCGTTCATGGCCTGTTCACCTCTCCACGCATACACAGATGTATACTCCTCGTATTGTTAATGAACGTTAATCCGACAATTTGTTCAATAACTGAATAATGACAAGAATTATATACCGATCGCTGCAAAAAGTACACTAAACGTCTTTCCATCTATCCTATGGCTTTGCCGTCCGAGCGTCGACGCTGGTCATCGTGCAGCAGTCATCATTACAACGCGCGCCGAGAGAGACACGCGGTAGCCGCTTCCCGTTCCGTACGTTTTCCCCAATCGCTGCTGGCAAGGGACGGGGGACGAAAACTCCTCTGCAAGATCGTAACCACCAGCACAAGAAAAAAAGAGCGTCCCGCAGTAGAACAATCTACAACGGGAAGCTCTTCCGTGTTCTGATCGATATCAGGTTATTATAATTACGCTCAATCTATTAGAAGCCGGCTGTCCAGCCTCCGTCCGCGGTGATGACGGCACCGTTAATAAAGCTGGATTCATCGGATGCCAGGAATAAAGCGACTTGAGCGATTTCTTCCGGTTGACCGGCACGCGGAATGACGCCTTGGGTTACTTTCGTGCGGGAAGCACCGAACTCGTCCAGATTTTTCATCGTCGAACCAATATTGGTGATCGTTGCCCCGGGCGCAATGGCGTTACAGCGGATTCCCTTCTGCGCATACATGAATCCGGTGTTCTTCGTAATGCCGATCACCGCGTGCTTCGAAGCGGTGTAGGCTGCTCCGGCATGCGCACCGCTGAATCCGCCCGTCGAAGCCGTGTTTACGATCACGCCTTTGCCCTTTTCAAGGAAGATTGGAATCGCCTTGCGGATCGCACGCATGACACCTTTCGTGTTGATATCGAAAATCAGATCCCATTTCTCATCATCCACTTCCCCTACCGGTGCCATATTATCCATGATCCCAGCATTATTCACAAGGATATCCAGGGTTCCATACTGTTGAACGGCGGTATCGATCATGGCGTTGATGTCCTCCAAATTTGCAACATTCGTTCTTATGGCGATGGCTTCTCCGCCGGCAGCCTTGATCCCGGCTGCAACCGCTTCCGCGCCTTCTTTATTTAAATCGGAGACAATCACCTTTGCCCCTTCTTGTGCATACAGCTCAGCAATTGCTTTTCCCATTCCCGATGCTGCCCCTGTAACGACAGCCACTTTATCCTTCAACCGCATAACGATCCCTCCACGCATTTATTGAACAGTTGTTCATTTAAATTATAGAGAAGCTTTGACGTCTTTGTCAAACGAGAGATTTGTGGATTACGGAACGAGTCATCCTGGCGAGTCCGCAGTCTGTTGTTTAGATAATCTCCGTTTTAACGTAAACGGAGCTGCCGATCATCCCGGCAGCTCCGTTATTATAAAAGTTATGTGGATTTCCTTAGGTAAAAGTTATCATGGCTTATCCAGCCTCATATCGACCTTGCAACGCGGAAGCCCAGATCGTCTATTTTAAACGCAGGATGACTGCGACGGCGGCATGTCGCGCCGCATCCCCTGGCCTCTTCGGCCCAGCTCCCTCCCCGAAATAACCGGTAAGAGCCGTATACGAGGGGATTATATTGATCCCAGCACCACTCCCACACATTGCCGATCATATCGAACAGCCCCCAAGCATTCGGCTCCTTTACACCGACAGCATGAGCCCTCCCTCCGAGTTGCCGTGATACCAAGCGATATCATCGAGTTCGCCGTACCTGTAGCCAGTCGTTCCTGCAAGGCATGCATATTGCCATTCCGCCTCAGTGGGAAGACGGTAGCCGTTCGCTTCGCGATCATAATGAACCTGATCTCCACCATCGGCTGCGGAGTAGCATTCCTTCAGGCCGAATTGCCGAGACAACGCATTACAGAAATGTATAGCATCATACCAAGAAATATTAGCGACAGGGATGTTGGAGTCTTGGAATCTTCGCTCTTTCGATATCATGACCATAGAATAAAATGCTTCCGTAACCGGTACAGGTGAAAGGCCCAATGAATCCAGCTCCACCGTCCACGTCTTCTTGATCCGGTCGTCCCTAAGTTTAACGCGACCCGCAGGAATCGTAACCATGGGGTATTGTTCTCGAGGATGAAGCTGCGCCATCCATGTATCCCCCCAATCTACTTAATGGAGCTCAGCTTCTCTATCGCCTGTTGTTCAGTCGGCATAAAGAAAAAATCACTGCCATTATTGCTTTCGTATATGAAATCGCGAAGGCTTCGGCTTGAATAGATGGTGAAATCCCCAACAATGGCAAGCTTCGCTCTATAATTGATGAACTTTTGCAGGATATCGCCGGCTAAACGTGTGCTTAAATCGAAAAAACGCTCGCTGATCAATGATTTATGTATGACGATCCGAT
The DNA here is from genome assembly GCF_038002285.1 of Paenibacillus sp. FSL R5-0810. NCBI lineage: Bacteria > Bacillati > Bacillota > Bacilli > Caryophanales > Paenibacillaceae > Paenibacillus > Paenibacillus sp. FSL R5-0810. Next base: position 2,202,899 of record NZ_JBBOCF010000001.1, read on the forward strand.
CGCTGCCCGTCTCATATTGTACGGTTGCCATCAGATCCAATGCGGACTGAACGTCACTAATTAATATACCGCTGCCAGTAACGAGGGCAATGTCCCTGCCGCCTGCCTCGAGCTTCGTTATCTTCATTTTACATCCTCCCAAGTGTATGGTGGTCTTCCAAGCACGCATGGTTATATATGCGAGAAATGCATGCGTTGCAACTGCTATCCCCCCTTGCGGCCGGTAAATGATCGTACATAATCCTCGCCAATCGTCCGGTTATCTCCCCCATGGATCAGCGGTACGTCCGCTACTCTGAAGAAGCTTAAACCGATCACCATCGCCAGCAATCCGTAAGCCGCGTTGTAGGCACCCTTAACGGACATTTCTCCCGTCTGATTGCCGAAATCAATGATTTTGGCGATCCCATGGAAATCCCTGCTGTAGCTCTCGGCTACAACCTCCTGAAATTTCGGGTCCAATGCAGCCTTCGAGAAAAATTGAACAAACAGCCTGGCTTGATCGATATGAGGAATATGCATCCTTTCAATTCCATCCAGCTGCGATACGTTAATGCTCGGTCCCTCATCATCACGGTAGGGAGGCAATAAATGCTTCATTGTCACCTCCATCATCTCCATCGCCGTCATGGAGCTTTTGATGTCCGATTCAATCTTAAGCCCGTAATAGGCAAGGAATGCCTTGAAGGCTTCGATGGTCAAATGCTCTTTGTTCTTAAAATAATACGTGACAACCCCCTTTGAGCAGTCTGCATGCTCAGCTACCTTATCCAGGGTCATGCCGTCGATTCCATGCCTGCTGATGCAGGTTAACGTCGCATTGATGAGATCCGCCCGGCGTTTCGGTTCCATTCCGATCTTTGGCATATCCATATCTCTCCTGTTTTTTTATACTGCACGGTCAGAATAAAAAAATTATATCCAAATATTGCCTGCACGTCAAATTCAGCCGCGCAAACTCCGAAACGCTGAGTATTAGAACCCCCTAAAAAAGACGGCTTCCCCGGAATTTAACCGCTCGGATCTTGCTGGTATAACGACTTCCCCGCTATTAGGAACCTTCATCATACATGTGCATGGATGGAACCCGCCATCACCTTTTCAATCAACGGCATCCCATTTCGAATGTTCACTTTCATCACGAAATCGGACGGAACCTCCTGGGTGCATAGCGATAGATCCTCCTCCAAAAACTCAGGCTGCCCGTTGTCGTAAAACTTCTTGGCTGCTTCCGAAGCTCGAATCCGCTGGATGGTCGCTTCCGGCGTTACGCAGTCTGACCGTTGGAGGAGATCGGCGATATATTCGGCGCATGCCAGGTCATCATCCCCCGAGGGATGGGAGGCAATGATGTTAATAGTCGTCTCTTCATCCCGCAACCATCGATCCTTAATAATTTCAGCGGTAGTCCTGGCATTCGAAAATCCAGTAACCAATACATGCTCGGCATTCAACGCATTTAAAGCAGCAGTCACTCCGTTGGTTGTCTTCTGGATCAGAAGCTTCCCTTGGAGATCGAACTCCTGCAAACGAGCAGGCGAGTTATCCAGTTCAAATCCCGGGATTAAAAGCCCCTTAATTTCACCAGCCAATATGAAATCAGGGTTTAAGCGCTTTAGTTCCAAAGCTTCATCGACTGTCGCTGCTGGAATGATGCCTTGAGCCCCTCTCAGAAATGCATGGTGAGCCACGGTAAACGCGCGGATCACGTCAATGACAACATTGATATGAGCAGCCTTGGGTGGCTGGTTATGTCCTTGGAGCATTCGAATTTTCATGTTGCATCCCCCTTGCCCTGCGAATTAGGCAGTTTAATAAACAGTATATTTTCGCCGGCATAAGAGGTGATTTGTCTAATCGCAAGCTCTAATTACGCTGACCGTATTTGTACCGCTTCGCTACGGAAACGAGGTACTCCATAGATAGGAGGTGATCCAGCCGCACCTTCTCGCAGCCTTGAACTCGGAATCAGCCGCGGAATATATAATCCGAATGTGGTCATAATTAGGATGATATGTACATTTACTGCACAACCTGAAAGGGTACCCTTATGTTCTGTTAATTCTCCACACCGAGGAGCCACATCATGGAAAAGACAAAAAAACGAAAACTGAACATTAGCTTCCAAAGCGATATCGACCTGGAGGACTCTCCGGAGACAACGGACGAAGATTCAAAGGCCAAAGCCAAATCGGCAGGCGGTTCTAAAGGACAAGTCTGGGAATTCATCGCGCTGGCGACCATTCCGATCGTGCTGGTATTCGGCAATTCCATGCTGGTCCCGGGACTTCCTGAGATGCAAAGGGAGCTTGGCATCAGCAAATTCCAGAGCAGCTTGATCATCACCATTTTCTCGCTGGCGGCAGGCCTGTTTATTCCGTTGATCGGGTATCTGTCGGATCGGTTCGGCCGCAAGGTCATCATCATTCCCGCCTTGATCCTGTACGGAGGAGCCGGTATCCTCGCGGGTTTCGGCGCGATATGGAATTCTTATGCGGTCATTATTTCCGCCAGGGCGATTCAAGGGTTCGCAGCGGCGGGAACGGCACCGATCGCGATGGCGCTCGTCGGCGATTTATACGATGGCGGGACCGAGAGTAAAGCGCTGGGTCTTATCGAAGCATCCAACGGCTCGGGCAAAGTGCTTAGCCCTATTATAGGCTCTCTGCTGATGCTGATTGTTTGGTATGCCTCCTTTTTCGCTTTTCCCGTTTTTTGCGCTTTATCGCTCCTGGCTGTGATCTTCTTGATTAAAGAGCCGAAGCGTAACCAAAAGCAGGAGCTCAAGAAATATCTGGGTAAGATCAAGGATATCTTCAAGGAGAAAGGCCGCTGGCTCATCACTGCGTTTTTTGCCGGATCGCTGGGGCTGTTTATTTTGTTCGGCGTGCTGTTTTATCTCTCCAACATCCTTGAGGAGAAGCCCTACAATATCGATGGCGTGATGAAGGGGTTGATTCTGGCCATCCCGCTGCTGGGGATGGTTATCACTTCCTATACAACCGGGAGCCTGATCAAGAAAAAAGGGCTGCTGATGCGCTGGTTAATGAACATCGGTTTAATCGCCATGACGGTTTCATTAGCCGCTACCCTGTTCTTTTTGAAGAACATCTATGTATTCATTGCATTGCTGACGGTCAGCAGCATTGGAACCGGAATGCTTCTCCCCTGCTTGAACACAATCATTACCGGCGCGGTCGAAAAGAGCGAACGGGGGATGATCACATCGCTGTATAACAGCTTGCGGTTTTTGGGCGTTGCAGCGGGTCCTCCCTTATTCGGGTGGATGATGGACAAATCCGATCATGTGGTGTTTATCACCGTTTCTTCCCTTTCTTTGGTGACATTAGGTCTTGTGTTCTTTTTGATTCGGCCCCCTCGCAAGATTGCCTGATCGGCATTCCAATATGGTTAAAGATGGGCACCTGCCTTTAGGGTTGCGCATATGATACCAGTGTCAGTTGGAATATCGACAAATCAAAAATGAATTGGGGAGATTTTAACATGAACAATTCCCTGCGTGCAGTTTGGCCCACGGAGTTAAGTGACCCGAGCGGGCAGCGCAGCAATCCCGCCATGGGAAGAAAAGACCGCGACGCCTATGGGGGCACAGGCCGCGGGATAACGATGGTCATTGATAAGGGTCTTGGCCGTCATGCGTTTACGGATCTGATCGAAACCTCTTCGGATTATATCGATTGCATCAAATTCGGTTTTGGCACGGCTCCGTTGTATAAAATGGATATGCTGCTGTATAAAATCGGCTTGGCCAAACAGCATGGGATCATGGTTATGCCGGGCGGTACCCTGCTCGAGACGGCCGTGCAGCAGGATATTGTCCCTGCATTCTTCAATTCCATTTGCAGCCTCGGATTCAATGCGGTCGAAGTATCCGACGGTACCATCGAGCTGTCCCGCAAACAACGAACGGCTCTGATCCGGGAAGGCAAACAACGGGGATTCCGCGTTTTTACGGAGTATGGCAAAAAGCTGTCCGGCTCCCTCATAGACGCAGCAATGCTTGCCAAAACGATGGAAACGGATTTGTCCGCAGGCGCCGAGTTTATCACGATCGAAGCTCGCGAGACGGGAATGGGCGTCGGCATTTTCGATAAGCAAGGCGAATGTCGGGAAGAATTGATCGATGATATCATTAAATTCGTTCCGGATACGAGAAAGCTGATTTGGGAAGCGCCTCTTAAACACCAGCAAGCCATGCTTTTGCGTAAATTCGGCTCCAATGTACATTTAGGGAATATTCCGCCTTCCGAGGTTCTTGCGCTTGAAACGATGCGCCGCGGGCTTCGTCAGGATACGTTTGAATTTGGGTTGAGGGCGCAGGAAGCGGATAAGTTTTGTTATGTCATTTAACACATAGCCGAAATAACGGCGGTTACGAATAAGGGCAGCCCGGGTAGGATTCCGGACTGCCCATTTATTATACGTTCGATTGACATGATGGTAATTCCAAACAGGGGCTTAGAGCGGCATGAGCTTTTTAACGATAACCCGGCATCCCCTTCAAGTGACAAGCATACACTACAATATCAGGATAGGCTTGTCACTTCAACCAATGAAGGAGATTTCAGTGTGAGCATTCCGTTCTTTCCCGATCGTTGGAGACTCTTGTTTTCTCGTCGAATAGCGATAAGGTTTCTTCTCATTACGGCCGGAGCTATCATACAGGGCTTCGCCATGGCCGTATTCTTGTTCCCTCACGCCATTCCGTCCGGAGGAGGCGCGGGGATCGCGGTGCTGCTTAACCATGCATTCGGCCTCCCGATGAGCTTCGGGCTTTGGCTTGCCAATACGATTTTTCTAGTATTCACCGTCCAATATCTAGGCAGCATCAGCGCTTTCGGGACCGTATATGTCATAACAGTCACTTCCGTATCCGTCAATTTCTTCGAGGTGTTTGTAGATCCGCCGTTCAAGAATGTATGGATTGATCTTCTCTTCGGTTCGGTGATTCTCGGAACCGGCGTCGCCATGCTGATCAGGCAGCGGGTCTCGAACGGAGGAATCGGTTTTGTGGCCCTGGCAATTTATAAATACAAGGGCATCAACCCCGGAACATCGTTGTTCTGGATGAACGGCATCATTTTTGCCCTGACCGCCTATGTGATTGATTGGAAAATCATAATACTAGCCGTGGGATGCCAATGGATGTCCACCCGGATCATTAACTGGATCCACCAGTTTCCCGCCCCGAAGACAACCTATGCACCCGCATGGCGTAAAAAATAATACGTGCTTGAAACGAAGACGAGTGGCTTCAAATGCCGATCCAAGCAATGGAGTCGCGCTTATCAGCCGATACGATTATCTACCGCTAACAGCATGCAGGAAGCGGCAATAGCCGATCTCGGCCGCATTTTTCATCAGCTCCACGTTCAGCCATGCCGCCAGTTCATGAAAGGGTCTCCCCGCAAACGGCCACCGCGTTCGTTCCGAAGACAGGAACTCTTCATCCGTGAGCGCCGACACTTCACGGTTCCATTCGCTTCTCAATTGATTGATCCTATCCCGGGTCTCTTGTATGCCGCCGCTCGAAAAGATATCTTCCCGGGCCAGAGTTCCGCTGCCAAACGAATGGTTCAGTACCATCGACCACCAGTACGCAATATGCCAAGTCAGCCAAGCTATGCTTGGTGGTCCGATATCGTAATTCTCCGATTCCGGCCATTCCGCCCGCCATATTCCGGATTCTTGATGCACATGAAGCCCTTTCGAGGCGGGTCGCCAATGAAACTCCTCGTCTTCCAGCCCGGTTAGATGCAGGTCGAGCAGCTGCCAAGCCATTTGGAACTGGAAATCAAGCGTGCTGCGAATCAGGCCGTTTGGATTTGACGGAGGGGCATCAGCCATACGAGTCACCTCCTCTCTTCATTGTAAACATTAATTTAATCTGTCTATATATTTACAAACATATTAAGTTATCGTCTGATTAAATGTCAATGGAAGGTCTAAACGAAAGTCCAATGGATTGTCGTGCAATCCGCCTCAATAATTTTATAAAATGTAATGATGACTGCTGCACGATACTCTGCGTCGACGCTCGGACGACAAAACTACGGAGAACTCAAACTCAACGAAGAATGGATGACTAGATGATAAAAAATGCTAATCAAAAAAAGCCGCATGATAGCGGCTTTACCTTGTGCCGATCCCCGTTTCGGACAGCCGGGTCGCTTTGACCAAATAAGTCGCCAGTCCAGGAATCATTCGGGCGATGGCGGGATAGAAGCGATTGGTTCTGGCAAATGCCAGGCTCTGAATTCTCCTCGCTCTTCGAAGGAGCTGCGTAAACGCAGCGTTGGCTTCGAGCGAATATTGATATTTCCATTCATCGAAAGGAATGTCTCCGTCTAAATACTTGCCGGTCCAGTCCGCGCATAGGCGTGAGGAGCGCAGCGCAACGGACATCCCGTCCCCGCAAAGCGGCGGAAGCATCATCATGGCATCACCGATGTGCGGGTATTGCGACCATGGCTCGGGCAGGTCGGATAAACGAAGCGGGGCGATCGATACCTGAGTTCCAGGAACAGGCTCCCCTTCAGCCATCCGATCGGCTAGCCTTTTGTTCGAGCGCGAAGCAGACCGGAGAATTTCCGGCACCGATTTCCCGCTTCCCTGCACCGATTTCAAGGTCAACAACGCAGCTACATTAACCCTTCCGCTCTCAATCGGCGATATTCCGACATAACCACCCTCGCAAAAATACAGCTCAACCCGAGGATGCAGCGTCACGCCATGATAATGGGACTTTAAACCAACGTATACGGGATCATCCCGTTCATCACCGGCGGAAGCCGCGCCGCGCGGCTTTTTGGTCCCGTGCGCGCCAATAACAGCCCTGGCCACATACCGAACGCGTTCGTCCCCTTGCTTGGCGTCTACTTCGTACCGCTGGTCGTCCAGCAGCCGAATATGGGTCACGGTCGTTCCCGTGACAATATCCGCTCCAGCGCGCATGGCATGCTGCTGCAAGAGCCGGTCCAGCTCATAACGGCTAAAGCCGTATGCCTGCCCAGGTAACGGAGCTGTGATCTCGCCGCCGTGAGGCATAATAATCATGGCGTGATCCATGATACTCGTTCCGATCGCCAGCTTATCGTGCCGGATGCCTAAGTACTCAAGCATCTCCTTCGTTTCGGGCGACAAGAACTCGCCGCAAGTTTTATGACGCGGGAAATGCTGACGGTCCAGCAGGAGGGTGCGGCGGCCCTGCCTGGCGAGCTGCAGCGCACAGCTGGTGCCCGAGACTCCAGCTCCGATCACGATGACGTCCGTTTCTACCGTCATGGATACACACCACCTTTCATCATGCTTGGGGACAATTTTGGACCGATGGATTTACGATCTGCTACCGTGAGTCGCTTGGCACCTCATATCTTGGGGATGACAACGGAATATCGGAACAGAGGCCTCCATTCGTAAGTCATCGTCTCGTGTGCCAATTGCCGTTTCAGCTGCTCCCAATCGCTTCCGTTAAAGCCCTTGGCCACTGACAACGGTCCATCATGCCTAATGTACCGGTTGCGGGAAATGAGACGCGTTGCCAACCAAACCGCTGCATAGGACAGCCGATGCCGATGGATATCATTGATCACGACTCCGTGGACGGAGGCCCGCAGCATGTGGGATACGATATCGATCAGCTGCTCGCCGTCAAAATGATGAACGAACTGAGAGCCTGTCACAATATCAGCCGTGGCTTCGGGGAGCTCCTTCACGTCCGCACGCTGTACCCGTACCCTTGGTTCCCTGCTGAATAACCGTCTGGCCTCCTCGCATGCTTCCTCCGTCAGATCAACCAGGGTAATCGTCAACTGGATCCCCTTTCGTTCGGACCATCGGATCAGCTTCCGGTTAATATCGCCTGAGCCTGCCCCTACATCCAGAATGCTGAGCTTGCCTGGACTTCCGATGCGCTTCCATAATTGATCCACCCCGGTCAGCGTGGGTCCCGGCGCAGCAAACAGTTTGTTCAGCCGCCTTAAATGCTTGAGTGCCTCGCTTAATTCTTCGCCGCCCCGGGAAAAGTCATCCATCAGCTCTTCTTCCTGCGCCCGCATGGACAATGGTCTAAAGAAGGACATGGTCCTGCTCACTTAAGGATGAAGAATATGCTGGAACGTAGCTAAAGCGCATAAGCTCTGCCGTCAGTCCGGGTCCGAATGCCATGGCAATCCCTTCTGTAGAGGCTTCATTCCGGTTTTTCATATCCATGCGCATGGCGTTCAGCACGAACATAATGGTGACGGAAGACAAATTGCCTGCCGTCCTTAAAACCTCTCTGCTGTAGTGTGTCTGTTCATCGCTTAGACGCATCACATCCTGTACCGCATCGACGATGCCTCTTCCTCCAGGATGGATCGCCCACAGCTCAGGGAGCTGGTCTTCATGGAGCAGGAGTCGAAGCTCTTCCTCGAGATGAGCAGCCAGCAGCTTAGGAATTCGGGGAGATAAATAAAGATCGAAGCCAATATCCCCAACCTCCCATGTCATGTCCTCCGTTGAGTCCGGGAGAAGTACCGAGTAGCCGTAGCCCAGCTTCAGAACATGCTGATGCCAAGCCTCCGGGCAGCCGATGACGCAGGCGGACGCTCCGTCCCCGAAGAACGAAGCGGCAAACAACGCCTCCCTCTCCTTCACCGGCTGAAAATGAAGCGTACATAGCTCCACGCATACAATCAGCACATGGGCACTCGGGTCACCCTGAACGACATCCCGCGCCATCTGAATCGCTTTCAGCCCGGCGGCGCAGCCCTGGAAAATCAATGGCAGCCGATTGACCCGAGGCGATAGACCTAAGTGCCGAATCAGCATAATATCAAGACCCGGTTGAAATTGCCCCGTACAGCTGACCGTAATCATATGTGATACTTTTTCACGGGAAATGCCGGCATCGTTCAATGCCTGCTCAGCAGCCTCCAATCCAAGCGGAAGCGCCTCTCGCTGATAGGTACGCATTCGCTCCTCCGTGGACGGTACGTCCATTTCCTCGCGGAGCGGCAAATAACGGCAATCCTCAAGCGGCCCCAAGTAATTGGGTTCACAGGTATACCGTCTCTCTACGCCGCATGACTTGAACACCCTTTTCGCAAATCGGGCCAAATCCGGTCGATCCTGCAAAGATGAGGCTATTAAATCCGCAATATCGGACTGGGCAACCGAATGGGCGGGCAGGGCTGTCCCCATCCCCAGAATCGCAATATCGGTCGATGATCTCACTTCGCCAACCTCCTGTACAAACTTGGAATGTATTCATGGTATACCCTATTTCGGACATATTGAATTCCAAATTTCGAATATGGATAGGGTTAGGATATCCCAATGAGGTTGAATCGTATCCAGATCGAACCAATTTATCTTAAAACCAAAAAAAGCCCTGCCATAGAATAGGATCCATGACAGGACTGTTCGTTTATGACAATTGCATATCCACTAAAATTTTGCATTGCTTTCGGTCACTAGCAAGGGCCTCAAAGCCTTTTCCAACAATGTCTTCAAGCGGGATGAGACTTGTAATGACCTTATTTCCATCGATGATGCCGCGAGCGAGCAGCCGGATCACCTCAGGGAACAAATTGACATAAGCGTATGACCCGGTAATTTTCGCTTCGGTTTTTACAAAGCTGTTCGGACTGAAGGTAACCGGCTGTTCCCATAGGCTCACCACCTTAAACTCTCCGCCTTTTCGAACCGCGCTGACACCGCTTAAGAATGTGGCCTGAACGCCGGCTGCATCAAAGGCCACATCGACTCCGCCGCCCGTCAGTTCCTTGATTTGTTGAACCGCATCGGCTTCGACCGGATGGATAACATGGGTTGCACCGAGCTCCAGCGCTTTCTCCCGGCGTTCATCGGAAACCTCAACGACAATGATTTCGCTTGCTCCCGCCGCCTTTACCGCTTGAAGAAGCAGCAGCCCGATAGGACCCGCACCGAAAATAGCTGCCGTATCGCCAAGTCGCAGGGTGCTTTGCCGTACGGCATGCACCGCTACGGCTGTAGGCTCGACAAGCGCGCCAAGCTTTACGTCCATTCCTTCCGGAAGCTTAAACGCATTTTGCTCTCGTACAACCGCATATTCCGCGAAGCCGCCCGACAGCGAATAGCCGTAACCGCTGCTGTTCGTGCACAGGTTGGCCATTCCTCTTCGGCAATTGGCGCAATGCCCGCAGGCAATCAGCGGTTCAACGGCCACCTTGTCACCTGGCTGCATTTCCGTAACGCCCTCGCCAATTTCAACGACCGTGCCGGAGAATTCATGTCCAAGCACCGGCTGTGTCCGGATCGGAAAGGTCCCTGCCATATATTCATGCATATCGCTTCCGCAAATGCCTGCATAATCGACCTTGATGAGCACGTGGCCTGCTTCAAGAGACGGAACAGATGTCTCTTCAACCCGAATGTCTTTCGCTCCGTAAATTTTTGCTGCTTTCATGGTGTTATCCCCTTTGATGTTATCTTGAATGCAAACCGTGCAAGACCAGGCGAATGATATGCTCCGCCGCCTGCGCTGCATCGTCCTCTACAGGCGGCAAATCGCTGAACACCGGCTCGAGAAACGGAATCTGTCTGGAAAAAATAACGGCACCCATCACAAAATGCACGGCATGTACAATCGATTCGTAATGAAGCTCCCCTTGCCTCTTGCCTGCCTCCAATATCGCCCTTAGATGCTCCCATGACGGGTAATAGGCGTTCGATAGCATCCGCAGCCGGGGACTTTGCATCATCATTTCCTGCTGCAGGATATGAATAAGCTCTTCGTTCTCGTAACGGTAGGCAACAAATCCGCGAATAAACTGTTTAAGCGCCTCAACCGGTTCCTCCAAATGGAAGGACAACTTGGCAAAGTGCTCGTTAAGCGGCTCAAACAGCGCATATAGCAGCTTGTCTTTTCCTCCGAAATGGTAGGATACAAGCGCTAAGGCTACGCCGGCTTCGTCGCAGATATGCCTGACGCTGGTGCCTTCAAAGCCCTTACCGGCAAAAAGCTTCCTGGCCGCCCCCAAAATTTTCTCTTTGACGTCCTTTTCCTGAGCCTGCTGCTGTTCTTCGTTTACCATCGATCTCCATTTCCTGTCTTCATGTATTTGCGATTCTCTATTTCGATAAGTTGCATTTTTAATTTTGAACGATCGTTTTGAACAAGTGTTCAAGCAGCTGCAAATTCATTCTACTCCTCGTTTTTTTGCCTGTCAAATCATCTTTTACAAGCGTGCGTTACCAAAATCTATAAAGGCTTCGCATATTCCCAAATGTTTTTGCTGGGCTTGATCGGCGATAAACCGAAGGAAGTGGATTAAGGACATGTTGCTATCCTCCGCAAGCAAAAACAACCCGCCTTATCGATGGATAAGGCGGGTTGTATCTAAAATTCCCATGGATGTTATTTTCCCGATAAGTAAAGACCGAGCTCCGACAGTAGAGCACTCCCTACATAGGTTCCTGTAAATACGAAGACCGCAACAATTGCGACCCGCCATGACGTTTTGCGCAAATCGGCCAGCCGGTCGGCAACGGAGATGCCCGCGAAAGCCAAAATCGGCGTCGTAATGGAAAGAAAATTGACATTGGCAATAGCATCAACGAATACGTCCGATATGAGGCAGCAAATGAGCGAAACGATGGATACCCACCCAAGGACCGGGAACTCCTGCAAGAACTTTACCGGCACTTTCTTCATTAACGTTGAGATGATGACCCCGATAAAGGAAAAGAGCCACAATACGGCCAAACCGGTAATCGTTCCGAATGTAATATGGCCTTCGCCGCTCTTAATGAACTTCATCTGTTCCGTAAACAGGATGAGACTGACGCTGAGCAGGAGGACGAGGGCGTATTTAGCATATTTATTCATGCCGGTGCTCATCATTTATCACCTCTGACTAACAATTTGTACATGAACCGCTGCAGCGGCACCGCCAGGAATACCATCGTGTAGGTTCCCAGGAAGCTTGTAAGCAGCTGGCTCGCTGCTGCATAGCTGTTGATGGTTTGTTCCATATCAGGCGCCGTTGCGATCAGAGCTGATGATGAGCCTGTCATCATGCTGGCCGATCCGACCCCGGAAGCCATCGCCAGCGCTTCGATCGAGAAGCCGGAGGCATGCATAATAGGAGCAATAATGCTGAAGAACAACGTACCGAACAGGGTGCCGATAATATACAAGGAAAGGACGCCCCGCCCTTCGTCGGAGTCGAGCGTATACTTTTCGGATATGTAGGCCAGCTCGCCTTCACGCCCGAGTCCCAGCGTCGAGCCGATCGCTTCTCTCCGCAGGCCGAGCAGAATGGCGATCGGGAGTCCGAGCAGAATCGTCCCCAGATTTCCGATTTCCTGGATGATGAACACCCAGCCGACCTTTAAAATTTCCTCGATCCTCGGAGCGACATCCGCGCCGTATCTTGCCATAAGCGGCAGCATGATGAAAATCAAGTACTTGCTTGAGAAAGCGACATTCGCTTCGCTGTATATTTTCTTCATGAACCCTTTGCGGAAGATCGACAAACCAAGGATCATTGTAATCAATATCGCGAACACGAGCGGCAGCAAACTTATTTTAACAGACCCGACCTTTACCGCCTGAATCCCGATAAATTCGGAAACCGCTATGACGATCAGTACGAATGCGAGTAAATAGATGAATGATTGTTTCGACTTCATGCCTTGACCTCATTTCCGTTTATCGGCTTTGCACTTACAATGGACTCTAGCAGCTGCTCGTATTCGGCGAAAGATCTCCGGTACAGCTTCGAGCGATCGATTCGGCCGTTCATCCCTTCAAGCACCTGGGTCAGAAATCTCGGGAACACCTCATAAATATATTCGGGGTCAATATCTTTGAAATCATCCCCGTGAATCGTACCCGTAAAGCCGCTGTAACCGATTTGTATGCATGGCATCATAAAAGCCAGATCCCCGATATCGCCCGCTGCGCTGATGGCATTGTTGTTCCAGATCGCCTCGATTTCATCATTGCGCTGGAATGCTTCCATTACAAATTCCGACAAATATCGATCCTGAACGAACGGCAGATATCCCATCTGCGTCTTGATCTCAACCTCGCCCTGCAGCGCCAGCGCGCTCCCTCTCGCCGCATCGTCCATCTTTTCTGCAGCTTCCTTCATATACTCCACCGAAAGAGTCCGCAAGTCACTTCCGACCGTAATCCGGTTCGGAATGACATTCGTCGACATATCCGAATCAAGGACGATCGGATTCATTCGAACCTTCTCGCTGTCTTTCATTTGCTGCCTGCTGAGCCCGAGCGCCACATTGAACAGCGTTGACATACTGTAAGCATTTTTGGCGGAGAACGGATCAAACCCGGCATGCGTGGCTTTACCCGTAAATGTATACTGCTTGTACAAGAAGCCTGCCAGGTCGCAGTTAATTTCGATCGTACGCTTGTCGAACTCGCCGCCCATGGCGTGCACGCACAGCCCGATATCGATATCGTCGAAGACCCCAAGCTTCATCGCTTCGGGTTTTCCGCCGTAATACGAAATTGTTCCTTTCTTAAGGATCTCATCCCGGTAGGCAAGATCCAGGTACTCTTCCGCGGGAACGAAAATGAACGTCAGCGTATAATCAAGATTTTCATAAGCCTTGGTCTCCACGTAGTGCTTGTACAATGCAAGCGCAATCGCCACCTGAGTGTAATGTCCGCAATTATGCGCAGCGCCGGTCGCCGGATCGGAACGCCAGTGGGAAGGTGCATAAACGGCGTCAAGCTCCGCAATGAAGGCGATGTTGAGCGGTTTCCCGGCTCCGAGCGAGGTCCGTAGCCCCGTCGTGCTGAACGTCTGAAGCTCGGCTTCAGGATTTACTTTCTTCAAGAATTCTTCAACCAGCCCGCTTGTCTTGAATTCTTTGTACCCAAGCTCGGGATGTTCGAATATCGTCCGGGCGATCTGCGCAATTTCTTCGTACTGCTCCTTAAAACTCATAGCTGCCTCCTTCATGATGAAATAATCCTAATGTTATTTTAATTCCTTTGATTATGTCAATAATAATCACGTTATATTATTTTTCTATAAACTTTATAGTGAAATGAAATAAGATACCGGTTATGCCAGTCTCCATATATCGACGATTGATCGCTAAATGGAAGATACTGTAATCCCTATCAGTTATGAAACCTCACATTCATGGACGATGAATATCGTCAAGCTTTATACAATGTGTTTTAGACTCCTCTTGGCGGGCATCGCTATGCTTCTTTTTTTTGCATCAACTACTATTTTGTCCTCGCATTCGTTGTTCACTCCTCGATTTCTGCACTTATGCATGATTCGCCTGCGCCCCATGCAAGGTTGCTGTTGGAGATTGAAACAGCCCCCAAATCCCTCTTCACCTGCGTGTCACTTGGGCATTTGCTGCATACAATGGTTAACGTAGCATGAAAGAACCGATTCAATAACCACCGATGGGAAAAGGAGACTTCATGATCGCTTTTATCATTTCTAGGGGAAGTCATTCAGGAACCCTCCAGACGGAAAAATCCCTGAAAGCTGTACTGCCTGATTGGGAAGTGATCACGATCCCCGAAACAGGCACAGCCGATCGATTGAATCAATCGCTTCAAAGCTATGACGAAGCGTTTTTTCTCACCCTGCATGGCGGCGATATCCTCCGGCCCGAATTTATGGAACAGCTTCAAGCCTGGTCGCAAGAGCTGCAGGACGGGGATGGCGGAATCGTCATTCAGCCTCGACGATCGTACACAACGCGAACCCAGGACACGATCCAAGATTGCGCGGTTCTATGGCGGACCTCGGCGGTGCTGACTGGCACGTGCCCGGGATTGGCAGAACGAAATTTCATGCCCTTCGATCCATTGGTGCTCTATGACCAATATGTCCGGATTAGGCATGCTTATCGTTGGAAAATGGTCAGCACAGACGCTTATATTCCCGCTAGAGCCTATCCTGAACGGCCTGCCAGAAATCCTGAGGTGGAAGCCAGAGAGCTTATGCCGATCATCCTGCGCAGCCAGACTCGGGTAGAAGAGCGGCCGGAGGTTTTATTTTCCCCTGTCATATCGGTCGTGATCTGCACCTACAATAACGCCGATTATCTGC
Source organism: Paenibacillus sp. FSL R5-0810 (assembly GCF_038002285.1). Lineage (NCBI taxonomy): Bacteria > Bacillati > Bacillota > Bacilli > Caryophanales > Paenibacillaceae > Paenibacillus > Paenibacillus sp. FSL R5-0810. The sequence goes on from NZ_JBBOCF010000001.1 coordinate 2,218,000, forward strand.
CCTGGGCTGTCCGTTCCGTTATGGCCCAGAATGATCCTGCATGGGAGCTCCTAATCATTGATGACGGATCGACCGATGCAACCCCGTCGTATTTGAAGACGCTGCAGGAGGATTCGCGAATTCGCTGTTATAGGCAGCACCGAAACGTTGGTAAAGCCGCCTGCCTGAATACGGCCCTGCAAAGGGCCCGCGGCAAGTGGCTGCTGGAGCTGGACGCCGACGACTGGCTGGCGCCGGAGTGCTTGGCGCGTCTGTCAAAAGAGGCCCTAAACTCGGAGGATTCAGGGGCGATCTACGCGGACCATTATGAATGGACCGAACGCAGAAGCGGAGAGCTGGTCTTCCGTGGCGTCAAGAAACCGCCGGAAGCGCTCTCCCGTCAATGGCTTCTAGAAGAAGGACCTGCCCTGGCTCCCCGGATGTTCCGTGTCGGTCTGTTAATCAAGCTTAACGGATGGAGCACTTCGGTGCCGCAAGGAGGAAGATTATACGAGGATATTGAATTGTTGGCCCGGCTCGCCCTCGAAGAAACGATCCGCTACCTCCCACTGCCGCTTTATCACCGGCGAATTCGAAGCGGCAGCATGACGCGAATGCATGAGCGCCTTTATAAACCGTGGAGCCGGTCCATGTCGGCCAATACGTAACGACATACGTAATGGCGACCCTCGCTCCCTTTAAAAGCACAGCTTAAGGCAGGATGCGGATGAACGTGATGTTATTGCTGAATACCGTCACCACTTCCGCTGCAGGGATATAGCTGGTGCTTGCGATCTCGATCGTCACGATCCCGTCGGCGGCCGATGCCAGCCTCCCTTGCAGAAACTGTCCCGGCTGGACGAGTTCAACGGATCTCCCGATGAAACTTCTTAACGCCTCAATGAAGTTCATGGATAAACTCCCCTCCCATTATCGTATTCAGACAACGGACAACACGTTGCGAAGCGGGACGAATACAATGCTTCCGTCTGCCTCCCGCAATTGAACGAAATCTTCCCCGACCAGGATAATCGTACCGAACAATGTCCCAGCCGGGGTCTCGATCGTTGCGAGAGTTCCAACCCTTGCCCTTAAGAAGGATACGATGCCTCCTTGGGCGGGTGTCAGAGCGTCTACCCGATTCTGAAGCGCGTTCACTTGAACGGACAAGCGATCCACATGCTGTCTGAGAAGTCCCAGTTGGTCCGCCAGTCTTGCCAGCCTCGCGACCACGAACCTTTTCAGTCGCACCCAATGCTTTTGAAGGGTGCTTTTTTTCCTTTTACGGAGTGACGAATTTCTGCTCCGGACGGCTGGAATGCAATCGGAACGGTATACAAAAGTTCTGCGCAATTTCACGGCCTCTACCCCCTTCACTTGGTCATGAGTACAATATGTCGGCGCGGCGCAAGTGGAAACCTGTCGTTCTAAAGATAGTCAAATGACCTACCGATCTGTCCACTATTAGAAAGAATGCCAGGGCCCCCTACCCATTCGAGTGCAAAAATGGTGATCTACCCAAGCGGAAGTCCATATGGATACATAATTTAAGACCATAGACAATCGCGTAGGGAGGAGAATGGTGTTGAACAGACCACGGAAGAGGTCCCGGAAGCCAATAAAAAAACGAGTGTCTCTATCGGTTAAGAAACTTGGAAAACGCAACAGATCCATTCGTAATCGCAGGCTGAATGTCCCGTTTCCACTTCCGAGCACCTCTATGCATCTGAAGCCACATACGGCCCAGCCGCTGCCTCTAAGCCCTGTTGGCGTGTCCCAAGGTAAGCAGCAGAATCGATCGGAAGCTGTGCAAATACGCTCAAACCCGCCGGCAGGAGCGCGCGGGGAATATGACGTGCTGCGGTTTCCGGTAATTGATTGGGACTTCCGGTGGCAAAGGCCTCAGCAAATATCGGAGCAATTCGCCCTTCATGGCCACAGGGTATTTTATATAACGACCGACATCGCAGTGCTTCCAATGGAAGAACCCGTTTATGAAGATGTGGCGCGGCATGTCGGAATTAAACGGATCGAGCCGAACATATGGCTCATTACGCTCTGTGCCACCCGCAAGCTGAATCTGTACAGAGACCTGATGAATGAGACGGATATCCGATATCTTAGCTGGTCCATCGATTATGTCCGGGCTCGCTTTCGGATAGAGCATCTTGTTTCGATCGTCGACCTTCCGTTCTGGACACCGCTCGTAACAGCCATCGGCAATCACAAGCTCGTGTATGACTGCATGGACGAACATCAAGGATTCTCTACCAATGACAAAGCCATACTGAGCCAGGAGGAGCAATTAGTACACAGCGCCGACTTGGTTGTGGCCTCATCCCAGGCATTGTATGACCGAATGAAGGAACTTCATCCTTCCACCCTGCTTCTGCGCAATGCGGCGGATGCTTCCCATTTTTACAATCCTATGCCCGTCGCACCGGAGCTCACGTCGATTCGGGGACCGGTCATCGGGTACTATGGAGCGATTTCCGATTGGTTTGATATCCGGCTCATTGGCCAACTGGCAGCACGAAGGCCGGATTGGACATTTGTCCTGATCGGGCACACGTTTGGGTGCGACACATCTGTCGTTGAGAGCCTCCCGAACGTCATGCTCCTTGGCGAGAAGCCATATGAACGGCTTCCATCCTACCTCCACCGCTTTGATGTTGCCTTGATTCCTTTTCTGGAAAACGAGCTTACCCGCGCAACCAATCCGGTGAAGCTCTATGAATATTTGGCTGCAGGCAAGCCGGTTGTTTCCACTTATCTGCCTGAGCTGGAAACCGTCGCGGCCGGATTAACGCTCGTCGCCCGTACGCCTGAAGACTTCGAACAAGCGATCGAACGATCCCTGCAGCAGCAGGGCCCCCGAGAGGTCCAAGCCAGAATGCAATTTGCGCGGTCTCATACATGGGAAATGAGATATATAGAGCTCCATGAGCAGATCTTGTCAAGGCTGTTCCCGAAGGTGAGCGTTGTCATTTTGACGTACAACAACTGGGCTTACACGCGCCAATGTCTGACCAGCCTCCAGAAGCCGGGCCGTTATCCCAATATGGAGGTCATTGTTATCGATAACGGTTCCACGGACGAAACCAGGCAGCGCCTGGCCGAACTCGATTCCGATCTGTTCCGGATCATGTTTTCCTCGACCAATCTCGGCTTTGCCGCAGGGAATTCCCTGGGATGCCGCAAAGCCAGCGGCGAATATATCATTCTGCTGAACAATGATACCATCGTACCCGATGGGAGCTGGATCAGGCGGTTGATCCACCCTTTGGCGATTGACCCGGATCTTGGCATGACCGGACCTATGTCTAATCATGTGGGTAACGATCAGGCCGTGGACCATTTCGTCGGCAATCCGGTAGAAGGCGCCCATTCGGATTGGCTGCGCGATTTTTACGAGTTTTATGAAGGAGGGAGTCGGTATACCGATCTGCTTGGCTTCTTCTGCGTAGCCATAAAACGCAGCGTGATCGAACAAATCGGAGACTTGGACAGCAATTATGGGGTCGGCATGTTTGAGGACGATGATTATTGCGAGCGGGTCAAGCGGGCCGGTTACAAACTGGCAATCATCGAGGACGCCTTTGTTTATCACCATGGCAGCGCCACGATCAAAAAGCTGAAGCCGGGCGAGTATGATCAGCTTTGGCGCAACAACAAGTCCTATTATGAACGGAAATGGAATAAAGTCTGGCAGATGCCTAAACCGCCGGAAAATCGGTTTTCCGGGGCAGTATCTTCTGAGGAAGTGGCCTCGAGGCTTGCGAACATTACCGTCGAGTGCGTACTGGTGCTCGGAGAGCGCGAGTGGAGTCGTCAGGATCCCAGATGGAAGCGGATCGTTAAGCAGCTCGCCGCCGATCGGAAACGTATCATCGTGGTTCACTTGATGAAATATCATCAACAAGATGTCATTGGCATACGGAAAGCCGGTCCGCAGGTTTATTTCACGAATCGGCTGGATTTGTTCAGCCGTGTCCGTTTCGATAGCGTAATCTATTGCGGCGAAACCGAACAACAGCCCGATGTCCATGCGCGGCGTGAACTTATCGACGGCCCCTCCTACCATGCACACCAGCTGCGCGATTTGACTGCAAAGCTCGAGAATGCCGAAGTGCTGGAAGAACTTTGCCCTGCCCAGCTGGCACGGGGATCGATTGGGTCCAAGGAGCCCCAGCCCAGCTCGTGACTTCAAGTCCACCAAGCATAATAAAGCCTTCGTCATCCCGGACCGGATTGCAGCGGTTCCGGGATGCGAAGGCTTATTCGTATTACGTTAATATGACATTCCGTTCTTTATTGTGCATCAGCATGAAGATACCGCTGTATAACCTCCGGATGAGTGCCCGTGAACGGCAACGTTGCGATGCTGTATTCGTCATGCGCAAAATTCCAGTCCGGTTCCCCCTCGTTGGTCAGAAGGTTGACATCTCCGCGCCGATTATCGTTGAACTTGATTTTTTTGCCGAGAGCGTAATGGTAGTGATAAATATTCACATCGATCCGGCTGCGCGGCACGCTCCATATGCTCTGGCCCCCGCTTGCTTCAAGCGTGCAGTGATGCCTCTCCTCGCGATACTTTATGCCGATCTTCGCTCGCCACATTCGGGTAATATCGTTGGACCACCGCTCATCCCCCGGACTGTTCACACGGAGTGTCCAGGGATCGCCCCAGAAGTTGACGAATGGAAACTGAAAAATATCCGCATCGGTTCGACGCATCAGCTCAGGCAGAACTTCGATGAAACGGTCGTCGACCATTTCATCGATATCCAAATTCATGATCCAATCACCGGTCGCCTGTTCGATCAAAAAGTTGCGGACCTTCGATTCATTCCAGTCCTCCGTATAGGGCAGACCGGTTTGGTGCATATGATACAAGCGAATGGGAAGATGGCGCTTGTATTCCTCGATCAGCGGCACTGAACGGTCCGTGCTGCCGCCATCCACCATAATGATTTCATCCGCGTAAGCTGCAGCGCTTTCCAAATAAAGCGGTATGAACGTCTCTTCATTCAGTACCGGGACGATCAATGACAATCGCATCCCTGTCAGACTCCTTCCTTTTTTCCTGAATCAGCCGTCTCATTTCTTCCGGTTTGCCAAGTGCGGCCTTGTACCGATGATAGAGCGCATAATTGGACTCATAATTCGGATTTCCCTCAGGTCCCACAAACGGGTGCCAGAAATGCAGCAGATTCCCTTCCAGCCGAATATGCTTTCCGATAATCGTATCCAGGGAATAGGCAAAAGCCTCATCCTCCCCGCCCCATCCCACAAACCGCTCATCATACCCCCCGACAGCCTCGAAGGCGTTCCGGGTAACAAGGTTTAAGCCCCCGACAAACAAACGGGCATCGTACGGAAGCGTTTCAAGCTCTATCTGAAGCGGCCAACCGATCTCCGCACGCAGAATGCTTTGGGAGTTATTCAGGGTCAGTCGAGTAATGCTGGTAAACGGAATGATCCATTCATGATCCTCCAGCCCACGCACAGCCTCTTTCATCATTTCCGGATCATAGATCAAGTCCCCGTCCGCAATAATGAACCGGTCGCCATTCGCCAACGCCGCAGCCTTGTTGATCGCTTTGGAGCGGCTGAACCGCTCGTGCTCCATCAGGTCTCCGACACATACTTCGGCCCCTGGCAGCAGACGCCTGTAGAACTCCTTTACGTAGCGAAAAGCTTCGTCCCGAGGACCTCCATCCGGCTGATACGGTATCAGCACAGAAATGCCTTCGAACATCGTGCTCACCCCTTCGCCTCAGTTAGGTAATCATTTCTGAAACACGCCGAGCTCCCGCAGCTTGCCGGTTCCGAACGTGTCGGCGAGCTTCTCATATCGTGTGAAGCCGGTATTCTCCAGGATCAGCCTCTTCTCCTTACGAGGATCGTCTCCGGATTCCCAGAAGAGCAGCTGCTCGACGGATTGATCCAATTTATCAAGAAACGCTCGGCATACCTCTTCATTCTTCATGACATGATAGAAAACGGTCAGCATAATTCCGATATCATAGCTCCCAATGCTGGCACCTTCGAAAGGCTTCGGAATCCATTGAAAATGCGTATGCTCCAAATCGTTCAACGCCTTCAGCATCCGGCAATGATCGGCATCATGTTCAATACCTGTCACGGAAGCCCCCTCGCGGGTAAAGCAGCGTGCATGATACCCGATATTACAGCCGATATCGACAACGCGGGTTCCGCGCAAAGGAGACACTCCCAAATAACGCATCATATAATCGAGTCTGGTCGGGTATACACGGTCTCTCTCACTGCTCCAATAATAAAACTCCGGATGCAGGATCGGCGTATAGATTAGCTGTCGCTGCTGGTCTTGGATCGTAGCGCGGACCGCTCCGGCCTGATCCTCATTGAGCCACTGTGCATAGTCTGATGAGCTCATTTCCAAATATACCCGGCGAAAGCCGAAGACGTACAGGAAGGCGGCTCGGTGATGACCGTCCTTGATATTGAAATATCCCGCAGGATTATATCGCGCTTGTATGGGATGATCCATGAAAAAGCTGCTATTTCTGAGGAGTTCATTCCTCATATTAATGAACTCCATCTGCTTCTGACGGAGCACCGCCTCCCTGTCCGGAGCTTTCAGCCCTCGGGTCGTGTAGATCTTATCGTGCCATTCCAGATAGGCTTCGGGAGAACTTTGATGCCCCATGAAATACGAATATAGGTCCCGATGAGGCGTAAAGCGCATAATGGATATATCGCTATGCAGCAAATGATGCTCGAACCATGCATCCGTAATATGATCAATCCTATGCTCCGTACTTGATGATTTCACATCGGTATCCGTAAATACTAGCTCAATCGGCACGGAGCATACCACCTTATGCGGGTTCATGCTGGTTTGATCAGCCATTCCAAGTTGCTCCTCTCACCCATTCGTCTCGGTTTAGGCTCAGTGAAGCAGACTTCCTTGCAGCAGCATCGTTGCAAAGTCGCGGCCAATGTAATCCTTGAACATCTTTTTTTCCACGACCGGATATTTTTGAAAGTCCGCTTCATTCCAATCGCTGCGGTGGGTTTCATATTCATTGCCATACTCGCTTCCTTGCGGCCAATCCTGCCCGATCGGAATATTAAGCAGGACATAACGGCTGATCTCCAGACAAGATCGCAGAAGCTCATCGCCCCGCCGTTTCGTAAAATGCTCAAGAACATCGCCTAGAATAATCAAATCGTACTTTCTCTGCTCCTTCTGAGTCACTAAAAAGTCGTAGGCTTCCGTACGGTAAATCCGGTTATAGAAGAAATCGTGATAATCGTCGATGCTTCGCTCGAACACCTCAATCCCTTCGATGGTTGTCGTCCATTGCTCCCGGAACACCCTTCCCTGCCATACATCGAGAAACTCGCGGCATATCATGCCCCAGCGCCCAAAGCCCACGCCGACATCAAGCACGCTAGACGGCGCCACCCTGCGGATAAGCTCCACGCAATACGAAATATTTTGCCAATTCGAGGTTCCCATCACTTCACCTCCGTTCGGTTAAACAGATGGGATAACCAGCGCCTTGCCCCTGATTCGATGTTCCAGTTCAACTCTACGTTGTTCCGGCACTGTTGACCGATCAAGTTCAGCTCTTCCCTATGATGCATCCAGTGCTCAATGGCGTGGATGAAATCAAGCGGATGATCGGTTTTTAGAATGAGAGGATATAAATCAGAGCCGGCGGCTTCCATAATGTATCCGACGTCCGTAGACAGAACCGGCGTGCCGCAGGCAAAAGCCTCCAGCGCCGGCGCCCCGCCGCCTTCACTCGATGAGGTGATCAGAAGAAGATCAATGGAGCGGTAAAAGCGCGGCATATCTTCATAGGCATACGCTCCGCTTGTTTCCACGAGCTGGATTCCCGGATGACGGTCAAAATACTGCTTAATCGGTTCAACGAGCGAATGATAGTTTTTCGACTTCTTCCCCTTGTCGCCGGCCCACCCGATCACAAACGGTTGATCTGGACCACGGACGGATTCCGCGGGGGTAAAATGCAACGTGTCGACAAAATGTCCGATAAAATCGATACGTGCTTGAGGAACCAAATCCTGAAGAGCAGCCGTCAGCCTGCGGTTCATGGCACCGATGACGGGAATGCGGGAAAGCACCAACCGAAGGAATTCAGGGTCCGGAATGATCGGATCCATCCATTCCCGAAAGGCTTCATAATTTCGAGTGAAATAATAATAAGAAACGGCAGCGGAAGAATCGACTCGGATATGCTTGAAGATCGCCCAGGCGGCAATTCCTAAGCACATCGAGCTGATAACGCAATAACGCTGATTGATTTCTTGGGCGCCGACGGATTCAACGAGCTTTTCTGCTTCAGCAAACGACATCAGCTCGAGATTCGGATGATAACGCTGCAGAACCCGGGCTGTTTTCCCCAGAATCCACCAGTCTACATCGTACAGCAGAAGATCTTTTGGCAGTCTGACTCCCCCTTTATCCTTTACGTTCGACATGCCTCCTTTTTGGATTATATTCGAGGGTGTATCCCCTAGTTACGTGATGGACAAAATTGATGAATCGGTCTATTTCATCGGACAAATCGGTTAACCTCTCACTTGAAAGGCATCAAAAAAAGACCCTGACGGATCAAGGTCTTTGTTACTGTCTTTTACGTTTAAAATGTTGGTTGTCGAGAATGATCACCGAATCCGTGGCTGCCCTGGCCGCCGCCGTCTCCTTCGTGTGAAGCACGAGCTCATAAATCGTCCTGCAGCATTGCTGAGCCCCATTAACCAGATACGGAACGCCAATCACATCCAATTTCAGTCCCCGGGACAGAAATCCTCCAATGCTCATCATCATCGGCACGGTAGGCGACGTATTGGAGAAAATGATCGGTTCATCGTTCTTGAATTTATCCTGAAGCATGGAAGCCATATGAACCATTGCCGGGAGGACGGCTTTGGAATTTCCCTTTCCAACCGTGTATACCGGATTTCCGTCCTCATCCAGTCCACGAAAGATAAGCTTGCCCATATCTGAAGCCGTGAGCTGATTGAAATAATCAACGGCCAATATTTCTTCCTTTGTAAGCTTCCGGTGCGTCGGCAGCTTATTCAAATGGTAAGCGGCCGCCAGCGACGTCGTATGGGTCCCGCCGTAATCGTGGTATATGAAGATCATCCCGCCGTCCCTCCTGCCTAGGCTATTAAGTATATTATTGCCAAACAGGTGGTTCTCATTCGCCAGTATCGGCGTTCCGATATTCTGCAGCTCATGGACGGGGCCAGCGGGAAACCTTCACGATTTCATTTACTGGCGATCGTTCGGATCCGTTCTCTCTCTTCATCTTTGTTCAGATATTCAAATAAGCCGATTCGATTCCCCCATGGATCGGTAAACGTTCCCCATTTAACAGGAACTTCATCCCGAGTGTAGATGGTGAAGCTCTCCGTCTTTAAATGCTGGGCAAGACGTTGGCGCTCCCGTTCGATATGTTGTACACCTAAACGGATCGGACCGCTCCCCGGAGCCGGTTCGCCTTCCGCTACCTGAAGCCAGCACCCGGGAATCAGCTCCCATTCTGCAAATCCTTCATGGGGAATAAAATCAGGCTCCCGGTTCATCAACGTTCGGTACCATTCCAGCCCCTCCGGATAATTCGCAACGCGAACCTGTATCGTTATTTCAAAAATCACACGGTTACCTCGCTTTCCATATATCCATCATCTAAGCACAATATTAATTCAATCGCTCACTCATAAATTCTTCCCGATTGCTATAAATGCAAAGAAAGCTCTGATTATTCAGAGCTTTCCTCAGATTTTATGGATATGAAAATGCAAATTTAATCCAAGTATACCGCCTGACCAAGGCGTGCGGATTCGTACAGCGCTTCAAGAATGCGGGATACCACATACGCTTGCTCCGGCGTCACGACAGGATCCTTATCCTCTTCGATTGCTTCAATCCATTTTCTCATCTCAATATCAGGCGCCGATTCCTTGCGTCCTTCATAGAAAGCGACGCCACCGGAGCTCAGCTCGATTTCCTTCGTGTATAACCGGCTGAATTGTTCCCCGTTGATCCGAAGCCCGTTCTTCATGTCCGCGCCGCCTTCGGTGCCGCTTAAGCTGCACTTCGCTTCATCGACCTCGAGCGTATTGAGCGCCCAGCTCGATTCCAAAATGATGGTCGCACCGTTCTCCATGACGATCATGCCGAAGGCCGAATCTTCAACCGTAAATTTCTTAGGATCCCATGGTCCCCATGCATTTGCCGCATTTTCCTTACTGGACAACTCATGATACGTAGTGCCAAGCACAACCTTCGGCTTGTAGTTATCCATCATCCACAGCGTCAGGTCAAGCGCGTGCGTACCGATATCGATCAACGGACCCCCGCCTTGCTTCTCCTCGTCCAAGAACACGCCCCAAGTCGGCACGGCTCTTCTGCGCACCGCATGTGCCTTTGCATAGTAGATGTGGCCGAGCTCGCCGGCTTCGCACATTTGCTTCAAATACAAGCTGTCTTCACGGAACCGGTTATTATAACCGATCGTCAGCTTCTTGCCAGTCCGCTTTGCTGTTTCAAGCATGCGCTTGGCGTCCGCAGCCGTCTTGGCCATCGGTTTCTCGCACATGACATGCTTGCCCGCTTCTAACGCTGCAATCGAAATGTCGGCGTGAGAGTCGTTCGGAGTCAGAACATGGACAATATCGATGGTCTCGTCTTTCAGAAGCTCGGTATAATCGGTAACCACGCTGGCATCCGCGGTTCCGTACGTCTTGGCAGCTTCCTCCGCGCGCTCCTTCACGATATCGCAGAACGCAACGAGCTCCACGTTCTTCAATTTGCTAAGGCTCGGCAGATGCTTTCCGTTTGCAATGCCGCCGCAGCCGATAATGCCGATACGATATACTTTACTCATCAATCATCACCATCTCTTTGCATAAAATGTAATCGGTATGAATCCAATGCGCACGCATCAGGTGCAGACGGGTCAGGTATACGTTCTTCTATGTAATTCTGCCACATTGAACCGCTAGGGTTATCCGCCATCGGCAAGTCGGCCTGAGCCGATCATGAGAGACGGGCCGGCCTCAGGTCCTCTGTAAGCGGCAGCGCCATGAATCCTGACATCCAAATATAAGGTACCACATCTTGCGATTTTTTTTAGTCCAACTATGCGACATGTTCGACTATAAAATTACGACATCCTTCAATCATCGGAAGTAAAAAAATAGGCACTCTAGGTGCCTACCGCAGGTGCCATGGCACATACATCATCCTCTCGCATCGCTCTTCACTTTCGACCGGCCAGGTTGAAATATTTTCCAGTCCCCTTCCAATCAACTCAGCTCTTCGGATACGAACCACAAAAAAACAGCGGATTGCCCGCTGTTCTGTGGTTGCCTGCAGGGAGCGCGTCCACTGCAAACTGCTATTGTCTTGAAGGCTGCATGCAAGCTTTTTATAGCGACGGTCCAGCTCCCCCGTCGATATTCACCGATGTTCCTGTGACGTAAGAAGCTGCTTCGGAAGCTAGGAACACGATGACTTTCGCCGCTTCATCGGTGTCGCCGATCCGGCCGAGCGGAATGCGGTGGCGGGGATCGCGTGCGTATTGCTCCCATGTGAGACCCGGCTCTTCCCTCTTCCAGCGCTGCTCCAGTTGGTCGCTTCGGATCATGCCGATGCAAACGGTGTTGACCCGAATTCCGTCCTGCGCCAAATCACGGCTCATGGCCTTCGTCAGGGCTTGTCCGGCGGCACGGCTTACACTGCTGGGCATCGATGAGGCAGGCGGGGTCTTGGCTGAAGATGTCGTGACATTAATAATAGAGCCGCCGCCCGCCGCGCGCAAATACGGTACCGCCGCCCGTGAGATGCGGATCGCTCCGAACAGCTTCAGATCCAAATCGGCTGTCCATGCTTCGTCGTCTATCCCTTCAAACGGCTTCGCAGCAGCGGTTCCCGCATTATTGATGACGATGTCGAGTCGCCCGTATCGATTGACGGTTTCCGTTACCGCCCGCTCACAGTCCGCCGGCTTCGTCACGTCGGCGCTGATGATCAGGACATCCGCTCCTGCCCGATCCTTGATGATCGCGGCCGCGTCTTCCAGCTGCTCCTCGTTGCGGGCGCAAATGGCAACCATCGCCCCTTCCACAGCGAACGTGACAGCCGTCTCCAACCCGATGCCCTTGCTCCCGCCGGTTACGAGAGCGACTTTGCCTTGAAGTCCTAAGTCCATCTCCTTGAGCTCCTTTCGATTCCATCATTCATGTAAGATAATGTCTTTCACCTATCATTTTATCATTTGAGCCATGCGGGTAATATGAATTTCGGCAATAAAGGAAAAGCCGATGCCCTTGATCGGACACCGGCTTGTTCTGCTATATGCTGATCCTTCTATTTCTTCTGTGCCAGCCACTGCGACAGCACCGTAATATCGTCTTCCGATAGTCTGTCCTTGAACGACGGCATGCCTCCGCGGCCGTTTGAAATGATGCCGGCAATCTCTTCGGCGGAATGTTCCGCGCCTATCTTCTGAAGGCTTGGAAAGTTGCCGCCTCCGCCCAAATCCGTTGCATGGCAAGCCATGCAGTTTGCATTATACAGCGACTGCGCTTGAGCGCTGACATCCCCGCCAGTCGCTCCCTCGCCATTACCTGCATTTCCCCCATTCGCCGTATCCGGAGCCTGTTCGGTTCCGTCAGCCGGAGCGGGTTCTGTTGCATTGTTCCCTCCACCGCCGCAGGCTGCCAGCGATAGAACCAGCACGGTGATCAGTGCCGCTATGAACCAACCTTTTTTGAACATGGTGTGTACTACCTCCTTGAAGTGTGATGTGCAAGCTGCAGGTTATACCAACAACCCGCCCTTTTTGCTGTATTGGACAATCCCCTCCGCCGCGCGATAAGCTAAAGCTCCCACAGTGCCTGTCGGATTGTAGCCGCTGTTATGCGGGAAGGCGGACGCCCCGATGACAAACAAGTTTTCCATATCCCACATCTGCATATAGTTGTTCACTGCCGAAGTGTCGGGGCTTGCCCCCATGATGACGCCGCCGGTATTATGCGTGGATTGGTAAGTCGTGATTTCGTACGGCCCAAGCTCTTTCATTTTCAAAATGCGGTCGGTGCCCATCTCCTTCATAATGTCCCCGCAGCGGTCCGATAGATAACGTGCCAGCTCCCGGTCCTGCTCCTCGAAGTCGAAGGTGATCCGAATGAGCGGATCCCCGAACGCATCCTTGTAGGTCGGATCCAAATCGAGGTAGTGATGCCGAAACGGCATCGAGGAGCCTTGGGAACCGATCGTAAGCACGCTGTTGGCGTATTTCAAGGAATTGGCCTTGAACTCTTTGCCCCAACGCGGTGAATCCTCCGGCACCGGGTTGTTCTGAATCGGACGCTGGCCCGTAAACGTATGGGCGATGTTTCCGCCATGGATGAATTTCAGATCGGAGTGATCGAAATTATCCCCGTTATAATCGTCCACGCAGACGCCGAGACTGCCTGCACCGGCGTACAGGTTGAACTTCTGATCGTCGAAAAAGCCGACCGCATTTCCTTTGATAACCTGATAGGCGTAGTTTTTGCCGATGACTCCCTTACCGGTGGCCGGATCATACGGCTTGCCAATCTTGGACAGCAGCATCAGGCGGGTGTTATTAAATACATACCCCGTTGAGACCACAATATCCGCAGGCTGTTCAATATCCTCGCCCGTTGTCATATCCGTGTACATTACTCCGGTCGCTTTGCCTCCGCTATGTAAGATCCTTCTTACGTAGGAGTGCGTCCGGATCTCGAACTTACCGGTTTTCTTCGCAACCGGGATCACGGTAACGACAGGATCGGCTTTCGCACCGTATTCGCAGCCAAACCGCTCGCAATATCCGCAATATTGGCACGCCGCCCGCGAAATGCCGTCCGGGTTCGTGTAGCTTTCGGATAGGTTCGCGGAAGGTACCGTGTACGGGTGGAGATTGAGCTTTTTAGCCGCTTCTACGAACATCTTCATCGATGGCGTATGGAGCATCGGCGGCGTCGGGTAATCGTTCGAACGCTTACCCGCGAGCGGGTTCACCTCGCCTGAGATGCCCGCCATTTTCTCGAATTTATCAAAGTACGGCTCAAGCTTGTCGTAGGTTATTCCCCAATCCTGAATCATCATGCCCGGCGGTATTTTATCTTTCCCATATCGCTCTTCCGTCATGCTGCGGATTTCAAAATCATAGGGAAGGAACCGGTACGTCTGCCCGTTCCAGTGTACGCCGGCCCCGCCTACCCCCTCTCCGAGAAGGAAGGATCCATACTGCCGCATAGGCAGGGCGCGAATTTTCTCATTGCCCCGGAACGTAATCGTTTCTTTGGACAGGTCCTGCATCAGATCATAGCGAAGCGCGTAACGCAGCTCGTCATGCGCCATATAGTAATCCTCCGTCACCCTCTCCTTTCCTCGTTCCAATCCGACAACAGACAGTCCCTGTTTCGTCAATTCCGATGCGATAATACCGCCGGCCCAACCGACGCCGATTATGACAACATCCGTCTTAGGCAATTTTTTGGCCATATGTTTACCTCGCTTACGTGTATAGTGGTTGAATTACAAGTGATCTCTCAGACTCTGTGGCGGCACGACGGTGAAATCTTTCTCGATGATATTCGTGTAGGTCATCTGGTTGCCGGGATAATCCCTCATCGCCCAGCCCTGCATATTCTTGTTTCCTCCATATAAAGGATCGCTATAGACCCCTTCCAAGGTACTGCTGCGCAGCAGGTTAAAGAATCCGCTTGCGGATATCGTCGTTACGTTCACTTCATCATTCTGAAATGCGGTCAATACGGCATCCTGCTCTTCAGGAGACAGGGCCGGAAAGTCCTTCTTGTATTTGTTTTGACTGTAATTCTGGAGCTCCCTCAAGCCGATATAGAAAATCTCGCGCCGGTTAATCCGCCCCTGATAGCCTTGCGTCTTTTCGCCAACATAGAATGGCGAATGCATATAGTCTCTGGCATTGAAACCCCAATCCCCGGCCAGCTGGTGGTCGATAAAGAAGGCTACGCCGAGGTCCTTGGCTCCCGGGCCGTTGTCATCCGCCGGGAATATTCGCTCCACAGCTGCTTGCGTAATTGCATACTGCTCCTGCGTGAAGAACATCAAAGCTTCATTGTAGTTCGCTTCTTGCTTCTGCGGTGCCGGCGGTGTTGCAGGCTTCGCTCTCTCCTTCGGGATCAGATACCCTAGCAAGCCGCCCAGGACGACGCCTCCGACTGCATAGCCGGATCTCGTCAAGAACTTCCGTCGTGACATTCTTTGGGACTCTTTGGTTTTGGTCGCTTCACGGTTTTCATTTTGTTGTGAATGTTGATCTTGTTCGCTCAAGGCTTTACACCCCTACTCTAGTTCATTTGGATACCGTTATTGTCCCCAGCAAAATTCCATTCATACATTATTCTCCATCCGGGCATGCTACATTTACCAAACCATATGGAGGCGAATAGTTATGAATCCATTCTGGAGTCGCTGCAAAGCTCCGATTCTAGGCTCTGCGCTGCTGCTTGCGCTCACAGCCTGTCAAAATCAAACGGACAATCAACAGAACACGCAAAAAGCTCAGAATGTGCATCCCAATGCAGCGCATCATGTGCAGGATCCGGATCTCATCCCGAGCTACCATGGCATGAAAACACGTACAACCAATGAGAATGGGGAGACGACAAGCGAAATGGGCACGACCGTATACAGCTTGATCGGCTCCTCCAGCCTGCATGAAGGGGGCGTGTCCTCCCACGTCCAATCAAGACTAGCGGGGCTTGGCATTGAAGGCATTAAGGCATTTGTCGTGAATGACACGATCATTCTGGCTCAAGCCGAATCCACCGTGTCTTCAAACCAATATGACCATATACAGAGGAGGGTATTAAGTCAGATGGACGGTTTGTCTGGTAAAGGCGAGCCGGATCCAGGCGTTACAGGGAAAGAAACCTCGCAGACCGATAATCTGTCTCAGGCGAGAGAAGAAGTGAGGAATATGTTTAATAAGCATGTGCAAATTCTCACCGTGACCCATCCGGAGGCGCCTGGCCTGATCGACCGGATCGCATCCAAGCTGCATGATTCGCCGCGAGATGCATCCATCGCCGGTGATATCACCAAGCTTCTGCAAATGACTTCGAAAGAACAATAAATGTAGGGGAGTTGATCTTATGCCACTGGGAAACATCGGAGTAACCGGATTGATTCTGATCCTGTTGATCGCCTTGATTATTTTCGGGCCATCGAAACTGCCTGAGCTGGGGCGGGCTTTCGGACGGACGCTCAGCGAGTTTAAAAACTCGACGCGCGAGCTCGTATCCGCGAACGATACGGAAGAAGGAGACAAGCTGAAATGACGGATCGGGAGCAGGAGCAGCATCTGACGGAGCATTTTATGGAACTTCGCAAGCGGATTATGATTACATTGGGCACCTTCTTGGTTGCCCTCTGTGCCGCTTTCCTGTACGTAGAACCCCTGTACAAGATGCTGACCCGCGATGTCGAGGGTCAGCTTCAGGTTCTGGGGCCTACGGATGTTATCTGGGTGTATCTCATGATCGCAGGCGTGATTGCATTGGCGGTAACGACTCCGGTCGCAGGTTATCAGGTATGGCGGTTTGTCGTGCCGGGTCTTCGCCCTGTTGAACGCCGCATCACGCTTGCTTATATTCCGGCGATTGCAGGGCTGTTTGTCCTGGGTCTCTCCTTCGGTTATTTTGTGATCTATCCGATGGTGCTTTCCTTTCTGGATTCGCTGTCCGGCAACTTTATGACCGCATACACGGCGGAGAAGTATTTCCGCTTCATGATCAATATGACCGTACCGTTCGGCGTTCTATTCGAAATGCCCGTCGTCATCATGTTCTTAACGTCACTCGGTATCCTGAATCCGCTGCGGCTGGCCAAAATGCGAAAAGTCGCCTATTTGCTGCTGACCATTGCCGCCGTGACCATTACGCCCCCTGATTTCGTGTCCGACATTCTCGTGATTGTCCCGCTGTTCCTTTTGTATGAGATTAGTGTGGGACTCTCCCGTCTCGTCTATCAAAGAAGGCTGACAAAGCTCAATCCGATCAGCGAGTGAATGGTGGCTCGGGTGCGGCAGTGCATTGATGACAACAGAGAAAAGCCGCCATGCCGGCGGCTCTTTAGCGTGTCTATAATTTTGTAGGTTCGTTAAGCTTCAAGCCTTCATTCAGAGCGTCCCTGCAGGTTTATGGACGGATGCCTACATCATTCAGCAGGATGGTTCCGCGCTTGGTCAGGTTGAACTGGAGACGGATCTTGGTTAACTGCTCCGGATTGAAATCCGGGTTCATTTTTTTGAAATCGCCTAGCCCGAGATCATAGCTCTGAAAGACGGGTTCCGAGGTCTCCCCAAAATTAGATAATGGCCATTTCAGCAGTTTGCCCTTAATGACAGGCGGCAGTTTGGATATATGGCTGAGGGGAAGGCTTGCCTGACGGCCCTTCTTGTCTTCTACCGTAATCGTAAAATTGATCAGCTCCTTCGGATCGCCGTTATCCTCTTTTCGGCGGGCATCTGCCAGCGAGAATACGATGGAGCTCTCCTCGCCTGTCTTCATCGCTCGTTCAGGGAGCGTAACCGTATAGGCTGCGGGTTCAGCCGAAGCTTTTGAATTCCAACCTAAACGGACTGCGCTGTAATCCGCTTCACCCATTTTGGCCTTCACCTTCTCCTCCTTCCATTGCTGGAGGTTCTCGCCCATTATGCTGCCGCCTGGCAACGTGGTGCTCTGGAGATCAATGTCTTCTTGATAATCCGCAAGCAGGATCGTTTGCGAATCGTTATAATTGCCGACGTACAGATTATCGGGAAGCCATTCCTTGGCGTACCCCAAATCTCTGAACACCTCTCGATATTGCCCTTGGTCCTTCAGCGTGGCATCTAAAAACGAGGCTATAAACACTTTCGCAATCGCTTCCTGTTCATCCCGCGGCATGATTTGACGGACGTTAAACAGTTGGCTCCCCAAGCCTGCCACATCTCCTCTGCCCCAGCCTCCGTTAAACTGGCCGTGGTTGGCACCATAAATATAGACCAGGGCTTTCATGTAATCCGTGCCCTCCGTATACCGAATCCGATGATACTGCTTGGCACCGTCCAGGCTGCTGACATCCATATCATGAGCTCCATGCAGAGCCAAATAATGCACATCTTTCAGCGGCAGCGGTTTGCCTTGAGGCTTATATTGCCCGTCCGTGCCGGCGATGGACACCAAAGACCGGATCGAAAAGTTATAATCAAACTTGATATGGCCGCGGTCCGGATGACTCGAGAGCCTGTTGAAGGCAGCGGCGATGGTGACCGCTTCCCCGCCTCGGGAGTGCCCGATCAGCGCGATACGTTCCATATCGACCTTTTGATAAAAGGGATGGTTCGGATCGCTGTTCCAGCCCTTCCAGGTTTTCAAATGCTCCAGCAGCAGCAAACCTCTTGCCGGATTTTCATTCAGCAGCGGGCTAAGCAGGAACAGATCCTCATACGGGGAGAAATTCAGGAAATTTTCATCCACCGACACAAATATATACCCTTTGCTCGCCAGCAGTTTGCCCAGGTAATCATATCCCGCATCCGAATAATCGTTCATCAAGTGATTGCCATGGACGATGAGAACTAACGGAAAGGGGCCCTCCCCTTCGGGATACCACACTTTTCCGTTTAACGGCATGGCATCGGGGCCAAATCCAAGCGACTTCGTGCGAACGGATGACCATTTATCGACAAACTCGGAAGCATCCACCGTCTTGGTAGTCAGCGAACCGCTTTGATTGAACTCTTTTCGATAGTTGTCCGGACTTCCGTACAGCAGGCTTTTGACTGGATACTCGCCTTGCTCGGCAGGGTTTTTCATCGCCGTGCCATCATACCGGGCTGAAGTTTTCAGCTGTTTCAAGGTCACGTCCGGAGCAGCTTCATCCCCCGCACGAATCAACCAGAAGCTGCCGGAGCCGATCACGAATGCGATCAGGGATAAACAGGCCACGGCACCAATTTTCCTGGTTTTGGAAGCCTGCTTGTATCTTCCGGTTGCAACATTATAAACCAATGCACCAAACAAAGAAAAAACAACTGCAAACAACACGATGAAAACTACCGATACTTCCAACGGTCCAATGAAGCAAAATAAAAGCATGCTGAGGGAGTACAGCAATATCCAAATATAACGACTTGGCAGTTTTTTTACCCCGTGCAGCAGCCATGCAGCCAATCCGCTAATCAGCGCTACGGCGAAGACAAACAGGAATGTACCTGTGAAAAAGCGGACGAAATCTTGCCCCGTCAATAGATATCTTGCCTGAATAAGGACCAGGATCAATGCGATGACGCCAAGCCCGAGTGACGCTCCCTTCCAACCGGGCGTTAGCGGCTTTATGCGTTTCCGGCCAGTGATCCATCTTCGAATCAAGATCGGGCCCTTCTCTGTTTGTTTCTCTTCTTGTGTCTCCAAACTCTCCAGTCCTCCTGTATACCCTATATAGTTGGTTCTACATCAGAGATTACCGGACAACTCTTTCATCCCGCTTTCCCTATTCTTTCAGAAATCTTACATTTCTTCAGGCAGAAAAAGAACGAATGTCGTTTGCCCGTTCGTGGTCAGCGTGATCGTTCCCCCATGCTTTTCAATGACCTGTTTGGCAATAGCAAGGCCAAGCCCCGTACCGCCATCGCTTTTCCGGGCAAGGTCTCCGCGAACAAATGCATCGAACACCTTCCCCTGTATGTCTTCCGGAATGCCGACTCCATCGTCCGACAGGTGAATTTCCACCCCGTTACCCGCAGCTGCCAATTTCAAGCCGACGGTTGTTCCGGGCGGGTTGTATTTCAAAGCGTTGGACAGGATATTGGAAACGGCCCGGTATAACCAGGTCGCGTTAAATGGGATCCAGATTTCCCGATCGGGAATATCGTAATGGAAATAAAACTTATGCTCCTCGAATACCTCGTAATACTCGGCCGCGATGGCCCTCGTAAATTCCGTTATGTCCGAGGTCTGCACGTCAAAAGGATACTCCGGGCTATCCAGCTTGGACAGCTCAAAGATCCCGTCGATCAGCTCTAGCATCAGACTGGCTTTATTGGAGATCATGCTCAGGATTTGCGCCCTTCTCTCTTCAGAATCAACGAGCCCTACCTCCATCGCTTCGATATATCCCCGAAGGGTGGTCATGGGTGTTTTTAAGTCGTGAGAAATGTCCATCAGCATTCGCTGCTTACTCTCTTCCAGCTCCCGCTTCTCCTTCTCGATTTGTTCGAGCCGCGCTGCCATTTCATTGAAATCATCCTGAATTTGCGCAAGCTCATAGCTCGCTTGAAAATTCAGCCTTTCGTGGTAATGTCCGCGGGCGATGCTCCGGATGCCGTCTGCGATCGACCGAAGCGGAGTGGTTACCCGGGATGCCGTCCACCTTCCGAAGGCATATACGATGATTGCAAACAAAGCGAGAAACAGCAGAAGCGTTTTCAGAGCCATTCCATAAAATACTTTCACTTTCTCTTGCTCATGCTGTTCGCTGTTCACTCCAGGCGCGGCAGCTGGATCGCCCATAACTTCAGCCTCCACCGACTTGATCGGTCCGGAAGCCTCCCTGAAGTAATTCACCATTTGCGCATTTAATACGAACAGTGAAAACGCGGCAATAAGCGCTATCGTTATAAAGAAAAAAATATATTGGCGGATCAGCGAACGCTGCAGGCGATTAGGCGATTTCATGGCTGTAACTCATCTTTCTTCGCAAACCGGTAACCGAGCCCGCGAATGGTTTTGATATAGACGGGCTTCCTCGGACAAGCCTCGATTTTGTCGCGCAGCCTGCTGATTTGGACCATGACGGCGTTATCGTCAGCAAGATAATGCTCGTCCCAGGCATACTCAAAAATTTGCTTCCTCGTAAATACGCGCCCCGGCTCCCCCATGAACAGCTTCAATAATTTGTATTCGATCGCGCTCAGCGAAATCGGCGTTCCCTTGATGTATAACGTGCATTCCCGGTGATCCAGCTGCAGGTCCCCGATGCACGTGTCGGATACCCGCGGAGCTTCAGGCAGCTCATTGAACTCATATGAACGTCTCAACTGGGCCTGTATTCTCGCCATCACTTCCAGCGGGCTGAACGGTTTGGACACATAATCGTCTGCCCCCAGCTTCAGACCGGTTATTTTATCAAGCTCCTGATTTTTGGCCGAAATGAGAATGACCGGGATCTTATAATCCTGCCGCATCATGCGGAGCAGCTGAAACCCATCGATGAACGGCATCATGATATCGAACAGCGCCAGATCCACGTGCTTGCTTCGCAAATGCGCTAAGGCTGCTTTACCGTCGAAAGCTTCCAGTGTCTGATATCCTTCTGCGTCCAGATAAAGTTTAAGCATATCGATAATATCCGGATCATCATCGACTACAAGTATGGTTTTTGGCATTAATGCATCCTCCTCCAAGTAGTATATGGTTCTCCTTGGGAGGCGAATTTCCTTTTTTGCGTGGATTCAAGAACAAGTTGGTAAATAACAAAAAGCACCCTCCGTAATCGGAAAGGCACTTTCCATCTAACCATTTAGCGGCGTCCAACAAAACCATACAAGAGAAGCTGATTAAGCTCAGCCATCTTCTTTTTATAATTCCCCGATCTTGCCCATGAGGCTTGGAGTGACCCTACGGCATTTAATAATTCCAAGAGGGTCTCCACGGAAACCGAAGCGTGAATCGCCCCTTCCTTCTTCCCCAGCTCAATATATTCCTGAATAAGCTCGATTCTGATTTGATTGGTGTTTTCGCTATATAAGCTTGCCAGCACCTGATCTTCAACGGCACCCGGTGTGCCAAGCAACTGGTAGTCTTGTTCGGCACAGATCTCCAGTACTTGGGATAGCTTGTCCTTAAAGTCGATATTTTGCTGCAAAAGCTCCTTGGCTCTTCGGATGGTGTTTTGCATCAGAACGTTTGCACATTCTTTGACCACCCCTTCTTTACTGCCGAAGTAGTTATACAGGGATACCGATGAAACGCCGGATTCTTCAGCAATGTCTTTAATGCTGACATGGATGAAGCCTTTTTCTTTAAAAAGCTTTAATGCCGCATGAATGATCGCATCCTTCTTTTGCTGCGTTCTGATTTCGAATTTGTTCATCCGCCTTCACCCGCTTCCAAATTTCATCACTTCAGGTATTTTAACATAAATCGAATATTTTTTAAATTTAATCGGGAATATTTAAAAACTTCTTGACATCCTGGTTGATGTCCATATAGAATCAAGCTGTTAATTTTTAAATTTCATTACGATTATTTAAAAACTTTGTTGAAACAAATAAGCGCATAAGCAAACACGGGTTGGATCAAATGATTCAACTCAATCAACCGTCCAATCCGACATGACGATGGGAGAGGACGCTAAAGGAGGATCCGCGATGCAAATATTAGTTTACGGCGCAGGCGTGCTGGGCAGTTATTTAGCCCACGAGCTGGAGCGCGGAGGACACAAGGTCACAATGCTGGCCAGAGGACGACGGGCGGATGAGTTGGAGAAGAACGGCAATGTCATCCGGCACTATTTACAATTTCGGACCACGGTACATAACGTACGGGTCATCCGCGAACTCCAGCCGGACGATGTTTATGACCTGATTTTTGTCGTGATGAAATACCCGGATTTCGAGTCGGTATTGCCTGCGCTTGCAGCAAACCACAGCCGCCATATCGTCTTGATGGGCAACAATGCAAGTCCAGGGCCAATGGAGGAGTATTTGCAAACCCATAGTCCGGTACCCAAAAAGGTTGCATTCGCTTTTCAGTCGATCGCTGGCTGGAGAGAGAATGGTCTTGTTATAAGCGTCCGCAGCCCAAGAACCAAAATCAACATCGGAGGTTTAGGCCAGGACCTGTCTTGGCGTTCGGTAATCGACCAGGCTTTGGTTAACACCAAATTTAAGTGGTCTTATCAGAAAGATATGGATGATTGGCTGAAAAGTCATTTTGTGTTCATCTTGCCCCTGAATTTCATATCTTCTTCCTATAACGGCCATCTGCGGAGAGCCGCAAAAGACAAGAAGCTCCTTCATCTCGTGATCGATGCTGTAGATGAGGGACATCAAGTGTTGGAGAAGAACGGTTATACGGTTACTCCCGCCGCTCAAAAGCAATTCGCCCGCAAACAAAGAAAGCTGTTTACTTCCTGTTAAAGATAATGCTGTCAACCCCGATTAGCGGAATCCTGTTAAGCGATAAGGCCGTATCGGCAAGCGAGACGACCGCTTTACAGCATGCCTTCAATCAATTGAAGAAACGGGCGAACATGGCCACACCCGCTTGGGACGAGCTTCAACGGTATTCCCCCGTTGATAGTCCGAATAAGTAGCTTCGTCAATTTAAATAAGCTTTTTCATAGAAAAAATCTCTGCTCGACCAGCGAGCAGAGATTTCATAAACATTCGATCAGATCCGGATCAAAGAGACAGCCGGAGCTGCCCCAGTTCGACCTGGATCATCCCTTAGTTAATAAACTAAGCGCTCTGCGAACCGGCATGTCCTAGGCCATATACCCTATTTCGCCATTCACAACCGTCATCCGCACCTTGATCTTTAGCAGATCATCCGGATCCATATCATTATGTATCATTCGGTCAACGACGGTGAAATCAGCATATTTCCCGACCTCGATGCTCCCTCTCTCCCCTTCTTCACCCGCCGCTGCTGCACTGCCCGTGGTGAACAGCTCCACGGCCTCGGTTACGCTAAGCTTTTCTTCCGGGATGTAGCCCTCATGCCGCTCACCCGGCTTTCGTCTTGTAACGGCGGCATGAATGCCAAGAAACGGATCCAACGGTTCAATCGGCGCATCGCTCCCGCCCGAGCAAGGCAGCCCGCTTCGCAGCCATTTCTTCCATGCATACAGATAGTTTGTCCGATTGGAGCCGACCCGTTCAAGCACCCAAGGGAAGTCGCTGGCAACGAACCTTGGCTGCAGATCGACGGCCAGACGGAGCTTCATCATCCGCTCAACTGTAGGCGGCTGAACAATCTGGGCATGTATGAAACGGTCCGGAAGCTTAGCATCCATCGGAAGCGGGTTGGCTTCCAGCACTTCTGCCATGCATTCGGCAGCAGCGTCACCGATCGCATGGAAGGCCACCGGATAACCCAGCTTGCGCGCGCTTCGGACAATATGTGCAAGCTCTTCCGGCGAATGCATTGCGAGCCCGCAGGTATGCGGGGCATCGTCATAGGGTTCCATTAACAATGCCGTTCTTCCGCCGACGGCTCCATCGACGAACAGCTTGATTGCACCGATGCGATTCCATTCGTCTCCGCTGCCAGCCTTCAATTGAAGATCCTCTATTTCTGCCAGAAACGCATGATACATGAGCTGATGGGTGCGAAAATGCAATCCCATCTCTCGTAGCTCCCGATGGATGCGAAGCATGTCGTCCGCACTGCCGAGAAGCCGCAGGTCTTCCGTGTGCGCAGCCGTGAGGCCAAGACGGAGCGCATCCCGGCAAGCTTCATGCAGTGCGTGCTTCAAAGCTGCAGGCTCGGGCTGCGGCTGAACGTCAAAAAAAGGAATCGATGCATTTTCATAGATCCATCCATTCATCTGTCCGCTCGGATCCCTGCCGAAGGCTCCGGATTCCGGATCCGGAGCCCCTTCGGGAATGCCTGCTTGGCGAAATGCTGCCGAATTGCCCAAATAAGCATGAAAACAGGTCCTCGTTAAAAAGATCGGATGTACCGTCGAGATTTCATCCAGCTCCAGCCGATGTGGCACCGTGCCTTCCCGGAAGCTGTTCTCGTTCCAATTCAGCCCCAGAATCCAATCTCCCGGCGGCGTTACCTCAGCACGTTTCCTCAGCATATCCAGCATTTCGTCTTTGCTTGTCACTTCCGTAAAGTCGAGCATGCCAAGCTTCAATCCATGCATGCCCAGATGCATATGGGCATCGACAAGGCCCGGAAGCACCCAGGCACCTTCCCAATCCACTATGCGATAGTCTTTGCCTGCCAGCTGAAGCCGCAGATCGGCCGCGCTGCCAATGGCGCGAATGACGCCATCCTCCACAAATACGGCATCCGCAGCTGTGGGGGACTGCCTCGTCCATAATTTTCCATTCATAAATAGGACTGGTTTCATGGATATGTCCTCCGAATGTTTTTCCTCATTATATCAAATTCATAGACTTACCGAAGACGCAAAAAAGGCCCGGGAATCACCCCGAAGCCTTTGCTTCCAACACCTGGCATTATTGCATCGTCAATATGAGCGGTCCGTCCTTTGTGATGGCAATGGTATGTTCATATTGCGCGGATAGCTTTCCATCCGCCGTCCTTGCGGTCCAGCCGTTTGCATCCATCTTGCTTTCCCATACCCCCACATTAATCATCGGCTCGATTGTAATGACCATGCCTTCCTTTAAACGCAGCCCTTTTCCCGGAGATCCAAAATGAGGGATTTGAGGTTCTTCATGGATCCGCGGCCCAATGCCGTGACCGGTGAACTCGCGGACAACCCCGTATCCCCGAGCTTCGGCATACGTCTGAATCGCATGGCCGATATCACCGATCCGGTTTCCGATCTGAGCTTGCTCAATTCCTTTGTAGAGGCATTCGAGGGTTACGTCCATCAGTCCCTTCGCCTCTTCGGAAACGTCGCCGACCGCATAAGTCCAGGCCGAATCCGCCAAGCTGCCGTTCAAATTGACGACGAAATCGATCGTAACGATATCCCCGTTTGCAAGCGGCTCCTTCCGGGGATACCCGTGGCAGATTTCATCGTTTACCGACGCGCATGTTGCATACTGGTAACCGTTATATCCGATCTGTTCCGGAACAGCCCCGTGCTTCTTTAAATAGGTTTCAACAAAACGGTCGATGGCCGAGGTTGAGATGCCGGGCTTGATTAACTTCGCGACCTCGCGATGGCATGCGGCGAGCAGCTTGCCCGCTTCGTGCATGGATTGGATTTCCCTATTCGATTTTAGTGTGATCATGATCGGTTTCCTCCTATATCAGCCTTTGGCTGCCCATTTTAGTGCGTTCATAATGATAACGGTTGCGGCAAGCCGAGCCGCAAAACTTAGTGACCTGGGCCCTGCGATAGGGAATGAACCAGCGATCGCATTGTACACAGGTCTGCAGCGCAAGCGTGCTCTTCTCCATAGCCTCAAGCAGGCTGATGATCGACTCCATGTATTTTCGTCTCAACTGATCCGGTCCATCCAAGAACTCCGAGTGCAGCAGCAGCTGCTGTCCTTCTTCACCGGTATCACTGGTATGCTCGTCTGTTTCACCAGCAAACAGTGAAGCCGCCCTTGGAACTAAGCTCACCTTCAGCCGTATGGCCTGATATTGCTCGAAGAGCTTATTCAAGCGATGGAGCGTATCCATGCCGAGCCGCTTTCCGTCCCGAACCGATTCGGCCAATTCCAGCAGCATATCCCGGAGTCTCTCCTCCAAGCTTCCGCTCTCCACGCTATGCTGATTCAGCTCATTGATCACCTGCAGAAAATAATGCTCTCGGGATAGTATCGGACACATACCAGACGCCTCCTCCTTCATCGATGCTCCCCGTTCAATGGATAAATGGATTCAATCCATTTATACCATTAATATAGCTGAATTTCAACAATTCTAACCCGATTCACTAAAAAGAACACAGACAAAAGGCGCGGCTATGTAAGCCGCACCCCATCCCGTCTATTACACGCTATGTGTTTGTTCAAAGCATTTCTCGGTTACGGTGACGATGATCATGCTGTCCTTGTCAGATCACTTCCAGGTGATCTTTATCCGGCAGAGCACGGAATGTCGCATGCGGCTCGGCCTGGTACCAATACGCAACGGACGCAATATCGTCCTGCAGCGGCAAATACCTTCCACCCGAGCGCCATCCGAGAGCCTGAACCGTCACCCGCAAATCCTCCTCAAACCGGATCGGATCCATGATATGCCAGCGGTACATGCCGAAGCGCTGCTGACTGCGATACAAGCCATCCGGTTTAATGATCTGCGGCAGTCCCAAGAACGGCGTCGAGAAGGTACCGTATTCGCCGGTCGGATGCTCGAAATTCCAGGCCCCGCCGAAATAATCCTCCGTTCCGGTTCCACAGATGGTCGGAAATTCGCCATCGCCGTCCATGTAAAACTTAACCTCACCTTCGCCCCACCAGCCGGTATTGTTCACCTGCCACGCCAAATAAGTGCCGACATAGTGTCCTCTTCCTTGAATTCCGTCGATAATCGTATGAACGTCCTTATATTTCACGGGATTGCTTCGGTTCCATGCAGCATGGAAATAGGCGGTGTCCTCGGGCACCTCAGTCAACGTGTAATTAATCTGATAATACAGGATGACATCCTCTGTCGCCCGATTCTCCACGGTCAATCGCGCGTTACGGCGGAACGGCATCAGCCAGTAACTGTTCATTCCTCCTGCCGGATTTACGGAGATCGGCATGGAATTCACATTGCTGCGCTCACACCAGCCATTACAG
The DNA here is from genome assembly GCF_038002285.1 of Paenibacillus sp. FSL R5-0810. NCBI lineage: Bacteria > Bacillati > Bacillota > Bacilli > Caryophanales > Paenibacillaceae > Paenibacillus > Paenibacillus sp. FSL R5-0810. The sequence continues at coordinate 2,245,521 of NZ_JBBOCF010000001.1, forward strand.
AAGAAATCGCCAATAGGCACCTCAACGGATGGAGCCTCTTCATGATCCCAGTAAAAGCGTAAAATTAAATTCCGCCAATGGCCTGGAAACGTGGTCATCCACATATGCTGGATCGCTCCCGGACCGGTGATGTCGGCCAACACAAAGGTGGTTCCTGCCGGAATGGATACGGATGGCGATACCTTCCAGCCTTGGCCCAGATCGCGGGCACATGCTGCCCCGGTTCCTTCCGTCGCCATCGCTCCTTTCCCTTTTTCTCCAGTGAAGTTTTCCGGGCTGATTGAACGTGTGACCGCTTTAGATAAGCGCGGCAAACTTCCCAGACCCATATCCAGGCCGTTGAATGCTGACATGCTTGTTCACCCTCCATTTGTAAGCGTTCTATTGCTAATGATTTCGACAATGCAAACTTATGATATAGTTGACTTTGTACCGAGTTTAAAATATTCCGCGATTGCATGACAGATCCGATCAAGTCAATTTTTTAACCAAAATTGCTCATTATTTCGCCTGCCCGTTTGGGATCCTATACATATTGGCCACAGGAGGTTTCATTATGGATATGAACATGCTTTCACCCTACATACGCGTAGCTTGGGATAGTATCGTGGAACCGCCTTTCATCATCCCGGAGCGTGTTCTCTATGATTACGAGCTGATGTACGTCAAGGAAGGCGAGGTCGAGGTTACTGTGGAGGAACAAACGTTTCACGGAATCCCTGGAGACCTTTTCCTGTTCAAGCCGAAGCAGCCGCATTCCATTCGGCTTCTTAACGGCAAACGCCTTCGCCAGCCGCATATTCACTTCGACTTGTTCTATCAGCCCGACAGCCCTGAAGTCAAAGTATCCTTCAAACCTCTGAAGGCGATGACCCAGGAAGAACGGAGAAGCTTTCGCGAGGATCTAACCCCGCTGCTTGATCTGCCGCTGCCCAATCACATCCGGCTTCATCAGCCGATCATTATTGAGAAGCTCCTGTTTGATATCATTCACGAGCAGGAGCGAAAATTTCCGTACCACGACATTGCCGCCAAAGGTTTATTCATTCAGCTGTGGATTCAGCTGCTGCGCGAGGTGCATTGGCACCGAAACCCGCACCTGCAATCGAAGCAGGAGCTGCTTGACCGCGTCAAGCAATATCTCAGCCATCATACGGACCACGAAATTACGCTGGACGAGCTCGCCAGACTCGCCAATCTCAGCAAATTTTACTTATGCCGCCTGTTCAAACAGGCTTATGGCATGACCCCGATTCAATACCATGTGACCGTCCGACTGGAGAAAGCCAAGCAGATGATCCAATTTACCGACCTGCCGCTCTCCCATATCGCCGAAATGCTCGGTTTTCAAAGCATTTACGCCTTCAGCCGGGCATTCCGCAAGCTAGAGAACGTTCCCCCTTCCTATTACAGGAAGAAGAGCTGATCGCGCTTTAAGCATGAGCCACCGATATAAACATGAAAAAACCATCATCCTATTTGGATCAGGATGATGGTCTAAAGCTTCATTAGAAGCAATTATCCGTTTTCAGCAGCTATCCATCCGTTATTGCCGCGGGCTATTTTATGCTGTCGTTTCGCAATCCCAATCCGGCGATGAGTGCAACGATCAGGGCTGCACTCGTTACCAGAAATGCGTCGGAATAAGGTATGGCACTCAGCGTGTAGAAGGGATTGAGCGGATCGCCGGCAGTACGGCGAGAAGAGAGCACCGCCCCGATAATGCCTGCCCCCGTTCCTGCACCAAGATACAGCGCACCTTGGTATATGCCGATTCCAACGCCCACCTCCTCTTTAGACAACGAACTGACCGCAGCGCTGTTAGCCGGAGAATTGGTCAGCGCGAATGCGATCCCTGCTCCGAGAACACCCACGGATACGATCGCTGGAGGAGATCCTGCCGCATACGTTGACAAGAATAATGTGGAGACGCCCATCAAGCTGACACCGGCAAGGATCAGTCGTTTCGTCCCCACCCGATCCGATATCCGACCGATCCAAGGGGACAGGAGCGCAACTGCTGCCCCTCCCGGCAGCAGGACCAGCCCCGCTTCCCCCGGCGTAAGCCCGTTCGATTCTGCGACTAGGAGCGGCACGAACACGAGCACTGCAAAATAAGCGAACATTGAAAAGACAGAAACCAGGATGGAACAGACGTAATACCGGTTTGCAAACAATGCCGGAGGAACGAACGGGTTGTCTACGATGGTAATTCTCCGGATAAAACCGGCCAAGGCTAACAGCGAGCAGGCAAACGTGCTTAATGACGCTAAGGAACCGAACCCGGAGCTCTCTCCAAGTGTGACGCCTAGCAGAAGCATACCTGCGGAAAGCCCCAGCAGCACGCCGCCGAGCAGGTCAAACCTTCGGCCACCTGCTCCTTCCGGCAATGGCTCCAGCTTCGGCAGCGCAAACATCGAACCGACCATGATGAGCAGGGACAGACCAAGCGTAATCCAAAACAGGGATTGCCAGCCCAATGTCTGCCCGATCATGCCGCCGAAGATCGGGCCGCCGGCAGTTCCCACGCCGATGCATCCTGCCATGATGCCTAGAACCCCGCCGCGCTTGCCCGGCGGGAACACCTTCGAAACGGCGACAATGGACAACACGGGAATGGCTGACATCCCCGCTCCCTGGACCATCCTTCCCGCAACCAGTACGATAAGATCCCTTGCGAGGGCACAAATCAAACTTCCTAGCGCTAAAATACATACCGCAATCAGAAACAGTTTTTTCAGCTCCACAACATCGGACATCCGCCCGTATAGGGGAACGCCGAAAGCCAGCATAAGCGCAACGCCGCTGACCACCCAGCTGACCTCTGCTTTAGTAGTTTCGAATTGATCGATTAAGATCGGCAGCACTGGGTTCACCATGTCAACCGTTATTGCAGCCACGAGCACAGATAGCGCGAATGTTGCGATAAAGAGCCTTGCTCCGCCCTGTCTTATTGTTGAAGTCAAAGCTTTTGTATTCGTATCATGAGTCATTCTATACGCCTCCTAAAAAATAAAATTCTTTTTTAGGAGGCTGCGTCCACTGCCTTCTTCACCGGTTTCTCACTCCATTTCATGACGAGATGCATCGATGGCCTCTCTTGGCAAATATCAGCCAACGAAAAAAGAGGCACCGACTCATCGGTGCCCCTGCGTGAAGCGTTTGACTCGCTGGAAATCACGCATGATCAGCGAGATTTGTCCGTCAAGAAGGCAACATGCTTCCGGGCACCGTATTCTTCAAAGCCATAAACAATGCGGCAAAATGGGCAGACGTATCCCGTTAGCGTCAAATCGCCGGATTTTTTTACGGATTGATCCAGATAAGCAGATACGAATACGGATCTCACGTTTGTTGCCTCCTCTCTCCATAGATACGGACATTATATCCGATACGCTTATGTAAAACAATTCAATCTTGATCAGGATGGAACGCCTCAAAGATTCCTGATTAAAGTAACCAGACGCCCCAGAGAGCCCGGTGGGGTGAAAAAACTGGTCTAACTCTTTGGCCTAGCCCCAAAAAAAGTCGATGAGCTTCCCGCTCATCGACTTCCATCATTCAGATCGCATACGCCTCATAAATCCTGTCGAGCTGTGTCCTTAAGGAATCAAATTTCACGAATCGCCCTTCCCTGATCAACTCCTTGCCATTCACAAACAAGAGCAATGCAGGCACGGAGAATATCAGAAATTCGGAGGCAATATCTCGGGCGACTTCCGCATCGACCAAACCTAATCGAATTTGCGGATAATCCGCTAACAGCGATCTCAGCTTCGGCAGGACGGCATGGCACACGCTGCAATCCTGCCGGGAAACATACACAAAGCTTAACGGATGATCATGGATAAATGCATCAATGGCTCTGACCGAGTTCAGCTCATGCAACTCTTTCATTGGGAGCTCCATCGGCTTTCGGTTCCTTAATCCAGAACCGCTTTGATATGCTCGGTCGTCACGGCCCAATGCGAGGCGGTCCAGTATTTCGCCTTGTCTTTGATGTAGATAATTTGCGGGGATTCATGCTTTACATTCAGATCCTCGGCAATCTGATTCGATACCGGTCTGGATTCGATCACCTTAACAAGTGTATAATCCACATCGGCGTTCGGAGTATCTTTCAAATATTGCTCATATTCTTTCAAAGCGTTCGCGCTCACGGGACATGTTGTGCTGTGTTTAAGGATAACTTGTCCGCGTTCCGCCGACTTCTCCAATATGTTCTTCCATTCATCCTGGGTCGTGATTTCTGTCCAATTCATATATGTTCTTCTCCTTCTGCTATAAAAATAAACGCATGCCGCTCTCTTCGCTGCACGATGCAATCTAACATTACGAGTAATGATAGCGGAAAATGGCCCACACATCAAGTTGCAAAACGCTTCGCTCCCGAAGCAGCACTTCGCATCCTTCCGTAAAAAGACATTCTCTCTTGGAAGCAGGCTATGGCCATAAGAACTTAGCTCAAGAGCACAAAGAACCAGGGCATACTTGCGCCGCCTGGTTCTCTGGTATCCGCCGTTTTTATTTTGCTTCAATATAGCCTTCTGCCTTCAGCAGCTCCGCGATCAGAACCGCACCGCCGGCTGCGCCGCGCAGCGTGTTATGAGACAGCCCTACGAATTTATAATCGTAGATGGTATCCTCACGCAGTCTTCCGACCGAAACGCCCATGCCGCGCTCGATATCGCGATCCAGGTTCGTCTGCGGTCTGTTCTCCTCTTCGAAATAGGTGATGAACTGCTCCGGGGCGCTTGGCAGGCGGAGCTCCTGCGGTCTGCCCTTATATTGCCGCCAGCGGTCGATGATTTCATCCTTCGACGGCTTATTCTCGAACGAAGCAAAGACGGTAGCCAAATGTCCATCAGTAACGGGTACGCGAATACATTGGGTTGTAATGATTGGGGAAGCGGCTTTCACGATCTCCCCGTTGTCAACACGTCCCCAAATCCGCAGCGGCTCCTGCTCGCTCTTCTCTTCCTCGCCGCCGATGTACGGGATGACGTTATCGAGCATTTCCGGCCAGTCGGTAAAGTTCTTGCCCGCACCGGAAATGGCCTGGTACGTTGATGCCACCACTTGCGTCGGCTTGTAATCAAGCAGGGCATGGAGCGCTGGCACATAGCTCTGAATCGAGCAGTTCGGCTTCACGGCGATGAAGCCTGTCGAGGTTCCCAGCCGTTTGCGCTGCGCCGCGATCACTTCGATATGTTCCGGGTTAATTTCCGGGATCACCATCGGCACGTCCGGCGTCCAGCGGTGAGCCGAATTGTTGGAGATGACAGGCGTTCCCGTTTTGGCGTATGCTTCTTCGAGCGCCTGGATTTCATTTTTCTTCATATCTACCGCACAGAAGACAAAATCCACCTGATCGGCAACCTGCTCCACCTGCGAAGCATCCTGGACGACGATCGGCTTCACATCCTCCGGTATCGGAGTGGCCAGCTTCCATCTTCCCTGCACGGATTCCTCATACGTTTTTCCTGCCGAGTTGCTGCTTGCTGCAATGACCGTTACTTGAAACCAAGGGTGGCCATCCAGCAGCTGGATAAAGCGCTGACCGACCATTCCTGTTCCGCCAACAATACCAACTTTAAGTTTTTGTGACATGTGTACTTCAAATCCTTTCGTAATGGCATCTTTGATTCGGGTGCACGGACCAGCTTCCGTTAGCGAAGGAGTTCATGCAGTAAGCTTTTCTCTAGATTACTATTCAAACCGTCTGAAATGGTGCACGTTTCTTCAGGGATTCCATCCATCCTGCCGGCACAAATAAAAAAATCCCACCCCCAAGACCGAAGTCTAAAGGGACGAGATTGAGTTCTCGTGGTACCACCCCAGATTTGCCGGCATGTCGCCATACCAGCCTCATCGAGTACGGCATGCTTCCTGCATGCATATACTCTAGCTCTGTAACAGGAGCGCCTGTCACACCATCCCCTTTATGAGGTTGTTCAAAAAGTCGTCAAACCGACTTTTTCAACTCACACTTTAACCTAGGTTCCGATGTGCTGCTCAGAGGCTTTATTCAATAAGGAATTCTTTACTCCTTCTCAGCTGCCGGAGCTCTCTGCACAAAGAATTCAATATTTACTCATCTCTTCATCGCATTTAATAAGATTATAATACATAAATCGGGATCTGGGGAATCCAATTTTTAAAAAATTTTATCAAGAACCTGTACGCTCCGCTCACACCTTAAGAGTATACTTGCCGCGGGCGATCCGGGTGGCCTCCACCATGTTGCGCAATGAATCGACCGTTTCCTCGATTCCTCTCGTTTTCAGGCCGCAATCCGGATTAATCCAGAACAGCTTCGGATCCAACACGCGCAGGGCGCGCTCGATCATACTGGTCATTTCCTCCACCTTCGGAACGCGCGGGCTATGGATATCATATACCCCCAGGCCGATGCCGAGCTTGTAAGTGTTCTCCTCGAAGCTGTGGATGAGTTCCCCATGGCTGCGCGACGTTTCGATCGAGATGACGTCCGCGTCCATCGCTTCAATCGAATCGATCATGTCATGGAACTCGCAATAACACATATGGGTGTGGATTTGCGTGGTTTCCTGGACCGTGCATGTCGTCATGCGGAACGCCGCTACCGCCCAGGACAAGTATTCGGCCTGCTCCTCCGCCTTCAAAGGAAGTCCTTCGCGAACAGCCGGTTCATCGACCTGAATCATCCCGATTCCGGCTCGTTCGAGCTCCTCAACCTCTTGACGGAGCGCATAAGCCAGCTGATACGCGATATGCTCGCGCGGGATATCCTCTCTGACGAAAGACCAGTTCATAATCGTAATCGGTCCGGTCAGCATGCCCTTCACCGGACGTTTCGTCTGCGATTGAGCATATTTCGTCTCCTTGACCGTCATCGGTTGTTCAAACGCAACATCCCCGAATATGATCGGCGGCTTCACGCAGCGGGAGCCGTATGACTGTACCCAGCCAAACTGTGTGAATGCGAAACCGGCAAGCTTCTCTCCGAAAAATTCGACCATATCCGTACGCTCGAATTCGCCGTGCACAAGAACGTCCAGTCCGATCTCCTCCTGCAGCTTGATCCATATGTCGATCTGCTCTCGAATGAAGGCCTCGTAACGCTCCTCGGACCATTCGCCTTTGCGCCACTGCTGCCGTGCTTTCCGCACCTCCGCTGACTGCGGGAAGCTGCCGATCGTCGTGGTAGGCAGAATCGGCAGCCGCCATTTCTTCTGCTGCGCGATGTGCCGCTGCTCAAACGGTTGCTTTCGCTGCGGCTTCTTCGAGCGAAGCTCGAGGACGGCGTGCTGCACGTCCTGCCGATTGCGGGCATCGGACAGCTTCAAGGCTTCAAGATCATGATCGCATTGAGTCAGATCATCTCGAATGGACTCGACGCCTGACGAAAACGCTCTGGTCAGAAGCTTGAGCTCGTCCAGCTTCTCGTCCGCAAATGCCAGGGCATTTTGCAGCTCCGGCGGGAGCTTGGCCTCGCGCTTTGCGGTCACCGGCACATGAAGCAAGCTGCATGAGGTCTGCACGATGAGCCTTTCGGGCGCTACCACATTCGTAAGCTCCTGCAGCAGGCCGAGCTTGTCACGAAGCGGGGCTTTCCAGATTCCACGGCCGTCAATGATCCCGGCACCGAGTATTTTATCCTTCGGGAAACCGAAGGCTCGCAAGGAAGCGATATTGCCTTTCAAGCCATGTACAAAATCAAGACCGATGCCTTGAACCGGCAAGCTCACGATATCTTGGTAATTCTCCACCGATTCAAAATAGGTTTGCAGCATAATATTCAGTCCGGGTACGGATGCCGCAATTGTCTCATAAGCAGTCTTTAATCGCTTGTTATCCGCATCCTCCAATTTTGTAACCAATATCGGCTCATCCAGCTGTACCCATTTCACCCCTTCTTGTTCGAGCTCCTGAAGAATATGTAAATATAATGGCAGCAGGCGGCCAAGCCAAGCGTCCGTCTCGCTTTCTGCGTAGCCCTTTGACAGCTTCAAGAAGGTCAGCGGCCCGACGATCACCGGCTTCCCTTCAATCCCGAGCTTCTCCTTCGCTTCGCGATAAGCGGCCAGCGGCTTATTTTCGGTGATGACAGGAACCGCCCCTTCGAGCTCCGGCACAATATAATGATAATTCGTGTTAAACCACTTGGTCATTTCACTGGCTGCGGCATCCTTCGTGCCACGGGCAACTCCATAATATACGGAGAGAGGAACCGTGCCTCCTTCATATCGGAAGCGCTTGGGAATGATGCCGAACATGGCGGCTGTATCCAGCATGTGATCGTAATAACTGAAATCATTTACCGGAATGAGGTCGATCCCCTTTTCCCGCTGCTTGAGCAAGTGCCCTAGCCGGATTTCCTCTAATCTGCTCTGAAATGACGGCTCATCCGACTTGCCCGACCAGAAAGCCTCGAGCGCTTTCTTCCATTCCCTGTCCGCGCCAATTCGCGGGTATCCCAAAATACTGCTAATTGCCATTCTCGTAACACCCCTTACACACATATTTGATTACATGTAAGATATCACGGATCCCCTGGCGGGCAGTAACCGTTTTAAGCTATATCTAGTTATAGCCAAAAGCTATAGCAAGCCTTTATGCCTTAAAATATAGCCACACCATAAAAAAACCTCCTGGCTTCTTGTATGAGTCAGGAGGGTTTGGAAACCGGTAAGAAACGAAAAATGGCCATCAAGATCCTTGCTCACAGGAACGATGCGATGCCAAAGCCGCATGATCGGTCCGAATCGGTTTCCCTCTAATACTAGCAGTAATCAATCGTTCGGCCGAGGCTCAGTTTTAGTTCGCACCGTCTTGAATATCACATGTTCGATTGGACCTGAGGCAAATGCTGCCTGTGCCTGTTATAATGATACGGTAAGCGATCCGATCGATCATCGATCATCAATCACCTCATGTCATGGATACTAAGGGAGATACGAACTGGAATGCGTCTTTTTTCATATGCAGCTTCCTTCATCGCCGCATGGCGGGATTACCCGGCAGAAGCGGATTCCATACTCGGAAACCGATATACCGTCCAAGGCTTGCTTGGCGAAGGAAGCTACGGAATAACCTACCGATGCGAAGACTTGGAGTGCAAGGAGCTCGTAGCTGTGAAGCAGGCAAGACCGAGCAAGGGCCCTTTTGCAAAAAAACTGCTTCGCCGGGAGGCAGCCCTTCTTAAGTCCTTAGCACATCCTCATATTCCGGCATACAAAGATTTGTTTACGTACAAGAATAAGGACTTTCTGGTGATGTCCTATATCGAGGGGGATACCCTGGAGGATTTAATCTTTGACCAAGGCTTCCGGTACACGGAACAAGAATGCCTGCGAATTACGCTGCAGCTTCTGGAGATTGTGACCTACATTCATGATCAAGGAATCATTCATCTCGATCTTCGGATACCGAACGTGCTGTTTAAGAACGGAGAGCTGCAGTTAATCGACTTTGGCCTCGCACGGAGAGTCGGAGAACCCCCGCCGCTGCAAAAGCCAAAACAACGATGGACCCGCAAATCCCGTTTGGATATCTCTATACCGGCCAAGAGCGCCGAAGAAAACTCGGATTTGGCGGATATCGGTCATTTTATGCTGTTCATGCTGTACTCTGCTTATGACGTTGATGACGATCCGGATCAAAGTGAGCGAAGCTGGCAGGAAGAATTGATTCTTTCCGCTGAGTTGCACCAGATGATTGAACGCTTGCTTGGGATCCGGGAACCATACCAGGGATCCTCGCATTTCATGAATGAGCTGCGTGAGCTTTATTCGTCATATGATCCAACAATAAGCGGCATGACCGATAAATGACGATGATTCATTTCAACCTCCACAACGCCGGGTAAAGTTGAATACGGGGATTAATCTATGATAATATCCGATTAGCACGATGGAATGACCTCGAACAAGACAGGAGGCCAAACAGAATGTTTAAAAAAATCGTCAATAAGTTCCTTCACTCCGCATCCAGCACGCATGGACGGAAGCGTTACGGCAGCTCAGGACAGCACTATGGCAAACGTTACAGCAGTTCAGGAAAACACCTTGGTAAGCGATACAGCAGCTCAGGAAAACACTACGGCAAACGCTATAGCAGCAGCCACGGATTTTCTCGCCGCAAAGCCTCTTCCTCAGACTTCAAGCATCAGCATGGTCACCGTGGGCACGGCTACTACAAAGGCAGAAAATACAGCTCCAGCTAACCCCTAAAGCTCTCCTTACCCTCTTAATTATTGAGGGTTTTTTCATGCTTTTAACCGCCAAGCCTCGAGGGACCACACCTTGCATCCCTTCGAATTATCATACACCCGCCCGGGCAGTCGACTTCAACCGCTGTTTTCGTCATCGATCCCTTTACATTGGCTCTGACAGCCGCTCTCGACCGGCTTTCCGGCCACCCGCAAACAACCCGATCGCCAGCAGCAATGCCAACAATACGACGAAGAATCCCGCCCAGCCTAGAACCTCTACAGATGCGCGACTCATCACCACTCCACCAATGCCCGAGCCTAATGCAAATCCAAATTGAATAAAGGACGTGTTCACGCTGAGGGCGATATCCGGGGACCGGGGCACCCGAGTGACGAGATATAACTGCTGTGCCGGTGATGTCGCCCATGTCGCCACCATCCATAGCATGATCATTGCAATGACACCCGACAACCACCCGTTGACCATCGAGAGCATAAACAGCATGGCTGCCTGTAGGGAAAGTCCCAAATAGATGGTGAACTTCGATCCTTTGGTATCCGCCATCGCGCCTCCCATTTTCGAGCCGATAAAACTGCAAATGCCTGCTGCGAACAGAATGATGGAGAGCTCTGCTGCCGAAAGCTCGGCGTTGGCCTGCAAATAAGGCGTGATATACGTAAATAAGGTAGAGTAAGCGCCGATATACAACAGGGTTATCATGAGTGCTAGGGCAATCTTTCTATCCTTCAAAATCGACAGCTGCATCCCGAGCGTGACGGTACTCCTTTCCCGCATCGAGGGAACTTTACGGTAAACGGCGAACAGCGGGACCAAGCTCAAGAGACCGATTACGATAAACAGTGCTCTCCAGCCCAGCCATTCGCTCAAGAACGTGCCGACGGGTACGCCAAGCACCAGGGAACCGCTCAATCCCATCAATATGATACCGATGGCTCTCCCTCGATGCTGCTCTCCGGCAAGCCTGGTGGCTACCGCCATCGCAACGACGGTGGCCACCCCTCCGCTAACCCCTTGGAATATGCGGGTAACCAGCATCATCTCAAATGAATGGCTTGCATAAACCATAAGGCTGCTTAAAATGAAAATGCCGAGCATGGTAAGCAGCACGCTTTTACGGTCTGCATTGATCGTAACCGCAATGACGACAGGGGCGCCAATGGCAGCCGAAAGGGCAAACACGGTGACAAGCAATCCGGCGGCAGAGGTTGCTACGCTTAGTTCGGAAGCCACCATTTGAATAATGCCGCTGATAATATACTCAACTGTCCCAATCAGAAAAACCGCCAAAGCGAGCAAATACACGACCCATTTATTGTTCATTCGGCTGCCCCCGGATCGATGATCGGAATTTGAACCTCGACCAGGCACATGCCCGGTTCATCCGATAAGGGCACATAGATTTCCCTTCCAGGCCGATCCTCCCGGATGAGATAGCCGTTATGTTCGATCCAGGCGGCAAGGTCAGCGCAAGCCGTTTCCGAGAAAGAAGAATCGGAGCGGAACAGAAGCGTAGCCATCGTCTCAGCAGGCATGAAGCGCTGTTCAAGACCGACAGGAAGCTTGTAGGTTCCCGGTTTGGCGGCAAAGCCGACCTCCAGCTCGAATTCATCATCTTGACGGCTGCTTTCCTTCCAAAGCACCGTCTGTGGCCCAGTCAGGACAGAACGTATACTTCCTTCAAGAAGACTTTCAAAATGTTGAAATAGCTGTGGAATTTCTTCGGCAGTACCAAACGACGCATACGAAATCAATTGCAGGGCATCAACCTGCTTGATGACGGCCTCCTGCTCCATCTCCATCCTTCCCTCTCGTTCCACGAGCTGCATTCGTTTTTTAATACGTGATAGCTTGGACATTTCGTTCTCCAACAGCTGCTGAATCTCACTTTCTTTCAACCTCAGCATACCGCGGATCTGTTCCGCGGATATATCTTCTTGAAGCAGCTGAACCATTTGCTGCAGCGTGAACCCAAGCTCCTTGAAAATGACAATGCGGTTGATCTCCAGAAGCTGCTCGGCGGCGTAGTACCGATACCCGGTCGATCTATCGATCCGTGCAGGCTTGAATAACCCGATCTGATCATAATAGCGCAATGTCTGGATCGGGATCCGGCTCAGCCTCGAAAATTCGCTGATTTTAAACAATATCTCACCTTCCTCCTATGAATGTCGGATTGAGTATATACCTTCGAGTCGACTATAAAGTCAAGAGGGAAAATCATGATGTAAGGCTTCGAGATCAATACCCATGAAAAAAATGAAAACCGCGAAGCTCGCGGTTCCATTTGCATCAGCGCATATTGTTGTCGCCAAACCTGATCGACATCGCCGGATGAATCACTAGCCTTGAGCACGTTGGCGGTCCTTTTAATTTTCGCGATTCACCATATAATTCAGGAGATGCGTGAGAAAGGCGATCGGACGGGGAAGTTCATCCAACGCTTCCATCGCCAGGCAATAATGCTCCCACATTTCTTGTTTGGCGCCCTCTATGCCAAGGATGGTCACAAAAGTGGACGTATTGTTCTCTACATCTTGACGCGTCGGCTTCCCGAGGACAACCTGATCGCCTTCCGCATCAAGCAGATCATCCTTGATTTGAAATGCGATGCCGGCATGGTAGGCATACCGCTTCAAGGCGGAGATCTCCGTCTCGTTGACACGGGCGAGGATCGCCGGCATGACCAGCGAAGCCTCGAATGCAATGCCGGTTTTGTAGAAGCAGATCCGGTTCAGCTCCTGAAGCGTGAGCGCCGCTCCCTTGGATTGAAGGTCCATCGCCTGCCCCATGCACATCTCCCCGGCTTTCTGCGAAGAATAGCGCATCAAGCGGAGGACGACCTTGGGATCGAAACCGCTCAGGGACGCTTGTTCTTCCGTCGCCTTCTGGATCAGGTACAGACCGGTTAACTCGGCTGTTGAGCTGTCATACACCTCATGCAGGGTTGCTCTTCCCCGGCGGGTGGACGCATTGTCCTGCGATGGCAAATCATCAAAAATCAAGGATGCGGTATGCATATACTCCAGTGATTTTAAAAGAGGGATAATCGCTGAGGCATCAAGCCCGTATTCCTTCACGCCCATCACCCATGTCAGGATGGGCCGCAGCCGCTTTCCGTCCCCATCCAGGCTGTAGTTGGCCGCTTCAATCAGCGAGGTCTTCATCGGAGGAAGATTCTCCGGCTCTGCGATGCGGAGCTGATTATTAATCTGCTCGCGGACCGACTGAACCGTATCGAAGAACTCTTCCTGCTGCTGTCTTTCATTTTTCAGTATCGTGACCATCTGGTCCCGAAGCAGTTTATCGAGAAAATCCACATCGTCCGCTTTTCGGACCATCCTCTGAATAAGGCGGTGGAGCTCCGGCTGCCCGGAGGCGAGCACGCTCATAATCTCGTTATATTGGTCTGAACCGAGCCGCGCTTTGCATCGTTTAAGACCGTTGATGGCACGATCCAGGATCACCTCGCGCGTCATGGCGTCCGAACGGTATACGTTTCGAATCAAATGCGCAATGACCGTCCAGTACAATTCGTACGGGTTGATTAAATCGGGACGCTGCTCCCTGTATTTCAAGAAATAAGTATACGGCGTTACCGCTCCATTCCTCATATCGTCGAACATATCCGCGAAGTCATCGGCCAGCTGGTTATAAATTCCGTAATAAAACGTACGCTGGTCGAAGCCCTCGTCCTCCGGAGCGCTCAATACCGAACGAACAATCAATCGGGAGGAGGAGGATTTCAAAATAATCGGCAAATAAAGCTCTTCATTGGTGTAATCGGCATTCGATAAATCCTTCACGCGGTCCAGATGCTGGGAATGAAAGAATACATAGGATTGCTCGAAGAACAGCATTCTGAATTCCGGCCGTTGATGTCCTTTAATGTATTCAAAGGCTTCGCGAAGCTCGGCGTGTATAAAGCGGATCAGGTTCATATTGGTGCCGCTCCACGTTCCAAGCGACGGTACCGTGCCCGTAAGCAGCGCGCTCCGGATCATGCGGGAATAACGCTCCTTCTCCTGATCATTCAGCACCCCGGAATCGAGAAGATCGTCAATATACGGGTAAGTCAATCCGTAAGAATAGCCGAGTCGGATGGCATGATCCAGCCTGCGTGCACGCTCTGCGGGAAATATTTCGCCGGGGGACTCTTCCACCTCTTCGATGGCATGCATCACGACGCCGACGATGATTTTGATGAGCTTGCGCTGGGCATGCTCCGGATTCATGTCTTCCGGGATATGGCCCGCAACGTTTTTCAGCTTGTTCATCACCCAGATCACGGCGCTCTCAACGCCTTCCTTCTGGGCCCAGCGGTACAGGCCAGCCAAGCTTATGAACGGCGGCTGCTGCCCCCCGCCGGTCCCGGCAGAGCGGATCAGAAACTGTTCAAGACCATTGACGACTTGTTTGATCCGGGACTGGGTCTTCGGACAATCCAGCGCTTTGCCAAGATCTCTCATATAAATATAGGACACGCTGCGATCCAGGTAGTCCTTCAATTTCCCAGTATAATTCAGCCATCTCATATATCGATGATAATCCCGTGAATCAGGTTTGCCCGTTCCCCGGCTCATAAAGGACAGCCACGGTTGACGGCGGATATGCTTCCTGCTCCACAATCGGATATCTTCTGCCAGACCGTTCACATAGGTTTGATCCGTAACCTGTGCATGCAAGGTCTCAAAATACCGGGCAGCTTTCTGCTCTGCTTGCTGATACCACAGGTCGGCATAATCTGTAAGCTCCACATTCATTGATGCATTACCTCAGCTTCTAATTGGATTAGATACGTTAAACGTCCGAACATATTCATTCCTTTATACGTGAAAGAACTCCATCGGTTACGAAATCGTCATCAGAAGATCAGCGATCGTCCAAAATCCGGGATACGCCAGCCTGCCGCGCAGCTAAAACGCTTTGAATCGTCTTTCATATCCAGTCTATGCATGTTCCGTTCCCTCTACCTCAAGCAGCAAACCTTTTCGTTTATCGTTTTTTCCGTGATCGTGATAACATCCGGGGGGTCTATTGCTGTATCTTTTAGCATACACAATAAAGGCTGCCGATGATCAGCAGCCTTTATCGTTCAGGTATGATGCTTACTTATCTCTCAAATCGGAACCAGCCAGGATCAACGTCCTGCCGCTGCGTTCTCCCGTTTATTGAAGATATCCTGCTTCTACTTCCTGCAGTGCTTGCTTGGCTTGTTCAACCCATTGGTCATCCAAAGAGGCATCCGGATCAATCGGCGACTGAAACTGATCAAACAACGCTCCGATCAATCGCGGCCTCGCATGCTTGTCCGTCCCTGTATTGTAGATATGACGGAACACAAAGGGACGTCCGAGTTTGACCGTGGCCTTGCACCCGCCGCATTCCCCGTCCAGGCTGCCCCTCGTGACATGAAACGGGATCCGCAGCCATACCATTCGTTCATGATCCAGTCGCTTGTCCAAATACCCGTGCTTATAATCCCAGTTGCCCGCTAAAGAGAACTGATGGGTGCAAAAGTATTTATCGATTTCGTCGAATCTGCCTTCGATGTTCTCCAGCCTAGATTCCAGGTTTCTCATTCGCTTAGCCCCCTTGCCCGTTATATATTAAAGGATGGACTCAGGCAGCTGCTGCTATACTTTTCAAGCGGAAGAAATCCACGAACCAAAACTATGAAATGCATAATGAAGGGATAAAGCGGCTTCCATCAACGAATGCTATGACCAATTCTTTATATATTTGCCAAAGGAGATGGGACCGTGCCATCTTATGACATCGGAACGATACGAGAACGGCTGGCGGAATGGGTGGAAGCGAGCCGTCCATTCGCCGCAAGCGGAAGAGTTGCGTCCTACATTCCCGAACTGTCCAAATCCCCGCACAATGCCCTCGGTGTCAGCCTGCTGCATGCAAGCGGCGAATCCGCGACTGCAGGAGATTGCGGAAAAAAGTTCACGATGCAGAGCATCTCTAAAGTCTTTACGCTGATACTTGCATTGATGGATAACGGTGAAGAGGAGGTGTTCCGTAAGGTCGGCATGGAGCCGACCGGCGACAACTTCAACTCCATGCTGAAGCTGGAGCTCGTTCGCCCGGGCATTCCGTTCAATCCGATGATCAACGCAGGGGCCATCACGATTTCATCGCTAATCCGGGGCAGCAGCCCGGAAGAGGTATACGGACGGATCCTCGATTTCCTGCGGGTGCTTGCTGGCAACCGGCAGCTAAGCTGCGATGAGGCAGTGTACCGCTCCGAATCCGAAACCGGCAATCTGAACAGGTCCATTGCTTATTTTCTCAAACAAAACGGGGTGCTCTCGGGAAATGTCGAGGCTGTGCTTGACGTCTACTTCCGGCATTGCTCCATCCAGGCCGATTGCGCCGACCTGGCCCGCATGGGGCTGGTCCTTGCTTGCGGAGGTCTCGATCCGCTCACGGGAAACCGGCTGATCCCAAGGCGATACGTTCAGATCGCCAAAACCTTCATGACGACATGCGGAATGTACAATGCGTCAGGCGAATTCGCCATTCAGGTCGGGCTGCCCGCCAAAAGCGGGGTCTCCGGCGGCATCTTAGCGCTTGTCCCCGGACAGTACGGCATTGGCGTATTCGGCCCCGCGCTTAACGACAAGGGAAACAGCCAAGCTGGCGTGCATTTACTGGAGGTTATATCGAGAGAGCTTGATTGGAGCATGTTTTGACAACCAAACGGGACCAGCTGTGCACCTGATTAGGGCATGTCCGTTCGATGGACACCGCCAGGGGTAAGAGCTCTCACATTTACATAAGAAAGAAACCGCGCAGCATACGCGGTTTCTTCAATTGACATGGACATCCGTTCTGCAAGCTACCGGTTGAAAAACAGCTTTTTGATCCGCTCGGCGAATTCCTGCAGATTAACGCTGGACGGATCGAGCCGATAATACCCGTTCTTCACCGCCTCCAATACCCACAGCGGCAGCTTCTTGCCTTCGATGAGCGGATACACATTGTCGTACGCCCACAGAAGATGCTCCCATCGCCTGTCGTTACCGCTCTGGATATACTCTGAAACATCCAGCACTTTGCCACGGCCGTTTTGCAGCAGCACATTTTTCAAATGAATATCTCTGGGATTGAGCCCTTTCTCCCTGACGAAGCTTCGTGCTGCCTCCACATCATCAATGACTTGCCTCGGTACCGGCACGCCGTACAGTAGACAATCATACAATGTCATCCCGCTCTCCCGGCTGATCGCCACATAACGCTCTCCCGCACCGTAAAACGTAGGGAAATAAGGGCTTCCTTGCAGAGAGCGGTACACGCGAATTTCGGCTTCCTTTTTGGGAAGCGCTTCTGCCGCGTACAACTTGTAAGCATAGTGTGGCAGCGGTTCATAGACAAATACCGCAGCATCTGTGCCGATCCCGATGCAGTGCAGGTCATTCGATTCGCCTTCAATGGTCACCGGATCGTTAGTTCCCTGCTTCATGACCTCCATGCTGGATAAAGCCTTTTCAGCCTGCTTCCATTCTTCCGTGTTCATAAGCCACCTCATTTGGCTATCAGCATAACTTGCATAGATCTTTACGCTCGAAAGGATCAGCGTTTTGCAGGCTCGCACTTGTGCTTGTCCACTTATGACTGTAAATGCCGTGCGGGACCTTTGACAAGCAACAATCGGAATAAGGGCTAGCGTTCCATTGCCGATCCTGGACAGCTTCTTGGTTATTACTTGTATCAGATCATATATTATACTCTTCAACTCACCTTCTTAGTATAAACGCTAGACGAAATTCTGGGCAAATGCCTGAAATGAGCACCCATACGATCCATTCGCACAAAAAAGAGAGCATGGAAAGGGTTAATTTCCAGCTCTCTCTTCATGGACCAAATAAAATGAATTCTTATAACTATTTCATTGCCAGGACTGGATGAACGCGCGGATTACGCTTTGGATCCCATTCCGGGCATTTGCCTGGATGTCCTCCTCCCCCGAGCGTTCCAGATGCTTCAGCGCATTTTCCAACTGATGAACGGCTTGTTCGAGGCGTCCCTCCCCATAGTGGAAATGCGCTTGCCGAATTGCATTTGTAAGCTGCTGCGCGAGCGGGTGTCGAACCTTCCCTTGGTCGATTTGGGACTCCAGCCAATCCGGCAGCTGATCCGGCGTGACTGTCTCCGTATAGGATATGGATGCATCATCATAATACGCCTTCGTCGTCCACAGCTGGGAGCAGAACAAGACCAATCTTACGTAAGCTGCATTCTCCGGAGCGACGGCGCTCATCTCAAGCTGCTGCCATTTGCCGCTGCCTGCTGTAATTTGAAGCGAGGTCCCGCCCACTTGCTTATGGTTGGCATCATAGTAGTTCATTGATGCAAGGGTGCGTCCTTCCTTAAGGTAAACCTGGAATCTCGCCGTATACGCCGTCCCGGGCTTCACGGGAACGGAATCGGATGCAACGGCCACCGTTTCCGTCGCGGAAGCATCCGTGATGTACAAGCTGCTCGGGCCGCTTACGCTCTGCTCATTGCTTAATCCGAAAGACACGTTCGGCGTTAAATTGAACAAGGAACTCCAGCCCGGAATCACGCCGTTCTCTGCAGGTTGGTCAAAGCTTCCGTTCAAGAGAGGGATCTCGATCGGAATGTGAACGGCTCCGCTGCCCTTCGTCACTTCGATTTTTTTAAGCAATGTATCATCAGAATAATAGATATGCCCGTCATCACCAAGCGTCATCAATGGCGTTGTCGACAGCGTAATCGCCGCTTCCGGCTCGTTCGGATCGATCACGGTAATCCTGCCCGCAAGCGTGGTGTACATATAACCGTCTTCGCCCCACCGGATGTGTACCGGGCGCCATCTTCCATAATTGGATACGGACGGATAAATATTCGCGCTCTTCACGATGTCCATCGTCTCCGGGTCCATGGCAAAGATCAATCCGTCCGCCGCTGCCCACAGCAATCCGTCAGGGCCGATGCTGAGTCCGCTGATCATCCCTGGTTGAACGGTTGCGCCCGGGATCGAAGGAACGAATTCCTGAAGCTTTTTACCGCTGGCGATATCCCACACAAATATTTTGGCTGCCGTCTCCGTCGGATCGATGCCAAGCCCGCCGGCCACGGTAGTCGAACCATACAGCTTCCCGTTGCGGACGGCAAGGCCGACAATCGATTGGTTGTGCACGACATCTTCATAGACGGTAAACCCTTGCTCAGGCCCGAGCGAAGGATCATACACGGTCAGCGAGCCTCCCAGTTCGCCGTAGTCAGGAATTGTGCCGATAAACAGCTTGCCATCGCCAGGCGTCATGATGAACGGCCTGTCCTGGTGGGGAATTTTATAAATCTCTTTCGGATTCACCCCATCCTGGATCGGCTGATTGACGTCCAGCTCCCAAATGCGGCCTCCCGGATAGAGACCGAAGTACATTTTGTCACCAAGTGCAGCCATGCCTTCGGCCTGACCTAAGGAAAAGGTCTCGATTTCGCCGGTGATCGGGGAATATGAAGCCCCTTTTCCTCCAGGATAGCCGCTCATGTACAGCTTGCCGTCGGGCCCTTTCTCCAGCGTTTGGATCGGAATCGGATTACCAGAGAACGGGTAGGTAACCGACTTGACCTTCTTCGTCTCCAAATTCATATAAGCAACCGCCCCCGACCACATGACGGTCGCAAGCGATTTTCCCGGGAGATCCGGATCATTCGGCATCTCGATCCAAGCGGTATTGCGAAGATAGGTGGTATATTCGATTCCGGTGTCGACCGCCTCCATCGAGATGAGATCCAGCTCCATCAATCGGTTGTTCTGTACGAAATACACCTTATTGCTGCCCGGCTCGCCATACGATAAGCGAATCCCCTTATTGTCCAGAAAATAGGTGTCGCTCCAAGCTCCGGCTTCCGTGTCATAGAACAGCAGTGCGTTATTCCCTCCGCTCAAGCCGGCTACGATATACTTGCCGGCAGCATCAAGCTGATACACTTGCGCAGTCTGCACCGCACCGCCGTATGTCGGCAGCGGAATAGGCTCTTTCTCCCCCGTTTCCACGTTCACTTTCACAAGGCTTCCCTGAATGCCGATCCCAGCATACAAGTATCCGTTATGGTAGGCCGTGGCCCGGGTATAGCTCTGGCCAGGCATCACGCTGCCGTAATCTCTCATCTCGCCGGTGGAGGGATCATAGCGGCCTACCTTGGCATTCGGATAAGAACCGAAATAGACCCTGCCCTGCTCGTCATATGTCAGCCCATAAACAACGCTCTCTCCGATCCCGCCCAGATCGCGCAGCTCTTTCGTTGCCGGCGAATACGTATACAGCTTGCCGTTACCGCCAATATAGACTGTACCGTCCGGCAGGGTTACATGAGTCCAGGAGCTCTCGGTTCCTTCCAGTCTGTATTTGCGCAGCACCTCCCTGCTGACCAGATCAACAACCTGGAAAATGGCCGGCTTGCCCGTTACCGTCGTATACATGACATCCCTGCCATCTTCTTTGCCGAAAGCTGCATCAAAAATGGCTACATTCTCAATCGGGGAACCGATGGTTACCGGTTCGCCGAATGCTTTGTCCACCCGTGCATCCGCTGGAGCGGCGAGCCACCATTGCGATACGAGAACCAGCATGAGCGCAAGCATGAAAACCAAGCTCTTTTTTGCGTAAACGACCCTTTTTTGCATAAATGAGATCCCCCGTTTCTTGTCTTTTGTGAAAGCGCTTTACATCCGTTCGTCAGCAAAATTGAACTTATAAGCTCGCTATCCCCCTCCTCGTGCCGTAATCCGCGTGTAACGCGTCCAATTTCAATGTCAAACCGTTGGATTCGATTTCGCCTCTTCCCCCCCTTCGTGATCACGACCTTCACCATCACGACCGTCATGATCGGTAATCTATTGGACGTCCCGCCATTCGCCTTCCAAGATGAGTTGCTGGGGCTGCATCGGTTCAGCTCCTCCATCACCAACCTAGAAGCAGCTATAGGCACCTTTAGTATATGAATGCCTTCTTATTTTCGTAAAGGAGCGTATTTCCACCATCTGTGATTTTTCGCACCCGTTGCAATTTCGAACCTGCGCAGTATTCCAAACAGCGGGCATTCGGCTTGTGGAATTTGCTAAATGGATAGAAATACATAAACACATTCGGATTTAATCTTCCCCGGGTTGGACTCTAGGACCTTTTAACGGCGAACAGCGGAAACCATGACGCATGGTTAAGGACGGACTCTGGCCCCGTAACTTTTTACCTGAGCGGTTAGCCTCAAATTTTCCAGTTTTATCAATTTTCTCTTTCAGCGTTATTTCACTTTAATCAGGGACTAGTTCCATGTTACCCGAACGTATATTCCTGATTGTGCGATAGGCAGAGTCCTGTAAGAACAAGGGCTCATCCCTTTCCAAATCATCAGTGATATAATAACCCCGTTTACAAAGAAAGAGTTTTGGAGGAATGGAGGGAAACTATGAATGTACGAGCATGCCAGAAGCTTGCCGGCCTTCTAATGGCACTGCTTCTGGTAGGGTTGCAGACACCGGCATATGCAGAGCAGGCCAAGGTGAAAGCTACCTGGGTATGGCAGACCGAATGGATCAAGGATGGCGGTGAAGAGCTCCTTGATTATTCGCATGAGGAAGGCATTAACCTGATCTATTTGCAAATTAATCGTCAAATGTCTGCAGAGATTTATCAAACCTTTGTCGAGAAGGCCCATGCGGCTAATATTGCAGTCCACGCGCTGGGGGGCGATCCGGGGTGGGCGCTTGAGAAGCATTTGCCGGATATGCTGGGCCTTGCCGATTGGGTGAATGACTATAACGCAGGCGTGCCGGAGAACGGCCGGTTTGACGGGCTCCATCTTGATATCGAGCCCTACGTGCTGCCCGAATGGGAAATTCGTCAGGAAGAGGTTATATCATCCTGGAAGAGCAATATAAGCGCTTTTCTTAGCCGTATCTCGGGAAGCGGGCTAGAGCTAGGGATCGATATCCCCTTCTGGTTTGATTCATACACCCTGGAAGACGGCACTCCGATCAATGAATGGCTCATGGGATCCTTTGACCATGTCACCGTTATGTCTTACCGGAACCAGTTGGATTCCGAGCATGGAATCCGGTCCCTGACCCAGGCTGAGCTCGAGCTGGCGGATCGGCTCGGAAAGCGGGTCGTAGTGGCGGTGAATACGAAGGAGATGCCCGGCGAAGCCCACACGACATTCCATGGACTTGGCCGGGAATATCTGTCCAGCACATTGGAACAATTATCCGCCGATCTGAGCTCTTACAGCTCATTCGCGGGACTGGCTGTCCACGATGCCCGCAGCTGGAGGGACATGCCGACAGGCGGTGACGGGGCTACACCCCCTAACGGAGAGAACCCTGCGCCGAATCCGACCCCTCCTACAACCCCTGATCCTGGTGGCGGCGGGACGGTTCCGGATGCGGACCCGATTGAGCGGGATTCCCGGGTAAGAGGCACCTATATTTGGGAAGCGCGTGACGTGGTTGAAGACGGTCAAGGCATTTTGGCGTTTGCCAAGGAGAAGAAACTGAATTGGCTGTATGTAAGGTTGGATTTGGAACAGCCGTTCGATTCGTATTCTTCTTTTGTCAAACAAGCCTCCGCAGCAGGCATTGAAGTACATGCCATGGGCGGCCATCCGATATGGGCGCTGCAGGAGAACCGTCCACGGATGATGAAACTGGTGAACTATGTAAAAGAATATAACCGCTCCGTTGCCGGCGATGAACGATTCCATGGCATCCATCTGGATATCGAGCCGTATGTCCTGCCCGCCTGGTGGGCCGATTCGGACCGGGTTATTGCGGAATGGACGTCCAATTTGGACGCCTTCGTAAGCGAGCTGAAGAAGGACTCCAGCCTTGAAGCCAGCATGGATATGGCCGTCTGGCTTGACAAGCACAAGGCTCCCGGCTCAGACATATCCCTCAGCAAATGGATGATCGACCGGATGGATCATGTATCGTTGATGGCCTTCCGTGACACCGCAGCAGGCTCGAACGGGATCGTCAGCGTCTCCAAAGAGGAAATCGGATTTGCTAATGAGCTTGGAAAGCCGATCATCCTCTCTGTAGAAATGAAAGCAAGCCATGAAGGCAACCATATCACCTTCTATGAAGAAGGCGCGGCCTACATGGAAGAAGAGCTGGCAAAGCTGCCTGAATTGCTGCAGGATTCCCCTGCTTACGCCGGCAATGTGGTTCATGCTTACGAATACTGGAAGAACGCTAAGCCTTGACGGTTTTGCGTAAATAATTTGGGGTGTCCCGCATGATCTCGGATCTGGAGGGCGCCCCTTGTCCCGTTTGGCGAGAATCGTCATCAAGGGTGTGAACTTGTCTATTTATGTCTATGGTTGTTGAAAGAAAAAAGATTGACGAACCGAAATCTTGACGCTACCATGATGAAGGACATTTCGTAAGGGGCATTCTTCTCTCGAAATAGGGTCCGATCATCGAACGGCTGGCGTTTGAACATCGCAAAACTTCTGAAACCAAGCACATATCAGATAAGGATGATCTCGATTCCCCGTACATAGATCTGGTGCTAGGGTCAGAGATTTTCAGCGCATGGATGAACGCTATTTCATCTAAAGAAGGAAAGCAGGTGATTATTTATGAATCTGTTAAAAGAATTTAAAGCCTTTGCGCTGAAGGGGAACGTATTGGATCTGGCCATCGGGGTCATCATCGGTGCCGCCTTTGGTAAAATCGTATCCTCGCTGGTTAGCGACATTATCGTGCCGCTAATCGGCTTGCTGATGGGCGGCGTTGATTTATCCGGGTTGAAGGCAACCCTTGGAGACGCAACGATTACTTATGGGGTATTCCTGCAGACGGTCGTGGACTTTCTGATCGTATCTTTCTCGATCTTCATGTTCATTCGAACCCTCAACCGCTTCAAGCGAAAAGAAGAAGCCAAACCGGACGAGCCTCCTGCACCATCCAAGGAAGAGGTTCTGCTAACCGAAATCCGCGATCTGCTGAAACAGCAAAACGAAGCGGGCCGCTCGTAAGCGCTAAAGGGAGTATGTTTTCGATTAATCGAAAACATACTCCCTTTTTTGATGATGCCTGTTAAAGCCGCACGCTTCATAAAGGCACCGAGCAGCTCCATTAAGCTTCCCTGCGCTGTTGAAGCCGCTGCTTCGCCCCAAGGATCATGGCGGTCATCGCGGCCAGCGACGCCTCGATCACTTGCTCTCCCTTCTCTTTCGTAGCCAGCGTCGCATCGCCCAAAACAGCCGAAGAGGTGAAGGTTTCCCATGGTGTTGGGGTGCAATCGGCTTCAAGCCCGATTTGGGGTATATCCCGGATTGCCTTGTCCATGTCGACATATTCTTCGGCAAGATAGAGCATGTAGGAGGTCTCAAGCTCGCATGCGTGAAAATACGATGCGTGGGTGGACGGCGTCTCACGAATCCTGGATATGGCCTCTCCGGTACCCGGATAGAAGAAATAATAGACTTTCAATTCAGGGTGATCATTGTACAGCATTCGGGCGGCGTCTTTTAATGCGGGCATGTTCCCGAGGTGTCCGTTCAGCATGACAAAAATTCGGAAGCCTTGCCGTACCAGACTCTCGCCGATATCATAGAGGATTCGGATCAGCGCTTCATTGGATACGCTCAGACTGCCGGGGAAATGCTGAAGACTCCAAACCTGCCCGTAAGGCAGCGTCGGCAGCGCCAGGCTGTCCGTAAGTTCTGCCAGACGCTCGGCCAGACGCTCCGCCAGCAGATTATCCGTTCCTAGCGGCAGATGGGGTCCATGCGCCTCAACGGCGCCGACCGGCAATATCGCGCAGCCCTTGCGTTTAATCAGCTCGCCGATCTCGTAAGCATTCTGCTGTTGATAATCCATCCAAATCCCCCCTATCGCTTAAAAGCGAAGCAGTTTGCCGGATTATCGACGAAAAACCGGCGGATCAGCTCCTGTCCGTCAAACCCCGCCCGCTCGGCCTCATCGATGAATCGCGGCACCCACTTGGCAATGATGAACTCCAATCCGGGACCGTGGTCATAGTGCTTGTAATACGATTTGCGGGCGGTATCCCCGCTGATCAGAATTTGACCGGCGTATCCTTTGCGGACAAGCTCCAGAATGAGCTCGATCCGGGTGCTCTCTGGAGCGTATTTGATTTTGCCGATGCCATCGAACGACAAGTAGGCCCCTGTTCTTGCAATCTGTTCATGATAATACGGATCCGGATTACGATCCATATGACCGAGGCTTAAGTAACTCAGGTCCACGTTCTCGCTTCGCAGCAGCTCGATCTGCTCCAAAGCCATCGTGCCGACTTCGGTGTGGGAATGAACCGGAGCCTTCGTCTCATGATGGGCCCGGGCTACCGCGCGCAGCGTCTTCTCCTCGAGCGGGGTTATCCGGTTATATCCGGTTCCGAATTTCACCTGACCGGCGCGAAACGGCGTTCCTTCCAGACCTTCTTCCACTTCCCGGATGACGAAATCAGCCAATTCATTGATGGTAGCGCTCTCAATCCATTCATAGTACGTACGGTAATTACCGATGATCGGCTTGAGCTCTTCCTTGATAGACGCATCCCAGAGGAAGCTCTTGTTAAAGCCTGCCGTCCCGATGATCCGGACGCCCGTTTGTTCCATGATGTCGTGGACGGCAGGCACGTCACGTCCGTAATCGACGGCCGTGGCGTCTACAATCGTCTGTCCCCCGTGCTTTTTGAAATCAAGGACATCCTGTTTGGATTTAGCCGGGTCATCGAGCAGGAGATCATCCTCCCCCCGCTCGGACCAGTAGGCAGGGCGGCACACGATATGCTCGTGAGAATAGGTGAAGCCTAGTTCTTCTCTGGGAATATCCGCGTCAAGCGTTCGTATAAAGCTCATGTTGTGTTCCCCTTTCTTCTCCATAATTGATTCCGATCAGGAAGATCGGCACGCCGATTCAGAACAACAGCTCCGACAAGAAGCGGATGATCGGTCCGAGGATAAACATATCCGAATCGGCGGCCCACATGGCCGTATCCGGGATGGTGGTCGAGATCAGGAATCGCACCATGATGAATTGACCCCATGCCACGACGGTAGATGTGATGAATCCGCCTAGCAGCGCTCCGCGGACGCCTCCTGTCGAATTGCCGAACACGCCGGCGGTGGCGCCATGGAAGAACAGGACGATCATCGTCGGAACAAAGATATACGCCATCGTGTTCCCAAGGACGACAAGCCAGATTAACGCACCGGCGAATGCGCCGACGAATCCGAGCACGACGGCATTCGGGGCATAAGGGTAGGTCACCGGTGAATCAAGCGCAGGTTTCGCGCCAGGCACGAGCTTCGTCGCAATCCCGTTAAAAGCCGGCACCAGCTCGCCGATGAACATCCGGACCCCCAGCAGCACGATCGCGATGCCCCCGGCGAAAGTAAACGATTGCATGATGGAATAGACCAAAAAGTTCTGCTCACCGGACTGGGCGATCAGCTCCTGTGCAGCAGGCGTTCCTTTCAGCGAGAGAATGATCGCGCCAATCAGTAACAGCACACCCATGCTAAGCGCCGTGATGACGTTCGAATCCCTTAGGAATTCAAGCCCTTTCGGTACCTTGATCTTCTCCGAATCATTCTCCTTATTGCCGATCCACTTCCCGAGCAGGGCCGCAAGCAGCGCGACGGATGCCGAGCTGTGCCCGAGCGCGATGTTATCGTTTCCGGTAATTTTTCGCATAAACGGCTGCGTGAGCGCAGGCTGAAACGTCCAGTACAGGCCAAGGATAACCGCCAGGAACAGCACAAGCTTCCATTGCGGGACGCTCCCGCCTGCCGTGTGCACGACGATGCCCGCAAATACGGTGGTGGTCCAGAACATCATATGTCCGGTCAGGTAAATATACTTGAACCGGGTAAACCGGGCGAGCAGGACGTTGATCATAAATCCGGCCAGCATCGCCAGCGTAATCGCGCTTCCGTATTGGGCATTAAACGAATCCTGGCCCAGAAACTGCCCCAGCGATTCCGATTTAAGGCCGAACACTTCCTTCCACATCGGTTCGAAAACATTGAGTGCTTTCACAATAACGTCGGATCCTGCGCTGATGATCAAGAAGCCGATAATCGCCTTGAAGGTGCCGCTGACGATCTGGCTTGCCGATTTCTTCTGCAGTAATAATCCGAGCAGAACAATGAAACCAAGCAGAACGGCAGGAGTCCCGAAAATATTCGTTGCAATCCAGGATATAACACTCACGAGCGTTCCCCCTCGTTACTTTTTATAGAGCTTCCTGAAGCTTTTCCTTGATTTCGTTCAGGTCGAAGTAATTGTTGACGATGACAATTGTAGCGGAATGGCCCGGCAGACTTTGCGCCAATTCGTTGCTGGTCACGATAAAATCGGCAGACATCCCTGAAGCCGTTGAGACATCCGTATGCTCGACGTCCGCTTGAACACCGAGATCTTTCAGCACATTCTCCACGTTCATTCGCAGAATCAAACTCGTGCCTTGTCCTAGTCCGCACACACATATGATTTTCATTTCGATTACCTCCTGTAATTTAGGTTTGATACGGATATCCATGACGGATTACTTCAATAAATTCTCAAGCTCCTCCGCGCTTTTGGCGCTGCGGATCGCTTCGATATTTGCCGGATCGGTCAGGAGCGAGGATAAGGTGCGCAGCAGCTTGATATGGTCAGAGCTTGACGATGATCCTAGCGCGAAGACCAGATCCACCGGGTCATTGTCGGCATGGCCGAACTTGACCGGCTCCTTTAATCGGGCAAAAGCGACCGCAGCTTCATGGACGCCGCTCTCCGCTTTGGCATGGGGAAGCGCAATATGCGGGGCGATCACGATGTAAGGCCCCTTCTCTCGGTAGGCCGCCAACATGGCTTCCACATAGGATGCCTCCGCTGCGCCGCTGTCCACCAGCAGCTGTCCGGCACCGCGGATGGCCTCCTCCGCATCCTTAACTTCGATATCGAGATTTACCAGGCTTTTATCAAACAAACGCATCTTGCTCCTCCTTCATGTCTCTTCATTCTTCTGAGGTCGTCGAATACTTGCGGATGAGCTGCAGCACATCCTCTTTGCTGTCCGCTTGTCCCATCAAAATGCGGTTGCCGTCGTCTCTAAGCAGATGCGTTAGCTGCGACAATGCCTTCAGATGCGACTCGCCGTCCGCGCTCACCATGACGAACAGTCCGTGAACCAAATGCCTGGATTCATCGCTGAAGGGCACGCCGCTGCGGATGCTGATCAACGCCATCGCATGACGGAAGGCTCCATCCTCCGGCTTCGCATGGGCAATGGCGATTCCTGGTGCAGTGACGATGTACGGTCCGTACCGCTCGACGTTATCGATCATCGCCTGAACGTACTGCGTCTGGATACACCCTTCTTTCACCAGCGGATCGGCGGCTGTACGAATCGCGCTTCGCCAATCGGAAACGCTGTCGAGTATTTGTATTCGCGCTGCAGGCAGCAGCTCCGCAAGCGTTGGTTTGTAGTCTGCGGGTGCGATGCTTTTCGCTGCCGTCAGATACCGCTGAATCTCTTCCAGCAGCAGCGCTTTGTCGGGAATCTCGACATGCTTTCCTACCAGATCGACGATGGCCTGCGCGGAAGGTCCGGGCAGCGGTCCGCCGTTCCCTTTAATGTAAGGGGTCAGCTGATTCAGCAAGTGAACCTTCTCGGTATCGTTCAGAACGGCCGGAACGGTAAATACGGGAACCTTGCTGCCATGAAGCGGGACTGTGGAAAAGACGAAATCGACGCTTCGTTCAAACGTCTCGTATTGCCGCAGCGACAGGATCGCAACCAAATCAACGGACGGGAGCAGCTGCTCGATCTGAACCTTGAGCAGCCGGGAAGCGGATATGCCGTTAACGCATACGATGACCGCTGTCTTCCGGGGCGACAATACGATGTCTTGACTGCGTATCCAGCCCCCGAAATGCATCGTCAGATATGAGATTTCATGCTCGCTCAGCGGACGGCCCAGCAGCCCTTCCAATGGCTGAGCCGATTGCTTCGTCAGCTCGAATATCTCCCGGTATTTCACCATGATCGTCCCCGCCAACGGATTATCTGCCGGGATCCCGTACTTTGCACGGTAATATAATGACTTCACATGAAGCACGAGCGGCTTCTCAAGCTCCGCCCGGTTGCGGAAATGAACGCAGCCCTGATGCTCAAAGGCCTCGATCATCCGTCGAACCGCTTCCCGGACCCGCCTCGCTTCCTGGCTGTCCGGTTCGACCTCGAGCTTGTTCACTTTGCCCGTCAGCAGCTGGATCGTAATATAACACACCTCATCTTCCGGCAAATCCGCTCCTGCCAATGACCCCAGGCGCCCCGCGATTTCCTGAGCCGCCCGGTATTGCGGGACCTGCAGCAGCGCCGATTTCTCCTCGTCATCCAGCTCGACTGGGTGCCCTTGGAGAAATCTGCTCGTGTACAGGATTAGCCGGGACGCCAGATGGGCAATGGTCTCATCGGACAATTCCATACCGATCAAGCGTTCGCCGGATGCGATCATGTCATATACCGCGGACCACTGCTCTGTTTCCAGCATCATCGCAGATGCGCGGAACAGTTCCTCCGTCATCAGCTGCTCGATTCGAACTCGAATCCCTTCGGTGCTGACGGAGGGAAGCAAATCATTCAAAAAGGAGGATATCGCAGCTCTTACATCCTTCTCGTTCCCCTGCACGGTATAGCCCCGTTTGCGTTCATAAACGATCTGTAAGCAAAAACGTCTCAACTCGCTGCGAAGCTCCTTCAGCTCCGAATGGGCGGTGCCCCGGCTGACCTGCAGCAGCTCCTCCATATGATGCAGATACATCGGCTCGCTGCGGCTGATCAAGTGCAGGCCGAGCCATGCCTTGC
Source organism: Paenibacillus sp. FSL R5-0810 (assembly GCF_038002285.1). Lineage (NCBI taxonomy): Bacteria > Bacillati > Bacillota > Bacilli > Caryophanales > Paenibacillaceae > Paenibacillus > Paenibacillus sp. FSL R5-0810. Next base: position 2,275,606 of record NZ_JBBOCF010000001.1, read on the forward strand.
GTTCCTCGCGGGAAAGATAGTAGTGGGTCGCCGGAATGTCCTTCATCCGTTTCGGCAGCTCCGACCGCGTTTTCTGAGGCAGCAGGTACCCGGTTTCCCGAACGTATGCGACCGGCGGCAGCTGCTGAAAGCGCAGCCATCCGTTGATTTTATCCATATCGTAATAAACCGTTCGTTTGGAGATGTTGAAGGTATCCATCATTTCCTGGATCGGAACGTAGTCGGCCGTTTTCTGCAGAAGCTCCAGGATCGACATGCTGCGTTCATCAAGAATGGTGACCCCTCCTTTCTTATTGCGGGTATCCCTGCTTGCAATGAATTATACGTTAGCAGCGAGGCATGACAACAGCGCAAACCTCGTACGGTTTCGTTTGCAAAATTATACGGATCCCCAAATTCGGCTTTTGGGAAGTCCAGCATAACATGCGTTAAGGCCGGCATCAAAAAAAGAACCTGCGGGAAAAAATGCCTGCGAGGTCCTTTCGCTATTTATATTGGATTATTCCAGAAATTTACTGACTGGGTAATTGACGTTTTGAGTACCCGTAATCTCCATAAAATTATTGTCATAGGTTTCGATCTTTAATTGGATCAAGGCTTCTTGCAGGGTAATCGAGGCGATATGCTGCGTTTCTTGAACTGCATATTTCTCCTGCATATCTCCGCTATTCAACGAATAGACAAAAAGCTGCCTTGTGGAAGGAATGGTTCCATATTTATTGCCCGTGGAGATCAGCAGATGTGCGTCATCCAGCCAATACACTCTTTTCGGCGAAAGATCAGAAGGAAAGTCATCCGATGACAATATTTTGTTCGTATTGTTCCGGGTATGATCGTACAGCCAAATTTCGCCCGACAATTCGAATTCGAACGGAGCGATAAAAGCTAATTTGAGTCCATCCGGCGAAACCATCGGTTTGGATGGAAAAGCGCTGGCCAATATGATTTACCACATTATAAACAGGTACGGCTTGTCAGAGGTTACGAGAAGATGAGGTTTCGGTATCGAAAGTGCAAACAATGGCATGTAGCAATTCTCTCGCCGTCCTGAACAAGCCGCTGGTCGGCAATGTGATTGCTGTTCTGCATATGCCGAATAAGCCGGCGGTATCCGCCGGCTTTATTCATCTTTGATGGGATCTTCTTGTGTGGACGAAATCTTATTATTCTTTGCAGATCATCAGCTTGTTTCCATCCGGATCCTTGACTACGAACCAGTGGTCGTGCTCGATCTCCGTTACGATTTCTGCGCCCAGCTCCTTCATGTACGTATAAGCTCCTTGCAAGTCTTGCGTCAGGAGCATGAAGGCAGGCGTCTCGATATGCGGCGCTCCCTCTTCCCGACCGCCACTCCACATTGGCATCGTATCCAGGATAATCCCGGTCCCCTCCATCGGCAGCGGACATAAATGACCGTTCAGGATCGAACATTCCTCTTCATTTAATCCAAGCATGCGGCAGTACCAGGCACGGGATCGTTCGATATCGCGGACCGGCACGAAAATGCTCCCTACTTTATTCATGATCGGGCTGGCGGATGACAGTCCATCCGCTTCTTTCCGAGATCCGTTCATACTAGTTCCTCCGTTCAGCAATTTCATCACTCGAGGTGCCTTGAAGGGGCGGTATCCTTCGGGCATTTCCTGTTCTTTTCTCCTCAGCGGATTCATAGTCGTCTCTCCTTATCCATGTGATCGGGTTATCGGCACGCAGCAGAACGCATACGATCGGAAGCGAGAACTAGAGAGCTGCGTAGATCCGTTCGATTGAGGCAGATAACGAATGAGCCAAGATCGGCCAGCGTCTGGACTATAGTCTGCCGAGGCCTCCAACCAGCGATTCAAGACCGCCAGCACACCAGTCATCGTACCGCCCGCCTCTGAAGCCAAGCATGCGTATAAGCCCCCATCAAGCCGGGTAAGCCTACCGTTATCCGCTGGTGATCGCCTGTATCCTTGCGGGAGAGCTATGAAGACTTCGCAAGCGGATGGTTCATCATCTGTCGTAGCTTTCCGCCAGCTCATAAACACTGCGAAGCCGTCATCCCCGTCCCATCCGCTGCTCTTCAACCACTCGATCGCAGCCTGGTCGGCACGTATTATCGACCCGGACCCTTCGGCCCGAAACGCCAAGACGTCGACCGGCTTGAGCTCAACGATTTCTATGGGTTGTGTCTTCCGGCTGCGTACCACCGGGAGATAAAGATGCACCTGCATGATCTGATCTCCCTTGAACACAAATTGTTCAAAAAGCCGGTCCGAGGCTGGTTCGAACCGGCTCCCCGGAAGCCAGCCGGAATAGAGCCTGTTCCAGTCCCCGACAATCTGCTCAGCCGACAAAGCACGGGCTCTGCAGCTGGCATACACCCCACCCTGAAGATCAACGGGCTTTAGCTCCGGATGAACGATGCCTCCCGGACCGAACGGGATATCAGGAGCAAGCAGCTGATACCCAAACAAAGGCCTCCCCTCGTCAAGATCGACGTTCCAGCCGAATACACTCATGTCACAAAGCTCCTGTCCCCTTGCGGCCAAGCATGCGCGAAAACGTTTCAGGGCATCTTCTTCCAGTCCATCCTCTCGCTCCGAAACATGCAAGTATCCGATTCCTTTCCGCGGCGGCAGCCGGACAATTCGGATATCCGAATGCGTATGCTGGCCGAACACCTGCCTCTCATGGGAGGTGCCGCTATCTTCGAGCGGGAGGCGTTCAAAGCTGAAGAAGGATTTCGCGTCCCGATATTCGGTCGGTGTCAGTCCCGTGTATCGCTTGAATGCCTTCAAGAATGCTCGATAGGTCTCGAAACCGCATCGGATTGCGATATCCATTGCCCCCAAGTCGGTTGTACGCAGCAAGCCGGCAGCCTCGCTGGTTCTGCGTTTGCGTATGTATTCTTTGACCGGATGGCCAGTCAAGCTGTAGAACACCCGGTACAAATGGGCTACCGAGACCCCAGCCGTCTTGGCGATATCGGACAGATCCAGGGGCTCGTCAAGAAACTCCTCCATATAATCCATGGCTCGCCTGACAATGTGGCTTGTATGCATGCTGCTTATCTCCCCGCTTGCAACGTTGATAATCATGATCTTTTGAAACTATGATAGCAAACTTAGCTGCGATGCGACTGAACAATTTTCTCATTTTAAGAATCTCTTCGGGAAAGGAAATGCGGAGCTGGTATTGAAAATGCATAAGATGATTGCGAATAGATAAGGGGCCCCACCGATGAAAAAACGGCACGAGATTTTATTCAAACAGTTAGAGAGCTATCGCAGCACGGTTATGGATGTACTGAGGGATGTTACGGATGAGGAAGCCGATCTAGTCCCTTCGGGTTTCAATTACAATATACGGTGGAATGCAGGCCATATCTTTCTCGATCAATACCTGTGGATTCAGGTGGTCACTAAAGAAAAAATGGATCCGCATGAAATAAAATGCGTAACCGAGGCTTCCGATTCGCCTATTTCGGACGAATGAATACACTATAGGATCATCGTTCACGAAAGGTGGATCCCTAGGGATGAATAACATGGAAGATGCAATTCTATTTACGGCAGCTTCTGGGAGCACGGCTTACGACATCTGGATGTACCGGCTTGCAGACGGCCGCATATTCAGGCTGACCGAGAATCTGGGCGAAGCGCATTCCATTCCATACTGGTCGCCGGACACCCGCTTTGTATCCTTCATCGGCCGTAACGGTATTGTGTTTGTGTTGGATATGCAGGACGGCAACCTGGCCCGCATCGATCAGATCGAGCCCTATACGCTGCTGAGCTGGTCGCCGGACAGCAGGTATTTGACCTACGTAAAGGGCAGCCGGATCGTCATCTACGACATTCGCTTACATGTCAGCACTGGGATCGTTCACGAGGGGGCAGCCGATGCCCAGTGGTTTCCTTCCGGGGAAGCGCTCCTCTATGCCGCCCCGGATGAAATGGGAAACGTGCAGCTATTCCGAACCGACATAGCTGGCACAGACAGGGTTCAATTAACGCAGAATACCGAAGGTCCGCTTCACGACGTCAGGATTTCCCCTGACGGGCAGTTTGCGCTCTATACATCGCCGGGAGTCAGCATATCCTTGATATCGGTTGTCAACCTGGCAACGGGCGAGCGCCGTCAGCTCGAAGGCGGTCCGCAGGCCAAAAACTATTATCCCGCATGGTCGCCGGACTCCTCTCTAATCTCATATAGTGCGACGGATTTGATTCAGAATCAGTATATTTCTTACATCCAGACCGATGCTCGGAATGGGGGGCAGCAGCGAACACTGGCGATCTCAAGCTGCTTCGCAACGCCGGTAAGCTGGTCGCCGGACGGCAGTCGCATCGCTTATTTATCGGGCTGCGGCGAACAAGAGCCTGCATCTCAAATTTGGATCGTGGATACAGCAGCCTCCTTACCACCCGTTAAAATCGTTGATGCAGGACGAATTACGGCTTTAGCGTGGTCACCGCCAAGACCGGCTATCCATCCGTACCGCTTATATCGCAATTCAGCGTACAACGTATCATTCTACTACCCAATGAATTGGGTGCGGGTGACCGATGAGCGATACGAAGGCCCGGACGGTTTTTTCCAAATATCCGCCATCATGTCCGAAGCGGACATCCACGAAGTGTGCAGATCGGAGGCATTTCACCCCTTAAGACCCTATGGCAGCAATCCGAGGATCATCCCGGCTGTCATTCAGTCTCAAGCTGCCTGCTATATATTCCCTTCCGCAGATCAGCCCGCCGAAATGGGGAACCAGTCCGCACTGATCGTTAAATATCCGGAGCCGATTGTTATTCAAGGCAGCTCTTATCCTTATTTTATTTTATGGGCGGATCGAGGCCACATCCTTCAGCTCAGCCGGACGCTCAAGTTCATTCGCTAAATAAAAAACTCCCGAGTTCTACTTACCGATTCTCCTTCCCAGAGGGGTTGGCAATCCGTCGATGGTATGCATGTTTTTCTCCTGCCAATAACTCGCGAGCCCCTCTTCCCCTTTATGCTCCGCCCATCGCTGGAGTGTGTCCCGTTCCTTCTCATAAGTCATGAAAGGCACGGCATAACCGCATGAAGTCTGTACCTTGTGCACGTCAACGACAATAATTTGCCTCGCGCCGGCAATTGGCTCGAAGCGGCTGTACAGCTCTTCCCATCGCTCGTCTCCAGGCAGCAGAACCGTTCCGGTCCCATAGAGGCGCAAAATGTTGGGAGGGCCTTCAAACGCGCAGAACATAACCGTAATCCGGCCATTCTCCACAATATGAGCGCTTGTCTCATTCCCGCTCCCGGTCAGATCCAGGTATGCAACTTGATTCTCGGACAGGATGCGAAAGGTATCATACCCCTTCGGCGACAGATTCACATGCCCATCAGGCGACGATGCCGCAGTCCCGACAAAAAACAGATGCTGTTTCCGGATAAACGCCATATGCTCCGGGAGCATGGACGGAAATTGTTTCCCCATTTCAATAGGCCTCCTCTTATAGATTGGCATCACGCCAAAAGCCGCCCTGCCACCCATACTAATAAAATACGGCAGTGTATACAGGCATGTTCAGCCCTTATCGCTGCGGCAATGTTTACGCTATAGAGCGTACTTCGAATAAATTATGTACATTGTACTCGATGAAGGAAGACAAATAAACCATATTTTGGCCCCCGAGGAATAGCGATCCAATGTCCTGTCAGATGGAACAGGAAGAAAGCCTGCTTTCGCAGGCTTTCCATGAAAATCGCGCCGGCAACCGGTTAACAGCATGCCAACGCACCGCGATGGTGTTTTTTTCAAGCCCTTGCCTTGCATGCCTTAACTGATCCTCAAACGCGCAGCTGCATTTCATATAAATGGGCGTATCGCCCTTTCTTCCCGATCAGCTCTTCGTGCGTTCCCTGCTCCTCAATTCCGTCATCGGATAGGACGATAATCCGCTGCGCGTTGCGGACGGTCGACAGACGATGGGCAATGACGATTGTTGTCCGGTTCTCGCTCAGCTGTTCCAGCGATTGCTGGACTGCCCGCTCGCTCTCGTTATCCAATGAGCTTGTCGCTTCGTCGAAAATGATAATCGGCGGATTCTTCAAAAACACACGCGCAATGCTGAGCCGCTGCTTCTGTCCGCCCGACAATTTGACGCCGCGTTGACCGATATCCGTGTCATACCCGCCGGGCAATGCCATGATGAAATCATGGGCATTCGCCCTTTTTGCCGCCTCCACGATCTCCTCCATGCTTGCCTCCATGTTCCCATACCGAATATTGTCTGCAACCGTTCCGGAGAACAAATATACATCCTGTTGAACGATGCCAATGCTTCTCCGAAGCGAGCGCAGCGTAACATCGCGGATGGGGATGCCGTCAATGAGAATGCTGCCTTCGCTCGTTTCATAGAATCTTGGGATCAAGGAGCAGAAGGTGGTTTTGCCGACCCCGGACGGCCCGACAAGGGCAATATACTCCCCGGGTTTGATGTGGAGAGACACATGTTTAAGGACCTCGCCGTAATCCTCCTTATACTTAAAGCTTACATTCCGGAATTCCACGCTGCCGCGCACATGGGCCAGTTCAATGGCATCAGGGGCGTCCACGATGTCCGGCTCGACCTCCAGAATCTCCATAAACCGGTCGAATCCGGTGATGCCCTCCTGGTATAACCTCGCAAAATTTACCAGCCGCTGTATCGGTTCAATCAGGATGCCGATGCACAGGAAAAAGGTCAGCAGGTCCGCAAGCTCAAGCGAAGCATCCACGATCGCCGCACCGCCGAAGACGATCACTGCAATGGTGATCAGCTGCGTAAACCCGACCAAGCCTTCATGAAAATAAGTCTCGCTCTTATACCCTTCTCTCCTGCTGTCGACAAAGCGGCGGTTCTCGTATTCGAACTTCTCCTTCTCCACCTGCTCGTTCGTAAACGACTTCACGACCCGGATGCCGGACAAGGAATCCTCTACTTGGGCATTGATGTCCCCGATCCGGTCCTTGCTGACCCGGAGCGCCTTGTTCATTCTCTTATTGAAATAGAACGCGAACACGGCCATCACCGGAAGAAACATAAAAACGATGAATGTAAGCTTTACGTCAATATACATCAAAATGATGAAGGCACCGGTAAATTTCAGCACGGATATCGCCAGGTCCTCCGGACCGTGATGATACAATTCGGTCAGTGAAAGGATGTCATTGGTGGCACGGGTCATCAGCTGGCCGGTTTTATGCTCGTCGTAAAAGCTGAACGAAAGCTTCTGGAAATGGTCAAACAATTCACTTCTCATGTCCCGTTCCATGTAAGCGCCCATCATATGCCCTTTATAGGAGATGAACATATCGCACAGGGTGTGGATGATCACCATACCCAGCATGACCACCCCCATCAAGTAGATCTGACTGAGCGCATCCGGCCTTTGTTCCTCCAGGACATTGATCGTAATATACCTTACGCATAACGGCAGCAGGAGCGTAATGGCCGATACGATGAATGCGCAGGCCAAATCAGCCGCGAGCAGCCCGATATACGGCTTGTAGTACGACAAGAATTTTCTCGATCGGGAATTCAAATAGGATCTCCTCCGCGCTGGAGGGTTAGATTGTCATACCCCTCCTGCTTTTTTTGATGGTGGCGTATCCTGTTCTTCTCATTTTCAACACCCTTCCTGTTTATGGTTATTAACATCATACGCCGAATTTGGCCGACGCATATATGTAACAAATATTTATATTTGAATAATCCCGTGATTCAAGGGAACGTCCCTATCTTTCAACCGATCGATTCTTTTAGCTTCGGACATATTCTATAAAAAATTTCTTGACTTCCCGCTTCGAATTTTATATCTTTATATCACGGCTTAGCTGATCCAAATGTTTGCTAAGCATGAACGTGATTAAAGGGGAGTAGCTGCTACAACAAAGTCGTCAGTTCGAGATTATTCTCCGGCTTTGTTGGCAACGATTCGTTGTTAGCGAGACCTTTACCACACAGACACTGTGGTGAAGGTCTCTTTTTGTGTGTTTGAGACCTTCACCTGCGGTGAAGGTTTTTTTATGCTCGTCAATAAGTTTTAGGAGGATGTGGAATGGAGCTATTATTAGAGTACGGATGGGTGCTGCTTGTGCTCGTTGCGCTCGAAGGACTGCTGGCGGCGGATAACGCGCTGGTCCTGGCGATCATGGTCAAGCATCTGCCTGAAGCTCAGCGCAAAAAGGCGCTCTTTTACGGCTTGCTCGGTGCGTTTGTGTTCCGTCTCGGATCGCTGTTTGTCATCTCGTTCTTGGTGGACGTATGGCAGGTACAGGCAATCGGTGCCCTCTACCTTCTGTACATTTCGATCAATCACACCCTGAAGCACTTCATTAAAGGCAAGAAGCCAACCGAGGACGCGGCACCGAAGCCGGAGAAACCGAAGAAACAATCCGGCTTCTGGATGACCGTATTCAAGGTCGAGGTAGCCGACATTGCCTTTGCCGTGGACTCGATTCTCGCAGCGGTTGCCCTTGCGGTCGCGCTTCCGCCGAGCGGCATCCCGAATATCGGAGGCCTGGATGGAGGACAATTCATCGTTATCTTCCTTGGCGGATTCATCGGTCTGATCATTATGCGTTTTGCAGCGTCCTATTTCGTTAAGCTGCTGCAGCAGCGCCCTGGACTTGAAGTTGCGGCGTTTATTATTGTCGGTTGGGTCGGTATCAAGCTCGCCGTGATTACCTTGGCGCATCCGGATGTTGCAATCATTAATCATCATTTCCCTGAGAATCCGATCTGGAAAGCGATCTTCTATGTCGTTCTTGTCCTGATTGCGCTCGTTGGATGGTTCACCTCCTCGAAGCAGGAAGTCAGCAGTGACCAGAATGCCGTTAAAGAAGTGGAAGAGCAGCAGCCGGGAAATTCCTTCTGATCATTCAAGCCCATACAGCAAATTAATAATGAAACGGCCTGTCATCCGGAATAGAACCGGTTGTTGACAGGCCGTTTTTATATGACAGTATACAGGCAGTCCCCTTTACGCGGCAAAGCCATGCCAGCCTACTTGTTTACGGGGCTCGCTTCCCGTTTAATACATTAGCAAATTCGATTCCTGCATCCCAAGCTTAGGAGGCTTTAGCCATGGACATGTTTATAGATTTGGGCTTGAAACTGGTGATCAGCTTCTTCGGGTTATGGGTCATCACATTTGTTACAGGGCGCAAAACGCTTAGTCAGCTTACGCCGCTTGATTTCCTGTCTTCCTTAATATTAAGCGAAATCGTAGGCAACACCTTGTACGACGACGGCGTTCACATTACGCACTTGTTATTCGCGCTGACGCTATGGACCTCGCTTTCCTACCTCTTCGAGAAGGCAACGACGCATTTCGTTAAGTTCGGTTATTTAACGGAAGGCCGGGCCGTTCTGCTCATCGACAATGGGAGACTGAACCAGAAGTGGCTCGACAAATACGATATTGAATACAAGCAGCTATTATCCATGCTTCGGCGGCAAAACATTTTCTCGCTCCAGGAGGTTAAATTTGCGATTCTGGAAACGGACGGCTCGTTGTCTGTCATGAAGAAGCCTGAATTCGAGCCTCCTTCCGCCAAGGACCTGGGCGTTTCGTCCGGGCCTGACGACTTCACCGTAACGGTGATCGATAAAGGTACGATCCTGGAGGAATCCATGCTGGGCCGGAGGATCGATCCCGAGCTCGTGAAGAGAAAAGCACGGGAACAAGGCTTCGAGCGCATGGATGACATCGCCTACGCCGAGTACGGCGATGACGGAGAACTCCGCATCTACTCCAAGCATGAAGTCCGGAATGGACGCCGTGACGGGTGATAAACGTAAAAAAGCCGATCCCTTGGGATCAGGCTTTTTGTTACGGAATCTTAGAAAAAGTCCATCAGCAATGTCTGCCGAACAGGAACAACCGAATCCAGCTCTGCCGCCTTTTGCGTTTCCCCTTGAATACGGCCGGCTTTGTGCAGGGTTTGCACCCTCTTATATCCCGTTAGAATAGCGCTTAACGCCTGAATGTCCAGGGTCAGGTCAGCTTCCGCACCTTCCTTCGTCTCCAGCAATTCTGCCTCTCCCCTGCCATCGATATTGACGGATAAGCGCCACACCCCGTCGTTCCAAGGAGCGGCGGCATCCTGCACCTTGAGCGTAATTCCAACCTCCACATCCCTCATAAACGGATACTCCTCCAGAAGTGATTTCAGATCGACGATCCGTGCCATGAAATATGGGACCGTCTCTTGCGACACCCGCGGGTCCGGAAGCAGGAATGGCAGCTCGTCGTCTACAGGAACCATCTTGAGGCTTACTTGCTCAATGCGCGAATCATGATTGGCGAAGAACGTCCATAGAGCGCTGCGGGCTTCTTCATTCAGAAAGACAAACTCGTCGCATGTCAGCTCCTTGTCCTTAAGCTGGTACAATGCATAGCCCTGAGGCTCCCCGTCAACCGAATAATAGATCACGCTGTGACCGTCATCATCCAGAACGGATTGCTTCCACCACTCTTCAGTCCGAAGCAGCGTCCCGTTATACCTGCTTGCAAATGAGCGATAGACGGAATCAAGTGCCGGCAGATCCGCCGCATCGCGAACGATCCGTCCCGGCGACTCGGTCTTAGGCGGGAATTTATGTACAGGGATGACGTATTTCTTATACTCCGCATACAGCTCCCACCCAAATTTGCGATAAAAGGGGATGGAGAACGGATGCAGGAAGGAGACCGTCTGACCCGCGTTCTTCATCTCGTTCAAAGCATGCTTCAGAAGCCTTGAAACATGGCCCTGCCTGCGGTTCTCCGGCCATGTCGCAACTCCTGCGATGCCGCCCATGTCAAAAGCCTTGCCATGAAGATATGTTCGCAGCGGCAGAATGGTCAGCTTCGCCTGCAGGTCCGCCCCATCGAAAATTCCCCAGGTCTGCTCGGGTTTGAAGCGGCTTTTCCGCTCTTCTTTCTCCTCGGGTGTCAATGTGTATTGAAATGCATATTCACCTAATGATGTGCTGGCTTCGAACTCGTCCGTTTTCAACTGTCTGATCATCATGTTATCCACCTCGCAATTTCTGGTATGCGCCTCCCAAGGGTATCGACAAGATAAAGATCTTATCATAAGGGACAGCGGGTCCGATTACTCTACTATAGCATTTACATGGCAACGAGCTACAGACACAAACTCTCTTGATTTAAGGATAATTAACAAACTTTTTGTTAGCTACTTGACATTAATAACCGACTGAGTTTATGATTATCTCATGCAACCAGGACACCAACAAAGATAAAATACAATTTCAATAATCAGGAGGGAATTACAGTGTCGAAATTGAACATCGGTATTATTTTGGGCAGCACACGTCAAGGCCGCTTGAGCCCACAGGTAGGCGAATGGGTGAAGAGCATCGCCGATCAACGCGGGGACGCGAATTATGAGATCGTAGACATCGCTGACTACAAGCTTCCGCTGTTGGGTGAGGCCGATGCGTCCGAGCAGGCAGCCGCATGGAATGCAAAGCTTGCCAGCCTCGACGGATTCGTATTCATCGTGCAAGAGTATAACCACAGTATTACAGGCGCGCTGAAAAACGCCCTCGATTACGCACGCGAAGCTTGGAATAACAAAGCTGCGGGCATCGTAAGCTACGGCTCCGTCGGCGGTGCGCGCGCTGCCGAGCATCTGCGCGGCATTTTGGGCGAATTGTCCGTTGCCGACGTCCGCATTCACGCTGCGCTGTCCTTGTTCACAGATTTCGAGAACGGAACGGTGTTTAAGCCGGCCGACCTTCATCTTACGAACGTGAACGGCATGCTGGACCAAGTGCTCGCATGGAGCGGTGCTTTGAAAACCCTGCGTCAATAAACGTTATAAGGGACTGCTGCGACATCATGGTGATGATGGCGTGCAGTCCTTTTTTATTTTTCCGGCTTACATAAGGAAATAAATAGCTGCAGCGAAGCTCATCTCAAACGGAATTAACGGCCCTCAACATCGATCCCGAAGGTTGCCTTGAAGCCCTTCTTCCCCTTCTCCGTGACGCGCACGGCCCGTGTTTTTGGCAAACGTTCGATCCATTTCAATTCGAGCAGCTTCTCAAGCAAAACGCTTCCCAGCGATCCCGCCAGATGATGGCGTCTTTCGCTCCAATCCAGGCATTTATGCGAGAAGGAACGGCGCTTTGCTCTCGCCCGGTCCAGATCCAAGCGGAAATCCCTAAAGAAGGCTTCCCCTGCAGCGGTTACCTCAAATTGCTTATGGTTTTCGTCAAGAACTCCCATCTCCAATAAGGAAGTCGTCAGCTGGATTCCCAGCTTCCCCGCTAAATGATCGTAACAGGTCCTTGCGGAACGAATCGCCCGGTCTTCGTCAGCTTGCCTGAGCGATTTGATTTCCACCGGGGGCGCGATTGACAATAAGGACTCCAGCATCCGTGCGACCTCCGGGTCCCGGATGCCATAATATCGATGCCTCCCCTGCTGTTCAACGCTGACGATGCCCGCATCCGTCATTTTAGACAGATGGAAGCTCGCCGTTTGCGGTTTGATTCCCGCCATATAAGCCAGCTCGCTTGCCGGGTGAAAGCGGCCGTCGAGCATCGCGGTGAGCATGGCCGCACGCGACCCCTCGCTAACAAGCGATGCAACGATCGCCAGATTAGCGTTTGCCTGTGCCTTCATTTCATTTCTCCTCTCATGTCATCCATATTTCGATGATAATCGAAACATCCCTGGACTACAATGATTCTGGAAGAACGAAATGAATCAGGAGGAGAAACCATGCACACATCTGCAGAAAAACCGCTTATCAAGACCATTCATCCAAGCATCCTCTACTATGGTACACCCGTTATTCTTCTAACAACATTGAATGAGGACGATAGCATGAACATTTCACCTTTGTCTTCATCATGGGCGCTAGGACACTCCATCGTGCTAGGCATCGGGCTTGGGGGAAAAGCGATCGAGAACCTTAAGAATCGCCCGGAATGCGTGATTAACGTACCGGATCCTTCACTATGGGAGCAGGTTGAGAAGCTTGCTCCGTATACCGGTAAAGATCCCGTACCGGACTTCAAGCTTCGAAACGGATTCCGGCACGAAAAAGATAAGTATGGAATCGCCGGGTTGACCCCAGTCCCCTCCCTGTCGGTCACGCCTGCACGTATTCAGGAATGTCCGATACAAATTGAGGCCCGCGTCAGCAACATCCACAGCCCTGCTAATGCTTCATTATTTGCCATTGTGGAAACGGAAGCAATCCATGTGCACGCCCACGAAGATATCGTACGTGACGAGAACCACATTGATCCAAATCAATGGAGTCCGCTCATTTATAATTTTCGGCACTATTTTGGGCTTGGCGATCGGCTTGGAAAGACGTTTCGTGCGGAGACCTAAAGCGAAAGATCTACCGATGGCCGTCCTTCCAAAGCGAGGTCCCCATCCTATATGCAGCGTTCTACTTGTAGAGATCCTCTAATCAAATATGAGCGAGCCCGCTCCTGACTAGGATGCGGGCTGGTTTATATTCTTCGATGACAGGCCTTATAGTCCAAAAGGCCCGTTATGTATCTATCATACGATATTAACGAATATACGCCCCATAATCCAAAATAACCTTTCCCTTGTCATCCGGCGAAGCAAAGCGCTGCGGGTGATACTTCTCGAAGAACCACGGATTTTCTTTAAGCTTCCAGCCTAGCTCGGCCAATTGGTCCATGCATTGATTGTGGGGGCCAATGCCGTACAGCTCCCCGCTATCATCAGATCCGTGCAGCCAGCAGATGCCTACGTCACTCTCCGCAATATCGGCATGCGCATAACCTTCCGGAACTTCGGTCTCAGAGGGAAACAGCATGCCAATCCAATATTCAAACTGTCCTCCCTCCATTCGCATCATTCCGTAAGAAGCCCCTTCCGACTCCGGCAGGGGACCAAGGTTAACAAGCTCATCGAACCAACTGCTCGCGATCCATTCCCCCCACTTCTCCCCAAAGCTGCCTACAGCATCGCGGTCCTGATCCGTATATCGTTTGCCGATCAGCCGCAGCGCTGGCAAATGCTCCTGATAAACCTTAATGACTTCAGCCGCCATCTCTCCTAACAACCTCCTAATTTAGAATGGTCTCCCAATCCTTTGTTTTTCGATGAAACCATCTCCAATTCCTGCAATAGACATCCAACTTATACATTTTTGAACAGAGAAATCTCGCGGAATCAGGCAAGCGGTTACTGGCGATCAAGTCCATGATTTATTCAAACAGCAGCTCGGCGGGTATTAAGGTAGTATTCGTTCACCAGCAATGATCGCTTCCCAATTTAAATCAGCAGGAGGTTTCATATGGAAACATCAAGACCGATTCCAAAAGAAGAAGGCATAGACAACAGCTTGAGCGTGCTCCGCGAAGGCTATCTCTACGTGACCAACCGGGCCATCGGCTTTCAATCCGACATTTTTGAAACACGGCTCTTAGGCGAACGCGCCATCTGTATGCGAGGCGAAGAGGCGGCCAAGCTTTTTTACGACGGGGAGAAATTTCAGCGGCATGGCGCGGCACCGAAGCGTGTGCTGAAGACCTTGTTCGGTGAAAACGGCGTGCAAACCCTTGACGGTGAGGAGCACCGGCACCGGAAAGCGATGTTTATGTCTACCATGAACCGTGATGGCCTTCAGGCTATGCGCGAGATCACTCGAAAGCAGTGGATGCTCGCTGTCGAACGCTTTGAGAAGCTGGAGCAGATTGTTATCTACGATGAAGCCAAGGAGCTTCTTTGCCGTGCTGCCTGTGAATGGGCCGGCATCCCCATTTCCGGGGAGGAGGTGAAGGAAAAGACGGAATGGCTCGGTGCCATGATTGAGTCCGCGGCCGCAATCGGCATCAAGCATCGGCGAGGAAGAATGGCCCGCTCGAAGGCAGAGCAGTGGCTGGAGGGCTTGGTGCTGGACGTGCGCGAAGGCCGAATGCATCCGGCGAACGGAACGGCCCTCTCCGTTTTTTCCAAGCATCGGGATCTGGCCGGTAATAGGCTCGACCCGAAGGTCGCAGCGGTCGAAATCCTGAATATCCTGCGTCCGATTGTAGCCGTTGCAGTCTACGTCTGCTTTACAGCACTTGCTGTCATTCAGCAGCCGGAAGAGCGCGAGAAGCTGATGTCCTCTGAGGAAGACAAGCTTCAGCGTTTTGTTCAAGAGGTTCGAAGATTCTATCCGTTCTTCCCCTTTGTCCCCGCCCGCGCAATCCGGGATTTTACTTGGAAGGGTTATGAATTTAACGAAGGTGTGCTGACGATCCTTGACCTGTACGGAACGAATCATCATCCAAAGCTATGGGACCAGCCCGAGCTGTTCAATCCCGATCAGTTCAAGGATTGGAACGGAAGCCCGTTCAGCTTTATTCCCCAAGGTGGTGGAGATCATGATGCCGGTCACCGCTGCGCCGGTGAATGGATTACGCTCGAGATCATGAAGGAAAGCGCGGATGTTCTGGCTAACTGGATTCGGTATGAAGTGCCTTTGCAGGACCTCAGCTTCCGTTTTCATGACATGCCGTCCCTGCCGCACAGCCGCATCATCATCCGCAACGTGAAGCGTTTAAATTCGTAATCAAGAGTCTGGACGAATAATCCTCCCAATCCGTATCCATGGTACGAAGCGCTGCACGATGTCGGAGTTGTTTAGGACAAATAACTCTTGTACAACCTCCTTTGAACATGTCACAATAACAAGAGAGACTTTTGCCACAGCAACTAAACCTACAATAGAATCGGAGGGTCTTGATTTGAAAACGATTAAACTTGGAAGCAGTTCGCTTGAAGTACCTGTCGTAGCCGTCGGCGGTATGCGAATAAATTCGCTGGATAAAGCGGAGGCCGAGCGTTTCGTTCAAACGGCGCTTGAGGAAGGGGCCAACTTTTTCGACCATGCCGACATTTACGGCGGCGGAGCCTGCGAGGAAATCTTCTCCGAAGCTATACATATGAGTGCGAGCGTCCGCGAGCAGATCATTCTGCAGTCGAAATGCGGGATTCGTCAAGGGATGTTCGACTTTTCGAAAGAGCATATTCTGAATTCGGTTGACGGCATTTTGAAAAGACTGAACACCGAATACCTCGATGTGCTGCTCCTGCACCGTCCGGATGCCCTTGTTGAGCCGGAAGAGGTTGCCGAAGCATTTGATCAGCTTGAGCGCTCGGGCAAAGTAAGACACTTCGGTGTATCCAATCAAAACCCGATGCAGATTCAGCTGCTGAAAAAAGCCGTGAAGCAGCCGATCGTGGCTAACCAGCTTCAGCTCAGCATCACGAATGCCACCATGATTTCAAGCGGAATCAATGTGAATATGGAGAATGAATCCGCCGTCAACCGCGACGGCAGCGTGCTGGACTTCTGCAGGCTGCATGATATTACGATTCAGCCATGGTCCCCATTCCAATACGGATTTTTCGAAGGGGTATTCTTGGGAAGCGACAAGTTCCCTGAGCTGAACCGGCAGATCGATGAGATCGCAGAAAAATATGGCGTAAGCAATACAACCATCGCCATTGCCTGGCTGCTTCGCCACCCTGCCCGCATGCAGCCCGTGATCGGCACAATGAATATCGATCGCTTAAAGGACTGCATCAAGGCGAGCGATATCGTGCTGACGCGTGAGGAATGGTATGCGATCTACCGCGCGGCAGGCAATATTCTTCCATAAGCGCTAGCAGAACATAATTACGGTCAGAGCATAAACACTGTAGAACATTAGCACTGATAGCTCATAATTACAGTCAGAGCATAAGCACTGCAGTACATTAGCACTGTCAGTTCATAATTACGGTCAGAGCGCAAGCACTGCCGAATCATAAACTCTGTCAGCGTAAAAACAGCCTCCGGACCAAGCAGACCGGAGGCTGTTTTATTCCTATGAAACCCGTTGCCGGATTAAGCGCTTTTGCTTGATTGCGCTGCCGTTTTACCCAGCTTGATCGATCCCAGGCAGACTGGGATCAATACCAGCGATAGCAAGCCTCCGGCCAGGGACAGCGTGCTGTAGCTCGTGCTGGCTGCGACCACGCCGGACAACGCGCCGCCCGAAGCGCCGGCAAGGGCAATCAACACATCAATCGTTCCCTGCGTCTTAGCCCGGGTAGTTGGATGCGTAGCGTCAACGATCATCGCCGTTCCGCTGATCAAGCCCAGGTTCCAGCCTACGCCAAGCAAGGCGAGGGCAAGGATGAGCAGCACAAGCGAATCGGCCGGCGCGAACGCTGCCAAGATCCCGGAGATCAACAGGACCATGCCGGATGCGATGGACATGGCAAGCCGTCCCACTTTATCCACGAGATAACCGGTAATGAGCGACGGGAGATACATGGCCCCGATATGGATGCCGATCACTAAGCCGACAGCACCTAGTCCGTGACCGTGATGCTTCATGTGGACCGGCGTCATGGTCATGATGGAGATCATCACCACTTGAGTCAATATCATCACGGCTGTCCCGACCACGAGCCCCCGTTTGTTCCCGTCCCCAGTTGTTGAATCCGAAGATGGCCCAGCGCTGGTACGGTTCGCTTGAGCGATCGCTTGCGCTATAGCGTAAGGATCGGGACGAAGCAACACCAGCAGCACCAGGCCAGCCAGTATGAATGCCGCAGCTGCTAGGATAAACGGTCCCGCTAAAGCGGGCACGCCGATCGACTCTGCGGCCCGGCCCATCACATTGACCAGATTGGGGCCGGCAACAGCGCCGAATGTCGTCGATACCATTGCCACACTGACCGCCGATGCACGCTGTGAAGGCTTAGCCAGATCCGTCCCTGCATATCTCGCTTGCAAATTAGTGGCTGTGCCTACACCGTAGATCAGCAATGAAGCAAACAGCAGAATGATGTTCTGTAAGGACGCTGCAATAATGACCCCGATTGCTCCAATCCCGCCGGCAAGGAACCCTGTTGCGAGACCCGGCCCCCGCCCGAAACGCTGGCTAAGCCGTCCGACATACCAAGCACCTAGCGCGGAGCCTACCGTTATCAGTGCGGCTGGAATACCCGCAAAGCTAGCGGTTTTAAGCATTTCCTGGGCAAGCAGCGCTCCGACGGTTAAGCCTGCCGCTAGCCCCGCTCCGCCGAATATTTGCGACAGGATCACGATAATAAGCGTTCGCTTGTACAGCCGTTCTTGAAGAACGGGAGATTCTATGTACTTCTGAATCTTTGGAAGTGCTTGTTCTCTTCCAGAACGTTCCGGTAGTTTCGGCATGATCCGCTCCCCTTTCGTATGCTATTCCTCAGAATACCATAGATTTCTCTCCTCGCTACCCTGTTTTTTTCAAAAGATGTCCCCTGATGGAATCCGGCACGAAAAACAGCCTTCGGTGGTCGATGCACCCAAGGCTGTTTGGCTTTGTATGGGATCAAATTGTGTTCTTCGACCTTCCCCCGCCACCCCTGACAAATGCCGGCTGCCTGGGAGGCTTTCACAGCGAGCTGCCCCCTTTACGGTTAAAGAACCATCATGCTGATCCCTAAAAATTGCACGGAACCTATAATTTCGATAATGCCAACATTCATCGGCTTGATGACTTTTCCGGAAAACAGCCAGCTTCGGCAAAGCGGAAACAGAAACGCAGCAGCGAGCCAGGGTAAGCCGAGGATCAGAGGAACGGCCGGCGCAGCGACATGATACGCCCGCGAATAGACCGTATACCGCTTGTTCTTCCGTTCTCTGAAGACGGATTTCACGAAGAAAACGGTGCCGGCAAAATAGACCACATTCACCAGGGCTACAACCGCCAGCTCTTTACCGACAGTTCCGCCGCCAAGCATATAGGCAGCCGCACCGCCTGTGCAGAACAGCAGAATCGCGCATAGATCATTCAGAAGCGCACGCTCCTTGCGCCGTACGACATGCCATATGTTAACGGTGATCAATGCAAGCAGCACCGGGGCGAACCACAGCATCCACGGGGCATGCCAGATGACGGGAATGAGAAACACCGCTCCGGCTGCAGCGTACCCGATTCCCCAATACACCTCTGAGGTCTGTTTTTTCCTCTTGAGCGATTGTAACAATGGATACGAAGCGAAATACAGCAGCAGCCATGCCAAAAACAGCGGAACATGCAGAACGGTTGGCTTGGCCGCCGTCATTCCGATCATATAGGGGACGATGAGCATCGCCCATCCTCCGTGTTCCCGAGGTATCACGATCTTCGTTCGGTTCATCCTTCTCCCCTGCGCTTTCCAACTGATATTCGATCCTGACTCCAGGCAACAAATGTTTGAAGATACTTGCAGGTTTTCCCAAGGCTTTCGCTTCATCAAGGAATCACTGCCGCAGCGATGACGCTCCTGCCCCTACGTTGTCCGTGCCGTTGCTCGGCCCGCTGCCGCTTGTTCCGTAATGTCGCTGAATGTGCCTACATAATGAATAATATCTCCCGTTTCGTCCTTTACGGCATTGATCGTAAGCAGTTCAAGATACTCTTCCCCGTTCTTTCTGCGGTTCCAAATTTCACCCTGCCAGCTGCCCCGTTCTGCAATTTCCGTCCACATCTCGGTATAGAAGTCCTTAGATTGACGTCCGGATTTCAGGATGCTCGGATTTCTCCCGACCACCTCTTCCTCGGTATATCCCGTCAGCGCAGTGAATGCTGGATTGACCGCATGGATTTTTCCATTCGGATCCGTGACAAGAATGCCTTGGCCTGTCGAGTTAAACACCTTCGAGGAGACCGAAAGTTTGTCCTGAAAGTACATCCAGACGACGATGATAAAGCTGGCGAGGGCTACTTGAGATAAGGCCATGAATCCGATCGCATACTGACCCGTAACCGAATGGATGAACGACAGCATCAGCGGCGGAAAGAAACCGCCGAGACCGCCCATCATGGACACGATGCCGTTCACGATCCCGGCCTGCTTGTTGAAATACAGCGGAACCAGCTTGAAGATGATTCCGTTTCCCAGTCCCGCACCGACCGCAATCGTTAAACAACCGACGGTATATAAACCGATCGACGGAGAGAATGCCAAAAGGATCGCAGCGACCGTAAGTCCGATAAACACGCCCATCAGCAGGAACAGCGGTTTGAATTTGTCGGCAAGAAAGCCGCCGATCGGCCGCATCAATGTTGCAAGCAAAATGAATCCTGCAGTGCGGAGTCCCGCATCGACCTTGGCAAGCTCGAAATGCGTGACCAAGAAGTTCGGCAGGTAGACGGTAAATGCGACAAATGAACCGAAGGTAATAAAATAAAAGAGCGAGAAATACCACAGCTTGTCGTTCTTGTACACGCCCCGAATCTGTTCCATGATCGGTGTCCGAACCATGACTTCCTTGCGGTCTCCCAAGAACACGTTCAACCCCGCAAAGATTAGCAGCAGAACCAGATACAGTTGCACCGTTTTCGACCAGCCGATCTGCGTGGCAATCACCGGTGCGGCAAAAGTCGTTACGGCGGTGCCCAGGTTGCCCATGCCGTAAATGCCGTTCACCAGCCCAAGCTTTTCTTTGGCATAATATTTGGGAAGCGAGGTGACGCCGACGGAGAATACGGCGCCGCCGATGCCGAGGAACAGCCCTCCGATCACAAGATGGGTAAACGTGGAAGCCGAGCTGATAAGATATACCGGAAATAAAAGCGCGATAAAGCTGACGATGAATACAACTCTTGCCCCGACGATATTGGCATAATAGCCGAGCGGAATGCGCAGCACGGAGCCCAGCACCACCGGAATGGCCGTCAGGATGGCAACGCGGTCAGCAGGAACCGGAATATCCTCGCGGATAAACGGCAGCAGCGCGGATATGATCACCCATACCATAAAACCGAGCACCAGATTCATCGTTTGCAGCGGCAGCTGCATTTTTTTGATCATCCCCATCACCTTTTCTCTCGAAAAATGAATGGCTTTCGTATCATGGATCCCCAATTCCATTGTAAGTGCATGTATTCACAAAGATAATAGGGAAGTTCCCTGATCCTTGACAAGGAACTTCCCTATTCATAGGCAGATGGTTTCCCTTCGACGGCTAATGTCCGTAGCAGTATCAGAAATCCAGCAGCTTCTTCTTGAGCGCATATTCAACCAGCTGGGGCCGGCTCTTTAAATTGAGCTTCTCCATAATTTTCGCTTTGTGCGCCTCTACCGTCTTCACGGATACATACAGCATCTCCGCGATCTCTTTATTCCCGTAACCCTTGGCAATCAAAGGCAAAATCTCAAGCTCCCGCTGCGAAAGACTGCTAAGCGGATCCTGCTCGGGACTTTCGCTGTCCTTCTTGATAAATTCCCGCACCAGTGAAGTGGCCATCTGCGGATGAATGTACGTGCCTCCGGCGTAGACCATCCGTATGGCGGAGATCAGCTCATCATCCGGCGCGTTCTTGAGAACATATCCGGACGCGCCGTTCTTCAACACATGAAACAGATAATCCTCATCGTCGTACATGGTCAGAACGATAATCTTGGTGCCTGGATAATCGGCACTGATTTTGCCGGTTGCGATAAGTCCGCTCTCGCCAGGCGGCATGCTCAGGTCCATCAGCAGCACATCGGGCCTGTGTTTGGCTACCATCGCGTATGCTTCCAGCCCGTCCGCTGCCGTAGCTACAACCTCCATGTCCTCCTGATAGTTGATAATCATCGAGAACCCGCTGCGAACGACGGCATGGTCGTCGGCAATGACAATCTTCATGAACGGTCCCCCTCCTGCATTACATCTTGAGACAGTGGTACACTGAGCTGCACCGTTGTGCCTGCGCCTGCCGACGAAGTCAGCGTAAACTGCCCGCCAACCAGCTCCGCGCGCTCCCTCATGCCGTACAATCCGAGCCCGGTCCCTTGCGCCTCGTTAATAAACATATTAAAGCCGACGCCCTCATCCCGGACGGTCAGCTGAAGCCCCCCATTCTCCTCCCACAGCCGCACGTAAACCTCATCCAGCCCGGAATACTTTAGCGCATTAAGCACGGCCTCCTGGCATACCCGGTAAACGACGGTCTCGATTTCGTTGCTGTACCGGGCTGCCGCAAGCTCGGCGGAAAAATGCACAAGCAGGCCATAATTCTTCTCCATCCATTTAAAGTGCGATCTGAACGCAGCTTCGAGGCCCAGATCGTCCAGCGATGCGGGACGAAGCTCTACCGATAAATGCCGAATATCGTCCAGCAGCCGCGTCAAGGACTGCTCCGTCTGCTGGATTTTATTGAGCACATCATCGCTTACGTTCATGTATTTCAGCACGCGCAAATCCACCAGGGAGCTGAGGAGCTCCTGCGCGACGCTGTCATGCAGCTCACGGGAAATCCGCTTGCGTTCATCCTCCTGGGCTTTGATCACGTATTTCAGCATATGGTTACGCTGCAGCATTTCCTGCGTCTTCAGCTGTTTGGTAAGATCAAGCAGCATCAATACGCGGATGCCCTGTTCTTCGTCAATCGTATGATAGCTTGCCGCGAACGGCACGATGCCTTCGTCCCTTGTCCTTAGATATACTTGAAAGGAAGAAAACTCTCCCTTAGGATAATTCAAATAGCATCGGGAGCAGGACATCAGCTCCTGTTCATCCGTGTATCCCTCGCAGGTTTGACAGAACGAGTCGTCAATCCCCGACTGAATCCGCTCAATGACATCGACCTCCAGAATCCGCTCGGCAGCCGGATTCATGCCGACAACGCCGCCTTTTTGATCCATAAAGAAGATGGCTTCCGTACCGTTCCGGTACAGCTTATCCAGCATTTCGCTCAATCGATCCCCGGTCATGGTAATCAAGTCTGCGACACCTCCCTGATCCGAAAAGCTCCTAACGTCACCCCGAGCTGCTCCCGGAAATCGTTAAAAACCGCCGGATTCATCCGGTTCTCCTCCCGGAACCCGGCCAGCAAAACGCCCATTACCCGGGCCTCCACCCACAGCGGAAGGGCCCCTAGACTCTTGAGCTTCTCGGCGGCAATGATCGGAAAATTAAATAAGTCGCGTGCACCAATATCGGCGTTAACGTTTTGAATGAGCATCGATTTTCCGGTCTTGAACACAATTCCGGCGACGCCTTTGCCCGAATGGAGCACGATCCGTTTAAACCGCTCATTGTGATTACCTGAAGCATACTGCCACGTCAGCACAAACCGGTCTTCGGCAGGCTGGACGAGCGCTAGCGACACGAAATCGAATTGAAACCGATCCCGCAGCCTATCGATTTCCAGCTGATAATCATAGCCAGACTGTTCTATTACCGTCATAGCCCTAACTCCTCTGATGTAGAAAAGAAGGCCGCAAAGCCTTCTCTCGTCTACGATTCATATTTACGGTGCTTCCTATAAAGGATATATCTTCTTCCGACATAATTCAACGGAACGCTCCAGACATGGACAAGACGGGTGAACGGCCATAAAGCGAAAATACCGAGCCCGGCCAGAATGTGGATTTTGAAAGACAAAGGCACCTCTGTCATTAGTGACGCATCCGGACGAAGGACGAACAATTGGCGGAACCATACCGATATCGTCTCCCGGTAATTGAAATCCGGCTCCACTGCATTCGTAACGAGCGTACTATACATCCCCATAATAATGATGAACAGCAGCAGCACATTGACGATCAGATCCGATGCCGTGCTGAGCTTCCGAACGCTTCGCAGCGTAAACCTGCGCGATGTCAGCAGAACCATGCCTGCCAATGTCAGCATGCCGAAAGCGCCGCCGACATACACCGCTCCGATATGGTACAAATGCTCATTAACGCCGACCGCCTCCATCCATGACTGGGGGATGCCGAGTCCCGCGACATGTCCCCCGATGACCGGGATGATGCCCAGATGGAACATCAGGCTGCCTGCTTTCAGCCGCTTCTTCTCGATAAACTCGCTGGATTTGGCCGTCCAGTTAAACTGATCGGTCCGGTATCTGTAGATATGTCCGACAATAAAGACCACGATGCAGACATAAGGGACAATGACCCACAAGAGCTGATCCATCATGTTCATCCGAGCTCCGCCTCCTGAATCGTGCACATTTTGAGCGTGTCGCGAAGCGCACGTATTAATCCGGAGTACGGGCTGTCCAGCCGTTCCAGCTCCTTCAACAGATGATACGTTCCGTCCTCCAAGACCGCCAGCATAAGGGACAGGCTCTCCGTCGCTTCCTTCATGTGCCCTTCCCACCGGGCGGCATATAGAAATTCACACATTAGGGGCAGATAATCCGAGAGCTCGGAGCTGGCTATTTCCAGACCGAACAGCTCGTAGGTCTCCTTTAGCCTGACAAGCATTTGCCCCCGCTCCCTGCTGTCCTCCATCTTGAAATAGGTCATGTACAGGGTCGTCTTTTTTTGAAAGTCAAACGTCTGAACATACAATTCTTCAATCTGCTCCAAGCTGAACTCATGCATGCTGTCCCAATATCGCTTGATTGAAGCATAAGCCGGGTGGCCCGCATCCCAGGCCTCCTCCAAGAGCGAAGGGTGAAAGTCCAGTTTATCCGGATAGGTGAGATGCCGTGCAAAAAAACCGAATGACGGTTGCTGCATCTGGAGCTTATCAAGATCAATCACGCCATATCCCCCCGTAGAAGTTTTCTTCATACAACTCCTTGCCGCTCTTATCGAAAGGATTATCCGGCCCGCAGCCGCCGCAGCCCGACTCAAAGCCTTCAAATCCCTGTGAGCGGTACACGTCCAGATGCTGCTCCTTATGCGAGGTTGGGATGACAAACCGGTCTTCGTATTTTGCGATAGCCAGCAAGCGGTACATTTCCTTCACCTGCTGCGTGGTAAGCCCTACCCGCTCCAATCGGCTGTCATCGTATTCGGCTCCCGAGGATTCGGCCCGCATGTAGGAACGCATCATCGCCATTCGCTGCAGCGCTCCTTTGACTACGGCGGTATCTCCTGCCGTCAGCAGGTTCGCTAAATATTGGATCGGCGTGCGCATTTCCTCGATCGCCGGAAAGATCAGATCCGGATTCGCTACGGAATCCTTGCCCTCAAACACATTCATAATCGGACTAAGCGGCGGAACATACCATACCATCGGCAATGTCCGATATTCCGGGTGAAGCGGGAATGCCAGCTTGTATTCGATTGCGAGCTTATACACCGGGGATTGCTGCGCCGCCTCGATCCACTCTTCGGCGATCCCGTCCGCCCGCGCCTGCCGGATGACCTCAGGATCGTGCGGATCCAAGAACAAACTGCACTGAGCTTCATATAAATCCTGCTCGTCGGGAGTAGACGCGACTTCCTGAACTCGGTCTGCGTCATAGAGCAGCACGCCCAGATAACGAATCCGCCCGGTGCACGTTTCGGAGCATACCGTCGGCAGTCCAGCCTCGATTCTAGGAAAGCAGAAGGTGCATTTCTCCGCCTTGTTCGTTTTCCAGTTGAAGTAGACTTTTTTGTACGGACAGCCTGTCATGCAATATCTCCAGCCCCGGCATGCTTCCTGGTCCACCAGCACGATGCCGTCCTCATCGCGCTTGTACATCGCTCCGGACGGGCAGGAAGCGACGCAGCTTGGGTTCAGGCAGTGCTCGCACAGGCGGGGCAAATACACCATGAACGATTGCTCGAAGTTGAACTTGATTTCTTCTTCGATCTTCTCAATATTCGGATCCCGCGGCCCCGTTACATGGGCACCAGCCAAATCGTCCTCCCAGTTCGGTCCCCATTCCAAATCCATCGTCTCACCTGTCACGGCCGATTTCGGCCGGGCGACCGGCTGATGCTTCTTCTCCCCCGATGCGGTCAGATGCTCATAGTTATAAGTCCAAGGCTCATAATAGTCCTTCATTTCCGGCATATCGGGATTGTAGAAGATTTTGCCGAGCGCGATTTTGGACCATCTGCTGCCGGATTTGAGCTCCAGCTTGCCTTTGTTCAGCGTCCAGCCGCCTCTGTACTTCTCCTGATCCTCCCAGCGGACAGGATAGCCGACTCCCGGTTTCGTCTCTACATTGTTGAACCACATATATTCTGCGCCCGGTCTATTGGTCCAGGTGCTCTTGCAAGTCACGCTGCAGGTGTGGCAGCCGATGCATTTATCCAAATTCATGACCATGGCGACCTGTGCTTTAATTTTCAAGCCAATCCACCTCTTTCATTTTGCGGACAGCCACGTACACATCCCGCTGATTTCCGATCGGTCCGTAATAGTTGAAGCCATAGCTGAGCTGCGCGTAGCCTCCCACCATCTGGGTCGGCTTCACGTGAATCCGCGTGGGCGCATTATGACTGCCGCCGCGGTCCTTCGTAATCTCCGAGCCCGGCACATTGATGTGCTTATCCTGGGCGTGGTACATGTACATCGTGCCCTTCGGCATCCGGTGGCTGACAACCGCCCGTGCGGTAACGACCCCGTTACGGTTGTATACCTCGAGCCAATCGTTGTCCTGAATATCATGAGCATCCGCGTCATCATTGTTGATCCATACCGTCGGCCCGCCGCGGAAAAGCGTCAGCATATGCAGATTATCCTGATAGGTGCTGTGAATGTTCCACTTCCCGTGCGGTGTTAGATACCGGAGAACAAGTGCATCCTTCCCGCCGGCGACCTGCTTGTCGCGGGGACCCATCACCATCGGCGGAAGCGTCGGCTTGTAGACCGGCAGCGCTTCGCCGAACTGCAGAAACAGCTCATGGTCGATGTAATAGTGCTGTCTTCCTGTTAGCGTACGGAATGGAACCAAACGTTCGATATTCGTCGTAAACGGCGAGTATCTCCTGCCCATCTTGTTGGAACCGCTGAACACCGGGGTCGGTATGACTTCGCGCGGCTGAGCGGTTATGCTCTGGAAGGTGATTCGCTCTGCTGCCCGGTCTGCGGAAATATCCTTCAGCTTGATGCCGGTGTCTTCCTCCATCGCCTCCCAAGCTCGCTGGGAAACCCTCCCGTTCGTGGCTGATGATATATTCAGGATGACATCCGCTGCGTGCCGGGCCGTGTACAGTTTGGGCAGCCCATCCTTGATCGTTCCATCCTGGTACGTCCCGTTGATTCGTTTCAGCTCGTCGAATTCCTCAGCCACCGGGAAGCTCACGCCGTGGGCGCCGACCTTGCCGGCGGCCAAGTTCGGACCAAGCGTGATAAATTTATCGTAAATTTGCGTATAATCACGTTCGACCACCGTCAAATTCGGCATCGTTATTCCCGGTATCGCCTGGGCCTCACCGGCCTTCCAATCCTTAACCATACCGAATGGCTGCGAGATTTCCCCTTTGCTGTCATGGGCAAGCGGAGTAGCAACCAGATCCTTGTACACGCCCGGCAGATGGGTCTTGGCCATATCCGAGAAATCTTTGGCGATCGTTCGATAAATGTCCCAGTCCGAACGCGATTCCCAGAGCGGGTCTACCGCAGGATTAAACGGATGGACGAATGGATGCATATCCGTTGAGGATAAATCCGTCTTCTCATACCAGGTTGCTGCAGGGAGCACCACGTCCGCGTACATCGGCGTGGCTGTCATTCGGAAATCAAGCGCAACAAGCAGATCCAGCTTGCCCTCCACATCGCCATGCCACGCCACTTCCTCCGGCTTTTCTTCTTCATTCGGCTCCGACAGAAGATTGTCGGAGGCGCCCAGCAGGTGCTTCATGAAGTATTCCTGACCTTTTGCCGAGCTGGATATCAGATTTGAACGCCATACGAACAGCGAGCGGGGGAAGTTCTCCGGAGCATCGGGATCCTCAATCGCAAATCGCGTCTCACCTTTAACCAGCTGATCAAGCGCATGCCGAACGATCTCATCAGCTGTGCTCTTCCCTTCTCTCTCCGCCTCTTCCGCAAAAGCAAGGCTGCTCTTGTTAAACTGCGGATAGGAAGGCAGCCACCCGAGCCGTGCAGCCAATACGTTATAATCAGCAGGATGGCGGTACCGGATATCCCCGCCGGTCGGGGATTTCAGCGCATCCGCCCCCGACTCCTCATATTTCCACTGGTCGGTGGCGAAATAGAAGAAGGAGGTCGCATTCTGCTGGCGCGGAGGTCCTTGCCAGTCTTTGGCGAAGGCGACAGTCGACCAGCCCTCGATCGGCCGGCATTTCTCCTGGCCTACATAATGCGCCCAGCCCCCGCCATTCACTCCCTGGGATGCCGTAAGGATCACCAGATTCAAGATGGAGCGATATATCGTGTCGCTGTTGAACCAATGGTTGATCCCGGCCCCCATGATAATCATGGACCGGCCGCCGGTATCCAGCGCGTTCTGGGCGAATTCGCGGGCGATCTGAATGACGACCGAGGCTTTTACACCGGTGATCGCCTCCTGCCATGCCGGCGTATAATACGAGCTTGCATCCTCGTAATTTGCCGCCTCGAGCTCGCTCCCGACCCGCCGGATTCCATACTGGCTGAGCATCAAGTCATAGACAGTCGTCGCGAGACATGTTGTTCCATCGGCCAAACGCACCGTCCTTGCAGGAATCATCCGTTCGAATATCCCGCTGCCGCTGGAATCGAAATAGGGAAAACAAATGATATGCCAATCCGCATTATGACCTTCCATCGAAAGAGCCGGTTCGATTCGTGTCCCGTCTTCCCGCTCCAGCATTAAATTCCATTTCTCTCCCTGCTCCCAGCGCTGGCCAATCGTGCCGTTCGGGACGATGATTTCACCCGTTTCCGCGTCCAGAATAACCGGCTTCCACTCGGCATTCGGCGAGGCGTCTCCCAGATCGCTTGCCCGCAAGAAACGTCCGGCTTTCAAGCTGTCTCCATGCGCATCGAGCATGATCAAGAACGGCATGTCGGTATACTGCTTCGCATAATTCAGGAACATCGGCTCCGCGCGCTCCCGATAATATTCGTTTAAGATAACATGCGTCATTGCCTGGGCAAGAGCTGCGTCCGTTCCAGGATTCGGTGCGAGCCAGTTATCGGCGAATTTCACATTCTCCGCGTAATCCGGAGCCACGGACACGACCTTGGTTCCCTTGTAACGCACCTCGGTCATAAAGTGTGCATCCGGCGTCCGGGTCAACGGCACATTGGAGCCCCACATGATGAGGTAGCCGGCATTGTACCAATCGCTGGACTCCGGAACGTCGGTCTGCTCCCCCCAGATTTGCGGCGAGGCGGGCGGAAGATCCGCATACCAATCATAAAAGCTGAGCATTTCTCCGCCCAGCAAGGAAATAAACCGGGCTCCTGACGCATAACTGATCATCGACATCGCCGGAATCGGGGTAAATCCGGCAATCCGGTCGGGGCCGTATTTACGAATTGTATAGATCAGCTGTGCGGAGATGAGCTTTGTTGCATCCGGCCAAGTTACGCGCACATGCCCTCCTTTTCCTCGAGCCTGCTTGTAAGCCTTGGCTTGATCCGGGTCCTCCACAATGCTGGCCCAAGCCGCAACCGGATCCTCGTGCAACTCCAAAGCCTTGCTCCACATCCGCCAAAGCTTACCTCGGATATAAGGGTATTTAATTCGAAGCGGACTGTACTCATACCATGAGAATGAGGCTCCACGCGGACAGCCTCGCGGCTCAAATTCCGGCATATCCGGACCGCATGACGGATAATCGATCTGCTGGTTCTCCCAGGTAATGATTCCGTTCTTCACGAACACCTTCCAGCTGCAGGAGCCGGTACAGTTTACGCCGTGGGTCGTCCGAACGACCTTATCGTGCGACCAGCGCTTGCGGTACATATCCTCCCATTCCCGGCTTTTCTCTTCCAGGACGGACCAATTGTCCGAGTAGCTCTCCACTCTTTTGAAGAATGTCAGTCCCGATTTGCGTTTCATAGGACGCGTCAACTCCTTCTGCTTGAATGACCATGGTTGGGGAATCCATGTATCGTCCATTCGTATGCATTCATTATGCAGGTATCGCTGGAGGCATCCTACTAGGGAAACTCCTATATTCGCAGGGGAAATCCCTCGTCATGCTGGCGGCAGCCTTTTTTTCATGCACGCACTGGGGTCCCCATCTTGGGAAGATGCAGATGCAAAAAGAACCCCTGCCCGGCGGGCAAAGGCTCTTGAATGGGTATCTATAATAACAGGATGGGCATTGCTATAGGAGCGTGCGAATCTCTTGGAACAGAACGTTGTTCTCCAAATGGATATGCTCATACGTGTCTTTCTCAAGACCCGCAAGGCGTTGATAGACAAGTCTGTATGTGCCGCATGCATCATCCGGCAGCTCCCAATCATTGGTGACCTCTCGAAGCTCCTGCAATATGCCGCCTGCACTGGAGTGCTCCTCCTCAAGCCCGGTTATCAGGGGCAGCAATTGCTGTCCAGCATCCGTCTTGGATTCGGTGATGACCCGGACCATAAGCGGGAAGACATTCTGATCTTCATCCTGCGTATGCTCCAGCAGTTCCTTCTTGAGCTGCGTGAACAGCTCTTGAACCCGCAAAAGCTCAGGATGCCGTTCTCCGTGGACACGGGCAAGCTTAGTAACATATGGGGTTAGAGCCGGCAATTCATCACGCAAGAATGCATGATGCTTATGCTGAATGTGCTCGATGAGCTCAAGAGCGCCCAGGGAGGCCGGACGGCTCTCCTGGTATTTCTCAAATTTGTCCTGCAGCAGCTTGACCTGATTCAGGACAGCTTCGGGATCCAGCTGCCGCTGTGCGGCCGCATTCTCCAAGGGAATCTGGCCGCCGCAGCAAAAATCGATGCGAAGCGAACGGAATAAATCAGCCGTCTGAGGCACGGAGGAAACGATATCCGAGACATGGGTATGAAGCGTAATGGTGCTCATCGAAAAAACCTCCTGTCATTTGTGGCCATAGCTTAGCTGCTGGCCGTTTCTCACGCCTCAAGTATAGACAGCCCTTTAATCCGCCTCAGTGATTGCAGTCATACGGATTGGGGACAAATTGTGAACGGCAGGCCCCGAAGCAGAAGCACCCATTCAAACCCTGTATGGAGCCCTAAAGGAAACGGCAAACCTTCTTTAAAATGTACCTGTAAATGTTCCTGTTCAAATTTTAAAGTCACAAATTGTTGCGATTTTATGTGATTCAAATCACAATACCATGCGAAACGGGTTATCTATAATGATATCATCCACTTTAAGAAAGCGAGGCGCAGCTTTATGCTAAGCGAAAAAACGATCGCAACCATCAAATCAACGGTTCCTGTCCTGGAACAACATGGCGTTACCATCACTTCTACCTTCTATCGGAATATGTTCAAAGCGCATCCGGAGCTGTTGAATATTTTCAACCATGCCAACCAGCAGCGAGGCCGCCAGCAAACCGCCCTTGCAAACACGGTGTATGCAGCGGCGCTGCACATCGACCGTTTGGAGGCTATCCTGCCTGCCGTTAAGCAAATCGCGCATAAACACCGGAGTCTTGGCGTCAAACCGGAGCATTATCCTATTGTCGGGGAGCATCTGCTAGGAGCAATTAAAGAGGTGCTTGGAGATGCAGCAACCGAAGAAATTTTGCAGGCGTGGGAGGAAGCATACGGCGTCATTGCGGATGCATTCATTTCTGTTGAAGATGAGATGTATAAGCAATCGGAGACGCAGGTCGGGGGGTGGAGCGGCTTCAAACCGTTCCGGGTCGAGCGAAAAGTACGGGAGAGCGAAGTTATTACGTCCTTCTATCTCGTTCCGGCGGACGGAGGCCCGCTGGCCGCTTTTGAGCCTGGACAATATGTCAGCATCAGGCTGCAAATACCCGGCGAAACTTATACCTTGAACCGCCAGTACAGTTTGTCTGATGCGCCTGGCAAGCCATACTACCGGATTTCAGTAAAACGGGAGGCCGAAGGCATTGATACTCCGGAAGGGAAAGTATCGAATTACCTCCATCAGTCCGTTGAAGAGAACGGGATCGTGGAGCTTTCGGCTCCTGCCGGCGATTTCACATTGAACCTGGAGGATTCGTCTCCGCTCGTCCTCATCAGCGGCGGTGTTGGGCTCACTCCGATGATCAGCATGCTGAACACCGCTGTTGAAGCACAACCGGGGCGTAAGGTGATGTTTATCCACGCAGCACGAAATGCCAATGTCCATGCAATGAAGCAGCATGTCGAGGAGCTCGCGGAAATGAATCCGAATATTTCTTACCGGTGGTGCTACAGCAACCCGGGCGCAGAGGATGGCGGATACCATAAGAGCGGATTGATCGACCTGGCATGGTTAAAAGATACCGTACCCGGGCCATCGGCAGTCTATTATTTCTGCGGTCCGATCCCGTTCATGAAGACGATCAACGACGCGCTTCTGGCAATGGATATTCCTTCTGACCGGATCCATTACGAGTTCTTTGGTCCTGCTGCAAGCCTTTCCTGACGGAGCAGCCGGTTGACCGTTTCCCGTCGCAGCCCGATCAGCTGGCCGATCTCCACTTGGGTCAGGACATCCGTAAGGCGCGCTGGTGAGATATACTGCTCGAACCACCGCTGAAGCTTGTGTAATCGCTCAATGGGCTCGATTTCGCTTAATTGATCAATCCGCTCCTGCATCATTCGCAGCTTATCCTGCAGCTGAAGCGCTATGGAACGATATCGAACCGGGTCCTGCTCCAAGGAACCATACCATTCATCCGGACGGTAAACTTGAATCTCGCTTGTCACTAATGCAACCGCCGTTCCGAAATAGGGCTTGGGCGTGATTAATGAATGATGCGGAATCGTTTCCCCGGGGACAATCAAATTGACTAGCAAAGCATTTCCGTCTTGGTGTACACGCTCGATTTTGAGCATGCCGCTCTTCACATGAAACAGCGGGCCTGATTCGCCTTGCCGAAATAAGGTTTCTCCTTTATGTAGGATCATAAACAGGTACCTCCTCAATCATGAAACTGTCTCTAATCATAGCGTAAGAGTCATGATATGATCAAGAAAACCCTGTTTATAGGCGATGATGATGTAATGGCAACCGCCCGGTTTCTCAGTTCGTTCTGAGGAACCGGGCTTTGCCGTTAATAGAAATTCCATGATCCCCCTGCTGCTTGGTACTGTGGTACATTCCCGCAACAAAACCGCCTTGAACCAAAAGGCGGTTTTGTTTGCGAAACGCGAAGTTAGGCATTCAGATCGCGTGTTCCGGGGCTATGCTCGTTAGGGAGCTCAGGCAAGTTCGGCACCGGGAAGCCTTCCGGCGGCGGAATGACTTGGAGACTGCCGCCGTTTCGGCTAGGCGTCTGGCCGCTGAAAATTTCACCGATTCGCGTGTTATCCAGCCGAAAATTGAATTGGGCATTATGGAAGCCCATATCCACATATTTTTTACACTCCGGATACTTATTGATATCGTAATTCGGTACAGGGAACAGCTTGCCCCACTCGACGCCAAGCGTTTCCAGCGCCTTGGCAAACGCGTTCTGATGGGCGTTGTCGCGAACGATCAGGAAGGCCAGCGTTTCCCGGAACGTTTTGTTCGTGCTCATCTCATAAATTCTCGATTTCTGCAATACTCCCGTTGATTCCAGCACGAGATTATCGAGCAGATTCGCCACCAGATTGCCATGGTCGTACACATAATTGCCCATCCATGGATTGCCTGCCGCATCGACCGGCAGCGAGCTTTGAGCTCCCATAATAAAGTGATGCGGGTTCGCGTGCTTGACCGCCTCATCCAGCGGAGCTTCATCGATTCCGGCATTGCCCGCGCCATCAGCGCCGGCTCCCGTCAACAGCTGGTTGATCGTATGCTGGACGAGCTCGACGTGGCTGATTTCCTCCAAAAACACGCCTCGTATCAAATCCCGAAACTGGGTGTCCAGTCCCCGGAAGTTATTGCTCTGGAAAAAGAACTGCATCATCGTGCGCATCTCGCCGAACCGTCCGCCAAGCGTTTCCTGCAGCACCTTTGCGGCAGCGGGATCGGGTTGATCCGGCACGATCAAATTGATCAGGTCTTCTTTGTAGAAATACATGGCGATGCCTCCGCTTTCCTGGATTGTATTGATGCCTTCAGTTTCATTCCCAGGGACAAGTTTCATGCACGCTGGGGATTATGTAATAATTACCTGCTGTGCACGCCCAAGAAGTTGCAGCATGAAATACATGGTTCCTGTACATAATGACGATGTTCAATAAATATAAAGGAGCGAATCATATTGGGTATTTTAAGCGGCAATCCGAAAGATGAGCCTATGCATTACGGCGAAATCTTCAGCGTATGGGAAACGTCCATGATGGCCAAGGGCACCATCTCTTGCTATGAGGCGTATATGTATCATGCAGGAGACAAGGAGCTGAAGAAGATCCTTGAGGACCTGCTCGACCAAGCGAGACTTGAAATGAAGGAATGCGACGAATTGCTGACCGACAACGGCATTACGCCGGCCCCGGCGCTGGCTGAACGGCCTCCTGCCAAGCTCGAGGAAATCCCGATGGGCGCCCGGTTCACCGATCCGGAAATCGCCGCCAAAATCGCTGCCGAGAATGCGCTAGGACTCGCTTCTTGCAGCAAAGTGATGGGAATGAGCATCCGGGAAGATATCGGCGCTTTGTTTGCGAAATACCATACAACCAAAGCGGCCCTCGGCCTTCGGATTCTTCGCATGAACAAGGAGAAGGGCTGGCTTATTCCTCCGCCGCTCCAAGCGAAGAGGCCTGAGTAGCAGCAGCCGCACGAATAGCAAAGAGACTCAGCAGGATCAAAGCCAGGCTGAGTCTCTTCCTTTTGATCGATGGACGGTCGTTTAATGCGGCTTCCAACACGGCTTAAGCGCGCTGTCTTCGAACCGGGGTATGATCCCGCAGGAGCCACATATGGAACAAATACTCAAAGCCTCCTGCCAAAACCGTAAGCAGCAGTATCTCCGGGAAGCTTAGCGTCCAATTGGCGGCATCGGCAATGATCCACAGCATGACGAATACCAAGCCTGCATCCGCGATGGTCGCTACCATGTTATTCGTCCTTGGCAGAATTAGAAGATCCCCGAGCAGATAAGCAACAATGCCTATGCCCAGCGCGGTGATCAGGGCCGCAATCAGCGTGGCGTTTGAAAGAGCGAGCAGCAAGCCCGTGATCATGACGCCGTGAACCAGCAGCTTAACCAACAGCTTTTCCATAATTATCACTCCTTCTGAAGTTAGGTTATCCAATTGTTACATTTATAACCCGTTTCAGCACAATCAAACAGCAAGAATGATCTCTAATGGAACCGTGTGCGTGCCCTGTCGTTTTATTTTCATCGTTGAAATCGGGGATACAGGGAAAATGCAAGCTATCGATTAAATAACCCTCTCTCCCCGCTCCGTTGTTTGCTACTGTTAAGTTCTTTTAGCCGTATTTAGATTCAGTCCGGATTTGCCAATGTTACGTTCAACTCCTATTCGTTTCTGGTTCACGCCGATCAGCACCATGCCACCCGCCACCAGCAGCCCTCCGGCCCATTGCTCCACTCCTGCCCGCTGGCCCAGCAAGACCACGGACAGCACCAGGGCGGTAAACGGCATCATTCCAGAAAATGCCGCCGCCGTGGAAGCATCGCATCGGCGGATTCCCGCATACCAAAACACAAAGGCAAGTGCCGTCACAAAGGGACCGTACCAGATCAGCGCTAGCCACTCCTCCCATGCGATCCCTGCAAGGGACCGAAGCGGGTGTTCAAACCCCGCCGGTATAAGACAAAGAAGGAACGCTATCGCAGATACCAGCGTCGTTTGCACAACCGGATCCACCGGTTGTTGAGATCGTCCGTCATTTTTTGTCGAGCTCATACGCGACAGGATATTGAATACCGATTCACTAGAAGCCGCGCAGAGCACCAGCACATTTCCGATCAAGTGCTGTACGGTAAAGGAATAATCTTGCGAGAAACAGCCCCTGAATCAGAATAATTCCGCTGACCGTGCTAGCGATTCCGAGCAGACTGAAGCGGTTTACCCGCTCCTTCAGAACAAGACTTGCCAGCACTACGGTAATAGCCGGCGTTGCCCCAGTAATGATCCCCGCTTCCGCAGCGCTAGTATGGGAGAGGCCAAAGAGCATGAACATGCGGAACAAAAACATGCCAAAGACAGCTTGAAGCAGCAGTTGACGCCAGTTTGTGCCGGCTCGGCTCCTGAGCGTACGAACCAGCGCCTGCAATCGCATCGGTACTAGAATCATAAGCGCGAGCAGAAGACTGATCGCCGTAATCGTGAACGCGGCCAGCTTGCCGTTCAACAGCCAGGCCGTAATAACCGAAGTACCTGCCAGCATAAACGCCCCGAACAGATACAACATCCCTTTCCATCTTTCCACCCGAGTTCACATCCTCACAAAAAACAATAGTCGCTTGATATCCTCAACATGGTACAATCTTATCGGAGTTGGTTGAAGAACCAGTTCAGCTTGAATTCATACAAACCAGTTGGAGGAATTATGTGGGGATTCGAATTGCGGCGAGAAATCGAGGTTCCGCTTAAGCGTCAAATTTATCTGGCAATCAAGGAACAAATTGTTGCCGGAAAGCTTCGTGCAGGGGAAGCCCTTCCTTCCACCCGTCAGTTGGCGGAGGAACTGAAGATCTCCCGAAATACGGTGAATGAGGCTTTTGATATGCTGTTGGCTGAGGGATTCGTTGTAAGCCGCCAGGGAGCTCCAACAAGGATCACGGAAGGCGTAGCTGTCCATACGGAGAAAAAAGAGGTTGCTCGGCAGCGCGAGGAACAGCCTCTTCCCCTCCTCGCCGATTTCCGTACTGGCCAACCGGAGCTCCGGCGGTTCCCTAATTATTTGTGGCAGCAAATCTCGATCAAGGCTTTCCGCGAGATGTCTAACGATATGCTCGGGTATACGGGCCCCCAGGGACTGCCAAGCTTGCGTTTTGAAATATCCTCCTGGCTGTACCGGAGTAAAGGACTTGTGGTCGATCCGCTGGATATTTTCATAACGGCAGGCGCGACCCACGCCTTGAGTGTCATTGCCCACCTGTTGTACAGGCAGGATCAGGCGATTATCGTTGAAGATCCGACGAACATCGAAATGCTCCAGTCGTTCATCAATAAAGGCTATCAAGTGAAACGCGTTCCGGTGGATGAGTTTGGCTTATTAACAGACAAGCTCCCAAGAATTAGCGGCCCTGTCTATGTAACCCCCTCGCATCAATTCCCGCTTGGCGGAATATTGCCTGCCGATCGTCGTGCGGCTTTGATTCGATTTGCGAGGGAAAATGACAGCTATATCGTTGAGGATGATTACGACAGTGAATTTAGGTATGACGGAGACCCGGTTTCCCCCCTCTATGCCGTGGATCCGGATCGCGTGATCTATATCGGAACGTTCAGTAAAGTACTGTTCCCGGCCCTTCGGATCGGCTATGTCATTCTTCCGCATTGCCTTCAGGAGCGATGGCGTTATTTGCGCACGCATACGGATGTGCAGAACCCTCCCTTCGAGCAAGCGGCATTAGCAGAATTTTTACGGTCACGGAAATTTGACAGGCATATCCGAAGCATGCGCAAGCTGTATCGTGAACGTAGACAAGCGCTCCTGACAGCATTAAAGGCATCATTCGGTGACCGTTGGCGGCTATGGGGCGATGCAGCCGGACTGCATCTTGCGGTCGAATTCGAGGATATGCAGTTCGATCCGTCCTTTAAAGACATGTGCAGGAGCAACCGGATCCGGATAACACCTGTTGAATATCACGCGATTGCCAAAGGACTTCACGCCAATAAGCTGTTATTCGGCTATGGTCACCTGGAACCTCAACAGATCGAAGATGGGCTTGCGGTGCTGAAAGAATTTCTGATTGCCCGGGGATATATGTCATCCGCTCGGCTTGCCCCCCTTAAATAACCATGAAAAAACCGCGCTATCGCGCGGTTTCTCCGTCGATCTTCCTTTGCTTCTCGCCTTGTGATGGCTCCACCAGCAAATCCAGCAGGAACGCCTTTAGATCAATCATACGCAAGTACCGGGGTTCACGGTCTGTTCCGCAAATAATGAGCGGCACAAGCGATTCCTTCTTCCTTATAGATCCGTGCCCGCCCCCTCCCTCATGCGTCGGAGAGCTTTGGTCTTTGAGCTCGTATCCGGGTTTCGAGGTAATGACCATATAGCTCCCGGCGTGGGAATGAAGAGCGCTCGCCAGTCTTTGCAGAACATCAGGGTATTCTCCATAGCTTATGGATTGTCCTCCATCCCGATCATTCTTGCCTGTTTTCAGATCCAAAGCGTCCATGTCCCCTTCGATCGCCCACTTCTGCCCATAGGTGTCCGAGAACGGACCATCCGCATGATATTTCAGTTTCTTGCCTGAAGAACTGCGGGTAACATGAATCCATCCGTCATCTTTCCATGCGGCCATGTCGATACGATTGTCCTTAAGAAGCTTGCCTGCAATTTCTTGCAGCGAGTACTTCCCATTCGCGTTATATACGTAAGCCATCGTTTCATTCACGGCGAGGATCACATCGGTTTCATCCGTCGGCCGCTCGCCCGGACGCAGGATCCGGTACCCGTTCAGTATGGCCGGAAGGTCGATTTCCGAATGCTGATCAGCCGGCAGCAGCTGCGTCATGCCGCTGTCGCCCGCAATGATGATCACGGCTTCATCCAGCGCTTGTTCGGGCGATCCGAAGGCTTGCAGCATGGAATGAAGCTGAGCGTCAAGCTTCTTGACGCCTTCCAAATCCGAAGGCCCCTTCTTATGAAGCTTCTGATCCAGATCCGGCAAATACACGTATAAAAAGTCCGGCAGCTTCTTCTCCTTGATTAAGTATTCCAAGGCTTCCAGCGCAAATTTGTTATCCATTCCCAATCGGTTGGCAATGCTGTCAGGCATATTCTTTTTGCCGTTCAGCGGATTGGAGAGGGCACCCAAGGTCAACAGATCGGGGCCTTTGACCTTGATGTTGCGATGAAGTGAGGTCGGTACCTCGATCCACGTTGGAATTGAGAGGGTATGCGCCGATTTTCCCCGATACACCAAACCGTTGATCGAGCCGGAAGTCAACCCGAGTCTGGCCGCTTCTTCATAAATCGTAGGAATCTTCGGATTGAGGTGCCGGCCGTTCAGGTTGATTAGGGCATCCTCAAGCACATGATTCACGCCCTGCCTCAGAATCTCCATCGGACCGGTTCCGTAGTTGATTAACCGTTTCTCCTCGGCCGAATACCAAAGAAGCCCGGGTACTCGATGTTCATGAGGATAGGTTCCGGTCAGCATCGAGCTGTCAATCGTCACCGACATCGTCGGAAACGAACTGACCATATCCCTATGATACTGTCCATTCTCGATAAGATACTGAAAGGTTGGAAGCTGCTTTTGACGGATCCCTTCATCGATGGATTGGGCCATCAAAGTGTCTATCATAAGAAAGATCACTTTCTTCTTATCGGCCCCCTGCTTGGACTTCACATGCAGCAAATCATGCTCTTTCGTCTCTTTATTCCCACAGCCTACCGCAGCCGCCAGGATGAGAACCACAGCAAACCATTTCATTCCCATTTTTCGCATATCGTCACCCGCCTTACCTACATTTTGCAACGGATAACGAAATGTCATTCGAGGGATTTTTTAGCTTGCCGATGCTCCATCCCCGTTCGCTCTTGTCAGCTTGGTAAACGCCCATGCGCCAAGGCACGAGGTGACGAACAACACCGCTCCCATCGGCACGGCTGTCGTCTCGTCAATGCCGACCAGGGGCGATACCGCCGAGCCCAGCAATAACGGTACCAATCCAAGCACAGCGCTTGCGCTACCAGCCCGATGTCCCTGCTTCTCCATGGCCAAGGTAAATGTGCTGGTTGCGACGATTCCGATCGTGATCATGTATATAAAGATTAAGATGACGATGAGGGCCAGCGGACCTCGGATCGCCGTCATGATAAGCAGCAATGAAGTTGCGCTTACCGCCGTCCATACGCCGAAGCGCAGCAATGTCCGTTCCGGAATGATGCCGCCGAAGCGTCCGATCAGAAAGCTGCCGAAGATGATCGCGAGGCCATTGATGCCGAACAGAATGCTGAACACCTGCGGCGATACACCATATATCCCTTGATATACAAACGGAGTGCCTGACACGTAAGCAAAGCTCCCGCCGTGGATGAAGCCGACCGTCAAGGCGTATCCGATGAAGGAACGATCCTTGAACAGATCCCCCATGGTCTTTATCGAGTGGCCAATCGAGCTTGACATCCGTCTCTCGGGCGGCAAGGTTTCCTTCAACCGCAGCGTAATGGTGAGCACGATAAACAGACCGAATAAGCTTAGAAAATAAAAGATCGAATGCCAGCTGGCGGATGGAAGCAGCAAAATCGCTCCGCCCGACATTGGGGCGACCATCGGCGCAACGGCATTGATGACCGACAGCAGCGCAAAGAACTTGGTCAGCTCCCTGCCGCTGAACACATCCCGCACGACCGCACGGGAGATGACAAGGCCGGCAGCAGCAGTAAATCCCTGCAAGAATCTAGCGATAATCAGTGTCGTAATATTCGGGGCAAGCGCGCAAAACAGAGAAGACAATGCGAACAGCCCCAAAGAGATGATTAAGGGCATTCTTCTTCCGCGTGCGTCACTGATTGGACCCACGATCATTTGTCCCAAAGCCAGACCAATCAAGCACGAAGTCAAACTCAGCTGCACCAGTGAGGCTCGCGCTCCCAAGTCAGCCGATATATCGGGGAAGCTGGGCAGATACATATCGATGTTGAATGGTCCCAATATCCCCAGCAAACTTAGTAGAAATGCTAGGCCGAGGCGTTCTCTTCCTGTTGGATTATGAAGCATGCGTATCAAACACCTTTACGAAGAATTTAGCTTAAACTATGAATGTAACAGCCAAGCCATAGCTTGCCGAGCAAGTAAATGCATGCTCAAGCATGTTGGTTCCCGGACGACAAGACTTTGACCATTATAAGGGGTTCCGTTCTTTTTGTTAAGTGTTCGTTATAAAAAAACACACGGTAATGTTTTACCGTGCGCTCGCCTTCTTCTTATGATTCAGTTTCCTTCCTTTTCCTTACATGGAATCCTAGCGGAGTACGAGTTGACCATCTCTTCTATCAAAATGGCTTTGACACCATAAAATAAAGGATGGCTAGGGGAAGCAGGGTTGCGATCGTTCCGAATATGGCCCAATACCTTGAGGCCTTCTTATACCCTGCCGTGACCGCTCCGCATTCTACGGAATGCCCGCTGTGCCTGATCATGCTTTTCTGTAAAGGGATCAATACGCCTCCCCAAATCAGCCCCGTCACGCCAAACAAGACAAGCGATGCGGTGAGCCAATTCATTCCGCCAATCCCGAATCCGGAGCGACCAGCCATCACGATGCCGGAAACGATAAGCAGCAATAATCCCGGAAGGGTAAACACGTAGTCGGCCAGCATCACATTCTTCGCCGTCCGGTGGATGTGGGGCGGATTGCCCTCGATATCGGCCCTTACCTTCCAGAACGCTGCCGTTATGATATTCCCGACAAACAGCACGCTTCCGGTTATATGAAGAAACAGCCATACCGTCATCTGCTCCTGCCCCCCTTCCCGGCTTCTCCGGGCTGGAGAATACCGATGATAAAATCCTCGTACTCGTTCGTACCGAAGACGTCGCTCTTGGCCCCGATCAATCCCCGTACCCGCAGCCCGAAAGACAGCAATTCGAACAGCTCAGCCGTCCGCTCGGCATCGATGGATTTTGGAATTACGCCCGCTTCCTGCCCGGTCTCGATCCACTTCCTCGAGGTGGCCGTCGATTCCC
The DNA here is from genome assembly GCF_038002285.1 of Paenibacillus sp. FSL R5-0810. NCBI lineage: Bacteria > Bacillati > Bacillota > Bacilli > Caryophanales > Paenibacillaceae > Paenibacillus > Paenibacillus sp. FSL R5-0810. The sequence goes on from NZ_JBBOCF010000001.1 coordinate 2,317,181, forward strand.
TGTAAAACCCGGCTACAATTTCGGCAATCCCCGGCTGATCGCTCTTTCCGATCAAATACATCAAAATCTGGTTGCTGACGTCATCGCGGCTTTCCAGCTTCGTCATTCCATGCGCGATGGCGTTCATGGGTCCTTCAAATTGCTTCTTCTTCCCCTGCTTGTTTACTTCATTCATAAACCGTTCGTTTGATTCCGCGAGCTTCGCTTTCAATACATTGATATACAGCTCATCTTTGCCGGAGACGTAATGAAAGATCGCGCCTTTGGAGAGTCCGGTGCGTTTCATAATGTCCGTCAACGTCGTTTGACTGCAGCCCTTCTCCCGAATCAATTCCTCTGTTGCTTCCAGCAAGATGTGCTGCGTTTGCTCTCGGCGTTCTTCTTGCTTCATATGCGATTCCTCCTTATAGGTACTGCATTATCCTTGGGAAGGCAGCCAGCCTGCAATTAATATAGCGGCTATAAACACGATTTGAATAACCGTTCTGATCCCAAGCGGTGGAACCGGCCTGCCCGCTAGCTTGAGCTTATGACGGGCTGCATGCATGTTAGCTGGAAACATGGCAATCAGCAGCAGCGTCAGCAAGGTTGCTGCTATCGTTGTCGTCGACGGGAAGAGCAGCAGAAAGGCACCCGTTATTTCAAAAATGCCTGTCAAACTTACGATCATCCCCGCCTTCGGGATCCATGGCGGTACCATCGCGATCAAATCGGGACGCATTCTGCCCCAGTGAGCCGACGCTGCGATCAGCAGCATCACCGCTGCTGCAAAGCGAAGCGATATGACGGTGTCGTTCATGTACTCCCAGCCGGCTAAACCGAGTGTCCGAAAAACGAGAAACGAAAAGACCATGCCTATAAATGGTGCCATCTCCATCAACTCCTCATCCTCTTTGCTCCTTATTATATATACCGACCATCGGTTTGTAAATACGAACGACAATAAATGAGAGCCGTCCAAATTTACGACCCGCTCACAATGCCATGCGATCGCCGCGACGACAAATGAGCAAGCTGCAAATCTGACGGCTTTGCTTTGATCTGTTTGATTGCCCGGAGGATTGCTTCCCCAATCTATCCGGCATGGGACCATCTATTGTTTTGACGAGGCGGGGTATATTCTGAACAAATGTACGTATAGAACGACACTAATAAGTGCGGACAGCAGGATCAGGCTGAATATTCCCATTGGCGGAATCCACGCCGATAAAAACACAGTGACCGGCGCCAAAAATCGCCCGATCGTATACTGCAGATTGTCAGCACCCATGTATTGTCCTCTTGCATGCTCCGGAGCATAATGGCTGATAAAGCTTTGCATGACCGGTGAGCGGACAATCTCGCCGAATGTAAACACGATCGTAACGATAAACAAGAACCATAGATTGGTGCTGAAGCCGAGGGCAAACGTCCCTAATCCGGATAACAGCGATGACATAATGAATACGTCGCGCTCCTTCCAATGGCGCAGCCACTTGGTTACCGGCAGGATAAACAGCACAAACAAGAGACCGTTCAGGCCGAGCAGCCAGCCCAATATCTCGGTGCTCGAAAGCATCAGCTTGCCCTCCTCCCAGGAGAACAAAGCCTGAGCAGGCACGTAGTTCGTGACGTAGACGGCTAAATACAAATCCAGCTGCATAATCGCTACCAGCGCGAATATCCCTGCTAGTATGTACACCAGAAACACCTTGTCGCGAAAAATAACGCCGTATCCCTTCCACTGCTCCCTCCATATTTCGCCAACCGTTGCTGAACGGCCAGCGCTTCCCTCCCCAGGCGGCATGGATTCTTTAACGATCAAATAGATAGCGATGAAATACAGCAGCAGGATGAACGAGCAGGTCCACAGCAGCTCCTGCCGGTAATGGAAGAAGAATACCGCTCCAAGCGCCGGGCCTAACACTGCCCCGATATTATTGGCGGTCGTGAACGTAGCGAACACTTGACGCCGGTCCTGTGCCGGAACCAGGTCCGCCACCATGGCCGTGCTGGCCGGCCTATAAATGGCACCGCCGAAGCCAATGGCAATAAACGCCGCATAATCGAGCCAATGGGAAGATGACAAGGCGAATACGGCGAACATCAAGGTTTGGAGCGCAGCGCCCGTCAGCATGACGGGACGGCGTCCGATCCGGTCCGCCAAAGCGCCTCCGATCAAGCTCCCTGCCATGCTGAATAACGGGGGAACCGTCATCAGCATCCCCGCGATATCATTTCCTAACGCATTCCCGAAATAAACCGCGATAAACGGAAAGTACATCCACACGAGCATATTGAACAGCGCTTCGCCAAATAAGCGAACTTTTAAATTGGTATTCCATAATCGAATTTGCATAAGAAATAGGCTCCCTTTAGCTATACAACGCGATGGCTAAGCTCTGACTTCCCGGCCGGGTATCACCTACTATAAAATAATTTCCTGGCAAAATATAGACTTATATTAGGCGTTCGTTTATACTAATAATATGAAAATCGAATAAGACCCCGTTTGATTCAAATGTTCCTTAAATCGAACGTACGTTCTAAATCTAATGATTAAAGACGCCTCCGCGGAGGCGTCTTTTTTAGACTTAAATGGTTCATCGTTCTCTGGTTAATCGTTCAGCTGCTTGGTCTCGTATAACCGCTCGAAGATCAGCCGGCTCACCTCGGACACACGTCCTTTATCTTGATATGTCAACCATGCCAGCTCCTCGATCTCCGAGGCTGGCGACAGCTCTCCGTCCGCCTCTGCCGTATAACAGGACATCTTCACGATGGCTCCATCGGTTTTACCATGAGCCTCCGCCTCGAAGGTTCCGTAGTGCACGGCGCTTTCCGGTTGTATCCGAACGGACAGCTCCTCTTCAATCTCCCTGGCAAGCGTTTCGAGCTCCGTCTCGCCGGCCTCACGCTTTCCGCCGGGAACATAGTACGTATCCTTGCCTCTGGAACGGGCGCATAAGATGCGTCCGTCAACCACATGCAGCCATGCGACTTTATCAATGATCGATCCCATGTTTACTCTCCTCCTTCGCGAACTTTTCGAGCTTCTTGCTTCTCTTGTGATCCTCCTAATTTAAACACCAGAATGCCGCCGATGATAACCAGAACTCCAATCAGCTGGTTTATTGTAAAAGGAACCTTAGCAAGACCGAGCCATCCCATGGAATCCCACAAGAGGGCGAACCCGAGCTGTGACGTCATGACAATCGATATGGCGAACGTCGGTCCGAGCATTTTCGTAGCTTGAACCAGACAGATCACCACGCCTACGCCGATGACCCCACTGATCCAATACCAGGGCTTCATCCGGTCCAGCTGGAAGGTGGCGGTACCCTCGACTGCCAAGCTTATGATGAAGGATGCAGCAAAGCCCAATCCAAGCACCAATGTTGTCGTTGACCATAGTCCCGTGGCAGCATTAACCCGGTTGTTGAATATATTTTGCAGACTTACCAGAGCGCCGGCTATAAGCGCCAATACCAATCCTCCGGCCACATTCCGCTCCTCCTTCACTTTCCCCATATGTCGTTCTTAGCGGTCATTTATTCTTCGTAAATATTGCCCCCGGCCACCTCGAACAGCTTCTCCCGATTCTTGATCAGGATGATGCCGCGGCGGCGCTCGATCAAGCCGTCCTTGCAAAATTTATGAATCACCCGGTTCAGATGCCTGTAGCTTGTCCCGAGCAGATTCGCAATATCTGACAGCTGGAAGACATCTGGAGGATCGGTTGCGAACGCTCCGGAATCGCCTTGCGAGACCGAAAGCAGATAACTGGCTAGACGAACTTCCACCGGATGCATCAGATTAAAGCTCATAAAATTGGACTTAATATAAAATTTGCGGGTGACGATCTGCAGCAGAAACTGCAGCAGCGGCGGATGGGACTGACCGTATTTATTCAGCCAACGATGATGAACGGCAACCATGGTCGAAGGCATCACCGCCTGCACCGTGTTGATGAATGGATTTCCTTGAATATACTCAATATCACCAATCACCTCCAGCGGCGTTTTAAAGGACAGAATGAGCGCCCTGCCTTCCGGTGACGTTGTAAACACCTTGATTTTCCCTCCAACAAGCACATAAAGGTATTCAGCTGTCTCCCCCTGCTTGCAAATGCTCTCTCCCTGTTCGTACTCACACAGCAGCAGATGGGGCTCCAGTTCTTCCGGGAACACATGCTCCATCTGGTGCTCGCGAATTAAGGAACGCAGGCGTTCCGGATCGCGACTTTCTTTCATCGATCAGTTCACTTCCCATCTGTTCATGATTCTGTCCTTTGCTGCTACATTTTAAGGAACAGCACACCGGCGATCATCATGGCAATGCCAATGCATTGAGCTGCCGTAATCCTCTTCTTGGCCACGCCGAACCATCCGCCGGCGTCAATCACGAACGTCAGGCTCAGCTGTGCGATCAACAGCGCCGATATCGTCAAGGTTACCCCGATATGCCGGATCGCGGTAACTTCACTGAATATGATCGGTGCCGCCAAAGCGCCTCCTAATACATACACCGGGTTCACCTGCCTAACCCAATACTGCTTGCTGTCACGGACAAACGACAAAATTACCAATGCCATCAAAAACCCCGTCAGCTGCGTTACGGATGCCGCCGGCCATGTTCCCATATCCTGACTGATCCTTGCGTTCGCCACACCCTGCAGCGTTATGCATGCACCGCCCAGTATAGCAAATACAATTCCTCTCATGCGTATAAACTCCTCGCGTCGTCATTGATCTGTATATTATTTAAGAGTATATCCGGCATTGGGGAAAAGGACATATGTCCTAAAATGGGGCGAAAATGATAAAACTGAGATTGCATCTATGACTTTACCCTCTCTATGGTCTAAAATAGAATCTATGTATTCATGTTCATCGCCCATGTGGAAGGAGATTCATATCATTCATGACGAACAAACAAACCTCATCCGAATCGCTGCGGCATAGTCTGCAATCGGACTGTTCCAGCTGCTTCGGCTTATGCTGCGTGGCGCTGCCCTTCGCGGCTTCATCGGATTTTGCGGTGAATAAGGACGCCGGAACACCCTGCAGCAATCTGAGAGCCGATTTCCGCTGCGGCATCCACGATCATCTTAGACAAAAGGGCTTCCGCGGCTGCACCGTTTTCGATTGCTTTGGCGCAGGACAGAAGGTATCCCAGCTTACTTACCAGAGACGCGACTGGCGGCAGTCAGCTGAGACCGCCAAGGAAATGTTCGAGGTATTCCCGATAATGCGGCAGCTCCACGAGCTGTTATGGTATTTAAGCGAAGCATTGGAACAACGGCCGGCGCAAGAAATTCATGCCGATATCGAACGAGCGCTGGAGGAGACCGAGCGCATGACGCTTCTCCCTCCGCCAGCTCTGCTGAAGCTCGATGTGGCAGCTCATCGGGCCGAAGTCAATTTGCTCCTGCTTCGGACAAGCGAGCTTGTCCGGGAGAATGCCCGCCGTAAGCACACCGGTCCTCCCGTCAGGAAGAACATCGGCGGCCGGGGTGCGGATCTGATCGGCGCCAAGCTTAAGGGCGCCGATCTTCGATATGCCAATCTGAGAGGGGCTTATCTCATCGCAGCTGATCTGCGCGGCGCGGATCTGAGGGTAGCCGATCTGATCGGCGCGGATTTCCGGGATGCGGACATTCGGGGAGCCAATCTGACCGGATGCCTCTTCCTAACCCAAGCCCAAGTCCAAGCCGCCATCGGGGATGCGAGCACGAAGCTCCCGCCTTCGTTAACGCATCCTGAGCATTGGCCGGCCTGATTCGTTCCCGATGAAATGCAGCTCTATTCCTAGCGTTCGCAAAGCTTAATGCATCGCATACATGGTCATTTGAACATGTCGCTGTTCTGCCTCTTCCACGAATCCTTCAACGGTACAACGCGGTTAAACACAAGATGCCCGGAATGGGCGTGCTTGTTATCGAGATAGAAGTAGCCGTGTCGGATGAACTGGTAGGTTTGATGGAAAGAGGCATTGCTCATGCTCGGCTCAAGAAAAGCCTTCTCCACCCGAATCAACGATGCCGGGTTCAGGAGCTCCTTCCAATCGTTGCCGGATTCTGCAAGAACAGCGGTCTCCTTCAGAAGGCGATCATACAGATGCAGCTCTGCATGGATCCCGCAACTCATGGATACCCAGTGAACCGTCGACTTGACTTTCCGTGCGTTGAACCCGCTTCCGCTTCGTGTCAACGGGTCATAGGTGCAGTGCAGCTCGGTTATTTTACCGGTTAACGGGTCCTTTACGACTTCCTCGCAGCGGATAAAGTAAGCTCCCTTCAGCCGCACCTCCTGCCCCGGCGACAGCCGGTGAAACCCTGCGATCGGATCCTCCATGAAATCCTCCCGTTCGATCACCAGTTCCCTGGTGAACGGGACTTTCCTGGTTCCCAGGGATTCATCGCCTTCATGGTTCGGCAGAACAAGCATTTCCGTCCGGTCCGCCGGAAAATTCGTGATGACCACTTTCAGCGGGTGCATCACAGCCATGGCATTCAGGGACCGCATCTTCAAATCCTGGCGGACAAAGTGCTCCAGCATCGCCGAGTCCACGGTACTAGGATTTTTTAGCGCGCCAAGCTCTTCGAGAAATCGTCGAAGCCCTTCCGGAGTCACGCCCCTACGGCGCAACCCTTGCAGTGTCGGCAGTCTCGGGTCATCCCAACCGTCGACATAACCCCCATCAACCAGCTCCCTCAAATATCGCTTGCTCGTAACCGTTCCCGAAATATTCAGCCGGCCGAATTCCCTCTGCTTGGGAGGCTCCGGAATATCAAGCTCCCTCAGTACCCATTCATACAGCGGGCGGTGATCCTTGAACTCAGCCGAGCATAAGGAGTGCGTAATCCCTTCAATGGCATCCTGGATCGGATGGGCAAAGTCATACATCGGGTAGATACACCATTCATTTCCGGTTCGGTAATGCTCCGCATGGATAATCCGGTACAGTACGGGATCCCGCAAATTGAGATTAGGTGATGCCATATCGATCTTCGCCCGAAGCACCTTCGAGGCGGCTGCAAACTCTCCATTCTTCATCTGCTTGAATAAGGACTCATTTTCTTCCACCGTCCGGCCTCGGTATGGACTATCCTTCCCCGGCTCGGTCAGCGTTCCCCGGTAAGCAGTCATCTGCTCCGGACTAAGGTCGCAGACATAGGCCTTGCCCTTGCGAATCAGCTTGATTGCGGCCTCGTAGATTTGCTGCGAGTAATCCGATCCGAAATATACATCCGGTTTCAATCCAAGCCATTCAATATCCTGTTTGATCGCCTCCACATATTTAACGTCTTCCTTAAGCGGGTTCGTATCATCGAAGCGCAGATTAAACCTGCCGTCAAACCGGTCAGCGATCGAATGGTTAACCTGGATGGCATATGCGCTTCCGATGTGAAGATAACCGTTCGGCTCGGGCGGGAAACGCGTCGCGATCGGCCTGCAGTACACTCCGCTCGCGATGTCCTCCCGCACAATGTCCGTCAGAAAGTCGGACTTCATAGCTTCGTTTCTTTTGTCAGTGCTCATGGGTACAACCTCTTCTAAATTAACATGTTCATTTCCTCTGGAACGACAAAAAATCCCGCCCCCAAGACAAATGTCTTGGGGACGAGATTTGATTTCTCGGTGCCACCCCTATTTGCCGATATCTCACGATACCGGCCTCATCAGGTACGGCCATCGGCTGACGGCTTATACCCTAGCTCTATAACAGGAGCTCCTGTCGCACCATCTGCTTATGTAAACCACAAGTTCCGATGCGCCGCTCAGAGGCTTGGTTCAACGAAGGGTTTCCCGCCCCTTTTCAGCTTGCTGGGGCTCTCTGTAGGGAATCCTGACTCGTCTACTCTTCTCTTCATCGCGTTTATAATTTGAATTATAGTATCATCAAAGAACGCAAAAGTAAATCATGGAATTGCACGCCTGGTGGCATTTACACCGGGAGCAGCTTCACCGTCGCCTGTTTGCCGCTCACTTGGATGCCGTTTTCCTTCGTTCCCTTCCCGGCCAGATCGTGGATCAACCGTTCCAGCAGCTTCCTGGCGGCATCGCCCTCCTTGCCCTGAATGCGGATGATCGGCTGGACCGCCTTGCCCGATTCAAGCAGCTTCTGCATTTGAGACAGCTTGGTGTCATAGTCGTGCTCCTCGATATGTACGGTGAGGCGAAATTCTTTCACTTTGATCGGACCGCTGGCCGGCTTCTGTCCTTTCTTCTCCTTCGCGGCCTCCTGCTTGGCCATTCCTCGGCTGACTAGCTTGCATGGCGGAGGGCTGCTGAACAGCGAAGTGCACACTAAATCCGCCTTATTCGCTTTCGCCAGCGCTAATGCCTCGTCCCGTGGCATGATGCCGAGGTCATCACCGTCGAGTCCCGTCAGTTCAACCTCGCGTGCTTTTATTTTCTCGTTCATCATCAACATCCGATTGCCTCCTTCAGATCCATCCCTGATACGTAAGGATAGCATACCATACCAGGCAAAAAAAGATCGCCCAAGCACATCGCTTGAACGATCCTCAGCAGCATCTCCTCACTCGTCGCCTTAAGAGCTTTTGAAAGGGACTCTCGATCCCGGCTATCTTCAACTACTGATAGTTAGGATTCAGTATCCGTGCTTTGTAGAATGCAGCACCGGTCTTGGTACGTGTTGCACTCGGAAGGAAAAAGTCTGCCGAATCCGTACACCACGTGTAAAGCGTACAGCCGCCGACCGGATTCTTCGCGACATCCGCGACCGTTTGCACCACCTGGCCTGATGACTGATTACCGACAGCCTTTACGCCCACCCGGCTGATCTCGTCAGCTCCCGCATACGTAAGATCGAGCGAATTGGTCGATTTGACGTATTGATATACCTTCCCACCCGATGCCACCCACAATCGGTCAAGGTCTCCATACACCGGTTGTATGTCATGCCCGTTCAAGCGGGTAACATCCAGTCGAACATGCTCGGTCAACGTCGGGCTCGCGGCTGTTCCCCCTTCCTTCAACCCAACGATCGCCCCATTTCCCAGGCTCCATAATATTTCATTATGCGGATCCCAAGATACGCCGTGAGCGCTCTCCAAACGATACTCTGCGTATGTCATTGAATGACAGCTCTGAGACGATGTATAAATCCGTACCCAGCCTCCAGTGCTTGCTGCAACGGCAATGTTGCCGTTGGGCAGAAGTTCGGCGGAGTGGGGATTGCCGCCTACATTCGCTGCCCAGAGCTTATAATTTCCTGCAGGATATGGAATAATCGCGGCCAATCCCCTTGAGTCGGTAACGAGCATAACCTGGGTTCCGAAGAAATCGCTGTTTCTAATCCGTGCTTCCGTCGGCAATCCCCAATAGGCGGTAAACTCAGCGAAGCCGTTGGATGCACTGGGTGCCCAAGACCATTTAACGGCCCTGGAATCATTCCAATCAGAGACGCCAGGGTCCATCACCAATATTTTTTTGGACGCTTGATCGCTCATAGCGATATCATAATCCTCCTGGAGAGGCGAAGATGCGTCCACCCAGCTCATTCTTAGGTTATCTCCGGTAATAAAGAGAGTCAGGGCAGCCAGAGAGATACCAACAGCGAGCAGCAAATGGCGCAGCCGGGATGTCATCTTCTTCCGATTATTCATTCGATCCCTTCCTTTCATCATGTGTTCACGGAAGTTCGATTGCTTTCGGATAAGCAAGATCATAGCCTTCGATCAATCGTTCCCAGCAAGCTGCCACTTCCGAAGGAACAGGTCTGCGGACCTCGAACATAAACGGACCTTGGTAATCGTGCAGAACCAATGCTCGCAAAACCTCGTTCCACCGAATGGAGCCCATGCCCGGCATCCAGTGTCTTTCATCTCGACCGTCGCAATCCGACATATGGACCGTGAAGATGCGTTCGCCCTGTTCTCTGATGAAGCATTCCGGGGCTTCCAGCAGAAGATGGTTGACATCACAACATATGCCGAGCCGAGGATCCGCTGCAAGCAGACTTGCGATCTCCCGGCCCGAATTCCCGAGGCACGTGCGCGGCAAGCATTCAACTGCGATCCGTATGCCGAGCGCTTCCGCTTCATCTGCCAGCACCGATAATGCCCTCCTGCACACTTCCAGCCGTTGCGGACGTTCCTCATCCGTAATTGGCTCCCAGCTTGGATGGAGTACAACCATGGGAATGCCCCATTCATGGGCAAGCTGCATCAACCGGCATAATAAGCGGGAAGCCTCGACAGAAGCCGCTTCGCTGACGGCCGATATATCGAAGGCGGGGCCATAAGGCAGATGCAGCGTCCAAATGCTGATTCCAAGCTCTCGACTATTCTCGATCCAAAATCTGCAGGTCCGCTCATTCACCGGATTGAACAGATCGAAGGCATCGTTTCGCCAAGCCAGCTCGATAACCTTAATGCCGGCTTGATGAACAGCTTCAATATCGACATGACCATCGGCCCAATCATTTAACGAGAGCGATGTTCCAAGCGGCCACCTGGAAGGATGATCCGATAGGACAGACCGCTGCTTCTTTAGTGAAGTCATGCTCCAGCCTCCTTATTGTGATCATAGACGGGCTAATATCCCGGGGCCCAAATCCTAGCCTTGTATATCGCTGTCCCTTTGCGGATCCGATTCGATGTCCCGTGTAAGCGGATCTCGTCCGTCGTCCATTCATAAAGTCCTCCCGGTTTGGGCGCAGCAGAAACGATTACGCCAGAAGGTTGATTGCCGATGCTCTTCACATCATGCCAATCCACAAACGGGCAATCCGCATATTCACTCACAAACCGACCGGATGATATGACGTACTGGTAGACATGCGAAACCGTAGTGATCCACAAGCGATCGTCGTTTCCCCACACGGGCTGGAGATCATGGCCGTACCTGCTTGGCAGGGGAACCCGATCGTCCACCGCGATCTCCGGTTGATCATCTGTTCCTTCGAGACGGAGGGCTACCAAATCATGATCGCCTAGAGCCCATAATACATTTCGGCGAGAATCCCAATGCAAACCATGCGAACCAGGAAGCGGAAGCTCGGCATAAACTTGATCTGTTAGCCCTTGGGAAGAAGCATAGATCCTGACCCAACCGCCTGTACTGGCCGCCACAGCCAGATTCCCGTTAGGAAGCAGCTCGGCCGAGTGAGGATTGCCGCCTACGCAGGCCCCCCATATGAGGGATTCTCCTCCGGGATAAGGAACGATCGCTGCAAGCCCGCAAGAATCCGTAACGATCATGCACTGCCCCCCGCGAATCGGATCATGCCGAAGCTTGGCTTCAGTCGGCAGCCCCCATGCCGGAAGGAGCTCGCTGAATCCGTCCACGTCTAAGAGAGACCAGGACCATATCAATGATTCGTCCATGTTCCAATCGGGCGCTGTCGGGGCGAAAACCAGGATTCGATGGCTTTTCTGGTCTGTGCAGGCAATCGGATAATCCATGCTCTGACTGTCGCTCATTTGTCGAGCCCCTGCTCTCGCACAGCTTCATTTACTTCCTGTATAGACTGTGACAAGCCTTTGTTCTCGTAACCTGCCACAATGCTCTCCCACATCGCTACCGGGTCCTCCTTGGATAGCATGACCCTAGTCAAATCCTCCGTCGGATTTATGGCGCTCAGCTTCGATTTGGCCGGGGTATACAGCAGTTCCAGCTGATAATTGGTCGGCACGGGGACATGCTCGGCGATTCGCTGCTTCAGTCCTTCCCTCGACATCCTCGACAGCTTCTCTCCATATGCAATATTGTTGACTTCACTCTCTACGAATTCGAGCTCTTGTCCCCAAGCCGCGAGCGAACCAAACAGGTTGAAGGACGGATACAAGCTGCCAATCGTTTTAAATTCGCCCTCTTCATTCTTCTCTCGCGTAATCGTGATCTTCTCGCCTTCTATGGTATAGTCCTTCCCTTCAATTCCGTACTGTTTATCTCTGATAAATTCGTCAGAGAGCAGATAATCGTATATTTGCAGGATTCTGTCCATCTTCTCGTCGTTCACTCGAGCACTGAAATAGCTTTCCGACCAGAACGTAACGGCCGTATAGCGGTATCGGTTTCCGTCATCCGATTGCCATGTCACCGGAATGATGTGGGCAATATCCTCAAACTTTGTGTCCTTGTTATATTTGCTCCATGCCGCATTGAGCTTGGCTAAACCGTTCGGAGTAGCCTGCATGGAGATCGCGCCCACTTTACCCTGGCCGAATTTTTCAATCCCGTCGTTTGTTTTCATAATGGCAAAATCCGGATCGATCGCGCCTTCCGTAAAGAGCTGGCGCATCTGCTTGACGACCGTCTTCATCTTATCGGAGGCATAGTAAGGGATATACGTTCCATTCTCCTTCACCCACGAGCTGTTCAGCAGGTGTGGAAAGGTGCCTCCGGCAATGGGAGCCAGCATCGCAGCCGACCGGAAGGTAAGACCAACCGTATCGTTCTTGCCATTTCCGTCCGGGTCATCCTTGGCGAAAGCCTTCAGCATATTCAAATAATCATCGTAGGTAACGGGATCCGCAATCCCTAACTTCTCCATCCAATCCTTGCGGACGATCAAGGAACGTTCCATCGCCCATGTATCATAATCCCGGTACGTCAGGCGCGGAATCATATAGGCCTTCCCGTCCACACGAAGCGACTTGGTTTCGTCGAGCGAAAGCACCTTGGCTACATTCGGATAGGGACTGAGATCGTCTGGAAGTGCGCGAATGATCCCTTGTTTAATCCAGGAATAATACGTCTCCGAGTTAATGATATCGTGACTGAACACATCGGGGAGCTCGCCGGAGGCGCTCCAGAGCTGGTATTTTTCCTTGTAATCCGAATAGCTGATCACTTTGTCAACGAAACGGACATTAAATTTGCTTTCGAGCTGCTTCAAATATTCGTCTGTTTCACGGTTCGGAAAGGCGAGCCCGATGTTAAAAAAAGAGACCGATATATCCAGCTTCTTCCCGTTCTTCCCTCCCCCGGATCCACCTTCTCCAGCATCGCTATTGCCTGCCTTCCCGGTGCAGCCTGTAATGACAAGTGCCAGGATCATGATCGCGATCAAAACGGATTTTCCTTGCCAGCGGACGCTTTGCATAGTAAAACCTCCCCCATCGATATTCGTGAATATGTGTCACTCTTTGATAGCACCCAATGTTACGCCTGCCGAAAAGTGTTTCTGCAGATATGGATACATCAGCATAATCGGCACCATGGTTATAATGACGCTTGCCATTTTGATCCCGTCGGGGTAGCCCTGATTGAGCTGCGACATCATGGCCGCGCCCATATCGTCCCTGGCCATCTTGGTTACGTCTGCCAGCATGTTCCTTAAGAACAGCTGCATGGGATGCTTATCGGTGTCAGTCATAAACAGCATCGCATTATACCATTCGTTCCATCTGGCGACCGCGTAAAACAAGGTAATCGCAGCAATCGTCGGCTTGGAAATCGGAATGACGATGCGAAAGAGGATATACAGATCATTCGCCCCATCGATCTTAGCGGACTCCTCGAGACTCGGCGGGATCGTGCGAAAGTGATTGATCATGACAATCAAGAAGAAGGTGCTGACTGCTACAGGGAATATCATGGCTCCATAGTGATTGATCAACTGAAGCCCCTTAATCGTCAAATAATATGGAATAAGTCCTCCCGAAAAGAGCATCGTAAATACGATGCCTGCCATCATAATGGAGCGGCCGGGCATGGATTTCTTGGACAAGGCATAAGCTCCGCATGTGGTCACCAGCATATTAACCGACGTTCCGAACACCGTGACAATGAGGGAGTTCAACAGCGCTTTCCCGACATAACTGCCGTCAAGCAGCATACGGTATGAGCTGAGATTAAAGCTGGTGGGAATTAAATAGAACTGCTGCTTAACGACCGACGCCGGATCGGCAAATGAAGTGATGAATACATTGTAAAAGGGCAGAATGGTCATGACGGCCATCAGCATAAGCAGGATGTGAATCATGTAATCGGCTCCATTCGCTTTCGGTTTCATTGGCGTCCTCCTTTCACCCGAAATACAAGCAGCAACGCAGCTTGGCATGCTTTAGTAGAGACCATCCTGGCCCAACCTCTTGGCCGCGCGGTTTGCCGCTACCAGCAGCGCAAGATTGATGATGGATTTAAACAAGCCGACGGCCGTTGACGTCCCATAGCTGTCGCCGACCGAAAAAGTCCTTCGGTAGACATAGGTATCGAGAATATCCGCTTTTTCATAAACAGCCGGGTTGTACAGATTAAAAATTTGGTCAAACCCGCTCCCACCGGAACTCATCGTATTGCCGATTTGCAGAATCAACAGGATCACAACCGTGCTCTTTAGAGACGGCCAGGTAATATATCGCATCTGGTGAAACCGATTGGCTCCATCGATGCTGGCCGCTTCGTAGAGTGACGGATTAATCCCGGCGATGGCCGCCAAATAAATGATCGTCCCCCACCCCATATCCTTCCAAATGCTGCTGCCGAACAAAAGACCGCGAAATGATTCGGGGTCTACCAGCAGGCTGACTTTTTCAAACCCCAACATGTCCAGCAATTGATTCAGTACGCCGAACGAGCCTAGAAAATTAACGAGAATTCCGCTAACGATAACCCAAGATAAAAAGTGCGGAAACGTGTACACAACCTGATAAAATTTCTTTAGTCTGGCCGTTCGGACTTCATTCAGAAGCAGTGCAACTACAATCGGTACGGGAAATTCAAAGATCAGCCGGCCAAGTGCAATGATGACCGTGTTTCGGAAGGCCGTCCAAAAGTCATCCAATAAAAAGATCTCCTGAAAATTGGCCAGTCCAATCCATTCGCTGCCCCATACGCCCTCGGCGAAATTAAATTCCTTGAAGGCAAGCTGCAGGCCATACAGCGGGACATACTCGAACAGGATGTAGAACACTAGCAGCGGAAACACGAGCAAGTACATGTATTTATGCTCCACCATCCGCGCCCATAAGCTTTTCTCCATCGCATCTGCCCTCTCTTTCATGGCGTTATCTTTTAATGCTCCAAGTATACGGTGCGCTGAAGGTAAACCATATGTACGATCCTCAGATATGCTATGTACTTTTCTAACATCATTCGCTCAAAGCCTTGCGTGTCAAATCCGCTTCAGTCGCACGAAAAAGCCCCGGACACACTAGGTGTTCCGAGGCATTCAGCGGGGCTGATCCGAATCTATGGTTTTGTCGATGCATCTATGGAACGGTACTCGGTCGGCGTCAAGCCCGTGTGCCGTTTAAACATTTTTGCGAAATAGAAATAGTCTTTGTACCCGGCCTGTTCCGCCACCTCTCGGACGGATAAGCGACTGTTGAGCAATAAGCTGCAAGCGTGCTCCATTCGGATATCGTTTAGAAACTTCGTGAAATTGACCCCGAATTCCCGTTTAAACAGCGAACTTAAATAGTTCGGATGGAGAAAGAACTGTCTGGAAGTATCCTGAACCGTTAGAGGCTCCCGGAAATTCCCGCGAATGTACTGCTCAATCGAGCGCAGTGTATCGTCCCCCGGGCGCGAATCTGCCGTATCCGTAATCGCGTCAGATGGCCGAATGGCTTCGGGCTGCTTTTCGCGTTTCAGACGATTCTTCAAACCCTGCAGCACTTCGGATATTTCTTCGTTACGAAATGGTTTAAGGATATATCCGCCAGCCCCGTAATGCATGGCTTGCCTGGCGTACTCAAACTCCGCGTATCCGCTGGCGACCACGCAACAGACCCCGGTCTCTTCTTCATACAGCTTCTGGATCAATTCGATTCCGTTCATGCCCGGCATCCGGATATCAATGAACGCAACATCCGGTCGATGGTGCTTCATCTGCCGGTAAGCATCCAGTCCGTTGCTGGATTGCCCCACAATTTCAAAACCGTGGGACGGCCAGTCAAGCATTCGCTTCAAGCTTTCCAAGATCCAGGGTTCGTCATCTGCAAGCCAAACCTTATACTGCATTTGTCATTCCTCCATGCGGAAGCTTGATAACTACTCTGGTTCCGTTTGACGGTTCGCTATCGACTGTTACGATGCCATACGCCGGCCCATAGGCATATCGGATTCGGTTGTTTACGTTTAACATGCCGATAAATTTTGTATCCGAGGTCAGGTCCGGGCCAGACTTGTCCTCTAAATGAGCACGGATTTCATCCAGCTGGGCAGGCTCCATGCCTACACCATCGTCTTGCACCCATATCAGCATGCTGCTGCCCTCAATCCGGCTTCCTACCGTTAGGAGGCATCGCTCAAGGCTCGGTTCGATTCCATGGAACACCGCATTCTCCACAAGCGGTTGCAAAATCATCTTGATGACCGAAACCCGCAAGCTTCGTTCATCCACATCATACACAACGTCAAACCGATCCTGGAATCGAATCTGTTGAATCCGGATATAGGCATTAACGATCGCAAGCTCCTCCTTGAGCCGTACTTCGTCCCCGCCTTTAATGCTGTAACGGAAGATGAGTCCAAGAGAATCCGTCATTTCCCGAATCTCGGGAACGTTCTTCACATATGCGATTCCTTTAATGGTTTCGAGCGTATTGTAAAGAAAATGGGGATTGATCTGATTCTTTAAAAATTGCAGCTCCGCTTGCTTCCTAAGAAGCTTCAGCTCATAAATATATGTTTTTGAATCGACAAGCTTCGCAGCCAGATCGTCGATCTCATCGAGCAGTGTATTGAACTGCCTGGCCATGATGCTAATCTCCGCATACCCGTCAAGCGATACACGTTTGTTCGGATTATCTAATCCTTGCGATCGCAGGCCGCTGATAATTTTCATGAAAGCGCGGATCGGGTTAAGGATGTTGCGGCTTATAGCGGTGTAAAAGGCATATAAGATTACGATGGACAACGAAAAGATGCCAAGAACAAGGGTCAGCATATCCTTCAATCCGCTGAATAGCTCACCTGTTTCGAACACGCTTACGATACTTCCGTCGATCGCCGGCACCGGCCTGGCATGCAGGATAAAATCTCCCTCTTCGTTCTGAAACTTAACGGGCTCGCCCTCCTTGACTTGAAGCGCACGAGCAGCATCCTCTGCCATTCCGCCAACCGATTGGCCGATGCTTGGAGCGTCGTTACTTGTCACTACGATTCCGTTACGGTCCAGTACATAAAATTTCCCGGCAAGATGGGTCGACATCGAGCCGAGCTGGGGTGCGATCGCATCGGCCTCCAGAACGATGACGGCATAACCGATTTTTTTCCCGATTGTCACAACGTTTTTCTTATCATACACAGGCGTACCCACATACACCACATTCTTCGTCGGACTTGAGAGCTTATAGTGATAAAGTCCTGAATAATAGGCGTTGGTCTGGTCGGGAATATCGTCAAAAGGAATATAATCCTTGCAGTTTACGCAATTATAGAAGCCTCCCCCTACCGTAGAGAGGAGCACGATTCTATCGATCCCCTGTTTCATGGACTGAAGATTAACAAGAAGTGCTTCAACTGCTCCCTTCAATTCGAACTGAGCCAGGCGCTCGCGCTCCATCAAAAATCGCTGAATCGTCTCATTATAAGCGATATTAGGCAAAATGCGGTTAATGGAGTCCGCGTTGTCCGCGATATTTTTCTGAATCGTTGATATCAGCTCCAGGGTATATTCGCTGTTCCGTTTGTAGGTGATTCCCCGCATTTGGTCATAACTCCACAGAAAAGTCCCGAACAATAACAGCAGCATCGCCCCACCGATGGTAAGCAGCTGAACGCGGATGGAATACTTCCGGAGTATAGTGATCACGAACGCTCCTCCGTTCTATGAAAGTTATCAATCTGCAAGCGGAGTCACCCCCGCTACGGACCACGGAACATATCCCTCTTCTAACTCCGTATTCTAGCACAAGATGATTCGGTGCCATATATATCATGAGGTTCATCTTCTTATGCGCTGAAACCGCCATCTGAAAGGGGAACGATTGCCTGTTGTTCATATCGATCCATTGGAAGACTCAGGGTCCATACGAACGTTTCCTTAGCCGGCAAATGTATATTTTGCCATCATATCCCCCCAAGGTGCGATCCCCGCTTTCCGAAAACCGGTCTGGAGATATAATCTCTCCGCCCGCTCATTCTCTTTCTTATAACAAAGCATCACATGCTTCGTCTGATCAGGCGCACTGCGGATCTCTTCGAGCACTAGCCGCAGGGCCGGCTTCGCATAATGCAGCCCCTGATAATGCTCATCGATCATGAACCTGTAAATCCAATAGTTATCATCGTAGGTATGAATCCCGTACATGACAAAGCCGATCATGTCCTCATCATGATAAATGGCCCTTGTTCGGAATCCCTCCATAAACTGCGCCTCCGCGATAGAGTAAAGGTTGGGGGCAATCCACTTTGCTTGCTCAGCCTTCGGCTTGAGGCGAATGCAATCCTCCCAGTTGTTTTTATTGATCGCATGAAGTGAAATCATACGCAAGACTCCTTTTTATCTGGTGTATGGGTCTATCCTAATCCAAACCGGGAAGCCGTTCACGGTATTAATCAGATATAACTGAATAATTCACCTGGAAACCCCAACATCGGAGGATGAAGCGTCAGGAGCAAGAGAATGATTCATTATAAATGTTCTCGGCATATGCCAGAGTACGGCTGGGTGGATAAACTATTAGTAACTTTATTGAATATGGAGGCGGTATTGATGCGGCAACTGAAACAGAATACGCAATCGAAAGGAACGATCTCAATGAATATAATAATGAGGGCTGCTATATATGAAGAACATATTGAATATCGGGGTGTTGGCCCATGTTGATGCCGGCAAAACGACATTAACCGAACAGATTCTCTTTAAGACAGGCGTGATCAATCGAGCCGGCTCGGTTGATCAGGGCAATACAACGACCGATTCGCTTGAGATTGAGCGCCGGCGGGGAATTACGGTCAAATCCGCGGCAGTCTCGTTTATGCTGGGAGAATTGAAGGTCAATTTGATCGACACGCCTGGTCATGCGGATTTTATATCGGAAGTCGAGCATTCGTTAAGCGTTCTGGACGGCGTTATCCTGGTTATTTCTGCCGTTGAAGGCGTGCAGGCACAAACAAGGGTACTGATGCAAACGTTGAAGGAACAGGGCATCCCGACCATTTTATTTATAAACAAGCTCGACCGGATGGGGGCGGACTACCGCAAAGTCTGCAGCATGATCCGTCAGCGGCTGAGCGGGAACGTTTGCGAGATGTCGGTCCCATCGGAGGAAGGTACGGCGTGGGCCACGGTCCGTCCCGCCGACCCACAAGAAGCTGGCTGGCTCGAGATTCTGGCTTCGAACAACGAGGATATGCTGCGGCATTATGCGCATGACATCCCTGTTTCTACGGTTCGATTGCAGGCGGAAATGCGCCAGCAGACCAAGAATGCTGCAGCTTATCCGCTATTTGCGGGATCCGCAGCCAGGGGCGTAGGGATCGAGCCCCTGCTGGAGGCATTACAGTCGTTCCTGCCTGTTCATACTCCCGTCGAGGACAGCGCCGATCCTTTATCCGGCCTTGCATTCAAGGTCATGAAGCAGGCAAATGGGGAGCGTCTTGTCTATCTCCGGCTGTTCGCCGGAAGCATCCGGAAGCGGGAGCGAATACCGGTCGTTTCGAAAGACGGGCACACAACGTATATGAAGGTAAAACAGCTGTTTTGCCTGATGCATGGAGCCATCGTGCCAACGGACGGCGTCTATGCCGGGGACATCGCGGTGCTGGGCGGCGTGGATGTGAAGGTTGGCGACGTGATCGGCGTTGTATCCGATCGGATGAAGTCCTTCCGCTTTGAACGCCCCCCGATCCAGGTCAAGGTATCCGCTATGGATTCAAAGGATGCTCCTATCCTGCATCTCGCATTGAGCGACCTCACCATGGAGGACCCTTTCCTGCAATATGCGCGCGATTCAAGAACGCAAGAAAGCTTCATTCACGTATTCGGCAAGGTCCAGCAGGAAATCCTGCTTGAAATCATACGGGAGCAGTACGGCATCGAAGCCGTCTTCTCCGCTCCAAAAGTGATTTGTTTGGAGAAGCCGGTTTCTATCGGAGCGGCCGTGGAGCGGATGGGAGAGCCTCAGAACCCCTTCTATGCAACCGTCGGTTTCCGGGTGGAGCCGGGAATCGACGGATCGGGATTGCAATACCGATTGGAGGTCGAGCTTGGCTCCCTTCCGCTGTCCTTTCAGAAAGCGATCAAAGATACCGTGTTCGAGGTCCTGCAGGAAGGGCTCTTTGGATGGTCCGTCACGGATATTGTCGTAACGTTAACTCATACCGGCTATGCAAGTCCCGTCTCGACGGCCAAGGATTTCCGGAGTCTGACGCCGCTCGTGCTGATGAAGGCCTTGAACGAGGCTGGAACGAATGTCTATGAACCGGTGAACAAGCTTCAATTCATCGTACCGGAATTTAGCTTGAGCAAGGTGTTATCGTCCCTGGGTGCATTAGAAGGAACCTTCGAGGAGCCGCGGTTTGTGAACGGCATCGTCCACATCAACGGAACGATCCCTGTTCGCACCTCTGACCAGCTCAAAGCCGAGGTTCATGCCTTGACGAGCGGCGAAGGTCTGCTGACCATCAGGCCCGGGGGCCACGTTCGTGTTCGCGGCAATATTCCGGAGAACAGCCGCAAGCAGGTAAACCCGCTTCATCGCGGGGAGTATATGCTCTACTTGAACAACATCATGTGACCGGACCCTAATCCGTCCTTCGCGAGTTGTTCGGCCGTCCGTGGCGAGCTTCGAGCAGCTGCTGTCTATGAGGCGCGCAAACCGGCGGCTATGATTTCCCCTCTCTATTTTTCTTAGTCCGGTGCAACTCTTTTTGCCTCTCGTCACTTATTAAGTGATAGGAAACAACGTTGCTCTAGACCCACCCGTCATCGCCTTGATAATATAGTCAAGTATTGTTTGAGGGATGCGGAAGGAGTCGGCTAGATGTGGAACAACAGCGTTACGAAGATTTGAAAACAGGTGAAAAGGGCGCCATTATCAGTATAATTGCTTATCTGTGCTTATCTGCGATTAAACTCGTAATAGGTTATGCCGGGAACTCCGAAGCCCTAAGGGCGGACGGATTGAATAATGCAACAGACATCGTTGCCTCGATTGCGGTGCTGATCGGGCTCCGCTTATCGCAGAAGCCAGCGGATCAAGACCATCCGTACGGACATTGGAAGGCCGAAACGGTCGCTTCCTTAATGGCCTCCTTCATCATGATGGCGGTCGGTATACAGGTGCTCTTTGGGGCGGTTTCTTCTATATTTGAAGGCAAGCATGAGGCGCCTGACCTGATCTCTGCGTGGACCGGAGCATTCTGCGCCATTGTGATGTACTTTGTCTATCGGTACAATAAGCGCCTCGCCGCCAAAATCAACAGCCAAGCGGTCATGGCTGCAGCCAAGGACAACCTGTCGGATGCTTGGGTGAGCATCGGCACCGTTGTCGGTATTGTCGGCGCCGCTCTCGGCTTGCCTTGGCTCGATCCGGTGACGGCCGTGCTTGTCGGCTTCCTGATCTGCAAGACGGCATGGGATATTTTTCGCGATGCCTCCCACCACTTAACCGATGGTTTCGATGAGGATAAGATCAGCGCCTTCCGAAAAACGGTGCAGCGCGTTCAGGGCGTTAAAGGCGTTAAAAACATCCGCGCCAGGAATTACGGCAGTAACGCCGTGGTCGATGTCGTCATTCTCGTGAAATCCAATATGGACATTCGGGTTGCTCATGATATCGCCGATGAGGTGGAGCATGCATTAAAGCTCTCGCACGGCGTCTATGATGTTCATGTTCATATCGAGCCCAATTGAGAGGGAAAGTCAGCAGCGAACTTGTAAAAAGGGACGGCCGTCATCGAACGGCCGTCCCTTTTTCATGATCGCAAATTCACTTCCATCCATCCCTTGTCAGCCATGGAATGGATACCCGCCCCCTGCTTAGCCCCCAGCATCTCCGCGATAACGAAGGCGTCCTTCGAACCTGTCCGCACACATGCTCCGACTAAACGATGCGAAATTGTTTGCATGTTGGAAGCTTGGATTCCTGCTTTTATGCCTTCTAGTCCTTCAGCTTGGCATAATTGTCTATCACCAAGAAATACAATATAATCATATTGCATAATTTTTCTAAAGAAAGCGGTGCATAGGAAATGAGCAGTATGCTTGGTGTATCCGGACTTGCGTTCTTATTAGTAACCTTATTTACGCCGCTCCTCATCTGGGGGCTGCGCACATTGAAGCTGATGCAGCCGATCCGCACGGAGCTTCCTCCCGATCATCAAGCCAAGCGCGGAACGCCTCTCATGGCCGGTCTTATCCTCTTGATCGGAATCATCGTCTCTTTGCAATTTCATCCCGATCCGCTCATGATCTTCTTATGCTCGACCTTTCTTCTGTTCAGCTCGATCGGCTTCATGGATGATTTTAAAAAGGCTGTCTTTCAGGATCCCTCCGGCATATCCGGGCGGATGAAGCTGGTGTTTCAATTTCTGTTTACCGGCGGGCTGCTGCTCGTTCTATTCCGGTATTTCTCGCTCTCAAGCGATATCGAACTATTGGGCGGATATTCCCTGCAGCTGCCGATTGCCGCGTACGTGATTATCATGCTGCTCTTTATCGTCGGATCCGCCAATGCGATCAATTTTACAGACGGATTGGACGGGCTGCTGATCAACGTATCCATTCCCACTTATTTCTTCTTTTTTCTCATATCCGACAAGCCGGAGGTACAAGCATTCTCGCTTGTCATGATCGGCTGTCTTCTCGGTTTGCTGCTGTACAACATTTATCCTGCCAGAGCGTTCATGGGGGATACGGGATCGCTTGCCATCGGCGGCTCCCTTTCATTCCTGGCTGTTATCGAGAAGGTTGAAATTTTAATTCCGCTTCTATTTTTCGTTTATTTAGCCGAGCAGCTTTCAGTCATTCTGCAAGTCTGGTATTACAAGCGCACGAAGCTGAGATTATTCCGAATGACGCCCATCCATTTTCATTTCAGCTTGAAATACGGCTGGAGCGAGAACAAAATCGTTGTTATCTTCGGATTTGTATCATGGTTTATGGTGTTCACCAGCTGGCTGATTGCTCGTTATGTAATGTGAGTAATCTTCATATCTCGGCTTCGAACTCGAGCAGCTCTTTACGCAGACTGTCCAGCGTATTCCTGCGTTCTTCTTCGGCCTGTTCGTCATACAACAGCTGCTCCATGAATTCCCAAATATCTTCAAGCCGACGCCTGATTTGATAAAACCGCAGCGCATCTTCATCCATCTGGTAGCCGTTATGCCGGGAACGATAAATATGCATAAATTGCTCAAAATACGGCGTATCCGTCATAAACATCAGATCCGATTCCACCGGCGCTAATTTCATTCCTTCCCAGTCGAGAAGCACTAATTCATCCCCGCTCTGCATCAGATTCCAGTGGTGCAGGTCCATATGGCAGAGCGCCATGCGCAGATTGCGGCCTGCTAATCGCTCTGATAGCGTGCGAACCGTACGCATCCCTTTGACCAAGTGCGAACGAGCCGGGGCTATTGCTGCTTCCATATCATCCGGCAAGCCTTCTTGCATGCGATCCTCCAGCTTGCGCAGAAACGGAACCTCAAAGCTCTCGCGAATGCCTTGCGTAGAATACGGGATTTCCTCTCCCAGCAGGTGAAGCTCGCTGACGATTTCGGACAGCTGCTTGACCTGCTCTCCCGTCAATTCGTTCTCGCCAATCGTTTCGCCTTCAATATACTCAAACAGCAGATAGATCCCGTGTTCATCCTCACAGCGGTACTGGCCGTCCAGGGTTTGAACAGGCACCGGCACCTTTCCGCGAAAGGATTCCTGCTCCGAAAGCCACGCCAGGATCGGGATGTATTCCCGAATGGCCGCCGTCCATTTCGGCGTAGAGGCGCGGCTCTTCTCATATTGCTTAAGAAAATAGGCGCGGCGATCATCGCTCACTTTAAATGCCAATGCGGCCCAGCCGCCTTGCTGCGGCCTGACACCACTTATTTCGATGCCATAGTGATTTTTCATAATGGACTGAATCCGTTGCATCCTAACGTTTCCCCCTTTCATGAATTAGTATAACCTCCCCTGCTCCAATACGTCGATCCGTATTCCATGCCGGAATCCCGCCCTCCGTACCAGTTACACATTCAATCGCTTTTGGAATCTTACGCTGAATTGCAGACGAACGGATTTGGGCTTACAATGAATGAGCCATTTCCATTATGGATAAACCATTCAGTCCTTGAAGCTGCAGCCAATCAAAGGGGGTTATACCATGTGTGCAAATCCTTGGGATCCCGAGTGGGATGTATCCTCCGCACTCGTCCGGCGATTGCTGGACCGCCAGTTCCCGGAGCTCTCTGCTGAAACGGTTGAGCGGCTGGGCCATGGCTGGGATAATATCGTCTACCGCATCGGGTCCGACTATGTTTTCCGGTTTCCAAGAAGACGGGCCGCTGTGCCTCTCTTGCAAGCCGAAGCACGGATTCTGCCGAAGCTATCTGATTACATAACCGTACCTTATTCGAAACCGCTTTATTTTGGTAAGGAAAGCACGGACTATCCGGCACCTTTTCTGGGCTACACCCATGTACCCGGCGTGCTTCCAACCGGCTTAAGCGACGCTCAGCGCGCACGTTCCGCGCAGATTCTTGCGCAATTTCTAAAGTCTCTTCACGCGTTCCCCCTAGATACGGCCGAAGCGGAAGGGGTTCCGCATGATCAGCGAAATCTATCGGATATCGCAGGACGCAAAGAACGCATGCTGGGCTTTCTGCCGAAGCTGAGCCCGCATCTCGGAAGCGAAACGGCCGGCGAACTAGAGAGCTATATCCATACGATCACGCTCGGCCGGGCTTCCACGCAGAAAGCCCTGATTCACGGTGATCTGCATTATAAAAACATGCTGGTCGACGACACCGGGATCATATCCGGGATCATCGATTGGGGCGACGTTAATGTGGGGCATCCCGCATGCGACTTAAGCGTAGCCTATAGCTTCCTGCCCCCGTCTTCCCGGCCCGCCTTCTTTGAAACGTATGGTGAGGTCGACGATGAGACTCATGTCCTGGCACGCATGCTCGCTGTATTTATGCCGATGCTCATTTTGCTGCAGTCCATCGACGACCGGGATGAACGAAACAAGCTCGAGGCAACCCGGACCATTTTGCGTGCGCTCGCGTAAACAGCCCATTTACTTACCGCGTGCCTCTCCCGGCGCGAAGGTGTAATGATGACTGCTGCGCGATTATCGTGGACGCTCGGACGACAAACCATGCAGGCAAACAAGAAAGAAGCTTGATTCGATCAAGCTTCTTTCACATGGAGAATCCGTGGAACGACCTCAAATCTTCAACATATTGAGGAGAGGCATGATAGACTGGATCACATTCACGCCAAGCTTGATGTGAGGCAAGATATCCCCGATGAAGCCGAGAGGTCCCGGTCCGCCTCGGTTTTCGGCTTCGGCGGCAGCTCCGGCAGCAGCTGGAGAACCGCTGCTGAACGCGCCGGCACCGAATAAATCGCTGAATAATCCGGAAATTCGAGCACGTTCGCCGTTCTTGGCGATTCGGGCCGCCATCTGGTCATTAACCCGGAATCCCGACAGGGTGACTTCCTTGCCGTGCACCTTATTCAGTTCGCCGACATAACAGCTGCCGTCCTTCAGCACCACAACGACCGGGTGGCCGACCCATCGCTTGGCCGTTTCGGATCTGGATGTTGCACGTCTCTTCCGTCTTGAAGGCATCCTGCACTGTTCACCTCGCTCCCACTCTAGTAGTTACTACATCCTATGCCGGCTCCTGCTTTATTTCTTGTGCCTTTATAAGCGGGGTATGCGTATACTTTGAGAGCGAAGAATCGCGTAAATCTTCCGATTACGGTAAATGGCAGAGCTGCATGTTCCCTAGGTTGCAGGACGATTGGAAGCTCTCACGGTGCCTTGGTTGGATGAGTGATCGGTACATAGCAGCAGTATCAGCCAATAACCGAAATAACCGAGAAGTCCCCCGAAACCGTTGAGAATCAGATCATCCACATCAAAGCTCCCTAAGGAGAAGAGCAGCTGCGAGCATTCCAGCGCAAGACTGACAGCCAGAGAAGCGACCAAGGCTCCTACGGCTTTCCTTTTGGTCAGAAGCCCCAGGAATATGCCGTTCGGCATAAAAATGACCAGATTTCCCAGAAAATTAATCATATGATGCGGGTCCGAGATCCGCCGGATATTCAGTCGAATCGTTAGAAAAGGCGTGAAATTCGCCGACTCCAGCCCATTCTGTATCATATCGGGGTGCTGCATCGCGCGAGCCAGCTGTTTCAACAGAAACGATGCATCCACCGCGCCGAACTTAAACAGGATAACCTTGAGCAGTACATACAAATATCCGCAATACAGCAGCATTAACGTCCATTTGGGCAATGCCTTCATTATCGGTCACCCCCGCTTCGTTTCACCGTGACGATCACACCATCCATATTGCTGCCGGAGAGCTCATATTGGCTATTCTGAGGAAGCTCAATCACGGTGCCGCCGTTTGCAACGGGTACATAGCGAATATCGTATTGCTGTCCTTCGACGGTTGTCGAGTACGCTTTCTCCTTCTTCAAAAACATTAAGTATTCTTCTAACGTAAACCGCTTCTCTTCCATGATCAGACTGTGCGGCAAGCCGACATACCGGAAATGCCAAGGTTCATATTGGATCCCCGTAATTTCAGTCTTATCCTTCGGATACCTGAGAATAAAGCCATGCTT
Source organism: Paenibacillus sp. FSL R5-0810 (assembly GCF_038002285.1). Classification (NCBI taxonomy): domain Bacteria; kingdom Bacillati; phylum Bacillota; class Bacilli; order Caryophanales; family Paenibacillaceae; genus Paenibacillus; species Paenibacillus sp. FSL R5-0810. Next base: position 2,343,896 of record NZ_JBBOCF010000001.1, read on the forward strand.
CCAGGCATGCTCCTGAAGCCATTTGCCTTCCGGCGATTGGTCAATCGGCATCTGGGTTGAGCCGATATCCATGGACAGGCCGAGATTATGCTCGCTGTAGCCGGCGGGCAGCGCATAGTCAGCCCCTTTTTCACGATACAGCTGCTCCTGTTCCTCCATGTCCCGATAGCCGCTGCTGAGCATGAAATGGACAACTCCATCCTCCGCGGCAGCTTCCATCATCCCGTTGAATTGCTCGGCTACTTGTCGTGACAGCCGGATCGAGTTGTCCAGCAGCACATACCCTTGCAAGAGCTCGGGGGTATCGTTCAGATTAACGATATCGGATGGTACTGCCCCGGCATCCAGCTTGAACTCCTTGTTTACCAGGACCAGATTACCTCGGCGAACTTGATCTTCTTCTACTAGAACGGTCTGCACCTCGGCATCCGGTTTTTGATTCGTCTGATTATCATCTTTTTTCTGCTTGGCTGGGTGAACACCGGAACCCTGACCCAAACCCTCGTTCCCGGCACTCCCCGTAGGGTGCGGTTCCTCGGTCGGTTCGCAGCCGGCCAGCATGAATACGATCAACAGCATGATCCATTTCTTCAACTTTAGCATCTCCCTCTGTCGTCATTAACTCCCTCAGCTTACGTGACAACTATTAAGAAAATAGCAGATGAAACCTAAAGATTTTCTTAAGAAGCGGTCGCCCACGATAAAAATATATCCCTTTGACAATCCGTGAGAGGATGGCTTAACTTGGTAACTAGACCATACCCCATACACTAAAAGAAGGTGAATCGCACTCTTGCTCAAATTATTCCGTTACTTGCGCCCCCACTGGGTCGCGGCTGTTCTAGCACCGCTGCTCATGCTGCTGGAGGTAGCCATGGATCTCCTTCAGCCGGTTTTCATGGCGCGCATTATCGACGAAGGAGTCATGCAGAATGATACGACCCGCATCCTGCATACAGGCTTGCTTATGCTAGGATGTGCCGGAGTCGGGCTGCTGGGCGGTCTCGGATGCACCGTCTATTCCTCGATCGCTTCCCAGCGTTTCGGAGCCGACCTGCGGCGGGATTTGTTCCGCAAAGTCCAGACCCTCTCCTTCCGTAACCTGGATGAGCTGTCGACCGGTTCGCTGATTACGCGGCTGACAAATGATATCGTGCAGCTCCAGACAATGGTCCAAATGCTGCTCCGCATTTTCGTACGCTCCCCGCTGCTGGCCATTGGCAGCATGATCATGGCGGTAATCATCAGCCCCAAGCTTGCAGTCATCCTGGCTCTTGCCGTACCGCTGCTGTTCATTGTCATGTTTCTGCTGATCCGGGCAACCTTGCCGCTGTTTTCCAAGGTTCAGAACAAACTCGACAAGGTAAATACGGTACTTAAAGAGAACTTTGCAGGCATCCGCGTATCCAAGGCCTTTGTCAGGGCCGGATACGAGAAGCGGAGATTTCACGAGGCAAACGCGGATTTCACGGATGCTTCCGTCAAAACCCAGCGCCTTGTGGCGCTGAATATGCCGATCCTGACGATGATTTTGAATGTCAGCATCGTTGCCGTCTTATGGTTTGGCGGAAAAAATGCCATCGATGGCAGCTTTGAAGTCGGCAGCCTTGTCGCATTCATCAATTACGTCACCCAGGTGCTGTTTGCCGTCTCATCCGTCGCCATGATGCTGGTGAGGATATCTACCGCCAAGGTCTCGGCCGACCGGATCCAGGAAGTAATGAACACCCAGCCTGATATTGTCTCCCCATCCGCTCCGGTTAAACAGGTGGAGCCTCATGGCGAGGTGGTATTTGACCAGGTTTCATTCGCTTATCGAGCTGACAGCGGAAAGCCTGTTCTGCAAGATATCCAGTTCAGGGCACAGCCCGGACAGAAAATCGCCATCATGGGTGCAACCGGATCAGGCAAGAGCTCTTTGGTTGCCTTGCTTCCTCGTCTGTACGACGTATCGGCCGGAAGCGTGCGGATCGACGGCGTGGATGTGCGGGAATACGATTTGGCTGCGCTGCGCGAGCGGATCGGCATCGTTCTGCAAGAGACCATTCTCTTTACCGGCACGATCCGTGATAACATCCGTTACGGCAAACCGGATGCATCCGACGAGGAGGTTGTTGCTGCGGCAAAAGCAGCCCAAGCGCATGATTTTATCGCCGCCATGCCGGATGGTTACGATACGGTACTCGGACAACGGGGCGTCAATCTGTCTGGCGGGCAGAAACAGCGGATTTCGATTGCCCGGGCTTTGCTTGTAAGGCCGTCCATTTTAATTCTCGATGATAGCACAAGCGCGCTCGATATGAGCACCGAATCCAGATTGCAGCAGGAATTGTCCCGGCTCATGTCAGGCCGGACTTGCTTTATGATCGCGCAGCGGGTCTCGTCCGTAATCGACGCGGACAAAATCCTGGTCATGGATGACGGAAGAATCGTGGCGGAAGGCACGCACACCGAGCTTCTCGCTTCCTGCGAGCTGTATCGGGATATTTACCAATCCCAATACGGCAAGGAGGTGTCCGCCCATGGCTAGAACGGATCAGGAAAGATCGGCTCAGGATGGATCGGAACAGGGTGGATCGGAACAGGAAAGAACGCAGCGTTCGGATCATGCCCCGGATCTTAGCATGCGGGGCGGAAGACCGACGCATGGCATGACCGTAGCAAAAAGCAAGCCCAAGAATACATTCGGCACCATTCGCCGGATTTGGAGCTATATACGGCCTTACAGGGCAGGAATGGCAGCCGTATTCCTGTTCACCCTGGTCAGTACGGTGCTCTCCCTCATCGCTCCATACTTGCTCGGGAGCGCTGTGGATGACTACATTATCCCGGGGGATTATAAGGGGCTTGCCGGTTTATGTGCGGTTCTATTGTCCGTGTATGCAGGGACAGCCCTCTTTGCCTGGCTGCAGCAGCATGTGATGGTGAAGGTTTCCCAATTGTCCATTCAGGACATGCGCCGGGATATTTTTGCTAGGCTGCAGCTCCTCCCTCTTCGTTTTTTTGACAGCAAGACGCACGGAGAACTGATGAGCCGCACGACAAACGATATCGAGAACGTCTCCGGGACGCTGAACCAAAGCGTAACGCAGCTGATCGCCAGCATCCTGTCTCTCATCGGCTCGCTTGGCATTATGCTTTACTTAAACCTATGGCTGACTCTGCTCAGCATGGTAACCATACCACTGGTGATGCTGTTCACGAAGACGGTAGCCGGACGTACCCGCAAGTATTTCTCCAAGCAGCAGGCAAATTTGGGTGAGCTTAACGGGTTTATTGAAGAGACCGTCTCCGGGCAGAAGGTGGTCCAGATCTACCGGAGAGAGCGGCATGCAGGGGAGCAGTTTGACGCGTATAACAAAAAGCTGACCGAAGCGAGCATCCAGGCACAGATCTATGCCGGCACCGTCGGTCCCGTTATGAACGTGCTGAACAACGTCAGCTTCGCTTTGATCGCTGCGGTTGGGGGTTACATGGCCTTCCAGGATTGGACCACCGTTGGAATCGTCGTAGCTTTCCTGAATTATTCCAAGCAGTTCCAGCGTCCGCTGAACGATCTGGCGAATCAGTTCAACCTCGTGCAGTCAGCCGTCGCAGGAGCCGAGCGCGTATTTGAAATCATGGATACGGAATCCGAGTACGAGAATGAAGAACCAATGCAGGACGCCGGCCGCCTACGTGGCGAGGTAGTATTTGATCGGGTATCCTTCAGCTATAAGGAAGATGTGACGGTTCTGAACGATGTGTCGCTAACAGCCAGCCCAGGACAAACCATCGCACTGGTTGGCCCGACAGGCGCGGGCAAAACAACCATCATCAACCTGCTCACCCGTTTCTACGAGATTGATTCGGGCAGCATTACGCTGGATGGCATGGATATCCGACTGCTCGATAAAGACAGCCTCCGCCGCAAGCTGGGCATCGTGCTGCAAGAAGCCTATGTCTTCTCCGCTTCCATCAGGGAGAACATCCGCTACGGTCGAACCGATGCAACGGATGAAGAGATCGAGGTTGCGGCCAAGCTGGCGAACGCCCATGATTTTATCATGAAGCTGCCGGAGGGCTATGACACGATGCTGGTATCCGGCGGGAGCAACCTGAGCCAAGGGCAACGGCAGCTCCTGACCATTGCGAGAGCTGTGCTCGCCGATCCGGTCATTCTGATCCTGGACGAAGCGACCAGCAGCATCGATACGCGGACCGAGATGCATATCCAGTCCGCGATGCGCACGCTGATGCAGGGTCGAACCAGCTTTGTCATTGCGCACCGTCTCAGCACGATCCGCGAAGCGGACGAAATTCTCGTCATGCACCAGGGCGGCATTGCGGAGCGCGGATCGCACGAGCAGCTGCTCGCAAAGCGCGGCTTCTACTACGATCTGTACAACAGCCAATTCAAGCTTCCCGGGTAACGCGAGGCATCCCCATGCATAGGCATGGGGATTTTTTCGCGCCGCCTTAGCGTACAAGAGCCCTAGCTTGTGAACGTATTCCATTAAGCTGGCTTATGTGGGCCCTGCCCGGATATCCTTAGTCCATTCCGTTAAGTCACTTCAGGGAGAACAGAAGCGATTCGAGTATCTGTCTCCGTTTAGAAGTCCCCAGGAGACATGTTACGCTATAACTTCCCTACAAAGGTGTGATCGATCCCCATTCACGTTTTGCGGGTCCGTGTGACTTTACTGCAGCTTAAGAACCCGCAATCAACCCAAAGGCAAGGTAAGCAGCCGTCCCCCACATGATTACCGCCGAAATCCGGTTGATCACCGTAAGCAGTCGGCCCGAGGTGTCCATGCTTCCCACAGCCTTCCCGGCGATTCCAAGGGCTATAAACCACAACCAGGATACCCCGATGCACACTGCAGCAAAAACCGCTTTCTGCACTCCTGCATACTGAAGAGAGCTGGTGCCGATAACACCGACCGTATCAAGCAGTGCATGCGGATTCAGCAGCGATACGGACATCGCGAAGGCAATCTGCTTCTTGGGGGTTAACGAACGGGGACTGCCTTCCTCCTGCTTCCGGGGCTTGCTCTTCCATGTCGCTTGCCCCATGTAGATTAGAAACCCGATCCCGAGCGTGATCATGGTCATGCGCAGCCAATCGTATTGTAGAACGACCACCGATACTCCCATAACGGCCAATGTAATGAGCAGCGTATCACACAGCGCTGCGGTGATAATCACAGGCAGCGCCCTAATAAGTCGCGGTTGGACCGCCCCCTGATTAAATACAAACACATTTTGCACCCCCAAGGGCAGAATCAGACCCAATGCCAATATAAATCCATGAACAATAACGCCGGCCATTTTATTTCATTACGCCTCCAGCTCCATTTTTACCTCATTGTAGGGGAAGGTTGCCCTGGTGTCTCCGTCCAATTGGTTGGCATTTCACCCAACCAATTCGATATAATAGTGGAATCACCATACGGAAAGCTGGGGTAACTGTGTCAGAAGAATGGAGCTTGAACAAGTCAGCAGGCATACCGCTTCATCAGCAAATTTATGACCGTATCAAAGAGAAGATTATGAACGGGGAGTGGCCTGTCGGCACCCGGATTCCACCGCAGCGGGAGCTGGCCGAGCGGTTCGGGGTGAACCGGAGCACGGTGGTGTATGCGCTGGGCGAGCTTGCTGCCGACGGCTTGATTGAAGCCATGACCGGCAGGGGAACCGTCGTTGCCAACAACACCTGGAATCTGCTGTCTTCCGCACCTTCGCCTGATTGGAACCGATATGTGAGCTCGGGCTTCTATCAGCCTAATATTCGGATGATTCAGGCCATCAATAAGGCAGAGGCCGATCCCGGCATCGTTCGCCTCGGGACGGGCGAGCTTTCTTCGGAACTGCTGCCTGCCGGCGAGATGCTGGATAAGCTTAACCGGAGCCATGCCGCAGCCTTTTCACTAGGCTATTCCGAGCCGAAAGGCAGCCTGGCGTTACGAGAAGCCGTCAGCCGTTATTTGCGCAGCAAAGCGATTATCGCATCGCCCGCATCTATTTTGATCGTATCCGGCGGTCTCCAAGCGCTTCAGCTCATCTCATTAGGCCTGCTGCACCGCGGCTCCACCATATTCGTTGAAAATCCGTCCTATCTAAATTCCATTCATGTATTCCAATCGGCAGGCGTGCATATGCATGGGCTTCCCATGGACGAGGAAGGGCTGCGGACAGAGTCGATCAGCCGATTGAAACGGCAGCATAACGCTTCACTGCTTTATACCATCCCCTCCTTCCACAATCCGACCGGCTCGCATATGTCATCCGCAAGACGGCAGGAGCTGCTGAATTTATGCTCCCGGGAACGGCTTCCTGTCATCGAAGATGATGTTTACGGTGATCTCTGGTTGGAGCAGCCGGCGCCGCTTCCGTTAAAAGCAAGGGATCAGCAAGGTCTTGTGCTCTACTTGGGAAGCATGTCCAAGACACTAGGTCCCGGCCTTCGCATCGGCTGGATTGTCGGACCGGAACCGGTCATTGACCGTCTGGCGGACATTAAAATGCAGACCGATTACGGCTCGAGCGCCTTGTCACAGCATGCTGTAGCGCAGTGGCTGTCAGAAGGGCTGTATGAGGAGCATTTGACACGGATTCGCAGAGTATTGAAGCTTCGCAGAGATTATACCCTTCGTTTATTGGAGGAGGATTATCGCGAGCTTGCGGATTGGAGCTGCCCTCAGGGCGGATTTTACATATGGCTCCGTTTCAAACGGGCCCTCTCGATTCGGTCCCTGTTCGATCATGCCCTGGCGGAGGGCATACTGCTTAACCCCGGCATGATCTACGACCGGAACGACCGGCAGCACCTCAGGCTTTCCTATGCCTATGCATCCATGGAGGAGCTGCGCGATGGGCTCCAGCGTCTTTCCCGCATGATCCGCGGGTTGGCATAGCCGGAGCATCCGATTGACGGAACAAATAAGGGCAACCGGAGTAGATGCCTTCCGGCTGCCCTTTTTTTAGGTCGAATCGCCATTATCCCGCTGCATGGATCCTATGATATTGAATAATGTGATCATAACATGGCGATACATGCAATTGAGAGATATTTCACTCAACATGATTTGTTAGGAGAAGTGTTGTCATACATGACGCCGTTCCATCAGATTGATTCCGATGCCCATACATAAAACTGCGATCAGAATAAGCTTGGACAGCGGCAGCCACAGCTCCCCGATTCCATTGTCGTATATCGCAATCCCGGTCAAAGCCTCCATCGCGTGCGTGATCGGAAAGATTTCCGCCACCCCCAGCAGGATCGGGCTCGTAATGGTTCCCGGCGGCATATATACGCCGCTGACGAGCGGCATAATCGGAACGATGGACGGAAACAGCATGTTAAATTTTTCGGGTGTCCGGAGTATCCCCGCCAGCAGGATGCACATCGCAACTATGGTCATGGAGTACAGGGCAATGACCAGAAGCAATAATCCGTATCGATGGCCCAAACCGAAGTTGAAGGCGTAGCGAAAGATCAGAAATACGACTGTGATTTGCACGATGCCAATCATTGTGCTGTATAACAAATGCCCAAAGTAAATCTCCGATTTCCGAACAGGTGACAGGATGAGTCTGCTCCATATGCCAGTGATTTTGTCCTTCGTGATCGTGTTAACTTTGAATCCGATCGTCAGCATCACGAGGAACAAAGAGAACCCAAACATCAGCTGCAGGCCCATGTCGTAACGAAGCAGTTCCTCACCGTCTGTTCCCTTGACCTGAAGCGTTAACGGCGGTTCTTCCAGGTAGGTGTCTATCCGACTGCGAAATCCCTTTTCATCCCCTGCAGCGGCCGATACGGCCCGCAGCTCGAGCTCCCGCTCGAACACGGTGCGAATATGCTGCTCGGCGAGTTGAGCATTGGGACTTTCCTTTACGGCGATTATCCGATAATCGTCCCCCGTCAGCTTGACGGCCAGATCGGCGCGTCCCTCCCTCACCTTCGTTCTCGCAGATTGCTCGTCTTGAGCCCTAAACTTGAACGTATCGCCCTTGTTTAACAGAAGGAGCCATTCCTTCTCACTCTCCTTCAACTCCCCGGTCTCGCTGAACACGTCAATTTTCATCTTCTGCGTCATGCCCCCGCCGAACATCAGGGTCGCGATGATGCTAATTCCGATGAACAAAAGCAGCAGAAAGGGATTTCTTCGTTCTCTCATCCAATGCGATAAAAGAATGGAAACCATCAGATCCCCCCCTTTTTAGGAAACATCCATAAACCAGCAGCCATGATTATCACCGTATATATGCCTAAAGACAGCATCGGAAGCCACAGCTCCTGAAGCGGTGTACCCTGAATCCATTGAATCAGGGAGGTTAGCGCAAGCCCGTTTGGAGTCAGCCGGCCAACTTCCATCAGCCAATCCGGTAAAATATACATCGGTACCATGCTCCCTCCAATAACGCCAAGGAGGATCAACGCGATAAATGAAATCCCTACAGCCACATCCCCATCCTTCATGCGAAAAACCATCGCGGTAAACAAACCGGCGAATGCAGCCACCACTGCACAGAGCAAAACCATGAATATCCCTAACCCCAGCCAGAAGGACAGCGGCCTTCCGGGAAACAATTGAAACAAGACATGCGAGAGCAGGATCACGACCAACATTTGAAGCAAGGCGATGCAAAAAGTAGATGCCATCTTTCCGAGTTGAAACTGCATTGGCCGTGCCCCGGAGTACAGAAGACGAGTAAACACCTTCTCCCTCTTCTCTGTGATCGATTTCGAAGCCATTGTAATTGAGATGGACAGCGTGACAAAAATGGTGATCGCAAACGCAAAATATTGAAAAGATGTAATCATCCTGACACCTTCGATCCGTTCGAGTCCGCCGACGGGTGTTCGGGGAGCGGACCACGTACTACCGTCTGACCCGCTACCGGCGGCATGGCTCAAGGCCGCTTGATAATTGACTGTGCTTAGTAAACCGTTTAGCATATTTTGAAGGACGCTAACCTTGGTGGTGTCCTCCTCAGCAGTCAGAAGAAGCGCAGCTCCATCCCCTTCGTTCAGCAACAGCTTGTTTAACGAATCCAATGTATATGTTTCTGGAATCGTTATGACGGCGGTTACTTCCCCCGCTTTCAATTTCGTGTACGCTGTTTCGTGATCCAGTTGCAATACTTCTATATACCTGCTGACATCCTCGCTTCGAAACATTCCCATCAGCATTGCTTCCGGATCAAGATCAAGCATTGCAGTCTCCTCTACAAGCCCATCCTGTTCATCTGGAGACAACAAGCTTCCCTTCAGCTGCTCGTGAAAACGGGCTACCCCTTCCGTATGGCGGTTCTGGTTCACGAGCGCCACCTTCATTTCCAATGACGGATTGGAGTTATTCACCCAGCCCGGCAACGCAAACCCAAGGATTAGCGTCAATGCAATGGGCAAAAGCAATGCGACCAGCACTTCTTTACGGTCTCTCCAGAACAGCAGGATATCCTTTTTAAAATAGATGCCCAAAGGACGATCCTCCCCTCTAATCCCGCAAATTCCGGCCGGTCAGATGAAGGAACACATCTTCAAGGCTCGGTGAATCAATATGAATGTTTAGGATTTGAACGTCAAAACGTTCAGCCGCTTGGACGACCCGAGAGAGGATTTGATGGTTTTTCGTAACAATCAGCTTCAATCCAAGTTCGGTTTCCTCCACCTGCCGGACGGCCGCAAGTGTCTGCAGCTCCTCCGTAAACTCCGCATGCTGACGGTCTAGCCGAAGGAGCAGCGTTTCCTCACCGGATAAAATAAGCTGAAGCTCTTCCTTCGTTCCCGAAGCGATGATCCGGCCATGATCCATGATATACATCCGGCTGCAGAGCTGCTCGACCTCCTCCATGTAATGACTCGTATACAACACGGTCGTTCCCTTTTCACGGCTCAGGTGACGTACGGTATCGAGGATATGATTGCGGGACTGCGGGTCGATGCCCACTGTCGGTTCATCCATGATCACGATTTTCGGATCGTGCATAAGCGCCACCGCAATGTTAATCCGTCGCTTCATCCCTCCGGAATAGGTCCGGATGAGCTCCTTCTGGCGATCACGAAGTCCCACCATGTCGAGCAGCTCCTGAATTTTTAGCTCTAGCTCCTTCCCTTTAAGTCCATAAACCTTTCCGAAAAACTTCACGTTCTCGTATGAACTGAGCTCCTCGTACAGTGCGATTTCCTGCGGAACAACCCCCAGCACCTTGCGAAGTTGCTGCGGATGCTTAATGACGCTTTGGCCGTTCAGTCGAACGTCTCCAGCCGTCGGCTTAAGAAGCGAAGAAATCATGGAGATGGTGGTTGATTTTCCAGCCCCGTTCGGGCCGATCAATCCAACCGACTCCCCCTCTTTCAAATACAGGCTGACTTCTTCCACCGCCGTCTTGCCTTTAAAAACTTTACGAAGCTCTACCGTTTCCAGCACGTTGTATCCCCCATTTCATGAAAAGGAATATCGCACAGCGAATGGCCGCGGATACCTAATATTTCGAGCTTGCTTACAGCTTCAAGTGTACATGGAAAAAGGCAGTGAATTCACTGCCCCCGGTCACTGCTTTCATATCAAACCATGACTTCAGTCATGTTACGTTCGTATGTATCTATCATCCTCAATTAAGGCCCCTATTCTTCGTCCGTCTATACGACATTGTGACGAATCGCATAAATCGCCAGCTGGGTACGGTCCCGTAGGTCCAGCTTATCCATGATTTGGCTGACATGATTCTTCACGGTGCCGACCGACAACCCAAGCTCACCAGCGATTTCGCGGTTGCTGCGGCCCTCCCCCACCAGACGCATAATGTCCAGCTCCCGTGGTGTAATCGACGTATCGACCGTCAGCTCCTTCCTCTCCTCCAGCAGCTTAGGGATCACCTTCGCCGCAACGTCTTCCTGCAGCGGAAGCCCGCCTGAGAGGCAGCTTTGAATCGCTCGAATCAGTGCTTCAGGCTCAGCATCCTTGAGCATGTATCCGCTCGCCCCGCTCTTCAGCGCTTCCACGGCATACTGATCGTCATTAAAGGTAGTAAGCATCAGTACCTTCAACTTCGGCCATCTCGCGCGAATCGTTCGGGCAGCCTCCAGACCGCTCATCTCGGGCATCCGGATGTCCAGCACCGCTACATCGTAAATATGGCTTTCGCAGAGCGCGACCGCCTCTTTACCGTTACCTGCTTCCCCGGTCACCCGCATGCTCCCACTGCTTTCAATCATCAATTTCAATCCTTGCCGAACCATGGCCTGATCTTCCGCCAACAAAATCCGTATCAGTTGACTCCCTCCTTGGTCTCCCGGTTCAATAACAACTCTCCTCTTACAACGAACACGTTGTCGTAATGCACAACCTCAAGCGAGCCGCCCTCACTCTCCAAACGCTCCCGCATCGATTGAAGGCCGTATCCCTCGCGGAACGACGACCGGAAGCCTTGGTACGGATTCGAAACCTCGAACCTGAACATTCCGCCGCCCGGCGCTTCAAACAGGATGGATACTTCCCGGGTGCTGCCATGCTTCATGGCATTGGTCATCGCTTCTTGAACCGCCCGGTACACTGCAATCGATTGCGAATTGCTAAGCGGGGTGGTAAGTGCACCGTGCCTGGCGGTAAGATGAACCCGCATGAAGCGCTCGGCCTCCAGCCGGCGAAGCAGGCCCATAATCCCTGCAAGGCCCCCGGTTTCTTGCTGCTTCAGCGACTTTACCGCGTTTCTCGTCTCCTCGAGACTTTCTTTTGCCAGCACTTTCAGCCCTTGCAGCACGTTTGCGGTATCATGATCTGCTTGGAGCCGCTGCATCTCAAGCTGCATGAGGAGGGCGGTCAACTTATGTCCGACGGAATCATGGATATCCCTGCCTACCTGCGCCCTCTCCTCCCGTCTCGCCAGCTGCTCATCCGTGACGAGACGGCGTTTCATATTCCGGTACTCGCTTAGCAGGGCTTCATTACGTGCCAGTGTTTCCTCGTATCTTGCCCTTTGCATCCGAAAGATCCCCAGGCCGAGGGCAAGCAGTATCGCGTACAACAGGAGAAACGGCAGCGGTAATCCAGGATACCCCATCAGTTTCGGTAACATCGCGCCGATCAACAGCACTATGCCGATTCCGATGGATTGGGCCGGGGAGACCCTGTATGCAGCCTTGCCAGCAAGTATGGAGAATACCAGCAGACTATATATATTGGGGCTTCCTTCACTGGCTGGCCATAACGAAACGACAGCAAAGACAGAGGCCGTCAATAATGTGACAAATAACATGGCAGGACGGTTCCGGAACAGCGGTGCGATAAAAAATGCGGCCAGAAATACGGCACTGCTCCCGATCCGCCATGAAAGTACATCGAGATCCCCAAGACTAAGATGCCATAACGCAAGCAACCAGCTGGCGATCAGAAGGAGCAGCCATATCCAAAATGAGCGCAAAGCCTTCCCCCGCTTTCTACGATGGTACCGTGCAGCCGAAACCGATCAGTCCATTCATTATTTTACCAATTGTTAGTTCAGCATCATCATATCATACGCCCTAGGCTCGGTTAACAATCAAATTGGAAATGATCTTCGGCTGTTCATCATTTGTGAAATTAACAACATACCAGCTTGAGGCCTTATAAATAAAGGGCTCTCTAGGTTGTATCCTTCCTCTAAATCAAGCAAAAACACGCCCGGATTTGTGACGAAACTGGTAACTCTCGTGAAGTTTTGAACAAAGTATGAACTGCCGAAAAACCGCGCCATTACAATGATTTCTCTCATAGCCCCCTCGTTTTGTAACAATTTGCACACATAACGTTAAACACATTGACAAATATCTGGATTTTTATGTTAGCAAAACCTGTTTATGTCTTTTGCAAAGCATTGCAGAACTTCCTAGTATATAGGTGACAAGAACATTGAATCGAACGAAGCCGTTTCAAGGAAAGGGGTACATCATGAACAAAAGAGGGCCGTTATTTGCAATGTTTGTAATTTTTACCTTGCTCTTATCGGGATGCAGCTCGCTTACGGTATTAAATCCGAAAGGACCGGCTGCCAGAACCCTATCCGATACAATCATATTCTCCATTCTGATGATGATCGGAATTTTGGTTGTAGTTTATGTGCTTTACATCTTCATGCTCACCAAATACCGGGCGAGAAAATCCAACGAGGGATATGAGCCTCCTCACGAGGAAGGGAACAAATGGCTGGAAATCCTGTGGACGGCCATCCCGATTGTGATCGTCGCGATCCTGTCTGTCGTCACGGTTAAGACAACGGTGGCTGTTGAAAAAGTGCCAGAAGGCTACGAGAATCAGAAGCCTCTCGTCATTTATGCTTCCTCATCCAACTGGAAATGGCACTTCAGCTATCCGGAAGAAGGGATCGAAACCGTCAATTACGTTAACATCCCGACCAACCGACCGATCGAGTTCAGACTCTACTCGTTCGGCCCGATTACAAGCTTCTGGATCCCGCAGCTGCACGGCCAGAAATACGCGATGAGCGATATGGTCACTAAGCTGAACATGGTTGCCGACGAGCCGGGCTCCATGCTGGGCCGGAACGCAAACTTCAGCGGCGAAGGCTTCGCCCACATGGAATTCGAGGCGCTGGCGATGTCGCCTGCCGATTACGAAGAATGGGTCAAGGACGTGAAGGATACGGCTCCTGAGCTGACACAGGACGAATTCAATAAGCTTCTGAAAACCGAGCATGTCGGAAGAATGACTTTCTCGACCAACCACTTGGAGTTCAGTCCTCCGCCTGAAGGTCATCATCATGGCGGCGACAGTAACGGCAATGAAGAGCACCAGGGACATAAAGAGCTGCATCCGGACCCTGCCACAACGGAAGAAACGGAGTTCGACAGTGAGAGCAACGTCAATCCGGATGAGCCGCTGCCAACTTCCCCGGCTGAAGAAAGTTCAACACATCAACATGATGGACATTAATTTGGAAGCTTTTGATGCGAAGCGTCTGATCGACTTCATACATCTAGAAAGGAGCTAGGCCTTTATGAAATGGGACGAATTTTTCGTTACCGGTGAACCGTTAATTTACGGTGCCATGGTGAGCATTGTTCTCGTCTCGCTCGCAATCCTCTTCGGATTGACCTATTACAAGAAATGGGGATATCTTTGGCGGGAATGGCTGACCACCGTGGATCACAAGAAAATCGGTGTCATGTACATCATCTGTGCACTGATCATGCTGTTCCGCGGCGGCGTGGACGCAATCATGATGCGCGCGCAGACCGCTGCGCCGGATATGAAGTTTCTTGACGGACAGCACTATAACGAGGTATTTACAACCCATGGCGTCATCATGATTCTGTTTATGGCGATGCCGTTTATTTTCGGTCTTATGAACGTTGTCGTGCCGCTGCAGATCGGCGCGCGCGACGTTGCGTTCCCCAAATTGAATGCGATCAGCTTCTGGTTGTTCTTTGCCGGAGCGATGCTGTTCAATATCTCCTTCGTGATTGGAGGATCTCCGGATGCCGGCTGGACCGCATACTTCCCATTGGCAAGTATCGAATTCAGTCCGACAGTCGGTAACAACTACTATTCCCTGGCGCTTCAGATCTCAGGGATCGGTACGCTGCTTACGGGGGTTAACTTTATCGTAACCATCCTGAAGATGCGTGCGAAAGGCATGACTCTGATGCGCATGCCGATGTTTACTTGGTCCGTGCTGATTACGTGTGTCATCATCATTTTTGCATTCCCGGTCCTTACGATCGCCCTGCTGCTGATGATGTTCGACCGTATCTTCGGTTCCCAGTTCTTCACGATGGCCAATGGCGGTATGGATATGCTGTGGGCCAACCTGTTCTGGGTATGGGGTCACCCTGAAGTCTATATCGTTATTCTCCCGGCGTTCGGGATTTTCAGTGAGATTATCTCGGCGTTTTCGCGGAAAAATCTGTACGGCTACAGCTCAATGGTCGCGAGTATGGTTGTCATCTCCGGCCTGTCCTTCCTAGTCTGGGCCCACCACTTTTATACGATGGGTCAAGGCGCAATGGTCAACGGCTTCTTCTCCATTACCACGATGGCGATTGCCGTTCCGACGGGTGTCAAAATATTCAACTGGCTCTTTACGCTTCATAAGGGCCGAATCAGCTTTACAACACCGATGCTTTATTCACTCGCCTTCATCCCGATCTTTACGATTGGCGGCGTGACCGGCGTCATGCTGGCTATGGCCAGCGCAGACTACCAATATCATAATACGATGTTCCTGGTTGCCCACTTCCACTATGTGCTCATTCCAGGTGCCGTATTCGCCGTCATTGCCGGCTTCCATTACTGGTTCCCTAAAGTATTCGGCTTCCGCCTGAACGAAAAGCTTGGCAAAACGGCATTCTGGTTCATCGCGATTTCGTTCAACGTCACCTTCTTCCCGCTGTTCTTCCTGGGACTGATGGGTATGACGCGCCGGACGTACACGTATTCGGCCGAGACCGGCTTCGGTCCTCTGAACATGCTGTCGATGGTCGGTGCGATCGGCCTGGCGATCGGATTTATCCTGCTGGTATACAACATTTACTGGAGTACGCGTTATCAGCCGCGGGATAAAACGGGTGACCCATGGGATGCACGCTCACTTGAATGGTCTACGCCAAGCCCAGTGCCAGTCTATAACTTTGCGGTTGCGCCTGAGGTTAAAGGCCGCGATGCATTCTGGTTCTCGAAGAAGAATAACGAACCGCTGTCGAATGAGAAAATTACGAAGATTCATATGCCGAGCAATACCGGAAAGCCGTTTATTCTGGGCATCGCCTTCTTCTTCCTTGGCTTCTTCCTGGTATTCAGCTGGTGGATTCCGTCCATCATCGCCGGTATTGCCGTGCTGATCATATTGGCTACCATGTCCTTTGACCGTGATCATGGTTATTACATTCCGGTTGAAGAGATCGTTCAAACCGAACAGAAACTGCGGGGTGATACGGTATGAAAATAGATGCCTCTCAGCCGCTGGAATATGGAACAGAGGAGAACCGTAATCGCATATTTGGATTCTGGCTGTTCCTCGGAGCTGAAATTGCGCTCTTTGCTACCTTGTTTACCGTCTACTTCGTCCTCGCAGACCGCCATGCCAGCGGTCCGAGCGGAGCGGAAATCTTTGAAATTACGCCGGTACTGCTTGAAACGTTCGTGCTCCTGACAAGCAGCTTTACCATCGGCCTTGCGGTTCACGCGATGCGCCTTGGCCTTAAGAAGCAGATGATGATCTTTATGATCATCACGCTTCTCCTGGGAGCAGGCTTTCTCGGAATCGAAATTTTCGAATTCTTTACGTATGTGCACGAAGGCGTCACGCTGTCTACCAGTGCCTTCGCATCAAGCTTGTTCACCCTTCTGGGTACGCACGGAGCTCACGTGACCTTCGGTCTGCTCTGGGGGACCGCGATCCTCATTCAACTCAAGAAATACGGGCTGGATCATTCAACAGCGAACAAGTCCTTCATTTTCTCGCTGTACTGGCATTTCCTTGATGTTGTCTGGATCTTTATCTTCAGCTTTGTTTATCTGAAAGGACTGATGTGACATGTTAAAACAGCTGTTTCCTATTAAGCATGTAGCGGGTTATATCTCGTCCCTCGTCCTTTCAGCCGTCGCCCTTGTCGTCCTGCTGGATATTCCGGCAGGATCGAAAATGGCCATTTTGCTGGTAACTGCAGTTTTGCAGGCTGCCGTTCAGCTTATGCTCTTCATGCACGTCGGAGAAAGCGAGGATAAGAAGTCCGTCTACATCAATATCGCCTATGCCCTTTTCGTTGCGCTAGTGACCATCCTGGGTACGCTGTTCATCTTTGTATGGGGCTGGTACTCCTAAACGGGAGTCCGCCGCAGCGCGGCAAATGAATATGAGAATAGATCTAGACTGCAAGGAACTGTCCCATTCGTAGGTTTTCTACGGCGGGACAGTTTTTTTATGTTGTCGATCAAACCCGTGGATATTGAGAGCCATGGGGCTGCTCTTCTCCGTCTTTACGTTTTCGACATAGCATTTGCAGGATTTCCGATCTTACGATTCCTGTAGCATTTATGTAAGAGTACTAGTCTTACGATTGCCCTAACCTTACGTTTCCCATACGCTTTCAAGGGGAAGTCCCCGTTCTGTTCGCGCTAAATCAACAACGCGCTGGATAAAGGCTGTTTTTGCCTTCGTGTATTCTTCCGGATCGTCATGATACCGTTCAGCCAACATGCGTTTAAGTTCGCCGTATTCCAGGACCAAATCGGGGTGAGCCCGGAGGTAGTCGCGAAACAGCAATTCCTTTCTTTCGTAAAATCCCTCCTTCGGCAGGATATGCAAGTGATGCGTGCGCACCCCAGCATGTTCTTTTATGAATAAATAGCGTCCGGTCATGCCGTTCTCCATAAAGCGGTAGCCTGAATTGCTAAGCAAAGCTGCATAGTCTTGTTTTTGAAGCAATGGGTGGACGGCCGCGTACATATCGATGATTGGCTTGGCATCTTGATTCGGTATCGACGTACTGCCTGCATGTTCGATGGTGACGATGTGAGGGGCCAGAGCGTTAAGCAATCGGTCTTTCTCTTTCTCAAATTCCAGAGACCATTCCGTTTTGTACGATACTACTTTGACCACATACTTAGACATTGATTCATCCTCCTTCCCTTATCAGGGCGCTAAATATAACAGGACCTCCAAGAGTATCATTTGATGATGGCTTTGTCAATTATATCCAGCCATAAGGAGTGTCTTTCCAAACAAAAACAGGAGGCCCCCAAAGATCTAGAGATCTTATTGGACAGCCTCCCTTTAAATCGAGCACGAGAATTATAGTTCTTCGAGCAGCTTTTCCTCCTCCATATCGGTTGACAGGGCTAACCGTTCGCCGGAGCGTCTCTGCATCAGCTGATCCTTGAGCATGCGGACGAATGCATCGTCCCGGGCGAGCCAGACGCCATACTGCCGCTTCAAGTGCCGCTCCGCTTCATCGAAGGAGCCGAATCGAAAAGGCAGCTCCTCCCCGTTCCACTCCACGATCCATTCTCCGGACCGGCAGTACACGAAAACAAGGTCCTCTCCCCAGCTCTCATACAGCACTCCCGATTCGGAGCCTTTGAGATTGAATTGATTCCGGTGCGCATCCAGCCGGATCGGCTCCAATTCGAAAGGCTCGGCTGCAAACAGCCTGTACACCTCCTCCGTGATCGTGCACCCGGATGCCTTGGAGTGGCCACCGCCTCCGTAACGCATTGCCACTTCGGATACATCGACATGGTCGTGAATCGTCCGCAGGCTCATTTTCCGGCCGCCCATATTCAAAATGGCGATATAGTCCAGATGCGGGTAGATCGTCCCCAGCTCACTGGCCAATTCAGAATGATAGGACTCTGCATATACGATGCCGACGCAGTACTCATCAATGAAGGTTTGAATGATCTCCCGCTGCTTGCGCCGAATATAGCGCCCAATCTTGTCCTCCTCCATGTCCAGAATCTTTTCTTCGAACTCGTCGAAATAAAACTCTTCCGCACTGCGCAGACGCTCGACCATCTTCGATTCAAACTCATCGATGGACAGCATGTAGAACAGATCGTTCAGCCGCTTGGCCTCCGGCTTCTCGGCTTCCTCCCATTCCCAGGTATCGTACAGCCGCACAAGCTCCACGAATTGATCGAGGGATTCGGATTGGCTGAGATGCCCGTGTTGAATGAGATACTCGTAGAGCAGGGAGGTTGCCGATGCCAATCGTCCGTCCCTGTGCGTTACCGTCACCTGGCCCCACATATAATCATTTAAATGGAGCGCGGTTTTATGATGATCAATAAGCTGTACCTGTCCGCCTTCCTCTACGAACAGATTCAACTGCTTCTCAATGTCGGGTGCTACCGACAGATCCGTTATGAATAACATGTCGTAGGGATGCTCTTCTAAGGAGAAGCGGTTCAAGTATCTTGCAACCTGCTGGTTCAATCCATTGATCGTGTTGTAGCGCACGTCGACTCCATCGCCGAACGCACATTTTGCAATAATGCCGCAGCCAACGCCATCCAGGTCGTTGTGACTGTAGAGATGGTACATATCCAGCATCCTCCTTGCAGGTCGTATATAGAATCAATCAGGACAATCTCCACACCATACGATTCCCTAATATCTTCCGTTTTAATCTCCGGATCAGATGACCGTGATCAACAAAAAAAAGAAGCGTATGCGAATACGCTTCCCAGATTGTCGAGAAACCCTGTCCTTTTAAAGGATCAGGGTTTCTCTGTATTTCCAAAGTAACTAAGTTAAGAAAAATATGAGGGGGCTACCCCCGTTTTTCCAGGCGATCCAGGTGGATCGCCATCTTCTTCATGTTCTGCACGGCTGCCGTCATCAAGGCCTGTTCCCTGACGTTCTGCAAACCGCGCAAACGGCAATAGCGAAACCCATGGAGCTCTTTGGCATCCGCGAAGCTTCGCTCAATCGTTTCTTTTCGTTTTCGGTAGAGATATTTCCCGGATCGACTCAACCGGTTGCCTCGCACCCACTCTTTGCTGTCCTCCCAGACATGACGGGTTACCACCTTTCGGTGGTTGCGAGACCGTGTGCATTCGTTTAATAACGGGCAGTTCTTGCAATGCTGTGGATCCGAAGCGTACTGCCGGTATCCCTCGCGGTTGGTCGTCGTGTACGGTAATTCGTGCTTCGCTGGACAGACATAAACATTACGCTGTGCGTCATAAGTGAACTTCCATTTTGGGAATAAACCTTGGGTTGAGTGAAATCTTCGGTGAGCAATAACGGCAAAAATATTTCGGCTTTGCAGCCCTTTGCAAATGGGTGAAGTCAAATACCCGGAGTCCAGAGCAACGCCTTCGACTTTAAAACCAAATCGTTGTTGTTGACGATCCAAACGGGATAAATACGGTACAGAATCATGGACATTTCCAGCGGTGACATGTACATCCGTAATCATATTGTATTTCAGGTCCACAGTACGGTGATCTAAGTAGAAAAATCCTTCCGGTTTCCCATCACGGATCATATAACCGCTGTCGGGATCTGTCGTGCTCACTTTGACTTCCTTTTCCTCGATCACGTCCTCTCTAGGCTTTAGCGCTTTTTTCCATGTGCATTCCGGTCAGCCTCCACGGCAGCATTAAGTTCACTCACATAGTCACGGGTGTTTTGTAAAACCTGCTCCTTTGTGTATTTATGCTTGTTCGCACTCGCTTTGACGTGGGTTGAATCGGTAACTAAGACACGTCCGCCCACCATACGGTGCTGGATAGCTTGAAGCACAATCTCATCGAAGATCTCCTGAAAAATCTCGGTGTCTTTAAAGCGAGTGCGACGATTCCAGCTAATCGTAGAATGGTCAGGCACTTTGTCGGTTAGACCTAACCCCAAAAACCAGCGGTAAGCAAGATTGGTTTGAATCTCACGTTCGAGTTGGCGTTCGGAACGGATGCCATAAAAATAACCGAGGAAAATCATTTTAAATAACACGACAGGGTCGATAGCTGGCCGCCCATTATCAGCACAGTAAAGCGGACGAACCTTTTCGTCGATGAAAGAGAAATCGATATACTTGTCCACTTTACGGAGCAGATGATCTTGAGGAACCAATTCTTCAATCGAAACAAATTCGTAAGCCTGCTGTTTTTCTCGATTCGAACGCAACATATGTAACACCCTTCCGAACGGTTTATTTAATACCATTATACAACATTAACGCGGTGTCGTGTTGAATTAAATTCACAAGAAAATAGCTGTCGAGACTTTCTCGACAGCCTGAGAAGCGTATGCGAATACGCTTCCTCGTTCAAAAATGCAGCTATGATCTAATTAAGCCTGTTGAACAGATCTTGGACCTTTCGTTGCCTTAACTTCATACATGGCATGGCTCGAGCTGATGACATGTTCGGGCTGCGGCTTGCCGCGGGAATCGCGGTGCCCTTGAATATGAGCTGGACTGGTCTCCCAGCGCTTCCAGGCTTCCTTGTCTTCCCAACGGATCATGACGATCACTTCTTCGGTCTCATCGCTCCGCTTGGCATTCTTAACGAGAACGCTCAGATCGATAAATCCTTCGATTTCTTCAATCGGCCCGGGCTTGCTGAAGCGCTCGACAACAAGATGCGAGGTGCCGGCTTTTACGACGATGGTTTTCGTTTCAATTAACATATTCAAAAAGCACTCCTTTGATAATAATACGATTTACATAATAACTCCATTCTAGATGATAACGATTATCATTGTCAAATCAGCACCAATGGAGACATCTGTTCCAGCTCGCCGGTTAATTAAGCGCATGTTTCGGATTGAAAAAAGTCTGGTCAGCAATCAGTTTGCTGACCAGACCTTCATGAATTTAGCGTTGGACGCCGCACGGATTGACAACCCTTGCAATCTTCCTGCAGATAGGAAAGGGTACGAAACCCTGCTTTCTTCAGTTTCCGGGCCGCACGGAAGCCGTCGGAGCGCTTGGGTGTTACGATTACAACATGATCGCCTGGGCGAAGCTCTTTCTCCCATACATAAGGCAATCTTCCGAGCGATATATTGATCATTTCTTTATGTGGGTCCGGCGTAAACTCAGAGACATCGCGGACATCCAACAGCTTCAAATCCGGGCATTCCTTCCTCGCTTGCTGCAGGTCGCTGCACTTCATCAGCTGCAAGTCGGCGATTGGCACATAGCGCCGGTATAGAACGACGAAGGCCGCTATTAAAAAGGCAAATGCAATCAGCATGGAAGCACTCCCCCGTAATTGTTATTTCGTACCTGGCAGATACTCGCCAAGGAACCGATAGATCAAGCGATGGTTATCTCCCACGCCTCTCTACCCCTACGGGTATATAGTATGTGCTTCCCTGCCAATTGTCAACCCATGTTTATAATGCGCATTCCTCAATTTCAAAGCCCATATCTTCAATCATGCCCCAGTCGGCTGTATGCGTCTGGCCGGACGTTGTGAGGTAATCACCGATGAAAATGGAATTGGCTGCATATAATCCGAGCGGCTGCAGGGATCGGAGATTGACTTCCCTTCCGCCGGCAATCCGAATCTCCTTCGACGGATTGACAAAGCGCATCATCGCAAGAATTTTTAGACACATCCTCGGAGTCAGCTCCTTCCTACCTTCCATCGGCGTGCCGTCAATCGCATTCAAGAAATTGCAAGGGATCGAATCGGCATCAAGCTCTTTCAGTGCGAATGCTATTTGCACCCGTTCTTCCAGGCTTTCGCCCATTCCGAAAATGGCACCTGAGCACGGAGACATGCCGGAGGTAGTCGCCTGCTTGACCGTTTCTACACGTTGATCATAGGTATGCGTCGTTGTGATATTCGCATAATTGTCTTTGGACGTATTAAGGTTGTGGTTGTACCGGTGCACCCCGGCTTCAGCAAGCTGTGCCGCATGCTGCTCGCTTAGAAAACCCAGACAGCAGCAAACCTTCAAATCCGTTGTCGCCCGGATTTCCTTCACCGCTTCAACCACATGCTCCAATTCCCGGTTGGACGGACGCCGGCCGGAAGCAACAATGCAATAGGTACCGGCTTTGCGGCGGATCGATTCCCGGGCCCCCTCCAGAATTTTCTCCTTGGTCAGCCATGCGTATTTCTCGATCGGGGCTTCGGATACGATTGACTGGGAGCAATAGCCGCAATCCTCGGGACACATCCCCGATTTGGCGTTTACGATCATATTCAGCTTTACCTTATTGCCGTAATACTCTCTGCGGATCCGGTAAGCGGCTTGCATTACCGTCAGCAGCTCTCCATCGTCACTCTGCAGGATCGCCAGCGCTTCTTCCGGCTTTATAGAATACCCTTGCACAATTTGCTCTGCCAGCTTCAGCCAATCCAACTGAACGGAAGTCGTCATCTCTCACTTCTCCTCTACCAATCAAATATACGTCAACCTAAAAACTTCTATTATAGGTTGACAATATGGGTAATCATACCACACGATCAGCGGGGACAACAATACTTATGCGTTGTCTTTAAACACGGATCTGCCTTCGATAGGCTGCTACATACCAATCAAACTCGGCTTTATTCAGAGCGGTTGACGCAAAGCGGCTGATGCAGGGAGGCTCGGTACTGTGCTGACAGTTCTGTGCTGCCTGTTACTGAACTCTTTGCACAGAATCCATGTATTTTCCGTTATTCTCTGCCTACTGCCCAAGCTGCTCGTTCTTTTAAGAGATATTGTTGTTTATGAACGAACAAAAGAGCCGCTCCACAAGCGCTTAACCGCTTCGTGAAACAGCTCTTAGTCATTACCTATCCCTTAAGTCAGGGTTCCCGCTTCGGAAGCATCTTGACATAGTCGTCCGACAGCTTCATTAACTGCAATATATAATCATAATCCTGCCGGTAGGGTGATAGGTCCTCAACAGGCTCCATCGTCTTGATGGATACGGCGGACCCATCCTCAAAGCCGTCTCCCGGAACGAACAGAATGTCGTTATTGAAGAACGAGCCTGTCGGCAGATAGTAACGCATGCCAATCACATTCCGCTTCACATTCAGCAGATCATGGCCGAATGCCGTAAACTTTTCGTCCGCCAGCGAAATGCCGAGCAGGTTTGCTACGGTCGGGAGAATATCAACCTGCCCTCCCACTTGTTCAATCGTGCGCCCCTTGTCCATACCCGGAACATGAATAATCAGCGGAATGTTAAAGCGGCTAATCCGTTCATGGTAGGGAATGCCCAATGTCTGCGAGATCATATTCGCATCGGCTTCCGCCGGATTGATGCCGAAATGATCGCCGTACACGACGAGCACCGTCTCGTCCCACATCCCGCTTTGCTTAAGCTGATCCACCAGAGTGCCCAGCGCATAATCGGAGTAGTTCACCGATTGCAGGTAGTTCCCGAGATGGGTTCCCCTTAGCTCTGCAGGCAGGGCCAACTTCGCGTACTCCTCTTTCACGGTATACGGGGAGTGATTCGAGACCGTAATCATATGCGCATATGACAGCTTATTCTGCTGCCGGTTCTCGAGCAGCTTTTCCATCCCGACGCGAAACAGCTCTTCATCCGAAGGGCCGAAATCATTAAAATGATCATTTTTATAATAAGGCTTATCAAAAAATTGTTGAAAATCCAGGGCAGGATACAGTTTATTCCGATCCCAGAACTTCAGATCGTTTACGTGGAATGTGCTGGTGACATACCCTTGCTGCCCCAGGAGTCTCGGAAGACTTGGCAGTTCCTTGCTGCCAAAGCCGGTCGACATCGCAACCGTGCCCGTCGGATAGATGGAGGTATTGACGGCGAACTCGGCATCCGACGTATTTCCTTGGCCGATCTGCTGGAAGATATGCGGAAAATACAAGCCTTCTTCCGTCAGCTTGTTCATAACCGGTGTAATTTCCTGACCGTCCAGGGACTGCCCGATCGGGAATCGCTGCAGCGATTCCATCTGTACGATGATCAGGTTTTTGCCTTTTGCGGCACCAAATCCTTCCGGCTGCTTCCCTTTGTCTTCACCGTAGGGATACGATGCCTGCAGCTGCCGGATCTCCCCGATTTTCTCTTGCAGATTTCCTTGTGCCAGTGCGCGGTTCTCCTGCGATTGCCGGACGACGGCAGATACCTGATAGTTCATGAAGCCCATATTCTCTGCCCGGACAATTTCATTCTCGATCCCCCATGCCTTCCTTACGATCAGAGTAGAGAGCACCAGGGCTAGCACCAGAATGCCTCCCATGGCCAAACGCCATCTCATTCCTGATCTGGCAGAGGAAATATAAGAGCGCTGCGTGCTGAAGTGCAGTCCTCTATGGGTTCTTGAGCGGATTTTCCGAAAAATAATGACCAGCAGAATGATCAGCAAATCCAGAAAGAATAAAAAATGCGCCGGCTCCAGCAAAGGGATAATGCTGGACCTCACCTGATTCACCTGCCCCAAACCGGCCATGGCTGTATACGTCGGGATTGACCCGAAATGAACGTTATACACAGCCGAGGCAAACAGAATGAAGGAGAAGACAAGATTGATCACCCCATAGGCGGTTTTCTTGCCTTTTATCGGGAGAAGCAGCTCCAGCAAACTGAGCAGGGCCAGAAGGGACAACGCATCCGTAAGCACCTTTCCCCATGCCACCCCGTTAAACAAGAATACCCTTAATAGGATGAGCTTCAAAAATAACGTCAAAAACATAAAAATATATATTTTTAACCTTTGCTCATGATTCCGATCCATGACTCGATCCCTCTTTTGTAAAATGAATTTAAACGTGCAGCCTCCATTATAACAGGAATGTAAAATCCGATCTAATTCCAAGGCCTCCCCCCGCCCAATCCTTTCCATGTGGGGTCAATTGTCTCAAGCGGAAGGGCCCCGTTCAGCGTAGGATAGAGCATCCTAAACTATAAGGCTGGAGGGACCATTCATGAAGATGGTTGTAACCGGCGGAGCGGGTTTTATCGGGTACCACCTGGTGAACGGACTCGTTAATCGCGGATACGAGGTTCATGTTATAGATAATCTGACAACCGGTGATCCCGGCCGCCTTCACAGTGAGGCGATTCTGCATGTGGCCGATGTGAACAGCCTCCATACTACGGAATATATCGCGATGTTAAAACCGGACGTCGTCTTTCATCTAGCCGCCCAGGCCGATGTGCAGCGATCCATTCAGAGTCCCAGACTGGACGCGGATGCGAACATCATGGGCACCCTGAACCTGCTTGAAGCATGCCGCAAAGCGGGTGTGCGAAAGTTCGTGTACGCTTCGACCGCCGGCGTATATGGCGATCTTGAAAAGCCCGAGCTGCATGAAACCGACCCGCTATCGCCAATCTCCTTCTATGCGTTATCGAAAATGGTAGGCGAACATTACGTGAGGCTCTATCACCGTTTCTTCGGCTTGACTTACACGATTCTGCGCTACGGCAACGTATATGGTCCGGGTCAGACGCCCAAAGGCGAAGGCGGCGTCGTTGCCGTTTTCGGGGCTCGACTGCTGCAGAAGCTGCCGCTGCACATATATGGGGACGGCAGCCAGACGAGGGACTTTATTTTTGTCAAGGACGTTGTGGAAGCCAATCTGGCAGCCATCCATCATGGCGATCAAGAGATTCTGCACGTCAGCACCGGAAGCAGCCAACCGATCAATCACCTGGTCGAGTTGATTCGCTGTAATCATCCCGAACCGATCCATATTGAATATCACCCGGCTAAGCCGGGTGACATCGTCCATAGCTGCCTGAACAATTCCCGAGCTCGCGAGATCCTGGAATGGTATCCCCGCTACCGGCTTGAGGAAGGCATTGCGGAAACCTACCATTCCTGGGTGCAGCCGACATAGGAAGGCCCGAAGCCCCTTCTCCGCAGCCCCTTTTCGGGCGGGTAGAGCTGACGGTAATCACTTAAAAAATAGCCCGGCTCGATTCCTGAAGTGGAATGAGCCGGGCTATTGGTCACGGTGCAAGTCCCTTGGAGCTCCTTTTCAGCGGCACAAGTCCCTTTTTGGGACGTGCTGCGACTTTGGAGCTCCTTTTCACCTGCACAAGTCCCTTTTCGGGACGTGCTGCGCCCTTGGAGCTCCTTTTCACTCGCACAAGTCCCTTTTCGGGACGTGCTGCGCCCTTGGAGCTCCTTTTCACTCGCACAAGTCCCTTTTCGGGACGTGATCCGCCTTCAGAGCTCCGTAAAGATCAAGTAATTGTTCACCCGAACTGACCCACTTTGCATGTTCTTCCGGACCATTCCGGCCGAAACCCATGCAAACCGGCCTGCTCTGTACGACACTTCGTACAAAGCAGGCCGTGCTCGCGCCCCTCACAGCCCGATAGCCTGAAGCATGGATGCAAAGTTCATCGCATACAAATGCGGATTAAAACTCTCGTGCACATGGTTCTTCGCCCGTGTCCGGATGTGCTCACGCAATCCCGGATTCCTCATCAGCTCAAGCCCCTCCTGTACCGCATGCTGGATGTTCCCCAGAACATAGAACTTTCCTGTTTCATTATGATACACCGAGGTTGAGACACCATCCGAATCCGTCGTAAGCACCGGACAACGGCAGCTCATCGCCTCCAGCACCGCGTACGGCGCTCCCTCCACCTTCGATGTGCTGCACAGAAAGCCGCCGGAGTCCCCGATGATGGAGTAATAGTACGGCATCTGTGCATTCGGGACATTCGCACGGATCGTAAGCCGGTCGGACAAGCCGAGCTCGGCGATCAGTGCATGAAACTGCTCGCGTTCCGATGGAATGCTGAGCTGATTATCCTCGAACATCCATAATTGCAGATCCGGTACGTGAGCCATAAGCTGATGTCCAATATGAAGAAATTCGCGCCAGTTCTTATTGTCCTCAATGCGCCCGAGCCACGCTATGATCGGGCTGGCATGAATCCCGGACGGCCTGTATGTGAATTCGGTGCCATCAAAGCAATTATTGAAATTGAATTGCGGTTTGTTGGGATATAAATCCCGGAATAACGCGGAAATATGCGGCGTGTTCGGATTGAGCAGCCCATCCGCATAGGCATTGACATAAGGAATGGCTTGTGTCAGCTGTGCTTGGGCAACGCTCCTTGGTCCGTAGCCTTGGATTTCCAGCAGCATTTTCCCTTGGTAACCCAGCATGCGGAATCTTGGAAAGCTTGCATGATCCGTCGTCACAACGATGCAATTAAAACCGCACGAGTCCAAAATATGCTTGATCTCGATATCGTTCCGGGTCACATATATCGGAAAGTCCGCAGGATTTTGCATACCCGAGCCCCAGGAATAATACAGGCAATGAGATTCAATCCCTGCGAGGCGGAGTGCACGGCACCGCTGTCTGTTCAATGTCTCGACGCCTCCGCTCGGTACATAGTATACGAACAGCACCTTCATGTCGCGCCCTCCTTATTCAATCGTATAAAAATCGGATTTTGAAAATACAGCCACAAGCTGGCCCTGATTTTTGGCATGAACCGTAATTTGCGAGGAGTATGAATAGTTGATGTTCGTTACCAGCAGCAAGCTGAATGTCATATTTTGGTTCGTGATATCTGGCACAAATACGGTAGCCCCCGCTGCGGCATGCACCAGCCCGACGTAATAAACGCCATGGGGATAATACCCGTGGATCAATACGTCAAAGTCCTCCCCGCCCGTGTTCGTAATCGTCAGATCGACCGACTGGATATAACGCGCATCAATACTTCCGTACTCTGCAGCATCTAATCGAAAGATGGACATCGTATTCCCCCCTGCTATTGAAGGATCATTAATAACAGGGTATGTATGACGACCTATCGGCGGAAGGGCCAATCCATTGAGGACGATCGACCAATTCTGTGGAAGGGTTCACCCGGTCCAAGCCGCTTCCCTCCGGCCCGCATTTAATATATTGAAAGAATAAAATATCAAAAAATGAAAGGAGCTGTGTCTTCTCATGGCAACGCTGCAGGATATCAAGGGCGTGTACTCGGCAGTATTCAGCCTAGGGTCAAATTGCTTACCGGGTATGGAAATGAAGGCACACGGCCTTCGCAAGTTCGCCGGTCCCATTGATTGGATGGGAACTCCCGTGCTGCCTCAAATCTCGAGAATGCTCCGCAATCGGTTTCAAGGGATGCTCGTTTACCCGAATTTGGTTCTCGTCAATCAAGCCAGCGATGAGCTGTATAACGTATTGGACCGGGAATACGAGCTTTACATGAACCATGATTTTTACACGCATAACAACTTCCCCCCTCATTTTGCCGCTTTTCCTGAAATCAAGGCAAAATATGACCGGCGCATCGCTAGATTTTTACAATACGTGGAGAGCGGGGGACGAATTCTCTTTATCCGAACGGATTCCAACTACGAGGAAGTCAAAGAATTGGAAGCTGTGCTGAAAGAGCTGTGTACAGGCCCATTCCACGTGCTTGTCGTCAACCATGCTCCGGTCGTCGAGTTGGAATGGCAGGACTGGAATTTGAAGCATGTATGCCCTGTCCTGATGCCGAACGTCGACATATGGATCAGCAACAGGCATCGGTGGAGCTTTTTATTTCGGGACATTTTCGTCGTCTAATGAAAAAGCTTATGTATCGTTCTCGCTTCGTTTACAGTATAAAAGGCAGGCCATGATCAACATGGTCTGCCTTTCCATTGCTCTTGCGGATGGCTAGACGTAATTGACCGGTTCGTCCGGCAGCTTGTATTCCTTAGGCAGCGACTGAAGAATCCGGTTCCACACCGTGTAATCCACAAGCAGCTCCGGCGTTGACACCTGATTAACGAAGATTCGATTGTACAGATCGCTCATTACCGTAAAAGACTGCTGGTTCATGCCGTGCACCTTCTCCTCTCTATCCCGATTTTTGCAAGATTGCGCCCTCGTATATTTTCAGCATCCTGCTGATCATCTTATCCATGGACCAATGCTGCAGCGCAAAGGCTTTCGCATTCTGCCCCAGCTGTTTACGGTACTCATCCTTCTCCAACAAGAGATACAAGAACTGCGCCGTTGCCAGCGGATCGCCTACCGGGGCAATCAAGCCGGTCTGGCCGTGCGTAACCATCTCGGGCAGGCCCCCTGCGGAAGAAACGACGGAGGGAAGACCGGCCATCTGCGCCTCCATGACCGAGAACGGCTGATTGTCCTGAATGCACGTATGCGTGAATATATCCGCCTCCTTCAACAGACTCGGAACATTATGATGCTCGCCAAGGAAGAACACGTCATGCTGCAAGGAAGCCGAGTACGTTTGCGCCTCCAGCTGGCTGCGCAGATCACCGTCCCCGGCAATCCAGCAAACCCAATCGCTGCGCATCTGCTTGAGGATCGCAAGTGCAGAGATCAGGACGTGGATTCCTTTGACGTGAACAAGTCTGGCAGGACAGATAATGACCTTTTTGCCGGGTGGTCTCCGCAGTGTGCTTCCTTCCCGGTATTTGGCCCAGAAGGCTTCGGCATCGAGGCCGTATTGAAACACGGTGATTCGGTAATCCGGGATCCCGCACCGGTGGACCAGGATGTTTTTACACCATTGGTTTGCCGTGATCATCAGGTCAGAGCCCATAGCAGCATGATATTCGACAGCCGGAAAATAACGCCAAGCCGGGCTGCTCTCGTTGACGCCGGCTTCAGGGTGATCCCGGTAATAGTCGGTCATTTCTTGTGTTACGGAACCGTGGACATGGGAAATGAGCGGGGTGCGCTTCGGCTTTACGCGGCCCAGTGATCTAGCCGAGAAAATATCCTGGGTATGGATCAAGTCGTATTGCTCCAGCCCGAAGTAGGCTGCCGCCAGTTCCATGCAATAGCGCTCGAGCTCATAATGGCGAATAGCAAAGTGCTGATTCAATCCCGGCGCCGCCTGGGGAGTCAGCTTGGCCTCAAGCATAGGCACCAGGTGGTCTTTAGAGAGCTCCAGTCCTCGGTTGACGATATGGATTTTTTTATAGTCCGGACTGTTGCCAAGCAAATCGACTTCATGACCGAGCAGCTCGAGTCGGTACTTGAGCTGCTGCATGAAGTTCCAAACGCCGCCTACATGAGGGACCAGCCAATGGGTTGCAAGCAAAATCTTCATCGTATCCCCCGCTATCCGCCGTGCTTCCGAGCAAGATGCTCAAGAATGCCCCGATAATTGTTTTTGACCATTTCATATTCCTTTGCAATCGTCGCGTTATAACGCAGCGTTCCCATTTGTGAATGCACGCGGTACAGCGTAAGCATATCCGGTAAGAAGCCGAAGGCCGCGCCGCTCATTAATAGTCGAATCCACAAGTCGTAATCATGGGTGTAACGAAGATGCTCGTTAAACATGCCTACTCGGAGGAACCAGTCTTTTTTCGCAATAACGGTGCATCCGTTGATGGGATTGGAATAGATGAACTTGCGGCATAGATCGGCTGTGCTGGCCATCGGGATTCCCTCATAGGGCTTGATCATGTGGGTATGCTCATTGATTAAGGAAAAACCAGTGTAGCTGATATCGAGCCCCCGGCTCAACATGAACGCCATCTGTCGCTCGACCTTTTGGGGAACCAGCCGGTCATCCGAGCTGAGCCAAGCAATGTATTCTCCCGAAGCATGCAAAATTCCGTGATTTAAGGCGCTGGCCGTCCCCCCGTTGCTTTTCCCCATATAGTAGACCCTGTTCGTGTAAGGAGCGATCAGATCTGCGTGACTCGTCGACCCGTCGTCCACCACGATGATTTCAACCGCGGGATACGTTTGTTGGACCGCGCTATCCAGTGCTTGCTGTATATACGGGCAGTTATAGAAAGGTACGACTATCGTAACCGTCGGCATCATCCCCCGTCTCTCCTCCTTCTGCCTTGTTTCTTTCCTCGTGTTAACACATCATGGGTTAGTACACCATATGCAGCGCCTCCGCTGTCCGCTAGGACCCCTGTCCCCTGACATTAGACCAATTCATCCCTGTTTCATATAAAAACAGCTATTCCTGTCTGCTGTCCGGCAGGCAAGAATAGCTGTTGTGACTTGATGAGCGCTTGATATCAAACGATCAGTCGGAGCACTACCAAGGATAGAATGCCGACCACCACCGTGGCGAACAAGCTCTTTGTCAAAAAGGCGGTAAGAAAAGCAGGCACAGCGGCGATCAACTCAAGCAAATGGCTGCCGGGATCAACCCGGCCGTCCGAAAGCAGCAGCTCTGAGGCAAGCAGCGCGGACATCACGGCGATCGGCACATGGTCGAGCCAACGGATCGCCAACTCGGGGATACGGAGCTTGCTAAGAATCATAAGCGGCAGCACACGCGGTATAAGCGTGACCACGGCTGAGCCGATAATGAGAAGAGCGATATGCCATCTTATTTCCATCGTTCCACCGCCAATCCCGCCGTAGCCGCGGCCATAATCGCGATAATTACCGCAGCGCTGCCAGGCACGATTGTGCTTGCTGCCATGACGGCAATCACTGAAACGACAACAACCAGCAAATCCAGCTTATACTTCTTGCGACTGATCAGCTGCAGCGCCAGAAGGCCGATGAACATGCCCGGCAACGCGAAATCCAGCCCGTACCGCTCCGGATCCGGTATCCACTCTCCGACCAATCCACCAGCAACGTTCGCTGCGCACCAGAACAGATAAGCGGTTATATTAAGCCCGACCATCCACTTATAACCCAGTCTCTTCTCCTCGACCGCCTTCGCCGATGCCACTCCGAAGGTTTCATCTGTCAGCAGGGATCCGATGAAGAAGCTCTTTCCTAGCGACAAGCCTTTGAAATAGGGCGCTAGGGCCGCGCTAAGGAGAAAATGCCTCGCATTCACAAAAAAAATGGTCACAATAATCGAGATGACCGGACTAGCTGCGGCAACCATGCCGGCCGCGATAAATTGTCCTGAACCTGCATACAGCAGGAGCGATATCAGCGCAATCTCAAGCAGGCTGAAGCCTGCCGTGCGCTCAACGACCCCCGCTGCAAAGCCGATGCTTAAATATCCGAGCAAGGTCGGAATGCAGTCTTTAACCCCCTGCAGAAACGAGTGCTCTGCCGCATCCGGCGTGAGCTCGCTGTATCTGATGCTCATGTTGGTGATCCCTCTCCTACTCCCATTTCTTTTTCTAATAACTATAATACTTCCAAACATTCTGTCAACGGCCTTGTTTCTTTTCGCTTCGCACAAAAAAGCGCTTCGATCAGATTGGGAATCTGTCGAAACGCAGCATTTTCAAATCTTCTATATCCTTCGGTCCTCCGGTCCCGCAGGTCTCGCACCGTCAAGGCTTTAATAGGACTTTAATGCATCCGTCCTTGCGCTCATTGAAAATGTCATACGCATGCGGAGCTTTATCAATTGGCAGCCGGTGCGTAATGATATCCGAAGGGTCGACGATTCCGTCCTTCAGCATCTGATAGATCACCGGAATGTAGTGAGTCACGGGAGCCAACCCCATCTTCAGGGTAATATTCCGTTCGAACAGCTGACCAAGCGGGAATGCGCTATACTTCAGCCCGTAAATCCCGGTCAGCTGAATCGTCCCGAATTTGCGGACCATGCCGGCTGCCATCCGGAATGCTCCGAGTGACCCTCCCTGCACCATCATCAACGTGCCTACCATCTCCAGCCCCGTCCGTTTGGCATCCAAACCAACGCAGTCGATGACAATTCTGGCCCCGCCCTTGGTAATTTCCCGGATATACCCTTCGATCTCCTTGAAGCTTTGAAAATTGTAGGTTTCCACAAGGTTCGTCCGTTTGGCATGCTCAAGTCGGTAATCTACATGGTCAATGGCAATGACACGCTCGGCGCCTTTGAGCCAGGCAAACTTCTGGGTTAACAAACCGATAGGGCCGCTTCCGAGGACTACAACCGTATCGCCTGGCTTCACGCCGGCATTCTCCACGCTCCATAGTGCCGTCGGCAGCGCGTCGGACAGCATCAGCAGCTTCTCATCCTCGATTTCGGCGCTCGGCGGGATGACAAATGGCATGAAGTTTCCGTAGGGGACCCGCAGAAGCTCAGCCTGCGCGCCCTGAAAACCGCCAAAAGCGCTGCTGTAGCCGAAGAAGCCTCCGGTGTCCCTCGCGTCATTGGCATAATCGCATTGGCTTTCCATTTGGTTCAGGCAGTACAGGCACTTCCCGCAAGAGACGACGAACGGGATGACGACGCGGTCCCCTTTTTTCACTTTGCCGACTTCGGGCCCGATCTCTTCAACAATGCCCATCGGTTCATGCCCGATAATATAATCATCGGTCATCTGTCTGAGCTCGCCATTGTACAAATGCAAATCCGAGCCGCATATGGCCGTCGTTGTAACCCGGATCACGATGTCATCCCTGCGGAGAAGCGATGCATCCTTCACTTCTTTGACTTTGATGTTATGCCGGCCTTGATAGGTAACAGCTTTCACACGCAAGATTCTCCTTTGACCGTCCGCAGCCCATGCGAACAAATATATGGCATCGGGCAATATAATCTCAGTGTGCGCCATTACACGCGTAACTAGTCGGCAGCAAGAGGCGAAGCGCTTTTAAGCCGCTCCCTTCTGCTCAAACTCTTTCGGACGCTTAGGGGATGCTCCGACCCGCAAAAACAGAATAAGCCCCAGCAGCACAAGCGCTCCGCCGGCAGCCTGCAGCGGATACATCGTTTCGTGAAGGATAAGAAAAGCCAGCACGCTTGCTCCAACCGGCTCCCCCAGCACGCTCATGGACACGGTTGAAGCCGATGCAAACTTCATCAGCCAATTGAACAGCAAATGCCCGAAGACCGTGGGCACGATGGCAAGCAGCAGGAAGATTCCCCACTCCCTGCCCGAGTATCCGGTAAAGGAATAGCCTTGAATCAGGTTATAGACGGCCAGAATCAGTGACGCCATCACAAACACGAGCCAGCTGTACAGAAAGGAAGGAAGACGTCTTAGAAGAAGCTGTCCGAGCAGCATATGGACCGCAACGGCAGCCGTACCGAGAAGAGACATGAGATCGCCTTTGAAATGTCCTTCCTGTCCGCCGAAGCTGCTGCTGCCGATCAGCAGAAATACGCCCAGGAATGCAATCGACATCCCAAACAGCGCTCCGAGCGAGGTTCTCTCCTTGAACCATAAGTACGCTCCAATCATGACAAATACCGGCTGAAGCGCTAAAATGATCGTGGAACTCGCGACGCTGGTCCACTGCAAGGAGCCCATCCACAATAGAAAATGAAGGGCCAGCATCGCAGCAGAGAGAGCCAAGAGCCCCCATTCCGAGCGCTTTAACGATCTGGCATCGCCCGCATACTTGCCCGCAAAGGGCAGCATCATGATCGCTGTGATCATCAGGCGGTACATGGCCTGGACGGATACAGGACTGTCGGACCATTTCACAAAAATGGAAGAGAATGAAATGGCAATAATGCCTATAAATAAAGGGATGGATACGGGGATAGGTGCTCTGTCTGCCTTCATGTTAGTTGTATGATTCACCTTTCGTGTTATATTAGAGAAAGATTTCAATATTATTTTACATGCAAAGGATCAAAAGGGAATGAAAAAGAAAGATCTGCGAAACCAAATGACCCCGCCAAAATTTCTTGCGATCGGGTTTGCGGCGATCACCTTGTTGGGTACGTTTTTACTTAAGCTTCCAATTTCAACGGCAGACGGAACATCGACGCCCATCATCGATGCTTTCTTTACGGCCGTATCCTCCATCAGCGTAACCGGCCTGGCGGTCGTAGACACCGGCTTGCACTGG
The DNA here is from genome assembly GCF_038002285.1 of Paenibacillus sp. FSL R5-0810. Taxonomy (NCBI): domain Bacteria; kingdom Bacillati; phylum Bacillota; class Bacilli; order Caryophanales; family Paenibacillaceae; genus Paenibacillus; species Paenibacillus sp. FSL R5-0810. The sequence continues at coordinate 2,379,008 of NZ_JBBOCF010000001.1, forward strand.
TCCGGATTCGGACAAGTCGTCATGCTTCTGCTGATTCAGCTTGGAGGCTTGGGATTCATGACCTCTGCAACCTGGGTCGCCCTGATGTTCAACCGGCGAATCTCGCTGAGGGAAAGAATGATACTTCAAGAGGCCATGGGACAATATCAAATCCAGGGTATCGTCGATCTGATTCGCCGGGTTCTGATCTACACCTTGATCATCGAAGGCACCGGCGCTCTCCTGCTGACACTGCGGTTCTCATCGATGATGCCGCTATCCGAGGCTGCCTATTTTGGGATATTTCAAAGTATTTCCATATTCAATAATGCCGGATTTGATCTCATGAGCCAAATTCACGGACCCTTTGCCGGGTTTGCCAGCTACGTGACGGATCCGTTCGTCAATATTGTATTGATGGTGCTGATTTTTCTCGGAGGCATCGGGTTTATCGTCATTTTCGACCTGATTGAATATCCGAAGTGCCGGAAGCTGTCGCTGCATTCCAAGGTGGTATTGACCGTCACTTCGCTCCTGATCGTCATCGGAGCCCTCATGATTTTCGTGCTGGAATATCATAATACGAAGACACTTGGTCCGTTATCGTACCCGGCGAAATGGATGGCCGCCATCTTTCAGTCCATTACGCCGCGCTCAGGTGGCGTGAGCACGCTCGATATTGCAAGCTTGGAGCAGTCGACCCAATTCTTCATGATCTTGCTCATGTTCATTGGAGCTGCCCCGGGTTCAACCGGCGGAGGCATCAAAGTAACAACGTTTGCGGTTCTGATCGGCGCGGTCATTACGATGATTCAGGGGAAACGAGATGTGGTCCTCTACCGGCACCGAATTTCGCAAGCCGTTGTTTACCGTTCCGTTACGCTAACCATTCTGTCCCTGCTGCTCCTTGTCGGTGCTTCAATGTTCCTGTCCATCACCGAATCCGGCGAATTTCTGCGAATATTGTTCGAAGCCGTCTCGGCATTCGGTACCGTCGGATTATCCATGGGCCTCACCGGCGAGCTGTCCGGGATCGGAAAAATCACGATCGCATTACTCATGTTCCTGGGCCGTCTTGGGCCGCTGACACTGGCGTATGCGATCAGCAGAAAGAACAGCAAAGAGCTGTACCGGCACCCGGAAGGCCGTATCACAATCGGTTAGACGGCTGAAGTCATTTGCCTTCGTACACGCGAAAAACAAACCGTACGCCTCCTCATGAACCGGAAGTGTACGGTTTGTTGTTTCTCATCGTCAAGAATTTCAAACGGCTAACGGTGAATTACCCGGGAACGGCAATGCTTCATTCCGAAGCGTCATCGAAATTGCCCGCATCAATCGCGGCATCCAACAGATCGTCAAAAAGCTCGTCGTCCTCTTCAAGACGTTCATCCACCTGCAGGAATTGCTCTTCAAGCCCGGGCTCGGCCGCAAAGTTCAGGCTGTAATCCCAATCCCGGCCGTTCTTGCTCAGGAATGTAATTTCATAGGATGCTGCATGTCCATCTATGGAAAACACGGTGTATCCCACGAATTGATCCTCTTCATCACGTTTCATGTCCGCACGTTCAATCCGGACTTGTGACATGTGTTTCACTCTCCTTCGGTTATCCGATGATGACTCATCATAGAATTTTAGTATATCACTTTTATTTGCTCCTGATTATTGTTTTTCATATGATGCTTGGTCTAGTATATAATATGAGTGTTAAAATTAATTATCGCAATGGAGGGTACCAAATGTCCGATTTGAATACATCACTCCACAAGTATGCCGAGCTGGCCGTAAAGGTTGGGGTTAACATACAGGAAGGGCAAACTTTGGTCGTGCATGCCCCTGTAGAAGCCGCCGATTTTACCCGTTTGATTGCCGAGAAGGCATATGAAGCAGGTGCGCGCCTGGTAAAGATCATGTGGAACGATGAAGCCATCACTCGTCTACAATTCGAGAAGGCAGCCGATGACGTGTTCACCGAAGCGCCAAAATGGTATGCGGGGGAGCTGACGGAGCTTGTCGAGAACGGTGCCGCTATTCTGCACGTGCTGTCGGAGAATCCGGACCTGCTGAGCGGAATTGACCCGCAGCGAATCGCGAATTTCTACAAAACTCGCGGCGAGGCAATGAAGAAATACCGTGCTTACCAGCAAGCTGATAAATTCAGCTGGTGTTTGATCGCGATTCCGTCGCCAGCATGGGCAGCCGCAGTTTTCCCGGATGTTCCTGAATCGGAGCAAGTACAGAAGCTGTGGGATGCCATCTTCCATACGGTCCGCGTGGACCAGGAGAATCCTGTAGAAGCTTGGAACAAGCATTTGGCTGTGCTGGAGCAAAAGTCCTCCGTGCTGAATGCTAAGAGGTACAAGAAGCTCCATTACGTCGCGCCGGGTACGGATCTCACCATTGAACTGCCGGAGGGTCATATTTGGGCGCAAGGCGACAGCATCAATGAGCGCGGCCATTCCTTTGTTGCGAATATGCCGACGGAAGAAGTGTTTACAGCGCCGCTGAAGACCGGTGTCAACGGGACGGTCGCAAGCACGAAGCCATTGAGCTATGCCGGCAATATCGTGGACAACTTCTCGCTTACCTTTGAGAACGGCAAGGTTGTCAGCTTCACGGCAGAGCAGGGCTACGAAACACTGGAACGTCTCCTGAACATGGACGAAGGTGCCCGTTATCTTGGCGAAGTCGCGCTGGTACCCCACCAGTCCCCAATCTCCGAGTCCAACATTTTATACTACAATACCCTGTTCGATGAAAATGCCTCCAATCACCTCGCCTTAGGAAGCGCATATGCCTTCTGCCTCGAGGGCGGTAAAGACATGAATCAAGAGCAGCTTGCTCAGAAGGGCCTGAACACGAGCGTTACCCATGTGGATTTCATGATCGGCTCGGCCGAAATGGATATCTACGGCATTACCGAGGATGGACGTGAAGAGCCTGTGTTCCTGAAAGGAAATTGGGCATTTTAAGCACTCGATGAATCGTACATAAAGCAGCTGCTTCCTAAGCAGCTGCTTTCTTAACAAGCTAAGCTTCACCTTTTATTGACCTGAGGTCGATTCGCAAAGAGATTGTGGAGGCGCAAGCATAATTCCATAACTTTTGCGGGGACCTTCGGAATTACGCTAAGAATTGGAGGATCATCCATGCTAAGCTTTGAACAAAAATTAGAAAATTACGCAGAACTTGCCGTGAAAGTCGGTGCCAATGTGCAGCCGGGCCAGACGCTTGTCGTCAATGCCATGATTGATGCTGCCCCGCTCGTGCGCCTAATCGTGAAGAAGGCTTATGAAATCGGTGCCAAGCTGGTAAAGGTGAATTACAGTGATGAGGTTGTCAACCGGATCCGTTACGATTTGGCGCCGGACGAATCCTTTCTTGAACCGCCGAAATACTATGCCGAGGAAGTTACGGAGCTCGCGGAGCAGGGGGCAGCATTTCTAACGATCCTGTCCTCAAATCCGGATCTGCTTAAAGGGGTAGACCCGGAGCGGATTTCCAATTATCAACGCACGTACGGCGCCGCCATGTCGAAATACCGTCAATACCAGCAAGCGGATAAAATGAGCTGGACGGGTCTTGCTTACGCCTCGCCCGATTGGGCCGCCAAGGTGTTCCCTGACGTTCCCCAAGAACAACAGGTGGATAAAATGTGGGACGCCATCTTTCACGCCGTGCGTGCCGATCTTGAGGATCCGATCCAAGCCTGGGAAGATCATATCGCAACGCTTCAGCGCAAATCTGATGAGTTGAACCAAAAGAAATACAGCAAGCTGCGGTTTACATCCCCCGGGACCGATCTCACAATCGAGCTGCCGGAAGGGCATATTTGGGCACAAGCCGGCAGTCATAATGAAAAGGGCGAGCGCTTTGTGGCCAATATCCCGACAGAAGAAGTATTCACGGCTCCGCTCAAAACCGGAGTCAACGGAACGGTTCGCAGCACGAAGCCGCTCAGCTATGGCGGTAACATTATCGACAATTTCTCCCTGACCTTCGAGAACGGGCGTATCGTCAACTTCTCTGCCGAGCAAGGCGAGGATACGCTGTCCCGTCTCATTTCTATGGACGAAGGCTCGCATTACTTGGGTGAAGTCGCTCTCGTGCCTTATCGCTCACCGATATCCGAAAGCGGAATACTGTACTACAACACCCTGTTTGATGAAAATGCCTCGTGTCATCTCGCCATTGGCAGCGCGTATGCCTTTAACCTCGAAGGAGGCAAGACGATGACACCTGAACAGCTTCAGGAACACGGTTTGAACTCCAGTATTACGCATGTCGATTTCATGATGGGCTCCAAAGATTTGCAAATTACCGGCATTACCCGTGACGGCAGAGAAGAGCCTGTCTTCATTAACGGAAACTGGGCATAAGCTCATTCTCTAAAAAGCCTTGGCTCAACTTGATCATCGTTACAACCTCATCTGAATGTGGCACAGGGGCTGTCCAAACGTGGAGTTATCTACCGGGACGGCCTCTTTTGCTTGATTGCTGTTTCAGCATACTCATGCCCTCCTTAACTGGTGTTCCAGCATTCTCATGTCCTGCCTATCCCCTTCTATTCAACCCAGCTTGTTCGACCCTGAATGATTTACCCGATAATATCGTGAAGACCGCTGGCATATTCTTATAAGAGTCTCTTACTGTAATTGTTAATTGAAATCATAGGGCTTTTTCTTTCAATGTGTTGTAAAATGATGAGAGAAATAGGATGGTTACACCAGAGAGGGGAATATCGCGTGTCTAACCGATTACAACTCCTCCTTGCAGCAGATTTCACGGAACTCAGTGAACCTATTCAGGAAGAAATCTATTATGAATTTTATGATCTTGTGTATGGACAAATTTTGTATGTAGTCCGGGATCATGCTGCTGTTGAGGATATAATTCAAGAATCCTTTATTAAAGTCATTACCAGTAAGCCTACATTTGACATGGAGAGCAAGATGCGCGGATGGTTCCGGGTCGTCGCCAAAAATTCGACCATGAATTATTTGCGAAAAAATAAAAAATACCGTAACCAAGTGGATGTTGAACGTGTTTTTATTAATGAAGAAGAAATGGTGGTTTCTTCCACCAATGTTGAGCAGCAGGTGGAGTCGAATATGCTGGAAGAGGCGATTGTGCAATACCTGGATCAGTTAAAGCCGGAATACCGGCTTTTGATCGAGTGCCGCTGGAAGCATAACATGACTTACAAGGAAATTGCTGACCTGCTCGATACTCGGGAAGAGATCGTCAAGCAGCGATTGTTTCGAGCTAGGGAATCCGTGAAGAAAATGCTATATAGAGAGTGGGGTGAATTAGATGAGCAACGAAAAATACGATGATTGGTTTAATGAGGCTTTTGATGAAGCCTTCGATCGTGCAGCTTCTAGCTCCTCATACCCTACGAACGACGATAGCAAGCGTCAATCCTGGCAGCAAGTCAAGATGCAGCTTGAGAAGCTGAACCAGCGCAAGAAACGCCGGCGCAGATTTCAATATGCCGGAATTGTTGCCGCTTCGATGGCTTTCGGCGCCTTCATGTTCTCGCAGCCTACGGTCACGCAAGCGGTATCACCGATTTATCAGCAGATTGTGGATTGGGGCAACGGTTTAGCCGGTCAAATCTTTGGCAAGAAAGCACCTGTTGACGAGAGCAAAGCCCTCACCCCGCCTCCGCCGGATGTATCGTCTGTACCTGGTCAAGAATATGTGCCACCTGCCGAACTGATTGAAACCGAGACCTATGAGTTCACCGATTCGGATGCATCCCTAACCGAATCCCAGAAACGCGTGAATTTCAAGATTCCTGAAGTCGGCTATATTCCTAATGGCTATGAGTTCATCCAGGCGTCAGGAATCTCCAATTCAGAAGACGGCCCTATCGAGGATCTGAAACTCGAATATATGAATGGGGACGGTAAAGTAATCCATGTAAGCTTTATCGAAATAACCGCCGATAAAGCCATCAGCGTAGGCGGCGAGGTAACGGGCACACTGAAGCTGGATTCCGGAGCTGCTGCTTATATCACGGAAACAAACCTTCGTTTCCTGCATAATAATGACCAGATCCTTGTTATGATCAGCGGGTTTATTTCGAAGGAAGAGTTTCTCAAGATCGCGAACGGCATCCGGTAAGCCACACGCAAGGCGTGTGAAGTCGGTTGTATAGAAGAAGAGCACCTCATTGGGTGCTCTTCTTCATTATGCTTATTTTTCTACCAGCAAGGAATTCGTATAATAAACCCCATCTTCATATGTACCATTCTCGTTGATCCAATGCGTAGTCTTGGCACGATAATAATAGCCCTGAGTCACGCTGAATGTCTTGGTAGCGCTGTGGGAAGCTTTGTTCGTCCCGTTATCGGAAGACGCGCCTGCATCGACCCACGCGGTTCCCGTCCATCGCTGAAGGACGAACTGGATGCCAATGGCGTCGACGGCTTGTCCGGCACTCGTAGAGCCATAAACGCTGACCTGCGAGCTGCTAGCCTTGCTGATCGAAGAGTAGTAACTCGTAAGATAGTTGTTGGCCATCAGATTCATAGAATTCACGTTCAATTCCACTGGTGGCGGAGGAGTTAAGGCACCGGGTGCAATGTCTGTAGCCGAATCCGCGTAAGCCCCTCCCGCCAAGGTTAAACTTAAAAGTGCACTTACTGCAAGAGCGGAGACCATACGTTTAGGACTGCGTACGTTTGACATAACATCACCTTTCTCTCAATTTGATAGGAACATCCATATTTTAACATAGTCTATTAATGCAATCTTATCGTTTTCTTCATCTTTTGATATATTTTTTGAAACTTTTCTGCAAATAAAAAGAAACAACGACAATTATTGTCGTTGTTTCTTATAACACCCAGTTTAAGCCCCTGCTTCCTCTTGCAGCAGCTCCTGCTGCTGTCTTGCAAGGCGGATGCGCGAGATTCGTTTATTTTCCGTCTCCTCAATCATGAACGAATAATCTCCGTACATGACGAATTGGCCTTTATGCGGATGCAAAACTTCCAGACGCGATGACAGCCATCCACCGATGGTGTCGTAGTCCTCCGTTTCCATATCCAGACCAAACTGTTCGTTAATTTCTTCAATCAGCATCAATCCGTCGATGGAGTATTCATCCTCCCCCACCAACTCAATTCCCGGCCGCTCTTCATCGAATTCGTCCTGAATTTCGCCGACGATCTCTTCCATAATGTCCTCCAATGTTACCAGACCGGAAGTACCGCCGTATTCATCAATGAGAATTGCGATCTGCGTCTTGCTTCGCTGCATTCTGCGCAGAAGCTCGCTAATCTTGATCGATTCAGGCACGGCGAGAATCGGACGAATCAAGGAAAGCTGGTCACGGATGTGTCCACGCATCAAGTCTTTAATATGAATGAAGCCAATAATATGGTCTTTATCTTCATCACAGACGGGATATCTGGTCCGCATGCCTTCGCTGGCGATCTTCATATTTTCTTCCATCGGCAAATTGTTGTAGAGACAGATCATTTCAGTTCGGGGAATCATGATTTCTCGGGCTGTCGTATCGGAGAATTCGAAGATATTGTCGACCAGCGTCATTTCCGTATTATCGATCAGGCCGATCTCACTGCTCTCCTTCATCATATCCCGAAGCTCTTCTTCGGTGTGAACGTTCCGTTCAACCACCGGCTGCATGCGGAACAGGCGCAGAATGGTATTCGAGAATCCGTTGACGAACCAGATAAAAGGAAACATAATCTTGTAAAATACGCTGAGCGGTGCTGAAGATAACAGCGCAATTCGTTCTGCCTTGCGGACAGCAACCGTTTTTGGCGCTAGCGCCCCGAACACAATGTGCATGATGGAGATAAGTACGAATGCAATCACCAGAGATACCGCATGGATGGCCGTTTCGCTCCAGCCGATTCCGGTAAACCATGGCGAGATCAGGGAGGATATCGTCCGTTCGCCGATCCACCCGAGTCCAATCGACACCAAGGTTATGCCGAACTGGCAGGCCGATACATATCCGTCCAGATTTCTTAATATTTTCTGGGCATACCTTGCGTTCCGATGCCCTTCTTCAGCTAATGCATCAATTCGACTGCTCTTCACTTTAACCAAAGCGATTTCAGCCGATACAAAAAAACCGTTTAACAATACGAGAAACAATACCAAGGTAAGACTAATCAAACTCGGTAAGGGGTCACTCAATCGATCTCCTATCCGTCATTCCAGATGCGATGACGAACAGGAACACCTCCTTCGGTTATTAAAAATGTGTGGTGCCATTAAGCATAACGACCTGTTCGGACAAAGCGTCAACTTCCCAATGGACTCATCTCCTTATCTTATTCCGACGTTTACGAGCTATATAAGTAATTATATAGTACTACGATACACAGTCAAACTTTGTCTTATGACATTAAAACGCGTTGTTACAAGCTATGTTTTGATTTTCTTCACTTAACCCTCGTTTCCCGGGAATTGATATATTCTATTAATAACAGATAGAATTGGTTCCTCATGTTCGATAAACGTCAGCACTGGTTTCTCTGCAGCCCGTTGCACATGCTAAATAACCTTCGCTTTCCCAGGGAAGCGAAGGTTACATTAGCGAGCGGTGAATATGATCGGATTTACCGACCGGTCGGCGGGTTGCCGATCACACCCGGATATTGGTATTGAAGCGGCTCGTCAAACACGACATAGTCGAGATTGACCATCAGGAGAAGAATGCGACGGCCGGTTGAGCGCTCACTGATAATGATATGATCGCGGCCAGCGGCTTCGATTACGCCAGTGAACACTTTGGCGTTCCACTGCGAGTTATTTTCATAAGTCATGTAAAAGGTGCCGGTTTTGCCTAGATTCAGACGAAGAATGTTCTCAACGTAGGACTGCTCGAATTGAGGCATCGGCATGACGGCGCCTCCCTGCGTAATTTGGCTCCCACTTGAAACTTGTGGCGGTACATTTCCGGTATACCCTGCGGTTCCACGGCTTGGTACGCCCGGATAACGAACTCCATTCATGTAATTCACAGGTGGCACGCCTTGATTAAACATAAGTATTCCTCCTTCTATATGCCCGCAAGATGCGGTGGTTTACAGAATAAATCAAAACACACTCGGACAATCGGCGTAGGACGGGGTGAAGAAGCAGTGCGCCTTGAAACGCCCTGTATTCTGCTGATTGTACCAGGTTGCCGGGCATTCTCCAGCCGGGCGGAAGAACCAGAGGGCGTTAGAAGCAGGCCAGATTCGTTCCCCGTTGATGACTCGTTGAGCAAGCCGCCGATCTCTATCCCGGGCTCTTTGATAAAAGTATCCCTTTTGTGTGGCTTCAAATCCTCCCGGGTTTTGAAACACCATTTGGTTCATGGTGCGGATGCCTTGAAAGTCCAAGCAGTTGGAGCGAATGCGATTTACGCCGACATTCCCCACCATGAGCATCCCCTGCTCTCCTTCGCCCTCCGCCTCTGCGCGAATGAGTCTAGCCAGCAGATCCACATCGTTTGAGTTGACATTGATGACTGCCACAGATTTCCCCTCGCTTCCTTGATATCACTCTGTATCGTATGTGCATTCGCCCAGAAATGTGCCTGTGCTCGCAAAATTTTTGCTGGAATGGTTTGAGCGGGGAGTTGTGTAAATTCATGCGCGGTCAGGGGACCAACAGCATAACCTTGATCCCGTTTATGTACCATTTCCGCCGGTATTCATTTCGCTGAGGCACAAGGGAATTTTCGTTCCGGATAGGGCGCTCACTTGAAATACTCGCTGCTGCTCCGTCCAATTTAGATCTTTGCTAGCTAACTTTTACGGCGCACACTCATACCTGGCAGATGACCTTCACAACAAATCATTTGTAAGCTACGCATTTACCTTGCCCGGAACAGAATGCAATTTCATATTCATTTACTTGGTAAACTAAATGCAGTAGAATGAAATCAAGTAAATATTGCAGAGTATTACCGTTAGCGAAGAACGCCTCGAAAGTTCCGTCAGGAACAATCGAGGCTTTTTTTGTACTCTGATTGAAAAGGAGGACATTATGATTAGCTTTGAAGATAGGTTCAATTTATTTCTCAAGGAACAAAAAAGCACAACCGACAAACGCCGCCTTGAAATGCTGAATCGGGATATGACAGGTACTAAGCTTCTAATTAAGAATGTTGTCTTGCCAGTCCTCGGCACCCTTCAAGGAGTGGATCTGGAGTATCGAATTAAGAACTCCGCGGGTGTGTCATTGTTTATCGATGTCTTTTATACTCCGCTTCGGCTTGGTTTGGAATGTGAGGGATTCGCTGCGCACGCCGAAACGATAACCCGTGAACGGTTCAGCTTCGAAAGAAGCAAAATTCGAACCATGGCAGCCTGCCATTCAGCATGGATGATATCGAGAAGCGCCCGGAGACTTGCAGAAACTCATTGGCCGATATTCTTGATTACTACAGTCACACCATGCCCAAAATAGCAGAGTTATCCTTATATGAACGAGAGGCCATGCGATATTTCAGCACGTTACACACCCCATTCGCCCTTGCGGACGTACGGCGACACTTCAAAATTTCTCGAAACAAGTCTATTAAAATCATGCATAGTTTACTCGCTAAGGGGCTTATTAAACCGCTTAATCCAAATGCAAAACGCTATCACCGATATACACTAGCCGATGATGCGACCCACTACATGAAGTAAGTTTACTTTTAGCGGCACGCAAGATGCACACACAAGTCCCTATTTGCAGCTAGAATAAAAAGTGGACACCCCTTAGTGATAAAACGATAATGAAACAAAGCAGACGAGAGGGTGTCAAAAAAAAATGAGTGGCAATAGACAACATTACAACGAGACATTTAAGCGTGAAACCGTAAAGTACGTGCAAGAACAGTCGAAGACGCTGGAGCAGATCGCCGATGAGTTGAACATTAATCCAGGCACATTACGTAACTGGGTCAAAAAGTATCGAGCATTCGAGCACGAGCCTGTCAATCATGGGGAAACCTTACGTCAGCAAACCCAACTTATCGAAGACCAAAAACGCGAAATTGATGATTTGAGAGAAGAAATTGCGATTCTAAAAAAGGCCATGCACATCTTCAGCAAAGAAAAGAACTAAGGTTCCAGTTTATCGAAGATCATCGCTCCGAGTTTCGATTGGAGAAGATGTGCGTTCTCTTTCACGTGTCTCGGAGCGGTTATTACAAATGGCGTACCTCTGAAGCTTCTGAACGGGAAAAACGTAAGGCAACGCTGGCTGAACGTGTGAAATGGCACTTCTATGACTCCGATGAAACCTACGGCAGTCCCCGAATACGAAACGAGCTGGTGAAGGAAGGATGGACGGTATCGGAACGTACGGTGGGCCTCATTATGCGCGAACATGGCCTTCGTTCATGCATGGCCCGTAAGTTCCGAGTGGTTACGACCGATTCCAAGCATGATCTCCCGATTGCCCCTAACGTGTTGGAACAAAATTTCAAAGCCACAAAGCCCAACGAAAAGTGGGTCGCTGACATCACGTACATCCCCTGCCGCCAAGGGAAACTCTATCTTGCGAGCATCCTGGATCTGTACACCAAACAAATCGTCGGTTGGAAGCTAAGCGATCGGATGACCACAGACCTTACCCTCGATGCCCTAAAGATGGCGTATGCTGCGAAGAAGCCTCCGAAGGGATTGATTCACCATTCCGACCGCGGTTCGCAATATGCCGCTAAAGAGTACCGTGAACAGTTGAAGCAATTTAACATGAAGCCCAGTATGAGCCGCAAAGGAAACTGCTACGACAACGCCTGTATTGAAGCGTTTCACAGTATCCTAAAGCGAGAATTCATTTACAGCAAACCTAAGTTTAAAACAAAAGAGGAAGCCGGGCAGAAGCTGTACCGTTACCTTGAATTTTTTTACAACCGAAAACGTTCTAACAGTACGATTGGGTATATGTCCCCGGTGCGTTTTGAGCAGTGCTATTACGAGTGCATAGCTTAGCTTAGAGGTGTCTACTTTCTTGACAGAAGAGCAATTGAGGACTTGCCGCGCCTGCGGAGCTCCCTTTCACCCGCACACGTCCCTATTGAGGACTTGCCGCGCCTGCGGAGCTCCCTTTCACCCGCACAAGTCCCTATTGAGGACTTGCCGCGCCTGCGGAGCTCCTTTTCTCCCACACAAGTCCCTTTTGAGGACTTGCTGCGCCTGCGGAGCTCCTTTTCTCCCACACAAGTCCCTTTTGAGGACTTGCTGCGCCTGCGGAGCTCCCTTTCTCCCGCACAAGTCCCTTTTGAGGACTTGCTGCGCCTGCGGAGCTCCCTTTCACCCGCACAAGTCCCTTTTGAGGACTTGCTGCGCCTGCGGAGCTCCTTTTCACCCGCACAAGTCCCTTTTGAGGACTTGCCACGCCTGCGGAGCTCCCTTTCACCCGCACAAGTCCCTTTTAGGGACTTGCTGCGCCTGCGGAGCTCCCTTTCACCCGCACAAGTCCCTTTTGAGGACTTGCTGCGCCTGCGGAGCTCCTTTTCTCCCGCACAAGTCCCTTTTGAGGACTTGCTGCGCCTGCGGAGCTCCCTTTCACCCGCACACGTCCCTTTTAGGGACTTGCTGCGCCTGCGGAGCTCCTTTTCTCCCGCACACGTCCCTTTTAGGGACTTGCTGCGCCTGCGGAGCTCCTTTTCTCCCGCACAAGTCCCTTTTGAGGACTTGCTGCGCCTGCGGAGCTCCCTTTTACCCGCACAAGTCCCTTTTGAGGACTTGCTGCGACTGCGGAGCTCGAAACAAGGTTCTGGAACTTCACTCCTCTAAAATGATACAAACAAAAACCTCCTCTCGAACGGAACACCCGTTCAAGAGGAGGCTCTCTGACCAATTATTAAGGAACTAAAGACAATACGGTCAATCAGACTATACAATCATTGAAACTCTACAATTACTGAGACTTTATCATACTGAGGCTTTGCGATCACTGAGATTTTACCACTACTGAGCATTCGATCACTGCAAACAATTTCAAATGGTATCCACAAGCTTTAACAACAATCGCAAACATCACGATTCCTAAGCAAACACATCTCAACTCACGAGAATCCTAAGTCTGAAACAGCCGGATGTGTTATCCGATTCCCCGTGACCTTACGACACCTGCAAACGATACTTGTACTGAAAGCTGTACTCCCCAGAGCCGGCTTGGACTACGACATCCTCTTCACCAGCGCTAATCGAAAGTATGCCTGCCGCTTGGCTTAGCGGCACGCCCCCGCCCTCTGTAATGCTTGCAGGATCGGTTGTACCCGGCAATCGAACCTCAGCCGTCGCATTCGGCGGAATGGTTACCTCCACCTTCATAAGGCCGTCGGCCTCCTCCAGCCTCCAGAACGACCGCACTGGCCCGTACATGGTATTGATCGAGCCCTCCGCCCACGTCAGGCCCGGTCCCGGGATAGGAGCTATTACCATGTGCTTATACCCTGGAGAAGCCTCCACCGTTTGGATGCCAGCCACAGTCCGGTATAACCAATCGCCGATGGCGCCGTATGCATAATGGTTGAATGAATTCATGTCGCTGCTCCAGAAGCTTCCGTCTTCCTTAATGCCGTCCCAATGCTCCCAGATGGTTGTCGCGCCTTTCGTGACTGGGTACAGCCAAGATGGAAAATCTTGCTGCAGAAGCAGCTTGTAGGCTGCTTCGTGCATGCCATGTTTGCTTAATGCATGGCTGATGTAAGGCGTGCCGACAAACCCTGTCGTCAAGTGGAACTTGCTCTCTTCAAGCAGACGGTGCAGCTTGGCCGCCGCCCGCTTCTCCGCCGGCTCATCCAGCAGATTGAAGAAGATCGCGAGCACATGCGCCGTTTGAGTGGAAGCGGCAAGCCGTCCGGCAGGCGTCACGAATTCCTCCCGGAACGCCTTTACTACGTTGCTGCGAAGATCGGCATACTTCCGGGCGTCATCCTCTTTACCCAGCACAACTGCCGTTTTCTGAAGCAAATCCACCGAATAGGCGTAATAAGCCGAAGCGATAATGTCCCGCTCCGTTGCGCCGACATAGTCGCCCGATTTGGCATCAAGCCCCAGCCAATCTCCAAAATGAAACCCCGTATTCCATAAAAACTCCTGCTCGCCCTGCGCTTGAATATATGACACCCATTGCTTCATGCTCTCATACTGTCGCTCCAGGATCCGTCCATCGCCGTAGCTGACATAAACCGTCCAGGGGCAGATCACGGCGGCATCTCCCCATGCCGCAGATCCGAACGAATCACCGAGAATATTGGGCACCACGAACGGAACCGCCCCATCCTCCCGCTGATCATGAGCCAAGTCGGACAACCACTTGGTAAAGAACGGTGCCGTATTCGACAGGAACGCGGCGGTCCAGATGAACATCTGCGCATCTCCTGTCCAGCCGAGACGTTCATCGCGCTGCGGACAATCCGTCGGGATATCCAGGAAATTCCCCTTCAAGCCCCAGCGGATATTGCTCTGCAGCTGATTGACAAGCGGCTCGGAGCAGCGAAACGTCCCCGTCTCTTCCATATCGGTATGAAGAACGACGGCTTCGAACGCCTCCATATCAATGGGTTCCGGGAACCCCGCGAGCCGAACGTACCGGAATCCTTGGAACGTAAACCGCGGGGCATACGTTTCAGTTCCCTCACCTTTAAGCGTATAAGAAATAGTCTGTTTCGCCGTCCGAAGATTATCGGTATAAAAATTTCCGTCTGCATCCAGCACCTCGGCATGCTGCAACGTCACCAACGTTCCTGCCGGACCCGCAACACGAAACCGGACCCAGCCAACCAAATTCTGTCCGAAATCAAGGACAGTGTCTCCTTCGGGGGTCGTGACCACTTGTACCGGGCGGATCGTTTCGATCGCACGTACAGGTTCATTGATCTGAGGCTTCAGCATATCGTACCCATGATCAATCACCTCAGCGGCCTGCCACCCACCGTTTTCATCATCCCCAGTGCTCCATGCGGGTATCTCCAACCGGGCATCGTAGGTTTCCCCATGATAGAGCTCCGACATCAGGATCGGTCCCGGCGCAGCCATCCAACTGGAATCGGTTCCGATGATCTCCTTCCGGCCATCCTCGTAAACGACGTGAAGCTCAAGCAGAAGCGCGAGCCGGCTCCCGTAGATATTGCGACCGCCCTGCCATCCTAAATTGCCTTTATACCAGCCGTTACCCAGCCATGCGCCCATGGCATTATTACCTTGCTTCAGCATCCGGGTTACATCAAAGGTTTGCGTCTGGATCGTATGTGTGTAACTCGTCCAACCCGGCGTAAAGTATCTGTCTCCTACCCGCTGTCCGTTCATTTCCAGCTCATACAGCCCAAGCGAGGTTGCGTACACTCTAGCCTCCTTCACGGCGGCCTCAAGACGAAAGTCTCGCCGCAGCAGCGGCAGTTGAGTCGAATCCTCCGGGATTAGAGACAAAGGGGCTGCAATCCATTGACCATCCCATGCATCCCCTTCCAGCTTGCCCATTTCCCAATAGGAGGTATCCGACCATTCGGAGCATTCCCCTTCTTGATCCCAAACCCGCACTCTATAGTAATAGCGCTTACAAGATACTGCCTCGAAATTGCTGAGTTCAACATGAACCGACTGCGCCGAATCCACCTTCCCTGACTTCCAGCATGGGATCGTAAACTGCTCGTCCTCGGCCACTTCAAGCTCATAAGCCTTTTGCGAGACAGCCCGCTTATCCGATTGCAGCCGCCAGCTTAATCTTGGATGTCTCTCCCCGATGCCAATCGGATGATGCCAATATTCGCACCGAAGATCCGTCACTTCCAACATGTTCATACCTCCGTTCATGAGTGATGTACGCGTTTTTGAATGTTTTTTCAGATAAAAGTTTCCTCGTTAGACTCCTCTGCAAGGAGAGGCTCAACTTCCATTATAGGGATTGCTATGTTCAGTATTGATTGTAAAAAGGACATTTAGATGAGGTATAATGGACATAATTTACGATAATGAATAAGGGGCGACAAGCCATGAAGCGACCGATGGAAACGTACCGCGGAGACTATTTTTTCCGGCAGGGTGCCATGGTATTTGTGAATCGGAGCTCGGAAAGCTTCTCGGTTTCTTACCATAATCATGACTTTTTGGAGATTGCCTACATTGCGGAGGGAGAAGGCTTTCATCACATTGAGGATCAGGTGCAAAAGGTCCGCAAAGGGCAGCTGTTTTTCATCCCGCTCGGCGTGCCTCACGTGTTCAGGCCCACCTCCGCTAACGGAAAAACGCTCATTGTCAACAATTGCATCTTCTCGGTCCTTCTCCTGCCGAAGCTGATCGCCTTTGTGTCGGATCCGGGCATTGTCTCCTTCTTGAAGCAGATGGAGGAGGGGGTTCTCGGTCATCTCTCCGTTGCGGACCGAAATGATCGCTTCGAGCAATTATTCGATGCGCTGTATGAGCAGAATGCCAGGTCCATGTCCGGCTCCAATGATTACCTGCATGCGCTTCTGCTGCAGCTTATTATCGAATTGAAACGAGCCAAAGCCGAGCTCGAACCTGCCGGATCCATGCCGGCAAACGATCATTCCTTTCAGGATGTCCTGCAATACGTGGAGAACCATTATATGAAGGAGCTGACGTTAACGCATCTTGCGCATGCGAGCGGCTTCAGCGAGCGTCATCTGCAGCGCTTGTTTCTGCAGTATACCGGGATGACATGGCATCATTACCTGCAGACGGTTCGCATCCGTATAAGCCGCAGGCTGCTGCGCAGCACATCGTCCAAGATCAGTGCCGTTGCCGAGCAGGTCGGATATCAAGACATCCATTCCTTCAACAGGGTATTTAAGCGGCGGATGGGGCTTACCCCGGGACAATACCGTAAAGATATTCGTCGCTCCATGGAGACCCGGGGACTGATGGACCCTTTTTAAATGGAGTATCTACGTGAAAGCGGTCTTAAAGGGCTCGCACTCTCCCTGATTTTTTCAACATGGCGACCATGTTTATGCTTCACCGCATCACAATATACGAGCTTATGTAACGCAATCAGAGCGGAAAAATGTCGCCGTGCAATAGGCGTCATTTCCGCTCTGATTGGGAATGCCTTTTTCTACTCCCCGCGGGATTCGTGGATCTCCCCTTCCTGTTTCAAGATTTGAGGTTCCCCCGCGTAATTGCCCATCCGTTGAAGGTTATCCCGAAGACTCTCCTGCAAAGTAACCCGCATGCTCCCGAGCCCAATCGGTGAACGTTCTGGCAGGTGTGCCGGTAACCTGCTCCACTGTGAAGTTGACGGTATAGGCCTCGACCGGCGGATGCTTATGCCAATTGATGACGTAGTCAATAATCTCTTCCTCAACGCCCATCTTTGCCATGCGTGCACGTTCCTCTGCTTCCGTTAGCTGAACGAACCGGATGTCCTTACCAATGACTTTGCTCAGAATGTCCACTTTCTGGGGAACGGTCAGAACCTCGGGTCCGGTGAGCGAATACGTTTTACCTGCATGACCGTCTCTCGTCAAGGCCGCAGCTGCAACACGACCCACATCTCCTTCATGGACGGAAGCCTGTAAAGAATCCCCGAATAGATCCCGAACGACGCCTTCCGTTTGAATGGACTCCTTCCAACTAGACACATTGGACATAAAGTCCACCGGCTGCAGCTGCGTCCACTCCAAGTCGCTTGCTTCAACGGCCTGCTCAATCGTTCCCTTCCTTCCATCCCACAGGATGGTCACGCGCTTTACGCCGGCTTTCTCAGCCATCCGTATGATCTCATCCCCTGTCGTAAGCGGAATATAACCTGCCCCGGTCGTTATTAAATGCAGGGCGGTTACGCCACGAAGCGCTGGCGCCAACGTTGCCGGATCGCTAAGATCACCTGCGAATACTTCAACCTCCGAAGGAAATTTAGCCAAAGCCGGATTCCGGGTCAGCGCTCTTAAGCGGTGCCCTTCGTTCAGCAGCTCTTGGATAAGTTGACGGCCCACTCTTCCCGTCGCGCCCGTAACTAAAATAGTCATTGTAATCCTCCTCTTATATTCGGTTTGAGCACTTATGTGTGACTCACTCCACCAAAATTCCACCAGCAGCCTGCTCATGTTAAAACCGTTTCGCCTCCATGACGACCTTCCGCATTCCCTCTTCAATAAGGGTTGCCCCCCGGTCGGGGAACTGATGATGTCCTTCGATGATGACGGTCGAAATGTTCGTAATTCCGAAGAAATTCAAATGATTTTTAACGAAACGAACGGCCATTTCGGACGGGGCATCCTCCCCATATACACCACCCCGTGCATTCAGCAGCACAGCTTTTTTATCCGACAACAGTCCAACAGGTCCTGCCTCCGTGTATCTGAATGTTTTACCCGGAAGATGCATGAGGTCCAGGTACGCATGAAGAACGGAAGGCACGCTCAAATTCCACAGCGGGAACGCTATGAGGATTTTGTCAGCGGAAATGAACTGCTCCAGATGCTTCTCCACAATGGAACGGATATGCTTTTCTTTCCCGCTTAGCTCCTTCCCGGTGGCCGATTTGTAATTAGCCTGGATCATATCCCAGCCCAGCAGCGGCAGCTCTTGCTCGTGCAAATAAACCTCGACTATCGTGTCCTCCGCATGCGTCTGCTTGTAATGCTTCAAAAACGCCTCATACATTTTGACGCTGACAGACTCCTCCGCCGGACGATCATTTGCTTTGACGAATAATACGGTACTCATCCCTGTTTCCCTCCGGTATCTAGATTTGTTTAAAGAAATCCTGTGAAGTGCTTATCTCTATTAAATCGAAAAATCCGGAGCGGAACGTCCAGCACGAGTCTAACCTTGGCATACCAAAAAGGCCTTATCCGAAGATAAGACCTTGATCTACGACCTTGGTCGTATAAGGATTTATGTCTTGAACCATCCATTCTTGATTGCGTACAGCGCGGCTTGGGTCCGATCCTGGACTTCCATTTTACCGAGGATATGCGAAATATGCGTCTTGACCGTCTTCTCGGTAATATGCAATGCAGCCGCAATTTCCTTGTTGCTTCGCCCCATCGTAATTTGCTCCAGCACATCCCGCTCGCGGGCAGTCAGGATGTGGATGCCTTTGGCCGCTTCGTCGCCTGTTGCCACATGGGCGATCAGCTGATTCGTCACTTGCGGATGGAGCGTGCGGTTTCCGTTCATTGCCGCGATGATTGTCTCAACCAGCACCCTAGGCTCGATATCCTTGAGCTGGTACCCGATCGCTCCTGCTTTAATCGCCGGCAGAACTGAATCACGGTCGGCAAAGCTGGTAAGTATAATGACCTTCATTTTGGGAAAACGGGCCATAATTTGCTTCGTCGCTTCAATCCCGTCCATTTCCGGCATTACCAGATCCATCAGAATAACGTCAGGCTGCAGCAGCTCGGCTTTTTCAAGCGCCTCGAGCCCGTTCAGTGCCTGGTCCACGATTTCGATCATGGGCTGCGTCTGCAGGAAATATCGTAAACCTCTTAATACTACCAGATGATCATCCACGATCAATACCTTTATCTTATTCATCCGTTCCCTCTTTCCTGGCCTGTAGAGGAACCGTCACCGTAAGAACGGTCCCCATGCCTTCCTCACTGCTAATGCTTAAGGTGCCGTTGATTTCCTCAGCCCTCTCCTTCATGCTGGTGAGCCCAAGCGAACGCTGCTTTTTCTCGATGGTCCCCGGGACGAATCCCCGTCCTTGATCCGAGATTTTCATGAATACATTGGAGCCTTCCCGCGCAATCCGGATCCAGGCACGATTCGTGCCCGCATGCCTGCTGATATTGTTAAGCGCCTCCTGTCCGATCCGGTACAGCGCCTCTTCCACTTCCTTCGCCAGCTCGGGGAGCTCCTTCATGAGGAAAGTGATCTGGATGCCCAGCTTTTCAGCATAATCCTTTAGGGAGGACAAGATCCCGCTTGCTTCCCCGAATGGACGCAGCTGCCAAATAAGCGAGCGCATTTCTGCGAGCGTCTCTTGGGCTAACTGCCCGATATCATGGATCGCTTCTGCGGTATTCGGATCCTCGATCAGCGTCCGCTCGCGAACCCCTTGCGCTAGGAGCGATAAGGAGAATAGCTTCTGGTTGACCGAATCATGGAGATCACGGGCAAGACGATTACGCTCCTCAGCCAGAAGCAATTCCTGCCATTCGTAATAAATGCAAATTTTCTCTATTGCAAGTGAGATATGCTCAGCAAGCATCTCGAGAATTTCCATTTCCAGCTCGCTGAACGGCACGCTATCCCGCCCGATGAAAAGCACGCCTATAGATTCCTTGGTCTGAAAAGTGCGCTCCTGATGGGTTAACGGCAGGGCCGCCGAATGGGGATGGGGCCCAATACCAGGCAGAACCCGTACAGGACCTTCATGGGCTACGACTCGCTGCTCAGCAAAAGCTCGATGGACGATTCCTTCACCCTTGCCGGACTTTCGCGTGCTTTTACGGACCGGCTTCATGGGGCTGTGCGTCACACCATGATGACAAAGGGTATGCAGGTAAAGCTCATCATCTTTCTCGGCCGTAATCAAGGCGACGCTCGGCCAGTCAAAGGAGGCGCACAATTGCTCGACGATCGCCGTATACATCCGATTTAAATCGTTGATCTTCCACAGATATCTGGTCACCCTCGTTGCTTTCGCATAATAATCAACAATGAAGCGGGCCATGCTGCTCACCGCCTGCTTCTCCCTCAGTTCATACAATCTGGCCCGCTCGACAGCGGTTCCGATCTGGTAAGCGACCGATTGCAGGAGCGCAAGCTCGCTTTCCGAAAAATGCTCTTTGCCTGGAGAACCCACATTGAGAATCCCGATACGGTTCCCTTGCACTGTCAGAGGGATCGTCGCATGGTGCGTTAATTGATGAGTTTCGCCCCAGTTCTCTTTAATTGCATTATGCAGCCGCTCACACTCAATGATCGTAACCGGCTCTGTCAGGCTGCCGGACCAGTACATTCGAAGACATAGACAGTCGCCGCAGCGCATAGGCTTCTTCCCCTCCCAAGTTAAGGCAGGGGGCAAATGACGGTCTGCCATCATGCTGTACTCCGGTTTATCGCCGGCCAGAAACAGCCAGCCCGTTTCAAGCTGAGTCAAAGCCAGCAGCTTCTCAAGCGTAGTCTGCAGCATTTGCACCATGTCGCTGCTTTGGTTGAGCGTCTCTGCGATGGTCTTAAGGATCGTAAGCTCTCTTACATGCTGCTCCGGATGCTCTAACATAAAGGCCACACCTCGTCTATCGGAAAATAGTAACTTATAATAAATAGGGATCATTTCATTCGAATTTGGAAAAGGAAGTTTCATGCTGATAGCGAAGTAGTATTCGAAAGTGAAGTTGATAACACGGTCAGCACCCATTTTAAGATGAAGGAGCTAAAGGCAATGACAACCTCAAGCAAAAATAAAAGGACATGCAGCCAAGGCCATACTTATTATAAAAGCAGCGATTGTCCGACCTGTCCCATTTGCGAGCAGGATCTAAAGCCTGAAAACGGATTTCTCTCCTTGCTCTCGGCACCTGCAAGACGGGCCTTGGAGAATCACGGAATCACGACCTTGCAGGAGCTGTCGAACTACAGCGAGAAGGACATTTTGAAGTTTCACGGGATGGGACCCGCTTCACTGCCGAAGCTGCGAACGGCTTTGGAAGCCAGGGGGTTATCGTTCAAAGAGTAGCAACGGAATATGCCTGCCTGAATCTCATTGTCTGCATACCGATTGAGGAAAAATCGGTGCGCGCGTCCCTCTCAAGTGGGCTCAGCTTAAAGAGCCCTCTTTCCTATGCCTGATCCGGGCTCACATATAGCTGCTTCTCAAGCATGATTTCATCTTCCTTGACGAAGCCTGATTTCCCGTAAGCACGGATCGCCGCATCATTATCGCAGCCAGTCAGCACTTTAATGGTAGCGACGCCCTGCGTACGCAGCTGCTCTTCAATGCATTCGATCATCATCCCCGCAAGCCCGATGCCCCGGGCCTGTTCCTGCACGTACATTTCCGTAATCTCAGCCAGCAGCTCCTCATAGCAGAACGACGTGTAGGTCTGCGCGCAAGCAAAGCCGACCGGTTCATCGTTCAGAAGGGCAATCACGACGATCTCGTCTCCATGCTGCAAGCGCCGCTCCACGGTAGCGACCGGCATCTTTCCTCCATTAAATTCATCGTTTAAGTTAACCAGAGCCGGCGCATCCGAGCTTGTGGCCAAACGCACCTTTGGTACTCGATTCATGAAATCCACTCCCAACGTTTCCCGAAGTCTTCTGAATGCAAGAATCCCTATTAGTATACCATCATTATCCAGTCCAGCCCACGAGTGATTCATCCGTAATTAACAGAGGCATAAAAAAGATCCTTGCTGCACCAGGCAGCAAGGACCTTCATTGTCATGACCTTTGGTTATATGGCGGTTACCGAAAACATCAGACCGGAATACAGAAGGATAACGGCAGCCATCCCGCTGAGCAACCCTTCAAGAGCGCTCCGGTTTTTGCGAAAGGCCCGGATCACGTTCCATAGAAGCACCAAGCCGATCCCTAGACTAACGATCCCGTACCAGCTCCAGCCAAAAGTAAGCGAACCGGATGCATACCCCGGGTGAAACCATTCAAAGGTTGGTGCCGGTCCGTATACGACGAGCGTATCGGCAACCTCGTGAGGCGCCGGCTGCTGGTTCATGTATCCGGTCACGATATACACCAGTCCGATCAGGATTCCTTCGCACTTCGCCCAGCGCTCCGGCTGGAAGGACCGGTCTCGGGACAGCTTCCGCTTCACCAAATACCCGTTAACGAACCCGAACACGAGCAGCGGCAGAATCAGGATATGCTTGACCAGCAGCGCTTGCCCGTAAGATAAAGCCCAGCTGTTTACAGGGTCCGGCGTGACGCCTGTCATCAGAAACAGACCTGAACCAATGACGGTGATAACGCAAATGATGGCCATCGGGTGGAACCATCTCAAAAAGGCGTCCCAACGGTCCAGCGCCTTGCCGAACCATCCCGCAAGCAGCAGGGTGCCCGACCATATCGCCATGGCCGTAAAATGCCCGAAGAAGGCCAGCTGCCCGGCGCTTTCGAACAACGATGCCGCATGATTAAAAGAGGACATCGCCGCCGCTATGCCCAGCAAAGCAACAGGCATCAGCCAGCGAAGCATCGACCCCGGGTTCCGCCGCACGGTTACCGTCAACACGGCCATCACGATGGAAAGCACCAAAATCCATGCATAGCGCTCGCCTTCGCTGAATTTGAACATGATGCTGTTGAAGGACTGCCAGAATCCGATGTCATCCTTAAAGAACATAATGATCTTGAGAAGCGGGATAAAGCTGCATGCCGCCACCGTAATGGAGGCAGCCGGTCCCAGCCAGGCCGGAACGGACACGCCAGGCGTGCTGCTTCTTGTAATCAGTGCCATGACGGTCAGTCCTGCAAGAAGAGCATAGGCGAAATACAGCAGCGGTTCGGTTATCCAATAGTAAGACATTATTTTCTCTTGCGTGAAGCTTTAATAGCGAAGTAGGCCGCAATAAATACTACGATAACAACGACTACAATCCAAACCGTCGAATTTCCGCCTTCGGATTGCTTCGGCTCGCCGTTATCTGCTTGCTGCTCGGTATCCGCCCCGTTATCTGCTTGCTGATCCGTATCTGCTGCGCTGTCCGTTTGACCCGCGTCAGCTTCTCCATTCGAAGCCGTGCCGCCATTCGTTGATGCATTATCGGTACCTGCTGCCGCATCAGGAGCAGGCTCTTCTTCCAGGACAGGCTCTTTCTCGGGAGCATCCACTTGAAAGGAATAGGTTCCGTCGACCGGATGTCCGTCGCCGCCTACAATTTTCCATTCTACGGTATAGGTTCCGGAAGGAAGCGGTTCGTCAACCGCTGCGGACAACGTCTTTCCGCTTACCTGCGTTCCGGATAGCTGGACCTCTTCCCCCTTCTCGTTCTTCACTTTGAGCGTGCTTAGATTCTCGTCTATATTCTCATTGAAAGTAAGGCTGAACTCCTTCACGCTTTCGGTGAGCTTGGCATCCGCAGCCGGGCTGCTGGTCTCTAGTTTGGAATGGGCCCAGGTTGCTGTAGGAAATACCAGCACAAGCAGGAGACCCAACGTTAATAAGAATGAGGTCTTTAATGATTTCAACATGCTAATCTCCTCCACACCACGTATCTTAAATTTTAATCATCCCCATCATAACAAAGAGATTATCCTAAAGCTATCGAGTAATTTGTGAACGTTCTTTACCTGATCGGATAGGCAGGGGCAGCCCGCATTTTCCCGGCCAACGCCGTATCTTCGTGAACAACAAGAAGGCCACCCGAATCGTTCGGATGACCTGATCATAAGAGAGGTAGCCCTTAATGGCCATTGACATCGGATATCCTCCCATCAATTACTGCACCTGCTTCCGATGTAGCTGTTTCCCTTAGAAAGTATTCGACTTTTTCGACAATCCTCTTCTCTATTGCCTGCATCGTATTCTTAAGTTCATCTTATATAGCTACTCTCGCTCATACCAATAACCCGGTATACCGGACGTTAGCCTCATCAGCGCCTCCAGATAATAATAGTCGCCCCAGACCATGTAATCGTCGGGCCCCATGCCTCCTCTTACATAATAGGAGCCATGTTTGATCAGCCCCTCCTCTTCAGGCTCATGCATTGTGGAATACGACCGGACAAGCGAGCTCATCGATTTCTGCACCGCTTCGTTCAGCAGCACCCGGTCCGCGTCCCCTTCAGCGAGAAACTCCATTATTTCCAGCATACCGCATGCGGCTATAGCCGAAGCCGAGCTGTCACGCGGAGTCCCCGGCTCGATCGGCACATCGAAATCCCAATACGCGACGTGATCCTCCGGCAAATGCTGAATAAAATAACGAGCCGCACGCTTCGCCGTTTCCAGATACAACGGATTGCGGGTGTACCGGTACGACAGCGCGAATCCATAGATCGCCCAAGCCTGTCCGCGTGTCCAGGTAGAACCGTCATGATAGCCTTGATGCGTTCCTCCTCGAAGCGGCGTGCCGTCGGACTGATCGAAATAAAAGGTATGGTAGGAGGAATCGTCCCCGCGCATCAAGTAGCGACGGCTCTTTTCTGCGTGAGCTATGGCGGCGTTGAAGTACCGCTCCTCTCCGGTCTGTTGGTGTGCCCAGTACAGGAGCGGAATGTTCATCATGCAGTCGATAATGATGCGGCCGCCGTTCTTCTCGTCTCCCTTAGGCCCCCAAGCCTGGATATACTGCCCGCCTTCCCGGAAACGGAGCATCAGGTGATCCGCAGCCTTCAGCGCGAGCTCCCTCCCCTCATCCCGGCCGTCCAAGATCCATGCGGCCAATGCGGAAGGCAGATACAGAAAGCCGATATCATGATGATCCAGATGCTTGCGTTCCTGCAGCCTTATTTTAAAATCATCCATCTGCAGAAGCGCTGTTTCCTTAAAGAACGGGTCCTGCGTGTGCTCATAGCACAGCCAGACCATCCCTGTGTAGAAGCCTTCGATCCAATCCGTGCTCTCCCCCCACTCATAACGCTGCTCCTGCGTGATATGCGGAAATTTCATCGGGTGTCGTTCCAGATTTCTTCTCGTCTTCTCAACCGCATCGCGAATCGCTTGCTCCCACATAACCTAAAGACCTCCTATTCTTTGATCGCGCCGATCATGACGCCCTTCACGAAGTATTTCTGTAAAAATGGATACAAGAACAAAATCGGCAGCGTCGCCACCATGATGGTCGCATATTTGATCGTTTCGCCCACCGGCATCCGATCGCCGCCTCCGACGGATGTCATCATGCTGTTCGTGTCGTTCTGGATGAGGATCTCGCGCAGGATCAGCTGCAGCGGGAACAAATTTCGGTCTCTCAAATAAATAAGCGCATCAAACCATTTATTCCAATGCCATACGCCATAGAACAAAATCATGACGGCGATGACTGGCAGCGATAGCGGAATAATGACGCGGAACAGAATCGTCCAATCATTGGCCCCATCGATCCGTGCAGACTCCTCGAGTGCCACCGGAACCCCCTGAAAGGCCGTACGCATAATGATCAGATTCCATGTCGTCATGGCGCTGGGAATAATGAGCGCCCAGTACGTATCCAGCAGGCCGATATTTTTTACGAGCAAATATTTCGGGATCAGTCCGCCGTCAAAAAACATCGTCAGCACGATCAGCATCATGATGGTGCTTTTCCACATGACATTTTTCCGGGATAAGCCGTATGCGCCCAGCGCGGTCATGAAAATGTTCAGCGTCGTTCCGACAACCACGTACAGCAGCGTGTTGAGATAGCTTCGGATAATATTCGGATTCTCAAACACCATCCGGTAGGAGTCCAGCGAGAAACCCTTGGGCCACAGCAGAATCCCGCGATGCTGAACGAATTCGGAGGGCGTGCTGACGGATGCAAACAAGACGTACAAAAACGGATACAAGGTCACGATGGATAACAGGCACAACAAGACGACGTTGGCCGTATCGAATAGGATTTCACTCACAGATCTCGAAGTTCGCATGCTTCCCCTCCCTACCACAGCTTCGTTTCGGTAAATCGTTTGCTGAGGTAATTAGCCCCTATAAGCAGTACAAAATTGATTAAGGAATTAAACATGCCGACCGCGGCGCTGAAGCTGTAGCTCGCCTCCAAGATGCCCTTGCGGTAGACATAAGTCCCGATCACATCCGCCGTTTCGTACGTGACCGGATTGTACATAATCAGTATTTTCTCATCCTGCAGCGCCATGAAGGAACCGATCCGCAGGATCAGCAAAATGATCACCGTCGGCATGATGCCGGGCAGCGTAATCATAAGCATCTGCTTCCAGCGTCCCGCCCCGTCGACCTTCGCCGCCTCATACAGCGACGGATCGATGTTCGATATGGCTGCCAGATAAATGATCGAGCCCCAGCCGATTCCCTGCCATATTGCAGACGAGGTATATATGGTGCGGAACCATTCCGGCAGCCGCATGAATGATATCGGCTTGCCGCCGAAATAAGCGATCAACTGATTGATCAGCCCGTCAACGGACAAAAAATCCACCAGCATGCCGACGACGACCACAACCGAGATAAAATGCGGAATATACGTGATGGACTGAACCGTCCGCTTGAACATCCGATTCCTCACTTCATTGAGCAGCAGTGCCAGCACGATCGAGGCCGGGAATACAAAGATCAGGTCATAGAGCCCCAGGACGATCGTATTGGTGACGACGCGTTCAAAGAAGAAGCCATTGAAAAATTCAATGAAATGATCGAAGCCCACCCAGGGGCTGTTCCATATGCCAAGTCCGGCCGAAAAGTTTTTAAACGCGATTTGCAGGCCGTACAATGGCCCGTAATGAAATACGGCATAGAATGCCACCACCGGGAGCAGCATGAGATAAATCACGGAATTCCGCCGGAAATCCCTTGCTGCCCTGGTCCTGAAGCTTTCTTTTTTCACCGGTCTGACGATTGGGTTCATCTCCTGCTTAAGCTGCAATTTCAGCCCTCCCCTGACTTGGAAAATAGAACCATGCGGGAGACAAGCGCCAATCCGGCTGCCCTCCCGCATGGCGAAGCATGCCCTAACGGGCTTAACGGCTGTTGAAACGGTCCAGCGCCGCCTGCTGGATCTTCACCGCTTCCTCGATCCCCATACCCTGAATCGTCTCGACGAACTTGTCGAATCCGCTGATCGGCTCCACGCCCATAATGAATTTGTTCACCATTTCCTCGTAATAGGTGTTTACATCGTTCATGATGGATGCATACCGCGTGCTCTCTTCAGCCGTAGGGGAAATGACCGGCATCAGGCGGCTGTTGTCCGCCTTCATCCAGGTCTCGATCGCCGCTTTCTGCTCAGGCAGCGCGGAATATTGCTCGATATACCGGCGGTCCTGCACGAATGGACCGGAGTAGCTCGCCAAATTGTATTTGGCCAGCGCTTGGGTAATGGACAGCCCGTCCGGATTCTTCATCACTTCATCCGTATACGTCGGGTACCCGTCCTTCATCTCGTAGCTGACGCCTTCGACGCCGAAGTTAAACAGCATATGCCCTTCTTCGCCGTATTTGTAATCGAGCCATTTCACCGTTTCGGCCGGATTTTTGTTGGCCTTCGTAATCGCTGCTCCAAAGCCGTTATACGCCGAGTCCTTCTGACCCAGAATCGGCATATCTCCTTTCTTCAGCACGACGTTTGGCGCTGCCGCCAGCTTGACATCCGGATTGGATGCCTTCATTAGCTCGGTATAACGACCCAAACTGCTGCCCATGTAGCCCGAGAAAGCACCCACTTGGCTGTTCGTGACCTTTGCGTCCTTCAGTGTGGCGTCCGTGGCGGCAAAATCTTGATCGATCAGCCCTTCGGCATACCACTTGCTCATCGTTTCCAGATAAGATTTGAACTCCGGCTGGATCGGACCGTACTTCACCTGACCATCGACCTGATAGAATCCGGTCGTAATTCCCCACGCACCCACGAAAGCATGGTTGATCCCCGTCATGTCCAGGTCAAGCAGCAGCGGGATTTCATCCGCCTTCCCGTTTCCGTTCGGATCGCCCGTCTTGATCGCCTTCAGAACCTCATACCATTCATCGATCGTCTCCGGGACCTCAAGCTTGAGCTGGTCCAGCCAATCCTGCCGAATAATGAGCCCGTTGAACGTCAGCAAGTATTCGTCTCCCCGCAGGAACGGGAACACGTATATATTGCCGTCATCGGTCGTAATGAGCTTCCGGTACTCCGGGTTGTCATTCAATACCTTGGTTAAATTCGGCGCATGCTCCTCGATCAATTCATTGAGTCGGATGATCGTGCCATCCGAGATCGCCTTATCCGGACCGCCGGATACGTTTGCCCACCCATACTCGATGACGTCCGGTAAATTGCCCGAGGACACCATAATATTGAAGGCATCCGCTTCCTGCCCGGCCGGAGGGTGCTGGAAGGTGATTTTGGTACCTGTCGTCTTCTCCAGTTCTTGATAGGCAGCGATGCCATTCATGTCCTGCATGGTCGCGGAAGCGTTTGCATTTAATGTCACCCAATAAGTCAGCTTGCCGGGATAACCGACCTCACCGCCGGATGCAACCTCCTTGCCTTGTTCGCCTCCCTGCTCCTCCGCCCCGGAGCCTTTACCGCTGCAGCCGGCGATCATCGCCACGATTAAGATCAAGATCGCCATTTTTGCCGTACGTTTTCGAATGGTTCCCATAGTCGACGCCTCCTTTTTTTGAATGCATGATTTTCGTGTCAGCCTCGGGACAGCTCTGCCGCCCTTGCCTAATATTAGGGAGAAAGCGCCGGGATCGTACATCATACATTTTCAATATCGGTAAACACCAATTAAGATTCGGCATGATCTTTTCTTAATGTGGATGATAGGGAATGCAGCGTTTCCTTATATTTTCCGGGCGTAATCCCTTCGTATTTCTTGAATACCCGGATAAAGCCGACGTCGCTGGTATACCCGACTGATCGGGCGATCTGCGAGATGGTGCTCCCCGCATCCTTCATCATTTCCTTGGAGCGCTCAATTCGGATCTTCGCCAAATAATCGGTCAGATTCGAGCCGCTGTTCTTCTTGAAGAAAGCCGATAAATACGGCGGCGTAATATTGAACTGCTCGGCAATGGATGCCAAACTGATCATCGCGTCGTCGTGGTGCTCGATAATGTATTTTTTGATTTTTTCCAGCAGCAGCGTTGAGGAATCGCCCCTCTGCTGTTTTACATACAGGCAAACCTGATGGAACATAAACTGCATCTCCGAATACAGCTCTTCCAGAGAACCCGCTTCCGTCATGTTTTCAATGGGCTTTGCAGGCGTCCCCAAGATATCCTCATACTTTAAATTCAAAGCATTCAGCAATTTAAACAAGGTACTGAGCAGATTCGCAAACAGCAGCCGCCCATGCTCCGGGGTAATCTGCTTCCCTGTAAAGTTGTTTTCATACAGCTGCTGAATGATGTCCTTCGTTTTCACCGCGTCCCCGCTCTTCATCGCATTGATCAGCTGGATTTCCGTTTCGATCGGAAAGTCATAATACACCTCCGCTTCCCGTTTCATTTCTTCATAAAACAGAATGGGTTTATAGGCTGTAAAGATCGAGTACTCCAGCGCTCTTACGCTCTCTGCATAACAGCTTGGCAGCTGCCCCATCCCTGCATGGATGCTGCTGATTCCGATCGTGGTCACCGTCCGGAAGCGCTGCTCGATGACTCTTTTCACCTGCTCGGCCCATTCATACAGCTCAACTCCTTTACCGCATTCCTCAGGAACGTTCAGAATAATGGCGACTTCGTTCTTCTCCAGCTCAACGGCGTAGGCGGCATAACCCGGCATCTCTTCCGCCACTTTCCCGGTCACGAATCGGATTAACGCCCATTCCCGCTCACAATCATGATGAATAAAGCCGCTTGCGTCCCGGAGCTCAATCAGCGCCACGGCGAAGCTTGAGTGCGGGAAGGTTATGCCCATGAATGAAAGGGACTGCTGCGAAATATCATCCGTATCGACATGCCCCTTTAACAGGCGAAGCAGGAAATTCGCGCGGATGGCCGGCGTCTGCCTGAACAGCTGCTCTTCCATCTCCACCTGCTTGCCGAAGGAATCCGCCATGGTGGATTTGATAAACTCATATTCGTTTCGGATATTCCCTCCTTTAGTCGGATGGGATTGCCGGATAAAACGAATGATGTCACGAAGAGGATGATAAGCCCGATAGGTCATATATGCGCACACGATAATTCCGGCAGCCAGACATAAGGCCAGAACACCGACCGCCATTCGCTTGACCATGATCACCTTCGCCATAAATACATTTTCGGGAACGAGCGATACATACTCCCAGCCGTTACGAGCTGAAGTGGTAGACACGGTCATCATCCCGCTCTCCGAAGCTGATGCCCCGTTAGCGAGCTCACTCCTCTCACCCGCACTGAGCAGGACCTGCCCCTCCGCATCCTTGATGTAGATCGTGCCGTGATTCGCTTTCACGATCTCCTCAAGCAATCCCATGATTTGCCGTTCTTCGATGAGGATCACCAAAGCGCCCTTCGGGCTGCTCTTTTCCCCGAATGGAAGCGTTTGCAAATAGGTTAGCATTCGTTTCTTGTTTAAGCCCTTGCCGACTTCGGTTACCGGGAGAAAGCGATTAAAATGAACGCCGTGAAGGATATCGTCCTGAAACTGCTTATACGTTAAATTGGGGTAGCCGTAGATTTCCGAGAACAGAATGGATGAATTCGTTTTGAAGCCCGGGCTCACCACCGTATCGCTCTTCCGAAGATACACATAAAAATCCGTAATGAAGCTGCTGCTGTTCCGATAACGCTCCAGCTCCTTCATAAAGCTCAAATAATCATACCGTTCCTCGGCGGTTTGGAGCGTTCCAGACTTGAGCAGGGTGTCCAGCTTCGGATGCGATGAAGTATTCCGGGAGATCAGATGCATCTCATCCAGCCGACCGTCCACCACTTGCTTAGCCTGTTCAATCAGGGCCATATTGGCGTTGTTGGCGTTCTCGACCATGATGCTTTCGATTCTCGTATACAGCCCTCCGAATACGATCACCGGAATGAGCAGCACTACAAGATAGGATAGGAGCAATGTAACAAATACGGACGTACGGCTCGATCGTTCGGCTTTCAATCTAGTTGGAAATACTCCCATCTACTTTCTTCCCTCCAGTTCGATTTGAATGATTCATGATGACCACATTAGATTAATTCCATCATACTGGAATTAATTTTCATGAACAGACTTTCTTGAAAAATGTTAATCGATCACGAAATCGTATCATTCCCGCTGGAAGGCGTCTTTCGGCAAGCGGGATGCCGCACCATTTCTTTACGAGGATTATGTAAAATCCTTACGGGAATATAAAAATACTACAGGAGGGTTTTATACAAGAGAGAATGGCGCTAATCATCCATGCATTCAGGCTAGGGCTTTAGAATCCCACCGCTGACCATAAAAATAAATGCAAAAAGAGCCCGTCCCCAAACAGCAAATTCCGTGGGTAGGCTCCCTCTCTTTATCCATTATCATGGCTCATATATCATTTTACGTGTCATTCCGCCGTCGACGACCAGATGTGTGCCCGTGACGAAATCGTTCTCCGGATCGGTCAGATAAAAACATGCTTTCGCAATATCGGATGGAACCCCGACCCTGCCGGCCGGATGCTGGCTGTGGTCTTCCGGGCGAAGCTCCTTGTAGCTGCCGGTCTCGATCCACCCCGGACTGATGCAGTTCACCCGGATTCGATCCGGTCCCAGGCTGACCGCCATGGCATGGGTTAATGCAACGATCGCCCCCTTGGATGCGGCGTAAGCCTCCGAGTTCGGCTCCGACATCATGGAGCGGGTGGAAGACAGGTTGACAACGGCACCGCCACGGCCGGATTTCCTAATATGTACAGCCGCTTCCCGGGTAGCCAAAAAGCAGCTTCTTGCATTCGTGTTCAGCACATCCTCCCAATCCTGGACGGTCAAATCAAAAGGCGACTTGAAACGCGAAACCCCCGCATTGTTGATCAAAATATCAATTCCGCCGAACTGCTTTACCGCTTCATTCATCAGATGGCGGATATCCTCCTCCTTGCGGACATCGCAAGGTACAAAGAGCGCGGTAAATCCCTGCTCCCTCAAGGCAGCTGCCGTCTCCTCACCGCGCGTTTCATCGATATCGCTTAATACGACCTGCGCGCCTCTGGAGGCATACGCTTCCGCCAATCCGCGTCCGATACCGTTTGCGGCACCGGTTATGATCACCGATTTATTGTTAAATTTCATGCGAGCTCCTCCTTTATCTCCTTCATTATATACCACAGGAGGAGCCCGACTAAAATCCTTGCAAATTAGGTTTTGTGATGCCCATAGCCTCGGACGGTATCACGATTCGACTTCGGATGCCGGACGAAGCTGTAATAGCGGGTCCCCTGAAAACGCAGCAGTCCCTCATCCCCTTCCGCACACATGCCGAATTCCTCGCCATTCACGACAAACTCCATCCTGTCGCCGCTTTCGACTTCGAACGTTAAATAATAGGTGGTTCGAGTACGGCTCGACATCGCTTCATCTGTATGATGCGTATGCTTCACTTCGGTCCGCTTGCTCACAATTTTAGAATCGACGGTTAGCAAAGGCTGTCGGTTGTTCTGGCTCCATTGCAATATTCCTTTCCCTGCCGACAGTATAATAATCCCGATGACGACGATGAAAAATATGGGCATAACGCTGCCGAAAAAATCGAACATCCACTCCGATCCCGATCCCATGCGGCTCCCCCCTCCACCTTGTCTTGAAATATGTATATGCTTAGACTCGGACAATTTAACTCCTTCGAAAGGGAAGTTTTAGCGAAAAATTTAGGAAAGTTGTCCACCAGAGAGCGTTGTTCGCGTCGCTTTTCGATATCCCATATAAAAAAGGCTTCACCGTCACGGATCTCCCGCCGGTAAAGCCTGGCTTATTCATGATTATAGACCTTGCCAAGATACCCCGCCATCCGTGCTCATCATCAGACGGGAGCGTTTCTTGTCTTCCGTTTCAATCAGGAGCCAGCCGACGTCTGATGAAATAAACTGCATTTTCACCACTTTCGGGTACTTTTTCAAATTGCTTGTCAACAGCTCATCCCTTGGATACGGCTTCCAATTCCGGCCCATATCGGTTGTATGGTACACGATGCCGTTCACCATTGCCCATCCGTCATGCAGTCTGCGGAACACCGGTTGGATGCTGCCTTTGTTCGGATCCCCCGTCATTGGGAACGAAACCAAATTCCATGACCTCCCAGTATCGGCTGTAAAATAACCCATGTACTTAGGGGCATCTTTGATCATGCACACAACGGGGATATAGACCTCTTCGCCAACGAAACCGAGCGCTTGGGGCGTACCTGCATAGACCGAACCGCAGCGGTCGAGCGAATCGCTCTGGAATACCTGAGCGGAAGATTTCCATTGACTCCCGCCGTCGCGTGTGATGTACAGCTTGGACGATTGCAGCTCCTGCACCGTTGCAAACCCGACTTGAGGATTGGTGAACCTCATGCCGATCATGGAGCCTGTTCTTGGAATCACCGTTCCCGGTATACGGGTTCTTGGGTACTCTGTATTCTGCATAACCTCATGCCATACGATCCCGTCGTTGGTTCGATACAGCAGCTTCTCCTCCAAGCCTTTGGAGGAACTGCCTGAAGCCATGATCCAGCCTTGCTCTGAGGACACAAAGGATAGCGCCGTCACGATGCCGGATTTAGGAAGCGCCGATATTTTCCAGCTTTTTCCCCCGTCAGAGGTGTGAAGCAGCACGGTCTCCGTCGAGCCCTGCATGTTCCGTATGATCCATCCATGATCCTTATCGGTAAATACGATATCTTTCCCATACACCAGCTTGCTGCCGAATTCGACATTGGACGAAGGCGAGATGTCCATCCACGTTTCACCATAATCCTGCGTCTGATAGAGTCGGAGCGAAGCGTTGGTGATTCCCCAGGCGATGCCTGTCGTTTCGCTTAACAGGTGAAAGTCGGTGAGCCGGGTATGTATCTGGTATTTGCTCTTCTCCTCCGGAGCTTTCTGGCTAGTCTCCGGCGTTACAAGCGTAATTAGCTGTCCTTCTTCTTCCGCTGCATCCTGCATGATCGGTTCAGGAGGTCCTTCTGTCGAAGGCTGCTGTTGTTTTTTTACCGGCTCCGAGGTACATGACGCTAACATGCATACAATGAATGCCAGCGTGCTAAGCCGCAATAGAAAACGTCGTGGTCTCAAAACGGTTCCTCCTCTTCCATACCACTAAGCCAGGTTGCGTTTCTTCGACATTATAACATATTCATTCGATCAGATAAGTACAGATCCGGCTTGCAATATTTACAATCCTGTAGCTTTTTACGGATATTGTTCGTCAAGATGCATAAGGGAGCCCTCGGATTGGAAAACTTTTGAGGTGCAAGAAACCATATCATGCCCAGGGGGTGATTTTCGTGGCAAAACCGGACAATCGCGAAGATAACGTAGAGCATCTGCAGGATGCCGTGCAGAACACCATTGAAAACTTCCGCGAAGCTGAGGACTATTTGGAAGAGTTCGGCGATGAGATTCCTGCCTCGGAGAAGGAGCAAATCGAGGATCGCAATGAGCGCCGCAAGAGAAGCATCTCCGGCTTCCGTGAGGAAATTAAAGACGAGGCCGCCCATCAGGGCGAATAATCGGGATGTTGCAATAAGAAAATCAGGAGGTTCGCTTCTTATGCGCCTCCTGATTTTTTTGTAAATACATGAACCTTCCTATAATCGGGTAAATACCAGCTTCATGCCGATGATGGTGAAAATGCAGCCTCCCAGGATGTTCATCCATTCGCCAAAACGCGATTTCGATAGAAGCCGCTGGCTGAATGCCCCCGCAAAGTACGCCAAGATCCCGAATATCAGACCGGTCAGGATGAGGAACATCATGCCTAAGATAAAGAGCTGTAAACCGGCATGACCTTGCTTATCATTGACGAACTGCGGAAGGAAAGAGAGAAAGAAAATCGCCACCTTCGGGTTCAGCACGTTCATGAGAAACCCCTTTAAGATCAAATTCCGGCCGGATTCAGGACTGCCTTCCCGAAGACCGATCGGATCCTTCCGGTGCTTAAACGACTTATAGGCAAGATAGAATAAATAACAGGCGCCCGCGATTTTAAACAGCGTAAACACCGTCGCAGACGCTTTAATGATGATGGATACGCCGAGCGCAGCTGCAAGCGTATGTACGATATTGCCTAAGCTCAAGCCGACGGCGCTTAAAATGCCGGCCCGCTTGCCGCTGGTCATGCCCTGCGTTACGGCAAACAGCAGATCCGGACCCGGCACCAGAATAAGCAATATCGCCGATCCTAGAAACAGCATTAAAGAAGTGATGGTAAACATATATTCGGTCCTCTCTCTATCATGTTGAGCTGCGATCCTGCCATGGAAAGGGTGAATCGATCCCCCTGCATTGAATGATTACGTTATTTAACCACAACATATTTTAACACAGGAGCGTCATGACTGGCGGGAAAAATGATAAATGGAATCATTACTGTCCTGGGCCATCTGCATCTTCCGGTAAAAAGAGCCTGCATCAGGCAGGGCGCTTCCCCCTACCCGAGCAGACTCTCCTATTCGTTTTCAATCAGGATAGGGCAAAATAATGATGCCCTTATAACGTTCCAGCGCCATCGGTTGGTCTGTTATAAAATGGCGAATGGCCTTGACCCGCGCTTCCAGATCAAGCTGCTCCGTGGTTCCTATTTGGACCGTGGACGCGGATGCGACAGACAAGACATCGACACGATTCACACGGATCAGATTATGCTCTTGGATGACGTCCATATCTACATCCGATGAGTCCGGTAATTTCGGGATATCTCTCGTAAAAATAGGGTAATCTTCAAAGCGGCCTTCATCCTCGTAAAAGACGGGCACCTGCCGTTGTACGGCGAGTGCCTGTGTATACGCATGAAGATCCTCGGATTTACCGCAAATACATGCCGAGCCGTCCGAGATGTTAATGATATGCATGTTCTCCACAAATACGTTTCGCTTCATGGAGCGGATCCCGATGCTAACGGTACGAGCGGACTGACGAGTAACGACTCCGATGGCGTATCGTATATCGATGAGCTGTTGATGATTTTCGTATCTCCGATTAACAGTACGGACGAGCTGGATACCGCGGTTACCCGGATGGAGCCCACATGCAGCTCCTTATTGATGACTGTCAGCTTCATTCCTTTTCCACTTCCCCTGCACTTGTTGAAGATGCTGATTGATTGCGTAAGCAATCTCCTTTTTGACCTGCTGCGCAATGGTTTGCTTCATCAGCACGGCGTCCGGCTCTTCGCCGCTCCGGCCGTATTGGTCCATATATACCTTGATGCGTTCCCCGACTTGTTTGCGAATGTCCTCGAGAATAATGGAAAGACTAGTTCCTGCTGAATCGACCGGAAGCTTTTTCAGACTCCTGTCAAGCTCCCCGGCGATATCATTATCCAGATATTGCGTAACGTCTTCGTAAATATCGGTATATGCTGCGCTTCCGCCATTGCCCCCTTGCGGCGGGACCAGAGATTGACCGTTAACCTCAATATCCCCTTCCGGCTTGCCGCCTGTAGGCATGACTCCGATATTCAATGTTCCTTCCAGCCTCTCGATTTTTAATAAATCAAAATGATATTCAATCCGGTCGGCAGCACTCGATTTGGACTGGCGCAGCGTATCCATTTCTGTCCTCAAATCCTTCACCATTTGCTCGATCCGACGTAACTGCTCCGCTTGGAGTTGAAGACCGTTCAGCAGCTGCTGTAAATGATACGGGTACATAGAACCCCCTCCCCTGCAATTGTATGCAGGGTGGAATCGCGTCATTCTTGCCTGTACAATCCTTCCTCGGGAGCAGGCAGGGGAACGATCGGGCTGGCGTTATCGATAGGCTCGAACTCTGGCGCAGGTCCGGTAAAACCACCGGTATTATATATATTGGATAAGGCTCTGATTTCTCCCGCAGTCCCAATCTGGAGCACGGATGAATTCGTTACGGCTTCCACGCGCAGTTGATGAATCGTAATGCTCTGATGAACCGTCACATTCACAATGTATCACAACCTTACTAAGCATTCGCGGAATCGATAAGGTCCGGATCCACCGTATTTAAGCTGTTGCCCTGGTTATTCGCGATATTGAGACCGATATTGTCGCCGGTATTGAACGAGTTGGAGCCCGAATAGGTTTTCGCGGAGCTGTTCAATACAATAGCGCCGGTATTTCCAACCAAGACCGTAGAACTGGGGCCCACGTTAACAATCTTCATATTGCCGATAATCGAAACCACAATTCCACCTCTTTAATCAGAATCGTCCTTAAATAGGTTATGTAGATATATGCCCAGATGTCACTGCGACCTTCATTCGCCCATACAATGAATCAATGGCAAAAGGGGGTGAAGCATACTTGAGCTCCAAGAATCGACGTCCCGAATGGCTGACCCAGGATTCCTTCTTCAGCAGCAACCCGTTTCCGTTCAAAGACTTGAACAATCTGAGTGAAGAAGTTCAGCTGGATGCGGCCATGATAGAGGATTATGTAAAAAACACCATCAATCAGGCTATATCAGGAAATGATATTCTCTCGAAACCGTCCGAGCTGCGTTATGAAACCTTTGATACCCATAAATTCCTTGTTGTGAAATGCCATGTTCCCATGCGCATTCACCCTGAGAATTTATGGGTGCAGGTGAACCGGACACATATTAAAATCAATGGACTTCCGAAAGAGCATGTCCAGATCATTCAGCTTCCTGCGCCCGTGCAGCCCTCACAAAGCATCGCTACGTACAAACAGTCCTCCCTGCAAATCAAAATGCCTAAATTGAGCAGCGGACGCTATCACGACGTACAGATCCGGTTTCTATGATTGTTCGGGAGCAGCGAAATGCGCGCCATCACCGTCAAATCGGGCCATTACACCGATGGCGCGCAGCAAGCTGTTTAATATGGGGTCTCTAACCCCTCCATTTAAAACATGCTCGATATGCATTAGGTAAGATCTAATGGTGGGAAGTTGTGGAAAAGAACTAGGGAGAGAGAAATGCTTTTTTCTATTATGAATTTTTCACATGGTGTTTTTATCAGGTTGTTTCTGTTCAAAATCTACATCCTATCGCTCCGGACCGGTAGCAGTCGATATGCCATTCGTTTTTAATTGCGTTGAGATCGTGACGCGACTCGTTTTTTGCTGCCTTCGCGAATACCATGTTGACTTTGACATTAGTGCCAAGGTTTAGAATAAGACCGGATGACACATATAAGGAGGAACATCTAATGGGTAACGAATGGGGATTTTCCAGCCCTATTGACAATGATTCAGAACGGCAAACGAAAGAAGCCGTCTCGGTGCTCGGACTTGGGCCTATGGGTCAAGCGCTCGCAGGCGCCTTTCTGAAGAACGGTCATCCGGTGACCGTATGGAATCGCACGCCCGGCAAATCGGATGAACTGACCCGGCAAGGGGCTGTTCTTGCGGAATCCGTGACGGATGCAGCAGCCGCAAGCGAGCTGATCATTATCTGCGTGCTCGATTATAATGCCGTGCGCTCCATTCTATCACCGGCTGTGGAAGAACTGAAAGGCCGAACCGTCATCAATTTGACGGCAGACACGCCGGAACGGGCCAGGGAGATGGCCGGCTGGGCATCTGCCAACGGCATTGATTACGTGGACGGGGCCATTATGACGCCAACCCCGACCATTGGCGAGGCCACGGCTGTCATTTTATACAGCGGCTCGGAGGATGTATACCTGCGGCATAGGCAAACATTGGCCAGCTTGGGAGGAAAGGCGTCTTACCTCGGCAGGGATCCCGGGCGTGCGGCCGCTTACGACATTACCTTACTTAATCTTTACTGGACGGCCATGAACGGTTATATGCATTCGCTTGCCCTTGCACGGGCCAAGAACATTGCAGCCTCTGATCTGGCTCCTTATGCCCATGGTATCGTAGAGATCATGCCTGCCATCATGACCCAACTTGCAGAAGAAGCCGACCGCGGCGTCTATCCGGGGGACCGCTCGAACATTATCTCTGCGGCTGCCTCAATGGAGCATATCACGCACGTTGCGGAGCATCACGGCCTTGACAGCAGCATACTTGGTGCGGGACTGACAGTCGCCAACAAGGCGATTCAGGCAGGGTTCGGGGAGGAAGGCTTCTCGCGTCTCGTTGAGTTCCATAAACGGTGACGATGCTCTCGAATCAACGCTCGGAACGGAGGAAAAAAAGCCCGAACGGCGTTTTAAACGCCGTTCGGGCCTCAATTCATAACGCCGTAGCCGGCTTCGGACATGCGGTCCTCCGCCATCTGCGGCACATCGTCTTTCATCCGGTTCATCTCGCCGATTTTCTCCTCAAGCCTCTGCTTGACGGCAGCGAGCCTTAGAATCCTGGCATTAATTTCGTCCAGCTTGTCTTCGTAGAAATCCATCATCTCTTCGCAGTATTCATATACTTCCGAATAATCATCATTACAGTCCAGA
This sequence comes from Paenibacillus sp. FSL R5-0810, assembly GCF_038002285.1. Lineage (NCBI taxonomy): Bacteria > Bacillati > Bacillota > Bacilli > Caryophanales > Paenibacillaceae > Paenibacillus > Paenibacillus sp. FSL R5-0810. Next base: position 2,419,014 of record NZ_JBBOCF010000001.1, read on the forward strand.
ACCTCCGCGATTTCATCCGTCGTCAATCCCATTCCCAAATAGATTTGGATGGCCTTGACCCTTTCGACCGCGTCCTCATCAAACTCCCGGTAATCATTATCCAGGCGCTTCGGGCGAATCAGCCGTTTCTTCTCGTAATGGCGTATCGACCGGGCGCTTACACCTGTCAGTTTAGACAGCTGGCTAATTTTCATGAAGAAACCTCCTCGGTAAACAGGGATTCCCTTCCATTATAAACCTTGACACTAGTGTCAAGGTCAACGAATATTTTGCACTCTTAGCCCACAACGAATAGGCAAGTCAACCGAGTGGCCCAAAGGTCGGCTCTTGACTTGCCTATTCGTTGGTTCCGCAGCTCGGATCAGCCTTTAACCGCGCCTTCCGTCAATCCCTTTTGAATATATTTTGATATGAACAGATACACGATAAGCACCGGGATGACAGTCAAGGAAACGGCGGTAGCCATCAAGCCGAAGTCCGTCCCGTATTGGGAGCTGATTTCGTTAAGGAGCGCCACGATCGGGCGAACATTCTCCTTGTTTACGAAGATCAACGCCGAGAAGAGATCGTTATAAGACCACATGAAAACAAATATACTTGCCGATGCAAATACGGGCTGAGAGATCGGCACGAAGATCTTGGCAAACATCTGCCACCGATTGCAGCCGTCCATAAAGGCGGCTTCCTCCAGCTCTTTCGGAATGGTGGACATATACCCCGCAATCACGAGAGTGGCAAAGGTCAGATTGCCAGCCGTCTGAGGGAAGATTAACCCCCAGTACGTATTGACGAGACTCGTTTTGATCAGAAGCTCGTACACGGGAACGACCGTTGCAAACGCAGGAATAAGCAGCGTCGCGTACAAAATGGAATAAATCGTTCTCTTTCCTCTAAAGTTGAATCGGGATAACACGTAGGCGGCTAATCCCCCGAGCAGAAGCACCAGAAATACGGTGCCGAACGACATGATCAAGCTGTTGATATAGCTGCGCCCGATATTGATACGGTCAAACGCATTTTGATAATTTACGAACACCGGATCCCAGGAGATGGCAAAGGAATTATTCATAACGTCCCTGGAAACCTTGAAGGAGTTGTTGACGATCCAGAACAACGGATAGATCGTTGTTAAAGACCATAGGGTCAATACGATATACATCACAGCGGTGCTTATTTTAAACCGACGCTTTTTCACTCGCTGCGTTTTGTGTTCAACGACGATGGTTGGCTCCATAACTGTACACCCCTATAATGCTTAGTATGTAATCTCATCTCTCTTCAGCAATCGGTTAGCGATGACCGCCAGCAGGACGCCGAAGACCACCATATAGATCGCCACGGTCGAACCGTAGCCGAAGTTCTGGTCTACCATGGCCTTTTTGTACATATAGGTTCCGAGCACCTCGGTCCCATTCTGGCCGCTCGTGATCACCCATACGAACTCGAACACTTTCAGTGTACCGGTGATCGCCAGTGTGATCACAACCTTGATATCGCTCATAATCAGCGGAATGGTCAGCATCGTCGTTCTCTTGAAGGCCGATATCCCTTCGAGTTTTGCTGCCTCGTAATAGTCCGAAGGAATTTTGGACATCGCTGTGAGGAACAAAACGAAATAAAACCCGACATAATGCCATACGGTCGGAATGGATACCGCTTTTAACGCATTCTTATCATCCAGCCACAGCACCTTCTCGATATCGAACTGGGCAAGCAAATTGTTTAGCAAGCCGAAATTGTAATTGTAGAACAGGACGAACAATAGCGATATAGCCGTACCGGAAATGACGACAGGGAAGAAAAAAACGGTCCGGTAGAATGATTTCAGCTTGGAAATATTGTCAACAAGGACGGCGAGCACGAGGGCAATACCGACCTGGAACACGATAACATACAGCATGATTTCTAAGGTATGCAAGGTTGCCGCGCCGAGCAATTTATCCGTGAACAGTCTCTCGTAGTTCGCCCAGCCGACAAATTTCTTGTCGAAGAAACCGGTGGTCCGATAGAAGCTCAGGTACAAGCTCTTAAAGAACGGATAGTACAGAAAGATTGTCATGATCGCTACCGCAGGCAATAAAAACAGTACGATATACTTTCGATCACCCTTCATTTTTCATCACCTTTGAGGTTATTTTGTGCAATTCTCTCGAAATGACTACGCCGCCCGAATGAAAAACAACAGGGGCGGCGTTTCGTCACTTATAATTCTACCGTTTCTACAAACATGAATTATTTTTTGTTGGCGTCTTCAACCTTTTTCGCTTCGGCGATCGCATCTGTTGGCGATTTTTTGCCCTCAACGACTGGCTGAACGCTCGCACGCAGATTGCTGAATGTTTCCTGCGACACTTTGCTGTCTACCGGAGAGCTGATCGAATTCGCCTTCGCTGCCATCGCGAAGCCGTCAAGCGCAACCTGCGGCAAGCCGGTTACTTCAACGTCAGCTGCAGGCGTACCGCCGTTCGCGGAAGCGATTTTTTGAATGGTTGCCGGAGAAGTCAAATGCTTCAAGAGCTCAACCGCAGCATCCTTCTTGGCTGCATCATCATAGGTTTTCTTCGATAGATAGAAGCCGGATCCGAAACCGCCGACGATATCGTTGCCGCTGCCGGCGCCGCCAGGGACAGTCGGGAATGGCACGACGGTCGAATTGTCGCGAGTCTCGTCGCTCCAGCCGCCGACAGCCCAGGATCCTTCCAGAATCATGGCTGCAAGGCCTTCACTGTAGTAGTTTCCTGCCATGCCCAGGTCAATCGTAGCCGCGTCTTTCGGGAACGCTCCAAGGTCATACAGCTCCTTCATGGCTGCATAGCCCTTCTCCCAGTTCGGATCGATACTGTCGATCAGGCCCTTGGCCTGGCTTTCAGGACCGGCTGCAGACAGAATCGTATGCTCGATCAGATAGTGGGATTGGTCAAATGGTACGGATAAAGGAATAATGCCCTTCTTGGACAGCGTTTTCACAGCTGTCGTCAGCTTCTCCCAGTCGGTAGGAAGCTCCAAGCCGTTCTCCTCGAAAATCTTCTTGTTAACAAACAACCCTTCATAGAAACCGGTCAGTGGAGCCGCGTAGATGTTGCCATCCTTCTGTCTTGCAAGCTCCAGCGCATCCGGGATAAAGCCGTTCTTCCAGTCCGGGTTGGCATCAAGGAGTTCGTTCAAAGGAACGACCTTGCCTGCATTCACGAAGCCTTCAGCATCAGCCCCGATGAAGTAGAACAGCAGGTCCGGCTCATTGCCGCTGTTCATATCGGTATTGACCTTCGTTCTGAATCCGTCATCGTTGGCGGACATCGTATCATTCTCGATCTTTACGTTCGGATGCGCTGCCGTAAATTCGTCCAGTGCGGACTGAAATGCTTCACGTGCTGCGTCCGTGCCGCCGAACGTCGAGAACACGCGGAGAGAAACGGGAGCTGCGTCATCCTTCTTATCAGGCGCAGGCGTTTCCGTGTTCTGCTTCTCGCCATCCGCCGCCGGCGTCGTGCCACCGTTGTTCCCGTTGTTTCCGCAAGCGGCAAGGAACATCGTGAGCATCAGCATGACACTCAGAAGTAACATTGAAGACCTTTTCATTTGGAATCCCCCTAAGTATTTTTTCATGACGTATGTATTACTTGCTGTCTACCAGCATTTTAGTCCATGCCTTGTTGGACCGAAAGGGGGATAATCATCTTCTGATGGGGGAAATATTTCCAAGGGAATCAAGGGATATCCAATTCATTTCCATTTCCCTCCTGATTGAATATTGCACGGAAGGACTCCTGTTTAGCACGAAAAATGCAACGCTCAAACGTAAATAGGTGAGGCTTGGGTAACCGTGATTGGAGCACAGGAGATAGATACGAGGGAGGTTAATATCGTTTCTATTGTGAATTTTTCATATTGTGTAATATTGGAATAAGTAGATGTGTTGATGTGCTAATATTGCTTAGAACCATGCCGATTCTGACCATAAAAAAAAGCCCGGATCGGGCACGGAAGGCTGACTTTGTCACCATCAATCCCGAATCGAGCTTTTGCGACTAAAATATCGAAATCATTATACTTTGCCGACCCAATCACTTCCGGCAACCTCTTTCCACCGGCTTCGGATCGCTTGATAGGTCTCTTGGGGCAGCATGCCATCTCGCAGGAGCTGCGCATTCTGGTGCCATCGGTCCGGATTGCCCGTACCGACGATAGCCGTAGCGACGCCTGGCGTGCTTAATGTAAACTTCATCGCGATTTCGACGCCCTGCTGCACATCATTCAGAAAATCATAGTTCAATTCCTGAAGCCGCAGCCAATACGGATACGCGTAATCATCCTCGCTTAAACGCTCATGCTTCCAGGCTACATTCGCTATAGGGCGCTTGGCGATGATCCCCATTCCCTGCTTCACCGCCAAGGGGATCGTCAGCTCGATGGCTTCCTGATCCGCGATGTTCACTGAGGTCTCAAAGCTGTCAAAGACGCCGGTCTCAACCGCATATCGGGCGCTCGTCGAATCGCCGCTGTATCCGATATATCGCGTCTTCCCCTGCTCCTTGGCTCTCTGCAGCACCTCGATTACTTCTCCTCGCCGGAGAATTTCTTCAGAGCAGCTGTGGAGATGGACGACATCGACATAGTCTACCTTGAGGCGCTTCAGACTGCGGTCAATGCTTCTTGCAAGCAGCACCGGATCCCAATCCGGATAATCCATCCCTGACGCGTGACCGCATTTCGTAAACAGATAACAATCATCCCGTCTGCCGGCCAATGCCTTCCCGATCAGTTCCTCGCTGTTGCCGTAGCATTCCGCCGTATCGATCATATTCAGTCCTGCATCCATGGCGCTATGCAGCAGCCGATCAACCGTGCGCTGGTCGGCCTCCCCGATTTCCGCACCGCCGAATCCCAAAATACTGACAGACATATCCGTGTTTCCAAACGCTCTCCGTTCCATCCCTTCACGCTCCTCTACTGTCTGATCGCAGCATCCGATCTTAAAATTTAACAAAGTTCCATACTTTATTACCCATTATTGAACCCTTTTCTAACAGGGGTCAGTTGGGATTCCCAAATTTTCTAAAAGCCGTAAATGCTCATCCCGCCATCCACAAGCAGCGTCTGTCCCGTCATGTAGTTCGCGGCATCGGATGCCAGGAAAACAACGGGACCGACGACCTCCTCCAGCTTCCCGACCCGCTTCATCGGCGTACGGTCCAATATGTCCTTCAGATAGGCCTCGTCGCTAAGCAGCTTCTCCGTCAGCGGCGTGCGGAAATACCACGGGCCGACCGCATTGACTTGGATGCCGTATTGCGCCCACTCCATGGCCAATACTTTGGTCATATGAATGAGGGCCGCCTTCGTTGATCCGTACACAACCCCGGTTCGAAGCGCGGTATGTCCGCCGACTGAAGCGATGTTGATGATGCGTCCTTCCTTCTGTTCCTTCATGTACCTTGCAGCCGCCTGGGAAGCAACGAAAGCAGATTTCAGATTGGTCTGCACGATCAGCTCCCACTCGTCGTCCGTCACTTCAAGAGCAGGTGTGCGGATATTCATTCCGGCATTATTGACCAGAATATCGATCCCGCCGGCTTGCGAAACGAATTCCGCGATGGCCCCTTCCATCTCCGTTCGCTTCGTTAAATCTCCCGGCAGCACGATGCTTCCACCTTTATTCAAGCTCTGAATGATCGCAGCCGTCTCCTCCAAATCGCTTCGGGTTCTGGACATCAGCCCGACAACGCAGCCGGCCTCCGCCAGCCCGATGGCAATCGCGCGCCCGATTCCGCGTCCGGCACCCGTAACAAAGGCTCTCTTCCCCTCAAGATTGAAGCTTGGTAAATACATCAACTATCCCTCCGTTTGCTGTTTCCCGGTTGTAAATTGGATCGATTGTGTGCACGGTTATAACGTTAGACAAATCTAGTAACGCTTGGATTGAAAATACTGGCTCGGGTTATTATGCGGCGACTCGATGACTTCCTCGTATTTTCCGCCTGTATATGCCTCGATCACCTTTCTCCAGAAAGCCTGGGCTGGAAAATTAATGCTCACCTGCGTCACCTTCCAGCGCCCCTGGAAGTGCTCGAACAGCCGGGTTGCAGCCCATGTGCCGAGCCGGCTTCGCCGGTATTTCTGCATGATGAAAAATTCCGTCATATAATAATCCGCTTTCGGATCATCCGTCACCCGCTCTATCAGAGCGAATCCCGCGGGTCTGCCGTCATATTTAATCAAGAACGGAAATTTCCTGTCCCGCTTTTTCCAGAATTCATCCAAATCCGGATAGGGCGGAAACAATCCTTTATCATTCACGGAAATATCCAAATATTTGGTAAAGTCATACAGGTACAGCTGCATCAAATTTTCGATTACGGCTTGCTTCCTTCTTGGGACCAGTTCGATCCCTTTCCGCTCCGATTGGATGGATATCACGCTGCCGCCTCCCAAGCATTTTGTTATGTATTATGTGCCGACTGCCATGCATATCCATCTTATGCGATGAACGGCATTTCAATCAAGGAGGCAATGCAATCGTAAATCACATTAGCGCGCGGCAGGAGGTTATGAGACTAGGAATTTTCCATATGTTACACTAGAACGTATAATCGTATAATAGGAATCAACACAACAATGATTCAAAATCGAGGTGGCTCATATGAATATACAAAAAGATATGGACCGGGCGAAGCTGGATGAAAAATCTCCAACCATGCCCTGGTATGTACAGCAATTCATCGACTACAAGCTGCCGGACCTGTCCCCCTCAACCCTGCTTGAATACGTGCGGGACTATGAAACCTTCTTCAATTGGCTGCGTTCGGAAGGTTTATCGGAAGCCGCTTCCAATGCCGAGGTGACCTTGGCCGAGCTGGAACGTCTGCGAATGGACAGCATTACGGGTTATCGGCTGTACCTTACCACGCGCAGGGAAGGGGCCAATTCCAGAATTACCGTATCCCGCAAGCTTTCCTCCCTGCGGTCTCTGTTTCATTACCTAAGTCAGATTGCCGAGGATGAGGATTTCTATCCGCTGCTGAAGCGCAACATCATGGCCAAGGTGGAAATTAAACGCATTCATAAGCCAAAGGATACGGCCGCCAAGCTGAAGGGCAAAATTCTCGAGGAGGAAGAGCTCCAGGACTTTATCACGTATATTCACGAAGGTTATGGTCAGGATGTCGCGAACAACAAGCAAGCGCTCTACGCCCATGAACAGAATAAGGTCAGGGACGCATGCATTGCCAGCTTGATCCTGAACTCGGGACTTCGCGTGTCCGAGGTCGTCAATTTGAATTTGTCGGATATCGATCTGAGCAACAAGCTGCTCCATGTGTTCCGCAAAGGCAACAATGACGAGACCTTTAAAACGCCCGTCTACTTCCGGGCGCAGGCCAAGGACGATCTGGAATGCTACCTGCAGCTCCGGCAATCGCGATATAAGGTGCCCAAGAAGGAAAAAGCGCTGTTCGTCGCGCTCCGCAACGGGCAGCAGGAAGGCCAGCGGATGACCAAGCGTGCGATTCAGGCCATGATCATCAAATACGCCAAACGCTTTGGCAAGCCTTCCCTGACGGTTCATAAGCTGCGGCATTCCTTTGCTACCGACTATTATTTGCAAAATGATATTTACAAGACCAAGGAGCAGCTTGGCCATGCTTCAACGGAGACGACGGAAGTATACGCCCATCTGACGGACAAAACGATGTCCGAGGCCATTGAACGCCGCTCCGGTGAATTGTAAAATACGGGCGATCAGCACAGCTTCATTATCATTGCAGCGATCTGCGAAGTATCGTCCCAGGTTAGAACAGGAACCGTCTGCCGCTGCCGGATCTTCGGCAGAACGGACGGTTCTTTCAGCATGGCCGGGCGAACGATGACGGCTTGTACCGCCACCGTCTCATCCAGCAGTGCCAAGTCATCCGCATTCCGAAGCAGCACCAGCTTCGGGTAACCCTCTCGCTTATACCCCTCGATCAGAACCAGATCGAAATCGTCATAGCTGGCCAGCAGGTCTTCCAGTTTCGCCTCGGACTCCTTCATGATAGCGGTTCTGCCAGGCGAAGCGATCGCTACCCCTTCCGCTCCCGCTTCGCGGAACCGAAAGGTATCCGTCCCTTTATGATCGATGTCAAAGCCGTGGCTGTCATGCTTAATCACCGCGACCCGTAATCCCTGCTCCTTCAGGAGCGGCAGCAGGGCGGCAATCAGCGTTGTCTTTCCGCTGTTTTTATACCCGCATATTTGAACAACGTTCATGTCCATGCCCCCGGAAGCACAAGAACCTGCACGGCTTGTCCCTTCGCAGCACCCTTCAGCTCCGGCGGAATGACGATCAAACAATCGCTGTCCTTTATCGTGATCATCACGCTCGATTCATCCAGCAGCGCCGGTGTCGCTATCAGCTTCCCGCCCTGCACCTCGAGCCGTCCCCGGACAAACCGGGTGAAGTTGTTCACCTTGGCATAGTCGGCTCCAAGCTCAGCCGTCCATTCCTTCAAGTAAAACTGCTCCATGCCAAGCATTTTTCGAATTGCTGGCCGGACGAACAGCAGGAATCCGACGTAACACGCGCCCGGATTGCCGGAGAGGGCAAACAACAGCTTTCCGTCTTTCACCGCAGCGGTTGTCACGCTTCCTGGCCTCATCGTCACCTTGTTAAACAGCATCTCCATACTGCCGGAGGTCACAAGCTCCCCCATAATGTCGTAATCGCCGACAGAGACGCCGCCTGTCGTTACGACGAGATCATATTCGGCCAGCGCTTCCTCGACCCTCTGCTTCGCGAGCTCGATGCGATCCGGAATCGCCTCCATGATCACCGGCACCCCGCCAGCCTCCCTGATTTGCGAAGCCAGCATATACGTGTTGCTGTTGCGGATTTTGCCGGGCTCCAGCGGCGATTCGATATCCAGCAGCTCCGTCCCTGTAGAGAAAATTCCGACAACGGGCTTGCGGTATACCTCAACCTGGTGAAGTCCAAAAGTAGCCAAGACCGAGATTTCCCCGGCGCCGATCTTCGTTCCCTTGCGCAGGATGAGATCGCCTTCCTGCAGCTCGAAGCCCATTGGGGTAATATTTTTGCCTGGGGCAAGCGGCCGCTTGATCCCGACCATTGTCTCGGAACCCTCGTGCCGAATCTCCGTCGCTTCCAGCATCACAACGGCATCCGCTCCTTCGGGTACCTGAGCGCCTGTCATGATTCGCGAAGCGGTACCGGATTCAATCGGAATGGAAGATACGTATCCGCATGGAATTTCATCTACCACTTTCAGCCAGACGGTCTCTCCAAGCTCACACCGGCTCGTATCCGCCGAACGGATCGCATACCCGTCCATCCCCGACCGGGCAAACGCCGGGAACGGATGCGGGGCGATCATATCGGCAGCCAGCACGCGTCCGTCGCTTTCCTGAAGCCGGATATGCTCCGTCAATCCTGTAGCTGCATAGGAAACCGCTAGCTCTTGGGCATCCGCCACTTGCATTGGCCGGCGCTTGAATTTACGACGATGGCTCAAGTCGTCTATCGCGTTATGCTCCGACATGTAAAAAACCTCGCTTTCCTGTTAGCTTGCAAACGAACTTCTCCATTCAGTTATAACGCGAACCACGTATCCGTGGCAAACAACGAAACCGTGAACGACGGAAGTTGCAGCTAATCGGTGTTTCGATATCCGAAAAACCTGAGCAGGTTTTCCTAAATCTGAACCGGACAGTCATCTCATTCTGACAAGGCAGCATATCACGATCAGTGACGAAAAAAAAGCGCACGGACAACCTGCCGTACGCTTTCTTTATTTATTCATCTTCGGCCCCGCCTGTATATCTTGCCCGAGCCGGTTCGCGTTTTCGGTTTTTTGTAGGATCGTTTAGGAGAGTCGAACAAACCGCCTCCCCGCTCGCCTCGCTCAATCGAACCTCGGGTGCCCCCGTTGTCCGGAGTTCGCTGAAACAAGCCGCCTCCCGTCCCGACCTTGTCCTGACCCCTGCGGGTAATCTTCCCGCTGCGGTCAACCGTAAGCGGAGGCGCTGCCTTCTTGTCCTGACTCGTCGGCTTGCGGTAATTGCCTTCCCTCGGTTTATACACGTCTTTGCTCGTATACCCGCGGTAGCTCCCGCCGCCGAACGTATCAAACAAATTGCCGATCAGGACCGCCGTTAAGTAGCCCTGTAGAAAGCTTGAATCATAATTACGCTGCACATATTCCTTGGAATCGATTTCAATCAGCGTATCCTCAGGCTTTTGCGGATCCTGCTGCAGATGGTAATACTCATCCCCGTAGACGAGAAACATTCGCTCATTGTCAACGGGTGAAGACTGGTCCGGCGTGCCTGCGGACATAAGCTCGTCAGCAACCTCCGGTACGCTCTTATCCGCCGCACGGTACACGTAGGATGTCGCGTTCCCATCCCGGTTCACGGATTCGAGCGGATACGTATCCGTAACATTCGGCGCTCCGCATCCGCTGAGCAAGGATACGAACAGGCTGACCACCAGCAGCACCTTGATCGTTAAAAAAGAGCGTTCCTTCATGTCACCACTCCCTACGTCGCCCGGATGACTCGTACATCCCCCGGGATCACTTTCTCTCCTTCATACAGCATAAATCTTCCGTTCTGCCATTCGATTCGCAAGAGCTTGTAGTCATCGGATTGGTATTGCCACACATGCTGCTCACCGCCCTGCATGAAAGGGGTTCGCCCCGCAATGGAGACATGTCCGCCGTATTCCTCCTCCAGATGGAAGACATGATCGTCCAGGTCAATGATGGACGGTACTTCATCCGGAGAGTCAAGGCGTCCGTCAATCGGCGTATATAGCGCGTATTGCACCGTTTCCCGTTCTTCAATGTGCAAATACGCGATACGGGCGCCATCCTGAAGCGTCAGGACAACCGCATTCCGGCCCCGGTTATGTACCCGGCCCGTTACTTCGTACGTTACCAAAGATACTTCGCATATATCCCCCGGCGCCAGCTGCAGCATGCTTTTCTCAGCTTTGGGCGGTTCAGGTTTCGCAAATAAGTTGCTGATTCGTTTCCACACACTCATCTTTCCTGTCTCCAATCTCCATTATGCGTTCTATAAGCAAGCGGTAATGATTAACGCGCCTACCACATGAAGCGAACCTGCAAACAAGCCGTATCCCGTTTTTCCATCACGAGTCCCCTTATCCAGGTTGAGGTTGGCAAAGTGGCGCAGCAGCCTTTCCGTCAAGGCCTCAAGCACGAATAAAATGACAAAAGAAACCACAGATACCATGATCGCCTCAAGCAGATGGTAGGATGTTCCGATGGACACGGACAATATATATCCCTGAGCCGCAAGCTTTAGGACCAATCGGGTCGTTACGGCCATGTTGCCGGCCTTGACCTCTTCCAGATCATTGTACTTCGTAAACAGGGAATCCACGAACATCAGTACGAACAGCAGCAGAGCGCCAACAGCGGTCCAAACCAGAACGCTCAAGATCATCTCAAAATCCATCGCCCAAACCTCCACATGATCATTCATCGATAACGACATCTCGAAAACAAAAACGAAGGAGGAGCCAAGCTGTTTCAAGCTTTAGCTCTTCCTCCCCCGCCTAGTCATTCCAATGTCGTTGCCCGGAATGTGTTATTGCTTATTCTCGTACTGCTTCATCAAAGCGGCGAGCTCATCTTCAACCGCTTTGTCTTTGCCGAGGTTTTCAAACTCTTCATCCAGGGACTTTTCGCGCTGGGACATTTCATTGCTCGCTTCCGCTCTTGCTTCCATTGCCAGCATCTTCTCTTCCATTCGCTTAAGGCCGGCAGCTGCCGTATCGGAGCCAAAGCCGTTCATCGCCTTGTTGATTTCGGTTTGCGCTTTGGCTGCATTGTAACGGGCAACCAGCGTTTCGCGCTTATTCTTCATAGCCGTCAGCTGCTTGCGCATTTCCTCCAGCTTGGAGCGCAGGTTGTCTGCCGCGAGTTTATTCTGATCGTAGCTGGCCTTGTATTCGTCGCGCTTGGCTTCAGCCGCTTTCTTCTCTTCAAGCGCCCGGCGGGCAAGCTCCACGTTCTGGGCCTGGGCGGCCGTATGCGCTTGCTGCGTACGCTTCTCGACAAGAGCTGCCTGCTCTTCGTATAGCGCCTTGAAGCGCTTCTCGATCGCAATCTGAGCGGCGACGGCCTTCTCCGCATCCTCAAGGTCTTCCGTCATATCCCGAATATATTGATCCGTCATTTTGATCGGGTCTTCGGCCTTGTCGATAATGGCGTTAATATTGGACATGGTCAAATCGCGCAATCGTTTAAATATGGACATCTTATTCTTCCTCCCGCTTTTACATTAATAATCGCTGTATGGTTATTATTTACGCCGTCCGCGTCAAAACGTTTCAAAAATTTTTTAGTAACCTCTTTGATATTGCTTCGGAACCTTCTGCTCCCCGCCGAGCGCCTTCGCAGCATGCACGGCCCAATATGGATCTCTCAGCATGCCTCTGCCGATCGCAACCAAATCCGCTTTGCCTGACAAAATTACATCTTGGGCGACTTCATAATCATCCAGCAGTCCGACGGCAATGACGGGTACCTTCAGCAATCGCTTGAAATCCGCAGCCAAGTCCACTTGATATCCCGGCGCTGCCTCCGGCCCTCCGCTTGATCCGATCGGGCCCTCGCCGCCTGAGGAAATATGAAAGATGTCCACCCCGGCGTCCTTGTATCTCCGGCAAACCTCGGCGCAGTATTCCACGTCATAGCCTCCGTCGACATACTCCTTCGCGGACACGCGCATGATGACCGGCATGCCTTCCGGAACCACTTCCTTCACAGCCTGAACGACCCGTTCGCCGAACAGGGGAAGATCTTGTCCATATTCATCGCTTCGCTGATTGGTCAGCGGGGAATGGAATTGGTGAATTAAATAGCCGTGGGCTCCATGGATCTCAACGGTGTCGAATCCGGCTTCAACCGCCCGGCGGGCCGCGTCCTTAAACGCCTGGATCAGCTCTTCGATCTCGGAGGCCGACAGCGCCTTCGGTATTTTATATTGGGAGCTGAACGCGATGGCCGACGGTGCTACCGACGGCTCCGCATCCTGCGCTTTTCTTCCGGCATGGCCGAGCTGAATGCCGATCTTCGTGCCGTAGGAGTGCACGGCTTCAACGAGCCGGCGATAGGCGGGAATATGTTCATCGCTCCAAATGCCTGTATCCTGGTTCGTTATGCGTCCGTCAGGATGGACCCCTGTCATCTCAACAATGATCAGGCCGGTACCGCCTACGGCGCGGCTGACATAGTGGACGAAATGCCAGTCGTTCGGGATTCCGTCCTCCGCTTTCACGGAATATTGACACATCGGTGGCATCACGATCCGGTTCTTAAGCGTCAAATTTTTAAAGTTATAGGGTGTAAATAAGTCTGCCAATCGAACATCTCCCTTCCGAATCCAAATATGTGATGAACACTCAACCGTTATTATACACCTTTTTCGCCCAAAAACTAAAAAGGGGCCCCGAAAGGCCTGCATGGATAAAGTTGAGGGTGGTTGGGAATACCATACAGAAAATGCTATAGGGGGCTGATCGAGATGTTCAACCGAATTCATGCAGGGTTTCGCATCCTTGGGATGATTTGCATCCTGCTCGCCATGCCGGCTCTCCCTGGACATGCCGCGGCTTTGAACGGACTGACTTCGCAGCCGGATGAAACTTCCTCCGTCATGTCCGAATCCCGCACATCCATCGAAGACCATGCGAAACGCGCTGGCGGCGGTTCAAGAGAACCCCTGTCGCTAAGCCAATTAATGAAAAAATACCCGGATACCTTCCGGACCAGCGGGCCCCGCGTAAAAAAAATCGCCTTGACGTTCGATGACGTCCCCGATCCCAGATTTACCGGAAAAGTGCTGGATGTTCTGAAGGAACATCATGTTAAAGCTACTTTCTTTGCCGTCGGCGAGCGGGCCAAGAAACATCCGGGTCTGGTCAAACGCATGCATCAAGAAGGGCATGCCATCGGGAACCATTCCTATAACCATGCACAGCTTAACAAGCTGAGCCTCCATAAATTCAAGGATCAGATCGAGCGGACCAATCAAGTCATCAAATCAATTACAGGAATCGAGCCAAGGCTTATCCGTCCGCCATATGGCGAAATTAACGAGGAGCAGCTCCAATGGGCCCGGAAGAACGGCTTCAAAGTCGTAAACTGGAACGTGGATTCATTGGATTGGAAGGGTCTTGGGAAGGATGAGGTCATGAGCAATATTCTATCCACGGTCGGGCCGGGCTCGATCGTTCTGCAGCACGCAGGGGGCGGAGTCGGCTCCGATCTGACCGGAACGATCGAGGCGCTCCCCGGTATCATTAAAGAGCTCCGAAGCAAGGGGTATACCTTCGTCACCCTCCCTGAAATGCTCGGATTGCCTGAGAGCTTCAAGCATTAGAAAGCCTCTGGTATCGCAATGCTTCCGCTCTGGTTCGCAAGCGACAAGCATAGAACAGATCAAGAGACACTTGGAATCATGGACACCAGCCTGCCACGATTTCCGAGCGCCCTATCGCATAAAAAGGCGGCGCTGCAGAGATCTCCCTGCAGCGCCGCCTTTATCATGTTCATTTACAATCCCCTATTCAACAGGTTAAACCTCTATTCGATAATGTACAATTTGATATCCTGAATGCCGAATTTGCTGACGAAAGACTGCGAGCCTGGAATAAAGATATCAATCTTGTTTCCTTTAATGGCTCCGCCGATATCGCTCGCTTCCGCGACAAATGCTTTTTTCGGAAGCCCAGGATGCTCATGACCGGTGACGAGCACCTTCGTGCCGAGCGGGATGACCTTCGGGTCAACGGCGATCGTACCGATCTCCAGCTTGTTGCCGAAGTAATCCACTGCTCCCCATCCGCCGTTCTCGCTGGCTGCTGCGGAGTATGCGGTAGCCTTTACGGACAAGGTCTTGCTGTAGTTGAAGGTCTTGCCCCAAGCTTCGACGATGTTTTTCTCATGGAATACGTTCAGGGTTGGCGAGAACCCTGTCACCGGAGCTGCCGAAGCAACCGATTTAGCGGATACGGTGCCCGGTATTTTGATCTTGAGGCCCGGGTAGATATTCGTCGCTTTGATGGTCGGATTCGCGTTCATCAGCTTGTCCAGCTTCACGCCGTACTGCTTCGACAGGAAGTAGAAGGTGTCTCCTTGCTTAGCGACATGAACAGAGCTTGCATGGGCTTGCAGCATACCGCCGCTGAATGTCAGTCCAATCGCCAGTGCGGTCATAGTGAACCACTTTGCCGTTTTTCCGGCGAATCGGGTAATCTTATCATGTTGTGCTTTTTTAAATGGTCGTTGTTTCAATGGTGTCATTTGTCGATGCCTCCTATGTATGAATCAAGCAATTTCGATGGTTAATCTGACGGAACTGAATATATCACAATTTTGTAACCAATAGCGCATGCAATTGTTACCAACAGGCACAAAAAAACAGCGTCAATACCTCAATAATTCAGGTATGACGCTGTTATCGAAATTTTCGATTCATTAAAAAAAGTTACAAAACCTTGCTTAGAAACTCCTTCGTGCGCGGATGGGAAGGCTGGCCGAACAATTGCTCCGGCGTTCCCTCTTCGATGATTTTTCCGCCGTCCATGAATAAAATCCGATCGCCGACTTCGCGTGCAAAGCCCATCTCATGCGTGACGATGACCATGGTCATCCCGCCCTCTGCCAGCTTCTTCATGACCTCAAGCACCTCGCCGACCATTTCCGGATCAAGCGCTGAGGTCGGCTCATCGAACAACATGACATGCGGCTGCATGGCGAGTGCCCTTGCGATCGCGATCCGCTGCTTCTGTCCGCCGGACAGCTGGGCAGGATATGCCTTTTTCTTGTCCAGCAGCCCCACAGATTTTAGAAGCTCGTCGGCGGTAGCTTCAGCTTCTTTGGCGGAGACGCCCTTTACTTGCATTGGAGCCAGCGTGATGTTTTGCAGCACTGTTTTGTGCGGGAACAGATTGAACTGCTGGAATACCATGCCCATTTTTTCGCGGGTTGCGTTAATATTGTGGTTCTTGGCCGTAATCAGCTCGCCCTCGAACGATATTTCGCCGCTGGTCGGCACCTCGAGCAGATTCAGGCAGCGAAGGAACGTGCTTTTGCCGGAGCCGCTGGGGCCGATGACCACGACGACCTCCCCTTTTGCGATTTCAACGTCGATGCCTTTTAAAATTTCCAGCTTGCCAAACGATTTATGAAGTCCCTTAACGGTTATCACTTGCACTCAACTTCCTTTCCCAGACACCCAGAAGCTTCGAAAGAACGAATGTCAGTATAAAGTAAATCAATGCGGCAACAAGCAGCGGATTCAGTGCGGCATACGTCATCCCGCGCAAAATCTGAGCCTGGTACATGATATCGAATACCCCGATGAACGAGACAATGGACGATTCCTTGATAATGACCACGAACTCGTTGCCGATCGCAGGGAGTACCCCTTTCAATGCCTGCGGCAGAATGATATGACGCATTGCCTTGCCCTTGGTCATCCCGAGCGAACGGGCCGCTTCCAGCTGTCCGCGGTCGACGCCTTGAATACCTGCCCGGAAAATTTCGGCCAAGTACGCCGCACTGTTCAGCGACAGCGTCAGAATCCCGGACTGAATCGGCGTAAATTTGATGTCAAACGCGGCGAGGCTGTAATGGATAATAAACAGCTGAACGAGCATCGGCGTGCCGCGCATAATTTCAATATAGGCTGTAGCTAAGAACTTCAGGATACCGACCCCGGACATGCGCATCAGCGCGATCACGAGACCGAGAATAAATCCGAAGAATACGCCAAGAGCCGATATGAGCAGCGTAAATTGAATGCCTTGCGCATAATAGTCGCGGTATTTCCAGAAAAATTCGAAGGTATTGAGGTTCTCCTTCGTACGTCCGGCGGCAAGATCACTGGCCTCGTCCACGAACTTCTGGATCTGGTTATTCTCCTTCAGCCTTTTGAGCGTTGCGTTAATGCTGTCCAGAAGCTCTTGGTTGCCTTTGCGGACGCCGATGGCATACTCGTCATTCTCCGTCGTCGGTTTAGCGTCTGTAATCGCCATCGTCTCGACATTCATGTTCGTAAGGGCGATCGGATACTCCGCCAACACGACGTCCACGCGCTCCGAGTCCAGCTGGAGCATCAGATCCGGTATTTTATCCAGGGAGACGACCTGCGCATTCGGAATCTCTTTCGCGATCGTTTCCTGGATCGAGCTCTTCTGAACGCCGATTCGTGCGCCTGCCAGGCTCTCAACGGTGTTGTATTTCTGCTCGTCTCCCTTGCGGACAACGACCGACTGCTCGGCAGCATAATACGGATCGGAAAAATCGATGCTCTTGCGCCGTTCCTCCGTCGGGTTCATGCCCGAGATCACGAAATCGACCCGGCCGCTTGTCAGCTCCGGCAGCAGCGCATCAAAGGACGTATCCTTGATGATGAGCTCTGCGCCAAGATCCTTGGCGATTTCCTTCGCGATTTCGATATCAAATCCGACGATGGTATCTACGCCGTCGATCGTTTTGTGGAATTCATAAGGCGCATAGTCGGCACTGGTGCCGAGAATGATGGTCTTCTTCTCGCCCTCTGCATGCACGATGCTTCCGAAAGCAAGCACAACCGCCATGCACAGGGTCATCCAAGCTATAAATTTACGTTTCATTTGAGTGCTTTCTCCCCTAACTGATCCAATTCATAATTCCCTTCCTTAAACCTGCGACTGAGACATTATAAAACACGATGCATGAATATGCAATGAAAATTCATGGATTTTTCCATAGCTGCTATGTTTTCAAACGCGCTTCATACCGCAAAATTATCATACAACGGTTAATATGTAATTTAGGCTGGTACATATACCATTAAAGATATTGTGCTAACATAAATCATTTTTGAGACAAGCAGCACAGGCAGAACATTTATTTAATTCCATATATTCACAGATAAATTAGAGCAGGACGATGATTTAGTTTCTGAAAACTGTTTTCTTGTCAAGCAGCAAGGACTAGTTCTTGAGTCATGTCCTGAATCATCAGCACAACGATCCTGCATCCGCTCGTTTAACGCACGGTCTCTTAAGCATCAGTATCTTGATGCATAATCTGCCCTGGCGTGCTTCATCTTATAATCGTTCGATCGGTAAGCCGCTTCGCATGAAGGGTGGATCCGCATGTTGGACGAGCACCGCATGGGTGCTTGAGCTTCTTGACAGCAGCACCGGGATGCAGCAGCACCGGCACAGCCGCGCTTTCCTACTTTGTTTCATTTTATTGGTCGAATGGTTATTTAATAGCTAAATTCAAGGAGGTGTAGCCATGCTGTTAGAAGCGCTGTATCACGTTCCAAGGGATAAATGGGCTTATGCCTATGATCCTCATACCATCCATTTAAGGGTGCGAACCAAGAAAAACGATATCGATTCGGTTGTGGCCATGACCGGAGACAAATACGATTGGGACCGGACGTACTTCGAAATCACCATGGAGAAGTCCGCCTCCGACGATATGTTTGATTATTACGAATGTCACGTCAAACCTAAGTATAAACGATTATCCTACGGCTTCCGCATTCATGCCGGCGATGAAACGGTTTATATGGTCGACAGCGGCATCGGCTGGGATTATCCTCATCCCCCGGCTGGTTATTTCGAGTTCCCTTACATACATGAAATCGATGTATTCAAGGTACCGGAATGGGCGAAGGAAGCGGTATTTTACCAAATTATGACCGAACGCTTCGCCAACGGGGATCCCGGCAATGACCCGGAAGGAACGGAGCCTTGGGGAGGCCAGCCGAAGGTTGACAATTTTTTTGGCGGCGATCTGCAGGGGGTGCTGGATCATCTGGATGATCTCGTTCACCTCGGAGTCAATGCGATTTACTTCACCCCGCTCTTCCGCTCCCCTTCCAATCATAAATACGATACCGTTGATTACAAACAAGTTGATCCGCATTTCGGGGATAATGAGCTGCTTAAAAAGGTCGTCGACACCTGCCATGCCAAGGGGATCCGTGTCATGCTTGATGCGGTGTTCAACCATTGCAGCGACCAATTCCCGCCGTTTCAGGACGTGCTGAAGAATGGCGAAAAATCCAGATATGCAGAGTGGTTTCATGTGAATGATTTCCCGTGTGAAATCCGGGACGGCATACCGACTTATGACACCTTCGGATTTTTCGGCAATATGCCTAAGTTCAATACCGCTAACCCCGAGGTGAAGGCGTATCTGCTCGATGTGGCGGAATATTGGATCAAGGAGATCAAGCTGGACGGCTGGCGCCTGGATGTGGCCAACGAAATTGATCATCATTTCTGGAGAGATTTCAGACAGGTGGTAAAAAAGGCCAACCCGGATGCCTACATCGTAGGCGAGGTATGGTCCGACTCCCTGCTGTGGCTGATCGGGGATCAGTTCGATTCCGTCATGAATTATCCGTTTGCCGACAAGGTGCTTGAGTTCTTCAACGGACAAATGGACGGCCTTACCTTCGCGAACCGGATCGGAGCGCTGCTGATGAGGTACCCTCAGCAAACGAACGAAGTCGTCTTCAACCTGCTCTGCAGTCACGACACGCCGAGGCTGCTAACCCGCGTAGGCGGGGATACACGCCGGATGAAGCTGACGGTGGCATTTTTGTTCACGTTCATGGGAACGCCTTGCATCTTCTATGGGGACGAGATCGGTTTGACCGGAGACGGGGATCCGGACTGCCGCAAATGCATGGAGTGGGATCCGGACAAGCAGGACCGGGATCTGTATGAGTTCTACGGGAGCATGATCGCTCTGCGAAAAAAACACCCCGCCCTGCGGCAAGGACGCTTCCGATTCCTTCAAGCACGGCACCATGACCCGAGCATCGTTTATGAGCGTGCGGATGATAAGATGCACTTCATCATTTGGATGAACAACAGCGACCGTCCGCGTACCCTCTCCCATCCCATCGTCACGACGGATTGGGTGGATGCCTTGACGGAAGAGCCGGTCAAGCCTGAGAAAGGAACCATGCATATCGAGCTTGAGCCGTTCGGATTCCGGATTATACGAAGAAAGCTGAAGAACTAAACTGATCCACCCCATTTTAACAAAAAGAAAGGGACTGAATCGCAGGCAGGTTGCCATCAACCGCCTGTTCATTCAGTCCCTTTCGATTTGCTCGTACAGCCTACTTAACCGGTTATGATCCGCTCATAAATATCCATATACTGCTTGGCCGAAGCGCTCCAGCTGTAATCGCCGCTCAAGGCATTCTTCGTCACTTTGCGCCAGTGCTCCGGCTGACGGTACAAGGATACCGCGCGGCGGATCGTATGCATCATATCATGCGCATTATAATTCTTGAAGGAGAAACCGTTGCCTTCTCCCGTAAACTCGTTATATGACTGGACCGTATCGTTCAACCCGCCCGTTTCCCTAACGATCGGCACGCTGCCGTACCGCATCGCAATCAGCTGGCTGATGCCGCAAGGCTCGAATTTGGAGGGCATAAGAAACAGATCGCTGCCGGCATAAAACCGCCGGGATAACGGCTCGTTGAAGCGGATCTGGGCCGACATTTTGTTCGGATAGCGGTTCGCCGCCTCCCGGAACCAATGCTCATAGGAAGGATCGCCGGTTCCCAGGACGATGAACTGAACCTCGTCGTAATATAAAAGCTCATCAAGGATCCGGATCACCAGATCGAGCCCCTTGGAATCCACGAGGCGGGTCACCATAGATATCATCGGTACATGCGGAGCCACCGGCAGGCCGAGCTCCTGCTGGAGCTCGATTTTATTTTGGGTTTTCTTCTGCAAATCGCTCCGGTACTTGACGGCCAGATGGGGATCGTTTGCCGGATTGTAGCTTTTCGTATCGATCCCGTTCACGATGCCGCTGAGCCGGGCACCTTGTGCCGATAGAAGCCCGTCAAGCCCGTAGCCGTAATATCCGGTTTGGATCTCGGATGCGTAGGTCGGGCTCACCGTGGTTACATGATCGGAATAAATGATCCCGGCTTTCATGAAGTTCAGGTTCCCATAGTATTCCACGCCGTCCGCCGTGAAATAACGGCTGTGAATGCCCAGCAGATCCACAAGCACCTCATAAGGAAACACACCTTGATACAGCAAATTATGGATCGTGAAGACGGTCTTAATGCCCGAGTAAAACGGGTCATGGCGGTAAACGTCCTCGAGTAAGAGCGGGATCATCGCCGTGTGCCAATCATGACAGTGGAGCACATCGGGCTGGTAGTCGATAACCGGCAGCATATCGAGCACCGCCCGGTTGAAATACGCAAACCGTTCGCCATCGTCCATATAACCGTAAATGCCGTCCCGTCCGAAATAATACTCATTGTCGATGAAATAAATCGTGACTCCGTCCTCCACCAAAGACTCGATCCCGCAGTATTGCTGTCTCCAGCCGACCTGTACCCGGGTCTCCCCGAGATGGGTCATGCGTTCCCGGTATTCTGCGGGGATATCCTTGTATTTCGGGAGCACGACCCGAATTTCGGTGCCGAGGCTGCGCAATGCCTTCGGCAGGGCGGCGATGACGTCCGCCAAGCCTCCGGTCTTGATGAATGGTCCGCATTCCGAAGCGGCGTATAATAGCTTCATGCCTGCTCCCCCCTCTTGCTGTTCTTGTTTGTTATTAGCCGTCCGGACGGCTTTACCTTAGCTCCCGCCCTTGCGGTTACCGCAGTGTTGGCTGCTTTAGCTGTTTTAACTGCTTTCGTCTCTTTCGCCTCTTTCGTCTCCTTCATCCTGCGCGTCTTAGGCGGCTTCTTCTTCAAGATCACCATGCCGAGCGGCGGCAGCTTAATCTCCAGGCTTTGCGCCTGCTGATGCCACGCCAGCTTCTCCGTTTTGATCTCTCCGACATTCAGCAGACCCTCTCCTCCGAAATCGGCATGATCCGAGTTAAAGATTTCGATGTACTGCCCCGGACGCGGGGCACCGATGCGGTAGGCTGCATAGGAACGCGGCTGAAAGTTGATGACAACGAGCAGGGTATCGCCCGGCTTCTTCCCTTTTCGCATAAAGGAAATCACGCTTTGACTGTCATCGTCCGCACTCAGCCACTCGAATCCGTGAATGTCATGATCCATTTCCCACAGCGCTTTCTCATTAACGTATAACCGGTTTAAAGCTGCTGTGTAATACATATGCTTCCGATGGCTTTCATAATCCAGCAGCAGCCAATCCAGCTGCTCCTCATCCTTCCATTCGATGAACTGGCCGAACTCGCCGCCCATGAACAGCAGCTTTTTGCCCGGGTGGGTCATGAGATATCCGAGCAAGATCCGAAGTCCGGCAAATTTTTGCTCGTAGCTCCCCGGCATTTTGTTCAGCAGCGATCTTTTGCCATGCACTACCTCATCGTGGGAAAGCGGCAGCGTAAAATTTTCGGAGTAGGCGTACATCATCGGAAAAGTCAGCAAGTTATGCTTCGAAGGCCGCTGATCAAAATCGTGCTCGATGTAGGAGAGGGTATCGTTCATCCAGCCCATGTTCCACTTATAGTTGAAGCCTAGTCCGCCTTCGTGCACGGGGGCGGTGACGCCCGGCCATGCGCTTGATTCCTCCGCCATCATGAGCGCATTCGGGTAATAGTGAAACACCGTTTTGTTCAGCTGCTGCAAAAACGAGATCGCCTCCAGATTTTCCAAGCCCCCTTGCGCATTCATGCTGTACTGGCCTGCGGGCTTTTCGAAATCAAGCCGGATCATGCTTGTCACCGCATCCACGCGCAGCCCGTCGATGTGATACATATCCATCCAGAATAATGCATTGGAAATCAAGTATGAAATGACTTCCGGCTTGGCATAATCGAAAGACAATGTTCCCCATCCGGGCTTCTCCGCTTTCTGAGGGTCCTCGTATTCGTACAGCGGCGTCCCGTCAAATTGGCGAAGACCGTGAGCATCCTTGGCGAAATGGGCCGGCACCCAATCCAGCAGCACGCCGATTCCGGCCTGATGCAGCTTGTCGACCAGATACATGAAATCGTGAGGCGATCCGTACCGGCTGGTCAGCGCGTAAAAGCCGGTGCCTTGATACCCCCATGAAAGATCATACGGATGCTCTGCAAGCGGCATGAATTCCACATGGGTGTAGCTCATTTCCAGCAAATAAGGGATTAAAAGCTCTGCCATTTCCCGGTATGTATAAAAAGAGCCGTCGTCCTTTTGCCGCCATGTGCCCATATGCATCTCATAGATGTTCAATGGCTTGTTAAACGGGGACTTACCCCTGCGGCGCCACGCCCCATCATTCCATTGGTAACCGGACAAATCCGTGACCACCGAAGCCGTTGCCGGCCTGACTTCGGCTTGGAATGCGTAAGGATCGGCCTTCAGGAATGTTTCCCCATAAGGGCCCATAAGCTGGTATTTGTAAAAAGTTCCAGCTTGCATGCCGGGGAAAAAACGACTCCAAATTCCCGAATCGGGTATCCTATATAACGTGTCTTTGCTGCCGTCCCAACCGTTCCAATCACCGGCAAGCCCGACTTGCTTAGCGTGCGGAGCCCACACGGTAAACCGGACGCCCTCCTCCCCTTCTTCCCGGGTGGGGTGCGCTCCCATGCATCGGTAGCTGTGGAACCAGGTTCCTTCATGAAACAAGTACACTTGTTCCGGAGTCATGTTTCCTTCCCTAATTGCTTGGCTCAATACTCTTCACCTGCTTTGTCATAAAAATCCATAGATTATTAATGCTATTACCCCATTCTAACCATGTTGAAAATAAAAAATGTCCTTGAAAAATAATTTTGTAATTTTCAATTTCACATTTCAATATAATCGTTTCAAACCCCGGAAATGACGTTTATGTATGTACAACGCTCGAAAATACATTGGGAGGGAAACGTGATGAAGAAAAAAGACTGTATTGCTATGCTTTTAGCCGGAGGTGAGGGCAAACGATTGGCTCCTCTGACTTCGAAGCTGGCAAAACCCGCTGTTCCATTTGGCGGCCGCTACCGCATAATCGATTTTCCTCTCAGCAATTGCGCCAATTCCGGTATTGACACTGTCGGAGTTTTGACGCAGTACGAGGCAGAATCGCTGCACGAGCATATCGGAGAAGGCGAGCCTTGGGGCATGGCCCGTACAAACGCAAATGGCATTGCGCTCCTTCCTTCGCACAACACGGAAACTCAGGAATATCTAGGGACTGCAGATGCCATATATAAAAACATACCATTCATTGACGAGCAGGATCCGGAGCATGTGCTGATCTTGTCCGGGGACCACATTTATCAGATGGATTACCGCGAGATGCTGGAGGCCCATAAGCGGCAGGGAGCGCCTGCAACGATCTCTGTGATGGAGGTTCCATGGGAAGAAGCAAGCCGGTTCGGCGTCATGAGTGTGGACGACAATCTGAATATTATCGAATTTGCGGAGAAGCCGGCAGAGCCGCAAAGCAATCTGGCTTCGATGGGAATTTATTTGTTCCGTTGGGACTATCTGAAGCAGCACCTGCTCGAGGATGCCGCCGACCCGAACTCCAGCCATGACTTCGGGAAAGACGTCATCCCTAAAATGCTGTCCGGCCATGAATCCTTGCTGGCCTTCCGTTTCCAGGGCTATTGGCGCGATGTCGGCACGGTCGAAAGCCTGTGGGAAGCCCATATGGATGTGCTGCGCGCCAGCGAACTCGTGCTGGAACGAACCGATTGGCCAATGTACACCCGCCCGTGGTTGTCGAAGCCTTCCACGACCCGCACCCGTAATCACGAGTACGCCGACTGCCTTATACACGAGCACTGCTCGTTCGAAGGCAAGGCGAAGAATTCGGTCGTATTCTGCGGCGCGGAAATCGGCAAATATTCCATCGTCAAGGACAGCGTCATTATGCCGAATGCCAGAGTGGGAAAGGGCGTCCATATTGAGCATGCCATCGTTGGCGAAGGAGCCGTAATCAGAGATGGCGCCGTCGTCAAAGGCTCGCCGGGCAACGTCGTGGTTGTCGGCCCTTACGAAACCGTGCTTCCAAAGCCGACGATCCGGACCCAGCCAAGCCGCCTTTTGCAGGATGTATACGAAAAGGGACGGCTGCGGGCCAACGTCTCTTCTTCCTAACATCGTATCGTTTCCCATGGACGATCGATGCAGCCAGCCATAATAATCAAAAAGCGATCCGGCCGGATCGCTTTTTTTGATGTTAAACATACTTTCGCCGATTTCGCGCAATTGCCCCAGTGCTTTCAGCTCAGCTCAATGCCGCTTCCTGTTGTACCTAAACATGCAGCCCGTGATCAGACAAACACCTTTTCGTACAAATTCACGATTCGGCCGCCCATATCCTGCTCGGCCACAAATTGAAATCCCTGCCCCACATAGAACTGGTTCAGCCCCGGGAGATGGGACACGCAGTCCAGGCGAAAGCCTGCCCTGCCCTCTGCGCGCAGCTTCTCCTCCGCGAACGACAGCATGCCTGCTCCGAGGGATAATCCCCGGAATTGCGGCCGAACGGTCAATCGATGCAAATAACCGAACGACGGGTCATCCCGCTCCCCCCAATACGAGGGATCACCGTATTGAAGGGTGAACATCCCGGCCGCTTCACCATCTTGCCGCAGCAGAAAAACCTCGCGCTCCTTCAAATACTGCTGCATAAGCTCCATCGTGAACAGGGATGGCGTCCATTGCCCAAGCCCCTGCTTCACCATCAGCCCGGCTGTCTCCCGCAGCATGGACAGCATATCGCCGGCGTCCTCCTGCACAGCCATCCCGAGCTGAAAGCTGCCTTTTGCCGTGGTAAAAATCCTCAATGCCTTATTCGACATCCTATACTCCCCCGTTCTCATAGTCATCTAAAAAAAAAGGCTTTGCCGAATCGTTTCGGCAAAGCCTTATACGGTCGGGCCGGGCATGCCTTCCTCCCCGTTTTCCAGCCCGCCGGCCACCGGAATTTTCCCTTCCGGAAGCGGCAGCTTGACAATGACGGATGTTCCATGCCCGAGCTCGCTCTCCATCTCCATCGTACCGCCATGCAGCTCAACGAGCTGCTGTGTGATCGCAAGGCCAAGACCGGTGCCGCCGTTGAGCGGATTGACCTGGAAGAAGCGATCCTTCACCCTGCGCAGATGCTCCTCCGAAATGCCGATCCCATAATCCCTGACCGTCACCGTGACGAACTTCTCCTCCATCGTAAAGTACAGGTTGATGACGCCGTTCTCATGCGAGAATTTCACCGCATTGTCCACAATATTGAGGAACACCTGCTTCAGCCGGTTGGCATCGCCGTATATGATCGGCTTCTCTTCCGACTCCAGCTTGATGGTGACGCCCTTCTTCTCGGCCTTCGCCCACAGATTCAAAATGATCTCCTGCAGCAGCTCCCGCAGATTGACGATCCCCTTCACCAGCTTCATTTCATTCTGCTGGAGCTTGGAGAAGTCCAGCAGCTCTTCCACAAGCCCGATCAAGCGGTCGGTCTCCTTGGCAATAATCTGCATCCCGATCTTTGTTTCCTCCGGATCATAGCCGCCCGAGTCGAGTGTTTCGCTCCAGCCCTTGATGCTGGTGAGCGGGGTCCGGAGCTCATGGGAGATCGAGGAGATAAAATCATCCTTGACCTGGTTGCTCCGCACGATTTCCTGGGCCATGTAGTTCAGGGTAGACGACAGCTCGCCAAGCTCGTATTTGTAATCCCCCTTGATGCGGACATTAAATTTGCCCTTGGCCATCTGGGTGGATACCGTCGTAATATTATTGATCGGCTTCACGATCGAGTTGGCCAGACCGATGCTGAACGCCAGCACGATCGCAAGCACCGCTGCCCCGATGCTGACGGCGAATAACGTCAGCTTGAGCAGTCGATCGTTAATGAGATCCAGCGACGTTACGTAACGAAGGATATACGTTTGATCGAAGCCGTTCTGAATCGACTGGGAAACAGCCATTACGATTTGTCCGGTACCGGGCTGTTTGCCGACCCAACGGCTGGTGTCGCCCGCGAGCGCCTGCGTCACGTCACTTGTCTTGATCGTTTGCTCCAGATCGAAGCCGGCCGATGTCGTCAGCACCTGCCCGGACGTGTTCAAAATTTGCAACTCGGTATTGTAGAGCTCAAAATGCCGAACCATCTCGCTCAGCTGATTCACATTATCCGACGACGTGACCCGGAACGGCTGATAGAACTCGTTCGAGAGGCGGATATGGTTGCTGACATGGTTATACACCGTATCGTAATAATAGGTTCGGATTGCGATTAGAAAGATTACTTCAACCAGCAGCAAGGCGATGAACACTACCAGGAAGTAGTGCAGCACGATTTGCCGCCGAATGCCTTTTTTGATCATTAGCCCTGACCCTTCCATTTATAGCCGTGTCCCCATACCGTTTGGAGATATTCCGGCTCGGAAGGATTGCTCTCGATTTTTTGGCGCAGTCTCCGAATATTGACGTCCACGATTTTGGGGTCGCCCATATATTCTTTGCCCCAAACATGGTCCAGCAGGACATCACGGCTAAGCGGCGTATTTTCTTTTTCCAGGAAAAACTGCACCAGCGAAAACTCGGTCGGTGTCAGCTCGACGGACTGGCCGTTCTTCTTGAATTGCTTGGATATCAGGTCAAGCGTGAACGGACCGGACTGGAACGATACCTTAGCGGCTCCGGCTCGCTGAACGTTGACCCGGCGCAGCAGGGACTGAAGCCTTGCAATCAGCTCCGTCGGACTGAACGGCTTGCTGACATGGTCGTCGGCACCGACGGACAGCGCATATACCTTGTCCTGCTCCTGAACCTTGGCGGTCAGAAAGATAATGCCGATTCGCTCATTCGTCTCCCGAATTCTCCGGCACACCTCGAACCCGTCGATCCCGGGAACCATGACGTCCAGCAATGCGATATCGATGTCTGGCGTCGACTGCAACAGGCGCAGCGCTTCGTTACCGTCTCCGGTCTCGAGAACTTCAAACCCGTTGCGTTTAAGATTGATCACGATAAAACTGCGAATGGATTCTTCGTCTTCCAATATGAGTACTTTACTCAAGATCTAGTTCCCCTTTCTTTCGATAGGAGCCACATTGTTGCTTGGCTTGTTCTCTTTTTTGCTAAGCTTTAGATCGCCGTGGCTTCGGTACGCGATAACGCGGCTTTTTTCCTTCACTAAAATCTCCCAATCGGACTCAGCCTCCGCCCACTGGGCCATCGTGAAAAATTTAATCTCCGCCACTGATTCACCAGAATCGATCATCACGAAATTCAGATAGGAATCTTTGTTGGATTCCGGGGTAATCGTAATCTGGTTGTACAGGTCGGCCGGGAAATCCAAATAGAAGTGGTTATTGATATCATAGTATCTTTGAAGCACGAATTGCAGTCCTTCATTTTCATTCACTTCGCGAATTTCTCCGTCCCACTGATAATAGGTGGTAAAGTAAGGGATTTCCTCGAAGAGCCGGTCCTCCCAGCCTGCCGGTCTTTCCAGCAATCCAATCTCCAGAGTGCCGTCATCGTTCACGTCTTCGCTCTCGATCGGCAGCTCTTTGAAGGTCAGCAGCTCATCCTGCAGGATATCGACAAACTTATTATCCTCCATGATGATCAGCTTCGAATAGGAGGAATTGGATATAACCGAAGCATCGAGAATTATACCTTCTTTATTTTTAGCCACTTTCCCTGCGACAACATTGTAATAACTTTCAATATTCGGTCCGAGATCCAGCTTATCCAGCTCAACGAAGGCTTCCTCGAACTTGTCATATTGATACGTGCTGACGTACGACAGCTCTTTCTGCTGGAGATAAACGACGGTAATATCCTTGATCTTGTCGCCGTTCAAATCCCCGATATTAAAGTGGGTATAAGGCAGCGGAGCTACCTTCTCGAGCGAGTTGCCCGAGAACGAATAGACGATCAACAGGTTCTGAAGATTCTCCTCGCCGCGGGAGAAGCCTGCAACGATATCGACCTTGCCGTCATTCGTGAAATCTACGAAATCAAACGATTCCAGCACGGTCCCTTCCCCGTCAAAATCCAGCAGCTTGACCCAGGCATCTCCCTGCTGCTGCATGATCATGCCGTGGATCTTCACTTCTTCATCCGGCGTCTGATAGAAGACGACCGCTTCCAGCACACCGTCATTGTCCAGATCCTGAATGCGGATCGAGCTGCTGTCCACGTCGCTCCTTGGTCTGATGATTGCCCCGGTATCGGTCTTCCGTTTCTGAAGGGCTGTCTGGATCGCGCCGTGCAGCGTCGCTTTATCCGCAGGCAGTTCCGGCTTCTTCATCAGCGAGACCGGATCCTGAATAAACGTGCAGCCGCTAAGCAGAAACAGCAGCAAGCCGGACAGCAAGGCTTGTATCACTCTATATTTCAATCCAGATCATCTCATTTCTATTCCATAGCCTCATTTATAAAACCTACAGATAATTACAGTCTTGACTTCTCGCCATGAGTTAAACGCCGTCCCGTCACGTCGACGACAAGCTCTCCGCCGGCGAGCCCCATCACGCGGGTGCAGTATTTTTCCGCCAGCTCCAGCGGGATCACCGTAACGACCGTAAGCCTTTCTTCATCACATAGGGTCTTTAACGTTTTGAGCACGTGCTCGGCCGATCCCGGATCCAGGCCCGTGACGGGCTCGTCCGCAAGAATCACCTTCGCTCCGTGCACAAGCGCCCGGGCGATTGCGATCCGCTGTCTTTCTCCCCCGCTTAGCTCCCCTGCTTTGCGGTGGGCCTTGTCCAAAAGCCCCAAATGCTCGATCGTATCCATGGCTCCCATATAATCATCCGAGCGGACCATGCCGGTAAGCATCCGCCACCATGGCGTCTGGCTCGATTGTCCGATCAGCACGTTTTTAAGTGCAGTGCGATTGACGTTTAAGGAAGGGTTTTGCTCGAGATACGCCCATTCCCGGCGAATTTTACGTTTACCCGCGGGATTCATCATATCTTCGCCGTCAATCGTCAATTTGCCGCCGTCCCATTTTTCCTGCATGGACAGGCAGCTCATCATCAAGCTTTTTCCGCTTCCGCTCGCACCGATGAGTCCGATCATTTCCCCGCGCTCCATCTGAAAGGTGATATCCTTCAGCACCGGCGTGCGGTCAGGACCTATCGTTTTCTTCAGCCGATCCACTTTAATCATGTTATCGTCTCTCCCGTCAAGTGCGTATTCCTACTCTCTAGTTTAGAAGAAAGCGAGGGCAATTGCCATGAGAACAAACATTCGCATTTACAGCTTTGAATCGGCAGCAGGTTTAAACAGCGCACCCGCACATCCAAATAGAATGTACAGTCCTCCGAGCAGGAAAAATATGCCGCCATTCCACCCGGTCTCCATTAATGCTCCGCCCGCATTAGGGCCCGCAATGCTCCCGACATTAAAGTGAAAAGAGGCGACGACGTTCGCTGCCGGAAGGAGCAGCTTCGGCAATATATCAGCCGCGTAAGCAAGTCCTAGCGAAAAGAAGGAGCCGACGAGGCCTCCGGCAGCCGTTAACAATATGAGAGTTGCCCAAAAATTCGTTCCTGCCAGCGGAATGAGCGCGAAACACAGTCCGCCGGAGATCCCTGCGATCACCAGTACGCGCTTGCGGCCGAACTTATCGCTCCATATGCCGAGCGGGAGCTGGAGCAGCAGCCCTCCGATCCCGACAAAAGGCAGCAGCATCGATATTTCGTCCAGCGTAAACCCGCTTCTTAACCCGTAAACGGGAAAATTGCTGTTCATACCGGCTTCCATATACCCGTACAGGAATGCCGGCAGCAAAGCGTACCATGCCAAACGGTAGCTTCTCATATATCTTCCGGATGACGTCTGATCGCCGCCTTCGACTTTTTCAGGCTTGATGTTCGGCAGCTTGACCAGCACAATGATCAGTATGAACAGAAACTGCACCGCAAGGACCACGAATGGAACGGCCTCTCCGTATTTGAGGAGCGGAATCCCAAGCGGGCCGATGCTGAAGCCTAGCCCGTAAGACATGCCGTAGAAGGAGATGCTCCTGCCCCGGTTCTTAGACGTTGACATCATCAGCACCCATAGCTGGGCTGCATAATGCAGAGCGCTGTCACCGATTCCGACTAGCAATCTAAGCACAAACCAAAACGCAACGCTTGGGATCAGCGGGAACGCAAGCAGCGACAGCATCACCAAAACAAGTCCGGACGCGATCAGCTTTTTAAAGCCGATCAAGCCCAGCAACCTCTCCGCAACCAGCGTCATCGCGAAAGAGCCGACGTACAGCGCAGCGGCGTTCAAGCCGTTCATCGAGGATGATATCCCCATTCGTTCTAGAAATATCGCCAGCACGGGCAGCAGCAGTCCCTGGCTCAGGCCCGCCGCTACAACGACGGCAATTAATATGAAATAATGAGTTCTCCCTTGACGGGGTTGTGCAGCTTCTGTCACGTAAAACAAGGCCTCCTCTATGTAGAAAAAACAATGAATTTAAACAGCCAAATGAACATTATAGTGGACAAGCCCAATCGATACAAGCCATAATAATAACAATGCCATCAATTGGGAGGGTATCTGTAAATGAAATATAAAGTGCGTATCGATGTATCCATGGTATACGAGCTGCTGGGCAGCTTCATGATATATGCAACGAGAAAATGGACCGATAACCTGGACATCGGCAAGCGGCTCATCACCGAAATGGACGAGCGCATGCCGGAGGATGCAAGGGTGCGGTTCATCGCGGCCCGGCAGTGGCCTTTATCCGATTACGACGTGCTGTATGCGCTGGTCATGCTCCGGGGTGATCATCAGGAGATCCCCGATTTCCTGGACTGGATCGAAAACTCTTCAATCGATGCATTAGGCGAGCTGCTGTATCCTCATCTTCCGTCCTTGTCCCGGGATGAAATCGCAAGAATCCGCGAAAGCTATATACCGCTAATGAAGCTCTGGCATACGCATTACTTCTCCTCCGTCGAGAACGAGCTGCGTCAGCTGCTTGAGGAGGATGCCGAAGAGAAACAAACGCTGCTTCCAAAGATGGACGATGAGCATCTGATCGAATACGCGACGAGCGGCGTTATTCTGGATCAGGTGCCACAAGAGAACGTCGTTTTGTTCCCCGGCACCCATTTCCGCCCGATCAATACATATTGCTTCTATGAAAATACGCTGCTGCTTCAGTATCCGATCGATATTCCGGAAGAGGATGAGGACGAGCCGCCTGTCGTCCTGCTGCGCATGACCGAAGCGTTGGCCGATCCGGAGCGTCTGCGCCTGCTCCGCTACATCGCCGATGAGCCGAAGGCCGTGTCGGAGATGGCTGCTGATCTGAACCAGCCTTACGAAGAGCTGATGCATCATCTGATGATTCTTCGGGCGGCGGGGCTGCTGCGCTCCCACTTGAAATCCGAGAACAACGAGCGGTTCAGCCTGCGTCCGGATGGAGCCTCCGAGCTTCAGATGTTCCTGGAGGATTATATCCGTTTGACGTGATCCCGCGTAAGGTGACGCGGACGACGATGTACATGAAATAACCGCAAGAAGGAGACAACCATGAGCATAACACCACAGCATATCATCTTCGATATGGATGATACCTTGATCCACTGCAATAAATACTTCGATTTGATACTCGGGGATTTTTTCGAATGGATGACCGATTGGTTTTCACCCTTTGGCTTGACGACCGAGGAGGTCCGGAGCAAGCAAATCGAAATCGATATTGCCGGAACGAAACAGCTCGGCTTCGCCAGTACGAACTTCCCGCAATCCTTGATCGCCACTTATCGGCATTACTGCGAAGCTCACGGACGGACTCTGTCGACTATCGAGGAAGAGCAGCTATTCGTTCTCGGCATGAGCGTCTATGATCAGGAGGTTGAACCTTATCCCGGTATGGTGGAAACGCTGGAGCGGCTTCAAGCCGACGGGCATCGACTGTACTTGTATACCGGCGGGGAAGCACGCATTCAGCAGCGTAAAATCGAGCAGATGAAGCTCGCCGACTATTTCGGAGACCGGATCTACATCCGCCGGCATAAAAATATAGAAGCCCTTGAGGAAATAGTCAGTGCCGGAAGCTTTGACCGCTCCCATACCTGGATGATCGGCAATTCCCTTCGCACCGATGTCGTGCCTGCACTTACCGCCGGCATCAACAGCATCTATCTCAAGCAGCAGCGGGAATGGGAATACAATCTCGTAGAGCTGAAGCAAGAGCCTCATAACGTTCTGTATACGGTGTCCGCGCTGACCGAAGTCCCGGATGTCATTCATCATCATTTCATGTAAATTCAATCGGGGTACCCTGAAGGTTGTTACAAACCTTAAGCAGGGTACCCCTTTTTTTTCATTATTTTAAAAGTCGATTCTATCCCTATACTAACATCGATGCTATTATTACTGTCGAACCGCTGTCCCCGCCTCGGTTTCGAGGGACAGCTTGCCGTCGCCTCCGGATGACAACACCATTCGGGCTTTATACGTGCTTCCGTCCTCGCGTTTAAATGCCAGCAGCTTCGTTCTGCCCTGCTCGAGCAGTGATTTCAGCATGGCCTGGGATATCGATTTGCCGGCAAACTCCTTCCAGATGACGAATGAGCATCCGGACTTGAAGTTGGCGCAGCCGTATCCTTTCCGGCCCTCAATAATTTGACCGCCGCAGCCAGGCCTTGGACAACGGCCAAGAGGCTCGCGAATGGACGGAACCGGAGTATCCGGCTTATTCGGCGACCGCTCCGGACGCTTTCGAGCCGCCGAAGGATTCCCGGCGGCCGCCTTACTGCTTCTTCCCCTGCCTTTTCCCTTCGGCTTGTCCTCATCTCCGCCAAACAGGGAGGGCGGTGCCGGCGGCTGCGAAGACACTTTATTGATTATGGAAACCGTAAACTTCTGGACATTCTGCATGAACGTTTCTGCAGACGCCTCTCCCTTGGATATTTGGTGAAGCCTCCGCTCCCACTGCCCGGTCATTTCCGGCGAAGCAAGAAGCTCGACGCCGGCGTGGCGGATCAGCTCGACGGCAGTCCTCCCTTTCTGCGTAACCGTGATTTTCTTGCCCTGCATCGTAATATAACCGACCTTCTTCAGCCGTTCGATCGTTGCCGCTCGGGTGGCCGGCGTTCCGAGGCCGCTGTCCTTCATTGCATCCCTCAGCTCATCGTCCTCAATGGACTTGCCGGCACTCTCCATCGCTTTAAGCAAGGTTCCTTCGGTATAGCTCTTCGGCGGCTGTGTGGCCTTCTCCTTTACTTCCGATTTCCGGCAAAACACCGGACGGTCCGGTGCGATATCAAATGAACGGTCGTTCCATTCCTGGGTTTCGTCCTCCTCCTCGTCTTTACCTTTGCGGGACGATCCCTTCGACTTCTTCTGTTCCTTATCCTTCTCGATAAGCACCTTCCAGCCTAATGACAGCAGCTCCTTGATCCCGGTCTTGAACGTTTCGCCTTCAACCTCGGTCAACACCGTATGCTGCTTGTACAATGCAGGCGGATAAAAGTGCGAAAGAAAGCGGATGATGATCAGGTCGTAAATATGCGCTTCTTCCTTGCTCAGATTGCCGGGCCGCTTCAGCGTCGGCAGGATTGCATGGTGATCCTCTACCCGCTGCGGATTACAAACCGCCTTGTTATTGATATGGACACGCTTTGGATCCGCTCCTTCCGCCATCTGTCCGTAGGAGGTCGATTTCAGCATATGGAGCGCCTTGTGCATGCCTTCGATATTTTGCTCGTTCACATAGTTGGAATTGGTACGCGGATAAGAAATCACCTTATGCCGCTCGTACAGCGCTTGTGCGAGGTCCAGCGTCTTCTTGGCCGAATAGCCATACTTCGCATTGGCCTCGCGCTGAAGCAAGGTCAGATCATACAGCTTGAACGGGTATTCCTTCGTTTCCTTGACTTCATATTTGGCGACCGCCCCTTGCTTGCCTTGAACCTTTGCAGCGATCGCGTCCGACTTCTCCTTCGAGGTTAGCCGTTCCCCCTGCCATGTTCCCGTATATTCAAGCTTTTCCTGACGAAACAAGGCTTTGACTTCATAGAAGGTCTGGGACTCGAATGCCTCGATCTCCTTCTGCCGGTCATAGATCAAAGCCAGCACCGGCGTCTGCACCCGTCCGACGGATAATAGGGTCTGATGGCGTGTGGTGAACGCACGGGATGCGTTCATGCCGATCAGCCAATCCGCCTCGCTGCGGGCACGCGCCGCTTGCGTCAAATCCTCGAATTCCGCCCCGTCCTTCAGCTCGGCGAAGCCTTTAGCGATGCTTTCCGGCGTTAAGTCCGATATCCACAGCCGCTTGACAGGCTGTCTTAACTTCAGCTGCTGCTGGATCAGAGCAAAGATATACTGTCCTTCGCGCCCCGCATCGCATGCATTGACGATGTGACTGCAACGCTTGGCCACTTCCCCGATGACCTTCAGCTGATCCTTCGTTTTCGGATTCGGAACGATTTTGAATTGCTCCGGTATGATTGGCAAATCTCTTAAATTCCATCGCTTGTATTTCGGATCATAGGCATCCGGCTCCGCCAGACCTACGAGATGTCCGATTGCCCAAGTGATAATATACTGCTCGCCCTCCAGATAGGTGCGGTGATTCTTCGCCCGTGGCTCGATCACCGCCGCGATATTCCGTCCCATATCCGGCTTTTCGGCAATGACCAGTGTTTTCATCTGACATTCTCCTCCCGGCCGAGTTCGCAGCAATATGCTATAGGCCGCTAACTCCAAAAAGGACTTCGCGGCTGCGAAGTCCTTCTTCTAATACAAACTATAGCATATTTAAGAATGTTTTTAAACCAGAACGGTTGCACCCATCAAATATTTATCCACTTCGCGGGCAACCTCGCGGCCTTCGTTGATGGCCCATACGACCAAGCTTTGACCGCGGCGCATATCGCCGGCTGCAAAGACCTTATCCACATTCGTCGTATATTTGCCATACGGAGCCTTTACGTTGGAGCGGCGATCCGTTTCCAGACCGAGCTGCTGCACAAGCGTCTGCTCCGGTCCGTCAAATCCGATGGCAATCAGTGCCATTTGGGCAGGAAACACCTTCTCGGTTCCCGGGATCGGCTGGTAGATTTTGCGACCGGTTTCGTCGACAATCCGCTCGATTTGAACGGTATGGAGCTCCTTCAAATTGCCTTCCTCATCACCGACAAATTTCGTGGTCATGATGGAAAATTCACGCGGATCGCTGCCGAACAGCGCTTTGGCTTCTTCATGCGCATAGTCAAGCGTATACACATTCGGGAACTGCGGCCAAGGATTCGCGATCGGATCCCGTGTAAGCGGCGCCCGCTTATGCGTACCGAATTGGGTCACGCTTCTGCAGCCGTGGCGGAGGGCTGTGGCCACGCAGTCGGAGCCGGTGTCGCCTCCGCCAATGACGATAACGTCCTTGTCTTTTGCAGAGATATAGTTGCCGTCGGCAAGACCGGAATCAAGATAGCTCTTAATCGTTCCGTTGAGGTAGTCCATCGCATAATGGACGCCCTTCAGATCGCTGCCCTCGATGTTGAATTCGCGAGGCTTCGTCGCCCCTCCGCATAATACGACGGCGTCGTAGTCCTGAGTGAGCTTCTGCGCCGGAATGTCTTTACCGATTTCGGTGTTTACCACAAATTCGATCCCCTCGGCCCGCAGCAAGTCAACGCGTCGCTGAACGACTCCCTTATCGAGCTTCATCGAGGGAATGCCATACGTCAGCAGCCCGCCAATCCGGTCTGCACGCTCGTATACGGTTACGCTATGCCCTGCCTTGTTGAGCTGGGCAGCAGCCGCAAGACCGGCAGGACCAGAGCCTACAACCGCTACCCGTCGCCCTGTGCGCTTCTCGGGCGGCTCAGGTACGACCCAGCCCTCCTCGAAGCCCTTGTCGATGATCGCCTGCTCAATCGATTTTATCGTAACCGGCTCGCCGATCAGTCCGACCGTACAAGAGCCTTCGCATGGCGCCGGACATACCCGGCCTGTAAATTCAGGGAAATTATTCGTTTTGTGAAGACGTTCCAAGGCCTCTCTCCACAGTCCGCGATACACCAGGTTGTTCCATTCAGGGATCAGATTGTGGATCGGACAGCCCGAGGTGCCCCCGATCATGTCAATTCCCGTATGGCAGTATGGCGTGCCGCAATCCATACAGCGCGCTCCTTGGGTTTGGAGCTCTTCTTCTTCTAGATGTTTATGAAACTCTTCCCAGTCCTTTACTCGTTCTGCCGGGTCCCGGTCTGCCGGAAGCTGACGCTGATATTCCATAAAGCCTGTTGGTGTAGACATCCTGCTTTTCCCCCATCCGTTCTATCTATTCTGATTTCCATGCACAAAATATCATATCATAATCGCATACTAACGAGCGTCAAATCTGCCTAGAAACGGCACTTTTCCTGATTCATCTTTTTTATTATCCTTAATAAAAGTTTGTATCAGTTCCGAAATCCGCGCAGTATAAGGCAATTCAAGCAATTGTACCTACAAACATTAAAAATATAGTAGCATTTCGCTTTTCGCCAATTAAATGGATTATATGCATGATCATTTGTACTATCCTGCCATAATCGAACAAGGGTAATAGATGGGAGAGAATAGGATATCTATATGATCGATTATCGCTTATCGCTTACGGTCATAAATGACGAATCGGTACGCGTACGGGTTCTTCTCATCCGTAATTCCCGGCGTTTCCTCAACAACCTGCCACTGCTCCCAGTCAATTTCCGGGAAAAAGGTGTCGCCTTCAAACTCTTCGTCGATAAAAGTACAGTATAAGCGATCGGCCAGCGGCAGCATCTGCTCGTATATCTGGGAGCCCCCGATCACCATCAGCTCCTGCTCCCGGGCATAGGGCAACGCGTCCTGCAGATCGTGAATGACGATCCCCTGCTCCGGCGGAAGCGCGAAGCTCTCATCCCGGGTCAGTACGATATTCGTTCGTTTCGGAAGCGGCTTGCTTCCGAATGAATCCCATGTTTTCCTTCCCATAACGATCGGCTTGCCAAGCGTCTTCTCCTTGAAAAAGGCAAGGTCCCTCGGTAAATGCCAAGGCATCGTTCCATTGCGTCCGATCACCTGATCCTTGCCCATGGCCCATATCATCGAAATCATGTCAGCCATCCCCCTTTCTTCGGGGGCCCAATGCTTGCCCCCTCCGATGCAATACTGTCCATTCCTCCGGTCTGTCCTGCATTTCCGGCAACTGGATGCCCGGCTAATCCACTAGACCGCAACCGTCGCTTTAATCGTTGGATGATGCCGGTAGCCTTCAAATTCGAAATCATCGAAGGTATAGTCGAAGATGCTCTCCGGTTTGCGTTTGATAATCAGCTTCGGAAGATCGTACGGCTCCCGCTGCAGCTGGGTTTTAACCTGCTCCAAATGATTCGAATAAATATGGACGTCCCCGCCGGACCAGATGAATTCGCCTGGCTCCAAGTCACACTGCTGGGCTACCATATGCGTGAGCAGCGCATAGCTCGCAATATTGAACGGCAGGCCGAGGAAGCTGTCTACCGAGCGCATCGTCAGCATGCAGGAGAGCTTGCCTCCCGCCACGTAAAATTGAAATACGAAGTGGCACGGCGGCAGCTTCATGTTGTCGATTTCCGCCACATTCCAGGCGTTGACGATATGCCGGCGCGAATCCGGATTCGTCTTGATTGATTCGATGACGTTCGCGATCTGATCGATTCGGCGGCCATCCGGCGCTTTCCACGCACGCCATTGCGAGCCGTATACCGGACCCAAATCACCGTTCTCATCCGCCCATTCGTCCCAGATCCGCACGCCGTTTTCTTTTAAATACCGGATATTCGTTTCGCCGCTCAAAAACCACAGCAGCTCGTGAATGACCGATTTTAGATGGATCCGTTTCGTTGTGACGAGAGGAAAGCCCTGCGACAGGTCGAACCTCAGCTGCCTTCCAAAGACGGACAACGTCCCTGTTCCCGTCCGGTCTTCCTTTTCTACTCCATGCTCCAGAATGTCCTGCAGCAGCTCCAAATATTGCTTCATCTTCAAACTCACCTCTCTGGTATCTCATATGCATAGTCTATCATGTTCATGGCAGGTTGGGCAGACGAAAATTCCTCCCGCTCCTCCGAGGTTTATACTTTCTGTTATCTAAAAAAGGAGGCAGATCGCGCCTTTATAGCGTTCTCTGCCTCCTTGGCAAATATATGATGACCCGTTAAAATTCGAACGGATTAGCGGGAGATAATGTGGATCGGATGACCCATAACAACTTCCGCAGCTTCCATTACGATTTCGCCAAGCGTTGGGTGTGCATGGATCGTCAATGCCAGATCCTCAAGCGTAGCACCCATCTCGATCGCAAGGCCAAGCTCGGCAATCAGGTTGGAAGCTTCCAGACCTACGATTTGCGCGCCGAGTACAAGTCCTGTTCCTTCTTCGGCAACGATCTTCACGAAGCCTTCAGGGTGGTTCAGGGATACGGAACGTCCGTTGCCAGCGTAAGGGAATTTACCGGCCTTCACTTTGTGGCCTTTTTCCTTCGCTTGGGCTTCGGTGTAACCTACGCTGGAGCACTCAGGATCCGTAAATACAACGGCAGGGATGCACTTGTAATCGACAACCGATGGCATTCCGGAGATAACTTCGGCAGCCACTTTGCCTTCATAGGAAGCTTTGTGGGCAAGCGCAGGTCCGGCAACAATATCGCCGATTGCGAAGATATGCGGAATGCTGGTGCGGCCTTGATGGTCAACTTTCACGAAGCCGCGCTCGTCAAGCTCAAGTCCGATGAGGTCAAGACCAAGCTCGCCATCGGTGTTTGGACGACGTCCAACCGTTACGAGCAGGTACTCAGCCGTTACTTCTTTGGTTTCGCCGTTTACGGAGTATTTAACGGTAACTTCTTTATCGTTTTGCTCCGCACTTTCAGCTTTTGCACCGGTGATGATCTCAATGCCGGTTTTCTTCATGTTTTTCGTTACGAGGCTCGTCATATCCTTATCGAATCCGGCAAGGACGCTGTCCATACCTTCGATAATCGTTACCTTCGCACCGAATTTGGAGTACATTTGGCCAAGCTCTGCGCCGATGTAGCCGCCGCCGATAACGATCAGGCTCTTAGGCACTTCTTGCAGGTTCAGCGCTTCGGTGGACGACAGGATGCGGCCGCCGAATGGGAATGGCTTCAGCTCGATCGGACGGGAGCCGGTAGCGATGATGCAGTTTTTGAAACGGTAACGCGGAGATTCATGATCGTTGAATACTCGCGCTTCGTTCTCGTTGATGAACATGCACTCGCCGTTAAATACTTCGACCTTGTTGCCTTTCAGCAAGCCGGCAACGCCGCCGGTCATTTTTTTAACGACGCCGTTTTTGAACTCTTGGGTTTTCGCGAAGTCAACCTTTACGTTCTCCACGGAAATACCGAATGCATCGGCATGCTTGGCAGCCTCATACTGATGAGCAGCAGAGATCAGCGCTTTCGAAGGGATACAGCCGCGGTTCAAGCAGACGCCGCCGAGCTCGGACTTATCCACGATCAGAACTTTCTGGCCCAGCTGGGCGGCGCGAATCGCCGCCACGTAACCGCCAGGTCCTGCACCAATGACTAATGTATCAATATCCAAAGAAGCATCTCCAACTACCATTAGTTACACCTCCATAACAAGCAGCTCAGGGTTAGCGAGCAGTTGTTTAATATAGTTCATAAAGTTTTGAGCCGTAGCGCCGTCGATGATGCGGTGGTCAAAGCTGAGGGACAGCGCCATGACAGGTGCCGCTACAATTTCACCGTTCTTCACGACCGCTTTTTCGCTGATGCGGCCGGTACCGAGGATCGCAACTTCTGGGAAGTTGATGATCGGCGTAAAGAACATGCCGCCTGCGGAACCGATGTTCGTGATGGAAATCGTGCTGCCTTTCATTTCGTTAGGAGCCAGCTTGCCTTCGCGGCCGCGTGCCGCCAGATCACGGATGCTGTCGGCGATCATCCAGATGCTCTTACGGTCGGCATCCTTGATAACCGGTACGATCAAGCCGTTATCGGTGTCGGTTGCAATACCGATGTTGTAGTACTTTTTGTACACAATTTCGTTCGCTTCTTCGTCGATCATCGCGTTCAAGGCAGGGAACTGGCGGCAAGCCGCAACAAGAGCCTTCACGATGAACGGCAGATACGTAACTTTCGTGCCTTTCTTCTCGGCAATCGGCTTCATGCGGGTACGGAATGCCACAAGCTCGGTTACGTCCACTTCGTCCATGATTGTTACGTGCGGAGCAGTGTAAGCCGATTTAACCATGGCATTCGAGATCGCTTTGCGGATGCCTTTAAATGGTACGCGCTCTTCTTCGGCACGTGGATCCACTGCTGCGGATGCTGCTGCAGGAGCTGCTTTCGTCTCGGAAGCCGCTTCTTGTGCAGGAGCTGCTGCCGCTTGACCGCCGCCGTTCTTGAAGGCTTCCACATCTTCGCGGGTCACTTTGCCATTGTTGCCGGAGCCTTGCACTTGTGTAATATCCACACCTTGCTCACGAGCGAACTTGCGCACGCTAGGCGTTGCAAGCACTTCGCGGTTCGGAGCTGCAGGCGCGCTAGCGCTGCCGTTTCCGCCCTGCTTCGCATCAGCCGGAGCGTCTTGTGCAGGCGAGGAAGTGGTATCCGCGCTTCCTTTTGCAGCATCAGCTTCTTGAGCGGACTGCTCTTCCGCATGGCCGCCTGCTTGCTCAGGAATGTCGCCTTCGGCATCGATGATCGCAACCACTTCACCGACGCGGCAAACCTGGCCGTCCTTGGCAAAAACTTCTTGAACCGTACCGTTCACGGGACAAGGAACTTCTACGACCGCTTTGTCGTTCTGCACTTCCATGATGATGTCGTCGTCTGTTACTTTGTCGCCCGGCTTGATATGCATTTTGATGATTTCACCTTCATGCAAACCTTCGCCCAGCTCTGGAAAACGATATTCAAATTTTGCCAACTGAAAAACCTCCCTAAATATTTGCTGCAATTAGAAATTCATGACTTTATTAACGGCATCTACAATCCGCGCAGGGGTAGGGAGCCAAGCATCCTCGATCTGAGCGAACGGATACACGGTGTCCGGAGGTGCTACACGCAGAACTGGAGCTTCCAGGTGCAAAATTGCCTTTTCATTGATCTGTGCAATGACTTCTGCTGCCACGCCGGCGGATTTTTGAGCTTCCTGCACGACGATCGCGCGGTTGGTCTTCTTAACCGAAGCAATCACCGTGTCGATGTCGATCGGCGCGATGGTGCGCAGGTCGATGATTTCCGCTTTGATTCCGTTCTTCTCGAGCTCTTCAGCCGCCTTCGTTGCGGTGTGAACCATCAAACCGTACGCAATAATCGTTACGTCGGAGCCTTCGCGAACCACATTCGCTTTACCGAGCTCGACCGTATACTCGCCTTCCGGAACTTCAGCGCGGAACGCATGATACAGGTTCAAGTGCTCCATGAAGAATACAGGATCGTTGTCGCGGATCGCTGCGATCATAAGTCCTTTTGCATCATAAGGATTGGAAGGAACTACAACTTTAATACCCGGTGTTTGTGCAAGCAAACCTTCCAAAGCGTCGGTATGCAGCTCAGCCGCTTTAACCCCGCCGCCGAACGGTGTGCGGAATACGATTGGAGAATTGTAGCGTCCGCCGGAACGGTAACGCATACGGGCAGCCTGTACGGCGATTTGGTCCAGCGCTTCGAAAATAAAACCGACGAATTGAATCTCGGCAATCGGACGGAAGCCTTGAATACCCAGACCTACCGCAAGACCGCCGATCGCGGATTCGGCAAGCGGCGTATCAAATACGCGTTCCTCGCCAAACTCCTTCTGAAGGCCTTCTGTTACCCGGAACACACCGCCGACATTACCCACGTCTTCACCGAAGATGACAACGTTCGGATCGCGGCTCAATTCAACGCGCATGGCGTCGCGAATCGCTTCTTTCATGTTCATTTGTGCCATTGCTTGATTTCCTCCTTAAGTGTTACAGTTCACTATTCCAGCGACTTAGGCGCCGTTTACGCTATATTCAATCCCTGATCCTTTGCACCCATGACAAAACCGAATAATTGTCCGTTCATTGGCCGTGAACAATTATCGGTTAAGCTTCCTTATTGGAAATCGGCTTTTTGCTCTTCAAGATGCTTCGGAGTTTGCTCGAACATGCTGTCGATCAATCCTGGGACCGTCATTTTCTCCGTTTGTTCTGCTTTCTTGATCTGCTCGTTGACTTTCGCTTTCGCTTCTTCTTTCACGCGAGCCGTATCTTCTTCTGTCCAAAGACCCTTCTTCTCCAGATATTTCGCAAGACGCGCGATCGGATCCTTCTCGCTCCATTCGCCCTCTTCTTCCTTCGTGCGGTATTTGGTTGCATCGTCGGAAAGGGAATGCGGACGGAAACGGTAGGTTACGGCTTCAATCAGCGTTGCGCCTTCGCCGTTGCGAGCGCGCTCAGCAGCGTCACGA
Source organism: Paenibacillus sp. FSL R5-0810 (assembly GCF_038002285.1). Taxonomy (NCBI): domain Bacteria; kingdom Bacillati; phylum Bacillota; class Bacilli; order Caryophanales; family Paenibacillaceae; genus Paenibacillus; species Paenibacillus sp. FSL R5-0810. The sequence continues at coordinate 2,462,399 of NZ_JBBOCF010000001.1, forward strand.
ACCGCTTTGATAACCGCGAACACGTCCATGCCGTCAATTCTAACGCCCTTGATGCCGGCAGCTACCGCTTTGTGCGCGATGGACAGCGCTGCTGTTTGCTTGGAGAACGGAGTCGTAATCGCGTAGCCGTTGTTCTGTACGAAGAAGATGACAGGCAGCTTGTAAACGCCAGCGAAGTTCAAGCCTTCATAGAAATCACCTTCGGACGAACCGCCATCACCGGTGTAAGTAATAACAACTTGCTTTTGCTTCTTCAATTTATAACCCATAGCAATACCCATCGCGTGCAAAATTTGCGCACCGATGATGATTTGCGGCATCAGGACGTTAACGCCTTCCGGAATTTGTCCGCCATGCTGATGTCCACGGGAATACAAGAACGCTTGGTAAAGCGGAAGACCATGCCATACGATCTGCGGCATATCACGGTAGCCCGGGCAGATGAAATCGTCTTTCTCGATTGCAAATTCACTGCCGACCATCGTTGCTTCTTGACCGGAAACCGGCGCGTAGAAGCCGAGGCGACCTTGGCGGCCGAGGTTAACGGCACGATCGTCCCAAGTACGGGTAAACACCATGCGGTACATAATTTCTTTCAGTTGATCGTCCGACAGTTCTGGCAGAAGATCCTGGTTTACGATTTCGCCATCCGGGGAAAGTACAGATAGAGTATCCACTTCCTCGGTATATACTTCATAAGGAACCTTGGTCATTTTTTTCACCTCAATAAATATTTGAATATCAAGTTCCGCTGTTATAGAATTATTATACACCTGTTTTACTCCATTCGTCAAAGAAATACCTCATAAAATTTCAGATTTCTTAACGTTTGTATGTATAACAGCGGGTGTATAACACTATAACAGTATGACAAACATCATAGTACAGCAGACAGGAATGTACGAATAGGGTAATTTTAACTTATTGTGTACTCCATTTCAAAAACTAACCCGAAAAAGGTGACGAGTGATGACGAATGAACGACTATTGAAGCGAACCATTGTGAAGGAAACGATTGAAAGCCGGTTTCTTCAAGAATCACGGACGCTGCGCATCTACCTTCCACCCGGCTATAACGAAATTCTCAGCTATCCTGTTGTCTACTGCCAGGACGGCGAGGAATTTTTCAACTTCGGCCGGATTGCAACCTGGGCTAACCAGCTGATCCTTGACGAAGGGGTTGAACCTTTTATTATCGTCGGAGTCGAAGTGAATACCAAAGTCCGTACCGAAGAATACGCACCGTTCGGCAACCGGTTCGATGCCTACGTATCCTGCTTCGCCGAAGAGATTATTCCCTTCATTGAACAGAATTATCCTGTTCGAAGAGAAGCTGGCGAGCGGCTGCTTGCAGGCGACTCCCTTGGCGGCAGCGTATCCGTGCATCTGGCGCTCCGCTACCCGCATCTGTTCACGCGAGTGATCAGCTTGTCCGGTGCCTTCTACGAGATGTCCCAGAGCATCATCAAGCAGGAGCAGGATTTGTCATGGCTCGACATCTATATGATCGTAGGTCTGCAAGAAGACAATTACGCTACCGATACGGGCGTCTACAATTTCGTAGAATTGAATCGCCAGACCAAGGCTTTGCTCGAAGATCGCGGGGCTAAAGTAGCCTATTATGAGAAAGACGGGCGTCACCTTTGGGGCTTCTGGCAAAAAGAGCTGCCTGCTGCCCTTATGTACTTTTTGGGCTAATTCGGGCTGACATGATGGTCGTTCCTTAAGAGGTACAGACTATCCATAAGGATTCGTTACGCTTTGCGGCTATGGCCTGATCCCTTCTACAGGGAGTCGGGCCATTTTACGTTCTGCATGGCTGTTGTGACTGATTCATTCCGGCAAAAAATTTAGGGAGGTCCTGCCGCATCTTACCCTCGCTTTCGTCTGTAAAAAAAGATGAACAACCGCGCATTATTATGGAATGTGCATTGTTCATCTTATGGAACATCCTTCTTGGTTACGCTTTCAATCCGGTTCGTTGAATAAGCGGCTTAGAAAACAGACCGCTTTATTCGAATCGATTATAGCTTTTCTTGGATGATCTTGTCCAGCAGGATGTCGCATCCGGCATCGATGAGACGGTACACTTCTTCGAAATTCCCTGTGAAATAAGGATCCGGCACCTCTCTCAGCTTTTCGTCAGGCAGCAAATCCATAAACTTCATGATGCTTGCATCACCGCCGCCTGGCAGCTTCCGCATATTAGCTACATTGGAGTCGTCCATCCCGATCACGTAATCGAACGCCTCCAAGTCCTTGCTCATCACCTGCCGTGCCGTCATCCCCTCATAGCTGATGTTCCAGCTGTCCAGCAGCTTGCGTGTCCCTTCATGGGGGATTTTGCCGACATGCCAGTCTCCGGTGCCTGCCGAATCCACCTTAACTTTATCCTGCAAGCCCTTTGCAGCGATCTTGTGTCGAAGCACCGCTTCCGCCATCGGCGAGCGGCAAATATTGCCCAAGCATACAAACAAGACGGATACCATCGCTTCCACCTCCTCGTCATCAATCATACCTTAAAAACATCGTTTAAACGGATGATATTCGATCATTCTCCAAAGTTGTCACCCGAGTGATTCTCAGCTGCCGGCACTCATGCCGCCGCCCGATGCGCCTCCATGCGAAAGCGATCTTCTGGGCAGTCTCCATTTATAATGAACGGACAGCATTCGGAATACAATGACGACCACGAACAACGTCAACAACTGCCACGTCGTCGTCGCAGCGCCGAGACCGACGGCCGCTCCTGCCGCCATCGCCCAGACTGCATAGATCTCGTCCCGCAGGACAAGCGGCTTGCGCCCGGCAAGCAGATCGCGAACCATGCCGCCCCCGCTTCCTGTCAGCACGGCTGCGACAAGAACTGCGCTTAGCGGGTGATTCATTTGCGTCGCATAGAGCGCCCCTTGAATCGCGAAGGCGGACAATCCGATCGCATCGAATAACGCTTCGGTTCTCTTCCAATGGTGGAGCCATCCGAGAGGAAGCACGAACGCGCAAAATACCGAAATCAAGGCCAGTATAATCAGATCGCTTTGGCCCCACAGGGTCGTCACGGGAACCCCGATCAGCACGTTTCTAATGATGCCTCCGCCGAAGGCGGTTACGAGACCAAGGACCACAACTCCCAGAATATCATAATCCTCTTCCATTGCCACAACGGCTCCGGACATGGCGAACGCTATCGTCCCAATAATACTGAATACATCAAACACATGCATGTCCACAATTCCCGATTCCCCCGCTCCGCGAAAAATTACCTACTACATTGTAGTCACGCCTATTAAATTGTGCAAGTATGAATCCTGCTATATACTAGATGAAATGGCAATTCTCTTAATAAAGGAGGAAATGACATGTTGCCTGCACGCGCTCTGATCTTTACCGGAGGGGAGTTGTCTGCACAATTTTTAGAGGAGATCCGAAGCGGGGATTTCATTATCGGCGCAGATCGCGGCGCTTTGTTTTTAATCGAGCACGGGATCAAACCGGATTTGTCGGTCGGGGATTTCGATTCCATCACCCCCGAAGAAATGGCGAAGGTTCAAGCGATGAGCGGAAAAATCATCGAATGCGATCCGATCGATAAAAACCTAACCGATACCGAACTTGCCTTTGACCTGGCGCTCGAACAGTCGCCTGAATCCATCTTGATCATGGGAGCAAGCGGCACCCGGCTGGATCATACGTTGGCTAACATCCATATGCTGATCCGCGGGCTGCAGCACCACATTCCATGCTCCATATTAGATAAGAACAATTACATCACCTTAACAGGCTCAAGCTGCGTTGTGGAGGATCGCGGGTTTAAGTACGTCTCTCTGCTCCCCCTCACCACCGAGGTCACAGGCATCGAACTGGAAGGCTTTGAATATCCGCTTCATAACGCTTCGCTTCGCATGGGACAATCACTCGGGGTCAGCAACCGGCTGTCCCAGGAAAAAGGCATCGTGCATATCGAAGGCGGGCTGCTTCTCATCATCCAGAGCAAAGATCAGTAATCGTTACTTTTTTGTCATCTTTATTCGGTGGATTTAACCCATTCGTAACAATCGATAAAACCCTTGCCCCGCAAGGGTTTTTCTTAATTTTTCAGCTTGGCCCAACTGCTATTTCTTAATTTTTTGTAACTTTTAATCGTTTTTTAATAATTCGCTTTCATTCCATGCGCACCAAGCGATTGCGCCGATTATCCACATTTTAGTCGGTTTCAAATCTGCTATACTCGGTTCATCGCAAAAAACAAAAACGCATGGAGGTACTATACAACATGAATCGACAGAATTGGATTAAGAAAGCTGTAGTCGTTAGCTTGAGCGCAACTTTGGGCGTAGGGGCGGTGCTTACCGTTGCTCCACCGGCTCCTGTAGAAGCCGCATCCGTCAGCAAGGGAAGTCATGTCGTCAACTACGGCAAACAATATATGGGAACACCTTACAAATTCGGCGCATCCACATCCACAACAAGAGTGTTTGACTGCTCTTCTTTCATGAAGCATATCTTTAAGAAGTATGGCGTAAATCTGCCGCGGACATCTGCTGCACAGTCCAAAGTAGGTAAAGCTGTTTCCAAGTCCAACCTGAAAGCCGGCGATTTGGTATTCTTCTCCAGCGGAAGCCGCGCTAACGGCAGAAACGTAACGCATGTGGCCGTATACATGGGCAATGGTAAAATCCTGCACACCTATGGCAAGCCGGGCGTTACGATTTCTAACCTGAACTCGGGCAACTGGAAGAAGACTTACCTGAAAGCACGCCGCGTACTTTAATATAGCTGAATAGCAAGCGACCGACCGTCTTCCTAATCAAGGAAGGCGGTTTTTTGCGGTCTCTTCAATCTCATCCTGAGCCATCAGCTTATAGCCTGCGCCCCGAATCGTTCGCAGCAGTTTTAATTTCCTTCCTTTGTCGACCTTTTCTCTTAAATGGAGAATATATACATCTACCACATTCGTTCCGGTATGGAAATCATAGTCCCAAACATACCGCAAAATATCTTCACGTGTACAGACCTGTCCCGCCCGCTTAGCCAAAAAAAGCAGCAGGTCGAATTCGCGCTGCGTCAGCTCGACGGGCTCCTCTCCCCGGACAACGCTCCTTTTTAACGGGTCGATTGCAAGATCGCCGATCTGGATTGCCTCGTTATTTTCGCGTTGAACCGGCTGGAAGATGCGGAGCAAATTCGCGATGCGCGCGAGCATCTCTTTTGGATCCCATTCTTGCGGGATGTAATCATGGGCGCCGGCCTCCAGTGCTTGCACCGCCTCTTCCGGTCCGTCATTCCCTAACACCATAATCGGAACAGCCTTCCCATTCCCCGTCAACCGTTCCACCAGATTAAACCGGCTCATCCCCGGCAGCTTGCTGTCGATTAGCAGAATGTCCGGGTCCATGCGCTCGATGGCAGAGACCACTTCGGAATAATGATGAGCGAATGCGATCTGGTATCCCGCCTCTTCAAGCATTCCGGACACCGCCCGGGAGCGATCCGATGGATCTGCCGCAATAAGGATCAATATTTCCACAATTCCTCCTCCCACTCGTTCCCTGCTTCATACAGTAAGTATGTCTGATTTCCGCCGTTTTCACTCATGAATGGCTATGCTGCCAGGCTCTCTACTCTATGGCATGGCGTTGAGGCGGCTTTAATTTCACCCAAAACGAAAAAGGAGTGCCCAAAGGTCCAACGACCTTGAACACTCCACTTCCTTATCAATCATAGGCCTAGGATACGTATGCGCAGCAATTCTATTCAGCAGATTACTGGTACACGCGGCTCTTGACCCTTTTGAAGGCAAACTTACCACGACCACTACACTCGACCGTTGCACTGTTCTGCATGCGGTCGCAGCGACGACATGTATCCTCAACACATGCGATATGCCAAAACGCCACAAGCAAACCTACCGCTACACCCAACTGTTGCACTGTTCCGCAAGCTAGCTTACCACCACATCCGACTGTTCCACTGTTCTGCCAGCAAACTTGCCACTACACCCGACTGTTGCACCTTTCTGCAAGCAAACCCCTGCCGGCCCTTAGCCTCCGACATATTTATTGTACAGCGTTCTGGCTGCGGCTATATCGGATGTGCCGTGTATTAAGGTTCGCCCGTCTTCAAAAATAACTAGGCGGTGCCCGTTAACCCGATACATGACCATATAAGGAGTCGCTGTCGCGTTGCCTTCCCGAAGACTGTTCAGCCGCTCCGCCAGCTGTCGAAGGGCAAGCCGCTTCGGTCTGGCCGGCCGGATTTGAACGGTATCTCTCCCGCACAACACTTCGCTTTTTTCAACATTGGCTGCCGACAAATACGGATATTCCGGTTGCTCGCCGCAAGTGGGACAATCCGTCCTCCTTGCCCGCTCCACACCGAATTCCACGCGCTCGTTGCGCCACACGTCAAAAGAGAGCATCTTTTTTCGGAGGACGTGACGCTGCCCGGCCAGCAGCTTCATCGCCTCCATCGTCTGATGTGCAGCTACCATCTGGACCGCTTGTGGAAGAACGCCATGAACGTCGCATGTATCGCCACCCATTGGAATCGTTCCGAGCAGGCAGTTCAAGCAAGGTGTCTCCTCCGGCAAGAATGTAAAGCTCATGCCGGAGCTTCCCACACAGCCGCCATAGATCCATGGGATTCCGCGTTTATAAGCGATGTCGTTTATGATCAGCCGTGTCTCAAAGTTATCGGTAGCATCCATGATCACATGAACACCTTGGGAAAGCTCCGATAATTCCTGAGCCCGAACGTCGGTTACCTTCCCGATCACCTCGACACCGGAGTTGATCCGGGAAAGACGCCTTTGTGCCGCGATAGCTTTAGGCAGGCGTTCCTCGGCATCCTGCTCGGTAAACAGCTGCTGACGCTGCAGATTGCTCCACTCCACATAATCGCGATCGGCGATCGTAACGCGTCCCACACCCGCACGAACGAGCGTTTCCGACACGGCGCTGCCAAGGGCTCCTGCTCCAACGACCAGAACATGGCTGGCTAGGAGCTGCTTCTGCCCCTCTCTGCCGAAAGGAGCAAACCGTTCCTGCCTTGAATACCGCTGGCTGTGATCCGAACCCGGATATTCCTTGTCTTTTTCGCCCTCCACCTCTATATCCTTGCTGCTCTGAACTGTTCCGTTGTTCTCATCCGCACCGTTCAAGTAGACCCCTCCTGCAATTTCTCAAGCATCCCTAAACCGTAGATTCCATTCGACTGTTCCGAGCTTATCCGCCTGACTCGAGCGCTTGCTCGATCAAACGGCGATGACGCAATATCCAGGCTGCGCTTCTCGCTCTCCAAGCCAGCCCCCAAAGAGGCCCCAGACTATCGGGCGTGACCTTCATTTCAATCGCTTCCTCTGCCGTTTCCGTGACGACGACGGCAACGATCATATCAAGCAAAGCCGCTCTACCGTCAGGCTCCAGACCGTAAGCGTCCACGAGCAGCCGAACCTGTCTTGCACGCGCTTCCGGTGAAGGCAGTCCGTTCATCATAGCGACGTCATCGTCATGCAGCTGCGGAAACAGCCAGCACACGCGGGCAAGCTCAACCAGCGGATCGACCGGCCCCGCGTATTCCCAATCGATCAAGGCGGCAGGCAGACTATCCTTCGTTACCATGTTCCACGGTGCAATATCCCCATGGCTGTAGACCAGGTTGGATCCCCCGAGTCTCCTTAGAAACCAGGGCTTCCACAACGCATGCGGACCCGGGCTCCATGAAGCCGAAGCATCATGGAGCCTTCGAACCATTCGGCCCACCTCCACGATCGCATCATCGCTCCAAGGTCCGGGATGGATGAATTCTCCTTCAATATAGCTTACCATTTCTTGTCCTTCCTCATTGGTGCCGGCACCAATGACAGTCGGCAGCGATTCGAAGCCCGCCGCCCGCAAATACCTTAGCAAGGCATGTATACTGGGTGTCCACGGACCCGCCGGCCGGTAGACCACGCCACCGCGAAGGACCACCGACTTCTCCTCGGAAAGGAGGACGTTCTCTCCATCATTTCCATTCTTATTCGATTCCAAGGTCATTCCCCTTTCGGCGGGGATATCCGCACGGTCTGGCAGGGGCTAGTAATGCGGAACCCCCCATAATGATGACAGCCCCCAACATGGATCCAACTCTTCCATGCACGATCCCTCCGTTCTTCGTTAAATTGACTTTAGCATATCACAAACTGCGTGAAGGTACGACATGATCCATCACACATTAATCTCAGCGATTTCATCGGATCAAACACTTGCTCATTAATAATGAGAACAAGAAAAAGCGGTGCAGGGACATCGAGATCCTTAGCACCGCCTACTTCTATGTTGAAATCATGGATTGTTAATCTACTGGTCCATCCTTCAAGCGAGACACCCCATTGGGGATTTTCCCTCTCAAGATCGGCAATTTTACGCTCCTGAATGTTTCATGTAAGAACGCGGTGATTAAGCCTGCTGGTTGGACCAGTCCTCGACGTTCCAGATTTTCGTGACCCAATCCTCGTAAAAGTCCGGCTCGTGGGAGACGAGCAGGATCGTTCCCTTATACTCCTTCAAAGCCCGCTTCAGCTCATCCTTTGCAGCTACGTCCAGGTGGTTTGTCGGTTCGTCAAACAATATCCAATTGCTTTCACGCATCAGCAGCTTGCACAAACGCACCTTGGCCTGCTCGCCGCCGCTGAGCGCCTTTAACGGACGGGTAATATGCTCATTCTTCAGGCCGCAGCGCGCAAGATGGGCTCGTACCTCGTGCTGGTTCAAATGCGGGAACTCGTTCCAAACGTCATCGATCGGCGTCAAGTTGCCTGGGCGCACCTCCTGCTCGAAATAAGCCGGATACAGGAAATCCCCTTGATACGTTTTGCCGCTGAAAGGCTCAAGCTTGCCCAAAATCGTTTTCAGCAGGGTCGATTTACCGACGCCGTTGCAGCCCACGATCGCAATTTTCTCTCCGCGCTCAATGGTCATGCTCATTTTTGGCAGCAGCGGGCGGTCATAGCCAATCTCAAACTCGATTCCTTCGAATACGGTTTTGCCGCTGGCACGAGCCTCTTTGAAATTGAAGACCGGTTTGGCCGCTTCCTCCGGCCGGTCAATCCGCTCAAGACGCTCAAGCTGCTTCTCCCGGCTTTTGGCCCGCCCTGAAGTGGAATACCGGGCTTTGTTCCGTTGAATGAAATCCTCTTGCTTCTTAATAAACTCCTGCTGCTTCTCGTACGCATCGATATGCTGGTTCTTGTTAATATCCGCCATCTCGAGAAATTTCTCATAGTTGGCGGTATAACGGGTCAATTTAGCAAATTCCAAATGATAGATGACATCCACGACTTGATTCATAAATTCCGTATCGTGTGAAATCAGGATGAAAGCATAGGGATACTGCTTTAAATATTGCGTCAGCCACTCAATATGCTCCACATCCAAATAGTTCGTCGGTTCGTCTAACAGAAGCACATTCGGCTTCTCCAGCAATAGCTTCGCGAGCAGCACCTTCGTCCGCTGTCCGCCGCTCAGCGTCGCGACGTCGCGGTCGAGTCCAATGGCAGACAGGCCCAGTCCATTGGCCATCTCTTCTACCTTCACGTCCAGCAGATAAAAATCCCCCATATCCAGCTGCTCCTGAATCTCGCCCATTTGCTCAAGCAGCAGTTCAAGCTCCTCGGGAGAGGCATCAGCCATCTTGTTCGTAATTTCCATCATTTCCTTCTCCAGCTCTAGCAGAGGAAGAAACGCATCCTTAAGAACATCACGCACGGTCTTGCCCGGCGTAAGCTTCGTATGCTGGTCCAGATAGCCGTAGCGCACCTTTGGCGTCCACTCTACCTTGCCGCTGTCCTTTAACAGCTGTCCGGTTAAAATATTCATCAATGTCGATTTGCCAACCCCGTTGGCTCCGACAAGACCGACATGCTCTCCAGCCAGCAAGCGGAAGGACACATTTTTGAAAAGAGTCCTGTCCCCGAAGTTATGCGATACGTTCTCTACAGTCAATAAACTCATGGCTATAGTAACTCCTGTCTGTATAATATGAAATTCTTTCTTGGTAGTTAGCGAAAAGTACACAGTCAAGAATTTATTGTATCACACCAAGCCTCTCCCCTGAAACTACAACTTTCAGGGGGCCAGAACCCCCGGATTACGGCAGCTCCGCTCTCGATAACCTGCTGCGGCCGCCTCTTTCGGATGGGAAAACGTCTCTTCTACCTGGAAAGGAAACGAACAGTCATCCCGGAAATAATATTTCAGCCCCCGCTCGTCAACACCACCGAAATATACCGGGGACTTAACCAGTCTTGCCCCGCCAATTGCATAGTTGTTATAATAGCGATCCCCCAGCGGAATTCCCTGAACAAAGGCCAGCATGCCGACATCATCGATCGTATTCACCCACTCCTCCTGCGAGATGACGGGTAGCGTAAAGATGTAGGTCATGCCGTTGCGCAGAGCCGATTCATTATGACGCTGTATGTAATACGCCAGCCGATCCTGAACGGCGTTCACGATCGTGATTCGCCGAATATGTTCAAACGTCTCCTCATTCTGGAGCAGGGACACGCCCGATTGACCGGCCAATTCATGCCGCCACCCGGCGTACCAGCGGGAAGAGCTTGATTCATAGACGCGAACAAACGAATCCAAAGTGAACTGCACGCTATTGCCCTCGCCATCCGACCATGCATACGGCAGCTTCGGAGTCCATTGGTGGCGCATCTCCTCTTCACCGGTTGCATTGGTATAGCTCTGTAAGGCGTAGATGAAATACCCGTCATAGTCCAATACGACGAGAGCGGGGATATACCACCATAGAGCAGCCTGTGACGCCGAATCGCCGTCTTCTATGCCCATATTCATGTACAATGTTTGGGCAAACGCCTTCATTGCCTGATCTTTATCTGCCCGCATGAATTTCTTCGAATCATAGGCTGCTTCGAAAGACTGGGTTTCGTTCCTGTTTAAATTTGTACTGCCGTCCTGCACAGCGGATCGCAGTGCGGCGGTATATTTCATTTCAACATAGCGGATATCCTCCAGGCTTTCGTAACGGAAGCCAAGGATGAGAAGAAGCGGAAAGAATATGGCTGTGAACACGATCGCCAGGTCAGTAATCTTCATTAAGCACAAGCCCTCCGTAAGGAAAAACGATGGCTGCTTTTCCACTCGAATCCGTCCCGGTTAACGCATCCATGATCAGCATCCCCGGCGTTCTGTTTAGGCTCTGTACCCGGACTTGAAACAAGTCCCCGGCTGTCAGACGATACACCCGCCGTTCGTCATCCCTTGGCATATCCGTCTGCGGAAACAGATAGGCTGCGAGGTCTTCCTGATAGTAAGCATCATATACAACGACATACCGGTTAAGAAATGTGTCCGGGTCGGCGGGATCCGCATACTCCGGCTGGTATTTCTTATGGCGATGCTCCATCTGGACGTCATATTCATTGCCTGTCGCTGCAAGCTCTTGTAGAAAATCCTGATACATGGTCGGCGTGATATACCCTTTCGTACGGACACTATCCACAAATTTGGTCACCGCCTGGTAAACGACGATCCGAGATAGGTCATCCTGCCTTCTGGCCAGCTCCCCTGCAGGGACGATGTACAAAAGCAGCAGTGCGAGAAAAGCTGCAAACCATTTCGATACCGAGTTCGACACTTCGCCCTACCTCACTTTAACAAACCGAATTAAGTCCACCGCCCCGTTGCTTTCCCGGTGGTAGTCCGCCGCATAACGGCCATCCAAATCGATAACCGAGAGATCCATCGATTCGAGCTCGGTCCCTGGAGCGAACCGCAACCCGTCTATAACCGCTTCAAGCTGCCCTGACTGTACTTCGCGAAGCGTAAACAGCACCTCACTGCCCGTAAAATATGGTTCAATTGATTCAGATACGGCTGAAAACGAAGATACCCCGACATTTTGCTCCTCCGTCATCGCGGCTGCCGCCGTCAATCCGGAGTCAAGTACGGACAGCATGGTCATGGCATACAAGCAGGCGCTCAAAAAAAGACCCAGCCCGGCTGCGAGCTCTATCGCACGGATCGTTTGCTCGCGCAATCCTATCACCCTCTATCCCAATCTACTGAATAAATTTGATCCCCCGGATCACGTTGGAATCATCCTTTACGATACTCGCCTGAAACTTCCCGCTTGGATTTACATACTCCGCGCTCTTCTCGTTCATGGTCAAGCTGATATTGCCCTGCCTCGAATCCGGATTCAGAATCATCCCGCTGTTATCCAGCACATTCCCGTACCATTGTCCCGCTCTATTCTTGCCAGTAGCGATAAATATGCCGAATTGATCTTTATCCTTATACTTGCGCAGCGCGTTTGTCACTTGCGAGCCGCTAATCGTCGTGCCGTCATATACGGTGAATGCGGCTTGCGACAGCTCGGTCTGAATGTCCGAGAAGTTGTTTTGCGCCGTTTTGGTAGCTTCTTGTGCAGAAATAAACAGGATGACTACGATCGTGATCAAGGCAATGGTCAGAAAAATTCCGGCAGCGACTTTTAAAGCAGACGAAGCGTTATTCATTTGATTCTCCTCATTTCTTTACATATTTTTATACTTTTGTTGAGACAGCCATTTGCGAGCTCCGTTCCATCCCTCGTTCAAAGCCGTTGAATCTGTTCATAATAAACTTCCATCTGGGTGAAGCTCATCCCGATTAATGGAATGACGAGATACATAAAGATCAGAGCATACATCGGGGTAAAACCGATCATCCTTGCCCATGCAGCCTTGGTGTCGATCATGGCCTCATATTGCTGCTTGCGCTGCTCAAAGCTGAAGATCATCTCCCCCTCAAGATCATCAAACACGTCTTTGATCGGCACTTTGTCCATGGCGAGCAGAAGCTTGTCCACCAATCGTTGAAATTCGGGAAACCATACGTCCTCCTTCAACTCCTCCAGCGCCATCTGGGCACCATGCTCATAATGAAGCAGGCATTTCTGGATCGGAACCTTAAATATGACAGCAAAACGGTTGATCCATTCGAGGATTCCTTCAACCGAGATACGCTCCATTCCGCGAAGGATCGAAATAACCGTCTGGAATTGATATACTTCATGCCGCATCTCCATATTGCGCACTTTGCGGTGAAAATACAGCAGCCACAGCGGCGAGCAATAGGCGAGCCAGCCCAAGCACAGTGAAAACAGCAGCTCCCACCATCTTAGATACTCTCCTTCATATCGGCTAATCTTGGACAATATGCGCTTCACCGCGGCATCCATCTGCTCTGCGGATAATCCCGTATGTCCGGATTGGCTGATCCCATTCCGTACTTGTTCAGGGGTCGCATCAGGAGACATGCCTATCCTTCTCATCACGTTCCGATCCTGTTCTGCTGTCTTCTCTGCTTGAACGCGCTCCACTTCGTTCATCTGACCAAACAAAGATGGATGGGGAGGGACCGGGGTATAGAGCAAATGATGCCTTGCTTGCACATGCAGACCAATGGCCAAGCTCAACGATAGGATGAAAACCATAAAGAACAGCATCAATCTCCTCACATACAGCCATTCGAATTTGATTCGCGCATTGCTTTCCTTCAATAAGCGCAGCTGGCGGTGAAAGATGCTTGTCCCGATTCCCGGGGCCGCCATGCGGACAAGGGCTCTGACAATAGGAACTCGATATAACCGCTCCTCCCAGGAAGGGCGTTCCAATCCGGCACGATAGTCCGTCTCCCGGTGCTGCTGAAGCTTCTGGAGCAGGATATAGGAAATTACGATAATGACGTAAATGGATATCTTCGTCACAAAGCCGAGCTTGCTCATATAAAATTCATCCATGGAGGGGAAGCTGCTTCTCGCCCACCGTTCAATCGGCTTGGTAAAAAAAACCGGTGCCAGGGCAATAACATGCAATCCCTTCATCAGGTAGTCGAGCTTATCCCTTCTCAAGATATCGAGCTGAATTTCCTTGGACAATCCGCTCAATCCCTGCAAATAGATCGAGCCTTGTTTTCGTGCCTGATCTCCGAACTCCATCACAAGATGGGAGATCCCGGCAAATGCTTTCAGATACCGGTTCGGAGCAATTTCATAATAACGCTCAAGCGCGTCGTCAGGATCTTGCGATACTAGAGCATTGTAGATCCGGTTGGCATGCAGGGAGATTTCATGCCCGGCGCTCTCAGCCGCTTCGTACAGTGCCTCTTCTACCATGCCGTGCTGCTGGTAATGATGGCGGACGACAGAAAACAATTCGACGGCCTGTCCTAACAGTTTCCGTTCAAGCCTTAGGATAAACATTTCAACCAGCATATTGCTGATAACGACCGCAGCCATCAAGACAATGACGATAAAGCTCCAATCCGGACGGCTCCATATAAGCAGCAGCGCCGTCAAACCGATCGTTCCTGTAATTGCCAAGGTCAGCTTCATGGTCTCGTAGCGAAGTGCAATTTCATCATATGGATGGATAAGGACGATCCGCTGCCGGATGCGCTGGATGTAAGATTTGATGAACGGCAATTTTATCCCGTATTGATAGGCAAGCTGTGCCCACTGCCGATACAACTCGCGCAGCGTTTTGCCTTCGCCCTTGCTTGTATTGGAAGGGCCAATCTGTGATCGCCGCTTACTGCGGCTGATCCAAGCCGATATCCCAAAAGCAATTGCGAAGCAGGCCAGCGACAGCAAGAACACAATCATCAAAATAGGTTTAAGTGCCAACTGACTCCCCCCAACCTGCCGCAAGGAACGCTCTGAACCGGCTTGCATCCTCCGACTGCATCTGCTCGGTCATTTCGCGAATGCTGCGATCCGTCAAGCGCGCAGCTGGTACGTAAGCCCCGTTTCGATACTCGATCACGTTGCGCGATATATAACAAGCCCCCGCATCATCAAGCTGAAGCTCAGGTTCCGGCTGACCTTCCATCGTTTCCTGTTCGATATCGAGGGAAGCGGTGAGGCGACCGCTACGATGAATCCCCCGATCCAGAGGAATGCACTCGGTAATCCGTTCGATATATCGATTGCCGAAAGCATCGCGCTTAAGATGAATATCAAAGTTTATGACACCGGCAACTTGTTCCTCAGCAATTCGTTCCTGCCTAAACACCCCGCTCTTCAATAGCGAGTTGCGAAGAGATTGAACCAGGTCTTTGAAAGTCTTGGCATGATGGGTAAATACGGTGAATAGGCTGGCTACCTGCGACATCTGGATCATCCATGCCGCAACCTCATCACTGGCGACTTCCCCCAGGATATTGACCGTTCCGTCCGTTTTTTTCTGGAGATCAAGACCTGCTTGCCCGGTTATATGCTCCGTTTCCCTAAAGCTGAGAATGTTCCGTCTGCTGTAAATTTTGCGCAAATGAAGCTCAAATGCCATCTCTTGAACCCGAAGGGTGTAGGTAGCATAGATATGCCCAACCATTGCCATTAGAAGGGTCGTTTTGCCGGAGCCTTGCGCACCTGTAATCGCTGTGATCCGGCTTCCCTTCATTAAATATTGAAGCAGTCCGACCGCGAGCTCCGACCCGTCTCCTGTTATCAGCTGATCCAGCGAGGCTTTGGGCAGATCGAATTTACGGACAAAAAAAGCCCACGATTCTGCAAAAGGAGGTCTAACCACCACAACCCTCGATCCGTCCTTCATTTCGTTCACCTTATACCCGCTTGCCTCCGATAATTGGCCGGGATGGTTATATTTATAAATATTTTGGCAGACCCGTTTCAGCTCCAACATGCTCCCGAAAGACAGGAAGGATAAATGCAAGGAAATCCCGCGGTAGAACACCCAGACGCTTTCACAGCCGGTGGCCTGCTGTTCCTGTTCCAAGTTCCCCCTCCCCCATCCGAACCCATCGTGCCCGTAAGGAAATGCTTCCATACGGCTGTCTTCGAGTACGCCGCTGACCCCTCCGCTGACCCCGTCTATGCGCTGGTCCCGGAGTTCATCGATGACGGAAAAGCCCTTATACTCCTGGTAAATACGCTGCACCACAATGTCCAGCTTCTCCTGAAACCGAAGCGGGCGCTGCTCCGACTCATAGATATAGGCAATATCATCGGCTGTGACGGCATAGACACTGTCGTTGCCATAGCCAGGCAATACACGCGGGCGTGCAAGATCATAGGTCTCGAGCAGCATGGACAAAGCGTCCTGCCCATGATTCTGTTTATACAAATACAGGATAATCTCAAACTGGTCCTGCGGAGTTAGGATGGCTGGGTGCTCAAAAGGGATTGCCTGATCGATATTGGTTTCGTTCACGCCCAGATTGTTCACGAGCAGCTCCTTCATGAAATCCTTCACGTAGGCTTTATCCAGCACGTCCCCGGTTACGCATCCCTTAAGCGCCCGCCGCAGCTCGCTTCGCTTATTCAACCTCCGGCGGTATTCCTCCTCATGCAAGCCCAGGTCGGATAATTGACTGTGGGTCAGCTGATGGAGCGTTTCTTTCACGAATGCTGTCATCGCCGGTATAGAGTATGGATCGGTGTCATGGACTACCGCTGAAGGAGCCCCTTTTCTCTCCAGATACCGCAAATAGACCAGCAGCAGCAAAAATAGGAGGATAACGATGATCCACACCATATTCATCGCGCTACCCAAGAGCATGCATAGCCCTCGCTTTCGCCGGAACGGCTGGGAGTCCGCACTCCTCCGCAATCCCTTGTGCCAATCCCTGCATGGCCAAGTACAGTGAATTCCATCTTTTTCGTCCGTATCCTCCGCGGCTGCGCTGCATGTACATTAATACGTTTCTCGTATTCCACGCATCCGTCATTCCGGAGCAGTAAGGCACCCCAGCCGCATATCCTTTCAGGCCAAAACGCCGCTTGATATTCTGCAAGGTTGCACTGCATTCCCGGTCATATCGGCCGATGCTGTAGAAGCAAGGCTTCTCCTTAACTTCATCCGGCAATCCTCCCTTGGAAAGAACCGTCTCCAATAGATGCAGGTTCTGATTCATACCGATGACAACAAGGTCGGCGGCATTTAAGATTGCCCGGTCGGCAGCGCCTGGAGCACCATTGCCTGCGTCGGCTACCGTAACATCATGGCTATGCCGGGATGCCTCCAGAACCCTCGACATCAAGGTAGCCCCCTGCTCATTCGCACTTAAGTCTGTCCTCAATACCCGGGACCCACCCAGCAGATCCAGACGCCCGGCGATAAGCGGAACCGAATAATTACGAACATTTTCCGGATTCAGTCTGCCGCTTGTGCTAAGACGCTCCAGAGCATCCATGCCGTTATCGTGGAACGAAAGCGCATTGTCCATCATTTCCTTACGATCGGAAAATGCCAACTCGACCCGTTCGCCGGCATGTCCGCCATGGGTCAGCAGGACTCGCGTCTGATATTCCATTGCTAGCACGATTGGCAGCGCGGCGGCCAGCATTGTGCTCCCGGTACCGCCATTCAACGGACTCCAAACAGCAACTAGACTCATGCGCGTCTCCTCTCCGCATGCCTCATGGCTCGTCGAACATGCCTGCGATCCCATTCGGACAGTTGAAGAATCAGCTCGATCAAGGAGCGCTTGTAATGCCTGGACAGAGGCTTCAGAACCAATCTCCCCGCATGCTCATTTTGAATTTTCAAGCCAAAGAACAGCTCGTCCCACGGCATTTTTACCGGCTGGCCCAGCCAGGCCATCCTGCCCGGATTCAGATAGCCTTCAATATAGGCTTCATCCGTCATATCCTCGATCACATTCAAATACACACGGTGAAACGAGGGGGAGACTTGATCCGACCACTGTCCACTTAATTCCTCCAGCAGAGACGCGCTTCTCTTCAGACCCGTCAGATCGAATCCGCTAACCCAGATACAAGCATCGGCGTCCAGCCAATCGCCAGGATGTAGAAAATCGGCTCTCTCCACATCCATAAGGATGTAGTCGTAGTCCTTTTCGTCCTCATTGAGCAAATGTTGCTCAAGACTGGAAAGTGTAGCGAACCCTCCGGCCACGTCGAACCCGGCGAACTCCGTAACAGGAAGCTGCGGGTGCTGGTATCCGATACAGTACCTATACTTTGCATCCAGCGCGGCATCCACAAGCAGAACCCTTTTGTCGCCATGAGTTAGTATTTTGCACATATACAATAGCAGGTCGCTTTTGTCGCATATCCCCGTAAATATCCACTTTTTCACGCATGCTGCCCCCTTCATATTACTCGTTCACTCCACCAGATTACGGAGAGGAAAATATCAGCTCATCATCTTGGGTGCCTTCAGCCGCTGTCGATGCGGAAGTCTCCAATCCATAGCCTCCCAATATTTGCTCGGCCTCAACGTCCCTCTCGACACGAGGCTCATTCACCTCCTCGCTCCCGCCGGCTGGAAAAGATCCAGTGCTCCTGTCGCTAGTGGTCTGCCCGCCGCTGCTTGCTGGGCTCCAGGAATCAGGACTCCTCGCCGTTCCGGCCAAAGCCGGTACATCGTGAATCTCGCTCATTTGAACCTGCTGTTCCGTATTCCTTTCGCGTAAATCCTCCTCTAGTAATCTCCGTACCGCTGTCTCCAGCTGCTTCTCGGCCCTCTGGACGATATTCGGGTCGCTTGCGATCAGCTTCGCCACCTCCTCATTCGGTGGATAGGTCGGAATTGCCTTCGCCTGCAGCTCAGGCTCGACATAAGTCAGCGCATAGATGGTGGCCTGGTGCAGGTATGCATCCACCAGCGCGCTCGATAGAAGTAGAATCTCTTGCTCGCTCAAGGTCGTCCAGAAGGCAGGAGTCTGCAGCTTATCAATTTTCTTCTTGGATAAAACAATGTAATCCTGGCCCGTCGGGAATTGGACCCTGATATCAACAACGTCCCCTTTGATTAAATTGCTTGGCAGGTACACGGCTTTCATCTCGCGGTGTCTGAGATCGTCCGGCGTCGGCGCTTCTTCGAACAGCATCGATCGGGTAATGGGTGTTCCTTTCAGCAGGCCGATCTTGGCTCCCTTGCCTTCGACCTCATCCTTAAGCGACGCTAAATTCGCTGGTGCAGCGTCGGCTGGAAGGCGAACCTCCTTTAGGTCCTTCGCTTCAATCCGATGTCCGGGCGGGATATCCTTCAGTGGAACCCAAGCCGTCTTCATCGTGTTCAAATGCAGCAGCTGGGACTGTTCGAGCTCGGTGATCCGCTGCTCGTATTTGGAGCGCTCCATACCCTGCTTCTCTTTCATGTCTTCTACAAAATACATCATAGTGCCGCCACCTACCGCCCCCATCACAGCCGCCCCCGCCAGTCCCGCTGCGATCAGCTTACGGCTGCGCCGTCTAATTATCGGCATTGCTTCATCTCCTTCTCGATAATCCGGTCATTTCTTGCGGAAGAGAAATTTGCGTTTCCGCCCGGTTGTTGGTATAAAATCCCGGCAAATTCCGGCGTATGTACGCTCGCTATCCTCCAGCATTTCGAAAGGGTCCAGCTGTAGCGGAAGCGCGACCACCTTCTCCGTTTCGAGCGCACGCTTCACCCGATAAACGGAATCCTCACCTGCAAGCGGCAGCGCGTAGATCCGATGCGGCTGAGGATGTCTGGACAGCATCCGGGCCAAGGTCACTAAGTCATGCTGCCTCCACTCCGCCCCCGAGCCGATTACGATCGGCAAATCCGCGCGAAGAAACTCCTCCAGCCGCTCGCTATCCCGGTAGGCTCCCAAATCCAGCACGACCGCTTCATAGCACCCTCCGAGCACTCGGATCACTTCGCCCCTGGAGGTTTGTCGCCAGAAATCTATGCCGTTCAGCTCAAACGTTCGGCTAGTCCCTCCCTGCCCCCCTTCGGCAATGTCCTGAATGCGGCTGAAGGCATTGGCTTTAACACTCATCTCTACGACTGCGACTTTACCGTATTTCGTTGCCAGGAAATGTCCAAGTGCGATGCAGGTATGCGTCGTGCCAACACCCGGCGATGCGCCTAGAACCGCCGCAACCAGCGTTCCGGCTGCAGAACCCGGGCTGGGCTCCTGAACGGCGGCAAACGTTCGCTGGCGGAATAACGCTTTGCGAACCTCGTCTGTCGACTGGTACCTCTGCTCGGGCGCATACTGCAGCAGCTTTCGGATCACCGGCACCATTTCTCTCGGCAAGTCTCCCCGAATATGCCGCTCCACGCCGGTGATCCATTCGGTGAATCGGCCTGCAGTCGCAAGGTACAGCAGCAATGCGCCTAGACCATACAAGTCTGATCTCGCATCACTTTGCCTCCCCCCATACTGCTCCGGTGCCGCAAACCCGACCGTGCCGAGCTTAACTGTATCCTCGCTTCCGGCCAACTTATAGCTACGGGCGATCCCGAAGTCAATCAATCGGACCTCCAGCATTCTCGTCAACATAATGTTCGATGGTTTTAAGTCCCTGAATATGACCTGCGGCTCATGGCTGTGCAAATAAGCCAAGACTTCCAGCAGCTGATCTGCAAGGGACATGATAAACTCGGGCGGGACATCCGCCCGCCGCTCCCGGAAATACTTCTCCAAGGTTACACCGTCAATATAATCCATCACCAAATAGGTGCAACCGGTGTCTTCAGTACGAAAAAAATCGACGATCCGCGGCAGGCGGGGATGGTTGAGCTTGACCAGCAGCCGAGCTTCCTCCTCGACCGTGCGCTGCATGGCCGGCTCGGACTGGCTTTCCTTCACCGCCCATCGTTTTCCTGGGAGCTTCAAATCTTCCGCCAAATATACACAGCTCATGCCTCCTTGGCCGATAACGCGATCAATCGCATAGCGTCCGCCCAGCACTTCGCCGTGCACCAATCTCGAAGCATGCGTCATTCTTCGTCCACTCCTTCGCCTTGCATAGGCAACAAAAAAAGGGAAGGCACGCCGTCGTATCGATAATCGATACGAAACGGGATGCTTTCCCTTTGGTTGTTTGGTTAATTTTGGAATCATTATAGACCAGGTTGATCTCATTTGTAAAGACTTTTTTAATACTTAATCATATAGAGCGTGATCTCATCCCGGTTGTGGAACAGCTGCTTCGCACCCTGAATCTGCATCCGGGCTTCCTCAAATACCGCGATAATCTCCTTAATGAGCGCCATTGGCTTCTTGGTCAGGAGCTTGACGGTAATGACGGCCGTCCCTCCAGTCTGAAGACTGTACAGCAGGCCTGTCACCAATCTGGCCATTTGCTTCGGACTCCAGCTCATATCGCAGACCAGCAGATCGAACTCCTGCTCCCTAAAGGATACGTCCGCCGCATTTTTATGAATGACCCGAAGCATCCGGTTCCCCTCTAAGGAAGGGTGCATGCGCGCCGGATCCACAGCCGTCACCTCCAAGCCTTGCTCCAGTAAAAACGAGGTCCAACCGCCGGGGGCTGCACCGATATCCAATGCTCGGCGGAAGCTGCGGAAAGGAATCCCGAACTGCTTTTCGGCTTCGAGAAGCTTAAACTTTGCTCTGGAGATCTGACCCTCCTCGCGTTGGAAGCGAACAGCACCTCCGTTCCAGTCGGACAAATTGTCCTCGGGTTTCGATACGCCCAAATACCAGGTTTCTTCATCGGCAAAGATTGAGATGATCCACTTCGGCTCCTGTACGGTAAATTCAAGCTCAAGCGCTGACAATCGGCTTTGCAGCATATCGCGTAACGCCCCCGGACTATCCGTCCATGAGCTATTTTCACTCTTCCGGATCTGGATCGCAACCCGGCTCCTGCCAATCTCATCGCGATTCAGCAAATACCGCTCCGCCTCGTTAAGCGCTTCTTCCGCTTGACCGGCAGGCAGCTCAACATTCACTGGAAACAGATGCCTCAGAAATATTGGAGGCTGGGATTGAATCATCCTCACCGCCTCTTCTACGGATCTTGCCAATGTAACGAGAAATACTTCGCCGGGTATTAACACGGAGCTTTTCAAGCTGCCGAACATCCGGCGCAGCTCCTCTTGGGCATAGGGGGCGAAACCGTGATTCGCCGTGCATACCAGCTTGCTGTGGAAATCCTGTTGCTGCTCCCGCTCATCATTCACATTCCATTCGTCCAATCGGATTAACCTCCAGAAATAACTTTGATCCAGGGACGACCGCTTTCCCATTCCAGCCGGGCGTCGATATCATAAGTTTGTTTAATAAGTTCGCTGTTCAATACGTCTTCCTTCAGGCCGGATCCTTCAAGCCGTCCTTCCTTAATTAGCGCTACATGGGTGAATAACGGGACAATCTCCTCAATATGATGGGTTACGTAAATGACGGCAACGTCCCGTTTTCCTAATCGGCCAATCTCCTCCAGCATTAGCTCGCGCTCGTACAGATCCAGGCCGGCACAAGGCTCATCCAAAATTAAAAGCTTCGGGTCATGCATTAAGGCACGTGCCAGCATCACCTTTTTCCGTTCCCCTTGAGATAAGGTGCCAAGCGGCTGTTCGGCCAGGTGTCCAAAGCCCATCTCCTCTAGCAGAGCGTAAGCCTTACCGCGGACATCTGCCGGGATTTCCTGATAAAACCGCAAGAACGCATAGGCGCCTGTGGACACAACCTCCCATACCGGATCATGCAGCGTCAGCTTCTCCATTAACGATTGGCTGATATAGCCGATTTCCTTGCGGACCTCCCGGACGTCGCATTGACCATACACATTCCCGAGCACCTCAATCCTACCGCTGCTGGGAAACTGATAGCCGGTCATCAGCTCGAGGAGCGTCGTTTTTCCGGAGCCGTTCCTCCCCAGAATAACCCAATGCTCTCCCGGCCGCACCGTCAACGAAACATCATGCAGGATTTGGCGTTCTCCGCGAACCAGAGATACATACTGCATCTTGATCATGGCTTCACCCTCCTGACAAAGTTCAAAATATCCTCGACCGATCCCATCCGGTACAGCACTTCTGGCTCCTTATTCGGCGTGCTGCCGGCCGTCATCAAGGCAGGCACGCTTCGAATCTGATACCGGTTTACAACCGCAGGAAGGAAGTTGACATCGGCCTCCAAAATCTCCACGTCCGGGAGAATATGCTCCACGATATGGAGCATTTTGCGGGCTGCCGCGCACGTACCGCAGAATGGCGTGTGCAGAAAGACTACGACCGGCTCGCCTTCCATCTTTCTGCCGGCAAGCCTCTCGAGCCACTCCAGCCGATCCAGCAATTCCCGCTCCGTCACTGCCTTCATCTCGTTCCCTCGGCGATCTCGCGGATCAGCGCTTCCGGCATCGGTCCATTATGGACACGGACATCCTCCGGCATATGCTCATAGAGCATTTCGTACATTTTGCGGCGGCCGTATGGACTCGATGTATGGAGGTATATTTCTTTTGCGCGCAGCTTCTCAGCGATCATGGCCGCCACCACGTCACCACCGTTCATCTGATCGTGTCCCAGCTCATAATCCAGAGACAGCACGTCCACTTCACATTCGCGGAGCATCATCAGACATTCTTCCCCGTTTCGCGCCAAAGCAAATCCTTTCGGATGGGGGCGCCAGTCATCCAAATATAGATGGATCTTCATTGCCTACTCTCCCTTGATTTAAGACCAGGACAATACCGTGGCGATATCTTCCCGATGCGTACCGTCCGGTCCTTTTTCGCTTTCCAGAACAAGTGCCTTGCCGGCAATTTCAGGCGCCAGCGCAAGCTGTTTCAGCGCGTCCGCACCGATCTTCCCTTGACCGATCCGGGCATGGCGGTCTTTCCTGGAGCCGGCACCGTATTTTGAATCATTAAGGTGCACTGCAATCAGATGCTCCCAATACTGCAGCGAGCGTCCTCTGGCAAGCAGCTCCTCCGTATTGGATGGATCCCAGCCCCCTGCGGCGAACAAGTGGCAGGTATCGAGACAAAAGCCTATTTTTTCAGGGTATTTCGCAAGCTGCCTAATCTTCACGCACTCCTCCAGCGTTATGCCCATTGGACCATGATCGCCTGCCTGATTCTCAATTAGGAGCTTGGTCTGTCCCTTCCAATCCGCCAGCACGTCGTTCAAGCATTGGATAATATTCTGATACCCTGCCAGCGGATTATCGCTCTTGAGGTGCCCGAAATGAACGACGATGCCAAGGGATCCGCAGGCTTCTGCGATTACCAGGTCGTTCTTGAGAGAATCCACCGTCAGCCTGTAATGCTCTTCACCGCGCGTGAACCCCGTCGCCATGTTCGTCGGGTACGGCGTATGGGCGATCGAGACCAAATTTTGCTCGCGGCAAAATTTTGCGCATGCAGCGGCATTCGTAAAATCAGGTGCTTTTAAGTGCAGGCTGCGCGGATTTTTCGGAAAATACTGATACGACAGCGATCCCAGGGAAAGGGCATGCTGGGCGGCGGCCAGAAACCCGCCCCGGGTACTGACATGGCTTCCGATCCGCAGCTTAGGTTTCATGCTGGCAATTCGGACAGAAGAATACCTTCCGCCCGGTATGCTCCGTTTTTATAATCGGTGTCCCGCAACGGACGCAGGGCTCTCCTTCACGGTCATATACCTTGCACCTGTCATTGTAAGATCCGGTCAAGGCGTCGCCGGCTTGAAACGGCATTTCCATGTAGCCCCCTCCGTCCGTCGCTTCCGTCATCACCTTAACCGTACTGTCATACAGCTGCTCCAGCGCCTCTGCAGACAGGTCTTGGATTTTCGAGAGCGGATGAATCCGGGCATCAAAGGCGATTTCGTCCGCATAGCAATTGCCGATTCCAGCCATCACCTGCTGATTGACCATGGTGCTCTTCAGCGCACCCCGGCGCTTGCCGATCAGCTCGACAAAGCGAGCTTTGTTCATCCGGCGATCCATCAGCTCCGGCCCGAGATGCTTCAGCGCCTCATCGGTCTCTCTTGCCGTCAGAAAATGCAAATAGCCGAGGCGGAGTCCGATGAAATACAATATCTGGTCTCCAAAAGTGATCTCAACCTGTGTAGAACGCGATGGGCGCTCCTCATCCTTCCGTCCTAAATACAGCATGCCGCCCAGCATGAGATGCAGCAGCAGACGGCCACCATTATTGAGGTGAAACACGAGATGCTTGCCTCTTCGTTCCACAAAAATAACCCTGCTTCCCATGAGGGCCTCCGTAAATTGCTCCATCGTTACATTGAGCGATTTCTCCCGGTTCACGACGACATTCGTGATCGGAATATTAACGATCGTCTGAGTCAATAATCTTCGGTAATTTTCCATTTCCGGCAGTTCAGGCATGATTCATCTTCCCTTTCGTCCATCAGCATCATCAGCTAATTCAATAAGGTTACCTACGGACACAGCAGCCGGGCCGCTTCATCTAAATCCCGGCAAATATATTCCGGCGAAACACCGGCGGCGTCGATATGAGACTGCATATTTTGATCCGTCGTAATTCCTGTTAACACAAGTACCGTTTTGCATCCGGCGTGGACGCCTGCGGCAATATCCGTGCGTATATTATCTCCAACCACGTAAATATCCTCGGTCTGAACCCCGAGACGATCCGCGGCGAATTTCATCAGAATCGATGAAGGCTTGCCGATGACCAGCGGCTTCACACCGGACGCCGCTTCCACGGCCGCTCCAAGCGATCCCGCTCCCGGCATCAGCCCGGCGTCGGATGGAAGGAGCAAATCCGGGTTGGTCAATACCGACGCGGCACCTTCCTGAATCCAGCGAACGGCCCGGGCAAGCGCGTTATAATCAAACGAACGATCGATCCCTTGAACGACATACTGCGGCGATTCCTCAACGATGTGAAGCCCCTGCTCGAGCAGTGCTTGCCGAAGCCCTTCCTCACCCAGCATCGCAACTCTCGCCCCCGGCGTCTCCTCCGCAATATGCTTCGCAGCCGCTAGCGATGAGGTACAGACCTCCTCCGGTAAAGCGGGTATGCCCATATCCCGAAGATGGGCTGCTACCTGCTCCGGGGTTTTAGACGAGTTATTCGTTACGAACAAGTACGGAATGCCTCTTTCCTTCAAACGGAGGATCAGTCGATCCGCCCCTTCGATTCGCATCTTTCCATGATATAGGGTTCCATCCAAATCAATCAGAATCCCTTTCGGTTGTTCCATTGATGTATGCACCTTCTTTATTCCTGTCTTTCATCCGATGAATGATTCATATCGTAAAGCGTTGGCATTTCGTATAAGGTCAGCTTCTTCGAATCTTAATGAGATTATGTATAGCTGGGCCGAACCCGCAGGATTCCGTCCTGTCCTTCGCGCTATCCTGAAACAGCCTAGTACCATTGTAAAGAAGGGGACAGCCTGTTGCAAGGAATCCTCCGTTCGAGTCCTTTCCGTCCTCATGGACGATGTATAGACGACAAGGGTTTGACGAAACCAGCCTT
Organism: Paenibacillus sp. FSL R5-0810; assembly: GCF_038002285.1. Taxonomy (NCBI): domain Bacteria; kingdom Bacillati; phylum Bacillota; class Bacilli; order Caryophanales; family Paenibacillaceae; genus Paenibacillus; species Paenibacillus sp. FSL R5-0810. The sequence continues at coordinate 2,488,613 of NZ_JBBOCF010000001.1, forward strand.
CGTTTTTTTCGCTTCCGCTTCTAGGGCGGTCGAAAGAAATCGAAGGCTGTCCGTGCTTGATCGTTTCTGCAATCGCTTTGTCATATTCTGCGCTTTCCCGGAAAATAATGCTTCATTTCCTGGGGAAATGCCTGCTTAGGTGCTGCGCTGCACCGGGTACAGGCCGAAATCCTCGGCGAGCCGTGTATTCTCAAATACATCCTTCGCTTCTTGCAGCAGCGGCTGCAAATGCTCCACGTCTTTATACCTTGAGCTGAAATGCGTTAAAAACAGCGACTTCACGCCGGCCCGCACCGCTGCTTCTGCCGCTTGCTTGGCCGTACTATGGTAGTACTCATGAGCCAACTCGGCCAAATCCTCCATAAAGGTCGCCTCATGGACAAGGATGTCCGCATCTTTCGCGAGCACCTCTACTCCAGGGCAAGGACGCGTATCTCCGAGAATCGTCACAACTCTACCCTTCTTGGGTGCAAGCAGCACATCCGCGGGATGAATCCATCTTCCGTCCCCTAGCTCTACGCTTTCGCCTCGTTTCAGCTTCCCGTATTGCGGACCCGGCTTCAAACCATAGGCCTCCAGCCGTTTGGGATCGAGGCTTCCGGGCAGATCCTTCTCCACGACCCGGTAGCCATAGCTGTCCGCTCGGTGATCAAGCCCTGCGGCCTCCACGCGGAAGTACTTGTCTTCAAAAATAATTCCGCCGGTGTGCTCGATGATTTCCATTGTATACGGCACACGGGATTGGCTGATCGAGAGCGACGTTTCGATGAACGATTTGATTCCCGGAGGACCGTAGATCGTCAGGGGTGCGGTTACCCCCTGTGCTCCTCGGCTTGAAAGCAATCCGGGCAATCCAAAGACATGATCCCCATGCATATGTGTAATGAATACCTTTTCAAGCTTGGACAGCTTGAGAGGGGATTTCAATATTTGATGCTGCGTTCCTTCCCCGCAATCAAACAGCCATAAGCTTCTGCGTTCCTCAAGGAGACGCAGGGCAATGGACGTAACATTGCGCTGGAGTGAAGGAACGCCGGCATTGGTTCCCAAAAAATACAGTTCCATCCCTCTCTACTCCCTTTCGGTCGCAAACCGGAGAAATCCTCCGAAACGGTCGGAGGATTTCGAACCGGATGCACCGGTATAGTCAAGTTAAGCTTTATCTACATTAAAATAATGGGCCTCAGGATGACTGAATACCATTGCGGATACGGACGCTTCCGGCTCCATCATGAATCCTTCCGTCAGCGCCACGCCGATATCCTCAGGCTGCATTAAGCGGAACAACGGCTCTTGATCTTCCAGATCCGGACAAGCCGGATACCCAAACGATACCCGGATTCCCTGATATCGCGCACCAAGACGCTGCTTCATGGTCATGTCCGCCGGATCCGGGAAGCCCCACGTGTCCCGCATCATATGATGGACCCGCTCGGCAAGCCCCTCGGCTGTCTCCAGCGCGACGGCTTGAAGCGCATGGGAACGCAGATAATCTCCCTTGTCCTTCCATTGGCTGGACAGCTTGCCGACACCATGACCCGCCGTGACCACCAGAAAGCCCACGTAGTCCATAATGCCGCTGTCCACAGGCTTCAAGAAATCCGCCAAGCATAGATAAGGCTCGACCTGCTGCCTCGGGAACGTGAACGTATGCAGAATCTTTGAATGATCCGACGGATCATAGATGATGATGTCGTTGCCTCTCCCCTGTGCCGGGAAGAAGCGGTACATGGCATGCGCTTGAATGATCCCCGATCGGATCGCTTCATTCAGGATTCCGTCAACCGTTTCCTTCAGCGAGACCGCCTTTGGATCATTCGCCTTCAGCAGCTGCTCAACAGACCCTTTTAAACCGAGGTGATGTCCTAACAGCATCTGCATGTTGATATACGGCAAAATATGCGATATCGGATAATTGCGGAGCACATGGCGCTCCATATCCGGCGGGATATACACCGGCGCCTCGGTTGATATTTTGGAACGAAGCCCTTGGGAAAGCTTCGGCATAACCTTAACGGCCTGCGGGGCAGCGGCATCCGCCTCCATCTCGGCCTCGATATCCTTGGCCATTTCGGCCCGCTGCTGCGGGTCGCTCAGCTTGTTTGCCAGATCCAGACCTTCCATCGCGTCCTTTGCATACAGCACCATGCCGTCATATTCGGGACGAATACGCGTTTTCGTGAATTTTCGCGTCAACGCCGCTCCGCCTACCATGATCGGCACGTCGATGCCAGCGTTTTTCAAATCCTGCGCGGTTAGGACCATTTGTTGAGCGGACTTTACAAGCAGTCCGGACAACCCGATCGCATCGGGCTTTTCGCGCCGATATGCCTCGATAATTTGCTCCGGTGGTACTTTTATACCCAAATTCACAATTTCATAACCATTGTTGGAGAGGATGATCTCGACCAGGTTTTTGCCGATGTCATGGACATCGCCCTTCACCGTCGCCAGCATGATCTTCCCTTTAACCGACGTCTCATTTTTTTCCATAAAAGGCTCGAGATGGGCGACCGATGCTTTCATAACTTCAGCGCTTTGGAGCACCTCGGCTACGATCAGCTCATTATTGTTAAACAGGCGGCCAACCTCGGTCATTCCAGCCATCAACGGGCCGTTGATAATGTCCAGCGGTCCGTATTTCTTCAGCGCTTCATTGAGATCGGGAATCAAACCTTCCTTGGAGCCTTCAACAACATAGGAAGCAAGGCGCTCCTCCAGGCTTAGATTGGAGACTTTCTCTTTCTTCTCCACCTTTTTATCCCGGAAAGCCGCAACAAATGCCGCCAGCGTCTCATCGTTGGTGCGATAAATCAGATCCTCCGCAAGCTTCCGCTCTTCCTCGGGTATCGACGCATAACGCTCAAGCTTCTCGGTATTGACAATCGCGTAGTCAAGACCTGCCTTGGTGCATTCATATAAATATACCGAGTTCAGCACCTCGCGTCCAGCCTCCGGCAAGCCAAAAGAGACGTTGCTGATTCCAAGAATCGTATGGACCTTCGGCATCGCTTCTTTAATAAGCCGAATCCCTTCAATGGTCTCCTTCGCGGATCCGATGTACTGCTCATCCCCTGTTCCTACCGGAAATACCAGCGTATCGAAAATAATATCCTCCGGCGAAACGCCGTATTTATGAACGAGCAGGTCATACGAACGCTTCGCAACCTTCAGCTTGTCCTCGCGGGTAATCGCTTGACCCTTCTCATCGATCGTTCCAACAACGACCGCAGCTCCGTATTTATGGACCAGCGGAATGACCTTTTCGAATTTTTCTTCACCATCTTCAAGGTTAATGGAGTTAATAATCGCTTTACCCTGGGAATATTGCAGCGCGATATCAATAACCGCCGGATCCGTCGTATCGATCATGAGTGGAACCTTGACCTTCTTGGCGACCAGTTCCAAAAATTTAACCATATCCTCCGCTTCCTCGCGGTCGGGATCCTGCACGCAAATATCGATAATATGCGCACCATTCTTAACCTGCGCCCTTGCTATTTCGGAAGCCTCTTCGTATTTCCCTTCCACGATCAAGCGCTTGAATTTGCGGGAGCCCAGCACGTTGGTGCGCTCGCCCACCATATAAGGACGGTTGTCCTGCTCAATGTACACCGGCTCAATGCCCGACAACGCCGGCAGATGCGTCCCCGTCAGCGGGCGCGGGTTAAACCGGCTCATGGCATCCTTCAGCGCGCTGATATGCTCCGGCGTCGTCCCGCAGCAGCCTCCGGCGATGTTCAGCCATCCCTTTTCCGCAAATGCGGCCATTTTTTGTGCCAGCGACTCAGGGGATTCGTGATACTGGCCATTCTCATCCGGTAAACCGGCATTCGGGTAGCAGCTGATGGCGCTGCGGGACATTTCGGACAGGGAACGGATATGGTCCCGCATGAACTCCGGTCCTGTCGCGCAGTTCAAACCGATCGAGATCGGATTTAAGTGCTCAAGTGATATATAGAAAGCTTCTATATTCTGTCCGGCGAGCGTGGTGCCCATCGGCTCAATCGTTCCGGAAATCATGATCGGCAGCGTAATGCCCGTCTTCTCAAAAGCTTGGCGAATTCCAATGCTGCCTGCCTTCACATTAAGCGTATCCTGCGATGTTTCCAGGAGAAGGGCATCCACCTTGCCCTCGATTAACGCAATCGCTTGCTCTTCATAGCTTGCGATCAGCTCCGCGAAGGTTACGCCTCCCGTTACGGACAGCGTCTTTGTCGTAGGTCCCATTGCCCCGACAACATAACGCGGCTGCTCGGGCGTCGAATATTTATCGGCAGCGGCCCGAGCCAGCCGTGCAGCCTCCAAGTTGATTTCCCGGGCAAGCTGAGGTATATCGTATTCCGCCAGCACAACCGACGTTGCGCCAAAGGTATTGGTTTCGATCAAATCGGCACCTGCAGCCAGATACTGCTCATGAATGTTCTGGATGACATCCGGCCGGTAAATGACGAGTGTTTCATTGCATCCTTCCAGTTCGGCGCCGCCGAAATCGTCAGCCGTGAGGTCCTCTCGCTGGATCATCGTACCCATGGCACCGTCAAGGATTAATATTCGTTCTTTCAGTACTTCCTGTAAGCTAGGCTTGTTCAACTCATAAACCTCCCCGGAAAACGTTAAATCTTAGTGTATCAGAATCCTTTTCAATAGAAAAGGCGAAATATGCGCCACAGCGCGTATTATTCATGATTTACAGATGACAAAACGCGGTGACGCGTCTATAATACATATTAAACCAACTGGAGAAAGAGGGTTAGACCTATGGCAGAAATCGTGATTCGTAATACGAACGAACGCATTAGCGGGGAAGAAAATGTTCGTGAATTCCTGAAAAAACAAGAAGTGCTGTACGAGCATTGGAATATGGATAAGTTCCCGGCTGATCTTCAAGAGAAATTTCAGCTAAGCGATGAGGATAAGCAGCGTATTCTCGACGCATTCGATCCTGAAATTCGTGACCTGGCTGCTAGACGCGGCTACAAAATTTGGGATATCATCACGCTCTCCGAATCCACTCCGAATCTTGAGGATCTGCTCCAAAAATTCGAAGAGGTACACACGCACTCCGAGGATGAAATCCGGGCGATTGTAGGCGGTAAAGGTATTTTCATTATCAAAGGCTCCGAGGACGTAGGTTATTTCAATGTGGAGCTTGAGCCGGGCGATGTCATTTCCGTTCCGGAAAATACGCCTCACTTCTTCACGCTGATGGACAACAAGCAAATTGTGGCCGTACGTCTCTTTATTGAAGAGAATGGCTGGATTGCTACACCGGTGGCGGATCCGCAATTCCAATAATCGACAGCGCTTGATGGATGAACGCTTTTTAATGCTTCCATACGAAAAGGCAGCCCACGGACCCGAAAACGGCGTACCGGTGCTGCCTTTTTGAAATGTTCCGATCGTTTATTCCGTTACCGTTAGCTCCTTAAGCGGCATGGAATGCTGTCCTCTCGCGGTTACATGAGATATGATGCGGTAGGTCCCAGGCTGGTCGAAGGTTTTCTCCAGCTTGTATATTCCTCCCTGGTCATGCTCGATCGGCACCGTTGCCGACAAGCCTCCGCCTTCCTGGGTGACTTCGATCTCAACCGAATCCGCGTCTTCCACAGGCTGACCGGCCTGCGTGACCTTCGCCTCAATAAAAACCTTCTCCCCTGCTGCAACCGTTTCCGGGTTTATCGTCAGATCGACGATAATCGGCTCGGCGAGCGTGTCTTCATCAATATCGGCCTTACTTTCGTTACATGCTGCAAGGGCGACTGCCATCAATACCATCGCCGCGATCAATGCTATCTTTCTTCTTGTCATGCACTACACCTCTTTACAATATCGTGCCTATGTATGCTGCACGCCATGGTCCGGATCTTACAGAATCTGCTCACCATCATTATATCCCAAGAACCTTTTTTTTCGATCTCACGAAGCTTACAATTGTGTGACGTTTCTCACAGGGATTTAACGGGTCGTGATGACAAGATCTCGATAGAAAAACAGCCCGGATTCGCGATTACCGCGTCCAGGCTGTGCCATATGTACTCGTCACTAACGATTTGCTTCTTCGGACGTATCGATTGACATTTTCGTTTTTAAAGCGCAGCCAGGATGGCGTGTAGCTCGGACAGATGCTTAATCTCAAATTCCGGAACAATGGCCGGATCCTTGGGCCGATCTACCCGATTAATCCAAACGGTATGCAGTCCGGCCGCATTGCCTCCCTTGATATCCGTCGTCAGCTTATCGCCGACCATGACAGCCTCTCCAGGCTTCGCGCCAAGCAGTTCAAGCGCATGCTGGAAGATCGACACATCCGGCTTGCCTTTGCCGAAGTCGCCTGAAATGACAATGTGATCGAAATAAGGAACCAGCTCGGGAACACCATCAAGCTTTTCCTGCTGAAGATCAGGGCTGCCGTTTGTGAGCAGCAGCAGCTGCACCTTTCCTTGCAGCTCCTTCAGCACGTCGAATGTTTCTTCATACACATAGGGTCTGGATCTGCGCTCTGACGCAAACCGCTCCGCCAGCGTTTCGGCAAGGCTTTCATTCTCAACGCCAACACGAGCAAGACCGCGACGCCAGGATTCCTTCCGATACATCGGTGCGAGCTCCTGCAATTTCCGGAATTCCGGCTGCGACCCAGCCGTAAAATTCGCCCACAGCCCTTCGAATGGATTGATCCCGATCATCTGGGTAAATGCAAAGGTGTCATAGGATGCGTACAGCGATCTTGCTTCTTCCCGTACCGCATTCAGCAACTCCTTGGCATCAACCCCAGCTGCAGCGGCACCTGCTTCGGCTGTCACTTCAAAAGCTTCTTCCACACTTCGTTCATCCCACAACAACGTATCATCCAAGTCAAACAATACGGCAGTAATCGGCATGTTCTCCCTCTCCCTTTGTTCGTTTAGGCGCTATATATATTAATGATGTTCTACCGGAATATGATGGGCCTTCGCGAACTCTTCAAGCCGTTCTCCCATCGCCTGAGTGTCGTACAAATTGATCATACGCGAAAACACCCAGTTGCCTGCTTTCCCCTTGCCTTGTATGACGACAGAGCCAGAAGCAATTTTAATCTTCTCGATCTCCGAAGCGGCCAATCTTCGCTCCCGATTAAACTTCATGGTGGACACGGATGCGCGTTCGATCTTCAGATAAGGCTTGCGCAGGAAAATCATCAATGCAAGCAGAATGTACAAGCCGACACCGACCCAGTTCAGGACCCCATTGCTATCGCCCGTCGCTTTAGCTGCCGCGGAGCCGAGAAGCGCATAAAGAGCCGCAAGGGCAAGCAATACGATCGGCAGCACATATTTCCGTCCCTTAAACACGTCCATTGTATCGGAAATGGCAGATCCCTGATAGGTGGACATTCCCTGCTTCTTCCGTTTTTTGTTCAGTTGTTGCATATTTTTGCTGACTTTTCGTTCCCAAGATCTTGACATATCGTTCCTCCCAAATCTGATATCGCCTGTGCTATCTATAAAAGTTGAATAAATGAATGGATGTTATGGCAATATACTCCCTTGCCTGCATCGTTTTCTTAAACTCAACTCATTTATATCCGGGAAGCAGCAATGCTTCGTTCATGCAGCATCCCGGCTTGATAATAAAACATCATTTGAAGCCCTAATGAGTCCTTTAGGATGAATCGACAAAACCTAGTGCTTCAGACGGGGGCCGCCTTTTTGCTCGTTCTCATCGACCCACTCGATCGATTCCAGCTGCTGTCTGAAGTTTCTGCGGATATTGTTAAGGTAGATTTCCCGAAGCTCTGCGCGTTCCTTCATTTCCTCTTCGGTCAAACCCTCGCTTTTCTGCTTACGTGCCAATAGATTGATGCGTTCTACCAAAGTATCGATGTCCATGGTTTCTCCTCCATTTCAAATATCATTATAACTTAACCATGTGAAAAAGAGCTTGTCAAGGCGACCACCCTTGCAAGCTCTTGCATTCAGCGAATATAAACATATTAAGGAATGAATGTCATGATCTATATCATAAAGAGTGCGACAAATTCAGTCATTACATAGTAGATTTCAAATACGACCTCATCGATCTGTGAAATGGCGAATTTCACTTCCTACTATATATTAAGATCTAAACCGAACGACTAAGAGTGCCGTTACCTGCATGGACGCTTACCATACCGGCAATGACAATACGTCGCCTGCCTGAATATCCGGACCCTTCAGCCCGTTATTTCTGCGAATGGTATCGATATATACCCGTATGTCCACATTCTCTGGCTTATGAACGGAAGCGATCTTCCACAAGGAGTCACCCGATTGAACAATAACTAGCTTCTCTCCGGTGGGTTCTTCCGTTCCTCCTGCGAACACGGAATATGCGCCTGTCCAACCGAATACAACGATGAGCAGAATGATCAGCAGTTTCGTTAATGGAAGTGAAACGATCTTTGACTTTATCTGATGGATCCAGGCTTCGGAGCCGGAATCCGTCTCTGTCGGCATGTTCTCATAAATGCTGCGGTATGTACTATATTTCAACATGAAATATCATCCCCCAAACAAGTGTTCTCTTAACTACAAATCGATAATAACACGAACACCTGTTTGTTTCAATACCCAATCGAACATTTGTTCCAATAATTTTAGAACTTATGTTTGTACGAACGGCAGTTCTATGTTATAATTTTCCCAAACGTTACTAAATGGGGTTGATACGGCATGTCGAAAATATCCAGCCGCCAGCTGGCGATCTTAGAGTTTATCCGAAACGAAGTTCGTAGCAAAGGCTATCCGCCTTCTGTCCGGGAAATCGGCGAGGCTGTCGGACTAGCTTCCAGTTCAACGGTCCACGGCCATCTTGACCGCCTGGAGAAGAAAGGCTTGATCCGCCGCGACCCTACGAAGCCAAGAGCCATTGAGCTGCTTGGCCAGGAAGAATCCGAGAGCAGCAACCTGTTTACCCACACCATCGCCCGGGTTCCCGTGGTCGGCAAAGTTACAGCAGGTGTTCCGATCACGGCGACCGAGAACATCGAAGATTACTTCCCTCTGCCGCAGCACTATGTCGGGGACGACAAGGTGTTTATGTTGTCCGTCGTCGGTGACAGTATGATCGAAGCAGGCATCCACAGCGGCGATTATGTGATCGTACGTCAACAGCAGACCGCCGATAACGGCGATATTGTGGTGGCCATGACCGAAGAAGACGAAGCAACGGTGAAGACCTTTTACAAGGAGAAGGACCATATCCGGCTGCAGCCGGAGAACCCTAGTTATGAGCCGCTGCGACTTAATCATGTGACGATCCTCGGCAAAGTCATTGGATTGTTCCGCGATGTTCACTAGCATAAAATCTACACATTAGAAGCCCGCTCCCTCTTTCAACAAGAGGATGAGCGGGCTTTATTATTCGGGCGGAGATTTCCACGTTGACGAAAGGAAATTAGCAAGTTGGGCTGATATAGGGATGGCCGATCAAACAAATGACCGGCCATTTTGATATATATTTTTTTATCCGTTGGTAACTTCAGTCACGACCTAGTATGATCCGTTACTTCTTCTGAACCGTAATCGACCAGGATGCATCCGTAAGCTGAACGAAATTAGTAATTTTGTGGCCCGCTTCAGCAGCCCAACGCGGAATGCTTTCCGTTGCCTGCGTGCAGTCAAAATCAATCTCCAGTTCGTCGCCGCTTTTTAGAGATTCCATCGCTTCTTTCGCTTCTATCAAAGGAAAAGGACATACCATTCCAAGTACAGCTAATTTTTGTTTCATTAATATAACCTCCTAAGCCGTTGTCGTTTGATAAACTGCCGCCTTCTTCTTGGCGCTGGCACGTGGTCGCACATATACAAAATAAGAAGCTGCCCACGTACCTAAAATCATGAAGAATAATGAAACCCATCCTTGCCATGTCATCATCGCCGTCATGACCAGACCGTTTCCAATAGAGCAGCCGCCTGCCCAGCTGGCCCCGAAGCCCATCAAAATGCCGCCGGAAAAACTGGATACGGCCGTCTTGGCATCAGGAGCCCGAAAGCGAAACTCGCGACTTCCTTTGGCTGCGATGAACGAGCCGAGGAATATCCCCAGTACAAGGAACACGCCCCAATTCAAATATTTATCGCCATCTCCGGTTACCAGATACTGAAGAATGTTAGCGGAAGGCGTGGTAATTCCTAGCCCCGACATTCTGCCTGTCGCTTCGCTGAGCGGCCATGCCAACAGCGCAACCAATCCGACGAGAATCGCGGTGACGAACGGATGCCATCGTTTCTCGAACAATAGATGGTTAAGGCCTTTACGCTTCGGCGGCAGCGACGGAATAAACACTTTTGGCTTGCGCAGCTGCTTGACGACAAGAAAAATAGTAATCAGAGCAAGTAAAGCGATAAATGGCCATACCGATAAACCGAACGTGGCCGGAATGGAGTTCGTTGGTGTTGAAATTCCTTTGAGGCTGTTGTTCACCGGCGACAGGGCCCCGGATTTCATAACAGCGCTCATCCCCATGTACCCGAAAAGAGCGATCCAGCTTCCAATAAGCCCTTCCCCTGCCCGATACCATGTTCCTGTCGCACAGCCGCCGGCCAATATAATGCCGATTCCAAATATGAAAGAACCGAGGATCGTAGCCAGCCAGTTAAACTCGCCGGCTTGGAACTGAATAAGTCCCATCTGGATCAATGCGAATACGCCGATACTCTGTACGCTGATCGCGATCAGCAAGGCGTAGAACATCCGGTTATCTTTTGTAAGATACATGTCCCGGAATCCACCTGTCAGACAAAAGCGACCCCGCTGCATGACAAATCCGAGTAAAGCACCGCATAATAACCCTGTGATAATCATTTGTGCCAAATTCGATGCCCCCTTATCTATTAATCCGACTAATTCAATATACTTTGTATACTATACGATTTTACTTACACTAATCCAAGGAGTCAATGATTATTGATCAGGAAAAAAGTTACAAATCCCGATATTTTCTTAGTCGTCTTAATCAACCGCATGTTTCACATGCAGGTTTTGTTCTCTAGTTTGAGTATCCCTGGGAATCTGCACTAAAAGCTAACCGGATTTAAAAAAGCCATTAAAAAAAAAGCACCCCGAAGGATGCTCATTATATATTGCACATCATTCCAGAATAAGGGCTCTCTCCCGGAGATCAAGCCTGTACTCGCGCTCCCCGTCAAAATCGGGCGAGCCTTCGCCTCCCGGCCCTTCCGTTGATTCCAGCACCAATCGATTCATTCTTACCATAGGCTGGTTCAGCGGCTTGTAGTAGGAAGTGACAAAGCTGCCCACTCCTTCCTTGAACGAAAGCGGGAAGGCTTCGCCGGTTCCCCGATCCATGGCGAAAGCATAAATTTCGATGGCATGGCAATCCCGATACTGCGGGGCAAGCAAAAATACGTCGGCCTCTTGAAGCGACAAGCGGATCATTTCAACAGGTTCCGAATTCGGCTGGATAAATGTTCGATCTTCCAACACTCCGATTTCGGTTTCGCTGCCATCTGCAGCTGCGTGGATGACATGATACCTTCCCGAAAACGAAAGATCCGTTTCAATTCCGAAACAGCTTGGAGCACCGAGCCGTTGAACGGCCTCGCTTCCTTCCGCTACGACGAGCAGCTTCCCTTCCGGCCCGGTCCCTTGCGCACGAACCGCTCCCGCATGCTTTTTTATATCCTCATTCGCTGTTGGAACTGACTCAGGGTATTGCGTGAGCATAAACTGATCTTCTAATCCTATCCACGTTATGACGATAATCAACAAAACGCCGGCGATGGCTGCCGTCCAATTCCTGCGACGCTTGAGCGTCCTTGTACTCCGGCCCTCCCCCTCCTTCAGACGCTTATGCACCCGCCTCTTTAGATCAGGCAGCAACAACTCGGCATCAAACGGCCCATTCTTCGCCCTTTCATACCACCCAGGTTTATGCTCGTTCATATCTGATGCTCCCCCAGTTTGTTCTGTACTTTTTGCCTAGCCCGATACAGCCTGGATTTAACCGTTCCGGCCGCAATCCCCAGCAGCTCGGCAATCTGTTGAATCGGCATATCATAATGAAGATCCAGTACGAGCACCTCTCGGAATTTAACCGGGAGCTCCATGATGATATCCCAGATATCATCCGTATATTGTCTGTCCAGATACTCCGTCTCCGCCGAGATGCTGTGCCCTGCCGGTTGAATCCGATCCAATAAGGTTACGCGCCTTAGAAAAAATGACTTCTTGTGCCGAAAAGCCGTATGCCGCGTGATCGTAAGCAGCCAAGTTTTCAAACTGGATTGTCCGCGAAAGGTATGTATGCCGTAATAAGCTTTGATAAAGACTTCTTGAGCAATGTCGTCCGCAAGCGCGTGCTGCCCCGTCAAAAAGTATGCGTAATTCCAGATGTCACTGCCGTAATGCTCCATGATCGCGTCTAACGTGTCGGTATCCATGGAAGCCATGTGCTTTACGTATTCGAACTCCAACCGATTCACCTCATCCAATTAGAGTCCAACTCAGGGCGAAAAGTTCCCTTTTATTGAAGAAAAATTTATCCTTCCCGCAGCGAGCACGACTGTCATTAGCAGGTGCAGGCCGTATCCTCCGAGCGACCCAGAATCTTCACAAATTTTCTAGCAATATTTTCCTGTTCTGATGAGCTCAGATGGATGGATATGCCGTCCAAGCTTGAATTTGCCACAAGGCATAGAAAACAGATTTTCTAGGGGTGTTTTGGGGGCACACCCTTCGAAATAACCTCAATAATTAAATTGCCCCCAAGCAAAAAAATCCCCCACGCCATACGGCGCAAGGGATTCCTCTATTAATACATGGTGATGTACTGATCGCGTTCCCATTGGTGAACTTGCGTACGGTACATATCCCACTCGATTTCTTTCAGCTCGTAGAAGTGAGCCAGCGCATGGTCGCCGAGCGCTTCGCAAATCACCTCGTTGCGGACCAGCTCATTCAGCGCTTCCTTCAGGTCGGCCGGCAAGCTTGGAATGCCTTCCTCGATGCGCTCCTCTTCACTCATCACGTAAATGTTGCGGTCAATCGGCGCTGGCAGCGCCAGCTCGCGCTTAATGCCGTCTAATCCGGCTTTCAGCATAACCGCCAGGGCCAGGTACGGGTTAGCGGCCGGATCCGGGTTACGAACCTCAATCCGCGTGCTCAGTCCGCGGGAAGCCGGAATACGAATCATCGGGCTGCGGTTGCTCGCAGACCATGCCACGTAGCAAGGAGCTTCATAGCCTGGTACAAGACGCTTATACGAGTTGACCGTCGGGTTCGTAATCACCGTGAATGCACGGGCATGCTTCAGGATACCGGCCATGTAATGCCGCGCCGTCTTGCTCAGGCCGAGCTCATCCGACTCGTCAACGAATGCATTCTCCGCGCCTTTGAACAGCGATTGGTTGCAGTGCATACCCGAACCGTTCACACCGAAGAGCGGCTTCGGCATAAACGTAGCGATCAGACCATGCTGGCGGGCAATGGTTTTAACTACCAGCTTGAAGGTTTGAATCTGGTCGGCCGCCTTTACGGCGTCTGCATATTTAAAGTCGATTTCATGCTGCCCCGGAGCTACCTCGTGGTGGGAAGCTTCGATCTCGAAGCCCATCTCTTCCAGGGTCAATACGATATCGCGGCGGCAGTTCTCGCCAAGGTCTGTAGGGGCGAGGTCAAAGTATCCGCCTTGGTCGTTCAATTCCATCGTCGGATTGCCTTTTTCATCGGTCTTGAACAAGAAGAACTCCGGCTCTGGGCCGACATTCATCGAGGTGAAGCCCATTTCTTCGGCTTCCTTCAGGCATCGCTTGAGTATACCGCGAGGATCACCTGGAAAAGGTGTGCCGTCAGGCAGATACACGTCGCAAATCATACGGGCAACGCGATCTTCGGATACCCATGGGAAAATCATAAACGTATCCAGGTCCGGGTACAGATACATATCGGATTCCTCGATACGCACATAACCTTCGATGGAAGAGCCGTCGAACATCATTTTATTATCAAGCGCTTTAGGCAGTTGGCTTACCGGAATTTCAACGTTCTTAATGGTCCCGAGCAAGTCCGTGAACTGCAAGCGGATAAAACGAACATTTTCCTCTTTGCAAATGCGTAGTATGTCCTCTTTGGTATAACTCACTTTACCCTCTCCTTTGTCATGAATGGCTTGGTCAAGAATTAAACTGCTTCTTTATTTATTAAAAAACCGGGATAACTCCCCTTGAATCAATGAAACCTGACCCGGTCTTTTAGCGGTAATCAATTCCTGCTTCAGTAAACGCCGCAGCTGAGACTCCGACATTTCCCGGCGTTTGCTTTCCGTATCCGCAGTGATCACGGTAGCCTCCTCGGACTCCTTCGTGACAGGGTTCATGACCTGCTTGATGCCGGCGATATTGACGCCCTTCTCAATCAATGCCTTGATCTCCAGGAGACGCTCGACATCATTGAAGGAGAACAGGCGCTGATTACCAGATGTGCGTGCGGGGACAATCAAATTATGCTGTTCATAATAACGAATTTGTCTGGCGGATAAATCCGTAAGCTTCATCACGATGCCAATCGGAAATAACGCCATATTCCTCCGAATCTCATCACCCATATCTCATCAACCTTCCAAGTGGTCTATTCTGATCTTATTGTACATTTCCTGATCAGCTGCGTCAACCGCATGTAAGAATAACTCACAAGAGATTGCGATCCTTCATTCGTTGAAGTGACATAAGTACCCCGTATTTAACATGAGAATAGGTTAGCCCGCCCTGCATATAACCGATATAGGGTTCACGAATCGGCGCGTCTGCGGACAGCTCCAGGCTTCCTCCTTGAATAAAGGTTCCTGCCGCCATAATCACCGGATGCTCATAACCCGGCATGTCCCACGGCTCAGGCACGACGTGACTGTCAACCGCTGCCGCTCTCTGAATACCTTGCACGAAAGCGATCAGATGCTCCGGGCTTGTAAACGACACCGCTTGGATCAGGTCGGTCCGCGTCTCTTTCCAGCCTGGCTTGGTTATGAAGCCGACCGCTTCGAACATAGCCGCTGCATATAGGCTTCCTTTCACCGCCTGTCCAACCGTGGAAGGGGCAAGAAACAGCCCTTGATACATCGAGCGCGTCGTTCCGAGCATAGCCCCCACTTCGCGTCCGATGCCGGGAGCGGTCAAGCGGTAAGCGGCCAGTTCCACGTAGGATTCCTTGCCGCAAATATACCCTCCGGTTTCTGCAATGCCTCCTCCTGGATTTTTGATCAGCGAGCCGGCCATCAAATCCACGCCAACCTCGGTAGGCTCCATCGTTTCCGTAAATTCACCGTAACAGTTGTCGACAAACACGATCAAATCCTCGCGAATCGCTTTGAGCCGGCTGACCATCTCGCCAATTTGGGACACCGTGAAAGAAGAGCGCCAATCATATCCTCTGGAGCGTTGAATCCCGATAACCTTCGTCTCCGGTTTAATCGCCTTCTCCACACCTTCCCAGTCGATGCCGCCTTCTTCGGTCAGCGCTACCTCTCCATACCCGATGCCGAAATCCCGCAGCGAGCCGGTGCCGTCGCCCGCTTGTCCGATGACCTTATGCAGCGTATCGTAGGGTCGTCCGGTAATATACAGCAGCTCATCCCCCGGGCGCAGCACGCCGAATAACGCAGCCGAAATCGTATGGGTCCCGGAAGCAAAATGCGGACGTACCAGCGCGGACTCGGTCCCGAACACTTCCGCATACACCTCGTCCAGCACTTCCCGCCCGCGATCATTATATCCATAACCGGTGGAATTCGCGAAGTGATAGTCGCTCACCTGGTATTTCTGGAAAGCATCGATCACCTTCCACTGGTTAAAGTCTACGATCCGGTCGATCTCACGTACCCGATCTGCTATGTTCCATTCAATCTGCTCGCTTAAATCCATTAAATCTTGCGAAAATTTCACCATCTCGTACAGCTCTCTCCTCTATAACACATCATGTCTCACATCTTAACATATTTCGCTTGGTGGTTGCGACCGTTGACCTCTCGATCCGTTTGCATGATCTACTTCTCTCCTCAGGCATAAGGCAGCGGACCACCTTACAACGCCGCACGGACAGGCCTGCCCTGTCACCCGCGGTTCCCCTTGATTCCATCATTGGTCCAACCATTTCTTTTAAGAGTATCCGGGTCGGCCAACTCCGCCCAACCGCAAATAAAGCCCCGGAATTGGGGCTCTACTTGCAATTGATTTCGTATTCTGATTCATGCCTCGCTTACTTTCACGATCCGTCCTTCATCCCGCAACAAGCATACTATCATCCGCGGTTTCACCGCCGGCATGCGGCCTAACGATAGACAATCAACCATGACTATAGACAACAACCATGTAGACGATCGCTGCCGCTATGCCGCTCATTGCTGGACATAATCCTCCAGAAGATATCCCATTTTTTCGTAATCGGCCTTGTTGATCCTCACCTCGTACAAAATATCGGACTCGTCAAAGGTTTGCTCAATGACATCTCCTACCCGGTACACAACCGAGCTTAAATCGCCCCGGTCAGCCGGAATCCGGAACGTCACGTTCCCGCCAGATAAACGCTCCTGGATCGTTTCGCGGACGCTGGTCAAATCTTCGTCATCATAAGCGCTGATCTTCAAGTAGCCGTCTCCGGAAGGCAGCATTTCTAGCTGCTCCGGCTGGCAGGCGTCCTTCTTATTGAACAGGACAATTTGCGGTTTATCCGCTGCTCCGAGGTCCTCCAGAATCGATTGGACGACCGCCATCTGCTCCTCCCGCATCGTGGAGGACGCATCGACCACATGGAGAATCAGGTCCGCTTCGTTGGCCTCCTCAAGCGTTGCGCGGAATGCCGCTACCAGATCATGTGGCAGGTTCTGAATGAATCCGACCGTATCCGTCAGCACGACTTCCTTGCCGCTAGGCAGCTCCAGCACTCTGGAGGTCGGGTCGAGTGTTGCGAACAGCTGATTCTCAATGTAAACGTCGGCATTGGTCAGACGGTTCAGCAGGGTGGACTTCCCCGCATTCGTATAGCCTACCAAGGCTACCTGGACGGCACCGCTCTTCTTGCGGCGCTCGCGGTGAAGATTGCGATGCCGCGTTACTTCATCCAGCTGGCGTTTCAAATCGCTGATCCGGTCGCGGATATGCCGGCGGTCCGTCTCCAGCTTGGTTTCACCCGGTCCGCGTGTCCCGATCCCTGCCCCGAGGCGCGACAGGTTCTTGCCGTGACCCGACAGACGCGGCAGCAAATAGGTGAGCTGCGCCAGCTCAACCTGGATGATGCCCTCTCGCGTCTTGGCCCGCTGTGCAAAAATATCGAGAATCAGCTGGGTCCGATCAATGATCTTCACATCCAGCGCTTCCTCCAGATTACGAACCTGGGCCCCTGAAAGCTCCTGGTCAAAAATAGCCGTAGTCGCTCCGAGGCCGTCAACAGCCATGCGCAGCTCCTCTACTTTTCCTTTACCGATAAACCATTTCGAATCCGGCGTTTCCCGGTTCTGCGTGATGACATCCAGCACGGTCACGCCTGCCGTCTCGGCAAGCTGCACCAGCTCCTGCAGCGAATGCTCCGGATTGATGCCTGAGCGCTTCACCGCATCGGTCACCAAGCTCACCAATATCGCTTTATCTTCAATCTCGGTCGAGGTATCATGTGTTATATTTGCCATATATCCAGCTCCTTTGAACAATAACGTACCTTAAAACATATACAACCCGCATTCGCCCCTTCTAAACCAACCCTTCAAAGCGAATGCTGCGTTACCTCTTCATTATGGCCGAAAAACCGCGGCAAATCATTGTAATTTTCCGTTTAATTTAAAGTCTTCCGGCCGAAGCGTCATCAGCTCCAGCTTTCCGGGGTTCCCCGTGACATACTGATTCAGAAGACGGACCGATTGATTGCGGATCGATTTCTCGATCAAATTGCGAACATAACGGGCGTTGCTGAACGCATGCAGCCGCTGCTCCTTCTCGTTCTGCAGATGCTCCTTGAGCTTCCCGAGCGACTGGGGCATGAGGATGTAATCGCGCTCCTTCGCCATCAGCTCGGAGATTTGGATCAGCTGATCCAAATTATAATCCGGGAATTCCATCTGAATCGGAAAACGGGAATGCAGGCCGGGATTCGTGCTCATAAAAAAATCAATCTCATCGCTGTAGCCGGCCAGAATGAGCACAAACTGATTCTTGTGATCCTCCATCGCTTTTACCAGCGTATCGATCGCTTCCTTGCCGAAATCCTTCTCGCCGCCCCGCGCCAAGCTGTACGCCTCATCGATAAACAGAATACCGCCCAGCGCCTTCTTCACCAAATCTCTCGTTTTCTGTGCCGTATGGCCGATGTATTCGCCGACGAGATCCGCCCGCTCTACCTCGACGAGATGCCCCTTATTGAGCACCCCCATCTTCTGAAACAGCTTAGCGATGATGCGGGCTACCGTCGTTTTGCCAGTTCCGGGATTTCCCTTGAAAATCATATGGAATACATGACCGCCGCTGAGCAAGCCCGCCTCTGATCTCATCTGGGCCACCTGAAGCAGGGCATAAATTTCAAAAACCAGCTCTTTAATTTGATCCAAACCTACAAGCTGATCCAGCTCCTTCTGTATTTCCTGGAATAGACTGTGCTGGGAAACAGGGTTTGGCGAAGGGGACGGTTCCCGCTCGGGAACTGCGCTGCTGATAAGCGGAGGTTCCGCGCTGCGGAGCACGACATTAATCTGTCTGGATGGCCGTCCTTCAGATCGGCCGTTTGCGGCCGTTACTCGCCCGTTCATAGCTCCTCACCTCTTTATCCAAAGGGCTGACTATCTATTCCAATGTATTCTACTGACAGCCTGCTTATTAGAAGTTTCGTCCTCATAGGAGCCCGGCTGCAATCAGAAGCCGATCGGCCGTCCATTTCGTATAGGCAAGCACTTCCCTGGATTTATGCTTCGCCATCGGCAGCACGGTAGATTTCGTCAGCGAAACCGTTGGCCGCTCATAGCCGAGCGTCGCCGCCACTTCCATCGATCTAGTGCCGTGATAATCATGCGTGATGATGATCGCGGTCTTCCATCCCTGCTCTTTCATAATTGCCTGGCTGTACAGCAAATTCTCATAGGTGCTGGTCGCTTCGTTTTCCAAAAAAATGTCGCTCTCCGGAACACCCGCCGCTACTAAATAATTGCGCATCCCTTCGGCTTCGGTGTAAGGATAGCCGGGCTTGTCGAGTCCGCCGGTTACGATAAACGTGCCAAACCGCCCTTCCTTATACTCGGTGAGAGCATGCTCAAGCCGTTCGCGGAGCCCCGGACTCGGCTGATCTCCCCACATGGATGCCCCGAGTATGATGCCGACGTCCGCCTTGTCAGCCGGATTGCTGACGGCGCTTTCGATTTTCCAATACGCATACCCTGACCATAATACGCCAGCCGCAACGAGGGTAAGCAGCGCATACAGAGCCCTCTTCATCCATAGTTTCTTCCCGGTCTTGGAACGTATAACCCGCTCTTCTCCGTTTATTTCCTGCCGCATTATGACTTCCTCCTGAATTCGCCGTTATGAAATAGCTGCTGCCGATGCTCCAGAGACATCATGAAATAGGGGAATTCATGGGCATCGATCGCCCGGAGCAGGCTTTTCGCCGTTACTTTGGCCAACCGATAGTCGTCGCGGGTAATATCATTGCGGTTCAGGGCATCCTCCAGCTCATCCTCATCCAGCAAAAATACTTCGCCGTTGCTGACGACCACAACGTCCAGATACAAATCATCAAACCACGGTACGCCCTGGTCGGTTACGCCCTGCTTCTTGCAAATATCGATATACCACTGCACGATGTTTCGCTTATCGTCAAACATGGCCGTAACGATATAATGGCTGTCCTTCGGATAATACTGCAGCCAAGAGTAGCCTTTGTCCGCAATGCGGTATGTATGGCGGCCATAGGTTTTCCATAATGGTTCTTTCAGGCCATATATGGTGTATAAGGTCAGGTACCCTGTGAATTGCTCGGAATCCACATACCGGGAAGTGAAGTGCCGGCGGGTGATACGGCGCCAATTTGCCCGATCTCCGAATTTACGTTTCATGGAACTCTTCCTCCCCATATCGTATTCCCAGCTTACCACATTTAGGTTTCACACTCAAAACAAAGAAGCCCTCGCTTTATCCGCGAAGGCTTCTTTGTTCATTATGGACTAACTTGGTTAGGATCAGACTCGGTGGCCGGAACATCCGGCTCCACGATGGTTCCGGGAACCGTCGTGACGTTGCCCGAATCGGTGGTGCCTTCAATCGTTCCCGAATCCTCGCCGCCCGTGCCATCACCCGCATCCGACCCGGATCCATCGCCCTGTCCGCCGTCCGCAGGCGGATTGGTACCGCCATTGTCATGGCCGTTTCCTTGGCCATTGCCTTGACCGTTTCCATTTCCGTTGCCTTGACCATTGCCGTTGCCCTGGCCGTTTCCATTGCCTTGGCCGTTGCCGTTATCTTGGCCGTTACCGTTGTCTTCGCCATTTGGTATGTCGATGCCATCGCCGGCATCTCCTTCATCCGGCGGAATTACATCCTCAATATCCCCCGGATCCGGCTCAAGATCATCCGGCGGCAGCTCGGATACGGCAGCGATCTGCAGCACGTTCGAGCGCTCGGATTCTTGATCCGTTGCCGGGTCATAGGCCGTTACGTAATATTCGTACGTCAGCCCCTCCATCGCGCTCATATCATCCGTGGAGGTGCTGTTCACCGCATTCAGAATCCGCGTGAATTCGCTCTCCGAGGTTTCCCGGCGGTAAATCCGGTATTGAATGCCGCTGCCCTGAACGCCATTCCAGCTCAGATAGACGGTCTGATTCGCGCCGTCATAAGATCCGGTCAGGCCGCTGACAGGCTCTAGCTTCGGCGTCTCCACCACCGGCGGGGCCGGCTCGGTGCTCGGGAAGTTTTTCGGCTCATAGGACTGAACCGCCTTCTCCATAATCTTGCCCCAGAGCGCTGCGGACATTGAGCTGCTTCGCTTCAGCAGATGCTGCTTGTTCGGTTTGTCGTATCCCATCCATACGGCCGCCGTCAGTTCCGGCGTGTAACCGACAAACCAGACGTCACGGTTGGAACTGATGCCTTCGTAGCCGCTTTGCGTCGTGCCGGTTTTACCGGCAACCGGACGGCTGATCCGGGCATTCCGGCCCGTTCCGTCCTGAACGACACGCTCCATCATTTCCGTCATCTGGGAAGCCGTCGACTCGCTCATGACTCGCTTGCCCTTGCTTCCCTTATTCTCATGCACGACTTTGCCTTGATTATTCCGTATTTCCTTAATTGCGAATGCTTCCTTCAGCTCGCCGCCATTGGCGAATGCGCTGAACGCTTGAGCCATCTCGAACGTGTTCGTTCCGGAATTCATGCCGCCAAGAGCCAGGGACAGGTTCGCGTCGGCCTCCGTCATCTGGATGCCCAGACTCTTGGCGAACTCGACCCCCGTTTTAACCCCGATCTGGTTCAGCAGCCATACCGCCGGGATGTTCTCGGAGCGCTGAATCGCTTCCGGCATGCTGATCGTATCGGAGTATCCATGCAGATTGTTCGGACAGTAATCCCCGAAGCATTGCTTCTTGTTGCTCAGCCTGGAATCCTTCGTAAAGTTGCCGGATTCCAGAGCCGGCGCATACGACACGATCGGCTTCAGTGCCGAGCCCGGCTGACGACGGCTGTCGGTCGCACGGTTGAATCCGCCGCGCATATACTCTCTGCCGCCCGATATCGCCACGATCCCGCCGTTCTCCTGATTAATGATAACCATGGAGCCTTGAACGATCTCCTCATCCGGGCTCTCTTCAAAGTTGGCCGGATTGTTGAATTCTTCCTCCATCGCCTGCTGGGCGTTCGCGTCCATCGTCGTATAGATCTGGTAGCCACCGATATTCAAATCGTCCTCGGTAAGCCCCCACTTCTCCTCAGCCTCATCCATGACGTAGTCGATAAAGGCCGTATATTTCTGCTTTCTTTCCGGCGGCGTATAGTCGTAATCGACTTTCTTCGCCTTCTCGGCCTCTTCGGCCGTAATATAGCCCTGCTGCTCCATCAGCGTCAGCACGACCGCACGGCGCTCCTTGGACAGCTCCGGATTTTTCAGCGGGTTGTACCGGGAAGGCCCCTTCGGCATGGCGGCCAGCGTTGCCATTTCCCACAACTCAAGCTCCTTAAGATCCGATTTGCCGAAATAACGCTCGGAAGCCGCCTTAATGCCGTAGTAAGGTCCGCCGAAGTTAATCCGGTTCAAATACATTTCAATGATCTCTTCCTTGCTGTGCTTCCGCTCCAGCGCCAGCGCGATCGACATTTCGGTCGCTTTGCGGAAGAAGGTTTTGTCCCGGGTCAGAAAAATATTTTTCGCCAGCTGCTGGGTGATCGTACTTCCGCCCTCCACCATGGAACGGGCCATAATATCCTTCACGGCAGCGCGGCCGATCGACCAAATGTCGACGCCGTTATGTTCCCAGAATCGTCTATCCTCTGTTGCTATAAATGCATTAACCAGTTGCTCCGGAATATCCTTGTATTCAACCGGATCGCTCTTCTGGATCGACAATTCGCCCATTAAATTGCCTTGTCGATCATATACTTTCGAGGTACCGTAAGCGGTCAGTTTATCCTTATTCTGATCCAGAAGCTTCTCGCCGCTGACCAAGATAAACAGATACCCTGCCAGGGCGCAAAATATGGCGATAACCGCCGTAAAAAACAAAGCCCATGCAATCCGCTTGCCTCTGCCTTTTTTCTTCTTCTTCGACCCTGATTTGGATCCTTTGGATGCCTTCGGGTTATCTTTGTTTTTGTTCACCCTGGACATCTCGTTATCTCTTCCAGCCATTTGTCCCCCTCCTTGCTCCCTTGCGGGATACAAAACTCTGTACACATTACAGACTCTCGGAAAGAAAAGAACAACCTTCTCAGGTTGCTCTCTGCACTCCTTATAAACTAAACGAAATATAAACCAAAAAGTTTCAAGTTAATCAGGACGCGATCATTCCAAGAAGCCAGGGCCGCTAATGACCTCATGATTGCAGCGATGATTAGGGAAATCCAGGTATAGAGACATTATCCCAAGCATATCGTGCAAAAATCCGTGAATTTTATTGATCGTTGCTGCTATCCTGCATCAGGGAAACATTGCGCTGCGGCATGAACGTGGAGATGGCATGCTTGTACACCATTTGCTGACGGCCGTCGCTGTCAATCACGATGGTAAAGTTGTCAAAAGCCTTGATCGTTCCACGGATCTGAAAGCCGTTGGTCAGGTATACCGTAGCCGGGATGTTCTCTTTGCGCAGTTGGTTCAAGAACGTATCTTGGATGTTGATGGACTTGTTCATTAGCCGTACCCCCAATGGTTCAATTAGATTGTTTTGAAGAATATATTCAAGATATTAGTGAAACTTTCCTGCTATTATAGCACGGATTTTTTGATAGTTCGCAGAAAAATTTCCCGAGTCGGTGACGTCTACCCACTCGATGTCCTTCATATGGCGGAACCAAGATAGCTGCCTCTTCGCAAACCGGCGGGTATCGCGCTTGAGCAGCGTCACCGCTTCCTCATAGCTGCATTCCCCTTGAAGATACGAAACGATTTCCTTGTAGCCAAGACCCTGCATCGCAACAAGCCCGGGGCCGAACCCTTTCTCCATTAGCGCTGCCACCTCTTCGACGAGCCCCTGCTTCAACATCAGATCGATTCGCTCTTCAATACGGTTATATAGCATTTGCCTGTCCATTGTCAAACCGACCAGGCATAATCGGTACGGAGACTCCTTCTTCTGAGGGGCCAACTGGGACGAAAGTGGGATGCCGGTCACATGGAATACTTCCAAAGCACGAACGACCCGGCGCAGATCGTTCGGATGCAGCCGCTCCGCGCTCTCCGGGTCCACTTCCGCAAGCCTCCGGTGAAGCGCCTCCGCCCCGTATTCATCCGCATAACGGAACTGCTCCTTGCGAAATTCCTCATCCGCTCCGCTCTCGCTGAATTGGTAGCCGTAGCAGACGGATTCGACATAAAGCCCTGTGCCGCCGACGATGAAGGGCAGCTTGCCGCGCTCCGTAATTTCGGTAATCAAGCGCTGGGACTGCTCCTGAAATTCCGCCACCGAGTAAGGGTAATCCGGTTCATGGATATCGATCAAGTGGTGGGGAACCCCCTCCATCTCGTCTTTCGTAATTTTGGCGGTCCCGATATCCATGCCGCGGTATACCTGCATGGAATCGCCGGAAATAATTTCGCAATTAAAGGCTTTGGCGATCTCGATGCTCATTTTCGTTTTGCCGACGGCTGTAGGACCGATCAGAACAAGCAATCTCGGTTTGGATTCAACTGTCAATGGATATCACTCCGTACGTAGTTTTCGACTGCCCCCGCTGCATGACCGTAAAGCCCAATCGCTCGAACTCGCCGCTGTACCGCGTTTCCTTCATGACAACGGTTTTGCGGGCCACTCTGACCGCCTGCTTCACGCTTTCCTCATCCAGCGGCTCGCCGTTCGCATAGAGTCTGAGCGGATTCATCGAGTCGGAGCTTGTAATCGGATCACGGAACATCGGATCAAAATAAACGATATCGACGCTTCGGTCCGGCAGCGACCGTAAATATTCCAAATGATGTCCATGCTTGACCATAATGCGCCGCATCGCTTGATCACTCGCCTCGAACTGGCTCTTATAGGTCCTGAGCCCCTCTTTCAGCATCGCGAACAGCGGCAGGGAGCTCTCCAGTGCAACCACGCGGCTGTTCGGCCCGCCTTTTCCGGAAAAAACAAGCGCGTCCGCGCCCAGCCCTGCCGTGCAGTCGAGCACCGAGTCGCCCTCCTCCATGCGCGAAGCCTCCAGCATCGGGTCCGGTTTGCCGCGAAGCACCCGCTTCAGCCTTACAAAGCCCATGCTGGGGTGAAACTCCGTGACCGAGCCATCCGGACCGCTTAAGCGGACATGCTCGTGCAAGACGACCAGCACGTCCTCTTCGCCCATCCGGCGGGCCAGCTTTCTTAACGATTGGCCGCCTCTTGGAACATACCGGCAGCCGGTTTCCTGGGCTAAGCGCTTGGCGCGTTCAACGATGTCAGGCGCTTCCGCTTCTCCAGTTGTAATAATCATGAATTTCCTCCTTGCTTTTACATGACGCGCTTGAACATTTTCTCCAAATCGTACGGGGAGAAGGAGACGACAATCGGTCGTCCGTGCGGGCAGGTATACGGCTGCCGGCATTCGGCCAAACGCCGGATCAGCGTCATGGCCTCCTGCTCGGTCAGCTTCTGGTTCGCTTTAATCGAGGCTTTGCAGGAGCACATGATCGAGGAAGCTTCCCTTAGCTTGGCAATATCGATGTGCCGCTCGTTCAGCACCCACTCGGCCATTTCCTCGATCAACGCTTTCTCATCGCCTTTCGGGAACCAGAACGGATGGGAACGGACCAGGAAGGTGTTCCCTCCGAAAAATTCCATGTATACGCCGGCCTTCTCGAACCAATGCAGGCGTTCCTTCACCTTCTCCGTTTCCGAAGGCGTGAACTCCAGCGTTATCGGCAGCAGCAGCTCTTGCGAGGCATCCGCAGGCTTGCCGAATTGCTCATAGTAGTATTCGTAGTTAATGCGCTCATGAGCCGCGTGCTGGTCGATCAGATACAGGCCGGTCTCATTTTGCGCGATAATATAGGTTCCATGATGCTGCCCGATATAGGTTAGCTGCGGAAACGGCGGAATGTCCGGAGCCGGGCCCGATGCCGCCGCCATCCATTCCTTCGTGACGGCCGGCACATTGGCCGATCTGCGATCCGCCGCACGGTCCTCATAGCTTGGCTTCGAAGGATACGCGGCCGCCGCAGCCGTTTCCCTCATCTGCGGCTGCTGTGCAGTCCATTCCTTGTAGTCTCCGGAAGAGCCCGTTACGGATTCTTGCAGCGAATCCGGTCTCGGGGCCGTCTCCCGCCGGAATTCACGCCCAGAAGATTCACCCGGGGGCTTGCCGCCCAAGCCGTCTTGAGGGATCTCCGCACGCTCCCCGCGAGCCGGCGCTCCATAGGATGGAGCAGGAAAATTCAGCTGCTCCTGGATAAAAGCGTTATCGCTCTTGCCGATCGTTTGCTTAGCCGGGCGCGGAATGAGGATCTCCTGCCGGAGCACATTCCGAACCGCTTCTTCTATGAACGAGAACAGCTCCGGCTCCTTGCTGAAGCGGACCTCCAGCTTGGACGGATGGACGTTTACGTCGATTAGCGACGGGTGCATCGACAGCTGAAGCACGACGAGCGGGTACCGGTTGATCGGCAGGAGCGTATGGTATCCCTTCAGCACCGCCTGCATCAGACCGTAGTTTCGAATATATCGTCCATTGACGATCAAGGACATGCCGTTCCGGTTGGCTCTGGTAAAATCAGGGCGGCTAATATACCCCTGAAGAGTATAGTCCATATTCTCCGCTTCGATTTTCATCATCGCTTTCGCGGATTGCGTGCCGTAAATGGCCGCGATGACCTGCAAAGCATCTCCGTTTCCGAGCGTCTGCAGGAGAGTGTTGCCGTTATGGCGCAGCGTGAACGCGATATCCGGTCTCGACAGCGCCAAGCGGTACATATAATCGGAAATATGGCCCAGCTCCGTTTGAATCGTCTTCATATATTTCAGCCTTGCCGGCGTGTTGTAAAACAATTCCCTGACAAGGAAATCCGTCCCTTTAGGCGCAGCGGTCTCTTCGTTCACACGCAGGTTGCCGCCCTCGATTTCGATTTTACGCCCGCGGCCGTCCTGTTCATTCGACGTCACGACGCGCACCTTGGACACCGCCGCGATCGAAGGGAGCGCTTCGCCCCGAAATCCGAGGCTGATGATCTGGAACAGATCTCGCCCCTCGGCAATCTTGCTCGTCGCATGCCGGTAGAAGGCGGTCTCGCAATCGTCGGGATCGATGCCGGAGCCGTTATCCGTTACGCGGATGCTGTCCAGGCCGCCTTCCTCGACGGCCACGTCGATTCTCGTGCTGCCGGCATCGATCGCGTTCTCCACAAGCTCCTTCACCACGGAGGCAGGCCGTTCAACCACCTCACCGGCTGCAATCTGGTTCGCAATATGCTCGTCCAATACGCGAATTTTTCCCATGATCCCCTACCTCCGTTTCCTTGCTGAATTTAAATGCAATTTCGTCTTATAAACTGCAGGCTCAATTACCATTACTTACTTCGTGAACAAAACTTCTGTAATTACAGCGCAGCTTTCACTAGAATGTGACTACAATGTGACTACAATGTAGCTAAGATTGCAAAACAGCTTTGGGTCACAATGGAGC
The DNA here is from genome assembly GCF_038002285.1 of Paenibacillus sp. FSL R5-0810. Lineage (NCBI taxonomy): Bacteria > Bacillati > Bacillota > Bacilli > Caryophanales > Paenibacillaceae > Paenibacillus > Paenibacillus sp. FSL R5-0810. The sequence continues at coordinate 2,515,918 of NZ_JBBOCF010000001.1, forward strand.
TCTGTGCAGCTGCTAATACTTTGAGTCTCAATGCAAATCAGCTTTGAATCACAATGCAAATCAGCTTTGAATCACAATGCAGACTGGTTACGATTGCGATTCGGCTAATCACCGCTACATATCCTTCGCCTTCATCTTCAGATCATTTAATAGCTGCATCGCTTGCAGCGGCGTCATATTCATCAGGTCTGCACCCTTCACCGCTTCGATGAGCGCCCGAACGGACGGATCCTGCGAAGCGGAGGCGCCTGCCTCCTCAAAAGCCGCTTTCTCCTTGCCGATTGCGGCATTTTGCGGCTCTCTGACAGCCTCATCGTCAAAAATCGAGAGCTGAATCACCTCTCCGGTTCTGCCGTTTTCGCGGCTCTCAAGGCTTTCTGATCCTGCCCTCGCCAATGGCTCGGCTGCCTCCACCGCTTCCCTGACAACGTCATGCTGTCGCGTGTTGGCATAACCTCCTACAGTGCCTCCTTGTGCTGATTCGATACGCTGGAGCGCAGCGCCATGCTCGGAAGCGACAGCGGCCAAGGAAGCCTGCTCCAGGCCCTGCAGCAGTCCGTAGGCACGATCGATGATGCTGCCCGGAAGACCTGCCAGCCGTGCGCAGTATATGCCGTAGCTGCTGTCGGCGGCGCCCGGAATCAGCTTGCGCAGAAAATGCACCTTGTCCCCGCTTTCCTGAACGGCCATCGAATAGTTGCTAAGCCCCTTAAGGCTTTCCTGCAGATGGGCCAGCTCATGGAAATGCGTCGACACAAGCGCCTTACAGCCGATATGGTCATGCACATATTCGATCACGGCTTGGGCGATCGCCATCCCCTCGCTCGTGGAGGTTCCCCGTCCCAGCTCGTCAATAATGATGAGGCTTCGGGGTGTCGCCTTCTCGGTCATGACCTGAATATCGGCCATCTCCACCATGAAGGTGCTCTGGCCTCCGATCAGATCGTCAGCGGCCCCGATCCGGGTAAAGATGCGGTCAACCAGCGGAATGACGGCGCGCTCCGCCGGCACGAAGCAGCCGATCTGGGCCAGAATCGACAGCAGCGCAACCTGGCGCATATACGTGCTTTTTCCCGCCATGTTCGGACCGGTGATCAGCAGGATGGAAGAACCCTCCTTGCGCAGCTCCGTTCCATTGGCGATAAATGCCGAATCCTTCATCACCGCCTCCACCACCGGGTGGCGTCCGCCTTCGACGATATAATCATAGCCATCGCTCAGCTCCGGCTTCACGAACCGGTGCTCCGCACTGACCGCAGCCAGCGATTGATACACATCCATCTCAGCGATTCTTTCGGCCAGCTTCTGCAATCTGGACACCTGCATGTTCAGCTTGTCCCGCAGCTCGGTGAACAGAGCATATTCGAGATCGACCATCTTCTCCTGCGCTTCAAGGATCAGTCCTTCCTTCTCCTTAAGCTCAGGCGTGACGAACCGCTCGGCATTCGCCAGCGTCTGCTTGCGCTCATACCGGCCTTCCGGCAATGAGGACAAATTGGATTTCGTGACCTCAATATAATAGCCAAACACTTTGTTGTAGCCGATCTTAAGCGACTTAATCCCCGTTGCGGCGCGCTCCCTCGCTTCAAGCTCCGCGATCCAGCGTTTGCCGTTCGTGCTCGCTTCCCGCAGCTCGTCGAGCCGCTCATGGTAACCGGGCTTAATGATTCCCCCGTCCCGCACCGAAACCGGCGGTTCATCCACGATGGCATCCTCGATAAGCTGATACAATTCCTCGCATGTATCGGTCTCCTCCGCCAATCGGCGAAGCGTACTGGAGGTTGACTGCGCACACAGCTCCTTCAGCGCCGGGACTTGCCGCAGCGACAGCTTCAGCGCATTCAGATCGCGGCCGTTGGCGCTGCCGAATGCGATCCGGCCTACCAAACGCTCGAGATCATAAATTTCCTTCAGCGCCATCCGCAAATCTTCACGCAGTATGTACTGGTTGTACAGATGCTCAACAGCCTCTAGCCGCTCCTCGATCCGCGCACGGGACAAGAGCGGCTTATCGATCCAGCGGCGCAGCAGCCTCGCTCCCATCGACGTCTCGGTTTGATCCAGAAGCCACAGCAGCGAGCCTTTCTTCGACCGCTCCCGCACCGTTTCGACCAGCTCCAGATTGCGTCTGGTGAACGGATCGAGAACCATGAATTGCCCCGGTTCATAGGAATCGATCTGGGTCAGCTGGCCGAGCGAACGCTTCTGGGTTTCGCTTAGGTACGAGATCAAGAGAGAGATGCACGCTCTTCGCTCCTCCTCAAGACGGGCCCAGGCAGCCTCGCCGAATTGCGATTTGACCAGACCGTCCTCCCGGCGTTCCCATGCCGTATGCACCACGTTGCGGCTGCCGGGAAGCGCCTGGGAAGCAATGATCTCCAGCAGCTTGGCATCCCCGATAATTTCGGACGGCTCGTAAATATTAATCTCATCCCTCAGCCATTCCTCGGAGAATGGCACCGAGGTGACGTACAGCTCCCCGGTCGACAGATCGCATGCGGCAAGAGACAGAAGACCTCCCGCCTCCGTTACACACACCATATAGTTGTTGGATTTATCGCTAACCGCCTTGCCTTCCATGATCGTTCCCGGCGTGACGACCCGGACGATCTCCCGGCGGACCATGCCCTTCGTGACGGATGCATCCTCCATCTGCTCGCATATAGCCACTTTGTAGCCTTTTTCGATCAAACGCTGAATATAGCCTTCTGCCGAATGATAAGGCACGCCGCACATCGGAATCCTCTCGGCGCCTCCGCCCTCGCGGCCGGTCAGCGTAATTTCCAGCTCCTTGGCAGCCAAAATCGCATCATCAAAAAACATTTCATAGAAATCGCCCAGACGGAAAAAAAGAAACGCATCCTGCGCTTGTTCCTTCACTTTCAAATATTGCTCGATCATCGGCGTATATTTAGCCATGACTTACCTCCATGCCGTTTATAGCTGAACTCTATTATAACAGAAATGCATCCTTTGTCTCACGGCATCGAAGGAATATTCCAAAGCGGCCGGATATCCCTGCTCTCATCCCACGTCCGGCCGCTTTCGATATACGACAGCGCCTTTTCGATTTCGAAGGCAAACTGCGGGTATTCCGGCAGCGCTGACAGATCCCGGTGCCAGCCGGGAACACATTCCCTGAGCACGGCCTTGTCGCCTTCATAGTACGCGCGGTGGTACCGCTCGGCATTCAGCGGCCTGGCAGGCAGCAGGTCGCTGTATTTGGCCGCCAAGTATGCGATCGCTAGCGAAAACTTGGTCACGAAGGGCGAGATCAGGAAGCTGGGGAGCGTCCGGTATTCGAATCCGCCGTACGGCTGGCGGCGAAAATCGCCCAGAAATCCGTAGCGCGGCCTGCGCTGCCGTCCCTGCGGGTCTTCCAGTAGAGCCAGCGGCAGTGCCAAATAATTATCGAGCACTTGTAGAAGCGATATATTCAGCGGCACGCCGCTGAAGTGGATATGGCCGCCGAGCGGAAAATCCCTATAAGGCAATGCCCCCGCCCGCCACGACAGCGTCCGGTCCGTTATGAGGGCATACGCTTCACGCATCGCCCGCTGCAGCTCGCGAATCAGCTCCTTCGGCTGCGCCTTGGGATCAGGCCGCAGCTCTGCCAGCGGGTAAATGACTTCTCCGCGAAACCGTACGGCATCACTGCCGGCCAGACCCCCGCGCTGCATAAACTCCGATGCGTGGACGATCTCCCCGTTATCCTTCATCAGAATAAATTCGGGGTCCATTCCGAGCAGCAGATTCCCCTCTCCCGCCTCCGTACCTCCCAAGCTCTGGCGATTGTACCGTCCTGCTGGAGCAGCCTTGGCGCTCATAACGGCCCCGCCGGGAGATCCATGGAGCCGAATTTCCTCCACTACATATCTGCGGCCGGGCCGAGCCGCGATAACGACTTCCCCTTCCTCGGCACCCAATGTGTACAGCGAACGCACGGCAGCCTTCTCCAGCCTCCGGTGAAGGCCGTCGGCATATCCTCCGCTGCCATGCTCCGGCTCATGGCGCGTGCTGCCGCCTCCGGTCTGATCATGCCTTATCCATTCGGCCGTCAGCTCCCGTACGCGCACCGAGTATCTGGCCGCATAGCCGGCTGCCGGCTCGTGCCTTGCGGTAAGCCGGCACGGTATGCCGGCTCTCGACAATCTAGCCGCAGCGCGCGCTGCAGCAGAGCCGTCAAGAACGGCAAATCCGCGTTGTTCCCCTGCTGTTCCCATGGTCAGCGCCATATTAGCCGGCCTCCTCAAAAATAAAATAAAAAAGAGGGCATCCGCCCTCCGCAAAGCTGCTTTCACCGCATATGCTGGATTATAAGCTTCCCTGATGGAGGGTTAACTTACAATTCATCTTCCAGACCTTCATAGTCCAGGTCTTCGTAATCGTCGTCTCCGTCTCCCAGGACGTAGTCGAACTCTTTGTCTTCATAGTCGCCGTGATGGTGGCTGCACACTTTGACGACCACCTTCGTCTCGGCAACAAGCTCTACCGCGAACTCTCTCTCTACCCGTAGAATGACACTCGTGCCATTGGAGGATACGCTAGCTTCCACACAACTCGGCTCCTGTGTCGCTTCCGCCGACACTTCAACCGTTGAAGCACGATGCTTCGGATCCAGATAGGAGAGAGGTACGCGTTCTACATAAGATACCGTCTCTTTAGCCACGTCGGTCTGCGAATTTTTGTCATAGGAATACCAGATGTTCACATCGTAAGTACCAATAACCTCAATTCCGTCTCCGGCGGCAACCGCCTCGTATTGATGGTTTATAATCCAAGCCCCCAAAATACTGGTCGGATTATTAGGCGGAGTCACGGTATGTGTTACGGTAGAGAACTTACGACCCTTGCCGCAGATCGCCTTCGTGATGATTTCTCTACATTGGTGTTTATGACTCAATGACATCTTCGAACCTCCTCCTTACACTCATTCCATACATGTGTATGCACGACATGGGCGAATGTTGAATGAAGTGGTCCAAATAAATTCGGATGATGCCAAAAAAATTGAAAGAAACGTTCAGAATTATCGCATTCAGCCTGCGGAACCCGCATGCTTCTGCGGTTTTTTGGCAGTAGGGGCCTTGTATTTCTTTGAAATATTCAAGTAATAAGCAAGCTCGCGGCACAGCTGGAGAATCGCCGACCGGACCTCGAACTCCTCCCTCGTGGCCGGCAGCTCCATCTTCTTGAAACGTTCCTCCAGCTCATTAAGCAAAGCTTCCGATTTGCCGGTATATCCCTCGGATATGACATCCTTGCTTAATTGCTCGAATACCTCGGCAGCGAGAATCCCGTGCGGCAGCCTCTCGTATACCTGAGAGATTTGATGCATCATGCTCTGGATATTCTCCATCTGTTCCTTTCTCATATAAAAATAGATGTTCCACGCTCCGTCCGGATGGATCATCTGGTTCTCCGATGCCCGTTTCGCCTCCTCAATCCCCCGGTCGATCTGACGGTTGGCCTCGATCATTTCCTTTCCGTCCCAGATATGCTCCGGATCTCTTAAAGTCAGGGAGAAATGACTGAAGATCACGGAAAACAGCCCGTCCACCTTACGCCGGATGTCCATCATGGTTCCTTCGCTATTGGGCATGTACACCAGATTCACAAGCATCGCGGAGCCGAGGCCGATCACGAGCAGCGCAACCTGAGTGAGCATAATGTCCGGCGCAATCTCTTCTCCCTGGAACACCCGGAACACAACAACCGAGCTGGTGACGATGCCTTCCTTGAAATTCGCCCTCGATATGAGAGGAAAGGCGAGCAGTATGTATAGCGCCAGTACCCAATAATGGAACCCGAGCAGATAGAATAAAATACAAGCCAGCGCCAGCCCCAGCAGCGACGCAAAGAAACGCGACGAGATGGAGATAACGCTGCGCTTGCGGGTGACGTCGACGCCAAGGATCGCAAGAAGACCGGCGGACGTAGCCCCCGGTATATTGAAAGCATCGGTTATTAGGATGGCAAGCAGACTTGCCACAGCGGTTTTAATGACACGAAATCCCATGAAAATCAAAAGCCCCCAAGCGTGGATAATCAAGTTCAATCTTGTTCCATCCTAGCTTATTTTCATGTCATTCACAACCGGCTTCAGCCTCTGCCGTGGAAGCGAGTCTTTGAACGTGATGCTACCTGTGGGCCAGCAGCTTTCTTTCAATATATACGACGATTTGGTACATCGCCGTTGCCACGACTGCAATAATGAGGAGACTCGACAGCACGAGCGTGAAGTTGAATACCTGAAATCCGTACATAATCAAATATCCAAGCCCGGATTTGGCAACCAGGAACTCACCTACGATCACGCCAACCCAGGCCATGCCCACATTTACCTTCAAGGTCGATACGATAGCCGGATAGGAAGCAGGCAGAATGACGCGCTGGAATACTTGCCGCTTCGTGCCGCCGAAGGTGCGGACCACCTTGATCAGATTGGAGTCCACCTCATTAAAGCTGTTGTATACAACGAGAGTCGTCACAATCACCGTGATCGACAGCGTCGTCACGACAATCGCCGTAAATCCAGCGCCAAACATGACGATGAATATCGGCCCCAGCGCCACCTTCGGCATACTGTTGAATACAACCATGTAAGGATCGAGCACCTTGTTCAAGAAAGGCGACCACCAGATGATGACCGCAAGCAGGGTGCCGACCAGGGTCCCGAGAAGAAATCCGACAACGGTCTCTCCGACGGTAATCCCCAGATGACCCCACAGCTCCCCGGTCACGATGTTATCCCAAATATTCGAGAAGATTTTGGTTGGATAACTGAAGAGGAGGACATCGATCCACTTCATTCTGCCCGCCGCCTCCCACCACGCGAAGAACAGGAGCAGCAAGCTGAGCTGGACGGTGAGCACCCGGCTCTGGATGCTGCGCTTTTTCCTCCTATGCTTATCATAAATATCCTGGAGCCAGCGGTTTGAAGAAGAAGCCGGCTCTTTCCGCTCTCGATTGGTTGTCAATGGCTTCACTCCTTCCCGATTCGCTGCATTTCGCCCCATATTTCATGAAATAATTCATTAAACCCCGATTCCTTGCGGGCATAAAACGGCTGTACAGCCCTTATGTTCTCCGGCACTGCGAACATGCGGTGAATGCGTCCCGGATTGCGGTTCAGCAGGACGACCCGGTCGCTCATGGCGATCGCTTCGGACAAGTCATGGGTTACCAGGATCGCGGTTTTTCCCCGCTCCCTCAGCGTCTCGACAATCAGGTCCTCCAGCTGCAGCTTGGTCTGATAATCCAGCGCGGAGAAAGGCTCGTCGAGCAGCAGCAGCCCCGGATCTGTCGCCAGCGTACGCACCAGGGCTACCCGCTGTCTCATGCCTCCCGACAGCTGGGCCGGGTACAATGGACCGCTGCCCGCAAGCCCCATCTCCTTCAGCAGGCTTTGCACCTCGCTCCGGCTGTCCGGATTCAGACGCTCCGTCAATTCCAATCCGATCAAGGCGTTGTCCATGATGGTCCGCCACGGGAATAAGTAATCCTGCTGAAGCATATAGCCGACTTCCGGCGACGGGCCGCTGACCTGCTTGCCGTTGACGATCGCCGTTCCTTTCGTAGGCTGGAGCAGACCGGCAATGACGGACAATATCGTTGTCTTGCCGCAGCCGCTCGGCCCGACCAAGCTGACGAACTCGCCCGGCTCGACGCTCAAATCAATTCCTTCCACAGCCAGAGAGGCTTCCCGATCCGTCACGTATACATGCGTGATATCGTTCAGTTCTACTACCGGTACCATGGTGCACTCTCCTTTCATTCCATGGATGGGAGATGAAACGCTACTTTGCCTGTTTGGCCTTCTCCGCAAAGCTGTTGTTGACGATTTTGTCAGGGGCGACCCGTTCTCTCAGCTCCCCCGCCTGTTCCATGACATCCAGCAGATTGTTCCATTCGGCTTCATCCACGATCGGATCCGTCGCAAAGCTTCCCTGCTCCTTATAACGCTTCACAGACGAGACGACGATATCCCGGTCGCTGTCCTTGAAATACGGCATGATCGCATCGGCGATGTCCTCCGGACTGTTTGCGTCCACCCACTGCTGGGCTTTATATAGAGCATTCGTAAATTTTTGCACCGTAGCCTCATGGTTATCGATGTAGCTTTGCTTGGTCATGAACACGGTGTACGGCAAGTTTCCGCTCTCGACGCCGAAGGATGCCACCACCTTGCCGCGCCCTTCTTTCTCGAATATCGAGGCTTGCGGCTCAAACAGCTGCACGTATTCCCCTGTCCCCGAGGCATAAGCCGAGGCGATGTTTGCAAAATCAATATTCTGAATCAGCTCCAGATCGGCATGGGGATCGATGCCTTTTTTCTTCAGCGTAAATTCTCCGGCCATCTGCGGCATCCCGCCTTTGCGCTGGCCGAGGAACACACTCCCCTTCAGCTGATCCCAATCAAATTCGCCGCCTTCGTTCCGCGCCATGAGAAACGTGCCGTCCGTCTGCGTCACCTGCCCGAAGTTAATCACCGGATCCTCCGAGCCCTGCTGATACACATAAATGGAAGTTTCCGATCCGACAAGCGCAACATCGATGGCCCCCGACAGGAGCGCCGTCATCGTTTTATCGCCGCCGGGAGTCGTCTGCAGCTCGACATCAAGCCCCTCTTCCTTGAAAAAACCTTTCTCCAGTGCGACATACTGCGGAGCATAGAAAATCGAGCGCGTGACTTCGCCCACCTTGACCTTCGTTGCCGAGCCGCTGCCGCCTCCACATCCTGCCAGCGCTGCGGCACACACAAGCAGCAGGCTTGCCGCCAGCGCCCGCCATATTCGACGCTTCATGCTACCCCTCCATTCCCTTAACCTACCGTTTCATTTCAGCATATGCACCCACTCGCCAAATGGTTAACTAGCCATCATAGAGGTGGAAGGACCGCAATCGTGCTCTTTCACCATAAAAAAAACGGCGGTGCTGGGACATCATCCCTATGCACCGCCGCTTCTTATCATGCTTCATTCAATTCATCCGTACCGTCCCGTTAACGCTCATTTCTTCGGGAACCGTGATACGGCTTCTTGTTTATGTTGAGATTAAAGCTTATAAATCTCTTTATATTTTGCCTCCAAATAGTCGGCCAAGTAGTCCGGATTCAGTTCTTCACCGGTTACACGCAAAATAATTTCCGAAGGGGTTTCCGTTTTTCCAAACCGGTAGACTTTCTCCGTCAGCCATTCCTTGATCGGCGCCAAATTTCCTTGCTCGATCAGCTCATCGAGATTCGGCATTTCCTTGCGGAGCGTATGCAGCATTTGCGCTGCGTACATATTGCCGAGCGAGTACGAAGCGAAATAACCGAAATCCCCGCCGGACCAATGCACATCCTGAAGGACGCCGAGTCCGTCATTCGGAGGCATGATGCCAAGATACTCCTTGTACTTCGCATTCCATACTTCCGGAAGCTCCTTCACGGAAAGCCCTTCGTTAAAGAGCTGCTTCTCGATCTCATAACGGATAATGATATGGAGATTATAAGTCAGCTCATCGGCCTCGATCCGGATCAGGGAGTTCTCGACTTTATTGACGGCCAGATAGAAATCCTCCAACGAAACATCCTTCAGCTGTTCAGGGAAATGCTGCTGAAGATCGCCGAAGTATCGGCGCCAGAACGGCCGGCTGCGACCGATCATGTTTTCCCATAAGCGCGACTGGGACTCGTGGATGCCCATCGATGCCCCTGAAGACAGCGGCGTGCCCGCCAAGCTCTTGTCGATGTTTTGCTCGTACAAGGCGTGACCGCCTTCATGCAGGGAGCTGAACACCGCGCTTAGAACGTCATCCTGCAAATAATGGGTCGTGATCCGGACATCGCCGGGATTGAGTCCGGTAGCGAACGGATGGACGCTCTCATCAAGCCGGCCGGCCTCAAAGTCATATCCCATCTGCCCAAGCAGGAACCTGCTGAATTTATCCTGCTGGCCGATATCGAACAGCTGCTTCAGAAAGCCGGTCTCCGGTTTGAAGGACGATTCCGAAACCGCATGCACAAGCGGCACAAGCCGAGCTTTAAGCCGGTCAAAGATCGCGTCCACTTTCTCCACCGTCAAATCCGGCTCATACATATCCAGAAGCGTGTCATATCGGGTGCTTTTCACTCCCCAATAGTCGATAAACTCCTGCTTGAATGCCACGATCTTCGTTAAGTATGGTTCGAATCCGGCGAAATCGCTGTTCTTCTTGGCTTCCTCCCACTTCGTCTCCGACTGTGAGGCAAGAATGGAGTACTCCTTAAAGCGTTCCGGCGGAATCGATTTGTTCTGCTCATAGAGCTTGCGTATCTCTGCTACCATGCGGCGTTGGCGTTCGTCCAGCTGCCCCTCGTGCTTCGGATCCGCAAAAAACTGCAGAAACTGTCCCATCTTCTCCGAGACCTGCAGTTTAAAAGCTTCCGTCGATAATATGCCAATCGTCTCCGAGCGGATGTCCGTGCCTTTGCGCGGGGCGCCTGTCCGCAGATCCCAATGAAGGACCCCGAGCGCTTCATAATAGCTCATGATTTTGCGTACCAATTGCTGAAACTGCTCCCATTGCTGAGATACCTGCACTTCCATAATCAGCTCACCTGCTCTTTTAAATTTTTTTGGATTGGATTCATAACTACTCTATTGATGATACGTTCTGCTAGGTATATAATCAACTTTCAGAAACAGCAAAATCAGATGCTGCATAGAGGGAGGCCTAGAACTGTGATCATCCAACTATCCCCTGAGGCCGACCTGAAGCTTAAGGAAATGCTCGGGAGCAGGCCTGGGGCCGTGAGACTGATCTATGATACCGAGGGCTGCGGATGTGCCGTTAACGGCGTCCCGGGACTGCAGGTCGTGGACGGTGCTGCCGACGGCGATACCGTGATTCAAACAAACGCCTCGATCCCTCTGGTCATTCATGGCAAGCAGGAGGTTTTTTTCGAGGAAGAGCTTAAGCTGGACTTGCACGCCGGCACCGCTAGTTTTCGTCTCACAAGCCGCAATCAGACGTATGGAACAAATATCATAGCAACCGACACCCGTGTTTAAACCTAACTCTTAGATACAGAAGGAGAGATACCCTATGGAAAAACATTTGGACCGCATTCTGGAGCATAACCGCAGCTTTGTAGAGAAGAAAGAGTATGAGCCTTACCTGACCGACCGCTTCCCTGATAAGAAGCTCGTCGTTGTAACCTGTATGGATACAAGACTGGTTGAGCTGCTTCCGAAAGCAATGAATTTCAAGAACGGCGATGTCAAAATCATAAAGAACGCCGGTGCCATCATCTCCCAGCCATTCGGCAGCGTCATGCGAAGCGTGCTGGTCGCGCTGTATGAGCTTCAAGCTGAGGAAGTGATCATCGTCGGTCACCATGACTGCGGCATGGCTGCGCTGGATGCTGACGTCATGATCTCCCATATGAAGGAGCGCGGCATTTCGGACGAAGTACTCTCCACCCTTGAAAATTCAGGCATTCGGCTCACGAAATGGCTTCGCGGCTTCGATAACGTAACCGAGGGCGTGCGGAACACCGTCAGTCTTATCAAGAACCACCCGCTGCTGCCAAAAAGCGTGGCGGTACACGGCATGGTCATCGACCCGAACACCGGGGCTTTGGATCTTGTTGTCGATGGTTACGAAGGCAAATAAAGCAATAAAAGTCAATTCCAAGCACAAACGCATGCTGCGTTTGTGCTTTTTTAGTCACAATTTTACCAAAAACCATCACGTAACCCCTCTCCCCTGTTGTCAAACCATACAGTTTCAGTGTACACTTTTTATCAATCGGACCCCTAGTCAATGAACATCATTGCCTTGTGTCCACGATATGCGTTTCAAAGGGAGTCATGTCCATGAATACGTTGTCATACGGCTTGTTAGGGTTGCTCGCCAGAAGAGAGTCGTCGGGTTATGACCTCATGCTTCGGATCCAACCGTTTTGGCAGGCCAAGCACAGTCAAATCTATCCTCTGCTTGCCAGTATGGAAGAGAAGCAGCTGCTATCCTCGCATTGGGTTCAGCAGACCGACAAACCGGACAAAAAGATTTATGCGATTACGGAGAAAGGCATGCAAAAGCTGCGCGAATGGATGTACCAGCCCATTGCGCCTGCCGTCACCAAGGATGAGCTTTCTCTGCGCACCTTCTGCCTGTGGCTAACCGAGATCGGCATCGCGATTGATATCTACGAGGACCGCAGAAGCAGTTATTTAGAGAAGAAGCGTTACTTCGAGCAGATTCTGGCCGGGATCCCCGAGGATACCCGGGAAATCGGAAGCAAAGCGTTCAGCAATTACATTTTGGCAACCAAAGGCCTGATGATGGCCGAAACCGAGCTGAAATGGTGCGACTGGGTGCTTGGCTTGCTGAAGGAGCATCAGCGTACATCGGCAGCGAAGCATGGTGATTAATTTTTTGAAACCTTATCGTGACCCGTCCGTATTACGAATCATTCTCTAATTTTAATTACCGGGAGGTACGACAGTACAAGATGAAAAAAGTACTTACGATTCTAGTTGCGTTTACCCTGTTCTTTGTAGCGCTCGCGCCGGTCGATTCCGTGGATGCCCGCAGAGGCGGCTTCAAATCCGGAACGAAGTCCTACTCGAACACCCCGAAAAAGAACGATAGCAACGTGCAGCAATCCAACAGCACGAGCAACTCGAATAAATCCGGGACTACTGCAGGAAATACAGCAAACCGCGGATTCTTCAGCGGCGGCAGCTTGATGAAAGGCTTGATGATCGGCGGTCTGGCAGGACTCCTGTTCGGCAGCATGTTCGCAGGCATGGGCTTCATGGGCGAGATTATGGGCTTGCTGATTAACCTCATTGCGATTTGGGCGCTCATCATGGTGATCATGATGGTTGTACGCGCCGTGAGAAACCGCCGCAAGCCGGCTGTCGAGCATCATCGTAATGATGATGACCGTTACAACAATAACAACAATAGGTACTAAGCCATGATTCTTAGCATGGACGAAATCGTCAATGCGGTCTGCCTGCATCAGGCGGAGCGCAGAGGCGTGAAACCGACGGACGTGTCGCTCGAGCTGAGCTGGGATGAGGATACCGGATATACGGCGGAAGTATGGGTTAACGGAAGAACGCAGTATTTGATCGAAGCGAACCTGATCGAAGCCATCCTCCGTTATCTGCACTCCGAATATAACATTCGTGCATACAGCGAACAGGTCAGACTGGAGCTGGAAGACGAAATTATCGCCATCGTGCAGCAATAGCATAGCCTTAACATTCATTCAACCCAAACTGCCCTTCGCTCTTTAGCGGAGCGGCAGTTTTTTATAACGGGAGGTTAGTCATGTTTCCGATCCTCGAAACGGAAGCGCATTGATCGACAACGAAGCTTCCCATGCCTTGCTCAACCGCTTAGGCTTTGAGAAGGAAGGCCTCCTTCGGAAGTACATCCATCAGAACGGGAGGTCCTACGATACCTATGTATACTCCCTTATCCATTGGTCACAATTCTGAAATTTCATTTTCATGGATTCGTAACCCAATCCCTCCTCTCTTCCACTACGATAAACATAGATTTTGTTTAAAGAAGATCACTTGTGGTAATGTCATGTTACAAGGAGAGGATACATCATGAACAACGAACAGCGTATTTCAAAAGCCGTCATCGCACTTACGGTGGCAGGGACCGTCGGTTTGGCGGGGCTTGGATTCACTCCGGCCGTTTTTTCCGCGCCACATGCCGAGGCGGCCGGGCACACCGAGGCAGCCGCTGCCGACAGCTATGCAGCCAAGGAAGCGTTAAAGACGCTGAACAGCTTCTATAAACCCGCTTTGAAAGGCCAGTTTCCCGGCGTGGTCGGCCAACTGACCGTTGGCAAGAGCACCCGTCAGGACGTGATCAACACGATCGGAGAACCTTCCATTTCGCGCAAGCATGCAGATGATTTTGATCTATATAGCGCGAATATGGGTAATCCCGGTTACGCAATTTCATATAAGCTGAACAAGATTCGGGAGATTCGTTATTTCGGCACGAATGTGGAACGGCAAACGAATATCGGCGGCATTACGATGAAGATGCTGAAGCAGAACTGGTATGCCCCAGCGTCCACCACGACGTTCAAGAACGGCGGTATCACGCAGACCAAGCTCACTTATCATCGGGGTGCGTACAAGCTGGAGTTCATCTTTAACAGCAGCACGGATTTGGATCATATCAATTTGTTGAAAAAATAACGCCCTCCCCCAGCGGCTCTCGTAACGCTTTTGTCTTCTGCCGACCGACGAAATGCTAAGAAACCCGGCTCTTCCATGGTGAAGGGCCGGGTTATTGTGATGGTCGCATACCAGAGATCTTACTGGACAACGTGGCCATATCCGAATACGCTTAAGAATGATGAACCATGAATCGAGGTGCTCCTATTCGATGGATACTAAACCTGTCGAGCCGAAAGACGAGGCTGGCGTCGATCAGACGACCTGTCCGATTTGCCGGCAGCCCAATCAGTGCGCATACGCAGCGAAGCTCCCGGATGCAAATGAATGCTGGTGTATGAGGGAGAGCTTTCCGGATCGCGTCTTGAATAGCGTTCCCGTGGGATACGCTGGAAGGACCTGCATCTGTAAATCCTGTCTTCAAGCAATCAAAGCAGAAACCTCGCCGCAGCTTCCCGGATCCACGCCATGCTGTCCGTAAGCTGCCTCAAGCCTGACGCCAGCATCGGGACCTGCTCTTGCAGCACCGCGGCACTATCCGTGCCTTCATGGTACCGGCTCATGAAGTGGAGAAATACATCCACCATACGCAGCCGGATTAACACCGGGATCGCCTCAATCTCTTCCGGACTCAAGCGGATCCGGCTCCCGAATCCTTGGCAGAATCGGCTGATGGCCTCACGCTCCTCCTCGAATCCAAGGAATCCGGAGATCGCCACCGCCGGCTCCATCACCCGGACATCCCGGGTGCAAAATTCAAAGTCCAGCAGCGCCGTAACCTTCTCGGGCTGACGGGGATCGACCAGCAAATTGGAGAAATTGAGGTCCCCGTGGACCAGCTGCTGCGGGAGCTTCCTCAGCTCTCCGAGTCTGCCGCAGATGTCGTCGTACGCATCAAGTAACCGCAGAAGCTCCTGGTGCAGATCGCGAAATGCCGGTTCCGGCTGCAAACAGAACGCCTCGATCGTTTCCCTCGTGCAAGCGGGATAGGACTGGAGCAGTTCATAATACGGCCGGTATGCGGGAGGACGGGGTATGTCAATCCGCTCCAGTGCTTTCAATAGCTCTCCCGTCTTCTCCCCGAAGGAATAAGCCGCTTGGAGGCTGTTCCTTTCCGGTCGCTCTCCTTCAAGGAATCCAAACACCACCGCATATCGTTCGCTTCCGTCCGGGAGCTGCACGATCCGTTCCCCTGCTGCCGAGGGGATCGGCATCGGCGTGTCAAAGGAGAGCTTGCTCTGCCGCAGTGACTCCAGCACGGCAAGCTCGAATTCGATTTTGTCTTTGTCGCGGTGGGTGTTATAGATGCGCAGCACGCAGCCGCGGTCTGCTTGATGGATGAAACGCGTCGTATTGTTCCAGCCGCCCGCGCCTTGACTGACCGTCCCGACCCACTCCGGCCAAAACTGTTGGATCAAACGTTCAATCATCACATGAGGTTCTTGCCTAATCTTTGAAAACACCCTTCACATTCCTTTCCTCCGGTGCTTACGTGAAAGCAGGCTTCTGCCCGGCAAATTGAATGACATGGGACAAGCCTTGATGCAGCGCTCCTTCGCTGCGATGAACCTCTCCCATAAAAAAATGAATGATTCTCCAATCCGCAAAGCTCCGCAAAAAATCCTCCGGCTCATACAGCATGTCCATCTCCTGCGGACCGCCGCTTTGATACGGAATCTGGTTCATCGAATACACTTCGGTTATGAAATACCCCCCCGGCTTCACCGCTTCTTTAACGCCGCGAAGGGTTCGCAGGCGCAGCGCCTTCGGAAAATGTCCGAATATGCACACGATCTGATCCCATTGATCCGGCGTCCACGCCGCATCCTCCAGATCCTGAAGACGGGCAGCAATCTTAACGCCCTTCTCCTTCGCAAGCTTATTCGCCTTGTTCAGCCCCGCTTCTGCGTAATCCCACAAGGTTACATCGTGACCTTGCTCGGCCAGATATACCGCATTTCGACCTTCCCCTTCTGCAATCGCAAGTGTCTGGCCGGTTAATGAAAGCCGGCTCTGCATGTCGACCACAAAAGCGTTCGGCTCCGTTCCGTATACATATTCCTCTCCTTGGAAACGCTCGTTCCACGGATTCATCTCCTGCCACCCGCCTTCTTATTCGGATTCCATCGCTCTCATCTTGCCGCTTCAATGAAGGACTGCCCCCATCATATCCAAATTAGGAGCAAACCCTGCAGCTGCATCGGGTCATTTAGCTCGCCCTCCTCAGCGGTAAATCCGTTATTGCCATTATACTAAGATACAGCGGAGCTACAATATATCGAGCCAAATTTTAATAGCTGTCGCCAAAATGAGAATGGCCAAGATCAACTGCAGCACACGCGTATTCATTCGCTTTCCGGCGGAAGCGCCAAGCGGGGAAGCGATCAGGCTGGCAATGACCATAATGGCGGCCGGGCCGTAATCGACCTGCCCTGTCGCAAGCTTGCCTGCCGTTGACCCGATGGAGGAGATGAAGGTGATTGCGAGCGAAGTGGCAATCGTCATCCGCGTCGGAATTTTCAGGACGACCAGCATCAACGGCACGAGCAAAAACGCGCCTGCCGCCCCGACGATCCCTGCGCCGATACCGACCGCAAGGGCCAGTCCGGCTGCAAGCCATTTGTTGAACGTCACCTGATCCAGCGGAATTTCGTCCACTCCCCTCTTGGGGATCAGCATCATGACGGCAGCAAGCAATGCCAATATGCCGTACATGATATTGATGAAACTTTCGCTCATAAGGTTGGAACCGAAGCCTCCAATTAGGCTGCCAAGTAAAATCGCCGAACCCATATACAAAATTAAGGTTTTATTCAAATACCCGCCCTTCCGGTAAGCCCACACGCCCCCGATCGTGGCAAAAAACACCTGTACAGCACTAATGCCGGATACTTCGTGCGCCGTGAATGCCGCAAAGCCGAATAATGGCGGAATATACAGCAGCATCGGGTATTTGATGATGGAACCGCCGATGCCTACCATGCCCGAAATATAGGAACCGATAAAACCGATGAGGAATATCGCCAAGATGTAAGTTACAGTCCATTCCATGTTCATGCCCCCTTTATTCTTTAAAAAAGGGAACCGTCATCCGGTTCCCTTTTCGCTTTTGCAATCAGGCATGACCGTTTACACGGTCATATTTCCATGCCCTTATTACCGAACCGCGCATCGGTTCGGCCCAATCTCCATGTCCCGCTGCTGCTCCGCATTCGGCTGCATCATTCCCATATTGGTCTGCCGGATCTCCAAGTAGGCGTTCGGCTGCTGCGGCAGGCTCTTCGTGACCAGCAATCTGAATTCCTTCTCATCCCGGATGTTCAGACCATGGTTTTCTTCAAACAGCTCGCCAAGCTTCTTCGCTACAGTCCCATCCGCGCTCAGCTCGTCCATGATCATGAAGTGAGCCGGCAGCACGACTAGCTCCCCGGACAGCTCCTTATATATGGAGTACAGCGTCTTCCTCAAATCTCCCGCCCAATCCTCCGCATGTCCAGCAAGGTCCGGACGGCCGATCGAATCGATGAACAGGATATCTCCGGTCAGCAAATATTGATCATCGATTAGGAATGAGGTAGAACCAGCCGTATGACCAGGGGTATGGAGCGCTTCGATCCGGATCACGCTGCTCCCAAGCAGAATCTCGTCTCCGTCTTCGAGCGGCTCATACTTGAATGCCGCCTCTCCGGCGTCCTTTGCAGGCAGCCAGTACTTTGCGCCTGCAGCCTCGGCGATGGCTCGCCCGCCCGAAATATGATCGGCATGCAGATGCGTATCCAAGACGTGCTTGATCTGCACATTCATTTTTGCAGCGAAATCAGTATATACCTCGGTCATCCGTGTCGCGTCGAACAATGCGGCTTCATGGCCGGACACCAACATGTACGACAGGCACCCTTTGCCGATCCGAACGAACTGGTACAATTCGCCGCCTTCCTTCAAATCTCCGATTTTAAGCGGCATGAGAAGCTCGCTCCATGCTTTCATGCCTCCCTTCAAGTAAGCAGCGTTCCGTCCCTGCTCGGCCAGCAATTCGGCGACCATAACGGACGAGCCTTCCTTGGCGCAAACGACCACAATCTCTTCTTCTGCCGGAAGTTGCTCCAATATTTCCTCCACCCCGTCGATCAGCTCGTAATACGGAATGTTGAGATGCTTGAATCGTTCGCCCTCGATCTTCCAATCTGCAAAATCGGCGGGGTTGCGAACATCAAGAATGAATAACGGCTCCTTGCGAATTGCCTTCTCTGCCGCTTCCTGCGGAAGCATAGCTCTAATTGCCATCCTGTATCTTCCTCTCTATTGTGAGGTTTGGTTATTCATCAAGTTCCTCTATCGTTTTTGAATACCGAGGTGCGAGCTACCATTCCCGTCACTTATACCGGTTACTTCATCTGCCCATTGTCCAAGCCGGCCGTCTGCCCGCTCCAGCTGCTCATGCCGGGTACGACATTAACGACATGCGTAAAGCCGCTGTCTGCAAGCTTTTTCGACGCCAAGTCGCTGCGGGCGCCCGACCGGCAGATTACATAGATCCTGTCATCCTTGTTCAGCTCGCCTAAACGGTACTCCAGCTCTCCGAGCGGAATCGAAACCGAGCTTGGAATGTGTCGGAAAGCATATTCGGCTGCCTCCCTCACGTCCAAGAGGACAACGGGCTCGCCGGAATCCAGCATTTTCTGCAGTTCAGCAGGTTCGCACACATTGGAATACATGAGCTCTCCTCCTTCCTCCTCGGACGATTTGCGAAGATAATGCTGCAGTACGCCATTTTCCTCCATCGTGCCCAAATACTGATGCCCGGCGCTTTCCGCCCAGGCTTTCAAATCGGCCTTGGATCCCGGATCCGTCGCCTCCACCTCGAGCACCTGGCCAGCTTGGAGATCCTTCATCGCTTTCTTCGTACGTACGATCGGCATTGGACATGCCAGCCCCTTCGCGTCCAGCTTCGCATCGGATTGTATTGTAGTCATTAAAGATCTAGCCTCCATTCGGATTTTCATATACCCTTAGGGGTATAATTTCGAATAAAAAAATGTTAATATGCATCTTATTTCATTAGAGAAAAACGGCTTTAATTCTCAGAACACTTTCGCAATTGCCACGGAACCTAATTCTTTAAATAAACAAATTTACATTCCCATCCTGGGCATCTCCCAAATAGGCTGCCACTCCCGCGTATTCGATCCCGTCCATCAGCTCTTCCGCCTGCAGGCCGAGAAGATCCATCGTCATCGTGCAAGCAACCAGCTTGACATCCTGCTCCTGCGCCATCTCGATCAGCTGCGGCAGCGGAACCGCATTGTGCTTTTTGATGACATCCTTTATCATTTTAGGTCCCATGCCGGCAAAATTCATTTTCGACAGCCCCATTTTGTTGGCGCCTCTCGGCATCATTTTGGCAAACATTTTCTCCATGAACCCTTTTTTCTTAGGCAGCAGCACATCCTCATCCTTCCGCAGGGCGTTCAGCCCCCAAAAGGTGTGAAAGATGGTCACTTCATGGTCATACGCAGCCGCGCCATTAGCAATGATGTAGGCCGCCATCGCTTTATCATAATCCCCACTGAATAAGATAATGGTCGTTCGCTTCTGTTCGGTCACGATATCTCTTCCTCCTTTTTATGTGATCTTCTACCCCTATGGGTATATTTATTGATACAAAAATCATCCTTTGCGGATCCAAAACTTCAACACGCCGTCCTCCTCGCGGTGCTCGAGCAGTTCGTTCCCCATCGATTGGGCCCAGGCCGTCAAATCGCTCTTCACGCCCGGATCAGTAGCATGAATCTCGAGCACTTGTCCCTGCTCCATGTCTTTCATTGCCTTCTTCGTTTTAACGATTGGCATTGGGCATGCCAAGCCTTTGGCATCCAATACTTGATCAGCACGCATTCCAAAATTCCTCCTTCGTAGTTTCAACCATTTAATTTATACCCCCATGGGTATATAATATGATAAAACAAACGGACATCAACCCTTTGCGAATTCTGATCCCTGGGTCAAATGCCCTTTTAGATAGCCTGTGACGTTATCTGCTCTGGACGAGCAGATTCACCGCTTCAACCACTAGCTGCTCCGTATCCCGGCCTTTCTCCACAGCCTCTTTGACGCAGTCCACGAGGTTGGCGCTGACGATGACGCCGATCGCCCGGTCCATCGCTGCGCGCGTCGCCGATAGCTGCGTAATGACTTCCCTGCAATCCTTCCCTTCCTCCATCATCCTCAGAATGCCGCGGAGCTGGCCTTCGATCCGTTTTACCCGGTTCTTCATCTGATCATCGTATCTCACCCTCATACCTCCTCGGTTTATTCCATCCAAATTCAAGGATTAAGCTTAAGAATACGGATGCGGCACGCTTATAATATATACCCCACCGGGTATATAGTCAAGTTAGAAAAATGATCCAGGTCAGCCGAAGAAATAAAAAAAGCCCCACGATAGGGGCTTAGCTCATATAGGGATGATAGCTAAATCAGTTTATGCGCATACCACTTTTTGCCGCGGAACCGCCACAGGAAGAGCGCGCCCCGCACGCCCCACTCGCAGTTCATGGCGAGCCAGACGCCGAGAATGCCCCAGCCGAGCACGATCCCCATGATGTAACCGAGGATGACCCGAAACAGCCACATGGTCATCATGGAGGTAATGGAAGTAAACCGTGAATCTCCCGCCGCCCGGAGTGCGGAGGGGAGTATGAAGCTGATCGACCACAGCGGGACCTGAATGATCACGTTGATCAGCATGACAACGAACAGTTCATGCACGATTTCCTGCGGCGGATTAAACAATCCGACGAGCGGATTGAACAGCGGGATCAGGATAAGTCCCATTACCGCCAGAGAGATGGCACCCAGCCATAGAAATGACCGGATGAACTTCCGGGCATCCGCAATATCCCCCCGGCCGATACATTGGCCGACTACCGTTACGATCGTCAGCGACAAGGCGCTCGCGGGTATTTGCGTCAGCATCGCGAGTGATCCGCCGATCGCATTCGTAGCGATCGCATAGGTGCCTAAGCTTACGATAAACACCTGCGTCAGCAGCTTTCCCCCGTTGAAGAACATCTGCTCTGCCGCGAACGGAAGGCCGATAAACATGATTTTGCGAAGCATCGACAATGGAAAATGAAACAAGTCCTTCAGCCGGATATGCAGCGTTGCGTCGACCTTGAATAAATAATACAGCGCGCAGGCCGCACCCGCAAAACGGGCAATGTTAATGGCCAGAGTCATGCCGAAGACCCCCATATGCAGCAGCGTAATAAATAAAATATTCAGCACCACATACAGCAGATTCATAATCAGCGACAGCGCAAGCGAGGCCCGCGTCTTTCCGATGCCCCTGAGCGCTCCGCATACCGCCTGTACGACCGCAATTCCTAGAAAGGATGTTCCGCTGCCGATCAGGTAGATCCGGGCACTCTCCAATACCTCCGGTGAAGCGGAGCCGAACAGAAGCTGGAGTATCGGATTATGCAGCCCGATGATAAGCAGCGCGATCGCTAGTGCAATAATCGTCACCGAGGTGACCGTAGCCGCAGAAGCCCTGGACACCATCTGCCCATTGCCGCTGCCTTTATACTGTGCGACCACGACCGTACCTCCGGTAGCCACCGCTACGAATACGTTGATCAGAAAAATATTCAGCACATCGACCATGTTGACGGCACTGACCGCCGCCACTCCCGAGGAGCTGATCATCGCCGTGTTGACCAAGTTAAGGCCGATGATAAAAGCCTGGTCGATCAGAATCGGAAGCATGAGTGCAAAGATTTGCCGGTAGTCCATCGACTCTCCGGAAAAATGATTTTGTAGTAAACCGTTCATTCGGGTTCGTAGTCGAACCAACATCTGTCATCACATTCTTTTCGCTGTAGTACACGGTTCTTCCGCCATGAAAAAAACTCTTCGTAAGTGAAGAGCTTCTGGTTAACGGTATATTCGCTGCCGCCGTAACCGACCTCACAAGCCGGAGCAGGGCCCGCGGCAAGGGGGCAGATTCGGATCGTTTCGTTGTCTTCCCGGATAAACCCCGTGTTTGATTGGAGGATATCACCTGACCTCTACTCCTGTCAATGAGCCGGCTCCATAGTAATAGACCGTAAACCGCCGTATATGGGAGCTTCCCGCTATCACAATAATGCTAATGCCGGAAATGAAAGAAGATTGCCCGAAACGGTCCGCATCCGCTTACCGAAACAATTACCTGTGACGGTTGGTTAAGGAGGTTAAAGCGCTCCTTGTAATTCTCCTGCGCCCTTACCCTTTCTATCAATCAACATAGAATAAGAAATGATAGATTGGAAGGGAGGTCTTCGAAATGGAGACACAACCGTACCGGTACGAGGCAATTTTCAGCCTGGGGCATAACTGCCAGGTTGCCGCTCAGCTCAAGCGAAACGGTCTGCGGCGTCAGGCAGGTCCCTGGGATTGGTTCAATTTCGCATCGACCGTCGATTTTTGCGGCGTGATCCGCAGACGGCTTGAAGGCTTTATGCAGCTCGAGCATTTGGAGATCTACGGCAAATCCGTAAACACCTACTATGTGCGCGATCGGCAGTCAACCTGTTTGTCATTTCACGATTTTAAAAATACGCCCGACCAGCCGCCGCTACACGACTATGCCGAATTTCGGGAACGGCTGGATCGAAGGATCGCACGGTTTAATGATTGCCTGGCATCCGGCCAAAGCGTTCTTCTCGTGCGGATCATTCAACATCAGCAGGATGCCGAAGCCATCTATGCCTCCATCCATGAAACGTATGCCAATCCCCATATTTCCATGCTATTTATTCTTCATGGAGAAGACTCGGACATCGTGGAGCTGCCTTCGTTCGCTGAAGATGCCAGGCTTGTTCGCATCCCGAAAGGCAGGACGTGGGAAGGCGATACGGAAGCATGGGCAGCGATTCTGTCAAAGATTCGACTCGCTTAAACTTTTTAAAGAATTGACCATAGACATGATTGACAAATATAGGTTATATATTGTATATTTTACTAAACTAATTCTGGATTCTTACGAAGGAAGCACCCGTAAGCCAGGCATTGATGCCTGCTGCCCGGGTGCTTTTTTGCGTTGTTACCCGGACTTCGTATGAGCTTACGAGCGGCTTCTTGGAACGAATCCAATGGATGGAAGGGGCATTACTGTCATGATGAAGAAAATGTTCATGATCTATCTTGCGATGCAATTGATAATTGGTCTAGTGCCGGTCCGGGAGGCCGCGGCCGCAGCGATCGAATTCACGGATGCGATCAACCATCAGCTAAGCGAAACCGCAGGCCGTGCCGGCGGGTCGGGCGGTACCAGGCTGCTCAAGCAGTATGATACGTTTAAAGCCGAACGGAAAGAGACCATGGAATGGGATGATAAAATCGCTTCGCTGCATTACGCCAACGAAGCCAAGGCTTCGGAAGTGCGCAGAAGGATCAGCGATCTGGATAAAGACAAGATCCGCAATCTGGAGGAACAGCTGAATGCGGCGAAGCGTAAATATCAGCCTTTATTCGACAGCTACACGGCGCTAAACAGGCAGGTTGCGGCAGCCAAGAAATTGAAGGACAAGACGTTATCCAAGATGCTGCAGACGCAGGCTAACAGCATGAAGCTGCTGGTGAATATTGGGAGGCAGGATATCAAGCAGAAGCAAGCGGCGCTGACGGCAGCCAAGAAGGAACGTACCGGCAAGGCGGCCAAAGTGCGGTCCGTGCTTTCCGGGATCGAGCCGTATAAGAGCAAAATCAAAAGCGACAAGAGTGCGATCTCGACCCCGAACAAGCTGCTGAACACTGAATGGAAGAACTTTAAAGCCGCCGTAAAGTCGCAGGATCCGCCACGGACATCGGATACCTTGGCACGGATGCTCACCCTCTCCGGCCAAATTCTGGCGAAGAAGAAGAGCGTTTTCCAACACGAACAGCGGATCGAAACGATAATCCGGCAGGCTAATGGTCACATCAAATAACGGCATCCCTGTCTATGGGCTAGTGACGAATCAAGCTTGAAAAGTATCGACACAACTTCAATAGGAAAGTATGGACAAGATTCTAATGAGGATCGGCTCGACTCCCATTGGAGAGTAGCGGCCACATAAATCATCCTCTGCCGTCCGGCAGAGGATGATCGTTATCCTATCCAACTGTATGCCAAGCACTTCAGGATGCCTTCTACTGTGCCGCCGATTGAAGCGGATGATGGAAGCTTGCCAGTCTTGTCTGATCTAGAAGCGGATAGTCGTACAGCATGCCTTCATACACTACCTCCATCGAGGGGTGCAGCAGAAAATCATGCGGCGTCACCAGCGTGGACGAACGGTCCCACAGGCGAATCCCGCTCTGGCGCAACGTCTCGGCAACGAATTGAGAGCAGAAGTAGGACCGCTCTCTCGTAATATCCAGCCTCATTAGAACACCGAACAATCCGATCAGATTATACCGGTAGGCGTCCTCCTCGTCTTTATAGCGCTGGATCACCGCGCGGACCTGATCATATTGCTCCTGAGTCACCTCAAAGCGCAATAACGCGCATCGCGTACCCGGAAAATGGCTGAAGGTTCCTTCATATACGTCTTCCTCCACAAAGCCTCCCACCCATGGATTATCGGCACATTTCCGGCCGAAGCTGAACACCTCATTCAGCTGGCCATCCAATGCAATGGAAGCGTGGTTATACGGCGCAGCCGTAATTCGCTTGATCAGCCTCGTAAACATCGTTCCCGTATCGGTTAGCAATATATATAAGTTCTTTGTATCGGACATTGGTCTTTCCCCCGTTTAACTTGATCATCGGTCAGGATTTCGTCAAATCCCTCGTTAACTCCATTGTAATCCGGTTAAACCAAAGCCAAAACCGACTCTAGAAGTGATTAGAACCTGGACCTAAGTCGGGCTCGTTCCCGTACGTGGGAACAGGACGACCAGACTATCCTCCGTGCAAGCGCCGGTAGGAAGACGGCGTCATCCCTTCATGCTCCATAAACCGCTTATTAAAGTAGCTGACGCTCGGATATCCAGCCTCAACGGCAATTTGTCCGATCGTCTTGTCCTTGTGTTCCAGCAGCCATTGCTTGGCCATTTGCAGGCGGCACCTGGTGACGAATTCCATCGGCGTCATTTCCATGACGTTTCGAAAGAGCTTACAGAAGTAATAGGTGCTTACCCCGATCCTTGATGCCCATTCCTCCAGTATAAACGGCTTGGCGGCTTCCTGCTGAATGATCGGCAGCAATTCGAGAATCCGGCTGCCCGAGTTGCTGGATTTATGGTCAGAGAGCGCGGATGCCTGCTCCACGAAGACCGTCAGCAGCGAATAGGTTAGCGTCGACAGCTGGGCCGGGTTCAGCATCCGATGCCTCTCCGCCTCCTTTAACAGCGTTTCATGCGCCTCCTCAAATGCAGCAGGCTGACGGACACTCCACAGCGGACTGCGATGAAATTCCCGTTCGATCAAATAATTTTGCAGCCCGCTCCCGTAAAAATGGAACCAGCGGACGTCCCATGGGTCATCTTCGCTGCTGTAATAACGCTGTGCCTGCATGGGGAAATACAGGACGGCTTCGCCGGGCCCCAGCGTATGCACTTGCTGATCGATTTCCACATACCCCGTACCGGAAGCGACGTAATGAATGTTGAAATTGTTCAGTGCCCCGGCAGCCCGCGTAACCGAGTGCTCCGGCTCCTCCCGGTAAATGCCCACCGATTCCGGAAAGCAGAAGAACGGCATCTCCGGCAGGGTCAGCAAGTGGATTTGGCGTTTCATTCCTAGGTCTCCTCGATGACAATATTGTTTTAATCCAATACAAAATAATATTATATTAATTTTAATTATTCTCTCTTATAATCGCAATATAATCTTATTCAAGTAACGAAGGAGGAACTGATGAAGATGAGCAAGAAACTACGGTGGGGCATTTTGGGCTGCGCCAGCATCGCCAAGCGTGCGGTCATTCCCGGACTCCAGCAATCCCGTCGCAATGAAGTTGCAGCCATCGCGAGCCGGCAGGAGGATAAAGCAAGGCAACTCGCCGAAGAGCTTAACATAAATATCTCGTATGGAAGCTATGAAGCCCTGCTCGAGGATCCTAACATTGATGCGGTCTACATTCCCCTTCCTAACCATTTACATAAAGAATGGAGCATCCGGGCGGCCGAAGCCGGAAAGCATGTGCTCTGCGAGAAGCCGATCGCGCTGACGGAGGCCGAAGCCGCCGAGATGGCTGATGCCGCAGCGAAAGCCGGCGTGATTCTGGCCGAAGCGTTCATGTACCGTTACCACCCGCGGTACGATATCTTGAAGGAATATATCGCATCCGGAGCGATCGGCGAGATCCGAGGCATCCGCAGCGCCTTCACCTTTAACAGCTCGGCCAACCATGGCAACGTCCGGTTCCGTAAGGACTGGGGCGGCGGTTCCATTTATGACGTCGGCTGTTACCCGATTAACGCAGCCCGGATTCTGCTCGATAAAGAGCCTGAAGCCGTTACCGTTCAGGCCTTCTTCTCGCCGGAGCATGATCATGTCGACATGATGGCATCCGGACTGGTCGAATTTGAAGGTGCCGTATCGCTGACCTTTGACTGCGGCATGTGGGCCGCCTACCGTAATCCGCTTGAAATCGTGGGGACCGAAGGGCTGATCGAGGTGCCGTATGCATACAGCCTGCCCGAGAACGGGGCCAATTTCTTCTTGACGACCAGTGAAGGCCGGAAGGAAATCGAGGTTCCTTCCGCCAACGCATACAGCGAGCAGGGTGACCGTATCGCCGAAGCGGTACTGGACGGCAAGCCGCTCCGATACACAACAGAAGATGCCGTCCGTAATATGAGGGTCATTGACGCATGTCTGAAATCCGCCCATGAGCGGTCAAGAATCGTACTGTGACATTTTTAAAGGAGGTATGAACATGAAGTATATTTCAATCAAGGGATTGAACAAACCCGTCTCCGTGCTGATGAAAGGATCGGACTACTTCTACCATGATTCCTACGAGCGGGCAGCTGCCAATCTGGACGCATTTCTGGCCATCGGTGGCAATTCGATCGATACGGCCCATATTTATTGCGGCGGCCAAAGCGAGGAAGTGATCGGTCGTTATATGCAGGAGCGTGGCAACCGGGAGCAGCTTGTTATTCTGACCAAGGGCGCTCACCACGACCAGAACGGACCGCGCGTGACCCGGAAGGATATCAAGAATGACATCACCGACAGCCTGCAGCGGCTGCAGACCGACTATATCGATCTGTACGCACTGCATCGCGACGATCCGAATGTTCCGGCTGGCGAGGTAGTGGAGGCGCTCAACGAATATATCGAATCCGGAACCGTGAAAGCGATCGGCGTGTCCAACTGGACCTGGGAACGGATCCGGGAGGCAAATCAATATGCGGAAGCGAACGGACTCGTCGGCTTCTCCTTCAGCAGTCCGAATTTGAGCCTTGCGAAACCGAATGAGCCTTTCTGGAAAGGCTGCGTATCTGCGGATGCAGAGACATGCGCATGGCATGAAGCCGAGCAATTCCCGCTATTGTCCTGGTCGTCGCAGGCCAGAGGATTTTTCACGGGGCGATTCACTCCCGAGGTGCGGGACAACGCAGATCTGGTCCGTGTGTTCTATAGCGATGCCAACTGGGAGCGGCTCGAGCGGGCCAAGAAGCTTGCCGAAGCCAAGCAGGTTACGACGATTCAGATCGCACTCGCTTATGTCCTGAATCAGCCCTTCCCGACCTGCGCGCTGATCGGCGCCCAAAACGCGGAAGAACTGAAATCCTGTGATGAGGGAGCGCAGATCAAGCTGACGCGGGAAGAATTGGATTGGCTTGATCTTACGAGCGAACAACTCCCTCTATCGTTAAGCTGATCGACCGGATGGATGAAGGGCAGCAGGAGGTTTTCGAACGCTGCAGCCCTGAGCCTCCCTCGCAGCACACATAATTCTGCTGAGCATAAATTTTTTTTTAAAAAAAGCATCCGAACTTTGGAGAACCCCCTCCATTCGGGTGCTTTTTCCTTGCCGGCCGGCTGCTTATCTCCTATTTCGATATCCGCGATCGGAGTATGGCCTGTCAGCGCCTAAATCCCGTCAGCATCGTTTCAATAATCCGCATCGAATCATCAGCTGCCTGAGCCGTATCCTCCGCTTCCGCCACCCACAACGAGCATTCATTCATTGCGCCAGATAACGCATGGGTCATCGCATCGACGGGCAGCTGTTTCATCTCCCCCTTCTGCTGCATCCCATCCAGCTGTTCCCGCAGATGACGCATCGAATGGATTTCGTCCATCTGGCGCCAAGTCTCCCAGCCGGCGACTGCCGGACCATCGATCAGCATGATCCGCATGTTCTGCGGTTCTACCGCCGCGGCGATAAAAGCCCGGCAGCCCAGCAGAAGCTGCTCCCAGGGTTCGCTTGAACGGCCCGCCTCCGAGGCGACACGTTCTGAAACTTCGCGCTGTACGAGATCCAGGACGGCGAGAAACAGCCCTTTTTTATTCTTAAAATGATGATAGAGCGCGCCCCGGGTTACTTGGGCGATATCCGCGACCATCTCCAGTGCGGTGTCTGCATAGCCTTTGTCCGCGAACTCTTCTCTTGCAACCTGCAGCAGACGTTCCATCGTCTCCTGCGCTTCCGTCTTGCTTCTTTTCATCGTAAATGCCTCTCTTCAAATCTTCATTCTATGTTGTAAATATAGCAGAAGAGAAAAGCTCGTGCATGCTCTTCATTTCGCTGCCCTTCATCCATGATCTGCACGCATGCCGGACGATCCAAGGAAAATGCTCCCCGCCGCTGTGCTGTCGCTCCGCCAGCCAAGTAATGACGAAATCCCGGTAATCCTTGCTTAGGTCGTGCAGATGATTGGCCACGGATTTTCTGACATACAACGATGGATCATTCAGCAGCGGCTCGATCAAAGCAAGGTGATGCGAAGGATCCCCCTTTATAACCGGAATCCGCTTAGCCCAAGGGAGACGGGGACGTGTCCCCTCGCTGACGAGTCGGCGGACATGCAGGCTGGAATCCGTTCTCCACGCTTTCAATCGTTCAAGGCACTGATCCTCATACTTCAGCAAATAAGGGCGGATGGCATACTCCGAAGTATGCCGCTTCGTGATTTCATATAAGGCATGCATGGACAGGTCAAAATGCTGAAGTCCGTAACGCTCGACATAGTACGCAACCGGCATTAAAAAATAGCCGTTCGTGAACATGCCCTGCTCGGTTTCATTTTCCGGGCCGAGGATGTCAAGCAGCACTTCCAAACTGCCCTCATACGGCATGGCCAACGCTTGATGAAGCTCGGCCGCGATCATCGCAACTCTCCCTTTGAGCTCAAGGGATTCGGATTGCCGGGTTACGGCCTCCACGAAGGAGTCGACAGGAAACCGGGCAACGAGCGGCTGAATCAAATCCGATAGGGTCAGGGCAAGCTCCCTCCCGAAATAATTCTTTAAGGGCTGGGAATGTGTCATTGGACGGCCTTGGGTTCCGGATCGGTCCATACGTCTTCCTTGTAATTGTCCGCAAAGGCCTCGGATGGCGGAATAATCTGGATCATGTCGATCAGCACGCCGCTCGGATCGCTTGTGATGAAATGCCTTTGGCCAAACGCCTCGTCGCGAATGTCCAAATGAAGCGGGAGACCCTCTTGCTTGATCAGCCGGTCGTATTCAGCGTCGACATTGTCCACCTCAAAATTGAGAATCAATCCCTGCACCTCTCTCTGAAAAGCAGCCGGCACCGTTTCATGATTCCAAGACAATACGGCGAGCTCATACAGCTTGTCCGGTCCGGCATTTCTTTTCAAGCTTATGTACCAGTCCGCTTCAAAGACAACCTCAAAGCCAAATAAACGGGTATAAAAATCCTTACTCTCCTCCATGTGCCCGGACATAATAACCGGGTAAAAGCCTTGTACGTTCACTGGATCAACAACTCCTTATTCATGATTGGCTTAAATTTAACATACATACAGCATGTATGTAAATAGCTGAAATTATTTTTTCCGCTCCCTTCAAAAAATCGACGCTAGATGGAGGAGAAGCTGCGTGAACCAACGGCAGGTTTCTCGTATTTTTCGTCAATGCCATTATTCACTGACACGCGGGGTGCCGATCTTCATCGCTCTATCAAATAAGGGGTGCACCTGGTCCAAGAACCTTCAGGAGCACCCCGCGCACTAATGAATAATTACCACAGCAGGCTGACGGCCAGCAGGTCAAACAGTGCGAGCGGCAGGATAACGTTGCTGTAATACGGATTGTACGGATACGGCGCAAACGGCGGTCTCGGATATGGATAGCCGGGATAAAAGCCTCTGCTTCCTTCCTGCTCGATCTGGATATATACGTATTTGGCGTCTACATTGATGATGACCCCCTCGAAGACTTCATCATCCAGCGTCTCTACGCGAACTTTGTGCTTCATCGCCTTTTTCAAGGCAGCATGGGCGTTCTCCTTATGCTTTTTCATGGAATGGGCCATATGATGATCGCATTGAAACAGCATTTGTTGTTGAGATGGATATGTGTTCATGAAACTTCCTCCTTCGTTATCTTCTACCCTGCATAGTATGCAATTAGCCCGCATAGGGTGTTAGCCTACAACTGAAAAGCAGTTTAAACGCAGAATGATACGGGTATAGTACAACCAAACAAGGAGGTTACGAATTGTATAAGCACACATATGCGGGATTATCACAAGACGCAGGAGCTATTTTCTGAAGGGCGGAAACCGGAGGTTCCCATAAAAATGTGTCAATACCCGCTAAAGGCGAGCATGTTCGGTACCATCCTACATATTTGCACCAAACCTCGTACGCGCAGGGCTTACCGGTAAGCTCTTTCGCATAAGTTTTGTCATGTTGATTTGTATCCTTTTATCTATTGCTAGAACAATGAACGATCCACTATGATCAAGTGGTAGAGCATTTCTCAGGGAGGCAGCCTATGATATGAGGAATTTTACGGAAGATTGGTTCTGGGAACCCATGTTTAACAAACTGCCTGTCGGGGCGGTTTTGATATCCTTAAAGACAGAGCAGATTGTGATGATGAACGAACGCTTCTGCGAAATCCTTGGATCCACGCGTTCCGAGCTGCTGACGCGAAAGCCTCGCGAGCTCCTGGTTCTGAAGGGCCTCTCCCAAAAAGCTTTGCAGCGAATTGAAAGCTATGATGTCGCCAATGGACTTCAGGAGACGATTTCATTTCAGTCCGCGGATGGACGGGCAATGTCCATAACAGCGGAGTTCTCTCTCTTGGCGTCACCGGCAAACGGGAAAGAACCGCTCATCCTGTGCTGCATTGACCGAGCGGAGATCAAGGAAGCCCCCTTGCCGATGATCCGTCAGGAGGAGCTGCTTGCGCTCATCCTGAAGAGCGGACAAGATCTCATCTCGATCAGCAATGCCGATGGAATCATTGAATACATCTCCCCTTCCGCAACCCACTTGTTAGGATATCGTCAGGAAGAGATGGTTGGCAGGCATCGCGCCGAGTTTTACCATTCGGCCGACTCCGAAGAAATGAAACAGCCCGGAAAGCTGTTCTCGGATAGCGAAATATTCAACAGGCGTATCCGCCATAAAGACGGACACTATCTATGGTTTGAAACCTCCTTCCACGTCATCCGGGGGGCCGAAGGTCAAATAACAAAGGTGCTGGCGATCGCACGCAATATTACCAAGCGCAAAATCGATGAAGACACGCTCGCCCGTGCCCAGCGGATCGCCAAAATCGGTTCCTGGAGATGGGATCTTGTGACCCGGACATTATCCTTCAGTGAAGAAATACGCCGAATTTACGGCTACCAACTGGAGCCGATTGAGCGTGATCATAAATCCCTTCTTTCCGCGGTTGTCACCGAAGACCGCAAACGTCTCCGGCGTGCGATCCTGTCGGCAATCAAGGGACAGCCCGACGAGATTATTTACAGGATTCAGGTTGAAGGCGGCACCATTCGTACGCTCCGGGCACAGTGGGAAGTATCGGCCCGAAGCGAAGGCAAACCGATCGAACTGGTCGGAATGGCCCAGGATATTACCGAAGAATCACTGATCGCGCAGCAATTGGTTGAGAACGAGAAGAAATACAGGCTGATCACGGAAAATTCGCTGGATTTCATATCGCGGAATACGATTGACGACTGTACCTTTCTATATTGCTCGCCTTCCTGTTATTCGCTCCTCGGTTATAATCCTGAAGAGCTTGTGGGGACCAGTGCATTCGATTACGTATATCCGGAGGACATCGGGCCGCTCAAAGCGTATTTGCAGCGAACCTTAGACGAGACCTCCCTTACCCCGATCACCTTCCGTTACTTGCATAAAGACGGCAGGCACATTTGGTTCGAAGTGAACTGCAAGTTCATTACGGGACAGGACGGGCATCGTGAAATCATCTCCATCGCCCGCGATATATCCGAACGGAAGCGTATCGAATTCAAGCTGAAGGAAAGCGAGCAGCGGTACCGATCGCTGTTCGAGTACAATCCGCTTGCCGTCTACTCCATGAATCTGGAAGGCGAGTATTTGACGGCCAATCCGAATTTGCAGAAATTAACCGGTTATTCGCTGGACGAGCTTGTCGGCATGTATTACGGTCCCATCGTGGCGGATAAGGATCTGCCGCGGACGCAGTACCATTTTAACCAAGCGAAGGAAGGAAACCCGCAGAGCTATGACCTGTCGATCATTCACAAGGATGGTCATCCGATCGAAATCAATACCGTTAACATTCCGATCATCGTGGATGAAGAAGTTGTCGGCGTTTATGGAATTACCCGGGACATTACGGAGCGCAACCGTTCGATGGAGGAGATCAAGAAGCTGAGTCGCGAGCTCACGCTGCTGCTGAACACGGTGTCCGAAGGCATTATCGGGCTGGACATTAACGGCAAAGTCGCCTTCATCAATCCGGCCGGTGCGTCCATGCTGGGGGAAGATGCGGGTGATGTCATCGGCAGATCCTGCGATCAAATCATCAGGGAGATTCGGCATGACGGCAGCTTTTACCGCGGGAGGAACTCCCCCCTTGAGATGGCTCTCTTGCAAGGAACGCCTCTCCTTCGAACCGAAATCGTGCTGTGGCGGCGCGATGGAACCAGCTTCCTGGCCAATTACCAGGTCAATCCGATCTGGGATCGGGGCGAGCGCAAAGGTGCCGTGATGGTATTCCGCGATATTACCGACGAGAAAGAGATCATACGCGCCAAAGAATCGGCTGAGCGGGCAGATCAGGCCAAGACGGAATTTTTGACGATGATGAGCCATGAGCTTCGTACGCCGATGAACGGCATAATGGGGATGATCGATCTCCTAAAGACGACCGACCTCGATGAAGAACAGGCAAATTATACGGACATTCTTAAGGAGAGCGGTGAATCGCTCCTGCATATTTTGAACGATATCCTCGATTTTAGCCGGATCGAGACCGGTAAAATGTCGATTGGCGAGGAACCGATCGATGTCCGCAGCCTGCTGGGAAGCGTCGTAGACTTGTTCAATGCCAAAGCCAGCGAGAAAGGACTAACCCTTTCATGGAGCGTGAACGAAGACAGCGTCCCTGATGTCATTGTTGCGGATCCTTTGCGGCTGCGACAGGTGCTCGTCAATTTGATCAGCAATGCCATCAAATTTACGGAGCAAGGCAGCGTGACGCTGACTGCCGACGCCGTCCGGCGCATCGGCACCCGTGAGCTTACGCTGACGATTCGAGTTACGGATACCGGGATCGGCATTCCGGCCGACCGTCAGCATCAGCTGTTCCTCTCCTTCTCACAGCTCCATCCATCGTTAAACCGCAAGTACGGCGGCACCGGGCTGGGACTCGCGATCAGCAAGAAGCTTGTCGAGCTCATGGGCGGTATCATCGGGGTAGACAGCCGGGAATTCGGCGGCTCCACGTTCTATTTCTCCATACCGACACGGGCCGTAGAGCCAAAGGACACGTCCCTCACTCCCGTTGAGGAAGCATATGAATAAAAAGGAGAACCGATTGGCATGAGACGCGCCTTCGGTTCTCCCTTTTTTTGTGATAGCTTAAGCGTATAAGGACTCCAGCTCATCCACCAGCGATCCGACATAGGCTACGGCTCTAGAGATCGGCTCGGATGTCGTCATGTCGACTCCGGCGAGTGACATCAGCTCCAGCGGCGTCATGCTGCCGCCAGCCTTAAGCACTTGCAGCCAGCGATCGACCGCAGGCTGCCCTTCCTCGCGAATGAGCTGTGCCGCGGCCGTCGAAGCCGTCAGACCTGCCGCATAGGTATACGGGTACAAGCCCATATAGTAATGCGGCTGCCTCATCCAGGTCAGCTTAGCGCCTTCGTCCAGCTCCAGTGCATCTCCCCAGAAGTCGGACAGCACGGCGCCTTTCAAAGACGAGAGCGTATCTGCTGTGATCGGCTGATCCGCCGTCGCATGCGCATATACTCTTCTCTGCAATTCAGCTTCCAGCAGATGCGTAACATAATTGTGATAGTAGGTGCTGAGCAGCTGAAGAATGATCCAGCGGCGCATCCGCTTATCCTGGGATTTGCTCATCAGATGGTCTGCCAACAGAAGCTCGTTCATCGTTGACGGGGCTTCGATAAAATACATGGAAGGCCGAGCATTGGTCATGCGCTGGTTGCGGGCCGCCAGCATCAGATGGCCGGCATGGCCGATCTCATGCGCCAGCGTAAAGGCGCCTCGCATGTTGTCCGCCCACGTCACCAGAATATAGGAATGCACGCCGTAAACCGAGGAACAGAAGGCCCCCGTCGACTTACCGATGTTGTCGGCATAATCCACCCAGCGGTTCGCAAATGCGGTCTCGACGATATCCGTATATTCAGAACCCAGAATCGCCAGGGAATCGGTAATTGTAGCACATGCTTCCTCATAGGTTATGCTTGGATTGAAGTCCGGATCCATCGGCGCCTTTAAGTCGCAGAACAGCATGCGGTCCAGCCCAAGCACCCGCTTCTTCAGGGCCATGAGCCTGCGCATATGGGGAGCAAGCTCGGAAAGAATCGTATCGTGGATATGATTGTACATCTCCTTGGTCACCTGCTGCGGCTGCAGGAGCATGTCCGTCACGGACTCGTAGCCGCGCAAGCGGGAAAGCACGACCTGTTTCTTCACCTCGGTCGCGTAAGCTTCGGCAAATGTGTGCCGGGAGCCTAGGAGCGACTTGGTGAACGAAGCATACGCTTCACGGCGGAGCTCGGTATCCTCCGACATCTCATACGCGTTCTCGTATAAACGGAACGAAACCGGCATCGTTTCTTCCCGTACCGAAATATCGTCGAACGTCATATCCGACAGCTTGCCCCGCAAATAAATACGGTACGGGGCTCCAAGCACTTCGCTAAGCGATGCAAGAACGCGCTCCGATTCGGGACTGAGCCGGTGCGGCTTCGTTTCCAGGAGCAGCCCCAGGCTGCGAGCATACGACTTAAGCCCTTCCTCCTGATGGATATATGTATCGATGACGCCTTCCTCTAGCTCCAGCAACTCCGATTCAAGGAATGTCAGCGAGGATTTGATCCGCGATACCAAATCGCCCGTCTTGGCAGCTCTCGCGAGATTCGCCGGATTGGTCCCATCCTCCGATTGCCGGAGATGGGCATAGGCCGATATCTTCCCGATTCGCTCCATAAGCGCTTCATGCTCGTTCAAGCATTCAAGAAGCACATGCGCCCCCTCGCCCAGTCTCCCTTTAAACCGCGTCAATCGGGCCGCCTGCGCTTCCACGTCCTGCAAGCCTGATTCGAATTCCTCCTCCGACGCGAATAAATCGTCCAGATTCCAGGTTGCTTCGACTTTAACCTCATTTCTAGCCAGCATTTTCCCCATGGCTACAGCTCCTCTCACATGTTGTGCGATCGAATGGATCCCGTCTGTTCATCTTTCGTTTAAGAAACCATTTTCATCATATCACAGTTTCGACCAACACAGCCATTTCCCTCCTGCCCCTTGACAATTAATCTGGAATATGTTTATAGTAGGACCATACCTTATCTAAAGGAGAGATTTTGATGTCGGTGGTTGTTCTTAACTAAGCCAATTTCATATGGATGGAATGCATGATCGTCAAGATTGGTAAATAATGGACATAACCTGTGGAGGTTTATGTTTATTTCTTGATGCGTATCTACATTTCCTCCGGTGAATTAGTTAAGAACTGCGGATATCAATTGAAGCCCCTTTAGGCTTTATTCAGATATGCTATGCTCATCCGCGCTGCAGTTTTGGCGCGGATTTTTTAGGTTCGTCATCCCTTGCCTAGGCCAAGGGTTATTTAGGCGCAGCTTAAGAGCATACCGAATCGGAATAGCCTCACGCCCGGGCGGAGAGTGAACCCCATGTTCACTTTCCGCCCTATTTGCGTTTCCCGTGAGACGATCACCAAGCCTATTGCCTAGCCATTATGAACAAAAAAGGAGAATCGAAGAACATGAATCCTGCCGCATTAAACAAATTAGAGTATTACCGGATCCAGGGCGAGCTTGAACGCTTCGCCATGTCGTATCTGGGTATCCAGCATATCCGGAACATGACTCCGCTCACGCAATTGAAAGCCATTCGCCACAGGCTGGATGAAACCGAGGAAGCCCGTGCGCTGCTGAATGCGGGTGCCAGCGTACCCATACCGTCGCTTGAAGGGATCGAGCTGATTCTCGACCTGATCGGTACCGGGTATGTGCTAACCGAACGGGATTTCGGGCATCTGATCCAGTTCCTTCGCAGCTGCCGTCAACTGATCAAATATATGGAGAACAAGAGCGCCATCGCACCGACCGTCAGCTCTTACGCCTCCTCCATGCATGAGCTGAAGCCGCTGCTGTCCGAGCTTGAGCACAGCATCCATGCCGGCCGGGTAGTTGACGGCGCCAGCAAAGATTTGGCCAAAATCCGCAAGAAAATCCTTGTTGCCGAAGAACGGATCAAGCGCAAGCTCGACAGTCTTGTCAGCCGTTATAAAGGGATCATGCAGGAGCATGTCATCAGTAAGCGCGGGGACCGGTATGTCCTGCCGATCAAGAAGGAGTTCCGGAAAATGCTGAATGGCAGCGTGCTGGATGAATCCGCGAGCGGCCAAACGGTGTTTATCGAGCCCTCCGAGCTCCAAACGCTGCAGATGGAGCTGAACCTGCTGCATGCCGATGAAGCCCGTGAGGAGACCAAAGTGCTGAGCGAGCTGACCTCGATGACCGAGCAGTATGAGCACGAGCTGAGAATGAATGCGGATACCGTCGGCATATATGATTTCATTATCGCCAGAGGCAAATATGCATTGTCCATCGGTGGCAGGAACGTCGGCATCAATCAGGAAGGCTTGATCCGGCTCCAGAGCGCCACGCATCCACTGATCGGCGCTTCCATGGTGCCGCTGGATTTTGCGATCGGCGATCGGTATAAGACGTTAATCATTACAGGCCCCAATACCGGCGGAAAAACATCGGCGCTTAAAACCGTCGGACTCATTACGCTGATGGTGCAATCAGGGCTGCTCGTTCCCGTTGGAGAAGGCAGCCAGTGCGCCGTCTTCGACGAGGTTGCGGTCGATATCGGAGACGGGCAAAGCCTCGAGCATGCGCTCAGCACCTTCTCTGCGCATATTCGCAACATCCGGGAGATCCTCCAAACCGCCGGCCGCTCCACGTTGATCTTACTGGATGAAATGGCCTCAGGGACCGATCCCGGAGAAGGAGTCGGCTTGTCGATCGCCATATTGGAGGAACTTCATAAGCGTCAATCAACTGTAGTCGTAACCACCCATTTTACCGAGATTAAAAACTTTGCCGCACGCACCCCGGGATTTGAAAATGCGCGCATGGAATTCGATACCGAGACGCTGGAGCCGCTGTACCGGCTGCGCATTGGCGAGGCAGGTCACAGCTATGCCTTTGTTATCGCGGCAAAACTCGGGATTCCGGAATCGATTATCGCGAGATCCCGTGAAATTACGGAGGCCAA
Organism: Paenibacillus sp. FSL R5-0810; assembly: GCF_038002285.1. Taxonomy (NCBI): domain Bacteria; kingdom Bacillati; phylum Bacillota; class Bacilli; order Caryophanales; family Paenibacillaceae; genus Paenibacillus; species Paenibacillus sp. FSL R5-0810. Next base: position 2,554,071 of record NZ_JBBOCF010000001.1, read on the forward strand.
AGCGGTAACGGCCCGCATCGCGGAAGCCGGGGAGACGAGCGCTGAAGCCGCTGAGGTCGACTCTGCAGCTGCCTTGCCACAAGCAGGCTCGGCATCCACAGAGGCTCCGGAGATTGCAGAGGCAGATGAAGCTTCGACTACGGCCCCAGCGTCCTCGGGTTCAGGCACTAGAGCGACAGCAACGGAGAACGTAGAGGCCGCCTCTCCTCCCCTTTTCCGCCTCGGCGACCGGGTCTATGTGCCTTATTTGAAGCGAAGCGGCACCGTGTATGAGACGATGGATGCCAAGGGGAATATCGGCGTAATGATTCAGCAGGCTAAGCATCGGATCAACCACAAGCGGCTGAAGTCGTTCATCGCTGCTGAAGAATTGTATCCGGATGATTATGATCTCGACATCGTATTCGAGAGCAAAGAGAACCGCAAGAAACGAAATTTAATGAAACGGAAACATGTTGATGGACTTACAATCGAAACAAAGCCGGATGAAATATAAATATGCCGGCGGAGTTACCGTCAACCAAGTATAGAACATTGAACCAATTCCAACGCTGATAGGGAGAGATTTTGATATGATGATTCGAACGGAGAACAAAGGCGATATCGAAAGCGTCCACCAGCTTCTGCTGCGCGCCTTTGGCGGCCAGCAGGAGATAATATTAATGGAACGGCTGCGCAAGGATCCCGAAATAGACCCCGAGCTATCCATCGTTGCTGAAGATGACGGCATCGTGGTCGGCCATATTATGTTCAGTCCTGCCACCTTGGATGACGGGGGGACGATGCATAAGGTGGCCGCCCTCGGACCGCTTGCGGTTCTTCCCGAATACCAGCGGCGGGGCGTCGGCCGACAGCTTATCGCAGAAGGCAAGAAACGATGCGGCGCACACGGGTATCCGCTCGTCTTCTTGTTCGGCCACAAGGACTATTACCCGCGGTTTGGCTTTGTTCAGGCCAGAGCCCACGGCTTCGAGATCAACCAATTTACGGTGCCCGACGAGGTCTTTATGGTAGCAGAGGTTCAACGAGGCGCTCTTGAATCGATGCAGGGGAAATTTCGTTTCCACTCTGCATTCGAAGGACTCGGCTAAAAAAAGCACGGAAGCCGCGCACCGGACAGGATCGCGCCGTCTATTCCAGCAGGCCGTAAAAGCAAGCACTATCCCTTCACGCTCACCGGCTGTACTAGGTGGCATTCGGCTTCCGGTTTGTTGTACAATAAAATCTAAATGACTATTTGAAGGATGGATTTCAACATGTATGTAGCTCAGGATTGGCAAGACTACGAGGTTCTTGATACCGGCGGCGGCGAGAAGCTGGAGCGTTGGGGCGATGTTATTCTTCGGCGCCCGGATCCGCAGATCATCTGGCCTATCGAACGGGAGGACGGATTATGGCGGAACGTGCACGGCCACTACCACCGCAGCTCGTCCGGAGGCGGCCAGTGGGAGATGAAGAAGCAGCTGCCGGAACGCTGGACGATCTCCTATGATCAATTAAAATTTCACATCCGGCCGACGAACTTCAAGCATACGGGCCTGTTCCCGGAGCAAGCGGCGAACTGGCGCTGGATGATGGACAAAATCCAAGCGGCCAAGCGGCCGATTCGGGTGCTTAATCTATTCGCATACACCGGCGGTGCAACCGTAGCGGCAGCCTATGCCGGCGCCCAGGTCGTGCATGTCGATGCGGCGAAGGGCATGGTCCAGTGGGCAAAAGAAAATGCCGCTCTATCCGGCCTTGCCGATAAGCCGATTCGGTACATCACCGATGATGTATTTAAATTCGTGCAGCGGGAACAGCGCCGCGGCAACAAATATGATGCAATCATTATGGACCCGCCGTCCTACGGCCGCGGACCGGGAGGCGAAACATGGAAGCTTGAGCAGAGTCTGTACCCGTTCCTCGAAAGCTGCATGAGCATCGTCTCCGATCAGCCGCTGTTTATGCTGATCAATTCCTATACGACCGGCATTTCACCGACCGTTCTGCACAATATGCTCTCCATGACGATGAAGCCCAAGTATGGCGGTACGATCAGCGCCGGTGAAATCGGTCTTCCGATCACACGCTCCGGACTGAACCTCCCATGCGGCATTCTCGGCAGATGGGAGTCCTGATGCGATGAGTAACCGGGATTCTAACCGCGTGCACCCGAGCGTACCGATTCTCTTCGAGGATAATCATGTGCTCGGTGTAGCCAAGCCGGTCAATGTGCCGTCCCAAGAGGATGCTACGGGCGATCCCGATATGCTGACCATCCTGAAGCAGGACATCAAAGAACGGTACAACAAACCGGGCAATGTGTATCTGGGATTGGTGCACCGCTTGGACCGTCCGGTCGGAGGAGCCATGGTGTTTGCCAAAACCTCCAAGGCAGCCTCCCGTTTATCGGAAGCCGTCCGCTCAAGGAACTTTCATAAGCAGTATGCGGCCATCGTTCACGGTATACCGTCAAAGTCTTCCGGAAGGCTTCACGATTACCTGTTGAAGGATACGAAAACAAACACGGTCCGGGTCGTTCCCAAAGGCACGGATGGAGCGAAGGAAGCGCTATTGGATTACACCGTCCTTGAATCCAAGAATGGCCTAAGTCTTGTGCTGATCGAGCTGCACACGGGCCGGCCGCATCAAATCCGCGTGCAATTCAGCCATGCGGAAAACCCCCTCTATGGGGATCAAAAATACGGCAGCAAGGTGAATCAAGCCGGGCAGCAAATTGCGCTCTGGTCTGTACGGGTCGGATTCCCCCACCCTACCACCAAAGACGAGGTTAATATTTTATCGACGCCTCCTGCCGTTCATCCATGGTCCCAGTTCTCCATGGATGCGTTGATGCGAACGCTCGAAAGCCAATGATCGTAAGAAGGAACTCTATCAAGCTCATTACCTTTCGTTTGAATCGTTGGACAAGAAATATTTGATGATAACCAACAGCATGACCAACGGCTTTCCATGCTGGACATAAAAGACGAGATCCGCTGCTCACTTCGAAGCGGATCTCGTCTTTTTATATGGCCACCCGATCAGACTCAAATATTTTATCCCTCAAAAATACAATATTATCCTTTACACGACCCGAGGAATACCGAAGAATAGTAATCAGAATAGTTTAACATTATTTAGTTAATTTGTACAATCATGGTATAAACTCATTCCCTTTGAGTTTATATAGACTTCAATTTTTAAGGAGGTGAGAGATCCGAAGTCAGCCTGTCATTTGCATCGTTGGTCGTTATCAAAGCGCTGCACATGACCTAAGAATGGCTGAAGCTTGCAACCAGACTATTCATAAAGAAGTACACATGTTGAAGGAGGGATTTTCATGATTCAAAACGTTCACGTTCAAGCTCCACGCCGCCTGTCGTTGAAACCGCTGTGGATTTTTCTCGGAAGTTTGCTGCTGTTCTTCCTCGTGATGGTCATCACGGCGAATACTGCATCCGCACATGGCTATATCGAATCGCCTGCCAGTCGTGCCTACAAATGCAAGCTCGGCGAGAATAAAAATTGCGGCCGGATTATTTATGAACCGCAGTCCCTGGAGGGGAAAGGAAATTTCCCGACGGGCGGACCGGCTGACGGGCAAATCACGGGCGCAGGCATATTTACCGAGCTCTATGAGCAAACCCCGACCCGCTGGAGCAAAGTGAACATGAACGGCGGTCCGAACACTTTTAAATGGGTGTTGACTGCCCCGCATGCGACATCCGATTGGAAGTATTATATTACGAAGAAGGGCTGGGATTCCAACAAGCCGCTGGCAAGAGCCGATCTCGAGCTGTTCTGCTCCTTCAATGACGGAGGCAAAAGACCGCCGAACACGGTAACGCATACATGCAACGTTCCGAACGACCGCAGCGGCTACTATCTGATTCTCGCCGTATGGGAAATCGCCGATACGGGCAACGCCTTCTATAACGTCATCGACGTGAATTTGAACAATGGCGGTGGCAATCAGGATACACAGCCTCCGAGCGTCCCGACCGGCCTTCGGTCGACCGGAGCGACCAGCAGCTCTATCTCGCTCGCTTGGAACGCCTCAACGGACAATGTCGGTGTAACCGGCTATGAAGTCTACCAAGGCTCCTCCCGGGTCGCCACGGTATCCGGGACTACCCTGAGCCATACGGTTACGGGGTTACAAGCAGGAACCTCCTATACGTTTACCGTGAAGGCGCACGACGGGGCAGGCAACGTCTCGGCCGCAAGCGCTCCGCTGACCGCCTCGACAAGCGATCCGCTCCCCGACACGCAGGCTCCTTCCGCACCAGCCAATCTGAGAGCCGCCGGCTTTACATCGACCAGCGTATCGCTGGCATGGAATGCGGCAACCGATAATGTCGGTGTAACCGGGTACGAAGTATACCGCGGAGACGCTTTGGTTACGACCGTTTCCGGCACCGCCCTCAGCTACACGGTCACTGGCCTGACGCCGAGTACAGCCTATACGTTTACCGTGAAAGCACGCGATGCTGCCGGCAATGTATCGGCCGCCAGCAATGCGCTGGAGGTAACGACGCTGGACGGGTCGGCACCGGAAATCCCTGCATGGGCTCCAAATACCTCCTATCAGCAGGGGGCGCTTGTAACCTATGACGGGAAAACGTATGAATGCCGCCAAGCCCATACGTCTCTTCCGGGCTGGGAGCCAGCCAATGTCCCTGCTTTATGGCTCCTGAAATAATGGATGCTAAATGGCCGCTAGAGTAAAATCTGGCAGCGCATAGAGCAAAAAAGAAGCAGCCCCCCATTCGCGAACCGTTTTCGGCTCGACACGGGTGGGGCTGCTTTCATTTCAGCCGGCGTGAGGATCATCCGGATGATAGCGTCATCCGAATGATAGGCTAGCCGCTATACCTCCACTAAAGCTTCCTGCGGAGACGTGCTGATCTTACCGAGCAAATATACCAGCAGCTGCTGATTATGCGATGAAATGCGATTCAACACCTGTGACAGATACTCATCCCGCACCCGCATGCCCCGGCTGTATTCCTCGTTTCCTTTATAGGAAATCGTAACCCACACAATGCGCCGATCATGCTCATCACGCTCCCGCTTGATCAAGCCATTCTTCTCCATGCGATCAAGAAGCATCGTGACCGCAGCCGGACTGGTGGCCATATACGGGATAAAATCCGAGGGCTTCATCCGCTCCTGTTCCTGAAGCACCTCCAGCACGGTCAATTGCGCTTCGGTCAACGTAGGCGCCAGTCCGGCCTCCATATGAAGCTTATAATCCTTGGCCAGCTTTGACCATACCTTCGCGAATTCAGCAGTATGCATGTTCATCCATCCCTTCTGCTATGTCTGATCGAACCTGATTCGAAATCATTCGATATCTGCATCTCATCTCCATGGACCGCCGGTTGTTAGGTGCGGGCTGCCAACTCTCCTAAGTCGTTTATTGGATTAATTGTTCGCGGATCGCCTACCAATATCCTTCTTTTTTCGTTAAAAAATATAATTTCCAACGATGCGACAAAACCCACCAGCCTTGGTATGACGGCATTTTTCAATAATCACATTCCTTCGACATGGCAAGACATATGTCAAAAAGTATAAATTAAAAGCCACAGCGAGTAACTTTTCCGCTATCTAGTTATCCCCTGTCTATACTTCCTAGGAGCGCTCGTTGCTTCAAATCAAAATATTAAAAACATCCCTTCACGAATCGCACTTGCGCATAGAGACGCACATGTGACCCGCAAGGGATGCTTTGTCTACATCAAAAGCTTAGCGAAACTAAACTTCTTTGTCCTGTCCGTTGTTAGGCAAATGGACCAGACTCACAATCTGTCCTTTTTTGCCGACATCGGCCAGAAGCTTGCCTGTCGATTTCCGTTCAGCTATCGGAACCTTCTCGGAATGAATCGGATAGGCTTGCCCGTCATCAGCGTAGGCCGTAATATCGATCGGTTCTCTGCAATAGAATGCTCCGGCGATGGTGCTGCCGTTCGGCTTCACCCGCTTGCCTTCCTTGAACTCGAATGTGGCGATTCCTTTGCCGCCTCGGCTTTGGACCGGATAATCAATCAGCAGGCTGCGTTTGCCGTAACCGAGATCGGTAATCGTCAAGATTTCGCCTTCATCCTCTTCCACCCACAGGGCGGACACCACCTCGTCCCCTTCACGGAGCTGGATCCCCCGGACGCCCCCGGACACGCGTCCCATCGGGTTCACCTCTTGCTCCTTGAAGCGAATGCTCATGCCGTCTTTGGAGATGAGCACAATATCCTTCGTTCCGTCGCTCATCACGACCTGGATGACGCTGTCATCCGCTGCGACTTTCGCTGCGGCGACGGCTCCTGATCGTTTGGTGACATAATCCTTCAGCTCGGTTCGCTTCACCTGCCCTTTACGGGTAACGAAGACGAGCGATTTTCCAGGCTCTTCGAAATTCGTTACCGGAATGGCGGATACGATCGAATCCTCTTTCGGAAGCTGGATGACATTGACGATCGCCGTTCCGGCATCCTTCCACTTATATTCCGGTATCTGGTGAACCGGCAGCAGGAAATATTGCCCGCGGCTTGTGAACAGCAGCAGGTTGTCCAGCGTGTTCACTTCGAATAAACGGGTGATGTGGTCCCCTTCCTTGATACCTGAGCTCTCCAGCTCGCCACCGCTTCGCGTAAAGGAGAGCATGCTGGTCCGCTTAATGTACCCGTCATGGGACATCGTAACAAGCACGTCCTCCGCATTGACGAGCACCTCAAGATTCACCTTGATCTCTTCCACTTCTTCCTGGATGAGGGAGCGGCGGTCCACACCGTATTTCTCGCGAATTTCGAGCAGCTCCTTGCGGATTACCCCGATCAGCTTTTTGTCGCTGGCGAGAATGCCGCGCAGGTTGTCGATTTTCTTCATGAGCTCGTCCAGCTCTTTTTGCAGCGAATGGATCTCAAGATTCGTTAGGCGATATAATTGCAAAGTTAGAATAGAATCCGCCTGGCGCTCCGTAAAGCCGAACATCCACTGCAGGTTATTCTGTGCATCCTGGCGGTTCTTGGATGCTTTGATCGCCGCGATGACCTCATCCAAAATGTTCAGCGCCTTGACCAGGCCCTCCAATACGTGCGCCCGGTCCTCCGCCTTCTCCAGCTCATACTGCGTTCGGTGCGTGACGACCTCGCGCTGGTGCTCAATGTATGCCTCCAGCATCGCTTTAAGGCCCAGCTGTTGAGGGGTTTTGTTTACGATCGCCACCATATTGAAATTGTACGTAATCTGCAGATCGGTTTTCTTGAACAAATAAGCAAGAATGCCGTTCGCATCGGCGTCCTTCTTCAGCTCAACCACGATGCGGAGCCCTTCGCGTCCGCTCTCGTCTCTCACTTCGGCAATGCCCTCGACCTTCTTCTCCAGCCGGATGTTTTCCATCGCGGTTACCAGTCTCGACTTGACCACCTGATATGGAATCTCCGTAATGACGATCTGCTGCTTGCCGCCGCGAAGCGATTCAATCTCCGTCTTGGAGCGAAGGTAAACGCGGCCTTTGCCGGTGCGGTAGGCATCCAGGATGCCTTCGCCGCCCATGATGATGCCGCTTGTCGGAAAGTCCGGTCCCTTGATAAAGGTCATAATTTCCGACAGCTCGATCTCGGGCTTTTGCATGACCGCAATGCAGGCATCAATTACTTCCCGCAAGTTGTGAGGCGGAATCTCCGTCGCAAAGCCCGCCGAGATTCCACTTGCCCCGTTGACAAGCAGATTCGGATACCGGGACGGCAGAACGACCGGTTCCTTCGCCGTATTGTCGAAATTGTCCTTGAACAGCACGGTCCGCTTCTCGATATCGCGCAGAAGCTCCATCGCGATCGGCGAGAGCCGCGCCTCGGTATAACGCATCGCTGCAGCCGGGTCATCGTCCTGGGAGCCCCAGTTGCCATGTCCGTCGACCAGTACATGCCCCATCTTCCAAGGCTGGGCCATCCGGACCATCCCCTCGTAAATGGACGAATCACCGTGCGGGTGATAATTACCCATGACGTCACCGACGGTCTTGGCGGATTTGCGGTAGGGCTTGTCCGGCGTGTTGCCGGAGTCGTACATCGCATACAAAATGCGGCGCTGAACCGGCTTCAGCCCGTCGCGAACATCGGGGATCGCCCGGTCCTGAATAATATATTTCGAATACCGGCCGAAGCGGTCCCCTACAACCTCTTCCAGGTAAGCCGGCAAAAATTGTTCAGATAAACTCATGCTTCCACCTTCTATTCCTCAAACTCCGCAAAATTAACGTTCTCTACGATCCAACGTTTGCGGGGATCGACCTTATCTCCCATCAGGGTTGATACGCGTCTTTCCGCCTTGGCCGCATCCTCGATCTGCACCTGAAGCAGCGTCCGCGTCTCGGGATTCATCGTCGTTTCCCACAGCTGCTCCGGATTCATCTCGCCAAGTCCCTTATAACGCTGCAGCTCGTAATTTTTGAATTCCTTCAAGTAGTTCGCAAGCTGCTCTTCGGTCCACGCATAACGGACCGTTTCCAGTTTGCCGGATTTGCTGGCGATTTTATACAGCGGAGGCTGTGCGATGTAGACACGGCCTTCGTCGATCAGCGGCTTCATGTACCGGTAGAAGAACGTCAGCAGCAGCACTTGAATATGGGCGCCGTCCGTATCCGCGTCCGTCATGATAATGATCTTGGAATAATTGCTGTCCGCCGAGGAAAATTCATTGCCGATTCCTGAGCCGATCGCCGAAACGATGGCCCGGTACTCTTCATTCTTCAAAATGTCGGCCAGCTTTGATTTTTCCGGATTCATCGGCTTTCCTTTAAGCGGCAGGATGGCCTGGATCTTCGAATCGCGCCCCTGCTTCGCCGAACCGCCCGCCGAATCGCCTTCGACGATGAACAGCTCGGTTCTTGAAAAATCCTTCGACTGCGCCGGCGTCAGCTTGCCGCCAAGATTCGAGCTTTCGCTCCGCTTCTTGCCGCTTCGCATTTCATCCCGGGCTTTCCGCGCCGCTTCGCGCGCCTTCGAAGCCTGGATGGCCTTCCTGAGCAGCGTCTGGGCAACCTGGGGATTTTCCTCGAGGAAGATTTGCATTTTCTCGGTGACGATGCTGTCAACCGCACTGCGCGCCGAAGCGCTCCCGAGCTGGTCCTTCGTCTGCCCGACGAATTCCACCTCGGCCATCTTCACGCTGATGACGGCCATCATGCCTTCCCGCAGATCGTTGCCTTCAAGATTCTTGTCCTTTTCCTTCAACAGATTATTCTTGCGGGCATAATCGTTCATTACGCGGGTATATGCGGTCTTGAAGCCGGTCTCATGCGTGCCGCCGCCGCGCGTTGGAATCGAGTTGACGAACGATGCCAGCGTCTCCGTATAACCTGCGTTATATTGAAGGGCAATTTCCACCTCAATATCGTCCTTCTCGGCAAAGAAATGGATGACGTCATGCAGCACATCCTTGCCCTCGTTCAGGAACTGAACGAATTGGCTGGCCCCGCCTTCGTAGAAAAACTCGTCGCTGTTTCCGCTGCGCTCATCCTTCAAGACGATGCGAAGCCCCGAGTTCAGGAACGCAATCTCCTGCAGCCGCTCCGCAAGCGTGTCGTAATTCAATTGGATGCCGGACGAGAAAACGCGCGCATCCGGCTTGAACGTAACTTTCGTTCCGGTCTTCGACGTATTGCCAAGCACCTCAAGTCCGGTAACCGGCTCCCCGACATGCTCTTTCCCTTTCTTGTCCTGCCAATATTCGAAACGCTGGCGGTGGATCTTGCCCTCGCGGTAAATCTCCACTTCCAGCCACTCGGATAATGCGTTCGTTACCGAAGCGCCGACACCGTGCAAGCCGCCGGACTTCTTGTATCCGGAGCCGCCGAACTTGCCGCCCGCATGCAGGATCGTAAATACGACCTGCGGCGTTGGAATGCCGGTCTTATGCATGCCGGTCGGAATGCCCCGTCCGTTATCATACACGGTAACGGACCCGTCTTTATGCAATGTAAGTTCAATTCTCGAGCAGTACTTGGCCAAATGCTCGTCGACAGCGTTATCTACAATTTCCCACACTAGATGATGCAAGCCCGACGAGCTTGTGCTCCCTATGTACATGCCTGGCCGTTTGCGTACCGCAACAAGGCCTTCGAGCACTTGAATGTCGTCAGCATCGTATCCTGAACGGCTTTCACCGCCATTCGGTGATGACTCTGCAAACAAATCGATCTGTTCGACCATTCATGCTCCTCCTTCAAATTTTCGCGTATCATGTTCAGTTCTATTCATTGTGCCATCCGTTTACACCAAGCTTTAAATGCTTCGGTCAAGGATCATGCAAAATTCGAATCCAGCCGCTCCAGTGTACAATATACAGACGAACCAAACCAATTCGTGTATATATTGCGGATTGAAAGCCGTGCTTTGGGTATTTGCAATATCCTCCCGTAAAAATGCAAACAAATGTTTCGTGCTTTGTCCATTTTAATTCAAGATATCCCTTCTCGTAAAGACGCTGAATGAAACGATCACCGCACAGACTGCCCAGACCGCCAGTACGGCAAGGGAGAAATTCAGCGACATCCCTTCGATCGGGGGCAAATTGCCGGCCAAATAATCCGTTAAATTCAGGTTTACCATAAACAAATATTTTGCGCTGCTCCATGCAGAGGCCATATTGGTCAGGATATTGCCGGCGATCAGGGCCGCCATCATGATGACGATGCTCGCCGCCGTGCTCCGGACAAGGACCGAAACCATAAACGCCAGCATGGCCACGCAAATGCCGACAAACCAAACCAAGCCGCCTTGCATCAGCAGATACATCCACTGCGGCACCGCATGCACCCCGGTCATATCCACTTCCGAGCCGACAATCCGAAAACCGGTAAATACAGGGATGTCAAAGCCTTTATATCCGAAAGCCAGTCCCGAAATGAGATAGGCGATGATAAACGTTGATAAGACGATCAACGACACGAACATCAGCAGGGCGACCAGCTTGCTGAGAAGCACTTTCCACCGTTTTACCGGCCGCGTAAGCAGCATTTTGATCGTTCCTGACGTGCGCTCTCCGGATACGATATCCGATGCGATCGCCATAATCAATAGCGGAATGAATAATGATATCGCATTATTCAGGAACTCCCGGGTAAAGGTAACCCCGTTTGGATGATTAGGATTCACATCATGCTCCAAATAATACTGCATTTGCTGAATAAAAATTTGCCGGTATCTCTTCCATTCATCCGGCACCCGATCGCTGCTGAGCGAGTTTTCATTGTCCGTGATCCGCTGCTGAAGCTCCAGGCGCCAGTCACTGTTGAACTTCTCCTGGCTCCGCTCCGCCGCCTTCATCTGCGCATAGGTAAACATCGGCACCAGAACGAGCAGGACGAGCAGGACGACGTAAAAACGCTTCCTTTTCATAATTTTCAAACATTCGTTCTGTATCAACGGGACAAGGTTACTCAAGGCTCTCCCCCTCCGTCATTTGGAGAAACAGCTGCTCCAGTGTAGGATTCATGTGGTGGACTTCCCGAACCTCTACCCCTGAGGCAACCAGCCGCTCGACCGCGCGGAAGGTATGCTCGGGAGAAATGAGCGTTACGATCGCCTCAGCCGACATGCCTGCCAGCAGGTTATCATCGAGCACCGACTCAGGCTCTTCCACGATGTCGCAGTATTCCAGCCCTGACAGTATCCGCTTCCCTTGCGCAGCCGGTTTCAGCTCCCATACGACATAATCGTTGCTCCCGGAGATCAGTGCATCGACTTCGCCGACGGCGAGCACTCGTCCTCCGCTAATGATGGCAACCCGGTCGCACAGCAGCTGGATCTCGCTCAGCAGGTGGCTTGAAACGAATACCGCGAGGCCTTCCTCCGCCAGCTGTTGAATGAAATGGCGCATCTCCTTAATGCCTTTCGGATCCAGTCCGTTGGTCGGCTCGTCCAGGATAAGCAGCTTCGGTCTTCCCAACAGCGCCTGTGCGATTCCAAGCCGCTGCCTCATGCCGAGCGAATACGTGCTTACCTTATCATGTATTCTCCGTTCCAGCCGGACAATATCCACCACTTCGGCGATCCGCTGACGGTCGATTCCCTGCTGCATGCGCGCAAAATGCTCGAGATTCTCCCAGCCGGTCAGAAAAGAATACATCTCGGGATTCTCAACGATGGAACCGATGTGACGCAGCGCCTGCTCCTGCTGCCGGTTGACATCATAGCCGCACACCTTGATCGTTCCTGAGGTCGGCTTGATCAGATCGACGAGCATCCGAATCGTTGTCGTCTTCCCCGCTCCGTTCGGGCCAAGAAATCCGAAAATTTCCCCTTTGCGAACGTCGAAGGTCACATCATGTATAATCCATTTTCGTCCGATTTTCTTCGTCACATTCTTTACAGATAACACGATTTCCGAGAAATGGTCATTCAAGCGGCCCCAACTCCTTCTATGAATCGATGGGTTCCCTGTATCCCCGTTTTACTTCAAGCCCTGTACGATCCGGTCCGCAATGGCCTGATATCCCGCACCGTTCGGATGGAAATGGTCGGATGACAAATAGGCATCCAGCTTGTGCTGAAACAGATCAAACGTGGGGACCAGCGTCATATTCGGGTCCTGATTCACGATTTCCATTACGCTATGATTCCATGTCGATACGACGATATTCCCCGGGATCTGCAACTCCTTCAAATCAGCGAACGGGTGGTACAGCCCGACATAAATGATGCGGGCATCCGGATTAATGGCCCGAAGCTTCTGCAGAATCGACTGCAGGCGCTCGGAGGCCTCAGGCAGCGAAGCCATCAGCTTGACCGGGTCGATCTCGAGCGCATCCGGGTCGGTCTCTTCGCTCAAAAGGCCGCTGTTCTGAAACAAATCGTTGCCGCCGATCGACAGCATGATTACGTTTGCCCGCTGCAGGGCGTAACGGATGCCTTTGTCGTCAAGCTTGGGCAGAAGCGCCTCGGTTGTCATCCCGTTGATCGCCAAGTTAGCAAGCAGCTTGGCCGATCGCCCGTCACCGTTCAGCTGATCGATGCTCCGCCGGACAAACCCGCTCCCGGTATTGTCCCCCGTTCCCTTGGCAAGAGAATCGCCGATCGCCGTGACGTTCAGGTGATCCGGCAGCGGCTGTGCAGTCGTCGTGTCTTCGTCCTTGCCCGCCTGCTCCTCCTGATCCGCCCCGGCTCCTTTCCCCGGCACGGCACCAGGCGCTGAGGGTGATTCGGATCCCGAATCGCTCCCTGCGGCAAGAGGCTCTCCTTGTGGATAGTTGATATCATTCCATGCATATATAAAGCCAATGACGAGCACAATGGTTGCCAATGCCGAGGCGCAAGCGGTAATCCTCCATATCCATGACGATGTTCTCATGACTCTCCCCCTGCAAAAATCCTCATGTACTCTACCATAAAACTTCTTTCAAAAATTTGCAAATCATAAAGCCAAAAAAAGACCGTCCCGAAACGCAAGAGCAGGCTCTCGCGATCAGGACAGTCCCCTGTAGATTATTCCGTATTATTGGCTGATAAATTCTTGCACCCAGTAACCGTTGTAGTATCCTACCCCGATCATCGTGAAGTTCGGAGACAAAATATTTTCACGGTGTCCCTGGCTGTTCATCCATGCATCCATAACTTCTTGCGGCGAACGCTGGCCTTTAGCAATATTCTCGCCGGCATAGCCGTAAGAGATTCCGTAAGCTTTCATCATATCAAACGGCGAGCCGTAGGTTGGGGAAGTATGGCTGAAGTAATTGTTATTATTCATATCCTTCGCTTTATCCAGCGCAACTGTCGTCAGCTTGGCATGTACGGTAAGTGGCTTCAAGCCTGCCTTCGCGCGTTCTTGGTTAACGAGCTCGACAACTTGGGAAGCAAAGCTCGATTGCTCGCTCGTGCCCGTCGATCCGGATGGTTCGGACGGCTTCGCCGGCGTGCTTGTTTCCGGCTTGCTCGTTTGCGGCTTCTCCGCTGGCTGCTGAGTTTGCGGCTTCTCGGCTTCCGGCTTGGACGCTTCCGGTTTAGGCACCGCTGGTTTCGAGGTTTCAGGCTTTTCTGCCTGAGGCATTTGAGTTACCCATTTGAACTGTCCTTCCCAGCCTTGGGACTCCAGAAACTGCTGAATCTTTTGCTGCCAGCTTGCAACATGGCTGTTCTCAGCCGGTGCAGCGGAAGCTGTTGTAGGAAGCATGATGCCTACGGCCATTACCGCGGCGATACTGCCGCCTGCGACTTTCTTCATCCATTGCTTATTCATGAAATTCATCATCTCCTGTAGTCTTGTTGTTGGGCCGCTTGATCCTCATAGATTCTAGAGGGTGAGTTCTTGGTGTCAGAGGATCAAGCGTTGGTAACATTTTTGTAACCATCTACGAACACATTGTAACATAATTGATACCCGCGACAAGTGCACAATTGTTGGAAATCCTTCAGATCAAACAAGAAAAAACCCATCCCGTGCCCGGGATGGGTTAACAAAAGGGATGCGGCTACAGCTTTTTGTTAAACTGATAGCCTGCCTTTTCAAATCCGATATGTTCATAAAATGCATGTGCCGGGGCTAATTCTTCCCGGTTGCCGCTCGTGAGAAACAAGAGGTCGCTGCCCTGCTGTCTTGCCCAAGTTTCTGCAGCTTGAATTAATCGTTTGCCAATGCCTTGGCGGCGGCAGCTTGAGGTTACAATAACCGAAGTAATTTGAGTGACCGGTTCGGTCATAACGAAGGATTTGACTTGACGAAGCATGATCATGCCGACGACGGTTCCGTCCAATTCAGCAACCATGTTGCAGTACAGCGGATTGCACGACATGTTCTCCATCCGTTCACGCATCACATTCAGCGTGGTCGGATAATTCAGTTCTCGCATCAAGGATGTGACAGCTTCCAAATCATTCTTCTCAAAGTTTCGAATCAGCAGTGCAGGCGCAGACAATACGCTTTCGATGCTCATTATACCCTCATGCTTCCCTTCTTCTATGAAATTCTTGAATCACTCTATTTCTATTTTGTAAGTTTATGAAGAAGATTGCAAGTGTCAGGCGACATTTTTTTTACATTTGTGTCGGTTTTGTTAAACCTTTGTTAAGACGTTTTTACAAAAAGCGGTATTGCGCTTCAATAAGTCCATGATAGGTTCCCTGCTTCTGCATAAGCTGGTTATGGTTCCCTTCCTCGATAATCCGTCCGTGGTCCAGAACGACGATATGATCCGCATGCCGGATCGTCGAGAGACGGTGCGCCACGATGAAGGAGGTGCGGCCTTTAAGCAGGACTTTTAGCGCTTCCTGGATTTTGAGCTCGGTTTCCGTATCGATGCTCGCCGTCGCCTCATCCAGAATCAGGATTCTCGGATCGGCAAGGAGCGCTCTGGCGAAGGACAGCAGCTGGCGCTGACCCATGGACAGCATGTTCCCGCGTTCTTCGACCTCGGTGTCATAGCCGCTCGGCATTTGAACGATGAATTCGTGAGCGCCGACCGCTTTGGCCACCTGCTCGATCTCCTCGTTCGTTGCATCCAGCCGGCCGAAACGGATATTGTCCCGAATCGTTCCGGAGAAGATAAACGTATCTTGAAGCACGATGCCGATCTGGTTGCGCAGACTCTCCACCGTGACCGATTGAATATCATAGCCGTCGATGGTAAGCTTGCCGTCCGTAATGTCGTAAAAACGGCTCAGCAGATTGATAATGGTGCTCTTGCCGGAGCCGGTGTGACCGACGAGGGCGATCGATTGCCCGGCCTTTACGTCCAGGTTGATTCCTTTCAGCGCCTGGCGGCCCTTCTCGTATTCAAACACAACGTTCTCAAGCTTGATGTCCCCTTGAATCTTCGGCAGCTTGACTGCGCCCGGCTTATCATCGATGCTCGGCTTCTCGTCGATAAACTCGAAGATTCGCTCCGACGAAGCCATGGCAACCAGCAGCTGGTTATACATTTGACCAAGTCGGTTGATCGGCTCCCAGAAGTTACCGACATATTGGGTAAAGGCGATCAAGAGACCGATCGTCAGCTCTCCTTGCTGTATAAGCGTTGCACCGAGCCAGAAAAGTATCAGCGTTCCGAAGCCGCCCGTTATTTCAATCAGCGGACCGAAGGACTGGTTCATGGCCGAGGCCTTATCCCAAGACTTTTTGCTGTCCAGGTTCATATGATCGAAGAACTTCATGTTCTCTTCTTCCTGCGTGTATGCCTGGGTCACCCGGATCCCTTGAATCGACTCGTTCAAGTGGGAGTTGATGCGGGAGTTCCGGATGCGCACGTCCTGCCACGCCCGGCGGATCCGTACGCGAAGCTTCGTGGAAATGAAGAACATGATCGGCACCGTAACGATTACCGCAAGACCGAGCTTCCAGTTAATAACGAGCAGAATAACGACAATGCCGACGAGCTGAACGCAGTCGATGATCAGATTGACGACCCCGTTCGTGAACAGATCCTGCAGCGAGTTGACGTCATTCGTCACCCGCACGAGCACCGATCCTGCCGGCCGTTTGTCAAAGAAGTTAAAGGACAGCCGCTGAATGTGCCTGAACAAGTCGGCGCGAAGATCGTAAATGACCCGCTGCCCGATAATATTCGTGTACTTGATCCGGAAGATGCCTGCGATCCATTGAATCACGTACATGGCCAGCACGGCTATCGTAATCTGATAGAGCAGCGTCAGGCTCGGACTTCCGTTTTCCGGCTCGATGGCATGGTCAATGGCCTGACTTGTCAGAAAAGGAATCGCCAGCTTCGTGATCGTTCCGATGATCATCATCAGCCCGACCAGCGGCAAAATTTGCTTAGCGTAAGGCTTCATGTACGAGATCAGCCGCGTCAGCTGCTTCCAGTTAAACGGTTTCTCGATCGCATCGTCATCCTTGTATACAAAGCGTTCGTTCTTCGCCCCCGGGTCCTGTTCGGACTTGGGAGCCTTTCTCCTATGATGGGGTTCTGTATTTACGTTGGCGTTCATGCTTGCACCTGCCCTTGCTTCCCTCCCGCTTGAGCCTGCCTCGCGATAAGGTCCGCATATTGTATTTTGTATACATCCTGGTATGGCCCCGGTACTGCAATCAATTCCTCATGCTTGCCGCGCTGAACGACCCGGCCTTCGTCGAGAACGAGAATTTCGTCGGCATGGCGCAGCGAGGAGATGCGGTGGGCGATAATAAAGGTCGTTCTTCCCTTCATGACTTCCTGGAAACCGGATTGGATTTCATGCTCGGTCTCCATATCGACCGCGCTCGTCGCATCGTCCAGTATCAGAATCTTTGGATTTTTCAGCAGGGCGCGGGCAATCGCGATCCGCTGCTTCTGGCCGCCGGATAACCCCATGCCCCGCTCGCCTACGATCGTATCGTAGCCGTCCTTCATTTCCATAATAAAATCATGCGCCTTCGCCAGCTTTGCAGCCCGAATGATATCCTCCATGCTCACGTCTTTCATGCCGTAAGCGATGTTGTTGCGAATGCTCGACGAGAACAGGAAGGTCTCCTGGAATACGGTAGCGATCTGGCTTCGCAGGCTGCGCACCTTGATGTCATTAATATTGATGCCGTCCAGCGTGATGGTCCCCTGGTTCACGTTGTACGCGTGCATAAGCAGCTGAATGATCGTCGATTTGCCGGATCCGGTTCCGCCCAGCAGGCCGATTACCGAGCCTGGAGGCGCATTCAAATTAATGTCTTTGACAGCCGCCATTTTGTTTCCGTATGCGAAAGTCACTTCGTTGAATTCGACATGCCCCTTCACTTCGCTAGGCACCAAATCCACGGCATTCTCGCGGTCCTTCACGTCAATCGGCTGATTCAGAAGCTCCAGCACCCGTTCGCCGGACGCCTTCGATTGCGTATAGTTGTTGATATGGAAGCCGATCCCCCACAGCGGTCCAATGATGTACCAAATCAGGGTAAAGAATGCCGCCAGCTGTCCGACCGACATCGATCCGTTAATGACCAGGCTTCCTCCGACGCCGAGCAATATAACGACGCTGATGTTTGCGAACAGCTCCATCATCGGGAAGTAGCGTGCCCACAAGGAAGATGCAAAGATCTGATTCGTCTTGTAGCGTTCGTTGCGCTCCGAGAACTTCTCGACTTCATGCGGCTCGCGGGCGAAAGACTTGACCGTGCGGACACCCGTAATGTTCTCCTGTACGGCCGTGGTCAGCGAGCTGAGCGCAAGCCGCATCTCCTGGAACGCCGGATGAATTTTCGATTCGAATTTGAGTGCGGCGACGACGAGAAACGGCATCGCGACAAGCGTGATCAGCGTCAGCTTCCAGCTGATCGTGAACATCATGATGGACCCGAAGGTGACCATCAGCACCAGATTGAGCAGCTGTGCGAAGCCGAAGCCGATAAACATCCGGATCGCTTCCAGATCGCCGGTCAGCCGCGACATCAAGTCCCCGGTGCGTGCCGTGTCATAGTAACGGAACGATAAAAATTGCAATTTTTCGTAGCAGGCGTTACGCAGCGAGTAGGCGAGGTAGTTGCCCAGCCTCCCTCCAAAAAAGCCGTGCAGAAACTGCATGGAGGCTTTGAGGATGACAACCCCCAATACGGTCAGTGCCAGCTGCGGAACCATGCCGAAGTTCTCCATCTTGATCGCATCGTCAATCAGGACTTGCAAGAGGTACGGGTACACAAGTCCCAGCGCCGTTGCAATCGCCAGACAGAGAATGGAGAGAAAGAGATAACTCCGTTTCTCCCAAAAGAAGCCCTGCAGTTGCCTAAGAACATTCATGATTTTCCTCCGTAGGATTTTTTTCGTTCAGGTTATGTAGCATTTATGAAGTTTATCATCGACCTGAACGGGCGGCAAAGAGAAATAACGGTCATAAATGAGCCAAAAGGACCTAATGAAGGCAAATAGTTAAACTTATCTTTGTTTACTGATTAAATAATCGTTAATTCTCACCTATGCTACTCTTTCTCCCGGAAGCGACCGCTTCGGGCAGCCACTGTGCATTTCGTCCCGGTTCCGGACTTTTTGGAGAAGGGTATCGGAAGGTTGGTTTTCTATGATTTCTGTCCCCAGGAGCCTGCATCTATGCTTGTCGTCCGAACGTCGACGCTGTTGATCTGTTGATCGTACAGCAGTCATTAGTCGACGCTGTTAATCGGCAGCAGTCATCATTAGAACATGGCAAGTGCAGGGGCAGGCGCCAAATACATGGGGTTTGTGCAGCCATTGCTCTTCAATCACGCGAAATAAAGTTACATAAAAAGGTAATTCACGGTTCCATAAAAAGAGACGCCTCCGCCGCCATGATGCATGGCTCGGAAGACGTCTGCGCTATGGATGTTTATTCTGCAAAGCAATGGACCGTTTTTACGCACCTTTGCATGTTCCGTTCGGTGCGTGTAACGTTTTTACGAACCTACTGTCATCCATTCAAAACCTGGAACATACTTGGCGCGGATTTATCCGTGACCCGTATTTGTTCAATTGGATTAGGAATATCGTCCCCACTCGGTTGAAACAAGGATGCCGGAATCAGCCTTGAAGAGGTCCGGCCGCCGTCAGCTCCTGCAAATCGTCAGCCAGCTTATTCCACACTTGCGGGGATTGCCCGTCCTTCAGCGAGTCGATGATGGCTTCAACCGACTCCTGAAGCTGTTCCTCAAGCGCTCCTGCATGATGGCGCAAGGAGTTGGCGACCATGCGGGCATAATGCTCCGCCAGCTGCTCCTCGCGCTTGCTGACGACGGCGGCGATCGCCTCCTTCACCTTCGGCTCGGCCGCTTCGCGGAGCTTGACGCTGCCGCTGCCCTCAAAAAAGTGCTTCGGATTTTTGAACAAGGACCAGAATGCCAGCCAGCCTCCGTCGATCGAAAGCTCCGTTTCGGCAAGCTCCGGAGACGGCCAATCCGGCTCCCGCCGGAGGGTGAGCGCCAATCCCTCCTCCATCGCTTGAATATCGGCTGCCGCTTTTCCGGCTGCGCCTTCGGTCAGCTTGCGTCCCGCCTGCTCCAAACGGAGCGTTGTCGCCCACAGCTCCTGATCCAGCTCCAGGGACAGCGTACGCAGCAAATCCTGGCCGCACGCGGCAAATGCCGATTTCATATTTCCGCTGTCTTCGCGGAGGACGGACGGGTTGAACGATTCCTGGAAGAATCGGTTCATCGCGTAATCGAGCCGCTGCCGCACATGGAACAACAGCTCGCTGCATTCCTGCGTTATATCGCGGGCCATCGTATCCTCCGTTAACTGCTCTAGCCGAACAAGCGCCTGTCTTCGCACTTCTTCCATCGCTTGGATCTTCTGCTGGCGCGTCGTAGCGTCCTGAGCGGCAAGCTCGGCCCATGTCCGAATCCGGTCCCGGATGGAAGCCACCTCATCATACCCGGCGCGCAGCGACAGCTTCGGCAATTCAACCGCGGCAAAGCGCCCAAGCGCCTCCTCGAATGCCGGAAACCCCGATGCGGCGAGGATTCCGGCATCGTCCTGCAGCTTCCCGGTTAAGGCCGATTGACTCGACACCGGATAAAGATGCGGACTGCCGACGCCGTTCGCCGTCAAATTGCTGCGCACGTGCTTGATGACTTCCCCCAGCTCCTCTTCAGACTGGGCAAGATCGGCGGCATTTACGATAAAGAACATTTTATCAAGCGCGAAGCTGTCCTTCACCCGTCCGAGCTGGGACAGGAACTGGCGGTCCGCTTTGGAAAAGGCATGATTATAATACGTCACATAGACAATCGCATCGGCGTTTTTAATATAGCTGAACGTGACGCCCGTATGCCGGGCATGCAGCGAGTCTGCTCCCGGCGTATCGACCAGGACGATCCCCTGCTCGGTGAGCGGGCAGCTGTAATACAGATCAATCCCGTCCACGAAGCAGGATTTCCGCTCATCGGCGACATATCCGCGGTATTCCGGCAGCTGCACAAGCTCCGTCGTCCCGAGCCTGCCCTCCATCTCTTCCCAGCCGGCAGCCGCCGCCTTCAGAAATCCGTAATGCGGCAAAGCTGCCGGATGCAGCCCCGATGGTGTCAGCTGTTCCGCTGCCGCCCTCCAGCGGTCCGGGCTCGGCTCTGGCAATCCCAGCACGCTGAAGGAATACTTCAGATCGTCCCACCACATCTCGCGGCTCTTCATGCGCACGGCTGCGGTCCCATGAGGCTTTCCTTCAGCCGGCGCGAGAATGCGGTTCACCGCGGCCGTCGTCGGGTGCGGTGAAACCGGCAGCACCGCTTCGCCAAGCAAGGCGTTGGCGAAGGAGGATTTGCCGGCGCTGAACGCTCCGAACAGCGCCATCGTGAACGAGCCGCCCGCGAGCGCCTCGGCGCGGGCGGTCAAATCCCGCGCGGCGGAGCCCAGCGCGGGGTACGGCGCCAGCAGCGCGGCGGCCGCTTGCAGCTGCGCTGCCGCAGCGTCAAGCTGCTGGCGCCGCTGGGGCGCCCCCGGCGCAGCGCTGCTGCGGCGCGGAGCGGTGCGCCCCTGCCCCGGCTGCGCAGCCGGGGCGCCGCCTTGGGCAGCCGCCTGGGCGGGCTGCCCTTCCGGCTCCCTCACCTCCGGCAGGAGGCCGGGGGTGAGGGAGGCGCGCGGCGGGAGCAGCTGCGCCAGCTCCGCCGCGCGGGCGGCTTCCGCCTGCTGCAGCGCAGCATAGCGGGCGGAAGCCGCTGATTGCGCCAGCAGCTCCTCCTGCTGGCGCCCCAGCTCCTGCAGACGGACGGCTGAAGCGTCCGTCAACACCGCCTGCAGCCGGTCGGCCAGCTCCGACACGGCACGGCGATAGCTGGCCTTGATGCGCTCGGCCAGCTCCCGGCAATAGTTCAGCACATACTCCCCGGAAACAATCGCATCCGACTGGATCCCGCCTGTAACCATATCCTCCTGAACCGTCGGCAGCTCATGATCCAGCATGCTTTCCCATTCCGTATTCCACTCCGTATAGCTCTCGGTGATGCTTCGGAACAAATGCCGGACATGCCAATCGACCTGAGCGGAGATCTGTTCCTTCAATCGGGCATGGAACGCTTCCAGACGGCGGCGCTTCTCTTCTTCGGTCTTTCCGCCCGAGAATAGGAAGCCGACCTTGAACCCGCTGCGGCGGCTCTCCAAGAACAGGCGGGCGAGCTCGCGCACATCCGCCGGCGTTAAGTTCGCATTGGCAAGAAGAGAATCCGCCTCGCTGCGAAGCGCTTGGCGGGCAGTTCCGGGCAGCGATTCCGCCTCCCGCTTCCGTGACTCCAGCTCTTCAAGGCGCGCCTTAAGGGCCGCTGCCGCCTCCTCACCGCCCATTTCCTCAAGCAGCCGTTCTTTCTCGGGCTGGAGAGAGCGGGCGAAAGCGTCCACATGCTGATCCGCCGCATGATGCATGGAGCAGGATACGCTGTAGCCAAGAAGCGGATCTTTAATCGCGATAAGTTCACGAATCAGCGACTTGAGCCGCTCCCATTGGTTATAAGGATGCTCCTTCACCTTAAGCGACGTGCAGAGAAGTCCTTTATAGGCAATTTTCCACTGCGCAAAGGCCTTTTTCACGTCCTGCAAATAATCCGTTATCGACAGCTCCTGGTCCCGATGCTTATCGATCTGATTCACGATGAGATACAGCGGCTTTCCCCAATCCGACAAGCTTTTCGCAAACAAGAGATTGCTCTCCGACTGCACATGGTTATAATCCATCACGTAAAAAACGACATCGGCCATATGAAGCGCAGAGTGGGTAGCCAAACGGTGACCGTCATCCGTCGAGTCTACCCCCGGCGTATCCATCAGAACGCCGGATTCCCCGAGCAGCGGAATGTCCTCCCATACCTCAATGGCTGAATAGGCTCTGCCCTCTTTGCAATAATCAGCCAGCTCCTCGATCGTCACCGTCATCGGCTCGCCATGATCATCGGCTGCGCGATGAATGAGTGCTTTCGGTGTGCCGCTGCGGATCGTGACGATATTGGCGCTGGTCGGCACCGGACCGGATGGCAGCACTGGTTTGCCGCAGAGCGCATTGATCATGCTGGACTTGCCGGCCGAGAAGTGGCCGCAAAACGCCAGCGTCAGCTCCCCGCTCGCTCCCTTGCGTATCAAATCCTCGGCTAGAGCCGCTGATGATTCGTCATTCCAATCCAAAAAGCGGTCCTTAACCGTTGTCATCGTCTTGTTAAGCTCATGGGCTCCCAGTTCACGTTCGGCTATCTTCAATGTCCTTTCTCGCTCCAATCCATGAATCTTATATTTCTGACACATTCTATTCACATCTTTTTATTGTATCATCGCTCGGGCATTAAAGGAATCATCGCATTTCGATCCCGCTGCGATTTTGCGACATTTCATGAGCGAAGAACACGTTAAGCTCCTCCCCGAATCCATCCTTTCATGCTTCGTGAAGCGGACATGCCTCGTTATCAACAATTATGCAGCCTGATCCCCCGTGGATGGTGGGTGAACTACTTGCTTGTGACTTTAAAGTACAATGCACTACATGCGATGGTTGATTCCGCTCCCCTATGTTAAGGAGATGCATGAATGGTTCTTCCGATTCCTGTTGTTACGGAGGTGGGGATATCCGCCTGCAAAAGCGAACGAAAGCCTATGCTTCCGGTCGCTGCCTTCTGTTCGGAATGCGACGGAAAGCTATTCCCTTCTTCAGATACAGTGCTTGCTTACCGTTCGTTATAATCATTCGTATGGTTCTAACTCATCGTCTTCCGATCTCCTGTTCGATGTGTATGTATCCGGCTTTCTATCCACATGTCCGTTGTTTACGATTCCTTCGGTCCAGAGATCATCTTATTATATTCTTATATTAATGAAAGAAAACGACGCATCCGGAGAGGACTCTAATTAACCGACATGCTCCTCACGTTCCCCGTGCCCGTTTGCTTCTTCGAGATTACGTCATCGGGTGAACGATACGTCATATCCCCCGCAAGCATTTCCCCCGTTGCTTCCTCAACATACGAAAAGGCTGCCCCGGGTCATAGACCTTACGGGACAGCCTCTTGTCAAACATCGGATCGATTGGATACCTCACTCGTAAACATCGGGAACGGTTAGCAGCAATGCCCTGCCGCCTTTCGCTACCCGAAGTTCTCTCAGGCGCCTTCCTGAGGTCCTGAAGAAGTATCGCTTATGAAAATCCGTGCCGCTGTGCTCAGCTTAAATGGACCAAATTGCGAAGCGCAGTCAAACGAGCTTTACGATACTACGGTTCCGTCTTCCGCCGGAATCAAAATTTCAAACACGCTGCCGTGCTGCAGAATCGTCAAACCGCGGGATTTGTCGCGCATAACCACGACTTCGGGCTTTTGCGACATTCTTTCCAAATAGTGTTCCGGCGCGTCCCCGGAATGGCTGAAGGTCACGCCTTCCACCTCTTGCTCTTCATTCTCGTTCAGTTGGTTTTGGCTCTCCACCACATGCTCGAAAATATCGGAGAACAATTCAAAGTTGTCGGTGTAAACGGAGATGCATTTCATGTGTTATCCCATCCTCTTATCTTGTCTATGTCTTGCTTACTCTCGGCTGTTCCTTATTCTTCCTGACTGCCGATGTTTTCATACGCTTCTTTCCTTCACGGCAGACATCGAGGAGCGGGCAAATCTGGCACTGCGGATTTTGTGCTTTACAGTGGTACCTGCCGAAGAAAATAATCCGATGATGCGTTATCGTCCATTCCTCACGAGGCACCCGCTTCATCAGCTTCTTCTCCACCTCCAGCACCGAGTCCTTCCACGCAGCCAGACCAAGACGCTTGGACACTCGCTCGACATGCGTATCCACAGCGATGGCCGGGACGCCGAAAGCATTCGATACGACGACATTCGCTGTCTTCCGTCCAACGCCCGGCAGCTTGACCAGCTCGTCATGAGCTTCCGGCACCTCGCCGCCGTACTGCTCGATCAGGATCGCGCACAGGTTCTGAATATGCTTCGCCTTATTACGGTATAAGCCGATCCGCCGGATATCCTGCTCCAGCTCCTCGAGCGGCACCGATACGTAATCCAGCGGAGTTTTGTATTTCTGAAACAGATCCTTGGTCACTTTATTCACGGTTTCATCCGTACACTGGGCGGACAGCAGCACAGCGATGGTCAGCTCAAACGCATTGCTGTGATTCAGTTCGCAGTGTGCATCCGGAAACATCGTTGCCATTGTATCCAGAATATGACGTACCGTTGCCGCATTCATAATATGAATTCCCTCCCGCAAAAAAAAATCTTGATGCGAAGAAGCCCCCGCATCAAGACGGTGTGTCTCAAGTAATCCCCGGATGATAAATCCTACTGTTTTACAATCTCCACAACGACACCGTTGTTCAGGTACAGTACAATATTATCATTTTCCTTCAGGGATTGCACGGATAAAGTCGTGTCACCTTGATGAACAAATACTTTATCCGACAGGGCGAAGCGATAGTTATCGTTGATCGATTTGCGCTTCACCTGGATTTCGGAATTGCTGGACTGCCAGAAGGAGCGCTCCAGCTTTTCCATCACATTAATAATCGTCACGCCTTGAATATCCTTACGGATTTCAACGCGATCTGAAGCGGCAAGCGTGCTCAAGTTCGTAGCCGTCGAGCCGTTGCGGACGACCTTCACTCCTGCGCTTACCCCAATGGCTTGACTGTTGCCGGCATAATCCTTCACGGTCACCACATTACCGGATGCGTCCACATTCGTGATCTCGCCAAGCGTCAGCTTCACTTCAGATATGGCCACGGCCGTGTTACCTTGAAGGGATATGTTGACCAGCGTGCCCGGACGGAGGTCGGCAAGCAGGATAGCTTGTCCGCTCTCGCCCGTCAGCGTTGCTTTATCGGTATAAATATCGCTGGTCGTTCCGTTTGCTTTTACACGAATCCGGTTCTTCGAAGGCTCCGTAAAGACAACCTCGAACTGGGCTGCCGTCTTCACTTTTAACGTCTGCAGATAATCCTGGTTGGTCGACAATTGAGCTGACACTTCGTCACCTACTCGGACATCCGCCAGCGATGCGGAAGATTTGCCGAAAATTTCAACGATCAGCGTGGTGTTATACGGAATTTCTTCCACTTTACCGTTCGCGTCCACAATCGAGATGATTTTCTTGGACGTATTGATGCTGCTGACCTTGCCTTCGACCTTGTATACAACTTCCAGCGACAGTGCCCGGGTCCCGATAACCGACACGCTCACTTTGCGTCCTGCGCCCAAGAGCGGCTCCACTTTATCGAGCGTCGTTCCCGTGCTTGCTTCGAGCTTCGTCTTCTCATCCAAAATGATGACCCGCGGCTGGTTATTCGCATCACGAACGGTCAACCAACGCGTCTTTGGATCATAGTTCACGATGGTAGCGGCATCGAGCTGTTCCATCTGCCGGCCGGTTACCTCAATCTTGGTCACTTGCTCTTCCCCATTGATCGTCAGCAAAACCTTGTCTCCGGAAACCGCATCTGCCAGCAGATCCGAGAGAACCGGCTTCGCTACGCCGCTGACGATAATCTCAGGCTTGTCAGCCAAAAACTTCGTTTCGAGCTGCGTGCTGCCATTGCGCTTGTAGGTGATCGTCTTGCCGTTCTCTTCAACCGCATACAACATGCCTTGAACGGTACGTTCTACGCTTTGCGCAACTTCCACGGACTGAAGAACGCTGTTCTCCACCGAAAATTTCACCGTGTAGCCCGCCTTCAGCTCAGCCGGAGTCAGAATTTGATTCTGGTAACGGATCACGGACTTCTCGTCCCAGGCAAACGTATCCTCGTATCCTGTGCTGTCCTTCAGAGTGATCGTCTTATTTACGGTGTCGATGCTCGTGATGACGCCCTCAGACGACTTATTCACCAGCCCGCTCTTAACGCGAATCGATACGATTCGTTTTTGCGGGCTGAAGGTTTCGCGTTCAATGGTAAGCAGGCTGCCTGCTGCAAGGGTCTTCGGATCAATTTTATTCCCGTTTTGATCGAGGAACAGCGTATTGGCATCATAGCTCAGCTCCTCAAAGGTGCTGCCTGTATCGAACCAAATGACATGATTTGGCGACAGTCGTGCATATGTACGCTCGAAACGCTCCACTTGCTGTGCAGGATCCGTGGTTTCCACATAAGCCGCAGTTCCGTTATTCGCTACGACCACAACCTTCGTATAAGGTTTCAGATCGGAGAATTGCTGTCTCTTCGCGGAATCCGAAGTAAAGTACGCGGTCGATGCATCCAGCTTGAACGATTGCAGCTTGCCGTCAACGTACAATTCGAGCTTGCCATTATCCAAGGAAGCGATATAGCCTTCGTATTGGTTGGCATATTTCGTATCGATATACGCTTGCGCACGGCTGAAGAACGTTGCCAGCTGGGCTCTAGTCACAGCTCCTTGCGGATCGAACTTATTGCCGTTGACGCCCTGGGCCAGCCCTAACTCTACCGCTACATTCACATAGCCAAGGCGATCCGGAGAAATTTTGGCATTATCTGCAAAGCCTGTCGCATTATTCTTGGCGGCATTTGCCTCCGCGGTACGTCCGATGGAACGCACCAGCATTTCGGTAACCCATTCCCGCGATGCCTTCTGCGCACCCCAGATGACCTTTTCGTCCGAATAACCGGACTCCTTTTGCTTGTCGAGCAGGTTTTGCTGAAAAGCCAGTTGAACGTACTGCGTGAAATAATCGTTAACTTTAATATTTGTCGGTAATGTCGCAGCGCCGCTGCCTAGCTGATCCTGCATGCTTAAAAAGCGGATCGCCATCGTCACAGCTTCCTGCTGTGTAACCGGATCATTCGGTCTGAACTTTCCGCTACTCCCCGTAACGATCCCTTGTGCCGCCAACTGATAAATGTACTTTTCTCCCCAATAGCCTGCAGCGACATCACTGAATGCTCTTAGGCTTGATTGCGTTGTGCTTGCTGCCGTGCCTCCCGACGTTTCATTTGCTGATACGGCGGAAGCGCCGCCCCCCAATGCTATAAGTCCGGCCATGACGGCGGAGACCACTTTTTTGGAATGAATATGTTTGCTGTGTCTAAGTACCATTCTCTTTCCCCTCTCCTAACTACTGCTTCATCATATACTACTATTCGACAGCAGATCGTGATCTCCTTCAACCATCATTACCGAGTCATCGGATTTTCCATATCGACGTGCCCCATCAAGGACTCCGTCTGCTGTCCGTCTACGAGAAGCTGGATCGATTCCACCTCGTCGAACTGGAAAAATGTCTTCTTGAGCGCATCGACAGCAAACGACTCTCCGCCGGCCCCCAGATTGGCTTCGTCCGGAACGGCTACATCAATCGTCAGCTTGCCGCTTTCGAATTGTACCGAATGAAGCTGGATTTTCTCCCACAGCGGAAGCTTGTCCGCATCGCTGCTCTGCTGGAGCGTCTTGAATGCGGCCTCGTATTTCCCAAGCTCATCCTTATAGGAAATCTCAGCCGTACCTTCGACCAGCTCCATCATCTCGGGGTCGGTATAATACGCTTTGATGCTCTCCGTCTTCATTTCCGGCGCAGTCGCTTCGTTTCCGGCTCCTGACGTCCCGCCCGAGCCGTTCGTCACGCCGCCGCTTCCCTGGCCTGTCTGATCTTCGGGTGCAGGAGTTACCTGCTCCGGCGTGTCGTCCGGCGCAGCTCCGGGCTTCTGTCCGCAGCCGGCGCCGATCAGCATGACGGCTGCCAGAAATCCGGCCGACCATATTTTTTTGTTCAAAATCGCCACCTCCTGCAAATTACGCTGGACTCGTCTCATCAATTCACATTCAAATAATTTTTAATACCGCGAACAATGGCCGCTGCCACACGATCCTGGGTTGCGGGATCAAACAGCTTGCTCTCGTCGGTCTTGTTGCTCATGAAGCCGACTTCCAGCAGCGCTCCCGGCATCTTCGTCTCGCGAATGACATGGAAATTGCCGTATCTTACTCCGCGGTCCTTCAAGCCCATGGCCTTGACGATTTCTTTGTGCAAGGCGGCTGCCAGCGCTTTGTCGGATTGGTCGTAATAATACGTTTCCGTGCCCGTTGCGGCGGAAGGGGCGCTGTTCGCATGTATCGATATGAAAACGTCCGCTTTCAGATCGTTCGCCAATTTTGCGCGATCCTTCAGCTCGAGAAATTTATCCGTGCTTCGGGTCAACACAACATCAATATTCGGTTCATTCGCAAGCAGCTTCTCGACCTTCAGCGCCATGGCAAGATTGAAATCCTTCTCCCTCTTCTTCGTGACGCCGATTGCCCCCGGATCATGATCACCATGACCGGCATCAATCACGACGATCTTTTTGCCGCTTGTACCCGGTGATGGATCTGTAGCAGCAGTCAGTGCCACGGTCAAGATCCCGGAGCCGTTCTCAAGCCCGGAAACCGTATAGTTTGCCGGTTGGTTCAGATCAAGCACGATCCTAACCGTGAGAGGGCTGCTGTTATAGAGCGAATAACGAACCGACTTCACGTCGGAGTACCCGGACACCGCCATCTGTCCGAATTTGTTCACTTCGTCATAATCGTTCATGGTGCCGAAGCTGTCAGAAAACTCCGTATTGACCATATCGATGACGATACGGTCCGGATTGCCCAGCTTCGAAATGCTCGGTTTGGCATTGCCTGTGACAGCAACCATCAGTTTATTGTCGCTGAAGCTTATGCCGTCTACCGTGGCCGTGTGGGCCCCATCGTCTCCATCCGGGTTGCTTCCTGCATTGCCGGAAGTCAAATGCACCGATTTTGTCCCGTTGTCCCATCGAACCTGCATCCCCATCTGTTCACTGACAAATCGAATCGGAACGATCGTCGTCCCGCCTCGAAGAACCGGCGCTTTGGTCATTTGGACCCGCTGCCCGTTGATGTCGGCATACTGGCTTCCGATAGTCATCGTTACTTTCTGGGATCCGTCTTGGACAGTTACCGTTTTGGTTGCCTTACTCCAATCAACCTGAAAGCCAAGATTCTCGGATACGATTCGAATCGGCACCATGACCGTCCCATTGATGTTTTCCACCTTGGCACCCGATGACACATTGATTTGTTGACCGTCCAGGTAAATTTTTGCGCTGTACGAACTTGCATCCGCCATCTTAGGAAACGCAATCATCATGACAACCAGAAACAATAAAAAACCGAACTTCTTCATCCTTCACCCCTACCATCCTATTATTTTGCCATAGATTGGCGTTTCTGCAATCGGCCTGTCCGACATTACCTGACAAACTTTAGACGCTGACCCTGGCTGAAAGTTGCGAAATTGTTCCCATATTACCAAAAAAAACTCCTACTTCATCACTGAAATAGGAGTTTCGGCTTTCATATATGAGAAACCAAGTAGTTCAACAGTATTATTTTCGAGTCATAGGATGTTCAAGCTCCACATGCCCCATCAAGCTTTCGATCTGCTGTCCGTCGACCAGCAGTTCGATCGATTTGACCTCTTCAAATTGGAAAAAGGTCTTCTGCAAGGCGTCAATGGCGAACATTTCGCCTCCCGCGCCCAGATTCGCCTCAGCCGGCTTGCTGATGTCGAGCGTCAATGCACCTTGATCGAACTTTAACGATTTCAACGTAATTTTATCCGACCATAACGGGTTAAGGGATGCGTCAGAGCTCGTTTGGAGAGCCTCGAATGCTTTTTTATACTTATCCTCGTCACCCGAGTAGGTGATCTCACGGCTTGCCTCTTTAAGCTCCATTACCTCCGGGTCGGTATAGTAGAGCTTGATGCTCGACTTATTCTCAGGGTTGACGGCAGCATCTACCTTCTCAGGTTCAGTCGGAGGCGTATCTTGTCCACTGGCAGGTGGTGTTGTGCTTTCCCCGCCGGACGCAGTCTGGCCTGTTCCCTCCGGTGCTCCCGCGTTAACCGGTTCTACTGCCTCATCCTCGTTATCTTGGCCAGCCGCCTGATCGCCTGGATCCGCCTGATCCGCATCCACGGTCTGTTCCGGAGTATCGGCGGGGGCTGCAGCCGGCTTCTGGCCGCAGCCTGCGCTAAAAACAAGCAGCAGCGCCAGCATTCCTGTCATCCAATATTTCTTGTTCATCGTTGTGTCCCCCTCTAGGTTCATAAAATCTTGTACAGGTAATTGTACGTGAAGGAAGTATTCAGGTCTCATCATTTTTTTATCAGTCCTATGTAAGTAGCTGCGGTTCGATGAGCCTCAAGTAAAAACCTCACTTAAGATATTCTTTTATACCCTCAACAATACCTTGTGCAACACGATTCTGAAAATCTTCGTTAAACAACTGGGCTTCATCACCCTTATTGCTCAGGAAGCCGATTTCGAGGAGGACCGCCGGCATCTTCGTTTCCCGGGTTACATGCAGGCTGCTGTATTTAACGCCCCTGTCGAACAGCCCAGTCGCTTTGGCTAAATGCTTGTGGATCACGTTGGCAAGCTGTTTGCTCGCATCTCTCGTATAATATGTTTCCGTGCCGTTCGGACTGCTGGACGTGCTGCTGTTGCCGTGGATCGAAACGAAAATGTCCGCTTTCAAATCGTTGGCGATCTTCACCCGATCCTTGAGTCCTAGCGTGGAATCATCGCTGCGTGTCATCACGACTTCAATGTTCTTCTCATTCTTAAGCAGGGCCTCAACCTTGAGTGCCAGGTCAAGGTTCATGACCTTCTCCGATTTGCCCGTCACGCTGGTCGCACCCGGCTGGCTGCCGCCATGTCCGGCGTCGATCACCACAATCTTCTTCCCGCTTCCCGATACCGGAGGAACAGGCGGTATCACCATATCTCCCTCTGCATTCAGATCCACGATCGTGAGCCCCGATTCATGCGTCACCCCGTAGCTCGCAGGTCCGTTCAAATCAATGACAACCCGTACGGTTGACGGGCTATGGCTGAAGAGCGCAAACCGGATCTTTGATACGTCGGGATAATCTGTCACGGCCATCTCGCCGCCGCTTGTAGGATTCATTACGTGATCGGCCAGAAAGGCATCGGAAAATACCGTATTCGGCAAATCCACCACGATGCGGTCCGGCCCCTTCATCGGAAATACACTCGGAGCAACCGTTCCCTCTGTGGAGATCATCAAACGATTGTCGCTGAAAGAAATCCCAGTCAAGGTCGATAAATCGGCGTTATTCCCAGGAGCAGACGAGTCCGTCCCCGAACCTCCTCCGCTCCCCGGCGAGGTACCTGCATCCGGAGACGAAGGAACGGGCGATGTCAGGTAGACCGCTTTTGCTGCGTTGTCCCACTTGACGTCCAGGCCCATTTGTTGGCTGACGAAGCGCAGCGGGACCAGCGTCGTGTCCCCGCTTAATACCGGAGGAAGATTTAAATCGACCAGTTCGCCGTCCAGCTCCGCTTGAGCGTTGCCGACAACCATGCGCACGCTCTTGTCGCTACTCGACACCGTCACCGACCGCGAGGACTTGTCCCAGCGCACGTCAAATCCGAGGTTCTCCGATACGACCCGGATCGGTATCATCACATTTCCCTTGATGTTGTCGACTTTGACGCCGGACGACAAATTCAGCTGCTGTCCGTCCAGATAAATGGCTGCGCCGGAAGAAGCCGCGTCCACGGACTTAGGAAACACCAGCAAACAAAGAATCAGCGCCAACAAAAAACCTAACTTCTTCATGAATCCACCTCGATCATCCCATGATTGAATTTTCTACATATAGAACCGACATACCGACAAACCGCCACTTACAATCTATCATTTATGTAAATCGGCATTTTCGGAGAAAAAATGTACCGGACAAATACCGACATTCACGCTCTTCTGTGAACAATTGCTGCATATTACTTCCATCATACCAAAAAAAACTTCCATTTCCTACATAAGAAATGGAAGTTTAATAATCTTGTAATCTTTTGACGAGCAAACCTTCGCAATTAGGCAAACAGACGGGATGCGTGCTTCTTCTCGTAAGCGTCGATCTCGCTCTCGTGCTGGAGCGTCAAGCCGATATCGTCCAAGCCCTGAAGCAGAAACTGGCGGCGGTGCTCATCAAGGTCGAAGTCGATATGAAATCCTTGATTATCGGTAATCGTCTTGCTCTCAAGATCGACGTTCAGCTGATAACCGGCATTGGCATCGGTGCGCTGGAACAGCTCTTCCACCTGCTCCTCGGAAAGCTTGATCGGCAGAATGCCGTTCTTGAAGCAGTTGTTATAGAAAATATCGGCAAACGACGGTGCAATGACAACGCGGAAGCCGTAATCCAGGATTGCCCAAGGCGCATGCTCCCGGGAGGAACCGCAGCCGAAGTTTGCCCGCGAAATCAGGATCGAAGCGCCTTGATAACGCGGCTGGTTAAGCGGGAAACTTTCAATTTCCTCCCCCTGCTCGTCAAAGCGCCATTCATAGAACAGGAACTGCCCAAACCCTGTGCGCTCGATCCGTTTCAGAAATTGCTTAGGTATAATTGCGTCGGTATCGACATTCACGCGGTCGACAGGCGCCACGATACCGGTTAATTTCGTAAATGCTTGCATACGTTTCTCCTCCGTCCTCTTAGCTTACAACTTCTTCAGCAACAAAATTCCAGTCGCGAACATCAACGAAATGGCCTTTCACGGCCGCCGCTGCCGCCATGGCAGGAGATACGAGATGCGTTCTGCCGCCGCGGCCTTGACGTCCTTCGAAATTCCGGTTCGACGTCGAAGCGCAGCGCTGTCCTGGCTGAAGCACGTCCGGGTTCATCGCAAGACACATGCTGCAGCCCGCTTCACGCCATTCAAAACCGGCTTCGATGAAAATTTTGTCAAGCCCTTCCTTCTCGGCTTGGAGCTTGACGCGTCCCGAGCCCGGAACGACGATTGCCGTCACGTTATCCGCCACTTTGTGGCCTTTGGCAACCGCCGCCGCTGCACGCAGGTCTTCGATGCGTCCGTTGGTGCAGGAGCCGATGAACACGTAATCGATCGGAATTTCCGACATCGGCGTACCAGGAACGAGCGCCATGTATTCAAGCGCCTTTTCAGCAGCTTTCCGTTCGTTTTCCGTCTTGAAATCGGCCGGATTCGGAACGGTTGACGTAATGTCGGTTCCCATGCCCGGGCTTGTTCCCCAGGTTACTTGCGGAATCAGCGATTCAACGTCGAATTCCACAACCTTGTCGAACTCGGCACCCTCGTCGGTTACGAGCTCTTTCCAAGCTGCTACAGCCTCATCAAAGGCTTCGCCTTGCGGCACGTATTGACGTCCGCGCAAATATTCGAAGGTCGTCTCATCCGGTGCGATCATCCCTGCTCTCGCTCCGCCTTCGATCGACATGTTGCAGACCGTCATCCGCTCTTCCATCGACAGCTCCCGGATCGCCTCGCCCGTGTATTCAATGACGTATCCGGTCGCAAAATCCGTTCCGTATTTTGCGATGACGCCAAGAATCATATCCTTAGCCGTTACGCCTGGATTGCGTTTGCCTACAAAGCGCACTTCCATCGTCTTGGCTTTCGCCTGCTGAAGGCACTGCGTTGCAAGCACATGCTCAACCTCGCTTGTGCCGATCCCGAAAGCTAGCGCTCCGAATGCCCCGTGCGTGGAGGTGTGGCTGTCGCCGCACACGATCGTTTTCCCCGGATGCGTCAGTCCCAGCTCCGGTCCCATGACGTGAACGACGCCCTGATCGATGGTGTCCAGATCAAACAGCGTTACGCCGAAGTCCTGGCAGTTCTTGGTCAACGTATCGATCTGCTGCTTGGAGATCGGATCCGTAATGTTATAGCGGTCCTTAGTCGGCACGTTGTGGTCCATCGTAGCGAATGTCAGCTCCGGACGGCGCACTTTGCGGCCGCTGAGACGCAGTCCCTCGAACGCCTGCGGCGAAGTCACCTCGTGAACGAGATGCAGGTCGATGTACAAAATGCCCGGTTTACCCTCTTCCTGATGAATAACGTGATTATCCCAAATCTTCTCGAACATTGTCTTCTTACCCATCAATATCACCCCATTGTTCTATCGTCCATTGACAGGATGACCGCCCTTGATCGCCTTGTGGTACAAGCTTTGCAGCGCATCATCCTTACGTTGATAGTAATATATCATTTCCATCTTCATTGTTCCAAGATATAATAACTATAGATGTAATAGGATACAGCTATAACGGGGTGATGATCTTCATGGAACTTAGACAACTGCAATATACGCTGCAAATCGCAGCGGACAAGAACTTTTCCCGGGCCGCGGAGAAGCTCCACATCGCCCAGCCCTCGCTGAGCCAGCAGCTGTCCAAGCTGGAGAAGGAGCTTGGCGTTCTGCTGTTTCAGCGCAACACCAGCTCGGTCGAGCTGACGCACGCAGGCGCAAGCTTTGTGGAGCATGCCCAGAAGATCATGGACGCGGTCGAGCAGCTGAAGCAGGAGATGTCCGACATTTCCCAGCTTCGCAAAGGCAAGGTCGTCGTCGGCAGCATGCCGATCACGGGGTCCCATCTGCTGCCAAGGGTTCTGCCGGCGTTCAAGAAAGGGTATCCGGATATTGAAATCACGCTCCTGGAGGACACCTCCATGAACCTGGAGAAGCTGACGGCGAGCGGCAAGGCTGATCTGAGCCTGTTGGCGCTCCCGCTCACCGAGCCTTCGCTATCCTGGATTCCGATCGGCGAAGAGATGATCGATCTCGCGGTTCCGCCGCAGCATAAGCTGGCACGGCGGGCGGCGCATGACCCGCTCCGGCCGATTTCCCTTGATGAAATCCGGGACGAGGAATTCGTGGTGCTGAAGAAGGGTCAGGGCTTTCGGAAGCTTACATTCGATATTTGCCGCGAAGCAGGCTTCGAGCCGAAGGTGGTGTTCGAGAGCAATAACATCGAAACCTTGCAGTCCCTGGTCGCTACGGGCATGGGGGTTACTCTAGTCCCGCGATTCATTGCCAGAGCGAAGCGAAGCGAGTTTATCCCCGTCTATCTGCCGCTTGCCGAGCCGGTCCCCAGCCGGACGCTAGTCGTTGCCTTCCGCAATGGACGGTATTTGTCGAAGGCGGCGGACGCCTTCATCGATACCTTCAAGCAGGTCATGGATAAACTCGTGGTGGAAAGCGTACGTGAGTAATCGGGAGTCCGTCCTGATTCATCCGAAATCGGAAACGGGTTCCTTCTATTCGTATAAACCCGCAGCAAAGGGCCCTTGCCAAGGTCAATGACCTATAACAAGGGCCTGCTTTTTTTATTTTTCTCTGTCCTAGCACCGTGCCTGCCATCCTAACCTGCGAAAGAGCGTCAGCTGCCGTGAATTTTGATCGGCGAGCTATTTTCGCAGATTGTGCTGGTCGATCATCCGATTTTGCTCATCGGCCGTGCGCGATTGATCTTGTAAGGACTCGTTCCTGCTGTTGCTTCCGCCGCCCGTTACTTGCTCGACGAAGCTGCGAAACTGCGCCTTCTGATCTTCCTGCTCAATGCCGCGGCTGTCGAATTGGTTGTTCTCTGCCATGCGTTCGAAAACCTCCTCTCAGTCGGATTACCCATAGTATACCCGCCTGTCCGCATATGAAACTGAAATTTCAGGTGCGCATCCTTGCATTCTTTTGCTTTGGATTTTTGCAAAAACCTTACTTAAAATACAAGTGAGGTCTCCGGTCCTCGAACACCGGAATCCGCCCCTTTACTTCACCTGGTAGGGTGCAATCCAGCGTGCCGGTGACGATGGATTCCTCTTCACCGCCTTCGGCAATCACTTCACCCCAAGGATCGATCAGCATGGAATGCCCGAAAAACTCCGTCTCTCCGCTGCGGCCGACCCGATTGCAGGCAACGACATACATTTGATTCTCGATAGCCCGGGCCGTCAGGAGCGTCCTCCAGTGATGGAGTCTCGGATGCGGCCACTCGGCCGGAACGAACAACACGTTCGCGCCTGCCAGCGCCAGCGTACGGGACAGCTCAGGAAATCGGATGTCATAGCAGATCGATGCCCCGGCTCTCAAGCCCTCCAGATCAAAGGTGACCGCTTCCTCTCCGGCATGAAGAAACTTCTCTTCATCCATCAAACGGAACAGATGCATTTTCGAATACCTTGCGGTAATCTCGCCATCCCTTCCAAATACGTACATCGTGTTGTATATCCGATCGCCGATCTTCTCCGCTACCGATCCGCCTACGATATGAACGCCATGCCGCTTGGCGAAGTCGCTCAGCCGCCGCTTCGTCTCCTCCCCGTTCGGGTCGGCAAGCTCTCCAATCCGGTCCAGCGCATACCCGGTATTCCACATTTCCGGCAGCACGATCACGTCCGGCCTTTCTTCTGCGGATACGGCCTTCTCCATCATCGCCGCCAAATGGTTCGTATTGGCGCCCGGTTCGCCTATCTCGATATAAGCTTGAATGAGCGCGATATTCAATTGAGGCTTAGCTCCTCCAGTCACTTTCGGTTCCCCCTTGTCATGCCTATATTCTTTTGAATTAGGAATCAGGTCAAATACTCATGGTTTAGCGCAAGCGGTCCTTGTCCAAACGAACCCTCGGCTGTTCTTGACATCATCATAGCCCCGAAGGGCCTGCCGCCGCAACCCTGTACGCCATTTCCCTCTATACACCCCGGATAAATCGTGATAAATTAATGCTAATTGTTTTAAGACCGCTGATACAACCATGCATAATGAAGGGGAATCAAGCGCAATTCAATAACCGGAGTGATGAATCCGCCATGAGCAAACCTAATCAACCATTCCATATCGAGCCGGCCGAGATAATGCCGACGCTGCCGACCCAGTTTTTCGCGACGCTGGTCTCGAATGTCAACAGGCAGGTGGCCCAGGGTCACGACGTCATTAATCTCGGCCAGGGGAATCCCGATCAGCCGACGCCTCCTCATATCGTGGCAAGCCTGAAGGAGGCAGCCGACAATCCTCAATATCATAAATACTCGCCGTTTACCGGCTATTCGTTTCTTAAGGAAGCGATTGCCCATCGTTATAAGGAGGATTATAACGTGGATCTGGATCCGGAAACCGAGGTCGCCATTCTGTTCGGCGGAAAGACCGGGCTCGTCCAGCTCCCGCAAGTGCTCCTTAATCCCGGGGACGTCTGTCTCGTGCCCGATCCGGGTTATCCGGATTACTGGTCCGGCGTTGCTCTTGCCCGCGCTGAAATGAAGTTTATGCCGCTTACGGCGGACAACGGCTTTCTTCCCGATTATAGCCGCATCGCCCCGTCCGACCGGGAGCGGGCTAAGCTGATGTTCCTGAACTATCCGAACAACCCGACCTCGGCGGTAGCTCCCCTGTCCTTTTACGAGGAGACCGTGGACTTTGCCGCAAAGCACGGAATCGTTGTGGCCAGCGATTTCGCTTACGGCGCGATCGGCTTCGACGGCAAGCAGCCTGTCAGCTTTCTGCAGGCTGAGGGAGCCAAGGACGTCGGCGTGGAGTTCTATACGCTGTCCAAAACGTATAATATGGCCGGCTGGCGGGTTGGCTTCGCTCTCGGGAACGCGAAGATCATCTCGTTGATCAACCTGCTTCAGGACCATATTTACGTCAGCTTGTTCGGAGGAATTCAGGCAGCAGCGGCTACTGCCCTGACTGCCCCCCAGGATTGCGTCCAAACACTGGTAAGCCGTTATCAAAGCCGGCGGGACGCATTCTTCGCAGCGTTGTCGGAGATCGGCTGGGATGCGCCGAAGCCGGCAGGCTCGTTCTTTAGCTGGCTGCCTGTTCCCAAGGGCTATACGTCCGTTGAGTTTGCAAACCTGCTCCTTGAGGAAGCCAAGGTTGCCGTTGCCCCGGGAGTCGGTTTCGGCGATCACGGTGAAGGGTATGTCCGCGTCGGTCTGCTGAGCAGCGAGGAGCGGATGCAGGAAGCGGCATATCGAATCGGCAAGCTGGGCCTCTTCTAGAAGCTTCGTTTTTGCTTTGAAAAAACGGCATCAATATGATATTCTTGCAATACATGAACATTGAATCGTCAAACGCGATGACGGGACCAGTACGAAAGCAACGGCGCGCAAACCAGAGAACGAGCTCCACTGGCTGAGAGGGCTCGGCGCGGCCACTTTCCGAAACCTACCCCCGAGCGGCCTGCTTCAAGCAGGACAGCGCCTTCTGTTACAAGGCCAAAGCCGGATGGGCATGACTATAAGCTCATCAATAAAGGTGGTACCGCGGAAGACTAGCTTTCGTCCTTTTTCATAAGGACGGAAGTTTTTTTATTTCTATGATCATGCATCCATCAATGCTAGAGACTAAAAATACGTACAAGGAAGTGATTGCGATGAGCTCACGCATCGTCGTCAAGATCGGAAGCAGCTCCCTCACAACCGAGGAAGGCGGCTTGAATCTGGATTCCGTCGCCTTCTTCGCTGCCGAGCTGGCAGCCCTGCGCGGTGCCGGCCACGAGGTTCTCCTCGTGACCTCCGGCGCGGTTGCCGCAGGCTTCCGGGAGATCGGCTATGAGAGCAGGCCGAAGCTGCTTCATGAGAAGCAGGCCGCGGCTGCGCTCGGCCAGGCGCTGCTGATGAGGGCATACCAGAATGCCCTGGCGGAGCACCGGCTGAAGGCGGCGCAGATTTTGCTGACCCGGACTGATTTTGCGAACCGGAAGCGCATGAACAATGCGAATATGACCATTTCGGAGCTGCTGAAGCAGGGCATCATACCGATCATTAACGAGAATGACACCGTCTCGATTGATGAGCTGAAATTCGGAGACAATGATACGCTTTCCGCCCTCGTGGCTAACCTCGTTCGAGCGCAGCAGCTCATCATCCTGACGGATACCGACGGGTTGTATACGGCGGATCCGCGCAAATCTCCCGGTGCCACCCGGTATGAGGAGATCGAGGAAATTACCGAAGAGATATACGGCATGGCCGGAGGCGCAGGCACCAGCGTCGGTACCGGCGGGATGCGTTCCAAGATCGACGCAGCCAAAATCGCAACGCGCGGCGGCGTTCCGGTCTTCATCGGAAAAGCGGACGCGGCGGGAGATCTGCTGCTGGCCTACGAGCATCAGGGGAAGGGCACGTATTTCGCAACACAGCTCTCCTCTCTGCCGATGAAAAAACAGTGGCTAGGCTTTATGTCATCTCCCTTGGGACGGATCATCGTCGATGAGGGCGCGGAGGAAGCGCTCCTTCACGGCGGGCACAGCCTGCTGCCGGTCGGCATCAAGCGGCTGGAAGGCAGCTTCCATGCCGGAGATGTCGTCGAAGTGCTGAACATGAACCGGGAACGGCTCGGAAGGGGCATCGTCAATTATGACGAGGAGCAGCTGCAGGCCGTCATCGGCTTGCCGAGCAGCCGCGTGTTCGAGCTGATCGGCGACGTGCACCGGCTTGAGGTGATTCACCGGGACGAATGGATTACCCTGAAATAACGATGATTGGATCATAACGATCGCTTGATTATAAGGAGGAATGAACCGTGAGTGAAGTAAGGGAAAAAGCACAGCTTGCCAAACAAACCGCCGCCGTGCTCGGCAAGCTGACCACGAATGAAAAGAATAAGGCTCTGCTTGAAATGGCCGACGCGCTGATCGCGCGCGCCAGTGATATCATGGAGGCGAATGCCGAAGACCTCCGGCGCGGCAAGGAGAACGGAACGTCCTCCTCCCTGCTGGACCGGCTTGCGCTGAATGAAGAACGGATCCGCGGCATTGCCGAGGGGCTGCGGCAGATCGTGGAGCTTCCGGACCCGATCGGCGACACGCTCGAGACGATTGAGCGTCCGAACGGCCTGCATATTGTAAAGAAACGCGTCCCTCTCGGCGTCATCGGCATCATCTATGAAGCCCGCCCGAATGTAACGGTGGACGCGGCGGGACTCTGCCTAAAGACGGGCAACGCCGTCGTGCTCCGCGGGGGCTCCTCCGCTCTCTCGTCCAACCGCAAAATCGTGGAGGTCCTCCACGAAGCGATGGAGCGGACCGCGCTCCCTGCGGCCTCCCTGCAGCTCATCGAGGACGCGAACCGCTCGTCCGTTGACGAGATGCTGAAGCTGAACGGGCTGCTCGATGTCATTATTCCTCGCGGAGGCAGCTCGCTGATTCAAAATGTCGTTATGAATTCCACCGTGCCCGTCATTGAAACAGGTGCCGGCATCTGCCATACGTATATCGACGAGTCGGCTCAGCCCGACATGGCTGCCGCGATCAGCCTCAATGCCAAGGTTCAGCGCCCTTCGGTCTGCAATGCGATGGAGACGCTGCTCGTCCATGAGGCGTTTGCCAAATCCCATCTTCATTCCTTGGCCGAAGCCTTCAAGGAACGGAATGTAGAGCTTCGCGGCTGCGCGCGCACGCTGTCTTATGCACCTTGGGCCCGCGAAGCCTCTTCCGAGGATTATGCGACCGAGTACAACGACTATGTTTTAAATGTTAAAATCGTGGACGATCTCGATCAGGCTCTCGCGCACATTGCAGAATACGGCACCAAGCATTCCGAATGCATTGTGACGCAGAATGGGCAGAATGCCGAGCGCTTCCTTCAGGAAGTCGATGCCGCCGCCGTGTATCATAATGCGTCGACGCGCTTTACCGACGGATTCGAATTCGGCTTCGGGGCCGAAATCGGTATCAGCACCCAGAAGCTGCACGCCCGGGGACCTATGGGCCTTCCTGCGCTTACTTCCTCCAAATATGTTATTATCGGTAGTGGCCAAATAAGAGAATAAAAATACATTCATATCATCCATGAAGGAGGAAACCTACTATGTGCCAAACCCCACAGAACCGCCCGCTGATCGATAAAGCCATTACATTTTACGGGGCGGGCTCGATGGCTGAAGCGATCGTGAAGGGCCTTGTAACCCGCCATGTCGTACAGCCCGAGCGCATTACGATGCTGAACCG
The DNA here is from genome assembly GCF_038002285.1 of Paenibacillus sp. FSL R5-0810. Lineage (NCBI taxonomy): Bacteria > Bacillati > Bacillota > Bacilli > Caryophanales > Paenibacillaceae > Paenibacillus > Paenibacillus sp. FSL R5-0810. The sequence goes on from NZ_JBBOCF010000001.1 coordinate 2,595,691, forward strand.
CAGCAATGTCCAGCGTCTCGAGGAGCTCAGTCAACGCTACGGCGTCCAGTTTAACAGCGATGCGGACGCGAAGCATCAAATTCTCAAAACCTCCCCAGTCATCGTGCTGGCCATGAAACCAAAGGATGCTGCAAAGGTATTGAAGGAGCTAGGGTCGATGCTGTCCGCCGATCAGCTGATCATTTCGGTCATTGCCGGCCTCTCGATTCATACGACCCAAACGCTGCTCGGCACGAATCAGCCAATAGCACGCACGATGCCGAATACGTCCGCTTCGATCGGACTCGGCTCGACCGGCATCTCCTTCTCCAAGGAAATCAGCGAGGAGCAGCGCCAGCTTGTCCTTACATTATTTGAAGCGGTGGGCCAGGTGACCGTCATTGAAGAGGAGAAGATGGACATTCTTACCGGCATCTCGGGAAGCGGTCCAGCTTACTTCTATTATATGATGGAGGCCATGACCGCTGCCGGCATCCGCGGCGGCTTATCGCCTGAACAAAGCCGCGACCTGACGCTCCAGACGATTCTGGGCGCAGCCCGAATGGTGCAGCAGACCGGCGAGCCGCCGGCAGCCCTCCGGGCAAAAATCACATCGCCAAACGGCTCCACGCAAGCAGCTCTTGAAACGCTGGACCGCGGCGACTTCTTCGAGACGGTCATCGCTGCCGTCAACCGCTGCGCAGAGCGCTCCAAAGAAATGGGCGCGATGCTAAAGGAGCAAGCCCTATGAGCCGTTCAATCGCAACCTACAGAATTTATGACGACCAGGCGGATTTTCGTAAAAAGGCGACATCCATCGCCGTTGGCATGACGGTCGGGAGCTGGACCGAGCTGCCTGCGGCCAAGCAGGAAGCCATGCAGAAGCATCTTGGCGAAGTGGTGGACATCCAGGTCCATGAAGGCTGGGAGCCCGGCAGCCGTTATGCCGATATCAGCATCGCCTATCCGGATATCAACTTCAGCCGGGACATTCCTGCCCTGCTTGTGACGGTATTCGGCAAGATATCCATGGACGGCCGCATCAAGCTGACCAACCTGGATCTATCGCCGGAATTCCTATCGGCTTTCCCGGGGCCGAAATTCGGGATCGACGGCGTCCGCGACCTGCTCGGGGTTCACGACCGTCCGCTCTTGATGAGCATCTTCAAATCGGTGATCGGGTTAAGCGCCGATGAGCTTAGGGAGCAATTCATTCGCCAGGCCCTCGGCGGCGTTGACCTGATCAAGGATGATGAAATCCTGTTCGAAAATGAGCTGACCCCGATCGAGACACGGGTTCGCTTATGTATCGAAGCTGCCCGCGAGGTCGAGCAGCAGACGGGCAAAAAGCTGCTGTATGCAGCCAATCTGACAGGACATACTTCGAAGCTGCGGGATCAGGCGCTGCGAGCGATCGACGCCGGTGCCAACGCGCTGCTGTTCAACGTCCTGTCCTACGGGTATGACGTCCTGCACGAGCTCAGCTCCGATCCGGACATCATCGTGCCGATCGCTGCTCATCCGGCTTTGGCAGGAGCCATCTACCCGTCTCCGTATCACGGAATTGCCGCACCGGTTCTGCTCGGCCAGCTGATGCGGATCGCCGGAGCCGACCTGGTCCTGTTCCCGTCGCCTTACGGCTCGGTCACGATGCCGCGGGAAGAGAACCTCGGCATTCGGGACGAGCTGCATACCGTCAAGCTCGGCGTCAAGCGGAGCATGCCGGTTCCGTCGGCAGGCATTCATCCCGGACTCGTGCCGCGCATTATCCGCGACTTCGGTACGGATGTCGTCGTGAATGCCGGCGGAGGCATCCACGGCCATCCGCTGGGCACGGAAGCCGGCGGAAGAGCCTTCGTTCAGGCGATCGAAGCCACGATGAAATCCGTGCCGCTCGCCCACTATGCGGAGGAGCACGAAGAACTGAAAGCCGCGCTGGACATCTGGGGAGGAGAAGCATGACAGCTCAAGGAAGAACGCCCGTCATTTTTTGCGATTTTGACGGAACGATCACGAACAACGACAATATCGTAGCCATTATGAAGCATTTCAAACCGGAAGGCTATGAGGGAATCATGAAGGATACGGTCGAGCGGACGATCTCGATCCGGGAAGGGGTCGGGCGGATGTTCGCCCTCTTCCCTTCCTCCATGAAAGAGGAGATTACGTCCTTCGTGCTCGAGCATGCCGGCATCCGCGAGGGCTTCGGCGCTTTTCTTGAGTATCTGAAGCAAGAAAGCATCGAGTTTTTCGTCACGAGCGGCGGTATCGATTTCTTCGTCGATCCGATCCTGCAGCCGTACGGCATTCCGGCAGACCATATATTCTGCAACGGCTCCAATTTTGAGGGGGACACGATCGAGATTACATGGCCGCATCCATGCAAGGATTCGTGCACCAACGATTGCGGCATGTGCAAGGTTACCGTGATGGACCGATTCCCGGCGGATCAATATTACCGGATTCTGATCGGAGACAGCCTCACCGATTTCGAAGGGGCCAAGCAGGCCGATCTGGTTTACTCGCGCTCCACGCTCACGGAGCAGTGCCGGAAGCTGGGCGTGCATCATGTGCCGTTCGAGACCTTTACCGACATCTATGCCGATCTGAACGACAAGCTGAAACAGGGGGTGCTGTGATATGGCATTTGCCGATATCCTGCTGGAACAAAAACAAGCAGCCCTTGACGACCTGCGCGGCGTCAAGGAGCTTTTTGCCTCGCGCAACTGGTTTCCCGGAACAAGCGGAAATCTCTCGGTCCGCGTCGGCGACTTTACGCCCGAGGAGTTTTACTTTGCTATAACCGCGAGCGGAAAGGACAAGTCCGTACATACGCCGGAGGATTATCTGTTTGTTGACCGTAACGGGAAGCCGTGCGAGACGACCGGGCTCAAGCCTAGCGCCGAAACCTTGATCCACTGCGAAATTTATCGCAAGACCGGCTGCGGGGCCATTTTCCATGTGCATACGATCGACAACAACCTGGTCAGCGAATGGTACGGTGATCAGGGCTTCGTTCCTGCGCAGGGCATCGAGCTGATCAAGGCGTTCAATATTTGGGAAGAGGATGCCGCCATCTCCATACCGATTCTGCCCAACTATGCGGACATCCCGAAAATCGCGGCGCTTGTCCCGGATGCTCTTGATCCCTCCGTGCCCGGGATCCTTCTGCGGAATCACGGCATCTATGCCTGGGGGCGGAACGCCTTCGAGGCGAAGAAGCATCTGGAGGCGTTTGAATTTATTTTTGAATACACCTACCGCCGCCTTCTCCTGAACGCTGCAGGCAGTAACCAGGCAAGGTAAACCCTAACCCTATGTGAGCGAGCCCGGACGCCGGGCAAACCGCTTTACGCAAAGTCCGCTGCGCCCCGATTGTTTCTAGACGCTCGGGGCACAGAGCGGGCATCATTTTCCTGAGGAGTGAGTATTCCGTGATTCAAGGATTAGCCATAGGCATCATCTTTATTTTGTATGGATTGCTCCTATACCTGGTTCCTCCCAAGAGCATCAAGAGCTTTTATGCCTACAAAACAACGTCTTCGCTTAAAAGCGAGCGGCGTTTTAAAGTCGCCAACGCCTACGTCAGCCTGCTGCTCATGATCTTCGGGGTCGTCCTGCTCGCCATCGCGAGGCTGACCGGCAGCTTTACGGCTACGGGTATTGCAACGCTCGTCGTGTTTATCCTGATTTACATCCTGGTTGAACGCAAATTAAAAAACATGTAAAGCGATCCTTCTCCAGGATCGTTTTACATGTTTTTTGCTTCTTGGATATGACTAACGGATGCCTTTATAAATGTCCCTGCTCATACTCTACGTAGGAAATCCTCGCATACGGCTCCGGATCCGATGGCAGGTAATGGTTTACGACGAACAGGCATGTCACCACAAACAATAAAATGTACAGCACATACGCCAAATTTTTAACCACAAATATCTCCTCCTCATCCCTTCCGCCGATTAATCGCGGTCGAAATCATCGTAAGGCCGGTCCTCGAACCGTGCTCCCTGCTTCGGTGCCATCATCAGCTTGATGCCGCCGCCGATCAGCAGCACCGTAACGATCGCCGTCTTCATGAAATCCCGGATCCGGGAATCCAGGTACAGATTCGGGAACAGCGTCTCGAGATACGGCAGGACCACACTGGAAAATACGAAGTAAATGCCCAGCAGCACAAGTCCTAAACCGAGCCAGCGCTGCTGGCCGGATGTGCTGGCGATGATCGGCCGGTCGCGCAGCGGCTCCCGGCCGTAGCGGCTGACCTGCTGCAGGCCGTCGAAAAAGGCATAGCACCAGATCAGCGGAATCATAAACAGAAACAAGGACAGTCTAAGCACATCCAGCACATAGATGCTGCCCAGAAACAGGATCATCAGCTGGAGGCCCCGCTTCTGCAGTCCGAGGTACATTTGCCCCGCTCCAGGGAATGCAGACAGCATCGTAGCAAACACTTTGCTGCGCCGTCCGCTCTCACGACCGCTCTCCAACTCTTCGAACAGCGTCCGGTCCATCAAGAACTCTCCTGCCTGCTTACGGTTAAGGAGCTGAACGACATCGAACATGCAGTACAGCCAGATCACCGGCAAGATGCCCAGAAAGAGCAGAAATACCGACTCGTGCGTCAATCCGGTCAGGAACACCAGGATGGTGCCAAGCCCGAAGAATGCGATCAGAAAAGACAATCCGCGCTGCATCAAGCCAAGCTGGAAATGTCCCAGCCCGGGTATAAACGACAGCAGGATCGTGAAGAAGCGTTCGGAATCGTCGCTTCGTTCGTTCGGCACTTCCATGGGTCGGCCATATTCATCATAAACGTAGGAAACCGGCGTGTAACGAAGCAGAGCCATTAGTAAATCGAGCATACTGATGCCCCAGATCAGCAATGCGCCAAGGATGCTCATGACAAACACGGTATTGGAGCCAGCCATAAACGTGAGCACCAATCCTCCTAACAAGCCGCCGAAGAAGAGCAGCGGATAGAGGACTGCCCGTCCGTTTCTCCCCCAGTAATAGTGGCCGAGGCCAGGGACAAAATTCAATATGAATGCAAGCATTTTGCTACGCTGCGGTTGCACAGTTCATCTTCCTTTCCAAAAATCCTTATTTGGGCAGCAGGCTGTCAATCCAGCCCGATGTTTTTTCTACCAGCTGATCGCTGTAGGACGGCGATTGGGAAAGCGGCGCCCCTTGCTCCGGACTGACCGACTGCAGTCTTTCGAACGCACCGGTAAACAGGAACAGCAGTGTGACGGATGCGGCAATCGCATAGTGAACGATCGCCTTCTCATACCATCGCTTCGGCCGGTCCGATGCGTATGCGGCTGCTCTTCGCGGATACGGCTTAATCTTTTCGTGATTCATGACTCGATCCGCGAATAAGGCCGGGTCCGGCAGATCCGGCAGTCCGTCTTGGCGGCTAAGCGCCTCCATATAGAGCTCAAGCAACGAATCGTCCGACAACAGGCGCTCTTCATACAAAGCCCGTTCTTCCGGGGCGGCTTCCCCTTTTATATAACGCTCTGTCATTGCTTTGCGCTCTTGAATCGACCATGTCATTTCCACTCTTCCTCCTTCCAGTGCGTCCGGATCCATTGCCGGGCCCGGTACAGCTTTGATTCCACCGTTTTGACCGACACGTTCAGCTCGGAGCTAATCTGCTCATAATTCTTCTCTTCCAAATAAAATGCCGATATGATCTCCCGGTGATTGGCAGGCAGCTCATCAATTCGCGCCCGCAGCGTCTCCCTACGCTCCTTATGAATGAGCAAAGTAACGGTATCTTCTTCCGCGGAGGGGAGCTTGTCTAATACTTCTTCACTTCCGCCCGCCCCATGCTCAGGCGGTTTACGATCCCGCTTACGTTTCATGTCGATCGCTTTATTTAAGGCAATGCGGGTGATCCATGTCTTAAAGCCTTCGGAACGGTATTGGGGGAGAGCTCTATAGACTTGTATGAAGACTTCCTGCGACGCATCCTCCGCATCCTTAATATCTCGAAGCACCGAGTATGCGGTATGGAACACATGCTGGCTGTACGTATCAACCAGCTCCCGAAAGGCCTCCTGCTCGCCTTGAAGGATGCGTCTTATTAATCGTTCAGCTTCAATAACTCTCCCCTCCTTCCCAATATCAATTGACGCAAGACTACATGCCCGCCCCTGCAACTTTTGAAAAAAAATTTTTCGTTACTACTAAAAATCGTGCGTCAAGACAGAGCAAATTAGTCTCCCCTTTGGCGTGGAAGCAGAAGCTTGCATTGCCGGTAAACGCCTAGTTTGTCTCAGACGGTCGGAATCAACCATATTGCAGGATGTGCTTGGACGCAGAGTCCGGACTCCATAAAAAGAGGGCGGCCCGAAGGCGCCCTAGGTCTGCCGCTATTTTCGATTTCGGTTAATTCTTGTTCAATTGCCGGATGATTCCGCAAGCATTTTGTCCGTGACAATGACATGAAATGGAGAATCGTTCGATTTGAGATCTCCGGCCGCAGCTGTTAACCGTCTATTCCTTGCACCGGCTGCCGTCAGAGGATCATCCCGCTGAGAACAAACCACATATTCATGACGAAATGCATGGTGATGACCGGAGCCAGACCCTGTGAGCGAATGGCTACGCCGCTCATCATCATGCCAAAGAAGGAAAATAACAGGCAGACGATCCATGGGAAGCCCAAGTGCAGATGGTAGAAACCGAAGGCAGCTCCGGCAATCACCAGTCCTTGGATTTCGCCGAAGTCTTCCGTTAGGCGGCTTAGAATATAACCGCGCCACAGCAGCTCCTCCAGAACGGCATTGATGGATGCGAAGAGGAGCGCATATCCGATCAGAGCGATGAGTCCAGGCTGCCCCCAATCGATGAGGAAGGCAAATACGGCTCCCGTTACGGCCGTAAATATGAGGATAAATCGCCAGATCGGTTCCTTGTATAACCCTCGCATGATCCATGGGAAATAGATCGGATTGCTCCATTTCCCTACGGCCATATAACGGGGCTTGCTTTTTTGGAAGCAGCTGAAGATGGCCATGGGCAGAATGAACGCGATTAAACTTAGCCTTGACAACCCCACTGCCAGTCCCATGTCATCGGCGAGCCATTCTTTTATGTAGTCTCCCAGCGCGCTGTACATCCGGTATCCAAACGTAATGCAAGCAGCTATTATCGCAGCTCTGCCTAACTCCTCCGAGGCGTTACGGAGAGCATAACCCGCCAGAATGAGGCCCAGTCCCCATAGCCATGCCATTCCAGGTGCAGCCATCTGGGCACCTATGATGGTAATAACCATCAATAACAAACAGGCGGTCCATTCGCCTGATATTTTCTTATGCAGCAAACTGTTCTCCCCATCCGAAATACTGTCGTCTTTTCATGATACGCTTGAAACGGCTCATATTCAATACACTAAGTTGGCATACGCCTTCTCCAATCAGGCAGGAGCTTACGTATTCATAGATTGGATGAAGCAGGTTTAGAGAAAAACGAAACCTTAATTCGAATCGATACCAAAAATAAAGGCCGAGAAGGATCCCTTCCCGGCCCGCTGCGCGTAGACGTTTCGTCTCACGCTCAACTGTTTTTGTTAATGTTGCTGAAGACCTTATTGCTAGTTGTTCTTATTGCCGTTGTTGTTTTTGCCGTTGTTCTTATTCCCTTGATTGTTTTTGCTGTTCTTATTGTTCTTATTGTCCTTGTTATTTTTATCGTCCTGCTTTTCTGTTTTATCTTTATCCTTGTCTTTGTCTTTATCCTGATTGCCAGGCTTCGCGTTTCCCTTGGAATCGGACTGGATATCTCCGACCACGATGCCCAAACCGTTGGTCCCGATGTACACCCTTCCGTATACCCGCGGATCGCCGGTTATGGCGCGATTGGCCGATCCGAATTGATGCTCATCGTCATTGATTCGAATCCAGCTGGCTCCCCCGTTGTCCGAACGGTAAACCCCGTACTTGTTGTTTATTTTGGCGTAGCTGTATAGCGCCATCACGTTTTGTCCAGGTGCAGCCTTGCCGAAGCCGATGGTAGCCGCTTCCTGGATACCCTCCAGCTTGACGAAGCTATTGCCGGAATCCGTGGAGTGCCATAAACCATAAGCGCTTTGCGTGTTGCTGTTGTCTTTGGCCGCAGCGATCCATATTTCCCCTTCCGCTCCCGGAACCGCTTTGAATTTGCTGGTCAAGGTCTGCGGCAGCCCCGTCGCCTGAGAGGCTGTAAAGGTTGCGCCGCCATCGTTGCTGATATAGAACTTGCCGTTGGCTATGCCATAGAACTTGCTCGGATTTACCCGGTCGGAAGAAATGATCGCTCCTTCCGGTATCCCTTGCGAAGCATGCCAGGTAACTCCCCGGTCCTTGGTGTAGCTTACAGGGCGTACGCTTTCGGATGAACTGCTCTTCGGACTCCAAACGATCCGGCTTCCGTCCGCGCCGACGGCCACCCATCCGCCTTCGGTTTTGTCGCCCTCGGCCGATGGCCAGGCATTGGCGGCCGGTGTCCAGGTCTTCCCGTTATCCATAGAAATGCCCATTCTTGGAGCCGTTCCTTCCGCATTCCCTACCCGAACGATGATGTTGGGGTTCATTTCCGCATAGTCGATATCAGTGCTGGTACCCAGATACGGATTGGTAATCATCTGCGGCGCTTTCGTCAAATCCTCATGCCGGAAGCCCCCGATATCCCCCATCGCACTCAGCAGCGGGGCTCCCGATGGAGGACTGATCAAGCCGAGAATCGCCGTTTCTTCGATCCCGTTCGCCTGCACGGAAATGTTGACGTTCTGCCCCCGATCAAGTGCGGTCATGTTATCGGTCCCGTATAGCGTCGCCCCCGTACCATACAGGATGCGGTCCGAATCGAACGGATCGATCTCCAGATCGCCGATCATCCAGCCCAGCTTAGGCGAAATTTCGGGCAGCGCTTTCTTCTCTCCCCAGTCCAGCCATGGAGATATCGCGTAATCGATCGTAAACCGGTTTTCTCTTACCGGATCCTTCGAATAGTCAAGCGTCCATAGCGATGTCCATGTTTTGCCACCGTCCGTGCTGCGGTAGATGAACTCGTCCGGCCACCACTTGTTCATCGTCGCCACCATCAGCGTATCCGGATGTCTGGCATCCACCGAGATACCTCCATACGGATGCTCGGTGCTGCCTGTCGGGCTGACATCCGTCCACTGGCCCGTCTTCGTATTGTACTTCCATACGGCTCCCGTTCCGCCGTCATATGGACCGATAAACTCATTATACGTAATATACAAATTCCCATTTGAGCTTAATACGCCGTGATGCGGAAAGAAATTTTGCAGCGGCTGCCCGGGAAGCAGCTCCCATGACTGGCCGCCATCAGTGCTCCGGTAAATACTGTTGACCGTATCGGCAACTCCGACGTAAATGGTCTGCGTTGCTTTTCCCCGGCTGCCCGTTGTCGGGTCGAATGTAATCCATACCGGTCCGACGATATCGCCATAATAATCCTTTGCGCTGCCGTCATTCGGGAAGCTGGCCACCTTGCCCCAGGTTTTCCCGTAATCTGTGCTTCTCCACAGCCCGTTTCCGCTGCGCGCCCCCAAATACAGGACCCGATTGTCGTTGGGATCAATCGCGAGCCGCTCACCCATGGACCGGCCCGGCATATTGCCGCCAAGCTTGAATGGAAGCGCTGTACGCTCGAAGCTGTCGCCGCGGTCCTTCGATCGAAGCAGCACACCGTTCATATCCGTCCAGTCGTTCGTGTATGTACCGGCCGCGATATACAATCGGTCCGGATCCACAGGGTCCGTTGCCAAGCTTTCCACACCGAGCATATTCCATTCGTCGAAGCCTACGAAATTCATTAGCTGAATCCAGGAGCCGGTCTCCGGATTCCAGCGATAAGCACCGCCAATATCGGTACGGGCATAGATGAGATCCTTCTCGCTCGGATTGAATACAATGCCCGGAATGAAGCCGCCGCCGACCACTTTTGCGCGGTCCCAGCTGTAAGCTTGTTCCTGGATGCCTTTCCTTCCTGGTGCTTCCTTGGCCTGATCTCCCGGCGAGCTTGCGAAAGCAGCTCCACCGATCGAGAATGTCAGCGAAGCGACTAAGGTGATATTACATAGCTTTTTGAACATGAAATCCCTCCTGTACCGTTGTAGACGACCATAAACTGCGAGCCTTTCGATAACTTTTCGTTGAATCGGTTCGATGCTCCCCCCTCTTATTGCGCCATTCATGACTGGTTGAAATCCAAATGCGCAGTATAAATTGAAAGCGCTTGCCAAAAAGAACGACAGTGTATTACGCCACCTATTCTATATGGAATGGAGCCGCAATAACACCTGCCATTTTGGATATATTTTCATGTAAAAATTAGTGGTCCTGCCTTCTCACCGGTTCTAGCTTGCGGAACAGAAAGGACTCATCCTTTAGAAACGCCTGAATATAGGCCAAGGCGTACGGCTGTTCAGCCCGCATGCCTTCCCACTCCAGCGGATTGGGAGCGTGGTGACTATAGTTCTCCATCATCGTCATGATAAAAAAGCACTCCAATTTCCTCACTTCATCCTGGCGCACTTCGCGGGCTTCATCATATGCCCGGAGCAAATCCCGTCGCTGTTCGGGCCCCAGTGCGAGCAGGATTGCTGCCGTATCGTACAGAAAATATCCAGAGCCGCATCTTCCGAAGTCGATCGGACGAGGGTCATCCTCGTCGAATACGATATTTCCAATGTGCAGATCGGCATGGATCAGTCCATAGCTATGCCTGTCCTTCTTCATCCCTGCCAGCTCTGTTTGGATCTTTACTGCAGCTTGTCCATACAAACGCCAATCCGGCTCCGTTAAAAAGCTGCAGTAGTATCGCGAGAGTCTGGTCATTGCCATGTCAAAGCTTTGTCTCCCCCAGTGCGGCCGGATAAAACCGGATGGAGGAACGAACTGCTCTCCAGCTTGATGAAGGCTGCCAAGCAATTTACCGATATTATGCACCTGCCGATCCGTGAGCCTCCCTTCAGCAGGTTGCCCATCAACCCATTTCATCAGCGTTATATATGAAGAGGCATTGCCATCGTCCGTACGAAGCTCTATCACGGTTTCTCCGTTTCGGTCAGGAACGCCTGAGGGTGCGTGTATGCCCTCGACTCCTTGTAATGCTTCGAGAAAGAGCAGCTCCGACTGGATCTCCGCTTGGCTTCGCTCATCCAAGTGGATCCGCAATAGATGCTTGTCCTCCCCTGCCGTACGAATACGGTAGGTTGCATGCTCGGAAAATCCGATAAACTCCACATCGGCGCCTTCCAATTCATAATGCTTGCACGCGGACCCTGCCAGCTTCTGAGCCTGGTCCAGTAAAGCTGCCCGTGTTTCTTCCGCCCCCACTTTTATATCATGCTCCATATCTACACCTCTTCGTCCCGGTTCTTCATCATCGATTCTAACCGGCCAACCATGCCCAGGGATATGCAGCAAATGAGTTGAACCAATGTAAACACAAAAAAGCCACATTAGAACGTGGATCTAATGTGACTTGCGCTTACTTGTTGTTTTTGGTATAAACGATTTTCTTGATCGAATCGCACGACAAGCAATATTGTGAGGACAGATCGTCGATGGAAGCACCCTCCGTGAATTTCCGGCGGATTTCCTCGTTCCTATTTTTCAAATAGGCCCTGCTTCCGGAGTTCTCTCCCCATTTCTTCCGCAGCCCCTCGGGCTTCGGGATGTACACCATCTTGCCTTGCACATATTTCTGCACTTCCTTCAACAGCTCCTCAGGAAGTATAATATCCGCGTTTATATATTTCATGGCATCCTTGCTCCTTAAAATGTAAATTCGAAATTTTAAGGATGCAAAGTCCACGTGATAAACGGCCTCTTTTCACCAAGAGGAAATCAGGCGGTAACCATCTTCTCGCTCCATGCAAACAACCGCCGTTGTTCATCAAATAGACTTTGCATAGAGCACACTGTCAACTTCTTCATATTTGGCCCCTCCCTTCAAGATAATGGAATTCCGACAGGTTACGTTCATTATAGCGAAATCCGTGCCCGAAGTACACATGAGTGATTGAGACGGCTTGCTCGGGATCAACACATGTGCCATGCATGGTTCATGAAACGAATGTGGCGGCTCTTTCAAGAAATTGTACTTCCACCCCCAATAATGCATCGATTACCCGCACAAAATCAGAACCACCCGTCAAACGGGTGGTTTGCTCTTGGGGTATAACCCCTTGTTGCCAAACTGCGCCTAAAGACGCTAGCCTGACAATAAAATTGTTCAGGCTCAGTGTAATTTGTCACTTTCACTTACCAGTTAAACTGGTTTACTTCTTCTTGCTACTGTTTTTGCTGAATGGGTCTTCATACTCTTTCACACTCAGTTTATCAATTGCCTGGTCGTGTGCTTCTTGCTCACGGATATATTTGGCCACGGTGGCTTCATTCAAGCCCACTGTGCTGACGTAGTATCCCTCCGCCCAAAATTTTCGATTACCATATTTATACTTCAAGGTAGCGTGCTTCTCGAATATCATGAGTGAGCTTTTCCCCTTCAGGTATCCCATAAATGATGATACTGAGATTTTTGGGGGAATTGCTACCAACATATGTACATGATCGGGCATCATGTGGCCTTCGATTATCTCCACTCCCTTGTATTTGCATAATCGTTTGAAAATTTCGATTAAGTCTTTCCTCACTTGATTATAAATCTCTTTCCGTCTATACTTCGGGGTGAACACAATGTGGTACTTGCACATCCACTTCGTGTGAGCTAAACTATAGCTCTTGTTTGCCATCTAAGACCATTCCTTTCATTATTGAGCCTGAACATCTCAATTTTATCGGAATGGTCTTGTTGGTCAAACCCTCGATCCCTCCACCCGCATAGCGGGTGGTTTTTTGTTTCGCACGCTTCGCGAGCTCAACTGGCTAAAGCCATAAACAAAAACAGCACGCCTCTAAGGACGTGCTGCTTGTCTATCTTCCGATATTTCTGAATTTCTGCGTATAGGCTTTAGCATCCTGGGCCGTGCGCACGCGATTGCGGCTCCATTCCAGCAGAATCCGGTCGATGTAGCGGAAATGCAGCTTTCCGGCAAACACCGCTTCCTTCAAGGCCAGCAGGATCAGCTCATCCGGATAACGGTCCGCATCCACCCACCCGGAGATCGTCTCGAGTTCCATCGGAGACAGCGGGCGGCCGAACTCCTTCTCGAAAATGGTGAACAGATTGCGCTCTTCCTTCTCCGGAACCGTCCGGGCTCCTGCGGGATCCATCGGCGCGGACCCTCCCCGGCCCGAGAGCGGGGACTGGGGTTTGATACGGTCCGGCTGAGGGGTCATATCCTCTTCGGCCATGCAATCCGCCAGCTTCTTGTACAACCCGTTCAGGTTGTACCGCTCATAATGGATTCCTTGCGCTCCGTCGACGTACTCATCGATACCGAGCAGCCCATCCTTCATGAGCCGCTGCAGGCTGGGCGCGATCGACGCGGCCGGAATGCCGGTTACATCCGACAGCTCCTCCAGGGACGGAAATGCCTTGAATTCGACCTGCTGAAATCCGATCAAATGGATCAGCAGCATCGCCTCCCGGTCCGTCAGGCCCAGCTTCCGGTAGTGGCGAAGGAGCGAATACGGAATAATCGCCATGCCCTGGCTCATTCCCGCTGCCGCGCCATCGGCCCACGATCCCCGGTTGCCTCCGGCGTTGCCGTGATCCATAGACTCACCTCTCACGGCTTATGGATACAACCGATACAATGTTCTTGGGAACGGAATCGTTTCACGCACATGATCCAGACCGCAGATCCAGGCTACCGTCCGCTCCAGTCCAAGCCCGAAGCCGGAATGTGGAACCGTTCCGTATTTACGCAGATCCATATACCACTGATAGGTGTCCATCGACAGGTCATGCTCCTTGAAACGCTCTTCCAGCAGCTGCGGATCGTCGATCCGCTGCGAACCGCCGATGATCTCGCCATAGCCTTCCGGGGCGATCATGTCCGCGCACAGCACGACTTCCGGACGGTTCGGATCCGGCTTCATGTAGAAGGCCTTGATGCCGGCCGGATAATGCGTAATAAAGACCGGCTTATCGTATTTTTCGGCAATGGCCGTCTCATGCGGCGCGCCGAAATCCTCACCCCAAGGAATATCGAAGCCTTGCGTGTGCAGGAATTCGATGGCCTCGTCATACGTAATCCGCGGGAACGGAGCCTGGATCGCTTCCAGCTTGGAAATATCGCGGCCGATCGCCTCCAGCTCCTGGCGGCAGTTTTTAACGACCGATTGCACGACATGAGCGATGAACTGCTCCTGTACCTTCAGACTCTCCTCGTGATCCGTGAAGGCCATTTCCGGCTCGATCATCCAGAACTCGATCAGGTGACGGCGGGTTTTGGATTTCTCTGCCCGGAATGTCGGACCGAAGGAATAGACCTTGCCGAGCGCCATGGCGGCCGCTTCCATGTACAGCTGTCCGCTTTGCGTCAGGTAGGCATCCTCGTCGAAATACTTCGTATGGAACAGGTTCGTCGTTCCTTCCGCGGATGTCGGCGTCAAAATCGGCGGATCCACCAGCGTAAATCCGTTCGTATCAAAGTACTCCTGAATCGCACGGATAATTTCCGAGCGGATGACCATAATCGCGCGCTGCTTCTGCGTACGAAGCCACAAATGGCGATGATCCATCAGGAAATCGACGCCGTGTTCTTTAGGCGTAATCGGATAATTCTCTGTCAGATGGATGATTTCGATGCCCGTTACCGTCATCTCATAACCGGATTGGCTGCGGGGCTCCTCGCGGATCACGCCCGTTACATAGAGCGAGCTCTCCTGCGTCAGGCTTTTTGCATCATTCCATACCTGCTCGGACACTTCATTCTTAACGACTACGCCTTGAATATATCCGGTACCGTCCCGAAGCTGCAGGAATTGAATCTTGCCGCTGGAACGCTTGTTGTTAATCCAGGCGCCGATGGTTACCGTCTCACCGACATGCTGGCTGACGTGACGAATCACACTTTTGGTGGCCATGCTAAAATCTCTCCCTTTATCACTGCGAATTAACGGTATAAAGCTTGTACGATACGATGCGTATCCCGAGCGATAACCAATTCCTCATTGGTAGGAATGACAAGCACCTCGACCTTTGAATTCGCCGTTGAAATGCGGCGAGGCTCGCCGGAACGAATGCTGTTCAGCTCCTCATCCAATTCTACGCCGAGATAGGTAAGCTGCTCAAGCACCTTTTTGCGGAGGACGATCGAGTTTTCCCCTACGCCTGCCGTAAATACGATGACATCCACGCCGTTCATTGCCGCAGCGTAGGACCCGATATATTTACGGAGCCGGTACTCGTACATGTTGAATGCCAGAGTCGTATTCGGCTCGCCTTTTTCCATGCCTTCCGTAATTTCGCGCATATCGCTGCTGATTCCGGAAATCGCGAGCAAACCGCTGTGCTTGTTCAGCATCGAGTTCACTTCATTGACGGTAAGCTCTTCCTTATTCATGACAAAAGGAACGATGGCAGGATCCAGGTCGCCGCTGCGCGTCCCCATCATCAAGCCTTCAAGCGGCGTCATCCCCATCGATGTATCGACCGACTTCCCGCCGTCTACGGCAGTCAGCGAAGCCCCGTTGCCAATGTGGCAGGTAATGATCTTGAGCTCCTCGATCGGACGGTTCAGAAACTCGGCTGCCGCTTGGCTGACATAAGCATGGGACGTACCGTGCGCACCGTAACGACGTACTTTATATTTATTATAAAGAACTCTCGGGATAGCGTACAGGTATGATTTTTCCGGCATCGTCTGATGGAAGGCGGTATCGAACACAACGACCTGCGGTACGCCCGGCATATTCGTTTCCGCTGCGCGGATCCCCATCATGGAAGCGGGATTATGAAGCGGAGCCAGGTCGAAGAGGCGGCGGATTTCCGCCTTGACTTCGCTGTCCACCAGGGCCGATTCCTTGAAGGACTCGCCGCCGTGGACGACCCGATGGCCGACGGCCTGAATGCTGTCGATGGATTCGATGACGCCATGCTCTTCATTCGTCAGCATGCCGAGCACTTTGCGGATCGCGGTCGTATGCTCCAATATTTCACTGACCTCGGTCACTTCCTGTTTCCCGGTCGGCTTATGGGTCAGAATCGAGGAATCCATCCCGATCCGCTCCACCAGGCCTTTGGCCAGCACGGATTCATCCGTCATGTTATACAGCTGATATTTAAGCGAGGAACTGCCCGCGTTAATTACGAGAATATTCATATCCGGTCACCATCCTTGTCGTACTTGAAAAAGCCCTCGCCGGTCTTCACGCCAAGCTGTCCGGCACGCACCATCTTCTTAAGCACGATGGACGGACGGTATTTCAGCTCGCCGTATTCGCGGAACATGCGTTCCAGCGCGGCAAGAATGGAGTCAAGACCGAAACGGTCCGCCATCTCGAGCGGCCCGTGCTGGAAGTTGTAGCCGATTCGCATCGCGTCGTCGATATCCTCCGCGGACGCAACGCCTTCCTGTAGCAGATGCAGCGCTTCGTTGATCATCAGCGTAATCATGCGCGTCGTTACGAAGCCCGGAGATTCATAGACCATGATGCCCTTCTTGTCAGCCACTTCCTCGACAAAACGCTTCGTTTCGGTAAACGTCTGTTCGGACGTTTTCAAGCCGCGAATAATTTCAACGAGATCCACCTTGGATACGGGATGAATAAAGTGCATGCCAATAACACGCTCCGGATATTTCGTGGAGCTGGCAAGCTCCGTCAAGCTGAGCGTGGATGTATTGCTCGCCAAGATGACATTGCTCGGACATACTTGGTCAAGCTGTTCAAATACTTCTTTTTTTGCATCCAAATCTTCTATAATCGTCTCGATGACCATATCGCAGGTGCCAAGCTCCTTGATATGCGTCACTTTCTGAATCCGGCTAAGTATAAGTTTCTTCTCCGCCTGCGTGATGCCCCATTTCTCCAGCTGTTTATCCAGACTGGTTTCGATCATGCGGTATGAATAGTCCAATCTCTCTGGAGATTTCTCAACGAGCAGCACGTCGAGCCCTTTGGCGGCGAGCATTTCCGCAATGCCCTGCCCCATCGTACCGCCGCCGACAACGCCGATTTTTTTGAAGTACATGGTTTCTACTCCACCCTTTCCTTATCTCTATACAGTATTGTACCCCTATTTGTCGAAAAATGCATTTTTAGAGGTTGTCCAAAAAATTAAAAAACCGACTTTTTGAACATGCATTTTTAGAGCACAAAATATAATAATATCTTAGCATGAGAAAAAAGTAAAAAAAAATAACCAGCATAACAAATTATGCTGGTAAAAGCGCGTTTTCACGAAATTGACAACGAAATTGCTCTCCGGACAAAATTTCCTCTTTCATCAGGATGTCAAGCGAATTGTCGAATATCGCCCGATTCCGTTCCAACAGGCCTTTCGTCCGGGACATGAGCTCTTCTAGGATCATATTGTTCTCCCGCATCAATTCCTCGGTCGTAACCATATTCATGTTGATGATGCCAAGCGAGGTTAAACCGGATTTCATCATCGTCTCCACAATGTTAAGCGATTGCTCAAAGTCATTGCTGGAGCCGGTGCTCCGTCCGCCGTAATAGATTTCTTCCGCGGCGGCTCCGCCAAGCGCGATCATAATCTGCTCTTCCAGGAACGATTTCGTATAGAGATACTGCTCCTGCTGCGGATTGTGACGCACATAGCCAAGAGCTTTGCCGCGGGGGCTGAGCGCCACCTGCTTCACGCTGCCGGGGCGTACGAGCTCCGCCATAATGGCATGACCCAGCTCATGGATCGCTACCCGCTTCTTCTCTTCGATATTGGATTCGCGGTCTGACCGCTCACCCATCATGACCTTATCGATGGCCATGGACAGATGGCG
Source organism: Paenibacillus sp. FSL R5-0810 (assembly GCF_038002285.1). Lineage (NCBI taxonomy): Bacteria > Bacillati > Bacillota > Bacilli > Caryophanales > Paenibacillaceae > Paenibacillus > Paenibacillus sp. FSL R5-0810. The sequence continues at coordinate 2,613,566 of NZ_JBBOCF010000001.1, forward strand.
CTGGTGAATGAATTGCTCATTCTCGCGCATCGTGTAAATCGCCGCTTCGTTCATGACGCTTTCCAGCTGGGCGCCCGAGAAGCCGTACGCTTCCTCGGCGATTTTCTCAAGGTCCACATCCTCATGCAGCGGTTTGTTGGCCGCATGCAGTCTTAGAATATGGGCTCGTCCCTTCTTATCCGGCAGATCCACCTGAATATGGCGGTCAAATCTTCCCGGACGAAGCAGGGCGCTATCCAGCATCTCCTTGCGGTTCGTGGCGGCGATGACGAGAATACGCGGCGCCTCGGTCGAATAGATCCCATCCATTTCGGTCAGCAGCTGGTTCAGCGTCTGATCATATTCGCGCTGCTGCCCGCCTTCACGCTTCCCGCCGATGACGTCGATCTCATCGATAAAGATAATTGCGCTCTGTTTATTCTCCTTCTCGGCCCGGGTGCGGGCATCCTTAAACAAATCCCGGATGCGTCCGGCTCCGACGCCGACGTACATTTCAACGAATTCGCTGCCCGATGCAGCCACGAATACGGAATTGGTGTAATGGGCGGCCGCTCTGGCCATGAGCGTCTTCCCCGTCCCCGGAGGACCGGTGAGAAGAATGCCCTTGAGCGGACGGATTCCGAATTTCTTGATATCTTCATGACGGATCAGAAAATCAAGCGCCTCCCGAAGCTCCTGCTTGGCATTGTCCTGCCCGCCGATCTCCTCAAAGGTCAGCTTCGAGGGGCCCGCTTTCTTGCGTTTGCGTTCATTTCCTGCTCCGACGGCGATCCCGCCTCTCATCTTCGCGATGAACAGCAATCCGCCTACGAGAGCAACCGCGATGATAACCGGCACGATATTCACCCCGATAAAAGCCAGGAATACCAGCAATACCGGGACAAAGCCGATCGCTACTTCTTTCGTCCATTTAGGCATGGCTCCACACCTCCATTGTTCCGGGCTGACGCGGCAAGATGATGAATTTACCAGACTTTCCATCCGACAGGCTGATGTAGACATTGTTGTCGTCGATCGTCGCTTTTGCGCTCAGATTCGGCGTACCGGCGGCCAGCCGATCCAGGGATTTCTGGATGTTGGTGTATTGCTTGTTATCCATTGCCTCCGCAACAGACAGCATCGCCTTTTCCCACCACTCATCCAACGCCTCCGAGGAGTGGTCCTCGACTTGAATTTTAAGCTCCCGGCTGCCGATCACGGATTTGCCTTCACGCTTGATGTGCTGAACCAAGCCCTGCAAATTCGTGTCCGGAGCCAAATCGAGTTTCAAAGATACGGCATCCTGTTTAATATCTATATGAGAACTTTTCACGCCTTCATATTGAGAAACAACATCGGCCAGCGGACTCTGGACGGCGAAACGCTGATATAGAAACCATCCGCCGAAGAGCACCAATGCCGAAATGACAACCGTCAGCATGATAGGGACAATGCGCAGTTTCATGAAGTGCCTCCTTCAGTAGTAGTAATTTGTAGATTAGAATAAATCACATTTATATACAGTATCATATGCTATGACTAATAGATCGTTTTCTGTCTAATGAGTACAACAATGAGTATATCACATAATCTATACTTTTTCATGCCTTCCTGTGAAAATATTAAGAACAGTTTTTCCATATTTTTCAGACAGCGCTTACAAACCCAAAACAAAGAGGCTTCCTTGTACAATCGCGTACAAGAAAGCCTCTTTCCTGTATAACTGATTTATTGATTGGGAAGAATAATGTCCTCTCCGATCGCCTGTCCGTCCTGGAAGCGATAGAAGCGATAACCTAATTGGCCCTGATTCTCATATTGGAGCTGCCATGTATACTCGCCTTCATACATGACGGGGAGCAGCCGCTTGATCACAGCACCCGGCATCTCATTGCGAATCTGCTCGCGCATCTGCTCCTCGGACAATCCGCTGCTGAGCAGCACGGCCTGAACCGCATCCTTGCCTTCAACAGGAAGATTATCATCCGTAAACTTCACCCAGACCATGATCTGCTGCTGGTCCTGATTCGTTCCCGTGATGACCCAATAATTGTTGTTCTCGCCCCATACCGACTTGTAGGTCTTATCCTTCGTCACCAGGCCGCCATGCTGGCGAGCGGCTTGCACCGCCAGGCTCTCCTCATTCCACGTGTCCTTCATGACATAGGAATAGTACAGCTGCACGCATAGCAGCGCCAGCAGCAGCCCGGATATACTAAGCAAAATCCACTTTGTTCTCTTTTTCAAACCGTCTGATCCTCCCCCTTAATCTGACCTAAAGGGTCGAAAGACGCTCGAATGAACGCTGGGCTTCACGGCGGATCCGTTCCTCATCCAGCGTGAGGCAGGAGCCGTGCTTAACCACCTGCTTGCCGTCAACCCATACATGCTCCACATCCTTGGCGGAGGCCGAGTAAATTGAATGCGAAATGTAGTCCGTGCGCGGCAGGAAATGCGCTTGATCGGTATCCAGTGCGATCATGTCCGCCTTCATCCCGACGGCCAATCTGCCTACGTTATCAAGAAATGCCGACCGTGCTCCATACTCGGTTCCCATTCGAAGCGCTTCGGCTGCCGGAATAGCCGTCGGATCGCCGCTGACGCCCTTGTGGATAAGGGCGGCCAGGCGCATTTCTTCGAACATGTCCAGGTTGTTATTGCTCGCTGGTCCATCGGTTCCAAGGGACACTGTCACACCTGCTTTCAACAGCTCGGGAACACGCGCAACACCGCTGGCCAGCTTCAGGTTGCTGCCGGGGTTATGGGATACCGCGACATCATGCTTAGCCAATATTTCAATCTCTTCGTCCGTCAAATGCACCGCATGCGCAACCAGCGTCGGACGCGAGAACACGCCGAGCTTCTCCAGATGGGCCACCGGACGCTGTCCGTAGTCATTCACATTCTGCTGCACTTCGGCTGCCGTTTCGGACATATGGGTATGAATCGGCAGATTCAAATCATGCGCCGCTTGAACGAATTTCTCAATGAAGTCTGGCGGGCAGGTGTAAGGCGCATGCGGCGAAATCATCGTCGTAATCCGGCCCTCCGCCTGACCGTGCCAGTCCTTTGCAAAGGCAATCGCCTCATCCAGCTTCTGCTTCTGTACTTCCGGAGGACACAGCCCGATGACGCCTCTTGTCAGCACTCCCCGCATTCCGGAGTCTTGGACAACCTTGGCGACCTGATCCATATGGTCATACATGTCAACGAAGGTTGTCGTACCGCCCTTCAGCATCTCGAGCACCGAGAGCGAAGTGCCCCAAAATACATCGTCGGCCGTAAACTTCGCTTCCATCGGCCACATTTTCTCCTGCAGCCAAACTTGCAGGGCCAGATCATCGCCAAAGCCGCGAAGCAGCGACATGGCTGCATGTCCATGCGTGTTGACCAGCCCTGGAAGGAATAACAGATGCGTTCCGTCCATCACCTGGGTTTCTGCATCGACCTGAGGCTCCTCTTCTCCCAAATACGTGATGCGGTCGTCCTCCACAACCATATACCCGCGGAGAACCGGCTGTCCTTCCTGAAGCACGGCAAATGTTCCGTTCTTAACCATCCACTTCGTTGTCATGCTGCGCATCCTCCTTCCCATTGTCCAAATAGTAAGCCAGACTTTGCAGATCCGTCGTAAAATCCGCGGTGTGAATGCGGATATGAGGCGGCGCCTTCAGAATCGTCGGGGCAAAATTCAAAATCGCCTCGATTCCGGCGTTGATCAGCTGATTGGCTACGTTTTGCGCTTCAAAATCCGGTACCGTAATGATCCCGATTCGAATGCCGTATTCCTGGACCGTCTTGTCCAGCTCTTCCATCGGCTGCACCGTCAAGTTATTGATCTTCAGCCCGATTTTCGGAGGGTACGAATCGAAAATCGCCACAATCTTCATATTATCTTTCAGAAACGCGTTGTAATTGGATAGCGCATGTCCGAGATTGCCCGCACCCACCAGCGCAACGTTGATCTTCTGGTCCAGCTTCAAGATTTGGCGGATTTTCTCAATGAGATAGGAGACATCATACCCGATGCCCTTCCGGCCGAAATCCCCGAAATAGGCCAAATCCTTGCGGATTTGGGCCGGGTTCAGGTCGAGCTTCTGCCCAAGCTCCTGTGAGGAGACGGTGGACACCTCCCGCTTATGAAGCTCATTCAAATAGCGCAAATAGACTGGCAATCTGCGGACTACGGCCTCTGAAATTTTATCCGATTTCATGCATGCTCCCCCTATTAATAGGATGATAGTTCATCGCTTCCAATATAAAGCCTTGCTCCCCTTTAGGTTCACTCTTTTTCATTCTCCCTTTCCTCAAGCCACTGCGCAATACGGGGGACGATCCCCTCGGTCGGCATATGCTCCATTTTCGGTCCGGGCAGGGAATACAAGAAGTATTTTCCATAATACGATTCGATTACCCGGGTATCGTAGACGATCACGATTCCCTTATCGTGGGCGGTCCGAACAAGCCGCCCGAAGCCCTGCTTGAAGCGGATGACCGCTTGCGGCACCGACAGCTTCATGAACGGGTTCTTCTTCTGCTGCTGCAGCAGCTCGCTCTTCGCCTCGACCAGCGGATGGTTGGGCGGCTGGAACGGCAGCCGGACAATCGCCAGGCAGGTCAGCGCTTCTCCGGGAATGTCAACGCCCTCCCAGAAGGAGCTGGTCCCGAGCAGAACCGACGCGCTGCTATCCTGGAACCGGCGTATCAGCTTCGTACGGCTCGTACCATCCATTCCCTGACCAAGCACCGTAATTTCGCTGGCAGCCAGCGCTTCCTTCAGCGGCTCGTGCACCTGACGAAGCATCCGGTACGACGTAAACAGGACGAGCATACGACCTTGGGTAGCTATTGCCGCTTCAGAGAGCGACTTCACGAGCGTATCCACAAATACCGCATCCCCCACGGAGCCCTTCACGCTTGGAAAATCCCGCGGAATGACAAGAAGCGCCTGCTCCCTGTAATTGAACGGGGACGGCAGCTGAACCGTGTTCAGATTCCCTGCGTCCGCCGCCTCCTGGAGCCCTAGATTATCGATCATGAATTGAAACGATTTATCGACCGACAGCGTCGCCGATGTCAGAATCACGCTCCGCTTCTTGTCAAAAAACAATTCCTTCAAATGCTTGCTCACATCAACGGGCACGGCGTAGAGCTGCAGCGACTTGCTGCGGAAATTGCCGTTGGCCTCCATCCAGTATACGGTGCCTTCGTCATTCAGGGCCATGAAGGACCGCAAATCCTCGCGATGCGCAGCCAGATCCTTAAACAAGCCCGACAGGTCAGTCAGCAGGCTGTCCGCACTGTAATCGTCAAGCTCTTCCTTCATCTCGGCGATCAGCTTGTCTCCCTTGCGAACGACGTCTCCCAGCGTCACGTGAATCTGCTGTTCCAGCTCGGCGAGCGCTCCCCAATCCTTCGGCTTCTTCGCAGGCGAGAGCCGCAGCGTGTATTGCCCGGCATCTCCAGGAGAAGCATCGCCGCGTTCCGGAAGCAGGCCGAACAGCTGGTCGCTGAGTCGGTCCCAAGTTTCTTTCACCGTGATCAGATCAGGATAGATCCGGTCGATGACCGCCGACCATTCCCCGGATTTCTCATGGGGAGAAGCCTGGAGCAGCTGCCGCAGCGCAGGGAGCTGCCCGCTTCGGCTGTCCTTGTATAGACGCGTCAATGTATGAACCACCGTAAAATATTTCATCTGCAGCCCGAGATGCTTGCCGGCCACATCCTCCAAATGATGGGCTTCGTCGATGACGAGCCGCTCGTAGCTCGGAAGCAGCTGGTGGTTCGCTTTTACATCGGTAAACAGCTTGGAATGATTCGTGATGACAACATCCGCAATGCCGGCCTCATGCTTCGCCCGATGGTAGTAGCACTTGCGGAACCACGGGCAGCCTCGTCCAAGGCATGAATCGGAATCGCTGGCGATCGTTTCCCAGAAATCGCCTCCGCGGCCGCCGAGATTCAGCTCCTCATCATCGCCGCTTTCGGTCTGTGTGAGCCATACCAGCATTTGGGCCGCCGTAATGACGTCCTCCTTCGGCGAATGAAAATCTCTCCTATTTATTTTATGTTCAAATTTTCTCAAACACAAATAATGACCTCTTCCCTTAAAGATGGCTGCTTTAAAAGGGAACGGCACTACCTGGGTAAGCAGAGGAATGTCGCGGTCTCGAAGCTGTTCCTGCAGGTTGATCGTATGCGTGCTGACCATCACCTTCTGCTCCTGCTTGACGCTTTGGTAAATGGACGGGAGCAAATATCCGAGCGATTTTCCAGTACCGGTGCCGGCTTCGATCAACAGATGCTTGTCCTCATCAAGCGCCTGCATCACTTCCTGGAACATGATGTCCTGCGCATCCCGGCTCTCATATTGTGGAAGCACTTCCTTCAAACGTCTCCGAACCTCATCCATATACTCATCAAAGCTCATGTTCGCCAGCGGATTGGGCTCCGCTTCATCGCGGACCGGAGCGATGTCCGTCCAATCCTCAACGCCTAATGCGAATTGGCGGTAGTAGGTATGAACGCTGCCATCCTGGACGGCCTGCATCTCGCGCTCCACACGGATGCCATCAAAGAACCAGGCCAAATCGCTGTCCTCTTCCGCAAACAGATCGCTCAGCCGCTGGATGGTCAGCAGAGGAAGCTCATCGATCTCCTCCAGGCATTTCAGCAGCACATTCGCTGTGGCAAGCGCATCGCTGTCCGCTTGGTGCGGACGGTCATGCTCGAGGCCGAAATGCGAGGAAACCATGCCGAGCTGATAAGATGGCAGCGAGGGGAAGCATATTTTCAAAAAGTGCATCGTATCTAAAATCCGGCCGCTGAACGGTAAATAACCGCAGCGATCCAGCGCGTTTTGCAAAAAGTTAAAATCGAAAGCCACATTGTGCCCGACCAGAACCACATCGTCCAGCATGGGCACGAGCTCCATCATCATTTCCTCCAAAGACGGCGCATCGGCTACATCGCTGTCGGAAATTCCGGTCAGACCGGTAATAAACGGAGGAATCGGAATCCCGGGATTGACGTACGTGCCGTACACGCGGGAGATGCCCCGATCCTCTTCGATGATGACCAGCCCGACCTGGATAATTTCATCGGCAGACTGGTTGCCCGTGGTTTCAAAATCCAATACGGCAAATTTCATTTCGTTAAAATCCCTTTCTTCCAGACTAATTAACAGCATACCAGAAGTTGCGGCTTTTGAACATTCCGGCATACAGAATACCGGCTCCTCATGACCCGGACTCCTGCATGGAATTCACATTTCTGGCATGTCCCTAGAGGCATTCAGTACTTCTACAACAACGGCAAAAAGCGATGCTGAACAGCTCATTCCCTGAGCCTTAGCATCGCTTCTTGTTCAGACTGCTGCTTACAGCAGCGAGATCAGCTGACTGCCGTACTGCAGATCACCCCGGTTTTTCTTGCAAACCTCTAGATTGATTATCGGGTCGGGTAATGTCGGGTCGCTGTGAATCGCAAGGGTAAAACATTCCTCTGCCTTCGCCTGGCATCCGTTTAAAGCTTGAATGCAGCCGAGCGCGTTATACACCATGGCCCGCAGCTTCCGGTCTTCAGCCATCGGCAGGATGGACATTAGCACGTCGGATGCCTGGGAAGTCTCCCCCAAGTGAAGCTGGGATAATGCAATGTACAGCTTGATCAAGAGACTATCCGGATACACGGCTGCAGCGAGCTTGAACTGCGCGATCGCCGGCTCAAACATCAGCAGCTTATAATACCCTTGTCCCCGGATGAAGGCATCATGCTGCAGCTCAGGCGCCTCGGTCGGCGGAAAAACCGGAGGAGATGCAGCATTTTCGCGGAAGACGGCCATCCGTTCCTCGAAACGGAGCCATTCCTCAATAATGCCGTCGCTCATGCTCTTCAGCATATTCCAGTTTTGTACAAGCGCCTGCTTCTTAGGGCCATTTGCGGTAGGGTAATGCTTCACAATTTCATCTAACATGTTGTTCATTTCGGCGAATACATGTTGAAACATAGCGTGCATCCCACCCTTAGCGAAAAAATGAGATCAGTGCGTCGACCTGAACTCATTTTTTGTAGAAGTGGTCCTTTTCATCCCTTTGCGTTCCCGACACATTTTGGTCATTACAGCACAGCTGCGTGTACTTCCCGGTATGAAGTCGTTACAGGCTTATTGTTGTCGTCAACGATTACGACCGTCGGCGTATGGTTCTCATATTCCTCTTTGGACATCATGGCATAAGAAATAATGATGACGTTGTCCCCCGGCTGCACGAGCCGTGCCGCAGCTCCGTTAAGACAAATCACTCCGCTGCCGCGCTCTCCTTTAATGACATAGGTCTCCAGCCGGGCGCCATTGTTATTATTCACGATTTGAACCTTTTCATTCTCCAGCAAATCTGCCGCTTCCATAAGATTCTCATCGATGGTAATGCTGCCCACATAGTTCAAATTCGCTTCCGTTACGGTCGCACGGTGGATTTTGGATTTCATCATCGTTCTAAACATGGGAATCCCCCACTTTCGGTTGAATTAACGCATTATCGATCAGGCGCGTACGGCCGAACCGCACAGCGAGCGCCATAATGACTCCGCGATCTGTCCCTAAAGCCTGCTCAGAATCCGCAATAGGAGAAAGCTCCGGGAACGTGAGCACTTCCGCGTAATCGATGTCGGCCAGCGGCGACTGCGTAATATGCTCCCGAAGCAGCGTACGAATCTCGCCTGCCGTCACCTCGTGGTTCTGCTCAACTATCGCCTGCGCCGCTCTAAGGGAGCCGGACAAGACGAGCGCCTGCCTCCGCTCTTCCGGGCTGAGATAAACGTTGCGGGAGCTTAGGGCGAGACCGTCTTGTTCGCGAATAATCGGGCAAGGAACGATGCTCACGTCCATGTTCAAATCCCGAACCATCTGCTCAATGACGGCTACCTGCTGGGCATCCTTCATCCCGAAGAAGGCATAGGCCGGCTTTATGATATGAAACAGCTTGGATACAACGGTAGTCACCCCGTCAAAATGCCCCGGACGCGAAGCGCCGCAGAGCAGCGAGGTAATCTCCGCAACAGTTATCTTCGTTTTCGTTGGCTGCGGATACATTTCCTCAACGGACGGGATGAATACGGCATCCACCCCTTCTGCTTCCGCCAAGGCAAGGTCCCGCGCTTCATCTCTCGGATAGGTTTCATAATCCTCGCCCGGTCCGAACTGGATCGGGTTGACAAATATGCTGACAACGACCGTTCCGCACATTTCCCGGGCCTTGCGCATCAGACTGGCGTGTCCTTCATGCAGATAGCCCATGGTCGGTACAAGTCCGACGGCTCCGCTTCCTTCGTGTTGTCTTGCTTGGATAAATGCTCTTGCTTCCGCTATGGTGCGAATGACGTTCATGAAGTGCCCACCTTTTCCTTATTGCCGCCGTAGAGCGCCGGTTCGGAGGCTTGCTTATTCTCGGATTTGAATACATGCTCCTCGGCCGGGAACGAGCGGTCCTTGACTTCTCTTACATATTGGGCGATTCCGTCACGGATGACGGATCCGATGTCCGCGTAAGTTTTGACAAACCGTTTGTCACGGTAGGGGGAAGCGTATTTCAATATATCATGGTACACAAGCACCTGACCGTCGCAATATCGGCCGGCGCCGATCCCGATAGTCGGAATGCTCAATGCTTTCGTAATTTCGGCTGCGGCCTCTTCTGTGACAAGCTCCAGCACGACCGCAAATGCGCCGGCTGCTTCGAGCGCCTTGGCATCGTTCATCAGCCGCTTGGCATCCTCGGCGTCCTTGCCTTGAATCCGGTAGCCGCCGATTTGGTTGACCGACTGCGGAGTCAGGCCGATGTGACCGAGCACGGGCACGCCCGACTGAACGATCCGTTTGACGGTATCGGCGATTTCAGCGCCGCCTTCGAGCTTGACGGCATGTGCATGTCCCTCCTGCATGAGTCTGCGCACGCCTTTCAGGCTTTCGTCGATTCCCCCGTGATACGTCATAAACGGCATATCGGCAACGATGAACGTATTCTCCGCACCGCGGGCTACGGAACGCGTATGGTACACCATGTCATCCAGCGTAACCGGAATCGTTGAATTGTAGCCCAGAACGACGTTGCCGAGGGAATCCCCGACCAGGATCATATCGATATCCGCCTCTTCCGCCAGCTTTGCGGACGGGTAGTCGTATGCGGTCAGCATGCTGATCGGCTTGCCGTCCCGCTTCATATTCCTCATCTTAACAATGTTCAATGGTTGCTTGCCTGTCATTGTGACACAGCCTCCCTGTCGTAAAAGTATAAGCACAACAAAAAAACCTTTTAGCACAGCTTGCTAAAAAGGTCCGAAAGGCAAAAAAGAGTCACTCGCGATCGTCCCTTCTGTCTCGGTCCTTTCGGCTCAGAGCAGAATCCAACGTAACCGGCATAACAGTTATGAAGGTGTTCTAAAATAATGCATGATTCCTAACGCTACTTGCCAAGAGTGCAGCTCGCAATCGATCGCGATACCGCCTCTGGCTATAGTATAACAAAGTCCGAAAATTTTTTCACCCTGTTTGATTTACCTGGTATTGAAAAGAATTTCGCCGGAGTACACCGGAACCATTTCACCTGCGTCGCTGCGCACCATAAGGGCGCCGTCCTTATTCAAGCAGGTAGCTGTTCCCGTGAAGTCGCCTTGCCCCGACTGTACCCGGACTTCGCGCCCGACCGTGCCCGACAGCGCCTCCCATGCGGAGGCGATAGGCTCAAAACCCTGCTCATTATATAATTCGTAGAGAACTTCCATTTCCTGCATGATCGTTTGAATCAGCTCTGTCCGGTTGACGACGTTCCCGCCAGCCATCCTTACCGAAGTCGCCACGCTTCGCAGCTCCTCCGGAAAATCGGTCTCCTTCAGGTTTACGCTGATCCCGATTCCCGCTACGCAATAACGGATCCGCCCGTCCTCCGCGGTGGATTCCAGCAGAATGCCGCAAACCTTCTTGCCTTCATATAAAATATCGTTAGGCCACTTGATTTGTGTCTGCACACCCGCTGATTTTCCGATTGCGCGGCATACCGCCACCCCCGTGAGCAGGGTCAGCTGCTGGGTTAAATGCAGCGGCTGCTTCGGTCTCAGGATCAAGCTCATCCAGATGCCCTTGCCGCGGGGCGAATGGAATTTGCGCCCCATCCGGCCGCGCCCGCCGGTCTGCTCTTCCGAGATGATGAGCGTACCTTCAGGCGCGCCTGCCTCTGCCAACTCCCGGGCATCCTCCTGCGTCGATATGGTTCGGTCCAGCAGCTTGATCTGCTTGCCGAAGTAGCGGCTCTTCATTCCGGCTCCCAGCAGCTGTTCATCCAGCACGTCGGGCTCGTCCACCATACGGTAGCCGAGCCTCGGAAGCGCTTCGAACTCATAGCCGAGGCTTCGCAGCTTGTTGATCTGTTTCCATACCGCCGTCCGGCTGATGGACAGCCTGCGGCTGATTTCTTCTCCCGACAGGAACTGACCGGGATGCTCCTGAAACATACGGAGCAAGGAATACCCTTGATCATGATCCTTCATGATTCATTACCACCCGCTTTGCTTCATCAATCAACGATTCTTTATCATTGTTAATCTGGCCGGCCGCTGCAAGAAGCAGCAGCTGACCAAGCAGCTCGCCAAGCCATGGGCCGCCGCGTTTGCCTAGCGCCTGAACCAGCTCATTGCCGGTCACTGCCAAATCCTTCAGGCTCTGGATCTGCATCTCCTCCAGCCATTCGGCAAGCTGCCTGTTTGCAGTCTCCGCCGTCGCTGCGGCACCGGAATGATGAAGCGCCTGCTGCATTCGCAGCCAGCCTCCAGCCGACGCCTTCCCATGGGTGAGCACAAGGCGAACCCATGGAAGCTTATCCATTCCATCTTTATCGGCTCCGGTGATTGTAAGCCACTCTTCTTGAATGGACATCAGACTCACGATTTCCTGCCGCTGCTTGTTGGAGAACGTCCATCCCCGCAGCAGCTCATCCGCGGCTTGGGACCGGATATCGCAAGCCAGCAGGAGGAGCGACCAACGGATGTACGCATGCTCCGGGTCAATGAGCGGGATAGCCGATAACATGCTGTCATCATGGCCGGTATAAGGGAACGGCGCCTTCATCCGTGAATAAAGCCCGCTGCGGACGAACATGCTCAAGCCCCGCAGCGGCGAAGGACCGGTCATGATTTTTTCAAATTCGCTCCGGATCCGTTCCATGGCGATAAAGCTCAGCGTATCTCTCTCCGCAAGGATCCCCTTCCACGTTCGCGGCGCGATCGAGAAGCCGAATACCGAAGCGAACCGAATGCAACGGACCATGCGGAGCGCGTCTTCCCGAAAGCGCAAGGATGCTTCGCCAACGCAGCGGATCCTGCGCCGGTCGATATCCGCCCGGCCGCCGAACGGATCCACCCATGTACCGTCGAGCCCGATCGCCATCGCATTCATCGTAAAATCCCGCCGTCTCAAATCTTGCTCGACATCTCCGACAAAAGCCACCTCCGTCGGATGACGGTGATCCTCGTATCCGCCTTCGATCCGGAAGGTCGTCACCTCAAAGGCCTCCCCTTCCATCAGAACCGTCACCGTTCCGTGCTGGATGCCGGTCGGAATGACTTTGGGGAACAACGAGGCCGTTATCTCCGGCCGGGCAGAGGTCGTGATGTCCATATCGCTGACCCGGCGGCCCATGTACTCATCGCGAACGCAACCGCCGACCCAATATGCCTCATAGCCATGCTGAAGCAGCGTCCGGATGACTTCCGCGCTCCGATCCGCCATCGCCTGATCCGCATATTGCCATTGTATTGATTTCTGCCCATTTCTCATGATTTGACGTTCCTTCTTTATCCGAAAAATAGACGAGAGGATCTGAGCTTCAGCCGCATATCGGCTTCAGCTCGTTGACCTCCCGCCCCAATACTCGGTAATAGATTTGCTCATACTTGCCGCGAATCAACTCATTGCAGAACATCGTTGTCGCGCGCTGCAGGCAAGCCTTGCGCATCCGTTCCGCAAGCTCCGCATCTTTGAATATGGTAAGCACATGCTCCGCCATCGCCGCCGTATCGCCGATCGGGGCCAAGAAGCCCGTCTCGCCGTGCGTAACCAGTTCTGGAATCCCTCCGGCCGTAGAGCCTACCGTCGGCACGCCGCAGGCCATCGCCTCCAGTGCAACGAGGCCGAAGCTTTCCTTCTCGGATGGAAGCAGCAGCACATCGGCCATGGAGATGACATGCGCTATTTCGTCTTGCTTGCCGAGGAAATGAACCTTATCTTCCAGCCCCATCTCCTTGATGCGGCATTGGATCTTCGGAAGCTCCGGCCCTTCCCCTACCAGCAGCAGCTTCGCAGGCATGTTCCGCTGGACCCGATCGAATATATCCAGCACGTCCCCTACCCGTTTAACCGGGCGGAAGTTGGAGATATGCATCAGAACCTTCTCCGCCGGGTTGGCGTAATCCCTTCGGAGCGATTCCGAATGTCGAGGGTAATACACTCTCGGATCAACGAAATTATAGGTCAGATCGATGTCGCGGGTAATGTCGAGCAGGTCCCTTGTCTCCCGGATCAGATCCTCCGAAACCGCCGTTACGGCATCGCTCTCATTGATCGCCAATCGGATCAAGTCCTTCAGCGATTCGTCTTGGGCCAGCACCGTAATGTCGGTCCCGTGAAGCGTTGTTACGACTTTAAGCTGGTCCCCCACCATCTGCTTCGCGAGGAAAGCGCAGACGGCATGCGGAACAGCGTAATGAACATGAAGCACGTCAAGCTGCTGCATGTTCGCCACCTGCGCCATCTTGGTCGCCAGCGACAGATCATAAGGCGGGTACCGGAATACATAATAATCGTTTACTTCTACCTCATGATAAAAAATATTTTTATGAAAGGAGCCTAAACGAAACGGAATGCTGTGTGCTATAAAATGAACCTGATGGCCTTGCTCCGCCAGAAGCTTCCCAAGCTCCGTCGCCACCACGCCAGACCCGCCCAATGAAGGATAGCAGGTAATCCCTATTTTTAATGGTTGCTGTTTCATATAAGGCCTCCTTCAACGTCACCTTCTGTATATTATGCCTGTTTGGAGCCGAATAGATGAACGGTATACGGACTTTTCGAGGCAAAGCCTTCCGCATAAGGAATAAGGCTGCGCGCGCCCAATAACGAATCCCTGGCCCGCACACGTTCGATATAACCCTCGGTTAACGGAGTGGACACCGCATTCTCGTCCGTCTTCTCAAATTGCGAGCGGTAGCAGGAGAGTGCCCGTTCCTTCGTCCCGTAATGCTCGGTCACGTCCACGATCAGATCCGTTCTGCCGATATCATTAATGAAGTAAAAATAGAGCTCGTCCACTTTGACTGGCGGAAGCTCAGGCAAATACCGCCGCAGCTTCGCATTAAACACCGCTTCCTCAACAAGCCGGCTGGCAGCCACGTGATCCGGATGGCGGTCTTCCCAGTACGGAGCAAACACGATGGACGGAGCGTGCTTACGAATCTCGGCCGTTATCCGCTCGACATGCTCGGGCGTTGCGAATAAACCGCGATCCGGCAGTCCCAAGTTTGTCCGGACCTTAAGGTTCAGCACCTCGGCTGCTTGCTCCGCTTCCCCTCGGCGGATCTCCACCGTTCCATTGGACGACATCTCCGCCTGCGTCAGATCGCATATGCCGACAGACCGTCCTGCCGCGACATGCTTCGCGATCGTGCCGGCCATGCCGATCTCCGCATCATCCGCATGCGCGCCGAAGATTAAAATATCCAGCTTGTCGCTCATTGTCCGTCCACGCCCGGCTTATACTTGTGAACAAGCTCCCGCCATGCGAAATCTCCACGGTCCAGTGCTTTGACCAAAATTTCAGCCGTCGCCACATTCGTTGCAAGCGGAATTCCCTGGACATCGCACAAGCGAAGCAGCGCGTTAATGTCCGGTTCATGGGGCTGAGCCATTAAGGGATCGCGCAGGAAGATGATAAGATCCATTTCGTTGTCCGCCACGAGCGCCCCGATCTGCTGATCGCCGCCAAGCGGGCCGGAAGCGAAACGGTGAATGCTCAGCTCGGTCTGCTCCATAATGCGCGTACCTGTCGTGCCGGTCGAATATAGGTTATGGTCTTTAAAAACGCCCTCATAGGCGATAACAAAGTTGACCATCTCTTCTTTTTTACGGTCATGTGCGATAAATGCAATATTCATCTGATTTCTCCCCTATGTTAGTCGATAAAATGATCAAATCCATAGATTAATCCGGTATATCCCATTACCTTCTCGATTGCCATCTTCACGCCCGGCATATAGGCTGCACGCTCATAGGAATCGTGACGGATCTTCAAGCTTTGTCCGTAACCGCCGAATATGACCTCCTGCTGCGCAAATACGCCGGGGAGCCGCAAGCTGTGGATGCGGAAGCCTTTGTAATAACCGCCTCTTGCGCCTTCGATAACCTCTTCCTCTTTCGGATTGCCTTGCCGGATTTCCTCGCGGTTAGCGGCTATCATCTCGGCCGTCTTGATCGATGTCCCGGACGGTGCGTCCAGCTTCTGATCGCCATGCGTTTCGATGATTTCAACATGCGGCAGGTACTTGGCCGCTTGGGCGGCAAACTTCATCATCAGAATGGCGCCGATCGAGAAGTTCGGTGCGATCAAACCGCCGATTCCCCGCTCCTCGCACTGCTTGTCCAGCTCTTCGATCTGCTCCGGCGTGAAGCCGGTAGTGCCCATGACCGGACGGACACCGTGCTTAATTGCCAGCGCCGTATTGCTGTATGCGAACTGAGGCGCCGTAAAATCAACCATAACGTCAGGCTTCGACTCCACCAGCGCCATTTCCAAATCCGACGTCACTGCAATACCGCAGGCCGGAAGACCTACCAGGGTCCCCGCATCCTTGCCCGCATCCGACCGCCCAACGGCAGCCGCCAGTTCAAGCTCGGGATCCTCCAGCACCAGCTTCACAACCTCTTTACCCATCCGGCCGCCGGCGCCGACAACGATTACCGATATTTTATCTGCCATTTTCATGTCCTCTCTTTCCGTCCGATGCCGGTTCTTGCAAATATGATCTCAGACGCTGCTTAAGCTCTTCCATAATATGCTGCAGACTGCTCTCCTGCGGATATAAAGCAATCACTTCCTTCAAGGTGGCAATGGCCATGGCATGCTCATTCAGCTCGCTATAAACGAGGGCCAGCCATACATAGGCCTGCGAGTGTAAGGGATCCATCGCGACAGCTGACTTTAGGTGCGAAACCGCCTGATACAGCTCCGACTTGGTGACATCCGTACGTCCCTCAACCATTCTTCTCGCCCTCTGAACCAGCTCAGCTGCCTTTATATGCTGCAAATGAAGGGTGTATTCAGGTTTGTCCGGCTGAAGCCGCACCGCTTCCTCCGCGTGGGAGATTGCCATTTCCAGTCGGTTGCTCCGGCCGTACGTGATCGAGCAGCGGTAATGAACCTCAGCATCCCCGGGATTGGCCTGGATCGCTTCCTCGAACCAGCGGAGCGCCTCTTCGAAATCATTTTGAAGTATGCATCGATAAGCTTTTTGTATATAAGTTTCCGATTTCACTGGCTGTCCCTCCCCCGCAGCGGGTTTTGGTACAGCATATGTAACAGCGGCCTAATCGGTGTTTATTTTCGTCCACCGGTCGGCGTCACGCGTCGTGAATTTGTGCATCACTTTATTATGGGCTTCGGTCAAATCAATGCCAAGCGAATTCGCGAAGCATATCGTGATGAACAAAATATCGCCAAGCTCGAGCTCAATGGAATTGTCCGCTTCTTCCGCTTTCTTCGGCTTCTCACCGAATTGGTGGTTAACCTCCCGTGCCAGCTCGCCAACCTCTTCCGACATCCGGGCCATCATGGACAACGGGCTGAAATAGCCTTCTTTGAATTGCGAGATGTAGCGATCGACTTCCTGCTGCATTTCAGCCATTGATTTTCCCAAGATCATTAACTCCCTTCAATGCTCGTTTTCTTCCAGGCTTTGCCCAATCTTCCCGAATCCGCCTCATTCCATGAAGGGATCCCTAGATTGTTTTAAACCTATGTTATCGTAAAGCGGTTTTGAAAACAAATATTTTTTATCCCTTCCCCGATCGGTACATACTAGTCGGGTTAATCTGGAAACCTGATCATATCGGAACATTACAGACCAGAATGCGAGGGGTAATATGAGATCAAGCAAATGGCTCGGGCAGCTTCAGTTGATCATCCCGATTATGTTCGGGACGGCGATCTATGCTTTCGGATTGCTGTACTTTATCATTCCGAACGAACTGATGGAAGGCGGCGTTACCGGCATTACCGTACTTCTTAATTATGCGTTTAATATCGCCCCCTCCATCTCTACGATGGTCATCAACATCCCGCTGTTTTTGCTCGGGATGAAAATTCTCGGCAAGCGCCAATCCATCTATACCGGGCTCGGAATCGCGTCCTTAACGCTGTTTCTCTGGCTGTTCGAGCTTCTGATCGACAAGGGCTGGATTCTCCCCTTCCGGACGGAGCATGATTATATTCTCGCCTCCCTTTACGCCGGAGTCACGCTCGGGGCAGGACTCGGGATCGTTTTTCGTTTTGGCGGAACGACCGGGGGCTCCGATATTATCGCCAGAATCGTTAACCGCAAATTTGGTTTTAGCATGGGGCAGGTGATCCTCAGTCTGGATATCCTTATCATCGGACTGTCCTTGTTTTTTATCCCGCTTGAACGAATTCTGTACACCCTGGTTGCCGTATTCATCGCTTCCAAGGTGATCGATTTTATCCAGGAGGGGGCATATGCCGCGAGGGCCTTTACCATCATCAGCGATCAAGCGGAGAAAATCGCCGATCGCATCACCGTTGACATGGAGCGGGGAGTTACATTGATCCCGGCGATTGGCGTATACTCCAAAAAAGCCAAGCACATCATTTACTGCGTCGTTTCCAGGCAGGAAATCAGGCGGTTGTCCGAGATCGTGAAGTCCATCGACCCGCAAGCATTTATGATCATAAACGATGTCAATGATGTGCATGGGGAAGGATTTAAAGAAGAATAGCCCGGCTTTCGCCGGGCTACTCTTGATTGCTTTCATTCAATCTGCCCCCCGGCTCCCAGGCCTTTAAAGCTTGGGCGGAAACAGCGGCTTCGTACTGTTCAGTTGTCCCTGGTATTTCCGGTACCCTGCAAAGGCTAATGCAGCCAGGATGATTGCGCCTATGATGACCTGCCAGGTCCACGGCTCCTTTACCTCGCCAAGCGGAGCCAGGGCAGGCTCATCCCTCTTTTTACCGAATAAGGTATTCACAAGTTCCTCCCCTTGCGGAACGATCCGCAAAACCCCCTCGGTATCGCCGGACGACACGAGTCCCCCCGCATAAGATAGCCAGGACTCGACCATATTGACTTCATCCGGCTTGCGCTGAATGATGACCGAAGGACGAATCAGCTCATAATGCCCCTGCAGGCTCTCGAATGCGCTCGCCATTCCCTGCTTATCCTGTTTACCCGCAAGCTCCCTCATCTTATCCAAGTCTTCTCTCACAACCTTAAAATACTGCAGCCACAGCGCGTCATTCGTATGGGTCAGGCTGTCCGCGGCCAACCGAAGCTTCCCCGCGGTCAACATCCAGTGCTGCGGATCCTGGGAGGCATGCGCAGTCGCTTCTTTCATTTCAATGATGCTCTCGGCCAGCACATGAATGCCTTCAACTCCGGCTATGCCCTGAAAGGAAGAGGACTCGAACAAGCCGGAGACTTTCCTGACCTGCTCCAAAACCGCCTGGATATTGCCCTCCTCAACGTAGCGGTACAGCAGCTCCACTTCCTTATTAAATGCCTTCGCTTGAATCGGGGCAGCAGGTGAGGTTTCGTCTGCATCATTAACAGCGGCCGACCCCGCCCATATCGGATTCCCCGTACCGATCGCTAATATGAGCAGAACTAGAACCGCAGGCACGTATCGGCTCAGTTTGGGCATGATTCGTAACATGGGACATCCCTCCTACCGTTTATGTTATGGCAGGAGGGATGTCCATAGAACCCGAAAGGTGCCTTGGGTTACATGCTCGATTTTTGCAATGCGTATTTCCTGGACAACCAAGCAGCAAGACCGCTAAACAGCGTAAGCAGATAGGTGAACAGCTCAACGGCCGACAAGTTGTCGTACAGCTGACCCGGCAGCCAAGGGAAAACACCAAAAGAATAATCCACCGTATCGTTCAGGAATGTCCAAGCAATCGCCCCGGTAAGGGCGGTCCAGCGATAATGAAACAGCCTTACGAACAGGAGCGCTTCCACCGCCATCGCCGTATGGGATACGACCAGCATCCAGTCCTGCCACACCAGAACATCCCCTTGGGCTTGTCCCGCGAAGATGATCGCGACCGCCCAGATCCCGTACTTCACCGACGTAACGACCGCCAGCGCTTCGATCCATTGCTGCACCATCGCGCCTAAGGCCGTCCTAGGTGGATAAAGCAGCAGCAAGATCGCAATGCTGAAGAACAAGCTGGCCGTGGGACTGTCGGGCACGAAGATGACCTGCCAAATCTGGCCCCGGCTCAACGTGTCGGAAATTTGATGGCCATACCATATGTATCCATAAATCGTACCGAGCACATTGCATATCAGCAGCAGCCACAGGAACGGCCGTTTTCCGATGAATTCCCTGCTCCAAAAATATGATAGTGACAATCTCCGTCCCCCTCAACGTGTTAACATACATTCGCTGTTCGCGACTAACGGGTATTATAACCTATCTAACTCTCTTTTTCACCTGTCGCAGTTCGTTTCCGGTTCAACCGCACGGGATCATCAATGATAGCCTTTCAAAGAAAAAAACCTGACCGCAAGATGCGATCAGGTTCTGGCTTTGTGCTATTCGGCCGCTTCAGCCTTCTGGCTTGCAAGCCATTCGGCCAATTGGTCGAGCTCCTCTTCCGTTACACCGGCATTAAGTGCAGTGTCTTTCATCGGAGGCATCGAGCCTTGACCTTTCTCGATAATGGCAACGATCTCTTCCTTCGTATGGGTATCACCGACACCGCGCAGCGATGGACCGGATGCTCCCTTCAGGTCAGCTGCGTGACATGAGATGCATGTAGCCGTCTTGAACGTCTCCATGGCCGGATTGTCCTTGTCGACAATCGCAACCACGCTGTCCTCAGGCTGCTTCGCATTCGAAGTCGGCAGGCCTGCGGCGTGCTTCTCTTCAGCCTCTTCTTCCCGCTGAATATGCTCAGGCTTCTGACCGGATTCTTTCAGCTCATGCTGATAGTGCGTCCATGCCGAGTTCGTCAGATAGACGATGGAAATCAGCGACAAAATCATGAGCGATGAAGCGATCGGACGCTTATAGAAGCGGCGTTCCTTGCCTGTATCCAGGAATGGCGCGAGCAGCAGTGAGCCGAATGCGATACCGGTCACGCCGATCGTTCCGAGCACCACATAATCGCCGGAAGCGTACGGAAGCTTCAAATACTCATAAAGGAACAAGAAGTACCAGTCAGGCATCGGAATTACGGATGCCCCCGGGTCAGCCGGATAACCGAGCGGCGCCGGCTCCGAGATGGTCAGAACTAAGAAACCGACCAGAACGACAACACCAACCATCCATTCCTTCAACAAGAAGTTAGGAATGAACGCTTCTGATTTGCCAGGGTAAGCGGTGTAATCCGGCGGTACGACCCAGCCGTTGCCCTTGCGTACACGGGAATCACCGACAAAAACAACTTTCTCATCAGATTTATGACCATGTGCCATAAATTTGCGCCTCCCTTCTTCTTATAGTGGTCCGGAAATACCCTGTCTGCGGATCATGATAAAGTGTCCTACCAGTAGGGCCAGGAGCACAGCCGGGAGGAAGAAAACATGGATGGCGAAGAAACGTGTGAGCGTTTCGGCGCCTACAATGGTACCGCCCTGCAGCAATTCTTTAATGATCGGACCGAGCCAAGGCACGGAGTTCGCAATTTCGAGTGTAACCTTTGTTGCAAAGTAAGCTTTGTTATCCCATGGCAGCAGATAGCCTGTCAGGCCAAGGCCAAGCATAACAAAGAAAATAAGCATGCCGACTACCCAGTTCATTTCACGAGGCGCTTTGTAAGAGCCTGTGAAGAACACGCGCATCGTATGCAGGAACATCATGACGATAACCAAGCTAGCACCCCAGTGGTGCATACCACGGACGATTTGCCCGAAGGCGACCTGCGTCTGCAGATATTCAACACTGTTGTACGCGTTGATAATATCGGGCACGTAATACATCGTCAGGAACATTCCCGACAAAATCTGGATGACTGTGATGAAAAACGTCAAGCCGCCGAAACAGTACACAAACGCGGAGAAATGGTGTGCAGGGTTTACGTGCTCAGGGACCTCGTGGTCCGCAACATCTCTCCAAATCGGCGTGATATCGAGACGCTCGTCAATCCAGTTGTAGACATTCTTCAACATCCGAATCTACGCCTCCTATGATACTACGGTATTTGGTACAATTTCGCCGAGGTAAATCCAGCCGTTCTCCACTTTCGTCTCGTACTGGTCAAGCGGCTTCGGCGCGACTGCAAGGTTCTTGCCGTCCGGCGTATAACGCGCACCGTGGCAAGGGCAGTGGTACTCATCCGGGAAATTCTTGTTGCTGTTCCATCCGACAAGGCATCCCAGATGCTTACAAATCGGCGAAAGCGCTATAATCTCACCCTGATCATTCTTGCGAATCCACGCCGTCAGCGTAGCTGTACTGTTGTACCAGCCGTCCTGCTGCTGCAGCTCAAAATGGAACTCTTGTGGTTCGTTGGTAATTTTGCTCTCCTCTACGACCTTAACGAAAGCCCCTTCTTCCTTGTTCTGAAGAATTGGATCCACGGCAAAACGGAGCATTGGCAAAACTACCCCAGCAGCCATGTAAGCTGTGGCACCGCCCAACGTGTATGTAAGAAATTGTCTGCGGGACATCTCTTTCCGGCGGGGTGGATTGTGCGATTCTTCATGCTCGTCATTGTGGTTGCTGCTCATTCTGTGTTCAACCCCCTTTGTCAACCGTTCTTAAGTGTCATCAATGATTAAAATCACACGACGTACTAGGACATACTAATAATATATTAGGCACCCAAGACCGTCAAGAATGTGAAGGCCAAAAATGGGTTCGCTTCCAACAGGCCTCTCATAAATTGTTGGTATTTTGTCACAATTTCATGCACCGTTATTCACTACCCCTGCCACATTTCACTGATGCCTGCTGAAACGGCTGCGGCGGCCTTGCTTCCATCCGCCTCAATCCTGCGCCGGGACAGCACAAGCGTGCTCTCGGGGACATCCTCGGGGCTAAGATCACCGTCCGCCGTCATAACGACGACATATTTGAATCCGGCCTTTTTAACATTGTGACATACTTCATTTAAAAGCGTCGTATCCTCAGTCTTTCCATATTGCACGGCAGGATATGTAACGATTCTGCCCTTAAACGGAATTTCCGCCAAATCCATGAAGTCTCGCAGTCTCTCGAGCGCGCTGGTTGCTTCCCATGGAGGCTCCTGGCCGGTCAAACCGGTGAACGGTATTAAGCAGGTGTCAAAATAAGGCTGCAGCTCCGGCCATGTCTGCTCGTCCACTTCACTAAATTTCATCTAAAAGTTACATCCTTTCTCTCACGCCAAACGCTTTTTACATCATTATACGAGTGAGAGCCCAGGTAAGGCAAAAAAAAGAAGAAATGCATGGAGGCATTTCTTCAGTTCAAAGTCCTCAGTTCATCCGTCAGGTTTTTGAAAGCCACTTCATCTCCGGATGCCAGCGCTGCGTCGATTTCCTTATACAGTTCTTCACTCCGATGCTTACGCAATGCCTCGTCCCATACCATTTCAGCAGCCAGACCTAACATAACTTCGTAAGTAACCTTCATTTTATCCATTAGGATGCACCTCCAAACCAAATTTTAAATAAGTAATTTTCCTCGTATTTCGCTTTCCTAATCTCCTTCGACCACCATATCATGCGTCACCCGGACGGCCATTTCCTGCCTTTACTTCAGCTCTTTTGAATCGTTGATGTGGATGCAAGCCTCCGCTGCCTTTAAGCCGAGCGCTGTCATCTTGTACGCTGTGCCGTGCGCCGCGCTTTCCCCGATCCGCAGCAAGCCCAGATGCATCAGCATCCGAATCAGCCGCTGTTCGAGAATGCTTTGCGGGCTGTCATAATAGAACGGGCGGACGAGCCATCCCAGCGATTCGTAGAGCGATGCGGCACTTACCCAATCCCGCGTGCATTGACTGATCCAGTATACAAGCGAGGTAATATTGGGAATTGCGCCTTTATAAAGTCTTAACCAAAAGCGG
The DNA here is from genome assembly GCF_038002285.1 of Paenibacillus sp. FSL R5-0810. Taxonomy (NCBI): domain Bacteria; kingdom Bacillati; phylum Bacillota; class Bacilli; order Caryophanales; family Paenibacillaceae; genus Paenibacillus; species Paenibacillus sp. FSL R5-0810. Next base: position 2,636,875 of record NZ_JBBOCF010000001.1, read on the forward strand.
AATATCTGCATCACGCTAACTTGATTTCCTTCATCGAGAAGCGAGGCCCCGCTGTCGGTAAGCACCAGCCGGCTGCCGTTCTCCCTGACCCATTGCCTTGCATACGCATAATCGTATAACAAAGCTAGCCGGTCGGGATAGGCAATGCAGGATCGGCCGTATCCGAACCTCCACGCCCCTTTGGCTATGAGCGGTTCATCAATGTGGAGCATGCCCATAAGCTGTTGTTGGTTCCGCCGATACATAAAACCTTCGAGGTTCAGCTCGATGTCATGGCCGCCGATATACTTGAGCATCAGCAGCAAATCATCCACGATCAGCCCCTGCTCGTCCCGGTAGGCCTCCGGATCGCCCGGCAGCCGCTGCAGCGGTTCAAGAAGGCGTTCGCGCATCACTTCCCTGAAGCGCAGCTTCAAATCGGAAGGAACCTGGAACATATATTTCGTGGAATGGGTGAATCCGTTAAACAGCCAGCCGCTTCTGCGGTAACGCGCTACGGCTTCGCGAGGGCTTTCGGTTTGTCCCCCTGCGCTCTTCCCCTGCGGATTGTCGCTGTTGACCTCCGCAGCTTGGCGGATGGCCGCCGTCAGCTCTTCCAGACTGTAACCGCTCCTGGCGTCAAATACCAGATGGTTCAGAAAGCGAAGATCGCTCAGGGACAAGCTGCCGATCTGCTCCTCTAAAAATTCCCTTCCTCCAAGCTTGCTTAAGATACTCTGGATTAATTCATGCTTCGAGTTTCTCTTGGCGTCGCATTGATAGTGATTCGCGATGCTGCTGAGCTGACCAATATCGGCATAAGTGAGCATATCCGCTAGATTCATCGTTCATCGCCTCGCCGTTTTACATCCATTATGGGAATGTTTCGATCATTTGATACCTGTTCTCTCTCGTTTCATGAAGTTTCATGTCCCTAGTAAGCGTCGGAATCAAACTGATCTGTATGGTGGTTTTATCATTTTTAACGGAATAGCGGCTTCATAAACGTGAGAATGCGTATTTTTTTATACTATTTCTATGCCCTCTTAATCCATGATAGAATCTGGGATATTCTCAATGAAAGGGAATATATGTTAAGCTGGATTACAACGTCTGCCCGTGCATGTAACGGATCTTTGACTCAACGAATGGTTAACGGATGAGATGCACGAATACGGTTAGCGAACGAAAGAGGTGATCCGTCATGGCGACCCGGGAACACGAAACATAACAACGCGGATTCAGGATTCGAGGACCTCCGGCTGATGGCCCCTGCTTTATATCCATCAAGCAGCCAGCCGACATTATCTAGTGATGAACATATGGAGGTTCGAATAAAAATGAAGATCGATGATCGTTTTGAACAATACTTAAATGAAGCCCAACGGGCATTCTCCGGCTGGGATTTCTCCTATATAACCGGGTCAGGCCGGATGCAGACGCAGCTGCTTCCTTGGTCGCTGGGAAGCATTTTGATCCCTTATTTCCGCGATGCGCGAATTCTGCTTGATATGGGAACGGGAGGCGGAGAGTTTTTATCGACGCTGCAGCCGTTCCCGAAGATCACCTATGCCACGGAAGGGTACCCCCCGATTGTGCCTGTTGCGCGCCGCAAGCTGGAGCCGCTCGGCGTTCAAGTCGTATATGTAGAAGACGATGATAAGCTTCCGCTGCCTGATCGATTGTTCGATGTGGTCATGAACCAGCACGAATCGTATGCGCCGTCCGAGATTCGGAGAATCCTGGCCGAGCAGGGCGTATTTATTACCCAGCAAGTCGGCGGAACCTATTGCTACCAGATCAATGATCTGTTCGGCGTTCCGCTCAATGCCGAGTTTGCCCATTGGAACCTCGATTACGCAGCCTCAGAGCTTCGGGATCACGGGTTTAACGTCACGTTCGCGCGCGAGGATTACCCCGTCCAGCGGTTTTACGATATCGGCGCGCTCATTTACTACCTTTCAGCCATTCCGTGGCAGGTCCCGGATTTCACGGTGGATCGTTTTAGGGATGAGCTGCACCACATACACGTGATGATCCAATCGCAGGGCTACTTCGAGGTGAGGCAGCATCGTTTTATTATGATTGCCTCGTTGTAAACTGATATTGTGGAGGGTTTCCCCCTGCCGAACTCATTTTAAATAAAAAAATCGCCCTTGATCGATGACCTGCTGAGTCATCGGATCAGGGGCGTATTCTGTATCGAGGGTTATTACTTCGTCGGCAGCACATTCGTGTCCTGGCCTTCCGCTGGTTCCGTCAACAAATGCTTGGTGCAGTTATAGAGCAGCGGCGACCAGTCATCATCCTTGCGTTCCACGATCGTCAGCGACAGATTTCCGATACGCTGGCTCAGTTGACCGCGGCAGACGAGCTTATACAGCTGTGCCAGGAAACCGCCGTGACTTACGACGATGATATTGCTGTTCCGATGCTTGATCGCCATATCATCCAAAAAGACAAGTCCTCTGGACATCAGCTCCACATCGGTCTCTTGGCCCAAATCCTGCTGATGCCAGTCGGTTCCGAACCGGGCCTCCCGCTCCTCCGCCGTGAGCCCTTCCACCTGGCCGTATCTCCGCTCCCTTACACGGGGATCCGGCTCAGCTACCGGAATGCCGAGCATGGACGCGATGATCTGGGCGGTTTCTTCGGCACGGGAAAGACCGCTGCTGATCGCAAAGTCCCAATGATAGGGCTCCTGACGAAGCCGCTCGCCAAGCAGCCGTGCCTGCCGCCGTCCTTCCTCATTCAGCGGAATATCCGTCTGTCCCTGTATTTTGCCCATCGCATTCCAGTCCGTTAAACCGTGGCGAACCAACCCTATCAGCATGATCTTCCTCCTCTTGTATATTTCGATGCATTCGCTATCGTCTGACCCGATTCAGCCTCATCAGGAAATACATGGCCAGCCCCACACCCAGAAGCGACAGCAGCATCCAATACTGCGGCTCGGTAGGACTCATTCCAACCACAAACGGATCGATAATTCCGCTGTTGGTCTTCGGAATGTTATAATCCTTCGCTGTCAGGCTTTGACCGGTATCGGCGATTCCCGTCGGGATAATTCCGGTAGCGACAGCCTCGGGCTTCGGCTCGGCCGGACTTCCGATGACGGCAAAATAGATGAAGCTGCACACGAACAATGCCAAAAATCCGGCAATCCATAAGGTCAGCCGCTTGCGAAATACTCGGCTTATTGCGCGGCTCTTTGAGGTCTCCTCGACCAGCCAAGGAAAATCCCGATAAATACGGTCCATGACATTGCGGTTGATTCGTTCGCTGTCGATCCCCGGAATATCCTCCTCCTCCAAAGCATGGACCATGTTCAAGCTCTGAAGCCACAATTCGTGCTCCGCCGCGCACGCGCTGCAGGTTTTTACATGCGCATTCAGCCGCTGTCGCCGCGGATCTTCGTCAGGCAAATCCCAGACACTTTCCATCAGCTCTCGGGCTTCTTCGCAATTCATTTGCTCTTCATCCCTCTCAGCTCTTCCAAGACCGGTTCATAGAAATAAGGCTCGAGCTGAATTTTGACACTGCCTCTGGCTCGAAACAGAAGGGATTTGACGGAGCTGACGCTTTGACCTAATATGTCTGCGATTTCCTGATAGTCGAGCTGATCGTATTCCCGGAGAATCAGCGCTGACCGCTGCTTCTCCGGTAAATTATTTATAGCTTCCCTTACCATATGTACGCGTTCGCTTCGTAAAATCGCCTGCTCGGGCGCGACCTCAATCGGCGCCACGGGAACGACCCCGCTCTCCTCCAGCGGCAGCGTACCGCTGCGATGCTTCCGGAGCTCGCTCAGCACCGTATTTCGCGCAATGGTATACAGCCACGTCGAGAACGATGCATCCACCTCGCGAAACGAATGCAGGCTGCGGAAAGCCTTATAGAATGTCTCGGAGCATAAATCCTCCGCCATCAGCTCCATGTTGGAGCTCTTTAACATATGATAGACAAATGCCAATATTTTTCTCTGGTAACGCCGCATAAGCTCCGAGTACAGCTCGGTATTGCCCTGCTTGATTTCTTGTATTAACTGGGAATCCGTCATATGATTTTTCGTTCCTCCTTCTCCCATCGGTGCCTCAACTTCCTTGAATGTCCAAGGAAACGATCAATTAGGATCTGTAAAAGTACCGTCAAACCATATATAGTTACGCCTCTTGGTGACTGACTATTCTATGTATTTGGCAATTTCCCCAAATCTTCTACACTAGCACTCTAGCATTATAGCACACATTGGAGAAAGAATCAGTTTTATGCCAGATTTCATGGCATGTTCAGGAAAATGACAAAAAAAAACCGCCTTCATCCGAAGACGGCCGCACATAGTGCAATATTTTGGATAGGAGTGGAGAGAAACCATACTGTACTTTTATTATATGTATACGTTTTCATTTTGTCAATACTGTAAACGTATTTATTTGCGGTTGTTTGAAAACAACCGCAGCAGCTATTGATAAACGGGATGCCCTTTCGATAACAGCAGCTCTTTCGCCCGCTCTTGGTCCACTTCATTTCGGAAGGAAAGCCTCATTACACCCGGCACGTCTTCCCGGCTCTCGATGATTTGAATATTGCTCAGGTTGATGCTGTTGGCCCCGAGCTCGGTCGCAATACGGCCGATAATTCCCGGATGGTCAGGCACATCCAGATAGAGGTCATACTGGGATACAATCATGCCTTTGCGTCTTTCCGGCAGCACGCTGCGGAATTCGCCCGCTCTGCGGAAGGCCTCCTCTATGGCAGAGCCGTCGCCTTCCTCCAGCATGTCCATAAAGCGCTGAATTCCCTCGTTCCAATCACGCAGCAGCGGCAGCATGACGCTCCGGTTATTCAGCAGAATATCCCGCCAAACGACCGGGTCGCTCGAAGCAATCCGCGTAATATCGCGGAAGCCTCCGGCAGCCAGCGTTCGGTACAGCGCATTATCGTCGTTATAAGCGCTTATCTGATTGACAAGCGCGACGGCAATGATATGAGGCAGATGACTGATGGCCCCCACAATTTCATCATGCAGCCGAGGCTCGACCCGTACGATATGTGCCCGGGTATGTGCCAGAAGACGTGCAAGGGTATCCAGCTTCTCCTCCGGGACGTTATCCGCCGGGGTAAGCACATAATACGCATTCTCGAACAGCAGCGTCGAAGCCGCCCCGACGCCGGAGCGCTCCGAACCGGCCATCGGATGTCCGCCGATAAAGCAGGCATCCTTTAGCTCAAGCTGTGAGGCGCACTCGGCAATGCTTGCTTTCGTGCTTCCCACATCGGTTATGATACAGCCGGGCTTTAATTGAATTTCGTTTAACTGTTTCAGGTAGTATTCTAAGCTGCCCACCGGGACGCATAAGAAAATAACGTCTGCGTCCCGGGCAGCCTCCTCCACCGATAATGTAACATGGTCTACTACGCCTTTGGCCCTCACCTGATCGGCGTAAGCTTCGGTATGCGCGTAGCCCGTAACGGTGATCCCCGGCTTGCCTTTAAAGCATAATGCCAGCGATCCGCCGATTAAGCCGACACCAAATATGGATATATGCATGGTCATGTTCTCTCACTCGTTTCAAACTGCGATGTTTAGCTGATTATGGTTATTTCTAATCTGTTCCTTGAATGCTATACTACTGGGCTAACTTCAGCGATTACCTGCTCAAGCGCTCCGATAAAGGCATCGTTCTGTTCCTTCGACCCGACCGTCACCCGAATCCAATTCGGATACCGCTCGAATCCCGGGCGGATAATAATGCCCTTTCTGAGGAGGGACTGGAAGACATCCTTCCCGGATCTTCTCACATCAATCATGATGAAGTTGCCGTGTGCCGGGAAATACGACAGCCCGAGACGGTCCAGTTCTCCTTGAAGGTACTTGATCCCTTCTTCATTCCGCTTGCGGCACTCGGCCACGAACGCCTGGTCCTTCAGCGCTGCCTTGGCTGCTGCCTGCGCTAGACGTCCCGTATTGAACGGTTCCCGTACACGGTTGATGAGGGAGATCACCTCTTCTTGAGCAACCCCGTATCCGATCCGCATCGCCGCCAACCCGTAAATCTTGGAGAAGGTGCGGAGGATGACCAGATTCGCGTAGCGACCCATCAGCGGGATGCTGTTCGGGTACGAAGCATCGGTGACGTATTCGAAGTAAGCTTCATCGAGAACGACCATGATGTGCTCAGGAACGGCGTCAAGGAACTGAACAAGCTCCGCCTCCGAAACGATGGTGCCGGTCGGGTTGTTCGGATTGCATACCCAGATGATTTTGGTTTTATCCGTGATCGCGTCTAGCATGCCTTGGAGGTCGTGTTTTCCATCGACAAGCGGAACCTCGACGCTGACCGCACCTTCAATCTCGGCGTTCGTTTTATATACCGAAAAAGTCTGGTCGGCCATGATCGTTTCGTCGCCGGGAACGAGGAACGCCCGGATAATGAGCGCGATGATCTCATCGGAGCCGCAGCCGAAAATAATCTGAGGGTTTGCAACGTTCAAATGCTCCGCCAGCGCAGCTGTCAATTCCGCTGCACTGCCGTCCGGATACAGGCTGAGCGTTTCCAGCTCCGCCGTGATCGCTTCTCTTGCAAGCGGCGAGCAGCCGTATGGATTTTCGTTCGAAGCCAGCTTGATCACGTGATCCAGCCCAAGCTCCTTCTTCACCTCTTCGATCGGTTTTCCCGGCTGGTAGACGGGAAGATCCACGATTTGCGCTTTTGGTTTCATTTGATATTCGCCTCACCTTTCATATCTACTCTAAACTTAACTCTGTAATCACCCTAACGGTCTAGGGCAAGCTTCGCACCTTTTAATTGTGCCACAAATTGTCCGATTTGCGAAAGCCCTTGGCTGCGGGTCTCCTCACGCTCCAGCAGCGGAATATTCGATTCGATCGTACGCACGATCGCGCTGCCGACAACGACGCCGTCACAGATCTTGGAGAATCTGGCCACCTGCTCCCCCGTAGAAATACCGAAGCCGATCGCGATCGGCACACGGCTGTATTCCTTCACCGTCTCAAGGAATGCCTCAACGCCGGAATAGAAATCCGTACGTTCACCCGTTACGCCGAGCGAGGACACGCAATATACGAAGCCGGTCGCCTCCGAAAGAATGGTAGCGATCCGTTCATGGGAGGTTGGTGCCACTAACGGAATGAGGTGAACCCCTGCCGCCGCTGAACGCTTACGGATCTCCGCCGATTCCTCCACGGGCAGATCCGGGATGATCAGGCCGCTGATATCGTGCTTCAGCACCTCCTCGAAGAAGGTGTCCAGGCCCATCTGCAGCACCGGGTTATAATAAGTGAACAGGATGAAAGGCAATCGGCTTCCGCGTTCCCGAGCCTTTAGCGCGATGTCCATGCAGGTGCGGATCGTGACTTTGTTCTTGAGCGCCCGCTCGGAAGCCCGCTGGATCACCGGTCCGTCCGCCAGCGGATCCGAATACGGCACGCCCAGCTCAATGATGTCAGCACCGGCGCTTTCAAGCTCGGCGATGATGTCCAGGGTCGTTTCCGGGTCGGGATCGCCAACGGTCAGATATGGGATGAGCGCCGTTTTGTTGTGCAATTTCAAAGTTTCAAACGTCTGATCGATCCGGTTCATATCGTCTTCCCTCCCGTGTATGCCATAATGGATTCTACGTCCTTGTCCCCGCGACCCGACAAATTGATGACGATCAGATCCTCCTCGGTCCATTGCGGGGCCATCTTCACGGCTTGAGCCAGCGCATGCGCGGACTCCAGTGCCGGAATGATCCCTTCGGTCCGGCACAGCAGCTGTAGTGCTTCCAGCGCCTCCGCATCGGTGATGGGCTCATATTGAACCCGTTCAATATCTTTCAAATACGAGTGCTCTGGGCCGACACCTGGATAATCCAGGCCGGCCGAGATCGAGTGCGCCTCCTGAACCTGGCCGTACTCATCCTGTAGCAAATAGCTCATCGAGCCTTGGAATACGCCCTGGGTTCCCTTGGTCATCGTAGCGGCATGGAACTCGGTCTCAACGCCTTTGCCGGCCGCCTCGACGCCGACCAGCCGGACCTCGCTATCCTCCAGAAACGGATAAAACATACCGATCGCATTGCTGCCGCCGCCGATCGGTGCCAAAATCATGCTTGGCAGACGACCTTCGCTCTCCAGAATCTGCCTGCGCGTCTCGTCTCCGATGATTCGCTGAAAGTTGCGTACCATCATCGGGTACGGATGCGGCCCCACAGCCGAACCGAGCACGTAGAACGTGTCCTCCACGTTGCTGACCCAGTATCGGAGCGCTTCGTTGCCGGCATCCTTCAGCGTGCGGCTTCCGGACGTGACCGGTATAACCTCGGCCCCAAGCATTTTCATCCGGAATACGTTAAGCTGCTGCCGCTTCGTGTCTTCTTCGCCCATAAATACTTTGCATTCCAGTCCAAGCAGCGCGGCCACGGTGGCCGTAGCCACTCCATGCTGACCGGCGCCAGTCTCTGCGATTACCTTGGTCTTGCCCATCCGTTTGGCGAGCACGCCTTGGGCAATGGCATTATTAATCTTATGGGCGCCCGTATGGTTCAGGTCCTCCCGCTTCAAATAAATTTTGGCCTTGCCGAGATGACGGCTGAACCGCTCGGCGTAATACAGCGGAGTCTCCCTGCCGGAATACTGCTTCAGCAGATAGGCGATCTCCTCCTTGAATTCAGCATCTTCCGCGTAGCGGTTATACTCCTGCTCCAGCTCGATTAAGGCGTTCATCAGCGTTTCCGGTACAAACCGTCCGCCGAACACCCCGAAACGTCCATTAACGTCAGGAAGCTCTGTTCTCATATGCCCTTCACCCTTTCCACGAATGCTTTCACTTTCTGTATGTCCTTCACGCCCGGCTCGCTCTCGACGCCGCTGGATACATCCACGCCATCGGGAGCGTACCGGCTGATTAATTGCGATACATTATCCGCATCGAGCCCTCCGGCCACGAAGAGCGGAATTCCATGCTGCTTGGCCCAATCTTGGTATGGCGGAATGAGGTCCCAGGCGAATGTCTTGCCCGATCCCCCGCCATATTCCGGATCGAAGGTATCGACGAGCAAGCCGTCAATGCAGCCTGCATACGAGTCCAGCGCAGCCATTCGTGCTTCATCGCTCTTCTCTCCGCCGATCGATACCACTTTAAAAACGGAAACCGGGAAGCGCTCCTTCACTTCCCGGCAAAATTGCGGCGTTTCCTGACCGTGCAGCTGTACGATATCGAGCGGGGCATGCGAAAGCAGCTCCTCAAGCTCACTCCAATCAGGATTAACCAACACGCCGACGGCGGCGGGTGCCTGTCCCGGGCTCCACTCCTTTAATATGCCGATCAGCTCCCCGGCCTGCTGAGGCGTCACCTTCCGCCGGCTCTTGGCAAATACAAATCCGATATAATCCACAGGTAAGTTTATCATAGATTTTAGCACTTCAACGCTTTGAAGTCCACATATTTTTACGGCCGTATCTTTCATCCAGCTGCTCCCCTTTACTCCGAGTCAGCGGCCACCGGCAGCGGTCCCATCAAATCATTAACGGCACGGAATACATCCGGCTGTCTCATGAAATGTTCTCCGACCAGCACGCCATGTGCGCCTACATAATGCAAATACGAGATATCCGCAGGCCGCGATATGCCGCTCTCACTAATAAGCGTCACGCCTTTAGGCACCTCGCCTGCCAGATCGGCCGTCGTTTCCAGCGAGGTTTCGAATGTACGCAAGTTCCGATTGTTAATGCCGATCAAAGACGGATTCAGCTTAAGGACCGTCTGGAGCTCCTCGCGGTCATGGACCTCAATCAAGCAGTCAAGTCCTAGGGAAGCGGCCAGGTCCATAAATTCCGCCATTCGTTCCTGCGTAAGAATTGCAGCAATGAGCAGGATCGCATCGGCGCCAAGCAAACGCGCTTCATAAATTTGAGTCTCGTCGATAATGAAATCCTTGCGAAGCAGAGGCAAACGGACAGCCTCGCGTACAGCCTTTAAATATTCTCCGCTCCCCTGAAAGTACTCCCGGTCCGTCAAGACGGAAAGGCAATCGGCATCGGCGGCCTCGTAGGCTTTCGCGATCATGACCGGATCAAAATCCGGCCGGATCAACCCCTTGGACGGCGAAGCCTTTTTCACTTCGGCGATCAAGCCCATGCTGCGTTTGCGTCCTTCCGCAAGCGCCCTAGCAAATCCGCGAGTCGGCGGCAGCTCCTGAATCCGGCTTTCCGCTTCCGCAGCGGAAAATGTTTCGCGCAACTTCGCGACCTCCTGCTTCTTCGTGGCTACGATTCGATCAAGATACATAGCTTAATTCCCCCGTCCGTATAATAAGCTGCTCCAGTTTTGCCTGGGCAAGCCCTGAATCAATAGCGTGCGCAGCCTGCTGCACGCCTTCCTTCAGACTGTCGGCGAGCCCGGATACGTAGATGCAGGCTCCCGCATTCGCCAGGACGATATCCCGGTACGCGCTTTTCTCTCCGCGGAGCACCGAGCCGATAATCGCGGCATTTTCTTTGGCGTCACCGCCGAGAATCGCGTCCATCGGATGGACCTGCAGGCCTAGGTCGGCAGGATGTATATCGTAGGTCCGCACCTCGCCGCCCCGAAGCTCGGATACTCGGGTCGGAGCCGAAACGCTGATTTCATCCAAACCGTCATGGCTTGTGACAACCATCGCTCTCTTCAATCCGAGTTCCTTCAGTACATGGGCGATCGTTTCCGTCTTGCTCATGTCATATATCCCGAGCATCTGCCGGTCGGCCCCGGCCGGATTCGTCAGCGGCCCCAGCATATTGAACACCGTCCGGACCCCGAGCTCCTTCCGCGGCGCGGCCGCATGCTTCATCGAAGGATGGTAGATCTGGGCGAACAGGAAGCAGATGCCGATATCGTCAAGGCAAGCCTTGGCCTGCTCCGGCGTCAGGTGAATGTTCACCCCCAGCGCTTCCAGCACGTCCGCACTCCCGGCGCGCCCGGAGGCGGAGCGGTTGCCGTGCTTCGCCACCCGGACCGATACCGAGGAGGATATGATGGCCGATACCGTTGAAATATTGAATTTATGAATGCCCGACCCCCCGGTTCCGCAAGTGTCCAACAGCCGATTGCGCTCCGTGACGACTCGCCCGCCGGCGCCTCTCATCGCTTCGGCAAAGCCGGTGATTTCATCGACAGTCTCCCCTTTGATCCGCAGGGCGGTCAGCAGTCCTCCGATCTGAGAAGGAGTGGCCTGCCCGTCCATAATGGACTGCATCACCCCGCGCGCTTCTTCACGGCTCAGGTCTTGGCCTTCAATCAGCTTGGAAATGCTGGATTGCATCGGTTCCATAACGTTCATCTCATTCTCCTCCTCTGAGTTAAGGTGTGTATTGATACAGATAATCCTGATTAATGAAATCCTCAGCGCCGCTGTTCGCCGGGAACATCGCTTCCGCCACCCGGATCGCCTTCAGCATGCCTTTGGCTTTATTGACCGTCTCCTCATACTCCTTCTCGGGAACGGAGTCCCATACGATGCCGGCGCCGGCCTGAACATATGCTTTTCCCCCGCGGAATATAATCGTCCGGATCGTAATACAGGAATCCATGTTGCCGCCAAAACCGAGATATCCGATCGCTCCGGCATAAACGCCCCTGGCTTCCCGCTCGAGCTCCGCAATGATCTCCATCGCTCTCAGCTTCGGCGCGCCTGACACGGTTCCGGCCGGTAGGCAGGAAAGGAACGCATCGAAAAAGTCCTTATTTTCGCTGAGACGTCCGGAAACCCCGGATACCATGTGCATGACATGCGAGTATTTTTCAATCTCCATAAAGGTGTCGCATTTCACCGAGCCGAACTCCGACACGCGCCCGAGGTCGTTTCGTCCCAGATCCACCAGCATCAGATGTTCCGCCCGCTCCTTCTCGTCCTGCAGCAGCTCCTCAGCCAACAGCTGATCCTCGGCTTCGTCGATGCCTCTTGGCCGGGTTCCTGCAATCGGCCTTGTCTCTACGCGCCGGCCGTCAACCTTGACCAGCGCTTCCGGGGAGGTTCCCACGATGATGTCATCGTCCAATTTGAGGTAATACATATACGGCGAAGGGTTCAGCGTGCGGAGCACGCGATAAACGTGAAGCGGCGATACGTCCGTCTCAATATGAAACCGCTGGGACAGCACGACCTGAAAAATATCGCCCGCCCGAATATACTCCTTCGCCTTCTCTACATTGTCCATGTATTTTTCTTTGGTCATGTTCGATTGAATGTCTCCCAGCCCGATATCTGCCGGGATGCTTCTGGAATTCACATTCTCCCTCGGCCCGTCCTCCTGCAGCTGTTCCGCTGCGACCTCGAGCTTGCGCCGCACATGGTCATACTTCTGACGGATGTCCTCGTCCGTATCCCCAGGCTCGACGTGCACGTTGCCGATGAGCATGATTTGCTGCTTCACGTGGTCGAACACGATGACCTGGTCACAGAACATGAACCGGATATCATCCATGCCCAAATCGTCGAGCGCATGCGCAGGCAGCTTCTCGTAATACTGCAGCAGATCGTATCCGAAGAATCCGATCGCCCCGCCTGTAAACGGAGGCATATCCTTAAGCTGCGGGCTGCGGTACTTTCGCAGAAGCGCCTTGAGCTCCTCTACCGGCTTTCCCTTCAGCACGGAACGCTCGCCGTTCATTTCGATTTCGATGCCGCCTTTTTTGCCCCGAATCATCAAGAAGGGATCTGTTCCGATGAACGAATAGCGCGCCCATTGCACGCCGCCCTCTACGCTTTCAAGTAAAAATGCCCGCTTCCGCTCCGCATACCGCTGAAATAAGCGAATCGGCGTCTCCATGTCGGCCAACAGTCGGATCGCTACCGGAATCAGATTATATTCGCCTGCCATTGCCACCACTTGCTCCATCGATGGATGTGCCATGCCAAACCCTCCTTCATGATTGTCAAATACAAAAAAACCTCTACCGAAGTAGAGGTTTGGTTCGTCTGCATATGAGAATTGTTTATTAAGAGCACGGTACAGAAATCCCCAAAGGCTTCACCAAATCCAATGCCGTGCTGTTCGTATACCTGACGCGACATAGAATACGGCATCTGCCGGCATTCCTTCCGCACAAGGTAGAATAGCCCAATCATCATCAATGAACCACGGATTCCTAATCCCGGTATGAAATTGCCTAAGATGCTTAACTCTGCTCTTCTCAACTCAACTCATCTGTGAAACCTAAACTCTACTCAGCTATATTCTGATACCACTATACAGGATGATGGCGGTAATCTGCAACCCTTAATTTTGCTTGTCGGCGCCCGCGCCGGACAAATCCGGGCGAAGCCGTTTCGCTTCGTTCAAATATACATGCTTGATCTCGCTCTGGCTCTTGTCGGTATTGACCTGCACCATGAAGCGGATACAGCGCGGAAGACTGCCCTTCACCGGTATTTCGACGGAGCACATCAAAGGCACGAGGTCCCAGCCCTCCAGCTGGCGGATGGCGCGAGCAGGGAACGCCGCGTCCAAATCCTGCGTCATCGTAATCCAGATGTTGCTTATATATTCCGGCTGAAGGTCGTTGCGCCTAACGATCTCTTCCAACAGGCGGAGCGTCTCCTGCAAAATCTCCTGCTCTTCATTTCGGGTCACCGTTGTGGCTCCCCGGATTCCCCGATTCATCATGTATTAACCTCTCCCTTCAGCTGTTCAACGACCGTTCGAACAGCATCGACCGGTACATCCTTGACGATGCTGACTGACCCGATGGCCTCGGGGACGATAAACACCATCCGGCCTTCGGCGAATTTCTTGTCGTGCTGCATCGCGTCCATAATGTCCTCGACCTTGATATCGGCAGGAAGCGTCACCGGGAGATTCAATGCCTGCAGCATGCCGACCGTCTCGGCGTACAGGCTCTGGTCTCTTCCCAGCATGCCTGCCAGTTTAGCCGAGCCGGCCATTCCGATCGCAATCGCCTCCCCGTGGAGGAAACGCCCGTAACCGCCGACAGCTTCGATCGCATGGCCGATCGTGTGGCCCAAATTCAGAATGGCGCGAAGGCCGCCTTCCCGCTCGTCCTTGGAGACGACATCGGCTTTAATGGCACAGCCACGCTCCAAGCCGTAGATCAAAGTTTCCGGTACAAGGGCGAGCAGCTCCTCGGCATGCTCCCTGCACCAATACGCGAAATCGCGGTCCAAAATGAGACCGTGCTTCACCATTTCGGCGAGCCCGGACGAGACCTCGCGCGGCGGGAGTGACTTCAGTGTATCCACGTCGTAGAGCACCATCGCCGGCTGGTGGAAGGCACCGATCATGTTTTTGGCAAGCGGGTGGTTGACCGCAACCTTGCCGCCCACGCTGCTGTCATGGGCGAGAATGGTTGTCGGGATCTGCACGAACGTGACCCCGCGCATATACGTAGCCGCAACGAAGCCGGCGAGATCGCCGACGACGCCACCGCCGAGGGCAAACACCGCCGAGCTGCGGTCCAGCTTGCCTTGAATCGCGGTCGTCATGACCTCTTCATACACTTGCAGCGATTTGGAGGATTCCCCGGACGGTACGGTATGCGTAACAACCGAATAGCCTTCCGACACCAGCGCTTGTTCTACCTGGGCCAAGTAATGAGGCGCAACCTTGTCATCCGTCACGATCATCTGGGGGCTCTTGATGCTAATGCCGTGCTTTCTGCTCAGTTTCCCGATCGAATCCAAGATCCCGGACCCGATATAGATGGGGTATGAGCGCTCCCCCAGCTCAACTCGCAGCGTCCTCATCTTAGTAGCTCTCCAGCTGCTTCAGGTAGTTTTGGTAATTCGCATGGATCTCCTCCATCGAATCGCCGCCGAATTTCTCCAGGAACGCTTTCGCTACCTCCCATGTCACCACATGCTCCATGACAACGCTGGCCGCAGGGACCGCGCATGCATCCGAGCGTTCCACCTGGGCGGTAAAAGGCTCCTTCGTATCGATATCCACGCTTTGAAGCGGCTTATACAGCGTCGGGATCGGTTTCATGACGCCGCGGACAACGATCGGCATGCCGTTGGTCATCCCGCCTTCGAAGCCGCCCAAGCGATTGGTTGCGCGGTAGTAGCCGCGTTCCTCGCTGTACATGATCTCATCATGCACTTGGGAGCCGCGAAGCTCTCCGGCTTCGAATCCGATGCCGACCTCGACGCCCTTAAAGGCATTAATCGACATCACGCCCTGGGCGATGCGGCCGTCAAGCTTGCGGTCATACTGGACATGACTGCCAAGACCGACCGGCAATCCCTCGATAATGCACTCGACAACGCCGCCGATGGAATCGCCCTCCTGCTTGATCTGGTCGATGTAGGCTTCCATCTTCTTCTCCGTCTCCGCGTCGACGACACGGACCGAGGAGGCCTCCGTGCGCTCGATCAGCTCGTCAATGGGGAGATTGTGCGGAGGCGCCTCAATCTCGCCGATTCGGATGACCTGTCCCGCCACCTTCACGCCGAACTGCTCCAGAAACTGTCTGGCGATGGCGCCGACGGCTACCCGTACGGTCGTCTCCCGCGCGCTGGAGCGCTCCAGCACGTTGCGCAAATCCTTCAGATTATATTTCAGCCCGCCGTTCAGATCCGCATGGCCGGGTCTTGGGCGGTGCACACGCCGCTTCGCTTCGTCATTGCCCTCGATCGGCTCCACGTTCATGATGTTTCTCCAGTGCGTCCAGTCCTTGTTCTCCACGACAAGCGCAACCGGCGCGCCGGTCGTATATCCGTGGCGCACCCCCCCGAGAATCTGGGCCGTATCCTTCTCGATCTGCATGCGGCGTCCGCGGCCGTACCCCTTCTGGCGCCGGTGCAGCTGAAAATTCAGCGCATCGAAATCGATCTTCATATTGCTCGGAAGCCCTTCGATAATCGTAGTCAGCTGAGGCCCGTGCGTTTCTCCCGCCGTTAGAAAACGTAAACTCATGATGCTTTTCCCCCTTTAAACTTTTAAGCGTTAAAACGCTAAAATCCGTAAATATCTTCTGATCATTATAGTATAGCTAATACGCTTTGACAAGAATCCCTCTATACAGCAAAAGCGCCTCTCATCCCCGGATGGAAAAGCGCTTCGCCTATACGGTCAGCCTGCTCGCAATAGCGATGCGGGCCATGATTGGATGTTATCGATCCTTATGCCGGCTGTTCGCTCCGGCTGCCGCTTCGCACACAGTGAACTAGAGCTTCCGGTAAAAAAACGTTTCGTTGCTCTCCAAGCCGTATTGGCCCGGATTGAAGATTTGCTCGGTGCTGCCCACAAACAGAAATCCGCCGGGCTTCAAACTTGCAGCAAACTTCATATACAGCTTATGCTTGGCATCCTCTGTAAAATAAATCATGACATTGCGGCACACGATCAGGTCGAAGCCGGTATCGAACCGGTCCGTCAACAGGTTCTGCTTCTGGAAAACGATCTCCTTCTTCAAGGTGTCGCTGAACCGGTACAAGGGGCCTTCTTCCGTGAAATACCGTGAGGCTACCTCCGGCGGCACGTCCTTTAACGAACGCTCAAGATACATTCCTTCCTTCGCCTTCTGCAGCGCTCCCTCATCGATATCGCTTGCCATAATGCGCGCCCGGTTCAGCAGCTTCTTCTCCGCCAAGATCATCGCCAGGGTATACGGCTCCTCGCCTGTGGAGCAGGCAGCGCTCCACAGCTTAAGCGTACCCGGGTTCTGCTCGGCAATGGAAGGCAGGATCTTCTCTTTCAAAATTTCCCACCGGTTCGGGTTCCGCCAAAACTCTGACACGTTGATCGTCATCCGGTCCAGAAATTCATGAAAAAGCGGCTTGTCCTTCATCATCGCTTCATAAAATGCCGCAAAGGTCGAGTAGCCCTTCTTGTTGCGCAGCGTCGTCAGCCGCCGTTTCATCTGCGCTTCTTTGTAATCCGCCAGATTAATTCCCGTGCTCCGCTCGATGCTGCGAACGAAGCCGACATAATCCTGGTCCTCCGGCAATAATCCATGTTCCGTCATCTTATCATCCTGTTACTGTAAATTATTATAATTTGCTTAACTTCCGCTTATCGGCTACAGCCAAGGAGCAAGCGTTTTCTCATATTGAACGAGCTCCGACTCGTCGAAAAAGTTGGCGATCTCGCGCTTAGCGCTTTCAGGCGAATCCGATCCGTGGATCAGATTATGCGGCGTGTGGGAGGCGAAGTCGCCGCGGATCGTACCCGGCTGCGCTTCCTTCACATTCGTTTTGCCGATGACCTGACGGGACAGGGCGATAATGTCATCGCCTTCCCATACCATCGCGAATACCGGTCCCGACGTAATAAAGCCGACGAGGTTATCGTAAAAATCCTTACCTTCATGCTCGGCATAATGGCGCTTCGCCTGCTCGTCCGATATCTGCAGAAACTTGCCCGCGACCATTTTGAAGCCTTTATCCTCCAAACGGCCGACGATGCGGCCGATCAGTCCGCGCTGGACACCATCCGGCTTAATCATTAAAAAAGTACGTTCCATAGCCCTCATCACTTTCCTCTCCTGCCAGGATATTGAACAATCTTATCATGCTCATGTGATGTTACATGTGTACCCTTATTTTAACAGAAAGCTTCTCGTGTCGATATGACTAATATGACCGCTTGGTTATAAAATGTGCGATATCCTTCAGTTGTTTTCTCGTCTTGATGTCCGGGAGGTCCGACAAGGCGTCAAGCGCCTTCGTAATATACCGGTCCGCCAGCGCTTCCGATCTGGCGATTCCGCTGCTCGACGTCACAAGCTTAACGGCCTCGGAGACATCGCACTGGCCGTTCAACGCATGAATGCGGTCCAGCTCCTTCAGCAGCGGCTCCCTGCGCTCGGGATCCTCGAGGGCATAGATGACCGGGAGCGTGATATTCCCCTGGCGCATGTCGCTTCCCGGCGGCTTGCCGATCTGCTTCTCGCTGCCGCACAGGTCCAGCAGGTCGTCCTGGATCTGAAAAGCCATCCCGACGTTGTATCCAAAACGGTACAGACTGGCGGCGATTCTCCGGTCCGCATCGGCAGCCAGCGCTCCAAGCTGGCAGCTGATCGCGATCAGAAGAGAGGTTTTGCGCCGGATACGCAGCAGATACCTTCTGACATCCTGCGAGACGTTAAAGAAATCACGGATTTGCTCCATCTCGCCGATAGACATCTCCACCATCGCTTTCGCCAAAATCTGATGAATTTCCGGCTGCTTTAGCCGGGTGGTCAAATCCAACGCTTTGCCATATATGTAATCACCGGTGTACATAGCGATCCGATTGTCCCATTTCGCCTTCACCGTCGGCTTTCCCCGGCGCGTGCTGGCATCGTCGATCACATCGTCATGCACCAGAGAAGCGCTGTGAATCAGCTCCAGGGGCACGGCGACATGCTTCAGCTTCTCAATGTCATAGCTGCCGAACTTGCCGCCCATCAGAACAAATACGGGACGAAGCCGCTTGCCGCCCGCCCGGAGCAGATGCAGCGAGGTCTCCGTCAGTTCGGGACTGTCGCCTTCGACACTGCGGTAAAGCTCTTTTTCGATGACATCCATATCTTTTTTAAGAGTTCCGAATATATCAAATCGTTTCATTTCTTCACCCGCACGCTTCGTTTCTCATTCCACAGCTCCGGCACGACGACATGATCCAGCAGGCCGAGCTCATAAGCGAATTTGAAATATAAGCGAAGTCCTTCCTGTTGTCGTTCATCAAAATCGTAGCACAGGTTCGTAAAGTAATGCTTCCAGTATGCCGCGCTTCCCCCGATCCGGCTGACAGCCTCCTCAACGATCGGGGTCAAATCGCTCAAGCTCCGCCGCTTGCTCTCAAGGAACATATCGGCGATTTCCGCCATGCCCTCCGGGTTGCGCTCCACGGCGTCCCGGTTGACCGCCCAGACGGCAAACGTCATGCTGCACCCCGTCCAATCCTTCCACCACTGGCCAAGATCCGTTCTGTAATATTCCGTATTGCTCCATGAAGCCCGGATCGCATGATCGCCGATCAGAAGGGCCGCATCCGCTTGGGCCATCATTTCGGTCAGATCCGGCTCGCAGGTGATGTAGGAGTAAGTACCGCCGAGCGATTTCTCCAATAATATTTTCAATAAGTTGATCGACGTTGCCGACGTATTCGTAAGCGCGACTTTAGCTTCCTTCAGCTGCTGAAGCGGCACCTTCGTAAACAAGAAGATCGAGTTAACCGCCCCGTCCGCGCTCACGGATAAATCCGGCAGAAGCAGCAAGCGATCCGCTACCTCCGCATAGGCGAATGAGGATAATGCGCCGATCTGGATGCTGCCCTCGTGCATTCTCCGGTTGAGCTCGGCCGGAACGGCCGCGACCATATCCGCCGGCGTGCCGAGCGCTGCAGGATCCACGTAATGAAACACGGGCCAAGCGTTGGTATAACTGATCTTGCCGATGATGGTTTTGTTGTCTTCCCCCGGCATATTAGTCACCCCATCTTTTATACAAATGATGTTCGATTCTCAAGCTGTCCAGTACTTTGCCCACCATAAAATTCACGATATCATCGAGCGTTTGCGGCCCGAAGTAAAATGCCGGCATCGCCGGAATGATCTTCACCCCGAGCCGGGCCAGCGTCAGCATGTTCTCCAGGTGGATCGCATGCAGCGGCGTTTCCCTCGGAACGAGCACGAGCGGGCGCCCTTCCTTCATCATGACGTCGGCGGCCCGTCCCATCAAATTATCGGAAGCGCCGTGGGCCACGGAAGATAATGTGCCCATGGAGCATGGCATAATGATCATGCCCTCGACCAGATAGGAGCCGCTGGCAATGGTGGCCCCGATATCAGCGATCGGATGATAAACGATCTGTCCCTCGTACCCTCCGAAACGCTCGAGAACGGCAGCCTCCCGGCTCGCCGCTTCGAAGCCCATCTCCTCCTTCAGCACACGCCATCCGGCATTCGTAATGACGAGGTGAACGTCATATCCAAGCGACAGCAGGCTTTCCGTGAGACGCACGCCGTATATGCTTCCGCTTGCGCCCGTTATTCCGACAACCCAGCTTTTTCTCCGCACGGCCTCCATCACAGGTAACGCACCACCAAATCAATCAGAGTAAAGACGAACAGGACGATGCTCAGCGTGCTGTTCATCGTAAAGAAGGCGGTCTGCAGGCGGCTCATATCGTTCGGCGACAGAATGTAATGCTGATAGAACAGAATGCCAAGAGCGATAATCATCCCGATGAGATACCACCAGCTGAGCGGTGTGATGAAAAATAGAACGATAAAGCCCAAGGCAGTAACGGCATGAAAGCCGCGGGCGAACCATAACGCGTGATGCAAGCCGAAACGGGAAGGGATCGAATACAAGCCTTCCTTCTCATCGAACTCCTGGTCCTGGCATGCATAGATCACATCGAATCCGGCCGTCCAGAACGCCAGCGCGACATAAAAGAGCAGCGCCTTCCAATCCACCTGACCTGTAACGGCGACCCAGCCTCCCAGCGGCGCAAGCGCGGTGGTCAAGCCAAGCACGACATGGCACAGCCAGGTAAAGCGCTTCGTAAAGGAATAAATAATAAGCAAAAAGATAGCGATCGGCAGCAGCCGGAAAGCAAACGGGTCCAGCTCATAGGTCGCCCAGAAAAAGACGGCGAACGATAAAATAATAAAAATGATGACTTCAAACGGTTTAAGCAGTCCAGCCGGGATGGCCCGTCCTGCTGTCCGCGGGTTTTTGGCGTCAATATATTGATCGGTTAGCCGGTTGAGTCCGAACGCGGCGCTGCGTGCTCCGAACATGGCCAGAAAAATCCATCCGATGTCTCCCCAGGAAGGCAGGTGATCGAACACCACGGCCGACCCCAGAATCGCCCCCATAAATGCGAAAGGCAGAGCAAACAAGGTATGCTCCACTTTGATCATTTCCAGATAAGTCCCAATTTTCTTAAACATTCCGATTCTCCTTGATCCCAATGTGTAAGGCTGCGATGCCACCAGTCAAGGGATAGGCCTGGACCTCCTTAAGTCCGGTCTGACGGAAAGCTTCGGCTAACTCCTCTCTGCCGGGAAACAGCTTCAGCGAGTCGGGCAGCCATTTATACTGCTCATAGCGCTTCGCCACCAGTTGTCCCATGCGTGGCAGCAGTTGTTGAAAATAGAAATAATAAAGTCCTTTGAACGGCTGCCAGGTCGGCTTGGACAGTTCCAGACATACAACCATCCCGCCCGGCTTCACCACACGCTGCATTTCGCGAAGAACCTGCATATAATCCGGAACGTTCCGCAGTCCGAAACCGATCGTCGCATAATCGAATTGATTGTCCTCGAACGGCAGTTCCATCGCATTGCCTTGCACCAGCCTAATCTGCCTCTCAAGACCGTTCCTGGCAACCTTCTCCCGGCCGACCTTCAGCATCCCCTCGCTGAAATCCAGCCCGACTATGTGTCCAGTTTCACTTGCCTGGGCCATGCTAATCGTCCAGTCGCAAGTTCCGCAGCACAAGTCAATTGCGGTATCGCCCTGGCGCATATTCATCTTCTTCATCGTGAACCTGCGCCAGGTCTTGTGTCTTCTAAAGCTGAGGATGTCATTCATCATATCGTATTTGCCGGCAATGCTCTCAAATACGGAATGGACATGCTCCTCTTTCGGCGTGCTGCCGTTACGCCGGGAATCCGGCGTCATCGTTTGTTTATCCACTGACATCACCTATCCTCCCCTTACAACAGACGAAACGGTGCCAAGCCGGTGCAGGAACGGCTCCAGCAAGCAACTGTACGGGCAATCCCCAGACCGTCCCGCAAGCAGCTGCTGCAGGTTGGCCACCGTCTCCCGCAGCTTGTCCAGGAGCCGCTCGGCAGCCTTGTACTTCAGAATAAGCTTCTTCCAATCCTTCGGGTCCGCCTTCTTCCCGACCAGCAGCCTGCGTTCCTCTTCGCTTGCCGTTTCGATCAAGTGCCAATAACTGTAGCTCCATCTTCCCGAATCCGGAGAGACGCAGCGCTTCATCTCTTGAACCAGGGTTTCGCACTGCGTGAATTCCTTCAGCAGCGTCCTCCATGTCTCGTGAACCGATTTTTCTAGCAGGGGGGTAAAAGAAAGAAACAGCTGCATATTCAGCTGTACCGTTTGCCGTAAATATTCTTCAGAAGGCACCAGCGTATCTTTCATTTTGCCATACAGGTTCATTTTCATCACATTAACACTGCTTACCGCCCGGCTCAAAAGCGAGATGACCGCAATTTCGCCCTTCTGTGCAAGAAGCTGGTAAAACCGGCTGCTGAAGTAGTCCCCGGCGAGCACCTTTAATTGACGGGAGCGCATCATGGCCTCCCCTTGGTTGCCCTCGGCAACATCGATGCTCTCATGCGTATCAAGACCCATCTGAACCAGCGAGGCGACCAGCGCGTATAATTCTTCGAGTCCGGCAATATTTCTTCCCGAGTCCTTCAAAAATATGTATAGCAAATGAACACGGGCGTCCGGAAAGTCCGGTAGTTCCGTGTGATTCTGGATCATATCATAATTTATATATTTCTCTGCCAGTTCTGGTACGCGATACGGTTTCATCCTCAGCCTCCGTGCACTTGATGTTCTATGGTCTATTGAGCCAACAATCCAATCTATTATAACACATGTTCCGGGCACGTACATGCCTGTCACTTACTATTTTAACCGTTTCACGGACTGCTGAACTGCTTCTGCCAAAGATTCGTAAAAGTTAAATTGAGCGAGGCTGCCAAGGATGGCGGCACATCGCCGTTTCGAAGCTGGCTCAGCGCTTCTGCGTAGCGCGGCTCCCAGGATTCTCTGTTCATATTCGAAGCAAGAAGCAGATACCGCTTCCCGCCCCAGCGATCGATCGCGATCACCCTCAAGTACAGCTGCCTCACATTATCCGTTCCTTCGAACGCGAAGGACATAATGCCGGCTATATCCTCATACACGTCTCCGACGTCCTCCCCGGGATCACTCAGCTTGATATCCATCGTCAGTGAGCCGTCATCATAATCCGCCCGGCTTATTTTAAGATGAAGCGGAAGATTCATCAGCGAGTCGACCAAGCCGGCATCCGTCAGCTCACGGCTGTGATAAGGGACCGCAGCGGTGACCGTCTCGATTTTTTGGCGCGCATGCGACTTTAACTCCAGCAGGATGACGAGCATCATGAATGCGATCGCGGCCGGTACAAGCACAGCCCGTACAATTTGCCATTGCCTCATGTCGAATACCCCCTAGCCTTAGTTTCTTCCGCTCCTCTTAAGTCCATACCTCATTGTATAAAGAAAAAAAGCAGGCTATGCCTGCTGCAAAAGAAAACAATAGATGAATGTTCGATGATCTTGCCTTTAGCCCTCATCGGTCATAGCGTTCTCGAATAACCTGCCCTAAAAATCAGCTGCCGGATTCGATCTTGCCGTGCTTCGTGATGATTTCAGCTTTGCCGCGGATTTTCACCGCAGATGTATGATCCGTAAATTGGGCGATGATGACTTCGCCTTTGTCCAGCTTCTCGGTATGATGAAACCGTGTGTCCTGTCCGCGCGTAAGGCCGATCACCTGTACGCCGTGATCCAGCGCCTTGACAACGAAATAATCGCCGTTTTGAACGTTCTCCATTCCCCAGACCTCCTCGCCGTAAATCTAAAAGAAAAGGCCGTGAACGAATTCACGACCTGTGCTCTTAGGTAATATGTAGAAATCTTTATTTGATTCCGTCTTTGAGCGCTTTACCAGGTTTAAATGCAGGAATTTTGCTCGCAGGGATTTCGATTTCTTCACCTGTTTGCGGGTTGCGGCCTTTCCGTGCGGAACGCTCGCGAACCTCGAAGTTGCCGAAACCAACCAATTGGACTTTATCCCCGTTTTGCAGTGCTTCGGAAATTGCATCGAAAACGGCATCAACCGCTTTAGTCGCATCTTTCTTGGAAAGCTCAGCAGATTCAGCTACTTGAGTAATCAGATCCGATTTATTCATTCTTTCACCTCCCTAACTAGGAATGTGCTCCACTTGCTATACACTGTTTCCGTTTTACCGCAAATTATACGTGCAATCGGGTATTTTCCCCTATTTCGCGTTTCGAATGCATGACGCGGAACAAATTTATAGTAATACAGCCATCTCATAATTTCAAGCGTTTTGCTTTAGCGGACCGGAGAAAACACGAAAAACAGCCGCTAATCGGGACTTTTGGCCCGTTAGCGACTGCGTTTTCACCACCATATTGGCGCTCACTTACAGAATGATTGCGATCAGACCGCCGGAGCCCTCGTTAATAATCCGCCCCAGCGTTTCCTGAAGCTTGTATCTGGCATTGTCCGGCATCATCGCGATTTTGCCCTGAATGCCTTCCCGGACGATGGAATGGAGGGACCGGCCGAAAATATCGGATTCCCAAATTTTGATCGGATCGTTCTCGAAGTCCTGCATCAGATAGCGGACAAGCTCCTCGCTCTGCTTCTCGGTGCCGATAATCGGCGAGAACTCCGATTCGACATCGACGCGGATCATATGAATGGACGGCGCGGTCGCTTTCAGTCTTACCCCGAAGCGGGTGCCTTGGCGGATCAGCTCAGGCTCATCCAGCGCCATTTCGGCAAGGGAAGGCGCGGCAATGCCGTATCCGGTCGTCTTGACCATCTCAAGCGCCTCTGCGAACCGGTCATACTCGCGCTTCGCATGGGAGAATTCCTGCATCAGCTGCAGCAGGTGGTCTTTGCCGCGGATTTCTACCCCGACGACCTCCATCAAAATGCGGTCGTACAATTCGTCCGGCGCGAAGAGGTCAATCTCGGCCACACCCTGCCCCATATTCATGCCGCTAAGTCCGGCCCGATCGATAAAGTCATATTCCATGAACTGGCTTACGACCCGGTCGACATCGCGCAGACGGCGGATATCCTTCACCGTATCCCTTACCGAGTTCTCATAGTTGCTGCGCAGCCAATGGTTCTCGTTCAGCACCATGACCCAGCTCGGCAGGTTGACATTCACTTCATGAACCGGGAATTCATACAATACTTCACGGAGAACCCCAGTGACATCATCCTCGGTCATCGTGGCCGCGCTGAGCGTCATGACCGGAATATCATATTTCTCGGCCAGCTCGTTGCGGAGCTGCAGCGCCTCCTCGCTTCTAGGGCGGGTGGAGTTGATGACGACAACGAACGGCTTGCCAACTTCCTTGAGCTCCTCAATGACCCGCTCTTCCGCCTCGACATAGGAGCTGCGCGGGATTTCCGCGATGCTTCCGTCGGTCGTGACGACAACGCCGAGCGTGGAATGCTCTTGGATGACCTTGCGGGTTCCGATTTCAGCCGCCTCCTGGAACGGAATCGGCTCCTCGAACCATGGCGTGGAAATCATTCGCGGACCGTTCTCATCCTCATAGCCTTTGGCCCCTTCCACGGCATACCCGACGCAGTCCACCAGTCTTACGTTGACCTCTAATCCTTCCGTTACTTTGATCTGCACCGCATTGTTCGGTACAAATTTCGGTTCGGTGGTCATGATCGTTTTTCCTGCAGCGCTTTGAGGCAGCTCATCGACAGCTCTTACTCGATCCGCCTCGTTCGTAATGTTCGGGAGTACAACCGTCTCCATAAAACGCTTGATGAAGGTTGATTTTCCCGTACGGACGGCCCCGACGACACCTAAATAAATGTCCCCTCCGGTCCGTTCGGCAATGTCCTTAAAAATGTCCACTTTTTCCAAAAGAGATCCCCTCCTCAAATTACTCCGAAGGAAAAATGCTTTAAGAGCATCCGCTTCGTGTTCCACTCATAGCCAAAGCCATTGCAACAGATGAGCAGCTTTCACCTTTGTCGCCAGCAGTCCGCCGCCGTAGATTCCATGGGTTTATGGATGGAAACGGCAAAGCGGCGTAACTCGTACATGCATTTGGACTAGTAACATCTTATGTACCGGGTCTAAAAATATGACGGTTGCCCACGATGTCTCCGTCCATTTTTTTTGCTTTGATAGATGCTTCTCTTAACTCGATCATGCTATGGGCAACCGGCATCATGCCCGCACGACTCTTTCAGATTATGTGTATGTCGCGATCTTGATAGATATTCCACTAGATTGGCAATATGGATAAACTTTTTGATCGATAGAAAAAGAGCATTCCCCAGTAGGTTAACCTACGAAGGGAATGCTCTATCGAATTATTCAGGATGCCGGCTGCGCAACCGGCTGTTGATTCATCCAGGCATACGGGACGGATTTCACCGGGACGAAATAGGATTCCTTCTCCAGGAAAATCCTTAAGTCCTCGCCTTCTTTGGGCTCAGAGCCATCCTTCTGGACGGCCTGCATAATATCGAAGGCATAATCGGCATACACCTTGCCTGCCTCATCCATGATGAAGGTCATCTCCTGGCCGGAGAATACGCTCATCAGCTTCAACGATTTGGCATCGGTCTTTGACAGGTCCACCGCCTTATAGCCGGGATACAGCGTCTCACCGGCCGGCAGGGCTCCGTCATTGCCCATTTTGTACAAATTGACGGCACGCTGTACATCGTTGACCGCTTGAACGGTTGTCAAATCCATCACCTTGACGGTCGGATCACTTTCTTCATTAATGATCAGAAAATAGCCGGTTCCTCCTTTTTCAAAGGCGGTCGCCGGGATTTGATCGATATATCCGCGGTTCTTCAGCAGTTCAAGGTCTACCCGGTACTTCTCATAACGCGGCACCTCTGGCCCTGCCGTAATGATAGGCAGCACCCCTTGCTCCTTAAAGTAATCATCAACCGCGGATTGAATCCGCTTAACACTTTCTCTATACGAAACTTTATTCTCGCCCGCTCCCTCGTCAGGATACAAGCATCCGGTCATCAGCAATGAGAACAACACCAGGACCAGGGCTGCAAAAAGGGGCTTTGCACTTTCTGCAGTAGGAATCATCCGATTGATCCTATTCAAATCAACATCATCCTTCGCTTAAATAAAGTCATCCGCATCCCGGTTTCGTGCGGCCTCCAGCTGTTTGCGGATAGCCGCCTTCAGCGGATCCTCGGGAATGCTTACCTGTAAGTCTCCAGTGATCTTCGTCTGGCAGGACAGCCGGTAGCCCTGCTCCAGCAGGGCGGAGCCCAGCTTCCTCCGCTCCTTGTCCTCAGGGGGCAGGCACGACTCGCGCTCTCCCTCCGGTATGATCACCTTGCACATCAAACAGCCGGCTTTGCCGCCGCAGCGGGTCGGGATGCGCACGCCGGCCCGGCGGGAGGCGTCCAGCACGTTCGTCAATGGACGAACCTTGGCCTTCTTGCCATCCGGCTGAAACAGCACCTCGTAATCCAATGGCTAGTGCACTCCTCTCCTGCCTTGTATGTATGGGGACCGTGCAGAGCACCATCGGCACTCAAATCAAATGGTCAAGCAGACCGCTCAAGGTCGAACGATGCTGCATGTTGAGCCTGTTCCGGGTTAAGATCTTCGAGAGCAGCGGAAGATGCTCATTCGGGTTGAGCAGGATGGCTGCGGCAATCGCTTCATACCGGTCCGGCCTGGCTCGCAGCACATTGAATACCAATTCATGCGACAGCGGCATTAAACGGACAACCGTGCCCTGAATCCGATGCTCCGGCGCCGCATGATGCAGCAGCGGACCGATTTCCACACGATATTCGGATCCCCCCGTCATGACGGTAAAGCCACCCACCAGCTCGATAGATACGCCGTACCGACCATAGTGGCTCAATATGGAGGCATACATACCTTCTTGATCCAGGTGAGGCGCGTCTTCCGCCCAATCGGCAAGCGAGGCATGCAGCTCATGGACGCTTTCCGCATCCGTATAAATATCGATATCTCTCGGCGGCTTGTCCAGCTGTACGCCTTGAAGAAGCAAGCTGCAGCTTCCTCCAAGCACCCACGGCTGACCCGTAAGGTTCAGCTTGCAGACAGTCTCGTACAGCAGGCTCTCAAGCCCTGGCAGATCACTCAGCTTCATTCGGCACCCCTTTTACCATCTTGACGCGATCCTTTCCTGTTGTTAAATAATTGAAGCCAGTCCAATGATGAAGCCCACGATCATCATCATAAAGGCCACGAACGACAAACCACCGCGTATAAACCCCTTGGTCTTGCTTCGCGCAAGCGTAACGACGATGACGGACAGAGCCATAATCAACAATGCGACAAGGGACAGCCACATCTTTTGCATCGGATCCATGTCACGAAACTCTCCATTCTCTCATGTAATATTCAACCTATTATACCATGAAAACCGCATCCGCTCATCCAAGCGCTGCCCAAAAAGCAAAAGCCGCCACCCGAGAACGGGCGCGGCTTCGGCGCCAAACACGCTTATGCGAACCTATTTGTTCATCATCATTTTCATCAAGGCTTCCATATTGCTCGGATTCATCCCGCTCTTCTTAACAGCTGCAATAATTTCCTGAACCGTATCTTCACTGACAGGTATATTCGCCATGGACGATACCTGCTTGATCAGCTGACGGAGCTGGGCTTCATTTTGCATGGTAGACGGTTTTACCGTACTAGCCAGCTTATTGACAGCCCCTGCAGAAATTTTTTTGCCGCTTTTTTTGTTAATCGCGTTCAAAACATCCTTGTGAAAGCTTTTGCTCATTTCCACCCCTCCTCCGGGCATCCTCAACTTAATATATGAGGAAGTCCTCGGATTGGTGAATAAGCTAGGTATGCCATTGCTCCCAAGTTTCGAGCGGCATCATTTCCATCTCGGTCTTCGGCCCGCGTCCCATCAGCCCTTCCACAGCGCTTCGAGGGTCGCGGTTTTCGAACAGCACGTGATATAACTGGTCCGCAATCGGCATCTGGACGCCGTACTTTTGAGAGATGGTATAGGCTGCCTTGGTCGTCCGAACGCCTTCCACAACCATCCCCATGGAGCTTAACACCTCATCCAGGCTCTTGCCCTGTCCCAGCATGGAGCCTGCACGCCAGTTTCGGCTGTGTCGGCTCGTCGCGGTGACGACGAGATCGCCGATTCCCGCGAGGCCGGCAAAGGTTAACGGGTTCGCCCCCATCTCCATGCCGACGCGCAGCATCTCCGCAATGCCTCTCGTAATCAGCGCCGCTTTCGCATTATCGCCAAAGCCGAGCCCATCGGACATGCCCGCTCCGAGCGCGATAATGTTCTTTAAAGCACCTGCCAGCTCAACGCCCAGCATATCCCGGTTCGTGTACACCCTGAAATAGGTATTCATGAATAAATCTTGAGCGGCTTCGGCCGCGTTCGCATCCGCGGAAGCCACGACTACGGTCGTCGGACACCGTCTTACCACCTCTTCCGCGTGGCTCGGCCCCGATAACACGACGATCCGTCCTTCCTCACAGCCGAGTTCTTCGGCAATTACGGTTGACATCCGCTTTAACGAATCGAGCTCGAAGCCCTTCGTTGCATGGATGACAAGCATCTCGTCATTCCAGTGCTCCTTAAGCTGCCCGGCAACCTCACGCATGGCTGAGGATGGAGCGACGATCACGACGGCAGCTGCCGATTGAACGGCTGCTTTCATATCGGTAGTCGCTTGTATATTGGAGGGGAGTGTGATCCCCGGCAGATACCGATTGTTGGTGTGTGATTCGTTAATCTCCCGAGCCTGCTCCTCCGTTCTGGTCCAAACCCACACTTCCCGGTTGTTGGAAGCGAGAACGCTTGCCAGCGCTGTTCCCCAGCTTCCAGCAACGAGAACGGCCACTTTGTCAGACAACGCGCTTTCCTCCTTTATCCTTGCCTTTACCGCCGGAGCCGAGCTTGTTCTCGCGGCCCTGTACGATCTTCACAATGTTGCTGCGGTGTCGCCAGAAGGCGAATATGCATATTATGAGACTTGTCCAAAATACCGGCCAAGGATACCCGGCAATCAGCAAAAATATCGGTGTAAGCACAACGAAAATAAGAGACCCCAATGAAACGTACCGGGTAAATACAATCGACGAAATGGCGATGATGCCTGCATAGAACGCAGGCAGGAAGCACAGCGTTGCAAGCACGCCGATCGCCGTCGCGATGCCTTTGCCCCCGCGAAAGCGGAAATAAAGCGGCCAATTATGGCCAATTATGGCTGCAATGCCGCAAAGACCCGGCAGCCATTCATTGTCTCCGCCCAGCCACCGGCCAATCCATACGGCTGCAATGCCTTTGAGAACGTCGAGTGCAAGCACCAGGATTGCAGGTCCCTTTCCAAGGACACGAAGGGTATTGGTCGCCCCTGCGTTGCCGCTGCCGTGCTGCCGTATGTCGATTCCCTTGAGAAACTTGGCAAACAGCACGCTAAAGCTCACCGAACCCAATAAATAACATACAAGTATCGCTACGATCTCCAGAACCAAGCTATTCTCCCCTAACTCTCATCAGACTTTCTTCGTGTAAATATCCTGATGGGTGTACCTTCAAAATCAAATGCGGCCCGGATCTTGTTCTCCAGATATCGTTCATAAGAGAAGTGCATCAATTCCGGGTCATTAACGAATACAACCATCGTCGGCGGTTTGACCGCTACCTGTGTTGAATAGTTAATGCGCAATCTTCTGCCTTTGTCTGTAGGAGGCGGGTTGATCGCAATCGCATCGGAGATAACGTCATTCAGCAGATGCGTCTGGACGCGCAGCGAGTGCTGCTCTGCCACATGCTTGACTACCGGCAGCAGCTTATGCAGCCGCTGTTTGGTCTTGGCCGACAGGAATACGATCGGCGCATAGGTCATGAACAGGAAATGGTCCCGGATCTTGCGCTCGAACTGCTGCATCGTCTTGTCATCCTTCTCGACGACATCCCATTTGTTGACAACGAACAGGGAAGCTTTTCCGGCCTCGTACGCATAGCCGGCGATATGCTTGTCCTGCTCGATAATGCCCTCTTCGCCGTTAATCAGAACCAGAACAACGTCAGCCCGCTCAATGGCGCGCATGGCGCGCATGACGCTGTATTTCTCCGTCGTCTCGTACACCTTGC
This sequence comes from Paenibacillus sp. FSL R5-0810, assembly GCF_038002285.1. Classification (NCBI taxonomy): domain Bacteria; kingdom Bacillati; phylum Bacillota; class Bacilli; order Caryophanales; family Paenibacillaceae; genus Paenibacillus; species Paenibacillus sp. FSL R5-0810. Next base: position 2,667,741 of record NZ_JBBOCF010000001.1, read on the forward strand.
CGCGTTTTCGCATGCCGGCCGTATCGATCAACACATAACGCTGACCGTCCTTCTCGAATGGGGTATCGATCGCATCGCGGGTAGTGCCGGCAATATCGCTGACGATGACCCGCTCTTCGCCTAGGATGGCGTTGACAAGCGACGATTTCCCAACGTTCGGACGACCGATCAGCGCGACACGGATCACGTCCTCATCATAGTCGTCGTCCGCCAGATCCGGCAGGTTCTCAACGACCACATCCAGCAGATCTCCGATCCCGGTGCCGTGGCTTCCGGATATGCCTACCGGATCGCCGAAGCCAAGGGAATAGAATTCATAAATATCTTCAGCGCGCTTCAAATTATCCACTTTATTAACCGCGAGAATGACCGGTTTGCCCGACCGGAACAGAATCTGTGCCACTTCCTCGTCAGATTGCGTCACACCGGTCTTCGCATCGCACATGAAAATAATGACGTCTGCTTCTTCGATTGCCAGCTCAGCCTGCATCCGGATCGACTTCAAGATCATGTCGTCTCCGTCGATCTCAATTCCCCCGGTATCGATCACGCTGAACGCTTTGCCGTTCCATTCGGCGCTTCCGTATATCCGGTCTCGGGTTATGCCCGGTTTATCTTCAACAATGGCCAGTCTATCGCCGATCAGCCTGTTAAAAATCGTTGATTTGCCAACATTTGGCCTTCCGACAATGGCCACTACGGGTCTTGCCATATTCACTCCTCCTGTCAATTCTTACGATTATCATCATAGCAAAAATCGTTTCAATTGGCTAACCTTTCATATCATTTCTATTATGCTCTTCCCCATGTTACAACATCCGCTTGCTTTCGTCCCTAACAAAAACAAACGGCGAACCCAGAAATGTGGGTTCGCCGACTCGTTATGACAGGTCAATAGACCGTACATGACAATTTTCGGGCTTACTTGAACTTGCTCAGCTTATCGCCAAAGCGCTCTCCAAGCGTTACGCTCATACCCTGATTGTTCAAAGAAACGTTCGGGTTGTCTTTCAGGTCGATTTTAGGACCTTTGGACGGTTTTTCTGCTCTAGGAGCTTGTGCCGGCGCTTCCTCTGTTTCTTTAATGCTCAAGCTTACGCGCTGCTCGGAAGGATTGATGTCAAGAACTTTCACTTGAACTTCCTGTCCTTCTTTCAGCACCTCTTGCGGAGTGCCGATGTGCTTGTGCGAGATTTGAGAAATATGAACCAGGCCTTCTACGCCAGGAGCCAATTCAACGAATGCGCCAAAGCTTACAAGACGCTTAACGACGCCTGTAACGATGTCGCCGGTGTGGAATTGCTCGCCTGCAGTTTCCCAAGGTCCTGGGCCGGCAGCCTTGATGCTGAGGCTGATTTTTCCTTTTTCAGGGTCAACCTTAAGCACCTTCACGCGAACCTGATCTCCTTCGGACAATACGTCGGAAGGCTTATCCACGTGGTTCCAAGCGATTTCGGATACGTGAACCAGTCCGTCAACGCCGCCTACGTCAACGAATGCGCCGAATTGGGTCAGACGCTGCACCGTGCCCTCGAGCACTTGACCTTCTTTAAGCTCGGCCATCACCTTTTGCTTGTTGGCTTCGAATTCCTCTTCCAGAACGTCCTTCTGGGAAAGGATCACCTTGTTGTTCTCACGGTCAAGCTCCTTCACTTTTACGCGAAGCGTGCGGCCTTTGTAGTCGCTGAAATCCTCTACAAAGTGACGCTCTACCATGGAAGCAGGGATAAAGCCGCGTGCGCCAACGTCTGCTACAAGACCGCCCTTAACGACGTCTGCAACAGTCACTTCGAACACGTCTTGTGCTTCGAAATGCTTCTCCAGTTCATCCCAAGCGTTCTCGGCGTCGATTGCGCGCTTGGACAGAACAAGGCTTTCCTTGTCGTCGTTAATGCTGACAACCTTGCACTCAACCTCTTGGCCAACCTGAACCGCATCGGATGCGTTGTCCAGCTGTACAGAAGACAGTTCGCGAACAGGAATTACGCCGTCGTATTTATATCCAATGCTTACATAAGCCTGGTTGTCCTCCAATTTGACGATCGTCCCTTTCACGGTGTCCCCTTTTTTCAAGGATACGATTTGGTCGAGCTGCTCCTGGCTTTGCATTTCAGCAGACTCTTGATTTCTTGTTTCTTCCGACATGTCAAATAACCTCCTCAATTCAAACCCCATTTATTTAAACTCGCATAGGCGAAGTTCAAAACATAATTGCTGTAGTATCTTTCCATGAAAATGGCGCTTTTTATGCATCAAACCGATTCATCCGTTCACGGTCGGCTTACCGGTTGCCCGCATTTCATGGATTTTACTCATAATGATTTCAGTTGCGGCATCGAGCGCTTCCGGCGATTTGTCGCCTTCGAAACGGGATAAGTCTACGGGTGCTCCGTAAATGATCTTAACCTTCCGAAACAGCTTGTAATCTCCGATGATCGCCGCCGGAATGACCGTCGCGCCGCTCCGGAGCGCAAAGCTTGCCGCCCCCCGCTTCGCTGCCGTTGCATCCGAATTCCGGGTGCCCTCCGGGAAAATCCCCATCACTTCACCCTGACGCAGAATGGTCAGTGCGGTCTTGATCGATTCCTTGCTGACGCCGCCGCGCTTTACCGGAAATGCGCCAAGCTTGTCAATCAGCCATCCGAATACCGGAATTTTGAACAGCTCCGCTTTCGCCATAAATTTAACCTGGCGCTTCACGTGAATGCCGACCGAAATCGGGTCGCGCACGCTGAGATGATTGCTGCAGATCAGTACGCCGCCCTCGGAAGGGATATTATGTACGCCGACAGATTCAAACCGGTACAGAATAGCGAACAAACCGCGGACTACCGCTCTGCAAAAAACGTAAATCATGCCTTCCTCTCCCCATCCAATACAGTTTCGCAATATGAAAGAATCGCTTCGACCACCTGGTTGATATCCATATGCGTCGTATCCAGAACGATGGCGTCCTCCGCACATCGAAGCGGCGATACTTCACGCTCTGCATCGAGACGGTCGCGCTCTGCGATATCATGTTCCAGCTGTTCCAGCGTAATGCTCTCGTCGCGAAGCTCATTGAACCGGCGGAGCGCTCGCTCCTTGACGCTGGCCGTCATGAAGATCTTGAGTTCAGCGTCCGGTAGAACCGTAGTGCCGATGTCGCGTCCGTCCATGACGACGCCTTTCTGTGTCGCCATTTGCTGCTGCAGATGGACAAGCTTGGTCCGCAAGCCTTCGATCCGCGCATACTTGGAAACGGATGCACTCACCTGATGCAATCGGATATACGGTGTGACATCTTCCCCATTCAACAACACCATTTGGCCTGTTTCATGCGGTTTTAATTCAATCACCATATTTTGCGCATGTTGAAGCACTTTTTCGTGATTTTCTGCATCAATTCCTTGATTCAGCATAAACCAAGTGACCGCCCGGTACATGGCGCCGGTATCCACATAGATGTATTGAAGCCTGCTGGCCACCATACGTGCTACTGTGCTTTTACCCGCCCCTGCAGGACCGTCGATGGCAATATTGATTCTGTCCTGGTAACCTGTCCCCTGCATAACCAACGGGGCATTCCTCCTCAAACGTACGTCTCCAGCCCATCTGTCGCTTCTAGCATTTTTCATGAAACGGATCAAATGACAGATGATTTTAGAGAAAATAAGATAAGAAAGTGCAAGATTAGACTCATACCTTCTTAACCTTCAAGAAAAAAGCAGGCGCCTGCCTGCGACGTGAAAATTATACCACACTAGCTGGAGTGATGCAAAAGAGAAGGGGTGTTTCCCCCCATCCAATCGTTGACATTTTGCTCGTTTACGGGGACTCCCTCCATCTGCTGAACCGGCGAAATATAGGGCCTGGCAGGCTCATAATGCAGCAGCAGCTGCATGATCACCAAAGCTGCCGCGAGACCGATCAGCACGCGGAAGAGCAGCTTTCCGGCCAGCGCTTCCAGGGCTTGTCCGATCGAATCTTGCGCTTCACCGGGCTCCATTTCCCGCTGCCCCCTGATCGATTTGCTTTGCTCCTCGGTTATGACACAACATTCCTTCCATCATGAAATTTCCGGTAGTGTGCCACAGCCTGAACGAATATATGCATCCAGGCGGTCAGAGATTATCGATTTCGAAAATCAAACTGTCTCTCGAAGCAGTACCGGATCAGTTTTTGACGTTCCATGTCCAGAATCTGGGTGAATTTCATCATAACGATGCTCCGGCCCACGGGAAGCTCTTTCAACCGGACGACTTCACCTTCGAATGGGATATGCTCAACCGATCCGTTCTTATAGGGAACCAGAATCCAGCAATCCAGAAGATCCCCCTCTTTGAGCGACTGGCCCGGCTCCAAATAAAGCGAGATGCCGCCGCCCCCGACATCCTCGGTCTTGGTTAGAAACCGGGCTCCGTCCTTTGCCGTCACGGCTACTTCCAGCTCGGATTGTACCCGTAGGAAGCCTCTTCTCTGCACCTTCGTAATCTGGTCGGACTCCGGCTTCTTGATCCGCACCAGCTTGATGACGTCCTCATGGTGGCTCAGCACATAGGAATTAAAATAATTCTTTACACCGCCTTCGGTCAGAAAGTAAGCGGATATCTCATCGCCGATATAAAGCTTCTTCAGTCTTCCTGTTCCTTCTTGAAGGGGAACCTCCATATAAATCGATTCGCCGTCCATGTCGGAAATGCGGGATTTATACAAGACCTCGGCTTCCTTCTGATCCCCCGTATCGAGCTGGATATAGAGGACCTCATTGATCTTCGGATACAAAGCGCTCACCTACTATTTCTTCATAATCAATAATTCCCATTATATCACGGGCAGGCGGTCTTTATGGGATAATTTGAACGAATTTCGCGCGGTCTGTCGAGCCTTGTCCTTCCATGTTTCTCCATCATACAAAAAGCCGCCCAAGCAATGAAGCTTGAGCGGCCCGCCCTCAAAACGTCCGTTTGTTATCTTATCGAATTCCGGCTTGCGCGTCTTTTACGACTTCAACCGTCTCTTCCAGTCCGGTATCCGCATTGATATAGATCCGATACTGCGACCCGTTGATGCGCCCTCCAAATTCATAGCACAGCACATCCTCGTTGCGGTCGTTTTTGATTAACGCCTTGCGGTTGTACAGAATTTTGTACTCCGGGTTCAGCGTTTTCTTCGCTTGGGCGAGCTTCAGCTTAGGCTGCGGAATCTCGCGCTTGATCTGGTGCTCGTACACAAAATCGCTTGCTTGAAATCCGAGGACCTCCCCGTTGTCCATGGCTGAACGGACCGTGATCTTCTCCGGATAGATGAGAACGCCGTCCTCCTCACGCACGAAGGAGAAGTTCGCCATATTGTCATATTGGTCTGCGGACACCGCCGTCATATCGGTATAGCCTTTTCTAGCAAGAAAATCCTGTGCCTTATCGATGGCATCCTGCACGGAAACTTTCTTCGCGCCTACATTGCGCTCCTTCGTGTACGCGATCAGCTGGCCGCCCTTCTCGGTGAAGTCCATGCTGATCTTGTGGCCCCGGTTTTGATTCACATGAACGGTATAGGATGACCAATCGGTCCCCTTCCCGTTTTGGGTTACCCGTACCCTGGCGTTCCCGTCCGAATCCGAGAATTTCAGCGCTTTGCGTTTGACGTCCTCTGCGGAGACAGGCATGCCGGCCAATTGCTTCACGGACCTGCGGTCGTAAATGCTGCTGACCGAAGGGCCCCAGTCCAGCTCGGGATAAGCTTCGACCTTTTTGTCAACGGTTCTGAAGCCGTCGATAATGGAGTTGTCCTGCGTATTGTTCGACACGAGCGCAGTTTCGACATCCATCCAGCGCAGCCCGCTGGCAATGACCTTGTTCTGCACCGATTGAAGATCCTTCGTAATTTCACCGGAATTGGCGTAGAGTGTTTTGAGCGTCTTGACTTCATTTTCGCTCAGCGGCTCCTTCGTCAAATCACGAACGCCTGTCTTATAGGCGAAATTAGAGATGCGGGACAGGAATTCTTCCGTCTTGTTGAACGGCAGCAGACCCAGTGGCAGCTGGTTGATCTCATTTTGAGCTTCGCTCGTAATGCGCCAAACGTTCATGAGGCCTTTCCGGTGCATTCCCTGAGAAGTGGAGCTGACGGCGAGCGTATTCCCTAACTCGGTATGCAGCCGGTCCATATGATAGGACAAATCATGAAAGGCGCGTTGATACTGGTTTTCTGCATTAATCAATATCGCGTTCTTCTCTTTGTTCTCCTGATATCCCCACACCAAAGCCCCGATCAACAAAACGGTGGCGACAGGGAACAGAATCGCGCTAAGTCGTTTATACATGATGCGTTAGTCTCCTTTCTTCTACTCACTGCCGTTAGTTTGACTAGAAAAAAGAAGTCTTATGCATCGCTGTACGATCACTTCATGTTTTAGAAATCTTCCTCAATCTCGAAATGATCACGATTGTTGCATAAGCATTGCTTAAAGCCGGTCTCGATCCGGCCGTGCTCCTTCTTTCCGCGAAGAATGAAGCGCTCGCCGCAATCCTTGCACAAAATTTTCACCTTGATACGCAAAAAAGACACCTCCAGAGCTATATTGGCGTTTATGCCGTCAGCGTAAGCGCCTATAGCCCCAGTGTGTCCTTTTTGATTACGTGTTAATCTCTTCCTCCCGGTTGATGAAACGAAAAGGCGAGCGATTGTTTGCTCTGGAGATTTTCCCCATGCCTCCGTACCACAACAGTACCATCAGCGGAACGATAAACCAGATCCACGTATGCGTCAAGAGGTTTAAAATCAAATCATACAGTCCATGCCATATCCAAGGGACGATGAACGAAAGAGCCAGATAAAACCTCTTCCGATTCTCCCCTGAAAACCTGGCGTGCCCGATATAGTAGCCCATAATCACGCCAAACATGGCGTGACCGGACACCGGGAGCAGCGCTCGAAGGAACATGGGACCGAATGCAGCCTGGCTGTACCATGCGTACAGCAAATTTTCTACTGTAGCAAAGCCCAACGAAATCGCCGCAGCATATAGAATCCCGTCGTAAGGCTCATCGAATTCCGTATGGTTGAAAATAATGTGATACATGACAAACCATTTCAAAAACTCTTCAATGCCCGCAGATACGAGCAATGATTGGACAACCGGATGATCGCCGAGCCAAAGTATCATTCCCCGCTGCAGAATCATGACAGGAAACACGATCAGAACCCCAAGCAGAAATACCTTGATGACCATATGCAAAGGTTCCTGATCATACCTGTCCTTCAGGTAAAAATACGTGAGCAACGCGAGTCCCGGCGCCAAAGCCGACGCTATGATCGAGAACACCAGCACCAAATTTCCCCTCCGTTAGTTTCGAGCCTCTAGTCCGGCACTCACGCCCACATTGTATTAATGCTGACGCTGGAAGTGACTGCAAATAACCTCAATCGCTTGCTGAGGCATGATCTTCTTCCCGTACTCCTCCAGCATAGCCTCCGTTACCGAGGAGGATTCGCCGAATTCTGCCAGAACTGCAATGATCGCCGGCAACTTGTCGCTCTGAAGCTCCTCTGGCTCCAGATACAAAAACCATCTATCCATATAGTGATAAAGCGTACCTGCTCCGTCCACGAGGTCCTTCAGCATATGCGAAGCTTCAATGAGCACTTCGAAATCCTGGAACACATAGACGATTTTATCACTTTCATCCAGCGTTACTTCCATTTCATAAATCTCGTCCGGCATATCGTCTTCGGACAAGCCGCCGAAATGATGATCGTACTTCCCTCTCGTCACAATTACCACCATGCCCTGGGCAGGCAGTGCAAACACCTCAACGGCAAGCGGTCCGGTGGCATCAAATCCGAGCTCACTGTATGCCTGATCCATCATCTCTGTAAACAGGTCATAAACTTTAGGTATTTCCTGCCACATTTCTTCCTTCTGGATCCCACGCTCACTCAGATCGTCAAACGTGAGGAAAATCCGTATCTTATCTTGACTCAAACGTTCTATTTTCATGACAGGATCCTCCTAACGTATACAAAAGTTTATAACAAATTATGATGTCTGGATTATGACGTGATAAAAATGGTTTTATATAATTGATTTTATCATTTAATACCCGTAAATGCACGTAAATATGTAGTTTAAGAAAAAAGAATCATTCACAGGGATGGAAGGATGGTTTCCCCACGGAATGATTCAAAAAGAATTGCATCGTTTACAATCCCGGTAAGACGGTATGCGTTTCTTTCAAGATTTGCTCAACCTCTTGTTTCACGTCCGGATTGCTGCGGATAAAATCCTTCAGCTGCTTCAGGTTGGCAGCCTTCGAATTAGACGATGACGATACCCCTGCAGCTCCAACGGGATTAGAGGAATCATGTCGGCTTGAACTGGGACGCACGCTTTCTTGGCTTGAGCCATTGTTATTCCCGATTCCGTTTTGAATCTTGCTTAAAGCGGTGTCGGCGAAACGGCCAACATTAACGTCTTTCATCATCGAGGCAAGCGACAAACTGCCTTTGCGGGATATCATACGGCTTGCTACCGCACCGATGATTACACCGTACAGAAATGACGAAGTCTTCACAAATGATACCTCCTTCTATGTTAAACTCAGGGTTAGTGTTCTCGCGCCGGAGGCAACTCATGCTACATAAATACAGGAAAGAGAGATGGAATCATGGTTAAAACGACAACAAAGATCATCCTGCTGGCCTGCTGCATTCTGCTCAGCGCTTGCGGAAACCAAGGAAACGGCCAGAACCATAGCGTGCCCGCTGAATCAGGCAATCCGATTAAGCCAGATACGAAAACGGCTGAGCCGGTGACGCCTCAGGAACAAGAAGCCCCTCCTGCTGCCGCCGATAAGGAGTCGAGCGGAACTGCCGGCGGTACGAAAGTACCCGGCACTGCTGATGAACAAGCCAGCGAGCAGCCGGCAGCTGATGAGAAGCCGGAACTCAAGTATCATATGAATAAGGTGTACCGCATCGTCCCGAATGACGAATCCGTGCCTTCTAAGGTCGTGCTGCTCACCTTCGACGATGGACCGAAGGATGCGGACATGATCAACCGACTGATCGACACGCTGGACAAGCACCAGGCCAAGGCTATTTTCTTCGTTAACGGATACCGTGTAAAAGCAAATCCCGAGCTGCTCAGCATCATCCATGACCGGGGGCAGATCATCGGCAATCACGCTTGGGACCATATCGACTTGAAGCAGGAGAGCCAAGCAAAGGTCCGTCAGCAAATTGAAGATGTACAGCAAATTGTGAAGGATACGATCGGTACGGAGCCTGCGTTCTTCCGACCTCCGTTCGGGTCGGGCGGAGATGCCGTCAAGGATATCGCTTCAGAGAATGACTTGCTGTACATGACATGGTCGAACGGCTCGCTGGACTGGGAGAGCAAAAATAAAAACAAGCCCGAGGCGGTCATCAACAACGTGCTGGAGCAGCTCCATCCGGGCAGCAATATTTTGATGCATGAGCTTCCCTGGACGGTCGAAGCGCTCGACGATTTGCTGACCAAGCTGGAAGCCAAAGGTTATGGTTTCGTGGATCCCCGGACGATTGAGCCTCAGATCCGCTGATTACAACACAAAAAAAGCCTTCTTCTCCTTGCTTTATCTGGAAGGAAGAATGAAGGCTTTTTCACATTTTACGCAAAGTCAGCACATGGTACTCCGCCGGGCATAACAGCCGTAGAGGGATGTGCGAGGTTCCGAAGCCCCGGCTGATCAGCATGCGCGTGTCCGGAAGCTTCTCGCTTGCAGCCCTTGGGATCGAATACCAGCCGGACTTAAAGGATTTGTAGAAACGCTCGAGCCGGACCGCGCCCGCAAGCGGAAGCACGATTTGTCCGCCGTGCGTATGGCCGGCAAGCAGCAGATCACAATTCGCCTCTTCCCTGCCCTTAAGCCAAACCGGATCATGCACGAGCAAAATATGGTATTCGTCGCCGTGCAGGCTGCCTTTGAAATGGGAATAAGGATGCCGCTTGCTCTTAGGCTGGCGAATGCCGCTAAGGGAGACGTAGTCATTCCCGATCGTGATCCGGACCGTTTTATCGCTCAGCAGGGTCACGCCGGTTTCCTTCAGCACCTTCTTCACCGCATCCTTGCCTGCGTACAAATCGTGGTTGCCGAGGACCGCATAGACGGGTGCAACCCGCCGGAGCACCTCCATGTTATGCCTCAGCCTCTCCAGGGGAACGCCTCGCTCCGTAATGTCGCCGCCAAGCAGGACGCAGTCTACAGGCTGCAGCGCAGCCATCAGCTTCCGTTCCGACAACTCCCTCCGATGGATATCGGTCAGGAACAGAATTCTGAATCCGTCAAAGGACGCCGGGATTCGCTCCGTCACCACTTCTTCCTCGCGGACCCGGTAGCCCTTCGCTTCGGCGCTCATCCAGCCTAGAACACCGACTCCCGCTGCCGCAGCACCCGACAGCCACAACCATATGCTCATAATAACTCCTTTATCAGCTCGCTTACGGGCGGCGCCCCGATCAGCCCCCACCACAGCAAGCTGGCCATCAATAAAATAAATATGACGATTAATGAGTTCACAAACCATTTGCTCATCCGAACACGGTAGGAAGAATATGTATGCGTTCGCCGCGGAGCTGTGGCTTCCTCCATGTTGTCCTGGGTGGCCGATTGCTTTCTGCGGGACCGTGATAGCCCTTCTTCCGCGCTGGCTGTGTATGTCCGCCGCTCTTCGGCCATCCTCGGCTTAGACCGGCTAAGCCCGGTATATTCGGTATATTCACCAGCATCCTGTCTTGTCGGCTTTGCTGCCGGCGATGGAGGCGAGACAGAAGATGCTTTGTTCTTCCGGCCTTTGTTTCGGCTCCGGTGTCTTTCCATTCTGCTAAGTTCGTTCATTCTCCTCTTTCCTCCGAAATCGAATCAGCATTCCCGAAATGAAATCGATCAGGAAATGGCACAGGATCGGTGCCCATAATGTTCCCGTATAAATATAGACAAGACCAAGACCGTAGCTGCTCAAGAATACCCAGCCGGTCGGAAGCCAATGCTTCAGATACCTGACATGGATCAATGCAAATAAAATGCTGGTCCAATATGGCCCGAATGCATGCTGAATCGCTCCCCGAAACAGAAGCTCCTCGCATACGGAAACGACGATCGCTATAACGATAATATGCCATACTGGCCGATTCCGGAACAGCATCTCGTTGATTCCCCCGTCATCCATACTGTCCTCGGACACAAAGCGGGATAGTATCAAATCCACAACAAGCATGGCCGCTGCAAGCCCCAGCCCCCAATACAGAAACTCCAGCTCCTTCGGCACAGCGAGAAGCGCCAGTGGGTTCCGGCCCTGGAACAAAATCCAGATCAGGCCGACAATGAGCGTGAGCGCTTGGGTCAGGTACAAATTAATAAGAAGAAGTCGGTCGTTTAGCTGGTGAGCTTCGATTCTTTTCACTCTTATTTTAAATTTTTTCATAGAAGTTGTGCCTGTCTTTCATCTTTGTATTTGAACGGTTCGATGCTTCTTCACCCTAAATCCGACAAATCCAGGGCTAACGCGAAATATGGCGGGCATATGCATCATAGCAAATTCTTGGCATGACATTCAAGGCTGCCGTAAGCATAAGACCGTTTATTGCCCTATTATACCGATGATCGCCACCTATTGACACAATGTAAAAGCCATGATACATTATGAAAAAATTAATCTCGTACAAAACCGATGATGGAAATAAGAAGCTGTTACGCCTGCAGAGAGCCGATGGTTGGTGAGAATCGGCGGCGGAAGGTTATTCTTGAGCGTTCCTGAGATATTTCGCTGAAATCAATAGTAGGCGCAAATCGGATGATTCCGTTACCAATCATGGTCTGATAAGACCGCTTGAGGCTGTTCGAGTTTACGGACAGCGAATAAGGGTGGCACCACGAATAACTCTCGTCCCTTACTACGGAGGTAGTATGCGGAGTCGGGAGTTTTTATATTTCCCGGTCCTTTGCTACGACACCGCGTCAATTGCTATAAGAAACCAAGCCTTACCAAACCAACGGTATAACGGATGCGCGTTAACCGGCGCGCTCCTTATTCAATATTTGCAGCACTATTTATAGAGAATTTAAGGAGGAAGTGAAACCATGTTTAAAGTTTTGGTATCGGATCCGATCAGCGATTTGGGGATCCAGCAATTGATGGATGCAGCCGATGTGCAGGTAGACAAAAAGACAGGGCTCAGCGAAGATGAGCTCACTGCCATAATCGGAGAGTACGACGGCCTTCTGGTCCGGAGCCAGACCCGCGTAACCGAGCGTATTATGAGTGCCGGAACGAAGCTGAAAGTGGTTGGCCGCGCCGGAGTCGGAGTGGATAATATCGACCTCGAAGCCGCCACGAAGCGCGGTATTGTTGTTATCAATGCTCCAGACGGAAACACGATCACGACCGCTGAGCATACGTTTGCCATGATGATCGCTCTGGCCCGCCATATTCCGCAGGCCTATGCCAAGACGATCAACGGCGTATGGGACCGCAAATCCTTCCTCGGAGTGGAGCTGCGCAACAAAACCTTGGGCGTTATGGGGATGGGCCGGATCGGCAGCGAAGTCGCAAAGCGTGCGAAGGCATTCGGCATGAATATCATGGCATTCGACCCGTTCCTGACCGAGGAACGCGCCGACAAGCTCGGCGTTGAGCTCGCATCCGTAGACAGCATTATCCGCAGCGCCGATTTCATCACGGTTCATACGCCGCTGACTCCGGAAACCCGTCATATGATCGCCCGCCCGCAATTCGAGGTCATGAAGCGCGGCATGCGCATCGTGAACTGTGCCCGCGGGGGGATTATCGACGAACGCGCATTGGTCGAAGCGATCGACGAAGGCATTGTGGCTGGAGCCGCGTTTGACGTGTTCGAGCATGAGCCGCCTGAAAGCGACCATCCATTCCTTAGCCATCCGAAGGTCATCGTCACTCCGCATCTTGGCGCATCCACCATTGAAGCCCAAGAGAACGTGGCCATTGACGTATCGGAGCAGGTCCTTCATATTTTGCGCAACGAGCCGTTCAAAAATGCCGTCAACTTCCCGCTTGTCGCGGCTAGCGTCATGAACAAGCTGCAGCCATACTTCTCCCTCGGCGAGAAGCTGGGCAGCGTAGCGGCTCAAATTACCGCTCATGCCGTGAAAGAGATTCATGTCGATTATGCAGGCGAGCTGGCGGAAGTCGATACCCAAGCACTCACCCGCTACATTGTGAAAGGCGTGCTGGAGCGTCATCTCGGCAGCGAAGTGAACATCGTCAATTCGATGCACTTGGCAAAGAGCCGCGATCTTCATGTTGTCGTTTCTCAAACTCCGAAAACAAAGGACTTTGCGAACCTCGTTACCGTAACGCTAAAAACGCAAAACGGGCAGGAACGCATCGTTGCAGGCACCCTGCTTCTCGGATACGGCGAACGGATCGTGCGTCTCGACAAATTCCCGGTCGACGTTTCGCCTGAAGGCCATCTGATCTTGATCTCGCACAACGATAAGCCAGGCATTATCGGGCGCGTCGGCACCCTGCTCGGCGAGAACGACGTGAATATCGCCTCGATGCAGGTCGGCCGGAAGGTCATCGGCGGCGAAGCCATCATGTGCCTGACCGTTGACAAGGACGTCCCTAAGGAAGTGCTCGTGAAGCTGACCGGACTTCCAGAACTCAATACAGCTCAGCAAATCGTGCTCAGCTAATCCCTATGTTCCACGTTGAACAAGATTAGCCCACGAATTTCAACAAAAAACACGCTCCGATTGGAGCGTGTTTTGTCTTTTAGGCGTTCTTTTCCTAAGATTCTGCCGCATTGATAGGAATCGTCACCGTAAACACGGTGCCTTTCCCTACCTCACTAGCTGCTGTAATCGTGCCGTGATGGGCAGTCACGATGTTTTTGACAATAGCCAGACCGATCCCCGTTCCGACGGTTTCGCCGCGGACGCGGGCTTTATCGGCCTTATAGAAACGTTCAAACACAAATGGCAAATCCCCTGCAGGTATGCCGACGCCTTGGTCGGAGACGATCACCTGCAGCGCATCGCCCTTCGGCGCTTTGACCCGGTGTGCCTGGATCTTCACCTGCTTGCCGGACGGCGTATGCCGGAAAGCGTTGTCCAACAGGTTGGTCAGCACCTGCTCGAGCTTATCCTCGTCAGCCGATTCAAGGATGAGGTCCGAATGCAGGGATAGCTGCAGATCAATCTCCTGTTCCTTGGCTCTTACGGAGAACTTACGGTAGACACGCTCGCACAGTTCGCCTGCATCAACCTGCCGTAGCGACATCTCGGCGTGTCCCGCCTCCATTCGCGTCAGATCCAGCAAGTCCTTCACCAGACGGCCCATGCGCAGCGATTCCTCATGGATGACCTGGATCAGCTCCCGGCCTTCTTCAGGCGAAGCAGCCATCCCGTCGAGCAGCGCTTCGCTGTATCCCTGCATCATCGAGAGCGGGGTGCGAATTTCATGCGATACGTTGGCGATGAAATCGGTCCGCATCTTCTCCAGCTTAACCTGTTCGGTAATATCCCGGAGCACGACGACAGCGCCCCGTATCACGTCATCCGAATAGAGCGGTGCCATGTGGGCCGACCAGATCCCCTGGTTCACATGCAGGTCCGCGCTCTGATCCCGGCCTTCGTTCACCGTGCTGTAGAACAGCTCGCTCAGCGGCTTAGGCATCACGTCCGCAGCCCAGCCGCCCCCCTGCAGATCATCATCCCATTCAAGTCCCTTCCAGGTCTTCATAATTTCCTGTCCGGGGGGATTGACGAGAATAACCTGCCCGTGGTTGTCAAACGTAATCACGGCGTCGCTCATGCTTCGAAGCACGCTGGACAAATGCTCCTTCTCGTGATTAAGATTGCGGATATTCGTCTCCAGCTCGGCGGCCATATGATTGAATGTATTCGCAAGCTCGCCGATTTCATCGCTCGTCACCAGATTGAGACGGGTTCCGTACTTGCCTTTGCGGATGTCATTGGCAGCCTCAATCAGCTGCTGCATCGGCTGAGTGATTTTCGTTAACAGGAAAAGCCCGAAAAAGGTCGTCATCGAGAATCCGATGATCGACACATACGTAAACAAACGTTTGATTGCACTGGAATTGGTGAAGGTCGTATCAATGTAGGGGAGCAAAAATAATCCTAGCGTCAACAGCACGCAGGCAACCAAGCACGTAATCGTGATCCACAGCTTGCCGACAAGCGATCTCCAGAAGTTCACGTTACTTCGGAACCTCCAGCTTGTAGCCTACTCCCCATACGGTTGTGATCATCGCGGCAGCTTCCGCCGATACCTTGTTCAGCTTCTCCCGCAGCCGCTTCACATGCGTATCGACGGTGCGCAGATCACCGAAAAACTCATAATTCCAAACATCCTTCAGGAGCTCTTCCCGGGAAAAGACTTTATCCGGCGACGAGGCCAAATAATGCAGCAGCTCATACTCCTTCGGCGTAAGGCTGATTTCCTGTCCCCCCGCCGTTACCCGATGGGCGTCGTGCTCAATGACAAGATGAGGGAAGACAATGCTGTTGCTCGGGTTGGATTCTTTGCTAAGGTAAGCCGTTGCCGAAGAGCGGCGCAGAATCGCCTTGACCCGATAGATGACCTCCCGCGGGCTGAACGGCTTGACGACATAATCGTCCGCGCCGACCTCGAAGCCTTGAACACGGTTGATTTCTTCTCCCTTGGCAGTCAGCATCAGAATCGGCGTCGACTTCACCTGACGAAGACGCGTACATACCTCGACTCCGTCCATACCCGGCAGCATCACATCCAATATGACAAGTCCGTAATCCTCACCCGTTGCCTTGCGAAGGGCAGTCTCCCCGTCTTCAGCCTCTTCAATCTCATATCCTTCCTTCTCCAGGTACATCTTCAACAAACGCCGAATACGCTCTTCATCATCGACTACGAGTATGCGGTTACCATGCTCAGACATTGACAGCAGCTCCTTCATTGTTATAGGGGAAAATCAGAACGGCCCTCGAATCGTAAGGGCCCTCCTGATTTTCTAATCCATTGCTATTAAACTTCATCTTAATCCGTTCCGGCATAGGAATGCAGACCGGCAATGATCAGGTTGACGCCAACCAGCGTGAACATCACGACGATAAATCCGATAACCGACAGCCAGGACGAGTACTTGCCCTGCCATCCGCGGGACAACCGCAAATGCAGGTACACGCTGTAAAAGAGCCACGTTATCAGCGCCCATACTTCCTTCGGATCCCAGCCCCAGAAGCGACCCCATGCAATCTCCGCCCAAATCATGGCGAAGATGAGCCCGCCCAGCGTAAATACCGGGAACCCGATCGCAATCGCACGGTAGCTGATTTCGTCCAGGTCATCCGGATTCAGCTTGTTCAGCGCAGGCTGAATGAACTTCGCGATCGGTCTACGGATGAACAGCCGCAGCAATCCATACAGGATGATGCCGCTCACCAGCGACCAGATCACAGTGTTGAGCTTCCTCCCCGCGTTCACGCCATGCATCCATGACGGAGCTTCGAACAGCGGGGATTTCATGCCCAGGAATGACTGCATGCTTTCCGTCTCGCTCTGATACGGAGCTACAATCGGAGGCATATTGTACTCCACTTTTACTATTTTACTGGTTTCCGTTTTAGGGTCAATCTGCGTCTGATTGAACACGGCTTCGTAACCGGCTGTGCGGAAGCTGTAGACCGACAAAATGAAGCCGAGCAGGACGACGATCGCGAACATGCAGAGCTCGAGCCAGCGCTGCTCCCTCCGCGCGCCTTTATCCGTAGCGGTGAAGTTGACCGTCCGCAGCAGGTGCATCAGACCAGCGATAAAGCCGACGGCGAAGAACGCATCGCCGAGCGCGGCCAGTGTGACGTGAATGCCGAGCCAATACGACTGCAGCGAAGGAATCAACGGCTGCACTTCCTGAGGGAACACGGCCGCATACGCCATAATGAGTATGACGAGCGGCAGCGCGAACAGGCCGAGCAGCGATTTTTTGTAAATAAAATACAGCACCAGAAATGCAATCATGATCGCCATGGACAGGAACGACATAAACTCGTACATGTTGCTCACCGGCACATGCCCGGAGCCTGCCCATCTGGTGAAGAAGTACAGCAGATGGCCGATCAGGCCGATCGATGCTGTCACGAATGCGATCTTGCCCCATTTGGCAAGATGGGCCTCGGGCTCCCGCTTCCGGAAGCGGCGTCCCATCACCGCAATGGCATACATGATAAACGATGCGCAATATAGCAAAAAGGACACAACAAATGCATCACCGCTAAAATCGATTAGATTCATGCTTGACTCCCCCTGTTATTCTCCAGCGACTTTTCGTCGACCTCGATATTCATCTGATTCAGGATGGCGGCGACTTCCCTGCGCAGACCGAACCAGTTCTTGTTCGTGTGGGCACCGAGCGTCAGCGTTCCGTCATCGACCCGCAGCCAAATCCGGCGATGATGGAAATAGAAGCCCATAACCAGTCCGATCATGCCGATAAATGCGCCCACCCAGATGAAAGGCATCGCCTTATCCACGCGGATGTTCAAATACGTCGTTGACTCCGCGAAGTCGACGTCATCCATGCTCAGTACGTCCAGCGTTACGAGATTCTCGCCTCCGGCAAGCTGCGCATTGATCGCATCCTGCTGGAACCGCTCCTTGTCGACCTGTTTCGGGAAATAGAAATATTGAATGCCGTCCGCCGGCAGGTTCGGTCCCTTGATCAGGAACAGGAACGCGGGTGCGTTCGGGTTCGGCGACAGATTGACCGGCTTCCCGTCGTCGCCGAGGCCGAAATCCGTAAACGTCTGCGTAAGCTTCAAGGTGTAATCCCCTGCCTTGTACTCTCTTACGGGATCCTTGATCGACAGATCGATCTTTCCATATTGTTCCCCGGTTTTGCTGCCAATCAACATCGGGGATACGGTTCGGAGAATCGGAGTCAAATCATAATCGAATTGATACGCCTTCAGCCCCTTGTAGTTAAGCGGGTGGTTCACCTCGATGTTATGGCGGGTGACCTCCTTAAGCTGCGGCTCTTGGCCCGGTGTATTGCAATTGGACTCGCACACATACAGGATCGCCTCCGTTTCGAATTTCTTAGGCAGCACCTTGCCCTTGCCTTTGAATTCATTCGGCATATCCTCTTCCGTATAGAACTCTACCTTGAATCCGTCATTCATCAGATAATAACTCGTGTTCTTGATGTGCACGGGCTCGCCTTCGGGAAATGCCATATGCTCGTCCATATGAAGGCCCGGCAAATTCCGTCCAAGGACAGCTAAAAGAAAAATGATCAGGCCGATATGGAGCACATACGGCCCCCATCGGCTGAACCGCTGCTTCTCCGCAAGCAGCGTGCCCCCGTCCGTGCGGACACGGTATCCTTTTTTCTTGATCAGCGGCTTCACCCGCTCAACCCACTCGGCACCGTCTTGTTCAACCGTCCCCTGGTACACCACCCGCTGGCGGGTCAGAAACGACATATGCTTTGGTATGCGCTGTCTGCTTAGCGCCTTGTACAGCGGCAGGACGCGGTCCAGGCTGCAGATGACCAAGGATGCGCCGATCATGACCAGCAGAAGCACGAACCACCAGGATGTATATGTATGGGACAGCCCGAGCAGATAATAAATATGCCCCAGCTGTCCGTACTCCTCTTTGTAGTAGACAGAGGGGTCAATGTTAAGGAATGTGCTCTCCTGCGGCAAGATGGTTCCGAGCGACGAGCCGATCAGCGTCAGCAGGATCAAATAGATCGCAACCTTCACCGAGGAGAAGAAATTCCAGACTTTGTCGATAAAGCCGGGGTTGGCTTTCTGCGAGCGGCGGGCCACCCCGTCATAACGCATTTCCAGGATCGGCTGGGCTTCTGCTTCCTTTGTCAGCGGTTTCCCGCAGGCTTCGCACAGGACGGTTCCGGGCGGATTCTGATGTCCGCATTCACATTTCGTGTTTTGGATCAAAGGCTTGGAACCTTCACTCATTTTGCTTTCACCAACTGTTCAATTTGTTTATCCAGTGTGTCCAGATCCAGCTCGCCGATACGAATATGGTGAATCTTCCCGGAAGCCGTCACGAAGAAGGTCGTGGGCATCGGGCCAACGCCGTAGCTGGCCACCGCATCCCGGTCCGGATCCATCAGGATCGGAAACTTCACGCCGGTTTGGGCCACAAAATTTTCAACCGTCATTTTGTTCTCGCCCACATTGATCCCAACGATTTCGACCCCTTGATCCTTCCACTTCTCCCACTGTGCCTGCAGCGCCGGCATCTCCCGGACGCAAGGCGGGCAGTAGGTCCCCCAGAAATTGATAACTCTGGCTTTGCCTTCGTATTCGCTCATGGTATGTACATTGCCATCCATGCCCAGAAGCTCGAAATTCGCCGCCTTCTCACCGACCTTAGGCACCTCGTCGGAGCCGAATACAACGGTTGCAACGGCGTACACGCCGATTAGAACGATGGCAAGCAGGATAACGATCTGAATGCTTTTCTTCGATTTGCCCATAGTGCAGCAGCTTCCTTTCTATGACTTTCATCATAAATGTGCAGGCGGGTGTGAACATCCTATGAACAATTATAACGAAATTCGTCATAAACGCCGCTCGCCATTTTGAATATTATGTGTCGGGTTACCGTTTTTTCTTCGGTTTACCGCCTGGTTTCGCCGCCTTGGCCATCTGCTGCAGCTCATTGACTTCACTTGGCGTCAAGTGACGGTACAGGCCCCGCTTCAGATTCTGAAGCAGCAGATCGCCGTACGCGATCCGCTTAAGCCGGATGACCGGATGATTGATCGCCTCGAACATCCGCCGCACCTGGCGGTTGCGTCCCTCGTGAATCGTAATGGTGATGACGGACTGCTTGTTGTCCGGGTCCACGTCGCGGTATTCGACTTCGGCCGGAGCGGTCATTCCGTCCTCCAGCATGATGCCCTGACGCAGCTTGTCCAGCTCGGTTCCGTGGGGCACCCCTTTCACCGTAGCCAGGTAGGTTTTCGGCACATGATACTTGGGGTGGCTGAGCAGATTGGCGAATTCGCCGTCATTGGTCAGCAGCAGCAGCCCTTCCGTATCGTAATCCAGACGGCCGATCGGGTAGACGCGCTCCTTTACGCCCTTGAGATAGTCCGATACGATCTTCCGGCCTTCCGGATCCGATGCGCTCGTAATAACTCCCTTTGGCTTATTCAACATTAAATAGACCTTTTTCTCATGCTTGATCGGTTTCCCTGAAACCGTAATGATATCTTGGTCGGGGTCGGCCTTCGTGCCGAGCTCGGTAACGGTCTCCCCGTTCACCTGCACCTTGCCCTCCAGAATCAGTTCCTCGCACTTTCGGCGGGATGCGACTCCGGCCTGTGCCATAATTTTCTGTAATCTCTCCATGTTCGATAGGTCACCTCATCCCTAATGATAACCATCGACAGGATAAATCACAAGCGCGTTCCACGGAAAATCCGCTCCAGGGCAGCTCTCTGCATGTGGAAACAGATATAACGGGGAAATATCATGCAGTCTCGAGAGCTCCATAATGATTTTGCTGGCGGTAAACAGCTGGCTCTTCTGCTCAAGGCTCATGAGCTCGTAGCGACGGTTGAAATTGCCTTCCAGACAGATATGAATCAGTTTATGATGCAGAAGCATCGGGGAAGACGTGACCGATCCGTCCGCATGTATTGTAAAATCGAACCTCACCCGCGGCTCCTGCTCGCATACGGAATGATGGATTACAAAGCCTTCGAATTCCATATCATCATCACCTCTGCCGCACAAATTTGATTCAGCAGTATATGACATTGCGGCCCCGGCGGTATAGGCGCGTGTTCCCTTATCAAAACAAAAAATCCCCGATTATCGCGCAGGCCACACGCACGAGAATTGGGGAAATGAAGCTGGTATAATTGCAATGTCGCTATCCAAATACGAGCAGACATACGGCGATTGCGGCAATAAACCCGACCAGATCCGAAAACAGTCCGACTTTTAGCGCATATCTGCCGTTGCGGATGCCAACCGCGCCGAAATAGACAGTCAGCACGTACAAAGTCGTATCCGTGCTTCCTTGGATCGTGGAAGCGATCCGGCCGATCATCGAATCCGGCCCATAAGCGCGGATCAGCTCGGTTGTATAAGCGAGCGATCCCGTCCCAGTCAGCGGACGAAGCAGGCCGAGCGGCAAAATTTCGCCCGGGACCCCGAGGGACTGCAGAAACGGGCCCGTCCATCCCACAAAGAACTCCAGCGCCCCGGATGATCGGAAGACGCTGATCGCCACCATCATCCCGACCAAATGGGGGATGATGCCGATTGCAGTGGAGAAGCCGTCCTTGGCTCCTTCCACAAACGATTCATATACCGGTACTTTGCGAGTATAGGCATAAAGCGGGATGAACGCGACCATAATGGGAATAGACCAGGCCGAGATGACGCTAATCCATGACAGCAATGTTCATCACCCTTTCATATCCGGATTCCTTCCAGCCCCGATTCCGGACGGCTGCTTCCGCCGAATCGTACGCCTTCTATACCATCTGTCGGCGAGAATGGCTGCCGCTGTCGCGATGGCCGTAGCCAGCAGCGTCGTTCCTACGATTTCGGCCGGATTTGCCGATTCGTAATTCAAGCGGATGGCAATCAACGTTGTCGGAATCAGCGTAATACTGGCTGTGTTAAGTGCCAGCAGCGTGCACATGGCCGGTGTCGCGGTGCCTTTATCCGGATTCAGCTTCTGCAGCTCCTGCATCGCTTTGATTCCCATCGGCGTTGCCGCATTGCCGAGACCGAATAAATTCGCGCTCATATTCGATAAGATATACCCTATCGCCGGATGGTCCTTCGGCACGTCGGGGAACAGAAACCGTACGACCGGTCCAAGCATGACGGCAACCTTCTTCAGAAGCCCCGAATCCTCGGCAATCCGCATCATGCCAAGCCAAAAGACCAGGATGCTGATCAGCCCGAAGGACACGGTAACGCCTGTTTGAGCTCCATCAAACACGGCTTTGGTCACCGCGTCGATATTTCCGTTCACAGCCGCAAAGCCAAACCCGATCAGGATCATCCCCATCCAAATCATATTGATCATAGCTCTTCTACGCCCCCGTTCTTTGACTCGCCGTATCGAGAGGAGTTCCCCTCTTAGCGAAATCTAATGATGATTGGCACGCACCAGATGCTTGAACACTTCGGCGGCCGATTGCCATAACGACAAGGCAGCTCCCTGCGCGGAGGCGCTCCTGGACTTCTGCAAGGCGGACGGCGGCTCAGGAAGTCTGGCGCCTTGCTCGTATACAGGAACTTTGCCGATGCTGACACCGTCCAGCAGCAGCTCGATGTGTCCTCTGAGTCCGAAGGACACATCCGGCGAGCCTTGCTTGTGAAGAACGAGCCTTTTGACTAGCCGGGTTTCCTCGTCATGGGTAAATGCATACTTAAACGTGCTTCCGGTAACGAGCGAGTAGCCTTGTATTTTTTGCCCTTTCTCGATAACCTGCTTCAGCGGAAAATGGTTGAAGCCGTAATCAAGCATGTTCGCATGGTCATTCCAATCATTGCCGTCATTGAGCGTAACCGCAGCAATCTGCTGACCGTTTCGCGTGGCCGAGCTGACCAGGCAGCGGAACGCTTTCTTCGTAAAACCGGTTTTAACGCCGTCAGCTCCTTCGTAGAGGCGCAGCATTTTATTTTTATTATCCCATTTGTAATCCCAGGACTCGTTCGGGTTAGGCGCCCGCTTGGTCGGTGTCTTCACGATTTCTTTGAACGTCGGGTTCTGAAGCGCATAGGCTGTCATCCTGGCAACATCATTGGCGGAGGAATAGTGCTCGTCATGATCCAGCCCGTGCGGATTCATAAAATGCGTGTTGGTTAATCCGAGCTCCTGGGCCTTCTGATTCATCAGCAGGATGAAGCCTTCCTCCGTCCCTCCCACATGCTCCGCAATGGCGGTGGCGGCGTCATTGCCCGAACGGAGCATTAAGCCATAGAGCAGGTTTTCCAAGGTCATCTCCTCGCCAAGCTTCAAGAAGAGGGAGGAGCCTTCCTTGGCAAATGCGTTCTTCGAAACCGTGACCCGGTCGTTCAGCTTGCCGTGCTCGATGGCTACAATCGCCGTCATGATTTTGGTAAGGCTGGCGATCCGCAGCCGCTCGTCCCCATTTTTGCTGTACAACAGCCTGCCCGATGTAACATCGATCAACGCGGCCGCCTGGGCGTGATTCGCCGGCCCCTTCTCATGATCCGCATAGGCAGGGCCGGCCGCGGCCATCAGACAAACCACCAGCAATATGGATAACAAGGACTTGCAATTCGTCCGTTTCATTTTCATTATTTTATCCTCCGGTGTTCAGAAATCTTGTACAAGTATATGTTGTCCCTCCAGAAAGTATGTCCACATGCAAAAATCCCCAGATCGCTTCATGCGAGAGGGGATTTGCTATGCAGCGCTTAGTACGTCGACCCGTTACCGCCACCGTTGGCATTGGCGTTGCTGCCTGATTGGAACATCGCTTGGATCTGCTCCAGCAAATACGGGGTCGCATCAATGATGCGCTCGAACAGATGCGTCTGATTGTCGAGCGGAACGATGTGGACGCCCTCCTTGCCTACGACAAGGAACGCAATCGGTCTGATGGATACGCCGCCGCCGCTTCCGCCGCCAAACGGGTGCGTGTATGAATGGCCATGCGTCCCGTCTGCGGGATGGCGGGTGCCTCCGGCTTCAATGTTGTAGTCGCTTCCGCCGGCCGCAAAGCCAAACGCCACTTTACTGATTGGCAAAATTACGCTGCCGTCAGGTGTGTTTACGGGATCGCCAACGATCGTATTCACGTCCACCATTCCCTTGATGTTCTCCATCGCGGTTTGCATCAAGCCTTGAATAGGGTGTTCTGCCATGATCTAACTCCTCCTTTCACCTTTAACACGCGAACTATGAATACCAGTCCAGCAACCATAGCTTTTCCGAAGGAGATTTTCGCTATGCAGTTCAGCTCTGTGGAAAAATGCGGCGGTCCGTTAAAGCGGGGTACGACATCGACGGCCGGCTTTTCCTCCATAATCAGGCGATAGGACAACCAGCCGAGCAGGGTATGTTTAACGGCGTGCAGCAGCCCGGAAGCGACGGCCGTATCGGCGGCATGCTCAAGGGCCACCTCCGTAGACCACCGGATGTCCCGGAGATGGACGTTTGCCAACGTCTGCCTCAGCCATTTCTTAAATCCTTTGGTGGCCATTATAGCTGTTGAATACTGCCGAAACCGAATGGTACGACTTTTTTGTCTCTGATCCGCCTGTTCATCCTGTCCAAATGTCATCCCCTGCTTGAAGACCGATTCTTGATTGAATTCAATGCCGCCGTTCGCCAGATGAAAGGGCAGATCATAGATCCGCTTGATCATGCCATAGACCATCTTTACCTCGGCATGGAGCTTGTATTCATTTTTTCGCATGACCATATCCAGCCGGACCGTCACGGCCGAGTTCAACACGATGACAGCCAGCACAATGAGCAGTACTACAAGTCCGATCGCAAGATAAATCCAAATGCTCACAACGTAACCCCCAGCAACGAGCTTGATATAATACATCCGCTTGGCTTAGTATGGCAAATCACCAGGTAAATAATGCGAACCCGCTCACCTTCGTCCCCTCCGCTCACCGGAGATAATGAATGGATTGTGCTTCCCTTAGCCATTAATCTAGGATGGTGGTGGAGCTTATCGAACAAGGGGCTGATTGGAAAGGAACCATGCAACGCAAAAAAAATCCCGAGCCGTCCTCCGCTCGGGATTCGAAATTTCGTATAGAACATCTGTTTATCGATCAATTCTCCACATCATCAAATGTCAGCTGATGACCATCCAGCTTATCAAACAGCATTTGCGTCTCTTCCTCGAGCGACTCGGCATCCTCAAATTGGGACGGCTCCGGCAAATCCTTAATGCTGGCGAGCCCGAAGTAATCGAGGAATAATTTCGTCGTGCCATACAAAATCGGTCTGCCGATCGCTTCCGCACGGCCCACCTCTTCAATCAAGCCTTTGGTGGTCAGCGTATGAATCGCCCGCTCGGATTTGACACCCCGGATCTCCTCGATGTCAACCCGCGTGATCGGCTGTCTGTAAGCGACAATGGATAGCGTTTCGAGCGCCGCCTGGGACAGGGAGGAGCGCGAAGGCGAGTATGCCAGACGTTCGAAATATGGCGCATGCTCCGCAAGCGTCGCCATTTTGTAGCTGCCGGCGATTTGGACGATCTGCAATCCCCGCTCCTGGCGCGCCCATTCCTCCTTCATATCCTCAAGCGCTTCTTCCACCAGCCCCGTGGACTGCTCCGTAATTTCTGCGACCTGCTTGACCGACAGGCCTTCCTCACCCGCCAAGAACAGCAGTCCCTCAATAATCGATTTCAGCTTCGGATAATCCATCAATGCGTTCTTCCCCTCTCCATTCCATCACAATATCCTCGAAGAGCCGCTCCTGATAGCAAACGATCTGCTTCATCTTCATCAATTCCAAAATCGCCAGGAAGGTAACCACGATTTCATGCCGCTCCATCTCCTCATGAAGCAGCTTGGAGAACAGCACCCTTCCTCCGGGTCCGGCTTGCTCGAGCGTATCGATCACCTGGCGAATCCGATCCTTAACCGATATTTCATCGCGCTGAATCCGGGCGTATGAAGTTCGTCTTACGGCTTTGCTTAAGGCTTTCTGGAATGCGCGGATCAAATCGGCAACGTGGAGCCCTTCGACCGGATTCTCCTGGGCTTCCGGCATATAGGGCGTTAAATCCTCCGCCTCTTTCGAGTAAATCATGCTCCGCTCCCATTCTCTCTCATGGAGATGCTGAGCAATTCCCTTATATTTACGATATTCGATCAGCCGCTGAACGAGCTCCGCTCTCGGATCCACATCTTCCTCTTCGTAAAAATCAAACTCGTCCATCTCGATAACCGGAGGCTTTGGAAGCAGCAGCTTCGATTTAATAGACAGCAGCGTCGCCGCCATCACCAGAAATTCACTTGTAATTTCAAGCTCCAATTCCTGCATGTTGTGCAGATAGGCCATGTATTGTTCGGTAATCTCGCTGACGGGGATATCCTGGATGTCGATTTCCGCTCTATCAATCAGGTGAAGCAGCAGATCGAGCGGTCCTTCAAACGTCTCCAGCTTATATAATACGCTCACGGTGAATCCTCCCGCCATAAAAATAAAATGCAGTGCTCTGATGAAAAAGAGCACTACATTAAATAAGCACTATTTTAAGCTTTTCGTCAAGTTTGCCATTTCGATCGCCGCCATCGCGGAATCCCAGCCTTTGTTGCCAGCCTTCGTTCCGGCGCGTTCAACGGCCTGCTCAATGTTCTCCGTCGTCACGACGCCGAAGATGGTTGGCACACCGGTCTTCAGGTTGATCGCCGACACGCCCTTCGCCACTTCATTGCACACGTAATCGTAATGGGTTGTCGATCCGCGAATGACGGTGCCCAAGGTAATGATGGCGTCGTATTTGCCGCTTTCTGCCATTTTTTGGGCGATCAACGGAATTTCGAATGCGCCCGGCACCCATGCTACATCCACCTCATCATCCTGCACGCCGTGACGCTTCAACGCGTCGAGCGCGCCGCTCAGCAGCTTGCTGGTAATAAATTCATTAAACCGGCCTACCACGATTCCGTATTTCAAGCCTTCCGATACTAAGTTGCCTTCGAAAATGTTTGCCATGGTTATGGTCATCCTTTCAAATGGGAGTATTGTTATTGTTGATGCATGCTGCACTTTTGCGCTCGATGAGCGCTCGTTGATGCGATTCTTGCATTGTCCGCTGCGCGTCGGATGCGGCTTCCGATCGCTGTTGCCACCGGATTCCCTGAACGACTCACACACAAGGTAGGAATCCGACGGCAAAGGCGAACGCTTCGCTTCTCCTGCTGCATTCCGCCGCTCCGCTGGGTCAATTCAGGTTGCCGATGCGGGGCTGCTGCTTCGAGGCTCGTCGGCGTTGGCGAATGCATCTGGAACCATTACGTCGTAGAGTTGGAGGATTCATGCCCCCTTAATTGGTGGGCGCATTTATTCAGAAAGTTGTCCGCTGCGCACCGGATGCTGCCTCCGATCGCTGTTGCCTTCGGATTCCCTGAACGACTTATATACAAGGTAGGAATCCGGAGGCAAAGGCGAACGCTTCGCTTCTCCTGCTGCATTCCGCCGCTCCGCTGGGTCCATTCAGGTTGCGGATGTTGGGCTGCTGCTTCGAGGCTCGTCGGCGTTGGCGAATGCGTCATGGACCATTACGCTTGCGGAGTCGGGGATTCATGCCCCCTTAATTGGGGGGCGCATTTATTCAGAAAGTTGTCCGCTGCGCACCGGATGCAGCTTCCGATCGCTGTTGCCTCCGGATTCCCTGAATGACTTACACACAAGGTAGGAATCCGGCGGCAAAGGCGAACGCTTCGCTTCTCCTGCTGCATTCCGCCGCTTCGCTGGGTCCATTCTTGTAGCAACTGCGGGCTGCTGCTTCGAGGCTCGTCGGCGTTGGCGAATGCATCTGGAATCACTACGTCGTAGAGTTGGAGGATTCATGCCCCCTTAATTGGTGGGCGCATTTATTCAGAAAGTTGTCCGCTGCGCGTCACATGCAGCTTCCGATCGCTGTTGCCACCGGATTCCCTGGATAACTTACACACAAGGTAGGAATCCGGAGGCAAAGGCGAACGCTTCGCTTCTCCTGCTGCATTCCGCCGCTCCGCTGGGTCCATTCAACGATGGGGGCGCGGGCAGCTGCTTTGAGCTTTTGGCCGATGCGACGGAGGCATCATCGATTGAAGCAGAGAGCGATTATTTGAAAATCGTTTCCGCCGGGGCATTTCCCTTTACGAATTAGCGCTCTCGTTCTGCTCCAAATCGTCGAACTTCAGCATATGCCCAAGCTTAGCCTGCTTTGTATGCAGGTATCCGGTATTGTCCTCGTTCTCCGGCATCTGGATCGGCACCCGCTCCACAACTTCAAGCCCATATCCCTCCAGGCCCTTGATCTTCCGCGGGTTGTTGGTAAGCAGCCGAATCTTCCGAATGCCGAGATCCTTTAGGATCTGCGCTCCAATGCCGTAATCTCTTAAATCCGCCGGGAAGCCCAGCTTCAGGTTGGCATCGACCGTATCGAAGCCCTCCTCCTGCAGCTTATATGCCTTCAGCTTGTTGATCAAGCCGATGCCGCGTCCCTCTTGGCGCATGTACAGCAGCACGCCGTTGCCGGCCTCCTCGATCTGCCGCAGCGCGGCCTCGAACTGCGGGCCGCAGTCGCAGCGGTGGGAGTGGAAGACATCCCCGGTCAGGCATTCCGAATGGACGCGAACCAGCACCGGCTCATCGCCGTTAATCTGGCCTTTGACCAACGCTACATGCTCCTTGTTGTCGACATCGTTCGTGTAAGCCACGGCCTGGAATACCCCGTAATCCGTCGGCATCCGCACCGCCACTTCCCGCTGCACCAGCTTCTCCTTCTCATTGCGGTAATGAATCAGATCCTTGATGCTGATCAGCTTCATCCCGTGCTTCTTCGATATTTCGATCAGATCCGGCAGACGCGCCATGGTTCCGTCTTCCTTGATGACTTCGCAGATGACACCGGCAGGGTAAGAGCCGCACAGCTTCGCAAGATCGACAGCCGCCTCCGTGTGACCTGCCCGGCGAAGGACGCCCCCTTCTTTGGCAATCAGCGGGAACATATGGCCCGGTCTGCGGAAATCCGCTGCGGTCGCATTCGGGTCCATAATGCCGCGAACCGTTACGGAGCGCTCATAGGCCGATATGCCGGTTGTCGTATCTTTATGGTCGATGGAAACGGTGAAGGCCGTTCCATGATAGTCCGTATTTTGGCTAACCATCGGTTTCAGATCCAGCTCCTGAGCCCGCGAGGGCGTCATCGGGAGACACACCAGTCCACGCCCTTCCGTAATCATGAAATTGATCACCTCGGGGGTTGCCTTTTCGGCCAGAGCGATAAAATCCCCTTCATTCTCGCGGTCTTCATCGTCAACGACGATAACGATCTTCCCTTCCTTCAAATCCTGCAAAGCTTCTTCTATGGTATGAAAAGAAAATCGCTCTTCCATTCCTACTCCTCCTTCTCGTAAGTCTAAACGTTCGGGGCAATCTGATGCTTCAATCAAGCAAATCCGTGCTCGGCTAGATAATCCCGGCTAATCCCCGCTTTGCTTCTTCTGGAGCTGTTTCCTTCACTGCCGTAATTCAGCAGATGCTCGACGTATTTGCCCAAAATATCGCACTCGATGTTAATCGTATCCCCCGGTCCCTTATAAGCCAGCACCGTTTCGGCAAGCGTGTGGGGAATGATGGAGACGGTGAAGGAATGATCCGTCGTTCGAACGACGGTCAGACTGATTCCGTCCAGCGTTACGGACCCTTTCGGAAGGATATATTTGAACACATCGTCGTTCGACGGGGCAATTTCATAGACGACCGCATTCTGATCGGATCTCACGCTTCGAATCACGCCGACCCCATCCACATGTCCCTGTACGATATGACCGCCGAATCGTCCGCCGGCTGCCATGGCCCGTTCCAGATTGACTTTGCTTCCCGGTTGTAGCTGCTTCAGATTGGTGTTTCGATACGTTTCCGGCATGACATCGACGGTAAAGCTGTCTTTATCGATCGTTGTCGCGGTCAAGCAAACCCCGTTGACAGCAACACTATCGCCTAGCTTTAGATCATCCAGGACCTTGCTTGCCGAAATGCTGAGCACCATCGCTTCGCCTTGGCGGCCGATTCGTCTCATCTCGCCGATCTCTTCAATCAGCCCTGTAAACATATCCTATCCCTCCTTTCATTCAATCGTTTACGACTTCCATACCGGCTGGCCGGTCACATAAATATTGTCGCCAAGTCTTTGGGTCTCGAGTCCTGTCAGCTCAATCGCTTCGCTCATCAGCTCATACCCGCTGAACATATAGTTTCCCGGTGCATCGAACCCTCCAATAATCTTCGGGGCAATGAATTGGATGATGCGATCCACCAGTTTGTTCTCCAGCAAGCTTCCGCTTAAGGTTCCTCCTCCTTCAACCAGGATGGAGGCGATGCCCATGCGACCAAGCTCCATAAGCGCAGCCTGCAGGTCGACTCTCGGGCCGGGACCGCAGACCAGAATCTGCACCCCCCGTTCTTCCAGCGCGGTCCGCTTCGCCTTGTCGGCCAGCTCCGTGGCCAGCACGACTGTTTTGGCAGCGCCATCACTGACTACACGACAATTCAAAGGGATGCGAAGCTGCGAATCCACGATGATTCGTACGGGCTGAAGACCTTCAACGCGGAGTCTCGTCGTCAGCGACGGATCGTCCGCAATAACGGTGGCAACCCCTGCCATGATTCCCTGGTGTCGATGCCGGAGAGTGTGCACCAGCTCCCGGGACACCTCATTGGATATCCACTTGCTGTCGCCGGTCTTTGAGGCGATTTTCCCGTCCAGCGTACTGGCTGTCTTCAAGGTGACGAACGGCAGTCCGGTCGTAATAAATTTGTTGAAGGCTTCGTTCAACCGGACGGCCCGCTCTTCGAGGACGCCTGTCGTCACTTCAATGCCCGCTGCCCGCAGCATCTGCAGACCACGGCCGGCAACCAGCGGATTGGGGTCCTGGCAGGCGACAACGACCCGTTTAACACCTTCCGCTATGAGCCTCTCGCTGCATGGAGGAGTCGCTCCGTAATGGCTGCAGGGCTCAAGGGTTACATACACGGTGCTTCCGGCCGCCTTGCTCCCGGCCATATTCAGTGCATGGACCTCAGCATGCGGCGTTCCCCGCTCCAGATGGGCGCCGACGCCCGCAAGAGCACCGTCCTTCACGACGACACAGCCGACGACGGGGTTAATGCCGGTCTGGCCTTGCGCGCGTTCCGCCATATCCAGCGCAAGCGACATATAAAATTCATCGTTGACGACTTCCATGCTACCCAAGCCCCTTTCCAGAATAAAAAAGCCCTGTTTCAGGATAAGCGATTCATCCAAAACAGGGCGTAATAAACCAGTTCACTTTACGACATCATAAATAACCGTTAGTTCCGAGGTTCTCATATAACGTCCAAAGAAGCGGCGCTTTAAAAAGCACACCCGCTCTAGAATCGTCATATGTGAAAAGCCTCACATAACGCATGACATCAGAAAGCTAAGACAAGAGATAGCTATTGTACATGCTCTCAAGTCCACTTTCGTTCCTTCTCCCATCCAGACTATACTGTCGGTCCCGGAATTTCACCAGGTCCACCGCATACGATAACGTATCCGGGTCACGGACTAAGTCGCAGCCGGAGCTGCAATCATCACCGCCGGTAGGGAATTTCACCCTGCCCCGAAGGATTCAATATGAAATTAGCTGTTGCTTACGATGAATCTTAACACTCCATAGGCAAAAAAGCAAGATAATTAACTAACTTTTATTTAGTCATTAACTTTTTGGTTGTATAAATTCATATCCGTTGCAGGTTCGGGAGGAAATCGGTGCGCTCAACGAGAACCAAGTAATGCGGAGGATAAACCGTGAATTGTATAGGTTAAAGGAGATCATGTAAATGAAAACCTCGCTTAACATCATCGTAAGACCGACGGAAATCGATGTGAATGGTCATGTGAATAACGCCAAATATCTGGAGTACCTGGAATGGGGAAGAGAAGAATGGTACGAGGCGGGGAATCTGCACTACGATGTACTGAAAGGATTGGGTGTGCAGACTGTCACGGTCAACATTAATATTAATTACAGGAAGGAATGCAGGCAGGGAGAGCGCCTGAACATTTCAACCGAGTCTCA
This sequence comes from Paenibacillus sp. FSL R5-0810, assembly GCF_038002285.1. Classification (NCBI taxonomy): domain Bacteria; kingdom Bacillati; phylum Bacillota; class Bacilli; order Caryophanales; family Paenibacillaceae; genus Paenibacillus; species Paenibacillus sp. FSL R5-0810. The sequence continues at coordinate 2,699,561 of NZ_JBBOCF010000001.1, forward strand.
CAAGCTTGGACTAAGCAGCTTTGTGCTGCTTCAGCAGATCCATAACACGGACGGGGAGCTTTGCGCCGATGCCGCTGTAACGATCGTGACGATCGATATCCGCACCCGCAAGAGCCGACCGGTTCCGGAAGAACTGCGGGCGTTGTTTCTACCGGCTTCGTCTTGATCTGGAGTAAACTAATTAGCGGCTATGCTTGCGGATAACCCTTCAAGGCCTCTGGGTAACTCAAAATTCCGCATGCGGATCCCTCCTACGATCCCTGTTATTCCCGGATTTCCTTGAATTGACTTCCCAATGCCGAAATCCGGGAATATAGGGGCACGCTTCGCTTCTTCTGAGGAATTCCGCCTGCTCCGTTGATTTCTGCCTTTTAAGGGTGTCTCCGTGTTGCAGTAACCCTAGTACACCGGCTTTGCACCTCTCATGAGCAGTCTATCACCGACGGCTAGGTATTGGACAGCCGCGCACATGCTGTCCGCCAGGAAGTTCCATACATGGCCGAACCCACGCATAAAAAAACAGGCCCCCACAAGAGTGGCCTGTCCATCCAACACTTACATGTTACGCTTCGAATACTTCGACTTTTTCCATCTTGTCGCGGCCTTTAAAAGCATCGATATGCTCCATGCCTTCAACGACCTTGCCGAATACGGTATGCTGTCCGTCCAAGTGAGGCTGCGGCTCATAGCATACATAGAACTGGCTTCCGCCCGTGTTGCGTCCGGCATGCGCCATAGCCAGGCTTCCACGCTCATGCTTGTTCGGGTTGATCTCGCAATCGATCGTGTAGCCCGGTCCGCCTGTACCTGTTCCGTTCGGGCAGCCGCCTTGAGCAACGAAGCCCGGAATGACGCGGTGGAATACTAGACCGTTATAGAAGCCGGAATTCGCAAGCTTTTCAAAATTAGCAACCGTGTTCGGCGCATCCTTCTCAAACAGATCGAGCAGTACCTCTTTGCCGTTTTCCAGTGTGATTCTCGCTTTTTTTGCCATATCGAATATCTCCTTTCGATGTACATTCCCTAAGATACGCATTTCATAAAACATGCAAGTTCTAGTTTACTATGAAATAACTTGGGACGCAAAATGAACCCGCATCTTTAGTCTTACATACTGGGAAATCTCATCTTGAGGGGGGCTTCACGCTTAGATGCTTTCAGCGTCCATCGTCCGCGAAGGCTATTTGGTCTGTAAAAAAGCCCAACCAAACCGATCAAGCGGTCTGGCGGGCTTTTAAAGGAATCCTCGGATGCTGACTCACACCTTGTAAGGCGCTGGTTCTGCCGATGGAAACGACTTAGCTTGTAACGGTTTCTTTGGCGATCCGGGCAGGAACGACGTCATTGCTGATAATATCCTGGAGCGACTCACGGCGAACGACAAGCCGGCTCTGACCATCCTTAACAAAAACGACGGCAGGTCTGCGGATGCGGTTGTAGTTGCTTGCCATGGAATAGTTGTAAGCCCCTGTGCAGGATACGGCCAGCAGGTCTCCCGTGTTAACCTTAGGCAGATCCAGGTCCCAGATCAGCATGTCACCGCTCTCGCAGCACTTGCCTGCAATCGAAACCGTCTCCTCCGGCTTCTCGTTTGCACGGTTGGCCAGAATGGCCTCATATTTCGATTCGTACAGGGCCGGTCTCGGGTTGTCAGTCATTCCGCCGTCTACGGCCACGTATTTCCGCACGCCCGGAATGTCCTTGCTGGTCCCTACCGTATAGAGCGTGGTGCCTGCTTCACCCACGATACTGCGGCCAGGCTCTACCCAAATCTCAGGCAGCTCGCTGTCAATGCCGGCAAAATGGGTCTTCACCGCATCCGTAATCGCTTTAACGTAGTCGGAAACATGCAGCGGGGTATCTCCGTCGACATAGCGAATTCCGAATCCGCCGCCAAGATTGACTACCTTGAAGGTGATGCCAAGATCTGCTTTGACCTTCGCCGCAAATTCGGCAACGCGCCCAACGGCCATCTGGAATCCTTCGACTTCGAAAATTTGCGAGCCGATATGGGAATGGATGCCGATCAATTGAATGTTATTCTGTGCCGCTGCCAGCTTCACCGCTTCAAACGCCGAGCCGTTTCCGATATCGAATCCGAATTTGGAATCGGTTTGGCCGGTCGAGATATATTCATGGGTATGCGCCTCAACGCCCGGCGTTAAACGAAGGAGAATGTTCATCTTCCGGTTCTTCTCGGCCGCGATCGCCTGCAGCATATGCAGCTCGACTACATTGTCCACGACAAAGCAGCCGATTTCGGCATCAATGGCCATTTCGATTTCTTCAGGCGTCTTGTTGTTGCCGTGAAAATGGATCCGCTGTACTGGAAAGCCGGCTTGCAGCGCCGTGTACAGCTCCCCGTCGGAAACGACGTCCAGCGACATCCCTTCCTCCTCAGCGAGCTGGCACATGGCCATCACGCAGAACGCTTTGCTGGCGTACGCGACTTGAAACTTCAAACCGGAAGCCTTAAAGGCTTCAATATATTCCCGGCAGCGATTCCGGACCGCTTGCTCGTCCACAATATATAGAGGCGTACCGTACTGGGCTTTCAATTCGGATGTGTCGCATCCGCCGATCTCCAAACGTCCCTGTTCGTTAATCTTGCTGGTACCGTGTAGAAACATGCTTACAATTCCTCCGATCGCTTTATCAAAAATAGGATAATCGAATAATTGTTCACAGTATAGCAGACAACGAAACGTAAGCAAAATGGATTTTTCAACACATCATTTGTGTTATTATCAATGCCTTCCTTTGGAATTCATTTCAGTCCCCATTTTGGTGTGATCCCTCGTCTTGTTGAGGGCCGGGCGTCTCGTTGACGTCAGCAGCGGTTTACGGAATAAAATCTCGCCCATGGCCTTTGCACTAAATGGTATAAACGGCCATAAGTACGACGAGTTATAGGAGCGATGCGTCGTCAAGGATAGAATCAGCAGCGTGCTGCCGATCACGAACCCTTTCACACCAAACAGCGCCGTCGCTACGAGCAGGACGAGCCGGACCATCCGGTTGGCGAGCCCGAGCTCGTAGCTCGGCGTGGCGAACATGCCGATAGCTGCAACGGCCATATAAAGCACCACCTCATTGACGAACAGCCCGGTCTTGACGGCAATATCGCCGATCAGAATCGCAGCGATCAAGCCCATGGCCGAGGCGAGCGGCGTCGGCGTATGAACGGCCGCCAAACGCAGCAGATCGACGCCGAATTCGACGATCAGAAATTGCCCGATAATCGGAATTTTGGCATTCTCCTGCGGCCCAAGGATATCCAGCGCCGGCGGCTTCAGCTCCGGATGGACGACAAGCAGCATCCAGAGCGGGAGCAGGAACATCGAGGCGAAGATGCCGCCAAAGCGGATCCATCTTAAATAGGTGCCCATAAACGCGGTTTGCCGGTTCTCTTCGGCATGCTGGCATAAATCGAAGAAGGTCGTCGGCATAATCATTACGCTGGGCGATGTATCGACCATGACGACGATCCGTCCCTCCAGCAGGTGGGAGGCTACCACGTCCGGCCGTTCCGAGTATCGGACGAGCGGGTACGGATGCCAGCCCTTATTCACGATTGCTTCCTCCAGCTGCTTGTCGCCGAGCGGCAGCCCTTCGAGATCAAGCTGCTTTATTTTCCGGCGAATCGCTTCTACCTGCACGCGATCGGCAATATCGTCGATAAAGAGCAGGCTCACATCCGTCTTGGTCCGTCTTCCTACCTTCATCGTCTCCACATGAAGCCCCGGGTCGCGGACCCGCCGCCGCACGAGATTGATATTGGTTACGATCGTCTCCGTGAACCCGTCCCTAGCTCCACGAACGACGCGTTCAACCGCCGGCTCTTCAAGCCCGCGCACGGGATATTTCCGGGTATCCAGCAGGATGGCGGTGCTTGCGCCCTCGATGAACAACGCGCAGATTCCGCATAACACGTCATTGATCACCTTGCTCAGCTTCGACACCTGTTCAACCTGGACATGAGGAATATACGCCTTCATCATATCGTTCAGCGCGTGGCCGTCCCTGACATCCTCCGGCGTCAGGTAGGTAAGACGGGTTAATATTTCGGAAACGATAACATCATTCGTGAAGCCGTTTAGGAACAAGAGCGCTGCCGGCCTTCCCGCAAAGGTCATCTCGCGGATGATGACGTCAAAGGAAACGCCATAGCCCATCACTTCCTTCAGCGTCTCTTTCAGGACGCTGATCTTCTCCGGCACCCGATCCTCGCCCTGCCAGTATATGACCGATTCCTCCGTGCTGTCCGAGGTTTCCGCATTTCTCTTTTCCTTGAGCGCCTCCTCCTCCAGCTCCTTGATTTCGGATGGCGGGATTACCGGGATGTCCGGTTCTATGCCTTCGTTATAGGTTGTATTCTCGTCCATTCTATACCTCCTGATCGTGTAACTATCACTGATTGTATATAAGCCAATCGAACAGCGAGCCGGCGACCTTTCCGGCAACCATCGCCATCAGCAGCCCGAATAAATAACCGGTTAAACGAAGCCGCTTCGCCAAAATCGGCAAAACATTCAAAACTTCCGTCAGTGCTGCTGCCAGCATGCCGATAAAGATGCCGCACATCAGCCCGATGATCGTGCTCACAACCGGTCCGAGCGGAACCGACCAATGCCAGAAGTCCGCAAGCGTGCCGATAAAGGAGCCGGAAATCAGCGCTCCCTCATACCAATGGACCCGGTGATAGGTTGAGGTTAACTGGGACAGCCGCGGGATGATATCGAGCACGATGATCAGGGCAATGACTCCGCCCCCGACCGCGATCCCCCCTGCCACGCCAAGCACGCACGTAAAAATTCCCTGGAGCATCGAGGTCATCATGATTCATTCCCGCGCCCTTCTGCCGCCTTATTCATTTTCCGATACTCTTCGGCCACGACATACTGGTCCAGGTTTTCCTGATACAAATACATTTCGACTTCCAGCGGTGTCGGCTCCTCGTTCCACTTTTTCTTGAACAAATGATTGAAGAATACCGTCATGCCGAACCCAAGACCAAGGGAATAGGCAATTTGGAACAGGTAAGGATGCTCATCCCTTTCTCCCGTTAGCATCTCGACTATTCGAATCTGCACCTCGAGCATATTGACGTCCGCATGGAAATTCATAATCGTAAGCGCCGACCCAAAAAACAGCAGCAGCCAAACGAGCGGGAACCACAGCCTGGAGCTTCTGCTCTCCGGTCCGGTAAGCTCGAGTAGCGTATGGTGGTTGCCCATTGGCTCGATATGCACGTCCGGAATGAGCTGCCGGATCCTCGGTATGATCTGGATCAAGTCCATCACCATCCGATTGCCGTCCATGTCCTTCGGCTGCACGAGGGGAAGGGCGGCAAGCCGTTCTTCCCATTCCGGATCGCAGACGATGAAAGCGACATCGCCAAGCTTGACGGTTTTGTCTTTCGGAATACGTATGCGGCTTCGCAGCTGCAGAAACACCGTCGGAGTGGGATTGACCTTCATCCAAAAACACTCCTTTACTGCTAAATTACCGTTAGTATGGGAAATCGCTGTGGATTCTACTCCATTTCTCCAAAAAGACTGCGCCCTCAAATGATCCAATAATGCTGCATTCACAAAGAAAGGAGCATAGCTATACCTCTTCGCGAGCACGAAAAAGCGCCTCTCCATTTCGAAAGAGGCGCTCGTATCGAGCACACAGCATACCGGAATCGGCAATTACGCTACTGCGCGATTTCATTCCGTATGCTCTGCAGTATTTTTTTCTCCAGCCTCGACACCTGTACCTGGGAAATCCCGAGCCGGCTGGCCACTTCCGATTGCGTCTGATCCCGGTAATACCGCAAATAAACGATAAGGCGTTCCCGTTCGGTCAAGCTTCCGATCGCTTCATTCAAAGCCAGCTTGTCGAACCAGCGCTCCTGCGAATCATCGGCTATCTGATCCATCAGCGTAATCGGATCCCCGTCATTCTCGAATACCGTTTCATGAATGGAGGTCGGCGGCTTGTTGGCTTCCTGGGCAAACACCACATCTTCCGGCGTTACCCCCAGCTCCTCGGCAACCTCCTTCACCGTCGGCAGACGGTCGAGCTGCTTGGACAGCTCGTCCCGCTTCTTCCTGACTTTATTGGCCATTTCCTTGAGGGAGCGGCTGACCTTCAAGGTCCCGTCATCCCGCAGGAAGCGCTGAATCTCCCCGATAATCATCGGCACGGCATAGGTAGAGAACTTTACGTCATAACTGAGATCGAACTTGTCCACGGACTTCAGGAGACCGATACAGCCGATTTGAAAAAGATCATCCGGCTCATACCCCCGGTTCATAAACCGCTGAACGACAGACCAGACAAGCCGAATATTACAATTGACAAGCGTATCCCGGGCAACATGATCCCCGTTTTGGCTGAGTGCAATGAGTCGTTTGACCTCCGCGTCGTCCAAATAAGTCTGCGAAGTTTTTTTCACATCGGCATCCATTTGTCCAACCCCTAATTATATAAAGCTTTCTTAGATTCGATCCTCTTTTTCATTTTGATCGAGGTGCCGCTGCCCGGCTGGCTGACCACTTCAAATTCATCCATGAAGTTCTCCATAATCGTGAACCCCATACCGGATCGCTCCAGCTCAGGCTTGGACGTGTACAGCGGCTGCTTGGCCATTTCCAGATCCTCGATGCCTCGGCCGTCATCTTCAATACAGAGGGTGATGATATCTCCGTCAATCGAAGCTTCGATCTTCACGATCCCCTCCGGATTGCTGTCATATCCGTGAATGATGCAGTTGGTCACCGCTTCGGATACGACCGTCTTCAGGTCGCTCAGCTCATCCATCGTCGGATCCAGCTGGGATATGAACGCTGCCACGGCAACACGGGCAAAGGATTCGTTTTCCGACTTGGCGGCAAACTGCAGAGTCATAAAATTATGCTGCGACTTACCTTCACTCATGACACTACCTCCAAACCCGAGAGCGCCGTACCCTCGTTCTCATAGATCGGCATGATCTTGAACAAGCCCGACATTTCAAGCAGACGATAAACCTGCGGTTTGACGTCGCAGACCGCCATCTTGCCGCCTTTTTGCTTGATGAATTTATAGCGTCCCAGAATGACGCCAAGACCCGAGCTGTCCATAAACTCCAGATCCTTCAAGCTCAGCACCAAGTGCTCCGTTTGCCGCCGCTGGATGGCTTCATCCAGCTGAAGACGAACCGAATCGGCCGTATGATGGTCGAGTTCCCCGGACAAACGAACGATCAGCACATGCCTGTGATGCTCCATATCAACATGCAGATTCATGTTTGCTCACTCTCCTCCCTGACATGAACAAAGATTTCTACAATGGAAAAAGACTTTCCTGCTCCCCGACAAAACTAGAAGAAAACTCCTATCAATCTACATGAAACAACTTGCCTGTCGTCCGTTTAAAAAGCTTCCAGAATCCGGCTTTCTTCACCTCGACCGGTGACGTCAGTTCAAATTCCTTCACCAGCGCGTCCCCTTGGTAAACCGACAGCTTTCCGATCACTTGCCCGGCGGCAACCGGAGCCTTCAGACCTTCGGTCCATTGAAGCTCATGCCGGATATCCTCGGTTTTCGCATTCTTTTTGACCAGCACGTTGTACTCTTTGTCGGCCTGAATGGTAATCTCCGGCACGCTGCCCTTCTGCACCTTCAGGACCCCGAGCACTTCACCCGGCTTATAAATGGAATGCATCGCATATTGGGAGAAGGCATAATCGAATAACCGGGACACTTCATTGTTGCGCGTCTTCGTATCCGGAGCTCCCATCACCACCGCGATCGTGCGCAATCCGTCCCGCTTGGCCGTTGCCGACAAGCAAAATTTGGCCTCCGAGGTATAGCCGGTTTTCAAACCGTCCGCCCCCGTGTAAAAACGGACCAGCTTGTTCGTATTGACCAGCCAGAACGGCTTTGGCGTATCCTTTCGCAAATAATCCTGATAGGCGCCGGTATACTTCGTGATTCCCTCGTATTTCAGCAGCTCGCGGCTCATCAGGGCGATGTCATGCGCCGAAGTATAATGGTTGTCTGCCGGCAATCCGTTGCAATTGACGAAATGCGTATCCTTCATCCCGAGCTCCGCCGCTTTCTCGTTCATCAGCTTGACAAAGGCTTCCTCCGTGCCTGCAATCTTCTCTGCCATCGCAACGGAAGCGTCGTTGCCGGATGCCATAGCGATCCCCTTGAGCATTTCTTCGACGGTCATTTCTTCCCCGGGCTCGAGGAAGATTTGGGATCCCCCCATCGAAGCGGCATACTCGCTGGTGCGAACCTTATCGGTTAACTTCAAACGTCCTTCGTCGATCGCCTCCATCGTCAGCAGCATCGTCATAATTTTTGTGATGCTGGCCGGAGGCAGCTTATCATGGCTGTTTTTTTCGTAAATGATGGTTCCGGTATCCGCATCAAGCAAGATGGCGGAACGGGCACTAGGCGCCAGCTCCCCTTGGGATGATCCGCCGGTATTACTGTTTTCCTCGGCATAGCTTGGAACTGCCGCACTGGACCATCCAACAATGAAAGCAAACAGTCCAGCGATTAACGCTTTTTTCAATTCCGTCCCCTCCTGACACTCGTAATGGCATCCCGTACGTATACGGGTCTCTCTAACCATTGTCGTCAGGTTGGAAACAAATTATTCCAGTATTTAGGCTGGATGCAAAAAAAGACCCGTACTAAACGACAGCGTTATTCGCCTCGCAAGTACAGGTCTTCTGTTCTTCCGTAAGATGGATTACATTTTCGGGATAATCGCCATGACCAAACCGAGAAACTTCTCTCGTACCTTCTCCGTGGTCTCCATTACCTCGTCATGGGAAAGCGGCTGATCCAAAATTCCCGCTGCCATGTTACTGATACAGGAAATGCCAAGCACCTCTAGTCCGGCATGTCTTGCTACGATCACTTCGGAAACGGTTGACATGCCAACCGCGTCGGCGCCAAGGGTACGCAGCATCCGGATTTCGGCCGGCGTTTCATAGGTTGGACCCAGCAAGCCGGCGTAAACCCCTTCTCTGAGGACAACGCTCTGGCTCACGGCAATTTCCTTCGCCAGCTGCCGCAGTCTGCGGCTGTATGCCTCGGACATATCCGGGAACCGGACGCCCAGCGCCGGATCATTAGGTCCGATCAGTGGATTTTTTCCCGTCATATTCAGATGATCCGAGATCAGCATGAGATCTCCCGGCTCGAAGGACGTGTTGATGCCGCCGGCCGCATTGGTGACAAGCAGGCTCTGCACCCCAAGTTCCTTCATGACCCGGACAGGAAAGGCAGTCAGCTCGGGGCCGTAGCCCTCATACATGTGAAACCGGCCCTTCATCAGCACGACGCTTCGGCCGTGAATCGTTCCCAGCAGCAGCTCGCCTTCATGACCTTCAACCGTCGATACCGGAAAATGCGGGATGTCTTGATAGTTGATCGATACCGCATTCTCCATCAGATCCGCCAGGACGCCAAGACCCGAACCCAGGATGAGACCTACCTCGGGCTTGACGTCATGCTGCCGGCGGATATATTCCGCCGCTTCTTTAATGCTTGCTTGGTTTACTGAACTCATCTCGTTCTCTCCTAACTGTATGGTTATCGATTATGATTTGCAGTTCATATGCAAAGCTGTCTATATTCAAGCCCTGGGATGAAAGTGGTCGTACACTTCCTTCATGCTCTTCTTGGCCGATTGGTACATGCCCGTCGTGGAAAGTGCCGAATGCCCAAGCATTTCCTGTACCGAGCGCAGGTCAGCTCCGTTCTGCAGCAAATGGACCGCAAAGGAATGCCGGAGCGTGTGAGGCGTGATCTCTTCCTCGATACCGGCCGACTTGCCGTATTTCTTGATAATTTTCCAAAAGCCCTGCCTCGACAGCCGTTTGCCCTGCGTATTCAGGAACAGTCCGTCTTCCCCATCATCCTTGAGCAGCTTGTCCCTCATTTCATGGACATAAAACTCCACATGCCGGGCAGCGGTTCTTGTGATCGGCAGGATCCGTTCCTTACCCTCACCTGCCGCGCAGCGCAAAAATCGCATCCGTAGATCCACGTCGGCCAGGCTCAGCGACACTAGCTCCGAAACCTTAATTCCGGAGGCATAGAGAAGCTCGAGCATCGCCTTGTCCCTTGCCCCTTGCGGAGAATCGCAATCCGGAGCCGCCAGCAGCTTGTCTACCTGCTGCTCCTCAAGAGCCTTAGGAGGCCTGCGCTCCGGCTTGGGCGATTCCAGCAGCAAGGTGGGATCCTGGATGATGACGGCCCGGCGGACCAAATACTGAAAAAAAGACCGGAGCGACGCGATGCAGCGCAGCTGGGTCGAAGCCGCCCTCCCCTGCTGGCGCATTCGGCCAAGGTATATTCCGAGCAGCGCACGATTAACATCCCCTGGTTCCGTGACGTCCCTCTCGGCCGCAAACGCGATAAAGCTGGTGATGTCCGTCCGGTACGACTCAATCGTTCGCGGCGACAATCGTTTTGACTCTTCCAAATATTCTAAGTATTCATCTACATATTGAAGCATCGTTTCCACCTGACCCTGCATGCCCTTTGGAACATCTACTCGCCATACCAGTAATATAAACGGAGACGTTCCATCGGCGAATATCTAGCATCTAACGTGCTCTCCGGCTGAAATGCCTTTACGGCATGACCGGACGGCGTACGGTAAGGGTCGGATGGGGTTAACCAGTCTCCCACCCATCCAAGGATATAATAGAAAAACATCGTTAACAGGGCGAACATGGAAATGAAGCGGATCCATGCGGCGATTTTGCGGATCGATATAATCATGATCATGCGTCCCCCTTGTGTTCTTTGTACGCTTGAGCCCGAAAGCTCGTCACATTAAGACTATGATACCGGGCCGGCATATATACCGGCATCCGATAAGGGGCAAAGCGCAATTCGGCACGATTCCCGCCTGAATCGAGTATGTACTCATGTCCATTTCCTACCCAAATGAAAAGCCCTCCCGGCTGTATGCGTTAAAGAGGGCTTTGCCGTGATGAATCACCACGCCATATGATGTTGGTTATAAGTTAAGATTTATCAGGGTCGTTCTTGCCCTTCTCCTTGCAACGGTAGCATATGCCGTGGAAATCAAGCCGATGGTCGTGCACGGTGAAATTGAATTCGCGCTCCAGTCGTTCCTCTAAGGGACCGAGCCAATCCTCGCGTATTTCATCCATGCTTCCACATTGAGTGCATATTAGATGATGGTGATGATGTTTCGAAGTATCTGTTCGAAGGTCGTATCTTGCGACACCATCGCCGAAATTGATCTTCTCTACGACATGAAGCTCACTCAGCAGCTCCAGGGTACGGTATACGGTTGCCAGACCGATCTCCGGAGCTTTCTCTTTCACGAGCATAAATACATCTTCTGCGCTAAGGTGGTCGTCTTCATTCTCCAACAACACGCTAACCGTGGCTTCCCGCTGGGGCGTTAATTTGTAACCTTGGGATTGCAGCTGCTGCTTAATTTTGTCGATCCGCGCTTCCATCGTTTCCCTCCCCCTTGGAAATCACTGCACGTCATTGTCACTTCCTTCATTATAGGGGGATTTGACAAACAAAGTCAAACGCTTTTACTCTCCGCTAAAACACGCGGCATTACAGCAGCATCGGGGTTACCCACTGCATCATCGCCGGCGTTACCCACGTCTCAAAGGACGAAATGCACAGCGCCAGAACCACCATGCAGAGCGTTATCAGTGCATAGGATGTCAGCGGCCGTACCATGCTGCCTCCGCGATGCATCAAAAATCGATTTCTGATGATATATAGGGAGAACGAGATGGCTGCAACGCTGCACATCATCAGCATCGGGATAATGACCAGGTTTTGCGGCGCGATGGATACCAGTGCGAATAGCAGACCGGTCCACGAGTATTGCCCAACCAAGTATCCGACGGTAAAGCCGATCAGCACTCCCTTCAAAAAATCCAAAATGAGAATGCCCGGCAGGCCGATCACCGACAAGCCTAAAATCCATATTAGTCCGATCCATTTCAGATGAAGACCCGCTATGCTCCAGTAGGAGGACTGCATCATGGTTTCGTTGCTGTCCTGCACGTTAATAAAAAAATGGTTCAAGTGCCTGGCCATGTCCTGCTGCTGCTCCAACGACAGCGCATTGACCATCAGCGCCCCGAAGAGCACGCCGACCAGAAACAAGACAGCAACAAATACATAGAGCGGTGTCTGATCCTTTAACGTCTGGCGGAATGATTGCATAGAATAGAGTCTCCTTTCCTGTCTCTACTCTACTCTATGATCCCCTCTCGAATTCTATGACTGGAAGAAAGGTTCCGGGGACGGACCCCGGCGTGTCCTTACTTCATCACCTTGCCATAGGTGCCTCCACCGCCCGAGGACAGGGCCAGCGTTCCGTTTCTTGCCTTGACAATGCTGGCTGCAAGTTTCTCCCCGGCGACCTCCGCAAGCTCCGTTTCGGTGGCTTGATGAAGAATCGCCATTTCGGTCCCGAAGGCGGCCAGCAGCTTCCCCATAGCCGATTTGCCGAGGCCGGGGATGAACTCAAGCGGAACCTGATAATGGTATGGCGGCCGGGTCGGCGGTATGCGCGGATCCTCCCGGTCTGCAATATCAAGGATCCGGTCAAGGACGCCCTGGATGAGCTTGGTGCTGCCGCAGTACGGGCATCTTGACGGCCCGGATTCGGCAGCTAAGTGCTCCTGATCGAGGATGCTCTCGCATCCGCCGCAATAGGTCCGATGGTATTTCCCCAGCTTCGGGTTCAGCCCGTAGTTCGCCGACACCCTCCGCCCTTCCTTCATCTGAAGCGCCATTTTGAATTCCTCGAACGATGGGCCGGCCATATCAATCCGGTTGTATTCCCTTCCGATCTTCCCCAGCGAATGCGCGTCCGAATTGGTCAGAAAGGTGTAGCGGTCGAGCTCGCTGATCAATCCCGCCATCGAGGAATCGGCGCTGAGACCAAGCTCGATGCCTGCAATCCCTTCAAGATCAAACACATCGCTCATCCGATCCGCCATGCTGCCGTACAGCCCTTTATGAGGCGTAAATACATGCGCGGGAATGAGCAGGCCGCCGCGGCCGATGATTTCCTGCTGCAGCTCCCGCGGAGACACATAGATTCGCTGCGAGCTCAGCTGGACATTTTTCATATAGCGGGACATCCAGTCCGTGAACTCGCGCATGGTGCCCAAATCCGGAAAATACGCAAGCACATGCGCCGCTCCCAGGCCCGGCTCGCGTATTTCGATCTCGCTGCCGAGAAGAATGACCGTATCCCGGTAGGCGATGCCCCCGCCCTCGATTTCTTCCATGACTCCGCTGTCCAGGCAGCGGGTGATATCGTCCTGCACGGAAGGAGAGTGGCAGTCGATAATGCCGATCATCCGGATGCCTTTCCGTTCGGAGGCTTCCGCCGCAATGTTCTCGAACGTCAGGTTGTTGCTTGCGCTAATTTTGACAGCTTGTCCGCTGTCCGTTCGGCCGATATGAATATGCATATCGCAATAGTAGCTGTGCAGGTCCTGCTGGAAGTCAAGCTTCTTACCCGAACTCATGTCAGATCGTTCCCGTCATCGTATACATGTTCCATGCATACACCGCCAGAATCGTTTTGGCATCGCTGATTCTTTCTTCTCTTATAAGATCATAGGCTTCCTCCAGCGTGACTTCCATCAATTGGAGAAATTCATCCTCATCCGGGTTCATGGCTCCACTCACAAGATCTTCGGCCAGATAGAGATGAATGATTTCGTCGGCAAAGCCCGGGGACGTGTAAAAGGAGTGCAGCTTGCGAATCGAACCGCATGCATAGCCCGTCTCCTCCTGCAGCTCCCGCTTTGCAGCTTCCATCGGATCCTCGCCGCGCTCCAGCTTGCCGGCGGGAATCTCCACCTCGCAGCGCCCCAGCGGCTGCCTGAACTGGTCGACGACCAACATTTTATCCCCTTTTAACGCAAGGACCGCTACGGCACCAGGATGCCTTACGACTTCCCGCGTTGCTGTCTGCCCGTCCGGAAGGCGGACGGTATCCACCTGAAGGGAAATGATTTTCCCGTCGAATACAGGCTGCGTCGATATTGTCGTTTCTTCCAGCATTTTATTTGAAGCTTCGCGGTTGCTGCTGCCGGTCACGTTCATAGATTTAGCCTCCTTAAGTTTAAAAACGGCATGACTGCCCATGCTATTGCATAAGGTGTATTATATCAAAATTTCAGAGAAAGAAGGAACGCGTGATGAAGAGCTATCAAGGGGAGCATTCGATTCATATGGTGGGACGAGCCTGGCAGATCCGCATTATGCTCAAGCAATGGCAGAATCAATGGGGGCCAGAGGCAACCATCATGGATATTATTACCGCCAAGAGATTGAATAAACACGCAAGCGCCCGGCATTACTAGGACTTTAGACTCTTTTTTCGACTTTTTTCTCTTTTTTTCGAATTTCGACCATGACTTTCACACCGGAACCTGTGTTATTACATTGGGAGGCTTCGACATGCGACATATACCATTTATTGAAACCGAACCAATTACAAGCCCGCCTTCAACGATCTATGAACGCGGGAAGTGGTACGAAAGACGCGGATATCTTGAGGAAGCGCTTGTGAGCTTCAGGGAAGCGGCGCTATCCTCTCCATTGAATAGAGACCAAGGGGCCCAGACCGAATGGAAAGATTCGGATCTGATCTGGCTTGAGTATGGTCTATTAAGCATGCGTCTTCGTTCTTTCCAAGATGCGGAGAATGCATTTCGGACCGTTCTCTCGAAGAAGGGAGCATATGCACAGGAGGCCTTGAACCAGTGGGCTGCCCTCCTCCATGCGCAGGGAACGGCAGATCCCGATATTTACGCTTCCCTTGCGCGGGAAGCAGGAGGCTGCACGAATTCGGAAGCAATGCTGGGCAAGGCGCTATATTATATCGGCTCCTATTCGATTGCCGCAGAATGTCTCTCGCGCCTTGACCGTTTAACCCATGAACAATGGCATATGTACATATGCAGCCTGATCCGGAGCGACCGAATCCCCGAAGCGCTGCAGCTTATGAACCAAGGCAACCAGGCGGGTCGCGGGGAAGGGCTGAATGAGCTTACGGACCGGAAGAGCAAGCATCGGATCATTCAGCTTCTCTGTGAACGGAAGCTGAAGCGTACGCAGCTGGAAGCCAGTCTCAGCTTGACCGAGCGAATCGAATGGGCTGACATCGCGGTATCGCTCGGCATGATCGATGCGGCCGAGGAATTGCTGGCTGAATATGGCGACCATGCTTATTATGCACTGATTTGCCTGTTATATCAGGAAGGATATAAGTCGCTTGCAGCGGCAAAAATCCATGTGCTCGAAGAACTGCCCCTGCAGGACCCGGGCCTGTACAGCACCGATCTGATTTTCGTAGCGGCAGAGCGTTTGTACGACCAAGGCTCCTATGAAGAGTCCGCGAAGTTATTCGCGCAGCTTCGCAGCCATCGGCCCTCATATACTGCGGCAAGATTCGGCGAAGCGGCCTGTTATTTGCAGTCCACCCTGATCTCGCTCTCCGGAAGGCTGGAAAGAGTGTATGCTTCGGCTGAAGCCAGAACAGAAATCGAGGCATATCTGGGCAAAATTAATGCGGCCCTGCACGTGGTCGAGAGCACGGGGTGGCACACGTCCTGGTCCCCGGCACAGCAACGGAACGACCCCTTTGAGACTGAACGCTCGCTGGTCAATTAGCACTCATGTAAAGACTTCCTTCGCTCGAAAGAAGCTCTGAAATATAAAAACGCTCCACGCTTCTTGAGTCGAGGCGATGAGAGCATTATAAAAAGTCCGCAGCGGGTGATGCCCGCTGCGGACTTTATTTCTTATGGCTTTAGCCAGTTGAGCTCGCGAAGCGTGCGAAACAAAAAACCACCCGCTATGCGGGTGGAGGGATCGAGGGTTTGACCAACAAGACCATTCCGATAAAATTGAGATGTTCAGGCTCAATAATGAAAGGAATGGTCTTAGATGGCAAACAAGAGCTATAGTTTAGCTCACACGAAGTGGATGTGCAAGTACCACATTGTGTTCACCCCGAAGTATAGACGGAAAGAGATTTATAATCAAGTGAGGAAAGACTTAATCGAAATTTTCAAACGATTATGCAAATACAAGGGAGTGGAGATAATCGAAGGCCACATGATGCCCGATCATGTACATATGTTGGTAGCAATTCCCCCCAAAATCTCAGTATCATCATTTATGGGATACCTGAAGGGGAAAAGCTCACTCATGATATTCGAGAAGCATGCTAGCTTGAAGTATAAATATGGCAATCGAAAATTTTGGGCGGAGGGATACTACGTCAGCACAGTGGGCTTGAATGAAGCCACCGTGGCAAAATATATCCGTGAGCAAGAAGCACACGACCAGGCAATTGATAAACTGAGTGTGAAAGAGTATGAAGACCCATTCAGCAAAAACAGTAGCAAGAAGAAGTAAACCAGTTTAACTGGTAAGTGAAAGTGACAAATTACACTGAGCC
Source organism: Paenibacillus sp. FSL R5-0810 (assembly GCF_038002285.1). Taxonomy (NCBI): domain Bacteria; kingdom Bacillati; phylum Bacillota; class Bacilli; order Caryophanales; family Paenibacillaceae; genus Paenibacillus; species Paenibacillus sp. FSL R5-0810. The sequence goes on from NZ_JBBOCF010000001.1 coordinate 2,716,055, forward strand.
TGAACAATTTTATTGTCAGGCTAGCGTCTTTAGGCGCAGTTTGGCAACAAGGGGTTATACCCCAAGAGCAAACCACCCGTTTGACGGGTGGTTCTGATTGGTATTAGGATTTTGCTGTTTCTTGCACGATGGCCACAACGATCTGTGCAGCTTTTTCCAAGTCCTCAGCCTTAATCCGTTCCTTGGTTGTATGAATGTCGCGATACCCGATCGCCAGATTTACCGTCGGAATGCCGAGTCCGTTGAAAATGTTGGCATCACTGCCACCTCCGGACGTGAAGGTATCGGCCTGCATGCCAAGCCCGCGGATCGCCCGCTGCGCAAGCTGCACGACTGCATCATGCTCATTAAAGCTATATGCGGGATACACAATCTCGCTAATAAACTCGCAATTTGCATTGTACTCCCGAACCGTGGTTTCAAGCGCTTCGCGCATATCGCCAACTTGCTTATCCACCTTCTCCTGCACGATGCTTCTCGCTTCGGCGTCGATCTCCACGTAATCGCACACGATGTTGGTAGCTCCGCCGCCCTGGAACTTGCCGATGTTCGCTGTCGTTTCTTTATCGATGCGCCCGAGCTTCATTTTGGATATCGCTTTGGAGGCGACTTGGATGGCACTGATGCCATCCTCCGGATTCACGCCGGCATGCGCCGATTTCCCCTTAATAATCATCTTGATCTTTGCTTGGGTCGGAGCGGCAACGACGATGGAACCCAGCTCTCCGTTTGAATCGAGCGCAAACCCCATCTCTGCTTCCAGGTATTTCGGATCGAGCGCACGAGCGCCGACCAAACCGGATTCCTCGCCGACGGTGATGACGAATTGAATCTGGCCATGCGGAATCTTGTTCTCCTGGATCACCCGGATCCCTTCGAGTAAAGCGGCGATTCCGGCCTTATCGTCCGCGCCGAGAATCGTCGTCCCGTCACTGCGAATCCAGCCGTCTTCCCCGAGCGTCGGCTTAATTCCCCGGCCGGGTGTAACGGTATCCATATGGCAGGTAAACAGTACCTTCGGCGCTTTCTCCGCGCCTTCCGCCTTCCAGGTTATGATGAGGTTGCCTGCTCCGTGCCCGGTCTTATCCTTTGCGTCGTCTTCGACGACCTCGAGGCCAAGGCTTCCGAACTTTTCCTTTAATACGCCGGATATCGCCTCTTCATGCTTCGTTTCGCTGTCCACCTGAACCAGTTCCATAAACTCTTGAATGATTCGTTCTCTTGAGATCACTGGACTTCCCTCTCTTTCGCAGTTACGATACAATGGACTTATAGCCTTCCAAACGGAATAAATGCTGCTATAATGATGTACATCATTAAACTTTTTCAAAGGAGCTGCACCATGCAACGTAAAAAATGGTTTCGAGTTTTTATCTATCTCATGCTGATCGCCATGATCGGATCCACGCTGCTTATTGTCCTGGAGCCCCTTCTTTTACGTTAAGCGACAGCTTATGTCCAGACTTTATCCGGCCAATGCGCCTTATAGGAAAATACCTCGGTGAAGTAGGGCACGATCTCCCGCGCTACTTCCTCGACTTCGAAGGTGCGGCCGGTGCAATCCTCCAGCGATGTCACGCCATATTCCTGAATCCCGCACGGAATGATTCCCGTGAAGCCGGATTCGGCGATGCCCGCTTTAATGTTAAAAGCGAAGCCGTGGCTCGTGACAAATCCCCGGTCATGCCGGCGCTTGTTGAATTTCACGCCGATCGCGCATATTTTGCGGTCGCCGACCCACACGCCCGTATACTCCGGCTTGCGGCCTGCTTCGATTTGGTGCGCGGCCAAATAATCGATAATGACCTGCTCCACGCTGCGGAGGAATCCGTGCAAATCCAGCCCCTTGCCGCCTTCAAGCACTAACAGCGGATACCCGACCAGCTGTCCGGGTCCATGATATGTAATATCCCCGCCACGATCGATCTCGAACAGGCCAATGCCCTTCTTCTCCAGCTCTTCCTTGCTGAGCAGCAAATGCTCCGGATGACGCTGCGAGCCTATCGTATAGGTAGGCGGATGTTGGAGGAGCATCAGGCTTTCGTGACGCTCCCCTTTGTCGATTTCCGCTACATGGAGCTTTTGCAGCTCCCAGGCCATGCCGTAATCGAGCATCGGCGTGTAAGAGACATTTAACGGTTTCGTCATTGTGCTCACCCTTCTCTCCACTGGGGTCCAATATCCGAATGAATGCCATGATCACAACAGCCCGTGAGCATATGCACGGGCGTTTACAGGTGTTGCTTAGTCGATTTACAGATGTTACCACCAAGAATTGTTCCAACTCAGTACAGCTTCGTATCCAGGCTGAAGCTCTCCAGGTTGTCCTTAACCCGCTGCAGGAACCGGCCGCAGATGACGCCATCCAAAATGCGGTGATCCAATGACAGACACAGGTTCGCCATGGAACGGACTGCGATCATATCATTGATCACGACCGGTTTCTTCACGATCGATTCGAACGTCAGGATCGCTGCCTGCGGATAGTTAATAATCGGGTAAGAAAGGATGGAGCCGAAGGAGCCCGTATTGTTTACCGTAAAGGTACCGCCCTGCATGTCATCGAGCGTCAGCTTGCCTTCGCGGGTCTTGCGCGCAAGCTCGTCGATCTCTCTGGCAAGGCCGGCGATATTCTTCTGGTCAGCGCGTTGGATGACCGGTGTAAGCACCGAATCCTCCGTACCTACGGCAAGCGACAGATTGATATCGCGTTTGACGACGATTTTATCGACAGCCCAGAAGGAATTCATGATCGGGTAATCCTTGATCGCATTGACAACCGCCTTCAGCAGGAATGCCAGATAGGTGAGATTGACCCCTTCCTTCCGTTTGAATTCATCCTTCAGTTTGTTCCGCAGCAGCACGACGTTGGTCACATCCACCTCGATCATGGTCCAGGCATGCGGGATTTCGGTGACGCTTTGGCGCATATTTCTCGCAATCGCATTACGAATCGGCGTAACATCAATAAAATATTCCGAGCGCCCGTTTTCCATGCCTTCCACTTCGATGGTCGGGATCTTCGGCGTTTCGGTCAAGTGAAGCCCGGAATGACGCACATCCGGGATGGGCGTTCCGGGCGGCGGCGTCGGTGCGGCAGGCGTCTGGCGCTGCATGCCTTCGAACGGCGAAGCTGATCGTTGTGCCGCCGTCTCGGCTTCATTCGAGACCATGCCGGAAGCTGCGGTTGCGGCAGCAGCCGGTCGTCCCTGCCCGATATAGGCCAGAACGTCTTTACGTGTAATTCTGCCGCCCATTCCGGTGCCTTGTACCTGGTTTAAAACAATTTGGTGCTCTGCCGCCAGGCTTTGAACCGCAGGAGAGTACCGGTGACGCATGGATTCTCCTTCCGCCGAAACCGTACGGCTTGGGGAAGCCTGTGCGGGATAGCCCGAAGGCTGAGCGGATGGCGTACGCTCCGGAGCAGCCACGGTAGCGATCCGGCAAATAACTTCACCTACGTTCACCGTTTGGCCTTCCTGTGCCAACCATTCTCCCATCACGCCATCCATCGTCGACGGAATCTCGGCATTCACTTTATCCGTGATGACTTCGCAGATCGGTTCATACTGCTCGATCGGATCCCCCGGCTTCTTTAACCACTTGGCAATCGTTGCGGAAACTAGGGATTCCGCGAGCTGAGGCATCGCAACATCGGTTAATTTCTGATTATCGGACATGCTCACAACTCCCTGTTCTTAGTAAAGCGCCAGCTGACGCATGGATTCTTTGACTTTATCTTTGTTCAGCATAAAAAACTTCTCCATCGGCGGACTGATCGGCATCGCCGGCACATCCGGACCGCATAAACGCATAATCGGCGCATCCAGATCGTACAGGCAGTGCTCGGCAATGATCGCCGCTACTTCAGCGCCAACACCGCCGGTTTTGTTGTCCTCATGCACGATCAGCACTTTCCCCGTCTGACGGGCCGCATCCATAATCGCCTGCTGATCCAGCGGCTGCAAGGTGCGCAAATCGAGCACGTGGGCGGTGATGCCCTCTTCCTTCTCCAGCTCCTCGGCAGCCTGCATCACGAAGTGCAGCGGCTGACTGTAGCCGATCACCGTAATGTCGGCCCCTTCCCGAAGCAGATTCGCCTTCCCGATCGGTACGACGTAATCGTCATCCGGAACCTCGCCCTTGATCAGCTTATAGCACTTTTTATTCTCGAAGAACAGGACCGGATCCGGATCGCGTACCGCTGCCTTCAGCAATCCCTTCGCATCATACGCCGAGAAAGGGGCGACGATCTTAAGGCCCGGTGTCCCGACGAATATCGATTCCGGACACTGGGAATGGTACAGGCCGCCGAAGATTCCTCCTCCGATCGGCGCCCGGATAACCACGGGACAGCTCCAGTCATTATTCGAGCGGTAACGGATTTTGGCTGCTTCACTGATGATCTGGTTGGTCGCGGGAAGCATGAAATCCGAGTACTGCATCTCCGCGATCGGCTTCATGCCGTACATGGCGGCTCCGATGGCTACGCCGGCGATCGCCGATTCCGAGAGCGGGGTATCCATCACGCGCATTTCTCCGAACTGTTCCATCAGGCCTTTCGTTGTGGTGAAGACGCCGCCCTTAACGCCAACGTCCTCGCCCAGCACGAATACCGATTCATCCCGCTGCATCTCTTCCTTCATTGCAAGTCGAATGGCATCAATATACTCCATTACCGCCATGCTTGAGCCCCTCCTTCATCACTGGCATATACGTGAAGAAGCGTATCTTCCGGCTTAGGGAATGGCGCATTGTCTGCGGATTCGGTCGCTTCTTTAATTTCCAGATTCAATTGTGCAATAAGATCCTGATCCCGCGCTTCATCCCATAATCCGCAATCGATCAGATAATTCTTGAACCGGACCACGCCGTCTTTCTTCCAGTTCTCTTCGACTTCCTCTTTCGTCCGATAAGCCAAATCGTTATCGGAGGTGGAATGCGGAGACAGACGATACATCATCGACTCGATCAGTGTCGGCCCTTCGCCGCGAATCGCCCGCTCACGCGCTTCCTTAACTGCTGCATATACAGCGAGCGCATCATTGCCGTCTACCCGAATGCCCGGGAAGCCATATCCCAGCGCACGGTCGCTCACTTTGCCGCTGAGCTGCTTGTGAATCGGAACCGAAATCGCGTACTGATTATTCTCGCACATCAAAATAACAGGTAGCTTATGGACGCCGGCAAAGTTGCAGCCCTCATGGAAATCTCCCTGGTTGCTCGAGCCTTCGCCAAACGTAACAAACGTAACAAAATCCTTCTTCTGCATCTTAGCAGCCAGCGCGATGCCTACCGCATGTGGAACCTGCGTTGTGACCGGGCTGGACCCTGTCACGATACGCAGCCGCTTGCTCCCGAAATGCCCGGGCATTTGCCGGCCGCCGCTGTTCGGATCCTCCGCCTTGGCAAATGCCGACAGCATGAGCTCTCGCGGTGTCATGCCTACAGCCATCACAAATCCGTAATCGCGGTAGTATGGCAGGAAATAATCCTTCTCCCGGTCGAGGGCAAAAGCCGCAGCGACCTGGCAAGCCTCCTGTCCGATCCCGGATACGTGAAAATTAATTTTGCCGGCACGCTGCAGCAGCAGGTTGCGCTCATCGAACTTGCGCGCCAGCACCATATATTTGTACATGTCCAGAACCTGTCCGTCTGTAAGCCCAAGCTGTTCATGCCGATTGGTCTTCGAAGTCATCGTTTCTTGTTCTTTCATGGAGATCCCTCCTTTATCATGAGCCTCGCCCTCCAGGATCGGTGCAGTCGCACCGTCAACAGTAGCATATCAGAGCAAGTATTAAAACCTGGTACTAAGACTTGGCTTAATGTTATTATAATCCCTTTTTAACCAAAAAGAAATGAGGGATTCCACAAAGAATGCCTTTAGGCCTATAAACCGATCGATTTTCCGTCCACGGCCAGCATCGCTTCGCCTATGATTTCCGACAAAGACGGGTGCGCATTAACCGCTGCTCCTACTTCCCAAGGCGTGGCATCCAGCACCTGGGCAAGTGCCGCTTCCCCGATCAGCTCCGTAACGTGCGGACCGATCATATGCACGCCCAAAATATCCTGCGTCTCCTGATCGGCGATCACTTTTACAAAGCCTTCCTGCGTCCCGTTGACCAGCGCTTTGCCGATCGCGGAGAATGGAAACTTGCCGACCTTGACCGCATGCCCGCGATCCCGGGCTTCCTTCTCCGTAAGGCCAACGCTGGCCGCCTCAGGACGGGAATAAATGCAGCGCGGAATCCACTCTTTGCGATAAGTCATATGGGCCTCGCCTGCCAGATGATTCACGGCCGTGATCCCCTCATGGCTGGCGGCATGTGCAAGCTGAAGACCGCCAATGCAGTCGCCGATCGCATAAATATGCGGTTCGGTCGTCTGCATGTTCGCATTCACGGCAATGACTCCGTTCTCCACGCGGACATCGGTATTTTCCAGGCCGATCTGGTCGGTATTGCCAACCCTTCCTACGGACATCAAAAGCTTGTCAGCGGTCAGCGTCCTGCTCTCGCCGTCATGCTCGAGCGTAATCGTAACGCGTCCTTCTTGAACCTCACAGGTTTCGATCAGCAGCTTGACGCCTGTCAGGATGTTAACGCCCCTTCCGGCAAGCTGCTTCTGAAGCTCCCGTCCGATCTCTTCATCCTCCGCTGGCACAAGATGCGTCGCCGCCTCGACCACAGTGACGTTCACGCCGAAATCATTCAGCATCGAGGCCCATTCCACGCCGATAACGCCGCCTCCGACAATGATGATGGATTCAGGGAGCTCCTCCATCTGGAGTGCATGGTCGCTGGTCAGGATATGTACACCGTCCGGCTCAAGCCCGGGCAGATGACGTGGTCTGGAACCGGTGGCAATAATCAGATGGGTTGGAACGACCGTCTCCATCTCGCCGTCCGGAAGCTCCACAGCTACCGCCCCGCTCCGCGGCGAGAAGATGGAAGGCCCGATGACTCTCCCTTTTCCTTGGACCACGGTAATTTTATTTTTCCGCATCAAATATTGAACGCCTTGATACAGTTTATGAACGATGCCTTCTTTACGCTGCTGCACTTTGCCAAACGATAAACGGACGCCGTCTGACTCGATGCCGTAACGCTCGCTGTCCTTCATCTCTGCAAATAGCTCGGCGCTCCGAAGCAAGGCTTTACTCGGAATACATCCGCGATGCAGGCAGGTTCCTCCGAGCTTGTCCTGTTCAATGATGACCACATTTTTTCCAAGCTGGGCCGCCCGGATGGCTGCAACATATCCTCCGGTCCCCCCGCCAAGTATCGCTACATCACATGTAATTGCCACAATCGGCACCTCCAACATAAGTCCAGTTTCTCTCTCATTGTACTCTCTTTTTAGCTGAACACAAAATCGAAAGACACCTAAACCAAATAGACATCTCCTATGGAAAAAGGTATGATAAACGATAGAACTTTACATCAGTCTCAGGAAGGAATCTCCTTATGAAAATGATTATTTCCCGGTTTATCGCCATTCTTATATTGGTCGTTCCCGGCTTTATGGCGATGAAAGGCTTCTTAATGATGAAAGATGCGGTGTTCCTATATATCGCCGTCCATGGAGATGATCGCGTGACCGATCCCTCCTTCGGCTGGCTTCCATTCCTTGGCGGTCTTGCGCTCTTTGTAATCGGCATCGGCTTTCTTGGCGGCTGGATTCTGTTCCGTGACCGTAAGCGGAATTATGTCGGCCCCCGGTTTAAGAAGAAGCGTTCCGCACCGAAGCCGGGAACCTCATCCGGAAGCTGACGGAAGGCATGATCCACTGAGAAAAGGGGATGTCCTTGAGATCTATCAGATCTTTCGGGCATCCCCTTTAGCTAGTTCAACTTCGATTACGAACATTTGAGAATCGAAGTCTTCATTCCTTTGGGCTGACGTTCACATTACAGAACCAGAACCTAACTACTCCATGAGCGCATCCTTCAATTTGCTGGACATTCTCTCCTGCTTCGATACGGCCTTAAGCGCCGTCTTCCTCAGGTTCAGGTTCTGCTTGTAGGCCGTCTCAAGCTCCGCGTACATTTCGTCGATCAGCGCAGCAGCCTCGGGGGAGCATTTTCCGTCAGCCGTCAACTGCTGGATTCGCGCCTTGAAAGCTTCGATTTTGTCATTCATGCTGTTTCTTCCTTTCTGGATAGCCTCACCTGCGCTTATAAGCTACTTTAACCTCACATCGGTTGATAGCTCGGATATTAACCGGGGCATCCAATCCCTTAAATTCCAAAACCGGAAGCCGGCTTCAGACGCCTTCGTGTTGTCCATCGTCCAATTGTCCGGAATTCCGAACGGAGACATATGCTCAGGGGACGCAGACGGGATAAGCGGCGCCGATCTGCCGATCTCTTTCTCGATCATTCCCATAATCTCACGAATCGTTATCGTTCCGTCAGAGCAGGCATTAATCGGCCCTTCGAACCGGGTTGTCCCTGCCCATTGGAGGAACTCGGCAGCCTCCTCCGCATGAATGAACGATATTTCCGCATCAGGCGCCGGCAATCCGATCGGCTCGCCGGCAGCCGCATGCTCGACATGGAACAGCAGCCGCTTGGTATAGTCGTCAGGGCCAAGCACGATCGGGAGCCGCACCGCCGTAACGTTCAGATTATGCCTCCCGAACAGCACAGCTTCAGCTTGCCGCTTTCCTTCCTTATAGCTGTAGTCCTGCTGGTCGTTCATAATAATCGGATACCGGTATGGATCGAAATCCTCCTCGCGGAGCGAATGATCGGCAAAATCATAAACCGACAGCGTCGACGTGAGCACGTAATGGCCCGTTCGATCTGCAAATATATCGGCTGCTTGCCCGGCTTCCTCCGGCGTATAACATATATTATCATACACGATATCCCAATCCGCTTCACCGGCAGCCCGCTTCAGCGCGCCGGGATCTTTCCGATCCGCCGCAATCCGCCGCACATGCCGGCCGAACGGGTCCTGATGGTTGCCCCGCGTAAGAATGGTGACCTCGTCCCCGTTATCGATCAGGCGCTGGACCAGTCGTTTGCCAAAAAAACGGGTTCCGCCCAAGACCAATATATTAGCCATTGCATATTCCTCCCACACGATTTAATGAACCGAAAATTCGCACTGTACCTTTGTTCTCCATTGCGGGGCGATATTCCTTCTAAGCTATCCGTTCAAGCTGCCGGTTTAGGCTGCTATCCCATTGTTTAGCCATGTTTCGACAGATATCGTCCATCGTCCAGGATAATCCTGCCCTTATCCTCTCGTTAATGACCATTAAAACCGAAAAGCTGCCAGCATTCCATTGTACGTAGCAACGGATGTCTGGCAGCTCTTATTGTTCATGCAATCGAATCAGTCGGCGTTGACAAGCTTCGTATCCGGCCGCGGCACGCCGAAGTTCGGCGTACCGTCCTCGTTCCACCGGATCAGCTGTACCCGGGTATGGCGGTTCGGGTCGTACAGCGGATCGCCTTCGATCTCTTTGTAGCTTCGCGCATGATAGACGAGAATATCCTGCGTGCCGTCTTCCGATACGGTGAAGCTGTTATGCCCGGGTCCATACAGTCCGTTGGCCTCCGAAGTAGCAAATACCGGCTCCGGCGACTTCACCCATGAAGTCGGATTCAGCAAATCACTGCTCTCATCCGCTGTTAACAACCCCATACAATAATTATGGTCAGTTGCACTTGCTGAATACGTCATGAATATCCGGCCGTTCCGCTTCAAGATCGCCGCGCCCTCATTGACCAGATATCCCTGCTTCTCCCAATCATATTCCGGCCTGGAGATAAGGACCTGATCTCCCTTGAGTGTCCATGGATTCTCCATTTCCGAGATATACAGATTGGAGTTCCCGGGAATGCCGGGATCCTTCTGAGCCCACACATAGTACCGTGTACCGCGATGCTCGAACGTTGTGGCGTCCAAGGCAAAAGACTCCCATTTCGTCACGACCTGCCCTTTCTCGACCCACTCGCCTTCAAGGGGATTCGCAGCTTCATTCTCGAGCACAAACATGCGATGATCGAATAATCCGTCTCTAGTTTCGGATGTATGCGCAGCGGCATAATACACATACCATTTGCCGTCGATGTAATGAATTTCCGGTGCCCAGATGTTGGCGCTCATCCATCCGGTTTCGTGCTTCACCCAGATCGTTGTTCCCTCCGTCTCCGCCAATCCGGCGATGGTACGGGAGCGCCGCAGCTCAATCCGGTCGTACTCGGGAACCGAAGCCGTGAAATAATAATAACCGTCGGTATGCTTATAAATCCAAGGGTCTGCCCTCTGCTCGATGAGGGGATTGTTCAATTTCAATTCTGACATGATGATAACTCCTATCCAAGTATAATGATTTTTATATTTATTGGCGGGGACCCAAATGGTCCGTTTTCTTATCCTTTAATCCCGGCATTCAGATTTATGGACTGCACAAAATACTTCTGGGCAAAAAGAAATAACAGCAAAGTCGGAATGATGGCCAGAATGGCCGACCCCATCAATTGCCCGATCATGCGATAATTTCCGTAAATATCCTGAAGCAGCAGCAGCCCCGCAGTAACCGGCATCTTCTCGACATCGGTATATACGATGACCGGCCAGAGGAAATCATTCCAGGATCCGGTAAAGGAAAACAGCCCGCACACGATCAGCACCGGTTTGATGAGCGGCAATATAACGGAATAATAGATCCGGAAATCACCGGCACCGTCAACCCTGGCGGATTCGTCGAGATCCTTCGGAATGCCTTTCATAAACTGGCGGACGAGAAAGATATTCCCCATTCCCGCAAGACCGGGAATAATCATCGCCCAGGACGTATTCACCCAGCCTAAGGCGTCAATGATTTTATAGGACGGGATGAGGTTAACGACGCCTGGAAAGAAGGAAATGCCAAGCAGCGTGAAGAACAGCGTGTCTCTTCCCTTAAAGTTCATACGGGAGTATCCGTAGCCCGTAATTGAAATCACGACAATGACCAGCAGTGTGTGCAGCGTCGCAATAAAGACCGAATTCATCAGCCAGCGCAGGATCGGCGCGGTTGACGTATTTTCCAGGATCGCAACATAGTTATCGAAGATCCAGTTCTCCGGCAGCAGCCGAAAACCGGTGGTTACGACCTCCGTTTGGGAACGGAAGGATGTCGTTATGCCGAAAATTACGGGAATGACCCATATGACGCATAGAACGATAAGAAACAAATAGGCTAAATATTTCGATATATTCAAGCTGGATGAGGATGACCGGACGCCTTTGCGGTTAGCCGCCCTTGGAGCCGTCTCCGCATCCTTCAACACCGGGTTCGACATGTACAGTACACCTACCTTTTAACGTTTGGCGTTAGATTAGCCGGCCGCAGTTTGCAAAGCGGCTATGAAGCATTCCGATTCATCACGTAATACTGGAATGCCGAGATGACGAGAATGACCAGTCCGAGCAGGACCGCCATGGCGGATGCCATACCGGCAATGGATTCCCCATGGCCGAAGGCAAGCTGACGGATGTACATCATCAACACGGTGGTGCTTTGTCTTGGCCCGCCGTCGGTCATCATTAACGGCTGCCCGAATACGTTGAACGACCCGGCCGTTGTCATCACGAAGGTATAAATCAGCGGGAAACGGATCGACGGCAGGGTAATGCTTGAGAATCTCCGGATCGGCCCGGCTCCGTCCATTTCTGCCGACTCGTACAGATCCTTGGACACGCCGCTGATCGAAGCACGGTAGATGATCATATTGCCCCCAACTCCACCCCATACCGTGATTACGATGATAATAAGCCAGGCGTAAGGCTGATTGGCCGCCCATACCGTTTCGGAACCGAATAGATTGTTCGTAATGCCGAGCTGCTTGTTAAAGATCAAAGACCAGATCAGCGCTGCGGCTGAAATCGAGATCAAGCCGGGGATATACAGAATGGACTGCATAAGCCCTTTCATTTTCACCTTTTTATGCTCCAGCGCCACCGCGATCAAGAGCGGAATGACAATTAGAATCGGAACGCTTAAGACAACGAAAATCAACGTGTTCTTGATCCCGTTAAAAAACTGAGTGTAAAACGTAGACTCCGTATCGAACAAAATCGTTTTGTAGTTGGCCAGTCCGACCCAGACCGGATCATTGATGAGGTTCCACTGTGTGAATGATGCATAAATACCGTAGATGGTCGGCAAAAAAATAAATACGGCAAACAGAATCAAATGTGGACCTACAAAGAAATAAGGTGTCAGCGACTTCTTTTTCATACCCTTTCATTTCTCCTTTGGGAAAAGCAATGCGCCATGATCGGATGGCACATTGCTTTTTTGCTATCGGTTCATGCGCACGGCCTATTCCGCTGCCTTACTGCCCTCAGCGATTTTATCCTCGACGAACTTTTGCATCGTTTGGAGAGTTTCATCGATATCAACGTTTCCGCGTACGATATCTGCGGCGTACGTATCAACGGCTTCAGCTACGTAAGGGTAGTATTCGTAAGTATAAATGTACAAGGACTCAATTTGTTTATCGCTCGCTGTAAAGAAGGACTGGATGTATTTGTTGTATTCCGGATTTTCAATGACCTGCTTACTTGCGACGATCTGTCCTGCCTTCGCCCACTCCATCGAGTTCTGGCGAATAAACTCCAGGAACTGACCGATTCCTGCTTCCTTCTCATCCGTCCGTTTGTCGTTATTCAGCATCGCGAACAGATGCGAGGAAGCGCGGTTCGTGAACTTGTCCGCATTTGCGGAGTAGATGTTTGTCACGCCGAAATTCAGGTTCTCTACGGCTGCGTGAGCGGTCGAGCTCCAGGTTCCGTCTGTCGAGAACAGCACATTGCCGGATTGGAACATCAAGTAGCCGTCCTCGCCGAACGGTGTCATCAGACCGGCATCGGCAATCTTTTTAATCTCTTGGAACGCCTGCTTCATCACTTCCGTATTTACGGCCGGCTTGCCGTCCTGCTGAATGTCGCCGCCGAGGTTCTGAATCTGTGCCAGCACCACCCAGCCTAACAAGGCATCGTTAACGACATAATCCCCTTCGTCCAGCTTACCTTGGAGCGACAGCATTTCATCAATCGTTACGACATCATCGTCCAGGAAGCTTTCCACATTGTACTTCTTAAGCAAATCCTTGTTGTAGTACATCGCATTGCTGTGAATATCCAGGGGAACCGTGTACTGGGTGCCGTCGATATTGCCTGTGTTCCAAGCCTGCGGCAAATAATTCTCTTCCTTCAGCTCTGGTTGCGCTTGCATAACACCGGTCATTGGCTCAAGGACCCCTTGCTTGACAAAGCCGGGAACACGATCCGCATGGATGATGGCCAGGTCGGGAACACCCTTGCCGGAGTTGAGAACCGTAGAGATCTTCGTATACATGTCTGATGTGATGACGTGCTTAACCTTATACTCCGGATTTGTGGCATTGTAGTCTTTCACCAGTTGATCCATGTACGCGCCGTCGTCCCCTGTGAGAGGCGTCCAGAAGGTTATCGTATTTTTGTCCCCGCTGCCGCAACCGGATAATACGGATACGGCCAACAATACAAGTATTAATGAAACCCCCATCTTTTTCTTCAACACGTTCTCCTCCTGTTACAATTCATTTCGTTAACCCTTTCATTCAAACGCTATGGAAACGATTAACTGTTGTCCAGTATACATGCACCTTGAAAACGGTGTCAATAACATTTCTATAAATTTAATTATATTATTTTCTGTTTGATTAACGTTTTAGTTAATTAAATCATCATTATTTTGATTGATTATTTTGATTGATTTATGTACAGGTTAACCATAGTTGTGGTATCATTCATATTAGTTAAGAAAGTCAGGAAATGAAATCCAATTGAAAGAAGTGGGATCGATGCAGTTGGAAATAGACAAATCCTCTCTTGTCGTCTATGAAGCGCTGGCGAGCGAGGTTCGAATTCGGATTATCCAGCTTCTCTCCAAAAATAAAATGAACATCAAGGACCTTGCCCACGAGCTTCAGCTCAGCAGCGCGATTGTCACCAAGCATATCAAGAAGCTGGAGGATGCCGGAATCATCAAGACCGAGAAGGTGCCCGGAAAATCGGGTCAGCAGAAAATATCGATTTTGAAGGTCGATCATATCGAAATCAATTTTCCCAAAAAAATCTTTCATTCCTTCGCCTCTTACGAGACCTCGGTGCCGATCGGGCACTACACGGACTATGATCTTAAGCCGACCTGCGGTCTGGCAACCGATAAGGAATTTATCGGAAGAGTCGACGAACCGAAATATTTTATGGATCCGAAGCGCGTGGACGCGGAAATTCTATGGTTCACCGAGGGGTTCGTTCAATACAACATCCCGAACTTCCTCAAGAAGGACGAGAAGCTGCAGCAGTTCGAGATCAGTTTGGAAATCTCCTCTGAATTTCCGTTTTCCAATGACGTCTGGCCTTCGGACATTACGTTTTCGCTAAATGGCATCGAGCTCGGCACCTGGACGAGTCCAGGTGACTTTGCGGATACGAGAGGGAAGTTTACGCCGGACTGGTGGCCGCACAATATTAACCAGTATGGGCTCCTGAAGACCATACGGATTACATCGCACGGCACTTATATTGACGGTGACCCGCTGTCCGCGATCTCCGTTCAGGACCTGGATACGACCTGTGACCGTTGGACCTTTCGGATCGAGGTTAAAGAGGATGCCGAGCATGTCGGCGGGGCTACGATCTTTGGCAAAAAATTCGGCAATCATGACCAGGATATCGAGTTTAAGCTCTACTATCTGTAATTATTGCCCGGGAAACGATGAAAAGAGGTTCTTCCTGAAGGTCTGCGGACCAAAGGAAGGACCCCTTTTTTGTTTCAAAGCTGTACTCTCGATGCCATAAGAAAAGCCCACAACACGATGTCCCTAGCACATAGAAAGGGACCCGGTTATGAGCTTCTCATTGGATGGTAAGGAAGGTTTGCAAAGTTCGTTTCGTATTTCAGCTTAAATACATCCGATCGATAATGGCAATTGCTCGAGGTGAATACGGAAAGCTCAGGAGTTCGAACGAAACCGCATATCGGTTATCGAGACATACGAAGTCAAGTCCGATAAAGGACTAACGGACACCGGTTCTAATCCCCGTCAGATTTCCGCGTTACACCATCATTTCAAGAGACCTTATGCTCGATTCTCAGCTTATCTGCAACCATCGCGATGAATTCGCTGTTGGTCGGCTTGGATTTGCTGATGTTGATCGTGTAGCCGAACAGATGCGAGATGCTGTCGATGTTGCCGCGCGTCCATGCAACCTCGATGGCATGACGAATCGCACGCTCCACGCGGGATGGCGTTGTCTTGAATTTCTCGGCGATGGCCGGATACAGCGTCTTCGTGATCGCGCCGAGAATTTCAATATTGTTGTACACCATCGTAATGGCCTCGCGCAGGTATTGATATCCCTTAATATGCGCAGGCACGCCGATTTCATGAATGATCGAGGTAATATTCGCATCCAGATTTTTGCCCTTGCCCATTGGTACGACATTGGATTTGACGTTCGTAAACGGCGTGCTGGACGACAGATTGCTTGGGGAACCGACCAGCTGGCGGATCCGGCTAGCCAGCACCTCCATATCGAACGGCTTCAAAATATAATAGGAAGCTCCCAATTGGACAGCCCGCTGGGTGATGTTCTCCTGACCGAATGCGGTCAGCATGATCACTTTCGGCTGCGGGGACAGATTCATATCACGAAGACGCTCAAGTACGCCGAGACCGTCCAAATGCGGCATAATAATATCAAGGATCAGCACATCCGGTACTTTTCCCGTTTCCTCGATCATGCTCAGTACTTCTTCCCCGTTATAAGCGATTCCGGAAACCACCATATCGGGTTGATCCGAAATGTATTCGCCGAGCAAATTCGTAAATTCACGGTTGTCGTCTGCCAATAATACTTCAATCTTTTGCAATTCGTGCTCCTCCTTTATCCGATCACTTAGGATTTTTTGGTTATTTTTCTTGTGTATATGGTTTTCGACAGACGGATTTAAATTCCTTCTGTCGAAAATTATTTTTTCTTTATTTTTTTTTGAAGTTGATTTATAATTAAATATTTTATTTCAAATTAATATGTATTTCGTCGTATTACGACAAAAAATCTCAAGGCATTAACCTGCCTTAAGATTTTGTGTTGGTTTTGATTCTGCAGAGGGTAGTACGCCGGAGTCCTGAAGCATCCACTCGATAAAGCAGCCGTAGCCGGATTTCGGATCATTCACAAACACATGGGTGACCGCCCCGATCAACTTGCCGTCTTGAACGATTGGACTGCCGCTCATGCCTTGCACGATTCCGCCGGTCTTTTTGAGAAGCCTAGGATCCGTGATCCGGAGTACAAGCCCTTTGGTTGCGGGTGCATCCTGTTTGGAGACATGAACGATCTCAACGGTGAAACGCTCGACCTCCTGGCCTTCGACCACGGTCAGTATTTCAGCCGGCCCTTCCTTCACCTCGTGGGACATGGCGATTGGAATCGGCTCCGTGTACAGACCATGCTCCGGCAGATCCTTCATTTTGCCGAAAATGCCGAAATGGGTGTTGCGCTCAACATTACCAAGCACCTTGCCGTCTTTGGAAAAGGTCGCCCGTTTCTCGCCTGGTTCCCCTTCTTCGCTTCTTGAAATGGATGTGACATTGGATTGCACGATTTGCCCGCTCCCCACTTCAATGGGTGTCTGGGTATTCATGTCGGTAATGACGTGGCCGAGCGCGCCATACACCTTCTGGTGGGGGGCATAAAAGGTTAAGGTGCCCACCCCTGCAGCAGAATCGCGGATATAAAGCCCTAGACGCCAGGTTTTATCGTCCTCGTCGAAAGCAGGACTCAGCTTTGTCTTCATGACCTTGCCGCTGCGTTTGAACGTGATATCAAGCGGTCGTTTGGCTCTCCCCGCCTTCTCCACGATCTCGGCCACCTTCGTTACATCGGTCAGCGGTTTGCCATCCATGGCGGTGAGCAGATCTCCAAGCTTGAGACCTGCAGCTTCGCCGGGAGATACCTTTGCCCCGTTCGAAGCGCGAACGAGATGATGTCCGACCACCAGGATGCCGGAGGATTTAACCTTAACGCCGATTGTCTGTCCGCCAGGGAACACCTTCAGCTCCGGCATCACATTCACATGGACTGTCTTCAAAGGAATTTTACCGAATAATTTCAGGGTAACTTCTGCTGTGCCGCTTTGCTGGGGATATAGCTGGAGCGGCTGCTTTAATGATACTTGGAGCTTCGACGCCCGGGAGCCGTTTAACTGCACCACATCGGGACGATCGACTGAAGCGAGGGCTTGGACGGGCATCGCCACGTCCAGACGGGCCTGCCGGCCGGCAATCAACCTAAGCTCATCAGGCAATGACGCAAAAGATTGGACAGGCTCAGCAGTTCCAAGGTAACAAAGAAGGAAAGCAAGAACGAAACCGAGCAGTTTTCTCCTGAGGTTGGGCTTCAATGGCTGTCACGCTCCCTTTTTCTTCTTTCGCTTGACGAAAAGGTGGTCGCCAATTGCGTACCTTTAAGTTACCCTGCCCCCTGGCTTTTATAACTGTCAATCATTGACCCGAAGCCGTTCTGGAAGCCTTTTGCGCCGCCGCCAGATTGAGCATTTCCTGGGCATGATGAAGTGTCTTTTCGGTAATTTCGACTCCGCCGAGCATCCGTGCGAGCTCCTTGATCCGCCCCTCTTCGCTTAAATTCTGCACCTGGGTCATCGTTCTTGAAGATACGACCTTCTTCTCGATCAAGTACTGATGATCGGCCATGCATGCCACTTGCGGCAAGTGCGTGATGGAGAATACCTGGCATGTCTTGGCGAGCAGGAACAGCTTCTCCGCGATCGATTGAGCGGCCCTGCCGCTAACGCCGGTATCCACCTCGTCAAAGATCAGGACCGGAATTTGGTCATGCCGGGCGAAGATGCTCTTCATGGCGAGCATGATCCTGGACATTTCGCCGCCGGACGCAATTTTAGCGAGCGGGCGCAGCGGTTCTCCTGGATTCGCCGATATAAGAAACTCTGCTGCATCGATCCCTTGTTTCGTCAATCGGATTCGTTGTCCTTCATATTCGTAACCATCCGGCGCATCCTGAAGCTCCAGACGAACCTCAAACCGGGTTCGTTCCATTTGAAGATCCTTCAACTCACGCTCCACTTGGGTCGCCAAATCCCGCGCACACCGCTTACGCGCATCGCTCAACTTCTTGGCAGCTTCCAGAGCCACAGCGAGCAGCTCGTCCCGCCGTTTCTCCAATCCCTGGATAAATTCGTCCTTGTTCTCCAGCATGTCGGTTTCCTGCTGAATTCTCCCGTAGTATTCCAGAATTTGCTCCACATTATCCCCATATTTCCGCCGCAAACCGGAGATCATATCTAAACGAAGCTCGATTTCATTCAGCCGCTCCGGATTAAATTCAATGCCGTCCCGGTAATCCCGCAGCTGGAACACGGCATCCTCCAGCTGATAATAAGCGGATTGCAGCTGCTCCACGAGCGGCTTCAGCCCTTTCTCGTCATAGGCCGAGACATCTTCTAGCCGACTGAGCGCCCGGCTGACCGCCTCCAAGCCTGATGACCCGTACAGCAGCTCGTAGGCGCCTGCGACGGAGTCCATCATCTTCTCGCTGTGGGACAGCTTGACACGCTCCTCGGACAGCTCCTCGTCCTCTCCCGGCTTTAGCTGGGCCGCCGCAATTTCCTCCAGCTGGAACCGATACATGTCGAGCATCTGATATGCCTTTTGGCTCGTCTCTTGCAGTTCCTTGAGCTCCTGCTCCACCTTGCTAAATTCCGAATACAGCTCCTGGTATTTACGCTTGGCCGGGCCGATGATCTTCTCCCCGTACGTATCGAGCAGGCTCATGTGCTGTTCCGAACGCAGCAGGCTCTGATGCTCATGCTGGCCGTGAATGTTGATGAGCTTCTCCCCTACCTCACGGAGCATACTCAAGTTCACAAGCTGACCGTTAATGCGGGAGGTGCTTTTTCCTTGCGATGTCAGCTCTCTGCGGATCAGCAAATGCTCCTCGGTATCCGCCTCAATGCCTAAATGCGTTAGTGTTTGCCACACGGGATGTGCCGGGGGAAGATCAAACAGCGCCTCAATCTCCGCCTTATCGCAGCCGTACCGGATCAGATCCGCCGATCCGCGCCCGCCGGCAATCAGCCCAAGCGCATCGATGATGATGGATTTTCCCGCGCCTGTCTCCCCTGTAAGAACATGAAAGCCCGGGTAGAATTGTACGTCCACGCTCTCAACAACAGCCAAATTCCGAATGGATAACGTATTTAACATCCCTTTAACCCCCTAAACCCGTAAATCGGATGTATGCCTCGCGAAAACCAATCTTAAGAGATATAGCTTTTGATCTGAGATACAACGTGTTCTCCGTCCTCCTCCGTGCGGCAAATCAGCAAAATGGTGTCATCCCCGCATATCGTGCCCATGATCTGGCTCCACTCCATATTGTCAAGGAGCACGGCTACCGAGTTTGCGGTGCCCGGCAAGCATTTCATCACAACCAGATTGCCGGCCCGGTCAATATATACGAAATTATCCACCAGCGCCCGCTTCAGCTTCTGCACCGGATTATAACGCTGATCCGTAGGCATCGAATATTTATACCTTCCGTCATCGGTCGGTACCTTGATCAGCAGCAATTCCTTAATATCTCTGGATATCGTAGCCTGCGTCACCTGAAAACCCTCGGCACGGAGAGCATCAACCAGCTCGTCCTGCGTTTCGATGTCCTGGTGGGTAATGATATCCCTGATTTTAATATGGCGTTGTCCCTTCATATTCGTAAGAGCCTCCCGAAATTTAGGTGTTGTATTCGTCATTTCCATTCCATTCCTCATCGGACCAATCCATGGTGAGTCGGTGCACTTCCTGCTCGTTCATATCTACATACAGGAGCCCGGCACACTCCGGGTACAGCAGCAGGTAAGGCATCAGCCGATCCCGGATACCCGCCCCTGTCCAGTCCACCGGCATCCGTTCACGTGCCAGTTTAACCATATACAGCTCCCCGTTGCTGCCGGATGCGACGTAATCAATGAATAGTCTGCTGCGAATCGGCTTGTGTCCCGTGTCAAACGACAGATTTACCTTTACTTTACCCCCGACAACCTCATATCCTTCCTGTTCAAGCAACCCAATGACTGGGTGATCCGGAATGCGGTCATTGATCGGGATTCCCGGGAGCAGGTCGGGCTGCGGTGACATCAGCCAGCGGTTGACCCTGTAGCCGATCAAGAGCACGATCACGATGCCAAGCAGCACCATCAACAATCCATCATAACGCTCATTCATCCTCTCACCTCGAATTTTGATATTCGCGGATGGGAACATAAATTCCTCTTTTTCAGCAAAAGAAACCCATCATTTCGATGAGTTTCCCGTGAATGTATGAGCTGCTTGCTTAACAATGCTGTCGATCCATTGATCCAGCTCGGCATGATCCATGTGCTGAACCGGTTCTTCCGTTTCAGCCGCGTCCTCCGGCTCAAGCCGCCAGTGGGCCAGGAATTCAATATTGCCTTCGCCGCCCGTGATGGGCGAGAAGGTCAGATTGTTCAGCCTGAATCCGATATCTTCAGCAAAATGAAGCACCTGCGTTAAAACTTCCTTGTGTACTTTGGGGTCTCGGACAACACCGGATTTACCGACCTTCTCCCGTCCTGCCTCGAATTGCGGCTTGATTAAAGCTGCCACATCTCCGGGTCTGTCCAGAAGCGTCTTGAGCGTCGGCAAAATGATACGCAGCGAAATAAAAGATACATCGATGCTGGCGATATCCGGCCGGGGGCCTTTCAGATCCTCGGGTGTCATGTAGCGGAAATTCGTCCGCTCCATGACGCATACACGTTCATCGTTCCGGAGCGACCAATCGAGCTGATTGTATCCGACATCGATCGCATAGACGTAGCTGGCTCCATGCTGAAGCGCACAATCGGTAAAACCGCCGGTGGATGAGCCGATATCCAGCATCGTTCTGCCCTTCATATCGAGACCGAAATGAGAGATCGCCTTCTCAAGCTTAAGACCTCCCCGGCTTACATAAGGATGCACAGAGCCCTTTACTTTCAGCTCCGTCGTACGCGGGATTTTCATGCCGGCTTTCTCGATTCGCTCGGTTCCGGCATAGACCAGACCCGCCATAATGGCAGACTTGGCTTTCTCCCTGCTATCATAATATCCCTGCTCCACAAGCAGGACATCAACACGTTCCTTGTGAGATGATTCCATAAAACACTCCTGATGGTTTCTAAGACGTAAAACTTCTCTTCCCGAGCGTAGCCGTACGAGCAGTTTTGAGACTGCGGATTTCGTTGCATACCGCCTCCAGCGTCAATCCGACCTCTTCCCGCTGCTCTTGGATGCTGCCGTGCTCAATGAACCTGTCCTCAATCCCCATTAACGAGACAACCGCGTCATGAATACCTTGCTCGGCAAAGTACTCCAGCACGCTGCTGCCAAGGCTGCCGGCCTGCGAAACCTCCTCCAGAACGATCATGCTCGTTCCGGACGCCGCCAGCTTCTTCAGCATATCGCCGTCAAGCGGCTTCAAGAAACGCGCATTCACAACCTCAACGGAAATGCCCTCCCGCTTAAGCAGATCGGCCGCTTCTTCGGCCAGCTGCACCATTGGACCGGCCGCCAAAATCGCGTAGCCCTCGCCGCGGCGGACTGTTTCCCATGTACCGATCGGGATCGGCTTGAGCTCCGGATCCAACGGAACGCCGCGGACATTGTTCCGCGGATAGCGATAGGCGATCGGCCCGTCGTTATAGTCAAGCGCCGTCTTCATCATATGGCGAAGCTCATTCTCGTCCTTCGGCATCATGATGACGATGTTCGGAATATGGCGCATAAAGGCCACATCGTACACCCCTTGATGGGTCTCGCCGTCAGCGCCGACAAAGCCCGCACGGTCGATGGCGAACATCACGTTGGCATTGTGGCGGCAGATATCGTGGACGATCTGGTCGTATGCCCGCTGCATGAAGGTGGAATATACCGCAAATACCGGCTTCAAGCCTTCCATGGCCAGTGCGGCACAAAGCGTCGCCGCATGCTGCTCGGCAATGCCGACATCGATCATCCGGTCCGGGAACTTCTTGCCGAACGGAATCAAGCCCGAGCCGCCCGGCATTGCCGGCGTGACCGCAACGATGCGCTCATCCTGTTCGCCGAGCTCAACGAGCGTTTGTCCGAACACTTCCGTATACATCGGATTGCCTACCGCTTTCAGCACTTGGCCGGATTCGATCTTGTACGGCGTGATGCCGTGCCACTTATGGGAATCCGATTCGGCAGGACGGTAGCCTTTGCCCTTGGTGGTTACCGCATGAATCAGCACCGGCCCGTCGACATTGTCGGCCTGCTGCAGCGTATCGATCAGCTTGCTTAAATCATGACCGTCCACAGGTCCCAAATACGTAAATCCAAGCTCCTCGAACAAAACGCCGGGAACCATCATATATTTGAGGCTGTCCTTCATTTTCTCCGCGGTCTTCGCCAGCTTGCCGCCGATCGCCGGAATTTTCTTGAGCAGCATCTCGACCTCGTCCTTCGCCCGCAAATAATAGCGGTCCGAGCGGATTTTGCTCAAATAGTTATGCATCGCCCCGACGTTCGGAGCAATCGACATTTCATTATCGTTCAGGATGACCATCAGCTTCTTCCGCTCATGGCCGATATGATTCAGGGCCTCAAACGCCATCCCGCCCGTAAGGGCGCCATCGCCGATGAGCGCGATTACCCGGTTGTTGTCGCCTTTCAAATCCCGCGCCATCGCCATGCCCATCGCTGCCGAGAGGGAAGTGCTGCTGTGGCCGGCTTCCCAGACGTCATGCTCGCTTTCCGCACGTTTCACAAAACCGCACAAGCCCTTGTATTTACGCAAGGTGTCGAATTTATCCATCCGTCCCGTCAATATCTTATGGACATAGGCTTGATGGCCCACGTCAAAAATCATCTTGTCACGAGGGCTGTCAAAGCAATAGTGCAAGGCCAGCGTGAGTTCAACCACTCCCAGATTCGGTGCAAGATGACCGCCGGTCACGGACAGCTTTTCAATCAGAAACTGACGGATTTGCACCGCCAGGTCCTCAAGTTCGTCCACCGACAGTTTTTTCAGTTGGTTGGGATGTTTGATATTTGGAAGCAGCACGAAGAATCTCCCCGCTTTCCTTGATAAAGTAAAGTTAGCAATTCATAAACCATGAAAGGCTGCGCTATCATCAGCCATTTAAAGACATTATATCACAAATAATCGGTGTGCAAGTAACCCCGCTCTAGTGGTCCCGAGCCAAGAGAAAGTCTGCAATTTCATGCAGTCTGGACGGGTCCGGAAAATTCCCTTCGGAAATGGCGCTCTTCGCTTCGGCGGTCAGACGCTCAACCTCCCGCTTGGAGGCTTCCAAGCCGATAAAAAACGGATAGGTCACCTTCTCCTGCTTCACATCGCTTTGCGTCGGCTTGCCAAGCTTGGCCTCATCGCCGATCAAGTCGAGGATATCGTCCTGGATTTGGAAGGCCAGCCCGATATGCTTGCCGAAGGAGCGAAGCGAATCGATCTGGGCTTCTGAACAGCCTGCTACCCGTCCTCCAGCCATGAGGGAGAACATGATCAGATCGCTTGTCTTATGCAGATGAATATACTCCAGCTGCTCAAGGCTGGTTAATCCCTGCTCTCCTTCCATATCGGCCACTTGGCCGCCAACCATTCCCCGGGGCCCGGCATATTCCGCAAGGTCCTCCACAATCGACAGCACCCGATCGGCAGGAATCCCGTGCTTGCGCGAGGACTGCACAATGCTGTAAAAAGCATGCGTCAGCAGCGCATCGCCCGCCAGAATCGCCGCTGCTTCACCGAACACTTTATGATTCGTAGGCTTCCCCCGCCGGAAATCATCATCGTCCATCGCAGGCAAATCGTCATGGATGAGCGAATATGTATGCACCATCTCAACGGCGCACGCCACCGGCAGAGCCGCTTCTCTGCTTCCGCCGGCTGCTTCGCAAGCCGCGATGACCAGCAGCGGACGCAGACGCTTTCCGCCTGCCATTAAGGAATACGTCATCGATCGATGAAGGGTTTCAGGAACTTTCCATCCCTCCGGAAAAAGGGCCGTAAGCTCGCTGTCCAGCCTGTCACAGATGTCATTCATATATTGCTGAAAAGGAAGTCTATTATTCACTCAATTCACCTGTCTCATCAAGTGCGCCGCCGAAGGGCTTGCGCTTGAGCTCCCCGCCTTCTTCGACAATCATCTCGATTTTCTGTTCAACCTGCTCCAGCTTTTGACTGCACATTTGAGACAGCTTCATCCCTTGCTGGAACAAGTCGATCGCCTTCTCCAAAGGGACGTCCCCGTCCTCCAGCTGCTCGACGATCTGCTCCAGCTGTGCCATCGCCTCTTCAAAGCTGATCTCCATCAAGTCTTTTGCCTCACTAGACACGTTCTTCATCCTCCTTTATTCCCCACACTTGACACTGCAGCCGGCCATCATTGACCCTCACTTGAACCAAATCGCCGAGCTGCACATCTTCCACTGATTTGATCAGCTTCTGTTCCTGCTCATCATAAACCAGGCTGTACCCTCGGGACATGATCTTAAGCGGACTAAGCGCATCCAGATGGCGGATCTCCGTCTGCAGCTGGGACAGCTTGGCTTTGCGGATCGATTGCATGGCAAGCATCAGGCGGCGTTTCGCCTGCTCCTTCCGCAGCGATGCCTGCTCGACCTGGGCGCGCGGATTGGATCTGATCAATCCCTGATGCAGCGACCGCTGGCGCTGACGGTAGAGCGACAGCTGCGATTTGAGCGTTCCTTGCAATCGGTAGGAGAGCATGTCCAAGCGCTCGGCATGCTGCAGCATGTAGCGGCGAGGATGGTTCAGCACCGGCGAGCGCTGAAGTCTCGCAAGGCGCTCCCGGCTTCGCTGAAGCCGCTGCTGAAGCCCTTGATTCAGCTGCCGCTGGCGCTGCACAATCTGTCCCTTCAGCTCCGCGCGGCTCGGAACTGCAAGCTCCGCAGCCGCTGTCGGCGTCGCTGCACGCACATCGGCTACAAAATCGGCGATCGTAAAATCCGTCTCATGGCCGACAGCCGAGATCACCGGAATATTCGATTGATGGATCGCTCTGGCGACGATCTCCTCGTTGAATGCCCATAGCTCCTCCAGCGAGCCTCCGCCCCGGCCGACAATGAGCACATCCGCTTCGCCAAGCTCGTTCATCGCACGGATTCCCTTAACAATGGAGGGTGCTGCCGACTTTCCCTGAACCAGGACCGGGTACAGCTGTACAGTCGCCTGCGGATACCGTCTCTGAATCGTTGTTATAATATCGCGAACAGCTGCCCCGGTCGGTGAGGTTATCACACCGATCGTCTTGGGATAGCTCGGAAGCGGGCGTTTAAGCTCCTGCGAAAACAAGCCCTCTTCCTCCAGCTTTGACTTGAGCTGCTCGTAAGCGAGATACAGGCTGCCGATTCCGTCCGGCTGCATCTGAATGGCATAGAACTGATATTGACCGTCCCGCTCATAGACGGAGACATTGCCTCTGGCTATCACCCTCGAGCCTTCTCTCGGGATAAACGGCAAGCGCTGATTATGGCTCGCAAACATGATCGCCCGGATTCGGCTGCCTTCATCCTTCAACGTAAAATACATATGTCCGCTGGAATGATGCGTAAAATTCGAAATCTCCCCGCGAATCCAGACGTCGGACAGCCTGGAGTCGCCTTCCATTTTCATTCGAATATATCGGTTCAAATCCTTAACGGACAGGACGCGTCCCGGATCCACGGATTTCATATTATTCAATTCCGCTCAGCCGTTTGGCGGCCAGCAGCGTATTCTTCATCAGCATCGTGATGGTCATCGGACCGACGCCTCCGGGAACTGGCGTAATCGGACCCGAGATCTCCTTCACGCTCGCAAAATCAACGTCTCCCGCCAGCTTGCCGTTCTCCAGACGGTTCATGCCGACGTCGATAATGACGGCGCCCGGCTTGACATAGCTGGCGTCAATCATATTCGCCCGGCCGATGGCAACGACCAAAATATCGGCCTGCTTCGCGATTTCCGGCATGTTGCTCGTTCTCGAATGGCACATCGTCACGGTGGCGTTTTCCCGCTGCAGCAGCAGCGATACCGGCTTGCCCACAATATTGGATCTGCCGATAACGACGGCATGCTTGCCCGAAATTTCGACGCCTGTCCGTTTGATCAGCTCAATGACGCCCGCCGGGGTACATGGCAGCAGACTGTCGTCCCCGATGACCAGGTTGCCCACATTGACCGGATGGAACCCGTCCACATCTTTTTCAACGGCAATCGCATCAATTACCGCCTTCTCTTGAATATGACCGGGGAGCGGAAGCTGAACAAGAATCCCGTGAATGGACGACTGCTTATTCAGCTTGTCCACCAGAGCTAGCACCTCTTCCTGGCTGGAATCGGCAGGAAGCCGGTGCACCTCGGAATAAAAGCCGAGATCGTGGCACGCCTTTTCCTTATTTCGGACATAAACATGGGAAGCCGGATCGTCACCCACCAGCACAACCGCCAAGCCCGGGCGCACGCCCTGCTTCGACAGCTGCTGCACCTCCAGCGCAATCCCTTCGCGAATTTCTTCGGATATCTGTTTACCATTAATGATCGTTGCTGCTGTCATCCTAATCTCTCCTCACTATGATTGAATGATCCGCCTGCCATCCTGGGCGTAGAATTATGATTGTTGCAACTTCGCTTTAACTTGATCCAGCTCCTGGATAATCCGGCCCAATACGCCGTTTACGAATTTACCCGATTCCTCGGTACCGAAATGCTTCGATAGCTCGATCGCTTCATTGACGGCCACCTTACCGGGCACGTCATCGCGGTATCCGAGCTCGTACACAGCCAGACGGAGAATCTGGCGATCCACGCGGGAAAGGCGGCTAACCTGCCAGCCTTTTAAGTAATGAGCGAGCAGCTGGTCAATCGTTTCCCTGGAATTCCATGTCCCGTTGACCAGCTGCAGCACATACTCCTTCATCTGAACCTCGTCGCCGATCACACGCTCCGTCTCATTCTCTTCGGCCGCCTCCGAGAGCAGCATCGATACAGCCTCCAGGCTGTCGACTTCGTTCATTTCCATCTGATACAGGCTTTGAACGGCGATCTCCCTAGCTACACGTCTTTTCATTTTGTTCCTCCTGTGGACCCTGCCTGAATCCATTTTTCTGATTAGTATTATCAATTTTCCATAAAGTTTTGACCAGTCTTTTGCAAAACTCGATTTTCAGCAGCTTATGAAAGCAATATATAGACGAGCTAAACCGTTAAACTCTTTATATATTGCTGCTTGTACTTTAGATCTTCACCAAAATCCTCACAATAAAAAAACCTGTGAACCGCTGCTTTCTGCAAAAAAGGCATCATTAACCTGTCCTTTAGCTTTTTTGCCGAAAGAAGCATATCACAGGGTTCATTTAAACGGCCGCCAACGCTCGGACAACCAGCGCCCCCATTCCTGAAAGTGGAAGATGGAGCCTTGGTTCAAATCCTTGCGTTTGCCAAACGTATAGCCGATAAATACCACTAATGCAAAGAACAGCATATCCCAAAAACCGGATAATAGATAAATCAGTCCGCACACAAGACCGCCGGCGACACCGAAGATCCGCCCTCTGTGACTCTCCCATATTTCTTTCCAAGGCATTTGGGAAATTCACCTCTATTCCACGCGGCTCTTAAAGCTAGGCGCCTGAACCACGTTAGCGATATATACGGATACGGACGAGACTGGAATTCCCGTCGTCTCTTCAACGAAATCATGCACCTGCTTCTGCACCTCGGTCGTCAGCGCAGGAATGGATTCCTCGCCGTCCACCACGGCACGGATCGCAATCTCAAGCCCTGATTGGGACACCTTGATTCGGGACTTCAGATCCTTCACGCCTCGCACCTTGGAAGCTGCCTTCAGGCACAGATTTTCAATCGTTTCCACCGAAATCTGAATGTCTCCAAACTCCGTGCGCTGATCGATCGAATTGAGCGTGGAACGGTCGCGACGTACCGAAATGTAAAAGAACCGGATGCTGAGGAGAAACAATACGGCAGCAATGATAATCCCCGCCAGAACGAGCTGCTGCTCCTGGGCAAACGTCAAATGGTACGGAACCGCACCGCTTAACAGGAGGATGGCAACTACAGATATAACACCGATACTCAAGCTGTATATAAACAGCAGAAGTCTGTCCATGATTTTGGCCACGACCCGCACAGCCTCCTTAAATTAGATTAAACCCTCGACATTGCTGCCGGGGGCTATGAAATGATCCATTTTATTTCACGCGCTGCACCAGATCCAGATCGTCGTTCTTCTCGCTTGTCTTCATGAAATGAACATCATGAATATGTACATTGACCTCAACGACGGTAAGACCTGTCATATTCTCAATGGACCGCTTCACGTTGCGCTGGATTTCACCCGCTACTTCCGGAAGACGATGTCCGTACTCAACGATAACGGATACATCAACAGCCGCTTCGCGTTGTCCGACTTCTACCTTGACGCCTTTGGACAGATTTTTCCGGCCAAGCAGCTCAGCGATGCCGCCGGCAAAGCCGCCGCTCATTCCTGCAACCCCGCGGACTTCCACCGTTGCAAGCCCTGCGATAACTTCAATGACTTCCGGCGCAATCTGAATCTCACCGATATCCGTACGTTCAAATTCTGTAGTTGGCAATGTCTCAGCCATAGTCTCAACACACCTTTCGGGAATAAGTTTGCGGATGCTCGAGGGACTGCTTAAGGCATGCGCTCTTATTACTCATACTATACCATTCGGCCAAGTTTATGACAAACTTGGCCAAACGATTTATACCTCATTTTCTTCCAAAAACTTAATATCGAAATCGCCTTTGATAAAGGTTGGATGGTTCATCAGTTTTTGGTGGAACGGAATGGTGGAATAAATGCCTTCAATCTCGAATTCGGAAAGCGCGCGCTTCATCTTCGCAATCGCTTCGTTTCGAGTCGGCGCCCATACGATCAGCTTCGCGATCATGGAATCGTAATACGGCGAAATGGTATAGCCCGGATAAGCCGCGCTGTCCACGCGCACGCCAGGTCCTCCCGGCGGAAGGTAGAATTGAATCGTACCCGGTGCCGGCATAAAGCCTTTGTCAGGATTCTCGGCATTGATCCGGCATTCGATCGACCATCCGTTGATGACGATATCCTCTTGGGTGAAGCTGAGCGGATTCCCTTCAGCAACCGAGATCATCTCCTGAATCAAGTCAACTCCGGTTACCATCTCGGTTACCGGATGCTCCACCTGGATCCGCGTATTCATTTCCATGAAATAGAACTGCCCGTCCGGACCGAGCAAGAACTCCAGCGTACCCGCTCCGGAGTATTGGACCGCCTTGGCTGCGCGCACGGCGGCTTCTCCCATCCGGGTACGTACTTCTTCCGTAATCACCGGACAAGGCGCTTCCTCAACGAGCTTCTGTCTCCGGCGCTGAACGGAACAATCGCGCTCTCCGAGATGGACCGCGTTCCCGTGCTTGTCCGCAATAATTTGGATTTCGACGTGCTTCATTCCCGTCAAATATTTCTCCAGGTAAACGCCGGCATTGCCGAAGGCTTTCTGCGCTTCCTGCTGGGCCGTCGTAATCTGCTTAATCAGCGCTTCCTCGTCCTCGGCGATCCGGATGCCCTTGCCTCCGCCGCCTGCGGTGGCTTTGATAATAACAGGATAGCCGATATCGCGGGCCAGCATAATCGCTTCGTTCAAATCCTCGATCAGCCCGTCTGAGCCAGGGATAACCGGTACGCCGGCATCCTTCATCGTCTGCTTGGCAACCGCCTTGTCACCCATGCGGTTAATGGCATCGGCAGACGGACCGATAAAGGTGATGTTGCAGGATTCGCAGATTTCGGCGAAGTCGGCATTCTCGGCAAGGAAGCCGTATCCCGGATGGATGGCATCGCATTCGGTCAATGTCGCCACGCTCATAATATTCGTAAAGTTCAGATAGCTGTCCTTCGATAACGTCGGACCGATGCAGTAAGCTTCATCGGCAAGGCGAACATGCAGAGAGTCCCGATCAGGCTCGGAATATACCGCAACCGTCGAGATGCCAAGCTCCCGGCATGCGCGGATGATGCGGACTGCAATTTCGCCGCGGTTCGCGATTAAGACTTTTTGAAATGTCATGAAGTAACCTCCTTCGGACTCATAAGACTCCCGCTCATGGCGAGTACAGCGTGCACTACTCCGGCTTCACCAGGAACAGTGGCTGCCCGAACTCGACCAGCTGGCCGTTCTCGACGAGGACTTCGACGATCTCCCCTTTAACCTCGGCCTCCAGCTCGTTCATCAGCTTCATCGCCTCAATGATGCAGACCGTTGTCTTCTCGGTTACCTTGTCCCCGGGGCTGACGAAAGAAGGCGCTTCAGGGGAAGGGGCGCGATAGAAGGTCCCTACCATCGGTGATACGATCTTATGTAATGAGCTGTTAACCTCCGCTGCTTCCTGTGGCGCTGCCGCGGCAGGAGCCTGGTTGACCGTGGCCTGCTGCTGTACAGCTTGCGGTGCCATGGCTTGAGGCGCAGGAATGTAGGCTTGCGGCGCTACTTGCTGAATAACGGCTTCGGCAGGGTTCGGCTTCTTAATGGACAAACGCGTGCCTTCATTTTCAATTTCCAATTCATGTACGGATGTTTCATCCACCAGCTTAATAAGCTCTTTAATCTCGTTTAATTTAAACATGATCAGTCGTTCACTCCTTCACTTTCTGTAGAAGCCCTGATTCGGACAGTCAGTCGATAGCTTAGAGTATTATATCACAATCGAGCGAAATAGAAAGAGTCCAGGGAAATCCCGGACTCCGCAATGTTTATCGTATAAAGGTGATTTATGTTGAAAAACTGCGGATGCTTTTACGGGGCAACATATTGAACCGTAACCTTATCCTGCGTTACTTTCAGCTCTTTCATGACGAGACCGACGATATCGGCGGCGCCTTTGGCGTCAAGCTTGTCGCTGAGCACGACGACATTGTATTTCTCGCTCTCTTCTTTAACGACGGCATTGCCGAATTGCTGCTGCAGCTGCGCCTCGATGTTGAGAATGATCTCCTCTTTTTCCTCCGCTTCTTTCAATTGCTCGGAAGCCTGTGCCGTCTCCTCCGGCTTGCTCTCATGGTTGTCGATCTTCGAAATCAAATCGTCATATAATTTCATGTTCTTCTGTTCCCGGTCCAGCTTATAGGCATCCAGCTGAGCTCGCGCCGAGGAGGCTTGGGCCGCTACTTCCTCCAGCACCTCCTGCTCGGTTTTGCCCCCTTGCGTGCTGCTTGTTTCCGCAGGCGCCTGTTCACCCTCTTTGGTCTCCGTTACCTTAGGCTCTTCCGCGCTGTCCTTGGTTCCGGCTTGCTCCTGCTCTCCTTGCTTGCCTTGCTCTCCTTCTTTGCTAGGCTCTCCTTCTTTGCCTTGATCTCCCTGTGCCGCTTTAGCCGGATCTTCGCTGCCGGTCTGTGCTCCAGTGTCCGTGCTCTCGGCATTCTGCTCGTTCGCGCCGGAATCTCCGTCGGTTCCTTCCTCGATCACTTCGTTAACAACCAGCTCGTCGCTTGTGCCGTTTGCGCCTTGGCCGGCTGCAGGCTTCTGGCCGTCAACCTGCGTGCTTTCGGCGACAGGCGGCGCTTTCGTGCTGGATTCATCCGTGAACAGATAGTACGCTGACAGGATCACCATTAAACTCAGCATCGAAACCAACCATATGGTTTGTCTTTTGTTATTCATTTGAACGTATCCTCCTTTGGAATAAAAAGCCTTGGTTTTGAGCCTCGTATGAGTTGCTCATTCGGGCGGTAAAACACTGCTACTGCTTTCGCGGGACAACCGATATGCGGTGGGACGGTACATTCAGCCCCCGCTGGATGGCATCCACGATCAAGTTCTTGACGATCTCGTTCTCTGCTCCCTTGGCTACGACGAGCACGCCCCGAACCTGCGGTTTAATCCGCTTAGTGACGATCGGCGTCTCTTTACCGGATGAATCATAAGTCACGATCTGCCCGTCGCGCTGATAGCTCGTGACATGGCGCCTGCCGCCGTTGGCATCGGTCTCCTCGGTCAGCTCCTGGGTGTCCTTGATGTCCTTCTGAACGACAAGCTCCTCCGTGGATTCCACGGTGACCATCACATCCACGGCACCAACCCCAACGATTTGCTCCAGCATCGTCCGCGTCCGCATCTCGAAATCCTGCTCGATGCTCTCAAACTCGCTGCTTCCGCCGGCGGGCTCGCTGCCCTGTCCGGTCGATACGGCCGCGGATTCCGGCGGCTCGCGGCCGATATTTTCATGATCCAGCTTCTTTACATTGACGAAGGAGTTGAACAGCATGATTGCGACGCCGATGAGACCGAGTATAATCAGCCAGCGGAAGGTCTGCATTTTTTTGGCTCCGCCGGCGCCGCCGCCAAGCCACTGTTCAAGCCGCTTCAGCCATTTTCCCATCATCCTCACCTCCGTTATAACTTTTTGTCATCCTGCCCATGCTCCGGCAAATGTATCGTAATCAGATCCGGGTTAAGATCCCATCTCTGGCTGATGTATTTGACGATCTGTTCCTCTCGTGCTTTGTAATCTTTGCTTACTGCCTCGCGACCTTGAGACGGCGCTTGACTGCCATTGTTATCCGTTGTGCCGGACTCTAAATTTACTTCAATCGATTCGACAGGGGTTATCCCAATCGGCTCTTTCGCCCCGGAGCCCTCTTCGGAAACGGCAGCATCGGATGGTCCGCTTAGCTTCACATCCACGGAGCGGATATCCGCTCCCGTATACGAGTCGTCCTCCGCCCGGGTTGCTGCCAGCACGACCTCAACCTCTTGCACCGCTTCTCCCGTCTCGGCTGCGATTTCCTCTTTCATGACGCGGGCAAGCTCGCTGCCGGCCCACTCCAGGCTCTGGCTCTGCTGCACATCCTTCAGCTTCTCGGCTTGGGCCAGAATGGATTCCAGCTGCATCTCCTGCGGGAGCCCTTTTTCCTGCCGCTCCAGTTCCTGGGCCAGCCGTTGTTCCGGCGGGTCTGTCAGCAAGCGGATGATCGGGCTGAGCAGCGTAAGTAGGATGATCAGGCTCAGAACCAGTCGCGCGTACCTCTCCAGTGCTTTCCCCGGAAGAATCAGGTCTACGAAAGCGGCGAAGAGCACGACCATGATGACATTTTTGAGCCAATCCGAAAGCCAGTCCATCGATCATCCCCCCTTACCTTGGCCGGCAAGCCCGTCGTCACCGCATCATGACCGTTATATTGCCTGCGGTAAGCAGAATCGTAATCGCCAGGAAAAACATCATGCTCACGGCAGCCAGTGCGGCGAATACGTACAGCAGCGTCTTGCCGATCGCCTGCAGGCAGGTTGTGATCGGCGTGTCGCCCAGCGGCTGCATGACGGCTGCCGCCAGATTGTAGATCAGGGCAAGGGTCAAAATCTTGATCGCCGGAAACGCGCAGAGAAACAAGATGATGATGACCCCTGCCAGACCGATTGAATTTTTAACGAGCAGCGATGCCGAGATTACGGTATCTGTCGCATCCGCGAACATTTTTCCCACCACCGGAACGAAGTTGCCGGTTACGTACTTGGCCGTTCGGATCGTGACCCCGTCCGTCACGGAGCTCGTGATGCCCTGCACCGAGATGACGCCGAGGAAGACGGTCAGCATGACGCCCAGGAAGCCCATCGCGATGCCCCGGAGCAGATTGCCAAGCTGGGTCAGCTTGTACTTTACGGACAGCGAGCTGACCAAGTGCAGAAGTGCCGAGAAGAAGAGCAGCGGAAATACGATCGTTCTAATCAAGGTTCCCACCGTATGTACCATGAAGATCACCAAGGGATGCGCGACCGAGACGGTCACCACATTGCCCATCGATGCCATGAGGGCAAAGAGCAGCGGCAGCATCGCCATCATGAAGTCGATCATGCCGGTGATCGCGTCTTTGGCGTAGCCGATCGCGACGCTGAAGCTGTTGACCGCAATGACCAGCACCACCATGTAGCAGATCGTGTACGCTACCCGGCTCACGGTGCCCTTCTCGAAGGCCGTCTGCAAGTTTTCCAGGATCAAGCTCATGATACTCAGCATGATGATCGTTACTAGCAGCTTTCCGTTATACAGCACCTCGTGCCAAAGATACTTTCCAAGGCCGGACATGATGCCTTTAAAGCTGAAGCCATCGCCGCCCGGAAGAAGCATTTCCATCAGGGACGGCGTCCTGCCCTCGGGAAAGAATCCGCCGTAATCCTTCATCAATTGCTCCCAATATTTCTCCACCTGCTCGGTCGGAAGCTGCTCCGTTTGCTCCGTTACCAAGTCCCCGGCAGGATTTTCGGCAGCGGCTGCAGGGGCGATGCTTATGAACATGCCGGACACCAGCAGCATGAGCTGCAGTACGATCAGCCTGTATAAACCGGTTCTCCTCGATGATCCTGCATGTGCCACGCCCCTCCCTCCTTAATCATGCCGGGAGGAGCTTCAGGACCGTCTCGATGATGATCCCGATAATCGGTACAGCGAGTACCAATATGAGCACTTTTCCCGCCAGTTCTATTTTGGAAGCGATCGATTCCTGACCGGCATCCCTTACGATTTGCGCCCCCATTTCAGCGATGTAGGCTATCCCGATAATCTTCAGCACCGTTTTGAGATAGATCATCTGGACGCCGGAGTTCTCGGCCAAATCCTCCAGCATCCGGATCACGTCGCCGATCTTTCCGATCAGGAACAGGAAGATCATGACGGAGGTCGCCACGGCGAGCAGGAAGGCGAATAACGGCTTCTGGTCCTTGACGACCAGAATCAGTACGGTAGCGATAAGACCGAGGCCTACCACCTGGATAATTTCCATAAGGTCCACCTACTGGAATAGAAAAATACTTTTGATTTCCTTAAGCAGATCATCGAGCAGCCTTACGACCATAAACAGCACCACCACAAAACCGATGAGAGTCACCCAGTGTGCCATATCCTCTTTGCCCATCTGTTTCAGGACCGTATGAATCATGGCGATGATGATGCCGATCCCGGCGATCTGGAAGATGGCGTTGACTTCAATGTTCATTTCCTTGGCACCTCGCTAAAAGATCAAAATGACGATCAATGCTCCAATTAACAGCCCCAGACTTTTGCTCATCTTTTCATATTTCGCCTGGTCATCCCTTGCCGCCTCTTCTTCATGCTTCAGCTGCTGGGCGGCCAGCGCAATATGCTTCATCTGGTCCTGCCTGTCACTGGTGCCAAGTACGCCGCCGAGCTGTTCCATCACTTCCCTCTCGGCGTTTTTCATGGAAGTCCGCTTCCAGTAATCCTCCAGAGCCTTGCGTATGCTGTCCTCTGCCGATAAGCCATAATCCGGCCTCATATACTGCGCGGCTTGGGCGAACAAGGATTTCAGTGGATCCCGGAGAGAGGCGCTGATTCGTTCCAGTGCATCCGGAAGCGGCGTAAAGCCATAGCTGATCTCGGTTTCAAGCCGCTGGAGCGCCAGTATCAGCTCCCGCAGCTGCCTTGGTCTGACCGCAAACTGCTGGGCCTGATAGAAGCCTGCGAGCGTTCCTGCACCAATGACGAGCAAAGCACCTACCAGTTTAAGCATAGGCATCACCGCCAGGCGGACCGCTGGCAGCGGACTGAAGCGTTCGCTGCCCTCCGTCATAAAGCTTGAACGACCTTGCATCCCCGGTGCGGCTGAGAACCGCGTACATTTCAAACATTCGATTCTCGATCAGTCCCGACAGAGCAGGACGTCCCCGCATGTCCTGGACGGAAGAGCCGTGAGCCGTGGCGATGACGCTTATGCCGGCATGGAGCGCCTCAACAACTGCCTCCGCATCCTCGGCCCGGCCGATCTCGTCCACAATGAGAACGTCCGGCGACATGGACCTGATCATCATCATCATGCCCTCTGCTTTGGGGCAACCGTCCAGCACGTCCGTCCTGGGACCGACATCGAACCCGGGAACCCCCCGCTGGCAGCCGGCGATTTCGGAGCGTTCGTCCACAATGCCCACTTTCATGCCAGGCCATCGAACGGTCCCTGCCCCCCACTGGCCATAGCTGATTTGCCGGGCCAGATCCCGAAGCAGCGTCGTCTTTCCATGCTGAGGAGGAGAAAGAATCAGAGTATGCATGACACGCTTGCGTTTGCGGTCCAGCAAATGCGGAAGCATCTCGTCGGCCGCCCCGCGGATCTCTTTGGCAATCCGAACATTAAAGCCGCTGATATCCCGGATATGCTCCACTTTCCCTCCGCTGAGAACCGTCCGCCCCGCCAGCCCGACCCGGTGCCCGCCGGGGATCGTTATGAATCCTTTCCGCAGCTCCTCTTCCATCGTGTAAAGGGAATGATTACTGATCAGATCCAGCAGCCTGTGTGTATCCTCCCGTGTCGGCTTGTACGCCTCCTCCGGCCGCAGCGTCAATCCGCCGTTTCGATCCAGAAAGTGGTATCTGCCCTGCGAATTGATTTCGAGGGGACGCTCTTCCCGGATTCGCACCTCCTCCACATGCTCCAGCAGCTCACTCGGCAGGTTCAGCAGCATTCGTTTGACGGATTCGGGAAACAGCCCCAGCCAATTCAGTGTCATATCAATTTCCCCCAAGTTGTCCTTTTTTGAAAATCTGCCTTCTGTTAAAAAGATTTCTTATCCCATGTGTATGCTTGTACTCTGCATTTATGACGGGAATCTATCATTTTTTTAAGATTCCGTATAAGAGGCAGGCAACCCCGCACAATATCCAGCCGATCTTCCCCCATGACAGCTTATCCGCCATACCTACAAGCCCGATTGTCGTGGTTAGGATCAGAATGAGCGGGCCGGTAAACGCTAGCGCGGAATTGACGGCGAGCGCTTTATCTACTTGATTCAGCCGCAGCATGACAATCGCAGCAACGATCTCGAGGCTGCCCGAGAACAGCCGAAGCGTTGCCATGCTGGCGACGAACTTGTCCAACATGAAGTTCTCCCTCCTTCTTCCATTGCGTGATGATTAAAAATATGCATTCATCCCCGAATTTATCTCTATTTTTTTATTTCATAGACACGAATCTCACAACAAAAAAAAGACTGCCCCCGGGCATTTGCCCTTGAGACAGTCTTTGCTCTATGAACCGAACTAGAATGATATGAACTTAGCGGCGAACCTGCGGGCCTCCGACGCTTGCCTGCTGGTCGGTGTCCAGTCCATACGCCGTATGAAGTGCTTGAACGACGCCTTCGAGATTGCTTCCGTCAATCACGCAGGATACTTTGATCTCGGAGGTGCTGACCATCTTAATGCTGACCCCTTGACGGGAGATCACGTCGAACATTTGGGCAGCAACGCCAGGGTGGCTTACCATGCCCGCGCCGACGATCGATACCTTTACCAGATTGTCCTCGGAGGTTACGTCGCGGTACGGAAGCTCGCCACGGATCCGTTCGATGACGGACAAAGCACGCTCCCGCTCATGCAGGGATACGGTGAAGGAAAAGTCTGCTTCCCCGTTTTGGACACCGCTTTGTACGATGATATCCACGTCGATCCCTTCTTTGGCCAGTTCGCCGAACACCTGCGCCAGAATGCCAGGGGTATCGGCAACACCCATAATGCTGATTCTGGCAACGTTCTTGTCGAATGCGATACCGCTGACCACTACACCTTGTTCCATGCTCGTTTCCTCCTTAACAACCGTTCCCTCGTTATGATTAAAGCTTGATCTGACAACAAGCTTCACTTGATTGTGTTTGGCGTATTCAACTGCTCGGGGATGAAGCACCGCTGCCCCAAGGTTCGCCAGCTCCAGCATTTCATCGTATGAAATCTCAGGGAGCTTCCGTGCGCATTTTACTACGCGCGGATCGGTAGAGTATACCCCGTCCACATCCGTATAGATTTCACACACATCGGCCGAAATCGCTGCAGCCAGCGCCACCGCGGTCGTATCCGAGCCTCCGCGGCCGAGGGTCGTGATTTCGCCTTCTTCCGACATCCCCTGGAAGCCGGCAACGATGACAATATTTCCGTCATTCAGCGCCTTGTGCACTCGCTCCGGGGATATATCGGTAATACGGGCTTTGCCGTGGACGGCTTCCGTCCGGAATCCGGCCTGCCATCCCGTAAAGGATACAGCTTTGCGCCCTAGACTATGAATCGCCATCGAGAGAAGCGAGATCGAGATCTGCTCTCCGGTCGTTAACAGCATATCCATTTCCCGTGCGGGCGGGTTCTCGTTTAATAGTTTAGCTTGATCAATCAGATCGTCGGTGGTATCCCCCATCGCGGATACAACAACAACGCACTGATGGCCTTCATCCTGTTTCTCTACAATTCGTCCGGCCACGCGCTTCATGCGTTCTGTATCGCCTACAGAGCTGCCTCCGAATTTCATAACGTACAATGACAATGCCTCTTTCACTCCCCACATGATAATCAGTATGTACCAGTGCATTGGTTCATGGTTTCTCACTTTAAAACAGTATAATACGAAAGTAACACCCTCCGTCAAGGCTTTCGTCTGAAAGAAATGCCGCTCTGAGCGCCCTTCAATCTAGAAAATATAAAAAACTCCCGTACTTGACGTACAGGAGTCGCGTTGCAACAGAAGATATTGGCAGAGGCGGGGCGATTAGATCGTTTCGCCTAATAAGCCAGCCTTATGCGCGGGAGATGTATTTTCCTTCACGGGTATCGATCAGAAGCACATCGCCTTCATTGATGAACAGCGGAACTTGCACATTGAGGCCTGTTTCCACCTTCGCATTTTTTGTAGCGCCTGTCGCTGTGTTGCCTTTAATTCCCGGCTCGGTTTCCACTACCTTCAGCTCGACGCTGTTCGGCAGGTTGATCCCGAGAATTTCTCCCTGATAGCTGATGATGTTAACATTCATGTTTTCCTTCAGGAAATTCAGTTCCCATTCCAGCTGCTCACTGGTCAAGCTGAACTGGTCATAGGTTTCGTTATCCATGAACACATGCTCCTGTCCGCTTGCATACAGGTACTGCACGCCGCGGTTGTCAATTTGCGCGCGTCCGATCGTTTCACCGGCACGGAATGTTTTCTCCACCGTGTTGCCGTTGCGCAAGTTCTTCAATTTGGAGCGTACGAATGCGGCGCCTTTACCTGGCTTAACATGCTGAAAATCCAAAACGGTAAAAATATCGCCATCCACTTCTACGGTTAATCCTGTTTTAAAATCATTGACTGAAATCACTGAATTTCCCTCCTAAAGGATACGGTTTGAATAATTCTTGTTCGTTGTTGCGGCCTTTCATTAGAGCACGGTGTAATCTTTGGACGAGCTTGTCAATATTTGAATACCCGTTTCCGTGATCACAATATCATCTTCAATACGGACACCGCCAAGACCCGGCAAGTAAATGCCCGGCTCCACGGTTACGACCATGCCCGGCTTCAGGATATCGTCGCTCGCCTTGGACAGTCGCGGCGATTCATGAACCTCCATGCCCAGTCCATGTCCCGTGCTATGCCCGAAATACTCGCCATATCCGTACCGGGTGATGATGTCGCGTGCCAGCGCATCGGCCTCGCGTCCAGTCATGCCTGGCTTGATATGCGCAAGCGCATGCAGCTGTGCTTCGAGCACGATGTCATAGATCTCCTTCAGCTTCGGATCCGGGCTGCCGAGGGCTACCGTCCGGGTCAGATCCGAGCAGTATCCATCCAGGAGTGCGCCGAAATCAAAGGTGACGAACTCATTGCCTTGAATCACCCGGGCGCTGGCAACGCCGTGCGGTAGCGCAGAACGTTCTCCGGAAGCGACGATGGTGTCGAAGGAGGAGGAAGTCGCGCCGCGGCTGCGCATGAACATTTCCATCTCCAGATCGATTTCGCGCTCGGTTTTGCCCGCTTGAAGCAATGTGAGCACATGGCTGAACGTTTCATCGGCCAAATCGGCAGCGCGCTGCATGATCTTCAATTCCTCGGCATCCTTGATGATACGGAGCTCCTCGACCAGACCCGATACCGGAACGAGGCTGATCGGTGCAAGCTGCTCCGTATAACCGGAATAAACCCCGTATGTAACATGGTCCTGCTCGAAACCGAGCGAGGCAATGCCTTCGGATTGAAGCAGTTCTTTTACGGTATCCATAACCTTCGCTCCGTGCTCAATGACCTTAAAGCCGGTCGCTTGCTGCGGAGCCTGTGTCATGTAACGGAAATCCGTCAGCAGATACGACTGTTCCTTCGTGATCAGCACATATCCTGCGGATCCCGTAAACCCTGTCAAATATCTGCGGTTGATCGGGCTACCGATCAGCATGGCCGACAAGCCTTTGGCCTCGAGCTTCTCGCGCAGTCCTGCTACTCGTTTGCTGCTCATTGTTCCATCTCCTCTCACCCATGCCGGGATCAAAGCGGGTATCCAAACGCCGCTATGCCTCCCTGGTCTCCAGAATTTGTAAAAGGGCTGACAAGCCCAGCGTGTAGCTGGCCGCGCCGAAGCCCGCGATTTGACCGGCAGCAACAGGCGCAATGACGGAAGTATGACGGAATTCTTCCCTAGCATGAATGTTCGAAAGATGAACCTCCACGGTGGGAATCCGCGCCGAGCTGACCGCATCGCGCACAGCATAGCTGTAATGCGTCAGCGCGCCCGGATTCAGCAGTATTCCATCCGCCTGCCCGATCGCTTCATGGATCCGGTCAATGATCGCACCCTCGTGGTTAGACTGAAAGAAGGTAATCCCGATCCCCGCAGCATCCGCTTGCTTGCGCAAATTATCCTCGATCGCCTGCAGGCTGAGCGAACCGTATATCCCCGGTTCCCGGAAGCCGAGCAGGTTTAAATTCGGTCCGTTTATCACCCATATGGTTTTCATAGGGTTTCCCACCTTTTCGTCAAATAACCAAGTGCTATTTTACCATAGGCGGTATCGGATTGAGAAGTTTATTGTTTTTAACCCGTAACCTGCTTCGGCTCGCGCATCCGTTCGTCGGTAAATTCCTGGGCAGCCGTGTAACCGATAAAGAGTCCCCATAATATAAAAATGCAAAACTCGGATATGTTCGTATCCCACGTCAGCTTTTTAACCGGAGCCGTAAACCGGAGCCAAGGGTTGAGGGCGATATAAAGCACGATCCACCAAATGACGCCGTAAATGATGCCGGGCCAGGGACCTTTGAGCTTGCGGAAAAGAAACACGTAAATCAGCGAAGCGATAACGGAGAACGCGATAAACGACAGCCAGCCCGCAATCTGCCCCGCCGCGGTGACGAGAAACTCATGCTTGAAGAAGGGCTCCATCAAGAAGCCGGGCACCACCCTCGTGAATTTCAGCGTATAAAAAATCCATCTTACTGCTCCCCAAATCAGCCCAGCGTAATACCCCAGCTCCAGGGCGTACAAAAACGGATTCGTCACCTTGTTCTCCTGTCGAAATTGACCTTCGGTCATGTTGAATCCTCCTTCGCTTGGTAGTCGATGCTCATCTTCCCTTCTTTAGCAGATAGTATGCTCCGCTTCCCACGGGTCAATCCAACTAGAAATTACTTTCAAAATTCGATACAATAGTTAATAGAACGAAAAACATGTCAGGGAGGGTGAACTGGTTGTCCCAAAAGTCAACCCCGATCAGCTATGGAGGCCAAGCTGTAATCGAAGGCGTTATGTTCGGCGGCAAGCATGTCAACGTAACGGCCGTTCGTCGCAAGAATAATGAGATCAAGTTTCTAGAGGTGCCTCGCGAGGATAAGGAATGGGTACGGAAGCTGCGGAAGGTTCCGCTTCTTCGCGGCATCGTCAGTCTGATAGATTCCACCATCAAGGGCTCGAAGCATCTGAACTACTCCGCAGATGCATTCGCTGACGACAGCCTGGATCCGGAGGAGCGTGAGAAGCAGAAGGAGAAGGAAGAATCCGGCTGGAGCCTAAGCATGATCATCGGCGTTGCCGCGGTCAGCGTGCTGTCCTTTATCGTCGGCAAGCTGCTCTTTACCCTCGTGCCGGTTTTTGTTGAGGATTTCTTATTCGGGAATACATTTGATAACTATATCGTGCATAACCTGATTGAAGGTATCATTAAATTGATCCTGCTTCTTGTCTATCTATGGGCGATCTCCCAAACGCCGGTCATCAAGCGGCTGTTCCAGTATCACGGCGCCGAGCATAAGGTGATCAGCGCATATGAGGCCGGTGAAGAGCTGACCGTCAAGAACGTGCAGAAATATACAAGGCTGCATTACCGTTGCGGCAGCAGCTTCATGATGCTGACCATCGTGCTCGGTGTCGTTGTATATTCGGTTGTCCCATGGGATACGATGACAGAACGGATCATCCAGCGAATCGCTCTTCTTCCGGTCGTGCTCGGCATTTCCTTTGAGTTCCTGAAGCTTACCAATGCCATGCGAGATATTCCCGTTCTCCGTTTCCTCGGTTACCCGGGGTTGTGGCTGCAGCTGCTCACAACGAAGGAGCCGACGGATGACCAAGTCGAAGTATCCATCGCATCCTTTAACAGAATGCGTGAATTAGATGCCCAATACGAGAATGTTCCCGTGTCGCAAACTGTGACAGGAAGTGTGCTGGATCCCGCGAAAGGGTGATGAATCCATGAGAAGGCATGCGATCATTTTTTGGACGGCTATCGGGTTAGCCGCAGTAGGCGTTTTGGGCCTGCTGATTAGCCCGAGCACAAGGATGATGGTGCTGATTCCGGCCATCATCGTCGCAATCGTCTATGTGCTGTACAAGTTTCCGCCCCGCCGCTTTAACAAGCGTCCGAAGGTGAAGCCGTCCAAGCGAACCGCGGCCAAGCTGGCGCGCAAGAGCCAACCGGCGAGAAAAACAAGCCCGTCCGCAACACGCAAACAGTATCCGTTCCAGGTCATCGACGGTCAGAAGGGCAAGTCCGACCCTTCCGATGATCTACCGAAATATCACTAGAAGCAAAAGCGCAGATTTCAAGGCTTCAGCAGCCTCGGAATCTGCGCTTTATTGTTTACTTATTCACATCTGTTCGGGTTTCCATCTTGAGAAGAACTGCGTGCCTGCCGTCAAGCCCGAATTGTACAGGTTCATGCTCTCCTCCTTGGTCAGGTGAAAATGGGTCGTGCCGATGCCAAGGGTCGGGATTTTGATGGTGCGGCTGCGGTTTTGCTGCTCGATATACCGCTCATCATGCGCCGACAGCATCGTCTCGAACATCGCCGTCAGCATGCTGAAGGGACCGTCGATCTCATGCGGTGAATTGCTGTTCTTCCCCACCATTTGAAAGCCGAGCACGGGCAGAGGCTTCGGGCCTCCCTTCGATTCACGGTCAAACAGCCACAGCGGAAAATTGCTAAGCAGCCCCCCGTCCACGATATATACAAATTGTTCGGCGAACGATTTCCCTTTAGCTGCTCTGCCTATGAGCCGAAGAATGACC
The DNA here is from genome assembly GCF_038002285.1 of Paenibacillus sp. FSL R5-0810. Lineage (NCBI taxonomy): Bacteria > Bacillati > Bacillota > Bacilli > Caryophanales > Paenibacillaceae > Paenibacillus > Paenibacillus sp. FSL R5-0810. The sequence goes on from NZ_JBBOCF010000001.1 coordinate 2,759,515, forward strand.
GGGTCGAAAAAATAGGGAATGCTGCAGCTCATCCGCACCGCTTTGGCGACGGGAAACGTTGCCGGATTAATGCCGTATTGGCGCAAATCGTCCGGCAGCACCAGCAGTCTGCCGTTCGTAATATCCGAAGCAACGATGTAGAGCTTACCGGCCGGAATATCGGAGAAGGTGAATATGCCTTTGTCCAGCAAAATTTTTCGGATCCAGTTCTCCAGCGCTTCCCCAGAATACAGCCCCTTCTTGATCAACACCCTCAAAGCCGGTCCGATGATCTTTGCATTGAACACCGGTGCGCGCTGGAGGAAGGTATGAAATGGAGTCTCCTCAATGATCTTCCGGATTTCATCCGCTCGGTACCCTGCTGCAAGCACGGACGCGACGATCGATCCGGAGGACGTTCCGGCAACGCGGCTAAATTCGATCCCCGCCAATTCGGCTGCTTTAACAGCGCCGGCGAGAGAGATGCCCTTGACCCCGCCGCCTTCAAAAACCGCATTGATCTGCATACAGAAAATCCCCCGCCTCACATGGTCTAATGACTATGTATGAGGGCGGGGGATGATTCATACCTGTAGGACGTGCGCCAAATCTTATTTATAATATGATTGCAATTGCTCTTTAAGACCTAACGGATTGCTCAAAATGTTCTCCGCACGGAAGAAGATGCTGCCTTTGATCTCAGAAAATCCTCGATTGTACTTCAGCTGATTGATAATTTCCGATGCGCTCTGCCATCCGACCTCGGACGTGCCGAGCTTGTATGGGGCATGGCCGATCAACAGATCGACGCCCGTGCCTTTTACCTCGTTCACCCACCAGTCCACCAGCTTATCGTAATCAACCGTTGAATTGCTCATGCTCCAATAGATCTGCGGGGCAACGTAATCGATCCAGCCATTCTGGATCCAGGCTCTAACATCGGCATACATGCTGTCATAGGCGGTTACGCCCGCTTTCGTATCCGACCCTGTCTTGTCCACGGAGGCGTTCCTCCACACACCGAACGGACTGATGCCGAACTCGACGCCCGGCTTGGACTCGTGTATCGATTGGCCTAAAGAAGCTACAAAATCATTGATGTTCGCCCGCCGCCAATCGCCGATGTTCGTATACGAACCATCATTATACAAGCGGTAAGCTGCGTCGTCTTTAAAGGTCGTATTGGACGGATAGAAGTAATCGTCCAGATGCACCCCATCGATATCATATTGATCTACAACCTCCATGATCGTATCGATAATATGTTGGCGCGCATCCGGTATTCCCGGATTGATGTACAGCTGCTTGCCGGTGTTTACGATCCAGTCCGGATGCGCAAGGGCGACATGGGACGGATCCAGCGACGCGGTCAGCACGTCGGTGTTGGCCCGGAACGGGTTAAACCACGCGTGGAATTCCATATTCCGTTTGTGCGTCTCTTCGACCATGAAAGCAACCGGATCATAGCCCGGGTCCGCCCCTTGTATCCCCGTCAGCACCTTTGACCAAGGAACGAGCTCCGATGGATACAGGGCATCCCCGGCCGGACGAACCTGAACGTATACGGTGTTGATGCCGACTTCCTGGAGAGAATCCAGGAGCGCGATGTATTCTGCTTTCTGCTGTTCGCTCGTGCTCTTAGGCGACGGCCAGTCGAGATTAAATACCGTCGAAATCCAAGCTCCTCTTACCTCTTCGACCGTAGAGACGGGCGGGGGGGTAACCTCGGAGCCCGAGAAGAGCGAAATCCGCTGCGCCGATTGGTTCCACTCTACCTTCAAGCCAAGATTTTCGCTGATGAATCGGAGCGGTACCATAACACGGCTCTGCTTGATCTGAACCGAAGCGTCCAGCGCAACCGCTGATCCATTCACCAATGCGGAGGTTTTGCCCGAGGTCAACTGCAGGGTGTTGCCGTCTTTACGGATCGTTACCGTCCGTTTGGACTGTTCCCAGACGACCGAAGCGCCAAGTCCTTCGCTGATGACCCGGGTCGGAACCATTGTCACGTTCACTTTTGGCAGTATGTATGGGGATACGTCACTTTCCAGCTTCACGCCGTCCAGCTGTATGCTGATACCAGCCGACTTCGCCTGTGCTGTGGAGACTACCGACGGGAGACATAATAGCAGCATGATCAATACAAGTAACCATCGCCGAAGCTTCATTTCTATTAATCCTCCGAAAATATGAAATTTGCAGGTAATGCTAACCTATGAACCCAACATCTTCAATATGCCTACCCGTTTAAAAAGACATCTGTCACAAGCGGACAGATGCCCCATTACGATTCGCTAACCAGTTCGTTATGAATGTCCCGCAGCTCCTGCAGCCGGTTCTCGTCCCGCTTGAAATACTCAACCAGCGTTTCGATACGCGTAATGGAATCCCAGCTTAAATGATGCTCGATTCCTTCAACATCCCTATAGATATTTTCATCCTGAACACCGATCATTTCGAGGAATTCCTCGAGCAGATGGTGGCGCTCCATGAGCCGCTTGCCCATCTTCTTCCCTTTGCTGGTCAGTACCAAGCCGCGATATTTTTCATATATCAAATATTCGTCTTTGTCCAGCTTCTGAATCATTTTCGTGACGGATGAGGGGTGAACCTCCAAGCCTTCGGCAATATCCGAAACGCGCGCATATCCCTTCTCGTCAATCAGTTTGTAGATGCGCTCCAAATAATCCTCCATGCTAGGTGTCGGCATCTTCTTCCCTCTCTCTTCTATAATTACATAACCTGTACCAAAACCTCAATTTACCTGCTCTTGTAATGATACATGTTTTTTAGACCTGTTGGCAAGTCCTGGCCCCTGAATATCCCACCATTTACCAATATGCAAGAGCCTGGAGCCAAAAGGAGCCAAGCAGCATCAAAACTTCAGCCATTCAGGCGTAATGCCCTGCAGCCAAATTGTGATTTTGTACATTTGGTCCGTAAACAGCAGGATCCCCATCAGGATCATCAATATGCCGCCCACCTTCATCAAGATGCTGGAATACTTCAAAATCCACCGCGTCGATCCGATGAAAAAGGCCAGAATAAAAAACGGTACGGCAAAGCCTAGCGAGTAAGATGTGATCAGTGGAAACCATGTGCCGGGATCCGAAGCGGCAAGCGCGATAATCGCGGTCAGAATCGGTCCGACGCAAGGCGACCAGCCTGCGGCAAATCCGATTCCGAACAGAAAGGTTCCTATGTATCCGGTCGGCTTGGATTTAAAGTTGAATTTCCGGTCTTTCATCAAAAATCGGGGCTGGAAAATGCCGACCAGCATAAGCCCCATAACAATGATTAACAGCGCGGACAGCTGGCGGATCAGGTCCTGGTACTCCATGAAGAACTCCCCGAACAGCCCCGCTCCCCATCCAAGGGTGTAATAAACCGCCGAAAAACCAAGAATGAACGCAAGGGTATGCGTCATCGTCCGGAAGCGGACCTCCTTGCGATTCTGCTCATTCTTCAAATCATTGACCGACATGCCGGTGATGATGGATAAATAAGACGGATATAACGGCAAGCAGCATGGAGATATAAAGGATGCGAATCCGGCTGCAAATGCGATGCCGACGTTAATATCAGCCATTGAATGTTAGACCTCCTTACGTCGTAAAACCCTTTTTGCCGACCAATGCGACGATGAGCAGGCCGATCAGCAGCAGTACAATCGTTGCTCCAGGCGCCAGGTTAAATACGCCGGCCAGCATCAAACCTCCGATGACGGCGATCTCCGAGATGACCACGGACAGAATGATCGAGCTCCGGAAGCTGCGTGCCAGCAGCAGGCTGATGGCAACCGGTATCGTCAGAAGCGCGGACACGAGCAGTGCGCCGACGATTTTGATCGCCGTGCTGACGACGAGCGCGGTCAATACCGTGATCACCATGTTCATCACTTTGACCGGCAGTCCACTGACGCTGGCAGCGTCCTCCTCGAAGCTTAACAGGAAAAATTCCTTAAGCAGCAGGAAGACCACGGCAATGACGATAACGGTAACGCCGCCAACCATATATATATCCGTCGTATCCAAAGTGTAGATACTGCCGAACAGATAGCTCATGACATCCGTATTATAGCCCATTCCCAGCGTGAAGAACAGCGACGCGAGCGCTACGCCGCCTGACATGATGATCGCAATGGACAGCTCGGCATAGCTCTTGTACGCCTTTCGCAGCTTCTCAATCGCGAAGGATGCCGCAACCGCGAACACAAGCCCGGCAGCCAGCGGGTATACTTCAATCAGAAATCCGAGCGCAACGCCGGCAATCGTCACATGGGACAGCGTATCTCCGATCATGGACAGCCGGCGCAGCACAAGAAATATTCCGATGAGCGGTGCGGTGATGCCGATCAATATTCCCCCGACAAGCGCCCGCTGAAAAAAATCGCTTTGCAATATATCAAGCAATGACAACGTCTCCTTCTCTTGCATCCAATGAATTAATACCTAATTTAAACGAGAGAATGCTGAAGATCCTCGATCTCGCAGTTTTCGATCTCATGGGAATGCCGAACGAAAAACTGGATTTTTCCGTTATGCGATACCGGCGATTCTCCCAAATAATCCTTCACCATATCGAGATCATGCGTGACCATCAGAAAGGTCATGTGGTGATGCGCATGCATATGGGTGATCAAGTCGAAAAAACCGGCCTGCGTCTCGGCGTCGATTCCGATTGTCGGCTCGTCCAATATGAGGAGATCCGGACGGTTGATCAGCGCGCGCGCGAGAAACACGCGCTGCTGCTGGCCGCCGGACAATGCGCCGATCCGCTTATCCGCAATATCCTGAATCCGCATAACCTCCAGGGCATCCTCGCATTTGCGGTGATCCTCGCGGCTGATGCGGCGGAACATCTTCTTACGGTTATATAATCCCGAAAGAACGACTTCCCGGACGGTAGCGGGAAAGAGCGGATTGAACGCATTTTTCTGCGGCACATAGCCGATGCGCTCCCAATCCCGGAATTTGCGGATCGGCTGGCCGAACAGCTCGATCGAGCCCTCCGCAGCCGGCAGAAGCCCGACGATCATCCGCAGCAAGGTGGTCTTGCCCGCTCCGTTCGAGCCGACAATGCCTACAAAGTCCCGCTCTTTAATTGAGAAATTCAAGTCCTTAATCACCTTCTGATCCCGGTAATTAAAGGATACATTATCGATTTGTATAATCGTTTGGTGGCAATCCTGTGCTGCCGGTTCCATAACCTGGCCGCCTTTCTATCTTTAAATTTTGCTATCAAAATTTATGCAGCTTTTATACCCTGTAATGACAGGAAGAAGAGGGGACTTAGCTCCCCCCTTCTCTATTATTGTAAGGCCTTCTTTAGATTTTGCAAATTTTTCTCCATAATCGTGAAGTAGTTCTCTCCGTTCTCCGCCTGCTCCTTCGTCAATCCCTCTACCGGGTTTAGGACAAGCGTCTCTACACCGGCCTCATTTGCAAGGGTCTTGGCCAGCTTATCCGACACAAGCTCCTCGAAGAATACGTAACGGAGTCCCTTTTCATTTACCGTTTTCGTCAAATTCACGATATCCTGCGCGCGCGGCTCGGCATCAGGGGACAATCCCATGATCGCGTGCTGCGTAAGCCCGTAGTCCCGGCATAAATATCCGAATGCTTGATGGGAGACGACGATGTCTTTCTTCGGAAGGCCGGACAATTGTTCGGTAAAAGCTTGATCGAGCTTAGCAAGCTTATCCTTCAGCGCTTCATAACGCTGTTCGTACTGCGCTTTATGTTCCGGATCCGCATCGACCAGGCTGTTCTTGATATTCTCGGCCATGATCAAGGCTGACTTCGGACTCACCCATGTATGAGGATCGGTATGATGGCTGGTTCCTTCGGCTGTGCCCGACCCTGCGGCATGCTCTTCCGCTGCGGCCTCATCGTGACTGTGATCATGCTCTTCTTCTGCGGCCTCTCCGGCCGCTTCATGGCTGTGTTCATGTCCAGCCTCGTCACCGGCTCCATGATTATGGCCGTCATCTCCCTCGGCATCAATCAGTTGAATGCCTTGGCTTACCTCGACGGCCTTCACCTCGGAATCCTTATTCAGTCCCTTGAGAAATGAAGGAACCCAGCCTTCAAATCCGGCACCGTTATATAGAAACAACTGGGCCTTGGAGGCATTGACCATGTCCTGGCTTTTCGGCGTCCAATCATGCGGCTCGACTCCGGTCGGCAGCAGATTAACGACATTAACCTCTTCACCGCCAATTTCCTTCGTAAATTCATATATGGGATAGAAGGTCGTTATGACATTGATTTTCCCTTCCACAATGCTGCCGCCGGATTTGCTGCCGCAGCCTGACACGATTAGCAGTGCCCACAGCAATGCTGCCATTCCCCATGTCCACTTCGCTTTCTTGTTCCTGCTCATGATTCCCTCACCCGCTCCGTTCTATCTAATCGTAAACATTACTAACAAGATTATAAGAGAAGAAAAACGAGATTGTCAACTACATCGTAACCGTTACTATTAATTTTTTGCTCATATCGTTCCTTCCATAGAAAAAAGGCGTACCCGTTAACAGGGTACACCCTTCTAACCTTCTTCATTCAATTTCAAGCGCTGATTATTTGACGATTGCGCCATTCGGCATACTCTCCGGCACCGTTGCGAGCGTGAGCTGATCGCCTTTCGAGGCAGCCAGGATCATGCCCTGGGACAGCTCGCCTCTGAGCTTCACCGGCTTCAAATTCGTCACACAGATGACCTTCTGCCCCACCAGCTCCTCCGGCTTGTAAAACTTCGCGATTCCGGACACGACTTGACGCTGTTCAAAGCCCAGATCGAGCTGCAGCTTTAGCAGCTTGTCGGCCTTCTTCACCGGCTCGGCTGCTGTAACCTGGGCAACACGAAGCTCGACTTTGGCGAAATCCTCAATGCCGATTTCCTCCTTCAGCTCCGGTGCTTCCTCGGCATCCGCAGCCGAAGCTGCCGGCTGCGGATCGTTCTTGGCTTCCTCAGCAGCCTTTGCACCGCCCGTCATCGCTTCGGCGATATAAGCGACCTCCTGCTCCGGATCGAGGCGAGGGAAGATCGGGTCGCCCTTCTGAAGCTTCGTTCCCGCCGGTATCGCACCGAAGTCGCGGCCGCTATCCCAAGTTGTCAGATCTCCTTCCGTGAGACCGAGCTGCTCCCAGATTTTCTTCGGCGTCCGGGTCAGGAACGGCTGCAGCAGGATCGAGGCAACACGCAGCGTCTCCACCAAATGGCTCATGACGGATGCAAGCTCTTCGCGTTTGCTCTCATCCTTGGCCAGTGCCCACGGCTGGGTCTCATCGATATATTTATTGCTGCGGCTGACGAACTGGCTAATTGCCGTCAGAGCTACGGAGAACTCCATATTCTCCATCGCGGTCTCGACCTTATCATAGACCGCCTTAGCAGCTTCCTCGATGGATGAATCGTAAGGGGTCACGCCTGCCTTGAAGGCGGGAACCTCACCGTCGAAATATTTATATACCATCGCCACGGTCCGATTCAGCAGATTGCCGAGGTCATTGGCCAGATCCGAGTTCACCCGCTCGACGAAGCTTTCCGGTGTGAATGTGCCGTCCGCTCCGAAAGGAACCTCCCGCAGCAAATAATAACGGAGCGAATCCAGACCGTAGCGGTCGATCATCGTAACCGGGTCGACCACATTGCCTTTGGATTTGGACATTTTGCCATCCTTCATCAGCAGCCATCCGTGTGCGAACACTTTTTTCGGAAGCGGCAGATCCAGCGCCATGAGAATGATCGGCCAGTAGATCGTATGGAACCGGACGATCTCTTTGCTCATCAGATGTACATCCGCCGGCCAATACCGGTCAAACAGCGAGCTGTCCTCCGAGCCGTAGCCAAGCGCCGTGATATAATTCAGCAGCGCATCGATCCATACGTAGATCACATGCTTCGGATCGCTCTTGACCTTGACGCCCCATTCATAGGTTGTACGGGAGACGGCGAGGTCCTCAAGACCCGGCTTGATGAAGTTGTTGATCATTTCGTTCTTCCGGGATACCGGCTGAATGAAATCCGGGTGCTCCTCATAATACTGCAGGAGACGGTCCACGTATTTGCCCATCCGGAAGAAGTAGCTTTCCTCCTTCACGAGCTCAACCGGCCGGCCGCAATCCGGGCAGTTGCCGTTAACCAGCTGACGCTCCAGGAAGAACGATTCGCAAGGAGTACAATACCAGCCCTCGTACTCGCCTTTGTAAATGTCATCCTGCTTCAGCAGCCGCTCGAATACCTCTTGTACAACCGACGTATGGCGTTTCTCGGTTGTCCGGATGAAATCCTCATTCGAAATGTCAAGCTTCTTCCAGAGATCCTTAATGCCTGCCACGATGTCATCAACGAATTGCTGCGGCGTTTTGCCGGCTTCGGCCGCTTTCCGCTCGATCTTCTGACCATGCTCATCCGTGCCCGTCAAATAACGGACATCATATCCGCGCAGCTGCTTGTAGCGCGCCATCGCGTCGCCGGCCACCGTCGTGTACGCATGTCCGATGTGCAGCTTGTCGCTCGGATAGTAGATCGGGGTTGTAATGTAAAATGTCTTCTTGTCTGTCATTGTAATCCTTCCTTTGCCATGAAATGGAGATGCTCGAAACAACATAAAAAGCTCCCGTCCCAATGGGACGAGAGCTGATCTCACGTGTTACCACCCAATTTCCCCGCAACCCTTACAGGTTACAGGCTCATCTGCCGCTTCATTCGCGGACCGCCATTAACGCTGGCTCACGCCGCTCCTTTACGGCAGCCATCCTTGTTCAGCTGCACGCTCAAAAGCGGTTCCTCCAAGACCATTTTCCGAAATGCGCCAAGACCGGTTTGCAGCTTCCCCGGCTCTCTGGACATGGCGACAGCTCTCGTACTTATCTCTTCATTGGAAATCATTATAAAAGGGTTGATCAAAAAGTCGTCTTTTGATCACGAAGTGAGACAAGAAGTAACTCGGCATCGAATCTTGAATTCAGCCGGGCCTTCCGGTGCTCACGTACCCAAAACGTACGCTCCGCTCCTCAGTCCCTAGCTTCATCCAGCCTTCTTGGTGCTGAAAATCCCACTTTTTGATCTCGATCAATAAGTTGTATCCATTTTAATCAACCATAACAACGAGTGTCAAGGTGTATCTTGCTCTTATGAACACAGCATGGGCAATTTCATAGAATTTATTCGCTCATCATCTGGCAGCTTGCAACCGCCTATTCCATCGGTGCCGGCTCCTCGCCCTTCCGGGGCGGGACAAGATCGATCCCCCCGGGATGAAACGGGTGGCATCTGGCAATCCGTTTAGCAGCCAGCCAGGAGCCCTTCAGAGCACCGTGAACTTCGATCGCTTCAAGGGCATAGGCTGAGCAAGTCGGATAGAAACGGCAGGTCGCCGGCTTTAATGGAGAGATGAATTTCCGATAGAAGTGGATCGGAACCTTCACCACCCGGCGTGCGGTGCTCATACCTGTTGCTCCTGCTTTCCTTTGCCCTTGGCCGCCTGTCCGCCGGCATCCGCCTTGCAGCAATCGCGGCAGTAGCCGAACACCTCGAATTTGTGCTGGACGACTTGAAAATCGTCCGGCGTGTCGGTCAGCTGCATCGGACAGAACGTAATCGGGTACGTTTTCTGGCATTGCAGACAGATCATGTGATGATGGTGATGATCCTCGCTGCAGCGCCCTCTGAATTTGATGCCTTCCTCAAACACAACCTGCTCCAGCAAGCCGAGCTCATACAGGACCCGCAAATTACGATATACCGTATCAAAGCTTAGCCCGCTGTACTTCCGGCCCATATATTCATAAACGTCCTTGGCTGTCAGATAGCCCTCATGCTCTCCAAACAATTTGGCAAGCGTCTTTCGCTGATCGGTAATGCGCAGCCCATGTTCCGACATGGCGTCAATAATCTGTTCCGTCGTAAGCATACGCAAGTGACCTCCTGTTCGTGTCAACTCCCTTAATAATGCCTGAAAAAACAGCCATCGTCAATGAAAGCGGTTATCCCTCCTGCCCGAACGTCGGTTTATGGCACTACGCTTGAGCCCGCAGCTGTATCCGCCATGAAGCCGGAAAGAGGCCGTCTTCGAAACCGTTATTTACGGTTCGAAAACAGCCTCCCCTGCACCAAAGAGCGGTCATGTTAGGATCGCTGTGCCCGGTGCTAACAACATTCATCGTTACAATTTCATCATCTTATCAGGATTCGTTCTTTAACTCGGGCAGCGGCTGCACAAGGAGATTGATCGGAAGGCTGCTTCCCGGCGCTGCCGTGAAGAGAAATTCCACCGTTTCCTCGTAGCTGCCTGTTCGATACAGCACGGCTGCATCGTTCGGAGCGGATACCGCTCCATTGCTCGTATTCGGCGTTTGAATAATCTTGCCGTTGACCATCATGGCACCCATGTATTTGCCGCCGCGCGGATTCAGCGTGATCAGCGTATTCGGCGCTACGCGGTGCAGCTTGATTTTGTACAGGACGCCGAAATTGCCGGCATTGGTTGTATAGGAGCCGTTAATCCCGTCGTATCCTTCCAGGTTCGGGTCATTCGTATTGTCCCCGATCGCAAGACGCCCCGGCTTGTTGCCTACAAGCTCGTAGGATTCGATGATTCTCGTCGAATCCGCATAGGATCCCCGATTATGCACACCGTCCGGCGACTGCAAAATCAGGTGAGGCAGCTTCTGGATCGGGTCTTTCGTTTCATCGATCATGATGACATCATAACGGATCGGCGCATCCGAATACAGGTCAGCGAGCATGGAAACAACCTGCCCGTTCTTCAGCGATTGGGCGCTTAGATCCTTCAGAATTACTCTGCTCTCCCCCGGAGCCATCGTGATGGATTGATAATCGGCCGATGACTGCATGGATTCCAGGTAACGAAGCACAGCCGCCTTGCCTGTTGCGGTCGGAATATTGATCGGTCCGCCCATGCCGGAATATTCGGTTGTCAGCCTTGTCGGTAAGCTGTTGATATTGGTGGCCACGACGTACATCTTCATATTTTTCCCGGTAGCGTTCATATGATGGATCATGAACCGGGTGCTGCCGTTGCCGGTCTCCCGATAAACGATCCCTTCCTGGTACACCGTCTCCGGCGAGTTGCTGCGGATCAGCATCGTCGGCTCGGAGCTTCGGGTAATCGGCAGCAAGTCCCAAGTCGGTACCACGGAGCCGTTGAATGAATAGCTATCGCCGATATCCGTAAACAATTGGTTGAACTGGTCTTGGGTATACAATACCTCGTTCGTCACGGTAATGACCTTCTCGTACGTGCTGGTCGCGCCTTTTTTATCCGTTACGATTAACCGGACTTTGTGCGAACCCGCGGTAAAGAACGCCTTTTCGTTATTTTCCCATTTGTAAGTCAGCTCATCGCCCGGGTCCTGGTCGTAGCTCTGGTCGATATAGGTGATTTTCTCACCCATCTTGTATTGTTCTTTGTCTGTCGTGAACATGGCGACCGGCGGCGTATTCGGTGCGAGGACCTGAATATTCAGCGTGTATGGATCGCTCCACTCGCCGCTTGAATCCTGAACCGAGTAGGTGACAGGGTAGGTGCCCGGCTGGCTAAACATCTCCTCCCGTCCCTCCCAGCGCTCATCCACAATGGGAAGTCCTGTCGGGGAATAGGCATTCGTCCGATACGTAACATAGGTCTCTCCGGCATAAATTTCGGCCGGCGACACGGTGAAGGACGCGATCGGCTTCGTGCTCAGGCTGAGTATAATGCGTTTGTTCGGCTGGTCCACCTTATAGGAAATATCCAGTGCCTGCGTAATGCTTGTCAGCGGTACCATGAACGTATTGTTGCTCTGATACGCAGGTCCCTTCATCGTTCTGCGTTCTCCGTTGACGGTGTACACGCTGCTGTTCGTTTTGAACCGAAGCTCGTCGCCGCCGCGGATAATAATCGTCTCCTTCGTCTTCGCGTCATAGGTAAGCTTAAGCCCTACCCGATTGACCAGCGATCGGATCGCGACGTAGGATACCCCCCGCTTTACGGCCATCGGCTGTCCGGCCTTATACATCTTGCCGCCTTGATACATAACGTCGCTGTTCATCATCAGGATCAGATCGTTAGGACCAAGATTCGGAAGGTTAGGCACCTGGCTGCCCCCGCTGCCGTCTCCCGGCTCAGGCTGCGTGCTTCCGCCGTCGCTGCTGCCTCCGTCTCCGCTGCCGCTACGGGACAGGTCAAGAATCACTTTCTTCTCGGATTGATTAACCGTATATGGAATATCAAGCGCTTGCGTAATCGAAGTTAATGGAACCATAAACACATTGTTGGAAATATAGGCCGGCCCCTTCATCGGGCGGACCTGTCCGTTTACTTTATAATTGCTGCTCCCTGTCTTAAAGCGGAGCTCATTGCCATCCTTGATGATAATGGTTTCCTTTGTCTTATTGTCAAAAGAGAGCTTAAGACCTGCACGCTCGACCATTGCCCGTACCGCTATATAAGATACGCCTTTCTTGACGGCCATCGGCTCCCCGGCCTTATAGCGCTGTCCGTTATGGTACATCACGTCACTGTTCATCAAAAGCACAAGCTCATTCTTGGAAGCCGGCGATGTTTCGGAGGTGCTCGATATGTTCGTATCGTTCCCGGTGTTACCGGAGCTATTCCCGGTCTCTCCCGAACCGTTCCCCTCTTCCTCTGCTTGCTGCTGATTCGCTGACTGTTTACTGTCTTGCTCCGTATCAACGGATGATGAAACTCCCTCGGCTTCATCCGGAATCGAATCCGCACTTTCTTGCTGTGCTGAATCCGTTTCTATTGAATCCGTTTCGACCGACTGTTCTTCTACTGACTGCTGTTCTGGCTGTACGTCTTGCTGATCCGTCTGCTGCTGCAGGCTTTGCTCACCTTGTTCCACCGCAGTGGACTGCAGCGTCGAACCGGCGGATTGGGCCGGAGCCGTCAAATCCGGTGATGCTGCCGCTGCCGGAACGGCTGCAAATACCTGTGCCGCAGCAAGGACGGTGATCAATGAGATTCTTCTGAAGTTCATCCTCTACTCCTTTAAAACTGCTTTATAGTCTCTACTGTCTCTATCAGACATACTATTAGACGCCATAAATCCTGAAAAGTTGCTATAAATGGTCAGGATAATAGTAAAACCGGAGCCCCCTCCAGGAGGATAGCTCCGGTTTTTCACGTGATTTAACGTTAATTATCGTGATTTAACGGTTTGCAACGTTCTGGTTATAGCTCCAGCCCAGCGGATAAGTCTCGCTGATTCCGACCGGGAGCCTGCCGCCCGGCTTTAGCTTACCGAGAAGCACATCCGCAGCGGCTTGCATGTAGTACGGTGTATTTTCATACGTGCACAAATACGCAGGAACCGGCGGGAGATCGATAAGATCGTACGGGTTGCGGGTCGCAACGACGATCAACGTTACGCCTTCGAGCGCGGACAGCCGCTCCACCAGCTTCTTCTGCCCCTCCGGAAGACGACTCTCGGAGGTATACGTAGCGACTACGATCTGCGTATAACCGCTCACCGCTTGAAGCGCCTGCTCTACCTCTTCATCGGTCATATTGGTGCCGACGCGCACATCATCCGCCTGGACCCCTCTACTTCTAAGCGCGTTGCCCAGCGTATAGCTCTTGCTCCATGCCTCATCAACCTGGGTTGCCTTAAGCAGCTCCGGCCAGATCACCGCTACTGGCTCCTCCGCCTGCAGCGGCAGCTGTCCCTCGTCCTTGACAAGCGTAATGCCTCTACCTGCAATATCGAACAGCAGCTGCTTCGTCTCCTCGCTCACCCGGGCTACGGGCTGAACCGGCAGCTCGGCTGCCAGCTTGGCATTACGCTCCTTCAAAGCCAGGATCCGGCCCACGGCAGCATCGATTTGCGCCATCGGAATTCTTCCGCTCCGGACAGCCTCGATGACAGCTGTAATCGCCGCGGTCTGCTCCGAGAGCGTATGGCTGACGAGCACACAGTCCGCCCCGGCCTGGATCGCGCGGATGGCGCCTTCTGGTATGCCGTATTCTTTGGAAATGGCGTGCATTTCCAGGCAATCGGTTACGATCAGTCCTTCGAAGCCCAGCTCCTCCCGGAGCAGTCCGGTCAACACCGCGCGGGACAAGGTGGCTGGCAGATCGCTCGGCTCAATCGCCGGAAAGCTGACATGGGCCGTCATAATCGCGTCTACCCCATGCTTGATCGCTTGGATGAACGGATACAGCTCCACCCGGTTCAAGCGCTCTCTGTCATGCGGAACCGACGCTCTGCCCAGATGGGAATCGACGCTCGTATCGCCGTGCCCGGGAAAATGCTTGGCCGTAGCGGATACGCCTTCTTCCTGATATCCTCTGATACTTGCCGCGCCAAGGGCTGCCACCGCTTCAGGATCCTCGCCGAAGGAACGCACCCCGATGACCGGATTGCGCGGATTATTGTTAACATCAAGGCAAGGGGCGAAGTTCATGTTTACGCCGAGGGAGCGCAGCTCGCGGGCTCCGATCCTTGCCACCTCATAGCAATCCTCCACGCTGCCTGAAGCGCCGAGCGCCATATTTCCAGGAATGCGGCTGATCCCGTCATGGTCAATGCGGGCAACCATGCCGCCCTCCTGGTCGATTGAAATCAACAGCGGGATGCTCTGCTTCTCCGCGGCCATGCGCTGGAGGGCTTCCGACAGCTCCGCAAGCTGCGGCAGGGTCTCCACATTGCGGCGGAAATAACAGATGCCGCCGATCTGATGCTGTTCGATCAATACTCTGGCATGCTCATTCGGTGTCAGCGCATTGAATCCGCAAATGAACATTTGTCCAACTTTTTGCTCCAAGGTTAAATCTGCTGCAGTCCACTTCATCGATTACGTACCTACTTTCTCTCATATTAGGGACTTCGCAGGCTAAGATGAAATCGAGCGCATGATGCATAAGCTGCCTGCAGCGTCCAGAATAAGTTCATACTGTTGCTTTGCCGGACATTTCCCGGAATTCGGACGGGGTCATGCCGGTCGCTTTCTGAAACACCTTCGTGAAATAGCGCCGCTCATGATAACCGACAAAGGAGCCGATCTGGGCAATGTTCTTATCACTGTTCACGAGGAGGAACTTGGCCGCCTCCATCCGCTGCTTCGTCAAATATTCGACAAAGGTCAGCCCCACGTGATTCTTGAACAGCAGGCAAAAGTAACTCGAGCTGATGCCCAAATGCTCCGAGAGCTCTTCAATGCCCAGGTCCTGCCCCATATTGGTATTGATATATTCCAGGGCGGAAGCGACCAGCTGCTCGGGCGTCTTCTTGGCGGTCTCCGGCCCCGGAACATCGTCGATCAGCGAAACGGTGCTGTAATACTTCTCTTTCGCCCTCTTCTTACGGATTTCCTCCCCGATCTCGCGCACCTTATTTTCCAGCTCGCCATAATGGATCGGTTTGCTGATATAATCCTTGACGCCGAGCTTAATCGCTTCCCTGGCATACTCGAATTCCTGATAGCCGGTAAGCAGTATGATTTCCGCGCGGCTCCCCTCTTCCCGAATTTTCGAAATGAATGTCAGGCCGTCCATCACGGGCATCCGAATGTCCGACAAAATCAGATCCGGCGTATACTGTTCGGCGATTTCCAATGCTTCCGTCCCGCTGCGGGCCAAACCGATCACCTTCATGCCCATCTCCTCCCACGGGAGCACCCTGTTCAGATTGTTCAAGATCGGAGCCTCGTCATCGACCAATAATACCTTCAACACGCTGCCCGTCCCCCCTATCATAATTGGGTATGACACATTGTATAACGGTGCCGCCGGGACGGCTCGAGCAGATAAACAGACCGTAATAATCGCCGTACTGAATGCGTATGCGGTCTGCTACGCTTCGCAGTCCAAGCCCGCGGCGTTCCTGATTCACCTTCAAATTCTGCAGCTTCGCCTGCTGCGACATCGAATCGTCATGCACCATATATTCAAACATCGACAGCTGCTCCGGGGTCATTCCAAGCCCGTTGTCCTCCACCCGGATGATAACATTGCCGAGTTCCTTCCATGCCGATATCCGGATGAGTCCCTTGTACGAGATTCCTTCAAATCCGTGCTGGATGCTGTTCTCCACCAGCGGCTGCAGCGTCAGCTTGAGGATGCGGCTGTGCATCAGCTCCTTCGGAATGTCGATTTCATAGTCGAACACATCCTCGAACCTGAACTTCTGGATCTCCAGATAGCTCTGCAGATGCTTGATCTCTTCCTCCAAAGTAATTTCTTCCTTGCCTTGTATGCTGATGCGCAGGATGCTCGCCAGCCGGTATACCATCTCGCTCACTTTGCGGCCTTCGTTTTGGATGGCAAGCACATTGATGGACTCCAGGGTGTTGAACAGGAAATGCGGCTTGATCTGCGCCTGCAGCACCCGCATCTCCGCTTCCGTCTTCTGCCGCTGCTCCTTCTTCACCTGCACGAACAGATCGTTGATCCGGTTCATCAGATTGTTAAAGCCTTTGGAGAGCAGCAGAAGCTCATCCTCGCCCTTCTCCTCGACTCTCGCATTCAGGTCTCCGTCCTCGACCCGGCGCATAAACCGGACAATGACGGCAATTGTCCCGGTAATCCGGTTCATGAACAGCCGGTTAAAGACGATTGCGGTGACAAGGCAGACGCCCATAATCACGAAGAACCACTTGGCAAACGACGTTACTTCCTGGGACAACGAGTTCCAATCGGTGAAGGAGACCAGATTCCAGCCGTAATCATTCAGGTGGTAAATGGAAACGATGTGCTCCTTCCCGTTGAACTTGGCCTTAAAGCTCTGGTAGCCTTGCTTGAACTCGACCTTATGCTTCATGTATTGCTTGATATTTTGTCCGTCCATGCTGTTCTCCGGATCAAACAGAACCAGTCCTTCATTATTCACGAGCATGAACGAGGTGTTTTGCAGATTGTTAGGTATCGTTAAATTGCGAAAGATTTCCTCGAACTCCCACTTCTTGATCTGGACGACCAATATGCCGAGCTTGCGCAGCGTCGTCACATCTTTGATCAGCCGAATCTGGGTAAATACCGGCTCTTCGCCTGTCAGCTCCTGAAATTCATGCGGGGCTAGCCACATGGGTCTTCCATTCAGCGCCACCACTTCATCATATAACGGGCTGCTCTTAAACTGGTCATACGGAAGCGTTCGGAAATTCTCTTTGCTGAAGATCGGAATCGGGGGCGACTCCCGGTTGAAATGATACAAAAAGGCATAGCTGATTGCAGGGTGGTTATATAGTAGATTTCGGAAGCTGCGCTGCCGGTCGTTCAATTTAAGCTGCTCCGCATTGGACTCCTTAATCAGGTTCTGATCGTTCGGATCCTTCGCATTCAGCGCCATTGCGAACACGGAGGTGGCAATCCCGTTGTCCGTGACGTATTCCATCTCCTTGAATACATTCAGAATGCTGTAGCTGATCGCCTTAAGCGAATATTCGGCTTGCTGGCTGTATTTTTCCTCAATCGAGTTATAGGTAATAAAAAAAGTAAATAGGCCCAGCAAAAACAACGGAATGATAATGAGTCCCAAAAAAGCCGTAAACAATTTGTTCCGCAGATTCATACGCATGCTCCCGCTTTCGTATTACCCCTTCACGCTTCCCGCGGTGACCCCTTCAATGATCTTCTCTTGAAGAATCGCATAGATGATCAGAACCGGCAGAACACTGAACACGATCCCCGCCGACATTTGGGCGTAGTTCATATTGTAAGCGTCCCTGAAACCGACCATCCCGACTGGAAGTGTTCGCAACTCGTCATTGGACAAGAAATAGTTAGCAAGCAAAAATTCGTTCCAATTCCCCAAGAAATTAATGATAAACACGGTTACGATAGCCGGAACGGTCAGAGGCAAGATAATTCTAGCAAACAAGCCCCCAGACCTCAATCCATCGATGACGGCGGCTTCCTCGATTTCTCCGGGCAGCGAGCGCATGAAGGCCGCAAGAATGATTACGGAGAAGGGAATCGCATTAGCCACGTAAGGCAGAATGAGCGCCATATGCGTATTAAGAATGTCCAATTGACGCATGATGCCATAGATCGGCAGCATCAAGGAGTTGTTCGGAATAAGCATGCCCAGCAGGATGCACTGGAAGAGGATGGCGCTGATCCGGTTGTAACGCATACGCGTAATGGCAAAGGCCAGCATCGCCGCGAACAGGATCGACAAGCATGCGGACAGCACGCCGATATACAAGCTGTTCCAGAAATAAGTGCTGATCTTCGCGTTCACCCAAGCATTGACATAATTGTCGAGCACGAAGGTGTCGGGCAGCCCGAACGGATTGGCCGCGATCGACTGGTTATCCGTCTTTACCGACGAGAACAGAACGAACAGGAACGGATACAAAATGACGAGCAGGTAAGCCATCAGGAAAATATGCGGGATCAGTTTCTTCATCGCTCTCATTTAGTATTCAATCCTTTCGTTGCGGCGTGCGATCAGTACCTGATAGAGCGCGGTAATGATCATCGTAAAGACGAAGATCAGAACGGCAATCGAATTGCCGAAGCCGTGCTTAAAGCTCGTAATGGCATAACGGATCATATAGGTTGCCATGACGTCCGTCGAGCCGGCCGGCCCGCCCTTGGTCATTACCAGGATAATATCGGCTGCTTTCATCGCCCCGGCGATCGACAGCATGATGACAACGGAGATGATCGGCATAACCAAAGGGAGCGTAATTTTCATGGCTCGCTGCCAGCCGGTGGCCCCGTCGATTGCCGCCGCCTCATCCAGCTCCTTGGGAATGGAGATGATTGCGGCCAGCACCATCACAATGTAGAAGCCGGTCCATTGCCAAGCGTTTGTGATCAAGATCGAGAGCATCGCCCAGTTTTTGTCGGACAGCCAGTAGATCGGCTCCACGCCAAACAGCCCGAGGAGTTGATTCATCAAGCCGAAGTCCGGATTATAAATGAAGCCCCACAGAATGCCGATGACGGCCGTCGACATGATCGACGGAGCGAATACGGCGGTTTTGTACAGTCCTTTCAACCGCTTCACATTGGCGATAAGGAGCGAGAAGATGACGATCAGCGGAACCTGGACCAAACATGAGAAAAGAATGAAATAGACATTGTTCTTAACCGATTTCCAGAACGCGACGTCCGACATGGCCGTAGCATAGTTATCGAATCCAATATACTTCACGTCCTTGGAAATGCCGTTCCAGCTCGTAAAGCTGTTGTCAATCGCCGTATAGATCGGGTAAATGAAAAAAGCCAGGAACAGGATGAATGCCGGCAGGACGAACAAGATGTAGATCAGAGGATTTCTCAGCGCTTTATTCATAGTAACCTCCGTATTGATGTCTGTCGTTTAGGCGAAAAGGCACCCCCATGACAGCGGGTAGTGCCTTGACTCGCCTGCACTTGATTATTCCTCCGCAGCGTTGGCTGCTTCTTGCGCCGCTTGAACGTTCTCCAGCATCTTCTGAGCGTCAAGCTCGCCGCCGATTACCTGCTGGATGCCCATGCTCAGCGCGGTGTTCACGTCAGCCTGCACGAGCGCGTCAAAGGCAGGGAAGGATTTGCCGATCTCGCTGACCCCTTTGAAAATATCCTGCATAAGCGGATCGTCGGACGTCGAGTTCATCGTTTCCAGATCCATCTTCATTGCCGGAAGCACACCGTCTTCCTTCAGACCGCGCAGCTGCATTTCATCGGTCCACATGTTCTTGATAAATTCCTTGACGGCCTGCAGCTTACGCGGATCATTGGCCACTTCGGCCGAGAAGCCGTAACCGTTATTCGCATCCTGCATGACGACGACAGGGTCGCCCGCATTTACAGGCGGCAGGTTGAAATAACCGATCTTGCCGACCATATCGCCAGCCTGCTCCGGATCACGGAATACCGAGTTGGCCCATGAGCCGTCCATCATCATGATAGCTTCGCCGGAGAGAATCTGGTTTCTCATGTCCGCATACTCGAATCCGAGCTCGCCCTTCTTGAAATAACCTTTCTCCACCCATTCCTGATGCTTCTTCACGCCTTCGACCACTTTCGGATCGGTCCACTTCGTTTCGCCGGTCTTGAAGCCGTACGTCACTTCCGGTCCTGCGTAGTAGCTCCACAGGTTGTTGGTAGTCATCAGCGGAATCCACGCGTCCTTCGAGGATTGCGCAAACGGGATTTTGCCGTCCGCCTTGATCGCTTCCGCGATTTGCTCCAGCTCGGCCAGCGATTTCGGAACGGAGAGGCCTTTCTGCTCGAAATATTCTTTGTTATAGAAAATACCTTCGATGGAGCCACCGATTGGCAATCCGTAGATTTTGCCATCGTGGGTGAAAGGATCCAGCGTCGTAAATTTGTCTTTAATGCCAAGCTCGTCAAGGATTGGCGTCAGATCGAGCATCAGCCCTTCCTTTGCATATACGCCTGCGTCCGGGCTTCCGAACACATCGAACACTTCCGGCGGCTTGCCGGCGGCCATCTCGCCTCTAAGCTTCTCTTTGCGGTTCACCTCCGAATCGACGGCATCCAGCTTGATCTTCAGGCCAGGCACCGCCGCCTCGGTTTTGCTGACGACGTCGTTCAGCAGCGCAAGACGGAATTTCTTGGATTCGCCCACTTGCGTGTGGCGGATCGTAATCTCAAACGGTTCGTTGCCCGCTGCACCGCCCGTACCGCCTGACGGCTTCTCGGCTCCCTTGTCTCCGCAAGCGGACAACAGCGCAGACGAGACGAATAGAAGCGACATGAGTAATGCCAGACCCTTTTTCTTCATTGTCTTTGACCCTCCAAAAGGTTTGTTTGTTTTTGTTACATCTTCATTATAGAAAGCGATTCCATTCTCCGATAGGTCGACATTATTCTATCTTAGGGATAAAATCTTCCACAAAAAACAGTGACCCTTCCATATTCAGGAAAGGTCACTGTCATTTATCTTGACACATTATGTGGCATTAATTCTGCTATAAAGGGATACCGGACTAAGCAGTACCTCAGATAACTTCTCCAATCAACCGGTATGCGCGCGCCACTTCCTCCTCTGTCGGCGAAGGCACGCCTTCCAGCGGATAGGCCATCCCAAGCTCCTTCCACTTGTACACGCCCATTTGGTGATACGGCAGGATTTCGAATTTATCCACGCCCTTAAGCGTGCGTATAAACTGCCCCAGATCGGCAAGATCTTCCTCTTCGTCGTGGATGCCCGGAACGAATACATGCCTGATCCACATCTTTTTTCCGTGGTCCGACAACCATCTGGCCATCTTCAGCGTGCGCTCATTGGATTTTCCTGTAAGCGCGATATGCTTGTCGTCGCGAATATGCTTAAGGTCCAGCAGCACAAGGTCTGTATAGTCCAACAGTTCCGCAATTTTATCCGGTTCGTTGTACCCGTTACTGTCCAAGGCCGTATGCAAGTTCCAGCGTTTCTTCACTTCCTTGAACAATTCGGCCACGAACGGGTATTGCAGCGTCGGCTCCCCGCCGGAAACCGTCAGCCCTCCGCCTGAACCGCGGTAATAGCTTAAATACGGCTCGATCTCCCGGCATACCTCCTCCACCGTCATCTCCTGACCTTCGTGCAACCCCCACGTGTCCGGGTTATGGCAGTATTGGCATTTTAACAGGCAGCCCTGCATGAAGAGCACGAAGCGGATACCCGGACCGTCCACCGTTCCGAACGTTTCTATGGAGTGTACATGGCCTTTCAGCATGGGGCATCATCCTTTCTGTATCCGCTTTGTCATTCGGGACATTCTCCCGCTGCTCGTGTTCCGGCTCTACCGGCCAAGTTTCGTATTATGCCTTTATCGCCTATCATCACATCGAACCGTGGAAGGTCCGGTTGATGACATCCAGCTGCTGCTCGCGGGTAAGCTTGACGAAGTTGACCGCATATCCGGATACGCGCACCGTCAGCTGCGGGTAGTTCTCCGGATGCTCCATCGCGTCGATCAGCTGCTCTCTGTCGAATACGTTGACGTTCAAGTGGTGGGCGTCATCGCCAAAGTATCCGTCCAGCATCGCTACGAGATTGCGGATGCGGGTATCGGCGTCCTTGCCCAGCGCCTTCGGCACGATCGAGAACGTATTCGAGATACCGTCGAGGCTGTCCTCGTACGGGAGCTTTGCAACCGACGTCAGCGAGGCGAGCGCTCCCTTCTTGTCGCGGCCGTGCATCGGATTCGCCCCTGGCGCGAACGGTTCGCCCGCTTTGCGACCGTCCGGCGTCGTTCCCGTTTTCTTCCCGTAAACGACGTTCGACGTAATGGTCAGCACCGACTGCGTCGGCATGGCATCCCGGTATGCCTTGTGCTTGCGGATCATGCTCATAAACGATTCCACCAGCTCCACCGCGATGCTGTCCACCTGGTCATCGTTGTTGCCGTAGCAAGGGAAGTCCCCCTCGATCTCGAAATCCACGGCAATCCCCTGCTCATTTCGAATCGGCTTAACCTTCGCGTGCTTGATGGCGCTCAGCGAATCCGCCGCTACGGACAGGCCGGCGATCCCGCATGCCATCGTCCGTAAAATATCCCGGTCATGCAGCGCCATCTCGATCCGTTCATAGCTGTATTTGTCATGCATATAGTGGATGACGTTCAGCGTATTCATATAAAGCTTCGCCAGCCATTCCATCATCGGCTTGAACCGCTTCATGACCTCGTCGTAGCTGAGAACCTCGGCCGTGATCGCCGGATATTCCGGGCCGACCTGGGCGCCGCTCTTCTCGTCCTTGCCGCCGTTAATGGCATATAGCAGCGCTTTGGCCAAGTTCGCCCTTGCGCCGAAGAATTGCATTTGCTTGCCGATTCGCATCGCCGAAACGCAGCAGGCGATCCCGTAGTCATCCCCGTAAATCGGGCGCATCAGATCATCGTTCTCGTATTGGATCGAGCTGGTTTCGATCGAAACCTTGGCGCAATATTTCTTGAAGGCTTCCGGCAGCATCTCGGACCATAGGACAGTCAGGTTCGGTTCCGGAGCAGGTCCCAGATTATACAGGGTATGCAGGAAGCGGAAGCTGTTCTTCGTCACGCGGGTAACGCCGTTTACGGACATGCCGCCGATCGATTCCGTCACCCAAGTCGGATCTCCGCTGAACAGTTCATTGTAGTCCGGCGTACGCAGGAATTTTACGATACGCAGCTTCATGACAAAATGGTCCACCAGCTCCTGAGCCGTCTCTTCCGTCAGCTTGCCCTCGGCGAGATCGCGCTCGATGTAAATATCAAGGAAGGAAGATACCCTGCCAAGCGACATCGCGGCCCCGTTCTGCTCCTTGATCGCCGCCAGATAGCCGAAATACAGCCACTGGAACGCTTCCTTCGCCGTATTGGCCGGTTTGGAGATGTCATAACCGTGCATGGCCGCCATTTCCTTCAGCTCTTTCAGCGCCCGGATCTGCTCCGACAGCTCTTCGCGCAGACGGATAACCGGCTCATCCATCGCGTCCACTTCAAGCTCGGCCAGCTCCCTAAGCTTATCCTGCACAAGCGCGTCGACTCCGTACAAGGCCACTCGGCGGTAGTCCCCAATAATGCGTCCGCGTCCGTAAGCATCCGGAAGGCCGGTGATGATTCCGGCTTTGCGCGCTGCCCGCATTTCGGAAGTGTATGCATCGAACACACCCTGGTTATGGGTTTTGCGGATATGGGTAAACATATCCACGATGCCCTGCGGCATTTCAAAGCCGTACGCATTACATGCGTCAATCATCATCCGGATGCCGCCGAACGGCTGAATCGAGCGCTTGAACGGCTCATCGGTCTGAAGTCCGACGATCTTCTCCTTCTCTTTGTCCAAATATCCCGGCTGATGGGAGGTGATCGTCGACGGCGTATTCACATCAACGTCCAGCACCCCTCCGGCCTCACGTTCCCTGCGGGTTAAATCGGATACGATGTCCCAGAGAGCCTTTGTGTTATCCGTCGGCCCGGCAAGAAACTCCTCGTTCCCCTCATAAGGCGTTATGTTTCTGGCAATAAAATCGTTGACGTCGACTCTCCTATTCCATTTCCCTGACTTAAAACCTCTCCAGCCTGCATACTGCTCCATCACCGACATTTCGAATCCCTCCTAGTTTTAAGCTGCGGCCTGCGGCAATACGCCGGGAACCCTCCGCACCGCGGGAAGTCTCTGGCTTTCAGATTCAAGCCCTTAAATGTGATTTATTTCACTAATTGAGGCGCGCCGGTTCCGTCTTTTGCCCGCAAGCTGCATTTGTAAAGATCCGAGATTCATCTCGCTTATTTTGTACACCCTTATTGTAACCCTGGTGGATCTTTACATCTGTGATATAAGTCACAAGGATGCAGCTTTTCGTGACTTTTATCACCCGAATTTGCAGGCCGGGGTTGGAAACAAATATGCAGCCTTCTGCTATCGGCTGACGTGGCCGGCAGAAGGCTGCATCCATCCCTCTAGGGTTTACTTACCCTTCGTCTCGTATGGTTAAAACCGTCCATAGAACGCGTTGCGATATACATCCGCAAGCTCCGACACGAGCGGCAGCTTCGGATTGCTCGTCGTACACTGGTCCTCAAACGCACGGTCGGCTAGCTCGTCGACGCGATTCTCGAAATCCTGTGGATCAATGCCAAGCTGCTGGAACGATTCTTCGATGCCGAGCTTGGCATTCAATTCCCGAATCGCAAGGATCAGACTATTGACGCCCTCCTCCGTCGTCCTAGCCGGCAGACCGAGAATCCGAGCGATCTCGGCATACCGCTGATCAGCCACAAAATGGGTATATTTCGGCCAAGCGGCGAATTTTGTCGGCTTCTTCGCATTGTAGCGGATGACGTGCGGCATAAGGATCGCATTCGTCCGGCCATGTGCGGTATGATACTGACCGCCCCATTTATGCGCAAGGCTGTGGTTGATGCCCAGGAACGCATTGGCGAAGGCCATGCCGGCCAGCGTCGAGGCATTATGCATTTTTTCCCGGGCCAGCTTGTCGCCGGTAAGCGCCGATTGCTCCAGATACTGGAATACGAGCTGAATGGCCTTGATGGCAAGCCCATCCGTATAATCGTTCGCCATGATCGAGACATAGGCTTCGATGGCATGCGTCAGCACGTCCATGCCGGTGTCGGCGACGGCGGTCTTCGGCAGCGTGTAGACAAATTCCGGATCAATGATCGCCACATCCGGCGTCAGCTCGTAATCGGCTAGCGGGTATTTGGTGTGCCCGGAAACTTTATCCGTGATTACGGCGAAGCTCGTGACCTCCGAGCCTGTGCCCGATGTAGTGGGAATGGCAACGAACTTCGCTTTCTGGCCAAGCTTCGGATACTTATACACCCGTTTGCGGATATCCATAAATTTCTGCTTCAGATCTTTGAAATCGGCATCCGGGTGCTCATAGAACAGCCACATCGCTTTCGCCGCATCCATCGGCGAACCGCCGCCGAGAGCAATGATGCAGTCTGGCTGGAACCTGTTCAGCATTTCGGTTCCCCGTTCAACCGTAGTCGTTGAAGGATCCGGTTCGACCTCCGAGAACACCTCGATCGCTACGGGCGCTCTTCGCTGCCGCAAGTAATGCTCAACCCGCTCCACGTACCCGAGCTTCACCATCATCGGGTCGGTGATAATGGCAATGCGCGATATGCCCGGCATTTTGGCAAGATACTGGGTGGAGCCTTTTTCGAAGTATATTTTATCCGGGACTTTAAACCACTGCATATTCACGGTTCTGCGGTTCACCCTTTTCACGTTGATCAGATTAACGGCCGTTACGTTGGAAGAGGTTGCGTTGCGTCCGTACGAGCCGCACCCCAGCGTCAGGGATGGAAGATTCGTATTGTAGATATCCCCGATTCCGCCCTGCGAGGACGGCTGGTTCACCAGAATGCGGCAGGTTTTCATGCGGCTCGAGAACGCCCGGATCACATCCTCATTATGCGAATGAATGACGGACGTATGTCCCATCCCTCCGAAGGCGACCATTTCCTCCGAACGTTTGATGCCTTCCTGCGCGTTTTTGACACGGTAGCACGCCAGCACAGGGCTCAGCTTCTCCACGGACAGGGGATAGCCCGGCCCGACGCCGTCCAGCTCGGCTACCAGAATCTTGGTGCCTGCCGGGACATCAAGGCCGCATTGCTCGGCAATCTTAACCGCCGGCTGACCGACGATCGCCGGATTGACCGCGCATTTGTCGGATATCATGGCCTTAACCGACAGCTTCACGGTTTCTTCCTTGTTCATAAAATAGCAGCCGGCCGCCATCATTTTCTTCTTCACTTGCTCAAACACGGGCTCCTCGATAATGACAGCCTGCTCCGACGCGCAAATCATCCCGTTGTCGAACGTCTTCGATAAAATCAGGTCATTCACGGCCTGGTCGAGATCCGCCGACTTCTCGATAAAGCACGGCACGTTTCCCGGACCGACGCCGAGTGCCGGCTTGCCGCAGCTGTAAGCCGCTTTTACCATGGCGGAACCGCCGGTTGCCAATATGCACGCCACGTCCGGATGATGCATTAAAGCATGGGTTTTCTCCATGGACGGCTCCTCAATCCATTGAATGCAATCCGCCGGGGCTCCATGCTTACGCGCGGCCTCCAGCAAAATGGCAGCAGCCTCCCGGCTGCAAGCCTGTGCCGACGGATGGAATCCGAAAATGATCGGGTTGCGCGTCTTGATCGAAATCAGTGCTTTGAAGATGGTGGTTGAGGTAGGGTTCGTTACGGGGGTGATCCCCATGATGATCCCGATCGGCTCGGCGATCTTTTGGAACTGGTCGTACGGGTTATCCTCTATCACGCCCACCGTTTTGTCGTATTTAATATTGTTATGGATGTACTCTGTTGCAAACAGGTTTTTGATGATCTTATCTTCGTATACGCCGCGTCCGGTTTCTTCGACCGCCATTTTTGCCAGCTGCATATGCTTCTCGAGCCCGGCCATCGCCATCGCATGCACGATTCGGTCGACCTGTTCTTGGTCCAGCTCCATAAACTGCGCTTGAGCCCGGTTCGCCCGGTCGATTAAGCCCTGTACGTATTGTTCAGCCGTTTGTTCTTTGACTTTGGTTTCTGCGGATGCTTTGGTTTCTCCAGGTGCTTTGCTTACAGCCATCTCTCTCATCCTCCCATGATTTTCTGTTTGGTTGCTTTCGCGGTTGTTTATTGGTTTCTGTTGTCTACGGTTCGATCGTAACATAGCGTCTCATAATATTATGTGAATTATTTCACATATTATTGGTTCGGCTATATATTTTTATGATTCATGACATCCTCTTCGGAATTGGCTATCCGATATCTGTCGCGACCGGAGTGGCGCAAGGCCGAGAAAAGGTTAAGAGGATCCTCCCTATACGTGAACTAGATCACAAAGTTTGAAAATTCGCCACTATTTTCCTCCCAAATACCCTTTCAAGTGATTTTTTTCACGTTATAATGGAGGTAACAAATCATTCAAGATTGAACTGATCAAATTTAAAGATGTTAGGAGATACCGACATGAATACTGTAGACAACGTTTTAGAACTAGAAAGCTTAGGGAATATCCAGTGCTTCTCGGAACAAAATCGAAACCGTCTGCTGGTTACCATGAAGGAACGCGCACTCCCTGAAGGCTCGCATTTGTTCTGGGAAGGCGACTTGGCCGACAAGCTTTACTATGTAAAGCAGGGACGGATCAAATTAACGAAAACGACCGATGAAGGCAAAGAGCTTATTCTATATATGTATCATCCGGGTGATCTGATCGGGCATGCCGATCCATTCATCAGCAGCAACCACAGCTACTCGGCTGAAGTGCTGGAAAGCAGCGTGGTCGGCGTCATCGAGAACAAGGATCTGGAGCTGCTGGTTTGCCAGCATTGCGACTTCGCGATTGATTTCATGAAGTGGATGGGCGTCCACCACCGGATTACCCAGACCAAATTTCGGGATCTGATGATGTACGGCAAACCAGGGGCGCTGTGCTCGACGCTGATCCGTCTTGGCAATACGTACGGGCAGGAGCAGGCTGACGGAAGCACCTTGATCAACAAAAAAATTACCCATACGGACCTATCGAACATGATCGGAGCCACGCGCGAGAGTGTCAACCGCATGCTAAGCGATCTCCGCAAAAAAGAAGCGATCGAGTATGCAGGCGGGCTGATCGTCATTAAAGACTTGTCGATGCTGCAGGAAATCTGCCACTGCGAGCTGTGTCCGAAGGAAATCTGCCGGATCTAGGGTGACTTGGTCACCCTGCGTGGCATGCGCTGCGCCTTCACAAGTCCCTTTTAGGGACTTGTTTGCTCCTCTGGCGCGCATTGCGCCACTACAAGTCCCTTTTGGGGACTTGTTTGCTCCTCTGGCGCGCATTGCGCCACTACAAGTCCCTTTTGGGGACTTGTTTGCTCCTCTGGCGCGCATTCCACCGCTACAAGTCCCTTTTGGGGACTTGTTTGCTTCTCTGGCGCGCATTGCGCCACTACAAGTCCCTTTTCGGGACTTGTTTGCTTCTGTGGCGCGCATTGCGCCTTCACAAGTCCCTTTTGGGGACTTGTTTGCTCCTCTGGCGCTCATTGCGCCACTACAAGTCCCTTTTGGGGACTTGTTTGCTCCTCTGGCGCACATTTCACCTCCACAAGTCCCTTTTCGGGACTTGTTTGCGCCTGTGGCGCGCTTTACGCTCCCCCAAGTCCCCTTTCGGGACTTGTTCACTGGCGCTCCCCCCTCTTCGATCCTCCCATCCCCACCGCCGTGCATAATCTGCCTGTCTTTGCCCACAATAATCCCTGTCTTTCCAAAACCATTTCAAAGGGAGTGTAACGCATGCGTGAAGGTTTGATTCCTGCTGTTCTCGGAACTGTAGTTTCTGCTTCAGGCGCCGCTCTGCTTTGCAGCAAGTATAAACTTGCCGCAACCGGTATTCTTGGCTTCGGACTGGCCCATGTCGTGCTGGGTGCGATTGACCTGGTGGAACACCGGTAAGGATTTGGAGGACATTACGCGCAGCAATCCTGCCTGACATCTTCTGCCGCGAGGGACTTCAAGGCAAGAGACGGGCAGGGCTGCGCACTTTGCACTGCATACAAAAGCGGACCCCGCCCTTTGGCGTAGAGTCCGCTTTTTTTCGTTACCGGATGTTTATATGAGACGCAATAGAAAAGATATCAGATTCGGCCTGCTTTAAACCCTTGGTGCACTTTGATTACTTCTACTTTTGTTATACTACAAGTGACTGTTTGAAATACTTGAGGCTGCTTTTTAAAAACCCGGTATTTTCGTTTAGCCTGAAGCTTGCTGCTTCTTGCTTCCTTTCGGAGTTGAAATAAACCAATACGCGCTGCCGACAAACAGCCCGCCCCCAACAATATTGCCGAGCGTTACCGGAATCATGTTGCTGATCCAGCCGGCGACAGACACCGTCTCCGGATGTCCCGGCAGAATATTGGCAAGTGTAAGCAGCGTCATGTTTGCAACGCTGTGCTCGTAGCCCGTAGCAATAAAGGCAAACAAGCACCACCAGATCAAGATCAGTCTGGCGACCTCGTTTTTCGCTCTCATGCCCGTCCAGATGGCCAAGCAAACCAGCCAGTTGCACAGGATTCCCCGGAAAAACAGCTCCATGAACGGGTCGTTCATTTTCTTAGCTGCTGCCGTAAAGATGAGGTGATCGGCCGGAATGCCCTTGAAAAGACCGGTGGCCGCAACCAGATAACTAAGCAGCACTGCCCCTGCTATATTACCGATGAACACGATCCCCCAGTTTTTAAGCGTATCCAGGGTGGTTGTTTTTCCGGATAACGTGCTCATGGTGAATACCATATGATTGCCGGTAAAAAGCTCCGATCCGGCGAATACGACCAGCGTCAGCGCGATGCCGAACGCAGCCCCCATAACGAGAGATTGAAACGGCGAGCCATCCGCGGCGAGCGGAGCCCCCAGCTTAAATATCAGCACAATGCCGATGCCGACATAGGCGCCGGCGAGCATGGTTGAGACGATATAGCGCAGCAGACTTTCATTCATCATTTCTTTCTTCTTGACCGCTGTCTGGACGACGGCTTCCACGTCGCTTGCGAACATGGGACAACACCTCTTATTCTGTCGGTTTGATGATGCGATGGAGAATTACCGCTTCGTGAGGCAAAGCTCGACCCTTCCTTCCCGTTCCCGGACAGGATAGGTTCGCACGTTCCCTGAATCGGGCGCCTGAACGTTACCTGTCACCAGCTCGATTTTCCAATCGTACAGCGGGTCGTAAATATAATGCCCGGACAGTATTGCCTCCGCCAGCGGGCCCCCTTTCGGGTGCGGATTGTTGTTGTCCAGCGCGAACCATCGATGATCGGAGGTCCGGAAGACGGCGATCTCCTGCTCGCCGACCCTTACGACCCTGCCGATCTGGGGCAGAAAATCCTCAGCCTGCCCGATAACTACGTATTGACTACTTTCCATATAGGATCAACCTCCATGTACAACGTTTGCCATGTATGCATGAGCACGAATAGCCGGACCAATATTCCGAAGACCCATGCAACTGTGAAACATCTCTATAAAAAACTTATAACATTCTGCTGCGCCGGAACATGCGACGCGTTTCTTACGTCAATCCGGTGCTTCAACTGCGATTAACCCATCCCCCAGGTCTGATCGAGCACGAGGCCATGACGCTGATCCGGCGTTTGGCCGAGTGCAGGCAGCGGTATAGACCTGCTTGCATGGCCCTGCTCACCCGGATACCGAACCAAGGGTTCAACGGGAATGTCTGGGGCGATAAGCGCTAGTGTACTCAAGTTACTCGCCCCATGCCGGACTCGCCCGAATCGCCGCGGCTATGTCGCGACGACCGGCTGCACGTCGCGGTACAATACATCCCGAAGCTTGTCATCTTCCAGCACTTTTTTCCAAGGATCCGACAGCTGCGACAACGCCAGCTCGATTCGCTCCACGAGCTCCTTGCGCTGTTCCGTGTTATGAAGGACCGCCTCGCGAATCGCCTCAAGACCAAGCCGTTCGACCCATTCCGAAGTCCGCTCCAGATAATTTCCCGTCTCTCGGTAATACTGCATGAGGGCTGCGCATATTTCGATCAGCTCTTCATCGGTCTTCACCTTGCAGAACGAATCAGCGAGCCGCGCCTTCGTTCCCCCGTTGCCGCCGACAAAGATTTCCCAGCCGCCGTCATTGCCTACAATGCCGATGTCCTTCGTGCAAGCTTCGGCACAGTTGCGGGGACATCCGTTCACCGCCATTTTGAATTTGGCCGGAAAGTCCAGCCGCTCGAACTTCCGTTCGAGGTAAGCGCCCATTCCCATCGAGTCCTGCGTGCCGAATCGGCAAAATTGCGAGCCGACGCAGGTCTTGACGGTCCGGAGCGATTTGGCATAGGCATAACCGGAAGGCATATCCAGCTCCTCCCACACCTTCGGCAAGTCCTCTTTCTTGACGCCGACCAAGTCCAGACGCTGTCCTCCCGTCACCTTGACGACCTTGACATTATACTTTAAGGATACGTCCGCAATTTTCTTCAGCGCCTCCGGAGTTGTCACGCCGCCGTACATACGAGGGACAACCGTATACGTGCCGTCCTTCTGGATGTTGGCGTTCATCCGCTCATTCACGAACCTCGACTCGCGCTCCTCCCGGTGCGTCAGCGGGTTCAGCATGGTCAGATAGTAGTTTAGCGCCGGACGGCATTTCGAGCACCCTTCCGGATTGCTCCAATCCAGAACATGCATGACCTCTTTCGTGGTGGTCAAGCCTTTGGCCCGGATCTCCGCAACGATGGTATCCCGGTCGAGCGTCGTGCACGGGCAGATTCCCTGCTTGGCTGCCGTCGTAAAGCCGTCTCCCAATACGCTCTGGAGAATCTTCTCTACCACAGGCTTACAACCGCCGCAAGACCGCGTCGCCCCGGTGCATGCCTTGATCTCATCCACGGTGGTCATTCCCTGAACCGTGATGGCGTCCACGATTGCTTTCTTTGTCACGCCGTTGCAGCCGCACACGATTTCGTCGTCAGGCATTTGCGCGATGCGCGTCGCTGCGTCCGCCCCTTTTCCGGCACAGCCGCCGCCCATGATCGAGTGATAGATGTCGTCGGTCATCTGCGCCTTTTTTCGTATCAAAGACTGCAGATTGGCCGATTCGCTCACATCCCCGAACAAAATGGCACCTACGATCATTCCGTCCCTGAGCAGGATTTTCTTATAGGTTTTCTTCCAATCATCCTTGGCGAGAACAACGTCATGCTCCGGCTGCTCGATAAATTCCCCGGCCGAGAATACGTCTACTCCGCTAACCTTTAATTTGGTCGACACAATCGACCCTTCATACGGAGGGGTGTCCACGCCGCATAACCGCTTGGCCAGCACTTGTCCTTGCTCGAATAACGGCGCAACAAGCCCGTAGCATACGCCGCGGTGCTCGCAGCATTCGCCGACGGCGTACACATCCTGCATCGAGGTTCGCAGATGGTCGTCCACGACGATGCCCCGCCGGACCTCGATCCCGCTCGCCTGCGCTACCTCCGTATTGGCACGGATGCCGACAGCCATGACGACCAAATCCGCGTCCAGCTCATCGCCGTCCTTGAAACGAAGACCGGTTACCCGCGTTTTCCCCAATACCTCAACCGTCTGTTTTCCTAATAAAAAGCGGATGCCCTGCTGCTCAAGCTCATGCTGCAGCATCTGCGCCGCCACGGAATCGAGCTGGCTCTCCATAAGA
Source organism: Paenibacillus sp. FSL R5-0810 (assembly GCF_038002285.1). Lineage (NCBI taxonomy): Bacteria > Bacillati > Bacillota > Bacilli > Caryophanales > Paenibacillaceae > Paenibacillus > Paenibacillus sp. FSL R5-0810. Next base: position 2,792,113 of record NZ_JBBOCF010000001.1, read on the forward strand.
TCGTTCATCAGATGCACAACGGTCACGTCCATGCCGAGACTCACGAGGCCTTTGGCAGCCTCCAATCCCAGTAATCCCCCTCCGATGACCGCAGCTTTCCGGTACGTTTTCGCTGCCTGAAGCATCCGGGTGCAGTCGGCGATATTTCTAAAGCCGATAACGCCTTCTTTGTCGCTGCCGGGTACCGGCAATATGAAGGGCTTGGATCCCGTTGCGATTATGACATGATCATAGGGAACAGCCATCCCGTTGTCCGTCATGACAACCTTGGCGGCTTCATCAATCCGCTGCGCGCTTGTTCCCGTATGCAGCGTAATTCCGTTATCTTCATACCATTTCCAATCATTCAAGACGATGTCATCCAGCGTTTTGCTGCCTTCAAGCACATAAGAGAGCATAATCCGGTTGTAATTCGGGTGCGGCTCCTGGCCGATCACGGTAATATCGAATGCCCCGCTAAGCTTTAAAATTTGCTCGACCGTGCTGATTCCTGCGATCCCGTTGCCGATGACCACTAGCTTTTGTTTTTTTGCTGCTGGCATGGTTATTCCTCCCACACTGTATTGTTGCGTTATCCCCATCCAATCCTTTCAAATTGATTATATCGTCTTATGCCCGAATTATTTGTGATATATTTCACACTCTTAGTTAAAATTTTTAATACTCAGCAAAAATAACCCCGCCTCAACAGGAAGGCAAGGTTTCATCCTTTCGAATGCCTATATCATGCGGGCTTCCATGAACTCCCGTCTTCCGTTCGTTTTCAAATAGGGCATAATCCCCGCATATCCGGCAGCGTTCAGGTTCACTCCGGTCACCCAATTGCCTGCAAGCTCTTCCCCCTGGGCCCCGGCGATGACCACCGGTGCGGGAATCAGCTCCTGATACAGCGGAATCCCCGCCCGGATCGCCTTAAATGCTTTCCCGCTCTGCAAGAAGGGAATTGCACTGCTGTACGTAGGCACGAAATACTTGCCGATCACTTCAAGCTCCTCTCCGTCATAAAAGGGCTCCCCGCCTATAAACGGATGCAGCATGAGGATATTTTCATAATGCGACCAGATGAGCATCTGCAGCAATCGCCTCGCCCCGCTGCCTTCCAGTCTGTCTCCGATCTGCACGCCGTACTTCTCATAATCGATAAATTTCCAGCCGCGCGGACCCTTCACCCATTTCTGAAACATGCCTCCGCCCTCTCCGCTCCGTCCGGGTTGATCTGGGCTTGTTCCTTTTAAAACCGTCAACCGCTCCTCAACGGCATGCTGGCCCAGCATATGGCGAGTCTTCTCCACAATATGCCTAACCTTGAGCGAAGCGTTTGCAAGCTCGGCGATGTCTTCTTGTCCATATTGAAAATAGGAAATATAGCCGCGTTCCATCATTAAGATCGCCTCCTTCAACTGGCGTCAAGCGGATCTACTGACATCATATAAACGAACGGCGGGGCAGGTGCATGTCCGGTTAGGTTTTCCCGTTTTTTTCTTTCCAATCCCCCATCTAGCTGCATAAGAAAAACGTCTACCGACACACGCTCAAAGGAGACAGACCTCGTTTCGCGGTCGTTTCTCTTGTGATATCAGCCGGCAAATCCTCCGGAACGTTTATAGATCTGATATTCAATAAAAAAGAACCCTGATATGAGTTGTTCTCATGTCAGGGTTCCGCTAGTGATGGGAACGCCGCCAATGGATCATTTCTCGACCCATTGTTCAGCCCAGGAAGCAATCTGCTCCATGACCGGGCGAAGCGCTTTGCCTTTCTCCGTAAGCTCGTATTCAATACGAACCGGCGTTTCGGGGTACACATGTCGAATCAAAATTCCTTCGCATTCCAGATCCTTCATCCGCTCCGACAGCATCTTGTCACTCATGGACGGAATCAGATTGGAGATGTCTTTAAAACGCTTCGGACCGCTCATCAACGTCTGGATAATCAATCCGTTCCACCGTTTACCCAGAAAAGAAAACGCGGATTCAAAGCGGGGACACAGCGAAATGTTTGTAACTTCCATATCCTTTCACCTCTTTACGAAGTCACCTTGTGTTCAAAAAGTTATTCGTTTATCGTGAGATCGAAAAACTTACGATTAGTTAGTATGTTTCATTTTAACACATTTTCGGGAAGCTGAAAACCACCTGGCCCCTTTTTCCCATAAATTCAGCACTTATTCCGTTAATATCCGTGCCAAAATATCCAGGTCGGATTCGATGGTCCGGGACAATTTTCGGTTATACAGGACGGCAGCCGGATGGAACAATGGAAAAATGTTATAGGTTTCCAGCGAAAATCGATAGCCGGCAGCGGGATTGTCACGTTCTGCCGCCTGCTGAACGGGCCCCTCGATCATTTTCCCGTGCAGCGAAGTGACGGTTTCATGGCTCCCGATCAACCGGTGCAGCGCAATATTCCCCATCGGGATCAGGAATTGCGGGCGAACCAAACGGATTTCCTCGTCCAGAATCGGCGCATGGGCCAAGATTTCGGCTTTCGTGGGCGTTCGGTTCGAACGGCTGACCACCCTTTCGCCGGAAGCCCGGGTGATGATGCGTTCTTTGAACGGTCGGCTCCTTACCGTGCTTGTAATATAGACCTCGCTGCGGGAGAGACCCAGCCGCTCCAAATAGGCGTCCATCTCCCGGCCGGCTTGGCCGGTAAAAGGCATGCCTTCCTGAATCTCGGTAGCCCCGGGCGCTTCTCCGACGAACATGACTTTGGCCGGCACGGCCCCACTCCCCAGCAAAAATCCTTCGACAGGCTCATGCGCAAGCCTGGATCTGCATAAGGCGATCGTCTCCGGACTTACAGGCGCGCTTCGGGTATCCTTCATCCGTCATCCCCTCCCTTGCACTCTCATCCGCGATGCGTGAAATTTCGATATTCTACCTAGTATTTAAAATACCCCATGCTTCAGTATATTGTATCCTTTACCCATAAAAAAATGAATGGCATCACTTCGGCTATAAAGTAGAAAACGAGCCGTTCAAGGCAGATGCCTTGCTCGGCTCGTTTTGCGATGATCGGGATTTATGCCAGCACCGGCAGCGGACGAACCGGCTGACTGTTGCCGAATGTCTGCTTGCCTGCTGTGGAGTAAGCCCAACGGATCGCGTTCGTAATGACTTTCAGCACTTCAGGGTTGTAGTAGGTCGGATACGTCTCATGCCCTGGACGGAAGTAGAAAATGTTCCCGTGGCCGCGCTTGAACGTGCACCCGCTGCGGAATACCTCGCCGCCTTCGAAGTTGCTGACAAAGACCAGCTCATCCGGTGCCGGAATATCGAAGAATTCCCCGTACATCTCCTCATGCTCAATGATGATCGGACCTGTAAGGCCCGCAGCGATCGGATGCGTCGGATTCACGCTCCAAATGATTTCCTGCTCTCCCGCCTCGCGCCACTTCAAATCGCAGCTTGTTCCCATCAGGGCTTTGAACGGCTTCGAAAAATGTCCCGAATGCAGGACGATCAGCCCCATACCGTCCAATACCCGCTTGACGACCTTGCTGACGATTTCGTCGCTGACCTGGTCATGAGCCATATGCCCCCACCATAACAGCACATCGGTTGAGTCCAGTACATCATCCGTCAATCCGTGCTGCGGCTGATCCAGCGTTGCCGTGCGGATGATAAAATCCGGATTTTGCAGACCCTCCGCCAAAGCCGTATGGATCCCGCTTGGGTATACGGTGCGGACCTCATCGTGGATTTTCTCGTGTACGAACTCATTCCAAATGGTTACATTAAGCATGCTGCTGTTCCCCCTAATTGCGTATTCGCTTGCTGCTGTACGATGTTAGACCCACCACATTTCTCCAAGCGGCTCTTCGATCAGCACTTGCTGAAGGTTTTGCACGGCTTTGGAGAAGCCTTCCTCAACGGACATCAGTCCGTCTTCATGCTCAATGCTCACCACGTAGTCATATCCGACAAGGCGAAGGGCGCTCATCATATCGGCCCATTCCTTCACATCATGCCCGAAGCCGACGCTGCGGAACTGCCAAGCGCGGTCCAGCATATTCGCGTAGGACTGCATGTCGGTCAATCCGTGTTTGTTCACGTTGATCGGATCAATGCTGGTATCCTTCGCATGGAAGTGATGGATGGCTCCGGCGCGTCCCAGAATGTGGATCGCTTGAACAGGATCGATGCCCTGCCACCACATATGGCTCGGATCAAGATTCGCCCCGATCACTTCACCTGCCGCCTCGCGAAGGCGGAGCAGCGTTCCCGGCGTATGCACGGAGAATCCGCCATGAAGCTCGAGTCCGATTTTTACGTTGCGGTCAGAAGCGTATTTGCCCCACTCGGTCCAGTATGGAATGACTTTGTTCTCCCACTGCCAAGTCAGAATTTCTTGATAATCATTAGGCCACGGGGCTACCGGCCAGTTCGGATATTTGGCATCCTCGTGGTCCCCCGGACATCCCGAGAAGGTGTTAACGACCGGTACTTCCAGCTTCTCTGCAAGCTCAACGGTTTTAACGAATACGTCATGGAACTCCTTTGCTACCGCTTTCTGTGGGTGAAGCGGGTTGCCGTGGCAGCTGAGCGCGCTTATGATCAAGCCTCGGGATTCCACGGCGTTTTTGAAGTTTTTCAGCGCAGTTTCGTTCTCGAGAAGCTCGGCCGGATTGCAGTGAGCATTGCCCGGGTATCCGCCCGTGCCGATCTCAACCGCCTTCAAGCCTTTGGAAGCCACGTAATCCAGTGCATCCTCAAATTTACGTCCGCTCAGCAATACCATAAATACGCCTAGTTTCATTGTATACCTCCTGGTTTTTCAAAAAGTATTAAGTATGTGGTGATCATTTAGAACTTAGTTGTCGAAGTAAACCGCTTTGCCGGTCTTCGCCGACTCATAGATAGCTTCCAAGATTTGCGTGACCACGAAGGCTTGCTCCGGCTTAACGACAGGATCCTTGTCTTCGATGATCGCTTCAAGCCACATTCTCGCTTCACGATCGGCATCGCTTTCGCTGGTGCCGGAATAGAATGCCACTCCGCCGGCGTTCAGGTCGATTTTCGTTTCGTACAGTCTGCTCATTTTCTCGCCGTTAATGCGAAGGCCGTCCTGCATATCGGCGCCGCCTTCCGTGCCGGCAAGAATCGTCTTGGCTTCCCCGAATTCCACCACGTTGAGCGCCCAGCTGGATTCCAATTGGATGGTTGCGCCATTCTCCATGGTGATGAAGCCGAATGCGGAGTCCTCGACCGTGAATTGCTTCGGATCCCAAGGACCGAAGGCGTTGGCTGCATTCTCGCGCTGTCCCAGCTTGTGGAAGGTCGAACCGAGCACGCTCTTCGGCTTGTAGTTGTCCATCAGCCACAGCGTCAAGTCAAGCGCATGGGTGCCGATATCGATCAGCGGCCCTCCGCCTTGCTTCTCTTCATCAAGGAATACGCCCCAGGTCGGAACAGCGCGGCGGCGAAGGGCAAGCGCTTTGCCGTAATAGATATCGCCAAGCTCGCCATTCTCGCAGATTCCCTTAAGATACATGCTGTCGTTGCGGAAACGGTTGTTATAACCGATCGTCAGCTTCTTGCCCGTACGCTCCGCGGCCTCCAGCATCAGCTTCGCCTCGGCAACGGTCTTCGCCATCGGCTTCTCGCACATCACGTGCTTGCCGGCTTCCAGGGACGCTACCGTGATCTCGGAGTGGGAATCATTCGGCGTGCACACATGAATAACGTCGATGCTTTCGTCTTTCAGAAGCTCCCGGTAGTCGGAATAGACTTTGGCTCCTTCAGCGCCGTACTCGGCAGCCGCTTTCTCGGCACGCTCGACCAGAATGTCGCAGAAGGCAACCATCTCGGCCTGCGCCTGCTTTTTCAAGCTTGGCATATGCTTGCCGTTGGCAATCCCGCCGCAGCCGATAATACCGATTCGTAATGTTTTCGACATATCCGTTTCCTCCCCTGTGAATTCATCTTAGAAAATAATGATAGCGATGGTGTAACGCTTACATTCGGTGATTGCGCGGGTGAAGCTCTTTCGCGCATGCGCCTTCATAAGCTTATATGCTTGCTTCATGACCAAGTGTACAGGATGATGGGCCGGGATTCCAGTTCACGATGGACTCATTGGACACAAAGGGACCATCGGCCCTCCTGGATGAAGCAAACCATATCATGGTCCTAAGCCTTTCAGGCCGTTATTCGGCGGATTCGGCCTGCTGTGGAGCCGGAAGGCTGCCGTAACGGTACGTGCTCTTCAGAACGATATGTCTTCCTTCGAGCGAGGACTGCTGGAACGACTGCATAATCTCCAGCACATGATAGGCCATACGGCCGCTGGAGCGATGGTCCTTCTGCTCATGAATCGATTGGATCATGTCGTTGATGCCAAGCCCGCGCTCGTTCGTGCCGCATTCAAAGACAGGTTCCAGCGCTTCCCATGCGTCCGAGCCGTGTCTCTTCAGCTTCACTTCGCCATTGAAGAAGTTCGGATCGCCAAGGCTGAGCGTGCCCTGGGTTCCATAAATTTCGATCCAAGGCAGATTAGAACCGCCGAAGATATCGAAGCTTGTGATCATCGTGCCGATGGCACCGTTCTCAAAATCAAGCGTTCCCGCCAAATGCGTCGGCGTCTGCACGTGGATAGGCTTGCCTTGAAGCGGGCCCGAGCCAACCGTCCGATCCGGGATTTGGATGCCGGTCGAAGCGCTGACACGGCGTGCAGGACCAAGCAGCTCGACCAATGCCGATACGTAATAAGGTCCCATATCCATCATCGGGCCTCCGCCCGCAGCATAGAAAAATTCCGGGTTCGGGTGCCAGGCTTCCGGCCCGGATCCCATCATGAATGCCGTAGCGGCGATCGGCCGTCCGATCTTTCCGGACTCGATAGCCGCCTTGGCTGTTTGAACCCCGGAGCCAAGGAACGTGTCCGGCGCGCAGCCAACGCGAAGCCCCCGCTGATCGGCAAGGTTCAGCACCCGCCGGCCTTCCTCCAGCGTTATGGCCAGCGGTTTCTCGCTGTACACATGCTTGCCCGCTTCCAAAGCGGCGATATCCACATTCGCGTGGCTGGCCGGTATCGTCAGATTGATAATAAATTCAATGTCGGGCTGTGCGAGCATCTCCTCGACGGTATAAACATTCGGGATGTTGAATTCTTCCGCTTTCGCTTTAGCGTTCTCCATAATCAAATCGGCACATGCCACGATCTCGATCCACGGGCTGTTCTTCAAGTTCGTGAAGTAAATGCCGCTGATGTTGCCGCAGCCGATAATGCCTGCTTTCATTTTGTTCATCGATGTCACTCCTTGAGTGTAAGATGTGCCCCGGACTAGTACCATGGTATTCTTTAATGCTTTCGTTTAAAATGAATAATATGATCGAAACATGAACAATCTGGTCATTATTTTCTTCATTTCTTTGTGTGATTCAGAAGGGGACGTAAGCAATGGATTCCAATTTAACGAACCAAGTCGTAGCAGCCGATTTTTCATTTCATCGCAAGCCCTTTAACATGACGATGCCGGACGGATTTGATACCTACCTGATGCGGTGGCAGACCGACGGCCGCTGCCGGGCCCGCATTGATGACGAGCTTGCGCTCGTCGAAGCCGGCGATTTGCTGATTTTTCCTCCGGGCCAATTCTACGAGCTCCGTATTGACGATGAAGTCAATGCCATGGGAGAGCTGACGATTGAGAGCGGAGATTATCATATTTTTTTCAAGGGGCCTTGGGCGGATGCCTGGTGGAAATCGAAGAAGCGTCCTTCCAAAATCCGCGTCCCGATCGAAGAGCGGTACTTGAGCCTGTTCCGCCAGATCGTTCTGGAGCAGCGCCGGGTCTCGAACCCTTATCCGGAAATATCGGACTACACGGCTAGAATTCTCTGCCTGGAGGTCGACCGCCTGCTCTCCGAGCAGCCGACCACCACGCCGAAGACCTATCTGGCCTACCGAATGAAAAATTATATCGAAGAGAACGCATCCTCCATGTTCAAGCTGGAGGACGTCGCCGCGCATGTGGGCATCAGCGTTTCCCGAGCCGTGCACCTGTTCAAGGAAACCTTCGGAACCACCATCATGCAGTATACGATGGATGTCCGCCTGAACATGGCCAAGGAGAGAATCGTATTCAGCCCGCTGTCGCTGGAGGACGTCGCTGAAACGTCGGGCTTTGCCAACTACACCTATTTTCACCGGGTGTTCCGCTCCCGATTCGGCCAATCGCCGAAGCAGTTCCGGATGAACAGCCGGACGCCGACTTAAAGCAGCGATCGATTGCGAGCGACACAAAAAGGACCGGCCAAGGATTTGCTCCTTGCCGGTCCTTCCATTTTAGTTACATAGACGAGAAACGCGCTATCGTCCCTCAAGGGCTGCGATTTACGGCCGAGCGTCCCGCGCGGCCGCCGCTTCGGCAACGACCACTGCCAAATCGTCATTGCCGTACATCGACAGCACGCCAAGAACCGTCTGGTCCGGGATATCCCCAGCCTCCTCCTTCGGCACCGTCAGCTCCAGGACGCGGCCCAGCCGTTCGTTCTCCGGCTGTCCGGGATACGCCTTCCGGTACAGCTCCGCCGGATCCAGGCCGTGATTGACGCACCACTGCGCAAACACAAGGATCATCATATCCTCGTCCTGCCGGTAGGATTCCACTATCCGGTCTTCCATGGATTTTCCTTCAGCATCCATTCTCTCTCTCCCCCTCACCCGAGAAGCAGCCATGCCCATGGCCGCCTTCTACATCATGAGGACATTATAACGCTTCAAGGCCATGTAAACAAAGCGGGGGTTTAAATCGATTTCGTAATTACCTTATGCTTCCCAGCCGCCACTTTAAGGGATCAGCCGTCCGCGACAGGAAGGTCCCCGAGATGATTTCTTCTTTTACTGGCATTAGCTTTTCGGTCCGTCCATTTGTTTGTTATCATATTCCTATTCCTGTTGTCTGTTAAAGCGAGGTTATACATTTATGAAAACATGGAGCCGATGGATGATTCCCGCGATTTATGCCGGAATCCTCGCAGCCGGTCTTGCGTTCCGCCACGAGCTGCTGGATTGGCTTCAGCAGAACCGTTCCCTCCCGCTCATGACGCTGCTGGCCGCTCTTCTGGCCCTGATTCCCATCGTCCCCTATAAAGCCGTCATTGCCTTGCTCGGATACGCTTATGGTCCTGTATGGGCATCGATCGTTACATGGCTCGGTACGACGGCGGCGGCCTGCATCGTTTATTTTGGCGTTCGGACGCTGTACCGGGAATCCGGCAGGCGCCTGCTCGGCAAGTATAAGATGCTGCACGCCTTTACGGAAGCCGTGGAGCGGCATCCCTTTCGGGCGGTATTCCTGGCACGGCTGCTTCCGATCATCCCACAGATGGGTGTGAACCTATACGCCGGGGTTGCTTCGGTTCCGTTCTGGACCTTTACGGCCGCTTCGGCGCTCGGCAAGATCCCTGCAATAGTTCTGTATGCCTGGCTCGGAAGCGGCCTCGCGGACCGGCCTCTTCTGTTCGCCTTGCTAGCAGCAGCCATTATGCTGGCAGCAGCTTCCGGTCTGGTCCTTTACCGATACATGAAACGGCGCCGTGCGAACGTTTGACGAAATTTTGGTTTCACCGGGTAAAAAAGATTATAATAGAACATAAGGTTTCATCATCTTGTAATGAACGCATGGAGGGATAAAATATGGATAATCGTACAGCCCCAAGTCAACTGGCCACGTTTGCCGGAGGGTGCTTTTGGTGCATGGTCTCTCCGTTTGACGAACTGCCAGGCATCCTGAAGGTGGTGTCCGGCTATACCGGCGGCCACACCGAGAACCCGACCTACGAGGAGGTCTGCTCCGATACGACCGGCCATTACGAGGCCGTCCAAATTACGTATGATCCGGAGGTCTTCCCATATGAGAAGCTGCTGGAGCTGTTCTGGCAGCAGATTGACCCGACCGATGAAGGCGGGCAGTTCTATGATCGCGGAACGTCCTACCGTACCGCTATTTTCTATCATACCGAGGAGCAGCGCGAGCTCGCCGAGCAATCCAAGGCAGCGCTTGCGGCAAGCGGTAGATTCGATAAGCCGATCGTAACGCCGATTATTCCGGCCAGCACGTTTTACGAGGCGGAAGAGTACCATCAGGATTATTACAAAAAAAATCCGGGCCATTACAAGCGGTATCGTAAAGGCTCCGGCAGGGAGGATTTCATCGAGCGCCATTGGTCCGAGCCGATCGATAAAGAGGAGCTTAAGCAGCGCTTGACCCCGATCCAATATGAGGTCACCCAGAATAACGCGACCGAGCCGCCGTTCCGCAACGAGTTCTGGGACCATGACGGCGAAGGCATCTATGTGGATATCGTCTCCGGCGAGCCGCTTTTCAGCTCGACCGACAAATATGATGCCGGCTGCGGCTGGCCGAGCTTCACGCGGCCGATCCGCGAGCACAACATCAAGGAGAAGCTCGACCTTAGCCACATGATGGTGCGCACCGAGGTAAGAAGCAAGAAAGCCGATTCCCATCTGGGGCATGTGTTTGACGACGGTCCAGGGCCGAACGGCCTTCGCTACTGCATCAATTCGGCCGCGCTTCGATTCGTTCCGAAGGAGGATCTGGAGAAGGAAGGCTACGGCGAATACCTGCAGCTGTTTGAGAAGTAAGCGGGTCTTCGGTCTTTGCATCCGATTAATATCGGGCCCGACCGGGTAATATGACAGTAATCGAACATATAAATGGAGGGATTTCACGATGCCTTGGAGCAAGCATGACTATCCGCCGTCCATGAAAAACCTCGAGCCCCGGGTCCGGAACAAAGCCGTGGAAATCGCGAACGCCCTGCTGGAGGAAGATTACGATGAAGGCCGCGCGATTGCCATCGCCACGGCCAAAGCCCAGGAGTGGGACGAGAACCATCCGGATGAGAAGGAGTAGCCTGATGGTTTACGCTACCTATATCATTTATAGAAAAACAAGTCCTGAGAACGGGACTTGTTTTTTTTCATATTGGTTGTGTCTATCGAATCTCGCTAATATTCTAGGAAAAGCTAAACACTCACTACCCAAGCCACTGGTTTCATTCATGAAATGGAAATTAATCTGCTCGTATCGTGATTGTTTGGCCTGTTGGTTTATTCGAGAAGGGTCTGCTGAACTCACTGAAAATGAATTCCATCCCTTGGATTTGATCAGGAAGCGGCGGGGATATGATGTAGTTAAACGAGGAATGACCAGAGGTACTGCGTCCGGTATCCATGCTGCAGTCGTATTCATCCCCCACATATAATTCGAAATGCTTCAGTTCATATGATTGTTCCGATTCGTTTGTTACGTCCCAATCCATATTGAAGGTGACTACGCTTGCATTGTCATATTGCCGTACAGAGGTCACGGTATAGAAGAATTCCCCTTGTTCCACGGATTTCAGCACGGGAATATGCTTTCTGAATCCGGTCGGCTTTACGACGGGTTTAAAATATTGTTCGTTTAACAATGCACCAAACACCAATTTTAAATAATCCGGATAGAAATCATAATCAGCTGCCCATTTCTCTATGTATTCAAATGGCGGATAACCTGGATTTTGGTTTGAGAGCTTCTTACGTTCTTTTAGCAGCTTGCAAATTTGTTCATCAATGTGATAAACCCCCTCATCGTAATGCTCGGTAGGACGCTCAAATGGCATTCGTTTCATATTTGTCCTCCTATTCCATAATGTTTTGCCCCATATCGGATGTTCAGGATGAAGCTCAGGTTTGCCGCAGCTTTAGACCGGTCTTCTTTTTTATCGTAAGCAGACCAAGATCCGACCGGCATGGTTGTGTTTCTTATTCGGTGCAGTATTCGCATTTTCTTTGCCTCTAAGACGCCAAAATAACGCCAGTACAAGTTAAACGGCCTTCCCCCCGATCACATTCAGGAAAAAGGCCGTTTTGCTTGTATGATGGATTCCCTTATTGAACAAGTGCATTTCATTCTGGGGCTTAAGCATAGACCGCCCCTTCCTCTCGTACACCCGGATCATCACCGGCCGCTTACCGTATGCTGCGCAGGTTTCGGCGCAACGGCGGCTCGCTGGGAGCGCGCTGGCTTCGGGCCTTGCTTCTTGCCGGTTCTCTCTGTACCGAAGGTTACCGTCAATGTGATGATTTGCCCCGCAATGGATACGGCTAATATGGTATACAAGGTTTCAACCAGCGGCATATAGAACAGGGAAAGGAGAAGCACGATCGCATCCATTAGGAAAAAGACCGTTCCTACCTTCAGTCCGCTCCATTCGCTGAACAGAACAGAGATCACGTCATCTCCACCCGTAGCTCCGCCGAATCGGAGGACGATGCCGGCACCAAAGCCGGTTAACACCCCGGACAGCAGCGCAGCTGCCAATAGATTATTCCCAAGATCGATGACGAGCGTCGAGTATCGCTCCATCAATGCATAAAAGAGCGTGAACATGCTCGCTGCCGCAACCGTATGAATGATGAATTTTCTTCCCTTTACAAACCAAGCGATCAGCAATACCGGAATATCCATCAGGATCATGCTGAGCGCAGGCGGAATATCCAGCACATACTTGCCGAGCAGCGCCAGGCCAACAAATCCGCCTTCCGTCAAATGATTATAAAAATTAATGTGGTAATACGCAAATGCCATTAAAAACGTTCCGAACATCATCGCCGACATGGCGATAATCGACTCTTGATTTTTCCTCATACAGGATCCCTCTTGTCGTAGTAGATTGGTCAGACACAGGCCAATCTCTACGCAGAGGCAACCGTGAGGAGTTCATCCTTCGAACCATAGTTCCCATTCCTTTCGTAGAGACCGTCCTGGTCTTCAGACGTCCGACTTCGCTCTACGAAGGAAGCTATGTGTATGAGAGATCATAACGTTTCCAAATCGTCCTTTGGGGATTCGTCCTTCGGGGACTCATGGTATCCTGATCCTTTCTCTTTTAGTTGACTGCTAACAGTATTATAACACAAAAGAGCAGCAAGCTAAACAGACAGCATTCAATTAATGGAAATCACATAAACTTTTGTAAAAATCAAGCGGTTTTGATGCCTTCGTTGCCGCCCCTCCCTTCTGGCAAAAATTATGGATTGCAGGAAGCATACGATTGGCATACCATGGGTATAATAGAACATATGTTCCCTGATGAATCTATTGTTGAGGATGTGTCGCTCATGAAACGGTCGGCTCCCCCCCTTCCCACTCGGGAGGACGAAGCCCTCATTCAAGACTACATGCTGCATGCGGTCCTTGAATCCGTGCTTAAACGCGATATTCGTCTGCTGCCAACCCTAGAGCTCAAGCTGGCTGACCTGTATGCTCTCCTCCTCCGGCATGCCGGCAAAGACAACGCGGACCGGCTCTGGGCGGCCCGACAGCAGATGCGGCGCCGCGGCATACGCATCCTGGGCCGCAGCCGTACCGCCGCCGGATTCGAAATCAAGTATTTGTGCAGAGGATACGAGTGCATGCTGGCATTCGATTCGGCTGCCTTTATTCAGGATCTCGCTTCACGGATCGGGGCGGTATCCCAAAATCGTTTATAAGCCATACTAAGCTCCAAATACGGACAAGGCAGGAGCTTTTATGAAGAATATCTTCCATATCTATGCAGCCGATCTCAGAAGAATAACCCGAAACTGGGCCGCATCCGTCATCATTCTCGGGCTTGCGGTCCTTCCCTCGCTGTACGCATGGTTTAACATCCTTGCCTCATGGGATCCCTACGCCCAGACATCGGGCATTTCGATTGCCGTAGCCAATCTGGATAAAGGCACCACACTGCGCGATCAGCCGATTAATCTCGGTAAAGAAATCGTTGCATCCCTGAAAACCAACGAAAAGCTGGGATGGAGGTTCACGGAGGACAGCGAAAAGGCGGTTCAAGGCGTGCGCCGCGGCGATGACTACGCGGCCATCGTCATACCCGAGAATTTTTCAGCACGCATTGGAACCGTGCTTGGGGATGAACCGATCAAAGCCGAAATTCTGTATTATACGAATGAAAAGATCAATGCCATTTCCCCAAAAGTGACCGCACAGGGCGCATCGGGCGTCGTGGAGGAGATTAGTAAAAACTTCATCAAAACGGCCAACGGAACCATCTTTGAAATTTTCAACCGGCTGGGCATCGAAATCAAGAACGAGCTGCCGACCATTAACAGGGTCCGGGACCTGCTGTTCCGTTTGGAGGACAGTTTCCCTGAGCTGAATCAAGCGGTCAAGACGGCTGAGGAGGATATCAAGCTCGCCAGCCGCCTTGTTAAGGAGGCCGATGCCGCGCTGCCACGCCTCAAGGATATCGCGCAGACAGGAGAGCAGATGGCTGGGGCGCTGGCTGAATTTGCAGATCGCGCAGCCGAGGCCTCCGCTTCGCTTGATCCCGCGATCCGGCAGGATCTGGAGGTGCTCGAGCAAGTATCGGGTACCATATCGCAAGCCGCGGATGCGCTCGGGCAGACCGATATCGATCCCGAAGAGCTCAAACGCCGGATCCGAGCCGCCACAGAGCGGGCCAAGGTCGGATCAGAGGCAGCCAAGCGACTCGGCGCACTGTTCCAGCGGCTCGGCAGCATCTCCCCTGCAGCCGCCTCGGGGGCGGAACGGCTGAATGAAATCGCCGCTCGGCTTGCCTCCGCCGAGTCCGTTCTTACCGTAATCGGAGAGGCGCTTGAGAAAGGAGACACGCCGCCGCAAGAGTCGATCGACAAGCTGAAGAAGCTGGCAGATGACATTCACACAGTGACCGGCACTCTGCTCACGCGGTATGACAGCGAGATCGGCCCGGCGATTCGAGGTGCCTTCAACAAAGGCGAAGACACGGCGAAGCGGGTAAAGAGCGAGCTCAATAAGGCGCTGGCAAGCGTTCCGGATATCCAGAAGCTTCTAAAGGATGCCGGGGCCGGCCTGAAGCTCGGCGGTCAAGAAGTACAGCTCGCGAAAAGCCGGCTCCCGGAGGCGGAGCAGCGCATCACGAATTTGGCCAATAAAATACGCGAGCTGGAGGCAGGCGGGGATATTCAGGAGATTATCGATTTGTTGCAAAACAACTTCGAGCTCGAAAGCCAATTTTTTGCCGAGCCTGTTGTCTTGAAGGAAAATCGGCTGTATCCGATTCCCAATTACGGCTCGGCCATGTCCCCCTTCTTCACCACCTTATCGCTGTGGGTCGGGGCGCTGCTGCTCGTTTCGCTGCTCACGGTCGACGTTCATGATGAGGAAAGGAGTCCTCGCAGTGTGGAGGTGTATTTCGGACGATACCTGACGTTTCTCACCATCGCGCTTTTGCAGGCGCTGTTCGTCACGGTTGGCGATCTGTATCTGCTGAAAACCTACGTTGCCGATCCGAACTGGTTCATCGTATTCGCTCTTCTGGTCAGCACTGTATTCATGCTGATCGTCTATACGCTTGTTTCAGTGTTCGGAAATGTCGGCAAGGCGCTGGCGATCGTGCTGCTCGTTCTGCAGCTGGCCGGCGCGGGGGGCACGTTCCCCATCCAGATGACGCCGCCCTTCTTCCAGGCGCTGCACCCATATCTGCCATTCACCTATGCCATCAGCATGATGCGTGAAGCCGTTGGCGGCATCCTATGGGATGTCGTCATTCAGGATTTGCTGATGCTGCTAATATTCGCCGCCATTGCCCTTGTAATCGGCATCGTCCTTAAGAAGCCGATCAACCGGGCGAGCAGCGGACTGGTCCGCAAGGCTAGGGAATCCAAGCTGATTCATTGATCCTTGATGGCAAAAATGCGCAGTACCAGCTGTGACTCTCCAGATGGAAAAAGCGCGCCTATCGCCTGTGATTGCTCAGATGGAAAAATACGCGCGGCTATCGCCTGTGACTCTCACGTTGGTAGGTATGCGCGTATCTGCGCTTTAACGTGTATTAAGAAGAAAACAGCCCCATAAGTAGGTCAGCTTACGTTTTCTCCCTAATTCAAAACAAAAAATGGCGGCGCACGGGATGTGATCTGTGCGCCGCCACTTTTATTTTTGATCGATTGCCACGTTCATTTGCAAATTTAAACGGTAGCTACCGAGTTCGCATTTTTGCCAAACCTCTTTGCCCCTTTAACAGAGGAGCTCCGGTTGCTCCACAAGTCCCCTAAAGAGACTTGCTCGAGCTTTTGCCTGCTACTTTGGCTCTACAAGTCCCCAAAAGGGTCTTGTTCGAGCGTTTACCAGTTACTTTGGCTCTACAAGTCCCCCAAAGGGACTTGTTCTGACGTTTACCTGCCACTTTAGCTCCACAAGTCCTCAAAAGGGACTTGCTCAGGCTCTTACCTGCAACTTCGGCTCCACAAGTCCCCCAAAGGGACTTGTTCAGGCTTTTACCTGCAACTTTAGCTCCACAAGTCCCCCAAAGGGACTTGTTCAGGCTTTTACCTGCCACTTTAGCTCCACAAGTCCTCAAAAGGGACTTGATCGGGCTTTTACCTGCCACTTTAGCTCCACAAGTCCTCAAAAGGGACTTGATCGGGCTTTTACCTGCTACTTTGGCTCCTTCAAGCTGATCAACTGCCCGCCTCCTCCCTCAACCGCTTCAGCGTATCGGGCTCG
Source organism: Paenibacillus sp. FSL R5-0810 (assembly GCF_038002285.1). Lineage (NCBI taxonomy): Bacteria > Bacillati > Bacillota > Bacilli > Caryophanales > Paenibacillaceae > Paenibacillus > Paenibacillus sp. FSL R5-0810. Next base: position 2,808,638 of record NZ_JBBOCF010000001.1, read on the forward strand.
AGCTCGCCCAGACGCCATATAGCGATGTCCGAAATGCCGGCGCTCATAGCCGTTGCCATCCAGCCTGCAAGCGTGGTCCCGTCCGCATACCACACGGTATGACGGACACCTGCATCGTCCGTATACTCGAAGTGCAAAGCGCCGCTATCGGCATCCCTCTGCGGAGCGGCGGAGCTTGAGGCCGCCAGCTCGGCTGCCCGTTTCTCGGTCAGCGAGACGACCTTGCCGCCATCCGGCCAATCGAATCCTCCCACCGACAGCGCCAAGGAGGTGTTTCCGGGAAACCGGCGCAGCTTGTCGGCTAAATTCCGGATCATCCGGTGGTCGGCCTTCGGTCCCGGCCCGCTGTGGCCGCCGTACAGATTATAGGCCATCATGACATAAGACGGCCCCTCCGGAAAATCCAATACTTCCGTCTTCATGCCGGGCTCGATCACGATGCGAAGGCTCAATCCCTCTGCCTGAAGGCGCTCGTACAGCTCGCCATAGAACAAAGTCAGCTCGCCAAGATCACGCTTATGAACCTTCTCGTAGTCGATCTCTACCCCGCCGAATCCGGATTTCTTCGCCGTCTCGACGATCTGATTGATATGCGCCTCCCGTGCCGTGTCCGTAGCTACGAGCCTTGACACCAGGTCCGGGTCCTTCTGAACCGCCGTTCCATCCTCGCCAAACCGATCATTGACGATGGTCAGCAGCATGCGCTCCACGCCGGCTGCTGTCGCAGCCTCTCGGACTTCAGGCAGCGCCTCTCCGTACTGTTCCGTAAAATGAAGCTCATCCCGGTGATTAAAATAAGCCGCGAACATGCTAAGCTCCTTGACGCTCCCGCCAAGCTGCTCCAGATCTAGCACCCCGGGCTTCCACTGCCAATCCGCAATCCACGCGGACAGGCGAATCCCGGACGACGGCTGTGGCGGCGGTTCATCCGACCCGCTTCTCCATTCGCGCCACAGAAAAAACGCAGCAGCGAGAACAGTGACGGCCGCCGCCCAGATCCATTTTTTGTTGAGGCTCATAATTACCGCCACCTTCTGATCATGTTCCATCCATCTGGAGCTCATCTAGGATGTTCTGGGTCATCTAAACTCACCTGAGTGCCTTAACAGACCGGGTCTTACTCAAGAAGCCTCGACCGGTCTCACACAGGATGTCTCGTCCATCTGGATCTCTCATCTAGAGTGTCTCGTCCATCTATGATCTTACCTAGGATGTCCCGACCACCTGGCCTCTCCATCTAGAGTGTGTCGACCGCCTAAACTTCACCTGGGGTGCCGCTACCTCCTGGATCTCACTTAAGAAGATTTCAACGGCTCGATCCATTTAGAAAGTTTCGACCGCCCAATTCACAGCCGTATCGAATGTCCGGCGAACGCGCCAAACGACGCCTTCCAAGCCTGAAGGCTTGTTCGTATACCGTACGTCCTTGCCGCCATCCGCGTCCATGGCAGTTACCGTTACGTTCTCGAAGATCCCGTCATAAATGTCATCCTTTTTGTTCTGCTCATGATACATCGATCCCAGAGCCACACCGCCTCCACGGATTGCGCTGTCCACCGTCTGATTGTCAAGGATAACCTGGCCGTCAATACTAACCTTTAGCTTATCGCCCAGTGCCGTCATCTCCAGCTTCCTGTTGCAGAGAATATTGATCGGATATTCTTCATCATCGTCCCGATCCCCTGATAAAGTCTGCTCCTTCGTGTATACGGATGCTTTATCGAACCTTAAGTCCTCTTCGCCCCATTTCACGTCTGGCAGCGTCTGCTCGAACAGCTCTTCCGGCTCTTGGCCGGGTGCTTTTTGTTCTACCCGAAGCACATTATTTTCCAGAACAAGCCGCAGGAACGAATCTTCCTGCTCGTCCAAACGAACATAGATCGATTGCCGCCCGACCACGTTGCCGAGCAGGTTGGCCGTTACGGTCGTATCAGCGCCGGGATCCTGGCTAAGCCGAATGCGTCCCTCACCGGACGGAGGAGAGGTTACGGTGATGCGGCTGCCGTCAAATTCGGCCGCTCCGCTCTCCAATGCCCAGCGGGCTGCCTCTTTTTCGTCGCCTGTCACGAACGTCATATCCTGCCCCGAATCCTTGCGCAGCTTCATGATCAGATGGTTGGTGGACCAGTAAGGCGCCGGCTGGACACGCGTCAAGTTGTACAGATCGCCCTGCTTGTCGTTCATCGCCGTCCCCTCGCGGCTGAAATTCATGGTGAACGTTTGCCGGATCTGCTCTGTATTCGCCTTGTCCACCAGCGCATTCATCCCTTCGCCAAGGGCATTCGCATGCATGATCATATAGACGCCCGGCACGTAACCGAGCTTGCTGCTGTACACGTCGCGCATCGCCGCATAATCGGCGCCGATCCGCGCTTCCATCTCCACGCGGTTCTCGAGCGGAATCATATTCTCGTCGCGGATAAAATCCATCAAATAATGGTTGTAATACTCCACGTTCGATTTGTCGGTCAAAGCCTTTTCGTCCTTGACGCCCATGTAGCGGCCGTCCTCATCGAAAATATTAATATAGCTCAGGCGGTAACCGTTCGTCCCAAGCTCCCAATAGCCGGTCCGGGTCATTTTCAGCATGTCCTTCGGCTGCAGGAATTTTCGTTCGCTGTTGCCCATTTTGTCCGCATAGGACAAGAAGGTTGCTTTGAAATTGTATTTCTCCAAAATCGGCTGCGCGAACAACGCGGAATCGTTCCGTCCGTCTTCAAACGACAGGAACAGTGCTTTATCCGGCAGCGGCGCGCCTTTCTCGTAATAATCGATCACGTCTTGCTGCGAGATCGTCTCGTAGCCTTGATCGTGCAGCGCCTTGAGCTGGGCGTCCAGCTGGTCTTGCGACACCAGCTTGGACGTTCCGCTGCGGCCGACTCCGAAGTAGGACAAGGCGATGAAGCCTTTGTCCTGGCGCCATTTTGACTTATCCGGCTCCTGGTAGGTTTGAAGGTCGAAGACCGCGTTGACCAAAACGACGGCCGCCACCGCCAGGAGTATGATTTGGCCGATGACCTTTATGACTTTCCTGCGATTTTTCCTCTTAACGTTGAGGGCAGGGTTACGCTTCTTACTCATTTTTGCGCCATCCTCATTTCAACATCGGCAGCTGCCTTTACTGCGGCAGTCCGAATTTTTTGCCTTTGCGCCTGCGCGCTTCCTTCTTCAGCTTCGCCTCGACGTCCTGCGGCGTTTCCCGCGTACCCCAGGTCGATTTCCAGAACGTGAACCAGGCGACTGGCATCTGCCATAACAGCACGAACTCATAGAACAGGCAGAACACAAAGCCGAACACCCACAATCTGCTTTTCCGGAGGAGCAGATGCGCGAGGCTCATGAGCAGGGCCATCATCAGGAGCCCCATCAAGAAGGTCCCCGGGAAAATGCCGTGAACGATTGGAACGTACATCAGGTTATACACGACGACGACCGGTGCCGCAATCGGCACGATCAAACCGATATAAAAGAACAGGGCCATAAACGGCTCTTTGCGCCAAATGAATCCTCCGGCCCGCAGCGATTCCCGCAGCCAGGAGCGCTTCCAGCGCATTTGCTGCTTCAGGAATACCTTCGTCCGGGAAGGTACGATCGTTGAACAAATCGCTGAATCCTGGTAGGCCGTGCGGTGCGTCTTCAAAATGAAGTTCGTCATGCTCCGGTCATCCCCGAACGTAGCCGGCCTCCCCAGAAACTTCTGGTTAAGCCAAGCGTCAGCATGCTGCAGGATCAGCTCTTTCCGGTAGCATGATAGTGGCCCCGAGAGGCAGGTTACGCTGTCAAACCACGACTCCGCTGCCTTCATGATCCGAAACGCGATATAATAGCGAACCGTTTGCAGTTTTGTAATGGAATTCGTATATTTGTTCTCTACGTCGGTCCGGCCGGCGACGCCGCCCATCTTCGGATCCTGAAACGGCTGCACGAGATGGCGAATGGCCATCGGGTCGAGGAAACTGTCCGAATCGACGAACACGACCAGATCGTGCTTGGCCATCTCCACGCCCTTCACCAGCGCGACCCGCTTACCGGCATTTTCAGGCAGAACCGTATACGTAAGCCGCTCCCGGGTGGAGTAACGCTCCGCTTCATTATGGATGACCCGGATCATCTCCTCGATTTGCTCCACCGATTGGTCCGTCGATCGGTCATCCACGACGATAACCTCCAGCTTATCGACCGGGTAGTCTTGGTTCATGCAGCTAAGGATCGTACGCTTGATCCATTCCGCCTCGTTAAAGCATGGGATGATGATCGATACGCCCGGCGTATATTCCGGATTGATCGGCACATCCCGGTAAAGAGCGCCGAACAGGTACCGGGTCAGGAGGAACAGCGCGGCGATCAAGCTGTACAAATACAGGACCATATTATATTTGAAATAGATGATGCTCTCCGCCCGCATGAGCATAATGAAGAGTACGGCTCCGAACAGCAGCGCGCTGGCCGAGTAAACGGAGTAGCCCCAGCGCTTGCGCTTCATGTATTCCGTCAGCGGCTTGTCAAATTCGATAGCCAGCATGTGGACCTGCCCCCCGCCATTCGTATCTACGAAGGTGCGGACGACGGTAGCGTCGATATTAACGCGCGATTCAAATCCTTCGGGCATGGCGCCAGGCGGAATTCGGAATTTCGCCCTCACTTTGTCCCCGATTTTAACGTCAGGATTTGCTGCAGGCAGCTTCAACAGCATACCCGTGGCCGATATGTCTGAAGAGGTCCCTTGAATGGTTGCTTTCCGGCCCTGCCCGCCAGGAAAAATCCGTACATCGAATTCCGCGACATAGCGCAGACTGAGGGTTCGCAACTGATTCAGGTAATCCGGATCGGCTACGTCGTTCCCATTCTTCATCGCATGCTTGCCTCTTCGGTCGGCAGTTACCCGGATCTGTTCAGGATCCGGCACGTAGGACAGGGTACGGCGGTCGGCTCGAGGTTCCGTCAGAACCTCCTTAATCCTCTTGTCTTTTTTTCTAAACTTTAACATTGAGCTCTCCCATCCATCGTCACAGGCTCCAGTAATGGAAGCCGTTATTCTCGAATAAACTTCTCGGATAAATGCCCTTTACATCAATCATAATGTTCGCTTGGCCGGAGCCGAACATCTCGGTGTACTCCGTAATTCCAAGCTGTTTGAACTCGCTGTGCGCGACTGCCACGATCGCAAGCTGAATATCCTGAAGCTCTTCCAAGGGGGTCAGCTCAATCCCATATTCCTTATAGGCCTGCTTGCCATCGGCGTGAGGGTCGATCACCTGCGGCTGCACACCGTAATCCTGCAGCTCCCGGATGATATCGATCACCTTGGAGTTGCGGATATCGCGGCAATCCTCCTTGAAGGTGAGTCCCAGCACAGCCACCTTGGCGTGGCTAATGTCCAATCCTTTTTGAACGGCAAGCTTGATGACCTGCTGTGCGATGTATTTGCCCATGCCGTCGTTAATATGTCTCCCGGCCAGTATGATTTTTGAATGATACCCCGAATCCTCTGCTTTGTAAGTCAGGTAATAAGGATCGATCCCGATACAGTGCCCGCCGACCAGCCCTGGTCGGAATGGGAGAAAATTCCACTTTGTCCCGGCTGCCCGCAAAACGGCGTTCGTATCGATATCCATCTGGTTGAACAGCATCGCTAGTTCGTTCATGAACGCGATGTTAATGTCCCGCTGGGCATTCTCGATCACCTTGGCTGCCTCAGCGACTTTGATGCTCTCGGCCCGGTGAACGCCTGCCTCGATAATCAGCTCGTAGAGCCGGGCTACCGTCTCCAGCGCCTCGGGATCGCTGCCCGAGACGATCTTTACGATATTCTCCAACCGATGCACCCGATCCCCCGGATTGATTCGCTCCGGAGAGTACCCGACCTTGAAATCCGTTCCGAAAGTAAGCCCCGACTCCTCTTCCAGGATCGGTATGCACACATCCTCGGTGACCCCCGGGTATACCGTCGATTCATACACAATGATGGATCCTGGTGAAAGCACACGGCCGATCATACGGCTCGCATCACGTACGAATTTCAGATCGGGAACATTCCCGCTCTTGACCGGTGTCGGGACCGCAACGATGAAGCAACGGGCCTCCTTCAGTTTATCCGGGTCGGATGTAAACTCGGCCGTGCATCCGGCAAGCGCAAGCTCCAGTTCTCCGGTCGCGTCGATGCCGTTTCGGTACTGCATGACCTTCTCTGAATTCAGATCGAAGCCAATGACGTTGACCTTGTTGGCGAAGGCAACGGCCAGCGGCAGCCCGACGTAGCCGAGCCCCACCACCGCCAATTTGTCAACACGGTCCGCAATCTTCTGATAAATATCCATCTCATTCCATCCCCATTTTGCAATTTGTTATTCCTGGATCATGTCCGCCATCTTCACAAATGTATAGCCCTTCTCCTTAAGTCCTTCCAGCACACTTGGCAGTGCTTCGATCGTATGGATGTCATCGAGCATATGAAGCAGGATGACACTTCCCGGCTCCGTCTTCGTCATGACCCCGCGAACAATGTCGTCCGCGCTGTTGTTGACGTCCCAATCCAGCGTCGTGACATCGTACATGGCGATTACCGGATAACCTGTTGCCGCCAGCGCCTTGGCGCGCACATCGTCGACGACGCCTGTTGGTGGCCGGAACAGCATGACCGGCTGCTCCTGAATGGCTTCCGTGATGACTTGGTGAGCTTTTACGACATCTTCTTGCAGTTCCTCCGGAGTAAGAGTGGTCACGACGGGATGGCTGTAGGAATGGTTGGCTACATCATGACCGCCTTCCACCATGGCCCTGGCCAGGTTCGGGTTGGACTCAACGCCCTTGGCCCGCAGGAAGAAGGTTGCCTTGACATCGTGCTCCGCCAGAATGTCCAGAATCCGGGTCACTGTTTTGTCACTGCCAAAATCGTCAAACGTCAGCGCCACCTCTTTGCGGCCCATGTTCACGTTGTATACCAGCTCATACTTCGAATTTTCATAATCGGGATTGATCTTGGCTGCATCGTAACCGGGAATTTGCTCCAGCGGCTTGCGGACGCCGCCGTTGTTCACCAGCTCGTCCAGTGTTACAAGCGAATACCCGATGTCACTTGCAGCCTCCGCGATATATTTCACGGCACCGACCACTTCCGGATTGATATCCGTATTCAGTGAAATAACTCCGCCCCTGGACATATACCTGGCAATATACTCGCCAATCTCTTGAGCGCTTTGCATGTTGCGGTCCTTCGGATTAATGTTGTAGCTTACGACGGCCTTCATCCCTAGATGCGCGGCCGCCAGCGGAACATCTTCAGAGTAGTCGCCGGATCGGGTCCGAACATACTGGGGCTGAACACCCGTCTCGCGCTGGATGACATCGTTCGCCAGACGAATCTCCTTGTATACCCCGTCATAATCGAGCTTGCTCATATCGAGCGCGTTGAGCGTATTGTTCTCGATCTCATGTCCTCTGGCCAAAATCTCCTTCGCGATATCAGGCTCCTCCGCGACTCTCATCCCGGGAAGAAAAAAGGTCGCCTTGATATTGTATGTGTCGAGCTCGTTCAGCAGTGCCTGCATCGTCTGTTTGTCCCCCATGCCGTTAAAGGTCAAGGACAGCTCTTTTCGCGCCGTATACACGAAATCGATCTCCCGGCTTTTCTCGCCGGTGAACCGTTCGACCTTGGCTGCAGGCTCCACCGGGCCGGGCTCCTCCTTGGTTGCAGCAGATCCTCCGAAGAGGCTGCACGCAGGCAGCAGCGACAGAACGACGACGATCAGGATACTGCGTAACACGGCCCGTGATTTTGTAGATATTCCATTCATATTTATACTCCTTCTATTCATTGCGGGACCTTAGTCTCCCTTCTAATTTCCTAATTAGAATATAGATTATTTTTTCTAATTGCGACAGCTTTTCTCAATTTTTTTCATCAATTACTTTCATTTTCAAAGAAACTCGACATGAAAATCCCGCTTCACCTGTTCTTTTGCGAGCGATAGTTGATCGATCCAGCCGCATGCCATTGATCAGTATATAGAGGCACTCTAAATAAAATCTGAATAAGTCGGAATATGCAGAAGGACGCCATAGGTCGAAGGAAAGCCGCTATCGGCCCGTAATCCGCGTCTCCACCCACTTTATCCGTTCAAAAAATTTTTTTTCGAAAAATTTTGGCAGCGGCTCAAATCCCCCAGGATGTTTTCGTAGCGCATCGATTTTGACGGTATCCGCAGCTGGTTATAGAGAACAAATAATATAGAAACAAAAAATTAGAAACAAAAAAATTAGAAACAAAAAAATTAGAAACAAAAAAACACCTTCGCCCGTCTATGAAGACGTCGAAGGTGTTTTTGCGAAACACGAAGTCTCAATCATTAACATACCGCTTCCGGTTCATTGATGCAAATCTTTTATCGTCGAGAATCAAAGCCTATTATTCACGGATCGGAGCAAGGGATGAATGTCCGGATAGTTGCCTCTCTACTGCTCATCCTCAGCCATCGCCATGTTCTTGTGCACCCAAGCCTGATAATGATGGACCGCGATGCCGGCAAATGACGGATGCTCGCTTCCGAGCGAGGCGGCCCGTTTCGCTTCGTCCTCCATTTCTCCCCGGCTCTTGGCATAGAAGGTGAGATGCTCTCCTTCATCCGTATTGGCAAGCTCCATCCCGATCCAAACCGATTTGCCAAGCTCATCCGCCTGCTCCAGCTCCTCCTTGGACAGCTCGTACATCTGCTCGCCGCTGTCACGGTAAGCCATGATTGCGATCGAATCCGTACGCTCGATCATCCAGCGGCTGAAAGAGCCCGCTTGGTTGCCTTCCGGCCCCGGTACGGAATCCAGCCAGAAAGGAACAGCCGCGCTAAGGGGAAGGGCGATGCGCTCGGCCTCCTGCACCCAGGCTTCCAGGTTGGCGCTCCACTCCTTCACCACCTGCGCCTGCTCGCGATCCCAACGCTTCAGCACGTAAGGCTCCACATCCAGTTGCACACCCTGAAACCGCTCCTCCGGCGAGGCTGCTTGGTTGTAGGCCTCAAGCCAAGACAACAGCTTAAGCCCTTCTTCGCGGCCGTTTTCGTAAGCCCACTCCGGGTGGCCGTCCAGCGCGTGAACCTGGATGCCCTGACGCGATGCCGCCGATATAAAGCGGCGATACTCCTCCTCCTGCACATCCTGCTGGATCTGCAGGAAGATCGTCGTTATTCCGTGATTCACGCTGAACGCGACAATTTCCTCCGTCTCGTTCCGAATCAGACTTGCATCCCACAGCCAGGTCGCCTTGTTCTGATTCACCTTCTCGGAATGGGGAAGAAAGAGGATCAGCAGCAAAAGACCGATGAGGACCGCAAGGATGCCGTACTTTGCTTTTGCGTGGTTCAACCTCATTCCTCTCCTTTCGATGTCTTTAGATCAGAACCGCTTCGTCCGGCTCGGTCACATGCTGGACGGAATGGCCGATTTTATAGATATGCGGACGCGCGTAATCCTTAAACGCATTTCGCGTATCCAGAATCGGAACACCAAGGGATGCAATGGTGCCGTAGTCCAGCTTGCTGTGATTCGTGATCAGCACGATGCAATCGTAGCTGCGGAATCTGGCCAGATCGTATTCCACGCTGCGGACCGTCACCCCATTCTTGTCGACAAAGCTGCTGGCGTACGGATCGTAGTACTCCACCTTGGCCCCGTTTTCCTTGAACAGCTCATATACCTCAAGCCCCGGTGACTCCCGCAGGTCGCTGATATCCGGTTTATAGGCCATTCCCAGCAGCAAAATGTTGGAGCGCTTGACCGATTTCGCATATTCGTTCAGTATCGTTGCCGTCTTGTTAATGACGTAGTAAGGCATATTGTCGTTGGTCGATTGGGCCAGCTCGATGAATTTGCTGTAGAAGCGGAAGCCCTTCGCCTTCCAGGACAGATACATCGGATCTAGCGGAATGCAGTGTCCGCCGATGCCCGGTCCCGGGTAGAACGGCATGAATCCGAACGGCTTCGTAGCGGCGGCATTGATGACTTCCCAGACATCGATCCCCATCCGGTCGCACATCATCGCCATCTCATTCACGAAGGCAATGTTCACGCTGCGGAACGTATTCTCCAGCAGCTTCGACATTTCGGCTACTTTCGGGTTGCTGACCGGAACCACCGTCTCGACATACTGACGGTAAAGCGCAACGCCCAGCTCAAGGCAAGCTTCGGTCGTGCCGCCGATCACCTTCGGGGTATTCCGCGTATTGAACTTGCTGTTGGAGGGATCCACCCGCTCCGGCGAGAAGCACAGGTAAAAGTCCTTGCCGACCTTGAACCCGAGCTTCTCGATCTCATGCTGGATCAGCTCCTCCGTCGTTCCCGGATAGGTTGTGCTCTCCAGCGTAATGAGCAGATTAGGTTTCATGAATCGCTTGATTTGATCGACCACCATCGTAATATAAGACGTATCCGGGTCCTGGTTTTCGCTGAGCGGAGTCGGTACGCAGATGCTGACTGCGTCGATCACCGCGATCATGCTGTAGTCGGTCGTCGGCTTGAAGCGTCCGGTCTCCATGCATGCGGCTAGCTCCTCTGACGAAATGTCGGTAATATACGAATCGCCGCGGTAAATCCGGTCAATCTTGTTCGGATCAAGATCGATCCCGACAACCGTGAAACCCTGCTTGACCATTTCTACAGCCAGCGGCAGTCCCACATAGCCCAGTCCCACAACACCTAATACCGCCTTTTTATTCTCAATGGCGTTCAATAAAGTTTCGTATTCTTCGTTCACAAGCATTCAACCTCCATCGGATGTATAGTCTGTTCGGTCTGCCTGAAATCCTTCATTTAGAAGGATCTCAAAAATATACAGTAGGTCTCTCTTTCTTATGGGAGGCACGGCAATGATGCAGCTTGCAGCCTAAAAAGCTCGATTTCCCGCTCCCATGAACATTTCGCCTGCGGTGAGTGAACCGTTGAAGTCCACCCGCTTTAGTGAAGGCAGCGCCGGATGCGGGCATCCAGCTCCACCGGCGAGAATGGCTTCGTCACATAATCATCCACCCCGCTCTGGAAGCATTGACTAATCGTTTGCTCGACGCGCTTCTCCGTCAGCACAACGATTTTTGGCGGATGTTTCATATCAAGCTGCTGGATATGATGAATGAACGGAAGGCCGTCAATCCCATACAGGTTCAGCTCGGTCAGCACCAGATCCGGCTCCCATTTCGGGATGAGCTCCAACGCTTCCAGACCGTCCACGGCCTCCAGCGTTTCATAACCCTGCATCGTAAGCCGAATTTGGAGAAATTCCCTAACCGCTTTGTCCTGATCCACGATCAGGATGCGGCTTTGAGCGCCGCCTGTATCCTCTTCCGTGAATATATGAATGTCGGAGGATATGCTGAGACGCGCGGTCTCAGCCATCTGCTTCATCGTCTGCATCGACGGCGCCTCCTGTATGGCCGCCAGCGTAATCCGCGGATCCGCCTGCTGAAGCCGGCTTTGCAAGTGCTGCTTCAGCAGCAGCGCCTGATAGTGGGCCGCATCGAGCGTGAATCCCGGCATAACGACGGCAAGCACGCCCGTGCTCTCGTCCCGAAGCACCTCCGTTTCCACGCCCGGCAGCTGATCCACGAATTGCTGAACGCAGGACTCCGTTCCGGGCTGGCCTTCGCAGTACAGAAACAGCAAGGCTGCGCCGCTTTGGTGTTCTCTCACTTCCTCCTCCAGACGGCCGTAAAAATCAACCGCCTGTCCACGTTGCAATGTTACGGATTGAGACATAACTGCTAGTCCCACCTCTCTTTATTTTTTGATGTGAACTTTGGGCCTGATGTCATGCCGCTTCCTTCTTATCTTTCCAGCTCTGCCGCGTCATGGTCCCCCATGAATTGTTGTTTTGCAGGTATTGGATATGGCCCTGTACTCTCCACAGCACACCCAGTTGATGATAACCGACGAATTTCAGCGCCGAGAACAGAAGCATTTTCACCAGGTCGGACAGCTTCGTGTAGCGGCGGAAGGCGATTTCCTCAAGCAGGAGTGCGCCGATGCTGAGCAGATAACCACTCAGGAAATTCACCAATCCGAATACCAGCAGCACGTGCCAATTGGTCATATCCAGCATGACATATCCAAGCAGAGCCAGAAGGCCCGTAATTCTGAAGTAAGGGTTTAACGCTTCAAAAATAACGTTGTAGGGCATCGTCAGGAGCCCCATGACTTTGTACTTCGGATTGAATACCATATCGCGGTTCTCAATCATGTTCTTCAGGTTACCGCGTCCCCAGCGCTTGCGCTGGTTGGACAGAATGTTGTACGTGTCCGGCGCCTGCGTCCAGCACACCGCTTCCGGACAAAAAGCGACGCGGTATCGGATTTTATTCTCAAGCATATAGCGGTGCAGCTTGATGATGATGTTCATATCCTCGCCGGGATAGCCGCCCCGGTAGCCGCCTACAGCGATTACGTAGTCTTTGCGGAACATGCCGAAGGCGCCGGAGACGATAATCAGGCCATTGATCTGACTCCAACCGATCCGTCCGCCCAGGAAGGCTTTCATATATTCGATCGATTGGAACATCGGCCACATTTTGCGCGGCAGGGATACGTTCTTGACCGCTCCGTTCTCGATCACGCAGCCGTTCGCGATCCGAACGTCGCCGCCGATGGCCACCGTCTCCTCCGGATTCTCCATGAACATCCGAGCCATTCGGATCAATGCATCCTTCTCCAGCAGGGAATCCGCATCAATCGAGGAAATGAGCGGGTAACGCGAAAGATTAATGCCCGCATTCAAGGAATCGGCCTTGCCGCCGTTCTCCTTGTCGATGACGTACAGATGCGGATACTGCGGGTTGTAATAGACCCCTCGCACTGGTTTGGTCTCGAGCCTTCCGCGAACTTCCGGATTAGGCAGCAGCGTCAGCTCGTATTCCTTAATCAGCACATCGAGCGTCCGGTCCGAGGAGCCGTCGTTGATCACGATTACCTCATAGGTCGGATAATTGAGCGTCATGAGACAGCGGACGTTCTCCGTGATGGTCAACTCCTCGTTATATGCAGGAACCAGCAGCGAAACCGACGGGACGAGCTCCGACCCCGAGAGCGTATTATATTTGGAATAGGACGCCCGTCTGTAAATATCCCAGATGTTTCTGAAAGAAAGCATAATTATTACAAAATATAGCGCGCTGACGGCCATGACGTAGTAAATCGCCACCGTGCCGTAAGTGAGCAGGATATCCCTAAGCAGTGTAATCCCCTCCTACTCCTGCAACTGTTCCGATCCGTTTACTTGGTTGAATGCCGAAGTAACGGTCATAAACAAGCTTTTTCTTATTGAATGCCACCATTTGCTCGACCTCTTCATGGTCGCCTTCCTTCGCCATGATCCGTTCAATCCGGTACAGCGCCGTCTCTCTCGCAGGACCTGTGCCCGTAAGAGCGGCCTGGCACAGCGTTTCGAAGCCCTGCTCGCCCAGCATCGCCAAGCTTTCCGCACTATTGTTGCGGACATGCCAGTTCTCGTCCTTCAGCGCCTCAGCCAGTAGCGGAATGCTTCCGGCCGCATGAAGCCTTCCGAGCGCTTTGGCTGCCGCTGCCCGGACCTCCCAGGCATGATCGCGCATGAGCGCAGCGATCGTATCGTCTTTAAGCGCCGGATTGGAGCCCAGATACAGCTTTACCGCCTCGGCCCGCACATCCTTCTCCTCAGAGCCGACCAGCCGGTTCAATGTAGGAACGGCTGCCGGAACAGCCTGTCCCCACATCGCAACGAGCGCCACCTTGACGAGTCCCGGGTCCTGATCATCCAGCAGCTTGCGCATCAAGCTTGGAGCGTCCAGCCGAGTCTCAAGCAAAATGTCGGCGGCCATATGATGAATGGCCTTGCCGTACGACAGCAACCGCGACAGCATTTCACGGATTTGCCGCTGCTCATTCGCGCTCTTGGCAATCGCTCTGGCCAAGATGATGGTCTGCGGTCCGTAACGGGTCCGGTTCATCAGCTGCTGAAGCTGCGGTACCGCCTCTTCGGCACGCATGCCCCCGAGCCGGTACGCCGCTTCAATGCGGCGTCCTTTGCGCGGGCTGGACAACGCCCGCAGATCCTCTTCCACGAAGCCCGCTTCCCTGCACAGGTGAAGGAGCTTCTCCCTCGCTTCTCCCTTGAACTGCTCGATCCATTCGATGAATTTCGCCTGGATGACCCTGCGCTCGGCACGGGTCAGCTTCCCTGGCGGCAGCTCAAGCTTGATATCATCATGCAGATGGGCCTGAACATAAACAAAGTAATCGTGATGCTTGGCAGCATAATGCTCCATTTCCCGCTGCTCGGCATTATGCTTGATCTTCATGTAGAACAGCACAATGATTCCGGCTGCAATCAGGCCAAGGCAAACATAGATAAATCCGTAGGCCAAGGCTAAATTTGAAAACATAATCGAGTGCCTCCTCTTTATATTTAGCATCTGGCCGCCCTCGAGAACTTAAGGCAGACGAGTGAATATTTCCTGCATATCGTAATAGCTTTGCTTCAAGCGCTCACTGTACACAGGCGTTTCCCACAGCTCCCAGGTGTACGGCTGAATCTTCCCGAGATCGATCTCCCGTGTGTCCGCCGCAGGGTCTGCCGACCCGTCAAGCTCCGACCGCTTCGCGATCCATGGAGCAAGTTTTATTCCTTCGGTTGTCACGGTCGAAAACTCCCGTTTATTTTTGAGCGGACTGTAATCGACCACCTGAAGAGAGCTAGGGTCTCCGAAGCCCAGCAGCATCCAAGGAATGCGCATCTCCACGAATCGGTCCTTGGACTGCCAAGCAGTCAGAGAGTTGAAATCCGGGGACTCCGGATCACTGCTGCCCCGCTTGAGCATGCCCACCGTCTCGTCAATGAACGGGTGTGCAAACCGTGTGTCCGGCGGGTTCATCATCAGACTGATCGCCAGCTTCCAGGCATGGAATGTGCCGCCTGGGACGATCGGATCATCCTTGCTCCCGGCTTTCGGTTTCTCCGGCAGCATCCAATATCCGTCCTTGCCGTACAAACGGCTGTGGAAATCATAGGACGGCGCGATGCTTACCTGGGATTCGTCATCCTGACCAAGCTGGATGAGCGTCTCCAGTTCGCCCCCTGTAAGCGATCTTCCAGCAAGCTCCTTCTTGGGAATATCCCCGCCGGGAATCGTATCCGCTCCGATGAACAGCTTGGAATCTTCCGGATCGAAGGCTTCCTCAAGCTCCATCCCGATATACAGGTATGCTTCATCATGCGTAAGCTTCATTCCCTTAACGCCCGGGGCCGTCCCTTCCCACTGTTTGACCTCTCCCTCAGGAAGCTTATCCCAATCGGCCAAATCGCCGTCAATGGAAATCTGCCCTTCTTTTCCCGGCTGCATGGCGAGAACGCCGAACATCTTCTCGTTCGTCAGCACATTCAACCAGAATGCCCGCCGGTCTGCCGGTATTTCAAAAGGCATCGTATTCCATGTTTTCTTAAACCATTCGTCCTGCCACATGAACAATATCGCCCCGGAATAGCCTTCATCGAATATCTCCTGGGTCAGTGAGGCATTAATTTCGCCCTGCTCGGCTTCATCATGCCCCCCTTGATCCCGACCGCCGGGGCCGTGGTGCGAGACGCCGATCGATGATGGCACGCCGTACTCGGTAACCATGATCGGCATATCGTCATATTCCGCTTTCAGCTTGCGGAGGTAGGCCTTGTAGGTGTTATATCCTCCATTCCCGTCCGGAATCGTCTGCAAGGTTTTGTCGGTACGGAAGAAATCCGGATAGTAAGGATACACGTGATAGGCCGCAAAGTATCCGGCACTCCAGTTAACCGGTTCAATATGCCGGGCATCGACGGACACCAGATCCTCTTCAAACAGCGGCTCACCCGGATGTTCCAGCACATCGGTCGTGACCCAATTCGTAAAGGTCATCGGATGCTGCCAGCCGTACTTTTGCTCTTGCTGAGCCGTATAATCCAGCAATGAGGCAAGCCAGTTCTCGAAGGGACTCGCATCCTTTGTGCCGGAGAAGAATGCCCCGTCGTATCTTGGAGCATCCTTATGTACCCTGTTCGTGTTGTCGACCATGGACGGATCCCATTCGGTTCCCAAATGCCAGGCCATCAAATATTTGCCCGCATTCGTCTTATACTCGCCGCTTGACTGTCCATGCTTCGGCTCTACGGTAATATCGCCGTATACAGCCGCAACCGCCTTGGAAATCTCGGCTTTAAACGTCTGCACAATCTCTTCGTCGTATGCATCCCGACGCTCGATCAGCTGCTCTTCCGGAGACCATATCCCCTGCATGAAATAGAGGGGATCCTCACCCTTGTCCCGGTTGTACTTCACCAGGGCCGAGTAGAAGACCGGATTGTGTACGGTGTAGACCCTAATGACGTTTGCTCCCATATCATCAATCTGTTTGAACCAACGCAAGTAGTCTTCTTCGGTTGCCGGCAGCGCACCCGGAAAATGTCCCGGAACGGTCGCGCCGAGATTGACGCCCTTGGCGAATATCTCACGCCAGCTCTCATCTTCCCCGTACACAAGGAAAGAAGTGCCTTCCGTTTTGAATTTCATCTTCACACCGTCCGCTCCCGCATACGTCGTTATGACCGGACGGAAGTTTCCGAGTATTACAGCGGCACCGCTCAGAAGCACTATAGTGCACAGTGCTGCGGCAACCCACCATTTTCGTCTGCTCATCGTCTTCTTCGTTCACCTGCCCTTTCAATCCATAATGATTGCGTACCGGCTTGTTCGTGAAGACGGAGCTGCTACTCGTCATTCTACGGCCGATACACGCCCGATACCATATTTCTTCTTTACTAACTTTTCCCATTGGAATAGTAGTCATAAAGAAGTAAAACCTTCAATCATTCGTGGTTCTCCCCCGAAGCATGCTTTGCTCTTCTCTCAGCCGTGCTGTTTGACAAGATTGCATCCGAATGTTAGCTCGCTGCGTGTCTAAAAAATTGGACGCTGTTTAACCCGAAGAATCCCTATACAGCAGTACATGAGATGAGTTCAGCGTAATCACGAAGGTTTTCTGAAAATTTTCGTGAATCGTTAATATAAACGCAGAAAAATTGCTAAAGTTCCGGTCGTTTTTACATCTTTATCCATAGTTATTACAAAATTGATACCTTAGTCTTATAAAAAAACGGCTGAGAACCGCATTCCATCAAGGTTTGTAAATATTATCCATATCTACAAAATAAGAATAGAGTCCCGTACCGGGTTGGTTTTTATTCTATAGTTTTACAACTCAGGTTCAAGTGGTAATCCTATCCTATTTTTCCGGGATGCTGTTTCGAAATCCGCTTTTTATGGTATATGTATTAGTTACAAATTCTTAATTATCGCCGCCGCAACAAAGAAAGGATCCATTCCCGGTCGCCGCATGTCCATGGAACTGATCCTCCAATATAAAGATATATATTGCCTGTGCATCCATTAATTTTACAAAGCAAAAAAAGGATGTACCCTCAAAAAGCTGGATATCTCCGCTGCTTTACCGCATGATTGGCCAGAAGGGCAACCGGCACAATGATGATTGCTCCGGCCAGCACCGAGGTCAGCAGAAACGACCAGCCGCTTCCGGCCTTCATGACGACCAGCGGGGCAACGCTTGCCGGAGGATGGGCCGTACGGTCGGGATCGGGGCGGCGGCCTATGAAGCAGAGGCCCTCTCTCCTAGAAAGCTTAAGCGATTTCCTATGAAGCAGGAGAGAAGCAGTGAGCATCTGCTCATGGACCTTTCGGGCCAATGACGTCCTTTTCATCCCGAAAATGGACCTAAAAAAAAAGCCCCCGCCGGCAAGATTGTCATCTTGAGCGCGAGGGCTTACGAGCCTTTACCTTTATTCTTTATCTGCGATTCTCCGATATGTCGCCTCATCCGAAACGATATAGAGCCGTGCATCCCCGGGAATCGGCTGTCCCAGCTTGCGGTTGATTCCCAGATCGCTCCGGTCGGCGATCAGCGTTGCGCCCTGACGGAGCAAATCCTGGAAAGCATCGCCATAGGTCTTCCAGACGCTGCTCACCGGAATCTCGTAAATGTCATCGCCAAACGAGCGGCTCAGCAGCTGCATCAGTACATCCGAGTTGCCTTCCTGCAGCGCGGCGCGGACCGCTAACCGGGAAACGGCATCGTGCGACAGCACAAATTCATTCACATCAATATGACGAAAATTCTGAACATTCTGCTCCTGCACGATCTCAACCGTCGTATGCACTTTGGGCGCAAGCCGCTCGATGCTCGAGGCGATGAGAAGCGACTTCCCATCGATCAGCGAAGCCTCGTCAATCCGCGAATCGGCAAAGATGATCGCCGCTTTCGCCTCATGGATATTGGCTCTGGATAACGTATCATCTGCAGCCGGGTCCCCGCTAACAAAATGCACCTGCTCGAGATGCTCAACCGGATGACGTCCGGATTCGTCGATAACGACGATGCCCGGTGCCGAATCATAGGACAATATTTCATCGATGGCGGACTGTGCTTTTTTGCTCCAATTGATAATGATGACATGATCTTTGCCGCGATAATTCAATCTGCCCGCTCCTCTCTGTCGCTGCATGCTGCCGAAAGCTTCTACGATCTTCCCGATCACCAGGCTGAGGAGCCCGATGCCGAAAATATACAAAAATATCGTCAGCACCTTACCCGGTACGGTGACGGCATAATAATCGCCATAACCTACCGTTGCCATCGTGGTCAGCACCCAGTACAGCGCGTTGAACCACGTTTTATAGGTATCCGGCTCCAGCAAATAGGCGGCGGTTGCGCTCAATGCGACAAACAGCACCACGATGCAGGTGATGGTGGTTTTGCGCAGACGCATCATTTTTAAAGACCATTTTAGGATAAAATGCACCCACTACTGCTCCTCTCCCGCATTTGCTGCACGAAGCTTTAGATGATCAGGCTGCTTACAGCAAAAGCCGTGCCGATAAACACCATCGCAAGCAAAATGCCGATGGCCATATTCCCCTTCTGCAAATGCTCGGAAATATTCAGGCCCGGCGTTACGAGCTCAAACACCCAATAGACGACGATCAGGCACACATACCCGACGGCAAACCACAGCATCATGTGCCAGATCGATGAATTCGTATAGGCGGAGACGCCCAAGATGATCGCCGTTCCCATAAACTTGCCGCCGAAGGCCAGCCCTACGGCCGCGTTCCCCTTCTTCAGCTCTTCCATGTCGTTAAACCGGGTCATCCAGCTGAATACTAGCATCCCCAGCAATTGAAGCAGAATCATGCACACCACGCTAACTGCGATATTGATAACAACCGTCACTCCGCCCACCCCCGAAATTTTGCATAGGCCAAGTCGTAATCGGCGAAGTCATGTACTTCCTCCAATACAACATCAACCGTCTTCTCTTTTTCCATTGCTGTATAACGCTTCTCGTCGATCGGCTGCTTGATCCGGTTCCCCGTCGGCAGCTCGATTACGGCAAAGCGTCTTGTTTCGTTTTTATGCGTCGTTGCGTACACGCCTACCAGCTCCACATCCGTTTTGACGATGACTTTGAGGTTGGTCAGATCTGCCTGGGCCGATTTCTCATCCTTGTAGGATTTGATCGTCTGCCAAGAGGATAAGCGGATATTATTCCGCTGGTTCTCGTCGGTCGTCAGCTCGGCGTCCATAAACTGCAGCGTCCAGATCTTGTCCCCGGTCGCATAGTTGCCGTCGTTGGGCAGCAGCTCATTATCCGGCAGCACGGTCATATCCCCGCCGATCAGATCACCCACGGTGCCCTCGACAATCCGGTAATCCCAAGGCACTCTTGCCGTAGAAATGGATTCCTCCCCCGAGCTCCCGGTATGAAACACCGTCTGGCTGCTGGAGCACGCGCTCAGCACGAATAAAAGCATCAGGCTTGCCGCCAGCCATCCGTATGCGGCAAGCGAGAATCTGCGTTTCCTGCGAGGCGCAGCTTGGTGCTCCTTTCCTTCATTCCATTCCATTTACTTCACTCCTATTGCGATAAAATGGCTCGTATTTCCCGTAATCAGACCGCCCGCCCGTCCCAGCAGCCCGCAAGGCGTGCCATTCAGGATGAACAAGCCTGTTAATAGATGAAACTCGCCCTCCGCTGTGCGGATTCGGGCCAGCTCGGCTCGCTGCTGATAGACCGTCGGGAACATTACACTGGTGTCGTAACCGTCCTGATCCTCTACCTCCAGCTCCCCCGAGTTATCGTACAGCTTTACCGAGCCGCCTTCCCTGCCGAACATCGACTTGGAGACGAAATTGCCGGAGAATACCGGTTTGTTATAGGTCGGGAGCATGTATTTCTCAATGGCCTCCCGTTCCTCCGGACCGAACAGCAGTCCCAGCTCGAACATGCCCCAGATCGCGGCCATCAGACCTTTGGACTGCATCAGAATGCTGTGCGGCGGATTAAACAGCGCAAGGTTTCCGGTCTCAATCGCGTAGGCCAGTGCGTCACCGCCCTCATCGACGGACATCCACTCCTTTGGATACAAGGCAAACATCCTGCGGATTTCCCGGTTGTCGCCGTCCCTCAAAACGCCTTCGTCCACCCACAGATCCAGGCAATCCACCAATCGGACGTCCAATCCGCTGTGCCGGACCAAAGCCTCAATCGTACCGGAATCCTCCAGGTGCTCGCCATAGCCGATGCAGGCTGCCGTATCCGGCCGCTCCACGCCCCAAGCCTCTGCAACCAGTCCAGCCATCCGGTCATTCACGGATCGGATGCCTGCTTGACGGCATAGCCAAGGGGTGGCAATGGAGGCCTCCACATAACCGGTAGGCGTGTCGGCATTCAGCTCGAGCAGCTTGATCGCACCGTCATGCGAAACCGCAAAATCGAATCGGGCATAGCGGCTGATCAGCCCTTCTTCCGGTATGGGGCATCGATCGAGCATTTCCCATAGAATTTCCGGGATGCCGATCAGATGGTAAATATGATGATTGCCGTGAATATAGCGAACGGTCTTGTCCACGATCCGCCACAGCATGGAGGCCGCAGCCTCGAGCTCATTGTAAACGTCTTCGTTCATCGTCACGATCTGGTCGATCCAGTACGGCTCCTCTTCCAGATCGGCCCACGTGAACCCGAGCTCGGCAAGCTGCTTCACTCGCTCGCTCCGGTTATGGGCCGGCTGTCCTGCGACTTCAAACACGCCCGAATCGGTCATCCGCCGAACCCGCCCGATCTTGAGCTGGATTTAGAGCTGGACGACGAGCTGAAGCCGCTGGACTTGCCTCCGATTCCTCCGGATTTGGAAGAGGTCGAGCGCCGAACGATCGTCCCGGAAGACGAGGTCGAGGTCTTAGGACGTACGTTGGAGTTGACCACCGGCTTGTTCTGAAAGGCGCCGCTTGTGTACGTGCGTGGCTTGTATGGCTTGCCGGTGTTGGCATAATAGCCGCGGTGATTATCGTACCAGCCTCTGGATGAGTAATAGGACCCGTTGTTAAACAGCATATGGTAGAGCAGCAGATCGTCCCAGCCGAAGCCGGCATTGTATCCGCTGTAGTTATTGATGACCGTCGTGCCGCCGGAGCCCGACCCCGTCGAGCCTTCCTCGGCTTTCTGGAAATCCTCCTCTTCCGGGAACGGGATGTTCCAGTCGGTATGCTTATCGAAATATTTCTTCACTTCCTCGGTCGACCATGAGACCAGCTTCGGCTCATCAGCCGAAGATACGGCTTCCGAGGCCAGTTCGTTCGGGTTGCCGGCTGCGGTGGCTCCGGATACCAGAAACGCATTGGCGAGCAGCGCGATGCCGAGCGAGCTCGACAGGACGCGAATCGGCTTGCCTTCCGGTGTCAGCCATTTGGATGCCGGCGATTCCTGTTTGTCTTTTTCATTACTCAACATGATTGCTCCTTTCGGACAAAGATTCACACATTCCGCATCGGAACGAGCAGCAGCTCCAATTTTCCGGAATCTACATTCAGCCTGCCTTCAATCGTCTCATATTCCTGGCCGCCCGCTACGATATAATTCACGTGTTCGAGCGCCGTCACCATGTTCATCGTCCATGTCCGCTCCTCAATCTGCCGGAGCTCTCCGTCCGGCTTCTTCTCGAACAGAATGACATTCATGCCGTTATCCAACATAATCTCCCTCCTTCAAAGCTTGGTGAATATTGATACGTGACATATCTCCGATCGTTTCATGATTCCTCTCGATCCATGATCAATCGCCGTTTTCCTAAGAAAGACACAAACCATATAATAACACCCCTACTGATTTTTGACACCTGTGAATTTGGATTAAACTTCGAAAAATTTTCCCGGCGGTAAGCACGAAAGCGACCGCTCCATCTGCTCCGGCGCAACGAAAAAAAGCGCGGCAATCCTTGTAGGATCGCCTGCGCTTCTTCCCCCACCAGCCATGGGTGAAACAGTTTTTTTATGGAATCAGCTTTCGAATCTCGTCCAGGTTGTCGGCAAAGCCGATAAACACCCGGCCGTTGATCACGATCGTCGGTACGATTGATTTTCCGGTCAGCTCCCGTACTTCTTCGGCGTAAGCCGGATTTTCTTCACAGTTGTATTCCGTATACGGGACGTTCCGTTCCTTCAAATAACGTTTGGCAAAATTGCAGTCGCTGCACGTTGGTATCGTATATATTTTTACCGCTTCGGACATATCGATCACTCCTTGATTTATTGGATTTCTACCACAAACGCAGTCGTAAAGACCTCGTTCTTATGCTGAAATTGTCCCCAGATTTTGTAGATGCCGCTATTCGGAAAGATTGTAGCGAACTCCGCCTTGGGTCCGGTTCCGTCTTCATCCACCGGATGCACGTGAATGTATTCCTCCGCATCGGCCGACAAAATAACGACATGGCCGATTGCGCCCAGGTACGGCTCCAAATTATCGATGCCTTGCTTGGTTTCCGCATCCTGAAATTCGAAGGCGAGCACAGCCTCTTCATTCGAAAGCGTGTTGCTGAGCGATAGCTCGACCCGCTTGCCGTCCACTTGCTGCACGAGGTTTGTCGGCTTGATCGGTGCATGCGCCTGTTCCTCTCCTGCGACCGTTACCCACTCGCTAAGTGTTGCCCCATGAGCGCCCTGGGGAACGAAATCCGCGAACAGCTTATACTTCCCGCCTGCCGGAAATGTTGTGTTCACGGTAAAGACGCCGTTCTCCAGATAATCGGGATGAATGTGCTCAAAGTACGACAGATCGTGGTTGACGATGATCAGATGCATCAGCTTCTCATGATTAACATCGAATTGCTGCACCGGCTGCCCATCCTTGTTGGTAATCTTGATGGTCAGCTCCGTGTCGCTGCCTGCGTTCAGCGCCCCGTTGAATTGGAAGGCCGCCTTGTAGTCGTCCGACGAAACTCCATGCCCTGCCCCATGCTCTGCATGTGCTCCATGTCCTGCATGTGCTCCATGTGATGCGTTTGCCGTATGCGTTCCATGAGCCTCTGATGTTCTATGACTTCCTCGCGCCTCGTGCGGCTCTTGCACATCTTGTATGCCATGTGCTGAAGCTTCTTCGGCTTCATGCGCTCCATGCTCGCCTTGCCCGTCAAGCTGCGCCTCACGGCCGGCCTTATCCTGCGGGGATCGTTGGTTTCCGGAACTTGAGTCTCCCCCTTTCGGATCATCACATCCCGTGAAGAAACCGAAAGCCAGCAGGGTTGTTAATGTCAGAAAAGCCATTTTCTTACTCATCCGCGATCACTCCAATCCTGTAGGTGTACACTTGCATGAATGCTTCTTTGCTTGTAGTTAGTATACCCCCCTATCCTATATTTAATCAAGGGTAATGTTCATTTGGGGAGCAAAAAATTGAAAATCGACGCAAAATAACACCATGCCGTCGGCATGGTGCCACTCCAACTTTATTATTTATATTCCCGTTTGAAAATCCATTTATTCCTGGATGACCCGCTGCCTTAATCCGCTCATCGCATAGATTTTGTCCATATCCAGATGGCTTCGCACGATGCCCGCTACCCGGTCGAATTCCTCTAGCTTGCGGCTGCGTGCGTTGAAGGTTTCCCCGATCGGGGCCAGCCCTTTCTTCAGCCGGATGCCGTTCAGCCATGCCCTGCGCAGCTCGTCATTGTCAAACAGGCCATGCAAATAACTGCCCCATACCGAACCGTCCGCAGTGCCCAGTCCCTCCGAGTGACCTTCCATCGGATAAGAATCGGCGTTCCCATCGGGGCCGGGTCCCATGATGAACAGCGGTGCATACGCTCCATCCTCGCTTGACCCGCTCCATTCACTGATCCCCATATGAATCTCGTACGCTTCAATGGGCATATCGGCAGCGGGAACCGGAGTGCCCAGTGCTAAGGGATGCCCCTGCGCCAGCTTTCCCCGGACCCGAACGGTTCTCTTCTCTTTTCTGAAGATCGTCGTCAGCGGCAGCAGCCCGAGCCCCTCCGCTTCACGTGCGCCTCCTTCCACCGCATCCGGGTCGGATAGACGCTTGCCCATCATCTGGTAGCCGCCGCAAATGCCGACAATCTGTACATTTCTCTCCCGCGCCCGGTCCATAATGCACTGTGCCAAGCCTTGCTCCCTCAAAAATTCCAGATCGCCGATCGTATCCTTCGAGCCCGGCAGGATGATGACATCCGGCTCGCCCAAATCATCCGCCGAGCTTACAAAGCGGACTTGGACGTCCTGTTCGCCGGCCAATGCATCCGCATCGGTAAAATTCGAGATCCGCGGATACCGGATGACCGCGATATCGAGCTCTTTCCGCGGTCCTGAGCGAAGCGCAAGCTTCTCCAGCACGACGGAATCCTCCGCCTCAATGCGCATGTCCGGAATGTAGGGCAGAACCCCGAGCACCGGAATGCCTGTGCGCTCTTCGAGCCAATCGAGGCCCGGCTTAAGCAAGGCAACATCCCCTCGGAACTTGTTGATGATGAAGCCCTTCACCCGCGCTGCCTCATGGGGCTCCAGCAGCTCGAGCGTACCGACGATAGAGGCAAACACGCCCCCGCGGTCGATGTCCGCAACGAGGATTACCGGGGCGTCGGCCCAGCCCGCTAAATTCATATTGACGATGTCCCGGTCCTTCAGGTTGATCTCTGCCGGACTCCCAGCTCCCTCCATCACGACAATGTCATGCTGCCGGCGCAGTCGTTCAAGTGCCTCGAGCACAATGTCCTTTGCTTTCGGCAGGAACCGATTCCTATAATCCATCGCGCTCATCTGCATTTCAGGCACGCCATGAATGACGATTTGGGACGTCATGTCCTTCACCGGCTTGATCAAAATCGGATTCATATCGGTCGTGGCAGCGATGCCGCAGGCTTCAGCCTGAACGCCCTGTGCCCGCCCAATCTCTTTTCCGTCTGGCGTCACGTACGAATTAAGCGCCATGTTTTGCGATTTGTATGGAGCCGGCCGGTAGCCGTCCTGGAGAAAAATGCGGCACAATGCCGTCGTGACAATGCTTTTCCCGACATCCGAGGCCGTTCCCTGCAGCATAAGCACGGCTCCCCGCTCTTCACGCCCCTTCATGGGCGTACCCGCTGCTTCCGTTATGTATTTGAGATCGCCGCTCTCATGCTGTGTCTCGGGATGATCGTAGTCACGGCGAGTCTTGTCCTCGAACGGTCGAGGTCCTCCCACATCGCTTTGCTTCATCTGTGTCACTCTTTTCCTTTATTAAACTTAGGTTAGGACCATTATAACAAAACAGCGTTTAGGATCGCTCCATCTTTCGCGTCTGAAGAAACGATAGGTTCGTCCGTCTGACCGTTCTTTATGGGATAAATTTTTCACAAGGAGGGATATATTCGTCCAGAATATACTTTTTAAGTTAATTTTGTATTATCTTGGATAGGTGATTAGAGTGGTTAAGGGAGGAACATAGTGAATGGTAATGCATTTCTCCAAGATTAGCAACTTCTATGTGCACGTAAAATGGTTTACGGATAGCTTCGAATGGGACCCCCTGCCTTTCTCCCGCATCGTCACCCCGTCCTTCCTGTTCTGGCTAGCGTTTACCGTCCTGATGCTCTGGCTCGCCTGCGCCGTCTCCGGGCCGATCAGCCGTGCGCGTCCGATCCTGCGAATTCATACATGGCTATGCCGAATGAAGCAGCACACCCAGCTCATCCTGCGAACCGGCCTTGGCATCGGGCTTCTGCTGCAGTTATTCAGCGGGTCTTACCTTGCCCCCGAATTCACCATCAAATCGATGTGGATCGTCCTGGGGCTATTCATTGCCGCCGCCTGTCTGGCCAATACGAAAACGTTAAAAGTAAGCGGTGCCATTCTGTTCTTGCTGTATATCCAAGCTTCGCTGGAATACGGGGTTTTTCACGCCTTGGATTATTTGATGTATGTGGGGATCGTTTATTGCCTGTTCGTTTATGACACGCCTTTCATGAGAACCGCTCCCGCCGTCCTCTATATATGTATGGGGTTCTCGCTGTCCTGGCTCGCCATGGAAAAGCTGACCATGCCAGCGCTTGCCTGCTCCGTCATGGGCAGCTACGGACTTCCCACCTTCGGTTTTACCCTCGAGCAATTCGTGTTGATCAGCGCCTTCGTTGAGATCGGCTTGGCATGGGCCTTTATCATGGGAATTATGAACCGCTTTACCGCACTGCTCGTCACCGGAATCTTCTTCATGACAAGCCTTGTATTCGGTCACATCGAGGTGATCGGCCATACGATCATCCACACGCTGCTGATCCTGTTCGTGATCGAGGGCACCGGAGGTTTACGCACACCTGTAGAATTCCACCGTAAGCCCATACTCAGATACCTTTTTGTAACCGTTAACTTTTGCTTGTTCCTGTTTGTTTTAATGCCGCTGTATATCTGGATGGGGAAAGCATGGTGAGCGGGCATCAGCGCACGACAAGTCACACACGCTTAAACCGGTCGGGATACGCTCAATCCGCCCTAAGCCGGACGGCAGACTTGGATTCGCTTGCTCTGACGACGGCATCCAGCACCTCCTGGTTCCGGTACCCGTCCATAAAGCCGGGCACGCCGTCTGCCGGGGTCCCTCTTAAAACGGCGGCAAAGTCGGCATACTGCGTGACCTTGCAATGAGCCGGCACCTCGACGAGTGCTCTCGCCAGCTGTCCGCCCTCTTCCTCACGGATCCACACGATGTGGTCGGGGTCAAGCGTTCCCGCATGAACCGTCCCCAAATCGCCGTAGATCGTTACTTCATGCTGGTTGCCCGAGCCGAATGCATTGCGCGACGTTTGGAACACGCCCATAACGTCCCCTGTCATCCGGGCCTGAAAGCTTGCGAAATCATCGACCTCAATCTTCGCCATCGCTCCCGTGACCGGATCGCGGCGTTCCGGAACGATCGTCTGCAGCTGGGCGGTCAGCTCCTCGAACTCTCCGAATAGAAAGCGCGCCATGTCGATCATATGCGAGCCGAGATCGCCCAGAGCCCCCGTCCCGGTGACGGCCTTGTTATACCTCCACATATACGGGACCTGTTGATGCGGGACGCCAAAGCCCTGGAGATATTGGTGGGAGAAATGCCGGACCGTGCCCAGTTTCCCGGAACGCACGATCTCCCGGGCATAGCGGAATGCCGGCGTATAACGATACGTAAAGCCGATCATGACCGGGACCGGATGTTTCTCGTACAATTCCAGCAAGGGCACAGCCTCCTCGAAGATCCGCGTAAACGGCTTCTCCGCCAAAAAGGGTTTTCCCGCATGAAGGCATGCACTCATGATGTCGGCATGCACGTTATTCGGCGTCACCGAGACGACCGCGTCCACATCCGGGTCTTCGATCAGTCCCTTATAATTCGCGTAGCGCTTGCCGTCTTCGATGCCGAGCTGATCGCCGACTCTCGCCATCGCGTCCCCGTTCACATCGCTGACGGCAACAAACTCATACACATTCTCTGCTTTCATCCAGCGGATATGCTCTTGCGCCATACCGCCGAGTCCAATCAAACCGATCCGAAACTTGTTCATGTCTAACGCTCTCCTCTTGTTCTTAAAATGTAGATTGCCCCGCGCAAAACGGCGGCGGCCCTGCCTATTCGCATCTGCAGGGCCGCATTCGCCTTATACTGGCATCACTTTGCGCTGGTATACCGTTTATAAGCATCCTTGCGAATCTGGAGCAGCCGCTCCAGTCCCATTTCGTTCAGCTTATTCACATAAGCGTCCCATTCCTGATCAATGTTGCCCTCCGTAATCCATTTTGCCCGGGTTGTGCTGACATAACCGTCGATATCGGTCGTCAGCGTAGGCAGCTCCTGGAATTCCTCCGCACTGTACATGACGTTCGGGAACGGGGTGGTCACATAATCGCTGCCCAGCTTATCGATGACCAGCTTCAAGCCGTCTCCTGTCGTTTCGTCCAGGATGATATTGCGCTCAAAGCTCGGGCTGACGTACTTCGGTCCAAAATCGCGAACCGACTGCTCCCAGTACCAAGCATCCGCGCTCGTTCCCTCCGGCGGATTCATCAGCGTGTACGTACCGTCGTCGTTTTTCTTAATGACGGTGCCGATCGCGCCCCAGAAATTCTGGATGCTGGCTTCATTGGTATAGAACTGGTCCGCCCAGCGCGCCGATACCTCCGGATGCTCGTTGGAGGTCGTAATGAGCAGCTGGTTCCGCCGCAGGCTCAAGCCGCCCGGCTCTCCGCCCTGATAGCGTTTTCCGTCAGGACCGGCGATCGGTGGAATGGCGATGTATTGATCCTTCCACTTCCCGAACACGGCATCGGGTACCCACTGATTGGAGAAGCCGATCAGCGGAGCGTCGGGATTCTGCTGCTTGGCCGTCAGCATGGTGTTGTCCTGGGTGAACACCTCCTGGTCGATCAGACCTTCGGCGTACAACTGATGCGCCCATTTTATCGCTTCTTTATAATTTTCCGTAATCGGATAGTATACGGGCTCCCCGTCCACCACCATCATGCTGTTGGCATTGATGTCGGTGATGCCGAACGGATTGTATAAATCCACGCTGATATCCCCGGAACCGCTGACCGGGATTTCATCGGCTTTTCCGTTCCCGTTCGGATCCTGTTCCTTGAACGCTTTGAACACCTGGTACAGTTCTTCGGTATTGTCCGGTACGTCCAATCCAAGCTTGTCAAGCCAGGTCTTGTTGATGATCGGCTGGATCGACGATTCCGGTCTGGACGGGAGCCGTGCCGGAAGGGAGTAGATCTTTCCGTCCGGGAAGGTGCTCATCTGTTTCATCTCCGGCGTCTCTTCCATCGCTGCCTTTAAATTGGGCATGTACTGGTCGATGTATTCGTCGAGCGGCCGGAAGTAGGACAGATTGTTGACGATATCGGAATCGCTGAACACAATATCCCCGAAAATGATGTCCGGGAGCGTCCCGCTTGCCAGCATGATCGATTTCTGTTCGCCCCAGTCGTTCGAGGACATGATCTGCCAGTTGATTTTCACGTTGGTTTGCTTCTCCAGATCTTTCAGCCATTGATTCTGAAGAAACGTATCCCCCATATTCCCCCATCGAACGGTCAACACGTCCAGCGTGATCGGTTCATTCACGATCGGCAGCCCTTCTTCATTAAAAGCCGCATCCGGCTCCGCCGCCGGTTCCTTGCCGCCGCCGCTGCACCCCGCCAGATTAAACACCAGCATCAGAGCCAGCAGCATCGAAACCGCCGTCTTGACCGGAAATGCCTTAAGCTTCAAGCCCTTTACCATTCCATAAACCCCCCAAGCTTTTTGATGATAGGACATGCATTGAATCGAACATTATTGCTTTACGGCTCCGATCATCACCCCCTGGTTGAAATATTTCTGCACAAACGGGTAAATGCACATGATCGGAACCGTAGCGACAATGATGACCGCATACCGCATCAGGTTAGCCAAGCGCAGCGCGACGGCTGCGGCTTCCCCCGTTCCGAGGGCCGATTGCATCTGGTTCGTCACCAGAATGTTTCGGAGGATAAGCTGCAGCGGATACAGATTCGAATCTTTCAAATAAATCAGCGCGTTGAAATATGAATTCCAATGGCCGACGGCCGTCCATAAGGCGATGACCGAGATTACCGCTTTCGAGAGCGGGATGACGATCTGGACAAAATACCTCAGATTCCCGCATCCGTCGATCTGGGCCGCCTCCCATAAATCCTCGGGGATGCTCGTCTTGAAGAACGTCCGCGCTACGATAATGTTGAATACCGCCACCGAGAACGGCAGCACCATGACGAGAAACGTATCGTACAGCTGGAAATCCCGGATCGTCATGAAGGTAGGGATCAGGCCGCCGTTAAAGAACATCGTGAATATAAAAAGCAGGGAAATGTACTTGCCGCCGACCAAATCCCGTCTGGACAGCGCGTAGGCTGCCGAAATGTTGACCGCCAGGCCGATCGCCGTTCCCACGATGGTATACAGGATCGTATTACGGTACCCCACCCATATATTAGAATGCTTCAGCAATTCCTGATAGCCCGCCAGCGTAAAATCTTTCGGAAACAGCCACACCTGCCCGTTCGCAACGGCTGCCGGATCGCTGAATGAGGCAATGACGATAAAATAGATCGGATAGATCAGAACGATCAACAAGAGGACGGCGAAGATGTACATGGCAATCTCCAGGATGCGGTCAGAGGAACGGGTGTAGACGGCGCGCGCCCCTTTTTTCGTTTTTGCTTCCATTCCGCTCATTGAAACCCTCCTCTCTCTACCATAAGCTGTTCTCGCTGTACTTCTTGGAAATGTAGTTCACCATGATCAGGAGCACGAAATTAATGACCGTGTTAAACAGGTTGATGGCCGAGGAAAAGCTGTACTGGCTGCTCAGCATCCCGATTTTGTACACATAGGTCGCGATCACCTCGCTGGACGTGATATTGAGGTTGTTTTGCATCAGATACACCTTCTCGAAGCCGACGCCAAGCAGATTTCCGATTCGAAGGATCAATAGCGTGATCATGGTCGGCATCAGCATCGGGATATCGATGTACCGGATCTTCTGCCAACGGCTCGCGCCATCCATCGTCGCCGCCTCGTACAGGCTGGGATTGACGGCCGACAGGGCCGCGATATAAATGATGCTGTCCCAGCCCATGTGCTGCCACACGTCGGACCACACATAGACGCTGCTGAACCACCCGGCCGAGCCCATCAGATTCGGCGCCTCGGCACCGAAGAGGCGGAACAGGTTGCCGATCAAGCCCGTGCTGGGCGAGAACAGGATGAGCATCAGGCCGACCATGACCACCGTCGATATGAAGTGCGGCATGTAGGTCACCGTCTGGAAAAACCGCTTGAACCGGTTGGGACGCATCTGGTTGACCATCAATGCGAGCATGATCGGAATCGGAAACGTAGCCACGCTGTAGAGGCTGATGACGACCGTGTTTTTGATCGTGCTCTCAAATTGATAGGAGCGGAAAAATTTCTCGAAGTATTTCAGCCCCGCCCACGGGCTGTCCATAATGCCTGCCGCAGGACTGTAATCATTAAAGGCGATCAGGATGCCGTACATCGGCACGTAGGAAAACAACAGGACCAGCACCACCGCGGGCAGCAGCAGCAGGTACAGCCCCCAATTTTTCTTGATTCTCGAAATAAGCTGCCGGGAGTCGTTCAGTTGGCCTGCTTTCAATGGAATCCCCCTTTCTCTCCCGCCGCTTCCAAAGCGTTAGGTTGAATCGAACAGCTTCAGTATACTCCGGCGGAGCAGCGTTAACCGGACCTTGTGAAACGCTAATCGGACCTTTCTTTTACCCTTACCGAGACTTGGGGCCCCGGTTTCGGCAATGTCCTGCCGTTATCCGGACTTAAACCGGCAATATCCGGACTTTATCGCGGGAGGCCTCCAGGAACGCCATGTTTTTTTGCGTCTTTCGTTTTATAATAGCCTTACTATCCTTAAAACGCTTTCATTTCAAGGCGTTCGCGAAAGGAACTGGAGAATTCCGATGGTCAAGTCGCTTTATAACAAGCCTTATCCGATTCGGCATTATGTCAAAATCATGCTCTTCATCTCGATCTTCGCCCTTGTCGTCGATCTCGTGATCAGCTTCGCTTCGATCTTCATCGTCAAGCAGCAGTCCACGCGGTATTTGCAGGATACGGCGAATTTGTATATCCAGCAGATCAACCATGACTTCGCTTATATCAATCATTACATGGGATGGACGCTGGCTAACGACGAAAGCGTGAAGACGCTGGATGACAAGGATACCGAATACGTCGATTTCATTGAAGCAAGCGAACGCGTTCATAAACGATTTAACGAGCTGCAAAAAAATTACGGCCAGGGCTACAATTTCTTTTTTTATCTGAAGGAGCAGGACTTCTTCCAAAACTACGCCCCGATGTCCGTGACGTATTCGGAGTTTCTTGAGATCAAGGAGCAGATCGTTTCCTTAACCGATAGCAAAAACGTCTATGAGACCTTCTACTCCAATTGGAAGCCGATCCGCGTCCGGGATACCCACTACATCGTGAATATCGTACCCTATCATAACCGCTACTTGATCTGCCTCATTTCCGCCGACGACCTGATCCGGCCCTTGCGCGAGCTGAACCTGGGCGAGGAAGGCTACGTTTCCTTGATCGGATCAAACGGAGAAGCTATATCGGGCCCGGCAGCGGACGATGATCCGCGTACCCGCGTCAGCGGTTCGGCCGCTTCCTTGCTGAGGTTCCCGCCCTCAACAACCACTGTGACCAAAGCGTTCTCCAATGCGTCCTTTCATGTGCAGCTAGTGATCCAATTCGGCATGTTCGAGAAAATCATGATCGCCCAGCTGCTCATCATGCTGCTGTTCGTTGTGCTGACCTGCACGCTCAGCGTCGTCATGCTGTACTTCAAGAAAAAGGTGCTGAAGCCCATTCAGAATTTCTCGGAAAATCTGAGGCGCATTCATGAGGACAGCGAAAGCCTCGATTTTCGAAGCAGCGAGATCACCGAGCTGGAACAGGTCAATTCCCAGTTCAAGCATCTGATTGAACAGATCAAGAAATTCAAGATCGAAATGTACGAGCAAGAGCTGGAGAAGCAGCGGATCCAGCTGAACTATATGAAGCTGCAGATCAACCCTCATTTTTTCCTGAATTGCTTGACGAATATTTACAGTATGGCGCAGATGCAGATGCATAAGGAGATCGAGTACATGTCCTTGTCCACATCGAAATACTTCCGCTATATCTTTCAAAGCGGCGATGACTTGGTCAGGCTGGGCGACGAGATTGAGCATGTCCGCATTTATTTGGAAATTCAAAAGCATCGTTACCAGGACGCGTTCATGTACCGGATTGCCGGAATGACCGATGATTTGAGCGGGCTGAAAATCCCGCCGTTGCTGCTTCAAACCTTCATTGAAAATGCCGTCAAATATGCCGTATCCCGCACCCAGACGCTGTTAATCAGCCTTGACGTTTCTCTGCAAACGGAGGGAGAGCATCCCCGGCTCTGCATCGAAATTTCCGATACCGGGCCCGGGTTCCCGCCGGACATCCTCGAGCAGCTTCAGAACGGGCGGCCGCTTAAGCAAGCTGGCGGAAAACGCATTGGCATCATGAACACCCTGCAGCGCCTGGAGCTCCTCTACCAGCGCCGGGCCCGGACGTTTTTCGATAACCGCGAGGACGGCGGCGCCCGGATCATCCTTGAGCTGCCGCTGCTGCTATCCGACGCAACCCTGAAAGGAGCCGAACGATGAACGTATTGCTTGTGGATGATGATGTATTTGTCGTAGCCGCCCTGCAGCAGAAGATCGATTGGAATGCGCTCTCGATTGAGGGGGTGTTTACCGCATATAATGTCGCCCAGGCCCGGGAGATCCTGCAGCAGCATACCGTGCAGATCCTCATCTGCGATATCGAAATGCCGCAGGGCAGCGGCCTTGAGCTGTTAGCCTGGATCCGGGAGGAGCGGTACGCCGTGCAGACCATCTTCCTGACCAATTACGCGGACTTCAACTACGCGCAGAAGGCGATCGAGCTGCAGAGCTTCGATTATTTCCTGAAGCCGATCGAGTTCGATAAGCTCACCTTGATCATTTCCAAAGCAGTATACAAAGCAAAGGAGCAGCAAAGCTATCAGGAGGCGCTGAAGGAAGGACAGCTGTGGAAAAAAAATCAGCGTAAGCTGCAGGAGCAATTCTGGCGCAAATGGATACACGAGAAAAGGCCTTCGGTGGACGCCGCCGCCATCGCGGAATCGGCCGCCGAGCATGATGTGTCTTATCTCGCGTCGGATCTGTTTACCCCGGTCCATCTGACCATTTTCCCGTACGATCGGAGCCTCGGGAAGGAAGACAAGGATCTGTTCGACTACGCGCTGCTCAATGTGCTTAGCGAGCTGCTTGTGGATCCTCGCTTCTCGGTGGAGACGATCCAGGAGTTTAGGGATTATAACTGGATCCTTGTGCTGAAATGGAGCCAGGCTTCGGATCCTGCGGCGATCGAGTCGGCGTTCCTCTCGTTCATTCAGCAAGCCAACAAATTCCT
The DNA here is from genome assembly GCF_038002285.1 of Paenibacillus sp. FSL R5-0810. Classification (NCBI taxonomy): domain Bacteria; kingdom Bacillati; phylum Bacillota; class Bacilli; order Caryophanales; family Paenibacillaceae; genus Paenibacillus; species Paenibacillus sp. FSL R5-0810. The sequence continues at coordinate 2,843,052 of NZ_JBBOCF010000001.1, forward strand.
CAAGAGCGATGCCTGCTGCTGCATCGCCGATACCGCGGAGCTCGGACGCGTTCCAGGCTCCATCCGGGAGCTGCTGCAGATGAACGAGGATCTGATCAAGAAGCGCAATCAAATCATGTTCCTGGCGCATCATCCGCTGGAGGAAACCGCTTATTCTCCGCCCGATTCGGCTTCATGGGAGGCGCTTCTGCACCAGAATGACCCGGCGGCATTTCTGGAAGAGATTCGCGGCTATTTGCGGAATCTTGCCCGCCAAGGCGTCTGCAATGCTTCCGTGCTGAGGCAGTTCCGGATTGACATCGTACAGCTGGTGTACGCCTATCTGAAGAGCCGGGAAATCCAGGCGCACAAGCTGTACAGCGGCAAGACGCATGACCAGCTGTTCCTGCAATCGCTGAACTCGATCGAGGATATGGAGAAATATATCGCGTATCTGGTGCAAACCGCGGCGGACTATCACTTTTTCGGCGATCCCTCTCCTACGGTCGTTGAGGAAATCCGGCAGTACATCCACCGCCATTACGGGGACGATCTGACCAGGGCCAGCCTCGCGGAAATCGTCTATCTGAATCCGGATTACTTGGCCCGCGTATTCAAGAAGGAAACCGGCGTATCGCTCGGCACCTACATCATTCAGGTCCGCATCAAAGCGGCCCGGCAGCTGCTGGAAACGACCTCGCTCTCGGTCTATCAGATCGCGGCCAAAGTCGGGTATTCGAACTATTCTTATTTCTCGAAGCTGTTCAAGCAGGATACCGGCTGGTCGCCGAGCGACTACCGCCGGGCGGTGGCCGAGGGGCAGCGCGTGTTGGGGTGAGGGAGAAGAGCATGCTGCGCGGCAGCTCCATGTCCTATAAAAAGTATGCGGGTCATGCTTCCTTCCGTGTGTCATCACTCCGCATGCGGATTATGCCTCCTTCTGTGAGCCATTACTCCTCATGCGGATCATACCGCCTTCTGTGTGCCATCACTCCGCATGCGGATCATGCCTCCAATCTCTGTTGTCCTCTAATTTTCTGGAATGATCTTATCTGTAGTTAAAATTAGAGGACAAAGGAGAACGCTCCGCTTTTCCGGCATGATTCCGCCTGCTCCGTTGAAGCCTTTTTGCGGGATTGAAGGATGGATCAGTGACTTTATGGCAGCTCAATGTCCCTTTTCGGGACTTGCTCGCCCGTCTTGCGCTCGTTATCGCTTCACACGTCCCTTTTCAGGACTTGTTCGCCCTTCTTGCGCTCGTTTCCGCTCGACACGTACTTTTTCGGGACTTGCTCGCCCTTTTTGCGCTCGTTTGCGCTCCACACGTCCCTTTTCGGGACTTCCTCGCCCTTCTCAGGCTCGGTCGCGCTCCACAAGTACTTTTCCGGGACTTGTTCGCCCCTCTTACGCTCGTTTGCGCTCCACAAGTACTTTTCCGGGACTTGTTCGCCCTTCTTGCGCTCGTTTGCGCTCCACACGTCCCTTTTCGGGACTTGTTCGCCCCTCTACGCTCGTTTGCGCTCCACACGTCCCTTTTCGGGACTTCCTCGCCCTTCTTGCGCTCTTTATCGCTTCACACGTACCTTTTGGGGACTTGCTCCCCCTTCTCAGGCTCGGTCGCGCTCCACAAGTACTTTTCCGGGACTTGTTCGCCCCTCTTACGCTCGTTTGCGCTCCACACGTCCCTTTTCGGGACTTGCTCGCCCTTCTTGCGCTCGTTATCGCTTCACACGTCCCTTTTCGGGACTTGCTCGCCCTTTTTGCGCTCGTTTCCGCTCGACACGTACTTTTTCGGGACTTGCTCGCCCTTCTCAGGCTCGTTTGCTCTCCACAAGTACTTTTTGGGGACTTCCTCGCTCCTTCCGGACTCACCCTCGCCCTGCAGCGAGCATTCATAGCGACTTTACCGACCGATTCTCCCTAACTGCGGCCAAACGATCCGCTCAGAAGGCCTCTCATTGGAAAAAGCCAATAAAAAAACGCGGCTCCCGGCTTTTCAACCAGGACCGCGTTAAATCTATATTCCTTCTTTGAGCCAGATTTGTGAGCCGCGTTCGTTCTGTCCTAATTTCTTAAAGATCAGTTTCTGCGGCCCTCGCTCCTTATGCCTTCAAACCCACTTGAGCTGGCCATGCCTCTAATCCTTCAGCACAGCGGCATTATACGCACACCAAGCTTTAGCCAGCCACGCGTATTGCACAACTACTCCTTCACGACCATTTTCAGCGGAGCGGCGATGTTTTTCTCCACCTCTTTGCCTTGCAGCACATCCTTCGCCGCTTGAACCGCAAGCTGACCGATCAGCTCCGGCTGCTGCGCGACCGTTGCCGTCATATTGCCGGTCTCGATCGATTTCAACGCATCCTCGTTACCGTCAAAGCCGATGACCATAATATCCTTGCCGGAGCTTTGGATCGCTTCGATTGCGCCGAGCGCCATCTCGTCGTTATGGGCGAAAATCGCTTTTGCATCCGGATTGCCCTGCAGCAGGTTTTCGGTTACGGTCAGACCTTTCGTCCGGTCGAAATCAGCCGCCTGCTTCGCAACTACGTTCAGCTGCTCATCCGCGATGTCGTGGAAGCCTTTGCCGCGCTCACGCGTTGCCGATGCTCCCGGAACGCCTTCCAGCTCAATGACTTTGGCGTCCTTGCCCAGCTGCTCCACGATAAATTCCGCAGCCATCTGTCCGCCCTTCACGTTATCGGATGCGACCAGCGCCGCTACCTCGCCTTTATCCGCAGAGCGGTCCAGCGTTACGACCGGTATGTCAAGGCTGTTCGCCGTCTGCACCACCGTGGAAATGGCGGAAGAATCCGTCGGATTGATCAGCAGCGCGTCGACCCCTTGCTGAATCAGATCGTCCACGTCGTTGCTCTGCTTGGCGGAGTCGTTCTGCGCATCCACGACAACGACCTCGATTCCCTGCTTGGCCGCTTCTTCCACGACTCCGTCCTTCAACGATACGAAGAACGGATTGTTCAACGTGGAGATCGACAGGCCGATCTTCATATCTTCAATGTTTCCACTCCGCTTCGGCTTCGCCCATTCCGGCGGCTCCAGGGAACAGCCGGTGATGAAGACCAGCATGAGCGACATGAGCAATAGCGTTATTTTTTTCATAGTTCCTCTCTCCCTTAAGCCGATTTCTTCCGGTCGAGCAGAACGGCAATCGCAATGACGACGCCCTTCACGACCATCTGATAGAAGGAATTGACACCGAGCAAGTTGAGTCCGTTATTCAGGATACCGATGATCAGCACACCGATCAGGGTGCCGACGATCCGTCCCCGTCCGCCGGTCAAGCTCGTACCGCCAAGCACGACTGCGGCGATGGCATCAAGCTCGTACGATGTTCCTGCCGTCGGCTGGGCGGAGTTCAGACGGGATGTCAGAATCGCACCCGCCAGGGCGGACAGCATGCCTGCCAGGGAATATATCATAATTTTCACTCGTGAAACCTTAATACCGGATACAAGCGAAGCTTTTTCGTTGCCGCCAATCGCATAGGTTTTGCGTCCGAACGATGTCTTATGCAAAATTACCCACAGTACAGCAAACGTGATGATCATGGTAATGGCCGGCACCGGAATGCCCAGCAAATAACCGCGGCCGAACAGCTGGAACGCCAGGCTGTCGCCTAGACCCGTGATCGGATTCCCATTGGTATAGACGAGCGTCAGCCCCCGGAAAATCGTCATGGTCGCCAATGTTGCAATAAACGGAGCCATTTTTCCTTTCGTGATCATGAGGCCGTTAATCATCCCCATGACACCGCCGAGTGCCACCCCGATAATAATCGACAGAATCGGGTCGAAGCCCGCCACCATCATATTGGCGACAAATGCGCTGGACAGTGCCAGAATGGAGCCGACCGACAAGTCGATGCCTCCCGTCAGAATGACGAACGTCATCCCGAATGCAATCAGGGCGTTAATGGATACCTGGCGCAGCAGGTTCAGAATATTGAGCGGTTCCAAAAAACTCGGATTCAGAACCGAAACGATGACGATGAGAATGATCAGTCCGAGCAGCGGCCCGAGCTTTTGCGTGAAGCCTGAGACATTAAAGCCTTTTCCCGCCTTCGCATCATGAATGGTTGTCATATTATTGTCCTCCTGTAGCTAGAGTCATGATCTGTTCCTGCGTTGCGTTCTCTCCGCTCACTTCTCCGGAAATCCGGCCCTCGTGAACGACAAGGATTCGGTCGCTCATGCCGAGCACCTCCGGCAGCTCTGAAGAAACCATCAGAATGGCTACGCCGCGTTCGGTCAACTCATTCATCAGCTGGTATATTTCCCGCTTGGCTCCGACGTCCACTCCCCGTGTCGGCTCGTCCAGGATGAGCACGCTCGGACCAATGCCGATCCACTTGGCGATGACGACCTTCTGCTGATTGCCCCCCGACAGGTTCCGGGCCGGCGTCTCGGTCGTATGGGTCTTGATCTGTAGGCGCTTGGTCAGCGTGTCCACAAAATCCAGCTCTTTCTTCGCCGATATGAACCCCTTGGACGAGAAGCTGAACAGATTCGTCAGCGCCATATTTTCGCGGACGGAGAAGTCCAGCACTAGGCCCTCATCCTTTCGGTCCTCGGTAATAAAACCGATCCCGTGCTTAACCGCGTCATCCGGTTTTCGGATATTGACTTTCTTGCCGCGCACCCAGATCTCGCCGCTATCAAGCCGATCCAGTCCGAAGATGGCCCGCATCATTTCGGTGCGTCCTGCGCCCATCAGTCCCGACATTCCGACGATTTCGCCGGCTCTTACCGAGAAGCTTACGTTCTCGAATTTACCTTTGCTGCTGATGTTTTTCACTTCCAGCACCACATCGCCTGGAACGGGATGCCGGGCCGGATAGCGCTCGGTCAGCTCCCGTCCGACCATCTTGCGAACAACCTCGTCGAAGTTCGTATCTGGAATCGGCTTCGTATCAACGGATTTGCCATCGCGCATGACCGTAATCCGGTCGCATATCGTAAAGATCTCTTCCATCCGGTGCGAGATATAGACGATGGAGACGCCTTCCTTCTTGAGCGAACGGATGACCTCGAACAGCTTCTCGATTTCCCGTTCCGTCAGCGCCGCCGTCGGTTCGTCCATGATAATGACTTTCGCCTTGGTCATCAGCGCTTTGGCGATCTCGATCATTTGCTGCTGGCCGACGGAGCATTCACCGGCCTCCTGGGTCAGTGGAATCTTCACGGATAATTTGCCGAACTGCTCCTTCGCAAGCGCCTTCATTTGCTTCATGTTCAAAAAACCAAGACCCGACGTCGGCTCCTTGCCGATAAACAGGTTGTCCAGCACCGTCATCTCAGGCCAGATGTTCAGCTCCTGATGAATGAAAGCGATGCCCTTCTCTTCCGCTTCCTTCGGGCTGCTGAAGTACGTCTCCTGGCCATCGATGACGATCGTGCCTTCGTCCCGGCTGTGCAGCCCGGTCAGGATGTTCATTAGTGTCGATTTACCCGCACCATTCTCTCCCATCAGGGCATGGACCTCTCCTTCCCGGAGATCAAAGTCCACGCCTGCCAGCACCCGGTTTGTCCCGAAGGACTTATGAATATTCTTCATCTCAATGTTCATGGTGCAACCTCCTTATTAACCGAAATGAACCCCCGCCTGTAAAATGCAATTCGCATACGGCTTCGCTTCACCCGTGCGGATGACCGCCTTCGCGTCTCCCATCAGCTGCTTGAACCGCTCATGCGGGCAAGCTTCAATCTCGCAATCCCGGAATGTATCATGTATATATTGCAGTGTTTCCTTATTTTCAGCCTTCATCTCTTCGGCGATCACTACCTTCTCGATGACCATGTCCTCCGCGATGGCATCCACGACCTCCTTGAAGCCCGGGGTGCCTAGACGCAAGGCCAGATCGATCTTCGGAACTCCCGGCGGCACCGGAAGCCCGACATCGCCGATAACGATACGGTCCGTATGTCCCAGATCGGCCAGCACCTTCGCAATATGGCTGTTCAGCATGCCGTTCTTCTTCATCGCAAGCTGCCCCCTTCCACTTCGCGGCGGGTCGGCATGCCGCCCTGTGCCCCGAACTTCGTTACCGACAAGGCAGCCGCCCGATTGGCAAAATCCAGGCTGTCCGAAAGGCTCATGCCTTCGGCAAGGGCCACCGCGAACGCCCCGTTAAACGTGTCGCCCGCGCCCGTCGTGTCGACCGCTTCGACCTTGTAGCCGGGAACAACAACCTCCTGCGAACCGTCGTAATAGCGTACGCCCTTCTTCCCTTCGGTCACAATCAGCTTGTTCGGATAACGCCGCAGCACCTCGCCGAGAGGCTCTTCGCCAAACAGAACCAACGCTTCGTGCTCGTTCGGCGTAATATAAGCAGCTTTCTCGATGACCGACTGCGGCACCGGCCGGGCTGGTGCTGGATTAAGGATAAGCGATACGCCGTATTTCGCACACAAATCGCTGACATGCACGACCGTTTCCTCCGGAATTTCCTGCTGGATCAGCACGATATCCGATCCTTGAATAACCTCGGCGGCCCGGTCAACGTAGTCCGGCGTTACCAAGTCATTCGCTGCCTTCACAAAAACGATGCTGTTATCCCCTTCGGCCAAAATAATGTGAGCCGTTCCGCTCTCCATATCTGTAACCGGTTCCACATAGTCGGCAACAATACCGTTCGCTTTCAAATTGTTCAAAATGACCTGGCCGAACGAATCGTCGCCTACGCGGCCGATCATGGTCACCTCGGCGCCAAGCCTTGCTGCAGCAACCGCTTGATTCGCTCCCTTTCCGCCGGGGACCGTCTTGAAACTGTCCCCGAGCACGGTTTCGCCTGCTCCCGGACGCTTGGCGGACGTTACCACCAGGTCCATGGATGCGCTTCCGATTACCGTTATTTTAGCCATTATGATTCCACCTTTCTCGTTGTCTGGCGCTCCATAAATGTGACGGAAAACTCGACGCTGCTTCGCTCCATCCGTTCTCCCTCAATCAGTCCGATCAGCAGCTTGGCCGCCTCCCGGCCCATTTCATAAGCAGGCTGATGAATGGTCGACAGCGAAGGGTACAGCAGGCTGCTGAGCAAAATATCGTCAAAGCCGATGATCTGCACGTCCTCCGGCACTCTCTTTCCCAGCCGATGCGCTTCCTTTAATACGGCGGATGCCAGGATATCATTACTTGCAATGACGCCGTCCGTATCGGGATACTGCCGGAACACTTCCTGGGCAAAGCCTTCTGCGCGGGATAACGAAAAGGATGTCGTCTTCAGCACCTGAAACGATGCGCCTTGCTCCGCCAATGCTTCGGCTGCCCCCTCAAAGCGTTCCTGCGCCGGCCGCACGTTCGCCGGACCTTGCATCAAGGTGATTGCCTTGCTGCCGCGGCGCACGATTTCCCTTGCCGCGATCCGTCCGCCCTCACGTCCATCGGCATATACCGACGGCCGGTCATTGGATGTCCGGTCCAAAAATACGACCGGTATGTTCAAATCCTGATACATGTCGGCGTCAGGATCATTGGTTGAGGAAATGACCCCCACCACGTTGTTCTGGATAAAGGTCTGGATGTACTCCATTTCCTTCTTCTTGCTTTCATCGCTGTTCCCGAAAATCAACCGGTAGTCGTTCTCCTGCATCTCATCCTCGACACCGCGGGCGAGCTGCGGGAAATACGGGTTCATAATATCCGGAAGCAGCAATCCGATTAGTTTCGATTTTCGTTTATATAAAGACCTTGCCACCTCATTGGGCGTATAATTCAACTCGCGGATCGCCTGCTCCACCTTGGAGCGGGTATCCTCATGTACGTAACCGTTTCCATTTAAAACCCGTGAAACGGTAGCGACCGAAACACCAACGTGCTTGGCCACATCTCGAATGGTCGTCATCTGCGTCATCACCTCATCCATGTAAACCGGTGTGTAACCGGTTACAGGTATAGATTATCACAAACGCTTTCATGGCGCAAGCATTTTAACTCCGGGATTTTTTTACAGCGATTTCAGTCTATTGGAAATGTACTATTTCCCGCATTGCTTCACTCACCATTGTTTATTTGCAATCATCTCACGTCCTGCTTCCTCTCCATGGATTACCGGCAGTCGCCTTCCGTCTTGTTCCCTCATCATCGCCTATCGGCAATCGCCTTCTGTCTTGCTCCCCACCGTCGCCTATCTGCGATGTCGCCAACTTCGATCGTCCTTTAGGCTGTCGCCATATTTGTCCTTTCGCCTGACTAACCGCCCAAGCCATACAGCTAGGCCAAAGCATATGATGCATGACAGGCAGCATTCCATCCCGCTCTCGCATCCCCGTCCCATTTCCGTGACTGCTCGTCTGCACGCATGTACCACCTTACTCTTTTTTTCGGATTCGCTTCGAGCTAACCGGATCCGGATGACCGAATCAAACGAAGCAGGGGCGCTTAAATTTCTGCTGCGGGATGCGGGCTTGGTGCAGCATCCGTATGCTACCCGACGTTGGGCCGCAGCATGCCGCTGCCAAGGCTGGTCATCGCGGGGTGCAAACAGCGATCAAGGCGTCTTGCCCCTCAGAACCAGCGAAAACCAAAAACCGTATCACTCATGACGGGAGGTGAGCATTGAATGACAAATCATCGATTCTCCCAAGTATCCGTCTTTTCCGTTCCGTTCGACCGGGGTGCCGCACGCAGGGGCGCCGCCCAGGGACCGGAGGCCCTGTTCCGGGCAGGCTTGGCGCGCAAGCTCCAGGCGCTTGGCGTCCAATATATCGCCGAACGGCTTGCTCCGCCGCCGCATGCTAAAGGCACGGCACGAGACGCCCGGCTAAAAAATCTACACGAGGTCCTCGCCGTAAACGAAGCGCTGACCGCCAGAATCCACGCTGCAGCGGAAGCCGGCCACTTCCCCCTTGTGCTCGGCGGCGACCACAGCATCGCAATCGGCACCCTTGCCGGATTAACCCGGCACTATCGTCAGCTGGGGGTCATCTGGATGGATGCGCATTCCGATCTGAACACGCCGGACACAACGCCCTCGGGCAATATTCACGGCATGTCGCTGGCTGTCGGCCTTGGGAAAGGCGACGCCCGGCTGACCGGAATCAGCGGCGACGGCTCTTTTATATCGCCTGAGCATGTTGTGCTTATCGGAGCACGGTCTCTTGACCAGGGCGAGCGGGAGCTGATCCTCCGCGAGGGCATCACCTGCTACACGATGCAGGATATCGACCGTCTGGGCATGTTTCGTGTCATGGAGGAAGCGATTCGCATCGCATCTTCCGGAACGGATGGCGTCCACCTCTCCTTTGACATTGACAGCGTCGACCCATCGATCGCTCCGGGGACCGGGACGCCGGTGCCGGGCGGCCTCAGCTACCGGGAGGCACATCTTGCGCTGGAAACGCTGCATGAAGCCGGAATCCTCGTCTCCGCCGAGTTCGTGGAGAGCAATCCGCTGCTGGACTCCGGCCAGCGTACGTCCCGGCTCCTGGTTGGACTCATATCCTCCCTGCTGGGGGAACGAATTCTATAAGCTTTACGACGTATTACACGGGAGAAGTAAGTGTATGCAGGCTGGCACTGATCGTCTGCATGCTCTTTATGGCCCGAAGGAGGACGAAAAAGCATGCACCGCAGTATATCCCATATCGAGCGGTCCGAAAGGTTCGGCGCCCGCAACTACCACCCGCTTCCCGTCGTCGTGACGAAAGCGGAAGGCGTTCACGTCACCGATGCCGATGGCAATACCTATATCGATATGCTTAGCGCATACTCCGCCCTAAATGCCGGTCACCGCCATCCCCGGATCATTCAGGCGCTTAAGGACCAAGCGGATCAAGTGACTCTGACCTCGCGCGCATTTTATAATGATCAGCTCGGCTTCTTCTATGAACGTTTGTCTAGCTATACCGGCAAAGACTTGATTCTTCCGATGAATACCGGAGCGGAAGCGGTGGAAACGGCCCTTAAGGCAGCCCGCCGTTACGCGTACCGGAACAAGGGCATCCCCGAGGATCAGGCCGAGGTCATCGTCTGTGAAGGCAATTTCCACGGCCGGACGATCACCATCACCTCCTTCTCCTCGTCGGAGGAATACCGGAAGGAGTTCGGCCCGTTTACGCCGGGCTTTAAGCCGGTACCCTACGGCGACCTGAATGCCTTGGAGCAGGCCATCACGCCGAATACCGCCGCATTTCTGGTGGAACCGATCCAGGGCGAATCCGGCATCATCATCCCGCCGGACGGCTACTTAAGGGAAGCACGGGAGCTATGCAGCCGCCATCGCGTCCTTCTGCTCGCCGATGAGATCCAGACCGGCTTCGGCCGGACGGGCAAGCGGTTTGCCTGCGACTGGGAGCAGGTGGAGCCGGATCTTTACATCCTGGGCAAAGCGTTAGGCGGCGGCGTGTTTCCCGTCTCAGCCGTTGCAGCGGATCAAGACGTGCTTGGCGTCTTTGAGCCCGGCTCCCATGGCTCAACCTTCGGCGGAAATCCGCTGGGCTGCGCCGTGGCGATCGCTGCGCTGGATGTCCTTGAACAGGAAGAGCTCGCGGAAAGGTCACGGGAGCTTGGCGAATATTTTGCCGGCAGGCTGCGCACAATCCAGCATCCCGATTTAAAGGAAGTACGGGGAAGAGGCCTGTTCATCGGCATGGAGCTTAACGTTCCTGCACGGCCGTACTGTGAACGGCTCATGAAGCTTGGCATTCTGTGCAAGGAAACCCATGAGCATACCATCCGCTTCGCTCCGCCGCTCATCATACGAAAGTCCGAGCTGGATCAGGCATTTGAATGTGTCAGACAGGCCTTTCAGGATACGACCCCATAATTTTGAAGGCGCACCGCCAAGCTTTGCCGTTAGCGCGTCACGCCTTTGCCTTTTGCCTTTGCAAAATGCAGCCCGTTCGCAAGCAACCTCGCCGACCTAACGGGCTGGCGGACGGGCCTGCCGCGGTTGATTGCATCCCCGCCGTCATCTATGATGAAATCAGATCGATAAGGGTCAGATGAAGGAGGCGGAAATTCATGCGTTATGCAATATGCGGAGGCACCGGCTTTATCGGGCAAGCGTTATCCAGACGCTGGTTAAGCGAAGGACATGAGGTTATCATCGTTACGAGATCGCTCCCTGACGCGGGACGCCAGCTCCCGATTCAGCATAATCAAGGGCAATTGTCTTATCTCACCTGGGATAATATGAAGGACAGCCCGGAGCGGTTCGAGCATCTGGATGCGCTGATTAATCTGGCCGGAGCATCGCTCAGCCAGCGCTGGACGGAACGCGGGAAGAAACGGATTATGGATTCCCGGCAGCAGACCGTCTTGACCGTGGCTGAACTTTTGCACCGCCTGAAGCATAAGCCGTCAGTCGTTGTCCAAGCCTCGGCCATGGCCATTTACGGCACATCTGAAACGTTGACGTTCGATGAAACCAGCCCTGCTGCCGTTCAGGATTTCCCGTCCCGTGTCGTACAGCAATGGGAAGCAGCAGCGGACCGCATTCCTGCCGAGCGCTTGATCAAGCTTCGCATCAGCGTCGTTCTCGGCAATGAAGGCGGCGCTTTTCCGAAGATGCTGCTTCCCTATAAGCTCGGGGCAGGCGGCAAAATCGGAAACGGTAAGCAGTGGTTCTCCTGGATTCATATTGACGACATGGTTGGCTTGATTGATTACTGCATCCGCCATGACGATATATCAGGCCCGGTTAATGCCGCCTCGCCGCATGCCGTCACGAATGACCAGTTCGGGCGAACGGTCGCCAGCGTGTACCGCCGGCCGCATTGGTTTCCCCTCCCTGCTGTTCTGCTTAAGGGGGCCCTCGGCGAAATGTCGCTCATTTTGCTCAAGGGCCAGCGCATCGTACCGGCAAAAGCGCTGGACCACGGCTTCCGATTCCGGTATCCCGAGCTTAAAGCGGCCCTAACGCAGTTAAAGGCGCAGAAATAGCTTCCTCCCTGCTCATCGTCTAACTTACCAAGCGCGTACCTATGAGGCCAGCCAATATGCAGCAACCTATATGGAATTTGTCATCATTATGTTACATATTGAAAAGCGATGAGGCTTGCGAAGGATGGTATGATAACAAAAGCGCCGCAACCATCTTCAACCGAAAGGATGAACAATTTGTGGGAACTTGATCGGACCAGTGCCAAACCTCTCTATAAACAGATCGCCGACGAACTGGAGCAAAAAATCGCTTACGGCGAGTTCCCGGCCGGCAGCGTGCTTCCGTCGGAACGAAAGCTGGCGGATCAGCTCGGTGTCAACCGCAGCACCGTGGTCTTGGCCTATTCGGAGCTTCGCTCGCTGGGAATTCTGGAGAGCCGTCCAGGCAGCGGCACGCGAGTCAGCGTCACGAAGTGGGGCGTCACGCCAAAGCATACGCCGAATTGGCACCGTTATGCCGAAGGCGGCAGCTTTCTTCCAAGCCCGCCCTTTTTGCGCAGAATCCGCGAGGCGCTTGAGCTCGATCCTTCGATGATCGATTTTGCAGGCGGCGAGCTTGCCGCCGAATTGTCGCCGCTCGAGGAGCTTCATGCCATCATGAGCGAGAAATGGCCCATGATGTATCTTGGATACGACAACCCGCAGGGCTATGAGCCGCTGCGGGATACGCTCGTTTCATTTTTGCGGGAATACCGGGGCATCCATACGGCGGCATCGTCCATTTTAATTACATCAGGGTCCCAGCAATCGCTGTATCTCATTACGCAATGCTTGCTGTCGCCGGGGGATGCGGTTGCTATCGAAGATCCTTCGTACTGCTACTCCCTGCCTATGTTCCAATCGGCCGGGCTGCGCTTGTTCCGGCTTCCCGTCGACGAACAGGGCATCCATCCGGATGACATATACGAGCTGTATCATAAACACCGCATCAAAATGATTTTTCTCAATCCAAACTTCCAGAATCCGACGGGGGCCCTGCTCTCTCCGGAAAGAAGGGAGCGTCTGCTGCATATTGCAGGCGAGCTCGGACTGCCGATCGTTGAGGATGATCCGTTTAGCATGACAGCTTATGACGGAAAGCCAGCGCCCTCTTTGAAATCTGCCGACCGCGCCGGCTCCGTTCTCTACATCGGCTCCTTCTCGAAAATGGCGGCGTCCGGACTGCGCGTCGGCTGGATGGTGGCCCCCCATTCGATCGTCAAACGGCTCTCCGACGCGAGGCAGCAGATGGATTTCGGATTAAGCGTCGTCCCCCAACAGGTAGCGGCCCAATTTTTGAACTCCCGCTATTTCCTCCCCCACATCGACCGGCTGAGGTCCAGATTGCGCCATAAACGCAATTTAACGATCGCCGCACTGGAGCGTGAGCTCCCCGGTATGATTCGCTGGAGACACCCGGAGGGCGGACTGCATCTGTGGTGCACCATCGCGCCTGAGGTGAATGACGGCAAGCTCCTTGAAGCCTGCATTCAGCGCGGCATGGTTTTCGTTCCGGGCAGTGTCTACGGATCTGCCTCCGGCCACGTGCGCTTCACATACGGCCGGGCGAATACGGAGGATATCCCGGAGGGCATCTCCCGGTTCGCCGCTGCCTTAAGGTCCATCTTAAACTGAGACCCCGCCTACTACGCTGACCACGCATTACTGTAACCGCGCAATGATGTAACCAACGCAATGATGTAACCACGCAATGATGTAACCACGCAAAAGGCTCCCGGTGCTTGACCGGGAGCCTTGCGCGCCTATCGTCATTTAAAGATCAGCCATATCGCGATGAACGCAATGATGGAAGCCAGATAGATAATAAGCAGCTTCGTTAGATTTTTTCGGGTTTTGCGCATATAGTTCGGATTTTCTTTCTGGTTTTCCTTGGACAATCCCACCAGCAGCGTGGATACGCCCCCGATGATTGCCAGGGCGATCACGATGATGTACATAACCAATCCCCATACAACCCCATTCGATTATTCATTGTGACCTAACACCCCATGGAGCGGCTCCATGAGTTGATCCGGCGATTTACTTTCAAGTTTCATTATAATGAACAAACGGGACCCGCACACCATCCAATTGCCAGGCAGTTGCTCCCATCCAATTGTGCCCGGCCTACCGTGCTCACCGTCCCCATGCATCCAGCGCTCTGCTTCCTTGGGATTTTTCGTTTCGGCCCGGCAGCAGATAAATACCAGCCCCGGAAGAATACATGCTCAACCCCAAGAAATTAAAGAGCCGAGGTCGTCTTTCCATGCCTGGGAGAAGCTGCAAGGGGCTATTTCCGAAAAGACTCAGAGAGCGCCGTAAATATGACGCCGAGCGCATGGGCACCAGCGTCGGGATACCCGATGCTCCGCTCGCCGACCGTGCCGGCCCGTCCCATCCGCGCTGCGAAAGTTTCCGTCCGCTTCGCGCCTTCCACCGCAGCCCGGGCCGCATTCACGCCGGCTTCGATCAAATCCTCGCCGGAGCCTGCGCTCGCCTTCCAGGACTCCGCATAAGGGATCAGGGCATCCATCAGCGTCTTGTCGCCGACGACGGCTCCTCTGCCGAAGGATCGTTCCCCCGTCTCCTGGATGCCCTGAACGACCGCAGCCAGCATATCGGCGATTTCCGATACGGTCAGCTCCGTACGGCTGCCGGCGTATTTGCCCGCTGCGCGGAAGGCGGAGCCCCATATCGGACCGGATGCTCCTCCGCAGTGCTCCATAATGACCAGCGAGCATGCCCCCAAGAAGCTTCCCATATCTTTCGCCTGGGATAGCAGATCGTCCCATTCGGTTTTGAGCTGCTTGAAGCCTTTGGCCACGCTCATGCCGAAGTCGCCGTCACCTGCATGGGCATCCAGCTCGCAGAACGGAACTTCATTCTCAATAATGATTTCGCTCATTTTATCGATTGCATAGATCAGATTGTGAAGCGACAGACGGTCTTCTTGAATCACCGCATATGCCTCGTCGGTTATCGTCCGGAACGATACCGGCTTCGTGCTGTCCTTCTCCGCCGCTTCTCCGATGTAACGGACCGGATAATGATCATGCAGCTCCCGGACGACGAGGGCCGGCGTGCTGCATTCCGCGCTCAGCCAGCGCTTCCGTTCATCATTTAAGTTCATGATGGATAGCGAAGCGCCTGCCATATCAATGCTGGTCATATAGTTCCCGACAAAAACCCGGTATACCGCCACATTCAGGCGATGCAATTCCCGCATAACCGCATGGTTCAGCAAGTAAAGCTCCTGGACCGGGGTTCCCCCGAATCCGTTGACCAGCACGGCAACCTCTTTCACGGAAGCGCCCCCGGCCTGCAGGCTTTCCAGCAGCTCCGCTACCATCCGCTTCGCCAGCTCATCGGCGGACAGCATCTTTTCCCGCCGGATCCCCGGCTCGCCATGGATGCCGACTCCATATTCCATCTCCTCACCGCCAATGGAGAAGGTCGGAGTGCCTTTGGCAGGCACCGTGCATGAGGTGAGCGCGAAGCCGATGCTTTTGACGTTGGCAATCGCGCTTTGCGCCGCGGCCTTGACCTCTTCCAGAGACAGCCCGGCCTCAGCGGCTGCACCGGCGATTTTATGTACCAGCACCGTTCCTGCCACGCCTCGCCGCCCTACGGTATACAGGCTGTCCTCCACGGCGATGTCGTCATCAACCTTGACGTAATCGACCTGAAGACCGTCCTCGCCGGCCAGATGAGCGGCATTCTTGAAATTCATCATGTCTCCGCTGTAATTTTTAATGATCATAAGCGTTCCCTTGCGGCTTGCCGTTGACTTGAGCGCCTGATATACCTGAATCTGGGATGGCGAAGCAAACACGTCGCCGCAGACGGCCGCGTCCAGCATTCCCTTCCCTACAAAGCCGGCATGCGCCGGTTCATGGCCGCTGCCCCCGCCGCTGATCAGGGTGACTTTATCCTGATTAAGCTCCCTTTTCTTAATGAACGTATATTTCGGGTCAAACTCCAGCTCCGGATGAGCCATGACAAAACCGCTGCACATTTCCTTGACGAGGTTCTCCGGTTTGTTCATGATCTTTTTCATTGTATCGCATCCTTTTCTATCGAAATTCAGCTGCTCCAAGCGACATGACCATACTGTCATTATACATAAAGTATACCTGAAGTGCGTGCAGGCCCAGGGAACCCTTCACGACTTTGCGTCATTTTCGGATGACGGATTCGAAAACATGCGGGCATTCAACCTCACACCCGGATATGCGACAGCACGGCTTTCGGCTGGCGGCCTGCAATGAGCTTCCGGCCATCCGTATAGCCCTCTTCGCGCCCTTCCAGCTCCCGAACCAGGACGGATCGCCAATGATTGATGCGCTCCTGATACGGTTCATCCCGGATTGCGTTGTGCAGCTCCTCCGAATCATGCTCCAAATCAAAGAACTGCTCCTCGCCGGTTTGGGAATACCAGATGAACTTCTCCTTCCCGTCCGTGACCCAGTGGCTCGACTGAAGCCCTTGAGCATGCTCGCCATGCAGGTGGCTGCGCCAGGCCACGGCTCCTTCCTTCCCTCCCTGTTCTGCCGATGCGAGCCCCCAGATGCTCTGTCCTTCCACCGTATCCGGGATAGGCGCACCGGCTGCTTCAAGCAGCGATGGCATGATATCCCGCAGCTCCACCAGTTGATCCGCCACCAGGCCGCGTTTTAATCCCAACCGGTTCCCCGGATCGTTTACGATAAACGGCACATGGGCGCTTCCTTCGTACGGCAGAGATTTTCGGAACAAATGGTGGTCCCCGAGCAGCTCGCCATGGTCGGAGGTGAACACAATCACCGTATTGTTCAGCTCCCCATATTCGTGCAGCGCTTGAAGGAAACGACCGATCTGATGATCCAAATGCGTGATCAGGGCGTAATATGCCGCCATTGCTTTACGCAGGCGCCGTTTGGGCACGATTCCCCGCCCCGTGACCGGGGAAAGCCCCGCCTGAGAGACATCCTCCTTCTCTGCCCAATCTCCAACCGGCGGCTCCGGTATTTCGGCTTCCTCATACAGGTCCAGATAGGCTTGCGGGGGATCGAATGGCGGATGCGGGCGCACGAAGGACATCCACAGGAAGAACGGCTTCCCGGGGTCCCGGCGCCGGAGGAAATCAATGGATTGCGTGACCGTCCAATTGGTCGGATGCAGCATTTCGGGCAGATGCCAAGGCCGGGCGACCGTCGATGCGTTGCAGTCAAGGCCGAGATCGATCAGATCCGCACCGGGTACCCGCTCGCGAAGCCACGGAACATAATCGTCGACTTGATCGTAGTGCTCCCGCATCGGAATGCTGTGATTGTTGCGGTTATGGTGCAGATACCCGTCGTGGAGGACTACGTTATGAAATCCCATCAAGCTGCGCGCAGGATACACATGCATTTTACCGACGCACTGCGTATGATAACCCGCTCTCGCCAGTTCTCCAGGCAAGGTTCTCTCATAATTCCAAGGGACACGGTCCTGATATCCGACGCGGCCGTGAGTTCGCTGCGATTGCCCGGTAAAGATGGCTGCACGTGCAGGCACGCAGGTCGGCGTAGCGGAATAGGCGCGGCTGAACCGTACGCCGTTTCGGGCGAGCTCGTCCAGATTGGGCGTCTCGACGATGGGGTGGCCTGCAATGCTAAGACAATCAAAACGCATCTGATCTACCGTAATCAACAAAATATTAGGTCTTTCTTGGCTTTGGCTCGAATGCATTCCATTACCTCCCTCGCGTATGTACTTCTAAAACGCTTTCAATTTCATTCACCTTCATTAAACCTTCGTTTGGATGAAAAGTAAACCTATATTCCTGATCTTGCCGTGACCTAGGGTGCTTCCTGATCTTTTCGTGACGCAGCAGCTGTTTGGTTTGGTTCCATCCTCGTCCGGCGTCTAGCTTCCAACGGCCTCCGGAAATATCGGCTTTAAGGTGACGGACTCGGGAGGTGTCAACGAGCTGGTAAACGAACAAAACGGACACGCCGCAGCGAGCCCGTTCCTAGAGCGTGGGCGTGCAAATGACTGCAATTGACTGCAATGACAACCCATTTGCCACGCCCTTACTATCGATGACTTCCATTCAGGAATACATATTACCTCATCACATGCCGGGACTTCCGCCATGCTTCTGAGCATGCCAAATCATGATTGGACCGGCGATAATTCGCTTTCTGTCACCCATTTATGATTCTTCACTTCCTCGCCGCCTGTCGTTGGCGTGAAGTCAACCATATACACCGTCGTTTGCTCGGCCGAATCGATCCTCGCGGTTGCGCCCTTCATCCCTTCCATGTGGTCTGCATTGACAACGACTTCCGTGCCTGGCTGCAAAGGTGGCGCTCCCGGGTTCTGCAATTCTTCGTGAATGACCCACTTATGATTCTTGACTTCTTCTCCGCCGGTGGTCGGCGTGTACGAAATCGTATAAACCGTTGTGTCGTAAGCACCGACAATCGTTGCCGTTGCTCCCTTCATGCCCGCCATGTGATCGGAGTCTATCACGGCTTGCGTTCCTATGCCATAAGTCGGATTCTTGGCTTCCTTCAAGCCTTCAGGCACCTCGCCGGAACCGGAATGGTTCATTTTGCTGTGGTCCATCTCCCCCGCATGGTCTTGCTTTCCTGCATTGCTCGTTTCGCCGTTCGTATTTGCGTTGCCGCAAGCTCCCAGGGCCAAGAGCAAGAAAGCGGCAATGAGCCATACAATCATCGGTTTTAATCCTTTTTTGAACATGGTTCCAAAAACTCCTTTCGATCCGTGATGCTTACGATCATATCAACCAGTTGTGAAGAACCTGTGTAGCTCGTTCAAATTCATTTCTACCCCTTATTATTCTAGTCATACCCAAAACGGCGGAAGGTAATCTGCCGCCGTCCCAAACCAACCTATCTGACGGATACGATCTCATCGATCTTTATCCATTCCCACTCCCCGGGTCCGAGGACCAGCTTGATCTCCCGTCTTTGAGTCAGCACGGTTGTAACGACTCCGGTGAGCTCAACATCCTCGTATTCATCGTAAAGCTGTAACGAAATGGTCCGGTGCTCATGGAAAGACTCGGCCAGCATGCGCTCGATCAGCTCCATTTCCTGCGGATCCAGGTTTGGCTTATCCTTTCTTCCCTCTTCAAGCTGCTGCCGAATAATCGTCGCTTTGTGCTCGGGCAGCATCATGCGGCTGGATTCCCACAGCCCGTTGCCTTCCAGCTTTTTTCGTGTTGTCATCTAAAGTGTCCTCCTATCTTAGCTGAACGATCCAGCGCTTGGCCCGCCTCCGTTTTGGAGACGGCCCGAATGACGATGCTATCCCCATACTTGCGCTTTAAGGCATCGGTCACCCGCTCAAGCGCCATCGATTTCTCGCGCCCCATATCGAACAGGGACAATTGATATTCCGTATCCGGGGTAAGCTGCGATAAACTGACGCCCACCCTGCGGATCGGCAGGCCGTCCCAATACTTCTCCAGCAGCCTGCACGCCCAGCGGTAAACTTGATTCGTAATGTTGGAGGGATCCTCCATCTTCATTTGCCGCGAAAATCCCGTAGGGCGGTCAAAGTCCGCTCCCATGCAGCCGACGGTTACGACATGGCCCATAAAGCCGAGTCCGCGGCATCGCTGGCATACAAGCTCCGTCAGCTCGAGCAGCACGACCTTAATCTCCTCCAGCCTGCCGTAATCGCGGGGCAGGGTCATCATATGACCAACCGACTTAGGATCAACCTGGTGCGTCCCCGGACGTACGGGACTATCATCGATCCCGTTGGCAATTCTCCAGTACAATTCAGCCTGGATATCCGAGTTTTTCCCGAACTTCCGCCGCATCATCTGCTTGAGCTTAGGGAGAGGGGTCTGGGCAACGCTGCCGATCGTCGGCAGCCCCATGACATTGAAATGCCGGGTCATCCTGCTGCCGGCCATAAACATCTGGTTTACGGGAAGCTTCCACAGCGTTTCGGCAAGATTTTCTTTAGGCAGGGTGTAGATTCCGGATGCGGATTTTTTCGCGTAATTGTCGCAGGCGGTCTTGGCGAGGATTTTCGTTTCGGAAATTCCAAAGCGTGTATACACCCCTGTCGCATCCTGGACATGATCCTGAATCATTCGGGCAAGCTCCTCCGGCGTGCAGCCGTATAAATGCAAGCTGCCCGTCACGTCAAGGAACTGCTCGTCGATGCTGTACGGCTCGACCAAATCGGTATAGGACTTATAGATCTCCGTGATCTGCATGGAGACATCGATATACCTCTGCATCCGCGGCTTGATAACGACGACGTCCGGACATTTCGCGAGCGCCTCCCCGAGCCTCTCGGCTGTCGTTATGCCTCTCTTCTTAGCAAGCGGGCATGCCGCCAGCACGATGCCGGACCGTCTTTCCGGATCGCCGGCAACGACTAGAGGTCGGCCTTTATATTCCGGATGCTCCGCCTTCTCCACGCTCGCGTAAAACGACTGGCAGTCCGCCAACATGACAACCCGTTTGGCCGGCTTCATGACAGACACCCCTTGTCTGCGATTTTCAAGCCCAGGTAGCTGTACGACCGCTCCTCGATTTCCGCCTCGATCAGCCCCCACAGCATGGACAGCTTATGTCGGTACCCTCTGCACATAAATTCCACTTCAATCCCGAGTCGGGTCTTTCGGTTGTCGTACACCTTTAAGCCGATCTCCCGCATATTCCTTCGAGCTGCCGTTAAATCGGCCAATGCCGCCCTCTCTATGCGCTCGATCATAACCTTGGTCAGCTCTGAGGTCTTTAGATCCGACCGGAACAGAATGTCCCGGTCATGTTCCAGCACATCGAGCAATAACGGCAATAGAGCGTAGTCCTTTACCAGCTTGGTTTCGTCTGACTTTAGCCCAATACTCAACATCACTATCCACCTCGTAACGGGAACGTTTGTTTGTATTATATGCGAACATTCGTTCTTTTATCAATGTAAATTTAACCCTGTTGTCCCCGAAGCGCCCCGGAACTTTAGCGGGATATATTAAACTTTCGCAACGAACGAAGCCCCTCCGGCGCGCAAGGCCGAAGGGGCTTGGTTAAGACAAACGGACCATCAAGCAAGGTGGTCCTGCCGGGCAAGAAGTCAATGCGGAACAAAAACAAGCTGCAGGACAAACAGCACGGCAAAAATATACATAAGCGGGTGAACGGCTTTCCACTTGCCCTTTACGATTTTCATCAGCGGGTACGAAATGAACCCGAACGCAATGCCGGTCGCAATGCTGGACGTGAGCGGCATCGTGAGAATAACGAGGAAGGCCGGGAACGCCTCGTCAAAGTCCTTCCAATCGATATGGCGGACATTGCTCAGCATCAGGCATCCGACCACGATCAGCGAAGGCGCCGTAATCGCGGACAAGCCGGCGACGGCACCGATGAGCGGGCTGAAGAAGGCCGCCACCACGAACAGGAGCGCCACGACCACGGACGTAAGGCCGGTCCGCCCCCCTGCGCCAACGCCTGCAGCCGACTCGATATAGGCGGTTGTCGGACTGGTGCCGACCATCGAGCCGGCAACGGTCGCCACGGAGTCCGAGAACATCGCACGCTCGGCACGGGGCAGCTTGTTATCCTTCATAAAGCCGGCCTGTTCGGCAACGCCGACGACCGTTCCGGTCGTATCGAACAGCGTGACGAGCAGGAAGGAGAATACGACTGCATACAGGCTGTGGGAAATAACATCGGAAGCCGCCGTGATCGGGTTCCATACGAGAATCCCTTCAGGGAGCGAAGGCGCTGACACGACACCGTTCGTAAACGACAGCATTTCCGCAAAATAAGCAATGATTCCCGTAATAATCATCCCGATAAACAAAGCGCCCTTCACATCGCGGGACAACAGCACCAAAGTTACGACCAAACCAACCAGTGCGAGCACCACGCTGGGTTGATGCAGGTCACCGAGCGCCACCAGATTATCCGGATGCGCTGTAATGATACCGCTCATCCGCAAGCCGAGAAAGGCAATGAACAACCCGATTCCGACGGTTATCGCATGCTTCAGATTCGCCGGGATCATCTCGATCAGCCTGCGCCGAAGAGTCGTCATGGACAGCAGCAGGAACAGGATGCCGGCAATGAACACCGCCGAGAACGCTTCGATGTACCCAAGTCCCGCATGCCCCTGAACGACCGAGTATGTAAAATACGCATTCAGCCCCATCCCGGGTGCAACAGCGATCGGATAGCGCGCAACAAGCCCCATCAGCAGGGTACCGATCACGGCAGCAATGATCGTCGCCGTAAAGCTCTGCTCAAACGGCACACCGGCCTCAGACAATATGAGCGGGTTCACCACCGTAATATAAGCCATTGTAAAAAAGGTCGTAATACCGGCAACCACTTCGGTCTTTACCGAGGTGCCGTTAGCTTTTAAATCAAACACAAAATATCCTCCATTTCTAATGCTCGTAACATGAGAGAAGCCGGAGCTTCTTGGGAATGCGATCCCTGCATGGTATACTCAACTCAAACCGATGAATTCGCTAGTTGAGGAGGCCGAAATAACCAATGTGCGGACGTTTTACGCTCACCGTCACCTGGGAAGAGCTGATGATGAGGTATATGCTCGATCCCGAGTCCGTCTCTCCCTTTCACATGCCGCGCTACAATATTGCCCCGACGCAAATGGTAACGGCCATCATCCATGACGGGCGGTCCAACCGGATCGGCCAGCTGCAATGGGGGCTCGTCCCATCGTGGGCGAAGGACCCCTCCGCCGGCAGCAAGATGATCAATGCGCGGAGTGAAACGCTTGAGGAGAAGCCTGCTTATAGGATACCCTTTTATCGGAAAAGATGCCTCATCCCTGCCGACGGATTTTACGAATGGCAGAAAACCGGCGAAGGAAAGCAGCCGCTTCGCATCAGCATGCGCAGCGGCCGCATCTTCAGCATGGCCGGGCTCTACGACACGTGGATCACGCCGGACGGGCAGAAATTAAGCACCTGCACCATCATTACAACAGAGCCCAACACGCTGATGGAGCCCATTCATAACCGGATGCCTGTCATTCTCCGCCAAGAAGACGAAGCGCTATGGCTTGACCGGAGCGCCGCCCCGGAGGGAAGCGATGCAGGCGCATCCTCCGCGCTCCAATCGCTTCGTGCGCTCCTGAGGCCCTATCCCGCTGAGGAGATGGAGGCCCATCCCGTCAGCACCATCGTCAACTCCGTCAAGAATGATACGGAGGAATGCATCCGCTCGATAACAAGCAGCTGACATCCCCGCAGCGTATGGATCCAAACGCGCAAGAAGCCCCCGGCTCAGGAGGAGACCCTCCTGCGGGGGCTTCGTCTTATGCTGAAATCTCCCGATGCACGCTCAGTTTTTAACGGAACATCCCCCACAGCTTGATTAAATGAAATGTATTGTTCGGATCGATGCGCTGTGCAAGCACGAATTGAACGATCTGCTGTTCCTGTACGGAGCTCAGCTTTTCATTTAAGATGCCGCTGGCGGTTCGCACCAATTGATGCACCTTCATGCTGTTCTGCAGATCCGCTTTGGTCAAGCCCTGCGTCAGGCCCTTGATTCTTTCTTTGACGAGCGGGTTTTTCATCTTAAGCTTGATGCGTTCCACCAGCTGCGGACTAATCCCGTACTGCTGATAACTCAATGGTAAGGCACCTCCCGTAATAATTGCTGTCGCCTTTTTTGAGTATATGACGAAGGCCCGTCCATTGTGCCAACGGATTCCCGCATCCTGCTCCTGCTCCCGCTCCCGGCCGGGGCTGCTTCTCTTCTTCGAGCTTGTAAGCCCTTAGGATTAATCCATAATATCGCCTTGAAAAATCTTCTCCTGCTGCAAATAATCCCGCAGCGGCTCGTACTCGGGGGAGGTCCAGAAGGAGCTGTCGCTCACCAGAGCGGCCGCATCATCCCTTGCCTCCTCCACGACTTTGAAATCGGCCACCATGTCGGCCAGACGGAATTCCGGCAGACCGCTCTGCTTGGTCCCGAAGAAATCCCCCGGACCCCGCAGCTCCAAATCCCGCCGCGACACCTCGAAGCCGTCCTCCGTTTCGGTCATCACCTGCATCCGCTCCTGCCCTACCTCGGACTTCGGATCCGCGACCAGCACGCAGTACGACGCATGCTGACCACGGCCGACCCGGCCCCGCAGCTGGTGCAGCTGCGACAAGCCGAAGCGGTCGGCGTCCATGATGACCATCAGGGTGGCGTTCGGCACATCGACGCCGACCTCCACGACCGTGGTCGAAATTAACAGCTGCACTTCATTCTCATAGAACTGGCGCATCACTTCATCCTTCTCGGCGGGCGTCATCCGCCCGTGCAGCAAGCCGACCCGATAGCGCGGGAACGCTTGCTGCATCTGGACATGCAGATCGATCGCATTTTGCACATCCAGCTTATCCGACTCCTCGATCAACGGCGCGATCAGATACGCCTGCCGGCCCTGATCCACTTCCCTGGAGATAAAGCCAAGCACACGGTCCATCAGATCATGCTTGACCCAATACGTGGTGATCGGAATGCGCCCTTTCGGACGCTCCGACAGCGTCGACACATCCATATCGCCGAAGGCGGTAATAGCCAGCGTCCGCGGTATCGGCGTTGCGGTCATCGTAAGCACATCGGGATTGTAGCCTTTACGGCGGAGGATGCTCCGCTGATTGACCCCAAACCGGTGCTGCTCATCGGTGACGACAAGACCCAGCTGCCGGAAAAATACATCGTCCTGGATGAGAGCATGCGTGCCGACAACGACATCCGTCAATCCCATCTGGAGCGAGGCCAGCAGATCCTTGCGCTTTTTCCCCGTCACGCTTCCGGTAAGCAGGCCTACCGTAATGCCGAACGGCTCGAACAGCTTCTGCAGGGAGCGCATATGCTGCTCCGCCAAAATTTCGGTCGGCACCATCAAGGCCCCCTGAAAGCCGGATCGCACGGTCGTATACAAGGCGATAGCCGCAACGACCGTCTTTCCCGAGCCGACATCTCCTTGAAGAAGACGGTTCATGCAATAAGGAGAGCGCATGTCATGCAAAATCTCCAGCTCCACCTTCTTCTGGGCATCGGTCAGCTCGAACGGCAGACTGCGCACGAATTCCCGGATGGTGGCATTATCGGCCGTATGAACCACCCCGTCCATCCGGCCGCGGTTCAATGCGCGGAACGCCTGCATCTTCAGCTGGAACAGAAACAGCTCCTCATATACCATCCGGCGCCGGCCTTCCTGTCCTTCCCTGGAATCGACCGGCTGATGGATCGTCATAATCGCACGCTTCCGCGGCATCAGATCGTACTTCTGCAGCAGCGATTTCGGCAAAATTTCAGGGATCATCTCCCCGTACTGCTCCAATGCCTGTCCCATCGTCTTGCGGATCCAGGACTGCGTAATTTTCCCGCCGATGGAATAGACGGGCTGCAGTGTGCCGCTGCGGAATGCCCCTTTATCAGGGAATTCGGACTCCGAGACGGTCAGCTGCATTCTCCGTTGATCCCACTTCCCGGTCAGCACGATTTCCCGCCCGGCGGTCAGCTGGTCCTTCAGAAAATGCCGATTGAACCAGGTCGCCGTAAACATCCAGCTCTCAGCCAGCATTTTGCAGGTCAGACGGGACTTTCGCCCGTAACGCTGCAGAACGGGAACGCTGGCGACTTTCGCCTGGATCGTGATTTTATCCCCGTCCTTCACTTCGCTTAAACTCCGGAGCCGGTAATCCTCATACCGGAACGGATAATATTCGAGCAAATCCTTAACCGTATAGACGCCAAAGGCGTGAAGCTCCCCTTCTTTCAGAGCGCTCACGCCGTTGATCTGTCTGACGGATATGGAATCGAGTTTGAGACTCATATCTATCATCTACCTCACTTAAGCAGGCCAAATATAAGCTGCAATCGTTCCCGGCCCGACATGCGTGCCGATCACGGGGCCGATTTCGGAATATACGACATCCTCCACCGTGAACACCGCTGATAGCTGCTGCAGGAAATCCTCCACCAGAGACCGGTCGGCCGTATGTCCCACAGCCACCTTGATATGACGAACTCCCGGCAGATCCTGCTGAAACAGCTCGATCATGCGGGCGGTCGCTTTCTTGCGTCCGCGAACCTTCTCTACCGGAAAAATAATGCCTTCATCATCAATGGACAGGATCGGTTTGATGTTAAGCAGCGTACCGAGCACGGCCGAAGCCTTGCCGATCCTTCCGCCCTTCTGTAAGTACTCCAGCGTATCGACCAGGAAATACAGTCTCCGTTTGCTGCGCAGCTCCTCCAAGGAGGCCACGATATCCGCAGCCGCCGCTCCCTCTTCGGCAAGCCTTGCCGCATGTACGACAAACAGGCCGAAGCCGTAGGAGGCGGACTTGGAATCCCATACGGTTATATCCGCATCCCGCTCAATGAGCGAGGTCGCGAGCAAAGCGGACTGGTAGGTGCCGCTCAGTCCCGATGAAATGTGTATTGATATAATCGAGCAGCCCGGATACCGGTCCAGAATGGATTCATACACGGCAACGAAATCCGCCGGCGACGGCTGGGAGGTGGTCGGCAGCTGCGTTGATTGTATCAGCTTCTTGTAGAATTCCCCTGCCGATATTTCAACACCGTCCAAATAGGTCTCTTCCCCGAACATCAGTCTCAGCGGCACGATATGAATGTTGTGCTGCTTCACCAGGTCTGCCGGAATATCCGCTGTGCTGTCTGTCACAATCACGGTCTTATTCACCGGAACCCCTCCTAAAAAATACCTTTAAATTAACACCGGTCCAATTGATCAAGATTCTACGGAGAACAGATAGGCATAGATCGGCTGTCCGCCGTAATGCACCTCAACCTCCGCATCCGGATACTGCTCTTCAAGCCAGCTCGTCAATGCGTTCGTTGATTCCTCCGACGCGTCCGCTCCCGTAAGCAGCGTGACGATCTCGTCTCCGGATTGAAGCATCTTGCCAAGCAGCTCCTGGGACGTCGTAATCAGATCAGGGGTCGCTGCCACAATGCTGGAGTTGCGGATTCCGATGAACTGTCCCGCCTTAATCTCCAAATCGTCGATCGTCGTGTCGCGTACCGCATAAGTCACCTGCCCGGATTGCACACGGGAAATCGCATCCAGCATGTTGTCCGTGTTCACGTCCGTGCTCTCATCCTCTTGGAAAGCAAACGCGGCCGCAATGCCCTGCGGAATCGTCTTGCTTGGAATAACCGTCACTTGACGCTCGCCCTCCAGCAGCTCTCGAGCCTGCTGGGCAGCCAGCACGATATTGGAATTGTTCGGCAAAATATAGATTTGCTGTGCCGAGATCGAGGAGATCGCGTTCACGAAATCCTCCGTGCTCGGATTCATCGTCTGTCCGCCGGACAGCACGACGTCAACGCCCAAGCTCTTGAAGATGTCCGAGATGCCGTCCCCCGAGGATACGGCAATGAATCCGTACGGCGCAATCTCATCCGCCGGCGGCACGGCCGGAGCTTCCGGAGTCTTCGGCTCGGCCGGGATATCGGCAAACAGCTCCGGCATCGGCGCGATATCCATGCCGGTCGTCAGCAGCTCGCGATGCTGCTCACGCATGTTCAAAATATGAATCTGGGTGATCTCGCCATAAAGCAGTGCCAAATTCAGCACATCACCTGGAGCTTTGGAGTGAACATGAACCTTAATCGTTTCGTCATCGGAGATGACGATGATCGAATCCCCATTAACAGCAAGCGCTTTCCGGAACTGATCCTCATCAAATTCGGCACGTGCTCCATCACCAAGCTGACGATTGATGAAAAATTCCATATCATACAAGAACTCGATATCTTCCGTCGACAACTGGGATTGAGCGGATGACGGAGGTGCGGTAACCGTCTGCAGGCTCGGAGCCGGGGTGCTGATAGGCTCAGCCTTGGCTGCGACCGTTGCGGCTTGTCCCCCTGCGGCAGCGAACGTGCCGGGTGCATCCTCTCTACGGAGCGCTTCCAAGAATCCTTCATAAATATACACAAGACCCTGTCCGCCCGAATCTACGACGCCGACCTGCTTCAGCACCGGAAGCATTTCCGGAGTTTGCGACAACGTCTCTTTCGCCTTAGCCAGCACTTGCTCCATCAGCTCGATGATGTCGCTGCTGCGGCGGGAATAATAGACGGCATGCTTGGCCGCTTCCTTGGCAACGGTAAGGATCGTTCCTTCAACGGGTTTGACTACGGCTTTATAGGCAGCTTCGACCCCGGTCTGTAATGCAGCCGCGAACTGATGCGCGTTCAGCTCTGTATAAGGCGCCGCATACCGGCTGAAGCCGCGAAATAACTGGGACAGAATAACCCCCGAATTCCCCCGCGCGCCCATTAGAAGCCCCTTGGACAGTACACCGGCGCTGTGTCCGACGGATTCCGAGTGCTTGCTCTTTAATTCGGCAACCCCAGCGGTCATGGTCAAATTCATGTTCGTTCCCGTGTCGCCGTCCGGCACCGGAAACACGTTCAGCG
The DNA here is from genome assembly GCF_038002285.1 of Paenibacillus sp. FSL R5-0810. Classification (NCBI taxonomy): domain Bacteria; kingdom Bacillati; phylum Bacillota; class Bacilli; order Caryophanales; family Paenibacillaceae; genus Paenibacillus; species Paenibacillus sp. FSL R5-0810. The sequence goes on from NZ_JBBOCF010000001.1 coordinate 2,871,359, forward strand.
AGTTGACATGTTCCGCATGCTGCTGCAGCTGCTCCGCTCCGGCTAGGACCATCGCGGTAAATTCTGTTCCATTCAAAGAACGCTTACTCAATGAGAATTCCCCTTCCTGGCTTGATACCCTTTAAACCTTCTTACGAAAACTGTTATCTCTATTTGATAGCTAATAGCCGACGAAATGCCCAAAGCGATAAATAATAGACTTTCTATGATTAAACCGATCGCAACATGCTGATGGGCTGATCTCGTCTCCTCTCGTCTCGGGCAGTCTCCAGATGCTTACGGAGTCATGCCGACCAGCCCACAATACACTGTCTTTCGAATATTATGGACTAATCAACATTGTACTATAAGAAGAAAGAGAAATAAATGTTTTTAGGGCAGTTGACGCGGCAATTTTTACTGTGATATTATATTTAAGTATTGTTTCATGCAGGGTTTAGGAACAAGGAGGTGTAATTGATGGCTCGCAAATGTTATGTAACTGGCAAGAAACCAAGCAGCGGTAACCATGTTTCCCATGCTAATAACCACAACAAGCGTACTTGGGGCGTTAACGTTCAGAAGGTTCGCATCCTCGTGGATGGCAAGCCTAAGCGTGTATACGTCAGCACTCGCGCATTGAAATCCGGTAAAGTGACTCGCGTATAATCATCTCATGTTATATGAAGAAAAACTTCTGTAATCTCCAAGGCGCTCCAAAGATATGGGCGGCATCGGGACAAGGAAGTTTTTCTTGCGTTTACGATACATATATGCTCCTAAACAAAAAGCACCTTCAGCGGATCGCAGGTGCTTTTTTTAGTGGGAGAAAGCAGCTCCTCCCCGTCTGTATCGCGAAATCCCCGTTAGCAAGCCTTCAGCGGCAAAGATAAGCGAATGCCCTTAATGCCGGGTCTTCCGAAAGATATGCATTCTGTTCTGTATGCAAGAAAAACTTCCGGTTTAGGTACGGGCTCCATATGGCGTTCATTATGTCCTGGGCCTCTTTAACCGCGCATAAGAAGCTAAGGCCGGCCCGCTGCCAAGCCTGCACTCCTTTGCGCCGCGCAAGAACAGCCCCTTAAGCTGCAGTATGTCTTGTTCGCTCGGGCACTTCCATCGGTTTGCATCCTGCCTGTTCCCCTACCGGCATGGCGCGGCCGTCCCGGGCGGAGGTTTTGTGTTACGCCGGGACAAGCTGTCAGCTCTTGTGAAACGTGTTGAGAATCGCCTTCACAAAACCTCCCAGAAACTTCGGCAGCTTGAACGTATAGAATTTCATGTCTCACCCTCCCCATCATTCTCATGCCTTCCTAGACTATGTTATGCACCAAGCCCATAGATGTGAACACAGACAAAAAAGGCTACATGAGAACCCAGCTCATGTAACCATATTTATGCGGAAATTCTCCGCCCTATGACATTCGGACTGCCGCTTCCGGATTAAGATGTTGCGCTGTTCCGGATTCGGGCAATCGCCTCGGCCCGGTCGGCCTTGCCGAATACCGCGCTTCCCGCCACCAGCACATCCGCACCCGCGCCCGCTACCAGCGGCGCCGTCTCCGCCGTGATGCCGCCGTCCACTTCGATATGAAGGGAAGACAGGCCGAGTTCATTGGCGCGTGCCCGCAGCTGCGAGATTTTGCCTACCGTCCGTTCGATAAAGGCTTGTCCGCCAAAGCCCGGATTGACGGTCATGACCAGCACGAGGTCGAGATCCGGAAGAATTTCCTCCAGAACATGCGCCGGTGTGGCCGGGTTAATGGCAACCCCAGCTTTTACCCCCTGCTCCTTGATTAGGTGAACGACGCGGTGAAGATGCGGACAGGCTTCGGCATGAACCGTGATCAAATCCGCTCCGGCCTTGGCAAAATCGGCAACGTAGCGCTCCGGCTGCTCAATCATCAAATGCACGTCGAGCGTCAGCGTCGTATGCGGCCGGATCGCCTGAACGATCGGTGGCCCGAGCGTAATATTGGGAACAAAATGGCCGTCCATGACGTCCACATGAATCCAGTCCGCTCCGGCTGCCTCCGCCTCCCTGATTTCGGACCCTAGCTTGGCAAAATCGGCCGACAATATCGATGGCGCTATTTTAATCATATCGCTTAATACCTCCGCTTCTTGTCTTTCATCTCCGTAAAAAACTCCACATAGTGCTCGTAGCGGCCGGCTTGGATGGTTCCATCCTCTACGGCCTGGATCACCCGGCAGCCTGGCTCATGCAGATGGCTGCAGCCTCTGAATTTGCATTCCGCCGCATGCGGAGCGAATTCCCGGAAGCAGCTGGACAGTTCCTCGACGCCAAGCTCCAGAAAGTCCAGCTGGCTAAAGCCCGGCGTATCCGCTACATACCCGCCGTTATCCAGCTCGATCAGTTCGACGTGCCGCGTCGTATGGCGGCCGCGCCCGAGGCGCAGGCTGATTTCGCTCGTTTCCAGCGCCAGTCCCGGCATCAGGGCATTGAGCAAAGTCGACTTGCCGACCCCGGATTGCCCCGAGAACACGCTGATCTCGCCTGCCAGGCGATCCTTCACCTGCTGGACGCCAATGCCTTGGAGCGAGCTGGTGATCATCACCTCGTAGCCGATCTCTTCGTACATCCGCTTCACCTTTTCCGCGGATTCGTCCGAAGCGTCCGTCAGATCCTGCTTGGTCAGAACGATGACGGCGTCAAGCCCCGCATGCTCAATATGCACGAGGAACTTGTCCAGCAGGAGCAGGTTCAGATCCGGCTCCTTAACCGAAAACAAGAGCACCGCCAAGTCGACATTAGCGACAGGCGGGCGAATTAATTCGGAAGACCGTGGAAGAATTTCATCCACGGTCCCCTCTCCATTCTCAGTCAATGAATACATGACGCGGTCTCCAACGAGCGGAGAGATGCCTCTCTTTTTGAAAATGCCGCGGGCTCTGCATTGAACCGCTTGGTCCTCCCCGGATATCAACTGGTTATCTCGCAATGGTTTCACATAGTAATATCCGCTTAGTGCCTTCACGATCAGTCCCTCGAGCATAAAATAGGCCTCACCTTTCTTGTTGAAATTTGGATGTATTTCATTTGGTTTTCACGATGGTATATTCCAGACCGGCTGCTATCGAATAACCGTTTGATCATTCATTGCCCTTGCCCCGGCCATGACCATTTCCATTGCCGTTGCCCGGCTCCCACTCGTAAGCGGAATCGTCTTCCGCGTCCGAGCCTTCCTCACCGCCATCGGTTCCTTCGGTGCCTTCATCCGGATTCGTATCAACCTGCATATCCGGCGGTAAAGGCGGCTGTTCCATCGTCGGCTGCGGCACGGTTCCGTTCTTGACGTCGCTGTAGCTGACGCTGTACGTTTCCACCTGACGGCCATCCCGGAAAATTTGGACGGTTGCGTGCTTATCCGGTGCGAGCAGCAGCTTCACCGATACCCATTCCGAGGTCGTAATCGTTTTGTTTACGGCCTCTTGGTTGTCGCCCAGCGCGTCCGAGAACACGATGCGAATTTTGCTCTCCTGCCCTTCGTAAGCCGGAGAAATCGGAACGCTGTAATTGTATTCCAGCGCCTCGGGCGGATAGCCGGAGCTGACGAAAAATGTAATTTTCTCCCCAGGGGCGACTTCTGCGTTCGCCTCGTAAGGCCACTGCTCCATCACGATGCCCTGTTTGACTTCGAAGCTCGGTTTTTGCTTGACCGCATCAACGACGAGGCCCCGCGATTCGATCGCATCTCTGGCCTGCTCTTCGGTCATGCCGACGAGAGCCGGCATCTTGACAAATTTTTTGCCTTTGCTGACGACCAGACTGACTGCGGCCTTATCAGGATCGAGGTCCGTATCGGGAGATGGATTTTGGCTGATGATCATACCCGCTTCGATCTCGTCATGGTTTTCTTCAGACTTATTTATTGCCTCAGCGGCAATGCCCAACGCGGTCAAAGCCTCGACGGCTTGCTCATACGTTTTCCCGCTCAGGTTCGGCATTTTCTCAAGCGGCTTCGCCGCCCCTACGGACAACTGAATCGGAGAGTCTTTCTTCACCTTCGTGCCCTCCGGCTTACTCTGGTCAAATACTTCGCCTTCCGTAACGTTCGGCTTGTATTCGCGGATCACTTCCGGATCCACCGTCAATCCTTCGCCCTCCAGCGTCCGGATGGCTTCCTCCTCGGTCATGCCAATTACCCCAGGTACAGTAACCTCCGGAACCTCAAGCATGTTGTTCACATACATGACCACACCGGCCATGATTCCCAGGAACAGCAGCACCGAAGCGACGATGACCGTCGGCTTCACCCATTTCTTCTTCGGTTTGCCCGGCGTCCGGTCCTCATCATCATCCTCTTCGTCATCCTCATCCGGCTCATCGTCCGGATGATGGCTGCTGCGCTGCATCGTCTTGAGTGCCGGCATCACCCGCGTGGAATCCTCGTCCTCCTCGAACTCCATCTTCGGCTCGTTCAAGCGGGAAGGCAGAAGGCATGTCTCCAGGTCAGCCATCATTTCTTGAGCGGACTGGTAGCGCTCCTCCGGATTTTTGCGCATCGATTTCAGAATGACGTTCTCCACGCTTTGCGGAATGAGCGGATTGACCTCCCGCGGCTCGTCGAACTCCTCCTGCAGATGCTTCAGCGCAACGCTGATTGGACTCTCGCCGAGAAACGGCAGACGGGCGGTCAGCATTTGATATAACACGATACCTAAGGAATATAAATCCGATTTTTCACCCGTCACGACGCCTTTGGCGTGCTCGGGCGAAAAATAATGCACGGATCCGACAACCGATCCGGTTTGCGTAATCGTCGTCGACGTCACGGCCCGGGCAATCCCGAAATCGGTCACCTTCACCCGTCCGTTCCGTCCGATCAGAATGTTATGCGGCTTGATGTCCCGATGAATAATCTGGTTATGATGGGCATGATCCAGCGCATCACAGATCTGGGTGGCGATCCGCACTGCTTCGTCCACCTGCAGCGGCGCCCGCTCTTTAATGATCTCGTTCAAATTCTGACCTTCGATATATTCCATGACGATATAGTGCACGTCTTCCTCTTGGCCGACATCGTAAATGCTGACCACATTGGAATGGGACAGCGATGCGGCCGATTGCGCCTCGCGCCGGAATCTGCGAATAAATTCCTCGTCATGGACGAACTGCTGGCGCAGCACCTTGATCGCTACATTCCGGTTCAGCAGGATATCCTGAGCCTTGTAGACGAGCGCCATTCCGCCTCCGCCGATGCGTTCTATAATTTTGTAACGACCAGCCAATTCATGCCCGATCATGAATCCCACCCCTTTTTACGTTGCCCGACAACCTCTTCTTGATGCTCAAACATAGCGACTGTAATGTTGTCCTCGCCGCCGGCGAGAAGCGCCAGTTGAAGCAGGCGATCCGCCCGTTCCTCCAGAGGAAGGTCAAGGGAGCCGGAAATTTGACCAATCAGGTCGCGGCTTACCCGGTTGCTGAGTCCATCGCTGCACAGAAGCAGCACTTCGCCGTCCGAAATGGATACCGGCGTAAGCTCAACCGTCACATCCTCATCCGTTCCGAGCGCACGGCTCAGCACATTTTTTCGGGGATGGGTCTCCAGCTGATCTTCGGTGATCTGTCCGCTTTTATACAGCTCGTTCACCAGTGTGTGGTCATCCGTAAGGCGCGTCACTTGCCCGGAAGCAACCTTATAAGCTCTGCTGTCCCCGATGTGCCCGATATAGCCTTCGGAGCCGCTGAGCAGCACCGCTACAATCGTCGTGCCCATATTGTGAAGCCGCTCATCGGACGAAGCCTCTTGATAGATCACTTCGTTGGCATGCAGAATCGCATCCCCGAGGGCGGCACGAATCCCTTCCAAAGGAATCCCCGGCTCGAGGGAGGATAAATCCGCGGCTACCGTATCGACCGCAAGCCGGCTGGCCGTGTCGCCTGCCAAATGGCCTCCCATGCCGTCAGCGACCACACCCAGCGTATAACCGTGCTCCAGCGTGCTCACAAACACAGAATCTTCATTGACAGGACGAACGCGTCCGACATGGCTGACATGAACCGTTCTGATCAAAGCTTCTCACCTCAACTCCATATGCTTGGCCCGGAGCTGTCCGCAAGCGGCAGCGATATCGTGGCCTTGTTCACGACGGATGGTCACATTGACCCCCTTGTCTGCTAACGCACGTTGAAACTTGAAAATGTCATTGCGCGATGTTCGAACGTATTTGCGTTCCGGCACATGGTTGACCGGAATCAGGTTGACGAAGCAGTTCATATCCTTGATGACGTCCGCCAGCTCCTCGGCATGCTCGACCTGGTCGTTCACGCCGCCGATCAGCGCGTACTCAAACGTAATGCGCCGTCCGGTCTTGGCCTGATAGAAGCGCAGCGCTTCAATGACGTCGTCGAACGGGAAGCGGCGGTTAACCGGCATCAGCTTCGAGCGCAGCTTATCGTTCGGCGCATGAATCGAAATCGCCAGATTGATCTGCGTATCCTCTTCGGCGAATTTATAAATGTTCGGCACGATGCCGCTCGTCGACACGGTAATGTGGCGCTGTCCGATGTTCAGTCCTTTCTCGTGAATCATCGTGCGCAAAAACTTCATCGTTGCATCATAGTTCTCGAACGGCTCGCCCGAGCCCATAATCACGATGCTGGAGACGCGCTCGCCCGTCTTGTCCAGAATTTTCTGCGCCTGAACCACCTGGGCGACGATCTCCCCGGACGTCAGGTTCCGCTTCAGGCCGCCCAGCGTCGATGCGCAGAACGTGCAGCCGATCCGGCAGCCCACCTGCGTCGTAACACAAATGCTGTTGCCGTAGTTGTGCTTCATGATGACCGTTTCAATCGCATGATCATCATGAAGGCCGAACAGAAATTTGACCGTGCCGTCCTTCGACTCAAGCTTGGTAATCTCCGTCAAGGTTACAAAGCTGAACGACGCATCCAGCTTCGAGCGAAGCTCCTTGGAGAGATTCGTCATCTCCTCGAAGGAATCGACGCGCTTAACGTACAGCCAATCGTAAATCTGGGAGCCGCGAAACGCGGGCTCGCCTTGCTCCTGGGCCCATGCCTGAAGCTCTTCCAACGAAAAATCGTATATAAAGGGTTTCATTTCACCACACCTGTCTATTTCATTCATATGCAACTCTTTTTTCATTCTTCCTATTTTACCATAAATAAAAGAGACGGTAAAAGAGAAAACCCGCCGGAGAGCACGGCGGGCGGGATACGGCTGCAGGGCCTCTTGCCGGGCTGGCGCGCGGGTTCGTTTTAGCGTCTTCGCAGTCTTGCGATGTAGAAGCCGTCGCTATGATAGTGCTGCGGCAGAATCTGAATGCCGCCGCCGCGGACAAGCGCGTTGTCCTTGAGCCGGGACAGGCTGCCCGTTTCATCGAGCTCGAATTCGGGATGACGGTTCACGAAGGACGTCACCACGCCTTCATTCTCCTGCGGCTCGATCGTGCAGGTGCTGTAGACCAGCACCCCGCCGGGGCGAAGCAATGCCGAGACGGAATCCAGCAGCCTTGACTGCAGCGCCGCGATCTCGCGGATATCCTCCTCCGTCTTCCCCCATTTCAGGTCGGGCTTCCGGCGGATCACGCCCAGCCCCGAGCACGGGGCATCCAGCAGAATCCGGTCAAAGGAAGCCGGCTCGAACCGGGCGGGGAGCTCAATCGCATCGCCCGTTACCGTTCGGATGCAGTCCAGCCCCAGCCGGACCGCCTGATCTGCGATCAGCTTGCCTTTGTGAGAATGGATGTCGTTCGCTACAATGGAGCCCTCGTCCTTCATCAATTCCCCCATGTGGGCGCTTTTTCCGCCAGGGGCGGCACAGCAGTCCAGCACCCGCATGCCGGGCTCCGGACCGACCGCTTCGGCGACCAGCATCGAGCTTTCATCCTGGATGGAGATCATGCCTTCACGATACCAGTCGGTCAGGGCCATATTGCCGGCGCCCTTCACGACGATGCCGTACGGGCTAAGGGAGGATGGGGCGGCCTGCAAGCCGTGGCCCTCCATCTCCTTCAGCATCTCCTCCCGGCTGATCATCGTCGTATTTACTCTGACGCTGACCGCCGGCGGTTCATTGTTGGCCGCGCAGATCGCCTCCGCCGTCTCCCGGCCATATTGGGAAATCCAGCGCTCGACCAGCCACTCCGGGTGCGAATGCTGAAGCGAGATCCGCTTCGCGGCCGGCAGATCGGCAGGGATCGCCAAGCTTTCCTTCTGGCGCAGTATATTTCTGAGCACGCCGTTGACCATCCCGGAGATTCCCTGGTGCCCCCGGCGCTTCGCCAGATTGACCGCTTCGCTCACCACCGCATGATCCGGGATTCGGTCCAGGTAGATAATCTGGTACAGGCTCAGCCGCAGCAAGGCCCTCACCCAAGGCTGGAGCTTGCGGGTGCCTTTATTCACATACTTGTCCAAAAAATAATCCAGCGTGTTCAGCCGGGAAATCGTCCCGTAGATCAGCTCTGTGGCCAGACCCGCATCGCTCTTGGACAGGGCTGCTTTCTGCAAAGCGGTGTTGAGCAGAAGGTTGCTGTACGCTCCCTCCTGCTCAACCTGTGTCAGCACATGCATCGCCAGCTCCCGCGGCGACGCCGGACGTCCCTTCGGGCTGCCGCTCACGTCAGCACCGTCCCCGGCGCAAGGCTCGTCCCCCGCGCGAATTGGGCTGCGTCCATCGCCTTCTTGCCGCTTGGCTGCACCGTCAATAGGGTCAACACGCCGTCGCCGGTCTTGACCACAATTCCGTTCTCACTAACTTCCAGTACGGTTCCAGGCTCTCCATCGCCCTTGCCTTGGTCGCCTTTATCCGGCTTGGCGCAGGCCCACACCTTGAACACGTCCCCGTTCCACAGCGTGAAGCCGCCCGAATACGGAACCAGGCCGCGGATTTGATCATAAATTTGACGGGAGGTTTTCGACCAATCGATCTTTTCGTCCTCCCGGGTCAGGTTCGGTGCATAGGTCGCCTTGGACTCGTCCTGCGGCTCGGCCGCAACCTTGCCTTGAACCAAAGTCGGCAGCTGCTCCTTCAGCAGTCTCGCGCCGGCCATGCTCAGCTTGTCGAACATCGTCCCGGCCGTATCTTCATCCTCGATCGGAACCTCGACTTTGGCGATCATATCGCCGGTATCCAGCCCTTCAGCCATGTACATCAGCGTGATGCCCGTAACCTTCTCGCCGTTGATTATGCTGCGCTGAATCGGCGCGCCTCCTCGGTAAGCCGGGAGCAGCGAGCCGTGCACGTTAAGGCAGCCGAGCGGCGGCAAATCGAGCACCGATTTCGGCAAAATTTGGCCGTACGCCGCCGTAACGATCAGATCCGGCTTATACTCCGCCAGCTCCGCTACAGCCTCAGGGTTCCGCAAGCGCTGCGGCTGCAGCACCGGGATGCCGTGGCGAAGCGCGGCTTCCTTGACCGGCGTCGGCGTCAGCACCTTTTTGCGGCCTTGGGGACGATCCGGCTGGGTAACGACGGCTGCGACGTTATACCCTTCCTCGATCAGCATCTCAAGGCTCGGTACGGCAAATGCAGGGGTTCCCATAAATACGATATTCATCGGTTTTCCAGCTCTTTTCTCGGCTGCTCCGGCGTATATTCATACACCCGTTCGGCGATATCGGTAAACAACACCCCGTTCAGATGATCAATCTCATGCTGGAACGCGCGAGCCAAAAGCCCGGTTCCGGTCACGACGAGCTCATTGCCTTCCCGGTCCAGTCCTTTGACGGTAACCTTCTCCGCGCGGCGCACATCCCCGTTCCAGCCCGGAATGCTGAGGCAGCCTTCAGGACCGAACTGTTCGCCTTCGCTCTCGATGATTTCCGGGTTGATCATCTTGATCAATCCGTGCTCATCGCCTGCGTCCACAACGATCAGCCGTTTCAGAATGCCGACCTGGGGAGCTGCCAAGCCGACGCCGTCCGCGTCATACATCGTATCGGCCATGTCGTCCAGCAGCTTCTGAACGTTCGGCGTAATTTTCGTAACTTCCTTTGCTTTTTTATGAAGAACCTCATCCGGTTCCTTTACGATCAAGCGAATTGCCATCTCAACGACACCATCCTTGTGCTTTTCATCAGTATATGCGGGTTTACATTAACATTTGCGGATCGACATCAATGCTGATCTGAAGCGTACTGTCCCGAGCCGAGTCCTGAAGCTGCTCGGCCACGGACCGCGTCAGCGAGACGGCGTCCATCGTTCCCCGCCATTTTATCATACATTGAAATCGGTATCTATTTTTAAGCCTTGGGATCGGCGAAGCCACCGGTCCGAGAATGTCGAGCGCGCTTGCGTCGAAGCGGTCCAGGCTCCCGAACCACCCGCGCCGGTCGGCTTCGGCCTTGATCCCCGCGGCAAAATTTTCAGCCATGCGCACGAGCAGCGGCAGCTGCTCATGGGACAGCGTCACCAGAATAAGCCTGCAGTAAGGCGGATAATGAAGCGCTTTGCGGTGCTTCAGCTCGTCCTTGACGAAGGATAAATAATCATGACCGCTTGCATGAACGATCGAATAATGCTCCGGTGTGTAGGACTGTATGACCACCTCGCCCGGCAGCTGATGCCGACCCGCGCGTCCGGCAACCTGCGTAAGCAGCTGGAACGTTTTCTCCGCCGCCCGGAAATCGGGCAGATTCAGCGCGGAATCGGCGGTTATGACGCCAACCAGCGTCACATCGGGAAAATCGAGCCCCTTTGCTACCATTTGGGTGCCAAGCAGCACGTCGGCTTTCTTCTCCCTAAACTGCTTCAGCAGCTTCTCGTGCGAGCCTTTCTCGGTCGTTGTGTCCACGTCCATGCGGATAACGCGAATGCCGGGAAAGAGCTTAGCCAGCTCTTCCTCCACGCGCTGCGTGCCCGTTCCGAAGTAGCGGATATGCTCGCTGCCGCAATCCGGGCACACTTCCGGCGTCTTGGCGGCATATCCGCAGTAATGACACCGCAGATTGTTCGATTTCTGGTGATACGTCAGCGAGATGTCGCACTCCGGACAGCCCGCCACATATCCGCAGCTCCGGCACATCACGAAGGTGGAGTATCCCCGCCGGTTCAGGAGCAGCACCGTCTGCTCTCCCCGTTCAAGTCGACCGGCAATCGCCTCGTGCAGCGGCCGGCTGAACATGGAGCGATTGCCTTCGCGAAGCTCTTCGCGCATGTCGATCACGCGGACCGCCGGCAGCTTGTTCCCGAGCGCCCGGGCCCGCATTTCCAGCAGAACCGGGGCAAATTCATCCTGCGCCTGCGATCTCGCCGCATGATAGCTCTCCAGCGAAGGCGTCGCCGAGCCCAGAATGACGGCGGCGCCGGTGCGACGGGCCCTGTGGATCGCCACGTCTCTCGCATGGTATTTCGGCGTTTCCTCCTGTTTATAGGAAGTTTCGTGCTCCTCGTCCATGATGATGAGTCCGAGATTATCGAACGGAGCAAACACCGCGGATCTTGCCCCGACCACGACCGAAGCCCGGCCTTCCCGGATTTTGCGCCACTCGTCGTAGCGCTCCCCGTCCGAGAGGCGGCTATGCATGACGGCTACACGGTCTCCGAAGCGCCCCTTGAAGCGCTCGACCATCTGCGGCGTCAACGAAATTTCAGGCACCAGGACGATCGCCTGGCGCCCCTGATCGAGGCATCTGGCAATCGTCTGAAGGTAGATTTCCGTCTTGCCGCTGCCGGTTACCCCGTGCAGCAGGAACACGCCGTGCGCACGCTCATCCAGCGTACGAACAATTCTGTCGTAAACATGCTGCTGCTCGGACGTCAGCGCCAGCGGCTCGCTCGGCTTGAAATTCCGTCCCCGGTAAGGGTCGCGGAACACCTCCACATCCTCCAGCGTGACCCAGCCCTTATCGGCAAGCGACTTGACCGTCCCCGCCGTAACGCCAAGCGTCTGCAGCAGGTCTTTCAGCGGGAGCGGCAGGAAGGGCTCCATTTCAAGCAAATGCTGCAGAATCTCCTTCTGCCTCCGAGCCTTTGCCGGAAACGAAGCCAGGATCCCTTCCGCCTCCTCTGCCGTAACGGCAAGACCAACCGCCTTCAATGTTTTCTTCTGCAATTTATCTTTAATCTGCTGATGCTCGCTCAGCCTTCCGCGTTCAATCAGCCCCTTGATGGCTTGGGCGGCATCCGGGAACGCGCGGGTGAGCTGCTGCAGGGACACTTCGCCCCGCTGGGATACAAAAGCGATCAGCTGCTGCTCCAGCTCACTCTCCGGCAGCAGCGCAAACAGGCTGTCCGGCTGCTCGGCTTCCAGCCCGCTGCCGTCCCCAAGCGAGATATACCTTTCCGCTTTCCCCTTCAGTGCCGTCGGGAGCATGGATTGCAGCGCCGTAATCAGCCGGCAGGCGTAGCGCTCCTTCATCCATTCGCCAAGCTCGATCAGCTCTGGCGACAGGGGCGGCATAACGTCCAATATTTCCTGGATCGGCTTCATCTTCGACGTCTCCATTTCCGGACGCGGATGAAGGGATACGACGAAGCCCTGCAGCGTCCGGTGGCCGAATGGGACGCCGACCCTGCTGCCGACCTCGATCCATGGACGGAGCCGCTCCGGAATCAAATAGTCGAATGGACGGTCCGTATCCTTGGACGGCACGTCCACAATAACCCGTGCCATTTCCATTAAGAAAACCTCCCGGACAGCCGCTCGGCCGCCAGCGTCAGCAGCCGCCGGCCCACTTCCTCCTTGGACATGAGCGGAAGCCGCTCGACGAGCCCCTCTGCGTCATAAATCTGGACGAGGTTGGTGTCCGTGCCGAATCCCGCGCCCGCTGCCGTGACGTCATTGGCTACGAGCAAATCGCAATTTTTCCGCTTCAGCTTCTCTCTGGCATACTGCTCTACGGAGTCGGTTTCGGCTGCAAAGCCGATCAGGAATTGGGTCGTCTTTCGGCGTCCCAAATTCTCCAAAATATCCGTTGTCTTCACCAGCTCCAGCGTCATCGTATCGCCGCGCTTCTTGATTTTGGACGAAGCCGCCTCCCGTGGACGGTAATCGGCAACGGCCGCCGCCTTTACCACGATATCGCTGTCAGGAAACGCGCGCAGCACCGCCTGGTACATATCCTCCGCGGATTCCACCCTTTCCGTCTCGATCCCTTCGGGCGGCGCCTCGTCGGTATGAGCAGCGATCAAATGGACCTCGGCTCCAAGCTCTTTCGCGGCTTTGGCAATCGCAAATCCCATTTTGCCGGAAGAATCATTCGTAATATATCGGACCGGATCAATCCGCTCGATCGTGCCGCCCGCCGTAACGACGACTTTCTTGCCGCTCAGCAAGCCATGCGATCCGTTCGCTGCATGGTCGGCTGAAGACCCGGGCATTCCGTCAACCCTTAAGGATGGGCCGCCCTGCTTGTCCTGTTCTTGGAAAAAACGCTCCACGACCTCCACGATCGTATCCGGCTCCTCCATCCTTCCCTTGCCGACATAGCCGCAAGCCAGAAGCCCTTCGCCCGGCTCGATCATGCCAACGCCGCGGGAAGCCAGCGTCTCCAAATTTGCCATAACCGCCGGATGCGTATACATATGGACGTTCATCGCCGGCGAGATCATGACAGGCGCCGTCGTGGCGAGCAGCGTCGTTGTCAGCATATCGTCCGCCAGGCCGTGGGCCATCTTGCCGATCACGTTGGCCGTCGCCGGCGCAACGAGGAAGAGGTCCGCCATATCGGCGAGATGGATATGCGAAACGACCGAAGGATCCCTCTCGTCGAAGGTATCGGAATATACCGGGTTTTTGGTCAGGGATTGGAGCGTCAATTCCGTAATGAACTGCTTCGCGGACTCCGTCATTATGACATGCACGTCCGCTCCCCTTTGAACAAGCCGGCTGCACAGCGTGGCCGCTTTATAAGCGGCAATGCCGCCGGTTACGCCAAGGACGATGACTTTCCCGTTCAACATGACAATTCCCCCGCTTTCGATTGGTCTGAAGGTACCCTATCATCGCTCCCGCAAAAAAATAACAACCTTTCGGTTGTCACATTTTTTTGCGCGAACGCATTCCTATTCAGATGTAGGAGAAGCCGTTTAAGCTTCTTCCCGTTCAATCTTCACATAATCGCCGTAGATTTCCTCAAGCGCAACGCCTACGAATTTATGTGATTTCGGATTTTGGAGTTCGCTCGGTTGACCCTCGCGGAGCTGACGTGCACGGCGGGAAGCCGCAACAACGAGCGAGTACTTGCTGTCGACTTTGTTCATCATTTCATCAATGGATGGGTATAACATAGCTCTAACACCTCTTCTTTCTATACTAGAAATCTCGCAGCCGATATGGGCTGGCAAGATTTATTTTCTCACTTTACAATGCTCGGCTATAATAATAGCTTCTATTCTCTCGCATGCGAGATTAATCTCGTCATTTACGACCGCATAGTCATAATGCTGAAGCAAATTGATCTCATCGACGGCAACGGACATGCGATGCTCGATGGTTGCCTGGTTTTCCGTGCCTCGGCCCTGAATTCGGTCCTTCAGCTCCTCAAGCGACGGCGGCATCAGGAACACAAAGATTCCGTCCGGAAATTTCTCCTTCACCTTCAGAGCGCCCTGGACCTCAATCTCCAGGATGATGTCTTTGCCCTGGGCGAGCGTCTCCTCCACGAAATCCCGCGGAGTACCATAGTAGTTCCCGACATATTCCGCATACTCCAGAAGCTGATCGTTCTCAATCATCTCCATGAACTGCTCGCGGGTTTTGAAAAAATAGTTTACGCCGTTTACCTCGCCGAGGCGAGGCGAACGTGTCGTGGCCGACACGGAATAGACCAATTCCGGAACACGGCTCCGAAGAGCGGTGCAGACGGTTCCCTTCCCTACCCCGGATGGACCGGATAATACAATCAATAATCCTCTAGACATAGTACTCCTCATCTTATTCGTCGTTGTCGTCATCTTTGCTGGATAGACGGTGCGCCACGGTTTCTGGCTGCACGGCCGATAAAATCACGTGGTCGCTGTCGGTAATAATAACAGCCCGCGTTCTTCGGCCGTATGTAGCGTCAATCAGCATATGACGGTCCCGTGCTTCTTGGATAATTCTCTTGATCGGCGCCGATTCAGGGCTCACGATCGAAATGATCCGATTGGCCGATACGATGTTTCCGAAGCCAATATTAATAAGTTTGATTGCCATAGTGCGACTGCTCCCCCTATACATTTGACTCTATTTGCCGATTAAGCCGAGTTCATTCCACGTTGGCGGCTTGTTCACGAATCTTCTCCAGTTCCGCTTTCATTTCGACAACACGGTTTACCAGAGTCAGATGATTGGCCTTCGATCCAATCGTATTGACTTCTCGGTTCATTTCCTGAATCAGAAAATCAAGTTTGCGGCCAACAGGGCCTTTCTGATTAAGCAATTCCCTGCATTGCTCCAAATGGCTGCGAAGACGGATCAGCTCCTCCTCGACGTTGCAGCGTTCGGCAAACAAAGCCACTTCCATACCGAATATATGTTCATCAACGGCAAGCGACCCGTCATCGAGCGACTCAATGCGCTGTCTCAGACGCTTCCGGTATTCCTCCGGCACTTCGGGCGCCAGCTCGGCCATTTCGCTGTGAAGCGATTCAAGACGGCCAAGCCGCTCCTCGATGTCCTTCACCAGGAATGCCCCTTCCTTGCTCCGCATCTGCACCAAGCCGTCAAGCGCCTTGTTGAGACCTTGAAGAAGCGCATCATGCCACTCCTGCTGCTGCGCTTCATCCATTGGAAGCCCCCCGGGACTGACGAGGACATCCGGCAGGGACAGCATGTCGCGTACCGTCAATTCTCCTTGAATACCGTAAGGTTTCAATTCCTCTGCAGCCTGCAAGTATGCTTTGACCATGGCATGATTCAGCACCGCATCCGGGGACTCGCCGTTATTTTCCTTGTTAATGTAAACATCAACCCGTCCGCGGCCGATCCGGGTCTGCACGGCCCTCCGAAGCGAATCCTCAAAGCGGGACCATTCACGAGGCATTCTGAACACGACTTCACAATACCTGTGATTGACCGACTTCACTTCTATTGACACATGATACCCTTGAAAATCGACGGCGGACTGTCCATATCCGGTCATACTCAATGACATCGGAATCACATCCATTACACTATTGTAATTGATAATTATTAATGAAACAAGGGGGACAGTCGGCGGCCCGATATCTCCCAGACGTACTCCATTAATTGCACGCTCATTTCGTAGAACATAAACGGCGTCATCAGGTAAATGCCGTTGAAATGCTTGGTTGCGACATCCAGCAGCTCCTTGCCGATTTGGACGCCCATCGCTCGTCCGGCTTCCCCTTCCAGCCCTGCCATGCGGCTGCGTACTTCATCGGACAACTGAATGCCCGGCACCTCATTGTGCAGATACTCTGCGTTCCGTCCGCTGGCCAGCGGCATAATGCCGATAAAAATCGGGATATCCAGATGAGCGGTTGCTTCTCTTAGCCGAACGATCAGCTCCGGATCATATACCGGCTGCGTCATTACATAGTCCGCGCCGGACGCAATCTTCTTCTCCAGGCGCGCAACCGCCTTATCCAAATGGCGCACATTCGGATTAAACGCAGCCCCGACAACGAACTTGGCTTTTTGCTTCAAGGGCTTGCCGGAGAAGGCGATGCCTTCGTTCAGCTGCTTGATCATCCGAATGATCTCGAACGAGGTCATATCGTAAACCGAGCTCGAGCCCGGAAGGTCGCCGAAACGGGCCGGGTCGCCCGTAACTGCAAGCACATGGTCGATGCCAAGCGCGTCAAAGCCCATCATATGGGATTGGGTCCCGATCAGGTTCCGGTCGCGGCAGGCGATATGAATCAACGGCCGAAGGCCGATTCTGGCTTGTACAAGATGCCCCAGCGCCATGTTGCTCATCCGGGTGACCGCGAGGGAGTTGTCGGCTAGCGTCAGCGCATCCGCTCCCGCGTTCTTCAGCGCCTCGGCCCCCTTCATAAACTTCGTGATGTCGAGGTCGCGCGGCGGATCCAGCTCCACAATGACGGTGTGACGTTCCTTCACAAGATCGACGAGGGAAGGCTCGGAAGAGCGCTCCGGCTGATTGCCTTCCGCAGGCTCCTGAATCACGATCCGGTTGATTTCGGCCGGTTCAACCTCCGGCAGAGGCGATGGCACGTAACCGGATAACGTCGAAGCGATCTCCGCGATATGAGCCGGCGTCGTTCCGCAGCATCCGCCGATAATCCGGGCGCCGAGGTCCGCGAACGGCACCGCCATTTGACCGAAATACTCAGGGCTGGCGCCGTAACGGAATTCCCCGTCCACGTAATCGGCGATCCCAGCATTAGGATAGACCGATGCCGGCAGATTCATAACCCCGCTTAGCGTTTCCAATGCGCGCATGATCCCGTTCGGTCCCGTCCGGCAGTTGAAACCGATCACGTCGGCTCCTTCCTGGCTGAGAATCCGGTAAGCGTCCTGCATCGAGAAGCCGTCGAGCGTCCGGGCGATATTCTCGACCGCGAACTGGCAAATGACGGGCAGGTCGGTCAGCTTGCGGACCTGCTGCAGCGCCAGCTGGATTTCTTCGACATCATAGAAGGTTTCCAGCAGGATGCCGTCGACGCCCTCGGATAATAGAACGCTGAGCTGCTCCTCAAAGTACCGCTTCAGCTCGCCAGTCGATATGTTGCTTCTGCGGCCGGCCCGAATGGAGCCAACAGCGCCGACGACATAGCCGTCGCGGCCTGCGGCCTCGCGGGCAATGCGCACGCCTGCCCGGTTGATCTCCCCGACCTTGGACTCCAGGCCGTATTTGGACAGCTTGTCGTAGTTGGCCGAAAATGTATTCGTTTCGATCAACTGCGCGCCGGCGTCAACATACTGCCGGTGAACGTTTCCGATAACCTCCGGAGAGGTCAGGTTCAGCTCCTCATATGATATCCCTACGGGGAACCCTAGTTGATATAGATAGGTACCTATGGCGCCGTCCCCGATCAGTACCTGATTCTCCCACGCCTGCCTTAGATCCGGTTTCACTGTGCCTTCCCTCCACCTGACTAATATTTTCACTAATGTATCACAAAACCTTCCTAAAGATAAAGAGACAAAGAGGAGACCCGTTCAGGTCTCCTTCAGGTCTCCTTCTTGTAATTCCAGGCAATGGACAGATAATGCCGCAAATACCGGTATATCCAGTTCGATCTAACGATTCCGATATCAACGCTTCAGCAGCCTTTCAGGAATCATATTACAGGACAACGGTTCCTGTATACACAACTTCGGCAGGCCCGGTCATATATACGTGATTGTCACGCTCATCCCATTCGATGAACAAGTCTCCCCCTTTAAGGGAAATGGTCGCGCTGCGGTCAGCCGCACCGTTCAGGACGGAGGCTACAAGCGTGGCGCAGGCGCCGGTGCCGCAAGCAAGCGTTGGTCCTGCCCCGCGCTCCCATACCCGCATATCGATCTGATTCCGGGAGTTGACCGTCGCGAATTCGACGTTCGTCTTCCGCGGGAACAGCGGGTGAACCTCCAGCTTCGGCCCCCAGGTGCCGAGATCGAAGCTGACAGCGTCGTCTACGTAGATTACGCAGTGCGGGTTCCCCATCGACACGGCCGTAAAGCGAAATTCCCGCCCGTCAACCTCGATCGGATGGTTCACCACCGGATGCTGATCCACCGTTGTCGGCACGCGAAGTCCATCCAGGATCGGCTCGCCCATATCGACCCGCACGCTGGCGACCCTTTCTGCCTCGACGGTAAGGCGCAGCTTCTGCACGCCCGCGCCCAGCGTCTCAATCGTCATCTCCGTGCGGTCGATCAGGCCATGATCGTAAACGTACTTCGCAACGCAGCGGATCGCGTTGCCGCATTGCTCCGCTTCGGATCCGTCGGAGTTCATGATCCGCATCGTGAAATCCGCCTTGGCTGAAGGCAATATATATACGAGTCCGTCCGCGCCGATGCCGAAGAAGCGGTCACACAGCTTCACAGCCAGCTCGGAGGCGTTCGAAGGCAATTCCTGTTCTCCGTACACGACAACGAAGTCGTTGCCGAGTCCGTGCATTTTTGTAAATTCCATCGTCAAACCCATCTCCTCTGCAATAGCAAAACTTGAGTTTAGCATATACTAGATCGGATGGGCTCACCCATTGACTTTATGCCGAAATATTTGCACTCTTCGGCATCATGCTGCGGCGGCTGCGGTTGCGGTTTCTTCGTCCACCCCATACGCTGCCGGCTCCCATCAGGAAGGTCGGGATTCCGGCGGCGACAAGCACCAGCGCCCATTCCTTCAGTCCGAGCGGAACCGTCTTGAAGATCGGCTGGAATACCTCGATGTACATAACCCCCAGCATCAGAAGGATCGAAGAGAGCACTGCCAGCACCAGCGCTTTGTTTTGCAGCGGATTACGGTGGAAAATGGAGCGTGAGCTGCGGCAGTCGAACACGTGGATCAGCTGCGCCATCACAAGCGTGGCAAAGGCGACCGATTGGGCTTTCACCAAATCGTCTGGCGAGCCGGACAGCGTAATCCAGAAGGCTCCAAGCGTACAAAGGCCGATCAAAACGCCGCGGCTGATAATTTTCCAGCCGAGCCGGCGGGCGAAAATGTTCTCCTTGGCCCCTCTCGGCTTGTGCTCCATCAGGTCCTTCTCCGGCTGGTCCACGCCAAGCGCCATCGCTGGAAGCCCGTCGGTCACGAGGTTTACCCATAGAATCTGAATCGGCACGAGCGGAAGCGGCAGGCCAAGCATCATCGCGAAGAACATCGTCAGAATTTCCCCGACATTCGATGCCAGCAAATAGCGAATGAACTTGCGTATGTTCTCATAGATGCTCCGGCCTTCCTCTATGGCCGACACGATGGTCGAGAAGTTGTCGTCGCTGAGCACGAGCGATGAGGCTTCCTTGGTCACATCCGTGCCGGTGATGCCCATCGCGATGCCGATATCCGACGCCTTGATGGCCGGCGCATCATTGACCCCGTCGCCGGTCATCGCTACCACATGGCCCTTGCGCTGCAGCGATTTGACGATTCGGAGCTTATGCTCCGGGGATACGCGGGCGTAGACGAAGGTCTGGTCCACTTTGGCGTCCAGCTCCTTGTCATCCATCCGAGACAGCTCCTGCCCGGTCAAGGACAAGCCGTTCCTCGGCATGATGCCAAGCTGGCCGGCAATCGCTTCGGCGGTGGTCCTGTGGTCGCCGGTAATCATCACGGTCTTGATGCCCGCCCGGCGGCAGGTTGCAATCGCGTCGCGCACCTCGCGTCGAGGCGGATCGATCATCCCTGCCAATCCGACGAAGATCAGCTGGCCCTCCGCCTCCTTGTCCGTTTCCGGCTTGTCGTAAGGCCGGAGATCGCGGTATGCAAGGCCGAGCACCCGGAGCGCTTCGGAAGCCATGCCTTCGTTCGCGGCCAGCACCTTCTGGCGCAGCGTCGGTGTAAGCGGCACGACGTTTCCGTCCCATAAAATATACGTGCAGGCTTCAAGCAGCACATCCGGCGCGCCCTTCGTGCAGAGCAGGCGTCCCCCCTGATGGCTGACGATGACGGACATCAGCTTCCGTTCCGAATCGAACGGAAATTCCTTATCCCGCTGGTACACGGATGCCAAGCTTGCTTTGGTCAAACCCATCTTGGACGACAGGGTCAGCAGGGCGCCTTCGGTCGGGTCCCCTTTCAATTCCCAAGCGGAAGGGGCCGCAGGCTCCTCCTTGCCTTTGCGCTTGTTACGCGTATCTTGCTGTATAGTCTCGACGATTTCGGCGTTGTTGCACAGTCCCCCGATCTGCAGGAGCCGGCGCAGCGCCTGATCGGACCGCAGCTCGACCGGCTTGCCCTTATGGAGGATTTGTCCAGTCGGATCATAGCCTTGTCCGGTCACCTCCAAGATGCGGCCCCCAAGCCAGATCCGGGTGACGGTCATTTTATTCTGGGTCAGCGTGCCCGTCTTGTCGGAGCAGATGACGGAGGCGCAGCCAAGCGTCTCGACCGAAGGCAGCTTCCGCACAATGGCCTTGCGCTTGATCATCCGCTGGACGCCGAGCGCCAGGGCGATCGTTACGATGGCCGGAAGCCCCTCCGGAATGGCTGCGACCGCAAGGCTGACGCCTGCCAGGAACATGCCTGCCGCCGGCTGCCCGTGGAGGATGCCCGCCACGACGACCAGAACCGTGAGCGCGAGCGAAACGCCGATCAATATTTTCCCTAGCTGCTCCAAACGATGCTGCAGCGGCGTTTCCTGGGATTCGGTGCTCTGGATCAGATCGGCGATCTTGCCCATTTCGGTATCCATTCCAGTCCGGATGACAACGCCCTTGGCGGAACCGCGGGTGACCATCGTGCCCATAAAGCCGATATTTTTGCGGTCGCCAAGCGGCACATCCGCCTCGGGGATCGGCTCGGCATGCTTGTTCACCGGCATCGACTCCCCGGTTAATGCCGACTCCTCAACGCTGCAGCTGCTCGTCTCCAGCCAGCGGACGTCGGCCGGAATGCGGTCGCCGCTCTCCACCAGCACCACGTCTCCAGGCACCAGCTCCCTGGCCGCCAGATGCACCACTTTACCGTCCCGCAGCACTTTGGAGGACGGGGCGGACAGCTGCTTCAGAGCCCGCAGCGACCGCTCCGCTTTAAACTCTTGGACAAAACCGAGTATCCCGTTTATCAGTATAATCGCCACGATGGTTACGGCATCCAGATACTCCCCAAGCAATCCGGAGATCAGGGTCGCCCCAAGGAGCACGAGCACCATGAAATCCTTGAATTGGTTCAAAAACAGAACAAGCGGGGAAATTTTCGCCCCCTCGGAGAGCTCGTTATAACCGCTGGTTTTCCGTCTTTCCCCGGCTTCCTCTTCCGTGAGGCCCTGCTCCGGACGCAAATGCAGCACCTGCTGCAATTCATCCACATCCATCTGGTGCCATTGCTTTTGTTCCATGCTTCCTTTCCCTCCCGGTTGTTTTACGCAAGTTCCGGCGGATTGACAGCTTTTCCACCCCTGCTACGTAAATGTATTCGGACAAAACCTGAATTATCACAGAAGGGGCTATTAAGTTTTTACGGGAAATATGGCATCATAGAGAAGTACGATAGGAAGGGTAAGAGACAGAAGGAGAATGTATTCATGGCACTGGACGGAATCGTTACACGTGCGCTCGTGCATGAGCTTCAATCATGCCGGGGCGCGCGGATCAATAAAATATATCAACCGAATGAGAGGGACATCGTCCTGCATATCCGCACGCAGCAAGGCAATGCAAAGCTGCTGCTGTCCGCGAACCCGACGTATCCCCGGGTGCATCTTACCGGCGAAGCGTTCGTCAATCCGGCGGAAGCGCCCATGTTCTGCATGGTGATGCGGAAGCACTGCGAGAGCGGCATCATTGAGGACATAACGCAGGTCGGCATGGAGCGGATTATCGAGATCACGGTCCGGCAGCGCGACGAGCTGGGCGATGTATCCACCAAAAAAATCATCGTTGAGCTGATGGGCAGGCACAGCAACATCATTCTGCTCGATCCGGCCACGGGCACGATCCTGGACGGCATTCACCATGTCACGCCGGCGATCAGCAGCTACAGAGTTGTCATGCCGGGCTTTGCCTACACGAGCCCGCCCGAGCAGTTCAAGCAGAATCCGCTTGAAACGGGACAAGAGGCTTTCCGCGAGGCATGCCTGCTCAGCGAGGAGCCGGCAGTTTCATGGCTTGTGGGCACCTTCAGCGGTTTGAGCCCGCTCGCCGCCCAAGAGATCACGCACCGGGCCGGAGCGGAAGATGCCTCCGGCGGAGAGTCCGAGAAAAATTGCGGCAGCCTGTGGAGCGCATTCAACGAGGTGATGGATATGGTGCGCCATCATCGGTACAGCCCCGTATCCGGACTTAATGCAAAGGGAAAGTCGGTGTTCTCGGTCATTCCGCTCACCCATCTGGCGGAAGAGACCAAGACCTATGGCTCGGTGAGCGAGTGCATGGAGGATTATTACGGCGATAAAGCCCAGCGCGACGCCGTGAAGCAGAAGGTAAGCGATCTTCTGCGTTTTCTGCAGAACGAGCGGACCAAGAATATCAAGAAGCTCGATAAACTGCATGAGGATTTGGAGGAAGCCGGCGATGCGGACCGTTACCGGATCTTCGGCGAGCTTCTGTTCGCCTCGCTGCACCAAATTCAGAAGGGGGACCGGGAAGTCCGGCTCGTCAACTATTACGATGAAGAGCAGGCGCTCGTCACCATTCCGCTGGACCCTCTCCTGACGCCATCGGATAATGCCCAGCGCTATTTTAAAAAATATAACAAATATAAAAACAGCCTGGCCGTCATTAACGAGCAGCTGATCAAAACCCGCGAGGAAATCGGCTATCTCGACAATCTCCTTCAGCAGCTGGACCATGCCACCTTGAACGACATTGACGAAATACGGGAAGAATTGATCCAGCAAGGGTACCTCCGGGACCGAAGCCGCAAGACGAAGAAAAAGAAGAAGAACGACAAGCCTACGCTTCATGTCTACACATCATCGGAGGGCATCGAGCTGTACGTCGGGAAGAACAATCTGCAGAACGAGTACCTGACCAACCGCCTTGCATCCCCTAACGATACTTGGCTTCACACGAAGGATATTCCAGGCTCGCACGTCGTGATCCGCAGCAGCGAATTCGGGGAGGCGACGCTGCAGGAAGCGGCGCAGCTGGCGGCCTACCACAGCCAGGCCAAGGAGTCCAGCAGCGTGCCCGTCGACTACACCTTGATCCGGCATGTCCGCAAGCCAAGCGGGGCGAAGCCGGGATATGTGATCTACGACAATCAGAAGACGTTGTTCGTCACGCCGGATGAACAGCTGATCAAGGGACTGCCGAGCACCGTGAAAAACAACCGATAGCGCCGGTCCTTATCTGGGCTGCCTGGAACAAATAAGAACCAAGACAATAAAAACGGGTATCCCCCATGAAAACGAAAATCGGGGATACCCGTTTTTATTTATATGTCTGATCCATGTCCGTTCACTGTACGGATCCCTGCGAATTCCGCAGCTGCTCCAGCACCTCGGCCGCTACGCGCCTTGCACCGATGTCTCCGTGAAACACCTCGCCCTGCCTCACGCCATGATAGTCCGAGCCGCCGGTCACGATGAGGCTGTATTGCTGGGCCATGGCCAGGTAGCGGGTTTCATCGTCCGCTCCGTGGTCGGAGTGGTACACCTCGATTCCCCTCGGCCCGGCCTCCCGAATGATCGTTTCCACCAGTTCATCGTCCTCATAAATGCCCGGGTGGGCGAGCACGGGCACGCCTCCGGCATCGCGAATCCAATCGCAAGCCGCCGACGGATGAATCCGCTCCTGGGGCACATAGGCTGCCGCCCCTTGCGCAAGATAGCGGTCAAACGCCTCGCGCATGCTGCCGGCATGTCCCTTGCGGACTAGCGCATCGGCGATATGAGGTCGGCCGATGCTCTCATCGGGAGCAAGCTCCCGCCCCAATCCTCGAATGACTTCATCCATCGTGATGCTGATCCCGAGTTCCTTAAGCTTCGCTAAAATCTTCTCATTGCGCAGCTCCCTCGTTCGCCGGAGCTCCGCCAGCCGTCCGAGAAAGACTTCGTCATGGATATCCACATAATACCCCAGGATATGAATGTCCTTGCCGCCGGCCATGGTACTGATTTCCACGCCGGGCACAACCTCAATGCCGTGACGTTGTCCGGCAAGGAGAGCTTCTTCGACGCCGGCGACCGTGTCATGATCCGTAATGGCCAGCGCGTTTAAGCCGCGCTCGAATGCGAGCTGTACATTTTCAGAGGGACGATTCATTCCATCCGAAGCCTGTGTGTGCGTATGCAAATCACAGCCTCCCTTTACGTCATCCGGTAATCGTATGGGCATTTCCATTCTCCTTTCGCGTTTGACCATAACCACAAAGCTTGCAGCCGCTGCGCCTTCAACAAGCCTCTGGTTACTGCCGCTGCTCTTTCAAATAAGTCAGGAAGGTTGTCGCGGACATCGGCAGCAGGGCGGACCGCAGCTGAATCGCATAGAAATTGCGTTTGAACGATGCATCCGCGATATCAATCATCTTGACCAGCCCAAGCGCGGTTTCGTGCTTGACGGTTGAGGTGGAGAGCATAGTGATCCCCAGCCCCTCCTCCACGGCCGATTTGACCGCGCCGGTGCTGCCGAGCTCCATGACGGTCCGAATTGCCCCGGGGTCAATTCCCCGCTCTATCAACACATCCTCCATCACCTTCCGGGTACCGGAGCCTTTCTCTCGAAGCACAAACGGATAAGTCAGCACTTCACTCAGCTCGATTGGATCCGGTCTCTCCGCAAGCGGATGCCCCGATGGGACAATCAGCTTCAGCTCGTCCTCCATGACCGGCTCAAGCACCATATCCGGATGCTCCACCGGCGCTTCGATCAGCCCGAAATTCAATTGATGGCCCGCGATCTCCTCGAGAATCTGCGATGTGTTCATCACCTTCAGCATAATCGATATGTCGGGATACGCCCGCCCGAACGGTCCAAGGAGGCGCGGCAGCACATATTCGCCGATGGTCAGGCTTGCGCCGAGCTGGAGCCTTCCGAGCAGCATATTGGAAAAGGCCGCCATCGCCGCATCCGTTTCCCGCGAGAGCTCGAGGATCTTCCGGGCATAGGGCAGCAGAATCCGACCGGCCTCGCTTAGTTCGATGCGCTTCGTGGAGCGGTTCAGCAGCTTCGTGCCGAAATGCTCCTCCAGAGCCTGGATCTGCATCGTGACCGCAGGCTGGCTCATGTGGAGCGCCTGAGCGGCCGCCGAGAAGCTCCCCCGCTCCGCCACCGTATAAAAAATATGTAGCTGATGAAAATTCATAACGATCGTTACCCCTCTCGCTGCCTGGCTCAACACCATTGTAGCCGATTGCCGGCAAACGCACAAAAAAGACATCCGCGCAGATCGCTCGCATGCCAATGTGGATTTCTATCTATTATTTTTTAAAATTATTTTCGTTTACGACTGTTCTTGATCAAGGTCATGCGCCGCGAATGGCGCAGCCACGAATAATATGACTTCAGGTCGCGAAGCTCAATCGTCTCCGACATGCGCCCCAAAAAAGTCACGATAATCATCCGATGCAGCGGGTTGCCGATAAGATCACGCTCATCCTCCAGCTCCGAAAACTCCGCTACCACGACCAAATCGTCGTCAATTAAATAAACGTCTTGTTCATTGCGATAGTACGGCACGATCCGGTTCTGCTTCAGGCATTCCCACATCCAGGCCCCGATTTCCTCATGGGTCGTGTCGTCGCCCTTTACCCGATCCGTATACCGGCTTCTCGCATGATTGGTAACGACGATGTCAGCCACTTTTTTATCATTCAATGTAATATAAAACGGCTCGTATGTGCTCCAACGCTCAGTCCCTTTGTCGCGCATGGAATATCACTCTCCACCAAATGGGTCTTTATATCTATGTATATATACCCAACATATTACATCATTCCACTAGGATTCACAAGATTGAAACCTTGCTTCTTGTGAACATTTACCGAAAATTTAGTAATTCCTCTAGTTGTATCTATATTATCGCCGGAGATTCCGATTTATTCCAATTGATTTCTAGCTTTTGCCGATAATTTTTATAAAAATGAAAACGCGGGTTCACGTCGGATCATCGTCTTCCCCGCCGGACAATAAAAAAAACGGCCCCGGAGGGCCGCTAATCCGCTGCTGTTGCAACCAGTGGTTGCCTTATGTCGTTTCTGTCCTCAAACTGCGCCTGCAAGCTTCGTCTCCGGTCTATGGACCGTAGAACTTCGCCTTGTCAGGACCTTTACTGTTATATTCCGTCTTTATCTCGTTCCGGTAAGAGCGCTCGATCTTACGTACGTAAGATAATCTCCGGATATTCTTCATCGTTTCCTCGGCACGGTCCGCGTTGACGTACATCACAACGTAATGCATCCGGCGTGAAATATAATGCACGCTGCCGTACTTCTCCAGATTCCTCGCTGCCTTGACATCGCTGACCCATATAATAAAACCGGTACGTTCCGCCAACATCCTAAGGTCCTCGCCTCGCTTTCATTCTCTTATCGGCTCGCAGCGCTTTAGCCGCACTGGCAGGCGCCGCCGCTGCCGCAGCCCTTCTTCGGAAGAGGATCGTTGCTAGGGACCTTGATGCTGCTCGAAACCGAGAAGGCAATTCGCTCGGACATTGAGTGCAGAAGATCATCCAGATTCTTCTCCGCCTGTTTGAACCGGGCGACCGGCTCAAAGGCTTCCAGCTCCGCCTCCACCTTGCTGACCTCATCCTTCGCCGAATGGTAGTTCGGATGGAAGTGACCGAACCGCTGCGTCTCCTCGAACAGCTCCTTCTTGGCTTCCAGCTTCTTGATCAGGCTCTGGATGGCCGGGTCTCGCTCAACCGCCTGCTTCCAATATAAGTAATCCGCCACTTCGACGGAAGCATTAATCATATCGCCGATCTCGTAGGCATAGGTGAGCACCTCGGCCATATCGATCGTGTTTATTTCCGATACGCTCATGAACTCATCCCGCTTCTCTATTAGATTCGTCCCTTGCTTGTGCATTCGTGGACTCTTCCATCATAGCATAACGTGCGTCTCTTAAGAAGGGGGAATTCATACGCTTCCAGGGATAAGCAAGCGCATTTCTCTCCATTGTCCTTCGCTAAGCTGCACGATCGACTCCGGGCCGTCAGCGCCAGGGGGAAACAGGGCGCCTGTTATTGTCCAGGGGTTTCGCCCCAGCTCGCGCGGAATGAATTCCATTCGTCTGCCGTAAATCGAAATTTCCAGTTTTACGGATAAAGCGAGCGCCTGCTCCATCATTTGCTTGGCCGTCGAGCTGTGGTAAGCCCGCCAATCCTTCGTCCACATGGCAGGAATCCGCGTCAAATCCGGGAGCAGAGAGCGAATATCCGGCAACCGCTCATCCACCTCGTCAGGCTCGTCCTCCGCTTCGCCAATGCTGCCAGCCCGCTCCGTGATCACAGCCGCTGCGGAATCAAGGGACCAAGACAGCGGATATCGACTGCTCCCACCATCGGCAAGGTCCGCGTTACCCAGCTGAAGCCGGTGGCCCGGGCGGTTTTCCGAATCGTCCGCTCCCATGCCCCACTGGACGATCGCGGTCCGGACATGGTCAGGGAATCCGGCCGCCGCCCCTTTCTCGAGCAGTTGGATGATCTGCTCCGGGCCGATGCCTGCCCTTGCGGCCTCCATGACCGAGTCGCGGGTCAGCCGATAAACGGACATGACGTCATCCGATAACCGTTCCGTAAACAGCGCAGCCTGAAATCTAAGCGTATAAGGAACGTCGGGCGGGATCAGGATATCGAAATCGGGCTGAATATACAACCGGCCGCTTCCTGCTTCGCTGTTTGCGAAACCTCCGAATAACGCAGGGAGCGGCGTCATGCGCCATCGAAACACGATCCTTCCGTCATCATTCTCTCCGAGGTCGATGTACCCGCAGCCTGCCAGCAAACGAAGCCATGGGAAGGCTTCCCCGGCGTGTAAACGGCTAATGGTGCCGGCACCATCTTCCTTCTGACTGCCGTCATGGCTGTCCGACAGCAGCAGGCCCGGATCGATCCACCGCCCGCAAGTCAAGGACGGATCGCACAGACGCCAGACGAAATGCTGGTAGGCCGGATTCTCCGGAGTGCAGCGCTCCATAAGAATGAAGAGGATCCTGTTATCCATCGCTTCGCGCGAAAGCTCCAGCCATTCTCCAAGAGCCCGGCGATCAATGATCAGCCCGTGCCGCTGGATGGCGGCAAGCCCGAGAGACTGGAGCAGGTCAAGAATAAGCGCTATTTGAGGCGGATACGCTTCATGCTGAGTGAACCGGAGCACTGCTGGATCCAAATCGTTTGGAGAAAGGGCTGCGATCTCCTCCAGCCGCCGGATATGCTTTTTGTGCAGCACGCCACGGGAAGTAACGGCCAAAGAGGTTTTCTCCGCATATACCAGCGTATTGAATACATCAAGCGATATGCCGGCTCTTCCTTCCTGCAGCAGCTTGGAAGGTTCTCCCGCGGACGGAACTGCCTGCAAACCGCCAAACGACGATTGAAGGAATCCGAGCTTATGAAACGGAATGCAGTACTCCCACTCGTTCCATCCTTTGCTTGCCGCCTTAATCCATCCCCGCCTCCGTAAGAGCAGCACCCCAAGCTGCACCTCCGCGCCGCTCAAACGCGGAATGATCAGCGTGCGCAAATGGTCGTCGCTATATGGCCTCCCGGCGAACCTGCGCCAAATGAAGGAAAGCACTGTGCGCTCCAGGGGACGCAGCTGATCCAGGCTGGCCGTTCCTCCCCTTTCATGATCCCCCATCGCCGTCATGGGCTTGACGCCTCCCTTCTGCCCGCCGGTCTCGGTTCTTTGCGACCCGAAGTCTGCTTCGCATGCACAGGGGCGGGGACCGCCCCCTCCATGACGGTCATCGTCCGATACTCGTAGCCCTGCTCAATCAAGAACATACGGCGACGCAGCGCAAAAAACTCCTCACGGCTGTCCTCCGTTACGAGCGTATAGAAATGCGCCTTATTCTCACCTTGCTTGGGCCGCAGCAGTCTCCCCAAACGCTGGGCTTCTTCCTGACGCGAGCCGTAGCTGCCGGAAACCTCGATAGCCACCGACGCATCCGGCAGATCCACCGCAAAATTGGCAACCTTGGAGACGACGAGCAGCCGGGTCTCCCCGCTGCGAAAAGCGGCATACCAGGCATGCCGTTCGTTCTGCGCCATCCGCCCGGTAATGAGCGGCGCCTGCAGCCGATCGGCAATGGCTTTCAGCTGATCCAGGTACTGGCCGATGATGAGGATCTGTGCCTCCGGATGGCGCTCGACAAGCCGGATAAGGGTTGACAGCTTGGACGGATTTTCGGCCGCGAGCCGATACTGCTCTCTCTTTCCTGCAGCCAGGTATTTCTCTTTCAGATGCGAAGTCATCGGCACCTTAACCTCCAGGCAGTCCACCTCGGCGATCCACCCCTGATCCTCGAGCTCCTTCCACGGCATCTCATACCGCTTCGGACCGATCAGCGAAAATACATCATGCTCCCGTCCATCCTCCCGAATCAGCGTCGCGGTCAGACCCAGACGGCGTGTGGCCTGGATATCGGCGGTAGCTCGAAATACCGGGGCGGGCAGCAGATGAACCTCATCGTATATGATCAGCCCCCAGCGGCGCTCATTGAACAGCTTCATATGGAGCTGCTCGTCCCCCTTGCCCTGCCGGTGCGTCAATATCTGATACGTGGCGACGGTGACCGGCCGGACTTCTTTCCGATGTCCGGAATATTCGCCGATGTCCTCCGGGGTCAGCGTCGTTTTCCTTAACAGCTCATCGACCCACTGCCTGACCGAGGTTGTATTGGACGTGAGGATCAGCGTCTCGCACTGCAGCTCGCGCATTGCCGCCATGCCGATCACCGTCTTCCCCGCCCCGCAAGGCAGCACGATCACGCCGCTGCCCCCTGAACCCCCGGCATCCCGAATGGATGCGGCCGCCTCACGCTGGTAATCGCGAAGCCGAAAGCCTTGCACCTTCTCCTCCTTCCGGGGATCGGAAGCTTCCGGCAGGCTTTCGTTGCCTGGAGTTGCGGCCAACGGATCGGTTTCTCCCCGCCACCGGATGTCCAAATACTGCCCGTCCTGATACCCCGCATGGTCCAGGACAGGATAGCCGAGACGCGTCAGCTCCTGCTTCAATAAGCCCCGCCGGTCCGCCGGGACCTCCGCCTCCTTGGATGAACGGAAGACGAGCCCGATGTCCGCCAGCGTGCGCAGGCTCCGCAGCTCGTTCAGCAGCGACTCACTGTCACTGCGCAGAAGCAGGTGCTGCTCCTTGTCCGGATGCGGCAGCAGCGACAGCTGCCCGTAACGGCTGACAAGCTGACGAATTTCGGCCAGAACCTGTACCGGAACCTCCCATCTGGCCAGCCCCTGCAGGCTGGAGCAGATCGTTTCGGCGCTCATTCCGCTGGCGGCGGCATTCCAGAGCGATAAGGGGGTAATGCGATATGTATGAAACGACGAAGGACTTTTGACCAGATCGGCATACTGCGACAGCTGCCGGCGGGCCTGCTCGAATTCGGGGTGTGCGGTCTCAAGCAGAATGGTCCGATCCCTTTGGACGATGCATGGCTTTGGGTTCATCGTCTACTCCTCCTTTTGCATGAATTTGCGGCAAGGGTCTTCCGGCTCCTAAAAAAAGGAAGTCCACATCCAAACAAACATTGGATCTGAACTTCCCCTTATAATCTATAGGATTGCCAAAAAACGTCCATTCATGCGCCTGCCGTCAAAGAAGGCAGATTCTCTAGCCTTCCTCCCGGCAGCTTGATACCATCTCCACGAGCAGCCGAACGCCGTACCGCATCGCCTCTTCATCGAAATCAAACATCGGATGGTGATGCGGGTATACCGCTTCCTTCTGCGGGTTCCCTGCGCCCACGAACATGAAGCAGCCCGGAAGCTCTTGTAGGTAGTAAGCAAAATCCTCGGCCGGCATCAGCTTCGGCGACAGCTGCACAAACTCGTCTCCGAACACCTTCGGCGCCGTACGGAAGAATCGGGCCGTCTCCTGCTCATCATTCACCAGGGCCGGATAGCCAATCAGATAACGGACCGACGATTCCGTGCCATAGGTCTCGGATACGGTGCGGGCCATCATTTCGATCCGCTCACGGATCAGCGTCCGCGTAGCCTCGTCGAACGTGCGCACCGTTCCCGTAATCCGGCAGGACGATGCGATCACATTCTGCGCTGTGCCTGCCTGCATCGTACCGATCGTGACGACCGCAGGCTGAAGCGGATCGACCGTTCGGCTCACGATCGTCTGCAGCTGCATGACAAGCGCGGCCCCGGCTACAAGCGCATCAGCCGTTACATGCGGCATCCCGCCGTGACCGCCGCGACCGGTAATATCGATGAAGAATTCATCGGCTGCGGCCATGAGCGGACCCGGAGCACTCGCTGCGGTGCCGACCGGGAGCGGTGTCCACAGGTGAAGCCCGTAGACCACATCGGCGCCTTCGATGGCGCCGTCCTTGATCATCTCGATCGCCCCGCCGGGGCACACCTCCTCCGCAGGCTGGAACATGAACCGGATTTCGCCCGGAAGCTCCTCCCGGTACGTGCTGTAGTAAGCGGCCGCTCCAAGCAGCATGGAGGTATGGCCGTCATGCCCGCAGGCATGCATTACCCCCGGAACTCTGGATTTATATTCACAGCTCTTGCCGTCCTCGATCGGCAGGGCGTCCATGTCCGCCCGCAGCACGATCGTTTTTCCCGGCTTGTCGCCTCTTAAAATGCCAATGACGCCGTGACCGCCGACATCGGTCTTTACCTCGAGGCCGAGCTCCCGCAGCCGGTCCGCAACAAATCTCGAGGTTTCCTTCTCATGAAACGATACTTCCGGATTCATATGTAAATGACGTCGCCACTCTACCATTCGCGGAAACCACTGTTCCCAAAATGCTTCCTTCATCAAGCTTCATCATCCTCCCCGAACTATGAACGATCATTCGATCGAAAAATAACCGTTAAGGCTCCCCAGAAGCAGGCCATGTCCGACCATGGCGTCTACGCCGCCTTGCTGAACCTTTCGGAACACGTCCCGAAGCGGAACCCATGCGGCGGCCACATCGTCATCGTCCGGACGGCGGTCCAAAGCTCCTGCCGGCTTCAACACATCCGTAAAATAATAATGCACCTTCCGGTTCGCAAGCGAAGCCATCGGGTAAGCGCTGCCCATATAGCTAAGATCCTTGCATCGTATGCCCGCTTCCTCTTCCAGTTCGCGCCGGGCGGCCGCAGCAGCCTCTTCCCCGGGACGGACGGTCCCTCCGGGAAGCTCCCAGGTTATCTCGTCCACCGCTTCCCGATACTGGCGAACCAGCAGCAGGCAGCCTTCATGCATCGCTACCACCGAGGCTGACTCCGGCAGCTGGTCGAATACAACGATTTCGTGCTGCTCGTTCACCTCGACTGCATAATATTCCGTCTTGTACACGGTCCGGTTCATTTGACCCCCCGCCTTTCGCTGTATGATATAAACCATATGAATATATAACCGCGCGGATGGAAAGCGTACATTTCAAAACCGATTTGCTCCTCGTTTTATTCTAACAGAAAAGAGGAATGCCTGTCGTCACCAAAATATCTTCTGGATACATGGTCTCAAATTGAGGCCGGACGGGCGCTACAGGCTTGCAGAAGTTCCTGAAACATACTATCATATTAAAGAACTTTGCTAGGAATATTAAGGGGGTTTATGACCACATGATTTTTGAAAATACAGGCTTAGACGGATTACACAGCGATTTGGCTTACCTCGACGAATGTGCGGAAAAGGTAGGGTTCATTCGCTGGCAGTGGGAATACTACCGCGCTACATACGATTTGAAAATCGAAGATAAAAAGAACCAGGCAGAATACTTCCTGCGCATCAACACCCGCGCCGTGGAAGGCAAGCTGGAGAAGCCTGACACCATTCTTAAGATTGAAGCGGTCTACATGGGCAAGGCTACCTTCCCTCACGGTCTGGAGTATGAGAGCATGGCTCCTCAGCCGGTTATGAATGTGGCCACCAAGAAGATTCAGGAGCTGAAAGCTCTGCTGGAAGCGTAGTGGTTACGCCATGAATACGACCAAACCTCAGCCGAAGAGAGGCACTCCTGATTTCCAGCTGCTCATCATGACCTTGCTGCTGGTGGGATTCGGACTGATTATGGTGTTCAGTTCCAGCTCCAGCTTGACCGTCTTCAATGAGAAATTCAACAACGATCCGCTTTACTTCACGAAGCGTCAGGCCGCCTTTGCCGTTCTGGGTACCTTTGTCATGTTCGTGGCAATGAACATCAACTACAAGAAATACAAGAAGCTGTTCCTTCCTGTATTTTTTCTAACACTGATCCTGCTTATCTTGGTCGTAATGCTCGGTAAGACGACCAACGGCGCCGTCAGCTGGTTCCAGCTCGGATCCCTGGGCATTCAGCCTACCGAGCTTGCCAAGATCGCTACGATCGTGTATCTGTCCGCCTTGATCACGAAGAAAGGGGAACGCATCCGTCAATGGAAGGGCGGATTCTTCCCCGTCCTGATCATCGTGGGCATCGTCGCAGGACTCATCATGCTGCAGCCGGATCTCGGCTCCTGCTTCATTCTGGTCGCGACCTGCGGGCTGCTCATCTATGCGGGCGGTGCCAACCTCAAGCATATTCTCGGCTGTATTTCGCTCGTCGCGCTCGGTTTGGTGCTTACGCTCGGCGTCGGCTCGCTCTTTAACTCGGACGATACTCCCGAGCAAGCCTCCAAGAACTATAAGGTCGGACGGATCGAGGCGTTTCTGGATCCCTTCAAGGATGAATCGAGTACGGGCTACAACCTGGTTCAATCCCTGATTGCCATCGGCCAAGGCGGTGTCACCGGAGCAGGTTTCGGCGAGAGCGTGCAGAAGCTGCATTACTTGCCGAACCCCTACAACGACTTTATTTTCTCCGTCATCGGCGAGGAATTCGGCTTTATCGGCACGGCATTATTTTTACTGTTCTACTTGTATTTCATTATCCGAGGCATTATCGTCTCGCTCCGATGCTCCGATCCTTTCGGGACGCTGACGGGCGTGGGCATCATGGGCCTCATCGCCATTCAGGCCTTCATCAATATCGGCGGCGTGACCAACACGATTCCGATTACCGGCGTGACCCTTCCGTTCATCAGCTACGGCGGCTCATCCCTGCTCGTCATGATGCTCAGCATGGGGATTGTCCTCAGCATCTCAAGGGACAGCAACCGGCCGGCGAAGCAGGAACAGGTCAAATCCGTCATTAAAAAAGACTACCGGACAGCCCGGTAGTCTTTTTTATGTACAATCCATTGTGTTCATTGCTGCAGGGAGAGCCGCTTCCCCTCCCAAGCGTATCGACTTATTTCGCGCGCTGCGGAAGATCGTCGATTTCGTCATCCTTGAACGCCACGCCTTCGACCTTGACGTTGACCTCAACGACACGAAGGCC
The DNA here is from genome assembly GCF_038002285.1 of Paenibacillus sp. FSL R5-0810. Lineage (NCBI taxonomy): Bacteria > Bacillati > Bacillota > Bacilli > Caryophanales > Paenibacillaceae > Paenibacillus > Paenibacillus sp. FSL R5-0810. Next base: position 2,906,324 of record NZ_JBBOCF010000001.1, read on the forward strand.
GGTCATGCTCTCGACCGCTTCGCGGACATTCTGCTGAAGCATGCGGCACACTTCATGTATAGGCGTCTCATAGAGCACAATGATGCGCAAATCGATTGCGGCCTCGAGCTGCCCTACCTCTACCGTAACACCCTTCTGCACATTTTTACCGCTAAGCCGCTTGGCCCAGCCCTCCGACAATCCGCCGGACATCGCTGCAATTCCTGGTGTCTCCAAGGCTGCCAGTCCGGCAATTTTCGATACGACATCATCCGATATCCGAATTAAACCGTTATCCAGTTGAAGTTGTTCCGTCATGCCAAATCCTCCTTCACCTCATTATCCGTTATTGTAAATCCTAACAGGCCCAAAAAGCAAATGCCCGCATCACAAACACCGGATAATTTTTCAAAAAAAATGGGTATATTGTAAAAAGAACCCCGAGAATCGTCGTTTCGGCTCGTACGATCGCTTCTTCGAATGACAATACAAAAGGCAGGTGTACATTATGAAAAAATGGTTGAGCCCGGCGCTTCTCATCGTGACCTTTCTGCTCAGCGCAATCGGTCATTATGCAGGGTGGAATTTCACCCTCCAGTTCATCCTTTCTTCCATTTCGGTCATCTTTGTCGCCGGCTTTCTGGGCAAAGCGACCGAAAGCGTCGCCCATTATGCCGGCCAGCGCCTTGGCGGCTTCCTGAACGCCACCTTCGGCAATGCCGCCGAGCTGATCATCGCGATCTTGCTGATTCGTGAAGGCCTGTACGACATGGTTAAGGCGAGCATCACCGGCTCGATCATCGGCAATTTGCTGCTTGTACTCGGTCTGAGCCTGTTTGCGGGAGGGCTCAAGTTTAAAATCCAGAAATTCAACATGACGCTGGCAGGGCTGAACGGCTCCCTTATGACGCTGGCCATCATCGCACTATTCGTTCCCGCTGTCTTCTTGAATACCCATTCGATTACGGAAGACGAAACGAAGCTGCTCAGCCTGATCGTCGCAGGAATTCTGATCGTCTCCTACATAGCATGGCTCGGCTTCTCCATGATCACGCATAAGGAGTACTTGGCGGATGTCAGCGAAGATAAGAGCGATCAGGATGCGCTTGCACATGAACAAGAACCGACCTGGTCGAAGGGACGCTCCGTTCTGTATCTCATCATTGCAACGGTTATGGTCGCCTTCGTCAGTGAATGGCTTGTCGGCGTGCTGGAGCCGATCAGCCACGAATACGGTCTCAGCGAGCTGTTTATCGGTGCATTTCTGGTAGCCATCATCGGTAACGCGGCTGAGCACAGCGCAGCGATCATGCTGGCACTGAAGAACAAGATCAGCGCCGCCGTGGAAATTGCGGTCGGCAGCAGCCTGCAAATCGCCCTGTTTGTCGCCCCTGTCCTTGTGTTCGTCAGCTTCTTTATGGGCGACACCATGGATCTCGTATTCACGACGCTCGAGCTTGTGGCCATCGGCGTTGCCGTATTCATAGCCAGATCCATCACCCAGGACGGCGCCTCCAACTGGTACGAGGGCTTGCTGCTATTAGCTGTCTATATCATCCTTGGCGTGTCCTTCTTCCTAGTATAGCCTTTGGGACGCGTCATTTGATTGGCCGCAGGATTCTCCGCCGTTAACTAACGTCCCATAACATACCAAGAGGCTGTCCGGGTCAATAGACCATTCGGACAGCCTCTTCTATGTATGCGCCTGTACAAGTACAGGCTATTCGGATTGATTCATGGCTTCGTACAGGAGCGCCAGATTGCGTTCGAGCTTGCTGATCAGCTGCTTCCCTGTACTTTCCGGAAGAAGTCCGGCCCGTACCGCAAAATCGACCTCTTTCGAAAAACCGTACATTTGGGTATCCAGCACTTCCTCATAGAGAGGGCAATAACGGGTCGCCAGATTCTCCATCTGTACTTCAATAAGCTTTAGGATTTTATCTGCATCTTCATGTAGAAGACTGATCGCTTTAAGATTCAGCTGTTCCTGTAGATCAGATGAAGTCATGATCTTCCCCCCTATGTCCAAAATCACAGCACAGTTACTATCTTTAATATTAGTCGAAATCGCGGAGCAATACAAGGACCTGAAAAAAATAGACCCCCTGCTAACGAAAAAACACCCTTCCATTCGGTGGAAGGGTGTTCTTCGGCTGTTATTCAGCCACGACGGAGACATTCAAGCCATGCTTGTTAAATACGTCGATCATTGCTTGTTTAGCTTCGTCAGCATCAGGTCCGTGTACATGCAGCTCGTAGCTTTGGTTGCTCACCAGCGTGGTGAACAGGCCCAAAATACTCTTCACGTCGATGTACTTGTTCTCCGCCTGCAAGACGATGGAGGACGAGAACTTACTGGCCGTTTGCGAAATTTCTACGATCGCTGTGTTGTTATTGGACATACGAATCCCTCCGTAACTTTTAGGATCTGAAAAAATACTTCACATTGCACCTTCATGATACATTGAATCCGTTTTCTTATGCAACCTATTTTCCAATCTATTTAAGATTTTCCGGATTTAGCGCCTCCAGCTCCGGAATGACGAACAATCCGTCTTTGCGGATCAGCCGATCGTCGAAATAGATTTCACCGCCGCCGTACTCCGGACGCTGAATCAGCACAAGGTCCCAGTGAATGGAGGAACGGTTGCCGTTGTCTGTTACATCATATGCCTGCCCCGGCGTAAAATGCAGGCTGCCGGCGATTTTCTCGTCGAACAGAATATCCTTCATCGGCGTTAAAATATACGGATTGAAGCCGATGGCGAATTCTCCGATGTATCTCGCCCCTTCATCCGAATCCAGAATCTCGTTCAGGCGTTTCGTGTCGCTGCCCGTCGCCTCTACGATTTTACCGTTTTCGAAACGGAATTTGATGTTTTCAAAGGTGACGCCGTTATACAGCGTCGGAGTATTGTATGCGATCGTCCCGTTTACCGAATCCCGTACGGGCGCGGTATATACTTCTCCGTCCGGAATGTTCTTCTGGCCGGAGCACTTTTCGGCACCGATATTTTTGATGGAGAAGGTAAGATCCGTGCCCGGACCAACGATGCGGACCTTATCGGTCTTTCTCATCAGCTCTGCAAGCGGATCCTGGGCGCGGTCCATTTTGGAATAATCCAGGTTGCAGACGTCGAAATAGAAGTCCTCAAACGCCTCGGTGCTGGTGTTGGCTAGCTGCGCCATGCTGGCATTCGGATATCGGAGCACCACCCACTTCGTGTGCTTGACGCGCTCTTCGCTATGTACCGGATGTGAATATAGTGCGTTATAGAGCTTCATATTCTCTTCAGGCACATCGGCCAAATCGTTCACGTTCTCGCCTGCCCGAATCCCGATGTAGCAGTCCATCTTCTTCATACGGGCGACATCGAACTCCGCCCACAGCTCAAGCTGCTCCTTGCTTGCATGTTTCAGCATGGCGCGCTGAACGGTACGGTCGGTCAATTGCACGAACGGACGTCCACCATGCTTGGATACCTCTTCGATGATTGCATTCAGCAAATCCCGTTCCGAGCCGATCATTTCGATCAGCACATTTTCACCCGGCTGCATGTCGACCGAGTAGGTCACGAGATTATGAGCCAGCTTCTGAATTCTGGGGTCACGCATATGTCTAGTCCTCCTTATGTTGAGACCGTTGCCAAAAATTGAACAGCGGTAAATTTATACCTCATTGTAGCACGCACTGCCGCCCTCCGTCAGCTATAGGATGCAGAATTGCTGCTCTTCCCGCATATCAATAGCCAATAAATGTAACGTCGGATAAGAGCGCCTCGGTTCTCGCCTTGCCGGACCGGTCCACATAGGACACCGACCTCTCCATCGTCATGCGGATCGGCAGCTGTGACCGCTTATCGATCGTCAGATGACAGATAGAGGCAGCCTCCGCTTGATCAAGCATTCGGGTCAATTCCTCATGGTCCCGCTCCCATACGGCTTTCAGCCGGGCCCGGACTTTGGGATCCTCACTGTACAGCGGGTCACCCTTCCGCTGCATTCGCTCGAGAAGCAGTTTCATCTGTCCTTGAAGCGATCGCTTCGTCATATTGGCCGCGGCCTCCGGCGACAGCTCAATCCGGAGCACCTTCGTCCCCCTGGCCGCGCCCAGCTCCGCAGATATTTTCTTATCAGATTCTCCAATATATTCAAGCTGCTCCAGCGGATTGAGCCGGGTCATCCACAACTCCTCCGCCTGCCCGGAGGTAAGCGCATTCCATTTGCCCTCCTTGCGCTTCAGTGAGACGGTCATTCCATCCGTCGAATAAACCGAATCGCCTGTCGCCTGCTGTAGACTCCCTTTCGAAGTCTTATCCTGTATCGTACGCCCCGGTGTTCTCGAGGACAACGTTAAATTCGTATGGTTCTGCAGCTTGCCTTCGAAAGCAAGCGTCTGCTGGAACAAGCCGCTCTCCTCCGTCCGGATCGCAGCCTCCCCTTTAAAAGCGAAATTATCAACCCCGGATAACCCAGCCAATGCCCGTTTGAAAGAATCCTCCGGACTTAGACTATCCTGCCATGCGCAGGCAGGCAGGCTTAACAGCAACAGGGCGGTACAGAGCATGCCCCGCACGACCCGCAGTTTTTTCCACATGATCATCAGCCTTTCATTTGTCATGCTCTTAGGCTATCTTGCAGGGCACGACATTATGCAGCCGTGAATCAAAAGCGCAGCCTTGCATCTTATTAACAGACCGGTATACCCATTAGCGGCCGGGTTGTTAAAAGAGCTTTCGGGACCGTTGGTCTGGGCCTGAACTTCCTGAATGTCAGGAGGATAATAAAACGAGGCTATCCCCTCTTACGGGACAGCCTCGTTCATACCGTTTCGGCTTTCTCGACAACAATGCGATTCCTGCCGTTCTTCTTGGCTTCATACAAAGCCATATCCGCTCTATAAAACAATGATTCCACGCTGATCTTGTTGTTCGTCCAGTTCCATTCCGAAATTCCGCAGGATACCGTCACTCTCGGATCCGTTTCCTCGGCAACCCTGGTGCGTATCCGCTCCGCCACCTGCACGGCTTGTTGAATTTCGATGCCGGGCAGATATACCGCCAGCTCCTCTCCGCCCCAACGGGCCGGAATGTCGCTGTGACGGATCGTGCTCTTGACGATGTTGCTGACCTGCTTCAATATTTTGTCGCCCCGCTGGTGGCCGAATGTATCATTCACCTGTTTGAACTGGTCGATATCAATAACGATGAGGGCTCCGCAAAAATCACGGTTCTGGCATTCATAGATCACTTCGTCGAGATAATGCCTTGCATACAGCTCGGTCAGCATGTCCCGGTTCGCCATTCTGCGGACCTCGGCGTGCAGGAAGGCATTCCCGATCGCCAGGCCGATGTGGCTGGTCAGCGCCTGAAGCAGGCGGTAGCTGTCATAGGAAAAATAATGCCGTTTGGCATGGGTCAGCAGCACGACGCCCCGAACCTCGCCGTTCACCGTTAGCGGCGTCGCAATCATCGAGCTCGAGTTCGTGGTCTCCATCAGCTTCGATTCGGCCGGCCGCTCTTCATTGTAATCCGATAGAATCAGCGGCTCCTTCGAATGATATACGAGGCCGCCGAGGCCATAATCCTTCTCGAAGACTTCCTTCGCCAGCCATTCCGCATTGCAGGACACCACTTCAAGGCCGCCGAGCTCCGCATTGTATATTAGAATGCAGCAATAGTCCGCCTCAAGGATCTTAAGCAGCTCATGGTTCGCGAATTGGAATATCTCCGCCAAATGCAGGCTTTTGTTCAGCCTCTGCGTCAGCTCATTGATCATCCGCAGCTCATGGATCATCAGGTTGGACTGCTCATACAGCTTAGCATTCTCAAACGCGGTCCCCGCAGCGTCGGCCATCATCCCCAGCAGCTCAAGGTCCATATCCGGCAGCACCGGCTTGTCCACCTCGATATGCAGAACCCCGTAAACCCCCTGCTTGCCGCCCATCGGTATTCCGATCTCGACGGTGTTCTGCGACTCGGGATGCTCGCGGATCGTTAGGGTGCCCTCCATAAAGGTCCGGACATATACATCCTCCTGCCAATGCTGAAGAAGCAGGGGTCGGACGAGCGGATGGCTGCTCTCATGGTCCTGGGACATGAACAGCTCCACTTTCGCTTCCGGATACAACGCAAGCACGCTTTCGATCGCCTCGCTTAACACGCTGTGAACATCGATCTGGACATGCATGCGCTTCACGTACTGAAACAGCACCGAACGACGGTAAGCTTCAAGCTTGGCATGGTCATGAACCCGCACAAGATCATTAACAAACATGGATTCGAATTTCCGGTAGAAGCATGTCCGAAACAGAAGCGCCTGGGACTCCGTCACCATCAGCGCCAGCTCTTCCCCCGCAGAGCCGGGCGACACGCTGACCATCACAGCGAACAAGTCGCCCTCGCTTCGTGTAAACAGCGGCACCGAGCATACGACACTGCCTTCGTACAGGCCGGGATTCATTCCGGATGCGGGCATCTTGTCGCTCAATGACCGGTGCACGGCTCCGTCTTCCCCGGCAGCAAAATATTCCCTTAGCCCAGAATCCCCTGACAGCCATGCCCCTTGATGAGACAGAACGGCCCACCTGAACTTCTTTAATGCTTCTGCACCTGCGTTCTCCTTCTGCCACTCCGAATAGCTCTTTTCGATTAGCGTTTGAAGATAGGGATAATCATAAGCGGTTATATCCAATCCCTGAAGGGACAGACCGGACTTGCTTCCAGCGTTACGCCCGGCATCATTGAACATGTCCGCATAACCGGGCGGTCTTTCGTACACTTTCGGTTGTTCCTCTGACATATTGGGCGCTCCTTTGTACCATTATAAAGGCCTGTCTAAGACATTGGCGTCCATAAATTGTATTTAATATATGTAAGGATTCCATTCTTGCTGAAAGACATCTAGATATAAACGACTACATAATCCAATCTTATATCACTCTTTTCTACCCATTTTTGCATTAACTTTTCTGCATTCATCGCAATATTTTTAGGTCCATGGTCCTATCGACAAAATTAGACAAACTCCTTTCAACCTTTTCGATAGGTTAAGCTTGACTTTAAGTCATTACTTCATATAATATTTATTGTTGAGTAAGAATGCAATGCATTCGATGAATTTGGGCGGAAACGTTGTGTCACCCTCACGTTATTTGTTACTGTCGGGACAGCGGCTGAACTTTCCTGGCAGATCTTCCGGGCTTAACTGGTTAGAGCAAACAAATACGGCGCAAATAGAGCCCTAATGAAATTTATTTAAAAAAGGAGTCTATATAACAATGGCACGTTACACCGGTCCTAAATTTAAATTGAGCCGCCGTCTGGGAATCTCCCTGAGCGGTACAGGTAAAGAATTAGCAAAACGCCCTTTCCCTCCTGGACAACATGGTCCTAACCAACGGAGAAAAGTCAGCAACTACGGCATGCAGCTTCAAGAAAAGCAAAAGCTGCGCCACATGTACGGCTTGGGCGAGAAGCAATTCCGCACCCTGTTCGATAAAGCAACCAGCATGAAAGGGATCGCGGGTGAGAACTTCATGTTCCTGCTTGAAAGCCGTTTGGACAACCTCGTGTATCGTCTTGGCTTCAGCAATTCCCGTGCAGGTGCCCGTCAGCTCGTTGCTCACGGTCATGTAACTGTAAACGGCAAGAAAGTTGATATCGCCTCTTACTCCGTAAGCATTGGCGATGTAATCGGTCTTCGTGAAAGAAGCCGCAACCTTACTTCCGTTAAAGAAGCACTGGCTAACCGCGTACATTTGCCTGCTTACCTTGAGTTCGACGAAACTGCATTGGAAGGGAAATATATCCGTCTTCCAGAGCGTTCCGAGCTTTCCCAAGATATCGACGAGAAGCAAATCGTCGAATTCTACAACCGCTAAGATTCTGCGGAGCCCAAGAAACCTGAAAGCCATAGCGGCCTTCAGGTTTCTTTTTTGTTGCCGGCTTTCCCATTCATTACCTCAATATGCAGCGTCGAAGCTGCCGCCACCCACGATCCTCTCGAGCCTTCCCCTGCCCTCCCCGTCCCTGCTGGTTTCGAATCCATCCTTGATTCCAATTCATGCTTGTTTCCAATCCACTTGTTTCGCGTCCATGCTTGTTCCCCGCCCCTCTCCGTCCGTATTTTGAGCCAGGAGCTGTCGATTGGCGGTTCATGCGGCCTGAGTCGACTGCTCGCGTTAACCGTTTTCCCCGTCTGTTTGCTCCGCGATCGGCCGCTAGCAGCGCCTCCTTGAAGCCTCCTTGGTGTGGTAATAAATGCATCCAGCATTTAAGCATTCCAAAATAAATCATTCTTCTTTAAAAAAGGACATTCTATAAAGGACAAATGATTCAAACCCTTCGATTTATGCTATAATAGGTGCGTTAAAAAGGAGGAGTATCATTCATGGTTGAGGAGAAAAAACAGGGTTCCGGAAAACAGAAAAAACCGCGAAAACGTTCCTTTCTGCGGGTTTTCGGATCTGTCATCGGATGGCTTTTTATTATAGGCCTGACAGGTGTGTTGTTCGCCGGAGGAGCCGTTGCGGGCTATGTCACCTCGATCGTTAAGGATGAGCCTGTAAGGTCGCGGGCACTCATCGAGAAGACGATGAACGATAATGCCATTACCGGGTTTGCCTACTTCCGTGACGGCTCGCCGATCGGGCAGCTCAGGACGGAAGAAGACAGACGACCTGTCGAATTTGAAGAAATTCCCCAAATCGTTAAAGATGCCGTCATATCCATAGAAGACAACCGTTTTTATACACATAAGGGTGTTGACATAAAAGGCACTGCGCGCGCAGTTAAAGAACGTTTGCTGAACGAGCCGGTCCAGACCGGGGGAAGCACGCTGACCCAACAGCTTGCAAGACTGACCTTCCTCAGCCGTGACCGCACGGATAACCGGAAGGTGAAGGAAATGCTGCTGGCGATGCGTATGGAGCGGTTTCTAAGCAAGGATCAGATTTTGACCGCCTATTTGAACAAGGTGCCTTACGGCAACGGTTCAAGCGGTTACCAGGTGTTCGGTATCAAAGCTGCCGCTAAAGGGATATTCAACATCAACAAGCTGGAGGACCTGAATATCGCCCAGGCTGCTTATCTTGCCGGCCTGCCGCAGCTTCCATCCTCCTACTCTGCCTTTAACGGGAAGGGCGAATTTGATGAAAAGGCCTTCAAACGGGCGATAGATCGCCAGCATCGGGTGCTGGACAGCATGCTCAAGGAAGGCAAAATTACGCAGGCGGAATATCGCGAAGCGCTGGACTTCGATATTAAGGGAGCGCTGGCACCGCGGACGCAGAAGGCTTATGTGACTTATCCGTATCTCATGATGGAAGTGGAACGCCAGGCATCCGATATTTTGGCACAGCTGGAACTCGAGGGTTCTGCCAATGACCGCAAAGAGAAAAAAGATGAGGAAACACCGGATTTGCTGACCGGCGGGTATCGAGTATATACAACGATTGACCGCACGGTATACCGCACGATGCGCGCCATTGCGGAAGATGACAGCAACTTCTTCCCGGACAGCGAGAAGGGCGTGGAGCAAACGGGCGCGATGATGATCGACAACAAAACCGGAGCCATCCTCGGCATGATCGAAGGGCGTGATTTCAACATCGAGCAGATGAACCACGCCACCCAGATGAAACGACAGCCGGGCTCGGCCATGAAGCCGATCGCCGCTTATTTGCCGGCGCTTGAATCCGGAGCGATTCAGCCGGCCAGCGTTGTGGATGACTCACCCATCATTTTGAAAGATTACTCGAAAGTGTATCATATACCGAAGAACGCATACACCGGCTACAGAGGCCTGATGACGGCCCGGCAAGCGCTGAACGATTCCACCAACACGGTCGCGTTGAAACTGTTCAACAACACCGTCGGTATCGACAATGCCTGGGCATTCTCCAAAAAGCTCGGCATCACCACGCTGGAGGAGAAGGATTACTCCGCAGCGACGGGCGTACTGGGCGGCCTTAGTCGGGGCGTAACCGTCGAAGAGCTGACGAATGCATACAGCTCCATCGGCAATAAAGGAAGATTCAACGATGCTTTTATGATCGAGAAGATCGTCGATTCCAAAGGGAATATCGTCTACAAGCACGAAGTGAAGCCGGAGCAAGTGTTCTCCGAGCAAACAGCCTATCTCATGACCGACATGATGCGTACCGTCATTACGAACGGTACCGGAAGCAAGGTCCGGGATACGTATAAGAAATTCAATGAAATTCCGATTGTCGGCAAAACCGGCTCTACGCAGAACTACGGTGATGTCTGGTTCATGGGCTATTCGCCTGACATCACGCTGGGCGTCTGGGTCGGCTACAAGGAGCAAAAGCATGTGCTCGTCGGAGATCAGCGGAAGCATGCCCAGAGCATCTGGGCGAAAATTATGAATGAGGTCACCGACGTTAAGCCTGAGCTGTTCCCGACGAAGAGCTTTGAGAAGCCGGAGGGTATCATCTCCAAGACCGTATCCGCGTACAGCGGGAAAGTGCCTACGGCGCTAACCGACCGATTCGTTACGGATATTTTCAACGCCAAATATGTACCGACCGAGCCGGACGATGGCATTGCCAAGGCTAAATACATTACCTATCGCGGCGTGAATTACATTCCGCAGGAAGCAACTCCGCTCGATATGCTCAAAGAGCAGATCGTCGTTAAACGGGAGAAGCCGATCGATGAGCTGATCCAAGAGCTCGAGAATGCGCTGAAGGTGATGAAGGGAGAACGCAGACCGCTGGAATACTATCTTCCGCAAGACGCCAAGAAAGGCATGCCGACCAAGATCGATCCGAGAAAAGATGACGGAAGGGCGCCTACGCCGCCGAAAAACGTTCATTACAACATCGGCAGCGGAGCGATCAGCTTCAGCGCGAGCGGCTCGCCGGACGTCGTAGGCTATCGCCTCTATAAATCGGTCAACGGCAGCCCGTTCACCCATCAAGGCCAGGTTGTTCTGGCCGATGGCAATTACGTCTTCTCCGGCCTGGGATCCGACGGCCTGTTTGCCTCGTATTACGTAGTGGCGGTGGATGTGGCCGGCAATGCTTCCGAGCCTAGCACGATCGTAGGTACCGGCGCACCGGGCTTTACCACCTCGGAAGAGGCGGATCCGGAGGAAGACCTCGGCACGGATGAAGGGCTAACCGAAGAGGTTCCGGAGGATGACCTGGGCTCCGAAGGCGTTACTGCTCCTCCGGCAGCTCCCGGGCAGCCAACGATAACCGCTACGCCGGATGGCTTCACGGCCAAATGGAGCGGCAATGCGCCGGAGGAAGAGGTCATCGCCTATAACATTTACTACAGTCCGAACAGTGACGGGAACTATCAAGTTCTCGGCACAAGCAAAAGCACCGACTATTATTACGTAGGCGGGCCGATGAGCGGTACGTTTCGAGTGACTGCCGTGAATTCGGCCGGGGAATCAGCACCTTCGCCAACCGTCTATTTCGAGAAAACCGAATAAAGACATCAACGAAGCCGCTTCTTTCGAAAGAACCGCATCCTTCCGGGTGCGCTTTCGTTAGAAGCGTTTTTTTTATGCTGTGCACGGTGTCATGATGACTGCTCCACGATGCTCAGCGTCTCGCTTGGACGACAAGCCTAGACGTGTTACTGCAGACAGCGGACCACATTTCAATTCATTTGCCTCGGGGCGCCTCCTTTTTTTCATGCAATCACCTCCCCGTTCCCACGTTCAGGACGCGATAATTCGGCATCCATTGTCCGATTCACGTGTTCACATCAAAAAAAGCTGACTCCCACTGTAGGATCAGTGGCAAGTCAGCCTGTTGTGCACTAGGTTATGATATTAATCCTCGATGGTGGACAAATCCCCGGTCGGCAGATCCAGCTCCCAGGCTTTCAATACCCGGCGCATAATTTTGCCTGACCGTGTCTTCGGCAGCTTATCCTTAAACTCAATCTCGCGCGGAGCGGCATGAGCGGACAGTCCCTCTTTTACAAAACGGTAGATTTCATCCTTAAGCTCCTGGGAAGGCGTATATCCTTCGCGCAGGGAGATAAACGCTTTAATGATTTCGCCGCGGGTTACGTCCGGCTTCCCGATGACGCCCGCCTCCGCTACGGCCGGATGCTCAACCAGCTTGCTCTCGACCTCGAACGGCCCGATGCGCTCGCCGGAAGAATTGATAACATCATCGATTCGGCCTTGGAACCAGAAGTAGCCTTCTTCGTCCATATACGCCGTATCGCCGGAGATATACCAGCCCGGAATGCGGAAGTATTCTTCATACTTGGCAGGGTTGTTCCAGACCTTTCTCATCATGGACGGCCAAGGCGTCTTGATGGCCAGATTGCCCATCGTATATGGAGCAACCTCGTTCCCCTGATCATCCAGAATCGCGGCTGTAATGCCTGGAAGCGGACGCCCCATGGATCCCGGCTTGATCGCCATGCTCGGATAGTTGCAGATCAGCTGCCCGCCGGTCTCGGTCATCCACCATGTATCGTGTATCCGCTGCTTGTAAGCTTTATAGCCCCACCGTACCACCTCAGGGTTCAGCGGCTCTCCTACGGACAATACGTGCCGCAGATGGCTCAGGTCGAATTGGTCGATGAGATCCGAGCCTGCTCCCATGAGCATCCGGAAGGCGGTCGGGGCGCTGTACCACACCGTCACCTTGTTCTTCTCCAGCGTGCCGTACCAGTCCTGCGGACTGAACCGGCCGCCGCGGATCACATTCGTAACGCCGTGCAGCCACGGTGCAAAAATGCCGTACGAGGTACCTGTTACCCAGCCCGGGTCAGCCGTACACCAGTATATATCGTCTTCTCTCAGATCCAGAACGACCTTGCCGGTATAATAATGCTGAATCATGGCATTCTGCACATGATAGACGCCTTTTGGTTTCCCCGTCGAGCCCGAAGTATAATGCATGATCAATCCGTCTTCCCGCTCCAGCCACTCGAGCTCGAGCTCACTGGACGCGGATTCCATCTCCCGGAAATAAGAGATCAGCTGCGGATCCTCTTCCTCCAGATCCCCAACCACGAAGATATGCTTCAGCTCAGGCAGTTCGTCACGCTTGACGCGCGGCAGAAGGGCAGGCGTCGTGACCAAGGCTACGGCACCGCTGTCCTCCAGCCGGTCCTTCACCGCCGTCTCCATAAAGGCTTCGAACAATGGCCCTACTACGGCGCCGACCTTGAGAATTCCCAGCAGACTCGCGTAGAGCTCCGGGCTCCGCGGCATGAAAATAAAGACTCTGTCGCCTTTTCCGATCCCGTACTTACGAAGTACATTGCCAAATTTGTCGGACTGCTCTTTCATCTCGGAATAGGTAATCGCTTCGTCTCTTGTCGCATCGCTGTACAAAAGCGCGATCTTATCCCCTTTTCCCTCCGCTACATGACGGTCGATGGCTTCATAAGCCATGTTGACTTTCCCCGTCTCGTACCATGTAAAATGTCTCTCGATCGTATCCCATGAAAACTCGGAACGTGCTTCCTCGTAGCTCTTCATATTGGAATGCGAGACTTCACTTGGTAAAATTTCGCTATGCGTCTGATTCATCATAACATCCTCCTCATTCTCAAATCAGTCTCGTCCTGGTGGACAGCGCTTTCAAATTGAATTGAATGAAACATTGGAAGTTGCACATTGCGCTTGCGGCGGGTCGTCACGTTGCCTCCGATTATCGAGCAATTAACCCTAGGGATTCGTTAAGCCAACTCCTGTTGTCAATGTTATAATTGTGAAGGTTTTATGTCGAAGTGATTATATCATATGTTATGTTTTCCTGTCATTGCTTTTCATTTTTTTATTTTTTTGCTATAAGTAGGGTATGGAAATGAAAGGAGCGTAACGGATGGAACACTGCAAGCTTTACCAGTCTCATGTTTTGTTTCCTGAAGACCGCCGCCTGATCATCGAAGGACCTGTACCTCCCGAGCAGTTATCCAAGCTTACGATGCACCCTGATCTAAAGGCGTTTCGCCGTCCTGCGGAGCAGCATGAGGCATTGGTGGAAATTGCAGGCCTCCCCGAGGGCAGAATTATTATCACGCGGGACCGCGATAGGATTGTAGGATATGTAACCTTCCATTACCCCGATGAGCAAGAACGGTGGTCTGAAGGGAAGATGGAAGATTTAATTGAGCTGGGGGCGATCGAAGTCGCTAGTGACTATCGCTCGATGGGCCTCGGCCAGCAGATGATCAAAACCGCATTCGAGGAAGACCAGATGGAGCGGTATATCGTATTTACGACCGAATATTACTGGCATTGGGATCTTAAGGGGAGCGGCTTGAACGTATGGGACTACCGCAAAATGATGGAACGGCTGATGAAGGTAGTGGATATGGAATGGTACGCGACCGACGATCCGGAAATATGCTCCCATCCTGCCAACTGTCTTATGGTAAGGATCGGCCGACAAGTCCCGCTGTCATCGCAGGAGCAGTTCGACCGCATTCGCTTCAGGCAGCGCTTTATGTACTAAGAAACCAATATATCCCCGGGGGCTTACCCTCGGGGATATTGATTCTGCGGGCAGGTCCGCTGCGTTCATCCTAGCCTAAGCCTAAGGGATCTGACGCCTCTTGAGGCCTCTTAAAGCCTCGTCAGCATATGATTTACAATCTCGTGGGAGCGCTTGGAAGCTTTCACCGTAAACTCCGGGAAATTGACGTGGGCCGAGCCGTCCGCTTTGTCCGACATCGATCTAATGACAACATACGGCACCGCATTCATGTGGCATACTTGAGCTACGGCAGAGCCCTCCATTTCCGCACACGCCCCGTTCAGCTCGCTGTACAGCATCTGCACGGTATCCCGGCTTGCGATAAACTGGTCGCCGGACAGGACTTTGCCGACGATATAATGCCCGTCCGCCAGCTCCTTGCACGCTTCCTCGGCAAGCGTTATCAGCGCTTGATCCGCCGGGAAATCGGACACCTCCTGGTAAGGGATGACCCCTTTCGCAAAACCGAGCGGCGTCACATCCATATCATGCTGCATGCATGAGGACGAAATGACGATATCGCCTATGTTAAGCTCCGGGTGGAGGGCACCGGCAACACCGGTAAACACAATCTTCGACACGCCAAAGGCATCGATTAAGATTTGGGTTGTAACCGCAGCGTTCACCTTGCCGACGCCGCTCTTGCATACGACCACCTGCTTGCCGTGAATGGTCCCGGCGGCATAGGAAACGCCTGCTTTCACCGTTGTATCCTTATTCTCCAGCTGCTGCAGCAGCAATTCGATTTCTTCGTCCATGGCCCCGATCAGACCGATTACCTGTGTTGACATTCCTGTACCCCTCCGCAAATGATATTCGAAAATGCTTTCAGCAGAAAAAAGCCCCTTGATTTCAGGAGCTTTTTTTCAAATTTATGGATGCCTCGATCCGATGCATCCATTTCAAGCCTACTCGTTTACATGGCTTACCGACAGACGCAGAATCGTCTCGTGCGGCAAAATCACGCGTGGATTCTCCACATTTTCCTTTTTCATCAGTTTGGTCAGCAGCCGCATCGCCACCGCACCAAGATCATACATCGGTTGAGCCACGGTTGTCAGCTGAGGACGAACCATGGAGGCCATACGGATATTGTCCACGCTGATGATCGAGAAATCATCCGGAACCTTGTAGCCTTCATCCTGGATGCTGTGGATGGCGCCGATCGCCATCTCATCGGTAGCCGCAAAAATAGCCGTCGGCTTCTTCTTCAGCCCGAGGAAATATTTCATCGCTTCAACGCCGGATTCATAGCGATAGTTGCCAATACGGACCAAATCCTCTTGATATTCGATACCGGCAGCTTCCAGCGCCTTCTTGTATCCCTGGAAGCGGGCATAGCCGTTCGCTGGATCCTGAAGGGTGCCGCTGATCATCGCGATCTCACGATGTCCGTGCCGGATCAAGGTGTTCACCGCATCAAATGCAGCCTGCTCATGGTCGATATCTACCGACGGATAGGAGCCCTTCTCATCGCTGGTGGCACACAGGACAATCGGAACAGCGGAGGTCTGGAACGCCTGGATATGCTCGTCCGTCACGGTTCCGCCCATGAACAGGAGCCCGTCCACTTGCTTCTCGAGCAAGGTGTTAATGACGCGGATCTCCTTCTCCTTCCGCTTATCGGCATTACACAAGATGATATTATAGTGGTACATATTCGCAATATCCTCGATACCGCGGGCAATTTCCGCAAAGATCGAGTTCGAAATATCAGGGATTACAACGCCTACGGTTGTCGTCTTCTTGCTCGCCAGACCTCTGGCTACCGCATTCGGACGATATCCCAAACGTTCAATCGCTTCGTAAACTTTCTTCCGGGTCTGAGGCTTTACGTTCGGGTTATTGTTAACAACCCGGGATACCGTCGCCATGGAAACGCCTGCTTCGCGCGCAACATCGTAAATGGTTACCGTCAAATTCCTTCTCTCCATTGCCAATAGATTTTCATTCGTTCAATACCAATTGAATTTATGATACGACAAATTACTGCTTCATGCAATGACACGGCAATTCATGCCGTTTCAATCGGGTGGTCAGCGCTTCAGTCGTAATATGGGAATGGATGTATGCCAGACTGGCGCTCCTTCTACACAAGTATAACTTGAACTTGAGGCGATTCATGTCGGATGCCAAGATCCTCTGCTGCCTGGTACGATACCGGACGGATCGCGGGTGGCCTAAGTCAAATCATAGCCAGCTTGCCCGCTGGGACGCTAAAGCAAGACTGCCTTCGCTTCCCGTAGATTCACGCACACAATTGGGCATCCGGTACTATGCTTGAACAATAGCACGGGTCTTCTATCCGTAGAATCAAGCGCGGCGCGTAATTGTTTAATAGTAGTCATTTTCGACAACGACGCCGTAGGATATACATTCCCTATCATTGTATTGAAGTTCCTACCCTCTATCCTAACAAAAAGTGCGTGAAAAATCCAACAACCACGAAAATTTTCTGAAAATTATCTGGCGAAATAGCCTGAATTTTCAGGAATCAGCGTTTTCAAAGCGCTAAGTTGCTCCAAACGTCCCTCGATTTGCTTCATCCACTCCTCATCCTTCATTCCTTGCGCACAGCAAAACAGGTCCAGCAGCATATTGATCCTTTCGTCAAAAGCCTCCCTGCAGCGTGCTTGCAGCTCTTGGTCCTCTTCATCCACCGTTGATTCATCCACGTATGTACGGAACACCTCCCGCAGAACGTAAGCCGCTTCATTAACGTCCGCGAACGAAACCCTTAGTCTCTCGGCGCCATGGCCCAGTGATGCAATATATCGAAGCAGATGCGGTTTAATCAGTGGAAGCAGCTCATACTTCTTGCAGGCCTGGCAGGAGTATACTGGTACATGGCATATTCGGATCCTTTTTTCATGAATCAGCTTTCGCAGTTCCAACCTCATCGATTGTCCGCAGTTACAGGTTTTGAACAAATCGCCCACCCCAAATCTAACAACATAATCTTTTTCAAACTCTATTGTCACAAATCTGTCACCTAAATTAGTTCTATTCGACTATCATACCAGAGATTCCTTCAAAAATGTGATAATGCTTTATTTACCAAATATGTATCCGATTTCTTAATTGGTGTGCGGACGTGACGGTTTCCATGAAACCTCAGCCGATCTTTGTTACAATGATGAAGAGATCGCAGCCTGTGCTGAAGTCAAGAGGTGCACACGGGAAAGGAGCTTATAACGATGACAAGACTATCAGGAAAAAAAGTCATTGCGCTTGTGGATGAAGAATTCGAGGATCTGGAATTATGGTACCCGGTATACCGGGTTCGTGAGGAAGGGGCCGAGGTCCATCTTGCCGGTGCCGAAAAAGGAAAAACGTATATCGGCAAATATGGCGTGCCTGCCACAGCCGAATACGGTTTCGATGAGCTGGACAGCAGCTATTACGACGGAATCCTCGTACCGGGCGGATGGGCGCCGGACAAGCTGCGCCGTTATGGCAAAGTGCTCCAGCTGGTTCAGGAAATGCATGCGGCCAAGAAACCGATCGGCCAGATCTGCCATGCGGGCTGGGTCCTCATTTCTGCCAAAATATTAAACGGCGTCACCGTCACGTCCACGCCGGGGATCCGGGATGATATGGAGAACGCCGGCGCGATCTGGAAGGATGAAGCGGTCGTGACTGACGGCCACATCATATCCGCCCGCCGCCCGCCGGATTTGCCGCCATACGGCAAGGCCTTTTGCGATGCGCTCGCCGAACGCGGGTAAGCTTCGTCCATCTCTAAACACTAAAGCCGCCTGTTTCGAATGCGATTCCTTCTTGAAAATCGCATGAAACAGGCGGCTTTTGATTATTATAGCCACGATATACTCGTTTTGATCGGATATGCTCTAATGACTCCATTTGCTGCTTCTATATCCCGGACTACGCTCCCTATGTCCTAAGGTTTCCGTATGTCCGTTATAGCTTGTCCTTCGAAAAAAGAGTCGCACGATAGAGCCGGACAACGTGCAGGGAAGCTCCTATGAAGCCGAACTGTCGGTGCCGCTGCCTCCGCTTGCAAAGCTGCATCGCTCGGCAAATGCATTCAGCCGTTCCTCCACAGCCGTATTGGTCCGCAGCTTGAAGCAGGCAGCCGCCTCCTTCTTCGCCTCCGCCGCATTGGTATTCAGAATACGGTGCTTCACGCGCAGCAGCGATTGCGGCGACATGCTGAGGTCTTTAACGCCCAGCTCAAGCCAGATTGGGATCGCCCGCTCATCTCCGGCAAGCTCCCCGCATACGCTGACCGGAATCCCCGCCTGATGCGCCGCTTCAACCGTCGTCCGGAGCATGCGCAAGACAGCCGGATGAAAGGGATGGTACATATGGGCGATCTGCTCGTTCATCCGGTCCACGGCCAACACATATTGAACCAAATCATTCGTGCCGATGCTGAAGAAGTCCGCTTCCTCCGCCAACAGATCCGCAATGGCCACCGCTGCCGGCACTTCGATCATGATGCCTACTTTGATATTCGGATCATAAGCGATGCCACGGCGGTCAAGATCCGCCATCGCTTGATGGAGAATCCCGTTGGCCTGCCGGATCTCTTCGACCGACGAAATCATCGGATACATGATTTTGACATTGCCGAAGGCGCTGGCCCGAAGAATCGCAGCCAGCTGGGTTTGAAACAGCTCCGTGCGATCCAGGCAGATCCGGATGGCGCGGTAGCCCAGGAACGGATTATCCTCCTCCGGCAGCGAGAAATAATCAAGCTGCTTGTCACCGCCGATATCAAAGGTGCGAATGACGACGGAGGACTGCCCGGCCTTCTCCACAACATGACGGTAGACCTCGAACTGCTCCTCCTCCGTCGGGAAGCTGTGGCGGTCCATATACAGAAATTCCGTCCGGAACAAGCCCACTCCTTTAGCCCCGTTCTGCAGAGCGATATCAAGCTCCTTCACCGAGCTCATGTTGGCAGCCAGGTTAAAGAATGTCCCGTCTTTGGTGACGGCATCCACCGTGGCCAGCAGCTGGAGCTGCTCTTTACGCTTCCGCTGCTCGTCGCGAATGCCTTCATAACGCTCCAAAGTCAGCGGATCCGGTTCAAGGTAAAGATGCCCTGCATCCCCATCCACAATAAGCAGCTCACCGGTCTGGATCGGCTTCTCCAGCTTGTTCTCGATGCCGGATACCATCGGGATGCCGAGGGCACGGGCCATAATTGCAGAATGGGAGGTTTTGCCCCCGTTCAAGGTGACAATCCCGAGAACATGGGACGGATTGAGATGAACCAGCTGGGACGGCGAGAGCTCCTTGGCAACCAGGATATAAGGCTGCGTGTCGGAAGGCAGCTTAACCTCCGGCGCACCGAGCAGATGCTTCAACAGCCGGTTGCCTACATCCTTGATGTCCAGCGCCCGTTCCTTCATGTATTCGTCGTCAAGCAAATCGAACATGGAGACAAAATGGTCAATCGCCTCTTTAACCGCCACTTCGGCCGCCTTGTACTGACGTTCGATGATCCCTTGGATTTCGTTCATGAACACCGGATCGTCCAGGATGGCCAGATGCGCGTCAAAAATTTGCGACTCCTCGTGCCCCACCATTTCTTTGAATTCATTCTTGATGTATTCGATTTCGTTCTTGGAGGTTCGTATGCCTTCATATAGACGCTCGAACTCTTTGGCCAAATCGACGGCGTCCAATTCGGAATCCGGAAGATCCAGCTCCCAATGCGGCAATACGAAAGCCTTTCCGATCGCTACGCCTGTTGCTGCGCCAATGCCTTGTATCATGTTTCTCTACCCCCAGCGTTACTCTCATTTAATACGACGGACATGACGGATGACTGTCCTTTCTTGACCGATTTGAACGGAGCATAGCTCCAGGATCTGACCTTATCCGGATTCGTGATCACCATCGGCGTAGCCAGCGATGCGGCGTGGGCCTTCAGATACGCCAGGTCGAATTTGACCAGCAGCTGGCCGGGCTCGACCGTATCCCCTTCGCTGACGACAGCCGTAAACGGCCCCTTCAGCTGGGAGGTATCGATGCCGATATGGATCAACACCTCAAGACCATCCGGGGTGGAAATCCCGATGGCATGCATCGTCGGATACACATGCATCACCGTACCGTATACCGGAGAGACGAGCTCCCCCTTCTCGGGTATAAATGCCACCCCGTTGCCAACCAGCTTGGCGGCGAAAATATCGTCCGGCACTTCGTCAATCGGCAGCATGCGTCCTTGTACCGGAGCGCTGAACAGCACCCGCGGCAGATCCTGCTGCATCAGCTTGTTAATTTCCTCGCGGATCAGCTCGGAGTAGGTCCCGAACACCACTTGCACATTGCCCCCGCCAAGCTTGATAATGCCTGCCGAGCCAAGCAGCTTGAGCGCGTCGGAATCGATCTGGCGGTCATTATACACGGTCAATCTTAACCGGGTCATGCAGGACTGAACCTGTACAATATTGTCCTTGCCCCCCAGCGCTTCCAGAATGAGCGGCGCCTGATACGGAATATCTCCGGCCCGTCCTTCCAGAGCCGAGCCTTCCTCGCGCCCCGGCGTCGGAATTTCGAAGGTCCGAATCGCCCAGCGGAACAGAAAATAATAGACCAGCCCGTATACGATGCCGATCGGTATGATCATCCAGGCATTCTGTGACAGGTGGTAGTTGAGCACATAGTCGATGAAGCCTGCCGAATATGAAAAGCCGTGATGGATATCAAACATGTACGTAAGCACCATGGCGAAGCCCGCCATCAGTGCGTGCAGCACATACAGATAAGGAGAGGCGAATAAAAACGCGAACTCGATCTGCTCCGATACCCCGGTCAAAAAACAGACGAGGGCCGAACGCATAAACGTTTTCTTTACCTTCGGCTTTAAATCCTCGCGCGCCTCCTGGATGATTGCAAATGCGATAGCCGGCAGCGCAAACATCATGATCGGAAACAGTCCGGCCATGAAATCGCCTGCCGTCGGATCGCCGGCGAAGAACCGCGGCAGATCCCCCTGAACAATCGTGCCGTCACTGGTCTCGTACGTTCCAAGCTGGAACCAATATACATTATTCAGCAAATGGTGCAGGCCGAATGCCGTAAGCACCCGGTACAGGATGCCGTACAGGAACAAACCGAAAGCGCCCATATGCACCGTCAGCTCGTAGAAGGAGTCCAGACCGCGCTGCACGATCGGAGCCATCCCCAGCATGAACCATGCGAACACGGCGGAGAACAGCCCCATGAACAACAGCACGAAGCGGGATCCTCCGAAGAATTGGATCGCCTCAGGCAATTTAATATGCTTGAAGCGGTTATAGACATATCCGGATAGCACACCAAAAATGATCCCGATCAAGGTGGAGGGCTGAACGCCTCCATCCCCCAGACGGGAAATCACCTGATCATATATAAACATGCCGGCCAGAGCCGCAAGACCTGCAGGCCCTCCCTGGTTCGAGAGCCCCCAGGCAACCCCGATGGCAAATAAATACGGCATATAATAAAACACGCCGTGTCCCGCCGCTTGGGCAATCTCGCCCAAAGTTCCGAAGCCCCAGGCCGCCCACGGCAGACTGCCCACGCTAAGCAGGAGAGCTGCGGCCGGAAGCGCCATTGTAGGGAGCATAACGGCTCTGCCCAGCTGCTGCAACGATCCCAACCAATTCAAGGCGAGCCCTCCTTTCTATCCTTGATGGTAAGCGTTCCACCTCTTTTTGTCAAAAAGAAAACCGCACCCCCACACGAAAAAGCAAGTCCTGCTTGATCGAACCAAAAACAATCAGGATTCGCGATTGTGCCGCATCCTTGACTGCCGGTTACTCTCTCGCAAGACTTGCCCTTCTTCCATCCACTCGAAATAAAAAAATTATTTGCCGCGCAGGGCGATCGAATCCTCTACCTTAATGCAGCGGTCCATGACCGCGATCATGCCGTTCTCCTCGGCGATCGCTGCCGCCTCCTCGCTGATGATGCCCTGCTGCAGCCAGAGCACTTTGGCGCCGATCTCTGCAGCTTCCCGTGCCACGTCGGCGCAATATTCGCTCCGCCGGAATACATTCACGATCGTTACAGGCTCCGGTATGTCCTTCAAGGAAGGATAGCATTTCTCCCCAAGAATTTCGTCTGCTCCGGGATTTACCGGAATGATCCGGTACCCCCGGCTTTGCATAGCCGCAGCTACCATATGGGAAGTGCGGTCCGGGCGGTCGGACAGGCCGACTACGGCGATGTTGCCTGCATTTTTCAAGATATCCGCAATTTGCTCGCGGCTCGGATTTTCAAATGCCATGGGATGGTTACCACCTTTCGGAGTTTTTCGAATGGCTCTTTGCTACCCTTATTTTACCCATTCCACATCGGCCCCAAGCGCCTTCAGATGATCGAAATACTGCGGGTAGGATTTGGCGACATGATGCGCGTCCCGAATTCGCAGCGGCTGCTTGGAGCGAAGCCCCACCACCGTCAAAGCCATAATTACGCGGTGATCATAGTGGGCATTAATTTCGACACCGCCCTCGACGCCTTCCGGACGGCCGTGAACGATAATCTCAGCTTGACGTTCTTCCACATTAGCGCCTGCCTTTCGCAGCTCCGTCAAATAATCCGTAATTCGGTCACATTCCTTGTACCGAAGATTCTCAACATTGTAAAAACGGGAGGTGCCTTCAGCAAACACGGCGGCCGCCACCATCGCCAGCACCGCGTCCGTCGCCGTGTCCCCGTCAAATTCCAGTGCTTTGAGCCGCCCGTTCCCTTGGACGCGCACATTGCCGTTCTCGTGCGTAAGAGGAACCTGCATCATGCGGAGCACGTCGATAATCGCGCGCTCCCCTTGCTTGCTGTCCTCCGCGAGGTTGCGGATCGTTACATCCGATTCCGTTACTGCTGCTGCGGCAAGGACTGCGGCGGAACCCGGATAGTCGCCTTGAACCGTGTAGACCTGCGCTTTGTAGGACTGGCCGCCCGGAACCCGGAAGAACATGTAGTCCTCGTCCGCATGGATCATAATCCCGGCCTGCTCCAGCACTTCCAGCGTCTGACCGACAACCACCTTCGACTTCAGATCCCCGGTCACCGTAATCTCGCTGTCCTCGGCAAGCAGCGGCGTCAGGAACAGCAGTGCGCTCAAATACTGCGAGCTGACCTCGCCGGAGACGGTAATGCGTCCGCCCTTCGGGCTGCCTCCGCGTATCGTGATCGGCAGCTTCCCGTCATTATGCTCCACCTGTACGCCCAATTGCCCGAGCGCATCGATCAAGTCATCATGCGGACGCTTCCCTAGCGATTCCGGATATGTGTTTACAAATGTAACCTCTTCGGACAAAGCCGCTACGCCCATTAAGAAACGCAGCACCGCTCCGGCATTCCCTACATTCAATTCCTTCACGTTTCGCGGCGATTTGCCGAAGCCGGTAATGACCGCCTTCTCATCGTCCTCCTCGAGGACGGCTCCAAGATCTTGGATGCAGCGTCTCATCGCATCGCTGTCCTCGCTGTGAGCCGGATAATAAACCGTGCTCGTTCCTTCGGCCAGCGCGGCTGCAAGCAGGTAGCGCGTCGTGTAGTTTTTGGACGACAACGCCCCGATCTCGCCTTGTAGTTTGGGAGTAGGCCTTACAATGATATCCATAATATGTATCTCTCCTTGTATATAGTATAGCGCTTGTACGCTGTTTTCCAAATGATCCTAAGGCAGTCGATTGACAGAGAAATCGCCGCTTGGTTATCATTGTTCATATCACTTTTAAATTTTCCGGCGGCCCGATTGTTCGGGACGTTATCATTTTGCAGAAAAGAGGTCAACTGATGAAACCGATTCCCCAGATGGAAACTTCTGAGCTTAGACGCCGTCTTCACAACGGCGAGCAAGTGTACATGATCGATGTCCGGGAAGACGAGGAAGTGGCAGCCGGCATGATCAACGGCGCCAAGCATATCCCGATGGGCGAAATCCCCGCCAGGCTCGATGAGATCCCTCGAAATGAAGAGGTCGTCATTATATGCCGCAGCGGCGGACGCAGCCAGCATGTGTGCGAATTTCTGAGCCATCAAGGAATTCATAATGTGATCAACCTGAAAGGCGGCATGCTTCAGTGGCATGAAGAGGAGTAGCCGCTCATTGTCTGCAGGAAGGCGGGGGAAGCTACAGTTTCCCCCGCCTTGTTGTCTCTCCCGCTAGAACACTTCACATTTTCCCTGGAACAGGCTCTTTATCATCCGACCAGCACTGATCATCTTAGCCGCGGTAATGCATTAAAATCTCAGCCGCGACTTCATCCGCCGTCAGCCCTGCGGTATCCACCATCAGATCGGCAAAACGATATTTATCGGCTCTTTCCATTAGGATGCTCTGCACTCGCTCCTCTACATTGCCCGCAAGCAGCGGCCGGTTGGCATCGCCCCGGACCCGTTCCACAATCGTATCGGCATCCGCCGTCAATGCGACGACCCAGCCTCCCCGCTTCATCGCCTCGCAATTCTCGGGACGGAGCACCGCTCCCCCTCCGGTAGCGATGATCTGGCTCGTCCGATGCAGCACCTCGCGAAGCGCCGCCGTCTCGATATCCCGGAAGCAGCCCTCTCCGTCCGCTGCGAATATATCCGGAATGCTTTTACCGGCCATTCTCTCAATCTCGGCATCAAGATCGACCAGCGAATAGTTCAGATGATCGGCGACGAGACGCCCTACGGTTGACTTCCCCGTTCCCATCATCCCGATCAGGATGATGTTCCCGCTCCTTGTATTCAATGCTACACCCCATTTGCTGCTTCACTGTAAAGTTGTTCATATCATACCATAGCCCGAAAACTTTCGACAATGGATCTGGCTTACTGGCTTCTTGCTTACTGAACAATACGCCGCTTTAGTAAGGTAAACTGATAGATCTAACAGAAAGTCTAGTTTGGACATCCGGATCATATACTGAAATGGAAGAATACAAGAATGAAAGAAAGGAGGAACCGCGTCCATATGTCCGATCACCGTTCCTCGATCGCCTCGGCGCCCTTGCGTATCCGCCGGATCCTCGATCCCTCCTATCCTCTATGCAGAGAGGATGTGGTTTGGGTGCTGCATTTTGTACAAAAAAAAGTGGCTTCGAAGGATCCAGCCCTACTGGATCTTTCAAAGCCACGATTGCTGCAAAACTTCTACAGCTATTGCGAAGCCGCACTGCTTCTGTTTGGAAGCGGAAGCCATGTCCACGCCCAAAGCGGCGACATTCGCACTTGCCTGCTGGAGGCCATGCACGGACTTTCGGAGCTGCAGGAGGCGTTAGCCCCCTCTCCGGTCCGCAAACCTCAGCTTCTCCCTCCGGCGGAGGAGGGGAATTGACCTCCTCCTGGTGAGACGACAAGCTCATCTTGCCATGGACAATTACTCCATCCAGTTGTAGTGGAACGTTCCTTCCTTGTCTACACGCTTGAACGTATGCGCCCCGAAGTAATCGCGCTGAGCCTGAAGCAGGTTCGCCGGAAGGTTCGCCGTACGGTAGCTGTCGTAGTAAGCCAGCGCACTGGAGAAGCCAGGAACAGGAATACCGAGCGATACCGCGGATGCCACGACTTTACGCCATGCATCTTGGTACGATTCGATAATTTCTTTGAAGAACGGATCGAGCAGAAGGTTCTTCAGCTCCGGATTGTTCTCATAAGCGTCCGTGATGTTCTGCAGGAAGCGGGAGCGGATAATGCAGCCGCCGCGCCAGATTTTAGCAAGATTGCCGTACTGCAGATTCCAGCCGTACTCATCGGATGCAACGCGGAGCTGAGCGAAGCCTTGCGCGTAAGATACGATTTTGCTTGCGAACAGCGCTTTGCGGACATTTTCGATAAATTCCGCTTTGTCGCCGTCGAATGGAGCGGTTTTCGGACCATTCAAAATTTTGCTTGCCGCAACGCGCTCGTCCTTCATCGCGGAAAGGAAGCGGGAGAATACGGATTCCGTGATCATAGAGAGCGGCACGCCAAGATCCAGGGAGCTTTGGCTTGTCCATTTGCCCGTGCCTTTTTGTCCGGCTGTATCCAGGATGACATCCACCATCGGCTTGCCGGTTTCTTCGTCGTATTTGGAGAAAATGTCGGCGGTAATCTCGATCAGATAGCTGTCGAGCTCGCCTTTATTCCATTCCGTGAAGATTTCATGAAGATCCTTCGCATTCAGGCCAAGTACGTCTTTCAGCAATTGGTATGCTTCACAGATCAGCTGCATATCTCCATACTCAATGCCGTTGTGAACCATCTTCACATAATGTCCGGCACCGTCAGGACCGATATATGTACAGCAAGGTTCATCGTTCACTTTAGCGGAAATGGCCGTCAGGATCGGCTCAACCAGCTTGTATGCACTTTCTTGTCCGCCAGGCATGATCGATGGACCTTTCAGGGCGCCTTCTTCGCCGCCGGATACCCCAGCACCGATGAAGTTAAAGCCTTTCTCGGCCAATTCCTTGCTGCGGCGCTGCGTGTCCGGGAAGTAGGCGTTACCGCCGTCGATAATGATATCGCCTTTGTCCAAGTGCGGGATCAGCTGCTCGATGGTAGCATCCGTAGCTTGTCCGGCTTGAACCATAATCAGAATTTTGCGGGGCTTCTCAAGGGAATCCACGAATTCCTCGATCGAATAGGTGCCTTTAACCTGCTTGCCGACGGTTTCCTTCAGCATGTCCTCCGTTTTTTGCGGAGAGCGGTTATATACAGAAACGGTAAAACCTTTGCTTTCGATGTTCAAGGCCAGGTTTTTACCCATGACAGCAAGGCCGATGACACCGATTTGTTGTTTTGACATCTGGTTCTCCATCCTTTACTCCAGTATATTTTATAAGCAACCCAATCCCTATCGGGATGATTACATTATTCTCATTTTAACGTTTTTCTGTGGAGAAGTGAACCCCTGTAACAAAAACGTCGATCGCCGGCTTCAAGGGGATCACCTGCGAACGCGCGCGAAAACACCCCTTTTGACTCGGAGTGTTGTTCGTGCTTTTGGCATGGAACTATGAAAATGGGACTTACCACTCAAGCCTCATCAGCTCTAAGGCAAGCTCCTTCAATCTCTGCTTGCAGCTCATGATCTTCTCCTTGTCGCCCGCTTGCATCGCTTCATACAGCTTCTCCAGCTCATCATCGGTCTCCAGCCTGCACAGCAGCAGTCTTCGTTCCCCTTCGTCCGATTCGAATAATCGCATCATTTCCTGCTCTGTCATCGGCGTCCCCTTCTGGAACAGGACGCGCTGGCGATAGCCCGTAATCTCCACAAGGCGGATAACTTCGCCGAACAGTATATTTTCGATTAAAATTTGCCGGTCCTTGA
The DNA here is from genome assembly GCF_038002285.1 of Paenibacillus sp. FSL R5-0810. NCBI lineage: Bacteria > Bacillati > Bacillota > Bacilli > Caryophanales > Paenibacillaceae > Paenibacillus > Paenibacillus sp. FSL R5-0810. The sequence goes on from NZ_JBBOCF010000001.1 coordinate 2,934,058, forward strand.
AGCGTTTGACGACAGCGTGCCCTCGGGTATTCTCGATCAGCTTCTCCATCCATTCCGCCAGCCTCGGATCCCGGATCATGTAATCGCCGACCAGTTTAAACCCGCTGCCTGTGCGCTGAAACCGAAGCTTTACCAGCTTGCGTCCTGTCCGGATTGATATGATAAACTGCGACTCATTCTCGCTCCAATACAGTGAGTATCCTTCTTGGATCAGTTCCTTGATCAGGTCCTGGATATGCCGGCGATCAAACCGGAGCTCCAGGTTGCAATACTCCACTTCCTCGCTCTTATTCACGGCACTCCCTCCTCCGGTTTACTACCGATCACAAAACGACGGTGAAGATTCCCCCTCTTGCACAGCTTTTTGACGTTGTCTTATCTATATCTTATACTCCATCTTATGTAACGGTAACTTGGTTTATTGACTATTTTTCCCCAGATGAAATTACAGTGAAGCTTATGCCCATCATGCGGGAAGTACGCGTGAGCTATGGTATAATAAGGTATTGGAAAGAGCTAGTATAGGTCATATGAAGATACTTAACAGGAGGATTTCACATAGATGACAACAGCGTTCACAGGATTTAACGATCAAGATTTCGACGTATTCTCCGTCCCTGGGCTCGAAGCTCGAATGGAAGCGCTCATCGAGCACGTTCGGCCAAAGCTGGAGTTGATCGGAGCGGAGCTGGCCCCCCTTGTTTCCGCTCTCGCAGGCGAGGACATGTTCGTTCATGTTGCGAAGCATGCCAGACGCAAGGTTAACCCTCCGATCGATACATGGGTCGCCTGGGCTGCCAATAAGCGCGGCTACAAAGCGCTCCCTCATTTTGAAGTGGGTCTTTTCGGCACACATCTGTTTGTTATTTTTGCGATCATTTACGAAAGCCCGAACAAAGCCGTGTTCGCAGCCAACCTTGAAGCGAAGCTGAAGAAGACGATCAAAGCGCTGCCGGGTCATTTCTATTGGTCTATGGACCATATGAACCCCGAGGGAACGCCCCATCAAGCGATGAGCCAAGGCGACTTCGAGAAGCTTATTCATAAGCTGAAGGAGGTCAAGAAGGCTGAAGTGATGTGCGGACTTCGCATCCCGCGCGAGGAAGCGGTCAAGCTGAGCGGGGACAAGCTGCTGGAGAAGGTCCAGGAGACCTTCGAGACGCTTCTGCCGCTTTACAAAATGTCGTTTTGATCGCAGGATCATCATTTGAAAGGGCTGCTTGAGCAGCTCTTTTTTTCGTGCTTGAAAATTTCTTGCATTCCCCCCCCATTTTGCTATACTCAATTTTGCTTATATAAAAGCAGTAACCGACAAATATTAACCATACACATAAGGAAAGGTTGTGACAGCGTCAATGGACCATAGCCGTACACCGCTCTTCACCGCACTCAAGGAACACGCGGCCAAAAACCCTGTTCAATTTCACATTCCGGGGCATAAGAAGGGCTTAGGCACCGATGCCGAGTTTCGAGAGTTTATAGGGGATAACGCCCTTTCCATAGATCTGATCAACATTGCGCCGCTGGACGATCTGCATCAGCCTACCGGCGTGATCGAAGAGGCCCAGAAGCTGGCCGCCGACGCCTTTGGCGCGGACCATACGTTTTTCAGCGTACAAGGGACAAGCGGGGCGATCATGACCATGATCATGTCCGTGTGTGCCCCGGGGGATAAAATTATCGTTCCCCGCAACGTGCATAAATCCGTTTTGTCCGCCATTATTTTCACCGGGGCCAAGCCCGTATTCGTATCCCCGGCTCAGGACCCCAACGTCGGGATCGACCACGGGATTACGATCAGCTCGGTGCGCAAAGCACTGAAGCGCCATCCGGACGCCAAAGCCGTCTTAGTCATCAACCCGACCTATTTCGGCGTCAGCGCCAATCTGAAGGAAATTGTCGATCTTGCCCACAGCTATAACGTGCCCGTTCTAGTTGACGAAGCGCATGGCGTGCTGATCCATTTCCATGAGGAGCTGCCGATGTCCGCTATGGAAGCGGGCGCCGACATGGCTGCGACCAGCGTCCATAAGCTCGGCGGCTCCATGACGCAAAGCTCGGTGCTGAACGTAAACACGAAGAACGGCTATATTAATCCGTATCGGGTGCAGACCATCATCAGCATGCTGACGACGACCTCGACCTCCTATATCCTGCTTGCATCGCTGGATACGTCACGCCGCAATTTGGCGCTGCACGGGAAGGAAATGGCTGCGAGAACGATCGAGCTCGCACAGTATGCCCGTCGTCAGATCAACGAGATTGAAGGGCTATATTGCTTCGGGGATGAAATTCTGGGCAGCGAGGCGACTTACTCCTATGACCCGACCAAGCTGACGATCCATGTCCGCCATCTGGGCATTACCGGGTACGAGACCGAGAACTGGCTCCGCGATCATTATAATATCGAAGTAGAGCTCAGCGATATGTACAACATCCTGTGCCTCATTACCCCGGGGGATAACCGGGATACGATCGATACGCTGCTGACCGCTCTGCGCGAGCTGTCCAACGAATATATTCATGTGAATGAAATCAATGAGCTTGTTGTGAAGACACCGGAGATTCCGCAGCTGTCGCTTATCCCGCGCGATGCCTTCTACGGGGATACCGAGATCATTCCATTTAAAGAATCGGCCGGACGGATCATCGCCGAATTTATTTATGTCTATCCGCCGGGAATCCCGATCCTGCTGCCGGGTGAAGTTATTTCCCAGGAAAACATCGACTACATTATCGATCACGTCGAGGTCGGACTCCCGGTGAAAGGCCCTGAGGACCGCAGCATTCAGAATGTTAAGGTTATTGTAGAAGCCGATCCGATCTTCTAATGAAACTTATTTTACGCAAGTCTAACCCGGAGCAGGTTTGCTCCGGGTTTTTGGTTTTGCGATGGTCGATCAGGGACCATAGTCTCTCCTTTTTGCAAATAACACGGGCTAATGACACTGGCCGTTTGAATCACCCGAGGGCTTTGCTTAACGGAAGGCTATGTCCTTCTCCTCAATTTCCCCCTCCCTCTATCCAATTTCATCCGGCATTTACAGTAGCGATGTATAATAAGTTTGGAACCGCTTCATCCATCCATATCATGGTTATTTGTTCTTCCAGCATCTATTCATAGAAGGGAGATTTGTTGATGAAAAAACAAGTAGTTTCGCTCTTCACTGCCCTGCTGCTTATGTCCATGCTTCCATTCGGCGCTCAGGCCGCGGACAACGGATATGGAGGCAAGGTGCCGGCAACCGTTATGTCGTACAACATCCACCATGGCGTCGGCCTGGATAATCAATTAAGTCTCGAACGGATTGCAGGAGTCATCCGGGATGCCGGAGCGGACATCGTCGGTCTGCAGGAAGTGGACCGGTTCTATGGGGAGCGAAGCGGCTTCCAGGATCAAGCCAAAGAATTGGCTGAATTGCTTGGCTATCATTATGCTTACGGGGCAAACCTGGATTTGGCTCCAGCCGAAGGACAGACTGAGAACCGTCAGTACGGAACCGCGATTCTTAGCAAATATCCGATCCTGAAGTCCGAAAACGTGTGGCTTAGCAGCTTCGGCAAGGAGCAACGCGGTGTATTGCATGCCGTGATCAATGTACGGGGAGTCCATGTCAATGTATATAACACGCACCTTGGCCTTGATGTAACGAGCCGATTGGCGCAGGCGCAGGAAATCGTCGATCTCGCTTCGACCTCCGCCTCCGATGGTCCGGCCCTGCTGCTTGGTGATCTGAACGCCGAGCCTGCAAGCGAGGAAGTTGGGCTATTGCTGAACAGCGGCTTATTCGTCGACAGCTTCCAAGGCATCGAGGACGCCTATACTTTTCCGGTTCGCAACCCGTCGGTGACGATTGACTATATTTTAACCTCTCCCGGCGTTTCGCACGCAAACCAGCGTGTCATCCACACAGAGGCATCGGATCATTTGCCGATCGTGACGGAGGTCGTCTTCGCAAGAAAGGGCGGCCGTTAACGATACTGTAATCTGGAGGTGTGGCACAAATACTTATCACTAACCTGATGGAGTGAACGCATAGAGCGGCGCATACCAGGATGAAATCCGGTTCCTTTATCGAACGCAAAAACAGGCCGCTTCCGGGAGATCTCCCAGAGGCAGCCTGCTTTCTTGCTCCTATGCGGATGTTATTCCTGATTCGCTGCAGCGACCAGCTCGTTATAAGCGGCCTCTACTTCGTTCCATTCCGCTTCGTCCTCGATATTGTAAAGAACCATTTCCTCGTTCTCTTCTTCCATACGCAGGATGACGCCGTCCGCTTCCGGATTGTCGCGCTCAAGCAGCAGTGCATAAAGCTTCTCGCCCACATCAAAGGTTTCTACGAGAACCATTTCCACTTCTTTGCCCTGCTCATCCGTCAATGTAAGCACAAACTCCTCATGATCATGGTCGTGGTCATGATCATGACCGCAGCCGCAAGCATCTCCGTGTTCGTGTTTGTGTTCGCTCATTGAAAAAACCTCACTTCGGGTTAAATTATCATACTTTCGTATCGTATCACGTAAGGCTTCTTCAGGTCAATTTTTCCTGAGGCGGCCACAACCTGCGTTTAGTTCAGCGCCGTGATCACCTTTTCGGCAACCTTGACGAAGCCGGAATCGGGTTTAACCTGGACATAAAAGCCGACCGAGTATTTGCCTGACGTTTTAAAGTCATACGTAAAATCATAGGTGCGGAACCAAAAATTGTCCTTCCGGTCTTGAACGACCTGGGATTGAATATCCTTGACATGACCGGATGGGTCTTCGATCGCAACCTTCACCGCATGGATATCGTTATTCAGGCTGTCGACCTGGCTGAATACGTTGAATTTCAGCTTGCCCCTGTTGACGTTCCCGAATACAGTGTCCCCTTTGAACAGGAAAATATGCACATTAGGTTTAATCACTTCGACATTGCCTGTCTTCGAATTCCAGTCCACGGCACCGTCAAACTCCCGCACCGGCACGTAGGTTTTGCCGTCGATCACATAACCGCCGTCCTTTAATTCGCGTCCGTTGAGCCATACCCGAACACGCTCTTGGACGGAATCCGCAAATAAAAGCGTACTGCCACCCATTAACGAAAGGACCAGAACGCACGCCATCACTTTCTTCCACTTCATCTTATCCGTTCCCCCCAATAGCTCATCATGTTGTTATATGTGTATACTACAACCCAAATAACAAGTTGCGCTCTGTCCAGCAGTTTGCGAAAAAAAATTTGTCTGATTTTGTTGATGAAACTACCGCCTAAGAAGGTATTTAAAGACCGTGTACTTCCGCCCTGGTTTCGGTACAATATAAAGTAGCTTGCCAGGATTTTCACATCATACATCAGGAGGTTACGCACATTGACTTTGAAATTGCAAATGCTTGGCACCGGCGGTGCGTTTGCCAAGCAGTACTACAACAATAACGCGCTGATTGATGACAACGGGTATACGCTGATGGTCGATTGCGGGATTACAGCCCCTATGGCGTTGCACCAGCTCGGGGCTACGTTCAATGACATCGATGCGGTGCTGATCACCCACATTCATGGGGACCATGTCGGCGGTTTGGAGGAGCTTGCTTTTATCACAAAGCTGCAATACAAGCGCAAGCTTCCGCTCTACATCGGCGAAGCGCTTGTCCAGCCGCTGTGGGAGAACACCTTGCGGGGCGGCATGTATCAAGAAGGTCAAATCACCTCGCTGGACGATATCTTTGACGTCCGTCCGCTGAAGCCGGGGGTAAAGACGGATATTTCGTCCGGATTGTCCGTGGAGCTGATTCAAACCCGGCATATCCCGGGGAAGAGCAGCTATTCGCTTTATTTGAATGAACGGATTTTTTACAGCGCCGATATGGTATTCGATCCTGCGCTGCTTCGTACACTGGTACAGGACCGGGGGTGCGAGGTAATTCTGCATGAGTGTCAGCTGCAGGGGCCGGGCGAGGTCCACACCACGCTGGAGGAGCTGCTTAGTCTGCCGGAGAATATTCAAGAACGCACTTATCTAATGCACTATGGGGACAATGCCAAAGATTATATCGGCAAGACCGGATTGATGGAATTTCTGGAGCAGCAGCGTATCTACGAGTTATAGGTCGAAACGGGAAAAGAGATTCCAAGCTGTCCGAGGCTTGAATATCCGCAGCAGACCGACGGAAGATTCAGAATACTGCATGGTTTTGGGGTGCATAGATAGGATCGGACCCGGGAACTCTATACCCGGGAGGCGATATATCATGGAAAACAATTCGCAAGAAGTCGTAGGCGTACGGAAAAACGGCGATGGCGATATCGTCGAGCTGAAGCTCGAGGACGGAACGGTCGTCGATTACAAAACAGCCCAGCAAATGGCGAAAAATAAACAAATCAAGAATGTGAATGTATTTCGCGGACGTGACGGTGACGAGCATCTCCGTTCGAATGCCGATGGCGATCCAAGCAACAATTTGGACAATCTGCCGACATTCTAAAAGATCGATAAAGAGGCCCTGCGATCCAACGCTGGGCCTCTTCTTCATGCCGGGGATGAGCAGGATTACAGCTCTTTTTTCATCCGAACATGGGGAATCCCCGCATCGTCGAACGGTTCATCCGATATCGTCTCGTATCCGAGCTTACGGTAAAACGGCTCTGCCTGTACTTGGGCATCCAGCACTGCATAAGGCAGCTTCAGCTCCCGAGCCTGCGCTTCTAATGCCATCATCAGCACCCGGCCGATGCCTTTGGAGCGGAACGGCTTGCGGACGGCGATCCGCTGCATTTTCGCCGAATCCTTATTATAGTAGGTCAAACGGCCGGTTGCGGCATACTGCCCTTCCGATTTGATCAATACATGCCAGGCCTCCGCATCCAACCGGTCATAATCGTCAATCTCCAGGTCAATCGGCACCTTCTGCTCCAGCACGAATACATCTTTACGGATGTCCAGTGCTTGCTCCAGCTGCTCCTCGGTCGTCACATTAATAATCTCTGCTGCCACTTGATTCACACCTCTTTATGTAGATTCGTCTATCGGAACCCTCTATCTTTATCAGATCGAAATATTATACAAAAGATTTGATTTCCTGTATAGTAGAAGCTAACGTCTTCTTAGAAAGGAGCTAGGCCGAGCATGGGAATCGGAGGCACGATTTTTGTAGCCGCTATCATTGCCGTCCTCATCATTTTTCCAGTATTCTGGGCAATAAAGAAGGGTTACTCCCGCAAATGGGATGAGGAATAGATAACTTGGTTAAATTGCGGCCGCCAGCCTTGTGGCCGGCGGTTACCGAACATCCGCGCTTGCACGTTATGACAAGGAACCGATCGAGTAGCGGGACTACCGCTCCTCTGATGAACGATTGATGCCAAACGGAATCAATGGGTCAGCTCGGGCAGCGTTGGATCGGATTCAAGCGTTGACATCGGTTCGGGACGAAACTCCCCATCCCTTGAATATACTTCGTTTTGAACCGAACGGCTGTATACATCCAGCAGAACGGGAGCCGAAGGCGAGTTCAAGGGCTCAAGCTGAACCGACGTCCGTTCCGGAACGCTGCATCCGCTGACGACTGCGATGGTGGTTAGGGTTACAGCAGCAACCGCGATTCGATTCATGCTGAAGTAAGCTGCTTGTTTCATGGAATTCACGCTCCTGTTTATGGAAAAATGGCACTTTTCCTAGTCTGAACCGAAACGTCCTATTTTATAACGAAAAAACCGTTGACAGCCAGCTTGTCTGCTGGTAGTATATGAATTACCTCAATTTTTTATTTTATTTCTGATCTGTTAGCTCAGCTGGGAGAGCACCATCTTGACAGGGTGGGGGTCAGTGGTTCGAGCCCACTACAGATCATCACCGAGAACCCTTGCGTAGCAAGGGTTCTTTTGTTTTATCTCATTCACTCACCAGTCCAGAAATGTCGAATTGGTGCCGAAAGGGTTTTATTGAGGGTAAAGTAAATCTGTTGTTCATTGGGCTTTACCCCATATCTCAAACAAATTTGTCGATCCGGGTGAATGGCAGGTTCTTTTCCTGATATGTTTGCGCGGTAAGTTGACACATCACTCATCCCGTTAATCAAATCCCATAAAAAAAGCACCCGATTAGGTGCTTTTTTTATATGACACACGATTTCCCGTCAAGGAGTAGAAGGGCACTAGATAAAGCTAAAGTTGTACTTCCTTTGTATTTACAAATTCAGCACTCGTAAGTATAGCGCAGCTCTTTCTGGTGCATACAGACTCTCAATATATAATCTGATAAGTAGGCACGATCACTCCGCTTTCATAAGACTTGATGTCAGTTAATTTCAAATTGATTTTCTTCTTGCTGGCTCCAAACAACGGAATGCCTTCACCAAGAATGATGGGATTGACCTTCAAAATCAACGTGTCAATCAATTGGTGGTCGAGGAGCTTTCCGGCCAGATTTCCTCCTCCGCATAACCATATTTTTTTCTGCTGATCCGTAGTTTCCTGTTTTAGCCTCGTACAAAACGACACCACATCCTCTTTGACAAGCTCCACTTGCTCATTGGATTCAAATTCCATTTGATTCGAGAAAATATAATGCTTCAGTCCAGGATGAGCCGCCTGCGCAATTCCGGAAGGTTCACCCGGCTTCAATCCATATTGAAATCCATATTCATATGTTTTTCTACCCATCAATACAGCATGATACTGCCGGACACTTTCGAAGAAATCACCGCCGTCATCCGCATACAGAAATACGGAATCATCCGCAACGCCATTTTTGTCCGCAATGAACAGATCAGCAGTTACGGCAACATGATACACCAGTTCAATCATAGGATACCACCCTTCTAATGGTCAGTACTTCCACAACATGGAGCCGATTTGATTCTCACTCATTGGTATTTGGTATTTCGACATCGAGAAGTCGATCCCTGCATTTCCCAAATAAATTATAAACCCAACGCTCTTCGGCAACGGAATCATATCATACACCTTCTTCCTGCGTTCTTATGTAAAAGAAAAAGCCGCCTAAGGGCAGCTTTTTATCCTTTCAATCTCCTTCAGTTGTATCTCCGTTATAAGTTATTTCAGGTCAAGTAATCCCTTCTATTTTTCCTTACAGCCATAGGTTTGATAAGAAGAGGGGATTTTCCTTCTGCTATTCAAATGACAAATTCAACAAACGCCGGCGACCGCAGCATGCCTGCCTTGGTCCAGTTCCGGGTTTTCACCTTCGCCCGGATCCGTGGTTTCAGGTGAACGAAATTTTTATCCTCACCCGTTACAAGCTGCTGGCTCACTCCGTAAAAGGCTCGTTTGGCCTTCGGCGGCACGCCCAGCTCGACAATACCAGTCGGCCGCAGACGCCCGTTTTCCGTCATCACAGTCGTTAACCAACCGAATTCTTCTTTCCGGTAGCCGGTGATAAACACTTCGGCATAGGTCCAATTGATGACCTTCTGCCAGGCTGGTGATCGGCGACTCTCGTACCGGCTGCCCTGAAGCTTCCCGACCATCCCCTCGAGCTCCTGGGCCCTCATTTGCCCAAACAGTGCCTCTCCTGCTCCCTCCACAAAGGGTATGATACCGAAGTGTCTGTTCGGCATGCTGATGCCTGCCAGAATCTCTTTACGCCTCAGCAGGGGCAACTCTCGAAGGTCCTGCCCCTTGTATCTCAGGATGTCGAACGCAACATAGGTCACTGGCGATATGTCCATTAGCTGCCGGATACGCTGCTCCTTCTTGGCCTGGAACCGGGTCATGACGTTTTCGAAGTCAACCAGCCCCGTCTGCGGATCGGTACAAGCAACCTCACCATCCAGAAGGATATCATGTTCAAACGGCTTCAGAAGCTCGGGATACTGCCGCGTGCAGCATGTCTCATGCCGGGTATACAACTGGATTCGGCCGTCCTCCTGGGAGAACAGGAGCCGGTGCCCGTCGATTTTGGGCTCAAATATATAATCATTGTGGCTAAATGGGCCACTTGCTGTCTCTAATAACATCGGGCTAATAAACATAGGAACACCTCTCCATCGATTATACCTTTTGGCATGTTCTATGAGAGGCGGTAAGTATTGTAAATCACAACATGAATATCATCCAAAACTCTTTGTTCGGGAACAGCACGAATGGACGACAATCTTTAACCAATCCTTTCAGCGGGGGGGGGGATCAAGTATAAAGAGGCTAGACCGTCATTCTCACACCACACTTGCAGCAGGAAACTGAAGAAGTATTCGGAGTTAAGTTTATACATTAATGATCACAAAGATTTGTTGGCACGTGCTCATATCCCCCATTTCACAGTTGATAGGGATTTAGGGACAAGAGGGTAACAAAAGACGGCTCTGCTCTCCTTTTTGATCCATTTTCTTTGGACTCATCTGCCCTCATTCCTATGCGTCTAATATCATACCGAATGCCGTATATACCTTCGTAGCTGTTATAATTACCTTATAGTAATTGAATCCGAATCCAAAGATAATTCTGGAGGTTTCTCAAAATGAAACTTATCACTCTGGTTTTTCCATTTATACGATACTGCTCGTATGGATTGTTATGATCCTCTTAAAGCGCATGAAAAAATAAAAAACTCACAACTGAACCATCCCGACGGGGTACTTATTCGTATGTAGCTATGACCATGAACTATTTCTTTGTCCTGTACAGCTCTCCAAAAGTGACTCCTTTCTATCCCTCCGATGGGTCAATAATTAGAAGAAAAATCCCATGCAAAACCGTTTCTTAAACGCTCTAACCCTTATCCCCCTTCTTATAGCTTCCTAATCCTTATTCTTCTTCCTTCACATCGCCCTTCCTCAAGAAATCTGACGGCAAGGCTGCATCCATTATTAATCACCGAAACAACTTCCTCAAAAATGCATAACCAATCCCGCTTAACAGGCGTTCTAAACGATAAAGAGTATGGCGGGAGGAACTCAATCATGGATCTGCTCTTATATGCAGGTATTGCTTGCATCCTGGTAACGGGGCTCTTATCTGGCGCATGGACGACGGGATACCAGCAAAGGGGGAACTTTTATGCGGATTCGAAGGATGATCGGACATCAAAAAAGAAAGCGGCCAATGGGTTCTTTATAGCCGAGCCGGGATCGTATTACTATCAGCGGCCGGGATTGTGTATCTTTTTAAGTGATCATAAAAGCACCCCCGCTTCCACATAACCATTTAATGTTCCAACGATCCTGCTCCTCACCTACTTTCCAGCCTATTATGGATCCTTCAAAAAAAGATTCGTTAGGCGTATCCATAACAAACAGGAGCCGGATACATGCATCCGGCTCCTTGTCAGGATGTTTCAAGGGGAGACAGCAGGAGTCCCCTGCCGTCACTTCATTTCAGCAATTCTTCCGGTGTCTCGCCGCGGTACACAAATAAAGGGCTTGCGGAATTGACAACAAACACCGCAACCATCGTCAGGGCCGATGCGACACCGCTATAGAAGCGGTGTTTCGCTTTGCCGATCCGGGACATAAGAGCCTCCTCCTCTCCATTGAACTAAACTGACCGCTTGGATGAAAAATACGATCGCTAACGTTGGAGATTGAATCACAATATTCACCGCCACAATCAAACAGCTGATCAGGCGAAGTTTAGGGTAATGCACGCTGGATATACGGGATTGGTCCTTAATTCGGCTCGGGGCAAAGCGGATGACAAGCAGCAAGCTTGCCAAGTTCAGAAGTTGTATGTATAAAAGGCCCGGCTCGAGAAAGGACACCAGGGTGAACAATCCGGTTGTCACGGCAATGCATGCGGCTCCGGATTTCAAATGCATCCCTCCCGAGAACTGCCGCAGGACGGCAAAGCCGATCAGGGATAGAGCCGCCTGCCCCGTATTGCCGGTCAACCATGCGATCAGCATCGTTAGCGATACGATCAGCACCACATTTAACACAATGGCAACAGCATGTGCCAAGACGGGGAGAGTCGATTTATGGTCGGGTACTTGTCGTTTGATCCTCTCTGCGATCCGTTTGGCGGTTTCCTCTAACAACATGGCGATCCCGCTCCTCCGATTGGATGGCATAGTACAAGAAGATTCCAAAAGTACTGGCAAAGAAAACAAAATGAAGCCACAAATGGTTCAGATAAAACAAGATGGCGACCAAGACGAGCACGATCGCGATGAGGACAATCAAGAGAACATGCTCGAATTTCAAACGTGTCCTCTCGATATTAAAATGAAAGCCGATACCGAGTTTATACATGACCCAGGCGGCCAACAGTCCTGTTCCTGCACTCAGCACCTGAAGAATGTATCCGTCAACATGATCGGTTTGCACAGTCTCAACCGAGCCGAATATCAAGGACAAATAGGCAACCTGAATCACGGCATACAGCATGTAACCGATCATCGTGCAAACGGCAGACCAGATGACAGGAATCTTGATAATGGTCGAGTATAAGAACAGGAAGATCAGAAGGGTAATTAACGGAACTAGAAAATCCAAATGATACTCATTGCGCAAGATCAGGCTTTGAACATTCGCCAAGGTCATAACCAGCAGAGCTTGACCCAGGTGCTGGGATATGGGGATCCGCAGCAGGCTCATGATCAGCCAATGAATCGCCAGTGTTTCTAATGTTGAAAAAAACATAAATAAGACAGCTTCCATACAGGACAATTCCTCCTTGCAGCTTAAGAATGGTTAAATGATTCTACGCCACTCCTCAACCCGAACCCTGGAGCCTGCCAACAATCCCACCACCGAATTCGTGATGCCGGCTGAAGAAAAGACATGTGGATATCGAATCGAGACGTCACATATGATGCATGTTCTTGAGGCCTATTCCGGTGGCGACTACCGCTTTCTTAAAAATGCCGGGAATCTCTGATGGAAAGCACAAATCAATAAACATGTATCGATGTTGAAGTTTGGCATAAATGTTAGCTTGTCCAGAACATATTCCATTGAACTGACCCTGACGACCCTCACTTCATTCACTGTGAAAATCTAAGTATTATTATATAAGGCAATGCTGCAGATTTAACAGGTAATTTAATACAAATGTGGCGTCAGAAGAGCAATCTGTAGAAATGTATCCCTCTCGGAAGACGAAGAAGATGATTTCGTGAAGGCTGAAACCATGGAGCGTGAAATGATGTTGGTAAATATAAAAGATGCAAACCGGTTGCAAGAGACTTAGCAGGATATCCTTATACCTATTATACAAGAACATGTGTTCCCGTTCAATCCTATTCAATCTTTTTGCACAAACAATTTCACATCTGCAAAAATACCGTATCTGCACAATAACTACCGCCGAGATGGGCTTCTCGGCTTGCGTTCAGCCCGGTGGATAGGAGATAGCTTAGTATCGCTTATCTCATTTATCAGTTACGATATAAAGAAAAAGTGCCCTGAAGCACGACTCTGCTTCTAGGACACCCGATTTCATTTGAAAGGCGTGTTCATATATGCGTTTCCGAAAATCCGCCGCCATCCTTTTTCTCTTGGCCATTCTCCTGTCCGGCATCGGAACAAGCTATGCCATGGATTCCCGCCCGATCGACAACGAAACGGAACAGAGGCTCCGTGACGCCTATAACCTGGAGGCACCGACAGAGGACCTGTTGCCCAGCGTCCGGAGCGAGGGTGACTTCGGATTTACTCCGGATGCTCCCCTCTTCCTGCCCGAACTCATGAAATATACCTTCCATCCCATTCTGATCTTCATTCAAGAATGCTTGTTCGGCCGGCCTTGGTGAAAAGCTTCGTCCACAGCCATCCGTTCGCGAACAGCAGCAGAAGGATATAGGCCGGAACTCCGAACGGAACCATGCTGCTGGCATAATGCAATCCTCCAAGTCCGCCCAGCACCGGAAATGACAGCAACACGATCCAGCCGTCTTTTTGCTGGGTAACGCTAAAGGCTCTCGCAAACGGCGGCGTCCGCAGCATGGCTTTGGCAGCTACAGGAATGAGCGCAAGCCCGGTCAGCAGGATGATGACCAAATCCCAAACGATCCGCATGCCGAACAGGCTCAGGAAGATCGCAGCATTGACCGCAAACAGCGGCAAAAACATTTTCACGGCATACGCCTTGAGCGTTCCTCTGTAGAGAGGTCCCAGCGATGAGAGCGGTGCTGCGCGAAATAGCCAGAACGCTTTTGGTTTACCGGAGTATTTTAGCATCATCACGGTCGTTATGATCATGACCAGCATGGCGTATAGGACGTAAAAAGACGAGCCTGATCGGATTTCCGCCAGTGTCGAGCCCCTGAGCGCCGTAAAGAAAAACAAATAGGGCAAAATCATCGATAAGCCGAGCGAGGGATAAACCTTAAGCTTAAATTCCCGTTCGCTCTTCATCATGCTGGCCGACAATCGGAAGCATGCCTGTTCTTCACGCGTCCTGCAGAACCATCTGGCAAGCGCCCGGTCCGCGCGTCCCCGTTCCTTTCCCGATCCCGCGTCACTGTGCGACAGCTTCTCCAGAAATAATTCAAATGACGGGATATAGCGGAGATAGATAAGCAGCAGCACGACAGGGCCGGCTACGGCCATAAGCGAGAAAGCGATAATCCAAGGGTCCGTTTCCCCGCCAAGCAGCCACGCAAACGGGGCCGCGAACCAAACCGGTGGAAGCAGCAGCTGCCACCAAGCCGGCGTAAATGAAATATTGAAATCGACCAGCTCGAACGAACGGATCACGAACTGATAACCGATGGCTATGACCGCGGACAGGCCAATCTGAACGTAATTGATCAAATCCTTGAGCTTTTCCCCGTCCCAGTACTTGAGCAGCAGCAGATAAACAAGCGTCGTAACCGCCAAGATGAGGAGATTCATCAGAATAAGCTCGATAAGATAAATCAGGAAGAACATCACGCCGTTGATCAATAAGCCGGTCACGAGCGAAGCGGCCGACAGCGAGGCTGTGAGCAGCAGCATATAAATGCCCGCATGGATGGATCTTGCAAGGCCGACCGTACGCCCGTCTACCGGCTTCGTCATGAGTATGCTCCGGTCGCGCACATCCAGCAGCACCGACGAAAAGTCCGAAATCATGGAGGTCATAATGAAAAACATAAGGATGGCAGCCACGACACTCATTGCCATCATATAGTTTGGATCGCTAATGTACACGAACGGCGCGAGTACGATCCCCATCAAGCCGTACAGCCACAATGACCGAATGAATAGGTTTTTATCCGCATCTTCCTCCTTCCGGTTCGTATTCGATAAGATGATGGGCACCCGGCGCGAATCCATCAGCAGCTTCACCTGCAAAATGCGGCGCAGCATCCCGTAATCGGCACCCATTCGGGTCAGGATCCCTTTGAATTTATCCAGCAGCAGCAGCGTCCGAAAGGACGGTTCCTGCGGCAGCATATCAAGAGCCCTCCCGAATGATCGAAACGAACCGGTCCGCAATCGCTCCATGGTTATGGAATCCGGTCAGCTGGTTGAACACCTCTTCCAAGGAACCTTCCTGCGACTGCTGCTGAAGCTCCTTAAACGTTCCGTCCGCTACAACGCGGCTATCGGCAAGCAGCACGATCCGGCTGCTGATCTTCTCCACGACGTCCATAATGTGAGAGGAGTAAAATATCGTTGTGCCCGCGGCCGACAGCTTGGCCAAAATTTCTTTGACCACCATGACGCTGTTCGCATCCAAGCCGCTCAGCGGCTCATCCAGAAACAACAGATCCGGGTCATGAAGAAGGCTGGATATGAGCAGCACCTTCTGGCGCATCCCTTTGGAAAAGGTAGCAATCCGCGAGTGATAGACCTTTCCCAGATCAAAACACTCCATCAAACTTCCTGCCTTCTCATAGGCTTCCTCGTACGAAAGCCCGTACAGCTCGCCGGTAAACGTCAAATACTCCGCCGGCGTCAGCTGATCGTACAGCTCCGCGACCTCGGGCACATATCCGATTCTCCGCTTGTACTCGACGCTGCCATCGGCAATATCCTGCCCAAAGATCCGGACCGTTCCGGTATATCCCTCCACCAAGCCAAGCATAATCTTGACGGTAGTGCTCTTCCCGGCCCCGTTCGGACCGATATACCCGATCATCTCGCCCCGGCGCACATGAAGATCAATTCCGTTAAGCACGTAGCGTCCATCATATTTCATCCTCAGATCCTGAATCGACAGCACTTCTTCCGTAGACATGATTTTTCGTTCTCCTGTTCCCCCATAATTTTTAACGCATGCCTTTACCTTATTATGGAAGATGATCAAAATCAACCTTTCTTGACATATTCGCTTTGCAAAATTCCCATATAGATGATGTCATGCCAGCTACCGCCCCGGAACAGGCTCTGTCTCGCACTGCCTTCACGCGTGAAGCCAGCCTTCTCGTACAAACGAATCGCCCGTTGATTAAACGAGAATACGCGCAATCCCAGCCGGTGCAGATTCATTTCAAGGAAGGCATAATCCAGCAGGAGCCGCATCGCTTCGGCGCCGTACCCCTGCCCCCAGCAGTCTTTGTCTCCGATGTCGAGGATGCATTCCGCGTTGCGGTTCTTGAGGTCGATCTGGATAAGCGACATGATGCCGATCGGCTTGCCCGACTCCTTCAGCAGGAGCAGATAGCTTTTCGACGAGGCTGAGCCCATGATGACATGCTGCACAAAATCTCTGGTTTCCTCCATCGTGTACGCGTCCAGGAATGGACTCGTCGATTCCATAACCTCCTGGTCGTTTCTCCATGCATGATACAGCTCGGCATCTTCTATGGTCATTTTTCGGCAAACCAAACGTTCGGATTGAAATAGCATTTTTTCACTCTCCTATGGATAAATCGGGATAACCATCCGTACTCGAGGGCTTCAGCATTAGCTTCAGTGTGTTCCGGAACACATCCAGCTGCTGTTCCGCCCAGGTCGCATCCGGTCCAAGCTGATACGTATCCAGCATCAGGCCGTTGAGAAAAGAGAGGATATACCCCGCAAGGCTCCGCGCATCCTGCAGCGGCTGGAACTCCCCCCGCTCCTCCCCGGCCCGAATCACCCGGCTGATCGCATCGACGGCATTCTCGTAACGCTGCCGGATATACGGATAATGCTTCTTGTCCTTCACATAGGCGGAGGAGAGAAAGAACTCTGCCCGCGCCCGCACCAGCGAATGCTGAAGCTTCATCAGATCCTGCTCGATTTCACCCAGCCACTTCATGAGCATCCCCCATACCGGGGACTGCAGTTCCGGCCCGGTCCACTGAAACAGCTCCTCATCGTCATATCGCAGCACTTCCATGAAGACATGCTCCAGATTGTCAAAATAAGCATACAGCGCACCGCGCGATATGCCGGCCTCATCCATAATGTCCTGCATGACGGCATGGGCGAAGCCTTTCCGGATGAAGACGCGTCTTGCGGCAGCCGCGATCTCCCGCTTCTTCGTTTCTTTGTACTCGTCGCTGACCCTCGGGCACATGGGAAATATCATCTCCGTTTTTTTAAAATAGACATTATTGTCGTTATTTGTATTCAGTATAACCGACATTGATGTCGTTTTCAATCAAGAACGGACCATTCTTTGAAAACGGCTTGTTCTATGAATGGCTTCCGACAAATCCGTCAACATTCGCGAAATGCTGCATATATATGGGGGAGAGCGAAAAGAGGTGATGCAACATCATAAGGGGGATCTACCGCGTACTCGTGTTTGCGCTTCTGCTGATTTTTCTTCTCCCGTCAGGAGCCCACGCCGCTTCCGGACAGAAGCTGGACAGCAAATACACCCGGTACGCACAGTTCATCGTCATTGACAAATCCAGCAACAAACTGATGTATTACGAAAAAGGCAAGCTGATTAAATCGTTTTCCGT
Organism: Paenibacillus sp. FSL R5-0810; assembly: GCF_038002285.1. Lineage (NCBI taxonomy): Bacteria > Bacillati > Bacillota > Bacilli > Caryophanales > Paenibacillaceae > Paenibacillus > Paenibacillus sp. FSL R5-0810. Next base: position 2,951,820 of record NZ_JBBOCF010000001.1, read on the forward strand.
AGCCACAGGAAAAAAGCCCTCCTATACGCCGGAAGGCCTGTTCAAGATTCACGAGAAGGTGAAGAACCGCCCCTATTACAAGGAACGCATCAAGGGCGGCGATCCGCGGAATCCGCTCGGAGCCCGCTGGCTTGGCATTAATGTAAAAATAAACGGAAAAGTCAGCTATGCATACGCGATTCATGGAACGAATAACCCCGGCTCCATAGGCAAGTACGTCTCCGCAGGCTGCATCCGCATGCATAATAAAGACGTCATCTGGCTGTATGACCGGGTTAAGATGAGCACGCCCGTCCTCATTCAAAAATAATACCGTTTTTACCCCAAAGCCGGACGTGACCTGTAATCGCGTACGGCTTTTTAAATATGTTGATGCTGCTTTGCCCGCTTCGCATTCCAGGCTGGTGCCTAGGAGCCGTATTCGGCTCCGAATTCGATGATATTCCGGTCCGGGTCCAATACGAAGATTTGGGCAAAACCTGCTACGCTGTCGGGGCTAGCCACATATTCAACGCCCATCCGGTCAAGCCACGTCTTCGTTTCGCTGTAGCTCTTCACCCAGATCGAAAAATGACCGTCCGTCGTATCGATTCCCCGTTCCCGCAGCGTGTCGCTGATCGGATGCTCCAGCAAATGCAGCTGCTGATCGCCAACCTCATACCATATTCCCTTCGATTGAAACGGCGGACGCGGGATTTCCCGGAACTTCAGGATATCCGAGTAGAATGCCCTTGCCTTGTCCAAATCCCTGACCGCCAAGCTGACATGATGAATTCGCTCGAATTGAATCATGAATGATATCCCCTCCTTGCAATTGTGCATTTGATTGTATGATTGTTCATTGTACAGGAAAACTTATATAACGTTAATGACCCGCAAAGGAATTACAGAGGAGGAGCGAGTAGATGGATATTCACACGAATGAATATAAAATCGCTGCGTTAAACGGAAACGAAGGCACCTTGAAGGCGATTGAAGATGCGGAAACGAAAATTGCGGAGCTCACCGGCAAGGAGATTACGCTGATCGCCTACGAGAAAAAGCAGGACGGCAGCGAACAGCAGTAGGCTTATTTTGTCCTAAGAGACGAGCTGAACCATAAGAGCTTTTGAAAAATCCGTCCCGTTTAACGAATAAGGAGCTGCCCCTAAGCCAGGTTTTACGAAACCCGGATAGGGACAGCTCCTTTATTCATATGTGGCAAAGCCCGAGCTACTGCATTCGCAGACGGGCCTTGCCCTTGACAACGCATCGCTTCATGCTCAACGGTGAGTTTCTTGCTTAGCGGGCGGTCTTTATGCCCAAAGTGACGATTTCATAAGGTTTGACCGTCATGGAATAGCTTCCGTCTGTGCTGAAGGCTTGAACATCGCCCTCATCCTCCAGAATCGTACTCTTATAGACGCCTTCGCAAGCCAGTTCGGATTGCAGCCCGAGCTCTGCTTGCGTACCGGCCATGTTGAACCAGCGCAGCATCAGGTCGCCCGTCCGTTCGCTGATCTTCATCGAAGAGAAGGCCAGCTCCCGGTCGCTGCGGCTCCAGCCGAGCGGCGCGTACGTCGTCGGAATCGATCCTTCATGAATGCCGGTCTGTGCGGCCGTCCAAGGCACCTGGAACTGGTATGCTTCGGCGTAGGCGCCGGAGCCGATGCCATCGCCCTGATGCGGGATGACCTCCATGCGAACGGTGAATTCGCCGATGCACTGGGCTTCCGGCGTAGGGAAGTAGCCCCAGTCGCCAAGCTCGCCTACGGAACGAAGCAGCGTCACCGCAATCGTGTTGCGCCCGTCGCGCAGCACCTCGTATTCATTCAAGCCCTGATTCGCCACGGTAAGTCCGGCCTCCGAAGTGCTTACATCGACAAATGCCTGCTGGTGGGCCGTATTGCTCGGATTGGTCCATTCCTCAGCCGGCACATTGCTGCGCTCGGCAACCTCGAACATCGAGTCGACCAAATGGGTCTTCGTCTCTAGATCGGTCGGGAACAAGGCACGCACGCGATGATCCTTCGCCCGGTTATCGAGGGTGGCCTCAATTTCAACCCCGCGGCCGCTCTTGTTCAGAGCAACGACGGTACGAATCTTCATCGGAACCGTCTCGGTGACCCGCTGTGCCTTGCGCTGCGGGTAGTATACAAGCTCGATCTGCTCCGCTTCCAATCTGCTGTCCGCCGATGCCGGGACTTCCCAGTCATGCACAATCTCGATGGCAGCCCGGTACGGCGTATCCTCTACCACCCGGATCTGCGCAGGAAGACCTTTCGTCGTAAGCGCTGCTTCGCCGTTCGGCTGTTTGTACATGTATTCGTTGCCGATGTCCCCGGTATCCTCATAAACGCCGAGGTCGCGGTACACCTGTCCGCCCTTTTTATCGGTCAAGGTAAAGGATCCGTCTGCAGCAATTTCAACCTTCAGCCATGCGTTCTCCAATACGTTCTCTCCGCTGATCAGCGAAGCTCCCTCCGGAGCGGCTGCACCGCTCTTGACCCAAGCGTACGTAGCGAAGCCGACAGCTGGCACTTCACTTGCCTCGAAGGTCAATCTGACCCTGCGCGCCATGTACGGCTGACGGAACCGGTCGTCCGGCAAATCGTAGCCGAACTGCACGCCGAGATCCTCCACCGTGCAAGGCAATGCCTCGCCCTTGTCATTAACGAGTACGCGGCCCGACAGGTCCAGTTCCTTCATCCGGCGGCTCGTTTCTTCCAGCGTAAAGCCTTCGCGGAAATAGAGGCGCCCCGCGTCAAGCTCGATCGTAACCGTTCCGCTCCGGCTCCAGCCGGTCGTATTCCATACGACCAGCGGCAGTGCATCCTCGCCATACTGCGTGAAAGCCGACGTATCCACCGAATCCGCAATCACGCGCACGCTGTCCGCTACGATCGATTCCGCCACGTGCCGGCTCTTCTCAAAGCGCGTCACCATTTCGCGGTGAACCTCGTCCACGCTGCAGCCGCAGATGCTGTCATGCGGATGATTTTGCATCAGCGTTTTCCAGGCATACGTGAACAGGTGGTGCGGGTACTCCAGGCCGAGCAGGCTTGCATGGGATGCAAGCGGCTCCGCAACCTTCTCAAGCAAAGTCTGCCCTCGCTGGTTCATCTGCTTCAGGTAGACGCGCGCCGAGGCAGTGTTGACCAGGGTGCCCCAGCCGTCCGTCCGCTGGCTGCGCAGCTCGCCCTTCACGGAGGACAAATCCTCAGGCAGCTTGTCCCGCAATGTCTTCAAATAATCATCGAAGTTCGAATGGATGAACTCCGTGTCCGGATACAGCTTTCTTGCCGTGCGGATCGCTTCCGCAAGATCGCGCTGGATCGGCTGATGGTCGCACCCGTTCATGTATAGCAGCTCCGGTGTCGATGCATATTTCTCGGCATCTGCCAGCTTGCGGTCCCAGAATTTGCGGGCTTCCTCTTCATCCACGGGAACCTCGTTTCCGTTGCTGTACCAGTTCGCGAACAGAATGCCCAGCACCTTGGAGCCGTCCGGGCTCTCCCACATTAATTCGGAGAACGACGACTCATAGCCGCCGTCGGAGACGGTGTTATTGAAGCCCGTCGGCTTCACGCCGCGTCCGAAAAAGGCATTGTCGATCCCGGATTGACGCATCAGCTGCGGGATTTGTCCCGTCAGCCCGAACGTATCCGGGAAATAGCCGATTTTAGCCGCCGAGCCGTAGCGTTCCGCATCCTGGTGCCCGATCTGCATGTTCCGCACGTTGGCTTCGCTGCTTGTCAGGAACGCATCCTGCAGAATATACCACGGGCCGATGATGATGCGGCCGTCCGCGATCAGCTTCAGCAGCTGCTCCTTCTTCTCGGGTCTAACCTGCAGATAGTCCTCGATGATGATGGTCTGGCCGTCAAGGAAGAAGCTGCGGTACTCGGAATCCTTCTCCATCGTCTCCAGCAGGCTGTCCATCAGCTGAATCAGCCGGACGTGATGCTTCTCATACGGCAGATACCACTCTCGATCCCAGTGCGTATGTGAAATGATATGTGCTTTTCTCGATTGTTCCATCTCTCGCGTCCCCCTTGTTACCGCTAGGATACGGTAATTTCAACTTCACGTTCCCGATAGACTGCCAGCAGCGCGCCGGCTGCATCGACCGCGAACAATACCGAACGATCCGCCTCAAGCGTAAACGAATAGCTGCGTCCGGTCGCCGGATCCATCACTTCAACCGGAGCGTCCCACGACTGCTCCGATCCGAATACGAAGAGCGCACCTTTATCAAACGATAGCTTCCGGCCATAAACGCCGGACCACTCGCCGCCCTGCTTCCATACCAGTCCCGTATCCGGACCGGACAGCTCCAGCGCATAGCGGTACAGCGCAACGAGCGTATCGGTTCGGTCATTCAGTTCTACCGGCAGCGGACACCAGAGGAGTCGTCCCTGTCCGAGCTTCACTTCCTGCACCGGATATCCGGCAGCCGAACCTGAAGCGCTGCCCGCAATGCCTGCGGCCGGCACTTCCTTCGCCAGCTCGGCAATCTTTCGGTGGCCGTAGGATACGGCCATCAGCCGATCGCCGATGCGGACGCTTTCCTCGCGGCGGACGTTAGCCAGCTCACGTACACCGAGCTCGTCGGCTAGACGGTTCACGGGATGCCAATATGCGTCCAGCCCGATCGGACCGGTTACCAGAAGCGTTGCACCCGTACTTTTAACGATGTCGATCAGCTCGTCGAAAGCCTGGTCGTCCACATTATGGGCGCTTGGCAGAATGATCAGCTTCACCGGCTGATCCCGCAGGGAGCTAAGATCGTATTCGCCGACGGCGCGGAACGGCGCGTTCAGCTCATAAGCCAGTGCCCGCGTCGCCTTGGTCGTTGCCTCGAAGGCCAGCTTGCGGTTCGAGAAATCGTTCGAGTACGGGAATACCACGGCGGTCTCCTCCAGCTTCCGGCCGGTAAACAGATCCCGGATTCCGGCCATGAACGCTCCGAAGTCATAGGAGACGTCCGCCTCCGGCTTCTCCGTGCCGTCAGCGCGCAGCGCCCCGATATGGGATTCATTCGCATTATCCATATAGAAGTTCGTATTCCAGATCCAGTGGATCGCCCCCGCACCTCCCGTGGAGAATGCGTATGCGTATTTACGCTCAAGCAGGTTCCGCAGCTCGGCTTCGCTCCGCTTCGCCCGGCCGTCAGGGGTTTCAACATACATAATGCCCGTTTCCTGAATCAGATTGGGCTTATCCGGCGTTTTGGCAAAAATGCCGTCCCAAATCAAATAATCGTTCAGCCACCAGGAATGCACCGTGGTGTAATCCACCGCTTCCGCATAGAAGAACGGGGACGGCCGCTGCGCGCCGAGGGCCTCGTCCTGCCCCACGGTCACCATATGGTTCGGGCATACATCCTTGATCGTCAAATACAGCTCCTTGGCCCAGCGGTTGTGCATCTCCATGGAGAACAGCACATAATCGAGCCAGCGCGTGCCCTTCTTGCCTTGGTGCATATCCTGCACATCGAAGTTGATCTCCTCGGGCTCCGGCACAGCCGCCGCTTCGAATGAAGGAAGCTGCTCAGGCGTCATATTCCAACGCTCCTGAAGCCGATTGATCGAGCCGTGGCGCGCCTTCAGCCATTCGGCAAAGGCCTGCTGTTCATAGGAATCCCGCGCGGAACGCGGCCCATCCGAGAAGATGCGCGGAGGATCGAACATGGACGGCTCGTTGATCAAGTCCCAATCCACGTTCTTCGTATTCTTATGTCTTGACACAATCGAGCGGATAAACCGTTTCTGCGCTTCAACGCTGCGCGGATCCAAATAAGGATTCGTGCCTTCCCATGTCTCCGGCGTAAAGGAGAAGAAGGTGAAGGTCACCTGCAAATCATGCTTTTTCGCCGTCATCAGAAATGCGTCGATCGAGCGCAGCACCTCTTCGGATGCATGTCCGTCGACCTGCATCACGTTCCGGTAGGCCGTCCAGATGCCCGTGCGAATCCAGTTAATGCCGGCCTTGCTCATCTGCGCCATATCCCGGTCCCAGACATCGGTATTCGGTAGGAACAGGAATTTCCGCGCCACATCGGAGGTCATGTAGGTCATGCCCACCACAGGCAGCGGACGTCCGTCCTTGATAAAATAATCCCGGTTGCAGCTGACCGGCGTTCCTGCCTGAAGCAGCTCCGCATCCGCTCCCCAGAAGCCCTGTTTCAGCCTGCGAACCTCACCGTCCGGACCTTGGGCTTCACATACAACGCGATAAGCGCCCGGCTTGATATCAAGCGGAACCGAAATCCGCTCCACATGGAACTGACCGTTAACGCCTGCTTGATGATCCCGGGCCCAGCGCAATGCTTCATCCTGCTCATGGGTCACCGTAATGCGGAAAGTCCAATCCTGCGGCTCGGCGATAGGCAGAGCGCGTCCCAGTCTCTGCGTCTGCAGTGTAAGGACGGCGCGCTCGCCGGCTTCATACGAAGCGTAGTTCGGTTTGATCCACAGCTCCGTCACGCCGGCAGCCGTGAATGCAGCCCACCGGCGTACCTCCTCTCCCCCGCCCTCTTCCCAGAAGCGAGGGGAGAGGGGCTGGTTCACCAGAAGCCAGCGGCCGCCGGCGTACGGGCCGCCTACATGCTCCCACAGCACCGCAGGAGCGGCGACATCGCGGCCCTCGGCCGTCATTCCCTTAAGCAGCGCATAAATGCGGGTGTCCATCGGGCCTGCCGAACCCATTTGATGCGGAAGGTCGCTGCTCTTGGTTACGTGCGGAACCAGGTTCCATGTATCCGCTACCTGCAGCAGCTCCCGGCTGTTCTCCATCAAGGGAATTTCGTCGCTGGCTTCCAAACGGTCCACGCGCCCGCAATCGACCGGCAGCGCTTCATGGATATGCAGCTGCTGATGATAGGCCGTCTGCTCATGCTCGATTATCCAGCGGCCGTCCTCGAAACGTACCGGGCGCTTGAAAGGCGCGCCCCCGATGCTTACGAGACCGCCTCCGTTCCGAAGGAAATCCAGGATGGAGCGCCATGCGGATTTCGGAAAATACGGAGCGTGCAGGTTGACCAGGCTTGCCCCCGGTCCCGCTGCAGACAACGCTTCCGCAAGCTCATCGGCACGGCACACGAGGCCAAACGATTCCAGACTTGCTGCAGAAGCCGGCAGCCCGGCGGCTTCCGCCGCCGGGAATGCCGGATCATACAATACGATCATACGCCCGCTCATAGAATCCCCGCCTTCATCGCCTGATAGACCAGCTGCGAGAAGAGGCTGTTGGACCAGGCGAACCATGATCTGGTGAATTCGGACGGATTATCGGCATGGAACCCTTCGTGCATGAAGCCCGTATCGGCATCCGTCGCTTCAAGAAGCGCGATCATCTCCAGCTTCTCTTCGGCGGTCTGTGCCGTCAGCCCCTGCATCGATAATGCCATATGCCAAATATAGCCCGGCGGCGTATGCGGACTGCCGATGCCTTTGGCCGCGGTGCCCTCGTAATAGAACGGGTTTTCTTTGCTAAGCGCGAACCGGCGGGTGTTCTGATAGATCGGATCATCCGCCGTAACGTATCCAAGATACGGAATTGACATCAAGCCCGGCGTTCCCGCATCGTCCATGAGGCAGTAATTGCCGAATCCGTCGGTTTCGTAAGCGTAGATCGGCCCAAACTCCGGATGACGGTAAATCCCGTACAGCTGAATGCCGTGGTCAACGTCGGCTTCAAGGCGCTTCAGCTCGTCCAGGAGCGCCATATCCCGGAACACCCACTCGGCGAACTCCTGCATTTGGCGCAGGGCAACGACCGCGAACATATTGCCCGGAATATTGTAGTGGAAATCGCATGCGTCATCGCTGGAGCGGAAGCCGGACCAGATCATGCCCGTATAATTGACTGGCATGCCGAGACCATCATTGCGAAGAGAATCCGTCGGGATGCCGTTGTTGCGGGTAAACCGGTACGGCGACTTTTCGAAATGGCGCTGCTCGGTTTTGAACAGCTCCACGATTTTCAGCATTGCAGATTTAAAGTTCGCGTCGAACACGTCCGTAAGTCCCGTTTCTTTCCAATACAGATAGGCCAGGCGGACGGAGAAGCAAAGCGAGTCGATCTCGAATTTCCGTTCCCACACCCATGGCGACATGTCGGTTACGTCCGTCGTGTTCCAATGCCAGTCGTTGGCCGACTCATTAAAAGCATTCGCGTAAGGATCGATATGAATATATTGAAAATGACGTTTGATCAACCCGCTCAATATACGCTGGAGCTGCGGATCTTCCTTCGCAAACGGGATATAGTGGACGACCTGCTCCACCGAATCGCGCAGCCACATCGCAGGGATATCGCCAGTGATGACGAAGGTCGTGCCGTCGTCCATCAGCTTCGTGGTCGTCTCCAGCGTGTTCGGAAAGCAGTTCTTGAAGAGGCGCAGCAGCTTCGGACGGTGCGCCAGCTTCTCCTCGGCTTCCTCTAGCACGGCCTGGATTGATGCCGGCAGCTCGAGTGCAGGCATCGGGATTTTGGGGAGTCTGAATTGTTCCATGTTGTTCTGGCTCCTTCTTGTTCAGTAATGTGTCGTTCCTAGTTCATAGTTCTAAATTTGATCGTTCGGATCTCGTACGGCTTAAATTCAAGCTTCAAGCTGCCGGCTTCGCAAACGATCGGTTCAAGCTCCTCTTCAAGCGCATTGGAAAGGTACGCCGCTTCATAAGCGTGAGGCCATTCAAGCCTCACTTCCTCCCGGCCTCCGGCTGATTCGTAGAGACGCAGAATATAACCGCTGCCGTCCTCTGCCGGCTTAACCGTATCCAGCACGACATGCACGCTTTCCAGCTCGATCCATGAATGAACCGGCGCAAGGGTGCCTTTCTTCGGACTCGTCTTCAAGCAAGGGAGCTCGTGATTCAGTTCGGCAGCCTTGCGTACAACTCCTGCTTGTCTCCAATCTCCTTCATGCGGATAGAGCGAATAAGTGAATACATGCTCGCCCAGATCGGCCGTCTGATCCGGCCATTTCGATGCTCTTAGGAGCGATAGCCGAATGGTGCTGTCCTGGATGTCATAGCCGTACTTGCAGTCATTGATCAAGCTGACGCCGTATCCATGCTCGGATACGTCCGCAAACCGGTGGCCGCACACCTCATATTGAGCCTGTTCCCAGCTCGTATTCCGGTGGGTCGGGCGTTCGATCGTGCCGAACGGGATTTCATAGGTCGCCTTGTCGGCCACGACGTCGATCGGAAAGCTGACCTTCAGCAGCTTGTGCGATTCGTTCCAGCTGACATGCGTCTGAAAATCGATTCGCTTGTCATGGTGATACAGGATCATGTCCTGCGTGATGACAGATTCATGGATGCGCCAGCTAAAGCGCAGCACGTCCTGAACGTCACCTTGATGCGCCAGCTGCTTTCCGATCAGTTCGGCGTCGCCGGCCGGCTGATCTTCATAGCGGGTATCGATATCCCACGCATCCCACAGCGTCGGACGGTCATGGAAGAAATGGAAGCGGTTCGCCGACTCGCCCGGCTTCACGATTTCACGCTGCGCTTCCTTGTCCCACAGACTCGTAATTTCGCCGCGGTGATTGAACCGGATCCGGTAATATTTCGTCTCCCAAACGTCGCCAAGCTGAATCTGCGCTATTGCAAGCGCCGAACCCGCATCTCCACCATCCGGTCCATCGTTCGGCTTGTCGTTCCGATCATCGTTCCGTCCATTGATCAAGTCATCATTCGAGCCTTCGCCGGATCCGCTAGCGCCGGTAGCCTTGAGCCAAATCGTTGTGTATCCAAAGCCCGGAATGGCGGGAACGTAAACATGCATGCTCTTCGGTTCTGCATCCGACTCCCCGGGGATCATATCGTACAGAAGCGGCGTTCCGTCCGCATCATGCGGCGCAAATCCGGCAAGCCCCTGATCCTCCGTCAAGGATATCACGGCATTCCGGGTCCATCCGAGCCCGTTAAATACAACGTAAGGGATTCCTTCCCCTTCGGTATCGATCTGTTCCGCTACCGCCTTCACAGCTGTATGAAGGCTTGTCTGTCCGAGCTTGAATACCTCTTTGTATTCCTTCTCCGACGTGACATACGATTCCGTTATCGCCGACCCCGGAATAATATCGTGGAACTGGTTAAGCAGAATCAGCTTCCAGCCTTCATGCAGCGCGCGGAGCATGCCCTTGCGCTCGCCTGGATTCAGTGCAGGGAATGCCATGGTGCCCCACAGCTCCGCCTCCCGGTACAGGATTTCGGCTTTGCGGTTATGCCGCTTGTTGCGGGCATGCGTCGTGTACGTACCGCGATGGAGCTCAAGATACAGATCTCCCCGCCATTTCGGGAGCTTCGGCTGCCGCTCTTCGATACCATCGAAAAATTCCGCTGCCGTGCTGTACTTGCTGGCAGGCTGCCCGACCATCAGGTCGGCTCGCTGAATGTTCTCCAGCATCTCGCGGGTTACACCGCCTCCGCCGTCGCCATGCCCGTAGAGCAGCATCTGCTCGGGATGAACGGCCTTCTGCCGGTAGGACTGCCAATGATCGTGCACGTCCTTCGGCAGCGTGTTCTCGTTCACGCCGTGATTCAGATAGGACAGCATCGGCGTTCCGTCAATGCCGACCCAGTGGAACAGGTCATACGGGAAAACGTTCGTATCATTCCAGCCGAGCTTCGTTGTCATGAAGTAACGGATGCCGCCATGCATCAAAATCTGAGGCAAGGAGGCGCAGTAACCGAACGTGTCCGGGAGCCATTCGATATGCGAGCGTCTGCCGAACTCCTCCTGGTAAAAGAGCTGGCCGTACAGCATCTGCCGCATCAGCGACTCCCCGCTCGGAATGTTGAGATCGGGCTCGACCCACATTCCGCCGACAAGCTCCCAGCGTCCTTCCTTAATTCTGGCCTTCACCCGCTCGTACAGCTCGGGATCATGATCCTTCAGGAACTGATAGAGCAGCGGCTGGCTCTGGGCGTAACGATACTCCGGATATTCGGTCATAAGCGCATCGACCGTCGAGAAGGTCCGGCTCGTCTTACGCACCGTTTCGCGGACCGGCCACAGCCAGGCTATGTCGATGTGCGACTGTCCGACCATATGCTCGGTGCCCTCACTGTTCCCTCCGATGAGCTTGACCCTCCGGACAAGCTCCTGCTCCAGCTCGGTTACCGCGGCACCTTCCCGGATTGAGCCTTCATCCATGCTGACGAAGGCGTCCATGGACGCATGCAGCGCTTCCATAAGCCGGATGCGCCTCATATCGGACTCCGGCAGCAGCCTGAGCGAATCTCTCACGATGGTAACGGTGTACATCAAGCTTTGGACCGGCCGGTTCACCTTCACGAGCTGGCTTGAAACGCGCGTAATCGGCGGCTGAATAACCGCCTGCTGATTCAGCGGGTCAACCGGCTCCGGAATCGGATCGTACAGCTCGATTTCGAGCTCCATCCGGGTGCCCGTCCGCTGGGGATCAAGGGTGACAAAGGTATGGTTGCGATCCAGGCCTTGATAAGACGCTCCATTTACGCGCAGCAGGCCCTCACCGCCGGACTCGAATATAAGCCCTACCGTTCCCGCTTCCTCCAGCCACTCCTTCGGCAGCTCCAGTCTGCGGCGGAAGAAATACGTCGTTCCCTGCTTGCTCGGAAACCGATCGAAGTCTTCACCTTCCGTGTAAGGCGCCGAATTCTCGTACACCCCCGGCACCACGTAGGTGGACCGGGTGATGCTCCAATCTCTCAACGAAACGGATTCCAGCCATTGCCGCTCCGACAATTCGCGAATAAACCGTCTGATTCTCTCCATGGGCATCAGTCCTCCTGCACGGTCAAATCCGCGCTGAGCGTGTCGTTCACATGCCTTCCGACCATGACCCGGAACAAGCCGGGCTCAACGACGGGTTGATAGTTTTGCCCGATATACTGAAGCTGCTCGGGGCCGACAGTAAATTCGATTCGCTGTTTCTCTCCGGGTTCAAGGTATATTTTACGGAAGCCCTTGAGCTCCTTGGCCGGTCTTGTAAATCGGCTTGCCGCATCATTAATGTATAGCTGCACGACTTCGGCTCCGGCTACGCTGCCGCTGTTCTCCACATTCACCGTGACGACCGCGGTTTCGCCCGTTTTTATCGCTTGCGGGGTCACCTGAAGATCGGAATACCGGAACTCCGTATAGCTGAGTCCGTAACCGAACGGGTATTGCGGCTGTGAATCCTCCTCAAGGTATCGCTTGCCGCGGGACCGCTTGCCGTTATAGTACACGGGAAGCTGCCCGACATGCTTCGGAATCGAAATCGTGAGCTTTCCGGACGGATTCACGTCCCCGAACAGAATGTCCGCGACCGCGTGGCCGCCTTCCTGCCCCGGATACCAAGCCTCCAGAATGGCATCTGCATGCCGGTCGATCCACGGCTCGGCAATCGGCCGCCCGTTGATGTAAACGACAACCAGACGCTTCCCAAGCTTGTGGATCTCCCGGGCCAGCTCCAGCTGGACGCCGGACAGCTGGAGCGTCATCCGGTCGATGCCTTCCCCGCAGTCCATATCGCTCCAGTCATTGCCGGTAACCTTGGAGGCACCTGTCCGCAGATCGATGGTGCCTTCGCCGAAATCGCGGGCGCTTGAGCCCCCGAGCACCAATACAACCGTATCGGCCTGCCCGGCGCAGGAAAGCGCCAGCTCGAAGCCTTCGCGGGAATCCCCGTTGATCCGGCAGCCGGGCGCATACAGCACGCGCCCTTTGTCCCCTCCAAGCTTCGCGCGGATGCCCTCCAGCACCGTTACGACGCGGGACGGAGGCTGAGGCGAGGTGTAATCCCCGAGCTGATTATAGCCCTGGTCGGCATTCGGTCCGATCACGGCAATAACGCCGTCTTCTTTGGAGAGCGGCAGCGTGCTGCCTTCATTCTTAAGCAGCACGATTCCTTCGGCCGCGAGCTGTCTGGCCATCTCCCGGTGACGGGAGCAGCCGATCACCTGCTCCGCCCGCGCCGGGTCGGCATAAGGATTTTCGAACAAGCCAAGCTTGAACTTCAGCGTCAATACCCGTCGCACAGCCTCATCCAGCACCGAGACGTCCAGCCGCTTCTCTTCGACCGCACGCTCAAGATACATGCCGAACATCTCGCCGGACATCTCCATATCGATGCCGGCTGATATCGCCGATACGGCCGCGTCCATGCCATCCTCGGCCGTATCATGTCCCGCGGCCAGCATATTGATTGCGCCGCAGTCCGTAATGACCATGCCGTCGAAGCCCCACTCCTTGCGGAGCACGCCATCCAGCAGCTCCTCGTTCACGGTGCAAGGAACGCCGTCAATTTCGTTATAAGCCGGCATGATGGAGGCAGCGCCCGCTTCAACGGCCTTCTTGAACGGATACATGTCCACTTCCATCAGCTCGCGCGTTCCCATATGGACAGGGCCGGCATTTCTGCCGCCTTCCGAGCTTCCGTAGCCGACGAAATGCTTCAGGGTGGCTGCCACGCTGGCCTCTCCGTCAAGAGATTCGCCCTGCAGCCCTTCAACCGATGCGGCAGCGAATTCCCCGATCAGATACGGATCTTCGCCGAAGCACTCCTCCGTACGTCCCCATCTCGGATCACGCACGACGTCAAGCACCGGCGAGTACGTCACCGCCCCACCCTGGCTGCGCGTTTCAAGCGCTACGGCGCGGCACATCTCGCGATACAGCTCGGTGTTCCACGTGCTGCCGAGCGACAGCGGCACAGGGAATACCGTCGCCCCGATCGCCATATGCCCATGCGAGCATTCCTCCCCGATCAGGATCGGAATGCCGAGCCGGGAATGCTCGACCGCATAGCGCTGGATTTCGTTCACAGCCTCTGCTCCTTCACGCGGGGACAGGCCCGTATCCAGCGTGACGCCGGTCCATGGGTCGGCACGCAGCGTGCCGTATAAGGAACCGACGCCCCCTTCCTTCACCTGCTCCTTGAACGACTCGGCCAGCGTGATCTTGCCATCCTTCGACTCATACGTTTTCCAGCCGAAGGGCTGGACCAGCTGACCGACCTTTTCCTTCACCGTCATAAGGCTTAGTAGATGCTCTACCCGCTGGGCAATAGGCTTGCTGGGATCTTTATAACTCATCTTATCTCCTCCGCTCGCGTCCAGTAGTTTACTCTTTCACCGCGCCGATCGTCAGACCTTGAATGAAGTAACGCTGGAAGAAAGGATAGGCGAGAATGATCGGGCCCGTGGCCAGTACGACCATCGCCATCCGCGACGTATCCTGCGGCATGCTCTGAAGTGCAGCCATGCTCAGCGATGAATTTTGGGAATTTTGCAAAATGAACTGCATGCTGGTTTCGATCCGCATCAGCATCGATTGCAGCGGAACCAGATTCGGGTCATCGATATACAGAAGCGCATTGAACCAGTCGTTCCAATAGCCCAGTGTGCTGAACAGGCCGATGGTGGCCAAGCCCGGCAAGGACAACGGCAGCACCAGTTTATAGAATATTTTAAACTCGCTTGCACCGTCAATTTTTCCGGATTCAATGATGGCGTCCGGAACGCTCGTGCTGTAGAACGTACGGAGAATCATAATATAGAAGGCGTTCAGCGCCAGCGGCAGAATCAGCGCCCAGATCGTGTCCTTCAGGTTCAGCAGCTGGGTCGCCACGATATAGGTCGGCACCAGGCCGCCGTTAAACAGCATCGTGAAAAATGCGAAGAACGAGAAGAAATTACGGTATCTGAAGCTCTTGCGGGAAATGGCATAGGCATAGAGCGAAATAATGAACAAGCTGATCAGCGTGCCCACAACGGTTACGAAGATCGTTACGCCGTAGGAACGGAGCAGCGTATCCCCTGTTTGGAATACGTACTTGTAGGCTTCCAGGCTCCATTTTTCCGGCCAAATCTGATAACCGTTCCGCGCCAGCGACGCCTCGTCCGTGAACGAAATGATCATGACGAACAGGAACGGGAACACGCACAGGAACGAGAAGATGCCGGCGATCAAGTTGAACACAACGTTCCATCCGGTGGACAGGTGGTGGAAATCCTTCATCTTGCTTCTTGCTTTAAACACATTACATACCTCCTTCTTTGAAAGCTGCGAGTCTTAGAACAATGCGTTATCCCGGTCATATTTCCGTACGATATAGTTGGATACGAGGACGAGGATGAATCCGACAACCGACTGGTACAGGCCTGCAGCCGTACTCATTCCGATCTCTCCGGTTGTCTTCAGACCGCGGTATACATACGTATCGATTACGTTCGTTACCGAATACAGGGTTCCCGAATCTCTCGGCACCTGGTAGAACAGACCGAAGTCGGCGTAGAATATTTTCCCGATCGCAAGAAGCGTCAGAATGGTCATCAGCGGCTTCAGCATCGGGATCGTGATCGCCTTGATCTGCTGCCACTTGTTCGCGCCGTCAATCATGGCTGCTTCGTACAGAGACTTGTCAATCCCCATGATCGCAGCAAGATACACAACGCTGTTATATCCTACCGATTTCCACAAGCTGATCAGCGTCAGGAAGATCGGCCAATACTTGGCCTCGGAGTACCATTGCACCGGTTCCATGCCGAACCAGCCGAGAATTTGGTTGAGCATCCCTTTGTCCATGCTCAGGAAGCTGAACGCAAAGTATCCTACGATAACCCAGGACAGGAAGTATGGCAGGAACATGCCGGTCTGGTACACCTTCGCCAGACGCTTGTTGACGATTTCGGACAACACGATGGCCAGCGCCACCGAGAAGAGCAGCCCTAGAATAATAAAGACAAAGTTATACAGCACCGTGTTCCGTGTAATAATGTACGCATCGTTTGTGCTGAACAAAAATTTAAAGTTCTGGAATCCGACCCATTCGCTGTTTACGATACTGGCCCAGAAGCCGTCCCGGCTGAAGCGGTATTCCTTAAACGCAATAATCGTCCCGAACATGGGCAAATATGAGAATAAGAGGAACCACAGCGTCCCCGGCAAAACCATGAACAGCATGGCTTTGTTTGTCATAAGATTTTTGAAAAACTGTCCGATTGCTCTCACGCTTACCCCTCCTCGTGAAGTATGAAATGACAAAAGAAGGGCGGTCATATTCCGCCGCCCCGTCCAGTGTTTCGGCCCTTAAGGCCGGCCTGCCGCCCATCAAGGGGCGAACAGCAGGCCGGAAGGCCGAGGGAATTCTATTACTTGTTGTTTGCTTTCCATGCATCGATTTGGCTTTGCGCCTCGGCGATGATTTTATCAAGACCCGCAGCTTTCAGCTTCTCGTTCGCTTTAGGCAGATACTCTTCAGGGTCAACCGTGCCTGTCATCAGCGGCGCCCAGAACTCTTCTTTTACGTTGTTGACTGCAGCGAGCTCTGTGGACACTTTGGTTGGGTCGAAGTTGAAACCAAGCAGCGGTGCAGGCTTACCGGACTCGTTGAACTTCTTGAACTCTTCCCATTTGTTCTCAGGATCTTCAGGGTTCAGGTACGTCAGCATGACGTTACCGAGGGAGAAGGTCGGCATGTCGTAGTTTTTCGACTCCGGCAGGTTCTCCATTACGTTCTCGCTAAGCTTCTTGTAGTGAACGCCTTCAATACCGGAATCCACCAGGTTGCGAAGATATACGTCGGTGTTGAGCAGGTTCAGGAACTCCATCGCTTTCTCAGGATGCTCGGAGTTGGCCGAGATCGCCTGCATGGAGCCCATAACGGACCAGTTGAAGATCGTGGCATCGCCGGCAGGCGTCGATACGACCGGATAGCCGTAGCTTTGGCTCCACAGGTTGTCCGCGAACGGCTGTGTAGCGGCACGGTCGGCGAACCAGTTGCCCGATGTCATCAGATCCTGCGTAGAAGTCGTTGTTGCTGCTTCAGGGGAGATGTATCCCGCTTTGTAGTACTTGTTCATCAATTTGAGCGTTTCCAATGTTTCCGGCATTTCAAGGAAGTTTACAACCTTCAGCTCTTCCTTGTCATCCAGGTAAACGGCCATCGGCATTTTCTCGATGATGTAATCGAATGGAAGCAGTGGTCCGAAGTCTTTGCTGATCGCCAGCGGAACGACGTTCGGCTCGTTCTCCTTGATCGTTTTGAGCAGCGGCTCAAGGCTTTCCATCGATCTTACGTTGGAGATATCGAGATTGTATTTATCAAGCAGCGTTTTGTTGAAGCGCCATGCCTCTTGTGCTGGAAGCTCTTTGTTGGCAGGGATCGCGTAGTTGTGGCCATCGACCTTGGAGCCTTCCAGGAACGCAGGGTCAATCGTTTCTTTGATGCCTTTTCCATGGGTTTCCAGAAGCTCGTCGAGCTCAAGGAATGCGCCTTTACGCGCGTTTTGCACGTAATCGAATGCCCAGGAGCTTGTGA
Organism: Paenibacillus sp. FSL R5-0810; assembly: GCF_038002285.1. Taxonomy (NCBI): domain Bacteria; kingdom Bacillati; phylum Bacillota; class Bacilli; order Caryophanales; family Paenibacillaceae; genus Paenibacillus; species Paenibacillus sp. FSL R5-0810. Next base: position 2,969,104 of record NZ_JBBOCF010000001.1, read on the forward strand.
ACAGGATGTCCATCGGTTCGCCGGATGCTGCCATAACCTGCATCTTCTGGTTGTAGTCACCGAAATCGATCATTTTCATGTCGATCGTAACGCCGATTTTTTCAGCTGTATATTTGTTGATCTCAGCTTCAACCTTGTCGACGTCCTTCTGCGGCGTTCCGATCGTGTACCAGATCAGCTCAACCGGCTTTTCGGCCGTTCCTTCAGTGCTGCCAGCGCTTCCTTCTTTCTTGCCTCCGCATGCCGACAACAGCATCGAAGCGGATAACAAAAGCGTCAGCGGCAAGAGCCATTTTTTCTTCGATTTACTCATGTGAATCCTCCCTTTTGAATCTCAGTATCTCTACACCATTAAGATTATCTGATGAAAGCAGTTTCATATAGGCGAAAAATTAAAGGATTACTGGTGAAAATAAAGAAAAAGCTCTGATTCGATCAATCAGAGCATTCCTCTAAAATCTCTTGGCGATACGCCAACGAATTTTTTGAATTGTTTATAGAAGTAACCGGTTTCCCAATAGCCCACCTGCTTCGCAATATCCTGGACTTTCATCGGGGTTGTCCGCAGCAGCTCCTTCGCTCTGTCGATCCGGTACCGGTTAATATACTCGGTAAAGCTGTCACCCGTCTCCTTATGGAATAGGTGGCCCAAATAAACGGGATGAATGTGGTACTGGGCACCGAGCACCTTGAGGGACAGATCCTCATTGTACCGCAGCTGGATATGATGAAGAATCTGCTGGATGACCGGACTCTTCACATCATTCGTAAGCGAATCGACGAGACCGCCGACTCCGCCCTTGACGGCCGCGATCAGATCATCGATCGAGATGGACTCCATAATTTCATGGACCGTATTCTTCACAAAATCGGGTGCAGCGGTATATTGAATATCGTTCAGCTCCAGCTTGAGCCGAATGACCATCTCGACAGCAATGCTCTTCAAAATTGCCGGATTCATTCCCTGCGTGTGACGGAGCCCTTCAAAATCCGTGTCGATCAGACGGAACAGCGTATCCTTATCCCTTGCCGCGATGCCCTTGGCATACTCCGGCCACTGCACGTTATAAGATTCGGAGGCCTCTCCTTTCTTCAGCTGAACATCCACGTAGTCCACATAAGCCGGCTGCTCCAGCAGCAAATAGTATTCCTGCGCCTCCTTGGCATGGAGATAGCTGTCCGGGTAATTTGCGCCGAGGCTTTGCACGCTCCCCAGCGAGATGCAGATTTCCTCGTCGTAGCACTGCTCCCGCACCTGCTGAAGCAGCCGGACCGCCCTTGCCTTTTCCGTATCCGGGTCTCTCATCATGAAGATCAAGACATGGTCCCCGTCATTGTCGCGGAAGTACATCACGCCCTGTTCCCGTTCCATCAAATCGCGAAGCATCGTCTCCAGCGGAGGGAAATCCGCCCTTAGGATGGATACCATCAGGTAAGGCATATTCAGGTTCAAACCGAGCAGGGTTGCCCGCTCGTTTAGCTCCTCCGGCTCGATGCGATCCGTAATCCAGCGATACAATATATTGCTTCGCAGGATGTTCATATCATATTCGTCAAGCCGCATCTCCCTGCGGGCGTTGTTCATCTTGTCGATCGTGCTGGCAATCGTCTCCTCCAGCTCCTTCAGATTGATCGGCTTCAGCAAGTAGTTTTCGATGCCGAGCCGCATCCCTTCCTTCAAGTAAGCGAAATCGTCAAAGCCGCTTAGGATGATGACTTTCAGATTACGATTGAGCTTTCTGGCCTCCTCGATGAGCTGAAGTCCGGTCATTACGGGCATGGATATGTCCGTGATCAGGATGTCGACCGGGATAATCATCATTTTGTCCAGCGCTTGGCGCCCGTTCTCCGCATGCCCTACAATCTCAATTCCATACTTCGACCAATCCACGACATCATATAATCCTTCAATAATAAACGGCTCATCATCGACGATAAAAACTTTATACAACTCGGTTCAGCTCCTCTTCTGTAACCGGAATACGGATCGTTACGACCGTACCTTCGTCCGGCTCGCTTTGGATGTCCAATTCGTAGGCTTGTCCATACGTCAGCTTCAAACGATCGTTCACGCTCCGCAGACCGAATGACTCCCCGCTCGATTCGGCCAGCGCAAGCCGGGATCTGATCTCCTCGAGCTGCTCCGGCTCTATTCCTTTACCGTTATCCCGAATCTCGATCCAAATCTCCTGATCCTTCAGCTCCGCGGATATTGAGAGGACATTGTCGTCCCGCTCGCTCCGGAGGCCGTGGACAATATAATTTTCGATCAGAGGCTGCAGCGACATTTTGATCATCGGCACATCCTTGATCTGCTCGTCACAGTACATTTTATAAATGTATTTGTCCTTGTACCGTATGCGGAACAGCTCCAAATAGAGCCGGCATGCCTCCAATTCATCCTTGAGCGTGTATCTGGTTTTATGCTGAACGATATTCTTGAACAGCATAGACAGGCTGTAGATCATGTCCCCGACATCCTGAGCCCCTTGCGACAAGGCCCTCATCCGGATCACTTCAAGCGTATTGTATAGAAAATGCGGATTGATTCTCGCCTGCAGCGCCGACAGCTCGGCGTTCTTCTGGTTGATCTCCGCTTTATAGACCTGGTCGATATACCTCGTCAGCTTGTCTAGCATTTCGTTGAAGCTGCTGGAAATCTGTCCGAGCTGATCCTCCTTCGCATCCTGGATCCGGGCCACAAAATCGCCCTTCTCGACCTTGCGCATGAACCGGATGATGTTATTGGTGCGCTTCGAGTAGTTGACGATCATGAGCGACGGAATGGACACGGCAACCACAATGCACAGCAGCGCCGTCGCAATGATCGTGTTCCGCAGTCCTTCGAAGGCACCGGCAATTTCGCGTTTGGGCGTAATGCCGACGACCGTGTATCCCGCTTGACTGTGCACGGCTGTGGTCACATACGATTCCTCTTCCAGCGCAGCGGTATCTTTCACTTTCCCCAATTGGTCCGTGTAAGGATATTTCTGTCCGTAATATTTTCCCGAAGAGTCGAACATGACCTGGCCGTCCCCCGACAGGATCATGACATAGCCCTTCATCTCGGTTTCATTGCTTCGCAGGACCTTATCCAGCGCCTCCGTCCGATACAGCACAAGCAGCTGGCCCAGATTCTTGTAAGTCGTCATGTCATTGATCGGACTGCGAATGGATATCAAAGGCACGCTGGCATCTCCGGTCAGCTTCCGCAGCCACAGATTCGGCAGCGTGACGCTCTGGGTCTCCATCGCCATCACATCAGGAATATAGGATCGCGTAGCGTTGGCCTGATATAGCCGGGTCATGCTCCCCTGCTTGTAGACGTATACATACTGCTCCTCGGCACTGTACAGCATGATGTTCTGGATATCCGGATCATCGTCGAGCCTCTGCTTGAAGTATGCCAGCACGCTGTCCGTATTGGACTGGGTGCTGTCGACGATCCGGTCCATCCGCTTCGCCATGTACTCGTTAAACGAACTCATGAGGAAATAGGAAGCGTCCAGACCGAGCGAGCTGTTCCGGTACAGCTCATTAACATAGGACTGCACGTTCTCGTACTTTTGATCGACATACCGCTCGACCCGCTCCACAGCTCCACGCTGAACGTCCAGCTCGCTGCGGACAGCAGACTGAAACAAGAAATAGTACATTAAATAAGATAAGGCCACGATCGTAATGACCGCAATCACGGCGATCAGCAGCAATATTTTGGTGAACATATTGTTTTTAATATATTTCCGGTACAATCCTGCAGGAGACATGAGGTGATCCCCTTCCTGTGAAATTAGCGCCTTTGCATGGTCTATCTGTACTTACTATAACATCGGCAGGGGAAGCGCAATAATTGAAATATTCGCCAATTCGGTGAAGTCAGCATTTGCCTATTTTGGGGCTTCGAGGGGCGGATGCACCCTTGCTCTCATAGCATGATCAGAAGAAAGGAGAATGCTGATGCCGAAATATCGCATTATCGTGGATATATCCGATTACCGGCTGCATCTGCTGGACGGAGATATCGTCGTGCATACGTACCCGGTGGCTCTCGGAAAGCTGGCAACCCAGACGCCCCCGGGCAATTATACGATCGTGAACAAGCAGCCCAATCCCGGCGGGCCCTATGGCGCCTACTGGCTCGGACTGTCCAAGCCGCATTACGGCATCCACGGGACGAACGATCCCTCATCCATCGGCAGATCGGTTTCCCACGGCTGTGTGCGTATGTATAACAAGGATGTGCTTGAGCTCGCTTCCCTCGTGCCTGTCCATACCCGTGTCACCATTCGAAAATAGCTTACGAATAACAAGCGGCAATCCTCCGATGATTTCAAATCCCGCCAAATGGGTTAAATACAACTGTTAAACGGTACTTTACCTTAACTATTATTCGCCGTTATGGAGGGATTGCCATGATGCAGAGCAAATATTTTCGTACATGCCTCGGTATAATCGCCCTGCTCTTGATCATTTACTTGGGCTCCAAAGTCAGCTTCCTGTTCCGCCCGATCGTTTCCATGTTCAATATGCTGATCTTTCCGGTGGCAATCGCCGGCTTCTTCTACTACCTGCTTAGGCCGATTGTGGACTACCTGGAACGGCGAAAAATCAAACGATCGATCGGCGTGCTCATGCTGTACTTCGTATTCGCCGGCCTGATGGCCATCTTCGGCATCGTCGTATGGCCGACATTGCGGGAGCAGATCGAGAATTTCATCAGCCATATGCCGTTTCTGGTCGAGGACATGCAGGATCAGCTTGACCAGCTGCAGCAGGCGCCGTACTGGTCCCGCTTTATCCCGACCGAATCGGAGCTCGCGACATCCTTGACCGAATACATGAACCGAATCATTAATTGGGTCAGCAATTCTGTCAATCATCTGGTTACCGTTGTGTCCAGCGTGCTTGTCATCATTGCAACGATCCCGATTATTCTGTATTACATGCTGAAGGAAGGCGGGAAGCTCCCCCCTAAACTGCTCAGCGTGCTGCCAAGACGCTACCGGCGCGACGGGCAGGAGGTTCTTGTCGAGATCGACGGCGCGCTCAGCAGCTTTATTATCGGTAAAGTGATTTTGAATCTTATTCTGAGCCTGCTCATGTATATCGGATTTTTGATCATCGGTCTTCCTTATTCGCTGCTCTTGACGGTCGTTTCGTTCTTCCTGAATTTCATTCCATACATCGGCGCGGTGCTTGCAAGCATCCCCGTCGTCATTATCGGTTTTATCGAATCGCCCTCCATTGCCATCTGGTCCCTTGTCGTCATTATTATTGCTCAACAGATTCAGGATAATATTTTGACGCCGGTGATCTATGGCAAGCAGCTCGATATCCATCCGCTGACAACCATTGTTCTTATACTCGTCGGCGGCGACTTCTTCGGCATCCTCGGCATTCTGCTCGCCATCCCAGCCTATATGATCATCAAGATCATTGTGGTGCGGATTTATGAAATGTTCTTGGCCGAGAAAGTGGATGAATTATAGAGCCCCGCGCACGCAAAAAAAGATGTCCTCAGGTCTTATTCCACTTAGGAAATCAGGGCCTGGGGGACATCTTTTCGTTTCATTTCGTAATCTGCGTACCGCTTACGCGTTGCCCCGGAGAGAGCGGACAACAAAGTGATGCTCGTCCTTGCGGAGCCGCTGTCCGCTTGTGAGCGTCACGGTTTCCTCGTCATGGGATGCGAGAACGGCCTTCGGATGGATCAGCCGGTTCCCTCTCCACACCATGACGCATGATCCGAAGTATACGGCATTATCGAATTGAATGGTATGATGCACCGAATACCCGATGGAATTCAATACCGGATAAGCTGTTTTGGGCATGATACGGTGAATGGCGCGAAACGGAATCGCGAGCTCGTCCGGTCCAAGGATCGCCTTCTCCTGCACCGGATCCCACCCCTTCAGAATGCCTTCCACCGTCGTTCTGCCCCCATCTAAACGCTCAATGACTACATGACGGCCAATCCAATGCTTCATGAAGGTCACCTCTTCATCTCTTACGGATTATTCATCCCCAATGTCCGTGGTGCTAGGAATGACCCAATCGACCGGGGCCATCCCGTGCTGGATTAAATATGCGTTTGAAGCTGAGAATGGACGGCTACCGAAAAAACCTTTACGTGCAGCAAAGGGGCTCGGATGGGCGCTCTCCAGAACGAGGTGCCGGCTTCGGTCGATAAACGCCCCTTTCTTCTGCGCATAGCTTCCCCAAAGAATGAAAACCGTTGGCTGCTCCCGTTCATTCAATTTCGAAATGACCGCGTCCGTGAACTGTTCCCAACCTAGCCCTTTATGGGAGTTGGGCTCTCCTTCCTTGACGGTGAGCACGGCGTTCAACAATAGAACGCCCTGCTTGGCCCAAGCGATCAGGGATCCATGATCCGGAATCGGGGCATCCAGATCGGCTGCCAGCTCTTTGTAAATGTTGCGCAGTGATGGGGGGATTGTAACTCCTGGCCGGACCGAAAAGCTAAGTCCTTGCGCCTGTCCCCGTCCGTGATATGGATCTTGTCCGAGAATGACCACTTTGGTGGACTGATATGGCGTCTCCTGAAGTGCACGAAAAATTTCATCCCTCGGCGGATAGACCGTATGCAGCCGATACTCCTCGTCGATCCGTTCAAGCAGTTCTTTGAAATACGGCTTGTCCGTCTCTTCCTGCAGGATCAGGTCCCAATCATTATTAAACAACCGCATGCTCCTACTCTCCCTACATCCCTGGGCTGGACTTCGAAATATGTGTATGGGTATCTTAAAAAATAAGCCGGCACCCTGCAGGGGGCCGACTTATTCTCATAAATACTCGGGCGTTGAGTCATAATGCCGAGGACGGGGGTCGAACCCGTACGGTAGTCACCTACCGCAGGATTTTAAGTCCTGTGCGTCTGCCAATTCCGCCACCCCGGCAAATATTGCTGCGCTGTCAAGCGATTTAACTTCGCTTAATGCCGAATCACCGCATGGGATTCATGCCGAACAACGGAAGTTTCATACATTATTCGTGCGAGTTTTTCGTCTCAGCGACAAAAATGATAATACCATGCCTAACCATATGATGTCAATATATGAACTCTATTATTTTACGCATCACCTGCTTTTCAACGATGTTTTCCTTATAATATGACTGTTCCCCGTTTAAGCGACTCGATGCGTCTCTCCTGTGCCTCAATCCGCTGCCGCAGCTCGCGCAGCAGCCGGTTCACCAGAACGGCTGCCTCTTCACGCGTCATCGGGTCACCGGGACGGGCATCGTCGAAAAAGCCGTTCTCCACCGCTTCCCGCCAGCTCGCTTCAGCCCAAGGACTGACTTCACGAATCCCTCCAGACGAGCCTGCCGCGCCATTTCCAGTGTTCCCCTGGGAGGCGTACGCTTTCAGATCTGACAAGGTGCCGGCATAAACATTGAGGTCGACCTTTCCCGTTATGCCGTTAATCCGTCCGGAATCGGTGTATTGCCAGAAGGTCCACTTGTTCCAAGCGGGACGGTCATCCGGGACTCGGGTTTCACTGTACCTTGCAATCCACAGGTCATACCTGCCCAAAGACTCATCGAAATTGGCCGCAAACGCGTTGCCGGTATATAGAATGGGCTGCCTTCCTGTCAATCGTTCCACTTCTTCAAGGAAGGCAGCGGCAGCTTGATTGATGGCTGCGCGGCTGATCCCTGCCGGATTATTCTCATAATCAAGCACCGGCGGGAGATCGAACCAGGCTAGCGGGCCTGCTTTTTTCATCGTTTCCACAAAATGCTTCGCCTCCTGCCTTGCCGCCGCAGCGCTCGCCGCCCCTAGAAAATGATAGGCACCGACCAGCAAGCCCGCGGCCTTAGCTCCCTGCACATTTTCTGCAAATTTCGGGTCCTCCAGCGAGCTCCCTTGAGAGGCCTTGATGAAAACAAATGATATCCCAGCTTCCCGAACCTGCTTCCAATCAATGCTTCCCTGCCACCGGCTTACATCGATTCCTCGCGCATGCGAAACGCTTCTGGATTGCATCGGTCATCACTCCTTCTCTCCTATTACCATATGCTGAAGCACCGGATAGGGCGAGCACCATTCGGGATTTTTTGCCGCCGGGTTATGACGGGTGCCGGAATATTTTGAGCAGATTCTCCAAAGGATAAGGAGGAATTGCAGCCCGCTGCCAGATGCCAAGAATACATGCATAGAAAAGGAAACGGGACATCATGAACAGACAAGCCATTGCTTTACTTCTAACCTTGATCGCAGCATTCGGCGTTATTCACGGTCATGCCGATGCCAATCAAATGCCTTCCTCGGCCAAGAAGAGGGATTACTACGAGGAGCGCGGCGATATTGTATGGGAGGTGCCGACCAGCAATAAAGTAATCGCCCTTACCTTTGACGACGGCCCTGATAAGGAGCATACGGAACAAATTCTCAACCTGCTCAAGCAGTACGATGCCAGAGCGACATTTTTCGTGGTGGGCAGCCGCGTCGAGAAGCATCCCGAAATCGTTGCCCGTGCGCTGGATGAAGGTCATGAGATCGGCAACCATTCCTACTCCCATCCTCCGTTCTATAATATTGGGGCAGATGCCTTGAGGAAGGAATTGACCAAGACACAGGATGCCATTTATCAAGCGACGGGGATCCGCTCTGTCTTGTTTCGCCCGCCCGGAGGACGATATAACGATGCAATCGTCAGCGCGAGCAAGGAGGTCGGAATGCTTACCGTCCTGTGGTCCTGGCATCAGGATACGCTGGATTGGCGCAAACCTGGCGCGAATGCCATCGTGCGGACAGTCTTGAAGAACGCCCGCAACGGCGACATCGTACTCATGCATGATTTCGTACCGGGCAGCGACCAGACGGTCGAAGCGCTCAAAAAGATTCTGCCGGAGCTTAAGGAACGGGGCTTTTCGTTTGTTACTGTAACCGAGCTGTTGTCCTACCACGAAAAATCGCATAAGCATATTGAGGTAAACCATTAAGTCCAAGGACGATATGCCGCAATCCGTGACGCTGCCATCCATGATGGCGGTTTTTTACATTCGGGACGCTGGCCGCACACTTTTCTCTTGAATGTCCCCGTACCTCGTGATAAGATACAGAACGAACGTTCAGTATAATAAAATAATCGTTGAATTCATACAGGGAGGCGCCAATGAACAAAAAGCAGCAGCAAAGCGAAGATACCAAGCGACGGATTGCGGAAGCCGCAAAAGCCCTGTTTATGCAAAAAGGATATAAATCCACGTCCATCGAGGATATTGTTGACGCGACCGGAAGCAGCAAAGGAAATATCTATTATCATTTCAAGAGCAAGGAAGGCCTCTTTCTTCATCTTATAGAGGAATGGGACTTGGAATGGTTTCAGAAATGGATGAGCACGGAAGAGCAGTACACGACCACCATGGATAAACTGTTCCGCATGGCGGAGCAGCTGGTGAAGGATGACCTTAACCATCCCTTCACCAAGGCGCTCGATGAATTTATAACGAATAATGAAGCTGCGACCGAAGACGTTGAACAGAAGATTTCCGATATTTTCAATAAGCGGCTGGAATTCAATCAACAATTGCTGCTGCAGGGAATTGAGTCGGGCGAGTTCGAGAAACATAATGTCGAGCATCTGTCCATCATTTTCGAAAGCCTGCTCGCCGGCTTGTGCCAGTTAACCCGCATCACCAAGCTGTCCGACGCGCTTCCGGTATATCACTCGGCCATGCATGTATTTCTGCACGGAATTGCCAAAAAATAGCTCTGCCGCTGCGGCGATCCGTCAAACAGGCGGGCTGCTTCCCCTGTCTCTTACAAGCACAGTCGGTTTATTTCAGGCACCCGGTTACACATTCATACAAACCGAACAGTCAGTATATAAAAAGGAACCATTTTATGCACACTGGAATTTTCAACTTTTGGAGGAAATGTCATCATGTCATTGTTACTACGTCATAATGGAGCCATTCTGCTCCTCATGTTTAATATCTTTCTTGTTTTTACCGGCATCGGGCTTGTCATCCCGATCATGCCGACCTACATGTCGGAGCTGCATATCAGCGGAGGCACGGTAGGCATGCTCGTTGCCGCCTTCTCACTCACACAGCTGCTGTTCTCTCCGCTCGCCGGAAGGCTGTCCGACAATATGGGCCGCAAAAGAATCATTATTGCCGGAATGCTCGTGTTCGCCCTTTCGGAATGGCTGTTCGGGGTCGCAAATTCGCCTGTATTGCTGTTTGCTTCGAGAATGCTGGGGGGGATTGGCGCAGCGCTGATTATGCCTGCCGTTATGGCTTATACGGCCGATGTTACATCGAAAGAAGAACGGGCTAAAGGCATGGGCTTCATCAACGCTGCCATTACGACCGGATTCATCATCGGTCCCGGCATCGGCGGCTTTATCGCCGAATTCGGCATTCGCGTACCATTCTATGCCGCTGCCGTTGCAGGCGCGGTTGCCGCCTTGATCACGTTGCTGATGCTGCCGGAATCGGCCGCTCAGAAGCAGGTACAAGCCTCGCCTGGGCAAAAGCAGCCTAGCCTTGCGGTCCAGTTGGCGCGTTCCTACCGGGAGCCGTATTTCCTGAGTCTTATCATCGTATTCGTACTGTCTTTTGGTCTTGCCAACTACGAAACGGTATTCGGATTGTTCGTCGACCATAAGTTCGGCTTCACGCCGACGGATATCGCCATGATCATTACATTCGGATCGATCTCAGGGGCTGTTGTCCAGGCGACCATCTTCGGCTGGATTCTGAACCGGTTCGGCGAGAAGAGAGTTATTACGATCAGTCTGATTACAGCCGGCATCTGCATCCTGCTCACGCTGTTTGTGCACAAGTACTGGCTCATTTTCCTGGTGACGTTCCTTGTATTCCTGTCCATCGATATTTTGCGTCCGGCCATCGGAACGCAGATGTCGAAGCTGGCCGGCGACCAGCAAGGCTATGTGGCCGGTCTGAACTCGGCCTACACCAGTCTCGGCAATATTGCAGGGCCTCTGGTCGCAGGTTATTTATTCGACCTTGATATCAATTATCCGTATATTTCGGCATCGATTGTCCTGATCCTATGCTTCATTCTTGCTATGAGAGCCGGAAGAGCCTGGACGGCGACAGAAACCGCAGTTCAGGAACGCGGATGACTCAGGCTAGGCTTCCTGTCGGGAGCTTTGGGGTACCCGAAGCGAAATAACATCAAACCTAAGCAAGCTGCCGAGGACAAATCCTCAGGCAGCTTGCTTTTTTTTGCAACGATATGATCTTGATCGGACAACCGAACAACCTAGAAATAAAATAAAACAAATAAGGCCAAGCCTGCGACTACCGCAAACACTACCGCCATCCCGAGCTCAAATCGTTTCTTCTCCTTAAAGGCCTTGATGGCCTTCCTTATCTCGAACACCAGCACAACCGCCAGGAAAGCCGCCAATACCGGCAGCCCCCACGATTGATTAAGCAGCCATTCTGACACGCTTGATCCCCCGTCCCGTTCATTGAATGATTTTCCATTTTCCCTTTTAAAATGTAACGTAAGCTGTCCACAATTTCAAATTTTTGGGGGTATCGGCGAGCGGATGAAACACCCGTTATTCCTTACCCATGATAACAATAAGAAAAGTTGCGACAGGTCCCAGGAATAAGGATAAAAGAAACCAGTTCAGGCCGCTTCGGTTTTTCCCTTGGGCCAGTCCGGCGTTGATCAAGGCGAGCGTGCCCCAGCCTACATAAAACTCATTGCCCATCAAAGTCTCCTCCCTCAGGCTTCTTTATGGTTTATACGCAGTATTGGGATCAACCGTTGCATCGGGCGGCAGGATTTCGATTCATAGACGACCCGCTTGTCACGAAAGCTCCGCGGGGCTTCCAGATCATGGTATAATTTCAGATAAGAAATGCGCTTGGGTTTTGTATTGCCGTTATGCAGGCTAAAGCTGCATTTTATATAGAGAGGTGAACCATGTCTGTTATCGCGATGATTCTGTTTGCCATCTTTTTTATCGCTCGCGGTTGGTTGGGAATATGGCGCCCCGCCTGGAGCACGAGGTATAAAGCATGGAAGCTGAAGCAGGGGGACACGTCGCCAGACCCGGAATATATCCTAATGATTAGAAGGATCGGCTGGCTGTATCTTATCGTGGGATGCGGTATTTTGGCTTACGGATTACTTAATATTTGTTCAAATACAAACTAACCCATCATATACAGAATAAAATCTTGGCTTCAAAAAGTAGGTCTTCTCGATCCCTTTCGCCCATTGCCTTCCTTGCTTGTATCCTGCAAAGGCCAACACGTCAGTCCATGAATGTTATCTGTGTAAATAGAAAAAAACCCTTGCTGCGCAAGGGTTTTGTGTGAGTGGGCCCTACAGGACTCGAACCTGTGACCAATCGGTTATGAGCCGACCGCTCTAACCAACTGAGCTAAGGGCCCTGAGTAATCATGTACACGTATTCATAAGGACGTCATACATCGAATGAAATAAATTGGTTGCGGGGGCAGGATTTGAACCTGCGGCCTTCGGGTTATGAGCCCGACGAGCTACCGGACTGCTCCACCCCGCGACAATGCTGTCATAAACAGCGACAAGAATAAATATACACTATTTCACTGGTGCTCGTCAAGTATGTTTTGGTGGAATTTTCATTAAGGGAGGAAGCGAACCCCATAGCGGCCTTTTTTGGATCGATACACTTCAACGATACGGGGATCATTATAGCCGAACAGCCATGCATCCTGCTCCAGCCGTTTGGCAAAGCAGCCGGCCTGAAATTTGCTCGTATAGAGCTTTCCATAATATACCCAGTTCATCTCCGCTTGCTCCTTTTCCCAAGATCATCTAGACAAAGTATATTATGTCCAGTATTCCTGTAAAAAACCGCTTTACCGCCAAAAGCGAGTGCATGGACAAAACCATCATCACATCAACCGCTGCACATGCCTTACTGCGCGATTATTGGATGACGGCTGCAATTCAGGACTTTTCCATTAGTTTACGCTATCGCTGACCGTCAGCCTCGGCAAAACCAGGCTTCTATGCTCATCAGCTCCTGTTCCACGGACGCAACATGCTATCAAATTCATCGGCTCCGCCTTCGCCTTCCTTCAAAATGACGATAGAGCCGTTCGGAAGCAGCGATTGCTCCTTCATCTCGATCCCCTCCTTTTTTTGCGTGTACGATGAGCCGGCTGCTGACCGCTCCCGCCGTTCATCTTCGTCAAATGCGCCGCCGTGCGCTGCTCTTTCGGCATTCCCAGAACGGGGTAGTGGGCTTTCAGCTTATCCATATGCTGCCGGATAAAGAGATAGCGGTGAATAAAGACGACCGCCATATAGATGCCAAGGACCAGCAGCACCGTGAAGGCGGCCATCCCCATCACAAAGCTGCCGATATCCCCGATGACAGCGACTGCGATATAGTAAGCCGCATAGCCGATGCCCGCACACAGCAGAGCCACTCTCCCCGCCTTGCCGACTCCGCCCTTTCGTTCCATCGATTGGTAAGCACCTTTCTGTAGAGCCCTGAAGTGCAGCGTATAGAACACGCCGAACAGCAGCACCATACCGCCAAGCGAACTTGCGCCATAACCGATGCCGGTCAATCCGGCCAGATCGTACATCATTTTAAGAACAGCAATTTGACAGGTAAACGCCAGCGCCAGGCTGAATACGCCCATGAAAAGCACAAACGCGACCTCCGATCGGTAAGGATTGCTCCCGATCCCGATTCCCCATATGAGCATCACAGCCCAGATCGCACAAGCCGCATAGAAGTAAGGCGACATTATCGGCGACGCCAGCGTTACGAGAGCCGGAATAAGCAGAATGAACAGAAAGCATACGATGCCTCCACGGATCTGCTCTGCCGGAATGAGCCGAAAATGAAACCGTTCCTCCTCTGAAATGTTCATCTCCTCATCCACTCCCCATAGTTATTTGAACCAGCCGGCCATCGTTGAACCGATCTTCTCCGCCCCCCTCTTCAAGCCTTCGGTCACGGTATCTTCTTCCCGTCTCCGCCCCTTGCCGGCTTAATATTTCAGGCCCTACACGTATTTTCGCCATCTCGGACAATCCTCCAAGGAAACTAGCATTTCACTCGGTCGATTAACGAGCCCAGCGCGAGACGCCGCGAAACAACATCCCGTGAAGAGTACCTACCCGGAATATGTTTGCTCGTTCAATGTTCTTGCGGCCCGTCTCTCTGAATGATTCCGTAATACAGAATCGTCATCAGCTGCTCGCTGATCGCGTTCAAGCTGCCCAGACCGGCGTACCACTCCGTACGGGCGGAGAACTCCTTAATGAAGGCCAGAAAAGCAACAAGCACCTGCGGCGAGATATCCTTCCGAATCTGTCCCAGCTGCTGGCCTTTAAAGATCAGCATTTCAAACTCCGGCACAACATGCTTCTCATTGAATTTCCTCAGCTTCTCCATTTGATCCGGAAACTTGGCCAGGTCGGTCACAAACTTCTGCGAGGCAATCTTCCGGAATGCCTCCTGATCCTGATACAAGCTTGTCAACGCCTCTAGTGGATTCTCCGCCTGGTCCATCACGCCGCGGTATAATGTCATCATCTCCTCAATCAGCCGGTCTACGACTTGATCCAGAAGCCCCTCTTTGCTGTGGTAATAGTTATAGAGGGTCATTTTGGACACCGGAACGGCTTCGGCAATTTGCTCCATGCTCGTCTGCAAGATCCCCTGTTCTAAAAATAACCGCTTCCCCGCTTCAAGCACAGCTTCTTTCTTCGCCTTCATAAAGTGGCTTGTCCTCCTCTTTCGTAATGCGCTTTAAAATACTCCCCGTAGTTAACGCCTTCAGTGACCTCTAGGTACCCAGATATCATCTGGCTGTGCTTATCGCGGATTCGCCCGGATGGAGTCTACATCTGAAGAGACGGCCCCCGTGCCGAGCCAGCCGTCAACGACATGGTTAAACAGCTCGGGATTGGCGAGCGGTATGCCGTGCCCGATGCCGGGAAACACGACGCCGACAGCACGGTCGGAGTGCCCTACCAGATCCTCCGCCGATTTTCTCATGATGCCCCGCTCCTTCTCCCCGACGGTAACCAGCAGCCTCGCATTCGACTCCGCGATCTGCGGCGAGAGCGAATAGGACATATTCTCCGTCAGCACGGAAACGAGCAGCTTCTGGTTCATCTGAAGCGATTCGGCGTAGTACTGCTCGAAATCATCCTCGCCAACGTAGAGCGTACCGGCCTGCAGCTTGGAAAACCATCTTCTTCTCATCAACGGGAAACTGAGCCGGACGGACGGTACGATCATCCGAAGGGCTGCCGGCATCGGACGCAGCAATGCGCTGTTTACGACGGCATAATGGATAAGCTCAGGGTTCTGGCACATCATATCCACAAGGATCTGCGCACCTAATGAAAAGCCGACAACAACAACCTCTCTGCCGTCCGCCTTTGCCGAAATGAGATCACAGATCTGTTCCGCGGTTTCTTTTATGGAAAAAGAGACATGATCTCCGCTGCTCCGGCCATGGCCGGGCAAATCAGGGACCAAGCACCAGCTGTCCTTAAAAAAAGATACCTGCTTGTTCCACATCCACCCGCTTACGCCGCCCCCATGTAAGAACACCATCATCCGCGAAGCGTCTTGGTTGCCGCTTTCCTTAACGTACAGGTTCAGACTCCCCACCCCCATATCCAACTCCAAAAATGTACTTATAACTTAATTATAGTACAATTATTTCGAATAATCATCGAGTAATTCCGATTATTTTATACTTCTTTAAATATGATAGCCTATTTCCGTTAGCTATAAAATACTCCAACAAGGGTAGAGCAACGTTGAAACAGAGGAGCTCAATATCGTGAAAGCAAAAGAAAGGGCTGCCCCCAAGTCTACTGACCCGGAACAGCCCCTGAAGGCATTAACGATTGCATTTATACTCCGAAGGACGACGGATTCGCTCTCCAAGACTTGAGCAGCTCCACATCTTCCTTTTGAATCCGATTCTCGCTAAGCGCTACATCGATCAGCGCCGTGTAGTTCGATAAGCTCTGCATCGGAATGTCTGCCTCGGCGAAGGCTTGTACCGCTTTATCCAGCTGATAGCTGAAGATAGCCAGTACAGCCAGCGGCTGTGCGCCTGCATCTTTCACCGCTTGCGCAGCTTTCAGCGAGCTGCCGCCGGTGGAGATGAGGTCTTCGATGACAACGATCTTTTGACCGGGCTTGATCAGGCCTTCGATCAGATTCTCCTTGCCATGGCCTTTCGCTTTGTCGCGAATATAGGACATGGGGAGATTCAGCTTCTGGGATACCCATGCAGCGTGAGGAATGCCTGCCGTTGCGGTTCCCGCGATCGCTTCCGCCTCCGGATACTGCTCCCGGATGACCGCCGCGAATGACTCAGCAATGGTTTCGCGAATCTCTGGATAGGACATCGTCAGCCGGTTGTCGCAGTAGATCGGGGATTTGATGCCCGATGTCCATGTGAACGGCTGATGCGGACGAAGCGATACCGCCTCGATCTTCAGCAAATAGGATGCGATCTGTTGTGGAATATTCGCGAGTGTGCTCATGCTTGAATCATCTCCTCTATAATTTGTTCGGCGGCTTGCCGCGGATCCGAAGCAGCCGTAATCGGACGGCCGACAACCAGATAGTGGCTGCCCTTGCGGATCGCCTCTCCCGGTGTCAGCACCCGCTTCTGATCGCCCACATCCGAGCCTGCCGGCCGGATGCCCGGAATCACGGTCTTAAACGCCTTCCCGCAGGCAGCGGCTATGGCCTCTACTTCGAGCGAAGAAGCGACAACGCCGTGAAGTCCGGCTTGGCGGGCAAGCTCTGCGTATCGGACGACGGTGTCTTCCACCGGACCTGCGATACCGATCTCTTCGTTCATCACCTGCCGGCTCGTGCTCGTTAATTGCGTTACCGCGATGATCGTAGGCATGGCAAGGCCCGGGGTGTCCGCCACTGCGGCTTCCGCCCCGGCTATTGCCGCCTGCATCATCGCCAGCCCGCCGCCGGCATGGACGTTAAACATATCCACGCCAAGCCGGGTAACGCTGTGCGAGCCGCCTTTAACGGTGTTCGGAATATCATGCATCTTGACATCCAGGAACACGGAGTATCCTGCTGCCTTCAGCTCTCTTATGAAGTCCGGACCTGCAGCGTAGAAGAGCTGCATGCCCACCTTCATGTAACATGGAATTCCCTCCAACCGGCGCACCAGTTCCATCGCGCGGGCGGCATCCGGAAAATCCAGGGCCACCATCAGGCGGCCCGCCATTTCTTGATAGCTGGCGTTCATCTAGTTCCTCCTCCCGACTTTAGACCGGCATCGCTTCAGAGGAGAAGTTGATCGTCTCCAGCATCGTCAGAAGCTCGCGAACCGTATCGAGCGAGGTCATGCATACTACGCCGTTCTCAACGGCTTCCCGACGGATCCGGAATCCGTCACGTTCCGGCGTCTTGCCCTTTGTCAGTGTGTTGAAGACGAAGTTCGCTTCGCCCGTCCGGATCATGTCAAGGATATTCGGATTGCCTTCGGACAGCTTATTGATGGTCGTCACATCAAGTCCGGCTTCCTTCAGTGCGGCTGCCGTGCCTCCGGTAGCCACAATCTTGTAACCTAGCTTATGGAAGCCCTTCAGAAGATCTACCGCTTCGGCTTTGTCCTTGTCTGCAATCGTTGCGATGATCGCGCCGGTGGACGGAATCTTCATTCCGGCTCCGATCAAGCCCTTGTACAGCGCTTTGGCATACTTCACGTCCCGGCCCATCACCTCGCCGGTCGACTTCATTTCCGGACCGAGCGTAGGCTCAACCCGGCGCAGCTTCGCGAAGGAGAAGACCGGTACCTTAACGGATACATGCTCGCTCTCCGGCCACATGCCTTCCTCGTAGCCGAGATCCTTCAGCTTGCCGCCCAAGATAGCCTGGGTTGCAAGGTTAGCCATCGGGATGCCGGTTACCTTGCTCAGGAAAGGCACCGTTCTTGAAGAGCGCGGATTCACTTCGATGACGTACACATCGTTTTTATAGATAACGAACTGGATGTTTACCAATCCGCGGGTATTCAATTCTTTCGCGATCTTGATCGTAATTTCCGCAATCTTATCCTTCAGTTCCTGCGTCAAATATTGCGGCGGGTAAACCGCGATCGAGTCGCCGGAGTGAACGCCTGCGCGCTCCACATGCTCCATGATTCCCGGAATCAGTACCGTGTCGCCGTCGCAGATCGCGTCCACTTCGACTTCCTTGCCGAGCATGTAGCGGTCGATCAGAACCGGATGCTCCGGATTGATCTTCACGGCCTGCTCCATGTAGCTCAGCAGCTCGCTGTCGGAGTAAACGATCTCCATCGCGCGTCCGCCTAGTACATACGATGGTCGAACAAGAACCGGATATCCAAGGGATTGGGCAGTTCCTACAGCTTCATCCACCGACGTTACCGTGCTGCCTTTCGGCTGGGCAATGTTCAGTCTGGACAGCAGCGCCTCGAATTTCTTGCGGTCCTCGGCCTCATCGATGCTCTCGAGGCTTGTGCCGAGAATTTTGACGCCGGCTTTCGCGAGCGGAGCAGCCAGGTTGATCGCCGTTTGTCCGCCGAACTGCACGATAACGCCGACCGGCTTCTCCTGCTCGATGACATTCATGACATCCTCGAAGAAGAGCGGCTCGAAGTAGAGACGGTCGGACGTGTTGAAGTCCGTGGATACCGTTTCCGGGTTGTTGTTGATAATGACGGCTTCGTAACCGGCCTTTTGGATCGCCCATACGGCGTGCACCGTGGAGTAGTCAAACTCGATGCCTTGACCGATACGGATCGGGCCGGAGCCCAAAACGACTACCTTCTCTTTGGAGGATTCGATCACTTCGTTCTCCGTCTCGTACGTCGAGTAATAGTAAGGTGTCGATGCTTCGAACTCGGCTGCGCAGGTGTCAACCATCTTGTATACCGGACGCAGTCCGTGCTCACGGCGCAGGAAGCGGATCGATTCCTCGGTCGTATGCGTGCTCGCCTTGCCTTCGGCGCGAAGCTCTGCAATCGCGCGGTCCGTGAAGCCGAGACGCTTCGCTTCAAACAAGGTTTCGTAGGTCAGCGTAGCCTCCTGGCGGATATGGTCTTCGTATTTGATCAAGCGCTCGATTTTGTCCAGGAACCACCAGTCGACATGGGTCAGATCCTGAATTTCCTGCAGCCCGTAGCCGCGGCGGAACGCTTCCGCGATCAGGAATATACGTTCATCATCGGCCTTGACGAGGCGCTGCTTCAGGACATCGTCGCTCAGCTCGTCCGCACCCTTCAGGTAGAGGCGGTGAACGCCGATCTCAAGCGAGCGGACCGCTTTATGAATCGACTCCTCGAAGGTACGGCCGATCGCCATGACCTCACCCGTTGCTTTCATCTGCGTTCCAAGCTTCCGGTTCGCTTGCGTGAATTTATCGAAAGGCCAGCGCGGAATTTTGCTGACGATGTAGTCAAGCGTCGGCTCGAAGCAGGCATAGGTTTGTCCTGTTACCGGATTGACGATCTCATCCAGCGTATAACCCATGGCAATTTTGGCCGCCATCTTCGCGATCGGATAGCCCGTCGCTTTCGAAGCCAGCGCCGAGGAGCGGCTGACCCGCGGATTAACCTCGATGACATAGTATTGGTAGCTGTTCGGGTCAAGCGCGAACTGTACGTTACATCCGCCTTCAATGTTCAAGGCGCGGATGATTTTAAGCGAAGCGGATCTGAGCATTTGATACTCGCGGTCTGACAGCGTCTGGCTCGGCGCAACTACGATGCTGTCTCCCGTATGAACGCCGACCGGGTCGAAGTTCTCCATGTTGCAGACGACGATGCAGTTATCGTTCGCATCGCGCATAACCTCATACTCCACTTCCTTCATGCCGGCGATGCTCTTCTCGATCAGGCACTGGCTGATCGGGCTGTAGCGAAGACCGGAGCTCACCGTTTCCCGCAGCTCCTCCTCATTCGCGCAGATCCCGCCGCCCGTGCCGCCAAGCGTATAAGCCGGACGTACGATGACCGGGTATCCGATCTCGTCGGCAAATGCCAGCGCTTCTTCAAGCGTCGTGACGATCATGCTTTCCGGCACCGGCTGCTCCAGCTCGCGCATCAGCTCGCGGAACAGGTCGCGGTCCTCCGCTTTCTCGATCGATTCCAGCTGCGTTCCAAGCAGCTTCACGTTCTCCTGTTCCAAAATACCGGCGCGTGCAAGCTCCACCGCCATGTTAAGGCCGGTCTGGCCGCCCAGCGTTGGCAGCAGGCCGTCCGGACGCTCCTGGCGGATGATTTGGGTTACAAAATCCAGCGTGATCGGCTCGATGTATACTTTATCCGCCATGTTGGTATCCGTCATGATCGTGGCCGGGTTGCTGTTAATCAGCACAACCTCGATGCCCTCTTCCTTTAACGCCTGGCAAGCTTGTGTGCCGGCATAGTCGAATTCTGCGGCCTGACCGATTACGATCGGACCGGAGCCGATGACGAGTATTTTTTTCAAGGATTCATTTTTTGGCATATTAGCGAGCTCCTTTCACGGCTGCGGCCAGAATCGCCTGGCGCGGTTTCCGGACTTCATTCTGCTTGTGCTCTCGAATCATCTCAAGAAACTGATCGAATAAGTAGCTGCTGTCGTGCGGGCCAGGTGCAGCTTCCGGGTGATATTGTACGGAGAAAGCCGGGAATTTCTTATGCTTCAAGCCTTCAATCGTCTTGTCGTTATTGTTGATGTGAGTCACTTCGAGCTCCGTGCTCTTGACGGATTCTTCATTCACCGTGTAGCCATGGTTCTGCGATGTGATGTAGCAGCGACCGCTGGCGAGATCTTTTACCGGGTGGTTGCCGCCGCGATGCCCGAACTTCAGCTTCTCGGTATCGGCGCCGGCTGCCAGCGCGAACAGCTGATGACCCAGGCAGATGCCGAAGATCGGATATTCGCCGAGCAGCTCCTTCACCATGTTCACGGCATAAGGAACGTCTTTCGGGTCCCCAGGACCGTTGGACAGCTGAATTCCGTCCGGGTGCAGTCTGCGGATCTCCTCGGCGGTCGTGTCATGAGGGACCACGATCACATCGCAGCCGCGGGAGGTCAGCTCGCGCAGGATCCCGCTTTTTGCCCCAAAGTCGACCAGGACGATCCGCTCCTTGGAGCCCGGGCTCGAGAACATTTGCGGCGTGGATGTTCTAGCTACCTGATTCCGCAGTTCATCGATCGTGGTGAGTCCGAGCATTTCCTTCAGCTCTTCCACCGATTTGCTAGACGTGGTCAGAATCCCTTTCATCGTACCGTGGTGGCGGATAATCCGGGTCAGCATCCGGGTGTCGATATCGCTGATCCCTGGGATGCCGTATTCCTTCAACAGATTATCGACGCTGTACTCTGCACGCCAGTTGCTGGGAACAGGCTCATGTCGGCGAACGACGAATCCGTGCACGAACGGCCGAATGGATTCAAAGTCATCCCGCGTTATGCCGTAGTTTCCGATCAGTGGGTACGTCATCGTAACGATCTGTCCGCAGTACGAAGGATCGCTCAGCACCTCCTGATATCCTGTAATTCCTGTATTGAATACGACCTCTCCGGTCATCTCAGCATCCGCGCCGAAGGACTTCCCGACGAACAGCGTTCCATCCTCCAGTAACAATCTTGCCTGCATCCCGATCACTCCTGTCATCTATGTGTAATATATTTTATAGGTCAATTGCCTAAGTGTTACTAAAACCCGCCTTGTTCGGACCACTTCACTTCGCCGTCGACCCAAGTCATAACCGGCCAGCCCTTCAGCTTCCATCCGGTGAACGGGGTGTTGCGGCCTTTCGTCGCAAACGTGTCAGGGTTCACTTCCTTCTCCGCATTCAGATCGATCATGGTCAGGTCCGCAGCGGCGCCGGCTTTCAGCACGCCGCTGTCCAGTCCGAACACGCGAGCCGGGTCGCTGGTCATCCGGCGTACCAGGAGCGCCAGATCCCATTTCCCCGTGGCGACGAACTTCGTGTAGAGCAGCGGGAAGGCTGTTTCGAATCCGACGATGCCGAACGGTGCCAGCTCCATCCCCTTCGCTTTCTCCTCGGCGCTGTGCGGCGCATGATCGGTTACGATCATGTCCAGCGTTCCATCCAGAAGCCCTTCGATGCAAGCCTCTACATCGCGCGGCGAGCGCAGCGGGGGATTCATTTTCCAGTTCGCGTCAAGGCCCGGAATATCTTCATCCGACAGCACCAGATGGTGCGGGCAGACCTCGGCCGTTACGGAAATGCCGATCGCTTTCGCCTGGCGGATCAGTCTGACCGACTGCTCCGTGCTCACGTGGCACACATGGTAGTGCACGCCCGTAGCTTCCGTCAGCAAAATGTCGCGCCCGACGTGAATCGCCTCCGATTCGTTCGGGATTCCCTTCAAACCGTGGCGCTCAGCGAACTTCCCTTCGGTTACGCAAGCGCCTTTCACCAGCGAGTCATCCTCGCAGTGGGCGATGACCGGCATGCCGAGCACCTTGGCCTTTCTCATCGCATCCTTCATCATTTGCGCATTCTGAACGCCGACGCCGTCATCCGTAAATCCAATGGCCCCGGCTTCCTTCAAGGCTTCAAAATCCGTCAGCTCGCGTCCAAGCTCGTTCTTCGTGATGGCGGCGTATGGCAGCACCTTCGCCAGATTCGCTTCGCGCGCTTTATCGAGGATCAGCTTCACCGTCTCCGGCGTATCGGTTACCGGTCTTGTATTCGGCATGCAGGCGATCGTCGTGAATCCGCCCTTAACCGCCGAGCGGCTGCCGGTTTCGATCGTTTCCTTATGCTCATAGCCCGGCTCTCTTAAGTGCACATGCATATCGATGAATCCCGGCGTGACCAGCTTGCCCTCCGCATCGATGATTTGTGCGCGGGAATCTTGCGGCAGATCCGTCAGTTCACTGACCACCGCTTCAATCAACCCGCCTGCAATTACGATATGTTTAAGTTCCAGCTGCCCCTGCTCATTGATCACATTTGCATTTTTAATGACTTGCATCTGCATCTTAAGATTCCCCTCCGAAAGCGAAGCTTCGATTCGCTTCTTTGTATATTGTATAATAAAAATTCATATTTGTGTATATTTATTAATCCAGATTTCATTTCTTACCGTTTTATGCCGCTTCAATTACCCTTTCATCGCCCGTTCCATAACCGCCATCCGGATCGGAACCCCGTTGGACATCTGCTTGAAAATCATCGATCTCGGGCTTTCCACCACCGCATCGTCGATCTCCACATTCCGGTTGACCGGTGCCGGGTGCATGATAATGGTATGGCCGGCCAGCTGCGCGGCCCGCTCTTCCGTCAGCCCGTATTGCTCCCGGTATTCGCTGCTCGACTTGAACAGCCCTTCATTGTGGCGCTCCAGCTGAACCCGCAGCATCATGACCACGTCGGCCTTCAGCGCCGTTTCCATCGAAACGTAAGGCGCATATTGCGCGAGCTCCGGAGCCTGCATCGACTCGGGTGCGCAGAACTGTACGCTCGCGCCGAATTTTTGCAGGGCCCATAGGTCGGAGCGGGCCACCCGGCTGTGCTTGATGTCGCCGATGATCGATACGGTCAGCCCTCTCAGCTCGCCGAAGCACTTTCGCATCGTATACAGGTCCAGCAGCGCCTGCGTCGGATGCTCATTGTTTCCGTCGCCGGCATTGACGAGCGGGATCGATACCCGCTCGGCCAGCTCCTGCAGAACGCCTGCAGGCTTCAGCCGGATCACCCCCGCGTCGACGCCCATCGACTCCAGCGTGCGTACCGTATCGTAGATGGATTCTCCCTTCTCGACGCTCGAAGCGGCCGCCGCGAAGTTCATCACCTCGGCCCCAAGACGCTTCTCGGCCATTTCGAAGGAAAATCTCGTTCTCGTGCTGTTTTCGAAGAACATGTTCACTGTAAATTTCGATTGGAGAACCGGAATCACTTTGTCCGTTTGCGCTTCCCAGTAAGCTGCACGGTCCAGGATCGATGCGATCTCATCCCGGCTGATATCCTTTAATCCCAGCAGGCTGCGTTCTTTCAAAGAAATGGCCGTTGTCGTCATAATTATCGTTCCTCTCTGTGGCTGATGGTCACTTCGTCCTTACCGTCGATTTCGCTCAGCGACACCGTAATTTCCTCCTGCTTGGAGGTCGGAACATTCTTCCCGATATAATCCGGTCTAATCGGCAGCTCGCGATGACCGCGGTCTGCCAGCACCGCCAGCTGGATCATTCTCGGACGGCCGCAATCCATCAAGGCGTCCATCGCTGCCCGGATCGTCCGTCCGGTGTACAGCACATCGTCAAACAGAATCACTTTCTTGTCGTGAATGTCCAGATGCGCCAAACTTTGCTTGGCCCCTTCGCCTGCGCCGGCAGCCGCTCCTTTGCTGTCACGGTCATCCCGGTAAGAGGTAACGTCGATCTCCCCCCAAGGAATCGGGGTGCCTTCAATGTCGTTCATCCGCTCAGCAATTCGCTGCGCCAGGAAAACGCCGCGCGTACGGATACCGACCAGCACGCAATCCTCAATCCCCTTGTTCTTTTCCAATATTTCATGGGCAATTCTTGTCAGCGCACGGCGGATCGCCGTCTCGTCCATAATGACATGCTGTTCACTGCTCATCCTTGTTTCCTCCTTATTCACTTCTTGGATTAGCCCTTAACCAGTCTGTTGAAATTAACCAGATTCATACACCACAAAAAAAACTCCTTGCCCGCTGGGCAAGGAGTTGATCTCACAGAGATAGGCAGGCAGCAGCAGCATCCGTCCGCAGACAGAGCTATGCCTCCACAAAAATGAACCTCGGTTCACGTTACCTTGCCAGCCTCACGGGACTGATTTAAAGGTGCTATTCGATTGATCTCATTATGACAGACCCCATAAGAGTTGTCAACTGCGATCATGTCGAATAAAGTCATGAACCAAACCCAAAATTTTACCAATCAGAATTCAAACTCGACGTCGCTGAGCCTTCTGCGGATTTCAGAGATGACGCGCCGTTCCTCCTCTTCCCCGTTCGCGATAAAGGTTACGGAAAACCGTACGAAATGGCCGGCATCATCCCAAGGTACCGTCGAGATCAGCTTCTCGCGGATCAAGTATTGTGAGAAGTCTTCGCCGGATTCAAAGCGGCGTCCGCCTTTAATGCCTTTAGGGGCTTCAACATATAGGAAGAAGGAGCCCTTCGGCTTCTCGGCCGTAAAGCCAAGCTCGTTCAGCATGTCCACCAGCATATCGTGACGGCGGGAATACTTCTCTGCGATCTTCTCCGTAATTTGCGGATTGTCCAGGCCGTAAGCGGCAGCCTTCTGAATCGCGATGAACTGGCCGGAGTCGTTGTTGTCCTTTACATCGCCAAACGCTTTGACGACAAGCGGGTTACCGGCAACAAATCCGATGCGCCAGCCGGTCATGTTATAGGATTTGGACAAGGAATGCAGCTCCACACCGACATCCTTCGCCCCCGGCACCGACAAGAAGCTGAGCGGCTTCAGGCCATCAAAGGTCAGCGCAGCATATGGAGCGTCATGCACCACGACAACGCCGTATTTGCGGGCCCACTCAACGACCTCGGCGAAAAATTCGTAGGTTGCGCTTGCCCCCGTCGGATTATTCGGGTAATTCAGATATAGCAGCTTCGCCCGGCGTGCGATATCTTCCGGAATGGAGCTGAGGTCCGGCAAGAAATCATTCTCCTTCTTCAGCTCTACATTATATACTTCGCCGCCCAAATATTTAGTATGCGTACCGAGCACAGGGTATCCCGGAACGGTCATAATCGTGACGTCGCCGGGATTGATAAAGCATGACGGCAGCATGGCAAGCGCCGGCTTGGAGCCGATGGAATGCAGCACCTCCGTGGCCGGGTCGATCCCTTCCACACCGAATACGTTTTTCAAATAGCGGACAGCGGCTTCCTTGAACTCGGCAATTCCGTTATCGGCGTAACCGCGGTTTTCCGGCTTAGCCGCTTCTTCGGCCAGCTTCGCTACGATCCCCGCGTCAGCCATCTCGTCCGGTTCGCCGACGCCCATATCGATCAGCTCCGTATCGGGATGCTCCAGCTTCGCGGCAGCTTTGGCTCTTTTGATCTTCTCGAATTTATAAATGGCTGTGTCTTTACCGTAGTTAGCACCGCCGATTCGATCGGCAAAGTTTTGTTGAATATACGTTTCCTGATATTTATCGATGCTCATCGTTTGTACTCATCTCCTGCTCATACAATCCAATTTTTAATTTAAATATGCCGTAAATGGACTGCTGGAGCCATGTATTTTGTATCAGATGATTTGTACTTTTTCTAATTGGGAAAATGCTTCAGCATCACGAGAGCTCAAGCCATTCTGCCAGCAGACGGTCATGCATCGCCGATAAAGACTCCCGCTCCTTCCAGCGTTCCTCCAATGTTGCGAAGTCCTCCTCGCTCTCCGGATTAGCTTCTCCTTCAATCGCTTCATCCAGACGCTGGATTCGCGTTTCGAGCTCCGCGATTTCCTTCTCCAACCGCTTCATTCGGTCCATAGCAGACGGCTCTATAATTGAATTAGCCGTTGAAGCTTTCTTTCTGCGCCGATCCTCGGCGGACAGCTGCTGCGCCGGCTGCTTCACCGAATCGCTTGCCTCTGTCTTTGAGGTTCCTTCCGCTTTTACCAAAGCAAGCTGCTCCTTCTTGGCACGGAAATCATCGTAGCCCCCTAGGTAGGCAGTCAAACGGCCATTTTCCAGCTCCCATATCTTCTCGCCGATCCGATTGACGAAATACCGGTCGTGGGAGATGACAAGAATGGTGCCCGTGAATTCCTGCAGTGCATCCTCCAGCGCCTCCCGGGATTCGATGTCGAGGTGATTGGTCGGCTCATCCAAGAGCAGCAGATTCGGCTTTCGATGGATCAGTACAGCCAGCCTCAGCCTCGTCCATTCCCCTCCGGATAACTGGCCCACCGCCTTGAAAACCGCCGGACCGTAGAACAGGAAACGGGCTAGCTTGCCGCGTGCCTCCCCTTCACCGATCCCGGCATGCTGCCGGAAGAATTCGAGGACGCTTTCCTGCGGATTCTCCGGCTTCTCTTCCTGGGCAAGATAACCTGCGTCTACGCGGGCCCCCAACTCAACGGAGCCCTGAGCAGGGGTGAGTTTGCCGAGCAGCACCTGGAACAGTGTCGTTTTTCCGCTGCCGTTCGCCCCCATGAGCACGATTTTCTCCCCAAATTCCAACAGCCCCGATACGCCTTGCAGTACAGGCTCATCACCATAAGCGTGAACAACCTGCTCAAAGCTCACCACCCGGCGTCCCGTCCGTTCCTCAGGATTCAGGTCGAAATCGGCCGATCTGCGCTGCAGTACCGGCCGTTTGACCGGCTCCATCCGCTCCAGTGCCTTGCGCATCGAGGCAGCCCGCTTGAAGAACTTCTCGTTTCCGCCGATCCGTCCCCACTCTTCCAGCTGCCGAATCGATTCCCTCATCTTCTTGACGACCTTTTGCTGCTCTTGGTACTGCTCAAACTGCTGGAGCAGCCTTGCCTCCTTCGCTTCCATATAAGCCGTATAGCCGCCAGCGGCCGTAAAGGCCTCCCCGTCTTCCAGCTCTATGGTTCGCGTCGCCACGCGGTCCAAAAAGTACCGATCATGCGAGATGACGACACAGGTGCCGGAATAATCACGCAAAAATGATTCAAGCCATTCGGTGCGCCGCAAATCCAGGTGATTGGTCGGCTCGTCAAGCAGGAGCAAATCAGGCTTCACGATAAGCTGGGAAGCCAGCATCACCCGGGTCTTCTCCCCGCCCGATAAGGCACTGAATGGAAGATCATAAATCGACTGGGAAATATCGAGCCCCGATGCGATTCTGTCGATGCTCGCCTCCATCTCATAGCCGCCCCCGCGTTCAAACTGCTCCTGGAGCACCGCATACCGTCGGAGCAGCCGCTCCAGCTCTTGGGCATCCCCGGCAGCCGCCGGATCGCTCATCCGAGACTCCAGCTCGGCCATCGCCGACTTGCATTCCTTCAAAGACCGCAAGCCGTAGGACAGGACATCCCACACCGCCCAATCCTTCGTATCCTTTGGAATCTGCTCCAGGTATCCTACCTTTGCATCCTTCTTGATCGCTAAACGCCCTTCACTCGGCTGCTCGATTCCGGCCAGAAGACGCATCAGGGTTGTCTTCCCGCTGCCGTTTCGTCCGATCAGCGCTAATTTCTCGCCTTCGCGGACTTCAAACGATATATGGTCCAGCACCAGATTGGCGCCGTGGTAATAAGTTAACTGTTGTGCATCAATCATATTCATTCTAGGCTTCCTCCTGTACCGGCATGACCTGTAATGATAAAGCCATGCCGAATCCGTATTTTGGAGAAGACCTCGCCCGGAATGCAAAAAGGTCCCGCAGAGCAAGCTCCGCGAGACCTAAGGATACTAAACAGCCCGATTAATCAGGCTTCATCCGTACAGGCAGGCAGGTGACTTCTCGATGGTGAATTCCGTATGCTTAAAAATGGACAGACCTCTCCCGTTGTCGGAAAAAGCATGAACAATGCCAGCCATTGCCATAGGTAGCTGGCTAATACGGTTGTTCACCATCTCGATATTCATCCTGCCTCACCTCCTTCATTCAAGTTATCGACAATATACCATATTGCCAAATGATAGCGCAAGTCTGTGTATGAACGGCTGCCCGACTAGGGTAAAAAGCCTGGACACTGACCCCGGCAGCGTCTGTACTGTCATTGACCTTTTGAGCTTTTTTGGGAGCACCGCAGGAACCAACAAAAAAAGAACCGCTAACGGCTCTTTAAAATCGTCAGCAGTTCTTCCATGTCCTCCGGCATAGGTGCCGAGAACTCCAAATATTGTCCGCTTGCAGGGTGGACGAAGCCGAGCACGGCCGCATGCAGCGCTTGTCCGTTCAGCTTGATTCCCTTGCTCTTGCCATATACCGGATCTCCAACAAGGGGATGGCCGATATATTTCATATGCACCCGGATTTGGTGCGTTCTCCCCGTCGCCAGCTTCAGCTCGAGCAGGCTGTAATCGCCGAATCGCTCAACAACGGTAAAGTGCGTCACCGCATGCTTGCTGTTCCGGTCCGTGACCGTATACATTTTGCGATCCTGCGGATCCCGGCCGATCGGCGCATCGATCGTTCCCTGATCGTGGCTGATGTTGCCATGCACCAGTGCGAGATAGCGCCGGTTCACGCTATGCTCCTTCAGCTGGGCGGCCAGAGACGCGTGCGCCTTATCATTCTTGGCGGCCATGATCAGCCCTGTGGTGTCCTTATCGATCCGATGGACGATCCCCGGACGGAGCTCGCCGTTAATGCCGGATAGATCCTTGCAGTGATGCATCAGTGCGTTCACCAAGGTCCCTGATACATGGCCGGGGGCCGGATGAACCACCATCCCTCTTGGCTTGTTGACCACGATAACGTCACGGTCTTCATATGCAATGTCGAGCGGAATATCCTCCGGAACAATCTCGACGACCGATGGGGCCGGTATGGTCAGCGCAATCCGGTCTCCTTGGCTTACCTTGTAATTGGCTTTCACCGGCGAATCATTGACTAGGACATGCCCATCGGCAATCCACAACTGGACCTGAGATCGCGACACATCTTCAGCCAGTCCATCGGTGATGTATTTATCGATCCGGGTCTTGGCGGACTCGGCGTCGACGATCCATTCCTGAACGTCCTGCTCCTGCTCGTCCGAATCTACCACATGATCTGTACGCTGCCCGTCCTGCAACATTACTCATTCCCTTCCGTGCCAGAAACTTCTCTTGATGTATTGAGCTTATTGAGCTTCTCCCGTCTTCCATCCAGAATGGTATCCAGAATAATCAGGCCAACGCCAATCACGATACAGGAATCGGCAATGTTGAATATCGGGAAGGTGTAGCTGCCGAAATTGAATTGCAGAAAATCGACAACCTCGCCCATCAGCAGACGGTCGATAAAATTCCCCAAGGCACCGCCGAGCACAAGCGCAAGCGCTGTCGGCAGCAATTTGCGGCCTTCCTTCGTCATTTTGCGCAGATACCATACAATACCGGCCACGACAGCTATCGTTACGACGATAAAAAACCACAGCTGGTCCTGTAGAATACCGAATGCGGCTCCACGGTTCCGGCTGGATGTAATCAAGAAGAAATTGCCGATAACCGGGATCTGCTCATACATTTCCAGCCTCGAGGCGATCAGATATTTAGTGCCCTGATCGATAAGAAACATTACCAATGCAATCAAATAATATACCACTCGTTTATGTCACTCCGATCTTTACATCTGCCGGTTCGTCCCCGAGTCGACAAGCTCCCCGCAGGACCGGACAGTAACTCGTCTTATTGTAGCACAGGGGCTCGGACAACGTCCATTCCTCTCCAATGGGGTGAACATTTTCCGTCAGTAAAACGAACCCACACAGCGCACTATATAGGTAAGAACAAGAAGGTCAACTTCGGACCGGAGAGGAGCCTAACATGTCGCATCTTACTCAGGAACAACTAAGGACCCTGCAGCAGAAACTGATGGAACGGAAGGCTGAGCTCGAATCACGGATGGTACACAACGACCAGCATGGGCTCGGCGAATCGGAGCGGGATAATACGGGCGAGTTATCCCATATCGACAACCATCCCGGAGACTTGGGCACCGAGGTCTACGAAAGGGGGAAGGACCTTGCGCTTCAGGACAGGGTGGATCTTGAGCTGCAGCGCGTCATTTTCGCGCTAGAAGCCATCCATCACGGGCGATACGGTACTTGCGAGACCTGCGGTCAGCCGATTCCGTATGAACGGCTTGAAGTGCTTCCCGATACCAAATATTGCGTCGAGCATACACCGAAAACGGAAATTTCCAGAGACCGCCCGGTTGAAGAAGAGGTGCTGGCTCCCGCCTTCGGCAAGTCCAGCATGGACGAGCATGAGTATGCGGCCTTCGACGGCGAGGACGCCTGGCAGATCGTTGAGAGCTGGGGGAACTCAAACTCGCCTGCTTTAGCGGAAGGGAATAATATTGACAGTTATAACGAAATGGATATTGAGCATGAGGATGATTTGGGCGGTTTTGTTGAAGTGTATGAAAACTTCGTGGCCACCAACATCGACGGGTCGGAAGTGTTCATCGTCCGCAGTCCGCAGTACATCGACTACCTGAATCGGGGCGAAGGAAGCTACCTGCTGGATCCTCATGCGGAGTCCGACGACGATTCGCTTATCTAATTGCTCGTGAGCGGGACCGGCAGCAAGCTTACGGAATACCTCTGGCTGCCGGTCTGTACATACGCCCAAGCCTCCTAAATGCCCGCCGCCTTATCGAAGCTCCAGCTGCCGCTGCACAATGCGCACAATATCCGCTATATAGTCCCCGATAATCGGGAGATTTAGCGCACCAAGGGCTTGAAGCACATAAATGATCGTAGCGGCGAAAAATGTAAACCCAAGCGCAATTCCCACCCCGCGTGCCGTCCCCGCCAGCAAGTTGGTTCCGATCAGCCGCCATGGCCGATTTAGAAGCTGCGTATAATCCGCGATCCTCGACTTTTCAAGCTGCTGTGCGATATCCGTAAGCATCCGGTGGATGGCGTTCAAGCGCTCCTCCTCGTTCATTTCCGCATGCTCCGCTGGATCCTTCGTATCCTTGCGTTCCGCCATGACACCGCTACCTCCTTATACACTGGACAGCCTCGGCTATTGCGGGCTTAGTCGTTTCCCTTTTTCCCAAAATAGTGCATAACATGCTCGTCGTATTCGTCGCATCCCACAAAAAATACATGGATAGTATACGTCCGCTGCAACCGTATCATTCTTCAAAGATTGCCGGCAGCGAACCAAAACAAGAGGTTACTTCTGGAGGGGAAAACCGCCTTCGTTGTTCGAGCAAGTCCCTTTTAGGTACTTCTGGTGCGCAAACCGCCCTCTCTGACCGGAACAAGTCCCTTTTAGGTACTTCTGGTACGAAAACTGCCCTCTATGGAACGAGCAAGTCCCTTTTAGGTACTTCTGGTGCGCAAACTGCTCTCTCTGACCGGAACAAGTCCCTTTTAGGTACTTCTGGTACGAAAACTGCCCTCTCGGGAACGAGCAAGTCCCTTTTAGGTACTTCTGGTGCGCAAACTGCTCTCTCTGACCGGAACAAGTCCCTTTTAGGTACTTCTGGTGCGGAAACCGCCCTCTCTGACCGGAACAAGTCCCTTTTAGGTACTTCTGATACGGAAACCGCCCTCTCTGGACCAAACAAGTCCCTTTTAGGTACTTCTGGTGCGAACAATCGCTCACATTTGCCCAGTTCAGCCAATACAAGTTCTTTTAGGCTCCAATATAAAAAAGACCATGGAGGCCGCTTTGCCGCTCCATGGTCTTGTCGTTCTTATAAAGATTCGCGTTCAGGATTATAAGCTCTTGGCGATACTGCCCTGTCTTATTGATCCGAATTTAAGCAATCATCCCGAATTTCGTAATCATCCGGAATCTCGCAATCATCAGGACTTTCGCCTTCATACCGGATTTAAGCAATGGAAATCCCGATTGTCTTTCCACCGAGCTCAACCCGTTCCATATCGCCCGCTTTGCCGAAATGCAGCTCATTGACGAGCACATTCTCGCGCAGCACTTGTTCGAATGCCGTAATCGCCGCCTTCAGTTCCTCATCCGTATCCAGCGTCAGATCGACACGCTTCTCGATCGCGAGGTCCAGCTTCTTCCGGGTATCCTGCACGGCCCGCACGACCTCGCGCACCCAGCCTTCCTGCTCAAGCTCAGGCGTAATGTCGGTGTTGAGGGCTACCGTCAATCCATAGCCGGACGCGGAAGCGAAGCCTTCCTTCGCTTTTTTCTCGATCAGCAGCTCTTCCGACGTAATCTGCAGCTCTTCCCCATCCGGCGAAGTGACGTTCACGCCGCCGTTCTGAACGACCGCACGCGTTTCATCGCTGCTCATGCCCTTCAGGAAGCCTTGCAGGAAGCCGACATTTTTACCGTACTTTTTGCCCGCCACCTTCAGGTTCATCTTCAAGGTAAAATCAACAAAGCCACTGTCGCTCGTTTCCACGATGATTGACTTCACATTGATTTCGTCCTTGATGATCGCCTCATACCCGGCAAGATCAAATTGACGATCCATCGAGATAATCAGCTCGGAGAGCGGTTGACGTGTCTTAATGCCGGTCTCGTTGCGGACGTTGCGGGCAAGCTCGACGATCTGTCTTGCCGTCTCCATGTCCTGCTCGAGCGACTTGTCGATCAGCGCTTCGTCCGCTTCAGGGAAGTCGGCCAAATGCACGCTCTCTCCGCCGCCAAGGTTTACGAAAATATCCTCTGACAGCATCGGCGTAAACGGAGCCATCAGTTTGGCAACCGTCAGCAGCACATGGGTCAGCGTTCCGTAGGCGGCCAGCTTATCTTCACCGAGGCCGCTGCCCCAGAAGCGGTCCCGCGAACGACGGATATACCAATTGCTCAGCTCATCGACAAACGCTTCGATCGCTTTCGCCGCATTCAAGAAGTCGTTCACCGACAGCCCTTTGTCCACGACTTGAATCAAGCTGTTCAGGCGGGACAGAATCCAGCGGTCGAGCTTGTTGTCCGAGCCCTTGAATGGATGCTCCGCCGGATTGTAGCCATCGATTCCGGCATACAACGTCAGGAAGGCATGGGTGTTCACAAGGGTATCGATGACCTTCGACTTGGCTTCCCCTACGATGCCCTTGGAGAAGCGTTTGCTGTTCCATGGCGCACTGTCGGCAAGCAGTGCCCAGCGGAACGCGTCGGTGCCGTATTCCTCGATGATTTCCCAAGGATCGATGACGTTTCCTTTGGATTTGGACATTTTTTGCCCGTTCTCGTCCAGGATATGCCCCGTAGCCATAACCGCCTTATATGGCGCCTTGCCCGTAAACAGCGTCGATACCGCGAGCAAGCTGTAGAACCAGCCCCGTGTCTGGTCAATCCCTTCGCAGATCATATCGGCAGGGAACTGCTGCGCGAATTTCTCGTTATCCTCGAACGGATAATGGTACTGCGCGAACGGCATCGATCCACTGTCAAACCAGACGTCGATCACTTCGGAGGTCCGTTCCATGACGCCGCCGTCGCAATGCGGGCATTTCACCTTGACTTCATCCACGTACGGCTTGTGCAGCTCCAGATCCTCGGAGACCTCGCCTACCGCTTGGGCACGAAGCTCCGCGATGCTGTGCGGCGCAAATTGTCCGTCGCATGTTCCGCACACCCACACGTTCAGCGGCGTTCCCCAATACCGGTTCCGGCTGATATTCCAATCCACCAAATCCTCGAGGAACTTACCAAAACGGCCTTCGCGTACATGGCCAGGATACCAGGTCACCTCGTTGTTGTTGGCGATGAGCTGATCCTTCACCGCGGTCGTTTCGATAAACCAGCTTTCCATTGCATAGTAGAGCAGCGGCGATTTGCAGCGCCAGCAGAACGGATAGCTGTGCTCGTACTTCTCTTTGCTGTACAGCAGCCCCTTCTCCGAAAGGGTCTTCACGATGTCCAGATCGCAATCCTTCACGAAGCGTCCGGCAAAATCCGTGACCTCGTCCGTATACCGTCCCTGACCGTTTACGACGCTTACGAAGCGTATGCCGTTCTCACGGCATACGCGGTAGTCGTCTTCCCCGTGGGCCGGAGCCATGTGCACGATCCCCGTACCGCTTGCATCCGTAACAAACGATGCTCCGACAACGATATTCGCCTTCTCGGCCTTCACATAGGTGAAAGGAGGTGTATAAGATTGGCCGACCAGCTCGGAGCCTTGGAGCGTAGACAGGACGGTGTACTCGCCCTTCATGACGTCTTCCACCAGGTTTTTCGCCACGATGTAGATGCCGTCCTCCTGCTGGACACGTGCATATTCCATATTCGGGTTCACCGCAAGCGCGACGTGGGATGGCAGCGTCCATGGCGTCGTCGTCCATGCAAGGATATACTCACCGCTGTCATGCAGCTTGAACTTCGCCGTTGCACTCAAATCCTTCACATCTTCATAGCCCTGGGCCACTTCGTGGGAGCTCAGCGTCGTCTGGCAGCAAGGGCAGTACGGGCTCACGCGGTGGCCGCGGTACAGCAGCCCCTTGTCATGAATCGTCGCCAAAATGTTCCATACGCTCTCGATATAGTTGTTCTCCAGCGTAATGTAAGGGTGGTCCAGATCGGTCCAGTAGGCAATCGCTTCAGTCAGCTCGCGCCACTTATGCTCATATTCGAACACGCTGGCCTTACATTTCTTGATGAACGCCTCTACGCCGTAATTCTCGATCTCCTGCTTGCCGGAAATGCCGAGCTGCTTTTCAACGCCCAATTCAACCGGAAGCCCGTGCGTATCCCAGCCCGCTTTGCGGACAACATGGTAGCCCTTCATCGTTTGGTATCGGCCTACGAAATCCTTGATTACCCGGCCTAACACATGGCCGATATGCGGTGCACCGTTAGCTGTCGGCGGCCCTTCATAGAAAACATAGTTCGGCTTGCCCGCCCGGAGCTCGATCGACTTCTTGAACGTGTTCTCCTTATTCCATTTGTCGAGGATGCGAAGCTCTCTGGCCCGCGCCTTCTCTTTCACGTCTACTCTGTTCATTGCAGATCTTCCTTTCACTAATGTGAGTAAAGTTCCTCAAGGGAATAAAAAAAGGCCCTCATCCCGAAAGGGACGAGAACCTGTTCTCGCGCTACCACCCTAATTCCGCCCGCAAACCCAGCCGTGAACGACTGTCCCGGGCGACACCTCAATGTCCATGCCTATAACTACCGGCATGGTCCGATATAACGTTCGGCGGACGGCTCAGCTTACGCACGTTACGATAACGCTTCAGCTTCGCTTCTCCGGGATGATCTTCAGCCCAGGACTGACCGCCGACTCTCAGCAAATGCCGGCTCTCTGAAGGACAATTCCTCTGCCTACTGTTCCCATCAACAAATTTTCATCATAATCAAGAATATGATATTAGTTATAGACGACTTCAGGGGAAAAGTCAAGGCCGCCCCGCCTAGTACACCTCTTTAGGCTCCAGGCTCGGTTCGCGGCTTTCTAAGGTCTCCCATCCGTCCTGCTTCAGCAGCTCCAGCTGCGCCTCCACAAGAGAACGGAACCGGGTGCGGTAGATCGACGCCTGCTTCTTGAGCTCTTCTACTTCCAACGCAATTTTACGGGATTTTCCGAGCGCCTCGTTAATGATCCGGTCCGCGTTCTTCTCCGCTTCCTTCACGATAAGCTGCGCTTCCTTCTTCGCATTATTCTTTACCTCATCGGCAGCCTCTTGGGCTACGATGATCGTCTTGGACAAGGTTTCTTCGATGTTGGCGAAATGATCCAGCTTCTCCTGCATCGCCATCAGCTGATTTCCGAGCTCTTTATTCTCCCGAATGACGCTCTCGTAATCTTTAATGACCTGGTCCAAAAACTCGTTGACCTCGTCCTCATCATAACCGCGAATTCGACGGGCAAATTCTTTGTTATGTATATCAAGCGGTGTCAATGGCATGGTGTGCACCTCCTAAATATATGGGCCTCACAAGACGGTTTATCCGCTGTATAAGCCAGACCACCCGTCCATGAGGACAATAGCGGTCATTCTGATTTATCGGCAATTCATTCCGCATTTTGAATGTACGTCCTAAATGATTTCGACAAAAAAACGGCAATTCCTTCAAAGGTCAGACATATTTACCAACCTTGACACGGTACCGCCCTTTCTTCGTCAGGCCGCCGATCTCCAGTACGGCAAATCTGCCCATTCCCTGTATGGAGACGACATCGCCTTCTTTTAAATTGGTTGACGGATCCTCTTCTACCTTCCAGTTCACCCGGCACCGTCCGGCTTTGATCGGAACGACGATCTTCGTCCGGCTGATCCGGTGTGCATCACTGGCAATGCCGTCGAGTCTAAGCGAGGACACCGTAATGTCCATCGTTTCAAGCTTCGTCTCGGCTGCCTGCAGCTTGTCCATCGGCAGAAGCTCAGTCATCACATGCACTCTGTGCACCTGGCTCAGGTTCAAATTCAGGAACGAGCCGATCTCCTCCGATACGACGGCATGGCATCCGCTTTCGATGACATGAATATCTCCAATTTTCGAACGCTTGATGCCGAGGCCGAGAATCGAGCCCATATAATCCCCGTGCTCGAGCTCCAGCAGCTTCTGATCTCCCGACGTGATGCTGAGCACCTTGATTTTGAAGTCTTCGCCGTCCAGCTCGCGGTAATCGGGCGCAATGATTGCGCGTACCCGCTCGGCATCCGCATAGCCGCCCTCAAAAGCGGCATGGACGTCAGGGTGCCGGTTCACCAGCGTCTCCAGAATGAAGCGTTGGCGAGGGTCGAGAAAGTCCGTAAGCTTCACCTCATGATACTGTCCTGCGTTGACGACCCATTCCCAGGCCCGATCGACGAACTCGCGCTCGTCTTGGTGAAAATGCTCATAGATGCCCGGTTTCATCGTTCGTCACCTGCTAAGAAAGAATTCCAGAATAGCATAAACTCCCTGCTGCGCTAGCTGCAGGACGAATAATGCAATGATCGGGGAGATGTCGATCATGCCCATGATCGGCGGGATAAACCGGCGAAACGGGGACAGATAAGGCTCCACCAGCTTGCCCAGGAGCTCCCCGACAAAGCTCTCCCTCACATTCGGAAGCCATGACATTAACACATAGATCAAAATCATATAAAAATAGATTCGGAACAGCGTACTTACGATTTGGTAAATTTCCACTGACAAAGTCTAGATCACCTCATTCTAGTATAGTCATGCTCATCTGCCAATATCTCTGAGATGGAGCCCTGGATTTCAACCGTATCCGGGGTGCACAGAAAAATATTGCCGCCTACCTTCGATATGCCTCCGCTCAGCGCGTACACCGTCCCGCTAAGAAAATCGATGATGCGCAGCGCTTGATCGTTGCGGACGCGCTGCAGGTTCACGACGACGGTCCGGAAGGATCGGAGATGATCTGCAATCTCCTGTGCTTCATCATATGAACGAGGCTCGACTAATACTACCTTAACATTCTTCTGGGAATGGATGCTTACGATATTGCCGCCCTTTTGGCTTTTGCGCTGCTCGAACGGCGTCGGCTCCACCGGCTCGTCCTGTGCGGCAAGCACTTCGCGTTCCACAACCTCTTCCTCATCCTGCAGTCCCAAGAAATTCATAAACCGGTTCATCACGCCCATCCTCACTCCTCCTCTTTCCCTACTAAAATCGAGCCGAGACGCACCCAGGTCGCCCCTTCCTCAACAGCCACTTCAAAATCGTTTGACATGCCCATAGACAATTCCGTCAACGGCTCCTTCGTCAGCGCCTGCCGGTTCAGCTCATCTCTTAGTTGTCTTAAGCCGCGGAATACGGGACGCGTATGCTCCGCCAATGATTCGTATGGAGCCATTGTCATCAGTCCGATGACCTTTACATGGGACAAATCCGCGATCCCCTTCAAGAAATCTGCCGCTTGCTCAGGAGGAAGGCCGTATTTCGATTCCTCGCCCGAGATATTCACCTGCATGAACGCAGATACCTGAAGATCCAGGGCTGCAGCCCTCTTGTTAAGCTCCTTCGCCAGCGATAAGCGGTCCAGTGAATGGATATATTGAAATTTATCGATCACGTCTTTGACCTTGTTCGTCTGGAGATGGCCGATAAAATGCCATGTACCGCGGTCTCCAAGGGCCTGCCACTTGTGCTGGGCATCCTGCCAGCGGTTCTCGCCGATATGCCGGAGCCCCTGATCCAGTACCGAAGCTGTCGTGTCCAAGGAGACATACTTCGTTACGGCGATGACATGGACCTCACTCCGGTCTCGGCCGCTGCGTGCGCATGCCTCCGTGATGCGCTGTTCTACCTGATCGATACGTTCCTTCAAACTCAAGGGACGACTCACCTCTTTCTCATCCCGATCCAGCTTGCCATACGACCTGTCGTTCCCCCGTCCTTGCGATACGAGAAGAACAAGTCGTTATTACAGCTTGTACACCATGTTGTACATTCGATATGTTCCGCCAATATTCCTGCTTTAATCATAATGCGTCTGTTTATTTCTTTCAAGTTCAGCATGTATTTCCCGTTTCCCTTGTCGATATACATGGCAGATTGCGGGTTCTCCTCGGAATCCTGCGGCGAGAGGAACAGCTCCCTTACGCGATCCATGACGCGATCATCGACCTCATAGCAGCAGGCTCCGATCGAAGGGCCGATCGCAGCCCGGATCTGGCTCGGATCGCTGCCGTATTCGCTTGCCATCGCGCTGACCATGTTCCCGGCAATGCCGGCCACCGTACCCTTCCAACCGGCATGTGCAAGACCGACCGCCTCTGTAGCCGAGTCCCAGAAATACAGCGGCACGCAATCCGCGTAGAAGGATGTCAATAGAATTCCCGGCACGTTCGTGACCAGTCCATCCGTATCCTGAAAGGCAGAATCACGGTCGAGGCTGCCTCTTCCCCGATCCACTGCCCGGACAATCGCGACATCCCCGCTGTGGACCTGCTCGCCGCACGTCCAATCTTCCAGGGAAAAGCCAAGCGCTCCGGCTATCCGCCTCCGGTTCTCGATGACATGCTCGGGAACGTCCCCTACGTGAAATGCCAAATTCAGGCTGTCATAGGGCTTCACGCTGACCCCGCCATGCCGTCCGGTAAAACCGGCGGTGAGCCTCCCGTCCGGCGCACCGCGCTCCCAGCTTTCCAGCACAAACCGCCCGCATTCCGGCTGATGTTGTTTTACGAAAGGTTCCATCGAATCACTCACCTCTATCCCAGTGTAACAGAAAACGCAGCCCGGAGACACCGCTATCCGTTGCTGCATTTACAAATGGATTCGATAATCCATTATTCTTTCTGACATGTTCAAAAATTTCTTCTGTCATGCCCGTTCGGCCGGTCCAAATATTCCACTGCGCCCTCTTCCTCCGGCACGCGTCTAAGCTCCTCCATCTTGACCAGGACAACGTCCGATCCGATCTTTACGATATTGCGCCAAGGAATGATCAGATCGCTTCCGCCCCCGAACAACCCCATAAACTTTCCATAGCTGGGTACCACAATCGCCTCGATTCGCCCTTGACGAAGGTCAAGCTCGAGATCGCTGATCTGGCCGAGCCGCTTCCCGTCGATAATATTAATAACATCCTTCGTTTGAAAATCGGATATTTTCATCTTTTTCCCCACCATCTGATTATCTGGTATCATCCGCATCACACCTTAGATGTATTTAATCGAGCCTCCATCAGAGCCCCTGGAATCCCTTGGTATACTATATGAGCAAGTACGCGTAAAATAGCTTATTTTCATTAAAAAAACGATCCCGTAAATGGGGATCGTTATGTTTTGGGTTTGATAGCGGTACAACTTTAAGTTTTTACATGCTTCTGCATTTGCTTGATTGCTGACTTCTCCAGTCTGGACACCTGCGCCTGCGAGATGCCGATTTCATCGGCGACCTCCATCTGGGTTTTCCCTTCATAGAAACGCATGGACAAAATCATTTTCTCGCGCTGTCCGAGCTTATGCATCGCTTCCCGGAGCGCGATTTCCTCGATCCAGGAAATATCCTTGTTCTTGTCGTCGCTAATCTGGTCCATCACATAAATCGGGT
Organism: Paenibacillus sp. FSL R5-0810; assembly: GCF_038002285.1. Lineage (NCBI taxonomy): Bacteria > Bacillati > Bacillota > Bacilli > Caryophanales > Paenibacillaceae > Paenibacillus > Paenibacillus sp. FSL R5-0810. Next base: position 3,009,676 of record NZ_JBBOCF010000001.1, read on the forward strand.
CGCCGCCGTCATGGTAGATCGGCTCGAACAAGGAGACAGGATCTTGAATGGCATCAAGTGCAAATACAACATCTTCCTTGGGCACGTTCAGCGCTTCGGAAATTTCAAAAATGGTCGGTTCGCGCGAATTCGCATTCGTCAGCTGGTCTCTGACCTGCAGCGCCTTGTAGGCGATATCACGCAGGGAGCGCGAGACGCGAATCGGATTGTTATCCCTTAAGTAACGGCGTATTTCTCCGATAATCATCGGTACGGCATACGTGGAAAATTTTACGTTTTGCGACAAATCGAAATTGTCGATGGCTTTCATCAGACCGATGCAGCCGACCTGAAACAGATCGTCAACAAATTCCCCCCGATTGTTAAAACGCTGGATGACGCTGAGGACCAGCCTCAAATTTCCATTCACCAATTTTTCTCGAGCTGACCGTTCGTTGTTCTGCTGCAGATCATGGAACAGCTCCCTCATTTCCACATTCGTCAAAACCGGCAGCTTCGACGTATCCACACCACAAATTTCAACTTTGTTTCGCGTCATGATGACTAACCTCCCAAGGAGAAACATTACTGTACATTATCTCCGAGGGGGGTTATTTTATTCCTTGCCTTTTCCAGTTACACCATCTTGTTGAATTCCTTCCGGAGCCGCTTTATAATTCTCTTCTCCAATCGGGAAATGTAGGATTGCGAGATGCCAAGCAGGTCGGCAACGTCCTTTTGCGTCTTTTCCTCCCCGTCCTGGAGGCCGAATCGAAGCTCCATAATCATCCGCTCCCGGTCGCTCAGCTTATCCAGCGCCTTTTGCAGCAGCTTTCGGTCAACCTGCTCCTCGATGTTGCGGTAGATGGTATCATTCTCGGTGCCGAGCACGTCGGAGAGCAGCAGCTCATTGCCGTCCCAGTCAATATTGAGCGGCTCGTCAAAGGAAACCTCGCTCCGCGTTTTATTGTTGCGCCTCAAATACATCAAAATCTCGTTTTCGATGCAGCGGGAGGCGTAAGTGGCCAGCTTGATTTTTTTCTCGGGATCGAATGTATTGACCGCTTTAATCAATCCGATGGCGCCGATCGACACCAAATCCTCGATATTGATGCCCGTGTTCTCGAATTTGCGGGCAATATACACGACAAGACGAAGATTGCGTTCGATCAGCATGGCCCGGGTTGCCGCATCGCCTGACGGCAGCTTTTTCAGCAGGTATTCTTCTTCCTCTTTCGTAAGCGGAGGCGGAAGGGCCTCGCTTCCTCCGATATAGTAGATTTCCTGACTTTTCAAGCCTAGCAAAAACAATACGCGATAATATTGAAGCTGCAGCGCTAATCTCCATTTTACGGGCATCTCTTATCCTCCTAAAAGTTTTCCTGATGGGAAACGAACGTTTGATACTATGCCTGCGGGCTTTCCCGAAGGGAAAACGGACATGAATCATAGGTTTCATAGAAAGCGGTATACACCCAAGTTTTCAAAGACTCCTTCATAAGCTCATCCTGCCGGCTTGGCTTGCTCCGGTCCTGCACCATGGGTGCTCCCTACCGCTGCCGCCGCATCTGCTGCGGCATTCGAAGAAGTATTCGGAGTTCCCTCACCTTCCGTTAGCGCCGGGTGGATAATAGCCCGATAGGCTCTGTCCCCGGACAGGGTGCCTCCGTCTAGACCGATCAGTACTTTGGTAGTCGTATATTCGATGCCGCCGAGCTCAATTCGGACTGCATCCGGTTTCAAGGCGAGCATGAAGGCTGCTCCGCGGTTCACGCCGCGATAAGGAACGAGCCGCAGGCGATCCTGCCATTCAAATTCCTCCATCCCCAGATCCATAATCAGCCGGTCAGGCTCTCCTTCTACCAGCCGCTTGCTCCATCCCTCCGGCAGGAACGATTCCCAGAGCGAGGCCTCCATGACCATTACGGGTGTACGAGTCAAAGGATCGCTGAGCTGATTGCCGGTATCCAGTAGGCCTCTGCAGCTTATTTTCACGCTTCCGATCCAAACCGTTACCTCTCCCAGGAGCGTTTCCCTGCTCTCCATTTTGCGTTTCGTGGTCTGAACGGCCTTAAACCCGAATACAACTACAAAAAAGGTAATACACGCAGCCCAAAACCCCACTTTCAGCTCGAACGATAATCCCCCGGTTGCCGTATACCATATCCTGCTAAACAGCTCCCCCGAATTCTGAACCAAATAATGAACGCCGATAATTCCCCCGGCCGCAGCGAAATTGACCATGTAAAAGGCGCCTAAATGGTGAATATAGCTTTGCAGGCTGGTAAAGCCGAATGCGATCCACAGCATCAGCAGGGACAGTCCAAATTTGATCAGAAAGGTGTACAGAAAGGAAAGCTCCGGGACAAACATCATGACGACATAGAGAGCCCCTGCCGCGGATGACAAGGCAAGCCTCCACCACTTGAGCTTGGTCCTTCGCATCCAGGCCGTCAGCGCCAGCAGGACCCCGTCAATCAGCAGGTTCACGATAAAAATCAGATCGATATAAACAACCAGGATCTTCACCCGCCTAGTCTGAATTCCTTTTTCGCTCTTTGTTCGCTCGGATGCGTCTGTTCTTTTTCAAGGCTTTGGGAGATGCTACTAGTATAAGAAGAATAGGGATCAAAGTCTGTCTAAACCTGTGGGCCGTTCGCAGACTTTTTTTGTCGATGGAGGGCAGTTTTTAGAGACAGGGGAACGGTGCACGGGAAGCCCGCCCCGCCAATGCCGGGTGAACGGCGTTACAAGCTGCTCTGGGACGGCGCTTTGAGCCGGATGATCTCGTATAAGCGATATTCGCGAAAGTCTGACACTGGAGGGCTCTTCCTAAAACTTGCGGCGGATTTCATAACAAAAAAAACCTGCGCTTTAGCCGCAGGGGCAACAAGCGCAGGCTTATTCGTATTAATCATTATTACGCGAACGATTGCGAAGGAATGTAGGAATATCAAGCTGGTCATTGGTGCTCTGATTCCCGAATGGTCTCAGATTCACATTGCCCTTGTCGGAGGCCGGCTGCTGTTCGCTTTGCGGCATCGCTGGGCGCCGTCCCGGCGGTGTCGGCATCGGCTTGCTCTCAAAACCGGTCGCAATCACCGTTACCTTGATTTCTTCCTTCATGCTATCATCGATGATGGCACCGAAGATCATGTTCACTTCCGGATCCGAAGCGGAGGTTACGATCTCGGCCGCTTCATTGACCTCGTACAAGGAGAGATTGTTTCCTCCGGTAATATTCATGATGACGCCGCGTGCGCCCTCGATGGACGTTTCCAGCAGCGGGCTCATGATGGCCTTGCGGGCCGCCTCGGATGCGCGGTTCTCGCCGGTCGCCATTCCGATTCCCATCAGGGCCGATCCGCGTTCTGTCATAATCGTCTTCACGTCGGCAAAGTCGAGGTTGATGAGACCCGGTACCGCGATCAAGTCGGAAATACCTTGAACCGCTTGGCGGAGAACGTTGTCCGCTTCACGGAACGCTTCCAGCATCGGAGTCTTCTTGTCCACAATCTCGAGAAGCCGGTCGTTTGGAATGACAATAAGCGTATCCACCTTCTCCTTCAAAGCCTCGATGCCCAGCTCTGCATGAGAGGAACGCTTGCGTCCTTCAAATGTGAAAGGGCGGGTTACGACGCCGACCGTCAATGCTCCGCATTCCTTAGCGATTTCAGCAATGACAGGAGCAGCTCCGGTACCCGTGCCTCCGCCCATACCGGCGGTCACGAATACCATATCCGCACCTTTTAAGGTGTTCATAATCAAATCGCGGGATTCCTCAGCGGCTTTTTTGCCTACTTCCGGGTTGGCGCCGGCTCCGAGTCCTCGAGTCAGCTTGTCCCCGATTTGCAGCTTGTGTTCGGATTTAGCAAGATGGAGCGCTTGGGCATCCGTATTTACCGTAATAAACTCAACGCCCTGCACGCCGTTTTCAATCATTCGGTTGACGGCATTGCTTCCGCCGCCGCCAACACCGATTACTTTAATTTGAGCTAAGCTCTCCATTTCGAAATCAAATTCCAACATCTATTCCATCTCCCCCTCAATGTGCGTGGATGGCACGTCCACAGTCAAATGAATCCGCTATATAAACTCGCTGAACATTTTTTTCAAGCGTTCAATAAATCCCGGCTTCTGGCTGGTCTCCTGAGTTGCTGCGACAGGATTTTGCGGCTTAGCGCGGTTCACCGGTTTCTTGCTATTTCCGCTGTTGCTGCTTCCTCCTGCACTGCTGCGCACTCGGACATTCCGGATTGCATTATGGAGGATGCCGACTCCGCTGCAGTATCCCGGATCACGCACGCCGATAAAATCGGGAACGGCAATCCGAACGGAAGTCGCCAGCTCGTTCTGTGCCACCTGCAGCACACCAGGCATGGACATCGTGCCCCCGGTAAGTATATAACCACCCGGAAGCTCATTGTAACCCAGGCGTTTGATTTCCTGACGCACCAGCTGGAATATTTCCTGAACCCGAGGCTCGATGATGGCGGCCAGGTCCTCTTGGTTAAACTCCTTGTCCACATTGCTTCCGATCCTCGTTACTTTAAACGTAACTTCAGGCGCAGCGCTCTCCATGAGCGCACAGCCGTATTTCAGCTTGACCTTCTCCGCCTGATCGGTTAACGTCCGCAATCCGTACGCAATGTCATTCGTCACGAAATCTCCGCCTACCGGCAGCGTGGAGGTCGCTGCAATGCTTCCCTCTTCAAACACCGCAAGCGTCGTTGATCCTGCGCCTACGTCCACGAGCACCGAGCCCATCGTCTTCTCGTCCTTCGAGAGAGCCAATTGGCCGGCGCCTAGCGGAATCAGCACAAGATCCTTGACCTTCAAGCCTGATTTCTCCACGCATCGGAGCAGATTATGTATTGCCGTCTTCGCGCCGGTAATGATCGTCGCTTCAACCTCAAGCCTTACACCAATCATGCCACGAGGGTCGGAGATTCCTTCTAACCCGTCTACTACGAATTGCTTTGCCACCACATCGATTATTTCCCGATCGGGAGGAAGCGCCACAACCTCCGCGGCTTTCAGCACGCGGTCGATGTCTTCTTCCCCAATCTCGCGATCCTCGTTCGATACTGCCACAACGCCGTGGCTGGATTGAAGTCCGATATGATTACCGGATATGCCGACATATACTTCGGATATTTGAATACCGACCATACGCTCCGCATGATCAACAGCGTTGCGAATGGATTGTACGGTCTGGTCGATATCTACGATTGCACCCTTACGAATTCCCTCCGAGTCGGCAGATCCAACTCCAATAATATTAAAGGTTCCATTATTAACTTCCCCAATAATAGCACGAACTTTGGATGTACCGATGTCCAAACTAACAATGATGTCATTGTTGCTCAAGCTCTGGCACCTCCTGTTTAACAAAATAAAGTCGTCATTCAAGATTTACATTTTTACTTATTCAACATGGAAGGGGCTATCCCTCTTTTTTCTACATTATTTTTACTGCCAACATTTACTATTGAGAGCCGTAAAACACATAAAATATAAATGAGAGCCCAATGTTGTCAATACTTTCAATTGTACCATTTATTCCTACGCCTGAGTAGGGGGTTATTCCCCTTCCGGAGCCTCTTCTTCAACTTCTTCCTCGAAAGGCACGTAGGAGTCAGCTTCCAGCATCGTTATGATACCCGGCTGTTCCAATTCCGTCACTTGATTGAGATACTCCACCTTATCCCGAAGCAGCGAAATGGAGGTGATGACTTCGAACTTGGAGCGCGTGTACAGCTTGATCCTGTCCGGGAAGGAAAGCGTGGGCGAAGGCATAATCTCCGAAATGTCGGAGGTCATGCTGCTCGGTATTTCGGCCAGCACCTGGCTGAGCTTCGCCTTGTTCGGATCGGCCGGGTCCCACTTGGTCAGAATCGGCTTTTCTACGGCGATTCCGCTGGCCGCAACGGGAACCGAAGTCCCGCTGGACAGGATAGCTTGAAAATCGCCGTCGGCGGACAGCTCATAGGCGACTGTAGGATACTCGGTGATCACGATGCTGATCTCGCCGGGAAAGCTCTTATTCACCTCAGCGGATTTAATCGTGCCGAGCTCGGCTAATCGCTGCTTGACCTCATCGGGATCGACTCCGAAATACTGCTCTCCGATCCGGAGTCCGCTTTGCTCCATCAGCTGCTCTTTGGTATTCAGTGTATTGCCCTTGATTTGAATCTCAGAAACCTGGCTGATCGGCGAGCGAAAGAATAGAATCGTCAGCAGGGCTATGAACAATAGCAGCAGAATCCATATAATCTTTCTCGCCGCCCTCGGTTTGGGCTTGTCCTGTTTCAGGACAGGTATATGAGTATTAGACATATCCTCTCTCTCCATAAAGACCTGCCACCCCCTCCGCAAGGAGGGGATGACCAGGACCTCAATTGGCTAAATCAAGCGGCTTCGGTACGGAAGTCTGGCGGTAAATACGCGCTCCCAAGCCTTGGAACATGTTTTCAATCCGATCATAACCGCGGTCGATGTGGTGCACTTGCTCAACCACCGTCGTCCCCTGCGCAGCCAATCCGGCGATGACTAGAGCCGCACCTGCCCGCAGGTCGGTTGCCTCTACGGTCGCTCCATAAATTCGCTGAACACCGCGTATAAAGGCATAGTTCATATCCGTGGAGATATCGGCTCCCATCCGGGAAAGCTCCTCCACATGCTTAAATCGTCCTTCAAATACCGTTTCTTTCATCACGCTGAAACCATCCGCTACAGACAGCAGCACCATCACCTGGGACTGCAGGTCGGTAGGAAAGGAAGGGTACGGCGAAGTCACGATTCGTTCCACCGCTTTTGGACGGCTCATGCAGCTTATGTTTATTATATCATTGCATACACTGGTTTGAACACCGGCGCGCTTCAGCACATGCATAAGGGAGGTCAGATGGGACGGATTCGTCTTCGTCAGCGTTACGCTCCCCCGGGTGACGGCAGCGGCGATCATAACGGTTCCCGCCACGATCCGGTCGGGAATAATCTCGTATTCGCAAGGCGTCAGGCGCTCCACGCCGTGGATCGTAATGGTATCGGTTCCCGCTCCGATGATGTTAGCACCCATTTTGTTCAGAAAATGCTGAAGATCCTGAATTTCCGGTTCCCTTGCGGCATTCGAAATGACCGTTGTGCCGTGCGCCGTTGCCGCTGCCATCATGATATTCTCGGTTGCTCCGACGCTGGCAAAATCCAGGTGAATATCCGTTCCGACCAACCGGCTGGCTCTGCAATGGATTTTATCGCTGCTTTCCTCGATTTGCGCACCCAGCGCCTGGAGCCCTTGCAGGTGAAGGTCGATCTTCCGCTCCCCGATCGCGCAGCCGCCTGGCTGATAAATGGTAACTTCACCGAAACGGGCCAGCAGAGGTCCCATCAAGAAGATGGAGGATCGCATCTGCTTCATTAAATCTTCCGGGACATGAAACGAATTGGCAGACGAGGTATCCACGGTAACCGTCTCCAGCTCGTGCTTGCATTTGGAACCGAGACGGCTGAGAATGCTGAGCATCACTTCAATGTCCAGCAGATGCGGGACGTTGCTTAATTTCACGGTCCCCTCTGCAAGCAGACTTGCGGCCAAAATAGGCAAAGCTGCATTTTTCGCACCATGGATACGTATGGTTCCTGATAGGGGCCTTCCACCCTCAATCACCAATTTGTCCAATGTATCACCTCCGAGTTTACCGCTCGCCTAGAACATACACCTCGGGTACCATATGAATTCCGTTCTTCTTCGCAATGGTCTCCTTGATATGCTCAATCAAGGCGAGCACGTCCTCTGCTGTCGCTTGACCGGTGTTTTCGATGAAATTGGCATGCTGCAACGAAATTTCCGCCCCTCCGATCCGCAGCCCCTTAAGACCCGCTTCTTCGATCAACCTCGCGGCATGGTCGCCGGGCGGGTTGCGAAATACACTGCCTGCCGTTGCCGATTGGAGCGGCTGCGTGCGCCGGCGGCGGTCCTTATAGGAAGCCATCCGAGCTGAAATTTCTTTGCGGTCCCCATACTGGAGCTCAAATACCGCTTCCGTCACAATCCCTTTTCGTTCGTGCAGAATGGAGTGCCGGTAATCGAACGCCATATCTTTGGTAGCATACGTAACCAATTCCCCTGTTTCCAGTACAATGTCAGCGGACTTAAATATGCGTGACACATCAGACCCGTGAGCGCCTGCATTCATGTAAACGGCCCCTCCGACCGATCCTGGGATGCCTCCGGCGAATTCAAGACCCGATAATCCTTGTTTCCCGGCCAGAACACTGAGCTTGACGAGCGACAGGCCGCCGCCTGCCGTCACCGTCTCCCCCTCGAAACGAAACTCCTCGAAGCCCTGACCCAGCTTGATCACCGCTCCCCGAATGCCCTTATCGGATACCAGCATGTTCGAGCCGCGTCCCAGTTGTGTCCAAGGAATGCGATGGGCATGGAGAAGGGCGACCAGCTCAGCGAGCTGCTCTTTATTCTCGGGAACAACTAGGCAATCGGCTGGTCCGCCTATTTTCCAAGTTGTGTATTTGGCCAGCGGTTCATTCCATAAGACGGCTCCGACATTGGCTTCAGATAGTAGCGATTTCCACTGCTGCATTGTAAATAAACCTCCCTTGACTTTCAAAACAAAAGGCCATTCCCCCGAAACTGGCGGGAAGATGGCCGCTGTCTGTAATGCCGGCCTCATGGGTGTGTCACGATTATAGAGTATCTTATGTCAGGCTCCATAGGTGTGTGACAATCGCCCAGCCGATTTAGCGTTTGCCGGTAAGCCGGCGGATTTCCTCCACAATGACGGCAGCGGAATCCGGTTTCCCGAGCTTTCGGGAAGCCTCGGACATCGACTTCACGACATCGGGGCTTGTCATGATTTCCTCAAGCCGCCCAAACAAAGTTTCCGCGGTAAGGTCCTTCTCAAGGATCATCCTCGACGCGCCTGCATCCTCCAATTGTCTGGCATTGGCCTCCTGATGATTGTTGGTCACATTGGGTGACGGTATGAGGACCGAAGGAATGCCGAGCGAAGTGATTTCGGCCAGAAAGGAAGCTCCGGCACGGTTTACAATCAGGGAAGTTGCAGCAAGCACTTCCGGCATGTTATGAACATAAGGCATGATATGAAGATGGTTCGGCATCGTGCCGAGGCGGCTGCGTATCTCCTCGCGCGTGCGCTCAAAATAAGTATCGCCCGTTACGAACACAAAATGAATACCTGGCAGACGGCCGATATGAGAGGCCATGCCGATCATGGCATCATTGATCGCCTTGGCCCCCCGGCTTCCGCCGACGATCAGAACGACCTGACTGTCCATCGGGATGCCAAGCGAAGCAAATCCACGCTCACGATTGGCGGATTGGACCGTCGTCGCGCGTGGATTCCCTGTATACACCGCTCTTTTAGCTTTGGGGAAGGCCTTTTCGGAGCCCTCGAAGCTCACCGCTACCGTATCCGCGTAGCGGCTCAAAAACTGATTCGTCAGCCCGGGAATCGCATTCTGCTCATGGATCATGGTCGGAATCCCTAATTTTGCAGCTGCGTATACGACCGGTCCGCATACGTAGCCGCCGGTGCCGATCACAACATCGGGCTTAAACTGCGATAGCAGCGCTTTCGATCGATGGACGCCTTTGAAAAAGCGCATGATCGTTTTCACATTTTCAAACGACAGCTTGCGCCGAAAGCCCGTAATATCAATGCTTTCAAACGGGAGCTTCTCCTGGGGCACCAGCTTGCTTTCCAGGCCCCGCTCCCCGCCGATATATAAAAATTCCGTCTTTGGATCTTCCAATTCACATTGCCTTGCAATGGCGACAGCCGGGTAGATATGCCCACCCGTCCCGCCGCCTGTTAATACGACACGCATACTGTTCACCTCGCATAACGGGAAATATTTAATAGAATGCCGAGCGCGGTCAGCATCAGTGTCAACGAGCTTCCTCCGTAGCTGATCAGCGGCAGCGTAATGCCGGTTACCGGCATCATTCCGATGACAACGCCGATATTAATGACAACCTGAATCGCGACCATTCCGACAATCCCTACGGAGAGCAGGCTGCCGAAGCCGTCCGGAACCGTCATGGCGACCCTCATGCCTCGCCATACCAAAGCCGCGAACAACAGCAGCACGATCAGCCCGCCAATGAAGCCGAGCTCTTCGGCCAAAATGGAAAAGATAAAGTCGGTTTGCGGTTCAGGCACATAAGCATATTTCTGGCGGCTCATGCCAAGACCGAGGCCGCCAAGGCCGCCGGGGCCGATTGCATACAGCGACTGAATGATCTGGTAGCCGGTCCCGAGCGGATCCGACCATGGATCGAGAAAGCCCGTAATCCGCTTCAACCGGTACGGAGCCGTAAGGATTAGTCCGGCAAAGCCCGCGACACCGCCTAAAGCAAGAAATCCCAGATGCTTCATTCGCGCACCGGCCGTGAACACGATCATCATGGCAGCCCCGAGCATAACCGCGCCGGTGCCGAGATCCGGCTGCAGCATGATCAATCCGAAAGCAAGGCCGATCAAACCTAGCGGCGGGAGCAGTCCCTTGCTGAATGAAGTAATATCATAGTCTTGTTTGCTGAGCCACCGAGATAGAAACAGAATCATCCCTAGTTTCATAAACTCGGAAGGCTGAATGCCGAACGAGCTGATGCCGAGCCAGCTTCTCGCGCCGCCCCGAACGACCCCGATCCCCGGGATCAGAACGATAACGAGCAGGAAGAAGCAGACGAGCAGCACCAGCTTGCTGTATTTCATCCATACTTTATAGTCGATTTTGGAAGTGAAATACATGGCCGCAAGCCCGAGGCAAGCAAAAAACGCCTGCCGTTTCACAAAATAAAACTTATCGCCGTAATCATGGAAGGCGAGCACGGAGCCTGCGCTGTATACCATTACGATCCCGATGGCCAGCAGGGCCAAAATGCATATAAGCAGCCACAGATCGGGCGCCTGGCGGTTCTTGTTCATGGAAAGGCCACCTCGTACATCCTTAGTAGGGGCTTATCCACCCCCCTACTTAAAGGTTATGCACCGCCTCTTTAAAAATGCGTCCTCTGACTTCAAAGGAAGGGAACATGTCCCAGCTGGCGCATGCCGGCGACAGAAGAACAATATCGCCGGGCTCGGCAAGCCGGGCCGCCTCCTGGACAGCCATAGTCAATGTATCGGCGGCGTCCTTTCCATTATCGACGAGGATAATTTGCTTTAACCCGGCTTTTTCCGCCGCAGCCGCGATTTTCTCCTTCGTCTGGCCTAGGAGGACGACAGCCTTCACCCGCTCTCTAAGAGAAGGCACGAGCTCCTCGTAATCCGAGCCGCGGTCAAGACCGCCTGCAATGAGCACGATGGGCTCCTTGAACGAGGTTAGCGCCATGTTGGTTGCTTTGGAGTTTGTCGCCTTGGAGTTATTGTAATAGGCAATGCCGTCCCGCTCGTCAACGAATTCAAGCCGATGCTCTACGCCGCGGAAGCTGGACAATACCGGCTCGAGTCTATCCGGACTCACGCCGGCCGTAATTGCGATTGCCGAAGCCGCGAGCGCGTTCCCGACATTGAATCTGCCGGGCAATCCGATGTTCTCCACACGGATGATCTCATGCGTAAAGCCTTTGTCGTCCGTATAGACGACAGTCCTCTCCGGCTCCTCGCCGCCCGGCATTTGACCCTCAGCCCCGTATGGCGGCATCACGTAAACACCTTCACGAAGGACTTCGTTCATCGAGAATGGCAAAATGCGGGCCTTGATATACGGGACGAGGCTCCTGCACACGGGATCATCCCAATTGAGCACAGCGGTATCGTCCGCCGTCTGATTCGCGAACAGCTTGGCTTTGGATGCGATATAATCGTCCATCCCGCCATGATAGTCAAGATGCGTTTCAGCTATATTCAGCAGCGCGGCGATGCGCGGCCGGAAATCCTCGATTCCTTTGAGCTGGAAGCTGCTGAGCTCCACGACCATCCAATTGTCCGGATTCGCCTCCTGGGCGGCCTCCGACAGCGGTGTGCCGATATTGCCCGCAACGATCGGGGACAGACCGGCGTCCTCCAGCAGCTGACCGACCCAGGTCGTCGTCGTTGTCTTGCCGTTGGAGCCGGTGATACCGATCATCGGCGCTGCACAAATATGATAGGCGACCTCTACCTCGGTTACGACCGGAACTCCCAGCTCCATTGCCTTCTGAACAGGAGGAACGGAATAAGGAATGCCGGGATTTTTGACGAGGAGCGCCACGCCGGGATGAATCAAGTCATCCGGATGCCCCCCGCAAATAACAGAAATGCCCAAAGCTTCGAGCTCCGACGCTTCGGGACACTGCTCTCTTTCTTTTCGATCATTCACCGTGACCTCCGCCCCGGCTTTATGCAGTACTTTGGCTACTTGGACGCCGCTTCTGGCAAGTCCGAGTACAACGACGGTCTTTCCCCGGTATTCATCTGGATGCTTCATATGCTACAACCCCTTGTTGATATAGAGCCCGAGTCCCGCCAATACCAGTCCCACGGCCCAAAATGTGATGACGACGCGCCACTCCGACCATCCGGACAGCTCAAAGTGATGGTGGATCGGGCTCATCTTGAAGATGCGTTTGCCTCTTGTTTTGAACGAGATGACCTGGAGCACGACGGAAAGCATCTCGATGACGAATACGCCTCCGAGGATAAGGAACAACAGCTCGCTTTTCGTCACGATGGCGATGGCTGCGATCGCGCCCCCGATCCCCAGCGAGCCTGTATCTCCCATGAACACCTTGGCCGGATGCGCGTTAAACACCAGAAACCCGAGCACCGCGCCGATCATCGCCGCCGCGCAGAAGGCCGCCGCGAACGAAGTCGACTGGATCGCCACAATGGCATAGGCTCCGAAAGCAATCGCACTGACGCCGGATAACAGTCCGTCCACACCGTCCGTGAAATTGACCGCGTTGCTGATGGCCATCATCATCAGAACGATGAACGGATAATAGAACCACGGCCCCCAGTCGAATGACCAGTTCATCCCCGGTACCCCGATCGCCGTGCTGTGTCCGTTGGAAATGAGCAGCCAGCACATGATCCCCGAGAACAGAAGCTGTCCGAACAGCTTCTGCCGAGGGGTCAGTCCCAACGATCGGCGGAATACGATTTTAGTATAATCATCCAGAAATCCGATCAGGCCAAAGCCCAATGTTGCCACTAGAAGCACATAAAAGTCGGTATCGACCGGCGAAAACTTGATAAACGTCAGCGTGAACGCAAGCAGAATGACGACGCCGCCCATTGTCGGCGTACCTGCTTTTTTGAGGTGGCTTTGAGGACCGTCGTTTCGCACTTGCTGTCCGAACTTCAACCTGCGAAGCAGCGGAATCAGCAGCGGGGCCGAAATGACAGCCAGTATAAACGCTACACCGATGGTCAATAACAGCAGCTGAAAGTCCATAAGCTCACCCCCTCACTCCGTTGTTGCCGCCAGGCAGGGCTTTAAGCGCATCGACCACATGCTCCAGCTTCATTCCCCGCGAAGCCTTCACCAATACGATGTCCTTCTCGGTCACCCGCTTCAGCAGCTCCGTTATAAGCTGTTCCTTGTCCGTGAACGCAAGAACAGCCCCGTCCGGGTAATTCGCCTTTGCCGCCTCCGCCGTGTGCTGAGACAATGGACCGTAGGTCAATACGAGCTCCACTTGATCCGGCGAAAGGTAGCGTCCGATCTCTTCGTGGAATTCCCGCTCGCGCTGCCCAAGTTCAAGCATGTCCCCAAGAACGGCAATGCGGCACCGGTATCCCTTCATGTCGCCCAGCACATCGATCGCAGCCTTCGCGGCCGTCGGGCTGGAATTGTAGGCATCGTTCAGCACCGTCACCCCATGGTTCGTCTCAATCGCCTCGATCCGCATGCTCGTCAGCTTGAGACCGGCGAAGCCGCGGCGAATCTCCTCGTCGCTGACGCCCAGATGGGTCGCTACCGCCATGGCAGCCAGAGCGTTGATGACATTATGGCGTCCGAGCAGCGGAAGGCTGAAGCCCTCGCCCTCATACCGGTTCGAGGTGAACACAATGCCGCGGGCGTGAAACATCATGCCTGTCGGATAAGCGTCATTGGTGTCCCGGCTGCCGAACGTAAAGGTGTTCATGGACGCCGGCTTGACCGTTCCCGGCTCCTGCAGCACCTGATCGATCAGCGGCTCATCACCATGGTATACCAGCAATCCGCCGGGCTTCATGCCGCTCACGATTTCAAGCTTGGCCCGGGCAATCTCTTCCCGCGAGCCGAGCTGAAGCAAATGCGCTTCGCCGATATTCGTGATAACCGCGATATCCGGGCGCGCAATCGAAGAGAGCAGCTCAATCTCATGCCGGCCGCTCATCCCCATCTCGAGCACCGCGATATCCGTATCTTCCTTCATCGCAAGCACCGTTAACGGAAGACCGATATGATTGTTATAATTGCCCTGCGTCTTATGAACTTTGTAACGGGTTTCGAGGAGCGCGGTCACCATGTCCTTCACGGTTGTCTTGCCGTTGCTGCCAGTGATGCCGACCACCTTGGCGCGGCTCTCTGCCAAATAAGCGGCTGCAAGTTTCTGGAGAGCCGACAGCGTGTCATCCACAAGGATGACAGGACCGTCAGGGACCGGCCCATGATCCCGCTGCCATAGCAGCGCGCCGGCGCCGGCTGCAAGCACAGCCGCCTCGAATTGATGTCCGTCGAATTTTTCGCCGACAATCGGAACAAACAGATTGCCCGGCTGTATCGTGCGGGAGTCGGTTGCGACTCCTTGAATTACAATATCGTCGTCTTGGTTTCGTGAGAGCGTACCGCCGCACATGTCGGCAATGCTCCGCAATGATTTATGGATCACTATTGTCTGCCCCTTATCGCGTCTTTGGCTACGATGCGGTCGTCAAAATCAAGCACTTCGCCCGCAATCAGCTGGTAGGTCTCATGACCTTTCCCCGCAATCAATACTACATCGCCCGGGCTTGCCATTTCAATAGCCTTTTGAATGGCTTCGCGGCGGTCGACAATGAGCTTGTAGCGGTCTTCGGACACGCCGTCCTCAACCAATCCCGCCTCAATATCCTTAAGGATCGCTCCCGGGTCCTCGGTTCGCGGATTATCCGAAGTAACAAGCACGATATCGCTGTATTTGGCAGCGATCTTACCCATGATCGGCCGTTTGGTGCGGTCACGGTCGCCGCCGCAGCCAAACACGGTCAGCACCCGTCCTTCCGCAAATTCATTGACCGTCCGCAGCACGTTTTCGAGCCCGTCGGGCGTATGCGCATAATCGACGATCACCGCATACGGCTGGCCCTCATCGACAACCTCAACCCGGCCGTCGACACCTGGAACGGATTCCAGGCTGCTCTTAATGTCCTCAAGCGGAACGCCTTCAAGCAGCGCTGCAGCAATGGCAGCCATCGCGTTATATACATTGAACTTCCCTACCATCTTGATGGATATATCCGTGCTTCCTCGGAAGGTATCCACATGGAACGACGTGCCCTGCGCCGTAATCGCGATGTTGCTGGCCCGCACATCCGCCTGCTCGCCGAGGCCGTAATAGATGACTTCCGCAGCCGTCTGCTTGGCAAAATATGCGGAAGCCTCGTCATCGGCATTCAGGACCGCATATTTGCGGGACTGTTCGTCCTTGGGAAAAGCGTTGCCAAGGCGGGAGAAAAATAACCCTTTGGCCGCCCGGTATTCTTCCATCGTATGATGATAGTCAAGATGATCCTGCGTCAGGTTCGTAAATATCGCGGTGCGGAAATCCGTGCCCTTGACGCGTCCCTGCTCCAGCGCATGGGAGGAAACCTCCATCACGCAGCACTGCATGCCTGCTTCGGCCATCTCGTTCAGGTTCCGCTGAAGCTCCAGCGCTTCAGGCGTCGTGCGCGGCATTGGGAACGACTTGCCGGCGTATCGCATCTGAATGGTTCCGATCAATCCGGTCTTTAAACCATGATCGTTCATGATTTTCTCGATCAAATAGGTGGTCGTTGTCTTGCCGTTCGTTCCTGTCACGCCGATGATCTTCATCCGCGAGCTAGGCTGATTGAAGAACGCATTAGCAAGCCGGGCCATCGCGAACCGGCTGTCCTTTACGATGATCTGGGGAAGGTGGATGTCAAGCTTCCGCTCCACGACCAGGGCAACTGCGCCCCGCTCGGCAGCCTGGGCGGCAAAGTCATGGCCGTCCACGGTATGACCCGGAAGGCATATAAACAGATCGCCCGGCTTTACTTCCCGAGAATCAACTTGGATTCCGGTAATTTCAACGTCACCGGCACCGTCGATCACGGCGGCTGCCAGCACGGATGATAATTCGTTCAATTTCATGGATATCCCTCTCTCTATATATCCGTATCATCCGGCACGGCGTCTATCCGGATGATACGGCTTAATGTTCGTGTTTCGCTTCGTCCGGAGCCTCGCCCATGTAGATACGGATCGTGGATCCCCGCTCCACTCGGCTTCCCGGCTTCGGCGCCTGGGAAATGACCGTGTTGCCGGTCCCCGACTTGGCCAGGTTAAAGTTCATGTTCAAGTCCTCGTAGAGCTCCTGAACCGTCGCTCCAACCAGATCCGGCACGGTTACGGTCGGCACTTCCCCATATTTGTAATCGCGGGGAAGCTGATCCTTCCGCGGCGGAATATTCATATAGTGCAGCGCATCCTCCAAGATGTTCTGCACGATCGGAGCCGCAACCACGCCCCCGAATTGAATTCCCTTCGGATTGTCGACCGCGGTATACACAACGATCTCAGGATCGTCCGCCGGCGCGAAGCCGATAAAGGATACGATATGCTCGGTGGAGGAATAACGTCCGTTCACGACCTTCTGGGCCGTCCCGGTCTTCCCGCCGACGCGGTAGCCGTCGATGAAGGCAGGCCGTCCGGTTCCTTTGGCCACGACGCTTTCCAGCGCTTCGCGGACCTGCTTGGACGTCTCTTCCGAGATGACCTGCCTCACCATCTGCGGCTTCACTTCCTCCACCACCTCGCCGGTTTCCGGATGGATCCATGCCTTGGCCACATAAGGTTTGTAGAGCTTGCCTCCGTTAATGGCGGCAGATACTGCGGCCACCTGCTGGATCGGAGTCACCGAGACCCCCTGGCCGAAGGCCGTCGTCGCAAGCTCAACGGGCCCGACGTTGTCCAGCTTGAACAGGATGCCGTTCTCCTCCCCGTTCAAATCGATCCCCGTCTTCGAGCCGAAGCCGAAATCGCGGATATATTGGAACAGGCTTTCCTTGCCGAGCTTCTGGCCGAGTGCCACAAAGCCCGGGTTGCAGGAGTTCTGGACGACTTCCAAATAGGTCTGGCTGCCATGTCCGCCCCGCTTCCAGCAGCGGAGGCGAGCGCCCCCAACTTCGACTGCGCCTGAATCAAAGAAATGATCATGTTTCAGATCCACCTTCCCCTCTTCCAGCGCTGCGGCCAGCGTGATGATCTTGAAGGTCGACCCCGGCTCGTACGTCATCCAGATCGGAAGATTCCGATTGTACGTCTCGGGGGAGAATTCCTGATAATTCGCTGGCGAGTAGCTCGGACGGCTGGCCATGGCCAAAATCTCGCCCGTCTTCGGATTCATGGCGATGGACCAAGCCCCATTGGCCTGGTATTTCACCATCGCCTGATCAAGCTCCCGTTCCATAATGGACTGAATCGATTTATCGATCGTCAGCTCCAGATTCAAGCCGTTACGCGGTTCCTTATACGTCTCGGTGGAGC
Organism: Paenibacillus sp. FSL R5-0810; assembly: GCF_038002285.1. Lineage (NCBI taxonomy): Bacteria > Bacillati > Bacillota > Bacilli > Caryophanales > Paenibacillaceae > Paenibacillus > Paenibacillus sp. FSL R5-0810. Next base: position 3,027,382 of record NZ_JBBOCF010000001.1, read on the forward strand.
CCGGCATCAGCCTGCCCCCCGCATCCGACAGGTACGAGATATTCCCGTTGAACCCTTTCAGCTTATCGTCATGCTTCGCTTCCAAGCCGGTAAGTCCCTGATTGTCAATTCCCGCAAATCCCAGAATATGTGCGGCAAGATCGCCGTATGGATAATAACGCTTGTTGTCTTCGGCAACAACGATACCCGGCAGCTTCAAATCACGAATTTCCTGCGCCAGCTCCATCGTAATTTTACGCCCTCCGGGTTTGATTTGTTCCACCATGGATTTCCGTTTGGTAATGGCCTTCTTCACATCGGCTTCGCCTACCCCCAACATCCCGGAGAGCGTCTTGGCTGTTTCATCGGGGTTTTGGATCTGCGCCGGAATGGCCCATATGGTCGGCGTCGTGATGTTGGTTACAAGCGCGGTGCCGTTTCTATCGAGAATCTCGCCCCGCTTCGCCGAAAACGGAATGGCCCGGCGCCACAGCTCCTCTGCTTTCGCTGACAGCTCCGCGCCCTTTCCGATTTGGACATACCCCAGCCTGACGATCAATGCCGAGAACAGCAGGAGCAGCAGCAGCAGGCTCCAGAGCAGACGGCGCCGCTGTGATACCTTGGATACTTTCACCTTAAGCTTCCCTCCCCGTTTGAACCCGAAAGCTCATGAAATGCCTTCATCACATGAGTATTCGGGACAAACCGGGGATAGAACAAGCTATTCCTTGTCCTCTTCGCTTCCCGCCGCCTGGTCGGCGGCATCGGTTGCCTTCTCTTCTTGAGTTGCGGTTCCGGATTCAGCTTCGTTTTCGGTTTCGTTTTCGATTTCAGCTCCGGTTTCGCTGTCGCTTGCCTCCGACTTATCCTCGGCAGGCGTCAGTGTCAGATGCACGGTCCGCTGGCCGTTCTCACTCGTTTCCATTTGCTTGGTAACGTAGCCTTCGCCCTGGACCATGACCTTGACCCGCATCAAGGTCAGGACCTCCATCGCATCGCGAAGTGACTCGCCCTGCAAATTCGGAACTGACATCGTCGCTTCATCCTCGGTCAAGAGATAGATGCGCTGCGCGCCGCTGATCGGCGTGCCGGGCTCCGGAAACTGCTTCTTTACGGTGCTTCCGCTGCCGAGCGTCTCGAATACAACGCCCTCCTCAAGCAGCTTCGCCTTCGCTTCGCTTACCTTCATGCCCGTCATTTTCGGAGCTTCATAGGACCCGTCGGGAAGTACGGTCTCTTTCGATTTCCCCTTATCTTCGGCATTCGACTTCGGAACGCCCCAGTAAGTCAGCGTCTTGGATACGATCTCTTTGAAGATCGGTGCCGCGAGCGCGCCTCCGCCTTTCTCCTCATTCGGTTCGTCAATGATGACCAGCACAGCGATCTTCGGATCCTCCACCGGCGCGTAACCGATAAAGGAAACAACCTGTTTGGTCGTATCCTTATAGCCGCCGCTGGATTTGACGGCAGTACCCGTCTTCCCCGCTACCCGGTAACCGTCGATATATGCCGCGTGCCCTGTACCTTTGTCAGCGTCGGCAACGACCTGCTCGAGATATTTGCCGGTTTCCCTGGCTGACTCGGGCGAGATGACCTGGCGGACCATTTTTGGCTCGATTTTCTTGGTCTTGCCGGTGTTCGGATCCTCGATCTCCTTCACCAAATGCGGCTTCATCAGCTTGCCGCCGTTCGCAACGGCCGAGATGGCCGCAATTTGCTGGATCGGCGACACCGAAACGGCATAGCCGTAGGTCATGGAGGCGATATCCGGATCGTAAGTCATGTTCAGGATACTGGACGTTTCGCCCGGAAGGTCGATACCGGTCTTTTCCGCAAAGCCGAATTGCTTGATATAGTTGGTGAGCCCCTCCTTGCCAAGCATTTCGTACCCCAGCTTGACAAAGGCCACGTTACTCGACCGCTTCACGCCTTCGAGATAGGTTATCGTCCCCCAACCCTCAGGACGTATGTCTCTGTGGGTTCGGTTCCCGATCCGGAGGGTGCCCGACTGGTAGGCTGCATTCGGGTTGAACAGCTTCTCCTGGATGGCGCTGGCCAAGGTGACGATCTTGAAGGTCGATCCCGGCTCGTACCGCGATCTTACCGCATGATTGTAAAAGTTCTTGTATTCCGATTCCCAGTATGTATTGGGATTATAGGTCGGCAGGTTCGCCATGCCGAGGATTTCTCCGGTCTTCGGATCCGCCGCGATCACCGTCATGCTGATCGGCTTGTATTTGTCAAACGTTTCTCGCATCGCGTCCTCGATATAATACTGGATTGTATCATCGATCGTCAGCAATAAATTTTTCCCATTTATGGCAGGCTGGTATAAATCATCCTGGCTCGGCAGCTTGACGCCCTTCTTGTCGCTCTTGTAGGAGGCAAACCCGTCCTTTCCCCGCAGGTAGTCGTCGTAAAAGGCCTCAATGCCGCCAATCGCTTCTCCCTGGAGATCCGTATATCCAACGACATGCGCTGCCAGCGAATCTTTCGGATAGTAGCGCTTCTGTTCCAGCCGGAGGTCGATGCCCGAATCGGGGATCTTACCGTCTTTCTTTAGCCTCTGCTCCAGGCTCTTCTTCAGCTCTTCAACCTTGTCCTTGGTCTCCTCGTCGATCTTCCAGCCCTCGCTGCGGACCTCGCGCCCCTGCAGATATTCTCCCTTATCGTTCTTGGCCCGGACCATTTCCCGAAGCTCGTCCTCATCCTTGCCGAGAATGTCATGCAGCCCCTTAACGACATCCTCCTCCAGGCCGTTCGCCTGAATGACCTTCGGATTGACGACCACGGTATAGGCTGGCGCATCCATGGCCAGAATATCGCCGTCCCGGTCCATGATCGTCCCCCGGGATGCAGGGAGATCCTGCGAGCGGGACCAGCGCTTCATCGCTTCAGCCTTCCAGAAATCGTTGTCGATGACCTGCAGCCAGAACACCCGACCAGTTAATAAAGCAAAAAAGAGGGTTATACATCCCCCTATTAGCACGGTGCGCAGTTTGATTTTTTTAACCATTGGCGTAACCTCACACTTTAATCATTTTGTCCGGATTTCGAAGCCTCTGTTCCGGATTGTCCGGAAACCGGTGACAAATGAATGGCGTCTGTTTCATCAATGGGCACGTAACCAAGCTCTTTTGCCTTCTCCAAAATTTGCATCTCCAGCGTCTGCTTCTCGACTTGAAGCTGTGTGACCGTCCGTTTCCCTTTTTCAATCTTATTCTCCGTTACATGGATCTGCCGATTCAGGTCATAGGAATGAACATGGCTCATGCCGACCACGCCCATGACGACAACCATGAGCACCACGGACAACAAATACAGAAGCTTTTCTTTCTGGGGTAACTGGGAACGGCGTTTGATGACTTTCGTCTTCTCGAGATAGGCGGACTGCGTTTCCTTCTGTCTCTCCTGTACAGCCAAATTACCGCGTGTGTATGCCATGGCGATTCTCCTTCTTCAGGTATAATGTGTGCTACTGCTTTTCTGCAATTCGCAGCTTCGCCGATCTTGCTCTCGGGTTGCCCTCGATTTCCTCCGCCGACGGTATGATCGGCTTGCGGTTCACCAGCTTCAAATCCCCCTGGCCGCCTCCGCATACGCACATTGGAAAATCCGGAGGGCAAGTGCATTTAGGAATATACGAATTGAAAATCTGCTTACATATCCGGTCTTCCAGCGAATGGAACGTGATCACGGACACTCTCCCCCCCGGGGCAAGGCATCTCACCGCCTGGTGCAGCGCATCCTGGAATGCGCCAAGCTCATCATTGACCGCAATCCGGAACGCCTGAAAGCTGCGCTTCGCCGGATGGCCGCCCGTACGTCTTGCTGCTGCCGGAATTCCTTCCTTAATTAATTCGACAAGCTCCCCGGTTGTCTGAATAGGTCGCTGTGCCCTTCTTTCCGCAATGACCTTGGCGATGCGGCGTGAAAACTTCTCCTCGCCGTATTCGTGTAGAATTCGCGAAATCTCCTGCTCCGGCCACTCGTTGACGATCGTTGCAGCGGTCAGCTCGGCGGATTGATCCATCCGCATATCCAGCGGCGCATCGTGATTGTAGCTGAACCCTCTCTCTCCCTCATCGAATTGGGGAGAAGACACGCCCAAATCAAAGAGTATACCGTCAACTTGCGGCTGTTCGTTCCCGCCTGGCGTCGTTTCGCTCCGGAGCACCTCCTCCAGATCCCGAAAATTCGTCTTGACGAGCGTAATCCGGTCTGCGTAAGGCTTCATTACTTCCCGGGCATTATTCAATGCCCAATCGTCCTGATCCAATGCGATCAACCGGCCTTTCGAACTTAGCTGGGAAGCAATGAGCGAGCTATGCCCCGCGCCTCCAAGCGTACAGTCAACGTATATACCATCTGGTTTGATGCGCAGCCCTTCTGTCGCTTCTTGCTTAAGCACCGTGATGTGATGGAACAAAGCTGCAGCCCTCCATTGTGTCTGAATTCAACATTCTAGTCGTTTACATTTGCTGCTCAATCGTCAAGTACTACTGCAAGCCGTTTAAAGATCGAAATCAAAATCGACCAGCTTCTCGGCGATGTCGTTGAATGTCTCCTCCGACTGCTCGTAGTACTTCTGCCACTGCTCCTTGCTCCAGATCTCCACGCGGTTGGATACGCCGATAACGACGCACTCCTTCTCCAGCTTGGCGAACTCGCGCAAATTGCCCGGCAAATTTACCCTTCCCTGTTTATCCCATTCGCATTCGGTTGCCCCGGAAAAGAAAAACCGGGTGAATGCGCGGGCATCCGACTTCATGAGCGGCAGGGATTTGAGCTTCTGCTCCATAATGGACCATTCTTCTCTGGGGTATACAAATAGGCATTGGTCCAATCCGCGGGTAACAACAAACGAGGCGCCTAAGAGCTCCCGAAATTTAGCGGGGATGATGATTCTTCCCTTGTCATCAATGCTATGCTGAAACTCCCCCATAAACATCAGGCATTCCACCCCTTAACCCCGTTTCCCCACTTTGCACCACTTTCCACCACTTTAGGATAATAGATTCGGCGTCAAGAATCAAATTCCTTCAAGCGGGATTTTGTTTTTTTGGTTATTTCTCTCAAGATGACCGCACCAAAAAACCTCCTTCCAAATCCCTGCCGGGAATGGAAGGAGGTTCTCAAGTGTTAAGGTGCCGTATAGGTTTAATGCTGGGCCCAGCTATCCAAGTAAGCTTTCTGCTCAGCGCTCAAGCTGTCGATTTGAATGCCTAGACTTTCCAGCTTATAAAGTGCCACTTGCTCATCCAACTCATAAGGAACGTTCAGCACCCGCGTACCGATCTGCTGATATTGTTCATTTACATACTTCAGAGACAGCGCCTGAAGCGCAAAGGTCATATCCATAATTTCAGCCGGATGGCCGTCGCCCGCTGCCAGATTGACGAGGCGGCCTTCGGCCAGCAAGTAAATTTTGCGTCCGTCTTTCAGATGATATTCCTCAATATTGCGGCGAACGGTGCGAACCGACTGGGCGCGCTCGGCCAAATCCGGCTTGTTGACCTCCACATCGAAATGTCCCGCATTCGATAGGATGGCTCCGTCCTTCATAACATCGAAGTCCTCGCCGCTGATTACGTCGCGGTTGCCGGTTACGGTAACGAAGAAATCCCCCAGCTTCGCCGCTTCGCGCATCGGCATCACCCGGAAGCCGTCCATATAGGCTTCAACCGCTTTAATCGCATCCACCTCGGTAACAATGACATTGGCACCAAGACCTTTGGCCCGCATCGCAACCCCTTTGCCGCACCAGCCGTAGCCGACGACAACCACTGTTTTTCCAGCCACGACCAGATTCGTCGTCCGATTAATGCCGTCCCATACGGATTGGCCCGTACCGTAGCGGTTATCGAATAAATATTTGCAGTATGCATCATTGACGGCCACCATCGGGAATTTTAGCGCCCCTTCTTTCTCCAGGGACTTTAGTCGCAGAATGCCGGTCGTTGTTTCTTCCGCCCCGCCGCGAACCCCTTCAAGCAGGTCTGTGCGCTCAGCATGCAAAATCGTAACGAGATCGCCGCCGTCATCAATAATGAGATCGGGTCTCGTCTCCAATGTCGAGATGAGATGCTGTTTATATTCTTCCGGATCGGGATTATATTTCGCGAACACGGTAATGCCGTCCTCCACCAAAGCCGCGCATACATCGTCCTGTGTGGACAGCGGGTTGCTGCCGGTGATGGTCACTTCGGCTCCCCCGGCCTGAATGACTTTTGCAAGATAGGCGGTCTTCGCTTCCAGATGCAAGGAGATGGCGACCTTCAAGCCTTTGAACGGAAGCTCCCGTTCGAACTGCTCCCGCACCCGGTTCAGTACCGGCATGTGCGCCTTCACCCAGTCAATCTTCAAATGACCCTCCGGCGCCAACTTGACGTCGGCGATGCTGCTGTTCTGTAATGCAGATGAGCTCATACAACTAACCTCCTATGGTCTGTTTAATGCATACCGGCTTATTATATGAATACGACACGATGGGTGCCCGAACCTTCATACGGGATTTCCATCAGGCGGTCCACCAGATTCAGCCCGTAGCGGTTCATGTATTCTACGATGTTGTACACCCTTTCCTGCGGGCTGCCCTCAGGCAGAAGCGACACTTCGATCCGCTTCCACTGCGCCAAAGCTGCTTCATGCTGCTGGGCCAATGCGCTTTTTGATCTGCTGAGCAGGAAATCCATCTGCTCCAAGATTTTCTCGCGGTTCGTTTCCCCTAATTTTAACAGCCCCGCCTGCATTTTACCAAGATCTTCTATCAAAGGCTGGTACAGCGTCTCAAACGCGGCCTTCGTTTGGGCAAACCGTTCATCCAAATTCAGCTTGTCTTGGCCAGCCAGCCACGCATCCCGCTTCTCCGCTAGATTGAGCAGCACGTCCTGGAAGGTCAGCTCATACTTATCCATGTATTTATGAACGGTCCCGTCCAGAAGCGTAAAGGACATTCTCGGGATGATCAGCGGCATTCGCAATCCCAGATCGGCAAAAGCGTCGCGGGTGATCGCCCAATACGAAATCTCGCCTGGGCCGAGAATGGTTCCGAGTACGGGGAGCAGTGAGTCCTGCATGATCGGACGGGTCAGCACATTGTTGCTGAACCGGGCCGGATGCTTATGCAGCTCGTCGAGAAGCTCCTGCCGTGTAAAGGATACGAGGCCCTTCCGGTCCGTGTAGACATCCCCCTCGCGGAACAGCAGAAGCCGTCTGCCTTCATGCACGTAGAAGAGATTCGCCCCATTCTCCGCGACCTCCGCCTGAACTTCATAGCCCCGTCCGGCGATTTCTTTAGCCGCAGCCTGGTAGGAGCGGCATACATCTTCATTACGCTTGATCATCGCTTCGAACACGGGAACCTCCAGCTCCCGCAGCGCAGGGTCGGCGGAATCGAGTAAAATCAATCCGTATTTGCCGAACATCCCGCCGAGCAGCCTTGCAAAAGCATCGCTTAAACAGGGTGCATCCTGGACCGATTCGCTGACCAGCCTCAACAACTCGCCCTTGTGTTCGCTGTCAAGCAGCTGCTGCTGCAGCTCGTTCAGCAGCCCGTCCCAATCCGCACGGTCTACTTTCGTATAGCTGACAGAGGTTCTCAGTGCATCCTTCGGATCCAGCTTCACCTTGGCAAGGCTCTGATCCGGGGACAAGAAATACGTGTGATTCACCTCGTCCCAATCATGATCTTCCCCAGCGATCCAAAATACAGGCACCACCGGCCGGTTGAGCCGCCGCTGTGCTTCCCGGGCAGACTGGATGATCGTGATGGCCTTGTATACAACGAGCAGCGGACCTGTAAACAACCCGCTTTGCTGCCCGCCGACCATCACCAGCGTACCCTGCTGCTCCAGTGAATCCAGCGACGTATGTACTGCAGGATGATTATTGTGCTTCTTATTATATGCCCGAAGACAACTGACCAGCGCCTTGCGCGGCGTGCGCTTGTCTTCCGAAAGGTCCAGCCATGCTGCCCGCTCGGCAAAACTTCGCTCGCTGCGGTAATCTCCACCGTATAATCCGCTGACTTGATCGAAACGGTGAATATAGTCCTGAGCAAGACGCGAGGCGAGGTGTAATGGTTCCGGAACGATATTCATGAGGTCGCCTCCTATTCTTTCGTCGCCAAAATATCCAATATGTGTACGATCATTTATTCTAACCTAATAAAACCTTTCTTGATTGTACCGAATGTTGGTATTGTGCGTCAAAGGAAAAGAATAGCCGCCGGCATGATTGCCTGCGGCTATTTCTACTTGTCAAGGCCGAATTATGCGTAAGCCTTGGCAACCCAATGGCCCTTGGATACCTCGACCAGTTCGGTATCATCCACATCCAGCTGAACCGTTCCGTCCTCTCCTTTGGCGGCCGAAATCGGTCCCTGCATGTCATTTTCCATTTTAAGACGCGTTTTGTTCGCCTCGATTTCCGGATCCGGAATCGGAATGGCGGACAGCAGCGTTTTGGTGTAAGGATGGATCGGGTTGGCGTACAGCTCTTCACTGTCCGCCAGCTCGACCATTTTCCCAAGATACATCACCGCTACGCGGTCGCTGATATGCTTGACCATCGACAGGTCGTGAGCGATGAAGAGGTACGTCAATCCGAGACGGTTCTGCAAATCCTTCAGCAGGTTGACCACCTGAGCCTGAATGGATACGTCGAGCGCCGAGATCGGCTCGTCGCATATGATGAATTTCGGATTGACCGCAAGCGCGCGCGCAATGCCGATCCGCTGCCGCTGACCGCCCGAGAACTCGTGGGGATAACGCGTTGCATGATCGCTGTTCAGGCCGACCATGTCAAGCAGCTCCTCAATCCGCTTCTTGCGCTCTGCGCGGCTTCCGGCCATGCCGTGAATATCCAGCGCTTCACCGATAATATCCGAAACCGTAAATCTCGGATTCAGCGATGCATACGGATCCTGGAAGATCATCTGCATATCGCGCCGCATCGCCTTCATTTTCTTCGGCGACAGCTTGTAAATGTCCGTACCATTAAAGTTAACGCTGCCTGCCGTCGGCTCGTACAAACGCAGGATCGTCCGACCCGCCGTTGATTTGCCGCAGCCGGATTCCCCGACCATGCCGAGCGTTTCGCCTTCGCGGATATAGAAGTTCAGGTTGTCGACCGCCTTGAGTACATTGCCTCCGCCGACATTAAAGTATTTCTTGAGGCCTTTCACTTCAATCAGATGGTTATCCTTCATGAGCTTTGCGCCTCCTTCGCCATCGGATGCAAATTCCAGCAGCGCGCCATATGCGTGTCGCTGAATTCCGTCGCTCCCGGGTCGATCCGTTCGCAAATCTTCATCGCCTCATCGCAGCGGGCGCAGAACGGACAGCCGACAGGCGGCTTGATCAGATCCGGCGGCGTTCCGATGATCGGAATGAGCGGCTCGTCCTTCTTCTGATCCAGGCGCGGCATGGAACGAAGCAGACCTTTCGTGTAGGGGTGCTGGGGATTTTTAAAGATCTCCCATTTCGTTCCGGTCTCTACCACTTCGCCCGCATACATAACGATCACGCGATCGCACATGCCGGCCACGACCCCAAGGTCATGGGTGATCAGAATAATCGACGTGCCGAGACGCTGCTGCATTTCTTTCATGACATCCATGATTTGAGCTTGGATCGTCACGTCCAGCGCCGTTGTCGGTTCGTCCGCAATAAGCAGCGTCGGCTTGCAGGCAAGCGCGATCGCGATCATCGCACGTTGACGCATGCCGCCCGAAAATTCATGCGGGTATTGATCAAACCGTTCCTCGGCATTCTTGATGCCGACGAGCTTCAGCATTTCGATCGCCTGCTTCTTCGCTTCGGAGAACGACATGCGCTGATGCTTCACGAGCACCTCGGTTATCTGCTTGCCGATTTTAATGGTCGGATTCAGCGAGGTCATCGGATCCTGGAAGATCATCCCGATATCCTTGCCGCGGATCGCTTCCATCTGTTTATTCGTTTTTTTGAGAAGGTCCTGTCCTTGGAAAATGACCTCTCCTTTTTTGATCTCTGAGGGCGGCGACGGAATCAAACGCATAATGGTCTGGGCGGTAACGCTTTTACCGCTGCCGGACTCACCAACGATGGCAACCGTCTCCCCCTTGCCGACTTCAAAATTCACGCCGCGCACAGCCTTTACCTCGCCGCCTCGGACACGAAACGATACGTTGAGGTCTTTAACCTGCAAGATCGGTTCCATACCTTCCCACCTCCTATTTTTTCAATTTCGGATCCAGCGCATCGCGCAAACCGTCACCGAAAATGTTGAATGCAAGCATTGTCAAGCTGATAAACAGAGCCGGGAACAGCATCCGCCAAGGATAGTACATCCATCCCGACAGAGCGTCGTTAATCATGGAGCCCCACGAAGCGACAGGCGCTTGTACGCCAAGACCCAAGAAGCTCAGGAACGCTTCGGAGAAAATCGCGCTCGGCACCGACAACGTCAATGTAACGATGATCGGTCCCATCGCATTCGGAATCAAATGCCGGAACAACAGCCGCGGCGCGCTTGCGCCCATCGACCGGGAAGCCAGCACGAATTCCCTGTTTTTCAGCTGCATAATTTCGCCTCGCACGATCCAGGACATGTTGATCCATCCTGTAATCGTCAAGGCAAGTATGATCGTCCCAAGACTCGGCTCAAACACGACCAGAAGCAAAATCGTTACCAGCAAATAAGGAATGGAATACAGAATTTCTGCAAATTTATTCATGAATTCGTCGACGCGCCCGCCGAAGTAACCCATAATGCCGCCGTAAATAACGCCGATCATCAGGTCAATGGCTGCCGCCGCAAGGCCAACCGTCAAAGATATGCGAGCTCCCATCCAGGTGCGGACAAACACGTCGCGGCCCAGATCGTCCGTACCGAACCAATGCTCGGCGGAAGGCGGAGCGTTCGTATTCATCAAATCATTGGTTTCATAGTCATAATTCGAAATCATCGGTCCGATGATCGCCATGATGACAATCAGGATCATGACAACGAGGCCCGTCATCGCAAGCTTATTCTTGCGCAATCGTTCCCAGGAATCCCGCCAGGAAGACAAGCTTTCCCGCTGGATGACTTCGGACTGCTTCTCATCCGGACCGATCTTCCGGAAGTCTTCAGGCGTTAATTGCTGAGCGGCCGGATGAGGCATTCCCTGTTCTGTCGCCATGTTTATCCCTCCTTCCCGCCGGATAGTTTAATGCGCGGATCCACAAATACGTATACGATGTCTGTAACGAAACGCGCCAGCATCAGCAGGATGCCGTAGAAAATCGTAATCCCCATGATCACCGTATAGTCACGGTTCGTAATGCTCTCCACAAACTGCTTGCCGATGCCGCCGATACCAAAAATTTGCTCGATAACGACAGAACCGGTAATGATATTGGCAGTCATTGGACCGACATACGTAACCACCGGCAGGATGCCGTTGCGGATGACATGGCGGAACATGATTGCAAACCAGTTAAGTCCTTTGGCTTTTGCTGTCTTGATATAATCCGAATGAAGCACTTCCAGCATGCTGGAGCGTGTCAAACGGGCGATAAACGCGATCGGCTGTGCGGACAAAGCCATGACAGGCAGGACATAATCGAGCGGACCGTCAAAGCCCATGACATTGAACAGGCCGGCTTTCTCCGCCAATACGAACTGCAGCATGGATGCCAGGACGAAGCTCGGAACCGCGATCCCGAGAACCGAGATAATCATCGCTAGATTGTCAATCAGCTTCCGGTGATAAAGAGCTGCCAGCATCCCCAGCAGTACACCGACGATTACGGAGACGACAATCGCGATCAGACCCAACCGAAGCGAAGGTCCGAACGTATCTACTATAATATCGGTGACCGATTGCCCCTGATGCTTCATAGACAAACCGAAATCACCTTGAATGATATTACCTAAATATTTCGTGTATTGTTGAAAAACCGGTTTATCCAAATCATACTGCTCCATCAGCCTCGCCAAGATTTCAGGCGATGGTTTTTTCTCTCCCATAAACGGATCTCCCGGTATGGCCTTCATAAGAAAAAAAGTGGCTGAGATCAGTATGAACAAGGATACAAGCATGTAAAAAAACTTACTCGCCACATACCTCAGCATTCTTGTCGTCCTCCTGCTCCTGTTGTTCTATACCAAGCCGTCTATTTCATTGTAGTCTCCCCTAATCAAATGAGCATCCAATAAGTTTCACCAAGGGACACAGGATTTGGTAACCGGGCGCTCATACAAAAAATCGGGATATATATGAGGTGTTAGAAGCCCCACATATATATCCCGAACTGCAACCTTTTAGAGGTTGTTCAAAAAGTCGCCTTTTAAACCGACTTTTTGAACATGCACTTTTATAAAGGAATTACAGAAGACTACTCGATATACGCACGTGTGAAATCGATATCGCCTTTATAATCAAGATGGAGGTTCTTCACCCAAGGTTTAACCAGGGAAACGCTAGAGTAGTAGTAGATCGGCATAACAACCTGGTTGTCCTGAACGAGAATCTTCTCCGCTTGAGACATCAATTCCATGCGCTTCGCATTGTCGCTGGTAGCATACGCTTCCTTGACAAGCTTGTCATACTCCTCGCTCTTGAAGCCGGTATCGTTGTTGCCGCCGGTCGATGTCCACATGTCGATATAGGTCATCGGGTCGTTGTAGTCGGCTCCCCATCCGGAACGTGCAATTTGGTAGTTGAGATCCGTGCGGTTCTTCAAGAATACGCCCCACTCTTGGTTTTGAACCTTAACCGTTACGCCAAGGTTGTTCTTCCACATATCCGCGATGGCCAGCGCAATCTTCTTGTGGTTGTCATCGGAGTTGTGGATCAGCGTAACCTCCGGCAAAGTCGTATAGCCTTTTTCCTTCATGCCTTGTTCGAGCAGCTTCTTCGCTTCTTCCAGATTCTCATTGAAGTAGTTGTCCGGAACTTCTTTACGGTATTCATCCTTCTCGCCTTTAATGCCCGGAGGAACGAAGCCGTAAGCCGGGAGCTGTCCGCCTTGCGTAATTTTCTCTACGATCGCCTTGCGGTCGATTGCCATCGCAAAGGCTTTACGAATGTTTACGTTATCAAACGGTTCTTCCGTTGTATTGAAGATATAGAAGTACGTCGAGGCGATCCCCTTGATCACAAGCTCATCGCCAAGCTCTTTCTTCACCGCATTCAGCTGGTCTGTCGGAATGTTTCCTGTCGGATGTCCGGCATAATCCAGCTCGTCGTTACGGTAGCTTGCAAGCTCGGTCGCAGAGCTGTTAACGATGCTCATTTGTACTTTCTCAAGCTTGATGGAAGCTTTGTCCCAATACTGGTCGTTCTTCACAAGCTCGATCTTTTGGCCCTTCGTCATTTGTGAAACTTTGAACGGACCATTCCCGATCAACGTATCCGGTTTCGTCGCCCAAGAAGCGTTGCCTTCAACGGATTTATGAACCGGGAAATACGTTTGGAAGGACATGAGGCTCAGGAAGTATGGCGTCGGGTTCTCCAGCGTTACTTCCAGCGTGTAGTCATCGGTTGCTTTTACACCGACTTCGTTAGCGTCTTTCATTTCTCCTTTGTTATACGCTTCAGCGTTCTTGATGTAGTACAGCTGGTAAGCGTAAGGGGATGCAGGAGTAAAGTTAGGATCGAGCACGCGCTTCCACGCGAATTCGAAATCCTTGGCCGTTACCGGATCGCCGTTGCTCCATTTGGCGTCCTTGCGAAGGGTGAAAACATATTTGAGGCCATCTTCGGAGATGTCCCATTTTTCCGCTACGCCAGGTTCTTCCGTGCCGTCGGCACCTTTGCGAACCAGACCTTCAAACACAGCGTTGATAACCGTATTCGATGTATTGTCCTGGGACAATCCTGGATCCAATGTCGGAGGGTCGGAGGCAAGGTTCATGCGAAAGACTTGTTCTTTCGGCTTGTTCCCTGTTCCGCTGTTGGCACTTTGATCATTCTTGTCAGCTCCGCATGCGGCCAACACTGAACTGAAGGCAAGAATCAGTGTCATGAGAAGCAGCAGTTTCTTGTGTTTCTTCATCTTGCGTTATCCCCCTCATAAAATAGGTATATGCTTATCGATTATACAACCAGTGGTCAAAAAAATCCATAAATCAGAAAATTGAAAAATCTGCCTGATCCTAGATCTGGCAGATTCCCCAAGTGTTATCTTAACGATTAAGTTGTCCCTATGTAACCTTAATTATGTATGTAAGCAGTCCAAAAAATGTAAAAAGTAAGTATCCAGCGCTTAAGGCGACAAACCCCAGGCGCCACACCGCCCTGACGAGTCTCTTCCCATTGACCCGGCCCTTCCAGCGGTTTTGCGCACTCCCGATCAACCCTGCCGCAATGAGCAGCAGGAGCAAAACCAGATAAAAACCAAATTTTGACTGGAATATAATGTTAAACAAAGCCGAAACCGAGAATATCAAAAAGAAGGTCGTCACATCCATGGCGAGCTCAATCGCCTGCTTACGGCTGTTCCCCTTTCGAATGACGATGAAGTATACCAGGAAAAACGGAATGAATGGAATTACACTCAACCAAAAGAGCAGATTGTTCAAGAAACCCATACTATCGTACCTCCTATATAGTCATTCCCTCAATAAGCTGTAAAATGAGCTCGTGGTGTGGTGTAGCTACTCTATATCTTCTGCCCATGCGGACGATACTTCCGTTAATCCAGGCCGCTTCCGTCGTGCGTCCCTCGAGAACATCCTTCAGCATCGAGGAGGTGTTGTCCGAGGTAGACCGGCAGACTTGCTCGATCTGCTCCCATAAATGGCTCCCGCACGGGATATTACCCGCCTTATATACCGCCATTCCTTCATCGTAAAGCGCCCTCATGATCGCCACCCGCTGCGGCGAGGCCAGCAGCTCTCCGTTTCGAACCCGCCACAAAGCCGTCAGCGGATTGATGACAGCATTCATGAGCAGCTTCCGGTAGATCATCTCTTCCATTTCTTTCGACAAAAACGACTCGAATCCTGCACGGTTAAGCTGTTTCACCAGCTCGATTTCGGCTTCGTCTTCCTGCTCCTGCCCACTGGACCCCTCAGCTTGAGGCAGCCTCCCGATCGTCGTCGTTCCATGTCCTGCATGAAGCACCGAGGCCGGACCCGTACGCTTGGCGCCCTCCGTCGTTATCGCTGCGTAAAGCTCCCAGGCCGGAAGGTAGCGGTTAAGAAGCTCCATATGGCCTGTTCCGTTTTGAAAGCAAATCAACCGGCGTTTCGCATGCCCGAACGGAAGAAGCACTTGCTTTGCCATATCCTCGATGCCCTGCTGTTTTAACATAAGAAAAAGAACATCTGCTCCTTCCGCCCCGCCCCGAGCCGCAAAGGCAGACAGCGGATACGCCTTGATCCGGTCCGGCTGGACCAGCGTCCGTTCGCCGGCCGTATTATCCAATGATATCCCCTCTGTCCCGATTCTCTCCGCCTGCTGAGCGCCGCGGCACCATAATGTGATGTCATTTCCGGCTGCCGCAAGCTTGGCGGCATATAACAGGCCCAAGGAACCGGCCCCCAAAATATGTATGTTCATCCTTACCTCCATCATCGCTAGAAATAACAAAATGCTGTACTAGCTCTAGTATATATCAGAAAGAATTCATATACGCACAAATAACCCGCCAAAGCGCATGAAATGCACTAATGCGGGTTACGGCTGCTAGGCACTGGATGTCTAGCCTGTTTCTATTCGATTCGTTCCAGATTTCCGTTGGCGTCCATTTTGAAGCGAGTTTTCAGCTCCTCGTCCTCTTCATTCAGGAAAGCCAGTCTTCGCGCCCGATCCATGATCTGGATCAGCGCCTTATAGTCATCATTGACGACATGGTAATCGGTTTTCACTTCACTGACTTCCTTCAAGAGACGCTCATTCTCGCTGCGAAGTCTTGCAAGCTCTTCCTCTTTCTCGCGCAGATTTTTCTCCAGCAGCTTATACTGGCGTGAGCTTTCCTGCAACCCGCCCTTCCATTGACGAAGGAAACGGATGACGGCATCAATGGACAGCGTTTCTTCCGTGGCTCCGTCGTTTTTATAGGCATCCTGTTCCAGTTCCTGGGCAGCTACGCCTGCAACCTGCGGGCCGCTAAGCGGCGACTGCTTCTTATAATAACTTCTTTTCTGGCGCTGGGATTTCGCCAAGCTGATTGCTTCCTCGTATTTTTTGCGCACACAGCTGTTCCATCGAAATCCGCAGGCGGCCGAAGTGCGGCCGATCCGCTCCCCTACTTCCTCAAAGGCAGCCAATTGGGTGCTGCCCTCCCGAATATGGCGCAGGGTCACCTCCGCTAAAATCAGATCATCCTCTGCGCTCCAAGCATCCTGTCTTACTGCTGACATACCATAAAACCCTCCTAACGACATCCTAAAATAACCGTCTTCAATACCGTAAATCGGCTGCTGAATAGGGTATAAAAACTGCTTAATTCATTCCTATGCCTCTCATAGAGTTCATAGAATCTATTTGATACTAAAATGTATTTCCATTTTGAATACAGATCATACGCTTAAGCGGGGAAATGGTGCGAAACCTTAGAAAAACTTCCTGATTATTTCGGGACCTTCTCGGCACATAATAAAAATAAAGCAGGTTTTTCTTGAGTTAGGCGTTTACACCATTTTCCCGTAACGCTATAATGGGAATAGCGGCATTATGTGCGTACATACGAGAGGAGGATATATCGTGGCACGGATGTTTCGAGTGCTGGGCTTTTTTACCCTAACGATCGGGTTGATGGCCTTCGCCGGTGATCTTATTGAAATGGCTCTGCTGTTCTTCCTGCAGACGGCATTTTTCGTGATCCTGGGATATTTGAAATTCACGGAGAGAACCTATATTCTTCTCTTCTGGGCTTATATGATCGTGACCTTCACAGGCTTCAGCTACTGGACGGTCTTCGTTATGGGCAAGCCGCTCTAATGAATGCCAACAAACCAAGCAGGCGAATATCCGCTCCCGCTGGCGCTTGAACTTGGACAACCCGGCTAAGCGGACGGGTGCGGATGGTTTCCTTGCGATTCGTGAACAGTGTCTTTAAAAAAAAGCGATCCGGAGCATTTGCTGCGGGTCGTTTTTTTTCAGTTTCCAAAAGGTTGATATTTATAACGTCATCATCATATATTGGTTAACAATGAAGGGACAGCGGACGGATTCCTTTCGTCTAAACAACCATTCAAGGAGGACTCCTGTTGATTGAACGATTAAAAACGCCGATCCTCCCGTTCATGCTCACGCTGCTTCTGTTGTTCTGTTTCATGTTTACTCCAGCGGTTTACTCCGAGCAGGATGCAAGCCCCGTCATGCCGGACTCGGAAGAGGCGCGCCGCATCTTGCAGGACAGTCTGTCCATTGTCGAGATCGATGAGGAGATTTCCCGGATTTCGAGCCGGATTGTGGAGCTTGAAGCGCTGCAGGACGAGCTTCAAGGGAAGATCGGAGAATTGGAGCTGACGATTCGTGACCGCCAGGAGCGCGCCGGAGCTGTGCTGCGTTCCTATTACATGGGCGAGCGCGAGCAGTTATATTACATGCTGTTATCTGCTAAAAGCTTGGCCGGGTTTTTCCGTGTACTGGATTTTTACGATTTGATCATTCAGAATGACCGGGACGTGTTAACGGCCTATAAGAACCAATACCAGGAGCTTGCCTCCTCCAAGGCTGAGGCTGCTCGGAATGCGTCGGCGCTTGTTGAAGTGAAGGATAATCTGGTCAGGCAGCGGGAACGTGTGCTTGCGCTGGAGAAGCAGGTGGACAGCGCCGTATCGACAAGCAGCAATCCTGAAGCCATGAAAAAGCTGATTGAGGAGTTTACTTTATATTGGGAGAACGTCGGCCTCTACGAGGTGAAACGCCATTTCCGGGCCCTGGCAAACGCAATGGAGAATCTTCCGGATTTCGTTCAGGGCAGCAAGAACATATTGAAGACAAACGGGAAAGTGTATACGATAAACATTCATGAAGATGAGCTTAATGCCTTCCTCCGGTCCGAGGACGAGCTCTTCAACTCGTTCGCATTTCATTTCAATGACGGCAAAGTGATTGCATCCGGAGAAAGCGGCAATTTATCCCTTTTGATCGAAGGCCGGTATACGGTTGTCGAAGATCCGCAGAACGCCATTATGTTCCATGTCGACAAGCTTGTATTCAACCGGATCGAGCTGCCGGACACAACGCGCCAGGCGCTCCAGGAAGAATTCGACATGAACTTCTATCCGAAACAGCTGGTGTCCTTTCTGAAAGCAACAGAGGTTTCAAGCGCCAATCAGAGGCTCATGGTTACGATGGAGCTGGATTTATAGCTTGCTATAGCTTGTTTAACTTAAGAAACCACTGCAATTAAGCGCAGTACCGATAGTCCCGCCCCCCGGTCACTATCATCTTTAAGGCTGTATGGATTAACTGCCATTAGATTGACGCCTCTATTATCCACTACATAGGATGAACAAAAAAACAGCTGCCCGGAACATTCGCAATCTAACGTTCCGGGCAGCTGTTTGACGTGCTGATCCTAATTATGCGTTTCACTTCGCCTCAGGAGGATGCAGCTCCAGGTACTTCTCCATGGTTATTTCTCCGCTCAACAGGCTCCGGGCCGATTCGGCATAGGCCTGGAAGTTCACCGGCTCCCCAAAATCGAGCACCGAAGCTTCGTTCTCCGCAAGCAGCAGCTGAACCGGAACGGCGGCCTTTTGCCAGATGCCTTGGTCATGAAGCAAGTGACTGCTGGTCACGTAAAGCTCTGACAAAACAGGCAGCGTTCCTGCCGACTTGCTCCATTCGCGCTGCTGCTCTTTTTCCGTCATGTACGTTATCCATTTCATGGCGAGTGCGGAAGATTCCGTTTGGGCCGCAACGGCAAGACATCGTGTGCGAACGACAGGGGACTTTGGATGATTATTCCCCATCGCGAGAGCAAGAGTCCTACCGTCGGTGTCTTGATCGACAAAGGCTGAATAGGGCCCGATCTGAACGGTTCCCGGCTCGTCACTCGGTTCCGAATTTTCCCCGGGAACCTGCTGCTCGCCGCTCATTGACTCCGAAGCAGGTCTGATGCCCCGCAGCAGCAAGTCCAGAACATCCCGATCCGGACTGGACGGATCTCCTTCCATGAGGTGAACCGCAGCTGCAAAGGCGTAGGGGTCCCTTAAGTCAAAGGACAGCACCGCACCGGATGTATGTACGCCGAAATATTCTTTCCATTCTTTCCGGCTTCGGGGCAGCTTCTTGGAGGGTTCGTCCTTCCCTTGCCCGTTCCAGACCATGACATAGGGATCGATGTCGAAAGGCAAGCCCCATTGGTATCCGTTCCACTGCAGCGGCGTGAGCAGGCCATTCAAGGCCTCGCCGTCCGGCATAACCGCTTGGGAGGCATCGACCGGGAGCAAATAACCGTTCATTGCAAGCGCTTTTATATAATGCGAATCTGTCAAAAGGATATCCGGCCCTTCTCCCAGGCTTAACTGCATCATAAAGGAATCCAGGGATTCCTCCCCGTCTGGATCATTCGATTCCAGAGGAACTATCTTAACCTCGGCGCCGTACTCCTGCATAAACTGTTCGTTCAGCTCATTCAGCTTCCTCAGCTCGGCGCCGCTTAACTGAACACCGACCTGAATCGGGCCCTGGTCGGCTTCCGGCGTTTCCGGCCGCTGTTCGGGCGGAATCGGCTCATCTCCGGGCGGCTCCCGCTTGGTATAATGAGTGAAGTCGAAGCTGGGAGATAAACTGGATAAAGACAATAATAAGACCGCAAAGAGGAACCAATATTTTTTCCGTTTCATATCCCCACTTCACTCCTTTAGCCACTTGCCCTTATTTTACCAAACCTCTAGTGCTCTTGTCCTATCTCATTTATAGATTATACCACCGGTTTGCAAGAACAGACAGATAGAACTATACGAAACCGTACCCTGCGCAGCTGTATAGTATGTTGTCAAGTGAATGCAGAACGCATTAAGCAAGCTCACTGCCCCGGAGTCTCTATACGGCATGAACCCAATACAAGCAAGAGTGAGGGATCCCTTCTTGCACCGCACCCAAGTGCTGCGGAAGATATTAGAAAAGACGGTCCGGAAATGATAAAGATTTCCGAACCGCCCCTTTTTCAAATATGAGATGCCGTTTGTTCCCTTTTTCTTTATTTCTCGGGAAATATCAGCTACAGCAAATCTGCCGCCAGTTGGGCCAGCTTGGAACGCTCGCCCTTCGTTAATGTGATATGACCGCTCAGGCGCTCCTGCTTAAACCGCTCTACCACATAGGTCAGGCCATTGCTCACCGCATCCAGATACGGATGATCGATCTGCTCCGGATCTCCCATAAGAATGACTTTGCTTCCTTCTCCGGCCCTAGACACAATGGTCTTGACTTCGTGCCGCGATAAGTTTTGCGCTTCATCCACAATAATGAATTGCCCTGGAATGGACCGGCCGCGAATGTAAGTCAACGCTTCGACCTGAATACTGCCGAGCCCCATGAGTATTTTATCGATATCGCCCGATTTCTTGGTATCGAACAAAAATTCCAGATTATCATATATCGGCTGCATCCAAGGTCTCAGCTTATCTTCCTTCTCGCCGGGCAAATAACCGATATCCTTGCCCATCGGAACGACAGGCCGGGCAATCAGCAGCTTTTTATATCGGTGCTCATCCTCGACTTTGGACAGACCGGCTGCAAGCGCCAGCAATGTTTTCCCTGTTCCCGCCTTCCCCGTGATCGTCACGAGCGGGATATCGTCGTTAAGCAGCAGCTCGATCGCCATTCGCTGCTGGGCATTGCGGGCGCTTATTCCCCATACCGGTTCATTGCTCAAGTGCAGCGGCTCAAGCCGTGTAGCATCCTCATTGACGCGAAGCAATGCCGACTTGGCCGAGCCCATTTCATCCTTCAAAATGACGAATTCGTGCGGGTACAACAAATAAGGCAGCTGCAGCGGTTTGATCGGAAGATAACGGTAGCTGTAAAACTCGTCGATGACCGACGGGTGTACCTTGATCGTCGAATATCCGGGAAACAATTCGCTCGGATCGGCCGTCCGGTCGGACAAGTAGTCCTGTGTCGTTAATCCAAGCACATCCGCCTTGATCCGGACCAATACGTCCTTGCTGACGAGCACGACAGCCTTGCCGTCCTCCTTCGGTTCCTCCTCCAATTTATAATTTAACGCGACAGCCAAAATTCGATTGTCGTTGGTAGCCTCACTAAACAGTTCCTGTACCTTGACGAAGCTGCGATGATTCAGCTCAACCTTCAGTGTCCCGCCATTCTCCAGAAGCACCCCGTCATGCAGGTGCCCCCGTTCCCGTAATCCATCCAACAGCCGGGACACGGTGCGGGCATTTCGGCCGATCTCATCGGCATTACGCTTCTTCGAATCGATCTCCTCAAGAACCACCGCAGGAATGATGACCTCATGCTCCTCAAAAGCATAAATGGATTGAGGATCATGCAGCAGTACGTTCGTATCCAGCACAAAAATTTTACTCATCTTATCCCTCCACTGCTTCTTCATCATCAGGTACACATTAAACCATTTCGTCCCGGACATAATAAGCTTAGCCTCTGGAGTAATCGAATGAAATTTACGACGAAAGGACAGATTCATATGAAAGCTGCTCTATCCCTAGTGCTGACGATGGTGCTTCTCGCAGGCTGCGGGACTGCCAATAACAATGCATCACCCTCTCCTCGTAATCAAACGAATGGACAGACGAATAACACGACAGCCCAAAGCTTGAATGGTAACAGAGGCCTTGCCACCAACAATGTAGATGGCTGGGGCCCGGGTATCACGAACAGGGGGGACGCGGCTGACAATACCCAAGGTAATGCGCGTGTGGATACGTCGACCGCCAATCATTTGAAAGCGTTGGCCGAAAGTGTACCAGGCGTCAAGAATGCCAATTGTGTGGTCATGGGCAATACGGCCGTTGTGGGACTAAATGTCGATGGAAATCTCGACCGTGCTGAAGTGGGTACCATCAAATACACGGTCGCCGAAGCTCTACAGAAGGATCCTGCCGGAGCCAACGCGCTCGTTACAGCCGATTTGGACATTACCAACCGCATTGCCGATCTTGGCCGACATATTCAGGAGGGTCACCCGATAGCCGGACTGGCCAGCGAGCTTGCCGATATCGTCGGACGCATCATTCCGCAGCTGCCTAAAGATGTCACGCCTAGAAACGGTAATGCCCAAGATCACGGAGGACGCACGGTACAGCCGAACAGTCCTCAAGGGAATGCACCGCAAAACACCAACCGCAGCAGATAGACATTACATGACGGCAATCGATTCGTGACTAGGACGCAGATCCGTGTTTGTCCGCCAAGACTCCACATTTTTCATACAAAAAAGCCCAGTGAAATCCCACTGGGCTTTTTACATGGCCATAGCTTCCCCGTCTTCAGTAAAACCGCCGATCGAGGAGAACGGCCAGCGTATTCAAGAAACGGCAGCGAAAATCCGCCCGTTTCGATATCCAATTCCGACCCATGCGGCGGAAGGAGCTTCGAAACGGAGCAGATGCCGTCTTCTGCGGAGTGTATACGGATGGAAGTTGACCGCACAAATCCCCAAGCTGCTTCAGCAGCCTGATCAAGCCGGATCGGCGCGCGTGTCGTGTGCATCATTGGGTAGGACATAAATGAGGCCTCCTGTACAATGATCTCCATCTGTTACATTGTATTATATCACACGGTAAAACTTGCCTTCAATTGTCACGGTGAGACAGGAGTTGTACCTTCTTCCCCTGCTGTCCCGGCTTTATGATTGCCGGCCAGCTCCTCCTGCAGCGCTTGCTTCGCCTTCTCGAGCTCAGCCGAACTGATATACACATTCGGGCTTCGCCATTCGCCGGTCACCGGCATAAACCGTACGTCATCCTTCTTAATATCATAATACGTTGCGATCAGGTTGCGGATCTGATCCTGCTCCAGATCGGTGATCATATTGTCCGATACCGCATCCAGCGCGTTGCCGACCTTGGTAACCCCGCCTAAAGACTTCATGCGGTCCAGCAAGGAGTGAAGCACCTCGCTCTGACGGGCATTGCGGTCGAAATCGTTGGATTCCTTGGTTTTCGGGTTGCAGTTCATCGATTTCCGGTAGCGTACATAATCCAGCGCCTTAGCGCCGTCCAGCTTCTGCGGGCCTGCCTTCAGGTTGATATCCGTGCCATCGGCGGAGTCCCTGTGGCACATATTGTATTTTACGTTGACATCAACGCCGCCAAAGGTATCAACAATATCACGGAAGCCCTGGAAATCGATCACAGTGACGTAATCGATGTTCACTCCCATGTATTTGCTCATCATGACCTTCATCTCATCCTCAGGCTTAATTCCGCTGCCCGGCTGCTTCTTCTCGGCCTTGTTGAAGGCAGCTTTGAACTTCGGATAATACGAGTTTAGCTTGTTCGGCACATATCCTTCAAGCTCGATGAGCGTATCCCTTGGGAGCGATACCAGCGTCGCCGTATTCGTATCGGGATGCATCGAAACCACCATGACAACATCCGTCAAATAAGTTCCGGTTTTCGGACGGTAGTCCGTTCCGAGAAGCAGCATCGTGATCGGCTTTTCCTTGGCGGATTGCCCTGGAGGCACCGGCTTGTCGATTCCGCTCTTCTCGATAACTTCATTGCCTTTAAAGAACAAAAATCCTGCATAGCCTGCGGCGGATAGGATTGCGATCAGTAAAATAATCAGAATCGTTTTAAAAAATGTTTTTACACCGCTTTTTTTTCGCTTTGGAGCAGAGGTTTTCTTGCCCTTCCCCCCGCTTTTTGATCTTGGAGGGAGATTGGTATGATTAGAATTCATATCATTGCACCTGATTTCATTCAAATTAGATGAATGTCCGATGAACGCTCAGACCTTAGGACTGAGCATTCATCGGACCATGGGTTACTTCTCTCTCTTATTAAACGACGGGGACTGACAAAAGGTTGCCGAAATCAGCGTAAAATCGCGCGAATGTTCACTCGTTTTTTACGATTTGGATTCCGCCTGCGTCTTTTTCTTCTGGCGTTCCTCCACAAAATAGCGTATCCGAACCATGAACATCAAGGCGACCGCTACAAGCAGACATTGGATGATCGGCAGCTTATCGATTTGGAACACGAGCAGAATAGCCGATCCGAGCAGCATCAGGAAGTACAACAGAATCTCCTTAAGCAAGGGGAGCTTCTGTTTAACCCGAAACACCTTGTTGTACACGTAGGTAATCATCACAAAGATCAAAATATACGAGATGAGCGGATGCGCGGCCAACCATTCCTGCATGACAGGCTCACTCCTTTAAGGACAAGTAATCTTTAGCATATTCTCTATTATAGATTCGCTTGCGCCATTTTACGATGTTTTTCTGCACGCTCGCGTTCGCTCTTGTTCAAGATCTTCTTCCGCAGACGCACAGACTTCGGCGTAATTTCGCAATATTCGTCATCATTCAGATATTCGAGCGCCTGCTCCAAAGAGAAGATGCGAGGCGTCTTCAGCTTCACCGTGTCGTCCTTCGTTGCGGAGCGGACGTTCGTCAGCTGCTTTTCCTTACAGATGTTAACGACGATGTCATTGTCACGGGTATGCTCCCCGACGATCATGCCCTCATAAATTTCAGTACCCGGCTCAAGGAACAGTGTTCCGCGATCTTCTACAGACAGCATGCCATAGAAGGTCGACGTTCCGTTCTCCGTCGATACGAGCACGCCTTGGTGGCGTCCGCCGACCTGGCCGCCCACTAGCGGGCCATAGCTGTCAAATGCGTGGTTCATCACGCCGTAGCCGCGAGTCAGCGTCAAGAAATGGGTGCGGTATCCAATCAATCCGCGGGCCGGGATCAGGAATTCCAATCGAACCTGTCCGTTGCCGCTGTTCACCATATTCACCATTTCTGCCTTGCGTGTTCCAAGGCTTTCCATGACCGCACCCATGCTTTCTTCCGGCACGTCGATCATCAAGCGTTCGATCGGCTCCATTTTGACGCCGTCGATTTCGCGGACGATAACTTCCGGCTTGGATACTTGAAGCTCGTAGCCTTCACGGCGCATGTTCTCGATCAAGATGCCAAGATGGAGCTCACCGCGTCCGGAGACGATATATGCATCCGGGCTGTCGGTTTCTTCCACTCTCAAGCTGACGTCAGTCTCAAGCTCTTTGAACAGCCGGTCGCGCAGCTTGCGGGACGTTACCCATTTGCCTTCACGTCCGGCGAAAGGACTGTTGTTCACGAGGAATGTCATTTGGAGTGTCGGTTCATCGATTTTCAGCACCGGCAGTGCCTCCGGATGCTGAGGATCGGCGATCGTCTCTCCGATGTTGATATCCTTGATACCGGCAATGGCAACGATATCGCCTGCGCCGGCTTCCGAAACCTCGATCCGCTTCAAGCCTTGGAAGCCGAACAGCTTCTCGATCCGGGCATTCTTGCTTGATCCGTCGCGCATGATGACCGTAACGGATTGTCCCTGCTTGATAATGCCGCGGTTCACGCGGCCAATCGCGATGCGGCCCAGGTATTCGTTGTAATCCATCAAGGTAACGAGGAACTGAAGCGGCTCGTCCACTTTCTCCGTTGGGGAAGGAATGTGCTCGATGATCGTTTCGTACATGGCGAGCATATTGTCATCCTGCTTGTCCGGATCCTTGCTTGAGGTTCCGTTCAAGCCCGATGCATAAACGACCGGAAAATCGAGTTGATCGTCGTTTGCGCCGAGCTCGATGAACAGATCAAGCACTTCATCGATAACTTCAGCCGGACGGGCGGCCGGACGGTCGATTTTGTTAACAACGACGATTGGCGTCAAATTATGTGCGAGCGCTTTGCCGAGCACAAATTTGGTTTGAGGCATGCAGCCTTCATAGGCATCGACGACGAGCAGAACGCCGTCAACCATTTTCATGATCCGTTCCACTTCACCGCCGAAATCGGCGTGTCCCGGTGTATCTACAATATTGATCAGATAATCTTTATACGTGATAGCCGTATTTTTGGCCAAGATGGTAATCCCGCGTTCGCGCTCCAGGTCGTTGGAGTCCATCGCGCGCTCCTGCAGCGTCTCATGCTCCCGGAAAATACCGGATTGCTTCAGCAGCTGGTCTACAAGTGTTGTTTTGCCATGGTCAACGTGTGCAATAATGGCAATGTTGCGAATCTGATCTCTTGATTGCATAAATGTATCTCAAATCCCTTCTGTTCGAATGAGCCACAAAGAAAGCGCCGGACGACATGCCGACGCTTCAACATACTCCTAATAATATAGGGAAACGAATGGTGAAATCAAGTCTTTTCAGAAAACTTCCAATAATACTTACCATCCCCGACTCCACTTATTGTTTCGTCCCGAGCTATTCCGCCTGACAATCATCCATACGCCTGAAGCAATCAACAAAAATGCGATAATGTAGAGTGCCGCAGACGACAGCCATGTAAAGAAGAGGATAAGCACAGACAGCGCGGTTAGTCCGAGCGCAATCGGAAGCGCTCCTCCCGGCCGCGGAATTTCAAACAAATAATATTCAAACAAGCCGACCCCTACGCCCAAAATCAAGATCGGCCACAAGGATGACATGAGCCCCCATCCTGCAAAGTTGCAGATCAGGAACAGCAGACCATATACGGTCAAGATCCCGCCTGGAATAAGAATGCCGGCCGTCGCACGGCGGCTGAAATACAGAAAATGCAGAAATATGCCCGGCAGCAGCACGATCAGCGGCCATAACGTTCGGCCTAGAAAGCCGAATACGCCGAGTTTTCCAAGGAATATGACAACTCCGGCCCCGACGATGAACAAGCCCAGCGCCAAATCTTTTCTTGAGGACATCTGATCACCCTCTCTTCAGTATGTATCATTCATTACATCAGCGTGTTTTATTAGTCGTTCGATACGTTAATTTTAGCCCAAACCGACAAAAAAAACTATATCCCGAGCTTGTTCCATTTAAATATTAACCAGATTCGCGGTTTTCAACAAAAAAATGGATGACGGTCCATTACCGGACCCGTCACCCATCGTTATTCGTGCTTTCGCAAGCCGATTCAACCTTTACATCCACCAACGCTAGGCTCTATGCCTCTTGCCCATTGTCTGCATACCGCCGATCAGGATGACGGCGCCCGCAAGAAATATCGGGATCAGGTTGTGGCCGTGCGGCAGCCAGTAGGCGAGCAGCAAGCCGACACGCGCGTCCTGCGTCAGCATTTCCCCTGCGGTAAAAGCCAATATCCCTGCCCCGATATACAGCAGGAGCGGAAACTTATGAAGCATCGAAGAAATCAAGCCGCTCCCCCAAACCACGATTGGAATACTCAGTAATATGCCGATCGCGATCAATGCCAAATCGCCGTTAGCCAAACCGGCAATCGCGAGCACATTGTCCAGGCTCATCACAAAATCAGCTACCAGGATCGTATTGATTGCCGACCAGAGCGTAAGCGAAACGGATATCGAAACGTCATCGTCCGTTTTAGGGGCCATCAGCTTGATAGCGATCCAAACGAGGAGCAGGGCGCCTCCAGCCTGCAGAAAGGGGATCTTCAGCAGCAATACCGCTGCCAGGGTCAGCACGCATCTCATCAGGACAGCCGCAACGGTTCCGATCCATACGGCCCGCTTGCGGTGTTTATCGGGAAGATCCTTGCTGGCCATGGCTATAACCAGTGCGTTGTCGCCGCTTAATACCAGATTGATCATTAGAATTTGTCCAAGCAGAAGCATCGTCTCCATGCATGTCACACCCCCACTCTAACACATATGAGTCAGGTGGCCAGGCTATGCTTGCACAACCGGAAAAATAGGCATATAATGAATCGGCTTTCTGTTATTGTGGAACCGTATACGAAGAGGAGTGACATTCATGGAAACCACCGCCGAATTTTTTCTGGCCCTAATCAACATCGTTTTTCTCGATCTCATTCTAGCCGGAGACAACGCCATCGTCATTGGGCTCGCGGCAAGGAATCTTCCGCCGACCACCCAGAAGAAGGCGATCATATACGGAACGGGCGGAGCCGTCGTGCTCCGGATTATAGCCACCATTCTCGTTGTCTGGCTGCTCAATATTCCTTGGCTCCTGCTGGTTGGGGGCATTCTTTTGATCGGCATTGCGTACAAGCTGCTGACCGATGATAACAGCGACCATAACGATATTAAGGCAGGAAAAAGCCTGGGCTCTGCCATACGCACCATCATCGTGGCGGATGCCGCCATGGGTCTGGACAACGTCATCGCTGTAGCGGGCGCTTCCAAGCACAATATGGTGCTGGTTACGATCGGGCTGTTGATCAGCGTACCGATCGTGGTATGGGGCAGTACCCTTTTTATTAAACTGATCAACCGTTTTCCATGGATTATTTACCTCGGCTCGGCCGTACTCGCCTACACGGCTTCGTCCATGATTACCGACGAGAAGCACTTCCATGCTTATTTTGAAGGCCATCAGATCATCAAATATCTGTTCATTGCCCTCATTATCGTTGGAGTGCTTACGGCAGGCCATCTGAAGAAAAAGTCGCAGCAACGGCAATCGTCAACGATGTCCTAGTTTTCGGTTGCAGAAGAGGCGACCTTACAGAAGTTTAAACCCACGGTGGCCAAAAACCCTCCAAAGTCAAAAAAAGCAAGCAGCCAAGGAAGGCCTTAGCCGCTTGCTTTTTTTCGTATATGTGGCGGGAGCCCGCAGCGGTCCCCATGATAACCATGCTGACTCCAACAGCTGAGCTGCTGAAACACAAAACCACCTGCAGCCCTAGAACCAGTCCTCGTTAACAACCGCCCCGTCATCATTCGAAGAACCGGCGCTGATGTTCGTGTCAGGTTTAATGATCAGCGTCTCGGTTCCGGCCACGGCCGCCTCAATTCTTGCAGCCATATGCTCTAACGATGCCTCCACTCTCTCCACGACATGCAGGTTCGGATTGGTTGTCGGGGATTTGGGAACAAACAGCGTACAGCAGTCCTCATAAGGAAGAATGGACGTTTCATATGTGCCGATATCAATCGCCGTCCGAATAATCTCGTTCTTATCGGATGTAACAAGCGGACGCAGAATCGGCAGGTCGGTCGCCCGGCCGATGACGTTCATGCTCGCCAGCGTCTGGCTCGCTACCTGGCCCAGGCTGTCCCCGGTAACAATCGCAAGCGCCCCCTCCTTCTCTGCAAGGGTGGTCGCTATTCTCAGCATGGCCCTGCGCATGAGGGTGATGATCAGATTATCCTGCCCGATCCCGACGAAGGACGTCTGCACATCCGTAAACGGAACGAGATGGAGCTTCAGCCTGCCGGCATACCCGGATAAAATCCTGGTCAATTCCATGACTTTCTCCTTGGCGAGTTGGCTTGTGTAAGGGTAGCTGTAAAAATGAACGCACTGAATTTCAAGCCCTCGGCGCATTGCCTCCCAACCGGCCACCGGACTGTCGATTCCGCCGGACAAGAGCAGCATCGCTTTGCCGTTCGTTCCGAGCGGAAATCCGCCGACACCCGGGATCACCTCATAGAACAGATAGGTTCTTTCTTGCCGAATCTCAATCCGTAGCTCGATCTCCGGATTCTTGACCTGAACCTTCAACTGAGGGTAGGCCCGCAGCAGCGGGGAGCCGACCAGATGATTCATCTCCTGGGAGGAGTGGGGGAATGGCTTCCACACCCGTCTGGCGGTCACTTTAAAGGTTGTCTCCTTCGTCAATACCTTCTGCCCTACAAATTCAACAGCGGTCTTGATAATGCTGTCCAGCTCGGAGGGGCATACTCGGACGGGGCTGATCGATACGAGGCCGAATACCTTCTTAAGCGCTCCGGCAAGCGCCTCTGGGGACTCCCCGTTCAGTTCCACGTACAACCTGCCGTATTCCTTAATGATGTTCGCCTTGGGAAACGGCCGCAGCACGCTCTTGATATGGTTATGCACCGATCTCTCGAACCGGCTGCGGTTTTTTCCTTTTAACGTAAATTCGCCGAAGCGAAGCAGCAGCATATCGTATGTCATTCTCGTTGTCCCTCTCTTTCCATAATCGGGCGCAGCTTGCCGCACACCACGCGGAGCGCCTGCGCCAAAGAAGCCGCATCCTCAGGCTGATGCTCCTTGCCGAGGCTGATGCGGATACCCGAGGATGCATGGGCCGCATCCTTGCCCATGGCGAGCAGCACCCGGCTCGGCTCGCTTAATTTGGAGGAGCATGCCGACTTGGTCGACACGAGCATCCCGAGCTCTTCCAAGGCATGCACCATCACTTCCGGCTTCAATCCCGGACAGGAGAAATGAACGATATGCGGCGCGCTCCGTTCGCTGCTGTTCAGCTCCAGTCCCGGGATTTGGCGAATTTCGCGAAGCAGGATATCCCTGATTTCGGTCAAGCGGGCATGCAATTCAGGCTGGCCCTCCTGTGCAAGTCGCATCGCCTTGGACATCGCGACGGCACCGGCAACATTTTCGGTACCGGCCCGGTGGCCGCTTTCTTGCGATCCGCCCGACAGAATCGGAAACAGCTGTACACCCTGTTTTACGTACAGCAGGCCCATTCCTCTTGGACCGTTGAATTTATGTGCGGACAAGCTGTACAGGTCAGCCTGCCATGCGGACAGCTCAACCGGGAGCTTTCCGAAGCCTTGAACGCCGTCCACATGCAGCAATGTTCGCGGATTCCGCTCCTTCACGATCCGGCCGATATCGGCAAGCGGGGAGATGGCTCCCATTTCGTTGTTGACATGCATGATGCTTACAAGCACCGTATCTTTCCGTATGGCTGCCGCCAGCGCAGCCAGATCGACAATGCCCTCCGCATCCACCGGCAGATAGGTAACCTCCCAGCCCAGAGATTCGAGCTGCTTGCAGCATTCGTATACGGAGGGATGCTCGGTTCCTGTCGTAATGATATGCTGTCCTCTGCTGCGATACTTCATCGCTGCACCCTTAATCGCCATATTGTTGCTTTCCGTTGCCCCCGAAGTCAGGACGATCTCACCGGGCTGCACCTGCAGCGCGGCCGCACACACCTCTCTTGCGCGCTTCAGAAGCTTCCCTGCGGCCTCGCCTGAGCGATGAAGGGCTGACGGGTTCGCGTAATGCATCTTCATAATCTCGGACATCGTATCCACCACCTGCTCCAATGGAGGCGTCGTAGCGGCGTGATCCCAATATATCAAGGTCATATCCCCTTTCCATACCCACTAACGGCAATTCATTGTAACCCAGACTTTTATATTTACACAAAAAGATCAAACGGTAAAGCCGCCGTCCATGAATCGGACATCCTTAAGCTTACCGTTTGATCCTCAAGCGAGCGAGCGTGATGATTCCATCTTCGTTACGCCATATACTTCGTGCGTGCATTCATTACTTTGCCGATGTAGGCCTGGGTCTCTTTCGGGAGGACATGAAGCATGGACATGAGCTCCTCGTCGCTCGAAACCCCAAGCCCCGCAATTCGGGTTGGACCCGCATTGTAGGCGGCCAGCACCATCGCCAGCTCCCCGCCGAAACGCTGAAGCAGATTGGCCAAATACTTCGTGCCGCCCTCAATATTTTGCGCCGGGTCGAACGGATTGCTTACACCAAGGCCCCGTGCGGTACCGTCCATAAGCTGCATCAATCCTTTGGCGCCGGCCGATGAAACCGCATCGGGATTGAAGGAGGACTCCGCGTCAATCACGGCTTTGATCAATGAGACCGGTACACCATAGCGTTCCCCTGCCGCGGCGATTAAATCCTCAAAGCTTGTCTTGACGGTAGATCCCGTATCCTCGATTGAATAATCCTGAGTCCCAATATCCGCGTGCGTTTCGCTGACAGGCCCGAGCTGCTGCCACAGCAAACCGTCCTCCCAAGTCACGCCGGGCGGCAGCGCGCTTATCGTTCGGCCTTGCGGCACGGTTGTCGGCTCCTCCGTCAACAGCTGGCTCAGCACATCGCTAAACCCTGACACGGCCTCCCCCGAGCCGGTGTGCATCCGCTGCACATTGGTCGCGCTCTGCGACCAGAGAATCGGATCAATTTGCATGGTTCTAACTCACTTTCCTCCGTAAAATTCAATGTTCTGGTCCTATTCTACCATGGCTTTGGAACAATCTGCTAGGCCTATTCGACAAAAAAAGACGAATCCCCTTGTTTCCCGGATGGATTCGCCCAGTGTTGCTCCTGTTTAAGCGGCCTAAGATTTATCTGGCGAACGGAATCAGAATAAAATAACTGATCGTTGCCAGAATGCCAAGACCGATCGACCATGCGCCGGTCGTTCTGCTTCCTTTATTGTAAGCGTAGTAACCGACTACAGCCGCAATCGGCCCCAAAATAACAGACCACATGAACAAGGAAAGGATGCCGATCCCGAGCCCGACATATCCGGCGGTCCGGCCGGCAGTCGCCTCCCTGCCGGCATCATCGGTGCGCTTGACGGTAACGTCGCTTGGAGGGGCAACCTCAGCCGCATATTCCTCCCGGTGATCCTTGCGCGGAAAATCTACGCGGCTTCGTTTTCCATTGACCACTTTCATCTTGTTTCGTCCCTGTTTCTTATCCAAAGCATACACCTCCTGATTGAATAATCTTAAAAAGCGGACAGATGCCAAATTTTAAGGATGAGACCATAGATCATTCCTGCAGTAGTCCCGAAGCGTCATGCCCGAGGCTTGAAGGTCAAGCAGCAGGTTTCGGAGGATTTGTCCGCAACATCCTGGTGGTCATTCGTATACGCCTCTGCCCCGTATTCCTCATTCAGCTTCATGTGAGCATGGCGGTCAATTTCGATCATGATCATTTCGGCTTTGCACACGTTTTGTTCTCCCCAATAATGACAATTGCTTACACTGCATTTCACTAATGGTTTGGCTTCGTTGGCCATTTAGCATCACCTCGTCAACATTTTTTCCTGAGTTCAGCGGCGGTATGCACCGTTACGACTGTCAGTTGGTGTCAGGACGAAGGAGCCCTCGGTTTTCGTCAAGGTATTCATTTCATCGCGAATTTACCCGCGGACGAAGTCCAAAATTACGAAGCAAGATCAGCTTCAGAGCCTGATCTGAAGGGTCAAAAAAAGAGCCGTCCCCCGCTGTAGAAAAACTACATAGGGGCAGCTCTTTGTCAGGTTAAGGATGCTTCATCAACCAAGGAATGGCGTTCAGGCTTGCAGCATCTTATGTTTAGGCGTGGCTCTTCTCGGAATGCATCCGGCGCTCCGTCAAATAATCACTCTCGTAATAAGCCAGATCGTCACGGAGCTCTTCGTAGATCTTCGTAATGTTCATAATAACGTCGCGTGCCGGGCGCACCGGCTTCTTCCGGAAACGAATCGCGTCCTGACCGGTGTAGGCATAACGGCCGTCTTCGGAGTAGCTTTCGTTGACCGGATAAAAAAAGCTGTTTACGCAGCGGTGGTACACATTATACAAAGCCTTCTCGGCAAAATCGGCATCAAAATTAGGGCGACGCTGCACAACGCCAAGCTTCTCATACGAAACTTCTGAAAATACGAGCAGATGACGAACATCGGACAGAAATCCCTTATAAAAATGTACGGTCTCTTCATCGCGTTCCTCGACCAGCTGCGGTAAAGCATACTCGTTCAAAAACGCTTCCATAATCGAAATAGCAGATTTCAACTTGTCTCTGGACTCCGAACATAATTTCTGAAGATTGTCTGCTGGCATTACGATAGATCCCCCTTAATGGTGTGACCGCCAGGCTAATAACCTTGGACGCTAACGGTCGTACTAATATGTACTATCCTAACACAAATTTGGAGAGAGCGAAATCCCTTCTGAATGCACTTACAAGGATATTTATGGTGCGCCCCTTTGCGCAAGTTCTTCCACTTTTCACAAGCCCCTCATCGCGAATAAAATAGGTGCCCATTTCCCACGCTAACCATATCAAATCCGTCATAGGCGGTGAGGAGGAATACATGTGAAATCACGTCAACTGTGGACTTGGATCGCTGCAGGGTCGGTTCTGGGAGTGCTTCTGGTGCTCCTGTTCATTCCAGGCTCCAAGGAGCCCGGCCAGACCGCACAGCCCCCACAGCCGCTGAAGCCTCAGGGCGAGCATAAAGCGAAGCATATGACCCTGCTCAGCGATATCGAATCAACCGACCGATTGAACAGGGTTGATGCGAAGGGGCATTTGCGGGCGATGCTGAACAACGATAAACTGCGCAACGCCGGGCAAGTGAAATCCTATGCCCTCAAGGAGCAAAAATCCCATCAGCATTTCGAGCAGGTTAGATGGTATCAGCTCCGGAACAACCAAAGCACGGAAATTAACGGAAAGCTGCCGCCTATGAGTAAAAAGGATAAAGCTTTGATCGCCCACCATTTCCAGATGGCGCTGCAGAAGCTAAAGCAGGGTAAGCCTTACGATTCCCCGAAATTCTACGCGGCCGGGAAGCCTTACTTCGTTGTGGCCGAGCCCTCCAAGGACGGCAAGCATGGCGCCGCAGCCCTGGTGAATCAAGCGGTGCTGCATGAGGTGTCCAACCACCAAAAGCGAAATCTTCGCATGATTCCCTATCCGAAGGAGGGGAAATTCAAGGTCGAATCGATTCACGCGGATACGTTATCGGACATTACCGTCAAGACTGGGCATGACAACGAAAAGGCCAGCCATTATTACGAGAACGAAATCGTGGTGTCGTTTAAGTCTGAACCGACAAAGGAGGACCTCAGCCTCATCGAGCGTGATATCTCTGCCGAATCCTCCCGCAAACTTGGCTATGCCTATGTATTTCGTTCCAAACAGATGGACTACAACAGACTCCGTAGCTATTTCGAAAGACGGTGGAGCATTAACTACACCGAGCCCCACTATATTTATTTAACCAATGACCGGCAGGCTAAATCCGGCGCAGCCTCGGACTCCATGCCCGAAGGTCCCGACGGTCAGGTTAACATCCCGAATGATCTGCTCTTCTCTGAGTATCAATGGAATCTGCCGGTCATCGAGACGAACCGCGGCTGGGATATATCCAAAGGGAGCGAGGATGTGATCATCGCGGTGATCGACACCGGCGTAGATCTGGCCCATACCGATCTGGACGGACAGCTGGTCGAAGGCTACAACATCGTGGACAAGGAGGCGAAGCCTCAGGACGATGTCGGCCACGGAACGCATGTAGCCGGTATTATCGCCGCACTTGTCAACAACGGCGAGGGCGTTGCCGGCGTCAGCTGGTACAATAAGATCATGCCGGTCAAAGCACTTGACGGCACAGGTTCAGGTACAACCTATGCCGTCGCCGAAGGCATTATATGGGCAACCGACCACGGGGCCAAGGTCATTAATATGAGCCTCGGCAATTATGCCGATTCGCAATTTCTGCACGATGCTGTAAAATACGCCTATGATCGTGACGTTGTGCTTGTAGCCGCCTCCGGCAACGACAATACCGAGCGTCCAGGCTACCCGGCCGCTTATCCGGAGGTGCTGGCCGTTGCTGCCATCGATGCAGACCAAAAGCGTGCCGAATATTCGAACTACGGCGATTACATCGACGTATCGGCTCCCGGCACGAATATCGCCAGCACCTTTCCGGGCAATCAGTACGCCGCGCTCTCGGGAACTTCGATGGCCAGTCCGCATGCGGCTGCCATGGCGGGCCTAATCCGTTCCCTGAACCCCGAGCTGACCAACCAGGAGGTCATGGACCTCATGATCAACCATGCCGTTGATCTGGGGGATAAAGGAAAGGACAAATATTACGGACATGGCCAGATCGATATTTTCCAATCGCTAAAGGCAGCCGGCAATTCCGAGGTCCCGCTCCAAATGTGGCCGAGCCAGGCGCTCCGACATCTCGAAGACGAGCTTCGGAAGCTCGGCGGAACGAAGAAATAAGCTGTCTGCACCTGATATAAAGGACCCGCAGGGGTTGGTCGAAGCGTCTGTTAGCGGCCATTCCTTGCGGGTCAATTTCTTATATACGGCAGGTGAACTGCTCAGTCAGTAGTTAGACAGCTCTCCAAGGCGCGGGATGAGGTTATCTCTTGCGGCGAGAGCGGGCGCGTTCGGAGCGCTTCTTGGACGACTTGCCGGAAACGGCAACGTTTCTGACACCGGCACCGCCGCCGTAAACGCCGTCCTCAACTTCCTGCGAATACGTATAAATATGCTTCTCGACAGGGCAGCAATGAATTTTGTCCACCACTTTAATCGGATGGATGACAGGGACAATTTGCGGAACATAATGATCTCTTACGATGACGATCGGGTCGCATACGATTGGCGAAACTTCAGGACATGGTCCATGGTGATGACATGACATAATTTTCGCATCTCCTTTCCGTTGA
This sequence comes from Paenibacillus sp. FSL R5-0810, assembly GCF_038002285.1. Taxonomy (NCBI): domain Bacteria; kingdom Bacillati; phylum Bacillota; class Bacilli; order Caryophanales; family Paenibacillaceae; genus Paenibacillus; species Paenibacillus sp. FSL R5-0810. The sequence goes on from NZ_JBBOCF010000001.1 coordinate 3,063,640, forward strand.
TGATTATAGCTTATTAACAGAAGGACATTATGGTATGGACGACTGTCCTTTACAGGCAAATGTTATCGAAAAAAATATCCCGAACATGAAAAAACGCGCATGCTCTCTGCGTTCCGAAGGGAAGCGAAAGATTATGCGCGTTTATACGGTTGGTTTACATATGAAAATAACGGTTGTTCAGTTTGGAAAGTTTTCCGTAAGCCGGGTTCTGTGCTCTTCGTGGTCATCTCGGGAACTACCCTGCCACTATAAGCGACAATCATCTATCTAGGCCGATTATTACTAACCGGCTCAAGCGACCAACCCAGACGCGCCTCGGGCAAAGGCTGTCTCCTCAAGGGAGACTCGCGTCCCATTAGGTCTTGCTCCAGGTGGGGTTTACCAGGAACGAAGTCACCAGCGTTCCTCGGGGTCTCTTACACCTCGGTTCCACCCTTGCCTGTGCTGTGAATCCACAGCCATCGGCGGTCCATTTCTGTGGCACTATCCTTCAGCTCGCGCTGACTGGACGTTATCCAGCACCCTGCCCTATGGAGCCCGGACTTTCCTCTCGCGGCTTTTCGCCGCCAGCGATTGTCTGTCAAACTTTCCGGACAACATTACATATTATATCTTGATTTATATCCATGCACAACCCTTAAAACATTAGCAGTCGATGATGAAATTACCAGAGCAGCCGTCATGATCATGCCTGAATATCAGCCGCCCGCCTTGTGCCTTCGCCTACCTTGATAACGGCCGATAAACCTAAGCTTACATAAATTGAAACGGCTCTGTGTTGACCGACGAAGCGACGACCTTGGTATCATACTTGTTCTCCTGCAGCTTCTGCTGCATCCATTCGGCGACCTTGCCCTTCATGATTTTCTCGGCATTATGTCCTGGATCAATTAGGGTTAGGCCGGCGGCAAGCGCGTCCTGTGCCGTATGGTAATCAATGTCCCCCGTTACGAGCACATCGGCGCCCCGGAACAACGCCTGTGGATAGAAGCGCCCCCCGGAGCCTCCGATGACCGCCGCCTTGCGGAGCGTCCGGTTCAGATCGCCCACGACCCGGACGTGCGGAACGTCCAGCTTCTCCTTGACGACTTCGGCCATCTCCGCCAGCGTCAGCGGCTCCTTCAGCTTGCCGACCCGTCCGAGTCCCAGCGACCGTCCCTTAAGATCCATGGAATACAGATCGTAGGCAACCTCCTCGTACGGATGGGCCTTAAGCATCGCCTGGATGACTTTGTTCCGGATCGTATGCGGCACGATCGTCTCGATCCGCACTTCCTCGGCCCGTTCCATCTTGCCGGCTTTGCCTTGATACGGGTTGCTTCCTTCTCTCGGGATAAACGTACCGAATCCTTCAATGTTAAAGCTGCAATGGCTGTAGTTTCCGATCCAGCCCGCACCGGCGTCCAGCACGGCGTTCAGCACTTCCTCGTGATGGCTCTTCGGCACGAAAACTACCAGCTTGGACAGCTGCTCATTATGCAGATCATGAATCGGCGAAGTATTTTCGATTCCGAGCGCTTCGGCCATCCAGTCGTTCATCCCGCCTTCGGTTACGTCAAGATTCGTATGGCTGACGTAGACGGCAATATCATGCTTGATCAGCTTCTCGTACACCTTGCCCATCGGCGTGTCGGTCTGAAGCTGCTTCAGCGGCCGGTAGATAATGGCGTGATGGGCAATAATCAAATCGGCTCCAAGGCGAATCGCCTCGTCAACCACTTCATCATTGACATCCAGCGCAACCAGCACTGTACGGATTTCCTTCTGAAGGGTACCGAGCTGAAGTCCGATCCGGTCCTCCGGCTCAGCCACATGCTTCGGAGCAAGCTGCTCCATATATTGTATTACGGTTTGTCCTTTGGCAAGCATGCCAGCACCTCCTCGATAAACTCGATATCCGCCCGAATCTCCGCCGCCTTGCCTTTAGCCGTATCCAGATCCGAGCGCGACAGCGACTTCAGAATTTGATTCATCTTCCCGATCTCTGATTTCCATTTATCATGGAACACGGTGCCTGCATCCCGGATTAACCACGGCCCCATGCGCAGCAGCCATTCGGCAGATAGGGAAACCTTTCCGGCAATGGCTCGCTGCGAGTATATTTCCTCATTCGTCACGGGGCCCCCCGGTCGCTCGGGCTCGGCCACAAGCACCTCATAAATCTTTCCGTCTTCCTCCAGAATAAACTCGTCGATCAGCACCCACTCATGGGCAAGCAGCCATTTGCGCAAAATATCCTCACCGACGTTCGGCTGCAATACGAGCCGGCGCACCCCTTCAAGCTTGCCGTTGCCCCGATCCAGAATCGCAGCGATTAGACTCCCGCCCATGCCTGCAATCGTAATGACATCCGCTTCGCCTGCGGACAGGACTTCAAGACCGTCTCCTCTCCGGACCTGAATGCAGTCCTCCATCCCGGATTCCTTCACCTGCTTTGCGGCAGCCTCGAACGGGCCCTGATTCACTTCGCCTGCAATCGCTTGGACGGCTGCGCCGCATTCTACGGCTGCAACCGGCAGCAGCGCATGGTCAGAACCTATATCGGCCAGCCGGCTGCCTTGGGGGATTTGGTCCAGGATTAGCTGTAACCTTTTTGATAATTTCACGATGACACTCCTACATCCATTATAGTTGCATGCGACACTACATTTTAACGTAACAGACCGCATGATAAACTGCAAATCCACTCAGCATATTGGGACCATCCATTCATTCCATCGCCATTTGGAAGTGATGCTATTCTCAGGTTTAGGGCTCGTCCATCATTTGCATTGATCTTGGAAAAGAGATAAAATAAAGACCGATACAACAAATACAGGCAGAAATTCCAAAACCAAGGAAAACAAGCCTTCCGGCGGCAGACCGCATTGCGATGGAACTCTAATATCCAATTGCCCAGAGCTTGTAAGCAGCGTACCTTCATCTCAGAAAAAAAGACCTTGCTGCCGGAAAATGCAGAAGGTCCCTTGATCACTCTATTCGAGAAAATCCTTCAGCCGCTTGCTGCGGCTCGGATGACGAAGCTTCCGAAGCGCCTTGGCCTCAATCTGCCGGATTCGTTCACGCGTAACGCCGAACACTTTGCCTACTTCTTCAAGCGTTCTTGTGCGCCCGTCGTCAAGGCCGAACCGGAGACGAAGCACGTTCTCTTCCCGCTCCGTCAGCGTATCGAGCACGTCTTCAAGCTGTTCCTTAAGAAGCTCGTATGCTGCGGCATCAGCTGGAGCGAGAGCCTCCTGATCCTCGATAAAATCGCCGAGATGGGAATCGTCCTCTTCGCCGATCGGCGTTTCCAAGGACACCGGTTCCTGGGCGATCTTCATAATTTCCCGAACCTTCTCCACGCTAAGCTCCATCTCTGCCGCGATTTCTTCCGGCGATGGCTCGCGACCCAGCTCCTGCAGCAGCTGTCTGGATACACGGATCAGCTTATTGATCGTCTCAACCATATGCACCGGAATCCGGATCGTACGGGCTTGGTCGGCAATCGCGCGCGTAATGGCCTGCCGGATCCACCATGTGGCATACGTACTGAATTTAAAGCCTTTTTTGTAATCGAACTTCTCCACCGCTTTAATAAGGCCCATATTGCCTTCCTGGATCAGATCCAAGAACAGCATGCCGCGACCGACATACCGCTTCGCGATGCTGACAACCAGCCGCAGATTCGCCTCGGCCAGACGGCGCTTGGCCTCCTCATCCCCTTGCTCGATCCGGTTCGCAAGCTCAATCTCGTCGTCCGCGGACAAGAGCGGTACACGTCCGATTTCTTTCAAATACATTCTCACCGGATCGTTGATTTTGATGCCCGGCGGCAGCGACAAATCGTCATCGAAGCCGAAATCCTCATTGTCATGGGATTCGTGATCTTCCGATGCCCGGTGGCTGACCTCATCGTCGCTTTCGTTCACCACGTCGATGCCGAGGTCGGCAAGCTGCTCGTAGAACTCCTCCATCTGCTCCGTATCCTGATCGAATGGCGACAGTTTCTCCATAATATCTTTATAGCTTAATACGGATCTCTTTTTACCCTGCTCAATCAATTGATCTTTGACTTGATCCAGCGTAAATTCCGTTTCTAGTTCAGTATGCTGATCATTCGCCATTTTTCGACTCCCTCCTCCCTAGAAGCAGCAATGTGCGGACATCATTGTCTTTCTAGGGCGATAATCTCACTTGCAATTTGTGCGGCCCGCAAAAAATCTCCCGAGCGCTCTGCTTTCATCATTTCTTCCTTCTTCTGCTCGATCTCTCGCTGCTGCGGATATTTCAGTACCTCCCGGATGCAGTCGTCAAGCACTTGAACATTCCACTCCGCGGGTGCCTCCATCATCATAATGGAGCTGACGGTCTTTTCCAGACGATCATCATGGAGAGATGACATGAAACGGCTAATATCCGGAGATTTGCCTTGTGCATAATAAGCATATAGATAAACAGCTATCGCCGCATGATCTTCGATATTAAACGCTTCTCCCAGCCGTTCGCCTACGTATCGCGCGGCTTCCGCATCCTGCAGCATCAGCGACAGCAGCCGCCGTTCAGCCGCATGATAGGCAGGCAGCAGCGCCGGGGCGGGCTGACGCCCGTTAATATGCCTACCATTATTCCACCTTTTTTCCTTATTATCCCCATCGCCCCTCTTTTTTTGCATGGACTGCCTGAGCAAATTGCAATCCTGCTTAAGGCTCTCGTAGGAAAGGTTCAGCTCCGAGGATAATTCCCTCAAATAAACTTCCCGCTCGGTTGAGGAATGAAGTGCGGCGATAATCGGCAGCGCTTCTTTCGTATACGCGATCTTGCCATCTTCTTCTAGCAGTATATGGTTTTTCTTCAGATATATAAGTTTAAATTTTGTGGTTGAAACAGCTGTTTCCACTACATGCCTGAATCGCTCGGCACCGAATTTGCGGATGTATTCATCCGGATCCAGGCCTTCGCTGACAAGCGCAATCTTCACCCGAAGTCCGGCGCCCTCCAGCATCGGGATGACCTTCATCGCCGCTGCCATACCGGCCCTGTCGCCGTCATAGATGACAACAACCTCTTCGGCCATGGATTTCATAATCGCTACTTGATTTTCCGTAAGGGACGTGCCCATCGTTGCCACGCCGTTCTGAAGTCCAGCCTCCCAAGACGAGATCACATCACCGTAACCTTCGAATAATAGGATCTGACGCAATTTGCGTATGGATGTCTTCGCCTGGTGCAGGTTGTACAACGTACGGCTTTTGTTAAACAAAAGAGTTTCCGGGGAATTCAAGTACTTCGGCTGACCATCCCCGAGGATCCTTCCGGCGAACGCAATCACTTTGCCGCTGCGGTCATGGATCGGAAACATGATACGTCCCCGAAACCGGTCGAGATAGCCTTCCTGTTCATGTCTTGCGGACAACAAGCCGCCCTTCTCCATCTCTTTCAGGTCAAATGACCGCTTGGTAAGAAATTGAACCAGCGTATCCCAGCGATCCGGCGCATAGCCGATCTGAAACTGATCGATCATCTTGTCGCTCATGCCGCGGGACCGTAAGTACTTCATCGCCTCGGTGCCATGCTCCGTATTCTTCAGCAGAAAATGATACAGCTTGGCGCTCAGCTCATAAGCTTCAAGTAAACGTTCTTTCTCCGGATTGCGAGGAATTACGGGAACCCCTTGACCTTCCGGTAACGAGATATCGTTCTCTTCGGCCATGGTTCTTACGGCTTCGGGGAAGGAAAATCCTTCGATTTCCATTCTGAATTTAATGGCGTTACCGCCCTTGCCGCAGCCATAGCAGTAGAAGATTTGGCGTTCCGGTGTAACCGTAAAGGATGGGGTCTTTTCCGAATGAAAAGGGCACAGGCCCTTTAAATACTTCCCCTGTTTCGTAAGATGCACGTATTTGCTGACCGTATCCACGATATCGCTTTTGGCCAGCACCGCCTCAATGACATCATCCGGAATATTGCCTTGTCCGGTACTCATCCAAACCACCTTCATCTCATTTGGCACGTAAATAGTATTCGCTACGGGTGGACATTCTCCTGCAATTCAAGCAAAAGTTTTGTCAGTTTATGTTGAAAAAAAACCCGGTCTTCGTCAAGCAGCTTTTTCGGTCCTTTGCCGTACTTCCCCTGCCTTCTTGCTTTGGCTTGATGGTGGCGCGAATCCAGCATGAAATCGATATCGGAATTGCGGAATATCCGGCCGCGGAACGAGATGACATAGCAGGATTTCGCTAACGCCAGCGCAGCCAAACCATAGTCCTGGGTGACCACGATATCCCCTTTCGATATATGGTTCGCAATATAGAGATCAGCGCTTTGGTCGCTCCGGTCCACGTGAATCGTCACGACGCCTTCCTCGGCCTGCTGCATATGATCATAGGAAGAAACGAGCAGCACCGGCACATGGAATGTACGGGCAGTTTCTGCGATTTCCTTCTTGACGGGACAGGCGTCGCCGTCAACCACGATCCGGCAGGAGGAACCTTCAATCATTGATATCACCGGCTTTTCCTGTACTCTTGGAACCATCCTGTGCTGTTTACTATTATATACGTCTTGAACCGATTAAAATCCTGCTTCCCAAAAAACAATGAGCTGCAGTCTGCCTTACTGTACGGCCATTGATTCTTACTCACAGCGAAAGCGCCATCCTGTGCCTTGACACGGGCTGTCGCTTTCGCTGAACAAACCATTATAACATTTGCAAAATCATCATGTCACTACGCTTACCACACTAATTTTGAAAAATCGGCGTACCGCTTCAAATCCCCATCGATGCCGGAGAGCAGTGCAAGGCGGTTAGCCCGCACCGATTCGTCCTCGGCCATGACCATGACGGAGTCAAAGAAGCTGGTAATCGGCGCCTTCAGTCCACTGAGCAAGGACAATGCGCGTTCGCCGTCCGCAGCATCCAGTGCCGCTTCGTAATCGTTCCGGATCGCCTGCCAGGCTTCATAAAGCTCGCCTTCCGCAGACTCCGTGAACAGCTCCCGGTTCACCGCAGCTTTCCCTGCCTTGGCCGCAAGGTTGCTGACGCGGTTCAAGGATTCCACCGTCGTCTTGAAGTCCTCGGCGGACTCAACCGCATGCATCAGCGCCTGTCCCCGGTTCACAACGGATACCACGGAATCGAAGCCGGCCGAAATCACCGCATCGACAACGTCATACCGCTGGTTCTCGGACAGCAGCTTCTTCACGCGAAGCCCGAAGAATTCCTGGAGATCCTTCCGGATTTCACCGGCGGACCGTTTGAGCGCCCGGATGTTCTCATGAACGTCCAGCGCAATGCCGAACACGTCGGACAAGGTAATCGGAAGCTTGTGCTCCAGAATGATCTGCACGATGCCTTGCGCCTGGCGGCGCAGTGCGTATGGATCCTGGGAGCCGGTCGGAATGATGCCGATGGAGAAGCAGCCGGTAATCGTGTCGATTTTGTCCGCTATGCTTATGATGGAGCCGACCTGCGTCGAAGGAACGGCATCGCCGGCAAAGCGCGGCTGGTAATGCTCGAATACCGCTTTGGCCACCTCTTCCTTCTCTCCCGCTTTACGCGCGTAATCCTCGCCCATAACCCCCTGAAGCTCAGGGAATTCATACACCATTTGGGTTACAAGATCGAATTTGCAGATATCGGCGGCGCGGCTGACGGAATCCGCTGCATCAGCGGCGATTCCAAGCTTGACGGCCAGCTGATCGGAAATGCGGCGGATGCGGCGCACCTTGTCCCCGATCGTTCCGAGCTCCTCATGGAAGACGATGCTTTCCAGCTTGGACAGCGCGTCCTTGATCTGGAGCTTCTGATCTTCCTCATAGAAAAACTTCGCATCCGACAAGCGTGCCCGCAGCACCTTTTCATTCCCTTTGGCAATAACATCAAGCGAACGGGAATCGCCGTTGCGCACCGTCACGAAATAAGGAAGCAGCTGCCCCTTGTCGTCCAAAACCGGGAAGTAGCGCTGATGCTCGCGCATCGAGGTGATCAGCACATCCTGCGGGATATGAAGGAACGAGGAATCGAAGGTTCCGTAGAGCACGGTAGGCGTCTCAACAAGGAACAATACCTCTTCCAGCAGATCATCCTTGATTGCGATATTCCAGCCCTTCTCTTTGGCGAGTGCCTGAATTTGCGAAACGATCATTTCTTGACGCTCATTCACGTCCACGATGACATGCTGTTCGCGAAGGATATCCCGATATGCCGACGCTTCCGGAATAACGGCATCAGATCCCAGGAAGCGGTGCCCTCTCGTGACATTGCCCGCCTGCACGCCGGCAACCTCAAGCGCGATCGTCTCGCTGCCCAGCAGCGCAACGATCCATTTGATCGGACGTACGAACTTGAACTCATGCGCACCCCAGCGCATATTTTTCGGGAACGTCATCGCTGTCAGGATTCCGTGAAGCCCCTCGGACAGAATCGATTGGGTATCCACGCCGACGCTGCTCTTGGTGACGTAGATATACTCGACACCTCCAAGCTCCTTAAAGGTGAAGCTCTCCGGATCGACACCTTGGCTTCGGGCGAAGCCGAGCGCCGCCTTGCTCCACTGACCGTTCTCGTCCAGCGCGATCTTCCGCGAAGGTCCTTTAACCTCCTCGCTGACATCCTCCTGCTTATCCGCAACATCCTTGACCCATACGGCAAGGCGACGCGGCGTTGCATAGGCGGTTACTTCCCCGTGTCCGATTCTGGATGCTTCCAGCCATTTCACGAGGCGGTCCTCCAGCTGTTCCATCGCTGCACGCAGAAATCTTGCCGGGACTTCCTCCAGCCCGATCTCAAACAATAAATCCTTAGGCATGTTCTGCGCCCCCTTTCTTAATCAACGGGAAGCCAAGCTTCTCGCGTTCCTCCAAATACGTAGCCGCCACCTGGCGCGCGAGATTGCGCACGCGCATGATGTAGCCTGTTCTCTCGGTCACGCTGATCGCTCCTCTGGCGTCAAGAAGGTTAAACGTATGGGAGCACTTCAGCACATAGTCGTACGCCGGGAAGACCAGATGTTGATTCATCGCCTTGTTGGCTTCCTCTTCATACATGTTGAACAGCGTAAACAGCATCTTCACATCCGACACTTCAAACGTGTACTTGGAATGCTCAAATTCCGGCTGATGGAACACGTCGCCATACGTAATGCCGTCCACCCATTCGAGGTCGAATACATTCTCTTTATCTTGAATATACGACGCAAGCCGCTCCATGCCGTAGGTAATCTCAACCGCAACGGGATTGGCATCGATGCCCCCGACCTGCTGGAAATACGTAAACTGCGTAATTTCCATGCCGTCGAGCCACACTTCCCATCCGAGGCCCCAGGCGCCAAGGGTCGGAGCTTCCCAGTTATCTTCGACAAAGCGGATGTCGTGATCGAGCGGGTCAATGCCAAGACGCTTCAGGCTCTCCAGATACAGCTCCTGGATATTGTCCGGGGAAGGCTTCAGAATGACCTGAAACTGATGGTGCTGGTACAACCGGTTCGGGTTTTCCCCGTAACGGCCGTCTGCCGGACGACGGGAAGGCTCAACGTAAGCGACATTCCACGGCTCCGGACCGATCGAGCGCAAGTAGGTCATCGGGTTCATGGTGCCTGCACCCTTTTCCGTGTCATACGGCTGCACGATGATACAATTCTGTTCTGCCCAGAACTGCTGCAGCGTCAAAATCATCTGTTGAAAATTCATGATTTTTAGCTCCTTTGCTTTCATTTTCATAATAAAACATCCGACAATCCAGTCTGTACAACGCAAAAAAGCTCTCGCCCCATGCCTGATGTACAGACATAGGGACGAGAGCTGTCGCTTCCCGCGGTTCCACCCTACTTGGCCAGCCTTCCCGCAGCTGCCGTGCAGCAGCGCTGTAGCTAAACCCACTTTATCGTTTCAAGAATGCTCCCGGGTGCCATGTTCATGAATGCTTCGTACCGGACTCCCACCGCCGCCGGCTCGCTATAACGAATGGCCATTCACTACTTTCCCGTTCAACGCATGTCAATATGCAATAACTCATAAACTGATAAATATAATACCTTAATCCGAACCTTACGTCAAATGTTGTATTTGTCCATCTGGTCCAGGAAGTTTTGGGATTTGAGCCGGAGGCCCAGCTGCATATCCATTAACGCCCTCATTACCTTCTTGAGCTCGTCCTTCGTCTCCGCCTTAACGTCCACATTACCGAGCCGCCTGAGATCCAGCCTGGCGAACAGGCGCAGCAGCTTCAAGGTCCGGACCGTCACTGCAATCGCCGGCGGATCCAAATGCTTGCAATAACGGCATAGAACACCTCCGAGACGCGGGCTGACCAGCATATCCTCGTCATTTCTCGGCTGATTGCACGAAATGCATACCTCCAGCTCCGGTCCATACCCTGCCGCCTGCAGGATTTTCATCTCATAGAGATTGATAATAATCTGAGGATCCTTGTCTTCTTGAAGGGAGGTCAGGCATGCCTTCAGCTGATGGAACCAAAAAGCCCCCGTCTCCTCATCCTGCAGCACCCGATCCAAGAGCTCGCAGGCATAGGAAGCATAGGCGGCTTTGATCAAATCCTCCCGCAATTCATGATGGGATTCTATAATCTCGCCTGCGTTCAGGGTTCCAAGCCCCGTATTGCGAAAAAACACATACTCCCCATACGTAAAAGGCTGGGTCAGAGCAGCATGCCGGCTCTTGACCTTTTTTGCTCCTCTGACCAGCACCCCTACCTTGCCCGATTCTTTGGTGCAAAGCGTAATGATTTTGTTCCCTTCACCGTAGTCCATGCTGCGGATGACAATTCCTTCCGCCCGATATAGCATGCATTATCCCCCAACCATTCTTGGAACAACCAATAATTACTCGTCCTCTTCATGCTGGGCCGCCTCATCTTCTGCGGATGCAGCTGCAAGAACCCGTTCACCGTCGGTTTCTTTATACAGCAAATAAGCATCGACATCTCCAGTCATCGCAAAATACTTCCACGAAAAATCTCGCATTCGTATTCATCCTTTCTTCGGAAATGACGTCTGCATCTACGAAAATAGGATGTGCGTACCGTGCGGATTTATGAATTGCAATTGTTGGCAGGCTGCCTGAGCAGCAACAGGCGGCGCCAATCCCCCAGCAAGCTCCTTCCAGAAAGCTTCTTTCGGTACGGGTCAATTACTCCCCGCGGTGAAATCCAAGGTCACGAAGAACACGCTCCTGGTTGCGCCAATCTTTTTTTACCTTAACCCATAGCTCCAGGAAAATCTTGGAGCCGAGAAGCCGCTGAATGTCCTGGCGGGCCTGCTTGCCGACTTCCTTGAGCAGGGCGCCCTGCTTCCCGATAATAATGCCCTTCTGTGAATCGCGCTCGACAAAAATGACGGCGGATATATAGACGGTTCCGTTCTCCTCCTTGCGCATATCCTCAATCGTGACGGCGATGGAGTGCGGTACCTCCTCCCGGGTCATGTGCAGGATTTTCTCCCGGATGAGCTCGGCGCAGACAAACTGCTCGGGATGATCCGTCACTTGGTCCTCCGGATAATACTGCGGGCCCGGCGGCAAATATTTCTGGATTTGATCCAGCAGCGTGTCGACGTTGCTGCCAAGCTTGGCCGAAATCGGAACGATCTCCGCAAAGTCATGGAGCTTCCGGTATTCTTCAATAAGCGGCAGCAGCGCCGGCGGCTCGATCTTATCGATCTTGTTCATCACCAGCATGACCGGGGTCTTGATTTTGCTCAGCTGCTCGGCAATAAAGCGGTCGCCTCCGCCAATCCCTTCGGATGCGTCCACCAGAAACAATACGGCTTCCACTTCACCCAGCGTGCCGAGCGCCGTCTGATTCATGTAATCGCCGAGCTTGGATTGACGCTTGTGAATCCCCGGCGTATCCAGAAATACAACCTGGGAGTCCGGCGTTGTGTACACCCCGTGGATTTTATTTCTTGTTGTCTGCGGTTTATCCGACATAATGGCAATCTTCTGACCGATGACCTGATTCATCAGCGTAGATTTCCCTACGTTGGGTCTGCCGATGATCGCCACAAAACCTGATTTAAACTGTTTTTTCTGCATACCATTCCTCCAGCTAACGTTACTAACACCTTAAGGCGAATGGGACTATGGCTGCTTCTTTTCGTCCCACACCGAGATATCATCATCAAGGGTCTTGGCCGCAATGGCCGTGGGTGACACGTCAGCTTGCCGGTCCTTCATCCGCCTTAACGTCGCTCATGATAACCTAATTTTCAGTCTGAACTTGTGCGAAGATTATTCCTTGTTCAGATCCCAAGGGCCAAACGCGCCGGGAAGCAGCTCGCTTACCGTCGTTTCGCGAATGTCTCCCTTCATATTCCCCAAAATGACCGTCATATCCGGCTTGCACAGCTCTACCAGCACCTGCCGGCATACCCCGCACGGCGTGCAGGGTCCTTCGGTGTCGGCGACGATCGCAATCGCCTTGAAGCTTCCCGGCTCATGTCCGTCGGCAATCGCGCGGAAGAGTGCGGTTCGTTCGGCGCAGTTGGTCGGCCCGTAGGCAGCATTCTCCACGTTGCAGCCATGGTGTACCTTCCCGCCCGTATCCAAGAGAGCAGCGCCTACACCAAATTTCGAGTAAGGTATGTAAGCCCGTGTGCGCGCCTTAATCGCTTCCTGCATCAATAACCCTGTATCCATACCGAATTCCTCCCTTTCGTCAGCCTGTTATGGACCTAACCCACTGCATGAGCGGTTCCCAAAAAATGAGGATGCCGACAGCCGCAGCATATATCGCAGCAACCAGCGATGCACCCGCAGCCGTATCCTTCGCCACCCGGGCAAGCGGATGCTCCGCCGGGGATGCGAGATCAATAACGGCTTCGACCGCCGTATTCACCAGCTCCGCAATGAACACAGCCGCAACGGCGGATATTAGAAACAGCCAGCTGATTTTGTCCAACTGCAGCAAAGCTGCTGCGATGAAGCAACTCACGGCAGCAGCAATGTGAATCTTCATATTTCGTTCACGCTGTACGGCGGTCCATATGCCCGTCATCGCGTAACCAAAAGCTCTAAGCAAAGTAGATCTGTACGGCTTCACTATCTCGTCAGACCCACTTCGGCTAGGACGGCCTCCTGCTTGCCCATCATCTCAGCCTCGCTCGCCTCGTCCTGATGATCATAACCGAGCAAATGCAGGAAACCATGGACGAATAGAAATCCGATCTCGCGCTCAAGCGAGTGGCCGTACTCTTCACTCTGCAGCTTCGCACGCGGGACCGAGATAATGATGTCCCCCAGCACGTCCGGGACGTTCCCAAGCTCTTCGCCTTCCTCCAGCTCATAAATGATCTCCAGCTCATCATTCGTGACTTCATGCATGGCGAAGGACAATACGTCGGTTGGACGGTCGATCCCGCGATATTCCCGGTTTAATTCGTGGATGGCTTCATCATCGACAAAGGTCAGGTCCACCTCTCCGCCCTCGATCCCTTCGGCCTCACCGGCCTTCTGCAGGATCGTTTCAAGCAAAGCGATGAGCTCCTCCGTAATCTCAAATTGCTCTTGTTCATTATTCCATACAAGCTCAAGGCTCATTCCTTAAACGCTCCTTCTCTGATCCGCTTCAGGCGCGGATGAATCTGCATGCTTGGTCGAATCTCCCGAAGACGCGCTCGAATCAGGCTTCGGCCGCTTGACCTCCTCCGGATACTCGATGCGTGAGTGGAATATCCCCATGACCGTTTCCTTCAAGGTTTTCGCAATGGTATCAAGCTCTTTCATCGTCAGGTCGCAGTCGTTAAACTGATGGTCATCCAATCGACCCTTAATGATCTTCTCGATCATCGATTCAACCTGCTCCACGGTCGGCTTGCGGAGGGAGCGGACCGCCGCCTCCACACTGTCGGCGATGCCGACGATCGCTGCCTCCTTGGACTGGGCTTTCGGACCGTGATACCTGAAATCGTCTTCCGTAAAATCAGGCTCGATCCCCTGCTCCTCAGCCTGTCGGATGGCTTTATGGTAAAAATAATGGAGGAAGGTCGTACCATGATGCTGCTCGGCGATATCCCGAATCGGCTTCGGCAGCTTGTACTCCTTCAGCATTTCAACCCCATCCCTAGCGTGAGCCACAATGATGGACTTGCTGAGCTTCGGCTCGATGGAATCATGCGGGTTCTCCATATTGTTCTGGTTCTCGATGAAGTAGATTGGCCGCTTCGTCTTCCCGATATCATGGTAATAGGATCCCACGCGGCACAGCAAGCCGTTGGCGCCGATCGCTTCGGCAGCGGCCTCCGACAGATTGCCGACCATTACGCTGTGGTGATACGTTCCCGGCGTCTCCGTCAGCAGCTTGCGCAGCAGAGGATGGTTCGGGTTCGATAATTCCACGAGCTTCAAAGCCGACAAGATGCCGAACGTAACCTCGAAGAATGGCATCAGCCCGATCACCAGAACGGCTGTAAGCAGGCCTCCGGCAATCGCAAACCCGATCGCATAGAGCGTTTCCGTCGTCGTCCAGGAATCGTCGTCGATCAGCAGCATGATCAATACGATCAATGCGCCGAACAAGGAGGCCATAATCCCGCCCTTCAGCATGGTGGAGCGCTGGCTCGCACGGTGAATCGAGAAGATGGCCACGCATGACGTCACTGCGGCGAACAGCCCGAACTGGAAGTCGAACATTTCACCCTGGACATTCAGGATGACGCTGGCCATGATGCTGAATATAATGACGCTGAAATAGGCAAGCGACATTTCCAGAAGCAGCGTCACCAGAATCGCACCGATGGCTACAGGAGCCAGGTACCCGACATAAATCCGCGAGTCGCTTTGCAAAATGGATGTCAAGTGCATCGTAATAAGCGTGATCACATAGATCAGCACGAGCATAAGCAGCTGGGAGTTATTGTATTTAAACTTCCCGGCATTCGACTGGCGGATGAACATCAGGATCCCGAGCGATAATAAAACGGACAGCAGCAGCACGCCGAGCTCAGGCCAATAGTTTACATCATCCTTGAGCAAACCATTCTTTCCAAGCAGCTCATACATCTCCGGCGTAATGACCTGCCCTTTCTTAACGAGAATATCTCCTTGCTTAATGAACACAGGCGGCGTATTCTCGCGTTCCTCGACGCGTGCTTCCTTGGTCGCTTCCTCATCCCTGAATTTGTTGGCCGTTATCGTTGCCCGGGCCAGTTCCTGAACGACCTCTCTGGCAACGCGATCATCCAGCGAGCTCGTGCTCACCATTTCCGCAACCCGCGCCCGGGCCGTCTGCGCGTCCACGATTTCGTTCATGGTCAGCTTGGAGACGATATCGCGGGCTACCGGCTTCATCGCATTGATGTCCTCGGCGCTTAATCTAGGTATTTTGATATAAGTTTCCTCCGGGATCCGGTAGGTCTGCTGGTCGATGACGCGCAGCATTTCCTCCAGCAGCTCGTTGGAGTAACCTTCATTGTCCCGATTGGCGGATACGAAATTTTGGACGAACTCGTCAATCCTGCGAGGGATTTCCTCGCGATAGATATTGACCTTCTCCTGGGTCGAGATATCCACATCCTGGTTCAGTCGCTCAATCCGGTCCAGGATCTGCGTCACCAGAACGTCGTTCCTCACATTGAGGTTGGTATAAATCGTCTGAACCCGCTCGGCCGCCTGCTCCTGCGCCTTCAGCGTCGCTTTGCTGTCCTCGATTTGGACGGGAGCGACGATATTCTTCTCGCTTTTCGTATTGACCTGAATGTCATAGCGTTCAGGCACCAGCTTCGATGCTAGACTGATATAAAAGAGCAGCGCAAGCAGCAAAAACAGAATATAGCGTGTTGCCACGCTATATTTCCAACCGCTGTGCCTGCCCCATATGGACTTGTCCGTCGATGGTTCTTTGGAGGCCATATCGACAATCCCCTTTAATCTTGGTTTTCTGCAGCTTGATCATAGGCAACGATGATTTTTTGTACTAAAGAGTGCCGTACAACATCCTGCTCAGCAAAATAAACGAATCCGATTTCCTCAATTCCGCTTAAAATGGCTTTCGCTTCGATCAGCCCGGATTTTTTGCCGCGCGGCAGGTCAATCTGCGTCACATCTCCGGTAATGACCATCTTGGATCCGAAGCCAAGCCGCGTCAGGAACATCTTCATCTGCTCCGGCGTGGTATTCTGCGCTTCGTCTAAAATAATAAACGAGTCATCCAGCGTCCGCCCGCGCATGTAGGCGAGAGGCGCGATTTCGATCAGTCCCCGTTCAAGCGCCTTCGCGACTTGCTCGGGACCCATAACATCATATAATGCATCGTACAGCGGTCTGAGATAAGGGTCTACCTTCTCTTGCAGATCTCCGGGCAGAAAGCCCAGGTTCTCTCCGGCTTCAACCGCCGGTCTCGTAAGGACGATCCGTTTCACAGAGCCTTCTTTAAGTGCAGCAACAGCCAGCACAACCGCCAAGTAGGTCTTCCCCGTCCCCGCAGGACCGATACCGAATACGACATCCCGTTTCTTGATCGTTGTCACGTAATGCTTCTGTCCGATCGTCTTGACGCGAATCGGCTTGCCTCTGTATGTTGACGTAATTTCACCCTTGAACAGATCAAGCAGCTGATCCGCTCGCATATCCTTGGCCAGCTCTACGGCGTACAGAATATCCCGTTCGGTCAAAGTATACCCGTTGCGGATGAGCTCTAGCAGCACTTCGAACAGCTGCTGAAGACGCTCGACGCTGCGGTGTTCTCCGCGGATCGTAATGACGGCTTCCCGCGAATCGATGGTGGCAGGGATTTCCGCTTCGATCAATTTCAGGAAGGCATCTTGCGGTCCGAATAAGGCCAAGCCTTCTGACGCACTTTGTAATAAAATTTGAATGCTGGTCGTTTGCTGTGGCAAATAGTCTCATTCTCCTTGATTGTATACTATGGGAAGTTCTTTCGCGATGGTCTCTTCCACCTCGAAAAGCACTTTCATATAAACTTTACCATTCTCTTTCTTCTCATGCAAAATTTTTTGGCTCACAAATCGGGAATCGGTGCCGTATTTCGCTAAAATATCGCGTCTTGCGCCCTCTATTCCTTCTTTTTTGGCCTCCTCCTCCGTGATCGTATGCTGAACCTCGGTGACCTCCATGATCTTCTCGGTCATCCATCCAAACGGGAGCGCACGTGATCGCCAGGTGAGAGGATCATAATAGGTGAGCATTTCCTGCTGCGAGTAAGGCACCTCCCCGTATCCCCACAGCTGGACGGCACGGTCGCCGAGAACGAGATAGGACCGTTTCTTGCCTTCGCCCGTATACACCTTCCTTGTTTTAACGAGCGGAACCTCGATATCGTACTCATGCCAGACCAGTCCTTTAACCTCGCCTTTGGCAACGATCATCTCCGAATTTTCCTCATCGCCTAAAATGCCGGAGATCAGCACGTCGCCTTTCTTCACGCGGCTGTTGATCTGGACCTTGGGCAGCCCTTTTTCCGCGTAGATATAAGTAATGACCGCATCCTGTGTACTGATCAGATGCCTCGGGCTTTGCAAAGGCGGCTTCTTAGGAACGGAGGCCTCAACGACCTGGATCCGGATCCGTGTCCCATTCCGCTCCACGCCGACCCAGGACACGCCGTCGAGTCTGGATGCCAGGCTGCCGGACAGCTTGTCCATCGATTGCAGCTTGAAAATCCATTGATACGGGTAGATTCCTTCCTGCTTGGCGGCATCCAGAATGTCTTCCGTAGCAATGCTCTCATTTCCTTCTACCTCAATGTTCCATACCATGGAGGAGAGGGAGGTCAAAATAGCAAAAAACAATACTATCCCGAGAACGAACGCTTTGCGTTTCCACAAGCGCCTCAGTTTGAAAGGATAGCCGCTGCGCTCCTTGATCCGCGTCCGGCAGCCTGTCCGTTTCAAGAAGGGACGAAGGCCCTTAAAGTCTTTAAGCAGCAGCTTAAACTCCGCTGACTGCGTCCCGGTCGGTATCACATCCCACACCGGGATCCCCGCGTCCACTACGGAATTGATGAATGCTTCCACATGCTCACCGCGCACGGTGAGCGTCAAATAGCCTCGAAGCTGGATCATGGTTGGGATGTTCACGCTTTCTCCTCCGTTCCTATGTATTGAATATGATGGATTGTACCAATAATGGTCACTTCTTGACTTTGAATGGCCTGAATCGCGAGATCCGACCCCGATATCTCCAAGGAGCCCTGTGTTAGGGACAGCACAAGCCGCTTCTCGGAGAAATGCCGAACTCCTCGATGGTTTTCAATATGAAGCTCTTTATTGCCGATCAGGGTCAACCGCGGTAAATCAAACAACAGGTCCTGTGGCAAATCAAGCATTTCTTGGGTCCATTTCTGCAGCTTGCGGCTGATGCGGGACATATGGAGACTTTCCCCCTTCCTGTACTGTACACCATATGCCCCGGAATCCTGATTTATGAAATGTACAGCCAGAAACCTGCGAAGATTTGTTCAGATAAGAGGCGGAGCGTATAACCCAATAGAAAAAGAGGCTGTACCAAAGTCAATTGACCTGGTACAGCCTCTTGGTATGTGGTGTAGACCCAGCGGGAATGAACCCTTACTTCCATTCGCTGCGGTCAGCCAATGCAGGCCCATTGTTCATAGCCGGGCAAAACTCTCAAATATGGTTTCTTAACGGCGATAATTTAATGGACGCCTGGAACGGGGCGGCCCCAAAATTTCGGACCACACGATGCCGTTTCGAGCCTGCTCCGCCATATTCGAATGGCTTCGACGTTCGGGTCCATGGTCCTCTTCGGTGAGCTTAACGACCGTTTCCGGAATATCGACCGTCATCCGGTTTAACTGCGCATGGATCCGGTCCAAATCCGACTCCATCATCGCCATCCGGTGATCCATGCTGTCCGGCTTCCGCTCCATCTCCTGGTAGCTGGGCGATCGGTTCAGCTCCTCATGCTCCAGCGAATACCCGTTTCCGGTGTTCAGCTCCTCTTCATCGTTAAAATCCGAACCGGCACTTTGCTGAACGGGGGCAGGGTGCTCAGCCTGCGGAAAGGGCTGTGGCCTTCCCCCTTGCGTTCTGCGGAGCTCCGGCTGTTGCGGCCCCCGGCCTTGACGATGACCGTCGCCGCCGAACGACGGCATGCGGGGCTGCCCCTTCTCCCCCGCATTCTTGCCACGCCTTCCCAGAGCGGAAATGATGAAGAAGCCTATAACAACTACGATATAAAAATTCTCGATTAACCAGCCCACTATAGGCTCACCTCATCATCATTTGTTATTGTTCGGATTGTCTCCCGGGTTGCCTGTATTATCGCCCATCTTGCCGATCGAGCCTCTCATCTGCGTATCGGCCTCAAGGTTCTTCAGGTTCATGTAATCCATCACCCCGAGCTGGCCGCTGCGAAGCGCTTCAGCCATTGCAAGCGGAACCTGGGATTCGGATTCGACAACCCGCGCTCTCATTTCGACGACGCGAGCCTTCATCTCCTGCTCTTGCGCTACCGCCATCGCACGGCGCTCTTCCGCTTTGGCCTGAGCGATGCGCTTGTCGGCTTCCGCCTGCTCGGTCTGCAGGTAGGCCCCGATGTTCTTGCCTACATCGACGTCGGCGATATCGATCGACAGAATTTCAAACGCCGTTCCGGCATCAAGCCCTTTCGCGAGAACGGTTCTGGAGATCAAATCCGGATTCTCCAGGACGTCCTTATGGGAGTTACTGGAACCTACCGTGGTAACAATCCCTTCACCTACACGGGCAATGATCGTTTCTTCACCAGCACCCCCGACGAGGCGGTCAATATTCGCGCGAACGGTTACCCGGGCTTTTACCTTAACCTCGATGCCGTCTCTTGCTACGGCAGCGACAACCGGCGTCTCGATGACACGCGGATTAACGCTCATCTGCACGGCCTGAAGAACGTCCCGGCCGGCAAGGTCAATCGCTGCGGCCCGTTCAAATTCAAGCGGAATATTCGCCCGCTGTGCAGCGATCAGCGCGTTGACGACGCGGTCTACGTTACCGCCTGCCAGATAGTGGCTCTCGAGCTGGTTAATATTCAGTCCCAGCCCTGCCTTTGTCGCCTTGATCAGCGGATTGACGATCCGGCTAGGCGTTACGCGCCGCAGCCGCATGGCCACGAGCGTAATGATTCCGATGCGCACGCCGGAAGCGAGCGCCGAAATCCAGAGCATCAGCGGGAAGAAGCTGAAAAACACGCTAAGTGCGATGATCGCAACGACCGCGATCAGCAAAATTGTCACCAAGGAACCATCCAAATCCATTGTTACTTCACCCTCCATCTTTTGAATAACGAATGTAATCAGGTACTGCTGTTAACCAAGCTTAACTTCACTTCTCTATCCCATACTACACATTTCCTGATGAAGCTTCACCCTTTTTCTTCCTCGACGACAATCCGCGTTCCATCGGTCTTCACCACGCGGACCCGGCTGCCGGATTCAATATACCCTCCGAGCGTGACGACATCCAGCCGTCTTCCTTCCAGCTCCATCGTACCGGCCGGACGGAGTGGCGTTATAGCTGTTCCGATAAGACCTATCAGGCTGTCCCGGTCCTCATTCGGAATATAGCCCTGCTCTTTCGTCAAGCTGTCGTTCAGGATGAACTTTCGCCATATTCCCCGCTCCTTGAACACCAAGGCCACAACCACGATGGTGACTAATGCTGACGCCACCGCGATTCCGAGAGACAACGCGACATGCGAGGTGCTGTACGCAGCCCGGACCACACCGGTTATCAGACTGATCGAGCCGATGATCCCAAGTATGCCGAAGCTCGGAACGAACAGCTCCATCGCCAGCATCAGAATTCCGATAATGAATAAGAGCCAGGTCTCCCAGCCTGCAAAGCCGGCCACGTAGTTCCCGAAGAAATACAGCACGAAGGCGGCGATGCCAAGAATGCCCGGAACACCGAAGCCCGGTACAAGCACCTCAATAATGACGCCCGCAATACCGATGAACAAGAGCAGCGTCATGACGCCGGGATGCGTCAGAAACGTCGCCAGCTTCTCAGAAAAGGTTGGCTCCATCCGGAACACATCCTGGGTGGAAAAGTTCATCCAGGTAATCACTTCCTCTGTGCTGCTAGCGATCGTATCTGCATACCCTGTCTTCAACGCTTCCTCGTTGGTTAACGAGATGATTTCCCCCGGTCCCTTCGTCCGGCCGATCTCCGGCATCTCCACCTGGATGTTGACATCCGCCATCCCCATGGCGATCTCCTTGTTCCGGCCGCTGGCTTCAGCCGCACTGGCCATCGTCGTCTTCCACCAGGACACGAGCTTGGCATCTTCAATCGGGTTGCCGCTGCCGTCCACCATCGCTGCGGCTCCGATCATGGTTCCCGGCGCCATGGCAATCTTGTCGGCGTTAAGGGCGATATAGCTTCCGGCCGAAGCCGCCTCGCCCGTAACGAAGGCTACGATCGGCATATTACTCTCTTTCATCAGCTTGGCGATTTCCCCCGCCTGATCAACAAGTCCGCCCGGCGTATCGATCTCAAGGATGATGAGCCCGGCCTTCATCTTCTCGGCTTCCTTGAAACCGCGTTCCATAAAGCTGGTCAAGCCGCGTTCAATCGGCTGTTTGACCGGTATTACGTATACCGAGCCGGTGTTGGCTCCCAAAGCCGGCTGGGACGGGAGCACCCACATCAAGGCGGTTATGAGCAACATAACGGCAGCCGCCGTCATGGCGATCAGTTTGCGCGGCCAAATCATGATTTTCATCGTACTCCTCCTTTCTCTTCGACTTATACGGCCATCCTTCTTCTGTCTTCGACATGAAGGAGAGGATGACCTTCCTGCATAAGCATATGTATCAAGTCACTCTCCTATGGTTATATTTACGGATCAGCCGCGATTTCGTTTCAAGAAAGTAAGCCCTGACCGCATAATTCCTTCACCCCCTCGCTCAACAAGCCCGAAAACAAGAAAAAACACCCCTTGAAATCAAGGGGTGTTTCACTTATGTTGTTACAGAAATTGTTGAACAACTTGATTGACAAGCTTTCCGTCCGCACGCCCTTTAACCTTCGGCATGAGAGCGCTCATTACTTTACCCATCTCGGCTTTTGAAGAAGCACCGGTTTCCTGGATGGTCTGCTGTACAATGACTTTAATTTCTTCTTCAGTAAGCTGTTCCGGGAGGTAGGCGCTTAGGAGCTCAATTTCTGCTTTCGCATCGGCGGCAAGATCGTCGCGTCCCGCTTTTTCAAATTCTTGGAGGGCATCTTTTCGCTGTTTGATTTCACGACTTAAAATATCAAGCACTTCGTTGTCATCCAAACTTCTTTTCAAATCTATTTCAAGATTTTTTATCGTCGAACGAACCATCCGAATCGTAGAGAGTTTGAACTTGTCCTTACTCTTCATCGCTTGCTTCATATCTTCGTTCAATCGTTCGCTAAGATTCATGCT
Source organism: Paenibacillus sp. FSL R5-0810 (assembly GCF_038002285.1). Taxonomy (NCBI): domain Bacteria; kingdom Bacillati; phylum Bacillota; class Bacilli; order Caryophanales; family Paenibacillaceae; genus Paenibacillus; species Paenibacillus sp. FSL R5-0810. Next base: position 3,086,005 of record NZ_JBBOCF010000001.1, read on the forward strand.
AGTTCAGATCCTCCTAAAACTTTCTCTTACGAGCAGCCTCGGACTTTTTCTTGCGCTTTACGCTTGGCTTTTCATAATGCTTGCGTTTCTTCACTTCAGCCAATACGCCATCTTTAGCGATGGAACGCTTGAAGCGACGAAGTGCAGCATCAATTGTCTCGTTTTTGCGAACTTTAGTTTCAGACACCAGTTTTCCCTCCCTCCGACCAGACCGTCCAAGAGCAATAACACGGTTCATCAAACTTCATTATAGGGCAAACGGAAATATGGTGTCAACCTTGACGGCAACTAAAAAAAGTCAGGCAAGCAAAAGCAGCCCCGCCGGCTTAAAATGCCGCGAAGCTGCAGTGTATCGGCTGGTCCAGCCGTTATGTATGCGATGGCGAGATTCCTGTCAACGCACCCAGCCGTTTGCCACCCATCAAATGGTAATGCAGGTGAAACACTGTCTGTTCTCCGTTTGGGCCGCAATTGTTGATTAGGCGGTATCCGCTCTCGGCAATGCCGAGCTGGGCAGCTGCCTCTTGCGCAGCGCGGTGCATCTCGCCGATCAGGGCCAAATCCTCCTCCTGAACATCGTTCATCGAGGAGATATGCTTCTTCGGAATGATGAGCACATGGACCGGCGCCTCCGGATTGATATTTTGGAATACCAGCACCTTATCGTTCTCAAGCACCTTGGTGGAAGGGAGATCTCCATTTACGATTTTGCAGAAAATACAATCCATCACATCATTACCCCTTTCATAGAGTCTCATGCTCCCATCATATAAGAAAAGGGGGGATTCGTCCATTATGCGGCTTTTATGATAAAAAAAAGAGAAGCACCCGCCAAGGACGAAAAGTCCGGCATGGCAGGCCAAGCCTCGCAGGGGAAGGGAAGAGCGTGCCCGCTGGAAGGCATTAGCACTGTCAGGTGCTTCTATTGCATGTCGGCTTGACTGTATTATAACAGTGCCATATAGCTGTATCTGTGATCCCCGTCACATTGTAAGAATACTTCTGCAGCCTGAAATTTACATAGATTCGATTAGGATTTGCGAGCCTTCGCCTGCCTGCTCCGCAGGCCGTACCACCAGCTTACGCGGAAGACGGGCCCGAAGCTCCGGCACGTGGCTGATGATTCCGACGGTCAGTTTATCGGTATGCAGACGCTCCAGTGCTGTAATAACGGTCTCCAGCAGCTCCGGATCAAGCGTGCCGAAGCCTTCGTCCAAGAAGAAGAACTGCAGCGGATACTGCCCTCTCAATTGAATCTGAGCCGATAGAGCCAAGGCCAAGGCCAATGAGGTGAGGAACGTTTCGCCGCCGGACAGCGTCGAGACCGGACGCCGGACGCCGCCGTTGGCATCGTCCCGGATCACAAACCCGCCGCCGGAATCCACCTCGAGCGAGTAACGCTGTTTGGTGAGATACCGCAGCCGCTGGGAGGCCGCCTGGCTGACCTGCATCAGCTGCTCCTCGGCAATATACTCCACAAATGCGTTTCCGCGCAGACAGGACTGGAGCTTCGACAGCCGGTCGCTTTCGCTCTGGAGCTCTGCCCGTTTGGCCTCAAGCTCCATATAGCGGATATGGCGCTTGCTTAGATCCTCCAGATCCCGCTCTGCCCTCGCTTTCGCCTGAAGGGCCTCCTCGTCGGCCGAACGGGCAGACGCGAGCTCCGAGCTGCACAGCTGCCAGTCCTCCTCATTGTAGGGGCTCGCTCCAAGCTTCTGCATAACATCGCCGAGCCGGACCGTCCATTCCCGCTGTCCCTCGCGATGCGCTTTGACGGCTCCGGAGATCCGATCGATTTCTTCGCCAGTCAGACAAGCGTCCCGAACATCGGATTCCGTCGCGAACGGCGAAGCATCGAGCTGCTTCTCCCAAGTCAGCTTCGCTGCCTCATGATGCTCCTCCGCCGAGCGGGCGGCCTGCCCGGCGATGGCTGCCTCTTTAGCGGCTTGCTGCGCCGCTTCCTCGGTCTTCCGGCGCTGCATTCTGGCCTGCTCGGCGGCTTCTCTGAGCTGCTTCAGCCTGGAGCGGCACTCCTGGATCAGCTCCTCGGCCGAGCGGTCTCCGATCCATACGGACAGCCGCTCTTCTTTCTCCTTCAGCACTTCCGCCTTGCCTTCCCGCTGGGTGTCCGCCAGAATGAGGTTTTTCTCGAGCTCGCGCAGCTTGCCCTCGAGCTCTTGCACGGCCTGCTGCTTCTGCTCCAGAAACGGAACGCTTCGCTCAAGCCCTTCCTTGATCTTCTCGGCTTCGGCATCGCTGGCCTGCATATGCTTGAAGCGGATTTCAGCCTCCTCCAGCGGCAAATCCGGGCGGGTGCCGGACCACGCCTTGACGATTTCGGCGGCTTCAGCTTCCAGTCCGGCAAGCTTATCCCGAAGCTGCCGGACGGACAGGGCTCTGCTGTCCACGGCCGCCCCCTGCTTCGCCAGCTCTTGCCGGCACTGCAGCAGCTGCTGCTGCAGCTTCGAAGCATCGTTACGGCACTGCGCCATCGCAGCCGCTTGTGAATCGGCGGCCTGCTCAAGCCGCTTGGTCTCTTCTGCAAGCTGCATCAAGTCATACGGCGGGCGGGTATCCGGCACGGCGGCTACAGCCGCTTCGAGCATGCTGTTGCCTGCCTCGTCATGGACGGCCTCCAAAACAGCCGCCCCGCCCCCTTGACGGGCTGCCGCTTCGGCACCGATTTGCCGGAGCAGCGCCTCGCTCTCGCTCAGCTGCTGCCTTAATTGCATGCGAGTCTCCTGAATTCGATGCATGACATCATTCAGCTGCTCCATCGCCTCAACATCGGAAGCCTCGCCTTCAGCAGGCCGTGCGGCCGGATGGGGATGGTCCTTGCTGCCGCATACGGGACAAGGTTCGCCCTCCCGCAGCTCGGCAGCCAATGAGAGCGACAGCGCATGAAGCTCCCTCTCGCGCCGGGCTCCCTCCATCGACTTGCCCAGCGCGGATGCGGCCGCCGCGATACGCTCTGCCGCTGCGGAAGCTTCAGCGGCGCTGCTCTTTACATGATCAGCGTGGCCTGCCAATCGAGCATGGTGCTGCAGCAGCTCCTGCTCCTGAGACTCTAATTCTGCCAGCTTCAGGCGCAGCTCCTGCTCGGAGCCCTCCTGCTCCTTCAGTTCCTGTCCGGCCTGGGCCTTCAGCTTCTCCACGGCACGCAGCGATTGAAGCTGCTGCATCGCTTCATGCAGCGCCTGCCGGTCCCCAGAGCGCGTCTCAAGCCCCTTCAGCTGCTCCTGAAGCTCATCCCTGCGGCTCCGTCCGCGAAGAAGCAGCTCCTGCTCCTTCTGGAGCTGGGCATTCGCTTCCTCCAGCTCCTTCCGGAGCGCTGCCCGAAGCTCGTCCAGCTTCTTCAGCTCTTCGCGCAGGGAATCCCGCTCCCGCTGCAGCAGAACGGCCTGGCCCAGCTGCTCCTCACGCTGCAGCAGCTTCGGTTCTTCAGCCGCAAGCGCGGCCTGGGCCGCTTCATCAGCCTCGGCGGCCTGGGCGGCTGTCTTTTGCATAACGTCCGCCTGGGCCGCTTGCGCTTCGGCCGTACGCCGACGCTGCTCCCACTGTCTGCCGGTCTCGCGCCAGGCCTCAAGCGCAGGAAGCACCGCCGCTGCCGCTCCAGTCAGCTCCAGCTTGCGCTCAAGCAGCCGAATTTCTTCTTCATGCGCCGCAAGCTCATCCAGCTTGCTCTGAAGCCGCTGCCGCTCCAAGTCCAATTCCCGGAGCTTGGACAGCGACTCGTGACGCTCCTGGATCGACTGAAGCCGCCGTCTCGATGCCTCGGCGTGCTTCTTGGCATGCTCCAGGGCCAGCTCTGCCTCCGCAAGCGCCTCCTTGCCTGCACTTCCAAGCCCCTGCTGCTCGGCCTCCACGGATTTCAAAACACCTTCCGTTTCCTTGACCCTTCGACTCAGCTTGATCGCAAGCTGATCGCCGTACCGTTCAAGGTGAAACAGGCGCTGCAGCATTTGTCTGCGCTCGCTTCCCTTCAGCGACAGAAATTCCGCAAACTTGCCTTGAGGCAGAACGACCGCGCGGGTAAAGTCATCCATTTTCAGGCCGATTTTTTCCTCAACGCAGCGCGTGACTTCCGCCAGCTTGTCCGCCATGACCTGTTCGCCGTCTGCGGTGACGTGTATGAACCGGCTGACCGTATTGCTGATCGACAGCTCATTAACCCGCTTAAACCGCCGTTCTACCCGGTAACGCTCCGACCCGGCCGGCGAGCTGAGCTCAAACGTAAAGGACACAAACAAGCTGTCCTCCGAATGATTCATGATGCCCTGCGTGCCGTTGACCGCACGCTCCACCTTGCCGTACATGGCAAGCGTGATGGCATCGAGCAGCGTCGATTTCCCGCTGCCCGTCGGGCCGAATATGCCGAACAGCCCCATTTCGCACAGCGCTTCAAAATTAATCTCCTGCGGGCTGCGGTAGCTCTGCAGACCCGACAGCTTCAACAAAACCGGCTTCATGCGCCGCTCACCTCCGCCGCATCCTGATCTTCCTCTTCGACCAGCTCCAGAAACAGCTGAACCAGTTGATCCTCCGGTTCTGCCCCGCCGGTCTGCCTCTGGTAGAACTTGCGGAACAGATCGGGCAGCGGAATACGCGAGCGCTCGATCTCAAGCTCCAGCGCCTCCATCTCCGGATAGACCGGCCGGATATGTACGATACCGTCCCTGCTTTTGCGCAGACGCTGAATATCCGCAAGCCCCATCGCCTCCGTCAACGTAATTTCCAGATCGATGAAAGCATTGGCGTCCCGGTCCTCATCCAGCCACCGGTACACTTCCTCCAGCCCGCCCTTCGCTTTCCATCTGACTAAAGGCCTGCCGCTCGTAAGGAACACTTCCTCGATGACAGGGCTGCCTCCGGGCGCAACGTCGATCATCGTGACGGACTTCGCCTGCCCGGCTTCCGAGAAGCTGTAGGCCAGCGGTGAGCCGCTGTAGCGGATCACCCCTTCCCCTTTTACAGCCTGGGCCCTGTGTAGATGTCCGAGCGCGGTATAGGACGCTCCCACGGCCAATGCCGACGGATCGACCGTATATGCGCCGCCGACTTGAATCGGACGCTCCGAATCGCATTCCACACCGCCAAGCACATAGATATGGCTCATCGCAAGGTTTACCGTGTCCGGCGTAAACGCATGGGCCAACCGCTTCATGAGCATGCCGACCCGCTCGCTGTATGCGCGGCGCAGCTGATCCTCATCCCCGTCCAAGGCGAGCAGCTCATTGAGCCTCGCTTCCGACGGATAGGGCAGAGCGGCGATTTTGGCGGTTTCCCCTGTTCGTGCAGACACGGTGGTGACCACATCGGAGACGGGCATGCCGATCAGCGTGATCCCCCGGTTCGATACGAGCGGCGTAATCGAAGATACGCGCTCCGGCTGGTCATGATTGCCGGCGATGACGACCATGGGGCGGCCGCCTTCCGTCAATCTCGCTGCCGCATCGTAGAACAGCTGCTCCGCCGCTGCGGGCGGATTGACCGAATCATACACATCGCCGGCCATCAAAATCAGATCGGCCTGTTGATCATCCGCAAGCTGAACCAGCTCCTCCAGAAACCGCTCCTGCTCCGCGAGCCGGCTCCGGCCCTCCAGCGTCTTGCCCAGATGCCAGTCCCCCGTATGCAAAATGCGCATCGCTGCATCTCTCCTCCCCCGATATAAACATTCTTTTTTGGTACCGTCAAAAGGCTTTAAAGCCCTTAAGCAAACCATAAAATATTGCCTTATAAAATAACAAATTCCTTCACCGTGCAAAGCGCGGCTCGATCATACGCAGACCGATACCGCTAGATAAGTCTCGGCGCAGCCCCAGCACCTTCGGCATTTTAAAACAAACAATCAGTAATGGCTCAGTATCGCTTTCGTTCGGTCAACCGGTGCATGGACCATGACCATATCCGAAAGGGCTGGCGCCGTGTAGACTGAATTTCAGGAAACCGCATAGCCGCCAAAAAGTTTATATCCTAACCGCATGGCCCCCGTCAAAAAAGTACAGCCACTTCTCATGCACAGGCTCGCCCAAAATATCCTCCAGCGCCTTCGCATACAGCTCCAATTGAAAACGGTACTGTTCCGCAAGCGCCTGAAGGCCTCCCCGGTGCTCCAGCACCCGGTCCGTTTTGTAATCAAGCAGTACCAGCCTGCCTTCGCGGCGGAACATGCAGTCGACGACCCCTTGAACCAGCACCGTCTCATCCTGGAGCAGCCGGACATCCGGCCGGTCCGAAGCGCCCTGCGGGGACAGCTCCTCGAGAAAGGCCAGCCCCTGATATGCATCCGCAGCAGGCAGCGCATAGGAAAACGGCATCTCCCGCCATACCTCCTCGGCCGCCAGCAGCTGCTGCCCCACCTCGCTTTCAAACAAGCGGCTGATATCGGATGGTTCCACGGCTGCAGCCTGCTCAGGAGTAATAATCTCCCGCTGAACCAGATCAGCGATCAGAGCTTCGGATTCGTGAAGCCGTCGGCCGGTCGGTTCTTGCGCTTCAACATCCGCAGCTCCGGCCTCTCTTTCTTGGAAATTGCCAAGAGGCAGATGCTGCATCAAGGTATGATAGACCGTCCCGCGTTCGGCAGGGGTCAGCTTTTGCGCCTCCATAAATTTCGGGCGGCGAAGGTTCAAAGTAAAGGCGGCCGATGGATAGCCGTTATGGTCTGAATCCGGCGAATACGCTGAAATGCCCGCAAACAGCCCCTCCTGCGCGCCGCGCCTAACCGCCCGCTCCTCAAACAAGTCGAGCGACGGCTCTTCCTGCATCGCCAGCAGCTTTTTCATCTCCGTGACGGACGTCTTCGCCGAGATACCGCTCACGGCTTCATAAGGGTAGACCCAAGACAGCTTTCGATTAACGGCTTCCCGGCTTTCTGCATCTTTGCCGCCTGAATCTGCATCAGCCTCCTCGATCGGCACCGGCTCAAGCCGCTGCACGGCCTTCATCCGTTCAAAACGCTCCTGTCCGCGATCCCCCTCTTCATCGATCACGATGCCCGGCGGCTCCAGCAATGACTCCGGCGTCTCGACGGCGAAGATCCAATCGGATGGATCCTTCGACAGAGCAGCGCCTTCGCTGTTCACCGGCAAACCTGCAAGCTCGCGAAGCTGGCCTGCGGACGGGTGGCGGATGACCGCCGGACCGATCCAATCCAAGTAGCTCCGGCCTCTAGCCAGCAAGTAGTCGGGCAGCAGGAGCTCCGGATGGCTGTCGGCCTGGGCCCATGCCCCTGCCCGTTTCGACAAATCCTTCACCGTGCCGACCAGAATCATTTTCTCCTTCGGACGGGTAAGGGCCACATACAGCACCCGCATCTCTTCGGCCAGCAGCTCCAGCTGGGATCGGCGTCGGATCGCCAGATTCGGCAGGGTCGGATAGGTGACCCGCATGTCTTCGTCCACGAATTTCGGACCAAAGCCCAGCTCCTTGTGCATCAGAAAAGGCGCGTTCAAATCCTGCTGATTGAAATTTTTGGACACCCCGGCAACGAACACGACCGGGAACTCCAGTCCCTTGCTCTTATGGATCGTCATCAGCCGTACCGCATTGCCATGACTCTCTGCCGAGCTCGCTGCCCCCAGATCGCCGCCTCGCTCCCGCAGACGGGAGATAAAGGTCAGAAAGCGGAACAATCCCCTCGAGGAGGTATCCTGCTCATACCGAACCGCCCGGTCATACAATGCCGTTAAATTCCCCTGGCGCTGCTTGCCTCCGGGAAGACCGGAAATCCAGTCCAAATACCCTGTCTCGCTGTATATACGCCAGATGAGGTCGCTTAGCCCGCCCTGACGAGCCTCCTCCCGCCAGCGCTGCAGCCGTCCCATGAACAGGTCCAGCTTAAGGCCGAGCTCCGGAGAAATGTCAGCCGCGGCTTCTGGATCAGCGGATGCATTTAGGGCGCTTACCCCGGTCACGAGCTCATGTCCGGCAGCCGCCTCGGCCAGCCCCTCCAGCTCCTCTCCCAGGCTCCATGCGCCGTCCACCAGCCCCGATGCTGGGGATGCCGCTGCGGACGGTGTTCTGCGGACCGCGCAGGCAGCCTTCAGAGCGTCATAATAAGTTCCTTTGGCGCAGAGGCGGACCTGGGCCAGCTCCTCCTCGGTCAATCCGACCAGCGGCGAGCGCAGCACGGAAGCGAGCGGGATGTCCTGCCGGGGGTTATCGATGACCGCAAGCAGCGAGAGCATGATCTCGACTTCCGTTGCCTGAAAATATCCTTTATTCTGCTCTCCGACGGCGGGAATGCCCGCCAGGCGGAGCTCTTCCATCATTAAAGGCGCCCAGATCATGGCCGAGCGAAGCAGGATGACCATATCGCCATACTCCACCGGACGCATCGATTTGAGCGATTTATCATAAATCATGAGCGGCTTGCCGGTTTCCCCGGTCATCTGGCGGATTCTGCCGATGATCGCCCTTGCTTCAAGCTGGGCCGTCTCCATCTCGGCGGCCTCAAGCTCAAGACCTGCGCTTTCGTCGTCATCAGCCGACTCCCCGCTCTCCGGATCGGCGCTGCTTCCGCTTCGGTCAATCAGCAGCAGCTCCGGTTTATAAGGGCTGCCGCCCTCGCCTTCCTGTTCCGGAAACGAGGCGCCGCAAACAAGCTCGGCCCGCGAATCATAGGCGATCTCAGCCACGGACTCGTTCATGATCTGCCTGAACAGCATGTTCACGGCATCCACGACCTCCATGCGGCTGCGGAAGTTGCGGGCCAGATCGATCCGGATTCCCGCGAGGCTTGTTTCCTCGCCGGCATCGCCTGCCCCGTAGCTTTTGTATTTATCCAGGAACAGTCCCGGCTCCGCGAGGCGGAAACGGTAAATGCTCTGCTTGACGTCGCCGACCATAAACCGGTTCCCTGGCGCTTCGCGGGAAATGAGGCGGACGATGTCCTCCTGCACGCTGTTGGTGTCCTGGTATTCGTCCAGGAGCACCTCGTCGAATTGCTGCCTGTATTCCATTGCAGCATCCGAAGGCAGCATGCGGCCCGGTTCCGAATCGGGATGCCGCAAGATATGAAGGCAGTAGTGCTCCAGATCATTAAAATCGACCATTCCTTTGGCCGCTTTCGCTTCGCGGTAGCGTTCGCCGAAGAGAATGACCGTCTCGGCAAGCTCCTTCATCAGCGGCGCGGCCGTTTGGAGCTCCCGCAGAAATTCGCGTGCCGGCCGGCCGAATAAGGCGCCCTTTAGCTCATTGACGGTTTTCTTCGCTTGCTCTCTCAGCTCCTTGACCTGCTCCTGGAGCTCGGGAATGATCTCGGCCTTGCGGATCGATTTCAGCTTGCCGAAGGAGGCGTCGCGGAAAATTTCATGCAGCGATTCCCACGGAGAGTGTTGAACCGCCTCAAGCAGGGAGCCGACAAGCGCTGCGTCTTCCTCCAAATTGTCGGCGTACGCCGCCGGTCCGCCCGGCTGAAGCGCAATCGCCCGAGCTTGCTCCAGCAGCCCGGCTGCTCCGCTTAACGCGAGCCGGGCATCGGCCAGGATGCTGTGCACCCACGGCGTCCGGCCCAGCTGTTCCGTATCCTTCGCCTCGAAGCTGGCGGCCGTATCCCGCAGCCAGCGCTCCGGCCACGGATGGCTCCGTGAAAAATCGTAAAGCCGCTGAACAAGCCGGTACAGCGCATCATCCGTCCGTTCGCCGCTGAACCAGTCGGCCAGCCGCATGAAGTTGCTTCCGGGCTCACCTTCCGATTCCCCGTACTTTTCTTCGAACAGCTCCTCCAGCAGCTCCTGACGCATCAGATCGGCTTCATGCTCATTCAAAATCCGGAAGCCGGGGTCGAGCGGAATCAGCTGGTAATATCGGCGGATGACCTCCATACAGAAGGAGTGCAGGGTCGTGATGGACGCCCTGCCGAGCAAAGCCAGCTGGCGCCGAATGTGCTCATTCTCGGGATCCAGGTCCAGCTCCCGTTCCAGCGCCTCTCTGATCCGCTGCCGCATTTCAGCCGCGGCGGCTTTGGTGAAGGTCGCGACAAGCAGGCGATCCACGCTGAATCCCGACGACTCGTCCAGGATTTTGCGAATGATCCGTTCGACGAGCACCGCCGTTTTGCCTGAGCCTGCCGCTGCCGCGACCAGAATATCGTCGCCGGAGCACGCAATGGCTTTCCATTGATCGTCGCTCCACATGCTGCCCTCTGGCTTAGCCATCATGTTTGCCACCGGCTTCCTCTCCTTTCATTTGTCCGAGCAGATCCCACACTTGATCCCGTCCCGGCTTGCCGAGCAGCTGATATTGACTGCCCTCAATCGTATCGTCGAACTGGCATACCGGCCGATAGGCGCAGTATGTGCATGCTGTTTCCTGCTGGATCCGGTACGGCTCGATCGCCACATCTCCCCCGGTAATTCGCGAACCGATGGTCGTCATGTTGCGGCGAACCGCGGCTAACAGCGTCTCCCACTGTTCTGGGGTTGCAACGGCCGCGCTGCTGTAGAAGCTGCCGTCCGCCTTCACGGCAACCGGAAGAATCGCGGAATGGCCCTTTTCCAAATAAGAGTCCATGAGGGATACCGCTTCGCGGTCTGCAAGCAGCAGCCCCTTCATCTTATACCGCTTCAGCAGCTCCTCCGCTGCCGCCTCCGGCGTCATGCCGTTAGCCGACTGCAGCACCGGATCATGGACGTGGAAATACAGCGTGCCTGCCGGCAGCGCCTGTTCCCCGATCCACAGCTCCGCATAGGTCAACAGCACGTCCAGATAAGTCAGCATCTGCAAGGATAGTCCGTAGTACACCTCGTGCAGACGGAGATCCTTCTGGCTCGATTTGTAGTCAATCACCCGAAGCATGACGCCATGCTCGCCCCGGGCCATGTCGACCCGGTCAATCCGTCCTACGACCTCCATTTTCACCCCGTTATCCAGCTCAAAGGTAAGGGGAGGCAGCGGCTTGCCGGGACCGAAATCAAGCTCAAGGCCGACCGGCTCGAACTTGCCGCGGCGCGCCTGCTCGCCCAGAATGACAGAAGCTCGGCCGACAATATTCTTCAGCTTTCGCGAGATGTAGCCGTAGCGTTTGGAGCTCAGCAAAATTTCGCCCTGAAGCATCGGAGCCAGCCGGTCCACGGTCTGTTCCGCTTCGCGCAAACACTCCTCGGCCGTCAGGTCGCCCCAGCTTCGATGCTCCGATTGAAACTTCACCGCCATCTGGCTTAAAGCTGCATGGAACAGCTGGCCGATGTCCGGAGCTTGCAGACGGTAAAGCTGCCGTTCCCGCAGCTTCAATCCGTGGGACGCAAAATGCGAAAACGGGCACGCAACGAAGCGTTCCATCCGGGATACGCTGGTTGCAAGCCTTACGCCGTACAGGCGCCGGCTTGTCTTCTCCGTCAGATTTCGCCCTTCATTGCGATAGGTTAAAGAGGACAGCATTACGCCGAGCCGCGTCTTCCATTCCGGCTGGCCGGCGAACCAATTATAAGCATGCCACCAGAAGTCTGGGAGCTCCTCGCCGTTTCGCCAATCCCGCAGCCGGCCGGTCAAATAAGCGATCGTCTTCCCGGGCCGGGTCACGTATCCCGCCTGTTCCTCAGGGGATTGCCCGGCATGCGGCCGAGATGCGAGCGGCCCCTCGCCGATCTGAAACATCAGCTTCAAATGGCGGATCACCTCGGATGGGAGCAGCGTCTTGCCTTCATCGTCCGCGGCGGGATAGCTGACCCACAGCTGCATGCTGGCCGTAGTCAAAGCATTATAGATCAGGAAGCGTTCGTCCAGAAGCCTCCTCGATATGGTCGGGGCAAGCTCCAATCCGCGCTCCGCCAGGCCGCTGCGCTCCTGTTCCGTCAATATCCCGTCATCCTCAAACTGCGCCGGGAGCACTCCGTCGTTCACCCCGAGCAAAAACGCATATTTCACGCCACCCGTCCGCGTCCGATCCATGCTGCCGATCAGCACCTGATCCAGCGACGGCGGGACGAGGGCCATCTTCAATTCCGTGAGCCCGGTATCCAATATACCGGCGAACAGCTCGGTGCTGAGCTTTTCATCCCCCATCATCTCCACGATCTGATCCAGCAGTCCCAGCACAGCCCCCCATACCTGGCGGTGCTCCCTTGCCTCTTCGGGACGGCCGGCCTCAAGCGCCGCTCTGCTCAGAAGCTCCAGCTTCTCCGGCACATCCGCTTCCTCCAACAGGCGGAAGACGGCCGTACATTGCTCGCGGGCGGTTGCCGCCTTCTTCAGACGCTTCTCAAATGGATGCAGGACTGACGCAACGGCAGCCCTGGCATATTCAATACGCTGCAGCTCTTCCGTACCGCGGGCTTTCGTTTCCCCTTCCTCCAGCGAGAGGCTGGGCGCACCCTTCCATGGGCGGCCATCCGTCCAGCGGGAGCCCTGAATACCTGAAGCCAGCACGTGATTCTCGAGGCGGTCCATATCTTCCCGGGACAATGAACCGTCAAGCGGGAGCAAAAGATCGGTCTTGACGCAGCGGAAGACGTCCTCGTACCTCCAGCGGCGCAAGCTGACATCCAAAGCCGAGCGGACAAACTCCACCACCGGATGGTGAAGCTCGCTCCGTTTCTGATCAAGGAAATACGGAATGCCATACTCCCGGAACAACGGGCCGATCAGATGCTCATAATCGCCCAGGTTGCGGACGAATACCGCCATATCCCGGTACCGGGCCCCTTCTTCCTGCGCCAGGCGGAGCATCTCCCGGATCGCTCCCTCGATTTCGGCGCGGCGATTGGCGGCTGCATAGAGCCGCAAGCCATCCGCTTGCGTGCCCGCCTCTTCCCGCCAGCGCATTCTCCTGTCATAGCCGCGCTCCAGATGGGCCAGCACCGGTCGTTCACTGAAACGGGGAGGGACTTCCGGCGCAAGCATGCGGTGCTCGGTATCCGCGCCCAGCTCGTCCGCGATCCCTTTTAGCTTTATGTACGTGCTCGCCGTAGGATGGAACAGATCCAGCTCATGGGGAATGCCCCCTGTTGGATAAGGCTTGTCCAAGGTAAGCGCAATCGTCACCTGTCTTGCATGGGCCAGCAGCTCGCGGATGACTCGATATTCCTGGGGAGTGAAGCCGTGGAAGCCGTCGATCCAAATATCCGCATGGCGAATATAGTCCGAATCCGCAATGCTTTCGGCCAGCGTCGCAAGCGTGTCCTCCTCGTCCATATAGAGTCTCGATATTTCCAGCTCATAATCCCGAAAGATAAGGGCGATTTCCTTCAGCTTACGCTGAAGCATCGGAGGCCCCCCTGTATGGGAAGTCAGCAGCTCAAGCTGTTCCTCCACGCAAGCGGCGTCGATGCAATACCGCTTCATTTCGGTATACAGCTCGCTGAGCTTGCCGACAAAACCGAGCTGCTCGCCCGAAGGGCCGAATAGCTCCAGCTCCTCCTTGCGGCGGCGAAGGATTTTGTACAGCAGCATCCGCTTGCCTTCCTCGCTGATCGCCACCTTGGCTGCTCCGCCGGTCTCCTGCATGACCCGGTAAGCCAAGCGGCGCAGGCTGAGCACCTGGGCCCTAAATATGCCCTTGATGCCTCCTGTGTTCACCAGCGCATGCTCCGCCTCGAACGATCCCTGTTCGGGAACGATCAATATCATCGGGTTGCCCTGGGGCGATTCCTCCAGTCTCCGGCTCATCTCTTCACGAATGGCCGTGCTTTTTCCGCTGCCCGACCGGCCGATTATAAATTGCATCCTCATCTTCGCCTCAAGCCTCCTTCGCCTTTTCCGACAGTTTACATGCAGGGGAATTCCTATGGTTCTATGAATCTGCCTTCCATCATGAGGATCCGCGCCTGCTATCTATTGAAATTTCGTATACATTTGTTGGAGTTTCCAGTCTTATTGGGAATGATGTAATCCGGTTTTTACAGACTCTTTTCCCCTTACCTTGCATCCTTTCGTTTTCAGTTCATCGCCTCGCAATTTGCGAATCTATCACCAGGATGCTGATTAATAGTATAGCATAAGCGGCGGCGGAAGGAACATACGTTTGGATTGTATTCCCAGTGGAGACGGCAACGACAAAAGAGCCTGTTCCAGCACAGCTCCTCACTGCGCTAAAACAGGCCCTGGTTCCTCTATGTCAAGATCACCTACAGATTCGTCTTGCTCCGCACTTCAAATACCGCAAATTTCAGATAGTGTCCCTCATCGACGCCGAGAATTTGCGGATGATCCTTGCCCGCGGCGCGCCACTCCACCAGCCGCAGCACCTTGCCGGCATCCCTGGCCGCTTCCTGGATCGTCTCCAGGAACAGATCCGGACGCATATGATACGAGCAGCTTGCCGTCACCAGATAACCGCCCTCGTTAACCAGCTTCATGCCGTGCAGGTTAATGTCCTTATAACCCCGGCAGGCTCCCTTGACCGCTGATTTCGTTTTGGCAAAGGCCGGCGGATCGAGAATAACCACATCAAAGGTCCGTCCCCCACCTGCCGTTAGCGGCTTGGACGTGTCCACCTTCTGGTCCGCCTGGGCGCGCTGCTGCCGCTCCTCGACTCCCTTTACCTGATTGCGCAGGTATTGGAAGGCGTCATCCACCACGAATTCCACCCGGTCCTGGAATCCGTTGAGCTCGACGTTCTCCCTCGCGCTCTCAATCGCATGCTCCGAGATATCCAGGCAGGTCACTTTCTTGGCGCCATACTTACAGGCATGAAGGGTGAAGCTCCCGGTATGGGAAAAGCACTCCAGCACCGTCGCGCCGTCCCAATACGGGAAGCTGACCGCCTTCCCGCTCTTGTTCACCGGCACGGTCTTGGTCTCTCCGTTCTCCTCGATCGTTTGAAGCGAAATGCCGCTGCGAATGCCCCAGCCGGTCATCAGCGGCTTGATCGAAGCCCGGTTTTCACGCTGGTCGAAGAAATAGCCGGTCTTCTGCCCTTCCCAGGTATCCACCTTGATCTCCAGCCCGTTCTCCGTAACGACGACGTGACGGGGACAGTCTCCATACAGCGGACCCTTGCGCTGCTCCAGCCCCTCAAGCTCGCGGACGGACACATCGCTGCGCTCATAAATTCCTCTCGGCTGCATGACCCGGACAAGCGCGCCGACGATCTCGTCGCGGCGCTTGTCCATGCCCAAGGTTAACAGCTGCACGACCAGCACGTCCGCAAAGCGGTCAACGATCAGCCCAGGGAGAAAGTCGGCTTCGCCATAAACGAGACGGTAGGCATTCTCGCCCTCGATAAACCGTTCCCTGTGTCTTTTGCATTCCTCAAACCGGGCGGCGAAGAAATCCTCGTCCATCCGTTCGATCGGCTGATGCGACACGATCCGCACCGTAATTTGCGATTGCGGGTTATAATAGCCGGCCGCCAAAAACCGCTCCTGATGATTCAGCACCGAAACCAGATCGCCCGGGGCAGGATCGCCCGTGACGGAGGCAATCTCACTCTTGTATACCCAGGGATGTCCCTGCTCCAATCTTTTCTTTCGACTGCGCTCCAAAATAACCGATGGCACTAGTAGTTCACTCCTTATGTGATATCCCTGGCGGCAATTCATTGGCATGCATGTCCGCCCGGGGTCATATACGTATTAACAAAAACCTCGATCCCCAATTCGAAAAAAAAGGAGAATCGCATGCTATCCTCACTCTGGTTTCCCATCTGCTACGGCCTCGTTCTGTTCCTGTTCGGCATGAAGGTGATGGAAGCCGCGCTTTCACGCTGGGCCGGGCCGCTGCTGCACAAGTGGCTTCGCATCGCGACCTCTACGCCCGTTAAAGGCATGGCTGCCAGCACAGCCGTCACGGCTCTCCTTCAGAGCAGCACGGCGGTTACGGTGCTTGCGATCGGATTTGCGAATGCCGGATTATTAAGCTACGCCGGAACCCTCGGGATCATACTCGGCACCAATATCGGGACGACGGTGACAACCGAGCTCATCAGCCTTCAAATCGGACGGGCCGCCATGCCGCTGCTCGTGCTGTCGCTCATGCTATGGGTAGGGGCCGTGCTGTTCAGCCAGCGCGTTCCTTCCGGCCATGATAAATTGCAGATGTCGCTTGTCCGGGGCCAATATTTATGCCTTGCCGTGACCGGCTTTGCGCTGGTGCTGCTCGGTATCCAATTCATGCAATCCATCGGGCCTACCCTGCAGGAGCTGGGCCTGTTTCAATGGTTTCTTGACCATGCCTCGCGCAGCGTTTTTTGGGGTATTCTTGCCGGCGCTATTCTGTCTGCGCTCATGCACAGCAGCGCGGCTGTAATCGCAATGGCGATGGGTCTGGCCGTCGGCGGCTCGCTTCCGCCTGAGATCGGCGTTGCCATCGTGCTCGGCGCCAATGTCGGCACCTGCGTCACCGCTTTAATCGCTGCAATGGGCAGCACGCCCGCCGGCCGTTTTGTCGCATGGTCCCATATGGGGCTGAATATCGGCGGGGCGCTTCTGTTCGCGCCGTTCATCGGCTGGCTGACCGCCGTTTCCGGCTGGCTTGCGGTGGACCCTGCCGGGCAAATCGCGCATGCCCAGACCTTATTCAACGTCCTCAGCTCGCTTCTTGCACTGCCTTTATGCTACCTGCCGTTCTGGACCAGGCGGCAATCTAAAACGTGATATCCTCCTCCGGTGGAATAGGAACGTTCAGCAGCTTCAGCGCCTTGCGCAGGATAATATCATTATTGTTATACCCGTTGCTGCGCTGTTTCCTCCACGCGGCAAGCGGTTCATACCAATCGACTCCGTTGATTTCCTCGATTTGCGGCTTGAGGCTGCCGCCTTCCGCCTTAACCAGATAATAATGAACCTCTTTATTGACTTGTCCATATACGGGATGATGATATTTATAAGCGATAATGTCCACGGGGGAGGTAATGGAGCCGACAATTCCCGTCTCCTCTCTGATTTCGCGGAGAGCGGTCTCTTCGATCGTTTCGCCGGCTTCCATCTTGCCTTTGGGAAGCGAATGTTTCCCGTAGCGATCCAAAATGAGCTGGATTTGCAGCGCTCCCGCATGATAACGGTACACGACGCCGCCTGCAGAAAATTTCGTTCGTGCCATGTCCCTTTCCTCCTTCATGTACAACAAGGATTCCACTTCCCGATAGCTGGAAATGAAATCCTTGTCTGATATAGCGGCTATTGGAATTATTGGGCGGCAGCCTTAAGCTCGCTCTCCATGACGCTGACAAGCTCGCCCTCGCATTCGTTCACGCCGGCCTTCGTCAGCTTCACGCGGCACATTTTCCCTTCGAGGTCAGGCGTTCCATCAAATACAAGCTGCAAGTAGTTGTCGCTGTATCCCTGCATTTTACCGCCATTTGGCGCGCCTTTGTACTCGCGTTCAGGAATCACTTCAAGCACCTGGCCGACGAAACGCTCGGCATAAGCAAGCTGCAGCTGCTCCGAAAGGTCGATCAGATCGTGTACGCGGGCGTTCTTCACCTCTTCGTCCACCTGATCCTCCATCCGCGCTGCCGGCGTGCCCGTACGCTTGGAATATGGGAACACATGCATTTCCGAGAACTGGATCGCCTTCATCAGGTCGTATCCGTTACGGAACATCTCATCGGTTTCACCAGGGAAGCCGACAATGACGTCGGTCGTAATGCCGACATCCGGCATCGCCTGACGGATCAGTCCCATCTTGTTATAGAATTCTTCCGTCGTGTATTTGCGGCGCATGCGCTTCAGCACCGTATCATCGCCCGCCTGAAGCGGAATATGCAGGTGCCGGCACATTTTGCTGGAACGGTTCAGCACATCCAGCATCTTGTCATCAATCTGGCTCGCTTCAATCGAGCTGATCCGGATGCGTTCCAGGCCGTCCACCCGGTCCAGATCCCAGAGCAGGTCGGACAACCGGTAATTCTCCAGATCGTCGCCGTATCCGCCAGTATGAATTCCTGTCAGGACAATCTCCTTGTAGCCTGCATCCACCAGCTGGTGCGCCTGCTTGATAATGCTCTTCGGATCACGGCTGCGGGAAAGCCCGCGGGACCAAGGGATAATGCAGAATGTGCAGAAGTTGTTGCACCCGTCCTGAATCTTCAGAAATGCACGCGTACGCTCGGCAAAATCCGGCACGTCCATTTCTTCAAATACTCTCGTCTTCATAATATTGCGCACGGCATTGATCGGCTGGCGCGTTTTTTCGATATCATGAATGAAATCCATAATTTTGTCACGGTCCTGGTTGCCGATGACAAGATCCACGCCCGGAATATCCAGAATTTCAGCGGGCGAGGTTTGGGCATAACAGCCCGTTACGGCAACAATCGCCTCGGGATTGCGGCGAACCGCACGCCGGATCATTTGCCGGCTCTTCTTATCCCCGGTATTCGTAACATGGCAGGTGTTAATCAAATAAACGTCAGCGGTTTGTTCGAAATCCACCTGCTCGTAGCCTTCGTTTTTGAAGTATTGCCAAATGGCTTCGGTATCGTAAAAATTGACTTTGCAACCCAACGTATAAAACGCTACGGATGGCATATTCAAACTCCCCCCATTTCTCCAGATTCATATAATGCGCAGACAAGCGCAGCCATGCCGGCCGTCTCGCAGCGAAGAATTCTGCGGCCCAATCCGACGGAAACAGCCCCTGCCGCCTCGGCCGCACGGGATTCCTCCTCGGTAAAGCCGCCCTCCGGTCCAACCACCAAAAGCAGGCTAGCCCGGGAAATCGGCTCCTGCAGGGCCCGTTCTACAAAAGACTTTAAGGCATCCCCGATCTGGGAGCCCTCCTCTTTCTCGTAGCAAAAGTATACCGCATCGTAGGCCGTAAACGTTGCAAGCAATTGTTTCCACGAAAGCGGCTGCTCCACGGAAGGAATCCGGTTGCGATGCGCCTGCTCGGCTGCTTCTTTAGCGATCTTGCGCCAACGCGCAAGCCGCTTCCCTTCCTTCTTGGCATCGTATTGAACGATCGTTCTCTCCGATAGGAAGGGGACGAAGGAAGCGGCGCCGATCTCCGTGCACTTTTGGATGACGGTTTCCATTTTGTCGCCTTTGGGAAGACTCTGGGCAATGGTTACGGCCAGACGCGGCTCGTTCTTCATCTCCAGTTCCTCGATAACGGCGGCATGCACACAGGCCCCGTCCATTTCTTCGATCCCGACCAGGGCCTCTCGCGACTCACCGTCGCTGACGATGAACTTGTCGCCAAGCTTGCCCCTCATAACCTTTGTAATATGGCGGGCGTCATCGCCCGTAATTTCCACCCGGTCTCCCGCAAACTGTGCAGGAGTCACAAAATATCGCTGCATCTTCTATCCTCACCTAACTGCAAAATCGCCAAACATCATGATACAACTTTTCACGGCAACTGACCAGAGCATTGTAAGAGGAATTAACCTCCGAACAATGTAATGAATATATTCAGAACGTCGATGGATAAGGCACGAGCCCCGAGATAAAGGGGCGCAATGGTATACTTCTGCAGCATTGGCAGCACGATAATGAGCAGAAATATGAGGATCGACCACTGCTCGAACCGCTGAATCTTGGCGCTGATCCGAGGCGGCAGCACATTCTCGACGATCCGGTATCCGTCAAGCGGAGGCAGCGGAATCAGATTGAACAGGCATAAGAAGAAATTCAGCTGGATGAACACATTGAAAAAAATATGAATCGCCTGATCCGTCCGCGTGATGCCGATCGGATCGATCACGCCGGATATATAAAGCACCGCGTAAATCAGCGCACCGACAATGCCCAGAAGGAGGTTGCTGAGCGGACCGACGGCGGCCACGACGATGCTCATCCGCCGCGGATGGCTGAAGTTCTCCCGGTTGACCGGAACGGGTCTTGCCCAGCCGAATCCGGCAATCAGCAGGAGGACGATGCCCAGAAAATCAAAGTGCACCGCGGGATTCAGCGTTACCCGGCCCAGCAGCTTAGCGGTAGGGTCACCGAATTTATTCGCGAAATAAGCATGAGAAAATTCATGCACGGTAAAGGCGATCATTAACGCAATCAAATAGAACGGGAGTTGCTCCAACGGGAAATACAGCAGCTGATCCAAGAAATCCATAATCAGTTCTTCCTCGCTACGAAAGCAACCCAGTCGTCTTCGCGGTTGATATCCGCGATCTCAAAGCCGGCTTCAACAAGCGCCTTCCCGACGATCTCTTCCTTGTTCTTGAAGATCCCTGAAGCGATATAGATGCCGCCCGGCTTCAAGGCCTTGTAGACATCATCGATAAACAGCAGGATGACCTCAGCCAGAATGTTGGCGACGACCACCTGGACCGGCAGCTCCACACCGAGCTCGTCCTTCGATGAGCTGTCTGTCAGGACAGAGAGCAGATCGCTTTCCTTGATGGTGATCCGGTCCTCCAAGCCATTCAGGCGGACGTTCTCCGTGGCGCTGGATACAGCCACCGGATCCAAATCCAGCGCAAGAATGCGGGAGGCCCCCAAATAAGCAGCCCCGATCGACAAGATCCCGGAGCCGGTGCCGACGTCAATGACCTCTTCGCCGCCTGTAATCACCTTCTCGAGCGTGCGCAGGCACAAGGTTGTCGTCGGATGCGTGCCGGTCCCAAATGCCATGCCCGGGTCCAGCTCGATAATGCGCTCTTCCGGAGATTCGGGAGAATAGGACTCCCATGTCGGTTTAATCGTCAAGCGCTCCGACACCCGGATCGGCTTGAAATACTGCTTCCAGGCGGTAGCCCACTCTTCCTCGTTGACCGTCTTCATCTCATAACGCACATCGCCTGTATCTATTCCGAATTCCTTCAGTTCTTCTACCCGGGGGGCGATAAGCCCTTGGATCTCTTCCAGCATTACGGTCTCGTCAAAATAGCCTTTAATGACGGCGCCCCCTTCCGGAATATCGTTAAAAGGGACGATCTCATCGAACCATTGTCCAAACGAAGTGTCCCGTTTTCTCTTCGTTGCGGCGGATTCCTCAATAGAAACGCCCCCGGCTCCCGCTTCATGCAGGAAGTTGGAAATCATCTCCACGGCTTCCTCCGTGGTATGTATCGTTAATTCACGCCATAGCATATACAGTTGTTCCTCCTCATTCGTACATAACTATCATTGTACTATATTGAGGACGCTCTATACAAAATTTGTGGATAAAATGTTGCCTCGGGAGATAGCGGTCCCTGATCATTCATAAGTCCTTTTGTTGTGATCATGAAAAAAAAGCCCTTCCTGCCGCTCGCTTTGCTAAGCAACGGGAGAGGGCTTTGGCTTTCTTGGCGAATCGGCATCCTCGGCAGCACTTGAAGAAAATATTGTACCCGAGCTGCAAGTTTGCCGATTATTCTTCTTCTAGGATCTTCTTAAGCTGGCGCTCGTCTGCGGCTTCGCTTCGGCGAAGCGCCTCCACATCGTCAAGATCGGCTGCCATCGCCGAAAACTCCACATCCTCATTTTTGGCGGATTGCAGCGCGATCATTTTTTCCGTCTTACTGGCGATTTTGCCCTTCTTCACACGTCTCATCATACGCGCATCTCTCCTTGTCACGTGTTGTTTCTTTCCATAAGCCTTGGATGCTCCGGCTTACACCATCCCGCCGGACTCCTCAATCAGACGCATCGCCTGGTCAAAGATGCCTTCGTCGAGAACGACGGTTAGCAATATATCCCGTCCTTGCGTTCCGTCCTGCCCCCCATCGCTCATCCCGCTGGCGGAAGGATCAGCCGCGCCAAGGATGCCCGCAGACCTGTTCGACAGCGCCGAATTCTGCGTCATCGAGGTCAAGCTCGTAATATCCCCTGTCAAAGGGTGCATCGGGCCATTCAGCTCCCCGCCCGGATAGGCGCTGAAGCGGTCGATCGACATATCGGCAACGCGGAGCGACTGCAGCTTGCGCTGGGCATGCTGAGCTTCCTCCGGGCTTTTGAAATAAGCCAAAATATTTTTTTCAGCCATATGGTTTCACCTGCATTTCGTTTAGATACTATCCGCTGCTTCCGGAACGAACCTTCCCTAGGTTGCTTCGCGCCCGCCCCTTTTATTCCTTTTGAGGACAGCGCATGGTGATGAAGGGAGGAGAGCACAAAAAAACCGCCCTTTTTCGAGCAGGGGCCTCATGCCTCCACTCCAAAAAGGACGGTTTCTTATTACTTGCTCCGCTGCTAGCGTTTCGATACGGTAGTACCGAAGCGAAGAGGATAGTAGCCCTCTAAGCCGGCTCCCTAATGATCATTAGTCGCCGCGAAAGGCTTTTTTTACACGGTCAAAAAAGGATTGCTCCTGCTCATGGGTCTCTTCGCCTTCAAGCGACGCGAATTGACGCAGCAGCTCCTTCTGCTCCTCGCTCAGTTTGCTTGGGGTAACAACGACCACCTTGACGTGCTGGTCGCCCTGTCCCATGCCGCGCAGGCGAGGGACCCCTTTGCCTTTCAGGCGGAAGAAGGTTCCGGTTTGCGTTCCTGCCGGAATCTTCAGCCGCACTTTCTCCGTCAAGGTCGGGATCTCGATCTCATCGCCAAGGGCTGCTTGGGCAAACGTCAGCGGCACTTCGCAATAGATGTCGTCGCCCTCGCGCTCGAAGAAATCATGCGGCTTCACGCGAATGACGATGTACAAGTCGCCCGCCGGGCCGCCGCGCAGACCGCCTTCGCCCTCGCCGGTCATCCGAAGCTGGGCGCCGTCATCCACACCCGCCGGAATGCGGACATGAATTTTGCGCTGCTTCTTGACCTTGCCGCTTCCGGCGCAGGTGCCGCAGCGATCCTTGATGATTTTCCCGGTTCCGTTACAGTTCGAGCAGGCGCGCCGGTTGACCATGCGGCCGAACGGCGTATTCTGCACGACCTCCTGCTGCCCCGTTCCGTGGCAGACGGAGCAGGTATGCGGCTTAGTCCCCGGCTTCGCTCCTGAACCGTGACAGGTATCGCATGTCTCTGTTCTAGGAATCGTAATATCCGTTTCCTTGCCGAATACCGCTTCCTTGAACTCCACCGTCATCGTGTACTGCAAATCGTTCCCCCGCTGAGGCGCATTCGGATCACGGCGTCCATTGCCGCCGAAGAACATATCGAATATATCTCCAAAACCGCCGAAGTCACCGGAGAAACCGCCTCCGCCCATTCCCTGGTTCGGATCAATATGACCATATTGGTCGTATCTCGCACGCTTTTGACTATCGCTCAATACATCGTAAGCCTCTTTCACTTCCTTGAATTTGGCTTCCGCGTCAGCCGCTTTGTTGACATCGGGATGATATTGGCGCGCGAGCTTCCGGTACGCCTTCTTGATCTCATCCTCCGATGCCTGCTTGCCGACACCTAGTACCTCATAATAATCACGCTTATCAGCCACGGTTTCACCCCCATCTCTTCTTGATTCCTAGGGCAAAAGGAAAGTCAAAGTGCGAAGATGCGCAGCTTTGACCTTCCCATGCAATCTATTCAGATTAACCTTTGTTTTTGTCTTCGTCAACAACCTCGTAGTCAGCGTCTACGACGTTATCCTTGTTCGCAGTGCCGGCATCTCCGCCTTCAGCGCCTTGCTGCGCTTGTGCGGCTTGCTCATACAGCTTCACGGACAGCTGCTGCACCACTTGGGTCAGCTCCTCGGTAGCGGCTTTGATCTCCTCCAGATTGTCGGATTCCAGCGCCTTCTTCACCTTGTCTTTCGCTTCGTTCGCCTTCTCCACTTCCGAAGCGTCGACTTTGTCGCCGAGGTCCTTAATGGTCTTCTCGGTTGTGTATACGAGCTGGTCGGCATTGTTGCGAGCCTCAACAAGCTCTTTGCGCTTCCGATCTTCCTCTGCGTGAAGCTCGGCATCCTTCATCATTTTTTCGACTTCCTCATCGCTCAGGCCGCTGGAAGAAGTGATGGTGATTTTCTGGCTCTTGCCAGTTCCCTTGTCGGTTGCCGAAACGTTAACGATACCGTTCGCATCGATATCGAACGTAACTTCGATTTGCGGCACGCCGCGAGGTGCCGGAGGGATATCTCCCAGCATGAAGCGTCCAAGCGTCTTGTTGCCAGCCGCCATTTCGCGCTCGCCCTGTAGGACGTGAATTTCAACGCTAGGCTGGTTGTCGGCATACGTGGAGAAAATTTGGGATTTGCTTGTCGGGATCGTCGTGTTGCGTTCGATCATTTTCGTAAATACGCCGCCAGCCGTTTCGATACCGAGGGACAGCGGAGTTACGTCAAGCAGAACGACGTCTTTCACGTCGCCGGTCAATACGCCTGCTTGGACAGCAGCGCCGAGCGCTACGACCTCGTCCGGGTTAACGCCTTTGTGCGGCTCTTTGCCGGTCAGTCTCTTGATGGCTTCCTGTACGGCCGGAATCCGTGTGGAGCCGCCGACAAGAACGACCTTGTCGATATCGTTCGCCGTCAGGCCGGCATCGCTCAGTGCTTGGCGAGTCGGTCCAAGCGTACGCTCTACGAGATCCGCGGACAATTCCTCGAATTTAGCGCGGGTCAGGTTGATTTCAAGGTGCTGAGGCACGCCTTCAGCAACCGTGATGAACGGCAGGGAGATCGTTGTTGTCAGTACGCCGGACAGTTCCTTTTTCGCTTTTTCCGCAGCGTCCTTCAGACGTTGAACCGCCGCTTTGTCTTTGCTCAGATCGATGCCCTGCTCTTTCTTGAATTCAGCCACCAGATAGTCGAT
Source organism: Paenibacillus sp. FSL R5-0810 (assembly GCF_038002285.1). Classification (NCBI taxonomy): domain Bacteria; kingdom Bacillati; phylum Bacillota; class Bacilli; order Caryophanales; family Paenibacillaceae; genus Paenibacillus; species Paenibacillus sp. FSL R5-0810. The sequence continues at coordinate 3,110,522 of NZ_JBBOCF010000001.1, forward strand.
GATGACTTGGTCAAAGTCATCGCCGCCCAGCTGGTTGTCACCGCTGGTTGCCTTTACTTCGAAGAAGCCGTCGCCGAGTTCCAGGATGGAAACGTCGAACGTACCGCCCCCGAGGTCATACACGAGGATCGTTTGATCTTCCGCTTTTTCCATGCCGTACGCCAAAGCTGCAGCTGTCGGCTCGTTAACGATACGAAGCACTTCAAGACCGGCAATCTTGCCTGCGTCCTTGGTGGCTTGACGCTGGCTGTCATTAAAGTATGCAGGAACCGTGATAACCGCTTGGGTTACGGGTTGGCCCAGGTAAGCTTCCGCGTCGGATTTCAGCTTTTGCAGAATGATCGCGGAAATTTCCTGCGGCGTATACTCTTTGCCGTCAATCGTTTCTTTATGGTTGGTACCCATATGACGCTTGATCGAAATGATCGTGCGGTCCGGGTTCGTGATCGCTTGGCGCTTAGCCGTGTCGCCGACAATGCGCTCCCCGTCCTTTTTAAAGCCTACAACCGAAGGGGTCGTACGTCCGCCTTCCGGGTTAGGAATAACGACAGCCTCCCCGCCCTCCATAACAGCGACGCAGGAGTTTGTGGTTCCAAGGTCAATACCAATAACTTTACTCATGAAAAAAATCCTCCCTTATTTATTCACACGAAATCCGTATGAGATTCACAAGCTTGCTATATATGATAAACGGCCAAGCGAGTGGCCGCTTACATGCTCACTTTAACCATAGCAGGTCTAAGCACTTTATCTTTCAGCATGTAGCCCTTCTGCACTTCCTCGACAACGATGCCTTCCTCATGCTCATCGCTCTCCACCTGCATGATGGCCTGATGATACTCGGGATTGAACGGCTCGCCTACGCTGTTCATCGCCTTCAAGCCTTCATTTTCGAGAACGGATTCCAGCTGACGGAAAATCATGCTGATTCCCTTGGAGAACGATTCGAACTCCGGACTGCCCTCGGCAGCCTGAAAGGCGCGCTCGAAGTTGTCGATAACAGGCAGCAGCTCGACAATGAGCTTCGACGAAGCATACTTCGCCAGCTCCTCCTTCTCCTTCTGCGTACGTCTGCGGAAGTTATCAAAATCGGCTTGTGCACGCAGCGCACGCTGCTGATGCTCGGCAACTTCAGCCTGAAGCTTCGCAATCTCGGCCGCATGGGCATCGCTCTCGCCTTCCTCTGGCTGATCCGCAGGAGCGCCCTCCTGCTCGGCGCCGGCAACGGCCTCCTCGTTAACAACCTCTTCCTCCGTGCTCGGGGTTTCCTCCATATTGTGTTCCATCTCTTCAGTTACTGTATCTTGAACGGCATCCTTCTGCTCTTTATTCAAGACGCGTCCACCTCCTTCATATTGTAAGCCTGCTGTTGTATGCCCGCTGGCTGTGTTCCCATCGTATCTGGTCATCCGGTCCCTGATTCTAAGATGCCTATTCGTTGATTTCTTTCATTTTGATCACATGATGAATCCGGAGGACGGCCGCCGCCACTTCTCCCGCAGCCCGCAGGCCGTGAAGCTTCACCGGCGCGGGATCCAGCACCCCCAGCTCCTCATAGTCGACGACGGTGCCGGTGTCACAGTCAAGCCCCATGGAATCGGAGCCCGAACGGATTTGCGCGGCACGCACCTCCTCCATCTTCTCCAGCGGGTTGTAGCCCGCATTCAGCAGGATCTGCGACATCGGCTTGCGCAGCGCCGCAGACACGGCTTCGAATCCGAACGCTTCCATCCCCTTCTGCGCCTCGCGGATCCGCTCGAGCGCATAAGAAACGGCAAGCTCGCTCGTTCCGCCGCCCGGAAGCACGCCGCCGGTAATGGCGGCCTGCAGGGCGGAAGCCGCATCACCTGCTATTCTGGCGGACTCGCCGACCACTTCGGAGGTGCTCGCGCCTACGATCACCGTCACGATCCGTTCCCTGCGGCCGCTGGCCAGCCTGATTTTGCCGATCGTTTCATCATAAGAGACGCGCGGGCTGTCACCGAGAAGAGCAGCAAGCTGCTCCGAATCTTTATGTAACGCCTTTCGGCGTATAGGTGTCGCCCCCGTCATGTCACAGACTCGCTTCAAATCCGCGCGGGATACGCGCGGTACGACCATGATTCCGTGATCGAGGCAGAACTGCTCCGCATCAGGATGAATGCCTTTCTCCAGCAGGATCAACTTCACCGACAATGCGGACAAGCGCTCCAGATCGGCAGCGAACCGATTCCGCAGATCCATATACTGCGCGAAGCCCGCTTCGGTTGTCAGCACTTCTTCATCCAGCTCGTCAGGCTCAAGCGCATCCAGCAGCACGAGCACCTTCGCATCGCTGTACTGAAGGTAGTCGCGGGTAAAGATCGGCTTCTGCCGAAGCAAGACACCTTCGAACACCTCATTGTCGGCATTCTCCAGCGCAATTATACTGTCCGCAAGCGAATAAGAAGGATCATGAAGGCGCGGCATGCCGGCTTTGCGGGCCGCTTCCATAACGAGCGCAACGATATCCTTTCGCTCACGCCCGGCTACATAGACCGTGCGTTCCAGAAGCGGGTCGTCCAACCCTTCAATGACACGGACGCGGCCGGACAGCAGTTCAAGCGCCCGATCGATCCCCTGGCGCATTCCTTCCACAACCTTGGAAGCCGGCACGCCGCGGATAATGCGCGAGACGCCTTCCTGAACCAGTGCCCCTGCAAGAATGGTAGCCGTCGTGGTGCCGTCCCCGATCTTCTCCTGCTGCGCGCGGGCCACCTGGATCAACAGGCGGGCCGCCGGGTGGCTTACGTCCATTTTGTCCAATATCGTCACGCCGTCGTTCGTAATGACCACTTCGCCGCGCGGGCCGACAAGCATTACATCGAGCCCCTTGGGGCCGAGCGTCCCTTCCACAGCGGATGTGACGGCCCGGACGGCATTGCTGTTGTTCAGCAGCGTTGAATAGCGTTCATCGCCGTCCACATGGCTGTGTTGTCCTTGGCTCATAAGGCTCGCTCCTTTATTTATACCAGTGTGACAGCAGCTTCGTCAGGTCATGGGACAACACGTTCAAGATGCCGATCACCCTTGCGTATTCCATTCGCGTTGGCCCCAGTATGCCGATGGAGCCGACGGCCTTGCCATCTATAGAATAAGTAGCCGTAATCAGGCTACAGTTGGATATCGCTTCATGCGTATTCTCCGTGCCGATTCGTACTTGCACACCGTGCTCTCCCGGTGCCGGTGCCATCAGCTTCATCAGTGCCGGCGTCTGCTCGAGAAGCTCGAAGATGTCCCGAACCTTGTCGACATCCTTGAATTCCGGCTGATTCAGCATATTGGTCGTACCGCTGAGATACACGTCGCGGTGGTCGGGCTCGTTCTCGAGCGCAATGTCCAGCACCTTCATAAGCTCTTCGTAATGCGCGATGTGGCGCTGCATCTCTGCCCCGAGCTCCGTGTAGAGCCGGGTCTTGAGCTTATACAAAGGAACGTTGACCAGCTTCTCGTTAAGGAGATTTACCACCTGCTCCAATTCCGAAACGGAAACTCCTTGCGGAATCGACACGATCTTATTCTCCACTTGGCCCGTGCTGGTCACGATGATGGCAACCGCCTGGCCTTCATTTAGAGGCAGAAGCTGGAAGTGGCGTAAGGACGTATGAAAAACTTCCGGTCCCAGCAGGATGGAAGTGTAATTGGTCATCTGCGACAAAATACCTGCAGCATGCTGAATCATCTGCTCCATGACGTTCAGTTTTTCCGCAAAGAACGATTTCATCATATGCAGTTCCTCAGGATTCAAGGAAAACGACGAGGTGAGATGATCGACATAATAACGGTATCCCTTATGAGACGGAATTCGCCCTGCCGACGTATGGGGCTGCTCAAGAAACCCAAGCTCCTCCAAATCAGCCATTTCATTGCGAATGGTTGCCGGGCTGTAGCCAACATCCCCGCGTTTAGAAATGCTTCTTGAACCAACCGGCTCCGCCGAACGGATGTAGTCATCCACAATAGCGTTCAAAATCAAGCGCTGACGATCAGTTAACATGTCGCTCCCCTCCTTATAGACTGCCTATCTTACAATCGTTAGCACTCATCGCCATCGAGTGCTAACCGATATAACAAAAATACCAAACCGACCTGAGGATTGTCAAGTCAGTTCAGTACTTTAAGCACAGCTATTTCGTCACAGGCGTGCTGCTTCTTGCAATGGATGCAATCGGTCCACACCTTCTCCGGAAAAATCTCCTTCTCGACGACGGCAAAGCCGTTTTTCATGAAAAAGGATACTTCGTACGTCAAGGCCATTACTTTCGGGATTTCCCGGCGCTTGGCTTCCTCCAGCAGCGAATCCACCAGCATGGAGCCGATGCCCTGCCCCTTGTAGCCTTCCGAGATCCCCAGCGAACGGATTTCTACGAGATCGTTCCCAAGCTGGCACAGTGAACCGCAGCCGATGACTTTCCCTTCCGCTTCAGCCACGACGAATTCCCCAATCTGCTTCTCGAGCACCGCTCTGGATCTTGGAAGCATAATTCCTTTCTCGGCGTAGCCTTGAATCATCTGATACAGCGGCTCAACATCCTCTAATCTGGCCTTTCTGCATACCGCCGGCATAATCCTCGTCTCCCCTTTGCACGCTCCGTCATATGTCTTGGATAAATATACAACAGAGCGCATAAAAGTTCAATAGATTAATTTGCCGACAGGGTGCCGATAAATTCGGCGAACACTTCATTGCCGAACAGGATGCCTTTAGAGCTCAGCCTGTACCCATCCTCCGTCGTTTCAAGCAAGCCCGCGCTCACCATTTTGCTCAGGGGACGCTTGAATACCTCGTCCAACGAAGCATCGAACTGCTGTTCGAATCGGGTCCGGGAAATACCGTCCAGGACGCGGAGTCCGACCATCAAGAAATCCTCCATCGCTTCCTCTCTTGATACCTCGAAGCTTTCCAGCCGCGGCAGCCCGGTTCTTGCCGCTTCATTATAAGGGTTCACTCCCTTAATATTTACGTGGCGCTGACGGTTGATATAGCCGTGAGCTCCGGCGCCAAGCCCGTAGTAATCCTCATTGCGCCAGTACGTCATATTGTGGCGGCTCTCGTAACCAGGCTTCGCAAAGTTACTGATCTCATACTGCTTATAGCCTGCCGCCTTCATGCGCTCCATTAATAGAAGATACATGTTCAGCTCATCCTCTTCATCCGGAAGCGGGAGCTGATTTTTCTGGTACATGGTATGGAACAACGTATTCTCCTCCACCTTCAGGCTGTAGATGGAGTAATGGGGAAGCCCGAGCTCCAGCGCCTTATCCACGCTTTCCGCCAGCATCTCCAAGGTTTGATTCGGCAGGCCGAACATCAGGTCGATGGACATGTTGTCAAAGCCTGCGGCTCTCGCGTTATCCAGGCTGCGGTACACATCATCCGTATCATGGATGCGACCGATGCCGGACAACAGGCTGTTCTGGAAGGCCTGAACGCCGAAGCTGATCCGGTTCACTCCGCCTTCGCGCATAACCTTAAGCTTCTCCAGATCCGTTGTCCCGGGATTCGCCTCCATCGAGAACTCGATATCGTCCGACCACACCGGAAAATGCCGCTTGACGCTATGCAGAAAGTACTCCATTTCATCCGGCTTTAGAACCGTCGGTGTTCCCCCGCCGACAAAGATGCTCTTGATTGCTCCCGGAGGATGGGCTTTGACCGTCAATTCCATTTCGTGATCCAGTGCCCGCAGATAGTCCATAACCGGCTGATCCTTCAAAACGTAGGAATTAAAATCGCAGTAAAAGCATTTATTCGTGCAGAACGGAATATGGATATACACCGCTTCCGTTCGTTGGTTATTCGTCATTTCGTATTCGCCCCTTCTTTGCTTGCCCGACTGGAGACTTCTTCTACTATATCCCCTGGCACCTGTTCAATGAAAGAAAAGGAAAGCCATAAAACCGGCTTTCCCATCATTTGACTCCCAAAACAGGCATTATGAGGTTGAATGGCAGGCTGCAGCTTGGTCGTTCATGGCCTGCCGCCTCGCTTGTTCAAATCATTACTTGTCGTCGATTTTCAGCACCGCCATGAAGGCTTCCTGCGGCACCTCGACGTTGCCGACCTGCTTCATCCGCTTCTTCCCTTCCTTCTGCTTCTCCAGAAGCTTCCGTTTACGGGAAATATCGCCGCCGTAGCATTTCGCCAGGACGTTCTTGCGCATCGCCTTGACGGTTTCGCGGGCAACAACCTTCGTTCCGACCGATGCCTGGATCGGCACCTCGAACATCTGGCGCGGAATGAGCTCGCGCAGCTTCTCGCAGATCGCACGGCCCCGGTGGTAAGCGCGGTCCTTATGCACGATAAAGGACAAGGCGTCAACCTGCTCGCCGTTCAGCAGAATATCCATCTTAACAAGATTGGATCTGCGGTATCCGGAGATTTCGTAGTCAAACGAAGCATAGCCCTTCGTACTGGACTTCAGTTGATCGAAGAAATCATACACGATCTCGGACAGCGGAATTTCATACGTAATCGTGACGCGCGTCGTATCCAGATACTCCATGTTGATGAATTCCCCGCGTTTCGCCTGGCACAGCTCCATAATCGCTCCGACATAATCATTCGGGACGATAATGCCCGCCTTGACATACGGCTCTTCCACATAATCGATCTTGCCGATCTCCGGATAGTGGGACGGGTTATCGATCTGCATCTGATCGCCGTTGGTCAGCGTCACGCGGTAGATAACGCTCGGCGCCGTCGTAATCAGCGGAATGTTGAATTCCCGCTCGATCCGCTCCTGGATGACATCCATATGAAGCAGGCCTAAAAATCCGCATCGGAAGCCGAAGCCGAGCGCGCTCGAGGTTTCAGGCTCGAAGCTCAAGGACGCATCGTTAAGCTGCAGCTTCTCCAGCGCTTCGCGCAAATCGTTGTAATCCGACGTTTCGATCGGATACAGGCCGCAGAATACCATCGGGTTGATCTTCCGGTAGCCCGGAAGAGGCTCGGCCGTCGGACGCTTTGCATCGGTTACCGTATCGCCGACGCGGGTGTCTCCCACGCTCTTGATGCCGGCCACGATGAAGCCTACGTCGCCGACGTTGAGCTCGTCCACGATGCTCATGCGCGGCTTGAACGCGCCGACCTCGATGACCTCGAAGGTCTTGCCTGTCGCCATCATTTTGATCATCGAACCGGCCTTGATGCTGCCGTCGATGACGCGGACATACACGATGACGCCCCGGTAAGGGTCGTAATGCGAGTCAAAGATCAACGCCTTCAGCGGCTCCTCGGGACTGCCCGTAGGTGCAGGAACCTTCTGCACGACCTGCTCCAAAATCTCTTTGATTCCGATGCCGGCCTTGGCGGAAGCATGCACCGCTTCGCTCGCGTCCAGACCGATCACGTCCTCGATCTCCTGCTTGACCCGGTCCGGGTCGGCGCTAGGCAGATCGATTTTGTTGATAACCGGCAAAATTTCAAGATCGTTATCCAGCGCCAAATATACGTTGGCCAGTGTCTGCGCTTCAATTCCTTGAGCAGCGTCGACGACGAGCAGCGCGCCTTCGCAGGCAGCCAGGCTTCGGGAGACCTCATACGTGAAGTCGACGTGTCCTGGAGTATCAATCAGGTTCAAGATGTACTCCTCGCCGTCGTCGGCCTTATAAGTAAGGCGTACAGCCTGCAGCTTGATGGTGATGCCGCGCTCTCTCTCCAGATCCATCTGATCAAGGACCTGCTCCTGCATTTCGCGCGAGGTCAGCGCGCCCGTAAACTCCAGAATGCGGTCCGCAAGCGTCGATTTACCATGGTCTATATGTGCAATAATACAAAAGTTACGAATTTTTTGTTGTCTTACTTGTACGTCCGTCATGCTAACCCCCAACAACCACCAGATGTTTGAATCAATTTATTATACCAGTTGAGGGGATGCACAGCAATGGCTAAGGCGCGGCTACCCGAGATTCGGCTGCCGAAACGGCGCATCATTCCACGATGGATCCGAACATCGATACGACCCAGCGGATGCTCTGGTCCGACAGCTCTTGGAGCAGACCTGCCGTTTTGTCCGCCAGCACATCGGCCGGCGGGCTTGAGCGTTCAGGAAGGAGGATGTCCCGCGGCAGCGGTTCGAACTCGGGCCGGATCTCCGCCTCCTCGTTCGGGCCGGAAGCCGGAGGCGACTTCCGTACGCCGCCCCAACCGCTGCCTTCAGCCGCCGTTCCTGCTTCGGACTGCCCGGCAGCAGGCTCCTGCTGCACTTGCTGCACCGTTTGAATGCCGCCAGTCGGGGGCGATGCTTTTTCCCCGCCGAGCTGCATGCCGATCAATATGCCGATGCCTGTCCATATGAGCAGAGCCACGAATCGTTTCCCCGTTCTTGACATCAGAGTCCCCTCCTTCAGTTTTTACCCGGCTTTCCGTTCGTCGTTCCGGGAAGCTTCCGTACCGCCCTTCCGGCCTGCCGAGGCCGACAGCTTATCGGCCTTGGCGTCCTTCTTCACGCTGGCTTTCTTCGCTTCCTGCTCTTGCCAGTACACTTCGGCAATAATATCGGCCAGCACCTCGGCCGTTCGCTGCAGCTCTTCCTTCGTATTGTCGATTCCGCCGATCTCGATCAGGATGCTGTTTGGCGACAGGGACTGATTATATTCCCCGTTCCCCTGGTCGGCCGATTTGCCCCACACGCCGCGTGAAATGCCCGGGTACGACGCTTCCAGCTTCGCATTGATTTTGCTGGCGAACGCCTCGTTTTTTCTCCAGTTCTCGTTGGCATGTCCAATAATGAAGTACACCTTGGCGTAATTGACCCCGTTTACGGTAGCGGTCGTTTTGCTGTAGCGCTGGGAATCCCGGTGGATATCGATCAGATAGGTCAAATCATCGTGACGGCCCATCGCTTCGAGCACCGTCTGCCTGGAATATTTATAGGAATAATTATAGTTATAGCCTTCTACGGTCGATTGATAGTCGCTTTTGTCGTGCAGAGTCCCGATCCCGTTGGCCTCGAGGCGTTTTGCCATGAAGCTGCCGACCAGCATGACATTTTTGCTCGGCGACACGGCGCCGGGATTGTCCGAAGGATGGGTGAGGAGCGGATTGTAGGCTTCCTGCGGATGGGAATGATAGATCAGCACCGCCTTCTTGCCGTCGGTCGTTTGTCCGTTCTTGGATGTGCCTCCGGGCTCGTTCTTGCTGTCCGTTCCTTGGCCCTCGCCTTCGCCCGGTCCGTCTTCGCCGTTCTGCTGCTCCTGCCCGTTATCCTCGCCCGCCTCTGGCGGTTGCTCGCCGTTATCCGGATTCTCGCCCGGATTTCCTACGGGGTTCTCTCCCGGGTCCGCCGCCCCCTCGGCGGTGTCCGGCCGATAATCCGCGGGCGCTTCCCCGTCTTCATTGCCGGAGCCGCTATGCAGCTGAACCGGCTGATTGGCTCTCATCCCCGGCAGCTCTCCGGCGAGCAGACTCTTCGGATCTCTCGGATTCACGCTCGTCAACAGCTGAAACACGAAGGTCGACATCTTCTCCCCGGAGAAGCTGGAATCTTCCTTGGAAGCGGCCATATGCGGCATCTCCATCCCGATCATATCAATAAAAAAGTGACTTGATAGGGAAGCGGCCAGCCCCTTCATCGAAGACACAGGCGAGCTGTTCAGCCGCTGCTCGGCCATCCCCCCAAGCCCCAGCAAAATAAAAAAGATGAGGGAGCCCAGCATCAGAACGATCAGCGTTTTGCCCATGCTCAAACCTTCCATCACATTTCGTCTCAGTCTGGCAATATTCCAGATGCGAAACTTACGGTTGTTCATATCGGAGTCCTCCTCGGCTTCAGCGGGGAAGCGGCACATTCGAAGCTCATGTCCCCGCTCTCTGTGATCTCTTATACTCCCAATCTATGAACCGGATGGAATCGATAGAACTAGAAAAGTTGAATCATTGAAAAGATGGTAGGGCAAGTATGTAAAATGTTCCTATAATCGCTGTTGGTTTCAGACTTCATGATTTATAGAACCTGGCACAGTAGAAATCCGAAGCCAAAGGCGGCCTCAAGCGTATGCTTTCGATGCAGCTTTTTCCTTCAGAAAGCTTTCGATTTTTTCGAATCTTTCACTTCCTTGCCAGCATCGTATACTTAATTCAACTTATACAAATAAAAGAATAGGGGAGAAATATAAAAGCTCCGATAGATTCGGAGCTTAGGAGCTTTATTCGGTATAACCCGCTTGCTAGTGGGTGTACGCGCCCGTATTGCCGGGATCCACCGCCTCGTGCAGCGCTGCGTTCAAGCCTGACGCTACGATATTAGCGATGTCTTCGATAAATTCATCGATCTCTTTCGGGGTGACAATCAAATCATGCCCCAAAGGCTCGAGCACTTCCTTAACGAGGGCAAGCCGCTCGCCTTCGGACAAATTTTGCAGCATCCCCATGATCTTGCCCGTCTCCGGCGCCTTCTCGCCGAAATGGGATTTCATGAGCTCAATGGCATTGTTGACGATCGTCGACGCATAGCAAACGGTTGGCACTCCAATCGCAATGCAGGGCACCCCGAGCACTTCCTTGGTCAAGCCTTTCCGTTTATTGCCGATGCCCGAGCCGGGATGAATGCCGATATCCGCAATTTGGATCGTCGTATTCACCCGCTCCAGCGATCGGGATGCCAGCGCATCGATCGCGATGATGAAATCCGGACGGGTTCGCTCCACGATCCCTTGAACCGTCTCGCTGGATTCTATTCCCGTAAGGCCGAGGACGCCCGGCGCTATGGCGCTCACTTGGCGGTAGCCGGGGGCTACACGGTCCGGCATCAGTTCAAAGTATTGACGCGTAACCATGACATTTTCCACCACCAGCGGCCCCAGGGAATCCGGAGTCACATTCCAGTTGCCGAGCCCGACGATGAGCGCGCTCGCTTTCGGACCTATGCCGATCCGCTCCATGAACGCTTCGAACTCGCGCGCGAATACGACGGATACCTGTTCCTGAAGCCCGGTATCCCCCTTCCGAAGATCGGGAACTTCGAGCGTGACGTAGTGCCCCTTCACTCTTCCGATTTGCTGGGAGGCCGCGTCGTTCTCCACATCGAGCCTTGTAATTTTAATACCGTCCTCCTGAACGACATCCTCCATCAAGCCCGGAATGGGCGGGCTGCCGGCCCCTCCGGCAAGCTCCCTTGATTCCACGGCAAGGTCGGTTCGGACGGAATATTTCTGAAGATCCAGATCCATCTAAGTTCACACTCCTCCTCATATTGCTACTAGTGTGTGAGAGGAGGGAAGAGATTATGCAGAAGTCTTGTTTAGTATTGCTTTTTGTCTACCTCCATGCTAAAATATTTTAAGTTGTGAACCATTTCGCTCTATTGAAATGCCTTACAGGAGGTGAATGTAATGCCAAACATCAAATCCGCGATTAAACGTGTTAAGACTAACGACAAACGCCATGCGCTTAACATTTCTCAAAAATCCGCGCTTCGCACAGCAGTTAAAAATGCTGACGTCGCGTTGAACGGTACAGAAATCGAGGCTGCTAAAGCTGCTTTCCAAGCCGCTTCCAAGAAGCTCGATAAAGCTGTTACAAAGGGCCTGATCCATAAGAATGCAGCTGCCCGCAAGAAATCCCGTCTGGCGAAAAGACTGAACGCTCTTACGTCCCAAGCGTAATCGTTTGTTGAATAAGACATTGGAAAAAGCCCTGACCTTCGGTTTATACCGGGTCAGGGCTTTTTGAATTGTTGCCTGGTCGCCACAGCTATGTGATCAAGCGCCCAGTCTCAGCAAAAACAGCTCGATCCCCAGCACCTTGTCCACCGCTCCGGTCTTCATCTGATAATCCAGATTCGCCAGATGGTTCAAAATGCCTTCAAGCCGGGCCGATTCGAATTTACGCGCCTGCTCTCCCGCGATTTTCACCGCATAGGGATGCAGCCCAAGCTGGGAAGCGATTTGCTGCTGCGAATAGCTCTGCGCCGACAACGTCTTCACCTGCAAAATAATCCGGAACTGCCTGGTGATCAGGGCCGCGATTTTGATCGGCTCCTCCCGCTGCTTCAGCAGCTCATAGTAGATGCCGAGCGCCTTATCCAGCCTCAGGTTGGCAATATCCTCCACCAAGGCAAATACATTCTGCTCCGTACTGCGGGCTACCAGCATATCGACCGTGGAGGTATCGATCGTTCCCCCTTCGCCTGCATACAGGCACAGCTTCTCGATCTCGCCGGCCAATGTCTGAAGGCTCGTCCCGGCATTGCGGACGATGGTCTCAGCCGCTCCCTCGCGCAGGGAGCACCCTCGATTACGTACCTGCTTGTCCACCCAGCGCAGCAGATCCTCGCCGCCGAGCGGTGCAAAGGAAAGCGAGACTCCTGCTTTTTTAACCGCTTTGACCACCTTTTTGCGTTCATCGAGCTTCTCCGCTCCCACCATAAACACAATGACGCTGTAATCGGCTGGATTGTTCAAATATTCAAGCAAGGCCTCCGGTTTGTGCTCTACCTTCCCATTGTCCTTGGCCGCAGTAAAAAACGATGTATCTCGTACGAAAACAAGCTTTTTCTGAACCATAAAAGGAACGGTCTCGGCTTCTTCGACCACGGCCTGAATCGGAGTCTCCCCCAAATCCATATGGACGATGGCAAAGTCGCGATCTTCCTTGGGAATCAGCTGGGTCTCCAGAAATTCGGCAAACTCCCTCATCTGAAACTTTTCGCTGCCGTACAGCAAATATACGGAAGACACATCCCCCTGCTTGACCGCCTTGGCCGCCGCTTTGGCATCCATCGGCGTCCCCCCTTTCTCTCTGTACACTATACCAAAAAAGACGACCCGAAAGCGATAGCGAATGAAGAGCCGCTGCCAAAACAAAGAGACCTCGGCTATGACAGCGGCAAGGTCCCTTCGTCCCAACACATCTATATAAACGCCGGACAGGATGCTCTAGAAACATCCCGCCGCCGGTCATACGACGGTGGTTGGTATAATGCTCTCTCTAATTTATCTTATTCATATCTCCTGGTAATTGTGCGAGCAATACGCTCTTTTCTATAAGTTCACATCGGAAAATATGCGGGTGCCCCGGCTTATGGCTTAGCCGGCGGTTCCTTGGAAGACGGCTGCCCGGACTGCGGCGGGGCCGTTTCTTCCACGGTGTAAACCGATTCGATCAGTTCAGCGTTGACTTTGACTTTGTACTTGAAGGTCAAGCTGTCTGGGGACCATTGTCCGGACACCAAGCTTCCACCCAGTGGAAGCCTTCCGATCTCTTCCATCGACTGCTGCTGTTCAGCTTCGCTGTTTGCAGCCGGAACCCGATAGATCACAAGCTGATCTCCCTCCGAGGAAGCCATGTATCGCGCATTCGGCGATGTCCATTGTTCCGGAGCTCTCATGATGCCCATCATCTGATCCGCCGGCTCTGTCGATTCCAGCGCTGCCGCGCTGCCGCCCTCATCCGCTGCCGGATCCTGGGCCGGCGGCTGCGTATCCGCATTCGGAGTGGCAGGTTCCTGCGGCGGAGACACGGCGTCCGAGCTGCCGCCGTTGGCTGGCTCGCTTTGATCGGATGGCGGTTCTGCCGATCCGGGATTATACGAATTGGCGTTGGCCGAATGGGTTGAGGTTTTATCATTCGATTCGACCGGGGCTCTCATGCCAGCCGCCGGATTCGATTCGCTCGCGTTCGGGTCACCGGAGTCCTTCGGCTGTCCGTTTCCTTCACCCGCCGCGTTTGGCGGATCCGATTGATCCTTGGCCGTCTCATCGCTTCCGGTTTCCTTTGAAGGCTCGTCTTCGGAAGGAGTTGCCTCGTTCATCGGAGTGTAGCCTTCGGCCGAGCCCGAACCGGCATCCTTGTTCATGATTCTCGGCTCCTCGGATGGATGCTCCGCTTCAGGTGCGGCATCCGGCAGCCCTGCACTTGTCGTGCTTGCTTCCTCGTTATAAGGAAGCTCGGCATCCGACAGCATTTTCGGCTGATAGTTGAATATCGCCACTCCCAAGATAACGGCCGCGGCGGCAGCGCCGATTGCGGTTCTGCCTGCGATGGTGCCCCACCAGCTGCCGGCTCGCTTCGTCCGGCCAAGCTCCGGCGTCATCTCGGAAGACTTCTCATTTTTCGCTGCCTGCTCATCCATGAGGCTGCCGCGTTCAAGGTCGATGGCAACCAGTTTGGGCATAATCGCATCTACCAAACTGACAGGCGGAGACACGGCCGGCAGATCCTCAAGCTCACGATTCAATGCTTTCAATATTTGAAAGGTTTCCGCACACTCCTTGCAAACAGCCACATGCTGAAACATCTCAGCCGTCTCCTCCGGAGTCAGATCCCGGTCCAAATACCGGTGCATGCGTTCCACCACCTCTTGGCAATTCATCCTGATACACCACCTTTCTGATGCTCATGCAGCATGTTCTGCAGCTGCTGCCTGGCCCTGAACAAATACGATTTGACCGTGTTCAGCGGCAAATTCAGGCAGTCTGCGATTTCGTTGTAGGATAAGTCCTGCAAATACCTAAGGACGATGACCGTACGGTGATGATCCGGCAGCTGATTGATGGCCTGCTGAATATCCTGGGCAATGTAGCCCGACATGACTTCTCTTTCGACATCCTGGCTGTCCTGAAACACCAGATCATGCTCGTCAATGGACACCGTCGGCTTGTTCCTGCGGAATTTATCGATGCAAATGTTGGTTACGATCCGCTGAACCCAGGTCTTGAACTGCGCTTTCTCTTCATAGGAATTGATCTTGGTGTACACGCGGATCAATGCCTCCTGAGCAGCATCCATCGCATCCTGTTCATTGTTCAGAATATAATAGGCCGTTCGGTAAACATGTTGCTCGATTTCTCGCAATAGGGTGATTAGAGCGTCGCGATCGCCCGATTGAGCGGCTCTGATGAGTCCCTGCTCCACCACAGTGGATCCCCCTCTCCCTGCATACATACAGACGGAAATGATGACAAAAATGTTGCAGTATGTAATCTATGAATTTTTAAGAAACTTCATCTAACTATACCAAATATATAGAGCAACGTCATCCGCCTGTTATTTCATACCACATCGATCATACTACGATTCAGGCTATTCAGGACAGACCCTCTAAGGATTTAGTCTGGATCGCACTTTTATGGCTCCGTCCTTTACGATCATTTGAATTTCGCCATGCCGATTTGTCTGGTATATCACCGATCGGTACTGCTCCAATCGGGCGACCACATCCGGGTGGGGATGCCCGTACCTATTGTTAACGCCGGCGGAGATGACTGCAGCCCTCGGCTGCCAGGCGTCCATCCACCGGACTGACGTGGAGGTTTTGCTCCCGTGGTGGGCAACCTTCATCACATCGATCGGTTCATTTAATAGCGGCAGGCTGCCTCCATCTGTACGCTCTTCCATATGAAGCAATATTTTTTGCTCTGCCGCTTCGTCCGTATCGCCGGTGAATAAAAACCGGCATCCGTTCATGTGAAGCACGAATACGAGCGAGGCATGATTTTGCTCCTTGACCAGGGATAATGCCTGGCCGCTCTCGCCGGACGGTGACGTGACCGGGGACAAAAACCGGATTTCCGTGTCCTTGCCAAGCTTCCATTCCATAAGATCCGCTCCGGCGCGATATACGGGAATATTCTTCCGAAGGGCGATCGCCATGCTTTGGCGAAAGGCGTCCGAATCGGTCAAGCTGCCATTAAAGACGATGGAATCCACAGGAATTTCACGGAGCACGGCTTGGAGTCCGCCGATATGATCCTGGTCTCCATGGGACATGATTACAGCGTCCAGCCGGTGCACGCCCCTTTTTTTCAACAAGGGAACGACGACCTTCTCCCCGACTTCGTATGGAGACTTTCGCTCCTTCCATGCATCCGAAGGCTTTCGGAAGCTGAGTGTCCCGCCGCCGTCAATAAGGATATGCTTGCCTTCCGGCGTTGTGACCAGGATCGAATCGCCCTGTCCCACATCCAAAAACTGCACCAAGCCCGCCCCGTGCAGGGACGAGGGGCGATAGCCATCGAACAGAAGCAGGCACAGCGCAAACGCTAATA
Organism: Paenibacillus sp. FSL R5-0810; assembly: GCF_038002285.1. NCBI lineage: Bacteria > Bacillati > Bacillota > Bacilli > Caryophanales > Paenibacillaceae > Paenibacillus > Paenibacillus sp. FSL R5-0810. Next base: position 3,126,530 of record NZ_JBBOCF010000001.1, read on the forward strand.
CTGCAGCAGCTGTCCTTCCCCCGAATCGAACGATATAATCGCTCATCCGCCAATAACCTCTCCACCGAAGCGCGCCGGACAACCGGTCCAGCAGGGGAAATATCCCCGCCGCCTCAACATGATTCAAGCGGTCTCTTATCAAGGCTTCCTTCCGTGCGCCATCCAGGGGCACCGTATCATCGGTTGGCTGTTCCCTGAACTGGCGGATCGCCTCGGCTCTCTTGCTTAATATATGCAGCAGGCCGTACAAGAGCGCAAAATATACAACGATCCACAGCAAGTCCGGCGAAGGCCAGATCGTCATCAATGCCGAGCCGTTCATCCAGCCGACCAGCCGGAACGTCAAATCGTTCAACCATTCGGTCAGACCGGCGATCCAGCCTGCTCCCCGCATCCAGCCCCAGCTTAACAGCAGAGACGTCATCCCCAAAGGGAGCACGATCAAGCTGATAACTGGCACCAACAACAAGTTCGCGGCGACGGATACGAGCGAGAATTGATTGAAGTAATAGATGGTCAGCGGAAAGGATACCCACTGGGCAACGAGGGTAACGCCGGCCGTCCCCGCCAGCCAGCGGGGCATAAAGGACAACAGCGGCATTATCTTTGGCACAAAGATCATGAGCCCGGCCGTGACGATAAAGGATAACTGAAAGCTGACGTCGACCAGAAAATATGGATTGTACATCAGCATCGCCAAGGCGGCAGCGCTTAATATATGCAAGCCGTCCTTAAGGAGCCCCCGCCTTGCCGCATACAGTCCGATCATTCCCATAATGCCCGCCCGGACAATCGATGGACTGGCCCCTGTCAAGAGGACGTACGCAGGCAGTAGGCACATCACCACCGTAAGCGAGGCTTCGCGCGTCAGCCGGAGCGTAGAGCAAATAAACAGCAGGCATCCTACAATAACGGCTACATGCATGCCGGAGATCGCGAGGATATGCGTCAGACCGAGCCTTGAAAATTCCGAGAATGTATCAGGATCCAAATCATCCCGATTGCCGATGACAAGTCCCTTCATATACCCTGCATGAACACCGCCGTACAATTGTTCCAGCCGATCCCCGAGCGCTCCGCGCAAGGAATCATTCCATCGCAGGATATGGGAGGCGCGCCATCCGTCCGGTGCCGAAGCCTTTACCTGGTCAGCCCCTTTTACCTTCACGATCCAATGAATCTTCTGCGTGCGCAAATAGCGGCGATAATCGAAGCCGTCAAAATTACGCGCGATCCCCGGCTGCTGCAGCTCGCCTGACACATGAACGGAATCTCCGCGCTTCCAGCCTGCCGCGATATTCTGTTCCGCCTGCTCCAGCAGCCGGACCTGAACCATGACGGTGTCTGCCGTCTCCATCGAATTGCCCGGCAGCTTAGCTGGATCCCGATTCACTGCATCCGGCGGCAGTATTCCTTCGATCTCCGCATGGCGCAGCGATACCGTAAAATCCGCGCGATCCCCGTCAATCGCCACCTCCGAAGAGATAACACCGACTCCTGAAATCGGAATCGACTCGGCTTCCCCGCGTTCTAGGGCCGGGACATGCAAATCGGACACGTTCATCGCGTCATGCCACTCCCAGTAAGCAGCGGAACAACACAAGGAGAATATCATGCATATCGTATAGATTTTTCCGACCCGCTCCCATTGACAAACCACAAGCAGCAGAAGCAGAATACCGGCCGCAGCCAGCGCCATCCTCCATCCGGAGGTCAGGCAGGCGATACTGCTTCCGATCACCCATAGCACCGTAAAGACTAGCAGCGGCCTACGCCTCATCATTCCGACCTTCCTTTCCCGAATGCATCATCCCGTTAATTACAATAGAAAAAGAACCCCTGCCTGCAATCCACTGCAAACAAAGGTTCTTCCCCGCATCGCGATTATTCGTTTGTTCAAGAACGTCTCTATTCCTTCACCGCCATCATCGTCTCCCGCGGCGGCTCATACCCCGATAGCTGCCGGAACAGGATCCCCTTCTGCTTCATCATGTTCGATACTTTCTCCGTATCCTTCGGATACGGGCGGTGGAATACCACCTCGACGATTCCGCTGTTGGCCAGCATGTTGGCACAGGTCCAGCAAGGCTCGTCGGTTACGTATACCGTGCTTCCTTCCCTGTCGATCCGGTCGGTAAACAGCAGCAAATTTTGTTCTGCATGAATGGTTCGAATGCACCGCTGCTTCTTCACTACCGTTTCCTTCCCGTCCTGAACAACAAGCTCATAGTCCTCGGCGATCATGCAGCCCGCCTCCGAGCAATCCGGAACCCCCATCGGAGCTCCGTTATAAGCGGTTCCGAGAAGCTTCTTGCCCTGCACGAGCACGGCCCCGACATGGCGCCGCGAGCATTGGGATCGGGTGGATACCATATAAGCAATATCCATGAAGTATGTGTCCCAATCTTTCCGTCGATCCGTATTCATCCGTCATTCACCTGTTCCTTATCAATGTCTCCTTTATTGTAGCACACAGCTAAAGTTCAACGTAAGGCTTCATCTTCTCCAGCATTTTGGGACCGATGCCCTTCACGTTCATTAAATCGGCCACGCTGCGAAACGCCCCGTGCTGGTTCCGGTAATCGATAATGGCCTTTGCTTTAGCCTGCCCGATGCCGGGCAGCTCCATCAGCCCGGCGGCATCCGCCGTATTCACGTTAATGAGGCCGGACCTCGCGCCGGCCGCAGGCAGCGAAGATGAGCTTTCTGTAGGAGTTGCCGCCTCGGTGCCCAAGCCTGCCGGAGGCGCACCGGAGGAAGCTGCAGCGGGGGGCGTCGCCGCGTCCGCATCTGCTTGCGCAGGAGCTTCTCCTTCGGAATGAGCTTCATTCTTGCTGGACTGGGCGGCGACAGGCGCACCCTCCGTTGCCGCCTTCGTCTCAAGGGCTTGCCCGCCGGACCCTGCTTCACCTCGGCTCGCCTCAGTACGGGTTCCAGCACCTCCGGCCGGCGGGGCTTCCCCTTCCGGATGATTCGCGGCAATCGCCTGCTCAAGCTGATCATTTAGAGGCTGCCAGCCCTGAATTCCTTTCTCCGGGCCGCCGGCAAATAGGATCAGTACGCAGCCCAAGGCCGCGGCCGATACACTCCATCCCACTGGAATACGCCTCATCTCTTAAATCCTCCTTTTCATGATAAACATGATTTGCTCATCCAGACTTTGAAGATTTTTCGATCTCAAACCGCAAATTCGTATCCGAACCCGTCATGAATCGCCATCCTTGCCGCATACATTAAACGTAGTAACGGTACATTTCTGCCGTAAAGCGCGAAAGGAGGGGACGTACACATGAAGGTTGGTTTTATCGGTACGGGCAGTATGGGCAGTCTATTGATCGATGCCTTCATTCGATCGGGCGCACTCCTGCCCGAGCAAATTCGGGTCAGCAACCGTACCCCCGAGAAAGCCCAGCAGCTGTCCAAGAGACATCCCGGTCTTACCGTGTGCAGCTGCAATAAGGAAACGGCTTCGGAAAGCGATCTGTTCTTCATCTGTGTCAAGCCGCTCGAATTCAAATCCGTCAGCAGTGAAATCAGGGACCGGCTTTCGGAGCATCAAATTGCGGTATCGATTACAAGCCCTGTCCAGCTGATTCACCTGGAATCGGCGCTGCCGTGCAAGGTGGCAAAAATCATACCCAGCATTACCAATATCACCGGAGGCGGAGCTTCGTTATGTATGTATGGTTCCCGAATAAAAGAAGAAGACAGGCAGCTTATAGAAAGCCTCCTGTCTTATATCAGCAGGCCCGTTGAGATTCTGGAATCGCACACGCGAATCACTTCCGATTTCTCCAGCTGCGGGCCTGCTTTTTTAAGTTTATTCTTGGAAAAATGGATTGACGCTGCCGTCGAAATGACCGGGATCGACCGCGGCACGCTCAATGCCCTGGCCGGCGAAATGCTGGTCGGCACAGGGAAGCTGCTAACGGAGGAGGGCTTCTCCCCCGAACAGCTTCAGGAAAGGGTCGCGGTACCCGGCGGCATCACCGCTCAGGCGCTCATTTTACTGAACTCGCACCTGAACGGCTTGTTCTACCAATTGATCGAAACCACACACGACAAGTATGAGGAGGATCTGGCAAAACTGGACGCCGCATTCGGCTTCTCGGTTAACCGGCCACGATATTGACCAGTTTTCCCGGAACGGCAATGACTTTGCGAATGCTCTTGCCTTCCAGCGCCTGCTTGACATTTGGAAGGGAGAGGCTATGCTGCTGCATGGCTTCTTGATCGAAGTCTTTAGCAATTTTGGTGCGGTCCACGATTTTTCCGTTCACCTGGACGACGATTTCCACCTCGGCTTCTACGGTCCAAGCCTCATCGTATTCCGGCCAAGGAACATACGTGATGCTCTCGGTGTGTCCCAGACGGCTCCACAGCTCTTCAGCCAGATGAGGCGCGAGCGGGGACAGCATTTGAACGAAATTCTCCATCGCCTTCCGCGGGAGCTCATCCGCCTTGTAGCCCTCGTTGATGAAGATCATCAACTGGCTGATTGCGGTGTTGAAGCGCATATGCTCGATATCCTCGGTAACCTTCTTAATCGTTTTGTGCAGGATACGTTTCCATTCGTCGGAACCTTCCCCGTCCACGATTTTTGGATTCAGCTGGCCGTCATCGCCGATGAACAGACGCCATACGCGGGAGAGGAAACGATGCGTGCCTTCAACACCGTTCGTGTTCCATGGCTTGGTCGCTTCCAGCGGCCCCATGAACATCTCGTATACCCGAAGCGTATCGGCTCCGTATTCGTTCACGATATCATCAGGGTTGATGACATTGCCGCGGGATTTGCTCATTTTCTCATTATTGTTGCCGAGAATCATGCCTTGGTTCACGAGCTTCTGGAACGGCTCCTTCGTATCGACGACTCCGAGATCATAGAGCACCTTATGCCAGAATCTTGCGTACAGCAGGTGTAGCACCGCATGCTCGACGCCGCCGATATACAGGTCTACCGGGAGCCATTCCTTCTGCTTCTCCTTCGAGCACAGCTCATCCGGGTTATGCGGATCGATGTAACGGAGATAGTACCAGCAGCTGCCTGCCCATTGCGGCATCGTGTTGGTCTCGCGGCGGGCTTTCATGCCCGTCTCGGGATCAACCGTCTCCACCCATTCCGTCACATTCGCCAGCGGAGATTCGCCGGTGCCGGACGGTCTGATCTGATCCACGTCCGGCAGCAGCAGCGGCAGCTGGTCTTCCGGAACGGTCTTCATCGTTCCGTCCTCCAGGTGGAGAATCGGGATCGGCTCGCCCCAGTAGCGCTGACGGCTGAACAGCCAGTCGCGCAGCCGGTACGTGACCTTCTTCTTACCCTTGCCTTCTTTCTCAAGCCACTCGTTCATGGCCTGAATAGCAGCCTCATTGTCCATTCCGTTGAGGAAGCCGGAATTGACGTGCTCGCCGCTTCCGGTGTAAGCTTCTTCCTCCACGTTGCCGCCCTTCACCACTTCAATGATCGGAAGCCCGAATTGCTTCGCAAACTCCCAGTCGCGGGTATCGTGGCCCGGAACGGCCATGATCGCGCCGGTTCCGTAGCCGGCGAGGACGTAATCGGCGATCCAGATCGGCAGCTTGGCGCCGCTGGCAGGGTTGATGGCATAAGCCCCGGTAAATACCCCGGTCTTGTCTTTTGCCAGATCCGTACGCTCCAGGTCGCTCTTGCGGGCTGCCTGATCCTGATAAGCCTTCACCGCTTCCCGCTGCTCTGGGGTCGTAATTTTGTCCACCAGCTCATGCTCCGGTGCCAGCACGCAGTAGCTTGCGCCGAAGAGGGTGTCCGGACGGGTCGTGAACACTTCCAGCTTGGCGTCATGCCCATCGATATCAAACCGCACCTCGGCGCCGACCGATTTGCCGATCCAGTTGCGCTGCATGTCCTTCAGGCTTTCGCTCCAATCCAGCTCATCCAGATCCTCAAGCAGCCGGTCCGCATACTCGGTAATTTTCAGAATCCACTGCCGCATCGGCTTGCGGACGACCGGGTGGCCGCCGCGCTCGCTCTTGCCGTCAATGACTTCCTCGTTCGCAAGAACCGTACCCAGCGCTTCGCACCAGTTCACCGGCACCTCGGCTACATAAGCAAGGCCCCGTTTGTACAGCTGGATGAAGATCCATTGCGTCCATTTATAATAGTCCGGATCCGTCGTACTGATCTCCCGGTCCCAATCGTAAGAAAATCCGAGCGACTTGATCTGGCGGCGGAAGTTATTGATGTTCTGGATGGTGAATTCGCGTGGATGCTTGCCTGTATCCATCGCATATTGCTCTGCCGGAAGGCCAAACGCGTCCCAGCCCATCGGATGAAGCACGTTGTACCCGCGCATCCGCTTATAGCGAGAAATGATGTCGGTGGCCGTGTAGCCCTCCGGGTGCCCGACGTGAAGACCCGCTCCGGAAGGATACGGGAACATGTCGAGTGCATAAAATTTCGGTTTGGACGAGTTGTCCTCGGTTTTAAAGGTTTTGTTCTCTTCCCAATACTTCTGCCATTTCGGTTCAATGACCTGCGGCTTATAGCCGTGGCCGGCTGATTGTTGATCCGTCATACTACATAGCTCCTCCTTCACTGTCGAACGGACAAGGCAGTTAATGCCGCTGTCCTGAAAACAAAAAAACCTCATCATCCATAGCGCTGACGCTAGGGACGAGAGGTTTGATTCCCGTGGTACCACCCTAGTTAGTGCAAGGCATGCTTTGCCTTTCACTCCCTTTGCATCCTTATCGCGGATGAGACGGCGACGTTTCATCGACCGACGGATAAATAAGCATTCTTAAGATCCGAAAGCCGGGTTCGCGCCGCTGCTCAGAGGCGAGTTCATCCCTTGCGTCAACCGGCTTCCACCAAATGCACCGGCTCTCTGCATGATCGCATGCGGAACTACTAGTCCCCATCATTGCATTACTATGATTTCCATTTTAATGTGGCTATTATACCCAAAAAACCGCGCCAAGTCAACGGAGTTCGCCCTGGGACTTGCGGTAATGCTCCGGCGCCGTTCCGACCATCGTCTTGAACATCCGGCTGAAATGGGCCAAATGCTTGAAGCCGGCCGCCCGGCTGACATCCGTAATGCTCATATGGGGGTGCAGTCTCAGCAGGATTTTGGCCTGGTTAATTCTTCGGTGGTACACATATTTGAATACGGTCGTTCCGGTGACCTCCTTGAACAAAGAGGACAAGTAATGCTTCGTAAGATGCATGTCCCTGGCAATTCGGTCCAGCGTCAAATCCTCCATGTAATGCTCTTCCACAAACGAGACGACGTGCTGTACATGACGCTCCTTATCGGAGATCGAATCCTGCTGCTGCACTTCGCTTTGACACCAGCCCGCAATGACGTACAGCATTTCCTGAAGCCGAAGCTTCAATCGCTCCTGCTTGAAAGCAGCTTCCGCCCCCCGCAGCCGGTTCATATCCTCCAGCAGCCGCTCAAACTCTTCCCTCCTCTGCCCAGTCAGCGTCATCCGGTGATTGCGCAGCGTTTCGAAGGGATCCAGCAGGACCGATCTTGCCGATTCGGGCAGCTCCCTGCACACCCAGGCGGGATCGAAATGGATAATGCTCCGGACATAGCGCGAACCCGGCTCCACATTCGGGCAATGCAGCGTCAACCCGTTCATCAGGAGCAGGTCCCCGGGCTTCAGCGCAAAAACGGAGTCTCCGATCAGATACGTGCAGCGTCCTTCATGAAAATAATAAATTTCGTAAAAAGCGTGGGAGTGGAAAGTCCCGCCGGATAAAGGCCGGTCATTATAGCAGCCGAGTTCAATCGGTTCCCTCAGCAGCATCCGGTCAAAGCCCGGCATCCAGGATGGTGGAGTCGTCAACCGCGAAGACATGTGGGAATCCCCCTTATCGAGGTTATGAATCAATTCCCCGGGAATTTTGGCGGGGTCTCCCTTTATTATAATGGATTTATCCGATCCGCACGGCTAAGTTTTGGGCCTTGACGCACAGCTCTCCCGCTTTGAAGGCATGCTCCTGGGTCATGGCGCGCTCCGTCCGCTCCAGGCAATCGAGAATCAGCTCACCGAAGAACGGATAGCCGACCTTCCCCTTCAGCTCCATATGGAACTCCCCGTCCTTGTTCACCAAGTACAGATGATCGCCATGCGGGTGTCTGGCAATGTCGATATACTTGCGAAGCTCAATATATCCGTCCGTTCCCAGGATGAAGGTTCTGCCGTCGCCCCATGTCCCGAGTCCCTCCGGCGTCAGCCAGTCGACCCTGAAATAATTCGTCGCCCCGTTGTCGCCAAGCAGCGTGGCATCCCCGAAATCCTCGAGCTCCGGATACATCGGATTCGCATAATTGCCGACCTTGCTGCTCAGCACCTGGGCATCCCTGCAGCCTGCATAAAATAAAAACTGCTCGATCTGGTGGGAGCCGATATCGCATAAAATGCCCCCGTACTGCTCATGGCGGAAAAACCAATCGGGACGCGATGCCGCATTCAACCGATGCGGGCCTGTGCCGAGCACCTGAACCACCCTGCCGATCGCTCCATCCTGAATCAAGCGGCCGGCATGAACCGCGCTCTCCACATGAAGTCGTTCGCTGTAGTAAACCATGTATTTTCTGCCGGTTTCCGCCGCTTTCGCCCTGGCGGCCTCTACCTGCTCCAGCGTCGTAAACGGCGTTTTGTCGGTAAAATAATCCTTGCCATGCGACATCACCTTGAGCCCGAGCCCGCAGCGTTCCGAAGGGATCGCCGCAGCCGCGACCAGCTTTACCTCCGGAGCCTCCAATATTTGCGCTTCGGAGGAAGCCGGCCGTACGCCGGGGTATGCCTCGCAGAATGCTTTTACCTTCCCAGGGTCCGGGTCGTACACCCATTTCAGCGTGGCCCCCGCTTCGATAAGACCGTTGCACATGCCGTAAATATGTCCATGCTCCAATGACATGGCCGCGATCGTGAATTCCCCGGGCTTGCAGACCGGCTGGGCTTTGCCTACCGGCGCATATCGCATTCCATCACTCCGGTTCATATTGCTGCCTCCCCTATTTCTTGTATTTAGTAGGTTCCGAATGTTTTGCTCATATCGAAAGGGCCGATCTCCCGCACCGTCTTCTCTCCGGTCGAGGCGGCGATCCGCTCCTGCAGAAGGTTATAGTACAGATCCTCATCCAGCGGCAGATCCACCCAGTTATCCGTCCACGTGGACAGATGCATTGCATTCGACAAGGTAAGTCCATGGATTCCCTCTTCGCCCGGAGCGATTAACGGGGTGCCGTGCAGAATGGCATCCGTAAAATTTTGAATAATGCCGTTATGCTGCGGATTGTCTCCCACGATCGGAACGTCGCACTTCCAGCATTCCGGTTCGCCGAAGCCGCCGGTATACTGACGGTTGAATTCCGGCTCCGGCACCCGAAGTCTCCAAAAAGTAAGATTGCCGTTTTCGATGACGATTTTCCCGCGGTCTCCCGTCACTTCAAACCGGTTCGTGCCCGGCGCTTCGCCGGTGGTCGTGATGAATACGGCGGTTGCGCCGTTTTCGTATTCCGCGTAAGCGGTCACGTCGTCCTCGACCTCGATGTTGCGATACTTGCCGAACGCGCAGAATGCCCGAATTCTCTTCGGCATCATGCCTGTCGTCCATTGCCATAAATCGAGCTGGTGCGGAGATTGATTGATCAACACGCCGCCGCCTTCGCCGGACCAGGTCGCACGCCAGCCTCCCGAATCGTAATAGCTCTGGGAACGGTACCAGTTCGTCACGATCCAGTTCATGCGCCGGATTTCGCCGAGCTCTCCATCCGCAATCAGCTCCCGCAGCTTCTTATAAAGCGGATTGCAGCGCTGATTGTACATGATGGAGAACACTTTGCCGCTTGCAGCCGCTGCGTTATTCATCTCGCGGACCTGCTTGGTATAGACGCCGGCCGGTTTCTCGATCAGCACATGCAGCCCCCGGTTCAGCGCTTGAATCGCTTCCTGCGGATGCCCGTAATGCGGAGTTGCAATAATGACCGCGTCCACCTCTCCTGAAGCCATCATCGCATCCACGTCGCTAAAGATCCGCACATCCGAAGGCAGCGTCTCTTTGGCCATCTCCTGCTTGGCCGGATTAAAATCGCATACGGCGCTAAGACGTGCTCCCGCGATCCGTCCAGCCGCGAGCGACTTGGCATGCGAGAAGCCCATTCCGAGACCGATTACACCTATACGAACTTGTTCCATACTGCAATCCTCCCTCATACATTTCATATCTTCCGTTACGCATCTATAAAAATAAATCCAATTATTCGTTACGCGAATTGTTTATCTTCGCTCCACTGCTTCATCTGCTCGGCAAAGCGAAGCAGCATCTCGGTCGAATCGTACGTGCCGCTAAAATCCTCGATGCCGAAATAGCCGTCATAACCAACAGACTTCAAATCCTGGATAACCTGACGCCACGGAACGGCGCCTTGAGCAAGCGGCGTCCATTCCCCGGTCCACGTTGCCTCGCTCCCGTCCTCCGACGGATGCTTGCGATAACCGCCATTTTTCACATGAACATGGGCCAAGTAAGGACCGAGCAGCTCCAGTCCCATGCGATAATTTTCGTAGCCTTCATGAACCATATTTCCCGGATCGTACAATACGCCGACATGCTGAGGAGAGCAATGGGATACGAGCCGGTATGTAAGCCCGGCGCTCGGCGCAATGGTGTTATGGTGCGTCTCGACCAATGCCTTCACATCATAAGCGGCTGCCAAATCCTCCACTTCCAGCAGGTATTTTACAGCTTGCTCGTACAGCTCATTGTAGTTGACGCTGCGATTGTAAGCCGGAATGCCGGCGCGGATGAAAGAGGCTCCTACCAGCTTGGCTGCCCTCATCACTTTCTCCGTTTCCGCCAGATCGCCGCAGGTTAGATACGGAACGACCGCAATGCTCTGTCTGCCGTGCAGCTCCGCCGCCTGCTTGAATCGCAGCCAATCCTGCTCCGTCCCGCCGGGATCCATGGAGCATTGATTATGCCTCCAAAAGGAAGGCTGCTCCTCCTCGGCGCCGGGCGGGATTTCCTTAAATCGCCATTCAATCCCTTCGATACCGGCATCGGCTGCGGCCTTGGCCAGCTGTTCAGGCTGCAAGTCGGGGGTTGCAACCGTAAATACAGACATTTTCATGGTACGCTCATCCTCTCATGTCCCCTATCATCACCGGGGGAATTTAACTATCATTGGACTCTCGAAATCCCGCCTTCCAGAGGTTACAATCTTAGATACATCTATGTAGACAGCGCTGTCATTATTGCAATGGCCGGATATGACCCATCGTAGCATAGTCCGATCTGCAAACCTATAGCTCCGTCTGTGTACCTTAACCACAATCAAATAATTAGCCTAAAAAGCGTTTCAGATTATAATGGGTGCGCCGACCGCCTGTCAGTGGTCCCTGCAGCAATTTGGCTTGTCGTCCGAGCGTCGCTGATCATCGTGCAGCAGCCATCATTACACCGCGTGCTGGGAGAGGCAAGTCGGATGCCTTTGCAAACGCAAAAAAGTCCTTCATGCATAAAGAGACTGCCCCAAAGTCAAATGACCTTGAGGCAGTCTCAACATGATATAAGGTTTTCCCGTAATCTTATTTTATGGCTACAAAGAACAGACGGGCAGCGTCGTCGCCGGCTTCAACCCATTCGAAATCGGCGTAGCATTTGACATCACGGAAGCCTGCTTTGATAAGCTCTACCTTCATCCATTCCGGATCATATCCTCGCTGGATATGCGTTTCTTCAAAGCGGCGGTAGACGGCAGGGTCCTGATGATCCCGTGCAAAAATGGTCAAATGATGCTCGATTTCACATCGGGGCTCATCCAGATCGCAGGTCCATATGTAGGAGACCTCCCGTTCATCCAACACGAATGGCTGCTCCGCATCATACCGGATCAACGTGTTCGGATGGTGCACGTCAAACAAAAACGTTCCGCCTTCCTTGAGCCCTTGGTACGTGCGGACGAAGGCGGAACGAATATCCTTCTCCTCCAGCAAATAGTTGAAGCAATCGCAAAACGAGATCACGGAATCAACGGGCTCCGGCAGCTCCCAGGAACGCATGTCCTGCTGAACCCAGCGGACGCTCCCTTCGCGGAACAGCCGGCTGCCCTGCGGCGATCCTTCCAGCTTCCGCCTGGCAACAGACAGCATATCGGCCGACAAATCAATGCCCGTCACCTCAAAACCGGAGTTGACCAGCGGTATCGTAATGCTTCCGGTTCCGCAGCCGAGCTCCGCGATGCTTCTCGGCATGCCATGCTTGTCCCAAGCCGTTCTCGCAAAGCGGATCCAGTCGGGGTATGGCATATCTTCCATAAGCTGATCATATACGTAAGCAAACTTTCGGTAAGACAACATGCTGACACCACTTTCCCAGAAGCTTCTTCTTCGGTCGCTATTCAGCCGAACCGGAATTCTCCTCTTTTTTCACCAAATACGTCCAGCTTTCCTTCTGTGTGACAAGGCCATCCTTCATCAATTTCCCGAGCGCACGCTTAAATGCAGATTTGCTGATGCCAAAGCGCTGCTTGATAATGTCGGGCGGTGTTTCATCGGAATAGGGCATTGCGCCGCCCGGCCGTTCCTTCAGGAACGCCAGCAGCCGGTCTGCATCATCGTTTCGTCCGATCTCTTTGCGCGGAACCATCGACAGATTCACCCGGCCGTCCTCGCGAATATGGCTCACCCGTACGCGCACCTCTTCACCCAGGCGAAGAAGCCGCGTCCGCTCCGAGGAGTGGATCATGCCGATCGCTCCAAAGCCGACCACGCCTCCGTCGACGATCACGAAGGTTCCCATCTGCAGCGGCTTGTATACCAGCGCCGTAAACCATTCGCCCATCCACGATTTCGGCGCGTGGAAGGCGAGCGGAGCGAGCTCCTGCTCACCCGCCAGCTTGGCGCGCAGCCTGCCTTGTTTATCATGCTCCATCGTTACGAATACATGATCACCCACCTGAGGATGCAGCTCTTTCATTTCGGGCAGCTCCCGGATCGGTAGCAGCAGCTGCCTTCCGAGTCCCATTTCCAGAAAACAGCCGAGCCGGGGATGAACGTCCGCCACCTCCAGCTTTGCCGTTTCACCAAGGGTTAGCAGCGGCTTTTTCATCGTTGCTGCCAAACGGTCTTCGGTATCGAAGAAGATGAATACCTCGACGGTATCCCCCGGAGCAATGCTCCCGGTCACTTCCGAATAGTGCAGCAGGACATCCCGGTCGCCGCCATCAAGAAAGTAGCCGTAAGGCGAAACCTCCCTGGAAACCGTAAGCTGGACGATCGTGCCCGCGATCAAGCTCATACGTTCTCCACCACTTTGGCATCCGACCACAAGCGCTCAATGTTGTAATACTCGCGCTCGTCCCGGTGGAAGATATGGACGACAACATCCCCGATATCCATCAGCACCCAGCGGGCAGCATCCATGCCTTCCAGTCCCCGAAGAGCTACGCCTTTATCATGGATCCGTTTGCGGATTTCCGTTGCAATTGCCTGAACCTGCGTATCCGAATTCCCGTGGCAAATAACAAAATAATCCGCCACAAGCGAGATGCCTCTCAGGTCCAGAACGACCAAATCGTTCGCTTTCTTATCCTCTGCGGCCTCTACAGCTATATTTAACAATTCTTCCGGTTTTATCGTCATGAATTCGCCTCCAATTGCTTAATGAGATCGTTGCGGGCTAGCACCGTCAACGGAAAAATAATCTGTCTGCGTGACAGCAGATGTCCAATCGTCGAATCAAACCCGGCTGCGAGCGCCTCTTCAAGGCTATGGTTGGCCAGTTCCCGAATATTATTCACACCGGGGAAATCCCTCCCCGGCTCCATATAATCGGCCAGGCACACCACCTTGTCCAGCAAGCTCATCCCGACTCGGCCCGACGTGTGATAGCGGATAGCATCCAGCACCTCGGTGTCCGTTACCCCATAATCCCGCTCTGCGACGATCGCGCCCACTTCGGCATGCCACAGCTGCTTGTCATATTGGAGCAGCTCCGAGGACTCTCCCTGCTCCTCGAGCACCTCCCGAAGCTTCTCAACCGGCCAGTACTTGGCTACATCATGTAAAATCGCGGCCAAATCCGCTTTCTGGGGATCGGCCCCGAACCGGTTCGCCAAAATAACGGCCGTCTCCATAACGCCCTTCGTATGCTCCCAGCGCTTGGCCGGCATCTGGGAGGAGACGGCTTCGATCAAATCTTCACGGCTGTACACCATATATACCGCTCCTAACAATATAATCGTACACGCGATCCGGCACCATGTAGCGGATGGATCCGCCGGCGGCCGCCCGCTCCCGGATCATCGTGGATGAAATCTCGATCAGCGGCATTTCCGCGATCCTTACCACCCGTCTAAGAAAATCCGGCAGCGACTCTACGTTCAGCTTCGTCCCCGGACGGTTGACCCCGATGAACGTCAGCATTCCCGCTAGCTCCTCGATCCGGTTCCACTTCGGGAGATACTCCACCATATCCGCTCCGATGATAAACGAAAAATCGTGCTCGGGATACATCTCGCGAAGGGCCTTGATCGTATCGACCGTATAGGAAATGCCGCCGCGCTTGATTTCAAGGTCCAGCGTGCGGAAGGACGGGTGGCCGGCAACCGCCTCGGCTGTCATCTCCAGCCGCATCATCCCGGTGACGCCCGCATCCTCCTTATGCGGAGGAATATGGCTCGGCATGAACCACACTTCCTCCAGGCCATAAGCGACGCGCGCCGCCTCAGCCGCCAGCATATGTCCGATATGAACAGGGTCGAAGGTTCCCCCCATGATCCCCACTTTCATTCGGCTCACCTCCCCTAGTCAGAGGACTATGATACTCTGAACACCGATCTTGCTTTAAGGCAGTTCGATCGTCTTATGATCCTTCGATTCCTTATAGAGAACAATCGTCTTTCCGATGACTTGGACCAATTCGGCCCCGGCACCTTCGGCCAGCTCCTCAGCGATGTCGCGAGGATCCTCCAGGCAATTGTTGAGCACCGAGATTTTCAGCAGCTCCCGCTTCTCAATCGCTTCTTCGATGTGGCGGATCAAATGCTCATTGCTGCCGCCTTTGCCTACCTGGAACAGCGGGTCCAAATGATGGGCAAGCGAACGTAAGTGTCGTTTTTGCTTTCCTGTTAACATGCTTGGTCATTACCCCTTAATCATCATCTATACAAGCCTATCGCTTGTTTAAAAACTATATTGTAGCTTTAGCTTACCCATTAATCAATAAACAAAAGAATGAATCCTTATAGCAAGCTTGCGAGTACCGCTTCCTTCATCGCCTCCACCGGCGCCCTGAGGCCGGTCCAATATTCCAGGGCATAAGCCCCCTGATTAATGAACATGCCCAGTCCCCCGTGCACGGTGCAATTCCTCTGCTCGCTCTGCAGCAGCAGCTCGGTCTTCAGCGGATTATAGATCAGGTCGCTGACGACCGCCCCCTCAGGAATCCATTCCGGATGAACCGGCATTTCTGAAATTCGGGGGTGCATGCCGACTGAGGTCGTATTAATAATAACCTCCGCTCGCGAAAGCACTTCCTTCGCATGCTCTTCGCCGCAGCCGTGAAGCTCGGCCATCGTTCCCCATTCCTGCGCAAGCGCCTTGGCCTTGTCTTCGGTCCGGTTAATGATGGAGATCGATTCCGGCTGTTCGCCGATCAAGGCATAAATGATGCCTCGGGCAGCGCCGCCGGCGCCGAGCACCGCGATGCGCTTGCCCTTAAGATCCGGGCAAGCCTCCTCCTTCAGGGAGCGCACATACCCGATTCCGTCTGTATTGTAACCCGTCAGCCTGCCGTTATCGTTCACGATCGTGTTTACGGCGCCGATCCGGGCAGCGCCCTCGTCGATGGCATCCAAATACCGCATGACTTCCACCTTATGGGGAATCGTTACGTTCACTCCGCGAAATCCGAGCGTCTTGACCGACTCGATCGCATCCCCCAATCTTTCAGGCCGAATATGGAGCGGAATGTACGCCCCTTGGAGGTTTAATGCGGCAAGCGCCGCGTTATGCATGGCCGGCGATTTGGAATGGCCGATGGGATCCCCCATGACGCCGAGCTTCAAATAATCGGTGCCGGCTTGAGTTTCCTTCATTGTATTTCCCCCGTCTCTCCCGTGAGTAAACCGTCTTCAGTCATGAAGACGCGTTGACGACGCAATTAAATCAGCGAAGGACGAGCCAGCACCTTGACTCCCTTCGGCGCATGAACGGCCACTAGCGCTCCCTGGTCGCCATTGACCTTGATCCAGCCAAGGCCGGAAATGAACACATCGGTCCGGGAGCCTTTCGGGATCCGGATTTCATGCCTTGTCCATTCCGGCAGCTCGGCCAGCCTATCGCGGGTCGGCGGAGAGAGCAGCTCGCCCGCATGCTCTTCGAACAACGTGTCCGCCCGTTCAAGCTTCGTCCGGTGAATGTTGAGCCTTCCGCTGATAAAACACGTGAACGATTGATGGACTCCCTGCACGAAATCAAAGCGGGCAAAGCCGCCGAAGAACAGGGTTTGGCCTTCATTCAGCTGGTAAACGGCCGGCTTCAGCGGATTTTCCGGCATGACCTCGCGCAGATCCTCCCGGCTCACGATTTCACTGTAACGCCAAGGGTACACGATGCCCGGAGTATCGATAATATCTCGTCCGTCATCCAGCGGAATATGGACCATATCCAGCGTGGTCCCCGGGTAGCGGGAGGTTGTCAGCTCCTGCTCCAAGTCGCTGTAGTCGCGTATTAAGCGGTTGATCAGACTGGACTTTCCTACATTGGTGGCACCGACGACATATACGTCCCGGTCTCCTCTGTGATAGGCAACCGTTTCAAGCAGCCGTTCAAAGCCCTGATTTTTCTTTGCGCTGCACAGAACGATGTCCTCCGTCTTTAACCCATGTTCCTTACATTGCTTCTGGACCCAATTCAGAACCTTATTCCAGTTGGTCACCTTCGGTAAAAGATCGGTTTTATTGACAGCCAGTATAACCGGATTATTTCCGACAAAACGCTGCAGTCCCGAAATCAGGCTCCCTTCGAAATCAAAAAGGTCCACAATATGAATGACAAGGGCATTCTTTCCGCCGATCTGCCCCAGCAAACGTAAAAATTCGTCCTGATCGACGGCAACCGAGGACGCTTCATTATAATTTTTGATTCGGAAGCAGCGCTGGCAGATGACCGGATCGCGCTCCCATGCCTTCTCCGGCAAATACCCCGGCTGATCCTGGGCCTCGCTTTGAAGCCGGATTCCGCAGCCGCTGCATTTCTTGATGTCTTCGCCTGTTGGCAAGGTCATGATTTCGGTTCCTCCTCAAGCCATAGTCCTTTTTTGCGCAGCCGGGTTAACGCGATCCGCTCCACCCGGCGGTTCACCATACGCGTAAACCAGCCCTCGTCGTTAATGGCGATGGGCATCACCAGAACCGTATATAGACCGAGCCGGTTTCCGCCGTATACGTCGGTCAGCATTTGATCGCCGACGACAATCGTTTTGTCCGCGGTCAGCTCCATCATCTTCATCGCCTTGCGGAACGGGGCATTGCTCGGCTTCCGGGCTTCATGCACATATTGGATATCGAGCGGTGTTGCGAATTTCGACACCCGTTCGAGCTGGTTGTTTGAAACGATGATCAGCTGGAAGCCGATCTCCTTCACTTTCTTAAACCAGTCCACGAGCTCCGGCGTGGCGAGCGGCGCTTTCGCACCGACGAGCGTATTGTCGAGATCCGTAATGATTCCGCGATATCCTTGCTCGTACAGCTCTTCCAGATCAATATCGAAAACCGTATTGACACGGAGCTTCGGAATTAGCATTTCAAACAATTTCGTCACCTCAATTTCATACGAAAAACTATACCATAATCCGGTTCCGTAGTAAAAATAATCACGAACAAAAGCACTTGAATCGCTGATGCCGAAATGTTCAGCAAAAGACCACCGTCATCCCACTAAAAAGGACTCGGGCGGCCTATGCATTTACCGATGCCGGTTAAGATCAGAATAATACCGTCTTCCGGGATCAAGCCCGTTGAAGGCAGGCATCCCTCTTCACATGGATAAGAACTGCCGAGCTCCTCTTTAAGCCAGACGAACCTTCCGAATCATTTTCTTGAGGACTTCCGCATCGGCTTGGACAAGACGCCACTGCTCCTCCGATACCTCTGCCGGACTATAGCGGGCTGTTTCGAACTGCTGCAGCAGCGGCTTCAGCTGCGGCTCCAGCAATGGATTGGCCTCGCTCCAGCGGCGAACCGACTCGCGCAGCGTCTCGCTGTCCTGACGGACCAATCCTTTCCGCTGCACCGACCGCAGCCATCGCTCGGTCTCCGCAATGACCTTGTCCGCAGCGGACAGCGGCTTCCCTGCACGGAGCCGCGCCCCGGCAAAGCGCAGATTAATGCGCATTCTCCACAGAATGTAAAAGATCCACAGCGCAATCACAACAGCTGCCGCAATGCCGATGCCTTTCCACCATCCGGAAGATTGATCATCCGATGCAGCGGCAGGTGTCGTCTCCGCCTCTTCCTGTTCCTCTTCTTCAACCTCTTCTTGAACCACTGGCTCAGCTTCAGGCTGACCTGTAAGGAGCGGCATACTAAAGCCAGGTGTCGCCTCAATCGGAATCCAGCCGTACTCGCCGAAGTAGACCTCGACCCATGAGTGCGCGTCGGCATTCGTTACCGTATAGGTCCCGCTGCTGACCGGACTCTGCCCGTCCATCGGGATGTATTCGCTGACTGAGCTGCTTCCGGGCGCATAGCCTTTTACCCAGCGTGCAGGGATATCCAGCGATCGGGTCATCATCACCATTGCGGTGGAGAAGTAATCGCAATAGCCCTCCCGGACTTCAAACAGGAAGCTGTCCACAAAATCCTCGCTTTGCTTGCGCGACAGATCAGGTGTATTGGTATATGAGTAGTTGCTCTGTAAGTATTGTTGCAGCAAAATGACCTTATCATACGGCGTTTCTGCCGATTCCGTGATTTGCTTGGCCAAATCGGTTACGCGGTCGGGAAAGTTTCTTGGGATCTGGAGATAGGCATCATCCACGGAACCGTTGTACAGTTGACTGTAGGTTTTGCCCCTAAGCTCTTCAAGTGGAATGACGGGAACCTCCGATACCAGCGTATAGCTTTTCGGGTAATCGCCGTTTCGTCCCCCCTGCAGATGCAGCTCAGCCCCTTCAGATACCCAGCTTAGACGCTCCGGATCGATAACCTCATCCAGCATTTGAACCTCATGGATCTTATAAGCTCCGAATAGGACCGGATACTCGGTATCGTTCAGCATCGTGACCGTTTGCTTCACGGTCTTGGTCGGCATGGAGCTTGCCTCCTCATCGGGAAGGCTCTCCCCGATCCCTACATCGGCCCCCGAGCGTCTTCCGCTCCGGTCGGCCCAGCCTGTTCCGGAGTAAACGGCCCTTGTCTCCCCGCGCCAATAACTGCGCTCCTCCGAGCTAACCGACATCACCGGGGAGTAATCAAAGTTGAAGCCGCTGCCCAGATCGTTATCGCCTCTTCCATATCCGGACGAGCTCTCTACCGGAGCTTCGATCAAGGTACCGGTACCGCTCGTGCTGACGCCGGACAATGGCACTCCGCTCCATTCCCTCCATGCCGTATAAGGGTCGGTCAGCGTCGGATTGATGTGCGGCATATTGACACCGGCAACGATAATGAGCGAGAAGATGACGAGAATGTTGGCAATGATTTTAAACGGAGATCTGGATAAGTTAACCCATCCCTGCGGGAACCGTCTGCGAAAGCGGTTGAAGTGGTTCGTCACGAGCCAGCCCATGCCTGCTCCGGCTACCCATGCCGTCTCATCCCATAGAGTGACCTTCGTGAACGAATCCAGAACCGCAAGGCCGATCACGTTCAATCCGACAACAAACAGAATGCGCCGTTTGGTCTTCGCCCAGAGAAATATAAAGACGAAAATTGCCCACGCTGCAACAGCGAACCATAAATACGGGAATAAATACATCAGTTCATCGGATAATACCGTATCCGGTCCGAATGAAGGCACCGGCCTGCCGCCGGCTTCCAGCAGCTTAAACACGCTGTACAGAATCAATAGGAATTGCAATACAAGCCTAAACACCTGCTTAAGCGGTATCAGCGCTTCAATCACCGCGGTAATGGTAATGGCGGCGATTACAATCGCCGTCGTCTCCGACAGCCAGATGGATTCCGTGAAGGATACCCATTGCATGCCGATGATCCAAATCCACAGCACCGTCAGCGTATTAAAAAATGTCGTTGACAGCTTATCAAGCCACAGCTTCAAGCGACTCCACCTCCCAACGCAGCAGGCAGCTCCTCAAGCGATGAGACGGAGTAACATGAAATCCCCCGCGACCTCAGGATCGAGATCGATTCATCGCGAAGCGGCTTGCCGCCGGGATTCATGATTTGCAGAAAGCATGGATTCATGCCTCTGGCTTCCACCCAGCGTAGGACTTCGGACGCCTCCCTGCCGCTCATCGGACTGATGAGCAGGAGCACGGCTCCCTGCGGGAAATGGCGGTAGGAGCGTTCTAGCTCTGCAATCAGGCTGCCCTTGCGGTTGTAATCCACATCGACCAAATGCTGAATCATGCGCATACGTTCCCCTGCCTGCTCCGTCGGAGGAAACAGCTTGCCTTCCTCTGTGGCCGTAAACAAACCCGTTCCCGCATGCTCCTTCGCACCATATTCAATCAGCGAAGCGGCAGCAGATACGGCAACCTCGAATTGCTGATCGCTCACATAAGCATTCTGGGCGCCATCCAGGACGATCAGCGTCTTGGGAAAGGATTCATGCTCGAACTCCTTGGATTTCCACGAACCGGTCTTCGCCGTCGCGTTCCAGTGAATCCGCGAAATCCGATCGCCATAAACATAATCGCGCACCCCATTAATTTGAGTCGTCTCCCGCCTTGAGGCAGATACTGTTGTATGCGTACCGCCGAGCCGGGATCTATGGATATTCCGGTTCCATTTCGGAATATAAACCGTCCTTGGAAGGACCCTAAATTCCGTGTTCACTTCGATCCGTCCCCGATGCTCCATGATGCCGAAGATATCCTCGCTGATACATTCCGTCCCGGCGAACGCATACCGCCCCCGCTCGAGAGGCGGAGTCTGGAATACGAGCACCCCGGCACCGCGCATGTTCGGGATAATGCTGTCTTCGAATGACCATGAATCGCCGTTATGTCTTTGCAGCACTTCCTTGACGACCAAATACGGCATCGGCAATAACCCGGGGACGTTCACATCGAGCCGAACGCGCACCTGCTCCCCGGCATGAAGCTGATCGCGGCGATCCCGGTCACCGAGAATGTTGCGCTTCGCCTTTACGCGCCTCACCCCGCCAAAGCCCGCTCCGATGACATATACGGATAAGAGGCTGACCATGGAAAAGAGCATGAGAGAGGTTTTCCCTCCTTGAAACAACACGTACAAAAGACATAAGCACCAAACCGTCAATACCGCTGCCAGTCTGGACGGCTGCATGCCATTTAGAAATACGGAAACGGCGCGCCGCATGCTTATCTCCCCATTTGAACAGGCACTTTAACCTGTCGCAAAATAAAGTCCAGCACCGATTCGGGCGTTGCATTATCGAGCCGTGCTTCCGGACGCAGCATAATCCGGTGTGAAAGGACGTAAGGGGCAAGCGTCTTCACATCATCAGGCAGCACGTAGTCACGCTGCTGAAGGAAGGCAAAGGCTTTGGCCGCATTCATGAAGGACAGCGTTGCCCGCGGGCTTGCGCCCAGCATGACGGAAGGGTGCTCCCGCGTTGAGCGGGTGATGTTCAACAAGTAATCAGCAACCGGTTCGCCGATAAATATGTCGCGAATCTCGCGCTGAATTGCGGAGACGGTATCCATATGCGTCACAGGCTTCAGCCTATCCGACAGCTGTCCGTCCTTCGAGGCATACATGAGCTGCTTCTCGGTTGCCGCATCGGGATATCCCAGGCTTAGCTTCAGCATGAAACGGTCAAGCTGCGCCTCCGGAAGCATATAGGTTCCCTCGAAATCAATCGGGTTCTGGGTGGCGCACAGCATGAACGGATGCGGAAGCTCATGCGTCTCCCCGTCCACGGTCACGCTGCGCTCTTCCATGACTTCAAGCAGAGCGGACTGCGTCTTCGTCGTGGCCCGGTTAATCTCATCTGCGAGCAAAATATTGGTCATGACAGGTCCCGGCCGGAAATAAAACATTTCATCTCGGGGGTGAAATACGGATACCCCTGTTATATCACTCGGAAGAATGTCCGGATTGCATTGAATGCGCCGGTAATCTCCCTGCATGGATTTAGCCAGTGCTTTGATCAATTGCGTTTTTCCCGTTCCCGGTACGTCCTCGATCAGAACATGTCCACCAGCGAGCAGCGCCGTAAGGAGCAATTGGATCTCGAATTCTTTGCCTAGCAGGCACGACTCCAGATTGGATCGCACCGAGGAAATGATTTTCATGGATTCTTGGCTTACGGGCATGTATGACTAACCTCCTGTAAGGGAATAAATACTTAATTTAGTACTATTGTACATGATCGAGGTCGCAGAGTACATTCGCAGCCATATTTTGTTCCTTAACCAACGCCAGACTTGCTTTAAACAGCAAAAAACCCTGGTTGTTTAACCAGGGCAGCATAGATGTCTGAACAGCTATAACATTAGCCTTTTGGCCTCACCAAAAGCGCAGCAAGAAAAGAGAATATGATCGCCGAGGATATCCCTGCACTCGTTACTTCGAATATCCCCGTCACGACCCCGATCCAGCCGTCCCGCTCCAGCTCTGTCAAAGCTCCGTGAACCAGAGAGTTGCCGAAGCTGGTGATCGGAACCGAGGCTCCGGCCCCGGCAAATTTGACAAGCGGTTCATACAGGCCGAACCCGTCGGCAATTGCGCCGGCCACGACGAGGGTGCTCATCGTATGCGCAGGGGTCAGCTTTATAACGTCCATCATGATTTGTCCGATAACGCAGATCAAACCGCCAATGATAAAAGCCCATAAAAACTGCATCAGTTGCTTCCTCCCGTCTCTATAGCTACTGCATGAGCAATGCACGGGATGCTCTCGCCTTGTTGGTATGACAGCGGCGACAACAGGGCACCCGTAGCAACGACCAGCACCTTGTTCAGTTCTCCTTTACGCATCCGGTTCAAGATATGGCCGTAAGTCACAACGGCTGAGCAGCCGCAGCCGCTGCCGCCAGCATTCACGTACTTCTGTTTTTCCAGATCGTAAATCATCAGACCGCAATCGGCAAAAACCGTGCCGTCCATGATGACATCGTTCTGCTTCAGAAGATCCTTGGCAATCGGCAGGCCGACGGATGCCAGGTCGCCGGTCACGATCAAATCATAATCTTTGGCTTGTCTGCCGGTATCTTTAAAATGCTTCGTAATCGTATCGGCCGCAGCGGGGGCCATGGCGGCTCCCATATTGAAGGGATCCTTGATGCCCAGGTCGACGACCTTCCCGATCGTGGCGTATGTGACGCGCGGTCCGTCCCCCTCGCTGGAGACGACGGAGCAGCCTGCTCCCGTTATGGTGTACTGGGCGTACGGAGGCTTTTGCGAGCCGTATTCCGTCGGATAACGGAACTGCTTCTCCACCGTACAGTTATGGCTCGCCGTGCCTGCCATCACATATTTCGCGGAGCCCGAATCCACGATCATCGAAGCGACCGCAAGGCTCTCCATGGAGGTGGAGCAGGCGCCGAAAACGCCGAGATACGGAACGCCAAGCTGCCTTGCTGCGAAGGAGCTGCTGATAATTTGGTTCATTAGGTCTCCGCCTACAAAGAACTGAAGCTGATCCTCCTTAATCCCGGCCTTCTCCGCAGCTTTCCGTGAAGCGTCCTCCAGCAGCTTACGTTCCGCCTTCTCCCATGTTTTCTCATTGATCTCGATGTTGTCGTATATATAATCGAAGTCTTCCGCCAGCGGCCCCTCTCCCTCTTCAGGTCCGACAATCGTACCGGTGCCGATAATGACCGGTTTGTTCTCGAACTGCCACGTTTGACCGATGATCTTCATCTCGCGTTACCTCCCCCCGATGCCGAGCACGGCGTATATGATGCCGATAATAAACGCCGCAACGGTACCGAACACGATCACGGAGCCGGCAAGCTTAAACATGCTAGCTCCCACTCCAAGGACCAGTCCCTCTGCCCGGTGCTCCAAAGCGGCCGAACACATGGAGTTGGCAAAACCCGTAACCGGCACCGCGCTTCCCGCACCGGCCCATTGGGCAATTTTGTCGTATACGCCAAAGCTGGTCAAAATGACGGAAATGATAATAAGAACGGCCACCGTCGGGTTGCTCGCTTCCTTCGTGCTCATATCGAACACGGTCATGAAAAAGCGCTGAATGCATTGACCGATCAAACAGATGAGGCCTCCGACCAAAAAGGCGCGTATACAGTTTTTAAATACGGCGCGGGGAGGCTCATGCTTCTTCGCAATCGCCTGATATTCGGCCGAGCTCATGGTACTGATATCAGACTTGGGCTTTTGGTTGTTGGAACCGGACATTTGGTTACACCTCCGCTGAATATTTAAGTATGGATTCTTCAACCAGCCTCGGAAAGCCATTATGGATATCACTCGATAATCATTATGCTTTGAACGAACTTCCTTTATGTTTGGAAAATCATCCTTAATGCAAAAGCCGCGCGGTGTCATGCTGTTTTGAACGATTCCGTCATCAGGGCGCAAACGGCCGCCACGGTGGTACGGCTCTCATGGGCAAGCATAAATGCAAAAAGACAGCCTTCCGTAACCGGAAAGCTGCCGATCGTAGTTGCTTGATTGAATTTAGCATAAATGTACCGTAACCATTTCGCCCATTAAATCAAAAAGTAATTCAGCAATATGACGAGCAGTATGAAAAGAATGATAATGAGCAGAAACTCGCCGAATTCAGCTTGCCGGCCGTACGATCCCACCCCGTATTCGCCCATATTTCTTCGCCCTTCCCCTGTCCATGACTCATTGACATGTTTTATTCCAGCGTATTCTTCGGGAATCATTTGGTGCTTGGACGATCTATTTTTCCTGAGCAAGCCGCGATTGTTTCATAGCTTGTAATGTAGACTTTTGCGGTATATAGGGGCATACTAAATAGGATGAACTCATACATACCTTTTTCCAAAGGAGCGAATAGCCTATGAATGAATCTACACGCGAATTGTTTCGGACGCTTACTGAATTTCCGGCTGCGCCGGGCTTTGAAAGAGAGCTGCGCGCTTGGGTAAAAAATGCACTCTCCCCATATACCGAAGAATTTGTACAGGATCGGCTCGGCAGCCTGTTTGCTGTACTGCGCGGGAGCGACGAAGGTCCGAGAGTCATGGTCGCCGGGCATATGGATGAGGTCGGCTTCATGGTAACCGGCATTACGGAAGCGGGCATGGTGCGCTTTCAGCCGCTGGGCGGCTGGTGGAGCCAGGCCGTTCTGGCTCAGCGCCTGCAGATTATTACCGACAACGGGCCGATTATCGGGGTCGTCGGCTCCATCCCGACCCACCTGCTGGACGAAGCACAGCGCAGCAAGCCGGTCGATATCAAATCCATGTATATCGACATCGGCGCGGACAACAAAGCGGAGGCGGAATCGTTCGGCATCCGTCCGGGGCAGCAGATCGTGCCGATCTGCGAATTTACTCCGCTGGCCAATCCAAAAAAAATCATGGCTAAGGCATGGGATAACCGATACGGCGTCGGCCTGGCCATCGAGCTCGTTCAAGCTCTTCACGGAGAGAAGCTTCCGAATACGGTTTATGCCGGAGCCACCGTTCAAGAAGAGCTCGGACTTCGCGGCGCGCGGACTGCAGCCAACTTGATCCAGCCCGACATTTTCTTCGGCCTTGATGCAAGCGCGGCAAACGATATGATGGGCGACAAGAGCCAATTCGGCCAGCTCGGACAAGGGGCCTTGCTCCGCATCTTCGATCCGACGATGCTGACGCATCGCGGCATGGTGGAATACGTGCAGGATACGGCAGAGACGAATAAGATCAAATATCAGTACTTCGTATCGCCGGGCGGAACGGATGCCGGGCAAGTTCACTTAAGCGGCATCGGGGTTCCATCTACGATCATCGGCATTTGCTCCCGGTATATCCATACCTCGTCGTCCATCATCCACACGGATGACTACGAAGCAGCCAAGGAGCTTCTGATCAAGCTGGTAAAAGGGCTCGACCGGACAACCCTCCAAACGATTCTGGACCGGGCTTAACCGTAAACGGACTAACTTAATCAAAAGGGATAAAGCCAGCCTCCACTAGACGGGACTGACCCCATAGCGTAAGGCAAATTAAACACCTTCAAGAGAAGGATCCGTGTCGAAAGATATGGGGACAATCTTGGAGGTGTTTTTGCGTTGGCAAGAATCTGCTGTCCGGTGAAATTGAGGAAGAAACATTGAAATGTGCCTGGCTGGCTGGTATTACAGTGAGAGAAAGAGAAGTCATGGGGCAATCGAACATGCGAAATAGGAGACAAGCGGAAGACCTGGAGAGTTGGCGTAGTGGTCCATGGAACCGGTGACAGTCCAATGTCGGCAAGCCGTTCTTCCTGTCCATTGCCGAGTGCAGGAGAAGTTCATATGTATCAGCATTTCCAAAGCAAGATCGGATCAGATGGATGAAGGAGTTCATGTTATAGTGGAGGAAGTAAAGCGCGAGTCCGGGACATCGCTGGTAAATATCATATCTTGGTCGAAGGGAGCGAGGCTTATCATGGAGCATAAGGAAAAAGTGTACAACACCGCGGTGGAAGCGACGCTGGAGGTCATCGGCGGAAAGTGGAAACCGGTCATTCTTTTTCATCTTACTTTCGGGAAAAGACGCAATAGCGAATTGTTAAGCCTGATTCCCCAAATCACCCAGAAAATGCTGACACAGCATCTGCGTGAGCTGGAAGAGGAGGGCATTATCGTACGTAAAATTTATAATCAGGTTCCGCCCAAGGTGGAGTATGAACTGAGCGAGTATGGCTGGAGCTTAAAGGAAATTCTGCATCTGATGTGCCGATGGGGAGATGCTCATATCGAGCGAAAATACGGCGAGTCCGCAACCGTTCTGGAAAAGCGGCTGCTTGAGGAATCGCATTAACAAGCAGAACAGAGCCGGCTAATATAGCCGGCTCTCTTGTGCAATCCGAAAACGGAATTACCGTTCATGTTCTGGTTGTGACGAGGTGAACGGAAGAAGCGCTCTCGGCTGCCTTGTTTCGGGAGCTTCAGTTACTGCCCGGTGTTTATGGAATGACTTTGCGACGCCGGAGCTCGTCAAAGATATTCAGGAACATGGCTTCCGTATCGACATACTCATGAAAACCGAAGCGGCGGGCCTTTGAGCCGTCCGCAAAGAAATCATAGTCCCAGGAGAACACGAAATCGCCGAATTTCCAGGATGAGACCTCTTGGTAAGAGTGCTTCGCAAGCCCATGCTTCTCAACCATGCGATTCCAGACCGGCTCCTTATCTGCCATGACCGTTTCCAGATTCATCTGCAGAGGCGGTGCGGTTTCCATCTCGAAATACTGCGCAATCTTCGGCCATAACTCGTTCCACCGGAACAGGTCCCCGTTCGCAATATTGAAGGCTTGATTGGCGCAGCGTTCATCGGTTGCCGCCCAAACGGTCGCCTTGGCAAGCAGACCGGCATCGGTCATCTCCAGCAGGCTGTGATAGGCTCCCGGCTTACCGGGAAAACGCAGGGGAATGCCAAGCTCTTTCGAAATCGACGCATATACGGCAATGACCATGGCCAGATTCATCGGGTTTCCAAGAGCGAAACCGCTGACAACGGAGGGACGCAGCGCTGACCAGGTCCAAGCTTTGCCCTTCTGCCGTTCCTCGAGGAAGTTCTGCTGATCGATATTGAATTCCGGCGGCATATGGTTCGCATCCGTCTCCCGGGCCGGCGTCTTGAATGGACCGAGATGAGCGCCGTACACTTTGTAGCCCTGCATTAGGCTTACATGCTGCAGGTTAGCGGCAACGGGCTCGATCGCTTCCACGACATGGACGAGCATGGCCAAATTCGGCGCGACGAGCTCGGCCCACGTCGGCCGATCCTGGTATGCCGCATAGAAAATATGCGTCACTTCAGTCAAGCCGCTTAATTTGGCGGCCGTATCCTCCCGGTCCAGCAGGTCGGCCGATACATAACGAACGCGGTTCGTGGACTCCCCGCCTCGGCGCGATACGCCGATGATATCCCAGTCGGGAAGCGTCGCAAGGTACTCGATGAGGTTGCGGCCGATGACCCCGTTGGCCCCGACAACCAAAGCCGTTTTTGGCGAATGCTGTGAACGTTGATCCGTATTCATATAAGCTCATCTCCTAACGTCATGTTTTGATTAATGTCATTTTGCACGTTAGGGGTCGGCTTGAGAAGTACGTACTTTGAAGTGATGTAATTACTTTTTGGTAACGTTTAAGCAGGACCAGCCCTTTTAGCTTAGGAAATATTTTAAACATTATTGAATGAGGACAAGAACTTGCAGGCTGTTTTGATCCCTTTCTCAAATGGGGGTAGCCCGACGTCTTGATATCCTTTTATAATCCGGCATTCGGTAAGATCGGCGGTCAGCCAGCTATCCCTCCCTGGCTTCTTCGCTGGTTGATTAAGCTTTACCCCGGACTTAAGCTTTCCCCAAGACCCGCTCCAGAAAGAGTACCGCTTCCCTCTTTTGATACTCATTCACCTCATGCCCGGAGAACGGATAATCCCGTATTTCCTTAGGTGCCTCAATCCGGTTATAAGCTGCGTAGATGGTCTCCGGCATGCATACCGTATCCTTCCAGCCGACAGAAACCATGACCGGCGCTTTGATTCTTGGTGCAAGATTCAGGATGTCGAAATGAGCCAGATGATACAGAATAGGATCCAGCAGATCCGGATAACGCTTGATATACTGGGCGATTTCCGTCAATGAGCTGGCCGAGTGCAGCACCCCGTAATCCATTCTGCACAGATTCGGAATGTCGGCCACGATTGCCGCCACCTTCGGATGCAATGCCCCGGCAAGGAGCGCAAGGCCGCCTCCCTGGCTTCCCCCGACAACGGCGATTTTTGCAGGATCTACCTCAGGCTGTGCCAGGGCAGCATCGACGGCTCTTACGGTATCGATGGCCATCGCCATATAGTAGGATCGATGAATGTCGGTAATGCCCTGGGATACCCAGCCCTTCACGACGCCGCCATCCAGGGGCAGCAGATTTCCCGTCTCTCCGCTCTGGCCCCGGACATCAGCTGCCAGCACGGAATAGCCGAGCATCAGCCAATGGGCATATCGCTCCGGAAGCCCTCGGTCTCCGGAATATCCAGGAAAGGTAATGACGCAAGGCCGTTTGGACGATTCATTGGAATCCGCAGGCGTTATGTACCAGGCATGGATCGGTGTCTGGTCAAAGCCGCGGTATGTCACCTTGGACACCTTCATATGGGGATACGGTGTTTCTTCCGGCTCACTATCGATTTGAAGCGGCGAGCCTGCGTATACATGGAGATAATGATCCCAGAATCGATTCAGCTCGTCCTCGTTCATCGTCGGTTCGGGACGGCAGTTGTTCAGTTCCCTCTTGCGAATCTGTATGGTATTCATTGGTTTGGTTGTTCGTCTCCTTTACCGTCGCTTGTTTCACGATTCTTCGTTTACTGTACGATCGTCCCGATTGATTTGCACCCCAGTGAAATCAGTAATAATACGTACCCTCGGGAGTCTCTATAACAAGAGTATTTCGGCACCTTGGTTTGCATTCCCTCTCTGCCCGATATAAAATTCGATGTCTTTAACTCAACTTTAAATCTCCTAATAAGAAGGTTTGATAGATTTATGGGCGAAAACATAACTATAATAGAAATGAACTTTAAGAGATTGGAGACGATAGAAATGCTTCAAGGATTAACAGCTGCAGGACTCGGAAAACTTGAAAGCGATTTACAGCTTATCGAACTCGCTTCCCGCTACGGTTTTGATTGCGTGGATTTAGATGCGAAGAGCTTGGTGAACCGTTTGGGAACAGAAGAGGCGGCAGCGCTGCTGCAGTCGAGCAATATTCAAATCGGCGCCATCGGATTGCCTGTAGAGTGGAGAGGAACGGATGAGCAGTTCCTGGAAGGGCTGGAGAAGCTTCCGTCCGCAGCAGCCGCGGCTGCTGCCTTGGGCTGCACTCGCTGCTGTACATACATTCTTCCTTCCACGGATGCGCCGGCTGCGCATTTCATGGCTGTGGCAACCAAGCGCCTTCGCAGCTGCGCGAATATTCTGGGCGCTTACGGCATTCGGCTGGGACTGGAATTCGTCGGGCCGCATCATCTGCGCACGCAGTGGAAGCATCCGTTCATCTGGACCGTTCAGGAAACGCTGGATTGGATCGATGCCATCGGCGAACCGAATGTCGGGCTTCTGTATGATGCTTACCACTGGTACACCAATGAAATGAGCGTGTCGGATATCCGCCAGCTGCGTGCGGACCAGATTGTTCATGTTCATATTAATGACGCCAAGGATATTCCGGTCCAGGACGTCCTCGATAATGATCGGCTGTATCCAGGTGAGGGAGTGATCGATTTGGCAGGCTTCCTTCGCGCGCTGAACGATATCGGGTATGCAGGGCCAGTCAGCCAAGAGATATTGACCGCTGCCCAGCCGACGGCTTCGCCTGAAGAGCTTGTCATCAGATCACGCGCTGCGTTTGATCGGGTGTTCCAGGCTGCAGGGTTGATACAGCAATAAAGCACCGGATGCCCGAGCGTCACTATATAAGTGAACAATGAATGGATGTCAGGGCAAGTACGTAAAATGATCCTGCAATCGCTGTTGGTTTCAGATTGGCCGCGGTTTTTCCGCATGATTTCCGGGATCACAGGGGACACTGTCGGTATATCAGGTACCATTCAGGAGGCTTCGCTATGAACCGGTTTAAGAAGGAAGAACGGGATGAGTATACGGATTTGTCGACCGTAGAGTCCCAGCGCAATGATCTGACTGCGGAAGAGTTTCCCGAAGGTCCTTTCGGCTCAAGCCTGATGACGGAATCGCTTGGCAAGAGCAGCCCGTGGAGAGCCGATCAGCGGCCGCCGAACCGCTTCGACTATGAAAATCGGGAGCTTCATCAGGAGCTGAAGCGCGACTATCCGTCCGAGGATCAAATCATCCAGACCGAATTCGATCAGGAAGAATCCTGATCAGCTTCTAAAAAGCCAAACAGCCGGACCCCTTGACGCAACTCTCAAGGGGTCCGGCTGTTTCACGTTCCTATTTCATTTTCCCTACGACTTTCACTCTTAATCTTGTCGCATTCTCCGGATGATAAGCCAGCGGGGTTTCTTCCACTTCAACCAATTCGATCGTAACCGCATCCGCTCCGGCCAATACCGCCTGCTTGACCGCTTTTGCCTCCGCATCCTTCAGACAAGCCTCGCGCGGTTCCCGTGCATAAATATAAATCTGTTCATATTGCCCGCTGATTTGAGCAATGGACGCCCCGATGGCGTTGGCTACACTTCCGTTCTCCACTTTCATCATGCTGGCTACTCCCCGAATCGAATCCGGGATAATAATGCTGCCTCCACCGACAAGAACGAGCTGAACGTCCTCCGAGGAGGTTTTCATTTTATCGATCGCTTGCTCGACGATTGCAGAAATTTCGGCCTGCACCGCTTTCGCAAACGCCTCCTCTATATGGGACACTAATCGCTTGTCGCCTACATCGGCCAGTCCCAGCCGGACGGCGATATCGGTGGTTGTCAGCGTGCTGCCGCCAAAGACAAGCGCTTCTTCGCCGATCCTGTACCCGACACTGTCGGGTCCGACCGAGATCTTGCCGCTTTCGTCCACGCGGACAATACTGCCTCCGCCCAGTCCAACGGAGATAATGTCCGGCATTCGGAAATTGGTACGGATATCGCCGACTTCCACGGCAACCGACGACTCTCTCGGGAATCCATCCTGCAGAACGCCGATATCCGAAGTCGTACCCCCAACGTCCAGCACCATCGTATCTTTGATCTTCGCCAAATAAGAAGCTCCGCGAATGCTGTTCGTCGGGCCGCAGGCGATTGTGAGGATCGGGAACTGTTTGGCGTAATCAATAGACATTAATGTGCCGTCATTTTGACATAAATACACAGCCGCATCCGTAATTCCTTCCTCCTCCAGGGCGTTTACGAACCCTTGGGTGGTCGTCTCGATCACCTTGCACAGCGCCGCATTTAAGATGGTCGCATTCTCACGTTCAATGAGTCCGACGGAGCCGATCAGGGAAGAGCAGGAAACCGGATAATCTTCTCCATATACCTCGTGAATAAGATCGCGGACGCTTAGCTCCTGGTCATTCTTGATGGAGGAAAATACGCCGATGACCGCGATGGACTCGACTTTTCCCCGCCATGCTGCCAATAGCTCGCGAATTTCATTCTCATCGACTTCGCCGAGCACTTGACCATCGTATTCATATCCCCCATGAACTAGAGCGTAGTTTCCCGACAGCTTCTCAACCATATCGTCCGGCCAAGCCGTATACGGAGGAACGGAAGCCGTTGCAGGATAGCCTAGGCGAATGACGCCGACCGTGGCCAGCTTTTTACGTTCCACAATCGCGTTGGTGCATTGCGTCGTGCCAAGCATGGCATGCGTAATTTGGGTTTTATCGATGCTCGATTCCTGCAGCAATTTCCTAAGCGATGCTTCGATCCCTGTCTGGATGTCCAGACTGGTTGGTGATTTTACGGAGTGAACCAACTGATGAAGCTCGTCCAAAATAATGGCGTCCGTATTCGTTCCGCCCACATCGATTCCGATTCTATACATGATCAGCCACCGCCTTTTTCACCAGTTCTTCAATCGGAACATAATCGTAATCATATCCAAAGTACCTTGGTCCGGCCGTTTGGATTCCTTTATCCGTTCTCCATTTTTCATGCGCCGGAAGTCCGATTACCCGCACGCGCTTGCCATACTTCAGACTCTCGGTCGTGACGGGCGTTAACGTTTCATAATCCACCAGACAGAGCAAGTCCGGGGTCATGCCGACAACCTGTCCGTCCCTTTCGGCAACGAGATTCTCATTTTGAAAATGAACCTTCATATTGCCGCCTTTATGGGCTTCGATGCCTTCCAGATTCATTTTGCCGAGATTAAAGCCTCCCTTGGTTTCCCGGATCACATCGACGATTTTTCCTTGGAACAGCTCGAAGCCGGACACCAACGTTAAAAGCTCATGCAGCTTTTCTTTCGCATCTCTATGGTTCGAGGAAATAATCTGCCCGATTTGCTCAGATAACGTAACCACATGATGGACCCCGCTTCTCTTCATTTGAGCCCCGGTCGTCGGGTACAGGCTCACCAAAGCGCTGGCCCCCATTTCGACCGTAGCTGCCCGGGCCAAGCGTTCTGTCCATTTGTTATCGATCGTTTCAAAAATGCCGATATTTCCTTTCTCGTCCGTAATCGCCATGGGCGTTGCCGAGATTCCATCCAGGTTAAATGTCACCATCTGCAGCTCGGGAAAGGCTCTGCCCATTCCGTCGCAATCGATCAGCGGCAGACCGAGCTGCGCCGCAACGACGATCGGGATCATGGAATTGACGCCGCCCGCTTCCATGGGATACGTGCCTGCGATTTTGTCCTCTCCCAAATACCGGGCCAGCTTCTGAAAGACCTTCACAAACTCGCTTCCGTTCGGAAATTTCTCGGATGATACGGAAGGGGCTCCC
Organism: Paenibacillus sp. FSL R5-0810; assembly: GCF_038002285.1. NCBI lineage: Bacteria > Bacillati > Bacillota > Bacilli > Caryophanales > Paenibacillaceae > Paenibacillus > Paenibacillus sp. FSL R5-0810. Next base: position 3,160,263 of record NZ_JBBOCF010000001.1, read on the forward strand.
ATCATGGCTGCCGGAATAAAAAAGTCTTCATCGCCGATTTCATCGACCGAATACAATTTGACGGGCCCGTTCTTCTCAACAGCCGAAATCGCCATCAATTTTCCGATATACGGGTCTCCGCCACCGCCTGTTCCCAGGAAAGCAGCGCCAATCGCAATATTTTCAATCGAGGCTTTATCTAAATATCTCATCAGTGTTCCTCCAATATGACAGACTTTGTAACGGTAAAGCGATATCCTACCACATAAATGACAAATGAAATGACAATGCCGATCAACGGCTGATTAGATACCTGCGGTAAACTGGGGAAGAACGACACCACGACGGGTAGGCAGGCAATGACCGAACCGATCAGCCACGATAAAACGCCCAGTCGATTAACGCCCTCCGTTTCCTTCCAGCGGCTTTTATCCCCTTTGTTCATCACCCAATAAGCGGCAATCATGACGCCCGCTACGGGAGGCACCATGGCCGACAACACGGACATGACCGGCGTAAAGTAATCCAGAATGCCCACGACGGCAAGCACCGTCCCGATCAGTCCGGCGGCGCCTACCGCCCATTTTTCTTTTTCCTTGGAAACGTTAAAGACATTGATCAACGCGAACCCGCCCGAGATCGCATTCACCATATTGGTCTTCCAAGCCGCCAGGATCAGCACGATGCCGCCGATCAACGGAGTGGCGATGTTCAAAAAGACGGCCGTAACATCATTCGTTTGGTAAGCCAGCGTCAAGACGGCCCCTACGCTAATCATCAGAACGCCTGCCGGGATAATCCCGAAGAGGGCGGCTTTCCACACATCGGAACGCTTCGCGGAAAATTGCGAATAATCCCCGGCAATAACCGCTCCGAGCGCAAAGGAGCCCATCGTTACCGCCAGCCCGTCCATGAAGCTCATGTCCTGCTCAGGTCTGTAGTTCGAAATAAGCTGCAGCGTCTCTCCATTCAGCGCCTTGACCAAACCATACACGCAGAGCACGACCAGCAATGGTACCGCAATATAACTGAGCACGCGCAGTACTTTGATTCCGTACATTGCAGAAACGACCATCACCAAACCGCTGATCAGCGAGGCTATTGGGACCGGAATCGCAATATCAAACTCGGCCAACAAATTTGCCAGCGCCGCGCCGCACACATTGGCCTGAATCCCAAACCAACCGAGGCAGGCAATCGTCAAAATAATCGAAAGAATCGTGCGGGATCCCTTGCTGCCAAACACCTGGCTCGCAACCTGAACGGTCGACTTGCCCAGCTCCGTGCTTTGAATTCCCTGTAAAATCATGATGGCTACGATAATGGCGTACCCGACCAAAGTAACCACTAAGGTTTGGGATAAGCTCATACCGGTGATGAGCGTATTCCCTACCAGGAGACCCGGTATGCTGATCATCGCGCCGGCCCAAACGATCCCCAGCGTGAACCAAGACTGCGTTTTTTCTGTATTGCTCATCCTATCCCGCTCCCTCCACTTGATCGAGTGACCAAAAACTATTTTTCTTATTGTAAAAGAAGAGGGACAACGCGTCTTTTTCCGAAATAAAAATAAAAATCCGAATTTTTGTCATTTTCGACAAACCCTCGGATTCTTGGACTTAGTTATGGATTAACCGGTAGATCATGCAGGCCAGATACACATCGTAAAATTCGGAATTCATCGTGATATCGTAGCCCAGCAGCTCGCTGATTTTCTTGATGCGGTACTTTACGGTGTTTTTGTGGACAAAGAGGAGCTTGGCACAGACATCAAAATTCCCCTTCGCATCCAGAAGAAATATCGTTAATGTTCTAACCGATTCAGGGTCATCCAGAATAGGAGCGATCACCGCCATCCATTCCTCAATGACTTCTTCTCCTTGCACGCTCAAGTCGATCGCCCGCTTCATGGAGCGAATTTCTGCAGCCGTAAACATTTTCCGTTCTTGATATATAAGATGCACTTTCTTCCCGACTTGGTTCACGAGCTGATACATCCTGCGTACATCCGTCGTATTCCTCATTCTCGGCGCGTACACCATTTCCGATATGGATGGCAGGAAGCTTGTCGTATCGATATATTCTTCAGCCACCTCAATCTCATTGTATTTATAGGAGCAGTTGCCCAGAAGGACGATGATGCAATGATCGATCGTTTGAATGACCGCCGTTTTATAGGATTTGGAGAGATGCTCCGACAGTTCCTCCCTGATGCGTTTTTCCTCCGATAAATCCTGAATGTAGACGAGCCACATCATTTGGATCGACGCGACATCGATATGCAGCAGATGGGCAAGTCTCCGCATCTTTTCGCTTTCATCATTGATAATCGCCTTGACCAAGGCATATTCGCTGACCTCGTTATGCTTGTCTCCCCATAAATTGATAGCCACCTGCACGACCTCGCTGATTTTATCGATGGTCTTCCCCGGCAGCTTCGAATTTTCCTTGATTAAAAAAAGATTCAGCGCCTCCCCGTTCTTTTGGCGGAGAACCTTATGATCAACAAAACAGGAGATGTCGGAGCTGATCGCTCCGGCACTGCCGTTCGCCATTTGAGGCGCGTGCTCCTGAATGATTTTCACCACATCCAACGTAGAGTTGCGCGGCCACATGACTTGATTCACGATCTCAAGCTTCGTATTGGTCAGTACAATGTTGGCTTTCAGCCGGTCGGCTAACAATTTCAGCATTATCTCCACGCTGCGCGAATGCTCCGGAAGGTACGACACCTTCTCCAGCGATTCATTGACAAAATTATCATTGATCGTCTGATTGTCCAGCACGATCGCTTCCATCACTTCATAAATCACTTCATTGTAACGCAAGGAGGAATCGTTCTCGGGCATGCAGATGATAATAAAATTTTGGGACTCGGCTAATTGCAGCACTTCCTCCGGCACCTTCGGAATGACAATTCCGACATAATATAAAATCAGTCCCACTTCACCGAGATTAATCAAGTATTGAATCGCTTCGCACTGCTTGTCCACACTGTCCTTGATGGAGTATAACGAGCTGATCACAATTTCCTCCGCATACCACTCCTCTTGGACGGAACGGACGATTTTAGAAGAAAAATCAGCGTTGGAAACCTCCAATACGGATAATGAGGAGACCGTACGATGAAGGCTGTTCAGTCCGGTCAGCACCTTGGCGCCCCGGAATGAAGGCAATTGCAGTATATCTTTAACGGTTACCCCATATGTTTCACCACTTCTTCTTGTTTTTGTTCCAATGATCAAAGTTATAATCCCGTCATTAAGGGATGCTTATACTTGGCTGCGTGTCTTACATTTTAAAGTGATTTCTGCTGGATTGCTACCAGGAAAAAAAGCGCCGCATGAAACTTAAAGTCAAAAAAAGACCGGGCATGGCCCGATCCTCAAATCACTTTTTCTTATAAAACTCATGATACAGCTTCATTAGCGCCCGCTTCTCAATCCGGGACACATAGCTCCGGGAAATCCCGAGCTCCTTGGCGATTTCGCGCTGGGTACGCTCCTCTCCCCCCGCTTCGAGCCCAAACCGTCCGATCACGACTTCCTTCTCCCGGTCATCCAAAATATCAAGATTGCGGTAAATCTTGCTCTTCTCAATCTTCAGCTGCACCGCATCAACGATATCATCCGCTTCGCTTCCGAGAATATCTATCAATGTGATTTCATTTCCCTCTTTGTCAGTTCCTATCGGGTCATGCAATGATACGTCTTTTCGCGTCTTCTTCAAGGAACGAAGATGCATCAGAATTTCATTTTCTATGCAACGGGCAGCAAATGTCGCCAGCTTCGTGCCTTTATTCGGCCGGAAGCTTTCAATCGCCTTGATGAGTCCAATCGTCCCGATGGAAATCAAGTCTTCCAAATCCTCGCCGGTGTTGTCGAATTTTTTGACGATATGCGCGACCAGCCGGAGGTTATGCTCAATCAGTTTGTTGCGCGATTGAGGGTCGCCTTCGGCCATTCGCTGCAGATGCTTTGCTTCCTCATCCTCTGTTAGGGGCTGGGGAAACGCATTGTTTTTCACGTACGAAACGAGCAGGGTCAACTCTTTAATGAACAAAGCAATTGCGGTAAACAATCCAGGCACTGTAGGACACCTCCTGCGAAAAATACAATGCAACCGGCCCTATACGCGCTCGGTTCTCGGTCTTCTCATTGTATGTAGGCTGAGGCCCAGAAGTGCCTGTACGTTTGGAAATGCGTCCAATAAAATCGATCAAAATGCGGAGGCTTCCCCGCTCATCCAGCCGCTCCCGGCTTGCTCAGCTGATCGAACAGCCAATCGTACGAGTACCTGCCGCTGATTTGGTGCCTTCCCGGGAACAGATCGGCCATCAGTCGATCCTCCGCCCCTTCGCGCCGGTAGATGTCCCGGAGCTGATCAGCAGCGGCACGAAAGCCCTGCTCGGGAAATATCCGATCCTCGCTGCCCGATTCCACAAACAAGGGTCTCGGCGAGATCAGCCCCAGCCACTCCGGAAGCTCGGCATGGGCCAGCATGCCGGGGATGTAATTGCATACGCAGTGCTGCACCGCCAAGATGCTGTCCTTAAACGTATTCGGATACCCGGCAATGACGGCAGCCCGAATCCGCGGGTCCAGCACCGCGGTCAAAAACGAGATCATCCCCCCGCCGGAGAAACCCATGATGCCGATTCGGTCGCTGCGTACCTCTGCCCGGCCAGCGGCATAATCGACCGTCTTTAACGTTTCCGTCACGCGCAGACCTGCCAGCGTCTTGCCATGCATCATCAGCAGGGTGGATAAGCGAAGGCAGGAGTGGTTCACGTCCGGGTTAGCTGCCACATCCGCCTGAAGCCGCCGCTCTCCGAAGCCGGCAACGTCCGGGGCGATGACAATCATCCCCCGCTTCGCCAATTGAATGGCAAAATGCCCGTGGGCTCCAGGCGGCTCCATGTCCGGAGAGCCGTCCGGCTTCAATCCGACAATTTCCCTGCTTCCGTATCCGTGGCCGTGAAGCGCTACGACAGCAGGCAGCGGGTCGCGGCTGTAGCTGTCCGGAACGAGCACGTACGCTGCAAACGACAATCCGGGTATCGCCGACAGCTGAACCCGTTCCCGAATATAACCGTCACAGACCGTTCGTTCAAGCAGTACGGGCTCCTGACCCTTGCTTGCATCAAAATCGCCGAGCAGCTCACGCAGCTTATGCTTCAAGTACTGCTTTCTCTCCTCTGCCGTACGGGACGCCTTCGCCGTCTCTATACGCTTCATGCTGCTGTCGTACAGCTTCTCCAAATATTCGTCCGCATGCCACATCCGCTATTACACCGCCCTTTTAGTAAATTTCAGATTGGATCACATGACTCGTATATGATCCGTGTTTCGATTGCTCTATTTTCTGTAGACAGACGCTAGACATCCGGCATAAGCATGGTCGCTCCCCATACCGGCTTCCCTGGCCAGACGGAATCCTTAAGGGAACCGGTGTGTAACGGTCATTGGTCTTGCTCTCACCAAGACAGCGGATCTTGCCGTTGCGGCACCGGGCGATACGGTTGATTGCTAACGGCAATCCGCTGTTTCGCCGGTCGGCCGTCTCCCGCAGCTGCGGATTTGCGCTCGCGTTATTCCTGCTCGAAATCGACAAGCACAGCCTCGGGGCCGGTCGGGCGCAAGCTTCCTCCTTTAGGTTCCATGCTGACGACGATCCGCTTGGCTTTTTTAGCGCCAAAGCCGTAATAATAGCTTCGGCCCTGCGTCCCTTGAACGAGCATAAAGCCTGCGCTCGACAGCTGATCCTCATCCTGCAGCCATACCTGGTAATCCTTCTCCTTCAAAGAGTACAATCCGTTAACGACAATCAGCATTTCCCCGGATCCCCGCTTTAACCAGACCGATCCGCTGCCATAGAAAGGCTCCACCGGCTGGATGGCATACCGTTCGGTATCGGCGCTCTGCATATGCGCGATCCGCTGATTCACCGCATGATCAAAGGTTTCTTCCTTGCCCGCGGCCCCCTTCGAGGCAAACAGCCCGACGAACAGGGCGAGGAGGGCCGCCCCTGCGATCGCCTGCAGCGCATAACGGCGATTGGCGGCTGCACGTTTGCGCAGGGATCGCGCATAAGCCGCGCGCATAAGTCTCTTTCGCAGCCGCTGGGAAGGCTCGGGCTTGGGCTCGGTCCGATCGGATGCCTTCCCGGTGCTGAATGCAGGCTCCGCATCGAAACCGCCGGGGATCTCCCTCTCGCTGACTTCCTGAACCGAACAGTTGCCGAAGCCGCCGGCTTCGCCTAAAATCACCTGCCACTCGGCGGCCGTCCGGGCGCAGGCTTCGCAATGCCGCAAATGGCGTTCCACTGCAGAACGGTCCGCTTCAGACAGCCTATTCATCGCGTAATCGGCCAGCTTCTCCTCCGGGTACAACGGACAGCTTACGACAGCATCATCTTCGTGATGACTATGCTTTGTATGCATCATGCTTCGGCTCTCCCCCTTCCTTCGGATCGGCGGCGTCAAGGCGCCGCCTCACGTTGTGAATTCCGTAGCGGATCAGCGATTTGATCGTCCCGACAGGGCGCTTCATCATTTCTGCCATTTCTCTGTGGGACAGCTGTTCGACGTAGCTGCCATATACGGCCATGCGCTGCAGCGGCGGAATGGCCCGCAACGCCTCCTTCACTTGATCCAGCTCCACGCGGCGCAGAGCGGCCATCTCGACGGATTCCCGTTCGCTGAACAGAATCGGCTCCGGCAGCTCCTCCTCATTCCAATCACACACCGTCATGCGCTGCTTGCGGCGGAGCCGGTCCATCGCCCTGCTGCGCGTTCGTACGGCAAGCCATGCCTCCACACTCCCCCGGTCGGGATCGTACTGATCCGCCTTATGCAGCACTTCCATAAAGATATCCTGGCATAAATCCTCCGCATCGGCCGGATCCTTGGTCATCGTCAGCGCAAGCCGATATACCATCTGGGCGTAGTTGTCATAGAACCGCCCGAATGCCGCAGCCGATCCGTCCGCAATCTCTGCAAGCCATTCCGCAGGATGCTCGCCCACCATCTTCTCCCCCTAACATGACTTTATCGTCTTCGCCCGAACCAGGCGATTGTCCATGAAGGAACCCGAAGCTGACCATAAACGCGCTATGACAGCTATTTTCGATTCATTATTGTAGCAAAGCGGATTTCGGTTTTGAACGGAGCATTCGCTTTTTAAGCTTCCTTTAATGAATTTTTTATGTGTTTTTAAGCTTCCGCGTAAATCCAATCCCCGCCTTTACTTCGTACTAAGGATGAATGAAATCACTAGGAGGGGTTTTGTCATGAGAATCGCTGGAAAGTCAATAAAATCGCTGAGCTTGCTGCTCCTCATTATGCTGGGCGCAAGCTTGCTGACGGGAGGCAGGCCGGTGTTTGCAGCCGGGGAAGTTACGCTGTATACACCCTATACCTCCATATCCGCTCCGCCGGGAGAGACGATAAATTATCCGGTTGAGGTCAAGAACAATACCGGCGGCGTTGTAACAGCGCCGCTTCAATTAAACAACCTTCCCGACGGCTGGGCAGCCAAGCTGAGCGGGGGTGGATGGCAGCTGAAGGAGGTATCGGTCAAGCCGGGAGAAGCTGAATCCGTAACGCTTGAGGTGACCGTTCCGCTCAAGGTGAACAAGGGCTCCTACAGCTTCCAGTTATCGGCCGGCTCCATGGGCAGCCTTCCGCTCACCGTCGATATTACAGAGCAGGGAACGTATCAGACGGAACTGACCACCGACCAGGCGAATTTGGAAGGCCATGCCGATTCCACCTTCACCTACACAGTGAATCTGCAGAACCGTACGGCCAGTAAGCAAAATTACGCGCTGCAAGCCGATGCCCAGGCAGGCTGGGACGTAAAATTCACCTCAGGGGGGAACCAGGTGTCTTCCGTAGAGATCGAACCGGGCGCGAACCAATCGATCACGGTTGATGTCAAACCGCCGGCTGAGGTTACGGAAGGAACCTTCAAGATTCCGATCCGGGCCTCCAACCAATCCACCTCGTCCGAGTTGACGCTGGAAGCCGTCATTACCGGTTCCTATGGGCTTGAGCTGACGACGCCGACCGGCCTCCTGAGCACGAGCGTGAGCGCCGGTGGCAGCAAGACGATCGAGCTGCAGGTAAAGAATACGGGAACCGCCGATCTGTCGGACATCAATTTGAGCTCCGAAGCGCCGGTGGATTGGGAGGTGACCTTCAATCCGAAGACGATCGAGAACCTGCCGGCCGGCCAGTCCACGACCGTGGAGGCGAAGCTGACCGCAAGCGATAAAGCGATCGCCGGCGATTATGTAACCAACATGAAGGCTTCCGCGGCTGAGGCCAGCTCGGATGCCCAATTCCGCGTTTCGGTGAAAGGCTCCATGCTGTGGGGCTGGATCGGCGTCCTGATCATCTTGGCCATTATTGGCGGCATCTACTATCTGATTCGCAAATACGGGAGGAGATAACCGTGACGGAAACGGTCATAGACATTCACGAGCTGACGAAGAGCTACGGCAAGGCGAAAGCCGTCGACCGCCTCTCCCTGCGAATATCGCGCGGCGAAATCTTCGGCCTGCTCGGTCCGAACGGGGCAGGGAAGTCGACCACGATCTTGATGCTGCTCGGACTGAGCGAGCCCGATTCCGGAACGATTAACGTGCTCGGCATGAATCCGACCCGAGAGCCGATTCCGGTTAAGCAGCGGGTCGGCTACCTCCCTGATGACGTCGGTTTCTATGAGGACCGCACGGGACTGGAGAACTTGATGCTTACCGCCAGGCTGAACGGCATCCCGGAGGATGCCGCGCGCGAGAGGGCAAAGCTGCTGCTGGAGCAGGTCGGGCTGGATAACGCCGCCCATAAGAAGACTGGCGCTTATTCCCGAGGCATGCGCCAGCGCCTGGGGCTTGCCGATGTGCTCGTCAAGTCCCCGGAAATCATCATTCTTGACGAGCCGACCTTGGGCATCGACCCGACCGGGATGGAGGAGCTGCTCAGCCTGATTCGCAAGCTAAGCCGTGAGCAGAATCTGACGGTGCTCCTGTCCTCGCATCAGCTCCATCAGGTTCAGCAGATTTGCGACAGAGTCGGCCTGTTCGTCCGGGGACGGCTGCTCGCCGAAGGCGATGTCCCCAGCCTGTCGAGGACGCTGTTCGCCGACGATCCGCTGCTGATTACAGCGGACATCGAAGGTCTATCGCCTGCCCTGGAGGAGAGCATCCGCGGGATTGATGGCGTGCATCGCCTGGAAATCGAGACTGTAGGACAAGGGGCTGCGGGTCAACAGGGCGCCCTGTCCGCGGATGGCCGCTGCAGGCTGCAGATCCGGTGCGATTCTGACTGCAGTCCCGACATTGCGGGCGCCATAGTCGGTTCCGGTGCGCGCCTGTTTGCTTTGCACCGCCAGGAATACGGTCTTGATGAAATTTACCATCGTTATTTTGCAGGAGGTGAGCCTCATGGCAAAGGAGACGACGCCAAACGCAGCGGCTAAACTGAACGGCTACGCCAGCAAAGCGAAGGCATGGCTTCATAGCCGCCGAGACATGCTGAGAAAGCCGGTGCGCGCCTCCGGCGAAGGCGCGGCGCACGGCGGACGCAGATCCCGCTCCATACCCGGTGCCTTCGGCGTCCTTGTACGCAAGGAGGTATCCGACCATATCCGAAGCTGGCGCTTTATTCTGCTTCTGGGCATTATTGCTCTTACCTGCGTAGCCTCTCTATATACGGCGTTGAACAGCATCCGGGATGCCCTCGGTTCGGAGGACGGCGTGCAGGAATTCGTCCTGCTGAAGCTGTTTACCATCTCCGACGGAACCCTGCCGACGTTCATCGGCTTTGTCGGGTTTCTTGGGCCGCTGCTCGGAATCGGCATGGGCTTTGATGCGGTAAACAGCGAGCGGAACAAAGGCACGCTCAGCCGGATCATGGCTCAGCCGATTCACCGTGACGACCTGCTGAACGCTAAATTCGTCGCATCCCTGATCGTCATCAGCATCATGTTCCTGACCCTCGGGTTCCTGACCATGGCGCTGGGAACCCTGATCATCGGCATTCCGCCGACCTTCGAGGAATTTCTGCGAATCATCAGCTTTTTGCTTGTGACGATCTTCTATGTCGGCTTCTGGCTGAACCTGTCCATTATGTTCTCGGTCCGCTTCCGCCAGCCGGCGACATCGGCGCTGTCCTGTATTGCGGTATGGCTGTTCTTCAGCTTTTTCTACGATATGATCCTGCAGCTGATCGCAAAGGGAATCGCGCCGAGCGCCCCTACGACCACGGTTCAGGACGTGCTCAACTACCAAAATCTGATGATGTGGCTGAACCGCATCTCGCCTTACACCCTATTCAATGAAGCGACCACCACGCTGCTTGTCCCGTCGGTCCGAAATCTCGGACCGCTGACGAACGAGCAGGTGATCGGAGCCATCGCGAGCCCCTTGCCATTCGGGCAAAGCTTGCTGCTCGTATGGCCGCAAATTACGGGGCTCACGGCGCTTACCTTGATCTGCTTCGCCCTGTCCTACGTCCTCTTCCTCCGTCAAGAGATTCGAGGACGCTCATAATCGGAAGGCCGGCTAGTCCAAGCCGACCGAGCATGGAGGCCGTAGCCGCAGGCAGCAGGCAAATGGCCGCCGTCTCCTTATGATCAAATAGGAGGGGACGGCACCCCCATCCTCACTGCCTATCATGGGGATCCGCATACGTCGGTTGCATAAGGTTAACTAACCTCCAACTAAAGAGAAAGCAAGCTTTTCAGCCCTTTCGCTTCCCAGTAGGAAGTCGGAAGGGCATTCTTCATATTTCGGGGCATTTCCCAAGTCCATGAATATCCAATTGACACTTTGCCGCTATGCATTACTTCCCATTGCCAAGCAGCAGATTCGTCTGAATCTCCAATTGCTTCTCCAGCGAGATGAGATCGCCTGCCGAGAACTGATTGATATCCAATGTAAAAATGCGATTGTTTTTGTAAGCCGGAAGTGACTTCCAAATGGCACTCTCCATAATCTCCTTGGCACGTTCTCCTCCTCCGTCCGCATCGTAAACCGTCACGAACATATAATCCGCGGCCATTTCCGGCAGTGCTTCCAGGGAAATGTCCCGGCCGGCTCCTCCGTTGACGATATGCTCTTTCACGGCTTCCGGCGGCTGATAGCCAAGCCCCGAATAGAGGTTGCGGGTACCTCGCCCAAAGCTCTCACCTACGACCCAAAAATTTTTCGCCCAAATCTCATAGACGCCAACCGTTTCTCCTTCCTTCACGACGCCGGTAAGCTTCGCCCTAGCCTCTTCAAGCTTCTCCTCATAACGCCGAATGGCTTCCTCCGCTTCCTCCGATTTCCCGAGGATTTCTCCGAATTCACGCAGCTCGGCATAAATATCTTTAGCTCCCCAGGGAATTACAATCGTTGGTGCGATTTTAGCGAACTCCTCATAGTTTTTATCGGAAGGTCTAATGATGAGATCGGGATCAAGGGCTACGATTTTCTCAAGCGCTGCTTTATCGTCACCGATATCCTCGATTCCGTCGGTCAGATCCTGCAAAAAATACTGATTCAGGCTGGCCGTACCTGCGCCTACAGGCTTAACTCCCAAGGTTAGCAGATGGCCGAGATATTGCGTCGCGACAATTCGCTTCGGATCCTTCGGAATCTCGATCTCGCCCATGACCGTTTCATATTTACGTGTTTCCGCTGCTTGAGGGTCGCCATTGGCTTCGACATTTTCGCTTTGCTGCTGCGTGCCTCCGCAGGCTCCCAGCACAATGACCATACTTCCGACCAGAGACAACATCAATCCTTTAAGCAACCGCATCTTTAAACCCTCCACCTTATTGATAATGATTATCATTATTATCATGATAAAGGCAAGGATTGCACGAGTCTATTGCGTTCCGTAAGCGGTTCTATGGACATTTGTTAGAAGTTCCGTGAGTATAGTCAATTGCTGCTCCAAAGCAAGCGGATCATTATATTTAAACAGCTCCAAATCGAGAAAGAACACCCTCCCGTTTCGAACGGCAGGCAATCTTCTCCATTCTTTGCTGTTCATGACTCGTTCCGCATAGCCTGTACCGCCTCCACTCTCCCAGATGGTTACGAACATATAATCGGCGGCATACGCTGCCAGCATGTCCGGCGTTAGCTCCAAGCCGACCCCCTCACCTAATACATGTTCTGCGAGTGGCCCCGGTGGCCGAAACGAAAACGTCCGGTATAAATTGCGCAGGCCTCTGCCGTACGCCATATTAACCGCCCATATCCGATCCGCCCAAAACTCAAACACGGCTGCCGTAACATGTGAACCGATCATTTTGGCTACCTGAGCAGCAGCTAGTTCTTCCTTCTCTCTAAATCCATCAATCCAGCTCTTCGCTTCGCGTTCGCGATTGAGTGCTCTGCCTAATCGAAGCAGTTCGTCCAAGGTATCTTCCCGCCCCCAAGGAAGTAAAATAGTTGGAGCCAGCTGTGATAAGGGCTCGCTGTTCGGTCCGGATGTGACGATCAGATCGGGCTGCAACGATGATATCCTCTGGAGCGATCGAGCATCTCCTACGTCCGCTACATCCCCCAGCCTTCCGGCATAGGGGCGGGCACGCAGCAGATTGGTTGAAGTTCCTGCGGGCGTAAGTCCAAGCGCCAGCAAATGGCCCACATATTGCAGGGCCACGATACGTTTCGGACGCTGAATATAATCGCGAGGAGAGTAACCGAAATATTGCTTGAATTTCCGGCTTAAATATAAGCCGTCCTGATAGCCGATTTCCCTCGCGATTCGATCGAGATTACGATCTTCGCCGTTAAGTAATTCCTCCCTGGCTTTCTCCAGGCGGAGCCGTGTCAGGTACTCCGTGAAACCGGATCCTGTTGCTCTTTTGAACGATACGGAGAAGTGTTCCGGCGTTAGTCCTACCCTCTTTGCCATGTCGTTACGCGTAATCATCTCGGCGAAATGTTTCTCCACATAATCCACCGCAAGTTTCATGCGCTCCAGCCAATCCTGCTCGCGCTCCTCATCGTCGGTTGACTGCAGCAGCGTGCCCATCAGTTGTTTAAATACCGCATCTTTGCGAAGGTTGGCAGCTAGTCTCCCGCTGAGTCCGGGACTTTGCTTGAATTGGTATAGTTCTTGAGCAAGGACAAGAGCCTCGTGAGTAGCGGCGACGGGAAGCTTACCGGTGTCCATCAGTGCAGAGATTCGCTTACTGTATATGATACGGCTTGTTGTCTGCTCCTTGGACTCCCATACATCGTATTGCAATTCATAAAGCTCGAGCGGAACCGACGAGTTTGGCGTCCGGCGTATGTCGGCAATCGTCCCCGGCGGACAATAACAGATCGCCTTCGCTTTCAATCGATGCCTGACTCCATTCAAATACAAATCACCGGAACCTTTACTTACCAATAGCATGGTATGTGCTTCCATGAATCCGCCGGCAGCTTCTTCGGTATGACCAAGCTTAATATAGCGTACTCCAAACAGCGAATATTGCGTTTCTTCCATGCTGACGGCCCCCCTTCTGACGGTAACAATGTTTTATCCTATTATAGTCGGGGTGATAACCATTCTCAATTACAGTCCGGCATCTGAGTTATGAATGGCTCTTCCTTATTGAAGAATCGAGTAAGAGGGTTGGCTCCCCCCCGTCCTCTCACACCATATGTACATACGGGGCCGCACCACCTCGCGATGGACACCCTTGCCCTTGGCTAACGGTAATGGCGGGCGCTCGCCAGCCCCCGCTCGGGACATTCCCCCAAAAGATGACGCCCATGCTGGGCATACATTCAAAAGCTCACCCGAGCCAAGCAATCGGGTGAGCTTTTTGTTGGATAAAAGTCCGGCCTCTGGCTAAGAAGACAAGCCTAGCAAATAAGCCTTTAGCCGCCTTACCTTCCCGTAACAGCCGCTTGCGCCATGAATCCGATGCTGCGCAGCCAACCCTCGCACAGCTCCGTCCAGCGCGAAGCATCCGGCTCCTCCTCGGCTAATCCGAGGCCATGGCGACCGTGAGGGAAAACGTGCAGCTCAAGCGGAATTTGATGCTTGCTTAGGGCCCCAGCATACAACAGGCTATTCTCCACCGGGACCGCACCGTCATCCGACGTATGCCACAGAAATGCAGGGGGTGTTCCCGGCTTCACTGCGTGCTGCATGGATAGGGTTCGTCTCATCGCTTCGGACGGATGCTCGCCCAGCAGGTTATGTACGGAGCCCTCATGGCTAAACTCGTTAAACGAAATAACCGGGTAGCACAGGATGGACGCATTTGGACGGCTGCTCTGCCGCTCAACGGGATCCAGGGCCTCCGGATCTCCGGAATCGTGGTCATTGCTCGCCCAAGCCGCCAGATGCCCTCCGGCAGAAAACCCCAAAATTCCAATCCGTTCCGGGTCGATGCTCCACTCCTGGGCATGGTGCCTCACCAGCCGGATCGCCCGCTGTGCATCGAGCAGCGGATATGGATGCCGGTATGGAGCAACCCGGTATTGAACGACAAAAGCGGATAAGCCGATCGAATTCAGCCACAAAGCGACAGGCTCCCCTTCATGATCGGCCCGTCCCTGATAGCCTCCGCCCGGCAGGACAATCACGGCTCCTCCAGGATTATTCCTTTCCAGCAAGTATGGCTTCATATAAGGTTCAAACCGTTCCTCTGCCGACTCGTAACCCGGTGTTTCCTCTTCCCACAGCTTCATGATGGATGTCCCCTTTCAGCCTTCCATGTTTGGTATGCAAATCGTTTAACTGCATGCATGCAATGCTTGGACCGACTTCACACCCGAGGAGCTGTTGATTTCCCGAGAAGATCGGTTCGCAGCGGGGTGAACGTGTCTAGCAGCGCCGACGGCTCCAGCGCGATAACGCCATGCTCGACGCCGCCTGGAATAACGATGGTCTCTCCCTGACCGATGATGAAAGACTCCCCGCCGATGCGAAATTCCATCCGTCCTTTCAGACAATAGCTCATCTGTTCATGCGGATGGCTGTGCAGGGCTCCTTCGGCTCCCTTCTCAAAATGAACCTCCATCATCATCAGCTCCTTCCCGGGCTGAAACACTTTCCGTTTCACGCCGGGCTCGGCCTGCTCCCAGCTGCCGATGACTGCCATGGATCATTCCTCCTTTCGGGTCGTGATGGATACAATTTCAATGCGCTGAGGAGATGAGCAGCCTTGTCACCATAAACAACACTAGACTGCACAACATTTATCCGCCATCACGTCTTCCTGTTATCGAACGCTCGCCGTTTCGGACCGCTCATTTCACTGCATGCAGCATCGTACCTACTTCGGCGGGGAAAGCCTGAATTCCTATGAAGAAAACCAATTTTTCCGGATCGAATCCCATCTCGAACGTCCGCTCCTTAAGGCCTTGCCTCTTGCCAGTCTCCTGCCCCTAAATCCGCCCACTGCCCCGCACCCGCTGCAAGCCCAATCCCCTTCTGAAAACCGAACACTTCAACATCCATCGCCTTGCCCGTCACAGATCTCGATTGCGCTGGCCGGATACGGTGATCCGCATCGCTGGAAATACCGGCGACGCAAGCCAGCCGATGAGAAGCTGCAGCAGCGCGATAGCCATCAGCATCCAGGCAATCGGGCTGTCCGTCAGGGAACTGGAGATAAGCATGTATATGGCGACTCCGGTTCCGCGTCCGGCGTTGGTGAATATTTCACGCAGCACCACCGACTCCACCTTAAAATGCTCCTTCAGCGGGAGCTCTCCGCTTAGCTTGTAATAATGCGAGGTATAGGCGTTGTTTTGCAGCGGCTTTACGAGCGAGAACACCGCCATGAATAAGATGACCGTCCACAGCTGCACGCCCAAGAACAAGGGGATGACGCCTGCGATGAACCCGATCGCAGCTGCGGCCAGGTATAAATCGTTCCACTCGGCCCTGCCCCATCTGGCGAGCACCAGACCGGACAGCATCGTCACCCCCAGAAACGCCACGTTCATATAGTTGACGAAGGATTCTCTGGGAACGGCTTGAAACAGCAGAATCGCCGGAATATAGCCAAGAATGCCCTGCGGAAGGCCGAACAGAAACCAGCCCGCCAGTGACCGGCCGAAAGCCGGATATTTGCGCATCATCCTGAATGCGTATTTGAGGTAATAGGCTTTATGATGGGTCGCTTGCTTCTTCATTCTAAGGCTGTTTACCGATGCAAAGACAAACATAGCGAATGCAAGCAAATACACGTAGGTGTACCCCTGCATTCCCCCGGACCATTCCACCAGCGCGCCGGCTGCGGCAGGACCAGCGAGCATGGACAGGTTGGTAATGGTCAAGTTGACCCCGAGGTAGCGGTGGCGGTTGTCATGATCGGTTACATCATTGATCAGCGTAAAATGGCCCAGCCAGTAAAACGCAGTCGATATGCCTTTCAGAAGGGCAAACCCGACATAATAATTCGCCATCCGTTCGCCCGCGATCAGAATGCCAAGATAGAACAAGGCCGTCAAGCCGATTCCGAGCCGGTATGCCAGCAGCCGATCTTTAAGCTTGGCCAGCTTGCCAATAAATACGGAAGCTGCCGGGGCGGCAGCGAGCGTAATCAGATTAAACATGCCGTTTACCCATAGATCATTCGTGAGCCGCCACAAATACAGGTTGACGAGAATCGCGGCAAGGGCATTGCCGAATTGATAAATGCCGTGATTGAATAGAGTAACGCCCGCTTCGCTCGAAAGACGTCTTCTTTCGCTGTCTCGCCGAGCGCTCCCCTGCTGCAGAGTCCTATTCATCCGCGGCAATTTGACGGAGTCGGGGACTGAAATTCGCGGCCTGAAGCCCTGAGGCAGGAAGCCCGCTTAGCTCCCGGAGCGTGTAGCGGATCAGGATGGCCTGGGTTCCCGCATTCATGTCTCCTTCGACCTCCCCCCGGCCGAGGGGGACCGGAGGCGGCATGTCCGGATAGCTCTCCCCCGGCTTGACCTGGGCGACGTTCGGCGCCGGCGGCGAGCGATGCAGCTCTCGAGAGAAGCCGCCGTCCGCACGCTTGAGCCTCGCCATATTCCACAGCGTAATTTCCGCGATTTCGACCATTTCATCCTCAGCAATATCCATGTTCATCGATGACAGAAGACTGATCGGATTCCGGATATAGCACATATCCTCCGCCCTCTCGGTTCTCAGGATTTGCAGAAGCGAGCGGTAAATTTCCGGGACGCGCGGCAGCGGGATCCCAAACCGGTTATAAAACGTCAGCAGCTTAAACGTACCGGATATGCGGACATAGGGGGCGCCTTCGCCCCATAAGCCTGTGTCCGGATCCTGAATTTCGGCAAAATAGGATAACGCCACTTGGAGATACGTCTCCCTCTTCTCCATAGGCATTTGCACCAGGTACGGCGCCGAGTTGCACAGCCTGTCGCATCCGCGCCAGCTGTTCACCAGACTGATTGAGCGCAGCCAATCGTGATATGCCGCAGGGCTGCGGCAATAATCCGGTGCCGCCTCTTCGGAGCCCCCGGCTCCCGGCAGCGGATATAACGGGGCTGCCCCGAGCTTCCGGAGGGAACCGGCGCTGTAGCCGAGTGCACGTCCCACCATAACCTCATCTCGTCTCATATCCGGATTCGCATCATAGAAATAGCCCGTAACGGGATCCTGCTTCGACTGAAAGAAGCGGATCATGCGCCCCTTCACTTCCTCTGTCAGTCCCGCTGCAAGGCCGCAGCGCTCGATAATGCCCAGCGCTTGAGCCGTCGATTCGATATCCGGGGTGAGCCGGGGCGAGTTCCGGGAGCTCCGAGCATAATAGAAGCCGCCCGACTCGGGATCATATTGTCCCTCAAGCCATTCGAAGAAGCCTTCGAAGAGCCCGTCCCCGCTCTCTAAAATGTCCTGTAACCGCTGCATGCCGCCACCTCCTCCCCTCATTGTCCGGCTGTCCATGCTTCTGCTTCATACGAAAAGTTTCGAAAGATTGCCTTGCCGGCCCCGGCGACATCCAGCCCGATGCGCAGGCTTTGGAAGCCGCCGAGCGTATTATGATGCATGCCCGACACTTCTACCGTCTTGTCGTATCGGAACCATTCCGCACCATCAGAGCTAAAGTAGAAAGACACGATATGCTCGTCATTGACGATGCGCAGAAATGCACGTCCTCCTCCGGTCGGGATGACCGCATAGCTCTTGAACGACCGGAAATGCCGAACCCCCTTGGCGCTGATCCCGATGCCCAGACAGGCCGATTCGTTGTAATATAGCAGCAGCCGGCCCTCGGCATCCCCTTCCACGGCAATTTCCACCTGAGCCGTATACCGCTCATGTCCCGGCATGAAGAAGAGCGGCGACCGTTCCGCTCCCTCAGCCGTTCCTTCTGCCGTCAGGCCATTAGGTCCGGTGCGAAATCTGGACGATGGCGCGCAACCCTCGCACTGCCAGTGCAGCCCGAGCTCCGCCTCGTTCAGCGAATCGAGGAATACCTTTTGCGGCGGCGAGCTGACACCCCTGCCCCTGCCAGCCACTCGAAACCAGCCGTCAGCGGACCATTCGACGCGCTCCAGCAGGGTCTGGCGGCCCAGCGTATGGTAGCCGTTCCTGTACGCATGATAGACCATCCACCATTCACCGTCCGGCGTATCAATCAAAGAGGCGTGCCCCTTGGACCACCACGGTTCTTCCTTCGACCACGTGCGGATAATCGGATTATAGGGGGAATGCTCCCATGGTCCCCATGGCGTTCTCGATCTCGACGAAACGGCCATATGGCTGGTCGGCGGTCCTGCCGTTCCGCCAACCGCCACCGTCAAGTAATAATAGCCGTTATGGCGGGTCACCTTCGGCCCTTCCAGGCTGTACGCCTCCACCACCCAATCCTGCGGATACCTCCAGCCGTCATACACTTGCTTGACCTCGCCGATGACCGACAGCCCGTCGTCCGACAATGCCGCGAACGCTCCGCCGGACATGTGCAAATACCTTTTGCCGTCAGGTCCCACCGTATGTCCGGGATCGATCCCTCGAATCCCGAGACATACCGGCTCGCTCCAAGGCCCGGCCGGGTTAGAGGCGGTAACGACCCAATTGGTTCCGCCTGCAGGATAATAGATATAGAATCTATCGTTATGCATCACGAAATCCGGCGCCCATACATCCCCCGCATACCGGGTGAGGGCCGCACCGACGCGGCGCCAATTCCGCAGATCCCGCGAGTGCCAGATGATGAGCCCCGGCGTCAGCTTATATGATGAATGGGTCATATAGTAATCATCGCCGACCCGGATGATCGACGGGTCGGCATAGTTGCCCGCGATGATCGGAGCATAAAGCCCGGCATCCGAGTCCTGGAGCACGGCATTCTCGTGAACGGGATCTTGGGGTACAGAGTCTTGGAACACGGCATCCTGACCGGATGCATCGTCCAGCTCCGAACGGGCCGGCCTGTTAAGGCCATACCCCTCATCGCGTGATTCTGCTTCTGCATGCGTCATGCTTCTACACCTCTTCTTATCCCTTGATGGAACCAAGCAGCGCCCCTTTGGCAAAATGCTTCTGCAGGAACGGATATACGCATAAAATCGGCAGCGTTGCCACAACGATGACCGCCATCTTCACCGTTTGCTCCGGCGGACGAACGATGTCCTCCATGCCGGAGGTGTCCGCGGCCAAGCCGCTGGCCAGGATGACGATTTGCCGCAGGATGACCTGCACCGGCCATTTGGCCGCATCGTTTAAATACAAAATCGCCTGCATATACGTATTCCAATACGTAACGGCATAAAACAACGAGATGGTTGCAATGGCCGGCATCGATAATGGAATGACGATCCGGACCAGAATCCCCCAATCGCCCGCCCCGTCAATCTTCGCGGATTCCTCCAGCCCCTCCGGCAAATTTTGAAAGAAATTCCGCATAATGATCAGGTTAAAGGCATTGATGGCGGACGGGACGATCAGCGCGGCATACGAATCGATCAACCCCATCTCCTTAACGACAAGAAACGTCGGAATCATGCCGCCGCTGAACAGCATCGTGAACAGCACCATGAACATGATGAAGTTGCGGCCGTCCAGATCCTTGCGGGATAAACCGTAAGCCATGAGGCAGGTCAGCAGCATGCTGAACAGCGTGCCGAAGAATGTGACGCCCACGGATACGCCAAGCGATTTGAAGACCGTATTGGTTGAAAAAATATATTTGTAGGCATCAAGCGACCATACGGTTGGAAAAAGGACGAACTGCTTCTGCGCCAGCTCCGTCACCGTCGTGAACGAACCGGCGATGACGTGAAGGAAAGGCAAAATCGTAACCAGCCCGATGATCAGCAGCAGCGTATAGTTGACGAAATCGAAGATACGGCTCGAGATCGTTTTATCTTGGACCATAGCGATCAACCTTTCTCGTATTAGTAGATTCCTTCTTCTCCGGCCTTTTTGGCCAGCCAATTCGCCAGCATGACCAGGATCAGGCCGATCAGCGATTTGAAAAATCCGACCGCCGTGCTGAAGCTGAATTGTCCCTGCTTAAGACCGGCCGTATACACATACGTATCGAATATCTCCGCCACATCCCGATTCATCGAGTTCAGGAGGAGATAGATATGTTCGAACCCAAGCTCCAGTACGTCCCCGATTTTCAGGATCAGCAGGACGACGATCACGCTGCGGATCGAAGGGAGCGTAATATGCCACATTTGCCGGAAACGGCTGGCACCGTCTATCCGGGAAGCCTCGTACAATCCGGGATCGATCGCGGCCATGGCAGCCAGATAGATGATCGTCCCCCATCCGGCCTCCCGCCATATCACCTGGACGATATACATCGGCCTGAACCAATCGCTGCTCATCAAGAAGTTAATTTTGTCGAAGCCGGCCATGACCAGCAGCTCGTTAATGATCCCGCGGTCCATGGACAGCATAACGAACGATATGGATACGATAATGACCCAGGACATGAAATGGGGAATGTAGACCAAGGTTTGGATAAACCGTTTAAACACCTCGCGCCGCACTTCATTCAGCATGAGGGCAAGAATGATCGGCACCGGAAAATAGAAAAGCAGATTCATAAAAAACAGCAGCAGCGTATTGCGCAAAATCGTAAAGAACATCGGCTCGGTAAACAGCCGCTCGAAATGCTTGAGCCCGACCCACGGGCTGTCCATCACGCCGAGATAGGCCTGGTAATCCTGAAATGCGATAATCAATCCCGACATCGGAATATACTTGAAGATCAAAAAGTATAAAAATCCGGGAACAATCATGAGATAGATCGCCCGGTTCTTCCATATCCTTCTCATTCGTCCGGAATCCGGCTTCGTCTTGGCGCCTTTGCCCATTCCGGCCCGCACGGCGGTTTCGCTCATGACTTCGACTTCCTTTCTGTCCCCGGTTTAACTGGAGACTGCATCATCTGCAGTCTCCCTGCTTCCGGGATGGTGGCATGTTTCGTTATTTGGATGCTTCATACGATGCGTTATATTCGTCGATAATTTGCTGTCCGCCGCTCTTTAGCCAATTATCGATAACGGCCTGGAAGCCCGCTTCATCAATATCACCCAGCATGAATTGGTAAGTTCCGTCTTTAATCATCTCCTGCAGCTGCACGCCCTTCTCATTAAACGTTTTGGAATCCAGCGCAGCTGACGGATCCTCGATCAAGTAATCGTTATTCTCAACGATCAATTCCTCCGATTTCGCCTTGACCGGGAGAATGTGCTTCGCTTCCAGGAAGCCTTCAACCGTTAACGGTCCTCCGACCTGCATCGCCTGGTAAGGCTTGACTTCACGGTCTGTCAGCTTCGTGTCCTCCGAAGGAATGACCTTGCCGTCTTCGATCTTATGATGCTCGCCCTCTATGCCCCAATAGATAAGGTTTCCGAGCTCCGTGCTCATCAGCTGATCCATGAAGGCAAGCACGCCTTTCAGCTCCTCTTCGGATTTGATCGCGGTTTTCGGGAAGAGGATAACGGAGCCGTATCCCGGAACGGACCAGATGCCGAAGCCGTTAGGACCGCCCTCGATCTTGTTCTGCACATCCAGCTCGGCATTCGGGTTAACCTCCACCACTTTCGGATGCAGGCTGGATACATCGCCCATCGCACCGATGTATACCCCGGCCTTGCCGGTAATCAGCAGATTCTGCTGGTCCGTTTTGCTCGTCACCGGGAAGTCCTGATTGATCAATCCTTCCTGATGAAGCTTCTTGAAAAATTTCATCGTTTCCATATACTCCGGAAACATGAATTCAGGTGCGAGTTTGCCGTCCTTCTCTCCCCAGTTGTTCGGCGTTCCGAACCAGGAGCTGATCGTTTTGAAGGCGCCGTAGATGAGGTCGTTCCGATCCGTCAGCGGAATCGTATCGTCCTTGCCGTTGCCGTCCGGATCATTCTCCTTGAACTGCTTCAGCATATTGTAAAATTCGTCGATCGTCGTTGGTGTCCCGAGCCCGAGCTTGTCAGCCCAGTCCTTGCGGTAGATAATGCCCTGCCGGGAGAGCGGAACCTCGCGGTACAGCGCGTATATTTTGCCGTCCACGGCCGTATTCTTCAAGACATCCGGTTTCAGCCTGCTGAGATTCGGGTATTGGTCCAGCAGAGGTCCGATTTCCCAGAATTGGCCGTTCCGGATTGCATCCCGCATATTGACGAGGGAAGCCGCATTCTTTAGATAGGTAACCTGAGGCAGCGTTCCTGTCGCCAGAGAAGCATTTACTTTTTCGTCATACGTTCCGTCCGGCACCCACTGGATCTCCAGGTTCGTATTCGTTTTTTCCTCAATGATTTTCTCAATCTTGTCCGAAGGAACTTCCGGCGTGTGGAGGTTGGCCATGATGGAGATGGATACCGGACCCTTCGCTTGTTCGCCGCCTGCAGGCGTTTCGCCGTTCTGACTGCCCGTTGCTGTTGAGCCGCCGCCGCAGCCTGCCAATACCGCTAAAGCGGTTACAATTGCCAGTATGGTACTGGCTTGTTTCTTTTTCATCATTTTGACCTCCGTTTTTAAAATTTCAATTTGGGCTGGCATGAACAGCTTAACGGAGGGATGGCGGGTACGCATATAATCCCGGGATTGGGTGTGCGGCTCGAACGGCTGGGACGGTGCGTCAGAATCGTCATCAAATCTAATGATTATGCTGTCAACGCCTGCATCGAATGAGCCGGAACGAATGCCGGAAGCTGCCAGGCTATGCGAGGGGCTCACGGGCAAGCAGTGATTACTTCCGCATGTGCAGCACCTCACGTCTGGACGCTCCTACTAGAAAAACGCAAAAAAAAACGCCAGGGAATCTACTCTCCCTAGCGCTAATTCTCCTGATTATATCGCGGAATCGAGTTATACAGCGGAGTCGAGCTCCGGTACGATTCGTTAAACTCCTTGATGATCTGCGCTCCTCCCTCTTCCAGCCAGCTCTCGACCTGCGCTTCATACCCCGCCTCATCAATCATCCCAAGAATGAATTGATAGGTCGCATCACGCATGTTCTCTTCCAGCCTAACCCCGATCTCATTATATCGGGCGGATTCGAGCGGAACGGTCGGATCGTTGATTAGGAAGTTCTCATTGTCGAGAATGAGGCGCTCCGCCTTGTCTTTAGCCTCGTTCCTGGTTACCGGTTGAAGCATGCCGTCGATGGTGCTTGGTCCCCCGATCATGAGCGCTTGATACGGCTTTACGTCCTTTTCCCTTAGATTGTACGAATCCACGGCCATGGCTTTACCGTCCTGAACCGTATAATGCTCGCCTTCGATTCCCCAATACATGTAATTGGCCAGCTCGGCGCTCATTAATTCATTGTAGAAGGCCAGCACTTCCTTCAATTCCGTCTCGGTCGGAATCGCGGACTTGGGAAACAGGACAACCGTGCCGTATCCCTGCGTAGCCCAAACACCGTACCCGTTCGGCCCCCGCACCCGGTTATGGACATCCAGCACCGCGTCCGGGTCATTGGCCTTCAGCTTCGCTTCCAGAGACAGCACGTCGCTCATCGCCCCTACATACACGCCCGCCTTACCGGTAATGAAGAGCTCCTGTTGGTCCTTCTTGCTCGTTATCGGAAAATCGCGATTGATCAGCCCCTCTTCATGCAGCTTACGGAAAAACTTCATCGTCTCCATATATTTCGGGAAACGGAATTCAGGCTGCAGGGAATCCTGATACCAGCCCCAATTGTTCGGCGTTCCAAAATAAGAGCTGATGGTCTTGAATGCACCGTAAATCAGGTCATTGCGGTCCGTGAGCCCGATCGTATCATCGAGCCCGTTGCCGTCCGGGTCGTCAAATGTAAACCTTTTCAACACCTCGTACAGCTCTTCCAGTGAATCCGGCGCGGAGAGCCCCAGTCGGTCCGCCCAGTCCTTCCGGTAAATGATCCCCTGCCTTGACAGTGCGCGTTCTTGATAGAGGCTGTATAATTTGCCGTCAACCGTTGTGTTCTTGAGCACCTCCGGCTTCAATGCGCTCAAATTCGGGTAGCTGTCCAGATAAGGCCCAATCTCCCAAAACAAACCGCTGCGGATCTCATCCTTAAAATAGGACAAAGAGGCCGCATTCTTCAAATACAGCACCTTCGGCAATGTCCCTGTCGCAATCGATGCATACACTTTTTCATCATAGCTGCCGTCCGGCACCCATTGAATGCTCAGCTGCGTCCCCGTCTTCTCCTCGATGATCTTCTCGATCGTATCCGATGGAACTTCAGCCGTATGCAGATTGGCCATAATCGAAATATGGGGCCGCTGGTTCTCCGAAGCATTGGTCGACCCGCTTGTCCAAACCCTTGATATGCCGACGCAGGCAGCCATCAGCGCCAGCATGATCAGGGGAAGCAAAACATAACGCTTGGTACGGATACTCACAGCACGACAACCTCCGTTTCCCGACTTCCTTATAGACAGATTACCGAATCCGATTCTTTTATGCAGTCGTATTCAGACGTGAAGCTTCCAACATCAAATGCAAGGATTATTCCCTAGGAAATGATTATTGAACGCAATCCATAGAACCCATACAATGATTATACACTTTGTTAAACAGGAGAGTGTACCTATTGCATCCAAAAAATAGTCTTTATTCTAAAATGGTCCTGTTCGGCTGCATCATCAGTATCATTCCGCTCCTGGCCCTTGGGTTCTTCTCGTTTATGAAATCGTCCGGATCGGTTCAGAATCATGTCAATACGAGCAATATCCAGCTCATGAATCAGACGAACAGCAATCTGGAACAGGTGCTGAGGACCGTGGACTATACCCTGAATTACGTCATCAACTCCAATATTTTGCAGGGTGCCCTTTACCGTCCCCTGTCCTATTACGACTTTCAGCTGTATAACAAGCTAAAGGAAGAGCTCAGCCTCCTCCAATCCCCCGAGACGAGAGTCACCGATGTCATCCTCGCTAATACGACCACGAACTGGCTGATCAATAACCGGGGAATGTACGAATTTAATGAATACGCTTCCAAAGATACGCTGCTGTCTCTCATGGATATGCAGGGCAGCTCCAACTGGGTCATGCTGGACACCGAATCGCTCGGCTCAAGCGATACCCTCAGCTATGCCTGCCCGTACACGATTGCTCTTGTCAAAAAAATGCCCATGTCTACCTCGTCCGCCCGGGGAATCGCCCTAGCCACAATCCCGAGTTGCAGTCTTGCCGCTATGATGGACAGCCCCTCTCCTTCCAGAGAGGTCATGGTGCTTGATCACAACTACCGAATCGTCGTGCATCCCGATCAGGGAAAGGTCGGCCAATCCTTGACCGAGACCGGATATAACAAGGATGAGCTTGATCGCTTCGACAGCAAAAGCGGGCAATTCGAGACCCGAATTGATAACAAGCCGATCTCCGTTACCTATGTGAAATCGGATTTCAACGGCTGGCTGTACGCTTCTTTTACCGAAATGTCGGCGGTGACCAAGGAATCCCGCTCCATCGGCTGGTTCACGCTGTATATTTGCCTGCTGATGATCGGGCTCAGCATTCTGCTGGTGTGGCTCGGTACCCGCAGAGTATACTCGCCGATCCGCCGCATCCTGCAGGGCATCGCCGAGCGCCTCCCGGATCTCCAGGCTAATAAAAAGAACGAGCTGCAAATTATCGATGAGCATATCCGGGATATGTTCAATTCGAACACCCAGCTTCGGAACGAGCTGCGCCAGAACAGCCGGCAGGTGCGAACCTTCTTTCTGCACAAGCTGTTTCTCGGCAGAATCAGCCCGCCTGAAGCCGAGGAGCAGATCGCGTTGTTCGGCTTCCAAGAGCAGGTGGCGCAGTGGGAGCATCTCGCGGTCTTCACGCTCCAGATCGATACGCTTGACGATACCCGGTATGAGCGCAAGGATTCGGATCTGCTCCTGTTTGCCATCAATAACATGATGGAAGAGATGATTCCATCGATGTTTCGGTTTCCGCCTGTCATTATTGACCAGACCCAGGTGACGCTGATCGGGCGGGGCGGAATCTCGCTGGAGGAATTCAACGATTATATCTACAAGCTGTCGGAGGAGATTCAGAGGACGACCCGCAGCTTCCTCGATCTGGAGGTCAGCATCGGCATCAGCCTTCCGTATAAGACGTTGACGAAGACGTCCCGCGCTTACCAGGAAGGAATGGAAGCCTTAAAGCACCGGATCAAGCTCGGTACCGGCGTCATCATCCCTTATTTCAGCGTGAATTCAGGCAAGCATACCCGGGTCTATTTCTATCCGATGCAGGTGGAGAACGAGCTGATCGACGCGATCAAGCTGGCGGAGGAAGAGCGTGCGCTTGAGCTCCTCAAACAGTGGCTCGCCGAGGTATTTCAGAAGGACCGCACGCCGCACGAGTACCAAATCTCATTGATCCGCCTGCTGAATGACCTGATGATCGTGATGCAGGAGAACGGCATCGTGCTGGAGCAGCCCGACTTTGGTAACAGCTCCCTGGTTGAGGAGCTGCTGTCGCTGTATACCGGTCCGGAAATCGAAGGCTGGTTCAAAACCCGCGTCATTCGCCCGATGGTGAAGGTGTTCCGGGACCGCCAAGATTCCCAGTATCAAAATCTGTCCGAGCAGATCATCGAGATCATCCGCAATGAATTCGACCGCAACATTACGCTGGAGGAATGCGCCTCCCGCTTGCATTACAACAATTTTTACTTAAGCAGCGTGTTCAAGAAAGAAACGAATATGTCGTTTAGCGAATATCTGTCGCAGTACCGGTTCAAGATGTCCAAGAAATGGCTGGTGGAGACCGACATGCCGATCAAGGATATCGCTGAAAAGCTCAGCTACAACAATTCGCAGAACTTTATCCGCTCCTTCCGCAAGCTGGAAGGGATGACACCAGGTCAATACCGGGCCAAATACAAAGGATTGGAGGGATGAACGGAACGGCCTTCGGGCTGCTCCATCCCTGCTTCTTTATTCCAGCTTCTTCCCTTCGATCCCGGTCTTACGAGCCTGAAAACGGAATCCAAGGAGCCTCCCCTTCGAAGATGCAGCCAAGCGAATATTGATCGGCTTGTTCATCCGGCAGCGTGCCGGACCAGGATACCCGGTGCTGCCGATCTGCCCCGGGACCGGCGCAACGGTATTCCACATAGGTCACGGTTGCTTCGCTCTCCGGCTTGTCCCAGTTGTCCCAGCCTTCGGCTCGAATATGCGCTCCCATCCAGCAATCGATCCATGCCACCTTTGCGTGGTTACGCCATGGCCGGCCTAAATACACGGAGCCCTCGGGCGCATCGCCCGTCAGCCTGCAGCGGACAAACACATAGCCGTACGGGCTGCTTTCCGGCGTGGACGCGGCCGTAATCCAGCCGTTAATCTCCGGATGCCGCTCTACATGAGGAAGGTTTTCCGCGGTCAGACGGTTGCGGGAGAAGATTTCGCAGTCCGTAAACACGGCTGTCGCCGAACCGAAGATAAAATCGACATCCCCCTCGATATAACAGCTGTCGTACCACTGGCGTCCGGCTACCTTATGCAAGCCGTCCCGGGGTCCTCCAAAGCTGCCCCGCTTCAGCGGTTTATCCGGCAGCGGACCGGTGAACAGCGTATCCTGATGCCCGATAAAGCGGCAATTTCGGAAGCAGATGCGGTCGCCGTCCACATAGGCGGCCAGCGCCTGTCCGACAAGCTCCCCCCGGCCGGCATCATTTCTTATCGTCAGGTTCTCGACCGTCAAATCGTCCGCACCAAACAAAGCGGTGTAAGAGTTAAAAGTATGGTACGGACTGCCGTCGGGGAACGTTTTTCTGGCGTAGTCGTCATATGTAATGATGGTTCCTTCGGCACTTTCCCCCACGAGATGAAGAAAGGGCTTCTCAATATGGAGCTTCTCGTTATATACGCCATCGCGGATATGGATGACGGTTCGTTGCTCAGCCGTTCCGCCCGGCGCATGGTCCACCGCTTCCTTAATGCTGCGATAATCCCCGCTTCCATCGAGCGCTACCGTAATCAAGCGCTGCTTCTCTTGTTCCGGCAATATCCTCATGCTCTTGCCCTCCCCTGACATATTCACTCACCGTATCCCTCCGTCGCAAACCGTTATTCCCTTCCCTGTATGGTTTCTCGGGGGAAAATCTCGATATCGTTATCATCGATATTCTAATTATTTCGATATCCATATCATAGTAGAGATTCGTGCATTCCGCATACAATCCCTGGATAAGCCCATGTCCTGACACTCAAATGAACCCCTGTGCCGCGGAGCCCAAATCTAATGATTATTCCTAAAAACACATCAGATTACCAAAAAAGGTCACCTCCGTCCGGTACTTTTCAGCCGCCTGTGCTTCTACAATGAAAATAGTATTCTTTAAAAGCTGGACGATGTCCATCCAACCAAAGGAGATCTATGCCATGAACCGAGAAATGCAGGCCGATATCGTTATTCTCGGGGGCGGAACAGGCGGTACAGCCGCCGCCCTCGCCGCTGCCAAATCCGGAAAAACCGTCATCATGACCGAGGAAACCACTTGGATCGGCGGGCAGCTGACTAGCCAGGCCGTCCCCCCGGACGAACATCCGTGGATCGAGTCATTCGGATGCACCCGAAGCTATAGACAGTTTCGTGAGGGTGTCCGGCAGTACTACCGGGATCATTTCCCTATGACCCCCAAGGCAAGGGCAACGGTGAATCTCAATCCT
The DNA here is from genome assembly GCF_038002285.1 of Paenibacillus sp. FSL R5-0810. Taxonomy (NCBI): domain Bacteria; kingdom Bacillati; phylum Bacillota; class Bacilli; order Caryophanales; family Paenibacillaceae; genus Paenibacillus; species Paenibacillus sp. FSL R5-0810. The sequence goes on from NZ_JBBOCF010000001.1 coordinate 3,189,323, forward strand.
GGCAGCGGCATCGTCAGCCGGCTGTGCCACGAGCCCCGGACCGCCCTGGCCGTGCTGCACCAAATGCTGGCGCCTTACGTTCACAGCGGCAAAATCAAGATTCTGTACAAATCGGTGGTCGAACAGGCGGAGGTTGACGGCGACCAGGTGAAGAGCGTAACGGTCAAGCTGCTTGAGACCGGAGATCGCATCATCCTTCAAGCCCCTTATTTCATCGATGCAACAGAGCTCGGGGACCTGCTTCCGCTAGCCGGAATCGAGTATGTGACCGGAGCCGAATCCGTGGAGCAGACCGGCGAGCCCCATGCGGTGAGCGGAGAACCGCTGCCGCAGGATATGCAAGGCTTCACCTATTGCTTTGCCGTGGATTACTTGGAGGGTGAAGACCACACGATCGATAAACCGCAAATGTATGATTTCTGGCGCCAGTACAAGCCGGATTTCTGGCCGGACCGCCTGCTCAGCCTGACGGCAGTAAAGCCCTCCACGAACGAGCCGGTCGATTATGAAATATTTCCTGGCCACGGCAAGTTCCCGCTGTATCAATACCGTCAGATCCTGGATCCGAGGCACTTTGCGGAAGGGACCTTCGACACCTCGGTATCGCTCGTCAACTGGCCGCAGAATGACTACTGGCTTGGTTCCATTATCGATGTTCCCGAAGAAGAGGCTGCGCGCCATCTGAACGAGGCGAAGCAGCTGAGTCTGTCCCTTCTGTACTGGCTTCAGACGGAGGCACCGCGGCCGGACGGAGGTCAAGGCTATCCCGGGCTGCGTTTACGTCCGGATGTTGTCGGCACGGAGGATGGCATGGCGATGTATCCGTATATCCGGGAATCCAGACGCATTCAGGCCGAATTTACCGTCCTGGAGCAGCATGTGGCCACCGATTCCAGGCCAAGCGGAACGGCGGAAGAGTTCTATGATTCCATTGGCATCGGCTGCTACCGGATTGACCTTCATCCAAGCACGGGCAATCGCCCGTATATCGACATCTCGTCCTTACCGTTTCAAATTCCGCTCGGCAGCCTGATCCCGAAACGGGTAACCAATGTGCTGGCCGCCAGCAAGAACATCGGCGTCACCCACATCACGAACGGGTGCTACCGCCTTCATCCTGTGGAATGGAACATCGGGGAAGCTGCCGGCTACTGCGTCAGCTATTGCCTGGATCACGGCATCCTCCCTACGAACGTACGCAACAACGAGGAAACGCTGGCCGACTTCCAGCAAAGGCTCACGAGTGAAGGAATCGAGCTGAAATGGCCGGCGCTGCGCCCGGTATAAGGTATTCCGTAGTGAAAATACAGGAATCCAAGCTGCACAGATCTGAATAGCCAGTTGCCGGTTATGAACCGGCGACTGGTTGTTTAGTCCATTGAATGCGAATTGAGTTGATGTGGAGTTTTCAGCGTAAACAAAAAACGGCAAACTAAGATACGACGTAGAGTCTTAGTCTGCCGCTTTTTTCATTGGATTAACGTTTCTCTTTAGCTTACGGGCTACCGACTACCCCCGCCACTTTCCCCTCAATTTTGTCTGTGGGTAATGGCCCGAACAATCTGCTATCATTACTGCGGGACCAATCATCTCCTACAAGATAAACATGGTCTTCGGGGATCTCGATTTCCTCCATGCTCATTTGTTGAAAATATTCCACATTGTTTTCAATGTTTTTTCGTATATGAGTTCCCATGTTATCGCGCTCTAAAGCTTTTTTCAAACTTTCGAGATCATCCCCCAGTCGATGTGCCCTTCCGTAAAAAGCATCCAGCAATTTGTCGTTAATATAGATCTGTCCTTTTTCAATCTTTACTTTTTCGCCGGGCAGCCCGATAACTCTGGAAATGCTGTACTCACCAAGATTCTTTTTAGTCTCAGGATTCCTGAAGTATACGATATCACCACGGCTAATCGAGTGATCATTGTAATACTTCAAATCAATCACAACCTGTCCTTCTAAATCATGATTCCCACGATCCATGTTGTCATAGTTATGATTATAGATGATCTGCCCGGAATCCAACTCATGATTGGTTACTGTATTAATCGTTGGCTTGGTTATGGAATCCGTGATGATTTTACTTGTTTTATCTGAACTACACCCTGTAAATATTAGTACAAATACAAAAAGGACAATGACGACTCTCATCATCTTCCCCCCTTCGACTTCTTACCCTTTATAACGAAATCTCAAGGGTAATTGTTCCCGACATATTCAGGATTGGTTGAACTTTTCCACCCGTTAGCTTAATGACCACCATAATGGTTTGTAAAATTTCCGAATAGCGTTTGCCGGATCGGAGGCGGCCGGAGGAGCTTGCTTGCCGGGCCCCGAGTTATTCAAGGCGCACAGAATTCTTATAAGCTTTCATTCCATTGACGGGGGGATATCCCACAAAATAATATACAACTATATACCCGAAGGTGGGATCACGTATGGATATGACAGTCGTATTAGAGCAAGCCGTCGAATTATTTGTCCATGAGCTGGGCGACAATCTGGCCGGGGTTTATTTGCATGGATCCTTGGCTATGGGCTGCTTCAACCCGGCAAAAAGCGATGTGGACCTGCTGCTCGTGGTGCATCAAACATGTTCAAAGGAGCAATGGAAGCGGCTAGCCAAACAAATCATCGCTTTTCAAGACAATCTTCTGAGCGGGCGGGGGCTTGAGCTGAGCGCCGTGCTTGCATCGGGCATCCGGAACTTCGTCTATCCGCCGCCATTTGAATTTCATTACTCGGACTTTCACCGCGAGAAATATATCGCCGACGAGAATTACTTCTGCGGCGGATTCGGCGACCCCGATCTGGCCGCTCATTACACGGTGATATACCATCGGGGACGCACCTTGTACGGCACGCCGGTTCGCGAGATGTTCAGGCCGATCGACCGGACATACGTTGTACAAGCGCTCCTTCATGATGTTAGCGAAGCGGTACAGGAAATTAACAAATCTCCGATGTACTATACGCTCAATCTGTGCCGGGTGCTGTACTACCTGCAAGAGGGCGTCGTCTCGTCCAAGCAGGAAGGCGGTAAATGGGGCTTGCACACGCTTCCCCCGGAGTACCGCCCCATCCTGGAGCATGCGCTCCGCGAATACGCTGGTGCAAATGACGCTTCTGTGATCGAAAGTGCCGGGCTTGTCCGCTTCGCCGAGTACATGCTCGGCGAAATTACCCACGCCGTCGAAGGAGGAGCGTCCACAGGGTTAGAGCGCTGAGCTGCAGGCTGCACATTTGGGATGATCCGTTTCATAACGCGATCCAATACGGAGCGGAGAATCATGATGCGACGGTGCGTACCAGCGAGCTCGTTACGACCTGTAGTCATGCTGTGAATGTAAGGCTGCAGGGCAACACATAGCGGTTATATGATGTACTTGACTGGTTACGCGTTGATTCGTTCGCATTGACTCGTTGCCTTGGCACAAAAAATTCTCCCCCAGGTCTTAACCTGGGGGAGAATTTCCTTTAATTCTATGCAGTTGCGGAGATGCTCAAGAATTTCCCACATCCAAGCCAGCGCCTCCGTGTTAGATCTGCAGTGGGGTTGCCAAATGCGCCACTTGGTCTGTTGTACTGCTCCAGCTTGCCTCTCGTCCCCTGTACTATAGAGAAGCTAGCGAAGGCAACCTGCTATCAGGTCACCTTCGCAGACTCCTGAAGAAAATTAGCGGTTCATATAACCTGCCATTTCCAGCATTCTGGCCAAGACGGCAGCGCCCTCGGCACGGGTAGACTCGGCATCCGGTGCAAAGCGTTCGGACCCGCGTCCCTTCATAATGCCCGAATGCACGATGGCCGACACCGCCTCCTCGGACCAGCCCGCAATGCTGTCCCGGTCCTTGAAGCCCTCCAGCACCGAGCCCGGATCAACGGCCTCCAGTTCGGTTCCGGCAAGCTTCATTGCGCGGACGAGCAGCACGCTCATCTGCTCCCTCGTAATTCGGTCATTCGGTCTGAACTCGCCGCTGCTGAAGCCTTCAATCAATCCATGCTCTACGGCCGTCGCTACAGCTGAAGCATACCAAGCGTCCGCCCCGACGTCCCGGAAGCTGGCGTCGCCCGCCTGCTCCTTCAGCCCGAGCGCCCGCACGAGCATTGCCGTAAACTGGGCCCGCGTTACCTGCTCATTCGGACCGAACCGGTTCTCGCTTAGCCCTTCAATGACGTGCTTGGAGGCAAGCAGTGATACGTCCTCATTGGACCAATGATCCTTCACATCCGCAAACGTCTTTTCATATGCGGCCGCCGCATAAATGCCGCCTTCCCGGAATCTGAAATCCGCATGGGCCGCTCTGATTATCGCCGGTACGAAATACAGTTTACCGGCAGCCGCATCCCATCTCAGAATCGATGTAGAGGATGCGCTGGCACTTCCCGGCAGCGGCTTGATGAATTTGGCCGGCGCTCCCTTCCAAGCGGTGATCGGCTTCAGCGTATCCCCCTGTTTCCAGGCAAAGGATAGTTCAAGGGATGCACCAAGCTTGGAAGCGCCCTCCCGCAAGGCTTTGCTGATCGCGTCTTCTTCCGCTTTTGCAGCATTGCCGATGCGAATCTGAAGAGTATCGGCATTCCCCTGCTGCTGCAGCATCTCTCGCAGCACCTGAATTGGAAGCTCCAGTTTGCCGAAGGCCGATTCCACTGTGATAGAGCCGCCTTGCAGCTCTGCTGCAGCTGTGCTTATGCCTTTGGCCGGCAAGTTCAGCACGATGGAATCCGCCGCTTCGTCGAATGCATATGCAAGCACACGAGACGGTGCTGGCTGCTTGCGCAGCTGTTCGATATCCGCCAGCATCCGCTTCTCATTCGCATCGGCTGTCACCACGGTCCGTCCATCCGCGCCCGTCTCTTTCTTAATGTTTAGGCGAGGCTCTTCCGGCTTAGGCGGGATCGGAGGCTCACCACCGGATCCGCCTCCCGGATTTCCAGGGTTGCCAGGGTTCGAGCCCCCGTCTCCTGTTGACGTCCGAATCACCTCGAATGTTTTGCTATTGGTTTTATAGTTGTCAACGTACACGTCGACCGTAACCGAGTTGACGCCGGTTGCCAGCGGAACTGCAGCCGTAAATTTTCCGTTCGTGGCCACCGACGCTTCGCCGCCGTTTACGTTTACGGTAGCCTTGCCGGGTCCAAGAACTTCAACCTGCCCCTCGAGCTGAAGCTGGCTGTCCCGCGTCTCTTTCCCCTCATCATCCATCAGTCCGCGTAATACCGCGGAACGAACCTGATCGCCCGTATTGTAGGCGTTCGCCACGAGCTGACGCAGCGTTCTCGTGCCGGACGGGTCCAGCGTGGAAATGACGAAGCCGCCCTGAGGGATGACGCTGTTATTCTCCTCCGGTGATCCCCAGCTCCATTTGATGGCCTGATTGCGGTTCACGACTTTTGTAACCTGACCGGTGTTATCGACAACGACCTCGACGCCAAAGCGGTTGGTGCCCGTGGAGTAGCCGAAGGCCTCTGTCATGACGTTGATGTTCCCTTCGATGCGGTTGACATTATAGTAGTTGCCTTCCAGGAACGTATCCGGGCTATTCGGCAAGCTCATCCCGAGCTGGTAGTCCTTCACCCATTCCCGGTCCTGAAGCGCTGCCTTGGCGATCGGCCAGTTGACCTGGGAGGCGTCGAACAGCATCAGGCCGTTCGTATTTTTCAATCCGGCTTGGAACACTTCCCGCTGCACCGCCGGGGCCTGCACGTTGTTCATTGCGATCCCTGCATACAGCGGAATCTCCCCGTTCGTCACGATGTTACCGAGCGTAATGTACTTCTGAATCTCCTGACTAGTCGTTTGATAAGCCCCGATCATGAGGAAATCCAAATACTCAATGTATCCCGTCTCATAATAATCCGGCGTATACACCGATTCGTCCGGCATGCCGAGCGCTGGATGGTACCTGAAGTTTTTGCTGCCCCAGTTCACGCCGTTTAAGTAATAGGTTTCATACCAGGAGCCGACGTAAGAGGACACCTGGATCGTCTTGCCCTTGGTAGCCTCATAGGAATCCGCCAGCTCTTTTACCTCCCGGAAAAAGCTTTGGATCGTTCCGGAGCGGAATTCCCACCATTCTTGAATCAGCGGACCGTATACCCGCACATTGTTCTCATAGTAAAAAATATCGTTCGGCCAATTGGTCAACTGCTTGTCTTGAGCCTGGAGGAACTGCTCGAATTTCACGCGAGTTTCCTCGCTGAAATCCGCCCCCTCGTTATCGTAACGGCTGCGGTCATGAACGATGCCGTCCACGTCATAGTTTTTGATGATTTCCTCAAACGTCTTCAGCTGATAATCGCGAACCTCGTCATTGGCCGGATTGACAAAAGCGACGAGCCCCTGCTTGTTGCTTTCCCGAAGACGCTTGATCTCCCCGTTGTTCTCCGCGAAGTAGACGCGCTCCTCCCAGTCCAGATGATCGTTGAGCACGGCATATTCGTTATGGGCGATCGAGCCCTCAGCAAATACGTTAATCGCCGCATGGATCTTCAAGCCCAGCGCATGGCCGTGATCGATGAATTCCTGCAGCAGATCGAGATCCGGGCTTGCTCCGGCCTTCTCCGGCGCCTTGATCTCGCTGACGTAAGGCCTTCCCGTCAGGTCGTTCTTTTTGTACGATACAAAGCCCTCCACGCCCTTCACGTCCAAAGCGATGGAAGTAACGCCCGTATCCTTGGCTCTCTCCAGGAATTCACGGACTTGCTCGCTGCTTTGGAATTTCCGCACATTCGATGCCTGGTCAACCCAGAGAATGACTTCTTTCTCAGACGAAAAGCCCGGTCTTGCGAACACCGCAACCTCCTGCTTATCCTGCTCGATCCCGTTCTTCTGCACCATAACCTCGATATAATTGATGCCGGCGGTGAGCGAATAGTTGTAAGTAAACGTGCCGTCCGCACCAAAAGGAACCTCGGTCCCGTTCACGAGCAGCTTGATCGCGTTGATGTCGTCTATGTTTTCGATCTTGCCCGATATGACCGTACTGCCCTCCGTCACGGTATACATCTGTGCGTTATCGAGCTTAAGCCGGGCAATGGCGCCGTTGCCGCTCATCAGATCCCGCACCTGAACGACCTCGCCGTTCTTGCGCAGCTTGATAACGTCTCCGGCTTTGAAATTTTCGGCCAAATAACGCTTGATGTTGTTGCCGGTGTAGCTGTTGTCCTGTGCCATCAGCACGTAGCCGCCTTCGGGAATTTCAAGCTCCGTCGGCCCCGTCCACACCGGCGGCTTGCCGTTTATGGAAGGGTTGATGACCTGCAGCACCCGGTTGTTGGCATCCACCTGAACCGCGACATTCGTCTGCGGAACCGTGATGGACGTGCCGAAATCTCTCGTAAACAAAGCTACGATGTTCGGGATGCCGGTAACATCTTTATCGATATAGTCCAGTTTCTTGCGCGGACCCTCAATGTCGATCGTGATATCTTTCGGGGCCGCTTCGACCTCGATATAATCTTGATTTTCGACTGGCTCGTAAACCACGTTTATCGTCGTGGAAGCCATTTCATTCCCATTGATGATCAGCTTTACGGTGATCGGGTTGGCCCCAGGCTCCAGATACACGTTCATCCGGAACATCCCTTCCGCCGACAGCTCGGCTTCCTCGCCGTCCACGGTTACGACGGCATCCTGATCTGCCGCCAGGTTAGCCACAAAGCCCGCAACCTCCACGACAGGGATATCGACGAGCTTACCGTCCTCCGTAATCAGATGCAGCTCCGGAGGCAAAGGATCTGGATCCGGTCCTGGCTGATCCGGAAGGAAATCTCCGGCATTGACCTCAGTTTCCCCGCGCATGAGCTTCACCTGCTCGCCTTTCCGGAAATGCTGGAACAGCGTTTTTTGGTACGTGGACGTATCCCAGTCTGCCGTCTTCCCCGTCAAGACCACATATCCGCCTTCGGGTACCGGCAGACGCATATCCGGGTCCCATCCAGTGGGAGGATCGTTATCCGGACCTACGACCTGCTGTACCGTTCCGTTTGCATCCACAGCGACGGCGACATGCAGCGACGGCACCCAGATTTCCTTGTCATATACCGCGTTGGTGACCCCGGAGCCGCTGGTATACAGCGCCAAATAATCGCTTTTACCTTCCAATGAAGCACCGGTGACATTAATATCGGTCAACTCCAATTCGGTTCCGGATCCATCTCCGGCCACAAACGTGACGGGCTCAGGATTCGCCCCGCTCCCTCCCTGATCGGTCGGTACGGTGTCGGCGTATAACGGCATCGCCGCAGGAGCCAGCAAGGAGAAGATCAGCGAAAGGCCGAGCAGCAAAGACAGCCTCCTCCGAAACATACGATTCATTAACAGTTACCACCTTTCATCGCATATTAGGATTTCCAGCTAGTTCAAGCACCACTTTTTTAGCAACACCTCCTTTCTAAAAGTTGTGAAAAAGCAGCCGCGCATGCAACTGCTTTTTCACTCCATCATTTACTTCGTCGATTGAAACCATTCATTGGCTGCGGCCACCATATCGGCTCCGCCTTCCGCTCTCCACTGTGCGAGGAATTGATCGTAGGCATCAATCGGCTTCGCTCCCGAAATGAATTGCAGCACATTGTCATCCAGCAGCGTCGTCAGCTTCAGCAGGTTTTTCGATACCGCCTCGATCGGCGGCGCCGTCGACATCGGATCCACAACGATCAAGCCCTCGGCGTTTTTCTGGAAGGTTTCGAAATGCGCTTGAAGGATCGGATCTTTGCGGACGCGCGCCTGCCAATAGATTGGGTATTTCTCTTCGTCCACCCCGGTCAGGAAGGCGCTGGCATTGTTCAGCTCGTCATTGAATTTAGGCAGGATCGGGAAATATTTGTCGTCCTTCACTTCATGGTGCACGCCTTCCTCGCCGATCGCGATGCCCTTGAACGTCTCCGGCTCCAGCTTGGCATTCAGGAAATCCATCGCAGCTTCTTTATTCTTCGACGATTTCAGAATCGCGATATACCAGGTTGTATTGGCTTTCGCGCCGACAACCGCTTTACCGTCCTTCCCTTTCAAGTAAGGGATGATGGTCGTTTTCGCCTCTGGGAAGTTTTTCTCCAGCGCGGCAATCGTCGTTCCGGCATTCCACCAGGCAAGCTTATACATCGCCGCATTGCCGCCGGAAAACTTCTCGATCGATTTCTGAGCTGTATTAATCGGCGTTTCAGTATCCAGCAGACCTTCTTTATACAATTTGTTCATGTAGGTAATGTATTCCTTCATTTCAGGAAGCTCGGCACGGTGCATCAGCTTGCCGTCCACTTCCTTCCAATCGGTCAATATCCCGAAGGTCGTGGCGATATCGCCGTAGATCGAGTCTTTGCTCATCGTGAGCGGAATAACATTTTTCTTCTCTTTAATCGTCTTTAGTACCGTATAGAGCTCATCGGTGTTGGTCGGAACGGACAGTCCCAGCTCATCCAGCCAATCCTGACGCACGACGAGCTCCTCTCCAATGCTTACCCCTGAGCCTGTTTCAGGAATACCAAAGATCTTCCCATCGATGGTTGCGCTTCCAAAAGACTCTGGTTTGATCGATTGCTTAATGTAATTGCCGTGGGACTCCAGCAGCTCGTCAATCGGCTCCAATGCTCCGGCAGATGCCAGGTTATAGAACTGGGCAGCGTTCAGCTTCACCAGATCGTAATTGTCTTTGCTCGATACGAGCAGGTTCAGCTTCTCATCCGCGTTCTCGGCCGGAAGCAGCTCATACTCCACCTTGTAGCCGGTTCGCTCCTCGATATATTTCGCTACATACTCGGTCTTCGGGTCAAACAGTCCGTACTGCATGATCATGCGCAGTCCCGGCTTATCGCCCCCTTGAGTTCCTTTATCGCCGCCGTTCTCCGCAGGAGTCGTGGCCGGCGGATCGGACGGTGTCGCCGATGGCGTGTTCGTCCCCGTACCGCCTCCCCCACCGCAGGCGGACAATGCTAGCGTAAAGCCGAGAATCGCGGTAAGCACAGCGGATTTTTTCTTCTTAATCATGGATAACCCTCCTTGTAATTGAGTACTCAACAGGTCCAGCACCAGAGCAAGTTGAAGCATCACCACCTTTACGGTCCTAGGAATCGGCCTCTTCCTGAAGGCGTTCTTTTCCTGACATGGCTTTTCGTCCGAGCGTCGACGCTGATCATCGTGCAGCAATCATCCATTCCCCGGAGTAACTCTTTTTTGATGACATTCTTTTCTGAAATCACCCTTTTACCCTGAAATCACCCTTTTACCGAACCGACCAGCACACCCTTCACGAAGTACTTTTGCAGGAAAGGATATACGAGCAAAATCGGAATCGTCGCGAGCAGAATCGAAGAGGCTTGAATGGACTGCGGGGTCGTATTTATCGCCGCATCCACGTTATCCTTCAGAAAATCCCCGCTGGAGGATACCAGCAGTTCCTTCAAATACAGCTGCATCGGCTTCAGTCCCGGATCGGTGATATAAATCATCGCCGCAAAGTAATCGTTCCAGAAGGCGACCGCAAAGAACAATCCAATCGTTGCCATAACCGGCAGGGACAGCGGCAGGATGACGGAGACCAATATCCGGATATTGCCCGCGCCGTCCAGTTTGGCCGATTCCTCCAGCGAGTCCGGCAGCCCTTCGAAATAGTTTTTGATAATCAACATGTTGTACACATTCACCATCGCTGGCAGGAACAAGACCGGGAACGTATTGACCAGGTTCAAGTTCTGCATCAAGAGATACGTCGGAATGAGACCGCCGCTGAACAGCATCGTGAACACGAACATCAAGAGCAGCCATTTCCGTCCGCGCAGCCGGTATTTGGATAGCGGGTAAGCCGTAATCGTCGTCAGCAGCAGGCTGCAGGCCGTTCCGACGATGGTCAGCAGGATCGAATTTTTCAGCGAGTTCAGGAACATCGAATCCTGCAGCACATATTTATACGTTTCAAACTGAACGCCGACCGGCAGCAAGCCCACCTTGCCTGAAATGACGGCCCCTTCGCTGCTCAGCGATTTGGCGATCAGGTTCACGAACGGCAGCAGTGTCGTCAATCCCATCACGATGAAAAAGACGTAGTTGAAGACGTTGAAGCATTTTTCCGACAGAGACATCTTAATGACGCCCCGGGTGGTGTTGGTTCCTTCCAGTGCTTGTTTATGATCCATTTCATGCCACCCTTTCTTTACCAAATCCCGCGCTGCAAGTATTTTCGGCTCATCGCGTTCCCGACGATCACGAGCGTGAAGGAGATCACCGCTTCAAACAGCCCGACCGCTGTGGAGAAGCTGTAATCCTGGTTGCCTAGGCCCATCCGGTAAACGTAGGTTCCGATGACATCGGATACCTGATACACGACCGGGTTGTACATGACGAGAATCTGCTCGGTTCCGGCCTCCAGCACGTTGCCAAGGCGGAGGATGAACATCAGGATAATGATCGGCGCGATGCCGGGCAGCGTGATATGCCACAGCTGCTTCCATCTTCCGGCTCCATCGATTTTGGCCGCTTCGTACAGCATCGGATCAATCATGGTGAAGGCAGCCAGATAGACGATCGTGCTCCAGCCCGTTTCCTTCCAGCCCGCCGACGTAATGAGCACGCTCCGAAATACACTGTTGTCCAAGAAAAAGGCGATCGGCTCCATGCCCATGCTGACCAGCAATTTATTTACGATCCCGCCATTCGTCGAGAGCAAATCGATGAACAATCCGCCAACGATAACCCAGGACAAAAAGTGCGGAAGGTAGATCACGGTCTGCACCGTGCGCTTAAACATCATATTCCTCAGCTCATTCAGCATCAGGGCGATGATGATGGGGAGGGGGAACAGGATGACGATTTTCAGGAAGCTGATAATGACCGTATTTTTGAATACCTGAGCAAAATCCGGCGACGTAAACAGCTTCTCGAAGTGCTTCCATCCCACCCACGGGCTGTCGGCAAATCCTGTGAATATGTTGAAATCTTTAAATGCGATCGTAATGCCGTACATCGGCGTGTACTTGAACAGCAGCAGAAACAAAATGCCCGGCACAAGCAGCAAATAAAGATCCCACTCTTTCCAAATATCGGTCCCCAGCTTGCCCCAGTACCCTCTTCTCTGTTTGGACTGGATACGCGGCGCTGCGGAACCGTCCGGCGTCTTCGTTGGTTCGATTGCGGGTTTCATGTCATCGTCTCCCCCTTTCTGTGTCTTTCAATCTCCTTGGTTATTTCACATTGTAATTCCGGGCGGAGGGACTGAGTAGGCGAGGATCATTACTATTTATGGTAATCTGATGTTGTGTTCAGCAGGGGGGAGTGTAATGATCGTGTGAGGTCATTGGATGTGACGAGGGAAAGGCATCACTTTCATGCGGATGATGCTTACTGAGGGGAATCAACACTTCGCATGCGGATGCTGCTTACTGAGGGGAATCAACACTTCGCATGCGGATGCTGCTTCCGATCGCTGTTGTGCCTGGATTTCTTGAACTCATATTTCCAATGTAGAAATCCAGGCACAAAGGCGAACACTTCGTTTCTACAGCACCATTCCGCCTGCTCCGTTGAAGCTTTCTCCTAGCGCGGATGCCTGTCGTTGATTCGCTGGTGGAATCCCCTCCCCCCTGCTGGTTGGGGGGAGGGGAAAAGCGACTCAGGTTTCACGTCCTGAGCGGCTTCTTAGGTGGGGAATATTCGGGTGGTGCTTCATCACTACGCATGTGGATGGTCCTTCGGATAGTGAGAGTAAATCAGCACTTCGCTTGCGGATGGCCCTTCGGATAGTGAGAGTAAATCAGCACTTCGCTTGCGGATGGCCCTTCGGATAGTGAGAGTAAATCAGCACTTCGCTTGCGGATGCTCCTTCCGATCGCTGTTGTGCCTGGATTTCTTGAACTCATATTTCTAATGGGAGAAAACCAGGCACAAAGGCGAACACTTCGTTTCTACAGCACCATTCCGCCTGCTCCGTTGAAGCTCTCTCCTTGTGGGGATGCCTGTGGTTGATTCGCTGGTATTCCCTCCTCCCCCTGCTGGTTGGGGGAGGGGAAAAGCGACTCAGGTTTCACGTCCTGAGCGGCTTCTTAGGTGGGGAATATTCGGGTAGTGCTTCATCACTACGCATGTGGATGGTCCTTCGGATAGTGAGAGTAAATCAGCACTACGCTTGCGGATGGCCCTTCCGATCGCTGTTGTGCCTGGATTTCTTGAACTCATATTTCCAATGTAGAAATCCGGGCACAAAGGCGAACACTTCGTTTCTACAGCACCATTCCGCCTGCTCCGTTGAAGCTTTCTTCTTGTACGGATGTCTGTCGTTGATTCGCTGGTGGAATCCCCTCCCCCCTGCTGGTTGGGGGGAGGGGGGAGCCGCTCAGGTTTTACGCCTTGAGCGGCTCTTGGTTGGAGTGGTTAAGCCCTCATAGCAATCGGAGGGGAGCGCTTAACCATTACGGTTAACAATTTGTACAACATTTTCTTCAGTGTTTTTCACAAAAGGATGCTCCCTAATCTTACCTATTCGAACTACTGCGAATGAAAGAGAAAAACTATCATTGGGTGTGATTTATTTGGTATGATAATGTAACTGAACGGAGGTGATTTCACTTGGAAACAACAGCACAGGAAGTCGCCGAGTGGATGGTAAAAGAAATTCGATTCACCGGAACGTTGCGTCAGGAGGACGCAATCGCGTACGTAAAGGAGCATTTCGGGGAACAGTTCGTTTTTGTTAATGAAAACGGAAACCCGTCCTTATCGAAAGACGTGAAAAAAGCGTTCCGCAAGCTGCACGGCGGTCGGATCGCTTGGGATCGGGACGGCTTTTTATGGGCTTGGACGTAACATATTGTGTAATGAACCGGTGAAGGACTTCTCCTGCCGGTTTTTTATTTTACCTGCCAACACAATGCACACGTAAAAACCGCTCAGGTAAATCACGCCCCGAGCGGTTTAATTGTTCAGCAGCAGGCCCTGCTGCGCTACGCCTCCCCCCCTTCCCCCACCACCAAGGTGGGGAGGAAGGCCTCCTCGATTGCAACAGCCCATCGGAGCGGACGAATCGATTCCGGAAAAGCGGCAGCGGGCGCCTTTGGGGCTGAATTTCTCCCGCGCTCACTATAGTTCCAGGAAATTCAGCCACAACAGCGATTGGAGGAACGATACGTACGCGGAGCAACTAACAAGTTCAGCAGCAGGCCCTGCTGCGCTACGCCTTCCCCCCTTCCCCCACCACCAAGGTGGGGAGGAAGGCCTCCTCGATTGCAACAGCCCATCGGAGCGAACGAATCGATTCCGGAAAAGCGGCAGCGGGCGCCTTTGGGGCTGAATTTCTCCCGCGCTCACTAATAGTTCCAGGAAATTCAGCCACAACAGCGATTGGAGGAACGATACGTACGCGGAGCAACTAACAAGTTCAGCAGCAGGCCCTGCTGCGCTACGCCTTCTCCCCTCCCCCACCACCAAGGTGGGGAGGAGGGCCACCTCGATTGCACCAGCCCAGCGGAGCGGACGAATCGATTCCGGAAAAGCGGCAGCGGGCGCCTTTGGGGCTGAATTTCTCCCGCGCTCACTATAGTTCCAGGAAATTCAGCCACAACAGCGATTGGAGGAACGATACGTACGCGGAGCAACTAACAAGTTCAGCAGCAGGCCCTGCTGCGCTACGCCTTCCCCCCTTCCCCCACCACCAAGGTGGGGAGGGACGCTGCCTTCATTGCATTAACCCAGCGGAGCGGACGAATCGATTCCGGAAAAGCGGCAGCGGGCGCCTTTGGGGCTGAATTTCTCCCGCACTCACTAATAATTCCAAGAAATTCAGCCACAACAGCGATTGGAGGAACGATACGTACGCGGAGCGGACCTTTTTCATCTATGCAACATCCAGCGATTAAGCAGCCATACGTACGCGGAGCGGACTTTAAGCTGCGATACGCACGCGGAGCAGACGCTTTAAGCATTAAAGCAATCCTCCCCACATTGCCCTACCCCTTGAATTCCCCCGGATTAACCCCCCAATACTTACGAAACACCTTGGTAAAATAACTGACATCCCGGTACCCGACCAGGCGCGCGCAGTCGTACACCTTCGCCCCTTCCTGCAGCAGGGATTTGGCCCGCTCCATTTTGCGCTCGAGGACATAGGTCGAGAAGGCCACGCCCATCTCCTGCTTGAACAGGCGGCTCAAATACGAAGAGTTGACATACAGCCGGTCAGCCACCATATGCAGGGTGATATCCTGATCCATCTCGGCCTCCACCAGGTTTAAGATGTCCTTTACGACCTGGTGGCTGGTCGATTTTCGCTGCTCGCTCATGAACGCGGTGATATGCTTGACGGTTCGCTCCAGGAGCGACCAGGTTTGCATTTTGGTACTGAGCAGCTTGACGTTTTGGAAGAAGACGATATCGTCGCCCACCACCTTTTTGACCGTCCAGCCCTGCTTTTGGATGAGCCGGGTAAAGAAGCTGTTCATATAGAGGACTGCTTCATGGAAGTCGTCGGAGGATTCCGGCTTTGTAAATAGGTCGTCCCACAATTCCTTCAGGGCCTCCATCGCCTTCTCCACATCCGCCGTGTCCAGCGCGATTTCAAGCGACTTCTCCAGGTTCGGCTGTACGATGACCCCCTGCCCCTGACCGTCGTCCGGCCGCGGCTCCCGGTACGGGATGGCCAGGTCATGGCCGTACACCACCCGCTCCTGCAGCGCCCGGCAGGCCTGCGCATATAGCAGCCCCATATCATCAAGCTCGCCGGTGGCGGCGCTAATGCCGGCGCTTGCGGTCAGCTTAAGCACCTCCTTCGTCGAGGACAGAAGCCGCGATACCTCCGCGTTGATGCGCAGCATGGCGTCCTTCACGTCCTGCTGCGCGTCCACGACGAACACGAGCAGCAGCATATTGCTCGAGTCGGTGGTGATCCAGCAGGAAGGATCCGTAAGCAGCTCCTTGGCCAGGCACAGCATCGTGAACTGCAGCAGCTCCATATCGCCCGGCTTAAAGCGGGTCTCTTCTTCGGAAAGGGGATCGAGATCGACGACGGCAACGGCGATCCGGTCCTGCTCCCGCAGCGGAATGTAGAGCTCCCGGCTCCGTTTCAGGACATCCTCCTTCGTGTATTTCCCGCCGACCCATTGAATGAAGAACAGGTTTTGCAGATGCGGGAGGTTATCCTTCCACTTTTGTTCGAGGGCCGCCTTGCGCTGCCACTGCTCCAGGTCGCTGCGAAGGGAGCGTCTTGCCTCCAGCACCGCCTCCAAGATCTCCTCCTCGCCGGCAGGCTTCAGCAAATATTTGGACACCCCGTACTCCAGCGCAAGCTGAGCAAATTCGAAGTTATCGTGTCCGCTCAAAATAATCAGCTTGGTCAAGCTGCCAATCTCCCGCCGCTCCTTCAGCTCCCGGAGCAGCGTCAGCCCATCCATCTCGGGCATTTGCACATCGATCAGCATGATATCCGGCTTCTTCCTGCCGGTCAGCTCTAGCGCCTCCAGCCCGTTCGCGGCCAATCCAACGACTTCAATGTCATGCTTCTCCCAAGGGATATTATGCGCCAGCGCGTTGCGCAGCCTTGGCTCATCCTCTACGATGATCAGATTCATTGCTTATGTCCTCTCCTTTTCGGGCATTGCTCTCCCCAACATGTCATCCCTGCAGCGGTCCAATGGAATGGCGATCGTCGCGCTCGTACCCTCGCCTCGTACGCTCGCAACCGATAATTCCGCCTCCTTCCCGTAATACAGCTTCATCCGGCTCAGCACGTTGCGCAAACCGAATAAATCCTTCACATGCTCCTCATCCTGCGAGGAGGCGGGCACGCTGCGCATGCCCATCTTCTCCAACTCATGCTGGATGTAACGCAGACGATCCGGTTCGATCCCCGGACCATTATCATCCACCCGGATCATCACGGTCTGGCCCTTCTCAATCCAGCTGGAGACGACGACGCTTCCCCCCGATGTTTTGCCTTCCATGCCGTGAATAATCGCATTCTCCACCAGGGGCTGCAGCAGCAGCTTCAGGATCGGCACCTGCTTGCTGTCCTCGGAGATCCGGTATTCGACCGTAAAATTATCCATGAAGCGAAGCTGCTGAATCCGCAAATAGTAATGCAGATGCTCGATGCTTTCCTCCATGGTGAACACCTCGCGGCCCTTGTTGAGGCTTAGGCGGAAGAACTTCGACAGATTCATCACCATCTCGCTGATTTCGTCCGCGTCATAGTTTTTGGCCATCCAATAGATCGAGTCGAGCGTATTGTACAAAAAGTGCGGGTTGATCTGGGACTGCAAAAACTTGAGCTCGGTTGTCGTTAACCGCAGCTGCTGCTCGTAGTGATCCTCGATCAGATGCTTCTGAACCAGCGCCATTTTGTTGAAGGACTGGATCAGAAATCCGAACTCATCCTTCCGTTTCGTATCCACATGAATATTGAGCTCTCCGCTGCTAAGGCGCTTCATCCCCCGCGAAAGCTTCAGCACCGGGGAAGCGATGCCGCTGTAAACAACCCAGGAAATGATGATCGCAAGCAGGATGCTCAGCCCGATGATCGCCACGGTGAACAACCGCAGCTGGTCCGTCTCCTTGTACAGCTCGCTCTTCGGCTGCACCAAGGCGAGGCGCCAGTTGGAATATTCGGAATCGATCGTAACGGTCATGTCCTTCTCGGCGATATCCCGGCTTCGGGCTCTCCCGGTCTCCACCACGACTTCGCCTCGCTCATTCAGCAGAGAAATCCTGCTGTTCTCGGAAGGCAGCAGCGTTTTGATAATGTTGAGCAGCTTGCTTTTATTGAAGGATACGACGAGTAGATTCGACTTGCGCTCGCTGTTGTACAGATCCATCGCCCGGATGAGGGAGACGCTGTCGGAGTTGGTCATTTGGCCGAAGGTGACCCCCTCCGTCACCGGGAACTCGGACATGACGTAGGAAATCCCGGTCCCATTGCGTCTCGCCGCCTCCACGAGCCATTCCTGCTGCCGCTCGCCCGCCAGCTTTTTCCCTCCGTAATGCGTGCTGATAAACATGTTGGAGGCTTGGTGATATACCGCGATATGGGATACATACCGGTTCACGGATACCAAATAAGACAGCTGCTTCAGAATGTCGGAGAAATCGACGATGGACTGGGGCGAAAAGTCCATGCTGTTCTTGTTCAGCATTTCATTCATTGTCGGATCGGCGGCAATCAGTGTCGAAATTTCCTCCACGTTCTGCAGCGCCAAATCGAAATGATTCATCGCGGAGGACAGCGCCATTTCGGTCCGTTCCACCGCCTGCTCATACAGAATGTCCCTTGACCGTTCGATCGCAAAGAGGCTGATGATGACAAGCGGAAGCAATATCAGCAAAAAATAACCGGTCAGCCGGGCTTGAATATTTTGCGAGAACCGGTCCCGGATCCAGCGAATCATCGCGATCATCCGATTCGCCTCCTTTGACCGGGCCTGTTACTTTTGTTTCGCATACCACTCGTTCACTTCCTTCGTAATTTCATCTCCTCCTTGCTCTTTCCACTGCTTCACGTACTCGTCGAATGCGTCGAGCGGCTCCAAGCCCATGATGATCTTCGTGAACACGTCTTCCATCGTGCCCAGCTTCTTGCTGTATTTGCCCATGGCCGGCGTAGGTACCCCGTAGAAGGCACTTGGCATAATATTCGGGGTGATCCGCTGCAAATTGTCATAGAGATTGAAATCGCCGAGCGAATCCAGCCGTTCCTTGAACAGCAGCTCGTCAGGCACATCTACAAGCGATTGATAAATCCCCCTGTACAAATGCTCGTCATGCAGGGCAAAATCGGTCACAATCTTGCCGTCCTGCCACCACCAGATTTCGTTCTCGAAGCCAAGCTTCAGCGTTTTGTAGTTTTCAGCAATGAAATCCAGAAGCTGAATAACTTCAGCCGCATGCTTTGATTCCGCCGGGATGACGTTATATCCGCGAATAATATCCTTGCCGTATACCCCTTTCTGACCTCCCGGCCCGATCGGATATTCTAGCGGAATCCATTCCGCGTTCGGATCCTTTTTCATATTGGCTGCGATCGGTCCCCGGGTATCGTACCATGTCGCCGAGAACAGACCGACCTGGCCGTCTTCGATTTTTTCGAACAAATTGTTTTGCAGATTGAGGGGGAATTCCCGGTCCAGAAGGTTCTCCCTGTACAGCTTGGCGAAAAATGCAAGCGCTTCCTTTGTTTCTGGCAGCGTGCTGCCGTACACCAACTGTCCGTCTCGCTCGAACCAGGTATCATTCAGCTGCGTCCCGAACGCGCCGAAGAAGGGAGAGGACCTGCCGAGATCAGAAGTAAAGATGAGTCCGATCGTATCCTGAATGCCATTGCCGTCCGGATCGTCCTGGGCGAAGGCACGGATCACCTCGTAATATTCGTCCAGCGTCTCGGGCGGCTCCAGGCCGAGACGGTCGAGCCAATCCTTTCTGGCGTACATCAGCTCTACCCCTGTCACTTCGTTCAGGCTCGGAATCGCATAGATTTTGCCGCCGTATTTTACCCGTTCCCATACCTCGGCCGGAATTTTCTCCTTGAGATGGGGACCGTACTTGTCGATCAGCTCATCCAGCGGCATGAACGCCCCCTGCTTGACATAGTTGTCAAACCATACCGGCTCATAGGTGTGGAGCATATCCGGCAGATTGCCGGAGGACATAATGACATCGAGCTTTTCGTTGTACACTTCCGTTGGCGGGGTATTGACTTGGATATCCAGCCCGGTGTTCTGCTCGATGTAATTCAAATAGCGGTTGTCGTTCTCGTCCATCCCGGCCGGAAACGTCATGCCAAGATTGGAAATGACAATGTTGATCGTCTTCGCCTTCGGGTTTCCCGAAGGCTGCTCCTCTTTAGCTCCGCCCGTATCCATGCAGCCGGTGACGAGAAGGATCAGAACGACTAGTACAGGAAGCCACAGAACATTACCAGCAAACAGCCTTGGATCGTTATCCTTGCCGCGTTGAATCCCATTCTTACAAGCCTTGTTAATCGGCATAGGTTCTTGTCACTCCCTTCATCTCGTAAACTAATACTACTATATAACGATTTTTTTGTGAGTAAGATCGTTATTTTTTCTGCAGTGGTCTTTTTCGTTTTTTCTTTAGAAGGATGATCGTCGGACAAAAAACAGGCAACCCCAAGCTTATTGGTTAGCCTGATCTATGAAAAAGCCGTCCCTTTCGATACGCAAGTCGTATCGTCAGGAACGGCAATCGAGGGTATCAAATAAAAACGTCCAACCTGAAAGAACCTGAAAACAAGCCAAATAGCCAGGACCGCCTTGATATTTGGACCCTGGCTATTTTTACAAGCCGTTCTAGAAGCTGACCGGCCCTTCTCCGACAGAACATCGAAAGTGAGCGGGCTTCCTTATTTTCTTTCGTCCTCGCTCCCGGGCTGCTCCAGCAGCGGGAGATGATCAGCGGACTGATCCTCGCCGACTTGAATCACCTCGAAAGTCTTGCCGCAGTGAGAGCAGAACTTGGCGTTAATAGGCGAGTTGTTCCCGCAGCTTCGGCATACTTTTTCATCCGTAAGATTCGCAATCTGCAGCTGATTTTGCTCGATTTCGAATTTCAGCTCTTGGATTTTGGCCACATAGCTTTGGATGCTCTCCCGGTCGGGGGGCCACTGTCCCGCTTCGGCAACCCCGTATACGACCTTGCCGATTTCAAGAAGCTGCTCATTGATATCGCTCTTCTTGCCGCTGTTTTGCAGCTTTAATTTATTCACTTCGACTAAAATCTTCGCTTTGTTTCCGGCATCGGACACGCCGGCCTTGAATTTATCGAAAAAACTCAAGCGAACGATCCCCTCCTTTCACCAATATTCCATCCATTGTATTATAGCTTATCTCCGCTATGCCGTTTCATGAGCATCAAATTACAGGAACTCAAGTGGAGATGCGGTTAATATGTGATTTTTACAATCCCGTCGCGGGCACTGTAAGATACATTGGAACCAAGACCTCTGGCAAATACCTGAAGCGGAACATAAGTCACTCCATCGATAACTTTGGGAGCGACCGCTATGGATTCCGACTTGCCGTTATAGAATACGGTCCGGCTTCCGATGGTCAAAGTCACTTTATGGGTTCCCCGTTGGACGCCAATCGCTCCGGCTTCCTTGTTCCAGTTAACCTTGGCTCCCATTCCCTCGGCAATTTCACGAAGCGGCACCAAATTGGTATTATTATAAATCAGCGGATGGCTTCCGAATTTCACGAGACTCCCGTTAACGTATACCTTAATATCCGACTTTGCATAGGTTGGAGCCTTTGGTTTCGGTTGCGGTTGCGGTTGCGGTTTGGACGAAGCGCGCGTTGTCGACTTCGAGGAAGAAGACTTGCTGCCGGAGCTGCTTCCTCCGTTATGATAGTGGTATTCGCCATACGACAACCCCCAGCGCTCGCAATTCGTCCAGCAATGATGACCGCCGCTGGCGTCCGTTCTTCCAGGATGTGCGGAAGCAACCGTGCTGGACAACAGAATCAATGCTATCGTGGCATACCCAATTTTTTTCTTCAATTTAATGACCTCCTGGGATAATATTCCTCAACATTCTAGCATAATTCTATATAGAAGATTCATATAAAAGAATTATAATCATGAGTTTCGTTTCACCTTCCGGTTTGCGGTTTATCGTTACATATAACCGATCCCTTTGTGCCAAAATATTGCCGGAAAGGAATGAGGCCGATATGAGCAAAGAGAAACCTGAATACGACGGAAAATTTCCCGGCGTGGACCCGATTCCGGAACCGGACCGTCCGGATCAAGCAGCTACAGACAAACTGGACGATCTCGTCCTGGGCGTGCTCGAAAACGAAAACGAGGAAGATTTGGACTTGGAGCCTGAAACGAATCATTACGATAAACTCCGTGAGAAATAAGGCCGCGTCCTTACTTTCCGCCAGTCCCAAGCCTATATCCTCCAATTATTAAAGATACAGGCAAAACTTCAATTGATCTGTAAAAGTGTTGAAATCAGAACCACCCGTCAAACGGGTGGTTTGCTCTTGGGGTATAACCCCTTGTTGCCAAACTGCGCCTAAAGACGCTAGCCTGACAATAAAATTGTTCAGGCTCAGTGTAATTTGTCACTTTCACTTACCAGTTAAACTGGTTTGCTTCTTCTTGTTACTGTTTTTGCTGAATGGGTCTTCATACTCTTTCACACTCAGTTTATCAATTGCTTGGTCATGTGCTTCTTGCTCACGGATATATTTTGCCACGGTGGCTTCATTCAAGCCCACTGTGCTGACGTAGTATCCCTCCGCCCAGAATTTTCGATTACCATATTTATACTTCAAGCTAGCATGCTTCTCGAATATCATGAGTGAGCTTTTCCCCTTCAGGTATCCCATAAATGATGATACTGAGATTTTTGGGGGAATTGCTACCAACATATGTACATGATCGGGCATCATGTGACCTTCGATTATCTCCACTCCCTTGTATTTACATAATCGTTTGAATATTTCGATTAAGTCTTTCCTCACTTGATTATAAATCTCTTTCCGTCTATACTTCGGGGTGAACACAATGTGGTACTTGCACATCCACTTCGTGTGAGCTAAACTATAGCTCTTGTTTGCCATCTAAGACCATTCCTTTCATTATTGAGCCTGAACATCTCAATTTTATCGGAATGGTCTTGTTGGTCAAACCTCGATCCCTCCACCCGCATAGCGGGTGGTTTTTTGTTTCGCACGCTTCGCGAGCTCAACTGGCTAAAGCCGCAATAAAAATAATCGTTCTCGTTTTGAGAACGATTATTTTTATGTTATGATTACTTATAGAAAGTTTGGGTCGAAAGGAGGGAATCCCCGTGGAACGTTTCTTGAAGTCGGCAAAAATGATTTGGATGCTTATTCTTGTGCTGATTACGGCATTTGCTCTCTACATTCCCGTTCAAGAGTATAACACCGATGAAACTGTGGATGAGAAGTATGTCTACAAGCACAGCATGCATCCTAAAGCCGCTGCTCTGAAACATTCGCAAATTCTCTCCAAGCTTAAGGCCGCTGGCAGTTCCATGCCGGTGTTCTTAATGATATCGGCCGCCCTGATGCAGCGTATTCCCAAAATCCGTCTGCCTTATCGGCCGATTATACCTCGTCGGCTCAGACTTATGGTTCTATTCCCCATTAAGTATACATCGATTTACGTTAGCCAACCTTCCCGATTCGCTGTCTAACACGGACCGCGTTCCTTTTAAACATGCCATAATCCCATAATTATAAAGCAAAATCAGCCTATTGTTTAAAATTCAACAATCCCTAGGTTTATTTCATGCTGCGCATAAAAGCTTGCTATTGTTCATATCTAGTCGTTTTTTATTTCCTACAGCAAAATGAATGTATAAAAATTATCGGAATGTTTTTTTCAGGAGGATGTTAGCCTATGCATGTTCGTGAAACAGATTTACCCGGAATCGGTAAAAAATTCGTCATTGATACGCGTGGAGGAGATAAGCTGGTCATCATTATTCACGATGACGGCCGCCGCGAAATGTACCATTACGAATATGACGATCCGGAGGAAAGCATCTCCATGATTTCATTGGATGATGACGAGGCCCGCCAAATTGCTGCCATCGTAGGCGGTCTTACCTATAAACCGAAGGCGCTGGAGACGATTGACATGGCGCTCGATGAGCTGATTATCGAGTGGTACCGCATCGAGCCCCATTATTACGGGGCAGGCAAATCGATCGGCGATCTCGGCGTCCGTCAACACTCCGGTGCTACGGTCATTGCAGCAGTCGATAAAAACAGCAAACAAATCAATCCCGGCCCTGACGTGATCATTACCCCCGATTCAACCCTTGTTGTCGTGGGTGAGCGTCAGCAGCAGCGGTTATTTAAGCAAATCTTGATGAACGGACGTGGTTGATGAATGGATCATATGGTTTTAGAAGTCGGACTGGCGATCGCCCTGATTGCCCTTGCGGGGCTGTTATCCGCTAAACTCCGGTTTTCCGTCGTCCCCTTCTATATTTTGGTGGGGATGGCGGTAGGACCGCATGCGTTTCACTGGGGCAACTTGGATTTTCGCTTTATCGAGAGCGCCGAGCTCATTGAATTCATGGGCCGAATCGGCGTGCTG
Organism: Paenibacillus sp. FSL R5-0810; assembly: GCF_038002285.1. Lineage (NCBI taxonomy): Bacteria > Bacillati > Bacillota > Bacilli > Caryophanales > Paenibacillaceae > Paenibacillus > Paenibacillus sp. FSL R5-0810. The sequence goes on from NZ_JBBOCF010000001.1 coordinate 3,213,397, forward strand.
TTTCTATTGTTCTACCTCGGCCTGGAATTTTCCGTCGGCCGTCTCATTAAATCCGGCAAATCGATCGTAATCGGCGGCAGCATTTATATTGCCATCAACTTCACGCTCGGGCTCATGATCGGGATATTCTCCGGCTTTCCAGTCGCCGAGACGCTCATCGTTGCAGGGATTACCACGATATCCTCCAGCGCAATCGTCGCCAAGGTACTGGTGGACCTGAGAAGAACCGCAAATCCCGAGACGGAAATGATTCTTGGCATCATTATGTTCGAGGACGTGTTCCTCGCCGTCTATATTTCGATTCTGTCCGGTCTTGTTCTAAGCGGCTCTTCCTCGCTCGGAGGCGTGCTGCTGTCAGCCGTCATTGCACTTGGCTTTATGCTGCTCGTCATCATTGTCGGCAGAAAAGCCGTTCCTCTGCTGAATAAGGTCCTTAATATCAGGTCGAATGAATTGTTTGCCCTGGTTATATTTGCAGCATTATTTCTGCTTGCAGGCTTTGCCGAGACCATTCACGTGGCGGAAGCCATCGGTGCGCTGCTCGTCGGGCTTGTCCTGGCGGAAACTGAGCATCGCGAACGGATTGAGCATTTAATTCTGCCGTTCCGGGATTTCTTCGGTGCGTTATTCTTCTTTAGTTTCGGTTTAACGATTGTACCTTCCGAGCTTGGCGGAGCCGTATGGCTGTCATTGATCGCCGTTGTCATCACCCTGCTCGGCAACTTCATCGCGGGCATGCTTGCAGGCCGCAGCGCAGGATTATCAACCAAAGCATCCTCGAATATCGGCCTGACCATCGTATCCCGCGGAGAATTCTCGATTATTCTCGCCAATATGGGAAAAGCCGGCGGTCTTGCGGCCTTTATACAGCCATTCGCCGCATTATACGTGCTGATCCTGGCGATTCTCGGGCCATTGCTGACGAAAGAATCCAAGCATGTGTATAACTTCCTGAATAAGATTTTTAAATTTAAAGACTACAAGGAGAAGAAACCGGTTAAACCGAAGCTAAAGGATGAAAGTGCCAGCGGATAAAGGAGGGGTTACTTCCTATGGTTCAAGTCCCGAACAGGGCCATGAACAAAGTGCAGGGCGCAATCAAAAAGGAGGGCACGGGAAGGCGGCTGGCCATGGCAATCATCGGCGGGCTGATCGCCGCCTTCGGCCTGGATCTGTTTCTTGTGCCAAGCGGCATCATTGCAGGCGGCGTATCGGGAATATCTGCGCTTGCGGCGCATCTGACGGGGCTTCATACCGGCATGTTCCTGTTTGCGCTGAACTTGCCCCTGCTGCTGCTTGTTTACCGTCAGCCTGACCGGGAGCGGGCACTGATCGCTACGGCCGGCCTGCTGACGTTTTCCATCTGTTCGATACTGTTCTTTCCCATTCCGTCGCTGGTCGACAGCAAGATCGGCAGCGCCGGCATCGGCGGCATTTTCCTCGGACTCGGCATCGGCATCGGCCTTCGATACGGTGTCGTGCTGGATACGCTGCAGATGCCCAAACTGCCCCAGCAGCTGTCGTATCTGCTTGCCCATCTGAAGCTGCCCTATATTCAGATCCTGGCTAACCTCCTGGTGTTAACGCTGGCGGGGATGCTTCTAGGCTGGGAGCGGGCGATGTATTCCGCAGTCGCCTGCCTCTTGGCGCTGGAAACCGGGCGGCTAACAACGTCCCCTCTTCCCTTGAAGCGGGAAATTCGTATCCGATGCACCAGCTCGGCGGAGATTGCGCAGGGCATCAAAGCCATGATGGGATATGACCCGAGAACCTCGGTCTTAGGCGAAGATGTGGAGGAGAACCGCTTACCTGTTCCCCGTCAAGCCGAAGAGCTTGTTTATTGGGTTCACGTACTGGAGATGCCCCGATTTAAATCGATCGTATGGGGCCTCGATCCCCGTGCGGAAATTACGATTCGGCATGGATGAGATTCCATCTTTCCAGTCAAAGAGGCTGTCCGAAAGGTCCATAGACCCCGGGGCAGCCTCTTTGGTATGCTGCTGAACGCGAACAGACCTATTTACAACCTTCACCGATACAAATAGGCACTAAAAAAGATGATTCCTGTACGATACAGGGATCATCTTTTATCCATTTCCATCCTTATTCTTGGATATTTTCAATGTGTGTGCCGAAAGTCCGCCTATTTGCGAAATTGCTGGATCAGAAACAAGATCAAGGATCCAACGACGCTGATCACCAGGCATGTAACGATCGGAAAATAAATTTTGACATTCGGCTTATCCACGACGATATCGCCAGGCAGCCGCCCGATAAAGCGGCCGATTACCGGCCACAGCAGCCCGATGACGATCAAGGCGCCGCCAATCCAAAGCAGTGTCCGGGTCACCGGATGCATCTTCCATCACCTCATTCATCATACCTGCAAGCGCAAGCCTCGGTTTCCTTGTATCATAAAGGATTTGACGGATCAGATGCAAGGGTGCCCTCTACGTATGCCGAATTGGACAACGGCCATGTGCACTTAACCCCGTCTTTTCTCTCCCTTTAGCCCTTCACCGCCCCCGCCGTCATGCCGTCGATGAAGTATTTTTGGAAAGCAATAAACAGAATAAAAATCGGGATGATGGAAAAAAAGGAGCCTACAATCAGCAGGTCATAATTGTTGCCATATGGGGTCAGCAGCGTCTTCAAGCCGATTGGCAGCGTATATTTATTCGCATCGCTGAGCACCATGAACGGCCACAGGAAGTTATTCCAGCTGTTCATCCCGTTCAGGATCGCCATTGCTGCGAAGGAAGGCTTCATGACGGGGAGAATAAGCCGCATATAGATGCCGTACTCCGAAGCGCCGTCGACTCGGCCTGCGGCAATGATCTCTTTCGGGACGCCGCGCAAGTACTGCCTGAAGAAGAAAATGGTGGCAGCACTGGCGATGCCGGGCAGCACGATCGCCGAATAAGAATTCATGAGGCCGATGTTATACGTCAGCGTGTACAGCGGGAGCAGCAAAATTTCAAACGGCACCATCATGATCAGAAGCACGCAAACGAACAGCAGGTTTTTCCCAACGAAATCATATGCGGCAAATCCATAGGCAACCGTCGCGCTGACAATCAAAGTTAACGCTACCTGAACCACCGTCAACAGCAGCGAGTTGAAAAACCACATAAAATAGGAATGGCCGCCGGTAAAGAGATAGGCAAAATTATCGAAGTTCATTACAGACAGATCGAATTTCAGATTCAGCCCATAACGGATCAAATCCTCGCCAGGCTTGAAGGATGCAATCGTCACCGCATAAAAGGGCACCAGAATCAGGAAGCAAAGAACCGCGAAGAGAAGAAAGAGCAGTACCTTGATGACCGTTTCCCGTCTCATGGTCAATCCTCCTTCTTGAACATGCCCGACAGCTTGAGCTGCGTCAGATTAATGATCATCGTAATGGCAAGAAGCACGATCCCGACGGCGGCGGCATATCCCAGATTGTTCTTCTCGATTCCTTGGCGGTACAAGTAGCCGACGATGGTGAGGCCGATATTTTTAGGGGAATTGTTGCCGTTCCACAGCATCATGCTCTCGATGAACATGGCCAGGCCCGCATAAATGCTGATCGTCAGCACGTAAATCGTTGTCGGCTTCAGCAATGGCATGGTGATTTTCGTGAATTTCTGAAAGGATGACGCGCCGTCGATCGAGGCCGCCTCGTAATATTCATCCGGAATGTTCTTCAAGCCCGACAAAAAATACAGCATATTGACTCCGGTCCACCGCCAGGTAGCCAAGGCCAGCAATGCGATAAAGCCGGTCACCTGACCTTTCAAAAATTTGACGGGGTCGATGCCGAACCAGCCTAATATGCTGTTGATCAGCGAGCCTTCCATCTCGCCGAACATCAACCGGAAGATCGTGCCGGCTACGACAACGGAGGTCAGCGCAGGGAAAAAGAAGGACGACTTGAAAAACTCCCTTCCCCACATCAGCTTGCTGTTGATCAGCACCGCAAAAAGCATCGGAAACGGAATGAGGATAAGCAGCGTAAGCACCATATAGATCGCACTGTTCGTCACCGCCTTCAGAAACACGCCGTCTCCCGCCAGCTTCTCGTAGTTGTCAAGGCCGATCCATGACGCCTCTTGGCCCAGCTGAATCTTCTGGAAGCTCATGCCGAGCGAGCTCCCGAGGGGGTATACCCAGAACACGAGAAAGACGAGGATGAACGGCAGGACGAAAACATAAGGAGCCACCTTCTGGGAGTATAGAAATTTTTTAATCATCGGACCCTACTCCTTTTGAAGAGAGCCGCCCCTGTCATAGGGGCAGCCCTTTTTCGATTGAATGCATATCCATCAAGGCAAGGCTATTTCAATTCCTGCTCGATTTGCTTCTGCGCGTCGTTCAAAGCTTCGGCGATATCCTTCCCGTCCTCGAATATTTCATTGAAGGTCGTTGTGCAAAGGACGTTGTTGATCGTGGGCGATGCGGAGGTTGACTTAATCAGACGGATTTCATCCTTGAGTTCATTGAGCACGTCAAACGGATTGTTGACGAAATACTTCACGAACTGGTTCTCGGGATTATGGGTCACATCCTTCATCTCCCAGACATCCATATTGACCGGATCGAACCCGAGCGTGTTCCAAATTTCCTTGTTGGCATCCAGCGACAGTTTGGCAAAAGCAAGGAAATCCTTCGCCAGCTTGACGTCCTTGGCGGTCTTCGTGACGACGGTACCGGTTCCTCCGCCTCCGACGGACCTCGGCATGCCCTCCTCCATAACAGGGATGGGAGCGATCGCAATTTTTCCCGACAGGTCAGGCATGTAGTTGGTGTATCTGGACATCTGCCACAGCGGCATAAAGGCTGTCGCATAGTTGCCGGCATTGAATTCGCCGTAGGCCTCCTCCGTATCCGGCTGCCCGCCGGCAATCGTAGCGATGACGTTGTTGTCCTGCAAATCCTTCAGCAGCGTCATCGCCTTCACCATTTCCTCCGAATTTACGATCGGATTGCCCGATTCATCGGTCAGGTCGGCACCCTGCTGCGCAAGTAACATCGAAGCCTGCCAAGCAGCGCTCGTATCGGCGGTTCCCATATATTTTCCGGTTTTTTCATACACTTGGATTCCCGCCTGCTTGAAATCTTCCCAGGTGACGATATCCTCGTAATTCACGCCGGCTTCCTTCAATATTTCGGTGTTGTAAAACGCTACGGAAGCGCCGACATGCGTCGGTGCGCCATAGTTGACGCCATCCTTGCTGTAAAGGTCGATTCGGGACTGGACGAGGGTGTCTCGGTATGGATCAATAACATCGTTCAGCGGTTCAAGCTGCGGCGTGCCTGCCAGAAAGTCCGGAAACTTGCCAAGCTCGATATCGGCAATATCCGGCGCGCCGGTGCCGGACTGAACGGCAATCGATAATTTGTTATGCATATCGTCATACGGCATGACGGTAACGTTCAGCTTGATCTGCCTGTCCGGATTCTCCGCATTCCATTTACCAAGCATCTTCTCGAAATGCTGTCCATGGAGCTCCACGAACGTCCAATAGGACAGCTCCGTCGCGTTCTCGCCGGCTCCTCCGTCCAGAACCGAGGTTTCGCCGCCGGTACCGCCGGACTTACCGCAGCCCCACAGAAACAGCGCCATCGATATGACGAGACTTACAATTGCCCATTTCTTTGTCATCATCAAGACCCTCCCCGAAATATTCATTCACTTCGATACCAACCGTCACTTCTAAACAGAATTACATCTGATCCTTCAGACTCTCGCCTCGGAAGTGAAGCGCTTACACTTTGTGCAGTGGAATAAAAGTTGGGAGTGAGAGCAGCGCGCAGTGGATGCGCAGCTGCTCTATTGGTATTTATGTTGTTAGGCCTTTTTCAAACGGATGACATTCCAGGATGCCTTGGCAAGCCTTGCCGTCACAATTCCGCTATCAAGCTTGGCTTCACCGCGGCTATGAGGCTTCACCTTCTCTTCTGCGGCGGTATTCACCGCTTTCAGATCATCGTGCTCCAGCACGATATGCTCAACAAGACGGTAGCCCTCGAAGCTGCGGACGTCGCAGGACAGCTCCAGCGCTTCTTCAAGATGGCGGTTGACGGCAAAGATCGTGATTTCCTCATCCTCTTCGTTATGCACGACGGCGCTGTCCAAATACGGTACGTCCGTGAAATCCTTGGAGTCGTATACCGGCGAATCCACGATCGGAAGCAGCGATACGCCGCGGCCGTATTTCGAAGCATGAAGATACGGATAGAAGATCGTCTGCTTCCAGGCGCGTCCTCCGTTTTCCGTCATGATTGGCGCAATTACGTTCACGAGCTGTGCCAAACATGCCATCTTGAGCCGGTCCGCATGGCGCAGGAATGTGATCAGCATGCTTCCGACCAGCAGGGCGTCCTCGAAGTTGTAGACGTCCTCCAGCTGGGGCGGAGCTACAGTCCAAGGCTCGATTTTTCGATCCGCATCATTGGAATGATACCAGACGTTCCATTCGTCAAAGCTGAGATACATCGTTTTCTTGCTGCGCTTCTTAGCTTTGATATAGTCGCAGGTGGACTTCACGGTATGGATAAAATGATCCATATCAAGGGTTAGCGCGAGATAGTTGGCGGTGTCGTTATCACGGTTGCCATAGTACTGATGCAGCGATATGTAGTCGACGGCCTCATACGTATGGTCGAGCGTAACGGCTTCCCACTCAGGGAACGTCGGCATCGAGGAACTGGAGCTTCCGCAAGCAACCAGCTCGATATCCGGATCCACAAGACGCATGGCCCTCGCGGTTTCGACAGCCAGCCTGCCGTATTCAGCGGAAGTTTTATGACCAATCTGCCACGGACCATCCATTTCGTTGCCGAGACACCAGGTCTTGATTTTGTGCGGCTGTTCGTAGCCGTGACTGCGGCGCAGATCGCTCCAGTAGGTGCCTCCCGGGTGGTTCGTGTACTCCAGCAGATTTCTGGCGGCATCGATCCCCCGTGTGCCCAGGTTAACGGCCATCATCACATCGGAGCCAGCCTCCTTGGCCCAGGAAATAAACTCGTTCGTGCCGACCTCATTAGGCTCCAGAGTTCTCCAGGCAAGCTCAAGCCGTTTGGGACGCTCGGCTACCGGACCAACGCCATCCTCCCAGTTATAGCCGGATACAAAATTTCCGCCCGGATAACGAATGATCGGAACATTCAGCTCCTGGATCAAGGCTTTCACATCGTTCCGAAACCCGCCTGCATCTGCTGTCTCATGCCCGGGTTCGTAAATGCCCCCATACACGGCCCGGCCAAGATGCTCGATAAAGGATCCGTAAATCCGGTTATCGACTTGGGCGATGCGAAATGATTTATCCACGATCATGCGTGCTTTCATCTTCTCAGCTGTCAAATCGTTCACCTTCCATTTAATTAAATTATAAAACAATTCAAATGATCTTGAATGAATCCGTTTTCAGTTATAAAATAGCATATGACAATTTGGATGTAAATAATAAAATATAAAATAATTTATATTTATTTGAATTAAATTCGGATTCATGGCTATTTCGCATATTTCCATGGATTTTCTTCGAAATTTCTGCGATTTTGATTTAGATAAATATTAAGAAATGGGTTGTTTTCGACTTTTTTATTGAATGACCGCAGCCGTTTTGACATGAAAAACTGGCATCTTTATTTCCTCGACATATTGATTTATAATTATTTGAAATAAACAGAAGGGAAGTCTATGTATTGGTCCTATCACCTAACTGGAAAGGTTTTGAATACCATGATCTATATTAAGGATTTAATGAGCGGGCTGGATATTTTCAAAGCGCTCAGCTCCGATATTCGCATCCAGATTCTTGAGCTGCTCGCCAAGAATCAAAGCCTCAATTTGAACGATTTGGCGAACCGGCTGAACTTAAGCAACGGTGCCATCACCATGCACATCAAGAAGCTGGAGGAAAGCGGGCTGATTGAAATCCACACCACCGGAGGCAAGCACGGCATTCAGAAGATCTGCTACCTGAACAAGGATAAGCTGATGGTGGATTTGCGCAGCAAGGATGTCGAGAATTTGTATGAGGTCGAGATTCGGGTCGGGCATTACAGCGATTATCAGGCCATTCCTACCTGCGGTCTGGCTACCAAGGACAGCATCATCGGGGATTTCGACGACCCGCGTTACTTCGCCGATCCGCAGCGGATCGATGCTGAAATCATCTGGCTGACAGAAGGATTTCTGGAGTACCGCATTCCGAACTATTTAAAGCCGAACCAGGCATTTCGCGAAATCCAGTTCTCGTTGGAGCTTGGCTCCGAAGCGCCGGGATATTGCGACAATTATCCGTCGGACATTTTTTTCTACATCAACGGAGTGGAGCTTGGCAGCTGGACCAGCCCCGGCGATTTCGGAGACACCCGCGGTACCTTCAATCCGGAATGGTGGCCTCCTCATCTGAATCAATACGGCATGCTAAAGCTAATCCGGATCAATCAGGATGGCAGCTTCATTGATGGCTGCCGCATTTCGGACGTCAGCCTGGACCAGATCCAGCTCAATTACAAAAGCGACATTACGTTCCGGATTGCGGTAAACGAGCGCTCCGTCAACAAGCGGGGACTTACGATTTACGGCAAGCACTTCGGCAATTACAGCCAGGATCTGCTGGCGCGCGTGCTCTACGATGTGAAGGAAGAATAAAGCGTGGATCAATTTCGAGGATCGGTTACGGCACGATCTAACAGGTATGGGGCTAAAGAGCGTGACATCTTCTCTTCTCCGGCATCTGATTTACTGGGTTTACTAAGCCTGGTCAATGCTACATGTAATCAGAACGGCCATGCTGAGAAGACTTTTCGATTGATGGATCTCATTGAATGAACAAAAGAACTGTCCCCGGTAGACCTTCTACATAGGGGACAGTTCTTTTGGTTTTATGGACATTTCAAATTTTCGGCTTTCAGGCGAAACCGCGTGAAATTTTTGTTCATGCGGAATCTTTACTGGGCCCTTGCTTCATTCAATATCCTTAACAGTGTGCAGCGATTTCGCAGTGTGTGGGCTTCCCGAAGACTTGATTCCAGCAGAGCTTGGTCAACGCAGAGCTCGCTGATGCTGGATGGGCCTCCGGCCTGCTTCAACAGACGGGCAATTTCCTCTTTGGCCGGCACCTGATCCAGCCACTCCCGTGCCCGATCCCGCAGCGCGCTCCATTCCTTCGGCTCTGCGCCTGGAAAGATTCCCTTGTCGACCGCATCATGATACAGCTGGGATATCTCGCCGCAGGCGACTCCCACCTTGGCTCCATGCAGCAGCGCACGACGGCCGAGGCGCAAGTATTCCATTTCCCAGTAATGCGACAAGTGATGCTCTGCGCCTGAGGCCGGATGGGACTGTCCGAACAGCAGCATGGCGATGCCGGACTCGATCAGCGCCGTCATTAAGATCCGGATCCCTTCTTCAGACCGCTCGCCGATCGCCCCCACATGTCTGACACAGGCTTCAAGCGCGCGCTCTGTAATCATGGCCACTTGATCATTATACGGCTCGTCTCCGGCCAGCGCCGAAAATTTCCAATCGAACAGCGACGTATATTTGCCGAGCATATCGCCAAAGCCCGCCGCAACGAGCGGCTGCGGCGCGCTCGAAAGGATGTCCAGATCCGCGAAGATGGCGATCGGAGCCGCAGCCGGGAAGGTTTGTTTTACGCCGCGCACAATGACAGGGGCTCCGAGCGAAGTGAATCCGTCCACGGAAGGGGCCGTAGGTACGGAAACGAACGGCTTGCCGGTCCGGTGGCTCACGAATCGGGTAATGTCATGAATCGTGCCTGAACCGGCTGCGATCAGGCTGCCCGTGCGCGCCGGCTCCGCTTCAATGAACAGCTGCATGATCGACTGCTCGTCCGCGACCACATCCCCCTGTTTATCCGGCTTCAGGAGGCATAGCCTGGCCTCCAGTCCCTCTGCCGCAAACTGCTCCTCCAAAATTTTGCCGCAAGCCTCATACGTATTCGCATCAACGACAATGATGGAGGGTCCGAGGCCGTTTTCCTTAACGTAACGGGACACTTGCAGTACGGCACCCGCCTCAAGCACCATATGCGAAAGTCCGTCAAAGCCGGGATTCCGTTTCTTCATCTCGCTGACCAGGCTCTTGGCATAGCTTAAATGATCCGTCATTGCAGCTTCTCCCCTCTCCATTCCGGTATATCTGCAATATCTCTTTTTGTCTATAATCAGTTGAACAAATGAATGGATGTCAGAGCGAGTACGTAAGATGTTTCAGTCACTGTTGGTTCCAGATTTCTTGAGTGTATAGAACCTATCACAGTAGAAATCTGAAACCAAGTGCGACCTCAAGTGTATGCTTCCGATGTAGCCTTCAGAAAGCTTTCGACTTTTTCGAAAATCTTTTACTCCCTTGCCTGCATCATATTCGCAAATTCAACTTATCTACATCCGTTATGTTATAAGGATTGTAAAGTTATGATGGATTAAGACACTACGACTGGATATTCGGCGGATTGCTTGATCCGCTTCAATCTCTTCATCACGTCATTCTCGCCGCGTCCGAAATAGTCATGCAGCTTGCTGTATTCCTGATACAGAGAGTCGTACACTTCTACATGCTCGGGGATCGGCTTGAAAGTCTCTTCCTTCACGCGCGCCATATATTTAGCGGCATCGATGATCGTGTCATAGCCGCCCTGCTCCTTGCCTGCCGCGACGGCCGCAAACATCGCGGCTCCGAGGGCCGGTGTTTGCTTGGAGTCTGCCACGATGATTTCGCGGTTGGTAACATCCGCATAAATCTGCATCAGCAGACGATTTTTCTGCGGCAAACCTCCGCATGCATACAGTACATCGACATTTACGCCGTTATCATGGAACGCATCTACGATTTTACGGGTACCAAACGCCGTTGCTTCAAGCAGAGCCCGGTAGATTTCCTGCGGCTTCGTCAGCAGGGTCATTCCGAGAATCATCCCTGTCAGATCCGTATCCACGAGCACCGAGCGGTTGCCGTTCCACCAATCGAGTGCCAGGAGCCCGGTCTGGCCCGGCTTGTAGGCCGCGGCTTCCCGCTCCAGCCATTGGTGGACACCGATGCCCTCCTGCGCAGCAGCCTCTTTTACGTAAGCAGGCAGTGCTTCTTCCACGTACCATTCGAAAATATCGCCGACCGCTGATTGTCCCGCCTCATAGCCGAACAGTCCCGGAATAATGCCATCCTCCACAACTCCGCACATGCCTTCGACCTGCTTCTCTTCCGTTCCGAGCAGCATATGGCAGATCGAGGTTCCCATCGCCATTACCAGCTTTCCGGGCGTGACCACGCCGACAGCCGGTACGGCCGCATGGGCATCCACGTTGCCTACCGCAACGGCAATACCCGGCTTAAGCCCCATCATTTGAGCCATCGCTTCCGTCAGTCCGCCTGCATTGCTTCCGAGCGGAATAACGTCGCCGCGCAGCTTCGTATCCGTTAAATGCTCGAGCCTTGGATCAAGCGCTTTAAAATATTCCTTGCTCGGATACCCGTCCTGCTTGTGCCAAATCGCTTTATAGCCTGCTGTACAGCTGTTGCGGACGATGTTGCCCGTCATTTGGGAGATGACCCAGTCCGTCGCTTCAAGGAACATATCCGCGCGTTCATAGATGGCTGGTGCTTCATCAAGGATTTGCCATATTTTAGCAATCATCCATTCGGATGAGATTTTGCCCCCATAGCGAGGAAGAAAGGCTTCACCTCGCTCTGCCGCGATCCGATTAATCTTGTCGGCTTCCGGCTGAGCCGCATGATGCTTCCAAAGCTTCACCCAGCTGTGCGGCTCGTCGGCAAGTCCGGGATCGAAGCAAAGCGGCTCGCCCCGTTCATCCACCGGCAGCATCGTGCACGCCGTAAAATCAATCCCGATCCCGATCACGTCCGCCGGATCGATTCCCGACTGACGAATGACGGCCGGCACCGATTCGCGCAGAACCTCGAGATAATCTCCGGGATGCTGAAGCGCCCAGTCATGCTCCAGCTTCTTCCCCGAGCCAGGCAATACCTCGTCTATGACGTGATGCCGGTAAGGCGTAACATGATCGGCGATTTCATGCCCGTTCGCCAGATCGACCAGAACCGCACGGCCCGATTGGGTACCGTAATCGACACCGATGGTATACTTTTTCCCCACTTGATTTCCTCCTCAAAGCAAGATGATATTGATGTGCTGCTTTTGCTTCCCTGGACATTTCCTTTAACCCAAGTTCAAGATGTTAAGATAAGGGCCGGTTTCACGCTATTTTTGTCCGTAATAGGCATTGACGCCATGCTTTCGCAAATAATGGCGATCCAGCAGAGCCTGATCCATCGGAGGCGTATCCGGATTGATCTGCTGCATTCTGGCGGCAATTTTGGCACACTCTTCGAGCACGACCGCATTGTGAACCGCGTTATCCGCATCCTTCCCCCAGACGAACGGCGCATGGGAATGAACCAGCACACCCGGTATGCGGTTCGGGTCCAAATCCGCGAAGCGCTCGACGATCACGTTGCCGGTCTCAAGCTCGTAATCACCCTCAATCTCGCTGCGGGTCATCGGGCGGGTTATGGGAATCTCTCCGTAGAAGTAATCGGCATGGGTCGTTCCATAAGCAGGCAATGCGCGTCCAGCCTGAGCCCAGCTCGTTCCCCACGGGGAATGGGTATGCACGATCCCTCCGATCTCCGTAAAATGCCGATAGAGCACCAAATGGGTCGGTGTATCGGAGGATGGCCGCAAATGGCCTTCGACAATTTGGCCTTGCAGGTCCAACACGACCATATCCTCCGCCTTTAACTCCTCATAAGGAACACCGCTCGGCTTGATGACAACCAGCCCTTGCTCACGGTCAATACCGCTTACGTTACCCCACGTAAATGTGACGAGCCCGTGCTTGGGCAGCGCCAGATTCGCTTCCAGCACCTGCTGTTTTAAATCCTCTAACATGAACAAACCGCTCCTCTCTATATTTGAAAAATATAGTTGTACGTACAAGTTGGCGAGCAACGGTCCGATTTCTCGGACCTTTGTTCATTTTATGCTCAACTATTCAGTATCTGTCCTGCCGGTTTCATTACGGACTCTCTCTCCACCAACTGAGGCTGAAAGATCGTATCCTCAATGACGGCGGCATCCTCAATCATGCTGATCAGCTGACTGGCTGCCATCACGCCCATCTCGGTCTTCGGATGCGTCAATGTCGTCAATTTCGCTCCCGCTGCCAAGGCGAGCGCCGAATCGTCAAAGCCGATTACCGATACATCGCTTGGGATATGCAGGCCGCATCGTCCCGCAGCTTCGATCAGGGCAACGGCTAACTCGTCGTTGTAGCATACCAGCCCTGTCGGGCGCTGGTCATGCGGCAGACTCAGTAGCTGCACCGCCTGTTCATATGGGAACACATTCCGCTGTTCGGTCGTATAGGTGATCACCCGATCGGGCGATACCGGAATGCCGAATTCCCGGTGGGCACGCAGAAAGCCCTTCAGCCGGTTTACGCCCTGGAGGTCATCCCTTTTAAAAAAGCCTGCAATCCGGGTATGGCCCTTCTCGATCAGGTGGCGGGCAGCCTTATAGCCCCCGGCCTCATCATCCACTTTCAGGCACGGGCATTCGAGCTCCTGATACTTCTCGTTGATCATCAGAAACGGAATTCCCTTCTCCTGCAGTGACAAAAAATAACTGAGGTTCGGGTTGCCCTCCGCACTCTTGGTCGGCTCAATGATCAGCCCGCTGAGCGGCTGGCTCGTCATCAGCTGCAGGCTCTCCATCTCCTTCTCCTTGTTGTTGTCCGTGCTTGCCAGCAGGAGCCGGTAGCCTTTGCTGCGAAGCTCGGCTTCCGCCCCGCGGACAATATGCGGGAAGATATAATCGGAGATGTAGGTTGTGACGATGCCGATCGTCTTCACCTGCTCGCTTCCGTGCCGCTTGGGATTTTTCGCGAACGTCCCCTTGCCTTGAATTCGCTCAAGCCAGCCTTCCTTCTCCAGCTCGCCGAAGGTTTGGCGGACCGTCTGCCGGCTGACGCCGAACTGATCGGCGATTTCATGCTCCGAGGGCACCTGCTTCCCCGGCTCCAGCCTGCCCGATTCGAACCAGGACAGCAGCTCGTTCTTCAATACCATATATTTGGGTATCCGTCTGTTATTCATCGTTCACCTCTAGCCTTACGCACTCATGATACCGGGATCGATCCATTATCCATCGATCATCCCGGAGCTATCTCGTTATTGTAACACAGGCCAGGGCATTACTGACAGATACCCGAACCCCCGATCAGCGAAAACGATAGGCAGCTTCGCTCCAGCGCAGCTCATTTTTGAACCGGGCAAGGCTTGTGTCTTTGTCAATGATAACCGCTTCAATACCGGCCATCTCCGCCCAGTCGCTCAGCTGCTCGGACGTAATCGCGTAAGAAAGGACCGTATGATGCGCACCGCCGGCCAAAATCCAAGCCTCTGCCGATTCCCGAAGCGACGGCTGCGGCTTCCACAATACGCGGGCTACAGGCAGCTTCGGCATCGGCTTCTCTACTTTGACGCCATCCACCACATTGACCAGAAGACGGAAGCGATGGCCGAGGTCAACGAGCGATGCATTCACGGCAGGACCGTCCTGGCCGTTGAATACGAGACGTGCCGGGTCGGCTTTTCCGCCGATGCCGAGCGGATGAACCTCCACCGATGGCTTATCGAGCGCGATCGTTGGACATACCTCCAGCATGTGCGATCCGAGAATCATATGGTTACCCGGCTCGAAATGATAGGTGTAGTCCTCCATAAAGGAAGTGCTCTTGTTGCCGGCAAGGACCTTCAGAACTCGGGTCAACGCCGCCGTCTTCCAGTCGCCTTCGCCGCCGAATCCGTAGCCTGCTTCCATCAGTCTCTGTACGGCTAAGCCGGGAAGCTGCTCCATGCCGTGCAGATCCTCGAATGTCGTCGTGAATGCGCCAAATCCGCCCTCCTCGAGGAAGCGCCGCAAACCGATCTCGATGCGGGCTTGATAAGCGATGGAATCGCGGACCGGACCGTCAGATAGTCCTTCCTTCGTGATGGAGTACTGCTCCGCATATTCGTTCAGCAGCGACTTCACTTCATCGTCGCCGACTTGATTCATCGCATGAACCAGATCGCCGATGCCATAGCCGTTGACGGACCATCCAAGCTTAATTTGCGCTTCGACCTTATCCCCCTCGGTCACGGCAACTTGGCGCATGTTATCGCCAAAGCGAGCAACCTTCAGTCTGCGGCTCTCGGCATAAGCGGCAGCCGTTCGCATCCAGCCCGCGATCGCGCCGCGAACCTCGCCGTCCTCCCAGTGGCCGACAACGACCTTGCGGGCGATGCCGAGACGTGCTCCGATATGGCCGTATTCACGGTCCCCGTGCGCGGACTGGTTCAGATTCATGAAATCCATGTCGATGGTTTCCCAAGGAATATCGCGGTTGAATTGGGTGTGGAAATGAAGCAGCGGCTTCTGCAATTGGGACAAGCCTGCGATCCACATTTTCGCAGGGGAGAACGTGTGCATCCAGGTCATGATCCCTGCACAGGTCTCATCATTGTTAGCTTCGAGAATCAATTGGTATATCTCATCCGGTGTCGTTACGATCGGCTTGAACACGATAGGGAACGGGAATACCGGATCCTTGTCAAAATCGGCGGCCACGATGCGGGAATGCTCTGCAACCTGTTCTAGCGTTTCCGGTCCGTATAAATGCTGGCTGCCGGTAACGAACCAAAAAGTATGCGGTTTCAACTTCATGATTAACGCCTCCTGTTATGAGTGCTGTCTAGCTAACTTGTACATACCTATGATCACAAATGATTCATTAACACAAAATTGTACGTACAAGTTGATTTACTCACATTCTACTCGTGCTAATCATAAATAGCAAGCAGAATTTATACAAAAATAGGCTGAAACAGGCATAGATTTCACTCCGAATTGCCTGATTCAGCCTTCATGATATTCGCTCTAATCTATTTTAGCAGTCAAGGCACTACGATTATTCCTAATAATTATGCGGCGTTCTTGCTAGTTTTCGAAGTATAAACCTTAGCTTCTTGCCCGATGATTCAGATAGGATACCGGCACCCTGTCCGGGTAATCCGTTATAATCCCATCCACCCCGCTCTCCATCAGGAAGGGGATTTGCAGCACATCCCGAATCGTCCAGACGAAGGTCTTCATTCCGGCTTCATGAATTTTCCTAATTAATGACCCGGACACAAGCTTTACAGAAACATTAATGTAGTCGGCATAGCTGCTGAATTCCTGCAGCCGCTCCTTCGACAACTCCTTCGAACTCGTGGCGACGATGCCAAGCGGTATATCCGGCATCAGCTCGTGAAAGCGGCGGAGGGAATCCGTGTCTGCCGATTGGACCATAATCATCCGCGAGGCATCCCGCACACGGTTTCCTGCCGGTGCCTTCCGTTTCAACACACCGGCAACCTTCTCTTCAATTCCTGGATACCGGGAAGGAAGCTTGAGCTCGATTAACAATCCGATTTCCCCGCCGAAACGCTCCATGACTTCCTCCAGCGTCGGAATCGTCTCTCCCGAAAAATCCGAATGATACCAGGCTCCGACATCCAGCGACTTCAGCTCCTGCAGGGTTAATGCTCCCACTTCGCCTTGGCTGTTGCTGGTCCGCTCCACGTCGCTGTCATGGATGACGACTACATGTCCGTCCCGACTAAGCTGCACGTCCAGCTCCAGCATATCCGCCCCCATATCGAATGCCTTCTGAAAGGATGCCATCGTGTTCTCCGGAGCATATCCCGAAGCCCCACGATGCGCAATGTTGACCCAGTCGCCGCTTCGCTCTTCTCTCCATTCGCTCCGAACATCCGCCGATGCCAGAGTTGGCGGCGGCTCCTGCAGCGATGCCGCAGCCGGACGCAAGCTGCTAACGGTCAGCATAACCGTCTGCATAACGGCCAGAATTACCATGCTCTTTTTCATATCGATTGAATCACCTCTGCCCCGATCGGTCCGAAGGCCTTGTACTTATATGTTTAATTAAGAATGTCTTCCTGATAATCAGGATTTTGCACATTCCATTCCCGCCGCTTCCGGGTGCTATGGACGAACTAAACCTTTTGGCTCTTTGAATTTGCGGATTGAGAGTTGCTCTTTGGATGCTTGCCATATCCTCGATATTAGTAGTTCCCTGCCGTTTCACGTTTCAATCGGACCGACACGGTTATTTTCCAAATAGACTTCTTCTCCTCTTCCCTATCGTATTTTCGCAAGCCGCTTTTCCGCTAGCTGAATCGCAGATCATGTGCATTTTCTATTTTATGTCTTGTAAAATGAACGTAAATGGAGTAAGTTGAACATATATGAACGTCATACTTTTTTTAAAAAAACTATGATCACGAGGAGAGATGAAGTAATGGAAAGACGATATGCCTCACATCCGAATGAAGTAAAACAGTTCGATACCGAACGGCTGCGGAAGGAGTTTCACATTCCGGTATTATTCAAGCAGGATGAATTGGAGCTAGTTCTTACGCATGAGGATCGCTTGATTATCGGCGGCGCCGCCCCGGTTCACAAGCCGGTAAAGCTTGATACAGACATGAAGGAGCTGGGCGTTTCCTTCTTCCTCGAGCGCCGCGAGCTCGGCATTATCAATATCGGAGGAGCCGGAAGCGTTGCCGTTGACGGGACGGAGTATTCCTTGAATAACAAGGAATGCCTGTATGTCGGCATGGGGGCCGAGGAGGTCATTTTTACCAGCGCCGATCCGGGGAACCCTGCTAAGTTCTACTTGAATTCGGCTCCGGCTCACCAGACATTCCCTACTGCCAAAGCGACGCTTGAGGAAGCCGATTCCAGCGCGCTTGGCGATATTAAAAATTCCAACGACCGCGTCATCTACCGTTTTATTCATCAGAAAGGCATTCAAAGCGCCCAGCTCGTCATGGGCATGACTTTGCTGAAGGAAGGCAATATGTGGAACACGATGCCTGCCCATACGCATCCGCGCCGCATGGAGGCTTACTTGTATTTCGATTTGCCGGAGGATGCGGTCGTCATTCATCTCATGGGAGAGCCTTCCGAAACAAGACATATCGTCATGCGCAACGAGCAAGCGGTAATCTCGCCAAGCTGGTCGATTCACAGCGGTGTCGGCACAAGCAACTATACCTTTATTTGGGGAATGGCGGGAGACAATAAGAGATACGATGATATGGACCCTGTGTCCATGAAGGATTTAAAATAGAGAGGATATATTTATATCCATTTTTATGACGGAAGAGTTGAGGCTTTATGAACCCGCTGCGGCGATATGAAAAAATCATGGAATACCTTCTGACCTACAAGGAAGTTACCGTGGCCGATTTGAGCCGCCAGCTTGAGGTCAGCGGAAAAACGATCCGCGAGGATCTGACCAAGCTGGAGGAGCAGGGTCTGATCGTGCGCGTGCACGGTGGAGCCGTGCTGGCACAGAGCGATCAATTCGGCATTTTGCCGTCGAGGGAGCCCCTTGCCAAGCATGCCGATGAGAAATCCGAGATTGCGGACAAGGCCCTGGCTCATATCCAGGCTGGCGACATCATCGCGCTCGATGGAGGCAGCACGACACTGGAAATCGCCCGCAAGCTGGGCGATAAGGACCTGACGGTCATTACCAATGATGTCTATATTATCAGCGAGCTGGCTTCAAAGAGCAGCGTTCGTCTCGTCGTACCGGGCGGGTATCGCGTGCGCAACATGCTTGCCGGCCCCGAAGGCGTAGCGTATGTGAAGCAGCTGAACATACAGAAGGCGTTCATCTCTGCGACCGGTGTCCATATCGATCACGGGTTATCGATTTATACCGGCGATCTGATCGCCTTCAAACGGGCTCTGATCGACACCTCGCTCGAGGTATACGCGGTTGTTGACCATCACAAATTCGGCCAAACGGCGCTCAGAACATTTTCCACGCTGCATGAGCTTTCCGGGATCATTACTGATCAAGGCTTGCCGGAAGAAACGTACAGCCGCTACATCGCCGCAGGCATTAAATTGGAATAGCACACATCGCATCGCTTCGCATTCGCTTTCTTGGCAGATGCCAAGCTGTGAGGGCTAGAGTGGAGAATATTAGACCGGGAAAGGGGATTCAACTGCACATGAACAGGTTTGATTTAACAGGCAAAACCGCGCTGGTCACCGGATCGGCGCGCGGCTTGGGTCAGGGAATCGCCATCGCTCTCGCTGAAGCGGGAGCCGATATCGTTGCGGTATCCATGAATACAAGCGCGGAAACGATTGAAGCCGTAAAGTCCTTCGGCAGGAAGGCCTCGGAAATTCGGGTTGACTTAAGCGATCACAGCAAACTGGAGGATACGTTCAATCAGGCGCTGGAGCTGAATGGACGCGTTGACATCCTCGTTAACAACGCCGGCATCATCCGGCGCACCCCAGCCAAAGATCATCCGGTGCAGGACTGGCTCGACGTGATCGATCTGAATCTGAACACCGTCTTTATGCTGTCCCAGCTTGCGGGAAGGCATATGATCGAGCGCGGAAGCGGCAAAATGATCAATATCTGCTCCATGCTGTCCTATCAAGGCGGGATTAATGTGCCGGGATATACGGCCAGCAAGCATGGCGTTGCCGGCTTGACCAAAGCCTTGGCGAATGAGTGGGCAGCCAGCGGCATTCAGGTAAACGGCATCGCGCCGGGTTATATCGAAACCGATAACACCGAAGCGATTCGCCAAGACAAGGAGCGCCGGGCATCCATTACTGAACGGATTCCGGCAGGACGCTGGGGCAAGCCGGAAGATATCGGCGGTCCTGCCGTATTCCTGGCCTCGTCCGCTTCCGATTATATGAACGGTCATATTCTGTGCGTTGACGGCGGCTGGATGGCCCGTTAATGACCGTTAAGGCAATGGACTTTGAAGCCTTCAGGCAGATCCGCAAAGCGCGGTGAGCCTGAAGGCTTTTTATTATTTCGGATTCCTTCGTAAGCAAGGGAACTCATCGAACGCTTTGCCTTTTTAACCTATCCTCTTTATCCTTTCCGCTTCAGCGATCCCGTTTCAGCGGCTTCTAAACTCCCATTATATCAAAAAGCGCGAATAGCCCGGTCATCCTTTGGGAAAAGATAACGTTACGGTATGGCCGTCATAGGGCCTTGAACATAGAAAGGATGATATCAATCATGCGCGGAACACGTGCGAAACGATCTGTCAGCCTGCTCTTGCTGCTCTCCCTTGCAAGCACGTTGCTGCTTCCCGGTTGTACATTCGACAGCCAGGACCGGGTGCCGACGCCGAATATGGGAGTCAATCCGTACCGGGTCAACACAGGAAACCTGCTTGGCAATGCCGTCGAACGCGGCACTTTGCGGATCGGAACCGAGCGGGACTATCCTCCATTCAGCTATCGCGGTACCGGCGGAAGACTTACGGGGTTTGATGTGGAGATTGCCGAAGAGGTCGCACGCCATATGGATCTCCGGGCTGAATTTACTGAAGAGTCCTGGGATCGTCTTCTCCCCGGATTAACCGAAGGTAAATACGATGCCGTATTTAATCAAATCGAAGACCGGCCCGACCGACGGGAATTGTACGATTTCTCCATCGCCTATCTGTCAACCGTACCTGTGTTACTGGTCCGCACGGGTGAAGAGGGGATTCGGTCTTTTTCAGATATGAAGGGCAAACGGGTCGGCCTGAACCCGACGGGAGCCTATCAAGGCATTGCCCAGAAGCACGGAGCGAAGATCGTGCCTGCCAAGTATATCCGGGAAGCCGCTGACATGCTGGTCAAGGGAAGCATCGATGCGGTGATCACCGATCAGCTGTCCGTCACCAATCTAAAGCAGCAGCTCCCGGACCTGCCGGTGCAAGCGGCCGCTTCATCCAGGGAGGTATTCGAAGTATCCGCCGCATTCGTGAAAGGGAACCCCGATCTGCTCGCTGCGGTTAACAATGCACTGGCTACCATGCAGCAGGATGGAACCTACTTAACGATCTGGAACAAATACTTTGGGGATACCCCGCAAAGCTACAAAGGCATTCATGACCTCAAGGACAAGCCGTAACCGTGCCCGGGGATGAGCTTCCCGGTCACGCCCCTGCAGCCCCTTTCCATGGCCGGCAAGTCTAAAATAAGAGGCGCCTGCATGAGCTGATACCAGTTCATGCAGGCGCCTTTATATAATCCGCTCGTTAGGATTCCTCTGTCTTCTCTTCGGCCGCAGCTTCGTCTGCCTCTGCAGGCTCCTCCGTCTCGGCTGCCTCGACGGCCCGTGGTACGATAACCGTGGCAAGCACTTCCTCGTCCGAGGCATGCAGGGTAATGCCCTTAGGCACTTGAATGTCGGCAACGGTGAGCTTATCGCCGATTTCGAGCGAGGATACATCTGCTTCAAGCGTTGACGGCAGCTCGCCCGGCAGTCCCTCGACTTCAAGCTCTGTTACCTGCGTTTGCAGGATGCCGCCCGTTTTGGTGCCGGGTGCGGTTCCATGGTATTCGACCGGAATGCTGACACGTACAGGCTTATTCATCGATATGCGAAGAAAATCAATATGAGCGACGTTTCCGCGTCTCTTCTGTATATCTTTAATCAATACGGGAATCTGGCCAGAGCCTGGAATGTCCAGATGGAACACTTCCGAGCGTCCGGTATGAAACAGCTTGGCCGTTTCCTTCAAATCAACGGCTACGGGAATGCTTTCGTCGCCCCCGCCGTATACAACACCCGGAACGCCGCCTCTCTCTCGAAGCGCTCGACGTGAACCCCTTGTAAATTCATTTCGTACTTGTGCGGTGAGTTGAACGTTGTTTCCTTTTGCCATGAGTGAAAATCCTCCTTTATCGAAAACAAAGTCTATCTCATTATTACCCTTTTTTTGTGCTAGCTAATCATTTTTTCGTAGAATGTTTCACTTCGAATCGCTCAGGGTAATAAGCATTACCCCTTTTGAAATATAAAACAGGAGCCATCCTTTCGTTGATAAGGATGGCTCCTTCTTTGATGCCACACATAACTCGCAGCTTCCCTAACTGGCAACACCGCTGCGCCGGGTCACGGACCATCCCTCGCTGCCGCTTTGCATCGAGAAACGGACCGTCTTCTGTTCGGGCGGAATGTCGATATAATAATCCTGATCGCCTTCCCGGTTCTCCCACTCGCGCAGCCGAAGGATGCAACCGATTCGCCGAACGCCCGCAGCCGCATAGATTACCGCCCTGGCCTTGGTGTCCACCCCTTGCGATAACGGAACGCTGCCGTCCTGCACGCCGGTTCCCCACACCCAGGCGTTCCAGCCCTCGTACTTGCCGTCCTTGCGTTCGTATTCCAGCTCAATCTTTACTAATCCGTCCTTAAGCGCATTGCGGTCTTCATACAGCACCATCAGGGATACCCCTGGTACCCGGATGGACGCCCGGTCCGTCGTTTTGATCGGCTCGGTGCCAGCTCGTTCTTCGTTGACCACGATGTTCCAGCGGTATGGGGTAGGCGGCAGTTCGACCTTCAAATCCTGCTCATTTGCATTGGCAATGACGACGATTTGCCTCCATTCCCCGCTGCCGGAGCCGCCTTGAATACGACAGGCAACCAATCGGTCGCTGGCGTGCAGCACCTGCATTCGACGCTCAATCTCCTCGCGCTTCGACAACCGAAAGGCCGGCTGCGAACGGCGAAGATGGATCAGGCCTTTATAATAGTCGAACACCGGTTTGAACAGCTTCTTGTTGGACCAGCGGATGGCGTTTATGGCATCACCGCTCCGGTAGCTGTTGTGGTCGCCAAATTTCGTCCGGAGCAGCTCGTCACCAGCGTGGAGCAGCGGAATCCCTTGGGAGAGCAGCACGATCCCGTTGGCAAGCAGGCTGCGGCGGACGGGATCCGATGACATGACCTGATCCGCTTGGACGCCGGCGTAAGGCCGGGAAGCTGCCGTTGCCTCCCAGAGGCTGCCCCCGTTCTGCAGCCTGCCGTCATGCAGCCGAAGCAGACCCGCCTCCTGGTCCATTCCCAATGTTATCAGGATTTTATCCCACAGATTCAAGTTGTCATGAACCGTGACATAATTTATCGTTTCGCTAGCATCCTGTGCGAAATCGTGGATGGACCCCATCATTCCTTCCGCTATGGCCCCTTCCGTCCACGGCTCGCCGGTAGCAAAACCTCGTCCTTGCCCGTCATTATCGCCCTTGATGGCATAACGGAAATGATCATTGAATACCGCAAAGCCTTGGCCCCTCTGGGTGCCCTTTACGGTCTGCTCCGCCAGCGGGCTAAGCCCTCCGGTCCACGGCTCGCCGTAAAACAGCAGCGACGAATCAACCTCCTCCCGAAGCTCCCGAACCACTTCCTTCATGGTGGTTGTATCGATGAGCCCCATCAGATCGAACCGAAATCCGTCGATATGATATTCCTCTGCCCAATACCTTAGCGAATCCTTGATGAATTTGCGCACCATCGGCTTCTCCGTTGCCAGCTCGTTCCCGACCCCGGAGCCGTTGGATAAAGCTCCGCCGCAGTCCCTGCGGTAAAAATATCCCGGAGCAAACCGCTCGAATGGCCCGTCATCCACCGTAAACGTATGGTTGTATACGACGTCCATGACGACACGGATTCCGCAGGCATGCAGCGCCTGAATCATTTCCTTCAGCTCCCGGATCCGGACGGCAGGGTCCGCCGGGTCGGTTGCGTACGATCCTTCGGGGACATTGTAGTGCAGCGGATCATAGCCCCAGTTGTACTGGCTGCTGATCGAGTCGGAGCCGTACCCGTCAAGCTCATTGACCGTGGCAAAATCGAAGATCGGCAGCAGATGCACATGCGTGACGCCAAGCTCAATCAGATGGTCCAACCCGAGCGTATTGCCGTCCTCGTCCCTGAGTCCCCGCTCGGTGAAAGCCTTGAATTTCCCTCTATATTTCATCCCCGAATCGGTATGAATCGAGAAATCGCGTACATGGAGCTCGTACACCACGGCATCGGTCGGCTGAATCAGCGGCGGCCGTACATCATTCGCCCAGCCCTCCGGATTCGTAACGGCCGGATCGATGATCGCTCCGCGGCAGCCGTTGGCCGAGACAGCTCTTGCATATGGATCCACCCCGTAGCATAACTTACTGTCTTCGGATCGGATCTCATACATATAAAATTTCCCGTGCAAATCCCCATGGACATGTACACTCCATGTTCCATCCGGGCTGCGTTCCATAACATATCGTTCTCCGCCCTCATGGTTTGTCACAAGACCATTATCATTGTAATCGCCGGCACTTTCATACAGCGCCAGCCGAACGCTCTTCGCAGCAGGAGCCCAAACCTGAAAGGCAGTTCCCTGTTTGCTGTAGAACGCTCCCAGTCGATCGCTCGTGCAGCTCTTGATCATGTCCATATTCATCCTCACCGTCGCTTTAAAAGTAGATTCGCATCCAGTATGGGTACCTGAATCATGAGACAGACCTCCAGCATTTGAATGTAAAACGCTTTCATATATCAATATATGTCAAAAGCCTTCATTTGGTTTGGGTTCATGCCAAATCCCCATATTTTTTAGGCTATTATACAAGCAAATTTGCCTGGTGTCTTTCTTTTTTCTGCGAGAATGCAGCCGGAACCAAATGAAAATGAAAATTTCGGTCATCAATCGAAGCTGATAAACTTATTGGGAGAGGTCAGCAATAGCATCTTTTAATTCTGCCACGAGATAAAAAATAGCATCTGTCCGGGTGGACAGATGCCGTCAATTCATCATTTACTTGGAAAAAGATGTTCAAGATTCCCTTGGGAATATCAAGTTATGACCCAGTTAATGGCGCAAAACGAATAGCTTCGATGAATTACGCGTTCGCAGCGTCGATCGCACGAACCAGCTCGACCACTTCCTCCGCGGTTCCCATCTCCAGCGCTTTCGCTGCGAGCGTCTGCATCTCGGCGCGGGACAGCTTGCTGATCTGGCTGCGTGCCGGAAGGATCGAGGTTGCGCTCATGCTAAACTCATCCAGCCCCAGTCCGAGCAAAATCGGAATCGCCGTTGAATCGCCGGCCATTTCGCCGCACATGCCGACCCAGCGGCCTTCGCGGTGGGCAGCGTCAATGACCATTTTAATCAGGCGAAGAATCGCCGGATTGTACGGCTGATACAGATAGGATACGCGTTCGTTCATACGATCCGCCGCCATCGTGTATTGAATCAGATCATTGGTGCCGATGCTGAAGAAATCCACTTCCTTGGCAAATTGGTCAGCCAGAACCGCCGTTGACGGAATTTCGACCATAATCCCCAGTTGGATATTGCTCGCAACCTGGATTCCTTCGGCCTCCAGCTTCGCCTTCTCTTCTTCAAGAACGGCTTTGGCTTCCCGGAATTCACCGAGTGTAGCGATCATCGGGAACATGATGCGCAGATTGCCATGAACGCTGGCGCGAAGCAGCGCCCGCAGCTGCGTTCTGAATATGTCCTGGCGGTCAAGGCACAGACGAACCGCACGGAAACCGAGGAACGGATTCATTTCCTTCGGCAAATCGAGGTAAGGGAGCTCCTTGTCGCCGCCGATATCCAGCGTCCGGACGACAACCGGCTTGCCTTCCATTTTCTCCAGGACCGACTTGTACGCGACATATTGAATTTCTTCGGAAGGCAGCTTGTCTCTGCCCATATACAGAAACTCTGTACGGTACAGGCCGACCGCTTCGCCTCCGTTATCCAATACGCCGGCCACGTCGTTAGGCGTACCGATATTGGCTGCCAGCTCGACATGCACGCCGTCCTTCGACACGGTTGGCTCGGTACGGAGCTTCTTCCACTCCTCAACCTGCTTGGCATAAGCTTCTTGCTTGGCGCGATATTGGGTTACGATCGCCTCGGTCGGATTGATGATGACATCGCCTTCCAGACCGTCAACGATCATGAGGTCGCCGCTCTGAACCGAGGAGAGCACATTCTTCGTTCCGACAACGGCCGGGATTTCAAGCGACCGTGCCATGATGGCCGAATGCGAGGTCCGGCCGCCGATGTTCGTCGTAAAGCCCTTCACGTACTTGCGGTTCAGCTGCGCCGTATCCGAAGGCGTCAAATCCTCGGCAACGACAATCACTTCCTCGCTGATTTCCGAAGGGCTGACATAATTCAGTCCAAGCAAATGCTTCAGGATGCGCTTCGTAACATCACGCATGTCGGCAGCCCGCTCCTGCAAATAAGCGCTCTTCATGTTCTCGAACATTTGGATGAACTGAGTTGCCGTTTCGTTTAAGGCATATTCTGCATTAACCGATTCGGACTTGATTTTCTCCTTAACCGGATCGATCAGCTCCGGGTCGTTCAGAATGAGAAGGTGAGATTCGAAAATCTCAGCCTTCTTCTCTCCAAGCTCCTGAAGCGTCCGTGCCTTGATCGCTTCCAGCTCAGTTTGGGACTGAGCCAGAGCGGCATCCAGCTTCGCAAGCTCGGCATCTACGTCCGTTACCTGCTTTTGGCTGATCGAATAATCAGGATGCTCGAGGATGAAAGCCCGGGCAATCGCAATACCAGCCGATGCCGCGATTCCTTTCAGATTATTCATGAAGTTCCCCTAGCCCTTCGTTGATCATGACTTCTTGGAGCGCTTGAAGCGCTTCGCTCTCGTTGCCGCCTTCAGTAATCAGCGTCAGCGTATCACCTTGCTCAAGACCGAGGGACAGCACGCCAAGAATGGATTTCAACGTCACTTTCTTGCCGTTGGATTCCGCGAAAGAATTCGTGTCCTGGAATTTGTTGGCTGTGTTAACCAGCGCTGTTGCAGGGCGTGCATGGATTCCGTCTTCGTCGATAATTCTGAAAGTTTGTTGCATGTTCATCATCCTACTTTCTTCGGTTTTTATAATTTAAGTTATTTCTAGCATAGCATAAGCCTGCTCATTCAAAGAAGTTTACCCCTTGGTGATCGTGATGATGGCCTCTTCGCCGCTCTTTACATCACCGGTTTTGTTCAGCTTAACCGCTGCGCCTTCCGGCAGATTCGAGAAGATGATCGGAGAAATGATGGATTTCGCATTCTCCTTCACATACTCCAGATCGACCTGCATGATCGGCTGTCCTGCGGTTACAGCATCGCCTTCCTCGACAAGCACGGTAAATCCTTGTCCCTTCAGCTTCACGGTGTTTACGCCGATGTGGACGAGCACTTCCTTGCCGCCGTCCGACATGATGCCGACCGCGTGCTTGCTTGGGAATACGTTGAACACTTTGCCGTTGACCGGTGAAGCAATGGTTCCGTTATGAGGCACAACGGCGAATCCATCGCCTGTCATGCGCTCCGAAAAGACCGGATCCGGCACATGGGATATATCCATCAGCTCGCCGTCTACCGGAGACACGATCTGCTCCGAGACAAGCGTCCCTTCCGCTGCATCCGTATCACAAGCCTGCTCATTCGAGACGACTGGTTGAACCGGTGCGTCCTCCCCAGGCGAAACCGCCGTGGCAGAGGTTGTTTCAGCTGGAGCTGCTTTCCCGGAAATAATATCCTGGATCTGCGATTTAATCGTATCGGAACGGGTTCCGAAGATCGCCTGGATATTGTTGCCGACCTCAAGCACTCCGGATGCTCCGAGCTGCTTCAATCTGGCTTTATCGACATTGCCCTTGTCTTTGACTTCCACCCGAAGACGGGTAATGCAAGCATCCAGATGAGCGATATTCGTCTGTCCGCCGAGTGCGGTCAGAATATTGGACGGCAGCTCGTCCTTGCTGCTTCCCGCAGCTTTCGAGCCCGAGTCTGTCGCAGCCGCGGCATCTTCGCGGCCAGGCGTCTTCAGATTAAACTTCCGGATGACGAACCGGAAGCCGAAATAGTAGATGACCGCCAGAATCGCGCCGACGATCAGCACATTCCACCACGGTGTCCGGTTCGGGATGACGCCGAAGATCATGTAATCGATAAGCCCCCCGGAGAAGGTCATGCCGATCTTCGTGCCCAGAATATGCATCGTCATGAAGGACAGTCCGGCGAACAGCGCATGGACTGCGAACAGCAGCGGCGCCACGAACAGGAAGGAGAACTCAAGCGGCTCCGTGATTCCTGTCAGGAACGAGGTCAGGGCAGCCGAACCCATAATGCCGGCGACATATTTCTTGTGCTCCGGTCTAGCCTCGTGGTAGATGGCCAGCGCGGCAGCGGGCAAACCGAACATCATGAACGGGAACTTACCGGTCATGAACGTACCGGCCGTAAATTCCACGCCGTCCCGCAGCTGGGCCATAAATATATTTTGATCACCGCGTACCATTTGACCT
Organism: Paenibacillus sp. FSL R5-0810; assembly: GCF_038002285.1. Taxonomy (NCBI): domain Bacteria; kingdom Bacillati; phylum Bacillota; class Bacilli; order Caryophanales; family Paenibacillaceae; genus Paenibacillus; species Paenibacillus sp. FSL R5-0810. The sequence goes on from NZ_JBBOCF010000001.1 coordinate 3,241,634, forward strand.
GCCTGATTAAAGTATTCCCCAAATTCAAACCAGAATGGGGAGTAGAAGATGTGGTGCAGACCGAACGGAATCAATCCGCGTTCCACGACGCCGAATACGAATGCGGACAGCGTCAAATTTTGTTCCAGCATGAAATGGGATGCGGTGTTAAGCGCAGACTGGATCGGCGGCCAGATCACGACCATCAATAAACCAAGCAATAGCGAAGTCGCAGCCGTCATAATCGGAACAAACCGTTTCCCGGCGAAGAAGCCCAGGTAGGATGGAAGCTCCATATTGAAAAATCTTCGGTACATGCTGGCAGCAAGTATGCCGACGATAATTCCGCCGAACACCCCGGTGGCTAATGTCGGGATGCCTAACACACTGGCATACTCGTAATTGGTGCCGATCATGGAAGGGGTTACGCCAATGACGCTTCCCATCGTTACGTTCATGACCAGATACCCGATAATCGCAGCAAGACCCGCTACACCTTCGCCTCCGGCCAAGCCGACGGCTACCCCGACCGCGAACAGCAGCGGCAGATTCGTAAACACGATCTGTCCCGCGTTCATCATGATGGTCGCAGCTGCTTGTACCCAGGCGGCATCAAGCCAAGGCGCATACTTGAGGAAATCCTCATTGACGAGCATGTTGCCCAGTCCGAGCAGCAGACCGGCAGCCGGAAGGATGGCTACGGGCAGCATCAGCGCTTTACCGACTCTTTGCAAAACGCCGAAAAGTCGTTTAAACATGACGATTCTCACCCTCTATCTAGTTGTTGTCACAAATGTGTGAAATGGTGTTGCAAGCATAAAACAACAAAAAAAGGCATGAGCAATTACGGGAACCGGTTGGTCTCTAATCCTATGGATTAGATTACCCGAAAATGGGTAATAACAACCAAATTCCTGCAATCCTCATGCCTGATCGAATCAGTTACACGTCGATTTTGCTGTTTTACTTATGAACTGTTCGTATTGTATCACCGTTCGTACACGGTTGCAACTACCAACTGCCAAGGCTTCATAAAATCTTCACTTTTACTCATCCTGCTGCTTTCGCTGTACCAGACGTTGAAGGTGAATCGTCAAATATCCGGCCTCGGCCGGGTAAACCGGCTTCTTCAGACGCCGCTCCATGATCTTTGTCAGCTTCCAGGCCAAGGAATAAATCTCAGGGTACTCCCGTTTGAGCAGACCGTCAAGCGCACTCGCCTCCTGAACCGCTTCCCCTCTGCGGACCCGTTCCAAAGCGAACCGAAGATGCGTTAACAGCCGGGAATAATCAAGCGAATCCTTCGGAATGACATAATCGAGCTGCTGCTCCACGGTATGTACCAGATCGGCGATCAGCTCCGAATGCTTGCGAACCTCCGATATATGCTGATTGGTAAGCGCCCCGTGAATATGCAGCGCAATGAATCCGATCTCTTCCTCCCCTAAATCGACCCCAAGCTTCTCATGGATCGTCCGAACCGCATACGCCGCCATTTTGTATTCTTCCGGATACATTTCACGGGTTTCATATAAAAAGGGATTATGAATATACAGTCCCTGGGCATGGCGTTTGATTGCAAAAGCAATATGGTCGGTCAATGCAATGTGAATATGCTCGTTCAGGGAAGAACCGCTCGTTTTCTCGGCGTGCGTGACAATCTCATTCATCGCCTCGATCAGCTTCTCATCGATATGCGGGACCAGCTGCTTATACTGCTCCTGTTCCTCCGGCTTGGTCAGAATGAACATTTTCTCCACGGCCGATACCGGAATCCGGTCCTTGTTCTTCTGACCGAAGCCGATTCCCTTGCCGATGACGACAACCTCTCCATGCTGGGGATGTATCGCTATGATTACGTTATTATTTAAAACTTTAGCCACTTGTAAGCTGCTCACATTCGCACCTCTTTTGATCAAACGCGTATACTCGGATATCTTATCAGAAATATGAGGTTGCGGCAAAAAAGAATACGATGTCCTCCATAATCACGGCTCTCCGGTCCTGCTCAAGCGGCATTCAATTCAGGGAAAAGAGAACTGGCTTGCCAGCAGGCTGCCGCTGGATGAACCCAGCATCCTTCATATCTCGAACGATTCCAGCGGCAGGCTGCCGGCTCTATGTTCATTCGCTCTAACCGGCAAGCTGACTGTCTATGCTGCATTCGCTTCAACCGACAGCTGACAGCTCTAAGGTCTATGCTGCATTCGTTTCAAATGGCAAGCCGTCCGGCTCTACTCTTCCTTCGCTGCACTCGCTTCAACCGGTACAAGCTCTGGTTCAATGGCAGCCGGCTTCTGGACCTCGGCCGGCTTCTTCGTCAGCCCTTGGATCAACGCCTCCACATCAATTCCCGATACGCTCTTGAGCATTTCAGGCGCGGTTGACATCAGCTCCGTTACATAATTGCTCACCCGAGCGGCGCCTTCGCCATTCCCTGTGTCGACAACCGTCAGCTTATCGATAGAAGAGATCGGCTGGGCAATTTTACCTGCAAGCTCAGGCAGCATCTTCACGATAATATCGAGCACCGCAGCCTCGCCGAACTTCTGGAACGCCTCGGCCAGCTTTTCCTTCGCATCCGCCTCGGCAATACCGCGCAGCCGGATAACCTCCGCTTCGGCAGTACCTTTCGCGCGCTCGGCATCGGCGACAGCAAGACCGTCCAGACGCTTTTGCTCGGCCGAAGCCTTTGCCTGTGTTTCGATCGAGTATTGGATTGCATCCGCTTCCCGCATTTTGCGCGCCTTCTCCGCTTCCGCAGCCTGCTCTACCGCATAGCGGTCCGCGTCCGCCTTCTTCTTCACTTCGGCATCGTACTGCTTCTGACGAACCATGATTTCTTTTTCCTGCAGATCGATTTCCCGCTCTTTGCGGACGAGCTCAACCTTCATCTGCTCCTCAACCATCGTCTGCTTCGCCCGAGCTTCCTGGATATGGTAGGCCTGGTCGGCTTCCGCCTTGGCCGTATCCTGCTCCTTCTTAAAGGAGGCGACCTTCAGTTCCTTCTCTTTCTCGGCTTCGGCGATATTGGTGTCGCGCAGAAGCTCGGCCTTCTGTCCTTCTTCTTCGGCGCGGGCCTTCTGAATCCGAGCATCCCGGACGGCTTCCGCTTCGGCGATCTCCGCATCCCGCTTTACGGTTGCGATCCGCGGTTTACCCAGCGCTTCCAGATAGCCGTGCTTATCCCGCACATCCTTGATCGTGAACGAAACGATTTGCAGCCCCATCTTCTTCAAGTCTCTCGCAGCGACCCCTTGAACCTCCTGGGCGAACTTGTCACGATTCCGGTATACTTCCTCAACCGTCATTGAACCGAGGATCGCGCGCAGATGACCTTCCAGCACCTCTTGCGCTTCGCCCTTCAGCGCCTCAATCGGCTTGCCCATGAATTGCTCGGCAGCTGTAGCCACGTCCTCAATGGAGCTGCCGACCTTGATGATCGCAACCCCGTCAGCCATGACGGGAACGCCCTGCTCTGTGTACACTTCCGGCGTCATCACGTCAAGCTTATGGGATAACAGCGAAACGAACTCGGACCGCTGAAATACCGGCAGAATAAACGCTCCGCCGCCTCGAACGATTTTGATCTTGCGGCCGGATTCGTCCTCCGAAATATTTTTGCTGCCGAGGAAAGATCCTGTCACGATCATCGCCTCATCCGGGCTGACCGTCTTGTAGCGAGCCCAGAATGCAAGGCCCAGCACGATCAGGACACCTACAACAATCGACGGAATAACCAAATACTCTGGCATGTTCTCATTCATCTCCTTTTCGTTCTTCCAGTTCGGACACACGGAGGACACCATCAACGACGTCGATGACCACGACCCGGATCCCGGCGGGCAGAACGCTGCGGTCAAAGCTTGAAGCAATATGCGTCGTATTGCCTGCGCCTACCTTGATCATGACTTCACCAAAGCCTTCGGCCGGCAGCGGTACCGTAACGACACCAATTCGCCCTGCCAGCTCCTTTATGGAGAAGCCCGTGGAATTCTCGCTGTTCTCCATCGGCTTGACATAGCCGAAGTAGACCATAATCGAGATCCCGATTGCCGCTAATATGGACAGCGTAATATGGGCTCCTGCCGCCAAGTCCGTATATTTCATCAGCATGATCCCGGTTCCGCCGAAGACGGTGATTCCTCCTGCAATCACAACCGGATTAAAAAAATCAACCGACAAAAAGTCCAGGAGACCGTCCAGCGCCGAGCTGAGAATATCTCCGAGCAGCACGGTGACGACGGCGAACAGAATGCCTCCGATCAGACAGCCCCAATATAACGCTTCCATGATGATTGCCCCCTCTCGAATCCCTCACTGTGTATAACAAGTAATACGGCAAAAAGTTTGCTAAAGTTTCAATTATTTGCCGTAATCGTATGGAAATCTCTTCATATCACCCCATTATACATGAAAAAAAGCCGCCCAGCCGTAGAATATTTCCACGTGAAGGACAGCTTCTTGGAAGGCTGCTTGCAGCCCCAATACTAATGTTTTAGCTTCATTGTTCCTAATCCGCTGAGCTTACAGCGACATTTTATAAATTTCGACAACATCCTCGCGCTGCAGCTTGCGGAAGTTACCGAAAGGACCGAAGCGCATCGCCTTGTCGGCCATGGCCTCAATTTCGGAGTCGTCTATGTTGTAGTCTCCCAGCGTACTAGGAGCCCCAATCGAGCTCCAGAAACGGCGGAGCGCCTCAATGCCTTCGAGTCCGGCCTCTTCGTCGGTCTTGCCGGCAGAATCCACCCCGAACACATTGACCGCAAGCGACTTGAAGCGTGCGGGCTGTGCTGGCAGATTATACTTCATCCAGTTCGGGAACAAAATCGCCAGGCCGCCGCCGTGCGGAATATCGTACACAGCCGATACCGCATGCTCGATATTATGGGTTGCCCAGTCGCCGGCCATCCCCATGTTAATCATGCCGTTGAGCGCCATCGTGCCGCAGTACATCACCGTCTCGCGCAGTTCGTAGTTTTCCAGGTCTTCGACCAGCTTCGGCGCCGTATCGATCATCGTGCGCAAAATCGTCTCGCAGAAGCCGTCCTGAACCGGGGTATTGGTATCCTGATGGAAATAATGCTCGAGAACATGGGACATAATGTCAACGATGCCGTATACCGTCTGATCGCGAGGAAGCGTGAACGTATGTACGGGATCCAAAATCGAGAACGCGGGATACGCCCACGGGCTTCCCCATCCCATTTTCTCCTTCGTTGCTTCGTTCGTGATGACCGAGCCCCCGTTCATCTCGGAGCCCGTTGCGGCCATGGTCAGTACGGTGCCAAGCGGAAGCGCTCCTTGCGGGGCAGCCTTGCGCTCGACGAAATCCCACATATCCCCGTCGTATTTGGCTCCGACGGCAATCGCCTTGGAGCAGTCAATGACGCTCCCCCCGCCTACGGCCAGGATCAGATCGATGCTGTGCTCACGGCAGAGCGAAACGCCTTTGTGGACCGTGGACAGACGCGGATTCGGCTCAACGCCGGCCAGTTCTGTTACGGATGCTCCCGCTTCCTTTAGCAAGGAGAGGACCTGATCATACAGGCCGCTTCGTTTGATGCTCCCGCCGCCGTATACGAGCAGTACGTTCTTGCCGTATTTCGACACTTCCTCCTTCAGGGCGCTCAGCTTGCCTTTCCCGAATATCAGCCGGGTCGGATTATGAAATACAAAAGGTCTCATGTTGCGTACCTCCAATAAGTGTAATGGGATTGTGCTAATGTGTCTTTGCTGCTCTATCATTTTACCCCATTCCCGTAGGACATAACAAACAGACACCTGACCGAGCGCAAGAGAAGCAATTGCATGCAAGGTTTGGCGCCATCCGTACCCTATCGTTTGGCCATGAAAAAAGCCGTCCCTATGCAAAAGGAGGTTCGAAAACCTGCCTGCGATTTGCATAGGAACGGCCGCTATAGGGGCTCATCCTTCAAGGCTGGTGCCAAAACGGAGATGAAGCTCTCTTAAGACGCTGCGCAGATGCTTTACTCCGGATGTTTTGCCTTCGGCTCCGGCATTTATCCCTGGTCCGTCACAAAGCCCATGCTGCTCAAGAAGCGCTTGAAGGCTTGCTGCCCTTCCGCTGTTTGTTTATAAACGCCTGCATGCTCCAGAATCGTGGTGAACTTCTGACCTACCTCCCGGCGTATCCACTCCGCGGCTTCCGCTTTGTCCGACGCGGCCGGCAGACGCTCCCGCAGGCTCTGAATCCATTCGCCGTGAACGGCAAGCGGGTGATCCGGCTGCCGACTGGCGGCGTAAAGCTCTTCGTTGCCGGCTAATATATCGGCGATCAAGTCAAGCTCCACCTTAAGCCGGCCCGGGAGGATGGCAAGTCCCATCACCTCGATCAAACCGATATTTTCCTTTTTGATATGGTGCATCTCGCGGTGCGGATGAAAAATCCCCTCCGGATACGCTGCACTCGTCCGGTTGTTGCGCAGCACCAAATCCATTTCATACCCGCCGTCCGCATGTCTTCTCGCGATCGGAGTCACCGTGTTATGTCGGACACGCGCTCCATCCGTCTCGCTAAAAGCCAGAATATCCGCTTCCGGGTCACTGTAGGATTTCCAGGCTTCGTAAATTTGGGACGCGCAATCCAGCAGCCGCTGCCGGTCCTTCGAGGCGAGCCGGATTACGGACATTGGCCATTTCACGATGTCGACCGATACACCCGGGAACTGCGAGTGGACGAACCCGAGTACGCGGGGGGCATTCTGGATCGGGAAGTTGTGCCGTCCCCCCTGGAAATGGTCATGCGTCAGAATGGAGCCGCCGACAATCGGCAAATCCGCATTCGAGCCAAGGAAATAGTGCGGGTATATATCCACGAAGCTCAAGAGGCGGGACAGCGTCTCCGTCGTCAGCTTCATCGGAACATGCTCCCGATGAAACACGATGCAGTGTTCGTTGTAATAAACGTATGGCGAGTATTGGAAGAACCACGGCTCCCCGTTCAGCTCAAGCGGCAGGATGCGCAAGTTTTGGCGGGCGGGGTGGTTTACCCTGCCTGCATACCCGACATTTTCGCGGCATAGCTGGCATTTGGGATAGACCGGCGGAGGAAGGAGCTTTGCCATCGCGATTTCCTTCGGGCTTTTTTCCGGCTTGGACAGATTGATCGTGATCTCGATATCCCCGTATTCGCTCGGATGCTTCCAATACTCGTTCTTGGCCACACGGTCCATGCGGATGTAATTGGAGTCGATGCTGAGGTTATAAAACCAGCTTGTAGCCGCCTCAATCCCCTGCTCCTCCTTCAAGATTTGAAAGGCCTGCTCCACTTCCGAAGGCCTTGCCATCAGCCGACCCATAATTTTGGCATCCAGCAAATCCCGGTACGTATCCGTATTTTCCGGGATGAGGCCATGAGCGGCCCCGTAATCGATCAGCGTATCGAGCAGGGACTGGGGTCCTTCAGGGACTTCATCCTTGACCTCTTCAAGGTACGGCTCGCTGAACCCGAAATCCTCCAGCAGGAGATTCCGGCTGTAGTCGACATCCGCCTCGCGGATCAGGCCTTTCTGCAGGGCATATTTCACCAGCATTTCGATCGCGTACAGGGCCTGCTTTGCTTCGGGAGTGCTTGCAGTTGTCATATCCATCGTTGATCTCCCCCTTGGATTTATCGATTCCCGTAACCATCCGGATGGCTGCTGTGCCATCTCCAGGCGCTTTCAATGATTTCCTCAAGCGTCGTACGCGCCGGCTTCCATCCGAGCACAGCGCGTGCCTTATCGGAAGAGGCCACCAGCACCGCCGGATCCCCGGCCCGTCTGGCTTCCATCACAACCGGAATGTCGGCTCCGGTCACCTTTCTCGACGTTTCGATCACTTCGTTCACCGAGAAGCCCAGCCCGTTACCAAGGTTGAACACATTGCTGGGCTCCCCACGCCGCAAATATTCAACCGCCCGCAGATGAGCATCCGCCAGGTCGCTGACATGGATATAATCCCGGACGCAGGTGCCGTCCGGCGTAGCATAATCGCTGCCGAACACCGAAATATGCGGGCGCTGCTTCAGCGCCGTCTGCAGCACGAGCGGAATCAGATGGCTCTCCGGCCGGTGATCCTCGCCGATCTTCCCGCTTTCATGCGAGCCGGCGGCATTGAAATAGCGAAGGGAGACATATTTGATGCCGAGCACCGTATCGAACCAGGCCATCATCCGCTCCATCATCAGCTTGGTTTCGCCGTACACATTCGTCGGATGCGTCCGATCCGCTTCCTCAATCGGCACCTTCTCAGGCTCGCCATATGTCGCTGCCGTTGAAGAGAAGACGATCTTCCGGACATTCGCTCCATTCATCGCTTCCAGCAGACACAGCGTTCCATAGACGTTGTTGTCATAGTACTTGACAGGGTCCTTCATACTCTCGCCAACGAGCGAGTTTGCTGCGAAGTGGATGACGGCATCGATTTCATTTTCCGAAAACAGCTGCTTCAGCAGCGCCTTATCGCGCAGATCCCCCTCATACAGCTTTCCGCCAAGCAGCGCCTCGCGGTGTCCCGTCTCCAGGCTGTCGATAACAACCACATCTTCACCCTTCTCAAGCAGCTCTGCCACGGTATGCGAGCCAATATACCCTGCTCCGCCGGTTACCAATATAGCCATTTTAGTTGCCCTCCTTTATTTCATGAACGCCGTGACCAACGCCGCATACGTAGAAATCGGCTTTCAGTCCGGTTCTTGCCTCATACTTTCGGCCAACCTCTTCGATAAAGCGCTCCACCGCATCCTCATGAACAAGCGATACCGTACATCCTCCGAATCCGGCGCCGGTCATTCTGGAACCAAGCGTGCCCGGTATCCGCTGCGCTTCCTCAACCAGGGCATCGAGTTCATCCCCGGTCACTTCATACAGATAGCGAAGCGAGTCATGCGATTGGTTCATGTATTGTCCGAATGCTTCCAGATCGTTATCCTTCAAAGCCTTCACCGAGTCGAGCACGCGCTGGTTCTCTTCAACAACATGCTGGGCCCGTCTGGATACCGTTTCATCCTTGATGGAGTCCTGAACATCCTTGAACTGCTGCGGGTTAAGCTGAGCCAGGTACGACAGCGCCGGAATTTCCTTCTGTAAAATTTCAAGCGCCTTGTCGCATTCGCTGCGGCGTTCATTGTACTTGGAATCTACAAGGCCGCGGCGCTTATTGGTATTGGCAATGACCAGCTTGTAAGCCCCCGTCTGGAAAGGAACGAGCTCATACTCCAGCGTATCGCACATGAGCAGAATCGCATGGTCCTTTCTTCCGTTGGCTACGGCAAATTGGTCCATGATGCCGGAGTTGACGCCGACGAACTGGTTCTCGGCACGCTGGGACAGCTTCGCGATCTCCACCGTATCCGTCTCCTTGCCTTCCATCGACAGGAGGGCATAGGCGGTCACAACCTCCAGCGACGCTGAGGAGGAAAGACCCGCACCATTCGGAATATCGCCATGGTAGAGCAGATCGTAGCCGCTGGAGAGCGTAACGCCAAGCTTGTTCAGCTCCACGATGACACCCGCCGGATAATCCGTCCATTCCTCCGTCTTGGTGCCGATATGCTGCAAGCGGATATCAGCTGTGTGAGCCAGATTCGTTGAAGCCAGCGACAGCTTGTCATCGTCGCGCGGACGGATGATCAAGGTGGTGCCGAATTCCAGCGCCGCCGGAAGAACGTATCCGCCGTTATAATCCAAGTGCTCGCCGATCAGATTGACGCGCCCCGGCGCGTTGAATATCCGGGCCTGATGCTTGCTTTCACCGTGCTTATTCTTAAATGCTTCCATAAGTTGATTTGTGTCCACTGCCAATCACTCCATCCTGTACATATGGTAGATTTACTGATTCAAGTATAGCGAAATTGACGTCTGGCGGTAATGAAGTCTTGTGAGATACATATGGATTTATGTGACCTTGCAGGATACAATAAGGTTGGATTGCGGACAGCATGACAACAGCTCCATCCCTTGTAGCAAGCAAGCTCGACTCTATGTTAAGGAAGGTCATTTTATTGAAACCGACAACCTATTCTGTTGCATCGAACCCGGCCCAGCCGGAAGCCTCCAGGCTGAGAGTGCGGTTTGCCGGCGAAAGCCAGACGCTCCCCAGGCATGCGCTCGGGCCCAAAATATACGATCATTTCCTGCTTCATGTTATTGAATCAGGCCGCGGAACCTTTCGTACCGAGGCTGATACATACCCGCTCGGGCCCGGAGACTGCTTTCTCATTCACCCGGGGCAGCTTGTCAGCTACGTCTCCGACCACAACGATCCGTGGCGGTACCGCTGGGTTGCCTTTGACGGAGACGCCGCCGCCGTAGAGGTGGAAGCCACCGGCCTGCTGCCTGAGCGTCCGGTCCTCCACATGCCTAGCGAGAGCCGTATTCCCGGGTACATCTCGCGCATTCAGGCCGGCTTCCAGACGAAGGAGGAAAGCTCCCACGTGGCCGCCGTCGGCTACCTCTACCTCATTTGGGCCGAAATCATGCGGCTCGGCGGGCGCCCGGCACAGGTTCTGCTGGGCGAACCGCAGGTTCAGCGCACGGTAAAGCAAATGATCAATTATATGACTGCCCAGTATGCGCACCCCGTCTCGATCGAGCAGATGTGTGCGAGTCTCGGTTATAATCGCGCATATCTATCGCGCATCTTCAAGAAAGAAACCGGGATGACCCCCATCACCTATTTGCTCCGCCTGCGAATCGATCAGTCCAAGCGGCTGCTGCGCGAGCGTCCTGATCTGTCCATTGAACAGGTCGCCGCTTCGGTGGGCCTGACGGATCCGCTCTATTTCTCGCGCCAGTTCCAGCGCAGGGTCGGGAAATCCCCGTCCCGCTATCGCAAGGATATCGAGGATACCTCGGCTCAAGATCAACCATAGTCCCTGCCGCTTTAGCAAAAAAGCATCCCGAAAGGTCAACCATCTTGACCCGGGACGCTCTTCTTCCAAAGCAATCGATTATACCGTTGTTCTTAAAAAGCATCTCTATTAAAAGCTGCTGCCTGATGTCTAGGACGACTTATCCTCGGTCTCCGTCTTCAGGATCGCTTCGATCCGGTCGAGCTCCTCCTTGGAGAATTCCAGATGATTCAGGGCAGCTACATTATCCTCGATCTGACTCACCTTGCTCGCACCGATCAAGGCCGAGGTTACTCTTCCGCCCCGCAGCACCCAGGCCAGCGCGAATTGAGCCAGGCTCTGTCCGCGTGCCGCCGCCATCTGGTTCAGCGCCCGGATTTTGCGGAGAACATCCGGCGTGATGTTGCTTTCGTTCAAGAAGACCGACGCGCTGGCGGCGCGCGAATCGACAGGAACGCCATTCAAATATTTGTTGGTCAGAAGCCCCTGAGCGAGCGGCGTAAAGGCAATGCTGCCCACACCGTTCTCCTCGAGCACATCCAGCAGGCCGTTCTCTATCCACCGGTCCAGCATGGAATAGCTCGGCTGATGAATCAGCAGCGGCGTGCCGAGATCCTTGAGAATCGCGATTGCTTCCCTCGTCTTCTCAGGGGAATAGTTGGATATTCCGATATACAAGGCCTTCCCGGATCGGACAATGTGATCGAGCGCCATCATCGTCTCTTCGAGCGGCGTCTCCGGATCCATCCGGTGATGATAGAAAATATCAACATAATCCAATCCCATCCGCTTGAGGCTCTGATCGAGACTGGATACCAGATACTTGCGCGAGCCCCAATCGCCATAAGGTCCCGGCCACATATAATAGCCTGCCTTTGAAGAGATGACGATCTCGTCGCGGTACGCCTTCAGATCCCTGGATAGAATCTTTCCGAACGTTTCTTCCGCTGAGCCTGGAGGCGGTCCGTAATTGTTCGCCAGGTCAAAGTGCGTGATACCAAGGTCAAATGCGCGCGTAATCATATTCCGTCCGTTCTCATACGTATCGATGCCGCCGAAATTATGCCACAAGCCGAGCGAGATAGCCGGAAGCTTCAATCCGGATCGCCCGCAGCGGTTATAGATCATGCCTTCATAGCGGTCTTCGCTAGCCACATGGGTCACTTATATCCCTGCCTCTCGATTAAGGTTACGTCCGTTGCAAGAAATATCTTATCCTGTTTTGCCGCCCGTTGACAAGAAAACGATTACAGCTTGGTGTGGATCAGCTTGTCAACCTCCGTCATGACCTCGCCGATGCGATCCGCGATCAGGAGTCCCGCCCGATGATCATACGGCGTAGGATCCGCATTCAGAAGGGCTACTTTGCTTCCCTGAAAGTAGGAAACCAGGCCGGCTGCAGGATGTACGGTCAATGAAGTGCCACCGATGATCAACAGATCCGCCGTCGAGATTTCCTGAATCGAGCGCATGAGGATCTTCTGGTCAAGCTCTTCCTCATATAATACAACGTCCGGTCTGATCACCCCGCCGCAGTCCGGGCAGCGCGGAACGGTCTCCTTGATGTCCAAAATGTCCTGAAGGCTGAAAAACCGGGAGCATTCCATGCAATAATTGCGATGAACCGAGCCATGGAGCTCCAGCACGTCAGTGCAGCCGGCGCTCTGATGGAGACCATCGATGTTTTGCGTAATGACCGCTTTCAGCTTGCCCTCGCGCGCAAGTCTCGACAGCAGGCGATGACAGCCGTTCGGCTGCGCATGGGGATGCAGCATTTTGCTCCGGTAGAAATCATAGAACACCTCCGGGTGCTTCATGAAAAATGAGTGACTGAGCATCACCTCCGGCGGGTACGGAGACTGATGCTCGCTCTGATACAGACCGGCTGCCGAACGGAAATCAGGTATTCCGCTCTCGGTAGACGTGCCGGCCCCTCCGAAAAAAACAATATAATCGCTTGCCTCAATCCATGTTGCCAATTGCTCGATCTTTTTCCTGTTCTCCACTCTTCACACCTCCACACAGCCAAAAGTGCTGTCGTTTCAGGATTTTGCTAAATTTGACTACAGCCGCTCCGGGTACAATTTAGAGACGAACTAAACCATTTCGCTCTATAAATTGCTGATTGAAAGCCGCTCTTTGGATTTTATCAAAATCCTCACGTCTATCTATACACCTCTAGTTCATTATAATCGGAGATGACAACATCGGCATCTATCAAATGAGCCGCATCTTCGATATTGTCGCACAAGCCTACTGCCAGGGCTGCCCCCGCCTGCTTGCCCATCTGCATATCCGCGTTGCTGTCTCCGACGACCACCGCCTCCTCCGGCTTGATGCCGAGCAGCCTGCACGCCATCTCCGCCATGTCCGGATGAGGTTTGCCGTTTCGGACCTGATCCCGGCCGATGATAGCCGTAAAGAATGAGCTAAGGCCGAGCCACTCGATATGCTCCATCGCGGCCGCGGTGTCGTCCGACGTAACGACGGCCAGCTTCACGGATGCCTGCGTGCATTTCGTCAAAAATTGCTCGAGACCCGTCATCGGAAAGGCCGGCTTGCGGCGGCGGATTTCATACATGGCATTCTTCGTCATTTGCTTGACTTGAGTAATCGCCTCGTTCCACGGCATGCCTGCGGCATATAGCTGCCAGGCGAGCATGCCCGTCGTTTCCTCCACGGTCCCCATGGCCAGCGGGCCGGTAACATCATAACCGCAGATCTGCCCTTTCGCATCATGCTTCGTCCCGAGCACCTGCTCCCGGGGGCTAGTAAAACCGGCCCCCATCATCGCAAGCTGCTTCTCCATGGAGTCCAGCACATATTCCGCCCATCCTCCCCATAATGTCAAGAAATGGAGCAGCGTACCGTCTTTGTCAAACAGAATTCCTTCAAAAGGCACCGATTGTCCCTTTCCTGATATTTGCAGTTTCGGCAATGGATGACCCTCCCCGATCGTCAAGTTCTACTATTATTAAACCATGAATCGAACGCGGATATAAGCTAAAATCCATCCGAATTTTCCAGTGTGCCGTTCAAACGAAAAACTTCCAATCTTTAGTCAAATATTGTGATTCATGACAATTGAGGCGTGGTAAGTAACAGATACAGCAAAGCAATGATGTCAAAATAAGGAGGATTGGTGATGGCTCAGAACAATAACCGCAAGATGACTAGAGAAGAAGCCGGCCGTTTAGGCGGCGAAGCTACGGCTAAAAATCACAGCCGGGAATTTTACCAGGAGATCGGTAAAAAAGGCGGGCGGGCGACGTCACGCAACCACAGCCGCGAGTTTTACCAGGAAATCGGGCAAAAGGGCGGCGAAGCTACTTCCCGGAATCATTCCCGAGAGTTTTATCAGGAGATCGGCCGCAAAGGCGGACGAAAATAATATAAGTACGAAACGACCTATTTGAACAACCTCTATAAATAAGCAATCCGGGAGGCCTGTTCCCCAATTTGGGGAGCAGGCTCTTTTTTGCCGCGCAGACCCTCGCTCCCCCCATCGCTTCCTATTAATATCATGTAGAAAAACCTACCTTTTTGTGATAGACTCATTTAAAACCTATTTTCGGTGTTAAGAGGTATCCGGCTGCTTTGCCGGAAGACCGCGCTAAAGCGCAACAATTCATAATAGATCTGGGGGGAAACAAGACATCATGACAACCAAAAAAATGCGTTCAGACATGATCAAAAAAGGCTTTGACCGCGCACCGCACCGCAGCCTTCTGCGTGCCGCAGGCGTTAAAGAGGAAGACTTCGGCAAACCGTTTATCGCGGTGTGCAACTCTTATATCGACATCGTTCCAGGCCACGTGCATCTCCAGGAATTCGGCAAAATCGTTAAGGAAGCCATCCGCGAAGCCGGCGGTGTTCCATTCGAATTCAACACGATCGGCGTGGATGACGGCATTGCAATGGGCCATATCGGAATGCGCTATTCCCTGCCAAGCCGCGAAATTATTGCGGACTCCCTGGAAACGGTCGTATCCGCACACTGGTTTGACGGCATGGTCTGTATCCCGAACTGCGACAAGATTACGCCTGGAATGCTCATGGGCGCCCTGCGCGTCAATATCCCGACGGTATTCGTCAGCGGCGGTCCGATGAAGGCTGGCGTGGACAGCAAGGGACGCAGATTGTCGCTGACCTCCGTCTTTGAAGGCGTCGGCGCTCACCAAGTCGGCAAAATCGACGATAAAGAGCTGCTCGAGCTCGAACAGTACGGCTGTCCTACCTGCGGCTCCTGCTCCGGCATGTTCACCGCCAACTCGATGAACTGTCTGGCCGAGGCTCTCGGTCTGGCGCTCCCGGGGAACGGTACGATTCTGGCCATTGCCGAGGAACGGAAAGAGTTCGTAAGACAATCGGCGAAGCAGCTGATGGAGCTCGTGAAGATGGATTTGAAGCCGCGCGACATCGTAACGATCGAAGCGATCGACAATGCGTTTGCGCTCGATATGGCGATGGGCGGTTCGACCAATACCGTTCTGCATACGCTCGCCCTTGCGCATGAAGCTGGGCTGGATTACCCGCTGGAGCGGATTAACGAGGTGGCTGACCGCGTGCCGCATATCTCCAAGCTGGCTCCGGCTTCGGACTATTTCATCGAGGACGTGCACACGGCCGGCGGCGTCAGCGCCGTGCTGAACGAGCTGCTGAAGAAGCCGGGCGCGCTTCACGGGGACTGCATTACGGTAACCGGCAAGACGCTTGCCGAGAACGTGGCCGGATGCGAAATTCAGGACACCGACGTCATCCATCCGATCGACCGTCCTTATTCCGAACGCGGCGGCCTGGCCGTGCTGTACGGCAACCTTGCTCCGGAAGGCTCGATCATTAAAGTAGGCGCAGTCGACCCATCGGTTGGCGGCTACCACAAGGGTCCTGCCATCTGCTTTAACTCGCAGGAAGAGGCACTTGAAGGCATTGCGAACGGGAAAGTCAAGGAAGGCCACGTCGTCGTGATTCGCTACGAGGGTCCGAAGGGCGGACCGGGCATGCCGGAAATGCTTGCGCCTACCTCCCAAATCGCCGGTATGGGCCTTGGAGCGAAGGTCGGCCTGATTACGGACGGACGCTTCTCCGGCGCATCCCGCGGCATCAGCATCGGCCATATTTCACCGGAAGCGGCTGAGGGCGGCCCGATCGCATTCGTCGAGGACGGGGATATCATCGAGCTTGATCTGAACAACCGGACGATTCAGCTGCTCGGCGTAAGCGAAGAAGAAATGGCTGAGCGCCGCAGCAAATGGGTCGAGTTCCAGCCTAAAGTGAAAACAGGTTATCTGGCCCGCTACTCCAAGCTGGTTACGAACGCAAGCTCCGGCGGCGTCATGAAAATCTAATACAACAAAAGGGTTACTCCCTCAGATCATAGCGGTCTGTAGGAGTAACCCTTTATTTTTTCAAAAATAATTCTGAAATGAATCTGTCATTATTGCATAGGTTCGTACCCTGATATGAATCTGTTACCATTACATTCTCGATGCAGTGGCACCCGCTATCGTTAAGTCCACAACCTGCTCTTGCGCCAGCTCATGAGGCTCTTCGGTCGGCGGCTTAACCGAAGGCGTCCGCTTTTCCGCGTAGCGCTCAATCAGTACCTCCACAGGCATCATCAGCATTTTCGGCTCCATGACCTGGCTTCCTTCCTTCAGCCTTGCTTGGCCCTTCGGATGAATCACGCTTAGCAGAAGCTTTAGGTACAGACGTGTCGAGCTTGCAAACAGTCCGGACGGAAGATCGAGCACATGGAATCCGAACTGCTCGGGTCCGCGGGATATCATGCTGACCCCGTACAGACCGCGAACTTCCTTAAATTCGGGCCGTTCCAGCACCATATTCGCCAGAGTCGGCAAATCCTTCTGCACCGCACGGATCATCTGAATGGCCAGCTGCATCTCCGAACGGGAGCGGCTGCCGATCTGGTATAGCTTGCGATTGTCAAAATGAAGCTCCAGCACCTGATCTCCTTTATCCAACCGGGTGCCGTCCTCCATCACGACCGGCTTGCCTGTATAGGCACGCTTGCGGAAATGAAGCATCGGATCGTCAGGCGTGACGGTTTCCAGCGAGAACAGGGCGTGAAATCCCTTTTCCCACAAGAGCCAGACAGAGACGAGCATACGCTTCAGGAGGGACACCTTCTTCACCTTCGACTTGCTTTCCTTGGCCATCATTTCGTCCACGCGGATACTTCTCATTCCTTTCTGCTGTGCGACCTCCAGCACCCGCTCCAGCGCGATGAGCATCTGCTCCGGCGCATCCGGATTGGCACCCATGGTTGTGCCGCAATCGTGCAGCAGCATGACCTCCCCGCCGCGAAGCTTGGCCAGGATTCGCTCCGTCAACCGGTCGGCACCGATTTTGCTGCGCCAGTCACTGAACATGGAGGACCACAATATGATCCGACATCCCGTATTCTTGGCAAAATCGAACAGATTCACAATTCCCCAAGGCGGCCGATAATAGGTCGAACGTTCACCGGTTATCTCGTAAATGATATCATCCGTCCGCTTCACCTGCTTGCGGACCGTGACCGGTCTCATCAGCCAGTTGCTCTTATGGACATAATTGTGGATCCCGATCAGATGGCCTTCTCGGTGAATCCGTCTGACAACCTCCGGATGCTTCTCGGCATGGGAACCGACAACAAAGAAGGTTGCCTTCATATCATACCGCTTCAATAAATCAAGCAGTCTTGGCGTATATAACGGATCTGGACCGTCGTCAAAGGTCAAGGCAAATTCATTCGTGCCCGAACCTCGGCGGAATACGCGGAAACCGAATATCCGGGTCAGGATGCCGGGAATAAATGCATAAAACGATGAAAGATAAAACAACCATAGCAGTAGTGTCTGCATGCTAACTCCCCGCTTTTTATTTCTATTTCTAAGTAACTCCCCTATATTATTTTAGCATAGCACATTGAGAAATAGGCTTTTTTTTCTTAAATCGTGTACAATGGTATCAATTATTATAGTTTAAAGGAGCCGATACTCTACTATGCTTCCCTTGTACAAAAAATATTGGAGAACCGCATTCGATATTGGTTTAATCGTACTCACCGTGTACCTGATTATGTTCATATTCAGTAAGCTTTACCAGATCGCCGCCCCTGTGTTCCTGTCCTTTCTGGTATTTCTGATTATTGAACCGTTCTCCAGATTTCTTCACCGAAGGGGCCTTCCAAAGCCCTTTGCCGCAGCGATATCGGTTCTGCTCTTCCTGCTGATCATCCTCGGGATCTTGTTCGGAGCGGGAGCAATCATTGTATCCCAATTCCTGCACCTTCAAGATAATCTGCCGGACTACACGAGGACCCTTCAGCGCCATTTCTCGGAAACGGTATTGTTCCTGCAGAATAAGCTGGAGGCGCTGCCGCCGGATCTTACGCTTCGTTTGAACGGATATTTTGAGGACATCACCAACATCGCGACCGAGGCGGCCCAATCGTTCCTACATTATATCGTCGGCTTCATGGGTTCGTTCTCCGCCTTTATCGCTAATTTCGGGGTCGCGATTATTCTCGCCTTCTTCTTGAGCACGGAAATCGGGAGCTGGCGCAAAATTGCCAAAGATAAAACCCCGAAAACCTTCAAAACCGCATTCCTGTTCCTGAAGAATAACGTCTTCAAAGCGATCGGTTCCTATTTGAAGGCACAATTGAAGCTGGTGAGCATCACGTTTGTGATCGTATATATCGGGTTGCTCATTCTGGGAACGGGGAATTCCTTGTCCATCGCATTGATTTGCGCCGTGTTTGACGTGTTGCCGCTGCTTGGCGTTCCCGTCATTCTTATTCCATGGATTATCTATTTGTTCATCGTCGGCAACACGGGGCTTGCGGTCGGCTTGATCGTTCTTCTTGCCGTGGTCGTCATCTCCCGCCAGCTGCTGGAGCCGAAGATCACGGGCAATTCCATCGGCGTGTCGTCGGCATTTCTCATGCTGTCCTTCATGATGATCTCCCTGTCGATATTCGGGGTCGCAGGGCTGATCCTGGCGCCGATTCTGCTCATTCTTATTAAAGAGCTGATTGCGCAAGGTTATCTGCAGCAATGGATTCATCTGCCAAGCGAAGAATTCGATGTCTCCCCATGGGAATTTACTCCATCGCCGGACAAGCCCGAAACGGATCCCCCTTCCGATTCGGATCCCGATTCAGTTCACGATTCCGATGACGATCCAGATCCCGATTTGGATCCGGACTCCAACGAAGCGAGCAAGTCTGCAACCTGACCGAAGATGTCGGTTGCCTGATTGCGGCTGTTCGGACTCCGATTCTCGACCAGCACAGCGATCGCATAACGAGGTTGCTCCACAGGGCCGTACCCGATAAACCACTGGTTATTTCGGGGACGGCCCTTTATCGTTACCTGGGCGGTTCCCGATTTGCCTGCCAGCTTCCATTTCCGGTCTTTTAAGGAGGAGCCTGTCCCATCCTGAACAACATTCTCCATCCACTCCAGGAGAATGGATGAGGTTCTTCGGGAAATCCCTCCCTTGGCCGGCAGTTCTGCCAGCGGGCTTGCCTCCTTAAGCAGCTGTCCGTTGGCATAATGGATCTGCTTCAGAATGCGGGGCCTCGTCTTCACCCCGCCGTGAAGCAGCGTCACAACCGCATTCGCAGCCTGGAGCGGCGTAACCGCCGCATCCCGCTGTCCGATCCCCGTTTGTACCCGCACACCGGCATCACCCGCATCGGCCTTGTCTGAGAAGACGGTCCCTTTCTGTTCAAGATCCAGCGGCCGCAAGGTGGGGAGCCCCAGAAAATCTCTGGCCTCCCAGCCGACGGTTTGACCAAAGCCAAGGGCCGCTGCCGCCGACTGCATTTGGGACGCCGTCAACCGCTCTGAAAGTGCGGCAAAAACGACATTGCACGATTCCGCGAAGCCTTCGCGCAGTCCGATCGTCCCATGTCCCCCTTCCTTCCAGCAGGACAGCCCGAACTTCCCGTACTCCCCATCACAGTGAAACACCTCGTCCTCTGTGCTCAAGCCGTGCTCGAGAACCGCCGCAGCCGTGACCAGCTTGAAGATGGATCCGGGTGCCTTCGCCTTGATCCCGCGATTTTCCCAGGCCCCGTCTTCAGGCTGAATCGACTCCGGATTGTAAAAAGGCCTCGAAACCATCGCTACGATATCCGCGTTACGGGTGTCCAAAACAACGACGGCCCCCTCCTTCATGCCTGCGGTCTCGGTCAATTGCTCGATCCCTTGCTGGATCTTAGCGTCCACGGTGGTGACGACGCGCAACGGATAATAGGGATTGCTGGGCGCCTTGACCATCGGTTTCAGATCCTGTATGACTTCATTGCCGCTATTAACGGGATAATACACAATCGTTGAACCATCGCCCCGGATCAGCGCATCCAATGTTTTTTCCAATCCGCTGGTCCCCGTAATCTCCGGTTCATCTTGATAAAACAGGCTTTCTTTTCGCTGGCCCGACACGAATCCCAGCCACTGCATGCCCGACTGCCGGTTTCCATATCGCTGCTCGTAAGGAAGAATTTTGACCTTGGGCAGATGGAGCTCCTGAATTTGCCGGATCTGATCCTTGGACAAGGTAAGCGGAATGGCAGCATTTTTTCCATGCCACAGCTGGGGCTCCCTCTGTTTCCCCCACACTTGCTTCAAATGCTTCGCATCCGTTCGCAGGATCTTGGCAAGGCGATCGATCTGGGTTTTTGAATCGTTTAGCTCCTTCTCCGTTACAGGGAACAAGACAGCTGCCCATGTGAGTCCGCCTGTCAGGGCTTGTCCATGCCTGTCGGTAAAATGGCCTCGCCCGGAATCGAGCACGATCCCTCGCTCGCGCTGAATAAGCGATGCTTCCACCATCGTATGCCGGCTCCCCGGCACCCGCTGATGCTTCATCACCAGCTGGACCCATGCCAGGCGAACCGTCACGATCATCAGG
Organism: Paenibacillus sp. FSL R5-0810; assembly: GCF_038002285.1. NCBI lineage: Bacteria > Bacillati > Bacillota > Bacilli > Caryophanales > Paenibacillaceae > Paenibacillus > Paenibacillus sp. FSL R5-0810. The sequence goes on from NZ_JBBOCF010000001.1 coordinate 3,262,398, forward strand.
AGCACGGTCAATATGATCCATCCGTATTTTATTCTTCGGTTACGGACCAGCCTCATCAATTCTCTACCTCCACGCGAATCGTTGATGTCCATTATTTCCATTTGCATCGGGAAACAACCCACCATGCTTACAGACTTAGGATTCGCGTGAGCCCTTAGTATTGACCAAATCGCCTAAATTAATGGCTTTCTTCTTAAAGCCCGTCCTATCGCTTCATAACCTTGGTTGCTGCCGGAATGAAGGGCATAGGTTGCTTTCGACTCGGAGCGAATCAGAGCGAGATACGGATCGAAAACGCGAGATACCGAACGGGATACGGAGCGAAAACGCGAGATACCGAGCGGGATACAGAGCGAAAAAACAGGAGCCCCGGTCGCTTCGACCTGCGGGCCCCTGTTTTTTCGGATTACAGCCTAAAACGCGATAGCGTCTCTTTAAGCTCATTGGATACATTTTCAAGCTTGGTGGATAGATTCACCAGCTGATTGCTGACGCTCTGCTGCTCCGTAGAGAGGGAAGCAACCTCCTCCGATGTTGCAGAGGATTCCTCGGCCACGGCGCTCACATTCGTCATCGCTTCCGACAGCACGCTTTGGGATTGATTCAGCTCGTCAATGGAATACGTGACCGAATCCAGCCGTTCGATAAACTCGACCATTTGCTGCTGGACCGATACGAAGATATCGTTCGTTTCCTTGACGGCATCGATCTGGCCCTTGAACAGCGGATTGGCATCAAGCAGCACTTGGACCGTCTCGTTCATTTCAGCCATGATGCGGTCCGTGATCTGACTTACCATGTCGATCGATTGTCTGGACTGGTCCGCAAGCTGCCTGATTTCATCGGCTACGACCATGAATCCGCGTCCGGCGGCACCGGCTCTGGCAGCTTCAATCGTAGCATTCAACGACAGGATATTAGTCTGCTTCGTAATATTCTGCAATACATCCAACACTTTAGCTACCGAAGAAGTCGTCTCCTTGAGCCCATCCACCTTATGCATCATGGAGCGTGTCATATTCTCGGTCTGATGAGTCTTATCAAGCAAGTCGCTTAAATGCTTCGTGCCGAGCTCACTCGCGCTTTCAACATGACGGGCCGATTTGCCCATCTCCTCATTGGCATTCACGACGATTTCCATCTGCTTCGAAATATTGTTCGTCAGATCGCTGCCCCGTTCCGCTTCCACAGCCAAGCTGCTGGCTCCGTTCGCGATTTCTTCCGTGGCGATGGCGATCTCCTTCGCGGAAAGAGCCGTCTTCTTGGAAGCATCGCTAAGCTCCGCAGCGGTCTTCAATACATCCTGAGCCGTGTTGTTCGTCTGCTGTACGAGCGAAGTAATCTGCTCCATCATATCGTTGAAGCTCGCGGACAGCTGACCGATCTCATCCTGGCTCTTATGATCGGTGCGGACGTTCAAGTTGCCCTTCGCCCCTTCCTTCATCAGAAGGTTGAGCTTGCCCAGCGGACGGGCGATCATCCGCACCATCCATAATCCGATCAGGATCGCCACGATCACGTCAACAACAGCGACAATCAGCGTAATCATCAAGATGCTGTTGGCATCCTTCGTCAATTCGCCGGTCTGTACGGCGCCAATCAATCTCCAATCATTGATGCCCAGCGTATTGTAAACCGCAAGAACTTCTCTTCCGTTCGCATCCTGAGTTCTCAGACTGTCCGTCTTCGACTCCTCAGAAAGCTCCTTCGTAAAGGTCCACTCGGTCGGAGCGGCAACCTGATCAGGCTTCGCGGACGATACAACCGTCCCGTCCGGGCTTACGAGCTGAAGCTCCCCGTTGTCTCCGAGATCGATGCCCTCCAATTGCTGATTGAGGATGGACGAATTCAGCTCGAACATCACGACATATTTGGAGTTCAGGTTGTTCATGGAGCTTAATGCCCGTGCCACCGTAAAGTACGGCGCTCCGCTGTCCTCCGCCGACGGCAGCCATACGACCTTCTTGGTCCCCTCGATAAGCTCCTTGTACCATGCCTGCTCAAAGACGGTCTGCGATGCCTTCGAGGATTGTCCTGCCGAGAAAATCCGCTCCCCTTGGGCTGGAATCAAATACATCGCCCGGATCGAAGAATCCGAATTGATCTGATTGGAAAGCTTGTCCCGGATTTCCCGCTCCATCGTAAATCGATCATAATCGCTCAGATTCGTGCCCGATACTTCATCAAGCAGCTTCTGCAGTTCAACATCGTAGAATATCGACCGGCCTGCGCTCTCATACTTCTCCAGGATGATGTCGATCTTCTCCGAGGTCTGAATGATGGTCTGCTGGTTGGCATTCGCCGCATTCTTCTCAATCGTGCTTCTCGCCTTGTCATAGGACAACCAGCCTAATACGATAACGAAGAAGACGATGGCCGCAAAAAAGATCAAAAACAGCCGGATCCCGACGGATTTCGATGGATTGACCGGCATCCGCGCTACGGCTGCCCCCATGGAAGAAAACATGGACTTGGCATTATGTATTCCTTGTGAAACCGAAGGGCTCTTCTTGGTCTTATCCCCGTTCTTCTGCTTCCCTCCGGGTTTCTTATCTTTCTTCGGCTTCTGTTCATGCTGTTCTACTCCTGACATTTTGCTGTTCACCTACCACAATCATAGTATTAAATCTTGGATACGTTATCAAAAGGATCCGCGTAACGTATTCGTTACTTTATATTTCGTCAATTGGGGGTGTTTTCCTTTGGCTTTTCGCAAAAAAATAATCTGTTTTTCCTAATTATTTTAAATAAAAAAGAATCCAAGGTCCGTCTAACGACCTTGGATTCTTTTTTGTGTAGTTCCACAGAACCATAAAATTCTAATTTTTGCGTTTTCGCATCATGTCAAAGAAGCGCACCGGCTGATCCACTTTCATCCGCACCAGCTGCAGCGGATGGCGGGCTGCATCCAGTTCTTGACCGTGCTGGTCTTCGATCCGGCCAACAGCCTGTTTAAAGAACGTTCCGTCCGGACCGAAAAACTCGATTTCGTCGCCCGGCTTGAAATGATTCCGCTGCTGGATCACGGCAATTCCGGTCTCCTCGTCATATTCCATGACCAATCCGGCGAAATCGTAAGGGACGGCCTTTTCTTCCGGCTCGTAGATATGATCCTCATGATCCGGCGTGTCGTAGAAAAATCCGGTATTGAGCGGGCGGTTGGCCGCCTTATTAATCTCCTCGATCCATTCCGGCTTCAATACATAATTCTCCGGATCGGCCATGTAGGAGTCGATTGCCTGCCGATAGACGTTCACGACCGTGGCTACATAGTGAATGGACTTCATCCGGCCCTCGATCTTAAAGCTGTCGATCCCCACTTCAATGAGATCCGGAATATGCTCCAGCATGCACAGATCCTTCGATCCCATCGTAAACGGATTGTCCTGCGGCTGAAACAGCGGAATCTGGGTCACTCCCGGCTTGAACGGTGCCGGAGCAGAAGCGGCCTGCTGCATGAGCTGGTCTTCCTCGGATACCCAGCCTGCCGCATCCTCTCTTCCGTCTTCGAACAAATCGTATTTCCAGCGGCAGGACTGGCAGCAGCCTCCGCGATTCGAGTCCCGATCGGTGAAATGGTTCGAGAGCACGCAGCGGCCGGAGAACGAGGAACACATCGCGCCATGGATAAAGGCCTCGATTTCGATATCGACATGCTCCTTGATCGTCGCGATCTCTTCAAGGCTCGTCTCCCGGCCCAGAACGACGCGGGGGAGCCCTTCATCCTTCCAGAATTTCACTGCCTGCCAGTTGAGCGTCGATTGCTGGGTGCTCAGATGAACCTCCAGCTTCGGTGCAGCTCGCTTAGCCACCTCTATGATCGCAGGATCGGCGGCGATAATGGCGGCAATACCCGCATCCTGCAAGCTCCGCAAGTATTCCTCGATTCCTTCAATATCTTCATTGTGGGCATAGATGTTCGTTGCAACGAACACTTTTGCGCCATACTTGGCCGCAAACTCTACGCCTTCCTTCATTTCCTCAAAGCTGAAATTATCCGCATTGGAACGAAGGCCGTATTTCTGTCCGCCAATATATACAGCGTCTGCACCGTAGTGCACCGCAAATTTTAGTTTCTCCAAATTTCCGGCCGGGGCGAGCAGCTCCGGCTTGTCCAGGCGATAGCGTTTGCCTTTGTATTTTGGCTGTGCCATAGCTTCCATGCTGTCCACTCCTTAATAAACTTGTTCCTTATAGAAGAATCCAAACGACAATTCCCGCTCCGGATCCTGCACCTCACGAATCGCATCAAGCCATTCCTCCTGAAACGCATAGCCTGACGGATCGGCTGCGTACGTATCGATTGCCTTGCGATACGTACGGAGGACAATCTCATTGTAGTGTCGGGGTTTCAGCAAAGTCTCTACCTTGAAGCTGTCCACCCCTGCTGCCATCAACAGATGAAGGTCCTCAAGAATACATATATCTTCGGAACTCATAATATGCGTGCCGTTCATATCCTCATAGATCGGATACTTCTCGTCCTGCCGCTCCGCTTCAATGAGGAACAGCCCCCGCTCTTTGCCGAGGTTCCCTTCCTCCACCGGTCTTCCCTGATGAGCCATGTAGCTCTTGACCAGACGGCGTTTGGAGTGGTAAATATTCGTCATGCCATGAATCTGCACCTGGGCCTCAAGCTCGAGGCGGGGCTTCATTTCGGTTACCTCATCCATATTCAGTTCACGGGCAAGGATGACGCGTGAAGCGCCTTTGTTTCCCCAATAGTTGGCTGTGGAGTAATTGGTCGCCGTCATTTCGGCGTTCCAATGAAGCTTGACCTTCGGAGCATGCTCCTTGACTGCGGTCAACACCGATGGGTCGTTAAATTCAACAGCATCGATCCCGATCTCTCCCAGCGACCGGATATAATCCGGCAGATCATTCAACAGCTCATTGGTCATTAGATTGTTCACGCACACATAAATGCTGCTGCCGCGGCTGTGCGCCAGCTCGGCAGCCTCACGGATTTCCTCTAAGGTCATGCTCCCCGGCAGCCTCATGCCGAAGCGATCCTCGCCGACGACGACAGCGTTCGCCCCTGCATCCAGGTAAGCTCGCACTTCAGCCGTCGAACCGGCTGCAGCCAGTAATTCGGGTTTGTTACTCATTTTAGGATTCCTCCTATTCCTGTTGTCCCATCTTCTTGCTCGTCTCGATGTTCTTCAAATGCTCCTTATACGTCTTGGCAAACAAATGCTCCTGGGTCCCGTCCTTCTTCGTGACATAGAACAGGTAATCGGACTTCTCCGGGTTCAGCGCCGCCTTGATCGATTCCAGACTCGGGCTTGCGATCGGCCCTGGAGGGAGACCTTTCTGGCGATACGTATTATAAGGGCTCTTGACCTCCAGATCGGCATAAAGCAGCCGCTCCTTCGGTTTATCCAGCAAGTACTGCACCGTAGCGTCAATCTCCAGCTTCATGTCCTGCTCCAGGCGATTATAGATCACGCCGGCCACAAGCGGACGCTCATGATCGACGACCACCTCGCGCTCGACCAGTGAAGCGATCGTCATCAGCTCATGGAACGTCACGCCGCGAGCCTTCAGCTGCTCCTCCCAATTCGGGATTTCTTCAAGACGCTTTTCGGTCTCCTGCAGCATGGTCTCCACGATTCCTTTGGCCGATAAATCCTTCTTCGGGAGCTCGTACGTTGCCGGGAACAGATAGCCCTCCAAATGATGCTTCAGCTCCGGATCCTCAGGGATTTCGGCCACCACCGGAATGTCCCATCCGGAGGACTGGTCAGCGAGGTCCAGAATTTCTTTCTCATCGATCCCGCTTTCCTCGGATATCTTCTCCGCCATTTGAGCGACCGTGAAGCCTTCCGGTATCGTAAAGCGGACCATCTCCTCCGGCTTGACTTCGCCGTTATTCATCATCGTCAGCAGATCCTGAAAGGGAGTGCCGGGCGTTGCCTCGTAGGTGCCGGCCATTAACCGGCTCCCTTCATTCGTAAGCTTCAAATAACCTTTAAGTAGTAGGGCGTTCTTAATTAATCCCTTGTCCTCCAGCAGATCGGCAATGGATGATGTGCTCATGCCCGGCTCCACCGTAAATTCTACCGGGGCATCCGAGCTCTGAACAGGCTGAAGGCCGTTCCACACATAGAATGCAGCCCCGCCGGCAATGAGGATCAACGCCAGTGCTGCTATAGCCAGTTTCTTCAATCTACTCATCCCTTCACACCAAAAGGGGCGGACAGGTCCGCCCCTTCCATAAACTCATTTGAAATCAAATCGAGAGAATCCGCGTAAGTATCGATTCAGCAGCCCTTAATCCTCGTCTTCCTCCGGAAACGTCAGCTCATCATACAGCTCCGACACATTTTCCCACTCTTCATCGTCGTCAATGGTCGCCAGCTGCAAGCTGCCGTCTGCGTCCGTCACGATCCGGAGCACCTCGTACTCCTCGTCCATCCGGTCGGGCTGCACCAGAATGGCATAGCCTTGGCCATCCACTTCAAATTCGGCGGCAATATCATAGACCTCGACTTGACCCTTCTCGTCCTCAAGCTCGATGCTTTCACCGAATGCTTCCTTGAGCACCTGGGTCCACACGATATTCTCAACCGAAAAATCCGCCATTACTCGTCGCTCCCATTCAGCTCATCCACGAGCGTATTGAAGGTTTCTTCGACGATCGCCCATTCCTCGTCATCCTCGATCATGAACAGCTTGAGATCATCTCCGTCTTCCTCATAGCGGAAGGCGTACACTTCATCGGTCTCCTCATCGGCTGCTTCACGCGGCACGACCATCATGTATCTGGCGTCGGAGCCGTCCACCTCGAATTTCATGATGACTTCAAACTCTTCCTCATTGCCCTCGTCATCGGGAATATAAATAATTTCCGGTTCTTCTTCCATGCCAATATGCTCATTCGCCATTCGTAATCACCCTCACCTTTTAGAATCCAAGTAGTTTTGTAATATCAAACTTGCGGCCATTTTGTCCACGACCTGTTTTCGCTTTTTTCGGCTGACATCGGCTTCCAGCAATGTCCTCTCAGCGGATACTGTTGATAGCCGTTCATCCCAAAGGTGAACGGGTAAGTCTAGGGAATCCCGCAGCGTGCCTGCGAATTCCATGCAGATTTCACCCCGGGGACCAATCGTGCCGTTCATATTTTTCGGAAGGCCGACCACGATCTCACCAACCTCATGCTCTTTTACAAGCTCGGCGATTCGGTTCAGCTCGCTCCCGTCCCGGCGGCGTTCGACGACCTCGAGCCCTTGGGCCGTCCATCCGAATACGTCGCTTAGGGCTATCCCGATTCTGCGGTCCCCGTAATCTAATCCCATGATTCTATGCATTCCCTATACTCCTAACGGTGACTGGCTAAGTAGAACCGGACCAGTTCTTCAATCAATTCATCTCGCTCTTTCTTCCGGATCAAACTTCTGGCATTGTTGTGCCGAGGTATATAAGCAGGGTCCCCGGACAAAAGATATCCCACGATCTGGTTAATCGGATTGTACTCCTTCTCGACCAACGAGTCGTATACCGAAAGTAAAATGTCCTGAGCGGAAACCTCCTTCTCATCACCTTTTACATTGAACTTGACTGTCTTATCCATGGAGTCCATGTGTGACACACCTCGCTTCTTCAAAGAACATGTAAACCATGCCTCGTCGAAAATTTACCAGCTTGATCTTGTTATATCATACCATACTCCGTCGTCTCTACGGAAATCCAAAGCGAAATATTTAGAGGGTGCTCCAAAAAATTCAGGATAGTGTACAGCGAATGCGTCCCCGCCCGCTGTACACCACCGAAGGACAACGCATTAAACGCCTTGGGCGACAAGCTCCTCTGCCCGCTGGAGAGCCTGGGCCATCTTGGATGCATCCTTGCCGCCAGCCTGGGCCATATCCGGACGGCCACCGCCTCCGCCTCCGCAGACCGAAGCGACTTCCTTCACCAGCTTGCCTGCATGATAGCCCTGCTTCACCAGATCCTGCGGCACAGCTACGACGAAGTTCACTTTCTCGCCCACTTTGGCGCCGAGTACGATGATCGCATTCGGCAGCTTGCCCTTCAGCTCATCCGCAATGCTGCGAAGTCCGTCCATGCCGCCGGCCTGAACTTCAGCCGCCAGCAGCTGGGCTTCACCCACTTGCTTCACTTTATCCGTCAGCTGACTGGCCTCAATCGCTCCCAGCTTGCCTTGCAGCGATTCATTCTCACGGGCCAGCTCCTTCAGCTGTTGGTTCAGTCCCTCAATTCGCTTCGGCACGTCAGAGATGTTGCTCTTCAAGAGGCTTGATGCCTGCTTGAGAAGATCCAGCTGTCCTTCCAGGTACTCATAGGCATGGCGCCCGGTCACAGCTTCGATCCGCCGCACGCCGGAGCCGATGCCGCTCTCTCCGAGCAGCTTGAAGATGCCGATTCGGGACGTATTGTCCACATGACATCCGCCACACAGCTCGATGCTGTAATCGCCGACTTGGACGACGCGGACGATATCCCCGTATTTTTCCCCGAACAGCGCCATCGCTCCCATAGCCTTCGCTTCATCGATCGGCTTGAGGTCGATGACCACCGGGATGCTCTTCCACACTTGCTCGTTGACGCGGCGCTCGATTTCGGCCAGCTCCTCTTGGGTAATGCTGCCGAAATGTGAGAAGTCAAAGCGCAGCCGCTGCGGCTCGACAAGGGAGCCCGCCTGGTTGACATGCTCGCCAAGCACTTCTTTCAGCGCTTTATGCAGCAAGTGGGTTGCCGTATGGTTCTTCACGATATCATTTCGAAGGCTGGCATCCACCTTGGCGGCTACGACGTCGCCTACCTTCAGTTCGCCTGCCTCCACGGTTACAAAATGCACATGCTGTCCGTGAGGGGCTTTGAACAGGCCTTCTACTTTTGCGCGTACCGTATCGCCCTCAAGCACGCCTTGGTCGCTGACCTGGCCGCCGCTTTCGGCGTAGAACGGCGTTGCATCCAGAATGACCTGGGCGGACTGTCCTTCGCCGATTCCATCGGCAAATTGATCATCCGTAATGATGGCCAGCACCTTCGCATCGCGAACGGTGTCATTATATCCAACAAATTCGCTTTTAACCGTATAATCGGACAGAACCCCGCCTTGAACCTTCATGCTTTCCGTTTCGTGGCGGGCTTTGCGCGCACGCTCGCGCTGCTCCTTCATCGCCTCGTCGAAGCCTTCGCGATCGACGCTCAGGCCGTGCTCAGCCGCATAATCCTCCGTCAAATCGAACGGGAAACCATAGGTATCGTACAGCTTGAACGCATCGGCGCCGCTAATGACCGATTGGCCTTGCTTCTTCGCTTCCGCGCTCATCTCTGCCAGAATCGCCAGCCCGTCGGAGAGCGTCTTGTGGAACTGCTCTTCTTCCGTTGCGATTACCTTCTCGATGAACGCCTGCTTCTCCACAACCTCCGGATAGTAGGCGCCCATAATGTCGCCGACCGTGCCGGTCAACGTGAACATGAACGGCTTGTCAAGACCGAGCACCTTCCCGTATCGAACCGCACGGCGGAGCAAACGGCGGATGACATAGCCCCGTCCTTCATTAGAAGGCAGCACGCCGTCGGCAACTGCAAAGGCGACGGTGCGGATATGATCCGCAATGACCTTGAGCGCCACGTCGTATTCCGCCTTCTCCTTGTATTTCACACCGGCAAGCTCAGCGGTCTTTTGAATGATCGGCTGGAACAGGTCGGTATCGAAGTTGGAATCGACATTTTGCAAAATGGAGGCAAAACGCTCAAGTCCTGCACCCGTATCGATGTTCTTGTTCGGAAGCGGCGTGTAGCTGCCGTCCTTGTTATGGTTGAACTGCGAGAATACGAGGTTCCATACCTCAAGCCAGCGCTCGTTCTCGCCGCCCGGGAACAGCTCTTCTTCCGGCGCTCCGTGCCCATACTCTTCCCCGCGGTCGTAGAAAATCTCGGTACATGGTCCGCATGGCCCTTCCCCGATATCCCAGAAGTTGTCCTGCAGCTTGATAATCCGGCTCTCGGGCAGGCCGATCTTCTCGTTCCACAGCTTGAACGCTTCCTCATCCTCCGGGTATACCGTGACGGACAGGCGCTCCGGATCGAACCCGATCCACTTCTTGTCGGTCAGAAACTCCCATGCCCAGGTAATGACTTCTTCCTTGAAGTAGTCTCCGATGGAGAAGTTTCCGAGCATTTCGAAGAACGTGTGGTGACGGCGCGTCTTGCCGACATTCTCGATATCATTGGTACGAATGCATTTCTGCGAGTTGGCGATTCTCGGATTGTCCGGGATCACCCGGCCGTCAAAGTACGGCTTCAGCGGCGCCATGCCTGCATTAATCCACAGCAGCGACGGATCGTTGTGCGGGACAAGCGAAGCGCTTGGCTCAATGTGATGGCCTTTCTCGGCGAAAAACGCCAGCCATTTGGATCGAATTTCACTTGCTTTCATCATTAGCATCCTCCAGTCATAATATAACGCCCGGGCCAAATTAACCCGAACACAAAAACGCCCCTGAAATAGTTCAGGGACGATGTTCTCGCGGTACCACCCTGGTTATCGTGCAAGAATCCGTCCGGTTGGTTAACCGAAAAGACATGCGACGATCGCCTCATTGCAGCTGGATAACGGCAGCCACCCGGTGAATTTTGTTCACACTCAAAAATTAGCATTTCAGCTTGGACGCTTCCAGGTTCTCGCAGCCATTCGTATTGGATCGCATCGATCCGCCGAAAGGAACCTGTTCTCTGGGCAAGGTGCACGAAGCTTACTGGGATTTTCTCATCGATTTGGACGAATATTCGTTTAATATTTCAAGTATATCCACGGAAACGGCTTATTGTCAATCCGTCGCCACCGATCGTCAACGTCTGCTCGGATCTCAGCCCGATTTCCGCCTTACATAATAAGCGAACACATGTTGCAAGAGGACCTTCAGCACTGCAAAGACAGGTACGGCGAGAATAAGGCCGACAGTTCCCGCGATCTGGCCTCCGACAAGCAGGGCGAATATGATAAGAAGCGGATGCATATGCAGCTTCTTCCCAACCACCTGCGGAGAGATCACATTGCTTTCGAGCGTCTGGCACACCATATTGACGAGCGCGACCATCAGCACCATTTTCCATGAAAGGGTCGAAGCCATAACAAGCGCCGGAGCGGCGCCCAGAAAAGGCCCCAAATACGGAATGATGTTGAACACGGCCACGATGCTGGCAAGCAGCAGCGCATACGGCATGCCTACGATCATATAACCGATGTATGCGAGAATACCGATAATGAGGCAAACGAGAAACTGCCCCCGGACATAATTGCCAAGGGCATTATCAATGTCCTTAAGCAGGATAACGATCGACTTGCGGTGGCTTCGGGGCAGATAGGAAACGGTCGTCCGCTGAAACACCTCGAAATCTTTTAATATGTAAAAAATGAGAAACGGCACGATCATGACATTGAACAATATGTTAATCGCATTGCCGATATTGTCCATAAAGTCCGAGATGCCTCCGGCCAGCCTCGATTCGATGGTCAGAAACCAGCTGTTCACCCCGGTTCGTACGCCCGGCGGCAGCAGACGGCTATCCAGACTGGTCATCAGCGACTGCGCGTTCATCGTCAGCTCAGGCAGATGCTCGTTTAATTCCTCCAGCTGCCGTATCAGCATCGGAATCAAATTGATGAGAATGACGGCAAGTGCGGCCAAGAACACCGCATAGATCAGGAGCACCGCAGCGCTTCGCGGGACCTTACGGTCGGACAGCATGCATACAATCGGATTCAGGACATAGGATATGATCATGGCTATCAGAAACGGAGCAAGCACCGCTTTGACAAAACGATAGACATCGAGAAATAAAGGCCTAAGAAGCCATACAAAATAAAGGGTAATCAGTCCAAGCAGCAGCCATATTAAAAAGCGAAACCACTTGCTCTCGGTCAGCTGTTCCACAGGGCACTCTCCTTTACGGCAAAAGCTTACCCTGTAGTATATGTCCAAGCTTCCGGATTTAATCTAACATTCAGTTCCTCTGGTTCATAGAAAAAGGACCTCCCTCGCGGAAGATCTCCATGGATCCGGCGGGAAGGCCCTATTCTCTGAGAATATGTACGCGCTCTTTAGGAAGAGGCGTGCAAATGCGGGAACTCCGGCTGCATCTCATCGCCGAAGAATAAATCATCCAGCGAGCTGAGCGTGCCGTCCTCTTCAACCTGGTATACGGACATCTTCTCCCCGTTCACCGTCAATTCAATAAAGCATCCCCAGCAGTAAAACTGGTGGGAGCCGATTTTTCCGATATCTTTGGAACTACAGTTTGGACATTTCATCCTACTTCACCCTATCCGTTCACAGAATTAATGGCTTTTTCCAGACGCTGTTCGCTCATCGGGGGGACCATTACGGCATGTTCACCGACAGCCATTTCCGCTGTGCAAGGCAGCCATTTGCGGCCTTCGATCAAATCCGATACAAAACCGTCGGATATTTCCAATCCTAATATTGTATTGCCCTGTTCCTGCTCAAAATAAACATCCGAAACACGTCCGAGCAGAACTCCGTCCTCCGTCAGGACCTGCATTTCTTTCAATTTACGCTTGCCTGTAAGGTAAGTTAAGCCAATTTCGCCCGTTCCTACCTTCCGTACGGCCTCTTGGCTCCGGATCATGACGGCATCTTCTCCATAGGCTACGATGTCTTCCCATGCAACGCTTTTCACATGTGTGGAGAACAAAGCTCTGCCTTCAAGTTCCAATCCGGTTATCAGCCAGTTATCATCTAGTATAAAATCGTGGATTTTTCCGATTTCTTTACCGTTTTCCACGTCGAATACAGCCAGTCCGATCATTTCCTGAAGCTTCATTGCTAGATGGATACCTCCTCATCCTCCGCTTGTTTGAAACCGGCAATCCAGCATGGCATGCAGCCAGCCCCTCGGCTTCTAAGGATGAAATGGATGAACGCATACCCCCTTTATTAGCGAAAAGAGAAATCCCTCAACATTTATTTACGCAGCCGTTTAAGGATGGTTTCAATTTTTTGGGCCGTGAACTCCATTTCTTGAGTAGTATTACCCAAACCGAAACTAAATCGAATCGCAGATCGCAAAATCGGGTCCGGAAGCTTCATGGCCTGAAGCACATGAGAGATTTCCAGCGAGCCCGAGGTGCAGGCCGAGCCGCTTGCAGCCGCTATGCCTTCCATATCCAGATTCATCAGCATCGTCTCGGTGCTCACATCAGGAAAGCTGAGATTCAGCACATGCGGGAGGTAGTACTCCTGGTTTCCGTTGATCGCAAAAGCCTCCTCACCGATCAATCGGCGAAGCTCCTCGAGCAGCGTGTTCCGCAGCAGCCGATAATGCGCAAGCCGCTGCTCAATCCCGTTAACGGCGAGCTCCGCTGCCGCCGCAAATCCGGCAATTCCCGCCATATTCTCGGTTCCGGCACGGCGCTTCTTCTCCTGCAGCCCGCCAAATAGACGCGGTGACAAGCTCAATCCCCGTTTGACCACCAAAGCGCCGACACCTTGCGGGCCGTTAATTTTGTGAGCGGAGAAGCTCCACATATCGACGGGGAGGTCACGGCAGGATATTCGAGCAGATCCCAGCGCCTGCACGGCGTCCGTATGAAATACGACGCCACGGCTTGCGCACAGCTCGCCGATCTCGGCTATCGGCTGGATGGTGCCTACTTCGTTATTCCCATACATAATCGTAACAAGCACGGTGTTCTCCTTGATGGCGCCGGCGATGTCCTCTACCGAGACGCGACCGGTATGGTCGACCGGAATGTAGGTAACCTCGCAGCCTCTCTTCTCCAGCTCTTGGCAGGCATGAAGCACCGCATGATGCTCCACCGCGGAGGTAATGACATGCTTGCCGCTTACCCCAGCCGCCTCAACGATGCCGAAGATAGCCAGGTTATCGCTCTCGGTGCCGCCGGAGGTAAATACCAGCTCATCCGATTGGCATCCCAAAAGGGACGCGATTCGATCCCGCGCCCCGTTCACAATCTTCTTCGCTTCCCGTCCATATGCATGGACGCTCGAAGCATTGCCGTGCCAGTTCGTCATGATGTCCATCATTGCTTCCGCGACGGCCGGATGCATCGGTGTCGAGGCCGCATGATCCAAATACACGGTTTTCATGTTTATTCACGCACCTTGATATTAGTCGAGTATTCACATTTCCGGCGATTAAGGAGATTAGGCGGTTAGGCGATTCGTCATTTCATCGTGATCGCGCCCATATGCCGGAATGTGATTTTTATGCTAAAACATTAAGGAAGCTTTACAGCAAAAATGTGGTCTCTTATCCGCAGCTTATCGATGAAAACCTCATTGGCTTCTGTCATGGATTCTAAATAAGCTCAGGAGGGCTGTTCATCCCTTTGGCTCGTGGAAGTTCTTTTTATCACAACCCGATAATAGCATATACGATGAGCCCCAGCTCTGCAACTTCTCATGAAAAATTTCTGAAACAAAACAACAACAAAAAGGTTGTAATTATACCCCCCTTCCAGGCATACAAAAACAGAAGTCAACGGATCAAGAATAACGACCAAGGAGCCTATTCTCTATAAACTGTTTTCTATAAACTTTCTTTCTTAAAACTCGTTTCTCCAAAGCTCCAGCTGCTCATAGTATTCAAGCTTCCCTTATTCAATGGAAGAGACACGACTAATTGCAATTTAATCAACGCTTGCTCAAGAATCTCCAGGGGGTCATCGGACTCCGTCATGCTTTCGCAAATGTCGATGGCTTCTTTTACTGCGTTATTGAGCGTATCCGCCCTTTGTTTCTCTGCTGCTGCTTGCTCAAGCCAGTATTTTAACGCGGCAGATTTACTTTCCTCATCAACCGAATGGCAAAGATTCATATCCTCTTGCCAGCTTCTACTCATAATTTCTCCCCTTTTAGTCTAAGTTCACTTGCCTACATCATTAGACACCGACCAACCCATATTGTTACCCCTTCTATTTCATTTAAAGCCTTTTTGTTCAACAACGAGCTGTCAAGCTTATGTTCTTGGGATTTCGTTCCGCTTGTCCCGATGTTCCCTTATGCTAACTCATCTTTTTTCTTCACCGAGTTTTGGTGATTTCGATTTCTCCGGCACATCGCATGCCATATAAGAAAGCTACCTGGCATGTCCGGGGAAGGCGGGTTCTAATCATGGAGCGAAAAAGCAATGAAACGGTGAAGATGTCGGATACAGCTACAGATGGAATGAGATTACCCCATTCGGAAGGCATATGGAGCGATCGATCAGATCAGATAACAAAGGAGTTCAAACTTCCAAGTTGACGCGGAGGCGATCTGTAGAAAACGTGGGATCATGTTATAGATCAAGGGATACCACAGAGAGACGCAATACCCCTTGATTATATGTGGCTTAGCCGGTTAATGCTTCAGCCTTCGAATTAAATATAGAACATGTAATTGTCCGCAGCGGACTGTTCCTGGAAATTGATGAGGTTATCAAGCGTCGTGGAATCCAGTACCTCGGCGATGCTGTCGCGGATACGAAGCCACAAATCCCGTTTCGCCGGATCGTCTTCTTCCGTAAAATCCACCGGTGAGATCGGCCCTTCGAGCACGCGGATGACGTCCCCCGCCGTAATCGAAGCCGGCTCGCGGGACAGGATGTAGCCGCCGTATGCGCCGCGAATGCTCTTGACCAGACCTGCGTTCCGAAGCGGCGCGATCAGCTGCTCCAGGTAATGCTCCGAGAGCTGATTCTTCTCCGCTATGCTTTTGAGCGAGGTCGGGCCTTCGCCGAATTTGGCGGCCAGCTCCATCATAATCGTCAATCCGTACCTTCCTTTAGTTGATATCTTCAAAGGTGACACCTCTTTCGAATATTTGTATATGATGTCCATACTTGAACATGCTGTTAGGGGAATCGGATAACACGATAAATACGGTACACGTATGCTCGATTCCTGCTAATTCTGAGTTTTCTCCGTATTCCGATCATTACCCTCAGCTTATGGTACCATATCCTGAATGCCAATGGCTAATAATCCGGATCAAATCGTAAAAATTTGTTCACCCTGAGTGGACATATCCAAGCATGGGAACCTTGGCGAAAGTATGTTAAAATACGTCATGGGCACAATTTAAGATGAAAATGGTGATAACGATGTCTACAGATAATAAGAACACTCGGATCGTTGTCGGCATGTCAGGGGGAGTCGATTCCTCCGTAACGGCGCTGCTGCTCAAGCAGCAGGGCTATGAAGTAATCGGCATCTTTATGAAAAACTGGGACGATACCGACGAATTCGGCTACTGCACCGCCGAAGCGGATGCGGAAGACGTGCGCCGGGTATGCGAACAGCTGGACATTCCCTACTACACCGTCAATTTCGAGAAGGAGTACTTCGATAAAGTATTCTCCTATTTTCTTGATGAATATAAAGCCGGAAGAACGCCGAACCCTGATGTCATGTGCAACCGTGAAATCAAATTCGGCGAGTTCCTGAACAAAGCGCTCGATCTCGGAGCCGATTATGTGGCAACCGGCCATTACGCGCGCGTCACCGAGGAGAACGGGCAATTCCATCTTCTCCGTGGTGTCGATGGCAACAAGGACCAAACCTATTTCCTGAATGCACTCAACCAGGAGCAGCTGTCTAAAGCCATGTTCCCGATCGGGCATTTGCCTAAACCGGAAGTGCGCCGCCTCGCGGAGGAAGCCGGTCTGTACACCGCGAAGAAAAAAGACAGCACCGGCGTTTGCTTTATCGGCGAACGGAATTTCAAGGAATTCCTGAGCCAGTACTTGCCGGCCCAATCCGGCGACATGGTGGATATCGTCACCGGAGAGGTGAAAGGCCGTCATGACGGTCTCATGTACTATACGCTCGGCCAGCGCCAAGGTCTCGGCATTGGCGGATCCGGCTCGGGCGAACCTTGGTTTGTGGCTGACAAAGATCTGAACAACAATATTCTTTACGTTGTGCAAGGAGATCATCCAAGCTTGTATTCAACAGGATTGATCGCCTCGGGAGTCAACTGGATTGCAGGCGCGGACGCTATGCCCAAAGCCGCCTTCACCTGCACCGCCAAATTCCGTTACCGTCAGCCAGACCAGGAAGTGACGCTTACGCCGCGTGAAGACGGCACGGTGCATGTGGCGTTTGCAAAGCCGCAAAAAGCCATTACTCCGGGACAAGCCGTCGTGTTCTATCAAGGCGAAGAATGCCTTGGCGGCGGAACGATCGAATCCGCGGATAAAATCCCGTATTAATCTGGCGGCTAAATTAGGAAGCATTTGATTGTCGGCTAATTCGACCTCAATGCAACATAAAAATGCACCTCTGTCATACCTCACTGGAAAGTGGTGAGGTGACAACGGAGGTGCATTTTTTCTGCCGGAACGAGACTGAAATGCCCAGCTGTCTCTAAGGTGAGTAGGAAGATTCTATGGTAGGCAGGCATTTTTCTATGTGGGCAGGATGATTCTATGGCATGTTCTTTAGTAAGTAATTCTTTGGGCGGCAGCCACGTTCGGCAGCTAAATTTCTAAGGGCCTGCAACCATATCTCTATGTGCGGTAGCCATATCAACCCTCCCCGGACCCGAACCGTGCACAAGAGAAATGTGCTTACGGGAAGCATGTGCTTACAGAGAGTATGTGCTTTAGAGAGAGTATGTGCTTTATAAAGAGTATGTACTTAGAGGAACCATGTTCGTACGGGAAGCAGTGCATCGAGGGGAGAATGTGCGTACGTTGAAACCTAGCAGGTGAAGGGGATCCGCCGATGGACGTCCGTAAACCCCAAAGGCAATGACGTTGGACATACCACCCCAACCGACTTGGGGGGCGCCGGGGTAAGCAAGTCCCTAAAAGGGTCTTGTGACGCTGGTTTTGGCCCCTTGGGAGCGAACAAGTTCCTAAAAGGGACTTGTCGGGCCGTTATGAGCCCCTTGGGAGCGAGCAAGTCCCTAAATGCAGCTAGAATAAAAAGTGGACACCCCTTAGTGATAAAACGATAATGAAACAAAGCAGACGAAAGGGTGTCAAAAATATGAGTGGTAACAGGCAGCATTATAACGAGACATTTAAGCGTGAAACCGTAAAGTACGTGCAAGAACAGTCGAAGACGCTGGAGCAGATCGCCGATGAGTTGAACATTAATCCAGGCACATTACGTAACTGGGTCAAAAAGTATCGAGCATTCGAGCACGAGCCTGTCAATCATGGGGAAACCTTACGTCAGCAAACCCAACTTATCGAAGACCAAAAACGCGAAATTGATGATTTGAGAGAAGAAATTGCGATTCTAAAAAAGGCCATGCACATCTTCAGCAAAGAAAAGAACTAAGGTTCCAGTTTATCGAAGATCATCGCTCCGAGTTTCGATTGGAGAAGATGTGCGTTCTCTTTCACGTGTCTCGGAGCGGTTATTACAAATGGCGTACCTCTGAAGCTTCTGAACGGGAAAAACGTAAGGCAACGCTGACTGAACGCGTGAAATGGCACTTCTATGACTCCGATGAAACCTACGGCAGTCCCCGAATACGAAACGAGCTGGTGAAGGAAGGATGGACGGTATCGGAACGTACGGTGGGCCTCATTCTACGCGAACATGGCCTTCGTTCATGCATGGCCCGTAAGTTCCGAGTGGTTACGACCGATTCCAAACATGATCTCCCGATTGCCCCTAACGTATTGGAACAAAATTTCAAAGCCACAAAGCCCAACGAAAAGTGGGTCGCTGACATCACGTACATCCCCTGCCGCCAAGGGAAACTCTATCTTGCGAGCATCCTGGATCTGTACACCAAACAAATCGTCGGTTGGAAGCTAAGCGATCGGATGACCACAGACCTTACCCTCGATGCCCTAAAGATGGCGTATGCTGCGAAGAAGCCACCGAAGGGATTGATTCACCATTCCGACCGCGGTTCGCAATATGCCGCTAAAGAGTACCGTGAACAGTTGAAGCAATTTAACATGAAGCCCAGCATGAGCCGCAAAGGAAACTGCTACGACAACGCCTGTATTGAAGCGTTTCACAGTATCCTGAAACGAGAATTCATTTACAGCAAACCTAAGTTTAAAACAAAAGAGGAAGCCGGGCAGAAGCTGTACCGGTACCTTGAATTTTTTTACAACCGAAAACGTTCTAACAGTACGATTGGGTATATGTCCCCGGTGCGTTTTGAGCAGTGCTATTACGAGTGTATAGCTTAGCTTAGAGGTGTCTACTTTCTTGACAGAAGAGCAAAAAGGGGCTTGTGACGACGGTTTGAGCCCCTTGGGAGCGAACAAGTCCCCAAAAGGGTTTTGTGACGCCGGTTTGAGCCCCTTGGGAGTGAACAAGTCCCTAAGAGGGTCTTGTTCGACGGCCTACAGCAGCGTATCCAAGCTGCAATGAAACCCAAAGGGCATGCTCCAACACCCACGAACAAAGACTTCAACGGAGCAGGCGGAATCATGCCGGAAAAGCGTCAGCGCTCTCCTTTGTCCGCTAATTTTTACGACATTGGAGACAATTCCAAGAAAATTAGTGGACAACAGAGATTGGAGGCATGATCCGCATGCGGAGTGATGATTGCGCACCGGGACTTTGTGAGGCCATTTCATGCCTCATTTGGAGGCATGATCCGCATGCGGAGTGATGATTGCGCACCGGGACTTTGTGAGGCCGATTCATGCCTCATTTGGAGGCATGATCCGCACGCGGAGTGATCCCACACAACCGGACTTGTGAAGATACTCATCCCCATTTGTTGCATGATCCACATGCGGAGTGATTGCGCACCGGGACTTGTAAAGCCACTTCAATGAACATGCTCACAACACATACTCCGTGATTGCCCCTCTGCACACGGTCTCCGCCACATCGATGAGCCGCTGGTTAGAGCTGCCGCGAAAAGGCAGCGACACATCTTTCAGCTCAAGCACGAACCGTCCGTCGATAATGACATCGCACAGCAGCGCCAGCTCGCGCCGCTTCGGGTGCCGCATGAGTGCCTCGAATGTAAAGCCTGTATAAGCCCATACGGTTTTGTCCTGACAGAGTGAACGGAAGCTCTCTACAAAGGCAGTGCACTCCTCCGGCGAAAAGAACGGGTCGCCTCCGCATAAAGTCAATCCATCGATCAGAGGATTGGAGGCGATATCCCGAAGGATCCGCGCGGACACTTCCTCCGTGAAAGGAACCCCTGCCTCAAAATCCCAAGACGCCGGATTGAAGCAGCCCGGACAGGCATGTCGGCAGCCGCTGATGAAGAGCACTGCCCGGAGTCCCTCGCCTTCGCTAATGCTTTCCGGAACATAGCCGATCAGGTTCACAGATGCTTCACCCGGTCTCTCACTTCCGCCTGCTTCGCGGAGTTGAAACGCTCGGTATAGCTGCCGGTTAAATATCCCGTCACCCTCCGCAGCCGCTGGAAGCGCCCCTCCCCTTCGGAGATCCCGCACTGCGGGCAAATGCTGCCGATTACCCCCTCATGCCCGCAGCTTAGACAGCGGTCGATCGGATGGTTCACGGAGAAATAGCCGATATCGGCGTCCAAGGCAAAGCGGACGATGTCTTGGAAGGCCTTCGTGTTCAGCCTTGCGCTGCCGTCCAGCTCCACGTACGAGATCGCTCCGGCGTTGCACAGCCCATGAAACGGAGCCTCCAAGCGAATTTTTCGATAAGCGGGCATGCTGTAATAGACGGGAATGTGAAAAGAATTCGTGTAATACTCCCGGTCGGTAACACCCTCAATTACGCCGTACTGCTTACGGTCCAGCCTTGTAAATTTCCCGGACAAGCCTTCAGCCGGCGTGGCAAACAAGGTGATGTTCAGGTTATGGGTTTCGCTGGCTTCATCGCATCGCCGCCGCATATGGCGGACAATCTCGAGGCCGAGCTGAAAGGCCGCCTCATCCTCGCCGTGATGGCATCCGGTCAGCGCCTTCAGGCATTCGGCCAGCCCGATGAAGCCCACCGCCAAGGTGCCGTGCTTGATGAGTTCCCTTACGCTATCCTCCGGCGCGAGCTTCTCTCCGCCTTCCCATACGCCCTCCCTCATCATGAAATCGGACGCCTTCGCCGGCTGTTCGGCTTGGATCCCGAAGCGGTGAACCAGACCGGCTACAGCGATCCTTATGCAATCATCGAGCCTGGACAAAAAGCCCTCAAGATCCGGCTTCCCCCGCTGCTGCAGGACGATGCCATGCTCGATCCCCAACTTGACCAAATTGACGGTGTTGAAGGACAGATTGCCTTTGCCGCTCAATCGGTTTCGCCCGAAGCGGTCGGAGATCGTCCGGGTTCGGCATCCCATCGTGGCAATGATGGTATCCGGGTCGTCCGGCTTGTAATACGGCAGGTTGAATGAAGCGTCCACATTGACGAAATTCGGGTACAGCCTGCGGCTGGAGCATTCGACCGCCTTCAGGAACAGGTCGTAGTTGGGCTCGCCCTCCGCCTGGTTCACTCCCCGCTTACACTGGAAAATATGCTGCGGAAAAATCGGCGTCTCCCCCCGCCCGAGTCCGTTCATCGTGGCATCCAGGAGCGCATGGGATACCATGCGGCCTTCCGTCGATGTGCACATGCCGTAATTGAGCGACGTGAACGGGATTTGCCCCCCGGCCCGGCTGCTCATCGTGTTCAAATTGTGGATTAGCGATTCGGCGGCCTGCCTCACCTCATTCAGCGTTTCTTCATAGGCATACCGGTAAATTCGCGGAGCGTTCTCCTTCAGTTGCTGGTTGTCGATGTACAGCTCATCGTCATTCCAATCGGCCGTCCCTGGTGAAGATTCGGCATCTCCGAGATAAGCCGCACCCTTGCGGAAATGCCGCCGGAACGTTTGGCCAACGTACGGTGCGAGGTCCCAATCGATTTTGTTCGCGGAGACGCCGCCGTACTGGCTGTTCTGCTGGGATTGGAAAATGATCGCCACGAGCGCCATCGCCGTCATGATGCTTTTCGGCGGCCGTACCGAACCGTTACCCGTATTAAAGCCTCCGGCGAGCAGACGGTCAAAGGGGATGAAGATGCAGTTGGTCGTGCCGAGCGCGTACTGATCCAGGTCATGGACGTAAATGGATCCTTCCCGTACGGCATTCGCAAGCTCTGGGGGAAGCACAAAGCGGCTTGCCATCCACTTGCTGTATTCCGAGCCAATCCTGCTCATTTTTCCACTGAACGATTCACCGTTCAAATTCGCATTCTCCCTCAGCAGATCGGGATTGGCCGACAAGAGCACGTCGCTGCTGATTTTGTACAGCTCGCCCCGCCTAATCCGCTCCAAGTCCCGGGACTCCCGGTACTTCCGGTAAGCCGCAGCCACTTCCCGAAATCCCTCCTGCTGCAAATGCCGAATGACCAGATCCTGAATCTCCTCGACCGTAATCCGTTCCTTCCCCCGCAGCGCTTCGGCTACGAATCCTGCGATCCGAACGGAGGCCTCCTTCCGCGCGTTGCCTTCAACGGCTGCAAAAGCTTTGTCCACCGCATTCACGATCCTGCCTGCCTCAAAGGGCGCCCCGCTTCCATCACGCTTGATCACCTTCATGTGACGTCTCAGCTCCTTATCCATCTATCACTTTGAATACTATATATGGTGTACGAATAATAATTTATAATCTACATATAGTATTAAGCTGTGACTTCGATCACGGTACGTTGAAAAATCGGTTAACAATGCAGGGTATCCTTCTTTCGAGAAGGACCGTTCCATCAATCCATTAAGGGATCTGTCAAGCTGAACGGGACCCGTAATCATGCAAAAAAAAAAAAGCGCCTCTTCCGATCCTGTATGATCGTGAATAAGCGCTTCAAGGGTTATAGTCGTCAATCAGCCCAGCATCTCCTTATACAAACCATTAGATCACACACAGATCTCAGTTTGCACGGTGCACACCAGACAGCCAATCAGCTCTCCGCTGGCGGCATCGGCGTAGGGGTCGGTTTTGCATAGCCGGTACCATATTTATCGTCGATCGTCTGGCGAATATGCGTTAAGCTCTTGCCCTCACTGCTCATTTTTGCCGATTCCACCGCAATGTCAAGGCATACACCGCAACGGGTGCCGTGATCATCCCATACGACGCTCCCGTCTTCGCGAATTTCATCAATGAAGCAGTTTAGATTGCTTTGATGCCCGGCACTTTCCCCGCACCCGCAATAGCAGGGTATATGCTTCAGCACGTCGCTCACCTGAGCGGACAATGCATAAATGGTCTGAATTTCGCTCGTCTGGCCCTTCAAAAATTCAGGCAGCACATCGGCCGAAGCTGTCATTTCCTGAAGGTCTCCGTTGGCCAACTGCGTCTGGTGTCCATGGGCATGCGCAGACTCCGCAGCCTGTCCGTCAGGCGCCTGCTCCTGGCCGCTCTTGGCTGAACAACCGCCCAGCACAACACCAATCGATAACAGTAATATGACAAAGCTTCTTTTCCCTATTCTCATCTTCATCCTCCCTTAAATCATTAGTGCCCGCCCAGGACGAGCTGCTCATACCTGCATCCCTGCATCCCTGCATCCCTGCATCCCTGGATTCCTGCTTCCCTGCATTCCTGCTTCCCTGCATCCCGAAAACGCCTATTGTTCACGTCTCAGCCGCTGATTGTGGGCAATCTTCGCCTCGTTCCCCTGTTCCGTCGCCTGATAAAACACCCGATCGGATAGCTCCTTCGGCAAATACTCTTGCTTCACGTAATGCCCTGGATAATCATGCGGGTATTTATATCCGACATGCCCAAGCTTGATTGCCCCTTGATAATGGGCATCCCGCAAGTGCAGTGGAACCTCCGCCGACTTCACCTCGTCCATAGCTGCCATGGCGCGGGATATGGCCTCAACGACTGCATTGGACTTCGGACTCTCTACCGCGAACACAATCGCTTGGACAACGTTCAGCTTCGCTTCGGGCCAGCCGTTGTTCCTATAAGCCTCCAAGGCGCTGACAGCCTGAACCATCGCCTGCGGGTTGGCAAGGCCGATATCCTCGCTGCTTGCGGCGATAAGACGCCGGATGAACACTATCGGGTCCATCCCCAGCTTTTCGACGGCGTACAGGAACCAGAACACCGCCGCATCGCTCGAGCCCCGAATGCTCTTATGGAAGGCGGAGAGCACGTCGTACTGCGTGGATTCATCCGCCTTCACGAGGGGCTTGCGGATCGATTCCTCGGCCACATCTAGCGTAATATGAACGGTGCCGTTTTCATCCGGGGGCGTGGTCATGGCCGCCAATTCAAGGGCGTTCAAGGCCCGGCGAATGTCGCCGTTAGCCATCGTGGCAATATGCTCCAGCGCCTCGTCATCCGCGATCAAATCCATATAGCCAAGTCCCTTGTCGGAATCGGTCAGCGCGCGCCGCATCGCAATCAGCGAATGCTCCTTGGTTAAAGGCTGCAATTGAAACAACGTGGACCGGCTCATCAAGGCCCCGTTCACGTAATGAAAAGGATTTTCCGTTGTCGCTCCGATGAAGATGATGGTTCCGTTCTCAACCGCCGGCAGCAGCGCATCCTGTCTGGAACTATTGAATCGGTGCACCTCGTCCAGGAACAGAATCGTCTTCGTACCGTACAAGCTGCGGTTGCTCTGAGCCTGTTCAATGACTTCCCGCACATCCTTAACCGAGGCCTCAACCGCATTAAGCCGGACAAAATGGCCTTTGGTCTGCTGTGAAATAATATGGGCGAGCGTCGTTTTGCCGCATCCGGGAGGACCGTACAGCAAAATAGATGATACCTGGTCCGCTTCGATGGCTCGCCGGAGCAGCTTCCCCGGCCCGATGATATGCTCTTGTCCTATATATTCATCCAGCGAAACCGGCCGCATTCGGTCGGCCAGCAGCCTGGAATCCCGGTCGGCTTCGCGTCCGTAACTGAATAAATCCATTTGCTACACTTCCTTGTCTCTAGATCAGTCGTCGGCCAGACCCTGGCCCCTTAAAATCTATCACACCTTATCATATCATATATGCAGCAGGCGTGCCCGCACTGCCGGCACGATGGACGGCAGCCGTTCGTTCCCTCACTGCTCCGAGTGATGGTCGGCGCCGGTTCATTCTCTACACTGCCCCGAGTGATGGTCGGCGACGTTTCATTCCCTACACTGCCCCGAGTGATGGACAGCGGCGGTTCATTCCCATCCCCGAGAGATGGCGGCGGCGGTTCATTCTCTCACTCCCAGAGAGATGGTCGGTCCGGTTCGTTCCCACACGATTCGGAGTTGACGTCGAGCATTTGCTTTTTGATTCATCCTCCCGTTTTAGATTCATTTTAGATCTATCCTAACTTTTTTCTACTTGTGAGCGTTAAATATATATAAAGCCGTTATTAAGGGGAGGGTGGAAGCGGGCATGAAGATCCGGAACGCCAAGCGGAAAATGGTTCATGCGGCCATCGGAATCGGGGCGAGTCTGCTCATAATGTGCATTCATGCCCAGCACAATCAAGTGCTCTTCCAAATCTATGAGCCTGAAGCTCTGACAGAGCATCTTCTCGCCATTCGAATGATCTATATCATTCTTTCGCTCCAGCTTTTGTACTCCCTGTACGTGTTGATCCGCTCTGCTATTCGGATATGGGAATACAAGCAGGAAATCCGCCGGGACGAGGGCCAATCCTTCCGGTAATTCGATAAGCATCGACGGAGGTTGTTATGAAAAGAAATAAAATGCAAATTGCGATTCTCTCGGGAACGCTGCTGGCAGCTGCTGCCCTCATCGTGTGGACGCTGCTTCGGTATATCGGCCATCTCGGTGATTCGTACCGGATGCTGGGATAGAATACTTATTCCGTGCGTTTATTTGCGTTTATTGGCGTGTATTTCGCTGTATGGAATAGACAAAGGACGAATTCCCCGCCATAGGAAATAGCCCCTGAAGAAACGGTGCATGCAGCAACCGCTAACTTCAGGGGCTATCCCTAGTCTAGCATTTTTATTTCCGCTCGTAGTCAATGCCTATGCAATCGATTCATATCCGGCCATGTATCCTTGTATCACGACGTCACGGCCAGCCAATGGCTGTAATATCCGATGCCTCCGCCGTCACGTAAGAAGGACGCGCTTCCCCATGCAGCAGCCACAGCTCGTGCAGTGCCCGGGTACAGCCAACATACATCAGCTTGGCATCCCAAGCTTTCTCCGCGTAATGTCCCGCATCTGCATCCGCAACGATGACTGCATCGAATTCAAGGCCTTTGGACAAATAGACCGGCAGCACCGAGTATCCGCCCTGATACGTACCTTCGCTGCCGTCGATCAAGTTCAGCTCCGGCCATGCCGCACGCAGCTCTACGTGAAGCTCTTCCGCCTCAAGCAGCGTCCGCGTCAGAATCGCTACCGTACGATAATCCTTCGCGATCAGTGACTCCATCGCCCGCTTCAGATCGTTCGTCCTTGAGCTTCCGGAAGCATAAGGGATCAAACGCACCGCATCCCCGCTCCGGAACACCGGAACCGCAAGCAGATCGCTGCCGACACCCTTTTCCAAAATACCGTTCGCAAATTCGATAATCTCCATCGTCGACCGATAGCTGCGCGTCAGGGCAAAATAAGCGGTCTCCTCCTCCTTGAATAAGGAGCTCATTTCCTCCCAGGCATGAACGCCGCGATAGGCATGAATGCCCTGCGACAGATCGCCGAGGATGGTGAAGGAATGCCCCCTGACGAACAGATCCAGTACGGCTACCTGAAATGGGGAGAAATCCTGCGCCTCGTCGATGACGATATGGTCGAAGCGCTGCTCGCCCGTAATATCATTGAGCAGGCAGTGGAAATATAACAGCGCCGGCAGATCCTCTTCCCGAACGATATTTTGCTTCAGATCCTTCCGCGTTGCCTTAAGCACATCGGCCGGAATTTCCGCCGACAGCTCCTCGACCCATGCTCCAGCTGCCTTCGATGCCCCAAACAGCTGTTTATACAGGGCAAGCGGCTCAAATTTCGGCCACCGGTTCGCGTACGCTTTTTCCCGCTGGGACGCTTTCTTCTTCCGTTCCTTCATGACGGCCCCGGATGGCGATTTCTTCAGCTCCATTTCGATCCAGCGATGCAGCCGGGCAAGCAGCCGTTCCTTCCGCTTGGCAAGCGGATAAGGCTTATATTCCTGCTCGAACCACTCGGCGATCGCCTCCCGCTTCAGAACGGCCCCGTCCCAAGGCGAGAAGTCCTCGTCCGGGAGCGCATTGCGCTCCATCCGTTCGACAAAGCGGCGGATCAGCCCCATAAGGCGCAACGAGCCTTTGTAACGGCCGCTGACCTCATCGTTAACATCCGGGGTCCCGCGCCCCGGCTCGCTCTCGAACCACCGATGAAGCGTCTGCGCGTGGTCTCCCGAGAACAGCTCGATTCCAAGCAGCTCGGCTGCCCAGTCGCCGAAGGTGCGCTGCTGGATATCTCCAACCCCCAGCTCCGGCAGGACGTCGGATATGTAGTCCAGAAACATCAGGTTCGGTGCAAAAATAATCATTTTTTCCGCATGGACCTGCTCCTTGTACTGATACAGCAAATAAGCAAGCCGATGAAGCGCTACCGTGGTTTTTCCGCTTCCCGCAACCCCCTGGATGATCAGCGCCGTGTTTTTCGCCGCCCGAATAATCTTGTCCTGCTCAGCCTGTATCGTCGAGACGATATCCCGCAGGCGGTTGTCCTTGTTCTCTCCTAGACGGTAGACCAGAAACTCGTCATTTACGGCCGGACCGCCGCTCTCGCGATTGTACGTATCTGATACCCGCTCCAGTATTTGCTTCCGGATGACGACATTGCGTTTGAGATATACCAGCCCTTCAATCAACCCCTCCGGCGCCTCGAAGGATGCAGGCTCCGTTCCGCCCGTAAACGAATAAAACAGGCTTGCGACAGGAGCGCGCCAATCGATCACCATCGGATGATCCCCAGCCTCTTCCTTATCGAAGCCTACCTTCCCGATATACAGCGGTTTCTTCTCTCCGGTCCCGTTCTCCTGAAAATCCAGCCTCCCGAAGTAAGGCTCAGGCAAGCTCTTGGCCAGCGCCTGCCGCTTCTCTTCCCTCCCGGCCTCGAGCACCTGCTCCGTAAAATCATGTCCGGTATACACCGGGATGCTGCGCAGCCGTTCAAGCTGCCGGTCGATCTCGACGATCACCTCGCGAAGCCTTGACTCCTCTTCTTGATAGGCACTTTGAAAAGATTGTGACACTTTCAGTTACCTCCTAAGAATTCTAATTTTTTCGCATCGAAAAGCCTGGCTTTGCGAGCCGTGACACAAAAAGGAGTTCTATTGTAACATACCTCCAGCCGTTATACCAGATCATACCGCTTACACTAGTACCCTGTTACGTGCTGCGTGATCCGGCCGACGAGTTGCGTTTGCCAAAAAAGCAGCATCCCGGCCATGGGATGCTGCTTTTGCCTGATCCATTTTTTCGGTTATACGGTGACGCCGCCCTTTTCCAGCAGCTCTCTTACGGTCACGCTCACCATGATGAGTCCGGCTACCGGCGGCACGAAAGCATTGCTTGCCGGCGGCTGCTTCGCCTTACGGATTTCCGGCGCATTCTCCGGAACGATCTTCTCCGTGACGTCTTTGCGGGGCTTCATCGGCTCTTCGAGCGAGAAGACCACCTTGACGCCTTTCTTGATGCCGTCCTTGCGCAGCTTGGTACGGACAACGCGGGCAATCGGATCCATCGAGGTTTTGGAGATGTCGGCCACCTGGAACTTGGTCGGATCCATTTTGTTGGCAGCTCCCATGCTCGAGATGATCGGAATCCCTCGTTTCAGACATTCCTTGATCAGATGCACCTTGTAAATGATCGTATCGGAGGCGTCGATGACATAATCGAGCTCATACTTGAAGAGCTCTTCATAAGTTTCCTCCGTGTAGAACATGTTCAGTGCGATCGCTTCGCATTCGGGATTGATGAGCTTCACGCGCTCGACCATCAGATCCGCCTTCTTCTGACCGATGGTCGTCGTCAACGCGTGGATCTGACGATTGATGTTCGTAATATCAACGACATCCTTATCGATCAGAATGATGCGGCCGACACCGGTACGGGCCAGAGCCTCTACCGCTATGGAGCCGACGCCCCCGATCCCGAGCACCGCGACCGTGCTGTTCTTCATGATTTCAAGGCCCTCAGGGCCAATGGCTAGTTCCGTCCGGGAAAATTGATGCAGCATGTATGCAAATCCTCCTTTATCGACAGACGGCTTACTTCTCGTCGCCCGGCTTCTTGGCCAGCTTGATATGCAGCTGCTCAAGCTGTCCGCCGTCCACTTGGGAAGGAGCGTCCATGAGCAGATCCGTTGCGCTTGCCGTCTTAGGGAACGCAATCGTCTCCCGCAGGTTGTTGCGGCCGGCCAGCAGCATCACCAGACGGTCGAAGCCAAAGGCGATCCCGCCGTGCGGAGGCGTACCGTACTCGAACGCATCCAGCAGGAAGCCGAATTTCTCATGCGCCTCTTCCGGCGAAAGGCCGAGCGCTGCGAACATTTTTTCTTGAATTTCGCGCTTGTAGATCCGCATCGAACCGCCGCCGACTTCATAGCCGTTCAGCACCAGGTCGTACGCTTGAGCGCGCACGGCAAGCGGATCGGTGTCCATCAGTTCCAGATCCTCGTCCTTCGGACGGGTGAACGGATGGTGCTCGGCAACATAACGCTTCGCCTCTTCGTCATAACTGAGCAGCGGGAAGTCAAGCACCCATGCAAACTTGTATTCATTGTCGTTGATGAGACCGAGCTGACGTCCGATTTTCAGACGGAGCGCCCCAAGCACATCAGCCACAACCTTCTTGTTGTCGGCGGAGAACAGCAGCAGGTCGCCTTCCTCGGCGCCGGTGCGCTCGCGTACCGCTTCGATCTCCTGCTCCGTAAAGAATTTCACGATCGGTCCCTTGAATTCGCCTTCCTTCACTTGAATCCAGGCCAGACCCTTTGCGCCGTAGCGAGCCGCATATGGTCCCAGGTCATCGATCTCTTTACGGGTCCAGGTACCGCAGCCCTTCGCATTCAAGCACTTCACTTCGCCGCCTTTTTCAATAACAGAGGAGAATACTTTGACACCGCTGTTTGCGACGATATCGTTCATCTCGATCAGCTCGAGCCCGAAACGAAGATCAGGCTTGTCGGAGCCGTATTTGCCCATCGCTTCGGCATAGCTGATGCGTTGGAACGGAGTCGCAAGCTCTACGCCGATCGTTTCCTTGAACAATTTGACCATGAGCTGCTCCATCATATTCAGAAGATCATCGCGCTCCATGAACGACGTTTCGATGTCGACCTGAGTGAATTCCGGCTGGCGGTCCGCCCGCAGGTCCTCGTCCCGGAAGCAGCGCGCGATCTGGTAATAGCGCTCGAGACCGCTGACCATCAGCAGCTGCTTGTAGATTTGCGGAGATTGCGGCAGAGCGAAGAATTCGCCCGCATGTACGCGGCTCGGCACGAGGTAATCCCGCGCGCCTTCCGGCGTGCTCTTGGTCAGAATCGGCGTCTCTACATCGACGAAGCCTTCGCCGTCAAGGAAGTCGCGGAATACTTTGGCCGCTTTGGAGCGGAGCATCAGCGTCTTCTGCATTTCCGGACGACGCAGGTCCAAATATCGGTATTTCAGGCGAAGCTGCTCATCAACCTCAACCCCGTCCTCGATGAAGAACGGCGGCGTCTTGGCAGCGTTCAGCACCTCGATTTCAGTCACTTGAACTTCGATTTCGCCGGTCGGCAGATTTGGATTGAACGTCTCCGGCGCGCGTTTAACGACTTTACCGGATACGGCAATAACATATTCGCTGCGCACTTTGTCTGCAACCGCCAAGGCTTCTCCGGAGAAATCCGGATTGAATACAACCTGCATAATGCCGCTGCGGTCGCGCAGGTCGATAAACAATACGCCACCCAAGTCGCGGCGGGTCTGTACCCAGCCGTTCAGCGTTACGGTTTCTCCAATGTTCGCGGTCGTCAGCAGACCGCATTGATGCGTCCTTTTCATCTTGTTATCATTCCCCTTTAGTATAATTAGCCGCTGATCGCGGGTGGTTAAACAAGTTCTTCAAACAGCTGTTCCAGCTTCACCGTGCGCTGCTCGCCGCTTTCCATGGATTTCAGCGAAATTTCCCCGCGGGCAAGCTCGTCATCACCCAATATGGCCGTATAGCGCGCGTTCAGACGATCGGCGGATTTCATTTGAGCTTTCATTTTCCGCCCGAGATAGTCCCGTTCTGCGGAAATGCCTTTGCCGCGCAGCTCGTAAATGATCTTTACGACTTCCCGCTCGGCTGCTTCGCCGAGGGCCACCAAGTACACATCCAGCGGTTTTACGCCCGAGAGGTCTATGCCCTGGTGTTCCAAAATGAGCTGTATGCGCTCGAGGCCGATCCCGAAGCCGATGCCCGGCTGATCCGGTCCGCCGATCTGGTCCACCAATCCGTTAAAGCGTCCGCCCCCGCCGACCGTATCGATAGCGCCGATCCCCTGCGCCTTGAATTCGAAAGCGGTATGCGTGTAATAATCGAGGCCGCGAACAAGCCTCGGATTAATCTCATACTCGATGTTCATTGCATCCAGATAGCTCTGCACCTTACCGAAGTGAACGCTGCATTCCTCATCCAAGCTGTCCAGGATGGAAGGCGCATCCGTGAATTTGTCCTGGTCCTTCTTGCAATCCAGCACGCGAAGCGGATTGCGCTCCATACGGGATTGGCAGTCCGAACAAAGATTGTCCTTCATCGGTTCCAGGTAAGCAAGCAATCGGCTCCGGTAAGCCGCCCGTACCTCCGGCGTACCGACAGAGTTAATCTCCGCCTTCACGCCTTGAAGTCCAAGCTCCTTATAAAAGGTATAGCCAAGCGCGATAACCTCCGCATCCACAGCCGGATCCGCCGTGCCGAACACTTCGACGCCGAACTGATGGAACTGCCGGTATCTCCCGGCTTGGGGCCGCTCATAACGGAACATCGGACCGATATAATACAATTTGGTAATATCCGGCTCCCCATAGAGCTTGTTCTGCACGAAGGCCCGAACGACGCCTGCCGTTCCCTCCGGACGAAGGGTCATGCTGCGATCGCCTTTGTCCTTGAAGGTATACATTTCCTTCTCAACGATATCGGTCGTCTCTCCGACTCCGCGCTCGAATAATTCGGTCTGCTCGAAGATCGGCGTCCGGATCTCGCGGTAATTATATCTCCGGCACAAATCCCGGGCCTTCTCCTCGATCAGCTGCCATTTCTCGACCGTTCCGGGCAGAATGTCCTGCGTGCCGGTCGGCTTCTCAAATTTTTCGTTTGCCATCTTCATCCCTCCACATCCTACTGCTTTTTTCTTTTACAAACATCGCTTGAAATTAAAAAATCCCCCGCCCCGGCTGTCCAAAGACAACTGGGACGAGAGATGTTCATAAACGTATATCACCCGTGGTACCACCCACATTCCGGATCGGCCCCGCCCAGGCGTACATCATGTACTCTGTGCAAATCCTGCATCCGCTTCAACCGCGTAACGCCCGGCCGCGCAGATCGGCTACTGTTCCTGCCACCGGGGCTGCCGGTGCGAAGGTTCGCCGTCTGTTCTCGAGGAAGTCATTCGTCCATTCATCAAGAGAATCCTTACAGCCAAAGGGATTCCTCTCTGTTCTTGTGGGGATGGAGTACTTGGTCCCGTCATCAAATCCGATATGATGTTATCAGTATACCCGAAACATTATATTTTTAGATTCTAATGAACCGCCGAGCTAAAGTCAAGCAGCTTTGTAGAAATAACCCGAAAAAAGAAAAAAACCTACTGGCCGAATGCCGTAGGTCCAAAACATATATTATATAAAAAAGGGGGTCATGCTGTTATTATAAGCATCTAATATTAAAGAAAGATTGAACAAACATTACAGTTATATTACAAGCAAGAAAACGCTTTAAAAGGTTGTCGGGTCTCGTCACAATCAGCCGGTCTTGCGCTATCGCAACAGAATAAGCCTGATTGTCTCGTAATTAATCGAATCGTTCCACGTACGCATGGTTCGCCCGAAGCTTATGGACAATCGCGTCGTAATCCTCGTCTCTTACCTTAACGGACAACGCATACTTCAATTCTCCGTAATCTCTGTCCGTCACGTCCGCTTCCCGCCATCCGTCTGAACGGTCGCCGTCCGCGCGGTCCTCCGCGAGGTCCCCGGTCAGCGCCCTGTCCCCTCCGATAACGACGCCGGGTGCCCCAATGACGCCGCCGGGCGCGGCCGCCGTACCGGCTCCCATCGTCGCGCCAGCGGTGCCCGAATTGTTCCAAGGCACTAGCGGCACCAGAATATTTGCCCCGCTGCGGATCGGGTCTTGCAGCTGACCCACCTCAAGCTGCTCGGTGTGGTAGGTCAGCAGCGACGTTCTGGCACCCTCTGCTTCATCTTCGGTCCTGAAATAAGCTTGAATTTGTTTCGACATGTCCATTCCTCCTTTTTTTCAAAAGCTATCGTTTTGAAAAGACTGGTCTTGCATGGACAAACTGCCTCCACTGCCGAATCAGAGAGCCTTCAGCAGCTCGCGTACAAAGGCCGGCTCATCCTTCGGCGTGCGGGATGTAATGAAATTCCGGTCCACTACAACCTCTTCATCCTTGAACTGCGCTCCGGCATTCACCATATCATCCTGAAGCGGCGGATACGATGTGATCGTTCGACCCTTCAGTAAATCGGCGCTTGCCAGAATTTGCGGTCCGTGGCATATGGCGGCAATCGGTTTGCCCGCACGGTCTGCCGCTGTGACAAACTGCAATATATGGGAATCCAGACGTAGATTCTCCGGTGAGGAGCCGCCTGGAATAACCACCGCATCATAATCCTCTATATTTGCATCAGCAATCGCTTTATCGGTCGTATACGAGGCCTTGCCTTGTTTCCCCTTCACTTCCTGACCCTGTTTCAAGCCGATAATCTCCGCCTCATGCCCCGCTTCCTTCACGGCGTCATAAGGGGTCTTCATCTCGGAATCCTCAAACTGATCTGCTAGCAGAAATGCAACCTTGCTCATCTGGCATGTCTCCTTTCACGATTGGTCCTCGATTTGTTATTACCCTGCCGCGCTTCTTTTATAACAACGAACTTCCGCAAGAATGAAGGGGGATGCCGGCTTAGACTCGCATTGAATATAACCCGCTTCAACATAAAAAAGCCCGGAGGACATCCCCCGGACCTTCTATCCATTCATGTATTCTTATTCCATAAAGAAGCTACCATCTCGGCAGCAGCCTTCGGTATTGCCCCTTCATTCTCAACGCCAGCACAGGATCCTCCGGCGAAGCCGAAAGCCGCTCCACTCCCGTACTCTCTCTTATGCCGCTAGACGGCTCACATGCTTTCAACCCGCTGCAAAGGGAAGACTTGGGGGATTGACGCATCGGTCGCATCACTCCTTCATTCGCTTGGTTGTGCAAGCAGAACCATTCCCCCACAGGTTGCCCAAAAATTCCGGGATCATGCATGAAAGGTCAGCACCGATAAGAGCTAGGAGGCACGGCTGTCGATGATAATCGTTACGGGCCCCCAGTTCGTAAGCGACACGTCCATCATCGCTCCAAATTTTCCGGTTTCCACGGTTAACCCTTTTGCCGCCAGCTCCTGGTTGAACGCCTCGTACAGCGCCTTGGCCGCGTCCGGCTTCGCCGCAGCCATGAAGTTCGGACGTTTACCCTTGCGGGTGTCGCCGTAAAGCGTAAACTGGGAGACGGACAGCACGGCTCCGCCGACATCCTGGACGCTGAAGTTCATTTTCCCTTCCTCATCCTCGAATATCCGGAGTCCGGCCACCTTGTCGGCTATATATTTTACATCCTTCTCGTCATCTTCATGGGTCACGCCCACGAGCACCATAAGCCCCTCTCCGATCCGGCCCACAACCTCCCCTTCAACCGTAACCTCCGCATGCTTGCATCGCTGAATGACAACTCTCATAACACTTAGCTCCCTCTGTCAAAAAATAAGTTACCACAATAATAAAAGGCCTGCTCCCTGAAGGGCAGCAGACCGTGAATTGCATCAGGCAACCGGAAGCCCGCACGAAATAAGAATCACTGCATGATCCGGTGAACGGTATATACATCCTTTACCCGTTTAATGCGCTCGACGACCGAATGCAAATGATCGGTATTCCGAATCAGAATCGTCATATGAATCATCGCCATTTTGTTCTTGTCCGAGCGGCCCGTGACGGCGGATATATTCGTCTTGCTCTCCGAAACGGCCTGCAGCACTTCATTCAAGAGCCCGTTTCGATCATGCCCGGTCACCTCGATATCGACACTGTAGTTAGCCTCCACCGAGGATTCCCATTCGACCTCGATCACCCGAGCGGCATCTTCGCCTTCGCCTTCGCCTGTAGCCGGAAGGTTCGGACAGTCCGAGCGATGGACCGAGACGCCGCGGCCCCGTGTAACATAACCGACGATATCGTCTCCCGGAACCGGGTTGCAGCAGCGGGCAAAACGGACCAGCAGATTATCGATCCCTTTGACGCGAACGCCGTTCGTCGGACGGCTGCGCTTCTCGGCCGGTTTGATCTCCTTCATCTCGGAGGTCATCTCCAGCTGATTGGCTGCTTCCTCCTGCTCCCTGCGCATCTTCTCCGTTACCTTGGTACAGATCTGGGCGGCGGTAATGCCCCCGAAGCCGATGGCCGACAGCATATCCTCGATATCATTGAAAGCGAATTTCTTCGCCGCTTCCATCAGCTTATCATCGGTCGTCCATTCGGACACGTCAAGGCCGAGGCGCTTAAACTCCCGCTCCAGCATTTCGCGTCCCTTTTCCACGTTCTCTTCGCGCTTTTCCTTCTTGAACCACTGCTTGATCTTGCTCCGAGCATGGGAAGACTGGGCGATCTTGAGCCAATCCTGACTCGGCCCATAGGAATGCTTGGAGGTTAGGATTTCGACGATATCGCCCGTTTTCAGCTGATGGTCCAGCGGAACAATCCGTCCGTTGACCTTGGCCCCGATCGTCCGGTTGCCGACCTCGGTATGAATCCGATACGCAAAATCCAGGGGCACCGAACCGGATGGCAGCTCGATAACCTCGCCTTTCGGCGTGAATACAAATACCAAATCCGAGAAAAAGTCCATTTTTAACGATTCAACAAACTCTGATGCATCCTTCGTCTCATGCTGAAGCTCCAGGATTTCACGGAAAAATGTCAGCCGATTGTCGAAGCTTCCGCTGGAACCGGAAGAGCCTTCTTTATACGCCCAGTGGGCGGCGATACCGTATTCGGCCGTGCGATGCATCTCCCACGTCCGGATCTGAACCTCGGTAGGCTCTCCGTTAGGCCCGACGACGGTCGTATGCAAGGATTGGTACATATTCGTCTTCGGCATAGCGATATAATCTTTGAATCGACCGGGCATCGGCTTCCACAGAGTGTGGATAATGCCCAGCGTAGCATAACAATCTTTAATATTGTCGACAATAATCCGAATGGCAAGCAAATCGTAAATCTCATTAAATTGCTTGTTCTTCACCGTCATCTTCTTAAAGACGCTGTAAATATGCTTCGGTCTTCCAGACAGATCCGCCTGAATGCCCATTTCATCCAGCTTCTCGCGGATGCAGACGATAACGTTGTCGATGTACTGCTCGCGCTCCGCCCGCTTCTTATGCATCAGATTCGCGATGCGGTAATACTGCTGCGGGTTCAAGTAGCGCAGCGCAATATCCTCCATCTCCCACTTGATCGCGGAAATACCGAGACGGTGGGCGATGGGACAGAAAATCTCCAGTGTCTCATAGGAAATACGACGCTGGCTTTCCTCGGACTGGTACTTCAGAGTCCGCATATTATGAAGTCGATCCGCCAGTTTGATCACGATGACCCGGATATCCCTTGCCATGGCGATAAACATTTTGCGGTAATTTTCGTTCTGCTGCTCTTCCTTGGATCTGAACTGGATCCGCTCGAGCTTGGTAAGCCCATCCACCAGCATGGCGCAGGTATCCCCGAAGCGCTCCCGAATCTCGTCAAGGGATACGGTCGTGTCCTCAACGACATCATGCAGCAGCGCAGCGATGATCGACAGCGTATCCATCTGCATATTCACCACGATGTCGGCAACCGCGAGCGGATGAAGAATATAAGGTTCTCCCGATTTCCGCACTTGTCCGTGGTGGGCTTGTTCCGCAAATTCATACGCTTCCCGGATGCGGAGAAGATCGGGTTCTTTAATATAGGCGCTGGCCTTTTCGAGTAATCGCTCTATGCCCATTTTGGAGTCCTTCTCTTCCCTTTCTATATAAAATGGAACCCGCCCTTGTCAAAACGTGCAGGTTCCCTCTTGATGGTTTTCCTCTCATTATGACGCTTGTGGCGGTTTACGTCAACCGTATGCGGGTTTCTCCAATCACGGACAGCGTTTCGCTAACAGTTACATACATTATGCCCTATTCCTGGCGGATAGACATCTTGGATTCGACAAGGCTTGCATCTTTTTTGACGGACTGCAAAAAATATTGTTGAAAAAACGAACGATTGTATTTAATCTATTAAAGATCGTACGCGAACGGTCCTATATTTAAAGTCCTATAGAGGAGTGGAATAACTTGCAACGCGAAATTCAGGTTGATGAAAAGCTTCCGCTTGGCCCCGGTTTCCTGCTGAGCCTTCAGCATTTGTTCGCCATGTTCGGAAGCACGGTGCTCGTTCCTAACTTGTTCGGTGTGGATCCCGGCATGATCCTGCTGATGAACGGGATCGGCACGCTGCTCTACATTTTTTTCTGTAAAGGGAAAATTCCTGCATATCTCGGCTCAAGCTTCGCCTTCATTGCGCCGGTTCTGATGGTGCTGGATGGCAACCCGGATGCCAACTACGGAAAAGCACTCGGCGCGTTCATCGTAACCGGGGTCATCTTCTGCCTGGTTGCCCTTATTGTCAAGTACGCAGGAACCAAGTGGATCGACTTTGTGTTCCCTCCGGCTGTCATGGGCGCCATCATCGCCATGATCGGTCTGGAGCTCGTTCCGGTCGCCGCAGACATGGCCGGCTTACTCCCTGCAGAAGGAGAGTCCATCAATCCGACAACGGTAACGATCTCGCTCGTAACGCTCGGCGTAACCGTGTTCGGATCGGTGCTGTTCCGGGGCTTTCCCAAAATCATTCATATCCTGATCGGGATCGTGGTAGGTTATGCGCTATCCTTTGCACTTGGCGTTGTAGAGACGGAAAAAATCGCCGAGGCCAGCTTCCTCTCCATGCCTGAAATTACGACGCCGGTATTCGACGCTACAGCCATCTTCAGCATTATTCTGGTCTCGCTCGTCGTGATCGTGGAGCACATCGGGCACCTGCTCGTAACCAGCAATATTGTAGGCAGGGATTTAGCGAAAGACCCGGGGCTTCACCGCTCCCTGCTCGGCAACGGGGTCTCCACCATTTTGTCCGGCTTCGTCGGCTCGACGCCGAACACGACCTATGGGGAGAACATCGGCGTCATGGCGCTGACGAAGGTATACTCGGTATACGTCATTGCCGGAGCGGCCGTCATTGCGATTCTGCTCTCGTTCTCCGGCTCGTTCTCGGCCGTCGTGGCCAATATTCCAACGCCGGTTATGGGCGGCGTATCCTTGCTGCTGTTCGGTGTAATCGCGGCTTCAGGCCTGCGAATTTTCGTTGAGCAGAAGGTCGATTTCTCCAAGGCAAGCAACATGATTATGGCGACGCTGGTATTCGTAACCGGCATCAGCGGCGTTTCCTTGAAGATCTGGACGGTAGAATTGAAAGGTATGGCTTTGGCAACGATCGTGGGCATGTGCCTCGCTATTCTCTTCAAACTGTTTGAAATAACGGGCCTCTCTAACGAAAAGAATAACGAACAGCCTATCACCGAGAAAACGCCGGACTAAAGCTGTCTAAGGAGCATCATGAAAAACAGCCGCAAACCTGCGGCTGTTTTTTTATATTCAATTGCGGGATTCTCTGTTGCAATAGCCTTTTAGTGCCCTTGTTATAAAGACATTGATCGGATGGACATGAAGTATATTTCAATCAAGGGCTTGAACCCCTTCTCCGTACCGCCTTCTCAATGGCATCGAAGGTTATTATTCCGGGAGAGCTATATCTCAATGTAGATCAAAGAGAGCTAACGGCTGCATATTCTTCAGCCTCCTGAACCAACACAAAAAGGTCCTGAGCCATCGCTCAGGACCTTTTTATTTCCCGGGAAAATTTGTCGTTTACTCGTATTTCATAAGCGTAAATACGTCGATTCCATCCAGCTTCGAACGCCCGTTCAGATCTGCAAGCTCGATCATAAATGCAGCGCCGACCACATTGCCGCCCAGCTGACGAATCAAGTTAACCGATGTGGAAATGGTGCCGCCGGTTGCGAGAAGATCATCCGCAATCAGTACATTCTGCCCTTTCTCGATGGCGTCGGTATGCATAGCCAGACGATCTTTGCCATACTCGAGGTCATATCCTACCTCAATCGTTTCGT
The DNA here is from genome assembly GCF_038002285.1 of Paenibacillus sp. FSL R5-0810. Classification (NCBI taxonomy): domain Bacteria; kingdom Bacillati; phylum Bacillota; class Bacilli; order Caryophanales; family Paenibacillaceae; genus Paenibacillus; species Paenibacillus sp. FSL R5-0810. The sequence goes on from NZ_JBBOCF010000001.1 coordinate 3,301,780, forward strand.
AAGGGAGCTTTCCGCTCTTGCGAATCGGCGTAAAGCCGACGCCAAGCGCATAGGCCAGCGGTGCGCCGACAACGAAGCCGCGCGCTTCCGGGCCCGCGATCACGTCAATTTTGAGGTCGGATACCATCGTTTTCAGCTCTTCGATCGCTTTGCGGTATACCTCACCATTTTTCAGAAGCGTCGTAATGTCTTTAAAACTGATTCCTGGCTGCGGAAAGTCGGGAACGACGCGAATATAATCTTTAAAATCCAACTTAATCTCCTCCTGTATCATTACGGCTAAGAAACATCTTTAGTACGGGACATCATCCACTGGGTTAATTGTTCAGTACCGGCATGCAGCAAATGCTGTTCCATGTCCGCAAGATTGCTTAATTCCCGGAAATGCCGGGAAGCATCAAGCGGTTTCTTCTCCGGTTTCGGAACAAAGGTAATCCATCCCTTGGCCCGCTGGATGAACACCAATTCCTCAAATACATCCAGCGCTTTGGCAAGCATGCGCGAGGACAGCGAAGTTCGCCGCTTCAGCTGCGCCACCGCTTCCTGCTCCGGTACCGGCGAGGATGCCATGCCGGCAAGCAGAACATATAGCTGCTTGAACTGTTCGCGGCTCGGGATCAGCAGTCGTTCACGCTCATTCCGAGTCGGATGCAGCATGAATATATTAGGAACGTTGTGGAAGGCCTCCATCATCGCATCCAGCTGTTCGGCGCTCTCCGGTATGTCCAGCACGAACAAAACGGAAGTGTCTTCTTTAGGTTTGCTCTCAGCAATATCGTTATCCGGCATAATGCCAGCATTCCTATCATATACCCAAAGGCACATATCATACAATTGACTTTTTATTTCAGGATGTGAATCTTTTGCATATACGACGGCGGACCTGTCGGCTGAGCACTGCAGGTATGGCGCAAGCTCCGCTCTCCACCGTTTGATGGCACTTAGAGGCTCAGAAATCCCGCGGAAATCAAACACCTGTCTGGAAGACACCCGAAGGTCTTGAATCAAGAGCTGGAGTCTGCGGCTGCCGTTCCATTCATTCACGGACAGCTCCCCAAGAACATCCAAGACCGTGCCAGCCGGCAGCAGATCGGCCAGATGGCCGCTCCCGAAGAAGAGAGCATCGATCTGCTGACCCTTCTGCGCAATCCGCAGCTTCAGATGCTTGCCTTCCTTGCCGATTTTCCGTACTTCCTGTACGGTAACATCCCGAAAAATGATCTTGGGAACGGCGTTGGCCATCCCGAACGGTCCAAGCAGCTCCAGCTGTTCAATGACGGGAAGCGAGACGTCCGACATGCTGCACTCCATATCCGCTTCGCAAACTGCGGTAAAATGCTCTTCCCTCAGCACTCCATCAGCGAATTGCTGGAGCGCATGTTCAAATTCGTCCAGCCGGTCCCGGTGCAGGCTCATGCCTGCAGCCGAAGGGTGACCGCCGAAATGATCCATGACGTCCCGGCAGGAGCTTAAAGCTTCATAGATGTCCAGCCCCGGTATGGAACGAGCAGAGCCCTTGCAGTTGCCTGTCTCGGGATCGATACCAAGAATGACAACCGGCCGGTAGAACCGCTCCAGCACTTTGGACGCTACAATGCCGACAACCCCCACATTCCAGCCTTCGCCAGCCAGTACAATGACGGATGGCAAGCGCTCGCCCCATTTGACGTTAACCATTTCAATCGCTTCCTGTACGATCGTTTCTACGACCTGCTGCCGGTCCTTGTTCAAGGCGTCCAGCTCAAACGCCAGCCGCTCTGCTTCCTCCCGGCTCTCCGTCGTAAGGAGCGTAACCGCCCTGCCGGCATGATCCAGCCGGCCGCTGGCATTAATCCTCGGGGCCATGGCAAACGCCACGTTGACAGCCGTCACCTGCTCGACCTGGACCCCCGATACCTCAAGCAGGCAACGAATGCCTTCATACCGGGTTGACCGCATCGATTCGATCCCTTGCTTAACGAGCACGCGATTCTCGCCTGTCAACGGCATCAAATCGGCAATCGTCCCGATCGCAACGATTTCGAGCCATTCCTTTGGCGGCTCTCCGACGAGAGCCTGTGCCAGTTTGTAGGCTACGCCGACGCCAGCCAAGCCCTTAAACGGGTAGGGGCATGCCTTGATTTTCGGATTGATCAGCGCATAAGCATCGGGCAGCCGCTCCGGCGGTTCATGGTGATCGGTAACAATCACATCCATGCCGAGCTCATTCGCATATGCAATCTGATCGACCGCGCTGATTCCTGTATCGACCGTGATCACCAGGCTCACGCCTTGCTGGTGCGCCCAATCGAGCGCATGATTATGTAGACCATAACCTTCATTCGCACGGTGAGGAATGTATATATCGTAGGAGGCTCCCAGCTCACGCATTAGCTGAATCATGAGCGAGGTGCTGGAAACCCCGTCGGCATCATAATCGCCGTAGATCAGAATATGCTCCCGATCCTCCAGCGCTTTTCGAATACGCGGAACGGCCTCACGCATTCCCTGCATGAGATAAGGATCATGGGTAAGCTCAAAAGAGCCGTACAGGAATCTGTTCCCGTCTTCCAAGGATAAGACTCCCCGCGTCGCCAGCAATGATGCCACAACAGGCGATAGCGACATTTCCTTTGCGAGCCATTGTGCCGTATGGTGATCCGGGGCTTTTACCCGCCATTCATATTTGGAATACAGCACAGGATAATCACCTTCCTCTCTCCTGCCGCTTTCCTGCTGTCTTAAGTATAGATCACTTGATTACTGCGGCAGTGTTGGCGAATCATTGTCCAACAGGTCAAAATTCGACTTATACGGATAACCGGGATCATACGGAACAACGGAAACCTTGACATCCGAAACGAGCATAAACCGATGGGTCAGAAGCTTGCGAATGCGTTCGGCAATTTCTTGAGCCTCCAGCACCGACGTGCGCGGGTTGACGCTGACCATAACCTCCAGATTGACTTGGCGAACCTGGCCGTACTCCTGAACTTTAAGTTTCTCGACCGTAATGACGCCATGAACGCGCTGGATCGTATCCATAAATTCGGGCTCGAATTCATGCCGCTTCTCTTCCGTCAGCGTACCGTATACGGAATGAATGATGGAGATATACCCTTTGCGAATCACGAGGCACGCCACAATCAGAGCCGCCACGGAATCCATATAAATAAGTCCGTACCCGTCAAAATACACCCCCGATATGAATGACAAGAAAACGCCGATGATGACCGTGATCGAGCAATATAACGCAAAGCGGTGGTTCTCCAATATCGACTGCAGTCGATGGTCTCTGTTCTTTTTCATATGATGATACTGGTACTGAAATACCGCTTCATTGATGGCCAATGAGATGAGCACGGCAAGCAGCGCCGTTTTATCCGGTGCTTCCGGGACTCCGGAAGCAAACGTTTGGATCGCGGAAACTCCGATTTGAAGGCCGCCCATCATAATCAATACAGCGATTAGGATGGAGATCACAGACTCAGACTGCATGGATGGACCTTGCTTATTTCGTTCAGCGCTGCTTCTCCCGAATACCCGGAGATGCGGCAAACGGTCCGCCAGCAGCGACGCAGCGCTTGCTGACGAATACATGGCATCTGCCATCAAAGCCTTACTGTTTAACAGATAGCCGGCAATGCCTTTGAAGACTGCCAAGGCGAAATCTGTCACAATGCCTGTCCAGAGGACAGCTTCCGTTTGGTTCGATCGTCCGTTCCTCACTTGAGGTCCCCCCCAATCATGCACGCTATAAGGCAGCTAACTTTTGAAAGCCGCGTCGCCTGCGACGCGGCTTTCATGTGTATAGGATCGATGTGATTAAATCTCGATTTTATCTTTGTTCGGCTTCACTGCTTTTTGCGGCTTGTTGCTGACATTTTTCCCTTTAAGCACAAGCCACAACGGGCTTGCGATGAAGATCGACGAGTACGCACCGATCAAGAGACCGATACAGATCGCCAAGGAGAACATCCGAATCGATTCACCGCCGAGTATAAGCATGAACAATGCAGCGATAAACACCGACAATGCGGTATAGATCGAACGCCCAATCGTCTGGGACAAGCTTTTGTTGACCAGCTCGACCAAATCGGAACGGCGTTTAATTTTGGCAAAGCGCAGATTTTCCCGGATCCGGTCAAAGATAACAATCGTATCATTGATCGAATAACCGATAATGGTCAGCACCGCGATAATAAAGGTAAGGTCGACCTCCAGCCCCAGAATCGAGAATATGCTGACGACGACAAAGGCGTCATGCAGCAATGCTACGATGGCTGCAAGGGCGAACCGCCACTCGAACCGAATGCTGACATAAATGATAATCCCGATACAGGACAGCAGCACCGCATAGATAGCGTTGCGTCCAAGCTCCTTAGCCATCTCGGGATCTACCGTGTTGACTTCAAAGGTAGCCGAGGGGTCCAGCTTTTGAACCGCCGTCCGCAGCTTGCTGTCCTGATCCTCGCTCAGCACGTCGCTGAACCGGATATTGATGCGGTCTGTCCCTTCCGTGATGCTGGCATCCTCGCCGATCCCGATTTCATTCAGCACCGGCTGAACCTGTTCGCTCGTCAGCTGCTGCTTAAAAGATATGTCTACGTTCGAACCGGAGCGGAAATCAACGCCGTAGTTCAGCCCCCGCATCAGCAGGAATACCAAGCCCAGAACGGTTATGACAATAGAGAAGATAAAGAAGATTTTACTTTTGCCGACATAATTGAAGTTTTTAAAGCTCACGAATGTCACGCTCCTTTACACCGTAATGGCTCGGTTTGCCGGCCCAACCTATTCTCACAAGTAGATTGAGCAAGAAACGGGAGAAATAAACGTTCGTGGCGATACTGATAAGGATCTCCAAAATCAATACGATGGCGAAGCCTTTAACGGCACCCGTACCGAATGCGAACATGACAGCCGCAACGAGAATCGTCGTCACGTTCGAGTCCATGATCGCGCGCAGCGAAGACTTGCCTCCGGCTTTTACCGCAGAAGCGACGCTCTTACCTGTTCTAATCTCTTCCCGGATCCGTTCATAGGTTATGATGTTGGCGTCAACCGCCATACCTACCCCGAGAATGAACGCTGCAATCCCCGGCAGGGTCAAGGTAAAGTCTGCCCATACAAACACGAGAATCAGCAGCCATGTATGCAGAATGAGTGCAAAGCTTGCCAGCAAGCCAGGAATGCGGTATCGGATGATCATAAACAGCAGGATTGCAACCGACGCCAAAAGACCTGCCTGAAGCGTCTTCGTTAGAGACTGCATGCCAAGGGTAGCCCCAACGCTCTGCGAATACTTCTCAACCAGCTTGAGCGGCAATGCGCCAAGGTTGATCGTATCGCGGATTTGCTTCGCCTCATCCAGCGTATAACTACCTGTAATTTGAGCGGAACCATCCGTCAGCACGGCTTGTACCGTCGGAGCGGACAGCAGCTGGTCATCCATAAAGATTGCCAATTCCTGACCGAGCAGGCGTTCCGTAATTTCAGCAAACTTTGCTTTGTCTTTCACCTTAATGTCTATCATAGGCTGATTCAGTTGGTCATAGGCAATGGATGCGCCATTCTCCACAAAATCATTGCCCCGAAGCTCGATTTTACAGAACTCCTCGCCTTCTTTACAGCCGTCATTGCTTCGGAATGTAAGGTTTGCAGGTTCCTTCATCGTCTTCCGAACCTCGGCCTCATCCGTCACGCCGGCCACTTTCAAACGAATGCGGTTGGTTCCTTCCGGTGTAACCTCCGGCTCTGTTGTGCCGAGCGCATCTGCGCGCTTTTGCAAGCTCTTCGCAGTTTCCTGCAATGCTTCTTTCGTGACTTGCTGCCCTTCCATCAACGGCTCCGCTTCATAAAGTATTTCAAAGCCGCCCTTCAGATCTAGACCTAGGCGGACATCTTTCAGCAAGCCTGGAGTTGTAACGGCCATTATAATGGTAAGCCCGAGCACGGTAACGATGAAACTGATGATTCTTTTCATGCCGTCCCTTTTTCCCCCTTTTTACTCAATATTCCTATTATAGCGATGTCATAAAACCCAGTCAATTTATCAAAATTTGTCGGGATGAGGATCAATCATATATACGGCAAGTCAAAAAGGGACCTCTTTCATTAATCGAAAGACGATCCCTTATATGCTGATATTGTCATATAATTCATTAAGCTCATTGCCTTTAAAGATAAGATATCGTTGACCAGTTTATGGAGGGACGGAACGCCTTCCTTCTCATATTTGCTATTGACGCAGTTCCAGATATCATCCGTCGTCACGTGCTCGTAGCCTATGAGGTGCATCTCCTCGACTTTGCTTTGGCATACCATTTCGATGGTGCTCATCAATTCGTCCTCAGTCATAGGTGTCAGTTGTTCCATGACGTATAGCCTCCTCCCTGTCGTCTCCTTTGATAGATTCGACTCCTAAAGCCTGTTTCCTTCTATTCGTACCATGACCGCGTCAAAAAGTAAAGTCATCATATGGGACAGGTAGGGCATATCCATAAGAATAACGTTAATTTGGCGGTTCATACAGGAAAACAAGCCCTTAAATTCAGCCTCAACCAGGGAGTGGGATGGACAGTGAACAAGCAATCGTTTATCAAAGGAACATTAATCTTACTAGCTGCAGGCATACTGAACCGTATCCTCGGTTTCATTCCCCGCATCGCCCTGCCACGAATCATCGGTCCGGAAGGCGTTGGCATTTACCAGCTCGGTTATCCCTTCTTTATCGTTCTTGTTACGATCATTACCGGCGGAATTCCGCTTGCCATTGCCAAAATGGTCGCCGAAGCGGAAGGCGCCGGAAAGCGGGATGCTTCCAAGCAAATTCTCCAAGTCAGCCTGATGCTGACGCTGACAGCCGGAACGCTCTTTATGGCATTGAGCCTGCTGCTGGCTCCTTGGGTCACGGGGGTCCTTCTGCCGGACGAGCGGGTGTTCCAGACCTTCATCAGCATGACGCCCATGCTTATTATCATCGCGGTCTCTTCCGTATACAGGGGCTACTTCCAGGGCAAACAAAACATGATTCCCTCCGCGAGCTCCTCCGTCATCGAGACGATCGTCCGAATCGTATGCATGCTGTGGTTTGCCCATCTCCTCATGCCTAAAGGCATCGAGTACGGAGCGGCTGGAGCAATGCTTGGCACTGCCGTAGGCGAACTGATCGGGATGGTTGCCCTGCTGCTGCAGTATGCCGGCGAAGAGCGCCGAAACGGCAAGCTCCTGCCCAAATCGCCTCCTCCGGACACATCCGGGTTAAAAGAATCAGCGGATACAACCCGAGGGATTCTGAAGCGGCTGGCAGGAATCGCGATTCCGGTCACCGGAGGCCGAATGGTAGGCTCCTTCTCCTACCTGCTTGAAACCATTCTTACGAACCGCAGCCTTGCTCTGGCCGGCATCGCTACAACCGTCGCGACCGCCCAATACGGCGCCCTTCAGGGGATGGTCATACCGCTGCTGCTGCTTCCGGGGGCGCTCACGGTATCACTCGCCATCTCCCTGGTTCCTTCTCTCTCGGAGGCCTCCGCGCGTAATGACCGGGTGACCATACATAAACGGATGAACCAGTCACTTCGACTGGCTCTCGTATCAGGCGCCCCCTTTGCCGTTGTTATGTATGTCCTGGCCGAACCGCTGTGCCTGCTTCTGTACGATAACCGGGAGGTCGGAACCATGCTTAAAATAATGGCTCCCTTCGCGCTGTTTCTTTACGTGCAGTCCCCGCTACAAGCAGCGCTGCAGGCGCTGGATCGGCCAGGAAGAGCCCTTGTCAACACTTTGATCGGAGCCCTGATTAAAATGAGCCTGATCGTCTATCTGGCATCCAATCCGGCCTTCGGCATCAAGGGGGCGGTCATAGCCATTCTCGTGAACAGCGTTGCGGTCACCGTGCTGCACGGCTTCAGTCTGTCCCGGCTGATCGGATTTCGCTTCCGTTGGCTCGATTACATCAAAACGGCGGCCGTCATGCTGATCATGGGGGCTTCGATTCTCTATGGATATAACCATCTGCCGTTTAGTACACAGCCATGGCTTCAATTTCTTACGTCCGTTACCGTAGGCTTCGCCGTCTATTTGGCCGTCATCTTTATGACCAGACTGGTGACGCCGCGCGATCTGGAGCGCGTTCCCGTGGTGGGAGCTTGGCTCAACCGCAGCAGCCGCCGTTAATCCTGCTCTTTCCCGTCGAGGTAGATCCGTCCCTTATGATCAATGGAGCAGAGGAATACATCCTCGAAATCGTTAAAACCATACTTTCGGATTTCGCCTTGGAGCCATGGCCGGTTTTTGTCGATGAGCTTCAGGTTTTCATCTTGCACCTTTCCGTCCATGATCAGCGGGATCGGCATCCCTTCATAGGTAACCTTATGGTAAGGAATATCGATAATTGCCTCTTGTGAAGCACTGCGGGTGGACATGGTTTGCCCGTTGCCGTTACCAGAGGAAGCACCACCGGTGGAGGTGGAAGAGCCGCTGCCGGAACTCGAAGGGTTGCTGTTGGATCCGGAAATGCCCTGCTGACTGCCACCTACGGAAGCCTCCGCATCGGACCTGGAAGCCGTGCTGCTGGATCCAGAGCTGTCCTGCTCGCTGCCGGACACGACAACCCCGCCCTGATCATCCGAGCCTGAGGAGCTGGCCGAGGAGCCTGCTGCATCCTCTTTGTCTTTAGGAATAATGGTTAGCTGACCGGTCGTTTCCAATATTGCAAACTCTACATCGGCCAGGCTGTCTATATCCTTGCCGCGAAGCTGCTGCATCAGATCATCCAGATTGTAGCGGAGCCTCGCCATCTCCTTGCGGTGAAGCTTCCCCTTGGATACTAGGATGCTAGGCTTGCCGTCAGCCAACAGACGGATATTTCGAAATTTTAATCCAAGATAGGCCAGCCCCACTTGAATCCCAACGAGGACGATAATCGGGGCGAGACCTTCCCAAATCGGCTTGTTGACATCCTCCAGAACAAACGCTGCAATCTCTGCAATCATAATCGAGATGGCAAGATCGAATATGGACAGCTTTCCGATCTCTCTTTTTCCCATAATGCGCATCGTCACAAAAATAACCGCATACATCAGAATCGTCCGCAGTATCAGAATCGTAATATGAGACATAATCAATCCCTCCTAGCTGGTCGAACATTCTCATGTACAGCTATTCTGACCTTCGGCATCCATTCCCATTCGAAGATTGACGATTAATTAATGGCAATCTTACAAATATCGAATTTGGCGGTTTCCGTTGTACTATCTGACCAGGCTTGGCCATACAATATTTACTAATAGAGGTTGTTCAAAAAGTCGTCTTTTGATCACGCAGTGAATCAAGAAGCACCCCGGCATCGAATCTTGAATTCGGCCGGGCCTTCGGATGCTCACGTACCCAAAACTAGCAGATGCTTTCGAAGGCGTTTTCTGAGAAAACGTGTAGCTCCGCTCCTCAGGCCCTAGCTTTATCTAACCTAAAGCGTTTTGAAAAAACGCACTTCGGAAGCATAAGCTTCGGTGCTGAAGAACCGACTTTTTGAACTCGCACTAATATATTCGTTAAGGGGGAACGATTCATGGAACCGATCCGGCGAGTATTCACCTTTCGCGTTACCAATCCCATTCTTTCAGGACTTTTGTATTCATTTTTTTGGATGTTTCTTGGCGCGCTGGCGCTCTCCCTCCTGCTGTGGAGCAGCGGCTTGACGGAAGAGGATTTATCGTTCTACACCTTTCTCGTACATGCTCTTTCCGCGTTTATCGGAGGCTGTGTTGGCGGAAAGCGTGCAGGAAACAGAGGCTGGTATTACGGCTGCTTAACCGGGCTTCTGTACGGTGTTACGCTGCTTGCTATCGGATTCCTTGCGCTGGACAGCTCGCTGGCGCTTGGAGACCTGACCCTGCTGGCCACCGTCTTTATCGCCGGTGCGATCGGAGGCATGTTCGGCGTTAACTTGAAAAAATAAAAGCAAGCAAAAAGGCCGGCTCCAGAATAGAGTCGGCCTTTCGCTTGCAAATCAAGTCCCTCGAAGGACATATGTATGCCTTGAGGATTACGTATTGTTTACACTATGGCTGATCGAATTGCGATCGAACGTCAACTTCGTTACATCATTCACTTTCAAAACGACGATATCATCGGTAATTTCCACAATCGTACCGTGAAGGCCACCGATAGTTACCACTTTATCGCCTTTCTGCAAAGCGCTCAGCATTGCAGTTCTCTGCTTCTGCTTCTTCTGTTGCGGACGAATCAGCAAGAAATAGAAGATGACGAACATCAGAACGAACGGCAGAATCAAGCCAAGAAGACCTCCGCCGCCTTGATTCGGTGCTGCTGCGAGTTGATCAAGCATATTTCTTTCCCCCCCTTCAACGACAAACCCCATGGGTCATTAGCTTACTTAGAAACCTTTTTCATTATCATGAAGGCCGTACTTGTCAAAAAACTCATCGCGGAAATCAAGCAGACGGTCTTCCATAATACTTTGACGCACTTTCCGCATCAGATCGAGCAAGAAATGAAGATTGTGATACGTCGTTAAACGAAGCCCGAACGTCTCGTCACTCTTGATCAGATGACGCAGATACGCACGCGAGTAGTTACGGCAAGTGTAGCAGTCACATTCCGGATCCAGCGGTCCAAAATCCCTGGCGTATTGAGCATTTCGAACGACAAGACGGCCTTGACTTGTCATCGTTGTTCCGTTACGGGCAATCCGTGTCGGAAGCACGCAATCGAACATATCCACGCCACGAATCGAGCCCTCGATCAAAGCGTCGGGTGATCCGACTCCCATCAAATAGCGCGGCTTATTGTCCGGCAGCAGGGGCACCGTGTAATCCAGCACTTCATACATCAGCTGCTTCGATTCTCCCACACTAAGTCCACCAATAGCATAACCCGGGAAATCCATGGAAGTCAAATCAGCGGCGCTTTGCCGGCGGAGATCTTCGTACATCCCTCCCTGGACGATTCCGAAGAGCGCCTGATCCTTCGGTCTGGCATGGCTTTGAAGGCACCGCTCGGCCCAGCGTGAGGTCCGTTCAGTGGATTGTTTCACGTATTCGTATTCCGCCGGGTAAGGCGGACATTCATCAAATGCCATCATAATATCGGAGCCGAGCGCATTTTGAATCTCCATCGCTACTTCCGGGGAGATGAACAATTTGTCTCCGTTTAAATGGGATCGAAAATGCACGCCTTCCTCCGAAATTTTTCTCATTTCCGCAAGGCTGAATACCTGGAATCCGCCGCTGTCGGTCAGGATGGGCCGGTCCCAATTCATGAATTTGTGCAGCCCGCCTGCCTCCTTGACGATCTCATGCCCGGGGCGAAGAAAAAGATGGTAGGTATTGCTCAGAATGATATGGGCATCCATCGCCTTCAGCTCTTCCGGGCTCATTGTTTTGACGGTTGCAAGCGTGCCGACCGGCATAAACGTCGGCGTATCGATCACGCCGTGGGGGGTGTGAACCCTTCCCAGCCTCGCTCCCGACTGCTTGCAGGTTTTTATATGTTCGTACGTAACAGCAGCTGCCATGTCCAACCAACCTCCGAAGTTAATAAATAAACATTGCGTCCCCAAAGCTGAAGAAGCGGTATTCCTGCCGGACTGCTTCACGGTAAGCTTCCAGAATATGCTCGCGTCCGGCCAGCGCGCTTACGAGCATGACCAGCGTCGATTTGGGAAGGTGGAAATTCGTGATGAGCGCATCCACCACGGTAAATGAGTATCCTGGATAGATAAAAATGCTAGTCCATCCGCTGCTCTCGCTGAGAGGGCCTCCCTTATGAGCTTCGCCCACGGTTTCGAGCGTTCGGCAAGACGTCGTTCCTACCGCGATTACTCTTCCTCCCCGACGCTTGGTCTCATTGAGGAGCTCAGCCGTTTCCTTGGAGAGGGAATAGTATTCTTCATGCATGACATGATCCTCAACCCGCTCAACGGACATCGGGCGGAAAGTTCCAAGCCCGACATGCAGCGTAATAAAAGCGATATTCACGCCTTTGGCCTTAATCTCGTCGAGAAGTGCTTCCGTAAAATGAAGTCCTGCCGTCGGAGCAGCCGCGGAGCCTTCATTCCGGGCATACACAGTTTGATACCGGTCACGGTCATCGAGCTTCTCCTTAATGTAAGGAGGCAGCGGCATCTGACCCAGTTCATCCAGGATCTCCTGGAAAATTCCTTTATAGGTGAATCGAAGCGTCCGAGCTCCCATATCCCCCTCTTCTTCAATAACGGCTTTGAGCTTCCCGTTTCCGAAGGAGATCGTGCTTCCGCGTCTCAGCTTCTTGCCCGGCTTGACAAGCGCTTCCCAGCGGTCTTCCCCAAGGTTCTTCAGAAGCAGCACCTCCGCCTTCGCACCCGTCTCCTCTTTCTCGCCGAACAATCGGGCGGGGATGACCTTGGTATCGTTAAGAACGAGGGTGTCACCCGGATTCAGAAAACCAACGATATCGGCAAAGGTCCCGTGGGACATCGCTCCATCCTCTTTATTCAAGGCAAGAAGCCGGGAAGCGCTGCGTTCCTTTAAGGGAGTCTGCGCAATCAAACGCTCCGGCAATTCAAAATCGTATAAATCCACATTCATGATCGGTCATTCCTTCGTAATAATCGTGTCGCGGTAATAGTGTTGCAGGATCTGCTTATAATCATACCCTTGATCCGCCATTCCTTTGGCGCCCCATTGGGACATGCCCAGGCCGTGGCCGTTCCCTTTGCCCGTAAATTTAAAGCCAGCCTTGCTGTCAACGGCTCTGGCTTGTCCTTCACCGCTCAAAATAACGGTACCGGCGCCCTTTACGCTGGCGCTTCCGTTGCCTGAGACAACCGTAACGCTCTCTCCGGACGAAACCGTTGATTCTGCACCATTCGCGCTCAATACAGTATAACTTCCGGTCGGTTCAATATCAAACAAGGTGCTGGGCAGTCCGTTAAATGCCGAACGGTACACATCCGGGTACTTCACATCCAGCTGCTGGCCATTGGCGTTGACGGACAAAACCCGGCCTGAAGGACCGCGCTCGGTCACCGTCAGCGACGTTATGGCTGAAGGGAGGGCGCTAGACGTCTTCCCTTTCAGCGAAGCCAGCAGCTGCTCGGACGTGAACGGGCCCCGAATCCACGCATAGCTGTTCGATTCCGCCACCTTGTCCAGAACGACCGCCGTATCGCCCGGATTCATTTGGGCTACAGGCTTAGCATCGGATTGAATCAGGGGCAGCGGACGCACATTCGTGTCCTTAGACGTAACGGTCATATAAGGGAGGTCTGCGGCAGTCTTGCTGCCTGTCTCCTTCACGTTATCTTCCCGGACATAGCCCGTGAGCCCGCTGGGCAGAAGAACGTGGTACCACGATTTCAACGCGGCTTGTGCCGACGTATCGCCCGGACTCTCGACTGCCGCGAATACATTGTTGGCATTGCCCCATACCTCTGCAGGGTCAGAGGTCATGCCTCCCGCGTTGGAGGAGAACACCGTCTCGACCAGCTTGCCGTCCTTCATGACGACTTCTCCCTCAGTGGCGTCCACCGCCTGCACGACGCTCGGATACTCGTAGGCCGTACCGTAGTAAGCCTGACTCAGCGTTGTATCGACGACATTGGCGACCTCAAACTTGGTTCCTTGGAACAGCGCATAGGTTCTTGCGGCAACGGCTTGTGCCTTCAAAGCCTCGGCCCCCCATGAGGAAGGCACTTCGGCTCCTACTACCGAATATAGATACTGCTGGAACGGCAGCTCATTAACCAAATACAATTGCCCGTTCTTCTTGCCGATCTCCATCGCTCCGCGGTAAGTTCGGTCGGAACGTTCTTTCACATGGATTCCGGTGCCCGCTGTCCCCGACACCTTGAGCGTGGCCAGCTCACCTGACAGCATAAAGTGCTGAACCTCTTGAGCAGCCGCCAGGTTCAGACCGGCGTCCCTGCGGAGGATCAATCCCGGGGTCTTGGTATTCGTCTCAACAAGGGGATTCGGCGCTGCAGCAGCGGCTTGCTGCTGGACAGCGGCCAAATCCGATGCATTGGCAGCCTCCCCGACCCAAACCTCATAACCTGCCTGGGTCATGACGTTAAATGCGTCAACGCCGGCAGCAGCATAGGCTGCACGCGCTGCTTCCGCCTGCGCTTCCGTTGCGAAGGAGCCTGCGGACAGATGGAGTCCGCCCCGTACCGAAGGGGTCTGACCGTTCAAATGGGCAGCCGCCGTCTTGGCTGTTCTCGCTGCCGCATCGGATGCAGCCTTCTCCGATGCATACATGCCCGTATACAGCTTGTACACCTTGCCGTCCACAAACAGCATTGGTTTATCGCTCGTTGCCTGCAGCTTTTTGGCGGCTTCGGCAGCCGTTTTCCAATCTGTCGTCTCCAGTACCTTCACCCGGTAAGAATCGACGCTCATGCGCGTTTGTTGGTTAGCCGGTATGCTTGTCATCGCGTCCTGGGCTCCGGCATTGTCTAATGCAACCGTCAGGGCCTCCTCGGATTGCAGGGTAACGGCATTCACTGTGGATCTGTACTGGCTTCCAAGATCCAGGAACATCGCTACCCGAATCGTGTCAAGTGACGGGGCGGCAGCGTGCGCGGCAGGTGCGGCCCAAATGCTTGCGGCAAGAGCAGCTGCCGCCATGCCTGCGGCAGTTCTGCGGAGAAATGACCTCTTCCCCTTTATATTCATGTCTACAAACCTCCTGGAGCTGTAAGGATAGAATGATAAGCTATTGTCCTTTTAAAACTTCTAACGGCGATCCTCCGGAACCGGGATGCCTAAATGATGGTATGCGTTCGGTGTCACGACCCGCCCCCGCGGTGTACGCTGCAGGAACCCGATCTGCAGCAGATACGGCTCGTACACGTCCTCGATGGTCTGGCTCTCTTCGCCGATCGTAGCCGCGATCGTATCCAGGCCGACCGGCCCGCCGCGGAAGCTCTTGATCATGGCATGAAGCATTTTATGATCGATCAGATCAAGCCCCATCGGGTCGATCTGCAGCATTCTCAGCGCTTCCTTTGCAATGTCGGTCGTAATCATCCCGTCGCCTCGTACCTGTGCGAAATCGCGGACGCGCTTCAGCAGCCGGTTTGCAATCCGCGGCGTCCCCCGCGAACGAAGGGCAATTTCCTCTGCGGCATCCCCTAATATTTCGATACCTAAAATGTCCGCGCCGCGGGACACGATATAACTTAGCTCATCCACCGTGTAAAATTCCAGCCGGCTGACAACCCCGAAGCGATCGCGCAGCGGGGCGGAGAGCAATCCCGCTCTCGTGGTGGCGCCTATGAGCGTGAAGGGCGGCAAATCCAGCCGGACCGAGCGTGCGCTCGGCCCTTTGCCGATCATGATGTCCAGCGCAAAATCCTCCATTGCCGGATACATGACCTCCTCGACCGTCCGATGCAACCGATGGATTTCGTCGATAAAAAGAACATCGCCCTCCTGCAGATTCGTAAGAAGGGCAGCCAAATCGCCGGGACGCTCGATGGCGGGTCCCGAGGTCGTACGCAGATTTACGCCAAGCTCATTGGCGATAATGTTCGCAAGGGTCGTTTTCCCCAGTCCCGGGGGACCGTACAGCAGCACATGGTCCAGCGCTTCCTTGCGCATCTTCGCTGCCTCGATATAGATTTTCAAATTCTCTTTTACCTGATTTTGTCCGATATATTCGGCCAAATACCGGGGACGCAGGCTGAGCTCTACCGCCTGGTCCTCCATCATTAAATTCGCAGTAATAATTCGATCGTCCATCTTAAGTTAAACTCCTCTCCTGCAGACGACGCTATTAACCGGCATACAGCTGCTGCAGTGCCCGTTTCATCAATACATCGACCGATTCTCCGCTGCCTATGGAATCCTTAATCTTCAGCCATACTTTATCCAGTTCGCTGTCCGTGTACCCGAGCGCCTTCAGCCCCTCGCGGGCTTCTGTCCAAGCCGAACCGCTTTCTTCCGGCTGCTCCTGCTGCAGGGCGAACAGTCCTGTCGCCATAGCGGCATCGCTGAAGCCGTCCAGCTTGTCCTTCAGATCCAAAATCATGCGCTGGGCGGTCTTCTTCCCGATCCCCGGCAGCTTGATCAGAAATGAAATATTCTCTTGGTAGATGGCCGATACCACATGATCCGGCGAGCCGCCGCCCAATATTCCGAGCGCCACCCGCGGGCCGATGCCGGATACTTCGATGAGCTTGCGGAATAACCGCTGCTCTTCCCGTGTCGGGAAGCCGAACAGCAGAATCGCATCCTCGCGTACATGATGGTGGGTATACACCGTGACGACTCCTTCCATTTTGGCGAAGGCATACGGGTTCGGGCAGAAGATGCGATACCCTACATCATGCACATCCAGCACGATATATTCACTCTCGAGATGGACGACTTGTCCACGTAAAAAATCAATCATTTTCTCAATACCTCGTTTAATCTGGAATTTAACGTATAGGAATGGGCGTGACATATAGCGACAGCAAGCGCATCAGCCACGTCGTCGGGCTTCGGTATGCTCGCAAGCTTCAGGTACATCCTTACCATCTCCTGTACCTGTTTCTTCTCCGCCTTCCCATAGCCTACAATCGCCTGCTTAACCTGCATAGGCGTGTACTCGGCAATGGGAAGTCCCCGCTGAACGGCTGCGAGAATGAGCACGCCTCTTGCTTGGGATACCGTCATCGCCGTCGTTACATTCCGGTTAAAAAAAAGCTTCTCGAAAGCCACGGCTTCCGGCTCATATTTATCAATCAACTGCAGCATGCCCTCATAAACCTGATGAAGTCTTTCCTCTTCGGGCGTATGCGCTTCGGTCTGGATACAGCCGTACTGCACCGGCGACACCTTGCTCCCCGTCTTATCAATAAACCCGAAGCCAACGATGGCAATCCCCGGGTCAATGCCTAAAATACGCAATACTAACCTCTCCTCTGATGAAGCGAACATATGTATCGTTCTCCCATTATAACAAAAGATCGACCTTTAGTTGAGGAAAAACTTTGAACCTTTTCTTGTGCCTATTTTCACATTGTTTCCCTAAGCTTATGATTCCTTTTTTAAGGGAGGCTTCTATTAGGCTTGTGGGCGGATAAATTGCGCTCCGTTCTTGACCGCATGGCCTGCTGCGCGCAACTGAAAAAGAAAAACTGCCTGGTGCAGATCAGCACCAGACAGTTGCGGTGTTGCGGTGTAACAATAGAGCAGCAAAAATGTGGCATTGTCGAAAAACGGTCGACCCGGTTCGTCCGGATTCGCTCAGGAGCTGGGCTTCATCACATTTTCGGCCATATCCCGCGCATAATCACTAAACGTCGACAAGACGCTGTTGTATTCATCCATATCCTGAATCCGGATCCCCTCCTGAAGCTGCTGGATGACATCCTTTGGCAAGGAGGACTCCATCGAACCGATATCTAATTGGAAAAAGGTGCGGAGAACCTTCTCTTCTTCGGGAGGTCCCTCAAACAAAGTTAAATTTCCGCTTGCATCCACGCTCATGTACGCTTGCTTCTTGCAGTTGGGGGAGAGATCGGATACCGTTTGCTCCAGCCAAACTTCCCCTTTGTCATCCAGGCGGCCCTGCCATAATGGGTTTTTATTCATCAGTTCATAGATGCCGTCTGCATTCAGGCGCCCGATATTCTGCTCTTCCACCCCGCATACATAGGTAGTGCGCAGATGTACTTTCTTCTTCCCCTTTGATGCGTTCAGTTCCTGCATAAACTTTCTCTGCTCGGAAGTCCGCTCTTCTTGCTTCTCTTCTTCCATCTGCAAATAATGCATCGTCTCGAGCGCGAGCGGTTTTTCACCGCGGCTATCGGTGAGCAGCATATTCATTTGATCCTTCAGCGTCTGGCCAGACCAAATGAAGATCATGGCCGCTGCAAGGATCGAACTGGACCAGATGGCCCGTCTCCAGCGTCTCCGTCGTTTGCGGAACACTTTTCTTAGGAATTGAAAAACACTCAAGGTTATCCCCTTCTATTCAATGTTTTTCATATTGTGACCGCAAGGCTGCCAAATTATTCAGACATCCCTTGTACCGAAAGTGCGCAACGACAAAAGGACCATCTTCAGAAATTCTGAAAATGGTCCTTGCTTCAATCGGGACGACACGATTTGAACATGCGACCCCCTGGTCCCAAACCAGGTGCTCTACCAAGCTGAGCTACGTCCCGTTATTTAAAATGCCGGTGAAGGGACTCGAACCCCCACGGTTTCCCTCACGATTTTGAGTCGCGCGCGTCTGCCAATTCCGCCACACCGGCGTAAGGATAATCATTTAAGTTAATTCATGATGAATGCGCACATCAATCAATGGCACGCCCTGAGAGATTCGAACTCCCGACCTTTTGATTCGTAGTCAAACGCTCTATCCAGCTGAGCTAAGGGCGCAAATGGAGCGGACGACGGGAATCGAACCCGCGACCCTCGCCTTGGCAAGGCGATGCTCTACCGCTGAGCCACGTCCGCAATATCAAGATTTATGTAACACTGGTGAGCCATGAAGGACTCGAACCTTCGACACCCTGATTAAAAGTCAGGTGCTCTACCAACTGAGCTAATGGCTCCCATTTGTTAAAAATGGCGGAACTGACGGGATTCGAACCCGCGATCTCCTGCGTGACAGGCAGGCATGTTAGGCCTCTACACCACAGTTCCATGAGGCTTGATCGCTAATGCGATATAATTGGTTGCGGGGGCAGGATTTGAACCTGCGACCTTCGGGTTATGAGCCCGACGAGCTACCGAACTGCTCCACCCCGCGTCATTGTGTATAAGCTCCCCTAATAAAACCACTTGTAAAGCCTTTGCTTTATCTTTTTGGGGATATTTAATGGTGGAGGCTGAGGGGATCGAACCCCCGACCCTCTGCTTGTAAGGCAGATGCTCTCCCAGCTGAGCTAAGCCTCCATGTTGGTGACCCGTAGGGGATTCGAACCCCTGTTACCTCCGTGAAAGGGAGGTGTCTTAACCCCTTGACCAACGGGCCGTATATAAAGTCCTTGCTGGCGGAGAGAGAGGGATTCGAACCCTCGAGACGCTTTTGACGCCTACACGATTTCCAATCGTGCTCCTTCGGCCAACTCGGACACCTCTCCATAAGTGGCTCCCCGAACAGGACTCGAACCTGTGACAACTCGATTAACAGTCGAGTGCTCTACCAACTGAGCTATCAGGGAATATGTACCGCTTGGCGGCGTCCTACTCTCCCGGGACCCTTCGGTCCAAGTACCATCGGCGCTGGAAGGCTTAACGGTCGTGTTCGGTATGGGAACGCGTGGAACCCTTCCGCCATCGCCACCAAACGTTAAATTCAGGATGCGGCATCGCCAAATGCCGTAATCATCTTCATTGCATGTGCAGCTTGTACACCTGCAAATCGGGTTTGATCACCTGAAAACTAGATACGAAACGTCTTTGCGTTGATTAGAATCCGTAGCATTTCCCGAATGTTGGATCGGGGTCCCCGAAAAGTATTCGGCATCCGCTTCAAAGCTTCGCTTCACTTTTTGGGGTGTTTGTTCATGCTTCCGTAGCGAGCTTTCTTTCAGAAAGCTTTTAGGATAAGCCCTCGACCGATTAGTATTGGTCAGCTCCATGCATTGCTGCACTTCCACCTCCAACCTATCTACCTCGTCGTCTTCAAGGGGTCTTACATACTGGGAAATCTCATCTTGAGGGGGGCTTCACGCTTAGATGCTTTCAGCGCTTATCCCGTCCGTACGTAGCTACCCAGCCATGCTCCTGGCGGAACAACTGGTGCACCAGCGGTACGTCCATCCCGGTCCTCTCGTACTAAGGACAGCTCCTCTCAAATTTCCTACGCCCACGACAGATAGGGACCGAACTGTCTCACGACGTTCTGAACCCAGCTCGCGTACCGCTTTAATGGGCGAACAGCCCAACCCTTGGGACCTACTTCAGCCCCAGGATGCGATGAGCCGACATCGAGGTGCCAAACCTCCCCGTCGATGTGGACTCTTGGGGGAGATAAGCCTGTTATCCCCAGGGTAGCTTTTATCCGTTGAGCGATGGCCCTTCCATGCGGTACCACCGGATCACTAAGCCCGACTTTCGTCCCTGCTCGACTTGTAGGTCTCGCAGTCAAGCTCCCTTATGCCTTTGCACTCTTCGAATGATTTCCAACCATTCTGAGGGAACCTTGGGGCGCCTCCGTTACTCTTTAGGAGGCGACCGCCCCAGTCAAACTGCCCGCCTGACACTGTCCCCGTACCGGATCACGGTACCAGGTTAGAACCTAGATACGATCAGGGTGGTATCCCAACGTCGCCTCCACACAAGCTGGCGCTCATGCTTCTTAGGCTCCCACCTATCCTGTACAGATCGTACCCAAATCCAATATCAAGCTGCAGTAAAGCTCCATGGGGTCTTTCCGTCTTGTCGCGGGTAACCTGCATCTTCACAGGTATTAAAATTTCACCGGATCTCTCGTTGAGACAGCGCCCAAGTCGTTACGCCATTCGTGCGGGTCAGAATTTACCTGACAAGGAATTTCGCTACCTTAGGACCGTTATAGTTACGGCCGCCGTTTACTGGGGCTTCGGTTCACAGCTTCGGGTTTAACCCCTAACCGCTCCCCTTAACCTTCCAGCACCGGGCAGGCGTCAGCCCGTATACTTCGCCTTGCGGCTTCGCACAGACCTGTGTTTTTGCTAAACAGTCGCTTGGGCCTTTTCACTGCGGCCCCCTCGGGCTATTCACCCTACCGAGGCACCCCTTCTCCCGAAGTTACGGGGTCATTTTGCCGAGTTCCTTAACGAGAGTTCTTCCGCGCGCCTTAGAATTCTCTTCTCGCCTACCTGTGTCGGTTTGCGGTACGGGCACCTTCACCTGACTAGAGGCTTTTCTTGGCAGTGTGAGATCATGACCTTCGCTACTGTAATTTTCACTCCCCATCACAGCCCAGCCTTACGATGTGCGGATTTGCCTACACATCAGCCTCACTGCTTGGACGGACATCCATCAGTCCGCGTCACTACCCTCCTGCGTCACCCCATCGTTCATAACGGTTTACGGTGGTACAGGAATTTCAACCTGTTGTCCTTCGACTACGCCTTTCGGCCTCGCCTTAGGTCCCGACTTACCCTGAGCGGACGAGCCTTCCTCAGGAAACCTTGGGCTTTCGGCGGATCAGATTCTCACTGATCTTTTCGTTACTCATACCGGCATTCTCACTTGTATGCTGTCCAGCGCTCCTTACGGTACACCTTCAACCTGCATACAACGCTCCCCTACCCCTGAATCGACTTCACTCCGCCTTCGAAGTGTGTTTAACCCCTGAGAGCATTTGGTCATCCTTGATTTCATTTCAAGTCTGACAAAAATATTCAACTCAGGCTCACTACCTCAAAGAAGCAGTGAAGTCGATTCAAGCCATAGCTTCGGTGGTGTGTTTAGCCCCGTTACATTTTCGGCGCAGAGTCACTCGACCAGTGAGCTATTACGCACTCTTTAAATGGTGGCTGCTTCTAAGCCAACATCCTGGTTGTCTGTGCAACTCCACATCCTTTCCCACTTAACACACACTTGGGGACCTTAGCTGATGGTCTGGGCTGTTTCCCTTTTGACAATGGATCTTAGCACTCACTGTCTGACTCCCGGATATAAGTCTATGGCATTCGGAGTTTGACTGAGCTTGGTAACCCTTGCGGGCCCCGCACCCAATCAGTGCTCTACCTCCACGACTCTAATTTCCGAGGCTAGCCCTAAAGCTATTTCGGGGAGAACCAGCTATCTCCGAGTTCGATTGGAATTTCTCCGCTACCCCCACCTCATCCCCGCACTTTTCAACGTACGTGGGTTCGGGCCTCCAGTGCGTGTTACCGCACCTTCACCCTGGACAGGGGTAGATCACACGGTTTCGGGTCTACGTCCACATACTAAAGCGCCCTATTCAGACTCGCTTTCGCTGCGGCTACGGCTTCTCGCCTTAACCTTGCATGGGAACGTAACTCGCCGGTTCATTCTACAAAAGGCACGCCATCACCCATAGATCGGGCTCTGACTTCTTGTAAGCACACGGTTTCAGGTTCTATTTCACTCCCCTTCCGGGGTGCTTTTCACCTTTCCCTCACGGTACTGCTTCACTATCGGTCGCTAGGGAGTATTTAGCCTTAGCAGATGGTCCTGCTGGATTCATACGGGGTTTCACGTGCCCCGCACTACTCGGGATCCGTCTCGGAGGGTTCACATTTTCGATTACAGGGCTTTTACCTTCTATGGCCGGCCTTTCCAGACCTGTTCGTCTAATCTAAACCTTTGTAACTCCATGTGAGACGTCCCACAACCCCAGAGAGCAAGCTCTCTGGTTTAGGCTGTTCCGCGTTCGCTCGCCGCTACTGACGGAATCACTCTTGTTTTCTCTTCCTCCAGGTACTTAGATGTTTCAGTTCCCTGGGTATGCCTCCTCGCATCCTATGTATTCAGATACGGGTAACTGGCTATTACACCAGCTGGGTTTCCCCATTCGGACATCCCCGGATCGAAGCTTGCTTACAGCTCCCCGAGGCAGTATCGTTGTTCGCCACGTCCTTCATCGGCTCCTAGCGCCTAGGCATCCTCCGTGTGCTCTTAGTAGCTTAACCTTATGCTCCGGTTATTGTGCTCATCGCTCTGTTGTCCGCTTGTTTCCTGATTGGATAAAACCACTCAATGGTGAAACAAGCTCCCAAAGGATCGATGATCCCAAAACCTTCGCGTGCTACTTTTTTATTGAAACTTGTTTTGACACAAGTTCAGCTAAAAGGATATTTCTAAAACGCAAATTCGTTTCGTTATCTAGTTTTCAAGGATCAAATTCATTCGGTCATTTAACGACCGGAATAATATCTTATCAATTCTCAGCGATCTTGTCTACAAGAAAGATCTGGAATCAACAAGCTTGAGAGGTTGAACTCTCAAAACTGACCAACGAGTGAGCAACAGGCCTAAACCTGATTTGGTTCTTTGCTTTCGCAAAGGAATCGGCGACCTTGCGGTCAGCCATATTTGAATGTCTTCGTTGCAGAAGACGATTCTCCATAGAAAGGAGGTGATCCAGCCGCACCTTCCGATACGGCTACCTTGTTACGACTTCACCCCAATCATCTACCCCACCTTCGGCGGCTGGCTCCCGTAAGGGTTACCCCACCGACTTCGGGTGTTGTAAACTCTCGTGGTGTGACGGGCGGTGTGTACAAGACCCGGGAACGTATTCACCGCGGCATGCTGATCCGCGATTACTAGCAATTCCGACTTCATGCAGGCGAGTTGCAGCCTGCAATCCGAACTGAGACTGGCTTTTTAGGATTGGCTCCACCTCGCGGCTTCGCTTCCCGTTGTACCAGCCATTGTAGTACGTGTGTAGCCCAAGTCATAAGGGGCATGATGATTTGACGTCATCCCCACCTTCCTCCGGTTTGTCACCGGCAGTCACCTTAGAGTGCCCACCCGAAGTGCTGGCAACTAAGATCAAGGGTTGCGCTCGTTGCGGGACTTAACCCAACATCTCACGACACGAGCTGACGACAACCATGCACCACCTGTCTCCTCTGTCCCGAAGGCCGCCTCTATCTCTAGAGGATTCAGAGGGATGTCAAGACTTGGTAAGGTTCTTCGCGTTGCTTCGAATTAAACCACATACTCCACTGCTTGTGCGGGTCCCCGTCAATTCCTTTGAGTTTCAGTCTTGCGACCGTACTCCCCAGGCGGAATGCTTAATGTGTTAACTTCGGCACCAAGGGTATCGAAACCCCTAACACCTAGCATTCATCGTTTACGGCGTGGACTACCAGGGTATCTAATCCTGTTCGCTCCCCACGCTTTCGCGCCTCAGCGTCAGTTACAGCCCAGAGAGTCGCCTTCGCCACTGGTGTTCCTCCACATATCTACGCATTTCACCGCTACACGTGGAATTCCACTCTCCTCTTCTGCACTCAAGTTCCCCAGTTTCCAGTGCGTCCCGAAGTTGAGCCTCGGGTTTAAACACCAGACTTAAAGAACCGCCTGCGCGCGCTTTACGCCCAATAATTCCGGACAACGCTTGCCCCCTACGTATTACCGCGGCTGCTGGCACGTAGTTAGCCGGGGCTTTCTTCTCAGGTACCGTCACTCTCATAGCAGTTACTCTATGAGACGTTCTTCCCTGGCAACAGAGCTTTACGATCCGAAAACCTTCATCACTCACGCGGCGTTGCTCCGTCAGGCTTTCGCCCATTGCGGAAGATTCCCTACTGCTGCCTCCCGTAGGAGTCTGGGCCGTGTCTCAGTCCCAGTGTGGCCGTTCACCCTCTCAGGTCGGCTACGCATCGTCGCCTTGGTGAGCCGTTACCTCACCAACTAGCTAATGCGCCGCAGGCCCATCCTCAAGTGACAGATTGCTCCGCCTTTCATAAACCCGCCATGCAGCAGGTTTAATTATCCGGTATTAGCTACCGTTTCCGGTAGTTATCCCAGTCTTGAGGGCAGGTTGCCTACGTGTTACTCACCCGTCCGCCGCTAACCAACGGTTTCCCGAAGGAAACCATTAGTCCGCTCGACTTGCATGTATTAGGCACGCCGCCAGCGTTCGTCCTGAGCCAGGATCAAACTCTCCAATAAAGATCGTCCGAAGGACGATCGACCTCGCCGGATTTGGGTTCCACTCGGATGAGTGAATCAAATCTGGTGAGTCTTGAAAGAGCGATTAAGCTCATTTAGAAAAACTGACGAGAATTTGTTCAATCCTCTATTGTAACTCCCCGCCGAAGCGGTTCGTTTTACTCACTCGTTGTTCAGTTTTCAAAGATCAACCTTTTCGTTACCGGCGAATCTCGTTCGCATCAGCAACTCTTATAATATATCATATTCATTTCGATAATGCAAGAGGTTTTTTAAAGTTTTTTTGATTTCTTAAAATCGAAACCAAAAATTATTCATCGACCTCTTCCCTGCCGCAAAGGCGTTCGTTTCGCGACTAGATTTATAATATATCATGAATCAATACTGTTTAACAATGCATAATTTTTTCCAAATCCATTATTGCAGCTTGTACTAATTAAAGAGTGGCTTTCAAAGCACTTAAAGCTCGTTCCGCCCTATATTTTACCACGCTTTGTATCCCTACTATAATGAGACAAGACGGCCGGTGACCGGCCGCCCTTCTACTAAAAATCCTAACATGGCTCTAAACCACTCACAACTTACCTCTAAGCTGTTACCCCTTATTTTTTCGCTAAACCTTTATCCTTTTATCCATGGGTTTTGCTGTTTGTTCTTTGCCGACTGCGGCTTCCGTGTTTTCTTGGCTGCAGTTCTGGAGGCTTTCCCCCCCGTCTGACGATGAACCTTTGCCTTGGCCGTCTTACTATTCTCTTCAATTGCAGCGTCACGAATTTCAGCTTCCTGATCGCTCTCTTCAACTGAATGATTCGTTGGAGATGCATCTTCCGTAAAGCTTGAAGCAATTCCTACTCCTTGTTCTTCATTTTGACGGTCTATCCACATCTGTTCATAAGGGTTCATGAATGATGGATTTGCGCCGAAACCTCCAATCGGTGCCGAAGGAACGCTGTAGGCACCCGACGAATTCATGGCACCATGCTGCCAATTATAAGGCATTGCATTCTCCGATGCGCCCTGGTTAGCATATGGATAACTTTGAGGCATACCGTAAAAAGGACTAACTTCTCCGCCCTGACAGCCGCAAGGTGAAGAGGCGTAGCCAAGCGGCGAAATCCCGTGATGTTCCGAGTACGGCATATAGTTAGAAGTAACTCCTGCCGTATAGGACTCGGAAACGGATACCTGGGAATACTCCATCCCAACCGAGTCCCCGGACAATCCCGGATAACCTCCCGCTGCATTTCCCCAAGCTTCTCCATAGGACGCCGGAACGGCCGGCTGTGGCACGTGGTAGTATGGATGAACGCTCTCTCCTTGCCATTTTACCGGTTCATGGCACCCGCATGGGGATTCCGGATAACCGTATTGCGGCATCGTAAACTGAGGCTCATGATATCCATGATGATGGTGATGTTGGTACGGACCAAGACATGGATGATCCGGAACATGGTGAATCGGAAACTCCGGACATGGATGCATGAAAGGTTGGACATGGAAATCAGCAACCTTCGGGCATGGTTCATCGACCGGAAGAACCGGATGCGGCATTGGCATTGTCTTTAACGGATACATTTGCTCCGGCTCAAAAGGTTTGTATTCCGGTTTGTATTCCGGTTTGTATTCCGGTTTGTATTCCGGTTTGTATTCCGGTTTATACTCCGGTTTAAATTCTGGCTTGAACTCTGGCTTATACTCCGGTTTGTATTCTAGTTTAAATTCGGGTTTAATCTCCGGTTTATACTCGAGTTTAATCTCAGGTTTGTACTCGGGCTTAATCTCGGGCTTAATCTCCGGTTTGTACTCCGGCTCTACCTTTTTAGGCTCCTCCGGCAGAGGCGCAATCTCCGGTAGCTTCGGTAACACAGGCGGCTCTGGCATTGGCTGTGGCGGGGCCACCGGCGGCTGCGGTACGGGCTGGGTAATTTCTTCTTTGACGCCCGTGTAATCCTTGCTGCCCGGCTTCTTTTTGCCTGGAGCCATTTCAGCACTCATCGTTACGCCATCGCTGTCCCCCGTCTCCGTATAAATGCCAGATGACGGGATGTTCACAATCTCTCCCACCAAAAGGGCATTCGGATTTTTAAGCTGCGGGTTGGCATCGATAATTTCTTTCAGGGTCACTCCCCAAGCTTTGGACAGCTTCCATAGAGAATCCCCTTGCTTTACCGTGTGCTTATGGATAATTGGCTGGCTGCCGCCAGGTACCGGAACGGGCTCTGTCGGAATTTTAATTTTAGCCCCGACATCAAGCTTATTCGGATCGACCAGCTGCGGGTTGGCAACGATGATCTTCGTTAACGGTACGTCAAATTTTTTGGACAGCTCATATAGGGTGTCGCCTTCCTTGACGATGTGTATCTTCACGCCGCTAAAACCTCCTACACTCTTCTAGGCGTCATGGTTATTCGCCCGTGTTCGTTACTACATCCTATGCAAGAAATGGGCGATTGACATCCCTCGATACAAAAAAAATCCTTTCATCGACATGAAAGGATTGTTCAATAAGCTTGATTTACTTGTCCGTAATCTTTAGGATTCCCAAACTTTATACCCGTCAATCTCAACGATTTTCCGGAATTCTTCAAGCAATCGGAGCGTAATCGGACCCGCTTGCCCTTTTCCGATGGTGCGCCCGTCAATTTCGCGTGCAGCGATGACCTCGGCGGCCGTACCTGTGAAAAATACCTCGTCGGCGATATACACATCATGCATGCTGAAAGGCTCTTCCTTAAGCGGAATGTCAAGCTTGCCGCACAGCTCGATAATCGCCTGGCGCGTAATGCCTTCAAGTGCGCCCAGGTAACAAGGCGGCGTTGTGACGACACCATTTTTCACGATAAAAATATTGTCTCCCGAACCCTCCGTAACATACCCTTGAGCGTTCATCATAATGGCTTCATCGGCCCCTGCGAAGTTTGACTGGATCTTAACGAGGATGTTGTTCAAATAGTTCAGCGACTTGATCTTCGGATTGAGCGCATCCGGAATGTTTCTGCGCTGGGCCACAGAAACCGCCCGCAAGCCGTTCAAATAAGCTTCCTCAGAATAGATTGCCAACTGTTCGACAATGATCAACACCGTCGGTTTCGGGCAGCGACGTGGATCAAGCCCCAGATTGCCGGCACCGCGCGACACGACGAGGCGGATGTAGCCGTCTCTCATATCGTTGCGGCGAATCGTCTCCGCCATTGCCTCCAGCAGCTCATCGTAGGCCAATGGAATAACTAGATCGATAGACTTGGCCGAATCGTATAAACGGTCCAAATGCTCTTTGCATTTGAAGATGTTGCCGTTATAAATCCGGATGCCTTCGAAAATGCCGTCCCCGTACAGGAAGCCGTGATCAAATACCGAAACTTTCGCATTCTCTTTCGTGACAAATTCTCCGTCTAAATAGATCCATTGCTCAGACATTTACTTTACCCCCAATTTCTCGCTTTCGTAGGCGTAACCCGGATACGATCCAAGCGTGCGGACTTGGCATCCGAGCGCTTCGATTTCTCCCATGGCGGCCGTCAACAGAACGGAATCGGCCGGAGCCATTACATCAATATAGAAATAATAGTTGCCGAGCTTTTTCTTGGTCGGCCTGGATTCGATTCGGGTCAGGTTCAGCCGTCTCCACGCAAATGCCGAAAGCACCTGATGCAGCGCACCCGGCACATCTTCCGGCAGCGTAACCAGAATGCTCGTCTTGACATGCTCCGGTGAACGGTCAATGGCGATCGGCTCATGGCCGATCAGCACGAACCGGGTGTAATTGTTGTCGTGATCCGTAATCCGCTCTGCGAGCAGATCCAATCCATGCTCCGCTGCACCGAGGGATGTTCCGATGGCCGCCCACCCTTTGCCCGGATTTTCTTTTACGATTTTAACGCCTTCGGACGTGCTGCCAACCTGTTCAAGCTCCGCCTGAGGGGCTGCTTTGGCCAGGAATTGGCGGCACTGGGCAGTCGCAACCTGATGGGACCAGATTTTCGTAATCTTGCTGAAATCCATCATTCCATCGGGTCCGCGGAATTCCGAAGCATTGCCGATCAAATTTTGAATCGACGGATACACCCACTCCACCTGCATCGGCATATCCACCTCATTGACAAGCCAATCCATATGGAGGCTTACAGAGCCCTCAATCGTATTCTCAATCGGAATGACGCTATAATCACTCTTGCCTTCGACCGTAGACATGAACACATCAGAGATCAGTTTGTAGTGGACCAGCTCGACAGGCTGATCGCCAAGAAGATATCGTATCGCTTCATGAGATACCGATCCTGAGGGCAACAAGGCTATTTTTTTCATGCGGTAACTTCCCCTCTAATCATATCCAAAAAGGATCTGTTGTTGATGTCGTCCATCGTCCGGACGCCCTCGGCTGCCGGGTCCAGACAGAAGCACGAGGCCGAAATGCCTTCGGCCTCCATCGCTTTCACCAAGTAAGCCTTGAGATCATCCACACGCCGATCGTCACGATCCACGAAAGCGATGATCGTCGGGCCTGCTCCGCTGAGCGCGACCCCCAGTGCGCCTTGATCAGGCGCTTCCGCCAGAATTCTCGGCATCCCGGGCACGAGCGGTGCCCGGTAAGGCTGGTGAATGCGGTCCTGCATCGCTGCACGTACAAGATCCAGGCGGCCTGCCGACAGGGCAGCCGTCATCAAGGACGATCGACTAATATTATATACGGCATCGGCCAAATTGACCTGGGCAGGCAGCGCCTCCCGTGCTTTGGACGTGGCCAGGTGGAAATCCGGAATGACGACCACCGTCCCGAGACGGGCCGGCGGGTCGATCCGGATATAATCCGCATGCTTTCCATCCCATACCGCCGTAATAATGCCGCCAAATAACGAGGCGCCAACGTTGTCCGGATGCTTCTCGAGGGCAGTCGCCATATCGAACAGCTTGGCCTCAGACAACGGAGAGCCGATCAACGCATTGGCCGCGAATAAGGCGCCAACGATGGCGGAAGCACTGCTGCCGAGTCCCCGGGCCAACGGAATGTCGGAATACATCGATATTTCAAGCTCGGGAACCGATTCTCCTGCTTCATCGAACACCATTTGCGCCACTTTATAGATCAAATTGCTTTTGTCGACCGGCACTCCCTTCATCTCGTCCCCGTAGAGATGAAATTCAGTGCGATCAGCCGGCTTCAGCTCGATCCAGGAGTATAGTGACAATGCCATGCCGAGCGTATCAAATCCGGGACCGAGGTTGGCCGTACTGGCCGGAACCTTCACCCTTACGCCTTGGGACAAACTCATACCTGCGCAGCCCCTTCAAGCTTCGCGATGGCTTCCATGACTGCGGACTCCGTATCGGATACGACCAGCGGTTCCGATTTGACGGTTGAAATCGCGATGTTCGGATCCTTCAATCCATGTCCAGTCAGAACGCAGACAACGGATTCCCCGCCTTTAAAATATCCTTCCCGCTTCATTTTATATACGCCTGCAATCGAAGCTGCGGATCCCGGCTCGGCAAAGATTCCTTCACGTGACGCGATTTTGCGGTAGGCTTCCAATATTTCCTCATCGGTTACATAGTTAATCTGGCCGCGGGACTCCTCGGCTGCAGCAACCGCCGTCTTCCAGCTGGCCGGATTGCCGATTCGGATTGCCGTTGCGACCGTTTCCGGATTAGCAATCGGCTCGCCTTTCACGATGGCCATGGCTCCTTCGGCCTCAAAGCCGAGCATTTTAGGAAGCGAAGCCGCTTTGCCGGCTGCATGGTATTCCTTGAAGCCTTTCCAATATGCGGAGATATTGCCCGCATTCCCAACCGGGATCGCCAGCACGTCCGGCGCTTTTCCCAACTGATCAACCACTTCGAATGCAGCCGTCTTCTGCCCTTCAATCCGGTACGGGTTCACGGAGTTGACGAGGGTAATCGGATGCTTAGCCGTGATCTCCCGGACGATTTCCAGTGCGCGGTCAAAATTGCCGTCGATGGCAATCACTTTGGCGCCGTAGATCATCGCCTGTGCGAGTTTGCCCAGGGCAATATTGTTGTTCGGGATAATAACGATGCAGTTCAACCCGCCACGCGCCGCATAAGCAGCCGCTGCAGCGGAGGTATTGCCGGTCGAGGCGCACATAATGGTGCGGCTGCCTTCCTCCATCGCCTTTGCTACCGCCATCACCATTCCCCGGTCTTTAAAGGAGCCTGTAGGATTCAGGCCTTCAAATTTAAAGTGCAGATCGATTCCTAGCTCCTCCGACAGGTTTTCGGCGCGGATCAGGGGCGTATTCCCCTCTTTAAGGGTCAGCAGCGGGGTTTGTTCATTAACGGGTAAATATTCTTTATAAGTTTGAAGCAGTCCTTCGTACGGCATCTCTCATGATCTCCTTTTCTATGAAAAAATATAGTCTCGGCTCTGATGCTCACTTCGCGGTCTTATGGGTTAGCCTTCTACGCGGTAGACGCTCTTGATCCGCCGAATAACCTCCAGGCCCTCGAAATGATTCAGCACCTTATCCATATTTGCCTTGCTCGCATGGTGCGTGACGATGATGATCTCTGCATCCGGATTCTGGTCATTCGGCTGCTGGACGACCGATTCCAGGCTTACGTCATGCTGTGCAAACACTTGGGTGATTTGGGCGAGTACTCCCGCTTTATCATCGACATGCAGCAGAATGAAGTTTTTATACGAAATCTGCTCATCCGTCTTAAGCTTCTTCTGTTTATACGGAACGATCGCTTTCAGACCATTCACGCCAAGCTTCAAGTTTTTGATGATCGCGACCAGATCCGCCACAACGGAGGTCGCCGTCGGCATCTCGCCGGCACCCGCACCGTAGAACATTGTCTCCCCTACAGCTTCCCCATAGACGTAGACGGCGTTGAAAACACCGTTAACGGCTGCGATGGGATGTCCCGTGCGTACCATGGTCGGCTGCACGCTGATGCTGACCTCGTCGTCCTGACGCTCCGCGATGCCGAGCAGCTTCATCTCATAGCCCAGACGTTTGGCGTACGAAATGTCTTCTTTGGTTACTTGAGAGATTCCCTTGACCGATACATCCTGCAGCTCGACATTCGTCCGGAAACCAAGCGTTCCGAGAATCGCCATCTTGCGTGCCGCATCCAGGCCCTCCACATCTGAGGTCGGGTCTGCCTCCGCATAGCCGAGCGCCTGCGCTTCAGCCAGTACGTCCTCGAAGGATGCGCCCTCCTGGCTCATTTTCGTCAAAATATAATTGGTCGTACCGTTCACGATCCCCATAATCTTCATAATGCGGTCCGATGAGAAGCCTTCAATCAGCGTCCGGATAATCGGAATACCGCCGGCTACGCTTGCCTCATAGAATACATCGCACTGCTTCTCTTGCGCTTTTGCCAAAATCTCGGCGCCGTGCAGAGCCATCAGATCCTTATTCGCCGTCACGATATGCTTGCCGCGGTCCAGCGCTTCCAAAATGTACGTCTTCGTCTGATCGATGCCGCCCATAACTTCCACAATGACATCAATCTCCGGATCCCGGATCACTTCCCACGGATCCTCCGTCAGCTTGCTCTGATCCACACTGACGCTGCGGTATTTCTCCAGATGCTTCACCGCAATCCGCTCGATCACGATCGGTGATCCGACCTGGCTGCTCAGATCCTCCTGATGACCTTCTACAATTCGCACAACCCCAGTTCCTACTGTTCCCAATCCTAAAAGTCCTATCTTCACCGGCTTCATTCCTACAATTACCTCCCGTATCCCATCACAATAAGCGATTTACTTAACTTATGAAACGAATTATCCTTGCCCGATCATCTGTACTTTGCGTACGCCGGTGATCCGGCGCAGACCGTCCAACAAATCGTCGAGCTCTTCAATCAAACGGGAGACCTCAACAGAGATCACCACGTTTGCGATCCCCTGTAAAGGAATGCTCTGGTGGATGGTCAGCACATTGCCGCCTTCACCGGCAACCAATCCAAGCACCTCTGACAGCATCCCCGAACGGTGCTCCATATCAATCGATATGGTGACAATTTCATCCCGCTCCAGCTGATTGATCGGATGGATGCCATCCTTATACTTATAAAAGGCGCTGCGGCTAAGCCCTACCTGCTCAACAGCTTCATGGACCGTCTTGACGTCGCCGGAGGCCAGCAGCTTCTTCACCTGCATCGTTTTGACCACAGCTTCGGGAAGGATGTCTTCCCGGACCAAATAATAGCGTTCCTTCACAAAACGTCCTCTCCTCAAAGACTACTGTTTTCGTATAGTGGACATTATACTGGATATATCGGGCAAGGGCAATACATAAATGTCCCTTTTTTCGCGTTGGCAGCATCTTCATGTCCAGGCTATAACCTATACTATATCGCAAATTTTATAGGAACTCATCGTTAACCCTGTAAAATTGTAAATTTAGCGAAGAAAAAACGCCCATACTACGCTTAAAGTTGAGAATGAAGTACTCGGGCCCGCGACAGCAAACATGTCCCTAAAAGGGACTTGTGGCGCCCAATCCGGCGCTGAAGAAGCAAACAAGTCCCTAAAAGGGACTTGTCACGCCCAATCCAGCGCTGAAATAGCAAACAAGTCCCTAAAAGGGACTTGTCGCGCCCAATCCAGCGCCACAGTAGCAAACAAGTCCCTAAATGCTCTTCTGTCAAGAAAGTAGACACCTCTAAGCTAAGCTATGTACTCGTAATAGCACTGCTCAAAACGCACCGGGGACATATACCCAATCGTACTGTTAGAACGTTTTCGGTTGTAAAAAAATTCAAGGTAACGGTACAGCTTCTGCCCGGCTTCCTCTTTTGTTTTAAACTTAGGTTTGCTGTAAATGAATTCTCGCTTTAGGATACTGTGAAACGCTTCAATACAGGCGTTGTCGTAGCAGTTTCCTTTGCGGCTCATACTGGGCTTCATGTTAAATTGCTTCAACTGTTCACGGTACTCTTTAGCGGCATATTGCGAACCGCGGTCGGAATGGTGAATCAATCCCTTCGGAGGCTTCTTAGCAGCATACGCCATCTTTAGGGCATCGAGGGTAAGGTTTGTGGTCATCCGATCGCTTAGCTTCCAACCGACGATTTGTTTGGTGTACAGATCCAGGATGCTCGCAAGGTAGAGTTTCCCTTGGCGGCAGGGGATGTACGTGATGTCAGCGACCCACTTTTCGTTGGGCTTTGTGGCTTTGAAATTTTGTTCCAACACGTTAGGGGCAATCGGGAGATCATGCTTGGAATCGGTCGTAACCACTCGGAACTTACGGGCCATGCATGAACGAAGGCCATGTTCGCGCATAATGAGGCCCACCGTACGTTCCGATACCGTCCATCCTTCCTTCACCAGCTCGTTTCGTATTCGGGGACTGCCGTAGGTTTCATCGGAGTCATAGAAGTGCCATTTCACACGTTCAGCCAGCGTTGCCTTACGTTTTTCCCGTTCAGAAGCTTCAGAGGTACGCCATTTGTAATAACCGCTCCGAGACACGTGAAAGAGAACGCACATCTTCTCCAATCGAAACTCGGAGCGATGATCTTCGATAAACTGGAACCTTAGTTCTTTTCTTTGCTGAAGATGTGCATGGCCTTTTTTAGGATCGCAATTTCTTCTCTCAAATCATCAATTTCGCGTTTCTGATCTTCGATAAGTTGGGTTTGCTGACGTAAGGTTTCCCCATGATTGACAGGCTCGTGCTCGAATGTTCGATACTTTTTGACCCAGTTGCGTAATGTGCCTGGATTAATGTTCAACTCATCGGCGATCTGCTCCAGCGTCTTAAACTGTTCTTGCACGTACTTTACGGTTTCACGCTTAAATGTCTCGTTGTAATGTTGTCTATTGCCACTCATTTTTTTTGACACCCTCTCGTCTGCTTTGTTTCATTATCGTTTTATCACTAAGGGGTGTCCACTTTTTATTCTAGCTGCAAAAAGGGACTTGTCGCGCCCAATCCAGCGCCACAGTAGCAAACAAGTCCCTAAAAGGGACTTGTCGCGCAGGCCGGCTTTTATCCTTACACGCTTGGGGCCACTCGATCAAGGCGACCAGTGCTTTAGAAGGGGCTTGGGCAGATCCCCCTTTTTCGAACCCTCCGTCTACCCGATCCTGCTGTGCCTCAGCAGCGTGCCGCAATAGTCGCACTCCTTGTGCTCGCCGCGGGCCACGGACGATTTCGCACCGCATCCGGGGCATTCTATCCAATACGGGCCGTCCTCTTCCGGTGTCTCCGTCCGCTCTGCCGTCAAAATCACGGCTGCTTGATTCAGGACCGAGTTCAGCTGCTCATCAAGGCTCTGTGCACCACTGGTTTCGCTGAAGTCTTCCCGGCTCCGCAAGGACGGGATTTTCACGACGCCGTTCTCGATCCGTCCATGGGGGAGCAAATGCATGCGAAACATATCATTCAAATCCCGGATCACCTGCTCCGGTCCCTGCCTAACCGCCTGGGCAATGTACGGGATATGGAACAGCCTCCTTCGCACGATGGCATCCGTATAAACCTCGATCAGCATTCCGAAGCTTTGGTCCCGCTTGTGTCCGATCACGAACAAAATGACTGCCGGAAGCAGAAAAACGATTCCCAAGAAGATCGTGACTTCCGTAAGACTCCCGGTCTCCCCGGTGCCGGTGCTGCCGACGATCATCAAAAACTCAAGGACCATAAACGTAATTAGCAATACCCAGCCCAAGAGCCTGTAATTTCTCCCCTTGCAGCTGTTTCGTCGCTGGGTGGCAATCATTCGAATGGCGGCCAGCACCATAGCTAGCGGAAAAAATAAAACGGCAGCCACGAGGATAAGGGCATCGGTTGTGGAAAATTTCAATTTATAAGGTTTCAAAGGCATACCCATACGTTATCTCCTTGATCTGCTTTTATGTAGAACCTGCTTTTGCATGTAAAAGCTGCATATTACGGTCCTGCACCGTTCTGAGGATATCCCGGATCATGCGTGCCGTTTCCTCGGCCACCTCCGGGCGGGCTTCGGCGCTGACTTCACCGATCAGTGTCACCTGATCCTCCAATACCGCGATTTTCTCCCGGATCAAATGCTCCATTTCATGGAGGGAGGCATGGGGAATGGGATCGCTGTAGCGAAGCGTCTCCTCCAGTTCAGCCAAATCCCGGTCCAGCAAGGGGATATCCTCGCCTGACAGCAGGTTCAGCTTTCCCCGGATCGCTCCAACCCAAGCGACCGTTTCACGCTTCCTTGCTGTGTGCTCCCCCTCCTTCTCCTCATGAGCGAATGCATACCTGCCGATCAGAGAGACTAAAGCCAAAACAACGGCAAATCCCAATAACGTCATCGCATGGATTTTGAGATACGCCGGCCCTGAGAGCTTAAACAGGTTTCCCAGCAAAATCACCTCAAGGATGACGGATACGGCATACACCCCGATAATGAAGCCCATGGCGATCGTAAAAGGGGCCTTGGAGGCAGCAGCTTTGCGTCTGCGTTGATGGATGCAGGATCCGGTAAAAAGAAGCACAGACGCCTCAGCGAAACCAATGGCAATGCCGGACATCCACGCGTTGATATCGGTCAGCCCGCCAATAAAACCGAATAGCAGTATCGTTGCCACCGGCACGATCGCGGCAGCCAACCAGAAACCGTTTCGAGTTGCGACTCTTGACGTCATGATGGATCACCGCTTTCACTTTCCATTAACCGATGCCCGCATTCCATGCAGAACTTCTGCCCCGGCTGTACCTCATGATTGCAGTTAGTGCATTGAAGCCTATGGCTTGCTCCGCAGTTCGGACAGAATTTCGCCCCCGGGTCCAGCAAGTTGCTGCATTCCCGGCAAGGGATTGGCAGCTGGGCGCCGCATTCCGCGCATATCTTGGCATTCGCCGGATAATCATAGCCGCAGGATGGGCAGGCTCTGTACGGATCTCCGCAGTTCAGGCAAAACTTCGCATGACGGGGGATCACATGACCGCAATCGGTGCACAAAATATCGCGAGCCGGCTTGTCCGGCTTCTGCACATGGGCCGGCTGACCACAGCCTGAACAAAACCGGGAATGCTCGTCGATCAACGTTCCGCACTCGGTACAGGCTCTTGGCTTCAGTCCGGGGCCGTCCGCAGTCGGTACCTCAGTGTCCCTTAACACTCGGGTCATCGTCTCATATACCGGACCAGCCATGCCGATCCCTACGCCCAGCCCGCTGCCGATGATTCCCGCCGGGCTCCCGGGATTCTTCGCGGCTCCTTCCAGCGTATCGAAGGTCCGCTCCTGATGATATGTATAGCCGATAATGTCCATTTCCGCTTTCTTCGCCAATGCTTCCTTAATTCGAAGAGCCGCGGGGTCATCTTCCGGTATGTTGATGGAATCGACAAAGAAATTGAGCAGCGTAATCCCCATCTCATCGAACGATGGAGCAATCGCTTCCATAATGTGCTTTGATATTTCCGTCATATAGGCGCTGATTTCGACGACGCTGATTTTTTTGAAAATGATGTACGAGGAGATGATATCCTTAATATTGGACATAAGCACCCCCCGGTAATATTTGACCAAGGTGCTTTGATCAAAGGTTGGCAGCGTGCCGACCATTTTCCCCAAAAATTTTCTCGGATCGCTGATCTGGACCCCGAACTGTCCGAATGCCCGCACGGAGACGATAATATTATATTTGGGATCCTGGAGCTGTATCGGCGCGCTCGTCCCCCACTTCACATCCAGTGAGCGCATTTTGTTGATAAACCATACTTCAGCGGTAAACGGGGATTTGCCGCCGAACGGAAGATTGATGATATTCGATAAAATCGGAATGTTTGCAGTGCTTAGCGTATGCCTGCCTGCAGAGAAGGAATCCAAGGCTTGGCCGCCCTTATATAAAATCGCCTCCTGCGATTCATGAACGATAAGTTGGGTCCAGGTGCCCAGTTCCTGGTTCGGATAACGCCAAGCAAACACATCCGGCGGGCCTTCAAATTTAACAACGTCAATGATTGCCATAGTTCTGCTCTCCTTTTGCACGGTTCGTCCGATCTGATGATCAATAAAAAAAGGTACAAATGTACTACTATTGTATACGATTTGACTGGTAAATGGATGAAAAATTTGGGAATGCGGGCATATTCGCGCTCTTTAGCGTACAAAAAAACCGCCAATCCTGCTTGCATACAGACTTAGCGGTATCTCTTTATCAAACAAAATCAGCGGCGCTCGAAGGCCCCGATTGGGGGATGTTCCATCCTTCTGTTCTGCTCTTAATAATAGCTGCTTCCTTCAACAAACTCGAATTCAAAATCGCCGATTCGTACAATTGTTCCTTCCGTTGCACCGCGCTTGCGAAGCTCCTCGTCCACACCCATATGGCGCATGGTCCGGGCAAGCTTCAGAATCGCGTCATGCGAATTCATCTGCATCCGCTTCAGCATCCGCTCGATCCGTTCGCTGTGCACGACATACATTTCATTGTCGCGGGTAATCGTGAACGAGTTGTCATTCTGGGCTTTGAACTTGTAGACCTTCCGCTCGGCAACCTCGGTCACCTCTTCCACCGTTGGCTCTTCCGGCATGCTCTCAAGAATATCCATCGTTCGGTACAGAAGCTCCTGGATCCCTTGACGGGTCAGTGAAGAAATGGGCATAACTTCAATGTCCGGGCGGATCGCCTTTACCTTCTCGGTGAAGACGGCCAGATTCTCTTCGGCTTCAGGCATATCCATCTTATTGGCAGCCACAATTTGCGGGCGGTCCATCAGAGCCGCATTGTAGAGCCTGATCTCATCATTGATCTTCTCCCAATCCTCGAACGGGTCCCTGCCCTCCGTACCGGCCATATCTACCACATGAATAATGACGCGCGTCCGCTCTACATGCCGGAGGAACTCATGTCCGAGTCCGACGCCCTCATGGGCGCCCTCGATCAATCCGGGCAGATCGGCCATGACGAAGTTTCGGCCATCGCCCACTTCCACCATACCGAGATTTGGCGTGATGGTCGTAAAATGATAGGCTCCAATCTTAGGCTGCGCGGCGGAAACGACCGATAACAGCGTAGACTTGCCGACGCTCGGGAAGCCGACCAAGCCGACATCGGCCATAACCTTAAGCTCCATTACGACGTATCGCTCTTCGCCCTCTTCACCGTTCTCGGCGAGCTCCGGCGCAGGATTGTTTGGCGTTGCGAAACGGATATTTCCCCGTCCCCCGCGTCCGCCTCTGGCTACAACGACCTGCTGCCCATGCCGGGTCAGATCCCCGATCACTTCGCCCGTGTCGTCATCCATCAGGATCGTGCCGGGCGGTATGCGCACAATCAAATTTTCAGCGTTGGCGCCATGCTGGCTTTTGTTCCGTCCCTTTTCTCCGCGCTTGGCCTTAAAATGCTTCTGGTAACGGAAATCCATCAGCGTACGCAGTCCTTCATCCACTCGAAATATGACATCGCCGCCTTTGCCGCCGTCACCGCCGGCAGGGCCGCCCTCAGGCACATACTTCTCACGGCGGAATGCAATGAGGCCATCTCCTCCGTCTCCGCCTTTTACGTAAACTTTCGCTTTATCTACAAACATGATATCACCTTCCTCAAGTCACTAACGGCAGGTATAAGCGGTACGTGGGTTCCCCCGGCTCCGTCTGTTCCACCCGAACGCCTTCGTCCTGTACGGCTTGTTCGATCTGAAGCCTTAAGCTGTCGGGTTCTCCGAAGTCTCCTTCACCCTGTGCCCATACAATCAGCTCATGCTCCTGCTGCATAAATGTTAACGCTAACTCCCGGGTTTCTCCCCATGACGCCTTCCCGCTCATCTGGAAAGCCTTGACCGTCCGAATAATCGTTTCGGCCACCCGATCGGCCGTTCCTGGCGAGACCTTGCCTTCCAACTGGACTTGATCCACAATGTCAACTTCCAGCTGCAGATTGTTGCCGGAGGTCCGGTATGAATGTAAATAAAAAACCAGAGAAGGGATGCCCAGCTTGGATATTTTGCTCTCCAGCGCCATCCGCTCTTTTATTCTTTCCACACAAGCCACGGATTTATCAAGCTTGCCTAATTGAATATAGCCGTATAAAATTTGAAGTTCATTCATCCAATCATGTCGGTGATGATTCAACATCCGAATCGACGCGTGCTCCATATTCCGAACGATCGCCTGCTGCCTGCGCTTCTCCGACCGCAGCACAAGCCATGCAGCGCCAACCGAAGCAGCCGCAGCCCAGATCGCCGTTACGGCACCCGCTGCGAGACTAGGCTTCCATACCATCCATGCTACCGGCAAGACTGAGGTTAAACCGGCCCCAGCCGTTATCCATATCCAGGATTTCATCGCTTCTCCTCGTCTTTCAACAGCAATTGGTTACATTCACCAGATCTCAGTATATCACAGTCTTTCCGCACGGTTCATCCCCTGGATGATGATCTT
Organism: Paenibacillus sp. FSL R5-0810; assembly: GCF_038002285.1. Classification (NCBI taxonomy): domain Bacteria; kingdom Bacillati; phylum Bacillota; class Bacilli; order Caryophanales; family Paenibacillaceae; genus Paenibacillus; species Paenibacillus sp. FSL R5-0810. The sequence goes on from NZ_JBBOCF010000001.1 coordinate 3,341,691, forward strand.
GGCAAATTTCAATACGAATTACGGTGGAAGGCCAGCGATCGAAGGCGCTGCAGGCTAACGGTTACTCCACCTTGGCTTCGAAGATGCTAACCAACTCGACGACCGGATACCCCGCCCACGGAGTGAAGCAAGCCCCTTCTTATAATTAAAAAAAGAAGCCCCGGCAACGATGCCGAAAGGCTTCTTCTGTAAGCAGTATAAGAAACGATTAAGCTTCCACTGCAGCCGCTACAGGAGCGACTTCAACCGGGTAGACGCTCACTTTCTTGCGGTCACGGCCCCAACGTTCGAATTTCACAACGCCGTCCACTTTCGCAAACAAAGTATCGTCTTTACCGATACCCACGTTCGTGCCTGGGTGAATTTTCGTACCGCGTTGACGAACCAAGATGCTGCCGCCGGTCACAACTTGACCGTCCGCACGCTTCACGCCAAGGCGCTTCGCTTCACTGTCACGACCGTTCTTCGTGGAACCTACACCTTTTTTCGATGCGAATAACTGAAGATCCAATTTCAACATGTTGTCTACCTCCTTCTTTAAGTAGTCAATTCTTGTATTCGTATATATTTGCCGTATGAATCGGCAATTCCCTGCAACATGACAACCATCGACTCGAGAAGCAGCTGAACTTGACCCGATGCAGATTCGTCTGCACTCTTCGGAAGATTCGCGCTGAGAAAGCCGCCCTTCATCCGGGTCTCCATAACGGTTCCGGTAAGAGCCTCGACGGAATTGACCGTCCCCACCGTGATGCTGGATACTCCGGCACACACGATATCTTGTCCGGGATCGGCATAGCCCGCATGTCCCTCAACCTTAAAGCTACGGATTCGTCCATCTTCCCCGCGCAGGATCTGTACCGTAATCACTTACCGCACCCTCTTACGCTTGGATCTTCTCGATGGTTACTTTCGTATAAGGCTGACGATGACCTTGCTTCTTGTGGTAGTTCTTCTTCGGCTTGTATTTGTATACAACGACCTTGCGGCCTTTACCGTGCTTCTCCACTTTCGCAGTCACAGTTGCACCGGCTACAACCGGAGTACCTGCTACCAGTCCGTCCTCTTTGGAAACGGCCAGTACACGGTCGAAAGTCACGCTCTCTCCGTCACCTGCATTCAGCTTCTCGATGAACAATACATCGCCCTCTTGAACTTTGTATTGCTTACCGCCTGTTTCGATAATAGCGTACATTTGCTTGCACCTCCCTATGTCTCAGACTCGCCTGGAAAAGGTGACTGTCCTTACCTGAACAGCGCTTATAAACCCAACCGGAGCGGTTACAGCATGTGCAGCAATAGATTACTTCACACATACCCAATGATAATATCATAATCCTTATTCAACGTCAACCTCCAGAAGGAAGAACAAAGCCTCTCCCTCCGCAGGCACCGCAAGGCTTGGCAAAGGGCAGCGGCATGCTCTCTCTCGCTTTCTTACGGGTCATTTCCAGCAAATCCAGCTTGGTCCAGCCTACGACAAAGGTCTTGCTCCGATCCTTCCGGATCGCCTCCTCCATTGCCGCCGCTACCTGATGCCGATGCTCCTCGCGCTCCATATCGATGAAGTCGACGATGATGATCCCTCCGATGTCCCACAGCCGCAATATGCGTGCAATCTCGCGAGCGGCCAGCAGGTTGGTCTGGAGAATCGTCTCGCCCAGATTATCCCCGCCGATATATTTCGCGGTATTGACATCGATAATGGTCATCGCTTCCGTCTGGTCAATGACGATCGTAACCCCTTCCGGCAGCGCAATCTTTCTTGCGAAGCCGGTCTTCAGCTGATCATCAATCCCGTAAGCCTGGAAGAGCGGGACGCTCTCCGAATAATGGATAACCTTTGGCTCGATGCCCGGGACGCTGTCCTTCAGGTAGCTAATCGTCTCCTCGGCTTTGGGCAGGCTGTCAATCACGAGCTCATCCTCATAAGGATCAAATGAATCCCTGATCAGGCGCTGCAAAAGGCCAAGATCCCGATGGAGCAAAGCGGGAGCTTGAAGCTTCCGTGCCTTTTCCGTTATTCTCGCCCATTCTTCCCTTAAAAACTCAAGATCACTGCGGATAAAATCGATGGGCTCATCCTCCGAAACCGTCCGGATAATGATGCCCTCTTCCCCGGTCCGCAGCTGCTCTCCAATCCCCTTCAGCCGGCTGCGCTCCGCATCGCGCTCGATCTTCTTCGAGACGGCGACATAATCGGCTGTCGGCATGTATACCATGCATCTGCCCGGAAGGGAGAAATGCGTTGTCACCCTGGCTCCCTTGCCTCCTCTCGGCTCTTTCATCACTTGAACGATCAGCTCTTGGCCGACGGTCAGCAGCTGCGAGATCGAGGGTTTCTGCTTCGGCTGTTTCTCAAGATGCGGATGAAGCACATCATCAACATATAAAAATGCGTTCTTCTTCAGTCCGATATCGACAAAGGCTGCCTGCATCCCGGGCAGCACATTGACAACCTTTCCCTTGTAAATGCTTCCGACTACACTCTGCTCGGAATTTCGCTCAACCGCGAACTCCGCTAATCTCCCATCCTCGATGAGAGCCATCTGAATGTTCTCATGTTCACAATGAACGATCATTTGCCTCATGGCTTCACCTCACAAACGGAAGACGAACTCTATGATTCTATCCTACCACAATTTGGATGAATGAAGCAGACAGAATCGGCCCCACCCTGTGTCTCCCTCATGATGTTTACGATTTTACGCATATCAGGGTGGTCCATTTGATGCGAAGTACGAAGAGATGACATGCTGTTCAGGCACAACGGCGAGCAAACGGCCCGGTCCGCCCATCACATATATCAAATGATACTTCTCTCTTTTAAATAGACGCATGATATCACTCAAAGGTTTCGCAGAATCGGCTACGATCGGCTGTGCAGGTCCGAGCCGCTCCAAATTTCGTTCATAAATCTCGCTGCGCTGCACAAGAAATCGGAGAAAACGGTAAGGTACATTCCGGTGATCCTCAAAGTTGGAGTATGCCAGAAACAGCCCGATCATCAGCAGGTTGAGGCGGATCCCGCCGCCGGAGGATAAGGGAGCAAGTCCGTAAGCGATCATCAGCAGACTGCCGCATATGCCGGCCCGGGAAGTCCATACCAGCGTTGCGTGGTAAGGAGCGATTAAACTGATCAGCGCCTGGAGCACCTTTCCTCCATCAAGAGGCAGAATCGGCAGGAGATTGAATAGAGCGATCATCACATTTCCCTGGATAATATAAGCCAGCATCGCCTCGTCTCCCCAGCCGGCCCAGCGGCAGCAGAGGGCAAGTCCGATCATGATGGCATTTTGGAGCGGACCTGAAAGCGCGATGACGATTTCCTTCCATGCCGTCATCCGCCCATCGTCCTCTATAACAGCAACGCCGCCGAACGGCAGCATCTGAATGGCTCTCACCTTGAACCCCATCGCTGCAGCGGCGGCGGCATGACCTAATTCATGGATAAAGACGATGATGAATAATGTAAGCAGCTCGAGAAAACGTCCCGTTACGACGGAAGCCAGCATGACGATGACAAAAAGCGGATGCAGCGACAGGGCTGTCCCCTTAAAATTAATCAAGCGGCATCACTTCCGCAGGGTCCACGTCCCGGTTGCCCTCTTTGAGAACAAAATAAAGCGTCGGGGGACTGCCCGAATCCGTCGATTGAAGCGTACCGATCGGATCTCCGCCCTGCACCCAATCGTTGACCTTCAGCCCGGTCTCCGCCAGTCTGCTGTAAATCGCCTTCCGGTTTCCCGTATGCTGAATTAAAACCGATATCCCGTTCTCCGGATGCTCTGTCACCTCCAGTACCCGGCCGGTCTCAATGCTTCTGACCGCCCGCTGGGATAACGATCCTCCTGCGGCTTCCAGCACGATTCCCTTCAGATCTACAGCAAAGGATTGCACCAACCTGCCTTCAAGCGGAGGAATGAGCGATGTGGATGCATTCACTTTGGTGGAGTGCTCATCGGTTTGCCCGAAAATCGGAATAAAGGATGGAGCTTCTCCAAAATGCTCTTCGTACCATACCTGGGCCGCGCGGAAATCCATCTCACGGCTCAGCCCTTCGATGATAAAGGCCTGCGTTCGCAGAGCCCATGGCTGCTGCATGGAAAATATCCCCCACACGATGCCGAACAGCAGCGCGCTCACGACGAGGCGTCGAACAAGGCCGGGCAGAAAGGATCCCCTTCGCGGCGGATTCGGAGCGTCGCCGGGATCTATAGTGTCGTACCAGCCGCGATATCCCTGCTGCTTCCAGAGCCGCTCGGGATCCGGCTCCATATCGGCCGAGGACCGATCGGGCAATGCCGGTCTGACTTTCGAATTCTGAGCCCCCTCGGGCTCTTTGGCTTCCGGCTTGACCGTCTCCGCTTGTCCAGGCAGCGCCGGCCACGACTTGTCCGGCGGGAGCGAATGCTGCCCGCCCTCGAGCAGCTCCCGGATTCGGGCTTCCCTACGATGTTTCACTGAGGATTTAACGTCCATAAGCTCTCCCCCTTGGGGCTTGTTTGTCTGTCTGCCTCAAGATCCTTCGGCAGATCTCTTCTTGTCCTATCATATGAGGGAGGGAAAGCCGTTTAGAACAAGCCCTGCTCATCTTGATGAGCCGGATCCGGTAGAAATGCCGTTGCCTTCTTGAGAACCCCTCAGGCTGTCGAGAACCTTTTCTATACGGAGCGGCTTCCAACAGAAAAAAAGGGGTATCCCGCCAGATCCAAGATCTGTTGGGATACCCCTGCTGCTCTATATGAAACTGAAACTTCGCTTAACCCATTCCGAAAAACTTCTTGAACTTGGTGAACATGCCCTTTTTCTGATGAATCTGCATCAGAGGCACGGTATCACCAAGAATTCGGCGTGCGATGTTCCGATAGGCGATCGCCGCTTGGGAATCCGGATTCATTACGGTCGGCTCCCCACTATTGGCCGCCTTGATCACCTTCTCGTCATCGGGCACGATGCCGATCAAATCGATGTTCAGCACCTGCAGCACATCTTCAATCTCGAGCATGTCGCCGGTCTTCACCATGTTCGGACGGATCCGGTTCACGATCAGCTTCGGCGATTCCACATGGGAGCTCTCCAGAAGCCCGATAACCCGGTCTGCGTCCCGAACGGCTGCGTTCTCCGGCGTCGTAACGACGATGGCTTTATCGGCGCCGGCAATTGCATTCTTGAAGCCCTGTTCGATTCCTGCAGGGCAATCGATGATGATGTATTCGAATTCTTTCTTGAGTTCGAGAACGATATCCTTCACTTGATCCGGAGAAATCGCGTTCTTATCCTTCGTCTGGGCTGCAGGCAGCATATACAGATCGTCAAAGCGCTTGTCCTTGATCAACGCTTGATTGAGCCGGCATCGCCCTTCTGCAACGTCGCATATGTCGTAAATAATCCGGTTCTCCAGGCCCATGACGACATCCAAATTGCGCAGACCGATATCCGTATCCACCAAACACACTTTTTTTCCCAAGAGTGCTAAAGCTGTGCCGATGTTCGCCGATGTCGTCGTTTTACCGACTCCGCCCTTACCAGAAGTTACGACGATTGCCTCTCCCATGTACTACACCCCTTTAAACACATTAAAATCCCGACCCAAACGTGAGATGTTGCTGATCTTGTCGATCTCCATGCTTCCGTTCTTCAAATAAGCAAATTCCATGACCGTCTCGCGCGTCTCCCATTCGTCCGGCGGCCGGCTGATCATTTGAGAAATCCGGAGCTGGGTAGGAGCGAAATACGAAGCGGCAATAATCGCTTCTTCGTTGCCGTCCACACCGGCATGCGCGGTTCCGCGCAGCGCGCCCAGTATGTATATATCTCCGGTGCACGTAATGACGCCCCCGGGATTGACGTCTCCTAGGAATAGGAGATCTCCATCATGGTGCAGCACCTGCCCTGATCGCACGATTCCCGTCATCAGCTCCAGCTGGCTGCCGGGAGGGGTCTCCGGCTCGATCGGCGGGGACTCTACATTGCGGATTAGAAGATTTCCTTTTTGCTTCAATATATCGAGAATCATCTGTTTTTCTTCTTCGGATACTTTACGGGATCCCAGCTTTACATCCACATGAATGATCGGTCCGGTCAAAATATTCTGGTGACTGTGCTCCAGCTTATACCTAAGCTCCTGGAGCAGCTCGTCGAGCTCACATTGATCGTCAAGCAGGAATACCAGGCCATCCTTAATGCCCTTAATCGTCACATGATTGGATTTTACAGCCATAAGACCTGTCCCTCCCATCCTAGTACATTTCGCGCTCAAACCTTCAAGTTCCTGCTAGTCTTCGTAAAATGTCTTGGCGTGGGCTTAGGAAGCAGTCTTTCTTCGCTGATATTTCGCGATCAGCTCCAGCTGCTTGCGGACCGGGACATAAATCGCCAAAGCAAAGGCAAAGTGAACGAGGAGATTCGGCAGCATATGATGCAGCAGCGACCAATTGTAAGAGGTCGGATTAAGCCGGAATACCTTGTAGATACCAAACAGCGTGCTATCGAACAGCAGGCTTCCCAAGATGACGATCGTCATCATCATCGGCAGCGGAGCACGCGGCGCCTTGAACACAAGTCCCAGCAAATATGCGGATATGCCCATAGCAAAAGAATAAGTGCCGATCATTTCGCCGTAGTATACGATGTCATGAAGCATACCGAATATAAGTCCGAGCACAAGGCCGGTATGGCGGTGATAATAGATCGAGACGAAAAATATGGCGACCAGAACAAAATTAGGATAGATCTGCAGCTGCAGCGAGCTCGGCGTTAACCAGAAGAACACCGTGCCTTGCAGGATGAACAAAACGAACAACAGGAGAATGAGAATCTGCTTGCGCGCCATCATTTCGGCTCCTCTGGGGTAACCACGATAATGACATATCTCCAGTCCTCGAATTTGGCGGCAGGCGTAATCGTTGCGGTTCTGCTCTGCCCGAATTGGCTGATCTGGACGCTATCTACGGTTCCAATGATCAGGCCCGGCGGAATGACGCCGCCCGCGCCGGACGAAATAATCTTGTCTCCTTCCGCAATCGGATCATCCTCCGCAACCCGTGTCATGAGCAGCGTGTTGGTCTTCTCGTCGTAAGTTTCCACGATGCCGAAGGTTTTGTCCTCCTTGCCGATCGCCGTAACCGAGATCGGCTGCGGATTCGGGTCCTGGGCATCCATCGTTGTCAGCAGCTTCACCGTGGAGGTGAAATTGCTCACGTTGCTTACGATGCCCACCATGCCGTCAACCGTAGTGACCGACATGTTCGGCCGGATGCCGTCGCGCTCGCCCAAATTGACGACAAGCGTCCGGTTGTTCGGATCCGAATTGACAGCGATCACCTCTGCCGTACGGTAATCGTATTTATCCCGGTTTTTCTGGTTTTGCGTAAATCGGAGATTATCCCGAAGCCTCTCGTACTTCGCTTTTATCGTATTGTAATTCGCGCTCTCTCGCGAATACTGCGCAACCGCCCTACGAAGCTCTTCATTCTCCTCATAGACCGCCTTCATATTCCGCACGTCTTCAAAGAAACCCGCTATATAGGCAGCGGGCTTGTAAAATACGCTTTGCACAAAACCGACCGTATCTTTAACGAATTTCTCAGGCCAAGATAAAGAAGCTCTCGGACCGAGCGTAAATCCCATGATCGCGATAAACGCCACGAGCCCGATGAGCATGATGAACAAGCGCTTGTTGCCTAGCAGCTTAAACAGTTGCAACACCCTCTAACCTTACTGTTTTTCTCTCCCAACATTAGGGGTTTACACGCATCTTGGGTCTACCGTTTGGAACGGACGGCAGAGCTGCTCCGGGATTTGAACAGGTGGATGTTTTCGAGCGCCTTGCCCGTACCGATCGCCACGCAGTCCAGCGGATTCTCGGCAACGATCACCGGCATGCCGGTCTCTTCGGCAAGCAGCTTGTCCAGGTTGCGCAGCAGCGCGCCGCCGCCGGTCAGGACGATACCGCGGTCCATAATATCCGCAGCAAGCTCCGGAGGACATTTCTCCAGCGTAACCTTCACCGCATCCACAATGGCGTTGATCGTGTCAGCCAGCGCTTCGCTAATCTCATCGGACGTAATCGTAATGGTCTTCGGCAGACCGGTTACCAGGTCGCGCCCGCGGATTTCCATCGTTTCCACCGTTTCAAGCGGCATGGCGGAGCCGACTTCCATCTTCAACAGCTCGGCGGTGCGCTCACCGATCATCAGATTATATTGTCGTTTGATATAGGAAATAATAGAATCATCCATCTCATCGCCGGCAACCCGAACCGAACGGCTCGTTACGATGCCGCCGAGCGAGATAACCGCAACCTCGGTGGTGCCGCCGCCGATATCAACTACCATGCTGCCGGTCGGCTCCCATACAGGCAGGTCCGCACCGATCGCGGCCGCGAACGGCTCCTCAATGATATACGCCTCGCGTGCGCCGGCTTGCTTGGTCGCATCCTCTACCGCACGCTGCTCAACCGCCGTAATGCCCGAAGGAACACAGACCATCACATTCGGATGGCGCGGGAAAACGGAGCGCTGCTTCTGCGCTTGGCGAATAAAATACTTAATCATCGTTGCCGTCGTATCAAAATCAGCAATGACGCCGTCCTTCATCGGACGGATGGCACGGATGTTGCCCGGCGTACGTCCGATCATTTTCTTTGCGGACTCGCCGACCGCCTCAATCGTCTTTGTATCCGTACGCAGTGCAACCACAGACGGCTCCCTCACGACAATTCCTTTACCGCGGACATAGACCAGCGTATTCGCCGTCCCCAAATCGATTCCCAAATCTTTTGTAAAACCACCCAACATGATGTATCTCCCTTTCTTCCTCAATCTGAACTATTATATTACATCAAGCCCCGTTCCTTCAAACTTACGAACGATCCGTCCCCGATAATCAGATGATCCAGCACGTCGATCCCGACAATCTGTCCCGCCTCCACCAGACGGGAGGTAAGGGAAATGTCTTCCGGGCTGGGCGTCGGATCTCCGCTTGGATGGTTGTGCGCGCATACCAGCGACGCACTGCTGCATTTGATAGCCGCTCTGAACACCTCGCGGGGATGAACGATGGAAGCGTTGAGGCTCCCCATCGATAACGTTTCCTGGGCAATGACGTGATTCTTCGTATTTAAAAACAAGCAGACAAAATGCTCTTTCTGCAAATATCGCATCTGTTCACTGAGCAGCTCCGCTGCATCATGCGGATTGCGTATAATGACAGGCTCCACATGCCTGGATGCCGCCAATCGCCGTCCAAGCTCTATGCCAGCCTTCAGCTGAACGGCCTTGGCGGTTCCAATTCCTTTAATTTGCGTAAGTTCTTCGATGCTGAGGTCCACGAGCTGCCGGATTCCTCCGGCTTCCTTAAGCAGCCGCTGCGCTATATGTACGGCAGATTCCTGGCGGGTTCCTGTTCGAAGCAATATCGCCAGCAATTCCGCATGGCTCAGTGCGCTCGCCCCATAATGCATCATGCGTTCTCTTGGTCGTTCGTCATGGGGGATGTCGCGCAGCAATAATGTTGGCGACTCCATAGATTCCCCTACTTTCTAAGAATAAAATCAATCGGTTTCAGCTTGCCCCGGGTGCTCCCAAGGACAGCGAACCGATCAGCCTTTATATCTACGATTCGGTTAGTACATCCATCCCCATCTCAGACAGCATGTCCGACAGCAGAGAAAGCGGAAGGCCGACGACATTAAAATAGTCGCCCTCAATACCTTCGATAAGCGTTGCTCCAAGGCCCTGAATCGCATACGCACCGGCCTTGTCCATCGGTTCGCCGCTCCTTACATAAGCTTCAACCGCATCCGGACTCAAGCGTTTCATGCTCACTTTGGTTTCGCGGTGAGACACCTTGATCGCGCCCGATGCCAGATCGATGCATGCAACTCCCGTAAATACCCGGTGAGCGCGTCCCTGAAGCATGGTCAGCATTCGCACCGCATCGTCATGATCCACCGGTTTCCCCAGCACGAGATCCTCCAGTACAACAACCGTGTCGCTTCCGACGATAATCCCGCCGCCCTGGTCCGTATTCAGCTTGCGGTGAACCGCATCCGCCTTACGCAGAGCCAGCGATTCTACAATCCGGTCCGGGGACCATTCTGCAGGCGTATCCTCATTCGCTTCACTCGGCACGATATCGAATGGAATTCGAAGGGAGGCGATCAGCTCCTGGCGCCGAGGAGAGGTCGAAGCCAGTATTATACGGCGATTTCTCTTCTCTTTCAAGGGGGATAGTCTCCTTTGTCATGTCTTAGAGCCTGCGGTATAGCCAGATCGCTGCAATGATGCCCAGCAGACTAAGCAGGCTGAAATGAAGTTCAAGGTTAATGTCGTAAATGATGATGTCAAGGTCGGCTGAAGGGGACCACTTGATGGGCGTAGACGCCGTTAGAAACGACACCGCCTTAACCGGCTCAAGCGCCTTCGCGATCCATGTGCCGGCAAGCCACCCTAACAGCAAAAATAAGATGAGCATTCCTTTATTTTTCTTCATGCATCCTCTTCCCTCGCCATTTTTTGACACCCTAATTATTATACGGTGAATCGATAAGCAATACAAACAGAAATCCGGCAGGGGGAACTATTTCCAATTCCTTGCCGGATTTTACGATGATTTGAAATTATAGGCCGTCCAGGAGCTTCTTCTGGCCCATGATATAGTTCATCATGCCTGTTTGAATCTCCCACAAATGCCCCTTGGATTGATTTTTGATATATTCGGAGAGCGCCATAACCGATCCATTCATGGATTGTTCCATCATTGGGAGCACGGCCAGAGACTCCGGTCCCAGTCCTTCAGACAGCTGCTTGACCGATTGGATCCACTGCTGATGGAGGTTTGTCACGCTCTTCATCGCTTCCGCAGCTGCCGGCCCTCCCCCCTCCTGTTGGCCCAATAGAGAAGCAGACAGCGCACTCAGCTCGGAGACCAGCTGGCCGCTGACCGTAAAATAGTCCGTAAGCGTCTTCGCTTCACCGGAATACACCCGGGGCTCGGCCTGCGGCAAGGAAATTTCCCGCACGTAGAGCTCGACCCCTTCGGCCTTGAGCTGATTGCTCAGCAGCTTGGCCTGTTCCCGATCCGGCGATATGCCCGCATAGACCCGATTTTCCTCATTCGGATCCCCTCCGGCCGCGATTCCTGCCGCCAGCAGCTCGCTCTTCGCCTGCTCCACGCGCTCGGGCGTGCTGAAAACACCGTACTGCAGCATATAGAAGGTCGATCCCGGAATTTGCACGGCCGTGGCAGGCTGTTGTCCGGAAGGTGCCGGTGCCCCCGTGCTTTCACCCGTTCCCGTTCCCGCTTCGTTTTCAATCACCGTCTCACTGCCCGTCCCTGGCGCCGATATATCCCCATTGGTACTGCTGCCGGCGCCGCCGTTAAACATCGTCAGAACCATGTACCCGAACATTAACCCGGTGATGACCGCTGCACTGACCGCAGCCGCCATCTTCCAGAAGGACGTCGGCCGCTTCGTCCGGTAATAGCTGTAATCATCTCCCTGTGTTCCCTCATAGAAAACCCCGTCCTGTTGTCCGCTTTCCCATGGATCTTGCTGCGGAGGTACTGCTGAGAATTTTCCCGTACGGGAGTGGGAGTCAATCGCGCCGCCATCCCATACCTCAGGAAGATCCTGATATGGATCCGGGTGCTCCGGATTGCCATTGCCTGCCAATTGCTCATTGGCAGCCTGAAGCCGCCTTCTCTCCTCGGCCAGCCGTCCTCTTCGCGAGGAGTCCCGGCTGCTGCGCAGCCTCCGATCATCCAACGCATCCGGCTGATCCGTCTTTGCCTCGGGATGAACAACGCGCAGATGCTCTGGTTTGGGATCGGCCGATGAAGCCGAATGGTCGATGAAGCCGTTTGAATTCCAGCTTCCGGGTGCTCCATCATCCTCCATCCCCAGTCTCTCGAAATCCCAATCGCTGGGCGTATTCCAGTTTGAAACCCCCAGTTCATTCGTGCAGGGCTCTTCCTGCATGCCCCTGCCGTTCCGATGATTCGGTTTGGGAGGGTCATGGTCAAAACGGATGGTCATCCGCGCTTTGTTCATATTCACACACCTCACTTGTCCTCTCTATACCTAGCTATATGATAGGGCTTGGCAAGTTATGTGCGGCTGAGAAAAGAACAAATAAGGGCCCGTTTCACCGTGTTCGTGTCCGAACAAAGGAAAACGGGCCCTGACGCGTCAGGATCCGGTGAGCTATGCTCTGAAGTGCATAAGCTCGCGCCTGACGGCATGGTTTAATCGTAATCTTACTTGCCTTTTATGGATTCCGCGAGTGCCGCTCCAACCTTCCAGATGTCGCCTGCCCCCATCGTGAGGACAAGGTCTCCGTCCTTGACCCGGTCCTTCAAGTCGCTCAGGACATCTTCCTTCGTCGGCAAATAGCGCGCGCCCGGATTGCTGTTCTGCACGATCAATTCGACCAGCTTTGCCGAGCTGATGCCCTCGATTTGCTTCTCGCCGGCCGGGGAATAAATGTCCGTAATGATCACCTCATCCGCGTCACCGAAGGCTCGGCTGAACGCATCCAGGAGGAAGAAGGTTCTTGAATACCGCTGCGGCTGGAAGACGGCAATAATTCGCTTGCCCGTCGCTTTGGCGGCGCTGATGGTCGCTTCAATCTCCGTCGGATGATGAGCGTAATCGTCGATCACCAGGATGCCGTTCGATTCCCCTAGCACCTGGAAACGGCGCTTCGCCCCGTTGAACTTCACGATCGCTCTTGCGATCGCTTCGAATGAAATGCCGGCTTTCAGGCAGCTGATAACCGTTGCCATCGCATTATAAACATTATGCTTGCCGGGCACGGACAATTCGACCGTTCCCAGCTCCTGTCCACGGTGAAGCATCTTGAAGCTGACATGACGATCGCCCAGCACAAGCTGGGTCGCCGTATAATCGGCATCCGAATGAATGCCGTACGTCGTCACGTTGCAGCGCAGCTCCGGTAGAATGGCCTGGATATTCGCGTCGTCCGCACATACGACCGCCGTGCCGTCCTCTTTGATCTGGCTGAGGAACTGCACATAGGCCGCTTTCAGACGATTGAAGTCGCCATCGTAATTTTCAAGATGATCGGCTTCGATATTGAGCACGACGCCAAGCCATGGATGATATTGCAGGAATGAGCCGTCGCTCTCATCCGCTTCCGCTACGACATGCTCGCCTTCGCCGGCTTTGGCATTCGTGCCGACGTTCATGATTTCGCCGCCGATGATGAATGTCGGATCCGCTCCGCACTCTTCCATGACGAGGGCGATCATCGATGAAGTGGTCGTTTTGCCGTGCGCCCCCGCAACGGCCACACCCTTGCGTTCATTCAGCAGGCGGGCCAGCATCTGGGCGCGGTGAAGAACAGGAATATTGAGCTTCTCCGCCTCGACTCGCTCCACATTATCCTTGGACAATGCGGTCGAGTAGACGACGAGATCTGCTCCCTTCACCTGCTCCGCCGTATGTCCGATATATATTTTGGCGCCTTTGGCCGCCAGCTTTTCTGTCAATTCCTGAGATGCCACGTCAGAACCCGTGACTTTATAACCCATCTCCAGCATAACTCGTGCAATGGCGCTCATCCCATAGCCGCCAATTCCGATGAAATGAACATGTTCTGATGTATTCAACAGATATCACCAACCTTTTTCAGAATCGGAAAGGCCCAGGAGGCTGGAACGCACGTCGGCAATCAGGTACAACGTGCCCGACACCACCCCAAGATCCTCCGCTTCCGTCCGTGACTTCAACTCTTCAAGTGCGTTTTTCCAATTTGGTTCTATGATGATTTGCAGTGTACGTTTCGCATATTGCTCCCTCACCTGCTCTACGATGTCCCCTAACGCCTTGGCGTCCAATTTCTTCCGGAAATCCGGTTCGGTCAGGATAAGCGTATCCACTATTGGCAGTATATGCTGCAAATACGAATCATGATGCTTATTCGCCAGCATTCCCATCATCAAGTTCAGCTTCCGGTATTTATAGATCTGCGGCAGGCTTTTGGCCAGCGCCTCCGCCCCTTCCGGATTATGCGCCCCGTCGAGAACGATCCGCGGCGAGCTCTGCACAAGCTCCAGTCTTCCCGCCCAGAATGTCTCCTTAAAGCCTTGGCGCAGATCATCATCCTCCACGATAAAAGCCATGTACTGGCGAAGGACTTCCAAAGTCATCATCGACAGCGCGGCATTCGCGCATTGATGCTCTCCCTGCATGGATATATTGATATCCATGCTCCGGAACGGTCCTTGGAAATGGAAGGTCTGGCCTTCTTCATCGCTGCGAAGGCGTTCATAGGTGAATTGCTCACCGGCCAGATACAGCGTCGTCCGGTTCCGCTCCACCGTCTCCTTCAGAATCGCTATGGCCTCAGGCTGCGTGACGGTGCTTACCACCGGCACGCCGGGCTTAATAATGCCGGCCTTTTCCCTTGCGATCTCCTCAATGGTGTCCCCCAGAACGTCGGTGTGATCCATCCCGATATTCGTGATCACCGATACGATCGGATGCACGATGTTGGTCACATCGAGGCGGCCGCCCAGCCCGGTCTCCCATACCACGACGTCGGGATAGCTCACCTCGGCGTAATACAGGATGGCCAGTGCCGTAGACACCTCGAACATGGTCGGTGAACCAAGGCCTGATTGCGCGATTTCCTCAACGAGCGGCTGCAAGCGGTTAGCAAGCGCAAGCAGCGTCTCCTCGGGAATGTCTTCGCCGTTATATTGGAACCGGTTTGTAAACTTCGTGATATAAGGGGACGTATACGTTCCGACGGAGAATCCGCCTTGGAGCAGCGTCTTCGTCAGAAACGCACAGGTCGACCCCTTGCCGTTCGTCCCGGCCACATGGATAAATTTCAAGCGGCGCTCGGGATGGCCAAGCCGCTGCATCAGCTGCTGGATCCGTTCCATGCCCGGACGAATCCCGAATGCCACTAACCCGTTGATCCAATCTACCGCTTCCTCATACGTTTGGAATGGAGCTGCAACGGCAGCTCCCGAATGATCCCCCATCGATTTCACCTTCTGGTCCAGATTCATAAGCTGTTTAGCCTCTCAATTCTTCAATACGCGCGATGACCTTGCTGCGTTTATCCGAATAATCTGCCAGCTTCGCGCGTTCTTCTTCAATGACTTTTTCAGGCGCCTTGGACACGAAGCCGGGGTTGTTCAGCTTCTTCTCCACCCGCTCGACCTCGCTGTTCAGATGCTGAATCTCCTTCTCCAGACGGGCGATCTCCTGCGCAATATCGATCAATCCCGCCAGCGGCAGGAATAATTCAACACCGGTAACAACCGCAGTCATGGCCTTCTCCGGCGTTGCCAGCCCGAGCGAGGATTGGTATTCCGACGTATTGCAGAATCGGCGGATATAATCGGCGTTGCGGTCGATAATGCCCGCGATCTGCTCATTCACCGGCTTGAGCAGGAGCTCGACCTTTTTGCTCATCGGCACATTCACTTCGGCCCGGATGTTGCGGACCGCACGAATGACATCCATCAGCAGATTCATTTCCGCAACCGACTCCGGATTCTCGAACGCCGGATCATAGACCGGCCAGGAAGCCAGCATCACAGTCTCGCCCTCATGCGGCAGATGCTGCCAGATTTCCTCCGAGATGAACGGCATGAACGGATGAATCAGGCGCATCGTGCGATCCAGCACGTAAGCAAGCACCGATTGCGTCTTTTTCTTGGCTGCCTGATCCTCGCCATAGAGAGACAGCTTCGCAAATTCAATATACCAATCGCACAGATCATCCCAGATGAAATTGTAGAGCAGTCGACCGGTTTCGCCAAATTCGTAGGCATCAATTAGACGCGTAATATCGCGGGAAGTTTCGTTGAGTCGATGCAGAATCCAGCGATCGGCGGTGCCGAGCTCCCCGGAAATATCAATATCGGCGGCGGTGAAGCCCTCCAGATTCATGAGCGCAAAGCGGGATGCGTTCCAAATTTTGTTCGCGAAGTTTCGTGCCTGCTCGACGCGCTCCCAGCGGAACCGCAGATCCTGCCCCGGTGTGCTGCCTGTCGAAATCATGTAACGCATCGCATCTGCGCCGTACTTCTCGATGACCTCAAGCGGATCGATGCCGTTGCCCAGCGATTTCGACATTTTGCGGCCTTCGCTGTCACGAACCAAGCCGTGGATCAACGTATCCTTAAACGGCATTTGCCCCGTAAATTCAAGCCCTTGGAAAATCATCCGCGATACCCAGAACGGAATGATGTCATATCCGGTTACGAGTACGCTGGTCGGATAGTAGCGCTTCAGGTCCTCGCTGTCCTCGTTCGGCCAGCCCATCGTCGAGAACGGCCATAATGCCGAGCTGAACCACGTATCCAGCACGTCCTCATCCTGTCTCAGATCATCCTTGCCGAGCTTCGCGCGCGCTTCTTCCTCGTTCATTGCGACAACGACTTCGCCGGTGGATTCGGAATACCAGGCCGGAATCCGATGCCCCCACCACAATTGCCGGGAAATGCACCAGTCGCGGACGTTCTCCATCCAGTGCAGATAGGTGCGCTCGAACCGTTCAGGAACGAAGTTTACCCCATTGCCGGACTTCTGTGCCTCGATTGCCGCTTCGGCGAGCGGCTGCATTTTAACAAACCATTGCGTTGACAAATAAGGCTCTACCACCGCACCGCTTCGCTCGCTGTGTCCAACCTGGTGAACATGGTCTTCGATCCGGATAAGAACGCCGGACTCCTTGAGATCATTGACGATTTGCTTGCGGCATTCACTGCGGTCCAGACCTTCATACCGACCGGCAAACTCGTTCATCGTTCCCGACTCGTCCATCACCGTAATTTGAGGCAAATTATGCCGCAGTCCCATCTCAAAATCGTTCGGATCATGCGCAGGCGTAATTTTCACGGCGCCGCTGCCGAATTCCTTCTCCACATACTCATCGGCAATGACCGGAATTTCACGCCCCACGATCGGCAGAACCAAAGTTTTGCCAATCATATCCTTATAGCGCTCATCCTCCGGATGAACGGCGACAGCCGTATCGCCGAGCATCGTCTCCGGACGGGTCGTCGCGACCGTGATGGAGCCGCTGCCGTCTTTGAGCGGATATTCCAGATGATACAGATGCCCGTTCACTTCTTTATATTCTACTTCAATATCGGACAGGGCGGTCCGGGCAGCCGGGTCCCAATTGATGATCCGCTTGCCGCGGTAAATCAGCCCTTTTTCATAAAGCTTGACGAACACCTGGCGAACCGCGTCCGACAGCCCTTCGTCCATCGTAAAGCGTTCCCTGGAGTAATCGAGGGACAGACCGATCTTCGACCATTGATCGCGAATGGTGCCGGCGTACAGCTCCTTCCACTCCCATACCTTCTCGAGGAATTTCTCGCGGCCGAGATCGTAGCGGGTAACGCCTTCCTCACGGAGCTTCTGCTCTACCTTCGCCTGCGTAGCAATTCCCGCATGGTCGGAGCCGGGGAGCCACAACGCATCGTAGCCCTGCATGCGTTTGAAGCGGATCAGGATATCTTGCAGCGTGAAATCAAGAGCATGGCCGATATGAAGCATTCCCGTCACGTTCGGAGGCGGGATTACGATCGTATAGGGCTTCGCGTCCGGACGCTTGCCCGCTTCGAAATAGCCGCCTTCCTTCCAATAAGGGTACCATTTTTGCTCCGCAGCCTTCGGGTCATACGTCGTCGGCATTTGCGTCTGAGATTGCGTTTGCTTTTCTTCCATATTTTCGTACCTCCGTCACTGTTAATCAGTTTTGCCATCCCAAAATGTTTTAGCCGCCCAAGCAGGGCGTTAATATCACATCGGCGGCGTGAAAACAAAAAAAGCCCTTCGTCCTCAAAGGACGAAAGACTGTTCTCTCGCGGTACCACCTTTGTTTCGCGCTTAGCAGCCGTCAGGAACTCCGTTCCTTACCGTGCTGTATCAATGAAGAGCTTGAAGCGCGACACTTTACGCAGATAACGGCTGCAGCCGGCGGGCTCTGACCGGCTTAGCATCATGGATGCTCCGGTTCAAGCACGCAACTCCCGGGCGACATTGGGCAAGCTGGTTCCTGCGGAATTTCACAGCGCCTATTACAGCAATTCCGCTCTCTGAAGGCCATATCTTCCTACTCTTCCCGTTCAACGTTGTTCACTTTAGAAATACCTGTACATATTCTATTCAAATATAACGCGGTTGTGCAATATAGTCAATATATCGAGTATTTCCGGCATTTTGCTGCTCCATACCTGCTTGCGCTCGGAAATGGCCGAAATAAAAAAAGAGCGTTCCCTTGCAAATGCCATGCAAGGGAACGCTCTGATGCAGCGCAGGCTTTGTCCTGCGATCGGGTTTTTGCAGATTTACTGAGGAATGTAAAGGACTTGCCCTTCCTCCACATTCTGCTCGGACATCCGATTGTACAGCAAGAGCTCGCGCGGCGAAAGCTGATACCTCTCCGCAATAGTATCCAGCGTCTCTTCCCGCTGAACGATGCACATCCGCACCTTCCGGAACGGCGTTTCCTCCCTGCGGTTGCCCAGGAACAAGCTCTTCCATTCGACATCCTCGGTTGAGGCGGGCTCCGCCAATTCCTCGGCCTTCTCTTCCTCATCCAGGGCGGCAATCTCCTGGTCCTGCACAAGCCGGCTGGAATGCAGCAGTGAAGAAAATCCTACGCCTGAAGAGGCTGCAGCATCGCTGCCCTTCGTCGAAAATGCGACCTTCAGCTCCGGCTTGCCCGGATCGGACGGCTCCTCGGCCTTCAGGACAACTTCCGCCTCCTCTGCCGCGCTGTCAGCAGGCTCCGGCGCTTCGTACGTTTCCTGAACCCCTGCATCAACAGCTTGCAGGTCCGGCACAGCCTCCACGCCGTCCCCCTTGCGGTCGACTACGCCCGGAAACGCCGATGCCACTTCCTCTGCTTGCGCTTCAGGAGCAGGCTCCGGCTCCGCCTTGCGTTCAAATTGCCATACACTTGGAACCGAAGGCTCCGCTTCCTGGGCGGCAGGCTCCGGATCATTATGTAAGGCGTATTCCACCGTATCACGCGCATCGGCATCATCAGCTGCTGCCGGCCTGCGGGTGTCCGAAGCCGGCTCTTCTTCGCGGCGGATTTGATTCTCGTACTGGGCCCATGATGCCAAATACTGCTGCGTCCGCTCCTCCTGCTCCTGGATGCTGGCCCGGAAGTTGACAAAAGGCGCTGTTTCGCTTGGATGCGAGGCAGCAGCATCATTGCTCCCGGAAGGCTCCTCATTGGCTTGGAACGGCTCGTACCCCGCCTCTGCCGCCGGTTCTCCAGCCGTTTGCGTGCCGGACGGCTCGGGAGCATGTACCACCGTGAATTCCTCATTCGCCCAAGCCTGATCCCGGACTCCCGGGGCCGCTGCCTGAATGCCTCTGAGCGACAGAACGCCGGTGATGTTAAGACTACGCCTCGATAACAGATCAATATCGAAGTTTTCGATCTCGACTGCAATGTCATCCAGCGACGATACCCGGTTCATCGGGACGGTGATTTCGACCGGAATCCAGTGCTCCAGCGGCTCCGATTCTCCGGTCTCGGTATCGCCTTTATACACGCCCGCCAGAAGCAGATGCCCCCGGAGCGTAGCCTGATCCTGCTGACTGATGACTTGAATATGCGGGATCAGTTCCGCTTCCTCTAATTCTTCGATTCCCGGCAGCTCTTCCGCCAAATTAATACGCTCATAAATATCAAACCGCAATCCGTAGGACTGGTCAAACACGGGAATGTCCTCCTTTCGGCATATACTATCCGTGATCTGTCGTTCACGGCATGAGCCATTTTTTTGCCACTCAACTTATTTATATGCGGGAAAAAGGAGTGCATGACTTTTTTACGGATTGGGGCTGAATCTTGGTGCTGGATCCGACCGGCAGGCAGCCTTATCTGCAGCGCCCTGAAGGGTTGTCGACAGGGCTGCTTGGCCGCTAGAGCAACAGCTTTGTATACATGCCTTCATGCTCGATTCACTCGTGCGCGAATTGTCTCCGAAGCGCTGTTAAATCCTCCGGCCACGGCGCATGGATCTCCAGCTCTTCGCCGGTGAAGGGATGGGAAAAATGCAGTCTTTCCCCGTGAAGCGCCTGTCTGCCAAGGCCGATGGCGCGGCCCCCGTACATCGTATCCCCGAGCAGCGGATGCCCCATATGGCTCAAGTGAACCCGGATTTGATGCGTCCGCCCGGTTTCAAGGCTTACATGCAGCAAGCTCGTGCCCGGGTAGATCTCCGATGAAATAATATGGGTAATGGCCGGCTGTCCGGTAAGCGAAACCCGGCGGCGGCCCGAATGATGGCGATCCTTCCCGATCGGCAGGGCGATGGTTTTCAAGTCATCCCCTACCCGGCCTTGAACGATGG
The DNA here is from genome assembly GCF_038002285.1 of Paenibacillus sp. FSL R5-0810. Classification (NCBI taxonomy): domain Bacteria; kingdom Bacillati; phylum Bacillota; class Bacilli; order Caryophanales; family Paenibacillaceae; genus Paenibacillus; species Paenibacillus sp. FSL R5-0810. Next base: position 3,362,064 of record NZ_JBBOCF010000001.1, read on the forward strand.
CGGCATAGATGCGGACGATCTCCTTCTTCCGCATCGCTTCATCCAGCTTGAGCTGGGCGTATTCATTCTTGGCGTACAATACCGGCCCCGTCGTATCCTTATCCAGCCTGTGGATATGCCGGACGGCCGCGCGGATTCCAGCCGTTTCATAATAAGCCGCAACCGCGTGATTGAGCGTGATCTCCCGGCTGGCAGGGTCTGCGGGATGAACGGACATCCCCGCAGGCTTGTTCACGACGAGGCAAAATTCATCCTCGTACAGCACGTCAAGCTCATGCCACCTCGGCTCGATCCCATATTCCCGGTAAGGAAAAAGGACCAGCGACAGCCGGTCCCCTCTCCATCGTATTCCCTGTTCCTGACGGAGCTTGCGATACAGCTTCTCGGGCATCCCCACGGTATCCAGCAGCCACCGGCCGGCGGCTTCCTCCCGGTCCGCTTGTCCGGTCAGTGCTTTGCCCGGCGTCATTTCAAGCCATTCGCCCCGCCGGACCCAGCTTCCCTGATAGCTCATAAGCTCTTGAAGGCGTTATAGTTCGCCTCGATCGTTGCGTCGATATCCTCCGTCGTGTGCGCCGCGGATATGAACATGCCCTCGAACTGGGACGGCGGCACGCTGACGCCCTCCTGCACCATCGCGGCAAAATAACGGTTGAACCGCGCCAAATCGCTTGTTTTGGCGGTGTCGAAGTTAACGACCGGCACATCGGTAAAGAACGGGCAGACCATGGAGCCGATCCGGTTAATCGTGAGCGGAATGCCGAATTCCTTTGCATTGCGTTCAAAGCCGGCCTGCAGGCGTGCACCGCGCTCCTCCAGCTGATCATAGACCGCAGGCGTGAGCAGCTTCAGCGTCGTATAGCCTGCCGCCATCGCCAGCGGATTTCCGCTGAGCGTTCCCGCCTGATAGATCGGACCCGCCGGTGCAATTTGCTCCATCAGCTCCCGCTTGCCGCCATAAGCGCCAACCGGCAGGCCGCCGCCGATCACTTTGCCGAGGCAGGTCAAATCCGGCGTAACGCCATAACGACCCTGCGCACAGTTCAGGCCGACACGGAATCCGGTCATGACTTCGTCGAAAATAAGCAGGCTGCCATAATCGGCCGTCACCTTGCGGAGGCCCGCAAGGAAACCTTCCTGCGGCGGCACGACGCCCATATTGCCGGCAACCGGCTCTACAATGACGGCGGCAATCTCTTCGCCGAACCGTTCAAAGGCAAGCTGAACGGATTCCAAATCATTATACGGCACCGCAATGGTATTGGAAGCTACGCTTTCCGGAACGCCCGGGCTGTCAGGCAGGCCGAGCGTGGCGATACCTGAACCGGCTTTGATAAGAAGGCTGTCCGCATGACCGTGATAGGAGCCTTCGAATTTGATGATCTTACTGCGGCCGGTAACGCCTCTGGCAAGACGGATCGCGCTCATCGTCGCTTCCGTGCCGGAGTTCACCATGCGCACCACCTCGATGGACGGCACGCGCTCACAGACCAGCTTGGCCATCTCCGTCTCCAGAAGCGTCGGAGCACCGAAGCTGGTCCCTTTCTTCGCAGTCTCTTGGAGAGCTTCGACCACTTCCGGATGCGCATGTCCCATAATCAGCGGGCCCCAGGATCCGACATAATCGATAAAGCTGTTGCCATCGATATCATAAACGCGGCTTCCTTCCCCGCGCTCGATATAGATCGGCGTCAGTCCCACCGACTTGAACGCGCGGACAGGGCTGTTGACACCGCCGGGAATATACTTCTTGGCTTCTTCAAAGGCAGAGCGCGACAATTCTTCTTTTCTCAAACCTTGGCTCATATTAGCAACTCCTAACTGTATAATCGTATCGTTACGGGTTAGCGCATCCAGCGTGCCGCATCCTTGGAGAAATACGTAATGATAATATCGGCGCCGGCGCGTTTCATTCCGGTCAGCAGCTCCATAACGATCGCCTTCTCACTGATCCAGCCTTGCTGGGCGGCGGCTTTGATCATCGAATATTCCCCGCTGACATTGTAAGCCACGATCGGCAAGTCGAACTGATCTCGCAGCAATCTTACAACGTCAAGATAGGCCATCGCCGGCTTCACCATCAGCATGTCCGCACCTTCCAGCACGTCGGATTCCGCCTCGCGCAGTGCTTCCCTCACGTTCGCCGGGTCCATCTGGTACGTTTTCCGGTCCCCGAACTGCGGCGCGGAGTCGGCCGCCTCCCGGAACGGGCCGTAGAACGCCGACGCATATTTAACCGAATACGACATGATCGGCACGTTCTGGAAACCGGCATCGTCAAGACCCGAACGGATAGCCTGTACGAAACCGTCCATCATGTTGGACGGCGCGATAATATCCGCGCCCGCCTTGGCTTGGGATACGGCGGTACGGACGAGCAGCTCCAGGGATTCGTCGTTCAGGACGTCGCCGCACACATGGCCGTCACGCTCATACGTATGGACCATGCCGCAGTGCCCGTGATCCGTAAATTCGCACAGGCAGGTATCCGCAATGACGAGAAGATCCGGGTACCACGATTTAATAAGCCGGGTCGCTTCCTGAACGATTCCGTCGTCGGCAAACCCCGAGGTGCCGATACTGTCCTTCGTCTCCGGTATCCCGAACAGCAGCACAGCCGGAATGCCCAGCTGCACGATCTCATCCACTTCGTCCTTCAACGTATCGAGCGAAAAATGAAAGACGCCAGGCATCGACGAAATTTCGGTTTTCACGCCGCTGCCGTAGGTAACGAAGATCGGCTGCACCAAATCCTCGGGATGCAGCACGGTCTCGCGGACCATGCTGCGGATGCCGGCATTTTGACGCAGCCGGCGGTGGCGTACGATTGGAAAACTCATAGCTGTGACAACCTTTCTTTTTTAGAGGTTGTTCAAAAAGTCGTCTTTGAAAACCCGACTTTTTGAACTCGCAATTTTAGGAGATTACAAGCGATATATGGAAATTAAATGAATAATAGCCCTATCGCGTGCGAGGATCGTCTTCCTGCTGATTCCAGCTGCAGAGTGCCTCCACCAGACTGTCGATGGTTGCCTCCTCCGCCATCATCGTAACGTCCAGTCCGGCCTCGGCCGCGGTTTGGGCCGTGAGGGGACCGATGCAAGCGATGGCTGAGCCTTTCAGCAGCTCAACAGGGTTCTCGGCCCCCATCCGCTCAAGCACCTTCAGCAGGTTCGTAACGGTTGAGGAGCTCGTAAACGTAACGGCATGAATTCCGCCTTCGGCAAACAGCTTCATCAGCTCCTCGTCATCCTCCCCGCACAATACGTTCTCGTACATGGTTGCTTCCGTAACGGACAGCCCCATTTCGGTCAGCTTCTCTGGCAGCCATGAACGGCCCAGATTCCCTCGGGGAAGCAGTACGTTCTGGCCGGCAGCAAGCTCGGGGCCATAGGCATCGATCAAGCCTTCAGCCTGAAACCGCTCCTTCAGCACCTCAGGCGCTATGCCGTAATCGCGAAGCGCTTCGGCCGTAGCCGGGCCGACTGCAACGATCCGTGCACCGGCTAGCGAGCGGATGTCCCGCCCGTATTCTTTTAAATGACGGAAGAAGAATTCCACCCCGTTGGTGCTCGTGAAGAAGACCCAATCATAGGTCGGAAGCTTGTCCAGCGCGGACCGCAGGCCGGCAACAGCCTCATCCGATGTCGGCGCGATCGTTTCGATGACGGGAAATTCATAGGGTTCTCCGCCAAGGTCCTCGATTTTCGATACAAGCGAGCTGGCCTGGCTCCGGGTTCTCGTTACGAGAATTCGCTTGCCGAATAAGGGCAGCTTCTCGGCCCACTTCAGCCGCTCCCGCTGCAGGACGACATCCCCAACGACAATAACGGCAGGCGGCTGGAAGTCGGCCGCTTGGACCTTCTCCTCAATGTCGGCCAGCGTGCCGGTCAGCGTATCCTGCTCGGCGCGGGTTCCCCATCTTACCAGAGCTACGGGGGTTGCCGGAGACCGGCCATGCTTGATCAATTGACGGCTGATGTAGCCGATCTTTGCCACTCCCATCATGAAGATCAACGTCCCGGTTGCGTTGGTCACTTTATCCCATTGAATCATTCGATCGAGCTTCTCCGGACTCTCATGACCGGTCACGATGGACAAGGAAGAGGCATGCTCGCGATGGGTGACCGGTATGCCCGCGTAGGCCGGCACGCTGATCGCCGACGTGATTCCCGGCACGATCTCATATGAAATGCCGTTTTGCCTAAGCAGCTCCGCTTCCTCCCCGACCCTCCCGAATATGGTCGGGTCGCCGCCTTTCAAACGAACGACCACCTTGCCTTCCAGCGCCAAATCAACGAGCAGCTGGTTGATCTCCTCCTGCTTCATCGTATGCCGGTCGGGCAGCTTGCCGACGTACACCTTCTCGACGCCCGGCTTTGCCCACTTAAGCAGCCTTGGGCTCGCAAGCCGGTCATATACAATGGCATCGGCTTTCTCTATACATTCCTTGCCTTTAATTGTAATCAGGCGCGCGTCGCCAGGACCCGCTCCTACGAGATAAACCTTACCTGCCATCCCCTCATCCCCTAACTTGTGCCAGAATCTTCTCTGCTCCCTTAGCCTTCAGCTTCTCAGCCACTTCGATTCCGAGCGATTCAGGATCGGTTCCCTCGGCGGTTTCTTTAAGGATGATTTCGCCGTCCGGAGAACCTACCATACCTGTTAATTGTATAATGTTTTGAGCTCCGCGGGAATCTCCTGAATCCTCCTTGATGACAGCATACGCTCCGATCGGTACTTGGCAGCCCCCGTTCAGCTCGCTCAGGAACCTGCGTTCTGCCGATACGGTCCGTGCTGTCACCTCATCGTTGTAGAGGGATAGCAGATGCAGAAGCTCCGCATCGTTCTCGCGGCATTCGATTCCGAGCGCGCCTTGTCCCACGGCCGGCAAGCTGATATCGATTGGCAGATAGGACGTGATCCGATCCTCCCAGCCCATCCGCTGAAGACCTGCCGTTGCGAGAATAATAGCCTGGAATTCCCCGCTCTCCAGCTTCCGGATCCGGGAGTCGATATTGCCGCGGATCCAGTCAATCTTCAGATCCGGCCGGTACGCCTTCAGCTGGCTGGAGCGGCGCAGACTGCTTGTCCCCACCTTCGCCCCTTGCGGAAGATCATCCAATGTCGAGCCTTCCATGGAAATGAGGCAGTCGCGGGGATCCTTCCGCTTAGGAACGGCACCGGACACCAGGCCTTCCGGAAGAACGGACGGCATATCCTTCATGCTGTGCACCGCCATATCGATTTCCCCGTCCAGCATGGCTTGCTCGATTTCCTTTACGAACAGTCCTTTCCCGCCAACTTTGGACAGGGTGACATCGACAATGCGATCGCCTTTCGTGACGATTTTCTTGACGGTAAACTCGTACTCTAATCCATGTTCCTTCGCTAACCGCTTCAAATCATCGATAACTTGTCCTGTTTGTGTAAGTGCAAGAGCACTCTGCCTGCTGCCAACCACGATCGTGCGCATATTCATTCCTCCTGATTGTTCTCAATCCATAGCTTGATTTTATCCGTATTCCAGGACGCATAACCTTCGCGGCGAATATCGCCGAGAATATCCAATCGGTATAATCGGTCCAACAGCCGTTTGCGCGCCTCAGCGGATGCCGCTTGTGCCTTAATCGCCGAGCGCATGCTGTATAATATATCGAGATATTCCTCGTATTCCTGGCCGAACTGCTCTTCGAGCTGATGCCGAATTCGCACGGCCGCAGCGGGCCCTGCCCCGGACGTAGCTACCGCTAAGGTCAATCTTCCCCGGCGCATGACCGCCGGGCTGATGAACGAGCCCGCCTCTCCGTCGCTGGCCACGTTCACCCATATTCCAAGCCGGTCGGCCTCCAGTGCGATCGTTTTATTCAGCGTATCATCGTCCGTTGCGGCGTAAACCAGGAAAGCTCCTTGCAGGTCCCCCGGCTCATAGACCCTGCTGGTCCATTGCACGGCTCCTTCATCTGCCAGCCTGCGAAGCAGGCCGCTCTTTAATTCGGGGCTTACAATATGTACGCTTGCTCCGGCATCAAGAAGCGCCGCGGCCTTCCGTTCAGCCACGGCACCGCCGCCGACCAGCAAGCATAAACGCCCGTCGCATTTCAGCATCACGGGCACATACTTAGAATCATTCATCATCCGTCACACTCCTGACCAGCTGTGAAATCCGGACCACGTATTCAGATAAAAGTTCAATATAATGAATCCGTACCCGATCAGCGCCCAAACCGCGGCCTCCATGCCGGAGCGTTTCAGCAGGCTGCGTTTCAGGAAATAAACAATATACATGCTGAGCGCAAGGAGCGTAGACAGTACCTTAATATCCAGGAGCAGCTGCCATCGCCCTGCCATGGCAACCGACATGATTGCCACGATCAAGGACAGCACCAAAATCGCCGTTCCCGTCATCAACGCTTTATAAGCGTAAATGTCCAGCTTCTCCAAGCTGGGCAATCTTCGTACCGTATCATTCCAGTGTTTATGCTTAAGCTTTCGGTGCAGAAACATATAGATTGCGGCAAAAACAGCCCCTACCGTCAGTGCGGCAAAGCTTATGCTCGCCAGCGCGATGTGAATCAGCAGGAGCCGATGCTCAGTCTCCCAGCTGTATAGGGCGTTATCTCCTCCGGCTTTGAACCAAAGCTGGTTGACCAGCATGACGCAGAAGCCGACAAGGTTGATCAGCAGCACCGCATACTCGGATCGCTTTAAATACGTTAGTGCCATCGATGTTATCGTGATGCAGAACGTAAGGAGGAGCAAGAAATCAAACAACGTAAACACGGGGAGATGAAAATGCCCGCCCTCCATCGCTCTGATCCCGATTCCCCCAAGCTGAAGCAGCGCCGTTATGCCAAGAAGCCCTGTGCCTATCCGCTTCGCCACCGAATTGCGCGATACGCAATCCGAGATAAAAAACAGAAGGCTCAGGGCATAGATACAAATGCCGGTATTATAAATAAGGTTTAGCAGCATGGAATGAATTCACCCGCCTCATAGGGTGGCTGGGGCAAGAGATACCTTTATGGGCTTCTCCTCTGCCTGCCGATCGGCAGCGCTCGATATCGCTTCAGCTTTGGTTGCTGCTTTGTCCTTGGTGTGGCTGCGGGTCCCCTGCTCTTTTTCATGAATCAGGCTTTCCAGCGCGAAAATTTGAGTGAAATAGTCGAGCGCTTCATTGCCGTGCTTACCGCCGGTCATTTCTTTAATCCGATTGATCGGGTCATGCATCATTTGGTTAACGATGCTCTTCGTCAATCGGCGAATAACCTTGCGCTGACGTTCGTCCAATTCCGGAAGCTTATTAAATAAGCTTTCAAGTGTCTCTTCGTGGATGGTATTGGATTTCTCCTGCAGAGCGCGAATCGCCGGTCTGACGCCAAGCGTCTTCAGCCAAGTGTGGAATGCGTCCATCTCCGCCTGAATCATAACCTCGATCTTAGCGGCCTCGACGCGGCGCATTTCCATATTCGTCTCAACAATACCTTCCAAATCATCAATGTCATACAAAAATACATTCGACAGCTCGCCGACAGCCGGATCGATATCCCGCGGAACGGCAATATCAATCATGAACAGCGGCCGCGACTGGCGCTTCTTCATGCTCTCCCTTACCCGGTCGGCATTCAGCACGTATTCATTCGAGCCCGTCGAGCTGATAATGATGTCTACGTCATAAAGAAGCCCCATGCCTTCTTCCATCGTGCAGGGCGTGCCCTTGAACTTGCTCGCAAGCTCCTGGGCGCGGCCCAGCGTCCGGTTAGCCACAATTACCTCTGCGGCGCCGTTGGCATAAAGATGCTTGACGGTAAGCTCGCTCATCTTGCCTGCGCCGAGAATCATAACCTTCTTATCGTTGAACGTGCCGAAAATCCGTTTGCCAAGCTCTACCGCCGCATAGCTGACCGACACGGCGCTCTCGCCGATCGAGGTTTCCGAGTGGGCGCGTTTTCCGAGCGTTACCGCCTGCTTGAACAGCATATTGAACCAGGTTCCGGTAGCATGATGCTGCTGGGATGTTAAAAAGGCATTGCGAACCTGTCCCAGGATCTGCGTCTCTCCGATCACCATGGAATCCAGGCCGCAGGTGACCTTGAACAGATGGGAAATGGCCTGTTCATCTTCATATATATATAGATGCTGTGTAAATTCCTCACGGTTAATGCCGAACCACTGCTCCATAAAACTGCGGATAAAGTAGCCGCACATATGAAGGCGATCTACCACAACATAAATCTCAGTACGGTTGCAGGTAGCGACAATGACGCCCTCCAATACGCTCTTGGTTGATTTCAGCTCCCGCAGCGCCTCCGGCAATTCAGCTTCCGAAAACGTAAAGCGTTCCCTGACCTCCACGGGCGCCGTGCGATAATTCAACCCAACAACGACGATGTGCATTGCATGTTCACCTGCCTATTTCTCCGATAGTATGACCGCGATCAAGCGGTCTGCCCTGACCTTGTTCATTATATCACAGTCAGCCAAATCCCCTTGTCTATTTTATGAAATGTTTATGAAATCCCCATGTTTCGTTATATTCTGTTCATGGGGACTCCCCCTCATTTCCTGTTTACCGACACCTTACTATTGTGGATATTCAGCACTGGAGATATACGTATGATTTTCCTTGAAAAGGTCGTCTCAAAATAAATAACCATGGAGGACTCCATGGTTATAGGTATACACAATTTGTAGTTGGCCTGTTAAACGAGTTCGGCCAGTTTCATCTCGGGCGTCTCGACCTTCATTTCTCCAAGTCCGCGTACGAGTTTCTTAGCATAGCATTTTTCAGGTTTCAGTACGGATACCAGGTAGTCAATAGCCAATTGCGGATCTACCGTCTCCCCGCAGGTGTAACAGTCAATCGCAGCAAAACCTCTCTCAGGGTATGTGTGAATCGAGAGATGGCTTTCCGACAGCAATACAAGCACCGTAGCTCCTTGTGGCTCGAACTGCTTGGATTGGACGGACAATACCGTTGCTCCACATGCTTCAGCGGCTTCGACCATCTGAGCTTGTAAAAATTCTGCACTGTTCAATAGTTCAAAATCGACTCCCCAAGTATCAACAGCAACGTGTCTTCCGAAAGTTGAGTATTCCATCTTCCGGTTTCCCCCTTCCTAGGAATAAAATGTTTGAAAATTTCATCCGCTAGGACCTACGTCATTCACTTCCCGAGGGAATAATCTCTCGCAACATTACATGTCCTGAGTGAATCCTGGTTCCTATATTCTTTTCAACGAGATTAAAAATAACATCTATGACAGCGAAATGCAACACCTTTTTCAAAAATAACCTAATAAATAATTTTACAGCTCAATATATGTGCCAAATTCCGAAGCTGTGACTAAGATTACTCCCCTTCCGCAAATAAAAAAGCCGCCCATTTATGGGCAGCCTAACCTAGTCTTATGCTTCGAGAACGAATAGCCGCTGATTGTAGCTCCGGAGCTGTTCATCGATCGATTGGATCTTAGACATGTCATTGCCTGCCGCAATCCGCTGGTCCAGAAGAAGATTAATATTCCGCTGAATGGATTCGATCTCTTTCTCAGCTTCCTTGCTGTTAAACAGGCGCAGCAGCTCTCCGGCCGTATTCTTGTACTCGTATATGACGATACTCTCGTTCCCGGTCATCTGGGTGATTCGGTGAACCGTTCCGACGTGGTAATCATAGCTCATTGTAAAGCCGCGATAGATCCGATTTACCTTCCCCGACCCCTTAAAAGCCGTAAACAGCTTACGTACGGCATCGGCCAGATGGGGAGTTACCAATCGGCACGACAGCTCACAGACGTACAGGCCATTCTTGCGTTCAAAGGGCAAATGAACTTCTTCCCCGCTTTCATCTTCAAGCACGAACTCATGCTCTCCGCCGTCCATCACTTTCACTCGGCTGCTCACCCGGAAAGCGTGGGTCCCTTGCAGAAATCGATCCATTTGAACATCCGTCATTTGCATTGTGGCATTAACATATTCTGTGGCTAACCGCTGAGCCATAAAAATCCCTCAATTCTTTTAACTTACTCCCATTATACTGTACATCCCAGCGGTCTTTCCTGTCGTCCGAACGAGATTATTCATCATATTTCATAAAAAAACGGTTTTAGCCGGAATCAGACTGAGATTTCCCTCAACATGCTCACTTTCCTGTCAAGAATACACCGATTCCCTCTATTACTCAAAAAATCAGGCAAATCCGCTCGATTACGCTTATTCGTCTTCTTCGACGGCTGCATCCCGGAAATCACCGTTGTCCCCTTCGCCGTTTTCTTGACGGTATCCGATATGTGATTCGATGATTTCCCATAGCTCCTCTTTACCAAGCCCTAACTCCGAAGAGAACATGACGAATGAATGATGAGGCTGAAAGCCAAGCGTTTCCTTTACAATCTTGACGTGTTTCTGTCTGCGCGTCTTCGGGATTTTGTCCGCTTTGGTCGCGACGACGCACACCGGTCGGTCGTAATGCTGCAGCCACTCATACATGCTGACATCGTCCTTTGTAGGCGGGTGGCGCATATCGACCACCAGCAGAACGAGCTTCAGCTCATCCCGGCTGAGCAAATATTTCTCGACCATCTCGCCGAACGCCGCGCGCTGGCTTTTGGATACCTTGGCGTATCCGTACCCCGGAAAGTCGACCAAATACAAATCCTCGTTGACCCGGTAATAATTGAGCTGCTGCGTCTTGCCTGGCGTTGCGCTCGTACGGGCCAAGTTCTTTCTCGATATCATACGGTTGATCAGTGAGGACTTGCCCACATTGGAACGCCCTGCCAGAGCAATTTCCGGCAAGGCGTCTTCAGGATATTGAGCAGGACCGACCGCACTGATGACGAATTCGGCTTTTGTTACTTTCATGATTTTTAAAGGTTCCTCTCTAATGCACTCCCGCCTGCTCTACGAGCGCATGCTCGAGAACTTGGTCCATGTGGGATACCGGAACGAATTCGACGTCATTCTTGACACTGTCCGGAATGTCGCGCAAATCCCTCTCGTTATCTTTCGGGAGCAGTATTTTTTTGTAGCCGGCCCTATGAGCGGCCAAGGACTTCTCCTTAAGCCCTCCGATCGGCAGCACGCGTCCGCGGAGTGTTATCTCTCCGGTCATCGCCACGTCACGGGCAACATGGCGCTTCGTTAAGGATGAAATAAGGGCCGTAGCAATCGTGATGCCTGCAGACGGACCATCCTTCGGAATGGCTCCTTCGGGGATATGGATGTGGACATCCAGCTTCTCGTGGAAATCCGGGTCGATGCCGAGCTCTGCGGCCTTCGAACGGGTAAAGCTGAAAGCTGCCTGAGCCGACTCCTTCATTACATCGCCCAGCTTGCCCGTTAGCGTCAGCTTGCCGGTTCCGGGAACGACGGTAACCTCAATGGTCAGCGTCTCGCCGCCAACCTCGGTCCACGCAAGACCGGTTACGGTTCCGACTTGGTCCTCCAGCTCGGCCATACCGTAGCGGAACTTCGGAATGCCGAGATAATCCTTAATATCGTCCGCACCGATCACAATGGAATCGGATTCGTTCGTAACAATCCGCTTCGCGGCCTTCCGGCACAGAGCCGCCACCTGCTGCTCCAGATTCCGGACGCCGGACTCCCGCGTATATTCACGGATCACCTTCAGGAGCGCCCCTTCGTCTACCTGGAGCTGCTCGGGCTCAAGCCCGTGCTCGCTCTTCTGCTTCGGCAGCAGATAGCGGTTCGCAATCTGGAGCTTCTCGATTTCCGTATAACCCGGAATATAGAGAACCTCCATCCGATCGAGCAGCGGTCTTGGAATGTTATGAAGAGCGTTGGCTGTCGTCACGAACATGACCTGGGATAAATCAAACGGAATTTCGATAAAGTGATCGCTGAACGTATTGTTCTGTTCCGGATCGAGCACCTCCAGCAGCGCCGAAGACGGGTCGCCGCGGAAATCCGAAGCCATTTTATCGATTTCGTCGAGCAAGAATACCGGATTTAAAGAGCCTGCGGTCTTCATGCCTTGAATGATTCGGCCGGGCATGGCCCCGACATAAGTCCGGCGATGTCCCCTAATTTCGGCTTCATCCCGCACGCCGCCGAGGGAAATGCGGACGAATTTGCGCTCCAGGGAGCGGGCGATGGAACGGGCCAGCGACGTTTTGCCGACGCCCGGCGGTCCGACCAAGCACAGAATCGGCCCCTTCATCTTCTTTACGAGCTTCTGCACGGCCAAATATTCCAGCACGCGCTCTTTCGGCTTCTCCAGCCCGTAGTGATCCTCATCCAGGACCTGCTCGGCTTTTGCGATGTCGAGATCGTCTTCGGTCTTGTTCGTCCACGGCAAGGCAAGCAGCCAATCGACGTAATTCCGGATGACGCCGCCTTCTGCCGAACTGGCCGGCATCTTCTCGAGGCGGTCGATTTCCTTCTCGACTTTCTCGTGGACGCGTTCCGGAAGCTGAAGCTCTTGCAGCTGACTGCGCAGCTCCTCGACTTCCCCGGCACGGCCTTCCTTATCGCCAAGCTCTTTCTGGATGGCCTTCATCTGCTCGCGCAGATAGTATTCCTTCTGGGTCTTCTCCATCTGCTTCTTAACCCGCTGGTTGATCTTTCGCTCCAGCTCCAGCACTTCGCGCTCGTTGTTTAAAATATCCAGCAGCTTTTCCAGCCGTTTGCGGACGTCGATCGTCTCAAGGATCTCCTGTTTATCCTTGATCTTTAACGATAAGTGGCTTGTAATGACATCCGCCAGACGCCCCGGCTCATCGATATCGGAGACGGCCGCAAGCGTCTCGGGCGTAACTTTCTTGGACAAATTGATATAATTCTCAAACTGTGACAGCACCGTCCGCATCAAAGCGGATACTTCAGGGTCATTGTTCTCTTCCTCCGGAAGCTCGCGCGCGATGACCTCGTAGTAATCCGCTTGATCCGTATATTGAATAATTTCCGCCCGTTCCATACCTTCCACAAGCACGCGTATGGTACCGTTTGGAAGCTTAAGCATCTGGCGTACATTCGCAACGGTTCCAATTCGAAAAATATCCTCTTGCGTCGGTTCTTCAATGTTCACTTCCGATTGAGAACACAGGAGAATCAAATTGTCTTCAACCATCGCCTTTTCTAAAGCCTTTACGGATTTCTCCCGGCCTACATCCAAATGAAGCACCATACTCGGGTAGACAAGAAGACCTCTTAAAGGCAATAAAGGAAAACGACGACCTTTGGTTTTACTTGGTCCCATCGCTTTCGCACCTCCAATGGCTCTCAATGTTGACACTATTCCTATTTTATCAAATCTGCGTATAAAAAACCAACAACGGGAAACTTAAACGCCGCCGGCATCGGTCATTTTGCCATTGCGCGGTGGCGTGGCCTGCAGAAGCGATGCCGAGGAGGCCGGATAGATGTCGGTGTTCGGAAGCTCCACGATGTCCGCCGCCAGCGAGCCGCCGAATACTTGGCGGAACACCTCGTCGACCGTTTCGACCGGAATGACCCGCAAGCCGCCGCTCAGATCCTGGAATAACGATTGCCAGTTATCCTTCGGGATGATGACACGGGTTGCTCCGGCCTGGAACGCTGCCTCCACTTTGGCAATCACCCCGCCGATCGGCTTCACTTTGCCGTGAATGCTCATCTCACCGGTCATCGCAATTTTATTATCGACCTCAATTCCCTTAATCGCCGATACGATCGCCGTTGCCATAGCAATACCGGCGGACGGGCCGTCAATCGGGGTTCCCCCCGGGAAATTGATATGGAGATTATAATCCTTCGGCGAGAAGCCCATCGCTTCCAGCACGGTCAGGACGTTCTCAATCGATCCCTTGGCCATGCTCTTGCGCCGCAGCTTGCGCGATCCCCCGCCAAGCTCTTCTTCATCCACGACACCGGTAATATTGTAGGTGCCCTGTCCCTTCTCGACCGGCACCGCTGACACTTCAATCTCGAGCAGCGCCCCCATATTCGGACCGTATACGGCCAGCCCGTTGACAACGCCGATCTGCGGCTTCTCCGGCACCTTGCGGTCCGGGCGGGGCTGCAGCTGACTGCTGCTCGCTACCCACTCTACATCCGAGGCGCGGATGGAGTCTCTTTTTTCCGTTAATGCAAGTCCTGCGGCGAGTTGAATCATATTGACGGCCTCGCGTCCATTGGAGCAGTACTGCTTCACGACGTCCACCGCTTCCGGCGCTGCGCCAAGGCCTATCTTCTGAATGGCATCCTCCGCGATTTTACCGATCTCCTCGGGGAGCAGCGGACGGAAGAAGATCTCCATGCAGCGTGAACGAAGAGCGGGCGCAACTTCTTCCGGGGAGCGCGTGGTCGCGCCAACCAAGCGGAAATCGGCTGGAAGTCCGTTTTGAAAAATATCGTGAATATAGGCTGGCGTATTGGCATCCTCTGAATTATAATATGCACTTTCAAGCAGGACCTTGCGGTCCTCCAGTACTTTTAGCAGCTTATTCATCTGAATCGGGTGCAATTCGCCGATTTCGTCAATGAACAGAATGCCGCCGTGCGCTTTCGTCACTGCGCCCGGCTTCGGCTGCGGAATGCCGGCTACGCCCATCGCGCCAGCCCCCTGATAGATCGGATCGTGCACCGACCCGATGAGCGGATCGGCAATACCACGCTCGTCAAAACGGGCGGTGGTCGCATCGATCTCCGTAAACTTTGCATCGTATTTAAACGGCGATTGCGGATTCTTCTTCGCTTCCTCCATCACCACGCGCGCTGCCGCCGTCTTGCCCACCCCCGGCGGGCCATAGATAATGACGTGCTGCGGATTGGCGCTGCACAGGGCGGCCTTCAAGGCGCGCAGTCCGTCCTTTTGTCCGACGATGTCGTCCATGGTCTGAGGTCTCGTCTTCTCCGCAAGCGGCTTCGTCAACGACACCGACCGGAGCTTGCGCAGCTTATCGAGCTCCTTGCGCGACTCCCGGTCCACTGCGGTCTTGCTGGTCTTTTGCCCACGCAATAAGTTCCAAAAATAAATGCCGATGATGACTGCAAAAAACAGCTGCACCAGCATAATCACGATACTCAGATTCACAAGTCATTCCTCCTGTTTCTCCATTATGTCAAGATCCAACGTTAATACTTGGTAGTATTGCCGATTCGTTTGCAGGTAAAACGCCAATGCGGGAACAATTTGTAAAGGGGCTTTTTCACAACAAGTCCCTTAAAAGAACATCTTCACAGCCAGTTGAACCTTTGTGAGCTTAATCAGCACTCCGCATGCGGATTGTTCTTACGATCTCTGTTGCCCTCGGATTTCTTTGAATTCTGAGTTCCTATGATGAAATCCGCGGGCAAAGGAGAACGCTTCGCTTCTTCTGAACAATTCCGCCTGCTCCGTTGAAGCTTTCCTGGCGGGCAAGTTCCTTTTTGGGACTTGCTTGCTCGTTTGAAGCCCATTTTCCTCTATAAGTCCCTTTAAGGGACTTCTTCACAGCCATTTGAACCTTTGTGAGCTTTATCAGCACTCCGCCTGCGGATTGTCCTTACGATCTCTGTTGTCCTCGGATTTCTTTGAATTCTATGTTCCTATTGATGAAATCCGCGGACAAAGGAGAACGCTTCGCTTCTTCTGAACCATTCCGCCTGCTCCGCTGAAGCTTTCCTGGTGGGCAAGTCCCTTTTGGGGACTTGCTTGCTCCTTTGGAGCCCATTTTCGCTTTACAAGTTCCTTTTTGGGACTTGCTTGCTCGTTTGAAGCCCATTTTCCTCTATAAGTCCCTTTAAGGGACTTCTTCACACTCAGTTGAACCTTTTTGAGCTTTATCAGCACTCCGCCTGCGGATTGTTCATACGATCTCTGTTGCCCTCGGATTTCTTTGAATTTTTGGGTTCCTATGAGGAAATCCGAGGGCAAAGGAGAACGCTTCGCTTCTTCTGAACAATTCCGCCTGCTCCGTTGAAGCTTTCCTGGTGGGCAAGTCCCTTTTGGGGACTTGCTTGCTTCTTTGGACCCCACTTTCATTCTACAAGTCCCTTTCGGGGACTTGCTTGCTCCTTTGAAGCCCACTTTCGCTCTACTAGTTCCTTTTGGGGCCTTGCTTGCTCCTTTGGAGCCCATTTTCGCTTTACAAGTTCCTTTTTGGGACTTGCTTGCCCCTTTGGAGCCCATTTTCGCTTTACAAGTCCCTTTTGGGGACTTGCTCGTTTGAAGCCCATTTTCCTCTATAAGTCCCTTTAGGGGACTTCTTCACAGCCAGTTGAACCTTTGTGAGCTTAATCAGCACTCCGCCTGCGGATTGTTCTTACGATCTCTGTTGTCCTCGGATTTGTTTGAATTCTATGTTCCTATTGATGAAATCCGCGGACAAAGGAGAACGCTTCGCTTCTTCAGAACAACTCCGCCTGCTCCGCTGAAGCTCTCCTGGCGGGCAATTCCCTTTTGGGGACTTGCTTGCTCCTTTGGAGCCCATTTTCACTCTATAAGTCCCTTTTGGGGACATCTTCACAGCTAGTAGGACCTTTGTGAGCTTAATCAGCACTCCGCATGCGGATTGTTCTTACGATCTCTGTTGCCCTCGGATTTCTTTGAATTTTTGGGTTCCTATGAGGAAATCCGAGGGCAAAGGAGAACGCTTCGCTTCTTCTGAACAATTCCGCTTGCTCCGCTGAAGCTTTTCCTGGTGGGCAAGTCCCTTTTGGGGACTTGCTTGCTTCTTTCTTTGGACCCCACTTTCACTCTACAAGTCCCTTTTGGGGACTTGCTTGCTCCTTCCGAGCCCACCTTCCCTCTTCAAGTCCCTTTGTGGGACTTGCTTGCTCCTTCCGAGCCCACCTTCCCTCTTCAAGTCCCTTTGTGGGACCTGCTTGCTCCTTTTCTGCAATCGTGTCACTTTGCGACGGCTCTCACGTTCTCCCAGTACTTGCATTGACTCGTGGCTCACCAGAAGGGTCGTTCCCCCAACTTGAGTCCACGCAACGCAATTCGGCTGAATCCGAGGACGATCCCGATGAAGAATAACAAAAAGCGGCAGCCTCCTGAATCAGAGGCTGCCGCTTAAGGCAAACGCTATTGAATTACCAAGCAAAGATGTATGGATCTCCTGCCTGGTGTTTGGAATCACGACACAATGCTTAGCGTTACGGTATGTGGCTTCTAGTTACATCGCAACCACCGATGACAAGGCCATGTGTGACTGACATTGCATACCATCAAGCTCAGACCGTGGACTTATGCTTGCGGCCAGGGATTTCGCCCGTCTCCTCGTACACCTTCACAATGTTATCGATCTCTTTCTTCAGCTCCTCCACCATCGTGGCTTCCGGAACCTTGCGAATCATTTCGCCGTAACGGAACAGCAGTCCCTCTCCGCGAGCGCCGGCAATTCCAATGTCGGCCTCTCTCGCTTCACCCGGTCCGTTCACGGCACAGCCAAGAACGGATACCTTGATCGGCACTCTCAGTTTCGAGATATACTCCTCGACCTCATTGGCAATGGAGAACAAATCGATATCGAGACGTCCGCACGTCGGGCAGGATACGAGCGTCGCCATATCGGAAATCAATCCGAACGTTTTGAGAAGCTCGCGTCCGACTTTAATCTCCTCTACCGGATCGGCGCTGAGCGAAATCCGCATCGTGTTGCCGATGCCCATCGACAGGAGCGCACCGAGTCCGGCCGCGCTTTTCACCGTTCCGGAGAACAGCGTACCGGCTTCCGTAATGCCCAGGTGAAGCGGGTAAGGGATCACCTCGGCAGCCTTCGTATACGCCGCAATAGCCATCGGAACATCCGATGCCTTCAAGGATACGATGATGTCATGAAAATCGAGCTCCTCCAGAATACCGATATGGTACAGGGCGCTCTCCACCATCGCTTCCGGCGTCGGATAGCCGTATTTTTCAAGAAGATGATTCTCCAGCGAACCGGCGTTTACGCCGATCCGGATCGGAATGCTTTTCTCCTTGCACGCTTTTACGACCGCTTCGACCTTCTCGCGTTTTCCGATGTTGCCGGGATTAATCCGGACTTTATCGATGCCGTTCTCTATGGCGAGAAGGGCAAGCTTATAGTTGAAATGAATATCCGCGACAAGCGGGATATGAATGCGTTTCTTGATTTCCTTAATGGCAGCGGCGGCTTCCTCATTGTTGACCGTTACCCGGACGATTTGGCATCCGGCTTCCTCCAGACGCAAAATTTCCGCGACGGTCGCCTCGACATCCGCTGTTTTGGTGGTGCACATGCTTTGAATAATGACTTGGTTATTTCCCCCTATGGTGAGGTTCCCCACCTTAACGGGCCGTGTGTCTTGTCTCAAAAACATGGTACGATCTCTCCCGTATAACGCCAAAGCTCCACTCCAGCCTAGGCTCATGGCCATAACTGGAAGTGGAGAGGATCAGCGTAAATTTATATCACGTCCGCAGCGTTAGAACGCCTCAGGCGCTTTCTTCCTGTTTCTTGTCATCTTCCGTTCCCTTGCCTTGCATCAGCTCAGGGATCACTCTGTCACGAACGACCTGTTCGGTGATGACGCAATCCTTGATATCGTCTCTGGACGGCACTTCATACATTACATCCAGCATGATGCCTTCAATGATGGAGCGCAGTCCGCGCGCGCCGGTATTGCGCTTGATTGCCTCCTGGGCAATGGCTTCGAGAGCGCCGCGTTCGAACTTGAGATTGACATTATCAAGCTCAAGCAGCTTCTGGTATTGTTTGGTGAGGGCATTCTTCGGCTCGGACAGAATCCGTACCAGCGTCGCCTCATCCAGTGGTTCCAATGTGGAAACAACCGGCAGACGGCCGACAAATTCCGGAATGAGACCGAACTTGAGCAGGTCCTCAGGCAGCACCATCGTCAAATATTCGCCTGGCTTCAGATCTTTCTGGCCTTCAGCGGAAGCGTTGAAGCCGATGACCTTCTTGCCGATCCGGCGTTTGATGTACTGCTCCAACCCGTCAAATGCGCCCCCGCAAATGAACAGAATGTTGGTTGTATCGATCTGAATAAACTCCTGGTGCGGGTGCTTGCGCCCACCTTGCGGCGGAACGGAAGCGACCGTTCCCTCCAGAATTTTCAGAAGCGCCTGCTGAACCCCTTCGCCGGAAACGTCACGAGTGATGGACGGATTCTCGGATTTGCGGGCCACTTTATCAATTTCATCAATATAGATAATGCCGCGTTCCGCTTTCTCCACATCATAGTCGGCGGCTTGGATCAGCTTGAGCAGGATGTTCTCGACATCCTCGCCCACGTAACCGGCCTCCGTCAACGAGGTGGCATCGGCAATGGCAAACGGAACGTTCAAGATTTTAGCCATCGTTTGCGCAAGCAATGTTTTACCTGAACCTGTAGGTCCCAGCAGCAAAATGTTACTCTTCTGCAATTCAACGTCATCAATCTTGTTTTGCGTATTGATCCGTTTGTAGTGGTTATATACGGCAACCGATAAGGACTTCTTCGCTTGGTCCTGTCCGATGACGTATTGGTCAAGAATATCCCGAATTTCACGCGGCTTCGGAATATCCTTCAAATCCACTTCTTCCTCATGGCCGAGTTCTTCCTCTACGATTTCCGAGCACAAGTCAATGCACTCGTCACATATATAAACACCGGGCCCCGCAACCAGCTTGCGAACCTGCTCCTGCGATTTGCCGCAGAAGGAGCATTTCAGCTGCCCTTTGTCGTCGTTAAATTTAAACATGCAATAACCACCCCTTATGATTTGGTCGGTGAAGACAGAACTTCGTCAATAATACCGTACGCCTTCGCTTCCTCCGCGCTCATAAAAAAGTCACGGTCTGTATCGCGTTCGATTTTTTCAAGGGGCTGACCCGTGCGCTCCACATAGATTTGGTTAAGTTTCTGTCTGGTCTTGATGATCCAATCTGCATGGATTTGGATATCGGATGCCTGACCTTGAATTCCGCCAAGCGGCTGATGGATCATGACTTCGCTGTTCTCAAGCGCATACCGTTTGCCGGGCGCTCCGGCGGTGAGCAGCAGCGAGCCCATGCTGGCGGCCATGCCGACGCAAATAGTGGACACATCAGGCTTAATCAACTGCATCGTATCATATATACCCATCCCGGCCGTCACCGAACCGCCAGGAGAATTGATGTACAGAGAGATGTCTTTCTCCGGATCTTCCGCAGCCAAGAAGAGCAGCTGGGCAATGACGAGATTGGCTACATCGTCATCGATCGCATTGCTGAGGAATATAATGCGATCCTTCAGTAATCTTGAGTAGATATCGTAGGATCTTTCGCCTCGACTGGTTTGCTCCACCACCATAGGTACAAGACTCATGCGACCAACCTCATTTCCTTGAAAATTTACTTATGCGTTACAAAAGTTATTCTAACATGTTCAAAGCGCAATGTCATTTTTTAACCCTGATTACATTCTATGAACTTCGCTAGGAATATATCCAGCCAACTTGTCTCATTATGTATGTCGAAAAAATAACCAATTCATGTCACATTTAGTTGAAAATTGGCTATTCTTAGGTAAAAATAAGGCACGCATAAAGTACGTGCCCTATCTCATGTAACGGCAGCTTCGGCAGCCGCCTGTTGTTATTATTCTTCAGTCGCAGTTTCTGCAGCTTCTTCCTTCTTCTCAACTGGAGCGCCTTCTACGCTGTTTTCCAGCAAGAAATCAATCGTCTTGCGGAGAAGCAGCTCTTCGCTAAGGCTGTCAAGGGAACCGTTGGCAGACAGGATGCTGCGGATTTCTTCGGCGGAACGCTTGTACGTTTCAGCCATATTGTCCAGTTCCTTGTTGATTTCCTCTTCGGAAACTTCAAGCTTCTCTTCTTTCGCAATCGCTTCAAGCACAAGGTTGTTGCGAACGCGCTTCTCGGCATCGTCCTTCATCTGACCTTCCAAATCCGCATTGGTTTGGCCGGAGAAGCTGAGGAACATCTCGAGGTTCATGCCTTGCTGGCGAAGACGGTTGTCGAAATCGCGCATCATGTTCTGAACTTCGGATTGAATCATCGCTTCCGGAATATCGATTTCGGCGTTAGCTGCCGCTTTTTCAACAACTTCATTCTCGCGGACGCCTTGAGCTTCCTGCTCTTTGCGGGCCAGAAGCTGCTTCTTCAGATCTTCCTTGTACTCATCAAGCGTATCGAACTCGCTTACGTCTTTAGCGAACTCGTCGTCCAGCTCAGGAAGCTGCTTGCGCTTGATTTCATGCACTTTCACTTTGAAGACCGCTTGTTTGCCGGCCAGCTCTTCCGCGTGGTAGGTTTCAGGGAATGTCACTTCCACGTCTTTGAAGTCACCCGTAGCCATGCCGATCACTTGATCTTCAAAGCCAGGGATGAAGGTGTTGCTTCCAAGCTCCAGGGAATAACGCTCGGCTTGTCCGCCTTCGAAAGGAACGCCGTCCACGGAACCGTCGAAATCGATCACGACGATGTCGCCGGATTCAGCCGAACCTTCATCGATGACAGCCAGCTCAGCATGACGCTGTTGCAGGCGCTCAAGCTCTTGGTTCAGCTCCTCATCCGAAACCTCAGCTGTTACAGCAGCCACTTCAAGTCCTTTGTAATCGCCAAGCTTAACTTCTGGCTTCACGGTTACTTTCGCTTTGAATTTGAAGGTTTCGCCTTTAGCGAACTGCTCGATTTCTACTTCTGGACGATCTACCGGGAAAATATCCGCTTGCTCAACAGCTTCGCTGTATACTTCAGGAAGCAGAATGTCGATTGCATCCTGATACAAGCTCTCTACGCCGTAACGAGCTTCAAAGATCGGGCGCGGTACTTTACCTTTACGGAATCCAGGTACATTTACTTGTTTCGCTACTTTATTAAAAGCTTTGTCGAGGGCGGCCGCAACGCGATCCGCATCAACCTCAACGTCAAGAACGCCAAGGTTCTTCTCTATTTTTTCCCAAGTTGCTTTCATTTATGCTTTCCCCTCCAAAATAGTTCACGTGGTCGGCGCAATAATCTATCACGTACCGAATAACCACTATAGTATAAACAACATTACATGCTTTTTCAAGGGCGTACCCTTATGGAGCGATACCGTAAACGTTTTCCATCTCTGCCTATTCCTCCGCCCCGGCAGCTACGAATTGCTTTAACGAACGGTATGCTCCCTCATAGCGAAAACGCATGGTGTCCGTAATTCCGTACAACGGCCGGATTTCGTCCTCATTCCGGAACCCTTTTAAACTCTCCGACACGATGTCGTGCAATGCTGCCGCCCAAATATCGAGCGTAGACTCATCCTCGTCGAGCATGGACTCGTAATCCAAGGTTCCGTAAATGGCCATAATGAACTGCGACCATAATTCCTGAGCGAAATAAAACAGCGTCGGCTCGTGAACCTCTGTCTGATCGGCAACGCGTTCCAATATTTTCGTTATTGCAGGCGGGAATTCCGATGGATCGAGCGGTACCGAGTCAATCTCGATTTCGACGGCCTCCTGTCCTCTCTTAAGCGTTACGCTCCCTTCCATGCCACGTCTGCGCAGCGTCTGCAGCACGCGGAATTGGAGCAGAGGATGAAGCGGGGTCTCGCTAAGCCAATCCGCTAGAGCCGCATCGATTTCCGGACGGTCCAGATAGGCCAGCTGTTCAAGCGCAAGGATCGTCTGCTCGGTCAAAGGTCCGTTCATGACCGAAGCAAGAAGTTTATCCGCATATCCTGCATCCTGTGCTACCTTATCGTTAACCATCTGGCGGGTCATTTCCGCTTCGTCCGGATCGTCGATCTCCTCGGTATCGGCATCATTCTCACGGGGCACGGCTGCTTCGGGGAAGGCTGCCTCCAGCCATTCCAGAAGGGCCCGCCATTCCTCATAGTTCCGCTCATTCTGTCCGCTGCATTGCAGCAGAAACCGCAGCACCTCCATCGCTTCGCCGTACCGTTCATTCTCGAGCATAACCGTTAGCTGAATCTGATAATAATCCAGCGTCTTCGGAAACAGGATGATGTTCTTATCCTCTTGTTCGGGGGAGTAAGAGTCCTTGATAAGGACACCTCCTTTCTAGTCCTGTTTTTAATATTCGTTGATTATAGCATATGTACCGCCAAGATTAAAAAAGCGCGGGTTCCATGGGTTCCTTCTCTTACTTAGAGGGATCGGGATCACCGATCAAGTAAAGAGCAACCGTATTTTATCAATATAACCCCGGATTGCCTAGTCATAATCTAATCGCATCAAAAATCTTCTATTCTCAAAAATATATAGTTGAAATATTCCAGAGCATATGATAATATATTTTTTGCTTGAAAAAAATGTGTCCCAGTAGCTCAGCTGGATAGAGCAACGGCCTTCTAAGCCGTCGGTCAGGGGTTCGAATCCCTTCTGGGACGTAAAGATAACACCGCCTTAGGGCGGTGTTTTTGCGTTCCTTGGGATCCTTTTTGCGTTCCATGGGATACCCAAATTAAAAAATAATGGCTTTTTCCCAATAACCCTATACTATAAAAAAAGAATCCCTGTCAGATTCGAAAGTGATGCCAAGCTACATACATAAAAGAGGAGGATGCGTATGCCTTTGTGGCTTATATACGCGCTGCTGTCTGCCGTAGCCGCTGCGCTCGTGGCCATCTTCGGCAAGATCGGCCTGCAGAACATCGACGCGAATTCCGCAACCGCTATACGATCGGTCATCATGGCTTTGTTCTTGCTCGGGGTCATAGCGGTTCAGGGGAAATTCTCGCAGCTCGGCGATATTCTAACGCAAAAAAAGGCGCTCAGCTTCATTGTGCTCAGCGGGATCGCCGGTGCCTTATCATGGCTGTTCTACTTCCTGGCACTGAAGTACGGCAAAGTATCGCAGGTAGGGCCGATCGATAAATTGAGCGTCGTGATGGCGGTCATTCTTGCTTTTGTTTTTCTGGGTGAGAAAATCTCCTGGATCAACGCAGCCGGCGTTGCTCTGATTGCTGTCGGCGCGCTGCTGGTTGCGGTGAAATAAAAATCGTATTGCTTTTCGAAGCAGATTGGTTATAATATGGAAAACTCGATCATTTTGAAGTTCTGTGATTGGGAGAGTAGCTGCACGCGCTTCAGTCCAAGCGAGCCGGGACAGGTGGGAACCGGTACGAAGCCGCCAGTGAAACGGGCCCAGGAGACGGTTATCCGAAACTTTCAGTAGGGTGACCCGGCTTACACCGTTATCGTAGCAAAGGGGTCAGCCTTCCAATTTCAGGGGTTGACAACAAGAGTGGTACCGCGAGCATAAGTCCTCGTCTCTTAGGAGACGCGGACTTTTTTTATTTTTTCAGACATGGTTGTCACTGTTAAAAGGGGGATTTCACCATTATGTTAAGTCACTTTATCATTGAAAGCCTGGAACAAGCCGTAAACAAGGTGTGCCAAAGCTTCGGCACGAAGCTGCCGGATTCCGTACAGGTCCGTATCGAGCAGCCTGCCAGCATGGAGCATGGAGATTATGCGACCAACATCGCCATGCAGCTTGCCAAAGTTTTGCGCAAGGCACCCATTGAAATCGCCGGGCTGATTCAGCAGGAGCTTCAGCAGCATGAGCCATTCCTCGAGCTTATAGCTTCCGTTGAGGTAGCGGCACCAGGCTTTCTGAATCTCCGCATCCGCTGGGAGGCGTGGGCGGGATTGCGTTTCGAGCTGCCGGCTGCCCCGGATGAAAAAATCGTCATTGAACACACATCCATCAACCCGAATAAATCGGCACACATCGGCCATCTGCGAAATTCTTGTATCGGCGACACGCTGGTCAGATTGATGAGAAGGCTCGGTTATGAAGTCGAGGTCCATAACTATATCGACGATCTGGGGAATCAGCTGGCAGATACGGTCGTCGGTCTTCTTCATACTCCGCTCACACAAGAGCATGCCCGGTTCGGGGATTATTGCTGGGATGTATACTCTGCCACCAATCGGGCTTATACGCAGGATCCTTCGCTCGTGCAGCATCGAACCGAAGTGCTTCACGCTCTGGAGGAAGGACACCAGAACTTGGCGTGGATCGGACTCCTCGTGGCGGAGCGGATCGTTAAAGAGCATTTGGAGGAGATGAAGCAGTTCGGCATCGAGTATGATCTGTTGGTGTGGGAGAGCAGCATCGTAAGAGAGGGCTTCTGGGATTATGCATTCGAGCTGCTGAAGAATACGCCGCTGTTCCAGCAGGAAACCGAGGGCAGGCTGGCTGGATGCTGGGTGCTGAAGCAATCCGGCGGCGAAGACGCTGCGGGAAATCCGGAGGCCGAGCACAGCATGGATAAGGTGCTTGTCCGCTCCAACGGCATTTTGACCTACACGGCCAAGGACATCGCGTACCACTTGTGGAAATACGGGGTTTTGGCCAAGGATTTTGCCTACAAAAAATTTACGGAGCATGTGTGGACAACAAGCGCTGACGGCGAGCAGCAGCCGTTCGGCAAAGCCACTATGGTAATCAATGTTATTGATTACAGGCAGCAATATCCGCAGGCGATGGTCAAGCAGGCGCTCGAAAGCCTGGGGTTCGTCAAGGAAGCGGAGAAGCTCCGTCATGTGAGTTACTGGGTCGTTTCCCTCAGTCCGTCGGCTGCTGCTGACCTAGGGATTGATACGAGTGACGGCAAGGCCTCCTACGCGATGTCCGGGCGTCAAGGGATCGGTATTAAAATTACGGAGCTCATCGGACAGGTGGAGAAGGTCATTGAGGAGACCCGCTCGGATAAAAACGGACTGTCCAGCCGCGAAATCGCGATCGCCTCCATCCGTTACTATCTGCTTCGCTTTGCACTTCAGACCGAGGTCGTATTTGATCTGAAGCAGGCAACCGAAATATCCGGCAATACGGGGGTATACCTGCTCTATTCCTATGCACGCGCCCTGAGCGTCCTGAATAAAGCGAAGGCATCCGGTGTGGAGCCAGTAAGACCTGTACATTTTCCTGCCATGGAAAAAGCCGAGCACGCCTTGCTGAGACACATCAGCACTTGGCAGGACACCCTCGTCACGGCCGGACGCGAGCTGTCTCCAAGCGCCATTTGCAACTTCACTTACGAGCTGTGCTCATGGTTTAACAATTTTTATTCGGCATGCCCGATCCTGAAGGCGGAGGAGGAGGTCCTCCAATTCCGTGTATGGCTGACCTCGGTGTTTAAAGAGACGCTGGGCGATGCGCTGGACGTCCTCGGGCTGCCTACGCCAAGCCGGATGTAAAATCGCATGCAGAGCATCCGCCCGCTCTCCTTCTTCCTAGAAACTTGCCTGGTAAACGCTTAGGCTTTTAGGTTCTAAAGGACCAGGAATCAGTCCTCAAAAAATAGCCGCCATCCCGATGGATGACGGCTATTTTCCCTTCTATTGCAGCCCTCTAACCGTAAGCTTAACCTGAATCTTCCCGCCTGTCAGAGGTTCTTCTTGAATGGTCCAATTAACAGCGAGCGTATCCTTCAAACGGCCCAGCTGATCCTCCGTCAGCTGCAGCTGATCTATGATCCCTTCGCCTACGCGAAAGTCGGATTCGGAGCTGATGCCAAACGCTTCCTCCAGCCATATTTTCAAGCCGTTCCGCGTATTAAATGTAATTCTGTAGCCTTCCTGAACAGCCTTCTCCAGATCCTCCCCATGCTCCTCGGCGTAGGAGAACAATTCATCGTAATGGAAATGGCCGGTTTGGGCCGTCCCGAACCGTTCAACCTCCCGTGAACGAACGGCATCCAAGAGATCGGCGGATGACATTCCTGAATTTTTGGCATGCTCCAATAGAATGGCGGTGTTTTGCGATATTTTCGTAAGCTGCATAGTAAATTAAGGCCTCCTCAAGGATGAAAAAAAATCATTTTCTACTATTATAAGACTCGCAATGATGTGAGACGGGGAAGCTTCGCAAGATATAAACTAAACGTTCCATCGCTTATGTACTTGCTAAAGGACTTAATCTCATAATACCCCAGCTTTCTGCAAAAATGAACCGATTCCTACCGCAAAAAGGTTAAGCCATTCTCCCGATTCCCAGTACCGTCTAAACAAAGCGGTTATGATCCGTCTGTCAACCTCATCGAAACGTCTGAACGACCATCCCTTTGCCGTCCTTTACATCCACCTCGGCATATGCCCCATTGATCAATGTCATCTGCGGCGGAACGTGTCCGCAGTCCATATCATAAACGATGGGAACGCCAAGCTCCTCGGCAAGGTCTTGGTATACATCCTCCGCCTCGTAATTCTCGATGGCACGATTGGCAGCGCTTCTGCCGAACAGAATGCCGGAGCAGTTCGCGAACCAGCCGGCAAGCTTCATCTGAACAAGCGATCTGCGTAAATCGGTCGTGGATAGCTCGCAGTTCTCGAAGTACCAGAGGATGGGTTCATTTCCGATGAACTGCTGTTGAAAACTCGTCACGTCGCCGTAGGGAGTGCCGATCAGATGGCGGATCACATCGATGCAGCCCCCAAGCAGTCGTCCCTTCATTTGGGCAGGAGCGCCTGTGACGGATTTCCACTCCGTCGGCTCCGTCAAATGGTAGATCCATGGAGTCGGGTTGTCATGCTGCCATTCCTTCTGATAGCTTTCGGAAGATTGCTGGGCGACGGATCCGCCTCTGGACGTTGACAGCACGGTTTGCCATCGTGAAGTCGTCGGGTCGGTTTGCTCCCCGCGCAGGTCAATGAGATTCGTGCCATGCGCAGTGGCGATGCCTCTTACCAACGTGAGTGCCAGTAGGAGCACACTCGTGTCCGAGTAGCCGAGAATCCATTTTGGGCTTACTTGGTCAAATTCGATATGCTCCAGGATTTCGATCAATAGCTCCCCGCCCCATGGAGGAATGATGAGATCGATCGCTTCATTCTGAAGCATCGCATTCAGCTCTTGTGCCCGAATACGCGCAGGAGCCGACTTAGCCTTTTCCTGTGTCCAGACAGTATCTCCAACAATCGTGCGAAATCCCCTCGACTCCATCCGGTTGATCGCTTGCCTCAATAAACCATGCAATTCGGCCTCTACGCCCGATGACGGAGCGGGTATGCCGATGGTCGCCCCTTCCTGCAAGAACGGATAATGGATCATTGGTTATCTTCCCCTCTCATACGTATCGCTTCCTGCCTACAAGCCTTCTCGGTTGTACAGACTTCAGATGCCTTCTTCCGATTATATACTAATCTTAACATCTAGAGCGTACCAGAAGGGAGCGGCCTTTCGGCCGACCGCGAAGTCATCCTCCCGAAGCGGATGCTTCGACGCCCCCCTAACTGGGGTTCTCATCCTCATGGAACGCAAAAACACCGCCATTAAGGCGGTGTTATCTTTACGTCCCAGAAGGGATGCGGCCTTTCAGGCCGACTGCGAAGTCATCCTCCCGAAGCGGATGCTCCGACGCCCCCCTAACTGGGGTTCTCATCCTCATGGAACGCAAAAACACCGCCATTAAGGCGGTGTTATTTTACGTCCCAGAAGGGATGCGGCCTTTCAGGCCGACTGCGAAGTCAACCTCCCGAAGCGGATGCTCCGACGCCCCCCTAACTGGGGTTCTCACCTTCTGGAATACGCAAAAAATCGCCGTTTGGCGATTTCTTAGAAAGCGTCCCAGAAGGGATTCGAACCCCTGACCGACGGCTTAGAAGGCCGTTGCTCTATCCAGCTGAGCTACTGGGACATATGTATACATCTTTTTCAAACAGTAACGAAATACATTATATCGCATCTTCGTCATTTTTCAAAGATTTTTTTTGTAAAGGAATCATTCGGGGAATCAGCCGTTCGCTCGCAGGGTATTGTAATATCAAACAACCTTTCAGGAGGTGGTACCCGTGAGACAGCTGCTATCCTCATTATCGTACTTCAGCATTTTCTTTGCGCCCTTTATTCTCCCGATCCTGGTGTGGATTCTATCCCAAGATGCTTATGTGGCGAAGCATGCGCGCCGCGCCCTTTTCTCTCATCTCTTCCCGCTTCTTGCAGCCATCCCGCTCATCTATATGGCGGTAACCTCAGGCTCCTTCGGTTCCGTGATCGGGTACCTGATTCTGTTCGGCATCATTTATTTCGGCAGCTTCGTGTATAATATCGTCCTGGGTATTCAGGTTCTCCGCGAACCGAGCTACTGATGCTTTTATCTGAGGATTTCGCAAAATCCTGACCTAAAAGAAGAACCATGCCGCAATCGTCCGGCATGGTTCATTTTATTTATTATTTCGTTGTAATGTGCACCATTTTCTCGCTGCTGTCCCACTTGACGTCAGCGCCGAGAGCCGTAGCGACAAATCGAAGCGGTACCATCGTAGTGCCCTTTACCATGCGCGGTGCGGAATCAAGCGTAACGTTCTTTCCGTTCACCACGGCCTGCTTTGATCCCATCTTCAGCTTGATTTGGGAGGAGCCTTTGACGGAGGTTATGGTCTGCGTCTTCTGATCCCATTTCACGGAAGCGTCAAGCGATTCGAAAATCGCGCGCATCGGCACCAGCACGCTGCCGCCGGACATAACAGGTGCCTGCGCATAAGATTGCAGCTGTCCGTTCAGCTTGATGCGGATCGGCATTTGGCCGATTTCTCTTCCGGATTGATCGTAGTATTTCAGCTTCACGCTCTTCACACGGGAATCATAGTCGATCCGCAGCGTTGTGGTCTCATGAGCCGACAAGAACGTAGAGTTCGACTCCGATCCCAAGGAGCGTCCTTTGGCATCGTACGCCGTCGATTTGACGGTAATGCGCTGGGACGTATCCCCGTTCTCGATCCCGATTGTAACGACCAGCTTGTTGTTAACGGTCATCCGGCCTTCGGCGATAATTTTCGGCGTTTGGCTGCTTCCGGTCAGGAACACCTTGATATTGCTGGCCGCTTTGCCCGCTTCCAGCTCAGCCGCAAAATTCGCGATTTCGCTGCCGCTAAGGTAACCGGTGGTCGTGTTCACTTCCAGCACCTTGCCGCTGCCATTGCTGCCGACGACGATTACTCCAACCCGGCCGCCTTCTTTACGGTTTTGGATCGAGCCGGTTACGATCAGCTTCCCGTTCTCGAGACGGCTTCCGGTTTGAAGCAGCTTCACAGCGTCCTCTACCGGATCAATCGCGGAAACTTTAACCGTTTTAATCAATTTGGCTGCTTTCAACTCGACTTCGAAGGTAGAAACCTCGCTGCCGGTGAAGTAGCCGTCTGCCGACGTAACCTCAACCGCTTTGCCGGAAGCGTCGTATCCAACAGCCAGCATGCCCACATTGCGGCCCTCGGTTCCATTCTGAACGACGCCGGTTACCTTGACCACTCCGTTATTGGTCCACGATCCGGATGCCAGCAGCTTGGCTTCATTACCTGCCGGACCGGCTGGAAGCACTTCTACCCGCTTGATGCTGCTTCCGCTGTCAAGATCCACTTCATATGTATTGATCTCATCGCTCATGAAATATTCCGAGTTGCCGGCAACCTCCAGCGCATTGCCGTTCTCGTCATAACCTACGACATAAAAGCCGCCCTCTTTGCCGGAACCGCCATTGCGAACATCGGCAGTAACGCGCATTTTGCCATTAATAAGCTCATGGGATGATTCAAGTATGCTAATTCCTTCAGTGCCTTCTGCCTTCACAGCTCCCTGAACGGGTCCGAAGATGAGCGAAAAAGCGAGCAGTCCCGCGCCCAGCAGCTTCGTCAAATTTCTGTTTGTTTTGCGCAAATCCAATCTCCCCTTGTCAAATATGCTAGAATCATGCTTACACTAATCTAACATTATAGGCAAGATTCCCCTGTTATCAAATAGAGGATAAGTCCTATTTCTTAATTTTGCGTAATCCACAGCCGTCATTGGTCCCTATTCCCCAGAGCGATGGGCTCCTCCACCAGCATCCTATATTCAGACGGCCTTTCGCTTGCAGAACTGCGTAATGAAACGCAAAGGCATCCGAGAAATGTTGTGCTTACGGCGGCAGCTTCCCCTTTACATGGGCCATGTGACATGAAAAAGCCTGGTCCAAACGGACCAGGCTTTTTTACAGGGTTTTGACACAAGCGCTTTATTGTTTTATGTGACTTGCCTAAAAATAAAGCGGACCTTCGCTCAGCCGTTGATTCAGCTGTTCGTACAGCTGTCCGGTGGAGAGCAGCTGCTGCTTGAAGGCATCCCGGTCTTCTTCTGCTGTAGACGCCGCGCTGTTCTCGAACGCCACATCCGTCGCATCCACAAAAGCATCATGCATGCTGTTATCATACCAGTCCACCTCCAAGCTGGCATTGCTGCGTACGATTTTGACCAGATCATAGCCTCCCAGAGGAGACGATGGGGTCAAATAGGCCAGCAAAGCGCTTTCTCCCTCCTCTTGCGGATAAACCTCAACCTCGGCGCAAGGCGCTCCGTTCACTTCCGTAATTCGCCGTATTTTAGCATCTCTAATTGCATACATGGTTCCATTCTCCTTACCCGGATGCGCAGCTTCCATGCTCAGCATCCTTCATATTTTTCAAGTCAGCTCGGATAGCAGCCGCAGCTCCTCCATCTGTTGACGCGTTTCTGGCGTGCCCAGACGGTAGATGGTCCGGTATACTCTGTCCAGCGAGGTCTGAAACAAAGTATTTGTGCTTTGCTCCGGAGTATCCGGCCAAGGGAAGACATATCCCGGAAACGCCTCCTCTTCTTTCTCCTGCAGCATGTCCAGCTCAATCCGGACCTGATCCGCCTCTTCGGGCGTGGCCTCGATCTCCCATTCGTACGGACTCGCCCCTTGTTCGGTTAGAACCGAGCGGCTTTGCACGGACACATAGTAGGTTGACTTGTCCATGGACGCTTCTCTCCTTCGCTTTGAATTCGCCGTCGTTCCTTAGTTTTCGTAAAAGGACAGACATTTTATGCCCTGCTTCGGCATATATCTGGTATCACTTTGGCGACTAAGGGAGTAAAAAGATGGGACAGCGTACGACAAAGACAAAGAGAGGATGAACCGTCATGTGCGGAATAACCGGTTTTATACAATGGAACGGCGATTTGACGCAGGATTCGCAGCTGCTGGTAAAAATGACAGAGAGTTTGGCTCACCGCGGACCTGACGGATCCGGCACCTGGATTTCAAACCCGTGCGCATTCGGTCACCGCAGACTCAGCGTGATCGACCCCGAAAATGGAGCACAGCCGATGATCATTCATCAGGAAGATGAAGTCTACGCTATTGTATACAATGGGGAATTATATAATGCAGTCGAGCTTCGAGAGGATCTCATACGACGCGGACACCGTTTCAGCACCAAATGCGATACCGAGGTTCTCCTGGTCTCCTATATCGAATGGGGCCCCGACTGCCTGGAGCGCCTTAACGGTATTTTTGCGTTTGCCATTTGGGACAGCGCGCGTGAACAGGTATTTCTGGCGCGTGACCGGGTCGGGGTTAAACCTTTGTTCTACAGTTATATCGATGGAACGCTAATCTTCGGCTCCGAGCCGAAGGCACTGCTGCAGCACCCCAAGGTCGAGCCGGTGGTCGGGGCGGAAGGGCTTGCCGAAGTGTTCATTATCGGCCCTGCAAGAACGCCTGGGCATGGCGTTTACAAGGATATTTCCGAGCTTCGTCCTGGCATGGCCATGATCTTTAGCCGGGAAGGGCTGCGAAAGTATACGTACTGGAAGCTGGAAAGCAAGCCCCATGAGGATGATGTCCTACGCACGGCAAGCTACCTGCAGGGCCTTCTCCGCGATACGGTAGAACGCCAGCTCGTATCGGATGTTCCGGTCTGCTCGCTGCTCTCCGGAGGGCTGGATTCCAGCGCGCTCTCGTCGCTGGCCGTAGACTATTACCGGCGAACAGGCCAAGGACAAGTGCATACCTACTCCGTCGATTATGTCGACAACAGCAAGCATTTCCAGTCCCACTCCTTCCAGCCTGGCGCCGATGGACCGTGGATCAAGCGCATGCATGAGGAGCTCGGGACCCATCATCATTGGGTCGAGTTTGACACGCCCGAGCTGGTCGAGGCGCTGGATGATTCAACAAGGACGCGTGATCTGCCGGGAATGGCGGATGTCGATGCTTCCTTATTCCTCTTCTGCCGCGAGATCAAAAAAGGCGCAACGGTCGCCATATCCGGCGAGGCTGCCGATGAAATATTCGGCGGCTATCCATGGTTTCACCGGGAAGAAATGCTCAATTCCGGCACCTTTCCTTGGTCGGTTGCACCGGATATGCGGGCAAGTCTCTTGTCTCCCGAAATCCGGGAATGGATCCGGCCGCTGGAATACCTCGGGGATCGTTATTCGGATGCGGTGGCCGAGGTTCCGAAGCTGGACGGCGAAACCGGGGAGCAGGCGAAGATGCGGGTCATGTCATACCTTAATATCACCCGCTTCATGCCGACGCTGCTGGATCGGAAGGACCGGATGAGCATGGGCGTTGGATTGGAAGTCCGGGTTCCTTATACAGACCACCGGCTGATTGAATATGTATGGAATATTCCGTGGAGCATCAAGACGACCGGAAACCGGGAAAAGGGCATTCTCCGAAAAGCGCTCGAAGGCGTTCTTCCAGACGATGTGCTCTATCGGAAAAAAAGTCCGTATCCAAAAACCCATAACCCGAACTATCTCGCGGCGGTCAAGGCTCAGGTGCTCCGCATTTTGGACGATGCCTCCTCACCGCTGCTGCCGCTTATCGACAAGACGCGGATCCGCGAGCTGGCATCCTCACCGGATGCTTCGTCCAACCTTCCTTGGTTCGGGCAGCTGATGTCCGGCCCGCAATTGTTTGCATACCTGGCACAGGTACATTATTGGCTTAAGGAGTACAATGTCTCGATACGCTGACGATTGCCTTTCAGCATAAAAAAAAAAGGAACCATGCCCGTCTCGCCAGGGCATGGTTTCCTTACGTTCCCTACATTTCCGATTTCAGCTGGGCCACAAGCTTCGACAGCGCTTCGCCGCGATGGCTGATAGCCTGCTTCTCTTCCATGGTCAATTCCGCCATCGTCTTCTCATGGCTCGGCAGGTAGAAGAGCGGATCATAGCCGAAGCCGCCCCCACCGGCCGGCTCGGATGTAATCCAGCCGTCCACCGTTCCCTCAGCCGTAAGCTTACGTCCCGACTGCGGATCATACAATACCAAAACGCAGACGAACCGGGCCGGACTGAGCAGCGGCTGCTCCGTGTCCTCACCGAGCTTCAGCTTCTCCAGCTCGGCAAGAAGCTTCGCGTTGTTATCCTCGTCGGCGCCGTGCGTTCCGGCGTACCTGGCAGAGTACACGCCGGGCGCTCCCCCGAGCGCATCGACGCACAAACCGGAATCGTCCGCAAGCACGGGCAGCCCCAGCGCTTCGGCGACCTCTTTGGCTTTCTTGAAGGCATTCTCTTCAAACGTTGCTCCGTCCTCGACGACATCCGGCAGGTCGGGAAAGTCATACATGCTTTTTACTTCCGTGCCGAAAGCTGCGAATGCATGGGCGAATTCCTTCACTTTCCCCGCATTGCGCGTAGCTACGATAAGTGTATCTCCTAGTACGAATGCCATCGCCTTACACTCCGCTTCCCGCGTTCACCGATCCAATCTTTGCCGCGATCGGTCCAAGCGCTTCCTGTTGTCTAGCGATCAGCTCGTTGATTCCTTTTTGCCCAAGCTCCAAAATTTGGTCCAGCTCCTGTCGGGAGAACGGGCTCTCTTCCCCGGTTCCCTGAACCTCGACGAATGTTCCGCTGCCCGTCATAACCAGGTTCATATCCACCTTCGCCTTGGAGTCTTCCTCATAGTTCAGGTCAAGCAGCGCCTGTCCGCCCGCAATGCCGACGCTGACGGATGCCAGGTAATCGGTAATCGGGAATACCGCAAGCTTATGCTGCTCGGCAATTTTATTGACCGCGATGGCCAGCGCAACGAATGCACCCGTGATGGAAGTCGTCCGCGTTCCGCCGTCCGCCTGGATAACATCGCAATCCAGGGTAATCGTCCGCTCGCCAAGCGCATTCAGATTTACAACGGACCGGAGCGCACGGCCGATCAGCCGCTGAATTTCCATCGTCCGTCCGCTCAGCTTGCCGCGGTTCGCTTCCCGCTGATTGCGGGACTGCGTTGCGC
The DNA here is from genome assembly GCF_038002285.1 of Paenibacillus sp. FSL R5-0810. NCBI lineage: Bacteria > Bacillati > Bacillota > Bacilli > Caryophanales > Paenibacillaceae > Paenibacillus > Paenibacillus sp. FSL R5-0810. The sequence goes on from NZ_JBBOCF010000001.1 coordinate 3,396,995, forward strand.
GCGGCAGCATCGAATATTCGGCCGTAACCCAGCCTTTTCCCTGTCCCTTCAGGAACGGGGGAACCTTCTCGTCCACGGTAGCGGTAATCAATACCTTGGTGTCCCCCATCTCGATGTACACAGAGCCTTCCGCATATTTATTCACATGGGTTGATAAATTCATCGGGCGAAGCTCATCGCTCTTACGTCCGTTAGATCTCATTTGTTTGCCTCCTACTTCATATCGCAATCCTGATTAGCATCCCCTATTCTACCAAAGTGTTGGCATAAAAGCACCTTTTTGGACGAGAGACAGTCCCCGTATCGTCAGCAAATGCCCGGCTCTTAAATCGATATTTCGTTAATGAATTCCGGCGCGCTTACAGGCTCGCTGTAGTTGCGGCTGTCTTCCCCGATGACCTCGGCCAGATCATTCATATGGATTTTGACCTTCGCGTCGTTCGCGTTTTCGGATACCGTCAATACGACGGCTTGAAGCAGCTCAACCGGAACCGCATCCCCTTCGACAAACATGCCGTCTTCAAGGGATACGGTCACCGAACCGTCCTCCCCTTTCTCGATAGTTTTTACCTTCGTATTGTCCGGAATGACCTCCGCCAGGCCGTCACCGTACTGCGGGCCGCGGATCAGCTCGTTCAGCGCGGCTGTTACCGCATCTTGACCGCTCGGCACGAGTCTTGTAACCGGGACATAGTACTGGATCCCGGACGGAGTAACCGAGGAGAAATATACGGTAACCGGGGAAGAAGCGGAATACACCGCATCGTCGGCCTTCTGCAGATTGATGCCCATCGAGCGGGAGAGCGGGCGGTCCAGCGGCGTTTTATTCACCGGCATTTCGGTCAAGCGTGTCCCCTCTACCCATACCTGCATCTGTTCAACACCCTCATGCCCTGTCAGCGTCCAGGTCAGCGCCTCCAAAATTTTCCGTTCATCCGAAGGCTTGTATTCGGTAAATGCCTTATTGAATTCCACAACGGCCATTTTGTTCTCCGCATCGACGGTCACATTGTTAATTACCGTTCCGGCCGGCAGTACGCCTTGGAAGCCCTGCGGAATATATCCGGTATAGCGTCCGCCGCTGACGAGTACTTCCAAAGACTCCTTTAGCTCACTCCCGGCCTCCGCCTTCGGTATGCCCAGCGTCACAGGCGCAAGCATTCCCCTGGCATCGGCAAGATATACCGTCGTCTGCATGCCGATCTCACCCTGGGCAGCCGAGGAATTCACATTCTCCAACATTTGCTTCTCCACTTGTGCAGGCGGCGGGTCAATCGCTTCGGACTGTTTGCCCGCAAACGGACCGCAGCCGGACATGATAATCGGAACAGCAAGCAGCCCGGCGGCCGAAAGCCTGCGAAGATTACGTTTACTGGTCATGTATTGTTCCTCCCCTAACATTTTTAGTACAGGTTGTACTCCTATGTATACGAGCCCTTTCCAAAAAAATACCGTCCAGTTTCCCCTTTCTGGACAAAGGGGTTCCTAAAAAGTACAATCGTCTTTAAGCGCGAGATCAAAAAGTCAAAAGACGGCTTTTTGAACAACCTCTATAAGCAGCTTTTACCAAACTACGAAAATGAGGTGATATCCATCATGGCTGAAATGGATGCAAACATCCCGTATAGTCTCAACAGCAAAAAGGTAGCGGAAGCAACCCGAAGCCTGCTTAAGGAACGAGGAGTCAAGGTGGAGGAAATCGCCGAGCTGGTGATGATCCTTCAGAAGAAATATTATCCGAATTTGACGATGGAGGAATGCATGCAGAACGTCGACGCGGTTCTAAGCAAGCGCGAGGTCCAGAATGCGGTGCTGACCGGAATCCAGCTGGACAAGCTGGCGGAGGAAGGGAAGCTTATTTCTCCCCTTCAGGAGATGCTGGCCAATGATGAAGGGCTGTATGGCGTAGACGAGGTTCTGGCCTTCTCCATTGTTAACGTGTACGGCAGCATCGGCTTTACGAACTACGGATACATCGACAAGCTGAAGCCCGGCGTCCTTGAACGGCTTAACGACAAAACGGACGGAGACGTCCATACCTTCCTGGACGATATCGTCGGGGCTGTTGCCGCGGCGGCCAGCAGCCGGATCGCCCACCGCAAGCAGGCGGAACGGGAGCTTGAATTGTATGGGACGACCGAAGAACTGCCGAAGGATTAGTGCAATTAAACCTCCTCTGGCGGACGCTACTTTCAACATATGAAGTAAAGCAAGCAGGCCCGCTTCTGAAAGCGAGCCTGCTTGCTGCTTTTAACGCGAAAGACGCTGCAAGAATACAATCTTTACAGAAAAGAACCGTCAAAACGTTCCTCATTTCAAAGAGTTATAGACGAATGGGATAGGTCACAGAAGCTCTGCAACGTCCTCTGCAGCCGGGTTTCTTCTATAATATAGGGTCTCGCACATTCCGAAATAATCGGGCCTTAATTTCGTCCACACCGGTAAATCTATCTAGTCATTCTTCAAACCTCGAACATATCCTATGATGAGAACGATTCAATAGAGCACCTGTTGCTGCCCCCCGTTATCCTGTAACGGGGCTTTTTTTCGTAGGATTATAGATTTATTACTCCGTGCGATCCCGCTCCATTCCGGAAGCCGGACGTCCTATCCCTTCTTCACTGGGAGCACCCGCCATATCTCGGAGGCATACCGGGCAATGGTGCAGTCACTGGAGAAGCGGCCCGAATGTGCGATATTGACAATAGCGCTCTCAGCCCATCTTCTTGGATTGACATAGGCTTTTTCAACAGCTGCCTGTGCCGTGACATAGGCATGAAAATCCTTCAGCACGAAATATTCGTCATTATGATCGAGCAGCGCCTGGAGAATGCGGCCAAATGGCCGGCCGTGACGGCTGAAGGGACTCGGGTAAGCCAGTTGATCCAGCACGCGGGCGATACGGGCATCCTGATCATAACAGGCTCTTGCAAAATACCCGCCGGATCGGGACAGCTCAAGCACCTCCTCGGCTCGCAGCCCGAACAGAAACATATGCTCCTCCCCGATCATCCGGTACATCTCCACATTGGCCCCGTCCAGCGTTCCAATCGTCAACGCCCCGTTCATCATGAATTTCATGTTCCCCGTTCCGGAGGCCTCTTTCCCCGCGGTCGATATTTGTTCACTGACATCGGCAGCCGGAATGACCTTCTCGGCAAGGGAAACGGAATAATTTTCGAGAAAGAGCACCCGCAGCTTCTCATTCACCTCCGGATCCCGATTGATGACATCGGCCACCGCATGGATCAGCTGGATAATGCTTTTCGCCAAATCGTATCCCGGCGCAGCCTTCGCTCCGAATATAACCGTACGCGGAACACGAGGAACCGTCGGCCGCTCCTTCATCTCATTGTAATCATGCATCACCCTCAAAATGTTTAACAGCTGCCTCTTGTAACCGTGAAGCCGCTTGACATGAACATCGAACAAGGAATCCGGATCCACCCGGACGCCTTGCCTGGCTGCAATAAAGTCCGCGAGCCGCCGTTTATTGTCCTGCTTAATCCGCATGAGCCGTTCCTGGAAGGCGGCATCCCGCTTATAGGCTTCCAGCTCCCGCAGGGCTAAGGGATCGTTGATCCACTCCGTGCCGATCGCGGAGCTGATGAGCCGCGTTAGTCCCGGATTGCTGTGAATCAGCCAGCGCCGATGAGTAATGCCGTTCGTCTTATTGCTGAATCGCTCGGGGTACAGCTCGTAGTGATGCTTCATGACATCCGTCTTCAGCAGCTCGGTATGCAGCCCGGCGACGCCGTTAATATGATAGCTGCCCCAAGCCGCTAAATTTGCCATTCGGATCTGATCCCCTTCGATGATCGCCAGCTCCGATATCCGCTCCATCTGCTGGGGATATCGGGCCAGCAGCATACCGCAGAAGCGCTTGTTCATCTCCTCAATGATCATATAAATGCGGGGCAGCAATTCCCGGACCATCCCCGCCGGCCATTTCTCGAGAGCTTCGCTCATCAGCGTATGGTTCGTGTAAGATACCGTCCGATGGGCCACTTCCCAGGCTTCATCCCAGCCAAGTCCCTTGTCGTCGATGAGAATTCGGATCAGCTCGGGGATTACGAGCGTAGGGTGTGTGTCGTTAATGTGAATGGCGGCATGCTCCGGCAGCTCCCTGTACGGAAGTCCAAGCTTATCAAATGTTCGAAGAATGCTCTGAACGCCTGCACTGCATAGAAAATATTGCTGTTTCAAACGCAGCAGCTTGCCCTCGTAGGATTTATCGTCCGGGTACAGAAACTCCGAAATCGACTCCACCTGACGGGCGTATTCCAGATACCGGTAATACCCGCTTTGATGGCTCAGGCGAATGGCTGCGGAATCGACGGTCGCTTCGGCGCTCCACAGCCGCAATGTATTCACTTGCGACTCGCCGTAACCGATCACCGGCATATCGTACGGCACAGCCAATATTCGCTCATCCTCCACGGTATCAAACACCGTTTTGCCATCACGCTCCGAAATCTCCACACGACCCCAGAAGGAAATCTCCACCGCTTTATCCGCTCGCCGCTCCTCCCACACGTTTCCATCCCGAAGCCAATTATCGGGCAGCTCCACCTGCTCGCCGTCCATAATACGCTGCTCGAACAGCCCGTATCGGTACCGGATGCCGCAGCCGTGTCCCGCATAGCTTAACGAGGCGAGCGAGTCCAGGAAGCATGCGGCCAGCCTTCCGAGCCCCCCGTTGCCGAGACCGGCATCCGGCTCCTGTTCCTCAAGCTCCTCAAGCTCCCAGCCGAGCTCCTTCAGCCCGCTGCGGACGATGTCCAGCAGTCCGAGATTGAGCAGATTGGCGCCCAGCAGACGGCCGATCAGAAATTCCATCGAAAAATAATACACCTGCTTCTGCTTCGTATCCCGGTACGTCCGATTTGAAGCTGCCCACTGGCTTCCGACGAATTCGCGAATCATGCCGCCGAGAATTTTGTAGGCATCCTCGGCTGTAGCCTCTTCAAGCCCTTTTCCCAAACGGCTTACCAATAGCTCTGTAAAGACCTGTTTGAACGCTTCCTTGTTGTTAAACAAATGAAATCCTCCTGACGGATCCGTAATCAATACAATGCGGAAGGCTTATGCAATTGCGGCGACCGTACCTATATATATGCGTGTATATGCGGAGTAAGCCTAACTCTGACTGATAAACCCCGCGAGCAAGGGAATTTTCAGAGCAATGGAATATTTGCCGCCAGAACATGAATAACCGCCCTGTCTACGACAGCTTGAGCAACAGTCGTAAACGGGCGGTCTTGGCAAACGGACACGTTAATCGCTCTGGATCAGGGGCGCTTCCGCACAGCGAAATAGCTTGTGCCATCCCCTGCATCCAGCTGCTCCGCGTGGCCGCGGGATACGAGCTCGGCAAGATGGGCAAGCGCTTCGCACATGGCGAAGCGCAGCTGATGGATGCCGAGCTTATCGCCGAAGAGGGCGGTGCATACCTCGAAGGCGGTGAGTCGCCCGGCAGCGCCAAGCATGCCGGCGATGTCACTCAGCCGCTCCTCATGGTGAAGGAGGAGCGCATCAATCCGTTCACGGAAATGCGTGAACGGGTGACGGTGTCCGGGATACGCCGTCCGGACATGCAGTTCCCGCAGGCAGCGCAGCCCTGCAAGGAACGAAGCCAGCGGCCGGGGATCGCTTCCCGGCAGCAGGCTCACGTTAGGCGATATTTGCGGGAGCACGGCATCGCCGCATAACAGGGACCCGCTGTCTTCGTGGAAGAATGAGAGGTGGCCCGGCGCATGACCGGCCGTCTCGATCGGCAGCCATAAGCGGCCTCCCATGCGCAGCGGCACCCCTTTATGAAGAAAAGACACCTTCGGCTGGGGGGTCACCTGGGGAAAGAAGCTGTTCAAATGCCCCGGCAGCTCCGCAAGCCTCGCCTCCGGCATGCCGTGACGGCGGAAATACGCAGGGAGCACCCGATCCATGCTCGAGTTCGTCCCCCACATCAGCCCGGCCTCCTCATGGGCCCGCTGCGACATCCACACGTCAGCCCCGGACCGTTCTTGGAACCAGCCGGCCAATCCGTAATGATCGGGGTGATGATGGGTCAGCACCACGCTAGCGATGTCCCCGAAGCCGATACTCAGACTGGAGAGGGCGTTCAGCCACTCCTGCTCCGAGTCAGCCGTACGCGGGCCCGGGTCCAGGATGGTAACCCCTTCTTCCCCCTGCAGTACGTAGCTGTTCACCCAGCGAAGCGGATTGGCCAGCGTAATTTTGACTTGAATCAGCTCGTGCTCATCCAAACGGCAAATATCCGGATGGTCTCCCTTGCGATTGTTATTCATACAGATAAAAAACCTCCATCGGTCTGTCGCTTCGACTCCTATCCCTACCATCATAAGCCCGTTCCCAACATGGACACAAGCTTGGGCTTACCATCGCATGAACCCAAGCAATTTAAAGGTGCGCTTCCCTTGATCGTCTCGGCCCGCTGAAGGATACGGGCCGATGTGCAGCCACGCAATTTGAATCATCTGATGTACATCTATTTGCTGTCAGGGATTGGAGATCAGCTTTACCTGCTGGAGGCAGCAGTCTCCCTTGCCCGGCGAACGGCCTCATCCGCCTTCAATGGAAGCTTAATCCCGTCCTCGCCCATCCACTCCACCTCGCCGGAGGCGGCCCCGCGGCCAATGATCAACCGCAGCGGCGCGCCTGCCAGATCGGCATCCTTGAACTTGACGCCGGCCCGCTCATCGCGGTCATCCAGCAGCGGTTCAAGACCGGCGTTTGCAAGCTCATGGTACAGCTGTTCGGCGAGACGCATCTGGGCTTCATCCTTGACCGCTATCGGGATAATGTGCACCTTAAACGGAGCGATCGCCATCGGCCAGACGAGCCGTCCGCCGGAAATGCGCTGCTCGGCGACCGCTGCCATGACGCGGGACACGCCGATTCCGTAGCAGCCCATAATCAGCGGCTTCTGTCTCCCGTCCGCGTCCAGGAACATCGCGTTCATGGACGCGCTGTATTTGGTGCCAAGCTTGAAGACATGCCCGAGCTCGATGCCGCGATGAAACTGCAGCCGTCCGCCGCAGCGGGGACACGCATCCCCCTCGGTCGCATTGCGGAAATCGCCAGTATGCGCAAGCGGAAAATCCCGGCCGGGACGGACGCCCGTAAGATGGGCATCGGCTTGATTGGCACCCGTGACTCCCTCGGAAATTGCGGCAACGTCACGGTCGACCAACAGCTTCAGCGATAGCCCGACAGGGCCGGCATATCCGATCGGAGCTCCCGTAGCCTCCGCCACCTCTTCTGCGCCTGCCAGCTCCACGCTCTCGGCCTTTAGGTATCCCTTCACTTTTAGCTCATTCACTTCCCTGTCGCCTCGGACGAGCACCCCGACCAGTTCATCGTCGGCTCGGTAGATCAACGTCTTGATCACCTGTTCAGGGGCGATCCCCATAAAAGCGGTGAGCTCCGCGATCGTCCGAACGTTCGGCGTCCGAACCAGCACCGGTTTCAAAGCGTTCCGGCCCTCAATCTCCGCGTCAGGGGCATTCGCGGGATACTTCATCTCAGCCCGCTCCAGATTGGCGGCATAGCTGCATACGCTGCAGGAGACGATGGTATCCTCCCCGATATCGGCAAGCGCCATAAATTCATGGGTCTCCCCTTGTCCGCCCATCGCCCCCGTATCGGCTTCAACCGCCCGGAACTTCAGGCCGCAGCGCTTGAAGATGCGCTCATACGTTTCGTACATGATCCGGTACGATCGATCGAGGCCTTCCCAGTCCTTGTCGAAGGAATATGCGTCCTTCATCAAGAATTCCCGTCCCCGAAGCAGGCCGAATCGCGGCCGGCGCTCGTCGCGGTATTTCGTCTGAATCTGGTATAAATTCACCGGAAGCGAGCGGTACGAAGCGATTTCCTGGCGCACGATCGAGGTGATGACCTCCTCATGCGTCGGTCCGAGTACAAACTCGCGTTCATGGCGATCATGCAGCCGGATCAGCTCCGGCCCGTACACACCGTATCTTCCCGATTCCCGCCACAGCTCGGCCGGCTGCATCGCGGGCATCAGCAGCTCCTGCGCGCCGAAGGCATCCATCTCCTGGCGCACGATCTCTTCAATGTTGCGCAGCACGCGCCGCCCAAGCGGCAGATAGGAATATATCCCTGCCGCGTTTTGACGGATATAACCTCCGCGCAGCATCCATTGGTGGCTCAGCGCCTCCGCCTCGGACGGCACGTCGCGCTTCGTGTTCATGAGCAGTCGGCTTTGCCGCATGTCCATCATCCTCCTTTATTTCGTAGCGTTCGTGAACGAATACCTGATAGGGCCCGACCAACAGCGGCAGCCAGGGCTGAATCGATCGGGCAAATATAAAAAAGCACATTCATCCCAAAGGGACGAATGTGCTCGTGGTACCACCCTAATTCAACCTTCCGAAATAGCCAAAGAGCGGTCTCGGAAAGATCCTTATCCTCGGCTGTAACGGGCCGTGCCGGCACCGGCTTGCTTGCACAAGGCCAGGGCAACTGCAAGGTAGGAAGCACGCAGCCTTGCGAGCGAAGCCTTTCAGCCGTGGGCCTCTTCTCTGTCTCGCCGGATCCTGCGGACTCATGTCCTTGGTCATCGTTATTTTCGCGAACATTTATTTCCCAATACATTACAGCCAAGTCGCCTGTCATGTCAAGCAGGTTAAGCTTTCAGTTCAAGCTTCCTTAATGAGCAAGGTGGTCCAGCACCTGGCGCAGAATGCCGATGACATGCTCATCCTCATATGTATAGTAATACGTGTTGCCGTCTCTCCGGTATTTGACCAGCCGCAAGCTTCGAAGATAGCTTAGCTGGTGGGATACCGCAGACTGGCTCATGCCGAGCACCTCGGCGATATGACCCACGGGGCATTCCTCTTGGGACAGCAGATGCAGAATCCGGATCCGCGTCGGATCCGATATCGCTTTAAGCAGCCGGGACGCTTCCATCGCCTGCTCCTCATGTAGAAGCTCATGGTGTTCCTTTTCCATTCCTTATCCCCTCTTTCTGAATCATCATCGCTCGCACAACCTCGCGGGCGTCCCGGCCGACACCGGCCAGCAGTGATGAGCCGCGGTGCGTTTGCCAAGGCAATCCGACATAATACAATCCCTCGATCGGACCGACGCCGCGCGTATGGACAACCTTCCGGTTGGCATCCAGCGCCCCATCCACCTGCAGCCAGCCGTATGATGTAACGTAGCCTGTCGCCCAAACGATGTTCCGGACCGTCAGCCGGGAGCCATCGGCGAATTGAATGCCGGCAGCCCCGGCATGGACGGCTCTCGTTTTTAACACCACTTTACCGCACTTCACCGCTTGTTTCAATTCATAGCCGAAGATCGGATCTCTTTGACGTCGTAATCGTTGTCCTGCCCAAGAAGATGAATCGGCTCTCAAAATGCCCGCGAGATCCAGCCACCAGAACAGGCTGCGGCCGAAAAGCGACATAGGCAAGTACCGCGGCTGCTCAGCCAGTGCCAGGTAAGTTTCACGGGTATCGGCCAGCTCCGCCGCAATCTGGGCTCCGCTGTTGCCGCCGCCAACGACGAGCACCGGCCCGTCTTGAAGCTGGGAAGGCTCTTGATAGGCAGAGGAGTGGAGCTGCATAATGTCCCTCGGCAGATGTGAAGCAAAATCGGGAACTCTCGGCTGCTGGAACGGGCCCGTCGCCACAATCAGCGCACGTGATTGGAATACTTCACGCTCGGTATGGATCAGGAAGGTCCCTTCCTCCTTCCGGACAGCGACCACTTCGCTCCCGAACCGAATCGGCAGCTCGAACTTCGCGGCGTATTTTTTCAAATAAGCAGCCATCTCTTGTTTGTTCGGGAAGCCGATGGGATCCCCTTCAAGCTTCAACCCGGGGAGAGCGCTGTGGGTTCGCGGGGTGAACAGCTTCAACGACTTGTAACGCGAACTCCACATTTCTCCCGCCTCCCTCCCCCGGTCCAATATGAGAAAATGCTGCCCTTCCCGCTTCAGCCAATACCCTGCCGCCATTCCAGCCTGTCCTGCCCCTATAACGATCGCATCATAAATCATGTCCGGTTCACCTCATCTTTAAAATGTAATCTTATCCCTGATCGTATGAATATTTATATGAATAATTGCTCATATATAGATATATCATGGATCATCATTCCCCGCAATCCCAATCCACTATTACTAGTCCATCATGACGCCAGGTCCACCAGGTCCATAATGTCGGGTCCACCATAATGCCAGTCCATCATGATGCCAGTCCATCATGATGCCAGTCCATCGTAATACCAGTCCGTCGTAATGCCAGGTCCACCATGATGCCAATCCATCATGATCCCAATTCTGCATTAGAAACGTCATATAATCTAATCGTCAAGCCGTCCTCTTCCGTGGCAACCGACCAACGATCCAGCAAAAGAGGAAGTATGGGTGATCCGGTAATATCCGAATCGGAATCTGAATAGAAAAAATTTCTTCTGCCAGTTGACAATAGAGCGAATCGGTCATACTATAGGCGTAAAGTTGCTTTAAGGAAACAATATATGCTCGGACCAATTTAATAGGGAGAGGTTAAACTTTATGGACGAGACTAATATTTTGCAGCATTTGCATCAGGCGTCTCTCGGGGAACGTTTCCTGATTGAGCGAGTCGATATACAGGGTGAGCTGAAACGCAGGCTTCTGGACCTGGGCTTTGTTCCGGGGGCCGTCATTGAAGTGCTGAAGGCGAGTCCGCTGGGAGATCCCATCTCTTATAGAGTAGCTGGTACGGTCATCGCATTGAGACAAGAGGAGAGTCAGTTAATCTGGGGCAAGGTGATGCCGTCATGAGAACTTATACGATTGCGCTGGCCGGGAATCCGAATACGGGAAAAAGCACGCTGTTCAACGCTCTCACCGGCCTCAAGCAGCATACCGGCAACTGGTCGGGCAAGACGGTAAGCTTGGCCAGCGGCTATTACGAATACAAGAATTCCCGTTTCCGGTTCATCGATCTGCCGGGAACGTATTCCCTGTTCTCCAACTCTGCGGACGAAGAGGTAGCCCGCGATTACATCGTCTTTGAGAAACCGGACGTGACGCTGCTGGTGCTGGACTCGACGGCGCTGGAACGCAGCCTGAATTTGGCGCTTCAAGTGCTTGAAATGACGGACCGGGTGATCGTCTGCCTCAATCTGATGGATGAGGCGAAGAAGAAAGGCATTAAGGTTGATGCAGGCAAGCTTGCGCAAAAACTCGGCGTTCCGGTTATCCCGATATCCGCCAGAAACAATGAAGGCCTGGATACGCTGTCCGAGCAGCTGCTTCTCATGTGCACAGGAAGCATTCGAACGACTCCTTACCGCATGAAATATAACGAACGGCTGGAGGAGGAGATCGCCAAGCTTGAGACGGAGCTGAAGTTGATCGTTGGCGATGAATATCCGGCAAGATGGCTGGCAATCCGTCTTCTTGACGGGGACCGGAAGCTGATCGACACATTGAAACAGAAACTTGCCGCTTCGGATAGAGGGGGAATGATTTATGGAGCAGCTAAAGCGCTTGGAAGCACTAACCGGTAGCATTCCTGCCGACCAGGTGGATGACGTCCGGGAGTCGATCGTCGGGGAATTGTTCAAAAAATCCAGAGAGCTGTGCGCCGAAGCGGTCACCGTCACGGATCGCGAACGATTGTACCGTTCGGAGCGCCTGGACCGCATATTCACCTCCAAGCTGTGGGGGTTCCCGATCATGCTGGCCATGCTCGGCGTTATATTTTACCTGACGATTGCCGGAGCTAATGTCCCCTCCTCCATGCTGTCAAGCTTCTTCGGCTGGATTGAAGGCTATCTGACGGCGGCATTCGAAGCGGTTCACGCTCCGGATTGGCTGCATGGGATATTGATCCTTGGATTGTTCCGCGGCACCGCCTGGGTCATCAGTGTCATGCTGCCGCCGATGGCGATTTTCTTTCCGGTGTTTGCCCTGCTCGAGAACTACGGATATTTGCCTAGGGTTGCCTTCAATCTCGACCGCCTGTTCAAAAAATCAGGCGCTCACGGCAAGCAATCCCTCACCATGGCCATGGGGTTCGGCTGCAACGCCGCAGCGATTATGTCAACCCGGATTATCGAATCGCCGCGCGAGCGGATGCTGGCCATCCTGACCAATAACTTCGTGCCATGCAACGGACGCTGGCCGACGCTCATTCTGCTGGCTTCCCTGTTTATGGCTGCAGGTTTTTCAGGGGGCGTGCAGACGCTCGTAACCGCATCGGTTGTTATGGGCATGGTTCTCTTGGGGATCGTTGTTACGCTGACGGTGTCGTGGACCTTGTCCAAAACGGCGCTCAAAGGCGTTCCTTCCCACTATACCCTGGAGCTGCCGCCCTACAGGAAGCCGAAAATACTGAATACCATTCTGCGGGCAACGCTCGACAAGACGATCTATGTTCTGCGCCGAGCCGTTATCGTTGCCGCGCCGGCAGGCGTGCTCACCTGGATTCTGGCGAATATTTATATCGGGGATACGAGCATTCTGCTTCACTTCGTCCAATTCCTGGATCCGTTCGCCAAGGCGCTCGGATTGGACGGCTTCATTCTGATGGCGTTTATCATCGGACTGCCCGCGAACGAGATCGTGCTGCCGATCCTCCTAATGGGGTACTTGGCAACCGGGTCGCTGACCGAGGTGGAGAACATGTTTGCTTTGAAGCAGATTTTCGTGGATCAAGGCTGGACCTGGCTGACGGCGCTGAATATGATGCTGTTCTCCCTGCTTCACTATCCGTGCGGCACGACCTTGTTCAATATTTGGAAGGAAACGAAAAGCTTCAAGTGGACCTTCCTGTCCTTTGCCATTCCGACGGCCATTGCGATTCTAGTTACATTTATTGTCGCCCAAGCCGCGCGAGCGCTCGGGTGGGTCTGATACACCAAATCTGTCATGGTCAACGATATCAATGCCGCAGCCCGGTCTCTCATTCTGAGACCGGGCTGCTTAATATGTGACTCTACTTGTCACCCTTTATCAAAACGCATGCAATTATCCCTTCACCGAACCGGCTGCAATGCCTTCCACAATCCGGTCGCTCAGGAAGAGGAACATCAGCAGAATCGGCAAAATGCTGATCATCAGCGTCGCGCCGATGGCTCCCCAATCGGTCGTATACTGCCCGATAAAGTTCTGGACCCCCACGGTCAGCGTCTTGAACATATCCGAGCTGATGAACGTGTTCACGAAAATAAACTCGTTCCAGTTATAGATCATGTTGATGATTGCCGTCGTGGCCAATACCGAGCCTGTCATCGGAAGCACGATCCGGAAGAATACGCGGTGAACCGAGCAGCCATCCATGACTGCGGCCTCCTCCACTTCCCTCGGCAGCGTATAGTAAAATCCGAGCAAAATCATGATCGTGATCGGCATATTGAACGCCACATACGAAAGAATGAGCGACACCGGATGGTCGGTCAGCCCGGCTTTGTTGAACAGGCTGAACAACGGAATCAGCGTGGAGTGAACCGGGATCATCATCGCAACCATGAATAAGCCGAGAACGAAGGAGCTGCCCTTCCACTTCATTCTCGTTATGGCAAACGTCACGAGACTGCCCAGCATAATCGTCAATACGGTGGCGGCGACGGTAATCCAGACGCTGTTCAGAAAATACACGCTGATGTTGCCCGCGCTCCATACCTTTTCATAGTTCTCCCAGCGCGGATTCATCGGCAGCGACAATGGCGGCAGATCGAATACCTCCTGGTTGTTCTTCAGCGAGAACAGCAGCAGCCATACGAGCGGAAACAGCTGGAATACCGCCACTCCGATCAGCACGACATACAGCAGGGTGTACCCCAGCTTACGCGCACCCCCGCCGCCGGATCGGGATGGCCGGCTCCGGAGCTGTCCTGCGGCTCCTTGAATCATGAAACATCCCTCCTTATGAATATTGGATCGTATCTTTGGTTGCCGTTAATTTCCGAATGACCCAAGTCACCAGCAGACAGATGACCAGCAGGAAGAAGCCGATAGCGCTGCCGTAACCGAAATCATAAGCGCGGAAGGCCGTATGGTACATATAGGACGCCATAACCTCGCTCGCGCCATTCGGTCCTCCGTCGGTCATAACAAAGATCAAGTCGAAATATTTCAAGGAGCCGACGACGGCGAGTACAATCGTTACCTTGATGACTTCCATGATAAGCGGCAGCTTGATCCGGAATGCAATTTGCAGCGAGGTCGCCCCATCGATCTTCGCCGCTTCCACCAGCGATGCCGGGATGTTCTTGAGGGCGGCGTAATAGATCAGAATGTAAAAGCCCGCATACTGCCACAAAATCGGGATGAACAGGGCGTACAGCACCAGCGAAGGCTCGGCGAGCCAGGCCGGCGGGTTCGTGATCCCGATCGACTCCAGGAAGCTGTTCACGATCCCGTTCGTCGGATGGTACATGCGAAGCCACAGCTGCGCTATGGCTACGGAAGACAGCAGCATCGGAATCAGATAGATTTTGCGGAACAGGCCGGCGCCTTTAATCTTTGAGGACAGCACCATCGCCACAGCCAGGTAAACGATCAGGCTGAGCGCGGAGAATACCGCAAGCAGCAGCGAGTGCCATGCGCTGTCCCAGAACTTGCCGTCGGACAACAGCGCCTGGTAATTGTCCAGCCCGATAAACGTCATCGCGCCGATGCCGTTCCACTCGTTCAGGCCGTAAAACGCCGTAAGCACGATTGGAATATACACGATCGCCATGATCACAAGCAAAGCCGGCAGCACGTACAAGGCAATGACTTTTTTATTGGACATTACTTTATCCAAAGTTATCGACTCCTTTCCCGAATCGGTCCTCCAGGAAGCATTTATCCGGCATCGCTGCCGGATAAATGGGATTCCCAGTCTCTTGGTTGCCTGATCGTCTTATTTCCCTTTGGATACGGCCTTGTCGTGCTCATCCGAGAAGTTCTCCGGCGTGACCGCTTTGCCGAAGAGGGCCTGAATCATATTCAAATGCGTCTCGGCGGCATTCGCTTCCATCTGGACATCCGCAAACAAGGTAATGCTGCTTGCCTGGTTCATTTCGTTGAACAGGTCGATATACAGCTGCGGAAGCTCCAGCGATGCGGTATCCACCTTCGTTGCCGGAATGACGCCCGCGCCGGTCACCGATTGCTCGCCCCATTTCGTGACGAAGTATTCCACGAATTTCTTCGCTTCCTCCTTCACCTTGGAGTCCTCGGAGATGAACAGTCCGACGCCCGGACCGCCAACCCAGCTGTTAATGTCGCCTTTGCCGCCATCCACCGTCGGGAATTTGAAAAATCCGACGCTGTCGCGGAACTCCTGCGGAATCTCTTCATTGGTCGTAAAGTTCGGCAGCTCCCAGGTTCCCATCATATACATGGCGGCTTTGCCGTTCAGGAATTCGGATTTGGCCTCTTCGTTGGACAAGCCGTTGAACCCTTTAACAAAAGCATTGCCGTCGACCAGCGACTGAATTTCTGCGGCAGCCTTCACAAGAGATTCGTCCTTAAACGATACGTCGCCGCTAATCGCGCTCGCCAGCGTGTCCTGTCCGCCGATCCGGTCGGCGAGGTACATATACCACAGGGAGCCGGTCCAGCGGTCCTTATTACCCAACGCAATCGGTGCGATTCCGCTATCGGAGAGCGTTTTCACAATCTGCTTGAATTCCTCGTAGCTCTGCGGCACTTGCAGGTTATACTGTTCAAAAATCGCTTTATTGTAGTACACCGGAGCGATGTTGAACTCCAGCGGCAGCGCATAGGTCTTGCCATCGATCGCATAGGCCTCCGTCGTACCCGAGACGAATTTTCCGTTCAGCTCGCCGCTGAGCAGATCATCGACAGGCGCGAACAGATTGCCTTCCACATAAGGCTTTAAAAATCCGGCAGCCCATGTTACGCCGACATCCGGCAGCTCATTCGATGCAGAAAGCACTTTCAATTTGTTCTTGTACTGCTCGTTATCCAGAACCTCCTGCTTGATCGTCACGTTCGGATTCTCATTCTGATAATCCTCGATGATCTGGTTAACGATCTTGTTCTGGCCCGCGGATACGCCGGCCGGCCACAGATGCATGAAGTTTACGGTTACTTTCTCTCCCTCGCCGCTGCCGCTGCTTTTATCGCCGCCGGCCCCTTCGGTACCGCCGCCCGATCCGCAGCCTGCCGCAAATACAGCCAGGCACAATGTCAGAAGAAGAACTGTCCATTTTTTGTTGAACACGTTTCCAACCCCTTTTTTAGGATGTCTTTTGCGTAATGAAACCGCTTTAGTTCAATTGTAGCAATGAGGGGATGAACGGATAAGGTCATAACGATTGGGTCTAATTCCACTATTATTGGATCTTCTCTCCTGCATCCGTCACGCTCTGCCGGTATTGGCTCGGGCTTACCTGCTCCATGTCCCGGAACACTTTGACAAAATATTTGGATGTCTGGTAGCCGACCTGCTCCGCGATTTCAGCAACGGACAGGGGCGTTGCCGCCAGCAGCTCCTTCGCCCGCTGCACGCGCCGTCTTGTCAAATATTCGCTGAAGGTCAGCCCGGTCTGTTCCTTGAACAATACGCTGAAATAGCTCGCATTCAAGTGAAGCCCTTCAGCCACCTCCTTCAGGGATACCTGCGCCTGGAGATGCTCATCCACATACCGCATCGCCTCCTGCACCTGGACGCTGTACACCTTCTCCTGCCCTGCTGCCTCCAGGAGCTTCGGATCAACGAGCTTCTCCATCCGCGCTACGCGCTCCTTCTGGTCGCCGCGCTGAAGCGCCATCTCCACCGCTTCCACGAGCTTCCGCTTATCGATCGGCTTGAGCAAATAGTCCACCACGCCGAATTGGAGCGCCTTCCTTGCATAGTCGAACTCCGAATAACCGGAAATCACGATAATCACCGGAGGATGCCTCAGATCCTGCAGTCGCTCGATCAGCTCCAGCCCGCCGATTTCCGGCATGCGGATATCGGTCACAATGAGCTGCGCCTCGTGCTCCTGCAGCCATGCCAGCGCCTCAACGCCGCTGGCAGCGGTCTCGATCCGGTTGCGTCCGGAAGACCATGCTTCCAGTGTTTTTCGAATGCCTTCTCTTGTTCTCGGTTCATCATCCACGATCAATATCGTCTTCATGCGTCTCTTCCTCCCCGGGATTTCTACGGTACACGTTCGGGATCTCAAATGAGATGGTTGTTCCTGCGCCTGCCTCGCTCTGAATGCACAAGCCCGCTTGTCCGGCATCATAGTACAACCGCAAGCGCTGCTCGACGTTGGACAGGCCGACGCCGCTGTTTTTGGAAGACGGCACATGCCCTTTTTCCATGGAGGCATACAGGGACGCGAGGGTTTCCCCGTCCATGCCGGGTCCGTCATCCGATACGGACACCACCGTATGCCCCGGCCGTTCGGATGGCTGTGCCCGCACGATGACCGTGCCCGGTCCGAGCCGCTGCTCCACGCCATGGAGAATCGCATTTTCCACAATAGGCTGGATGAGCAGCTTCGGGATCGGAACCGCCCTGCTCGCCTCGTCCGCTTCAATCCTCCAAGAGAGGCGGTCCAGCATCCGCATTTTCATAATGATCAAATAGCGCTCGGCATGATCCAGCTCATCGCCGATCATCACCCACTCATCCTCATCCTTCCGGTTAATCACGTAACGAAACAAGCCCGACATGGCCACTACGATTTGAGCCAGCTCTTCTTCGCCCTGATCATCGAGCGCCCAATAAAACGCTTCCAGGGTGTTGAACAGAAAATGCGGGTTAATCTGCGCCTGCAGAGCCTTCAGCTCGGTCCGGCTCTGGATAAGCTCCTTCTGATACACCACCTCGATCAATTCGTTAAGCGAATCGACCATCTGGTTATACGTATTGGTAAGCTCGTTGATCTCCATCGTCTTCGAGGTGACCGATATCGGCTTCAGCGTGCCGAACCTTGCCCCTCGCATCGACTTGATCATCTTGAGAATCGGGCGGATAATCATCGTCGTCAAGATGAAGCTAAGGATTAGGAACAGCAGCGCGCCGACCGCGCCGGATACGATAACCGCCGTCCGCAGCACCGAAATGCCCTCTGTCGTATAATCCACCGGCGTCAAAATCACGAGCGTCCACCCCGTGGCTTCCGACTGCTTCTGCACCGCGATATAATCCTCGTTACCTATGGTGACCGTCTCGCCCTCGCGATGCAAAATCTCCTTGGAATCCACCGTCACGTCGAAATCGGAGGATATTTCATGGCCGGCTTGATCGAACAGCCCCATCGCTTCCCGGGATTGCCCCGTATCGCCCGCCGAGTCGGCGAGCTCGAAATAGCTCTTCTCCAGCCGGACGAGCAAGTACCCGCCATGTGCGAAGGATTGGTCAACCAGGCGGACCCGCCGCATGGCTACGACCACATCCTGATCCCGGGGATCCTGCCCGAACCATACAAGCTTGCCCATTCCCTCGTCCGCCATCGCGATCCATTCGCCCCTCACCCGGCTCGCCAGGCTCCCCTCATCCAGCGGAAACAATCGCCGATAATCGGTCGTATACAGCTCCAGCGATCGAATACCGGTCGCGTAGGCCTCATATTTGCGAACCTCCTGCTGCAAAGACTGCCGCTCGCCGAACGTAATCGGTTTGCCTCCGGTTTCCTGGGTCAGGAATCGCTGGACCGTGGCATTCGTGGACACTTGGGCGGTCAGCGTATCGACCTGCTTAAGCAGCACATCCAGCTTGCCCGTGGCTTGAACGGCGGTCTGCTGAATATGCTTTTCCGCACTGTTGCGGAGCAGCACGGATACCTGCTCGTATACAAATGCGCCTACCAGCGCAAGCACGATCACCATGACCAGCATAAACCCGAGAAATATTTGATTTCGCAGCGTATTCAGCCTGCCGAATCGGTTCATGTTCCAAGCACACCCCTTCCCGTGGATGAACAGACTGTTATTCGCTGTGCACATCATGAGTGAGCGAAGCGAAAGCTTCGCCTCATGAGAAAGTTATAACAAACGATATCGGCTTAAGTCTATGGCTATGTTTATACTCGTAAGGAAATCCTTTGTAAGTTGAACAAATGAATGTAGTTAGGGCAAGTATGTAGAGTATTCCTTCAATCGCTGTTAGGCAAAAAAGAGGAAGGGCGCAGAATATGACTCTCTCGCCCTTCCTCATTCGCACATGCTCAGCTCTACACGGGATACAGCTCCTGATGCCGCTCCAATTCTCTTCGGCACGCCTTGCACAATCCTCTGACAGCCCCCGAAGCATCGGCATAAAACGTCAGCTTGCGCCGCTGCTTGCATCGGCTGCAGACCTGTCCTCTGCCCGCACCTCCGCTTCTTCGGCTTCTCGATTTCAGATCGATCACGTTACCGCCCTTCGCAGCTTGCCGTGTACGTCTTAATCGAGCGAAAAATACGGAAACGAAAACTGCGATGATTATGACCGCAATTCCGACCGCCAACTCCACGCCGGCCCACCTCCTCGCTCTTTAGGGCGCCAGAACCCGCTTTTTGGCCCTGTCTGGATTCCGGCTTCTATGCCCTCTTCCGGATTCCCTTCTGTCTCTTACAGTCTAACAAATGAGGTGCCCGTTCGGAAAGCAGCCTATTAAACCCTATTCCCATTCCGATGGAGGTGCCCATAAATGACCGCAATACAAGCGAAAGATCGGAATACGCCTTGTGCGCCTTGCTTCTGGCTAAAGCTTAATTTCCTGTTAAAAAACGCCTCTCGACCCAATCTCCCGGGGCCCCCGCAGTAATACACTCCCAACCATCAACAATATATTTGGTTCCTACCGTGCCCAGCTCCGCTCTATTTTCGTTCACAACACGATCACCCTTTTTCCAGCTACCCTGTGTTGGGATGGCCGGGCCTGTAACAGCAACGTTGTCGCCTTCCATTCTAATCTTGGTATACGTTGAATTAAATGAACCCACAGGGCCTGCTGATCGCGTTTTCCATCGTTCGCCCGTCGAGAGGAAATATCCGAGATCATAGACGTGCACGCCATTGCCTACAGGGATATCAACCCAATGCGTATACTGCCCGGCCATTTTGCCTCGGTAGAGTCTGATTTTTGACAATTGCATTTCAGGCCGATACGACACATTGAGATATGGAACTTGAGCTGCCGGATTGGTCACGTGAGCACTTTGTTCCCCTCCGCCCCATCTTCCAACCTCCCGATCTACAGGGCCGAAGTAGTACACTGCCTGATAGTAATACGTCCCAGCAGCTTCATCAAAGCTCGTATGGTTTGTGACGGGCACCCCGAACAGCACGAAATTCCTTGTGAACTCTGCCTCATTGATACTCGTGAATATTCGATTATCCGAAATGTAACTGTCTTTCGAGTAGAGCGGGCTGGCGTTCTCCCACTGTTCCGAAATTTTGGTACCGTCAAAGCTTATTTTTGCCGCCGTAGCCATTCCGAATGAAGGATCCAATGCGAACTGCGGACGCCGGAAGAAGTTTGTGATTTTGACATTCGTATTCTTGAAGTAAGCATCAAAATAATCGGGATCCGTGTAATTCTTCGACTGATCGGTTCTGCCCCTTAAGTGTATAACTGCATAGTTTTCGATGATGCACGGCATGGACGGTTTGTCGTTGGCTGCACCGGTTATCGTTAATGGGATCGGCTGATAATCCTTGTGGTACCAGTGATATATGTCCCTCAGCGTTACCTGGCTGGAGATGATATGAATCTTTCCGTGTTCGCAATGGAAATTCTCGATGGAAACGCCCATGGATTTATTGATCCGTATATCCCCATTTATGCATCCAGCGATTTTTCCGCCATTGCAATATTCCAGGTTCAGCAGATTAAAATTGCTGTCCGCGGCACCTGCTGTATGGCACCGATCGATAAAGAGCCCGTCGCCGTTGTATTTAATGTCAATAAGCGGGTCTGTGCCCATACAGTTCACAAAATAAAGTTTCTCAAGATGCATCATATCGGAGTAATCGCCGTCACTGAACCCCTCTTTCAAAATCCCTTTGTACACACCTCTAAATGTGATGTTACGAAAATTTGTTTTCCCTCTGGTGTAGAACGCCTTAGCGTCCGACAATTGATGAGGATTTTCGAATTTGAGGTTTTGGATGGTAGGAACCTGTTCCCCACCCCATTTCACGATGGTCGAGTTTTGGAGGGTTGAGTTCACGTAAAACAAAAATCCACCTGTCAACGTCCCGCCGCTCAAAGGGATTATCTTGGCCAGATTCCCTTCAATGCTCACATTATGTGGGATTTTGACTGTATTCTTAATGCCGTAAGTTTTAGTCCCATTAAGAATGATAGTCCCAGCCTTGCCCCCCAATTTATCGATCGCGTCCAAAAAAGCTTGAGTATCATCGGAGCCATCACCAGCCGCACCAAATTGAGAAATGCTCACTCCAAAATCGAATTGTTGATCACGGATTTGCTTGTCCATCGGATGCCACCGCCTTCTCTTTGATGGCCATTGCAGCATTGCCATTAGCAGGAGCAAACGCCGTCCCATCCCCCAGCGTATCATCAGCCGCATCTGCCTTGATCTTTACCTTCATACCTCCATCATCGCTGTCGGCCAGGTTGATCGCTTCGCCGGCGTTGTTGTATTGCTTGTTAAGCAATGGTGCAGCATCATACGCACTGCTCATACATGGTTCGCTCCTTTTTTGACTGGTTTGGACCTCGCCGGTCGTTACTTCATCATATGCTATGTTTTCATGTGTGCCTTCGGTTTGTATTGTTTCGCTAACATAGCAGCAAGGATACTGGGAGAAGTCACCTTCCTCCAACACAAAAAAGCCTTCTTGCTCCCCTTACAGGGGAAGAAGGCTTTCGCTGTGCTCTCGTTCATACAACCGGCATGATGTCAGATCTTTAACTCACCGAGTTTTATCAACTCAACGACAGCTTGCGAACGGCCCTTGACGTTTAGCTTCTGCATGACGTTGGAAATGTGGTTACGCACCGTCTTTTCGCTAATAAACAACTGCCCGGCGATGTCGCGAGTCGTTTTGTCTTGAACGAGCAATTCAAACACTTCGCGTTCACGGTGGGTTAACAAGAACTTGCTGTTATGGTCGGTCCCCTTCAATGGTGTCACCCCTCCTTGCCCGGGTATGTGTGGTCTAACAAGGTTTAGGGATACAGTCAACTCATATTATGTTGAAAATGGGGGGATGGTGCGCGTGCTGCCGCCATTTGGGCGTATTATCGACGATTAGTGATTTTTATCCTTGCTTATCCGCACACGTTGTTCTATGATGATGTTGTTAAAAATTATTTTCTTTTTATTTTCATTTTCAATAAAATTATTTTCATGAATTCGCACCTGGTGCCGCACGATAAGCTTACCGGGAATCAGTGAAAAAAGGAGGCTTGCGATGACACCGATCCTGCATATTATCTCTGTCGAAAAGGACCGCCTGCCCCGGCAGGAAAGACGGCTCGCAGAGTTCATTTTGGCGGCCCCGTCCGAGATCGTGCACATGGGCATTAAGGATCTTGCCGATCAGTGCGAAGTCAGCGCCGCGACGGTAACCCGCTTTTGCAAAAATTTTCAATGCAAAGGGTATCCTGATTTTAAGCTCAAGCTTGCCTCTGAGATTGCGCATGCCGAGATGGCAGCGCGGACCGGCAACACCCGCTATCAGGATATCGTGGCGGGGAATCCGCTCGCAGGCATTGTCGAGGCGATCGAATCCAATCATCTGACCTCGATTCGGGACACCACGGAGCTCCTTGATCTCGGGCAGCTGGAACGGGCAGTGGATGCCCTGTGCCGCGCCAAGCGGATCGATCTGTACGGCGTTGCTACTTCATCGATCGTGGCCCAGGACTTCTATCAGAAGCTGATCCGGATCGGCAAGAACTGCACGGCCTTCGCAGACTCCCATATGCAGATCACATCGGCTTCGACCTTGACGTCAAGCGATGTGGCCGTAGCGGTCTCCTACTCGGGCGAAACGCCCGAAACGATTGATGCGCTTGCTTGCGCAAAGGACGCCGGCGCATTTACGATCAGCATCACTTCTTATCGAAGCAGCGCCATATCTGCCTTGGCGGATATCACACTGTATTCTTCCTCGCTGGAGGAAGGCATGCGCCGGGGCGATATGGCTTCCCGGATCGCGCAGCTTCACATTATCGACATCCTGTTCATGGGAATGGCCAGCCGTGACTTTTCCACGTATGTACCGAGGCTGGAACAGTCCTATCTGAATGTTAAAAACTACCGCAAAAGCCGAGGAGGACATTGAAGACATGAATATTTTCATACTGCGTGACGAAGAACAATTTGTACAAACAGGCGCCAGCCTGATCTCGGGACTGCTGCACACGAATCCACGGGCAACCCTGGGTCTGGCTACGGGCAGCACGCCGATCGGTTTGTACGCCAAGCTGATTGAAATGAACAAGCAAGGGCTTGTCAGCTTCGCGCAGGCTACGACTTACAATCTGGACGAGTATGTCGGTTTGCCTGAGAACCATCCGGAAAGCTACCGGACCTTCATGAACGAAAAGTTCTTCAACCATATCGATATTCAGATCGAGCGGACGCATGTGCCAAACGGCAATGCAGCAAATCTCGAAGAAGAGTGCCTGAATTACGACCGGATGCTCGAAGAGCACGGCCCGGTCGACCTTCAGCTTCTCGGCATCGGCCATAACGGTCACATCGGCTTCAACGAGCCTGGCGAATCCCTTACCGGGGGAACCCATTTGGTTGAGCTTCAGGAGAAGACTCGCACGGCGAATGCAAGATTCTTCCCTTCCTTGGACGATGTCCCTACCCATGCCATCACGATGGGAGTGGCCAGCATTCTAAAGGCCCGTCAGATCCTTCTTCTCGTTCGGGGCGAGGATAAAGCCGAAATCGTGCATCGCGCACTGAAGGGGCCTATTACAACGGAATGTCCTGCATCCCTTCTTCAGTGCCACTCCAATGTGGTCGTGCTTCTCGACCAAGGCGCAGGGAGACTGTTCGTATGAAAAACGACACCTTAGCTCAAATGCAACTGCTGTATGGAAACGTGCTGACACCAACAGGTCTGATCCAGGAAGGCGTGCTCGCCATCGCAGGAGAGAAGATTGTTTATGCCGGTGAAGCTGCCGGATTGCCGGCCGAGCTTCAGCAAAACAATGCTCAAGTGCTCAAGCACCCGGATGGTTACATCATTCCCGGCTTCATCGATATTCATGTCCATGGCGGCAACCGCGAAGACTTCATGGATTCGAGCAAGGAAGTTTTGGATAAAATCACATCGTTCCACAGCTCCCAAGGCACGACGGCAATGCTGGCGACGACGATGACCGCGCCGAAGGCAGATATCGACCGGGTTCTGCATGAGGTACAGAATTACCGTAATCAAGAGATGCCTTATACCCGGCTTGAAGGCGTACATCTCGAGGGGCCATTCATCAGCCCAAAATGGCCTGGAGCTCAAAACCCCGAGCATATCGTCCTGGCGAACATCGAGTGGCTCGAGGAATGGGTATCGACGTATCCTGGCCTTGTTCGGCAGGTCACCCTTGCCCCTGAGCGCGAAGGCGCACTGGAAGCCGTGAAATGGCTTAGCAGCCATGGTATTGTCGCTGCGCTGGGTCATACCGATGCAACCTATGAAGAAGTCGAGGCGGCCGTTGAGGCCGGTCTGAGCCATGGCGTGCATACATTCAATGCCATGACGGGTCTGCATCACCGCAAACCCGGCGTCGTCGGAGCCATGCTGAGCGATGACCGTCTGAGCTGCGAGATCATTGCCGACGGCATCCATGTTCATCCGGCAGCGATGCGAATTCTGGCTCGCGTGAAGCCTCAAGATAAGCTCATCCTTATTACGGATGCGATGTCCGCAGCAGGGATGCCTGACGGCGAATACACCATAGGCGATTTGCCTGTCGTCGTAGAGGATGGCATCGCTACGCTCAAGAGCAACCGCAACAGTCTGGCAGGCAGTACCTTGACCATGATCAAGGGCTTCCAGCTTCTCGTTCGCGAGGTTGGGTTAAGCCTGGAGCAGGCTTCGCTTGCCGCCAGCACGAACCCGGCCAGGAAGATCGGCATCGACGACCGCACCGGATCGCTTGAAGCCGGCAAGCTTGCCGATGTGCTGCTGCTTGATCATAAGCTTGAGCTGCAGGGCGTATGGATTCAAGGAACGCGCAAACATTAAGCTGTAACAGGGATTGAAGTATGAAGGAACATGCAAAGGAGCTGCCATGTTAAGGATGTACTCATCCTAACGGGCAGCTCCTTTAGCTACAGCGAATGTTTCGGTTTTACCGGCTGTTCCGGTTCCCGCCGAACCATCCATCGTCCGTATCGTTTCTCATGAGATTGCCGCGGGTATCATTCATGCCGTCACGTCCGCCAAGGTTAAGCGGGAAGATGCGGTTGATCCATGAACCGAAATCACGGGAAAGCGTACCGAACGTGTTGCCGGCATTGCCGTTGGTAGCAAATCCGTTTGCTTGCTGATAAAAATCCTGATCCGAGGAAACATAAACCTGCTGGATATGCGGAGCCGTCTTGCGAATTTTGCTGCTGATTTCCATACGGATATGCTGCGGAACATCATTAGCGTTATTATTTGTGTTCATCATTCCCATATTGTTACCGTTATAAGTTCCATAAGGCACGCCGTTAATGCCTGTTCCGATTCGGGTGTCGTTCATGTTGCCGTCAGTGCCTCTCGTACCTGTCATCGTGTTGGTACGCGGGGTATTCATCGTATTGAAGCCGCCGTCAGCGAAGCCGTTGTTCCGCGTCGTACCGCGAACTCCGAAACCGCGCGTATCCGCATTGCCGCCAAGGCCTGTACCAAATCCGGTATTGTTATCTACGGTACGTCTGGTATTGTCGGTCATATCGCGAAGAAGACCGACACTACCGGTGCTTGTGTTATACGTGCCGTCCATCGCATTGCTGCGGGTTCTAGTCGTCATCGTTCTGCCGGTACCGGGACTAATTCCCGTCGTACGTCCGTTGATGCTGTTGGTTTGTGCTCCGCCGTTCTGGTTGTCCAGAGCCAGCGAGACATAAGCGTTACGGTTGGTTACAAACACATGCGCAGAGCCTACGCCGCTGATGCGGGACACTTTAGCGGAAAGCTCCCGGCTGTATTTCAGATTTGTAAGGTCGTGCTGCGTGCCTGTTGGAGTTTGGTTGTTCCGAATGGAATTTACCCCGACACGGCCGCCGTCGACATTATTCGTGCGCGTCGTATTGCCGTTGTTCGCTTTGCCGTTGTTCGCATTGCCGCATCCTGCAACTGCGGTCATGCTGAGAAGCAGGGCCGCGGAGACGGTCAGGTTGAGGGCTTTCGATTTAATCATGTTCATCCTCCATCTCTATAATAAGTGTAGTAACACCGTTAGGATGGCTTTGCGGCAGTAGCGGTATGCTGAAAGGTTTTAACATGGAATATAAGTGTATCCTCGGTTCAACGGCACTCCTGTATGCGAAACACCCGCTTTTCGGTCCGCTGCCATATAAAAAATGCCGATGGAATTCCATCGGCATTTGATATGGATCAGCTTACGGACTTAGCGGGCTCGGCTTCGCGCATACTCCATAATATCGGCGACCGATTCCGCCAGCCTATACCTTGGCGTCCAGCCTAGCGACTTCAGAAGAGCGGCTCCTTGCCCATCACCGCTTCCTTTATTAAGTGAATCGGCCGACAAAGGACTCGATTCAGGGCCCCAATCGATAGGCACCGCTTCCTGCGTCAAACCAAGGAGCGCCTGGGTCAGCTCTTCGAGCGTATGATTTTCTCCGGATTCGATCGGGTAGGTTACGCCTGGCGTACCGTGGCTTAATAGATATCCGTATGCACACACCGCATCCCGCACGTCCAGGAAATCCCTGGATTCGTGACGCGAGCTTATTTTAAATACCGGACGCGGTCTTCCGGCTTCGAAGTCGGCGATATAGCGAGCCAGCAGCGTGCAAAAGCCTCTGGATTCTCCCGGGCCGATTAGATTGGATGGCTCCGCTAAAATAATCGGCTGGTTATACAGACTGTGCCAGGCGGCAGCGGCCCATGTGCCAAAGGTTTTGCTGAGACTATATGGATGCGGCACGGCGGCCGGCCCTTTGGCCGGATCGATGCTGAGACGCGAGCCCACCATGAGGATGACGCTATCCGGACGATGGCGGCGCAGCGCCTCAAACAAGTAGACGGGAGCCATCGCATTGCTCTCCATATATTGATCAGGATGCTCCCACGACTCGGAAGCTGAATTTTTTCCGGCCAAATGCAGAACATAATCAGGAAGACTCTCCTTCACCAATCGTTCGGTTTGCTCCCGATCCTCCAAATGGCATTCCCGCGGAAGCACATCCGGGATGGCCTTAAGCCGTGTCAAATCCCGTCCAGCAGCGATAACTGTGCAGCCCTGGCGGATAAAATACGCACAGGCATGAAGGCCGGTAAACCCGGAGGCTCCTGTAATGAGAAGCTTTTTCTTATTTAATGTGCCTGCTGCCATTCATACATCTCCTTTAACATGCGAACATAATCGGGGAACGGATACACGGCATCCAGCCGTGTATTCCGGAGCGTACGGTCCTGAACGAACTCATCGGACGGCACAACATCGACGTCTTGCTTTCCCCATATGTCCTTGAACAACAGCAGCAAATCGTATTTGCTAACCGGATTGGGATGACCGAGATGTATCAATCCTCCGACATCCTTATTCATGAAGAAATCGATGGCTTTCGCCAGTTCCAGGGTCGTGACTCCATTCCATTTGACGGCACGGTATCCCGTAACCTCCCCCCGCTGCTTCATGAACCAGTTGAACAAGCCGATTCCGCTCGGGCGGATCTCCGGACCGATAATAGAAGTCCGTATCGTTAAATGATCGGGCTCACGCACCTCACCCAGCGCCTTCGTAAGCGCGTAGGCGGAGATTCCATCGGGAAGATCATCTTCCCGATAGCCTCCTTTGTTCCCAAGAAACACACAATCCGTGCTGATGTGGATAAGACGTGCCGAGATGGCGTCCGCCAAATAACGCAGACGGTGCGGCAGGAAGCCGTTGATATGATATGCATTTATTTTGTCATCCTCAGCCCGTTGATTCAAGACCCCGACGGCGTTAATGATAATATCCGGCCTTACCGCCCGAACGACATGCTCCACTGCGCTCATATCGGTAACATCCAGCACCAGGCTTTTGGAATCGCAACTGTCTCGGGTGGTATAAAAGACATGGTGCTTGCCTGATTGCTGAAAGTACTGAACAAGGATATGCCCAGCCATTCCGTTTCCCCCGAGAATGAGCATTTTCATGACAAGAAGCCTCCGCGCCGCAGGATCTCGCGAATTTCGTCTTTATTCATTAAATTATGCTCGGAGCTGAAACTGCTGAACGATACCTTCGGCAGGCCTTGATACCGCTCTTTCAGATTCGGAATGTCGAGGGTCGGAAGAATAACCAGGTACTCGTCGTCATAGACGACGGTCGTCAAGCTTTCGAAATCACTCATCAGAATTTCATGGATTTTCTCGCCGGGCCGTGTGCCGGTTTCAACCAGGCTGACCTCGCTTCTTCCGGATGCCTCGATCAGCACGTCCGCCAAATCGACGATCCGGCAGGTCGGCATCATCATCACGAAGATTTCGCCGCCTACGCTTTCAACGGATGCTTTGAACAGCAGGGAGATGGCATCCTTCAGCGTAAGGAAAAAGCGCGTCATATTTTTATCGGTGATACTGATCTGACCCTTCTGCCTAATTTGGCTGTTGAATACATGCACGACGCTTCCGTTGGTTCCCAGCACGTTGCCGCCCCGGACACAGACGAACTTCGTCGTCGGGCTCAGCAGGTTCGCGTAGACGATCAGCTTCTCGCCGATCGCTTTGGTCATGCCGTAGAAATTGGACGGGTTGGCCGCCTTGTCGGTCGATATATAAATGACCTTTTTCACATTGTTCTCAATGGCGGCCTCGATCACATGCTGCGTGCCGACCACATTGGTCTTCAGCGCCTCGTAGGGATGCTCCTCGCACACGGGAACATGCTTCAGCGCCGCCAGATGAAATACGTAATCGACGCCCTGACAAGCCGCGGTAAGCGCCTCCTTATCGCGAATATCTCCGATCCGGAACGTCAACCGCGGATCCTCGAACTCACGGTCCATCGCTACCTGCGTCGCCTCGCTTCTGGAATAAACGATAACCTGCTTCGGATCCATCGGCAGCAGCTGGCTGATCAATTCATGTCCCCAAGAGCCTGTGCCGCCGGTCACCAAAATCCGTTGATTAGTGAACATTCATTTTCCCCCCAAGCACAAATTTTACGACGGTATGCGACACATTGTCCGCCAGATAGCCCTCCGGGCACTTCCAGTCACGGCTCAGCTGCGTCATGAGCTTAACCGCCCCGTGAATTCGCTCGGCATCAAGGCCGGAAACGATATTGCTGCCGCAGTCCACCGTTTCGGGCCGCTCCGTCGTCCGTCGAACCGTTACCGTGGGCACATGCATAATGCAGCATTCTTCTTGTACGGTACCGCTGTCCGTAATAGCGCATAGTGCCTCTTTCTCCAGCCTTACAAAATCAAAAAAGCCGAACGGCTCATGAAATTCGATTAGCGGATGAAGCGGAACGTCCGCCACCTCTTGCAAACGCGAAGCCGTCCGAGGATGCAGGCTGGTGATCAAACGGTGGCCGAAGCTTTCCGCGACGGCATTCAGCCCTCTGAAGATTTCTCTCAAATGCTCAGGCCGATCGACATTTTCCGACCGGTGAATCGTTACCAGAAAGTACTGCCGGCTGGTTAAGGACAGCTTTTCCATAATCATGCTTTTACTGACCTTGGCATCATAATGCTTCAAAACTTCATAGATCGGATTACCGGTTAGGACAATGCGCTGACTGGGAAATCCTTCCCGGAGCAGATGATTTTTGCTGTAGCTTGTATATGGCATATTGATGGTGGAAACCGCGTCGATGATTCGGCGGTTCTTCTCCTCTGGCACCTCCAGGTCAAAACAGCGATTCCCCGCCTCCATATGCACGACGGGATATCCCAACCGCTCGGCCAGTATGGCGCATAACGCACTGTTCGTATCGCCAAGGAGCAGTACAGTGTCCGGCTGCTCCTTCTGCAAAATTTCCTCGATGCGGCTAAACATGACGGATAGCTGTCCACCCAAAGTGGCCTGCCGATCCTGAAGCACATAATCCGGGGCACGGAGACCCATCTCCGAAAAAAATATTCCGCTTAGCGTTTCCGTGAAGTTTTGCCCCGTATGAACAAGCACATGCCGCTTCGCATACCGATCCAGAAGAGGAATGATCAAGCTTAGCCGAATAATTTCAGGCCTTGTACCCAAGATCGTCATGACTTTCATATTGGATTCTCCCTTGCCAACTTAATCACAGATCCGAGGGCGATCATTGACGCAGCACGATCATTCTTCTGCTTTAAGCGGAGACAGCAGCTGTCTGGTCTGGTCCTTTGCTCTGCTAGTTCGTTGTGCTATGCCTTTCTTCGCCTCACGGACGTTCTGCGTATTCTTATTTTTGTCGCCCGGCGTCTTGCTTTTCTAAGCTCAAATCTTCTGCTCTTTCGGGCAGTGCGTAGATGCGGAAACGAGAAGCCTCTCTTCTTCCGGTTCCGTCCCCGGCTTTTATGACGTGATGAAGGCAGCAAATGCCGGAAGTTGATCGCCTTTTTAATTTGGAACCATGAAGGCTGCTCCGTCATCCAGCGAGTAACCATGCCGTTGACGCGTGCTCTGTAGAGTTCAGGACCATAGACGGACACCACCTGTGCCCTGTTTTGCTGCCCCAATGCCTCCCCGTGATCGGATTGCTCCAAAACGGCCGCCACTTTTTCCGCTAAAGAGGCCGGGCTCGAAGGTTCTGCCAGCATCTGCGGGCATCCTACAGCCGTAAGCATTTCCGCAAGCCCGCCGGCAGCATAGGCAACGACCGGTTTCCCATAGAGCAGTCCCTCAAGGGCCGTAAGGCCAAATCCTTCCGGAACCAAACTCGGCACTACCACAATATCCAGTGCAGGGTACACTTGCTCCATATCCTCCTTGGATCCGGAAAATATGAACCGGCTTTGCGCGCCGGCAGCTTCGATGCGTTCCCTGCATTGCTTCTCATAGCCTGGATCCATCACACTGCCTACGATTAGAAACAGCGCTTTAGCGAATGTGTCCTTAAGGGAGAGGGCCATGTCAATAAAATGGTGCACGCCCTTCGTTTCGATGAGAAACGAGGAGATCATGCCGATAACCGGAATGTCCGGGCCGATGCCGAGTCTGCTCCGAAAGGATTCCCTAAGTGCGGGCCATATTTCGGGATGAATGTCGAGATCGTTCCAGGACGGAGGAAGAATCGTCATCTTGGACTGCCTGACATCCACAGGAAAATACTGGGCCACGGATTCGGAGATACTGATGATCCAGCTGCTGTATTGGTGTATCAGACTAGCCGACAGGTGGGCGTACCCGTTATTCGTAATCATCTCGGTCAGCTGCCATAGAACCGGGATACCAAGCTTCTTCCCTGCAACAGCCGGAAGCAAATGCACGCAGGTGTTGGTAACGATGACGCTCGGCGACTCGCCAGCGATCCACTGGACGAAGGAGCGGAATACCGAAGTGGATACCAGCCTGTCAGCCTCGGCAAGCAGACCCGGACCAGGGGTGTATATACTGTGCAGCAGAGGGACCTTGTAGATTCTGACATCATGCCCCGACGCTCTGGCGAGTGTTGTCAGCCTGCCTTCATTTGGGGCAACCAGAACGCATTCGAAATAAGGGGAGATTTGCTGGCAGAAGAACAGGAGCAGTTTTTCCGCTCCCGTTATGCTTGTCGGATTACAAACGTGCGAGAATATCAACATCTTCGGTTTAAGGACCATCGGCATTGTCCGCATCTCCAGTAACCGTGGTTTGAGCGCAGTACCGGATGCGATCCACCTCCTTTTCACCCAGTTGGTACAATATATTAGAGAGACAAAGATACCGTAACGACACTTGTTCCTCCAGCATTCAACTATTTATGGCTTCATGCCCTTAAGGAAAGATGACCGAGAGCAGCGTATTCAGACGGTGCGCATAGGTATGCTCCCCATACGTTCTCTCCAACGCGCGGTGCGCAATGTCTTTTCGATGCTGATCGTTCGCAAGATAATATTCGATCTTCTCCAGCAGCTCACTTTGCGAACGGTACGTCTCAATCTCGATGCCCGGCGTATAAAAACGCGCCAAGTCCTCTCGCTCGTCGACTAGCTGCAGCGTTCCGCAAGCGTTGATCTCGAACGTTCGCGGATTCGGCGATGCGGCAGGAATTCGGCCACTGTTCTGATTGATATCATCGTCATCGACAGCCCGGTGCAGATTAATGATGATTTTGGCGCTGTTGTAGACGTCTGCGGTCTCCGCAGGGCCCATCCACTTATTGACCTCGATCCTGTTGCTGAATCTGGCGTAACCCGGGAGCCGTTCCCACCAGTTGCCGCTGATGAAGGTACGATGCCGCATCAGCTGATCCATGATCGGCTCGAAAAAACGGATCCGCTTCGGATAAGCCGTGCCGACGAATCCGATGTCCCGGCTCGCTGCCGCCGGCATGGCGATGGGGCGGTAATGGAGCGGGAAGGCGCCGAACGGCAAATAGTGAACCTGTGCACACCCCAAATTCTGATAATGTGCTACGCAGTTCAGCTCCAGCGTAAATATATAATCATAGTGATGAATCCAGCCGACCGATATATCCGTGTAGTACGGATCATCCGTCATCCAAACGGCGGTCCGCAGCCCCATCGACCGGATGGCGTCCATCTGCTCCACAGGCATATACATCCCGTCCAGCACCAGCACGAGGTCCGGTCGGGTCCGGCTAGCCTCGGCCGCCACATCCTGCTTCGCATCCGATACGGTCACTTGCGAAACCATCGTATGCAGAGTTGCAATAATCGCCTCATCGATCGGAGAGTACGGGAAGCCTTTACCCGAGCTGACAAATAATACATGCAGATTCCGCAGCGTAGGGGCGTACAACACCCGATTCACGATTCCTTGCGACTTTCCACGGAAATATCCATCCATATAACCCTGTTGCAAGCCGGAGCTGCGCCCTTGCTCGTAGGCATCGGCAGCAGCCCGTTTCGGGCCTGCGGCAAACATTCTGGGCATCCGCTTCACTCCTAACGTTTTTGTGTTTTCCGACACACGCGACCGTTCATAACGGGATTTTTCCCAGCAGCTCGGGAAGCCTGTGCGCATAGGTATGCTTAGACATCGTAGAGGCAACCGCACGCATGGCTATGCTCCGGCGGTGATCCTCGTTGGCAAGATAATAGGAAATCTTCTGCTTCAGCTCCTCGACAGAACCGAAGGTTTCAATGTCGACGCCGGGTGTATAGTACATGGTTAAATCCTCGCGGATGTCCGTCAGCTGCAGTGTTCCGCAAGCATTGATTTCAAACGTCCGCGGGTTGATCGAACGTCCTTGCAGATTCATAATGTTGCGATTGTCGCTCCCTCTTTCGCTTGGGCGGTGCAGATTGATCACGATCTTCGCCCCGTTGTAGAATTTAACGGTTTCGGCTGCCGGAATGAATCCGCTGTACACAAAAGGCGACAGCTCCTTGTAACGGGCCAGCCTCTCCCAAAAACCGCCGATAATGCGCACACGCTTACCGGCCAAAAACGGAGCCAGCTCATCGAATAAGGCGGCGCGGTTGCGGAAGGCGTTGCCGATAAAGCAAATATCCGACTGATAGGCGGGTCCTGCCATGGTCGGGGCAAACAGCTCCGGGTGAACGGCGAGCGGCATATAATGCACCTCCTGCGCTCCAACGCTTTGATACAGTTGAACGCAGCTGAGCTCATGCGTGAACACGACGTCAAAGTGCCGGGACAGTTCGGGCGTTTCATCCGTGAAGTAGGGGTCATCCACGAACCAGATCGCTGTTCGAAAGCCCTGCTGACGCACTTGGTCCAACGATTCACGGAAATGCTCCGGAAATACATGCAGGCCGTTCATGACCAGAATCAAGTCCGGTTTTACCGACAGCGTCGTCTCCAGCAAGGTTTCGGGGCGCCCGACGATGCATTCACGGACCATGCCGCCAAGCGCCTTCGTGATCCCTTCGTCAATCGATTCAAACCCTTGGGGAATATACAAAATTCTTGCATCGAAAAATGGCGGCGCCGCAGGCGGAATGCGCTCTATAAGCGCGCGATATCCTCCAACGCGGTAGCCTTCGTTATAGCCGGCCTGATAGCCTTCCTTCTGACCTTTACGCATCGCTAAACTCACGGCTTTTCACCCTGTCTTTTGTGAGATTTGCTCAGGTTCATATAACTATATGCCGGGAGGACGGATGCATCATGGACGATTGTCCACTAATGCCAAGAAATTGGCGCATGCCCGTAATGCATCAAGCTTGTCCCAACCAAAAAGCGGTTCTCATGGATGGGTATGTTCCATGAGAACCGCTTGGAGCAGCTCCTTCATGAGATTGGAGGAGGGGCTGCCAGACCGTCTTCATAGCCTTTCGCGAATCCGGCTTTGAAGCCTTCATCATAGGCTTGGCTGTAGCCTTGATTATAGGCTTGGGAAGAAGCCGGAAATACACGTCCTACCCTTCTCAAACGGTAGCCTCCACGAGCTCCCCGGCGTCTGGATAGTCCGGATTTGGCCCGGCGACGGCGCCTTGGGCCTTGAACCACCTTCAGACGATGCATGCCGGGAAATGACCTTCTGCTGCCGGCCGGCCGAATTCTCCCTCTCTTTCGCACGGCGGAAATCTTTATTTTCATTTCAATAGCCTCCTGTCCCGCTTCAATTCATTCTTGCGATGTTCTCATTCGGGCTTGCCGAGCATCCGTCCGCAAGCCAGGGCGACGTCGGATTTCCCGTCTTCGTCCGGTTCAGCGATATGCCGGTCAGCATCTCTGTCATCACCGATTGGTAGGCGGTCAGAAGCCTGATATTCTCCGCTAGCGTTCGCGCAGTCAGATCGGAATGGGCAGAAATATCGGCAATGCTCTCCAATATACCGGCAAGGGCCTCCTGGCTTCTCGCAATCGACGAGACAATCGCAACTCTCGCCGCATGTTCACGGTGAGTGCGCGTATTCATTAATCGGAATCTCCAAATTCAAATTCATCAAACCCTCCGCCGGCACTCCGCTCCTCCGTACCGATGGCGATCCGCAAATTCCGGCATAGTCCGGATCCGATCCGTGTCAGCCCCTCAATCTGCTCCACGATTTGCTCGTGAATGGTCAGGGTTTCCTTCAAGCCATTCATGGCAGAGGGCTCCTGCGAAACGACCCATTCACGGACTTTTTCCGCTTCAACGGCCTTCCCCTCCAGTATCAAAGAGGTCTCCCGCTGAATAGCGACAGCTGCATCCAGCATACGCATCAAAGACTCTTCTTTGCTCACTTTATTTTCCCGCCCTTGTCATCCGGTATAGGACCGGTTATTCTTCCTCTTGCTCACGAAGCTCTTTCAGCACGATCTCCAGGTTATCCGCTGCAGTCTGCTGCAAATCAGCCATCGCGTTCAGGTAGGCTACGATGCTGCGGTTGATTTGCTCCGCCTGACCGCCGGAAGACCGCGCTCCATCGGCCACTCGAAACTCATATTCAGGCAATGCATGTATAATTTGAGCCATGCGAACAGCAGAATGGCGCTGCGCCTCCAGAATCCGAGCCAACTGCTGCTGAGAATGCGAGAGATGCGCAAGCATATCATCGATCCGGCTTTCCATGTCAGTACACTCCTTCACTCTCATCTACCCTCCAGCATATGCGGAGAAGAGATTCCCTGTGCCAAACCCCTTCATCCCCCGCATCCTTTTCGGGCACGTGCTACAGCTTGCCGGAACACAAAAAAGCCGCCGGAATCACGTAGCGGCCGTTTTGTTCTCATTGAAAATATCGGATCGGAAGATGCGCTGCGTCTTTTCTAGCCGATCAAGCCACTTCTGCAGATGCTCCTCCACCGTCATTGTGCCCTCGTCCCACCATCCGATTTCGGCCGGCAGCTTCCTCCGGAACAGCACGCAGCCGATCCTGTCCCTAACCGTCTGTTCCTCTTGAAATGCGGACTGCTCTTGAGCCTGGTCAAACGGGGGACTCAAGGCTCGGGATGCAGCACATACGACCTTCGCTTCCGGATGATGCTCAAGCTCAAAGAGCATTTCACCGATCCAGTTGTCGCAGACGGGGGCAGAATCGGTCAACACGGCAATGTACTCGCCGAGCGATACCTTCATCGCCCGATTGACCACTTGAACCAGGTTCTCCCCCTGACTGCCTTTAATATGCCGGAGCGCTCCGCTTCGGTCGTGAAAATACCGCCTGCTGGAAACCGACGCACCGGCATCTGCAATAAGCACCTCGTAAGGGTGGGGCGTTGCGGCCTCGATTTGCTGGATGATGCGGATCACCGCATCGTCGTGGGGACGGGCGGGAATAATGATGCTCGGTCCCTCGAATACCGTTCCGCTGTCTTCCCGGCCGAGCTGATACCCTAGTGCATATCCCGCTTGATAACCGGCGCGGTAATCGCCGGAAGCCGCCCCTCTCTCCTCCACAGGGTGGAATGCTATGCGTGCAGTTCGGCGTCTGTTCATGGCAGAACATCCTTCATATGAGCCGCCGCCTCCTGTAATGACTCAAAGGTGCCGGCATCACACCACCACTGCTGCAGGATGTCATACATCAGCTTGCCGTCTGCTGCGTACAGGTTGTTGACATCCGTGATCTCCAATTCGCCTCTCTCCGAAGGATGGATCCGGCGAATGATGTCAAACACCGCATCATCATACATATAGATTCCGGTCACCGCTTGGCGGCTGCGGGGATTAATCGGTTTCTCCTCGATGAAGAGCAGCTTTCCGCTCCCGTCCTCGGCAAATACGGGCACGCCATATCTATGCGGGCGATCCGTCGGGCTAAGCAGCACCATCGCCGTGCCCGGCGGCTGCCCCATATATTTCTGGATGAACGGCTTCAACTCATCTTGAAACAGATTATCGCCCAGCAGAACGACAAACTTTTCCCCAGGCAGGATATAACCTCGCGCCAGCTCCAGTGCTTCCGCAATCCCGCCAGCCTGCTCCTGGACTCGGTAGGTCAGGTTCACGCCAAAATCCCGGCCGTTCTCCAAATACTCTGCATATAATCCAACCGATTTGGAGCCGGTAATCAGCATGATATCCTCGATACCGGCTTGATGGAGCTTGTGAATGCCGTATGCGATCATCGGATGCCTGCCTACCGGAAGCAGGTGCTTATTCATATATTTCGTTAGCGGAAGAAGACGGGTTCCGTTTCCTCCAGCCAGCAATACCCCCTTCATGATGCGTCACCTCTCTCCTCGATGAACTGTAACGGATCCACTTTCCATTTATCTACAAACCGCTTGCGGTTCCGCTCCACCAACTCTTGGAACCCTCCGGGGTACCGGTTTCGGAAGCTAGCGCTTCCTTCATGATGGACCAGCACATTACCGGCTACCAGCAGCTTGAAGCCAGCCAGGCGGGCACGGTAGCAGTAATCATCATCCTCGTAATGTCCCGGGGAATACATCTCATCCAACAGGCCGATACGCTCCATCACCGTACGTTTAAACAAGTAACATAACCCGACGATGCGGTGGACTTCCTTCCACTTTGCGGGGTCCGGCACATTCCAGGACTCGGCCTCACGAATAAAGCCCGCTAAATCGCTGTATCCGACCTTCACCTGCTGGATGCCGCTGGCGTAATTCGTTACTGGTCCCACAATCCCGATGTCCTCCCTGCTGTACAGCGCATCCAGCATATAGGACAGCCAGCGCGGCGAGGCAAAGCAATCGTTATTCAGCAAGAGCAAATTGTCGCCGGAGGCGATCCTCAAACCGCGATTGCAGGCGACGGGAAACCCTGCGTTATCCGGCAGGGATACAAGCAGCAGCTTCTCACGAATACAATATGCAGCTGTGCCGTCACGGGAACCGTTATCCACCACGATTATTTCGTAGGGCACGTTGGTATAAGCGCGGATATGCTCCACACATGTCCGAAGAAGATGAAGCCCGTTATACGTTGGAATAATAATGCTCGTCAGTCCGCTCATATGCCGTTCCTCCGTATTGCGAATTCGTCCCGGGACACCTGTCCCCATTGCAGGCGGGTGCCGGCACTCTTCATGGCTTCCATCAGGGCCTCGATATGATCCCCAATGATCAGCCGGGCTACCGGATTATCCCTGCCTCGGTTCATCGTTCGTCTACGGTTGACGCTGAGCACATCTACCGTTTGAACCGCCTGGATTCGAAGCCCTGCCCGGATGGCAAGCGTCTGCGCTTTCGGCGGTACGGCAAGATTATCGTATCCGATCATCTCGATCGCCCTTCTTGACAGGGCATGGGGGACAGCGGTCATCGAATTCGCCTCCAGATCATCACGTCCCATCATCCGGTTAAGAAAGGTCTTGCAGCGGGTGACCTCATCCTGCCGGTCAAACGCAGGCAAGAGAGGCATAATATCATTGAGTGCCACGTCCACGCCCCGATCTGCCGCCACCAAAAAGGCGGACAGTAAATGAGCGGACACCGGCATATCTCCATCTATAAACAAAACGAAGTCTCCCGTACTCAGCTTCGCTCCGATTCCACGCGCCACATCATGCCCAAGCCGCTCGGCGATATGAACGACGATCACACCGTCGAAGGAACGCGCTGCAGCAAAGCTGCCGTCTTGGCTTCCGTTCACTACCACAATGATTTCATGGAAGGGAAGCCGCTTGAGCTCCCTCAATACCGCCGGCAGCGAACCCGCCTCGTTGCAGGCGGATACAACCACCGAAGGACGTCCTGCCAGAGGCGGCATTAGAGGGGAGGGAATCTGGCTGCCGGAGCTTCGGACGAAGCCGCGGCGGAAGGATTCCGCAACGCCGGGCAGCAGGCGAAACAGCTGTCCGGCAGGCAATGCGGCCGATGCCAGCCACTGCCCAAACGCGGCGGCTGCGGCGCCTCCCCTTCTTCCCGCCAAGCGGCCGGCCGTCACTGCCATCCTCCCCCACCTGCCGTTCCGCAGGAAACGTAAGCCTGCGTTCCGTACTAAGCTTCTTCCCGGACGCCTCCGGCTTCGCCGGCGGATTAGCGCTGATGCTTTGGGGCCGTGCCTTTTCACACTCGTCACCTCACCATGCTCCGTCTTCGTTCTCCATCATGAAATCCTCCGCGCACACCGCGCTCCGCCACCAATGCAGCCAATGCCTCCAGATGATCGCCCAGCACAAGCTTCTCGAGCGGATCTCCTCCGGCAGCCCGACCCGGGTTCAACCGGCCGACCTCTACCCGATGCACTGCCTCGACGCGCAATTCCCTGCACACCGCCGCAGCCTGGGCCTTCGGCGGCACGGACAGGATCTCGGCTCCGATCGTCTGCAGGGCACGTCGGCTTATGGCATGCGGAACAGCGGTCATGGATGCTCCCCGCAGATCGGGCCTGCCCAGCATGGAATTTAATGTATACTTCGCAAGAATGACCCGGTGCACCAGCGATCGGTCAGTAGGACCCGTATAATCGTTTAACGCCACATCGACTCCGGATTGCACCGCATGCACAAATGGCTTCAATTCGCTAGAAGGAATCACCATATCGCTATCCGTAAACAGTAAGATTTGGCCCTTGGCCGCCTGTGCGCCCACGCTTCTTCCCACATCGTTGCCCAGCGGGTCGGCAAAAGCCAAAACCTTCGCTCCCATACGCTCCGCTGCCATTTCCGTATGGTCCCTGCAACCATTCGCGACAACGATAACCTCCGTTGCCGGATGGACGGCCCTCGCTTCGGCGATCACGGCGGCAATCTTGCCGGCTTCATTCATAGCCGGGATAATGACCGATACCAACGGTTCCGGATGGTTCTGCTTGGGGATCAGCGGTTCAAAGAAACGGTAGGTCAGCCTTACCGGCGCCGTCTCCGGGACCTGCGGCGCGGAAGGGCGCCGGACCCTTGATCTTCTTGGTCTTAACCGCTGCACGTGACGCATGATCGTATTCCTCCTCCGCAAAGGGGTCTCTTTTCTCCTCGGCAATCTATGCTATTGTATGTAAGACATCCGGCACCGTAACGGCATATGTACAGTCATCTCTGCTTGACTTACCTCGTGAATCCTGGATGCATACAAAAGGGCTGGAGTCGCCTCCAGCCCTGCTGACCGTTATGCTCTGCCTACTTCAAGCCGATGGCAATCCAGGACAGCCACCCTTCACCTGCGAGGCTGTCTTGGGGTCTTGTAATTCCTACAACCGCCTGCAGTTCATTTTTTGCGCGAACGCCCGCCTGGAATGCCGGGTCATTGCATGAAACGACCATCACATAATTTCCATCCGGGTAAAAGGCCTGCAGTGTTACGGATACATCCATTTCCGTGGCGCCTTCCGGGAATATGAACGGTATTTGACCGAACTGCTGCATCACCGGCCGTTCCGCCGCTCCCTGCACAGGATTAAAATTCAGATGCTCTAATTCCACGGAGTTTAACGCGATCTTGGAGGATGTAATCGATTCAGGAGACAGATGAATGCTGTACACGGAATAATCTTCGATGGCTTCGCTTCGCACACTCCGATGCTTAAGATGGGAAGCGCTGATCGTATCCTCGGCCAAAGCATACTCCGAGTCGCCGTCTGCCCGATCGGCTCCGGCCGTTGTTTTTCCCCTGAAGGCGGATGTCCGGAGACGTCCGGAATATCGCCGGCAAGGGCGTATCCCTCTCCCTCTCGTAATCCTTCTGGCTTTGTTCACTGTCGGCTCTCTCCTCTGCTCTAATCGTTACATTCATCCTATTCGGGAAGGAGGGCTCCTGCCACTGCACCCGGGTTTTGCATGCAGACATGTTATTTCCCGGGCTATAAGCTAGAGCACCCCGGCTTACTTGCAGCCGGTGTACTAGTATCCATTCCGAGCCGGCCCGATTATGAGGATTCCGTAAAAAGGGCAGGCATCCATGATCGATTGTAGATCGTATAAATATAAACCGTTAAGATTGCGTATTTCTTTTGTCCCGTTTGTTTCAGATGGTCGGACTCAGATCGTCTGCATCAGCCGCACCCAGCGCTCCGCGGTATGGTCCCATCTAAAGCGCTGGCGGACCGCTTCACGGCCAGCCATCCCGAGCCGAATGCGCAGCTCCTCGTTCTTCAGCAGACGGTCAATCTGTTCAACGAGTCCGGTCTGCAGCTCATCCCCTTTGACCAAATATCCCGTAACGCCGTTTTCAACGATTTCCGGTATACCTCCTGCACTTGCGGCGATGACCGGCACACCGGCTGCCATCGCTTCTACGTTCACGAGTCCGAACGCCTCCCTTGGAGCGGACGGGACGACAACGACATCCGCCAGCGAGTACCAGTCCGCGATAGCCGGATACGGAACAAAGGGGCGAAAATGCACCCACTTCTGATATGGCCTTGCCGCTTGCTTCAGCTCCCGGACATAAGCGGTTTCCCGGTCGGATCCGTAAGCCGCGCTTCCGACAATAAGAAGCAGGACATTCGGATGTCTTTCGACCAATTGAGGCAATGCTGCGATGAGATGGTGAACGCCTTTGTCCGGAATGAGCCGTCCGGCAAACATAACAATACGACGTCCGCTCCAGCCAAAGTGCGCCAGCCTCCCTTCTTTCAGCGCTTTGGCCGCCGGACTGAACGGCGGAGTGAAATGCTCGAGGCGGACACCGAGATGATTGATCGTCATTTTCTCATGGAGCCATGGGTATAGCGAGGTTATTTCCTCCAGCAAAAACCGGCTGTTGACGACAATTCCGTCCATCCAGCGGGCGATGCTCCCAAATCGCTGCCGGCTTATATAAGGCGGGGAGATGAAGGTATTCGAATGAAGATTCAGCACGATTTTGATATCCGGAAGATGCATCTTCAGACGCTGGGCCAGAAGCGGACGATTGTGCACTTCAATGATGTCGGGTCTCCACTTCTGAAGTCTTCGCAGCAGGGAGGAATAGTAGCTGGCACCGGCCGGCAGGCGGTAGCACGGCACTCCTCCAATCGTGTCTTTAACAGGCAGTCCTTTGCCCACCACACCATAGATTCGGACGTCCATCGCCTCTTGAGCTAAAGGAATGATCTGTTCGACGACCCGCTCCACGGAACTGCTCCTTCCTGATGGAATGACAAAAGACCCCGGCGTCACGACCGCCACCTTCCGTAAACTCATATCTTCACATCCTTCTCGCAGCATATCTATTAAAAATTTCCTTATCCACCCCATTGGATTCCCGATATTCATAATTTCGCGGCAACCCGTTCGGTGTATAGAATTTGATACGATTCATAAATATTCCGGCCATGCTCTCCTCCGGTGCCTGATTTTCACCGTATCCGATGTGCCTTCTCCCCCGTCCCATAGGGAAGCGAACATGCTCCCCTGAAAGAATAGGCCAACCATGCACGACACCCGTCCATCCGGGACAAACTTTCCTATGCATACGATGAGATACGAAAAAACTACAAAGATTTGTGGCAGCAAGGAGGATGACCATGCATCCGGAATTTGTCGGCATTCTGCTTAACAACAGCACGTATCGCAGAATTTCCAGCGGGAGAATCGGTACCGAATCACTGAGCAACTATGAAGAAGCAGCTGCCATATACGGACTGGTTCCTTGTTTTTTTACCATCCGCCATATTTCGCTTGAAACCGGAGAGGTCACCGGATTTATGCCGAAGCGGCCGTACGGATATACACGCGTGCGTATTCCGATTCCACGGGCGATTCATATGCGGGCCATTTATTCCCATCGGCGGGAACGATCCCAGATCGAAGATCTTATCCAGCACGGATTCTTCGTATACAACGGCCGCACCCGGTACGGCAAGGATGCTATACATCGTATGCTGGAGCAGGACCCAGAGGTCACACCTGCCCTGCCGCATACGGTAAAAGCTACCGCTGCCTCCATTCGAACGATGCTTCACGAGTATGGCGACCTGGTCCTGAAGCCCTGCAGCGGCAGCGTAGGCGTAGGGATCATGCGGTTGCGAAGCAGTCCGCCGGGGGGCAGCTTGCTCACCTACTCCCGCTCCTCTCCTTCAGCGAAGGGCTGGCGAACCGTGAAGCTTGCAGCCGGAAATCTGCATCCGCTGATCTTTCAGCGAATCCGGCGGGCTCCCTTTCTTGCCCAGGAACGCATTCCGCTGGCCGAGTATAAGGGACGCCCTTTCGACATCCGCGTCACCGTTCAGCGGGGAGGCAGCGGAGCCTGGGAGGTAGCGGGCATGTTCGCCAAGACCTCGCCGCCGCGCACATTTGTCTCGAACATCGCCCAGGGCGGATCGGCTTACCAGGTCCCGTATATCCTGCAGAACAGCCTGCCGGACCTGCCGGTTCCGCTCATGATGAAACGAATCACGGAATTTTCCCTTCATATCGCCCACGTGCTGTCCCTGTTTATACCGTATGCAGCGGACTTCGGTCTCGACATCGGAATTACTGCGGATGGGAAGCTATATTTCATCGAATGCAACGGATGTGATCAGCGCTACGGATTCTTAGAGGCAGGGATGGAGGAAGCGTGGAGAACCGCTTACCGCAATCCGATGGCCTTCGCCCGTTATCTATATGATCACCAGGCATGGCCCGATTACTAGTCGAACACTTTTGAGATCAAGTCTGCTGAAATTAGATGGACCGCAGGCACAAAGGAAAAAACGGGCCAATCAAGCATTTCGAAGCTTGATTGGCCCATCTTTGAATGACGCTCCAAGCCAGGTTGCAGCAAACCTGCTGTAAAGACATTAATGCGGTACCCTGGAAAGGAAGTCCCCCTTACTGGATTTGTCGCCATGATAGAATACGACATCGCCATCGAGCAGGCTGAATCGGTGCCCGTAGGGATCGGTATAAGAACTTGCGTACCCCTCCAGCCTCCATTGGTTCATCAGCGGAGCATGA
The DNA here is from genome assembly GCF_038002285.1 of Paenibacillus sp. FSL R5-0810. NCBI lineage: Bacteria > Bacillati > Bacillota > Bacilli > Caryophanales > Paenibacillaceae > Paenibacillus > Paenibacillus sp. FSL R5-0810. The sequence continues at coordinate 3,440,940 of NZ_JBBOCF010000001.1, forward strand.
ATATACTGCAGATGCGGCCTTGCCGTGTTGCCATCCCGGATCGATTCGAGGTTAAACCGAACGATGATATATCCTTTTTTCAGAAAAATATCGGACTTTTCATCCAATCGCCGGGTTCGACCGTACTCTGCAATATTCGTTCCTTTCTTGACGACATATACATCAGAGGGAATGCTGTATTCCCCATACCACCGCTGGATTGCAGCGTTGGCTCGCCCGGCATCCACCGTTGCCGGCAGCCCTGCTTTCGGCCCGATCAACGTACGCACCCCTGACGGAAGCAGAAGCCAGTCATACCGGCCAACCCAGGTCTTGGATTTGCTAAGCTTCTCGATATACTGCTTGGTGAACGCTTCAGCAGGCATGCCGGCTGATGCCCCGCCTTGACGGTACAGATGGTCGGCTGTATCCCGAAGCTCTGCTAACGGCACGTTTCGAAGCCGCTCGTTCAGAATGACATATCGCTTCTCCGTGTCCTCAGGGGAGCCGATTCGTATAAACTTTCGGTCTCCGCTGTGGTAGTACAGATCCACCTCCTGCCGTCCCGTTCCATCCTTGCCCACAAAATAAAAGCTAGGCGTGATCGCGATCCCGTCTGCGGCACCGAACATATTGCCCTTGGTCTTCAAATCGAATTTGAAATGGTAGCCCGTCTTCACGGCGGCATTGTTATACCCTTTAGCCGGATGCTTCCCTGGCGCGATTGGGAGCATGTATGGAGCGGTATTCCCCCGGACTCCCCCATCGATATCCCGAAGTCCCGTCCAATAGGAGACACCGCTTGGAACGGCGCTCCCCTTCTGTTTGCGGAAGACCCCCTCCCAGTTATAATCCGCGATATCGGTAATATGAAAATCATACATCCGCCCGATCACCTCTACAGGCTCGATGTCTGTGGCTGCATGGTGGATCAAATCCACATTTGCGCCCGACTGCGTCGTATAATCGGGCGGCGCATTCTCAGCAATCGTACGGAAATACACCTGATAATCCCCTTCATCAACCCAGACCGGCAGGAAAAATTCCGTATCGAGCTGGGCTGTCGGGATCGTGATCCACGTATTTTTCGGGTAGAACGTCCGCTTATCACCGCTGTACACATCAAACGGAAAATAGACCTGCTTCGCTCTTACATACTTGGCATAATCCCGATTTCCGTAACCCGGAATATTGCGATGCTGTCCGGACGTCGGGATGCGTACCGTAAACGGTCTGTCCAAAATAAAGGCAGACCGGTCCGGATTCGGCACCGTCTTTTGATTATGAGCCCGATCATCCGTTACGGAGGAATAGTTGACCACGGGAGTATGAACGGTGACCGTATTGATACCGTAAATCGGGAACTCCTTGTCGCTGCCTCCATTTATGCTCCCCGGCAGCAGGCCATACGCGATTGTACCGGCGCTTGTTGTATTCGCCCGATTGGCCTTATCGCTGCTAATCATGTTGCCGGGCTTGTACAGCACGTTCTCGCGGATCTGAGGCGGCTCGGGAATGCTTCCCGGCGTGGGACCGCTCTCCACAGTCCGGCGGCTGTCCATAATCGTTGCTCCGTTAAAAATGAGGGAGTCATTGGCGACCTCCACTTGATCCACGCCGGCCTCTGCGATGCTTTGCAGATTTTCGCTAGGCGGGGATGGCTTGCTCTTGTAAGAGCTGCCTCCGTAGGAGCCGGACGGCGCTATGATCGGATCCGGCGGGGAAGGCGGATAGAAAGCACCCGTTTGGCTGGTTGAATACTGCGGCGGCTGATAGCCTTGCGGATCAAGGCGGATTTCATTGCCGGGGAGCGCATAATTTCGGAGCAGGCCTTGGTTGATTCTGTATACTTCCAGGTTGTCGATCACCCAATAGGAGTAGGGACGCTTAACCGTATATCGCTCCGTCACTTTCTCTTCCGCTTGCTGGGGATCCGGTACCGTGGTCGGCTTACCGTCCGGTCCTTTTGGTCCGGGCTTGCCGGGATCCCAGTGCAGTGTCCAGCTCTTCTCCACATTCACTTCAAATGTGCATACCCCGGTCATTTTGACAAACGTGTTCTGAACAAGATAGCTGCGAGCCAGAATGTTGCCGTATAAGCTCTCGGAGGTCGGAATTCCCTGCAGCACGTCAAAGCGTTCGCTGCCACGCTGATCGGCCAGGATCTTCGCCGTCACCACCGGGTCCATATACCGTCCGTTGATCGTCTGCCCTGGAGCGGGCTCCGTACAGGCTCCGGTTGACGGGTCAGGCGGGGGCGGTGTGTCCCTGGTTGGTTCGTAGTAAAAGTACAGGTAATAGGTAGGGAAAGACCCGTCATAGGTAAACGGATACGGATCCCCCGGCGTAATTGGGCCGCCGCTCGGAGCAGCTATTGTGCTCTTCTTATGCCCCTTGTATGTATAATCCGCATTGCCCGGTGTGTGCGTAAAAGCATAGGGCTTATCCTTCTCCAGCTTCTCCTCCCGGTCTGAAAAACCGGGGACTCCATGTAGCGGTTTCCCTGTAGTGGTGTAGTGTTTAATAATCGCATTTCCTTCCGCCGGTTCAAGCTCGATTTCGAATAAGGTAGGGAAGTAGTAGCGCCAGCCTTCGACGAGCGGTTCAAAGTGTTTTCCGTTTTTATCCATCTCCTCTTGTCTCCGGTCAATAGCCATTGGAGCTACTAGGAGAGCATCAGTAACATACACAGGAACGTTGGCAATGTTAGTACCTTTCCCTGTCCATTGTCTTCCAGAAAAAAAATATGAAGGTGACGTAGCTCGTATGTAATAATCTCTAGGATTCTGAGCCATTTCAACGGAACGTGAAGCTTCAAAGATTTTATCTCCATACTGCCGATTATAATCAAATTTGCTTACCCGAATATCCTTTATTTTACGAGAGGAGTTAAATTCAAACATGTAATCAAAGCCATCTACATCTGTCTTACCGCCAGGTGGTGTATTAACCCATTGCCCAGCAGCATTGCTCCAAGTTTCATAGTATACCATTCCAACAAAATAAAATTTATCATGGTTGTTGGGATCTTGAAACATCCGATTGACTCCGATGGCTTCTGCTTTACCGGGATTTATAATAAGTACAGTAGTGACTAGCACTAGGAAGGAAAACGTAATCTGAGCAAACTTTTTTAATTTCGCACTCAACATACCGTGACTCCCTTATTTAAATGGATTAATGAGTGCCACGATATAGTCATCAACTTTGTACGTGCTGAAGGCAATGTAATCAGCTTTATTTAATTTAAATTTGGTGTAGTCATGGGTCTGAATGTATTTTCCTGTTTGGAATTTATCCGTACCGTTTACGACCGGATAATAATTTGTTGCAGTACCATCCCTGTTATTCTCGAATGCATTATCTACCCCGGTACGATATTTTGCATAATCATTTTTAACCATAAAGAAAATTGGTGTTCCCCTCTCTGAACTGCGTATGGCAATGTATTCATAACCTTTTCTTTTCACTAACTTGATGTCATAAATAATCTCACCATTACCTAGCTTGATTGGCAACTGTTTCGTCGTAATAACCTTTATCCCTTTGAATAATTGACCAACATCAGTAGTCTTTTCAAATAAATACGGATTTTTCATATACGCCTTAAAATCACTCAACGGCCGCAGCTTAAACTCCGCATCATCGGTATTCCGGAATGTTTTCTCACCAATCCAGACCCACCGGCCAACCTTATCCCACTCCACCTTTTCGCCCAGCCCTTCACTGACAAGCCGCAGCGGCACAAAGGTACGGTTTTGTTTCAAGATCACCTTCGTCCCGTAGTCTTTCGCTTTCCCGTTCACCTGGGCGCTCGTTTGGCCCACGGTCATTTTTACAAGGTCATCGCCCTTTCGAATTTCAACGATCGTCTTGCCGCCAGACTTGCTGTAGCTGATCTTCCCGCCGAGCGCTTCGGAGACGAACCGGATCGGTACCATGACGCTGCCTTGGCTATCTTGGAACGGCTTGGCATCCGGAAAGCTCAGCTTGTTAGCGTTCAATAGGACTTCAACCTGACTTGGGCTCGAGGCCTCTGCTCCATAGGTCCCCACTACGGATAATGCCACCATACTCAACAACATCGTCAGAATGATTTTTTTCATCGATCTTCATGCTCCCCTCTCCATTTCTCATAAACTAGTTATGCATGTCGTGCATCCCTTGCACGGATCTCCTTTCTACGCCCTTGCTTAGGGACGTTGTGCCGCTATACCCCCATCCGGATCAGCAATTGACAGATTCTGATCCCTAGAGATAAATTGTAGTCATTTTATCATATATTCATATAATTTGGTATATTATCCCTATATTTTCATAGTCTTTAAGACACTATTCGCATTGAAGAAGAATGAGTTTATAGTCCTAAACAACAAAAACCCCGAATGACTGTCACATGCCAATTCCATGTGCTTCATTCGGGGCTTCACATTTACGATGTGCGATTTCGTCTGCGAAAATTAGGCTTGGACAGAGGAATCATCACGGTCCCCCGCCTGGATTTCGGCCTTTTCCGCACTTTGTTTATATACGGCAGCCAGCACTTTTTCATAAGCGCTTTCAAATTCTATGGGCAGCAGCGGTTTGATTTTGTCCATTACGGGCATCAGCTTGAATAGTGCCTGCACCTCTTCTTCCGTCAAACCAAGCGGATACATGGCAAAATGGCCGATAAACGTATATCCGCGCCCGCGCCCCTGGTGGGTGATGGGGATATGCATCGCGCTGAGCGCATCCATATCACGATAGATGGTTCTTTCACTCGTTCCGCAGCGTTCCGCAAGCTCTCTCGCCAAAATTCCGGGTCTTGCTTGTACAAGGGTAATGATTCTCATTAGTCGGATCAGTCTGTCTGTCATATGCATTCTCCCTATCTCTCTAGTAAATTAGACGTATATTTTATGACTATAAAATAGTACATTCGACCCTGATATCATTTTTCCTTTTTTGGACAAAGATTCTTAATAACTAGCATCAGAATAAGCCTTAAGTCCTTGTCTTTTCGCAATGCGGGAACGGAACTTACGGTATGTATCCATATACAAAGTGCTTAACCTATACAAAGCCTCCGCTTCTTTTAAATAATCGGCATCCTCTAAACGTGCGGCGTACAGCAGCATTTCATCGGCCCGTCTAAGAATAATCGCTTCCCCTTCGGCCAGTTTTCCACGCTGCATTTCCTGTCTGGCTTGCTCCACGATCATCGGATTCTGCAGCAATTTGAGTGCCTTTTCCACACGATGATCGGCGCCCCGCTTTATTAATGCCGTACTGTTGCTGAACTGGAGGGGGATTGTTCGAGACGGCTGCAGCACCATCTTTTGTTTGATCACATCCAGATAAGTCCACAGCATCGTGACAATGGGGTAAACACCTGACGGCCGGGGGCCGACCGACAGATCGAGCACCAGCCGCCTTACCTTTCCTTCGGACAATGTGCCCAGCGATAATGAGAGATTCCGGTCATTCAGCATTTCGCCTTCGCATCCGTACATACCACCAAGCTGCACGCGCTCACCCAATTGGAGATGCAGTTGAACTTGATCCGCGAGCAGCTGTTTGGAACCTTTTGCCGGCAATTTCGGCCCTAAGACTCCACCCCTCCACTCGATCAGCAGAAAGACTTGATTACAGCCGCTAGCTGCTACCTGGTTATGGCTCCATAAAAAATCCGAATACAACCCTGACTGCAATACATCCACCTCTTTCCTCTTCTTCTAATAATGTACCAATAGAGATGGACATCTTACTGTCATGGAACATATGTTCGATAAATGTTTTCGACAAAAAAAGACCGCAGCCTCTATCGCTGCAGTCTTTGTCATGGATTCTGTCAGAGCCGATTAGATAACCGGCAACCGCCTTGTCATTCCTCCCAGGGAACCCAAAGCTCCTTCTAAAAAAAGTAGTCGCTGTATGACCTGCTTAACCAATCACCGTGCTCGCAGCCCTGCTCGCTTCACTGCGGGCCTCCTCTGCACGCCCGCCGGGCGCGTAGGTGACTTTATCAATAACCAGGCCGTTTCCAACCGGTTTGCCGTTTACGGTAATCATGATTTTTTTCACGTTATTGTTATTCATATGCATAATCTCCTTATTTCGAAAATTCTATTAGTTTGTCATCTTGTTCAAAAGCGTGTCTATTATTCCTTGTCGGATTCTGCCTTTCATGCCTGAGCATGCTTGGCCGCTGCTTGCCAACATCTATTTACCCGATTCAACCGCCTATTAAACATCCTGGCGGCCCGAGATGAAACGCCGCCTCTCCAGTGGGTAAATGATACTATGGAAACTTGTTCCTCTATCATTTCGTATGTACTATTATATATCAAAGGACGGTGATCCCTCATGGACAAGTCTGCACGATCTAAGCTGATCCGACTTTCTTTGATATTACTGGCGACAGGGATCGCGCTTCCCCTCGGAGGCCGCACGGCCAGCGCCGGCTACATCAGTAATTTGTACGACAATATACAGCAATTTCGTGAATTGCCGCAAGAGGTTACCGAGCTGAAGGACAGCTATAATCAAACCTTGCAAGAGCTGGATCGGGCTCGGATGAATACGGAAAAGCTCCAGCAGCAAAATGCGGAGCTAGCGGAGCAAAATCGGCAATTGACGCAAATGGTGAACCAGCTGCAGGAAGCGGAAGCCGCCCGAAAGCGGGGAGCGGAACGGCTGAAGAACCTGGCGATTACGGCGGCCGCGCTAGCTGCAGGATATTTTTTGCTGATACGCGCCCTTCGATTCGGCATGCGCCGAACGAACCGCTTTTAAATAAGCAGCCAGTCAGACTGATAAAGGAGGTGGGCGTGTGATTATCCGAATGGAAGATACGTCCGGCGGCGGGGCTGGACAAGCGGTTACCTTTTCCTTGGCCGACGGCGACATTGCACATGTGCTGCATCCCGATCAGATTGTAGCGTACCGGGGTCCCTCGACCGGGCGAAGCGACCGTCTGATGAACGTGAAAGGGATATACCGGAAGAAGAAGCTGATCCGCGCCGACATCAGCGGTCCCAGCCAGTTTACGGCGGCCCTCCCTCCGGGCTTCAACATGCATGAGATCCGGCTGGAAGGCGGGGAGGACATGCTCTACGATTTCAGGCATGTATTCTTCTATACCAGTAATGTAACAATGCAGACCCGTATTTTGAAATTTAAAAATATGCTCGTTACGCGGGACGCCATTAAAATGAAGTTTTCCGGCAGCGGCAGCATCGGCATCCTGACCCAAGGTCCGGTCTGCAAGGTGAAGCTGCACCCTACGGAGCCGCTATACGTCGATGCAGGCAGCATCATTGCCTATCCGGAAGGAGCCAAACTGGATTTGACCGTATACGGTAACCACCTGGCAAGCCAGCATATGAATTACCATTGGAAGCTTACCGGAGAAGGATATGTCCTGTTTCAGGCCGGGCGGCAGAACCAGCGGCTGGTCGACGAATTCAACGATGAAGGGATTATCAAGCGCTTCTTACGGGAAGCAATTCCCTTTGGCGGAGTGTTTATCAAATAATGTCCCCGTGTTATAATGTAGGGCATAAGTACCCGGCTGCAGCGCAAGAGCCGCTAGCGGCCGCTAGTGACAACAGAAGACAAGTCCATACGCTGCAAAGCGTATGGGAGAGGTTCGCGAACTCCCTCTATAAAAAACTACATTGTCTTATTCGGCATCGAATTATCTTTTTTAAGCTGCCGTGAAAATAAGGCTTGTTTTTTTGCGGATTCAGTTCAAGAACTTCTCTATTCTTCTACGGGATCGGCCTTCGGGCTCCCCTAAAACTATGAAGAATGAGAGGTTTTTTTATGCTTAAACATGAAAAAGCGGTCGTCGTGTTCAGCGGCGGCCAAGACAGCACCACCTGTCTGTTCTGGGCGAAGGAACGCTTTGCCCAGGTGGAGACGGTCACCTTCGATTACGGCCAGCGCCACAAGCTTGAGATCGAATGCGCCGCCCAGATCGCCAAAGAACAAGGCGTGAAGCAAACCGTGCTCGATATGAGCCTGTTGAACCAGCTGGCTCCCAATGCGTTGACACGCACCGATATTGAAATCAAGGAAGGCGACCAAGGCTTGCCAACCACGTTCGTGGAGGGTCGGAACCTCCTCTTTCTTAGCTTCGCTGCCGTCCTTGCGAAAGGAATCGGAGCCAAGCATCTCGTAACCGGCGTATGCGAGACGGACTTCAGCGGCTATCCCGATTGCCGCGACAGCTTTATCAAATCGCTCAATGTGACGCTGAATCTGGCCATGGACTATCCTTTTGTCATTCATACCCCGCTCATGTGGCTGGACAAAGCGGAAACATGGGAGCTCGCAGACCAGATGAACGCCCTGGAATATATCCGTGATCATACGCTGACCTGCTATAACGGCATTAAAGGCGACGGCTGCGGGGAATGCCCTGCCTGCAAGCTGAGAAAAGCCGGATTGGATAAATATTTGAGCCGCAGGAACGCGAGCGTTGAAGGGGGGCGCACGGTATGAGCCGAGAGCCTGGAGCATTTCGGATCGTTGAACGGCTGCAGAAGCTCGGCGAGGATATCGATGCCGGCAGCCTGCGCTACCACCGGAAGCGCGTGCTCGTCTCCAAGGAATTTACGTTCGATGCAGCACATCATCTGCATGCTTATGAAGGAAAATGCAAGAACCTCCACGGGCATACCTATAAAGTCGTATTCGGCATCAGCGGCATTCCGGATGAAGTCGGAATTACCGTTGATTTCGGTGAAATTAAGGACATATGGAAATCGGAGATCGAGCCTTATCTCGACCATCGATATCTGAACGAAACGCTGCCTCCGATGAACACCACGGCGGAGAATATGGTCGTATGGCTGTTTGAGAAAATGGAAGCCGCCCTCAGCGCCAAGCCATCCCATGAGCAGCAGGGAACGCGCACCGAATTCGTGCGTTTGTTCGAAACACCGACCAGCTATGCCGAGGTCAGACGGGAGTGGATGCTAGGTGAATAATCAGCATAGTAAGGCAGAGACCGGCACAAGCGGAGGCGCATTCGCTGCGGCAACCGTCGACCGCCCCATTCCGGTAATGGAAATTTTCGGCCCTACCGTACAAGGCGAAGGGATGGTCGTTGGCCGAAAAACGATGTTCGTCCGCACGGCGGGCTGTGATTACCGCTGCGCCTGGTGCGATTCCGCGTTTACGTGGGACGGATCGGCGGCAGATTCGATCCGCAAGATGAGCACTGATGAAATATGGCAGGAGCTGTATCGTCTTGGGGGAGAACGGTTCGACCACGTCACCCTTTCGGGCGGCAACCCCGCCCTGCTGTCCCAATTAGGCTCCCTTGTGGATGAGCTGCACCGGCACGGCATTACCGTTGCGGTAGAGACGCAAGGCTCCCGCTGGCAGGATTGGCTGAACGACATCGATGAAGTCACCATATCGCCGAAGCCGCCGAGCTCCGGTATGGAGACGGATTGGGAGAAGCTTGACATCATGATCTCCCGCTTGTCCGCGCGCCAGCCCGGCCGCTCCTTCAGCTTGAAGGTGGTCGTATTCGACGATGCCGATCTGGCTTACGCCGAAACGGTGCATGAGCGATATCCGAATGTCCCGTTTTACCTGCAAACCGGCAACCCGGATGTCAGCACAAGTGATACGTCCTCCCATGTCAGCTACCTGCTGGAGCGATACGAGTGGCTGGTGAATGCGGTTATGCAATCCGATCGGCTCAACGATGTGCGCGTCCTTCCCCAGCTGCATACGCTCGTATGGGGCAATAAGCGCGGCGTCTAGACAGCTGTCCGGCATACCGCTTGATGGCCTAATGAACCTGAACAGAAAACGATTATAATATAGAGGAGTTATGCATTCATGGCTGGAAGACAAAGAGAGGAAATGCAAGAGGTTACCCTGCTGGGCAACCAAGGCACGAAATATACCTTCGAGTATGATCCCGGCATCCTGGAAAGCTTCGACAATAAGCATCCATATCGGGATTACTTCGTAAAATTCAACTGCCCCGAGTTTACAAGCCTGTGTCCGATTACGGGCCAACCGGACTTTGCCACCATTTACATCAGCTACATTCCGGATATTAAAATGGTGGAGAGCAAGTCCCTGAAGCTGTATCTGTTCAGCTTCCGCAATCATGGCGATTTCCATGAAGACTGCGTCAACATCATCATGAACGATTTGATTAAGCTGATGGATCCGAGATATATTGAAGTGTGGGGCAAATTCACTCCGCGCGGCGGGATATCCATCGATCCGTACTGCAACTACGGCCGTCCCGGAACCAAATACGAGGAAATGGCTGCACAGCGTCTCATGAATCATGATCTGTATCCGGAAAAAGTGGATAACCGTTAAATACAAGTTACCTGTACTGGTAACAAGTACAGGTACAAGTTAGATTTACAAGCAATCTATCACTTCTTATACGATGCTTTCCTCTAGGCATTCATATCCATAAGGGCCGCTCCATTTACGGAGCGGCCCTCTTTTTAGTCTCAATCTGCACCCATTCTTCTGGCTTAGCTGAAAACTTACAGCGGATATTCCATATTGCGCAGTCGGTGGTTCAGGCGACGTTTTTTGTAGAGCATCTTTCCGGCTTCCGCCACGTCCCCGATGGTGCCCTTGTTGTTGATCGAGCCGAATACAATCCCGGCAATCGGAATAAGCTGGAACAGCTTCTTCATTCCGAAGCTGTCCGTGTACGACTGGATCACTTCCCTCCAGCCCTGCAGCTGGGAGAATACCTGATCCGTCCCCTTCTCGTCATCAAAGCTGGCGAGCTCCTCCAGCACCGCCTTCTTGCCCACTATATCGGCGGAAGCGAACTGCAGGCACTTCACGATAAACACCCGCTCCCTGGTATCGTTCGGATCATAGCCGTAGCATAGCGCCATCTCTTGAAGCACCTTTAGTGACTGTCCGAGCACCATCGGAATATCGACTGCAATCGTAAAGACGCCGCCGATCCCGGTGGCTGCCCCTTGGGCGGCGGCAAATTTGACACGTTTAGCTGTCAAAATATCCGCCGCGGCATCCATCACCTGCAGCGGCAAACGAGAAGCCTCGGTCAAGGTCAGCTTCTGATCGCCTGAGCCATCCGCCGCGTTGCCACCTGTACGGGAAGGATCGGTTTCTTCTTCGATCTCCCACGCTTCGGCTTCCTTGGAAGCGGTCCCCTCAGCTCCCGCCGTTTTGGCCAACAGATTCATTACGGACTGCTCGCGCACCAGATACTGGCCTCCGGTCTGGATAAAGCTGCCGACATCGTTAAGCGCCTCGCCGATTTTATTCCGCACGGCCTTCGGTGTCAGCCGATCCAGAAGCATGAAGGGGATTCTGCCGAGCTTTTCCCAGAACATCACGTCTTTCTGTTCTTTTTCCCAGACCAATATCTCTTGAAGCTGTGACTCCAACACTTGCCGTGATTCCATTTCTGCCATGTTCACAATCTCCTCTTCAATTCAGCGTTAACTATGGAGTATATACGCATCAAACGTAAAAACGGCGCAGTATTTTTCAAAACTGATGCCTCAGCACGATATCGCCCAAATCGAGCAGCCCCATTATAGCCAGCTAATCATACGAAAAAGCCATCCCATCTGGGATGGCCATTTTACGATGTTTTTCGAAATGTAATGAACATCAAGCAACCTGTATACGCCGCTTATTTGCCCAAAAATGCGTTCAACATCCAGGCATGCTTCTGAATATCGGTCATCATGCCCGTGAACAAGTCGGCTGTCGCATCGTCACCTGCTGCATCGGCTGCCGCGATCCCCTGCTTAAGCTCGGCTGCGATCGTTTCATAATCAGCGATAAGCTGGCTCACCATCTCTTCAGCGCTGTTCTCACCGTTCGCTTCTTGAAGCGTCGTCAGCTGCAGATACTGGGCCATGCTTGCTGCCGGTTTGCCACCGATGGCCAGCAGCCGCTCAGCCAGCTCGTCCACGTAATCGGCTGCCACGTTATACAGCTCCTCAAACTTCTCATGCAGCACGTAAAACTGTGGCCCTTTCACATACCAGTGGTAATGGTGCAGCTTTACGCCCAGCAGGCTCCAGTTCGCAACTTGGAGATTAAGGATGCTGTGGAGCTCGTTTTCACCCTGCAGGTTTTGAGTCAAATTTACATTCGCGTTCGTATTTGTATTCATCATCTATATCGTCTCCTTTAGTTGATATTGTATTTAGACTTATTCTAAATCCTTGTCTTTATAATATCAGATTTTCATCTTATTTGCAAAGCAATTCACGATTTCTTAGATGAAGTTAGGATGAAGATTTTTCTCTGTTTTTATACCCTATCATAAGTGCTCTTTGCCGAGCCGGCTGTGAATTGAATCATGTTGTTCTTCAGGTGATGGGTGCTGAGAGCGTTTTATCCATAAAAATCTATTAATTTGTAAACGTTTACTGGAAATCCCGAGGTCTGTCACCTTATACTGGTGTTAAGTGACAATCATAGGGAGGTGAAATACCCCAGTGCATATTTCTATCATGAATTCCGATCAACTGACCCAAGCGATTGAATTATCCGATCGTATTTTTCTTAAGCAGCCCGAGCAGCCCTCCATGGGCGTATCCTTCCCGCTTATCTTCTCTCCGGGTATCAGCCATTCATACGGAGCATGGGATCAAGAGAAGCTTGTCTCGTTCATGGGATTTGTCCCGTTTATGATGAAGATCCACGGAGCAAGGCTGAACGTATTCTCGATCGGATCCGTATGTACGGACCCAGACTATCGGGGACAGCGGCTTGCCGGTTCGCTGCTTCAAGCATGCATCAAGCATGGCGAAGCTTCAGGCGCATCCCTGATCTTCATCTCCGGAGGGAGATCCCTGTACACCCGTGCCGGCAGCCGTTTGTTCGGCCGGGCCCAGCGCTTTCAGGTGACCCCTTCCATGGTCGAGCCCCTTCGGTCCTCCACCGCAAAGCAGGTTCAGATCCGGGCCATGAAGCCGGAGGATCTGTTGCAAGTGCACGCGCTTATGGAAGATCGGGAAGCTGGGTATATGTCGACGCCTACCGAGCTTGGCAAGCTGCTTGACGCAAGCGCCTATTCCAACGTGATCCGGCTTGAGCAGCAAGTGCTTGTCGCCGAGCAGAACGGGGAATTGTCGGCATTCGCAATCATTGCCGTGCCCGGAACCGTGATGACGCCTTCCCGCGCATCCACGCTTGTGGAATGGGGCGGCAGCCCGGAAGCCGCCGCGCTGGTCATTGCTGAAGCAATCGCCGGTTTTAACCTGCCGGAGCTGATCATTCCACTGGCCTGGCAGGACCGAGAGCTCGCCGCGCTGCTTCAATCCGCCGGTGCCATGCCGGAATCGATCCAGAATGACGGGACGGTTTACCTGGTGAACGGAATCCGGCTTCTGGATCAGCTGGCTCCGCTGCTGCCGGAAGGCGCCATCCAAGCCGATGGGGAGCATGGACCTTATCGCATTACGCTCTCGGGGGAGACTGTTGTCCTGGATGACGAAGGACTGCTGTCGCTCCTGTTCGACCCTTTGTCTCCGTACCGGATTCAAGGGACAGCAGCGTTCGACCCGATTCCGCTGCCGTATACCTCCGGGCTGCAGTATATTTAAATAAGCCAACGGATACCGAATACTCATCGAACCGAATGTTCACCGAGGTTTGGCCTGATAGTAAATTTTTTATCCTAGAGATGAGCCGCTTTTCCAGATTTAATAGGCATAAAGTGATTGATGGCAAACCGTAACTGCGAAAGGAAATCCATAACGGTTACTGAAGTGGCTTGACAGCAGGAAGAGGGGCTGCCCCAGATCGATGATCTTGTGGGACAGCCCCTCATTTTATAGAGTAATATATAGTATCTTAAAGTCTCTTAGATGACCCTTCGCGGCCCGTGCTTACACCATCAGGTCTCACCGCGCCTCCGTCCCCGTTGCCATAGCCGTGATACAAATTCGGATCCGGAACGGCATCCTCGGTAGCCGCCGCCGCTTCCGTGCGGGAATCGATTGGGGAGCCCGTGCCGTTGTACGTTGTTCCTTGACGGTAATGATGCTCATTAAGCGCGCTGTTGCTGCGGAAGATATCATATACCTTTCCGCCGCGGCTCTCATCCGCATCCACCATGACGAGAATATGCCCTTCATCCACATAGCTTCCGTATTCCTTCGCCTGATCTTCCGGTATGCCGAGTCCGATCAATCCTCCAACCAGCCCGCCTGCGCCTGCTCCGACGGCAGCTCCCGTAAGAGTGGCAGCGATGGGACCTGCAGCGACAATCGGGCCGATGCCCGGTATAGCAAGCGCGCCGAGCCCGGCAAGCAGTCCGGTTACGCCGCCCAGGACGCCGCCTGTTGCTGCCCCGGACGCCAGGCCTTCCGGCGCCTTCGTCCCTGTCTCTTCCTCAATCGCCGACGTTTCACCGCGATCCTTTGCAATGACAGAGATTTCATCTGCTCTGAACCCTTGCGACTTTAGTTCCTCTATAGCGCGAGTTGCTTCCTCTTCCGAACGAAAAGCACCAACAATTTTCTGAGTCATATGAGTTACCTCCTTATGGTCATTTCAGTTATCGGTGTACACTTCATTCTTAAACGTCTGAGGACTTGATCAAACAACAGATCTCGGACAAAAGGCATCGTTCCATCGATTTCCATACCGAGCGGAAGAATCTCCCCTGAATTTGAATGGTAATATTTAACTATTAAGTTATTCATGCTAGAATTAAAAGTAAGTAATTCCCAATAAAATAGAAATAGGCTGGTGATTCGATGAATTGGTTTAAGCCATTCGAGGACGATCTTGCTGCCGTATTTGCGCAATGCGAAGCTCGATTGTCGGACCTGCCCCCTCCGTTGAATGAACTCGGAATTTCGTATTTGCGCGCTTTTGACGTCTTCGAGCAAGACAGCTCCAAAAACTACATCTGTTATCTACTTCCCTTCTGGATGAAAGAACTTACCACACTCCCAGCAAAAAGTTACCGCCACCTGGCAGCAGCCAACATCATCGGCATGCTCTACTATTTCATTCAAGACGACATCATGGACTCTGTTCGGGAGAGTCCATCCCCGCTCCATGTGAAACAGCATCTTGCACTCGCGACCCTTTTATATTCGGAATTCCTTGCGATGTACCAAGCTTACTTCCCGCCTGACTCCGCATTCTGGCAATTTTTCAAAGTTTATAATCAAGAATGGTCGGATGGCGTCATTCACGAGAGCAGCGCTGATTATTTCGTGAACGTGCCGATTGGAGTCGCCAAGAAGGCCGCTCCGGTTAAACTCGGCAGCACTGCCGTCCTCCTTCTGGCGGAACGCCCTGAGCTGATTCCTGCCGCGAATGACATGATGAACCACGTGCTGCTGACCTTGCAGATGATGGACGATTGGATGGACTGGAAGCAGGATCTTGCAGACGGCAGCTACAACTGCCTGCTCGCCATGATTAAAGCAAGGCTAGGGCGTCCCTGGGATGCAGCGCTAACCGAAGCGGAAGCTCAAGAGGCGATTTATATCCGCAACCTCTTGAAGCCTTATGCAGCGATTGCAGCTGAGACGCATACCCGCCTGACAGAGACCAGGCTTGACGCGCCGAATCTGATATCCTTCCATTATACGATGGTGGACGAGCTCATTTCGGATGCAAATCATATCGAAAACAGCAAGCAAACCCTGGCTTTAGGCGGTTTGAATTATTATTTGTCTATATCAACCAAAAAATAATAGATTTTAAATTTATTCCATGGTATCCTTAAAGAGTAAATTATAACCATTTATTTGAAAGGGTGATTCTAATGACAACAGAAGCCATCTTTCAAACACAACTGATTCAAAAAGCATGGGAGGATCCTAGCTTTAAAGCAAAGCTGGTCAGCGATCCGAAATCAGCGATCAAGGAAGTACTTGGCGTGCGAATCCCCGACCACATTGAAGTAAGAACGCTCGAAGAGCAGCCCAATGAGCTGTACCTGGTCATCCCTCCGAATCCGGCAGGCGTGATCAAGTCCGAAGCCAAAGAAAGAGCCATCTGGTAAAGACTACATAACAGCCCGGGATTTACTCATACATGGAAGAACACGAAGCAAAGAGTGGGGACTGGAAGCCTTCCGCCAAGTCCGCAGCCTACGATTTTATTCGTAAGCTGCGGGCAGCGTGATAACGGCATCCGTCCCCACTCCTTTTTTACTTGTAAATTGAATGCTGCCATCCATGGCCTCGATAATTCGAAACGTGACCATAAGCCCGAGTCCCGTCCCCTTCGTCTTGTTGGAGAAGTACGGCTCGCCTAACCGGGCCAGCACATCCTCCCCCATTCCTTCGCCGTTATCCACGACGTGTATGTATACCCGCCCCTGCTTCTGATAGCAGCGGATCTGGATGACCCCCTCCTCTTGCAAAGCTTCAATGCTGTTCTTGATAATGTTAATGAACGCCTGCTTGAACTTGGAGGAATTGCCGCGTACGGCAAGGTCCTCTGGAATGTCTACGGTGATCTTTCCGCCATGCAGATGCGCTAGCGGTGCAAGAATCCCCTCGATATGCTTGAATTCGTCGGAGATCTGAAGCACGGTGTCCTTGCCGAACTCCGGCTTGGCAAAGGTCAGGAAGTCCGTAATAATGCCCGACGCCCGATCCAGCTCCACCAGCGCCAAATCCAGATACTCGCGTTCAGCCGCCTTGGCCTTGCCCATGAGCAGCTGTAGAAATCCTCGTGTTACTTGAAGCGGGTTGCGGACTTCATGGGCTACCGAGGCTGCAAGCTCGCTGATGATCTCCATCTTCTCGGAGCGCTGCAGCTCATTGTTGAACATCTCCAGCTCCTTGGAGTATTGGAGAATCCGTTCATGATTTTTGGCAAAATGGCGCCCCAGAATGACAATGAGCGATACGATAAAGACGACAACGCCCCATTTCCATAGAAACAGATTATAGCTTCCCCGGCTGAGGAAAAACTGCAGCAGCTCGCCCAATCCGATAACGGCAAACGCGGCAAAGCCTGCATTGAAAATGACGGCATCCCTGTTTCCTTTGATGGCAAAATACATCGAGCTTCCGATCAGCAGCGTGAATTGCAGGATCATAACAACGCCGAGCACCTGCACGGAAAAGAAGTAGTACAGCCCAAACCACTGGTTTGCGGCCAGTTGATTGGCGATCAGGAACAGAATACAAAACAAGGAGTAAAACACTTGGAAATTGCGCAGTTTGTGAAGCATGCCCTTCCAGCCATGACCGAATATTTTTTCGAAAAACAGGCTGAACGAAGGCAGAAGGACGAGTAATGAAATATCATACATGTGTGTAAAGATGTTTCCGTATTCTTCAAAAACGGTGTAAAGGAAAGGGGAGTAAGTAAACACCAGGATGCCGACAGATAGGATGGTAAAGGCCAAAGAAAGGACGGCGACCAGATATTTATTGTTCAAAAAGACAGCACATATGAGCATCACGAAGGCAATGAATAAGAAGGCGCTGCCTAAAATGATATCGCCCAGATTCGATCGGACGAACCGGTTCAGAAGCTCGTGGTATGGGCCGATCACGATTTTTCCGTCGACCATAATATGATCTCTTGCCGTTTCCAGCCATACATACAGGTCCTGGCCGGATAAATCCTCATGCAGCGGGAGCAAGATATGGTTCAGCTCATAATTGTAGGTTCTCGCGGATTCATAGATTTTCCGTTCGCCGGCAAACACCGCTACCTGCTGTCCGTGGAGCTTGTCTATTAGTATGCCTTGCGAGGAGGAGGAGATATCCGGAAGTTTCATATGAATCCATGCCGACGTCTTGCTCTGCGGCTTCGGGTGTTCGGAAATCCGGGCGGAGCCTTCCACCCAAATCTCCCCCTCTGGCGGCGCACGATCCGGCACTTCCCCTGCATCCGACCATAGAATTCGCCACTCCTTAATCACAGCTGACGCTGGCGCACTGGCAGCGCCGGAGGATAACCCCGGAATGCCGAGGGTAATACCAATTGTGATGATCAGGGACATACCGATTCTCCATCCAGATCTCATGCACGCACCTCAAACATTATAATGAATACCTCCTAAAAGTATTCGATGCGTTAAAACATTCCCCCTTCTAAAATTCATAATTATGAAAAATTTTTCTATTCTTTTGCTGCTAAAATAACAGGAGATACCGATCCGGTATCTCCTAAAAACGCGTTTAAGTTGGGTTTCCTTGATGGTTCGATGCACAGGCAGGGAAGCGGATAATCGCTTCGGTGCCGAACCCTTTCCTGCTGTTGAAGTGTATGGTGCCGTTCATCGACTTGATGATCCGGTAGGTAACCATCAGACCGAGGCCCGTTCCCTTGGATTTATTCGAGAAATACGGCTCTCCGAGCCTGGACAGCTCAAGAGCATCCATCCCGACCCCATCGTCTTGGATATGGATAATGACCTCGTTCGATTGAGCATAAGCCCAAATGCGGACAGTACCTTCCCCGTCGAGAGCTTCAATACCGTTCTTCACGATATTAATCATCGCCTGCTTCAGCTTGGAGGAATTACCGGTAATACATAAATCCTCTGCTTCTTCCAGCTCAATCGTACCGCCTGCAAGGTTGGCTAGCGGAAGCAGAATGCCGGTAACATGCTTTAGCTCCTCGTACACGTTCAGAGGCACAATCTGTTCGACTTGCGGCTTGGCAAACGTCAGAAAATCCGTAATGATCCCCGACGCCCGGTCCATCTCCTTTAAGGCCAAAGCGAAATATTCCTTCTCATCCGGCTTGGCGCTCTGCGAGAGCAGCTGCATAAAGCCGCGCGTCACCTGCAGCGGATTTCGGACCTCATGCGCAACCGAAGCGGCCAATTCGCTAATAATCTCCATCTTCTCGGAGCGCTGCAGTTCATTATTGAACAGCTCCAGCTCCCGGGAGTACTCGAGCACCTGCTGATGACTCCGGACGAATTTTCGCCCCAGCATGACGATCAGCGATACGACGAGCGCAATAACGCCCCATTTCCATAAATAGAATTCATAGTTGCGGTCTTTCATATAGAAGCTTATCAGGTCACCCAGCGTCAGCAGGGCCATTATGCCGAATCCGAACGAGAAAATATAAGCGTCTTTATTACGTTTGGATGCATAGAGGATCGTAATTCCGATAAGCAGCGACAGCTCCAGAATAATCAGAATACCGAGGATCTTCACTGTAAATAAATAGTAGAGCTGAGGAAACGGATGCGTGCCGACCAGCTGAACGATAAGCAAAATCAGGCACAGCCCGGAATAGCCCATCTGGAATCTTCGGCCATAGCGGATGATCCGGTAAGGACCCGGACCGTATATTTTTTCAAAATAAAAAAACATGGCAGGCATGATAGCAAACAAAGCCGTATCAAACAGGGTTACCCATACGCTTCCCAGATCGCCATAGAACGTGTAGAGGAAAGGCGAATAGGCAATCAGCAGCGCACCGAACGCAAAAATAACGATGCACAGGGCAAGCCAGCTGGGTACCGTATGCCGCGGAAGAAACAGGCAGCATACGGTCATGACCGCGGCGATGAACAATAAGGAGCCGCCAAGTATGAAATCCTCCAGATCCTTCTTGATGAATACGCCCCGCATATGTTCATACTCTCCGAGCACGATGTCCCCTTGGATCCCTAATGCAGTATCCGTTCCCTTCGACCATATATAGACGGTTTTGCCGGCATCCTCTCCGGTAACCGGCAGCAGCAGCGTATGGTTCATATATACAAAATCCCGCTTTACTTCGTATAGTGGCAGCTCTTCCAGAAAAGCCGACACATCCTGCCCCTTGACCCGCTCGATCAGTACAGCCGATTGTCCCGGCGGCAGCTTCGGCAGCGTGAACCGGTTCCATGACGAAACAGCCCCGTCCGGCCGAGGGGGGGATGCCATCCCCTTCTTTGCATCGATCCATTGACTGCGGCTCCTGATGCTTGCAGGATTCACGTCCCCTTCCCGATCCTCGAACTCCCACAACACCTGCCAATCGGAGATTACCGCGGGAGCAGCTTGCGCATGAGCGGGCGCGTCCCAGAATGACATGAGCGGCATCATCAGCAGCAGCAGGAGTATGTATTTAGGTACATCCTTCATTTTGTGCGCACCTCTAACCGTCCTTCGTTCATAATGTAGGGTTTTACTGCGTTTATGCGTCATGTCGATTCGACAAACTTCGTCTTGATTTACAACCAATATACCATGAAAAGCAACACCCGTTGTCAGAAAAATTTTAGTTGTTAAGAAAATGAAAAGGGACTGCTGGTCTGCCATCACAGTGGCAAGCAGCAATCCCTTAAGGTTAGTGTGAAGAACTGGAAGCAAGCCCCATTCTTTCAACCATCCGCTTGCTTTCCTCATTCAAGCCGACGATGGTCATATGCTTGCCTGCCTCCTTGTACTTATTAAATATTTTGGAAATTGCGTCCGTTCCGGACTGATCCCACACATGCGACTTGGAGAAATCAATCGTGACATGGTCCGGATCGTTATGAGCATCGAACAGTTTGATGAAATACATCGCCGTCCCGAAAAACAGCTGTCCCCGAATTTCATATACCTTGACTCCATTGGCCTCGATATGCGGATTGGCATAAATTCTCGCCATCTTCCAGCCGAAATTCAGCGCGCTGAGCACGATGCCGATCATGACGCCGATGGCCAGATTATGGGTTGCAACTACGATGATGACCGTCGTGAGCATAACCACCGTATCTCCGAGCGGGATCCGGTAGAGCGTCCGAAGCGAGTTCCATTCAAAGGTGCCTATGGACACCATGAACATGACGCCGACCAGGGCAGCCATCGGGATCTGCTTGACGACATCACCAAGGACGATGATCAGAAACAGCAGGAACACGCCGGCAACGAGCGTAGAGAGCCGTGTGCGGCCGCCGGATTTAACGTTGATGACCGTCTGTCCGATCATCGCGCAGCCGGCCATCCCCCCGAAAAATCCGGTAATGATATTCGCGATTCCCTGTCCCCGGATCTCTCGGTTCTTGTCACTGTCGGTCTCGGTCAATTCATCCACGAGCGAAGCCGTCAGCAGCGATTCGGTCATCCCCACGACCGCAAGCGCCAAGGAGATTGGAAGTATGGTCATGATCATCTCCAGACTGATATACACATCGGGAATATGGAAGAACGGAAGCGTCTGCGTTATGTTGCCCATATCTCCGACCGTGCGCACGGGAGCCCCTGTCCATACCGCGATGATCGTCATGACAATGATCGCCACAAGCGCTGAAGGAACAGCTTTCGTGAGCAGCGGCAGAACATAGATGATCACGAGCGTCCCGGCCACCATCAGAAACATCGGCCATGACTCCCCGACAAAGTTCGGAAGCTGGGCCAAAAAGATAATGATGGCAAGCGAGTTCACAAAGCCGGTAATGACCGGCTGCGGCACGAAAGAAATAAACCGTCCGAATTTCAATGCCCCCATCAGCCATTGCAGAAGTCCCGTGAGAACCGTCGCTGCGTATAAATACTCAATGCCGTGCTTGGCTACGAGCGGTCCCATCAGGGAAGCCATCGCCCCGGTCGCCGCGGATATCATGCCCGGCCGGCCGCCGAAGAATGAAATGCTGACCGCGATGACAAAGGAAGCATATAAGCCGACCATCGGGTCGACGCCGGCCATGATCGAGAAGGCAATCGCCTCGGGGATAAGTGCAAATGCTACGGTAAGTCCCGACAAAATATCTTTGCGCGTATTGCCAAAGAAGCCTTGTTTAATCCATGCAAACAAAGAGAAAATCACATCCTGTTCGTATCTTATGGTTGGCGCCCCACTCTCAGGTTTGCCCGGGTCCGATAATCACTTTTCCGATTATATATCAAGCCGGTCCCTATTTTCAGATATTAATAAAGCGCATTCATTGCGGTTTATCTCTCAATTCCTCTTAAATTCAAATGATCACGCATCGATATCCCATTTTCAAGAATTTCATAATGATTCTTGCGGCCGGGAATGCTATCAAAAGACTTACGACTTCCCTCACGGCCTTTGAAAAGCGATTCATTCCTGATCCAGCGGGTAAAGTCGGAATATATAAAACATCCCGAAGCGGGATGGTATGGAAAGGAGTTATCAACCGATGCGCGACGAGAACAATCGGAATACGCTGCCTGAGTTGATATACCTGGAATATGAGACCAAGCGGAAGATCGACGAGACGGATATGATTCCGGAGGATGACATTCGGGATGTAAACACCTACACAACCCAGAGCCTTAGCAGTGAGGAGGCCGACCACAGCGGATACGACCAGAATGAGTCCGCCCCCGCGGACGCGAAGCCGCCCGCAGCAGTGATAAATCCGGACCATAGCGCTCTTGATGCTTGGGAAGCGGCAGGCGCTGAGCCTGATAACCGGACGATCGCCGGGGAGCCGGCATCCGGGTCCTCGGCAGATGCCATCGATGGGCAGGAGCTCAAAGCGGAGGGCCGGCTCCCTCTGGACCAGGCATCGGCAAATGCCGCCTTCGTCCATAGGGATGAGCGTGAGGCAAGAGAATGGTTGGATATGGAAGGTGAGCCGCCGACGCGGCCAGGAGATGAGGTGATCGCGGAATACGCAGGCGATGCTGAACGCCGCGTGACAGCGGATGCTGCCTTTTCCGGAAGCGGCACGGCTTTTCTGGGACAGGGACAGGATCTATTCATCACCGATTCAGCCGGTGATGATGAGGATTACACGCCGCTTCAGGACGTCCCGGATGCCGACGCCATTGCAGCGGACAGCCCGGTTGACCCCGCTGCCCCGCAGACCGATCTAATGCATGGAACGGATCTTTTGAACGGCAGCAACGGTGAAGAGGATTAATCCGGATTCCAGCTGCTCGTTTTGAGCCTATGAATGATCAAGACCCGCCTTCTCTTCGTCAGAGTGAAAGCGGGTCCTGTTATATGAATCTATTTTCCGAACAATATGTCCAGCCAGCCAAGCAATGACATCCATAGCAGGATACCGATCAGGGTTCCCCATATGAGTGCTGTTAGTATATTGCCCTTTCGTTCCATACCGAGCCTCCCATATTCTGTCTTTTATAGTAATTCAGTATGGGTCAAGCCACTATTTCTTATACCGGCCAAGCTCTTTATCTTGTAATCTACGATGTACCATAACCTAGGAGTAGGAGGATTCGCCATGAAACAGCCTTCCGACCGTGACACCCCTCTTGTCACCGAGCGTGACATCGACGAGGAATTTGGTCTTTTCGTAGAAGGGTCCTATCCGGACAGCGTTCCCATTCCCGACAGCGTCAAGCGAGAGAAGCCGGATGGCAGCGATACCAGCCATCGCGGAAACGAGTCTTCAAACGGCTGAAGCCTTGCATCCACTACAAAGATATAGGTACAAAAGCTGTGCTGAGTCCTTCTCATCTTTCACCCATAGGATGCCTTCCCACATACACTACACCATATGAATTCGGAAGGATGATGTGAAGATGAGCGGACCTCGATTGACCCGCTTGATGCAAAATATCTCCCTGCAGCAGCGGCTGGCCTCTTTAGTCGGGCATCTTGCAGAAATTAACGGCCCGAATATGGGGCTCGAACCCGGCCGGCTGCAGCGGGTGCTGAAGAGCCAATTTATCGTGGTGAAGGGTGAGCTGTTCGTGCCCGCAAGCCTCGAGTCGATCCGGGTATTTGATGTTAAGCCGCCGAAACGGACGATTCATGTCGGCGTGCGTACCACCTTTTCCACGGGCGGCGCCTTTAGCCGGATCCGGCTTGTCCGGATCGGCACGGATTTCATTGAGCTGCTCGCCAAGGATAAGAACCGCTCCCGGATCCTGCTCCCGCTGAACAAAGTGGAGGGCATCTATCAAGTGAAATAAAGACTCGAAGCTTTCTTTGGCCTTATCAACGTACATCCTGCAGCCTGTAGCCTCCGGACTTGCCGCCAAGCTCCGGGGGCTATTACTTATGTTTACGCTGCGAATGTTGTTTTCAGTACTTGTCCTACCTGTGTTAAAATGGGTTACGGTATACGATCTAACCTGAATAGCTAGTTACAGGAGGAGAATGAAATGCTGAAACAGAGAATGCGCTGGATGCCTGTTCTCGGTATCGTCTTTGCCGTGCTGCTGGTCCTCTCCGCATGCGGCAACAATGACAAAGGAACCGGCAGCGCAAACGGCAGCGGAACTGCCAGTGAATCCGCAAGCGGCTCTACAGGCTCGACAGGCGATTCCACGACCGGGTCCTCAAGCGGATCTGAGAACGGGGCCGCACCTGAGGAGAAAACCCCTGAAACAACCGAAACGGAGGCTAATGTACCCGATCCGGATGCAAGCCATCCGATCGTGACGATTGAAATGGAAGACGGAGGCGTGATCAAGGCCGAGCTGTATCCGGAGGTGGCGCCGAATACCGTCAACAATTTTATTTCCCTGATCAAGCAGGGCTTCTATGACGGAACCGGCTTTCATCGCGTTATTCCCGGCTTCATGATCCAGGGCGGCGACCCGGACGGGAACGGTACCGGCGGACCCGGCTACAGCATTCCCGGCGAATTTACCGCCAACGGGTTCCAGAACGACCTGAAGCATACGACGGGCGTCTTATCCATGGCCCGGACGGAGGATCCGAACAGCGCCGGCTCCCAATTCTTCATTATGGTGGCGGATGCGCCTCATCTGGATCAGCTGTATGCCTCGTTCGGCAAAGTGATTGAAGGCATGGACGTGGCAATGGGGATCGTGAATGTAGAAACGAATGGCGAAACGCCGGTCAAAATGCCAATCATGAAAAAAGTGACGGTCGACACCCTCGGCAAGGATTATCCGGAGCCTGAGAAGCAATCATAATTTCCTTGCGATATCAGGGAGCGGATCCCCTGAGATTCTGCTTCCTGATATTTACAACAAAAGGCGGTGCAGCCATGAATGCTGCACCGCCTTTTGTATTTTATTTCACCGGCTCGGCCGGTTTTTCGATAACGAACAGGCATGTACTGTCCGGCAGGGCCGTCACCCGGCCTGCATCATCGGTCAGTTCAATCCGGCCTGCCAGCGCTTCGGCATACCCCTCCTGCAAATAATGCCGCTGTACAAGAATACGGGCCTCGGGGCCCAGCGTCTTCCGTATGCATGCGGCATACCCTGAAGGCGTAAAGACGCCGAACTGCTCCTGGACTTCGTGTACGTACGCTTCCGCCCCCCAGGTATAGGTGTACAAAAATTCCATCGCATCATTGACCGGCATGCGCACCTCATTTGCAGACAAGGGCTCATACCGGATTGCTCTTCCTTGAAAGTCCGCGGCATAACGGGCCAGCCACGCCATCCCGTCCTCCTCGAGAAAACGAATTCGCCGCCATGCGTCCCCTTCGGTCATGATGCCGTCCCGGATAATGATGCGTCCACCGGGTGACAGCACCTCGTACGCGCTCCTGAGGGCGGCTTCGACGGTCGCGGTATTGAACCGTCTCCCGTCCGTTTCGATGTAAGAGTACAGCTCATGCAATATGGATGAGAAGATGACGGTATCGACCTTGCCCGGCTCAACATACTGCTTGAGCCGCAGCGCATCCCCCTTCATTACCTCCCATGACCTTTGCTCAAGCCGCTTCCGTTTTTCCAGCGCTTCGATCACGTTCGATGAAATATCGATGCCGATGGGGCGAACCTGCGGCAGCCGCTCCTCCATGAGATCAAGCAGCACGCCGCCGCCGGGCCCGATGTCCAGCACCACCGTTCCCGTGACGTACTCAAGGATGACTTGCTTGTAGTCCCCCGTGCTGTTCATATCCTCCAGATAGCTCTCCTCGTTATGAAACCGGTCGTAAGCGTCCCGGCGGAGGCCGAACAGATCGAACAGCAGCAGTACGGCTTTCTCATATAGCGGAGACTTCTCAGCCTCGATGCAGAATTCGATCAATTTTTCCGCCGCCTTGGAAAATTCGAACGTGAAGAACACGGTGTCCGGAAGACCCGGCTTTCGCACGATGCGGTGACGGAGATGCGGGTTTGCGCTGACATCTCCTTTAAGGCAGGCTTCCCAGTCCGCTTGGCGCAAATACTGCTCGATCATGCGCTTTTTATAGACATTCAGCTTCTTGGCCCCTTTGTAGTCGTAATACATGTCATTCATCAGTGTCTCGAAGCTTAAATGACGGATCGGCGGCAGCGAGTCCGGATGCACGCCCAGCCCGCTCATGCCGTCCGTTCCCTTCCGTCCTTCCGCAGAGCCTTCAACCTCGGCCCTGAGAGACAAGAGCATCACCTTCACGAATTCCTCGAGCGAAAAATCCTGCAGTGCGGCTTCCACATACCATAGCGTCATGTTCCGCAAATCGTTTAAGGCAGTCGTCAGATCGACCCGCTCCCCGATTCGCTTAAGCTCCGATTCGAAATCTTCGCCGCTTTGGATCGAGCCCGCGCGGAGACGGCGCAGCCGGTCATGCAGGCTCCATTCCTCATCAAAGGCGCCTTCGGCTATGCGGACCACCAGCTGGGCGGTCTCCTCTTTGACGGCATGCCACAATGGCTCGGACACCGCGCCTATGATGCATTGGTTTAGCGGAACCAGCAGCCGGCTTAGCTCCTCTGCCGTAAGCTGCCCGCTTTGAACCAGCCCGGACAGCGGGGCGTTCTCCTCAAGGGCGACCTCGCCCCGAATATGCTGGCCGATGAGCCCGTGGGTCCGGATCAGCGTATGTACCATTTGTTCATGCGGCGTCATGCTCCCCCGGCGCTCCAGGACATGCCGTTCGTACAGCTGGGCCGATCCGATATGGTGGAGGAACAGATTGACGCCGGATTGGGTCCAATGGAGCCGCTCCCGTACCGTCCCGCCCTTGGCGGTTTCGGCCCATGCCAGCACCTCCTCCAGCAGCTCCTTGATCCAGTAGGACAGCGGCAAGCTGTCGAGGATCGTTAACGTCCTTTCTACATAATCCAATACAGGATTGGCATGGGCCAATTCCCCGATGGACGAGATCCGCTCCAGGTTCACGATTCGCTCTTCAGCCGAAACCAGCATGAACAGCCAGGGATGCGTCCTGCATACCGACTCGTCCCCGCCGCGAAAGGCCTTGATCATCTCCAGCGATTCCTGCATAAATTCATCCTCCGCTTTCCTAGGTTATGGACAGGATGGAGTTATCCCTCCCGTAGTCTGGTTATGATTATATCAGATCCTTCTTTAAGCGATCGCAGCAAGTCTCTAAAAGGGACTTGTGCGAGTGAAATGGAGCTCCGGGGGCCGTGCACGTCCCTAAAAGGGACTTATGCCGGCGAATTGGAGCTCCAGGGGCCGTGCACGTCCCCAAAAGGGACTTGTGCGGGCGATATGGAGCTCCGGCAGCCGTGCACGTCCCTAAAAGGGACTTGTGCAGGCGATATGGAGCTCCGGCAGCCGTGCACGTCCCTAAAAGGGACTTATGCCGGCGAATTGGAGCTCCGGGGGCCGTGCACGTCCCCAAAAGGGACTTGTGCGGGCGATATGGAGCTCCAGTGCCCGAGCAAGTCCCCAAAAGGGACTTGTGCAGGCGATATGGAGCTCCGGCAGCCGTGCACGTCCCCAAAAGGGACTTGTGCGGACAAATGGACCTGCCGGCATTTGGCGCAGGAGGGCCTGACGAGGTATACTGATCAACGAAACCATATGAAGTTATTCAAAATAAAGGAGTGAGTGTTTCATGACCCTGAAAAATAAAACAGCCTTGATTACCGGCGCAGGCAAAGGCATCGGCCGCGCGCTGGCCATCGCCCTCGCGAAGGAAGGCGTACATGTCGGACTTGTAGCCCGAACCGCCTCGGATCTGGAATCGCTGAGCGCGCTGATCGCAGAGCAGTATGGCGTAAAAGCTGTCGCTGCCGTCGCCGACATTTCGGTGCAAGAGGAAGCGGAAGCGGCGTTTGCAGCGGTAAGCATGGAGCTCGGCTCCGTCGACATTCTGATTAACAACGCGGGCATTGCCCAGTTCGGCAATCTGCTGGAGATGGAGCCGGAGGCATGGAAGCGGATCGTGGACGTCAATCTGATGGGAACCTACCATATGCTCCGCGCCGCGCTTCCAGGCATGATCGAGCGCAGTCAGGGAGACGTAATCAACATCTCTTCCACGGCCGGAGAGCGGGGCTTTGCGACCGGCTCGGCCTATAACGCCTCCAAATTCGCCGTCATGGGCCTGACGGAGGCCGTACTGCAGGAGGTACGAAAGCATAACATCCGCGTCACCGCCCTGACGCCAAGCACCGTCAACACGGAGCTTGCGGTCAATGCCGGGCTGAAGATCGGCGATGAGGACCGTATGCTGCAGCCGGAGGATGTGGCCGAGCTTGTACTGGCCGCATTGAAGCTGCCGCAGCGCGTGTTTGTCAAAACCGCCGGCATCTGGACAACGAATCCGCAGTAAAAAGCCGCTTCTCTCACGAAGCTCATCCAAACGGGTGCCCGCCTGCAGCGGGGCACCCGTTTTGTTGTGCTTTAACCGCGCGAATGCACTAACCAGCGGTACCCTTTGTTTGCGCTCAAACGCAGCTGCCCTGGCTTCGGTCAGTCGGCCTTTCCTTCATCTCGTCTTGGACGATCAGCTCTCGTCTGTGATCCACACCGAGGTTTTTTTGTCGGACCATGCCTGGGCATGGCAACGGTACCATCCGTTGCGTGTTCTACCGCGACACAACGACGATAAATGAAGCATCCAGTATTGCCCTGATCCAATTTTCCCTCGATACCGATACATACCAGGACGGGCCTTTTCCCGAAGTACGCCCGGTTATGCAGCCCTCTTCGCGGTTCTCTCGTGTCAACCTCGCGATGCCATGATATAATGACAAGGCATTTATCATTCAATGAGGGCATTCACCTTCAGCTACATTTACGGGGAAAGAAGATGACAACAGCATGATCGCCGACATTTTATTGGAAGTGGTACTCCCGATCTTCGTGCTGATCGGCTTCGGCGTAACGATGCAGTATGCATTCAAGCTGGATTTGTACACACTCGCCAAAATCAATTTTTATTACATCACGCCCGCTGCCGTGTTCATGAGCATGTACGAGTCCGAGATGTCGCCCCAGCTGCTGGGGACGGTCGCCTTGTTCTACGCCCTCTATATCGCCGTCCTGTATGGGATCAGCATGCTGGTTGCTCGGCAGCGGAAGTTCAACCGCGGCATGAAGGCCGCGTTCACCAACAGCCTAATTCTCGACAACTCCGGCAACTATGGCCTTCCGATCAACAACTTGGCCTTCAAGGGCGATCCGATGGCAACCTCGGTTCAGGCGCTGATCATGTCCTTTCAGAGTCTGCTGACGTTCACCTACGGCGTCATTTCCATTCAGGGCGCCAAGACGAACGGCCTCTATAAGCAAGCCATTATCGGATTTCTGAAAATGCCCGTCCCTTACGCGCTCGTTCTCGGGATTGCGCTGCATGCGCTGGACCTGCCGCTGCCCGTATTTATCTCGCAGCCGCTGATCTATGCCGACCAATCGATGGTCGCCGTCGCCCTGCTGACGCTCGGTGCGCAAATTATCAAATATCCGCTCCGGCTGCGCCGGCTCGACGTCTATTTGAGCGTCCTGCTTCGCCTGCTTGTTGCTCCCGCCATCGGGATTGCGCTTGTCCTCCTGCTCGGACTTAAGGGAATTCCGGCCCAGGCGCTCATCATCGCCTCGGGGATGCCGGTCGGCGTCAATTCGTCCATTCTCGCGGAAGAATATCAGAACGAGCCGGACTTTGCTGCACAAACGGTGCTCATCTCGACCATACTAAATGTAATTACCATTACTGGCTTGATATCCCTGGCCAAAACGATAGCCTAATTCCATTTTTGCTTAGGAGGAAATGACATATGAATTTTGATTTGACCATTGACCGAAGCTGCACCGCTTGTCACAAGTGGGATAACGTTCCCGCTGTATTCGGCGTGCCTGACGCTCTTCCGATGTGGGTTGCGGATATGGATTTTGCAGCCCCGCCTGCCGTGCTGGAGGCTCTTCACCGCCGGGTAGAGCATGGGGTGTTCGGTTACACCTTCCCGACGGAGTCGTACCAGGAGGCTATTGCGGAATGGATGCAAAGCCGTCACGGCTGGAGCATTCAAAAGGATTGGATCCAGTTCTGCCCCGGCGTGGTGCCCGCGCTGAGCCTGATCGTGGACGCATTTACGGAGCCGGGAGATCAGGTTGTCATTCAGACGCCGGTATATCCTCCGTTTCATAGCGTGGTCAAGGACCAAGAGCGGGAGCTTGTGCTTAACCCGCTTATTCGCGGGGAGGACGGGGACTATGCAATGGATTTCGAGGATCTGGAGAAGAGCCTTGCCGGCGGCCGTGTAAAAATGCTGATTCTGTGCAGTCCGCACAACCCGGTCGGACGGGTGTGGAGACGCGAAGAGCTTGAGCGTCTGGCCGATCTGTGCCGGCAGTACGACGTGCTTGTCGTATCCGACGAAATTCACGCCGACCTCATCTTTGAGCAGGGCAGCCATACGCCGTTCGCCGCCTTGTCCGACGACGCGGCATCTCGCTCGATCATTTGTACTGCGCCGAGCAAAACCTTCAATATCGCAGGGATGAACACAGCCAACATGATCATTCCTAATGAGCAGCTTCGCCGGACCTTCCGGAAAGTGCTGAACCGGTATCACATCGGCTCCATTACGCCGCTCGGAGCAGTGGCAACGGAAGCTGCATACCGCGAAGGAGGACCATGGCTGGACGAGCTGCTGGTTTATATTCGCGGAAACATGGAGCTCGTTGCGAATTATATCCGCGAGCATCTGCCGGAGCTGAGCGTGGCCCTGCCCGAAGCTACATACCTCCTGTGGATCGACTTCCGTTCGCTCGGGATGGAGCATGACAAGCTGAACCGCTTCCTCGTCGAAGAGGCGAAGCTGGGATTAAACAGCGGGGCGACCTTCGGCAAGGATGGCGAGGGCTTCATGCGTATGAATGTAGCCTGCACCCGGGCTACGGTTGAGGAAGCCATGTCACGTTTGCATAATGCGATACGACAATGGCGGGAAATGCGGAAATAGGCGAGAGATCGTCCCATAGCTAGAGGAGCCGTGCCCATGTGCACGGCTTCTCTTTTTTATATGCATCGAAGTCGAAAGTTTTATTTTTGTCTAACATTTATATTGACGATCATCTAACCATTGTGTTTTATTTATATCTATAAAGGAGGTTAGATCATGGTCTTACAAGAGCAAAGAAGAGCAAAAGCACATCGGTACCGGGATTTACTAACCCAAAGAGAGTACATGAAGCTAATGGCCGCCAATGCCGTCAACCGTTACGGCGACTCCATCGACATGATCGCATTTTCCCTCATGGTCTATCAGCTTACGGGCTCCGCTTCCTGGGTTGCTGTCATCTTCGGCGTCAACGCACTGCCGTCCATTCTGTTCCAGCCCTTTGCCGGTGCGATCGTCGAGGGAATGAACAAGCGGTATGTCATGGCGGCTGCCGACATCGGGCGCGGCCTTGCAGTGGCAGCGACGGCCATCCTGTTCATGCTTGGTCTGCTGCAGCCCTGGCTTCTCCTCCTGCTCACCTTCATGAATTCGACTTTGGAATCCCTGCGCATCCCGGCAGGGCTCGCCATCATCCCCCGGCTGCTTCAGAAATCCATGTACCCGCACGGCATCGCCTTCAATACGACGCTCAAAAAAATGATGGAGCTGATCGGCCTCGGCTCCGCTGCCGCGATCATCGGAATGTTCGGCCTTGGGACCGCCATTCTGATCGATGCTGCCACCTTCATCATTTCGGCTGCTCTCATCCTGGGAATCGACAGTAAAGAAACATCGATTAGCGGCAGGCTCAAGCTGGATATGATAGGTTACATGCATACGCTTAAAGAAGGCTTCGATTACCTGAGCAACACCCGCACCGTATTTACGATATGCCTGCTGGGAGGCGCCATCGGCATTTTCTTGATCCCGATCAATTCCATGATGGCTCCCTATACGACCGACTTCCTCGGTTTATCCGCGAACGGAATGTCCGCAGCCGGTATCTCTTCGACGATCGGTCTTGGTTTGGGCGCGATTCTGTTCCCTTATCTGCGTAAAACATTGTCGTCCCGCATCCTGTTCATCTCGGGGGGAGTCGTAATCGGGGCCTGTTATCTCATTTGGGTCTGGATCGCTGCATATGCGGACCAGCGCGTGTTCGTCTATACCTTACTCATCATTACCATGCTTGTATTCGGCTTTTTCGCTTCCTTCGTCGAAACGGTGATCGGCGTATCCTTTATGGAGCATATCGAAGAGGCGTATTTATCGCGCGTCGGCGCGATTTTCAACGCGATCGCAAGCGTAACGATCCCGCTCGGATCCATGCTGATTGCGGCCGTCATGACGGAATTGAACCTGCTACAGCTCTTCGGGATTACAGGGATTTTTACAATCCTGCTGTTTGTTGGTATGCTCTTCATAAAGACATTACGACAGCTGTAAAGGAGTATTTCCCTATGAAAGTCGCGGTATATTCACAGCCGAATATTCTCTTCGAATGCTTGGAATTGCTCTGCCGATATGCGAATAACGAAGACACGAGAGCGGTCTTGTGCGGGCTTCAGGATAAATACCGCCTGGATACCCCTGAACTGCTGCAAGCCTTCGAACCTATCATTGAGCTTGGCGAATACGTGTATAACGGCGTCAATGCCGATGAGGAGCGTCTGGCCTTCTTCTTCAGGAGCCAGGGTCATGAGAAGTGGTGCTGCGCCCGAATGCTCCTGCATTCCTCGCTGCATGCGTATATGCCTCATCCCGAGGCCCCCGACGCGGACTTCAAGCCGCTCGTACCCATGCCGAAGGAACAACGGCTCCAGCAATATACCCGACACCTCAAGCATTGGTTTGCGGGCGAGTTGGACGGCTCCGCCGACCTCGTTGTGCAAAACGATGCCGACCTTATCAATTGGATCGATTCATTCGATGTGGACGTGCAGGAGAAATGGCTCCTGAGCCTGCTCTACCAAAATTACGACGCGTACATGCAAGAGCTGCTTCCCATCTTGAATCGGGCGGCTTCGTTATACCGCGAAAAGCTGGACATCGTTTCGCCGCTGCTTGAAGGCTTTGAGGCCCGTTACCGGGAACTGGTCGCCTCGAAGCCCATCGAGCGCTTGAACAGCAAGCTTCAAATCAAACTGCTGGATGATAAACAGGTCCATATCGTTCCGCAAGTCATCGGCTTTAATATGGTTACATACCTCAGCCATACCGGTACAGCAGAGGCCGAAACGCTGTACATCGGCGTCCTGTTTGAAACGCTGGAGGAGATCGCCCGGCAGTCGGTATCCGACGAGGAGATTTGCCGAACGCTGAAAATGCTCAGCGATCCGAGCAAATTCGCCATTCTAAAGTACATTCGGCGTCAGCCGGCTTACGGCTCGGAGCTTGCCGAGCAGTTGGGCCTGTCGACCGCAACGATCTCCCACCATATGAACGCCTTAATCCAGCAAGGCTTCGTGCAAATCGAGAAGCAAGCGAACCGCATCTACTATCGAATGAACCGCGAGGCTGTCGAGAAGTATCTCGACCTGCTGCAAACGAGCCTGCTTCAGAATTAGAAGTATTGGTCCCGCCGGTTCGTCCGCTAAATCCAACGGTGCTTTTTTAAATAAATCATTTCCATTGAACAAAAAAAGGGAACCCTTGGAATTTGAAATCCCTCGGGTTCCCCTGTCAGTATCCTTATATGCGCTTACCGCAGCCGTTTAGCCACATAATCGGCGTTTGCTTTCAACAACGGATAGGCTTTGCCGGATACCAGCCCATTCTGCTTATGCTGCTCCAGCAGCTCAAGGAAACGGTCCAAATGGCCGGAGGCCTGTTCCTTGTTCCCTTGCTCCTCAAAACGAACGACCGAATCCCAATGCGCCGTCAGAGAGCGGGCTGCCCCGTGGCTTTTGAATTGTCCGCCCTTTTCCAGCTGATTCACCAGCTCTTTCATATGAACGGTGCCGGTATTATCCAACTGATATGTTCCCTTCACGAATTGATACAGCCAATCGTACATAATCCGGATCTCAGGATCCTCGCTGGCCGCGGCTGTGCCCAACACCGGTCCGGAGCCTTTGTAGTAGGCTTTGAACGTATCCGTCATGTACCCGTATTTCACGCCGCCATCCAGATACTCCTTGTAACGCTGGCGGAATACCGGATCCGTGAGCATCCGCCCATCGAATTCGATCTCGACGCCCATTCCGAACCGTTCGGCCGTATAGGCCGCATCGTCCAGACGTTCGCTGCTCATCTCTTCGAAGAAGTAGTTCGGCTGGAATGCCACCGCATCAAACCCGACTTCTTTCCACATATAGCTTTTGTAAGCCAAAAAGTGAGGAATCCAGAACGACTTCAAGCCTTCGGCATGGATTTCGCCGTTAACGTATTTCAGCATATCCGGTCCCGAAGCGCTCGTGCTTACCTGTTCGGACAGCCAATACAACCCGACAAGCTCCAGGTGGCTATATTCGCTGCTCTCCCAACGCTTAAGAACTTCATCCATCCACCACCGGACAGCCTTCTGCCTGTTGGCCATGGCCTGCTGCTCGCCCACGCTGCCGGCATTGAAATTCTCGGATTTGCCGTCCCCGTCCACATCGCCGAAGTCCGTTACGTATTCGCCCGGGTCGGGAATCATGACGACGACCTTCGTTTTGTGGTCCGGCTCGCCGAGCTTGGTGCCCGCTTCCTTGGTAGCCTCATTGAGCTGGAACATATCGCCGTCCGCAGCAAATGTTTTATCAAGATACCAGTTCCAATCCTTCAGATTCGAGCCGCCTCCGAAATCTCTGCCGTCCGGCGACAGCAATCCGAGAACCAGAACGCCGTCGAAGAACCAGTCGACCGACTCGCCATCCTGATTCACATAACTGATCTGCGGAATGATGTCCTCTTTGCTCCAGTCTCCGTCTCCATTGGCGTAATGCCCGTTATACAGAAGGGACAAATCCCGTATGCCCGCCGTGGCTTCGCCCGGCACCAGCATCTTGAATTCCTCCGGCGGAACCCGGACCGCGCCTTTCGCCTGGCCGTCGGTGCCTGTAATTTCGATCTCGTCGATGAAGGTCCATGCTCTCGTATGCATCGTGAACGTCACCTTAACATAACGTGCGTAGGCGTGACTTGCATCCTCCGCGCCAGGCACGCCGTCCGCGCCTGCATCCCAGGCATAGGTTTCGTCGACCGGAGGTCCGTCGATCCATAGCGTCTGGGTCGCTTTATGGGTCAAGGTTGCCCAATGAACATTATCATCCGATACGTACATCGAAACGGTCAGCGGGAACAGGACGGCAGACCCGGGCCAATCCTGCAGAAAATGCGCTTTAATGCCGGAGATGGATTTCGGCTCGCCGAGATCAAATACGACCTCCCGCGTCTTCTTCCGTAAATGCCCGACCCAGGCCGGATCCAGCACGTTACGCGTCCCGAAGACGCCGTCATTCAGCTTGTTCCCTGGGTCGGGATAAGCGCTCTCCGGCGCTTCCGACCACATGTAGACCGCATCCCTGGCCAAATTCCGCGCCTCCGCTTTCGCTTCATCCGCATAGGCGGCCGGGACGAGCGAAAACATCATCAGGAGTGCCAGAACCAAGGATATCCGTTTTCTAGACGATTTCATGTCATCATCCTCCTTATTAGTCATCTTTCTTCCTTCTAAGCTTGCGACCAACTTCATAAGATACTGCAGCTGCTGCCTATCAACTCATTTCTTGGTGGAACCTGCTCTAGGATCGCCAGCTTGCTCAGAACTCGCTGCTCCCGGATCCGAGCCGTTTCATGATCTCACCCCCTTCAACATGTATTGTTCTTCCGGAATAAATGCACATCCCCTCTTCGTTGATCACCCCCTTCTAGCTATTCAATACAACCTTGTCCTCAATCGCTTTCCGATAGCGCTCGGTAATATCCTGCGGGCGGGTGATCGCGCTGCCCACCACCACGAATTGAGCTCCTGCGTTCAATGCCTGAATCATCTGCTCCGAGCTCGTGAACCTTCCTTCGGCAACGACCGGCAGCCTGGTTTCCTGTGCGAGACACCGAACAAGCTCGATGTCCGGTTTATTCGTTCCGGGGCTGTACGGGGTATAACCCGACAGCGTCGTCGAAATATATCGAACACCAAGCTCTGCCGCATGCAGCCCCTCCTCCAAGGTAGATACATCCGCCATGACGCACACCCCAAGGCGAGTCAGTTCCTCTACGACCTGCCGAATCGTTGTCCCGTCCGGCCGCAGCCTGCGCGTCCCGTCAATGGCCACAATGTCCGCACCCGCGGCATTGACGGCGCATGCATCCTCCAATGTCGGCGTAATATATACGGGGCAGTCTCCCACCCGCCGTTTCAACAAACCGATCACCGGCACATTCACGACAGCCTTGATCGCCGCGATGTCGGCCGTTCCGTTCGCCCGAATGCCGATGGCCCCTCCCAACACTGCCGCTTTGGCCATCTCCGCCATATGATGGGGACCGAAGAGCGGCTCACCTTCATAAGCCTGACAAGATACGACTAATCCTCTTTCTGTAATCATCCGCCTCATAAGTTAGCTCCTAAATCTGTTTTAGTATGACAGCCCTCCGCAGCCTATTTTTCGGTTATTTCATGCCTGTAATCGTAATCCCCTCGATGAATTTCTTCTGCACGAAGAAGTAGAGGATGATGATCGGGACCGTGAACAGCGTTGCTGCCGCCATCAGAGGCCCCCATGCCACTGAATTTTCCCGGATGAACTGCTTCAGTCCGATGGAGAGCGTCCATGTCTCCTGATCGTTCAAATAAATCAGCGCGCCTTGGAAATCGCCCCATGCTCCCAAAAACGTAAACAAACCAATCGTGAGCAGCGCCGGCTTCGCCAGCGGCAGAATAATTTGAGAATAGATGCGAAATTCCGATGCGCCATCGATCTTGGCCGATTCCGTCAGCTCGATCGGAATCCCGTTAAAAAACTGCCGAATCAAAAACACGTTAAATGCCATCCCCGTTCCAAACCACGCGCTAAGGACGAGCGGCCAGTTGGAATTCAGCAGGTTCGCCTTGTTAAACACGACATACAGCGGAATCATCGTCACCTGCATCGGAAGCATCAGCGTACTGAGCATAATGATGAACAGTACGTTCCGTCCCTTGAAATCGATTCTCGAGAAGCCGTAAGCGACGAGCGGCGAAAGGATGACCACGCCCGCAACGCTCAACAGGGCAATAACGATAGTGTTCCAGGTGTATTTAATGAACGGGATCATCTGAACCGCATTGCGGTAGTTATCCCAGATCCATTCCGAAGGGAACCATTGCACAGGGATGACAAAGATCTCATCCTCCGTCTTGAACGTTGTCAGCAGCAGCCAGGCGAATGGCGCCAGGAACATCAAGCCGACCAAAATCAGGATCAGATGGGTGAGAAGCCTTCTGCCCAGGATCGACGCATTCATTATTTTTCACCTCCATAGAAGACCCATTTGCTCGATGATTTGAAGATCAGCAGGGTCAGCAGCAGCACGATGATGAACAGAATCCACGCCATTGCGGAGGCATATCCCATCTTCAGGTACATGAACGCATTCTGGAACAAATAAATCGCATAGAACAGAATCGAATTCCCCGGGCCGCCGATGGCTTGGCTGCTGGAATCCGCGAACACATATCCTTGTGAAAAATATTGAAATGAGCCGATAAGTCCCATAATGAGCTGGAAAAAGGTCATCGGAGATATTGCCGGCAGCGTAATGTGCCAAAACTTGTGCCACTTGTTCGCTCCGTCGATCGAAGCGGCTTCATAGTACATTTTCGGCACCTCTTGAAGGGCGGCCAGATACATGATCGTAATCGTCCCCGTTCCCCAGAAGCCCATTAATATCAGGGAAGGCTTCGTCCAATTCTCGTCCATGAGCCAGTTCGGTTCAGGCAGCCCAATGGCGCCGAGCATTTGATTCACCAGACCGTACTGCGCGTTCAGCAGCCATATCCACAGAAGAGAACCTGCGACGGCCGGAACCAGTGTCGGGAGAAAATAAACGGTGCGGTATAAAGACAGCCCTTTTACGCTTTGGTTCAGCAGCAGTGCGATTACAAGCGCGTACACCAGCTGCGGAAAAAAACCGAACAATGCCATGAATACCGTATTGTACAGCGAAGAGAACATTTTATCGTCCCGGAACATCTCGTTGTAATTGTCCAGACCGATCCATTGCGGCGGGTTAAACATGTTATATTCCGTAAAGCTGTAATATAGCGACATGATGATGGGATAGAGCTGGAATACCAGGAAGCCGAAAATCCATGGACTCAGAAACATGAGGCCGATGAACAGCCGCTTTCTCTCCCTGCTCTTGATACCGCTATGGAGCTTTAAACGATCCATGCGGGGGTTCACCTCCTAATAACCCTTGCAAAGCATGCCGGGAATGCCGGGAGCTAAGGTTCCATCTACCATCCTTCTCCCCCGGTATCCTGCAGGCAAATTGCCATGTTATTTTTTGTATTTGTCCGCAATCGGCTGCATCTTGTTCACAACATTATCCATGGCTTCCTGGGCGGTAAGTTGGCCCTTCAGCGCCTTCTCCGTCTCTTCATTCAAGGTTTGCAGGTATTCATTAATGTAAATGCTGTTCGGGAAGCCTTTCAAATTCGGACTTTTAGCGCTTTCATAATATTCCCACAGCACCTTCGTCTCTTCATTCTGCGTCAGCTTCGGATTATCCAGCGCCTTGGTCAAAACCGGGATCGAGCCGAAATCGATGCTGTATTGAATCTGCACGTCCTCGCTGAGCAAATACTGCAGCACCTTCCACGCTTCCTCCTGATGCATCGCTTTGGAAGGAATGAACATCGCAATCGGGCTTACCATTCCGGAGCCTTTAAGCTCAGGGTTGGCCGCCGGATAAGGGAACGGTGCGACACCGACATCCTTGCCTTCACCCCGGTCGTCCACATACCAGTTCTCCCAGCCGATGATCATGGCCAGCTTGCCGGTCAGAATCGGATCCTGCGGGGTTTGGAGTCCGCCCATGCCCGATTTGAATTTATCGATGCTTTCCTGCCCAAATTCCTTGTAGTAACTCATCTGGTAGTCGATCGCTTTAACGTTTGCTTCCTGGTTAGCGGTCAGCTTCCCGCTTTCGTCCACCCAGGAGCCATTAAATATGATGGGCCAGAACACGTTATCGATCCAAGGATAATCCGGAATAAAGCCCATTTGCGTAATATTGCCTTTGTCGTCCTTCTTGGTCAGCCGCTTCGAGTATTCGAACAATTCCTCCAGCGTTTCAGGCGGCGCGGTAAGGCCTGCCTCCTCAAACACTTCTTTGTTATAGAACAATTTATTCGCCATACTCATGGAGATCGGAAGCCCATAAATTTCATCGTCAACCTTCATGCGCTCCAGCGCAGCCGGGATAATCTGGCCGGTGTCGTAACCGTCCCGTTTAATGAATTCCTCCAATGATTTAACGGCTCCGGCTTCCGACCACGGGCCGATGTTGTTCCACTGCGTAATGATGATGTCGGGGGCATTGCCGCCTGAAATCGCGGTCAACTGCTTCTGGTGATCCTGATTGCTGAGTGTCTTTACAACGATGTCGTCATGGCTTTCATTGAATTTGGCTATAGCCGCTTCAATCGGCTTCGCACCGTCTCCGGTTGCCGAGCTCCACAGCTGGATTTCAACCTTTCCGCCCTTGCCCGGACCACCTTCCTTCGAACCGGAACAAGCGCTTAGCACAACCGAAAAGGCCAGTACCAGCAGCAGCGTGGCGTGAAACGACCTCTTTCTATAGTTCTTCTTCAAATGACTCACCCTCCAACATGTTCTGGATTCCATAAAAATAATTTTTGGAGGAAAAATCCTCCTACAAGAAAAATAATGGATATATTTTCTTTAGTCAATCCTTATTTTCTGAGCATTGTATGCGCTTTAACTCATTGACCCAGCAATATTTCGGCGAAAATCCTTGTGTATCCAATGGTTTTTCGTATCTTTTGATGTAATAGAAATAAAATGTATTCCTTAAATTATTTAAATAATGGAGGAATTATTCTCCTAAATTACGTAAATTAATTCCCCTTCATCGTTATGATTCCATACCAGAGCCGCTGCCCCTATCACGCCTGCATCAACTCCCAGACCCGCAGGAATAATCCGGCAGCACTTGCGCATATACGAAGAAGTCCGAACGTCCACTTCCTGTTCCAGCTCCGCGAAAAAGCGCGGTCCCGCTTCCGCAACCCCGCCGCCAATAAGAATTGCCTCAGGATTAAAGGTATGGATATATCCCGCAATCGCTGCGCCAAGGGCGCGCATCACCTTCGTCATGACCAGCGCAGCTCCCTCATCGTTGTGCAGCCAGGCATGAATAATTTCCCTGGAATGAGGCTTCCACAAATATAAAGCGCTTCCATTTTCCTGCATCTCCCGACCTATCCTCGCAATTCCGCTGCCGGAGGCATACAGCTCGATGCATCCGTTATTGCCGCAGCTGCAGCGTGGACCGTTCACATCGACGCAGACATGCCCCAGCTCTCCTGCGCCTCCGAAGACACCTCGAAGAAGACGGCCGGATTCCATAACCGCTCCCCCGATTCCCGTCCCGAGCGCCAAACAAACAAAATTGCTGTAGCCGATGCCGGCACCATACCTCTTCTCGGCAAAAGCGATCACATTCACGTCATTATCAACATACACCTTATGGCCGAACCGGTTCGACACGAGCTGCTTAATCGGAACACCGGTCCATCCTGGCAAGGTATCGCCGGCATACAAAACAACGCCTTCCTGGTAATCGATCTGACCTGCACTGCCAATGCCGATGCCGCAGACTTCCCCATGCTGCTGCGCAGCATTCATCATGCGGTCGATGCCGGACAGCAGTTTATCCATCAGCTGCCCGGCTCCCTTATCCGCTTCGGTAGGCACAAGATACCGGCTGACGATTTCCCCCTGCCGGTTGACTACCGCAAATTGCACCTTAGTTCCTCCGATATCAACGCCAATTGCATACTCCATGATGCAAAGACCTCCCTTTTCATAATCCAAAAATCGATTCGCCTCGTGCCTGCTGTCTAGGAATAAGGGAACGACCGTTAGTACAGTAACGTTAGTACAGATGTTAGTACAGCTTATCGGCTACCGATCTCGCCGTTTTCTCGAGTGATTCGATTGCGTCCTCCTTCTTCATTGACAGCAGTGTCGTAAGGAGGTTGAGCATATACGTCTGCATGAATTTGGTTGCCAGCGCCCCGCCTTCAGTCGGCATCTCCCGCGAAGAGACAAGCAGCACCGTGTCCGCATAGGTTGCGATCGGCGATCTCAGGTGTCCTGTCAGGCAAATGACGTCCGCCCCGTTCTTCTTCGCTTCCTTCACCGGATCCACGAGATCGCGTGTGCTGCCGGAGGTGGAGATGGCAAATACCAGATCCCCCTCCTTCACCAGAGCTGCCGACATCGCGATGATATGAGCATCCCGGTGCGCTTCGACGTTCAGGCCAAGACGCATCAGCTGGTAATGCAGGTCCAGCGCCGTAATGCCCGAAGATCCGACCCCATAAACATACACTTTACTCGCGGCTAGCAGCTTATCGACCGCCATTCTCAGATGATCGGCATTTACGAGATCCAGCGTGTTTTTCAGTAAAATTTCATGCTGCATCGTAAGCTTGCGGGCTACCGTCATGAGGTCATCCTGCTCATCGATGGCCGTATCGACCACAGACTGGGGACGATCCACCAAATCCTGGGCTACGGAAAGCTTGAACTCATGAAACCCGCGAAACCCCAGCTTTCTGCAGAAACGGATGACGGAGGTTTCGCCGACACCCGCCTTTTCCGATAGGTCCGTAACGGTGGCCAGCACCGTCTCCTCCGGATAACTCTTGACGTAATCGGCCACCTTCTTCTCCGTCTTGGTCAGTGACGAATAGATGCTGGATATCATCAGCAGCGTATTGGATTGATTCAGTTTGGGTCCTACTCTCGCCATCGCAACTCCCTCTTTTCCAAATGGTTCTTTTATCTAGTCCATTTCCCAATAGATTTATGGATATTTTCTCCTTGATTATATATTAAAAAAGATATTTCTTTCAATCACAAAAAAGAAGCCTGCAGAACCCTCGCTAAAATGGGTCTGAAGCTTCGGTATAACAGGGATGGATGGTCCGCGCAGCAGCTTACCTCCTGCTACGAAAACAGGGGCCGCCCTCATTGGTTTTTATTCGATGCGTCCAGTCATATGGTCCAGCCGTCATGAGTATCCATGGTCGTCTCTTCAATCGGGACTGCTCCGTTTAAGCTGCCACCGGTCTGCGCCCCCCGCTCCATCTGATAACCCATATCCAGCATGGAGCCGTCCAATTGACGCAGCTGCTGACTGACCTCCGCCATTTGCTGGAATATTTGCCTGTACTGGTAGGCTTCCGGGTAACCGCTTTGCTTGGCTGCATCAGCCAGCTGTTCAAATGCGGCCTTGTTCTCGCCAAGAACCTGGCGGTACTGCTCGGCTGCCCGGGCTTGAATGGCCTCCACGGCGTTCATCATGCCATGCAGAAGCATGCGGCAATTGACAAGCTCCTGCCTAGCTGACTCGGAGGCTTCCGACGTAAGCCCCGCTTGTGCGCTTTGAAGCGCAGTCTGAAGCTGCCCCAGCTGGCCCGCTATCGCCCCGACCTCCTCCATACTGCCGCTCTGCTCCGCTGCCGCCAATTGGCCGGACAGCTGACTCAGTGTACCTTGCAACTGTTGAATGCTGCTCATTACGATTCTCCTTTCCCTGCCCCGGCTTTCCCGGCGACGATTTCGCCGCCATCGTTTCGGGACAAGCATTTTCCATCTTGTTGCTTAGCATGCGAAGAACCAGGGATTGCTATTCATTCCTGCTTATGGTCAGGAGTCCGGCGCTGTTGGAACCTGGGCCCGGTTGCCGATATAATAGATTGAGAGAAGATTGATCGTAAGTGATTCTTGTGAAAGTAGGTAGAAACGAAACTCCGATGATTAAACGTAGAAGAAAGACCCTTGTCCTCCTGGCCGCCTTGCTGCTCGCCATATTTTATATGCAGATGCAAACCGCTATTCCCGGCATCATCAACGACATGGATTTTGATCTTGATAAAAAAGAAACGCCGGCGATCACCGGCCTACACCCTTATGTGTTGAAGCAAAAAAACGAGCTGGTCCGCCTCACCAAGCAGCGGGGCATCACGATCGTCATCACCGACGGATACCGGAGCCATGAAGAACAGACCCGGATCTACAATCAGGGCCGGACAACCGAGGGGGATATCGTTACGAACGCCAAAGCCGGCCAATCTCTCCACAACTACGGGCTCGCTATCGATTTTGCCTTGAAGCTCGAAGATGGAAGCGTCATCTGGGACATGGAATACGACGGTAACAGCAATGGCAAATCCGACTGGATGGAAGTGGTGGCCATCGCCAAAGAGCTCGGGTTCGAATGGGGCGGCGATTGGGACAAATTCCCTGACTATCCGCATTTGCAGATGGATTTCGGGCTGACGATCCGCGAACTTCAGCGCGGCAAGCTGCCGGATGCGGATATCCATGAGTATTCGGAGGGAGCGAAATCGAAATAACGATTTGCCGTGAACGCACGGACCGGCCTGTTTTCTCAAGGTTTTGAACTGCAAAAAGACACATGCGCACACAAGCGCATGTGTCTTTTTGCAGTTTAGGAAGTACAGAGTTTTGGGAGATTCATGCAGTTATACGACGACGCTTGACGATTATTTTTTATAAATAGCAAGAAGTTGGGAACGGAATCTATTCTGAGTTGAGACCACATAAATTCTCTCAAAATATTTCGCTAGCTTTATGAGCGTCGTGCTCTCGGCAACGTCCTCTTCATTCCAGCCTAAACATACAAACGTAAAGCATTCGTCGGAAAGCTGCAATTGCTGCTCTAAATAATGAATGGCCTCCATTTCCGTATGATCAAGGACAGCCGCCTGAACGTCGTCTTCCCGGGGCTGAAAGCGATAGACCTCCGTAGCGCCGTCTTCCAATTTGCAGCCCTTTGTATGGTCTATGAAAGAAATGATAAACGGATTTAGACGCGAATCGATGTACAGGCTATGGTATAAACGATAGATTGTTGTTTTTGAATCCAAGCTGGACAGTATGCCCGAAACCTTTGCTTTGTTTTTCTGATAAACCACAATTAACGAGTCGAAAATGGAAAGCAGGTTGGACAATGTCGAATGTTTTAACTTGTCTCCCTTATTTGGATAATGGATCCCACAAGATATCTTCTCATTCGAACGGGTCAGTGTATCTTTATAGTCGCTACTCATTACATAGAATTGAT
Organism: Paenibacillus sp. FSL R5-0810; assembly: GCF_038002285.1. Taxonomy (NCBI): domain Bacteria; kingdom Bacillati; phylum Bacillota; class Bacilli; order Caryophanales; family Paenibacillaceae; genus Paenibacillus; species Paenibacillus sp. FSL R5-0810. The sequence goes on from NZ_JBBOCF010000001.1 coordinate 3,485,177, forward strand.
ATAACGCAAACTGGATTTCAATGTGGTTTTCAATCACGTTCGCCATTTCTTGCTGGTCGAATACGAATTCCACGACTTCAAGGCCCCCGCTGGAAATTTTCCTGGCAACAATTCTGTTGTTTTTAACGGAATAAAGTACAGTTGTTACAGGTTCCATATGTGCCGGATCATAAGGCTGACTGTATAATTCATTATGTAATGTATTCATCGTCGACGATCTCCTCTTCATCCTTGTCAAAATCTCTTTGCTCCACAGATCAGCAGCTTGCTAGCCTACAATCTATGACTGGAGCCTTCCCTTTAATACGTCTACTCACTTTAAGATTAATCGGTTAGCAACCTTTGGTGCAAATTTTTCCAAAATGACCTTGACATGCTCGGCACGTTTTGGTTATATAGTCATATATATAAGCATATAACCTTTACAGAAACATCAACGGCAAGGCGGTGATTCGAATTAGCAGCTCGGTATATCCGGATAACAAGCCCTTGTTCCTCCAGATCAAGGAGAAGATCGAAGATCAGATCGTGAACGACCAGCTGCTCGAAGGGGAGCAGGTGCCTTCCACGACGCAGCTGTCAAGCTTTTACAAAATCAATCACATTACGGTCTTGAAGGGGATCAACCTGCTCGTTGAATCCGGCCTCATTTTTAAAAAGCGGGGTGTCGGCATGTTTGTTGCGGAAGGGGCGAAGGAGCAGCTGCTTCGGACCCGGAAAAATGCATTTGCAGATGATTATGTGGTGCCTATGGTGCAGGAGGCCGATAAGCTCGGTCTGTCCACGGAAGATTTGTTTGAGATCATCACCCAAGTAAAGGAGCGTGACGCCCATGAATCTTGATATCGAATTCGACCGGGTCTCCATTCGCTACGGGGACGTTGAGGCCGTAAAGGATATGTCCTTCCGATTGGACGGCGGGAAGATTTACGGCCTTCTCGGACGGAACGGCGCAGGCAAAACCTCGCTGCTGTCCGCGCTGGCTTCGTTTCGCGAGCCGTCATCAGGCACGGTGAAGGTAGGCGGGGAGCAGCCGTTTGAAAATGCAAAAATCATGCGGGAGGTCTCCTTCCTCTATGACATCGACTACAAGGACGAGTCGGACAAAGTCAAAGCGGCGATTGAGACGGTAGCCGGGTATAGGCCCCGATTTGATACGGAATACGCCCTCGGGCTGGCACGCAAATTCAATCTGCCGCTGGATAAACCGCTTAAGGAGCTCTCGAAAGGCATGCAGTCGGCTTTCAACGTTACGATCGGGCTTGCCAGCCGCTCGCCCGTTACGATTCTGGACGAGGTGTACCTGGGCATGGATGCACCCACCCGGGAAATTTTCTACCGGGAGCTCCTCGAGGATCAGGAGCGGCACCCGCGGACGTTCATCCTGTCCACGCATCTCGTGTCGGAGATGGATTATTTGTTTGAGGAAGTCATTATCATCCATAAAGGCCGGTTCATCCTCCAAGACGATTACGAATCGTTAACCTCCCGCGGCGTTTCGATTACGGGACCAGCGCAGAAGGTGGACGAATTCACGCCGGGACTCAAGGTGCTGAATGTTCAACAACTGGGCTCCACCAAATCGGCCATCGTCTACGGAGAGCTGAGCGAGGAATCCAAGCATGCAGCTAGACGCGCGGGGCTTGAGCTGGGTCCGATCTCGCTGCAGGACTTGTTTATCCATATCACAGGGGAGGAGCAGGGAACATGAAACAACCAACGTCAGCCGCTTCGAGAATAATGATGGAGATGTTTTGGCACCAAGGCTCATGGGCCATAGGATATCTGGTTATCGTGTTCCTCCTTAACCTCGCGCTTGGGATTACCGGCAGCAGCAGCAACATCGGCCAGGACGATTTCTTCTCCATCATCTACCGCTCGACCAAGGGCTTCATGCTGGTCATCGGCATTATATCCTCCTTCGGCTTCCTGAGCTTCTATGTGCGTCATGGCTTCACCAGAAGGGACTTTTTTAAAGGAGCCGCCTTGGCCGCCCTGCTGCTGTCCATTGCCTTTCCGCTCGTCGTCGGCCCCGTCAGCCTGCTGCTCTCGGCGATGAACTTCTCGGACACCGGGAACTCTCCGGTACTGCAGGCATTCGAGCACAACTGGTTCCTTGCCCTGGCGTCCTTTGGCATCCAAATCTTCGTTTACTACCTGATGGGATGGATGATCGGCTCCGGCTTCTACCGGCACGACTGGATTCGAGGTTTAGGCTTCATCGCCATAGCGATCGTCCTTGTCGGCTTCATGGATGCGCTGTGGCAATTCGAACTGGCCTCGCTATGGGATCGCTGGATGCCTGCCTTCACCCTTGACGTGCCGCTGTACGCTTCGCTTGCCGGGTCGGCCGTCATCATGGTTCTTGGGCTGGTGTTGATCCGCTTGTTGACACGCAAAGTGACGATTAAGCTGAGATAAGCTAGTATTGAACCCCACCTAAGAGCTTAGTCGTTTATCGCAAAAAAGCACGGCCGGCTCCCGCAGACTTTAAATATCTGCGCGGAGCCGGCCGTGCTTTTTGTATATTCGCCAAAATGCAATTACGAGGCGCTGCTCTTCTTCTTGTTATAAATATCGAAAGCGACGGCTGCCAGAAGGACAAGGCCCTTGATGCCCTGCTGCCAGTCGATGCCGAGTCCGACGAGGGACATGCCGTTATTCAGGACACCCATGACGAGGCCGCCGATGATTGCGCCGAACACCGTACCGATACCGCCTGTGGCGGATGCACCGCCGATAAAGCTTGCCGCAATGGCGTCCAGCTCAAAGTTCGTACCTGCCCGAGGCGTTGCCGCGTTCAGACGGGCGGCAAACATCAGGCCGGAAATGGCCGCCATGACGCCCATATTGACGAACACCCAGAATGTTACCTTCTTCGTCTTCACGCCGGACAACGCAGCGGCCTTCTCATTGCCGCCAAGCGCATAAATATGGCGTCCCATCACGGTTTTGTTCATCACGAAGGAATAGATGATGATGAGCACAAGCAGCAGAATCAGAATATTCGGCAGGCCGGCGTAGCTTGCCAGCATAAACGTAAAGGCATTAATAACGGCTGCCATCAGGAAGAGCTTAAGCAGGAACAGGCCGCCTGGAAGCACGTCGAAGTTATACTTTTTCTGGGATTTACGGTCTCTCAGCTCATTGATGACATAAATCACCGTAAACGCGATGCCGACGAGAATCGCAACCAGATTGGTGCCGGTGTTGCCGAAATCCGGAACGAAGCCCGAGCTGAGCTTCTGAAATCCGCCCGGAAACGGCGAGATCGATTGCCCATCCAGGACGATCATGGTAAGGCCCCGGAACAGCAGCATACCGGCAAGGGTTACGATAAAGGCCGGGATTCTCACATACGCCACCCAGAAGCCCTGCCAGGCGCCGATCAATCCCCCGACGATCAAGGAGGCGATGACGGCGATCACCGGATGCAGCTGCATATCGACCATCATCACGGCTGCGACAGCACCAACGAAAGCCGCCACCGAGCCGACGGACAAGTCAATATGTCCCGTAATGATGACCAGCACCATCCCAATGGCCAGGATGAGAATGTAGCTGTTTTGCAGGATCAGGTTCGTAATATTGATCGGCTCAAGCAGCAGCCCGCCCGTAATGATCTGGAAAAAGATCATAATCAGGACCAAGGCGATGATCATTCCGTACTGCCGAATATTGTTTTTGAATAATTTCATGAGCGTTTCCATGCTTAAGCCCCTCCGTTCTTGGTCATATATCTCATCAGCGTTTCCTGCGAAGCCTCTTCCTTGCTCACTTCACCGGTGATCCGGCCGGCATTCATGACATAGATCCGGTCGCAAATGCCGAGGATTTCCGGCAGCTCGGAGGAAATGACCAGCACCCCTTTGCCTTCGTCCGCAAGCTGATTGATAATCGAGTAAATCTCGAACTTGGCTCCCACATCGATGCCGCGGGTCGGCTCATCGAGGATGAGGATGTCCGGCTCGGAATAGATCCATTTGCTCAAGACTACTTTCTGCTGGTTGCCTCCGCTCAGATTGCCGGTCTTTTGCAAGATGTTCGGCGTCTTGATCTTCAGCTTCCTGCGCATCTCCTCGGCAACGAGGATTTCCTCCCTTTCATCGATCACCATGTTCCTCGCCAGCTTCGGCAGCCCCGTAAGGGAGATATTCCGCTTAATGTCATCGATCAGAATCAGGCCGTAATCCTTCCGGTCCTCCGTCACATAGGCAAAGCCGTTCGCAATCGCCTCGGTCACCGTCCGGTTCTGAATGACCTGCCCGTTCTTATACAGCTCGCCGCTGATATTCCGGCCGTATGCCCTGCCGAACACGCTCATCGCAAGCTCGGTCCGGCCCGATCCCATCAGTCCGGCAATGCCGACGATTTCCCCTCTTCGAATATGGAGGTTCGCGCCATCAATCACCTTGCGGTCCGCCTGCAGCTCGTGATATACCGTCCAATCCTTGATCTCCAGGATGACTTCACCGACCTTCGGAGTACGCTCCGGATAACGGCTCGTCAAATCCCGTCCGACCATCCCGCGGATGATGCGGTCCTCATTGACCTCTTTGCCGTGCATATCCAGCGTTTCGATGGTTTTGCCGTCCCGCAAAATCGTAATGGAATCCGACACCTTGGAAACCTCGTTCAGCTTATGGGAGATCAGGATGCATGAGATGCCCTGCTTCTTGAATTCCAGCATCAGCTGCAGCAGGTTCTCGCTGTCATCCTCGTTCAAGGCTGCCGTCGGTTCATCCAAAATCAACAGCTTTACCTTCTTCGAGAGCGCTTTCGCAATTTCGACCAGCTGCTGCTTGCCGACCCCGATGGTGCCCACCGGCGTGTTCGGATTTTCCGTAAGCCCGACCTTGCCCAGCAGCTCCTTCGCTCCGCGGATCGTCTCGTTCCAGTCCATGATGCCTTTGTGGGCGCGCTCATTGCCGAGATAAATATTCTCCGCAATCGACAAGTAAGGAATCAGCGCCAGCTCCTGGTGGATGATGACGATGCCGAGGTCCTCGCTGTCCTTAATGCTTTTGAATTCGCATACCTTCCCCTTGAACAAAATATCACCATCATAAGTACCGTGCGGATACACGCCGCTCAGCACCTTCATCAGCGTAGATTTGCCGGCGCCGTTCTCCCCGCACAAGGAATGGATTTCGCCTTCGCGAATCTTCAGATTCACGCTATCCAGCGCCTTCACGCCTGGGAACGCTTTCGTTATGTTCCGCATTTCAAGAATGTATTCCGACATTCGGGCTGCACCTTCCCTTCTGTTTCGTATCCATAAGGCCGTTATTTACTTCAAACCGATTTCTTCCTTCGTGTAGTAGCCCGTATCCACAAGCTCCTTCTCGACATTGCTAGCGTCCACTGACACCGGTGGAAGGAGGTATGCCGGCACGACCTTGACTCCGTTATCGTAGGACTCGGTATCGTTCACCTCGGCCTCTTCACCTTTTATTACGCTTTCGGCCATCTTTACTGCCTGTTCCGCCAGCTGGCGCGTATCCTTGAACACCGTCTGCGTCTGCTCGCCGGCCACGATCGATTTGATCGAAGCAAGCTCCCCGTCCTGCCCCGTAATAATCGGCAGCGGCTTATCCGGCGTACCGTACCCTACACCCTTAAGCGAGGAGATGATCCCGATGCTGATGCCGTCATAAGGGGAGAGGACCGCATCCAAATGAGCGTTCGAATAATTCGCACTGATCAGATTATCCATCCGGGACTGGGCCAGCGCGCCGTCCCAACGGAGTGTCGCGATCTGCGCCATGGTCGTCTGCTTGCTGCGCACCACGAGCTTGCCGGAATCGATATACGGCTTCAGCACCGACATCGCCCCGTCATAGAAGAAGTACGCATTGTTATCGTCCGGCGAGCCGCCGAACAGCTCGATATTGAACGGCCCCTTTCCTTCCTTCAAGCCGAGCTTTTCTTCGATATAGGAAGCCTGCAGCACCCCGACCTTGAAGTTGTCGAAGGTCGCGTAGTAGCTCAAATGCTCGGTATTGCGGATCAGACGGTCATACGCGATGACCTTGATCCCTTGATCATGGGCCTTCTTGATAACATCCGTCAGCGTATTGCCGTCGATCGATGCAATCACGATGACATCCACGCCCTTGGTGATCATGTTCTCGATCTGGGCGATCTGGTTCTCAATCACGTCCTCCGCAAACTGAAGATCGGTCTTATAGCCTTTTTCCTGAAACAGCCGCTCCATGTTTTTACCGTCGGCCACCCAGCGCTCCGATGACTTGGTTGGCATCGCAAGCCCGACATAGCCTTTATTCGCATCGCCGGCATCCGTTTCGGCCAGGTTACAGGCCGTCAGGGCAACCAGCATGACCGCAATAAGAACACCCAGCATTCCTCTCTTCATCGGTTGTTCCCCTTTCCGAAAAGTTGGATCGAGAGCGCTTACATCCTTACCATCCGTAAAAGCCTCTCTGTATGAATCAGCATACACCCGCGGATGGAAAGGGTCTTTCGACAGATACAACCTTTTTTATAATTTTCATACTTTTGTGGCCTGATTGGATGGTTAAATGAATGGATGGATGAATGGATGAACGAGTGAGTGGATGAATGGAGGAGTGTGAATGGTAAACCTTCACCGGCTTCCCGGAATCGATCCCAGCGATGAATCCCGAAAAGAAAAAGTCCCTGCTTCGTTGGGAGCTCCAACCAAACAGGGACTGCTTGTTAATATACGTCAACCGCCCTTCTCTTCCTGAAAAGCGAGGCCCTTGCGATAGCCGTTCGGCGATACGCCCATCACCTTCTTGAATGCTGTGCTGAAGTAGTGCTGGCTGTCATAGCCGGTCCGCTCCGCGATTTCAAGAATAGACAGATCGGTGCCATTCAGAAGCTGGATCGCCTTCCGGATGCGGGTCTGGGTGATGAAAACGACAAACGACGTGCCCAGCTCCTTCTTGAGGGTACGGCTGAGGTAAACCGGCGACACCTGAAGCTCCGCAGCCAAAGACTCCAGCGTCAGCTCCGGATCGGCATACTGCTCCTGAATCAGCTGCCTGGCCCGGCGAACCAGCGGAGACAGCTGGGCGTCACGGAGCACCGCCTCCCGGCAGGCTTCGTACGCGGCCGATATTCCTCCACTGTCGTCCCGTACCGGCTCGACATGCATTTGGATCGAAAGCTTCAAGTATTTCTGAACCGCCTGCTCGGCATCCGCACACGTCTTCGCAGGGATTTCATCCCACAGCAGCATGCCGATATGGCCCGTTCGGTCGCGGAACAGCACATGGGCAGCCGGCTGCAGCAGCTCGCCAATCATGTTCTCCATAGCGAACAGATACAGCTGCCGGTCGCTCTCCTTCATGAGCGGCTGGGGGACGGTCAGCTCGGGCCATCTCGCGATGCCTGCCTGAAGGGGCAGCTTTGGCGGCAGGCCGAGGAATTCCAGCTGCTCCACGGCTTCAGACTCTTCAAGCTGTCCGTCAATCCATTCTTGGCAGAAGCGCTCGCGAAGGAGCGGGATATTCTTCTCGATCTGTTCCGATGCCTTCTTCAAATAGTTGCTCTGAATATGGCGCTCATCCAGCTCTTCCCTTACGCTGCGCAGCACCGATACGAGATGCTCCGCATTCACCGGCTTCAAAATATAATCCTTTACGCCAAGCCGGATCGCTTCCTGCGCATATGCGAATTCGTCATGGCCCGTGATGATCACGAAACGGCAATCAGGGCGTTCTTCTCTCAGCCTCTTCATCAGCGCGATGCCGTCCATGAACGGCATGTTCATATCCACAAGCGCGATATCGATAACGCGGCTGAGCGCAAGCTCAAGCGCCTCTTCGCCGTCTTCCGCTTCGGCTGCCACTTCCATGCCGAGCGCAGCCCAATCCACCGCATCCCGAATCCCCTCGCGGATGATCGGCTCATCATCGGCGATCAGCACTTGGTAAAGCACCTGGTTAGCCTTATTCATAGCCTATCTCCCCTATCGTTATCCGGCGGCGGAGGAATCGCAGCGAGCAGCGGGTGACGGATCGTCACCGAAGTTCCTTCGCCTTCCGTACTTTCTATGGTGATTCCGTAAGCCTCGCCGAACGTTAGCTGTATCCGGGCTTGAACATTCAGCATGCCGTAGCTGCGGCTACCCGCAGATGTCCCGCCCGCATCCTCATCCATGGCGGAGATCGGGTCCCGAAGCTTTCGGCGAAGCTCGTCGAGCCTGTCTTGCGGCATGCCCGCACCATTGTCTTGAACGTTCAGAACCAGGGCATGATTCTCGGTATACGCCCTGATCGATATTCGCCCGGGTCCCCGGCGCGCTTTGATGCCGTGGTAAATCGCATTTTCCACGATCGGCTGCAGAAGCAGCTTAAGGACATACAGCCTTTCGGCCTCGGGCGCAAGCTCCAGCTGCGTCTGCAGCCTGTCCCGGTACCGGGTCTTCTGAATTTGCAAGTAGCTGCTGATATGCGTCCATTCATCCTGCATCGGAATGATGTCATCCCCCTTGCTGAGACCGATCCTGAACAGGGTCGACAAGGATTCCACCAGCTCGGACACCTCATCCGCCCCTTTTTTGCGGGCCATCCAATGAATCGTATCGAGCGTGTTGTACAGAAAATGCGGCTTAATATGCGCCTGAAGGCTGCGCAGCTCCGCTTCCCGCTTCTGCCGCTCGCGCAGCTCGCTCAGCTTCATCAGCTTGCGAATCTGAAGCAGCATGCGGTTGAAGCTCCGGCCAAGCATGCCGACTTCATCCTGCCGGTTCCCCCAGTAGCGGATCGCAAGATCGCCGGACTCCGCCTTTTGCATGAACGACATCAGCTGCCAGATCGGCCGCGAAATCGATTGCGACAATGTATACGAGGCAGTAACGCCGAAGAGGCAGACCATAAACAGGAAGCAGATTAAATAGAATCGGATTTCCTTCACTTCGTAAACCGTTTCGTTCGTTGGGAACACACCGATGGTCCGCCATCCGGTGAAGGAGGACGTACCGTAAATCAGCTGCACCCGCTCGCCGTTCACCTCGCGTATGAACGTGCCGCTGTCCTGCTCCGGAAACCAAGACGGCGGTATGCTTGGAAGCAGGGAGTCGTCCGGCTTATAGATGCTGGATCCCCCAGCCTCCGTCACCATAAGGTACCCGTTCTTGCCCAGCGTCACATCCCGGGCCGCACGTGCTACGGTCCGAAGCTTCAAATCAATAAGGACCGCCCCGGTGACCTCTCGGGTATCCGGATCGACAAAGGAACGGACAACCGAAACCAGCTCCTCATCGGCATAATGCACGTGCGTTGTCACATTGCGGTCCGACGGATGCCCGAGCACGGTAAAGATTCCTTCATTGTTAACGGCTTCCCGGTACCAAGCCTCATCCGTCAGCTTCCCGCTGCCTCGGGCATACATTTCGTTGCTGATATAGGCCCCTTCACGATTGACCACCAGAATAGCGGCAATCTCCGGATACAGCGTCGTAAAGCCTTGAAGATACTGGTGGATCTCGTAATTGTCCGCATCATCCTGCTGCATCAGGCGGCGGTCCGAGGCGTATCCGGCATTTGCCTGTACGCTGTTCCCCGCCTGGGCCGGAGGCATATCCCCCTGGATATGTCCTTTCATAAACCGCTCCGTGCGGGGATCGAAGCCGATAAGATAGGTGATGTTCTGAAGGTTCTCCATCTCGTTGTCGAGCGTCTGATTAACCTTCCCGATCAATTGTATGGTATGACTTGTCACCTGCTGATCCACAATCCGATTAACCGTCCAGTTCACCAGCACCCCGAGCCCGATCGAGGGGAGAATGCCGATCATCAGAAACAAAATGACCAGCTTGTAACGAAGCGGCAGATCCCCAAAATGCAGCCACCGCTTCAGCCCCTGCCGCCACGCGCCCAATCCGTTACTTCGCATAGTAATCCTTCACATTCTCTTGGGTCACGATCGTAATGCCGGTATCGACCCGGGGCGGCAGAGGAGCGACATCATTGCCGAGCGTCGGCGCAGGAACGGTAAGGCCATGATGGAGATGGAACAAATATTGCAGCGACCAATACCCCATATTCCAGGTTCCCTGCGCGATCGTGGCCGAAATCGTTCCGTCCGATATCCGGTCGAGCGTCACTTTATTCGTATCGAACCCGATAATTCGGACGTCTTCGGCCCTGCCCGCGGCAATGGCGGCATCGGCGGCGCCGGCTCCCCCGTTCGCCTCCGTCGCAAAGATGCCCTTCAGCTCGGGGAACTTCTCCATCATGCGGGCGGCAGCTTCCTTGGAGGCGATAATATCTCCTTTGCCTTCCCTAATCTCCACCACCGACATGGCCGGATAGCTTTTCTCTAACGTTTCCCGGAAGCCCGCCGTCCGGTCATCGTGGTTCTGCTGGCCGGTTTGGGTAATGATGCCGACCTCCCCTTCCCGTCCAAGAAGCTCAGCCATCTTATCTGCAGCTGCCGCCCCGGCATTGTAATTGTTGGTCGCCAGGAAGGAGTAGGCTTTGCTGTCAGGAGCGTCCGCATCAAACAGGACGACCGGAATTCCCGCATCAACGGCTTTATTGATCGTTGGCGTGAGCGCCTTCGAATCGATGGCCGATAAAGCAATCCCTGCCGGCCGCTTGGCGATAACCTGCTCCAGGACGGTAATCTGCTCCTTGACGTCATATTGCGTAGCGCCGCGGTAATCGACGGTAACGCCAAGCGCGTCTCCGCCGTCCTCGAAGCCCTTCAAAATATTTTTCCAATATTCCATGCCTGATTGAAAGGTGACCATAACGTAGCTCTCGCCGATGCTGCCGTGAAGCCCGCCTTCCTCCCAGCTGGATGTCCGCTTGTCCTCAAGACGGTACATGAATACGTAAAGGAGAAATGCGACAATCAGCGCACCGTAAACCAGCATCATCTTCTTCATTAGCGGATCCTCCGATCATTCTCCTCTGACTCTCCTGATGGAATCGGTTACATACATGTGTATTACGAATATACTCCACTTTCCCGCCATATTTCAAACGATGCTGCAGCGCGAAAGACAGCAAAAACAGACTGCAATCGGCGCATGAAGCGAAGGATGCAGTCGTATTCGTATCCATAATGCAGATTATCGATGTCATACTCCCTGGAACTTATCGCCTGACACTCGGCCATACGGGTGTTCGCAGATGCCGTGCATGAAGAGATTCACGACATGACGCGCCAAATCCCCGGAAGGCCGCTTGCCGTTAAGTAGCTCCTGCAGCGTCAGCCTTTCGATGACCCCGACCAGACTTTCCGAAATGACCGCCATATCCGCTTCGGCCCGGAAATAACCTTCCTGCTGCTCGGCCCTTAAATTATTCGCGATCATTGCGGCCATTTCCGACTTGATGGCTGCAGATTCCTCGCTTATGTAAAATCCGATCTGGGTTGAATCAGGATCCTTGCCCAAATACTCAAATAAGCTTGTTAAGACAGCCAGCAGCCGATCGGGAACATCATCCTCCCTTATGCCGCCCTCCAGCCTGCTGCCTTCGATCAGCTCCTTCAGCCCGGACCGGAAATTCCCGACCAATTCCCGAAAGATCGCTTCTTTACTCTCAAAATACAGGTAAAACGACGGCTGGGTTAACCCTGCCCGGGATACGATGGTGCTGATCTTCGTATGATGATACCCTGATCTCGCGAATTCATTAGCAGCGATCATCAGCAGTTTCGCCCTGCTCTCTTGTCCGTTCGCACCCTTCTTGCGCAAAGATATCCAACCTCCGAATCTCATCCGATGTACGTAGTTTTTGTCCATTATACTCTATGCAGGGAAGCTCCTGCTACAAAAACTGAGGCAAGACGAAAGCCCTAAGACTTTACACAAGAGCCGTAACGAGATAACGTTAAAGGGTAGGTCGCTGGAATTCAGCCATGAAGGAGAGCAGAACATGCAAGATCATTCTCAATCAGACCCGGCAAGAGCCGGGAATCATAACACGCAGGATCCGTCCGCCCGTCGCGTGCTGATCGTTACCGCGGTAGAGGCGGAACGGGATGCCGTCATGCGGGGATTAAGGAATGCGGACGGCTTCGATGTCATTGCAGCGGGCGTTGGCCCTGCTGCCGCGGCTGCTGCTGCCGCAACCCGTCTGGTCCGTTCGGCATACCGCCTCGTCATCAGCGCCGGCATCGCCGGCGGTTTCGACGGAAGAGCGGAAGTGGGCGGTGTTGTTATCGCCGATTCGATCGTCGCCGCGGATTTGGGATCGGAAACGGCGGACGGCTTTGCCAGCGTTCGGGAGCTCGGTTTCGGAACCGACCGGATTGAAGCCGAGACTAACGCATCCATTCGGCTTGTCGAAGCGCTGAAGCGCGCCGGCTTGCCCGTAAGTCTTGGTCCGATCCTGACCGTCTCCACGACAACGGGCAGTGCAGAACGCGCGGCAGGGTTAGCCGGGCAGGTGCCCGGCGCTGCCGCTGAAGGAATGGAGGGCTTCGGCGTGGCGACGGCTGCCGCTATGGCCTGCGTACCGGTCATGGAAATCCGCGCAATATCCAATAAGGTCGGTCCGAGGGATCGCAGCGCATGGCGGATTCCCGAAGCGCTGCGCCAGCTTGAGACCGCCAGTTCACTACTTCCGGAGGTGCTGTCATGAAAATTGCGTTTTCCCCTTGTCCGAACGATACCTTTGTATTCCACGCCTGGGTGCACGGACGGATACCGGGTGCCCCAGAGCTTGATGTATCCTATGCCGATATCGATATTACGAACCGCTGGGCTGCGGAGGACCGGACACATGACATTCTGAAAATATCTTATGCAGCCTTGCCGTGGGTACTCGATGAGTATGCCCTGCTTCCGTGCGGCGGCGCACTTGGCCGCGGCTGCGGCCCGCTCGTGCTGACGGCGGACAAGCTCACGGACGGCCAAACCCCGGCCAGCCCTGCATCTCTGTCCGGTCGCCGCGTGGCTGTTCCGAGCGATCGGTCCACAGCCTACCTGCTGTTCCGTTTATGGGCCGCAAAGCATGTATCCGGCGGGCTTGGCGAAATTGTCGTCATGCCGTTTGACCGGATCATGCCTGCCGTACGGGACGGCGAAATCGACGCCGGTCTTGTCATTCATGAAGCGCGGTTCACCTATCCTTCCTACGGCCTCAAGCTAATGACGGATCTCGGAAGCTGGTGGGAAGAGGATACGGGCCTGCCGATCCCGCTCGGCGCCATCGTTGCCCGCCGTTCGCTTGACCTTGGCCGCATTGCCGAATGGACCCGCGCCTCGGTCGAATATGCGTGGAAGCATCCGGAGGAATCCCGATCCTATGTACTGGAGCATGCGCAGGAGATGGATCCGAAGGTAGCGGAGGCTCACATTAACCTGTACGTCAACCCGTTCACGGCCGATCTTGGTTCGGACGGTTACAATGCTATTACGTCCCTGCTGGATCGCGCGGCTGACGAAGGGCTTGTCCCGCGGATCGACCCTTCGCTGCTGCGGCTGTAAGCCGGCACAGCCCATAAAAATTGCAGCACAACAAGAGGAACGCTCAAGAACCGGATATCGGTGTCTTATGAGGCGTTCCTCTTTTTTAGGGAAATCTATCACTCATTTAAAGGACATGTAAAGCGTAAAGCTGGCTTACATCTCCGGGCTTTCGGAAACCAGCCCGTACAGCTCCCGGTATATTGACACAATCTCCCCCATGGGCATGCGGACCAGTCCGCTGGAAGAGGGAGCCACAAAATCGCGGACCCCGTCAACAACGGAATCGGACTGCAAGCCCCATTGCGCCTTCGTCCTGCCGCTGAATTCGGTGTATACGCCTTTGCCGACATAGCAGGCGACTTGAGGTCTGTATTTCTGCAGCTTTTCCCTAAGCGTCTCCCGTCCTGCCCGGTATTCCTCGCGCGTAATATCCTCCGCCCCCCTGGTCGGCCTTGCCACGATATTGGTGAAGCCGTAGCCCAATTTAAGCAGCTCCCCGTCCTCGGAAGCGTCATAAAGCCGGGGCGTCAAGCCCGATTGATGCAAGATCCTCCAAAAATTGTTGCGAGGATTCGCATAATGATGCCCAACCTCCCCGGATCGCAAGCTCGGATTAAATCCGATAAAAATAATCGTCAAGCCATAATCCAAATGATCGCTGACTGTATTCATGCTGCCCTATTCCCTCCTGCCCGTAAGACGGCGTTAATGGGATGCGCTTGCCGCCTCACTGTTATTGCGCTTGCGGATTTCATGGATTCCCATCACGACGGCAATCAGCTCATAATCGCCGAGAACCCCGCTGCTGTTGTGCAGCCGGTAAGCGCCTGGCTGCAGCCATCCGCTGATCCTCGAAAACCGTGCGACAAGGCTTCCCCTGCCATCGCTTATCTCATATTCATTGGAAAAAGCCGGAGATACAATTTCATAAATGCCCCGATCTCCCGCATCATATTCGAATTTCTTGGTTACAAAGCTCATTCGCATACGCAGCACGCCAAGCTCCCTGTCCTCCGCGTCAACGACATTCCATTTGTTCGAGAAGAAACGGAAGGAGCCGCTGCATACCTTGGTCCTTGAGGCATCGTATACATCCAGTGAAGAGCTGAAGGCGCTTTTCAAATCCAGTGTGCCGATGCTTTCCCCATTCACATTCATAATATCTGTCCAGCCCGCGCTAAAAAAGTTATCCTTAAAATACAGATCCATACCCTTTCCTCCCCTCGCGCCTTGTTCGGATGCCGATAATTATATAACGTTTAACCGCCTGATTTCGTTTCGCATAAATGACAACAAGCCGGGAACCGATGATGTCTTCATTTGTCTAATTCATGAGGTGACGAATATTGGAGTACCTAAAGACGATGGTAGCCGCAGACGATGCCGGCTCAGTCCTGAAAGAGCTTATGGAGTCTTTTGGCCAGGATGTATGGAATTATGCCTATTTCCTTACGAAGCGCCGCGATGCTGCCGATGATATCAGCCAGGACGTCTTCCTAAGAGCCTTCCGGCATTTGAAGGATTTCCAAGGCCGCAGCTCCGTCAAGACCTGGCTTCTGACCATCACCCGCAATCTGTCCCTGAATTATCTCAAATCCTCCTTCATATCCAAAGTCTCGCTTGCGGGATGGCTTACAACCAGACAGGCCAGCCCTTCCGCCGAAATGGAGTTTTTGGATACGGAAGCGGTATCGCAGATCTGGAAGCATGTCATGCAGCTGCCCCAGGCATACCGGGAGGTGCTCCTGCTGGAATTTCATTTTCAGCTGACCCGCAAGGAAATGGCCGAGCTGCTAGGCATCTCGGAGGGGACGATCAAATCCAGGCTCCACCGCGCCCGCGTAAGAATGGAAAATTTGCTGAGAGGAGAGGATGCCTAATGAATAAGGAATCGAAGCCGGATCGGCCGGAATGGGCCCGGGAGCTTGCAGCTTCCCCGTTCCGGGAGCCAATGTTCACGGAGGAGATGAAGGCCGATATTCTGAATCGCCGGAAATCCGCTGACTTGCAGCATTCGCAAGGCTTGGCGTCTTCTTGGAGGCGCCGCGTCCCTGTCCTGACAGCCGGAATATGTGCGCTCCTTCTGCTAACCGCAGTATGGGGATGGCAAGCGTTTCCCGCCCTTCGACAGCTTGTGCCTCTTAAGGGCCCCGGCTCGGCCTCCGAATGGACACCGCATACGCTGTATACGGAGAACGGGGAGCCAAAGCTTCAAGTGTTTGCCGGTGGAGACTACGCTGCTGGCGCTCCTGCGGGAGCGGCATGGTTCCTTATGTCGCCGATCGAGGAGCTTGAGGGCAAGCATGTCCGCATTACGGCCGTTCATCGGGATTCCGGCACGATCCTGGAGGAGCTGGCCGAGACGGAAATTACGGCGGACATGGCATACGAAGGCGGACCGGACTCGTCCTTCAAGGACGCGACGCGTATTGTTTCCCGCTTTGGACTGCCGCTCGCAGGGCTATGGAAGTTCGATCTGCTGATCGACGGAAAAAAATACGGCGATATCGTCTTCGATGTGCCTGACGGAAGCTGGGCGCCGAGCCCCTCCTTCGTTACCGATCGTTCAGAAGAAGCGAAGATCGCCGCTTCCAAGGGCGCCTCTCCGAGAAGCGTAACGGGCGTGGAGGGGCGGCTCGCTTTCCTCGGCATGGATTTTGCTGCAGGCAAACCCAATAAGTATATGTGGCATTTCTGGGGAAAGGACGAGGAGCTGACCGGCGACTTGACGTTTACCGCCGTTAAACAGCATTCCAATGAGCTGATCGATGTATTTCAGACGGAAATCCGCCCCTCCCCGATGTACGGCGCAGATGCGATGCTCCCGTCTATGATGATGCTGCCTTCACCGGGATTATGGCGGATTATGGCTTCGATTGACGGACAGCTGTTTGGCAGCGTGGTTGTAGAGGTTCGATAGGCCTGCCCGAGCTGATCCATGATGTCGACAATGCCCGCTGATAAACGGCCCGACGAGCACACACATCTAAAAAAACAGCTGTCCCGCATCCGGTGAACTGTGACCCATAAGATGGACACTTTGAAAAAAGTGACTTCTTGTGGGTCATTTGTGTTTTAATCAAGGTATGTGACGAGGAGTGATACGAGAATGGGGAAGTTGAAACGGGTGCTCTTTACCGAGGAGCAAATGAGGAAGCTGGAGGAGAATCCAAACGTACACCATGTGACCGAGGCGGCCATTACATACACACCTGCATTCAAGCTGGAGGCGCTGAAAGCCTACAAGCAGGGGCAGACACCTTCAGAAATCTTTATTCGTGCCGGCTTCGACCTGGACGTTATTGGTCATAAGAAGCCCAAGGACAGCTTAAAACGGTGGCGTGAAACCTTCGAACTGTACGGTGAGGAAGGTTTGGCTACAGAGCGGCGCGGTAAGGGCAGTACAGGGCGCAAGCCAACTGGTCAGTTGTCAGCCGAAGAAGAATTGAAACGGGCTAAGGCCCAGATCAAACTGCTTGAAGCTCAAGTGGACATGCTAAAAAAGCTCGAAGCGCTCGATCGGCAGAAGAAGAAACGCTGACGCCCTCCGAGCGCTATGAGATCATAAATCGCACCATTCGGGCATATGGCCTGAAACGAATGACACGCTATCTATGCGAGCTCGTGGAAGTAAGTCCAAGCGGCTATTACAGGTGGCTGGGGACGGAAGAAGATCGTCAACTTCGTGCTGCCGCCGACGAGCAGGACATCCTTCTCATCAAGCAGCACTTTGACGCGCTCCGCGGCAAAGCAGGTGCGCTTGTGATTAAGATGCGGCTGGAACAGATAAGCGGCGTTGTCATGAACCACAAGAAGATTCGCCGGCTTATGAAAAAGGCAGGCTTGGTAGCCGTAATCCGTCAGGCGAACCCCTACCGCAAGATGGCTAAGGCAACTCAAGAGCACAAGACGTGTCCGAACCTGCTGGAGCGAAAGTTTGACCAAGGCGAACCTGAGAAAGTGTTTCTCACTGACATCACTTATTTGCGCTATGGAAGCGGACACTGGGCATACCTTTCCTGCGTGAAGGACGGGGCGACCAGGCAGATCCTTGCCGACAGCGTGGCAGCAACACTCGAGCTTCCAATTGTCGAGCGGACGCTACAGCGTCTTTTAGAGCGATTAGATGGAAACATTCATCCAGAAGCGATTCTGCACTCCGACCAAGGGATGCACTACACGCATCCTAAAACCCGTCTTCTCATTGCTAAGGCAGGATTTAAGCAGTCGATGTCGCGCAAAGGCAATTGCTGGGACAACGCCCCGATGGAATCATTCTTCGGTCACTTGAAAGACGACGTTGATTTTAGCGATTGCCAAACTATTGATGAAGTGAGGGTGCGAGTGAAGGAGTACATAAGCTACTACAACTCAGAACGATACCAGTGGACATTAAAAAAGATGACCCCCGATGAATTCAGAGGTCATCTGCTTGCTAGCTAAGCTCTAGGCGGTTTATTTCAAACTGTCCACAAATCGGGTCACAGTTCACGGCGGGACAGCTGTTTCCTTAATTAATATATAATATCCGATTATTCCGCACTCAACGCTTCCTTCGGTACTTCGATCTTGCTTACCTCATTATGCTTGGAATACGTGCTCTTCATCTTCATGTCGAGCGTCACTTTCTGACCTTCGGCTTCCATTTCCATCACCATGTCCAGATCGGTCGCGGTCGGCAAGTAGGTATCCTTCTGTATGCCGTACACGATGTTGATGCTCTTGATGTCCATCTGCTCCATCATTGCAGCCGTTTGCGGGTCACCGCCTGCCTGATTCATCATGGACGTTGCGAGCTCTTTCAAATTATCGCCGGAAACCTCCGCCGTCAAGACGTACTTGTCACCTTCATCGGCTACCTTCATATCCTTGGCGATCGACTTGAACTGCTCGATCTGCTGCTTAGGGCCGGCTGCGGCCATATCCAAGCTGCTGCGGATTTCCTGCTCCGATTCTTGAGGAATTTTCATCCATTGTCCATCCATCAACATATAGATGCCTTCCTCTGTAATATATTGCTTCATCTCGACTTTGCCTTCCGGCGATTCCATCGTCATGTTCTGCATCATTTCCATCGGCTCAAGCGTTACTTCCGAATCCAGCACCATGTCGATGTTCTGCTCGGCATTCTCCGTGCCTTCCACAACGATATTTTGTTTAATATCGGCTTGCATGGCAAAGCTCTTCATGCTTTGGGAAGCTTCCACCGATTTTTCCAGAAGCTCGTCAGCCGTCGGTGCAGCTTCCTCCTTCGGCTCCTCTTTAGCGTCCTCAGCCGGCGGCGTTTCCGGCGTCGTCGCTTCCTGTCCGGCAGCCGGGGTTACCGGCTCTTCTTTAGCCTCTTTGTCATTGCCGCATGCAGCCAATCCCATAACCAAAATTGTTCCAAGTAGTACCGCTGTCCATTTCTTCAAAAGAATGTCCTCCTAAAATATGTATTCTCGCTTACTTACCCAAACCGAAACTTTGTGAAACGATGTTGCTAGATGTTTCTGAAAACTATACACTGATCCTACATCCCATCAAGGAGTGTACGCAGATGGAAAACATTCTGGTCACCGGATATCGGGCCCATGAGCTCGGTATCTACAGCAACAAGCATCAAGGCATCCCCTATATCCGCAAAGCGATAGCGAACCGGCTCATTCCGCTGCTTGAGGAAGGATTGCAATGGGTCATCACCCCCGGACAATACGGAGTCGACTTATGGGCGATCGAGGCCGCCATCGAGCTGAAGACAACGTATCCCCAGCTGAGGTGCTCCATTCTTACCGCCTACTTGAATCCTGAGGAGCAGTGGAACGATGACAAGAAGTCCTATTTCCAGCAGCTCATGAAGGGGGTCGACTTTTATGCCGCTGTCAGCAAGGAGCCCTATCGTGGCCCATGGCAATTCACGGCCAGGGATGATCTCCTTCTTCGCAAAACCGACGGCATCCTCCTCGTTTATGATGAAGACGCAGGCGAAGCGAGCCCGAAATTCATAAAGGAACGCGCATTAAAACAGCAAGCGAAGGACGGATACCAGGTCCTCAGCATCGGATCGGAAGAAATTCAATCGGTTGCCGATGAAGAGAGCATGAACCGGGACTTCTGATTCGCCGCTTGTGCCAAGGCGATGACCGTTATAAAAGAGCTCTTTTTTTCGTAATTTCGAAAAAGAGCTTTTTTTATATGTAAAACACATCTGCTGCAGCCTTAAGACAGCAAGTAATCGTCTATGCTGGTATAAGCATATCCGTGTGCAGCTGCGACCGCTTCATACGTTACTTTGCCGCCGATCACGTTAATGCCCTTGGCCAGCGCCTGATCCTGCCGGGCGGCGGATCGTATGCCTTTATTCGCGATCTTCAGTCCATACGGAGCCGTAACGTTTGTCAATGCCAGCGTCGAGGTGCGCGCTACGGCACCCGGCATGTTAGCAACGGCGTAATGGATGACGCCGTGCTTCTCGTAGGTCGGATGATCGTGGGTGGTAATCCGGTCAATCGTCTCGATAGAGCCGCCTTGGTCAATCGCCACATCCACGATGACGGATCCGGGGCTCATCTCCTTGACCATCTCCTCGGTAACGAGCCGAGGGGCTCGGGCACCCGGGATAAGGACGGCTCCAACGACGAGGTCTGCCGTTTTCACCGTTTCCGCAATATGATACGGGTCCGACATAATGGTTTTAACTCTCCCCTGGAATAAATCGTCCAGCTGACGAAGTCGGACCGGATTGATATCCAGAATGCTGACATCCGCGCCAAGACCGAGGGCAACCCTGGCGGCATTCGTACCGACGATGCCTCCTCCGATGACAGCCACCTTGCCCGGAGCTACGCCGGGAACGCCGCTGAGCAGCACTCCTTTGCCGCCGTGCGCCTTCTCCAGGAAATGGGCGCCGATCTGAATGGACATTCTGCCGGCCACTTCGCTCATCGGCGTCAAGAGCGGCAAACTGCCATCCGGAAGCTGAATCGTCTCATATGCCACCGCGCATACCTTGCGGTCTACCAATGCTTTTGTCAGCTCCGGCTCGGGAGCCAAATGCAGGTAGGTGTAGAGAATCATATCTTCTTGGAAGTAATCGTATTCCTCCTGCAGGGGTTCCTTTACTTTGACGACCATTTCGGCCTTCCATGCATCTGCGGCAGTTCCTACCACTTTCGCCCCTGCCGCGATGTAATCCTCGTCGGTGAAGCCGACGCCGAGACCGGCACCGGATTGCACCAGCACTTCGTGCCCGGCCTTTGTATAGCTGACGACAGTGCCCGGCGTCATGCCGACACGATGCTCATTATTTTTAATTTCCTTAGGAACCCCAATGATCATCCTATGGCCTCCTTCTTCATTAAAACTTGACTCTCCACTTGCATGCATTGTAAACCATTTCCATTGTGCACGCTTACCTGTTTTAAAGTCAAGTTTATCCATTCATAATTTTGAAAGAGAAGATGTTTGCAACGGGACGCTACGTGTTCGCGTTTGTATGATTTTTCGTATAAATGCATGAGGGTTGACGCTTTCGCAATGGCTTTTGCACGACTTTTTGTACAAAATTTCTGAGGGCATAGATTTAGCAGTCTCATTTTTTGAAATATTCGTCAAATTTGTGAAATGGGGCCTTTGCTCCCCTTTAGTACAACTTTTCGCAAGATACGCGCTTTTGCTTGGGCAAGTGCGGCCAAAAAAGACCTCCGGCCGCATAAAACGGCCGGAGGTCTACCATTGCGGCGATCTCGAGCACCCTTGATCCATGATTCATGATTAATGCTGCTTAGATTCAATGATTCATCGACTTTTATGGCTTTCATTACATCGATCGCTTCCATTGACTCATTGCTTCCAACGATTCCATTAACTCCGTTAACTCTATTAACTCCATTAACTCATGGACTCCATTTTCTTCCATTCACTCCAGACCGGGCGATATTTTCTCGCGGTCTTTCCCCTTGTCGGATTCACCCGCATTCCGATTAGCCTGATCCCGGTCCTGACGCATCTCCTCGATCGTCTTCACCTTCAGCCGGGCGGCGCCTTCATAGCTTCGGGTCGGAAGAAGATTGCCTGCGGCCAGCCGCTGCTTCGCTTCGGCAATGGCGTCCTTGTATTGGGGCAGCCAAGCTTCCCCGGCTACAAGCATCTCGTCAACCAGCTGCCAGATTTCATTCGGATTGCACACCGCCCCGACGAGCGGATCCATCATGAATGCTTGCCGAAGCAGCTGATCGTCGCCATGTACGGCCGCTTCCACCGCTAACCGCTGTACCGAAATACTCGCATTGCACACGGCTGCGGGACCAAGCGGCAGCTCGCCTACGAGCGGCATGGAGATCCCGTTCCGATCGACATATCCCGGCGCTTCGATGACGGCATCGTCCGGCAGATTAGAGATAACTCCCTGGTTGACGACGTTGAAGTGCCCTCGATAGACCCGCCCGGTCTCCAAGCCTTCAATGATATAGGAGCCGTGCTCTTCCCCACGGTTCTCTTGGGTGTAGCTGACAGCCGGATCCTTCATCCAGTTCGGGAAGTCCGTCTCGAACCAGTTCCTTCCCTCCGTGCAGACACGAAGATAGCCGCCGGTTTCTCCGTTGATCCAGCTGCCCAGGTCGATCCAATCCGGGATCTCCTCCGGACGCTTGCGGTACCACGGCACGTATTCGCTCAAATGGCCGTTGGACTCCGTGCTGTAATAGCCGAAGCGCCGCAGCATATCGATCCGGACCTTCTCGGTACGGCTGTATTCCGGATGGCGCTCGAACGCCTCCAGCAGCCCCTCGGTCAAATCCCTTCCCTGATGCGATGCTTTTATATACCAGGTCTGATGGTTGATGCCCGCGCAGACGATGTCCACGTCCTTCTTGTCCAGCCCGTAGACCTCGGCAATCTGATGATGGCCGTGTTGAACCCCGTGACACAAGCCGATCGTGCGAACGCCGCCGTACTTATTGCAAGCCCATGTCAGCATCGCCATCGGGTTGGAATAGTTGAGAAGCAGCACATCCGGCATGCAAACCTCCCGGATATCCTTGCATATGCGAAGCATTTCGGGGATTCCGCGCTGACCGTACATGATGCCGCCCGCGCATAGCGTATCGCCTACGCATTGATCAATGCCATATTTAAGCGGTATATCCACATCCGTCTGAAAAGCTTCAAGCCCTCCAACGCGAATCGTGCAAAATACGTACTTGGCACCCGCCAGCGCTTCTCGCCGGTCCGTCGTCGATTGGATGGTGATCGGCAATCCGTTCTCGTTGATGTCCCTCTGGCAGAGCTCGGTGACCATCGAGAGATTGCGCTCGCTGATATCGGTGAAGGCAATCTGAATATTCCGGAATTCCGGTACAATCAAGAGATCCCGCAGCAGTCCGCGGGTAAACCCTATGCTTCCAGCTCCGATAAACGTTACCTTAAACGACATTCGTTCTTCACTCCCAGCTTCAATATCGGTTGAAGCTATTGTAGCAACGAACCCGCGGTAAGCGTTATCAATATAATGACTTCTTTGCTTTCATCCGAGTCAAATATTCTAACCTCTCTAGGAGTGATTGCTGATCTCGTCCTGTTTCCAGGAATTCCGGTCCTTCGAATGCCGGTATTCCACCGGCGTGCTCCCCGTATATTTCTTAAACAGCAGGTGGAAATACTGCCTGCTGGAAACGCCGACGTAATCGGATATTTCATGGATAGGGATATCGGTCTGCTCCAGCAGCAGCTTGGCTTTTTCCATGCGGATCATCGTCAAATAATCCGTGATTGTTCTCCCGGTCCCCTTCTTGAACACGCGGTGAAGGTACCCCGGGTGCAGATTGACTTCAGCCGCAACATCCTTCACCTGGATGTTCCGGTCATAATTATGATGCAGAAAATCAACGCATCGTTTGATATAGAATTCGCTGGAAGGAACGTCGCTGCTCTCACGCTCCTTATACAGCCGGGCAATACAAACAAGCAGCTGGATAAACATCAGATGTGTCATGAGCGTTCCTTCCGTTCCCCGCTGGTCAAGCTCCAGCACCAGGCTCTTCAGCACCGGATATACCTCTTCCCGATCAGCTAACACCACAAAAGGAGAGGTCTGTCCGATCAAGGAGTACACCGCCGCTTCCTCGTCTGCGATATGGCGCAAGGAGGGTGAGCTGCTCTCTCGCTCCGCAAAACCGAATTCCACGTTAAGCATGCGGCATGAAGCCGACTTGTCTACGATCAGCCGGTGGGGAACCTTGGCATCCAAAATAATGAACTCCCCTTTTCGCAGCTTGATCCCCTTCTCCTCATTTCCGTCCTTTACTTCGATGCGGCAGGTTCCTGAAATCATGTACATAATTTCCGTTGAATCATGGTGATGGAACGGCATCGTATAATCCGTCCACTGCTTATAGTAATACGCATAAAACCGGGGAATAAAATTGCCGCTCAACAACTGCCGCTGAAACAGGCTGCCAAACATGCCGCTATCCTCCAATCTCTTCCCAAGCAAAAAAGCCTGGCCTTAGGGCCAAGCTTATCACCATTTTCAAGGAGTTGCCATCAGATTTTAAACGCCGAAACGGTATGGTTCAGCTCATCCGCCAGCTCGGCGAGAGATTGCGCGGTAGCCGCAGTTTCTTCGCTCGTCGCAGCGGTTTCCTGCGTTGAGGATGAGATATTCTCAATCGCGGATCCCACGGATACGGCCTGAGCCGCCTGCTCCTCACTCGCAGCAGCGATATCCATCACTTTCGCGGCAGACTCGTTCACCATGCTGACGATGCGCTCAAAGGCTTCACCGGCCTGCTCGGTGTACCTGACCCCTTCGTGCACCGCCTCCGCGCTGTCGGTTGTATTTTGCTGCATGCCCTTTATAATGTCGGCGATCTGCTTCGTCGCTTCTCCGCTTCGCACGGCCAGCTGGCGCACTTCATGAGCCACAACCGCGAAGCCTCTGCCGTGATCTCCAGCACGTGCGGCTTCAATCGCCGCGTTCAGCGCAAGCAGATTCGTCTGCCTCGCAATGTCATCGATCACCAGCGTAATCTCCCCGATCCGCTGCGAATCCTGCTCCAATCTCGCCATATGCTCGCGAACGCGATTCATCCCTTCAACCGATTGGTGGACCACCGCTCCGCCTTCGGACGCCACCTCGGCTGTCTGATTGACGAGCTCGGATGCCGACGAAGCGCTGCTTGCCACCGATGTAATGGCCGTCGACCATTCCTGGAACAGCTCGCTCATCGTCTGTACGGACTCGGCTTGCGTGCTGCTGCCAACCGCCAGCTCCTCTGCCCCTGCCGACAGCTGCTGGGAAGCCTCCGCAACCGAGAGGGCATTGCCGTTCACCCGCCCGATCATCGTCCGCATGCTCTCGCCCAGCTGCTTGAATACCCGAGACAGCGTTCCGATCTCATCGGCTTTGGCCAAATAGGCTTCCGGGATTTCTTGCGTAAAGTCTCCGCGCGACATGGATTCGCCGATCGCAACCGCTTGACCAAGCGGCTTCACGATGGACCTTGTCAGAAGCGTAACGACAATCGCCATTTCAAGCAGCGTCACAACGCCAGCGATGATAATCAACTGCAGCAGCCTGTCCGATTGGGCCGTAATCTCATCGGTCGGAACAATGATTGCGACAGACCACGGCGTCTCCGTATGCCCTGTCCGGACCGGGGTGTAGAGCTTGAACAGCTCGTCATCCTGTTCCGAATATGCCTCGCCCTTTGCAATGGCATTCAAAATATCGCCGGCCGTCTCGCCCGGATAGGCATCTTCAAGCCGCTGTCCCATCCTTCCATCCTCCGGAGAGGTCACGATCACCCCGGTATTGGAGTAGATATGGGCAAACCCGGTTTCGAACAATTTGAATTGCTCCATCACGGTTTGCAGCGCCTCCAGCGAAACATCCACGCCAACGACTCCGATCGTCTTTCCGTTCTCGATAATCGGCACGACAAGCGATGTCATCATCATCTCTTCACCGCCGACTTTGAAGAGGTAAGGATCCATAATAACCTCTTTGCCGCTGTTCTTCGCAAGCAGGTAAAAATCTCCTTCTCCTTCCGCGGTGTAATCATCCGTAATCGGCGTGTGCTCAAGACCGGATTTCGTTCTGGCCCAATAAGAGATCATCCGTCCGGAAGCATCGCTCCCCAGCTTGTTCCGGAATTCCGCATCCCGGCTGTCGAAGGCATTAGGCTCCCAAATGGTCCAAATTCCTTCCCAGGACGGATTGCCCTCCAAATTCATCCGCAGCATTTCACTTACCACCTCACGGTCAGCCGAGCCGGTCTGTTTCATCCCGATAAAGCTGGCGGACAAGGTTCTTGCGCTGTTCATCACATCATCAAGCTCCCGCTGTACAAGGGCGCCAATCTTCTCGCTTTGCGTAAATGCCAGTGTTCTGGCGGAATCCAGCGCTTCATGTTTCGTCGTAAAGCTGATATATGTAATCATTCCTCCCAGCAAAATCGTAATCGACCCTAGAATGACCCACATCATTCGCGTCCGAAGCTTCATGGCAAATAATGATCTCAACCTCTCCCGTAATCCCATCAATCGTTCCCCCCGCCTCTTCTGGTTGCAGCCTTCATGATTTCCTCTTCTAGCTGAGCTAGGATGACATCAATCTCTTCGGGCGACAAGAGATCGTCCGAAGCAAACTCTAGGTCTTTTGTCATACCACGAGCCCCTTCCCTTCCTACGTTAAGACTATATTCATCTAGTAACTTAAGCATATACACTCGCTTACGGTTCGTAACCGAAATTTTATTGCGTGATCACGCATTTTTTTTGCGGGGTACCTATTCACAATGCTGCTTTATCGTAAATTGCCTTGGTATGAGCCTTTAAAAGCTCAATCAGAGAGAAACGAAGATCGATAGAATAAAGCCATGCGATTCTTCGCTACATTATTATTGCATTTGCACAAAATCGGTATCAGACAGGATTCCGAGCTGTTTCGCCTTGATGGCAGCCTCGATTCGGGATTTGACACTCAGCTTCTGGAACAGGCTCGTTAGACAGTACTCAAGCGAACGCTGGCTCATCATGATCGTTCCCGCAATTTCTTTATTGCTCTTCCCCCGCGCTATTTCCTTTAGAATGTCGTATTCCTTGTTCGTGATCGACTGGGCTTGGTTGCCCGGGGCGCGTTCCAGCATGGTACCCGTTGTCCGGCGAAGCTGCTTCACCAGCCCGAGCGGAAGAACGACCTCCCCCCGAAGGGCGCACCGGACTGCCGTGACAAGCTGCTCCTTTCCCGCCGTCTTCAGTACAAAGCCTGACAACCCGGCATCCATGATCAGATTGAAGTGATAGCTCACTTCAAAGCCGGTATAGATAAGCATGATCGCATCCGGCATCAGCCCAAGAATCTTCTTCGCCAAATCAATGCCGTTCATGCCCGGCATATGCATATCGATCAGCATCACATCGAAATGCCGCGATGTAACGAGCTGGAGCGCCTGCTCCGGCGTGTATGCAAGCATGACCCTCATATCCTCCTCCTGCTCAAGCAGCATCTTCGTTCCCTCCATTACGGAGGGATGGTCGTCCACCAATAAAATTTCAATCATCCCTTAACCCCCTCGATCTACAGCCTGCATCCCAGGTCCAGGCTTATCTTGCCGTTACCGAAATATATACAGCCAGTCCGCCGCCTGCGGCTGAAGCGAACGCGATGGTCCCGTTCATGCAGCGCACGCGCTCCTTCATCCCGTGTATGCCCATGCTGCTGAATTGATCCCTCTGCTTCTCCAGATCTTGCAGCTCCATGCCGATGCCGTTGTCCTCGTAATTCAGAATGACCTGGCCTGATCGGGTGGACAAGCCCAGCTTTACCTCCGTTGCATTGGAATGCTTGGTCGCGTTTGCAAGAAGCTCCTGCACGATCCGGTAAAGTCCGATAAGTCTGTCGTCGCTGAGATCATCTTCGAATGCCGAGCAATCGAACGAAATGGAATAATTGGTACGCAGCTGCGTGAATTCAAACAGCGCCTCCAGCGACCGTTCAAGTCCCTCTTCCTTCAGAAGCGGCGGCCGGAGCTCATTGCACGTAATCCGGATTTGATAGATGACGTCGAGCAGTCCCTGCTCAATCTCCTCAAGCTGACCCAGAAGCTTTGGAGGCAGCTCCGTATCCGTGACGATCTGGTTCAGCTTTCTGTACCATATAATCTGCTCTTGAAGAGCCGCATCATGGAGATCCTGGGAGAGGCGCTTCCGCTCGTTCTCCGAGAGGTGAAGCATAAGGCGCAGCAGCCATACGGGCTGCCGGGAGGACCCCAGCTTCTCCAGCTCTGCGGTCAAATCCTCGATCACGCGGAAATTATCATACAGCACGCTCACATAACGCGAGATTGTCTCCAGCCATATTTTTATCGCTTCGTACTGAAGCAACGCCACTTTCTCGCTGATGTAAATCATGCTGTGATCCCCGTTGATCTCGCCGATCTTCACGAAATATCCGCCTGACGTCTCGTGCAGCTTGCAGAGCGGAAGCTGCTCGGGATGGCGATCGCAAATCGCATACAGAGCGTCTTTGGAGAATTCCCCGACACCTCCTGAGACGCAGAACTCTGAGCTGCCGCAGTTCAAGGTGACGAGGCTGACCTTCTCGGTTTTAAGCACTTTTTGGATTTCCTCGACGATCCTTGTATTCAGTTCACTGATCTTCACCATCCCGAACAGGTCCGAGGAGAACCGGTCAAGGCTCATCTGCAGCTGGAAATATCGCTCCTCGCTCTCCCGGATCAGCTTCTCCGCCGCATTCCGCTCCCGCTCCGCCCTCTTCTCCTCCGTAATATCCCGGATAATCGTCAGTGCTGTATTGTCCCCGATATAAGGGATTGGGGCGGTAACGACCTCGATATCGATGACCGTGCCGTCGATTTGGATAATCTGGCTCTCCACCAGCGTTGCAGTGGCCCCTTGCTCATAGACTCCCTTGACCTCCCTTCGAACCAGGTCAATCTGATCAGGGGGAACGAATTGCTCATACCCCCTCCCTTCAAGCTGAGCGAGATCCGAGACGCCAAGCAGGCGCATGCCTGCCGGATTCATATAAATACATTCAAAATTCGAATGAAGCACCATCGCGACCGGAGCGATATCCAAAATATGGCGGTTGATCCGTTCGCTGTCGATCAGGGCCCGCTCGGCCGCTTTGCGGGCCGTCACATCCTCGAAGAAAATTCGGACCGCATCCGTTTCGTCGTCGGGCAATGCCGTAACGATAACGTCCACCTTGGCCCCGTCCATTCTCCGGATCGACAGCTCTTCAGGGACGACATTCCCCTTGCGAATGCGCTCGATGACCCTGCCCTGCTTGCTCTGTTCCCAGGGCTCGTACAGCCAGTCCCAAGGATCGGTCCCGAGGAAATCCTCCGGGCCGCCGGCACCCACAATCCGCAGTCCGGCGGGATTGACATAGACCAGCTTGTGCTGCCTGCATACGGCAATGGCCACCGGCGAAGATTCGACGAGCCTGCGGTATCGCTCCACGCTTTCTTTTAGCGCCTGCTCCATCTTTTTGCCCTCCGTAATGTCATGAAGCGCCTCTTCCATCTTATAGCGGGAAGTAACGTCGATCGCGATTCCATCCACCCGGACCATCCGCTTCAGCTGATCCATGGTCGGGATCATCTTCACCTGGACCCAGCGCACATCGCCCGCGGCATGGACGATCCGATATTGCGTATGGACAGCTTCTCCCTGCCGCAGCTGTAGAACGCATGATTCAAGCAATGGCAGATCCTCCGGGTGAATCAGGGCTCTCCATGAGATGCCGTTCTCGAAATGCTCCGCCAAATAGCCGCTCATTTCATGAAAGGCCAGGGAGGCGTTAACAATCCGCCCCGCTCCGCAGTCATAAGACCAGATGCCGACATCGAGCGTATGCAGCAGATCGTCCAGCATTCGAAATCTGCTTTCCGCCTCCGCGAGTCTTTTTTTGTCGTCTTTTATCGAATTTCGTTGCTTATGTCTCCTCACCATGATCATGCCGATCATCAACGCGTATATGGCGAGGATAGCAAACGCCGTCCAGGAGTTTTCGTGTCTCAATAAGCGGTTCATCCCTTCTTCGTCATCCATTCTGTCGATGCCATGCCCGATCCAGTCTCACTACCTCCATGGAATGAATCGAAGGGCAGCCAAATGATATATCGGCTAATTTTGCACAAATGCGAATATCGAACGAAAAAAATCTTTGCACACAGACTGCAGTATTGCATCTGCCCCAATAGAATAAGCGGGACGTCCTTGACCGCCTGCTGCTTCTCACCTCCGAAAAAACAAATGCCCGTAAACGGTTCGTTTCCGTTTACGGGCAGCTCTGTGCAGACATGCAACAGCCGGCGTGATAAGCAATCAGGCGAGCTCCCACTCCGAATGGATTTTCGGAACATCGGAAATCAGCTGGCGGGTATACGGGTGCTTCGGATTCAGGATGACTTCCTCGGCCGGCCCCTTCTCAACCACTTTCCCCTGCTCCATGATGTAAAGCGTATCGCTCACATAATAGGCCAGGCCGACGTCATGGGTAATGAAAATAATCGTCATATTGTTCTCGTCCCGCAGCTTAAGGAGCATATCCAGGATGGTGGACCTGGAGCAGGCATCCACCATGGAGGTCGGTTCATCGGCGATAAGCAGCTTCGGATGGAGAATAAAAATTCTCGCGATCATAAGCCGCTGCATCTGTCCGCCGGACAGCTCGAACGGGTACTTATTATGCAGCTCCTCGTATTTCAGATTGACGAAGGAGCAGGCCTCCTTCATGCGGCGCAGCTGCTCCTCCTTCGTCAGCTTCTCCCCCTGCAGCTTGATGCAATCGAGGAGAAGCTTCTCGACTCTATAGAACTGATTGAAGGAAGAGAACGGGTCCTGAAAGATCGCCTGAATATGCTTCCAATATTTTCTCCGGTCCGAATGCCGCTTCAGTCGCCTCGGCTTGCCCATATATTCGATCGTTCCGGCGCTTTCCTTCAGCAATCCCATAATCAGTTTGGCCAGCGTCGTCTTGCCGCTTCCGCTCTCTCCGACGATCGATATAATCTCGCCTTCATGAAAAGCGAAGCTGACATTGTCAACCGCGGTCGTCTTGTTGCCGCCGAAGCCGAATACCTTCGTCAGATTCTTTCCTTCGATCAGCACGTTATTCCCCTTCATTCGCATACCACTCCCTAAGCGTTTCAGGCTCGACGATGCATCGGTACGTCCGGTCCCCCAAGGTTTTGTTCGCAATCTTTCCCTGGCGGCACGCTTCCTGGGCATACGTGCAGCGATCCGCGAACCGGCAGCCCTCCGGGACGTTCTTCAGGTTCGGCGGCGTTCCCGGAATGGCCGCCAGCTTATGGCCCTTCATGCCTTCCTCCGGCACGATGATGGAGCCCATCAGCTTCTTCGTATATGGATGGATCGGATCAAAGATCATCTGCTCGGCGGTTCCCCGCTCCACGATCTCGCCCGCGTACATGACCATAATGTCATCCGTGACATGGTACAAGAGCGGCAGCTCGTGCGTTATGAATACGAGCGACCGGATAAAGCCTTTGTCCAGCAAGCTCTTCAGCAGCTTGATCACCGCCTTTTGCGACGTAACGTCCAGGGCGGAGGTCGGTTCGTCCGCGATCAGCACTTTCGGGTTCAAAATGGTGGAGATCGCAATGACGGTCCGCTGCTTCATGCCGCCCGACAGCTCATTCGGATACGCATTCAGCACCCTCGGCGACAGGTTCAGCGTCTCGAACCGCTCGGCGGCCATATCCCATACCTGCTTCTTGGTCAGCTCGGGCCGATGCTCCTTCATGATGTCCTCGATGAAACGAATGATCCGCAGCGTCGGATTCAACGCATTCATCGCCGCCTGCGGAATGTAGGAGATCTCCCTGCCCGACACTTGGGAGCGCAGCTGCTCCTTCCCGAGCTTCATGATATCCCTTCCGCCGACGATAATGGAGCCGCCTCCGAAATGAAGCGGGGGAAAGTAAAATCCCATCAGGCTTAAGGCCAGCGTCGATTTGCCGCAGCCCGATTCGCCGGCGATGCCGAGCGTCTTTCCCTCCTCCAGCGAGAACGTGACGCCATCCACCGCATAGACATGCTCCTTGAGCCGGGTCCGGTAATACGTCTTCAATTCGTTGACTTCCAGAATATGCGTACTCACGTCATCCATCAGCTCCTAATCTTCGGATTGAATATTTCGTCCATGCCCGTATTCATCATGTACAAGGAGAACGTGATCATGGCGATCGAAATCGCCGCCGGAATGAACGCCCACCATGCGCCGGCTACCGGGGCTTCAAACACGAGCGCCCAGTTCATGATGATGCCGAGCGAAATCGTATTGTACGGGCCGAGTCCAAGCATGGAGATGGAAGCCTCAGACAGGATTCCCGACGCGGTCTGCAGCACGAAGGCCATGACGACATAGGAAGCAATATACGGAAGAATTTCAGACACGATGATCCGCGGCGTGCTGTATCCGGATATTTTGGCGATATTCACGTGATCCCGGTTCCGAAGCGAGGAGGTCTGGGCCCGGACAGCCCGCGCCGTCCACGGCCAGCTAGTCACCCCGATGATGACCGCCGTCACGAAGGAGCTCCGTGAATCGATGCTGACCGAGATCAGAATGAGAATGACAAAGGACGGAATGACGATGAAAATATTCGTGACCGCGGTCAGGAGGTTATCGATCATGCCGCCGATATATCCGGAGGTCAGTCCGATCACGAGCCCGATCGCGGTAGCGAACACGCCGGCAATAAGCCCCACCTGGAGCGATGTGCGGATACCGTAGATCAATTCCAGAAACAAATCCCTGCCGAAGTTGTCGGAGCCCAGCAGCAGCTTGGCATCGGGCGGCTGGTACGCAAGCGCGATCATCTCCAACGGGTCGCTGCGGTTAAACAGCGGATAGATCAGCACAAGACCGATCATGGCCAGCAGCGTGCACGCCCCGAACATGAACTTCGGCGACTTGATCAAGATGCGGAATGAACTGTTCATATCACTGATCCTCCATCTGCGCGGCCTTGATTCTCGGATCGATCCAGCCGTATATGATATCGATCGTGAAGTTGGCGAGCAGCACGGCAATCGCGATGAGCAGCGTGCAGCCCGAAATCAGCGGATAATCTAGCTGCCGGATGGCGGTGAACATCCAGGTGCCGATGCCCGGATAGCTGAATACGATCTCACAGATCAGGGAGCCGCCGACCATGGTGCCGATGGACAGGGCAAGCCCTGTAATCTGCGGCAGCATGGCGTTGCGGAACACATATCTTGCAATCCGGGAATCCCGGATGCCGAGCAGCTTGCTGTAGAGCACATAATCCGAGTTCAGCTCGTAGATGGACATTTCCCGCATGCCGATCGCTTGGCCCCCGATCGTGACGAGTACGATCGACAGAAAGGGCAGCGTGTGATGGCGGATGACCGAAGCGAAAAATTCCCAGCTTAAGGAAGGCACCAGCTGGTAGTCATAGCCGCCGTGCAGCGGGAACCAATTCAGGGACAGGGCGAACACGTACAGCATAATGATCGCCAGCGTAAAGAACGGGATGGAATTCACGAACAAGGCGACCGGAAAAATCACTTTATCGAACACGCCTTTGCGGTATGCGGCAACGGCGCCGAGGATATTGCCAAGCAGCCATCCGACCAGGATGGCCGGCAGCTGAAGGCCGATCGTCCACGGGACGGCGGAGGCCAGAATTTCCGTGACGGGCTTCGGATACAGCCCGAAGGACGTGCCCAGATTGCCGCTGAGCAGATTTTTCACATAGATCAAAAACTGTTCGCCCAAGGGCTTGTCGATGCCAAACTCAATAAGGAACGTCTCGTACACCCGCTTAATGGTGTCGCTGTCCGTCATGCCCTGCGTCATCTCCGAGACGATCATGCTCACCGGATTGCCTTCGATCATGCGCGGCAGCAGGAAATTAAGCCCGACCGCAATGACCAGCGTAAGGAAATACCAGAAGAACTTCTTGACGATGTATTTTCCGTAAACGCTCAAGCAGCTCACCCCCATGGCCTGTAAGTTGTCGCGAAATGTTTCGCTGGAAAAGAGACCTATATCAGGGCCTCATTCGTCCGCTAATATAGGTCTTTCACGCGCGTTTGATTTAACAATCAGTTATGAATCTGATACAGCGCCTTGATGCCTGCTCCATCCATCGAGATTTGAGGCGGGATATTGCTGCCGTCGCCTTCTCTCGGGAAGCCCTTCCAAACCGATTCATTGACGGTATCGAACACCCAAGGGCGGTACATGAGCGGAATGGACGGAATGTCCTTCAGCCAGATTTGGGTGAGCTCGGTATAGAGCGCTTTCAATTCCGCCTCGTCCGTCGTCGCCGGAATTTTCTCGATGATGGCATCCGCCTGGTCATTCTTGTAACGGCCCCAATTCCAGAACGCCATCTCGCCGATCGGAGCAACGCCCTTGGAATACATGATCGTTCTGGCGCGGTCCCAAGGCTGGCTTGGGTTGACGCCGCCGGCCGGCGTGTTCATGATGATGTCGAATTTGCCGGTCTGCAGATCGTTGGTCCATACCGGCGCCTCCGGGAATTTCGTGCGGATCTCGATGCCGATGGCCTTGGCGTTCTGGGCAACGATCTCCAACGCTGCGTTCCAGTCCGACCATCCGTACGGGCATTCAATTTCAAACGGACCCAGCCGTGTGCCGTTCAAAACGCGGATGCCGTCCTTGCCCTTCTTGGCTCCGATCGAATCCAGCAAGGCGTTTGCGCCCTCCACGTCGGTCGTCCATTGCAGCGGCTTGATGGCCTCCTGATCCACGTATTTCGACTCAGCATCGGTGTTCAGCGTTAAGGAAGGCTCCATTGGCGCAGAGTAGCCGCTGATGGCAAGCTCCGAGATTTTCCCGTAATCAATCGCCATGGCGATCGCCCTCCGGACATCCGGGTTATCAAGCCCCGGCTTCGACATATTGAAGAAGATGGATGGCATGGAGCCCGGCAAATAGTACGGCGCATCCTTCAGGTATGTTCGGACAGGGGCGCCGTCCTCCCACATTTTCCATACCTGCGGAATGAACTGCTGGGATACGTCGACCTGACCGCTCTTGAATGCCAAGTCGCCCGCGGCGTTATCCTTGTAGATGACGTGGGTAATGTATTTCGGTGCCGGCAGCTTGCCGAACAGCACCTGCCCCCAGTAGTTGTCGTCCCGGACGATCGTGATCTTCTGGTCATTGTAAAAATACATCTTATACGGTCCCGTTCCGATCGGGTCGGCGTTCACTTCCTTACGGATCGTCGCAAGATCATTGCCCGCCTTCTTCTCGATTTCTTCCCAGACATGCTTCGGCAGCATCGGAATCAGCTCAATGCTGTCCAGCACGGTCAGCTTGTTGGGATTTTTTTCATTCAACGTAATAATTACGGCATGGGGGCCATCGGCCTTTACGTCCGCAATATACGTCCAGAAGCTGCTCCAATTGATGTCGTATTTTTTGCCGAGCTGATACGTATAAACAACGTCCTCCGAAGTGAACGGCTTTCCGTCGCTCCACTTGGCCTCCGGATGAAGCTCAACCTTCATGTTCAGATCGTCCGTCCATTCGTACTTGGTGCCGAGGAGCGGCTCCAGTTCCCCTGTCAGCTGGTTGACCATGAACAGCGTTTCGTAGACCAATTCCCGGGAGTTCCCATAGTTGATCGGAAACGCGGCGTTCCCGCTGAGCAGGTTGAAATTCGTCGGTGCCCCCCACTGCAGGCCGTTCACATACAGCGTTTCGTTTCTAGGCGTCGCCTTCGGATCTCCTTGCGGTGCAGGCTCATCCTTGCCCCCCGGGGCCGGTGTCTCTCCTCCGGACGGCGGCGTTTCTCCCCCGGACGGCGGAGGCTCGGTTGCCGATGGCGGCGTAACGCCCTGGCATCCGGCAATAAAGAAGGAAATGGCTAACAACAGAATGAAGACGGGTCTCATAACGATTTTCAGCTTCACTCGTGAACCCTCCATTCACAAATAATGTAGCTCATCGTGCTCGTTCCTCCGGCAAAAATGCCGGAATTGTGCTGCCGCTTCGCCGGAAGCGTTTTCTCGATGAATTTATATGTCCCTTCATTTCTTCTTTAGTACAGATAAATTTTGAATCCGAAATATGAACCCCAAGGATTTTGAAAGGTAGGCGTCGAATTTTTGGAGGGCGTTGATCATGAGCAAACGTGGAGGAATGGAATCTAATTATCCTAGCGAAGCAAGTAAAGGAGTGTTGTCTGCTGACTGTGATTAAGGATACTCTACTGCAGCTCTTATTTGCGTTAATGCCTTCCGTTGTCTACAACATCTATTACAGGAATCTGACCGTCAACTATTCCTTCCCGCAGCTTCATCATCATGATCTGTTCGCTTTGCCTGATCCTGTCCATGACCTTCGCTTCATCGGTGCAGGCTGGGCTGATCTTCGATATCCGCTATGTCATTATGTTCTTCGGCATCCTGTTCGGAGGGCTGACAACGGGCTGGATATTACTCGTCGAATTTATGATCTACCGGCTATACATCGGCGGCACCGGGGTGATCGACGCCATCATTATTCTTGTGATTACGTTTCCGCTATCGGTCATGCTCGCATCGGTGTATCAGAGAACGCGGCATCGGCTATGGATCGTTTTTACGGCCGGAATCAGCTTCTCCTTCATCCCGCTTACCGTACTCTACATCACGAAGCCTGATTACATTATGAACCAATTGGTATTTAACATTCTGGCCATCCCTGTTCAGAATTCCCTTGGCATCTGGCTGCTGATCACACTGTTCAACAAATCGGTAACCGACAAAGAGCTGTCCTTGAAATATATCCAGAACGAGAAAGCGGAGGCCGTCAATCATGTCGCCGCCTCGCTCGCCCATGAAGTCCGCAACCCGTTAACCACCGTCCTGGGCTTCCTGCAATTAATGAAGAGCGGAACCTTCTCTCCCGAAAAAATGAACCGGTTTCTCGAAATCAGCATGGAGGAAATCCGGCGAACCGAGCAGATTTTGTCCGAATATTTGTCCATCAGCAAGCCGGCCGCTTCGCTCCAGCAGCGACTTGAGCTTATTTCCCAAATGCAGGCCGTTGCCGAGGTTATGACCTCTTATGCGAATATGAATAATGTCGCACTTCACGTCCGCTGCCCCCAGACGCCGATCTTCATATCCGGCAGCACAGCGGAGCTGAAGCAGCTGCTGGTCAATTTCATTAAGAATGCCATCGAAGCCAGCAAGGACGTCACCAAAGGTACGGTGGAGATTTCGATTCGGGAGGAGCCGCCTCATGTCGTCATCCAAATCGAGGACAACGGAATCGGCATGACCGAGGAGCAGTTAAACCGGCTGGGCTCCATTTACTATTCCACCAAAATGAATGGAACCGGACTCGGATTAACCTTCTCCTACCAGGCCATCCGCGCGATGAACGGAAGCGTATCCGTCAGCAGCGAGCCGCTGTCCGGTACGACATTTCTAATCCGGCTGCCGATTGCAGAGGGGGTGAAAGGCTGATGGAGGCCGGTGCACCTTTCGGTGCTGCTGTGCTGATGCTGCTGTGCTGGTGCTGCAATGCTGTTGATCCAATATTTGGTGCTACAATGCCGGTGCTATACTCTATCAGTAAAAATGATACCGCCTTCTATTCCGAGCCCGCCCCGTCAATATAGAATGAGCAGCCAAACTCCCGTCTGCCCACGCAAAAAAGGCGGGAATACCTCCCGCCTCGCTTGCTATTTCTATTCAAGAAGCCTGTGATTTCGTTTAGTGGAATTTCGGCAGCCAATCGCCGTGCGCCTCGATCAGATCGTCGCACAGGCTCTTGATGTCGTCCATGGACAGCTCTGCCGCCGTATGCGGATCCAGCATCGCCGCATGATAGATATGCTCCTTCTTGCCGGTCGCAGCCGCTTCCAGCGTAAGCAGCTGGGTGTTGATATTCGTGCGATTCAGCGCAGCGCACTGCGGTGGAAGATCGCCCACGTAGGTCGGCGTCACGCCGCTCGCATCCACCAGGCACGGAACCTCGACGCACGCTTCCTTCGGCAGATTTGTGATCAAGCCGGTGTTCATCACATTCCCCCCGATTTTGAAAGGAACATTCGTCTCCATCGCTTCCAAAATATAAGACGCATACTCATGGGAGCGCTTGTGCGTCAAATCTTTATTGTTCACCAGCTCTTCGCGCATCTGCTTCCAGCCCTCGATCTGATTCACGCAGCGGCGCGGGTACTCGTCCAGCGGAATGTTGAAGCGCTCGATTAGCTCCGGATAATTCCGCTTAATGAAATACGGATGATACTCGGCGTTATGCTCCGAGGACTCGGTAATATAGTAGCCGAAGTTCAGCATCATCTCCAGGCGTACCATATCGTGATGCTTCTCCTTCTGCTTCTCGGCAGCCCGCCGCTTGATTTCCGGATAGAGGTCAACGCCGTCCTTCGTAACCTCGAGCAGCCAGGCCATATGGTTGATGCCTGCAATCTTGGCCTGCACGCCTTCCTTGTCCATCCCGAGATTATCGAACAGATGCGGAATGCATGCCTGCACGCTGTGGCACAGACCTACCGTCTGAACACCGCCGAGCGTGTTCATCGCATTGGTCAATACCGCCATCGGGTTCGTATAGTTCAGGAACAGGGCATTCGGACATACCTCCCGGATGTCGGCCGCAAAATCCAGCATGACCGGAATCGTGCGCAGGTTGCGGAATATCCCCCCGATCCCGACGGAGTCGGCAATCGTCTGTCTCAGCCCGTATTTCTTAGGAACCTCAAAATCGGTAATCGTGCATGGGTCATAACCGCCGACCTGAATCGCATTGATCACGTACTTCGCGCCCCGGAGCGCTTCCTTGCGGTCGCTGTAGGATTTGATGACGCAGGTGCTGCCGCTCGTCTTCTTTATATTATTCAGCATGTTCTCGGAGTCTTTCAGTCTTACGGGATCAATGTCAAACAAGGCAAGCTCGAACCCCTGCAGCGCCGGAGTCTGCATGCAGTCTCCCAGTACGTTTTTGGCAAAAACACTGCTTCCCGCTCCGATAAATGTAATCTTGGACATAATAACGCCCTCCTTAAACCCAATGTATTAATGCGCTTTCACATGAATAACTATATGTGATTCCTGCATCCTTGAATATGGAGCAAAACAAGGGCGATATGGACATTTGTCGTTTCATCCATTAATCTATGGGTGACTCTTAAAGATGCATTCAGGGCTTAAGATTATTGAACAAGGAATCCTCCTAAGGGGGCTGATACACGATGTCCATCCTGCCTGACCACTCCCTGTACGCGATCGGCATGAACCCCTCCCCGGGCGCCCATGACCTAACCATGCTGTTCAGCGGAGAAGGCATTCCGGTACCAAGGCACAAAATCGGACCGGCCATCCACGACTACTGCTTAATTCATACGGTGACCGACGGCGAAGGCATATTCGAATGTGCCGGCAAGGTATATCCCTGCAAGGCGGGCGATACGTTCATCATT
Organism: Paenibacillus sp. FSL R5-0810; assembly: GCF_038002285.1. Lineage (NCBI taxonomy): Bacteria > Bacillati > Bacillota > Bacilli > Caryophanales > Paenibacillaceae > Paenibacillus > Paenibacillus sp. FSL R5-0810. The sequence goes on from NZ_JBBOCF010000001.1 coordinate 3,524,063, forward strand.
CTTCCGGGCGTCCTGTTCAGTTATCAGGCGGACGACCGGAATCCATGGCACTATCATTGGGTCGCCTTTCAGGAGAAAGGGGCTCCCTTGCTGCTTGCGGATATGGGGATTACCGCCGCAAGACCGGTCATCCGCTGCGAAGACCCGGAGGAGCTGAAGGAGCTCAAATCCATGTACAGCCGCATTCGCCTCGGCTTTAATCAGTCGGATTATCCGCGGCTTGAGGATCTGCAGGGCTCGGCCTGGCTCCGATTGCTGCTGCACAAGCTTGCCATGCTGAATCAGCAGCACCTGCCTTCAAGGGAGCGGGATGTAGCTGATATTGAACGCGGTGTAAGGCAGGCGGAGCGCCTCATCTCGACGCAATATCACCAGCAGCTGTCGATCGGGCAGCTGGCGAGCACACTCGGTTACCACCGCGCCCATCTCTCGAAGGCCTTCAAGCAGCATACCGGGTTATCCCCGATGCAGTATCTGATGAGGGTGCGAATGGAGAAGGCGAAATCCCTGCTGAGGACATCCTTTTCGATTCAAGAAATCGCCTCTTCGGTCGGCTTCAATGATGCCCTCTACTTCTCCAAGCTGTTCCGCAAATGGACGGGCATGACTCCCAGCGAATACCGCAGCGGCCCGGGTAAAGGATTGTCTGGATAAGCGGAGCGGGGGCGGGAGTGGCAGGAGGACCGGCAATGGCCTGTCCAGCCCTGGGTCCCCGGCAAACGCAAAAAAGCCGCCGGGATGTTGCTCCCGGCAGCTTTGGCCTTGATAGCCTTGTCATGTTCAGGTTTGCCGCTTTGCTGTCATTTGTCAGCACTAAAACTTCCAGCTTGTTGTCATTGGTCAGCACTGAAACTCCCAGCTTGTTGTCATTGTCAGCTCTGCAGCTTCCGGCTTTGTTGTCATTGTCAGCCTGTGATTGCAAACCTGGCCTATGATCTTGCCTCATAGAGCTGGACAATCTCGACGATCGTTTGGACCGCCTGCACCATCGTGTCTGCGGACACGTATTCGTACCGCCCGTGATAGTTCTCCCCGCCCGTAAATATATTCGGCGTCGGCAGTCCCATGTAGGACAGCTGGGAGCCATCGGTACCGCCGCGGATCGGCTCGATGATCGGCCGAATGCCCAGGTTCTCCATCGCAGCCTTCGCAATCTCCACCACTTCGATCACCGGCTCGATTTTCTCGCGCATATTGTAATATTGATCCCGCATTTGCAGCACGATCCGTTCGGCTCCGTACTTCTGCTGAAGCTCCTCCACAATGGAAGCCAGCTTCGCTTTTCTTTCCTCGAAGCGCTCCCGGTCATGATCGCGAATAATATATCGGAGCTCGGTCAGCTCGACATCGCCCTCAATGGAGGTGAGATGAAAGAAGCCCTCGTAGCCCTCCGTGAACTCCGGCGCTTCCTCCGCCGGCAGCATGCCGTGCACTTCCATCGCAATTTTGGCAGCATTCACCATTTTAGCTTTGGCCGTTCCGGGGTGTACATTCTTTCCTTTGCATGTCACCAGCGCCGCTGCCGCATTGAAGCTTTCATATTGAAGCTCTCCGACCGGTCCGCCATCCATCGTATACGCATATTTCGCTCCGAAAGCCTCGACATCGAATTTATGCGGTCCCCGGCCGATCTCCTCATCCGGCGTGAACGCAACCCGGATCTTCCCGTGCTTCAGCTCCGGACGCTGAATCAGATACGACATGGCAGTCATAATTTCGGCAATGCCGGCTTTATCGTCGGCGCCAAGCAGCGTTGTCCCATCCGTCGTAATGAGCGTGTGGCCCTTGTAGTTAGCCAGTTCCGGAAAATCTCGCGGAGAGAGCACCACGTTCTGATTCGCGTTAAGTACGATATCTCCTCCGTCATAGTCTTCAACGATCTGCGGCTTTACGCCTGCGCCCGTGAAATCCGTTGCCGTATCCACATGCGCCAGGAAGCCAATCGTCGGGATATCCTTGTCCGTATTCGCCGGCAGGGTAGCCATGACATAACCGTTCTCATCCATCGTCACGTCCTCCATGCCGATCTCCTTCAGCTCGTCTACAAGCAGACGGCCCAGTGTCAGCTGGCCAGGGGTCGAGGGGCAGGTGTTGCTGGTTTCATCCGACTGGGTATCGATTTGCGCATATCGAATCAGTCTGTCGATCACTTCTTTTTTCATCATTCTCAACTCCCGTCATGCGTATTTCGATTTTGTACTGTCATATCGTAGCAATTGGACTTGCTGTGGATTGGATACCCGGCTCTTTGTATCTATATCGATATTCTTCACTATAAAGTGTCAGGCTAGCCAGCCATCCCTTCCTTAATCATCCATCATTATATCCAGTTGCCGCCGCTCAGGTCAATTTCACCAGAGGAGAGGGGATGACCTAAAAGATCTTAGATCTGGTGGGATGCCTTCTTTTTCTGTTAGGAGGCGCTCCGTTTACGAATCGTTCCTTCCATCGCTGCTGCCCCCAAATTTCGGCTTCAAACTTACGAACAGCACCAAGAAAGACTCGGAGACCGGAACAGCTACAGCAAATCGGACCATGGCGCCTCGTTCATGCGGATGAAAGAAGATCGCATGCGAAATGGCGGTGCAAGGATCACATCCTTAGCACCGCCATTTCTTCATTTGATACGTTTTTGATCTAAAAAACAATCTGTCGAGTGAATAGACCTACTATTGCATCAGCTCCCTCGAATACAATAGAACTCCTGCCCCCCTATGATTCAGGGAGGATATGAACCGTCAGTCCATCGAAGGCGCACTGGGCGCCGAATTGACCGACCTCTTCCGCCAATTCATGGTGCGGACCGACGGATTGGTGGGAGAAATGAGTCGCAATGAGCTGTGTCTGATCGGTAATGGCCCCGATGCGCTTCAGCCGTTCCACCATCCGGCCAAAGTCCGATCGATTGAGGTGCTCTTTTCCGGGAGGACGGTTCCAGATCGTCCCCTCCAGCACAACGGCGTCAAATCGGCGCCCCTGCAGCGATTCCCATACGTCTTCCTCGTAATACCCGCTATCCGATGCATATAGGAGTGAAGCCTTCCCATCGTCGATCAGGTAATTCATCGCATCGCCGATCCGCAAGTGATGGCAGGCTGCAATGGCCGTAACCGAATATTCCTTCAGCCGAACCGTTTGCCCCGGATGAATGATACGCCTTAGAATCCCGGCCCCCTGGTCATTCCCGCCGGTGTCCTCCCATTTCGTCCAAACGGAAGGCCCTGCAAGCATCGTCAGCTCCGGCAGCTCGGTTGCCAAACGAAACGCTTTGCCCCGCAGCATCAGATTAACGGAATCGAAATGATCGAGGTGGCTATGGGTGATCAATAAGCAGTCCAGGTCGCGCAGGGCAATGCCCAGCCCGGCACAGGAGGCGAAAATATCCGGCCCCAAATCGATGAGCAGATTATCATTGATTAAGACGCTCTGCCGCCGCCGGTTGTTATGTCCGCCGTTTTCTCTGGCATGCTCGCACGTCAGGCAGTCACAGAACGGGGAAGGAATTCCTTCCACAGCCCCCGTTCCCAGAAAAGTCAGCTTCATGCGTTCCCCTCTTTTTATCAAAATGGAGTTGCTAGGTACCCGATTGATATCCTGCTCCGCCACACCTGCCTCACGGTGTCATCGGATCCTGAGGCGCGGCGGAAGTAAACCGGAAGTTGTCGAAATACAGGGTCTGCGGAGCCGACTGGCGCCACATCCAGATCTCAATGCCCTTGATCCGGCTGAGGTCCAAATTCACCTGCCGAAGCGGAATGCTAACGGTTTCGCCGCTGCCTGCGCGAATATACTGCATGAAGGTATCATCGCTTTTCCCGTCCAGCTGATGGAACTTGACGTAGAATTGTACCGTCTCGCCAGGATTGAACACGTCGAACTCCAGCGTCTCGAATGCCGACCAGTCGCTGCTGCGGAATCCTTTCCCTGCATCAAACAACCGCAAATTCGGAAAATTCACGTTTGCCGAAAACACAGCCTTCATGGAGTAGGTCCCCTCGGTGACATTCACCTTGGCGAGATCGGTATCCACCGTCTGGGATGTGAAGCGGTTGATCGCTTCATCGGTTTCGGCATCGTTTAAAGCGACCGTATACGGAGCATGGGTTTCATAAACGACAAGGGTCCGATTCACGGTTTTGGACGATCCGTCCTTGCTCACGACGATATCCAGCTCTTGGGCTCCGGGATCCAGGCTTAGCACCAGCGAAAATTGATCGTGCTCTGCTCCCTCAGCGGTTATCGGCGCTTGCTGTCCGTTCACTGTTACCTCCGAGCCTTTCTCCGCATAGATCGAAACCTCGCGGCTTCCGTCCGCTGGGCTGCCGACCGTAACCAATACCGGCGCACCCTCCGAAGCGGTAACGATCTCCTGTGCAAGCTCGCTTCGTACCTGCATCACCTTCTCGGGGTTCTCTTCGAAGGTTTTGATGTTCTCGTACAATCGGTCATAGAATGGGCGCATCGCATCCCGATACGGGAAGGCGTCCGCTATGCCCAGCTTCGAGGCAGCTTCACGCAGCTTCTGCTCATACAGCCACAGATACTCGTAATCCTCCATGCTCTCGCGGAGCACTTCCAGACGGATCGTGCCAATCGGGCCGTCGACGCCTACTTCCGTTCCGGGATAAAACAAATATCCATCGCCGTTCGCCCCGGGGAATGCCAGCGGATCGGTCCATACATCACGGCTGACGTATTTCTTCTGCGCGGCATCATACTTCTGGAACTGGGTCGTCGCCCAATATAACGTGCCCTCCACGCCGTGATCGCGCTGCATCCAGGTTAACAGCCGCGTTCCGACCAAGTCATCATCCAGATGATAGGAAGGGAACGGATGCTTCGGCTTCACATAGGTGTACCACCAGACCGAATCGCCGGCGGCCTGCCGCTCCTTGGCGAAAGCCTCATCGAACTTTTCAATATCCGCTACCCAAATATCCACATCCCCGACTAATTCATCGACCGGCTGAATCGTAACGAGATGCGGAACATCGGGAGCCGCCTGTTCGAGAGCATCGTTGATCTGCTTCACACGGGCATATTTATCGCGTGTCGGTTCATCGATCTCGGACACATAATAATACGCTTTAGACAGCAGGCCTGCCTCCCTTAAACGATCCACCAGCTGCTTGTTCCGCTGTATATCCGGCTGCCCGTCAGCCGTCCGATAATACGGCAAGCGGTAGGCGGATATTCTCGGATCGTTTACATACTTTGGCGCCCGTTCAACGTAGCTGTCGATGTCGGAGTCCGGAATCGGCAAGTATCCCGGCGTCAGGCGGTGCTCAACGGATGCGTAGTAGTACTTCTCGATGTACTTCCATGCCTCCTCGCCCACGACATTGCCGTGCGCTTCCTGAACCGGTCCGCCCCAGACCCCGAAATTGGTTTTGGCGTGGCTCTCATCGGTAAGCTCGAAATCCCATACGGTGAGTTCGATTGGGATTCGGACCGGATTTCCTGTTTCGTGCAGTGTCATTTCTCCAGTATACGTACCGGGATGCTGCCCTTTGGGCACATAGACTTTGAACCAGATCCCTTGATTATGTCCTTCGGCTACTTCCAATTGCTGATTCAACGGGATCAAGGCATCCGGATACCAGCCTTCCGGATAAGCCGGCGTTGTGGAAGTCTTTACTTCAATGTAATGCTGTTTGAACAATTGAATATGCTCTCGGCCGATTTTGGCGCTTCCGTCCGTAAGCTTCAGATCGCTCATGGATACCTGCAGCTTGCGTAGTGGTTGATTGGCTTTCACGATGACCTGGCCGCTCTCATATTCATTGCGTGCGGCTCCGATCCGAATGCTGGAATTGGGCTCGCCCGGAAAAGCCTGATCCCGCATCACCTTCTCCGTATTGGTCGGCACCCAAACATCGAACAGGTCGCCCTGGCTAGCCGCGGCCGAACCGGGCAGGAAAGACGTCAACAGCAGCATCACCGACAGCAGAGACAAGCAAGCCTTTTTCCACATCCTATCGCCCTCCTACTCGGCCTTGTACCGATTATATGCGGCTGTATAGATTTCGAGATACTGCGACAATCCCATTCTCTCAATGGTGCTTACATATTTATCCCATTCGCTGAACGGTACATCGCCTACAACAAATTTGGCCGTCATTTCATCAACATACTTATTGATGTCCGTATGAAGCGGCGTGAACTGGGTAAGCTCCTCCTGGGTATACGTAAACTGCGGCCATACCTCCTCCGGCCACTGGCCTTCAACTTTCGCCGCGGCTGCGAGGCTTGGCTCTGTCGCTTCACCGGCCTTGAAGGTTTTGTCCGTCAGCATCGCCGGGTAGAACCCGCCTGCCCATGAGACGAATTTTGACTGCTCCTTCAGCGCTTCCTCGGTATATTCAATCGAACCGTCAGGGTTCTCTACATAACTGACATCCTTCACGCCCATGAAGAACAGCTTGCTGCCCTCCTCGCTGTAGAAGTGGTCAATCCAGCGGACCGTCGCTTCCGGATGCTGATTTTTATCGGTGATGACAAAAGCCCCGACATCGATCAGCGGAGAACGCGCTCTTGAGAAAATCTGGTCGCCGTAAGGTCCCTTAAGCGTCGGAGCCCCTACAAAATGCTCGATCGTTACCCCGCCAATCGCATGCGGACTGTTGGTTTCCGCGGAGCCGACAAGCCCTTCATCCATCAGAGCGTTCACCTGTGGACCTTCGATGGTCATGATATCCTGAACCATGAGGCCTTCCTTGTACAGCTTATTCAAGTATTCCAGCACTTCTTTGTATCTCGGATCGGTAGGGATGAACCGAAGTTTACCGGACTGCGGATCCATATCCACCCGTCCATGAATGTTCCCCCGGTTGCCGAGCCCCCACGCTCCCTTCAGTTCATCGAGCAAGGATCCAATGCCGCTTGCGGCATACGGAATTTCGTCCGCTTTGCCGTTCTTGTTCGGGTCCTGGGTCTTGACCGCCTTCAAGTATTCGTAATATTCGTCCGTCGTTTCGGGCTCCTTCATGCCGAGCGCGTCCAGAAACGCTTGGTTGTACCACAGCTTGGTTCCAATAAGCACCGATTTAAAGTTCGGGTCATAAAACGTCGGGAAGGAATAGATGTTGCCGTCAGGCATCGTCATTCCTTTCTTGACCTCCGGATGCTCCTCCAGGAGCTTCTTGAAATTCGGCGCATACTGGTCGATCAAATCATTAAGCGGAATAAAAATGCCCTGGCCTCCATAATTCATCAAATCATTCGCAGACAGCCGCGCCGTGTGGAAGGCATCCGGATAATCGCCGCCGGAGAGCACCAGATTCCGCTTCTCCGCCAGACTCTCTGCAGGCGTCAATTGAAAATCGACTTCGATGTTCGTCTGCTTGGCATATTCCTTCCATACCGGGAGCGAGTTCCAGTCCGCTGGAGCCGAAGCGGCTTTCCCTGCGAAGAACGTAAGCTTGATAGGCTCCTCCACGATCGGAAACCCTGTGGGATTTACAGCCGTTTGCTGCTTAGGCTGCTCCTCCGCCGCCGGCTTTCCTCCGCTGCCGCAGGCGGTTGCCAGACTTGCGGTCAACACGCCTGTGAGCAGGACTTTAGTGAACCGCTTGAAATGATTCCCCATATTTTCTCAGACCTCCACTTTTCGAAATATATTGCGAAACAAGAGCCGTTTTCTAACCCTTGAGAGCGCCGATCATCATACCCTTGACAAAATACTTCTGAAGGAACGGGTACAGCAGCAGTACAGGTAAATTGGCCACTATGACGATGGCGTATTTAATCGCCTCGGCCTCCATCAGATGCTTCTGCACCGATAAATCCATGCTTCCGGCCATCTGGTCCACTTGGGATTTGATCAGGATTTCCCTTAAGAACAGCTGCAGCGGGTATTTATCCCGATCATTCTGATAGATGAGTGCGTTGAAGTAGGAATTCCAGTGCCCCACGCTGTAAAACAAAATCATAACCGCGATGATCGGCATGGAGAGCGGGAGCACGATTCTCCACAGCGTCTGCATATTGGAGCAGCCGTCGATCGAGGCCGATTCCTGAATCTCATTCGGAATGGAGGTCTGGAAGAAGGTGCGCATGATGATGATGTTCCACACCGATACCGCGCCCGGAATGATCAGCGCCCACATCGTGTTGATCATCCCGAGGTTTTTTACGAGCAAATACGTTGGGATGAGGCCGCCGCTGAAAAACATCGTGAATACGATGTAAGCCGTGATGACATTCCGACCCGCGAAATCTTTGCGCGATAACGGATAGGCTGCAAATATGGTCATAACCAGATTGATTGCGGTGCCCACCAATGTGTACAGCAGCGTGTTCGCATAGCCGGTCCATATTTCCTTATTCGCAAAAACCAGCTCGTAGCCGATAAAGGACAAATCCTTCGGAAACAGCCACATTTCTCCTCTCGATACGGTGAGCGGGTCGCTGATCGAGGCGCTGACGACAAAAATCAGCGGATACAGGACAAGCAGCAGGATAATGGACAGCAAGATATAAATTACGATGAGTGTCATACGATCCTGGACGGATTCTTTCACCCTGATCCCCTCCTTACCATAAGCTGGTTTCATTGACTTTTTTGGCGATTCGGTTCACAAGCACGAGCAGCACCAGATTAACCAAGGAGTTAAACAAGCCGACCGCGGCGGAGAAGCTGTACTGTGCTCCCAGAATCCCCTGTGTATACACATAGGTGGAGATCACTTCGGAGCTCTCGATATTCAGATCGTTCTGCATCAGATAAATTTTTTCAAAGCCGATGCCCATGATCTGCCCGACATTTAAAATAAGCAGAATGACGACGGTTGGCATAATGCCCGGCAGGTTGATCTTCCATATCCGCTGGAGCCTGCTCGCTCCATCCACTTTGGCCGCTTCGTGCAGCGTCGGGTCGATTCCGGCGAGCGCCGCAAGATAAATGATGGAGCTCCATCCCATGCCCTGCCATACACCCGAAAATACATAAATCGATTTGAACCATTCAGGCTCCGTCATGAATGAGATGCGTTCACCGCCAAAAAAGGCGATAAGGTGGTTAATGATGCCGTTCTGAGGTGAGAGAAAAATGATGATGAGTCCTACCATGACGACCGTTGATAGGAAATGGGGAGCGTATGTAACCGTTTGGACAAAACGCTTGAAATGCCGGTTGCCTACTTCATTGAGCAAGAGTGCCAGGATAAGCGGAATCGGAAATCCGATGGCCAGCTGATACAAGCTGATCCCGAGCGTATTCAGAATCAATCGGTCGAAATAAAAGCTGTTAAAAAAACGCTCGAAATGATCAAACCCGATCCATTCGCTGGCCCATATCCCCTTGGCCGCTACAAAGTTTTTGAACGCGATTTGTATGCCGTACATCGGCAGGTAATCAAAGATAAAGAAATAAAGAACGACGGGAGTGATGAGCAAATATAATTCCCAATTTTTACGGAATGTTCGGCGAAACGCCCTCCACTTCGCGGGCACGGCTTCTCGGGCCTCCGTTCGCCTGGCAGGTGCTGTATTCACTAAGAATCCCCCTCCTTCGCATCGTTGGAGCGTGTGGTTCTATCGGCATGTCGATCAAGTCCCGGATAGGCTGCTCTTCTGTCCAAGCATCCAGGGCTCCGGCTCCTTTACATAAACTAACTGCCCCCCCTTTCTCATCGATTCCGTTGCGGCTACGCCGACCGCTACGCTCATGCGGCCTGCGATCGGTTCGGCGATGGGCTCTTTATTTTGCAGAATCATATCCAGAAAATCCTCGCAAATGATCGGATCGGCTCCGTTATGCGAACCCTCGGCTTTCTTAATCTCGTAAATCTTATCCGATAGATCACGCCAGGTTTGGGACTTGCGCGTTTTGACGTAAACCCGCTGTGCGATCTCATCATTCTCGATGCGGCCCTCGGTGCCGATAATGGTGTAGTTCCGCTGATAGTCAGGCGTGAAATGACACTGCATATACGAGGCTTTGATCCCCCCGTCCAGCTCCATTAACACCATGCTGTTGTCCTCCACGTCGATTTCCTCGCGAAAAGCGCATTGCACAAGCGGGCCCGAACGGTATTCGGGACAAGTCGCTTTTTCGCCGCATTCCGGGCACGTAAGCTCATTCGGCTTCGTTCCGCCAAAATAATCCACCCCGCCGAAAGCGGCTACTTTCTTCGTATATCGCCCGGTCAGCCAGTGAATCAGGTCGATATCGTGGGAAGCCTTCTGCAGCAGAAGCGAGGTTGTATTCCTTGAGCTGCCGTGCCAGCTGTGATAGTAGTAATCGCTGCCCAAGCCTACGAAATGTCGAACCCATACCGACTTCACCTCTCCGATCTCCCCGCTGTCGACAATCTCCTTCATCGTGCGGTACATATTCATATAGCGCATATTAAAACCGATCATGAAATGTTTCCCTGATTGGGCCCAAGCAGTCAATATCCGGTCACAGCCTTCGACCGTAATGGATAACGGCTTCTCGCAGTACACATGCTTTCCGGCCTGCAGCGCTGCAACCGCGATTTCATCATGGCTGTCATCAGGGGTTGTAATTACGATCGCATCAATATCTTCCCGCTGCAGCAGCTCCCTGTAATCCAGAGTAACCGCCGCCTCGGGGTTAATATTTTGTTGAAATTTGGTTAGTCTGAGAGGATCCGTATCCGCACCTGCAACGACGAGGGATCTCCCGTTTGGCTGATGCCAATACTTCGTAAACCCCGATCTCCAACCCAGTCCAATGATTCCTAATCGAATTTGATTCATTTCCTTCTTCCTCCGCCAATTATTTTTGGCCCCAAAATCCTATCCGATTTTCCAATAAGGGTATAGAAAGAGAGGAGGTACCGTACCAGCACCTCGATGATTTATGTGTACACTCTTTCTACTCCCGAAAATAATCCGAAGACTGCCGCAGCATCAACTGATAAGGCACAAACAGCTTGAACGGCAAAGGATTCTTGCCTTCGATTTGATCGATCAGCACCTTGGCGGCCATCATGCCGATTTCCTCCTTGGGAATATGAACGGTGGATAGCGGAGGAGAAGTATACTGCGAGACCTCGATATTATCCAGGCCCACGAAGGCGACATCCTGAGGAACCTGAAGCCCATGCTCAGCCGCCGCCCGCATCGCGGATATCGCCATCATATCGCTCGCAGCGAACATGGCGGTCGGACGTTCATGGTCCGGGAGGCTTAAGAGCTCGTACATAAGGGTATAGCTGTTATTCACATCCCAGCCTGTGTTCAGGACCAGCCGAGGATCCATATCCAGCCCGGCTTCCTCCATAGCATAACGGTAACCGCGATACCGCTTCTCCCGCTCGAGATCCCCTGTAAGTCCCGCCCCGCCGATAAAGCCGATCCGGCGATGCCCCCGTTCGATCAAATGCTGTACGGCCGATTTCGCCGCAGCCACGCGGTCATAAAGAATCACGGGCACGGTCGAATCGGATATATCGATGCCAACAACCGCAGGAACAGATTGTTTGATAAATTCATACACATTCGGGTCAATTCCCTCGATGATAATCATGCCGTCGAGCTGGGCATCCTGTGCTAGCTTGTTCATCGCCCCTTCACCCTTGATTTCATCCATCGTGAGCACATAAGTGAGCACGCCGTTCAGCTCGGACAGCTTTTTCTCAATCCCCTGCAAAATCGGCGAGAAATAAGGATGATTATACTTGTTTTGCGTAACGGATACGATGCAGCCAATCTGGCGATACCCCGTTGTCTGCGGAGGATGATTCTTCTTTAGAGACGGCCGGGCGGATTCGTTGAGGGCATAGCCAAGCTCTTTGGCCGCCTCGACAATTTTGGTGCGGGTGGCCTGGCTGATGTGCCGGCTCGTATCGTTATTGATGACTCGTGATACGGTGGAGATCGATACTCCAACATGGTTTGCTATATCCTTTAAAGTAGCAATAATGGAACTCTCCTTTCTCTCAATCCGCGATCAAAAAAGCAATTCAAGACAATATATGTACCCAAAACTATGTACCCAAAACAATGAATTATTTTGGCACTTTGGCCCAAACACGAACTGCTGCTAACGTCATGATAACAGCCGTTTTCGGTTGGTGTCAAAGAGTTTTTTGTAAATTGACCGTAAATTTTTTGCATATTATTTGGGGCCAAACTTAATACAGAGATAACAATGAGCTCACATTCAGCTCTCCACCTCCCTAAACGAAAATAAGGACAGGCCTATGCGTACCTATCCTTTAAAATATTTATTGCCCTGTTCTTTGGACCCTAAAGATCATATTCAGTCCGAATCCGATTAAAACAACCCCTGTGGCTTTATCGATCAGGCTCTGAATTCTCGGGGACATGAGCCATTGTCGAATATAACTTAACATAAGAACGATGGCCGTAAACCAAACCATGGAAAGCACGACATAACAGAGTCCCATCATTGCAAACTGCATGCTAGAATTGTAGTCCGGCGATACGAATTGCGGTAGAAACGTCAGGAAAAAAATCGCAACTTTCGGATTCAAGGTGTTGGTTATTAGCCCTTGCATAAACGCCGATTGCTTGGATGCGACAGGTTGAGCATGAGTTTGCGCCTGCTTCCGGCTGACCAAGGATGATACCCCTATGTAAATTAAATAGATGGCACCGACATATTTAATGACCTCGAAAGCGAGCGCAGATTTCATTAAGATCAAGGATAGACCGAGTGCGGCTGCTGTTGTGTGAACCAACACGCCGGATGAAATACCCAGCGCAATTTTTAGCCCCTCTTTCCTGCCGTCCGAGAGCGTCCGTTTCGTGATTAATGCGAAATCGACCCCCGGTGACATGATTAGAAAGATAATCAATACGAGAAACGTCAGGATGTCATTCATGATTGCTCCCCCACAATAGCCAAAAAATTTTGATAAATAATACTAACGCGTGATTCAGCTTTTTTCAACCCTTGAAATGATCCATCAATCTGAACCTTAAATGACTTCCTAATCGTAAAAAACCGCCCCTCTCGGAGCGGCTTCAAAGAACAAGTATGAAAAATTCAGCTATACCTATAGCTTAATTTAGAATGCAGGCAGTGCGATCTCGGAGTAGTTATCCTCGAAAAACTTCTTCACTTCCTGGCTCGTCATCGCCTTCGCCAGCTTCTGGATCGGCTCGGAATCGACATTGTCTTTGCGCGCAATCAGCGTAATCGTGAACTCGGAATCTTTGCCTTCCGTAATCAACGCATCGTTCTTCGGCGTCAGGCCAAGCGGCTTGGCATAAGCCGGAGTCATCGCAACCATGTCCACATCGTCCAGCGTACGCGCCAGCATGAGCAGATCGACTTCCTTGAACTTGTAGTTTTTCGGATTGTCGATAATATCCGCCTGCGTCGCTTTAATGCCGACGCCTTCCTTCAGCTTAATCAAGCCGTTCTTCTCGAACATGACCAAGGAACGTCCGATGTTGGAAGGATCATTCGGAATCGCAATCGTCGCACCTTCGGGAAGGTCCTCGATCTTGTCGTAACGCTTGGAGTACGCCCCGAACACCGCGTTATAGATCGGCACCACCGGTACGAGCTCCGAGCCGTTATTGGCATTGTATTCTTCCATGTACGGCACGTGCTGGAAGAAGTTTGCATCCACTTCCTTATTCGCCAGCGCATTGTTCGGCTGCACATTGTCGGACAGGATGACGATTTCCAGGTTGATGCCTTCCTCTTTCAGCTTGGGCTTCGCCATTTCGAGCACATCCGTCATCGGCGGGATAAGCGCAGCCACCTTTAGGGTAACCTCCTCGCCAGCTCCGGATTGGCCGCTCTCTTGATCTTCTTTACCATTCTGATTCTGTCCGCAGCCGGCAAGAAGAAGGATCAGAGCCAGCATCATTAACGCCATTTTTTTATTCATCGTCTTTGTTACCCCCATGTAAAATAATTGATTTGTGTAAAATGTAACTACATGTGTAGTGCAAATGCCCGCGGACGCTCAGACTTTCCGTTTGTCGAGCAATCTTGCAGCCAGACTGCCCGCAAATTGAATCGATTGCACCAAGATCACCATAATGATGATGGTAAACACCATGATTTCGGTCTCAAAGCGCTGGTACCCGTAACGGATGGCAAAATCGCCGACCCCGCCGCCGCCGACGATCCCCATGACCGTCGAGTAGGAAATGAAGCTGATGGTCGATGTCGTAAGGCCGAGCGTAAGGCCAGATCTGGCTTCGACATACAGAAACTTGAAGATGATCTGCAGCGTCGACGCACCCATCGAAGAGGCCGCCTCCAGCACTTCCTTGGGCACCTCCAGCAGCGACTGCTCAACCAGTCTCGAGTAGGATGCGATGGCGACAACCGACAGCGGAACGGCAGCCGCCAGCGTACCGATGGATGTCCCAACAATGAGACGGGTGAGCGGGATCATGATGACCACCAGCAGCAGGAAGGGGAAGGAACGGATGATATTGACCAAGCCGTTCATGACGGAGAACAGCGGGCGGTTCTCGTACAGCTGTCCCTTTCGGCATAGAAATAACACTGTTCCGACCGGAAGACCCAGAAATACGGCCGCAGCAATCGAAATGCCGACCATGACGAAGGTTTCGCCGATGGCGCGCCATATTTCCGTGTCATACTGCTGCACATATGTGAAGTAATCGTTCAAATATTGAATAATGCTAGGCGCGTCCATGGTCCGGTTCCTCCGCTTCCCTTGATGCTTCTGCCGCCAGCCTGGTTTGAGAGAGCCCGGACGATGATTTTACGTCGTAGGTTCTCGTTAAACGCCCCTTCTCCATGACGGACACCCGATCGCAAATCGCGTGCACCGCATCCATCTCATGAGACACGATGACGATGGTAACGCCAAGCTCCCGGTTAATTTTCCGCAGCACATCCAGGATGCCGGATGTCGTCTTCGGGTCAAGCGATGAGGTCGGCTCATCACAGAGCAGAACGGAAGGGGAATTCGCCAGCGCTCGCGCAATGGCGACACGCTGCTTCTGCCCCCCGCTGAGCTGCGCCGGATACTGCCTCATCTTGTCCTCCAGCCCGACGTATCTCATCACTTCAAGTACGCGCTGCTCCCTGATTGCCCTCGGAGTCTTTGCCAGCTCGAGCGGCAAAGCTACATTTCCATAAGCCGTCCGGTTGCCGACCAGCTGAAAATGCTGAAAGATCATGCCGATCGACCTTCTCGCTTCCCTGAGAGCCCGGCTTCCGAGCGCGGTAAGCTCGAGGCCGTTCACCTGCACGCTGCCCGAATCGGGGCTCTCCAGCACATTCATCAAACGCAGCAGCGTCGACTTTCCGGCTCCGCTTGGACCGATGATTCCATGAATCGTTCCCTCAGCGATGTCGAGGGATACATTGTTTATCACTTGATAATGTTCATTACCATCAACAAAGCTCTTATTCACCTTCTGCAGCGAGATCAGAATACATCCCCCCTTGCCTGTCTTTCTCCCTCACATGAAGAAAGCCCGCGCGGCTGGATCAGCCTGCGAGCAACGAGCTGCAACAATAACATTAGAATCATACCATAAGTTCGGATAAAGTGTGAGCCATCTTGCGGTGCTTTTAGGCCAAGCATTTTTTACCTGGAAACTAAGACAAGTACAGCTGGTGACCGTACATCCCCGTCAATCGTTCAACCGCCCGCTCCAAGACATCCTCCTCGAAGCCCTCCAAACCTTGGATCGCCTGGATCTTGTCTCCCGGAGACATCTCCTTATCCAGGTGAAGGCTCCAATTGACGATGGCGTTAACAGCCTCCTCCGTCTCAAATTGGCCGTAATAAATATGCGCTTTATACAGATAGCTGTCCGCATGATTCGGGACGGCTTCGAGCACCTGATCAAATGCATACAAGGCGGCATCCTCGTCATGGTCCTTGTAGTGAATCTGACCCAGCCGGAAATAAGCGCCCGGATGCCCCGGCACAAGCTCCAGAAATTTCATCGTATCTTCCTTGGCGCGGCTGTAATCCAGCATGGAATAATAGATTCCGCTTCTCAAACTGTACAGATTACCGAACTCCGGATCGAGCTCCAGACCCTGCGAGCAATCGGCAAGCCCCCGCTCCAGCTGGCCGGTCTCCACGAAGCAGATTGCCCGGAATTCATAGAATCGCGGATTGCCCGGAACCGCCTGTATCGCGTTGGAATAAGCATCGATCGCAAGATCCCACAAGCCCATCTCCTTGTAGATATGCCCGCTGGCCGCCAGATAGGTCGGATGGGTGGAAAAGTCCTCGTCCAGCTTGACCGCCTCCTGCAGCTCCAGCAGCGCTTCCTCATTGCGCCCCTGCAGGTACAACGCATAACTGAGCTTGTTTCGGATCTCGGAGGCATCCTGAATGTCGATCGCGCTCTTCAGCGCCTTCTCGGCAGCCGGCAAATCATGCATCTCCATATGAATATCGGCGCGCTGTACGAAATTCGGCGCATCGTCCGGCTCCAGCCGGAGCAGCTTATCGTTCAGCTTCAGCGCCTCCTCGTTGCGTCCGAGCCGGTAATAGCTGTCCGCCATCCAGTAGCAGACGAGCGGCGACTCGGGCATTCTGGCATACAGCTTCGAGATCAGCTCGAAGGCCGGCTCCTCCAGCCCGTCCTCGCGGTAGAGCCGCGCCAGCTCGAAGTAGCCGCGGTAATCATCGGGAGCCGCTTCGATCGCACGCTCCAGATCAGCCTTGGCGGATTGCATGCTGCCGGATTTTTTGTGGATATCCGCCCGCTTCAAGTACAGCTCATAGGCTTCCGGGTAACGCTCGATCGCTTCCGATATATACGCCAGCGCCTGATCGAAAGCCCCAAGCTGCAGGTGCAGATCCGCCATATGTTTCCGGAACGAATACGCTTCCCGCATCTGCCGCTGAAACGACAGAAACGCGCCGTAGCTGTAATTCGTGCTGGAAGCAAACAGGGCATAACCCTGGTCGGCTTCCGCTTCATACCGGTCTGCTAGCTGGATCCCTTCCTCCAGGACGCTCACCGCTTCCTTCAGTTCATCCATCAGGTCCAGGCAAACCGACAGCATGTAATAATACATCGGAATGGCTCGGGAAGGCTCCTTGATGCTGACACGGAAGCAGTTCGCGGCCTCCGCCGGATTCCGGCTCTCATAATACGTCATCCCAAGCTCATAATACGTGGAAATGACCGTGCTCGGATCTTCCCGCTTGATCGATTCCTTAAGATCGCGGATGGCCTCCTCGTACCGGTTAAGGTCTTTATAGGCGATCCCGCGGGTATACCAATTCATATAGTTGTCCGCATTTAATGCAATCGCCTGGTCCAGGTCCGCGATAGCCTCCAGCTCCCGGTCCATCTCACGCAAAATATGAGCCCGCCGTTCATAAGCACGATGGCTGCCGGTGGTCTCGATCACGCGGCCCAAATAGTCGACAGCCTCATCCGAATAGCCACCGTTATGCAGCAGCTCGGCGTAGAGGAGCTTATCATTAAAGCTCGTAATCCCGCCCTCGCCTTTTCTCATATATTTCAATGCCTGTTCAAAATCCTGTTTCTTGCGATAATAGTTTCCGATGCGCAGCCAGATCCGCTTCATTAACTTCATGCCGGTTCACCCTCTATATATTTAAATAACAAGTTCAAATCTCTGATCTTACTCCTACTGTATGACGGTTTGCAATAAAATGCAAAGAGGACCCCGGAGGTCCCCCGATATGATATCTATTATATTGTACAATGTTTCCGGAAATGTCCACTCTTTCATCCATTAGAATTTTGCAACCTTCGATTCCGGTCGTATCCGGCCGGTCGACGGGATCCCTCAGCCGGTGACCCGCGACGGCTCGGTCTTCTCCTTGCGGATCTTTGCGGTATACAATGCAGCCGTCCCCAGCGATATTCCCCATACGAGAAAGAGTCCATACCAGAAGTAGCCCCACACCGCCATCGGGCTTGCATCCTGGACCGCAAAGGCGAGAGCCGATTGCACGCGGCCAATCGCAAGCTGAAATTTCAGGACAAAGTATGAGAATCCCCATAACGTTAGACCTGCTGAACCGATCCAGGCCGGGATGAGAAGCAGCAGCTTCGGCAGCCTCTCTCCCCATGGCATGGCAAAGGCAAACGCGAACAAAGCGCCAAAAACCGCTAAAACTCCCATTCCCCAATATCCGATCAAGACGCTCCAAAATTCACCCGGCGCCCCCTTGAAGTCGCCTGGGAAAGCCAGCCCAATCCCTAATCCCCACCAAAAATGGGGGAGTGCATACATGAGCGCAGCCATACCGGCGATGTACCCGGCCATTCTCGCTCGTGAACGATTCTTCTCCATCATCTCTATCACCTCTATTAGTTGTTTGAACAGGCGTAGGTGATCGGCGGTATAATCATACTCTCCATCCCGGCAATCGTAGTCCAGCCTTTCGTTCAACTAACAGTCTACATGCCGTTATGAAAAGTAAAGCGACCTCAAGTTTAAGATTGGGTTAAAATGAAAAGCGATATGAAAGACAGCTAGTAAACCTTGTGAATGACATCCTCGAAATCCGGATCCTGCATATCGATGTCATCCAGCTCCCCCCATTTCCCCAGCTCCTTGACAATTTCCAGCGTATTCATTTCGCGCCGGTTCGCCTCGATCGTTACGCTCTGGTCCAGAACGCGGGTCACTCGGATTCGGGCCTGGGCCGAGCTGTCGCCAGTCGCCATAAATGACTCCGGGATTTGGAACGGTCCCCGGAAGGTGACCGTAATGAGGGTAGGCAATCCGATGGAATCCCGAAGCGAGCGAACCGTTCCGTCATAAGACAGCCTTCCTTCGTTAATCACCATCACCCGGCTGCACAGCTGCTCGATATCATCCATGTCATGGGTCGTAAGCAGAATCGTCTTCCCGAATTTCTCGTTGATCAGCTTCAGAAAATGGCGAATATTGCGCTTGGCATTAACGTCGAGGCCGATGGTCGGCTCGTCTAGGAAAAGCACATCCGGATCGTGCAGCATGGCAGCGGCCAGATCGGCGCGCATGCGCTGTCCGAGCGACAGCTTGCGCACTGGCGTTTCCCAGAACGCCTGCAGATCGAGCAGCTCCGTAAACTGTTCGAGTCTCCGCACTTTGTCCGCCTCATCGACGGCATACATTTTGGCCAAGATATCAAATGAATCCCGAACCGGCAGATCCCACCACAGCTGACTCCGCTGGCCGAACACCACGCCCAGGCGCTTGACGACGGCTCGCCGCTCCCGATGCGGATTCATCCCCCCGATGATCACCTCTCCGGAAGTGGGGTGCAGAATGCCGGTCAGCATCTTGATGGTCGTTGATTTACCGGCTCCGTTCGGTCCGATGTATCCGACGAACTCGCCCCGGTCCACCTTGAAGCTGATCCCCCGAACCGCCTCCTTGATCCGGTATTCCCTCGAGAACAGGGTCCGGATTCCAGAGAAGCGTCCTTCCTTTACAACGGGGGTTTTGAATGACTTGCGAATATCTTGAACTTCGATCATGCTGTTTGCCTCCTTCCTTAACTGCCCGTGCTTTGGTATTTGGTCAAACCGAACTGCCAGAATTTCAAGCTGAGCGCGAGACAGAGCAGCGCGGCTCCCGCCAAAGCCGGCAGCACCCACCATCCCAGCTCGCCGCGAAGTATGTATAGGGACGGGACATAATTCACGAGTCCGACCGGAACGAGGATCAGAAGAATGGACGACATCCATTTCGGGTACAGCGTCAGCGGGTATTGGGCTGCGGTCCTTGCGGCGTCCTCCGTCAGATTCTGCAGCTCGGTGATTCGGGTCGTCCAGAAGCCGAAGGTCGCGGTAGCAAGTCCGATCGAGAACAGGATGACAGCCCCGGTCAGGATGATGTATAACGTCTGCGGTACAGCGCTCCATCCCACCTGCCCGCTCCCTATCATGCCGCTCAGCGACCACCAGAGCAGAAAGCCTCCTTGCAGCACTTCGCCAAGCATGATGCGGAATTTTTGCGGCATCAGCGCAAGCAGCACCGGCATCGGCCGCGTGAGCAGCTGGTCCAGCTCGCCGTTCACCAAATACTTTTCCAGATGGTGGACCTCATCAGCGAACGTCCGGTACAGCGTCTTCGATAAGGTCATCACCGCGAACAGATAGCCGATTTCGTGCATCGACCACCCCTGAATGGCGCCGAATTTATAGAGCACGATCGCGACCATCAGAAATTCGGAGATCTGAATCAATGCGGCCAGGATGGAAGCCAGCACAAAATTGAATTTGTATTGCATGCGGCTTTTGATGCTTGTACGTATCAGCAGCGCATACAGCGACAGCCAGGATTTTGCGGTCATCCTCCCTGCACCTCCACCTTGCGCCTCAAGAAGCCGGTCGCCAGCAAGCAAGCCAGCGTAAGCAGCACGCACCAAAATAACGTTCCCCACAAATAAGAAACGTTGCCAAAACCTAAATACAATCGAGTCGGAACATACAGCAGATAAGGGTACGGAGACCACCAAGCTGCCGTTTGCAGCCAGCCAGGCAGCCATTCGATAGGAATAAAGAAGCCTGCGAGGAGGTTGATCATCGCATGGTTGCCCCAATACAACCATGAGGATTCCGTCGTCCACAACGCCGATGCGCCGATGAGATAATTGATGCAGATCGATAAATAAGCTGCACCAGCCAGCGCAAGGGCTACAAATAGAAGATTCGATGCTTTTCCGGGAAGTTCCAAGGAAAATGTGAAATAGTACACCACGTAGATCGGAATCGATTTGTAAATGAATTGATAAGCGATCTGGCCCCATTCCTTGGCCATCAGATGGCTGAACAAATGGACGGGACGCATCAAATCCAGGGAAATATGGCCGGTTCTGACGGCTTGGGGAATGCCGAGGCCATTGGTGATGAAGCTGGAGATCCAGAGTGCGGCTTGGGTAAAGGCGATATAGCCGACCATCCCTTGCGTTCCGTACTCTCCAAGCGCATGATCCGCACCGAGACCGATCCAGATGCACGCGTACATGAAGCCGAACATCGCGCTTGCGATATTGTGCACCATGTGGGCCCCGCGGTATTGCAAATTGCGGGCATAGGCTTTGGAAGCCAAAGTGAAATAAAGCATGCAGCACCTCCGATAAGCATATTAGACGGCGGACCCGTCCACTTCAGACAAGGCGAAAATGAGAGAAGGACACCATCATACCAGATCATTCCATAGATGGCAACCGTTAATTTGGGTTAGAAGCGTAAAGGATGCAAGCGCTGCAGAGAAAGTGGATTTAGCCCTACATATCTTGGAACAAGTTAGGAGAGGGTGCGTAAATAAATAAGTAAGTGAAGGGGCTAATCCTATGTTTTTGATACTGCTTGGTATCATGCAAATCGCATTCGGATGGTATGCGTTCCGCAATCCGGATTCCGATGGTTCAAACGACGCGGGGAAGATGGCGAAGATATCGAACCCAGAATCTGGCTCATGAAGCTTGCCGGCATTACCATGATCGGAATCAGTATCCTTACCATGCTCCTAAGCGCACAGCATCTCTTTTCTTAACGGCTTCTGCGGCTTTAAGCAGGTCCTATGGCAGCTTCCGGCTGCCGACTCCCTCTATGAATCTTCCATTTCACAAACAACGTAAACACGACAAAAAAGCCCCCGTCCCTCTTACCGGGTTGCAGCCGAACAAGAGATAAGGGGCTCTATCGTTTTGTGCTGCCGCTTCAAATCTTGCGGCTTGCGCAGCAGCCGGGAAATCATCCACATCCGCTCTAGGCCTAATCATCTTTCGCTTTACGTTCCGATTGCGGCTCCGTCTTTTCAGCGCCTGGACCTAATCCTGCCTCTGCCCCGCTGGTTATATTGGGATAAATCAATTATTGCAGCTGCCGGCACGGCTGGGGCTGCTCCATTTATTGCAGCTGCCGGAACGCCTGCGTTTGCTCCATCCGCTCTTGCTCCACCGGCTCCTGCAGCTCATTAAAATAGTCGACGAGAAATTGCCGAAACCGCAGCGCGGCCTTGGACAAATACCGCTGTTCCAGCCAAGCTATGGAGAAGGTTCGGTGGCAGGAGGGAGATTCGATGCGCAGCATGGAATACGGCGGCTTGTCATCCCCTTTGCATCCGGGCACAAATGCGAGCCCCAGCCCGGCTGACACCAGGCTGTTAAGGGCTGCCGGTTCATCCACTTCGCAGACGACCTCTCGGCGGATCCCCGCCGACTCGCAAAACTCATCATTCATTTTACGGAACGGATGTCCCTCCTTGTACTCGATGAAGGCTTCGCCCGAGAGCTCCTGGAGCGAGATGCACTCGCGTCCTTCCAGCCGGTGTCCTGCAGGTACAGCCAGATACACCTCTGCTTGCAGGACAGGCATTTCCCGGATTTTAGCTTCCTCCAGCGATGCTGCTATAAAGCATAAATCCACCTCGCCGTTCTCCAGCATCCCCACCATATCCAACATGGCATTCGGGGGAATTTGGACGACTCGAAAGTTCACCTCCGGATAAGCGGTACGGAACGCGCCCAGCGCCTTCGAAAGCCGGTTTAAGGCCGTTGTCGCCAAGCGAATGCTCCCGCGCTCCATTCCCGCAAGGTCCGTCACTTCGCGCCGCCCCTCCTCCAGCGCCGACAAGGCGGTTTCCACGCTTTTCAGAAACGCTTTACCGAACGAATTAAGCTTAATCTGCCGATTCTGCCGGTCGAAGAGCGGAACGCCCAGATCCTCTTCCAGGCGGGCAATCGTCTTACTCAGGGCAGGCTGGGCGATTCGCAGCTCCTTGGCGGCGTTGGTCATATGCTCCATCCGGGCCACGGTCTGAAAATATTGAAGCTGAAGCAGTTCCATGATGAATCAACCTCTCTTTCCATAACCTTTAGTATATGAATGCATAACTTAACATATATTTTTATTTATTAACTATCGATTGTAAAATAAATCGTAATCAAAGGAAAGGGGGAATCGATATGCACGTCGATCCCGAAAGACCCCATGCTAATCAATTGATACGCATTTTGGCGTTTACGATGGTTCTCTCATCCATGAGCGCAACGATGTTTAACATCGTCCTGCCTGAAATGAGCAAGGACTTTCAGTTATCCTTTGCGCAGGTCAGCTGGGTGTCTTCGATTTATATGCTCATCTATGCCATCGGCTCCGTCATATACGGCAAGCTTGCCGATACGTATAAATTGAAAAATCTGCTTACGTTCGGCTTGCTGCTGTTCTTCGTCGGCTCCATGGTCGGTTTGGCATCGCAGGCTTACTGGATGGTGCTTCTCGGCCGCATCCTGCAAGCCTCCGGCGCTGCGGTCATCCCCGCCACCGCGATGATTATTCCGGTACGTTACTTTCCGGCGGAGACCCGC
The DNA here is from genome assembly GCF_038002285.1 of Paenibacillus sp. FSL R5-0810. NCBI lineage: Bacteria > Bacillati > Bacillota > Bacilli > Caryophanales > Paenibacillaceae > Paenibacillus > Paenibacillus sp. FSL R5-0810. Next base: position 3,547,309 of record NZ_JBBOCF010000001.1, read on the forward strand.
GGTCGGGCGCTCGGGATTACCGCTACGGGACTCGCCATCGGCAGCGCCATCGGCCCGATCGTATCGGCGCTCATGGTAAGCGTGTTTCATTGGCGTTGGCTGTTCTTCATCCCGCTAGTCATCTTGTTTACGCTCCCGTTGTACCATAAATATTTGGGCGATGAGCAGGGGCAGGGCGGCAAGATTGACTGGCTTGGCGGCGGTCTGCTCGCCGGAACGGTTGCCCTGCTGCTGCTGGCCGTTACCCAAGGCGGCTGGATCTATGCCACAGGCAGCCTCATCCTGTTCATTCTATTCGTGATTCGCATCAAAGCGGCTAAGACGCCATTCGTCCAGCCCCGCCTGTTCCGCAACGCCGGCTACTCCGTCGGCTTAACGCTCGGCGTATTCATTGTGAGCATCGGCTACGCCCTTCCGTTTTTGACGCCTCAGCTGCTCGCCGACGTTCATCGGCTTGAGCCTGGCTGGATCGGATTCATTATGGTACCGGGTGCCGTCCTTACGGCATTTCTTGGGCGGACCGGAGGCAAACTGGCGGATACGAAAGGAACCTCTTACCTGTTCTATGCCGCTTCATCGCTGCTTATCGCCGGATTTGTGCTGCTGTCCTCCTTCGCCTGGGTGTCCCCGATTGGGATCGCGCTGATTCTGATTCTCGGCAATGTCGGCCAAATGTTCATGCAAATTTCGCTGTCGAAGACGATCTCACTGTCCTTGCCGAAAGAGCAGACCGGGGTCGGCATGGGACTGTTCTCCCTGCTGAACTTTCTATCGGGAGCGATCGCCACGGGGATCTACGGGAAGGCTGTTGATGTAGGAGCCACGCATGCCTGGAATCCGCTCAATACAGACCAAGGCGCTTCCACCTACAGTAACATCTATGTCATTCTGGCGGCTGTGCAGCTCGGCATCCTGCTGCTGTACGCCGTACAGTTCGGACGGAACGCCCGGCGTACTCCGGAGCTTCAGGCAACAGGATCCAAGGGATAACGGCGAAGCTCTGGGGCAGCCGGCCACCAAATACGCTGCTGGGATTGTTCCTTCGATTGCAAACGGACAGCGCAGGATAGGACTAGTACTAACCGTCAAAAGGCATTAAAAAAATACCACCGGATGCTTAGAGCGAATATAATACTTCGCCCGTTAACGTCCGGTGGTATTGCTTTGCTTTTGCTTTTGCTGTGTGCTTTTCGAACCTGTATTCGCATCGTTCGCAGACTGCACGCAGAGCCTTTACATTGCCGCCCGCTTCAATTGGCTGTGATACAGCTCGCTGTAGAAGCCGCCCTGCTTCAGCAGCTCGTCATGGGTGCCCTGCTCCAGCAGGCGCCCATCCTTCAGCACGAGAATCCGGTCTGCCGAGCGGATCGTGTTAAGACGGTGCGCGATGACAAAGCTTGTTCTCCCCTTCATCAAGCGCTGCAAGCCCTCCTGGATTTTGATCTCCGTGACGGTATCGATGCTGCTCGTCGCTTCATCCAGCACCAGCATCGAGGGATTGGCCAAGATCGCACGCGCAATCGCAAGCAGCTGCTTCTGTCCCTGGCTGATTCCGCTTCCGTCCGGCTTAAGCATTTTGTCGTAGCCGTCCTTCATCCGCATAATAAAGGAATGCGCATTCGCCAGCTTGGCCGCCTCTTCAACCTCTTCGTCGGTCGCATCCAGCCGTCCGAAGCGGATATTCTCCCGGATGGTTCCCTGGAATAGGAATGAATCCTGGAGCACGAAGGCCATTTGCGAACGCAGACTCTCCCTGCGTATGGTGGACAGGTCCCGGCCGTCCAGCGCAATCCGGCCGCTGTCCGGATCATAGAAGCGGGACAGCAGCTGGATCAGGGTTGTCTTGCCGGCGCCTGTCGGGCCGACAAGCGCGATCATCTCGCCGGGCTTGGCCTCGAAGCTGATGCCTTCCAGCGTGTCCCCTCCTTTTTCATAAGAGAACGAAACATTCTCGAAGGCTACGGCCCCGTCGACATGCGTTAACGTAACGGCTGCCCCTTCATCCTTCGCCTCGACTTCCTCGTCCAGCACTTCGAATACCCGCTCTGCCCCTGCAATCGCCGACAGCAGCGTATTCCACTGGTTCGCCAAATCGTTCAGCGGTCTTGTGAACTGTCTGGCATAGCTTTCGAAGATAATGATCGTGCCGATCGAAATATAGCCCTTGATGGCCATAATGCCGCCGATTCCCGCTACGATCGCAAAGCTGAGGTTGTTCAATCCGTTCATCAGCTTCGGAATGAAGCCGGAAATGCTCTGCGCCCAGAAGCCGGATAACCGAATCCGCTTGTTGCGCTCATTAAATTCCCGGATTACCCGCTCTTCCTGGGAGAATGCCTTGATCACCCGCTGGCCGGACAGCGTTTCCTCGATATAGCCGTTCAGATCGCCGAGATTGCGCTGGCGCTCCTTGAACAGCGGCCCCGTCCGCCGGGTGATCCAGCGCATCCCCAGCACCATGAGCGGAACGACCAGGAATGTCAGCAGCGTCAGCAGCGGACTGAGCCACAGCATGACGGTCAGCGTTCCGGCCAGCGTCAGCACGCTCGAGAAGATTTGAATGGCCGAGCTGTTCAGCGTCGAGCTGACATTCTCGATATCATTGGTCAGACGGCTCATAATTTCGCCCTGCTGCCGTTTGCCGTAGAACGGAATCGGCAGCCGGTGCAGATGCGTGAACAATTCCATGCGCATCCGGTATACGGTCTCCTGGGCGATCCCGATCATCCAGACGTTATGAAGCCAGGTCGTCAGGGCCTGCAGAATGTAGACGGCTGCCAAGCCGATCAGGAAGTAAATCCAGCCCGAATCGTAGGGGGCCTCCTCCGGCCCTTTCAGACTGACCAAGAACTCATCCACGCCGATCCCAAGCAGATAAGGGCCCAGGAGGGACAGTCCCGAGCTTAGCATGACCATCAGCAGCACCAAAGCCAGCTTGCCCTTGCGCCGGGCAAGATAGGACCAGATTCTGGCCAGCGTGCCTGACATGTTTTTGGCCTTTGCCTTCGGTTTGCGGCCTGACGCGCCGTCCGTTCCTTTCCCCAAATCCAGCTGAGGTCTCGGATGGCGGAACGGTTCAATGAATGCCTTGAGCATGCTTCCCGGCCTCCTCTCCATATTGGGATTCATAGATGCGGCGATACAGCGGAGAGCTTTCCATCAAGGTTTCATGGTTCCCTTTTCCGATGAGGCGCCCATCGTCGAGCAGCAGAATGAGATCGGCCGAAGTCGTAGAGCTGATCTTCTGCGTAATGATAAACGTCGTGCAGGATAGATCCTTCAGCGCATCCAGCAGCGCCGCTTCGGTACGCACATCCAGCGCGCTCGTGCTATCGTCCAGGATGAGAATTGCCGGCTTGCGGACAAGCGCCCTGGCAATCGACAGCCGCTGCTTCTGGCCGCCCGACAGATTGACCCCGCGCTGACCGAGCATCGTGTCATATCCGCTCGGCAGCCGTTCGATCGTATCGTGAATTTGCGCGCGCCTCGCAGCCTCCTGAATCTCCTCCAGCGTGGCGTCTTCACGGCCCCAGGCGATATTCTCCCGCACCGTGCCCGAGAACAGCAGAACCTCCTGCGGAACATAACCGATGCTGCCGCGAAGATGATCGGCCAAGATCGAGCCGACATCCATGCCGTCCACCTTAACCGTGCCCTGATCCGGCTCATACAGCCTCGGAATGAGCTGAACGAGAGAGGATTTACCGGAGCCGGTCGCCCCCATGATCGCAATGCGCTCACCTGCCCGGGCCCGGAAGGAAATATCCGTCAGCACATCGATATCGCTCCCGGGATAGCTGAAGCTGACTTGCTCAAACTCGACGGCCCCTTCGATCCGCTTCATTGCGGATCGTTGGCCGTTCTCCTGATCGGCTTCCCGGTCTTCCGTCTGCAGAACCTCCTGCGCCCGCTGCGCGGAGGCGCGTCCGCGGGAGAACGCGACCACGATCCAGGACAGCGCCGACATCGCTCCGATGCAGCGAAGAGAGTAGTTGATGACGGCAACCACTTCGCCGACGCTTGCGCTTCCCGCCGCGATATCGCTGCGTCCGAACCACAGCACGGCCATAATTCCGGCGTTCATCACGAGCAGGATGAAGGGCATCGTGATCTCCGTAAGCCGCAGCGTCGACACGGTCGTGCTCATCAGCTCGCCCGACGTCCGGGCAAAGCGTTGAATCTCGTGCCCCATGCGAACGAACACGCGAATCAGGCGGATGCCGGTCAGATTCTCCTGGATGACGCCGTTGACGGCGTCCAGCTTCTGCTGTACGGTACGGAACGCATCGGCTGCCCGTCTCATCATCCAGGCGATAAAGATGAACAATGCCGGAACCGTCAGCACCAGCAGCACGCCCAGCTTTGCATTGACGACCAGCGCCATGATAATGCTTCCCGTCACCAGCAGCGGCACGCGGCTCATGAACCGCAGCGCCATGAACACGGTCTCCTGGATTTGGGTCACGTCTCCCGTCAGCCTCGTTATAAGCGAGGAGGTGGCGAACCGGTTAAACAACGAATAGGAGAAGGATTGAACCTTGTCATACAGCTTGTCCCGAAGATCATAGCCCAGCCCCTGGCTCGTATGCGCGGCAAAGAAGGAGCTCGCAATGCCGGCAATGAAAGCGATGCCAGCACTGCCCAGCAGGACGCCTCCCCACATCCATACGACCGGGAGATCTCCTTTCTGGATGCCGTCGTCGATAATTTTGGAGATGAGCAGTGGCTGAATCAGCTCCACGGTAAGCTCGATCAGCATCATGACGAGTGCGGCAATCGCGGCAACGCGGTATTTTTTCAAAATCGAGAAGACCATTCCCATAAGCAATTCCTCCGAAGCCGAAGACCGGGATGTTCGATTCATGATGATGTTCCCACCAGGGTCTTCCTGTAGTCGCAAATTTTGTTTCGTATCAGAGCTCGAATATGTACATTATAATATAATTTCACCTGGAACTAGCCGGCTGAACGAAAAAATATAACATTCATTTTCTAAGGCAGCAGGAGCCCGCAGTTAATCATGAGACCAACAACGAAAAAAAGCGCTCCTCCCGATTTAGAAAGAAGCGCTTTAGATGGTAACCGCCACCGATCGGCTTCCCTTCATGGTTCCATGAAAGCCGCTCTATCCTCCGGCGTCAGTTTCGAGACTAATGCCGACGGGGCCCGTTCCGTATAGCTGACCGATTGAACGATCCACCGTCCCTCCACCATCGCGTATGCGGCCGTAGCAGGCCTTCATCCCGGTGACGATGCTCACTGGTCCCCTTATCCGGGTCACCGCCTGACAATACCGTTAAGTAAGGATCCATGAGCTTGACCTCTCTCGCATCGCTTTATTCCTTTTGACCGTCGATACGCCCCGTAAGCTCCCGAGCCTCGATATCTTTACCCTGAACCCATTCCCGGAAGGAAAACTCGAGCGGATGGCCTTGCGCCAGGGAAGTTAATACGACGCCGTCCTCATACGAATACGCGAAGGTGTGAAGCGTTCCGAAGAGCTGGTCGTAATCCGTGAAGAATAGCGGGGATTGCCGGTTCTTAAATATGTCGAAGGCTTCCGCGGCAGTTAACCGCTCCGGATCCAAACTTTCGAGGTAGCGTTTCCGGCGAAGGGAATGCTCAATGGACGGGCGGTTACGGCCCGTTAGCGTTTCATAATGGTTCACGCAAGCCATCGCCTCCTCGCCAGTACGGATGAGCACTTGATCCGGGCTTGCTTCGGCAATCGCCATGCTGCCATGCGCATCCCCGATCGAAAAGTTGTAACACGCCGCATGCGGAATGCTCCGCAGCATGTCGGCGGCCTCCTCTACGGTCGCGCAGGACTCGAGAACCATCCGCACGCTGATCCAAGGGGACACGCCCGTCCGGTATCCTTCGAAGCTGACAAAATGCAAGCCGGCGGCGAGTCCCTTCTCATTGACGCCGTCATGCCTGCCGATCCCTTGCAAATTGTAGCCGGCCGTCGCATAGCCTTGGCCTGTTTGGGACAGCGTAAACAGTCCGTCATAGAACTCAGGGGCAAAATCATAATTTCTGGCGTAAAACCCGCGGGTCATCAGGGCAGAGCAGCCCATCGCAGCAATCTTCGGCACATCGTATCCGCTGAATAAAGCGGCTGCCCTGCCGAACGGAAGCTTCAGCCCCTCCGCCAGCCCCTCAAGCTCTTCCAGCAGCACCGGAGCAAACGTGCGGTAAATGCCGCGCATCCGGTCTGTATCAATCTCCGGCTTGGTCATCGCTTCGAACGCTTGCACAATCGAATGTCCTTGCAGGCTGCGGCCCAAGCTGTATCCGTTGGCACGGGCATCCTCCCGAAGCTGCAAAATGCGGACGTGATACTCCGACATTTCAATCCCCCTTGTCACATTCCATTTGGAAATAAAATCCTGATTCCATTATAGATGAATGGGGTTCATTCTTACTATCAAAAACTCCAGCCCGGCATGTCACCATGCTTGGCTGGAGTTGAAAATTTACGGTCGGATCAGTCCCGGCAGGCTGAGCGCGGTCTTTTCAACCGAGGCGCCCGGATCGCCTTTCACATATTGATCGAAAAAGGCCTCGGACAGCGCGTTGATCGAGCTGTGCATCTGCCTTGGCTCCGCACCCTTGGGCGGAAGCAGCGGGGAGAACAGGTAAAAATCCGTAAAGCTCATATGGTTCGCATGGGCAAATATGATCGTATGCGCTTCACCCGACTCCGCGCGGCTTCGGCGTTCGACCGACTCGGCCCAGAACTGCTCGTAATCCTCCCGGCTGCGGCCGGAAGACGCCATCGCCCGGTCCAGCGATTGTTCAAATACGGCACGGTCGATGCTTAGCTCAGCATTCATCTGCATATACGGCTTGCCAAAGCCGCCTTCCGGCACCGGCTGTCCGTATAGGGTTCCGTCCATATTCAGTGCGGCCTTCACCCGGCTGTCCGCCAGCAGCATTTGCGCCGCGGTCGCCCCGCCGAACGAGTGGCCGAACATGCCGATCTTGTCCATGTCGAGCCGCCCGGACAAGAACCCTGAAGCGGCAGGCCCGCTCATCCGCTCCAGCTCGTCCAGGACAAATTTCGCATCCTCCACCCAGAGCCGGCTCTTCTCCTCGTAGGCATCAAAGCCCGATAAATTGCCAAGCTTGAGCATGGCGGTCCGGTCCGGGAACACGACGGCGGCGGCGTCATAGGCATGGTCGATGCCGACCACGATATATCCCCGGCTGGCAAGCTCCGTTACCTGAAACGTGTTCTGGTTCCGAAAGCCGGAAAGCCCGTGAGAGAAGAGCAGCACGGGATATCGCTCCTGATCCCGGGATACTTCCGCATCCTGCATGGCATAAGGCTGCACATACTTTAGCTGGCTCAGCAGGAACGGAGGCATTGAAATCGACTGGCGCAGGCCTTCCAGAACGGTCGGCAGATGCTCGATGTATGGCGCCTTGCCGCTGCCTGTGCCGGCTTCCGCCGGATACCAGATTTGAATCATGAGCCTGCGCCGATCCGCCCGATCCTCCGTAGCCGGCTCTTCCCTTCGTTCATCCTCCAGCATCATTGTCGTTGTTCCGACCTTGTACGTTCCTTGCGGTTCGGCAAACGTAAACACCGGCAGAAGCGATGGCAGGGCTGCCGACAGGATGGCATACAAGCATAATACCAAAGCGATCATCAAACGCTTGAATCCGCGAAGCCGTGGGCGCGGATTACCGCTCATGTCCGAGGCGGCGTTCCTTGTCTTCTTGCGCGAAGTCCCGGCATGATATAGCGCCATTCCCCCTGCAGCCAGGCTGGCGGCATAAACCGGCAGCATCTGCCAGCGGTATCCTTCCGCGAATATTTGCGCGAAGCTTAATGCTGCGCTCAAGGCCGCGGCCCAGGAGCAGAAGCTAACCGGGCGGCGGCGTTTTCGCGATAGCATGACGCATCCGATGACGATAGCGAGATTCGTGATCCATAGTGCCGTTTCGAGTGTACGCATAAACATCCTCCAATCGTTGTCGTATCCTCAGCGTATCATTCCTGCCTGTAGCCTGACTGTCGGGAACCTTACATTATCCTTACATTTCCCCCAAGCCGATGCCTGAACCGATCGTTACGGTGTATAGTTCTATATAGAGCAAGCGGCCAGGCCGTCGATGATTGAAAGGAAGAAACCAAGTGGAACCTTATGCGAAACCAAGCGAAGAACGTACAATCTTAATCGCCGATGACGAAGCGGACATCACCGAGCTGCTGCGGCTGTTCCTTGAGCGCGAGCACTATCGCGTACTGGAAGCATCCAGCGGCCGGGAAGCGTGGAATCTGCTGCAGCGAGAGCGGATCGACCTTGCAGTGATCGACATCATGATGCCGGAGCTGGACGGTTATCAGTTGATCGCGCGCATCCGTGAGAAGCTCAGGCTGCCCGTCATTATTTTGTCGGCCAGGAGCGGAGATGTCGATAAAGTTACCGGGCTTGGGCTCGGGGCGGACGATTTCATCTCCAAGCCGTTCAGTCCGATCGAAGTCGTGGCGAGAATCAAGGCGCAGCTAAGGCGGTTTTACGATCTTAAGGGGGCGGAGCCGCTTCGGGCGGCTGAACCGCTTCGGACCGTAAACGGACCGCTGGTTCTGGACCATGAAGCCTGCGTGTTGTACAAACGGGGCGTGACGATTACGCTCGGGCCGCTGGAGTACAAGCTGCTCAAGCTGTTGATGGAGGCGCCGGGCCGGATATTCACGAAGCGTCAAATATATGAGAGCGTATGGAACGAGCCGTATCTGGAAGACAGCAATACGGTCATGGTCCAGATCAGCAGGCTGAGGGATAAGCTGGAGGACGATCCGCGGGAGCCGCAGTTTTTGATCACGGTTAAAGGGCTCGGCTATAAGCTGAGCGCAGAGGATGCTCTATGATGACGAAGCGCCGAAGCGTACATGCGAGCCTGATGATCAATTATGCGCTGTTCTCCGTCATCCTCGGGATCATCGGATTTCTGGTGTATGACGGCATGTATGATGCCCGCGACGCCTATGTAAACCGAACGCTGCCCATGGTGGAAGCGGACCGTCTGGTCCGGGAGGATTGGGAGAGCATCCCTTACGAGACCGTGGAGTCTTTCGGAGGGTACATCCAGGTGCTGGATCAGCGCTTGAATGTCGTTTTTGCGAGGGGCAAAGGGGCCGGGGAAGCCCAAACCTCCTATTCGGAGGAAGAACTCTACGCCTTGTTCTACGAAGGAAACCGGTCGGACTACCGTTCCCTCGCCCCTTTCCAATCATCGGGCGAAGAATATCGGCTGCTTGTAACGATACCGGACGGGGCGGTCAAGAAGGAAAGCCGCCTGGTGAAGACGACCGCGGACATCACCGATGCGTTTACGGGAATATTGCTGCGCGGCCTGCTGTGGTTCGCCGCTGCATTTCTGTTTAGTTTATGGCTGTACGGACGGTTGACCGCGCGGAAGTTTACGAATCCGTTAGCGGACGTATCCCGGGGTCTTGAACGGATCGCCGAAGGAGGGGGCGGGGAGCGGCTCCGTTATAACGCCAGCAAGGAGCTGATGCAGCTTCGGCATCATTTCAACCGGATGGCGGACAGGCTTGAGCAGGCGGAGTCGGATAAGCGAAAGCTGGAACAAGAACGGATGCGGCTGATGATGGACATTTCGCATGACTTGAAAACGCCGATATCCACGATCCAGGGATATGCGGAGGTGCTGCAGCTCGGCATGGAAGAGGATCCGGAGCAGCGCCGGAAATATGCCGGCCGGATTCATGCCAAGTCGAAACTGATCGCTTCCCTCGTGAACGACCTGTTTGAACTGACGAAGCTGGAGAGCGCGGATATGCCTTTTGAGCCTCAGCCAGGGGATTTTGCCGAGCTGTGCCGCACGACGGCCGCCGATCTGTACGATTCGTTCGAGCGGAAGGGAATCGGCTTCGACATCCGCATTGCCGATAAGCCGGTCAAACTGTCCTATCAGGATGATCTCATGCGCCGGGCGCTCACGAATATATTGGCGAATGCTCTGAAATACAACCCGCCAGGCGCGAGCGTCTGGCTGGAGCTCGAGGCGATGCCTGACGGCGCGCTGCTGACCGTAGGCGACAATGGTCCGGGAATTTCCGAGAACGTGAGACACTCGGTGTTCGAGCCGTTCGTTCGCGGAGACCGTGCCCGGAAAAGCGACGGAGGCAGCGGACTCGGATTATCCATCGCGAAGAGCGTGGTTGAGCGGCACGGCGGGAGGATATGGCTGGATCCGGACGCGGAAGGCACGGTCATTCGGATCCGGTTATTCCGGGAGTCTATAAACGGTCTGGACGAGCCGCGGGCGAAATGATACACGGTGGAGGAAGCAACAGACGGCCTGCTGACCATGCTTCAGGAAGGGGGATGCCTTACGGTACAAGGGCTTTCCCCCTTTGAGCGCTGCCAGGTGCAAAAAAATATTTACGCTGCCGACGTTAACCATGAAACTTTATTCCGGGCGAATGCGTCATATTGTAGAGGAAAATAATAACAAGATTGAATTCAGGAGGTTGAGTGTGTGAAAAGAATATGGACTGCCTTGCTAGCAGCTATACTCATTGTTCCATTCCTATTCCAGTCACAGGCACAGGCGGCAGTTAATATCAGCGTCGTGATCGACGGCGTCCGCTTGAAAACACCGCAAGCGCCGGTCATGATTCAAGGACGGGTCATGCTGCCGATGCGGGTGATCTTCGAAGCGCTGGATGCATCCGTGAAATGGAATCAGAAGACGAAAACGGTCACGGCCGTGAAAGACGGCACCACCATCGTGCTGAAGATCAACTCCAAAACGGCTACGATTAATGGCAAGACCGTATCTTTAGACGTTCCGGCGAAAAACCTGAAGGGCAACACGATGGTTCCGGTCCGCTTCGTCAGTGAATCGCTCGGCGAGAAGATCGGCTGGAACTCCAGAACCAAAACGGTTACCATTACCACGTCTTCGGAACCGGATATCGGATTTACGGGAGTTAACCACGTAACCCTCCGGGATATCGGCAACGCCGGAGACGGACGCGATCTGTCGGTCAGCTTCTCCAAATCCTCTACGGAGTCGCAGGTTTCGCATTATCGCGTGTTTATCGTGAAGCAATCCCAGTCACTCAGCTCTGCCGAAGCACAGCGCCTGCCTTCGACGGCCTACACGTCCGTGCTTCCGACCGGCTCGGATCTCACCCGAACCCTCTCAGCCAGTACGACGGATACGAATGGAGATTTGATCCGAAATAATCAGCCGTATAAGGCGTATGTGCTGACCGTAGGGAATACTAGCGGCAACTATGCGTTGTCCCCTGCTTCCCCGTCACTGACGCTGACGAATTCGAATGCAGTCGCTGCGGCGACGAATGTGAAGGCCAGCGACGTCAGCAATTACGGCGATGGCCGCGATCTGTCGGTTAGCTTTACCCGCGCTCAGAGTGAAAGCAACATTTCGAATTACCAGGTGTTTGTCGTGAAATCCAAAGACGCAGCGAAATTCGACCTGGCAGCAGCGAAGGCGGTAGCTAGCACGAACTACACGACCGTCAATAAATCCAGTTCAAGCAATACGACCCTAACAACGGGCTTCAGCTCCACGTCAAGAGACACGTCGGGCGAATATATCCGCAGCGGCGTCGCTTATACGGTATTTGTTCTGTCCGTCAGCAGCAACGAGAACGCAATCGCAAGCAAGCTGTCTTCCGGTTCGTCTTCGATTACGCTCAGCACAGGCACCACGACGGTTCCAAGCATCTCGCAGGTGACCGACGTGAGCGATTACGGCGACGGGCGCGACCTTCGCGTCAGCTTCAACCGGGTATCCAATGAGTCTTCCATCAGCGGCTACCGGATCTTCGTGGTCAAGGAGAGCGACTATCATAACTTCAGCGTAAGCCGGGCGAATGCCATCAGTTCAAGCTCCTACTACACGAATGTCAGCAAATCAAGCAATAATACTCTCACGCTCGGTTCGGGAGCTCGGGACGTGGACGGCGCCTTGATTCGTAACGGCGTATATTACCGGGTATTCGTAATGGCCCTCGACAATCAAAGCCAGAACAACAATGTTCTTTCTTCCGCTTCGAGTTCCATCATCCTGACGAACAACAGCTATCGTGTAGGAACGATCTCCAGCCTGTACGTCAGTGATGTAGGCAATTACGGAAACGGCCGGGATCTGGAAATTTCATTTAACCGGGCTTCGGACGAAAGCAATATTAGCCATTACCGGGTGTTTGTCGTAAAATCCTCGGATTATAACTATTTTGATTTAAGCAGAGCGGAAAACAACTCTTATTACACGCAAGTAAACAAAACCGGCTACAACAATTACAGGCTCAATCTGTCATCCGACAGCCGCGATACTGACGGCGCATTGATTCGCAACGGCGTAAGCTACCGCGTATATGTTATGTCCTACGCATATTCGGGCAGCAATCACGCCCTGTCCTCTGCTTCATCGGCGATTACGCTCAGCGGTAACAATCAAAGTGTCAGTCCGGTTTCGACGCCTGTAGTGGAAGACATCGGCGACAATGGCAACGGCAGCGACCTGAGAGTTTCGTTCAGTCGTCCTTCCGACGAGTATTACATCGACCATTACAGAGTATTTGTCGTGAAGTCTTCCAAGTCACTGTCAGTAAACGATGCTACGAATAATGGATACTTTACAAGAGTGAACAAAAATTCGGGTTATTCCGTCCGACTGGATTCGAACGCTCGAGATACAGATGGAGAATTGATTAAGAACGGCACGGGCTACCGCGTATACGTGCTGTCAGTCGGCACCTATGGCGTCAACGCCATTTCTCCAAGATCGAACGAGATCAAGCTTCAGGGCAAAACACAGGTCGGCACGGCAACCATCAGATCCGTTGAGGATGTTGGGAATAAAGGCGACGCCAGCGACATCAAGGTCAAATTCGACAAAGCAACCAACGAAACCAATATTTACGGATATCGCATCATGATCGTTGAGGCTGGGGATGCCCAAAATTTCAAATTAGAGCAAGCTAACGCGGTACAAAATCAAGATCGATACGATTTCGTGCCTGTAGGTAATTCTTTTGATAACACTTTAAGACCAGGGACGAAGGACGTAAACGGCAAAGACATCCGCAACAAGGTGCCTTACCATGTGTTCGTCTTATCCGTTAGTAACGATGGCGGAAGCACCAATGCACTGTCCCAGCCATACGGTCCGATCGTGCTTGAGGGGACTCAAGTCGCCGTTCCTTCCGATGTGTACGCAGGAATTGAGGGCAACAACGGCAACGCCAGCGATATCAAAGTGCGGTTTACTCCTGCAGATAACGCGGGCACTATAAGTGAATACCGGATCATGGTCGTACCTGATGCGAAAGCGTTTGGGGAAGCTGAAGCCAGCCTGGTTAAACAAGGAAACTACACACCAGTCGCGCCGCCGCAAGGACAGTACGACAGCCTTTTGCCAGCTGAAACGAAGGATGTCGACGGCAACCCAATCAAAGCCGGCAGCTCTTACAGAGTCTATATCCTTGTTGTGGCTGACGGAACCGTCTCGACCAAGAATAAACTGTCTTCATCTTCACAGCCCTTTACGATTCCCTCCCCGACTCAGGTGACCGATGTAAAGGCCGAGCTGAATGGCACGGGAGATAAAGTGAAGGTGAGCTTTAAGAAGGCAGCGGATGAGCGCAATATTGGTGAGTACCGCGTCTTCATCGTATCCAAAAGCGAAGTGAGTAAATTCAAAGTTGCCGATGCGAAGAATCACGTCTCCGGAAGCATTGCCGTAACCGGCAAAGACATTGCTGAAGAATTGACAACCAAGATCGATGATCTCAAAGATGCCAAGGGAGAAGCCATCAAGCCGGACACCGAATACGTTGTATTCGTTCTGTCCGCAGCAAATGACACGAAGAAGCCGCTCTCGGCTACGGCTACCCAGGCTCCGGCATTGTCGGCACCGTCCAAAGCCTTTGTTATCAAGAAAACAACTGCAACACCTTAAGCATCCACATGAGGCTTATGCCATTAATATCGTAAGCAAAAAGGAGCTGTCCCCCGCGGTTGAAAAACCGCAGGAGACAGCTCCTTTAATGATTTACAAGCTCACCAAAATACCGGACGTTTTATCCGCATAGCCAAAAGGCTCGTTGCATCGGTTAAGCCGTCGAGCCGTCCGTGGAACTGTTCACTCGGGTACTACGGAAAATATCGATAACATCCGATACCGCCTGCATACTGACAGGCTTGCTCACATATTCATCCATGCCCATCGCCAAATACTTCTCGCGATCGCCCTTGATTGCGTGAGCCGTGACAGCGACAACATAAGGGCGCTTATCCGCAGGAGCGCTCTGCTTAATGATTCTGGCAGCTTCCATCCCGTCCATGAACGGCATCTGAATATCCATGAATATCAAATCATACGGATACTTCTTATAGGCCTCAACCGCTTCCAGCCCATTGGGGACAGTCTCCGATGAATAACCGAGCTTCTCAATGATTTTCTTTAGCACCAGCTGATTCACTTCATTGTCTTCCACAATCAAAATTTTGAAGGCATTGCCGTCAGCATCATCGAGCTCCTGAACCGGATTCTCCTCTCCTTCATTCACCGCAACCAAAGGGTACTTCAATTGAACGTTAAACGTAAAGACGGATCCGTTCTGCTTCGGATTCGGTTCATACCAGATTTTGCCGCCCATCAGCTCCACAAGCTTCTTGCAGATCGCCAGACCGAGACCGGTACCTTCCACTTGGCGGGTCATGTAATGATCCACCTGATAGAACGGCTCGAACAATTGGGGGACCTTCTCGCTTGGTACCCCAATTCCCGTATCGGTTACGGAGAATTGGATCAGCCCCGATCCATGGATGCTCTGAATACATGACACCGAGACGGAGACAGAGCCGGTCGGCGTAAATTTCACGGCATTGCTAAGCAGATTCATCAGCACCTGCCGCAGCTTCGTCATGTCACCGTACACTTGATCCTGAACATCGGGAGCTACCGAGGTGGTCACCTCAATATTTTTTTCAAGCGCCTTCGGGAGCATCAGGTTCATGGTTTCCGACAGCGTGTTTCGAAGACTGAAGGTTTCTTCGGACAGCTCGGTTCGGCCGGACTCGATCTTAGAGAAGTCCAGAATATCGTTAATAATATTCAGCAGTGTGGTGCCGCTCTTCTTGATGATCTGGACATATTCCCGCTGCTCCTCATCCAGATCGGTATCCAATATCAAATCCGTCATGCCGATTACGCCATTCATCGGGGTTCTGATTTCATGGCTCATCATGGCCAGGAACTCACTCTTGGCCTTGTTGGTTTTCTCGGCAGCTTCCTTCTCGATGATAAGCTTCTTCTGCTCGGTCATGTCCTTCGCGATAATGTAGAAACCGACATTCTTATTATGAATAACGATCGGCGCCAAGGTGGCGAGCACCTCGACCATATGCCCGTCCTTGTGCCTGATCCCGTTGATCGATTTCTCGGCGGAGGTATAGTCGGCTGAATCGGAGAGCACCCGTCTCAAGTTGTGTTCTCCCATCAGAAGAGATATACGCTTTCCGGCCAATTCGGGAATCGTATATCCCGTAAGCTGCTCGGCCATCTGATTCCCGTTCATAATTTCCCCTTGGAGATTAAAGGAAATGATGGCGTCGTGATTATATTTTTTTAATGAGGTATATCGTTCGATACTTTCCTGAAGCTTCTGTTCGGCCACCTTGCTGTCGGTAATATCGACCATTTGCGAAATAAAAAACAGCGGGGTCTTGTCCTTCTCATCGCGCACGAGGGATACGTGAACAGAAGTCCAAATCCGTCTGCCGTCTTTATGCGTAAATTGTTTTTCCAAAGCGACCGTCGGGACCTTCTCGCTTAAGGACTGAACCAGCTTCTCCGGACTATCGACGTTATCGGAATATATATAATCCGTAGCCGGCTGCTGCATCAATTCTTTCTCGGTAAATCCGAACATTTTGCATGCTGCCGGGTTAACACTGATCCAATTTCCTTCGATCGTAACTAGGGCAATGCCAATCGGAGCACTCTTGTATACATGCTCAAACAACGCTTGATGACCAAAAATGTTAGCTTCACTCATACTCGGCACCTCCTAATACCGAATATTATACATCAGCAGACAAAGAATAAGTCTTTTAATTTGGAGGTTTTTTTCTATGAATCTCATTCAAAAGTTTCTTCATCAATCCACGTTAAGTTCAAAAGGGTACTCTCCCCGTACTGCGGCGCCATCTGTTCACTATATGACTCCACTTCCTCAAAGGGAATGTTGAGCTGAACAGCCTCCTCTTCCAGCCCCATATCGATAAGCTCATTTGTCACCAGCTTCCGTATCTCCGGGTCATCGTACAGCAGCTGAGAGGTTTGAGCGTCACGGATAAACGCCAGTTTCGGCAGCCTCGGTGCTTTCAGAAAAAAAAGGCGAACCGATTCCAAATCCGTAGTTTCATCCGGTAGCAGCCGGACTCCCTCCACGGAATCATCCGGAGACCATCGCACAACTCCCAAGGGGGATTTGGTCGATAAGGCAATCTCCTCCGCCCGCTTTCGACTCAGCTCCGCAATATACCGGGGCATGTCGGGGATCGGCTCTATCGCAAATCGCTCCCGCAGCATCCGCTTAGCCTGCAATCTCTCCTCACTGTCGTATTCGGTCTCCCGCTGCTGCATATGCTCGCGTAAATCATCCGCAGCCCGAAAATGGTTGTACAGGATGATGTTGTCTGTATATACCACACGTAAAAAGTCACGGATGCTTGGGGCAACTAGCCATACTTCATCACCAATATCCATCGGGGATACGCAAACGATATAGGCCTGCTCCAAATCGGATACCGTCCCGAAGTCCGTTAGAAACCCATAGTGAATGCCGTCAACGCCCGCTGAGGCAAATGGAATGACATCCGGCGGCGTTGAGATATATCTGAAACGACGGCCTTCCATAATCAGCCCCAAATGAAAATCCAGTGACAAGCCGTTGTCTTTCAGTTCCTCTTCAAACTTCAGCAGCTCCTTAATCGTCTCAGGAACGGCATACTTACCGTAATCTCCCCTATCATTCAATGCGATACCCTCCAATTGCTTTATAGTGGTTCACCAGGCAATCCTTCTCCGCTCTCGAAAGTATCCTCCGCTTGGGCCGGCATCATCAAGGGTAGCGAGCCATACGGCCGTATCCGCACCCTCCGCGACGGAGAGCGGGGCATCCGCTCCTCCCATATCAGTCCGAACCCGTCCCGGGCATACCGCATTTACCTTGATTCCGGTACCTGCCACCTCTTGGGAAACAAGACAGGTCATCGCATTCAGCATCGTCTTGGACATCCGGTAGGCGGACGATGCTCCCCCTAGCTTGAAGCCCGGATCCAAGCTGCCATCCATGATTTCGAATGCACCGAGGCCTGAAGATATGTTGACGATTCGACCATAGTCATGCAGCTTCATCAAAGGAATTGCAGCCTGGGTCATCCGCAGCGCGCCGAAGAAGTTCGTTTCGAAAGTAGCCCGTATCAGACGTTCTTCGACATCCAGGATCGAGATTCCTTGATCCAAAATGACCCCCGCATTGTTCACAAGCACATCCAGCCGTCCATATTCCGTCCGAACAAACGCCATCAGCCGTTCTGCCTCATCCGCTTGATCGATATCCAGCACATGCAGTGCCGCCCGGTGCCCCTCTGCATGCAGGTCTTGCACTGCCTGGCGCCCTTTCTCCTCATCCCGCGATGTCATGATAACAACGATTCCTTGGGCCCCCAGCTGGCGGGCGATTTCCTTGCCAATGCCCCGATTCCCTCCGGTAACGACGGCTACCCGATCCCTGGACGGATCAAAGTTTCTACTCACGGCTCCCATCTCCTTTACGTAAAATGCGTTCCCATCTCGCAATGCTCTGCTCCAAATGAGTCTTTGCCTGCTGCAGCTGCTCCATCCGGCGCGTGATTTCATCCAGCTTCTTTCTGCCCACTTCGATAGCGCTCGGCAGGCACTCCTGTTTGGGGCTGTCGTCAAAGGCGCATTCAAAAAAGCTCACAATCTCCTTTACCGTTAAGCCTAAGCCGAAATACATTTGAATCAGGCGGACCCGCTCGATATCGGATTCCGCATATTGACGGTAGCCATTGGCCGATCGATCAGGGCGCAGCAGCTCCTTTTCCTCATAATAACGAAGCGATCGGAGACTCACCCCGGTTTTATCCGATAATTCGCTGATATGCACATGCAGCAGCTCCTTTTTCGTTTCGATGTATTCGCATTGTAAACCATCACATCATGTGAAGGTCAATGCCAAAAAAGCCGGCCAAGAGCAATCTTGACCAGCTGTGTCTTCGGCCTGTCTCTAGACCTGTCTCTATATGATGTCAAACAATATAAATCCAATTGTATTAATAGCGAGATTCGCACACAAATGAACCATCCAGGAAGCGTAAATGTTGCCGTTTCGCTCGTTCAGCCAGTTAAACAGCAGGCCCGCGATGAACAGGCTCGCGATCAGGAGCAGGAACAGCGGCAGCGTAAACCAGCTGGTCATCATCGCAATATGATAGACGGCAAATGCTCCCGCACTGAACAGATAAGCGAATGTGCGGCCGACTTGATCCTTCAAGGTGAAGAAGGCAAAGCCCCGGAAGAAGAATTCCTCCAGCAACGAGTTCACAAACGATATGTAAATCGCGACGAACACGAAGTTGCCGGCGTTGACGCCGATATGCTGCTGAAGGGCTCCGGTCACCCGTGAAAAATCAAAGAGCGGCCCGATGAGAGCATAACTGGCAAGGATGAATGCAAATACGCCGGCTCCGAGCAGGAGCGAGGCCAGCAGACCTTTTTTCTCGAAGTTGAACAGCTACCGAAACGGAACCCCTCCGCCCATCAGCGCATAGCCGATCGGCAGCGTAAGGAACAGCAGCATTTTGATGACCGATTTGACCGCATAATTCGGCCTTATGACAGCATCCACATAGGCCATCACGATACAGCTTACGAGAATGATCGCGATTAAGGACCAGGCTTTCGTTCTGGATTTCATAGATATGAAACTCCTTTAGCATCATTTCCAATAAAAGGTTCAAACTTCTTCTATCATAACATACCGGCAGCTGGTGAAGAGGCGGACTACCTATATTAATGAGGAGAACATAAGCAAAAAGCAAAAAAGAGAGGCGTGTCGCCTCTCTTTCGCCTCTCTTGGTTATTTGCCAGCTTGATCGATTCATACGCTTTCTTGGACTACCTCCGCTTTTTCGGTTTACCGAATCCAGGCAGCGGCGTTCTCGGCCACCGCTCCGGCGGAACATGCTTCAGCATCGCGGAGAATAGCTGTCCCCACCCCGCTTCGTCCAACCGGCTGACCGGAAATCCTCGATCGACCCCAAGCTGCCGGATCAACCGAGTCATTTGCGGCGGGGTGAATACCCCGGACAATGCCTCTGGCAGTGGGAGATCCGGATATCGCAAGGTATAAGCTGCCAGCGCCATAAACCTGGCATGATGCTTTGGAGGAACCAGAGGATCTTTCCTTCTGCGAATGGTAAGGATGCCTGAATCCACCTTCGGCGGCGGTGAAAAATTCGAGGGCGCGACCGATCGGACAAGCTGAAATTCATAACTCATTCTCCAGCCTAACATTCGCGGATTCCGGACGAGCCGTCCGGTAAAACGTTTGGCCGCCCCAAGCTCCACCAGCAGCACGGCTCTTTGAAGGGGGACGGCCGGATGATCCAGCAGCTTCCCCAGAATCGGTGTCGTGATCGAGTAGGGAATATTCGCGACCACGACAAACTCCCGGCGCGGAAGCTGAATCTGTAATATATCTGCCGGCACCACGCGGACATTCTGCATATGTCCCGTCTCTGCCCGGCTCTTTAGTTTGTTGACGTACTCCGGATCGGTCTCGACGGCGATGACGTTAGCCGCTCTTTCCGCGAGCTGAAAGGTGATCGCTCCTGTCCCGGCACCGAGATCCAGAACGGTTTCGTGGCGCTGGATGCGCGCGAGGTCAATCATATCAAGCACGAGCCGTTTGTTGATCAACCGATGCTGCGCGGAGAAATTGTTAGGATTGTTCTTCGATTTATGATGACAATGTCGATTGTTTTTAGACACAAATATGCACCTCATTCATTCGTTTAGTAATGAAAAAGGCACAGCTCAAATAAACCTTGCCGTCATTGATCAAAAAACGGCAGGATCTAAATGCTCTGTACCCTCATTACCGAATCCGAATGTATGCGATGCAACACATGCTAAGGACAAGCCTCCTTTAACGAAATCAAAAACACCCATAGTATAGCATAGGCACCCGGGCGACCCCCAGGGGATTTTCAGTGTAAATCATTCTTTACCAAAGGGCTATATCCCTTGAGTTCCCGTCGCTGGATAAAAAAGAGGAGCATTCAGCTCCCCTTAACCACAGTTATACCTCATCGCGCAAAATCCATTTATATGCTCCGGCACACGCGCTTGTTCCCAGTCCGTTTTTATCGCCACCGTTAGGCATAGCGCGCAAGCGCCGCCTCATAGGCCTTCTTCGGTCTCAACCCGACGAGTTTATTGACCGGTTCGCCTTGATGGAACACGATGACGGTCGGCGTGGACATGATTCCATAACGTGCAGCAAGCTCCGGCGACGCGTCACAGTCGACTTGCAGCACCGACAGGCGATTCCCCTTTTCATTCCCCAGCTCTTCAAGGATCGGGCGAAGCACTTTGCATGGCGGGCACCATTTCGTACTAAAACTAACCAAAACTACATCCTTCTGGCGCACCGCGCTGCGAAATGCTGATGTACTGACGGTTTGCAGGCTCATTGCTCATTCTCCTTCCAGCGGTTGATTTGGCGGATCTTCTTCCATAATGGACCGGATGCGTTCCTCCAGGTTGGACTTCACCGCCGACAACAGAGCGATTTGTTCCTCGATCTCGGCTAACTTTTCACGGTACACCGGGACGACCTCCTTACAGAACGCTTCTTTATTCTTCATGACGCAGTGGAGAAAGCCGGCGATCTGCTCTGTCGATAGCCCGAGATTAAGATATAGCTGGATCGTCCGTACCTGCTGTTCCGCAAACGGCGAGTACTCCCGGTAGCCGTTCTCAAGGCGAGTCGGCGTGAGCAAGCCTTGCTTGTCATAGTAACGGAGCGAACGGATGCTCACGCCGGTCCGGGCTGAAAGCTCTCCGATTTTCATACCGTTAACGCCACCTCCTTCATGATCTTGAACCTATCATAAACCCTGACATTAGTGTCAGGGTCAAGAGGCAGATGCATAATTACAGCTATAATATTTGTGAAGTCGTTAAGACCTCTATATTCACCCAGATTCTGCAATCCGCTTATAAGGTCATGCAATCAGCGAAAAAGTCATGCGGGCCAGATCCGAAGCAAGCTTGGACTTCCGCCATCGATCGGAAAGGACAACCGATACACATCCGGGTTGGTTAGCGCCTCCCACTCCTTGAATCCGATCCGGTCATCAAAATATTTCAGCAGCAACGAGATCAGATTGCCGTGCGAAACGAGGACGGCATTGCGGCAGCCTTGGTTTAGAATATCCTCAACCGCTTGAACGGCCCGCTTCATCGCCGTACTGCTGGACTCCCCGCCATCATAACATAAGTCCATATCGTCATAAGTAAGCCGAAGCTTCTCCCGCCAATCAGGTGAAGGCGATCCGGATAATACCCTCTCCGTAAGCCTTTCATCCAGGGTTACCTCCAAGCCTAACCGTTCGGCAAGCGGGGCAATACTTTGCCGCGCCCTCGCATATGGACTTGAAACCATACAATCGATCGCGTGATCCGAGAAAAACTCGGCAAGCCTTGCCGCCTGCAGCATGCCGGTGCCGGTTAACCTGGCTTCCGGTGCCTGCCCTTCGGCTTGGCAATGCCTCACGACATAAATGTTCCTCAGCTTCGTCATCGTCCGTCCTCAATCCTTACGGAACCGGAAGATAACGGCAGGCGGAATCTCGTACCAGTCGAACTTGCCCTGCTCCAGACCGTCTTTATGAAAGCTGGGCTCTTCCAGCCCGTTAAGAACAAAGCCGCACTTAAAGAAAACGTTCATATAATACGACAGCGGCCTGTGAAATACCAGGTGAGGAACCGGCTGGCCTTGAATGCCGATCGATTCCATCGGTTCCGGCTCCAGGTACTTGGAAATTTGAATACGGTGTTCAGAGACGATGTGTCCGTCCTTATCCACCTTTTCGTGAATTTTGTGCAGACCCGGCGGCTGGAAGCATGGATGCATGATCGAGAACACGAAGGTCCCGTGCTTACGCAGCAGCTTATGGAGCGCGTTTGCCAGCACCGTAATGTCCGAGATATCCATGAGCGCCATATTGGAGACAGCGCGGTCAAATCTCTCCTCACCGAGGCTGAGCAGCGCATCGTGATCGGTTGCGTCGACGACCCGGTAATCGATACGGTCCAGAGCGCCGGCCGATCTTGCCTTCGCCCGTTGGATCATCTCGAAGCTGTAGTCCACAGCCGTCACATTGGCGCCCAGTTCAGCTAATCTTCTGGCAAAATTGCCGTTGCCGCAGCCGATGTCCAGCACCTCGTGACCCTCCGATACTTCCAACAAATGCTCCGTGCCCGGGCGGATGATCTCGCGATGGAAACGATTGCTATGCTCCCCCATGTAATCGTCCCAAAAGCCCGCAATCTCATTCCAACGCACCTGCGACTCCTTGGTTAATTCCTTCCAATCACTCATCGCTCACAATCTCCCTTTCATCAATTCGAATGATTGCATACGAAGTCAAAGCTTCTTATTCATTAGCCTCCCGGAAGCCCGATAATCGGACAAATGGAAGGAGACGTTGATCTGAAATTGGACATCGATGCTCTCTCCCTCGAACGTCATCGTGTAGGTAACCACATATGGCGTTTCAATATAATACAGATTCAGCCGCAACATCCGTTTATCCAGCCAAGCAGCATAGGTCACCACCTCTTGCAAAGGCATGGACAAATCTTTATGGAACCTATGCCGCGTTTGCTCCGGTTGCGTAAAGTCGAGCTCCAGGAGCTGCTCGCTGTCCTCCTCACGACCATAGCCCAGCAGAAGCGATAGCTTAGAGTCCCGCAAGCGAAAACCGATTCGGTTCAGCCCTTGCGGATTGTCATTGTCACTCAATCCGTAGGTGCGAAGATGCAGATCCGGTACACCGGCCGGTATCGGCCGTATTTCCGGCTCCTTGGAGCTGATGGAAGCTATGGTCTGCTGCAGCCGGGGATCGTCCTGAAAGTCCTCGGACTGCTGAATATTCTTAGCGTCCAGCAGCTCTTCATAAATCAAATCCAGCAGAACCTGAAGGCGGGCCATACTCTTAAAGCTGGCGTTCACTGCAATGACGATGTTTTCGCGAGGGGCCACAAAGCACATCTGGCCAAAGGAGCCGTCCCCCCGGTAACAGCCCCGGCGGCATAGGTGAAACTGATACCCATACCCTTGTGCCCAGTCGACCCGTTCTACGCCTGGACGGTTATCGCTCTGCTCGGATGCAGCAAGCTCAATATACCGCTCCGATACGATTCGCTTGCCTTCATACATCCCCCGGTTTAACAGCATCTGGCCGAACTTGGCCACGTCTGCGGTGGTAAGACTGAGACCCATTCCTCCAGCCGCGATGCCCATTGGGCACGTCTCCCAGGTTGGCCTTGAAATCCCCAGCGGTTCAAACAAGCGGGGCATCAGAAAATCAACCAGACTTTGGCCGGTCACCTTCTCGATTATGGCGGCCACCATATAGGTAGCGTGCGTGGTGTAGCAATAGCGTTCTCCCGGTTCAAGCTCGACTTCTTGGGCAAGGAACGCCCTGACCCAGTTCTCCTCCCTCGCGATTGCAGGATAGATGTTGCCGAGATGGCCGGTGCTCATGGACAACAGATGATGCACGGTCATTTTCGCAAGATTCGGTGACACCCGGCCCGGGAGTTCATCGGGAAAGAACGAGATGACCGGGTCGTAAAGCTCCAAGTATCCTTGATCCCAGGCGATCCCCGCTGCGATCGAGGTAAAGCTTTTGCTCAAGGAAAACAGCAACTGCGGGCATTCCTTCCGGTAGGGGGCGCGGTACCATTCGGCCACCGTCCTCCCCTCCTTCAGCAGAATAAAATGATTCACTTCCAGGGCCTGCTGCTCAAGCCGCGTAAAGAACGAGTTTATGGCGGCGGCTGACAATCCTTGATGCCCAGATTTCGCGATGTTGATGATACGTTCCAACCGTGCTCCTCCCCTATCCTTTTATATATATCGATGTATTTTTCGTTGGCGTACGTATAATTTCACGGTTCTGCCGCTATTTCCTTTTGCCGATGTACAGCAAATGAGAGGAGATCCCCGCAATGGATGGGTCCCTTGCCATATCATTCAGCGTGTTCAGCAGCTGTTCAGACTCGCCCTTGTCCTCCCATGCCTGCAGCTGTTCCTGCGACAGCAAGCCGCCGATGCTAGAAGAGCCGATCAAATCGATCGTTTCGAATCCATGGCTTTCCATGAAGGGCTTGATCTCATCAATGTTGAAATAATACGCACCCGTAAAGCGCCCCGGATCGGCGTGATTAAGTATCCCTGTCCTGCGGAACTGATCGATCGCATCCATCGTGTTATTCGGCTTCCAGAAATCCGGGAATTGTAACGACGTCAATGTCATCCGCATTCGGCTCTGGAAAGCAACAAACACCATCCCTTCCTGCTT
Organism: Paenibacillus sp. FSL R5-0810; assembly: GCF_038002285.1. Taxonomy (NCBI): domain Bacteria; kingdom Bacillati; phylum Bacillota; class Bacilli; order Caryophanales; family Paenibacillaceae; genus Paenibacillus; species Paenibacillus sp. FSL R5-0810. The sequence continues at coordinate 3,572,016 of NZ_JBBOCF010000001.1, forward strand.
CGTAACACGGAACAGCTCTCGAACGGCACGAATTCGTTCTTCTTCCCGCTGCAAATGATAGAGGGGTCCTAACATGAGCGAGGCATCGAAGGACTCATCGGGAAATCCGTTTAAATTCGTTGCATTCAATACATGAAAGCCGGCGAAGCGTTCCATGAGCCCCCGTTCGGCCGCCTTCTCCCTTGCCGTTTCAACAAGCCGGGGCGTTAAATCGGAAAGGGTGACTTGATAGCCCTGCTCCGCTAATGCCATCGCATATTTTCCGGGCCCTGCGCCGTTATCCAATACCCTCCCGCTTGAAGGCAAATAATGCCTCATATAATGCCAGTTAATGATAAATTCGAGCGGCTCCCGATCCAGCCTTCCCCACTCATCGAACCGGGAATAGTATTCAATCACATGTTCCATGCCGATCCCCTGCCTTTTATTCATGGTTTGTTGTTACAAAAAAAAACCTATGCCTATAAAGAGGCGATAGGTTTTCCCTCGCGGTACCACTCTTTTCAATTCGCTGGAAGCCTAAAGAATCCGCGAATGATCTTGGAACCTTCTGACGGAGGTCATCCGTTAAGACCTACTGAAATTCAGCCTCACCGCTCATGGGTGAGCTTCAGGGCCTGATTGACTGTCTCCCACCGATACCGACAGCTCTCTGAACAATGCAGCTCCTTACTGTTCCCATTCATTGCGTTTTCCCTTGATTAAATTTCACACAGTATACCCCTTCCAAATAATCCCTGTCAACACCCATTTCAATATCCAATATTCCGGGAGCGGATGGTGAAGCAATAGAGGCTTCTACGCTGCTTCTTCCTAATCCCGTTCAATCCTTCAGCTTATATTGCATCGATCGATATGTTAAAATATGGTGCATAATCTTGAGAAGAGAGTTGGTTGGCGCACATGATGACAAACCTCTATTTCGTTCGGCATGCGCACTCGGTATATTCCCCGGATGAACGAAACAGACCCTTATCGGAACGCGGACATCAGGACGCTGCAAGAGTTGCGGAGCTGCTGGAGCCTGAATATATTCATGTCCTCATATCGAGTCCGTATAAGAGAGCCGTTCAAACGATCGAGGGGCTAGCGGAACGAATCGGGGCCGGGATCATCCTCGAAGAAGATTTTCGAGAACGATTATTATCAGAGCACCCCGTCGACGACTTCGAGCATGCAGTCGCCAAGGTGTGGGAGGACTACTCTTTCGCCTGGGAAGGCGGAGAGTCCAATCAGGCTGCCCAATCGAGAGGGGTCCGGGCACTTGAAAGAGTACTGGAACAGTATAAAGGGAACAACATCGCCATCGGGACTCATGGAAACATCATGGTGTTGATCATGAACCATTTCGATCCGCGGTTTGATTTTAGCTTCTGGAGACAGCTCGATATGCCTGACATTTACAAGCTAAGCTTCAGCGATCAAGACCTTGTGGAGGTACAACGGATATGGAACTGACCCTCGCCATCCACTTGGTGAGGGTCTTAATACGATTCAATGTCACCAGAGCTGATTAAAAAAACAAGAAGAGGGGCATGCCCCTCTTCTCTATTATTTCAGTCCATATTTTCGACACATTGTCATTTCGAGTTCACTATGGTCGACCACTTCTCATGGTTTGCTTTCAGCTTATCAGCTCTTACTTCCGTTCAAGCTCTTTTCCTTCCGCTCGATGGCTATCGATTAACTGTAAAACCCACTCTTCGTCAAAGCGGAGCTTCTCCAGTCGATGCCGGAAAAAGATCTGAATGTAGCGCTGCTCTCCGGCAGGAATCCGCTCGTCCTTGCTAGCATATTCCAACCGTTCTTCTTCATGACGGATTTCATAACGCAGGTAATCCTTGTATTGGTGTAAAATCAAAAACTGCAATTCCTTGCTGATCATTTCAAAGTTTTTCAATTTCGTATAAAAATGCAGCTCGTAATCCGGGGAGTATGGAATCGGTTCTTCCATCAGCCGGAAAAAACGAATTCTGCCTTCGTCTGTAAGTTTATAAGTCTTTACCTTTTTACCTCTTCCCTGCCGGGCACCCTCCGGTTGTTCATCGGGAACCTGTTCGATCAGACCGTCTGCAAGCATGCTGTGGATAAGCGGATAAATCGCCCCCCAGCTGACCTTTCGCGTGGGTCCAACAATTCCGTTCAAAATCTGATGCAGCAAATAGCCGTGCATCGGGTTATTCATCAATTCGCCGAGTATGAACAATTCGTACAAGCGAATGGCCTCCCTTATCCGTTCTACTGCTATTAAGTAAACAACAGTATAACATACGGTGGGCTGAAAAAACAGAAAAGCCGCGGTCACCGCGACTTTTCCAAGTCCGATCCGTTTGGAGGGCCGATTGTCGGCCTATTGTCCACTCCTCTATCCCCCGGCCTGCTGCTGCGCCATCATATTACGACGTTTTGGCAGAAGCATCACGGCAAGCATGTTCGCAACCGCTATGCCGAACAGGAGCAGAAAAACGGCATGCAAACCGGCAGCCAGCTCCGATCTGGAGCTGAGGGATGTCACATGTTGGTTATAAATCGTACCGAACACCGCGATGCCGACCGTTTGGCCCAGCGAACGGAACAGCATGCTGGAAGCGTTCGCGACGCCGCGTTGCTCCCAGCCGACGACCGATTGCACGACAACCGTGGACGGTGTCGCCACGAAGCCCATTCCCAGCCCGATTAGAATGAGGATGCCAATCCAGAATACGTAAGGGGAGTTCAACTGAAGCGCAATAAGCCAGACTGAGCCGGCCACTACCAGAGCAGACCCGAATACAATCGAGGTTTTCACCCCGACCCGGTACATCAGCCTGCCAGCGATGTTGGCGGCAAGCGGCCAGGCCAGGGACATCGGCATGACGATCAGTCCCGAGCTCGTCGCGGAGTTCCCGAGCACCGACTGAATCCAGATCGGCGTGTAAACCGTCAACCCTGTCGTAATGCCGAACGTCAGAAAACCGCTGATATTGGTCACGTTCAATACGCGAATCCGGAAAATCGACAAAGGGATCATGGGTTCATCCGCATGTTTCTCAATCCAGAGGAACAGCATTAAAAATACGGCGGATGCCGTGAACAGCCCCACGATCAACGGGGAATTCCACGAATGCTCGGCTCCCCCGCTCAGCAGTGCATAAAGGAGCGTAGAGAAGGATACGGTAAAGGTCAGCGCTCCGAGGTAATCGATCTTTTTCGCCCGGCGTTCGATCGGTTGGTGCAAAAATAGGACGACCAGCAGCAGGGCCGCGGCACCGATCGGCACGTTGATGTAGAATATCCAGCGCCATGACACCTGATCGACGAAATACCCCCCGATCAGTGGGCCTAGAAGGCCAGCTACAGACCAAACGGATGAGAAAATCCCCATCATTTTGCCGCGCTGCTTGCCCGAGAACAAGTCGCCGATAATCGTAAAGCATACGGGCGCGAGTGCCCCGGCACCGAAGCCTTGCAAAGCCCGGAACCAAATGAGCTCAAGCATCGACTGTGCAGCCCCGCACAATATGGAACCGAGGACGAATAAACCGATGCCGACCGCGAACACGGCTTTGCGCCCGAACAAATCGGCCAGCTTGCCGAAAATGGGCGTCGCCACGCAAGTAGTCAGCGTATAAACGGCGAACACCCAACTGAACAGGTTCTGGCCATGCAAATCCGTGATGATATGCGGCGTCGCGGTGGCGACGACTGTCGCGTCCAAAGCGCCGATAAACATCGCCGCCAGCAATCCGGCAACGACCATAATGACATTGGTTTTCGGGCCCATGCCGAAGATGCCTCCTTACTTTGTCTCAATTTCCTCGGCTTATCGGTTACAAACCAAGTAGAGGGCATTGCCGTCAGGGTCACTGAAATGTACGACTTTGGCGGCTTCGCCTTCTACAGCATGATGGAACTCTACGCCGCGAGACTTAAGTGTCTCGATGGCCGACTTCATTTCTTCTACCTCCAAGCCAATCGACATGCTGCCCGAATTTACCGGGTCACCCCCATGTTCGCCGTCTAGATGCAGGAGTCCGATCGTCACCCCTGGTGCTTCGATCTGCGCAAAATGCCCGTCGCTTTCAGGCAACAGCTTTAATCCAAGGGTTTCGACATAAAATTGCTCCGCCTTCTTCATATCCGACACCATCACCGTTACATTGCCACTCTTAAACATCGTGTTTTCCTCCTTATTTGTTTGATCGATTTTTATTATATCAAAATAATATAATAAGTAAACATATTAAATTGATATAATAATAATTACCAAAGCTAGCCCCATTCCCTGCCAGCCAAATAAAAAGAGAGCGCCCAAAAAGACGCTCCCTAAAAACATTTCCTATTCCATTAAAAATTCTCAATCGACGTGCGGATCTATTAGTACAATCCAAAACCATGGAAGCCCCGCAGCAGCGCCGACTCCCTGTTTTTTAGACTCTTAGCGAGCCGCGGAACCCCCTGGCTGCATAGTAGGATTCCGCTCCATTATGGTATACAAAGACCGTGTCGTAACGGCGATCGCAAAAGAGGGCCCCGCCGAGTTTTCGAATCCTTTCAGGTGTGATCACCCAGCTCGATGTCTTCATATCGAAATTGCCAAGCTGCTGCAGCTCCCGGTACTGCTCTTCCGTTAACAGCTCAATGCCCATGGCAGCTGCCATTTCGACGGCACTGCTTTTCGGTTTATGTTCTTTCCTTGACTCCAGCGCTTCGCGGTCATAGCAGACGCTCCTGCGGCCTTTTGGACTTTCAGCCGAACAATCATAGAATATGTACTCGCCTGTCTTGCCGTCGTGACCAACGACATCCGGCTCTCCGCCGGTTTCCTCCATTTCATGGAGCGACCACAGTTTTTCAGGATTTGCTTCAAGCTTTGCTTGTACGTCAGCCCATTCAAGTCCTGGATGGCGGTTCATGTTTTTCTCGAAACGGGCTTTCAATGTTTGGAGTAGTTCTTCACGTTGTTCTGGCGATAACTCCCTCATTGTCATGTTCATTTCTCCTTCGCTTGATCTGCCGCATCTACTATCGGGCATATATGTTGCATTCAATGCTGCCCTCCCGGGCATCGAATGCGTCGATCCGGCCTTCCATCCCTTCCGGCGGAAGCCAGGCAACGAGTGCCTTAGGATTCATGAATGCTTCATAAACTGCGTGCGGCGGCGCTTTGACGATTCTTGATGCGATGTCCTTTCTTCTAGATCTTTCCAACATCATCATCAGTCCTTTCCATATTATACACCGATGAAACTCGCAATTTAGCCCTATTTTATATCAAATCAAAAGCGTCCATTTCTTATGGTTTGCTTTTTCTCAGCAATGATAGACTCTGTCGGCTTTAACTTACGCCCTCTCAGGAAGCGACTCTATGAATTATTATTGGCTCAACTGGTGGTTGAATATTATAAAAGCTCAAATATGAAGTTATTGTTCATTGCAGGCAGCTCCAATACAATTGGTTTACTAGAAGGAGCGTGAGAGATCATGAAGGAAACATTAGCAAGGAACATAGCCATATACCGCAAAGAGAAGGGACTTACCCAAGAAGAGCTTGCACAAATCCTTGGGCTTTCTTTCCAAGCAGTCTCCAAATGGGAGAATGCTCAGTCGATGCCTGATATTGCATTACTCCCTGAGTTATCGAGATCGTTAGAAGTAAGCATCGATAAACTTCTTGGGTATACAGCGCAGGACAAACGGATTACGATTTATGAGGAAGAATATAAAACACAAGATTATTACTGGGGGACTGAGCCTAATGATGCATGCTATCAGGTCTTGCAACTTATGCCTCCGACCAAACGCCTGAGATTACTGGATATTGGTTGCGGCGAAGGGAAAGACGCCGTATTCTTTGCAAGAAATGGATATGAGGTTAGCGCATTTGACGTTTCTGACGCGGGGATCGAGAAGACAAGAAGCCTTGCTGAAAAAACCGGAGTTCACGTTCATGTCTTTAAGGCAGACATTTTGGATTACCGTTTAGATACTCATTATGACATTATTTTTTCAAGTGGTGTGCTGCACTACATAAAGCCGGAATATCGTAAAGAAATATTTGATAATTATAAGCAGTTTACAAACGAAAACGGCATTCACGTCTTTAATGTGTTTGTAAATAAACCGTTTATTGCTCCGCCACCTGAAAAAGAACCAAATGCCTATAAGTGGCACTCCGGGGAATTACTCACGCATTATCGCGACTGGCTCATGAAGGAATGCTCGGAAATCGTATTCGACTGCAATTCATCGGGTATTCCTCACCAACATGCCATGACCAAAATGATTGCACAAAAGATAACCTCCTAGGCTAATGCTGCCGCATGATATTACGTCAACAAAAAAAAGAGGGGCTCCGCCCCTCTTTGATTTGGCCAATCATCTTCGATTTAATTGTCCTTCCGCACCAGCAGTGTACAGGACTCCACATGACTCGTCTGCGGAAACATATCGACCGGCTGCACCCAATCGATCTCATAGCCACCGTCCAGCAGCACCTTGCAATCCTTCGCCAACGTCGACGGATTGCAGGAGACGTACACGAACCGCTTCGGCTTGGTGCGGAGGATCGTCTCCAGAAAGCGCGGGTCCAGGCCGGTCCGCGGCGGATCCGCGATTATGACGTCGGGACGCAATCCGTCCTTGACCCAGCGCGGCAGCAGCTCCTCCGCCTGTCCGACATGGAAGCTTGCATTGGTGCGGCCGTTGCGCTGCGCGTTAATACGGGCGTCCTCCACCGCTTCGGGAATCGTCTCGATCCCGCGGACCTCCTTCGCATACGGAGCCAGCCACAGCCCAATCGTGCCTGTCCCGCAGTAGGCATCAATGACCGTCTCTTGGCCGGTCAGTCCGGCCGCAGCACGCACCGATTCATACAGCTTCACCGTCTGCTGCGGATTCAGCTGGAAGAATGCCCGCGGCGACAGCGCAAACTGCAGGTCGCTCAGCGATTCCTGCATGTTCTCGGCTCCCCACAGGGTTATCGTCCGTTCTCCGAATATGAGGGAGGTCTTCTTCGGGTTGATGTTCATGGCAATGCCGCTGACCTCCGGCATCGTCAGGCGCAGCATTCGAACAAAGTCGTCCTGCCGCGGCAGACGGCTGCCTGCCGTTACGAGCGTCACCTGCAGCTCGCCGGACTGGAAGCCGTGGCGGACCACGATGGTTCGCACCCCATCCTTGCTCCCGTTCTCCTTATATAGAGGAATGCGCAATTCCTCCAACACCGACTTCACCTTTTCCACCGCTTCGTTCACCTTCGGATGCTGGATCGGGCAGCCGCTGATATCGACGATGGAATGGCTGTCGGCTTCATACAGTCCCGCTATGACCTCGCGGCCCTGCCGCTTTAGCTGCAGCTGGGCTTTATTCCGATAATTCCACGGATGCTCCATCCCGAGGATCGGCTTAAACCGCAGATTGTCCAATCCGGCGTACCGGTTGAACGCCTCCCGGACGATATCGGTCTTCGCCGCAAGCTGGCCCTCATAGGATATGTGCTGGATCTGGCAGCCTCCGCATATCCCGAACACCGGACACGGCGGCTCGATCCGGTGGGGTGAACGCTTCTCCACTTCCAGCAGCTGGGCCTTGATGAATTTCGGCTGAACCTCTTGGACCTCCGCCTTGACGACTTCATCCGTAATGGCGCCGTCAATAAAGACCGCCTTGCGGCGATAGTAGCCGATGCCTTCGCCGTTGATGCCGAGCCGCTTGATTGTCACGATGATGATATCGCCGGACTTCAGCTCCTCCGCGTTGGTGGTATTGGAAGTTGAACGCCGTTTCTGGTTATATGAATGAGGCGCCTTCCCCGCTTTCGGATTCGGCCTTTCCTTGGAAGAAGCAGCCTTTCGGCCTGTTGCCGGCTTCGAATCTTCTCGCGAGTAGGCCGGCTTCCCGGAAGGCTTCGGACGGCTCGACGCCGCTGGTCCGCTCGGTTTGGCTCCTTCTGCCTTGCCATGCTTGCTATTTTTGTTATTATGCGCAGAACGTTGTTGTTTGCTCATGTTACATACTCCATCCTTAAAGGGTATCGACTTCACTATACCATGCGCCCTCCGCGAAAGCTAACTCTTGGCGGCAAGCCGCTGCATCTATGCAGATGAGAGGGAAGCAAGCCCTGTTGAGGATACATGTCATCGGTTGATCGCATGAATAAGCCCCCCGCGAAGCTATCGTGTCGGCACGGCGAATCTGCGAGAGCACCACTTTATTTCCCTAAAAAATATTTTTTAAAAAATGCCTTGATGTAAGAAACTTCCGGCCGCTTTTGTCCGTATAAGCCAGTATTATACATCCTAATATAGGATGAACCAATGAATGGGCTGCGGGCACGATTGTAGGAACATTTTACGTACTTGGCCCACATTCAGTTCAATCGTTCGTCTTATATACTTTAAGGAGGACAACGTTCATGTCGTTTTTTAACAAAATTTTGGCCAGCGTCGGGATCGGCGCAGCGCAGATTGATACCCGCCTGGAGAAATCCTCATATTATCCGGGGGAGGAAGTAAGCGGGATCGTCTATATTCGGGGCGGCAATGTGGAACAGAAGGTGGACCGCATCTACCTAAAGGTAATGACCGAGTATATCCGCGAGCGGGATGACAGCAAATTCACGGAATCCTGCGTGCTGGCTAAGGTTAGCATTACCGACTCCCTGCTTGTAAAGGCGGGCGATGAACTGGAAATCCCGTTCTCCTTCCCGCTTCCGCTGGAAACGCCGCTCACGCTCTCCAGACAGCGGGTATGGGTCCATACCGGACTTGATATCGAAAATGCAATCGATCCGAAGGATTACGACTATATTGAGGTTACGCCAGGGCCGGAGGCAGCTGTTATATTCGACGCGGCTTCCGAGCTCGGGTTCCAGTTTAAAACGGCCTCCTGCGAATATCATTCCCGACTGGGACGCGGGGTTCCGTTCGTGCAGGAAATTGAATTCTATCCGGGACGTGAATACGCAAGCCGGATGCGTGAGCTGGAGCTGATTCTGTATCCCCAGCGCGACGGAATTTCGGTTCTGGTCGAGGTTGACCGGAAGGGAAGCGGTGTTGCAGGCTGGCTTGAACGCTCGCTGGATATGGATGAGCGCCACAGCTGGTTGACGCTGAGCAGCGCGGATCTTCAAGAAGGACCGTCGCGCGTTGCGGATCTTCTCGATCAAGTCATTCAACGATCGATACGATAAGCCTGTTCATCAGGCTCAAGCAAAAAAAGATGGCCTCTGCCGATAGAGGGGCCATCTTTTTTTCAGCTGTTATATGAAATATTGAGGGTACTTCTGGCGAAGCAGGTCCTGCTCCACAACGACCAGGCGCAAATGGCCTTCCATGGTCTTCACGGCCTGCTCCGTCTCCCCGCTCACGATCAGCCGATAAATCTCCTTATGCTGGGCAATGATCGTCTCCCAGTTGGAGTCCATCGAGAGCCGCAGCAGACGCAGCCTGTTGAAGTGGATATTGAGCTGCTGGAGCATTTTCCATGTCCGTTCCTTCCCCGTGCCTGCGAACAGTATTTGATGGAACTCTTCGTCCAGCTCGAACAGCTTATATCGGTTGCGGTTGTCCGCGCTCACATCCTGCAGCGCAAGATTGGTCTCCAAGCGAAAACGGTGCTCCTCCGGGAAACGCTCGCAAGCCAGCGCAACGATCTCCTTCTCAATCTTCTCCCTGATAAACCGACCCTCCTCCACATGCGAAAGGTTGATCCTGGATACAAGCGTCCCGCTCTGCGGAATGATATCCAGCAGCTCCTCCTCGGCAAGCTTCATGAAAGCTTCGCGTACCGGCGTTCGGCTGACCTGCAGCTCTTCGGCGATTTCCTTCTCCGATATTTTGGTGCCCGGCTCCAGATCGAGGCGCATAATACGGTCTTTTAATAGATGATATGAATAATCCCGGGTCGATCCTTTGATCCTTGGCCCTGTTGACATACGGTTACCTCTTTCTATCCATACAATTTCTTGATATTCTCTCTCTCTCGATATCTTTCCAGATACAGTAGTACATCGACCGAACAAGTTTAAGTCTAGATGATATGAATCAACGGACGTGCCGGGAGAAAATGAACGGGAAGCTCCTGAAAATAGTCCCGAAGCCGATCGGCAACCAGCCGCATGCCCGGCTCCTCGCTCGCCCCATGCCCGAGCAGCATCAGCGCTTGGTCCCGTCCTTGCGCAGCCGCATCGGCGACGTATTCGGGCGTCTCCCATTCCGGTCCTTCGCCTGCAATCAGCATATCCATCCGCTCGTGTTCATACAGCGGAATGGCGTGCTGCCCGCCTCCCCGATAGCCAACCGCGATTCCGATCCGTTTGCATACCGTGTCCCGGCTGCCCACAAAGCGAACGTACGGCAGATGCAGCCGATCCTTGATATATTCCGCGATCTCTTGAACGGTCATCCCCTCCGGCAGAACCACGATGGCCGCTGTTAGCAGATGCTTCTCGAGCAGGTCATTCCAGCCCAAGGCTTTAACCAGCCCTTCGGTTATCACGTCGGGCTCGGTCCGATGCGGAGCATCATGCAGCCGGTATATATTCATCCCCTCGGAGCGGATACGCTCCAGCTTGGCCTGAACGACCGGGCTGTCCCCCAAATGATCCGGCCCAGCTTCATGATGGCTGTAAAAGACGCCCTCATGCGTAATCAACAAATTCGCGCCCAATTCCGCCGCCCGTACGATCACGTCGTGCGAAGCAATGAAGGCAACCGCAATTCCCCGAACAGCCGCGCCCCCGTCCCCCGCCACGATTCCGTCGACCGAGGCATCCGGCGATCCGGATTGTCCCGTTAATCGATCAATGACATCTTGGACCGTTATAGTCATAGGCAACCCATCCACCTTTTCATACTAGTATGGCAGTTGGTTACCACTTTAATCGAGAGTTGCTCCGATTTCAACTGCTTTTTTATCCAGACCTATGAAAAAAGCCTTCTCCCCGCAGGTTAGAAGCGAAGATAGCTCCGTTACCAAGGGAAAAAGGCTGTTAACGACGGTTATGAAATCATGCAGCATGGAAGTTACACGCCGTGAAGCTTTAGACTATGAATTATTCATTAAGAAGTCATTCATTACGATAGCGTCCGCTCAGACGATTCCGACTGCCTCGATATGACAAACAGAACGATCCAGATCAGCAGAAAGCCCAGCAGCTGGGCGCTTGTCACAACCTCCTGGAATACGATCCAGTTAATGAGAACGCCGACCATAGGGAAGCTCAGCTCGGCAAGCGTTGCGACGGAGGCCTTCGTAGTAGTCAGCCCTTTATAATACACCAGCAGGCTCAAGAGTCCCGGCAGCAGCGCCTGGCCGATCAGATTCAAGGATACCGCGGCAAAAGCGCCGGTACCGAATGCCGGCATATTCCATGCGGCTCCTTCGTTCCACGTCATGAAGGTCAGCAGCGGCAGCGCCAGCACGAAGCGCAGCGAGGTCACCGTCTCATACTTCAGCTTGCCGACCATCAGCCGTCCCATCACCGTCGAGCCGCCCCATAATGCGGCTGCGCCCAACGATAAGAGGCTTCCGATCTGCACAAAATCGTTCCAGTGACCAATAGGCAGCGTCATGCCAAAGGTAAGCAGATAAGTGCCCGCCAGAGCAACAATAAGCAAAATGCCAAAGTGGCGAGGCAGCTTCTCCTTCAGAAGCAGGCTGGCGAGCATGATCGCAAACAGCGGCTGAAGCTTCTGCAGCAGCAGGACGGCGTTCAGGTTGCCGTTTGACAGGCCCATCGTGAACAGGATCGTGGCCAGCGCGGAGCCGCCCCAGGAAATAAACAGCAGCGCTCCGACATGGCGCCAGCCGATACCTCGCAATTCAACGCGGTTTCTCCACAAAACCGGAATGGCAATCAAGGAAATGATGATGTGCTCGAGCAAAACAATCTGCGCCGACGTCAGGTTTTTCAGAAGAATGACCCTGAACAAAGGGTCCACGCCCCAGAGGGCCGCTCCCAATACGACAAGCCAAAATCCTCCCCGCATTCGGCCCCTTGCTTGTGCGCCGGAGTCGTAAGGCTTGACCTTGACACCGATATTTACGTTATCCATCTTTACCTCTCCTCATCCTGAATACGGAGGTCTTACCAGCAGAAAGCCCCCGCCTGCCGAGCAATGTCGGCGTAAACGGGGGCTGATCAAATAAGCCTGCTATCATGCGATTTTTCGAAAAAAATCCACAGCAAACCAAGCTTTGATCTTCTCCCATCCGGACTATACCGTCGGCCTTGGAATTGCACCAAGTCAGTCGCGATTGCAGGCCTTGCGAAGGCTGTTTTGTCGCGAGTCGCGGGCTAAGCTTCGAATCGAAGCATCACCGCCGGTCAGGAATTTCACCTTACCCCGAAGATCCATATTCATGTTTTATTTTTTAAATGCTGCAACAAACTCAAACCAGGGTATCCCGGTTGATGTTGTATGGTATGGAAATTATACCATGAATGGTTTCATGAAAATACATTTTTCTTTCAAATTAAAAAGATATATTTTTCTTTACTAACAATTATACAGCAAATATATAATAGTTACCACAACTTTTTTCACTCTGATTCTAGTCCTGTCTTATAATGGACAGCTCTTTGACAATGATACTGCTTAATCAAACACGCCGAAATGCCTCATCGTCGCAACCGTGATCAGGATAAACCAGCGAATCACGATAAAAGCCCAAAAAATGAGTATCGCTTTGAACAGCAATTCCACCATCCGCTCGATTCTCGGAAAGCGCCCGTACCTGCGTCTCGGCCTGAATACCCATTCCGCTACCCCTTTTGGAATCTTCTTCATGGAAACCTTCCGCTCCATCGCTACACAGCCCCCTCTTAAACCATCATCATAACTCCCGCCAATGATGACTTGAGCTCCTGACGCTGCAACGACCTGCGGGTCAACATCTTTTCATAAATATTACCATTCCATATAGAGAAAATCACCAGCAAAAATCACGGCGCCAGTCGGACACGTTCTTTCCACAATGCCCCTGATCGTGCTGCTTGGAGATGCGTAATTGACGTCTATGCCTTTATATCAAACCTCAGCGCATATATACGAGCAATACCTCTCAGGAATAACGGAAACAGCCCGCAATCAAGGGATATTCCCTTGAGCGGGCTGCTCATGCTTGCACAATAATAGCTTATACCCTAAACCAACCGCTTGTTACTCCGCCTGGTAGCGGTCGTATGCCGCCTGATACACTCGCATGTATTCCTCCAGGCCCATCTTGTTCAGCGTGTTCACGTACTCGTCCCACTGGTCGAAGGATGCGGAGCCATTGACGAACTTCGCCTCCATCTCGGTGACATAATCCTGAATATCCTTGCCGATCGAGGACATGATATCCGTCTCTTCCAGCGTAAAGTTGAAGTTATACAGAATTTCCTTCACTGCATAAGGCTCCGCCTTCTCGGCTGCCGCCATCGCGCTCGGAAGCGTCTCGGAGCCCTTGAACCAGCTCTCCCGCACCAATCCCGGATAGCTGCCGCCAAGCCATGTAAAGTACTTCGCCAGCGCCTGGTCCTGTGTCAAGCCGTCCGGATTTTCGGTAATTTCCTTCACATATTCAAGCTGACCGTCGGCATTCTTCGTGTAGGTCTCGCCTTCTTTACCCATGAAGTAGAACTGCGCTCCCTCATCGCCATAGAAGTAATCCATCCAGCGAATCGTCGCCTCCGGATTCGGGTTCTTGTCCGTGATCGCAAATGCCCCTACGTGGACCATTGGCACCTTCACGTGGGAGTACAGCTGATCGCCGTGAGGTCCCTTGAGCGCACCGAGACCGATATATTCCTTGCGTCCCATGACGGTCTCCGGATTCGGCACGACGGTAGCCCCGAGCAAGCCTTCCTGCCCTTTCGCGTTCAAAGCGCCGCCTTCAATCGTGAAGATCTCTTTATCCAGCAGTCCTTCCTTATACAGCTTGTTCATGAACTCCAGCATTTCCTTGTATTTCGGCTCCGCCTTCGTAAACCGCAGCTTGCCTGTTTCCGGATCGACATCGACGAACTTATGGCCAAGCCCGCTCGTTCCAAGGCCCCAGGAGCCTTTCAAATGGTCAACGAGACCGGTGATGCCCGTTGCAGAGTATGGAATCTCGTCATGCTTGCCGTTGCCGTTCAGGTCGGTTTCCTTAACCGCCTTCAGGTAGGCGTAGAACTCCTCGGTAGTCTTCGGCTCCTCCATACCGAGCTTATCCAGCCATTCCTGATTGATCCACAGCGGCGTACCGATCAGCATCGAGAGCAGCTCCGGATCGTAGAAGGATGGCAGGGAATAAATGTTGCCGTCCGGCATCGTCAAGCCCTTGCGGATATCCGGGTACTGCTCCATCAGCTTCTTGAAATTCGGCGCATATTTATCGATCAGGTCATTCAGCGGAATGAAGACGCCTTGCTCGCCGTAGCGCGTCAGCTCAGCCGACCCTACCCGGGCGGAGTAGAACACGTCCGGATAATCCCCGCCGGCAAGCGCCAGGTTCCGCTTCTCGGTCAGCGTCTCGAACGGAACAAGGTTGAACGTAATGTTCATGTTGGTCATGTCCTTATACGTCTTCCATACGAGCGTATCCTCGAACTTGCTTCCGTTTGTCGGCGATTTGCCCGTGAAGAAGGTCAGGTTGAGCGGTTCATTTACGATCGGCATGCCGGTCTCGTTGAAATTGGACTTGGCCGTCTCCCCCTCCTTCGTTGCGCCATCCCCGCTTTTGCTCCCGCAGCCAGCCAGCAGCCCCGCTGCCAGCACCGCTGTCAATGTGAGTGAAACCCATTTTTTCACCATAATTGTCACTGCCTCCTATAGTCTTATCATTTGAATATGTCAGCCTTTAATGGCTCCAATCATGACTCCCTTGACAAAATACTTCTGCAAGAACGGATACAAGAGCAGCATCGGCAGATTCGTCACAATGACCGCCGCGTATTTGATTGCTTCCGCATCCATCAGACTCCGGGCCAGCGAATCGTCGCTGATATCGACCATTTCCTGCATCTGCCCTTGGACGAGAATTTCCCGCAGGAACAGCTGCAGCGGATAATTCGACCGGTCGGATAGATAGATCAGGGCGGTGAAATAGGAATTCCAGTGGCCGACCGCGTAGAACAGCACCATAACCGCCAGGATCGGACCGGAGAGCGGAAGCACGATGCGAAACAGCACCCGCATATTCGAGCAGCCGTCGATGAAGGCCGCTTCCTGCATCTCCTTCGGAATGGAGTTCTGGAAGAACGTACGCATGATGATGATGTTCCATACCGATACCGCGGACGGAATAATCATAGCCCAGATCGTATCGAGCATGCCAAGCTCCTTAACCAGCAGGTAGCTCGGAATCATGCCGCCGCTGAAGAACATGGTGAAGACGATGATGAGCATGAACCCGTTGCGTCCCTTAAAGTCCGCCCTCGATAACGGATACGCCGCCGCGATCGTCATCACGAGGTTCAGCGCCGTCCCCGTTACCGTATAGAGAACGGTGTTCAGAAATCCTTGAATGATCTCCTTGTTGGCGAACAGCCGCTCGTATCCGACAAACGACAATTCCTTGGGCCACAGCCATACTTCTCCGCGCATTACCGTCTCCGGCGCGCTGATCGAAGCGATAAGCACAAAATATAACGGATACAATACAACAAGCGAAATTAATGATAATATAATGTAAATACAGATTCCGGCAATGCGTTCGCTCCGGCTTTGGGGCATAGCTGCTTCCTCCTTACCATAGGCTGGTCTCGCTGACTCTGCGGGCGATCCGGTTGACGGTAATCAGCATGATAAAGTTGACGACGGAGTTGAATAATCCGACCGCCGCCGAGTAACTGTACTGGGCGCCCAGGATCCCGCTTCGGTACACGTTCGTGGCGATGACGTCCGAGGCTTCCATGTTGAGCGAATTTTGCATCAGGAAGACCTTCTCGAAGCCGACGCCCAGAATGGATCCGATGTTCAGAATCAGCAGAATGATCATCGTCGGGGCGATCCCCGGCAGATTGATATGCCAGATTCGCCGGAACCAGCCTGCACCGTCCACCTTGGCGGCCTCATGCAGCTGCGGATCGATGCCCGCGAGCGCCGCCAAATAAATGATGGAGCTCCACCCCATGCTCTGCCAGACGCCGGACCACACATAGATGCTCTTAAACCAGGACGGCTCCGTCATAAAGGCTATCGGTTCCCCGCCAAAGGAGGTGATAATGAAATTGACAAGTCCGCTGACCGGAGACAGAAACATCATGATCATGCCGACGACCACGACCGTTGACAAGAAATGAGGTGCATAAGTTACCGTTTGAATGAACCGGCGAAACCGGCCCGACCGCGCTTCGTTGATCATCAAGGCAAGTATGATCGGAATCGGGAACCCGACAATCAATTCATACAGCCCGATGCCAAGGGTATTTTTAATGATTCTCCAGAAGTAGAAGCTGTTGAAGAAGCGCTCGAAATGCTTGAAGCCTACCCAAGGACTTTCCAGAATGCCTTTATTGGCGATAAAATCCTTGAAGGCGATCTGTACCCCGTACATCGGCACGTAGTGAAACACGATGAAGTAGAGCAGAACCGGCAGGAATAATAGATACAGCTGCCAGTTTTTGCGCACCTGCTTCACCGTACCTCGCCAGACGCTGCTGCCACGTGTGCTGCCGGGTTTTGTTGAATGCGCTTCCATGTTACGAACCTGACGCTCTAAAATCGGACATCCCCTCACTTTCGTTTCTGAACCTTTCTCCTGCTCTTCGGTTCACATCTGCATCATATACGACCGATTGCCGGGATGGGTATTGACCATTTTTTCGATGTCTCGCCTTTCATTGGATTGCCGGGCTGCCGGGCGTTTTTCCTAAATTAAAGCTTAAAATCTAAAATAATGACTATTCCTTTTTTACGGTGGGTTAACACCACGCAGCACGATCCTTAATACTTGTCCTTTATACTGTGGGGAGGACCATAAACGCGAATACATACAAAAGGGGGATCGTTTATGAACTGGATCAAAAGCAAGAGCAGAAGCCTGTTCTTCAAAATTTTCCTCAGCTTTTTGGCCATCATCGTTTTGTTCGGCCTATTCTATGCCGTGATCTTCCATCTATTTAAATCCAGCCTTCAAAAAGAAATTATCGATACGAGCCAGCAGGCGGTCCACGACACGGCGGAACGGTTCTCCTACCAGTTCAGCCGGCTGCAGGTGCTGTTATTTGACATATATAATCACGCCGATTTAATCGGGTTCAATAATCAGCTCCGCCAGCAGACGGGCAACGAGGTCAATTATTTGAAGGCCCGTGATGTCATGCTCCAGATGCGGAGCGATATCTATAACCCGCTCTTCTTCCTGGAGGATACGCTGATCTATCTGAAGGAGCATGATTTTGTGCTCAGCAAATCCGGAAGCGGGAATGCTCCTTATATGCTCGACCGGTCTTATACTAGCAAGCAGTACCCCTACGCCTTCTGGAACAGCTACAAGAGCAGCGGGGAATCCTTCAGCCTGCTCCCGGCTGCGGTCTACCGCATCCATAATGATCTGTCCGAGAAAAAACTGATGCCTTTCGTCTATCAGCAGCTGGACAGCCGTTACCAGATTATCGCACTGATCGATATCGACAAGGCCGCTCAATCCTTCTTCGGGGAGCCAAGCGACCGCTCGCTTGCGATTTTGAACGCGGACGGGGATGTGCTGTACACATGGGGAGACCTTGGCGCCAATGAGCTGCCGACGTTTGCCTCTGGGCAGCAAGCCGTGCTCAAGGACGGAACTTACTATTTTGCGGAAGCCGGAGACGACGGATTGACCTACATCTCGGCCGTCCCATACAGTCATGTGTCTGCTCAACTGAGCAGGCTGACCGGGGCGCTGCTGCTCATCTTCTCGCTATCGCTCGGGGTAGCTCTGGCGGCCTCCTATTTCTTCAGCCGCAGATTGCACAAGCCGGTGAAGCAGATATTGACGACGGTGCTCAATCGCAAGACTCACGCGCCGCAGCCGTATCAAGGCAGCATCAATGAATACGATCTCATCAAGAGCCGCATCCAGGACCTGCTGCGGGAGAAGGAGGAGATCCGGGACCGCCTGAACAAGCAAAAATCGGTGCTGACCAGCTACTCCTATATCAGCCAGTTGAAAAGCATCAATACGGATATTAGCGAATGGGAGGATTTCCTGTCGGATGACGGCAGCTTTATCGTCGTGCTGTATCATATCCGGTTCCGCCTGAATCCGAGCGGCGAGCCGCCGCTGCAGACGGATCAAGCGGTCCGTCATATGCTGGAGCATATCCATCTGTTTACGGCGGAGCGCTACCCGGATTCGCATACGTTCCAGATCGAGAAGAACGAGATCATCTCGATCTTCAAGCGCGAAGAAGCCAGTCAGCTGGAAAAACTGCTGGAGGAAATGAAAGATATGCTGAACAACGAGACCGAGCTGTTCCTCGTTACCATCGCTGTCAGCTCGCAGGTTCACGATTCCTCCGGCTTCAATGAAGCCTACCGTCAGGTCAAGGCGCTGACCGAGCAAGCCCTTCTTGTGGAGGAATCGCAGCTGGTGACGAAGCCGCGGACGCTTCCGACGACGGTCCATCTCAGCCCGTCCCAGGAGAAGGGATTGCTGGATGCCCTGCAGGAAGGCAGCGACAGCCGAGCGCTTCAGATCATTGAGCAGGCGCTTGCGGCATTGCAGCGCAAAGAGGCCGGCATTGCCCAGTTCCGTTTCTTCGCCGATGCCGCCGCCTCCAAAATTATCGGCTATGCGGAAATGGCCCAGGTCGACAAAGCTCAGCTTCAATCCTTGAAGCAGTGGGGCTCGCGGCTGGCGGAATGCCACTGCCTGCGCGAATACCAAAGCGTCTTCCGCCAGCTGATCGAAGCGTCCTGCGCCCTGATACGGAAGAAGAAGGATAGCGGCGAGGAACCGCTGATCGCCATGTTCCTGAGCATCATTCATAACCAATATGCGGAGGACCTGTCCCTCGACTATCTCTCCGCCAAGCTGAACCTGTCGAGCGCCTATCTCTCGGTGTACATCAAAGAGAAAACCGGCCTCAACTTCAGCGATCATCTGCTTGGGATCCGCATGAATAAAGCGAAGGAGCTGCTGACTTGCACCGACCTGACCGTTAATGAAATCAGCCAGCGCGTCGGCTACCTCAACATCACCTCCTTCAACCGGACCTTCAAGAAAGCGGTCGGCATGACGCCGGGTGCCTACCGCAGGCAGCAAGTGGTGCAGACCCATGCCAGCAGCGGATGATCGGATCGATGGAATGCAACCACAACAAACCTTCTCTTGTGCAAGGCGGGGCTGAATGCCCCGCCGCCGAGAGAAGGTTTGTTTTTTTATATGCGCACCGCCGCCCGGCATGCTGAAATCAGGCCGGGCGTTTCCTCGTGCTGTGGCTCCTGCAGACGGCAATGGCGATGATGTGCCTGGCGGCAATCGCCGATTCCGTGCCTAGCCAGACGGCTACCGCCGGTGCCGGGCCTCGCCAGACAGCAATCGCGGTGCCTTGCCTCGCCTGACGGCAATCACTGTGCCTTGCCTCGCCTGACGGTGATCGCGGTGCCGGGCCTCACGTTCCGTGCCTCGCGGTAATCGTCGATTCCATGCCTCGCCAGACGGCTTTGCGGTTAATCCATCGCTTGTTCGCCGGCTGATACCGGCTTTGTTCCCCCTTTCTTCCCCGCCCGCTTCGCTCCGATGAACATCCGTTTGTTCCACCGGGACAACATATCAAGGATCACGGCGTCAACGAGCCGGTAGAACCCGTGTGCGAATGCCATGATGAACGCCAGCGTTACCGTGAACGTGATCAGAAGATTGATGCCATAAGGCAGAACGGCGCTCAGCTGTAAAAACAGGAAGCAGCCGAAAGTGCATAGGATCGTGAAATGAACGAGATAGAGCGAGAACGAGATTTTCCCCAAATACGCGCACCACTTGCTGCCCAGGAGAGCCTGCAGCCGGCTAGAATTCAGCACAGCCGTCAGCACCAGTCCTGCCCCGATCACGTGATAGAACACAAAGAAGTCAAACTTGCTTGATTCCCATAAGAGCACGGCATAAAGGGTGCCGGCTGGATGAATGTACGGATACGAGCCGAAGAACAGGCCGGCGGCGAGCAGGACGGCATTGATCCAAGGACGCCGGACCCGTGCCAGCCGGTCCCTCCCGCTGTGCTGAAGGTCACTCAGCAGCACGCCGATCACAAACGCAAGGTAATAAGAATCGAGCAGCCAGCAGACAAGGGCGGCGTATAGGACAAAGCGGATACGGCGTCTGCCGCAGAGAAGCAAAAACGCAAAAATGAACAGCGAACCGAACAGCTCGTACGTCATCGTCCACAGCACCGGATTATACTGCGCGCCATAGGTGAAAAACGTATGAAACAGCCCCTCCTTCACCATCGTAAGCAGGCTCGCATCCGCCGCAAACGGATCCGGCATCGACGAGCCGGTCAGTCCCCTGACATCGTCGAACATGCCCCAGCCGGCAATCATGCAGACATAGGCGATCACAACCGACGCAAACGCAGGTCCCGCCAGCCGAAAATACCTTCTTATTGCCGCGGAATACAGAATCGTGCGGTCCCCGGTGCGAAAATAGCGCCAGCTCAGCACATAGCCGCTCAGCGCAAAGAACAGGCATACCGAAAAATTGCCGTTAAACAGCAGGTTCAGCGGCGTTTCCGCCAGCACCTCCTCGAATGCGAAATGCCGGATCTCCTCCCGCCCTTCAATCACGGAAGGCATAAACACCTGAACGAAATGGGCGATTACGACAACAAAGGCCGCAAGCCCTCGCAAGCCATCCAAATACACGATTTTTTTCATGGTCTTTAGCTCCCTTTGAAACCCGGCTTACACGAAACCGGCGACTTATGGTTCCAAAGGGGAGGAAGAAGGACGCTGCAAATTTCTTAGAGATCGTCGGGGGGAAGGAAACAGCTTTGACGAAATATGTTTTGAAAGCGTTTTCTTAAAAATTAGGGATACGATCAGGGAGGGAAAAACAATGCGTATTTATTGGAGCCAAGTTGATCTTGAGAAACTAACGGGATCAGGTGTCGTTTATTTTAACTCAAAGATGGAGATGTTGGAAGGACTTCCTTGCAAAATGTATCGATTGATCCGTCAGCAGAGCTTGTGGACGCACTGCCACGACTATTTTCAAATATGGTACGTGGCCAAAGGCACGTTGTCGCACACGGTGAACAACCGGGCCTATCAGCTGACCAAAGGCGATATCTTCGTCATCCCGCCGTTCACGCTGCACAGCGTCACGATCCCCAAGGACGGAGATTATGAAATCTACGGCTGCGAGTTCATGCCTTCGTTTGTGAATGAGCGGTTCGAGGAGCTTCCGGAGGAGGAGGTCTTCTTCGATGCGGCCTTTCTGGGATCGTTTCTGCGCGAGGATACGGATGCCCAGGCCCGGATTTCTTTGGACGGCGGAACCGAAACCGCAGTGCGTAACGTGATGAAGGAGATGCTGATGGAATATGAGCGGCGCGCCCCCTTCTTTCAGCTGACGCTCAAGGCCCAGCTGCTCGTGCTGCTCTCCATTCTGGTACGGCAGGTCAACGGCGAGCTCGTCCGGGAAGGATTCGAGAAATCCGAGAAGTACCGGGAGATCATGACCAAGGTGGTCGATTACATTCACCGCCACTACCAGGAGGATTTGAAGCTTCACGCGCTGTGCGATCTCTCGAATCTGTCCAGGTCCACCTTCTGTCAGGTATTCAAGGATTGGACAGGCAAAACCTTCAACCGCTATTTGACCGACCTCCGGATTCTTCAGGCCATGGTCATGCTCAAGCAGGCCGAGCTGTCCGTCACGGACGTATGCTATTCCACCGGATTCAACGAGCTATCCTATTTCTGCCGCATCTTTAAAAAATACACCGGCATCTCCCCGACGGAGTTCCGCAAACAGGCGATCAAGTAGAGTAGCTTGGCAAATCATACGATAATCCTATTTTTACGCACGATAGTGAAATGAAATGGCGAAATGAAATGCTACGATATCCTACAAATAACGGGATCAGGACCGGTTATTGGAGCACCAGGATTTGTTGATGGATTGGGAGGGAAATGATCTATTTTTTAAGCAGACAATCTTTAATCGGACTTCGAAAAAGGGGAGGAAGAAGGATGAAGAAGAAAACATGGTTTGGTTTATGGTGTTTGCTGTTATCGATCATGGTCGCCGGATGCTCGGGAGGAAGCGGGGGCACCGCAGAGCCCGGCAAGACAAGCGGCGAAGAACCGGACCAGCCCGCTGCCGCGGATGCCGTGGAGCTGAGCTTCTGGTACGGCTGGACCGGTCCGGAAGCCGAAGCACTGGAGAAGCTTATCGCCAAATGGAACGAGGCCCATCCGGAAATCCAGGTCAAGGGCCTTTCGCAGAGCGACTACCAGAAGCAGCTGACCGCCATTACGGGAGGCAATCCGCCGGATGTTGCCTCCCAGTTCGGACAGAACGTCGTCCCATGGGGCCTGCGCGGAGCGATGATGCCGCTGGACGATTATATCGCCAAGGACGGGGTCGATCTAGACGACTTCGTGCCTGCAGCGCTGAGCACATCGCAGCATGAAGGCGCCACCTATGCGATTCCGACGGCCATGCATGTGTCCATGCTGTTCTACAACAAGGATATCCTTAAGGAAGCAGGTTATGACGGCCCTCCGGAAACGCTTGGCGAGCTGAAGGAATACATTCAGGCGCTCAGCATCGTCGAAGACGGCGGCCGACTGTCGCGGCTCGGCTTATGGCCGGGAATGGACGCCTACACGTTCTCATATGCCTACGGCGGCTCGTTCTATGACGAAGCGGCCAAGCAGGTGACGCCTGACCATGAAGGCATTCAATCGGCCATCAAGCTGTCGAAGGAGATCTGGGACCAATACGGCTCGGATAACCTGGACCGTTTCTCATCGGGACTCGGACAATACATGTCGGCGCAGAACCCGTTCTTCTCGGGCAAGTACGCCATGACGGTCGACGGCGAATGGCTGCCGACCTTCATCAAGCAGTTCGCGCCCGATCTGAATTACGGCATTGCTCCGATTCCATATGACGAGAATCATCCCGAACGCAAAAATCCGGGCAATGTCACGACCAGCGTATTCTACATTCCGAAAGGGGCGAAGCATCCGGACGCCTCATGGGCCTTCATCAAGTGGATGACGGAGCCGGAGCAAATGGCCGAGTTCACGGCGGCCATCGGCAACCTGCCGACCCGGACCTCGGCATTCGCGAGCCCGCTCTACGAGAATGTGCCCGGCTTCAAGGAATTTCTCGATTACTCGGCAAGCGAGAATCTGAAGTCCTTCCCGGCCACTTCCTTCACGAACGAGTACATGACGGAATTCAGCGCCCAAGTGGACGCGATTCTCCGCGGCACGGTCAGCATCGAGGAAGGACTTGCGAACGTGAAGGAAAAAATCCAGCCGCTCGTCAAATAAACCATCATGCACTGATTACGATCTTCGAAATGGAAGGAGTACGCGAAGATGAATGCCTCCGCACCCGTACATTCACCAAGACCTAAAGCCCGCTGGTCGAGGAAGGAACGCCGGTACTTTTGGCTCGGCCTGGCATTCGCCTCGCCTTGGATCGTCGGCTTTCTGGCTTTTACTGTGTATCCGTTCTTCGGTTCGCTCTATTTGAGCCTGACGGAATACGATCTGTTCAGTACGCCTAGGTGGGTGGGACTGCAAAATTACGAAAATATCTTGCAGGATGACCGCTTCTACACCTCTCTCGGGAACACGTTCTTCATGGCTTTCGCATCTGTGCCGATTACGCTGGCGGCATCGCTGCTGATCGCCGTCGTCTTGAACTTCAAGGCAAGGGGGATCAATTATTACCGGACGATCTTCTACCTTCCCTCCGTCATTCCGATCGTCGCCAGCGCCTTGCTGTGGACCTGGATGCTTAACCCCGATTTCGGCTTGGTCAATATGGCGCTGCGGGCCTTCGGCCTGCCCGATCCTGCCTGGCTGCTGGATCCGCGCTATACGAAGCCTTCGCTGATTCTGATGAGTCTATGGGGCTCAGGAGCCGGGGCCTTGATCTTCCTGGCCGCCCTGCAGGGCGTTCCGAAGCAGTACTATGAAGCGGCGCAGGTGGATGGGGCGGGCGCCTGGCATCGCTTCTGGAAGATTACGCTCCCTGCCCTGTCGCCAATCATTCTGTTCCAGCTCATCATGGGACTCATCGGTGCATTCCAGATCTTTACCGAATCGTATATTCTGGCTGGCGGCAAAGCGGACGGCGGCTCCTTGGGCGGACCGGAACAGTCGCTTCTGTTCTATGCCGTCAATCTGTACCAGGAAGCCTTTGTTTTTCTGAAGATGGGCTACGCGTCGGCCCTGGCCTGGATTCTGTTTATCATCGTGCTGCTGATGACGCTGCTGCTGCTCAAAACATCGGGCCGCTGGGTCTATTATGGAGGTGAGTAACGTGGCCGTCAGATTAAAAGCCGTGCTGCCGTACGTCTTGCTTATCCTGTTATCAATCGTATTTCTGTTCCCGTTCCTATGGCTTGTCATGACCTCGCTCAAGACGCCGGAGGAGATTCTCAAGTTTCCGCCGACGATCTTCCCGGAAAAGGTCCAATGGTCGAACTACCAAGCGGCGGTCGAGGCGATCCCCTTCACGAAATATATGATGAACACGTTCCTGATCTGCATCTTGAACATTATCGGGCAGCTGTTGTCCGCACCGCTCGTAGCCTACTCGATCTCGCGGATCCCGTGGAAAGGGAGAAAGGTCATATTCACCATCGTGGTGGCAACCATGATTTTGCCGGCTCAGGTCCAGATGATCCCGCAGTATATCATCTTTACGAACCTTGGCTGGGTCAATACTATCGTGCCGCTGACGATCGGCGCTTTCTTCGGAGCTCCCTTCTTCATCTTTCTGCTGCGCCAATTTCTGCTCGGCGTGCCGATGGAGCTGTCGGAGGCGGCCAAGATCGACGGCGCCTCGGAGCTGCGGATATACGCCCGGATTATCCTGCCGATTCTGAAGCCGGCTTTAGCCACCGTCGCTTTGTTTTCCTTCGTGTGGTCCTATGTCGATTTCATGGGCCCGCTGATCTATCTGAACGATTCGGCCAAGTGGACGATCACCGTCGGCCTGCAGAGCTTCCAGCAGGATCACGGGGCCCAGTGGGAAAAGCTGATGGCGGCTTCCACCATCATGGCGGTTCCGATGATTCTGATCTATTTCTTCGGCCAGAAGTACTTCATGAAATCCGGATCCGCTTTAACCGGGTTTAAATAATCTTCGGGAACGCCGTTTCCGGCACAGAAAAGCTCCTTCGCGTCATGGCAGACGCTTAGGAGCTTTTCCCGTTGCATAGCTAGTCCATCATCAGGTTAATACGGCGTATTCCCCGATTGGGTTGTATTCCCGGAAGCAAAGCCTTTAAACAACGTCGGCACATTCGAGTAGCGCGTGTTGACGATTCGCCCCGTGGAGCTGCTGCTGTCCGTTCGCAGGATCGCGTCCTTCACATTCGAAATGTCGCAATTCTCCACGTTCATCACCACTTTATACGACGTGCTGCCGTTCTGCCGAACCAGCTTTCCGATGTCGTCCGCTCTGAAATTTTGAATGTTGATCGTTCCGGCCGCGTTCATTTGGAACACCTTATCGTACGCTTTATACGCCGCTCCCCCCGAAATGTTGACCGTACCGGACGATTTCAGAGTCAGCGCATCCTCGCCGACATCCTGCCAAGTGACATTTGTGATTGTGCAATTTCCGTAGCAGTGGACGCCGTCTGCCGCAGGCGCGCCGATCACGACGTTTTTCAGTGTCGCGCCCGCTTCCAGCCGGAAGATTGGCTTCTGGTTCTCGGCCTGGCTGCCGTCACCAAGCGTGTCCGGATTGGCCACGTAGGTCTGGCCTTTGCCGTCGAAGGTCTGACCGGCCTCCACGCGGATCGTCTCATTCACCACCGTGGCAGCCTCAGCCGTTGATGGTTGGACACCATACAACGATATCGCCAAGCCTGCGCATAACATCATGCCTAGAAATTTTTTCATCATCCTCATCCTTTCGCTTCTTTTTTCAACAAATTCATCCTTTTGCCATGCATCTGCCTGAAAAATACCGCCCCCTTCCGTTCCGAAGTCGGATATCGTACTAGTACCGATGTGCACCTCGGGTGGATACCCGCAAGCCAAAGATATCAAATTTATTCCATAACCGGTATAATCATCATATTAGGTCGTCGATTAAACATTTTATGTAAAATATAATGATTATTGCAAAATGATCGAATCCTCTCATTTCTATCGTTTCTATCATCAATAGACCGCCCTCTAACACGAGGACGGCCTGGGATTTCACATTCTTCGGCTATTTAATCGCAATATAGATCTCGACGACGGGATGGGCAGGATCAGCCGCCTGGAAACGATAATGTTCAAAGTCTCCCGAATAGGCTCGTACTTCCTCGGCATTCTGGAAATAACTCCAGATTTCCTGCCAGGCCTGCGGCACCGTTTCCTGGAACGGACCCGGCTTCGCCGGGAATACCAAATATCTGGATTCCGGTATAAAGACGCTGCGCTCTACAATAGCTCCATCTTCTTCGCGCTTAGCGACGTCTGCGCTCCCTGCACGATTCATACGCTCTACACTCTCTACGTCCTTTACGCGCTCTACGTTCTCTATGCTCTCTATGCTCTGGCCTTCCGCACGCCTAACGTGCTCAACCTCTTCGCTGCCCTGCCCATCTCCGAAGATTCCTTCCGTTTCATGGCCAATGACGAGTGTATACGCACCTGAAGCGTCGCTTTCGTAATCCGTATATACCGCATAGACAGCTTGATCACTGCCGGCAACCTCCTTGATCCCGCTCCGGAAATAATGCTCCCATAACCGGGGAATCACGCCGTTTGCCCCCGCCTCCGCTTCGTTTGTCGTCCTTGCACCCGCTCCCCATACGGACATAGCCGGTCTGGATTCGATCCGGCGCTTCTTCTGGCTGCCGATGTTTGTATTCATGATGACGCCCTCCTTTAAGAATTGAATCTATGATCTATTCTAAAGGGGGAACGTGGACAGCTGCCTGTCCGGGTTGCCGTAGCGGTTCAACAAATTTTCCGCCCTTCTCCTGACCTCCTGTGCGGCTTCCTCGGGATGCTCGATTATAACCTGGTCGCCAAAGCTGAGAACCATGCCGTAAAACCATTCGTCCACCTTATGAATGACCCGCACGCGGAAGGAGCCGTCTTCCAAGAGCTCCATTTGCTCTGCCGGGAACACGTCCGCTGCCCGTCGGCGAGCCTTCGGCCCAAACCATAATACAACCTCTTGCTCCGGCACCTCCGACCAGGCATCCTCCCAGTCCATCCGTTCCATCAAGGGCATCGGCCTCGGCTCGAAATGATGGTTCGTTAGCTTTACATCCTGCATCCGCGACACCCGGAACACCCGGGCATCCTCACGCTCCAGGCAGTAGGCTTGCACATACCACACATTTCCCTTCAAAATCAGGGACACCGGCTCCATCGTTCGGCACTCGGCCGTGCCGGATGAATCGATGTAACGCATCGATACGGTCCGCTTTTCCTGGATCGCCTTCTTCAGAAGGCTGACGGTTGCTTTCAAACCTTCCCGCTGTCCCCAAGGCTGAAAATCCATAACGACAGAGGGCCTGCTCCGATCACTTCCCGGTCCGTTTTTTACGTCGCCATGTTCATATGCATCCCCTTTCCCGCAGCCGTGCTCTACCTTGTAAAGCAGCGCCTTCACTTTCTCAAGCAGCATATCCAGCTCGCGGTCATCCAGCGCACTCCTCATTCCTTTGACAGCGGTCACTAGCGAACCCATCTCCTCTGCCGTCAACCAATACCGGTCAATGGTATATTGCTCCATCATCTCAAATCCGCCGGATGTGCCCTGATGGGCAACGATCGGCAGCCCTGCCCGGCAAAGTGCATCCATATCGCGGTATATCGTTTTCGCGGAGACTTCAAAGCGTTCGGCCAGCTCGCTGGCGCTCCATCTTCCCCGATTCAAGAGCAGCACGGTAATTGCTAATAGACGATCGATTTTCATTAACTCATGTCCTTCCCTGTCCGATTCCTTCCATTATACAAAAAAAGCCGCTTCCGGCCGCTGCCTAATCTTAATTCGAGCTTAACGGAACCGCTGTCTGTTAATGCAATCGTTAAGTCAGGTTCACAAGCCATTCAAGTCGGGATGCTATAATGACAGACATGAACCATTATAAGACGGACGGACATTACAGTATTCGGTCGGCAGGATGAAACGGACGGCTTCCCACAAGCGTAAACAACTACATAGAAGTTCATATGTCATCAGAACTGCCGGATTCTCAAAACATCGAGGAGGAACCAACAATGGATCATCGAATGGACGCCATGCGCCGGTGTCACCCCGACTCTGTTACCATTTCACGCCTGACAGGCTTTATTACCGACGGGGTCATTTTGTTAGCGGCTATCGCTTATCTCGTCGTTGCGGGCATCTTCGGCTGGACCCTGCTGCCGGGGTGGATCGCTATCGGGTTGTTGCTGGCAGGAGCCTGGTTTACCTGGTCGGTGCCGGCCTTCACCTATAAGCAGTTTGGCTTCCGGGTCAGCGAAGAGGAGCTGGAGCTTAGATCCGGCTGGATTTGGCTGAGCGATACGCTCGTTCCGATGACCCGCGTGCAGCACGTTGAATTGGAACGGGGACCCCTGCTCCGCAAATACGGACTTGCCAAAGTCAAGGTAGTTACCGCCGCAACGACGCACGTCATCCAGGCGCTCAAGCTGGAAGAGGCGGAGGCTTTGAAGAAGCAGATCGGCGAGCTGGCCAAAGTGGTGGATCATGATGAATGAAGCAAGCAGGCTCCACCGTCTTTACATTCTGTTTCCGCTCGTGAACAGCGTCAAATCGCTCGTACCGCTCGCTGCTTTTGTATCGATCAAGTTCTTTAACGGAAAATCCCTGGACGATGTCCCATGGTACTGGTTATCCGCCGGCATTGTCGCCCTCGCAGCCCTTCTGCTTCTGTACGGATACTTACGCTGGAAACGGTTTGCCTATACGCTGGAAGAGGACAAAATCCTGATACGGCGCGGCGTGTTATTCCGGGAGGAGCTGTCCATATATGCTGGACGAATTCATACGATGAATACCGAGCAGCCGCTGCTGCAGCGTCTGCTCGGGCTGACGCAGATCCGCATCGAGACGCCGGGCAAATCGGAGGATGGCGGTGTGCTTCCAGCCGTAACGGACCACGAAGCGGAACGGCTTCAGCTTTGGCTCCGGGACCGGACACGGGCCTTGCAGCCGAATCGGCCTGCAGCGCAAACGCACGATGTGGCAGCACTTGCTGACGGCGCCATCGTCAATGCGGATGGTACGGAACAGATGATCGAAGGCACTTCCCCACAAGAACGCATGGCGTCATGGGAACGGGATGAGGCTGAAGCATCCGGAAATACGCCAGGAGCAGGCAGCGACGGCGGCTACCCTAACGACCGCGGTAACGTTATTCCGCCTGCATCGGTCTCTCCGGAAGAACGGAGCATTTTGCTTCAGCTGCCGTCTCGCCGTCTGCTTACCGCTGCCCTGTCTTCCCCGAATTTGTCCCTGGCTTTGGCCTTCGTCGGCGGTATCATGTCGTTTGCGGATGACCTGCTTCCGGATCAAATATACCAAAGCCTGTTTCAATCGGCAGGGCGGATTCTCCCGGGACACTGGGCAGGCATTGCCATACTTGCCGTCGTGCTGGCCTGGCTGCTGTCCGTCATTCTGTATATGATTAAATACGCCGGGTTTACCGTAGAACGGATCGGCAAGCAAATCTCCGTAAGCTACGGTCTGCTCGAGAAAAAGAGGCTGCTGTTTTCCCCCGAACGGGTGCTGGCTGCCACGGTAAAAGAAGGCATCTTCCGCCGCTGGTTCGGCTATGCCGAAGTGAAGGTGCACGTGCTTACGTCCGAATCGGAGAAGCATTTCATGCTTCACCCGCTGATAAAAACCGCGGACATTCCGGAGCTGCTCGCGCGGGTCACGCCCCAGCTGGGCGTTCAGGCCATTACGGCTTCGCCGCCGCCCCATGCGAAATGGATGTATCTTCGGTGGAAGCTGGCCTTTGCCGCTGCGGTCAGCATCGGATGCATCTGGTACTTCGGCTGGCTCGGCATGCTCTCGCTGCTCCTGTTCCCGTTTGCCATAGGGTGGGGATTGGCGGCCCACCGCGATTCCGGCCTGAACATTACCGGCAAGCAGCTTACGATTCGCAGCAGGTTCCTGGCCCTTTCCACGAAATATATCCGGCGGCCGCAGATCATCGCGATCGAGGTTACCGGCACACGAAGACAGCGAAGACGGGGGCTGCTGTCCCTTCAAGTGAAGATGATATTAAGCGACATTAACGAGAGCCTCGTCGGGATGGACGAACGGGAGATCATGGCCGTCTGGGCTTGGTTCCAAAACAAAAAAGGAGAGAGATCAGCTTCGTGACAAAGCTGATCTCTCTCTTTTCATTCAGGCACTTCATTCTCAGTTACTCAGGTCGCTCCATGCTTTTAGGTACCGTGCTTCCCGGTTACTTCGATTTTCCGGGCGGCTTGCCGGTTCCCCCGGCTTTCACCGTTAGGACGGCGGTCGCCGCGCTTTCGTTATGAAGACGGTCAATGGCAGTCACCACATACGTATAGGTCTGATGCTTGATCACCGTGTCGTCCGAGAAATGCTGCGTCCCGTTACCGGTTCTTCTGAACGTGCCCAGCAGGTTTGCCGGATCGTCTATGCTGCCGGCATTCCCCCCGTCGAACCGGTAGATCGCATAGTAGGTCTCGTCCCCGGCTGGCTCCCAGCTCAGGTTTACGCCATGAGCCTTATTGGCCTTAAGCTTCCGCGGCGCGGACGGAGCCTCCGTATCGAGCCACGGCATGGCCGGCACCAGTGCCGGATACCGGTACAGATCTGTCTTCAACCGGTCCGTAAAGCCAAGCGCATTCTCGGCGAACCACTTCGAGCTGAAGTACATGCTGCCGCGGACTTCCTCGAAGCTGCGGTTATACTTCACCTGATTCGGCATTTCCTCCGGATTGGACCACTCGGCCGTTGTCCCGATTTTATATACGGCTTGCCCGCTATACAGATGCACGTTATGACCGGCGACCACATCGCTCCACCATTCGATTAGCTTGTCGTAGGCGGCAGCCGAGTAGCCGATATTCCAGTAGATTTGCGGCGTGATATAGTCGATCCATTCCTCTTCAACCCATTTTTTCGAATCGGCGTAAATGGCATTGTAGCTTTCCAGTCCATTCGTTTCCGACCCGCTTGGATCACTGGACTTGTTCTTCCAAATGCCGAACGGACTGATGCCGAACTTCACATAACTCTTCTCCTGCTTAATCGCATGGCTGACCTTCTGAATGAACTGGTTCACATTGTTTCTTCTCCAGTCCGCCTTGTTCGTGAAGGCCCCTTTATACTGGGCATACGTATCCTCGTCCGGGAAATCAACGCCCGTTACGGGATACGGATAGAAATAGTCGTCAAAATGCACCGCATCGATATCGTAGTTTTTCACAACCTCCATAATGCCGTCCAGGATAAACTGCTGGGCCTCCGGTATGCCCGGATTGAAATACAGCTTGCCACCGTATGCTTCCACCCACTCCGGATGCTGTCTTGCCGGATGATCGGCTACAAGCTTGTTGATATCTCCTTGAAGGCTGATCCGGTACGGATTAAACCAGGCATGAAACTCCATATTCCGCTTATGCACTTCCTCCAGCAGGAAAGCGAGCGGATCGTAGCCCGGGTCCTTGCCTTGGACGCCGGTCAGCCACTCGGACCATGGACCGTACTCGGACGGGT
The DNA here is from genome assembly GCF_038002285.1 of Paenibacillus sp. FSL R5-0810. Lineage (NCBI taxonomy): Bacteria > Bacillati > Bacillota > Bacilli > Caryophanales > Paenibacillaceae > Paenibacillus > Paenibacillus sp. FSL R5-0810. The sequence continues at coordinate 3,603,867 of NZ_JBBOCF010000001.1, forward strand.
AGAACGCATCCGCCGTTGGCTTGATCTGCATGATAACCGCATTCATCCCGGCTGCTTCCAGTTCGTCAAGGAGCTGGATGAACTGCTGCTTCTGCTGCTCGGGATCGGTAACCCCTTTGGCCGGCCAATCGATATTGTCAACGGTGGCAATCCAGGCGGCTCTCATCTCGGCTTTCGGATGCTCAGCCTGCTTGTTCACGATGATATAGAGCGAGCTGGTCTTCCCCTCATAAGTCGCCGTGATGCGTGATGAACCGATGCTCAAGCCCTTTACAACCCCCTTCTCATCGACGGATGCCACTGCCGGATTGCTGCTAGTAAATGCAACGCCTTCCGTAATCGTTATCGGCTCGTCCATCCACGAATAGGTCGCCGAGACGGACGTTTCGAACGAATCCCCAACCGTCACCGAGGTTAATCCTTGCAGTGCAATGCTCTGCAGAACAGGCACCGGATCGGTGACCGTAATCGCGTGCTGCGCGGCTGCTCCTTTATAAGAAACGGTAATCACCGCAGTGCCTTTCCCGACGGCCTGCAGCCCTCCGCCGCTATCCACGGTGACGACGTCCGGACGGTCACTGGCATAAGCAACCCCCTCCGCCAGCAGAACCGGCTCCATGGCCGTACCGTAAACGGAATAAACCACGCTTGTTCTCAAGGCGCCGGTAACCGAGGTTTCCAGATGAACCGGACCGGATACAAGCAATTGGTCAGGGGAAGGAGCATCTGCCGTTACATGCAGCTCCAGCTGAGCCTTCGGCGCATCGGCGTACTCTGCCGTAATCGTAACTACGCCCGGTGAAAGCGCTTCAATCGCATCGTATGTAGCTCCCGTAACCGTAGCGATCGTCTCGTCGCTGCTCGTCAGCTTCACGCCTGAGGTTAGTCGCACCGGTTCGGACTCGCCGGCATACGTCGCATAGATCTGTGGCTTGATGGCTTCCCCGACGCCCATCGGCGTCAAACCGCCGATATCGAGCCCGTAGATCTGGGAATCGGTGTAGAATGCGGTCAATCGATCGAAGTACACCGTGCCGCTGTTTTTATTTGTATCTTTTAACTCGGTGATATAAATTTGATTGATTTTGAGAGGAGCCTTGATGGTGGATGGAACGGAAAACTTGACGTATTTCCAGCCTTTCCAGCTGAATCCCGAGGTAGCGGTTAAGTCAACGGCGTGCTTGCCGCCTGCCGCATCCTGAAGCTGCGCCCGAAGCCAGTGATTCCCGCCGTCCCCGTATACCCATAAGCCGAGCGCTTTCGGAGTGCCCGGAACGCTTCTGCCGGCCGAGCCGTCGAGGTCTTTAAAATTGAGATACGCTGCCGACGTGCCCGACTCGCTGCCGACAAAATCATAGGTTAAACTCGCAGCATGATACCCGTAATATACCGGATCGGGATGGCTGATCATCCCCAGCTGGGCTTTCCCCCTCACGGCGGAGGCAGATAAATTCCCGGGGGTTTCAAACTCCTCGATAACAAGCGATTTCGGAACATCGTCTGCGTAAGCGGCTCCCGAACTGCCCCACACGGATACCGAACTGATCATGACAGCCAGTGCCAAAGCCAAAGACAAAAAGGATTTGCTTCGTTGAACGCTCCTTGAGGTGTTCATATTCACTAATTCACTCCTTGCCACTAAACATCGTGGAATATTGGTAATGACAACCATCCGATTTCATCGAGAGCTGCCGCCCACCTCCTACGCGTGATATGGAAAACCGAAGGGAAATAAAACCAACGATCATCCTGCCTCTATCATATTGAAATTTTGTTTCAAATTTCAATAGTTTTTATAAAATAAAATTTTAGAGATTCGGCAGGAATTTGGAAGAGTGATGGCGTAGACGTCGTAGTCGCTCGCAGGGAACGTTGTAAATCATGTGTAGCGCTCTTAAAATAAGGCTATGTTAAGGCATGGTATACGCCATTTGGCAGATTAACTAAGAAGTGATTTATGTTGAGGTGAGAGAATGAGATTGGATACTGACCGCATTTACATTCGTCGATTGGAATTGAATGACCTTAATTCGTTACTCGATTTACGAATTCGAAATAGGGAATTCTTTAAACCATTTGAACCATCCGCTCCCGCTTCTCACTACACGGTAGAGGGGCAGCGAAGCATTTTGGAGAAAGTGCAACACGATTGGAGTAATGGTTCCCGATACGGGTTTGGGATTTTCCTGAAAAACAATGATAATCTCATTGGACGGGTCAATTTAAGCAATGTAGTCCGTGGAGCATGGGAAAGCTGCACACTGGGCTATTTCTTGGATGAGCAATATAACGGACAAGGATATACCACGGAAGCTGTTCGCTTGGCGCTAAAATTCGCTTTTGGGCTTGGAGGGTTACATAGGGTACAAGCCGGGGTTATGCCTCGAAACAAGGCCTCTATCCGTGTTTTAGAGAAAGCAGGATTTCGATATGACGGTTTTTCGGAATACTATCTTAAAATAAACGGCGTTTGGGAGCATCATAATCTATACAGCATCACACAAGAATATTGGGAAATATAAGGGAAGGCAATAGTCGATGCCGCAGTATCAATCTATCCACTGAGGGTCTCAATGGCAAAAAAGCAGCGCGGGTTGCTCCGCACTGCTTGTTCACTGCTATCCGTCGGCCAATTTGATGCCCTTTTCCCTTTAGCTCTATCTATAAGCTGACCTGGCTCAGCCTTCCGAAGGATACTTCAAGCCCCATTGGCCCCGGATTTGATCCAGCAGCTTCATAATCGCGACAGATTCATTCAGGGGGATGTCATCGCTCTCAAGCTGCCCTTCGGCCAGGCAACGGCCCACTTCATAAGCCTCGAAAGCATATCCGATCTCCTTGCGGTCATCGTTAAAATGCACGGTGTCCTCGCCGTCGACGTGAAGCGTTGCCGATTTGGCGTTCAAGAAGGAGGGAATATGAATATGTCCGTTCGTTCCGAAAATGTGGGCTTCATTGGTCATGCCGAGGCGGATCGCCCCGTTTAACGAAGCGGTTTTGCCGGAATCATAGGATAAGATCACCGAGAACTGCTCGTCTACGCCCGTCTCCCCGATATGTGCCGTGCTCCATATTTGATCGGGCTCGGCCCCGAAAATCATCGATGCGAAGGATACCGGATAAATGCCTGCGTCCAGGAGCGCGCCCCCGCCAAGCTGAAGATTAAGGAGTCGCCCTTCGGGGTTCCAGCCGCTCCGGAATCCAAAATCGGCTTTCAACAGGCGGACTTCGCCGATCCGTCCTTCCTTCAGCCACTCGCGCACCTTCACGATCGGCGGCAGGAACCGCGTCCACATCGCTTCCATCAGGAACAGCTTGCGTTCGCGGGCCGCGGCGACCAGATCCTCCAGCTCGCGGCTGTTGATGGTGAACGGCTTTTCGCATAATACGGCTTTGCCCGCATCAAGACATAAACGGACGTTCTCGTGATGAAGCGGATGCGGGGTGGCTATGTAGACGACATCGATGTCAGGGTCCCGAACCAGCTCCTCATAGCTTCCGTATGACCGCGGAATGTCATATTTGGAAGCAAACTCGGCGGCACTTCCCGCCGTACGCGACCCGACCGCCAGCGCCTCGCCGTTGCTGACAAGCGCCAGATCGGAGGCAAATTGCTGGGCGATCCAGCCGGTCCCCATGATCCCCCATTTGATTTTCGATTGCTGCATCATAACTCCTCCTCGTGTGTGCTGTGGTCAAAAAAATGATCCCTTTCCACCTTGCATACTCTTAGTGCAAAGCTCTGATACCACTCCTGCTTTCCCCGCTTCTGGGCAACCTGGTGAGCGGCATTTGCCTTCCAGGCGGCGATGGCTTCCGGCGACTCCCAGTAGGACACCGTGATGCCCAAAGACGTATCCCGCGCCGATTCGATGCCTAAATAGCCCGGCTGCCGGGAGGCCAGCTCCACCATTTTGTCGGCCATCGCTCCATAACCGTTGTCCCCCTCGGTACGCTCCGATACGAAGATGCACGCATAATAAGGCGGGCTCGGCGTTTTGGCGTACGGCATGGTCCTCAAGCTCCTTTCATCGGGCCATCAAGGGCCTTCTTTAAGTAAAGTATCTTTGAAGGTGCCTCTCTTAGCCTTTGATTTTCATTATAAGGGAGTTTGCCGCATGAAAATATCTAAAATTTTCCGCCGCCTCGATTCCGAACGTCCGGGCGGCCGCAGCAGGCCTTGTTTGCGGGAGCGATTTTCCCGGGTACGATTTGTCCTCCGCTGCCCAGGCCGGGATCGCATCTCCGGCACTTATAGGAGGTCCGGGACATACATACGAAAGAACCGCCCTCCCACTCCTGCAGTCCTGCAAGGAGATGGGAGGGCGGTTCATCCGTGATTACTGCAGCTTATTCAACAGATTGAACATGACCTGCGCGCTTTCCGCACGTGTCGCAAGTCCTTCCGGTGCGAAGCGGCTTGGCGTATGCCCCTTGATGAAGCCGAGGGCATATGCCGCATTAACGGCCTCCTGTACCCAGTCCGGAGATCCGGCGATATCCGCAAAACCGCTGCGGGTCACGTCCGCTGCATCCGGCTGCTTCACCGCATAAGCGTAGGCACGAACGAGCATGGCCGCCATTTCCTGCCGCTTGATCGGCGCTTCGGGTACAAAGCGGTCGCCGCTCGTTCCATAGACAATGCCTGCATCGGCTGCAGCAGCAACTGCGTCCGCATACCACTTGCCGGAGGCGACATCGCTATACGGCACCGGCCCTTCAGCCTGGATGTCCAGGAGCCGGACCAGCATCGCCGCGAATTCAGCCCGGGTTACCTTCTGGGCCGGGGCGAAGCGTTCCGCGGAAACGCCCTTGATCAGCTGTTTGGCAGCCAAGTCTCCAATCGCTTCCTCAGCCCAGAACGTTGACGGCACATCGGCAAACATCTTCTCGTACTGCAGGAGGCCATATGCGCTGAAGTGCTTGATCGGTGCCGACATGCGGCCGTCCTTCAAGATCCCCGGAATATACTCCAGTTCTCCAGAGTCGGAAACATAGTAGATGGAGACTCTGCTTCCACCGGTACCAGGTGGCAGCGGCAGTTCTAAAATGATTGCCTTGTCGAATTCCTTCAAGCTGTTGGCCGTACCGTTCGCGGACACCCATTCCAACCCGAGCTCGTACAAAGCTCCAATCTGTCTCAGCTGTGCCCCTTCTCTTCGGGCAGCATCTGCAATCCGCTGATTGGCTGCGGACTCCTTCAGCTTCTCGCTGCTCAGCTTGATGGAGCCCTTGTCCGGTTCATTCCCTTGCTCAAGCCTGCGCAGCTGAGCAAGAACTTCGCCCGGGATCGTGATTGTCATATGATTAGCCACAACCCGGATCGCACCTTCCTTAACCAGCTCAGCCGCGTTGCCCGGCAGGATCAGCTCCTCGAACTCGCCGTTCACCGTCAACACAGCCTGACCATTTGCCAGCTTGTCGGCCAATTCCTCAGCCGTTACAGTAATCCTGTTCGGAGGCGGGGTAACCGGCGGTTTTGGCGGTATCACCGGCGGCTTTACCGGTGGGAACACCGGAGGCTTGCCCGGAGGGTCCACCGGCGGCGAAGGATCGGGATTCGGATTCGGATTTCCGCCGGTTCGGATGACCTTCAAGCCGTACTCCGACTTAAGTCCTCCGTAGGTTGCCGAAATCACCGTGCTTCCTTCAGCCAGCGCCCGGACGGTCCCGCGTTCATCGATGGAGGCTACTTCCGGCTTGCTGCTCTCATACGTCACGCCCTCGATGACAGGGATCCGGCTGCCGTCGGAATATACGGCCTCCGTCACGGTCTGGTCGGTGTCGCCCATCTTCAGTACGGGCTTGCCCTTGAAGCGGATGGATTCGAGGGAGACATCCGATTCCTTACCGACCATAATCCGTACATCGGCGAATACATCCGGCGAGACGGTGCTTGTCGCCCGAACGATGGCCTCGCCAAGCTCGATGGCGGTCACGATGCCGTCCGCCGACACGCTGACGGCTTGCTGCGGCTCGGCGCTGTACACTGACCACGTAACCGAAGCTTCTGCGCCGTCCGGCTTCACTTCCGCTGCCAGCTGACGGCTGTCGCCGACGGCAAGCTTGAGCTGCTTCGGCGATACGACGATGCTTTCCGGCTTCGGCTTCGGCGTTCCGGATTTGGCGAGCGTAAATTCATCGACGAGGCGGCCGCCGATCGTTTTCGTAACGAACCGCAATTCATCTCCCTCCACTTCCACGGAGGCGTACATCTGGGTTTTCTCTTCATCCACAACCTGGTGCCAGCCCCGTTCGGTATGGGCATAAAACTTCGGCCCGGTCGAGCCGGCCACAACGTATGTCGTTCCGCTGCCGTCCGGTGCAATGGCAAGATTCTTCATCGGATAGGAGCGGACATAGATATGGTCATGCCCGTTCAATACAAGATCCACTTCATACTTCTCCAGAACCGGCGCCCATTGATTGCGTACCTCGGCGGAATCATAAATGCTTCCGTAAGGGCCGCGGTGGAAGATCGCGATCGTCCACTCCTTGTTGTTGGCCGCAAGTTCCTGCTCAAGCCACTTCTTCTGCTCTTCCAGCTCATATTCACTATTCAGCATGATGAAATGAATGTTTTTGTAATCGAACGAGAAATTCGTGCCCTTCAGACTGTCCAAGCCATTGCCCGGCTGGTTGAAATGGGCCAGAAAATCGCCGTTCTCCTTCGATCCCATCACTTCATGGTTCCCGATCGCCGATACAAGCGTCGTATTCAGGAAATGCGGCTGCGCCTCCCGGAACCAGTCATTCCACTGCGCTTCCAAAAAGCCTTTATCGACCATATCCCCGGCATGCACCATAAATTCCGCATCGGGATGCTCGCCTGCAGCCTTGTCAATCGTCTGGCCCCAGAGCTCGAATTCCTTCGCGGTGGATGCCTGAGAATCCGCAAAGTACAAGAATTTGGTCGATTCTTCCGTCAAGGACGCTGTTTCAAACGAGCCTTGTTCACTGTAATGGCCCTGGCCGTCCCCAACGCGATATACGTATGCCGTTCCGGGCTCCAGGCCGCCGGCTTCGGCCTTATGGACACGAACCGTCCCCAGATCGAGCGTGTGGTACAGTTCGTTTGTCCCGCTGACTGTCTGTACGTTCGGCGCATCAAACCCGGTAAATTCGGATTGCTTCACCAGCTCGACCACCGTATGCTCGATCGCCGGGTGCGTATGCCAGTTGAACATCCGCGAGGATGCCGGATCCGCCCCCATGCCAACACTGATGTTCGTCGGCGTCTCGGTTCCGGACAGCGGAGAGACTTTAAACGCCACAGCCGGGCTGTACTGATTGTCCTTCACCGCTTGAACCGTATAGGTCTTGATCTGCGATGTTAACGCGTTTGTCCTCAGCTCGCCCGTCGTGTCCGTCGTACCGATCGGCGCGCCGTCCGCCGTAATCTGCACGTCTTGAACCGCGGCACCTTGGGCGTCGGTTACGTGGAATACCGTCTCATAACCTTCGACGGCTCCCTCTTCATTCCAGTTCAGCGCCAAATGTGCAGCAATCTTGGAAGTGATCGGGAGGCCGAAGAACGTAAACTCCGTATCCCCCGTGTCCGTCAAGGTTAGCGCGCCGGATTTCAGCGAGATCACGCTGGTACCTTCAGCATCCTTCTTCACGTCATACCCAATCCGTCCAATCACTTCATCATCGCTTAAAGATGCGGTATGGATGTCCTTCCAGGTCACCTTAACCGTTCCTTTCGCTTGATCGATATCCGCCCATACCTGGGACGAATCCAGTTTGTCGCCTCGAATGAGCCGCACATTCTCCAGCTTCATCGGATCAAACTGGAACTCAATATGTCCGCTGCGGATCCGGGACGTGTTGACGCCGCCGATATCCAGCGTATAGCTGTTCCCCAAGTAGACGGTGTCCGGCGTATCATACACGATCTTTGCTGCGTCTGCGCCTGTATTGATCGTGAAATGCCACTCCTTGGTCGTCTGATTCCCGGAGAGGTCGCGGACGGTCACCTTCGCTTGATGGATGCCGTCTGCAAGCGGAACGCTTGGCGTATAGTGGATTCTTCCTTCCGGCGGATACAGCGTATGCTGCACAAGCACGCCGTCTACATAGAAGCGAATCCGGTCCGGATCGATTAGCGTCGTTCCCGGATGCTTCGAAGGATCATAGCCCGCATCCTCCGCATATACCGTGATCGTTGGCGTATTCTTCGTGATCTCTTCGCCGGCGGCAGGCGAGAAGCCCTTGAGAACCGGCGGTTCAATATCGTCGTTAGCCGGGCCGTACAATGCCCGGATTTCGTCCACGTAGATCGCTCCGGCATCCTTCTTGTCCGCCTTGGTCTCCATATAACGGACAGGCATGTCCATGACGAGCGGAAGCGTTCTTCCCTTCGGCACGTCAGCCTCAAGGTACTTCCAGCCAACAAAATTCACGCCGTCGCTCTCATCGGTAAAATTCAACGGGATATTTCCCTTAGCGTCCCGAAGCTGAGCCCGGAGCCAATGCCCCTTGCCGTCGCCGTACACCCACATGCTGATCTTCTCGGGATAGCCCGGAATTTCGATATTGTCTGCCGCGCTGTTCGTCTGCAGATATGCACCGGAAGTCCCCGTCATGCCGGTAAAATCATACTCCAGCTTCAACGCGCCGCTGCCGGATCGGACATAGGTATCGTCCGTCTCGACCGATACCCGGGTCGACTTAAACTGCGCGCCCGCGCTTTCCTTATACCGGCCAAGGCCATTCTCGAAATCCTCCAGCATAACCGGCGGGAGCCCGACGTTCACATCGATGGAGGTCTCCACGCTGCCGTATTTAACATAGATCTTGCCGCTCACATTCTGTTTATCGGCAGCCGTAAACGTGCCGGTGCCGTCAATGGTTCCGATATCGCCTTCGACGCGCCACTCAAAGCGGCTGTTGTCGGCCTGAATGACCTGACCGTTACGGAGGGCCGTGACGGTTAATGTATTCGTGGAGCCGGACGGGAAGGTCATCACCTCATCCCGGAAGGATAGCTCCGTTATTTGATCAACGACTTCCAGCTTCGCACTGCCCCTCAGCGATCCCGATTGAACGGCTATTTCCGTCTCTCCCGGCTGGCTGCCCGCTGTGAATCTGCCATTGGCGTCGAAACTCCCGAATGCAGAATCGGCCTGCCATACTGGCGTGCCTGGTATCGCCGCGGGATGAAGGTTCGCGTCAACAGCCGCTGCCGTAAATACCGCGGACGATCCCGTCAGCACCCGCGCAAGGTTCGGCGATACGACAAGCTTCTCCGCTTGTCCTTCCGGCGCCTTGTTCACGAGCAGAATGCCGTTCGCGGTTTTGCGTTCTCCGCCGTCCGAAGGGGAGTTCAGCACCTTGCGTTCGGTCTCTCCCGGCAGGCGGGCGACGAAGGTTGCCGAGCCGCCGCCATCCAGATTAAGCGCGTTAACAACGCCAAGTTCCTGCAGCATCTCGCCGAGCTGGATGTAATTGACGCCTTCGCTGAAGCCCGGCTGGCGGCCGTCCACCTCGAACAGAACGACAGAGCCGTCCGCCTTCGTGCCAACCACCGTTCTCGGGTGAATGGCCGGATCCGCATGCTGCTGCACGATGCCATCCTTGACCAGCATCACCGTGCCGCCGATGGCCATCGTCACGTCCTTCCAGGCGTCCTCCAGCTCGAACCGGGCGGTCACTTCATCGCCGGGTTGAAGATTCGCGAGTTTGGCCCGCTGCTGGCCCGAAGCCGACAGAACGGCCTGATTCGGGCCGATTGGCGAATTCCCCCGGTCCTTATGAACGGAAGCGACCTTCATGACCAGGGTTTCACCGCTTGCCGCGCGTCCGCTGACGATATCCAGAACGACCTCATCGCCCAGGCTGTTCGTCATCGTCGTCTTGTTGAATTTTTCGGTATACAGCACAAGTGCGTCCGTCCCTCTCAGACGGTTGATAGACGTTAAGCCCGCATCAGCCCCGTCAATCCGGACCGTCTTCGTTAATTTTGGACTCCCGTACAAGGTTGTCCCGTCCTGCCGGATGCCGAAAGCATTCCTGCCGTTCGGCGGGTCGGTCAGAAGCTCTCCGTCTCCCATGAACAACCCCAGCGGGATGCCCGTCGACATATCGTAGAAATCCCCGTTGACGGCGGCAATCACCCGGTTGCCTTCCTTGTCGGCATCGGCTGCCATTTTGCTCACGCCCTGCATGCCGTATACCTTGCCGTCGGTTAGTCCGGGCTGGAGCTCAAGCTGTCTTTGCGCCGGATCGAATTCCACCATATGGACCTTCTGCTCCCCGCTCCCCTTATGCATGTTCATCCAAGTATATGTAGCGCCCGGTCCAATCTCCATTTGCCGCATATCAATAAGGCCGGATGGGGCAGCTGCTGCCGCCGGCTCCGCCGCTTGAAGCGCACCGGCGGGAAACAGCAGGGAAAGGAACATCACACCGCTCAGCAGTGAAGATATTCTTTTCTTCCTTCGAAACATATCATCAATTCCTCCTTCGTTCTTGTAGGGGTGCTTCCTCATGCTTGAAGGCCGCCCGAATAACGGGCTTGCATACGGAAGTATAACGGTGACTTGTTAAGTCCACCTCCTTTCTCTGTAAATCCGAAGTTAACTCTCTTAAAAACTTGAAAGAGGCGTTTGCGCCAAGCTAGCAGAATCCTCTTTCTCTAATCATATTGAAATTTAATTTCAAAATACAATATATTTTATAAAATAAAATTTTATTATTTGTGCAGGAATTTCTGCCCTCATGCCGTAATCGCGTAAATTGTAGAATCATGGAAAGGAGTTATGTCGGGGCGGGTTGCCGTCATTCGACGCTTTTCGCTCCCCTCTGCCTCTACACGATCCGATCAGACACAAAAAAACAACCGCTGCCACGAAAGGCTGCGGTTGTTCTTAAAGTTGCGCAAGGCTCGTTACTTCTTCGTTACATTGCCGTTGGCATCGATCTTCGCATTATAGGAAAGCTTGTTCAGCTTCGCGATGATCTCCTTGTTGTACTTCTTGTCCATCAGGTTCGGCTGGCCCTGGAGAATCTTCACCGGGGTGATCCGGCTCGTAATCTTGGAGCCCTGAATTTCAAAATGGACCATCATGGACAGGAGCGTCTTGTCTCCGCCGCGCGTGGAGCGGTTGAAAACAAAATTGCCGAGCGAATAGTAAATCGGCTTGTTCTTGTAATACTCAATTCCCATGAGCGTGTGGCTGTGCGAACCGACGATGATGTCCGCTCCTGCGTCAATCATTTTCTTCGCCATGCTCCGGGCGTAATCATCAGGGTAATCGGCGAATTCCTGGTTCCAATGAATATAAACGATCGTAAAGTCATTCGCCTTCGCCGACTTTTTGATCTGGCTGAGCATCGGCTCCATCGTATAAGCGGATGCGGCCCCCGGATGGTTCTTGCCGGCGATCCAGGAGTTGTCCGACAGCACGCGGCTGACGCCTAACACGGCGATCTTCTTCCCTTTGACCGTCTGTACATACGGCTTGAACGCTTCGTCGATGTTGCGGCCTGCGCCGGTATACCCGATCTTCTGGCGTTTCAGATGGGTGATGGTGTCCAGCATCGCCTGCTGGCCATAGTCCAGAATGTGGTTATTGGCCAGCGTTACGCCGTCGATCCCTGCGTATACGAGGCCTTTCAGCGTATCCGGCTTGGAGCGGAAAGCAAAGGTTTTGTTCGCGGCCTTGCCGCGGACGGACACCGGCGTTTCAAGGTTGGCGAAGGCCATGTCCGCTTTTTTCAAAATAGGAGCCACCTTCTTGAACGGATACAGATTCCCGTAACGTTCGATCTGGTTCCCCACATATCCGTCCAGCAAAATATCCCCGACAAAAACGAGATCGATCGGCTCGTTCTTGGAAGCATTCGTCTTGGTTGCTGCACTCGTCTTGCTCGTGGCCGTCCCGGTCCCGCCAGCCGACGCGGCGGATACGATGGAAACAGGGAGCAGCATTGCGCATACCAGAATGAGGGCGATTAATTTCTTCATCTAAGCTGCCGCCTTTCTATGAAATCCTATGAAGCCTTTTCTTCACCGGAGTATTCTATCATAAATTGATAGAAAAGGGTAATTCTATTAATTCATCCAATTAATAGAACGATCTCCCTCCAATGAATGCCATTCTATATAAGTTGAACAAATGAATGTATATTAGGGCAAGTACGTAAAATGTTCCTACAATCGCTGTTGGTTTCAGATTTCATGATTTAATAGAACTTATTACGGTAGAAATCTGAAACCAAAGGCGACCGTTCCACTTCTTCGGAATCATTTTACTCCCTCGCCTGCATCGTTTTCTTAATTGCAACTTATATCTTTAATATTTCATAGATTTAGACTGAATTTGCGGGTAAAAAGTTTCAATTCAGAAGAGAAATATTGAAAGTGAAATCAATTGCTTATATATTTAAACACGTCGTAATCAAAATGATCTATTTGATTTCGTTTTGTTGTCATTTAAGCTTTTGTGCGTTACATATTCATAAAAAAGAAGGAGCTGATCGAAATGGATGTTCATTCCGAAGGGGCCTATGCCTCGCTCCCGATCGACGAAACGGACCGCAAAATCATCTCCATCCTCGGCAAGCACGGCCGAATCTCATACACGGATCTGGGCAAGGAGGTCGGGCTGTCCCGCGTAGCGGTGCAGGCAAGGGTCACCGCCCTGATGGACAGCGGCGTAATCGAGCGGTTTGCGGCGGTGATCAATCCGGAGAAGGTCGGAATCGCGGTATCCGCCTTTTTTAACGTGGAGGTTGAGCCGAAGCATCTGCAGCAGGTGGCGGACGCTTTGGAGAACGAGCCACATGTCACAAGCCTGTACCATATGACAGGGCCGAGCAAGCTGCATATGCACGGGCTGTTTACGGACCATAAACAGATGGAAATGTTTTTAAATGAGAAGCTGTATCCGCTGCCGGGCATTACGAGCGTAGATAACGCAGATCCTCATCAAGCGTTATAAAAGCCGGATGAGCATCAGACTCTGATGCCGTGTGTTTATCTTTACGAAAGAAAGGACTTATATCGTGAGCTCTAACAACCGCAGCAATCCCTACATCGAATTGACCATCGGCATGTTCCGAACCGGAATTCTTGGTTATGGCGGCGGACCTTCGGTCATCCCGCTCATCCGCCATGAAGCGGTCGTCCGTTACCACTGGGTGAACGATGATGAGTTCGGCGAAGTGCTGGCCCTTGCCAACGCGCTGCCCGGGCCCATCGCCACAAAGATGGCAGCCTATCTCGGTTACCGGGAAAAAGGCGTGATCGGCGCCATCATCGCCGTGATCGCCCACATTTTCCCAACCTGTATTGCCATGGTTGCGCTGCTTTCGGCAGTGACATTTCTCAGCAGCTCCAAAATCGTTGCCGGGATGATTGCCGGCGTAACGCCGGTCATTGCCGTCATGCTGGGCACGATGGCTTACGAATTCGGAGAGAAGGCCGTCAAGGGACTTGGCATTTATGTCGGCATTGGCCTGTTTGTGATCTCGTTTCTGCTGCTGGAGACGGTCCAGCTTCACCCCGCCATCGTGATCGTCCTGTTCCTGGCTTACGGAACCGTGCATTTCAAAGTCGTGGCTAAGCTTAAGAAGCAGCGCGGGGATAAGGAGGGATCGGCCTGATGGAAGACTGGCTTCAGCTATTGATCAGCTTCTTCATCTCCAACGTGCTCGGATACGGCGGCGGCCCCGCCTCCATCCCGCTGATGTATAAGGAAATCGTCACGCATCACGGTTGGCTGAGCGATCCGGATTTCTCGAATATGCTGGCGCTCGGCAACGCGCTGCCGGGGCCGATCGCCACCAAAATCGCCGCTTTCGTCGGCTATGGCGTCTCCGGCTGGGTAGGCATGGCGCTCGCCCTCGCAGCTACCGTCATCCCGTCCGCCGCCGCTTTAATCTGGCTGCTGAACCTGCTTCAGAAGTACCGCACGTCCCCGGTCGTCAAAGGCATGACGCTTCTCGTCCAGCCGGTCATCGCGATCATGATGCTGACCTTGACCTGGCAGATGGGCAAAAGCTCGGTCATCTCCATCGGGCTGGTGCAATCCCTCGCCATCGCCGCCGTCGCCTTCTGGGCGATGAATATCCGCAAGGTTCACCCGGCGATCGTCATCGTAGCGGCATTCGCTTACGGCGGACTGGTGCTGTCGCAGGTGGTGTGAGCGAGCAGCTAGAAAGGCATCCCATCTTGGGGATGCCTTTTTTCTTTTTCAAAATCCTCTAATTGGGCTAATTAACATTGAGTTCCGCGCTACACGCAGCAAGAAGTGATTCACCGAGCGAGGACTCACTGTACACTCCTTAAGAACCGCTCGGCAACGCTAAATCAAAGTTAAATAAAATATCCTGAGCTTCTATATTGGATTTCGCCAAGATATGGACCCTCAGTTGTAAAGGCTCGGGTTGGCCCTGCACGCCTCTGGCTTTAGCCGTTAAGTAATAATGATTCTCCCCCAATTTATGCTGCTCTCCGCTTTCTGTATCTGCGAGCAGCTGCCCATTGCTGTAGAATCTATAGCCCAGATCATTTTCCTCTGGTCCGCCGCCTTGGAGTTCGAACCCAATCGTAACTTCATCATCACGGTAGGCAGCGTTTCGTAACACAATGGTCATGTCGTCAATCGTTTTCGTTTGAACGTCAATATTGGGCTCCGGCATCGTCCAATTCTTTTCTTGATTGAAATAATCATAAGCAAAAAAGATACCCAGGCCGATCAAAATAATAGCTACGGCAGCAATTCCAATTCCTCGCTTGTTTTTGTTCACGTTGCTCATTCCTTTATGCAATCTTGTAAGGCGGGGCTTGTCCCCTCCCTACATGATACATGATTTCATAACTTTATACTAAAAAGGGACGACTCCCGATCATTCCGGAGTCATCCCGAAGCGCTGCTTTATCTTGTCTTTATAACTTTCGTTCTCTCATTCTATTTTTTCCTGCTTAACTTTTACTTCTGTTCTACATCTTCTACTATTGTTCTACTTCTACTGCTGTCCTACTTCTTCTACCTCCGCATGACGATCCCGATCTTCCCTTCATGCACCTCCACCTTATACTTCTTCACCCTGATCCGTTCGCTGAACAGCGACTCGCCGGTCCGCAGGTCGAACTCCCACCCGTGCCAGGGGCACCGAACGACCTCTCCCTCCCGGCCGTACTCGTAGCTGTACACTTCCGAAGGAAGCGTCGTTCCGGAGACAGGGCCGGCGCAGATCGGGGCTCCCTGATGCGGGCAGTAGTTCAGGATGGCATGATATTCGCCGTTCACGCGGTAGATGCCGATCTCGCGGCCGTCAATTTCGACGACGGCGCGGCCGCCCTCCGGGATCGCATCTTCCGTGAGTACGTAGTGCACTGTCATAAGCACCCTCCTTTACTCGCAAAGGATAGAGCAGCCAGCGTCCTCTCCCGATTAATCCAGCCGGTACAGTTGCTTCGCGTTTTCGTAGAAAATCTTCCGTCTCGCCTCCGGCTTCAGCCCCCGCAAAATGTGATGGGGCGAATCGAAGTCCCAATGCGGGTAGTCGCTGGAGTAGAGCAGGATGTTCTCGGCATCGATCATATTGAACAGATCGATCAGATGCTGCGGATGGTCCGGCTCCTCGATCGGCTGGGTCGACAGGTAGCAGTGCTCCCGGATATACTGACTCGGCATCTTCTTCAGCCAAGGTACGGTGGAGCGGAGCGCCTTGTAGTTTTTGTCCAGGCGCCACATCAATGCCGGAAGCCAGGCCACTCCGCCCTCCACGAGCACGACCTTCAGCTTCGGAAATTTCACGAAGATGCCCTCGCATACCATGCTCACCAGATGTGCCATGAACATCTGGGAGAGGCAGGTATGCCATTCAATGTACCGGGCCGGATAGCCGGCCGCGGTTGGAGCCGTTGAGCTGCCGCCGCCCTCGGCTCCCGGATGGATCGCCACCGGGAGCCCGTTCCGCTCGGCTGCTTCATAGATCGGATGATAGTGGCGCTGTCCGAGCGGGGAACGCGCCGCGCTGGAGATCATCACCTCGACGATGTCCGGATGCCCGCCGACCCGGTCAATCTCGCGGGCGGCAAGCAGCGGATCCTGGGTCGCCACGACCATCGCACCCTTAAACGCTTTATGTTTGCCGAGCCATTCGTTGATCAGATAATCGTTATAGGCCGAGCAAATGGCTGCCGCGTAGTCCGGATCATGCGTGGATGAAATGTTATAGACGACGCCGGTCAGCACGGCATACTCCACATCGTAGCCTTCGATAAGCTGCTTGATCATGAAATCCGGATCAGACCCGGCTTTCCCTCCGCCAGGGGGAATCGAATCCTTCTTCATCACGCCGATCGGCGAATAGTACCCGGAGCCTGCATAGCCGATGCCGGAAGCCGCTACCCGGGAGCGCCATGGCTCCTCGAGATAAGGGAGCAGGGCGCGGTCATCCTGCTCGTTATGAACATCGACGTCAATGATCTTATAGGTCTCCACTTTCGTCTCCACGTTCGGATTCCTCCTCTCCTCCCTATCTGCTTCCCTTACTTGCTGCCATAGGTGCGCGTATAGGCCGTATTGTACATGGCCAGAAGCTCGTCGGCGCCCAGCTTTTTCGCCTGATCGATAAATTGCTGATACGTCTCATCGTTAATCGGCGTTTTGCCGGTCACGAATTCCGTCACCTTCTGCTCTAGGAATTTGTTCAGATTGTTCAGCTTCGACTTCTCCAGCTCCAGCTCTTCCTCCGTCTTGACGATCTGCTTCGGCGCCGGGATGATATACTCGGCATAGCGCGCGTTGATGTCCTTGCTCTTCTCGCTTAGACCGCGCTCCCAAGCCTCGCGTGACAGCGCGTTGTTCAAGGTGATGAGATCATACCAGACGCCCCAGTCCTTCCGCAGCGTATTGAACGGGGAGGCGCCAAAATCTTTGTTGTAGACCGGCTTGCCGTCCTCCATCGTATACGTTTTACCTTCAATGCCGAGCGAGAGATAATTCGTTCCCTCCTCGCTGACCAAATAGTCGAGGAACTGCACGGCCCGCTCCTTATCCTTCACTTTGGCCGAGATCGCCCGGCCGACGGTGCCGACGACAGGACGGGAGAACTGATAGTTCTTGATGCCGTCAGCCGCAAACGACGGGATCGCGTCCAAGTCGTATTCCGGAATCCCGGCATCCCGCGCCTTCGCGACGAGCGATTCCAGGTCCGCCTTCCAGAAATACGTGACGAGCGATTTGCCCGTCAGAATCCGCTCTTCCCACTGCGCCTGCGTCAGCAGCGAAAATTCCGGATCAAGCAGCTTCTCCGTGTACAGCTTATTCAAATACTCCAGCATCGCCTTGTAATTGTCATGATACGGCGCGAAGGCATACTGATCCGTCGTCGGATCCAGGCTGTAGAAGCCGTGAATGCCGGTGAATATGCGGCCGAAGGTCGTGAAGAGACCGGTATCGCCGACGATCGAGTTGGAAATGAGCGGATAGGAGTCCGGATATTTTTCCTTCAGCGTTTTAAGGAATTGGTAGAACTCATCCACGGTCGTCGGCGGCTTAATGCCGTGCTGATCCAGAATATCCTTGCGCGCATACCAGATGAAGTTAAAGCCCTTTCCCTCCGCATCGCCTTCCAGCACAGGGACGGTGTACAGCCCGCCATCCGTGCCGGTTGCCAGCGCTTTGGCTTCCGGGTACTTCTCGTAGAATGCCTTCAGATTCGGCGCCTTGTCGAGATAATCCTGGAGGTTGAGGAATACCTTCTCCGGTCCATGCTCTCTGCCGTCCTGCGTAGGCACCTGGATGAAATCGGTAGCGGTGTTCGTGGCGATCATGATCTGCCGCTTCTCTTCGAGCCCTTCCTGGCTGACTACCTGAAATTCCACCTTGACCCCCGTCTTTGCCTCGATTTCTTTAAAAATCTCCCAGTCGTCCCTGACCTTCCCCTCCACCCGGTCATACACGAGCCATGAGAAGGTAACGGGATTGTCCGGACTCAGCGTCCCGTCATCCTTCCCGCCTCCGCCGCCGCAGCCGGTGACGAGCAGGGCGCACAGCAGCATTAACAGGAGCGCCTTTCTGAAACCCTTCCGCGTCATGCACACAACCTCCCTTTTCTTAAAAATACAGCATGCCTTATAGAAACGGATGAGCCTGCATCCATCGCTACCGTTATCGTTATCGTTATCCCTTAATTCCGCCGATCATCGTCCCCTGGACGAAATATTTCTGTATGAACGGATAGACGCATAGTATCGGCAGCGTCGCGATGATGATCATCGCGTACTTCAGCGTTTCGAGGTGGGTCAGATCCCCTTCGCCCTGCACATTCGTGCCGGCAATCAAAATGTTGCGCAGCATGATCTGCAGCGGATACATCTCCCGGTCGTTCAAATAGATCAAAGCGCTGAAGAACGAATTCCATTGATTCACGGCGGTAAAAAGGCCGATTGTCACCATCACGGGAAGCGACAGCGGCAGCACGATCCGCACTAAAATCTGCATGGAGCCGCACCCATCGATGGCTGCTGCGTCCTCCAGCTCTTCCGGCAGTCCCTCGAAGAACGTCCGCATGATGAACAAATACCAGGTGCTGATCAGCGACGGGAGAACGATGGCCCAGATCGTATCGAGCAATCCAAGCCGCTGGACGATCAGGAAGGTCGGAATCATCCCCCCGCTGAAGAGGAGGGTGAAGGCGGCCATCAGCAAGATCATCCTCCGTCCCGGCAGCCAGCGCTTCGCCAGCGGATAAGCCATCGCGGACGTCGCGATGAGGGTCAGCACCGTATGCAGCGCCGTATACCGGATCGTATTCCAATAGCTGACCCACAAATCCGGATTATAGATGAGCTGCTCATAGGCGATCAGCGTTATCTTTTTCGGCCATAGCAGCACCGCTCCGCTGGCGACGAGGGCATTATTGCTGATCGATGCCGAGAATACGTATACCATGGGATAGGCCATCACGATGATGAGCACGATCATGAATGTGATGTTGAAGAAGTCAAACAGCCTCGAGCCGAGGCTCACCTTTTGTTTCATGGCGCATCTCCTTTACCACAAGCTGGTCTCCGAATATTTGCGCACGATGCGGTTCGCCGCGACGACCAGAATGAATCCGATCGCCGATTGGAACAGGCCGACCGCGGTGGCGAAGCTGAAGTCGGCGTCGAGAATGCCCCGCCTGTAAACGAAGGTGTTGATAACGTCGGACGTTTCGTAGTTCATCGTGTTGTAGATCAGCAATATTTTCTCGAAGCTGGCTTCCATGAAATTGCCGAGGGTCAGCACGAACAAAATGATCATGACCGGCACCATGCCGACAAAGGTGATATGCCGAATTTGCTGCCACCGGTTCGCGCCATCCATCTTCGCCGCTTCATACAGCATCGGATCGATGCCGGCAATGGCGGCCAGATACAGGATCGTGCCCCAGCCAACCTTCTGCCATATTTCCGAGCCCACATATACCGTCCGGAACCATTCCGGCATGCCGAGAAACATAATCGGCTCGATCCCGAACAGCTTCACCAGCAGGTGGTTGATCACCCCGGTCGTCGGCGACAGGAAGGTGACCAGAATACCGGCAATGACGACGGTGGATAGAAAATGCGGCATATAGCTGATGTTTTGCACGAATCGCTTGAACCATTTGCTCTTCAGCTCATGGAACAGCACGGCCAGAATGATGGGCGCCGGAAAGTGAAACAGCAGATCATACACGTTCAGCATGATCGTGTTGCGGATCAGCTTCCACGCATCAGGCGTCACGTAGAAGAACTCAATGAAATGCTTCAAGCCGACAAACTTGCTGCCCCATATCCCCCGGCCGATCGAGTAATCCTGGAAGGCGATGATGATGCCGTACATCGGCGCGTATTTAAAAATCAGGTAATACAGAATGCCCGGCAGCATCAGCAGGTACAATGCTTTGTGCTTTTTCAGCACATATCCGATACGCGATAGCTGCGCCAATCCCCACCACCTCCTTGTTTGGCGTTTGTGTAGTCGACACCTCCGGCTGTTGTCCCCACTATACGAGCCTAAGGCTCAGGGCGTAAAGCGCGCATCTTTTCCTGCGGGCGCCCGGTTTGCAGCCCTCGTGGAGCAAGGGTTTGCGGCTTCGTCCATGCAAAAAAAGAGACTTTTCGAAAAAAATCAGTCTCTCTCTTTGTAACGCTATTGGTGCAGCGTCCGGTATTTCGCCGGCGTAATGCCCTCATATTTGCGGAAGGCCCGGATCAGCGAGTTTCGGCCCCAATATCCGACCCTCTCCGCAATCTCGTCCAGCTTCAGGTCCGTCTCGAGCAGCAGCTGCTTCGCTTTCATCAGCCGGTACTTCGCGATATACTCCACATATTTCTCTCCGACCTCTTCCTTGAAGGTACGGCTGAAGTGGCCGATCGACATGTTCATCATGCCGGCAAAAGCCTCGATCGACAGCTCTTGGTCGTAATGCTCGTGAATGTACGCCACAATGCCGGCGATCTGCTGAGCGCGCGTGCCGGGTACCGGCAGCCGAAAGAGGAACGCGTGAATCTCCTCAAAGCACGCCCTGAGCTCACCCCATGTCATGCAGCGGTTCATGCGTTCAAATAACCGGGAGTAATACGGAACGTTCAGCTCGTTATGCTCGGATTCGGCTGCCCGGATCCACGTGTTCAGCACATCCGCCAGCAGATACTTCATCTGCTCGGCGGCCGCATCTCTGCGCTGCCCTTCCTCCAGCAGATCTAGCACGGACCGGAGCAGCTTGTCGTATTCCCTGGTTTTGCACTGGTTCAGAATCCGGTTGACCTCCTGCACGGACAGGAAGGAATCGCCTCCCTGCAAATCGCGGACGGGCTGACTCCCGCAAATTTCAACGGTGGAGTTGAGCCCCCGATACTGGAGCACGATGGCGGCATGCTCGTAGGAAAGGTGAAGCTCCTCCATCGTTTGAACGGTTTTGCCAATGCCGATGGTGGCCTTAAAATAGTCTCCGTATTGCAGCAAAATGAGTTTCGCCATCTCCGCTATATGTTCGGGGCCATCACTCATCGCCTTGTCATGCTGCACGATGCAGGCCAGCAGATTCGGCTTGGTCTGGCACAGCCATATCCGGCCCGGAGCCAGCTTACGGATCTTGTCCTTCATCTCGGCCAGCAGAAAGGTTTTGCCCGTTTCCGTCGGATGCTCCGGCACATCTAGATTGTCGTGAAGCGCAATGGTCAGCACCGTTCTGGCCGCTACGGGGTTGTACGTAAACTCAATCTCCTTGGCGTAGTATTCAATGGACAGGGCGTCGCGGTATTGACCGAGCAGCAGCTTGGTCACGAACTGCTCCTGCACAATCGGCAGCATCCCGTGGACCATGTGGGACAGCTCCCGGTTCTCGGTCATGATGGACTGGGAATAGCGTTTAATGACGTCAAATTCATTTCCTTCATTCGCAGGGCTTTCCCCGGTACGGCGGTGCGACTTCAGTCCATTCCGGATTTCCGCAATCGGCCGGTATAAACGCCGGCTCAAGTAATATGACACCCATCCCCCGACGACCAGAAAAAATGCGAGGAACGCCCAGCTTATGAAACGGGTGACGTATACCGGCTTCATCAATGTGCCTAGCTCGATCATGCTGATATAATGCCATTGCTCGTCGAATGCCGATTTCATGAGCGAGAGTCCGGTCTTGTCCGAAATCGTAAATTGCGGGGATACGCCTTCGGCATGGATCCGCTGCTGCAGCGTCTGCCGGTCCCGCTCGTTTAAACCGTTCTCGGAGATCAAACGGCCCCGATCGTCTATGATCGCCGTTCCGCGGACCCAGCTTTCCGGAATATGAATCTGCTCCTGGAGCTTGTTCGTCCTCAGATCGACCAGGAGATACACATCGGGGGCGTTTGTATTGAAGGGATAGCTCATCACCGCCGTCAGGGAGCTGCCGGAGTCGGTGAAATTCATCATCTTTTTGCCGGTCAATTCGGCCTCCAGCTGTTTGCGGCTTCGGGGCTCCATCGGATAACGCGTGGTAAAATAGTAGGCTTTGTTCGTATACGTCTCCGCATCGATGATCAGGTCCTCGTGCACGAAAATGTAATACGCCCGCTCGACAAGCTCATCCGACTCCAGCTGCTGCAGTTGCTCCCGCAGCGAATGAAGCAGCTCCGGCTGCAGCTTGCCTCCCGGCGAGTCGGCTGCGCCCATCAGCACGCTTCGCAGCCTGGAGGTGCTCAGCATCTGGATCATGTTCGTCTTTAGCGCCTGGAGCGAAGCGTCCGTCTGCTCGGCGAACCGGCTCATCACGATGTCGTTCAGGCGCTCCGCATCCTGCTCGATGATTCGCACGACCAGCACCTGTGCAAGGACGCTGGCGGCAATGACCGGGATGAGGATGAGCAGAAAATAGTTGGCGAACAGGCGCCAAAACAGGGTGCGCCTCCGCGGCGCTGGGTTCGGGACGGCTCCTTGCTCAGGAGATCGATTGTGCGCAGCTGGCTTCATGTGGGATCCCCCTTGGGTTTGAAATGGCAGGTGGCGGGGCCTGCGGGGTTAGACGGCGGGACGCCGGGGCCGCGGACCAGGGCGGCAATGGTGCGAGGTGCGTGCGGGCACAAGTGTGCAAGGCGCCGGGGCACTGGCTCGGCAGCGAAGGCCGGGGTGCGCGCCGCAAGTCCCTTTTAGGGACTTGTTAGGCCTCGCGTGGCCGGGGTGCACGCCACAAGTCCCTTTTGGGGACTTGTGAGAGCCGGGGCGGCCGATTTCCGCGCAACAAGTCCCTTTTGGGGACTTGTGAGGGCCTGGGCGGCCGGGGTGCGCACTACAGGTCCCTTTTCGGGACTTGTTGGGCCTCGCGCGGACGTTTTGTGCGCTACAGGTCCTTTTTCGGGACTTGTTGGGCCTCGCGCGGCCGGGTTCCGCGCCATAAGTCCCTTTTAGGGACTTGTTAGTCGCTCGACGCTACGTAAGCTCCCTTTTCGCAGGTAAGTGCCATCCTAAATTTTCCGAAATACACATCTATACGCCACTTGGCTTGGCCATCTGTCAGTTCAACTATATTTTGATGGGAGGTATAATATTCGCTGTTTGAAGAGTCGGGAAAGAAGACACTCGGTTATCAAGGGGGACGAAATATCGAAGGAATTATGTTTCTACTGTTACTGGGGGGCATCCCTCAATAAAAAAAACCTCAAAGGAAACCCTTTGAGGTCGAGCAGTTGGCATATTTCCTACTGACAGTCCTTACCACACTGAACAATCACTAGGAAATAGAGGGTCTATGACTCAACACGCCTGCATGATTAGCCTAGATACCATTTTTCTAAACAACGAAAAGATTAATATATGTATTATTATGGAATGTTACTAACGAATCCCAATATTTCAGTTTATAATAAAACAAAAACTAAGAAAAAACGCATGGAGTACCTTCACTCACATGCGTCTTCAATATTACTGCCGTATAAATAAACCTTCTTGCTTCGCTTGCTTGCATATCCAATCAAAATCAACCTTTTTCAAGCAATATACAGGAAAGCTCAAGTCATAATTCCCTATTATTACGGTAGGTATATTCAAAAAATAGAAGTTCGAAAATTGTAACTCTCGTGTCGATAGCTTTATAAACTCTTCTAAATACTTTTCTGACGTAACTTTGAAAACATCTGATTGCAATCTTACTATATCTTTCGTTAACAGACTTTCTTCTTCAGTGTGCTCTAAAAAGTACTCATTAATGTTAGGACAATAGATCAGAACCTCCTTCCCGTTCTTATAGAATACTTTTCTAATTGTTTCAATAAATCTGACTTCGTATTTCAGATTATGATTCTCGAATGAGGATAAGAGATGCTCAGCTTCTTTCTCTGAAAGAATATACGGGAAGACATCAAGTACACCCACAGTATAGTCGTCTAGATCAGTTTCCTCTTCCATGTCCAATCGTTTAAAGTAACATTCGATTGATGCAACATCTTCACAGGTCGCGCTTTCTATTGTCATATTCATACATCCTTTTATTTTTTTCGTCTAAGTATCTTTCCTTCCTTGGTAATGCTCCAATAACCACTCTCGCCTCTTATTTTTAGTTTATAGTAACTACCTCCATGAGTGCCGGCTCCAGAATTTATTGCCCGATCCTTTTCTAATGTAGCTGACCCATATTTACCATTTTTGAATAGATCTAAATTAATATATGTTGCATCTGCGGTCTCGTTTATTAACTTTTTTGGAATTCCTTTAGCTATGGAGGCCAGTGTCAATGCTTTCTTAATTTTAGAGTACGAGCCTCTTGTAATTAAATCAACACCTGCATTAAAGCCTGCACGGAAATCTGGGAAACCTAATTCGATTTGACCCTGCATGTAATTTCCAAGTAATTTTTGTCTTAATACAATTTGCGTTCCTCGATCTAGACTCGGCCAAAAGTCAGGGTCAGTTGTATTAATCCATAAAATATACAAATAATCTTCCTGGTGCATTGCCCAGTAATTTCCTGAATATGCTACACGTTCTGTATAAGCGCCGTTTTTTCCTAAATAACCTCTAACTACTCCCTTATTTATTATTGGTCTACCTATGAAATCAGAATCATCTCCCATATAAATACTGCTGTCCGACGTACAACTGCCCGCCTTAGCCCATTGACCATTTTGTGAGACACAATAATTCCCACTCGGATCCACATAAATCAATGGATTATTATGCACATACGTATATATATTCTGACTCAGCGGATTTCCCAGTTCCCCTTCATACGTATCCTCACCAATAAACCGCGCCGTTCCAGGATCGTACCAGCGGGCCCGCAGATACTGCAGTCCTGTCGTCTCGTCCCAGTATTCCCCGGCATAGCGCATGACGTTCGGAACGGTCTCCTCCGTTTCCACCGGTCCTCCCCAGATATCGTAGGTATAGGTGTTTAGCGGGGTCCCTTGCTCGTCCACCAACCCGACCACGTCGCCGTGCCCATTAAATTGGTAGTACTGCAGCTTGCCGGTAGCTCTGTCCTGTCTGGCCGTCAACTGGCCGTACAGGTCGTAGACATAGGCGTACGTAATAGCAGCTTTACCTCCGGAAACTTCGGCCTCCGCAATCAGCTTGGCCTCTTCGTCGTAGTAGTAACGTGTAACCGCCGTGCCTTCTTTACGTTCATACAACAGGCCGTCACCGTTGTACGTATAGCTGACTTCCTTGCCTTCCCCCGTTACTGTCGATAAGCGGTTCTGGCTGTCGAACGTGTATTCCGCCTCTTTCAAGCCAAACAGCTTGCCGCTTCCCTGTTCCAGGCGATTCCCGTTGGCATCGTATGTGTATGTCAGATTACGATCACCCAACGCTTCCGACTCGATCCGATTGAGCGGATCGTACGTAAATTGCCCAGTCGTACCATTCTCCGTTCGGCTAATGATGTTTTTGTTCGGGTCATAGCGGTATCCGAATTCAAGCACCGATGAGCTTCCCTGACGCACGGTGACGCCGGACAAGTCATACCCTTCATAGCTGAAGCCGGTGCTCAGTCCGCTATCGAAACTGCGGCGCTCCAGCAAGCTGTTGTCGCTGTATTCAAAGGTCATCCGGTCCATCGGCGAAGCCGACATGATGGAAGCCCCACTTGATCCGGCGGTGATCTCCATCACCGAGACGCGGTTCATCTCATCAAGCTCGGAAGACACTCGGATCGATGCACCCGCGGAATCGGTCAAGACATACCCTGTTCTGGTTTGCGTATTATATTCGTACGCGACCTTGGTGCCGTCCGGATACTTAAGCTCCTTCAACCTACCATCCTCAGGATAGTATTCATAGGTCGACGTGCCGAGCTGATCTGTCATGCTGGCTCGGCGGCCTGCATCGTCATACTTATATTGGACCGAATAATCCGATCCACTCTTCGATAGAAGCAAGTTCTCGCTGTCATACTCATAACGATGCGTTTGATTGTTGCGGTCCACCATCCGGGTGACATTGCCGCGGTGGTCATATTCATAAAGCGTTGTTTGGTTTTTCATATCCGTCTGGCTAATCAGGCGCCCGAGTTCGTCATAACTCTTCGTTACCTTTTGTTGGTCTGGGAACACCACCTGCACTAGGTCCCCGGCCATGCTGTAGACGTAGCGGGTGACATCTCCTTTTGGATCCTTCACCGACGTCAAACGTCCCATCACATCATAGGCATATTCCGTACGCTGCTGATTGCCGTCCACCGTTGCAACAATCTGTCCAAGCAAGTCGTACTCCATTTGTTGCAGAGGCACGTAAGCGCCGTTCTTCCACTCTTCCGTCGACGTCGTTCTGCCAAGAAGGTCGTACACTTCACGCTGCTTGTTGCCCGCTGCATCCGTGTAAGTGATCGTCCGATCAACCAGTTGATAATCGGTACTGCTGCTGGTGCCGTCCGGAAATACCGTTTTTGTATTTCTGCCAAAAGCATCATACACTTGGGTCGTGGCATTGCCTTCGGCATCCGTCACAACCGTCATATTGCCTTCTTCGTCATATTCATATTCGAACAAAGCCTGATGAGTCTGCTCCTGGACCAGCAATCCGAACGGGTCATATTGCTCCGTCGTAATCACGCCGTCCGGGGCTGTCCGCGTAATACGATTCAGGGTATCGTCATATCGCACGGAAGAGCGTGTACCATCGCTGTAGTCGATTTGCGTGATTCGGCCGGACGAATCATACGAATAGGACTGCACGTGGCCGTCGCCGTCCTTCTTGCTTTTCAGTTCGCCTGTCGGCCAATACGAATAGTCGCTGGCAATGACGGACGTTCCAGAGGAAGCATCCCGGACGACGATGGATTCGTTTGTGAGCAGATGAAGCCCGTACGGGGACTCGTATTTATACGTCTGCTCAATAAAACGGGATGTATCCCTTACTTTGGTGAGCGTCAGGTTTCCGTAAGAATCATACGCATACTCGGACTGTGCGAGTGGTGAGGCCCCAGCTCCCTCAGACACGACATAACTCGTAACGCTCCCCTGATCATCGTATTCCATCTTCGTTACTTGAGTTTGGGTATCGTTCATTTTAACAGTGACCATGGAAGGCTTCTTCCAAGCAGCGCCTCCCGCCATCTGCTCATACTCAAAGCTTGTCTTCTGACCGGTGCTGGATGTCTCCGACGTGACCAGTCCATACTCATCATAGCTATATGTTGTTGAAACAGGCTGGGAAACGGCGCCGTTCTGGATATACGTTTCCGTTACCTGCCGCGGCGTGTTGCGTTTGATCGCTTCATCGTAATCATACGCTTGCACGAAACCGGCCGAATCGCTGGATTGGCGGTATTCCCGCAAAAAATACAAAGAAGGGCTTGAGTTTCCTTCAAAGGACTTATTTAGCTTATAGATCTCTTCCCGCTTCTCGCTCTTAACCGTCGTTGTTAAGTCCACGTTTTGGCCGAAGCTGTTCAAATCTTCTCCGCTGTATTCAAAGACTCGTGATCCCAATAACCGTTCGCCCGAGGTTGTGCTAAACGTATCTTTACGGGAGCCTACCTTGAACACATGCCGAGTGGCAAAATCGCCGATCTGTTTAACGGCTGCTTCATACTGGATATCGGTCATGCCGGGAGGTCGGGTAGACGATCCGTGTCAACAACGCCGTTCCGTCATCCTCATGTTGTTCCGGTTGACCTGCAAGTCCTGATAGAAAATTGAATTTCGACTCCGGATGATTATACACATAGCTCGTGCTTCGAGATAGAGGATCGACCACCTCGGCCAGAAGCGTATATCCCTCCTTCTGCACCTTGCGATATTGCACTTTCCGGCCGGTTCCCTCCAGCTCTACCGAGACGCTCAGCGTACTGTGGCTGAATTGAAGGGTATTTCCGTCGTTATTCGTAATTCGTTTTAGTACCCGTCCATCAGGCAGCTGCTCATAGTGAAAACTTACCGTGTTGCCATAAAGATCCTGAATTTGGATAAGGTAGCCCTGCGTATCAAAAAAATATAAATAATCGTTAAGAACCGTCAGCTTGTATTCGCTTTGCAGTCCGTTCACAGTTACGCTTTGATCTCGCAACAGCTCCATATCATTCCAGTTATAGCCGAGGATGTCCAGGGATTCAGACAAAGAGAAGGTACCGGCGCCAGGAAAATATAAATACCACGTGCCGCCGATCTCCTGCAAGTCTGGGAGATTCCAGCTCCACCCGCGTCCGAGCGCGGAGGAAACCTCTTGTCTGCGAATGAAACTATCATTGACGGCTTGTCCGGTCTCATCCTTGCGGACCCCAATCTGCTCGTTGGCCTTGGAGCTGTCATACATCCGGGTTAGTTCGAAGGGGATCATTCCCGGAAGCTCTAGATCTGTATTAACATAATGCAGATTCCCGCTAGCCATGGATACGGCATCCTCACCGTAACGATTGAAATAAGACGAAGCATCGTCATGAACATGCACCTGCTCCAGAGCAGCGTCGTCTACCTCCGAGTCCCCTGTTACCCTCATCGATAACGGGGATATGGCCGGATTTTCGTTCCATTGAACGGCATCTTCGATTTGGAGCTCGGCCAATGCTGCATCGGCTGCATCCTGGCTCTTCTTGCCGGACAGCGCCTTATACATTTGATAGAAGGTATGCCCTTCGGCAATCTTCTCTTGAATCCAAGCGGTTTCCACCCCGTATTGATCAACAAGCCAAGAAGCAGTGATTGCAGGAGAGGAGACCCGCTTTCCCGCCCCTGCCACTTTGTTGCTGTCGGCATAGACTAGAGAACCTAGATTTCCAAGCAATAAAGCGATACATAATACCACGATAAATCCTTTTTTATACACGTCGTCACCTCGATCGAATGAATCCGGAATTAGAACGGAAATACTTTTTTGCTGCGTTTTGTCACGTTCCCGTTATTATCGTATTCGTATAGAATCTCGTCACCCGTACGAAGAATTACCTTCGTCAGGCGATTGCCCGCTCCATAGTCATATTTGTTTTCCGGAGCGAGAATCATGAGGGCAGAGTTGATGATCCCTTCTAGTCCGATACCGTCCTTCTCTGTCAGCGTTAGATAGTAAACCTTGCCTGCTTTCAATTCCCATTCCAACACCGTATAATCCCAGCCATGTTGGCTCACTTGATCGATCGTGGTCGCAAGCGCATCGTTAAGAGCAGCATCGGAATATAAGGTGATTTGAGGCTCTTTCTCAAAATTGCTGTTCTCTTTAAAACAAATCGGTACAATCCGTCCGTTTCCGGCCTGAATCGATAGTAGCCCTTCTGATTCTCTCCAAGCTTCACGTCTTCGGCCTGTCGCTCGATAAGATCAATAAATGGATCCGTCACTTCGGTAAACGTTATGGTTCTGGATGGTCCCGCGAAAAGCACGGCTAGCGATGAGGCAACCCTTACTTCGATTCGCGCACCGGCAGGAACGGCTTGCGGCTCGTCCGTTTCGGTTTCTTCTCTAAGCAGATTTCCCGCAGCGTCCAGCAGCCGATAATCGTAATATCGATCCTGCGCATGGGATGCGTTGGACATCAGTTGCCCCTCAGAAGGGCCTATATTCGTAAACAACCCTGACGCTCCGGCTACAAGCTCCTTCCTGAGCAATGCCTGTTCTTCGCTTGCGACCGCCGTGATCGGTGCCGAATATTCAAAGGTAACCGGGGTGTCCGAGGTTACGGTAACAACAACTTCGCTGTTTCCGGGCACGACCCATTCTTGGGCCGTCGTATCCATTTGCGCTTGTTGCGAACGATTGCCTTGTCCGTACACGGCAACATCGTAGAAGCTTTGCCCTTGGAGTGCATTGGACTTCAAGAGTTGGTCAGAGCTTCCCGGATTCGTGAAAATGACGCTTTCATGCTTCCTTACGGTGATTTTTTCTCCAGGCTGTTGTGCCGGTTCTGCCCGGAATAATCGATAGACGGCTCCAAAAATCATGCGCTGCTCCGATGGAACTGTTACGATGACCTTCTGCCCTGGATCTAAGACAGGCTCGATGCTGGCATCCGTACGACGTTCAATTTCGACCCCGGACGCGTCGTATACGACATAACTGAACGGGCTTCTTCCCGTCAGGGATATTCGTTCTATTTTTTTGGCTGCACCGCCGATATTCGTGAATTGATAGCTTTGCCCGCCATCCAAAATAGCACGGTGAAATGCAGGCTCTGCGCTGACCACTGCCTGTATGTCGGCTCTGTACTCATACTGAATTGGGACCGACATCGGATTTGAAATAACCGTACGCGATTGCGATGGCAGCTCCAACCGTGAGGAAACATTAAACCCATCCGACGTGAGCACACCGTTCATATCGTAGATCGCGTAATCCATGAAGCTGCCGATCTGATCTGCATTATGCCTTAGCTCGGCGTCTGGACCCGTATTATGAAAAACATAAGACTCATTCGGATAAATCGTAAGCTGTTCCACGTCTTCCCCAGGATCATCCTGCCCGCGGAAGACGCGATAAATGCCGCCGAAGCTTACAGGCTCATCGGAAGCCGTAGTCACAACGATTTTGTTCTTGGCATATACGACGGGATCTACCGTCACCCCTGTTCTTCTAGTGCGTTCCGAACCATCCTCGTAATAGGTGACGTAATCGTATTTTCGACCTCCTGACAATGAAGCGTTGCTGTCCAGATACTCTCTTTCCGAGCTTATATTTGTGAAGGCATAACTTTCACCCTTATTCAAAGTGACACGAAGATAAGCTGGTTCTGCGCTGGGCTCTACTGTAAAATCATCCGTATAATCGAATACAATGGGTTGTGTGCCCGCTACCGTAACGATGCCATAGCCTTGCTTCGGAACGTTCGGATCAGAGGTTCGGTTAAATCCATCGGAAGACAGGCTATTATCCGCCATATACATGACATAGTCGAAGATTCCACCAACTTCGCTGGCATTGTTTTTGATTGGATTGGATAATGAACCATGGTTGCGGAATATATAAGATTCGCCAGGGAAAATCGTAATTTTGCTGATCGCTTCATCGGGGCGTCCGCTTCCTTCGAATACGGTGAAGATGGCGCCAAAGGTAACAGGATTGTCGGATACGGTCGTTACGACGGCCCGATTCTTTGCAAAAACTTTTGGTTCCACACTGGTTGCTTGACCCCGCGAGCGTTCCGTTCCGTCCTCATGATACGTGACATAATCGAATAGACGCCCTTGAGAGGAGGAAGCATCACTGTCCAAATACTCGTCGTCGTTGCTAATATTCCTGAATACATAGCTTTCGCCTTTGTATAACGTTACTCTCTCAAATGCCGGTTCCGCGCTGGGTTCAACAGAAAAATCGTTCGTATAATCGAAGACAACCGGGATATGGCCCGCAACGGTAACTATCGCATATCCCAAAGACGGGATCGTCGGATCGTTGTCTTTATTAAATCCGCTGGTCGAGATGCTTCCATCCTGGTTGTAGATTACATAGTCGAAAAGGCCGTCTACCGCACCAGCATCATTCTTGATCGGATTCGTCAGAGAACCATTATTATTAAAAATATACGTATCACCAGGATGTACTGTAATTCGGCTGATTGCAGTCCCCCCTGTCGGCTGCGTGTCAAAAGTCCGATAAGGCACGCCGAACGTAATTGGATTCGGTGTCACCATAGTAACGACAGCGGTTCTGCCTGCAGCAACGGATGGTTCCGACGATGTATTCGTTCCTCTCGATGATTCTGTACCATCCGGCAGGTAGACTACATAATCGAATTTATCGCTGGTCGACCCGTCGCTTTCCAGCGTGTCCGTTTTCGTGCTGATATTCGTGAATTGATAGCTCTGGCCTTGACCCAAGGTGACTCTGGAATAGGCCGGCTCCGCACTATATTCAGCGCTAAATGTATCGTAAGGCATGCCCACAGTCACCGGATTGACCGAGGCCCCCGTTACAATCAGTTCATTCCCGATTCCAACGGACGGTTTGCCGGCGCTGTTGAAATCTGAGCTGTCCAATGTGCCATCCATCTCGTATTCCGCGTAGTCGTATCGTCGATCATAAGTGCTGGATGCATCACTCAGTAGTGTCTGCGACGTACTCCCCTCATTCGTAAAAATGTAGCTCTGGCCTTGATTGAGCGTTACACGGTGAAGGGCTGGCGTCGACCATGGAACATAGCTCACCTCCGGATAGAGGGAGAACGTTACCGGGTAATGGCCTGAAACGGTAAACACAGCAGAATACCCTTTAGGAAGCGACACATTGCCCCCATGGTTAATTTCTTCACCTGATATTTCCCCGTTTGCATTAAATCTGACGTAATCATATACGATGCGACTGGCAGATGATCCATCGCTAGAAATTACTTTGGATGTCGTAGCCGTATTATAGAAACGGTAAGATTCACCGGGGTAAACCGTCAGCTCAGTTTTATTAGCCATTAGCTCCAAACCCACTGGTTGATACACATCATTGGTGACGCTTGGGGGAGCTATTATATCTGATGGTGTCTCTTCAAAATAGTTATCTTCAGCTGCTGTAATTGGTGAATTCCATCCACTGATGAATAACATGAAGACTAGCAGCCATAATCCATATTTCTTGCTTCGCGACATCAATTATTTTCCTCCTAAGTCAATTATTCATAGTCGCAGGCATAAATCACACCTCCTTCCATTACCTGGGAC
Organism: Paenibacillus sp. FSL R5-0810; assembly: GCF_038002285.1. Lineage (NCBI taxonomy): Bacteria > Bacillati > Bacillota > Bacilli > Caryophanales > Paenibacillaceae > Paenibacillus > Paenibacillus sp. FSL R5-0810. The sequence continues at coordinate 3,636,408 of NZ_JBBOCF010000001.1, forward strand.
ACCTAATAAATATCGGTATACCGCTTTGAGACCTAGATAGGAATATGGACTCTATTAATCGACAAAACATCTATTGGAAAACACTCCTGACAGCTTCATCTGAACTGCAACCCAAGAAAGGACATTTTATGGATTATTTATTATTAAAGTCATATAAAAGAAGTAAGGGCTCACATTCCCGATTCCATAGGTCACTACACTTCCGCGCAATACATAAAAAAAGATGACCCCTGATCAATTCAGGAGCCATCCAGTAACTAGCTATATTAGTCCAAGTCACCATTCATAGATAAACGATGCCTCATCTTCTCATTACGTCTTGCCTTATTCATACTCGAATTCAGCTTCCGGCGTCAGCGTTACGTTTGGCGTATAGCTCGGCATTTGGCCGGTTTCTTGAAGATACTGCTCGACGATGCGTCCTGCATCGACCAGTGAGGTGAGGAGCCAGTCCTCATACAGCTTGCCGAACTTCTTATGCAACCAATCCGAGGTATACTGATTGCTCAGCGAGAACAGCAGCGTATAGATTTCGCGGACGGTGTTGGTATGCTTGTACCCGTAATCGTCGACCCAGGTCACTTTTTTGCTCAGATCCACCTTGCGGATATCCTCGGTTTTGGTCTTCAATATCCCGTTCTTATATTGAAAATAAATGCGCAGGGACTTTTCGTATTCATGCCCTTTAAGCAGCTTCCAGCCTGCCATGCTTCCGCTTGCGGGAACGGCAGACATTTTGCTTTTACCCGAGGAGGTTCCTCCTGTACTGGTGCTCTGCCCCTTCTTCTGCTCGCCCTTTACGATAAACTGGGCGGACCCCAGCGTGACGGTCATTTGCTGCTTTTTGGAATCCCTCTTCAGCTTGGCACCCAGGGCGGACGCCAACAAATCAGACGAGACGAGGGTCTCTCCTTTGTTCTGGATCGGAGCCCCTTTCATGTTGACGGTCTTGCCGTTGATCTTAGCCTGCTTGCTGCCAGTCTTCACGGAAATTTCCGTCGTCCCTACAACAATATTGAAGGTTTTGGACGATGCTTGATATTGAACCGTACCTCCCAACGCTTCAAAAACCGGCTTCAACGGAAGGTAGGTGATGCCCTTTTCCTGCTTTGCATTTTGCAGCGGCTTTCCGAGTCCTGACACGACCTTCACCGATTGCTTCTTGCCTGCCGCTTCGATCGTCAGATTGATTTCGCCTACACCCAGCACTTTATATGTGCCGTTCCCCGCTGCCTTGAGCAGATGGGGCTTATCGATCGACAATGTCACGAGGTTTGCAGGAGCTTTGTGTTTCTCCCCGCTGCCATATTGAAACTCTACCGATGGCGTAATGGTGCTGCCCACCTTCGGTTTTGCGTTCGCTACCTTGAGCGTGACGGCCGTAATGCTTGGAACTGAAACATCATATTTCTGTCCGTTTTCATATTCAATCCAGGTACCGTCCGACATTTGGGCAAAAAAGCTCTTGGTGCCCCCGATGCCGACAATCTGCTGAACCCCGTTAATTCCGGATATCGGGTTTGTTTCAAAGGTTTGGGTAAACACATCCAGCTTTGCACTCCATACGGTTCCGTCCTTTTTGGCGAACAGCAGTTTTTGCTCCTTGCCAAACGAAATATCCGCCCCGTCTTGAACCAAGGTCTGGGACAAATATGTCGTGCTGCCGTTGATGCGGAGCGTGCTGAACAGAATGATTCTTCCGTCTTGATAAAGGACGGCCGTATAATCGCCGGCAACCTTCATTTTGCGAATATTCGAAGGATCCGGCACTTGCCCAAGGGTAACCGGCTCTGGAGTATAACTCCGGTTATGGTACAACACCGTTCCCGATTGCGTAATACCGCCCACGATTCCTGACTGTCCATCGAACACAGCGATCCCCTCAAAGCCTTTAACAGCTTGTGGCGCATCATTAACCAAACGGTAGATTGTCCCTTCCTTGGTCAGCCAGTAGCCTTCCCCCACCTGCTTGACATTGTTCTGGCCTGCTATGGCACGATAACCTTTCTCGTCCCACATGGCGAGCTCGCCGGTTCGGGCTACACCGAAGCCATATTCGCTTGTGCCGGCAATTTGCTCCAAATCTTCTCCCATAGGTACTGGAATTTTATCAAATGGAAGCCGGGTGTAGGTAATCCACGCGGTCCCATCCTTCATCAAGGGAGTGCCGTCTGGCAGCAGCATGGAAATATTGGCGCTGTCCTTGGCGGATTCCCCATACGCAGCGCCGGCCGCGGTCGGAATCATCAGGCATACCGCGAGCAGCAGAACGAACCACTTCTTAAACATGCACGAACCTCTTCTCTTATTGGAATATATTATCACTCTAGTTCAATCAAACCAGGAATATTATACCATCTAACAGATTCTAAACAATATCCAATTTTCCAACCGCTAACCTTTTACGCAAAAATCATCCCCGCAGCCTCTACCAGACCACGGGGGACGTTTCTTTACTTCTTAATTTTGCCCCCCAGCAGCGTCCATCTCCGCCCCCCGCTCATCCAGCCGTTCCTTCAACTCCTCCGCATCATAACGGACGAACGCCCCGTTGACGGTACCGATATAGACTTCGCCATCGGCAATATTCAGTGCGCCGCTTCTTGCCGCCTGCTCGCGCAGATCGACGTTGCCGGTGGCGATGTCGCTTAACCTGCCAAGGATCCTGCCGTTCCCTTTGTCCAGGACGATTAGGTCACCGCCAAAGCTAATAAGCAAATACCGGTCCAGGATGCCGAAGCTGCTGCCGACAAGCTGCGTGACATCTTCATTGCTCTTTAAAGAGGTCTTCATCTTCCAGATCGTCTCCCCGGTCTCTTTCTCGACGGCCGCCGGGATCCCGTTCAGCGTCAGATAAATGACATCCCCCTCCATAATACCGCGGGCGGCCCTGCCCTTCACCGTCCACAGCTCCCGCTGATTCACCGCATCGTACAGCACGGTCTCATATGATTTAGCCCCTGTGAAATAATTCCCGTCAAGCGCCCGCTGCACCTGAAGATAGTGCTCATCCAGCACCTCGATCCGCTCCATCTCATTCACGGGATAGCTGCCCTCCCGCTTCCCGCTCTTCATATTGAGCAGGGTCCATTTGTCTCCGAGCAGCATCCATCGGGAGGTCGTGCCGGGAGGCGACAACGGCTCATATCGGTATCCGCCGGTGAAGTAAGGATCCCATGCCGGATCATCCATCACCTTTTTACCTGATTTGTACGTCCAGGCGATCTTCCCGGTCATCGGCTCGTACGCCGTCAGCTTGCCGCTTTGCTCAATAAGCACATACGGATCTTCCGGGCCCTGATTCAGCAGCCGATACTCGCCGGACAGCGTTTTTTTCCAGCGAAGCTTGCCGTTCTGCTGATCCACGACACTGAGCATGCTTTTCTTGGCATTCAAGTCCAGCCCTTCTAACAAAAGGATCGCGCCCGAGGCAGCGGTCATCGTAAGCCCGAACTCCGCTTTATGCTTTCTTTCCCACAAAATGCGCCCGTCCGTTAACCGGATATGCCGCACTCTGGACTCGTACGCCTTTTTCTCTGGATTATAGGCTGAATACATGGTGACATGTTCCCGCTTCCGATCCGGGACAGCCGTATACCAGCCGAAACCGGCATCCTGCTGCCACAGCTTCTTCCCCGTGCTCCGGTCAATCGCGTACAGGGAGGAGTTGTCATGCATCCCGCTGAATCCGCCGTCATCCCCCTTGATGAGCAGGACGTTCCGGCTGGCTTCCAGAAGGAAGGTGAAATTCAGGTTACCCTGATTTCTCCAGACTGGCGCAGCTTCGATGGTCCGCAGCAGCGGCATGGCCGAGAACCGATAGCTGAATGGATCATGGCTGCCCGCATAATAGTTCCCCTCAAATGCTGCGGCGTTCGGGAAGGTCCATTCCCAGGTTGTCAGCTTCCCGGCCGGGGAGAAGGTCGCCGTAAACAACGCCTCCCGTGCCTCATATCTCCACGTCTCGCCGATCACCGGCGGCCGGCCCGAGCGCTGCTCCTGATTCCGCGAATGCTCCTTCACCTGCGGCTCGCCAAGCAGCTGCTTAACATATGACTTGCTGTCACCTTCATCCACCAGGTAATCCGTCAAATTTCGCACAGCTTCGATCGGCAGCTCCGATGAAGGCTCCAGCAGCCCGGCAGGGAGCTTCTCCTTGGACTTCACATCCTTGGCCTTAACCCACATGACCGCGGGACGATAGATGGTGCGCTCCTTCTTCCATGGATCCGGACTAATCAGCACCCCGTACCAATCCTGCCACTTCGATACGGCAATGAGCGGCATGCTGCCCGCTTGCGAGGCTGGCCAGCGGACCGAGCTGCCCGGAGCCGCGTAGATGCTGCTGCTGTCCGGAAGCTTTAGCGAGAGCGGATCGATATTCCGGACCTGCCCGGCTTCCTTGGACAAATACCATGCCGGGAGCCACAAATTACCCAGCTCATCCGATTCAATGAAAGCCATTTCTCCCTTGACATCGCTAACGCGGAACGTCTGGCCCGGTAGGCCGTAATAGGCGGCGTTGTGATTGCGCAGACTTCTGCTTCGGGACGGAGCATTTTCATAAAAGACTGCCTTCTGCCGAAGCGTGACTTTTCCGGGCTTCAAGCTCCCCGGACCATCCGCATATACCGTGGGGCCGGCCTCCTTCACCGGCTGAACCGGCAGCAGGACCAGCGAGAGACAGGTCGCTGCTGCTAGAACTATGCATAGCCGTTTCTTGATCGATAAACGTGAGCGCACAGGAATCACCCTTTCGAATACAAACCTTTACCATGTAAACGCTATTATAAGGCAATGCGTTCCCATTTGGAAACGAAAAAAGCTCCCTTCCTCCGAAGGGAGCTTGCGAAATTCCTATTCTTTGCCGCCCGCATCCGCGGCCTGGGATGTGGTCATGACCGCCCGTTTCTTTTTATGGTTCCAATCCACCTTGATCTCATACTTCTTGCAGATCTCTCGAAGCGGAACGAGGATATCCTCCGTCGCCACACCGGTCAGCATTTTGGAAAACTGGACGGCCTCCCCGTCAATCTTGAGCTTGGCTCCCTCTCCTGTCACCAGCTTGCGCTTGGTCGGATCCTGCCCCTTCAGCTTCGCAATGACCGCCTCCGGACTTTGATCGGATCTTCCTCCATTGATTCGGAATCCGTTACGGTCACCGATTCCGTTCCGGCCTTCCTTCACCATGAACGAAGCCTCTACGCCAATGGAATCCAGCACGGCCAGCAGCTTGTCGTTGTATGCCCCATACGGCAGAGCTACCGCGCTCCGCGTATTGCCGAGCTCTTCCTTCAGCCTTGCCTCGGCGCGAATCAGATCGTCCTTCACCCGCTGTTTATACTCATCCTCCGTCTCGACTCGCTTCTCATCCGGCAGGTACAGATTTCGGGTCGTTACCGGCTTCTTTCTGCCCTTCCCATCGGTATCCCCGTATCGATGCATATCATAGGTATGGTTATAGAAGCCAATGTCATGCTGTGCCATCTCCCGCATCTGATCCCAGGTCAGCTTCGGTCTGCCGCTGGCAGCAGGCTTATCGATGCTCGATACGATGATAAAGTTTGCGGCCGGATATTTATATTCTTTGAGAATCGGGTAGGCAAGTTGGTAAAAGCTTTCGTACCCGTCATCAAACGTAATCAGTACCGCATTGTCAGGGACCGGTTTCCCCTTCCCGATAAAATCCAAGTAATCATCCATGCTGATCGGCACAAACCCTTCCTTACGAAGCAGCTCCATCTGCTGCTTGAACTGCTGGGTGGACAAGATGTCGTCCCGGTCCGGCTTTTCCATGATGTCATGATACATCAGGACGCCAACCTTGCCGGAATAGTGTACGGCCTTGGCCTTTTCTTTCTCTTCCTCACCCTTCTTATCGGTCTCTTTCTCCCATTCCACCCGCTTGCCTAACGCTTGCTGTATAAACGATGCGGGAACCATCAGCTGTCCCTCATAAATCTCCGCAGCAGGCTCTTTGAACTCTTTCCCGTCCAGCGATATCGTCACTTCATCCGGTACCGGCGTCCCGCATCCCGTCACAAGGACGGTCGCCGCGAGCACCAATGCTGGCAATATCTTCGTTAGTTTGAATTTGTTCGTGAATGTACCCCATGATTTCTTCATTCCACTGCCTCCTTGTCTGTATCTGAGACACAGTATAAGGAAGACATCTTAACGGAAGCCGCCGGCAGATCTTAAGAAGCGCTTAAAGGTTGCTGAATAAATGGAGCCGCTTGGCAAGATCATGTTAAGGATGGAGGATAAAAGACAACCAACCGGCTGTGGGTCCCGCTGTTTCTCCAACAGGCCCAAAGTCGATGCCGAGATGCGGAGGGCATCAGGGAGCAGGATTGGAAATGAGACCGGGAACGAGAAAGTTCACACCGGCCCAGGAAAGATGGTCAAGGCTCTCTGCCCGACCGTCTTACTGCCGAACTAGCAAAAAAAACGCCCCCTATCAAGGGGGCGTTCACGAGCTTCATCAATCGTGTTGCTCAGACAGCGGCATAAACAGCATATGCACCGGCAGGTTGCTGCCCGACGCGGGAATGAAGCCGATTCGAACCGTCTCCTCCTGCGCTCCGGTCCGGTACAGGACGCCGGCTTCGGATGAATTCTTCAAAATGCTGCCGCTTGTCATCTGCACCACTTCGCCGTTCACGAGCAGGGCGCCCGCATAATGCCCGCCACGCGCATTCAGCGCGACCAGGGTATTCGGCGCTACTTTCAGGCTCATCGAATAGAGCACGCCGGTGTTGCCAATATTCTTCTCGGGTTCGCCGGTAACGGCATCCACGCCTTCCAAATACCCGTCGAGCGAAGGATCCCCGAGCACAAGCCGCTGCGGGCTTTCGCCGACGACGCCGTCGACCTGGACCTCCCGGTCTGCGCCGGTAAACGTTCCGCGTACATGCTTGCCGTCCCGCGGAAGCACCGGCAGCTCTTTGAGCGCGGCCACCGGATCGCGCGATGGGTCGACCGCTACGACGGACAGCTTGATGTCGCCCTCGAGCTCCAGATCCGCGTAGATGGTCCGGACCTGGCTCGGCTTCAACGGAAGCTTCGTCCCCTCCTGCAGCAGCACGGCCGATTCACCGGCCGGAATGTGTACCGTATCCGATATTCCGCCGGAGCTCAAGGCTTCCAAATAGCGGGTCACCGCCGCCTTTCCGCTTGTGGATACATACTGGGCCGGGCCGCCGATCCCGGCCGCGCCCACCTTGACCGAAGCAGCGGAGTTACCAGGGTTGGTAGCGATCAGGTAGACGTTCAAGTCCTTTTTCGAGCGGTTCTGATTATGAATATTAATCCGCACGTTGCCGGTTAGCGTATCCTCGTAAGCAATGCCCTCTTCCGTTAAATGCTCCGGGCTGTTGCTGCGTATAAACTGCTGGCTTTCGTCCGGGGTGACTGAATAAGAAATTTCGTCCATCATCAGTACAGATGCGCCGTCGATATCGATTTTATTACCCACGGGGGTATATAAACGATCATACTGCTCCTTCGTGTACAGCCATTCATCCACCACGCTCACCGTTTTGCGGACCGAGGCCGATACGCCTTCGCTGTTTATCACTTCCAGCGTGACTTCATGCTCGCCGGGTGTGAAGAATGCCGGCTCATTTCCCTTCCACGTTTCCTTCACGATCTTATATTTCGGATCATGACTCGTATTTCGGTAGACCACCGGCTCGCCCAGACGGTATTCTATCTTGTCCGTCGTGAAGTCGGCAACGGGAGGTGAAGCTGCCGTCGATCGCTTGCCCCAGGTTAACGTAACTTTGTTACCTGTCACCGCAAGACTGCTTCCCGTCAGCTTGGCCCAGCTCCGGACGGGCACCATCATGCTCCCCCGGTATGTAGTAGCAGGCGCATCCATTCGAACCGTCGATCCATCCTTACGGACCGCCGAGCTTCCGTTCTTGAACCGCCACTCTCCTTCGCTTCCCTTTACGACAGCCTCTTCGGTCTTCGCGTCATAAGACAAGCCCCAGCCGTACAGCTTGGCCATCGTGCTGACCGGCACATAGCTGTACCCCTTTCGGATCATCATCTTCTGCGCGGCGGCTACCGGCTTCCCATTGAATATATAAGAAGCGGATCCCGTAGATATTACCAGCTTGTTGCCTTGCGTTAAAGCTTCCGCCCCAGCGGAAGAGCCTGCGGGTTGTACTGCGTCGCTCGAGGCATCCGTCCCGGCCGAAGCTGCATCTTGCCCGTCTTGAGCTGCCTGCCCGACCGAAGCTGCACTTGGATCCTCTTGATCTGCGGCCCCAGCCGAAGCTGCACCTTGCCCCTCTTGGGCTGCCTTCTCACCCGAAGCTGTGCCTTGCCACTCTTGAGCAATAGCCCCAGCCGAAGCTGCGCTCTGCTTCTCCTGGACTGCTGCCCCGCTAACCGGCTCAGCGCCGGCAACCCCGCCCCAGGACGAGGCGGTCAAGAGCGGAACGGCCAGCATGACTGCTGCCAGCCGCTTCCGCCCCGGTTCGTATACGTTCTTCATCATTGTCATCTCCCTTTTGTTTCTTGATTGGCTTTCGCTTTGGGAAACCGCGTCGCGAAGGTTGTGCTCTGGCGATCGCTGCGCACCGAGATTTCGCCGCCCTGGACCTCGACAATGCTTTTCGTGATTGCGAGACCTAGGCCGGTTCCGCCTGTCTGCTTGGAACGGGAGCTCTCCACACGGTAGAAGCGGTCGAAGATGAACGGCAAGTCCCGTTCGGGAATCGGCTCGCCGTAATTCGTAAAGCTGACCAGGACGAAGCCGTCCACCTCCCAAACCGCAATATCAACAGCTCCGCCTGAGGCGCCATACCGGATCGCGTTGGACATCAAATTCTCGTAAGCGCGAACGAGCTGGCTGCCGTCAGCCATAATCGTGAGCCCATCCTCGGCCTCAAGCCGGCATTCCATACCCGATTTTTCCAAAGCCGGAACCGACTCCTCGATCAGCTGCCGGATGAATTGCGCCATATCGATCTCCTGCACCTCGAGCGGCAATCCGTTGTTGATCCGCGTATATTCAAATAAATCATCGATCAGCCTCTTCAGGTTTTGCGCCTTCTCGTAGGCGATATTCACGTAATATCGAAGCTCAACTTCGTCCTGGTAGCGGTCCTCCTCAATCACTTCCAGAAACCCCAGAATCGACGTCAGCGGCGTCCGCAGGTCATGGGAAACGCCGGTGATCAGATCGTTCTTCGTCTTCTCGGCACGGCGCTCCTCCAGTATCGATTGATACAGCTGCTTGCTCATCTGATTGATGCTGGCCGCCACCTCGCCGAGCTGGCTTCCGGGATGCTCCGGGATTTCGGTATCGAAATTGCCCTTGGCGATTTCCCGGAGACCGCGCGTAATTTCTTCGAGGTAAACATTCAATTCGTCAGCCATTCGGTTGATGCCCTCGGCTACGCGGCCCAGCTCGTCCCGGGAAGAGAGGTCGATTTTATAATCGAAGCGGCCGCTGACGACCTCCTGCAGGCCGGTTTCGATCTTCGCCAGATCGCGGACGAACCACTTCGTGCTCATGTAATAGCTGACGAAGAACAGGATCATGCCAACCACAATCATAACCGGCCCCGACCCGATATTGTTGACCACCCAGGCCAAGGGAACGTTCAGCGTTGGAACCGTCAGGATCAGGGAACTTAAAGCATAGAGCGTAACCAGCAGGGCTGCCGTTATGCCGATGCTTGCAAGCAGCATAAGCAGCATTTTGATGCGGATGTTATCCGGCTGTATTCTTCTCAAGTCAGTCACCTCTGCTTTAGTTTACTCGATTTTGTACCCGATCCCCCAAACCGTTTTAATATATTGCGGATGCTGCGGGTCCTTCTCGATCTTCTCGCGCAGCTTGCGAATATGTACCATGACGGTATTCTTCGATTCCATGAACGGCTCGTTCCATACTTCCGTATAGATCTTGTCCATGCTGAGCACGAGCCCCCGATTGATCGCCAGCATATGCAGCAAATCAAATTCCCTTGGCGTCAGCTTGACCTCTTCGCCCGCCACCGTGACCCGGTGGGAAGCGGCGTTGATGATCAGCTCGTCGATTTGGATTTCGTTCTCATTCCGGGCGGTGCTGCTGTTCAGCTGTTTATACCTCCGAAGCTGGGATTTGATGCGGGCAATCAGCTCCAGCGGGCTGAAGGGCTTAGTGACATAGTCGTCCGCCCCGATGCTGAGCCCTGCGATTTTATCGATCTCCTGGCTTTTCGCCGACAGCATGATGATCGGAGTGTTGTTCTCCTCCCGGATTTTCATGCATGCCTGAATGCCGTCCATCTTCGGCATCATGACGTCCAGAATAATCAAGTCCACCTTATGCGTCTTCAAAATCTCCAGCGCTTCAATTCCGCTGTTGGCGGTAAGCAGCGTATAGCCTTCATTCTTCACATAGATTTCCATCAGTTTAATAATTTCGACTTCATCGTCGACCATCAGTATGGTTACTCCAGACATGGCCCCTCCTATAAAAATGCTGCAGCCTTATGCCCCGTGTCTTTCAGGACAGTCCCGCACAGGCCCTAAGTTGTTGTTTGTATGCCACCATGCTACCACATGCGCGCTGCCGTCGCACTTCCCCAGGGTTCCGCCTTCCTGCGCAGCACCTGTACCGCTGCCGGTAAGCATCGCGCAGCACTATCTGGATAACGGCACTCCCTGCTGCTCTTGCCGTCTCCGGCTTTTCTCTGTTTTTGGCACATTCCCGAATACGAGCCACGAGGCAGGAAGATATCGGACCGTCAACTCCACGACAAGCCACGAGCAGAACAGTGCAGCCAGGAAGCCGCCCGCATACCAAGCATGGGTCAGGACAGAATTACCCGTGGATAGCGGGAATTGCCGATAAACCAGCAGGAAAAACGGATGAATCAGATAGATCCCGAAGGATACCGCGCCCAGCTGCTCCAGCGCTGGGGTCAAGCCCCCCTTGAAGGTTCGGTACACGATCGACGCCAGCTGAAGCAGCACAATCGCCCCCAAATACGTATGCGCATTCCACATCAGCTCGTACAGCGTCGAATTGTACGCCGTCCCGTATAAACGGTTCGTGTAATAAATGTACACATGCCCAAGCCCGCAAGCCGCCCAGCTCAGCCACAGCAGGATCCATGAAACGGTGCGGACCGGCGTGGCGTTCGAGCGGCTAACTACCAGCCAAGCCTTCAGCTTCGGATAATAAATGCCGACGAAGGCCCCCAGCATGAAGTATGCGATATACGTCAGCGCCCAGCTTCCCTTATTCGGCACCTGCCAGTAATATTTGTTCAGAAACACGAAAGCCCACTGGATCGCCAGGCCGATCGGGATGGCCCACTTCGTAAGCTGCGGCACTTTTTTAAACAGCCACCAAGCAAGCGGAAACAGCACATAGAACTGAATGCTGATGAATACGAAATACAGATGCGTGTAGGCTTTGCCCGTAACCAGCTTGGTGAAGAAGCTTTCAACCGTATCCGCCAGCGATCGGTCCGGGTAGTACAGGAAGTGCAGCAGACCGAAATAGAAGATGGAGAACAGCGTGTACGGGATGATGATATACAGCAGTCTTTTCTTATAAAACCCGCCGATCCGCTGCCTGGTCATCGGCTGGCTGTAGTAGTTGTAGAATAGGACCAGGCTGCTCAAAAAGATAAATGTCGGTGTCCCGTATTTCATGAAGATATTCATGAAATTGTAGAGAAAAAAGTACTGGGATTCCTTCATGGCCGATACCGCATACGACGTCGAGTGGACGGACAGCACGCCGATAATCGCGAATGCGCGCACGAGCTGCAGTTCAGGCAGGCGCTCCCTTTGGGTTGCAATGCTTTTGTTCATAACTATACCTCTCATTTTCATCCGGATTTTTCTCTGTGGCCGATTCGGATTCACACAGTATACATGACAGTTCTTAACGCGAGGCTTCCAAGTTCTTAACAATTACTTAAGATTTTGGGTTCGCACCTCTTATGTATTTCGGCTTGTTCCCAGCAAATTCCTTGGCGTACAATGAATATAACCTTTTTTAAAAATCGGGGTGAATGGAATGTCGATCCCAAACGTTCGAAGTAGACGGCATGGGCAGGAGTAGAACCGGGCTTGGCAGCCAAGGGCTGGTCAAGGGTATCTGCCTAATTAAGGCTAAAACAGCTATGCCGGCCTTGCAAGCATATCTTCGCCTATTTCTTATATAGCCGGATGACCCGACTGGTGGATATGCCCTTATTCACTGCTAAAAAAGAAGTCTTCCGCATGCACCCGCCTGCCGGACGATAACAATCCGGGCACGCCATGACCCGGTATCCGCTCCTCCTAAGGCGAATGTGACCAACAGCAAGCGTCCAATATTCTCCTGACGAAAGGTGGAGCTAACCATGAATTCACAATCTTACGAGCATTTTTATGATGCGATCGGGGCCATCAACGGCTGGGACTTCAGCCAAGTCCGATGCATAAGCGAAGGCGCGGCATGGGATTTCTACGATACGGTGCGGCAAGCGTGCCGGAAAACCGATTGTCTGCTGGATATCGGAACCGGGGGCGGGGAGAATGTCTTGTCTATCGCATCCTCCCTCGCCTTCCTGATCGGGATCGATCTTTCCCGCCCCATGATCGAGGCGGCGAGCCGGAACCAGCGCCGGGCTTCGGTGACGAACGCGCGCTTTATCCCGATGAACGCCGATCGGCTGGAATTCCCGGCAGGGCTGTTCAATCTGGTCTCCTGCAGGCATGCACCATTCTCTGCCGCGGAAGCGGCCAGGGTATTAACCGATGACGGCGTACTCATCACCCAGCAAGTGAGAGAATCCGATAAGTCGAACCTGAAGAAGGCCTTCGGCAGAGGGCAAGCCTTAGACCAGGAAGACGGCGCCTTAAGGGATCGCTATATCGCAGAGTTACGGGAAGCAGGCTTTCGCGATGTACAATATGCCGAGTACGATGCTGCCGAATATTATGAACGCGACGAGGATCTGCTCTTTCTGCTGAAGCATACGCCGATCATTCCGGGCTTCGGGGAGGATGAGCAGGATTACCGCATTTTGCAGCAGTTCATCAATGAGTTCCGCGAAGCGCGCGGCATTCGGACGAACGCCGCCCGGTTTATGATCATTGCCAGGAAGTGAGGTGCGGCTCTGGGCTGCATGTCTACTACGGAAGCGCGGTAGATTTGAATTCGAGCATTACGCCATATTCGCTCCTCGCTTGGTTCTCGCCTCTATTTAATAGACGACTTATAACAAAAAAAGTCTGCCTCAAGGTCCATTGCCCTGGGACAGACTTTTTCATATATAGCAGCACGTATGCTTCTAACTAGCCGTTCACGAGCAGCTCCTTCAGCTGCTTGATCTGCTTCCGCTCGCCGGCCAGAACCAGCGTTGAGCCTGCCGTCAAAATATCGCTCGGCCCCGGATTGATCTTCTGTTCATTCCGCTTCACAATCGCCAGCACGTTGGCGCCGGTTCTCTGGCGAACCTCCAGCTCGGCGATCGTCTTATCGACGCATTTGTAATGCGGCTCGATACGCGCCCACTCGATGATCAGATCCTCAAGCGTAACCTCGATCGTCTCCAGCGCCTTCGGCTTGTAGGTCATGCCGCCGATAATACCGGCAATTTGACGAGCCTCATCGTCCTCCAGCGTGATTTGGGAAATAGTCTCATCGGGGTTATCATCTTCAAAATGGTACATTTCTCTGCGGCCGTCATCGTGGATGACGACAACCAATTTATCCCCTGATCTCGCCTGGATCACAAACTTCTTCCCGATACCCGGCAGGTCCGATTCGCGAATAATACTCATCTGTAAATCCTCCGTTCTGGGTTCATTCAATCTCTTGATTATATAGACTCCTTGTCAGAAAGTAAATCGGCTTGGTTCATCTTCTTAGACATTCTTCTTCTCTTTCTTTACGGGGTCGGTCCATTTGAATATTTTATTCATTCCATGGTACATAAGCTTCGATTCTTTTGCAAACAGCGGACCCAGAATCGCCAGAATCAGGACATACAGCGCGGAGAAAGGCTTAAGTACCGCCGCCAAGCCTCCAGCCAGGCCCAGGTTGGCCACGATAATGGTAAACTCCCCGCGGGCCATAATGGTAAGGCCGATGTTCAGAGACGACTTATGCTGCAATCCGGCCTTTCGTCCGGCAATCATGCCGGCCACGATATTGCTGACGATTGTCAAAATCACCGCTCCAAGCGCCAGCCAGATCGCATCTCCCAGTGTGGTCGGATCAATGCTGAGGCCAAAGCTGAAGAAGAAGATTGCTCCAAAGAAATCACGAAACGGAATCACCAGATGCTCAATGCGTTCACTATGCTCCGTCTCCGATAAGGCAAGCCCGAACAGCAAAGCGCCGATCGCTTCGGCCACATGCAGCGTTTCGGAAAATCCGGCAATAAAGAACATCGCCGAGAACACGACGATAATAAAAATCTCACTCGACGTAATATTAAGCAGCCGATTAAGAATCGGAGGCCCTTTTCTCGCGATAACAAAAAACAGCAGCATGTACGCGATGGATATGAGGACCGAAAGGACCGTCCCGCCAACCGTCGTGGATCCGCCAAGCAGCAGCCCGGACATAATCGATAAGAACACCGCCAGGAAAATATCATCAAACAGGATAATCCCGAGAATCAGCTCGGTTTCCGCATTCCCGGTCCGGCGCAAATCCACCAGCACCTTGGCGACGATCGCACTGGAGGACACCGACAGCATCCCTGCAATAATGAGCGTCTCATAGAAAGACATTTGAACCAGAAAGCCGTAAGCCAGGCCCAGAACAAAGTTCAACAGCACATAGATGGAGCCGCCGACGACGATATTGCGGCCGGATTTGATTAGTTTCTGAACGGAAAACTCGAGACCCAAATAAAATAGCAAAAACAATATCCCCATCTGTCCCAGAAAATGAATGATTTCCTGGCTTTCGATAAACCGGAAGTCCAGAATCCCGAGCTTAGGCGCATGCGGTCCGACCAGCATTCCAAGCACAATCAGAAACGGGATGATGGAAAACCTCAGTTTACCTGCAATGATGGAAGCAATCGCTACCAGCAGCAGCGCGGTTCCGACTTCAAATACGATATGGTCCATAGCTGTAGTTCCTTCCTTCTGCCCAATCATAATAACGGATCGAACATCCATTTCAGCTGCTTTCGGCAGATCGTCATTAGCATCTACATTATTTCCAACTAACGAATCAATATCCAAAATGGTATGGGGAGGCAAACCGAGCAACAGGAATCTGTATGGATCGAGCCTGACCAGACAAGCATCTAGGTTTCATATGCAAAAAAAAGATGCCCCCCCGGCTGTTGGAAGCGCATCGCTTGAATATCGTTATGTTGTTTATTTGAACCAGCCTTTTTCTTTGAACCGCGTAATGGCTTCGATCCGGTTGCTCACGCCGAGCTTATCCAGAATGACCGAAATATAATTTCGGACGGTGCCCGTCGTAATAAACAGCTGGCTTGCAATCTCCTTCGTGTTCTTGCCGTCGGCGATCAGGCCTAGCACTTCCTTCTCGCGCTCGGTGAGCGGGTTCTCCTCACCGCTATAGGCTTCATCCACAAGCTCCGAAGCATAAATCCGCCTTCCGGCCATAATGCTTCGAATCGACGTGGCCAGCTCCCCGCTTGGCGTATCCTTCAGCAAGTAGGCGTTGGCTCCCGCCTTTAATGCCCGTTCGAAATATCCGGGTCTCGCAAAAGTCGTAAGGATCATGATTTTGCAGCCGCTATCCTTGATCGCCTCCGCCGCTTCAAGGCCGTTCATGAGCGGCATTTCGATATCCATAATGCATATATCCGGCTTATGGATCCGGACAAGCTCTACCGCTTCCTTCCCCGTTCCTGCCGTTCCGACCACCTGCATATCCGGTTCAAGATCAAGCAGCGAGGCTAGCGCGCCAAGCAGCAGCCGTTGATCCTCGGCGATGACGATTCGGATCATATCCCCGCCCCCCTTTCCGACATTCTGTGAACGCTCGGGACCCGAATAATGAGCGTTGTCCCTTCGCCCGACACAATCTCCAGGCTTCCATTGACGAATTCCAGACGTTCTCTCATTCCACGAAGCCCGTTGCCGGGATGGACAGCATGCCCCATAATGCCCGTTCCATTATCCTTTACCCTGACGATAAGCTCCGTCTCGGTCTGCTCCATCGAAATGGTGCAGACCGTTGCATTGCTGTGCTTTACAATATTGTTGACCGCCTCTTTCAGGCACATGCTGATGACGTTCTCATTCATTAACGAGATATTGTCCGGCGTTGTAGTTCCTTCAAGTGCCAGTTCAATCTGCGCTGCCTTCAATATCTGCTGAATCCGGAACATCTCATCCGCAATTCGGGTGCCTCTCATCCTGGTCACCATCTCGCGGACCTCCGTTAAGGCGGTTCGGGCAGTCTGCTGCACATCGTCGATTTCGGCCTTTGCCCTTTCCGGATCCTGTACGATCAGCCTGCCCGCCAGATCGCTCTTCAAGCCGATTAACGACAGCTTCTGCCCCAGCGTATCATGCAGATCCCTTGCAATCCGCTGCCGTTCCTCCAGCTTCACCAGCTCCGAAATCCGTTTGTTCGCATCTTCCAGCTGCCCCTGCAGACGGTCGTTCTTGTTGCGGTTATAGTTGGTGACCGGAAGCAGGATGACCCCGACAACGCTGACGAGCACGAACGGCAATTGCGTAATGAAGAGCGGGTTTCTTGTCAGCAGGCCGTAGTTGACAGTAATGAGCGTCGTCAGCAGATGAATGGAATACAGCGTAATGAACCCGACTTTATGTTTAATATTCCCGATAAAAAATGCGAGAAACAGCGAGAAATACACGTAACCGAACAGTAGTGACATCGTAATCGATATGAGAATCTGCAAACTTGTCCAGAAATATACGAGCCAGCCCTTCGACAAGAAGGACAGCACGTAGAATAGAAAGAACATGCCGATCATCAAGATGCCCATAACGATCTGGTAGGTGGAGGTCGACCGGAAGATGAAATAGAACGGCAGAATATAAAAGACGACCCATACATAAGGGCTCAGCCCCGTGCTTCTATGAAAAATCTGATACCATTTTTGCATGAAGTCCCACCTTTTAGTAACCGCCGATTAGGTCAATTTCATCTTCCGTATACCTTTCCCTTGCCTGAGCGGGGCGTCGTGCCCCCGTAACATCCTCTATCCTTATTCTTACCCTGAATCCAAGCTAAGATTTACTTTGCACGACCGTTCTACCCTTGATCGCGCTGACCTCCGGAACGGAAGCCGATCCTTGCGGCTTGCGCAGCAGCGCCTTGGCCTCCTTGAAGGTAACAAACACTTTCCGCTCTTCATCCCATAATCGGAAGCTGATCGATTTGAAGCTCGTTTTTAAAGTGATGGTCGTTGCCTTCTGAAGAGGCGGAGAAGCTTCATGCGCTTTTTCCAGATTGTAATTCGGAACCTTGGGACTTAGATGATGGACGTGGTGAAATCCGATATTACCGGTAATCCATTGCAGAGGGCGCGGCAGCTTGTAATACGAGCTTCCCTCCACCGCCGCATTGACGAAGCTCCATTCTTCATCATGCTCATAATAGGTGTCCTCGAATTGATGCTGAACGTAGAACAGCCAAATGCCCAGCATGCCCGAAAGAAGGAAAATCGGTGCCTGGATCAGAAGGAATGCCTGCCATCCGGTCGCCCAGCACAGCAGAGCGTATAGCACGAGAATCGATCCGTTCGTAATGTACGTGTTCAGCTTCTCCTTGCGCCCGGCTGCCTTTCGGTTGAAGCGGTAAGAGACGAGGAATACCCAGATCGGCCCGAGACCGAACATCACAAGCGGATTCCGGTAAATTCTGTAGGACAGCCTTTGCCACAGCGATGCATTGCGGTATTCTTCCACCGTCAGCACCCACATATCCCCGATTCCCCGTTTATCGAGATTGCTGCTCGTTGCATGATGGATCGAGTGGGTACTCTTCCATTGCTCATACGGGCACAGCGTCAGAATGCCGGTAATCGTGCCGAGAATCCGGTTGGCGCGGCGGCTCTTAAAGAACGATTGATGACAGCAGTCATGAAATATAATAAACGTCCGGACCACAAAGCCGGAAGCGATCAGCGTAATCGGAAGCGTCAGCCAATATGATACCGAAAGGCTCAGGTAAGCTGCATACCAGAGCAGTATCAACGGAATCAGTGTATTCAACAGCTGGCGAATGCTCGCTTTGGTATCAATTACTTCGAAAGGAGTCATGTTTTTTTTCAAGCTGGACAATCTGTTATCGGGCTTAGCCATCGTTGTCTTCCCCCTCGTTTTAAGGCGCAAGGACGTTAGAAATGAATCGGTCACGCACTTGTCTTCTTTAATTATAGACAGTGGGAGGTGTGCACCGTAGTCATAAACGTCATTTCGAGGGGATGACAAATATCATATACCGCTTGGTTTTTGACTCGTTAGGATAAGTTCGAGTCCCGCTCAACTCCGTGTATCCGCCGGGAACACGAGTCCGATCTGCCTTCTGGCCTCCTCCATGATTTCTGCAGTAATCAGAGAATTCGCCAGGGTGTTGACTGCGCTCTCCCTTTCCCCGCATTTTAGGAGATCGATGAATTCCCGCACTTCGTAATACATGGATTCGTGGGTCTGCAATTGGGTCACGTTCTCGATCGTCCCGTCCCGGTAATGAATCTTCACGTCATACGGCTGGTTGATCTTATCGATGATCATCGTCCCGATCTCGCCCTGGATTTCAGCCGGCGCGTAGGAATCACTGATTTTGGAGTGCATAATGACAGCGTCCATCTCAGGGTATGACAGAATCAAGCTTCCTTCCCCGTCCACCCCGGAGGAGAGCATATAGCCCGAAGCCTTCACGGTATCCGGCTTGCCGAACAGGGTAACCATCGGATAAAGACAGTAGATTCCCAGATCCATCAGCGATCCGTTGGAAAACTCGGGATTGAAGGCGTTCAATACAGTCCCCTGCTTAAAAGCATCATATCTCGAAGAATATTGGCAGTAGCTTGCAAAATAGCGCCGGATCGGGCCAAGCTTGTACAGATTGTCCCGCACCGTTTGAAAATTCGGCATCAAAGTGGACTTAAGCGCCTCCATCAGCAGAACGTTATTTCTTTTGGCGGCGTCGATCATGGCTTGAACCTCGCTTGCATTCGAGGCCATCGGCTTCTCGCACAGCACATGCTTGCCGTGATTCATGCACCGGATCGCCTGCTCCGCATGGTATGAATTCGGGCTTGCAATATATACGGCGTCGATTTCCGCTTCTCGCAGCATTTGATCCAGATCGGTGTACACATCGGGGTCTGCATATTTAGCCGCAAACGCCCGTCCCTTCTCCTCCGTGCGTGAATAAACCGCTGCGAGCAGAAACTCCTCCGCCTCCAGGGCTGCTTGAAGAAAACGCTCCGTTATCCAGTTTGTGCCGATGACGGCAAATCGGGTAGTCATCCTTATATCCCTTCCCTTCCTCTAGGTTCTTGTTCCTTCAAAAGCGAGAATCCGTTCCTTGGCCGCATCCGGTATCGGCGTACTCTTGCCGGTAGCCGTATCGATGAGCACGATCGTCCCCCGCCCGGCGGCTTTCAGCTCGCCGCGCACGACTACGGCGTAGTGCACATCCATGGAGGAGCGTCCGATCTCAGCCACCTTGACGCGCAGCTTAAGCGGATCCTTCAAATACAGCTGCGCCAGGTACTGGCATTCCAGATCAGCCACAACCGATACATGCTTCTCGCTGAATAAATCCTCGGTTAAGCCCAAATGCTCGAAGTATTCAATCCGTCCCTGTTCAAAATACATGAAGTAGCTGACATTATTGACATGACCCAGCATGTCCGTCTCGCAATAACGAATTTTGATTGGAATCTCGAAATGGAATGAATCGATCCAGGTTTGCGGATCGGGTTGTACAAAGGTTGGTTTTTTCATGATGAGTCCCCCTTCTATGTAATAAAGAAGTCGCGGGTGCATTTGAACCGGATGTGGGCAAGACCATAATGTATGCCGTTTGAATCGCCGTGCTCCGCGATATTTTGATCTGATGATTCGGGAAGAAAATCCGTTTACAAAGGCGATCTCTGCCTTTTCTACGGATCATTTTACTCCCTTGCCTGCATCTCATTCTATTGTTCATCCGATCTGTCAGCCTTCTACAAGGATAATGAATCCGCGCCGGACCCGTCAACTGCCTTGTGGCTGCGAAAGCCGGAAGGTCCGCCAACCTACCGGCTTTTTCTCCACGTCGGCAAGCCTCTCTCCAGAACAAGCAAAGAGGCAGCACGGGTTATGCCGTACTGCCTCTATCGTTATTTTCCTTGATATATAACTTGTTTGATGTCTGTTGCCTGTTGCCTGTTGCTCTATTGCTTTGTTGCTCTGTTGCTCTGTTGCTCTGGTGCCGTGTTACGCCGGCTGCATTTTGATTATTCTGAGGTTGTAATCGATGTTCTGTGAACTTTCTTTATAGCTCCGGGCTTAAATGGGTTCCTTTTCGAACATCGGAATGTTCGTCTTGATGATCTCCTCACATGCTGCATCGGGCCGCTCAAGGAAAGGGGCTGCCGCCTCGGACGTCACTTTCTCTTTCTGTAATAGGTTAGGGCCAGCGCAAGCGCCAGTACGGAGCCCTTCACGATGTCCATGGCATAGTACGGCACGGACAGCATGATCAGCCCGTTTTGCAAAATTCCGATCAGCACCGCGCCGACGAATGTTCCAAGCGCATTCGGTTTTCCTGCCCCGAAGACGGAATAGCCGATAAATGCGGCTGCCACCGCGTCCATTAAGTACGGGCCGCCTGAATTCACCTCAGCGGTCATGACGCGCGCGCCCAGAATAATGCCGCCGATGGTCGCGAACAGGGCGGATACGAGGTATGCGATCAACCGATATCGGCTCACCGGGATGCCGGATAACGCCGCCGCTTCGCGATTGCCGCCGATCATGTACATATATCGCCCATGCTTCGTATAAGTCAGGAACAGGTGGACGGCCAGGACCACGAGCACCATGATGACGATGATCCATGGCACCTGCCCGATTTTTTCGAATGCCGCCGGTATTTTTCCGGTTGCAAAGTCGCCGCTCGGCATGATCATGTTTTGCGATATCGTTGCTCCCCGGGTATAGGTCATGGCCACTCCCTGGAAGATAAACATCGTAGCAAGGGTCATCAGCATATCGTCGATCTTGAAATTGATGACCAGGAAGGCATTGATTAAGCCAACCGCCAAACAGATCAGCAGCGTAAGGCCGATACCGATGCCGATTTGCTGCCCGTGCCAGACGAACATGGAGATGACCAATGCATTGGCAAGGGTGGCCGTCGAGCCGACGGACAGGTCAAAGCCGCCAACCGATAAAGATACCGTTAATCCGACCGCAATGATCGTTACAATCGAAATCGAGCGGAGGATGTTAATGATATTGCTGGTGCTTAGGAAGCTGTCGGCAACCGTGCCGAACACGAGAATGAGCACCGCGACCGTGATCAGCGTGCCGTATTTGTATAGAAAATCAAACGCGAAACTCGCCGCCGGCTTCTCCTTCAAAGGTTTTGCTGTATTCATGTCAACCCGCCTCCTGTGCAATAAAGCAAAATTTCCTCTTCCGTGGATGCCCGCGTATCCAGCTCTTTCGTAATCGCGCCGTCATACATGATGTACACCCGATCGGTAATGCCGACGATTTCCGACAGCTCGCTCGAGGCATATAGTACGGATTTGCCGCGCTTCGCCAGCTCCGCTACCAGCTGAAAGATGTCCCGCTTCGCGCCTACGTCAACGCCCTTCGTCGGCTCGTCAAATATATACACATCCGCATCCGCCAGCAGCCACTTGCCGATCGCCACCTTCTGCTGGTTGCCGCCGGACAGATTTTTCACCCTTGCCTTTTCATTCGGTGTCTTAATGCCAAGCTGGTCTATCATGTCCCTGGCGGCCTGTTTCTCTTTGCCGAAGCTGAGCCACGAGCCCCATTTGGTAAAGCGCGACAGTACAGAAGCCGTTAAATTGACGGATACCGGCTCTTCCACGAACACGCCTTCCCGGCGCCGTTCCTCGGGAACAAGCGCAATACCCTGACGCACGGCGTCGTGCGGAGAAGAGATGCGCAGCCGCTTGCCGTTCAGGGACATCTCACCCGTGGATGTGCTCGAAGCGCCAAACACCGCTCGGCACAGCTCGGTTTTTCCGGCGCCGACGAGGCCTGCCAGGCCTACGATCTCCCCTTTGCGGATATGGAAATCGACATGCTGGACTTTCCCCGGGTCTTGGAGGCTGCGTGCCTCGAACGCTACCTGGCCGATCTCCCGTTCGATATGCGGAAACTGCTGCTCCATTTTGGCGCCAAGCATGTGCTCCACCACCTTCGGCTGAGCGATGTCCGCAATCCGCTGGCTTACGACATGCCGGCCGTCCCGCATGATGGTGATATCATCACAAATTTCATACAGCTCCGGAAGCCGGTGCGATATGAAAATGATGGCTACCCCGTCTTCCTTCAATTTGCGGACCAGCTTGAACAGCTGCTCGGTTTCGCTGTGGCTGAGCGGCGCCGTCGGCTCGTCCAGCACCAGAATCCGGCACTGCTTGGACACGGCTCTGGCGATCAGCACCATTTGCTTCTCCGCCAAGGTCAGCTCCGACACGAGCTTACGGCTCGGAACGCGGATGTTCATGCGTGCCAGCACAGCCTCTGCCTCTTGATGCAGCCCGTTCCAGCGAATAACCTGCCGGCCTCCCATATCATGGACCATCCGGTCGAGCATGATGTTCTCGCCGACCGACAGGTTCGGAATGAGCGCCGTATCCACCTCTTGATAGACGATCTGGATGCCCAGATCCTTCGCTTCCTTCGGGGACCTGATATTCACCTGGCGGCCATCCAGCCATATCTCCCCCTCATAATGGCTGTACGCGCCGGATAGAACCTTCATAAGCGTCGATTTACCGGCGCCGTTCGCACCGATCAGCGCATGCGCCGCTCCGGCGACCGCCTGAAAATCAACAGCGTCAAGCGCCTTAACGCCCGGAAATGAAATCGATATTCGCTTCATTTGAAGTAAAGGCGCCGCCCCAGGCTCCGTAGCCGGGCGTGTTCTAGTTGCCTCCAAACCGCTTCGCACATGTCCTCTTCCCTTCAAATAGGATAGAGCGCCCTTATCGAATGACCGATAAGAGCGCCTGTATGCCGTAGCTTATTTTCCGTTTGCTTCTTTAAGGGCCTTCATCCAATCTTCCTCGAACTCGGTGCTGATGCCCCAGTTAGGAATAATATTGGCCAGGTTCACCATATTGACCGCCTCGGAAGCTCCCTCCAGGCTGGAACGTTCAATCAGCACAGGCTCGAGGTTGTGGGTTTCCGGCGTTTCCTCGCCGGCAATCTTCTTGGCCAGCAGTCTGACGTTAACGGCTCCGATCATTTTCGGATCCACCGCCGCCGTCGCTATCCATGGGCTGTTCTCTTTCTGGATCAGCTCCAGGTCCGCGTTCGAAACGTCAATGCCGTAAATTTTGATCTCCGTTCGTCCCGCTTCCTCAAGCGCTCTCGCCGCGCCGATCGCAAATGCATCCCAGGTCGCGAAGATCGCGTCGATCTCGCCCTTCGGATATTTCGTCAGGATGGCGGATACGGCATTCTGCGTGTCGAGCGAGGTTTGGTTGCTTGCAACACCGAAGCGCTCCACCTCTTTGATGCCCGGATTGTTCTTCAACGTTTCTTGGTAAACCGCATTTCGGCGTACCATCGGCGGAAAACCGTCGACCCATAGGTACACAATGTTAGCGTCCGGCCCCTGCTCTTCCACCAGCTTGTCCAGCGCCAGCTTCGCCAGCTGCTCGTCGTCCTGCGAGGTCTGGGTCACGCCTTCAATTTCGCTAAGTTCCGGAAGGGAGTCAAAGGTAACGACCGGAATGCCCTTCGCGGTAATTTTCTTCACGTCTTCAACGGTTGCCGGATCGTCGCCGTGCGAAATGATGAAGCCGTCGTAATCGCTATCAATCGCCTGAGCGATCGCATCATGAAACTTCGCGGAGTCTCCGTTGGCGGAGAAGGTATCCACTTTGAATCCCAGCGCCTCCCCCTCCTGCTTCGCACCTGCCAAAAATTGCGCCGTGTGGTCATCGCCGCCGATTTTGCGGACGACCATCAGCTTGACCGGATCCTTCTCGGCGATGCCTGCCGGCAGATTCTCCACCTTGTCCGAAAGCTTGCCGGCATTGCTGCCTCCGCCGCTGCCCGATTCGGCACAGCCTGTCAAGACGATGACGAATGCGAGCACGAGCGCTGTAAAACTGCGTACATGTTTACTTCCCCTCATGTTCTCTCTCCCCCTGTTTCCCCTAAAAAAGACTTTAACACAAGTAATCCTATAGGATTTAACAAGGAGCGTCAACACTTATTTTTTCGCGTTAAAGCTTTACAAGGGATAGGTGGTAAAAGGATGGCGTGAGAAAGGTGGTAGTCTAGTAAAATGGAGGGACAGAAATGGTGGGACAGTAAGAGGTAGGAGAGGATAGTGAGATGGTGCGACAGTGGGATGTGCGACAGTAAAAGCACCAAGATGATGCATTAGAATGATATAACAGTAAAGTGATGGAACAGCAAAATGGTGGGACAGCAAAAAAAAAGGAGGGCAATGGAGGTAGCAGTAAAAAAGAGACCTCAAGGGAGGCAGCAGTAACAAAGGTACGGCTTACGCTGGCCTAGCTTTGGCGACTTCGCCCGCAGCAGTGTACCTCATTCTCCGCTACAGGTACTTAAAAGGGACTTGTTCCGCCAATCTACCTCCATTCTCCCGCCACAGGTACCTAAAAGGGGCTTGTTCCGTCTATTTACCACCGTTCTCCCACCACAGGTACCTAAAAGGGACTTGTTCCGTCTATTTACCACCGTTCTCTCACCACAGGTACTTAAAAGGGACTTGTTCCGCCTACTTACCGCCTTTCTCCCGCTACAGGTACTTAAAAGGGACTTGTTCCGCTAATTTACCTCCATTCTCCCACCACAGGTACCTAAAAGGGATTTGTTCCGCCTACTTACCGCCTTTCTCCCGCTACAGGTACTTAAAAGGGACTTGTTCCGCCTACTTACCGCCTTTCTCCCGCTACAGGTACTTAAAAGGGACTTGTTCCGTTAAAGTTACCTAATAAGTAGCCAACCAGAAATTCTGGCTTGCCTAAAATACAAAAGGCTGCGGACGATACACAACCGCCCGCAGCCTTGTCACACCCCGAAAGTAAAAGCCAGCGCCAGCCAAATAAGCCGCCCGCCATACTCCCGCACCTCAAAGTTCTACGCTCATTCTAAATTAGCTAAGACGCACACCCATCGTTTCAAGCCACGCCTTCGCGATTAGGCCATGGCCCGCGGGGGAAGGATGTACGCCGTCCGGCGCCCAGAAGGAAGCTTCGCGCCGCACCGCAGCGGCAGCAAACAACCCGTCCAGCGGCACCAGCAGTGCGCCGTATTCAGCAGCCAAGTCCCGCACCGCATGGATCTTCGGATCGAGGTCCTCGCGCCATGCTCTCCGATCCTCCGGATGCGGAAGCACGAACGGCTCGACCATAATGAGCTTCGCGTCCAGGGCCGACTTCGTCCGTTCGATCAGCTTCCGATATCCGTTCTTGAAGTCCTGTGTGCTGGTCGGATCCCCGCTATCATAACGGCGCCAGCAATCATTGATGCCTATGTAAATCGATACCCAATTCGGCTTCAAATCCAGGCAGTCCTCTTCCCAACGCGCATTCAAATCGACCACGCGGTTCCCGCTGATCCCTCTATTCAGAAAAGTCACGTTCATTTCAGGAAAGTTCATGCCAAACCACGAGTCGACGAGCAGCGGATACCCGTTACCCAGACTGTTCGGATTATTGCGGTCACGTCCGCAATCCGTAATGCTGTCTCCTTGGAAAAGTACAATATCTCCTTGCTGCAAACGATTCATTTCATGTTCCTCCTTCATAAGTGCGAAGCTGTTGTACGTACAATGGGAAATCTAGCAGGCTGTCACAGCCGGTGAGAACGCTTTACGTTTTATATATTTGTCATGCGGTCCGCAAACTCCTCTATTTTATGGCCCTCCTCAGGAGTTTTTTTCCACATCCCCAGCAGCTCTAGACCACCTTCATGTGATACCGAGCAACGATCGACGAAGGCCTTCCGCGGTCGCCGTTAAAGATACAATCTCAATACACCAAATCCCAAAGAATGCAATCAGGCATCACAAGAAATCGAGGGAAAGGCCGCGAAAATGCCACACCGGCGCTTCTCCCGATTACCAAATTCCCCACCAGCCCTAGACAGCCGCACAGCAACGCCGAGCCCTCGTAAGCAACTCTAATATAACGCAGGACAGACTGGCCACGCCGGGGCCCTCCTTAACCGCTTATTTAAGAGATTCACTTAACCGTTTATTCAAGAAATTCATCGGAGAAGCCTGCTCAATGAGCAGCTGCAGCACTTCATTATTAGTATTAAAAGATACGTAGCGTATATCAAAAAAGCCTCTCCCAGCAAAACCCGCCGGAAGAGGCTGTTCACGATTTATATGTTCACAAAATGCTGTTCACAAAAGCTGTTCACAAGAGCAATGCGCTCGAATGCCTCAGGAAACCCGCAAACCGTCAAGCCCCGGTCGGCATAGCCACCCAGTGGCCTTCCGAAACCTCCACCAGCTCCGAATGCTCCAGATTGTACTTATCCTCGCCGGTCCGCTCTTCGAGCATTACCCGCTTTTTCTTCGATTCGATCTTCGGATCAGGCACCGGAATGGCAGCCAGCAGCGACTTCGTATATTCATGCTGCGGGTTGGAGTACAGCTCCTCGCTCTCCGCAAGCTCCACGATTTTCCCCATATACATCACCGCGACGCGGTCGCTGATATGCTTCACCATGGACAGGTCATGGGCAATGAACAGATAGGTCAGGCCCAATCGATGCTGGAGCTCCTCCAGCAGCTTCACGATCTGGGATTGAATCGACACATCCAGCGCCGACAAGGGCTCGTCGCAGACGATGAATTTCGGCTCTACCGCCAGCGCCCGGGCAATGCCGATCCGCTGACGCTGCCCGCCGGAAAACTCATGCGGATACCGCGTCGCGAACGAAGGATCCAGACCAACCATATCGAGCAGCTCCTCGACCCGCTTCTTGCGTTCCTGCTTGCTGCCGCTCAGCTTGTGGACATCCAGCGCTTCACCGATAATATCGAGAACCTTAAGCCGTGGGTTCAGCGACGCATACGGATCCTGGAAGATCATCTGCATATGGCGCCGCATCGCCTTCATCTCCGAAGCCGACAGCCGGTTCACCGACATGCCCTGATACAGCACCTCGCCACCCGTCGGCTGATGAAGACGCAGGATGGCTCGTCCCGTCGTCGATTTGCCGCTGCCGGACTCCCCGACAACGCCGAGCGTTTCACCCGCCTGGATATGGAAGCTGATATCGTTCACGGCCTTTAAAACCTTGCCTTTTCCCATGTCAAAATACTGCTTCAGCGACTTCACCTCAAGCAGCGGTCCCTTGTAATCCGTACCGGGAACGATCAGAGGGGCCGGCTTCGGCTTCTTCTTCTCGTCCAGTCGAGGCAGCGCGTTGAGCAGCTTCAGGGTGTAGGGATGCTGAGGATTCTCGAAAATCTCCTCCGTCGTTCCCGTCTCGACAATAACGCCGTCCTTCATGACAACCACGCGGTCGCACATCCCGGCAACGACGCCGAGATCATGTGTAATTAAAATAATCGAGGAGCCGAAACGCTCCTGCATATTTTTCATCAAATTCAGGATCTGCGCCTGAATGGTTACATCGAGCGCCGTTGTCGGCTCATCGGCGATCAGCAGCGCCGGATGGCACGCCAGGGCGATGGCGATCATGACCCGCTGGCGCATGCCGCCGGAAAATTCGTGCGGGTACTGATTATACCGGGCTTCGCTGTTCGGGATGCCAACGAGCTTCAGCATCTCCAGCGCTTGCTGCTTCGCTTCCTGCTTGGACAGCTTCAGATGCTTCACCAAGCCTTCGGAGATTTGCTCGCCGATTCGAATGGTCGGATTGAGCGAGGTCATCGGATCCTGAAAAATCATGCCGATATCGCGCCCGCGGATACTCTCCATTTCCTTCTCCGTCTTCTCTGCCAGGTTTTGGCCGAGAAACAGGATTTCCCCATCCTTCATATAAGAAGGCGGGGATGGCAGAAGACGCATGATCGAGCGAGCGGTCACGCTTTTGCCGCTTCCGGACTCCCCAACGATGCCGAGCGTCTCTCCTTTACGCACCTCGAAGCTGACGCCGCGCACCGCATGGAATTCGGTATCCCGGGATTGAAAGGCGACGCTCAAATTTTTAACCTGTAAGATCGGTTCCAACTTCCTCACCTGCCATATGCATTATGTCATCGCGTAAGACGCTAATAATCTATTGACTTTTAATATATCTCAAAATAAAATATACTATATCGCTCGGAATAATGCAATTTAGAAACAAGGAGGAAAGACACCTTATGGGGGGGACGGAAGCAGCTAGAAGAGGCGGACTCATAGGTTCGATAAGCACCACTTATCATAAGATCCTTCTGAATCCTTCTTATAAATACTTACTATTATTATTGGGAGCACCCGTTAATCTCGTGGTCTTCCTCTTTTATTTGGTTCAGCGAAGGAAGGACGACTATACAGCCGCTGAGAACCGCATTCGCAGCGCGATGCTTGCATCCGGGTATTTGGAAGCCCTCCAGGGCGAGATTGCCCAGCAGCAGAAGCGCAAGCATGAGTTCTTCAACCAGAAGATCAGCGAGCAGCAGCTCCAGCAGGAAGTTGAACGAATCGCACAGGCCCGGTTTAAGGAGGAGCTCCGTGACCGGACGACCAAGGAGCTTCTATTAAATAATAAGAAGCGTTTGACCATGGCCGATACGTTCGACCGACTGATCGCCAATCCGTTATTCTTCATTATATCACTGATCCCGGGTCTGCTGATGTATATTCTTATATTTTTATATCGCAGTCCCTATCTGAAATATATTGTGGAACGGCTTGCGATGACGATTCTCGTCATCTTCGGGGTAGCGGTTCTCGTATTTACCATCCTGTACTTGTCGCCGTTCAATCCTGCAGCCAATATTTTAGGAGAGACGGCAACGCCGGAGCAGATCGCGGCCTTCAATAAAATGCACGGTCTCGATCAAGGCTATCTGACGCAGCTGTGGAACAACATCAAGGGCATTGCCTACTTCGATCTTGGCAAATCGTTCTCGGGCAACGAGGATATTACGAACAGCATCGCCCGAAAATTCCCGATCACGCTGACGCTGACCGTCATCTCGCTCATTATTGCGATTGCGATCGCGCTGCCGATCGGCATTATTTCGGCAACCAGACCGAACTCGTTCTTCGATTATACGTTCATGTTCGTTGCGCTGATCGGATTGTCTATCCCGAACTTTTGGCAAGGATTAATCCTTATCCTGAATTTCTCGATTAAGCTGCAGTGGCTGCCGGCAACCTTCAACCCGGAGAATTGGCTGTCCATCGTGATGCCGGTTATTGTGCTCGGTACGGGACTTACCGCTTCCGTAGCCAGAATGACGCGCTCCTCGACGCTTGAGGTCATCCATGAAGATTATATGATCACGGCCAGAGCGAAGGGGCTCGGAAAACAGACGATTCTCATGAAGCATGCGGTCCGCAATGCCATTATTCCGATCATCACCGTCATTGGTCTCCAGTTCGGGGGCATGATGGGCGGCTCGGCCGTTACGGAAAAGGTATTCAACATTAGCGGTATCGGGAGCTACATCGTGGACAAGCAATTCATCCCTGATATACCGGCCATTATGGGCGGCGTCGTTTATACCGCCATCACCATATCGCTGGTGAACGTCATTATCGATATCTTGTACGCGTTCTTCGATCCACGGATCCGATCCAAGATGAAACAATACTAAAGCAGGTGTACTCATGATCAAGAAGCTACAATCTAAGCAAGGCACTGCACACCAGCTGAAATCATCACCGGAGTACCGTCAAGCCAGCTTCACATGGGTTATATCATTGACTCTGTCCGTGATCCTGCTGCTGAACAGCTTTGATTTCGCTGGAGGCGCCTTGAAGCCTTGGGTATTTACCGCCTTTGCTGCGTATGCCCTATTTACGATCGTTCAGATGATTATTACGCTCCTGATCCGGCGGGACCTTCTTCGGACCGGGGACATCAGGCGATCAACCCGATTGCTCGGATACATCCAGCTGCTAAGCATCATAACCGGGAATCTGTTTACCGTTACGTTCGGTTTTAACCTCGTCAAACAGCAGAAGCCTCCCGAGTACACCATTGCGGTGTACATGCTGCTAACCCAGCTCTATGTCATCGCTATCTCGGCGCTCAATTTGTTCAAGCCTTATGTATCGAACACTTTTCTACCGGCGATGTTCATCCTCGTCGTGGTTGCAATCCTTCAACTGATCGCACTGCTTTTGGTTGCTAAGTTCGTTACGAGCCACTATGCGCATCCGAAGCTTGTGTGGCTCGCGCTGCCGATTATTGTTACAGCGGCAACCGGCAACATTTTTGCACTGGTGCTCGGGATTAACCTGCTGGCAAAAATCCGCAAGAATGGCAATCCGGCGATGACGCGCTGGAGCGACGTATGGATCAAGCTGACTGCCAACTCGACGGCGATGGCCGGTTTGTTCTTTGTCATCTTTCTGTTCTGCCTGTCGGTATGCAGCGTATTCACCTTTGATTACAGCATCGCGAT
Organism: Paenibacillus sp. FSL R5-0810; assembly: GCF_038002285.1. Taxonomy (NCBI): domain Bacteria; kingdom Bacillati; phylum Bacillota; class Bacilli; order Caryophanales; family Paenibacillaceae; genus Paenibacillus; species Paenibacillus sp. FSL R5-0810. Next base: position 3,667,171 of record NZ_JBBOCF010000001.1, read on the forward strand.
CGACAACAATTACAGCGCGATCCTGCTGCCGCCTAGTCTGGAGTATCCGTTCGGCACCGACAATTTCGGGCGGGACTTATTCTCCCGGATCGTGTTCGGCGCCCGAATCTCGCTGATCGTCGGATTCGCATCCACCCTCATCCCGGTGATTATCGGCGGGATCCTTGGAGCCATATCCGGCTATTACGGCCGTCAGACGGACAACATCATCATGCGGCTTCTTGACGTGCTGTATGCGATACCGGGCATCCTGCTCGCCATCGCGATCATCGCGGCATTCGGCGCGAATACGGTCAACCTTATTCTTGCGCTTAGCGTAGGGGCCATCCCGACCTATGCCCGAACGATGCGGGCGAATGTCATGCTGGTCTCCACGTATGAATACGTGGATGCGGCCAGAGCCTTCGGCTCCAGCAATTTTTCGATAATTTTCAAGCATATCGTTCCGAACTCCCTTGCGCCTATGATCGTCAAATCGACGTTGACCATCGGTGCGGCGGTCATCTCGACAAGCAGTTTGAGTTACCTGGGCCTTGGGGTAGAGCCTCATATTCCGGAATGGGGAAATATCCTCAAAATCGGAAGCACGTATCTGGAGACCAACTCCTACCTGGCGATTTATCCGGGTCTTGCCATCATTGCCCTCGTGCTGTCCTTCAACTTCTTGGGGGACGGACTGCGGGATGCGCTCGATCCGAAGCTGGACTAGCCTGACGGCCTTAGCAGTACCCAATTAACGGTTTCAAACAAATTTATATATATATCACTCAGGAGGGAATCACCATGAAAAAGAGTTCCTTGCTGTTGCTGTTCCTCTCGCTCGTCATCGTACTGGCAGGATGCAACGTAAAAACCAAAGAGGACGCACAGCAGCAAAACCAACAAGAACCAGCGGATTCGTCCACGGACGCTTCGGCGGTGACGATTGAGCTGCTCGGTATGAGCTCTAACGAATCCGATGTCAATATCATCCGTGACCAGCTGACCAAAAACGGCTTCAACGTGAAGCTGAATCTTCAGCCTGATTACGGCAGCTTCAAAGCCCAGCAGGATGCCGGCAACTACGATATCGCGCTGTCCAGCTGGACGACGGTTACCGGTAACCCGGACTATGCCGTTCGTTCCTTGTTCAAAACCGGCGGCGACTACAGCATTATGTCCGATGAAGAAGTGGACAAGCTGATTGACGAAGCCGCTACCCAAACGCCGGAAGAGGCTGTTGCCACTTATAAAAAACTCGAGGATCGCCTCGTGACGGAAAAAGCCTATATCGCGCCGCTTTACATCTCTCTGAAGAGCCAGGCGTTCAACAAGGACGTTCTTGACGAGAACTCCGTCCGTCTGTCGAAATCCCGCTCCCTGCCATGGGAAGCCGTTGATTTCAAAGACCAGTCGAAGCGCGCAACGCAGCCGCTTATTTTGTCCCAATCGATTTCCGAATTGACTTCCCTTGACCCGATCAAAGGAAACGACGGTTCCATCAATATCATCAACACCAACATGAACGTCCGTCTGATCAACCTGACCGATGACGACAAAATCACGTCCGAAGGCTCTCTGTCTTATAACCATGCCATTGCGGAAGGCAACTCGGAGTACTATTTCATTCTTCGCGACGATATCAACTTCGCCAAAATCACGGATAAAAAAGCCGTTGACTCCGGCGAGCGCGTTGGCGCAGACGATGTCATCTTCTCGATGAACCGTGCGAAGGACAAAAACTCCGTGCCGGATCACCGTACCTACACCCTTCACGAGCACATCAATACCGTTGAAGCGGTCACGGATCTGAGCGTACTGGAGAACACGAAAGTGTCCGGTGGCGGCGAAAGCGTGAAAGAAGCGCTGGAGAAAGGCCTCGACACCAAAATCACTTCCCTGGTCAGCGACAAAAACCAGGCCAGCACCAAGGACGGCAAATATCAGGTCATCAAATTGACGACCACTGAGCCGTTCCCGCAAGTTCTGAACTACCTGGCTCACCAATCCGCAGGGATCGTGTCGAAGAAACAAGTTGAATCCATCAACACCTATGACGTCGAGAAATTCGATGTGAACAAAGACATCCCTTACGGTGACCAAAACACGGTAACGGAAGGCGACAAATACAACAATACGCTGTTTGCAAGCGGTCCTTACATCTTGTCCTACAAGAACGATTACGAGGCCATCTTCTACAAAAACCCTGGTTACATGAAGGGTACGGAGCATGAGCCGAAAATCGAGCAAGTGAAAGTGCGCTTCATCAAGGACGCCGACAGCACGCTCTCCGCGCTGCGCAGCGGCGAGATTCACCTCTACTACGGCGTGCCTGAAACGAAGTACGACGTTGTGAAGGGCGACAGCAAGCTGAAGCTGCAAACCATTGAGAGCAACGCGGTATCTTACCTGCTCTTCAATACGAAGAATCGCGATGTGGCAAGCAGCGAAGATCTGAGAAGAGCGGTGCTCTACTCGATCAACCAGGATGAAATTCTTGCGTACTACAACAATAACAAAATCAAAGCCTACTCCACCGTGAGCCCGATCGTCAAAACCGGCAACGAGCTCGTAGCGGATCCGGCGAAGGTGAAGGAATACTTGGCTGCTTATAAGGCGAGCAAGTAATTTTAAAGTGGGAAGGACGACACTAGCTGTTGCTGGTGTCGTCTTTTTTGTGCCGGGGTTAGGAGAACGGGCCTTGTAGCATCGCTACGGTTCGGCATCGCTTTGCATGCGGTTGCCTCCAACATAAATAAGCATCGCTCCGCTTCCGGATGTTTCTGCAAGTATTACACCGCTCCGCATGCGGATGTTCCCTCCGATCCCTCTTGTCTCCAGATTTCCTTGAACTAGTTATAGCCATCGTAGAAATCCGGAGACAAAGGCGAACGCTGACGCTTCTACTGGAACATTCCGCCTGCTCCGCTGACGCTTCTCCTGCAACTTTCCGCCTGCTGCGCCGAGGCTATTCAGGGATCCCGAGAGAGCACTGCTGCGTTGCTCTGCCCGCAGAAGGTGCTAATCCCTTTCCCCACTTCCAGCAATGGATCGTAAGAACGCAAAGGCTACTCTCGCCCTTACTACAGGTGGGAGGAATGGAATAATCGTTGAGAAGTTAGTTGTCTCAATAATAAAACCAGCTTGGCTCGCCTGCGGATGTTTCTCCAAGTATTGCATCGCTGCGTATGCGGATGTTGCTCCCAGTACTGCATCGCTCCGCATGCGGATGTTCCCTCCGATCCCTCTTGTCTCCAGATTTCTTTGAACTTGCAATAGCTATTGTAGAAATCTGGAGACAAAGGCGACCGCTGACGCTTCTCCTGGAACATTCCGCCTGCTCCGCTGAAGCTTCTCCTGCAACTTTCCGCCTGCTGCGCTTAGGCTATCCAGGGATCCCGAGAGCACTGCTGCGTTGCTCTGCCCGCAGAAGGTGCTAATCCCTTTCCCCACTTCCAGCAATGGATCGTAAGAACGCAAAGGCTACTCTCCCCCTTCCTATAGGGGAAGAGGAATAAAATCGTTGAGAAGTTAGTCATCTCAATACTAGTAGACCCTTTTTTCAGGAAGGATGTTTGTGGGACCTTCTCCATGTGTAAATACAGGTTAGCCTCGCATATAGCGAGACGACTCTGTCAGAAGATAGCCGGCTCCATGGTAGCTCATTTCCATGAGGGCTGTTCCATTGGAGTTTGCTCAAATGCTCTGTAAATACTGCACTGATTCCTTCCCTAGCTCTCGATAAAAGTGCGAGAGTAGGCAATATTGTGGAGGCATCAGCTCGGCCAGTCTCTTTTTATTAATACCTGCCAAGGAGAATCCCCTATGAAAAAATCAACCCTGATCGTAATCTGCATCATTATTGCATTGTACCTGCTGAGTATAATCAGTTACTTCTTCGTAGAATCATATTGACCCTGAAGCATGGAGCTTCACAAACGTTGGTTGCAGACAAAAATGCAGCACTAGAAGTCTTTTGCCCTTCCCCTAACCCATCACTTTTTCGACATGAACCGGCAGTCCGACTCGAAGATTGTGATCTTCTTCCTCAATTTCCCGGGTAATGGTATAAAAACAGACCGATTCAAATTTGATATCGCTCTGTTTTTGCACAGGAAAGCAAAACGTTTATACCTTCTTAAAAGACTACTCCAATCCATTAGCACTTAGGCTATTACTGAAGACAACTTGAAAGTGGCCACTCGAACATTGATGGCCTAACCTTTGACGTCCTTAGCGAACAGGTCCAAGACCCATGACGGAAAGTTAGTCTCCGACTAGGAGATGTCCGTTACCGGATTAAATGAATATACCTACCCGCTGGCTAATGAGTTCGATCAAAAACTTGGCTGCTTAAACCCATAAAAGCCGCAGTTATGCGGCTCTGCTGTCATATCTTATTGTCGTAGTTTTGTTCTGATATCCCCCCCTTCACCAATAGATTTTCTTGGATTTAAAAATCTATTGGTGATACGAAGGGGAAGCCGTCCGTGATATTTACCATCCTTTAAGATAAGCGGCTCTTCGATGGCTGCAGCGCCCACGAGCAGATATTTAATGCAGCATAGGCAAGGGGGAGGATAAAATTAAACCCGTAATCCCCATAGTCGTTGGCAAATGCATGCGATAATGCCGCACCCGTCATTAAAAAGAAGATACCGGCATGAGCCCATTCTTTAAGTCGCGGTAAACCTGGCACGACGAGCGCAATCGCTCCAAGCACTTTCCAAATCCCGAGAATGGTCATTACGTATAATGGGTACCCCAGCTTCGTCACTAATTCGACATTTCCTCCTAATTGCATCAGCTGGCCGATACCACTTAACGTAATAGCTGCTGCGAGTAGGATGGTGACCGACCAATAAGCAACCTTCCTTCCACGGGGTTGGGTATTACCTTTCATTGTTGTTTCCGCACTGATCAGCTTACTCATTTCGATTCCTCCTCATAGCTATATTCTCTCTTGATTACAAAAAACGAGCCACGAATCGTACCAGCTAATTTTGATTTTTGCCTTGCAAATTTAAACTTCCCTTCCAGCTCCTCGGGTACCTCCATCCCCTCAGAAAGCTTAAAACCAACGGCACGCTTCTTAGGATCATCAACCGTATACATGACATTGAGCGCAAGCCCATCCTCATAAAAAACATAGGTAAATTGGATATTTTCCACTTGGAACCGCGATGTTTCCAATGGTTTGGCCGCAATCTCTATATCACGTTCCTTTTTCAAAATGCGGTTCACGTAATCCAGGGCCTCTTGGCTCTCGCTGGCGGGTACAACCGTAAATTCATGCTTATATTTGTTCATAAAATAACGGGCTTCATTGGCTCGTAAACCAGCGAGTGCTTCGGCTACGGGTGAAGATTCTAAACCGGCGGTGGATACATTTTTGAAATCAACGATATGGGACATGTTCATCTCTCCTCAAAGTTTTGTGAGTGTTACTACTTCGAACTACTTCGAGCAAAACTCGCATCGAAAGCGTAGACTTAGTTTTGTGTGAGGTACTTCTTGAATCGACTTCGAGCAAAACTCGCATCGAAAGCGTAAACTTAGTTTTGTGAGCGTTACTACTTCGAACTACTTCGAGCAAAACTCGCATCGAAAGCGTAGACTTAGTTTTGTGTGAGGCACTTCTTTGAACCGACTTCGAGCAAAACTCGCATCGAAAGCATTACTTCCTAACAACAGGAATCCACATTTCACCAAATACCAATCCGTTTCGCTCCCCCATCTCAACCGTGGCGTTCGGTCCGCCAACATAGGCGATATCCTTTGCCTCCGGCAAGACTTGCCCGAAAGCAATGCCAGTTAGCATATGATTCAACTCATCTGCCGTCTTCCCTTCCCCTTTTACAACGAGATATTCCCCTTTAGGAAATTGAATGACCCGGGTTGCTTCGGGTAGAGCTTCATCGGTCATGACGCCAGCATAATACATCATCTTGTTATTCACCGCTTCGTTCACGGCAAACAAGTATTCATTCGCGGCTGCCGCCTTTAATGCATCCAGCCTTCCGTCCTGCTGTACTTCCTCCCAGAAATCTGCCTTTTCCTTGTTGATACCGGCATAATCCGTATAATCGCTTTGAAGCTCGGTTCCGATCCCTACTACGATAAAGCTGTCCTTTTCCGCAATACTGTAGTTTGCCATTTTTAATCCCTTCCTTTTCTTTAGCTTCGCTTGAATTGTCTTATCGCTTTTGTTGACTTTATAATAACTTTTAATCATGTCAAAAAGTGATACTGTTTAGGGGGCCGATGGAAAAAGTTGTGGGTGGAATGATTCCCCCGCCTGGAACATTGAAAAACGAAAAAGGACATTACATAGTTGTCGCTAAACATGTAATGTCCTTCCATTCTTCGTATTCAACTACACAGATATCATTTTGGTTGCAACTGATTGTTGAAATGCCTGATCATGCTCCACCATAATCATGGTGGGATTAAATTGTTGAATTAGTTCTTCAAGCTGCATGCGCGAATACAGATCAATAAAATTTAACGGTTCATCCCAAATGTAGACATGAGCCCGTTCACACAAACTTTTGGCTATAAGAAGCTTTTTCTTCTGCCCGCCGGAATAATGGGAGATATCCTTCTCAAATTGGATTCGGTCAAAGTCCATCTTGCGTAAGATGGATTTAAACAAGGATTCATCAATCTCATGTTCTTCTATAAAGTCCGATAACTGCCCCTTTAGATGAGAAGTATCCTGTTCGACATAGGAAATGATAAGTCCAGACCCCCGTTTGATTGAGCCTGTATGCTGTATCTCATTCCCCAATATTAGTTTGAGGATACTGCTTTTGCCGCTTCCATTCTTTCCATCAAGTATGATGCGATCACCTTGTTCAACCGTGAAGCTAACGGGTTTATTGACGATTTGATCATCGTACATCACTGACAAGTCAGCCAAAACGATCAATTCTTTTGACTGAAATTCCAATGGTTCTAATTTTAACGGCTCGGTTTTCTCCACATTTTTTAGCAGCTTGGACTTTTCCTCAATCGCCTTTTGCTGCCTTGACTCAATGCTCTTTGCCCTCTTCATCATCTTCGCCGCTTTATGGCCTACAAAACCCTTGTCGAGTTTAGAACCCGAATTCGTTGTCCCGTTTTTGGAGGCTTCCACTTGGTTAGACCAATTTGCTGAACGCTTCGAAGACTCCTTTAACCGCCCGATGTCCTTTTGCAGACGCTGATTGATTACCTCTTCGTGTTCCTGCTGCCTATCAAAATTTAACTTCCATGAAGAATAGTTGCCGCTTTGAACCTCGATATTCGCTCGATTGATCGACAAGATGTGGTCAACGCATCCGTCTAAGAAGCTTCGATCGTGCGAGATTAGAATAAACCCTTTTTTCTTCCTTAAATAATCAGAGACAACCTTTCGTCCATCGGTGTCTAAATGATTCGTTGGCTCATCAATCAATAAAAATTGGCCTTCATTCAAAAATAGTCCCGCCAGCAATACCTTGGTTTGTTCTCCATTGGATAAGGTTTTGAACGGTCGGTACATGACCTCGGCATCCACTTTCAGATAGGATATTTCACGAAGAAACTCCCAATCCTCTGCTTGGGGACAAATTTCTTCAAGAACTTCATAAGTTAACTTGTTAGGATCCGAAACGGGATAAGGAAAATAATTAAATTCGACCGAAGAAAGGATGTTCCCGCTATACTCATACTTCCCTAATAACAGCTGAAAGAACGTTGTTTTGCCCCGCCCATTTCTTCCAATAAAGCCAAGCTTCCAATTGGTATCGATTTGAAAGTTTACCCCTTCGAAAATATGGTCAAAGCTGCCTGGATAAGAAAACGTTAAGTCTTGAACTTTTATCATTGACATGAAAAATTCCTCCTTTGTATATCGCACTTCTTTCTGTATACAAAGTCGGTAAATCCATCTATTTTCATACTCCGCATAAGTTTGATGGATATTAACGACTTATACGGAGTATTACATGCGTAACGATCGTGTCTGAACTACTCATTTCTCTCTCCCCTTTATATTTAGATTTTAAAACATCACAGCTTACCCTATGAGAGAATAAAAAATCCTCCCAAATGGATATGGAAGGATTAGCCGTTAATTTTCATAAATAAGTTTGTAGTTTGCCATTAAATTCATGACATGTACACTGATTTATAGAAATGGATAGACTAACCCTATATTTTGTATTTGGAAGTTATTCAACTCAAATAAAAATATAGATTAGTTAACCATTGTCCATCCATCAGTCCTCTCATCATTATGTTCTTATATTAACAATTATTTTTGAGGAATACAATCATCCTTTCCCCTCAATAAATGTATGGTTGTCGCCTTACATCTTTTCAACGATTGTATGGTGATGTTTTTTAGTTTCGTTTACCCTCGTTAAGAAAAGGAATCCCTGCATCGATCAAGCAGCTCATCCAATCTTTTGTCTCTTGATTCACGTGCATTTCTGCCTTGTCTTTTTACTGCCGTAATCGCCTCCTCATTGGACATTCCTCGACAGCTTACGAGCCAGGCAGCAAGAACATGACCTGTCCGGCCTACTCCACCTGAGCAGTGAACGACCGTTTTCAGTTGCAGCTGCTCTGACTCCGCCAAAAATGGTAAAATACGATAAATAAGTTGGTCCTCTTCTACCAGCTGGAAATCTTCAACGGGAACCCAAAGCACGTTATCTTTACCAAACTCCTGGTGGTAACTTCGAAGCAGATCCTCATAAGCGGCTAATTGACGTGGGGGTAATAAACAAATGACGCGTATTATGCCTTGTGTCCGCATAAATGCAATCCACCTTTGCAATAGCACGGAGGAAACACGAGCAAAAGGAAATCCAGGGCGGCGCGCTCCAAAAACGAAATGTTCCCCTTCATAAGCAGCGGTGAACCCATGTTTAGGATTACTTATCCACTCCGCAAGCTTCATCATGAATTTATTCATATGAACGCCATCTCCTTTTTTTGTTCTAGAAGGCGGACAGTCATATATCATATTCGAGCTCTAAGACAAAGACCCCTTTTCGGGGTCTTTGTCATTTTGATGTTCAGAACACATGCATTTACCTGATCCCAATGCTTCTATGAGCATCTCCTGGCTCAGGTCCATTGGTTTTTTCCCATTTTTTAGAGAAATATTACCGTAACCTTTTCCAAAGAAAGCGTTTTGTATTATACAGGGAAATAGCATAACCCAGAAACATTTGGTTCTGCTGTTTTCATTAAGCGGATTCTTCAGTGATAATCCGCAAAAATTAAACAGATGGGAGGAAATCCGGTGAATACTAAATCAAAAGTAATGCACGCCTTAGTTTTCCTAATCGTTCTATCTTTTACGTTAGGTTCTTATGCTTTTGCTTACAACAACAAAGACAACATGTGCGGCAAATGGAGTTCTCCCGGAAGCATTAAATATAAATTTATCGGGGACACGCCAAGTGATTACAGAAACATTTTTGCCACTGCTGTCGTTGGGTGGAATGATACACCAACCAAAGTTGGTCTGTCACATGATTATTCTTTACTTACTGCAAATATTTTCGGCATATATAACGAAGAAGGATCGAATATGGGTAGAGCCCATCTATACTGTAAACCTTTTACCTCAGAAGCTAGCAGCGGCGATGCAGGTCTAAACAACTTGTGGTTCTATAATTACTCCGGACCGCTAAACAAAACGAATTTGCAGATTAATACCGCACTGCATGAAATCGGACACTTTATCGGTCTAGGGCACTCTACGGTTTCCCCAACAGTGATGTGGGCAACAGGACTTTATACCGATACTAAACCACTACAAGATGACATTAACGGTGCTAATGCCATGTATCCTTAATCAATGGAAGGGAGGGAATATAATTGGTTAATAGAATAAAGAGTTACGCTCTAACGATTTTGGCGGCTTTTGTAGCTGCTACTCTGGTTTACTTTGTTTATGCACAGGTTAGCGGATCGTCGAATGGAGAAGTAAGAAGAGCCACGGCAAATAACATCGATCTAGCAATTGAAACCTCCCCGGTTGTAGTTATTGGGAAGATTATCGATGATAAGGGAACAACCCGAAACCTTAGACGGGATTCGGTCGATCCGACGAAAGAAGACCAGAACGTCAGTGTTCCAGGAACGGATTATGCTGTTGAGGTAACCAAAGTTTTAAAGGGGGATGTCACACCGAATAGCAAAATTCATGTCGCTGTTCCTGGAGGAAACTACAAAGGAGAATCCACTCCCTTACAGGCTACTTTAACAAAGAATGGTGAGTATATCTTTGCATTAGCTCCTTCACCGTCAGGTCCTTCAAGTTATTACGGTATGATTGAACCATATATTTTTCAATTGAAAAACAATAGGGTTGTCGCAATTACCAATGACGATACTATCAAAGCGGATTTTCAGGAAGTGAACCTGACTGAAGCAGAGCTCACTCAGAAATTCAATAAATAAACTTACACCCACCAATCTCTCCGTCACGGTAATTACCAAAAGAAGTTCTGTATAAAAACAAAACCGCTCCTCTCGCCTATATGGCTGGAGAAGCGGTTATCCCTCACCCTAACTGTTGATCGCTGTCAACTAATATGCACTACGAACGAGGCTGCTAATGAATCATCCGTATAATCCGTGCGAATGAATTTAATTCTGGTAGCGGTAAGAAGGTAGCTGACTATACCGACACGACCGCCGCCGGATCGATGCAGTCCGCCATTGATCGGACCTCGACCTGCCCCGGGCGGCCCGTGACGAACGGCGTTTCGCCGGCAGCATTTCTGCGGTTAAAGGATACCGTCACCGGAATGCCCGGAATCAGGTCGAAGAAGTTGTCGCTGTAGAAGCCTTCCTCCTCCTGGGACAGCCACACATGACGGGCCAGCACGTCACTCTCCAGCACGAACGCGGTACCCCCGCTGCCATCAACCTCGCTTACGCGAATGTTCGGGCGTTGAAGGCGGAGCGCCTTGTCGTTCACGAAGTAATGGGTTTTGCTGTCGAGCACGTCATCCTCCTGAAGCAGCTGCGCCAGCAGCACTACCCGGGACGGGTCATGGCCTTGCAGAAGCCCGTCTTCTGCCGCCCGGAACGCCACAAAGGATGCCTGCGCCTCCGCATCGACCGGATGTTCGGAAGCGTACAGCTCCTTACCGTCAAAATCGAACAGCTGGACGCGCAGCGTTCCGCGAACCGGTTCGTTCACGTCGGAGACGAGATGAACGCGGACCTCCTGTTCCCTGGAATCAACCGACAGGCTGACGTCCCGGAAGCTGCGCTTAGCCACGTACTGCAGCGCCTTCCATCTTCCGAGGTAGTCCATGCCTGCCCAGGAAGCGACCGGCCAGCAGTCGTTCATCTGCCAATACAGGGTACCCATGCAGTACGGTTTGTTGCGGCGATGGGCCTCGATTGCCATTTTCATTGCTTCGCCCTGTTGAATCTGGCTCATATGCAGGAATGCTTCAAAATCCTTCGGCTCATGATAATACTGCTCCATGTAGCTCTTGATGAGCCTGTTGCCCGCCCCATTCTTCTGGTGCGCCAGCATGACCTTCGATTCCAGCTCCATGTCGCCTTCCTCCGCATAAGTGCGGACCGTCTTCGGCTCCGGGAACGACTGGAAGCCGTACTCGCTCATAAAGCGTCCTACATACACGTTGTAATTATCGAACGGTTCAGTGTTATGCCAAACGCCCCAGTAGTGAATGTCACCGCTTGTGGTGGATGGATTGGCATGCTGATCCTTGTCACCGCTCAGCGATACGAGTGGCGATGACGGCCAATATTCCGCGCCGGGCGCATAGCTTGCGACCGCTTCCGGCAAAATCCGGTGGAAAATGGCCTCATAGTCGGCCCAAATCCGCTCGCGCTGCTCATGCGTATAATCCTTCTTCCATCCCCATCCAGCGTTCTCGTCATAGTGGGCCCAAGCAGAGTCAATCTCATTATTGCCGCACCAGAGCACGATGCTCGGATGATTCCGCAGCCGGACGATATTCTCCTCCGCTTCCAGCCGTACGTTTTCCAAAAACGCCTCATCCCCGGGATACATGCTGCAAGCAAACATGAAATCCTGCCATACCATCAAGCCGTACTCATCGCACAGGTCATAGAATACCTTTTCTTCATAAATGCCCCCGCCCCAAATGCGCAGCATATTCATATTGGACTCCGCAGCGGACGCAATCTCGTGACGATAACGCTCAGCGGTCACTTCCGTAATGAAGCTGTCGTTCGGGATATGGTTTGCACCCTTGGCGAAAACCGGCGTGCCGTTCAGCTCAATATAGAACGATGTGCCTCTCTCGTCCTTGTCCCGTACGAGCCGGACGCTGCGCAGTCCGGTTCTCACCCGGTACGACGCTGCAGTGTGCTGATCCCGGACGAGCTCCACTTGAAAATCATACAGATGCGCTTCGCCCAATCCCCGGCACCACCACAGCTTTGGCTCGGCAATGGCCAATTCCAGCTCGACGGTGTTGCTGCCCTCCGCCAATTGGACCTCCTTCTCCCATACCTGTCCGGCTGCCGACACGCGCAGCTTGCCCTGCCACGCCTGCTCGGCCTCAATGGATGCCACAGCCGTCAATTGTGCCGATACGGCCGTAATTTCATCCTGGCGGATGAACACATCATCCAGACGCACCTCCGACCAGGCTTCGATGCGGGCCTCCCGCCAGATTCCGCTCGTGACGAACCGCGGACCCCAATCCCAGCCGTAATGGTACGGCGCCTTCCGCGCAAAGATGCTGACCTTCCGGTCGCCCAGTCCCCCAAGCTCGGACTGATCATTGCTCGCCGGCAGCGGGTATCCCAGCTTCTCCAGCTTCGGCAAATCCTCCTGGATCGGCGAGCGGAACCGGATGCGGATGGCGTTGCCGTCCGCCTTGACGAGTGATTTTACGTCGACGCGCCATGAGCGGAACATATTATCCGCTTCCAGCACCTTCACCCCGTTGAAGTACACATCCGCATATGTATCCAAGCCCTCGAATACCAGCTCAACCTTGGCTTGAGACTGTAGCTGCGGATCGATTTCAACCACCGTTTCGTACTCCCAATCCTTCTTGTCAATCCACTGCAGATCATGCTCATTCGTTCCGTAGAACGGATCCGGGATCTTGCCGTTTCTCAGCAGATCTGTGTGAACGCAGCCCGGCACTTGGGCTGGAAGCCACTCCGTCTCGTCGCTAGCCTTAAAATTCCACTTCGTTAATGTCAGAATGTTTTTATTCATGGTAGTCACCTTGCCCTATTTTTATATTTTGTATGGAACTCATCGTTTAGCATGCGGCATGGCTTCGATCCAGCATCGTTTTCTCCACTCCGAAAAGACATTGCTGCACCATAACACACATAGATTCAAAATCCTTTTTTAGCATTCGATGGGCAGCGCCAAAATCGCCTCCGCCCAATCTTTCCCTAGTCCTTCAAATTCGGAAGCTCATCCAGCGTAACCGTAAAGGGATGCGCATAGGTCTTCACGAGCTGCTCCGCATCCGTATATTCTTCGGAATAGACACGCTCGTCTCCTTCCCCGGTGAAAACAAAACTTCCGTACCAGGTGCAGTTCCATGCCCAAGGGCAGTCATCCGCAAGCATCCGGTCTGGATCGGGGACGACCCCGTTCTCGGTCAACGCGATAATCTTCCTCGCAGCTGTATACGACTCCGCCATGCGGAATCGCTCCGCTTGGGAGCCGTAATCCTGAGCGGGCGGATAAATATCTTCGCCGATGATATCGACGTACGCATCCCCGGGATACCAGTCCTTATGCTGGCCGTTCCATACCCAGATCAGGTTGTTCAGCCCGTGAACATGGGTCATCCGCTCGTACATCAGCTTCCATAAAGCGATGCAGGGCTCCGGCCCTTTCGCTCCCCACCAGAACCATCCGCCCGACGCCTCATGCAGCGGCCTCCACAGCACCGGCACCCCTTCGTCCTGCAGCCGTTTCAGCTGATCGGAGATTGCATCGATATCGCGGATAAGCAGGCGGTATTCCTCCGAGTCCTGATCCGACATCGCCCGCTGAACGTCGAAGGTTGTGGCTTTCGTATAAAACCCGCTCCCCCATGTGCGGTCCGGCGGCAGATCAATCAGATCCTTCGGGGCATTCCAATGCCAGCAGAAGGTGACGATCCCGCCGCGGTTCCACCAATCGATTGCAAGATCGGTGTCGCGGCATTCAGCACCGCGTTCCACCCTGGACGGCGAGTAATTCATGAAGTCGAAGCCGCCAACCGCAGGGTACTTTCCCGTTACCCTGTGAATCATCTCGAATTCAGGCGTCGATACGACGCCGATCTGCTGTCCGGTCAGCATCCGCTTTCCGTAAATGCTGCACAAATAACGCATCAATCGCTTCGCGCCCTCGGAGGCCCTTGGATTAATCAACTCGGGCGCAACCTCGAATCGGGAAGTATTAGCTTTCGCCATTGTCTTCTCTCCTGACCTGTCGTTATGGGACAATTCTTGGCAGTAGCTACCGGCCCTCAATTATCCGCTTTCCGCGCACACCCTTAATTTCATGCCACTCTTTGCACAACATCACGCTTAGTCCACAAAGCCCATACCCCATGCTTTTCATGGGCAGCCTACTACTCCGGACGCTCCATCTTGCCGCGCTTAGCCTACGACTCTGATATGCTCCATCTTTTCACGCTTAGCCTACAACCCCCGTACGCTCTACGCTTTCCACGAAATGGCGCTGCACGAACAGATACAGGGCGATGAGCGGCAAAATCGCCAGCAAAATGCCGGTGTCCACCACCAAGGCCACATAGTTCGGATCCGCCTTGGCCGACGAGCCGAGCCCCATGATGGACGGCAGGAACTGATTCGCATCAGCGGGCAGCGAGGCGATCTTCAGCGGCATGAGCGCCCCTTCGCTCATGAAGAGCGAGGTATAGAACGTGTCGTTATACTGCCATACGAACGAAAACAGCGTGACTGTAATGAGCGGCGGAATCGCATTCGGCAGCATAATCGCGAAAAAGGTCTTGAGCCCGCCCGCTCCGTCGATCAGCGCCGCCTCCTCAATCTCCTTCGGCAAGCCGCGGAAGAACTGGCGGAAAATATATACGAACAGCCCGGCTTTCAGCCCGGTCGCCGTAGCCGACGTAATGATGGACGGCCAGTAGCTGTTGAGCAGATTGATTCCTTCCTGGCCGCTGAACAGCCGGACCAGCCCGAGCACGTCAAAGCTTCGGAAGTGCAAATACATCGGCACCATCAGCGTGCTCATCGGTATCAGGATCGTCAGAACGACCAGCGCGAACAACAGATTGCTCCCCGGAAAGGTGAACCGTGCAAATCCATAGCCCGCAAGCGCCGTCGACATTGTCGTAAGCAGCATCGTAATAAACACATAGATCATCGTATTGAGCAGCAGCGGCCAATAATCAAGCAGGTCCAGCACGATTTTGAAATTATCCAGCGTGAAATGTACCGGAATCATGTAAATCGTCGGATTATAAATGTCCTGCTTATCCTTGAACGCAACCGAGAATTTGGAGATGATCGGATAAATAATGATAAAGGTGATGCCGATGATCAGCAGATAACGGAATACCGACCATAGGATCGGCAGCGTCTTGTTCCTGATCCGGTTCATGCGTGCCTGAGCCGATTGGTTCACGCGCGCCTTAACCGATTGGTTCATGCGTGCCTGAACCGATTCTTTCGACGGATCCCGAATAATTGCCATGCGTTGCTCCTCCCTTCCTCCCGTTCCTTGTTCCGATCGTAAATGTGACAGCCTTAGTTTTGGTAAAAGGTTCTTCTGGACACGATGATGCCCATGATGACCAGAAGCAGGCTCACCACGATCGTGTACAGCCAGGCCATCGCCGCGCTGAGTCCGAAATTTTGCGTCTTGAAGGCCGTCTCATAGATCGTTCGGGTTACCGTGCTGTCCGTAAACGAGTCGATGATGGTGTAGATCATGTTGGTCAGGATAAGCGGGCTCACCATCGGGAACGTAATTTTCCAGAATGATTCATAAGCGGTTGCGCCTTCGATCTTGGCCACTTCGTACATCGAGCTCGGCACGGCCTGCAGCGCCGCCAGAAAGATCAGAATCTGAACGCCGGAGCTGCTGATGATGTCATAGATCCGCATGACGGCCTCGACGATGTAATCGGTGATCGTGATCGGGAATCCGGCTTCCGTCAAGATCCGCACCATGGAGAGCACGTTAAACTGTCCGGATGCCGTGCCGAGCTCCTCCGCCACGGACGCGTTTCCGACCAGGTTGATGAGCCCTGATGTTTCGGCAGCAGAAATCGCTCCGGAGGCCAGAATGACCGGCAGGAAGAAGATCGCCCTTGCCAGCGCCCGGCCCCTGAATTTCTGATTGAGCAGGACTGCGGAGAACAGGCTGAAGAACAGGATTAAAGGCACATCCACGACCGTCCCCAGAATGGATTCCGTCAAAATCCGGTTGAAGTTAGCGTCCACGAACAGCGCATCCTTGAAGTTCTGCCAGCCGACAGCCTCCAGCTCATACCCTCCCGGGGAAATGACCAGCTTGCTGAAGCTGAACAGAATGGACTGAAGCAGCGGCCCGGCGAACAGAAAGACAAAGCCGATGAGCCATGGTGCAATGAACAGCAGGCCGAGCATGGATCTTTTTTGCGTTAAGGACAGTCTTAATTTCATGCCCGGTCACCACCTACTGCATAGGATTGCGGCTCCACCGTAATGCTGCGAACCGAGGCCGGCTTGTCGGTATAATTGATCAGAATCGACATGCCGCTCTCATACTTCACTTCGACCACGCCATCCGCATGCTGCGTGTGCTCGACCATCCGCTCGGTTCGGACCGGAGCGAGCACCTCGTTCAGCTCGTTGTACAGGGCAACGGCCTCCTCGTACCAATCCCGGTAATCGGCTGCATACATCTCGTCGAACCGCGTGTATTTCAGCTCCGAGCTCTTCTCGTAGGACCACAGATAGCGAGGAGCCGAGCCCATCTCCAGCGACTGGAGCAGCTGCTTGCGGGGATTCTGCTCGTTGCCGATATTGAACGCGCCCGCCGCATAATCGATGTAGCCGTGAATGACCATCTGGTAAAAGGGCACCTCGGCATCGGTAAGGCCAAATTTGCTGCTTGCCGCCGGAACATCGATCAGATGCTTCGCGTACGGCCAGCTGTATGCATTGCCGCCCGATACCATCAGATCCGGGCTCGCCTCCCGCAGCCGCTCCAGCTGATCTTGGGCGATCAGCTTGGCCGTCTCCCGGAATACGACCCGCTGTACCCGGTAGTCGGAGCTCAGAACATCGCCCAGATCCCGCAAGGATAATGAAGCGATGCCGTAACGGCCGTAGGAATCCGCAAACCGGCTCACGTAATGCGGAAGCTTCGCCGGGGACATAAGATAGTAGGTGCCGTAATACGAATCCATCCGGTTCATGTTGCGGTCGTAAGGATGCAGCTCCGCCGTTTCCCTGGTGACGAACCTGGCGGCATCCGATGCCGGCGTAAAGGAACCATCGTCCCGGTAAACATGCTGGAACGCAACATCCGGGTACAATCCGCCGCCTGCGGCCTGCAGCTCCGCCGCCAGCTCCTTCAGCTCCGAGACGCTGCCGACGGCCCCGTCCGTCTTGGCGTTGACCGGCGGCTTATGATGAACGCCTTTGCCGAACCAGCCGAGATAGCGCATGCGCAAATTCGATACCCCATCCTTCATAAGCTTACCGGCAATTTCCCCTGCCTGGTCAAATGTCGTCATGGAGACGACGGCATGATACGGCACGCCGAGGAAGGATCGCTGCTTATCCACGCTGCCGAGCATGTCGAGATAGAACGGAAGCGAATCGCTTTCCGCCAGCGGCGTCAGTTTGTTTTCCTTAACCAGCCGCTGCTGGTATAAGCGAGCCATTCCCGAGTAAGTCGCATCCCCGCCGGATAAGAAGCTGTACCTGACGGAGAGATGGCCGTCGTACATTTTGTCGCTCAGCAGCTGGATTTCCTGAACCGTGCTTCCGGTGTACAGCTCCAGCATATCCTCGCCCCGGACGGCAAAGCTGCTGAACACATGATTGTACGAGTTCTGCTTGCCGCTGATATCGGCCGACACGCTCGCGACGGCATCCCCTTCCTCAATGATGGCAAGCCATGCGCCGTCTCCGCTCTTCATTCCGAATACGGGCATGCGGGCCGGATCGGCAACCTGTCCCCGGCTTTCGCTGTTATGGTTCGGATCGGTGCCGTATATCCGCTGCACGTATTGCTCTTCCTTCACCTTGCCGTTATTCAGCATAATCAGGCTGCCGCTGCCGTCCGGAACGAGCATATACCCCTGCTCCTTCGTACCAGCCGCCCCGAAATAGCGGAGGAGCTCCAGGCTGCGCAGCCGGTAGGTCTCGCTTTCGGTTACCTGGCCAAGCGGCACCGACACCATCAGGGAATCCTCGTCGAGGCGATATTCGATCGGAATGGTGAACCGCGGCTTTGAATCTGCGCTTGCCGCCTCCCCACCCCCGGACGCATTGTCGATGGCCAGATCATCTGCGGTGTATCCGGCCTGCTCGAACGCCCCCAGCATTTTTTTCAGGACCAGCTCTTTCTTGATCTGTTCGTCCAGGCGCTCCAGCACGGCGGGGTTATCCTTCATCGGGTAGTAGCGGGCCTGCACGTATTTAGCCAACGTGGCATCCAGCTTGCTGAGCACTTTCTCCTGCAGCCGATCGGGCGTAATATATTTCGGCAGGGCATCGATGCCCAGCGACACATCGCCCAGAGTGTATGTAACCCTGATGCCGTTCTCAATGCTTTCGGCTTGGAAATTCCCGTTCGTTACGCTCCATGTGTAGTTCGGATACGTTTCGAGCGTGCCGATCGAATCGCGGAACGTCACCGTCAGCTGCGAGGACAGAGCCTCCTTCTCGAACGGCGATGCGATCGGATCCTCCGCCCGGTCCGCCGGGTTGCTGTACCATATGCGGCCGCTTCGTTTGTCCCGAATCGCGATTTCGGTCGTCTCCGGATGGTAGTACAGGCCAAGCCCGGCCGTCTCTGCGACCAGGCTCATGCCTGGTACGCCCTCGGTCCGGTCCGGCAGAACGGTAAGCTCCTTCCCCGGCGCCGGCTCCGAGGCTCCTGCAGCATAAGCAGCAACGTCCACCGCCGGCGCGCCCCGGTTCGCGCCGATCAGAAAGCCCGTTGCAATGCCGGCGATGACGACACATGCAAGCACCGTGTAGAGCCATTTTCTTGATTTCACGGCTTAAGGCCTCCTTTACTGTCTAAATATGATCTCGCGGTAGACGTTCACGAGGAACGTGTAGATCTGCTGCATCATGCTGAAGACAAGCGTTCCAAGAAACACGATGATAAGCATCACGATGACGCTGAGGAACATCGTCAGAACGGTCTTGCCCGCCGAGTATTGATGGATCGTCATGGATCCGACGAAGAGCAGCCCGATGAACCAGATCGTCGCGACCATGGTGAGGAGATAATAGAACACGGTCTCCTCCTGAACCATGAACCGGCTTGCAAGCGTCATCGGCGGGTTAATCAGCACCATCGGAATGAGCGCATAGGCGCTGGCGAGCACGATTTCCTTGAACTTTCCCTCCCCGCCCATCAGCGTGGTCACCGACCAATTTGACACGCACCATAGAAAGAACGGGAGCACGATATACAGCAGCTCATCGAAGCTGTTGAGCCTCCGGGGATCGTTGAAGTTTACGAGGAACCCGGCATACTGCCGCTGCACGATGCTCGCGATGACGACAAGGGCCAGCACGGAGAACGCCACGCCGAGTCGTCCGCGGTTCTCATACTTCAGATCCCAGTATCCGTCAAAGGGATGAACGATCAAATGCAGAGGGAATTTAAAATACTCCTGCCTCATGCCTCCTTCACCCTCCTCTTGTTTCGATGTCGAACCGTCCGATATACGGCATACAGCAGCACGGCGCCTGTCGCTGCCGACAAGAAGGTGCCGAAATGCTCCTTCATTACTTCACGGCGGTATCGTTTGAAGGCGACGGAGTAATTTTTGCGGTCCATCCCCATCTCGAAGTAATGCAGGGCTTCCTTGTTCTCCCCCTTCATAAGCTTCGCTTTCCCGATCCCGATGTACGCGATGTCGTAATTGGCGTTAAGCTGGAGCACCCGCTCCCAATAAGCCTGCGCTTCCACATCGTCCCCGCGGTAATGATGGCGAACCGCTTGATTGACGTTCTGTCCGAATGCCGTCGGTTCAAACACCACGATGCTTCCCTTGCCTCGATCGAGCACCAGCTGATGCTCCCCGAGCATTTCGACTGCCGCGGGCGTCTTGAATACTCCTAACTGGTTGCCGATTCCGCCATACACATAGAGCAAATTGCCCGTATCATCGTATGTGAAAATACGTCCCTGCGTGGAATCCAGCGCGCTGTACATCCCGTCGCCCAGCACCTTGATATCCACGAATTTCGACGGGCCGACGGCTCGCCGGTAGTAAATATCGCCGGCCACCGGGAAATAACCGAACCGCTTAAGCACATCTTCCCCTGAAGGATTCAGGCGCTTGATCGGCTCCTTCGATCCGACGTCGATGTTCGTGGCGTAGACGAATCCTTTACGGTCAATATCCAGATTGGAGAATTCCGTCGGTATAAACAGCCGCATCTGCGCTTTCTGCGCATCGGTCGAAATGAGCCTCCAGAAATAATCCCCGTAATCGCGCTTCACTTTGATCGTGCCGACATAGCCGAGGAACGTCCCATCCTCCTCGAATTGCATGATGCCTTCGTAAACCCCGCGGGCAACAACGAACACTCGGTTCGCCTGGTCCACGGTCACCTTCAGCGGAATAAATTGAAAGCCTTGCGGCAGAACGTCGGACTGCGGCTGCTCAATGACCCGGATCAGCTTGCCTTCAGCGCTTAGCACCACGATCCGCTGGTTATCCGTATCCGCAACATAAATCTGTTCCTTATCGTCCGTAAAAATGCCGGATGGATTCGCGAAGGTCTCCTCCTTCCCTTCCCGGATGAAGGAATCGATCACGCGGACCACCTTCCAGCTGTCGTCCAGGCAGACGATCCGCCCGTTGCCGCTGTCCAGCACATAAACATGGCCGGAGCCGGACACGTGCATATCGCCGGGATCCGCGAATTCGCCGATCCCAAGCTCCGTTCCCGTAACCGAGCGAACCGGAAGATACGGTGCCGGAGCCGGCGTTGCTTCCTCCCAATAATTGTAGTTATAGCTCTCGTATGGAGCGCTGGCGGCGGCTGTTCCCGGAATCAGGACGGTCAGCAGGGAGACCGCCGCAAGCGAAATGAGCCATCGTTTCGCTGACATGTTATCCCCCCTAATCCTTCATCCCGGAGGTAGCCATCGTCTCGATAATCCGGCTCTGCGAGAACAGGAAGAGCACGATCGGCACGCTCATCAGGATGACCGCCACGGCGGCGCCTGCGCCGGCCCGGGAAATGCCGCCGAGAATAATCTGATTGGACGCGTAATGCAGCGTCTTCAGCTGCTCGCTGTAAATGAAGCCGTTGCCGTCGGTCCCCCACAAAATTTGAAAAAGCAGGATAATGAGCGTCAGCCAGGCAGGCTTCACGTTCGGCATGACGATCGACCAGAATATCCGGTACTCGCTGGCCCCGTCGATCTTCGCGGCTTCCAGCAGGGCATCGGGAATCTGCTCCATAAACTGCTTCATTAGATACAGGCCGAGCGAATAAGCGAATGCCGGAATAATGACCGCCCAATACGTATCGATCATGCCAAGCCACGACAGAATCATGTAGTTCGGCGTCGCCGTCACCACCGGCGTGAACATGAGGGACAGTACGACGACCTGAAACAGAAACGTCTTCCCGGGGAATCGATGCTTCGCGAGCGGATAAGCCGCAGCCGAGGCCAGAATGACATGCCCGACGATGCCGATCCCGGTGATGAACACGGTATTGAAGATATATCGGGAGAAAGGCACCCACGATTGTCCGAGCAGATTGATCAGATCGGAGAAGTTGTTCCATGTCGGGTTGCGGACAAACAGCGTGGGCGGGAACATGAAGATCTCGTCCAGCGGCTTGAACGCATTGTTGATCGCGTACACGAGCGGCAGCGCCATGAAGGCGCCGAACACCGCCAAGAGCGCAAACAGGGAGAAGGTGCCCATGAAAGAACGGTTTACCCGCTTCCTGCGCCGCTTGAGCGATAGGCTTAGAAGGCGGCCGCTTCGTTTCTTCGGCAGTTCATATACAGCTTTCACGAGTGCTACTCACCTACCTTGCGCAGCAGTTTTTGAACGATCAGATTGGTGCCGACCATCAGGATGAACAGCACCGTGGCAATCGCGGAAGCAAACCCCATCTCGAACCGGGTCGTGCCGAAATCGATCAGATGCGTGACGATCGTCTCCGCCGCATAGTTCACGCTCGGGAATCCGGCAAGCGCAATGGAGACGTCGGCGACGGCAAAAGAGGTCGTAAGCTGAATCACCGCGCCGAACATTAGCTGCGGCCGCATCGACGGCAGCGTAATATACCACAGCTCCTGCCACCGGTTGCGGACCCCGTCAACCGCGCCGGCCTCGTACAAGGTCTTGTCAACGGTTTGCAGGCCGGCAATGAAGGCCAGGAATCCGGTTCCCAGGCTTAGCCACAGCTGCACGAGAATGATGATCGGCATGATGAAGGCTTCCGTCTTCAGCCATTGAATCGGCTCCAGGATGATCCCGAGCTTGATCAGCATCCCGTTCATGATGCCGTAGCGGTCTCCCGAGAAAATCATAAGCCAGATGAAGTAGACGTTCCCCGAGATGGAAGGCGCATAGAAGATCAGCGTCATGAAGGCCCGCATCCTCGGTCCGAGCTCATTGATGACCCAAGCGAACAGGAAGCATGCCAAATAGCTGATCGGCCCGGTGATCGCAGCGAATAGAAGCGTATTTTTAAGTGCGATCAGAAAAATATCGTCTTCGAGAAACAGCCGTGTGTAATTATCCCATCCGACGAACCGCGGAAACTCCAGCATGTTAAAGTACGTGAAGCTGAGGATCATGGAAATGACGACCGGAAGCACGGTAAACAACGTAAACAGGATCATGTATGGTGCAAGCAAAATATACGAATGCTTGCTGGCCTTGATTTCCGCCAGCTTCCGGCTCCGCCAGGTTTGCGGCTTGACGGGGCGAACCGCGGCGGGCATCGCCGTCTCAGGGTCTTGAAGCCCGGCATTATGCATTTTGGATTCCCCCCTATCCCTCCGGCACGCCGAATTCTTCTTGCTTGGTTCGAATTTCATCATGAATATACTGAACAGAATCCATCAGAGCCTCCCGCGGCTCGACACCGCTGATCACCGCACGGTAGAACGCGTTGAACAGATGTCTTCCCGTGGAGTAGCCTCCCGGCACCTCCGGAATTCCCCGAACCCATTCAAACTGGGCTTTTAAATTTTCATAATCGGCCACGGGCCAAGGCAGGCTGTCCAGCGCCTTGATATTTGCTGTCGGATAACGCGCGGCGGCCCCCATCAATCCTTCCATCTCCCGCCCGAAGTTCGTCTGCGTCATGTCGCTGGTCCACCATTTGAGGAATTCCCAGGCGGCCTCCTTATCCTTCGCATCTTCGAGCATCAGGACTGCGCTGCCTCCGCTCGGTACGGTCCGGTCAATCGTTCCATCCTCTCGTACGGTTCCGGGAATCGGGGCAAATCCCCATACGCCGCGAATCTCCGGTGCAAAGACGGACAGCTGATTATACGTCGTGTAATCGGAAATGCCGATCGGCATCTGACCGGTACGGAAGCGGTTCGCAAAATCATACTCCCGCTCAAGCTTGTAGTCGGTGTAGTACTCGGTCCATCGCTTAAAGGCTTCGAGCGCGGGTTTCGAATCCAGATCCGACTCCCGGTCATGGTTGCGGTAGAACTGTCCCCCCGATTGCATGAGCAGGGCCGCAAACATGGAGTTTGGCGGCAGCGTGGTCCACTGGTCGGGCGCCTGCGCAACGACGGGAAGCCCGAACTGCATATGGTTCTTGTTCAGCACGGCCAGCATGCTTGCCACTTCGTCCCACGTTTCCGGCACCTCCAGCCCAAGCTCCTCGAGCACATCCTTCCGGTAGAACATCATGTTGAACGTCTGCGTCTCCGGCAGGGCGTATACGCCCCCGCGGTATTGATACGGTACCAGCGCGCTGTCCCGGAACCGGCCCGCAACGGCATCGAAATCTGCAAACTGCGTCAGATCCGCCGCCGAATTGCGCATCGCGAAGTTCACCGGCAGGTCGTTGCCGATTTGCATGGCAACATCCGATCCTTGACCGGACAGCGTTGCGGGCAGGAGCGTACCCATGTTGACCAGCTTCAGATTGACGCTGATCCCTGTCTCGGGCGTAAAGGTCTCGTCAATCATGGCCTTTACCGTATTCGCCTGATCCCGGCCGCTGCCGATCCATACGGTAATCGAACGCTGATTCTTCCCATCCGTCACATTGCCGATGTTGTTGTAATCGATGAAGAAGGAGCTGGCAAAGGTATTCAGCTCGTGCTTTACTTTATCTCCTGCCCCCATTCCGCTCTTCGGCAGCTTGGCGTCAGGAGAAGCGACATATAAGGCATCGAGCTCAAGCGGCTGCTCCCTGGCCTGCTGCAGCCATGTACCGAGGCCTCCGGTGTTGGTCTTGTATGCCTCCAGCCGGCGCGGAATCGTGTCGGGCTTGGCAATCATCTCATCGAGCTGCAACGCCATGGTCTTCAGCAGCGCCTCCTGATCGCCGGACTGTCCCGACAGCTCTACCAAACGGGCAGCGATCGCTTTCAATCTGTCGCTTTCAAACTGCAAAGTCTCAATCAGCTCAGGAATGCGCTGCTCCACCCGATAATCCCGGAACTCATCCGGATTGGTGCCGGTGATCATTAAAATTTTGCGGTACATCGCATTCAGATTTAGCAAGCTGTCCTCCACTTCGTGAATCAGCGGAGCGAATTCGCCGAGGCTCGCTTCAAGGCGCAGCACATGCTTTCCACGTGTAAGATGGAACAGGTACGGCTCCTCGCCGCCAAGCACATCCATCCGGTACCCGTTCTTGAAGCGGAACGGAATACGATTCATCTCATCAAATGGCACTTTCCCGTCAATCGTCAGCTTCCGCGTGGAATATATCCCTCTTACGAAATTTTGCTGGGATTTGAAGGCGATTTTGTACAGCCCCGTTTCCGGCACGTCCAGCTCCCACTCGATCCACTGACCCGGCAGTCGCCAGTTAAAGCCGCCGATCGTATTGATCCGTACCTCGGATGCGCTGTACGGGCGCACGCTCGGACTTGCGCGCTCGCTCAGCGGATACAGCGTCGGGGAGGATTTGGCCGTTGCCGCTTCCGCTTGGATCTCAAGCAGGATTCCCTCGGTTTGCGGTGTTCCCTCGGCTTCGTATTTGGCTCTCGCTTCGGAGTAAGGAAGCGGTTCCGGCTGCTGAAGCAGCCTCAGCTCCCGGATCACCATCGGCTCCCTGGCGGCGGTAAGCGAGATCGTATGCTCGCCCTCCGTGAAGTAGAATAGAAACGGCTCGGTTTCATAGCCGTCCGCATCTTTCAATACCGCCTCGATCCACGCGGGGTGCTCTATTTGCCTTGGCCTAAGGTCATTGCCCTGATTGTCCCGGTCCACACTGTCTTTCGCATTGCCCCAAATCCGGTCGAACTGTAAATAAGCGGCTTCCTGAAAAGGAATGCTGCCATCGATCCGAAGCGAGCGCTCGATCGAGGAGCTTTTTCCCTCTACTGGGTAGTACAGCACGGACAGATTGTATAGTCCCTCTTCCTGCACTCGGAGCTTCCACTCCACCTCGCCCTTCTCGCCGGTGTAGAGCGATGTGCCGGGCCTGCCTTCATAATGGTCGAGCTTCCGGAATTCTCCGCCTTCTGAACGGCTGTACTCGGAAGCGGGGATGATGATTTCTTGTCCCGGTCGACCGCTACCTTCATATTTCGACAAATACTGAACGTAGGGCATCGCTTTGCCGGCCTGAGCGCCGGTCTGTATCAAAGAGGCCGGACGTTCAAGCTTCCATTCCGCCGGAGCACCGATCAGCATTTCGCCGGGATCATCCTTGCCCCGGTTGAAGAACAGCATCAGGGCCGCGACGATCAACAAAAGGATCAGGAGTCTGCCCATCCATTTTTTCAGCTGCAATTGGCGTGTCAATGTTCATCCCCCTTATCAGGAGAAGGGAGGCTTAGGCTGCCGCTCTTCGCCCCCCGTCCATCCGTCTTATTTGCCCATTTTGTCGACGGCGGCCTGCGCCTGCTGCTTGTATTTTTCAGCTGTCGCCGTCACGGATTGGTTGTTTACGATAATGTCCTCGATGAATGCACCCGTCGGATAATCCGTATACGCTTCGTCAACCGTAATTACGCCGGTTCCCGCAATATGCTCGCGGATCATGTCGATATCTTCCTGATTGGTGTAAATGCCCTCCAGGTAGTCCTGCCCCGGATATTCCTCCGTCGATTGGATGTCGAACGTTTCTTCATAGATTTGATAGACGATGACCGGATCTTCGACGCCCTTCGGAATGAACTTCGCGGAAGCGGCCGTATTCGCGTAGGTCGCCTCCGGCGAGCCTTGCGGTCCGTTCGGAATCGGTACGATGCCGACTTCGAAGGTCACGTCGCCCAGCATCCATTCCGCAGCCGGGAACATGGCGACATCTCCGTCCTTGAACGTGTTCGTTTCTTCCCAGTTCGTCTTGTTGCCGCTCTTCACCTTGACCACCTTCTCGACGTTGTAGAGACGGTTAACGAATTCGGCGGCCTCCAGCGTTTTCGGATCGGACAAGCCTTCTTTGCCGTTCGCATCGTCGACGATTTTCCCGCCGTTGGCTGCGGTGAAATGCTTCACGGCGTCGATTGCCCAGCCCGAGAAGCCCCACACGTCCGTCTTGCCGTCATTGTTCGTATCCTTCGTTGCCTGTTTGGCAATCTCCATGAACTTATCCCAGTTCCATTCGCCCTTGGCATGCAGCTCCTGAAGATCCGGAAGACCGTGCTTCTTGAACAGCTCGCGGTTATAATGCAGCCCAAGCCCGAGGGAGATCGGGTTGTCGAACCCGTATTCGCCGCCGCCGATGGCAGGGTATTTCATCTGCAGATTCGCCTCATTGTTTATGTTGTTCTGATCGGTCGTAAATTCGCTGATCGGCAGGAGCTGACCTTTCATGATCGCAGGCAAAGCCGACTTGTACTCCAGCTGCACGATATCGGCAAACGGCTCGCCGGCCAGCACGCTCGTCGTAAACTTGTTCATATATTCCTCGAAGGGCACGTTAACGAACTCGATTTTGACATTGTACTTCTTCTCGACCTCGGCGATCTTCTCTAGGCGCGCCTTCTCGTCGGCCGTATTGCCCGCCGGCGTCAGGTCCCACCAGGCGGCAACCTTGATCACTCGGCCGCCCAGGTCAACCGGCTCGGCCGCCGGCTGCGCCGGCTCTTCTTCCTTCGGCGTTTCGCTTCCCGCCTGTTCCGTAGCCGGTGCGGGCTCGGTCTTCGGAGCTTCCGTCTGGGCGCCGCCTCCGCCGCTGCAGGCAGTGATGACAAACATCAAGCAGATAAGCAATAAAGAAAGCCCTTTCATTTTTCTCACTTTAAAAAACCTCCCTTATTTGTTAAAGCACGATTTAACTTGATGTCGTTCCCGGATGCAATGGTTCTGGATAAACGGAACATCTTGAACCTCGGTATGCCCCCTCCATTCCGTTATCTATGTTTGCCAAAAAATATAACATCAGTTTTTCTAGTCGTCAATATTTATTATTTTGTAAATAACAACAAACCTAATATTTTTAGATGATAATCTATTCTAGTTATTAATAATCAACTCATTTTGTATGTTGGAAAATGTCGTCATCGCCTTAAAACCCCTTTAAACACAAGGAATCGACATCTTTTCCGCCTACTTGATTTCCCACCATCCATTCCCCTAAAATGTTATTTGTTTGTTATGAATATAAAAAGGCCCCGATGCTTCAATCCGCATCGGAGCCATGCGTATACACCCCATGGAGCTATAATCTAATCGGTCTCTCCCCGGGAAGGCTGCTGAAGATCCCTGACGATGACGTCAGCCTGGATCAGGATCCTCTCGTAACCGGAATCCGGGTTCGTAATCCGCCACAACAATTGATCTACAGCCCTCATTCCGAGCAATTCCTTGTCGATATTGACCGTAGCCAGAATGGGCAGCTGATCATAAGTATTGTCGAATCCGGTGAATTGTACATCCCCCGGAACCTCGATTCCTCGCTGCTTCAAAATATCCATCGCAAACATTGCCGTGATGTCGTTATTGCATACGAACACCTCCGGCAGCTCTTGACCTGCTAAAGCCTTGCTCAACGTTGCTGCCAGATCCTGGTCAATCTCGGGACTGATCAGCTCGGGGATTTGACGATGCTCGATTTTGTAATCGGCCAGCACGGATGTGAACCCAAGATACCGCTCGTAAAAACTCGGCGCATCGCTTATGTTGCCAATGAACTGGTACTTCTTGTATCCCCGGCTCACCAGCTTGGTCATCATTTGCCGCATGCCGTACAAATTGTCGGTGAACACCGTATCCGACTGAAATGCCGGGTCCATATGATCCACCATAACGACGGGAATGTTCAATTTTTTGATATCCATCAAATTTTGCGTCGACACGGAGCCTACGGTGACAATCCCGAGCAGGCCCTGCGGGTTCAACAGCGAGAACATATGGTCATTAGACGGCTCGGTCAGTGTCAGAATGTCCAGGCCCCGTTGATTTAAACGGGTAGAGATCCCGTCGAAGACAGGCCCCCAGTACAGAGACTCCCGATTTTGGTACCGCACGTTAGGGAAGAGGACGAGAACAGCCCCTGCCCATTTACGGTTTTCCGGATCCTGAAGCTCGGAACGACCGGCCGTATGTCCGGGCTGATCCTTGAAATACCCCAGCTGCCCGGCAGCCTTCAGTATCATTTCCCTTGTCTGCGGGCTGACGCCCGACTTGCCGGATAGCGCACGGGACACCGCAAATTTGGACACGCCCGTAAAATCCGCAATTTCTTGAATGGTTACTTTTGATTTCATCGTATCAACCTACTTAAGCATATTTGTAGAACCGTACCAACCCATGTGTGTTATGCGTGTTATTTGTGTTAGTTTTTGTTAGGTTACATTCATAATACTATTCGAGAAATGCTTGCAAGTCAAAGTATATCCTGCATTTTCTTGTTTTCATTTTCATAAAAAATATGACTTGGGACGTATGAGGGGGGAGGACTAAAGGCCATCACCAGCATTC
Organism: Paenibacillus sp. FSL R5-0810; assembly: GCF_038002285.1. Classification (NCBI taxonomy): domain Bacteria; kingdom Bacillati; phylum Bacillota; class Bacilli; order Caryophanales; family Paenibacillaceae; genus Paenibacillus; species Paenibacillus sp. FSL R5-0810. The sequence goes on from NZ_JBBOCF010000001.1 coordinate 3,696,435, forward strand.
ATTCGGCCCCATGAATGAACGTGTGGTTTCGCCTATAAGCGGCCCTTTTGATAAATCGATAAAAATAAAATAAAGCCGCTCCGGAAGGACTGTCTAACAGTCTCGCCGGAAGCGGCTATACGTTTACTATAGGATGATCATGTTTCGACGCTTGTTATTCTTTAATCAGCAGCGGCTCCCAAGTAAAGCCCTCACCCGTAATTTCGGCACGGAGCTTCGAAATTCGGCTCAGCGTCTCTTCCCGCTGAGCTTCCAAGGATTTCACCGAATCCGCATACAGCTCGCCGAGCTTCTTCTCCGTGCCGCTTGCCATAGCCGTAATCTGCTGCTTCAGAGCTGCGTTGCTCTTGGACAGGGCAGCAGTCTGTGTCTTAAACAGCTTGCTGTACTGGCTCTTGGCGGCTGACTTGCTGATCTGTCCTTTTTTATACTTCCATATCGGGCTATTCAGATAATGCGCGTTGGAGCCGTTTTTCAGCTTCCACATCGGACTATTCAAATAATTTTCATTGACATTTTTCGACATTTTCCATGCCGCGCTGTTCAAATAGGTCGGAGTAATCGTTTTTTTGTAGGTCCACATCATGCTGTTCAGATAAGTATCGCTCATTTCCTTATCCAGCTTCCACAATGTGCTGCTCATATAATGTCGTTTCGCCTCCGAGACATACTTCCACATTGAACTTCTCATCGAGGTGGGATTGATCTCCCGGGCATACTCACGAAGCTTATCCTGGATATCCCGATTTCCCTCATACTTCGCCTTCAACTGCTCGAGATCCGCCTCCAGCTTCTCGTTCCATAGCTTCTGATCGTCCAGCAGCGTCTTCTCCAATTGATCCAAGGACGCATGGGAAGCATCATAGAACTGCTTATATTGCTTATCAATTTGCTTCTGGTAATTGTTATAAGCATTTACGGTTTTCTTATTGTACGCTTTGTAATCATTCCATACCTGATTAATCCATTTCTGGTCCGCCGCATGCGCCGTCAGCGGCATCATGCTGGAGACTGCAAGCAAAAGGCCGCAGACCATGAGCAGCCATTTCCGCATGAATCTCATCACAATCGCCTCTTTTCCTAATATATACCAAAGGCTATTGTACCTTAATCGAAAGTTGCCTTCCAATAGGCATGACGACCCACTGACTTTCAGACTAGGATGCATGGAAACCGCTTTCTCGGACAAGGACATATCGAGCTGTCTATTTTCCTCATCAGGACACAGCTTCTCCCTTTCGTTCGGCACGGTCTTCCCTTCATTTAAGATCCCATCATCCCGATCCTTCGTCCTATGGTCCTTTAGTAATGAATCGGAAGCAAGCTAGTTACAACTAACCATCTTTGATTAGCAGCAGCCTGAATCGCTTGACCGGTCGAAAAATAGGTGGGACGGGTCGCGTGCGTAAAGCACCTTCCTTCTAACTTGATTCCCAATTGATATGAAAAACGAACGAAGACCCCTTGGCTTACCGCCAAGGGGTCTTCGTCATGCTTGTTGCGGAAATCAGGATTCCGTGGAAATATTCCATGTCACCCCGTACTTGTCCGTCAATATGCCATATGCCGGGCTCCAGAACGTTTCCTGCAGCGGCATGCCAACCTTCCCGCCTTCCTGCAAAGCTTCAAAAATTCGCTTCGAATGATCTGCCGATTGCGAGATGATGCAAATCTGAACCTGATTGCTCGATTGTACGGGCTGGCCCGGGAACGTGTCCGAGAACATGAGCTCGCTGCCGCCCACCTTCAGCAGTGCATGGGATATGCGGTCCTTGGCGCTTTCAGGCAGCGGAAAATCAGGGTTTGCCGGCATTTCGCCAAATGTCTGAATCATCACGGTCTCGGCTCCCAGTACCTGCTCATAAAAACGGATCGCTTCCTTCGCATTTCCATCCAGGATAATGTATGGATTCAAACGCAGTGTCATGGTGGACCCACCTACCTTTTTTCAATGTACGTATCGACTTTCATTATCGCCAAATCCTTGCCGTTTTAGCAACGGGGGCAAAACTGGTTTATATTCCCTACAATGTGCTTGTTCACACGCTCTCTTCAGCAGCGGGAACAGGCTTTGGTTTGCCGTAGAGCACGGTGAAATCCACCGTGACTTCCAGTTCCCTCGGAAGGTTATCCGACATTTTCAACTCCGGGGAAGCACCCCATGCCAATGGCGTCATCTGTACCAGAAGAGAGCTCTCCTCGGGGCTCAGTCTCTTGCGGTACCGAATTTCTTTGGTTTCGATGAGCTCAAAGTAACGGCTGAACAGCTCGATCGTATGGCCGCTCGAATCGCGCTCCCTGCTCTTCCTGCCATATAACAGCTCACGAAGCTCCTGCAAATACGACTTCCCTGGAATGACCTTAATCAGCACGCCATCTTCCTTCAGCAATCTTCCGAACTCAGCATAGTTGGAAGGCGACAATATATTCACGATAGCATCAAACTGACGGTCAGCAAACGGGCTGTGCGCCAGATCGGCTACGCACCATACCAGGTCCGGCGAAGCCTTGGAAGCCAGCAGGATCCCTTCTTTGGCAATATCGATACCGGTTCCTAAATAGCGCTTGCGGCCAGGCCTTTCCTCCAAATTGCTAATAATTGACCGAAGGTGGGAGCCTTCGCCGCACCCGGCATCCAGTAAAGTCTGAATCTCGGAATGCGATTCCCGCCTGCGGATCAATAGATCACATACATATTCGATCAGCGGATCGAAGAAACCGCTGTTACTGATCATGCTGCGCGAAACAAACAATGATTTATCATACTTGCTCTTCGAAGGACGCGGCAGCAAATTGACATATCCATGCTTCGAAATATCGAAGCAATGGCCGTTGCTGCAGTCCAGGCTGGACAGCCGGTTGACGCGCATCGAACTTTTGCAGATCGGACAGCGAAACAGCTGCTCTTGGGAAGCAACCAAACTTGCTTTGGTTAATACCTCCTCTGAATTATAACGGGACATTTCGTTTCCACCCTTTCCATTCGATTAGTCGATGAATAAAGGTGCAGCAAAATAAACCCTTGTCCCATAATTTTCAAAAAATTGGACCGGGCCTATCTCTAAATCTGCACCTCTGATTATCGCAACCGAATGTAATAGATCATAACGAAGCCTCCCTTAATTTAAATAGGACAAAATTGCCCTATTGCCAATTCTATCACAATTGGAGAGCGGATAGAATCTAAACAACAAATTAGCAAAACGGATCAAAAAATGAGGGCTCCGCTTCTGCTATCATGATGAAATCGTTATACAAGCTCATGCATGATTATTATTTTTAACAAAATGACATATATATATTGCATAATGACATCCATAGCTGTAGAATACGGATAAGTAATAAACGCACGAACTTGTCTTTTACTAGAAAGGAGCCGTACACAAATGAATTGGTTTAAAAAGAAAGCAGTCGATGACGAACGTATCGTCAACCTGAAAAACAGCATTTATAAAGAGGCCTATATTCTGATCATGCTGATCTGCAGCGTTTCGGCCGTAATCAAAACCTGGTTTTTACCGGACCGCGGATCCGTTCTGACCGAAATGCTGGTCATCCTGGGAGGCAGCTTGTACTTTAGCATCCGAAGCGTGGCGATGGGGATATACTCCGATGAGGTGGAGGTACATGACCAGCGCAACAAAATGTCGTTTAGCCGGCGCACGGCGATTTCCGGACTGGCCATCGGCTTGATCCTTGCCCTCATCTTAGGGATACGAAGCGCCGTCGTATATGGGGATGGCAGCAGTCAGACCGCTTGGAAGTATTTCCTTTCCGTATTCCTGTTTTCGCTAATCTTCTACATCCCGCTGTTTGCCGGAACGATGACGGCCATTCACCATTTCGCGAATCGAGTGAGCCGAAAAATATCGCAAAATGACCAACTGGACTCATAAGAAGGGAGACAAGGTGATTTTGCATGAAAAATATCAAGCTGAAAATGGCCCGGGTGGAAAAGGATCTCTCGCAGGAAGAATTGGCCCGGATCGTCGGGGTATCGAGACAAACGATCGGATTGATCGAGCTCGGCAAATACAACCCTTCACTCAGCCTCTGCATTGCCATATGCAAGGCGCTGTCCCGTACGCTGGACGACCTGTTCTGGGATGAATGAGTTATGGGGAAACCCGTACATTCGTCAAGACATTCATGACTTTTGAAAGGAGGGGATGCCGCGTCTATTAAAGCCGTAAACTGCCGTGCTTCTGCCCTTTGAACCGTCGACCGAATGAACGACTTGAATAAACCAAAGACCAAGGAGTGAACTCTTTCGAAATGACACTACATAAGACAAGAAAAGCTTTTACCGCGCTAATGCTGGCGACTGTCCTGCTTGGAGGCACAGCGTCTTATGCGGGGAGCGCTCAAGCAGCCGCCCCTGACACCATTCAGGGGAAGGTGACGGAAATCCGGCCAGCCCGAACCCATGAAGAGAAAATTGCCGAATGGGAGGCCTGGGCTGCGGATCATGCTTATAAGCTTGATACGATTCAGCCGGTTGGCTCGGACGGCAAGCCGGACTCGTTTCAAGATCTGGAAATGCTGAAGCCGCTCCTGCATGACAAACGTTTCGTGTTCCTTGGTGAGAGCTCCCACGGCGTAGCCGAATTCAATCTCGCCAAGACGCGCTTGATCCAATTCCTCCATCAGGAGATGGGATACAACGTATTGGCATTCGAGAGCGGGCTGGCTCCTGCCTCCATCGCATACGGAAAAGTCAGCGGCCGCAGCGCCGAGCAGACGATGAAAGATTCGATTTTCGGCGTCTGGTGGTCCAAAGAAACGCTGCCGTTGTTCGATTACATCAAAGCGTCGCATAACAGCGAACAACCGCTTGTTCTGACCGGGTTCGACATGCAGCTCCATTTCCCCCTCCTTGACGGAGGATGGCTGAAGGATAAAGCTCTCGCGAAGCGGCTTGCGGAAGCCGACAAAAAGCTGTCCGACTATTCGGTAGCTTCGGACGCAGCCGCATACCGCAAAGAGAAAAAACATCTGATCAGCGTGTACAAGGAAGCTCAGGAAGCATTGAAAACCGAGGCGAATCAGGCCCATATCAAGCAGCTCTACCCGGACAATCCGAAGCTTTCCCTCCTTCTGGAGAGAGCTTTAGGCGACCGAATCCGGGTAGCGGAGGAATATGTGGAGCTGTCCATTGAATCCACCGCCGCCTTGGAAAAAGGGGACTATATGCCTTTCCTGAAAACGATGGAATGGCGGGATCAGGCAATGCACGATAATCTCATGTGGCTTGCCACCGAGGCATATCCTACGGAAAAATTCATCGTCTGGGGACATAACGATCACATCCGCAAGGCCCAGACCGAAGTGATGGGCTCCCCGTACCCGGTTAAACTGATGGGCGAGATGCTGTCGGACGAGGTGAAAAAATACAGCTATGTAATCGGTCTTTATCCGGCCAGCGGCAAAACCGCCGACAATACGGGTGCCGTCCATGGCGTGCTGCCGCCGGAGCCTGGATCGGTCGAATCGATTCTAGCGGCATCGGGAGCTCCATATACCTTCATGGATCTTCGCTATCGCAGCCATGAATCCGGAAACTCCTGGATGTTTGAACCCCGCTTCGCGTACAGCTGGGGCATGATTCCCGAGAGCCTGATCGCCCGGGATCAATACGACGGCATATTGTTGATCGATGACGTGAATCCGCCCCAATATCTGAGATCGAGCGCTTCATCCAAAGCTTCGTCGCAGGACGAGTAAAAGAAATCGGCATTTTTGTATATCCTTATTCCAACACGAAATCCCTTAGAGTCCGGTTAAGAGCGTGACGCATGCCGGATTCTGAGGGATTTTTGTTACCTCCCCGGTCTGAACCAATGCAAAAGAACACCGCCCGAACCTATGGACGGTGTCCCAAGATCATCTTCACAGCTGCTGTGTAATTAATACAAATCAAACATGCTCACTTCATAGCCTTGGGCTTTGAGGTAATTGAACATTTGAGCCCGGTGATGCTGGACATGCGTCACGACCTCGATCAGCCATTTGGCTTGTGCCGAGCCGTGCTCCAAGTAGAATGGCGTCGTCTTTTTATGCAAAAAGTCATCATCCGACAGGCCGTCCATATACGATTTCAAGTCGGCCAGCCCCTTGTTCATCCATGCGATCAGCTTGTCCTTGTCGCCGCCGTCTGCAGCGATGGCCCCTTCAAGCTGGCGCACCTCTTCTTCAGGCTTCTCCCGCATGATCAACAGATCGGCTCCGGGAACCGACACCAGATGATGGACGAGCTCCAGGAGCGATCGCATATTGGAGGCAGGACGGTAATCCCAATCCTTGTCCGAAATTTTCATGATGAGATTGGAGGAGGTTTTCACGATATGCTCCAGCTCCTCAAACAGCAATTGCTTCATTTCAACCAGTTGACTCATGGGCGTTCACTCCTGCTTTTTAGTTTGAATGATAATGGAAAGAGATTCAGCGACAGGAAGGCGCAACCGTGGCATCGCTTTTCCGGAAACCGCTGGTCGTTATGGTTATCATTACTCAGTAGCGTCCTGCGCGCTATGTTGTATCATTTTCCATTCTGCTCTCTCTAGGGTTATGATACAAGTATAGGCTATAATAGTGACAACTATTGTCATAGTCATTCAAAAAAACGGAGCTGATCCCATGTCGAAATCCAAGCGGCTGATCGAACTGATGATGACCGTCAATCGGATGCGAAAGTTTACGGTGAAGGAGCTTGCCGACCAATTCGGTGTTTCGGCCCGTACGATCCTGCGGGACCTGCAAGAGCTTAGCGAGCTTGGCGTCCCGCTATACTCGGAGGTAGGTCCGCATGGCGGCTACCAAGTGCTAAGAGAACGCATCCTTCCGCCGATCGCGTTTAGCGAGGAAGAAGCGGTCGCGATGTTTTTTGCCAGCCACGCCCTTCGCCATTATTTGTTCCTTCCCTTCGAAGCCGAGTCGTCCGCAGCGCTCCAGAAATTTTATTATTACATGCCGGGCGATGTGCGTGACCGGATTGACGAGATGAAGAACCGGGTCGATTTTCTAACCCATACCCGGAAGCAGAAGGCGGCATTCCTGGGGGTATTGCTGGATGCAGCCGTGGAGCAGCGGGTCGTCAGCATCCAATATGAGACCAAGCACGGCCTGTCGGCACGAAGCATCCAGCCTGTCGGCATTTATGCCAGCAACGGCTTCTGGTACTGTCCCGCTTACTGCTTTATGCGCAGGGACTTTCGCTTGTTCCGCTGCGACCGCATGCATTCCGCCGCCTTTGACGAGAGCGGGGTAGAACCGCTGGATCACCGCCATATTCATCTGGGAAACTGGAGAGAATTCGCGGCGGAAAAAGCCGTCTATGTCCGAATGATTGCCGAACTGACGAGAGAGGGCGTTCAGCGCTGTGAGGCCGAATTATGCCCCGTTCCCCGGATCGACGTGAATCCCGATGGAAGCGGCCGGCTCGAGCAGGAAGTGCCTATAAGCGAAATGCGCTATTTCGCAAAGTTTTTCCTCGGGCTGGGTAACGAGGCTGTCGTGCTGGAGCCCAAGGAGCTCGTGGACAGCATAAGAGATATTCTGAGAGAGCTTACGGAGAAGTATGGGCAGGGTGTATAAGTGTAAAAGTTCGTTTATTTATGATATTTTCCGTTGATTGCTGTAATTGTTTTTCATTAAGGATGCTTATATATTTAAGCTTAGCAAAGGAAATATCCAGTAACCGCGCTGAACCCTAAGGAGCGAATTGCCTTTGAGCAGATCCAGTCGAAGGAAGACGATGTTTGCACTTCTTATCGCTGCCATTTCCGTTTCTCTGCTAGTAACCTTGGTTTTTGTCAGCCAGCCCGCCTATGAACCGCAAACCTTTGAGGTTAATGTAGAAAGTGACTATGCGGTCAATGGGAATATTCCCGGCATCGTTGAGCGTTCCGAGTACATTGTACGGGGGCGATATATAAAGCCGGTCGAGACCTGGGAAATGGCACCCGGTTACGTTAGCGAGATTTATACTTTTGACGTAGAGCAGCAGCTGCTAGGCGATTTGGACGGACAGATTCAAATTGCGATTCCAAAGTATGAGGTGGTTCAATATCCGCTGGAGGAGCAGGTAATTGAAGCTAAAATTCAGCTGCCTTATTTCGATGAAATCCGATTAGAGGAAGATTATGTGCTGTTCCTGACAAAGTCGCAGCTTAGGGACGTGCTGTTCCCTGCAAGCGTTCCGTTCCAAGTACGCCTGGATACCGAGGGGGAAAGCCATCTCGACTATAATGCCCTAGCCGTGGAGGAAACGATGAGCGCCAAGGGGGACCGGATTACATTCCGGCGTGATTTCACAGATATACAAACCATTGATGAAATCTCGGGACTGCACGTCGAAGATTTATATGAACAAATCAACACGGCAGTTGAGCAGGCTGCAAGTCAATCCCAGCGTTAATCACGGCAAGGAGCCCTTCCATCCCGGAAGGGCTCCCTGTATTAGAATATCGGCCATTCATGCTTGGAACGGCGGCTTTCGCCAGCGGGCTTTCAGGAGCTCGCCTGATATACCGGCACGCCCCCAAGTACGGTCTCGACAATACGGATCTTTCCTTCATGCCGCTCCAACATGACAAAATCCGCCCGCGCTCCTTCATTAAGCCCGTGCAGGTTCTTCCGTCCGACGGCTTGGGCCGGCGCGTTGGAAGCCATGTCCCAGGCTTCAGCAAAAGAGCATAGCCCCGATGCAGCAAGCCGCTCGACGGCATCGGCCAGCATCATCGCCGAGCCTGCGAGCAGCTCGGGCTTTCGTGCCAGATGGAGCCTTCCTTCGGGGGTCAGCACCACCTCGCCGCCGATATGCGTTCGGTAGCTTCCGGGTGCCATGCCGCTTAAATAGACGGCATCGCTGACCAGCAGCGCTTTGCCCGCTTTGGCCCGGAGAAGCACCTTAATGACCGAATCCGGCACATGATAACCGTCGGCTATGAAGCCGCACCACAGCTCATCCAATGCCAGCTGCTCCCACAGATAATTCGGGTGCCGCGGCAGCGTCAGATGCGCGCCGTTGCCAAAGTGGGTGGACATGCTTGCTCCGGCCAGTGCCGCCTGGCGAATCTGCTCCGGCGTAGCCGCCGTATGCCCGATGGAAACGATGATGCCGCTCTGCACGCAGCGGCGGATCATCTCCGGTGCTTCCGGCCACTCCGGCGACAGGGTCAGGATGCGAATCCGGGAGCCGGAGGCATCCTGCCACCGCTGCAGCAGTTCCCAATCGGGCGGCCTGATATACCGTTCATCATGGGCTCCGCGCGGCCCTTCCTCCGGCGAAAGGAAAGGGCCCTCCAGATGAATTCCGCCGATGCTCTTCCCTGTCAGCGCATCCTCCCGGCAGGCTTGATCGATGGCGCTTACAAGCTCTTCGATCTCCCGGTCGCCGTTCGTAATGACGGTCGGGTAATACGTCGTTACCCCCGTCTCCCACAAACGGCACGTCAGCCGAATGACGGATTCGCTTGTCAGCGGGAGCGAGTTAAGGTCAATCCCGTACCCGCCGTTCAACTGAAGGTCGATCAGTCCCGGCGCGATCCAAACCTCTCCGTCGCCGCCGCGAACCGAATGCTCGCCGTAGGTGGCCAAAGCCTCGCCGCCATCGCTGCCAGCTTCAGCTGACGCCGCCCCTGAAATTTTGCTGTCTATGCCGTCTGCAGACATCTCTTCTATTCGGCCAACGCCATCTTCTGTAAATATCTCTGTAATGCGACCTTCGCTACTTATGGTAATTCGAATCCGTTCGCCGGTTGCGTAATGAAGGCCTTCGCGGACAAGCGCCTTACTAGTCATGGAGACCTTCCCCATAGGCGTCCCGGTCAAGATACAGCGTGCAGTCCGGATGACGCCTTAGAATACTGGCCGGGCAAGCCTCGCTAATATCACCGGTTAACGTTCTCCCCACGGCGTGCCGCTTTCTTGCTCCAGGAACGATGCAAAACAGCTGCGTCCCCGACATAAGCGCCGGTATCGTCAGCGTAAGCGCCCGCTTGGGGACATCATCCAGGCTGGCAAAGCAGCCGTCATTCACCTGCTGCAGGCGGCATGCTTCGTCCAGCTCGACAGGCTTCACGAGCGCCGGATCGTCAAAATCGGCAACCGGCGGATCATTAAAGGCAATATGCCCATTCTCGCCGATGCCGAGAACCACGATATCGATCGGCGCTTCAGCCAGGAGGCGGCCATACCGCTGACACTCCGTATCCGGATCATTCAAGCCGTCGAGCAGATGCACGGCTCCGGGGGAAACCCGGTCAAACAGCTTCTCGGACAAAAAGGTGCCGAACCGCTGCGGTGCAGCTTGCGGAAGCCCGATATATTCATCCATATGAAAGGCCGTCACCCGGCTCCAGTCCAGCCCCTCGGAACGGACCAGCTCCTCCAGGCATTCATTCTGGGAAGGAGCCGCGGCGAACACCATCCGGATACGTTCCTTTGCGGCCAGCAATTCCTGCATCGCAGCGCGGATATCGGCCGCCGCCGCCATTCCCATCGCTTCGCGGCTGTCATAGATGCGGACCTTGAGCCGGTCCTTCACCTGCGTATTCACGAGCCCGAAAGATTGATCGTGCATATCCCCACCTCCTTCATCTGTGCACTTCCCTAGCTTGGAAGACTTCTCCCATTATGGCTAATTCCCCTGCATGCAAGAACCTGCTCAGAACATGCATTTCCCGGCATGCTGAGTCTTCCCCTATACTCCAGCTGATCCGGTTCGTTCCTTCTATATTGCAGGTGCCTTCTCTCCGATGCTGATGTCTTTACGCTGTCGCGATGCCTCATAGGTGCCAAGGATGATCTCCAGCGAATGGATGCCCTCCGTTCCCGGCACGATCGGCTGCCGCCCTTCGCGGATCGCTCTCGCCAGATCTTCGATCTGCATGCGGTGCCCGTCCGGGATGATGCGGAAAGCCTCAAATTCAGGCAGCGTCACGTCCTCGCCATCGATTTGCAGAGACACGATATCGTCTTCTTCAATCACCAGTTCACCCCGCTCGCCGCGAATCGCCAGCCGCTGTCCCTTGGCGTTCCTGGCCGTCGTCGTAATCTCAAGAATGCCCAGGGCTCCGCTGGCAAATTCCAGCGCCGCCGTCACCGTATCCTCCACCTCGATGCTGCGCAGCACCGCCTTGGCTTTGGCCGATAGGGAAGTCACCGGGCCGGCAAGCCACTGCAGCAGATCCACCGTGTGAATGCCCTGATTCATCATCGCACCGCCGCCGTCCATCGCCCAGGTTCCGCGCCAACCAGCGCTGTCATAATAAGCCTGGTCCCGATACAGCATCACATAGGCCGAGCACAGGCTGAGCTTGCCAAGACGTCCCTCCTGGATCAGCTGCCGGGCGTAATTCGCCTGCGGGGACATCCTTCTTGGAAAAACCGTCGCAAGCCGCACCCCGGCCTCATTGCAAGCCTCAATCATACGCTCGGCATCCTCCAGCCGGATTGCCATCGGCTTCTCCACCAGCACGTGCTTGCCCGCCTTCGCGGCGAGCACCGTCTGGTCCGCATGCAGTCCGCTCGGCGTGCAGATACATACCGCTTCCACGTCGGGGCGGGCCAGCAGCTCCTCTAAGCTCCCACAGACGTCCCCTCCGTATTTCTCCACGAATGCTGCAGCCGACTCAGGCTTCGTATCGAACACGGCTGCCAGCTCCGCTTCATCCGTGCTTTCGATGCACTGTGCATGAATATCCGCAATAATTCCACAGCCAATGATGCCGAATCGTATCGGTCTTTGTTCCATTCGAATACACCCCGCTCTATCGATATTGGTTGTGCCCGGTTTCCAGCGTGCTTCGGACGATGACACGGGCGGCTTCGTCTGCTTCAATCGTGCCCTCCGACGCTTTGTAAATATCACGGTGGGAGATCTGTCCCGATCCTCCCCGTATGCGGTCTAGGAAATCCTGTGCCAGCAGCTTCGGCGGAGCCTCCAGCTCGAGTGGCCGAAGCTGTTCCGCATCCGTTAGGAGCACCGTTTCCCGGCTCTGCAGCAGCGGATCGCCCTCCAGCCGGATCTCTGCCGTGCCGATCGTGCCGGTGATGAAGATCCGGCCGTCCCCCCAGGTCCAGCTGCCCGCCGGCGTGTGCCAATCGGCATACAGCTCTGCGGTGACCCCGCCCTCCATGACCGCATGCACGGCTGCTGTGTCGTAAAAGCTCGGATGCTCCGGCAGGATGTTTTTGGCCATATGACCGGATACCGCCTCCACTTCCCTGCCGGTCAGCCAGCGCAGCAGATCAAAATCGTGAACGAGGAGGTCGTTGATGATGCCGCCCGATTTCTCCTTGTCAAAATGCCATGCCGGACGGTTAGCGGGGTTCAGCCGGTGCGGCTTCCGCATCGCGATGTGGACAATCTCCCCCAGCTCCCCGGCCATAACCAGCCTGCGTGCCGTATACAGCGAAGCGCGAAAGCGTTCGGTGAGCATCATGCCGATCTCAATCCTTCCCCGCTCCATCACCCCCTGCAGACGGCGGAGACCCTCGCGACTCGTTACCGCCGGCTTGTCGATCATCACATGCTTCCCGTAGCTCTCGCACAGCTCGATCACATCGATCTTCTCGTTATTGACCGCCGCACAGCCGATGATGCCGACATCGTCATCCTCCAGCAAAGACTCGCGATCCGACGTGATCGCAAGGCCGAACCTTTCTGCCACCTCGCGGGCCAGTTTCGTGTTATCCGGTTCGTAAACACCGGCACATGGATACCCGAGCCGCTGCATCTCTTCGATAAACATGCCGATGTGGGCGTGCTGACATCCGATAATGCCATATTTGATTCGATCCGTCATTCCTTACACCTCCACAGCCCGAAGCCATGTTCGCAGCATCTTCATATCCCAGGCCAGCCGCTCGATCGGCGGGTACGGAGCCGCGCATTCCAGCGTAAGCCAGCCATCATAGCCGCTTTCCTTAAGCCCGCGGAGCAAACCGCCGTGGTCGACCTCGCCTTCGCCGAGACGGCACTGCAGAAAGCTTTCCTCTCCGTGCCGGGTCAAATTTTTAAACGTTCCCGGAGCCCCGGCGCTCGCGATCCGCTTCTCATCCTTGATATGGACGTGGAACAGCCGGCTTCCGAGCCGCCTGACCGATTCCTCGCCGTACCCGGTATCCGTAATGTACATATTGCCTGCATCGTGAATGAATCCGACATTGTCCCGGCCGACCAGATCCGACAGGTGAAGCGCACCGTCTACTGTCTCCACCAGCGAGAGATTGTGGATTTCCAGCGCGATCCGCTTCCCCGCCTTCCTCGCTTCGTCCGCGCAGCGCCGGATCCAATAGGCCGCCTTCTCATAGTGCTCCGGCTCGGCCAGAAAAGCGTTCGGCCCCCCGGGGAACACCCGGATCATATCCGACTCCAGCAGCACGGAGCGCTCCAGCAGCTCCATGAAGCGGTCGTATTCCGCTGCGCAAGCCTCAGCTTGAGCTGTTGAGAAATGACCCATGTAGCCTGCCAAGGCGGGGATCGCAAGGCCGTGATCCTCGGCGGCGCTCTTGATTTCCCGGACCTGCATAAGCGGCATGTCCGGATGCAGATGCGGCTCCCGGCAGGCAATTTCGATGCCGTCAAAACCAAGCGAAGCACTGACCGCCATCGCTTCCTTCAAATCGTAATCGATCAGCGAACCGCTGAACGCGGCTATCCTCATTGTAGATCCTTCCCTTCCGGCGGCCGCCGCCAAAGGCAATGCCTCTGGCGGGACCGTTATTTGATTCCGGCCATATTGTGATTCTGCACGAAATATTTTTCCGCGAACAGGAACACCAGCAGAATCGGCACCAGACTGACCAGCGCCGCGGCAATCATCAGCTGCTCATTTCCCGTCCATTGTCCGGACAGCGACAGAATCCCGATCGGCAGCGTGTATTTCTCATTGGATGTCAAGTAAATGACCGGCGTCAAAATTTCATTCCACTTGCCCATGAAGGTGAAGATCGCCAGCGTCGCCAGCGTAGGCCTGGCCATCGGGATAAAGATCCGCCAGTAAATCTGAAACGGATTGCAGCCCTCCATCTTCGCCGCTTCCTCGTACTCTTTAGGTATATTCATGAAAGCCTGCCGCATGAGAAATATTCCGAACGGCTGGGCCAGCCACTCAATCACCCACAAGGGAGTCAGCGTATCCAGCATGTTCAGCTCATTAAAAATCATAAAGTGCGGAATGATGATCACGACCGCGGGAATCATCATCGTGCCGAGCACCATGACGAACAGCGCGCTTTTCAGCGGAAAACGGAGACGGGCGAACGCATACCCAACCATCGAGCACGACAGCAGCGCCCCCGCAACCGACAAGCCCGCCACGATCACGCTGTTCATCGTATAGCCGCCGATATTTCCGAGCTTAAATACAGCCGCATAGTTCGACCATTGGAATACTTCGGGGATCCATCGGGGCGGAACGGTCGTGTATTCCCGATAGGTCTTGAGCGAGTTCATCAATGCCGTCGCGAACGGCACCAGCATCACAAGCGAGCTTATCCCGATCAACAGGTAAGCAATGCTTCGTCCTAGCAGCTTATACTTCATGCGAGTCCCTCCTTCCTGCACCAGCTGACTGCCTGACGATCCTCGCCGAGGAGGCCGAACCAAGGAACTCCACGGCTCGAAGCCCCATAACCCTTTTCTTTCCCTCCGTAAAATATACCCTTCCACCGCAAACCAATCGCCGAAGCATCTTCCGTATTGACACACAAGATTTCCTTTGTCATTCGTAATGCACCCACTTCTTCTGGCCCCGCAGCTGGATCAGCGTCAGCAGGAACAGGATCATGAACAGCACCCACGCAATCGCGGAAGCATAGCCCATCCGCATAAACGTGAAGCCTTCGCGGTACAGATACAGCATGAGCACCAGACTGGAATGGTTCGGTCCTCCGGCCGCGCTGATATCCCCTCTTCCCGTCAGGACGTAGATCTGCTCAAATGCCTGGAAGGTAGAGATCGTGCTCATGATCAAGACAAGGAAGGTGGTTGGCGAGATCAAAGGAATCGTAATGTACCGGAATTTGCGGAGCGCCCCCGCCCCGTCGATCTCGGACGCCTCATACAAGTCGCCTGGAACGCTCTGTAAGCCGGCCAAATAAATGACCATGATGTAGCCGATCCCCTTCCACACCGCGATCATCACGAGGAGCGGGATTGTCAGCTTCGGGTCCTGCAGCCAGCCTTGACCGGCGAGGCCCAGCTTCTGCAGCAGCATGTTCGCCAGACCGAAGCGCGGATTGAAAACCGCGTCCGCGACATACAGAATGACGGTCCAGGAAGAGATGACCGGTATAAAATGCGCCATGCGGAACCACTTCAGCCCCTTCAAGCGCTGATTCAGAGCAACCGCCAGCACCAGGGCCAGGAAGGTCTGGAGCGGCACGAACAGCACGGTGAAATAGAGCGTGTTCCACAGCGAACGCCAGAACATCGGATCGTCCGCCATCCGGCGGAAATTATCGAGCCCCGTCCACTCAGGCGGGTTCAGCATGTCGTAATCGGAGAAGCTGAAGTACAGCGATGCCGCGAGCGGCCCCGCCACAAACACGATGAAGTGGAGAATATAGGGGGATGCCATCAGCAGCCCCCATCGTCCTTCATGATCCCAGGTCCGTTTTCGGGCGGGTTTGCCGTGCGGTAGAAGCTCGGCTTTTGGCTTTGTCTTATCGATCAGCGTGTTGTCCATAATCGCTCCCGCCTTTCTTGAGCAGATCTTGCATTATTTTTTATAAAAATCGTCCAGCACCGCTTGAACCGCCGCATCAGCATCGCTCAATGCCTGATCAATCGTCGCGTCTCCCAGGAATGCCCGCTCCGCGTTCTCGTTGAATTTGCCGACCCATTCCTCCCATACGGCGTTATTGTCCAGCGTCTGCGCGAATTCAAGGCTGTCGAGGAACGCCTTGCGGTTCGCCGGCTGCTCGCCCGCTTTCAGGAACACATCCGACTGCGCAACGGATTTCTTGACCGGCACCGCTTCGCCAAGCTCCGTCCACTGCTTCTGCACCTCGTCCTCGGTCGCCCAGTATTTGATCCATTCCCAGGCGGCTTCCGCTTTCTCGTCACTCGACTTCTGGTTGATGACCCAGGAGTTCGCGATCACCGGAGATACCCGTTTGCCGTCGGGACCCTTCGGCAGCAGGGTCACGTCATAGTTCAGCCCTGCCTCGTTCGCCGCCTGCACCCTTGCGTAAATGCCGATCCGCATCGCTGCCGATCCGCTCGGAAATACGGCCGTATTGCTCTGGAAGCTCTTCAAATCCACCGGGTCCGTAATAATCCCGCGCTGCATGCCGTCTACCATCCATTCAAAAGCCTGTTTGTTCTCCGGCGTGTTGACGATCGAATTCTCGGCCTTCTCGTCAAGAACTCCGCCGCCATACGACTTCATTACCGAGAACCAGCCCTCGGTAATACTGAAGAACGTCAGGCCGAATTGATTGACGCTTGCCGGATCGAAGCCGGCATCCTCGGCCGTTTTCCCTGCAGCATCGACCGTCAGCTTGGCTGCCGTCGCCTTCAGATCCTCCCAGGTCCAATCCTCGGAAGGATAATCGACGCCTGCCTTATCGAACAGATCCTTGTTGTAGAACAGCACGCCGACCTGGATGCCCTGGGGCACGCCCCAATAACGGCCCTCGGCGTCCTTGTTGAAATCCAGACCGTAATATTCCTCGGCCTTCAGATCGCGGACGATCCAGTCCGTCAGATCTTTAGCCGCGCCGCGCTGCGCGTATTTCATCACATAGACGCCGTCCGAGAGCCATACGTCCGGTGCCTGACCGGCCGCAATCTGGGTGTCGAGCTTCTGATAGAACTGGCCGTACGGCGCGCTCTGCGTCTTCACCTTAATATTCGGATGCTGCTCCTCGAACCGGTCGATCAGCTCCTTCATCTTGGTGTCAGAGCTGTCGCTGGAGTAGTAGCCCAGCAAAATCTCTACCTGCTTCCCGCCGTCTTCTTCCTTGGGAGGAGAGGCTGCTCCGCCATCCTGTTGACTTCCTCCGCTGCAACCGCTTGCAAACACGGTTACAAGCAGCAAAGCGGCAAGCCAGCTGTACAAGCCTTTTCTTTTTTTCACGATCGATTAACCCCCTGTCTTCATATTCGTATGGATTACTAGCATTGTAATGAATATCCCGGCGGCGGCCCATGTGCTTTCTTGACTGACTTGTGTATTCTTGCTCCCGACTGCTGTTCTTTTATTTACAACTTGTGTTTTTTTGCTACAATGTTCCTTACAATCCACACTCCATAACTGAAGGAAGGCGGATCCATAGATGAACAAGCAGCGGATGTCCTTTGGCAATCTGACCATCAACCAGCGACTGTTCGTATTGATTATTGTATTCATCGGTCTTCCATTCTTTCTGCTTGGCAGCTTCTGGTACCAGTCCTCCACCGAAGCCATCGAGAAGTTTGCCGTCGACACGAATAAACGCATCATCGAGCAGACCAACGTGTCGCTGGATTCCTATATCAACAATCTGGAGAATTCTACGTATCCTTTCATCCATAATCCGCAGATTCAACAATTTCTGTCGGCCCAGCCCTTAACTCCCTACCAGTACTTCCAGCTCGCCAAGAAGGTCGAAGACGATCTGTTCGCCCAGATGATCTACGGCCGATCCGATATCATCGGCATCTCGCTGGTTGCCAGCAACAAACGGCAGATCACCGATTACGAACAGGCTCCCGGACTGCTCAATATGACGGATATCCGCAAACGCAATCTGTCCTATCTCTCCCGGATGGATCAGCTGAGCGACTTTCAGATCCTGGGGCTAAGCAAGGTTGGACCCACACCGTCCCTGACGATTGCCCGGAAGCTCTATGACAACTCGTCCTTTCTGTACAAGGGCCTGCTGGTTGTTGATCTCAATCTGCAGCAGATCGGAGCGATCTGCACCAATGATTCCCTGGGCAGCTTCAACGTCTGGATTATGGGAAGCGAAGGGCAAATCATCTATCATCCCGATTCCAGCCTCATCGGAACCGAGGTCGAAGAAAGTCTGCTGAGACGCTTGGAGAGCCGCAGCAGCTCCTCCTTCTTTCGCCACCAGGATCCGGCCTCTCCGGCAGAAAAGATGGTGATCCATGAGCAATCGCGGATGGCCGGCTGGACCGTCGTTGCCGATCTTCCGCTGAGCAGCCTGATCGGCAATCTGATCACGCAGCGGAATTATTCTTTGGCGGCGGCGGCCGTACTCATCGGCATCTCGCTGGCTCTTGTTGGGGGCTTTTCCTTGTCGTTGACACGGCCGCTTGTGATGCTGCAGAAGCTGATGGCCCGAGTGGAGAAGGGTGACTTTGTTCTGCCTGCCAAGACGCATTCATTCCGGAACAATGAAATGCGCGCCGTTTTCCATAGCTTTTACCGAATGACGGATGAGCTCAAGCGTCTGATCCGGGAGGTTCATACCTCGCAGCTCAAGGAGCGCGAGCTGATCATCAAACAGAAGGAATCCGCGCTGCGGTCGATGCAATCCCACATCAACCCGCATTTTCTGTACAATTCCTTGGAAATCATCAACTCTTACGCCATCGCGGACAATCATATGGAGATCAGCCGCATGACGCGCGCGCTTGCCCATATGTTCCGTTACAATATTAGCCACGCCGGATCCATCGTCCTGCTCCGGGAGGAAATTGCGCATATCCAGGCCTATCTGGAGCTTCAGCAAGCCCGCTTCCGCAAGCTTGAAGTCGAGCTGGATGTCGATGAACGCCTCGTCACCCGGGTCCAGGCCGTCAGGCTGACGCTGCAGCCGATCGTCGAGAATGTGTTCATTCACGGATATCGCGGCAGGAAGCCCCGGTATATTGGCATCAGCGCGAGGGCCGAGAGCAGCTGCTTCGTCATCGTCATCCGCGATGAAGGCAACGGCATGCCGCCGGAGAAGCTGGCCCGGATTCAGCGGGCACTGCAATCCGCGGTGTACCCGGGAGGAGATCACCATGCGGAAGAAACGCAAGGGGAGGCCACGAGCGGCATCGGCATTATGAACGTTCATGAACGGCTCGCGCTTACCTTCGGCTCCGGATATGGGCTGCAGCTGATCCATTCGGCGCCGGACGAAGGAACCATCTTCGAAATCCGTCTTCCCTATACTGCTGACGAGGAGGCTTCGGCATGTACAAATTGATGATCATCGATGACGAATATGCGATTCATTTGAGTCTAAGAAAACTGACGGAGATGTCGGGTCTTGGGATTGAAGTGGTGGCTGAAGCGGAGGATGGCGCCGAAGCGCTGAAATTGATGGAAGAGACCTCGCCCGATATTATCGTGACGGATATTTGCATGCCCGAAATGGATGGACTGGAATTCATCCGCAGGGTTAGAGAGAGCCGCAAGCATACGTTTATCCTGATTCTGTCGGGTCACGACAATTTCGAGTATGCCCGGCAGGCGATGCGCTGCGGGGTATCCGATTTTCTGCTGAAGCCGGTCGATCCTGCCCAGTTCCATGCGGCGCTGGTGAAGGCCTGCGAAGAGCTGGATCGCCGGGTGGAGCGCTTCTCCCGTCAGACCGCTTGGACGCTTGCCCAGCAGCGGTCGAAGGCACAGCTCGTCGACCTGCTCTGGTCGGCGCAGGAGCGCGAAGCCTTGGCGCTCGCCGGCGACATGATCGCCCATTTCGAAACAGGCGGACCGGCAGATGTCAGTTTGCCGCGCTATGTTCGAATGCTTATGCAGGAATTGCTGCTAATGCTGGAGGAGCGTGGATTAAAGCTGCCGGACGGGGAGCTTAGGAACGGCATGCACACCCCGGACATCGCTCAGGACGATGACAAGGAAGCCTGTAGACAGCGTCTTCTTAAGATCATAAGCGAGACCATCTATTGGATAAAAGGCATGCGGAATCTCGGAGCGCATCACAATATCGTGAAAGCCAAGCGTTATATCGAGGAGAATTATGCGGCGGAGGATCTGTCCTTGCAGGAGGTGGCCGACTCGCTCGGGATGTCGGTGACCTACTTAAGCCGGACCTTCAAGAACGAGACCAATATGAATTTCGTCAAGTATGTAACGCAGGTACGGATGGAGAAAGCGAAGGAGCTGCTCGCACAAGGCGGCTTGTCCGCGCAGGAGGCCGCATATCGCGTCGGGTACTCGGACTATGTCCACTTCAGCAAAACGTTTAAAAAGGTGCATGGCCTTACCCCGTCGGAATTCCGAAAGCAGAGCAAGACCATGACGCAGGGCCCGGCCCGATAAAGCAGGGATAAATATTTTCGCTAAGCTCCGGCCCATGCTGCTGCCCGCTCCAGCAGTCCGCTCACAAATGCATGCTTCTGAGCCGAGTAGGATAACAAGGTCTGCGCACCGCGTTCAAGAATGTGCTCCTTCATGTCGCTGTAGCGCTGCGCTTCCTCGGGATGCTCCCTCAAATAATCGCGGAGCAGCAGGTTGTTGTTCCAAAGCTCCCCTCGATATTGAACGACGTGCACATTGTAATAATGGAGGCCTCTTTGGCGAAAATATCGCCTTCCGGGAATACCGGCTTCGCCCAGATGCTCGTATCCGATGCCGTTCAGACGCCGGATGATCTCATCCGCTGCAGCAGACGGGTCCTCTACACCCACCAATATATCGATGATCGGCTTGGCGGTCATTCCCGGCACGGATGTGCTTCCGAAATGCTCGATGGCCTTCGTTAACTCGCCGACGGAACGCAGCAGGCGCTTACGCTCCGAAAGGTATAATTCCCTCCAGCTCTCGACATAAGGTTCAAGGTGGACCGGTTCATCGATCTGCATCGTCATTCCCCCAATCAGACGCTTCGTCCCCTTTCGCTCGTGCGGCGCGGGCACGAAGCGGGAAATGTCGGCGGGTAAGCAGTCCAAGAAGCTGCCCGCCGACCCATTACCATATCATCCCTCATTGGCGTTGCGGCAGGCAAGTGAATGTTTAGCGCGCCAGCTGCTTGACCCCGGCCTGGATATGCTCCGCATAACGTTCTGCCTGCTCCCGGAACTGATGAGGCGTTAGCCGGTCCGCATCATACATGGCATAGGGCGGAAGGAACTCCCCCTTGCAGTGCGTCAACGTGGCCTGAATCGGCCGCAGCAGCTCACTAATCGTAAACCGATTGTCACCGCCTGCACGGAACCCGTTCTCTGAGCCGCCTGCCGTTATTGCAACCATAAACTCCTTATCCTTCAGATGATTGCCGTCCGGCCCGTATGCCCAGCCGCGTACCAATACATCATCGAACCATTTTTTCAAAAGCGGCGGGCAGCTGTACCAATAGAACGGAAACTGGAATACGATCCGCTCGTATCCGAGCAGGAGCTCCTGCTCCCGCTTTACATCAATATGCCAATTCGGATATTCCTTATACAGATCGTGGACATGCACATTTTCGATTCCTTGGATTGCATCAAGCAGTGCCCGGTTCGCGCGGGAATTCTCCAAATTCGGGTGAGCAGCAACAACCAATATATTCATGCGTTCTCTCTCCATTCGGTTTGATGTTGTAGACACCCTCATTATCGTTCCGATCGGGATGTTTGAAAAGTACGCTCTTTTTTCGTACATGGTCAGGTTTTTCGTACCTTGCGGGGTGCTCCGCATGATCGATAAACAAAAGATGGCGGCTCACGGATAACATCCGAAGCAGCACCATCCCTTGTTTTGATATGCTTTTTGATTGTGGGGCTGTCATCAAGCAGCGGATTTACTTATGGGCCAGCCCCTTTACAATGCAAAATTTAAAGTTTTAGCCGTTAGCCCCTTCAAAATACATTTAGGCATCCCCTCTATTACTCGCTCAGCATAGCAACGATCAAGTGAACGGATTCAGCCCGGGTCGCAGGCTGGTGCGGGGCAAACATGCCGCCTCCTCTTCCTTGAATCAGCTTCGCGTCGTAAGCTGCAGCCAAATACGGCTTAGCCCAAGCAGGGATTAGCTCTGCATCGGCAAATGGAACGCTCGCCGTGGAATCCAATGGCACCCCCTTCGCTCTTGCGATCATGACAGCCATCTCGAGTCGGGTAATTTCCTGCGACGGCCGGAAGGTATGATCCCTATACCCTTGAATGATTCCGGCCTTGACGGCCCCAGCCACATACGGTCTAGCCCAGACAGGAATCCGGTTCATATCCTTGAGGTCTGCCGAAGCCTCCTGCTGATCCAAATCCAAGGCCCTTCCCAACAACACGGCAAACTCCGCACGAGTAATGTTGGCGTTCGGCCGGAAGGTCTTATCCGCATATCCCCGAGCCCACCCTAGCTCAACAGCTTTCCGGATCGCAGACTCAGCCCAGTGTCCATAAAGATCGGTAAGGCTTATCCCTGGCTTCGGAGGTGTTGGTTTCACGACCTCTTCCCCGTCATCTCCCTCCGCATCCCTGCCGTCTTCCTGTCCGCCCGTATTCGGCACAGAAGGGGCTGGCATAGGCGTTGATGGCCCGCCATCCGAAGAGCCGCCTCCAGCGCCCGGATCGACGACGGCCGCTGCTGTCGTTACGGATATTTCAGGACCGTCGGTGCTCCATCGTCCATTCGAATCGCCGGCTTCAATCTTGAATGTGTATGGCGTATTCGGACTTAATCCGGCAGCCTCGTACCGGTATACGGATCCGGTCACGGTCACTCGTTCTGCACCATTTTGATAGATTATAAACTTATCCACCTGATCGGCTTTAATGGTACCGGACCAATGCAGGGTGACGCTCGATGGCGATACTTTCTCCGCTACGAGTCTCCCTTCCGTCCAGCTAGGCGGCGCTTCACTGCCTGGATTAACGCTTGCCTTGAATTCGGCGACAGCCGCAATTAAAGCCGTAACGGCTGCTTGAATTTCTCCTTGCGTGACATCCTGGCGTTCCATGACGGCTTCAGCAGCCTCAATGGCTAAATGGAGCTTCTGCTTTGCTCCCAGCGGATATTCCCCCGGCGCACTTCCTTCTACGGCCTCGGCGTAGACCGCTTTCGCAACCGTAATGGCTTCATTCAATTCACGCTTATCCGCCGGTATGGACGGATCGACGATCACCGAGGATTGGAATGCCTTTACCGCCTCCTGAAGTGCGATCACAGCCGCATCGATCTCCGCTTGCGTTAAATCCGCTTTACTCAGCGCCTGTTCGGCAGCTTCGATCGCCTCATACAAGCGAAGCTTCGAGCCTTCAGGATACTGGCCCGGTTCATCTCCTTCTACTGCAGAATCATAGACGCTCTGCGCAACGGTTATGGCCTGCTCTAATGCCGCCTTATCCGCTTTAGGCTTGACGGACAAAGTAAGCGGAGCCGCAGACTTCGTAATCTTCTCATCGGTTAAAGCGTACTTGATGTTATCGAAAGCGAAGGTACGGCCATTCGCCGAATCCCATAAGAAGCCGAGTACGATCCGGTCAAAATCTTTTATGGCACTCGTCGTTTTTACCAATTGCCCGTCAATGTACATCTTTAAATCTGTGCCTGAAGTGTAGTCCCATTTCAACTCATGCCAGCCCTTGCTGCGTTTCACTTGGGTTGCCTCCCAAGCGGTTGAGGAGCTGCTTGCCCGTACGGAATAATAATCCTGCGACCCATAGCTACTGCCATCGTAAAGCACGCCCATTCCTGCGAGCAAAGTGGTTCTCGCGTTGCCGACATGGGCTACAACCCGCGTGTTTCCGGATTTGGAGCCGTCATCGTACATCATGATCGTTACAATTCCTTGCTGCTTGGTCCCGAACAGCTTCTGGATCGCATTGCTGCCGTTCCCGGTAACAAACAACGCACTGCGCTCGCCTTGATAGGCGACTTTATCGGAGATCGCTCCTGTCGTAATCTCGGTTCCGGTCTCCGGTATGAAGTCCCCCCACCCGGCTTCAAAGCTCTGGGAGTATTGAAGATCCTGATATTCCTGTACCTCGGCCTTAACCTCGACGGAATCCATGCCGGAAAGGTCGCCGATTGCAGTCAAAATGCCGGTGTCCGGATCAATGTTGAACGATTTCGGATCCGCCTCATATCGAACGCGATAATAAGGCGCATGCTCCATCACAACTCCGTCCTCGGTTATGCCGTCCATTCGCAGCTGAACGGATGGATTGGATTCGGATAACTCGAGTGAATCCGCAGCGACCTGATATGATTCAATGCTTGATGCAGCATGCACGGTTACATGGGCCTCAGCATAGATAGCCGGATGAACCGTGCTTTCAGCCCGGATGATGGCTTCACCGGGACGAACGGGTGTAATGAACCCATTCGGACTTACCGCTGCGACCTGGCTGTCGCTGCTTGACCACTTGACTCCTTTGAACCAGGTGTCCTTCGGTTCGAACTGGGCGGTTAACGTTTTGCCTGCCTGCTGCGCGTACAGGTCCAGTTTCTCATAATTTAAACTCATCGATACCGGCAAGACCTCGGGAACCTGATGATCCGGTTCGTCGTTCGATTCGTGAGCGCCGATATCAATGGAGCCATCCGTTATCGGGTTGTTGAAGAAATCCTTATCTGCCGGAGCCCACACAGAGGGAGTGAGATTCCGAATATCCGTCCCTGCATTAATAGCCGGCGATCCCGGTAACAGCTTATATCCATTCAATTGCTCAACATCGAAAAAACCGGCTCCTGCATCAATAATATCCTTCGGCTCTTCGCCGGGTCTGGCCAATTTCGGGCTTTCGAAGATATTATCTTCTACAGCTGCACCAGGAAAGTCGGTATCTTTGATATTCGTCCCGGGATAGAACACATTATGCTTGATCTCACCGCCGGAAAACGTGCTTGCCCCCATCGGCGTATCCGCTTTCGTATAGAAAATATTATTATACAATTTGGCGTATTTACCGGAGGCATTAAAGATTTTGGTCGAAATATTCGCATCCGTGAAGAACGTATTGTTATGAATAAGCGGCGCGTACGCTTCCCTTGTCGGCAAATAATGCAGCAAATATCTGCCGTCGCCATCGTTTACGCTGATATTATACCGGGCGACGGAATTGGTGGAGCCGTCCATAAAAAGAATAAAGCCGCCTCGATTACTGTGACTGTAGTTGTATTGATACAACGTCCCCTCACAGAACATATCGACGTCAAAGGCTTGACCGTCATTGTACCCGTAGATGCCGCCATATACTTCGTTGAATTGCATCACCATATCCTTGACGCCGATGACCCAAAGACCGGCATAATTGACATTCCCCACGTTTTTTGCGGAATGCTTGACTACGGTGTTGTACTCCATTCTTCCATTCGTGCCGACATTGCTCATGACAAAGCCATCGCCTTGAACCTCTTCCACGTAGTTATTTCTGAAAATAATATTTTCAAAAACCCTTGGGAAGTTGGCTTTGACATCGCCTTCCTTATACAGCCCGGCGTTACGGATGCCTTCGATATCCACCCGCTTTACAATATTGCCTTCAACCAGAACATCCGAAATATTGCCAAGGATCAGGATGCCTCCGCTGCCGATCTTCCACCCCTTCGGATTCCCGTCCACATCATGGATATAGTTATTCTTGATGACGATTCCCTTATGGGGGTTCGCCTCCCATTCCGTTACCGTGGTGGAAGCCGTACGAATATTGATGCCTGCGCGCTGGGAAACGACGTTCGGGTTGTAGTTGGTCAGCTCAAAGTTGGAAAACTCGAGATAGCTTCCGTCCACGACATCGATGGTGGCTGACATCGTCTTGTCGGCTACCCCTTTATAATTAAGTATGATCTTTGAAATTTCCGTTGTGGTTGTTCCATTTCCGTTAATTACAGGACGGCCGAGTTGCTCGATATCACCATAGCTGCTGAATACGATTGGAGCATCTTCGGTACCCGAGATGCCCCGAAGCTTAAGCGAGCCATTCCATACGTCCCCTGCTTTGAATAAGACACGGTCACCCGGAGCAAATTTCATGCTGTTTACTTTCTCAAGGCTTGCCCACGCATGATCTTCCGACCTTCCGTCATCCGCATCATTCCCGTCTACACTGACATAATAGGTTGTTCCGACAGCTGCTTGAGGTACCGCACCATCTGTTAGGGAATGAACCGCTTCATCACTAGGGTTAGCGGCAGCATTGGCCTGCCCGCCTGTTAGACCGGTTGTTGCCAGGGAGAACCCTAACAGCATGCTGAGACAAACGGCAAACAGCCTTCTAATCGGCTTTATTTTACCAAGGTTCATTTTTTAATACCCTCCTGTTCCTGTTCTAATGATCTAGTTCGAGAACGAAATCGTCTTAAGCACCTCCTCGTCGATCTCCATCGTTGCTTGACGCAGTTGGTCTTCAACGAGCTGCTCCAGCTGCCTCTCCATATATAGCTGAACCAAGGAAGTTCTCGCTTGCTCATAAGGCACGTAGCCCTTGTCCTCGGTTTCGAGAAGCCTCAGCATCATCGGGCCGTTATGATCACGTAGAATGTCGGTAAACTCCCCGGGCTGCATGGTCATGAACATCTCCTGCAGCTCTTGTGCCCCATCATCGTCTTTGGACTTTGTATCCATGTCCAGCGTGTCCTGCCGAACGACGATATCCTTCGAAGGCCCTAATGGAACGATAGATTCCTGGACACTGCCAGGCCGCGTTAAGAGTTGATCCCACAGCTGTTCCAACGGTTGCGGGCTTTCCGCCGAGATGATTTCGTAATCAAAAGAATAGCCTAGATGAAAATCGTCCGATTTAATCTCGTCATACAATGGCTTCAGCTCTGCATCCGTAAGCGCAGCCTTATTCTTCTTGACCAGGTCATCGATTAGAGCTTGATAGTTCATGCTGTGGAGATACGAATAAAATGGCTCGGCCCCATACTTCTGAAGACCGTAAATCGGCTGCTTATTGCGAATATTCTGCTGCCGGTCCTTATTCTCCGCTTCTAGCTGCTTCAAAAAGGAAGCAAAGGACGAATCTTCGATGATCCCGTACCGTTTCATCAGCATTTGCTCGATCTTTATTTTTTTCAAATCCTCGATCGTTTTCTGTTTGGCGTAGTCCAGTGGATTCTGTCCTTGGTAGGAGGAGGTCCAGAAATCCGCATGGTAATCCGCATGATATTTGCGTTTGAAATCACTGACGGTTAAAGCTTTGTTCTGCTGCAAAAAAAATCGAAACTCTTCAGCCGTCACGGGTTCATCATTAATCGTAAATACAACGGGATCCTCTGATGACTGAGCCGCATGGCTCCAGATCACGGTGACGGAAAGTCCGGTGACCACAACCAGCAGGAAGACGAGCAGCATTCCCGTCCTGGCAGGCCTCTTTATTACCAACAGAATCTCCTCCTTAAATTGAAATCGCTTTCATTTTATTGCCACCCTTATTATAGTCGGGCTTCAAGCGTGGATATAATGAACATATTTGACGGATACCGTACGATTTTTACTTGTTGGTTCATCCCTTTGCCTTGCCCTCGCATATCGTAAAAAAACCTCTGCAGCTAAAAGCTGTCAGAGGTTTAGAACCTTATAACGCCATCTTATGTTTCATACCAATAGCCTTTGATTCCACGCTCAAGCCGGACAAGGGCTTCCAGATAATAATAATCGCCCCAAATCATATAATCGTCCGGGGCCCGGTCCCCCCTTACGTGATAGGAGCCATGCTTCAGCAGCCCTTCCGCGTCCGGCAAATCGGTCGTGGCATAGCGCTCAACGAGTGATTTCATGCTGCGATTCAGCGCATCTTCAAACAGAGCCCGATCCGGATCGCTGTCGCCTATCAGCTCCAGCAGCTCAAGCAGTCCGGACGCCGTAATCGCCGAGGCCGAGCTGTCGCGCGGTGTGCCATCCTCGACCGGAACATCGAAATCCCAGTAAACGACCGCATCCTCCGGCAGACGATCGATAAAATAACGGGCCATGCGCTTTGACGTTGACAAGAAATCGGCATGCTTCGTATATCTGTATGCAAGGGCAAAACCGTAAATCCCCCATGCCTGGCCCCGGGTCCACGTCGATCCGTCCCGGTAGCCCTGGTGGGTGCCTCCACGGAGCGCATTTCCATTGTCGGTGTCGAAGTAGAAGGTATGATAGGAAGAACCGTCCCCCCGTACCAGAAACTTCTGGCTCTTAAGAGCATGCTTCATTGCTACATCATAATACTTAGCATCACCTGTCTGCTCATGCGCCCAGAACAGAAGCGGGAGATTCAGCAGACAGTCGATAATGATCCGCCCCCCATTTTCGGGATCGTCCTCTTTCCCCCATGCCTGAATAATTCCGATCTTAGGCCTCCACCGCGCTAATAAGGCATCGGCTGCTTGGAGCGCAAGCTCGCGCGCAGCTGTATTCCCGGTTACACGCCACTGTGCAACCGCGGACAGTGAGTATAAAAATCCGATATCATGGTGGTCCAGCTCGATATGATGGTCCAGACGATGCTTGAAGTTGGCTAAATAGGACTCGGCTGCTTCTTTATAGAACGGATCCTGACCAAATTCATAGGCGAGCCACATCATGCCGGTATAGAAGCCCTCGATCCAGTCGTTGTTCTCACCCCAATCATAGCGCTGTCCTTCGATGATGTGTGGTAATTTTCCAGGGTGTTTTTGAATATTCTGTTTGATTTTGACGAGGGCGTCCTCAATCGCAAACTTCCACATTTTACTCTCCCCTTTGCCGATTATTCTGTCTTGATTTCAACAATAACGCTCCTGGAGAGAGCTTCGGTGATCTTGATCGTTCCTCCAGGCGTCTGTTCTACCATTGGCGGATGTTTGAGAACGCTTTCGTTCCTTTCAGAGCTCGAAGCGCCGAATACCGCAGAAATCAGGAAGCTGTCCCCCGGTTCAAGCTCCGCGATCAGCGTAGGGATCATCGTTCGCGGCTTCAGCAAATTCGTATTGGCTTCCGGATAGACCATCATCGCGCCGTCATATCCTTGCAAATTGACGATGCCGCTAATGCCTCCAGGCATAATCGCTGCAATTCGATCCGCTGCCGTCCGGATGGCGTCCGGTTCGCTTCCGGTCAAGCCGGTCATCCTCCCCACTGGGAATCCGCCTTCGGCCGCCGTCAGCCTGCGGCCCGTATGAATGCGGTGAATCCGCACATGCCACAGCCCTGCAGGAATAAGCCATGTCCGTACCTCGACGTCGTGCCAAGGCAGCCATCTCGAATACACAAACTGTTGTTCAACCTGAAACTCCTCGCAGTAACGCCGCACACGATAATGCTCATCCCGCTCACTCAGGGCAAGCATGGAATCGAAGGCCCCTTCCGTCAAGCCGTAATAGCCTTTGGGAACGCTGAAGCCAAAGCGCGTGGAGTAAGCAAATTTTGAGTATTTGGCTGCGCTGTGTGCCATAGTGAAATTCGCCATTTGCCCGGATGCCAGAGCAACAGCATGTCCATCATCCTCCGGACGGCAAATCATCATGCGAGCGTGTGGCTGAACGGAGATCGGCTCCAAGCTGGGGAGGGGTTCCTCCTCCACCGACCAGAATGGATGGTCATCCGGCAAATCCAGAATGAGAAAGGTTTTAAACGCCCAGTAAGGAGATCCGGGAGCATTATAGCTCTCTGCCATGATCAGATTAGGGTAAGCGTAGCCTATGCTAAGCAAACCGTCCGTCGTAAAGATCGGCTGGGCGAGCCACCACCGCAGATGGCGCATAATAATCCCTTTCATGACCCCCAGCGAAAACGGCTCGACGCCGGCATATACAAGCGCGCACCAGAAGGAGACTTGAGCGAAGCGGTAGGTCTGACTGCGTCCAAAGGGAATGCTGCTTCCATCCGCGGCAAACCAATAAATGAACTGCTCGGCAAATATCTTCGCCCGCTCCCGGTAAACCTTGGCGCGCACCGGATCATCATCTTCCATCAGTTTGGCGTAGATCAGCGTGTAGAAATGCATGGCAAAAGGAATGTAATAATCCCGCTGATCCGTCTTGCCGTCGGAATACCAGCCATCCCCCAGATAATAGGACTCTATCGTATCCAGGTACTCATCCATGATGGCCTGGTTATATGGCATTCCTACCTTCTTGAACCCGATATTCACAAGAACCGTGAACATCAGCCAATTATTCGGATTCGAACGATCCACCAAGTTAATTTGATTCAACCACCCATACAGGTTTTCCTGCTCGCGCTCGTTCAGCGGGTGCCAAAGTTTATGCGGCGCAAGCGCCAGCCCAAGCCCCAGCACGGCCTGCTCGACCATTCGCTGGTCCTTGGTTGCAAAGGCCCCCCAGTATTCCTCGTGTTCCGGATCGGTGCCGTTAACGATCCCCTTCAGGTATAGAGGCCATAGATCTGATTCGCCTCCCCCGCCGGCATGGGGAACCAGCCCCCATAACGGCCTTGCGAAAGCCTCCATAAGAGCAATCGCTTCATTGTATTCGGCAGCCGTATCTCCAAGCTGAAGACCGGCGCATCCCGGCGTAAATCGCCGTTTCAACGGCTCCAGCATATCCGTAACCGCCTGCCTCACATCGGCTTTCGTACGAAATGCGTTATATGCTGCACTACCATTCTGCCGCAAGCTATCGCTTCCTCTCTGACTCATGGACCAGGATTAGTTCCATGACATATATTCGCTGGGTGTCTTTCCGTATTCCCGTTTGAACAATTTGATAAAATAGCTCTTATTCGCATAGCCCAAATAATCCGATATTTCTTCAATTGATTTATTGGATTTCTGTAATAATTGTTTGGCCTTCTCCAGCTTGACCATATTGACATATTCGATGAAATTCTGGTTGGTTTCACGCTTGAACAGGCGGCTGAAATAGCTGGCATTCAGATTCAAATATCCCGCGATTTCCTCAAGGGTCACTTTCTCGGTCACATGCTGTATGACGTACTGCTGGGCCCGGATCACTTCGGGCCGTTTCGATTGGATTGACAATACGCTTAATTTGCGGGAGAGCTCCTTTAAATAATGCCTGATCCAGCTGAGCAAATGCTCCATCGTATGAATGCCGTTCACGGCGTCATACAGCTTCTCTTCGGAAATGCTCTGCTGGACCTGCAGCGTGACCTTCGTCTTCATTTGCAAATCCATGAGAAGCTGAAGCACCCATTCTTTGACGTCTGCGGGATGAAACCGGCTCTTCTTCACCCATTTCGCCCATTCGTTAAGCATTCCTTCCAAGCTTTCCGAGCGGTTCAGCGCCAGAGCGTCATTCATTCTCGAGAAAAATGCAGCATACTCCGCGTACATATCTCCATCCGCAAAGGAGGATTTCTCGAAACGATGGACTCTCGCTTCCTCTAAATAAAACCGATGGTTCAGCTCCTTCATCATAGGCATCAGCACTGCCCGCAGCTCGGTAGGCCCGGACGCTTCCCTCCCCAGCAGACAGGTGATCGATATTTTCAGATATTGTTGGACGGCGCTTATGGCATTCTGCAAAGAGTAATGCAGCAGCTGCTGTTCCTTGACAGGGTCCTCGCAGCAGATCCACACCACCAGTTCGCAATTATTGTGATGAAGAATAACGCTCCGGTGCATGGTGTCCAGCACTTCCTGCAGGATATTTTCGACGGCAAAAGCGATGGTGTAATCATACATATTGCGAGCCCGGGACACTTCCGATATCCGGTCGATAGATACGATCACAGGCAAGTAATATCTGGCATCCAGGACAATTCCGTTCAACCGGGCGTGCTTGAGCCATGCCTCCTTCGTCCAAGACGGCTGGTACAGCGTATCCTTCAGCAGCTTTTCTTTGAGCGCCGACCGGTTCAGCGCATCCTTCTGCATATACTTTATGACTTCCGACGCCTGTTTCTTCTCCTCGTTCAGATCAACGGACAGGTTGTGAAGCACATCCTGCAGCTGCTCAACCTTCAAGCTTTCTTTAAGAATATAATCGCTTACCTTTAATTTCATGGCTTGCTGTGCGTAATGAAACTCATTGTGGCAGGATAGGATAACGGCTCTAAACCGGGGATTGATCTTGCTGAATTTCTCCAGCATCTCCAAGCCATTCATTTTGGGCATTCCGATATCCGTTATGACGATGTCGGGCAGGCGCTGCTGCGCATCCTCCCATGCCTCCAAGCCATTCGAATAACAGCCGATCAATTCGATACCAAGATCCTTCCATGAAATACTTTGAGACAAGTAACGTACTACCGGATAATCATCATCCACCAGTATTGCTGTCAGCACCCTGTTCACCTCGCTCCATCTCGAATGGAAATATTAACGTGATGGTTGTTCCTAAGTCCTGCTCGCTGTCGATCTCCAGCTGAATGTCCGCTCCGTAGATTAGGCGCAGCCGCTGAAACACATTGTGCACGCCGATTCCGGAAAACCCTTTCCTGGCAGATGCTGCAGGCTCCTGTGTGCTCATCACCTTGGCGCGCAGCTCATGCAGCTTGGATTCATTCATGCCTACCCCGTTGTCCCGTACAGATATGCGCAATTGATTCGAAGCATTGTCACGGACCTGTGCCGCCGTAATAAAGATGTCTCCGGCATACTGCTCAAATCCATGAATAATCGCGTTTTCAATGAACGGCTGAATCATGAACCGGGGAACAAGGGCCCCCTCACAGCCCGGCTCGTAATCAATACGCAGTCGAACCTGATTCGCATGGCGAAAATTCATGAGCCGGATATAATGCTGGACGGTCTCCACCTCTTCGCGAAGCGGAATGAACTCATTATCGCGGTTAATGGTCATCCTGAGCAGTGAAGACAGCGAAGCGATTAGTTCGGCATTTTCCTGATCGCCCCGAATCAGAATGTTAAGCCTGATCGAATTCAGGAGGTTAAACATAAAGTGCGGATTAATTTGTGCCTGCAGCATTTCCAGCTCCGCCTTGCGCTTCTTGGATTGTTCAATCGTAATCTGCTCGATCATGGATTCGATCCGATCCAGCATATGATCAATCGTCCGTGCCAGGAGGGACACCTCATGATTGCCTCTAATACCCGAGCGCATATCCAGCCTTCCCCGGCCGATATGGGTAATAAAGCGGCTTAAATCCCGGATTGGCTTCGTGAATGTCGCAATCAGCACCGTTAGCAGCACACAAAATAATGTAAAGAAAAACACCTGTAATCCAAAACTGATTAATAGAATCTGTTTGTGCTTCGATACGGCCGAGGATAACGGGATTAAACTAACCAGACGCCAGGAATTCGCGCGGATCGGCTGCTCGGCATACACATATTCCTGACCGTTCATTTCGACTGTCGATGACTGTTCGTCCCTGTTCCACCATGCTACTTGACTTCCGATCAAGGAAGGGTCTGAATGGGAAATGACCACCCCCTCCTCGCTTAGCAGCATCATCTCCTGATCCGAATTTGCCCGCTGGATTAGGTGGCTTCGAATTTTGCGCTCATTCACGCTGATAATGACATAACCAATGACACTGCCGGCCGACGTCCGAATCGGGCGCCCTATGGTTATGATGTGGGAGCTTTGTTTTTGCAGGGGATTGAAGCTGTTCTCCTGCAGCCCGACCCAATAGGTTGAGAAGGACGGAAGTTGATTCAGCTGTTCAAACCACGGCTGCTTATACAGCTGCTTGGGATCGAAATCGCTGTGAGAGTAATTGGTATATGTAACATCGTTTTTTCCTAATATGGTGACATAGTATTCGTCATGCTGCCGGAACAGCTCATCAAGCAGCCGAACGAGCCTGCTGTAATTCACCAGGTTCTCTTCCTTAAGCTTGCGATTCTGCCTGGCTGTGATCTGCTGCCTGATTTCGGTATTCGTGAGGACGATGTTCGACAGCTCCAGCGTCTGATCGAGCACGCCGTTCACATCCGACTGGACTGCTCGCAGCGCATCCTCAGAGCTGACAACCGCCCGTTCGAGCAGCAGATCCTTAGTTAAATAGTTTGTCAGTAAGTAGATTCCGCCAAGCGGAAGGAGAAAGCATACCAATGCCGACCAAATCAGCTTTTTGCGTAACGAGAACCTTGGTATCATCACAAAAACGACGCCTCAAATCGGATTGAATTGGAATAGGGAAAAACCTGAAGTTTTCCCCTGCCCATGATCTATATTTCTAGTAAATGAAGCATCCATCTTCCGTACGTTTATAACGGATTAGTTTTGATTATTGTTTACGACCTCGGTAATTTTCTGATCGATGCTGTCAATCGTCTGATCGAGGTCCTGATTATTGAGAATGTACAGCTCCGCCTCCGGAATCACGACGTTCTTCGCCTCATCGGCATATTTAACAGGTACCGGGGCGGATCCCGGTATAGTGTTGTTGATGGTGTATTTCAACGATTCTATATCGATCTTCGAAGGATCGATCGAGGAGTTGACAATGGTGTCCACAAGCTTATCCGTATCGGATTTAGCCCAGCCGGAGAATACTCTGCCTCCGATTTCGAGCCCTTCGGATGTATACCATCTGACGAACTGGTAAGCTGCTTCCTTATTCTTGGACTTTGCAGCCACTGCCATATATGTCGGCTGCACCGGGGAGTAATGCTTGCTTTCCCCTTCGAGTTTAGGAAGCGGAGCAAAGGCTGTCACGAATGTCGCCGGAATCGCTTCGGTTCCCCCGGATTCCGCAACCATCCAGTCTCCCATAGGAAGCATTGCCGCAAGTCCGTTGAAGTATTGATTACGATAGGCAAGCTTTTGGGAAATGATATCTTCGTACGGGTTGACGCTCTTATCCTCATACATCATTCGTTTCATCATTTCCAGATTCGCCTTCAGCAGGGGATCCTTCGCATTGGATGTGCCGTCGCTCTTGAGGAAGGTATTATCGGAAGGCTTGCTCATGAGCTGCAGCTGGAAGTAATCCGGCCAATTATGCAGATAAGCGCCATAGCGTTTCTCCGCGCCGTCCCCCTTGGTCAGCTTCTTCGCATATTCCTCGAATTCCGCCCAAGTCCAATCGGTAGGGACCGGTAATCCGGCTTCCTCCAGCATGGCCTTGTTCATAATCACGAACCACCGCTGCATGGAAGAAGGAAGCGCGTAAATTTTGCCATTTACCTTGGTATCTACCAGATATTCATCCTCGTATTTATAGCCGTCCTTCTCAATGTAGCTATCAAGCGGCTCGAACAGTCCGATATCCGCCCTTTGCGAATAATTCGTATACGGAAGCTCCACGATGTCCAGCTGGTCGTTTGAGGCCGCCATCAGATCAAGCTTCTGCATGGCAGCAACCGAGTCTCCTTTCTCGTTCAGAAGATCCAGCTCCACCTTAATGTTCGGATGCTTCTTCTCGAATTCCGGTATGATCTTGCTCCACTGCGCTTTTGCGTCTGTCTGCCACGTGCTTAATTTGAGTACGATCTGTTCGGGCGCAGCCTCCTTGCCCGATTCGTTCTTGGCTTGGCCAGACTCTGAAGTGCTGCCCCCGCCTCCGCCTCCGCAAGCTGTAACCGCCAAGGCAAGAGACAGACTTAGCAATAGCGATGGTATTTTTTTGATTTTCATATAGACCCTCCTCTAATAGTAACAGGTTTTTTCAGGTTGTCATCAACATTTGTAAGTGCTTACAGGATCCATCCTATCATGCGTAAGCTTCTGGCGTAGGCACCATTTTTTACGGAAGCCAAACGATTTTGACTTTATCATCCTTTCACTCCCCCAAGGGAGATGCCCTCAATAACCTGCTTCTGGCCAATGGCGAAAATGATCAGCAGCGGGAGTATGGCGGATACGGCACCGGCCATCATCAAGGAATAGACATCGCCGTATTGATCCCCGAACAGCCGAATGCCGAGCTGAATCGTAAACAGCTCTTTGGACTTTAGGAAGATCAGCGGATACTGGTAATCGTTCCACGTCCAGATAAACCGGAGAATGGCGTACGTCGCGACGCCGGGACGGATCAGCGGGAGGGCAATTTGCCAAAAAGTTCGAAAGTACCCCGCTCCATCCATTTTTCCGGATTCGATGTATTCATCATGCACGCCCATGAAAAATTGCTTTAACATGAAGGCCCCGATAATGCTGAAGCTGTTCAGCAGAATCAGGCCGGCATGGGTATCGATCAGCTGCATCCAGTTGAACAACAGAAACTGCGGTACCAGGGAGGCCTGCGGCGGCACCATGTACAAGGCCAGGACCAAAACGAACATCGCGTCCCTGCCCCAGAATCGGAGCTTCGAGAAGCCATAGGCTGCCAGCGCGCATACGAAGACATTAATGACCGTCGTTGCGATCGTGATATAGATGGAGTTCCAATAGTAACGGACAAATTGGCCGCTCCATACGGTCCGGAAATTCTCGATTGCATTCCAGTGCTTCGGAATCCATTCGATCGGAAATTTGAATACGTCCGCCTCCGGCTTGAAGGAAGTGGACAGCATCCACACAAACGGAAGAATGAACAGAATGCCGATTAAGGCCATGATGACGGTCCAGAAGGCTTTTGAAATACTGATTTTCATGTCAAACTCCTTTCTTGCCAAGTCGTCTTAATAGTTGACCCATTTCTTCTGGGCCAGCATCTGCGCGCCGGTAATAAGCAGACAGATCAGGAATAAAATCATCGCCATGCTTGAAGCGTAGCCTGTCTTCAGCTGGTTGAAGGCCGTGTCATACAATTCATACACAATGACGGTTGTGGAATTAGCTGGACCTCCCTGGGTAAGCACCTGAATCAGGTCGAAAATTTTGAAGGTTCCGATGACCCCGGTCACCAGCAGGAAAAAGGTGGTTGGCGATATGCACGGCAGCGTGATGCTTCGGAATTTCACCCATGCATTTGCCCCATCGATCTCAGCCGCTTCGTATAGGTCCTTCGGAATCGATTGCAAGCCAGCGATGTAAATAATGATGTTGTATCCGAGAAGAATCCACACCTGAATCATCATCAAGGACGGCAGTGCAAAGTCGATGTCCGCAAGCCATTTCGGGGGATTGTCGATCCCTAGCGACATGAGCGTCTTGTTTACCGGCCCGAGCGAAGGGTGGAATAAGACCTGCCAGACCATAGCCACAGCAACGATACTCGAAATATAAGGAAGAAAGTAAATAACCTTGAAGGCATCCTTCAGGTATACATGCTTATCAATGAGTACAGCAAGCACTAGCGCAATGATCATGGTAATCGGTACCGTAATGATAAAAATAAGATTGTTGACCAGGCTCTTCACGAATGCGCTGTCATGAACCAATCTGACAAAATTATCAAAGCCGGCGAATTTCATGGCACCCATGCCGGCAACAAAGTTCCAATTCGTAAAGCTGAGCAGCAAAGACCCGATTACGGGAATGAGCGTCAGAACCAGCAGTCCCAACATTAAAGGAGCCACAAATAAATAACCGGCGATTCGCTCCCTCGCGACCATGCTGAGCCTCACGGAATTCTTTGTTCGTTTCATATTTCTCTCCTCCTGGCGTTAATGCTTGGCAAAGCGTAATTCGAAAAAGCCCTTTTCGAATATGGCGATAGAAATGTCGTATCTTCATTGTAAAAAAGCCGTCTGCAGCATATAAGGAATAGAAATGAGTATTTTGGAACGAATTTTACTTTTTTGCGCACAACAAAAAGACGAGCCCTCGGCGGGCCGTCCTTTCTCTTGTCCTATCCATATGATTCGCGGCTTCCCTTCCCACCTCATGGTACGATAAACCGTACTAAGTACATTTTAGAATCGTACTGGGTCTAAAACGGATATTGTGCTACATTACAATCATCGAGATTTCTAAAACGAACGGCGATGCCGGGAGGGATCTAAACAGTCAGCATGCGTTGCCACTCAGCTGGCTTAACCGGTATTCCATCGTTCAACCTATAGATCGCGGAATGATTCAATGGGGCTAACAAATGGGGGGAGTGAAGGGATATGAACAGATTTGAGCATCAACCGCATGAAACGGCCGGGATATTGACAACCCTGCAGTTGATCGGCGGAAAGTGGAAGCCGCTGATCCTGTTTATTCTGCTTCAAGACGGAACCAAGCGCTTCGGAGAGCTGCGGCGGCTGCTTCCGGGTGTCACCCAGGGCATGCTGACCAATCAGCTGCGGGAGTTGGAGCAGGATGGGCTCGTTGTGCGAACGGTCTATCCCGAGATTCCGCCTAAAGTGGAATACTCGATCTCGGAGCATGGAAAGACGCTGGGAACGGTGCTTACCGATATGTGCAGTTGGGGATTTCAGCATCTGGAGTATACCGGGCGCATGAACAGCCGCGAAGAGGAGCCGGTGAGGAAGAACACGGGCAGCTCGTAACGCAATTCAAGCGGCCCTAGTCAGCGCTTTGAAATGGAGAGGCATCCAGAGCTTAATGCCTCTAGTTAAGCGCTGCGAAATGAAGAGGCATGCAGCTAAATGGCTGGAACATGGCGGTCCAGGGGTTCCCTGTGCCGCCATGTTCCGTTTCGTTATAGGAGCCTTGTCTTGTCTATAATTTAGAATCGTGAGCCGCTTTTCGGCTTGATTAATATGTCGTATCGATATATATTTATATCGATACGACATATTTGGGAGGTGCTCATGTACGAACTATTTGTGTTAGGCGAATTGATGACGGGTGAGAAGCATGGCTACATGCTTCAGGAAATCCTTAAAAATGCCGGCGGCCCCTATCGGCAGATCAGTTCCGGTACGCTGTACCCGCTGCTATCCCGAATGGTGGAGAACGGCTCGATCCACCTTACCATGGATGAAGTCCCAACAGGTAAACGGCCTCGCAAAATATATCAAATCACCGACGCGGGAAGAAGTCGGTTTTTAGAGCTGATGGAAAAGCCTCTGGAATACGGAGCGGATACAACAGAACTGCTCCAATACAAGATGGTGTACTTCCGTTATGTCCCGAAATCGGTCCGGCTCGAATGTCTTAACCAGTATTTGAAGTACCTTGAAACAAATCTCAAGCATGTCAGCGATTTCGAGGCAGAGCTGATGTTCTATAAACCGGAGCCCGAGAAACAGCGGACGCAGCTCCTGCGCGTGCTGGATCACCGGAAACGGATCGGATCAGCCGATATCGAATGGGTAAGAGCTGAAATCGAGCGTCTCGCGTCGGAACCGGAATAAGCTTACCTAATCAAGTATGATGGAGGAGGAATTGAGAGTGGAGCGTTTATGGACCAAGCCGTTTATTCAAATGACGGTTGGCATGCTGTTTCTGTTTACGGGCTTTTACCTGCTGCTTCCCACGATGCCGCTGTATATCAAGCATTTGGGGGGCAGCGAATCCCAGGTAGGCCTTGCTGCAGGGCTGTTCACCTTGTCGGCGGTCGTCTTCCGCCCGTTCGTGGGAGCTCTCGTCGACCGTCACGGTAGAAGGCCCTTTTATGTGTGGGGACTGTTATTGTTCGTCATTTCCATGGTCTCGTATGACTGGGTCGGCGGCATTCTGCTGCTGCTCGCCCTCCGGATGGTGCATGGTGTAAGCTGGGCATTTGCCACGACGTCCGTGGGGACCGCCATCACGGATTTGATTCCTGCCTCGCGACGGGGCGAGGGAATGGGCTGGTACGGCATGGCCATGACGGTTGCGATGGCGATCGGTCCGATGCTCGGCACCGCGCTTGCCTCCGGCGACTCTTTCCACACCCTGTTCCTTGTTGCCGCCGGACTTTCCTTAGCTGCATGGGTGCTCGCGTTTATGACCAAGGTCCCCTTTCAACCGAAGCCCTCGGCCGGGCGGATTCGGCTGATCGAACCGTCGGTTCTGCCGGTAACGGCCGCTATCTTTTTTCTCGCCGTGGCTTATGGAGGAATTACGACCTTCCTTCCACTATTCGCTGCATCCATCAGCGTCAATCCGGGAACCTTCTTTCTGGTTTATGCCATTGCGCTGACCTTGATCCGTCCACTGGCCGGAAAGCTGTCGGACCGCTTCGGCGAAGCCGCCGTCATCATACCATCCCTCATTATAACGGCGCTGTCGCTGCTTCTCCTCAGCCTTTCCGATAGCCTCGTCGGTCTGATCGCCGCCGCCATCCTCTACGGGATCGGATTCGGCTCGGCGCAGCCTGCACTGCAAGCGGCAACCCTGCGAATCGCTCCCGAGGACCGGCGGGGCGCTGCCAACGCTTCCTTTATGACTGCGTTTGATCTCGGCATCGGCCTTGGGGCCATTATCCTCGGCTGGATATCGGAGCAAACCGGGTATCCGCTGCTATTCGCGATCGCCTCTGTCTCCGTCGTGGTGTCGCTTGTCATATTTGCGCTGTTTGTGAAAAGATTGCTCAGAACCGATGCTGTCTTAGTAAGCTCAGCCGGAACACCGGTAGAGCGCGCGGAATAAGCAGGAGAGGCGAATATGGACCCCCGATCAGCGAAGCTGCACTTGCGCTAGCATCTCGCCTAAGGAAAATTATCCGTAACGAAAAAGACCCGGCCAGCCCGGCGGTTATCGCCAGCCGATCGGGTCTTTCGTTTTTATTTTGTTAGCTTCCCCCATGAACGGAGATCGCCGCTGTTACACCATAATTTTGCAGATGTCGTTCGTAAACTCTACCGGATCGGCAATCGGCAGCCCTTCGATGAGCAGCGCCTGGTTGTACAGCAGATTGGTGTAGAGCGCCAGCTTATCCTGATCATCCTTATGCGCCTTCAAGGCTTGGAACACCTCGTGGCCCGTGTTGATCTCAAGGACCTTATCGGCTTTCACGTCCTGCCCGTTCGGCATCGCCTTGAGGATTTTCTCCATCTCGATGGACACTTCGCCCTCCGCCGACAAGCAGACCGGATGGGATTTCAGGCGCTTGGAAGCCTTGACGGATTTCACTTTACCCGCCAGGATGCCTTCCATCGCGGTGAACAGCTCCTTGTTGTCGTTCTCCTCCGCTTCGGTCTCCTTCTTGTCCGCATCGGATTCAATTCCGAGATCACCGCTCGACACGGATTTGAATTCCTTCTCCTTATACTTCATCAGCATCTTGATGGCGAACTCATCCACATCGTCGGTGAAGTACAGAATTTCATAGCCCTTATCCAGCACCATCTCCGTCTGCGGCAGCTTCTCGAGGCGGTCAATCGAATCGCCTGCGGCATAATAAATATACTTCTGATCCTCCGGCATTCTGGATACATACTCATCCAGGGTAACCAGCTTCTTCTCCTTCGAGGAGGTGAACAGCAGCAGGTCCTGCAGATCGTCCTTGTGCATGCCGTACTCGTTATAGACGCCAAATTTCAGACCGCGCCCGAATGACTGATAGAATTTCTCGTATTTCTCGCGCTCATCCTTGAGCATGCTCTGCAGCGCGCTCTTGATCTTATTCTTGATGTTCTTCGCAATGAGCGTCAGCTGACGGTCATGCTGCAGCATTTCGCGGGAGATGTTGAGCGAGAGGTCCTCCGAATCGACCATCCCCTTCACGAAGCTGAAGTAATCCGGCAGCAGATCGCCGCATTTTTCCATAATAAGCACGCCGTTCGAGTACAGCTCCAGCCCTTTCTCATATTCCTTCGTGTAATAATCAAACGGCGTATGCTCAGGGATGAACAGAATCGCGTTGTACACGACCGCTCCGTCCGCCTTCACATGGATATGCTTCAGCGGCTTGTCGAAGCCGTAGCGCTTCTCGTTATAGAAGTTCTCGTAGTCCGCGTCGGTCAGCTCGCCCTTGTTCTTGCGCCAGATCGGCACCATGCTGTTGAGGGTCTGCTCCTCCTGAACCTCCTCGAATTCGTTGTCCGCGCCTTCCTTTGGCCGCTGCGTCTTGACGTCCATCTTGATCGGATAACGGATGAAGTCGGAGTATTTCTTGATGATCGCCCGCAGGCGGTACTCTTCCAGAAACTCGTCATATTGATTTTCTTCGGTGTTCGGTTTAATCTTGAGCACAATCTCCGTACCAACTGTATCTTTCTCGGCCGGAGTAATCGTATAGCCGTCCGCGCCTTTGGATTCCCACTGATAGGCCTCGTCGCTGCCAAGCGCCCGGCTGGTTACCGTTACGACGTCGGCGACCATGAATGCCGAATAGAAACCGACACCGAACTGGCCGATGATGTTATGCCCGTCCTTCGCTTCAATTTCGTTCTTGAACGCGAGCGATCCGCTCTTCGCGATGACGCCGAGGTTGTTCTCCAGCTCTTCCTTCGTCATGCCGATCCCCGTATCGGTAATGGTCAGCGTACGGTCCGCTTTGTTCGGCGTAATCTTAATGAAATAATCGTCCTTATTGAACACCAGCTGATCGTCCGTCAGCGCCTTGTAGTAGATTTTATCGATAGCGTCGCTTGCATTCGAGATCAGCTCGCGCAGGAATATTTCGCGCTGCGTATAGATGGAATTGATCATCATCTCAAGCAGACGCTTGGATTCCGCTTTAAACTGTTTTTTCGCCATGAGAAGAGGTCCCCTTTCCGTTATGAATCAGGATTTTAGCACTCCATCGCATAGAGTGCTAACACTTCTTCTATTTAAACATGTTCCAATTTTTCATGTCAACCTATTTGAGGACTTTTCGGTACGAAAATAAAAGCGCTGTCTTTATCCTTGTATTCTGGTGTAATTCTGATGTTATTCTGCCGTTATACTGCGGATTCCCTGCGGATACTCTGTGGATGCACCGCGGATGCTCTGCTGATAACTCTGCTGATACTCTGCTGATACTCTGCGGATCCTCTGTCTAGTCTCCGCGGACACTCTCCGGATCCTCCACCGGAAATCTCCGCATAAAACTTCACCCCGGTCGCGCTGAAATCCAGCCAGCAACCGGGGTTACATTTTACGTTTCTATGCTGCCGCCCAATCGCCTCGACAAGACCGGACGTATCCACAACACATAATACAGACCGCATATCAGCAGCGCCCCGGCCGTGGCAAGGAAGGGAAGCTGATAATCCTGCCTGGCCAGAATCAATCCCGAGACAAAGGTTGCCCCGGAAGATCCCAAGCTCCGAAATACCGACCGCATGCCGGCATATAGATTCCGTTCCTGTTCGTTAAACGCGGACATCAGCAGGCTGTCAAGCAGATTGGACAGCATCGTTACTCCGCCGCCCCGCAGCAGGAACAGGACGACAAACAGCCATACGGGAAGTACCGTATACAAAGCCGCGAACAGCAGAATATTGACGATAAATACGGAAACGATCGCCGTATGATAACCGAACCGCTCCATGACGTAAGGCGTCATTAGAGAGCAGATAAAGAGCAGAATGGCACCGACGGCCAAGATGAGCGATACTTGATCATCCATCCAGTCCAGCCGGAATTTCA
The DNA here is from genome assembly GCF_038002285.1 of Paenibacillus sp. FSL R5-0810. Lineage (NCBI taxonomy): Bacteria > Bacillati > Bacillota > Bacilli > Caryophanales > Paenibacillaceae > Paenibacillus > Paenibacillus sp. FSL R5-0810. The sequence goes on from NZ_JBBOCF010000001.1 coordinate 3,739,473, forward strand.
CGATCACATTCAGGAAGGAGCCCGTCATCGCGATACACCCTCCCAAGAGGGCCATGAACACGGCAAACAGCCATAAGGTCCCGGAAAGAATGGGCGCCGTTAGCTTGGATGCCCCTTCGGAAAGCGGACGGCCCGGCGCTTCCTCCTCCCTGCCCACACGCTCGGCCGGCAGCCAGAACGCCCGAACGGCTCCATGAATCACGAGAACCAGCCCGGTGAGGAGAAGGGAGGCTTCATAGCCTCGACTTCCTTCTGCCCCCTCCGCGATATATCCGGCCACCAGCGTGCCGAGACCCGTAAAGGCCGTAAACACGGCAAACATCAGGGAGAAGGAGCGGGCTTCCTCCTTGCGGGAACGGCAATAATGGAAGAGAAGCTGAATCTCCGTGGTTTCGACGAGCGTCAGCCCGGTCGACACGAGAATCTGGGCGGCATAGAACCAGAGCAATTGATCGCTGACGGCAAACAGCACATTTCCTGCGGCGATAAAGAACACGCCGGTAACCAGCAGTTTTTTTCTTCCCGTCCGATTCGCGAGCAGAGAGACCGGAATGGCGAGGATCCCCATGATCAGAATGCCCATCGATACCAGCGCGCCGATCTGATCCTCCCTCAGCCCCCGGAAGAGCAAATGCAAATTCAGAACCAGCGTGTAAAGACCGATGCCTATGCCGTACAAGGCTTCGCTTATAAGGAACCGGCGTACGCCGGTAGACAGCTGCAGCAGGTCTTTGATGTAAAAGGACATGTGATTCCCCTTCTGTCGGAATATCCGAAACGATAAGAATATGAGCAAAAACCAGGATCAGCTGTAAAGCTTTGCTTCCGAACGCATCCGCCGGGAGAGCGTCCCCGGATCGGTATCCTCCGAGGCGTATGCCTGCAGCAGAATTCGGAACTCGAACGGTTCCGGCTTAACCGTATGCTCCGGAGCCTGCGCCGGACCGCAGCTGTTGCTTCCGAGCCCGTTCTGGCGGTAATCCAGGTTGAACGTAATATATTCGCTCGGCATCAGGTCGCTGGCATGTTTGGCATATTCCACATCAGAGTCGGAATACCGGCTCGCGCTGAAATTCAGGGCAGACTCGGAAGCGGCAAGCAGGCCAAGGCCTGCGCCATCCGCGATGGAAATCCAGCGGACATCCGTGCGGTTCCCGTTCTCTTGCGGATAAATGTACGGCGTAAACAAGCCTTCCACCGTGCTGCGGTACGTACCGAAACGCCCTGCCTCCTTGCTGTCCGGATAGCTTTCGCCCGGACCCCGTCCATACCAGCGGACATGCTCCATATCTGCCGCAAGCTTCATTTGCAGCCCGATCTTCGGCAGCATGGATGGCGGCGTACCGATCGGCTCGCCCTTGATATTCATGATGATCAAGCCGCCTGAGGTGATCGTATAGACGGTTTCGCAACGGAACCCCCAATCGTACACCGGCGGCGCGATTCGGGAGACCCAGCGGGCTTGAATCGAATCAGAATCCGGTCGCTTCCATTCGAAATGGTCGACCCGCTCGGTGAGCCGGTCCAGATGGGCCTTCCGCCAATCCTCCAGCACGTACATGTCGTTGTCGATCGGCGGCCGCCAGAAATTCAGCCGCGGACCGTCAAGCGTAAGCAGCTTGCCGCTCACGGACAAGCTTTCAAACCCCGGCCGGGAGGAATTCAGCGACAGCTCGATGCCGTCCATCGCCGCCTTGAGCTTGCGCTTCTCTTCAATGATCCGCAGCTCCCCCCGTCCAGCCGTATCCGTAGGCCGGAATTCGGGTACCGTTGCTGCCCGCAGCTGGAATTGGGACCAAGCCACCTCGTGCCCGCGCTCCGCCCAGCGGCAGTCCGCAGCCAGATGGAAGGATACCTCAAGCCACAGCTCCGCATAAGGATTCACCACGGCCGCCGCTTCCTCGAGGCTCACGGGAAGACGAAGCTCCGCGCTCTCGCCCGCTTCGATAAGCGGCAGCTCCAGCACCCCGCTGCGGACAAGCTCGCCATCGGCCAAGATCCGGTAATGGGCCTGCAGATGCTCCAGCGTAATGAAATCGTACCGGTTCATGACGAGCAGCGTACCGGCTTGCGGCATGGTAACGCGAACCGGTTCAATCACCTTCTTATACTCGAGAAGTCCCGGCGAAGGCGTTCGGTCCGGACGCACCAATCCGTCGATGACAAAGTTGCCGTTATTCGGCACGTCGCCGTAATCTCCGCCGTACGCATAATCCTTCCTGCCGTCTTCCGTCGTTCTCGTCAACCCATGGTCGATCCACTCCCACACGAACCCTCCCGCAAGACGGGGATACCTTTCAAAGGTGTCAAAATAAGGGCGCAGTCCGCCGGGTCCGTTGCCCATGGCGTGGGCATATTCGCACAGAATATGCGGCTTGGGATGCCCCTCCAGTTGACCGAACCCCTCCATCTTCTCAACGGAGGAATACATCGTGCTCACCACATCGCACACCTCGGCTTCCCGGTCCTCCTCATAATGGATCAGCCTCGTGGTGTCATGCTCCCGGCACCAGTCCGCCATCGCGCGGAAATTGCAGCCGAAGCCGGATTCGTTGCCGAGGGACCAGAACAGCACGCAAGGATGGTTCTTATCCCGCTCCACCATCCGGCGGACACGGTCCACATAAGCCTCCTTCCACGCCGGATCATCGCTTAGACGCGAAATATTGCCGAGCAGCTCGAAGCCGTGGGTCTCCAGATCAGCCTCTTCCATGACGTACAGCCCGTACTCGTCGCACAGATCGTAGAACCGCGGGTCATTCGGGTAATGCGCCGTCCGCACGGCATTGATGTTGTGCTGCTTCATCATCTGAATGTCCTCGAGCATCGTTGACATCGTCACGGTCCGGCCGGTATCCGGGTGATGATCATGGCGGTTGACTCCTTTGAGCAGGATCGGCCGGCCATTCACCATGAGCTGGCCTTCCTTGACTTCAACGCTCCTGAAGCCGACGCGCTGCGCAATGGTCTCCAGAGACTGCCCTTTCGAATCCTTCAAGGTCATGACCAGATGATATAAAGCCGGGGACTCCGCACTCCACAGGGCCGGGTTGATCACCTCGATTTCAAGCTCCGCCGAGGAGGAGCGGGCGACTTCCTTCCCGATTGCGCCAACCTCGGCGCCGTTCCCGTTCAACAGCTGCAGCTGGACCGAGCCGTCCTCCGTCCCCTCCAGCTCCAGGCGGACGTTCAGCTTGGCTTGCCGGTACTCCGCATCAAGCTCGGTGATCACGCGGAAATCGGCGATGCGAAGAGCTGCAGGCTCCGCGACCAGGTACACATCCCTGAAAATGCCGCTCATCCACCACATATCCTGATCCTCCAGATAGCTTCCATCGGACCACTGATATACGCGGACGGCCATCCGGTTCACCCCGGTCGTCACATAGGGCGTCAGATCGAACTCGGAGGTCAGCCGGCTTCCTTGGCTGTAGCCGATAAACGACCCGTTGAGCCATACATGAAACGCACTGTCCACGCCGTCGAACTTGACGCTGATCCTCCTGCCGTCCCAATCGCCGGGGATCTCAAATTCCCGGACATAACTGCCGGTCGGGTTCGCATCCGGCACATGCGGCGGATCCACCGGGAACGGATAATACAGATCCGTGTAATGCGGATGGCCGTAGCCCTGCAGCTGCCAATGTCCCGGTACGGGAATATCGTCCCAATCCGAAACGTTATACTCGGTTAAATAAAAATCTTCAGGAGCCGCCTCCGGCTCCTCCGCATAATGAAATTTCCACATGCCGTTCAGCGACTTGTACCATGCCGAGCTGCCCCTGTCATAGCGGAGCGCTTCCTCGGCATCCGTAAACGGGATGAAATAGGCCCGGCTCTTGGAGCGGTTTCGCTCCAGCACGCCAAGATTATCCCAATCCCGGTCAATCGGTCTGACTTTCATGCTATTCTCTCCATCCTTTCCATATTGCTTTATCGTTGCTGTCATCTGATCTAGCCTTTGATCCCCGTCGTCGCGATTCCGCCGACGATATACCGCTGGGCGAAGAAAAATACGGCAAGCGGCGGAATGGAGATCAGGCATGTAATGGCCATGATGGACTGCATGTCGACGCCATGCATGCCCCTGAACTGGGACAGGCCCAGCGTCAACGTATATTTGGTCTGATCATTCAAGAAGATGAGCGGGCCCAGGTAATCATTCCAGCAGCTCATCATATGAAACACCGCAACTAAGATCAGCGACGGTCCCATGAGCGGCACGATGATCCTCGCCAGAACCGTCATTTTTCCCGCACCGTCAATCGTGGCCGCCTCGTCAAGCTCTCTTGGCAAGGTCATGATGAACTGCCGCAGCAGGAAGATGAAATACGCGGAGCCGAACCAGGACGGGACGATCAGCGGCTTAAGCGTATTGATCCACCCCAGGTAGTTGAACTCCATATACTGCGGGATCATGGTCACTTCCCAGGGGATCATCATGGTTGCAAGCACGATCAGGAACAGCGCATCGCGTCCCTTGAATTGGAACCGGGCGAACCCGTACGCCACCAGCGTGCAGGAGATGAGCTGCCCGAGCGTGGACAGCAGCGTCACGATCACCGTATTTTTCAAAAACAGGTTAAACGGCTGGATGCTCCAGGCCTCCGCGAAATTGCTGAACCGCCAAACGGACGGCAGCCATTTCGGTGGAAACAGATACAGCTCCTGTGGGGACTTTAGCGCGGTCGTTACGGCCCAGAACAGGGGCGCAATGAACAGCAGGGAGCAAAATACAAGCAGCGTGTACGTGATTACTTTTCTCATGCGTCAATGCCCCTCTCTGCCGGCAGCCCGGCGTTTGACATGCTTCGGTTTTGCCTTCTTCATCTCGCCCTCATAGAACACCCAAGCCTCCGAGGACTTGAACACAAGGAACGTAAGCGTCAGGACGATCAGGAACATGAACCACGCATTCGCTGCGGAGTAGCCCATCTTGAAGTATTTGAACGCATTCTCGTACATGTACATCGCATAGAAAAAGGTGGATTTCAGCGGCCCCCCGCCCGTTAACAGGAGCGCCAGCGTCAGCTGCTGGAAGGCGGCGATGATGGACGTGATCAGGTTGAACAGCAGCGTCGGCGTAATCATCGGAACGGTCACATTGAAAAACTGTCTGATCTTGCCGGCTCCATCAATGGAAGCCGACTCGTACAAGTCCTTCGGGATGCCTTTGAGCCCCGCGAGAAAAATAAGCATCATCGAGCCCTGGCCCCACAGGCTTGCGATCACCATCGCGACCAGGGACCATTTCGTATCGTTCAGCCAGTCCGGGCCCTCAATGCCGAATACCGACAAGAAGTAATTCAGGATCCCGTAATCCCCGCTGTAAACCCATGACCAGATCATGGCGAGGGCCACGCCGGAAATGACCGACGGCAGGTAGAAGGCGGTTCGGAAGAAGGCGCTGCCTTTTACCTTCTGGTTCAGCAGCATCGCCAGTCCCAAGGCGACGATAATGTTCAGCGGCACGAATAAAGCCGCAAATTTCAACGTAATCATCAGGGATTTCCAGAACAGCGGATCATCCGAGAACATCTCCACGTAATTGTCGAAGCCGACGAAGGTGACTTGACCGACGATCGGCCAGTCAAAAAAGGAAATAACAAGAGAGAACAACAGCGGGCCCAGCGTGAAGACCAAGAAGCCGAATATCCATGGAAAAATGAAGAGGTAGGGCGCTGCCCCACCCCATCGTTTTCGTCCAAGCCGCTTCGGGGCCGCTGTCTGTCGTTGCGGGTTAAGCACATTGATCCGGGCCATAGTAGCGAGCCTTCTTTCTATCGTTTATTTCAAATAGCGTTCGCTGTCCTTCACCGCTTGGTTCAGAGCCTCTTGTGCATCGCTGCCGAACATGACGGACTCCACGGCTGCCGACAGCTGGCGGTTGACTTCGTTCCATTTCGGGTTGAGCAGGAAGGCCGGCGTATTGTCCGAACGCTCCAGCATCGTGTAATACGGCTTGTAGAGCGGATCCTGATCCTTCTTCAGCTCATTGACGACGCTTGCCCGGACCGGAAGGTCAGCCACGCGCATTTTGATCGCCTCATCGGATACATAGAACTTGATGAACTCCCAGGCCAGATCCTTATGCTTGGAGTCCTTCGCAATCGACAGCGCCGATTCGGCAAGAACCCCCTTGACCGGCTTGCCCGGGAAGGCCGGCATCTCGACGGTGCCCACATCGATTCCGGCTTCCCTGAACGATTCGAGCGGCCATATTCCGCTCTCCCACATCGCGATCTTTCCGGCCTTGAAGATGTCCTCCCCGCTCTGCTGTCCCTTGCCACCGGCAAGCACGGCGGTACCGTTCTTCAGCATATCACCCAGCATCTGAATGGCTTCAGCCGTCTCTTTGCTGTTCATATAGCCTTCAATCGTCGTGCCGTCCTCCGATATGAATGAACCTCCGTTGCTCCATACCAGGCCTTGCAGGTCATACGTGTCGTTCTCCGCGCGTACGCCGAAGCCGTACTGCTTCTTGGACGGGTCCGTCAGCCTCTTGGCAATGTCCTGAAAGTCAGTCCAGGTCCATCCGTCGTTCGGATATGCGATTCCCGCCTCATCGAACAGCTTCTTGTTGTAATACACGACCCGCGTCGTGAAGCCGGCCGGGATTCCGTACAGCTTATCCCCGATCTTGCCGTAGTTGAACAAGCCCTGGTAAAAATCATCAATGTTCAAATCCTTGTCCTTGGACGCGTAATCGTCCAGCGGCTCCAGCGACTGATGATACGTCGGGAAATCCCACATATACATCACGTCCGGCGGGTTTGCAGCGCCGAAGCCGGCTGCCAGCTTTTGATCGAACCCGTCTGCATAGGCCTCTACCTGGACCTTCGTGCCGGGATGCGATTCCTCGAATTTTTTGGCGATATCCTGTTCAATCTTCAGCGCATCGCCGGTATCCCAAGTTGCGAACCGAAGCGTTGTAGTCCCGGCTTGCGAGCCATTGTCCGGCTCCTTCGCCGTACCGGTGCCTCCGCCGCCGCATCCGGCCAGCATGGATGCCGTTAACGCCATCACGGATACGATAACCATCCATGACCTTCTTTTCATCATGTCGATTCCCCCTAAAGAGTTGAGGTAATATGAATTAAACCGCTTTCATCATAACCCGATGAAGAGCGGTCCAAAACGTGCGCTGATTCGCAGTTTATCGTGTTTTTGTTCGAAATGGTCATTCTCGGTGTTCGTTTGTTTACGATGATTCCCCTTTTTGTTCGGTACGGTATTGGCTTGGCGTCTTCCCGGTGCAGCGCTTGAACCATTTGCTGAAATATTTGCTGTCCCCAAGACCTGTCCGCTCGGCGATTTCCTGCATGGTTAAGGAGGTTTCGCGCAGCAATCCGTAAGCGAGACGAAGCTTGCGCTTATATTGGAAAGCGATGAAGCTGTCGCCAACCGTTTTTTTGAACAAAATCGAAAAATGGCTGCGGCTTAATCCCACCTTCTGGGCCAGCTCCGCCGCCGACCATTCGGCCGACGGAAACGCATGCAGCAGATGAACGGCTTGCAGAATCGGTTCGGGCCAATGCTCCGCGCTAAGTCCGTACACCCGCTCCAATTCGGCTTCCTTATGCAGCGATTGAAAGGCATCCTGTACATCCTCCAGGTCCTCAAGGCCTCGCCGCGAATCCCACGTCAGCTTGCCGCACCGGCTCTTCATCTCGATCAGCAGGCTCTCTATACCGTCCTTTAGCCCATCCGGAACGACCCAATAACAGCTGTCCGACCCGTAGCGAATCCGTTTGCCGCTGTGCAGTCTCGGCTCATCGGCTTCATGCTCCTGAAGAAGGCTCTCCCATGAGCTGCCACAGCCGGCGGACTTAACCAGGTAAAGCGCGGCAGGCTGTCCTTTCATGCGCCAACTGCCGCTCCAAAGCTTCCGCAGCACCTCCAGGAATTTGTCGTTATGCCCATTAAGCCAAGCATACAGATGCGTGGACAGCTGATCGTCCTGATCCTGCAAGGATACTGCCGTCTCAGACAGCTCCCGCTGAAATTTGCCCAGCAGGGCCTCGAGCTCTTCATCCTCGAAGGCGGTCTTCAACAAATAGGCCGAGGCTCCGAGCCGCATCCCCTCTTGGGCATATTCGAAGTCCCGATGGCAGCTGAGCAGAATGATTCTGGTCTCCGGCGCTGCTTCCTTGACCCTGCGGGACAACTCGATCCCGTCCATCTCCGGCATGACGATATCCGTGATGACGACCTGGGGACGATGCTCCAGGAAAGCTTCCCAGGCTGCCTGGCCGTTAGGGCTGTCCGCCACAACCTCCATCCCGAAGCGGTCCCAAGCCACCGTTGTGCGGAGTCCCTTGCGCACGATACTCTCGTCATCGGCAATCAGCACCTTGATTTTCTCTGTTTCCAACATCGTCAGACTCCTCCTTTTTCGGCCAGCGTATGGTGATTGTCGTTCCTTCTCCCTTCACGGAATACACCGTGAGCCCGTACAGCGGGCCAAAATGCAGCTTGAATTTTTGATCGGCGTTGCGTACGCCAAGCCCGCCCCGTCCCTTGCGTTTTACTTCAGGCGAGAATAGCCTCGCCAGCTGCTCCTCCTTCATGCCTGCCCCGTTATCCCGGAGCATTAGCACCAGATCGTCGCCGTCCATCCTGATCGACATATCGATCTCTCCTTCGCCGTCCGTGAAGGCGTGGAAGAATATATTTTCAAATAACGGCTGAAGCGTCATCCGCGGAATCAAATACGGAAGCAGTGAATCGTCACATTTCAGGCGATAACGAAATACTTCCCCGTACCGGATTTCCTGGACCTTAAGAAAATGCTCGATCATGCGCAGCTCCCTGCGAAGCGTGACCAGCTCCTGGGAGATATCAAGATTTCCCTCGAGCACCATCGTCAGATGATACAGCATCAGGCGGATGTCCTCGGCGCCCTCGAGCCTGGCTTTCCACTGAATGGAGTTGAGCGTGTTGAACAGCAGATGGGGATTGATCTGATAGTGAAATGCCCGCAGCTCCGCCTCCTTCTTCAGCCGCTCGCTTCTTTCCACTTCGCCGATCAATTCCTGAATCCCCGTAACCATCCGGTTGAAGCTCATATCCAGGCTGCCCAGCTCGTCTCGGCCATCGATCGGCGTGCGGGTGTCCAGCTTGCCGAAGCTGACTTTCTGCATCGAATCCTTCAATGTCCTGATCCTTGAGGTGAAGCGCGAAGAGAACAGGTAGGCGATGCCGAAAGCGAGCAGGCAGGACAAGATGGCAACCGTCATCGTGTTCGCCCGGATGATGCCTGAGGATCGATAGAAGGCTTTCGCCGGAATCCGGGCCTCGAGCGTCCATTGATTGACGGCGAGCGTCCGTGACCAGGTTACATCGCTGTCTTTGGGCGAGTAAGCGGCATCCGTCTCGTAGATGACCGTACCGTCCGGCGAGCTGATCTGCAGATGGGCATGGGTATCCTCCTCGAATTGCCGGAACATCTGCAGCAGCTCTTCCGCATACTCTTCGATGAGAATGATGCTGCCGTCCTGGGACTTGTCCGGATGGTGAATCGGAACCGCCAGGCCGATGACGCTTCGGTTGCCGCTGTCGCTGCTCTTGATGAAATGATCCTGCGGATAAAAGCCGAGCCAATAGGTTCCGGCATACGCCTTCGGCTTCGACCGCCATAAGGGGATACGGTCAAGCTTGGCGACATCCAGGTTGTTCTCCCCGTAGTAATAACCCGAGGTCGTAATAATGTAGATGCCGGCCGTCAGCTGCGTCCGAAGGGATTTCAGCAAGGATTCAAAATCATTCTTCTCCAAAATGTCGCGGTAGGTGGTGGGTGCCTGGTTTCCAATCCCCATGCGGCTCGGATCCAGCAGATAGGAATAAATCGTTTCGGCCGTCTGCTTCATCCGGCTCAGGGTTGAGCTGGTTTGCTGCTCCAGCTGGGCGACGGCATTATCTCCGTATTTCCCGAATTGGGAGTTGATGATCCGGGCCGACTGGTAGTAGGACAGCGCGCCAAGCGAAAACAGAGGGATCAGGGTTACGATTAAAAACCAGGAGAGCAGCTTGGTTCGGATGCTACGATAGGCGCCGGCGAACATGCGGCCGGCTACCTTTTTGGTCCGCTGAAAGCTCATGATAATCTCCCCGCTGTCTTTTCGTCTTTTTTTCAAAAACAAGCTTTAAGCCTGAAGGCATTCACAGCCCCGCGGCATTGATACCGCTTTCATTATAAACCTCAACCTATGGCTTGTAATTAGGCGCCAACTGGAAAACACAGGGGAAACGGAAAAAGCACCTCCCCCCAAGGCAAAAAAATGCCCGGGAAGAAGTGTTTCTCTAAGGTCGGTTAATGCGTGTATTCATGTCCGAGTATCAAAAATACGCTGGAGGTCCAGGTAAAAGCCCGGTCTCTAAGCCCCGCTCCGGTCAGGGCGTCAAAGTTCTCAGCCATGCCGCTGCTGCTAAGCATCCGGCAGAACCGCTGCGCCACCTCCATGGCCAGCTCTCGGTCACCGGCTGCCGCAACGCCTTCGACGAGCAGCATCGTCGAGGGAGCCCAGATCGGCCCGCGCCAGTATCCGTCCGGCTTATAATAGCGGCTGCTGACGCTCTCTGTGGCCCAGCCGTTCCAGGTCAGGAATCGGGTCTCATCCCGAAGTCCCGCAAGCAGCGCGGCACGGATATGCTCCGGCAGCCGCTTGCCCAGCAGGATCGGAACGAACAGCAGCAGGCTGTCGCCTTCCGACACCTCATGCGTGCCTGAACGGCAGGCCGTGAACCTTCCATCCCTCCAAAAATGACAGAGCATGCGCTCAAGCGTATCGTCCGCTTTCTGCTTCCATGCGGCAGCTTCCTCCGGCAACCCGAGAAGGCCGGCGATTTCGGCCAGCACCTCCATCTGAATAATCAGATAGGACGAGAGGTCGGGGCTTTCCACAGGAATCCCGTTATTGAACGCCGTGCTGTTATCCCAGCCCGAATCGTTGCCGTGGTTGTACTGGGGAATGCCGTCGCCGTCATGATCCCGGTACGTGAACCACCACTGCGTCCATTTGGAGAGCGGTCCGTACACCTCGCGCAGCTGCTCCTCTTGTATGAAATCGGTGCGCCGCATCATCCAAGACAGCGTCCAGCCGTGAATCGGCGGCTTGTTGCAGTTCCAGAGCTCGTATTTATCATTCACGAAGTCCGGAATCAGCCCGCTCTCATCCTGCCGGTCGAAAAAGATCATAAACTGGTCCCACGCCAGCTTCGGGTTATGCCGCACCAAGGCCATTGCATTAAAGCAGTTGTCCCAGCTCCAAATGTTGGTCATCCAGTTCTTTGACATATACATCGCCGGGCGGGTCAGGCAGCCTTCGGCGGGAACCAGGCAGGACCAGGTGATATAGGCGGCGAGCTCTCTGGCCTCCTGCCAATGCTCCTGAACGGTTAAGGTGCGGTTTAACCAGCTGCCGTAATCCTCCTGAACGAGCCGCACCGCCTCGTCGAAGCTCTCCCATTCGGAGCGCGGCGTCATTACCGTCATGAACTCTTCCACGGCAAATTCCGCCGTGTCGGTCTCCTCATCCGCTGAAAATACGGCGGTTACCCGCGAGCTCTTGATCTCATCCCACGCAACCTCCATGCTCAAGCGTCCCGCAAGCCTTGTCAGCATAAAGCGGCAGCCATGGGTAAAGCTGTTCACTTCCCAGCGGTCCGGATCCGTCTCATAAGCATAATCATATGCGGCGGGAAAAAAGGTGAGGCGTATGCCGCATCCTTTCGACCGGAACCTGACGGTCCGGGAGTCGGATATGCAAATATCTGCGTGGCCAGCCCAATGCGTGGTCTCCAGCCTGAGTTTTTCGGGTGATGCAATAGGGTCAAAAGAAACCGGCTCGTTGTTCCGGTCCAGCAGCTCAATCAGAAAGGCCTCGCCAAACTTGTCGTCTCCTCCGCGGACTGTACGCAGGTAAAGCCCCTTTCTCCGCTCCTTAGCCTCGGGCAGGAGGGAGATCGCCAAGAAGGACTCTCTTCGGCTGAAAGGCACGATATTCAGATCAAAATTCATAAGACATCTCCTTCGAGTGAGGTATCGCTTTCGAGGTATCGCTTTCATTGTAAAGCTTCTCTTTGAAGGAAAGGACCGCCGGATGTCTTATCTCAAGAGGGAAAATTGTTTGCGAGAGCGGTGTAGGGTGTCTTTTTGTCAGATGGAAGGGGTTCATTTGTTTGAGAGTGGAGGAGCAGGTTGCTGCCATTACGGTCGCTACAGTCGTTAAAGCCGCGATCCATGCAGACGCCAGTACTGCCGCTTTCCTTCGTCACGGACCGTTACCCCGAGCTTTGAGAGCTCCCGACGCAGATCGTCTGCATCATCCTTGTCATCGTCCCGCAGTGCCTTCTCCCTCGCCTCGAACAGGGCGTTCATGGCTGCGGTCAATTCCGGGGAATTTGCGACCCACCTGCGGTATTCATCCGCATACGGATCTCCTTCCCGCCACGGGTAGCCGTGCCTTAGAAACTCCTCCGTGAACAGCCGTGCTTTCCCTTCAATCTTCTGTCTATACAGCTCCTGACCCTGCTGACCGACAAGGACGAGCTCCTTGCCATCCAGGAAGGCGGCGAATATGTCTTCTCTTGCGTAACTAGCCTCTGCACCATTCACGGATAGCTGCAGTTCCCGGTCGGATATTCGTACGTGGAGGCTCTCACGTATGGCCGCATGGGAAAGCCACATGCCTGCAAGGAGCCCGAGCAGTGCCGTAATCAGCGCAACCCACGGTCCATGCAGCGAAGCAACCAGCTCCAGCGGCCCCTGGAATGGCACCCATGGCAGGCTGGACGCCCATTCCGCGATGACAGGAAGGAACCAGCCGAGCACGCCCCCAAGCACCGGCGGAATCGCCCATATCAGCATTTTATCCACTGTCGATAATCCAAGCTCCGTCCATTCCGTTCGTTTATCCAATACGATCCTCCCCTTTCCGGAAGACGCTGTTGACGGCTTCCTTCCATAACTCCTGATACGGCAGCTTCATGCCCATCATCATGTAGCTGGTGATATTGTCAATGAGAAGTGCCAGCAAATGGGCCTTAACCGTCACGTTCTCGGGTTCGATAACGCCTAACTCGGCTCCCCGCTGCATGACCTGCTCGAATCCGTCCAGAAATTCCCGCTGCATGGCGATAACTCGCTCGCCATAGTGTCCGTTTCGGCCGGCAGTCAGCATGAATTCGTTCAACAATCGGAAGACCGGGGCAAAATGCTCCTCATCCTCTGGAAACATACGCAGCCCGCCCTCGTACAGCTTCAAGGCGAAATTCTCCGCAGTCAGCTCTGAAACCGAGAAGTAATGGTCGAAATGGTAGTCACTGAACATGTATTCGAAGACCCGCTCGATGAGTTCATCCTTTGAAGCAAAATGATAATAAATCGAAGGCTTCGTCATGCCTACCGCCGCTGCGATCATTGCAAGGCTGGTCTTCTCGATGCCGTGCTGCGCAAATAAATGCAGGGCCGCTTCAATCAACTGCTGTGAAGTCATATCACGTTTCTTCATTGGTTGCCCACCTTTTTTTAACTATCGTTAGGTAAAATAATAGCGAACAACTCTCCGTTAAGTCAATGTTTTTTAACGATAGGTAGAAAAACGGACTGCAATAAACCGGACTGCACAATAAAATGAAATAAGCCAGTGCCAAGCGGCACTGACCCGAAGTAAAGTGTAAGGCTCATCCTTAAGTCGATTGCAGGTTACCTTGGGTACAAGGGCAGCAAAAAAATCGAGTTCTTCCCCCTCCCTCAGCCATGTACGCGTTAATCCGGCAGTCTGCCGCTTTCCGACTCCAGCCCTGATCGAAGCACCTGCTCCACCTTGGTCAGATGTGCTGCGATTCTCGCACCGGCCTGCTCCTGATCCTGCCGCTCAATCGCATCAAATATCATTTGATGCTCCGTCAATAACCGGGCGGCGGTTGATTGTTCCTTGTAGAACCACAGCTCCCTGGACTTCTGAATGGTGTCCGTTAAACGGTCGGATAGCGACTCCATCAGCTGAATCAGCAGCGAGTTGCCGGACGCAGCCGCAATTGCCATATGAAAGGCGACATCCGCGCGCTCGCCTTCCCCCGTATCGTTCACCTTCAGCCCATGCTCCATCTGCGAAAGAGCCTCGCGCATTCGGTCAAGATCCTGCTCCGTCCTTCGTTCCGCAGCCAAAGAGGCGGTACCGGACTCCAGCACCTTGCGGACTTCAAGCAGCTCGATAAGAGATTCAGCCCCTTGGAACAATAAATCGGCGCCGCTTCGGGGCTCGCTCGGAAGAACCGTCTTCACATACGTTCCGCCTCCCTGACGCACATCGACCCATCCCATGGCCTTGAGGGCGCTGACCGCCTCACGGATCGTGGATCTTCCTACGCCATATGCGGCCGCTAATTCAACGACGGAGGGGAGCTTCTGGCCCGGCTTGAGATGCCCCTCCCGGATCTGCTGAAGCAGATGCTCCCCCACAATTTCATGCCCCTTCTGGTTCTCCACTTTGATCGTTCGCATGGTCCGTTTGCCTCCTGCTCATTTTTTGTACTATTCATTACTATAATCATGTCATATAATAAAACAAAAGTCATCAGATGACCTGATCAATTAGGAGGGAACTCGTTTATGTTAGACCCGTCTCTCACCGCACAGCTTCGCTCCATCGTTGGCGATGCCCACTTCCGGGATGATCAAGAGGCGCTTATCGCGCATTCCTATGACGGCACTCCGATGCTGCAGGCTTTGCCTGACGCTGTAATCTATCCTGCCAACACGGAGCAGGTTTCCGCCATTATGAAGGCGTTATCAGCCTATAAAGTCCCGCTCGTGTCCAGAGGCTCAGGCTCCAATCTCTGCGGAGGAACCGTTCCGATTCAAGGCGGCGTCGTCATGGTGATGCACCGGATGAACCGAATTCTGGAGCTGGATCTGGAAAATTTGACGGCCACCGTTCAGCCCGGGATCATTACGGCCGACTTCATTCAACATATTGAATCCTTGGGCTTGTTCTATCCCCCGGACCCAAGCAGCATGCGCATCTCGACGATCGGCGGCAATATCGCCGAATGCTCGGGCGGTCTGCGCGGTTTGAAATACGGCACGACGAAGGATTATGTGATCGGGCTCGAGGCCGTGCTCGCCAGCGGCGAAATCATTCGTACCGGCGGAAAGCTGATGAAGGATGTAGCGGGATATGATTTGACCAAGCTGCTGGTCGGCTCGGAAGGCACGCTTGCGATTATTACCGAAGCGACCTTGAAGCTGATTCCCCCGCCGAAGAGCAAAATGACGATGCTCGCCATGTACCGCGATCTATACGGAGCGGCACGGACGGTTTCCGCCATTATCGAATCCAAGATTATTCCGGCGACGCTGGAATTCATGGATAATCCGACGATCCGCGTCGTCGATGATTTTGCCAAGCTTGGCCTTCCGCTGGACATGGAGGCGATCCTGTTGATCGAGCAGGACGGTGACCCCGAGACTGTAACCAGGGACATTGAGCAGATCCGCCAAATTTGCATGCGCGAGCAAGCCGACAGCATTCAGGTGGCTGCTACCCGGGAAGAGGCGGAGCGGCTGTTGACAGCGCGAAGAAGCGCCTTTACGGCGCTGGCGCGGCTTCGTCCGACCACGATTCTGGAGGACGCGACCGTTCCCCGGTCCAAAATCGCCGATATGGTCCGCAAGATCAATGATATTTCGGCCAAATACAATGTGACGATCGCCACCTTCGGCCATGCGGGCGACGGCAACCTGCATCCTACGGCAACGACCGATGCCCGGGATGCGGAGGAAATTCACCGGGTGGAGCAAGCCTTTGAAGAGATTTTCGCGGCGGCCCTTGAGCTTGGCGGCACCATTACCGGCGAGCACGGCGTGGGCATGGTGAAGGCACCATTCCTTGAGTGGAAGATCGGCGCTTCCGGCGTCTCGCTCATGAAAGGGATCAAGCAGGTATTCGATCCCGATAATTTGTTGAATCCAGGCAAGGTGTTTGCCAAAGAATCACGAAAAAGGGTGGTAATTCATCATGACTAGCCAAGCGAATATCGGGAAGAAGCCCCAGATCAACCATACCAATCCCCTGGCCCGTACCTTGCTCGAAAAGCTCGATTACGATCAATTGACCAACTGCATGCGCTGCGGGTTTTGCCTCCCGGCCTGCCCTACATTCAGGGAAACGGGCGTAGAGCCCGAATCTCCCCGCGGGCGCATTGCCTTAATGAAGGCCGTGGCCGACGGGCTGATGGAGCCGGATGATCGCTTCCGCGATCAGATGAACCATTGCCTGGGCTGCCGAGCCTGCGAGCCGGTATGTCCGGCAGATGTGAAATACGGTCAGCTCATTGAGCAGGCCCGAGACGCGATCGAGGACCATCCGGTGCATTCCATTCCTGTGAAGGGAATGCGCAAGCTGTTCTTCAAGGGCGTCTTCCCGCACCGCAAACGTCTGAAGACGCTGGGAAGAACGCTGAAATTTTACCAAAAATCCGGCTTGCAGCGCGTGGCGAGAGGAACCGGCGTCATGCGCCTCTTCCCCAAGCATCTGCGGGACATGGAGCGGATTCTGCCGGACGCCACCGCCGATGGCGTCGTCGAACAGCTGGGAACGGTGTATCCGGCTAAAGGCACTCCGATCGCTCGCGTCGCTTTATTCAGAGGCTGCATCATGGATGTCATGTTCGCCGGCACCAACGTCAATACCGTGAAGCTGCTGTCGGAGGCGGGCTTCGAGGTTGTTATACCGCCGGAGCAGGTTTGCTGCGGCGCACTCCATGCTCACAGCGGCGAGCTGGAGCTGGCAAGAGATATGGCGAGGATCAACGTGAGGGTGTTCAAGGAGCTGGATGTGGATTATATCGTATCCAATGCCGGCGGCTGCGGTGCCCTGTTGGTGGAGTATGACCATCTGCTTCATGAGGATGAGGCTTGGAAGGAACAAGCCTCCTGGTTCGCGAGCCGGGTCGTGGACATCAGCAAGCTGCTCGTGGAGCATGGCAGATTGCCTGCATTCAGCAATTCCGCGGCGTCTACCACCGAGCCTGTCGTTGTAACGTATCAGGACTCCTGCCATTTGCGGAATGTGATGCGCAGCGGGGCGGCACCAAGGCAGCTCATAAGCCAGGTGGCCAACGTCAGCTTCCAAGAGATGAGGGAAGCGGACCGCTGCTGCGGCTCGGCAGGCATATACAATGTGACGCAGCCGGAAATGGCGGGTCAAATCCTGGAGCATAAGATGGAGAACGTCAACGCCACCGGAGCCAGATACCTGCTGACCAGCAATCCGGGTTGTCTGCTGCAGATGAAGCTGGGCGTGGAACAGCACGGCTGCAGCGAAACGATGGAAGTCAAGCATGTGGTTGATTTTCTGTATGAGCGAATGAATGAACGCAACGCTTGATTCTGGTAGCTATGCATGCCAGGCCTCCAAGTCCAATGCTCGCGCCGTTACTTAGCCCTTGCCTGT
Organism: Paenibacillus sp. FSL R5-0810; assembly: GCF_038002285.1. Taxonomy (NCBI): domain Bacteria; kingdom Bacillati; phylum Bacillota; class Bacilli; order Caryophanales; family Paenibacillaceae; genus Paenibacillus; species Paenibacillus sp. FSL R5-0810. The sequence continues at coordinate 3,756,932 of NZ_JBBOCF010000001.1, forward strand.
TGCCTGCGTCCAGCCTCCCCCTAATTAAAAATCGCCGGTGCCACTTTCTCGGCACCGGCGATCCATCCAATGGATGACTTTAAGAGGTTGTTCAAAAAATCGTCTTTTGATCACGAAGTGCGTCAAGAAGTAACTCGGCATCGAATCTTGAATTCAGCCGGGCCTTCCGGTGCTCACGTACCCAAAACGTACGCTCCGCTCCTCAGTCCCTACCTTCATCCAACCTTCTCGGTGCTGAAAAACCGACTTTTTGAACACGCACTTTAATTATAGTAATCGTCTTCCCATCATCATGATGGTATCCAGCAAAGCCTTCCATTTGCCTGCAGTCTTCGCGCCGCCTGCGACAGCACCTGCAGCTTCATTACGGGTGGCTTTCGTTTGTTGAGCCAACCTGCATCGTTCGAGTTCCTGGCGGAGATCGTTCACATGCTGGTTGGCAATATCTTCATTATTGATATTCATTTTACCTTCCTCTTTTCTTTTATAGCGACAACATTCCGACATTACCGATACCTGCAAACTTCTCCTCCGTCCCCTTCACTATAATACTGCCGCTCATGCTCCGAAGGTAAGGGTATAAAACACCTTTAATTCTTTTTTCCGCGATCATCACTTTCCCGAACAGATCCAAGGAACGCAGCTTGGCCTCCAATACATCCTCCGTAACGTCTTCTTCGAGGATCAATGTTCCGTCTACAATGAAGCTGGCCGGTTCCTTTAAAGCAAGCAACTGGTCCTTCGACCATGCTTCCTCGCCTTCCACGAATACGAATGCCTGCTCATAGCTGACGATTTCCGTATTCACGTCCGGACAGCGTTCCCAGACCAGATCCTCGATATCTTCGCTGCAGATCACGATCGAGGACGATTGAATTCCGGCGATGGCGCGGCTGAACGCCTCCCTTGTCACGTCAGCATCAAGCACAATGGGGTGCTTGGTATATAATTTACGGTCGGCGAATCGGCGAATCGTTCGGGCGTTCAGTCTCAGCGTTTTCGTTACATGCTCGAACCCTGCAGGAATTACTTTTACCTGACCGTTGATCGACTGCATTTTGTCATAAAAATAGGGGCTCTGCTCCTCATGGATCATCGCGATGCCGTTCACATGGATCTTTTCAAGCCGGTCGGCGAATTGTTCCATGTCCAGGTCCTTCTCCACTTCAAGGACCCCATTCACGACCAAGTACCGGGGCTCCTTGAGCGAAGACAAATACGCGTTGGTCAGACGGAATTTCCCGGACTCAAACCGAAGCTCGGATTGATAGGCTTGGATGCTCGCTTCCGCTCCCTCCATTTTAAGCAGCGATGCGGTGACGGCTCCCTCCAAATGCTTCGGAACATACACCTCGCCCCTCACTGCCATGTGCAGCCCGCTATGCTCAAAAGCTTCAAGGCTGACATCCCGATCGATGACCACCGTGCCATACGTAAATACATTCTCCGGCTGCTTGTGCTTAAAATACTCGGCGTTCAATCTCAAAGTGCCTTTAAAAAAGCGGTAGCCTCTGGGGATTTCCAGCGTTTTGCCGATGTTGCCGGCGTTCGTGAGCAGCGCCAGCAGATGGGCGGTCTCCGCCCGGTACAGCACCATGCCCACATTGTCGATCCGTTCAATGTTTTTTACGCTTTCCTCGGTTGCCTCCGTAAGATCCAGCATACCAACATTGCCTATGATTCTGCTCATTTCATATCTTCCTCCCAATAGGTTCTTAATTTCTTGATGGCGGCCTGCAGCTTGTAACGGATCGTCGCGGCTGGCAATCCAAGCTGGTCCCCGATCTCCTGACTGGACATGCCAAGCCAGTAGCGCTTAAACACAATATCGCTTTGGGACTGGGGCAGGCGGCCCAGCCATTCCGTGGTCTCCATATCGAGGTTTGGCACGGACAGCAATGTGGCATCCAGATCATCATCCCAGGGAAGCAGCCGTTTTTCCCGGCGGGTAATGTCGATCAGACGATTCTTGATGACCCTGAAAAACCAAGCCTTTTGCTTGTGGAGCGGCCACTGTGCCAGCTGCGGCTCCTTCATCGCCTTGATGAAGGCGTCCTGCACCAGATCGTCGGCTTCGTACGCGTGCTTTGCGACCGACCGGGCATAGCGCCGGACATCCTCCTTCAAATTTTCGTACAGCTCATTTACGTCCATAGCCGACCTCGTATCTTCCGTTTTCGTCTTTCTTGTTAATATAACGTTTGAGCGACTGCAACTGATGGATGGATTTTAAATATTTCCGAAAAAAAAAACACGCCAGCCCTTTCGGTGAACTGTGACCCGATTTGTGGACAGTTTGAAATAAACCGCCTAGAGCTTAGCTAGCAAGCAGATGACCTCTGAATTCATCGGGGGTCATCTTTTTTAATGTCCACTGGTATCGTTCTGAGTTGTAGTAGCTTATGTACTCCTTCACTCGCACCCTCACTTCATCAATAGTTTGGCAATCGCTAAAATCAACGTCGTCTTTCAAGTGACCGAAGAATGATTCCATCGGGGCGTTGTCCCAGCAATTGCCTTTGCGCGACATCGACTGCTTAAATCCTGCCTTAGCAATGAGAAGACGGGTTTTAGGATGCGTGTAGTGCATCCCTTGGTCGGAGTGCAGAATCGCTTCTGGATGAATGTTTCCATCTAATCGCTCTAAAAGACGCTGTAGCGTCCGCTCGACAATTGGAAGCTCGAGTGTTGCTGCCACGCTGTCGGCAAGGATCTGCCTGGTCGCCCCGTCCTTCACGCAGGAAAGGTATGCCCAGTGTCCGCTTCCATAGCGCAAATAAGTGATGTCAGTGAGAAACACTTTCTCAGGTTCGCCTTGGTCAAACTTTCGCTCCAGCAGGTTCGGACACGTCTTGTGCTCTTGAGTTGCCTTAGCCATCTTGCGGTAGGGGTTCGCCTGACGGATTACGGCTACCAAGCCTGCCTTTTTCATAAGCCGGCGAATCTTCTTGTGGTTCATGACAACGCCGCTTATCTGTTCCAGCCGCATCTTAATCACAAGCGCACCTGCTTTGCCGCGGAGCGCGTCAAAGTGCTGCTTGATGAGAAGGATGTCCTGCTCGTCGGCGGCAGCACGAAGTTGACGATCTTCTTCCGTCCCCAGCCACCTGTAATAGCCGCTTGGACTTACTTCCACGAGCTCGCATAGATAGCGTGTCATTCGTTTCAGGCCATATGCCCGAATGGTGCGATTTATGATCTCATAGCGCTCGGAGGGCGTCAGCGTTTCTTCTTCTGCCGATCGAGCGCTTCGAGCTTTTTTAGCATGTCCACTTGAGCTTCAAGCAGTTTGATCTGGGCCTTAGCCCGTTTCAATTCTTCTTCGGCTGACAACTGACCAGTTGGCTTGCGCCCTGTACTGCCCTTACCGCGCCGCTCTGTAGCCAAACCTTCCTCACCGTACAGTTCGAAGGTTTCACGCCACCGTTTTAAGCTGTCCTTGGGCTTCTTATGACCAATAACGTCCAGGTCGAAGCCGGCACGAATAAAGATTTCTGAAGGTGTCTGCCCCTGCTTGTAGGCTTTCAGCGCCTCCAGCTTGAATGCAGGTGTGTATGTAATGGCCGCCTCGGTCACATGGTGTACGTTTGGATTCTCCTCCAGCTTCCTCATTTGCTCCTCGGTAAAGAGCACCCGTTTCAACTTCCCCATTCTCGTATCACTCCTCGTCACATACCTTGATTAAAACACAAATGACCCACAAGAAGTCACTTTTTTCAAAGTGTCCATCTTATGGGTCACAGTTCACGGCCAGCGTGCCAGCATTTTTTCGCTAATCCCATATGGAGAACAGCACCAACAAGACCGCGGCAATTCCGAGCCAAAGCGTATGCTTCGATGCCCAGGCCGAACGTAAACCTTCATTCATAGATCCAAACCTCCCTAACAATGATTTGTAGCAATGCGCTTTAATGCTCGTTTACTAATCCCACCAGCTAAGCATTGACACCAGAATGATGGCGGCCAGTACGCCGTCCACAAACTTCAATTGAAGTTTGGCCATTCGAATCACCTCCTTATTAGGTATTATTGATTGACCAATTACTATTAGTAAAAAATAATGGGCAGACGTTGCGCGTATCTTGTACGCTTGCTATTTGAACAATCCGTTCACACGCCCTGCTTCTTCATCAACCTCTGAATGGTCTCCTTAATCGCTTTTTCATGCGGCGTCCAGGATAACGGTCCGATGAGACGCTCGTATTTTTCCCCGCTCAGCACGAGCGGCTCTTCCGTAAGATACAGCATCTCCACGACCTCCTTCATTACGGGATTGAACAGGCCGATCAGGGACAACCCGATGCGTCCCAGCGGTATGACGGCTTTGCGGCTCCCGCTCGCCTCCTGAGCGATGCGTACCAAGTCACGACCTGAGATGACGCCAGGACCGGGAATGTGCCAGTTTTGCCCGTAAGCCTCCTCCTGAACGGCGATATCCACAATCATCCGGGCCGCATCCGGCAAGTAGACATATTCGCGGGGAACCGTCATATTTCCGATGAAGGCCGTAGGCTTACCTGCTGCGATAGCCTCCATCGTCACGGATAGATAAGATGCTTGAGCCGAGGGGCCGTAATAATCCGGTAACCGGGCGATCAACGGGCGGGTGCGGGGTTTCCAACGTGACGAAAACAGAAGCTCCTCATAGGCAAGCCTGGTCTTGCCTTTTCGGGTATGAGGCATTTTCGGGTGCTCCTCCGTCGCTTTCTCCATTCTGCGTCGCCCATAGGGATATATTCCGTCCACGACAACTACTCTTGCGTTCATCCACTGGGCGGCCTGCATTACGGATTCCCCGAGTGGAAGCAGCCGTGATTCCATCTCGTGATACGGAATATTCGCGCTGTGAAAAATGACATCCGCCCCTTCGGCCGCATGAACGATGTCCTCCGATTTAAAGGCATCCCCGGTCCGGAGCTTCAACAATGGGGAGCTGCCAATCTCCTCGGCAAGTGCATTTAACTTGGTCATCGATCTGCCGAAGGCAATCGTTTCGATCCCTCTTCTCACCAATTCGGCAGTCAGCGGATTTCCTACTCCGCCCGTTGCACCCAGAACAATCGCCTTTTTCATAATCAAACATCTCCTTTGTTTTTTGTTATTGATTGACCAATTACTAATGTTCAAAAAAATAATGCCTAACTCCAAATGACTGGAAAATCAGAGCTCTTACACTACAGTGGGGCAGACGTGACCTGCCGTTAGCTGTGCTCTCCGATAAGCTGTTGCGGCAATCCGGGGGCGCCCCTCCCGGTAAGGGGCAGGCAGTCGCGGCGAGGCAAGATTGGTGCTCTCACTGTTCGGGGCGCGCATTCCCGGCGAATGTAGCTTGCTCTCAAGCAACTATGGCAGACCTTACGGCTCGATGCTTTGATGCCTCCATGGTGTAAAGTGCTGGGCTGCACTCACCTTTACCATCTCCCGCTGCCATCGGCAACCCCTAACGCTTCGGCATGATGCTCGGCATGTCCATGGCCATTGCGGCATTACAGAGCATTCCCCTTGCAAGGAAATTGGAGACTCTCACATCCGCATCCTGAAATCCGGCATGGATGAAGGCATTCTCCACCAGCTCCTTTACCTCTCCCATTCCCTGCTGCATCGCTGCTCGAACAGGTGCATCCGAGATCGTCTGTGCCTGCATCTGCAGTAAGATTTCACTACGATGAGCAAGCATGATCTCCTCGTAAGCACGGATCAATCCCTCTTCGAGCTCCTGGGACGGTGCCGAATCAATCACCTGACGGAAGGCATGAACAATCCGCTTCCAAGATACGGCCAGCGCTTCAACCAGCAGCGATTCCTTGGTAAAAAAACGGTACACGTAAGGCTGCGATATGGCTGCACGTTCGGCAACCTGTGCGGTTGTCGCACGATAATAGCCGATCTCTGCAAACACCTCGATTGCTGCTGCAACAATATCCTGACGTCGGTTCGCGGAGGCTTCGCGCGGCATACGGAATCACTCCTTTCAGAAGTTAATTTTTAATTTTTATTATTGATTGACCAATTACTAACTGAAATCAGTATATGCGAAAGAATGTCCGATTGCAACAGTTATTTTTCATGATTTTCCATTGGGCTAAGTTGAACTAGAAAACGAGGTCCAGGCAAGGATGGGGAATCATCCTTTCGACATTTCACTTTTATATGCTTATTAAGCATGCCTAGATAAAGGATATTCATGCATACTATCGAATTTACTTACTATTGCTCCACTACACCCATGCGCCATAGTCAGGCCATATGACAAACAAGGTTAATACCAGAAGCAGTTCGAATCTACTGTGACGATTATGAGGAGGGACTTTTTATGTACATGGAAACTGAACAACAGTTAAAGCGATGGCTCCGCCATCGGGGTGTGCTGCAGCAGCTGCTTGAAGAAATACGGGACGAGCATCTGGAATATAAGCCTTGGCCGAATGCTATGACATTAGGGAAATTGATAGTCCACATGGCTGCATCTTCCGATATGTTCCTGCAATCGATCAAGCATGGGGCCTTCTCCCCGCCAACGTTCCCGACAAGCTTCGAATCGATCAGCGATATCCGGGAGATCGTTCAAGCCTCAACCAATGCTACGGAAAAAGGCTTTGCTGAACTGACGGAAGCCCAATTGGAGCAACCGCTGGATTTTAACGGCTTTGTGGCCCCGGGCTCCGTCTGGCTAGGCAACATGGTCGACCATGAGATCCACCACAAGGGACAATTGTTTACTTACGCGAGATCGGTCGGCATTGAAAAGTTACCGTTTTTCATTGTTCAACCGCCTAGAGCATAAGGGGCGAATCTAGACAAGCGGGCCAGGGCTGGCAAGGTGTGTCCCGGATTGATGTGCAAGTCCCTTTTCGGGACTTGTTGGCCTCGCGGGCGCGCTTTCCATCGCTGCAAGTTCCTTTTCGGGACTTGTTGGCCTCGCGGGCGCGCTTTCCATCGCTGCAAGTCCCTTTTCGGGACTTGTTGGCCTCGCGGGCGCGCTTTCCATCGCTGCAAGTCCCTTTTTGGGACTTGTTGGCCTCGCGGGCGCGCTTTCCATCGCTGCAAGTCCCTTTTCGGGACTTGTTGGCCTCGCGGGCGCGCTTTCCATCGCTGCAAGTCCCTTTTCGGGACTTGTCAGGCCCCGCGGGGGCGCCGCAAAGCGCCGCCCGCGCCCCCATCAAAAAGCCGGTTATTCCCACGCCTCGGGAATAACCGGCTTTTATCCATCACCCTTGCTTCGCCAGCTTCGCAACGGCCATCAAGGCCGCATGAATCTCGCGCTCCACGGCATCCGACACGACATTCGTGTTCGGATCATACTCCGCCGCGAGATCCGCGTCCGCGAAGCCGTCGATCGCCACGATCGCACCAGCGCGGACGCCGCGGAGGGCGGCCACTACATAAAGCGCCGAGATTTCCATCTCCACGCCGAGCGCGCCGGCCGCCTTATATTTCGGATGGGGGAATTCCTCCACCCCGTTAAAGAATACATCCAGCGTCACCGTCATCCCTTTGCGGACGACGCCCTCGCCTAACGAGAGCGCGGATTCGTACAGCGCCTCAGCGACCGCGCTGTCCGCCACAGCCGGGAAGCCTTCCGGCACAAGCTGCTTCGTCAGCCCGTCCGTACGGATGGCCGCGGTGCTGACAACCAGGCTTCCCGCCGGCGTATCCGCCCGGTAGGAGCCGGCGGTGCCAACGCGGATCAGCGTCTTCGCACCGGCGCGAATCAGCTCCTCGAAGCAGACGGCCGCCCCCGGGCAGCCGACGCCGTGACTCGTCACGGCCAGCTCCACGCCTTCGTACGTCCCCACGAAGGTCCGGTATTCGCGGCTGAACGCCAGCTCGCGCGCGCCTTCCAGCTTGCGGGAGATCACTTCCGCACGCTTCGGATCGCCGCAGACCACGACGAATTCGGGTATATCCTCAGAGTTCACTTGCAATATCGGCATCAACATATCAATCAAACTCCTTACGTGTCCATTCGTCTTCCGGTATATCCAGCGCTTCGCCGCTAAACCGCTGCTCCTTGAACGGATCGGCTTCATTATGGAAGCCGTTGCGTTCCCAGAAGCCCGGCCGGTCCTCCGCCATAAACTCAATGCCGCGCAGCCACTTCGCGCTTTTCCAGAAATACCGATGCGGCACAACCGTGCGCAGCGGCCAGCCATGCTTGTCCGTCAGCGGCTCTCCGTTGAAGCGGTAAGCAAGCAGCACATCGTCCCGCAGCAGGTCCTCGATCGGCACGTTCGTGTCATAGTCCGGATCCGCATGGAACATGACGTACTTGGCTTCCGGCTTGACCTTCAGTTCCTTCAGGAAATCCCGAAACAGAACCCCTTCCCACACCGTATCGAATTTGGACCAGCGCGTGACGCAGTGTATATCGGTTTGGAGCGTTACCGTCTTCATCGACAAAATATCCTCATACGAAAATGTCCGCTCCTCCTCAACTTCGCCGAATACCCGCAGCGTCCACTCAGACATGTCATAAACCGGTACCTCCCCTTCATGCAATATGGGGAACTTCTCGGTCAGCGTCTGTCCGGGAGGCAGCTTGACCCGCTGCTCCTCGGTCAGGTTGCCGGCCGCGACCGGCTTCATTTTTTTCAAACGTTCCGCTTTCTTATGCACCTTCCGCTCATCTCCTTATGCAAAGTCTCGGGTCCATTTCCGAAAGATCACCGGGGCATCAAGCTTATCGCGAGCTTGAGCCCTGCTTCAGCGCATCCTTCTGGAAGCTCTTATCCTTGAAGAAGAACATCGCCAGGATCGTCACGACATACGGCAGCATTTGGGTGAAATGTGTCGGCAGCGCCAGTCCCTGAAACCGGATGCTTAGCGCATCCATGAACCCGAACAGCAGACTTGCCGCCGTTACGCCAAGCGGGCCGGATTGGCCCAGCATTGTGGCAACCAGCGCGATGAAGCCGCGACCGGCGGTCATGCCCTCCGTAAACATCGTCACTTGTCCAAGCGACAGCTGCGCACCCGCAAGCGCGCACAGCACGCCGCTAGCCAGTACGGCGCCGTATTGATAACGGGCTACCCGAATCCCGACGCTCTTGGCCGCCAGCGGATTTTCACCCGCAGCCAGGAAGCGGAATCCGCTCTTCGTGCGATAAAAATAGTACCACATCAAACCCGCAATCAAAAATGACAAGTACACAAGCGGCGTCAATCCCGCCAAAATCGGCCCGATCACGGGAATATCCTCAATGACGGGGATATTCCATTTCGGCAGCCCCACCATCGTGTTGTCGTAAAAGGCGCCCTTTACATCGAAGATCGCCCGCAGGCTGAACGTGGTAAGCCCGGCCGCCAGCGCATTCATGGCGATCCCGACGACGATGACGTTCGCCCGCAGGTTTATGCTCAAATAGGCAAATATCAACGAAAAGATCGATACAATCGCAATCGCAAACAATATCGCATAAAACACGTTGCCGAAGTAGTAATTCCCAACCACTGCGGAGAACGCACCCAGCAGCATAAAGCCTTCCAGGCCGACATTGAACAATCCGACGCGCGAGCAAAGGGCGCCGCCGAGGGCTGCGAGCAGAATCGGCGTCAGCACCCGGAGCGCCGAGTTAATCAGGGCAAGGTCAAACAGCTGTTCCATCGGATTTGTTCTCCTTTCTGCGCTTCAGGAAGCTATATGTGAATCGGGCGGAAATAAACAGGATCAGAACGGCTTGGATGATATCCCCCACCTCAAGCGGCACTTCCGTATTCCGCTCGACGCCCATGCCGCCGGTCTGCAGCGCGGCCAGAAAGATCGCCGCAATCAGCGTGCCGATCGGATTCGATCCGGCCAGCAGGGCTGCCATAATGCCTGTCCATGCATAATCCGCCGTGGATAATGCGCCGTCGATATAACGATACTGGGAGCCCAAGATCTCGACAGCACCGCCGAGACCCGCAAGACCGCCGCTTGCAAACATGGCGCCGATCATCATCGGCCCCCGCTTCACCCCGCCGAACAAGGCGAACAGCGGGTTCCCGCCGAGCATCCGGATTTCATAACCGACCACCGTACGCTTCAGCACCACGAAAATGATCAAAGCCGCGAGAACGGCCAGCACAAACCCGACGTGGAGGGGCATGCCCGAGATCAGCTTCGGCAGCCAAACGCTGTTGTCAAGCATTTCCGACTGGGCCATCGCCGCTGAGCCTGAGCGGTCCTTCAGCGGGTAGGCAACCAAATAGCCGGCAAACAGTACGGCCACATAGTTGAGCAGCAGCGTCGAGATCAGCAGGTTCACGCCGAATCTCGAATCGAAGTACCCGGCCATGACCGACCATAATCCGCCTGCGATAATGCCGGCGAGCAGAGCGGCAACGCATACGAGCCAGCCCGGTCCCGGCATATACAATCCGACCAATGCGGCGCAGAGCGCCCCGAACACCATCTGACCTTCCGCTCCAAGGTTAAAGAAGCCCGCGCGGAAGGCAAGCGCCGCGCCCAATCCGATCAGAATGATCGGCGTCGCCCGCGAGAGGGTGTTCGTGAAGAAATACATTCCTCCGAACGCGCCTTTCCACATTTCCGCATACGTCTCTAAAATGTCGCCTCCGGCAATAATAATTGCAATCGCTCCAGCCAATAGACCCACGATGATGGCTGCGACCGGCTGAAGCAGCGGAAGCGTTAATTTTGTCCATTTGTTCATTGCAATGTTCCTCCCGCCATCAGCAATCCCAGTTTTTCCTCCGTCGCTTCCTTCGCGGACAGCTCGCCTGCAATTCGGCCTTCATACATAACCAGTATCCGGTCAGAGAGCTTCAAAATCTCGGTCAGCTCGGAGGACACGAGCAAAATTCCCGTTCCTTCTTCGCGCCGTTTCAACAGCTCGCCGTGAATCGTCTCCATGGCGCCAATGTCGACGCCGCGCGTAGGCTCCGCCGCGATCAGGAACGGCGTGCCCTGCTCCAGCTCGCGGGCGACAATCAGCTTCTGCAGATTGCCCCCGGACAAATACTGCGTGCTCGTCTCCAGCGAGCCCGTCTTAATCGAGAATTTCTGCACCCATCCCGAAACGAGGGCACGGATGTCCTTCAGCTTGAGGAGGCCGCTCTTCTGCAGCCGACGATGGTGACCCATCAGTCCGGTATCCATCACCGTGGCCGTCCGGTTGGCCCCCCACACGTAACGGTCCTCCGGGATGTGCGCAAGACCGCTCTCCCGAATATCTCTTGGTGCCTTGCCCGTAACGTCCTTGCCAGCGACGGCGATCCGGCCGCCGTCCGGCTGGGCCAGACCCGAGATGAGCTGAAGCAGCTCGGATTGTCCGTTGCCGGATATGCCCGCTACTCCTACGATCTCGCCTGCGCGGACGCTCAGGCTAACCGCATCCAGCACCGGCTTGCCCTTTGTGCCGCGCAGCGAAAGGTCCGTTACCTCCAGCACCTTATCTCCAGGCGTAATCGGCTTGCGATCCAGCTCCAGCAGCTCACGTCCGACCATCAGCCGGGAGATTTCATGCGCATCGGTAGCATGCTTATCCACCACGCCCGTCACCGCTCCGTCCCGAAGGACGGTAATGCGGTCGGCCACATCAAGCACTTCATTCAGCTTGTGACTGATCAGAATAAAGCTTTTGCCCTGCTTCGACAGCTGTTTTATAGCCTCCAAAAGCTCCTGGACCTCCAGCGGTGTGAGAACCCCCGTCGGCTCGTCCAGGATAATGATGTCCGCCCCTTGATAGAGCACCTTTAAAATTTCGACCCGCTGCTGCACACCGGGAGCGGTGCTGCTTACGATCGCCTGCGGATCCACCTTCATGCCGAATGTTTCGCATAGCTCTTCCACCGTCTTCACGGCCTGCTTCCGGTCAAAGACGGCCCCTGCGCCCGGTTCGTTGCCGATAACAATGTTCTCCGCGATCGTAAAGGAAGGAAACAGCATGAAATGCTGATGCACCATGCCGATTCCGCTCTGTATGGCATCCAAGGGACTGGCAAAGGACACTTCCTTGCCGTTCAGACGAATCGTACCCGAGGTCGGCTGCTCCATCCCGTACAAAATCCGCATCAGCGTCGTTTTACCTGCACCATTCTCTCCGACAATCGCATGAACTTCACCTGCGCGCAGCGAAAAATCAATGCCGCGGTTTGCGCTAAACTCGCCATACTTTTTCGTAATACTGTCCATCTGGAGTAGCATGTCGGTTATGCCTTCCTTTCGCTTCTGAATAAAAGACCGACTGCCCTATGCGCAGCCGGTCCAGGTGAGAACTAGTTTTGTTCCAATGCGTTCGTTACTTTAATTTTTCCAGCGATTATATCGTCAGAAATCACCTTGAGCTGGTCTACAATGTCTTGTCCAATGAACGGGTTCAGCGGAGTTTTGCTCTCATGCGTTACATAAGTGAGGCCTACGCCGCCTTCCTTCAAGCCATACTCGCGAACATCAAAGGAAAATTTGCCTTCCACAAAGTCTTTGACTGTCTCGTACGCAACGGCGTCCGTTCCCTTCAGCTGAGCCAAGACAACATGCTCGGGATCGGTGCCGGTGTTGTCCGTATCTTGGCCCGATGTGTAGAAGCCCTTCTCTTTCGCAGCTTCGAATACGCCCAGGTCGCCGACGGCGGACATGCCTGCTACGAAATCCGCGCCTTTGGAATTTTGCAGGAGCGCAAGCTCTTTCGCTTTCGCCGGATCGTCAAATCCGCCGACGAAGTTAACGAAGATTTCGACATTCGGGTTGACGGATTTCGCGCCTTCCTCAAACCCCTTGATATACTTGTGCATAATCGGAATATCATCTGCCACGACATTGCCGATCTTGTTCGTTTTCGTTGCCAATCCGGCAGCCGCTCCAAGGAGGTAAGCCGCCTCATGCTCGCGGAATCCGACGCTGCGAACATTCGGCAAGTCGACAACGGTATCAATGATCGCGAACGGTACGTCCGGATTCTCCGGCGCAACCTTCTTAAGCGCATCTTCCATCTGGAATGTGGTTGTGATGATCAAGTCATATTTCTCTGCCACGGCGGTGCGCAGATTTTGCTCGATCGAGGCCGGATCCGTCGATTCGATCGTCTTCACTTCCACGTCGAAATCGGCAGCCGCTTTCTTCAAGCCTTCGTCCATCAAGGCAAAGAATGGATTCACGCCGATCTTCTCAGGAAGAACGAGCGCAATGCGTTTCTTATCTTTAGACCCTTCAGCACCGCCAGCTTCAGCGCCTTTGTCGGTCGACTTATCATTGCTGCCGCAGCCTGCCAGCAGTCCGACGGAGAGTACGAGTGTTAATAGAATTGACCATGTCTTCTTCATGTCCTGAGCTTATCCTCCTAAGTGAGCACGTTTTATACTATTATCCTAGGGTATAGACAAGCAGATGTCAAAACAAAAATTTTAGCGTTTTATGTAGTTTAATGTGTTTTTTAGCAAAAATTTGGCCGAAAACTGCATATATCACAGAACATTCCTTAATAAAAATGTCATTAATGTTCGGAAAATGCCAACATTTGATCAGTCGTTTTTACCATAGAACCAGGGTGAAAGCGCATTATTTTCAAAACAGCCGGCATTCAACCGCTCCTTATTATTTCTATATCGTACAAAGCAGAGATACATCCAGACCTTCGGCCGTACTAGAGGAAGGCAATTTATTGGAGAATAGACCACGACTTGGACTTCTTCCTTTACCATAGGACCATGGATTTTGTTTAGAGGACCACCACAATTATTGCATCTAGTCCCAGCTAAAACCTTTCTTAATTAAATACGAGAATTAAATACAAGTTAAAAAATGGTTTTTATTTGCAACATTTATGAGTTGTTATGCATTAAGAATATGAACGATCATTATTTAGTAGTGATTTTTATAATTCATGAAAAGAGGGAGAAAACTCTCCAACTCCCCCATCATTTAGGAGGAAGCATTTCAATGAAAAATAAATGGTTGGCTATAATTTTGGCATTTTCCGTATTGATTGGCGGGGTGATCTATTCAACGGGTACAGTTAATAGTAAACAAGGTTCAACAAATATCGCTACACAGACGGACCATACATCCGCAGACAAGAGGATCGATACATCAACATCAAAACCGAAATCTGTGCATGGTCAAATTCAGATTTTTCCTTTTGAAGAGGCAGTTAACCGATCTGATTTAATTGCCAAAGTTAGAATAGGAAAAAAGTCAGGAGAATTGAATGAGCCTGTACCAAAAACGGTATTTAATGCTCAGATATTAGAAACTCAGAAATCCGATGTGAAGGTTGAGCTGGAATCTATCCAGATTATTCAGCAGGGTACCGATGAAATATTGTTCAATGATAACCCTATATTTAATGAGAATGAGGAATACATTTTATTCCTGAAAAAAGCCGTGGGACCAATAACACAAGAGTATCCTGACTTATATTGGATCACTGGAGAAGAATCAAACATGTATAAAGTAATCGGGGATCAACTAGTTGAAAGACAGGCATTCATTAAAAATGAGCTTCTAGATATTCAAGATAAAGCTTCGTTGCTAAACAATCCTCCGGAAAACCTACCCAAATTCTTGATGAAGCTGAACTGAGCAAAAAGATAAAGTCTTTCGTGAAGAATTAGATATTGGCCTCATGCTAAAGGGGATGCCTGACACGGCATCCCCTTTCCATTAAAATGAAGCAGCCTATGAAACAACAACTGATCCCGAATCCAAGCTTACTTCAAAGGCATCTCAATCGATGAGCTGCGCCGCCCTCAATAACCGCTGCAGCATCGCCGCCGCTTCGCCGCGGGTCAGCTTCGAAAGCGGCTTAAGCGCATCGTCGGCTCCGTAGACGATCCCTTCGTTCACAAGGACGGCCGCTGCCGGTTTGGCCCAATCGGACAGGTCTTGAAGGTCTCTGTAACCGTCAAGAACAATATCTGCTTCCTTCTTATTCATTACAGTCGTTAATCCTGCCAGCTTCATCGCTCTGGCCATAACGGCCATAGCCTCTTGACGCGTAATGCCTTGATCTGGCCGGAAACGGCCGACCGCATCCCCTTGGATCAGCTCATACTGCACAGCTTGTGCAATGACGCCGCTGTACCAGTCGCCTGCATGGACATCCTGGAACGCGGAGCCTTCACCCTTCACCTCAGGCAAGCCGAGAGCCCTCACGATCATGGCGGCAAATTCGGCACGGTTCACTTGAGCGTTCGGCGCAAAATGGAGCGTCGCATGATCTGCACCTGAGCCCGCTCCAGCTCCATCCTCGCTGCTCCCCTTTCCGCTTAGGATCATGCGTGAGGCAAGATCATTCACCGCATCGTTGGACCAATGAAACGTAACATCGGCAACATTCGCTTGATGAGCAACGAAAGCAACGGTTCCTTCATCCAAACGGTGCATGATGGCCTCAACGCTGCCATCCTTCCTCGGTTCAACGCGTGTCGGGATGTGGTATAATTCCCCGTTGTCATCCACTCCGACAGCTGTCGTGATGCGGCCCGGCATTCCCTGCGTCCAAGTGATTCGGTGCTCCATATATTGCGGGAATCGCTTCAGCTCAAGCGGCTTATCATGGGCCTTCGCTTTCGCTGTTATATCGAAATCGACTGGGGAACCGACCAGAGCAGCCCCTGATTCCGATAGAGCCTTCTTAACGGCTTCTGCCTTAGCTGCATCGGTAGCAGCCATCTTCAAGGTCACCGACATTTGATCTGCCGCTAACGGCAGCTTCGGATTGTCCGGCTCGTGCCAGCGAGACGATGCCATCACGGCTGCAGGAACATGGAAATGGCCCAGCGTTGATCGGATTTCAACGGCTCCCTGCTTGGCGCTAAGCAGATCTATCGCTTCTCCGCTTGCCTCCAGGGAGACCTGATCCGCAGGCTGATCCAGCGCGATAATGATTACCGGCTTGTAGTCCACTGTCTTTAAACGGGCTTCCAGCTTAGCCGTATCCAATTTCATCGATACGACGGTATGTCCATTTATCTCATGGGACAAACCAGCAACCATCCCTTCCTGTGACTCATCGTTTAGGGTAACTCTGATCTTCACGCGATTCTCCGAAGGTGCGGCATGGTTCGATTGGCTCGGCAAAGCCGGCCCTTGGCCCGAATCTGGCGCCGAGCCTCCAGGAGCTTCAGGAGTTCCGCCGCCCCCGGTTGACGCTGCTTCCGTCACCGCCGCTCTATATTTCTGCTGCTGACCATCGGGCGCCGTAATAACCACCTCGATGACATGGTTCCCAGCAGCAATGGGAAGGTCTGGGCTTTTTTGCCCGGAGACGAGATCGATCGGTCCGAACACCAAATCTCCGGCTACGCCGTACACGCTGGCCGCAACCGTCGCCCTCGCATCATACACCTGCGCCGTCACTGTGATCCGATTCGTTTCCTTTGGAACAGCTGCCTTGTAATCATAGTGATATCGATCGAATGCAGGGCTAAGACCGACTTCGCCTTCGGATGACTCAAAGCGCAAACCTTGCAGGCTTGCGTCGTACGCCGGAACCGCAGCTTCCTTCACCGTAAAGCTCCATGTATCGGCCCCTTGAATCCCGGCAAAGGAGGCACCTGAAAGATTACCGGTAAAAGCCCCCGGATCGATCTCGACATAATAAGCCATCCCCTCATCGAAATCGTTCAGCGGATCAATAATCGCCGTGTTGCCGAGAATCGTTACTCTCCCTGCATCGGCCGCATCGATGGTCTCCACAACATGCGAATCCGGGCTCTGCCTGATCGTAATCAATCGGCCCGAGACAGCTGTCACTTCTTCTTGAAATACCACTCGCAGGGGCACGTCTTTTTCCACTCCGACAGAATGATGAGACGGCGTATACGACAATGCCCTAAGCTCGGTCGGGGACTGGAGCGGCTTCCATTTGGCGTACAGCGTGACATCCTGTGTACCGAATGTCAGCTTGCTGCCGGCCGGATAATCGCTCCCGCTGCCGTCCGGCTCCGTGTTCCAGCCTTCGAAGACAAATTCATCCTTGCGCAGCTGTCCCGTATTATCCGCCACCAACGTCTCGTCTCCTCTGGCAAACAAACCGCTGCTTACCGGAACATTCCCTGCGGTGTGTCCGTTGCCGTCATAGGTTAACGAGTAAAGGTTCGGCCATTTCGTTGTCACCTTTACCATACGGTAGCTGCTTTTTCTGCCGGCAGCATCTTTGGCAATGACATTAAAATAATAGTCCGTGCCTTCAGAAAGACCGTTCACCACAAGGGCGGTTTGATCCGCCGCATAGCTTCCGACCGGCTTACCGTTCTTCTCCATCTGACTGACGTCCCCGATATTCGGGCTGCCTGATGAATATAAAAGATACTGCAGCTCGTGCTGCTCCGTCATATTGTCCACAGCCTTGGGCCATTGCAAAGCAACCGAGTCCGTCGTGATACTGTCCGGATTCAGAGTCCCGCTGCCTGGATCCGGCGGCGTTGTATCCAGTACGGCCTTCGTCAGCGTCGGCGTATCCCTGGTGCTGGATGTCCCGTCCCCGAGTTGTCCTCCGCCGTTAAAGCCCCATCCCCAGACGGTTCCATCCTTCTTCATTGCCACGCTGTGAAAACCGCCTGCCGCAATTTCCCGAACATGCTCGATGCCTGACACCGGGACCGGAATGAGGCTGGATGCATTCGAGCCCACGCCAAGCTGCCTCTGACTGTTATCCCCCCAGCTCCATACGTTTCCCGTCCGGTCCAGGGCAAGGCTGTGGTAGCCTCCGCCCGCAACGGCAACGATATGCTGCAAGTTTTTAATTTGCACGGGTCTTGTTCGGTTGGTTCGTGTGCCATCCCCAAGCGTGCCGTATGTGTTTTTTCCCCATGCCCATACGGTGCCGTCTTGCGTAACGGCCAAACTATGGGAGCCTCCGGCGGCGATCGCCATGACGTCAGTCAGCCCGGCAACCTGCACCGGAACGTACCGATCCGTCGTCGTCCCATCGCCAAGCTCCCCGTCCCCGTTTACTCCCCAAGCCCATACGGTGCCGTCGGATTTCAAGGCAAGGCTGAAGTAACCGCCTGCCGCAATCGCCGTCACATCGTTCAGACCGGCGACCTGAACCGGAGTATTTTGTTGTAACGTCGTTCCATTGCCCAACTCGCCGTTGTCATTCTTCCCCCAAGTCCATACGCTCCCGTCCTCGGAAAGCGCCATGCTGTGATAGCCAAGCCCTCCGGAAACGGCCTTTATTCCGCTCAGCCCGCTCACCTGGCCAGGCACGTTCATATCCGTTACCGTCCCGATTCCTAATTGCCCATTCTCATTGGATCCCCAGGTCCATACGGTACCGTCGCTCCGAAGCGCCATAGTGCTGCGAACGCCGGTGTGAACGTCGATGACATGGTTCAACCCCTTCGCCATCACCGGCGTCGTGCGGGCACTCCAGGTGCCGTTACCCAGCTGTCCCCTGTCTCCATACCCCCACGAATAAACTTCACCGCTGCTTACGAGCGAAGCGGTATGATAGTACCCGGCCACAAGCTTCGGTGCAGCGGCCGGTGCCGCAAACGCATGACGATATCCCGCGACCCAATCCAGCTGCAGCAGAAGCATCGCCATGCACAGCAGGATTTTCACTGAACGCCTTAGCATATTCTCCTCCTTCGTTTCATTAAGCGTTTATAGCCACAGCCCGATTGGGACCGCGGCACCAAGGATGGTATCAAACTTATCGCAGGAAAACGATTGACAAACGTTAACTTTTCATCTTTTTTTTCATATAATCTAGTTATCTCGACTCAATTCCCGTAAAAATAACGTTCGTATATTGTGAGGGTATCCTATGAAACTACTGACCGACCCACCTATTCTGAAAATGAAAATAAGCCCTCCCGGGCTGAAAAAGCATCTGATCCATCGGGATCGGCTGCTGCGAATGTTGACGGCAGGGCAAGGAGGACAGCTGACCACCATTATCGCCCCTGCCGGATACGGCAAATCGACGCTGCTTGCCCAGTGGGCTTATGAAGCCGGCAAACGATGCGCCTGGGTGTCCCTGGATGAACGGGATAACGACCCCGTCCGCTTTTGGCGATACGTCACCGCAGCTCTCGGCTCGGCGCTTCCCAAGCAGCTGGGAGATCGCCTTCTGGACCATACGCATCTGCTGCCGGGCTCCTCGGTCGAAAGCTTTCTGGATACGCTGATCAGTGAATTATACGAGCATCATGAACCGCTCCATCTCATTCTCGAGGACCTGCACAGCATTCACAATGCGGCCATCCATGAGGGGATTTCCTACTTGATCGACTACCTCCCAGAGCATCTCCATCTCCTCATCTCCTCCCGAACCGAGCTTCCGTTCCCTACGATCAAGGGCGTGATTAACCATGAGATCCGTCATATCGGAATAAAGCAGCTGGAGTTTACATTGGATGAGACGGAGCGTTTTTTTCATCACGCAGATGACACTGGGCAGCAGCCTCTCCTGACTCCAATGCAGCTGGATACCGTCTGGAGCCAATCGGAAGGCTGGATTGCCGGTCTCCAGCTGGCTGCCGTTTCCCTTCAGAACGGCATGGGACCGGAACCCTTTATGGATGATATGAGGGGGAATCCGTCTCTGCTATCAAAATACTTGTTTCAGGAGGTCGTGAGTAAGCAATCCTCCAAGGTGTTTTCCTTTCTGCTCCAGACGGCCGTCCTTTCAGAGCTCCATCCGCAGATTTGCAATGCCGTAACGGATTTCAGGGACAGCCGCCCGATGCTGGAGGAGCTGCAGAAGCTGAACCTGTTCCTGGTACCGCTGGATGAACAGCATGCCTGGTTCCGCTACCATCATCTGTTTTCGCAATTTCTGCTGGACCTCCTGCAGCGTGAGTATGACGGTGAGCATGCGAAGCGTCACCGGCTTGCCGGGCAATATTACGCCGCCATCGGCTCCATGGATGAAGCCATCGACCATCTGTTAGCAGCGCAGGACTTCGAGGCTGCCGTGAATTTGCTGGAGCCGCATATGCAAAGCGTGCTTGAACGGGGCGAAATCGCCACGCTCCTAAAATGGTTTGACCGAATCCCCCCTCAATACCCGATGACACCCGAATTATCATTGGCGCATGCCTTTATCGTGGTTCTTACAGGGGATCTGATTCGCTCCGAGCGCATGCTGTCGCGGATTGAAGAAGCGTGCGCTGCACTCGCGCCTTCGGATCGACGAGAGAAGCTCCAGAGCAGCATATTGTTCGTGCGCTCCAATCTCGTGTTTTTGAACGGGGATTTCGCCAAATGGCTCGCCTTCAGCGAAGGCTTCCTCAATAACCTGATGCCCGACAATCCCATATACTATCAGTTCGATTACAATCGGCGGGAGCCATACGTAAGACGAACTCCGCTAGGCATGAAGGGTGCACTATCGGCCGATACGGAGAAAATTGCCCATCTGTTTACCGGCGTGCTCGAATCCCATGGCTGGGATCATTCGCTTATGAATTTATACGTGAAGCAATCTTTGTGCGAGGGGTATTATGAATGGAATCGCCTTACCGAATGCCGTGAGCTGCTGGTTCACATTCGAAACGCCCCGCCAGCCGAAGACACAATGGGTTTGCTTGTGCCGCTGCATATTACCGAAGCCAAGCTGTACGCAGCGGAGGACAAATTCCATCTTGCCCATTATGCGCTCGATGAAGCGCAGGCCGCTGTCCTCTCCGGAAGATCAAACCTATGGCTCCCTCCGTTAAAGGCCGTACGGGGCTTGCTTTATCTCCGGGAAGGGCGGATATCCGAAGCCCGGAAGGAAATTTCCGCCCTTCACGTTTCGGTCAAGGACAGGCCTGCCTATAGCCGGGAAACCGAATACCTGGCTTTCATCCGCCTGTTAGGCAGACAGGGCAGGGAAGCCGAAGCGCTTCATCTGCTGGACCTGTTAAAGCCCCAGGCGGAGCGCGAGCAGCAGCGGTCCAGCATCATCGAGATCACGAGCCTTCAAGCGCTGCTGGAGCATCAGCGTGGTCAGCGACGGAAGTCGCTTCAGCTTCTTGGGCATGCTTTGCATGTGGGAGCGCAAAACGGTTATGTCCGTACCTTCCTGGACAAAGGTGCGGATATGTACCGGCTTCTGAAGCTGTATTCCAACCAGGCTGGGCAGGAAGATAGCTTGAACTCGGAAGCCCTGCAGAACCTTGACTATGCGCGCACGCTGATGGAGCATTTTTCCTTAACGGATCCTTCTACCGCCAAGCCGGCCATGCCGGTTCTTCCGGAAGGGCTGAATCGGAACGAAATGAATCTGCTGCGCTTGATCCGGCAGGGTGCCGCCAATAAACAAATGGCCGCTGCCCTGGGCCTGTCCGAAGGAACGATCCGGGTGTATTTATCCAGGCTGTACGGCAAGCTCGGGGTGACCACCCGAACGCAGGCTTTGGTTAAAGCCCAGTCGTTAAATCTGCTGGAAGAGTGAATGTAACATATATAAAAAAAGGAACCTTTCGCGGTCTGTGGACCCGAGGTTCCTTTTACTTTTCGATTTCCTTTAGGCATCCTTCCATCGCTTATGAGCTGAAGGATCGTATCCATTTAAACCGGTTGACCTTCACGATCGCCACAAAACACTTCAAAATCTGATCCGATTTCAAGCAAATGAATACAATCAGCGGCGACAGGCTGAACGCGAAAGCGCAGAGCGCCGAGGACGGCAGCACGATGAGCCACATAAAGATGAAGTCGTTGTACAGCACGAAGCGCGTATCTCCGCCGCTGCGGACGATCCCTGTCAGGGCCGGCATCTGATAGGCGGTGCCGACGACCGTAATCGATAGCACCGTCATGAAGTGTCCGGCAAGCGTCTTCGCCTCTTCGGAGATGGAGTAGAAGCCGAGGACGGGGCCTTTCAGCAGGAACAGGACCGCGCCGGTCGCGAGGCCAAGGAATACATACAAAATCTGCAGCGTTTTGGCGTAAGCTATGATTTTATCCATCATGCCTTCGCCGATCGTCTTCCCAATGAGCACCGCGGTCGCGCTGGCTGAAGCGTAGATGATGACCGTGACCATCTGGAAGATCGTGTTCGCAATGGAGTTGGCCGCGATCGCGGATTCCCCCATATGGCCCAGAATAGCGGTTTGTACGGCCATGGCCAGTCCCCAGATCGCATTGGACATCAGAATCGGGGAGCCGACCCGGATATACTGCTTGAACAGCTCCCGGTCGATATGCAGGAAATCCCGAAGCGCGAGCCCGATTTTGCGGTCGAATCGTTTGATATAGAAGCAAACGATGATACATTCCAGGATGCGCGCCGTCAGCGTAGCGATCGCCGACCCCTGAACGCCCAATTCGGGAAAGCCCAGGTGACCGTAAATCAAAATATAATTCAGTACAATATTAATCACCAGCGTGGATAACGACACGATAAAGCCGATTTTCACCGTCTCCACGCTCCGCAGCGTGGCAAGCAGCGAGCTGGTCACGGCAAAGAAGATGTAGGAGAAGCACATGATCCGCAAATACTCGACACCGGCGGCGATCACGTTCGCGTCCTTCGTGAACAGGGACAGTACCTCTTGCGGGAAGAAGAATACCACCAGCCACATGATGACGCCGAGCGCAATCGACATCCGCATGCCGATGCTTGCGGCTTGTTTAATCGAATCGATCCGCTTTGCCCCCCAGAACCTGGAGGACATGATGACAAGCCCCTCACAGGCTCCCATCACGAGCATATGCAGCAGGAATTGAATCTGGTTCGCAAGCGCGACGCCGGACAAAGCCGTCTCGCTGTAACCGCCAAGCATCATATTATCCGATAAATTCACTCCTACCGATATCAGGTTCTGCATCCCGATCACAAGCGTCAGCCAGAAAAATCGCCGGTAAAACCCGCTCTCGCGCACAAATAAACTCATGTCGTCTACCCTTCTTCGTCTATAAGATGTCTATTTATTTTATTTAAATATATATGAATTGCAGAAAATGAAAAGAACAATCGGAATCGAAACACACTCATGACGCAAACGATGCGATAGATTCATAGATTTGGAGCGGACATAATAACATTATAATGTTTTTGGGGTAAAAAACTAGTCGTGAAGACGGAGGGGACTGCGAATGGCAGCTGCCCGTCTTCGACGGCATCCCTCCCGATTCCGCAGCATGTTCCCTGCCATACGTCATAGCAATCGCCAAGGATATGAATCTGCCTATGGATGAGGCGGCGCTCCGGCTGGCTTTCGTAGTCGCAACAGACTATGTACAAACCAACATACCGTAGATATGATGGCAATGGATTCCCAATCCAAATTATGGAACGAAGGAGAATGTGTATGACCGTGTGGAAATATCCGTTATCCACCAAGATGATTCAACGCAGTATGATCGCCGTGCTGGGAACGGCGCTTCTCATCTCTCCACTTGAAGCTTTTGCTGCCAATTCCGCGCCAAGTCCCGAAGCTTCCCCGTCCAGCCAATCCGCGAAAGCCGAGCCGGTTGCTCCTTCCGGACACGAACCGGTGATAGAGGGCAGCCTGCTGAATGTTGGCGAACACCGTTTTCTAAACCGTAAGGAGCTGATGCAGGAATGGGATGGTCTGGATCCGGATTATGCACCGGAGAAGGCCGTCGCCGCTGTTCAATCATTGCTGTCGGAGGAAGACTTTGAGCAGCTGTTCCCTTACCGGCTCGGCTCGGAAGCGTGGTTCCAGGTCGCCAAGGGGAAGGAATATTATAAGGCCGACCAGACGGATTATTTCTCATATGACAATCTTATTTCCGCGGTCGCGGACGTATCGAATCTGAAGATCAAAATCAGCACGAGACAAGGAGCCCCTTCAGCTCAAGAGATCCAACGGCTGGACAAGGAGGCCCGGATCGAGACGCTTGTGCTGCGGTCGGCAGACTTTAACGCTCCGGAGAATCGCAGCAAGCCGATTGAAACCGTTATCATTGATGGCGGTACGTTTCTGAAAGAAGGCTTCAAGAAGGACCGCAAACGCGAGCTGGCCGCCTTCCTCGCCAACCTGTCGCATGAAACGGGCGGCGGATGGGCGACGGCGCCTGGAGGCCCGCTGCGCTGGGGACTGTTCTGGAATGAGAACATCGCGGGCCGGACGGGAGCCAATCCGGACGCCTTCGTCGATCCTGCGTCAGCCGAGCTGTACCCGGGAACGCCCGGCAAGCGTTATTACGGCCGCGGACCGATCATGCTCAGCTGGAATTTCAACTACGGTCTGTTCAGCTCCATCATTTACGGGGACAAAAGCGTGCTCCTTAACCAGCCGGAGATTGTCGCAGCCGACGGCAAGATCGGTTATATGACCGCGATTCTATTCTGGATGACGCCGCAGAATCCGAAGCCTTCGGCCCATGACGTCATGGTCGGCAAATGGAAGCCTTCCGCACTCGATAAATTTAGAGGCCTCGGCGACCCGGGCTTCGGCACAACGATTATCGTCTTGAACGGTCTGGAAGCAAACTTAGGTGAAACCGAAGGAAGTCCGGTCCAGCGGCGGGCAGGGCACTACCGCGATATTACCGCCCGGATGGGCGTCGATATTACGGGCGAAAAGGTGGATACGCTCGGTATGAGACCTTTCTAACCACCGCCTCCATTGGCGGGATAACCCGACACAAGCACCGCCGGTCGGAAGATTGGCGGTGCTCCTTGCAGCTTACCATCGTGCGCAGGCTTGAATTCCATAATGCCAACCCTTGCGCGATCGACGGGCAGGGCTCCTGATGCAGCCTACCGTCGTAAACTGCCTTGCTGTCCGATAATCCAATCGCTGCGCGATCGACAGGCGCGACGCCTATGCAGATTACCGCTTACGTAGCCTCTCCATCCAATGACACCAGTCGCTGCGTAATCGCCAGACGCTTTGCCTTCGGCAGCGTATTCAGCACCAGGTCGTAAGAATGATCAATCATGTCTTGCAGATCGGCTTCGCTCAAGGAACCGTCGATCGTGACCGTATTCCAATGCTTCTTGTTCAGATGGTATCCAGGCTGGACGGCTTCATGCTGTTCCCGTAAGTTCGCTGCAATCACCGGATCGCATTTCAAGGAAATATGACTGACCTTCTGGTCCGCTATCGTTAACAGAGCGAACATTTTGCCGCCGACCTTCATGACGACCGGGAGCGGACCGAACGGATAATCCTCCAGGGCTCCCTTTTTTGAAAGGCAGTACGCCATAATCGGGTCTCGCAAGCGACCACTCTCCTCTTTTAAAAATAGACTCATCATAGAATCATTCGAACCGATAGATTCGGGACTACCTTACATCATAATTTTCCTTACCATCCTTGTCCATGATTTGTTCCTGCTTTCGTGTTCGATCATGTTCGGTCACTCCCGCACGGTTAGTTCATCATTTCCGCAGGATTCCTGCTCATTGCCATGACATTAGTTATCACCTTGCGCTTATCCGATAAAAAATTGTTTTCAATCTCACAGCTTGGCTCAAGGCCAACGTGGAGGCTTGCTCATCTTTCCCGGCATATGCTGAACAAAAAAGAGAGGTGAGCCTCTAAGAATATGCCCTATAAAAGCAGCACCATCAAAAGCAAATGGAAGAAAACGAAGTGGCTGTTAGAGGACGCCTATTTTCGGCGTTATGTCCCGCAAACCCTGCTCTTTAGCAAAAAAAATCTGACCTCCATGCTGAACGACTATAACACCGTCTTCTTTAAGCCGACCGACGGGTCCGGCGGCATGAACATTATTCGGATCCGCAAAACCGATGGGGGCTATCAGAAGCAGTTCAAAACGAAAAAAACGTATTATTCCGGCATCGATCAGCTGTATCAGGAGCTGAAGCGTTTTGCCGGCAACCGTTCCTACTTGCTTCAGAAAGGCATCCGCCTCGCGAAGAGCAACGGCAAGCCGTTCGATATCCGGGTGATGGTCCAGAAGACCAAGAAGGGAAGCTGGGTCGGAACTGCCTTGTTTACAAAGGTCGGCAGTCCCGGCAAAGTCGCCACCAACTACAATCAGGGAGGCAAAATCGGCACGTTCCGGCATACGATGGAGGGCGCCGGCTTCAACCCCGCCTTCATCTCCCAGATGGAGACCGAGCTGAAACGGGTCGGCGTAGCGACTGGCCATAATTTTGACCGTCATTACAAAGGCTTTAAGGAGCTTGGACTCGATGTTGCGCTGGATTCCAGCGGGCGGCCATGGATTCTTGAGGTGAACACGAGACCGCAGGTCTACCCGCTCCTGACGCTGAAGGACAAGAGCCTGTATAACCGCGTCATTTATTATGCCAAGCAGTACGGCAGATATAAATAGCGGGGCCCCCTATATCATGGTGGATCATACGAACAACGGCCGGGCATTATGCCCGGCCGTTTGTCCGCTTATATAGAGGTCAATATAAAGAGAAATCCGATTATGACTTGATCGCCACCACTTCAATCTCGACCAATCCATCCTTAGGTAAACGCGCTACCTGCACAGCGCTGCGTGCCGGATAAGGCTCCGCGAAGAACGAAGCATAGACTTCATTGACTGCTTGGAAATCGTTCATATCCTTTAAAAATACGGTGGTCTTGACGATATGCTCCATCCCGAAGCCGGCAGCTTCCAGAATCGCCTTGACGTTCAGCAAAGAACGTTCCGCTTGTTCTGAGGCCGTCTGCGCAAATTGTCCGTCTGCATCCATTCCCAGCTGACCGGAGGTAAACAGCATATTTCCGTATTGGACGGCTTGCGAATAAGGGCCGATGGCACCTGGAGCTTGGTTTGTGGAAATGGTTGTTCTCTGTTGTTCTGTCATGTTGTCTCTCTCCTCATTAGCGTGTCTAAGCACGCATTTATATTTTTTGATGGTACTTGGTGCATTTCCTTCAGGGTAATTCTTAATTGGCAGATGCGGTGGTTGCGTTAGGCTTGCTGAGGCTTCGCTCTTGATCGCCCCCATACTCCTTTAGCATTTCCTCCTGCTGCTCAGGCGTCAGCTTCGCGATCCCGAACCCGGTAAAGCCCCAAATCGTTGCAAAAATGATGCCGGTCCAGCACAGTACGGCCCAAGGCAGATAGGACAGCGTCGCCACGCCCAGCGTTCCTGCCATATAGGCACCGGCCGCCGTCCATGGCAGGATCGGCTCGGTAATGGCGGCAGAATCCTCAACCGTCCGCCCCAGATTTTTCGGATGCAGCCCCCGCCGGATATACGCCTCACGCAGCATCTCGCCCGGCATTAAGATGGATACCTGGCCGTTGCTGGTTACCCCGATCATCGTCAGACCCGTTGCAATGGTAGCCAGAATCAGCGATCCTGTGGAATGGACGAGTTTCAGAAGCTTATCGACAATCAGCTCCAGCGACTTGGTTAGCGAGATCGTGCCGGCAAATGTAATGGCACTGAAGCAGATAAGCAGCGTTCCCATCATGGAGCTCATGCCTCCCCGGTTAATGAGACGCGGAATGTCCGCAATGACCGCCTGAGGATCAAAGCCGCTCACGTGTACCATCGCGATATCGAATCCGCTTACCACAGAGGTTACAACGTCATGCAGTGTGAATCCGTGGAAGATCATGCCGTTCGCCATCGCGACAAAAGAGGATATCAGCATAACCGGAATTGTCGGTTTTTTGGTAATGGAGCCGTATAGCACGATCAGAACAGGCAGAATCAGCAGCAAGTTCCAGTCGTAGATCGTGGTGAGCGTATTCATGATCTCGGTGACCTTCTCCGGAACTCCGCTGCTCGATGTATGCGTGTTCAATCCTGTCACAACATATACAATCCCCGCCACGAAAAAGGACGGCAGCGTCGTGTACAGCAAGTGGCCGATGTGCTCATACAGGTTAACGCCGGTGGACAGTGCCGCGATATTGGTCGTATCCGAGAGCGGGGACAGCTTGTCCCCGAAATAAGCGCCTGCCACTACCGCACCTGCCACGGCAGCAAGATTGGCGTCCATACCGGCGCCAACGCCCATGAAGGCAACTCCGATCGTACCGGCCGATCCCCAGGATGTACCGGTACACACCGATACGACGGATGTGACCAGAAAGGCGGTAATTAACAAGAACTGCGGATCAATGATTTTGAGCCCGTAGAATATCATCATCGGAATGGTACCGCCGACCATCCATGCGCCGATCATGAATCCAACGACGATCAGAATAAGAATGGCCGGCATCGTCTTCGCTATTTTTTGCGAGATGGACTCCAATATGTCGTTATAGCTGTAACCCAGCCTGATCGCGATGATGCCTGCGACAATGGCCGATGTGATAATCAACGGCTCCGGAGGCAGCTCAAATAAAACGTAACCAAGACACAGCAGAATCACCATCGTAAATATCGGAAGCAGCGCAAGAAACATGGTAGGCTGCTTAATTACTCGTTCCTTTTTCGGCTTAGCCATATCAATTCCCCCTGGATGTAAATAAACGTTTGTTTTTTAACGGTTTAACGGATATGCCGAAGCCATCCGCGCTAAGCCTTCTTGAATAATCCCTCGCGGAGCGGCGATATTGACCCTGATGAAGCCTTCACCGCCTGAGCCGAAGGATGTGCCATAACTGACGCTTACTCGGGCCTTCTCCTGGATCCAATCCACCAGATCGCTCTCCCGTCGGCTGACGGCCCAACAGTCGATCCACAGCAAATAAGTTCCTTCCGGCTCAATAATCTTTAGTTCGGGCATATGCTCGGCGATATATTGTTTCGTAAAAGCAATATTGTCCTTAATGTATCCTTGAAGTGCCGTTAACCACTCCTCACACGAGGTATAGGCTGCTTCGAGCGCAGGTACGGAAAAAAAGGTCGGATTGTGGATGCCCGCCTGCAGCAATCCCTGCTTAAA
Source organism: Paenibacillus sp. FSL R5-0810 (assembly GCF_038002285.1). NCBI lineage: Bacteria > Bacillati > Bacillota > Bacilli > Caryophanales > Paenibacillaceae > Paenibacillus > Paenibacillus sp. FSL R5-0810. Next base: position 3,785,618 of record NZ_JBBOCF010000001.1, read on the forward strand.
CCGCTCCCTCAGATCGCGATTCGGAATTATAATGTTAGCGATTTCGAGACTGGCCAAATTAAAGGTTTTGCCGGGCGACGTACAGATGACGGACCGCTCCGCGATCTCTTCCGACAGCTTGGCGATGACCGTGTGCTCATGTCCCTGATGAATGAAATCCGCATGGATATCATCGGAGACTATCAATGCATCATACTCGATACAGAGCCTGCCGATGCGCTCCAGCTCCTCCCTTGTCCATACCCGTCCTACCGGATTATGCGGGGAAATGAGCAGAACCATTTTGACACCTTCCCGCATGCGCTGCTCCATGTCCGCAAAATCGATCTCATACCGGCCGTTCACCAGATGCAGCGGACTCTCGGTCAGGACACGGTCATTAAGCGTAACCGCTTTCGCAACAGGCTGATAAACCGGCGAGTGGATCAGCACCCTGTCACCGACTTCCGTACATTTCTGGATCAATACCGAAACAGCTTGAATAATTCTCGGGCAATAGACGATCCAATCCCTCTCTACTTTCCATTGATAAGCTTGATCCATCCATTGACGGACAGCCTCATAATAAGTCGGGAACGGATCTGTGTATCCGTAAATACCGTGGCGGGCCATCTCGCATACCTTGTCCACAACGGCTGGCGGCGCCGGCACATCCATGTCGGCTACGGAGAGGGCGATCATGTCGCTGCCCAAGCTTTGCGCCATTCCGTCCCACTTCGCACTGTTCGTACCAAACCTGCTGACAATATGGTCGAAGTTGAATGTCATGATGTCACCTTCCTTGGTTGTTATTCTTTCATTCATGATGATTGATGGACTAAAGCCGGTTATTTCAGCTTCTGCAGATATCGGTACACGGTAGGCTCGGATATGGATAAGGCTGCGGCGACTTTGGATACTCCGCCTTTTAGCAAAAATACGCCCTGTTCATTCAATTCTTTCACGATATCGATCTTCTCTTGGGACGATAGCCGATCAGCCGGCATGCTGATTTTGCTAAGAACAGACTGGATGATGTGCTGAAGCAAATCGTCTACGTTTCCTTGCAGGTATTCCGTTGACGGCTTCTCTTCTTTCGGAGCATCGATCGATGTCGGCGGCGTCAGTGAAGCGCCTTGCAGTATACTGTTGATCCATTCGGCCGCAACATCCATATGCGTAACATCAATATTCAGACACATGAGGCCCACCAGCCCGCCGTTTCGGTCTTTAATAAAATACGTTGCCGACCTGAAAGTCTGCCCTCTCGGACCGGAGGCTTTATAGTTTGCAATGAATTGCTCTTCGCGGTATGCCTCCGCCTTCAGAATCTTCAATACGAGGTCGGTTGAAGCATCACCGACCTTGCGTCCGCTAATATGCCCGTTCTCGATAAAAATGATGGAGCGTTCCGGATCACTGATGTCGTGCACGACCACCTCGCATTTCGGCCCGATAATTGCCGCGATGAACGAAGCAATCGGAAAATAGCTTTCGAGCAGCTGCCGGGTCTCATTCATGGAACGTTCTCCTTTCTGTTGAGTGTAATTGTATAATGTCATAACTGCATAAATAATAATTATTTATCATGATAATATTATATTATACAAATGAAACGTTTACAACTTTTATTTTAAAATCAATTCTCGCTCTGGACATTAACGTTACGTCATCGTTTATCCTATTCATACATATTCATGAAAACAGTTATGGGAGGGGAACGTCATGGTTGACCATTCAACCATCATGATGAACGGACGGTGTATGGAATGCGGGGCAATGGAGCTTGATCAGTACTCTTGTTATGAACAATTCGGCTTTCCTCTCGCTTGGGAGCATCAGGGTCCGGAATTATACGCCCTTCATTTCTGGCTTGTCTCCTGTTATATGATCCAGCACCCTTCCAATTATACCGATGCAGGGTACGACCAGTTAGTCGACTTATTTCGAGATGCTTATGACAACAATTGGGATGCGGCAACGATATTACGGGAAAACCGCGAACGGATTCAAACCGTAGGCAAAATAGCGAATCCCCTCTCAAGTAAGGAGAGATCCCGCAGCCAGAGAAGCTGGACGCGCACGATCAATGATGTTTACATCGGCGGGGAAGCGATGGCGATCGACAACATCAAGAAGTGGCGTGACGCCATACGAAGTGAACTCTAATCGATTGCACGAATTCCCCCTGAACGAAACGACACTCCTTTGCATCAGCCAAACGCAAAAAAAGGCCCTTTCACACCGGTCATAGCTGACCTGTTGAAAGAGCCTCGTCGGGCGCCGACTGAAAAATGCCAAGCGAGAAGCGCAGCGGTCCTCCGCTTCAACGGCCCGCATCGACTGTGCCGGTATCAAGCTTCAGAGCGTGCCTGCAGATCCCGCCACACCTTTTTATTGCTATACTGCTTCTCCATGCTGATATCCCTGCCAAACCATGCCGGCGGCACGAACGCTTCAGCGTCTTCGAGCGAAGGAAACTCCACTTCCAGCACCAGCAGCTCGATTTGGCTGTAGTCATCGATTTCAACGATGCGCTCTCCCCAGCGGGCAGTGACTCTCCTCTTGGTAAGCGGGATCGCCCCGTGCGCCGTCACCACCTGTTCATACAGCCCTTCCGAAATGGAATACTCAACCTCTTCCCTGGCCAGCCCCCAACCCTTCTTAAAGGTATGGGTGAACTCCACCGCCCCGGTCCTCATGTCGATGATTTTGCGCACGCGCAGCTCTTGATCGCCGTCCAACGCCAAATACGTCTGCTCGATTTGCTGCTCCTTCTCGACGATAAGCGCCCCATTCTCGATAAGAGCTGCAGGGTATTCGCCCAGCAGGTATTTCCGTTCGATTTCAACCGCCATAACTCCTATTCGCCTCCACTCGTTAAACCCTTGCTATCGTTCCTCAATTATAAAGACGAAAGGGGCAAGCTACAAATAAAAAAACGATAGTTGGCAACTGCGGTCAGGCAGCCCTACTATCGCTCTCGGTATAACTTATTTTCGAATCAGCTTCTTATAGGCTTTAATGGTCTGGGTGTGCATCCCTTCATGAAACAAGCTGAACGAAAGAAACTCGCCAACCGTTTGAAGCGTGAGCGGTCCAATGGTGACCGGATGCGCCGAGGATTGGTCCATGCGGCCTTGGAAGGTATCCCGAATCCGCTTGATTTGGCCTTCCAGAAGCTCAATCAGTTCAGAGAGTGCAGGGGCCTTGGAGGTCCAATCGGCCGGTTTGGTCCCCGTTGCAAACCAAGCCTCGAATCCCTCCGGCAAATGCGGCTTCTCGCCTGCCGTCGCAAAGGCAAACTGTTCATGAACGGTGTAGATATGTCCCAGATTCCAGCGAATGCTGTTCGCGAATCCTTCCGGCACGATGTCGGCCTCCTGCTCCGTTACATCCTTCGCCGCTGCAAGGGTCGATGCTCTGGCAAAATCCAGTTGATTCAGCAATGCTTCATTCATCATCTGATATCTCCTTTCTAATCGTATGTAACTATCCTATCGAAATTCCATAGAGTTCGCAAGAATAGGCGTGTTCCCGTGAGGGGAGATACATTTCAGTCGGTCGATATCGAAAATAAAAAGCTTGTATCCCTTCTTTCTTGAGGGGAAATACAAGCTTTATTGCTCTACTGTAACTACGCCGCCGTTCTTGCGATGATTTGGCTGCGTTCCAAAGCGGTACGGGCTGAATCATCAGCAGGGCGGTAACCTTTTTCCAACAGCTCCTTGATATAAATCTTGTTGTAGACGAAGGAAAATACGATTCCGCTAATCCATGCCCCGAGCCCGAGCGTAAATGAACCAAAAACTGCAGAAATAATAAACATAATAACTGCCCATTTCAAATCCCCGCGGAATAAAGCCGGAAGAAACGCGAAGAAAAGGGTTGTCCAGCTAAACCCCAGCTTCACTCGTTTGGTGACCCCCGCATCATTCTTTAAATAAATCTTCACCATTTCACGTCCCATGATTCATAGTGAAAAAAGCAGCAGTCTCTCATATTCTCGTGCAGTTCTTAGGTAGGAATCCGATAGACAAAACCACTTCTTTTATCCTATGACTATATTACCATTTCATGACATGGAAGTTAATCTATATTTTTTCCTATGCCGCTAAAAAAGAATGTTTTTTGGGTAACCCCTCAGTCCCATGGCCCTCCCGATGATTTGAACCCGTTCGGCCAAACTGTTTATACTAAAGAAAAACTATACAATTTACGTACATAAAAGGAGTCGATCATGATGAACTACCGTCGTCTTGGCAGCAGCGGGCTTAAGGTGTCGGAGCTTGGCCTCGGCACGAATGCGTTCGGCAAACGAGCCGATGAGAAGACCTCGATCCGCATTATCGAACATGCTCTCGATCACGGCATTAACTTTATCGATACGGCCAACATCTACGCGGGCACCGAATCGGAGCGAATTATCGGACAAGCGCTCGCCGGGAAGCGGCAACATGTCGTGCTGGCCACCAAAGCGGGGTTGATAAAGGGGACGGGCCCGAACGAACGCGGCTCCTCCCGCTATCATCTCCAGCAGGAGCTGGACAACAGCTTAAAGCGGCTCCAGACCGATTATGTCGATCTTTATCAGATCCACACCTTCGATCCGCACACGCCGCTGGACGAAACGCTGCGCGCCTTGGACGACATGGTCTCTGCGGGCAAGGTCCGCTACATCGGCGCCTCCAATTACGCGGCATGGGAGATCATGAAGGCCCTCGGCATCAGCGAGCTTAAGGGGTATGCCCGGTATGTATCCACGCAAGTAAGCTATTCGCTGGCCGACCGCACGCCTGAACGGGAGCTTGTGCCGCTGTGCTTGGATCAAGGCGTCGGCATTATCCCGTATTTTCCGCTGGCAGGGGGGATTCTTACGGGGAAATATAATCAGGACAACCGGGTGCCGTCCGGTTCCCGGGCGGATACGGACCCGAACTTCCAGCGTTTCCTTGAGGATCACAATCTCAAGCTCGGCACTCAGGTCTCCCAGCTGGCTGCCGAGCATGGGCACTCTCCAAGCGCTTTGTCCCTGGCATGGCTGATCCATCGTCCTGCGGTTTCCACCGTCATTGTCGGCGCAACGAAGACCGAGCAGCTTGATGATAATTTGAAGAGCTTGGACATTAAGATGGACGATTCACTTGCGCGAAGCCTGGATGAAATCAGCGAACCGTTTGTTCATGGCAAGCCGTTTGTGACATATCGCCTCGATTGAGCAAAGGCTCTTAGAAGCCATGAATTCATCGTGGCTCGCTTGCGGCCAAAAGCACACCCGGTGCAAAATATGCAAGAAACGTAGAACAGCGACCGTCCCCGTATCGGGAACGGCCGCTGTTTATTTATGCTGTATTGGTTTCATCTGCTGCTTGTGGCTTCAACATTTCCTGATTCCACGCTTCTTTAGCGCAGCAGGAAATCCTCAGTCGTTATTATTGCCGCGGGACTCTCCGCCCTTACGGCCGATTTCCTCATAGAATTCCTTATCATGCGATTTAGACGTGGCCTCGCCGCCCTTGCGGCCGATCTCCTGATAAAACTCCTTGTCGTGATTTCTGGCCGTTGCTTCTCCGCCTTTGCGTCCTGCTTCTTCTCTGCTCATTTTGTTATCGTTGTTAGCCATGTTTCATCACTCCTAGTCGTTTTATTGATTACTGCTATGTCTCATATTTAACCATTCCCACTGGGGTGAAACATTCGATATCCTTCGTACGATTATTTAATTCTTCACGGTTTCGTTCACGACGTATGGCCCGGTTCCGGGCGTCGAATGCTGGTGCTTGGCAGCCGGCTTCAGAACGGGCGCTTCCCCGTAAGCCGTAGGGTTGGCCACATACTCGAAGTTGCCCGTACCGTCCGGCATCGGCCCGTTCGCCCAGCGTCCCATGCTGCTCTCCTCGCCTACGGAGAAGTTCATGAATTGCCGGGTTGCCTCCGTAACCGCACGCTCCCGAGGGAACGACGCCGGTGCGATCGGACCGTCAATCGCTTCGATCTCCTCGATGGCTGCCAGCCATTGATTCTGGTGCATAATATCACGCGCAATCATGAACGACAGCATATCCCGGACGCCAGGATCCGTCGTCTGTTCGTACAGTCGCACGACCTGAAGCAGCCCTTGGGATTCCGCATTCAGGTTCGCCCGGAAATCGGCCAGCAGATTGCCGCTCGCGATAATATACTTGCTGTTCCACGGATAGCCGTTGCTGTCCGTCGGCATTGCGCCAAGCCCTGACACGATCGCATGCTGCGGATTCATACCGCCGAGCGCGGCGGCAATAGCCGGATCCTTGGCAGCTTCGTCGACTTGATCCGCCGGTGCACCGTCCAGCAGCTGAGCGATCATCGTGCTCAGCATTTCGACATGCGCGATCTCCTCTGTCCCGATATCAAGCAGCATGTCCCGATATTTTTGCTCCGCACGACAGTTGAAGCCTTGGAACAGATACTGCATCATGACGGACATCTCGCCATACTGTCCACCCAGCACTTCCTGAAGCTTCCGGGCAAATACCGGATCCGGTCTTTCCGGTTTTGCGCGGTATTGAAGTTCTTTCATGTGAATAAACATCAAGTCGTCCTCCTTCAGGGTTGGATTGATATGGATCGAACGATTATTTCTTACCCGGACCCATCGATATTAAACAGTTGTGCATCATGAAGTCCGCGTAAGCTTCTATGTTCCGTTCATAATAATTAAAGCCGCGACCCGCGCGGCTAAAAGCGTAAACCAATATTTTCGTCAATTTATACGGTCCCCCTCCAACCGGACTGCTAATCCGCCAAGCATCGTCCTTCCCCAAGAATGCCTATATCGTCCGTGGACGCTCATGCAATAAATCCGACGGAGCGGTGCCCATGACACGCTTATAGGTTCGATAGAAATAGGAGAGGTCCTGATATCCTAAAAATACGGCAATCTCCTGTACCGTCAGCTGCGATTCGGTTAACAAATAGGCTGCCCGTTTCATCCGCTGAGCGTGCACGTACTGGCTTATCGTCTGCCCCGTTACGCTCTTAAAGAGCGCCGCCGCGTAATTGGGGGTTTTGCCAATGGCATCACCCAGCTCCTCTTTCGTTATTTTCTCACGGTAATGCCGCTCGATATATGACTTCATCCGTTCCGCATGCAAGTGCTTTTCGGGCGGAATGGCCCCCCTGTCCAGCTCGCGGCTGATATAAATCAATACTTCTGTCAATAATGCTTCTATCATCATGGCATAATACGATGGGCGCTCCTGCCACTGCTGATGGATCCCTTTCATACGTTCCAGGAGCAATTCATAACAGCCCGGTTTATGCTTCAAAACGTCTTCCCGTACGAGCACGGGTAAAGCCCGGGAGACGTCTTCCGTCCATTCAACGACGATTTGCGTATGCGTTACGGTCGGGATGCTTTTGGCATAAAACGGAACGCCCGCCGGAATAACCAGAAGCTCGCCCTTCTTCATGATCTGCTTATCCCCATTCAGCCAATACACGCATGTTCCATATGTCACAAGGCTTAACCGCCATGCTCTCTTCGCCGGGTCTGCTTCTTCATACCAATCGACGCCGTTAATTTGCCTTACATCTATCGGAGTGACCATAACCCACCTCTTATACGATACTATAGTCTAATCATTGTATTATAGTTCCTATCATGATTCGACAAGACAGGCTACAATGTCATCATTAGGAAAGTTTGAATTGAACTTGTATAACGGAAACAGACTGAAGGGTACAAAATAGTACGAATACAAAGGAGGATCCAATAATCATGCTCAAAACAAAAATCATTTGTACGATGGGACCTGCGTGCGATTCCATTGAGGTGTTGAAGAATATGATTCAAGAGGGAATGACCGTTGCCCGTTTGAATATGGCCCACGGGGAGCCGGAAGATCACGTGACCCGGATCCGGAATGTTCGTCAGGCCGCGTCCGAGTTAAACAAGTATGTGCCTATCATGATGGACATTAAAGGACCGGAAGTGCGGATCGGCAAGCTGAAAGAGCCTTCCTGCCTGCTGGAGCCGGGTCAGGAGCTCATCCTGACGACGGAGGAAATTCTAGGTGACGCCCGCCGCATCTCGGTCAACTATCCAGAGCTTCATCAAGTGGTCAAGCCGGGAGACCGCATACTCATCGATGATGGCCTCGTGGACCTGAACGTTCTGCATATCGACGGGCACGACATCCATTGCAAAATCATTAGCGGCGGCGTGCTCAAACCGCGTAAAGGCGTCAATCTGCCGGGAATAAAAACGACGCTTCCCGGGGTCACCGAGCGGGACGTGAAGCATATCGGCTTCGGACTGGAGAACGGGATTGAGATCATTGCCGCCTCTTTCGTGCGCCAGGGCGATAACATTCGCGAGATTCGCCGCATCCTCAAAGAACGCGGCGCGGACCATGTGCAGATCATCGCCAAGATCGAGAACGAAGAGGGCATGCAGAACCTGGATGACATCATTGAAGCATCGGACGGCATCATGGTTGCCCGGGGAGATCTTGGCGTCGAAGTGCCAGTCGAAGAAGTGCCTATGATGCAAAAAGAAATGATCGATAAATGCAACCTCGCCGGCAAACCGGTTATCGTGGCCACGCACATGCTCGAATCCATGCAGGTCAATCCCCGCCCAACCCGCTCCGAGGTAAGTGACGTGGCTAACGCGGTCATTCAAGGCGCGGACGTTGTCATGCTGTCCGGGGAATCCGCCGCGGGCAAATACCCGGTGGAATCCGTGCGCACCATGGCGGCCGTCGCCCGCCGCGCCGAGACGATGATCGATTACAAAGATCAATTCGCCTTCAAATCCAGACAACAAGTGGCTAACATTACGGAAGTCATCAGCCAGGGAGCGGTCAGCTCTTCCCTTGTCTTGAATGCGAAAGCCATTATTACGGCGACGGAGAGCGGATTTACCGCGCGGATGATTTCGAAGTACCGGCCGAAGGCGCCGATTATCGCCGTCACGCAGCACGAGGAAGTGCTGGCGAAAATCTGCCTGCTCTCCGGCGTCATTCCGGTAAAAGGCGACAAGGTTACGACAACGGACGAAATGTTTGAATCCGCAACCCGGAATGCCATTAAGACAGGCTACATTGAAAAAGGCGATATTATTGTATTATCCGCCGGCGTGCCGATCGGCCAATCCGGCAACACGAATCTGATTAAGGTACTGCAAGTTTAATATTTTTTAAGACCTCCCCATGTTTCAACCGTGCCAATTGCTACTCAGAGCAATAACGACCTAGAGCAATAAAGCGCAAATGATATAACGCTCTATATGGGGGCAGGATAAACGTCGGATTAGGACCGATTACGATAAAAAAGGGTTAGGCAGATCGGGCTTCGAGCCCTCTGCCTAACCCTTTCATATTAAAGATGCACCGATTGTCCTAGCAGCCGCCCCCGAACAAAATGAAATCGAACCGCTGGCTGTCCGCAGACAGCTCGGGAACGAGCAGCGTTATCGTTATATAACCGCCCCGGGATCTTCTCTGCTAAACAACTACGGCCGTTCCGCTGACGGCGACCATCAGCATGCCTTCGCGAATGACCTCATAATCAATGTCGACGGCTAAAATCGCATTGGCTCCCATATGATCGGCTTGCTGTTTCATTTCGGCGATGGCTGCGTCCCTTGCTTCCTGCAGCTTGTTCTCATATGCGCCCGAACGCCCTCCGACAATGTCGGTGATCGAGGCCAGAAAATCCCTCACCACATTAGCGCCCATAATCACTTCGCCTGTCACGACGCCGATATAACGTTGAACCGGATAACCTTCAAGGGTGGATGTTGTTGAAATTAACATGGAATATTCCTTCTTTCGTATTGGTTTCCTCTTATTACGCTGGAAAAAGGAATCGGTTGCGGTGATCCCCTCTTCCGCGTCTACCTAACATCCTGGAATAAACAAACAAACGGCATTCCTGCCGCTTGTTTGTTTCGCTTTTTCGTCTATTCTGCTATCTCTGCCGCTTCGATTAGGCAAGGGCTGCGTATTGCTCCCCGGCTGCATGAAGATAATACGCAAGACCGGTCTGCTGCTCCTCCAGCATCCGGAGATGGAAGTCATCCTGCAGGAAAAACTTCGTCTGCGCCGCAAAATCCGCCGGCGTTATCGAATGGCCATGGGCGTTCAAGAATGCCAAATGCTTGCCGATCAGGCGCTGTACGCGTTCATCGTTATGCTTGACCCCGGACGTTAACGACTCGGCCATCGCCGCCATGAATGCGGAGGCCTCAGCCGCTTGCTCGTTCAGATCCGCTGCATGGATCTGCTCATCCTGAAGCAAATCAACGTCATAGGCGTCCTTCAAGTAATCATTCTGTTCCTTTAACGCTTCCTTCCAGGCTTCATCGCTATCAAAGCCTTTAAACATTTCCTCTGGTTTCATCGGTTGTCCTCCCTCCAGTTCTTTCATTGATTTTCTGAGCGTGTCCAGTATCGTGTCCAGGCGGTCCAGGCGAGCTGCAAGCAGCTCTTCCTGCTCCGACAGGATGGTCCGACGGTTCTGCGAGCCGTCCAGCAGCTCTTTGATTTTATCCAGCGGAATGTCGAGCTCCCGGTAGAATAAAATTTCCTGCAGTCGTTCCAGCTCGCGCTTCCCGTACAATCGGTAGCCAGCGTCGCTGATTTCGGCGGGCATAAGAAGGCCTATCTTATGGTAATGATGCAGTGCCTTGACGGTCACGCCCGACAATGTCGACACTTCCTTTACCGTGTACAGCATGCGGTTAACCTCCTTTCAGCTATCAGTCTAAAGCCTCCTCCAAGAGGAGAGTCAAACGTTATTTGGATTCCAGCAATATGAAACGAGACGGTTAATATGTATGATTCCTTATTAACGAACAAAGCCAAGACCTGTCTGTAACAAGTCTCGGCTATCCTCTTGCTAATAATCGCTGCGTTGCGCCCTTCACTTCCCCATGATTGTAATCCGAAGTTGACGCTGATCATCGTGCTACAGTCAGCATTACACCGCACTCCGGGAGAAGCACAGCGAAACAGAGCTGCAATTTACCATGGTTCACTGAAGCTTCCGCGATCGTCGTCGCAATAGGCAATCAGTTTATCCCGAAGCCCCTTATACCAAGGGGGCGCGTCGTCAAGAACGAGATCGCTATGCTCCAAGGCGCGGAGGATTCTGGCGAAGCTATACAGGCGTCCGAACCGCCGAAACCTCGGAAGCTCCTCTTCGGTTTCCGGCTCCAAGCTCCGGATGGAGCGATAGCCTTCAAGAAATGCCTCCCGCTGGATCCGGCACTCCGTATCCGCCAGCGTTGATGCGATATCCATCGCAAACCAATGATACATCGAGTCGTCAAAATCGATAACTTGAAACGAGCGCTGATCCGCTTGATAGAATACGTTATCCAGTTGGAAATCATAGTGGATCAAACCGAAGCTCTGTCTGGACGCAGGCATGAACTGCAGCCATAGACAGATGCGGTACAGCTCTTCCCTCGCCTCCCGTTCTTCGGGATGCCGCTTCAGCACCCCGTCGATCCACTGCAGGATCTGCTCCGGACCTCTCCGCCGGTATAGCCCCGGCTCGTATTCACAAGATAACCTGTGAAGCCGTGCAAGCGCCCTCCCCCAATCCCGGCACTGCCGCTTCGACACAGTCTCGTTGTTCAGCACGGCACCGATGGCCGCGCTAAATACGACACCGTAGTATGTGCCTTCCGAGGTCCGTACCGTTTCGACGATATTTCCGCCGGATGATGGCACAGGAAGTACGCACGGGTACCCCCGCTCGGCCAAAAACCGCATATAATCCAGCTCGGCGGTCAGCTGTTCCATGCTACGATCCTCATCCGAACTAAAACGCAGAAAATACCGGACGCCCTGACGGTCAAGCACATACACGAAATTGGTGCTTGCTCTCCAGAGCTTCATCGTCCCTTCGTCATGCTCCCATCGCTTCGCCATTTCGCGGGCCACCGTATCGCCGGCCAGACCTCGAACCATTGTCGTTAACCTCATCATCTTCTCAAGCGTTCCTCCCATGACAGCGCGAGAGGACCGAGCGTATATCCCTAAATCCCGAGCCCTCTCTCCTGTATCCGATTGTGAATGAAATGCGTATTCAACAACGTCACCCCTTTCCATGGCTCCTTCAAGGCCCGGACGTTCATACGTCCCTTCCTTGATGTCATTGTACAGGAGCGGCAGCCGCCGCGGATGGGGGAGAATGGGTATAGGCGATTTTTACTCGAAGCTTGTATCCAGACATGCAATAACCCCGCGACATCGCGGGGCTCCGTGCATGCTTATTGTTCCTTCCTCATTTTTTTTCCACTTGCAGTATCGTAATGCGCTTTGCCGCATAGGTATCCTTGATGGCGTCTTCGGAAATCACGTTCAATTTGATAAGCCCGGCAATCTTGGACGCATCCGGCTTGGAGAGCAGCCGCCATACATCCGGATCCGGCAGCGCTTCGTACAGCTTCTGCTCATCGAACTCCTTCCGGTCTTGAAGGACCAGCTTAGCCCGATACGTCCCCGCCTCCAGCTCCTGGACCCCCTGCTGCTGGCAATGCTCAATGATTTGCCCGCGCAGCTCCGATAATTCCTGCTCCAGCTCTTTTTGCTTTTGCTTGAGTTGATAGTATCTTCGCAACTTCACATCCATCGCATCTCACGCTCCTCTACACAACATATGTATGCAGATGGGCGGCACAATTAGGATAAAATCAAGCAAAAACGCGTAAATCCCACCGCTTGGCGAGACTTGTCCTGTGAGTTTTTAAATAGGCCGTTTCTAATAGAGAAGACGCCGAGCAGTAGACAAGCAGAGAAGCTTGGCCCCTCTGCCCTGCCTGGATTCATAGTTACTGGTTGCTGCTTGCGCTGGCGCCATCCTTTCATATCGGGACGGTTTGCATAGATGGATCACCGCCGGGCTTTCCGAAGTCCCTCCTCAGAATACAAGACTCTCCTTCCTTCATGAGAAACGAAAGACGATAGCTGCCTGAAGGGTCATCGAGGCGCTCCTCGTTCGTGCCCGACCCTTCCACGGGAACGGGAACAAGGGGCGTGCGGGACCACACCGCGCATCGGCCTGCTCTCGATGCACACACCTTCGCTTCGGATAACTCCCCATCCTCCCATCGCATATCCACGACCCAGCCTCCCCGGGCGCGCAGCCCTTTCACATCGCCGCTGCTCCATCCAGACGGGAGCGCCGGCAGCAGCCTCAGCTCGCCTGCATGCGACTGCAGCAGCATCTCGCCAACGCCTGCAATTCCCCCAAAATTTCCGTCGATTTGAAAAGGCGGATGGCAATCGAGCATATTCGGGAATGTCGAAGAGGCAAGCAATTGAAGCAAATGCCCGTACGCTTCCGTTCCGTTCAATAGCCGCGCATAATAATTGATGATCCAAGCCCGGCTCCAGCCGGTATGTCCTCCCCCATGCGCAAGCCGCCGCTCAAGCGTCCTCTTGGCGGCTTCGGCCAGCTCCGGCGTATGAAACGGGTCGATCTGCTCCCCCGGATATAACGCGAACAATTGAGAGATATGGCGATGGCCCGGGTCCGCCTCTTCATAATCCTCGAGCCACTCCATGATGCCTCCGTGCCTTCCGATTTGCGGAGCCGGGATGTTACGGATCGCTGCTTCAAGCTCGTCAAGAAAGCGGGTGTCCTCCCCAAGCAGCCGCCCGGCCTCCAGACAGGCTTGCAATAAAGCATGGGCAATCTGCGAGTCCATGGATGGGCCCATGCAGAGACTGCCCACGGCACCATCCGGAAGCATGAAGCGGTTCTCCGGAGATACGGAGGGCCCGGTAATCCGCCTGCCCTCCCCGTCTATCGTCATATAGTCCAGCAGAAAGATGGCCGCTTCCTTCATGACGGGGTATGCCCGGTCGCGGAGAAAATCGGCATCTCCTCCGAAGCGGACATGCTCCCACAGGTGCAAGCACAGCCATGCGGCTCCCATCGGCCACACGGTGCAGGTCATCAAGATCCCCTCGGGTCTGGTCTCCCCCCATACATTCGTATTATGATGGGCCGCAAAGCCGCGGCAGCCGTACATCTCCCGGGCCGTCTTCCGGCCGTTCGGCAGCATTCGGTCAATCAGATCGAACAGCGGCTCATGGCACTCCGGCATCCCAAGAAGCTCCGCGGGCCAGTAGTTCATCTGGATGTTCGCGTTAATCGTGTACTTGGACTCCCACGGCGGCGTAAAGCTGTCGTTCCATATCCCTTGGAGATTGGCTGCCAGGGACCCCGGCCGGGAACTGGACAGCAGTAAATACCGGCCGTACTGCACATATAATTCAATTAGTCCAGGGTCATCATCCGGATACGCCCCAGAGTTACCCTCCGGATCTGCGCCTGAGTTTCCTTCCGGATTCGTCCCCGAGTTACTGCTCCTGACCCGCTCCTTCAAAAGGTTCAGCCGCTGATCGGTAGGGAGGGAAGCATAATCCCGCGCGCCGGCGTCCACCTCCAGCTTCAGCGAAAACCTGCCGAACTTCTCCCTGTATTCCTCCACGTGGCGGCTGAACAACCGCTCATAGGGGATCGAAGACGCATGGTCCAGCTGCTGCAGGCACATCTCTTCCGGTTTCCGGCACCGGAACGTCGTCTGAGCGGATAACAGCAGCGTTACGGCATCCGCACCTTCAACGGACATGAAATCGCCGATGATGCGGATATTCCCCCCTTCAGCGGCTCCGCGCAAAGCGGCGCAGAAGGAGACGCCGTCCGCCCCGGCCTCCCCTTTCATAGTCAGGGTGTCATTCCCAATCGATCGGGTGCCGCAGTCGAAAGGACGGCGCATCAGGTTTGCGGCAAAGGTCAAACTGCCGGGGCGGTCTGCCGTCAGACGGATGACCAGCACACCGTCCGGCGCGCTTGCAAAGTACTGCCTGCGGTACGTGATTCCCCCCGATGTGTAGGTCACGGCCGCCATGGAACGCTGCAAGTCCAATTCCCGCTCATAGTGCGTCGCCGGTGCTTCGGTGTTCAGGAATTTCAGCAGCAGATCGCCCAGCGGCTGATAGGGCTGCTCATATTTCGGCGAAGAGGTCATTGCCATCCGGGCCAGATGCTCGGCCTCCGCTTGACGGCCATCCTGAAGCAATTGCCGGATGTCGCCCAAATATGGGATAGCATTCGGGTTGCCCCCCCTTCCCGGTCCGCCGTACCATAGCGAATCCTCGTTCAATTGCACCCGCTCAAGGCCGGTTCTGCCAAACACCATCCCTCCGAGCCGTCCATTGCCGATCGGCAGCGCCTCATTCCATTCCGCCGCAGGCGAGGTATACCATAACCGCAGAGGCCGCTCAACGGCTCCTGATAATGACGCCTCGTCAGTCCCCATGATCCTTGCTTTAGCCTCTGCATCGAATCGCTGCCTCCCGTCCATGTTCGAGCCCTGGTTGCCCATACGTATTCATGCCTCCCATTCCTATGGAAAAGGGGACTCCAGACATCGCTGAACATCCCCTCTTCCCCTATATCAGATCAAGGTAATTCCGGTACATCCAAAGCACCGCCTCCCACCGGCGTACGGGCGAGATGATCCACCGCTTCCTGGCCGAGACGATCCTTCAGCTGCTGGATAAACAAGCTTTGCGGCGCAACATGCCGACCCGTCGACTCCCAATAACCGTCCTCCCGCGGACGCGGGTCGTAGTCGTTCGGCACGAGCGGCCTGACGTTCAAGCCGTCCTCCGTCGGAACATGCCCGATTGCGTAATTCTGAGCAGTCGGCGGCTTCTGAGCGACGAGCCCGCCCTCGGTATTCCACATGACGTAATTGGCGCCTGCCCACCCGTGTCCGCTGCCGAGCCAAGCCCGGTCGCGAACGCTGATCCGTGCGCTGACATTGTCGTACAGACCGCCCGTCGACCAGCGGTGATGAGGCTCGCTCGTATTGTACTCCCGGGTCGCCCTGTTATCGTACATTACATTGGGTCCCTGTACGCGGCTCTCAATGACGTAAGCATGCCGGGAGGTTTCGGTATAGTTTCGCTGGACTAGGTTTAACTGCCCCTGAATGAAGAGGCTGTAGCGTCTTCCCCCGGTGATGATGCTCACCATGTCGTACATTTCGCTGTCCTGCACCGTTACCCATTTGGCCTGCCGGCCGACCTGCACCAAGGCATAAGAGAAGTGGTATCCTTCCACCTCGCGAACCCAGGCATTCTTCACGCTGTTCATCATGATAAAGCGCTCGGCGTGGTCTTCATCCGAATAATACGGCGTATCCAGAACGTCATTATCCATCTTCGTGTCCGTCTTGCTCGGGTCAAAATCGGATACGGCCCGCATGTTCTCGATGCCGACCTGTTCGATCCGCTCCTCGTCCGTCGCTTTGAAGAGCTTGCCGCCGCCCCACTGACGCTCGATGGCGTTGGCCAGCGGTGCGTCAACCGTAATCCGGTTGCCGTCAATTGCGGTGATCACCCGGTCAAAATCAAGGTTAAAGGGCGTCCATTGCTTCGTTCCGCCGGTGAGCGGCCTCATAAAGATATGATCCATGCCGATTTCATGAATCCAGCGCTCGCTGCCGATCCGTCTGACGATAACGGAATCCCCCGCCTTATAGCCCGAAGCATCCTGAACATGAAACGTTCGGGAGCCCGCCGGAACATACAAGTCCTGGATGTCCGTCTCCGTCCCCTCCACGATCGACGGACCGGCCGTACCGCCGACCTCGATCAGGTTTCGGGCAGCTGTCCCCGTGCCGCGGATGATCGTCCCATTGTCGTCCTTGCCTTCGCCCCGGAGCACGACGCCGCTTGCCTGAATGCGCAGGGTTCCGCCGACGAAATACGTTCCGCTTCTTAGCAGCACGGCTCCCCGGAACCCGTCCGCATCCCGCGGGAGCCGGGACACTTCATCAATCGCCGCCTGCAGCATCGCCGTATCGTCCCCGCCGGTCGGCTCCACGGCAACCTCCGCCTGAACATCCGGCAGCCTTACGCCGCCCCCTTGGTATCCGACATGAGAGAAGTCGATGATCCGATTGCCTTTATAGTCGGGAACGTAAACCATCCGTCCGTTTTTGCCGACGTAGGCGATCCGGCTCTGCCCGTCAGGCACCCCGTTCTTGGGCATGACGGTATAATACAGGCTGTCGTAGTACGTCCCGCCGTCCGACATATGGAACGTCATTTGAATCTCATAGGTTCCCGGCACTTTCATACCGCCTGGAAGCTGTATGGAGGCATCCTCGCCAGCGATTAGCGTTTTCGTCCCGAGATTTCCTCTCGATTGGCCGTCCCTCAGCCATCTCGCGGAGACGCTTCCGCTTAGATTCGGTGCAATCATGACGACCGGCAAGGTCTTGGTCTCCTCCAGAATCGCCGCCTCGCCGATTCTCTGCGTCAATGCCGGATGACGAAAGGAAGTGAAGGCAACATATTTCGCATCTTCGAATTCGTGCTCATCCTTCACGACGAACCATAAATCCGGCGAACGGACCGTCTTGCCGCCCACGCTGGCTTCGGCGTAGATCCGGGTCGCGCCGACTTTGCGGCCGGTCACAGTCCCGTCTGGCGTAACCGTCGAGCTGGCTCCATCCGCTAGATACCGGATTTGATGAGGAGGCAGCGCCGCCCACTCCCCGTTCGCCCCTCTTCCTCGGACCTCGAGAGGAGCGGTACCGCCAATCTCCAAGCTTAGCTCGTCATTGTTGCCAAATGGAGTTCCGTCCTCCTTCACGAAGGCAAGCTCCGTTACATCGACCGGAATCTCCGAGCTTCCATCCTGCATATAAATCTCCATCTCCTTCAGCTGCACGTTCAGGTTCCGCGACAGCTGCAGCGTGATACGGACTTGAGATGCCGTTACGGCATCAAATGAAATACGCTCTTGACCGTCCGCCCGAATGCCCTCGGTCTTTGTGAACGCGCGGCTCCATGACTCCCCTTCCAGCGAGTAATCGATTTCCACAGCCTTCAGGTTATCCCCCCGGTTCAAATCAAGAATGACCTGGTTCAACGGCTGTCCGCTTCCAAGCTCGACCTGGATATGCACGCTCATATCTTCGCGATCCGTGCTTGCCGGCTGCCAATAGGTATCCCTGCTGCCGTCAACGGCTTTTCCGGCTTCCTGCCCGCTTACGGCAGAGCTGGCCATGGCCGGCTTGTCGAGCGCAAGATTCACGGGAGCGCCGCCGGTATTCAAAGCCGCGTCCCCTTTTACCGGCAAATTTCCCAAGGAGAGCAGCAGAACGCCCAGCAGCAGGACGGCAATCCTGCGGTTTTCCCATCCATCGCGCTTTCGTGCCTTTTTCATCATTCATCCCCCATCCTTCGTCTAATGTCGTGATTGACGATCGATCCGTAATTGACGCGCTCCTCCTTCCTCCACTTAGCGGATTATGATTCCATCGTAGGGCTGCCCGGCCCGTTACGCCATGCCGTAACTTGCGGAGACAGGGTGTTTTTTTAAGAAATATGCTCTCCTAAGAAAACACAATCGCAAACGAACGGAGCCGCATGTGCCGTTGGCGTTACATCCGTTACAATGAGGCTGCATGAGGCTGCAGGAAGCTGTGCGACCATGATTAAGCGGCTTGAAACCGAGGGAAGCCTTAAGGCAAGAGAAGTTGAGGTATGGGTGATCGCACCTGTTTTCGATTCCTAGGAGAAGCCGGCTTTAAGCAGACTGCGGACTTGGCATCATCATCTTGACGGTGGTGCCCATCCCCCCGCCTTCCGAGCTCAGCCTAAGACCATAGCGTTCACCGAACACAAGCTGGATCCTGCGGTGCACATTGAGCAGCCCGATGCCTCCAATCCCTCCGATGCCCCACGCGTCTCCGCTTGCAGCTGACGAGGATTCTGCCGTCGCAGCGTCCCACTCATGAGCATGGGAGAACCGGTCTAATATTTCACGCTGCCTCTCAGCGGACAGACCTGCGCCGTTATCCGTCACGCTGACCCAGAAGATGTCATCGCTCAGGCCTGCTGAAATCGTGATCCAGCTCGACTCGTCGATGCCGTCCGGAAACGCGTGCTGAAACGCATTTTCGATCAACGGCTGCAGCGTCAAGCGAACCATGCTGAATAGCAGCAGCTCAGGCGGCACCTCCACCCGCAGGTCAAATTCCAGTTCATGCCGATGCTTCATGATGGTCATGTAGCTCAGCACATGGTTCAGCTCATTAGCCACTGTAATCTCCTCCAGAGACGTAAGGAGGGAGTAACGCATCATATAAGCAAGAGAGGATACCATTTCCGTAATTTCGGACGAGCCTCTGACCTCTGCGTAACAGACGATCGTCTCCAGCGTGTTATACATAAAATGCGGATTGATCTGCAGCTGAAGAGCCTGGAATTCCGCACGCTGCCTGGCGATAATGATCTTCTGCTGCTGCAGCTCGCTTTCGTACACCCGCTCGATGAGCTCCGACAGACGGGTTACCATCAAATTGTAACGCTGCATCATCTCGGTCAATTCATCGTCCCGCTCGGGAAGCTCAAGCGGCGTCCAGCGGCCCTGCTCCGTCTGCCGCATCCCCCGGATGATGGTCTGGATCGGCTGGGTGATGGAACGCACGAACCGGTAAGCGAGCAAGCACGCTGCAAGCAGGCTGACAAGGCCGATGCCCCAGACGGTGGTGCGGATATTGGCGATGGGCTTGCGCCACTCTTCCAGCGGTATGGAGGTGACCAGACGCCAGCCCGAATAAGGCGACATTCTTGCCATGAATACCCGCTCCTCGCCATCCGCCGTCGTGTACCGGAAGGAATCCTCGCCCGCATCCATAATCCGGTCCCTCAGCTTCGGATCCTGTGCAGGTGATGAAGCGTCGCCCACCAGGCTCTCCGGCTGGTACACCACGTGGCCGTCGGCATCGGCGATGTAGAAGTATCCTTGCTCCCCAAGATCGATTCCTTGCCAAAGCGTCGAGAGCTCTTGAGACCGTACCTCCATGGCCAGCACGCCCTTTTCCGCGATGGAGGACAGGCCCTTGATCTGTCTTGTCATCCGAACCACGCTGCCGCCTCTTCCCGGAATGATGCTTGCGGTATCGATCATCAGCCCGCTCTCATCCTTTGTCAGCCTGCGCAGATCCGCAAGCTGTGCCGACTTCTCCTCCGCGCTGAACACCGGCTCCGCAACGTCGGAGCTGAAGCTGTAGACGGCATTGCCGTCGTTGGAGAGAATATACATGGTCAGCAAATCCGGCCCCCGATCCATCTGCGGGCGAAAGACCATTTCCTTAATCGTCGAGCTGATATGATAGTACTCGTAGTTGTCGGCGGGATTCGGCAGATCCACGAATTTTTTCAATTCCCGGTTCGTCAGCAGCGTAATCATCGTCCGGTCATACGACTTAATGTACATATCCGTATGAATCAGCGCATTCTGTACCGTTTGTGACATATGCCGGTCCAGCTGCTGGTCCAGTTCTGCCGATGAACGGGAATAAGTGACAATGCCGATTAGAAGTGAGGACAGTACGATGATGGACACGCAGTACAGAAACAGCTTGCGGTACAGCTTGCTGCTCATCCGTTAAACCCCAGCATGGACCGGTATTCCGTCGGGGTGTGCCCCGTCACTTTCTTAAACATCTTCGTAAAATGGGGGTAATCCTCATAGCCTACATTCGCGGCGACGTCGATGATCCGCATATGCGGCAGCGCCAGCAGCTCCTTTGCCCGCTCCATCCGTCTGTGGATACGGTACCGGACAAAGGTTTCGTTCGTCATCTTCTTGAACATCGCGCTAAAATACGTGGGCGTGTAGCCCGCCATTTCAGCCACTTCCTCCAAGGTGATTTCCTCGGACAGATGCGAATCGATGTAGGACTTCACCTCCTCCAGCGGATTTTTGAAGTTGCCCCAGCGCTGGGTGATCAAATCCGCGGTCATTTGCTTGACCCTTAGTTCAAACGCTTGGAGCAGCGGCTCCGGAGCCGCCCCATGACCCAGCGGCTTGATGGCCGTCAGCTCCATGTATCCCTTGGACACCAAGCGCCGGTAGATCATGCCCACCGCGTCATCCAGCAGCTGCTGCAGCTGCTGGACGCTGAGCCCGGCTGCCAGCAGCTGCTCTCTCCATTCTTTTAACAGCTGATCCAGCCGTTCCGTCTGCAGCATCCAAATTTCCTGTCCAATATTTTCGATCCAGTCGACATAGGAAGCAAGGGACACAATCCCTTTGTGACGATGCTTCATGATCGCATCGAACGCCTGATGAAGCATCGCCCCCGTCACCGGTTTCAGCAGATAATGCTTTACGCCATAAGCCAAGCACTGCTGGGCATACTGAAATTCGCCATACCCGGAGATGACGACGATCTGAATGTGCCCGTACTGCTCATGAAGCTCCCGGCACAGCTCCAGCCCGTTCATTCTGGGCATCCGAATATCGGTCAAGAGCACGTCCGGCTCGGCCTCCTTGATCCGCGACAAAGCATGCTCGCCGTTTACGGCCGTATCAATCGCGTCAAACCGCAGGCGGTAAGATTCCGCCATTTTAACCAGCCCTCTCCGAATGACGGGTTCATCATCAGCAATAAGCAACCGCATTATTATCAGCCTCCTGTATGTAGAAGAATTCGAATGATTCCGATGAACAACCTCGCCGGCGGGACGAGAAGGTACCCTCCTGGGTCAGCCGACAAGCGGCTTGACCGGCGGATACCTATTTTTTTCGCAGCCCACATCAGGTGAAACGCTTACATATCGGCTTTATTGTATAGAAAAATTCGCCTTTGCTTGATAAGTCCTGCCGGCTATTTTGCAGGGTACCGAGGCTGCGCGCCAGTAGAGTCATCTTGTGCGATCCACGACATTCTCCTTGTTCTTCCAGCGCTCCGTTGCCTCCTTAATGATCTCGTTCCCGCCTTTGGCCCGATATTCCTCCAGCACCTTCGGCCAATCGGAGATCGGCTGCTTGCCGTAGATCATTTTGACCATGCTGTCCAGAATGAATTTCGGTCCCGTATCTCCCGTCGAGGCAAGGTCCGGGAACTTGGAGAAGCTGTTCAGGTTCGCCGTAAAGGTAATGCCGCCGCGCCCTTCGTTGCTGAGCACATCGCGGAATGCGGCCACTACGTCCTGGCCGTCTTCCGTAAGGGCTGTCTGCTTCTTGTTGTAGGTCAGCTCATGCACAAACCACAATTGGTTGGCCCGGAACCCGGCTTCATCCACTTCCTCCTTCTTTACCGGCCATGTGTAGTTGACTTTACCGTTCTCAGTCGTGTAGTTCTCGCCTTCGATCCCGAACGAGAAGAACATATCCGCTTCCTCTGTCAGCATCCAGTCCAGAAACTTAATGATCTCGATCGCTTTTTCCTTGCCGACCTTGCTGTTGATGTAAAACGTCGTTGAGATCGAGCTGTATAAGCCCAGGCCGCCTTTGCCGTCCGGCCCGGTTGGAGACGGATAAATATCTACTTTCATCGAAGGGTCCACTTCCTTCAGCTTCGTGCGAAAGCCGATGAGCCCTTCGCCGTTGGAAGCCCACATGCCGGACTTGCCTGAATTGATGTTGCGCCTGTAATCAACCTGCGAGAGCGAGGCAAAGTCCTTCGGGATCAGCCCTTCGTCATACATGGTCTTGTACGTTTGAAGCGCCTTGGTCATATTCTCTACATCGAAAAACTTCGGCACCACCTCGCCGTTCAGCTCCATGAATTGAAACGGCAGCACATCGTAAGCGCCAAGGAAGGTATCCGCATATTTGAAATTCTCGCGATACTGATACGGATGCTCAACGCCCAGCTTCTTGAACGCGCGCAGCATATCCAGGTACTCCTCGACCGTCTTCGGCGCTTCCTTGATGCCAGCCTTCTCCATCAGATCCGTACGGATAAATGTAGCGCGGCGCGACAGGTTCTCCAGCCAGGAGGGAATGCCGTAAATGCTGCCGTTATACGACACCTCCTCCCATGCCTCCGGTGTCACCATTTTCATCAGATTCGGCGCATGCTCCTTGAGCAAATCATCAAGCGGCATGAATACGCCGGCTTCCACCGAGCCCGACATGGAGGCCGTCGTAGGCCCGCCTCGCATATTTCCCACAACATCCGGGATATCGTTGCCGGCAAACATCAGGCTCATCTTCTGGTCGAATTCCTTGTGCGACATCAAACGGATATCCAGATCGGTGTTCGTCATTTCCTCCAGCTTCAGCACCCATTTGTCGTTATTGATATCCGGCGAGGATTCAATATAGATATTGCCGCCCGTAGAGAATGAAATCGAGAAGGACAGTTTCTCGGATGCGGCCGCCCCATCCTTAGCTCCCGGCTGAGCTCCCGCTTGTCCGCCCTCACCCGCTTTTCCTCCGCAGCCTGCCAGCAGCGTTAGGATCAGGCAGCTCACGAGCAAAACCGAAAAGCCTCTCTTCATCAACCTCTCCCCTTTCCACGAAATCATCAACCGTTCATTTCATTTGGAGATCAAACAAGCTCCAACATGCCATCGATCCATCTCGATCCTTATGATTCATATCTGTCCATGCCTATCCGTCGCTTATCCATGCCGAGCCATGCCCAATCAGTCACCCTGCCACTCAAAGGTAAGCGCTTACGTAAAATCAATTTCATGGTAGCCTAAATCGCCTCATTTCCGTATTGGCGTTTTTTATGATCCTGTGTGTTCTTTTACGATCCGGCTTGATCGAGCCGATTATTGTGTCCATCCCCCCTATCTGGTTGGTCATGGCAATCTCCCGCAGGCGAACCTGCAGCGAAAAACAGCCTCAGGTTATTGATATAGTATAGTGCGAACGAGTACGAATTCCAATGCGCGACCGCGCAGAACAACCCTTAACGCCGACGCCCCAGTCGTGACCAAAAGCTGTGCGGATCATCAAACCCATAATACGCTTAATGGCGTTGTAGGTACGAAGCGGTTGTTATCAGTGTTATCAGATTGCACGCGGTTTTCTCTGCCATTACGTACAAGCTCTCACCAGGAACAACCGTCAAACGGAGGCGTCGTTCCATCCGATTACATCATAGAGGCTCGCTATTATCGCTATATGTGAAAAAGCGTCCAATCCCAAACCACGGTGAAGAACCGCGGATTACGGAAAAGGACGCTTAAAAAGCGATTGATATAAACATCTCTACATCAGTCTGTCGACTTTTTGCCGGCCATGCTTGAATCCCGCGAAAAATGAGAGCACGCCTGAGAGACAAGGCGCGATGCAATACCGGCTTGCTCGTTCCATCAGCCGGGATCGACGCGTAATCAGCATCGCTGGTGCATCCTTCTTGCGAGACTCGTCTGCCTAACGGCGCGTAATGCTGCCGCTATTCATCCGGATGAAGGATTTCCCGGATCGGAATCGCCATATTCCAGGTCTCCGTGCAGTCATGAAATCCGCGGCTTCCATCCGAAGTCGCCGCGAACATCCAGGCAGGGCGCCCTCCCTCCATAAGCAGAAACGGGCGCTCCAGATTGCCCATCAGCCGCTCGGTGCCGTCATCCCAGCGTACCCTGCGGGAGTACGCCGGCTCCCCGGGCGTCGTCGTCAACTGCCATCGGCCGCCGGAAGCGGACCATGCGTGGATGCCGCCATATCGCTCCCCGGACAGCGAGCCGTCCATATCCTTGGCAATCATCTCGTATCCGCGTGGTGTACGCCATATAAACGGATCCTCAACATGAACCGACGGGGGAAATAGAGGCTCATCGCCGCGAACGTAAGGACCGTGCACCGATCCTGCACAGGCCACCCCAAGCTGCATGTTTCCGTAAGAATGCCCGGCATAAGGTCGGGATTTATAGATGAGCAGCACCCGGCCGTCCGGATGGATGCATGGAGCCGGATTGGACACCAGGTAGCTGTCGAAGCGGTCCGGGCGCGGCGTCAAAACGGGTCGGTCCGGCCGGGTCCACGGCCCCCCAACGGATGGCGCCGTCGCGATGCCGATTCGTTTATTCGCTCTTGCCGCAACGGCAAGCGGATCATCCGGCCGCAGCTGCCTTCCGTCCTCCGGCAGAGGGAACGGGAACGTGGTGCCCATATAATAGAGCACATATATCCCGTCCACCTTCACGATGTGCGGATTATGCACGCTGCATCCGTCCCAATAGGCCGGGGATCTGGCGCCAAGCACCGTTTCCTCGTATCGGTACGGGCCGGCCGGATGATCCGCAGCCGCCCGGACGATCTCCGAGGCCGCAAGCCACCCGGGATGCATGGGCAGCGATTTCGGCCAGCGCGAAGCGAACATATGGTATCGGCCGTCCTCCCCCTCGATTACGCTTCCGCACCAGACCCAATAGCCCGGCATGCGGAAGCCTCCGGCTGCCGGTGCAGGATCAAACACCAGCCTCATGGCTTTTCCCTCCTTCTTCTATAGGCAGCAAGGTTATTTTTCGCAACTTCATTAAAGAGTTTCCGGCTAGTGATAAGCCCCGGATTTCAAGATGGTGGAGTCCCCGCGAGCTTACCGTAAGCGGGCCCGTCTCGAGCTCTCCCCAGCTCCCGTCGCCGCCCGTCTCCTCTATCGTTGCCTCCACCTTCTGCTCATCAAGCGACACCTCGAACCGGCCGCCCGCCTGCTCGGCATCGGCGGATAATGTGACCATAAGACGACATCGGACAGGTCTTTCTTCTTCCGAACGAAATGTCCAGTGAACAGCTGCACCGGGATCAGCCCAGCCAGTTACGCCGTCATGCCCGCGTTTGCCGTTATCGTAATGAACGCCTCCCTCAATCCGTCCATCGTATGCCCAGAACGTGTTCGGCATTCCGGCAATGAATCTGGGGGTCGGATCCGCCTTCAGCTCCCCCAGGATCTTGACCTTGATCACCGTTGCATACGGATGCTTCCGGACCGAACGAACGTCAATCTCCACGTCCCAAGGCCCAAGCTGCCGGAAGGCAAGGCTGCGGGGATGCTCATGCTCTCCGATGCCCCCTACCGGCTGCGCATACTGGACCCGGCTCGCGAGACCGGGCAGGATCAATCGCCCGTCCGAAGGCCAATCTCTTACAAACAGATATAACGCGGACTCGTCCGGCTTCCATGTACACCAGCCCCACTGCGGCACGCCGATCGGACTTTCCTCTGTCCCGTAAATCGCTTCGCCGCTGTACTCCAGGAAACGCCCTACCGTCTCCAGCAGGCGCCTTGACGTATCATCAATCGCCCCGCTTCCCATCGGCCCAATGTTCAGAACGAGATTGCCGCCCGCGCTTACGACCCGGAGCAGCTGCTCGATCAGCTCATCCGGGCTCTTCCAATTATCATCGTCATAGCGGAAGCCCCAGGAGTCGTTCAAGGTGTGGATCGACTCCCAGTCCGGCTGCACCGGACGGAATCGAAGCTGATTATCGTGCGGATTGCCGTAATCCGCAAACCGCTCGTCCCGAAGGCGCTTATTAATGAGGCAATCCGGCTGAAGCCTGCGCACCCGGTCACGGAACCATTCGGCGTGCTCATCGCTGATCTTATGGCCGCAGTCGAACCACATCACGCCGATCGGGCCGTAACCGGTCAACAGCTCCTCGACCTGGGGCAATGCCTTCTCCTGAAGATAGCGCTCGAAGCGGGTTCTTTTGCCGTCGTCATCCACCCAATCCTCCAGCAGGTCCCACGCGCCGACATTGTCCGGGTAGTCCAGCGTATTGCCTTGCGAATCCGGATGATGCCAATCCATCGCGTGGGAGTAGTAGATTCCAAGGCGAATCCCCTCTGCTTCGCAGGCCGCCGCCAGCGCTTTGAGGGGGTCGCTCGGAAAATGAGCGTGGCGAGTGATGGAATAATCGCTGACCTTGGAGTCGTACATCGCGAATCCGTCATGGTGCTTTGCCGTTACAATCATATATTTGGCACCGGCCCGCTTCGCCAGTGACACCCATTCATATGCGTCAAAGGCATCCGGCTTCATCCCTGCGGCAGCCTCGGCGTACTCGGCAACGGGAATCTTCCCGCGCAGCTGGATATGCTCTGCATAATTCGCTTCTACGCGCTTCCCCTTCCACATGCCGCCCAGCATCGAATAAGGCCCCCAGTGCACGAAAATGCCAAACCGGGCCGCTCTCCACCAGGCTATGCGCCGGTCGAATTCGGACGCAAACTCATCCCTCTTCCATCCCTGCGCCTCCATCGGCCCTGTCTTTAGTCCAGCACCGTCCATGTATTCATCCCGTTTCATGCTCGCCCTCCTTGCCCTGATTCATCAGCAGCTCTTGGTCGTTCATGGCTTCATTATAGGATGTCGGCAGGTGCCGATTGATTGTTTTTTTGCGTTGGGGTTGTGTTTTGTTTGGGGAGGCATGGTCGATATTGGTATTGATGATATTGATATTGTTATTAATATTGCTATTCATGTTGATATTCAAATGGATCTGAATCGTCCCAACGCAACGAACATCAAAACAACAGGCCGGTCACGACCGGCCTGTTGATGCTTTATCATGGATCAAGTTTTACCGTAGACGAGCGTGCCAAAATGACGGATTCATCCTTCCACGATTAACCAGAACGTTACATAGGCTCTGCCCAATAGCTGGCTTAAACGCTGACACGGTGGTCCTGCAGCAAGGCGCAATTCCGATAGAAATCATCAATCTGCCGCCGTTCGCCATCCGTCAGCTGCTTTAAGGGCTGGCGTACCTTCGGGGAGCGCAGTACCCCTTGGAGATATAAAATATACTTTTCATACGCGATAACATCGTATTGGATCATGTGCGAGATCACCGCATTGGCCTCCGTCTGCAAAGACTGTAGGAGGCTCATATCAGGCCTTTGGGCAGTGCTGATATGATCGTGCATTTGAATGAATGGTCCCGGCATCATATTGAAGGTGCTCCCGATCGCGCCATCGGCTCCGGCACAAGCCCCGCTTAAATATACCTCGTCATGCCCGTTAAAAATCATGAACCGCTCATGGCATAAGGCGCGGATTTGCTGCATCTCAAACAGGTTCAAGGACGTAAATTTCACGCCGATACATTGGGAATGACTGCTCATGTCCGTGTAAAAATCCATCGTCAGACTCACGCTGGTAGCACCCGGGTAATGATAGACCAGCATGGGCAACGGCACGGCGGACATGATCGTTTCATAATGCTCCCGGATCTCTTTCATCGTTACTTTGTAATAGAACGGGACGACGGCCGAAACGGCATCTGCGCCAAGCTCTTCCGCGTGGCGGGCAAGCTTAACCGACTCCATGGTGCTGATGCAGCCGATATGCGCGATCACGATCACCCGGCCGTTCACCGTCTTGACGACGGACTCAAGCACCTGCTTCCGTTCTTCCGTCGTCAAAATAAACGCTTCCCCGGTGCTTCCTCCAACATAGAAGCCCGTAATTCCCAGCGAGATCTGATGCTCCACCAAACGCGATAACGACTCGAAATCGATGGATCCGTCCTCGTGCATAGGGGTCAACAATGCGGTAAATATGCCTTTAAACTTGCTTCGTTCTCCAGTTACCAGGTTCAAGGGGAGTCCCCTCCTTATGGATTAGGTCTTAACAGAAAATCATCCTCATAAAAGCTGTACCCGCGAATTTGCGCTTTCGGCGCATCGTCGGCAATATATTGGACAACATAGATTTCCCCATCTTCAAATTGCACCCATCCCGAATAACCGAGATCGGCTGCCGGGCTGCGGTCATAATCGATGGGCATGATTCTCGTCCACTGCTCCCGCCGCTCGGTCGCCTTTGCCGATTCCTGATCCGTCAGTGCGACAAAGAAGTTCTGCGTCCAGGTGCCGAGCCAGCCTTTGCCGCCTTGCATGAAACGGTACGCGATCATAATGTTTCCGCTCTGCAGCATCCCTGCAACCGGACGATGACACCCGGGGATGGGGACGCGGTAGGGTCCGCTCCAAGTCTCGCCCTGGTCATAGGAAATCGATTTGTAACAATCGAGCCCCTGCCCGGAGTTCTCCCGCAGGAAGGCAACCAGGGTTCCATCCGGGAGCGGAAGTATGCTCCCCTCGCACAGCTTCAGATCCGGATGCGAGGCCACAGTAACCGGTCCGTACCAATCTTCGCCTTGGCTATCCGAGTACCATAGACGCTGCTCGCTGACGCCTGTCTCCGCATTTCGCTCATGGGCGGACAGCAGCCACCGTCCGGATGCAAGCTCGCACAGCTTATCCGGCACGATACCGGTAACCGGCGTCTCGATGGGCTCGGACCAGCGGTTCCCTTCGGCATCCCCAATCCATATATAATTCCGTCCCCCGTTCTCCTTCTTCTCCCTAATCAGATCTGCGACGATAACAAGCCGGTCATCCCGCAGTCTCGAAATCCGAGCGCAGTTCCAGTAGGGAAATCCTTTCGTCCATGAGGTAAACGGCTTCTTGTCACTCCAGGTTCTTCCTCTATCCGTACTTTCAGTCAGCATCAGGCGCGTAGCCGACCTGTCGCCGTGATGCGTGCATTGGGAAAATACGCATACCAGCTTGCCCGCTGCAGTTAGCGTTACATCGGGCCATGCTTCATACCATTCCTCGTCTCTGCTGATCGCAAACTTTTCAATCGCCATTAACGTTCATCCTCCTTAACCGTTCTCGCCACTTCCACGGTTATTGTCTTCGTCGTTGAATGCCCGGCCTTATCCCTTGCTTCATAGGTAATGTATACGCCCGCTTCTCTCCGCGCCGATGGTTTGCGGCCAACAGCTGAAAGGACGTATCCGCTGTTCCGATGTCCGCATCCCGAATTCCTTCAAGAGGGTCCGGCGTGCCTTCGGTTGTGACAGACACCAATGCAATCGAATCGATTCCGGATGATTCATCCTTGGGGTCAAGCCTTATCTCCATCGGCACCCACTTGCGGTTAGGCGGCCAGAGAACCTCAAGATTCGGAGGGACCGTGAGCTCTGGCTCCGTCTTGTCAATGGGAAGCGCCAGGGTCCGGGTCTCTTCCACATTGCCGGCTCCGTCCCGGCTTCGGTACTCCATCGTGGTGATTCCTTCCGCAGAAACGGAGACTGCTCCTGAATAATTCGTCCATTCCCCGCCATTCAGCCGATATTCCGTGTAAGTCACCTTGGAGCCTTGATCCGCTGCCGTGAGCTCCACCGTCACATCGGACGTATACCATCCATTCATTCCGTCCGGCTCGTTCGGCGTAACGACAGCTTCCGTGACCGGGGCGGCTGCGTCGAACGGAAGCTGATACAGCTTCCTGATGTCGGATGGATCCAGCGCATGGCGATATATCCTTACATCGTCCAGACTGCCGCTCCAATCCCGATTGGCAACTGTGCCTTTATCAAAGCCGACCAGCGGCGGAGCGTCTTCGTTCGTCACATTCATAGCGGCACCGTCAAATTGGGCCGATGTCGCAGCCAATTCCCCGTTGACGTACACCAGAAGATTGCCGCCCTGCCGGACACCGGCAACATGCGCCCATTCCCCGGTCTTGACCAGACCTGACGGCGTTGCTATGCCAATCTCCCTGTTCAGCGGCAGCCCGTTCAGATTCATCCGGACTGCACCGTTCTGTTCAACCGACATCCACCACTGCGGGACGCCCCGGCCGGCCGTTCCGTACCATATCAACAGATGCCGCTGCCGGGAAAGCGTCTCGGGGTTGACCCATGTCGCGAAGGTAAAATCGCCGGTTCCAAAATGAAGATCATCGGCCTTCGTGATCTCGACGTGCGAACGCTGCATGGCATCCAAATGCAGAACATGGCCCTGTCCATCGGAACGCACCGCCCCAGGCAGGATCGCCGCGCCGTTCTTCAGCAAGCCGGTATGCCCTCTGCCTGTCACATCCGTCACGCCCCCAACGCTAACCTGCTCGAAATCCCAGTGCAGCAGCAGCTCCGGACGCGGTCTGGACCTATCCAATTCAATCGTATAGGTGCGCGTGCGATGCCCAAGCCGGGCCGTAACGAGAAGCTTATCAAGTTCGCCCAGCCGGATCGTCCTTGGTATTCCTGGTGCTGCCGGCTCGCCCGCTATTTCGATTTCGACGCCAGCTTTCGATGCGATCGGCGTAACCGTCACTGCTTCGCTTCCTTCATACAATGTAAGGCGGTAATGCTCGATATCGCTCCTAAACACGGGTGACAGCGAGCCTTCCGAGAACACCAGGCCGTCCAGCTGCACATCCTCCGTTTCGAACCAAGCCAAATTGAAGGTTGCAAACATGATTTTGTCATAAGGTGTATAACCCCCGCCTTCAAACAACAGACCTATCGTTCCGTCCGGCAGCACGGTGAGCGAGGAGTAGGCGGAATGCCCGCTGTATACCGTTTTCGCTACCGGCCAGGTGGCTCCGTCGTCATGGCTTAGGCGGACCGTCATATTTTCCCTGACGTTCTCGCTGGCCGGATTGGCGAATACCAGCAGCCTGCTGCCAAGATCATTATCGGCCGGCAAATAACGCACAATGCTCGCTTGCACGACCGGATCAATCAGCTCAGGCGCATAATACACAGGTGACCAAGTCGCTCCTTGATCTCTGCTTGTCGAGATCGCCCTCCGTTTCCGTTCTTTGTTGGCGGACAAGCGGTCGTTCCGCATCAAGGTGCCGTCCGTCAATTCCACCACGGTGGCCTCGTTCGTATCCCCTTGAATATAGCCGCTCTGATACCAGGTTAAGCCATGATCGTCGCTCTGGATGTTCCGGCCAATCGCGGGAATCACCAGCCGCCCTTGGTTAGGTCCATGCCGAAGCTGAATGCCGATGGCAGGCCCTGTTGCATCCCACCTTATATCAGGCGGCTGCACCTCTTCAAACCGATTAACCGGCTCCGACCAGGAAGCGCCGTCATCGTCGCTGTATGCGCTCCAAATCGTCCGTACGCCCCTGCTCGTTCCATTGTTGATCTCCTCGATCGTGTCCTCGCCATAATTATGGTTCATAAATAACCATATGCGGCCATTGCTCTCATCTTGTACCGCTGTTGGATTGCCGCAGGTATCCGCGCCCATATCGCAGACCGTTTGGAGCGACCCCCATGTCGTGCCGCCGTCCATACTGCGCTTTAGCACAAGGTCGATGTCTCCCGTATCGGAAGCGCTGTTTTTCCGCCCCTCGGCGAACGCCAGCAGGGTTCCGTCCATGGTCGTCAACACGGTTGGAATGCGAAACGTATGATACCCTTCCGTTCCTGCCACGAACAAATCGATATTGCGAAACTGCGCTTCCCCGTCGGCCGCTGTCTCAGCTTTGGCAGCATTACTTAAGCTAACGGGGCCATGAGGGAAGCAGGCAGCCATAACAATAAACACCATCCAGCCAATAAACGCCTTGCGAAGCGGCCTCATCATAAACGAACCCTCCTAACCTTTAATGGAGCCGACCATAACCCCTTTAACGAAGTACTTCTGCAGAAACGGATACACAAACAAGATGGGAAGCGTGCTGATGATAATAACCGCTGACTTCAAAGTGGCGGCCGGCGGCGGATTCCGCACGTATTCCAGCTGTGCCTCGTTTTGCGTAATCCCCGTTAGCAAAATATTGCGCATGATGACCTGGATCGGCATCTTGTTAATGTCATTGATATAGATCGATGCCCCGAACCAATCATTCCAATGATGAACCGCATAGAACAAGCCGATCGTTGCCATAGCCGGCATGGAAAGAGGAATGACGATTTTGAACAGAATCAGCTGAGGCGTAGCCCCGTCAATGACGGCGGACTCCTCCAGCTCCTCCGGAAGACCCATGAAGAAATTCCGAAGAATAAACAAATTCCACGCGCTGACCAAGCTTGGAAAAATAAGCACCCAAAGCGTATCCTTAAGCCCCAGCGTATCCATCAGCATATAATTAGGGATCAAGCCGCCTTGAAAGATCATGGTCAGAAAGATGAACAGCACCAGCCCGTTTCGGCCCGGCAAGCTCCGGCGCGCCAAACCGTATGCCAGCATGGACGTGAACAGCAAATTGAGGAACGTGCCCACGATGACCCTGAAAAGCGTAACCTGATAAGCATTCAAAATGATCTTCCCCCGGTTAAGAAGCACGTCATAGGCCGTAAAGTCGAGCCTTTCCGGGATCAGCACGAATGCCCCCCGGCGCATGGATTCCTCTGCGCTGATGAACGACGTCGACAGCACCGCCAGAAACGGGATGACGAACATGAGGGACAAAAAGATCAGGAAAACAATGTTGGCAGCATCAAAAATACGTTCGCTTCTCGTCGGCTTTATTCCACCCACCGTATCCCTCCTTACCAGATTCCCGTTTGGTTCATTCGCTTCGCGAAATAATTCGCACCCAAGATGAGCGTCATGGCCAGAAGATTTTTGAATAAACCGACCGCCGTGGCGAATGAATAGTTAAGCGATGTCAGGCCCTCTCTATACACATACGTATCGATGATGTCAGCCACCTCGTATACCGCAGGCGAATACAGCAGCAGCACCTTTTCGAACCCCGCATTCAGCAATCCCCCGATCGACAGGATAAGCATAATGACAATGACATGCGAGATGCCTGGCAGCGTGATATGCCATGCTTGACGAAGCCGGTTGGCACCATCGATTTTTGCGGCTTCATACAGTCCCGGATCAATCCCGGCCATGGCTGCCAAGTACAAGATCGTGCCCCATCCGACGGTCTGCCACACATGGGATACAACGAGGATGGACCGGAAATACTTGGGCTCCCCTAGGAACAGAATCGGCTCTCCGCCGAAAAACACGATGATCGCATTAAGCAATCCATTGTCCGTGGACAGCATCATCATGATGAGTCCTGCAACCACGACGGTCGAGATGAAGTGCGGCAAGTACGAGACGGTTTGAACGAACCGCTTGAACAGCCCGTTCTTCAGTTCATTCATCAAGAGTGCCAATACGATTGCAGCCGGAAACCCGAACAACAGATTGTAGAAGCTGATCAGGAACGTATTGCGGAGAACATTCCAGAAATAATAGGATTGAAAGAAACGGACAAAATGATCGAAGCCTACCCATTCGCCCGTTAATATCCCGCGTACTCCTTCGAACGGCGAGATGTCTTTGAACGAAATGATGACGCCAAACATGGGCACGTAATCAAAAATAAGAAAATATAATAGACCGGGCAGGATTAAGTAATAGTAGAACCGATGCTTTTTCACTGCAGGCCATCGGCTTTTTTTCTTGGACTCCGGCGGGGGAACCGTCGCTGCTTTAAGCTCCATGATAGGCGTGCCCTCCCGCTTTTATTTTTTCAGCTCGTGGTATTGCTTCGTGTATTCATCAATCCACATCTGCAGCCCCGCCTTGTTCAATTGTTCAATGTATTGATCAAATTCACCCAAAGGTCTTACGCCGGTCACAAACTTTACGAGCTCCTCGCTCCGCAAACGATCCAGGTCCTCCAACATGGGAACATTCTGCTTCAGCCGCTCCTTGTCGTAGACGACGGTCGCATCCAGCGGCATTTTGGCGGCGCTTACATTCGTAATTTCATGATTTAAATAATCGGCGTGCATCTTCTTCACCGGATCGCGGAAGGCGTATTTGTTCTCCGTCGCAAGGCCCAAAGAGAGCATATATTCGCCGGCATACCGAAGCTCCGGACTAAGCAGCTCGATCTCGAACTTTTGGTCATCTAAATATTTCCAATTCCTGCCGAAGGCTGCATTCAGGGTATTGGTCGGCAAGTCCTTGTATTGATAATTGATAAACTTGATTACGGCCTCCGGATTTTTGGCCTTTTTCGTGACCAGCATGCCCGTTGTGTTTCCGCGCGACGCCGTCATCAGCTTGCCGGCAGGACCCGTAAGATCTCTCGCAATCGCATAGTCCGCGCCTTCCGGAAGGTTTGGCTTGATCTGCGGGAACAGCAGCGTAATTCTTGAATACCACATGGAAGACATGCCCACCCGGTTGGTCTTCAGCAGCTCGAGCGGGTCAAATTTGGCAAAAGCCTCCTTGTAGATGTAGCCCTTCTGATACCAGTCCGCCATCTTGGCCAAGAAATCCCGGTAGCCCGGCGCCAGCTCGACCGGCTTGATTTTGTTATCGGCAGGGTCGAGCCAGTTGCTGTTGCCGCCTTCAACGAAGCCGCCCATTAGCGCATTATTGATTCCATTGATATCGGTCATCATGGGAATGGTATCCGCTTTGCCGTTGCCGTCAGGATCGCCCTCCTGGAACGCCTTCATCACCGCCTCGAGCTCATCGATCGTTTTCGGCATTTCCAAGCCCAGCTTCTCCAGCCAGTCTGTGCGAATCCATACCGGATAATGAACGGAAGGCAAGCCGCGGGGAATCCCCCAGATCGTCCCGTCTTTATCGGTCATATAATCCCAGGCTTCCTGCGGCCATGCCTTCAAAATATCCTGGCCGTGCTCCTCCAGCAAATCGTTCAGCGGAATGATGGCCCCCTTCGAAGCATACTGATCCCAATCCCCCTGAAATACATCCACTTGATCCTTGGACCCGAGCAGCAGGTTCAGCTTTTCGCCCTCGGAGCCTTTCGGAGGCACAATGGCGATCGGCTCAATCCCGAGCTCTTCCATATACATCTGTTTCATTTCCTCCAACGCGTCCGGTACGCTGCCTTCCGGCTTCTGATTCAAAGCCCCGGTATTCTGGTAAATATAAATTTTGGGCATTTCCCCGGAGCCCTTGCTGGAACCTCCATCAGCTTCCTTGGATCCGGTTGGTGTTCCATTGCCCCCGCTCCCTCCGCCGCCACATGCCGCGATCGCCAGGACGAGCATGGCCGTCAGCGTGGTCTGTGCGAATTTTTTCATCATAATCCCTCCTTCTACTTTGCGGGTCCACGATTCCAACATGGCCGGGACCTTCTGTCAGGTGACACCTTATCACGGATTGTAAACGCTTTAAATGAAAAACGCCGTACATTTATAACAACATTTCTACTTATCAATTATTTGTTATGGAAGCTAAAAATCCCGGTACTCCTTTGGCGGGAGCAAGGAGCCGGGATCATGGTTAAGAGTATATTTTTTTGTATTCGCCGGGGGTGAGTCCGGTTATTTCCTTAAACACTTTAATAAAATAGTGGGCGCTGCCGAATCCGACCTGTCTGCCGATCTCATTGATTTTAAGCCTGCCTTCCGCAAGCAGACGCTTGCTGTTATCGACCCGAACCTGCTTCAAATAATCAATGAAGGGCTGACCGGTGCTTTGCTTAAACAATCTGCTGATATAAGCCGGATTGAGGTTCAACCGCTCGGCTACCCACGAGAGCGAAATATCTTTATCGTACTCGTTCTCCAGGATCTCGATGATTTTGGCGATATGCTGATTGCCCCTGGCATGAATTTCTTGACGGATGCATTCAATTCCACGAGTTATAAGCGATTGAAACCAGAGGACAATGTGATCCAGCGATTCCAGATCAAGCAGCTCCCGATAGGGATCTGTTCCGTCCCCGAACAAAATCTCGATGTCCGTTCCGAACGAGCTGAAAGAATGCCGGATTGATGTAAGCAATTGAATGAAGATCGGCTGGATCTGGTTGTAATGCAGCTTATTCTTGCAGGCTTCGATCTCGGCCACAAAAGCCCCGAACGTCGAGAGTGCTTCCTCCAAGCAGGCGGTCCGGATGTAATTATTGAGCTTCTCCTCAAGCTGGCTTGGATAAATAAAGGTCTGCCCGTTGTCGGCACGGATATCGTCCATGGATATAACATAGCCTTTGCCATACAGAATGCGATATTTCAGCGCCTCCGCCGCTTCTTCATACGCAAGCGGCAGCTCGCCGATCCCCTTGCAGATGCTTCCAACGCCGAGGGAGCATTGGGCTCCCAATCGGGCATTGACTTCATCGAGCAGCTGCTGCGCCAGGTGGAATAATGGCTGGCGTCCCTTGCCGGGAAAATGAAAAACAAGAGCGACCTTGTCCTTTTCCACATTGACCACGAAAAATGCGGTCTCCTGCCCCAAAACCCTGCTGTCCCGCAGGGCATCCATGATTTTGATCTTGCACAGATCCTGAGCCAGCATATCCTCGCCATTCGAGGCCAGCTCCTCATCAATAGACAGCAAGAATACGGACAGATCATGAAGGCTGATGTCGAGCCCAAGATAATCCTTCTTCGCTTCAATCTCTTCAAGACTCATGGCATGCCGCTGCAGCAATGATTGTTTAAACCGTTCCAATTGGAAAGGCAGGCTTTCCTCCAGCCGTTCTTTATAATAATTGCGCTCATCGATGGTCGAACTGACAAAGCTGCCGATGACGCTGAGTTCATCATTCGCCCCCTTAAGCGTATGATCCGGAACGTGAACGCTCCTTTTACGGTGCCTGAAATCCTGATGATCGTTACCCTTTCCACGATCCGGCCGGATATCATCCTCCCTGCCTTTCGCCAGCGCATTCAAGCGGGAAATGGGCTTATACAAGCTTCTGGACGAAAAATAGGACAGCAGCAGCGAAAAGAGGATTAAGGCGCCGGCTGTGTAGGTTATCGTCTGTTTGATGTCAATCGTGCCCTGGGTATATACCCCCATATCGGAGACGTTGACAAACGTCCAATCCAGCAGTTTCGAGGAGGAGTAGCTGACCAGCTTTTTGCCGCCGTCCAGCTCAATGGAGTAAGATCCCGCCCCGCCTGCATGTTGGAGCGCTTCGGATAATCCGATTCGCGGAAAGTCATCCTTACCGGAAGCTTGGCTGCGGAACACGATATTTCCGCTGGAGGACACGACATACATGTCGTCATTCGCGTTCAGTTTGCTGATAATATCCGCATAAATCATGGATGCATCGAGGTTAACGATAATCGCGTTGCTGGCTTTCTTGGACTTGTAGATCACGGACAGGAGCTCTTTCTCGCCTTGAGGGTATTGCTTGGCGACCCGGGTGTCCAGGAAAACGGGGTTCATCTGCATGTTTTGCACGGCTTCATACCAGCCTTGATCATAAAAGTCCTCTCGGCGGAACTGGCGGTTCGAGCGGTCATTGTCCGAGGTAATCACCAGGTTCTTGCTGCTGTCGTAAAAATATACGGAATCCACGAATTGATCCGAAAGTTTAAATGAGTTCATCGTGAGGAAGGTGTTCTTCTTAGCCTCCAAATAAGCATACAGCGCAGGCAAATCCTCCTTCGGGATCTCCCCTTGAAGGCTCTCGTAATAAGCACCGTTAGGAAAATTCTCGAAGCTGATAAAAGAACGGTTAAGCGCAAGCAAATTCGAATTTTCCTTAATCCGGTTCAATAGAATCTCAAGCGTGTTGATCGTTTGGTTCAAATACTGCAGCTTGTTGTTTCCCGTCTCTTCCTCGACAATGTCAGATACTCTGTAATAAGCGAAGATATTGGACACCAAGCTTGGGAGCACGGTAATCAACACGGTCGTGACGATTAACTTTAAAAAGAACTTACGCCTTTTTATTCTTCCAATCGAATCGATCCAGGTTCTCAGCTGAGACATCATCCCTATCCCCCTTGTCCCGAAATATGTACATTGCATGCCGGAACCTGTAGAGAATCGTGCTGTTCAAGCCGCCGTTCCAGGGTTCTTAAATAAAGCGCTTTCAATCACTTTTAAAATGATTATACCTTATAGGCTTGTTGTTGGGGTATAGGGAGGGATCGTTTGAGGCAAGTATGGATCCTTGCCTTTTCTCAGCGATCCCGCATGTTTGGTTGCGTTAGTATTCATCATTTTCGCAGCAGGTTGAAAATCGCCTCCAGTCGGATCGTATGGCTGCATGACTCGCAGGTATACTTCCCGCGTTGGTTGTTTTCCTTAAAATTAGCGTAACCCGCGCTTCCTTCGTAAATCCGGAATTTCTTCTTGCAGCAGAAGCATTCCACCTCGTAGAACAGCATGCCCCGCCCCCTCCTCATTCGTAATCTACGTTACTTACGGCCCGCTCAAAGATGCCGATCAGCTCCTCCGTGTACTCCTTCACGCTAAGATCCGGAGTACGCATCAGCTCAAGGCTGAATCCATCAATGGCATGGCGAATGGCTAGCGCCGTGACCCGTGCCGACAACGGGGTAAATGTCCGGAAGCATCCAGCCTCCGCACCCGCATATAGAATCTCCTCAATAGGCTGATAGATGCCCTCGTCCGCATCCGCTGAGAACCGAAGCTTTCCATCCTTCGTTCGCATGCCTGCCGCGATTTCCACGACGGCAAATACCATTTCCCGGTGCTCCGCAATAAACGCCAGATTCGCCTCCATATACTTCCTAAGCCGTTCTTTCGGTGTGGCTGCGTTAGCCACAACTGGACGGATAAAAGCCTCCGCCGAGATCGCGTAAGCCGCCACCACTTCTTCCAGCAGATCATCCTTACTGGCAAAATGATAGGTAATCACCCCTTTGCTAACATTGGCGCGCTTGGCGATTTGCCCGATGGAAGCTTGGGCATAGCCGACTTCGGAAATCGTCTCGATCGCACATTGGACGATTTGAGCACGGCGGGCTTTTTCGATAAACGACAAGTCATTGGGGTCATTTGCTTTATTTTTAGTACTCATGTTTATATTTTAGTACGATCGTACTAATTAATCAATAAAGAACCGGCCCATCTTTTACCGATGGCCGGCCCTTTCATCGCTGTCTAACGACAGCCATTAATTTTTTGCTTAAACCAAGCTCCTTGGGCTGCTGCCCACCCAACCAATGGCCAGGTAAAGTCATTCTAGCGTCTTGAATTATTGCACCTGATCGAGCAATCGATAGGCCTCTTCCTTCGATGTCACCGCCAAGAGCGCTTCTCGGAAATCATCGTCCATCAGCTTACGGGACAGCATCTGCAGCACTTTCAAATGCGCATTTTGTTTACTATTGCGCGGCACGGCAATCATAAAGATCAATTTGGCTTCGCTGCCGTCGAGACTCTTCCAGTCGACACCATCCCGCTGAATACCAAAGACCACGCTTGGTTTCAGGACAGCATCCGATTTACCGTGAGGAATCGCAATATTCATGCCGATGCCGGTGGAGCTTTCTTGTTCCCGGGCTAATATGGCCTGTTTAAAATCACCGTCAGCTCTGACCGCCCCATTCCGCTCCAATACAGCAATCATTTCGTCGATAACAGCATCCTGTGTCGTACCGGCCAGATTCAGGTTAATGAGATCCGGTGTTACGATATCCGTCAATTTCTCAACGCGGATAGGAGATGCTTCCGTCGTTGTACCGTTACTGTTCTTGGCTGAAGCCGCTTCGGTTGCGTCCGCAGCCACGGCTGCAGCTGGGGCCGCTTCGGCTCCGGCTGGCTTTGCTACTGCTTCTGCTCCTTCTCCAACAACTGCCGGAGTCACTGCCGCAACATTTTTCTTAAGCAGGCTCACCATGATCACCGATACGGCTGCGCCGACCATGACCGCTAAGAAGAACATCAGCACATGATCAACGGCACCGAGCACGGCTACAATCGGACCGCCGTGGGCTACGCTGTCACCGACATTGCCCAACATGGCAATCACCGAGCCCGTCATGGAACCGACCATGATACTCGGAATGACGCGTAGAGGATCTTGCGCCGCGAATGGAATCGCTCCTTCGGTAATACCGAACAGTCCCATCGTAAATGTTGCCTTTCCGGCTTCACGTTCCGAAGGTGTAAACTTTCTTTTGTTTATCATTGCTGCCAATCCCATTGCAATCGGAGGAACACAGATGGCAACGGCAATCTGGCCCATAATCTCATAGTTTCCTTCCCCGATCATGGCCGAGCCGAACAGGAATGCAACCTTATTCACGGGCCCCCCCATGTCAAAAGAAATCATCGCGCCCAGAATAAGCGCGAGCAGAATCGAACTTGTACCCTGCATTCCCGCGAGCCAAACGGTCAATGCCTCAAACAGATCCGCAACCGGAGCTCCGATCACAAAGACGAAGATTAACCCTACGACCAGTGAAGCCAGTACCGGGATAACGATAATGGGCATAATCGGCTGCAACGACCGAGGAACCTTGATCTTTTTAATAGCAAGTGCAACATAACCCGCCAGGAAACCGGCTATAATCCCCCCGATGAATCCAGCCCCTGCTTCACTTCCATAAAAGCTGCCGTTCGCGGCAATGAACCCGCCGACCATACCTGGCGCAAGGCCCGGCCTGTCCGCAATACTCATGGCGATAAATCCGGCAAGGATCGGAACCATGAAGGTAAACGCAGCCGCGCCGATACTTTCAATCGTTTTCCAGATCGAATCATCCGGTATAACCAAACCACCCGGCGTCTTCACGCCGCCCATCGTCAGTGCGATTGCGATGAGCAGCCCACCGATCACGATAAACGGCACCATATAGGATACGCCGTTCATCAAGTGGCGGTAAATCGGATTTTGTTTAGGTTTCTTCTCCCCTGTCGTATCTTCAGCTGACTTGGACTGTGCCTGATAGACGGGCACATCCCCTTTCATCATCCGTTGGATCAGCTCTTCCGGACGACGGATACCGTCCTGCACCCCGACGACAAGCAGTTTTTTACCCACAAACCGGTCCTTCACCACCGTCTTATCCGCTGCAATAATAATACCGTCGGCTTCACGGATATCCTGCTCCGTGAATTGATTCTCTACGCCGATGGAGCCTTGAGTCTCGACTTTCATCTCAACGCCAAGCTTCGCGCCTGCCTTCTGCAGATTCTCGGCGGCCATATAGGTATGTGCAATTCCGTTAGGACATGAAGTAATCGCTAGTATTTTCATGTTCGTCATTCTCCTTCGCTGTCATGTTCCCGCTTACATTTATAGTGTACACGCTGAAAGCGCTGTTATCGGATGAACTTATTACCGGAACTTCCGGAAAAAACGGATTTATTTCGCAAGCAAAATATCCCTCAAAACGGGCCTATGCAACGATGCTTATCCCAAACGCTTTGCAGCATCCTGAAAAATGTAAAAAGCAGGACGTATGCCGTCCTGCTTGATCATCACCGTTTCTACCATTCATGTTACCCTTTTAACCTATTCAGCAATCGTATCGCATCCGTTTCCTTAGACAACGCACTGACCAGTGCCGGCTGCTCACTGATGCGCGACAATTCCTTGAACAGCTGCCGCATCTCTTTTCGCTCATCATGCTGGATCGCAAGCAAGAACACAAGCTCTACCTTCTCGGTCCCCCAGGTAATCGGCTGCTTCAAAGTAACGACAACGATGCAGGACTGTGTAACCCACTCCGAGCCGCCATGAGGGATGGCAATGCCTCCTCCTATCGTTGTAGCAGACAGTTTCTCACGTTCCAGCACACTTTCCGTATACCCGGCCTGGACATACCCTTTGTCCACCAGCATCTGCGCAAACTTGGAGATTAACTGTTCCGGACGCTCTAGCTCCTGCTGAGGAAAGATGAGAAAAGGTGTCGTATATTTCAAAAAAACCGATTCCTCAGCCGCCCTGCCGTCCGGCTCATCAAGCCGACGGATCGCCTGCTCCAGCTTCCGCTCGTCACTGGCCTCGAGCAGAGGGGAAACGAGGATATGCGGTATTTTTAACTTGGGAAGATCAACGGTCGTTATGACAAGATCCACCTCATGAGCTGCCAGATAATCCTCTACCTCCGCTTTGGACATCGTTGTCTCTACATGCACGGACGGGAATCTCCGCTCCACCTTCGCGAGAAGGAGTTGGGACATCCCTACCCCCATATGACACACGATAATCACCTTTTGAGGGTGACTTTCATTCTGGTGAAGCCGCTCCACGGACGCCTGAAAATGCAGCGTCAAGTACGCGGCCTCCTCTTCGGGAAAATACAGATGGAACGCTTCCCCTACCTCTTCCAGTGCCATAATGACCCGATCGAACATATACGGGTACATCTTTTTGATCTCAGCCAGCATCGGGTTGGACACAGGCAGACCATAATGAAGACGGTTCATGGTCGTGTACAAATGCAATTTTAACCCGTTCAGCAATACGGGGTCCCTGGAGAAAGGAAGCATATTCAGCTCCGACATCCGCTGGGTCAGCTGCTCAACCAGGCGGGGCAAGAGGGGGTGGCTGTCTGCCAGATCGCTTCGTCCAACGCCCTCATTCTCCTGCGTGTATCGGATCTTCCCGCCAAGCAGGTGCAGGGTTAGATAAGCGGTTTCCTCCTTGGAGAAAGGGACGGCAAACAGTTTTTGCAGCTGCTTCAAAAAGTCCGTCGCCCATGCAAATTCCGTTTTGTTTCCCAAAAAGGCCATGTCCTGATCAGAGAGCGAAATCGGCTGACCCAGCTTGGTCCGTTTGACCATGAGCAGAATATGCAGCATCAGGCTTTCAAAGGTTTCATCGGTGAAGCGGAGCTGATGCTGCTTTTGCAGCTCCTTCAACTCATGGGACACGGCTGCAATCTCGTGCGGTTCAAACTGGTTACGCATCATCTGTCCCGTCAACTCCGGACGGTTGATCAATTGGTTCAGCCGCGCCAGCGCCATCCGTTTGTTCTTCTCCGTACCCTCAATCATGAAGCCTACGCGCTGCTTCGTCACTAAACTCAGATCAAAGCTTCGCAGCCAGTCCGCAATCTTGTCCATATCCCGTCGGATAATCGCCTTGTTCACGTAAAACGGCGAAGCCAGGTTCTGCAGGGTTACGGGCTTCGCGTTCATCAAGAGCCGATATGCCAGGTGCAGCACCCTTCCCTCATCGGATTCATCCTCGCCGGTACGCTCGTTGGAATACAAACGGTGGAACAAATCAGCCCGATCCGCTTCTCCAATCTCCAGATAGACGCCAAGTCCCGGCCTTTTCACCAGACGGCCACTGGAGTGCTTAACGATATATTCTTCAATCACCTTCAGATCGTTACGGATCGTCTTCTCCGAGCACTCGGTCTGATCCGCGAGATCCTGAACGAGCCATTGGCGGTTCGTTTCCATTAACAAGTTGCGAAAAATCTCTTTTTGCCTGTTATTCATTCCGGTCTCCTATTCAGCTTATT
Organism: Paenibacillus sp. FSL R5-0810; assembly: GCF_038002285.1. Classification (NCBI taxonomy): domain Bacteria; kingdom Bacillati; phylum Bacillota; class Bacilli; order Caryophanales; family Paenibacillaceae; genus Paenibacillus; species Paenibacillus sp. FSL R5-0810. Next base: position 3,829,319 of record NZ_JBBOCF010000001.1, read on the forward strand.
GGGAGAGCTCACGCTTCGTAGAGCAGGTACATCGTCCTACGTATATCATATCCGGGTCGCTATGGCAATCTGAACGGGGACGTTACACGGGAAGGGAGCTATAAAAGGGCTTGTTGACAGGAAAACGGAGCGAGCGGTAAACCAAACAAGGATGCCTCAAAAGTCGGCACCCTTGTTCTTGATCCGCTTATAATCCTCGTACAACTTAAGAAATCCCTTCGGCTCCTCGGCGTATCTTTCCCATAAAAGCCTCCACAGCCTCCTGCGCCGACGCCGCTCCCGTCACGGCGGATATCACCGCGACGCCATCCGCACCCGCTCCAATCACTTCCTCCACGCGCTCCACGGTAATCCCGCCAATGCCAACGATCGGCAATCGGATTCCAGCTTCGCGCAGCTCACGGAGAATTGCCGGGCCTTGCGCAGCCTTGGCATCATCCTTTGAGCGGGTCGGATAGATCGGTCCGATGCCAAGATAATCGGCACCATGGAGGATCGCGCGCCGGGCTTCCTCCACCGTATGCGCCGAGACGCCCAGCATCCGGTTGCCGATCCGTTCACGTACCGAAGCCGCAGATTCGTCGTCCTGGCCGATATGCACGCCGTCGGCGTCCAGCTTCAGTGCCAGCTCTACATCGTCATTGACGATGAAGGGTACGCGTGCTTGCCGGCACTGCTCCTGGATCCGGCGAGCCAGCCGGAGCATCGGCTCCCCGTTGAGTGCTCCATGTCCCTTCTCACGAAATTGGACCATGGTTGCGCCTCCAGCCAACGCCTCCTGCACGACCAAGCTAGGCTCGACGATGCAGTTCACGCTGCCGAGCACGAGGTACATCCGCAGATGCCGCCTCATCATCTCAGGTGCCACTCTGCCTGTCATTGCAGCACCTCCTGACGGCGGCGATTGTATGCCCAATGATTGGTCGGGCCCTGTCCCTGCCCCAAGTTTAATCCGTCCTCAATGGCCGCTTGAATGAATAAACGCCCGCTCTGAATCGCATCGAAGGCGCTCAAGCCCTGGGCCAGACCTGCCGTAATGGCTGCAGAGAACGTACAGCCGGTCCCATGCGTATGAACGGTGTTCACGCGCTTGGCGCTGAGTTCCGTAAAGCCGGTGCCGTCATATACCAGATCCACCACCTGATCTCCATCCTCCTCGAAGCTGCCATGACCGCCCTTGATGATGACGATCCGCGGACCGAGCCCGCCGATGCGGCGAGCCGCTTCCCGGCAGTCATGCCTCGTGCGGATTCCCATTCCCGCCAGCACCTCCGCCTCCGGAATATTAGGCGTCACCACCATCGCCAAGGGAAGCAGCTCCCGCTTTAGTGCATCAACCGCTTCAGTACGCAGCAGCTCCGCACCGCCCTTGGCGATCATCACGGGATCGACAACGACGTTCTCCCAGCCAAACGACCGGATCTTAGCGCTGACCAGGCGGATAACATCCGCATGAAACAGCATCCCGGTCTTTAAGGCGTCCACGCCGATATCGCCGCCCACCGCCTCGATCTGCTCCGCCGCCGCTTCCGGCGGGAGCGGATAGACGCCATGGACGCCCAATGTATTCTGCACCGTTACTGCAGTCAATGCCGACATGCCGAATACGCCCAGCTCCTGGAACGTCTTCAGATCCGCTTGAATACCTGCGCCGCCCCCGCTGTCGGACCCGGCAATCGTCAGCGCTCTCGGAATCCGCGCGTCTGTCATCGGGACACGCTCCCTTCCGTCAGGATGTCCGCTTCGCGGACCGACGCGTGCCCTTCGAGCGAACCGGAGTGGAGCTTTGCAAGCTCATCCAGGAAGGCGATCTGGAAGCTGCCCGGCCCGAGTCCGGCCGTTTGCTCGGCCGCGCGGGCGGCTGCTGCCCCATAGAAGGCAAGGCCAGCCGTCCCCGCCAGCAGCAAATCCGGCTCCACAGCGGCGAAGGCCCCGAGCACGGACGTGAGCAGGCAGCCCGCTCCGGTTACTTTCGTCAGCATCGCATGCCCGCCGCGTATGATTCGCGCCGAAACACCATCGCTGATCACGTCCTCCTCTCCAGTGATAGCCACCACCGTATTTAGCCGCTGTGCAGCCCGCAGGGCCAGCTCTAAGTTCCCGCCGGACGCAGAGTCGTCTGCATCGACCCCCTTGATCACCCGGACTTCGCCGATCAGATTGGCAACCTCGGCCGCATTGCCCCGCACCAGGGAAACCTTCACTTCACGCAGGATCCGCAGCGCAGAAGCGGTCCGAAACGGCGTTGCCCCCGCTCCTACCGGATCGAGGAGGACCGGGACGCCATGCGTATTGGCGGATTGCCCGGCAAGGATCATCGCATCCACTTGTTCGCGGGACAGCGTGCCGATGTTGAGCACGAGCGCTCCGGCAATTTGGGCCATATCCGCCACCTCGTCGGGGGAATATGCCATTACCGGCGACGCGCCCAGCGCGTATAAGCCGTTGGCCGTAAAATTCGTAACCACCACATTGGTCATGTTATGGACAAGAGGCTTCTGCTGCTGCACCTTCGTTAAAAGCCCCGCAAGCTCCGAATCCCATGTATTTCCGCTCATTGCCATCATCCTTTCCCATTCTTTTCTTGGTTTTTGGCATATGACATACGACATATGAAACCCATAATCTCATCTCAACCCGAATTCTGATTCATTCTCAAAATGCATGACCTTTCGTTACCCCTGTCTGTCCCATAACTCAAATGCTCAGCGCCCATACCCCGTGGCATCGACCAACGGCTGGAACGGCACGGGCCATTCCTCCTGCTTGTAAGCCATGTCCCAGAACATATACTCCAGCTGGCAGCTCAGCATAAAATGCTCGCGCATCCGCTCGCGCTCCTTCATCGTCGCTCCTTCCGCCCACGCATCCACACGGCCAAGGAACTTCCCTGCCGCATCCTCTCCGCGATTCCCGTAAAAATGAATCCATTCATGGAACGGATGGGTGCGATCCGGCTTAACTTCATCCAGCAGTCTGCGGCCGATCTCATAATACGTCCACGGACAAGGAAGCAGGACCGCCATAATTTCGCCGAGGGTTCCCTCATGCGCAACGGTCAGCATGTGACGGATATAGTGGTGCGCAGACGGTGCAAGAGGGTAGCCCTGGAGCTGCTCATAGTTCACTCCCGCGACCGAGCAGAAATTTTGATGCGGATGCACCTCGCTGTTGAGGATAAACGCAATCTGTTCGTTGAACGCCGCCATATCCTCCCGGCTCGTGCACTTGGATATGGCGACGCCATAAATGCGAATGTAGGCATTCAAATACTCGAAGTCCTGCTTCACATAGTGAATCAGCTGTTCGCTGTCCAGCTTCCCGGCGGCAATTCCCCGCACGAAGGGATGGTTTACGATCGCCTCGAAAATTCCGTCCGCCTGCTGGCGAAGCTCTTGGGTAAACGTCATGGTTTCCCCCACCTCCATCTTGAAATGAAGAGCAGGAAGTCCTCCTAGCGACCAGGCAATCCCGGTAATCCGGGGATTCGAAGCCAAGCATCCGTTGCATGTCCCGCAAACCTACGCATACCGTGCATCCTTTTCATATCAGCAACGGTTGCATCCGGGAACTTTGCAGATCCGGCAGCCGTTGTACCCGGCTACATGTGTATATCCGGCAACCCTTTATGTACACGGCCAACCCTTTATGCACGGCATATGGCAACCTTGCATGCTGCTAGCTCGTACTCGTGCGCTATCGTGCTGTGCGACGAAGATGCAGGAAATTACGTTTTTCGGAGCATGACAAACAAAGCCGCCCCGAAAAACGGAGCGGCTTCAGCAATAGTCCTCTTGCCCGGCAGAAGCAGGCGCAAAAAGGACTCTATCCGTGAAGGCTCCACTTTCCTACGCTAGTACGAACTAGATCAGGTTCAAAGGGTCCAAGATACGCTCTTGTCTCAGCCGCTGACGGCTCCCCTAGTGGACTTCCTATTCTATTGACTATTACTGTACATAGGTTTAGCGGTGGTGTCAAACGTTTCCGTGTTTGCTGCAATACTCGGTAGATATAACCCCCTAACCCCCTTTTTCCAGAAAAAAAGGTGACCGTTCATGCTTTCATTCGCAAATGCCATCAATTGACCGATGCTTACCTTATTGAAGCGGTATTGTCATTTCGAGCTCTTTCAGGAAAATAGGTTTTTTGTATTCATGGGTGACAAAGACTGGCTGTTGATCCGAATTTAAGGCCGGGAATTCGGTTACGTAAGCATTATTTTTGGCATCAATTAACCTCGTCTTCGTTTCCTCGGAAGGAATGATGTACATGTCCCATGGGTAAAAATTGTACTTGCCTTCCAAATCCTCGAGGATCAACTCGGTTTGCTGAAGGGGGTCAGTGACTTCTTTCCGGTAATGTACGATCGTCTTATCTTTTAAGCGTTCCACTTTCGTCACTAACAGGCGGCCTAATTCCCCTTGAGGAATAATTAGAGGATGATCGGTCGACGGTTCATGCTTCATCGGCACTCTAATTCCATATACCGGCACATCCCCGCGCAAATACGGACGGAACGTAATGGACTTCGGCGTAACAAGAGGTAATTCAAATCGAAAGGTTCCTAACTGGACATGTGTACCGTCTTCGACGTAGCCATCTCCATCCATCTCATAAGGTTTGAACTCCATTCCAGTATCAGTAATAGCTAGGATATCATACATGGGATCTTGCGCTTTAGCTGCCGGCCGCCTGTATACTAGCTCCACGTCCATCGTACCCGTACCGGATTTAAAGCCTATTTTCTTAATCAGCAGGGTGGTTTCTCCATCCGTTGCACTCCTCATCGGCATCCATGATTTCGTTCCGGAAACGGTCTTTTTAATGGGAATTGAAAAATCCCAATGACCTTTAACTCCGTCCACGTTTGCTACCTCGATCGTTAGTTCGAATTCATCCGGTAACTTCTGTTTGAATGGCAGCAAGCTGATTTGTCCAATTCCTGTTTGGCTATCAATAGGTAGAGGACCGCTGCCACCGACACGGTCTGCGTATGGCTTGCCGTCAATTTTGAATTTGATTCCGTCTATGAAACCATGCCTACCGGAGAATCCATCCTCAACCTGTTGTATATAACCGATGGAGAGACGATCACCGTCATACATCACCTCTTGAATTTGCAGCGTAATCCCGTTGTCGCTCACAGCTTGCAAGACTTGCGCCGTCATTCCATTTTCAGAAGCTGTTTTCAAGGCTGTTTCGCGAACGTACTGGTGCTGCTCCTGACGCTGGAAAACAGAACCTACGAACGGTATTTCTTGTAGTACGGATGCCATAATAGGGGAGACGAAGCCGCTGCCGAGTATCACTACACAGGCCACAAGGGTTACGACTGCGGTTAGCGACAAGCGGCGGATAATCCGCTGTGAGCGGTTGTTATGAAGCATGCCTGTACAATCCTCGCTGCTAACACTGTACCGGACACGCTCCATCAAACGGTCTACATCGGTCTCCATTGATTCATAGGATCGTTTCGCATTCTGAATCTGTTGGTCGATCATGAACTCCTGCCTCCTTTAGCGATCGGTTAAGTTTTGCTCTTCCTCGTGCCAGTCTAGATTTCACCGTTCCTGTCGGCACGCCGGTAATGTCTGCGATTTGCTGGACGCTCAGCTCTTCAAAATAGTGAAGGACGATGGGAATGCGCATAATCAGCGGCAATCGTAAAATCACTTCATACATCTCGTTGCTCGTTGCCAAACGCAGAACGGTCTCCTCCGTACTAACGGACAATCTTTCGGGAAGAAGATTAGTTACGATCTCGCGAAAACTTCGTCGCTTTGCCATTTTGCACTCGTTTATGACGATCTTCGCCAGCCAAGGAAAAGGATCTCGCAGCTGATCAAACGTCCCCATCGCATAATATGCTTTGATGAATCCGTCCTGGACGCGGTCATCGGCTTCGGCCTTGCTGTGAGTCAAGGTATACGCAAGCCTGTACAATCGGTTCGTATACTTCTCCATCCAGTCCCTTAGTCTTTCTTCCTGCTCCACGAATCTCACGCTCCTTTCACAGGTAATATGCAGATCAACCGCTGTCGGTTCCCAAAGCGCTCAAAAAAGCAGTGGCTTGCGCTAGTCTAATCTTAACTACAGGGCATATTTTTGTAAGAATAGAATCTGGATCATACGTTTGCTCAAGTTGCGGAAAAAGTCAGGAACCATGGCAAGATATTCCTTTTCACACCATCGAACCGTCCAATTGTTACCCGGTGGCAATGCTTAGTGTTTGAAGAATGCGAAAACACTGGACAAACGAAAGCAGCCTGTTGAGCGGACTCAACAGGCTGCTTTTACTAGTATCCCATCATACTCTCTATATAAAATGGGGGCAGGACACGATTTATTTCTCCAAGCCGTAAAATTCATACAGCTGATCAATCATCAGGTTTGCCGCCAGAATGCCACCTGCGGTGTTCCAAATCGCGTCATCGACCTTATGGGCTTGACCGTTCTTAACGACGTTCAGGTTTTTCCACAACGGATCGTTGACCCATTCCTGCTCGGTCTGGTTGGCGCCGCCGTCGCCGGTTTCGTACGTGAAGTAGAACAGTCTGTCGGCATCCACCTCAGGAAGCCGCTCCTTCGTGATCTCGTCCACGAAATTGTCCTTCGCGTTCTTCGTCATCTCATTACGTGCGATGCCGATCTGATCGAAAATAACCCCCGAGAAGGTGTTCGTATGGTAAACGCGCGTCTTGCCGGCCATGAAACGCACCACAGAGACGGTCTCATCCAGCTTGCTTCCGGCTTTCTCCTTGAAATCCTGAATACGCTGGTCGTACGCCGCGAGAAGCTCTTCCCCTTCGCTTACCTTGTTCACTGCCTGTGCGTAGAGCTTGAAGTTGTTCTGCCATTCTCCGCGAAGATCCTCCGCAAATACCGTCGGCGCGATCGCCTTCAGCTGCTCATACACTTTCTCCTGACGCATTTTGTTGCCGATGATCAGGTCCGGCTGCAGTCCGGCAATCAGTTCAATGTTAGGCTGGCTCTCCTCGCCGACCACGGTAACGCCTTCCATCTGGTCTTTAATATGCGGGTACCACGGATCGCCTGTCCAGGATTTAACGGCGCCTACCGGCTTCACGCCCAGTGCGAGCAAGGCTTCCGTTCCTTCGTTCGTAAGGACGACCACTTTTTGCGGCGTGCCCTTGATCGTTTCGGTTCCCATCGCATGCACCACTTCATAAGAATCGCCGGATGCACCGGAGCCGTTATTCGCAGGAGCCGTTCCGCTTTCTCCGTTCGATGGCTGGCTTGCATTATTCTGCGTCCCATTCGATCCGCAGCCTGCGAGTATGACAACCATAATAAGCGCCAGCAAGCTCCATTTCAGGCTTCGGCCCGGTTTCTTAGCTGTTCCTTGTCCCATTCCTATCGTAATCCCCCTCATATCATTTCCGCTTTATTGAAAATCATTATCACTTACCGATTCAAAACTATAACGGTTTCCAGCAAAAATATCAATATATTTTTTGAGAATGATTATCAAGTTCATTGACAGATCGGCTCCCTTTCACCTAAAATTCATATGAACTTAATAATCCATGAACTTAAGAAAGTGAGTATATATGCGCTTACTCGGACTATTGATATCGCTGCTGGCGCTTGCCGCCGCGATGATGGGCAGCATCGCGTTCGGCGTAACGAACATTCCGCTAACGGAAGTATGGAACTCGTTCGCTCACTATAATGGCGGCAACGAGCATCTCATCATCCTGACCGCAAGGGTTCCCCGGGCACTCATCGCAGCAGCCGTAGGGGCGAGCCTCGCAATCGCAGGCGCGTTGATGCAGGTCATCACCCGCAATCCTATTGCATCGCCCAGCACGCTAGGCGTGAATGCCGGTGCAGCCTTCTTCATTATTATGGCCGCAGGCTGGCTCGGGGTTGACGGGCTGCAGGCATTTACCTTGGTGGCCCTGATCGGCGCCGCTGTCAGCGGAGGCATCGTATTTATGCTCGGCAGCATCGGCCGTGACGGCATGACCCCGGTCAAGATTACGCTGGCAGGCGCCTCCATGGCCGCATTCTTCCACTCCTTGACCCAAGGACTGATGCTCTCCGACGGTAAAATGTTCGACCAGGTGCTGATCTGGCTCGTCGGATCGGTTGCCGGTCGAGACTTGAACCAATTGAACGCCGTCTGGCCTTACATGGCGGCAGGCATGCTGATCGCCCTCCTGCTCGGGCGGCATCTGAACGCGCTCTCCATGGGCGATGACATCGCGCAAAGCCTTGGACAGAAGACCGCGCTTATCAAGCTGCTTGCTGCGGCCGCAGTCATTCTGCTGGCTGGCGGATCCGTTGCCGCCGCCGGACCGATTGCATTCATTGGCATTATTATTCCGCATATCGTGCGCTATTTTATAGGAAATGATTACAGATGGATCTTGCCCTACAGCGCGGTACTCGGCGCCATCCTGCTGGTAACGGCCGATCTGGGCTCCAGGTACATCGCGATGCCGAAGGAAGTTCCTGTCGGCGTTATGACGGCAATCATCGGTGTGCCGTTCTTCGTGTACATTGCCAGGAAAGGAAGGTGAACATCATGAGCAAGCACCGCATCCTCCGTGGAGGAAAGGCCGGCATTTCATTCATGCTGGAGCGAAGAACCGTCTGGGTATCCCTCATCCTGCTTGCCGTATGCTTCATCGTCATTGTGGTTAGCACGGGCATGGGAAGCCAGCCCATATCGCCGCTGAACGTCATCAAAGCGCTGGCGGGCAAAGCCCCGCCGATGGAGCAGGTCATCGTCATGAAGCTCCGGCTGCCGCGGGTGATCATCGCCGTGCTGATCGGAGCGGCACTGGCCGTAGCCGGCGCCATCCTGCAGGGCGTGATTCGCAATCCGCTCGCCTCCCCTGACGTGATCGGCATGACGGAAGGCGCATCGCTCGGCGCGGTGCTGTTCATCTTCCTGTTCACCGGAACCGTATCGATTCACTGGATGCCGCTGTTCGCAATCCTCGGCGCCTTCCTCATTACCGGGCTGCTGTACGTGCTGGCCTGGAAAGGGGGCGTATCGCCGCTTCGTCTCGTGCTGATCGGCATCGGGGTGTCTGCGGCGGTCAAATCGATCTCGTATATGCTGATCATCTCCGGCCCGCTCCAGCTGGCCGATCGCTCTCTTACTTTTATGGCAGGCAGCATATATGGAATGTCCTGGGATAAGGACGTTATGACGCTGCTGCCATGGGTAGCGGTCCTTCTGCCGGTGACCTGGCTGCAGGCCCGCAATGTGAACATCCAGGCACTCGGGGACGATGTTGCCAGCAGCGCGGGCGCCCATGTGCAGAAGCAGCGCCTGCTGCTGATCGGCTTAAGCGTGGCGCTTGCCGGGGCGGCTGTCTCCATCGGAGGCGCGATCGCCTTCATCGGCTTGATGGCCCCGCATATGGCCCGCAGGCTGGTCGGACCTTCCTTCGGCAGCCTGCTGCCGGTAAGCGCCCTGATCGGCGCGATCGTGCTGCTTGCCGCCGATCTGGTGGCGCGGACGGCGTTTCTGCCGCGCGACGTTCCGGCCGGCGTATTCACCGCCGCCATCGGGGCGCCGTTCTTCCTCTATTTGCTGTACCGCAATCGGAATCGGTTTTAATATAAAAAAAAGGAGCTGACATGATGAGTGCACTCGAAGCGAAAGGATTGAGCCTCTCCTATGGGGGCGACTACATCTTTGAAAATTTGGATTTGACCGTGCCCGTAGGTAAAATCACCGTGTTCATCGGCAGCAACGGATGCGGCAAATCGACGCTGCTGCGCTCCATGGCCCGGCTGCTGAAGCCGCAGCGCGGCGCGGTCGTGCTCGACGGCGCCGACATTGCCGGCATGTCGACCAAGGATGTGGCCCGCAAGCTGGCCATCTTGCCCCAGGGTCCGACGGCACCGGAAGGGCTGACCGTCCTGCAGCTCGTCAAGCAGGGACGCTACCCTTACCAGAGCTGGCTTCGCCAATGGTCGCCTGAAGACGAGAAGGCCGTCATGGCAGCTCTTGAGTCGACCGGACTTACGGGCCTTGCCGATCGAACGGTGGATTCGCTATCCGGCGGGCAGCGTCAGCGGGCCTGGATCGCGATGACGCTTGCGCAGGAGACGCCGCTGATTCTGCTGGATGAGCCTACGACGTATTTGGACCTGACGCACCAGATCGAGGTGCTTGATCTGTTGTACGAACTGAACGTGCAGGAACAACGAACCATTGTCATGGTGCTGCATGACATCAATCTGGCCTGCCGTTACGCCGATCATATTGTCGCCATCCGGGACGGCAGCATCAAGGCGATGGGAAGACCGGAGGATATTATCTGCTCCGAGCTGATGCAGACGGTGTTCCAGCTGCCGTGCGAGATTATTCCCGACCCGCTGTACGGGACGCCGATGTGCGTTCCGCATGGAAAGGGCCTTCGCCGGACGCAAACCGCCTCGTCTGCTCCAGAGGAGACGGAACGGCTCCGAGAGCTGACAACCGCATAGCAACCGAAATGCACGGGGCTGTATTCCTCACCGAAGTCGTGAAGGTGAAGGGAAACAGCCCTTCTGTATGGAATTATCTGTATGGAATATCCGACACAAACCAGTTCAACAAACAGCAAGGTGGCGTATATGTTGAAAGAACCTATAATTACGCCGGCTCGAATGCTCGGCTCTAGCTTAGCTGCAGGCAGCCTTCTGGGGATATACCTTAAATTTATCGAGCATTTCACTTCATTCAACGTGTATACGCTGCTTCTGAACGTCGATTATATCCCCGGCCTAAATCGTCTGGAGCTGCCGGAATGGGTGGAGTTTCTGCTCCATCTTGCGATTTCCGTCCTGCTTAGCGCTGTGCTGGCTCAGATTCTGCGCATGCAGCTTTTGCCGCCTGCACGAGCCTTCACCTTTGTCGCAGCCGCCTGCACCGGTGTGGGCGTTCTGCTCTACCCGACAACAGCATTATCCGATCGGACGCCGGAGCTTACCGATCCGGTCTCTTTCCTGCTGTGGCTGTCCGGCCACTTGCTGTATGGGGTTGTATTGGGGAGGCTATTGGCGGGTGCACGGGCACGCACGCGCTTGGAGTAAACAACGCGAATAAGCCGCCCCGAACCGGGACGGCTTCTCTATATTTCCGTAAGACTGCTTAACGCCCTACAGACAAATCCTGATCCTCATGGCTTTCTTCTGCATCCTCGGAATCCAACTGGTCACCGGAGGCCGCTATGCCATCCATAAAATCTTGAATCTGTCCGCTATTGCGGGTCAGGGTTGCTACGGCAACCTCATGCTTCTTCGCAATGTCGGACTTCGTCACGGAGATGTTAAGCAGTGAAGTCGCAATATATTCTAATGCACTGGCGTATCCGCCTGGCTTGCGGTACTTCGGATTGGCTTCCCTGGAGAAGTTATTCCAGACGATCAGCAGGCTGAACACTTGAAACAGCTGCTCCTCGCTCTTAAGCTCGTAATCCCGGCAAATCTGCGGAAATAACGACTCGGCGAGCTCACGGTGCTCGTCCGCATTCCAGTCCATCCAATCCAGCTTATCGTGAATCATCTGGCGCAGCTGGTCAGCCTTTTGCTGTGGTACGGATGCAGCTCTGGTACCAGGGAACGGAATGACCTTACCTTGGATCGTGCGTTGATCCTTCTCAAGACAACATCTTTTGTACTTATTCCCGCTTCCGCAGTGACATAGATCGTTTCTTCCTAGCTTTTTCATTTCCTAGCTCCTATTTAGATGATTTCTTCTATTATACATGGAAAAGCTCGAAAAGCGCACCTCTACCTGTAAAATGCTCATGCATGCTTCCCGTTCCTCCCCTGATTCATCTCCTAAAGGGATAGTCCTTTACGCTCAGAGACGAATGGCCGGGGCGAATAGCAAAAAAAACGCGGGTTGCTTCGTGGAAAGCCGCGCTCTATTTTATTATTCTATAATATTTCATTTTATGCAAGTAAGAAGTAACAAATTTGTAAAAACTTATCCCTTCCCATGATTTACATACTTCATTTCGGAGCAAGCAGCCTTGGTTATGTAAGAAAACCGAAGCCAGCCCCCGTGATGGAGACAGCTTCGGCTTGATCTAATTAATAACCGAGCGCGGTTTTCGCTTCCTTCCACTTCGCGTTCAGCTTGTCGAACGCTGCCTGCAGATCCTCGGCTACGACATATTCCTGTACATAGTCGCCGGTTCCGATGCCGATCTGGGCTTTATTCGCAATCTCGTTAAACTTCGGATCGGTCGCCTCACTCTCGATGAGGGTCGGATTGAACGACTGGAATTCAGCCAGCTGCGGAATGGTGGACTCGGCCGTCTTGATAATCGGCATAAAGCCCGAATCTTCCACGTAGCCGGATTCTTTCACGAAAAATTCCACCCACGCGGTTGCCAGCTCCTTGTTCTCGCTGTCCTTGCTGACTGCAACGAAGTAGTCCGAGCCAAGCGGTGCGTTATACTTGCCGCTGTTGTCGTAAGGGAGCGGGAAGAACCCGATGTCCTCTGAAGCGGCGCCTGCGCCGATCACCTGGGGAATGACCCAGTTGCCAAGGAAATACATCCCGGCTTTGCCGGCAGCCATTTCCCCTTTCGAAATCTCCCAGTTATTCGTGTACAGATCCTTCTCTACCCACTCCTTCTGCACGAAGGTACGTGCAATCTGGGCCAGCGTGCCCCATGCATTATCAACCTGGAACGGAGCCTCTTCCGATACCAGCTTCGAGTGATATTGCGGATCGCCTGCCACATACCATGCCGAGTTATCGGCCCAGTTGCCCATCGTCCACTGAGCGCCGAAGTTCATGTAGAGCGGAATGATATCGGCTGCCTTCAGCTTCTCGGCCGCGGCATAGAGCTCATCCAGCGTCCCGGGAACCTTGTCGATCCCGGCAGCCTCGAACGCTTTTTTGTTATACACGATCCCTTGCGTATTCACGCCGGTCGAAATCCCGTAACGCTTGCCTTCGAACAGCGTGTTGTCCGCGAAATACACGTTCTCGAACATCGCATCCGGCAGCGGCTCAAAATATTTCGGATACTCCGAGGTTGCAAGGCCGGTCGGAATCATGAGCACGTCACCGGCTTCTCCGGTCGTCAAACGTACCTGGATATCCTGGGCGTAGTTCGTCAAGCCTTCGAATTCGATTTCGGCCTTCGGATACTTGGCTTTAAAAGCCTCCTCATACTTATCGAGCGTTCCGTCGTTCACAAGATCCGTACGGTGCGTCAGCACCTTTAGCTTGCCGCCAAGCTCGGTCGCTCCCTCCGTGCCGGCCGTTTCGCTGCCCGTGCTCGCACCAGGCGTCGTGCCCGCATCATTCGCTTTGTTGCCTCCGCAGGCGGCCAATATGGATGATACGGTAAATAACAGAAGCAGCAGCATTGTCAGTCTGTTCTTCATTTGTCTCTTCCCCCTGTACTTTGTAATGATCCGGCGTCTCCCAAAAAGGGAATGCCGATATTGTTATCGCTTACAACTCAAATATTAATAGCTAACAAGAACAAAACAAATGAAGTACATTTGTTTTTATTGTCATAAATTATGCTAACCTATGATTATTTTGTTAGGTGGGGATTCTATCGATCCTACCGACTCCCGACAGCGTGCCTCTTCCCAAGCAAATACCGCACCGCATGCGCCAGAAGCTGCATGCGATGCGGTTCACTTCACAAAGCAATAAACCTATTTAAACTTGCGTGTTATCGAGCATCGGAACTCTCACCGGCTTCCAATGCCAGGGAGCCGCTTGCGTAGAAGCGCCGCACCGTTCCGGCCGCGCGTTTGCCGTACATGCAATAATCGTCGTTCTCCGAAGCCTCCTGCGCGTCGTACAGCCGGGCCGGCCAGTCCCACAGCATATATCCCTGCATCCAGTCCCGCTGTGCGCATGCAGCGAACATCGCTTCATAGTACCGCTCCTGCTCCGCTTCGGACGGCCCGCCCGGCAGCGACCAGTCATTCGGCCGGGCCGCGGAGCCTTCGCGGCTCGGGCATCCGGCTTCCATGAAGAAGAAAGGCTTGTTCCACTTTTTGACCGTGTCTTCGATTCGGTCCAGCTGCGCTTCCCATTGATCGATCGGATAATAGCCGCTCGACGAGATGATATCGACCGCGTCCCACCAGGTCAGGCGATCCTCCTGGTACTTATCGCAATTATAGGTAATCAAGCCTCCATATACCGACCGGACATCCGCAATCAGGCTCCGCCATTCGGCCTCGCGCTTATCGGCCTGTACCATCTCGCAGCCGATGCACAGCATTTCGCAGCCCTCTTCTTCGGCGATCATAGCATAGTGGCGGATGAACTCCCCGTAGGAACGGAACCATTCCGCCCAGCTTGGCTCGCCAGGCACCTCTTCATCGAAGAAGCTGATATGCGCCCGCCATGTGCCGTTGCCAACGTTGACGACCGGCTTCAGGCACACCTTCAGGCCAAGCTGCTTCGCCTTGCGGATTGCCCATCGGACCTCGTCATCCGTTACCGTCGGCTCCTCGCGAAACGGAATCTCCGTCGACTGCGGCGTTGCTTGCACGGCGGAAAGCGCGAGTGCTGTCCAGTTCACGTTCATCTCCGCCATTCGCTCCATGGAGAACTCCGCTTCAGGCCCGCTCCAGGTGCCCCGGACGCCGGTCCACCCCCATGTCATGCCGTTGACATACTCCGGCCATATCTTGTTTGTATTCATATTGGCACTCTCCCTCTCCGTTATGTCGTTTTTTATCTCTTTTTTAGGCTCGGCAAACCGGGGCGTCGAACTCTAGTGCGTTCATCCGTCACACCGGCTCGTCGAACCCTATGCATCCATCCGTCACATCGGGCCCGCCGAACCCTTTTTGATCCGTCACCGTCAGCGTCCCCCTAATTACTTGACCGCCCCGTTCGTCACGCCTGCAAAAATATACCGCTGCATGAACAAGAAGAGCACCACCGTCGGAATAAAGATAATCAGAATACCCGCTGAAATGACGTTCAGCTGCGCCGCGTTCGGACCGATGAAGGAATAAATCGCGGTGGATACCACCTTCAGATCCTGCTTCGGCATGTACAGATACGGCGTGTAGAAATCGTTATATATCGAAATGCTCTTCAGAATGATCAGCGTTGCCGTAGCCGGCGCAAGCAGCGGGAAGATGATGGAGCGATAGATTTTGAACAGGGATGCTCCCTCGATCATGGCACTCTCGTCAAGATCTTTAGGAATGCTGTTGACGAATTGGAGATAAATGACGATCTGGAGCACGTCCGCGCCCAAATAGAGCAGAATCGGCGCAAGCATCGTATTGTAGGCGCCCAGGCTTTGGATCACGCTGAACGTTGCGACCTGAGTCGTGACCATCGGGATAACCTGGGCTACAAGGTACATGCCCATGATCGCCTTTTTCAGCTTGAAATCAAAGCGTCCCACCGCATAGGCAACCATTGTCCCGAGCACGATGTTTCCCGCCACGGAAATGGCCAGAATAATCAGGATATTGCGGAAGCCGAGGCCCAGATCGCCAATGTCGATCACCCGCTTGAAGTTTTCCAGGTTGAAGAAATTGTCCGGCAGCGCAAGACCCGATTGATAATACTCCACCTGGGTCTTGAAGGCTCCCACCGCGATCGAGTAGATCGGGAAGAAGACAACGAACAGCGCAACCGCCAGCGTAAAATAATTAAAAATCGTCATTGCGATGGATCGTTCCCGCTTCATTCGCTTCTCCCCTCCCTAAACAACAGCTTCCGCTGAATGACGATAAACAGCAGCACCATGATGAGCAGCACGACCGCCATGGCCGAAGCCAGGCCAAAGTTCTGGTACTTAAACGCCGTATTCACCGTATGGATGACAAAGGTTGACGTATCGTTTGCGCCTAGCATCATGACAAACGGAATATCGAATGCCTCAAGCGCGCCCGTCAGGGTCAGGATGAGCATCAGCTCCAGTACGCCGCGGATGCTTGGCAGCGTAATATAGCGGAACTTCTGCCAGCCCGACGCGCCATCGATGGAAGCGGCCTCATAAAGATCGCCGGGGATGGACTGGAGCGCACCGATGAAGATCACCATGTTCAGCCCCATGTATTTCCACATGGAGATGAATGCCAGCGCGAAATTCACGATCCGCTTGTCGCCGAGCCAGCTCTGCTGCCAAGAATCCAGCCCGAGCGCGCCAAGGAGCGTGTTCAGCGAGCCGTATTCCATGTGGTACACGTTCTTGAACATGATCACCGTCGCGACGCTGTGCAGAACATACGGCAGAAACAGAGCTACGCGAAAGCCGTTTCTCCCCTTCAGCTTCCCGGTCAGAATGACCGCGAAATACAGGGCAAAGACGACCTGCACCAGGCCGCCGCCCAAATAGTACAGATTGTTCTTCAACGTACTGAACACTTCAGGCTTCGTAAATATTTCCACATAATTATCCAGTCCGATGAAATTCATATCCCAGCCGAGGCCGGTCCAATCCGTCAAGCTGTAATACAGCAGGGAAATCGCCGGATAATACGAGAAGGTCAGAGACAGGACAACAGGAATGGTGAGGAACCCGAACAGAATAAGATAGCGCTGTGTTTTATAACTGAAATTGAACAAGCTCCCTTCCTCGCTTTCTGCTTGAAGTGGTACCGATTTCATAATTATAAAAGACAGCATGCTGAAAAATAATAGATTCGGTTTCGTTTTATTGTCCTCATTTTAGATAACAATCACCTAACAAAGTCCCGGTATTCCTTCGGCGTTTTTCCCGTCATCTTCTTGAACACCTTCGTAAAATAAGCCGGGTCGGGGTACCCTACCCGTTCGCCGACCTTATACGTCTTCAGGCCGCGATCCTCTTTCAGCAGCCGCTTCGCCAGCGCGATCCGCTCGCTGATGATATAGTCCGTAATCGTCTCTCCCGTCTCGGTCTTGAACAGCTTGCTTAAATAGCTCGGCGTTAAGTAAACGAGATCGGCCAAATGCTGAAGCTCGAGCTCCTCGGTAAAATGCTGCTGGATATAAGCTTTGACCGTTTCAACGGCCCGGTGCTCAGTCTTCACCTGCTCCAGCAGACCTGCTAGCTTCTCTACCGCGGCCTTCAGCGCTGCGGCAAATGCACGCCAATCCTCGAATCGCCCCGGATCATGGGGCCATTCGACCTCATCCTTGGGAATCCCGCGGTGCTCCAGCTCCTCCGAGCCATGGGCCGCGATCGCTGCGCACGCTTCTTTAAGCTCCGCCCACCCGGGTGCCAACGGTGCAACCTCATCCAGCCAGGCGCCGGCCAAATCCGGCAGTCGGGCATAATCGCCCCCGTGCAGAGCCGGAAACAGCTGCTTGTCCAGCAGCCGCACCAGGCGGTAGCGCTCCTCCGGCTGCCTCCGCGCCCCTTGCCCGTCCCCCTGGGCTCCGCATACCCGCCGTTCTCGGCTGTACCACGCCTGCTCCAGCGAGCGCAGCGCTTCCTCGTAGGCCTGCGGTAGCCACTGGCTGCCGGAGAACACGCCGCTGATGCCCGCTTTGGCTGCGGTTCCGGCAGGCAGCTGCTGCAGCAGCATCACCGAGCGTTCCCTGGCTATGCCGGCATGCTCGATGGGCCTCACCGGCAGGATCACGGCCCTTCGGCCGTCGATGCAGCCCACGATTCTGCGCTCCTCCCCCCACTCGGCGGTGAGATGCTCCAGTCCGGCGGGCGTCACCTCCGAGGAAGTCTGAAGCAGCAGTATGGCATAATAACCCCGGAACAAAGGCTGGCGGTCCAGTCTTGCGCACACCTCTTCGAAGAGATGCTCCGGCACCCTGTTCTCACCCGGACCCAGCAGGAAGCTCACCAGATCATCTGACTCGAGTCTTCGTTCGCTTCGCTCCTTCTGCACCATCTCAAGCACGTTCGCAAGCAGCTGATGCAGCTCCTTGATGTTGACCGGCTTCAGCAAATATTCCACGGCGCCCTGGCGCATGGCCGTCCGGGCGTACTCAAAATCGTTGTAGCCGCTCAGCACGGCGATTTTCGCGCCGCTCGCGAGCTCCCGCACGCGTGCCATCAGCTGTAGGCCGTCCATCTGCGGCATTTTGACATCGGTAATGACTAGGTCCGGCTGCAGCTCATGCATTCGGTCGAGCAGCTCCTGGCCGCTTGCGAACGTCCCGACGACACGGTAAGGCTCGCCCGCGTCCCGAATCAGCTTGCCCAGCCCCAGCCGAATTCGCTCCTCGTCATCCACCACAGCAATCGTAAGCATCCTCAACCAACTCCTGTTCTTAAATGCTGCTCTGTATCGTCACTTGGAATCGTAATCCGGACCGTCGTTCCGAGCCCCTCCTCGCTCTGAACGGCAAGCCCGTAAGCTCTGCCATATCGCAGCTGTAAGCGTTCATGAACGTTGCGCAGACCGATTCCCCGCCCTTCCGCTGCCTGCGGCTGCTCCTCCTCCAACGCTCGGCGCAGCCGCACTAGCGCTGCCGGCGGCATGCCCAGGCCGTCATCCGCTACGGTGAAGATATGATGATCCCCCTCGCGTTCATGGGTAATCGTCAGATGCAGGACGGCTTTCGTTTCATCGAAGCCATGATTCACGGCATTCTCAATGATGGGCTGGAACAGCAGCTTCATGACCCGGATGGAATGAACGGCTTCCTCTTCCGGCAGCGAGAGCACGAAACGATCTCCATATCGGTAATTCAGCAGCTCAATATAGGCTTTAATATGTGCCCACTCCTGCCTCGCTTCGACGATTTCGCTGCCGGCGTGAATGCTGTACCGCAGCTGCTGTCCCAGCAGCTGAACCATTTCTCCTACCTCGGCATCATCATGAAGCACGGCCGTCATCCGGATCGTCTCGAGCGTATTGTAAATAAAATGCGGGTTGATCTGGTGCTGCAGGCTCTCCAGCTGAGCTTCCTTCTTCCTCGCTTCCATCGCGTAGATATCGTCGATCAGCTGCTTGATCCGGGCCATCATGCGGTTGAAGGAAATCCCGATCAAACCCGCTTCATCCCGCCTGCGGACCGGAAATACGACATCCAGGTTGCCGGTCTGCACCTGCTTCATATGCTGGACAATGGATCTCAGCGGCCGCATCAGCGCATAGATAAGGACGAGCGAGATCATGAGCGCAAATCCGGTGACGCCTACGGCGGCGGCAATGGTGATCCGGCGGGTATCGAAGGCCTCCTTCATCAGCGGCTGCTCCGGTACCGTTATCAGGATCAGCCATCCCGTCTTCTCGGATTTCTTGTACACGACGAGCTGAGGCTCGCCCTCAATCGTCATGCGGAAGCTCCCCTCCCTTCCGGTAACCTGGGCCAGGGCCGCATGCTCGTTCATGCTGCGCGCCAAGTATTTTTTCTCGCTGTCGTAAATGACGGTTCCGTTATCATCCAAAATAAAGGTCTTTCCGCGGGTCGTATCCTCGAGGTCGGTCACGATATTCTCGATCACGCCGATGTTTGCATCGACCGCAATCGTCCCGATGGAGTGATATGACTTGTCGATGATGTCGCGGACGACCGTGAACATATACTGCTTGCTTCCGGCAGGAACCGCAATCTCCTGCGTGCTGACCAGCACGGGCCGGCCGTTCGCCGCGGTGGCGAGCTTTCTCCAGCCCTCGTAATACTGCTGCAGATTCGAGCGGCTGCCGCCGCTTTTGACCACGAAATACGGGTTGCCGTAAAGATCGAACAGATATACGTTGCTGGTACCTTCCTTGATATTGTTCATAAAATAAATGCTGCGCTCGACCTTCCGCGTAATCTGCAGCTTGACCTCGCTCTCGTTCGGGCGGTCCGCTGCCTTAGACGGGCCTCCCTCTTCGTAATACCGGTTCGACATGTCCAGCCCTGATTGAATTTCATTCAAATACGAAGGGATAATGGAAATCTTCATCATGTCATTCACGTAATCGTCCAGCTTGCCCATCATCTTGCTCGACAGCTGGGAGACATAGGCCACGGTATTCTTTTCGATCGAAGCCGTATAACGCTCCGCCGCAAAATACGTGATGAGCCCCATCGGCAGCATGATCAGAAATAAAAATACGACAGACAGCTTGCGGTCCAGCCGGCCGGCCGGCCGCTCTCTCCATAGCTGCGCAATACGGCGGAAGCCTGTCACATCAGTCAACCTTCCTTGCATAAGCTGTTGAATTCCGGATGACGAAGTCCCCGGCCAGCAGTATTTTCTCCAGCGGGCTGTCCGGCTGCTCCACGCGTCTTAGCAAGCTCTCCACCGCCCGCTGGCCGAGCGCCTCCTTATGCACATGGATCGTGCTTAACGACGGGGACGAGCTCGCCGCATCCTCGATGTTATCGAAGCCGGTAACCGAGCATTGCTCCGGTACCGCTACATCCATTCTTCCGAGTACGGTCATGACGCAAATGGCAATGGAGTCGTTCGCGCATACGAAGGCCGTCGGCAGCTCATCCATCCTCCCCAAAATTCCTTCCAGCGCCTCGGTCAACTCGGATCGGTTCTCGCCCTCAAGACGAAGCAGCTCCTCGTTCTGGCCGAGCGGTATCCCCTGCTCTTCCAGAATGGCCCGATATCCCTGATAGCGGTCCGCGAAGCTCCTCGAGAAGTGGATGTTGCCGACGAACTGCAGCTTCCGGTGGCCGCAGCCGATCAGGTAGCTGGCTGTCCTGCGGATACATTCCACATTATTCATGAACAGCGCATCCGACGGGATCAGCGGGTCTTCATGGTCAATGAGCACGAACGGAATGCCGAGGCTGCGGATCTCAAGCAGCAGCTGCGACGAGATGAAGCCCACGCCGATGATGCCCTTGACGCCGGCGGGATTGATGAGATTGGCGAAGCTGTCCTTGAACTGGTCGGTCACGATCACCATCCCCATATCTCTGCGCTCAAGCTCGCTCGTTATTCCGTCGATGATGCGCCCCCAATACATCGAGTCGCGGGTCTGATAGCGGACGTTCGGGACGAGCACGATGACGGTTTCGCGCGCAGCCGTCTGCCCGCCCGCCGCCTCGCTCTTCCGGCTTCCGTTTTTTGGCGCTTTATTCGCGAAATACCCGAGCTGCGTCGCCACGCTCACAATTCGCTCCCGCGTTTCCAGACTAACGCCGGGCTTTCCTGAAAGCGCTTTAGAAACCGCGAACTTCGAAAGGCCGAGATGATCGGCAATTTGCTGCATCGTTACTTTGCCTGCCATGTGAACAGCACATCCTTTTTCTATCATCATTATGTTAGTTTGTTGTTATCATAACATCATAATAATCAGGAAAACAATCGTGATTTTTATCTTTTGCCTTGCGGTAGAGAACTTGCGGTAGTGAATGTGAGGTCGAGCTTGACGCCAGTGGACATGCGGTGGGGCTACGGTGGAAGGACCTGTGGTTAAGCTGTGGAGGAGATGTGTAGGACTCGAGGCTGAGCCTATAGTTGAGGAGTTTCAATGGTGCTCACAGTGAAGGACTTGCGATGAAGCTTAAAGCGGAGAATCTGCGGTGGGGCTTACAATGGAGGGTCTGCAGTGAACATGAGTGTGGAGCTCACAATGGAGGTATTGCGATCGAGCTTACTGCTGAGGACTTGCGATTGAGCCTACAGTGAAGTTTTTGTAGCGGAGCTAAGCAAAATAAAAACGGCGCAGGAATGACTCCCGTGCCGTCTTGTTTCCCGCCGCTATTCGGCGGTAAATGATTGAACGAATCGGCCATTACCAGCCGGATGCTTGGTATTACCGGCTCGTCGCTTGCCGAATAACCGGCAGCAGACCGTCTGCGATCCGCTGAAAGCCCAGATCCGTCGGATGAACGCCGTCCACCATCGCCTCGCCCGGATCGTCGCCGAGCAGATCCGACCCGTCCACGAACACAATATGCCGGTCCCCGGCCTTATTCCGCTCCGCGACAAGCTCCGACTGGAACTTCAGCCTGGCGAGCCGCCCTTCCCGGATCTCCGGCTTGAAGGACTCCGCTCCATGCGGAATCCGCGATACGAGAATGATCGGCACATCCGGATGGGCTTCCCGGTACGTCTTGATGAAGCCCGGCAAGGTATGCCGGTATTCCTCGGTTCCTCCACAGTTCGCTTCATAATCGATAACGAAGCATGCCGGATCCGAAATCTGCGAGGCGAGCATTGCCAGCTCCGGCTCGCCTTTTCCGTTGCCGGAAAAGCCGAGGTTTATAAACTCCAGATGGATATGCCTGCTAAGGATATTCGGATAGGACATGCCGGGCCGTGACGCACACCCGCCCTGGGTGATGGAAGTGCCGTACAGGATCACCTTTTTGCTTGAATCATACGGTTCTGGTGCCCACACCTTCGCACCTGGTTCCAATCCGATCCATAGCTCTCGTACGCCCTGATATAGCGGCATGTTCAACATGAAGGAGCGCTCCTCGGCGTCCTCGCAGGTGAACAGGCTGCTCTCGTATTCTTCCTGACCGGGCTTGAAGCTTGCCGTTCCCGCGTGAATCCAATGCCCGGGGCCTCCGATATAGGCATCCATGCCGCACTCCCCGGTCGGCGGCATATGGTACATGCCGGAGCCTGACGTTAAGCGGACGCGAACCGATACGGTGCGCGAATCGGTTCGGAACCGGATCTGGCCTCCCGAGGTGCAGTTCGACAAAGCATCCACTTCCGGGCGGACCGGTACGTCCGGCACCGCCGGCAATCTCCGGTACAGGCGCTCGGCCTGAAACCAGCCGAATCCGGCTACGAGAAACGGGGCCTCCAGCGGGGAATGCCACTGCAGGCGGTCCGAGAGCGGGCTGCCGATGCTCATATTGCGGTCCAATTGATACAGAGGGCTGGATGTTAGCTTCTCGCTATCACTTCCCATGTTGTTTACCCCCTGTCCCAGGCGGTGACCAGCTCTTCTTTGCGTTCCTTCAGCAGCTCTTCCTTATCGTCCCGATAGAACAGATTATAGGTATCGAACGGGATCATCCGCCCGTCAGGATGGACGATGTGAACGCATGATTTTTTGACCGAGCGGACATCGAAGTTATGGGCATCGAGGAACTGCATGATAATGACGCGGAACACATTATCATAGGTAATTTGCTCCGGCACAGCCGCCAAAGGAAGGCAGCAAAGCAGGCTCTTCAAGGACAGCGCCGAGGACTGCGGGGAATGTCCGGTAGAGAGCAGCTCGAACATTTTGCCGCGAATGACCGGATCCTGCTCAAATACGATCGTATTGCTGTCGCCCTCAAGCAGAATGTTCGGATCGATCATGCCTGTCAGAGGCAGCACCTCCCCGCCCAGCTTGAGCGCATAGCCCATCGCCAGGCAATCCGGGTGGCAAGGCACCGGCAGAATGTCGGCCTCCTGGAACACTCCGGACTGATCGATGATCATCCTGCGCACTTCGCTAACCGTAAGCCGATCCGTCGACGGGTCATAGCCTTCCAGACGACCTGCCGCCTGAATCGGCTGAATCGTCACGCCTCGCACCGCCCGCTGCTTCATCCCATACTGGATAATGTCGCCGATCTCGCCGTCATTGAGCCCTTTCTTCAGCGTAACCACGAGCGTAGTGGAGATATTAAATTCATTTAAGCGATCGATGGCCTGCTGGCGGATACGTCTCAGATCGGCCCCTCTCAGCTCCTTCAATACATGGGCTTCAAAGCTGTCGAACTGCAAATAGATCTCGAATCCGGGCATATATTCCGACAACCGCCGGGCAAAATCGGCATCTTGAGCAATACGGATGCCGTTGGTGTTCACCATGATGTGTTTGATAGGACGGCTCTTGCACATATCCAGGATTTCGAAGAAATTCGGGTGCGTCGTCGGTTCCCCGCCGCTGATCTGCACGATATCCGGCTCGCCTTCGTTCTCGACGATCCGGTCGAGCATGAACTCGATCTGTTCAAGCGACCGGTAAGAGGTACGGTGCGGCGATGATTCCGCGAAGCAGATCGGACACTGCAGATTGCAGTGGTCCGTAATCTCGAGGAGGGTCAAGCAGCTGTGCTGCTCATGATCGGGGCATAGACCGCAGTCGTAGGGACAGCCGTAACGTATCGGCGTGTTCCACTTAAGCGGCATTTCGGAGGGCTTAATAAACTTCCGGGTCTGGTGATAGTAATCGACCTCCGTTGAGATCAGCACTTTCTCCGGGCCGTGAACAAGGCAGCGCTTGACCATATAGATCTTGCCGTTCTCCTCAATGATTTTGGCTTCGACTTTACGGTAACAGGTCGTGCAAATGCTATTCGTCAGTTCATGATACAGATAAGGCCGGTTCGGCATAATGTAACGCTCCTTTATCTTGATCAGCTTGGAAGATGGGACTCCGGGATCGATCGGCGAAGCTTGCTCTTGCCGCCGATGAGCCAGGCGTAGTAGATCAGGCCGGCAATGCAGGCCAGCTGGATATTGTTCAGCCCCAGGTAGGGGTGAGGCGTCGGCTTGATCCATTCGACCCCTAAACGGAACAGCAGGTACCCGGCCATGAACCATTGGAACATCCGGCCCGATACATAACCTTCACCGGGGGATTGGCTGCGGCTCTGACGGTACAGCGGGATAAGCAGCAGTGCCAGGACGATCAGAAAAACAATCTCATACAGCTGAGTCGGATGGCGAAGGACTCCATCGCCGAAATCCACGCCCGTCACCCAGGACGTCGCCGTGCCGTACGTATGGTCGTCCAGACCGGTCAGAAAGCAGCCGATCCGTCCCAGCCCCATGCCCAGGATAAGCGGGTATACGAAATCATCGCCGGTAGAATGCTTCCAGCCCACCCAGCGTTTCGTCAGCTCCACCCCGATTAGGCCCCCTAGGAGACCCCCAACAATCGTTTTCCCGCCCCACAGCAAATGGAGCTGGCTCAGCTGCTCCCACGTGGCGGCCGGATCCTCCAGCCAAAACAGCAGCTTGGACCCTATGGCCGCGCCCGCGATCGTCCCTGCCAAAATTTGCAGGCTCATCAGCTTGGACATGCCGCTGGGCCGCCGGGTCCACAAATAGACGCGAAAGCCGATAAAGTAGGCCAGTGCTTCAAACAGCACATGCGGATGAATCCGCCAGGAACCTAGGTATATATAAACGGGAAATTCCATCTGCCCACTCCTTGATTTACAAACTTAACGCATAAGATTCATTGCCTAATAGGAAAACAGCATGGCGCCGCAAATCGCAAGCAGCAGCACCGCCAATCCGCCGAGAATGGCAAGCAGGGACACAATGACGCTCCAAAACGCGCTCTTGGGCCGGGGCGGCGTATGCGGAGCATAGCCGATCTCGCCGCAGCGGTAG
The DNA here is from genome assembly GCF_038002285.1 of Paenibacillus sp. FSL R5-0810. Taxonomy (NCBI): domain Bacteria; kingdom Bacillati; phylum Bacillota; class Bacilli; order Caryophanales; family Paenibacillaceae; genus Paenibacillus; species Paenibacillus sp. FSL R5-0810. Next base: position 3,854,500 of record NZ_JBBOCF010000001.1, read on the forward strand.
CGGCAGCAGCCGGTGTCCAGGTTATAGCAGTCCTTGCAGATCGGTTTCCCGCAGCGCCTGCATTGACCGATGGCCGGCGCTTCAGGATGGTTCATGCAGCGGTAAACGTCCATCCTTTCACCTCACTTGGAATTTCTATCCTTGTATTTTCTTATTGTAACCGCTGCCGGGTCGGTTGGCTACGGTTCGGTATCGGGAGCGTCTGCGAATGCGGACCGGACATAAGGAAAGCAAGCCCTTGGACCAGCATTCTAAAAAGGTCCGAGGGCTTGCCATCCGCTCTTTTCATTGTTATATATCAAAACGGATTCCATGCATGGAATGGAGTGCTAAGGTGCAAGCTGCGCGCTGTTTTTACTTTAAATCCTCCCACCGGGCCCACATCTCCTGCGGGTTCAGCTCGTACACGCCATTGTCCCGGTACATGAAGTGGTGCATGATGAATTCCCGGCGAATCGTCGCAAAGTCCTCATGGAATCCGGCGATGAACTCGTTGATCTCCTTCTCGCTGTACTTTCGTCCATTTTCCAGCATGGATACGATATGCGTCAGCACGATGAGCTTCTTCTTCAGCTGTGCCGGAATGCTCTTCAGCTTCCCGTCTTGTGTGAAGAAGTTCTTGATCACCGATTCCCGCAGCTGCTGATCCGCATCCGGAATGCGCTCGGCTGTATGCTCCGGGTTCACGCGCTGGTAGATTAAATTCTCCGTTGCCGACGCGCTGTTCTTAATGAAATAATGATTGAGCGAAAAATAAATCGTGTTCTTGTCCCGGCGCTCTTTAATGAGGCTCGCTTCCCGCAGCTTGGCGGCATGATGCGTAATCGTTGCCGGCGTAACGCCGAGCTTCTCCGCAAGGACCTGCCCGTTCAATTCCCCTTCGGCGAGCAGGATGAGGATTTTAATCCGCGTTGGATCCGCAAGTGCTTTGTGATAGTTGACCACTTTATCCAGTTGCATTGTCCGGGTCCCTCCAATCCGTTAGTTTAATCATCGTCTAATTTAATATTCATCTAATTAAATATTAAACCAACGGCAGGGAAAAGTAAACCAGCATGGGCACGACGTACGTACACCTCAGCTCGCTTACCATTGGTCTGCTGGAGGTCTACACCATCGGCAGCGTTATCCTGTCAAAATGAAAAGACCATCCCCTTGAATAAGGAATGGACTTTTTGATGGATGCCTCTTATTAGAAAGGCGGCTCACTCCCGCCATCCGGCGCCTTGCACCGACCCCCTCTAGATTACGGGAGCGTCCACCCTGGCCGGGTCGGCGTTCTGGCATCGCTTGCATACCTTCAGCGCCGTGCCGTCCGATTTGTTCGCGGTATAGAGCAGCTTGATGCGCTTCGTGCTGCATACCGGACATGTGCCGCGGCCCCGGGAAGGCGTGTTCCACAGGGCTCGGCCCCGTTTCGTTTTAGCCATGTTTCATATCTCCTTTAGTTTGATATCTCTCTCTTGTTTCAGCGAACCTGTACACGAGCAGCTCCCTTGATGCGTTTATCCCATGTTATGAGAATCCACATCCTTAGGGATACAAGCCGCTATGCATGTTCAACTCCATTATAGAGGCCAGCTTGATGCAAAATATAGGGAATAAACGCCTCTAAACCTTTTTTACATATATCGCTTCGAGGTTCGAGCTTCACCTAATCTTGATATCGAATGTATGCGGCAAGCTTCGGGGATATGGATATCCGGAATTTTGCTGTCCCGCTGTAAATCATGAACATGACAGGCGGGGATGCCTTTGCATCTCCATGATAAAAAACCGAGCGAAACGATGGTTTTCCCACGTCTCACTCGGTTCGTTGTTTCTATAAACCCGACCCGCCTTAATCTTCGTCGTCTTCTTCCTCGATCTTCAAGATTCTTCCTGACTTCGCGAGTACCTCGACTTCGAATAGCCTGTTCTCGGATGTCAGGATAAATACTTCGTATACCAACACGCCGTGCTCCAGCTCCATATCGACATGCACAATTCGCCCCGGAACGCGGGCCAGTGCTATTTCTTGGGCTTGCTGCATTGAAACTCTCTGCCTAGTCATGGGTCCCGGGACATGATAGTAATTTCCGTACATCGATCAATAACTCCCCTCATCATAAGATCCGCTCCTGTACCATATGAAAAAGGCCGGTTGTTGGTGCGTCTTCATCTACCGGATGTCATTTCATTTTCCCTCTACCTTGAGGACTCCTTGCAGCACGGCACGGTGAATTAGCGCCATGATCATGCCTTTCTCTGTACCCATAGCTTCCAGCTCCGCTTATGTGGTAAAGTACACGATGGTAGGATTTAGGACATTATCCGAGGGAGGGACCTAATGCGCAATCACGGAACTGATTTTTATGACAACGACGCTAACTTTGAGAAGTATATGCAGCGCCGGCAATGGCAGGAGAACGCTAACGATACCTTAGAGAAGCCCGTCATTATGGAGCTGCTCGGGGATATTTCGGATCGTCATATACTGGATCTGGGGTGCGGGGATGCGGGATTTGGCGTGGAATTGTTGAAAAAAGGTTGTGCAGCCTACGTGGGAATCGAGGGTTCCCGCAAAATGACGGATGCCTCTACGAGCAACCTAACGGCATACAACAACGGGACCGTTCTGCACATGAGGATGGAGGAATATACGTATCCGCGGGATACCTATAATGTGGTAATCTCCAGACTCGCCATTCATTATCTGCAACATATCGAGAGCGTCTTTCGAGGCATTCATCAGACCCTTAAGCCCGGCGGAAAATTCATCTTCTCCATTGAGCATCCGGTCATTACCTCTACCCTTCAGCCGTCCGGGATCAGAACGAATTGGGTCGTGGACAACTACTTCATCGAGGGGTACCGGGAGCAGCAGTGGCTTGGGGGAACGGTCCATAAATATCATCGCACGGTGGAGGATTATTTTATGGCACTTACGGGAGCAGGCTTTCGCGTAGCGTCTCTTCGCGAGTCGAGGCCGGTTCGGGAGCATTTCCTAACCGAGGAGACGTATGAACGCCGGCGGCGGATTCCGCTGTTTTTGTTCTTGGAGGGGGTTAAGAACGGGTAGGGCTTCATTGCGTTGATGACCACGAAAAGTCTGGCATTAGATGTTCAATCATGTGTTCCAATGAACGACTCAGGACTTCATTCGTCCTATGATAATCCGTGAAATAATAACGGCCGTTTCCTTGGTGATATTCCAGGAAACGGCCGCAATTCAATGCTGTTCAATTCATTCATTTCATATTTATTCATTTCAATGCAATACAATAAAATAAAATGCAATGCGATATAATACATTGCGATACATGTAGTACGATACATGCAATACGATACATAATACGGATACATGCAGCACGGTACATGCAATACGGCACAATGCAATGCAATGCAAAGCAACGTAATCCAATGTAATCCAATGTAATCCATGTAAGTCCGATGATACCAGTATACGCGTTAATCCTTGTACGGATCGAATTCATCTGCACCCGCCATGCAGACGCCGATCGGCTTCAGCACATGCAGTACCTCAATCGTCCCGGCGTGCGCATCCAGAACGTCCTGGAGCTTGCGGTACACAAACGGGCTTTCGTCCGTACCGGCGCCGCGCAGCTCCACGCCAAATTCCTTAACTGCCGACAGCATCTGTGCTGTCGAGATTTGTCCGCCGCTGCGGGTCCGGGTCTTCCAGTTCATTCGGCCGGCCGCCTGCGTCCGGCTCATGATGCGTCCTGCCCCATGTACGGTGCTGTAGCAAGCGTCCCGGTTTTCCTCCGAATCCTTGCCCCGAACGATCACGGATATATCACCCATGCTGCCGCCGATAAACCCGGTCTGCCCCGGTGCCGACGGCGTGGCTCCCTTCCGCACGACAATGGCTTCTCTCCCGTCATGCGTCTCCTTCCAAGCATAATTGTGATGATTATGCACCTCGAAGTCGGCTTCGGCCCCGAGCATCGACAGCACCTGCCCGATGACGTAATCCCGTCCGGCATAGGCGTAACGGCCCACAAGCTTCATCGCCCGATAATACATATCGCCAAGCTCGCTGTCCAGGTCGAACAGCACCGGCGGTTGGTCCATCGATTCCCCCGGGGCATTTGCCAGAAAATCGCGTCCGGCACTCAGATTGAGGAAGCCGCTCGCCGTTTTATGTCCAAAGCCCCGGCTGCCGAAGTGATTGGCGACCCACAGCCGTCCCGTCTCCTGCTCCTCAAACAGATCGACGAAATGGTTGCCGCTGCCGACCGTGCCAAGCTGGCTCCGGGCCAGCGCCAGCAGCTTGTCGTGCTCCTTCTTCCCGATCGAGCGGTACACGTCCCAGTCCGGATCATCAAACAGCTCATGATCGACCCGTGTGTTGTTGACGCGCCCGATCCCGAAGGAAATGCTGCGCGCGATGTCGTCCATTATGCGTCCCAGCACTGGCTTGATGTCCTTCGCATGCAGGTTCGTCCGTACCGCCTTGTTCCCGCAGGCAATATCGTAGCCTACGCCGGAGGGTGAGATCTGGCCGTCGTATACAACGACGCCTCCGATCGGCTGACTGTACCCTTTATGATGGTCGGCCATGAGCAAGGTCCGGATGACATTGCCGGTTTCGGCGCATCTGCGCGCTTGGGCCACCGCGCTTTCATCCGGCTTTCCCCACACCCGTACACCGTCGATGTTTTGATATCCCATTTTCCGTTCACTCCAGTTTCTTAAAAAATGAAAGCCTTCTGTACTAATGCTTCTCCCCAAGGTTACACGTATGATTGCTCGTTAAGCGTATTTTTCTAAGCGTTTTTTAGGGGCCGTCTCCTAAGAGTGACCTGAGGAGTTCTCTTCAAAAGTTCTCCTCATTCTCAAGAGTCCTCCTTAGGAGTTTTTTCCTTGGGAGTTCCTTGGGAGTTCCTTGGGAGGTTCCTTAGGAGTTCTTCCAAGGCGTTTTTCTTGGAGCCAGCCTCAAGCGTTCTTTTCATGACCCCACCTTAAGAGCTCCCATAAACAACTTACTTATGCTTCTCCCTGCGTTGCCTGTTTGTTTGAAATTCCAATCTCCTCCAAAAGGGAGCGAATGCGTTCCCGGACCGATTCATCCGGGTCAACCGCCAACACCTGAACCAGCACTTCGGACAGCCGTGCTTTCCAAGAAGCTACCGTCCATGCCTCCAGCGCGGTAAGCGCCATATGCCGGTTATTCACCACCGGGCTGTTTAGGCCGGCTGCGATCAGCTCAAGGCCGATCCCTTCATGACGGTCCAGGTTCTGAAGGATGCTGCTAAGGCACCGGTGTGCCGCAAATTCCTCGCCGAACCCCATCTCCTCGCCCGGGCCCGAGGCAATCTCCGCGAGCGGCAGCCGCTGCCCGGCGAAGTCGACAAGCTCCCGGATTCGCATGGAATCGTTGGATTTCATCAGCTCCAAATAGTGCGAATCTAGCAGCGGGTTCACCGTAAGCTGAGCAAATAGCTCCTGCCAGATATCAACGCCCAGCCTGCGGGCAGCGGACACCCCGTACCATTGCTCCGTGGGACTTCCGCTCTTGACCGCTCCCATGACGACTTCTTGCCACATCGGCTTCGATAGGATGCGTTCGCAAGTGCCGGCAGCGGCTTGTCTCCGCTCCTCGGTCCATCCCGCGGTTAACCGCTGCACCCAGCCTTCATCCGAAGCGTCCAGATATTCACGGAGCTTCAGAATGACCGTCAGATGCTTCGCCGTCCGCCCCTGCTCCTCCGCGAGCCGCACGTAGTCCGTTACAACCTGCGGGGCGAACTCGTAATCGTCGATATCCTCGGCGGGTCCGCCATGGAGCAGCGCCTGAATGATATCAGTCGCGCCTTCAAACAGCTCGTCATCGACGCGGCTTGCCGAGAGCGCTTCATGAAGCTCGCCGTTCCGTGCGCAAATGCAAGCCAGGTATTCATCCATGATGCTGTTTGGGCAGCCGTAACGAAGCAGCCACGCCCGAATTTCCGGTGTATCGGGCTGCAGCCGTTCGACTGTATGGATTTTTCCCCAGCCATGGACCGTCTGGGCCAATTCAAACAACACGTCATTGCTGTTTTCCATCCCGTTCGTGATCGCTACGGCGGCATACAGTGTAAATTCTTCATGCCTTCCCAGCGTCAGGAGCAGGTCCTTCGCCGCTTCGTTTCGGAACAACCCGAGCACGGCCATGCCGAATTTGACGACATTGCGGTGTGCCCCGCATTCCGCAAACCATTTAGCTTCGTAAAACAGCGGCTCCGGCTCGATGCCGGGAGCTTGCCGAATCTCCTCCAGCACGGCATCGATGCTGCCGCCGATATCCAGCTTCATCAGCTGTTCGTATACGGCCTTACGCTTCAACGCCCCAGGCTTTCTCGTCAGCTTTACCAGCAGGCGGATCAGCTCCCGGACATCCTCCGAAGCGCCGGCTGGTGCCGCATGGTGCCCAAGCGCGCCATCCAATCCTCCGGCCACCCAACGCATTCGGCTTCCCGCCCAGAATTCCTCATCATCCGGCAGGGAGCCGTCCACCGTGCCGCCCTGCTGCCGAATATGATCGTATATAGAGGTCCTCCCCTCCCAAGGCATCCGTTTCGCTTGATTAAACAAAATGACCATCGCACTCATCCTTCTCCCATCCTTCATATACTACCGACCGGAACAGATCGTCAAGCTTCGCATCGATGCCGACTTCGTCCCTTTCGGCCGTCCGCATGTCCTTCGCGATCCGCTCGTATTCGGCTAATTTGGTCTCAATATATTCATTGATCACGGCGATTTTAGGCTCATCTTTCATTTCATCCCCGGCGATTTTGCGGGCGAGCAGCTCCTGAACGGCCGTCTTCAGCCCGCTCCCTTCGGGAATCAATGCATCCGCCAACCGCTGGAACTCCATAGGCGGCATCGCGCCATGCTTCTCGATCCACTCGCAAGCCAGGATCGGACGAAGCACGTAGAAATATTTTTTGATCTTGACGGTATCGCCTTGGAGGTAGGTCCGGTAGTTCCCTCTGGCCATATGCAAGTAATGATGCATGCACGCTCTAGGCGAAAACATCTGCGACGCGTGCTCCCGGATTCGCGAAGCGGCCGAGTAGCATTCCAAATACCGGATTGGCGACTGCAGCCATTCGAGCAGCGGCGGGTTTGATTTGCGGAAGAGACGGAGCGCTTTTTTCAAATCCCACCCGTTGATGTCCAGCCTATCGCTGATCGGTCGTTCAATCACGTCCCGCTTGTCGAATATGGATAAGTACCACTCAACCGGCCGGATATATAGAAAACGCACGTCATAATCGCTGTCCCGGGAAGGAAAGCCCCACGCCCGGCTGCCCGACTCGCACGCATATAGAATCCGGACGCCCTCCTCCCGTTCAATGCGCTTCAGTTCTTCGAGGATCGTTTGCTTGATCTGCGACATGTTGAATTCCTCCTTTGGGGGTCTATTGGTGCGGTCGCATCACTTCGGATGCCGGAAGCGTCATCGTCCACTAAACGTGGGGCCGAAAACCAAAATTGGTGTCTGTCAGCACCCCGCATGCGGATCAATCCTTTGTTCGTCGCCTATCAGCACTCCGCATGCGGATCATGTCTCCAATCTCTGTTGTCCTCTAATTTTTGGAATGATCTTCACAGTTGTTAAAATTAGAGGACAAAGGAGAACGCTAGCGCTTTTCCGACCTGATTCCGCCTGCTCCGTTGAAGCAGGTTTTTGAGAGCTAACTCACGTAGTACAACTCACTCGTGCGCTGGCAGCGCTCGCTCGCGCTCCGAAGGCCCCTTTTAGGGACTTGCTCGCCACTGCCCGGCTCGTTCACGCTCCACAAGTCCCTTTTGAGGACTTGCTCGCCACTGCCCGGCTCGTTCACGCTCCACAAGTCCTTTTTAGGGACTTGCTCGCCACTGCCCGTCTCGTTTGCGCTCCGCAAGTCCCTTTACGGGACTTGTTTGCCTCGGCCGGGCTCGTTCGCGCTACACAAGTCCCTCTTTGGGACTTGTTTGCTCCGGCAGCGCTCGTTCGCGCTCCGCAAGTCCCTTTTCGGGACTTGTTTGCTCCTGGCGCGCTCGTTTGCGCTCCACAAGTCCCTTTTGGGGACTTGCTCGCCACTGTCCGGCTCGTTCACGCTCCACAAGTCCTTTTTAGGGACTCGGTTATCTTTGTTGCCTCTATCTTCGCGCATTCCGGGGGTATTGAACATGGCAAAAGTATTACGAAGCGGCAAATCCGGGTTAAAGTTTTCCGTTTCACCGCTTTTCAACCCCTGATACAATAGAGAGATAGCCTGCTTAACGAACGGAGGTTGACCATGGCCAAGGAAAGCTTTGACAAGGAGATCCAGTTTCTGCGCATGCTTGCACTGACGAGCGGCGCCTACAGCCGGCAGCAGTTCGCCGACCGGCTCGGCATTTCCGTACATACCTTTGATAAAACCATCCGGAAGCTGAAGGACATCGTCAGCACCGTGCACCAGCAGCTGCCCATGGAGCAGGGCGCCGAGCTGGCTGATGCCCTCCGGTTCAGCTACTATGAGTCGGCCGATCCGGTACTGCTGTTCCTGTTCCGCGCCAAGTCGGTCAAGGAATCCGAGGGACTCCGGATTTCTTTGCTCCTCAGCGCCATGCGTGATGAGACCTTAACGGTCTCGGAGCTGCTGGACGCCTGCTGCGGCGGAACCCCGGACGGCGTTCCCTACCCGGATGAAAAAACCGTCCGCTCCGATCTGAAATATCTCGAGGAGGTCGGCGTCATTTGCAGGGAGCCCGGTCCCCGGCCTTACCGGTACCGGATCCGCGGCGAGCTGGTCCATGAGCTGTCCGAAGAGGAGCTCCTGGACCTCTATGACTTCGTTGATATCATGGCAAATACGCAGGTGCCATCCGTGCCGGGATACCTGCTCCGCGACGGGCTTAAAAAGCAGCTTCAGCGAAGCGAAGCCATGCCGTTTACCGAAACCTTTTTATACAAGTATCACTATCATTCCCGCATCTTAGACGAAGCGCATCTGTTCACCCTCCTTAAGGCCATCCGTAATCGGCACAAGGTACGCTTTCTGTACTTTTCGCCGAAAACGGAGCTCAGCTATGCGTCTAAAAATACAAACCCGCTGTTCGAGCGGGAATCCAAGGGCAGATGGGAAAAGGTGCTTCCGTTGAAGGTCGTCTACGACCACCAGTACGGCAGATGGTATCTGCTCGCTAATGGCCGGGAAGGCATTCGCAAATATCGAATGGAGGGCATGACTCAAATTGAGGAAGACGCGGCGGTTGACGAGGCATGGTTCGAGGCGAAAATGCAGGAGCTGGAGGAGCGTATCCGGCACAGCTGGCTGATCGATACCGGCCGTCCGGTGACGGTTCGGGCCCGATTTTTCCACCCCGGGGTCTCCGGGCCGAGCTTCGTGAAGGAACGCGTACTGCTGCAAGGACAATGGGGAGAGATCATCGAAGAAGACGAGGTCTCCTTCATATACGAAATTACCGTGAACGGCACAACCGAGATCAAGCCTTGGCTGCGGAGCTTCGGCTCTGCCTGCGAAATTCTGGAGCCGCTGACGCTCCGCCAGGAAATGATCGACGAATGGAAGGAGATCCAGGCTGCCTATGAATCCGTTTGAAAAAATTTTTAACTACCAGATCCTATCCCGTCTCGAGGACTCGGGCACGTTCATGGTGACCTCGCAGGAGCGCAGCTGGCTGAAAACGATGCTGGACCATCCGGCTGCAGCGGATGCCTTCTCCCCTGCCACGCTGGAGAAGCTGCGGGCGATCCTGGAACCCGATGCGGGAATGGAAACCCCGGAGCATCTGCTGGAAAAAGCGAAGGCCGCTGGCAAACCGGTCGTCCACCCGCTGCTGCGGCCATTGCGCCGAGCGATCATGCGCAAGCGCGCGATCAACATCTCCTACGCGATCAAGGGCGGGCGTACCCATAAGGACCAGCCTGGGCTGCCTTATAAGCTGGAGTTCTCCATGGTCAAGCAGGAGTGGTACCTGCTCTGGTATCACCGGAAGAACCGCTCGCTGCTCCGCACCCGGCTGTACAGCATCCTGTCGGTGTCCGAGGAACCGATCGCCGAATCCGATGCGGACCGCATCCTGGAGAGGATTCCGCAACTGCTCGATGCAAGGCGGACGGAAGCCGTCATTGACGTCGTCCCCCGGTATAACGGGGAGCTGTCCCGAATTCTGTACGCTCTCTCCTGCTTCGATAAGGAAGTAACGTATGACGAAGGGCAGGATACCTACAGTGTCCGGCTCTTGGTGCCCGGTGACGAGCAGGAGTATCTGCTATCCAAGCTCCGCTTTCTCGGCCGGCGGGTGCGCATCCGGGAGGGTGCCTATTTACGGCGGCGGATGCTGGAGTCATCCACGAAGGCGCTGGAACGGTACGGCATCGTCTCGGCCTGTAAGGAAGAAGTGCCAAAGGGATAGGAAATTATGTTAGTGAGGTGAATACATGAGGAGCAAACGGTATTTCGTTAATGTATTTGGTAAGATTTTCGCGATGCTGTTGTTGGTTATGGCCCTTGGCTGCTCGGGAACCAGCAAGCAGGATGTGCTAGATTTTCTATCATCCGATTCGAAAGATCAATATAAAATCCATTTATTCTATGAAACTTACTCGGGTCTCGACATGCAGCTTCTTGAATTCATGAACTCCAGCGATGTTCTCTTGAAAGTGATTCAAGGCATTCAGGTATATGATCTCGAGACCCCGACAAACCGAGACATCGCCGACAAAATCGGCCTCGATCGATTTCCTGCGATCATGGTAACGAACGATAAGGAAGTGGTGCTGAAAACTCAGGAGCTGGAGGACATACGAAGCTTTTATTGTTCAGTAACACCAATCCATTGCTCCTATTTAAAGCTTGGATCTTCTTTTCCTAAACAGCATGACTGCGGCTCCGATGATGGCGAATCCGGCAAAAATAACAGCTCCCACAGTATAATATTTCCCATGTGCATGTGTAGAATCAGACGGAAACAGCCTTCCCCCCGCTGAACCAGGAGGGAGCTTCCGGCTTGCTTGATATTGCTGAATCAGTTGATTTCCAAGCGAACGGATATCGATTTCCTGTGCAGTACTCAGTTGGTGTTCACCTGCTTTTTGTATATATTTCTCATTTTGACTAATCCCCAACAGACCAAAGGCTTGATCGTAGATCAGCTTGGTATCCGGAACGGCTGCTGATTGTTGACGGGTATCGACTATCGCCTGAACCGGGCTGATTCCACTCGAAAGCTTGAAGATGCTCCAAGCCCCATTTTCTTTGGTAACGTCTACGTTCCCAACAGGTTTTCCGTTCTCCTCCATAACAAATAAATACCCGCCGTGTTCAAAAATATCATCGTCTGTGTGCTCCCCGTCTGCACTCGAAGACTTCAGAAATTCGGATGAGACGATGTAGTAAGGCTGCCCTTCACCAAGCTGTACATCCTCCGTGTCGGTGATCCCATAATCATCCTTAACCGGACGTAAAGAGCCTGATGTGTAAGTCATAAACTCAGGGTTTACCAGTTCCCGGATTTGCTCAACGGGAGCTACGGATGCCTCAGCCGGACTGATCATAAACAGCGAAAAGATCATCAATAGGACGAAACCAAGCTTCTTTTTCACAGGCAACATCATCCCTCCCCACTTATTCACCGAGAAGCGTCAACATAGAGGCAAATCTGATCGGCTGCTGATTCTATATTAGTACCTCAAGTATATAAAAAGAAACGATATCGCCAATAATATCGCTTCTTTATTTCATCCAGGAGATCCGTCGAAAGCGAAATGTTCCTTATACAATGCGAGGCAGCGACATCTTTTTAAATGTGAATTTCTTTAATCACCTTCGCAGGATTGCCGCCGACAATCATGTTGTCCGGAACATCTTTGGTCACCACGGCTCCTGATGCGATAACCACATTATTGCCAATCGTAACACCCGGATTAATGACGGCGCGTCCGCCAACCCATACATTGTTGCCGATCATAACCGGCTTCCCGTATTCCGGTCCCTTTATCCGTTCATACGGATCCACCGGATGCGTAGCCGTGTAGATGTGAACGCCAGGTCCGAACATACAGTTATCGCCAATCCGTACCTCGCATACATCCAGAATAGTGCAGTCAAAGTTGGCGAAGAAATTTTCACCGACATGAATGTTGTAGCCATAATCGAATCGGATGTTCGGCTCCATCTTCAGGTTATTCCCGGTCGATCCCAGCAGCTCTTTAAGAATCCGCACCCGCAGATTCTCGTCGGCTTCAGTGGTTTGGTTATACATGCGCGTCATCCGTCTGGCATAGGCCTGCTCACGCACCAATTCAGGGTCCCAAGCCTTGTATAGCTCTCCATCGAGCATTTTTTGCTTTTCTGTTTTCATGTGGTACTCCCAATCCTCTCTCATATCAGGTATTTGTTCCGAAATGGTTAGCGTCCGGCGAATATGGCCGAAGAACCCGGGATATCAGCGGTTAATTGCCTACAATCGTTTCTCCACCAGCTGAAGCGAATAGGCCAGGCTTTCGAGGGTCATTGTGATCAGTCCGTACATATAATCCTCCTCCGGATGCTCGAGCAGGGTCAGCTGCGGCATATGCATCTCCGGAATCGATTTCAGGCATTCCTGTTCGTGAAAACAAAAGCCGCCCCATCACCGGCGACTTTCTTATGTATCCATTACCCGGCAGATCTCCAAGGACTTTCCTGCGGAACAGCTAGGAGATGGCAAAATAGCATTTTCAATAGTCTATCTGTCTTTCTACATTCATCATTTCATTCATACAAACGGTACATGGACAGCTCGCTGCTCATAGGTACGGTCATCGCGAAAGCTTCCTTCACATCCCGGCCCTGCTGAATGATCTCATAGAACAGCCGGAGCACGAACATTAGCGCATCGTTGCCGTCCGGATAGTCATCCGGTCCGATGAACATGTTACAGCCACTGGCAAGAAAGGCTTCGGCCAGCGCCGGATCTCCCAGCGTGCAGCCATTCGCGATCACCGTCTTTCCGTCCAGCCTCGCAAATCGCCGGATCTCGTCCGGCCCGAAATCTCCTCTCGGTTCGTTCGGCTCATATACGTCATCGCCGAGCTCCGGCATGATTAGACGGCCTTCATCCCCGTGAAAGCTCAGCAGAATCATATCGGTGCCTTCATATAAATCATCGCCGGACAAGACGTCGATCAGGTCATTCGGCCTGCCGATCCAGTAGGTAAAGACGCGTACCCCAAAATACTCCAATGCCGCTCGCACGGCCTGGGCCTCCATATCACTATCCGGTCCGCATACCAGCGCGACCTGCATGACAGGCTTACTCATTTTCTACATTCCCCCTGTTAACCTAACGATATTTTTGAGCGCAGTGCCCTTATATATTTGGAATCTGCCAATCGATCTCCGGCAGACCCGCCTCACGCAAGAAGCGGTTGGTCCGGGAGAACGGACGGCTTCCGAAAAAACCGCGCATTGCCGAATACGGACTCGGATGCGGTGACCGGATCAGATGATGTTTCGGGTTCGTAATCAGCTCCGCCTTCCGTTGGGCATGGCTCCCCCACAGCAGGAAGACGACCGGCTCCTCCTTCCGATTCAGCGTCTGGATCACCTGATCCGTGAAGGTTTCCCATCCCATCTCCTTGTGCGAATTGGGCGTGCGCGCTCGAACCGTCAGCACCGTGTTCAGCAGGAGCACTCCCTGCTTGGCCCAAGGAACAAGATAACCGTTGTTCGGAATTTCGCAGTTCAGATCATCGTGCAGCTCCTGAAAAATGTTCTGCAGCGACGGCGGCGGCGTCACCCCCGGTTTGACCGAGAAGCTAAGCCCATGGGCCTGCCCGGGTCCGTGATATGGGTCCTGCCCCAGAATGACCACCTTCGTATCGGCAAACGACGTATAATGCAACGCGTTAAAAATATCGTACATATCCGGATAAATCCGTCTCGTCTTATACTCTTCCGCAAGAAATTTGCGCAGCTTCAAATAATAGGGCTTCTCAAACTCCGGCGCCAAATAGTCGGCCCAGTCATTTTTCAATATCGCCACTGTGTATCACCTCGGTTAAACAATGGATGTTGAGTAAGGGGCTTGTCCTAAATTATCCATTTCATGAATATGTCGTATGCGCTTTATAGAACAGTTGAAGGTGCATGCTCCCATTCCTTACTGAATTCCATGCCAAAGTTTCTTACGGACTCCTCATGGACGGTCAGCGTAAAATCCTGATCCGATCCAAAAAATCTTAACCTGTAGCAACCTTCTGGTCCTGTCTCCTCCCAGTCCAGCTGATATAGATGTTTTTCGAACGACATGAACAATCCTTTCGAAGGCATGCTGTGCGGGGGTTCAACGGGAAAGCGTGAAGTGACCTTGATATAGTTCCTGATCGTAATATTGGTCCAGCCAAACTCCAGGTCATATACAAGCTGCCCCGCCTTGCAAAACTTGAACTGAAGCCTACATCCCTCATCCTCACCAGGTATCCGGGATATGAACCTAAATTCAACCCATGTCCCCGGCTCGCGCATATCCTGAAGCACCGCCAAAGGATGACCCCCTTTTGCCAGGCATACTCTATCATTCGTTAACGATCTATCACGATGAGCAGCTGTTCTCCTTCATCAACGCCGCCCTTCTAATGCTCTCTTTCGTCCAAGGCGGCGCCTGCGGGTGATTCATAATAGCCTCGTAATCCAGCCAATGCACCGCTTCGACCTCGTCCGGACTTTTGCAATAGGCCGTTCCCTCTTCGTATTCACACAGGAAAACCACGTTAATGACATGACTTCCATCGTCGGTTACAAAGGAAGAGCTGTATACGAATGCAGCCTCATCTTTAACCCGGATTCCGACCTCTTCGAACAATTCGCGCCTTACCGTTCGCTCAAGAATCTCCTGCGAATGCCCTTCCGCATCGACTTTGCCTCCTACAAGCGAGAGAGTCCCCCCGGCATGCTCCTCCTTCATGCTGCGAGTAATCAGGAGCCATTGCTTGTCCCTATATACAGCGCCTTCCACGTTGACGATGAACATCGAATCGCCCTCCTCTTCTCCATAACTTTAACATGATTTTCCTGTTGGTGGAACGGAAGCAGACATTGGAGAATTCACGTCTGCACGGCAGCTATAAATTTGCGTTTAGACTTGCTGGTCCATGTTCCAAATCGGTTTGCAGGGGGCCAGCCCAGGCCGACTTTTATTATTCGCAATATGCAAAAAGCTTTCGAGGCATTTTTTCAAGCAAGCTTCCCGGTCAAGGACCTTATGTAAGTTCGTCAGCTAATCAAAAGATTACTAATCTTTCATAAAAGAAATACATTGTATCAACTTTCCAGTCCAGAGAATCTACTATAATAAGTCCGGAATTGGATTTCTACTTATTCCAAATATAACAAATCGGAGCAGAAGGGATGAAATAATGAAGAAACTAAGATTTACAATCTTAACCGCACTATGTCTTCTCGCAGGTTGCAATCAAGCATCTGACGTCCCCGCAATGAATTCAACACTTTATGAATCCGATATCCATGGGTTGAACACAGACACCAATGAAGCTCAGCAATATACCTTAAGTTTTGAAATTGCTGACATAGAGAAGCCGCTAATGGAACTAACTGCAAAGCAACTAACCAATAGCATACTTACACAAAAGATCGGTGACTACACCGTGTATTTTTATCATAAAAATCGAGATCATGGAGAGGTTAACGCAGCTATACAGCTGGGAACAAATCGATTCGAGATCGGTCAGGTTGGCTACTCTGCACAAAATACTGAACTGTTTACAGTTAGACAAGTAGATGCGTTCGGCAAAAACTATATAAAAGTCAATGGCGTATGCGGAGCAAACTGTCCGATTAGCGACTACATTGATGTAAATACGAATTCTCCAAAAGTCATGCGAATTGAAGCACATACCGTGGAAGCTGACGTTGACAAGGATGGCATCAAGGAAATTGTCGCTACCGTTGGTACGATTGCTCAAACTTCAATTTACAAACTAGAGCCTTCTCATACTGTTGTAACAAACCTAAATGAAACGCTGGGAGTTCAGGAAGTAACTTATGACAATGAAGCCAATACATTTGTAGTGGGTACTACGAATTGGATTGTAAAAGGTGGGAAACTACATGAAATTGTTCGATAATGATATCCGAACACGATCCCAATCGAAATGCCAGAAATAAAATTATCCATAATCCAACCCAAGATGACGCCTATGAAAAGCCCATAGCTAGTCCCCAGTACGACCGTTTGTCCTTGCTCATTGCCTTTCCCACTACATCCCGCATCATTTCCTGTATATACGCTGGAATATTGCTATTGTTCCAAAATTGTTAGGATGCATCATCGTTAGTCTCCCATTCAAACGAAACTAAATAACCAGTCACCGAATAATTTACGGCGACTGGCTGCTTAAACTTGCAAGGCGTTTTGATCCCTGTCTCACAAACGGGGGTCATTCTCAACAAAGTGAGACAGGGTGCTTTCTATTAGGGGGATTGTCAGAAATGCCGGGAATGCCCGTATACATCGTTCGCACGATGCGTGGTTTGGAGTATGCCCGGATGGCTGTCGCCTATGAAATCATCCCCCATACGTTATTTCTGCTTACGAGGATCTGCCCGTCTTGCTTCCCTTTTTGAATCCATCGGACTTGCGCTTACGGGCTTGGCCATCCTTAGGGTTCAGAGCAGCTTCCGACTTCAGCTTACGTGCCATCTCTAAATACGGATTATTAACTGCCTCCGCTTTCGGCTTACGTGGCGAATTCGTGCTCGAATCGCGAGCCGCGTCTGATTTCGGTTTACGAGCCTTGTCGGTCTTTGGCTTGCGAGTGGTATCAGCTTTCGGTTTAGCAGGTCTGACTGCTGCCGACTTAGCTTGGCCGGGCTTGGCCGAGCCCGATTTCGGGGATTGGTCTACCTTGGCGGCTCTTAATGAGCCGGACATCGGATAGGCATGATCCTTCACTTCCGGAATGGACTTTCCGATTAACTTCTCTATATCCCGGAGCAAAGGCACCTCGTCCACTTCACAGAACGAAATTGCCGTTCCACTCAGCCCCGCGCGCCCTGTTCGGCCAATCCGGTGAACATACGTTTCGGGGATATTCGGGAGGTTGAAGTTAATGACATGTGACAGCTCGTCGATATCAATGCCTCGCGCGGCGATATCCGTTGCCACCAATACCCGCGTCTCGCCGCTTTTGAAATTATTAAGTGCGTTCTGACGGCTGGTTTGCGATTTGTCGCCGTGAATGGCCTGAGCCGTAATATTCACCTTGTTCAGACCGCGCGCAACCCGGTCAGCTCCGCGTTTCGTACGGGTAAAGACCAATGCGGATGCAATCGATGGATCCTTCAGCAGCTCGTTCAATTGCTTCTGCTTACTCCCCGTTTCCAGCAGGTACACGGATTGCACGATACGCTCGGCCGTAGAGGAAACCGGGGTAATCTCTACTTTCACGGGATTATGCAGTAGTGTTTTGACCAGCTGGGTGATTTCTGAAGGCATCGTTGCCGAGAAGAAGAGCGTTTGTTTTTTGCTCGGCATTTTGGCGATGATCCGCTTCACGTCATGAATAAAGCCCATATCCAGCATACGGTCAGCTTCATCCAGCACCAAAATCTCCACATGCTGCAGATCGACGTGCTTCTGATTTATGAGATCGATAAGTCTGCCCGGGGTGGCGATGAGAATGTCCGCTCCTTGCTGAAGGGCCCGCTCCTGCGTTTTTTGCGAAACGCCACCGACAATTGCGGTCGAACGCAGCTTCGTAAACTGGCTATAAGCTTTGACGTTATCCGAAATTTGCAGGGCAAGCTCGCGAGTCGGCGACAACACCAGCGCGCGAATGCGGCGTCCCATACCTGGTTTAGGAGGCTGTTCGTTTAACAGCTGGATCATCGGTACCGAAAAAGCAGCGGTCTTCCCTGTCCCGGTTTGGGCACAGCCAAGCAAATCTCTGCCGGCTAACACAGCCGGGATGGCCTGAGCCTGAATAGGCGTCGGCGTCTTGTAATTCTCCTTGGCCAGCGCCTTGAGAATGATCGGGGATATATTTAAATCTTGAAATGTCATGGGGTCTCCTTTATGGTGAATACCTGAAATTTAAGTCATAACACATAACGATACCACAGATCGGCATGAAAAAAGAAGCGGAATTTATCTCCGCCTCTTGAAGTCCGGCTATGCTGTTGGCGATCCCCGAACTGTTGATATAGCTTTTACCTAACCTTAATGATCCTCCAGCATTGCTTTCACATGATCAAGCGAAATCTTGACACTCTCATAGCCATCGATCTTGATGCGATCCTGCTCAACAACGACCCACTTGTAACCCAAGGACTTGGCCTTTTCGATAATGCCTTTCAGATCAAGGATGCCCGTTCCTACCTCGGTCATCTCTTTACCTTCTTTATTTACCATGTCCTTCACGTGAACGGTCTTGCAGCGGGAACCGAAGTGTTCCATAACCCCCACCGGCTCACGGTCAGCATGCGTCGTCCAGAACATATCGATTTCAAAGCCCAGCTCTGCTTCCGTTGTTGCTTCTCGCAGCATCTCCAATATCGGCTTGTCTCCGAACTCATTCGTAAACTCATGGTAATGGTTATGATATAGAAGATCCATGCCGGCAGCCTTGATTTTCGGACCCATCTCTTTCACAATATCGACCAGGCTATGTACGTCTTCCATCGATTCAATCTTATAGTACGGGATCACGATATAGGACGAGCCGATCACTTGATTGTAAGCAATAACCTCGTCCAGATGATCCATCAGCTCCTCCACTCGGGTATGGCTGCCCATGGCTTCCAGTCCTGACTTCTCGAGCATCGCCTTCATCGCTTCTGCCGAAATATCGGCAAATCCTACGAATTCAACGCCGTCATAGCCGGCCTCCCTTACCTTTCCAAGCTTCGCAGCGAAATCCTCCTGATCGTAATCCCTCAAAGTATACAACTGTAACGCAACCTTCAGATTTGTCATGCGGGCTCGTCATCATGTTAGCGCTTTCGATGATCCTTGCCGCTTGCGGAGGCAAAGATTCCGGTTCCGGCGCCAAGAACGATTCTGGACCTGTCGCTGAAGGAGATTTGAAAGAAAAGGAGCTCGTAAAGCTTAACGTTGTCATAATGGGCAATAACAAGAAAGATACCGCCGAGGTCGTGGAGGCAGTTAACCAAATCACAAGAGAAAAGCTAAACGTCGAGATGGACCTCACGTATATACAAAACGATCCTGTTATGGATCGTTTTTTTAATTACAATATGCTGATGCCTTAGCGCGCAGCCCCGATCAATCGCTTTTATATGCAGTCAGATTACGCCCCAAATCTCTGCCGATACCCGCATTTTCGGCATAGCTCCTCGACGGCTTCCCGGCGCGAAAATCCATCCACAAGGTTGTTGGCCCGCTCCCCGTCAACGATATCCGAGAACGACGTTCGGTGGATATTACCCAAATTAATGACGCCTTCCCCGTCCAGACAGCACGGCACGACCGTCCCGTCCACGAGAATGGCGGCCTGGCTGCGAAGCGCATGACAGAAGCCTTTGCCGTCATCCTCAGGTGCCGACAGGCTTGGCCATTGGAATTCGTAGTCCTGGTTCAGGTAGACGTTCTCGGCCACCTTCACGCCACCGCCGGGCTCCACCTTTTCCTCGATGCGGTAGTCGAGATTAAATTCCTTCTCCAGAATTTCAAGCGTCTGGCGGTTTCGCTGCTTCTCCAGGTTCGTTTGGTTGTCCTGCGTCAAATTCCACAAGCGGAAGGAGAAGATCACATTATGCTCCTTGGCATCCCGTACGAAAGAGAGAATGTCCCGCAAATATCCCTCACGGTCCGTGGAGCCGACATGGCCGTCAAAGCTGTGGAGCGAGAAGTTCATCTGCCTTAAGGCCGGCTTGCCCAGCAGCTTATGCCGGTTCTTCGCGATCAGCGTGCCGTTGGTCGTGATGTTGACCTTGAACCCTTTTTCATGGCTCACATCCAGCAGCTGATCGATCTTCGGATGAAGCAGCGGCTCCCCCTTCACATGCAGATAAATGTAACTCGTATGCGGCTTGATCTCGTCCAATCTTCTCGCGAAGTCCTCCACCTTAATAAAGTTGGCCTTACGCTCCGTAGGCGGGCAGAACGTGCAGGCCAGATTGCAAATACTCGTAATTTCTATGTAAACCTTCTTAAATTTCTTCAAGATCTTATCCCCTATCCAGATGTCTATGATCGCATGATGATGATCTGCTAGTTTGCTAGCTATCAATCATCCACATCGTACCATAGGCTGGCTTTTACAGCTACAACTACAGCTACAGCTGTAAATATTAATCTGATGCCATTCTGTATAAAGTAAAGAGAAGAGGGGGCCCCCTCTTCTCTCATTTTGCTCGAATTAACGTTCACCGTATATGTTGGAATGCGCAACTTATCAGTATCAAACATACTCAGCAAGCTCTTCAAGTGTCATGAATCTTAGCGTGATGGAATTTCCCGTGGGGCCTCGTTTGGCTGCAGCTTATAACCCTCCTTGGCAGGTCGAGCTTCTGTTGAAGGAGCAACAACTTGGTTCCCTTCACTTACGACCGCCTCCGAAGGAGCTGCTTCTTTAGGAGGAGCTACAACCTGGCTTCCTTCATTCTGAACGCCGGCTTCCGCCGGGGCAGCTTCTGTTGGATAGGTTACAACCTGGTTCCCTGCTTTCTCAACGACACCTTCCCTAGGAGCAGCTTCTATTGGAGCAGCTACAACATCGCTTCCTCTATTCTCGACAATGACCGCCATAGGGGCAGCTTCTTTGGGAAGAGTTACAACATGATTTCCTTCATTCTCAACGACGACTTCTCTAGGGGCAGGGGCAGCTTCTTTGGGAAGAGTTACAACTTGGTTCCCTTCATTGCCAGCTACGGCTTCAGAAGGCGCCGCTTTAGGGGCCGCTTCGCTTGGTTTAGCTTCCGGCCGGCTTTCCTCATTGCCAACGACTTTGGGCGAATTGCCAGACGCCCATGCCGCTGCGGATGTGCTAATTGCACCCACTAAAAACAACGCTGTTATGGTGAGGTACACTGTTTTCTTTTTAGGCTTCTTTACATTAAGCATCATCATCAATCTCCTTTTCAATTGTTTGCCGTCACCGGATAAGGAGGCGCAAAATTGCACGGGCAAATTCCTTGATCCTGCCATGACGCTTAAGATCGTCTCCCCATAGCGTTTTCGCTGGGTATGAGACATCTCTTGTACGACTTCTTCATCACAGGACAGCTCGCTCCAAAGATGAATATCCTTGCGAAGGATGTGCACCAAGGGATTAAACCAATGCAAGGCGCTTGCTCCGAGCGTGAACGCTTTGATCCATAGATCCTTCCGTTTCAGATGGACCAACTCATGACGAATCACCATGTCCAGGTTAACGGTATTCTCTATAGGGAGATAAATGGTTGGTCTCCATAGGCCGACGAGAACGGGACTCCGAACGATGGGGCTGTAGGCAAGCCTGACGCTGCTTTTCACACCAAGGGCTTCCCTGACGAAAGCGAGCTGTTTGGCTGCTTCGCTGCTTTCCGGAGCGATCGTACGGGTTGGTTCTAGTTTCATTAAAAATCTGCGATAACAATACATCTGCCATGCAGCAAAAGCTATAGCGCCGAGTGCCCATAAGAAAATAAGTACAACGGCCGCGGTTGCTGACAGGGTCAGTTCCGGGACGAGCAGCTTCGGATGAACTGCCGAATATGGACCAGGCAGCGCATGCTGCACAGTTGAAGACAGCTCGTTCGCGGTGGGAGCGGTTGCTGTTGCATTGAATGTAAACAACGGCGAGATCCACTGAATGCCAAGGGCTATGGGCACAAGATAAAAGCCTACCGCCATTTTGCTCATTCCATAGCGCCACTTTGCAGGAAAGGCATTGGCGGATACGGTCCGCAGCAATAGTATGCAGGCTACGACGGCACTTCCAGCAGCGGTAAGGGTAAACAGCATTTGGAGAATCGTATTCATCATGCCCCCCTACTTTTCCGAGAACCATTGCTTCAGCTCTGCGATATCTTCATCTGAAAGCTTATCGCCGTCATATAAAGCTGAAATTAGATTTTTAACCGAGCCCTGATATAATCCGTCCAGAACATGCTGCGTTTCCATGAGCTTATAATCTTCAGGCGAAATGCGAGGCGTATATTTATTCGTCCGTCCATGCCTCGTAGCCGTTAGTGCTCCTTTGTCCACCAAGCGCGATAAGAAGGTGGAAATGGTCTGCGCCTTCCATTCCTTCCCTCTCTCGGCGAACAGTGCAAGTAGTTCGGTGGATGTGACAGGCGGGGTACACTCCCAAATCACCTCCATGAGCTCCATTTCAGTATCCGATAATTTTTGAACCTGGTTCACGGTGAACACCTCTTTACGTCGTTATGCGTCCATAACGTGCTTAATCACTACACAGTGTAGTGATTATAAACTACTACACCATGTAGTGATATGTCAAGCGAAGGGACTGAATGTACGACTTCATACGACTTCATAGCACTCATACGCAAAATTAAAGAACCGCGCGGGAGCGCGGTTCTCTATCTACAATACAGCTTAAATGATCACGAGCACCGAGTTTCTCCTTCGGGTCCTCTTATTTTTTACTCGTACAGATATCGTAGTGTTAACGCCTGTTACTTGGATTCTTTGTCGTTATCTTCTGCTGCCTCGCCTGCTTTGTTCCCCAATGCTGCACCAGCGATACCACCCGCAATGGTGCCGATTGGACCTAGAACGGAGCCTACAACGGCACCTGCAACGCCACCGCCAGCGGTGCCTAAAGCTTCTCCAGCGTTAACATCCATCTTGGTTATGTCGCGGTCAGAATCAACCTTTGAATTACGATCGTCTTTGTTAGCCATCATAGCTCACTCCCTCGAAAATGGTGACAGGAACAGGCTTTCTTGCCAGACCCGTTCCAAAGCCTATCTTGCCCTAACCAATGAGAAAGAATTCTTACAAATGTTCCTGCCCGGATTCCTTTCCACTCCAAAATAGGTTGCGTATTTTAGATGATGTTTGCGGATTATGGGATTATGTAAACGTTATCATCCCTGCTACAATGAACATGCAATTACGAAATGAACTATGTTCAAGGGGGATCAACCATGAAAAAGCTGTCGATTTTACTATTAACCTGCATGCTCATTATAGGGGCGCTAAGCGGTTGCGCAAGCGGCGAGTCCGACTCCGGTTCGTCGAATAAGCTCGTCATCTACAGCCCGAATAGCGAGGAAATCATCAAAACAATCATTCCGATGTTCGAGAAGGAAACCGGGATTACGGTTGAGCTTGTCACGGCCGGCACCGGAGAAATTATTAAGCGTTTACAGTCGGAAAAGCAAAATCCTTACGCCGATGTGATGTTCGGCGGTTCGATGGCCGGCTTCCGTGAAAATGCCGCGCTGTGGGAGCCTTATGTGTCACCTGAAGACAAAAATTTGATAGAAGGTCACCGCAATAAAACCGGCTTCGCCACTCCTTATATCTCGGATGGCAGCGTGCTGCTCGTCAACAAAAACCTCATCGGTGACATCAAAATCGAAGGCTATGCGGATTTGCTGAACCCGCAGCTCAAAGGGAAGATTGCTTCCGCCGACCCGGCAAGCTCCAGCTCCGCCTTCGCCCAGCTAACCAATATGCTGAAGGCGATGGGCGGCGATTATGAGAGCGAGCAAGGATGGAGCTATGTAGCCCAGCTGATCGAGAACCTCGACGGCAAAATCGCCAGCGGCTCCGGCGCGGTCCACAAAAGCGTGGCAGACGGTGAATATGTCGTCGGCCTGACCTACGAAGATCCTTCCAGCACCTATGTGAAGAACGGGGCCCCGGTCGAAATCGTTTATCCGAAAGAAGGCGCAGTGTTCCTCGACGCAGGCTCGGCGATTGTCAAAGACGCTCCGCATATGGACAATGCCAAGAAGTTCATCGACTTCATTCTCTCTAAAGAAGCACAAGATGCATTCGGCACCCAATTAACGAACCGTCCGCTTCGCCAGGATACGAAGCTCGGCGACCACATGAAGCCTTATGAAGAGATCTACATGATTGAGGAAGACACAGACTATGTAAGTGAGCATAAATCCGAAATCGTTGAGCGCTATGTCGATTTGTTCACTAGCGTTAAATAAATTATAGAATCAGGTGACAACCATGAGCGTGACCATAACCATTCAAAACTTAGTCAAAAAATACGGCGACACGACCGTCATTCCCGAGCTGTCCCTGGAGATCAAGCAGGGTGAATTCTTCACCCTGCTCGGGCCTTCGGGATGCGGCAAGACGACGCTGCTGCGCATGATCGCCGGCTTTAACAGCATTGAAGGCGGAACAATTCACTTTAACGAGCGTGTCATTAACCAGGTGGAGCCGGGCAAGCGAAATATCGGGATGGTATTTCAAAGCTACGCGATCTTCCCCCACCTGACCGTCAAAGGTAACATTGCGTTCGGACTGGAGAATCGGAAATTATCCAAGGCGGAGATTAACGCCAAGGTCGACGACATCTTGAAGGTCGTTCAGATCGAGCCCTATAAGGACCGCATGCCGAAGAACCTGTCGGGCGGTCAGCAGCAGCGCGTAGCGCTAGCAAGAGCGATTGTGATCCGGCCGGATGTCCTGCTGATGGACGAACCTCTCTCCAACCTCGACGCCAAGCTTCGCGTCGACATGCGTAACGCAATTAAAGACATTCAAAGAGAAGTCGGAATCACCACCGTCTACGTTACGCATGATCAGGAGGAAGCCATGGCGGTATCCGACCGCATTGCGGTCATGAAATCCGGCGTCATTCAGCATCTCGGAACGCCTCAGGAGATTTACCAGCGTCCTGCGAACGTATTCGTTGCGACCTTTATCGGCCGCACCAACATTCTTGCGGGAAGTATAACGAAAGAAGCAGGCGGCAGCTATGTCTTGCAGCTCGGCTCCGGCTATGCGGAAGAGCTGTCTAACATCGAGGTTCCGAAGGCCGAGGCCGCAGCTAATACGCTAAATGTTCAAATCTCGGTTCGGCCGGAAGAATTCATTCTGACCGAGGATCAGACCGGCATGAAAGCAACGATCGTACACAGCGTATTTCTGGGGCAGAACACCCATTATTTTGTGGACTTGGCGTCCGGTCAACGCGTGGAAATCACCCAGGAATCGAAAGCGTCACAGATCCTCGAGCCTGGTCAAGTCATCTATCTCAAGGTGAAGAAAGAGAAGATTAATGTCTATGATGCGGCAGGAGAGCTGAACTATACAAGGGGCGCCCGGCTATGAGAGACACGCGCAAACGATTTGATGTCTGGACCAACATTTCGTTACTGATCTTTGTGTTCTACATTCTTTTTCTGGCCCTGCCTTTGTTTACGATGCTGTTTAAAAGTGTGTTCAACGGCACGACCGGTGATTTCTCGCTGGCTTACTTCACGAAATTTTTCAGCAAGCCCTACTATTTAAATGCCCTGTTCAACAGCGTCAAAGTCACCGTCAGCGTAACCCTGCTTGCCGCGATTATCGCTACGCCGCTGGCCTACATCATGGCAACGGTGAAGATTAAAGGCAGTTCGGCCATTCGGGTGTTAATTCTGATCTCGTCAATGTCGGCTCCCTTTATCGGAGCTTACTCCTGGATCCTGCTGCTGGGAAGAAGCGGCGTCATTACCAAATTCGTGAGCAGCACATTCGGAATCCAAATGCCGGATATCTACGGGTTTACGGGGATTTTGGTGGTCTTGACCTTGCAGATGGTCCCGCTGATCTTCATGTATGTATCGGGCGCCTTGAAGAATATGGACCAATCGCTGATGGAAGCTGCGGAAAGCATGGGCTATAAGGGCTTAAGCAAAATGCGCAAAGTGCTCCTCCCGCTCATTACCCCAACCTTGCTGGCCGGGGGTCTGCTCGTCTTCATGCGCGCGCTTGCCGACTTCGGTACGCCGATGCTGATCGGCGAGGGCTACAAGACCGTGCCCGTGCTGATCTTTAACGAGTTCATCAGCGAGGTCGGCGGCGACGACGGCTTTGCGGCAGCGATCAGCGTCATCGTCGTTCTGTTCGCCACTACGATCTTCCTGCTGCAAAAATTCGTAGCCAATCGCAAGTCCTTTACGATGAGCGCACTGCATCCGATCGAAGCCAAGAAGAAGAAGGGATTCGGCAATATCGCGGCCCATGCCGTTATCTATCTGTACACGTTAATCGCACTGCTGCCGCAGCTCTATGTCATCTATACTTCGTTCCTGAAATCCAACGGCAGAGTGTTCGTTAAAGGGTTCTCGCTCCAAAGCTACCAGGATGCCTTCAGTAATATTGGCGGCGTCATTCTGAACACGTTCTTCCTGGCCATCGTGTCGCTGATCGTCATCATCCTGCTGGCGATTCTGATCGCCTACGTAACCGTTCGCAGAAAGAATGCGCTAACCAACACGCTGGACATCTTCACAATGTTCCCGTATATCGTTCCCGGCTCCATTCTCGGGATCGCGCTGCTGATCACGTTCAACAATAAGCCGCTCGCTTTGAGCGGAACGGCCGTCATTATGATCATATCGTTTGTCATCCGGCGCCTGCCGTATACGATCCGATCCAGCGCTGCGATCCTGCATCAGATTAACGACGGGATCGAGGAAGCAGCCATCAGTCTGGGAGCTTCCCAGATGAAGACGTTCTTCAAGATTACGCTACCGATGATGCTGGCCGGCGTTGTGTCCGGCGCGATCCTGAGCTGGATTACCATCATTACGGAGTTAAGCACGTCCATCATTCTGTATACAGGCAAGACCAAGACCGTAACGGTGGCCATCTATACCGAGGTCGTCCGCGGGAACTACGGGGTGGCGGCAGCGCTGTCCACGATTCTGACCGTCATTACGGTGGTATCCCTGCTCGTCTTCCTGAAGCTCTCCGGACAGAAGGAAGTTTCCATGTAAAACCATTAGAACACAGAATACATCCAAGTCGGCACCTGCAGTCTGAAGGGAGCGGCTTGGATGTATTTGGATTATCTGCGGTTGCTCCGAGTCAGTATAATAGGTTTGACAGCTAACCGCAGGTGGAGGGCAGCATGAAGCATATCCGTTATCGTAACTTCAAGGAATCAACCCGTCATTTATTTCGCATCTATGCGATGATCCCGTTCTCCATCTTAATCGTATTGTTCCTGGCGTTTACGATCGTGAATGGCAGAATGAACCTGACCCAAAAAACGACCGAAGCCGCCCAGTCCATCAGCCAGACCATATCGGACGTATACCGGCAGTACGAGGAGGAGATTCAGCGGATGGCCGCCTCTCCTACCGTGATCAATTATGTAAGCTCCCATCTGGGCAGCGAGCAGGTATATTCCGAGTTCTATGATTTCAACAATCGGCAGAAGGTCAAGAGCATTTTTCATATCGTCAATACCAACGGGGTCTTTCTGGCAAGCTCCGCCCCGCCCGACGTGCTGTATTCCAATTTCGCCTTCGGCAACCTGATTCACCGGATCGATCAGCGCCCCGGCGACACGCTATCGGAAATGAACAGCTTCCGTTATTCGCATGACCGCGATACGAGCTATACGTTTGGCCAAGCCATCGTGAAGGACAACGAGACGATCGGCTATATCATTTATCAGCTGTACGAAGCCGATATGCAGAAGGTGATTTTCAAGCAAAATAATGAGATTGCCATGATCACCGATGAGCATAACACCATCATAGCCACGACGAGCAATGTGACCAAAGGCGGCTTGAATAAATTCAGCCCCAAGCTCGATAACAAGGGACGCGTACTGCTGAACGAAGGCAAATACTACATGTATGCCAAGCGAATCCCCGGTACGCCGATTCAAGTCGTTACGCTGAATTCCTACAAATCGGAGCAATATACCTACTTTACGGTATCGTTTTTTGTCCTTGCTGCCGGCCTGCTGTTGTGGGTGTTGATCGAGTTTCTGGCGAATAAAATGTCGGCGCGCAACTCCGAATCGATCGATAAATTAATCCATGCCTTGGAACAGCTGCGCGAAGGTAATTTCAATGGCTATGTCGACATTCAGACGAACGACGAGTTTCAAATTCTCGGTAATGAGTACAATGTAATGCTGGATCGGTTGAAAGAGTTGATCGAGAAAAATAAAGAGCTGTCGGAGCTCCGCACGATTATCGAGGTGAAGCAGCTGCAATCGCAGTTCCATCCGCATTTTATTTTCAATGTTCTGGAAACTCTGCGCTATGCCATTAAGATCGACGCGAATCAAGCCCAGGAAATCGTGCTGATTCTATCCCGGCTGCTAAGGTACAGCATCGGGCCTGACCGCAGCGTCCAGCTGAAGAATGACATGAGCTATGTGCGCGATTACCTGAAGCTGCAGCAAATCCGGTTCAACGACCGGCTGGAATATCGGGTTAACGTCGCGGAGGAAACCCTGGATGTATACGTCCCCAAGCTGCTGCTGCAGCCGATAATCGAAAACGCTATCAAATATGGCTATGAGAATCAGAGCGAGGTGCTGATCGAAATTAACATTTACACCTCCACCGGCAAGCTCATATTGGAGGTGCGCGACAACGGACAAGGCATGAGTGCGCAGAGGCTGCAGGAAGTGAACCACATTCTGCAGAGTCAGACGAATACGACGCAGCATATCGGGCTGTACAACGTTCATCGCCGTTTAGTGCTTCTTTATGGCGAGGAATCCGGCATCCATATTGACAGCGCGGAAGGAACAGGCACCTGTGTCGCACTTACGATTCCTTACGAATGGAGTGGATATCATGTTTAAAGTTCTGCTGGTCGAAGATGAGGATATGATTCGCAGGGGGATACGGTTCAGCATCGACTGGGTTCAATACGATTGCATCGTCATGGAAGAAGGATTGAACGGACAGGATGGCTACGAGAAGATCTGTGAGCTGAAGCCGGATATCGTCATCACCGACATTACCATGCCGATCATGGACGGGATCACGATGATCCGCGAAGGCCTCAAGCAGCATACGTTCAGCAGCATCATTATCTCCGGCTACAATGAATTCCACCTTGCGAAGCAGGCACTCCAATTAGGCGTGACCGAGTTTCTGGTGAAGCCGCTCGAGGACGAGCAGCTGGTTGAAGCCCTGGAATCGGCCAAGTCTAAAGTGGACCTGCTCCGCAAATATGAAGTGATCTCGAAGCATCCGCAGGAAAAGGAAGAGATTCTTAGCAGCAAATTTCTGGAGAAGGAAACCAAAACCTCGAAGTATGTGTCCAAGATGATCGCCTATGTCCAAGAGAACTATGCCAAGAAAATCAGCATTCACGATCTCGTGGAAGAGCTCGGCTTAAGCGCCTACTACCTGAACCAGAAATTCAAGGCCGAGACAAGCTATACCTTCAATGATTTTCTCAATCGCTACCGCATTCAGAAATCGATCGATTTACTGAAGTCAGGCGGTAACAAAGTATACACCATCGCACAGGATATCGGATTTAGCGACTATAAATATTTTATCAGCATCTTCAAAAAGTACGCCCACGTCACGCCGAGCCAGTATCAGGAGTATTTCGAGAAGAAGCAATCGTAGGATGAGAGAATAACTTGTGGCGCGGCGGGTGGTTCCCCGGGATAATCGAATCACACTTTTCTCAATACCATCCACCATTGGTTATCATACGAATCGATTTCAATCTCTTCCAGACCTAGGTTTGCTTCGCTAATCCAGCTTCTTGCGAGCTCTATATAGCTGCTGTGAAATTCGGAGGAATAACCCATTTCATCATATCCGGCATACGTAATGTTATCGAAGATCATGTACCCTCCGCTTTTTAACTGCTTGCGGCTTGTGTCCATGATTTGGATAAACGCATCGTATGCTGCATCCTTCAACATGCCTTTTCGGTGATAATCCATAACAGCTTGCAGCATTAGAGGTTCGATGGTCCACCAATCATGATTTACCGTATCAATGCCCTCACGGTCGGCGATAATGGTCTGGATGATATCGTTAATTGCGTGATGGAAAGCGACAACGTCAAAGGAGGACGCCGGATAATATAAACCGATATTTGCGGCATCGTCCTCAATCACCTGTACGTTGATGTCCATTCCTTTCGTTTTGTCCTGAAAGCTTCGGGTGAGCTCCCTGTTG
Source organism: Paenibacillus sp. FSL R5-0810 (assembly GCF_038002285.1). NCBI lineage: Bacteria > Bacillati > Bacillota > Bacilli > Caryophanales > Paenibacillaceae > Paenibacillus > Paenibacillus sp. FSL R5-0810. The sequence goes on from NZ_JBBOCF010000001.1 coordinate 3,884,595, forward strand.
AGATTGGCAGTCACATAGGTGCCCATGTTGTTGGAATAAGCGTCTAAAGCCTTTGGAATGTATACAATATCACCTGAACCTACCTCCAAAAGGCTTAAAGGACGGGGGAGATTCAGCTCCATGAAGAGATTGTGCCAAGATGCTGAATAATACAATTGAAGGTATTCGAATACCCTCGGCTTGGATATATCGATCGGTACGGCTAATATGTCTTTCAGTTTATTTTCCAATTGGACCGCGTTCATCTGTTCTAATTCAGAAATCATGTCCCGCGAAAAGTCACGTTTTAGAATATCATCAAACTCGCCGGCACTCAGTTTCTCTGCTAGTGTCTGCATGTTCATCAGAGTATCCCTCTCTTCGTTTTAGTTTCTAGCGTTATTCGATTATATGGGGGTTATTCCTCTATAAATGATTAAAGAATCTTCTTATGCGTCGCAGGATGATGGCTGTTTTAATGAGGGAAAGAAAAGACGCCGTCTGACGATGGCGTCTTCTATGCTTACACTACGCTCAGCAGCATAATCGAGATTTGGAATCTACCGCTTTCGGGGACGATGCAGAGCACCTGCTCTCCTTCAGTGAGATGTCCTTCATTCATCAGCTCCTCCAGCATAATATAGATCGATGCTGCGCCTGTGTTCCCTTTTGTATATAAATTCGTAAACCATTTCTCTTCCGGAATCCTCACTCCGCCAAGGTCCAGTAGCCGGAAGACTTCATCCCTGAAAAAATGCGATGAATAGTGGCACACCATCCAATCTATTCTCTCAGGATTAATCCTCCCTTCCTCCACGAGTTCCAAAATTCGATTGGTGCCTACCTTTGTTATTTCATTGACAAGCCTTACATCCTGCTTCAAATTCAGAGCTCCTTGGTCGGCTGCTTCATGAATGGAGGGATAGTCCAGCCAGGAACGAATTCCACTCTCCTTACTCATGCCTGAATACATACACACCTCATACTGGTTCGCATAGGATTGGTTATCGATCCATTCAATACGCAGCGACGGCCTATTGGAGGAAGGCTCATTTTGCAATACAGCTGCTCCTGCCCCATCTGAAAGCATAAAACGTAAGAAATCCGTGTCAAAAGGCACCCGGCTATTGCTATAAATCCCCTGCGCTTCAAATTTCGTATGTTTGAATTCGCGGCTCAAAAACTCGCTGGAACAGGCGATGGCCGCCCGGTGCTCCCCAGCTTTGATATGTACATACGCATTCTTGAGTGCATGCATTCCGCTGGCGCATAATCCGGAATGAGACGCAATTTCCATAGGGGGCAAGCCCGTCTCTGCATGCACCATGCTCGCAAATCCTGGCAGGAGCAAATCTGCCCTTGTCGTACCCGTCGCTAGGAAATCGATATCTTGGTCGGTTACGCTGCCGTTTCGCTCCAAGGCATCCCGAATAGCTAATGATGCCATCTCAGCGTTTGTGTATAAGCTCTTTTGCTCTTTATCTATGGCATAATAGCGGGACCGAATTTGATTCTTCTCTAGAATGAGCCTTTTGGTTTTGGAAGACTTCCCTCCAATCTTGCCAAGATAATCTTCCATCTCTTCGTTACTAACCGGAGAACCAGGGAGAAATTTTCCCACACTTGTGATATAAACGGAATTCATAGCACACCTCGCAAATATAGAATTTGGTTAATATTGGTATATTATATTTCTATGAATGCAAGAAATGACTAAAATTAAGAGAATAATCTAACGGCCTTTGGCAACCTGTGATGATCATTAATATCCATAGATAGATTCAGGTATCATCGCAAAGAGCCCAAGAGAGGCACTTTCAAAGAATCGGCTCGGTAAAGGGCAGAGGACTTTAACGTGCAAAAGGCTCATTTCTAACTCGTGTTCAAGTTAGAATGAGCCCTTTCATGTCATTCATGTCAGTTCCCTCGTCCAGCTATCCCATAGAAAAACAATTCCATCCATTGATCCATGCTCCAGGTCATCCGCTCTTGATTCGCTGACTCCCAGTGCCGACGCAGTTCATTCTGGAACATCGTGAAATATCGCATCAGCATTTCTTCCGATTGATCCGGCCGAATATATCCCTCCTGCTTGCCGAGCGCGATAAACCTTTTGAAAAAGCCGACGATTTTCTCCTCGCTATAGCGGTCCATCATGTCCATCAGCCCACTTAATTCGGAGGATGGGACTTTCGGAAATTCCTCGCCTAAAATGTTCAGATTACGCGCCTCCAGCAGCATGATTTCCTTAGTCTTCTCCGGAAAAGTCCGCCGGGAATCCAGAATAGCCTCATACTGCTCGAGCTGCTTGTCCATCCAATGGGCCAGAGAATCGGCATATAGCTGCTCTTTCGTACCGAAGTAATTATATATCGTTGCAGGAGAGACCTCTGCTTTCTGCGCGATTTCATTAACGTTGACCTTCTGAAAGCCGTGTTTGAAAAATAATTCAATCGATGCCTCGAAAATTTGCTCCATCTTCTTCTGCTTCCGTCGTTCGTAGCCGTTCATCAGCCTTCACCTCATATGTAGTTTAATCAAAGTTTTAGACTGATTCAATAGAGATACTACAAAACATATTGAACCATCGGATTCAAGTCGATATAATTGTTTTAGAGTATAACAATGAATTCACTACATAACTTTTAAAATAAGTGTGTGGATGTTCCAATCATGATGGGAGTGAAGCGAAATGAAACAGCTGCGAATGCCTTCTTATTTGCACGATGTATTTGGAGAAAAGCAGTCCGTAGGAGCCATTCTGACAATCCTGCTGTTCGGAGGCATGCTGACGGCTGCGTTATATTACCGATTCCCGGAAATGACCGGGCATTTGCCGGCATGGCGCAACATCCTGGCCTTATTGTTGATCTTCGACGTGTTTGCCGGCTGCATTGCGAATTTTACGGCTTCCACCAGCAACTTCTATGCAGTGCGGCCTGCCAATCGAATCGTATTTATTGCGATACATGTCCATATCGTCCTGATCGCTTTTCTTCTAAATACCGACACGGAATATGCCTTAGGAATATGGGCTTATACGGTTATCGGAGCATTGATCGTGAATGCCTTAATCGGGAAGCACACGCAATTATTCGCAGCGAGCTTGATGATGGCCGCCGGCCTGGGCTGCATGCCCATGCTGCCGGGAATCACGCCTTATATGCTGATCATTGGTATGTTGTTCGTGATCAAGGTATTGTTCGGCTTCGCTGTCGATCATTATGGGAGGGGGAAACCCTGCCGGTGAAGGGTGGAGGATGGAATTGGAGTACTTGAGAAGGGGCAAAAAAAACGGTAGCCCCACACATCCTGCTTCATCTTGATGAAGTTTTTCAACTTAAGAAGGTGTATAACTCGGGAAATGCTATGATAAATTTAGAATAAGGAGCAGTCAGCCAGGACTGCTCCCCTATACAGCATTTGCAGTGGGATTGCCCCACTCCGTGTTTCACAAGACAGTAACCCGTCTCATTCAGGCCGATCAACCTGTAGCGGGTTACTTCTTTTTTCGTTCATAACGAATCCCCTTCCGCCTGCCTCAGCCTATCGCCAAGCACATAAGCCAGATGCTGTTCGGCCAAACGCATATGTCGGTAAAAGGTCGCCCTGCTCATATGAAAGGATGCTGCGAGCTCGCTTTTATTCCGGTCCTTGCGCAGATAACCCGCGATTAAGATTTCCTTCTCCATTGCCGTCAGCGGCCCCGCCTGATGAGTGTCGGCCAGAATCTCCTGAATGGTTGCCCTCACCTGCATCCCGCTCCAACAGAAACGCCGCATGACAGGGAGTTCTTCCAGCTTGTCTAGCTCAAACAGCCGTTCCAGCATTTGCTTCATTTCATTTCTTTCAATGGATAGACGATGATCGTTCTCCCTTGGAAGCGCTGGTTGAGCTGCTGCTGTCTCTGTTTGCCGAATGATCCGCTGAATCCACTGATCAAAGGCCGATTGCCGAAAATCAAGCTCCCATGTCGTCAACTCGATGCCCGCGAATCCCGTCACTTTCCCGCACGCTTGAAAGCCTAGTACCGATAATAAGGCATTCAACTGCGGATCCGCTGCCGCCAGGATCCCCCGCAGCCCCCTAGTCATATGGACCAGCCACTGCTGCATCAGCAAGGCCCCCAGCTCTTCGGGGCGATATAAGGAATGCTCGGAATTGACTGCGGACAACAGGACGAATATCGTATCGGCCGCCTCCAGAGGAAGCTCATGCAGCGAAAAAGCTTCTTCGCCCAGCATCTGTCTGCATCCAGGCGCGTATCGTTCCAGCAAGGGCATGCTCAAGGCGTGCAGCCACAGACCTGCGCAGAACGCCAGCGGTCTCCCCTTCTCGTCCCGCACAACAAAGATCCCCTCGGGAAATCGAGCGGCAATCCCGTCCAGCAAAGCCGGGTAATCGGCGGGTTCGACCAGCTCGGACTGCCAGTCGGAACCGAGAATCGACGCCTTCATAAAGCGTTGCAAATCCGGCAGATCCTCCAGCTGGAACGGCTTCTGCTCGCCGGGCTTCAGGCTTGAAGAGAAATTGGCATAAGCATGGGCAGAGGGCAAAAATTCGCGGTACAGCTCCAAGATATGGGCGCTCAGGCGCATCTGCATCCGGTGATCGACCGAATGGAACCGCTCCGCCAGCAGGACGAACGCTCGATGGCGAACCGCTTCGAATTGCTCGGGGGTTCTGCGCGCGAAATCCTCCCGTAGGATTCGAGCGACGACCTGGTGCAGCGATATTCCATCCATCGTATCCCGAACAAATGAAAGGGCCGTCAGCTGGTAGTAGTCCGCCCCTTCCAAGGGCTTGTCCAACAAACGGTTCAGCAGCGCCTCATCGGCTGCCGGCAGGAGCGACAAGGCCGTCAGCGCGCGGTAGAGGTTGGGGGAGGCTGCTTCCCGCAAAAATTCGGCGCTCAAAACTGCCGGAACTTCCCGCCATACATCCCGCTCTTCCGCAGATTCGGAAAACAGCATATCCACGGTCAAGGCGAGCGACAACGGGTGGCCGTCCGTCTTCTGGGCAATCTCCCTTTGCAATTCCACAGGCAAGCCGCTGCTACCTAAATAATCGTAGACCTCTTCTCGCGTAAACAGCCGCAAAGGGAATCTTCGTAGTCGGGACTTCCATTCCGGATTCGTCTGCCACTGGAGCGGCAGTCCATTGCGCGAGGCACATACGAACAACACGCGGGCAGACTTCAATTCCGGAAGGAAGCTCGAAAACAGCCAGCCTTCCAGCCTTTCAATCTCCTCACAGTTGTCTATGAGCAAGACGGTAGGCACCAGCGACAACTCCGAAGCGATGTAAGACAGCAGCGCCGCATCCCGATCCCGGGTTCTACCGTATTCGGTTGCCAGACTCATCTCCAGGCTCGCCAAAAAAGAACCCAATGTCGTTAAGCCGCCTCGTCCGTCCAGCCAAAGAGAACGTACGGAAAACTGCCTTGCCGTGCGAGCCATTTGAAGCAGCAGCGTTGTTTTGCCAATGCCCCCGATCCCTGATATCGAAAAGATGGATGTCTTCGCCTGGGCGTCCGTCAGCCAATCCGTGAAGCTCATCATTTCCCGATCAAAACCGATGATGCGATGCCTTGCCATGTTCTCCATTCGTTATATCCTCACCCCATCCGCTTCCCGCAAGCCGAAATCCGCTAACCAATCAACCTTCTATTTGTATACTATACTATGTTTCGAGATTGCGGACAGGCATGATAATGGAAGAAACGCAAAAAAACGCGCACATTCCTGGCCGGAATGTACGCGTCAGCTATTTGGTTGCGATTAGTTGATGAAATTCAAGTAGTGGAGCATCCGATATAAGAGAGCGGCGCTTTGGGCCCGCGTTGCAAATGCCTGCGGAGCGAACGCTGCATTCCCGATGCCTTCGATCAAGCCCGCGGCCAGCAGCTCGGCAGCCGGTCCCTTGGCCCAGCCGGATACCTCGGCATGATCCGAGAAACGTTCTAACACGGAGGCGTCCTGCTGCGGAAGCTCACCGGCGTAACGGACCGCTCTGCCCAGCATAACCGCCGCCTGCTCTCGCGTGACCCCAGCGTCCGGACGGAACGAACCGTCGGCATAGCCTTCAATCAGGCCGGCCGCGGAAGCCGCTCCAACCGCACCCGCGTACCACGCTTCGTTCGGCGCCACATCAGCGTAAGAAGCTCGCTGCGGCTTATCGGCCAGTTCGAGCGCACGAGCGAGCATCGCTACGAACTCGGCACGGGTCACCGTACGGTTGGGGTCAAACCTGCCGTCAGCCGATCCGTTCACGATCAGCTTGTTCTCCATCCGCTCGATATCGTCTTGCGCCCAATGTCCCCGCATATCCTCGAAGGTTCGGTTAGAGCGTACCGCAGTGTATACGCCGTTATGCGCGCTGTACAAAGTCGCCGTCTCCCTTTCGAAAACGGACGGGACATAGTGCAGCTTCCCAGCATCATCCACCCGGATGACCGTGGAACGATCAGGATCAGCCACAGCGTTCATTGAGAATGTCCGCTCCATGTACGTGCCCTCGGCTTCAAGTCTCTCATCACCATCGCCGTACAAGTCAAAGCTCGTCGGTTCCGCCAGCATGACGTACCCTTGGCGGGCCAGCTCTTCCTCCAGCGCGCGGTTTGCAGACTTCGTCATTTTCGCAATGGCGATCGTTACAGCCGCTCGATTCCGAAGGTCGCTTAGAACGTGCAGCGGAACGCTGTAGCTTGCGCCGTTCACCCCAATCCGAATGGCGGCGTTCGGCCTCGCCGCAAGGAGTTCCTGCAGCGCTTCCGCCGGAAGATCCACCTTCACCACCGGCTCCTCATTGTCGATGTCGATGACGATTTCATCCCCGCCGGCAGCCCACGACCGAACCAGCTCGGAGCCCGGGATAAGCCGTAGAACGGTGCGTCCGTCCTGCTCCTGCTCTTTCTTGATGGTCACCTGGACGTGTTGGCCGTTGATCCTTACGGTCATCCTTGTATCCGGCGTAGGGGCAGGGACAGGAGCGGGAGAAGGAACCCCGCTATAGGATGGTGATTCTGGTTCAGGGTGATAGGCAGCTCTTAGATCGATGCGTCCTACATCAGCTGTCTCACCCGCCAAGACATTCACGGCTGTCGTATGGCTGCCATAACCCTCTGCCGTCACCGTAAGCGTATGGATGCCTGCGGTCACGTTCGTTAGCGCAAAATCCCCATTAGCGTAGGTGACGTCCGTTACGCCGCCGGCCGATACCATCGCACCGGCCAGCGGCGTATTGCCAGTGCCGTATACCGACCCGATGACCGTCCCTGCAGCCACAGGAGCGGACTTCACCGTCACCGTAGCGGAAGCCATATACCCGCCGTCAGCCGTTGTCACCGTAATGACTGCCGTACCCTCATTGATCGGCGTCACCTCGCCGCTCTGGTTTACCGCCACGACGGCTGGGTCGCTGGAGGCCCAGGCGACCGCCGGGTTCGTCGCATTCACCGGCGTAAGGACGGCTGTCAGCTTCTGCGAAGCCCCTCCTACCGCAAGGGTTAGCTCCGTCTGATCCAGCGTCACTCCCGTAACGCGGACCTGGTCTTGAATGTGAGCTGCTTCTACCTGGACGCTGCTCCATGCCTCGATGGACTTCTGTTCATCCACCTCAAATACCTGAAGATATTGACCCGGAATCGGATGCAAAATATCCGTGCCTAGCGAGTATAGGACCGCTTCGCCATGCAGCGCAGCCCCCCTTAGGGGACGCACACCGGCATCTGGCCCGAGCAGATATGCAAACATGTGGCCGGGATCGCTCGGGACCGCCGTCACGCTTGTCGACCCGTTCGCGCTGCCTGGACTAACGACAAATCCGTCGATGTCCGGAGCAGATTCATCCACGTGCAGGGTCAACACCGTGCTGACGGTGCTTCGGCCCGCATCGGTTGCCGAAACCGCAACCGTGAATGTGCCGCTCTCCTTAGGACTGCCTTCGATCATGCCATAGGCTGTCATCGATAGGCCATCCGGAAGTCCGTAGGCATTCCATGTCAGCCCGCCCCTTGAACCATCGAAAGCGTCCATCGCAATCGAATAGGGGGCGTCCTTGATTGCCCGCGGAAGATCGGTCGTCAAGATGCCGGGGCGTAAATAAGGATAGCCGCCATTGACGCCAGCATCAATGGCCCAAAGATCGGTGAAATCCCAGCCATGATAGTTGGAGGCTACCTTCATGTCATTGGTCGTAAGGCCCGTGAGATGAGGCGAGCCTATGATATCCCCACTCCCCACGCCAGTGGTTAAGGACGATGCCTCGATATCATAATACGAGGCGTTGATCGTGGCAACCGCCATGGTTCCGATAAAACCGCCCACGGCGTAATAGATAGCGCTTCCGGATTGCATGACGGCAGCCGAAGAATAGCTGTTGGCAATGGTTCCGTATATCAGTTGTCCGGCTAAACCGCCCCCAAAATAATAGTAACCTCCCCCCGAATTCGTTACCGTTCCGGTGGCATACGAGTCGTTGATCGCGCCCGCTCCCTGAGATCCGACCAACCCTCCGGCATACTGATTGGGGGTATCTCCGCTCTTCACGGCAGCGGATGAAGATGAGCGGAGAATGCTCGAATCGCCATTGGCCGCCCCGGCCAACCCGCCTGCTGCGCTCACGTAACCCGTATCTCCGGCCGTAACCGTGCCCTGCGAATGCGAGTTGATGATGCTGCCGCCGATCAGATGACCCACCAATCCGCCGGCATAGCTGCCACCGTTCACTTGAACCGTAACGTCCAGATTACGGATCGTACCCGAAACACGGCCAAAGAAGCCGGTAAACTGCAGAGCTCCTCCAGCAATGGTGAGGCCTTTGATCCGGTGTCCCCTTCCGTCGAAAATGCCGCTGAAGACGGTCGCTTCATCGGCTAAGGGCACCCAATCGTATCCGGTCATATCGATGTCGCCGGTCAATCGGATATTCCGATCCAGATAGGACGCTTGATTCCGATCGATATAGGCCAGTTCCTCTGCGGTCCCGACCCACACCCAACCGTCCGCTTCGGACGGAATCGAGGCGCTACCGGACCGGACCACAGACGCAGCGGAAGCCAAGGGAGCAAGCACCGCCGAAAAAATGAGCAGTACCGCCAGCATGATGGACATTTTTTTCATAAACCCGTTTCTCCTTTTACATCAGCGAAGTCAAGCGATGAGTCGTAGATATACTCCGTGATCTGATAGATTCAACATCTTCAATCAGTGTAAACCAATTGTCGATCAAGAACTGTCTCATTTTTGTTTCATGTTCAAGGAGGGCTGTTATAAACGAAAACCGAGCCAATCCCAGAGGCCGACCCTGCGTTCCGCTTCCATTTTCTGAAATATATATGTCATTTTCTGAAATTAATCAGTCCTATTTTTCTAAGACAAGAGGCTGATATTCGGTTTGCAAAAATAAAGCGCATGAGGCGAAATCAAGAGGAACGGGACCTAATTAATGACGTTTTTGTAATCTTTAGACCTAATTTTGTGACACTCTTGTCATTTTCAAAGCAGCGGCATCCAGGAAATGGGTGATGCACTTTCTCTAAAAGTGCGTTAGTCTAATTGCCGGGAGATCACCCGATTAACCAAGGAGGGATGCCTCGGCACATCGGATGGACACCCAGTCTTGCCAGTTCTTCTATCCTGCAAACCCCAATAAGTTGACGGGGCGGGTACCAGCACCTTAGAGAATGCAGCATGCTACGGCCATTAACAGGGAGGAAGGCTGCAGGCTATTCCCTATTTTCCAACTATTCCTATGGGAAAATATATTTTCAGGTGACTGGGCGGATAAGGGGAACACCCATTTAGACCCCTATGATCGCTTGAAATCAAAACGATCACGAGATGTACCGGTACATAGTACGGCGCATGCCATAGAAATGCGTGAAGGGGCAAAAGCCAAAAATAAGGAGGAGCTTATACCATTGAAGTTAAGATCACGATTATTCTCTAAACTTGTTGCACTTACCGTTATTGGAGCCATCGCTGCCGCTCCGCTGCAGATTGCAAACGCAGAATCGAATGATGGAGGAGCGCGTCCGTGGATGAACACATCTCAATCCGCCGAGAAACGCACGGAGCTATTGCTTGACGCCATGACGCTATCCGAGAAAATTGATTTTGTTACCGGGAACGTCAATAACAATTACGGGTTTTATAACGCTCCTATTGAGCGGCTTGGCATTCCCGCGTTAACGATGGCCGACGGGCCGACCGGCGTGCGGGTCGCCAATCCGGAAATTCAGGATAAACAATCGACGGCTCTCCCTACTCCGATTGCGCTGGCCGCAACCTGGAACACGAAAACCGCTTCGGAGTACGGAGACCTGGTGGGCAATGAATCCTTTAACACCACCCATAACGTCCTGCTCGGTCCGGGATTCGATATTGCCCGTCTGCCTTGGGGCTCCCGGAATTTCGAATCCATGGGGGAAGATCCTTTGCTGCAGTCGAAGATGGGCGTTGCTTATGTCAATGCGGTGCAAAAATATCCGGTTATCGCGACAGCCAAGCATTTTCTGTTGAACAACCAGGAAACCGACCGTTTCACGGTGAACTCGATCGCTAGTGAACGCGCGATGCAGGAAGTATACCTGCGTCCATTCGCCGCAGCCATCGAGAAAGCCAGCCTGGGCTCGGCCATGTGCTCCTTCAATGAGATCAACGGCACGCCGGCCTGCGAAAATAAAGAGGTCTTGACTACGATGCTCCGAGACCAGTTGAACTTCAATGGTTTCGTCATGAGCGACTACGGCGCCAACCTGAGCACGGCTCCTTCGGCCAACGCGGGTCTTGACTTGGAAACCCCCGGGGACCCTTACGGATTTTGGGGCTCTAAGCTTATGAACGCCGTCCAAAACGGCGAAGTCTCTGAGGACGTCATTGACAAGATGGTAAGCAATATTCTGTTCCAAATGTTTGACAAGGGGCTGTTTGATCATCCGGCGGTAAATAAACAGATTCCGGCAGCCGAGCATGGAGCGAAAGCACAGCAGATTGCCGAAGAGAGCATGGTGCTTCTGCAAAACAAAGATAATGCTCTGCCGCTGAAAGCAGACAGCCTGAAATCGATCGCCGTTATCGGTCCGGATGCGGACAACTATGCAACGGTTGGCGGCAGCTCGCTTGTGAAGCCGACTTATACGGTAAGCCCGCTGGAGGCCATCCGCAAACGTGCCGGAAAGGGTGTTGAAGTGAAATATGCAGCCGGTACCGATCCGATTTCCACCGCGGATATTATGAATGGACCATCGGCCATTCCATCTTCGATGCTAAGCCCCGTTGATGAGAACGGTAATGTAATTCAAGGCGAGCATGGACTTCGCGCGGAATATTTCAATAACACGAATCTCGAAGGCCAACCTTCCGTGGTACGCACGGATGGCCAAGTGAATATGAACCTTGGTTTTTATAATTATGACGGATTAAACGGACAGTCCTCCAAGCTGACTCCCGTCCCTGGCGAATTGAACGGCAGAATGTCGGCACGCTGGACCGGCGCGATTGCAGCCCCACAGGACGGCGAATACACCCTGTCGCTCTCGAGCTTCGGCTCCAGCAAGCTGTATTTCGACGGCAAGCTTCTGATCGATAATAAAGGTGAGAAGGTGGCTACCGAGAAAGCGACGCTGCAGCTGAAAGCCGGCGAAAGCCACGACGTGCGCATTGAATACCGCACGGATTGGACGGACGGCGACAGCGATTTTGGCGGACTGGTCCGCTTCGGCTGGGAAGCGCCGGAAGAGGTAACCGATTCGAAGATGCAGAAGGCTGTTGATCTTGCGGGTAAATCCGACGTTGCCGTCGTGGTGACGCGTACCTATGAAAGCGAAGGGTACATCGACCGTTCCGACCTGGATCTTCCGAATAACCAGGAGCAATTGATCAAGAAGGTGGCTGCAGCTAATCCGAATACGATCGTGGTTCAAATGAGCGGCAGAGCCGTGCAAATGAACGGCTGGCAAGATGACGTTAAATCCATCGTGCAAGCCTGGTATGCCGGGCAGGAGCAGGGTGACGCCATCGCCAGCGTGCTGTTTGGCGACGTGAATCCATCCGGTAAACTGCCGATAACCATTCCTGTCGACGAGCATTCCACCCCGGTTTCGGATGAAAAGCAATTCCCTGGAGTAAACGGAGACGCGGAATACTCTGAGGACATTTTCGTGGGATATAAAGGGTACGAGAAAGAAGGCATCCAACCGGCGTTCGCGTTTGGTCACGGCCTGTCCTACACGACCTTTGACTATAGAAATCTGAAGACGAAAGCTAAAGGGACTGGGCAGGACTCCACGATTGAAGTCTCGCTGAACCTCCGGAATACGGGAGCTGTAACGGGCGCGGAGGTTGTGCAAGTCTATGCAGGCAAGCTTCCGACCAGCGTAGCAACACCGTCCAAACAGCTGGCTGGCTTTGCCAAAGTCGAGCTTAAACCGGGCAAACAGCAGCGCGTAACGGTTAAGCTTGATCCTAAGGCCTTCTCATATTGGGATGAAAATAAAAAGAGCTGGGTTATGCCTTCCGGACAAGTGCCGATCTATGTAGGCGGCGCCTCCGACGACATTCGCCTTACAGGCAGCGTCGCTGTTAAAGGCTCCGGCAAATAACCATACGATTCATTCATTCTATTCATCAATTCTTAGCCTGGGGCGTTTTCGCCCCGGGACTTTTTGTTAGGAGATAAGGAGGAGCGGAATTTGAAACTAACGGAGAAGACGGCGGTATTGAAAGGCGAGACCGCGGCCCAAGCCGTAACAGAAACCAAGCTCCTATCCGGCCGGGCGAATAAACCGGGAAGCACACAGCGGCGCAGACGGTTCCTGCTCAGTCTGCTGCTGCTCGTTCTCCTGCTGCTGATCTGTTCTATAGCCATCCCGCCCGGTACAAAAGGCGAAATCTCTTCCGAGGTATGGCTAACGACCGGCGATCAGACCAACCTGCTCACCCAAAAGGCGCCCGTCGCATTCACGAATCAAGCTTCAAGCCAGGAAACCCTCAACATCAAGGTGAATCCGGAAATCCGTTATCAAACCATGGACGGTTTTGGCGCAGCGATTACCGGCTCTTCGGCTTATCTGATCAACCATACCATGACCGAAGCTCAGCGAAGTTCCCTTCTGGGCGATTTGTTTACGGAAGAAGGCATCCGCCTCAGCTTTGTCCGACATACGATCGGCGCTTCCGATTTTTCCGTGGATGAACAAGGCCGCCCGAGCAGCTATACGTATGACGATATCGAATCGGGAATGGATTACGGCATGGAGCACTTTTCAATAGCTAAGGATGCGGATGTGGTCTCCCTGCTGCAAAACATGCTGAAGAAAAACCATGCGGTCAAAATACTGGGCACCCCCTGGACCGCCCCGCCGTGGATGAAATATGGGGAGAAGACATACAACGGCTGGTATTTGGATTATACCAATCCCAAGGTTTATGCCGCTTATGCGGATTATTTCGTGAAATACATTCAGGCGTATGAGGCATCGGGAATTCCGATTTACGGCCTGACGGTTCAGAACGAACCGGCATTCACGTCGCCGGACTATCCAAGCATGAGCATGGGTGCCGAGGAGCAGGCACGGTTCATCCGGGATTACCTCGGCCCCGCCTTTACCAAGCAAGGGATCGGGACTAAAATTATCGCTTTCGACCATAATTGGGGACTTGGGGAAGCGTACGCCCGACAAGTTCTTGGAGACGCAGGAGCCGCTTCGTATATCGACGGAACCGCGTACCATTGTTATGAAGGCTCCGCGGAGGCCATGTCGGCCGTTCACCATGATTTTCCGGACAAAAATATATACCTTACAGAATGCAGCGGCGGACAATGGAGCCCGGACTTTGGCGACAACCTTAGCTGGCAAATGGACCACCTGATCGTCGGTGCACCGCGAAATGCCGCCAAAACGGTTCTTTTCTGGAACCTGGCGCTGGACCCCAGCGGGGGGCCGACCAACGGAGGCTGCAAGGACTGCCGAGGTGTGATTACGGTGAATCCTGCAACGGGAGACGTGGAAAAAAACGTGGAATATTATGCTCTCGGGCATGCCAGCAAATTTGTGGATCCCGGGGCTGTCCGGATCGCATCTACTCGTTACAAAGGTAAATTAGAAACCGTGGCATATGAGAATCCCGACGGCTCCCTTGTCCTGATCGGCGCCAATCCAGGAGCCGAGGAGCTGCCCTTTAGCGTGGAATGGAACGGTAAAGCTTTCTCTTACAGCCTGCCTCCCCAAAGCGCCGTCACTTTTAAATGGCTGCCGGGTTCCGGGAGCCGCTCCTAAAAGGAAACGTTTAGCTTTCTAGACCTTCTATCTTTATCAGACCAGTCTTTTGTTTCAAGTCAAGGAGGCCTGTTATAAACAAAAAAAACCGAGCGAACCCCAGGGACCGGCCCTGCTCTTCGCTCGGTTATTTCTGCTTCAAGTTAGTTCCTGCACATTGCATGCGGAATCCTTCCAAACATATGCTGCATTAAAAATGCGGAAATCATCCTAGAGATAGATGTCTTAACTTATCCGGATTCGCGACCGTATAGATTGTCTGAATTTTATGATCGCGATAAGCGAAGGAATACACGTATTGGACGGTTTCATCCAGCAGGAATCGGATCCCCGGGAGTCCGTTCACCATGAGGAAAGAGTACGTAAATCGGCCTGCATACGTTTTGATCAGGAACTGATGGAATTTCAGCACGAGTTCAAATCCAACCACAGGCACTTGCGCCGCTTTGACTTTGCCTCCGCCATCCGAGTAGAAAACCACATCTTCGCTAACCAGCTCTAGCAGTCTAGTCGTATCTCCCTGCAACAGCGATGCCACGAAATCCTTGATATGCTTCTCCGCCGTCGATACCGACGGATGCTGGTCCGGATCGAAATGGATGCTCTTCTTGGCGCGATGGAAAATTTGCCGGCAGTTCGCGTTGCTCTTCCCGACCATATCGGCAATTTCTTCAAACGAATACTGGAAAATCTCCCGCAGGAGAAAAACCGCCCGTTCCATCGCATTCAGCTGCTGCAACAGCAATAGGTAGGCCGTGGAAATCGACTCTGAGCGCAAATACGTGTCGGAGGGATCGCCAACCGAAGCGCCATCCGAAGCCCCCCTCTCAATGAGAGGCTCCGGGAGCCAGGGGCCGACGTACAACTCCCTTTTTTTGACGGATGAGCGTAAAAGGTCCAGACACCGATTCGTCACGATTTTGTATAAATACGCCCGTTCATTTCGAATGGCATCCGCATCCTGAAGCCTTTCATAACTCAGGAAGGCCTCTTGTACGATATCCTCCGCATCCATGACGCTTCCGAGCATTCGATAGGCTAAAGAAAAAAGCGGAGCTTTATAAAGCTTATACAATTCCTCGATGCTCATAAAGGTCAGTCCTTTCCTTCCTTTCAAGGGAGAGGATGTGTTGCACCGCTCTTTTGGCACTTGCCGTCGCGGCATCCACCAATAGTTCACCATGTGACGCCCAATCTCCTGCTACATATAAACCGCTAATTTCGGGAACGGCCGGTCCGGGATTAACACGTCCGTTCACATGCATAAAATCATGAGAAACCGTCATTTTCGGCAGGTATTGTTTGACAATCAGCTCTTCCCGCCACCCCGGCTGCACCAAATCCAGCATCCCCTCAAGCTCGCGCAAATCCTTATTCGGGTCGGTCTCTTTCCCTTGGTATTTCAGAACGGATATGACTTGCGCACCGTCGTCGCTTAGATAAGCGGCACGGGATTGATTGGAAAGAAAGACGGTTTGATCGATGCCGTATACAAATTGTTGTTTGGGTTTCGGTAGACGTCTCAATGCAACATCCAGGCAGGCTGCCGTGATTTCGATCGCTTGTTCTTTCCAGGTATGAAGGGCGGTTTTTTCTGAAAAAGGCACCAGCTGATGGGCAATCGAAGGCGGTGTGGCGAGAACGACATGGTGTGCGCCGATCTTCGCTCCATCCTTGCACAGCACGTGACGCACGCTGCCATCCTGGACATCGATGGACGTAACCAGGCTGTTCGTTACAAACCGCACGCCGAGATCGGATGCCTTTCTTCTTAACGCTTCGACCAATTCGCCCCAGCCTCGGTCCAGATACAACACACCTTTAAGGGCACTTTGAAGCTGCTTCAATGCAGGACCCGCTGCAGGCAAATCCGGCCCCACCACATAACTTGCGGTTCGCAGCAAGGAATAGAAAATATTACGCACCATCGGATCCCGCAAATTCGATTCGACCCATTCGCGAATACTGATGCGATCATAGGGATGGGTATCCATTTTGCCGAGTTTCCCCAGCCAGGCAGCAAGCTCCAGCTTCCCTTTCCAAGACAAGAGCGGGGTCGTGAATAAAGATTTCATATCCGTGGGCAAAATGCTCAATTTCCCCTTCCACACCCCATAACCTTCAATCGAGGGCTCCGCTCCCTGAACGTGAATTCCCAAATCCATGAAAGTTGCGTAAGCATCTCCCTTATACAAGGCATGCCCGCCCAGATTGAAGTAAGCCCCTTTTTTCTTCATGGACATGGCCCGGCCGCCTAATCGTTCCTGTTTCTCAATGATGAGCGTTTGCTTCCCTGCTTTCGCTGCATAAATTGCAGCGGTCAACCCGGCAATCCCTCCGCCAACAACGACCACATCATACTGTTGCATCGTTCATCATTCCCTTCGATTTTTACCTGTATGACGGGCAAGGGGTGCGGAGTGTGACAGGAATCGAAAAAAAATTATGATGCTTATCTTTCCGTGAAAATGAGAGCCGTCCCGAGAAGGGAGGCGCTCGGAACAAAAATATCTCCCCGGGCCGTCTCAACCACCGGGAATCCATTCGATTCAAGATGCCGCCGGGTAATGGCAAGGTTTCGCACCTTTACTGCATATCCGGCAAATCCCGGTGAGGACGTGAAGGCTTCTCCCTGGATCGTTTTCATATCATGGACCACATGCCCCATATGAAGGATTTTGTTAATTTCGGTCTTCATGGACAAGCGAGAGGCTCCAATGAATAAAATCCTTGTAACTTTCCAGCTTTTTTTACGTCATAAAGTATGACACCATATTTTGGAGGGAAATTCATGAAAAAAATATCGCAAATTTCAATCGCGCTGCTATGCAGTGCGGCTCTAATTGCTCCAAGCTACAACATATCTTCAGCAGCTTCAAAACAGGAACCACATGTAATCATCAACAACACAAGTCTATCCTCTGAAGATATACTTCTAAAAAACAACCAAGTATTTATTACCTTAACGGGAGCCAAGACTTTAGACGATTTAACGTTTAAGTGGAACAATAAGACAAAGCAAGTGACCGTCCAAGGAAAAGAGACTCATTTAATACTCACGATCAATAAAACAACTGCACAAAAGAATAGTGAACCCGTAAAACTTAGCTCCGCGCCGTTCATCCATAAAGGCAAGACCATGATTCCTTTGCGCTTTGTTACAGAAGCAATGAGCAGCTCCGTAACCTGGAATCAGGCGACCCAAACCGCATATATCACAAAAGCAAGTTCAAAACTGACCAAGGATTATAAAAGCGACGAGCTTAGTACTGCAAGAAATGCAGCCATAAATTTGCCAAGGGTTTCCCAACTACCGAAAGAATTTGAGCCGACATTGGATACGTTTAGTCTTCAATATTATTTTCCTGAACGGGAATCCGGCCAGTTCATAGAAGTAAATAATAACGTAGTTAGTTACTATAAAATTTCTAACCATACGGCTTACCTGAAATGGCAGGGCCTCCTGGGTGATAAACCAGGCACAGCAAACGACCTGTATTTTATTAATCGCATGTTAATAGATGAAGCTGGAACACTTCCGTCATTTAAGGGTACAACCTTTGCAAGCTTCCGTTGGATGCCTCATATTGGAGCTACGGGTTACAGCCTTATTAACAAACAAAACTGGAATAAGGTCACATATAAAGATCAGGAACTCGAGCAAAATCAAATGAAGGAAAATTATATTATCGTGGAAATTCCCGAAGAATAAATAATCTATTGTTTTACGTAAAAAAATGACTTATTCGGGTCCAAATGTTGAGGAAGATGATGTTTCAACGACATTTTATCGAGGAGGATTTATACGATGGGTCTTTACTACGAAGTTCATGGGAGTGGCAGGCCAGTTGTATTAATCCATAGCGGCGCTATGGATTCTCGTGATTGGAACTTTATTACGCCAAAGCTAGCTAAGATATTCAAAGTCATCATTTACGATGTACGTGGAGCCGGAAGGTCCCCAGTTCCAGAAGCACCAATTGACCATGTTGGGGACTTAAGGCAGCTATTAGCCGAACTTAACATTGACGAAGCTGTACTCATTGGTCATTCCCTAGGAGGTCAAATTGCTGTTGATTTCTCTCTGACCTATCCGAGCATCGTGTCTAAACTCGTATTAATTGCTCCTGGCCTATCCGGGTATCAATTTTCTCCTGAGTATGCTGAACTAGAGAAACAAGCTGCCAAAGCGTTGCCGGACGTCAATAAAATGATTGATCTAACATTGAGCGAACCTTCCTGGAGCATTTCACCAGGAGAAGCCTATGATTTACTACGTGAAATGATGAGACACAACATTCAAAAGACATTTGAATGGAAAACTTACGAAACGGTTTCCTTACCTCCCGCATTAGGAAGGTTGGACGAAATTCAGGCAGAGGCTTTATTATTGATCGGCGAGAATGAATCCAAAGATCTTTTCCGCATAGCTGAGTTATATAATCAAATTCCTAAAATTAAAGTCGTTCGAATACCTGGCGCGAATCATATCATTACCCTGACCCATCCTGACGACATTTGCGAACATATCCTCCATGATTTGAGTCTTCATAAACAGGAAGGTCAATAAATGTAGAAACGAAACTCTTCATTAACAGAAGGCATCCCGCTTTGTCTCCAAAAACGAAATGTAATCATAAAAAAACTGCACCTCCGTTGTTAGTTCTGTCAAACAATAGGGGTGCGGTTCCATTATCACTATCATATGTTTCTGATGCTCACTCTATGGGGTGCTCTCCCCAAGTTGGGGAGAGCCATTGCTCCGCATTTATTTGAACTCTTGCCCGGTTTGCCCGATTTTTCTTTTCATAAATATGGCCACTTCCCCATCTACAACATCATCATTGGTGTAATGAGATAAATCAATGCCTTCGATTTCAAATCCACATTTTCTGTAGAACCTTATAGCATTTACGTTCGTGTTTTGCGTCTCCAGGTTTATTGCTCTTATTCCGTTTCCTTCTGCAAGACGTACTAATTCATCCATCAATTGTTTGCCAACATGCATTCTTCTACAGTCTTCCGAGACTTGGAAATGCCAAATCAAAACGGTATTATTCCACTTTATTTCCTCAGCGATTACGACCCCGATTAATCGAGTACCTATGTATGCTCCTAGTGAATATCCCATGGGGACGATCTTGCTGTAAAGCTCCAAATCATCTTCACTGTCTGTATATTCTTTGTGATACGGTGCTTCAAGCTCTACTAATTGAATGTCGATCGTGGTTCTCTCTTCATTTTCAATTTTGGTCACCTTGTACTTTGCGTTTGAGGAATATCCACACTCCCCAAGTTCAGTTTGTTCTTCGTCCGTGAACCGATGAATCGGTTTAATGCATATAGCTTCTATAGGAATCACCCTTTATAAAAATAATTCGACGGTCCCGCTGCCTAAAGACATGTGCACGTCATGTACAGACTACGATGCATTAGTCGTTGCGGTTGTATCCTAGCTTTTAATAAAAACAATCTTCACGCCTACCACCTGATCCTGCCCATTCACCGCCTTGTACACGCCGTACGCCCCGTCGCCAATGCCGGTACGCGAGACAACGCCTCCCTCGAGAACACCCGCCTCTTCCCCGCTTTCGGTGATATCACAGCAGGCATAATACCATTCCGTATCCGTGCCGTCCGATGATCCTTCCGCATCCGGAATCCGGTATTTGTGAATATCAAAAATCCCAGCCTGTCCGCTGTCCACCCCCGCCACGAAAGGACACTTGATCCACTCCAAGGATGCCCCTTGTTCCGCAACGGACTGATGGTATGCCGTCAGCTTGGCGTTGGCTTCACCCCAGTCCGGGATCTCCGCCTTCTCCACTTCCGAGACCCACGTTCCATTCAATGCAGGCTCCACTACACCCATAATAACGATGCTCGTATCTAGTTCGTAACACGGATCCGCAACAACCAATTGTCCGGAAGTTACTTCAAAATTACCCAGTTGAATGATCAATGAGGATACCTCCCATAACCGCTTGGATTTACATCTATTCTATCATGGGTGCAAAGGAAAGTTTAATGACGCACCAGGATGGTTATCCATCAGGATAGGGTATTACAATCGCTCCTATTCGACATGTATCTACATCTATTCGCCTTTAGGGTATGGACGAATCCTTTTTGAAGGTCTATAATAACAACCACATTCCAAAAAACGAACATTAAGGCGGTAACCATGAGTAAATATATGCAATTATTTCAAGGCACGTCTTTTTCAAGCAAATCGCCCACAGAAATTCAAGTATTACGGGACCATCTGTATTGCATCAATGACGACGGTATGATTGAGCGAATCGTCGCCCCGGAGGACGCCGAGTACGCGTCCTTGCTGGATGCGTATCAAGGCACTGACAAATTTCAACGGTTAGAGGCGGGTCAATATTTCTTGCCTGGTTTTGTCGACTTGCATGTGCATGCGCCGCAGTGGGCCCAATCTGGAACCGCATTAGACATCCCGCTCTACGACTGGTTAAATACGTACACCTTCCCGCTGGAATCGAAATTTTCCGATCTCGAGTTTGCGCGCACGGTTTACGACGATGTGGTCAGCACCTTACTGGCCAACGGAACGACAACGGCTCTTTATTTTGCAACGGTGCATAAGGAAGCCAGCTTGCTGTTAGCCCAAATCTGTGCGAGCAAAGGCCAGCGCGGACTTGTTGGCAAAGTCGTCATGGACGATCCCGAGCAGAATCCGGAATACTATCGCGATGCGGACACATCCACCGCACTTGCGGATACGGAAGAATTTATTATCGCTGTACAGGAATTAGCCAAGACTACAAAACAAGGCGTCTATCCCGTCGTCACCCCACGATTCATTCCAAGCTGCACCGATGAGGGGCTTAGAGGCTTAGGCGAGCTGGCTGCCAAATATGACACCTATGTTCAATCCCACTGCAGCGAAAGCGATTGGGCGCACGGATATGTCAAGAATCGATTCCACAAGAACGATGCCTTTGCGTTACATGATTTTGGCCTGCTGCGGGATAAATCCGTTATGGCGCATTGCAATTTTCTGGAGGATCAGGATGCGGAGTTATTTGCGGACACCGGCACCGCGATTGCCCATTGTCCGATATCCAACGCGTATTTCGCCAACAGCGTCATCCCGGTCGCCCGTTTCCATGCCAAAAATGTCGAGATCGGCCTGGGCTCGGATATCTCCGGCGGCTTCTCGCCAAGCCTCTTCGATAATATTCGACAAGCGGTAATATCCTCGCGGATGCTGGAGGATGGCGTTAACCCTTCCCTTCCTGCCGAAGATCGCGGCGTACCCGATTCGCGCATTACGATCCATCAGGCATTCTATCTGGCAACGGCCGGCGGCGGGGATAGTCTGAGCTTGCCGATCGGTCGTATCCAGGAAGGCTATGCATGGGATGTGCAGGTGATCGATACGAGCATTCCATCCGCCAAGCTGCCGATTTTCGATGAGCATGAGGATGTGCACGATATTTTTCAGAAAATCATGTATTTGGCAAGACCTGAGCATATCCGCGAGGTATGGGTGCAAGGGGACAAGGTCCATTCGCGTTAAGCATGATAGATCAATTAATCTAAACATTCGAGGTGTCCATCGGAGTGAAAACACAAGCAGACAAGCAAAATGACGCACAAACGAATTCACAGCAATTAACGGTTCCGCCCGACGGCAAAATTTCCTTCGGAAAATCCGCCATTCTCGGTTTGCAGCATGTCGTCGCGATGGACGTCTACGTCGTTCCGTTCCTGATTGCCATGTTAATCGGCTTAGCGCCCAATCAGTCCAGCGCCTTAATTCAATCCACGTTTATCGCGGCCGGGCTTGCCACGATCGTGCAGACGTACTTCTGTATGAAGCTGCCGATGGCGCAGGGTCCTTCCTATGTTCCGCTCGGCGCGATTGTCGCCATTTATGCCGCCAGCGGCGGCGGGGAGACGGGCTGGGGCTCGGTGCTGGGTGCCAGCTTGGTTGGTGCTGTTCTCGTGGTGATTTTGGGATATACGGGAATCTTCAATAAAATCGTGAAATCCTTCATCCCGCCGATTGTAGGGGGCACGATTATTTTCATTGTCGGTCTCTCGTTACTGCCGGTTGCCATCCGCGACAATATCTATGGCGCCACGGACGCTGCCATCAATCAGAACGTGCTGCTGGCGCTGATCTCAGCAGGTGCACTCCTTCTATTCGTAGCCCTCGGTTCATTGATGCGAGCGAAAGGCGCGATCTTCCGAGTTACCTCCGTCATGATCGCGTTAATCATCGGATGCATATCGGCTAACTTCATGGGTGTCCTTAATTTCAGCGCTGTCGCAAGCGCCAAGTGGTTCAGCATGCCGCAGCTGCCGTTTAAGGATTTTGGCTTCTCATTTGATCTCTCGGCGATCATCACCATGGTCATCATTTACCTCGTACTCTTGGCGGAAACGACAGGGACATGGTTTGCAATCAGCAACGTCATTGATAAACCGTTAACGGATAAGAACATTAACCGCGGGGTTATTGGCGAAGGGATTAGCTGTCTGATCGCTTCGGTACTCGGTTCAACGCCGGTTACCGGCTATTCCACCAATGCAGGCATTATTTCCATCACGGGCGTAGCCAGTCGCCGGGTCTTCCTTGCGGTAGGCGGATGGTTCGTCCTGTTCGGCTGTTCCGGTAAATTGGCTGCGCTGATCTCCTCGATCCCAACGGCTGTCATCGGCGGCGTATTCGCGATCGTCTGCGGCATCATCTCGATTAACGGAATCCAGGTCATGAAGAACGTAACCATTCGCGAGAAGGAAATGTACATTATCGCCATCCCGATGATTCTGACGTTGGCGCTAGTGCTCATTCCTAAAGATTTCTTATATACGCTTCCTACGTTCGTGCAATATCTATTGGGCTCCCCAATTCTGGCTGCTTCCCTTGCAGCGATTGTGTTGAATAAGTTACTGCCGAGCGCGAAGTAGGTTGTAAAGCGAGGCAAAAACGAGCGGATTATATGTAAGCTAAGCACGTCTGCCCCCAAAGAGGCTGCGTTCATCGCAGACTTTGGGGGTGTTTTTTATAGTTAGGGGATAAACACTTCGTTACACACAAAGTCTAGGAGCTTAGAAGATGCTTGCTGTTTATTAGGTGATGGCAGGTGTTTTATATTTCTGCATGTTGGGCTGGGCAATTCACAAAAGAAAATAAGACCCTGCAACATATAAGCGCAGAGTCTCACCTGTTTATTTCATTTCAATTAGTCTTTTTAGCCATTTAATCGTAATTTCGTCTTTTACCTCTGGATTCATATCTGCAGGAAACTGTAAATATTGTTCTTCCTCTGGCAACTTATGCAGTTGACTCTGAATCGTAGCATCAGCCGTGCTGTCATTGTAATATTCCGGGAAGCGAAATTCTTGTCCTTGAAGTGACCGATAAACGTGAAAACTGTACTTAATCCCATTCACTTCGCAAAAAGCATGTCCTTGAACTTTCGGATCACACCAGACATGCGTACCCTTCAATTTTTGCAAGGAAAGCATAAACCCATTCTTCTGCGCTTCCGTTAAATGAAAATCTTCCAAATAATACTTCATTGACACTCGATTAAAATTCGTATCGATAATCTGGTAGTTCAGAATTAACTCAGCGCCGCTTTTAAGAACAGGATTGAAATAATCCTCCTGAATCCTCCCCCTATACTTAAACAGTCGGCTCTGGACCAAGTAGTCGATATTGCTATGGTCTAAATTCCGACCAAATGTTAATAAAAATCTTCTCTTTTCCACTTTTATTCCGAACCCCATTTTGGAAGTGAATTTTGATACCGGTCAACATTTCCCTTATGATCTTTCCAATTATCTTTAGTATGATAATGCCACCGAGTGTGATTCTAGATTGAGAAGTATAAGTTATATTAAAACACAATTTAAGGCGCTGGCTAAACGCTTTTGCATTTACACGCAGCACTAAGATTCCGATTCGAAACTCCAACTAGGGCTGTACCCATCCAGAAGCTTCTTTGGTGCACAGGATCTCCACGCTCGTTCGAGATGCTCCAGCAGTTCCTTCGGGTCGACGGCCGAAAGGCGCACAAGCACATACGGAGCGTTGCGGTAATGATCTGTGATGTAATAGACATCGGGATCGAACTGCATCAAGAAGTCCCGCGTTTCGTAGTCCATTCTTAGTACGAGGGTAACCCCATCTTCGTGCAGACGCGCCAATAACTTTCCTTTGATGCGATATGCGGGGGTTCCGTAAGAGGTCCCCTCTTCTACGGCCGGCAAGGATAGAGCAAGATTTCGAACCATATGAAGATGGTCGGACGGTTGAATCGCTCTCCCCCCTATCGTATAGGTATGAAATACCATGATCACCACTTCCTCAACTCATAATTCCCTTATATATTTTATCAATTCTGCGATTCCTTTCATTTGAAGCATTAGTTGATTATTTAAATTTTCCAAAGCCAATTGAAAGGAACGTTCGACTTTATCATAATTTTGGTTGTCCAAATTATTCAATAAACTCTTCATATTTTCAATATAATAAACGGTTTTCCTCAAGCTGCTTATGACCAGGATTTTGCGAAGCTGAGATATCGAGAACAGTCTATAACCGTTTTCATTATTTCTTTCCGAATGGATTAATCCCTCATGTTCCCAATGCCGGATAGCTGAAGTATTTACGCCCGCTATTTGGGCAGCCTCTCCAATACTCATATATTCTTTTAGTTTTACATTTTTATATTTGGTAAAATCGGCATTCTGTATCATCGTAAGTATTTCTTCGACTCGCTGCTTCTCCACTTGAATATGATATTGCTGTTCATTAACTAACCAAAGGGCTTCTTCATATCGTGCATTTTTACTCAGTCTCATGACTTCGTAAACAATAGGGATGTCATATCCTTTCAACAAGGCCCTAATCGTAATAAAAGCTTGGAAGTGTTGCGCTGTATAGAAACGGTGATTACTTTTTGTTCTCGGTACGGCAGGAATGAGATCTAGTTCTTCATACCTTCGCAAAGTTGTGGTGCTGACATTTAAGGTCTTTGCAATTTGTTTAGGGGTATATGTCTCCATCTATTACCTCCTTTTTAAAGTAAGACCTTCAAGTGCTACAATAACATATTTTCCAATAAAGCCCCAATATATAAAGGGCGGGAAATAGAAAACCGAAAGATTGCATGAATGTTATATGATGGTCGTATGAACCGTTTAGGAGTGATAAAAATGGAAAAGAACATAAAACTTACGGATGGAACAGAGCTAAAAGTTGGTCTAGTAGGAAATGCAAACTCTCCCACCATCATGCTTCCGGTTGCTAAAGAATCCGTTTATGGACAGGATGCCGAACACTTAAAGCTGTGGGGAGTAGACCCCGAATTAGGAAAGCATTTTGTTGAGGGACTTATGGACAAGTTCCGGATTCTACACTTCGACTACGAAGGGCACCGTTTACAACATCCGAATCCAGAGAATCTCACCCCTGAAAGCATTGTAAAAGATATACTAACCATTGCTAATGAAATGAACGTTAAGAAGTTTAGCTATTATGGTTACTCTTGGTTGGCTTTGGTTGGATTACAATTAGCTATTCGGACAGACAGACTAGAAAGCTTAATCATGGGTGGCTTTCCGCCAATAGATGGTCCGTATAAAGAAATGATGGTTGTGACAAATAAAACATATAAACAAGCTTTAAGCAATCAAAATGCTTCCGTTGTTGATGAACAAAGCCAAATCAGTCCAGAAAAGGTCGATTGGGATAACATTCAAGTAAAGATCGACACGAATCAAACTAAACAGTTTGTTACAATGTACGAACATTTAATGGAATTTGATGATCGGGAAATTCAACATAAATTAGCTATTCCGAGATTGGCGTTTGCCGGGGAAAAAGACACTATCGTTTATGGAGAAAACTTCGGCAATGTCACAGTTGATATTATCGGTATACTTCAAAACAATAAAGAAGAATTAGAACAGCTTGGATGGGATATAGAAATCCTAAAAGGAAAGGATATGGATCACACCAAAGCCATGCAACCTGCAACGGTTCTGCCATTGATAAAGGCTTGGTTCATTAAACATTTGAAGTAGTTAAAAAATTGTTGGTGATTTTAAAAAACAAGAGGGCAGCCGATCGAGTTCCATCGGCTGCCCTTTTATATGTATAGTTCCATTTTCCAAGATGTTGACCGCTTTGGAAGCCCGTCTGGTTGAGGAATTCTGGTTTCATGGCTTTATAGGCAGCTTCAGCCACGGCCTTATCATCAAATCCAGACCAATAGAAGTCACCTAGACATCGTCGTGGCCGCTGTACCGAATCACTTCTTCTTGTTCCTCATGGCGGCGAGCAGCTTCACCTTTCCGTTCGCCCCTTCCACGAAGCGATGGTAGTCCGGAGATTCTACCGGAACGATCGCGATTTGCCCCTTCGCATTGAAATGGAGACCCCATCCGTATTTTTTCGGGAGCATGGATGCTCTCAAGCATGGTTGCGGCTTCCTAAAAAACGCTTCTCGAATCTGCTCCCTTCTCTCGGCCAGCTCCGCTTCCGGAATGTTCTTGTGCCGGATATGTACTTCGAACAGGAGCTCCTCCTGGGTATAGACGTACGGATGATTCTCAAGCAACTCAAACTCGATGCCCGGCTTGGTTTTTCCGCTTTTCTTGTCCGGAGGCTTCGTTCCGTTCTCTGCGGGGCAATCCGGGGCAACGGTAATAAACGTATCATAGTAATTCCATTCCATCTTCGTTCCTCCTGAACCGATGTATAGCTTCGCTCATCACACATCGAATTTTCTAACATCTATTATAACCCTTTATTCCTGACAGAATCGGTCAGTTATTACGGCAAAGATAGAGCAAGATTTCGAACGAGATCAAGATGGTCGAATGTTGAATCGCTTTCGTCCCGTTATCCTCTATACCGGGTATTACATGGGTTAGAAGTGTTATTGGTTAGAAGATGAAGAACTTTTGATAAACTTCTTCTACATCACATTTATTTTTAGAATTTTGCAGAAGATTATCTAAGAAATCCTTAATGAAACTTTTGACGGTAGATTCAAATATCCCAAGTGATACGTACTCAATTCCAGTTGGATTAATAAATGATATTCCTTCCGAAGAGTAAATTGATTCATTATTCCAAGCAATCTCTATTTTATCGTTAACCCTTCTGAAAAGTACATCAGGCAAAAATGAACCTGCTCTATTTGAAAACCAAGAGTGCTTATACTCCCATTCTTGTTTTGTATCGAACCATGCATCAAACTCATCATCGTTGTCTGATTCAAACAACAGACTATTATTCAAAAGTTCAAGTGAGTTCTGTCCTTCAACAGGGAAGGGGAATGGTTCTTCACTCAAAATATACTTTAAATTTTCGCTAAACCATTCGACAATGTATATCAAATTCCATTGATAGGTAGCTTCGCTATTCAGTCTTTTATATCGACAGACGTCCATGCCACGAACAATTAATTCAAACTTCCCCCATGTTTCACCAGTCAAACTGGTTTCATTAAAAGGATTAACTTCAAACTCATACTGAATAGCAAATGTGTTCTTATCTCCAAAAGTCCTCAGAATTAAGCACCTCACTTGTTTTTAATAGCTTATTGTATTCAAACAAAATAATGGTTGATTAAAGTTACCATCATGCGTTAAATTACTTATATAAGTCATTTCCTAAATTCTGGAATAACGAGGTCGGAGGATGATATTCTTGTTACCTACAGAGGCTACGATCAGTAGGGAGCTATTACGATACCTAGAGAAGGAGCAATTAAGCATCACTTCTTTTGCCAATCGAGCAGGCATTAATTCGGGAACGCTCAGCCGGTTTATCAAGGGACAACAAGCCTTGTCCGTTTCAAGCCTTGATTCCATTACAAGAGCTATGGATGTAGAAGAAGGATTTTTTTATGATCTATATTTAAACGAATTATCCTTGAACTGGCGGCGGCTTGGACCCTTTATCATGCGCTGTGCCGAGCTAGGAAAACTAGACTGCGTCGCACAGGCAGTCGATATGATGATGGATTATCCATCTTACGCTGCACCGCTCTTTGATTGTGCGGAAGAACTATTCCAGCAAGGGAAACGGGAAGCCGCCCTAATCATATACAAAAAAGTGGCTGACGGTGAGAAGTACCAGCACGCCGAGCGGCTTGGCTTGTGCCAATACCGGATTTTTACCTGCTCCTTAAATGAGAACCAGGAGAATAACCTGCACTGCGCCATTCAGTTTGAAGCTTATATCCGGCGAGTCCCCGAAGGCGTGCAATTAGATGCTTTAAAAGACCTGACCAACACGTTATTATCCTTACGCAAATGGAACAAAGCCAAGACGCATGCCCAGGAAATGGGGCGGATCGCAAGAATGTTGTACGCTCAGAAGCATAGCCAAATCAAGACAAACCGGAGACAACTTGAGCCAGTAAAACCATTGTTCGGCTATATTTTGTACTCCGATTTGTTATTAGGTTCGATAGCAGCAGAAAACGCTGATTATGATCTAGCCCTTTACTATTTATCCCGCTACGAGGACCAGAGCTGGATTATCGAAACCGACGAACAGGCTGAACAGACCAAGGAACAGTTTCGGGAATGGGCCAGAGGCAACCGTTATTTGTACCGCCTCATGAAGGGGAATATCGATGTTCTTGAACCGTACATTGAATATATTGCTGCTCACGAGGACGAAATTTTAAAAGCGTTGTTTAAAATCATTCAAGCGGCTAACATGTATCATTTCGAGGTGGATCCCTATCTCGAAAGATTTGAGGAGCTCATTGAAGAGCATCTCCGCCCTGGGGGAATCATCGGCAATTACACCCGACATATCATCGATGACCGCTTTGCCAATTTCCTGATCGATGTCGGCGACTATTATTTACGGAAGAACAACCTCCTCAAAGGAACGAAGTATCTCTTGGACGGTCTTGAAGTTTCCTATCGCATCAATAATCCGGTCAACATCGTAAGGTGCAATACCACGATGGAGCATCTAAGGCCCAAATTAAATCCATCCATTCTTCAACGGTATGGAGCAATTCGGAAGGAAGGCGATTCTTGGTCCAGGAAAAGAAATATTTCTTGAATCACTACCTACGGGGCCTCAAGGTATAATTGAGAAATATGTAACTTCATTTGAATGCTTGAGTGAAGAAAACCAGCCGATTCTAATAGAGATTTCAACTGCCCCCCTAATGTTAGACATCATCTAACATTGGGGGGGCAGTTCACTCGAGGGCCGTGGTTTCTAGCTGAGCCACAGCATCGCCTGCTTAGAGGAAGAGTCTGTGCAAGGGCTGGTAGTATCATTAGGGCTTACGAGTTTTTTGCAGATCGGAATTTGAAAATATACGGCTCTTTCTGCTTTATTTCATGGTCCCCTTAATTTATTACATTTCAAGATTTGGGTTTACTGTTTAGCCTTTAACTTGGAACTAGCGTTTTCCTGAGGTTTTGTGATTAGATCTTGCAATTCATCTTTTGATATTCGTTTCGCGAATAAATAATAATCATCCCAGCGTTTGTTATCATTTTTATTGATGACATCTGATAATTTCGATATAACGACACCACCCATTTTACATGAGTGTATCATTTTGTCGTTTCCAATAAAAATAGCAACGTGGGCTATCCTTTCAATGCCCTTTTTTGAATATCGGGCCCGACTGGTAAAAAACAATAAATCTCCTCTTCGAATATTTTCTTTCTTTATTTTTTTGCCGATCAGGCTCTGCTGCCTGGAAGTACGAGGAAGAATCCCGTCAACTTGGCTATAAAGATATTGTACAAATGAGCTGCAATCAAACTCTTTGGTCTGAAACGGCTCAGCCCCCAACCTGTATGGTTTACTCATATGCTTCATTCCAGCAATAATAATTTTTTCATGCGTATTTATTTTTTTCGGCTGTGCCATAAGTTCCTCCCCTCCAGATTCAAAAATAGATCAACAAATGGTGACATGTACCTTTTTTGCAATGCTACAGATTATTCAAAACCAAACAAAAGGTTTGGTTATTCGTTTATATGCAAATATGCTCTCTAAAAAATGTATTCATTCACCAATGAATTGGCCTATTCGAAAGATAGGAGTCACTAATTTAAACTCCTCGAGAAAATTCTTTACGATCTGATAAAACATCCGGGTCATGTGGAATGGACTTCGTGACCGCATTTCTAAACAGCAGTTGAGAAGATCCTGTATCTTTAAAATAAAAAAGCCGCTATCATGCGGCTATAAAACGCTCAAATCATCCTGAGCAAGAGATAATTCCTTACCATTTTTATTGATAATATAAATTTTCTCCGGAAGAGTCTTTAGGCTTTTACCTGTAATAAATAACTCGTGTCCTCCTTCGATTTGATACTTTCTTATATATACTCCTGAACCGATGTCCTCAAAAGAGTATTTGTTGAAATCATCCCAATTCAGTGATACACCCTTTTCAGACAAGCCTTTTAATTCATCTAATAAAATAGCTCCACTTGGCCCTTCTTCCTTAGTGCTCAGGCATGCCGAACAAATAATAAGAATAAGAAAAAATGTTATTGAAAACTTAATGGATTTTACTTCTTTCATTTTCTACCCCATTTCCATTATTTCTGTAAATCATAGGAAGTAAATTATACCGTATTTATGAAAGGGATGCTCTGACATTAATGATCCAGTTCGGTTCGCTACTTGTCACGCTTATCGGGCTGGTCGTAACAATTGTCTTAGCATTGAACCAAAACAAAAGAAATAGGCCGCCCGTGGATGGGATAACGACCTATTTCTAGTCCCTCTAACTGCCTACTGCCCTTAGAAGCGGCTGTTGTTAAAGAGTGAGGATGCTAGCTGCATCCTCACTCCACATTATTAATTACATATTGTACCATTATATTACCTGGTATTGTTACTACAGAATAGTCCAAGATTTCCATAAGAACAAAGAGGGCTGTCTATGATAGGCACCCTCCAGCAAAACCATTACCCCCCTCAAGATCTCTTCTAAAGGGGGACGAGCATTTGCATTATCTCTCGCAGTGTGTGATGCGAGACGGGCATCGGTCATTATACCATATGGGTTATATGCGTTATAGTTAAATGTAAGGCTCTTTCGGCACTGGGTAGCCCCTGCCAAAAATCATATCCTTACATTAATGAATTTTTCTTTCTATCGTTTCAACATAACCTTGGTACGTTTCCTTCTGTTCATCAAACATCCAAACATCTGCTAAATCTATTAAATTCTTTTTTTTAATATTTTCAATCATTCTATTTAATTTATCCTTATGTGTCGAGAGAATTTCCCCACTAACGGACGATAGTTTTTCCATTAGCTCCAGCGAATCAATATCAGCATAGAAAGGAGTATTATTTTCATCAATCCTTTCAATAATTTCATACGTTGCTAAGTTTGTAAAAACATCTTGGCGAATACAGCGAATTAGATCAAAATTTGACAACTCACTTAGACTTTTTTTCGCAATTTCCAGGTGCCATACGGGCAGTGGCATATCGGAAAAATTCGTTGCATTTTGTACTATAACCTCATATTCGTCATCAGATAAAAACTCTTTTAACTTCTTCTTTCTATCGTACATATTTACATAGCCCCAATCATTATTTTGGTGGAAACACTCCCCCGCGGGGAGCAAACATATCTTCTATCTTTTTCATTGTATTATTTACTTCATTCAACTTTGACGTGTAAAGTTGGCGAAGTTCAGTATCTAAATTGGGATTTTTAAGCATTCCTTCCCAACTTTTTTTCAAATCTACTAAACCACGATATGCATCGGAAACTTCTTGAGCATGATCATAATAACCTCCACCTGGTTTTGGAACTGGGTTACCATCTAAGTCCCTCTGAGCTCCTTTTAAATCCATTGCGGTTAAATGCGAATATGTTCTTTCCTGTTGATTCAAAGTTGCCCTCTGACTAGTGGTAATCATTGATTTGGAAGAATCCGATAAATCATCAATACTTGAGATTACCCTATTAAGATCACCAGTCCCCGCTCCACCCTTACCCCCATCGCCACCAGAATCTTTCTTGAGGTTAGGCGTATCCTTGACACCAAGTCGTTTCAAGGCAAAGCCGCCGAAAATCATGGCAGCCTGCTGACCCAGGTAGGTCGATGTGCCCATCTCATTGATTAGTTCTTGCTCCGCCTGGACCTCCTCACCGAATTTCTCGCGGGTGTCACCGATATCAAGTGCCATTTTGGCACCCCAAATCGTTGTCTTTACAATCTCCTCCGCGGTCCCGATCGTAGCATTGTATGCCATCTGCTTCCCAGTCTCGACCGGTTCCTCGATCAAGGCGTTCGCCGTATCTTTAGCTGAGTCCCACATCTCGGCGGCAGCTGCCTGAACTCCCACGCCGAATGCTTTAAATTCCATTCCCAGTTCATTGACATGGTCTCCAAACGATTTTTCCTTGATGGCCTTTTCATAGTGGACATTGCTCATCCCCAAAGAGTTCAGGGTCTGTGGAGATGCGCACCTAGGGTCTAAGTTTCCCTGCTCATTGTCGACCTGCATGAATTTATAAGCAATTTTTTTTAATTCCTGAGAAGTCACCTGCATATGCTCAATCGTCAATTTCATGTCGCGATACGCCTGCTGGAAATCATAATAAAAACGCGAGCACGTGGTCCCGTCCCAACATGACGCCAGCATCTGAATGTGTTGGTTCAGCGTGTTTGAATTCGCCTCCAACTGATTGGAGGCTCGATTGAACTGCTCTGACACCGACAGCAGCACCTCAGGAGGCACAAGGATTTTGGACATAATTCAACCTCTTCATCATTTGCTAGATAGTCATTCTACCCTACTTCAAATAACTGGAAAAGGTTCCAAGGTCCTCTCTTATACGCAGCTTCGCTCAGCCGAAAGTGCCTATCAGAACTGCCAAATCTGCAACGTACTACACAAGAATCATCACGATTCTGATTGATTCGATCGAAACGCAGGCAAATTGGCCGCTCGCCCCATCCCGCTCAACAGCTTCCCCAAATTGGCTCGCTCGAAAGACGCCAGGTACACAGCCAACACGTCATCCGTTTCCTCTTCGGATACGTAGAGCTCGAACACAATCAGCACATCATCCTTTACGTAGATTTTCCATGCATTCAGTTCTGACCCCTCATCAATCTCATGCTCCCGCTCCAAATGCATGCTGCGGCAATAGTCGGACAAGCCCCACATGCTCTCATCGAAAATGGCCCAATACGGCAGCCGATCCTCGACGCCCAACTGCACAAATGCCTTACCAGCTAGAAAATGCTGAAGTGACCGGTTTTCCAGCTGCCAGTCGGGTGAGTTCCTATCGCAGAGATAGACTGGTGGATCCTCCTTCTCCAAATCCTGAATGCGGATCCCGCAATAGATCACGGATTCCTCCACTTGATAGAAGACCAGGAATGCCTTGTCTGTCGTGAAAAACGTTTTATCCGGAATGAACACATCTTGCAGCGGGAGCGGTTCATATTGGTTATTGCACCCTTGGGTGATATATGGGGAACGTCCCAAATTCTTATAATAATCCCGCAAGACCACCGGCAACCGAAAGCCAAGGCTCTGTTCCTTGGCCTGGATGTCCGCTTCCGGAATGCCGTGGGCCTCTTTATGATGCTCCCCTAATACACGGAGAAGTCCTTCGATTGTCGCTTTCATTAATTGAGTCAACCTCCTCGACGTCTACATCCTTAAACAAGCTTCCGGAACTCCCTGCCAGAGAGCCTTCTTCCACCCATCACAACGAATCCAATCTAGTTTATTCGGTTTCTTTAGTTTTGATTTTGCTGAAGATTGCGGGGGTAGCGTACACCTAATGATTGCCCCTATCTTTGGATAATTTGTTTTCGTCAAAAACCATTCTATCAAAGATCCAGCACCCTTGTTACGTTTTCATAGAGTGATGCTTTCGAACTTCCGGGTGAACAAATATTAGGAAATCCGGCGGATCCGCCGGCTTCTTTTTTTCATAGCAAGGAAAGAGTCATGAAGGTATTCCCTTTAGTCCCATGAGCACGACTTATTATTAGATTCAAAATATGGAAGATGGTTCCAATGCAGTAGGGAATTATGAAGTTTGTGGGATACCAACACCTTAGAATCAAATGAATAATGAATTTGACAGAGGATATCAACAAATTCTCAAGTCAAATACATCATTTGTATCGAAAGGGGTTTGATTATGACAAGAATCTTTTCGCGGTTTATTACGGTATGCATTGCCGGGGTGCTGCTGACGTTTGGGTTTCTGTCCGGATTGGGACATGCGGCTGCCGAAGAGGTGCAATCAGCTGTCGAATGGTCCAGGGATTACGGAAGCAACTCCACCGGGAAAGGAGTGATCTCGACTTCTGACGGCGGCTACTTAGCCTTAGGAAGCATATACGAGAAGGAAAAGGTTGGACCGGAGGATTGGCAGTGGTCTTTGTTTCAAAAGTCCTATATTCTGAAGCTTGATGCGGAAGGACAGGTGGAATGGGAACAGAAACTGAAAAATAATTCGGACAACAGCACGGCATATCTGGCCATTGAACCAAAAGACGGAGGATACCTTGTTGTAGGTTCAGCGAGGGGAGACGGTGAACCCATCCACCAGTTGTTCATAGTCCGATTGGATTCATCGGGGAATGTGCTGTGGGAGAAGGCTCTGGTCAATGACGGATTCTCTAATACCCCCGAAGCTATTGTCGAAACGGACGACGGCAGCTTTTTAATTGCCGGCACAGGGATTTCAAGAGGTGTCGCCTATGAAACACCGAATATTACAAAAATCGATAAAAACGGAGAGACGCTGTGGTACAAAAGGTACCGTTTTTCGGGTACTGCCGACTCTATATACGATCTGATCCCCGCGACTGACGGCGGTTATATCGCTGTTGGCTTTGGAGGCAATGTCGAATATGAATCGAAAGAACTTGATGCGCTGCTGATGGTGAAGATTGATGATCAAGGCCAACAGGTCTGGTTGAAACAATTCGCTGACCCAGGCAGCCGCTGGACTGGCCAATCGATTATTGCTTCGGAGGATGGAGGTTATGTGATCTTAAGCTCCAAATATATGGATCGTAAACGTGTAACTGTTCTTACCAAAACCGATTCGAACGGACAGGTACAATGGGAGAAAACATATCGCGATGGTACGAATTCCGAATCCTTTAATCGCCTGCTCCAGACAAAAGACGGCTACGTCATGTTGGGAGGACATACTACTAAGGGCGCTTTGGATTGGAGACAGCAATACAATGTGGTAAACGTGGACGCGTACGGCGGGTTTATCAGCAGGGAATTGTTTAAGGGGGCTCCAATTTACAACATTGGGACCGCAGCAGCAACCCCTGACGGCGGCTTTATTTTCTCTGGAACCGTTTTGCGGGGGGACGACAATAAATTTCAGCTGATGAAGGTATCTCCTTCCGAGGCCCGGCCGCCAGCGGAACGTACGCTAACGGGTATCTCGTTTACGGATAAGGAGAAGAAATTGAAAGCAGGCGCAAGCGTCACAACCGTGCTTCAAGCAGTTTATTCCGACGGGGTCAAGGATGATTTGTCCAGCGCAGCAGTATACATCGCGGGGGACAGCGCCATCGCAGATGTCGATGCATTGGGCCGGATCACGGGGCATATGCCGGGACAAACCTATGTCGAAGCAACGTATGAGGGTTTCACTGCCAGAATAAACGTCACGGTATTCCCTGAAGATACGGACGAATTCGATCCCGTCTTCGGGTCTATCAAACTGGATTCGGGCGAGTATTCAGTTATGGAAGGCTCGAGTCTTGATCTGAAGGTCACATTCTATGACTATAACACAAATACGGAAACCGACATCACCAAGCAAACAACGTTTATCAGCGATAATCCGGACATTGCCGAAGTAGATGAGGAAGGAAATCTGATCGGCCATAAACCGGGAGAAACCATAATCTATGCGAAGTATAAGGGAAGCATGACATATGCCAGCGTGATGGTCGTTCATGCACCTGTGTCAGAATAATTCCGGTTGACGAAAATTAAATGAAGGTCACAGCCTCAGCAGATAATTGTGCTGGAGTTGTGACCTTTGAATGAACACATCCTCCAGCGGGAGCGGTTCATATTAGTTATTGCACCCTTGGGTGATATACGGGGAACGTCCCAAAACCATATAATATATTAGACACTCTTGTCCCCACACATTTCATGTCTATATAAGATTCGCCCTGATTACCACGTAACGATCACGAATTTAATAAGTCTGATGCTGAAACCTTTTTCCAGCTCTCAAGTCCAATTAAATTTAGTATCCGTTCTTTTTCCAAATCGTCAAATTTGTCGGTATCCTTTTTAAGACTCCCTTCAAATTCCTTCATGTACTGCTTATTACTCGTGTCCGTAACGTACATATAATACACATCTTGGATGGTATCTCCGTTCCGAAATTGAAACTGAAAGACATACATTTGCTCTATTTCTTGGGTTTCAGGCAACGGTTCAAACTCTCCACGATGTGCCCATTGTGCAGCAGTCTTTAGCAAATCAGGATCACTTTGTACATTGATCAACTCAGGCTGAACGCGATGGGAATCGTTACGGTACAAATAAATATTTACCATCTCCAACGAGCCGGATTCTTCTTCTATTCGATCCTGGTTTTTCGGCGAACAGGAGGTTATGAGCAACGTAACAAGAAGAAGATACAACAAGACTATTTTTTTGTTCATATAAAACACTCCTACACATCATCTTCACTCAAGTACGTATTTTCCGTAAGAGAGAATTTGCATTACACCATATTTTAACATAACTTCTTCCATGGACTCGCACATTTCCGGTTGACGAAACCAAAATCCGGAAGTATAATCAAATCCATATTAAACTTATAGGAATTATTAAATATTAAAAAGATACCGACCATTCAAATGGAGGTCACAGCCTCAGCAGGATATTCTGCTGGAGCTGTGGCCTTTTATTTTTGATCCTATTTTTGAAGGCTAGGTGAGTTGAAGCGATGAGAAAGCTCATGTCCAATCCATTGATCGGAAAATGTTTGCCTTGGGTTCTCCCCATCTTACTAATCGTTGTGTGGGCCATATTATCCAATCTTGATGTGATATCGAGGAAAATCCTCCCCCTGCCTCAAGACGTTTTATTTTCTTTCAAAGATTTGCTGTTATCAGGAAAGTTAATCGAACACGTCTCCATCAGCTTTCAAAGAGCATTCATAGGTTTCTTAATCGGCGGGGGAATCGGCCTTGTACTGGGCTTCATCAACGGCTTATCGCCCATCGCTGAAAAATTGTTGGATACCACGATTCAAATGGTACGCAATGTTCCTCATCTGGCGATGATTCCTCTAGTCGTCCTATGGTTTGGCATTGGCGAGGAGTCGAAAATATTTTTGGTCGCGATCGGCGTGTTATTCCCGGTCTACATCAATACCTTGCACGGCATCCGATCCGTGGATAACGGATTGATCGAAATGGGCAGCGTATACGGGCTGCGCACCGCTTCGCTCTTCTGGAAAGTCGTTCTGCCCGGCGCCCTGCCTTCCATTCTGGTCGGACTCCGCTACGCTTTAGGCATCATGTGGCTCACCCTGATCGTATCCGAGACGATTGCTACGAATTCGGGCATCGGCTTTCTGGCCATGAATGCAAGAGAATACATGCAAACCGATATCATTCTGCTGACCATTGTGCTGTATGCCTTATTTGGAAAGCTGGCCGATTCCATCGCCAAACTCTTAGAGAGGCGGTTCTTACGCTGGAACCCGAATTATCACAACTAAGCCCTGAAAGGATGTGTCGACCCTGAAATCCTCTACCCATGGTGTGCATCTTCGTATAACCCAATTACAGAAAAGCTTTGGCGAACAGCCTGTACTTCGAGGCGTTGAGTTAGACGTGAAGCCTGGAGAGTTCATAGCCATCATCGGGCGAAGCGGCTGCGGGAAAAGCACGCTATTGCGCGTCATCGCCGGATTGGAGCCCGCCACGTCGGGAGGCGTATGGATCAATGACCATCCGGTCCACCATGTGCATGCCGAGACCCGGATGATGTTTCAAGATGCCAGGCTGCTGCCCTGGAATAAGGTCATCGATAATGTAGCGATCGGACTTCGAAAAGAAGATCGTCATAAAGCCGAAGCCGCTTTAGAACAGGTTGGGCTCGGTGCCCGGGCCAATGATTGGCCGTCCTTGCTCTCCGGCGGTCAGAAGCAGCGCGTCGCCTTAGCCAGAGCGCTCGCCAGCCAGCCCAAACTATTGCTGCTCGATGAGCCTTTAGGCGCGCTGGATGCATTGACCCGCATTGAAATGCAGCAATTGATCGAATCACTCTGGCAGCAGCAGCCATTTACGACCGTCCTGATTACGCACGATGTCGAAGAGGCTGTCGTCTTGGCCGATCGCGTGGTCCTCATTGAGGAGGGCCGGATCGCGATGGATCGAGCCGTCTCTTTCCCGCGCCCCCGTCAACGGGGAAATGCCGAAGTGGCCGCATTCATCGATCACATCCTGAAACGGGTCTTGGGCATAACCGAAGTGACAAGCCGTCATGAAACAGAAAGCCTCCCCTATCCCTTAAAGAAAGGTTCATAGGTGTCTAACGCCATCCCGCTCGGGAGGGAATTCCATAACCATTTCTTGAAGGAGGTGGATCACAAGCGAGCGTTTGACCGGACGTGAAACCGTAAGAAAAACGTCTATCGACGTACTTTCAAAGAAGACAGACCGCGTTTAGCGGTAGTTTCTCTTGCGATACCAGGCAGCAGATTCTCCGAAGTTTATACGTTCTGATATCTAGAAAAAGAAAGGAGCTATAGAAACCATGCCCAACATCGATAGTCCGCAAGAAATCGTAAAAGAAATTAGGATTACCCGCTGCCCCGTTCCGACAGCAGCCAGTTTGGCCCTTGACCTCGGGCTGCTTGATCAGGAGCTTGAAAAGTCCGGATGTACGGCAGCGGAGCTAACGCGAGACACCCGTCAAGCTTTGCCTGATGCGCATTTTAATCACACCTTGCCATTCCTGGTGCGGGAAGGAGGCAACATTCCGGCTTTATGGGCACGCTCCACCGGGAGTGATACGCGGCTGATCGGGCTAAGCTGGGTCGATGAATACCAAGCCATTCTTACCCTTCCCGACTCGGATCTTCAGGAGCCTGGCGATCTGCACGGAAGACGGATCGGAATTCCTCGTCATGGATATTTGGAGATCGATTTTCGAGCGGCCCAAGCGCTTCGCGGGTTTCATAATGCGCTCTCGCTGGCGAATCTTACGCTGGATGACGTCAACATCACCCATCTTGAAGCGGTTCGTGAAGGAAGAAGGGATTCGTGGAATACCGAAATCGAGGCGCTGCAGCGGCGTGAGATCGATGCTGTTTTTGTCAAAGGAGCTACCGGGCTGGAGGTTGC
Source organism: Paenibacillus sp. FSL R5-0810 (assembly GCF_038002285.1). Classification (NCBI taxonomy): domain Bacteria; kingdom Bacillati; phylum Bacillota; class Bacilli; order Caryophanales; family Paenibacillaceae; genus Paenibacillus; species Paenibacillus sp. FSL R5-0810. The sequence continues at coordinate 3,924,250 of NZ_JBBOCF010000001.1, forward strand.
CCGTACGGTCGGGCTTAAGGAAGTGATCGAGCTCGGGTTCCATCCGGATCCGCTGGTGCGAGTCAACAATGGCGTGCCCCGAACCGTGACGGTCGATACGGCCTTGACGGAGCAGGAGCATATCGTGGAGCAAATTCTCACTTCTCTGCTTCGTGCCGCTGATTGGTCCAAAGATCATCCCGAGGATTTCATTCGGGTCGTTACGAAGGAAACCGGCGCTTCCTCCGAATATGTAGCTTCCGCATATCGCAATATTTCCCTTCGACCGTCACTGCGTGAAGACTATTTAACAGCACTTGAAGCCCAGAGCAGATTCCTGTTCGAGCATGGTTTCCTCCCGAATCCCGTAAACGTATGGGACTGGATTCTTCCAGAACCGTTAGCCGCGGCTGAACAAAACATTGCCAAAGGAGTGTCCCTCACATGACTCAAACGAAAGCAGACGTAACCATCGGCGTTCATCCTAATAATCATTCGTTATTCGTATTGCGCCGCTTGGGCTTTTTGGAAGAGATTCTTAAAGACCTTAACGCATCCGTTGCCTGGGTTGATTACACCGATGGAGCAAGGACGCCGCTGCGGATCGCTTCCGGTGAAATCGACTTCGGCGGTACAGGGTCTACCCCGCCGTTAACCGCCCAGGCATCGGGTATCGATATCGTATACGTTGCGGTATCGAATCCTCGTACAGCCAGCGGAGCCTTGGTCGTGCGCAAGGAATCGCCGGTGCAATCCGTTGCCGATTTGAAAGGCTTGCGCATTGCGCTGTCCGAAGGGTCCTGGCATACGAGTTTTCTGGCAACCGCACTCGATAAGGCAGGTCTTCTATATGATGATGTCGCTCGTGCGGATGTAGGCAATGCGGGGGCGAAAGCACTGCTGGCCGGAGAAGTGGAGGCTTGGGTCGGCAACGATCCGCAGCTGACGGAGCTGCATAACAAAGGTCTCATTCGCACGCTGGTGCCGCTTGAGTCCCATATCTCCCACCGTTCCGTATGGTTTGCCAGCCGGGATTTTGCGACGAATCAGCCGCAGCTGCTTAAGGCCGTCGTTGAAGCGCTGCAGCAAGCAGATCAATGGATTCAAGACAACACGCGCGAAGCGGCGGAGCTGTTTGCCCGGGACCTGCCCGATTGGCCATCCGCGGATTCATGGGAAGCCGCGCTTCAGCGGAGACCTTGGGGGCTGCAGCCGATTACCGAGGAGTTCATAACCGAACAGCAGCGGGTTGCCGATCTGTTGGCAAGGCAGCATATTTTGCCGAAAAGCATTGTCGTTTCCGATGCCGTTCTGCCCGTACCCGTAGAAATTGGAGGAGAATAGCATGGCTGCACACCAAGAGAACGTTGAAGTGTATTGGTATTTAACCGCGCCGGATGGCCGCAGTCCTTGGTCAACGGAGGGCGCGCGCAAAATCGATTTGCCTTACCTGAGGCAGATTGCCTCGGCTGTCGACCAATTAGGATTTACCGGCGCCTTGCTGGCAACGGGCCCGCATGATACGTGGGTGCTGGGCTCCTCCCTGATCTCCAGCACGAACAATATGCGTTTTCTCATCGCTGTCCATCCGCCGCTGATTTCCCCCGTCCTCGCCGCGAAAATGACGCAAACCTTCGATGATTTCTCCGGAGGACGCGTCCTATTAAACATCGTGAACGGGAACACGGCGCAAATTCGCGCCTATGGATCAACGCTTGGGCATGATGAGCGTTATGCCTACACGGATGAATGGATTCAGGTATGGAAGCAAGCGGTAGCCGGAGAAAGCCTGGATTTCCATGGCAAGTACATTACCGCCGAAGGCAAAGCCTTGCAGCTCACCTCCACGCAGAAGCCAACGCCGCCCCTGTGGTTCGGCGGTTCGTCGCAAGCGGCTCACCTCACGGCCGCCAAGCACATCGATACGTACCTGAGCTGGGGCGAAACGCCTCCGCAGGTCGCCGAGAAGATCCAAGATCTTCAAGCTTTAGCTGCTGAGCAAGGCCGTACGATGCGGTATGGCATCCGGCTGTATCTGATCGTGCGCGATACGGATGAGGAAGCTTGGCAAGAAGCGGACCGGCTGCTCAAGACGATGGATCCGCAGACGGTGGAGCATATGCAAACCATTCTTCGAAACAGCGATTCGGTGGGGCAGCAGCGCATGCTGCGCAATCACAACGGCCAAATTCCTAAAGACGCGCGGGAGCTCGAAATTTATCCGGATTTATGGGCCGGGATGAGTCTGGTACGACCAGGTCCGGGCACCACGATCGTTGGCAGTCCGGCAACCGTGCTGGCGCGCATAAAAGAGTATCAGGATGCGGGCATTTCAACGTTTATTTTCTCCGGTGTTCCGCTGCTTGAAGAAGCTTACCGTGTAGGAGAATACATCCTGCCCCATCTGCGCGTGAACCGTCAGGCCGTAACGACGCCGAAGCTAGAAGAACAGGAGAAGGTCTTCACGTGGGCTCATAACATCCATTAAACGATCCGGCAAAAAGGGAAGTGTCCTATGCGAAAAATAAGCTTGCAGGTACTATTCATATTTCTGTTAGTTACGTTATCGGCTTGCGGTAAAGCCGGCCAAGCGAAACAAGCCAATGCCCAGGATGAGGCCGTCCCCGTTCGTCTTGGCATCCTGCGCAGTGCCCAGCCATTAAGTCTATCCGAGGAAGGCGGGCCCCTGTATAAAAGGCTGGAAGCAGCCGGAGCGAGCATTGAAAAAACCGGCGGTTTCGCCGCCATGTCGCCGGCGATCGAGGCGTTAAACGCCGGTTCGATCGACATCACGATCGGCTCGATTACGGCAGCCATCAGCGCCCTTGTCGGGGGCTCCTCGGAATTTACGATTTTTACGAAGCAGCCTGGCGATCAAAATAATCAAGGCATTGTGGCCAAGCCGGAAGCCGGCATCAAGGGTCCTTCCGACCTTCGGGGCAAAAGAATCGCCGTCAACCGCGGCGGCACGGGCGAATACTTACTATATAAAGCGCTGGAGAAAGGCGGACTCGATGCGAGCCAAGTCGAGATCGTCTATCTTCCGCCAACGGAAGCGGGGCCTGCCTTTGAAAGCGGGCAAGTTGACGCTTGGGCGACATGGGGGTCTTTTACGGCCGTGGCGCTCGTCGATTTCGGTGCAGAGCTGGTCATTTCCGCAGGCGACATCGAATCCGAGAACGATACGGTGTATATTGTGCGAAACGGCTTCCTGAAGGAGCATCCTGAGCTCGTCCATGAAGTGTTCGAAGGCTTGAATGAAGAGTCCGCGCTTCTATCCGGCGACGCCGATCACACTGTCCAATTAATTCAGGACATCCAAGGCGTCTCCGAGCCTGTGGCTCGTCAGCAGCTGGAAGGCTCTTTATACCCGTTTGACCCGATTGATGACACCGTCCGCCAACGTTGGCAAGCGGTCGCCGATTATATGTTTGAGAAAGGGATTATTCCGAATGAAGTGGATGTCCTGTCCAATACGGTGGATGTGAGGACATTGAAGTGAAGCCTCTTGAGGAAGGTTAGAGGAGCGGTGAGCGTCGAGCATTGCTCGGTAAACTAAAACAAGAGGAACTTCATTTGGCGGTAGGGCAGTCATGACCCTGGTCACGTTTAATATTGAAAAAGGCAAGGAGACTAAGCTCCTTGCCTTCCCGTTTAAAGCCCCTTCCTTATCATTGCGGGACAGGAAAATTTACGGCTTGTACTCAAAATCGGGAATCGAATGCCACCGCTTTCTCAGCTCGTGTGCAGCGGCTTTTGGTTTGCGGTCGCGGGTAAATACGCCTTTTTTGTTTCCTTGAACCCGAATGATATTTTGACTTGTATGGAAGTCGGCGAAATTCCATACGTGTTCCCCGGCGAAATTTCTGCATTCGTCAAAGACTTCGTGATTCGCCTGCAAAAATTTGACCTGAAACTCCTCGGTGAACATGACGGGATCGACATCGTGAAACCCGGCGATCGTATCCGCGCCGTATTCCGTCATGATGATCGGTTTGTCCGGGCAACGTTTGTTCCAGCCTTCGAGTTCGCGGCGGAGCTTGGCCTGAGCCAACTCCCACTCCCCGCCTTCCACATACCAACCGTAGTAGCGGTTTAAGCACAGGACATCCGCCAGATCCGATACCTTGCAATCTTCGGGGCTGCCTTCCTGCAAGGTCACTACCGTGACGGGACGCTGCTGCGGATCGCATTCCTTCGCCAGCCGGAACAGCGGTTCAAAGTACTCATACGCCCCGTCCTCCGCCGTTGCCGGCTCGTTGGCGATTGACCACATCACGACACAGGCGTGGTTTTTGTCCCTCGCAATCAATTCACGAATGGCCTCCCGATGCGCCTCGCCGGTTTTGATTTCCTTCCACGTATTCCGTTTCGGGCCCTTTGCATGAATCGCCATGAAATTCAAATGCAAGCCGACAGCTGCCACCTCGTCGATCACGACAAAGCCTTCCCGGTCGGCTAGCCGCATGAGCTCTTCCGAGTACGGATAATGGGACGTCCGGAACGAATTGGCGCCGATCCATTTCATCAAGCGAAAATCCATCACGTTGGCTGCCTCGTTGAATCCCCTGCCGTGAATCGGGGAATCCTCGTGCTTGCCGAATCCTTTAAAGTAGAACGCTTTACCGTTGATGAGGAACTTTCCTTCTTTCACTTCCACCGTTCGAATCCCGAAGGGCTGCTCGTATTCGTCGATCTTCTCACCATGTTGCAGCAGCTCGATTTTCAGCCTGTACAAGTAAGCGTTCAGCGGCTCCCAGAGCTTCGCTCCCGTGATCATTAATTCGCCTTCCGCCCCCTCTCCACTCGCGACAACGACGCCGTCCTCATCCAGGATTCTGACCTTTGTCTCCACCGTGCCGCTTGCAGCCACCGAATAATTCACCAAGGCGGATCCATCAGACTGCACGCCGGATACGATCTCGACATCCCGAATGTAGACCCAAGGCGTCGTATAGATTTTGACCGGCCGGTGAAGTCCCGCATAATTAAAGAAATCAAAATTCGGACGATTGCGAACGATTTTGCCGAGTCCTTCAACCTCCTGCTCTGAATAGTTGCCGACGGGCAGCGTTGATTCATCAAGCACGTTACAGACCGCAACGGTAAGCCGGTTTTTCCCTTCGGTTAACCATTCGTTGATTTCGGTCTCGAACGGCGTAAACCCGCCCGCGTGCCCGGCCGCCAAGCGGCCGTTGACGTACACCTTCGCCTCATGCGTGGCCGATCCGAATCGGAGAACGATTCGCTCTGTGGAAAGCATGCTTGGAACGATGAATTCCCGCTCATACCACACCCAGCCGACATGATCTCGAATTTCGGCGCTCACGCCCACATCATTGTATGAGGAAGGTACCGCCATCGGGATCGTATCCGAAAGCGGACGTTCCTGCCATTTCTCGGCGAATCCGTTGCCGGAATCAAGTTTAAAATTCCATATTCCGTTTAAATCGAAGACCGTCCGGGATGCGGTCATAATGGGATAAAGCATGAGCTTCCCTCCTACTTGGAATCGATGATTTTTTGAATGCGTTGCTGTGCGTTTTTTACGGTTGTATCAAGATCCTGGCCCGACAGCATCATCGCGTCGAATTCTTCGACGAACACTTTCTCCAGCTCCGCATGGAACGGCACCGCGACCGCCGCCGTCGTTTGTTTTGTATGTTCAAGCACGTAGAGCAAAGATTCCTTGTCGATCATTTCCGGGGTTTTCGTGCCGGCGATGATGTTATCGACGACTTCGTCCATGTTCACCTTTTTCCAGGAAGGAAAGTACTTCCCTTGAAGGGCGATTCCCTCTGTCGTATACCAACGGATAAACGTGTACGCTTCTTCTTTATGCTTCGATTTGCTATAGATCCCCAGCACATCACCGCTGACATTGCCCGAAATTGGATCTTCCTTATTCACCTTCGGAAGGGGAGCGAAAACCGTTTTGAATGTCGCCGGCACTTGATCCGTTCCTCCGGTTTCCGGAACCAGGAATGATCCCATTGAAATCATGCTCGTTTCCTGATTGAAATATTGGGGGCGATAGTTCAATTTTTGGCTGATGACTTCCGAATACGGCGTCACGAAGCCCTCCTCCTCCCCTTGCAGCCGCAGCTCCAACGACTTGCGAACGCTCGGCGTATCCGCGTTGGCTGCCGCTCCGTCGTCCGTGGTCAAGTTCGCTCCGACCGCTTGATTCATGCTCTGAACAAAGTATGCTTGCGTGGACCAACTATGGAAATAAGTTCCGTATCTTGTCTTGCCGGCGTCGGTTTTTGTCATCGCCTTGGCATACTGCATATATTCGTCCCACGTCCAATCCTTCGGAAGTTCAAGCCCCGCCTCTTTGAGATGGTTTTCATTGATGAACACCAAGGGGAGAACCGATTTGCCCGGCAACCCGTACGTTTTCCCCCCAATCCTGGTATCTACCGTATACTCGTCAGCAAGGACTGCACCTTCTTGCTCCAGATAGCCGTCGATCGGTTCCAGCATGCCGAGTTCCATACGCTGGCTGAGGTAATTCATGTTGCTGAACATTACGACGTCCAGCGCTTCGCCGGAGGCCGCGGCGAGATCGAGCTTCTTGTAATATTCGTTGGAATTGTTGTCTTCCGCGGATACGAATTCCACTTTGATATTGGGATGTTTTTTTTCGAATTCCGCGATGGCAACATCCCAGTTGTCGGTCTTCTTCGGATACCAGGTATGCAGTTTGATGGTCACTGTACCGTCCGCTGCGCTGCCGTTCGAACCGGCCCCCTGGCTTTCTCCCGAACCTGAAGCACATCCTGATACGATGAGCGAAAGGATGGCCGCAGCAGCGAAAAAGCGCTTCCAATTTCTTTTGAACATGTGAATTCCCCCTTGGTATATGATAATAAGCGTTCCAAAAAAACCAGACGATGACGGTTTGAACTACTGTTAGATCGTTTATCCTTTGACGCTTCCTGATGCCACCCCTTCTATGACTTGTTTTTGACCTATAATGAAAATAATCAGCAGCGGCAGGATTGCGGATACGGCTCCCGCCATCATGAGCGAATAAAATTCGCCGTTAAAATCGGCAAATTTACGAATGCCGAGCTGCAGCGTGAACAGTGAATCTGTGCGCAGGAAGATCAGCGGGTTCTGGTAGTCGTTCCAGGTCCAAATGAAACGGAGAATCATGTAGGTCGAAAGCGCGGGTTTGACCAGCGGCAGCCCGATCCGGAAAAAAATTCTCCAGTGGTTCGCGCCGTCGATTCTTGCGGATTCGATAATCTCGTTATGAACCCCCATGAAAAACTGGCGCAGCAAAAACGTGCCCAACACCCCCGAAGCGCCCAGCAACACGAGGCTCATGTGATTGTCAAACAATCCGAGCCAGCGAAACATAATGAATTGCGGAACAAGGATGGCTTGATGCGGAATCATGTACGTAGCCAATACCAGTATAAAGACCGCATCCCGTCCTTTGAAATGAACCTTGGAAAAGCCGTAAGCCGCCATGGCGGAGATGACCAAGGATAATGCAGTCGTCAGTAAAGTCACCTTGATGCTGTTCAGATAATAAAGCCCGAACGGGATGCTCCCCAGCCATACCTGGCTGTAATTTTCAATGACTTTCCACGTACTCGGGATCCATTGAATCGGATAAGTCATCACCTCAAGCTCTGGCTTGAACGATGCCGACAACATCCACAGAAACGGCAGGATAAAGAAGATCCCTGCGATGCCCATCAGGGCCGTAATGATGACCCGGTTCAGTCGAATGGATTTCATGTTTAACGGCCTCCTAGTAATTTACCCACTTCTTCTGTCCTACCCATTGGATCAAGGTGATGAACAGTATCAGAATCAACAGAACAATCCCCATGGCGGATGCATACCCGGATTCCAGATTCACGAAAGCCTCTTCATACAGATAGAAAACAATAACGGATGTCGAACCAGCCGGCCCTCCGTTCGTTAGCACCATAATCAGATCAAAAACCTTGAAAGATCCTACAACCCCTGTAATCAACAGGAAAAAGGTTGTCGGCGACAGCATAGGCAGCGTAATTTTGAAAAACTGGCGTATCGGCGAAGCTCCGTCCACTTCGGCCGCCTCATAAAGATCCTTCGGAATGCCTTGCAGTCCGGCCAAATAAATGATCATGTTAAACCCTAGCGAAGTCCAGATCATGATGATCATGACGGCCATCAGCGCGTAGTTCGGATCCGCCAGCCACATCGGTGGGTGATCGATACCGATCGACCGTAAAAAGCCGTTAATCGGTCCGCTGTTCGGATGGAACAGCACCCTCCAAAGCAAAGCGATTGCAACAATACTAGAAATAAACGGCATAAAATAGATGACTTTGAAAAAGCTCTTGAAGTACGTCCCCTTGTTAATCAGTGCCGCGAGCACCATCGCAATGAACATGGACACCGGAACGACCGCGATCAACACGATGTTATTTCGCAAGGAACGGTGAAACGCTTCATCCCGAAACAACTCCGTGTAGTTGTCCCACCCGACGATGTTCAGCCCCCCAATGCCCGCAATGAAATTCCAGTCCGTAAAACTGATTACCCCCGACAGCACAATCGGGATGACGACCAAGGTCATCGTCAAGACCAGCATCGGTAAAATAAATAAATATCCGGTAACGTTCTCATAAAACGCTCGTCTTCGGATCACCCTCATCACCTCTTTTACATTCTCTATTTTTTCTCATTATAGACATCGGTGTATCCGGTGCACATGAAACGATTTTTTCTAATCGGAAAAGATTTTTGCGATATTTTTTCCCGCATAGAAAAAAATGTTGAATGAAACCGTCCACAGAATGCTTTAATATTTACTTATCACGCAAAAGCAATCGATTCATTGTGGCCGAGGTGATCGACAACGAATGCGCATCCGACTGAATTTCAAGCATGTGTCCCTGCGAAAAAAACTGATTCTTACATCCATTGCTTGCCTCGTACTGCCTGCCATCGGCATGCTTTACACCACCGGCGTATACTCCAAAATCATCATTCGCGAGCACACGCTCGGAAAAGCGGAGCAATCGCTCATGATTGTGCAATCTCAAGTGGAAGCGATACTGGAGGAAATGGTGTCCATATCGAACTTCGTCCAATTGGATCCGGAAATTAAAACACTATTGGAAGAGGCGAAAAAAAGTCCGGTTGCCGCGAGGCAGCTAACGACCCGATTGGAGCAGGTCGCCGGCGAGAAGCAGGACCTGCGCCTGACCTTGCTGACAGAGGACGGCCGGGCATATTCCGATTACTCCTTCTACGACTTTCAGCCACAGCGCTTTTTCCGGCAGGACTGGTTTCCCAGGGCGGAACGCTTGACGCCTTACGAGACATTATTTTTAGGCGGACTGGAAAACTACCTGCCACCGCTGTACCCTGAACAGAAATATGTTTATATGACCGCGCGGGCATTGACCGAGACCGTTCATAAAGCGCCGTTTGCCTACCTCGTGGTCAGCCGCACGGAAAACAGCATTCGTGAGCTCTTTGCCGATATGGAGGAGGACGTGTATTTGGTAGACGAGAACAATCGCATCCTATCGAATCGCCATGCCGATTGGATCGGAGACCGGTTCGAGAACGTGCTGCCGCATCCTATTTCAGCTTCGCCGGAGATTATTCAAATCGGCGGAGAAAATCAATTGCTTCTTTCGCTCCCGCTTCGTTTTTCGGGATGGAAGCTTGTAAGCGTGGCTCCTTACGAACAGCTTACGGGAAAATTGAACGGGATTTATAAAACGATGCTATTTCTGCAAGCCATGTTCGCGATCGGCTTTTTGCTCGCCCTTACCTATTTGTTGAGGCGCTTCACCAAGCCGGTTCTGGCGCTCGGGGAGGCGGCCAAGAAAGTGGAATCCGGGGATTTAAGCGTGCGTTCCAACGTTCGCGGACCTGATGAAATCGGCCGGCTCGGCCGTTCGTTCGACTTTATGCTCGACCGCATCCAGCAAATCCTGACGCAGGTGAAGATGGAGCAGGAATTGAAGCGTCAAGCCGAAATGGCGATGCTGCAGGCGCAAGTTCATCCGCATTTCCTCTTTAACGTTCTAAATTCGATCCGACTGAAATTGTTGATGAGAGGTGATGATGAAAACGCTGTCACCGTCGAGTCGCTATCCTCGTTGCTCCGAGCAAGTCTTAGGCAGGATGAATTCGTCACGTTTTATGCCGAAATGGAAACAGCTAAACAATATACGGACTTAATGAAGTTTACTACGCGATTTCCGATCGAGATTCATTGGGAAATCCATGCGGACCCGTTTGCCGTTACCGTCCCCCGCTTTATCTTGCAGCCGATTATCGAGAACGCGTATAAACACGGCTTTTCGAAGAATGGGGGGATGATTTGGATCCGTGCGCAAACCGCCGGCGCTTCATTAAACATCACGGTCGAGGATAACGGCTTGGGCATAAATCCGGATACGCTTGAGGAATTAAAGAAGCGGCTTAGCTATCAAAAGCAGGATCTCATCGCGCAGAAGAACTTGGGCGAACGGATCTCTTCTGACGGTATCGGCCTGATCAACGTCTTCAGCCGATTGAAATTGTTGTACGGGGAGCGGTTTGAAATGAACATTCAAAGCGAATACGGGCGGCGCACGACTGTGGAGCTGCTGCTGCCGATCGAGAATGCAGGGGAGGATGATCAACGTGTTTAAAGTTCTTCTCGCCGACGATCATTATACGGTATTGGATTATTTGAGTGCCGGCATTCCCTGGCCGACACTAGGTCTGGAATTGGCTGCCGTTTGTTCCGACGGCGGCGAAGCCTGGGAAGCTTGCCAAATTCATCGTCCGGACATTCTCGTAACGGATATCGGAATGCCCGTCATGGACGGACTGGAATTAATCGAAAAAGCGCGCGCAGCCAACCCGCGGTTGAAGGCGGTCATTTTGTCCTGCCACGAAGATTTTCACTACGCGCAGACGGCCGTAAAACTTAACGTGAGCGAATATATTTTAAAGGAGAGTCTTCGGATTGATCAGGTCGTTTCCGTGCTGGGCCGATTGACGAACCAATTGACCGTGGAAAATGACTTGGAACACGACCGGAACCAGCTCCAAAAGAAAATCCAACAACATCTTTCCGCCATTCGATCCGGATTGATCCGCAAGTTTCTTGAACAACCGGTCTGGAGCGAAGCCGAATGGGCGAACGAATTTCAAAATTTCGGTATCCTTCTCCGTGACGGCGTCCCTTATCTGCCAGTCCTGGCCCTGCCGGAGAGAGCCGCCGAATTGGAAGTCCGGTTCGGCGGAGCCGTCAACATGCAGTTTGTGATCCATAACGCCTTGCAGGAATTAGTTCGTTTTAACGGAAGCTTCTTGTTTGTCCTGAACGAACGCCAATACCTGTTTCTGTTCCCCTTCCCGCATACGTTGACACGGAATCTCTATGAGGACGTTCAGGACGAACTGTCTCGCGTCCAACAACAGATGTTTCAACATCTGCGCATCGGCATTTCGTTTATCCGCGGGGAAGTGAGCCGCGAATTGCTTCATTTGAAAAAAGAGATCCAGAAATTGCTTGATGCCGCAACGTTTCGATTCTATTCGGGCGAGCGCGTTTATGCCAACATGCAGCCCCTGGAGACGACGAAAGAGGATATTTTCCTGCATTATTCCAAAGCCCTGCAGGATTTGAAAGATTGCATTCTTGCCGGGGACAAGACCCGGATTTCGCTTGCCGTCAGAGAATGGAAAGGTTTTATAGAAAGCAAGGTCTATCCTGTGGAGGCGGTAAAATGCTGGGTGCTCAAAATGACCATGGAACTCCAGCTCAAGTACACCGTCATGCAAAACTTCGTCACGAACTTCAATACCGAAAGGCTCCAGCGGAAAATTGCCTCGATTGAAACGCTGGACCATTTGCTGGAATGGCTCCAAGAATTTCTCGAAAAAAAATCCGTCGAAATCGAGTCGCTTCGGGAACAAACCGTCGTACGCCGAGAAATTGCCGAGGCGCAGCGATACGTCCGCCTCCATATGGGCGAGAAAATCGCGATGGAGGAAATGGCGCATCGCTTGAATCTGAACCCGTCTCATTTCAGCCGTATTTTCAAGCAGGAAACTGGAGAAACCTTCGTCGAATTCGTCACCCGCACGAAAATGGAAAGAGCCCAGGAGTTGCTGAACCAGTCCGATTTAAACGTTGCGGAAATTTCCGAGCAGCTCGGATATGAGCATACGAGCTATTTTATTAAGCTATTCCGGAATTACGCCGGGATGTCGCCGAGCGAATACCGGCGATCAATATAAGGCATCAGCTTACTGAAAGTTGTCATGAAGAAAAACAGGAGACCTGCCTCTGTTTGCGAGAGATGATCTCCTGTTTTTCTTATGAAGTTCAACCGATCCACTATCAAGGGTCATGTTGCGAGCATCAATAACCAATTTATCTGGGAGCACGAGGTCTGCTTAGGATTTGGTGTCCTTTTTTTCATGTTCAACAATACATCGGACCGTCAATGCAGAAAGTGGTGATGGATCTTCAAGTTCTGGATTCGGCTTTCGGTTAAAGGTAACTTTTCACGCAGCCATTAAGGATCTTTGATCCGTTTTCACCTTCACCTATCCCTAAGTATCATCCTAGCTTGCATTATGACATGAATTCCATTAACTTAGTTTAGATAGCTTCATATATTAACCATGATCGTACATGCCGTTGTAAGGAGGATTGGAAAAGGCGTGATTCGCAAAAAGAACCGATATATCCTAGCCATCTTCATGGCCTTCGCTGCCCTTTTTACCGGCTGCAGCACGTCCGTCAAACAAACCGTCCCGCTGAACACGGACCCCGAATCAATATTAAGCGCAATCTATGAGTTGGAAGGGATCAAATCCGCCGGATCCGTGAACACGGAGCCTTTGACCGAAATCTCGGAGATCGAAGACAATATCAGCATCCGCTACCAATACGTTTTCTTGGTGAGAGATGCCGTCAACCAGAATAATCAAGCCGTTCCGGATCGGTTGTATGTCGTTTCTGCGGTCGAGAATACGAGGAAGGATCGGGAAATCAGCATCCAGTACATCGACGGCTCCATCAATGGGGAAACAGCCAAGCACAATCCGCGGCACCGTCCCATTACCGTAAACCTATGCCCGGATGATTCCAAATCTCCTTGCGGCGATGATGATTCGAAGACTTATCAAGCGAATGCGGTTGTTTTTTCGTTGGACCAATTCCCCGCATTTCGTTCGCATGACAATGTCGTTGATATTAGCGTGAAGTATGCATTAGGTAAGAATAAAAAAGAGCTCCGCGAGCAATTTCTAAGTGATTCGGGGCTGCAGGAGACTGACGATGCTGTCGTTTCCCTGAAGCTGCCGGACTCATTTGTGAAATAACAAGAAGTACAACGAACAATGTGAATCCGTTGATTTGAGGGCACGAGGTCTGTTTGGGACTTGGTGTCCTTTTTTTTGGTTTCCGTACTGAAGGTCCCAGTCGACTTATATTCCTTTTATGATATAATATGTTTGATAATGGAATTTGAAAGGAGTATGCCATGAAGGCGAAAATCACAGCTGCCCTGATATTGAATGTTTGCATTGGATTCATATGGTATTACTTTTCTGGATTCATTGTTCATTTAATTAATCGAGGGAATAACGGATTATTCAACATCCTCTTATGGGTCGTTAGCTTAATGCTCTTTTTTGGCATTCATCGATTAACCATTTCAAAAATGAATACGAATCATACTCCGAAGCAGTCCAACCTCTTAAGTGCCGTTTCCTCGATTTCCTTTTTATCCACCGTTCTTGTGATCTATATCTTCTTGTGATTCTACCTGTGGAACAACGGTTCCGTTGCACTCTGTTTAACAGGGACAGGCAAAACGAACTGCTGCTCCGTCCATGTTTTGTATGGAGACAGAACGACAAGCAAGTCGCCCGCGATCGGATAAAGTCCTATTTCTTCTTGTGTGAATTTAAATTATTTAAATTTCGTTAACTCTTCATAGTTCGTAATGTTAAGTTTGATTTTCCCTTCTTGATGAATATTATTTTGATAATAAATTTCTGTAATCAGCTCAGAGATCTTTCTTGCATCTTGGACCATTTGATTGAATATTTCCTGATCAGCTTCACTTATTTCCCCTGTTTCATTATAGTTAGAAGATATTGCGCTAATTCTTGTATTCAATTTATTGGCAATAGGAACTAATAACTCTGTCGATACTCCCGAATCTATAACTTTAGAATAGCTCTCTACACGATATAGCCGATTATTGATTTCCTGAATGCTATTACCATCCAAATCTTGAAGGTTTCCGAGATCGTGATAAAAATTCCACACTTCAAATACGGAATTACCAATTATAGATTCCAGTTTCATTTTTGAATCTCTATCGTTCGTGATGCTTTGACTGATCAAAAATATAGAAAAGATAATCAGCGTTATTACAGAGAAAGAAATCAGTATAGTCCTGGTTTTTTTCCTCAATTCACTTGCCTCCTTCCGCCTTCCTGATTATTTATAAATTTCTCCCTTTCCCATACTCTTTTTCCGTCGGTTAAACATACTGAACTGGGTGGATCTTCATAAAGAGAGATTTCAACCAGTGAACTTTTTCCTTCTTGCAACCAATTATATACACTGCCTTCGTTAATAGAAGGATAGGATAAAATTTGATTTACTTGAAATGCAGTTGCATAATATTCTGCGTACTCGGGGTGATCATCATCTAATCCATTGTCTGTCTCAAAAAATGTGTCTGTTTTGCCTACAATTCTTAATCCACTGCTCCACTCTAATATAATCTCTACACCTTTATACTCCCTTAATGTTTTAAATAAAGAATCCACTTCCATAGATATCCTCTTTCTTATTTTATTCTGATGGTTTTGGCTGGAAAATATATAAGCACCATCTTTTCCATATTGTATCATCCCTCTATGAGTCCCTATATAAAAAGGCCCCAGAATTTACTTATTGATTCACCAAAGTCCACTCTTATCTTATCATTTTTATAAACAAGCTCTATTTCCATTCCGTGACTCATTCGCCTCTATAAACATTATGATGCAGCCTTATTTATAGTTGATGAAGAATTAATTAAAACAACCCCCCACCATTTCAATATCAATGATGAGGGTGTTTGCCATAGCTGCTTACTAGTCCGCTATATTGATGACGTTATCTTTAACCTGATAAATGATATATTTATGATTCCATTGCTGCACGGTAACGATCGTTTCTTTATTTCCCTTTTCAAAAAAATAATTAGAGCCTTCTTGCTCGACATAACTCCATCCTTTACTGCTCATTCGCTCTTTTAAAAGTTCAACGGAACGATCCTCTCTTGCCAGATAATGCCCCACTTTATCCATTGGAACTATTAATTTCTCCGTAGTACTCAACGTGTACATGAGCTTTAAGTTATGGAATCCGATATTATTGATATAGGCACCTGCGAACATAACGACAAGAAAAACAATGCCAATAATACCGAATGCTATGATCTTCCAAGGTCTCTTCAAAGTCATTCGCCACCTCTGCGTATAGCTGCTTATTGTATTATATCAGAATCAAAACTGGCGTATGCCCTGGTAATGCAATATCCGGAAAAGGCTCGCGACGAAAGATCTACACGCAAATGCATTGACTGGCAATTCTAATATTTAGGATTTTTATAACACCAATCAGGATCATAAGGTAACGATTTTAATCTTTGCATGTCTTCCCAACTGTAGACCCAATCATAATCTGCTACCCAAAAGTAATCGTCCGGGTTAATCTTAAGATATTCATAGATAAAACGAAAAATAACCTTCTCTGCTCCGTAAACCTCTTCAATAGCCCCTATCCGAAATAATTCGCGGTCTGAATTCAACCCAAGATCATCATAGTCACTGAAAAAAATACTAGGATTCTCTCTAGCCTTTACATACAAAATAAATTGGTAGTTATTCTCTTCGCTATTATAGGAATGGTCAAGTATATTCAATGTTGTAGATGAGAATCGTCCCTCTTCGTAATTTTTATAATTCTCAAAGATAAGTTTAGCATCCGAATGAAAGGTTGCTACAATTGTATCCGCCAAGAACTTTTCCGGCGTATATTTTTCACGATCTGTCAAAATAAAAGCAGTGGTTCCCATTCTATCTTAGTGCCTCCTGTAAATCATCCCATGAATTAACAATGGTTACACCTCTTAAGTTAGCCAACGGCTTGTCAATATAGAGAATTATATTTCTGTGTTCCCAGGATTTAAAAAAATCCGAATGGTTTTGCTTAGCCATCTTCAAAAATTGTTCTGCACCTCAACAGCTTTAATTGATGCCTTAACTTCAATTATTGCATTCTTAGTAACAACATCTAAATCACCCGGCAGGTTGACCATCTTTTTTAAGGATAATTGAAGCAGATGAACAGGCTCAACAAACCAAAAAAACAGTTTCGACGACGGGCTTGGAAAACCGTTATCTGTATCAGGTTACAAAGGGAATCGATATCTTTTTGATGTGGTTCAGCCGCCCGACTAATTCGGCACTGGATGGGAGCGGGTATACGGTTATAAGAAAACCACAATACGGACGGATAGCTCGCATTGTGGCTTGGCAGGTTTTTGCGATCTTTATTCAAGTTATATACCTAATCTGTTTTTTATTTTCTCTAATGAAGTATTAATCTTATTTTTATCTTCAGGGTGCTCGTCAAGATGTTTTGCACTAAAAATAATTATGTAGTTATAAAATTCATCATACTCAATTATTGCCATTACATTTTCGTCGGAAGCTGGGGGCTCTCCTATAAAGCACACTTTCTTATCCCCAATGTAATACTCCTCTTCTGGCTCATGATAAGATGAAAATTGTACCTCTAATGGCCCCGATCCATAGCCATGCCTCTCAATATCCCCCAAATACTCCAAAGCCCTTGGGAAATCAATAACCCAGAAATAAGATTCCACCAGTTTGTCAATTTCGTCTTTTTCTGTAAGTATTCTATACAGTTCTTTCTCTTTTTTTAGTCCTTATAATCAAAAGTCAGATAAAAATTACTTGAGTTAAATGTGTTATTCGTTGAAGATGGGTTCATTCGTCACCAGGCAGTGCCTTCTCTAATCTATAAATTTTCCATCAAAATTACTATATCTATATCCCTTAAGAATTTCAGTAAAATAACCATTATCCCAGACATGTGATGAATTATCCAAATATACATGTCCTTTAGTAAAGAAAGATAATTCATTATCACCATTTGATAAAAATAAAGCATTTGAATTATTGTTTTTCATCAAATTGAACACTAGAGATAAAGCAAACTTAAAGGATTCATTATTGTATAAATTGTTTATAAAGCGAATACTCAATGTGCTTTCATATACAAACTCACTGCTCAAAAACTGAGTGTCATAAGCGTTATAGGGATATTCGCCAGGCTCCGTTAAGTAAACAGACAGACCCAGTGATTTTTCAAATTGACTAATTTTAATTCCTTTTGGAATGTCTATTACATCAATATTTTTATACCCCATTGAAGCTAGTTCTTGTAATAAACAGGATTCAGATATTTTTTGTTCTGTTTTGAGAGAATATTCAATAGCCACTTGAGCACTCCTATATTATGTAAATCAATTGCTATTAATTCTTTAAGTCCATTAATCGGCCAATCCGCTAATCGTTTAAAATTGATAAAGTATTAATTAAATTAATTTCCACCATTTCAAATAACAATGATGAAAGTCTGTTTATTAAAGTGTACAACATAATTGCTCACTAGTCCGCTATATTGATGACGTTATCTTTAACCTGATAGATGATATATTTATGATTCCATTGCTGCAAGGTAACGATCGCTTCTTCATTTCCCTTTTCAAAAAAATAATTAGAGCCTTCTTGCTCGACATAGCTCCATCCTTTACTGCTCATTCGCTCTTTTAGAAGCTCAACGGAACGATCCTCTCTTGCCAGATAATGCCCCACTTTATCCATTGGAACTATTAATTTCTCCGTAGTACTCAACGTGTACATGAGCTTTAGGTTATGGAATCCGATATTATTGATATAGGCACCTACGAACATAACGACAAGAAATACGATGCCAATAAAACCGAATGCTATGATCTTCCGAGGTTTCTTCAAAGTCATTCGCCACCTCTGCGTATAGCTGTTTATTGTATTATATCAGATCAAAACTGGCGTATGCCCTGGTAATGCAATATCCGGAAAAGGCGCGCGACGAAAGATCCACACGCCGAATGCATTCGATTTGTTCACCGCATCTCATCACAATAATTGGATGATTACCAATTCGATCTAATCCTCATACTGGCATGAAAGATGAATTTGCTTGGCTTAGTTATCTCCCGCCCGATTAACGGGCGATGCGTGGTGGACGGCGGACAGAATATTATCTAAATAGACACGGTTGTTTAATAGCCACTAATCAACTGATAGGTTACCCAAACATAGGTATAAGTGTTTTGTTTCGGCACTGGGTAGCCCCACCAGTACTTATTGAAACCTAGCCAATAAACACTACTGCCCCATCTCTTCGAAAAGCGATAGGAAGTTCAGCTTCAAGTAATTCAATTCTTTCAATTATCTTTTCTTGTTTTTCGCTAGGTAAATTTGTTTTTGCCCACTCCTTTATCTGAGATAGCTCCTTCATCACAAAAGGCAAGTCTTCTTTCTCCATATCTAATCCAACGGAAAAAACATTAATCCATTCTAAGTTCAGTTCTTCAATAGCAGGTATCCAACATTCTTCGAAAAAAGCTTCTGACGCTACAGGAATGTAAAATTTTTCCTCAAACTCGTTTTCTGAGTTTAATATCATAGCTGCAATAGACATTAATCTTTCCCTCCAAATATTGCTTCAAATGTGTAGTCAGGAAATTCTTTTCTTAGTTGATTTAGGCTGTTCTCGACTGCCTGCCTTAGTTCAGGTGTATCTCCGTCCAATCTAAAGACGAACTTACGGATATTTTGGATTTGGTCTAGTGAAGGTACATCCGGCGTACCATTTTTTGTCGGTCTAGTTGCAATAGCTTCTTCCAGGTTAACTATCCTTTTTCTAGTCTTATCTAGTATTTGCTTATCAGCAAACTGCTGAGGAGTTTGGGCAGGTAACCCTGTTTTAGGATTTACTATGTTTAATCCTTTAGCTGTTTTATCTTCATAAAAAACACCGTTCTTCAAATCGATTTCGTCTAACTCACCGATTGGTCTTCCATTCTTATCAACAATTTCTACTTCTTTTACCGGTTTAACATTACCGCCACCATTACCGCTACCACCACCACTACCGCCACCATGATCATTATGCTTATTATTCAGGGGGCCTCTCCCCCTAATTCCAGCACGGTTGAGAATAACCTCCCCAACGATCAAAGCTGCCGCCTGCCCCAAATAATTGGACCAACCACCTGCTGAATCGACTTCTGCCTTTACGTCTTCTGCAACTTTTTCGCGGTACTCATTGCTAAAAACCATTCGGCCGGCCCACATCCCCGTGTTCCAAATTTCCTCGACCGTCCCGATGGTTGCATTATAGAGCATCTCTTTCACGGTTCCAAGTGGATCTTCGTACAAGGATATCCCCGTATCCTTTAACGAGTTCCCTAACTGGGCGGCCCCGATCTTTACGCCCTCCCATACTTCCCCTGCTTCTTGCTTCACGGTGTCCCATGCCTTCCCGGCTTCCTGCTGCACCGAATTCCAGGCTTCCTCGGCACTTCTCCCCATATCCTCTACGGCTCTATAGCCTGAGGGGCCCCTCATCATAGGGAATGTTCCCAGCACATGCCCAGCAACTTGGATCGGTTGTACCCGCTCATCTGCTGACTTAAATCGCTGGGCAATCCCTCTCAGCTCCAGGCTTGTCCGATGGATATGCTCCGTGGTCTGCATCATCTCCCGATGCGCCTGCTGAAAATCCGCGTAAAAACGGGATCTCGTCGTACCTTCCCAGGCAGACTCCAGCATATGAATGTTCTGGTTCAACATGTATATCATTGCTTCCAGCTGTTCATGCGCCCTGGAGCATTGCTCTGCAACGCGCAGCAACATCTCCGGTGTGACCAAAATTCTACTCATAACAACCTCTCCATCTTGCTTTCGGGATTGAACCCGATTTCCGATCATAGCTAACTTAAATATTTTACTCCACTTGAATTATATGGAAAAGGTTCTCGAGGCCTTGCTATGTCACTTAAAACTAGGATCTTTTTCTCAGTTAGATACGGGACTTTATTACGAGCGGGATTCTCAGTAATATGAGCATTATTATAGGAGTTGCAGGATTAAGGGAGTCACGATTGGAGTCAAAGAACCTTAAATACCGTAAAAAAGGGGCAGGAATAAATGGATTAACTTATCCTTCATTATTCTTGCCCCTGCTTACTGGTACTGGATATCTGTTTAGAAAAGAATTATCTGTACTTGTCTTTAAGTCCTATATTTTAAAATGGATTGGTATGATTCATAGGTCAATTCTAGCAGTCTGGATATTTTGAGAAGGAGTTCATCCGCTCTCTTGATGAGATTCATTAGATGTGTAGGCTGCATTTTACTGATTAGAGTACTCTCCTGTGATAAAAAGGATAAGGAGTGTATAAATATCAACGACTCCACATTCATTTTGGAGACTTTGGGGAACATCTGCAGCATATCTTCCAGTAAAATGTTTGATATAGGCTGCCTCCCCTCCTCTTTTATATATAATGCGTTTAGCATTGATTTTAATGCCTTGTTGCATAACAATAAACTGACGTATAGTAGATTTTGTTCAAGAAATGCTTGGATAATTTCATATATTCTTGAGAGCAACTGGTATGAAGAAGAATCATATCCTGGTAAAAACAGCTCCCTTCCTTATGTTGGGGGAACAGATTCACATTTAGATCGATATCACTGGTTACTACTGATTTCATATTCTCTTTACTCCCTTTCACTCAGAACATGCTCTAGTAATCCGAATCACCGTTTTCCATTATCTGTATTGTATCATTCTAACCATTTTGTAGGTAATAGCCTACGGAAATTCCCTTATAGAACCACATAAGATTAGTTTAACGATCAAATAAGGGGTTATGGAACGTGGCCAATAATGAGAAATCCATAGAATTGCTCGCCTTCGGCAGAGCTCTACGAAACCTTCGGAAAGAGAAAAGGCTTACCCAAGAGAGCTAAGCCTCTATTCCCGTGTTGACCGGTCATATATTAGTGAGTTGGAGAACGGAGAAAAAGCGCCCTCTCTACTAACGATTACCGCATTAGCAAGGGCGCTTCATGTTAAGCCTTCGATATTAATTGAGGATTATGAGAGGGAGATGAAACTAGATACTTAGGGCTTGTCACGCTGATCCGGATATATTCAATCTGTTGGATTAAAAAATGGTCTTTTCCGGAGCTCATCCAAGAACAACAAAGAAGATGGCGATTGACCTTAGCCATCTTCTTTGTTTTTACTTTGTGGTTTTAATGATTTGGGATACATTATAAATTTCATTACTTGAGATAAATGGTACTTGTGCATAAATCAAATTAGGTTCTCCGGACAATCTAGCTGCTAAATGTCCTTTTCCTAATAAGTTTTCAGCACCTTTTTCTCCCAGTGCAATTTCTGATGTCCCAGAACTTCCAACTTTTAACACAAGTCTATTACCCAAATTATCTCTTAATTGCATCGGTAACGCATCTTTATCTGGTCTTTGTGCAGCGAATATTAAATGAATTCCTGCAGCTCTTGCCTTTACTCCTAATCTTTGAACAGTTGAGGATACAGTACTTTTATATTCATCAATTAACATCCAATCTGCAAACTCATCATGAACGAGAAAAATAAACGGTAATTTCTTCCCTTCAGGTACCTTTTCATTATATTCCTTTAGATTTGGTACTTTATATTCTCGAAAACTTAAATATCTGTTTTCCATTTCATTTACGAGTTCTTCTAAAATTTCTGAAGCTCTCTGCTGATCTATAACTATACCTTCAGCTAAATGAGGAAGTTCTTCAAGGCTCTGATAATCGACTCCATATTTGGGATCGATTAAATATATCTTCGCAGTTTCAATTGAGTTTGTGGCACATATATCAAGGATTAATGTTTGGATTAGTACAGATTTACCACTACCTGTTTCACCTGCGATTAGTGTATGAGGAGCATGTTGCTCTAAACCACCGAATGGACCACCCAGGTTTAAATACAGCAACTCCCCATCTATTTCTTTTACACCTATTACAAAGTTTAAATTGGTATCCTGTACATCATTTTTTAATTTTCTGTTACGCCAAACATTAGCTAATGAAATAGTTTCTCTTTCTTGTCTTTCTATAAATACAACTATTTCACCAGGCTGAGGTAAGACATTAATTATATTTAAAGCATGAGTTGTTAAGAGTTGTGATTTCCTTTTTTCAATATCCTCTACCCTTAAACGGTCAGATCCTTTCAATTTAATAATAGCAGCATTTGGAGTTAGTCTGGATTCTAAAACCTTACCTTGAAGGTTATAGGTAGCCAATGCGGCTTTTAAAGAATTAACAACAGTAGATAGCCATTCTTGATCGGCTAAACTATGATTTTCTTCGTTTAGATTATTTACCATCCAACTCTGAAGGTTTTTACTGCTTTCTCCTCTTCTCTCAGTGCTTGTAACGGTTAGTGTACTAGGAAGTTGTTGTTCTTCTGTGTTATTAGAATTTTCGTGTTCACTACCAATTGATACATCTTTTTTCAGATTATTAGTTGTTCGATCAGCGTTATCTATTTGCTCATTCTGTGATTTAGTGAACTGATCATATTTAAATGTCTGATTATCAGTAGGTAATGACGGATTGAACTTCTTCCATGTTACTTCTGTAGAAAACTTCGATCTTACTGTATATAACGGTTTCTTTTCTAATAGCGATAGAATTAAGCCTCTAACAGACTCTCTTGAATAGACTTCTTGGTAGCAGTTATCTATATCATTTATTTTTACTTGCTCACTCTCTATAGTATCTGTATTATCAGTAGTTGGTACAAAGACATGTGAATACCCTTTAATTTCCATTTCTACTTTACCGGTTCTGATTAACTCTCGCCATTTTTCAACAGAGATGGATGAGTTTTGCATGAAAATTGTTCCTTCAACAAGTAAATCACTTATCTTTGATAGCCATAAGTCTCTATCAAGACGACTTGGAACTCCAAATAAAGCCTCATCAATTCTTAATACGGTATCAATTAGTTGTTTCTTTGAGGATTTCTTGGAGTTTGATAGATTTTTAATATCTACAAACTTAGCCTCCGTAACTAACAATTTTAGGTAATATTTACCATTCTTTTCGAAAGGACTAAGGGCTAGTATATCGGCAATCTGCTCTTCTTTTTTACCTAACCAACTTGCGTAGTCATCAAGGAAATACCAGCCTACACTTCCTTCTTCTTCAACTTCTTCTTTTGTAATTAACTTACTAAGGACTACTCCCATTAACTCACTAGCATAACGTCCTATTTTTGCTGCTCTTAGTACAATATCACCTGATAGCTCATTAGCTTCATTTATAAAATAATCAGTTAACCAATCGATATCTTCGTCATCAATACCTAGATTTAACGCTTTAAATTTTCTTTTCAATATAATTTTTAAGAGTTTAAGAGATGTTGTTGTAGAAACAACTAAGTTAGGACCGTTAGTCTTATTATGTTGATATTTTATAACATTGACGCCTTGGCTTTTTAACAGTCTTCTATCTAGTAGCTCATCATAATTTACCACCCATTCGCCGAGCTTATGAGATTCTTCAAACACATTTTTTGTTTCACTGTTTTGGAAGGTAATTTGCCTTGCTGGTAAAAAGCAATCCTCTGTTTGTTCATCCACACTTTCAGTTATACTTCTAATAAAACTTAAATACTGCCATCCCTCAGATAACTGACTAGGGCATACTAGATAAGTAGTTGATTTCAATTCATCTTTTGCCGTTGGGCGACGTCGCGACCATCTAGCTGGAAATAACTCTAAATTATTCGGTTTATATGTTGTTTCTACCTTAGTCCACTCAAAATTTGAGTGCCTTGATATTACATCCTGTAAAAAAACTATATCATAAGGCTTCCCTTCTTCTTTTTCTGAAACAGATGATTGATGTGCCATTACTCCAATACGGAGCTTTGCCATAAAATCATTAGTAACTTCACTTGCAACAAACATATCTGGATCTGAATCAGATCCTTCAACCATTTTTGAATATATCTGGTTTAGTTTATTTGTATCTCTATGTCTTAGTACCACTTGACATCTAATATTGTCATTTTTACTGTTTAACTTCGAGATAGAATCTACAATTGACAGTGGTAACCTTGTGGAATCGGAATTGTATAAAACAACACCTAAATTAGCCCCTTCATGTGGTTGTAACTCAAGATAACGTTCTAATAAACCAGTTAATTTTTCACTAGCATCTCTTGGATCTTCGTTTGTTTCCTGATCAGTTACCTTAGCAATTGGCATCTCCATTAAGCTATAATCGTAAAGAGAATCTGTAAGTGATAGTAACTCAGGAATATCCTCCCCATTAAAACCTAAGCAAATCTCTGGGTAATAAGGATGCTTTATATCATTAATTAGTTCATTAAAGAAAAGCTTTGAATCTCCTATGTCTATTTCTTCCGATGTTAATAGGTACATAATAATATTGCTGATTTGTTGCATTTTCGTTGTAAGAGCAGACATCCTAAATGGATTCCAAGGAGGAATAATTGCGAGAGGCTTCGTGTCTTTTACCTCTACTACACCTATTTTAATAAGTGGATACCAAAGTTTAATTCGGTTTATATCTCCTTTAGCATTTTTGGCGACTTTACTTAATAGATTTCCATATAGTATAGACTGTCGAGTTTGTGATTCATTAATTAAGCCTTCTTCTATCCAGTGATCAAGAGCATTAGTATACTCTTTGGAAAACTCTTCCCAAGAGGTTAGTATTTCTTGATAGCCAGCTTCATTAATTCTTCCCTCATCCTTGGAGCTTTGTAATTCCTGAAGGAACTGCCTTGATAAATCTTTATCTAACTCATACAACCCAACAAGAGAACCTCTATCTTGTCTATATACTGCCTGTAAAGTATAGATATCGTTTAGTGAAATCCCTTGTAATTTTCCTTTTTTGCTTATTGGATTTTTTGCTACACTTGTGTGTTGAAAAGGATTGGCCTTTAATCTTCTCAAATCATTAAAGAGTTCCAATCCAATTGCATTTGTAGCACCTTCCCAAACCAATTGAACTTTACAATCTTGTTCTATACCCTGTTCATCCTGATAGAATAATTCAAAGTAAAATTTAATTTGTCTTGAATCCTTTGATACTGAGTTATTTGCCTTAAAAGGATTGCCCTTCTTTTTTGCCCTTGTCTTCTCTTCTTCGATAAATTTATCGTATTCGAAAAGATAACAAGTATCCCATTCTATTAAATTATTTGTTAATTTTTCCAGACCCTTATATCTAGTACAAAAATACAAACCTAAATCGGTATTTAAATTTAGCCAAGCACTTCTTGAGTCCCTCTTTTGAGTTTTGATTTTAATTATCTTTTTCCCACTTGATACCTCGGATTGTGCAAATAGCCTCTCTATTGCTTGCATAAATCCAACTAAAAAGTCATCGCACTCTATAGGCTTTCCATAAATAAACTTATCCCATTTGGCTTTCAACTTTTTATTATTTTCAATCTGATATCTTTGCTTTTCATAGAATGCAATATCTTCTTCATTTGGTTCCCTAGTTTTTCTTTTATCCAAAAGTTCTAGGTAGTCCTCGTCATCCTCAGTAATTAAATCGGAAAACTCATCCTTTAAGAATTCTTTTGTTTCCTCAGCTAATGTTGCTTTTTTGGAGATTCTTACTCCTGAGAAAAAAGTACCGATATGGTCTTGTTCCCATTCATAGTTTGCTAATACTTCTGATTCATCATTCCATCCAGGCTTAGATTCTATGAACTTTAATATAGCAGGATGAATATCTTCCGGAATATATTCTTTAGCATCTTCAAACGAATTTTTAAGCTGATCATTTTCTAATACATCTCTAGAAGGTGTTAATTTATGAAGATAATAACTTCTCTTTTCTTTTAGTTCTTTAAATGCTGTAGCCCACTTATTTTTATGAGTTAGCCGATTGTCAGGGATAGTATAAAAACAACCTGAATCTCTAGGAATTTTTAAAGCAGGCAATGCCCATCCTAAAGCCTCTATAAGAGAAGTCCCGTCTTTATCTATACTTTCTCTAGTACTTACAATAAACTTACTAAACATTTCTAAGCTACAATCGTTAATACTAAGTAGTCCTGTTAAAGCTTTTCCCCATATATTTAGTAGCCTTTCGCTTCCATTTATAGAGGGTAAATCTTTCGATACAACTTTTATCCAAAAATTTGTATTTGCTTTTAAATCATTCGCTCCAATAGTATAAATATTCTTCAACGATGGGCCTTGATCGTCATTATTATTTGCTAACAGCAGTACAGGTTTATCAGTATGAGTATGTCGTAACCTAGTCATTCTTTCGCTCGTAATAATACTTTCGGGTAAATCATTACCAACCGCTAGTTCTATTGGTATCTTTATATCAATTATATTTTTAAGATAGATATCATTTAAAATTTCTTTACATATCACTGATACCTGCGAACCGGATAGTCTATCCAATAGAAATCTAGCAGTTGCATCGGATGATTCATTCTCAATATTTGATTTTAAATATTCAACGGCGACTTTTCCGATTAACTGTAAATAATCCATTATACCCCATCCTTTGCAAAGGGATTTTCAACATATGCACAAGCATCGGACAATCTTCTTAGTAATCCCATACTAGAAAGCCTTTGTTCTAATCTATGTGAATTATCCGAGAATGCTTCTTGATCAGCTTGCCCTGAATTAATAACATCTGTTGCTTCTTTATCACCAATGATAAGTCCATACTTTTCAAAAAGATTTTTCAAAAAGTCTTGGAACTCCATTCTTTTAGGTACATTTGCCAGTACTAAAGTCTTTAAGAGGCTGTCTGTTGGCGCATATCTAATTCGTTGACTATTTCTACTTGAGGAGAAACCTATTTCCCTTCCCCATACCCTATGAAAGTTGTTAACATGCTGTTTATGTCTTGCAAGTACTTTATCAACTAGCTCTTCTACCAATGAGTCAATATTTTCTGATAATAAGTCATCATTATTTGAAGGCCATAGGAAATGTTTATTTAGTATTTTTTGTGCTTCAAAATACGGGTCTGGGGCATATTGTATACTTCTCCATTCCTCCGTTTGTTTAATACTTCTTATGTAATGCTCTAGAGCTTGTCTAGAAAGGTTATTGTTTTTATTGTAGGAATCTGCCGAGAGATCCCTGATAATTGTTTTTTTAGGCGCTAAGATCTCTAAGATAAATTGAGTTTTATCACTCTGATTAAGGATATCCTTTGATCTATTAAGAAAATAGATAATCATGTGTAAGCCTGTAATATTTACTATATGTGGTAAAGTATCATATGCTGGTATCTTATTACTGAATATATTTATCCAATCATCAGCCATATTAGTATATTCCGGTAAATATTCATAAGGTAGGTAGGATCCTGTTGAATCTCTTCTTACTTCACCTCGTCCAAAATTAGGCTGCAACAGTTCTGCTAATCTGTTATATATAGACTTTGAATTGATTATATTTGGTTCAAGAAAGCTCAGAAGCTCTTCCCCTTTTTTTGAGCGAGATAGCATTAAATATAACAACTCACCAGTGCGCCCAAAAAATCTTCTATCATTTTGAGCTTTGTTCCCACTCACTCGTAGATCTTCATACAAGCACTCTCTACCATAAGGAAAGATGAATTGGGAACTCCATCTTTTGTTATTTTCTCCCTCAATAGTATTACTTTGAAGAAATTTGACTGTTTCGTAAAATTTTTCGAAAGTGTCGAAGTTTTCCTTTAAGTAAGACAAATTCGGGTAATCACTTCCCCCGAAATCCCTCTCAGCTAATTTTAACCAATCATTCCAAGCTTTTTGTTCATCATTGGTTGCTTGATAGTCCCGATAAACAATTTCCATAAAAGGATTATTAAATAGTATATTCCTTAGATGAAGTCTAGTATATGGGCTATATACCAACGTATTAAACTCTTGTTCCTTAAATGCTCTTTCTTTTTCGCACTCTGAGTTTAATACTCCCAGGAATTCCATTAAACAAAGCCACGGTGTTTGTTCATCATATAATCTATGACCCCAAATCGCTTCATCCACCCAAAAATCTGACTTTATATTAGTTGTTCGCGGAAGCGTTTTTAGCATTAGAAAACCTCCAAAGTCTTATACTCAACTATACCTTTATCATTTACTTTTAATAGTTTAAGGGAATTTTGAGTCTCTTCAATTTCTCCATCTGCTATTCTTCTATCATTTAGCTTTTTTAATAATCTACTCTTAAATGCTAATATATCTTCGTAGCACTCTCTTGAAAAACTACCTGGTAGTGCTCCTTCGGCCACTCTAGATATAAATTCGTATCTTACTAACTGTAAGTTGAGTACCACTGGTGATAAATCACTCGTAAAACTCACAGATAAGTTCAATTTTTGATTATCTTCGTCTAAATCAAATTTGATATATTCACCTCTTTTTGGGGAAACTGAGACCATTTCCTCTAAAACCCTACTAATTTTCGCCTGAGAGTAATTGCCTGAAGTAGATAAGATTAATTGATCATTATTTTGCACCAATAAACCAGTAGTAATTCTGTTTAAACCTCTCACTAATCTAGTAAGGTATTGAGGCTTCACCCTTTGACTTTCTTTTATGACTCGATAAACTTGGTCAAGAAATTCTCCTGCATATTGAAATGTTGTTAGATTCCACAGTTTTAATCTATCAACTAACTTCTCAGGAATTACAAAAAATAGCCGTTGCCTTTGAGATTTTAACATTTCCAGAAAATTATTTTTGTCTTCAACAACGCCTTCTAAGTAGGCTTTTTTCTCAGAAATAAAAACGTTATCAGCTCCGTATTGTTTATCTGATAGAATAAGTTGTTCATAAAGCTCATAGTAATCATGATCATCTTCTCCGAATATCAAAATATTATCTACGAGCGTATTGGTTTCGGATCCTATACCAAATTTATTCAGTGTCACAAATATATCTGTCAAGTTTCTCTTTCTCTCCGACAGATTTTCTCCGAATATATTACGGTAAATGCTAGCTAAGTATGTTGTATTGTTTTCATTGATTTTTGAGATATCGCTACATTTTAATAATTTATCCCTTACATCTGGATGACCCAGTAACATATTTGAAACTAAAAGTAGTAATTGCCTTAGTGGAGTATGTATCTCGTTTATTTCACATAAGGTTAATAAGTCTACTAACCTCTTCGTTATCAAACTAGTTTCTTCTTCTAATCTCTTCTTATTTTCAATTATTGGACAAAAAGCTTCATTAGAATTATTAAATGGACAGTCAATACATTCTTCCCATCCGGGATTATTTATTACTTCTTCTATTATCTTAGGTAGAAGAGTTGCTGAATTTATTTTACTTAAATTGTATAATTTTAACGAAAAACCCACTCGTTCCTTTTTCCCTTCTACTAGAAGGTCCTCAATACAATTCTTTGTTTCTATAACATTATAAGTTGGTTTTACCATCTTCCACGTTTCTAGCAATTGCCCATCATTAGCAGCTACTAAAAATACTGTTCTATTTTCAAAGCCCATAATTGAGTCAGCCATCGTAGACAGAATCTCTCTTTCGTCTTCCATTAGCTCACTTAAATCTTTTATAAAAATAAATTTGAATTCATCAACCACTAACTCTTCTATTTTATTATTTTCAGCCCACTTATTTTCTGATCCACCAAGTCTATTCCAAATCTCACGACAGTAGAAGGTTTTACCATCTCCGGCTGTACCTGTCAAAATCACAGAATAAGGATTTTCGCTTTTAAAGTTATCAACTAGTTCTTCTAAATATTCCATATCAATTCTAATCGGCGTAACCTTCGTTTTCCTCAGAATTGATTGTATCGTTTCATCATACATATTGTCATTTTGAGGAATAGGACCATATTGTCTTAGAAAGTTTACCCAATTGGACCTTATTGTGCTCATCTTTTTAATCCCTACTTTCACGTTACAAATTTTACCTAATATCATTATACTATACACAGGACTATTAAACTATGAATTAAGCACTAATCAAATTGATGTTTCTCATGCCTTCTAATCTGCTTGTCAGATCCTTGGCGTAGAGCATGATCGAACTCCGTCTAGATCTTATCGGTTAATAAAAAAAGGACTAGATTATTCCAGTCCTCATCAGTTTAATCTATAACTAGGTTGCGTTCTAGGCGTAATGACATACACAAGGCACATCATTTTCTTCAACTAGCTTTTTCACTATTTCTGAATCTTTATCTAACTCTTTTCTATATTCCTCTAAAGTAAATGGCTTTCCATTTCTTTTAAGAATAGTAACATCCCCTAGTTGTTCTCTTAGTCTATTTTCCATTTCTTCTTGTTCAATATACACACTTGGCCAAGTCTCATACAAATGTTTATAATGGTTAAAACCACCTCTTACGCAACGTCCACCACAATTGGCATGAGAAAATCCTAAGTGATACATTTCAGGAAGTTCAATATTCCAGTCTTTTGTAATTATCTTTTTTATCTCATCATCTGAAATATTGCTTTCATAAAGCGGGAATACAGTTTTTACCGGTTGTTCCTCTCCATTTCGAGGCAATAGGAAGTGATTATATAATGCTTCAATTCCTTCACGTCTTCGTTTTTCATGCTTGCCAATTCCAAAGTAAAGAATCGGTTCATAGCCATTATCCCTAAGATCTTCAAGATATATAATAGTTTGATAAACTTTTAGTTCCGATGAACATTTGGCAAGTCTTGAATTGCCAAGAAAGCGGGTCTCTTCAAACACTTCTTCTGGTGTTCTTCCATCTCTTACCGTTTTAATATCTATACCAATCTTCTCAGCTACTTCTACCATAAATCGTTTATTATCTTTATGCTCCCAGAGCGTATCAGTAAAAAATAATTGCGATCTTTTCTCACCATGTTTTTGAACCATTAAATAAGCGACATAAGCACTTGCAGCACCACCACTAAACATTGCGATATAAATCGGTTCTCTACCGTACATCTAAATCACCCTTATTTATTTTCTTCGTAATAATCTACTAGCAACTTATACAGTAAGGCGGTAATTTCTCTTTTTGGTAGTTTCCTTGCCATTAATTCAAGATCTGTTTTTACATTAGAATAAATAATACTACCCTTTGGAGACAAATCCATTTTAGGAATTGCGAAAGTTTTTGAATCAACTTTAATTTCAATATATTGATCTTGTAAATTTTGATCTTTTATTTCCACAAGCGAATTTAGGGTTTTAAAGAAAACCTCACTTGTAGCATCAGACCAATCTTCTCTGTTTACACCTACTAATTCATTAGACAATTCATTGATCCAGTTCCCCTTATCTATTGATAACATAAAGTTATAGAATTTGTTATCAACTTTAACTAATTCACTTTGCTTTTGAACATGGCTAATTAAATCTTCAAATGAAGAAGAATTGGTTAACTTGTAAACAGTGTTTTCAATTAGTTTTTTATGATTCTGTGAGTATTCTTCGCATTCTTTCTTTATTTCGTTAACTTTTTCAACATCTAGCTTCAAGTTAAATAGTTCCTTTAATGCAGCATCCGGTTCAAATTCACCTTTGGAAATTAGTTTCTTAAAGATATTGGCTTCTTCTGATATTTTACTCGTCTTTTGAGCAATCTTAGGTAAACTATTAAGCCATCTTAATAGCATTCTGTTTAAACGAACACTTGGATGGTAAGAATAATCTAGATCTTCGATATAATCTTCAAAACAAGAGTCAATTACATTTATGATGTCTTTGTATTTGTTATCCAACTTCTGATGTGTAAAAGTATAATTTTCAGGCTTATCGAGCATTCTATCATACAATATATCACCATCTACATGACTGATGTACGAGCCATCTTTATGATAAAACATAATATATTTCCATTCTTCTTTTAAGATGGCTACTAACAATACGGGAATAATCGGATCTCTTACACCAAATCCCTCACCTTTAAAAATTTCTACCAATTTTAAAAAGTTATTATTGTTCGATTTGACCTCTTTTATTAACTCATGACGTAATAAAGTAATTTCTTCACTTTCATCAGCCCTATTAATTCTATTGTTTTTTACTACAGAAGCGTAGATTAACTTAGCAGGTCCTGTAAATTTATAATCGTTTGTTCCACTAATAATAGCATTTATTACTTCTTTAGCTGCATTTAATTGTTGCTTTGAAATGTTTCTTCGATTAAAAGACTCATTATTAATAATTGGTGTACCCCAAAAATATTTAGATGCCAT
Source organism: Paenibacillus sp. FSL R5-0810 (assembly GCF_038002285.1). Lineage (NCBI taxonomy): Bacteria > Bacillati > Bacillota > Bacilli > Caryophanales > Paenibacillaceae > Paenibacillus > Paenibacillus sp. FSL R5-0810. The sequence goes on from NZ_JBBOCF010000001.1 coordinate 3,956,641, forward strand.
TTTAGATAATTGTTCACTTAAGGACATTTTACTCTTTATGTTTATTTCGGCCCCTTCATAAATCCAATATGATCCCGTAAATTGAGTGAAAGGCTCTAGATGTTTTCTTAATTTATAAGTAGTATTTTCTCTGATTTTTAATAATTCTTCTTCTACAATAGCATCTTCATTCAATAAATATTTATCTTCTAATAACTTATCTATTGATGATAATTCTAGAATTTCCTTTTCGAAATTATTCAGTTGATTTCTAGGTAGGGCAAATATGAATCTAGCTTGTTTTTCACTTAATTTAACAATATCACTTTTTATAGATTCAATATCTGCATCATTCTCTGGAATAACATATAAAATTTCTAAATCAGAATTCATATTTATACTTTTGGAATAAATTGAGCATTCTGTAAGATCCTTTGCGAATATAGGGGTTATTACTGCAAATCTAATCATGTTCTTCTCATCATTATATCTTTTTGGATAAGCATACTTAGTATCTAGAACTCGATTGATGATACTTATACTCTCAACTTTGTTAATTCCTAATTCGTTTTTTTCTTTTATTCTCTGAGTTAAATCGATAGTACTTCCTTCGAAAATTTCCCAAATTTCATCAAACAGCCTATATCTAATGAGTTTTTTATTCTCAAGTATGCTAACTACTTCATTAACCTTATTTTCATCCCAATTAAGGGAAAAAGAAATAAAATCTTTTGTTAGCTTACGCTTGTAACTTAGATTAGTTATGTCCCACAATGTGAGTAGCTTCAAGAATTGTAATTCACTTGAAGCAGAAGTGGACTTCTCAACCTTTTTTTTAACTCTTAAATATTTTATATATGCTTTACCAATTAAAGTATCGCTTACAAATTCTTGAAAAGCAGGTTCAAAATAATCGAATAAGTTTCCTACAAAATACCAAGTTTTATTTTGATCAAAATAATGTATTAATCCACCATTTTCATCGCTTTCTAAGAAGGTAAACAAAGTTCTCTCATTTTGGGCAACCGCATTAGCTAAACGTGGAAGAGTATATAGAGTTACTGGATGTAACGGAAATGAATTCTCAACCAAAATAGTCTTCTTCTCTCTTCCATTTAGCTCAGGAAATAAGTCATACTTAATAATATCATTTTCAAAATTATATTCTTGATTCCAATTAACTCTATAATCTGAAGTAACTTGACTTGCAAGTCTTATAAATGTTGCTGGATCGCTCCGCGTATGGTAAATCCTAAAGCGACCTTGTATTCTCTTAAATTCATTTTGTAATTCATCACCATAACTTAGGAAATACTGATTTAAATTTCTATGGGTTATTAATAATAAAGTAAGGTTTGCGCTTTGATGGTGATCAGCTAATTCTGCTATATCTTGTATATCTTGCATGGCTTCTAATGTCTCATATTTATCCAACCCCTGGAGAAATCTCCCAAATTCATCATAAACTAAATAGATACCGTAGTTCTTTTTATCTAATTCTTCTAAAATAAGTGCTATATGTTCTGTAAAATCAAGGTTATAAGAGGGACTTAATTCAGCCCCTGCTGTTAATGATGGATATACCTCTTTAAACCAACTAATGGATTCTTTTTCATATTCATTAATATCATTAATAAAACCTTCTAAATTCCAATTGTTCAACTTTAACAGATGATTAAATTGTGTAAAGGTCTCTTTATAATATTCTTCCCATAATAAAATTTTACTTTTAATTTCAGCTGCATAAGATGGAAGAGACAAATCGAAACCATACTTAGTAATCGACTTATGGATCGAAGATATTATCGCTTCACGAAAGTTCCCCTGTTTTCCATTTATCACAACAGGTATATATATTTTATCCAACTGCTTTACTTGATTAAGTAAGTAACCTACAGTTGACTCTTCAATATTAACTCTATCGAATTTATTAACCAACTCATTAAAAGTTTTAGAATCAATGTTCTTTGAAACTACATTAGCTATTAAAGTTCCAATCATAGATTTACCGGATCCATATGATCCTATTAATATATGCGACTTATTACCTTTGCCTAAGAAACCTTCTAACACTCCTGACAGACTTTCTGAATGCGTTGGAGTAGGAATATACCTTTCTGCAATCCACTCTCTACCTAAATCTAGCTTTATATTAACGGTTGACTTAAATCTACTCTTAGTAATTATCATCTCAATACCCTTTCTTTTCTAACATACTCTTCCTTTAAGAATTCAATAGGATCAACAAGAGTAACTCTAACTAAATCCAACCTATTCGTCCTATCAAACACAAGTGGATACTTATATGTGTTTACAAGTTGTTCAATTGCTCTAACAATCTCATTCCTTTGTAAATTAAATACTCTGCCCCATAAGTTTGTATTAGTCGCAATTTCATCTATTGATAATTCAGTTTGTCCATATTTTAATAATACGTACATTAAAGCTGTCAAGCCTATGTCTTCATATTTAGGATGTCTTTTGTATATCCTTCCATCTAATTCTTCTAATAGATTTAGAGCTACAAAAGGACTCTGAATAACTTCCTCCGGATCCTCCGATTTGTTTCTTGAAAAATATTGCTTTAACAAGCAATCAAGATCTCTTTCCAAAGTATCTGTTGAATTCTTAGTGTCATAATTCTTATTTATCCACGAAATCAAATCGTTAAGTGCCTCTTCTTTATCAAATGAACTTTTATCATATTCATTAAAAAGCCAATACCATGTCGTAGATGGATCATCACTATCCACAATATGATAGTGAAGTATGCTTACTGTGTCATTTATTTCTATGTAAGGATCATATTCATTGAAAATTTCTCCAAATGGTGAAATTGTGTGTATGACTTTATTATCACTATTACGTTTATCAATTTCACAAATATCTGTTGCTTCAATCCAATGCTTAAGGGACTTTACCATGTTACTCCCTAGACCAATCCATTCCGATGCTTCTTTTTCGTAAAAAAATCTATTGTTTTTTTCTAATTGTTGTATAGCTTTTCTTAGCCAATATGTTCTTAGATAAAAACTTTGATGTTGTCCATAACCCACCTTAGTTCGCCCCTTTATTTCTGGTGAATCATCTCCAGAATAACTTTAAAGTCATTTTATCATAGAAGATGAATAATATCAGTTATAAAGTTAACATAGTATCCATATTCACCCATAATTCAACGATTAATTTTCAGAAAATTCACTCATTATTTTTGACATTCATCGTGTCAATAATATCGCTATATTAGCCTTTATCGATATACGATCTGTTTGAAGAATCAAGTAAGATTTTTTTTAGACCGAACACCCTGAAGGACTTTTATACTATTTTTTAGTGCATACTTTTGTACTAAAATAATGGTCTGCTAACTTATTTCGCCTAGTATTTTATTAATTTGTATTGTTACTCCACCAGCACCTATCCAAAAAATTAATGAGAGCGGGAATAAAAGAGATTATTAGAGGGGATAATCCTTAGGAATGATTGGAAATAGTTGTTTATAATCTTGATGAAAATGTTTATTATTGTTATTATTCTGGAAAAGGATTTGAAAAATACATTATTTCTTAATAATCCAAAAATCACTTATGAAATCACTTATGGTATGAGTGATACTTATATGGAATTCAAAACTATAAAGTCACTTCAGGGATGACGAGACCAATGGTTCATCTTGTTCTTGGAGATCCAGATAGAAAGGAAGTCTTCACATTGCTAGGGGAACGGCCGACATGTGGTTGTATAATTATAACTACAGCAATCGAATCGTAAACTTTACATTTGTGAATGGTATTTTGGACAATACGGGAGAATAATGCTTTTTATGAGATAAACGAAACTCCCCTAAGCTAGCAGGTTTTAATAATTTCACCTGTTACCTAAGGGGAGCATATCAGTTATTATTGGTGAACTATGGGGTAAATTCTATCTTAATGAGAATTTATCTTTCTGAAATTCATCAAGATTGAACATGGTGAAACCGGAGTTAAGGCTTCAACCAAGAAATAAAACATTCCCAATATAAATGTTCATTTCTCGGGATTCTCAATAAACTTTATTTTGATAACCTTTATATCTCCAGGAACGTATTGATCGCCTTCTGCAGAACTCTCGACTTCCGCACTGACAATATCACCTACATTGTAAATTCCTATGTTTTTAACGGGCAGCCAGAATCCGTCTACGTAAATTTGTGAAGATTGTTCATTTATCTCTTCCACAGGACCCTCGACATGAAAGATATTCTGTTCCCCAGCGCAGCCAACTAGAGCCAATAATAAAAGTAATATCATCACAAATCGATTCATATTGTAACGTCTTCTCCTTTGGTTATAGCACCTTTAGTGAGAACTTTACTTCTCCCAAGTAATATCCCTCAGACTCTAAAAGACTTTATGAATACCACCAAAGAAATTAAGAAGAATACAGCACCTAAAGCTGCTCCTGCATAAAGCGGCAATTTACTATCCGTAAAATAGGTCAATGCTGCCCCTGCTACAAACAACACCGCCCCCAAGTTCGCTGAAGATTTTGCATACTCCCGGACGGCCTTAATCCTTCGAACACGATCGGATTCTTCTTCATCATCTCCATACTCTTCATACTCTTCATCATCTTCGTAATCCTCGTAGTATTCATCCTCATCATACTCTTCATATAAACTTTCTTTTTGCTCGTCGCCCTGCTTGCCGGATACGAAAATAGAAAGCTGACCATCATGCTCGCACATCATAATCCAAGGATAGGTTCCCTCTGGCAGCTCAAATACTCTCTCCTCCAAGGGCTTGATAGGCTCAGTGGAAGTTTGGGTCCCATGTGAGAGCGTTCCGGGGTGTATATTGATTTCCTTACCGGTATCATTGAAATATACTATCTTCACCTAATCTCCAACCTTCTAATATGGTTAATTATGTATCCATTCTATCATCAATGAACATAGATTCGTCATCATATGCGTACCCAATTCCCTCCCAACGTATCTTTTAAAGGAGAACCTCCATCAAGTCACTGATCTTCTCTAAACATATGCCTCCCCCCCTGGTACTACATTTTGTAATGATTCCACCTACATCGCTTGACACTCACTACACGATGTAGTAATTTATAATCACTACGTAGTGTAGTAATACGATTCGTTATGGACGCATAACGATTTGAAGAGGTGTTCACCGTGAACCAAATTCAAAGGCTATCGGATACTGAAATGGAACTCATGGAGGTAATTTGGGAATGCGACCCTCCTGTCACATCGACCGAATTACTGCATATTTTCGCTGGGCGGGGCAAGGAGTGGAAAGCGCAAACGATCTCCACCTTCCTATCGCGGTTGGTTGATAAAGGAGCGCTTAAAGCAACAAAGCATGGCCGAACGAACAAGTATACGCCCCTGATCACACCGAAAGAATACAAACTGGCCGAGACGCAGCATGTTCTGGACGAAATATATCAAGGATCGGTGAAAAATTTAATCGCGGCCCTGTATGACGGTGACAAGCTTTCGGATGAAGATATTGTGGAACTGAAGCAATGGTTTTCGGGAAAGTAGGTGCCATTCATGAATACCATTCTTGAACTGCTGTTTACGTTGAATGTAGCGGGTAGTGTCGTTGTAGCTTGTATTCTGTTGTTGCGTCTATTACCCACCGATGCCTTCCCTACAAAGTGGCGTTACGGACTTAGCAAAATGTCCGTAGGCTTCTATCTTTTGCCCGTAGCTCTTGTTCTGCAGTCTCTAGGGTTGCTCTTTACTCCGAAGCAAAACCCTTCTTTATCCGGTTTACCTATGAGTGTGCAGCAAATACAGCCTGATCTATCCAAAGTGGTTATCCCGGAACTGAATTTTTCGGCTGATATTGCTCTTGCCTTTTTGAGTATGTGGGGGATCGGAGCTTTAGTTTTTGCAGTGTGGCAGGTGTATTGCTATCGTACGTTTGTAGGGAAATTACAGCAAACTCGCATCCCCGTTCCAGAGAACAGTGAAGCTGCCAGACAACTTACCTTAATGAAGGAAGTTCTAGGCATGCGCAGCAACGTTCATCTTGCATACAGTTCTGCTGTTCGGAGTCCTGTCCTTGTCGGGCTATGGAAACCGACTATTTACCTCCCTATGGAAAATACGGCGGATATGGATATGAGTATGGTGATCCGTCATGAGCTGACCCATTTAAAACGGAAAGATATATGGGTCAAAGCATTTGCGATGGGAGCGTCCGCCATCCACTGGTTTAATCCCTTAGTCCACATTCTTCGCAAGGACATTCAGACATGGAGCGAGCTTTCTTGCGATGAAGAAGTCGTAAAAGAGATGTCTTATGCCGAGCGAAAACGCTATGGGGAGACGATCTTGAACGTCATGGAAGGGTCAAGGAATTTACCCATGCAATTCTGTGCCTTCTTATCCAGTGACGGCAAACAATTGAAAAGGAGATTGATCATGATGCTTAGTGTGAAGAAGTTGAAAAGACAAACCGTAATCTTTGCGGCAACGGCAATCATTGCTGTTGGAGCAATCGGGGCATCTACAGCCGTTTGGGCTTCAAAAAATTCACCTGAGATCAAAGCTGAAGCAACGATAAACGATGCTACTAATCAAACCATTGAAGAGATCGGTGGTTCTGCATCAAATACAATCTCCCAAAGCATACATTATTTTAAGTATGATGCTCTTTTACCTGATGAGAAAGAATTAGTAACTAAAGAATTGGGGCTTTATGAGCCTAAAGGTTACGACAACTTGGTTCCTTATGAAAAACTCACACCAGCTGAACAGACTCAAGTTACTAAAGAAGATGGAATTTACACTTCTGAAGTAATTGATAAGCTCAAATAAATCTAATCAAATAATAAAGAGGTTGGACCCTGAATTATCTAAGATGAATTGGGACAACCTTTTTTCACTTCCTTTATCTAGATAGAACATTGTAATCCACATCGATTAAATACACCCGCTCCTGAAACCCGCCTCGAGCTTTCGCCTTCTTCTCTCTCAAGGCTCCAAGCGCTTCCCAATTTGCACCATGCACGACCGCCAATTCTCAGATCACCTCAACGGTTAATTATTTATCCCTATTCTATCATCAATGATCCGAGGAAGCGTGATTACTAGAAATCTTCGATTCGTCCCCAACCTTAACCTTCCAACGAAAAATCCAATAACTCTTCTAAGTTTCTTCCTGCATACAACGTGATAACTCCCCTTTCACTACAATTGTAGTGGTTTTAACTCATCCTCTCTTGACACTCACTACACTACGTAGTAATTTATAATTACTACGTAGTGTAGTAATACAGCTCGTTATGGACGCATAACGATTGTTGTGAGGTGTTCATGGTGAACCAAGTGCAAAAGTTATCGGATACTGAAATGGAACTTATGGAGGTGATTTGGGAATGCGTCCCTCCGGTCACATCCACTGAATTGCTGCACATTTTCGCTGGGAGGGGCAAAGAGTGGAAGGCGCAAACGATCTCCACCTTCCTATCGCGACTGGTGGACAAAGGGGCCCTGGAAGCCACTCGGCATGGCCGAACGAACAAATATACGCCCCTGATCACGCCGAAAGATTATAAACTGGCTGAAACGCAGCATGTTCTGGACGGACTATACCAAGGATCCGTGAAAAATTTAATCGCAGCCTTATATGACGGCGACAAGCTTTCAGATGAAGATATCGCGGAACTGAAGCAATGGTTTTCGGGAAAGTAGGTGGCATCCATGAATACCATTCTTGAACTGCTGTTTACATTAAACGCAGCTGGTAGTGTTGTTGTTGCCTGTATTCTGTTACTGCGGCTCTTACCCGACGATGCCTTTCCTACTAAGTGGCGTTACCGATTTAGCAAAATGGCCGTAGGCTTCTATCTTTTGCCCGTGATCCTTGGCATTCAGTGGATATCATCAATCAACTTCAATACAGCAACGGTCCCTTCTGTGAACGAGTCGCCATCAGTGCCGCATGCGTCCGGATCATATTCAGGGTTCAATCCGGAGTCGTTCACTACAGAGTTTGCCATTACAACCAACGTAGCTCTTTCCCTTATTAGTTTATGGGCAATCGGCGCTATCACTTTTGCTGCATGGCAGATGTATTGTTATCGCAGATTTTTGAAGGTATTAAAACATACGCGTACCGCCGTTCCGAAAAACAGCACGGCTACTGAACAGCTCTCATTGGTTAAGAAATCCCTCGGTGTGAAACGAGATGTCCTGCTAGCTTACAGCGCCATCATTCGGAGCCCGGTTCTTGTCGGCCTATGGAAACCGACCATATATCTCCCTATGGAGCACAACGTGAACATGGACATGGGTATGGTGATTCGTCATGAATTGATCCACCTGAAACGGAATGATTTATGGGTCAAGGCCCTCACCTTGGTAGCGTCTGCCATACATTGGTTTAACCCCTTCGTGCACATTCTTCGTAAGGACATTCACACCTGGAGCGAGCTGTCTTGCGATGAAGAAGTCGTCAAAGGGATGTCCCATGCCGAGCGAAAACGATACGGTATGACGATCTTGAATGTCATGGAAGGTTCAAGGCATTTGCCCGTGCAATTTTGCGCCTCCTTATCCAGTGATGGCCAACAATTGAAAAGGAGATTGATGATGATGCTTAATGTGAAGAAGCTGAAAAAGAGAACATTATATCTTACGATAACAGCTGTATTGTCCGTTGCCGTAATTAGCACATCAGCAGCGGTATGGGCTTCCAGCAATACGCCAAAAGTCGTTCCACATGAGGAATATGAGGAAAGTCATGCTAACGTTCAACCAGGGGAGCAAGTCCCAGAAGCGGCCCCTTATGATGCGGTAGCTGAGAAAGAATCAAACAATATTGATCCACAGCAAAATCAAGCTCGGACTGCACCTGTAGCGGAAAGTGAATCAAACAATGAAGCCAAAGGCAAAGAATCCTTAGCCCTACCTAAAATCGAGACCGATTCTAAAAAAAGCAGCAAGAAAGCTTCATCAGAGTCAGCTCCTGCTGTATCTGCAGCTAACAACCGATCAAGCACTGTCCAGACTCCATCAGCAACCACGGCGGCACCTAAAGACACAGCTAAGCCTGAGCAAAACGGCCCTGAACTTCAACCAAACCAAAAGCCAGCCCCAGCTGAAGATGGCGGTTATGAGAAGTCTAATCCAGCCGACATTCCCCCGGGAACTTCCATTACAGTAAGAAAATTAACTCCTGAAGAAAGCGCTGAATTTAAAGAAAGGGAGTTGGCAGCACGCGCATCACTGACTCCCGCAGAACAAGCCGAGTTTGAAGAAGAAGATTATGAACTTCGTCCAGGCGAAATGCCGCCGGGAACTTCCATTACGGTACGAAAATTAACCCCTGAAGAAAGCGCTGAATTTAAGGAAAGGGAGTTAGCAGCAAGAGCCTTGCTGTCTCCTGAAGAACAGGCTGAGTTTGAAGATTAAAACTACGAAAATCGAAAGAAAAGAAGCACTGCCGAAGGCAGTGCTTCTTTGGGTTTATGGATGGGGTTATGTGGCTTGTAACACCTCAATAATCGCTAGAGGTAGCCCATTCGAAACATGCACTTCTTGAATTAGCTTCGTTCGTGCTTGTTTTAATTCGGAATGTATGATTGTTGTAACTACCCGTGTCAATAACAACCAGCGAATTTCCCTTTATATTCGATCTCCACCACTGTACATTGCTGTTGGTTTGACTTTGAATGCTTAAATTAACGGATGGCATAGTGCTAGGCAAGTCTCCCACGTATATTAATACATATCTATCCGGAGATGGAACAAATGCATGGCCTACGTTCGCTCCTTGGTTCCCATCTTTATTAACAGGTACAGTAACATTTCCGCTCCAGCTATCAGACAGGATGCCAACATCAAAAAGACTAACGTCTTTGTTACCATTGGCTCTTTGCTCAAGTAAAGTGATCTCTTCCGGAGTCAATGGTCTGACTGTAATGGAAGTTCCAGGGGGAGAGATTTCTTGTTCTTCCACAGGATTCGCAAAAGCCGATACCGAAAGTGACAAGATCATAACCATTGCAAGGGCAAGTGTAAGCATTTTTTTCATAGAAAATCCTCCTCTTCTTTTTACTGAAAATATTAGATTAGCTCTTCAGACCAACCACAAAAAAACTCACCTCACCCCCTTGTCCCGAGATGTGAGCTACCTTATTTCCCATGGCAAGTATCTTGTAGGATCACAGCTTCATGTCGCACCCTGCTTAGATCAGTAAGGCAGCTTGAAGATGCAACAACCAAAAGAGCTAATCTACTACTAAAACGAATTATAATAGTAAATTATGACTGTTTTTCCCTAAACTTTTTTTAGGGGATTTTCTTTATTGATAATAATAAGGAAATATATAGGATTTTATGATTCGAATAAGAAAATGTGTGTTCCCTCAGCCACGAATAACAAAAAGACCCTGAATTCAACCAAGGTTGAATTCAAGGTCCTCACCAACATGAGTTGATCATTCGATGATGTTAATCCTTGATCCCCGAATTCCGATAAAAATACGCTTTGATGACATTGCGCCACCACTCCTTTGCGGCTCCCCTGTGTTCCTGGATTCATCAAGCCTCCCCAGCATCATTTCACGAGCTCCGTCGGGTTCATGCCCGTGAATTTCTTGAATACCGTGCTGAAATACGGAACGTTTTTATATCCAACCTTTTCGGCCACTTCGTATACCAATGCATTTTTCTCCATCAGCAGCTCCCGGGCCTTCTCGACCCGTACTCGGGTCAGGTAATTGTTGAACGTTTCTCCGGTCATGTTCTTAAAAATCATCGACAAGTAGTTTCTCGAAATATACACCTTGTCTGCCAGTCCCCCGAGCGTGAGGTCCTCGGCATAATGCTCGTGAATGTACTCGATCATAAAGTCCACAGCCTGCCGATGCTTTCCGTTCCCGCCCCATTCGCGGCTGCCGAACACGAGCCCGATCTTGGTGATCAGCCATTCGGCAAGCTCGGACGGACGCTGCAGCTTCGCCATTTCGCGCGTAATGCCGTCATACGGGAAGATATCGTCAACGACGGTCCCCGTCTCATAGAAAGCAAAGGCGATAATGCCCCACAGCTCGCCGGCCAGCATGCCGACGTAGGGTTTGGTGATGCCCCCTTCCTGCTCCAGCCGCTTCATATAATCCCTTATAATCGTCTGCGCCTGATTCTCCTGCGAGGTACGAATCGCGCCGGCCAGCTCCAGGTATAGCTTAACCGGACGCACCGGAGACTTGGCCTCCGCATTCCCCGGCTCCTGTGCACTGTAGAAATACAGCTCATGCTCCGGAACCGCCGGCCGGGAAGTCACATCGATCGCCCGGAAGGCTTCATCCGTCGAGATGCCGATTTCCCTTATGCTGCTCTTGCGCTCACCGATGCCGATCCGGATCTTCAGCTTCAAGTAGTTCCGCACACAGTCGATTAATCGGACAGCCAGCTGCTCCAGCCGCTGCCGCACTCGCTCGGCAGGCTCCGTTCGATCATGGTGAATAATGATCACCGAACGGTTGGTGTGGAGATCCGTATGGTCGAAGCATGGAAATGCCGCCTGCGTAATTTCGCACGCCATATTGCTGATTGCAAACCGAAGGAGGCTCCAGTCCGGCAAGCTTAATTTGGCTGCCCGTTGGTCGTAGACCAGCTCGATGCCGATGACCGTATGATCGTGATCGGTCCAATACCGATAAGGCTCCGGGATTTCCGATTGGAGTCCTGACTGCAGCAGCGTGCCGGCTGCGGCCGATTTGACCCACTCCTTCTCGACGAAGGGCTCGTACAGATGCAGCTTCTGGAGCAGCTCATCCTGCTTGCTGCGCACCTCTTCACGCTCCTCCAAATCGGATATCGCTTGGTGTAGCACGGATTTCAGCGTCGGAAGGCTGACCGGCTTGGATAGATAATCGCTTACGTCCAGACGCAAGGCTTGACGGGCATATTCGAAGTCCGAGTAACCGCTCAGAATGATCACTTTTCCCGTATAGCCGGCGTTCTTCCGCAGGTGCTCGATCATATCCAGACCGTTCATGACAGGCATGTATAAATCGGTAATCACGATATCGGGGCTGGCCGATGCAATCATTTCAAGCCCTTCTTCCCCGTTCAACGCTTCCCCTGCCCACTCTGCATTCAGTTCATCCCACGGGATGGCTTTGCGGATTCCCTGCAGCACGGCGCGGTCGTCATCCACGATTCCTATCTTCCACATCTGAAGAGCCCCCTCCTTATTTGCAAAAAGGAAAATAGCTTCACGCTAACGGTAATACGCCATGCCCGATCGGCTGTGAAACCGCTCAGGCATGACGTAAACCGGAAATAGACTGGAACTATATTTACAGAATTATCGATTTGGATGCAGGTGGCAAGCACGTAAAATGTTCCTATGATCGCGGTTGCTCCCGGATTTCTTGGATTTTATATAATGCGGGTAAATATCCGGTCACAAAGGCGGTCACTGGTTCAGGCTTCCGCTGCAGCTCTCTTTCCAGCTTTCACCGAATAACCGAGTCATTTTACTCCCTTGCTGACATCTCGTTCTCAGTCATTCCATTGTATAAGAGTTATTCATATTCTTGCGCGGCCTTCTTCAACGATTCATAGGCCTCCTCCGGCGTCGTTCTGCCGAAGCTCAGCTCATCCCGGACGAGCGGGAAGTCTTTGTCGATGAAGTTCACCCAGCCTTCCGGCCCTGTCGTAAAGATCTGTCCGTCCGGCGTCGTGGCGTCGATCAGCTTCATCCCGACCTTTTCGCCCTCCGGAAGCTTCGGAATCAGCGACTCGGCGATTTTGGCATTGGCTGGCACGCCTCGAGCGGTACCAAGAATGGCCCCTGCCTCCGGATCGTTGATGAACCAGTCGATGAATTTGGCCGCTTCTTCCTTATGCTTGGAATTCGGCGACAGGCTGAAGTACATGGACGGCTTGAGCCAGCCCCCTGCTTCCTCGGCCCGCGGCATCGTAACCAGATCGTACGCCCCTTCCTTCATGCTGTCCCATGTGGTGTAGTTATTGGAGAAGGAGTAGCGGAACAGGATTTTGCCGTTGACCAGCAGGTCGGCCGTCGGATCCATTTCCTTGTCAGATGCGTTTAGATCCGCCGGAGGCACAAGTCCGTCCTTGCGCAGCTGTTCAAACTTCTTCGTCCACTCCAGGAATGTCGCCTCATCGATGTTGAATTTGCCGTCTTCCGTGATCAAGGTACCCTTGCCCTTGGCATAGTGATACGCGCTGAACATGAAGTAGTTGCCGGCATAATCCAGCGTGAAATATTGGCCTTCCGCCAGCTTAGGCTTTACTTCTTCCGCCAATGCGAAGAAATCATCCCATGTCCAGCCGTCCTTCGGCATCGTTGCGCCCAGCTTCTCCAGAGCCGCCTTGTCGTAAATCATCCCGAAAGCAACCGATCCGAGCGGCACGCCGTATTGCTTGCCGTCTCTCTGCCCGATCGGCAGCAGGCTCGGCGTCAATTCATCCAGTTTAACCTTGGTGTCGAGCTCTTCGAGCTGGTTGCGGGAGGTCCAGTCCGAAATCCAGCCCGGGTCCATTTGGAAAATATCCGGCTCATTATGCGCCGCTGCCTGCGTAGATAGCTTATCCAGATAACCATCCATCCCGGAGTATTCGGGCTCGAAGGTCACATGCGGATTTTTCGCCGTATAGGCCTCCAATGCCTTCAGTGTCGCTTCATGGCGCGGCTGTGAGCCCCACCACATAATCCGGAGCTTGACGTTGTCTGCCGAACCGCCTTCGGCCTGTGTATTGTTCTTGGATGAGTTTGTGCTGCCTGTGTTTGTGCCGGTGCCTCCGTTACCGCCGCCGCATGCCGCTGCCAGCAAGGAGAACACCATCAATAACGCGAGAATCTGCAATCGCTTCCATTTATTCATGCCGACTTCCCCCTAGAAACAATATATTGTGGTCAATATGATCCTATCAATTCCGGGATGACGGGAGTATAAGAGAGATGCACAATTTATTATAAAATCGTCTGATTATGCATTACGTCTGTGCTTCCTCAAGCCTTGGGAAGATGATCGTTACAACGACCCCTTCAAACTCGCCGTCCTTAACGTGGATCTCATAATTTTCATTAAAAAACGCCGAGAACCGCTCTCTCACATTCCGGATCCCGTAACCTCCTTTGCGGCGATGGCTCCCTTTGCTCTGAGGAGCAAGCCCACTTCCGTCGTCGATAATCGTCATTCGGATCCGGCTGCCCTCTTCCTCAGCCTTAATTTGAATTCGGCCAGTTTGCCTTGAATTAAATCCATGAATGATTGAATTTTCGACGAAAGGCTGGAGCGTCATTTTGGGAATGAATAAGTTGCGGATTTCCTGGGAGGCATGCACCTCGTATTCCAGACCGTCTTCCCACCGGATCTGCTGGATTTCCAAATAGCATGCGACGTGAGTCAGCTCTTCTTCAATCGTGATAAAGCTTTCTCCATGCGATAATCCGATGCGGAACATGCGGCCCATCAGCTCCAGAATGCGGCTCATCTTCTCCTGTCCCTCCGCAATCGCCATCCAGTTCAGCTGGTCCAAGGTGTTATATAGAAAATGCGGATTAATATTGGCTTGGAGCGCTTCGATTTCCGCCTTCCGCTGCTGCTCGTAACGCTGCGCCAGGGAGGCGTACAATGCCTGGATTCGCTCATTCAGTCTGCGAAACCCTGCAAACAGAATGCCGAATTCATTCGTGTAATCACCGGCCAGCTCAGCTTGTCTCCCACCGACATCGTAATTCTTCATGGCTCTGACTAACTGGGCGATCGGCTTCAACAATTGCCTGCTTAGCCATAGCGTTAACAAAAAAGCCAGCAATAGGGCTCCGATGCCGATGGTAATAATGGCTCCAGCCAGCTTGACGCTGCCTGACGTAATTCTCTCCCAAGGGGTAATCTCAACCAGCATCCAGTTGGAGTCGGCGACTTTGGAATAGACGATCAGAGACTCGACGCCATGCTGTGTATGCAGCCGTGGCACACCGGATTGGTCCGTGAACCGCAAATCCTGCTCCTGTAATCCGGCATCCCTCATTGATTTCCCGACGCTCAGCAGCTCCCTGCCGTTCAGATCCAGCAGCATCCGGTTCGAATCTTTAGAGTATCCTTCGAGAATCCCGCGGATCCAATCCGCTTTCACATGCACGACAAGAATACCCAAGTACCGGGAGTTGTTGTACACCTTGCGGGAAAAGCTGAGCACAGGCACGTTCCCATTATAGGTCGTTAAATCATGCTCCTCTGACCAGGAAAAGTCATTGTTCTTCAGCAAAGGATACCATGGCTTTGTCTCAGCCTCCGTTAATCCATGGAACTGAATATAGCTCTGCCGATCCCCCCACTCGGGCTGCTCCATATATAAATCGATGGCTTGAATTTGCGGAATCGAATACGTAAGATGAGCCAGCGCTTCCTGTATGCCCTTGGAGCGTCTGTAGTGATTAAACTCATCCTCTTTTCCCGACAAAAACGTAAGCAAATCATTGTCCCTGGACGTGGTCAGCGAGATCTGCTCGATCGACGTCAGACGTCCCGTAATTTCATTGTTCAGCTCCTCGAGCAGCCTTTTCTGGTAATACGACGTGTTGTCGGCCAATTCCCGCGAGGTCATGGCATAACTGGTCCATACCGTGATCGCCAGCACAATCGTGATCAGCCCTGCAAAGCAAATAATAAACAGGGAATCGATCCGGTATTTCTTGAAGGGATTGATCATAAGCGCTCATCCTCCATGCTTATCCATTCCGATCCGAAAAAAACATTGAAGCCGTGCGGCGAACCGCTGCCTCAATGTTTTCTCATTTTATAATATATCGGCAGGCCTAGCTACTACCCTTTTAGTCCTGTGGTAGCTACACCCTCCACAAAATATTTCTGGGCAAAGACAAACAGCAGCGTAGCCGGCAGAATGGATACGAGCGACATCGCGAGCAGTTGTCCCCATTCCGCGCCGCCTTGCGAATCGTTAATCATCCGCAAAGCCAAGCCTACCGTGTATTTGTCGACGGAATTAATGTACAGAAGATGGCCAAGGAAATCATCCCAGTTCCATAGGAAGCAGAAGATGATGACCGTCACGATGGAAGGCTTCATCAAGGGCATGACAATCCGACAGTAAATCCCGAACCAGCTGCAACCGTCGATCTTGGCCGATTCATCCAGTTCCCGCGGGATTCCGCGTATGAACTGAACGAGCAGGAAGACGAAGAAGGTTCCTCCCGCCCCTCCCGCTAACGCATGGGGCACGATGAACGGCAGGTAGGTGTTGACCCAGCCGAACTGGTGGAACATCGCATACTGCGGAATGATGAGCACTTGACCCGGCAGCATCAGCGTGAGCATGAGCAGCGAGAACCAGAAGCCGCGAAGCGGGAAGTCCAGCCTTGCAAATCCGAAGGCGACCAGCGTACAGGAAATGACCGTTACGATGATGACCGCCGTAATTAGATAAAAGGTATTCAGATAGAAGTCGGTAAAGGTGAAGCCCGGAACGGAATTCCATCCGTTGACGTAATTGGACCACTGCGGCACGGACGGGAAGATGGACGGAGAGCTGAGCTCCTGGTTTGTTTTCAGGGAGGCGCCAATCCACCAAATGACCGGATACACCATCACCAAGCTGAATAGGATGAGCATCGCATGGCGAATTACGGGGTTCCATTTGTGTCTGGTCATTTTCTTTTCCCTCCTTGGCTCTCGGACTCGTAGAATACCCAGTATTTCGAAGTCAGGTTAATGATCACGGCGGCAGCCACAATCAAGATCAGCATGATCCAGGCCAAGGAAGAGGAATAGCCCAGCTGATAGCGGCTGAATGCCCTTTCATACAGGTATAACGCATAGACATAGGTAGAGTTCATCGGCCCGCCGCCGGTGATGACGTATGCAGGCGTGAACATCTGGAAGGAGTTAATGACCCCCATAATGAGATTGAAGAATAATGTGGGCGACAGCATCGGAAGCGTGATTTTGTAAAATTGCTTCAGCTTGCCCGCCCCATCCACCGCGGAGGCTTCATACAGATCATTCGGAATCTGCTTCAGGCCCGCCAGGAAAATCACCATCGAGGAGCCGAATTGCCATACCGACAACCCAATCAGGGACCATAATGCGGTATCGGGGTTCGTGACCCAGCCCGTGCCGGGAATCCCGAAAAATCCAAGCACCTTGTTGAAGAAGCCGTCCACGCCGAAAATATTTTTCCACAGCAGGGACACCGCGATGCTCGCCCCGATTAAGGAAGGAAAATAAATGGCCGTCCGATAGACGGATATCCCGCGCACGGCCCTTTTTAGCAGGAGCGCAACCATCAGCGCGGCAATCAGCTTTAGCGGCACCGAGGCGAGTACATAATAAAATGTGAGCTTGAGCGATTGGGCAAATTTGTCGTCCGCCATAAGGATGCGCTCGTAATTGTCCAGGCCGACCCACTCGATCGGCTTCATGAGCGTGTAATCCGTGAAGGAATAGTAGAGGGACAACAGCATCGGATAGGCCGTCAACGCCAGAAATCCAATCAGCCAAGGGGAAATAAACAGATAACCTGCAAGGGGAGAGTCCCAGCGCTTGCGAGATGGCTTTTTGCGAACAGGTATTCCGGATGCTGCAGATGTTGCTCGTTCCATGAACTCACTCTCCTTTTTTCGTACCTTCAGTATAGAAGGAGAGCCGCCGGGAACTACATAAGACAATTGCTCAAAATCATTCAATATTTTCAGAATGTGTCGTCAGAACGGAAAACCGGAATCCAGGTGTGCCGGATAATCCACAAAAAGATAAGTATAGTTGATGATGAAAAATCCAATGACAAATAGGATTTGGATGATCAGTGCATAGATATGATATGCCTTTGCGTTTTGCCGACCTTTGGTAAGCAGGTAGAACAGAAGAAGAAGGATGCCTAATACGACCAAGAAGCCAGCCACGTGCACTGCGAGTAATTCAATTTTATCTTGCCGGGTTAACTCACCAGGTGCACTTGAACTAGCAATGGATCGGGAGGCCCGGATACTCATGTAAGACAGCTTCGATCCCAACCATGTGAAACAAGCGCCGGCAACAAACAAAAGGAATATTAGTAATATCGACAATGAAAGTTCCCCTTTAGTTTTGGATTTATCTTCATCACGATCCGCCGCCCCATCAATCCCAATCCATAAAAGACGTCGCCATCAGCTCGCTTTCCCTGCAATCTGGACAGGTTAGACGAATCGGCACGTTGTGCTCAATCGGTGTCCGTTCCATTTCGGCTCCGCATCTCTTGCAGTTGCAAACGCGCCGATACTGTGACCGGTCTGACTTCATCTCAATGTACAATTCATTTTGAATGCCATCACATTGTGGGCACACATACAGTGCCTGATGAGCGTCGTACGAGACGGAACCATCCTCCATAAATTCTCCGATCACCTGCTTAAGCGCCGGATCTGTGACAAACGAAGCGATCGACTTCAAGGAGATGTACATAAAGCCGATTCCTTCATAAATAATGCTGTTGTAATGGCACGTACCGCACTCCAATTTGAATGCTATTCCCATGATCATCCCCCGCGGGTGGGCTCCGATAGGCCCGGTAGTTTAGTATGAAAAAATAAGTTAAAGTCCACGTTCTTCGAATCCTTGCCGTTCATGTCCTGCGCTTGCGGTAAGGATCTATATACCTTTCCATAAATCCCCGACCAAATCCTCTTATGAGTTCAGATCCGGTGCACCGAATGATGTTCAATCATGGATCAGTATAGGGAATTCAGCGCATCGACTGTGAAAGGTTTCAGCTCGCAGAACCGTCCGTTCCGGATTTTCATCGCCCACTCTGGGTCTACTAACAACGAGCGCCCAACGGCCACCAGATCAAACTCATTTTGCTCAAGTCTTTCGATCAAACCATCGATCCCGGTCACCTGAGTCGCTTGGCCGGAAGCGAAGGAGCGCATGAATTCTTCGTTTAACCCTACGGATCCGACGGTTATGGTCGGTCGTCCGGTCAATAATTTGACCCATCCTGCCAAGTTTAGGTTAGAGCCTTCGAATTCGGGTTCCCAGAAGCGACGGGTCGAACAATGAAAGATATCGACACCTGCGGCTGTCAGCGGCTCAAGGAATGAGGCCAGCTGCTCCGGCGTTTCCGCCAGCTTGGCCGTGTAGTTCGAGGTTTTCCATTGAGATATGCGCAGAGCAATCGGGAAATCGGGACCGACCGCATGCCGAACGGCGCGAATGATTTCTACAGCGAAACGCGTGGCCCCCTCGAAGCTTTCGCCGCTGTATCGGTCTGATCTCCTATTGGTTTTTTTCCAGAAAAATTGATCAATCAAGTAGCCGTGGGCTCCATGGATTTCGATACCGTCGAAACCGAGTGACTTAGCGTCGGCAGCCGCCTGGGCGAATGCGTCAATCACGGAAAGGATATCCGATTCGGTCATAGGTGCGGTTACTTGATGGCCGGACAGATCGATTCCGGATGGTCCTATAGGGAGAATTTCCGGATTCGGAGGACTGCCTATTTTCCGTGCCATGCCGACATGCCACAGTTGAGGGAAAATAAGGCCTCCTGCCGCATGAACTTCCTCGACAACAGACGACCAGCCTTTCAGAGCAGGGCCGTAGAAATGAGGGACGTTCGGATGGTCAGCTGACGAGGGATGGTTAATGACGGTTCCCTCCGTTATGATGAGCCCCACCCCATTCTCGGCCCGACGCCGGTAATACCGGGCAACATCAGCACCGGGTATGCCATTCGGCGAGAACGATCGGGTCATAGGCGCCATGACGATTCGATTAGGAAGCGTCAATGTACCGATCGAAAATGGCGTAAATAAAGGCTGTACGGAAGGGTGAACGGCGGATGCGTTCCCGTTTGATGGATTAGACATGATAATGAATCCTCCTTATTTGTTCTCTTGCGTAATTATTAAATTTCAAGCCGTGAACTTGTTTTAGCCCGGGATGTCTCTTCGGAACGTTTTTTTATTTTCATCGATCCGACCGTCAGAGCCGCGATGGCGCCGAGGACAGAGAAGCCAAGAAGCAGAACAAATCCTTGTGTAATTGCATGATCCATCGCGTGTGTAAAGTAGGACACCAGCTCCGGTTCAAAACGATCTTTATATCGCAGCACGGTTTCGGCATCCGGCGGATGATAGGACGGGTTGGAGCTCGAATTCAGGTTGAATCGTGTAATTGCCGTCTCGACCGACGCGGTCATTTGGGAATTGACGATGACGGCCATGATCGAAGCGCCCATTACGCCGCCCATGCTGCGGCAGAAGCCGACAAGCGATGAAGCAATACCGATGGATCGTTCTTCAACGCTGTAAGCGACGGCGTTCTGACTGAGACTGTTCAGGGGGCCGAGCACGCCCAGCCCGAGCAGGACAACCATTCCAATGAATTGCCAAAAAGGAACAGCCGGCGAAAGACTCATGAACAAGCTAGAAACAACGATTCCGATCCCCATATTGACCACCATGACGGTCCGGATTTGGAAGCGGGTGAGAATTAAACCCATCAGAACGGAGCCGATGATCATGGACAACATCAACGGAGTCAGCAATAAATTTAATCGGCTTTCTCCCAGTACATAGTTGGTATAGAGCGGCAGGTAGGTCATCGCGGCGAACATCATGGCACCTTGACAGAAGACGACGATGCTTGTTCCTGTCACCATACGGTTTTTGAATAGCTTGAGCGGCAAGATGGGCTCCATGGCCCGCCGTTCCACAGTGAAGAAACTTATGACCGCCATAACCGAAATCCCGAACAAGGCCATGATCTTCCAGGAGGTCCATGATACGTTATTACCGCCAAGTTCGAGCGCAATCATGGAACAGACCGTAGCAATGACAATCAGTATGGCACCAAGCACATCGATTTTCGGCTTCGTCTCCGCTCGGGATTCCCGTAGCGTTAGGAGCATTGCCGCGAACGAGAGGATCCCGATCGGCAAGTTGATATAGAAGCACCAACGCCAGGATAGCGTTTCGGAAATCCACATACCGATCTGCGGCCCCGCAATCGAAGAGAGTCCGAATACGGCACCAAATATCCCCGACAGCTTCCCCGATTCTTTGGGATCGGTATACAAGGTATATATCAAGGAGAAGGAAATCGGAAAAATACCGCCGGATCCGATTCCTTGTATGACCCGGTAAATGCTAAGCTGCTCCATCGTCTGGGCCGTTCCGCAGAGTGCGGAGCCCAGAAGGAAGATGCCGATGGAAACCAAATACAAGGTCTTCCTCCCGAAAAGATCGGAGAGCTTGCCGAATATTAACATCGTGCTCGTTCCGGCCAGTGCGTAGGTGGTATAAATCCAGGTGACTCTATCCAGACCGCCGATGTCGTCTATGATCTTGCTGACACTTGCCGATACGATCGTGTGATCCAGTGCGGTCAGCACCAAGCCTAAAGCAATGGACATCAGTATGATAAACCTTCGTTGTTGGGCCAATCGACTCCACTCCCTCTATTTTCGATATCCAGCCGCCGTCAGAACATTTTTGCCGCAAGTGCCGTGTTTCTGAGACCTTCAGCAATGATGGTCTCCCTGCGATTGGGGTATTGGTTATGACCTTCTATAACAATCGTGGTGATGTCCGTAATGCCGAACACCTGCAAATGCCTTTTGACAAAACTAACCGCAAGCTCATCTTGTTCCGCATAGATACCGCCCCTGGCATTTAATAGAGCGACTTTCTTGCCTTGCAATAGTCCGACCAAGCCTTCCGCTGTATATTTAAAGGTTTTACGGGGCTGATGCAGATAGTCCAAATACGAATGCAAGACAGCTGGAACCGTAAGATTCCAAAGCGGGAAAGCTATGACGATTTTATCGGCTACAAGAAACTGATCCAGGTACTTACGAACCATCTGTTGCTCGGCTTCTTCTTCCGGTGTGAGCGTCAAGCCTTGGGCGATTTTATAATTTCCCGTTATCATCGTGGTCCCCAGATAGGGCAGCGGTTCATGAAATAAATTCACTTCCACAATAGCCTCCTGAAGGTGTGATTCCTTATAGCTTGACAAGAAGGCTTCGTACATTTGCACACTGACAGCGTGCTCCGCCGGGCGATTGCTCGCTTGAATAAATAACGTTGTTGTCATTTCATTTCCTCCATTCATAGGCCACTTTTGATGGGCTACACTTTATAAAGTATTTTATTTATAAAACAAATTTAACCAGTTTCTTTTGACTTTGTAAAGAACTTTCTTTAGAATATAAGGGGAGAAGCATCTCTCGTAATATGTGATGTGGGGGTCGTGAACCATTGAAAAAGAAGGACGAGTCATCTGTAACATCCACCAGAAAAGCCATTGTAACGCTGCTGAAGCAGCATGGTCCTATGGATGCCGTTACGTTAGCTTCGAAGTTATCATTGACAGGGATGGCTGTGCGTCAGCATTTATATGAACTACAGAAACAGGAAGTCGTTGAATATGAGGAAGAGGCTCGTCCCATCGGCAGGCCAGCAAAGGTATGGAGGCTGACGGCCTTGGCCAACCGTTGGTTTCCTAACGGCTATTTGCAATTATCGGTCGATTTACTTCATTCGGTCAGGGCCACGTTCGGAGATGAAGGATTGGGGAGAGTGCTTGAGGACCTCAAACATAATCAAATAATAAAATATCGGGAGCATTTGTCCGATGCGGACAGCCTAAGGGACAGGCTCCAAAAGCTGGTCATGATCCGTATGAACGAAGGGTATTTTCCGGAAATACAAGAGCAGGAGGACGGAAGCTTCTTATTCGTACAGAAACATTGTCCGATCGCAGAGGCTGTCGCTGTTAGTTCCCGTTTTACCGATAACGAGCTCGAACTGTTTCAATCGGTGCTTGGCGATCATGTGACCATCGAACGTGTTGAATATCTTTTGTCAGACGGCCCCAGCTATGCTTATCGGATAACGGACAAGCAGGGTCTGTGAAGATCACCTGGATCAATATACTTTCTGATAACTAAAAAAACGCATCTCCCTGTGGAGATGCGTTGTTCACGGGCATTTCTATGTGTTAACCGATAGCGCCGCCTGCTTGCCGGATTACTCCGGGATATTTCCTCCGGCCACACGGTCGCCCGAATTGCCCGCCGGATCGGTGACGTTGTCATCTTCACCGGCATGAATGATCAGCGAGCGCCCAAGTACCGAGTTGGGCTGGCCTTTCTCTAGCGTTCCATGCTGGATGATCGTCTCCGCTTCCACGGTGCCGTCAGCGCCTACGACCAGGTTCGGCATGTCGCCGACATGGCTTCCTTGTGGATTCTCAAGGCCATGATGCTTATGGGTCGGGTTAAAATGAGCGCCGGCAGATTTAAAATCCGTTCCCTGAATTGCATTCTCATGCACATGGAACCCATGCTTGCCCGGAGTTAGTCCGGATGCGGTAATCTTCACCTTCACCCCGTCATGGATCTGCTCCAAGGTAGCGGAACCAATAGGCTCTCCCGCCGCATTGTACAGCTTGACTACAGGATGCCCCATGGATTCCTTCCTGGAAGCCTCGCTCCAGTAGACGGGTTGGTTAACTGGTTCCGAATCCATGCGAGCTGACACACCGTTGCGGCCGGCAGGCATATTAGGATCCGAGGTTGCCGTCCCTTGTTTCGCTAATGGGCCGTCAGCGGTGGAGTTGTCCTTCCCGTTAACGTAATCGCTTATTTTAGACGTTGTGTGTTTAATCGCGCTTAGGGTTCCTTCGGGATTCGCAGCAATCAAGATCCCTATAAGTAATAGGGCTCCGGCAAGAAAAGCTCCCGCCATATATTTTAACTTGTTAGTCTTCTTCTTCACTTCATCGCCTCCTGAATGATGGTATCATTCATCTCCCAATCCTCTGATTTTATACGTCTGGGCCGTGATTTTATGAGAGTTGGGGCTTTCGGCGTTAGCGATTGATTCCGAAAGACAGGTTCAAGCGATAACAGATAAATTTTAGCACTTGAATCATCTGAAACGGCGGAGCAGAAGAGGATACAGGCTACGGCTTTAATTCCCCTCAGACAAAATGAGTTCTCTCATCCGATCCGTATATTTGGACGGTACCACATATACATCTTCTCCCCAATCTTTGAAAGCATAGCTGAATACACTTTCCTGTCCCTCTTCCCCTAGCCACAGCCTGATGGCATGAACGGGAGATTGCTGTGCATAGACAACCATCACATCGTAATTCGGTTCCGTTCGTTTGGCATCATCTGGCTGCTTGCGGGTCGTACGGATGGCTTCCTCAAATACGCTTACATCTTTCGCTTCCTTCAAGGACAGCAGCGTATCCCCATTCATCTCGTCCCAATTCTCGAATGCCGAGATCCGGATTTCGGCGATCTGTTCGTCTAGAAGCTGCATCGTCGCCCAACCCGTCTCTTTCTCGCAGCCTGCCATTAGGACCGTTGTAATACACAGAATCGTGATCGTTAATAAGCGCTTCATTAAACCGGCCTTTCTTATCTATGGAAGAATATTACTGGATAACGCCATGCAGCTTCAGCTTGTTGATCAGCATGGTTTTGTACGTGTCTTGATCATAAAGGGAGTTATTGATTCGCTCCTTGTTCAGTCCGAGCTTGTCCAAGATGCTGTATTCCAGCTGGCGCCGGGCTTCCAAGACTTGCAAAGTCCCTTCGACGCCTTCTAGACCGTGATGCTTGCCGTATCCCTGCTGGGTGTAGTAATGGACGAATCCTGTGGCCCAAGCCTCCGGGCGTTCCCGGATGGCCTTGCGGAATGCATATCCGAGATCGTTTTGCTCAATGTAGAACAATAGGGGATTCAGCGGGTGGATCGTCTTTTCCAGCCCCAGCACGTAGTCAGTCACTTGCTCTTCCGGCGCATCATGCTTCACCATACCGACGGTCACCGGATTCTGAATGAAACAGCACTCAAAAATCATGAGCGTATTCTCATGCACCGCCTGCTCCGCATATGTCTCCCACCGATCGGTGATGAGTCTCCTGTTGAGGTCCGGCGGGAGCTCGTAAATATCCTGTTTGGACAACGAATGATATAGATCATCCGGCATAGAGGCTTCATATTCGTTCTTCAGTTTCTGGTAGGGCAAGAGATACCAGCTGCCTTTCTTGGCAGCCCGTTCGATCAATATTTGTTTAAAAGGACCTGCGACCTGCAGCAGACGTCCGAATTCTTCTTCAGTTAAACACGCCGTTCCCTCATAATCTGCCGGATGTTCTGCATCCCCTTCCATGACAAGCCGGGCCTCGATGTTTCGTTCGGTAAGAATGTCATGAATCATCCGGGACGTCGTCGATTTGCCGAACCCAGGCAGGCCCTCAACCAGGATCAATTTTGTTTTCATTACAAATTGCCTTCAAAGCTCAAAATAATTACAGTTTCAAATTATTCTGTAGGACCCAACGGATATCCTCTTCCCCATATAAAAAGGCTGCGAAAGACTTTGCGTCCGCAGCAGTGAGAAATACTCGGTATCTTACCGTATTCCGAAATTGAATCGAAGATAGGGATTTACTAGGTAAGTAATCTCAATCATAAGAAAAAAACCACTCCTTATATGGAATGGTTGATTACGAACTGAAAGAGCAGTGGCGGCAATGTCCCTTTCCCCTGCTAACTTTTCCATCAGCATATACCTTCAATTTAGTGTTGTTAGCGTACCAGCCAGCGATAATCTTGCCTGCAATCTACAATATGATCCACATACACCATCTCATCTTGGACCTGGTACAGCACTAGATACCACTTCTCCACAAACATCTTATGATATTTGTTCGGAGGTATAAATTCCGCTTCTAGAAAAGGATAACGTTCTGGCATCCGCTCCAATGAACGTATCGCTTGGAGCAATTCGTTTTTCGTGTTGCGTGCAGCCTCGGGACTTTTTTCCGCAAGAAAACGCACATGGTTTGCTAACATTTGACGGGCACGGTCAGAAATGATTACGTTATAACGAGGTTTTTTTTCCATGTTCGACCTCATCAATAACACTGTCCAAATAGGCATCCAATTCGTCAGGAGTTACACCAATGCGTCCAGCCAATCGATCCTCTTGAACAGCCAGCAACTCTTCACGGAGCTTCAACATCTTCTCACGACGGGAGAATGCCTCAATGTCCATGACGACGAGATCCCCTTCACCATTTTTGGTCAAATACACGGGTTCCCCGGACGTTTTACACAAATCAGCAATTTCATTATAGTTTTGACGTATACTCGCCGATGGTTTAATTAACACCGTATCCACTCCTTTCATAGCCATTCTTTAATCATATTGTACCTATATTCCGCTATATATTCAATGTAACCCCCTACTTTCACTTGTACACTTTTGAAAATGGGCAATAACGAAACTCACTCCGTACCCTTCAAAAACTCAATGATATATCCAATTCACTTCTGATGGTCGTATTCATGCATGGAGGCAAAAGAAAAAGCCCCGAATATCGGAGCTTGCATGCCATAATTTGGAATGTACGACATTTGGCTAATAAAGGCGGTCGGCTAGTCTCCCGGACGGGAGGTGATGCCCATGACAGTGTATGGAAGCGATGAGCTTAATGCTTACCTTCGGGACGTTAATCGTCGCATTGTTATCGTTTAATAAACGATAATAGACCGCCCGTCGCAAGGTTACGGTCTATTTTCTGACTGAAGACTTGCAGCCGACCGCTCTGTTAGCGGTTGTTGTGCAGGGATCGTGTTACAGCACGGTCCCTTATTTATTCTTATCATATCATACCCGGTTTTAGTCCTCAATGATCCGAACTGATTTTCAGATGAACGCTCGATCCGGTATTCTGCCACTTCAATAACCAGCGATATCCGGCAGCCACTGGTACAGAGCAAGTCCTCATTTCGTATCCATTCTGCATCGAAAGAGGGTATCGTTGCTGAATATTGAATACATATGATAGGTTACAAAATGCTTGTAAGGAGGTTGGCATGAGGCAGGAGGATGAAATCCAAGCGCTTAAAGAGCGATTGAATTCTGTTGAAGAGCAGCTGGCAAAGAAGTCAAATGGCTTCAAGACACTTAAAATAGGAATCATCATAGTACTCGTTATTTTTCTCTTATTAGTTCTTATTGGGATCCTCCAATTTGTGAGCGCAGGATAAAGACCGTCAAGGGGCGGTCTTTTTCTTTGTCCAATGGAAGACGCAGCAACGTCCCCTATCGACCGGGGTAGTCCCTGGCTAATAAAGCGGGCCGCCACGCGGGGCATTTAGCTGATATCCACTCAGCTTCCCGATTTTAACAGCGACCGAAGCCGATATACGCACCGCCCACGGCTCGCTAACGGATGCAGCCACAACCCTCGCATTCAAAAGACAATAAGAAAACCACTCCTTTAACGTAAGGAATGGTTTGGATGTGAACCTATACGGTTCCGAGCTTATACTACTCCTCCACCCTCAAATTCATCAAGCAGTGCACGTGCTTCATCGGTTGACTTTGCGTTCATTAAGCGATTTCTCAACTCGCTTGCCCCTCGGAATCCACGGACATAGATTTTGAAGAAGCGGACAAGGGCGCTGAAGGAGCGCCGCATCTGTTCGGAATATTGATCATGCAGATCCAAATGCAGCCGCAGCAGACCCAGCAATTCCTCGCTGCTATGTTCCTTCGGCTCCTTCTCAAAAGCGAATGGATTATGGAAAATCCCGCGCCCGATCATAATTCCGTCCACGCCGTATTGTTCAGCGAGCTTCAGGCCGGTCTGACGGTCAGGAATGTCCCCGTTAATGGTTAGAAGTGTATCTGGCGCTACCTCATCACGAAGCTGTTTAATCTCCGGAATCAGTTCCCAGTGAGCTTCTACTTTGCTCATCTCGTCTCTTGTCCGCAGATGGATGGACAGATTCACAATGTCTTGCTCCAAAATATGGGTTAACCAGCCGCGCCATTCGTCCACCCTGCTAAAGCCGAGCCTTGTTTTTACGCTGACGGGCAGTCCTCCGGCCTTTGCGGCCTGGATAATATCCGCTGCAACGTCGGGACGGCAGATCAAGCCGCTTCCCTTCCCATTCTCGGCTACATTCGGTACAGGACAACCCATATTTATATCGATGCCTTTAAACCCTTCTTTCGCCATGCCGATACTCATCTGACGAAAGTATTCCGGCTTATCGCCCCAGATATGCGCTACCATGGGCTGTTCATCCTCTGTAAACGTCAAACGTCCGCGCACGCTATGATGCCCCTCCGGGTGACAATAGCTCTCTGTATTCGCAAACTCCGTAAAAAACACATCCGGTCTGGCTGCTGCGCTTACGACATGGCGAAACACTACATCCGTCACGTCTTCCATGGGCGCCAGCACAAAAAAAGGCCGCGGCAAATCCCGCCAAAAATTTTCTGTCATATCCAAAACTCCTCTATAAATGCAGGGAAATCTTTATCCCGAAATAGTAAATGTAAGCTCGTTCATACCCTTGCTTTTTCTTCACTTATAGCATATTTAAGCCATGCATATCAAACGGCAGTATATGTTAAAGCCGTAGACACATAAATGAATATATCACAATCCGAAGTGAGGAGCATACTCCCATAGATTAGTAAAAAAAGAAGGGGCATCGCCCCTTATCAGAGTGTCTTGTAGAAATTTGTGCTGTCGTTATCTTCGGACAGGGGTTCGACTCCCTTCGCCTCCATAACGGAAAGGCCAAAGGACTTTTCAGCACTTCAATTTTTTATATGAGGAAATCGAATTTTAAAGTTAGGCCGCAAAATAAAAAATGGCCGTACGGAAATGAATCCGTACCGCCATTTTTCATGTTTACTTGGGTCCCGCGCTGTTCACCGATCGCCGCGAGCCCCGATATGCGAAATGCCCACTGGCTATGCGCAAACTTCTCATGCGGCAGCGAATAGTGGCCGAGCGAGGCTAATGCCTTGAGCGCGTTACAGCTTACCCGCAGCTTTCACTTTCACAAGCAGCGCATTGCCTGGCAAATACGCAATCGGAATGTCCTCGACGGACACGATCTCTAACGTCTCCGGGTTCGCGCCGGCAGCAGCTGCCTCGTTCATGGCGCTCTCCTTTGCATCGCGGATGACGTCGTCATAGCTCCAGTCGTCCAGCGAATAGATCCGCTCCGACTCCCCGCTGACCAATCCCAATGCTGCGCCGATTGCGTTCGCCGCATCATAGTTGTCCGGCCGGATGATTCGGCTTGCCCCGGCCAGCGTCTCCGGCACCAACAAGCTGCCGCCGCCGACCAGAATGACATCGACCGGGTCTGCACTCGTCTTCATCCGGTCAATGGCATCCTCCAGGCTCTGCTGCATGACTGCATCCGCTTTGCTGCAGACGACTTCGTCCACGGCATCCGCGTTGGTGCCCGGCCATGCGGCCCGGCCCAGCTTCACCGCTACGTCCGTCGCCGTCAGCGTATCCCCGCCAAAGATGCGGGCCCGTTTCGTCAGCTCGTAGCCCACGCTGTCCGGGCCAACCGTTACGCCGCCCGCGTCATCAAGCCGGACGATCGTGCCGCCGCCAAGGCCGATGGACAAAATATCCGGCATCCGAAAATTCGTGCGAATGCCGCCGATATCCACCGCTGCCGAAGATTGGCGCGGAAAGCCCTGCACGAGCACGCCGATATCCGTCGTTGTGCCGCCGATATCGACGACCAGCGCGTCGCTCAGCCCGGACAAATGCGCCGCGCCCCGAATCGAATTCGTCGGTCCGCACGCAATCGTCAGAATCGGGTAGCGGAGCGCATACTCGCTCTTCATCAACGTCCCGTCGTTCTGGCAAATATACAGCTGCGCATCAATGCCGAAGCCATTCAACGCTTTCTCGAAGCCGCGCACCACGCCTGCAATGACTTGCAGCAGCGCCGCGTTCAGCACGGAGGCATTCTCCCGCTCGAGCAGCCCGATGCTGCCGATCTCGCTGGAATACGTGACCGGCATATCCGCACCCAACACTTCGCGGACGATCTCTCCGGCCCGCTTCTCCTGCTCACGGTTCACAGGAGCAAATACCCCGCACACCGCCACCGCGTCGACTTCTCCGCTCATCCGGCGGCACAGCTCGGCGATCTCCTTCTCGTCCAGGCTGGCGATCTTGCGGCCGTCATACTCATAGCCGCCGGAGGCGATATAGCTATGCGGCCCTACCGCAGCGCGCAGCGATTCGTCCCAGCCGGCAAGCGGCGGAACGGCCGTCGTTGCCGGAGCGCCGATACGTATCAGCCCTACCCGGCCGAGATGCTTTCGCTCCACGATGGCATTGGTGCAATGCGTGGTGCCGAGCATCGCATAGCGTATGTCTGAGCCATTTACGCCGCTTTCCTGCAGCAGCAGGCGAACGGCCTCCACAATGCCTTCGTTCACGTCGGCCGTCGTGTGGACCTTTACCTTGTGCACGCAGCGCAAGTCGGAATCCAGCAGGGCGGCGTCCGTATTCGTCCCTCCCACATCAATGCCGATGCGGTAAATCTGGTTTGCACTAGCAGTTGTAGTCTCGGTCATTTCGCCGCACCTCCTTTCGAAGCCAACGTCTCGATCGGCACATAATCAAAGTCATAACCGAAGTATCTTGGCCCGGCCGTCTCGATGCCCTTCGGCGTGCGCCATTTGTCGTCGCACGGCAAACCTGCTGCCGTCACCCGGGCGCCATACTTCAAGTTCTCCGTCGTCACCGGCATGCCCGTATCCTGATCCAGCAGCGTAATCAAATCAGGCGTAATGGCGAGCGGTTGATCGTCAACGGTGGCGAGCAGGAACTCATTCTGGAAAAACAGCCGCATCGTTTCTCCCTTGTTCTCGCCGGTACCTTCAAATACCGCTTCGCCGCGCGTAAATCCGCCGTCCATGCGGCGACGGATATCCACGGCCTTGCCGTGGAACAGTGCATGGCCGTTCAGCTTCGTGAGCAGCTCGCGCACAGGATTCAGCTTCTGCTGCTTCGCTTCGAACAGCGTCCGCCCGATCTCATAGGCGAGCGTCAACGTGCCGCCGATCGCGCTTCGCTTCGCCTGCGCGCCGGATACCGGATAATCGCAGATGGAGGCAGAGCCCCCCATCTCTACTGTCAGCGCACGCGCCAGCCGTTCTTCCCACACCCCGTCAATCGTATGCATCAGCGCGCTGTTGCCGCGCTCGTCCGCCATCGCCACCGGGCTGCAGGGGATGCCTTCCAGATGGAACGTCACCATCTGCGATTCGGGAAACGCGCGCCCCATCGCATCGGCATCGACGAGCGGAATTCCGCGCTGTGCCGCCGCAATGACCGGAACGAGCGAGTTGCCGCCGCCGACCTCGATCGGCATAACGGCGTCCACCTTGCGGCCGAGCTCTCTCTCCATCAGATCCAGCGGCTTGGTCAGCTGGTCTGCCGAAGGGATTTTCTCCAGCATCACCGTCGGTGCTCCGATCATCGATACCGGCACGATAAGCCCTTCATCGTCCAGCTCTTCGAGCTGGACGATTCGTACCGGGCCAAGCTCGCGGATCGCCTCCATGGCCATCAATTTTCCGACATGAGGATCTCCGCCGCCGCCCGTGCCAAGCACCGCAGCTCCGATCGCGATATATTCGATTGACTGTTCATCCAATGAGGTTAATCTGGTTGCTTGATTCATGCTTTCATCCCTTCTTTACGACCCATTTGCCTATGATTGCTTGCAAGATAAATGCCATCAGGAAGCTGTCCAGCGCCGGAACCTGCGTTACCTGGAACCATCCGAGCCCATCCGGGGCCATCGTTGTCATGAACCCGAAGAACGTGGCGATGACCCATACGACGATGGAGCGGGGGATCCAGCTTCGGTTGCTGTCCAGCCCGTCAAACGAGAATCGCTTTTTGTTCACCAACAAATACTCAGCCGTATAAATGCCGCCCAGCGGTGCGACAAGCATCGTAATGTACGTCAGGAACGTCATGAAACGATCATAAATACCAAAGCAAGCAAGTGCCGTCGCAATGAGACCTGCAATAATCGTAATCACGGATTTAGGCACCCGTTTGAATACGACGGAGAAGCCCAGCCCCGCGGAATATAAATTGTTCGTATTGGTCGTCCATTGTGCCAGCGTCAGCACGATGATCGCCGGAATACCGAGACCAAGCGTCAGTAGAATGCCCGTCAGATCGTCGGAATCCATCGTACGCGACAGGAAAATTGCAATGATGGTCATGAAGCTGTTGCCGACAAAGAAACCGATAAATGCTGCGGTAACGGCATGCTTTGGCGTTTTGGCCCAGCGCGCGATGTCAGGGGACAGCGCCGTTCCAAGGATAAAGATACCGATAACCAGCGAAATCGCCGTCCCCATCGGCACAGCCTCACCCTCGAACGGTGCCCAGACGGTGCTTCCGCCTTCCCCGTTTAGCGCCATGACCAGCGCGATAATGATAAACACGACGAGCAGCGGTACCGACCAGACGCTTAATTTTTCAATCGCCCTATAGCCCCAGATCGCCGTGGACATCATGAGAAGTCCGCCAATGATCGACAGCACCCAGAGCGACCAATGCCATCCCCATAATTCGTTTAACGCGGTCTGGAAGTTGGAAGCGAAGAAGCCCACCTGAACGCCGAACCAGCCCAGCGATGAAATGCCGAGAATGACCGAGACGATTAGCGCCCCTTGATTCCCAAACAGAAACCTGCTGATCATGGCCGTCGACAGGCCCGTTTTCGCTCCCACATATGCGCAGACTGCCCCGATCATGCCTAATATCGCCGAACCGACGATGACCGCCGTAAGCGAGTCGCCGATGCTCATGCCCGCGCCGAGCTGCGCCCCCAGGAACATCGCGGACAGGTCAATGCCGATCGCAATCCAGACGAATGCCATCGAGAGCCATGATTTCCGCAAATGCTGGGGGACGGGCTCCCGTTCGTAATCTTCTATTTTCGTATCATTGCTCATGCTCCACCCTCTGCTTTCTGTACAATCTTGTTGTTCGCCTAAGCTTTCACGGATCTCCAGAACATCTCAAAGGCATGTTTCAGCTTCCGTTCGAACAGCTCCGGCGATTTATAGTAGTAATATTGCATGCCCAGCCCGTCCATCAAGGTAAGGTACGAATCCACCAGCGTCTCCATCGGGATAACGGCCAGTTCGCCGCGATCCAGACCTTCCTGGATAATCTCGCCGATAATGCTGCTCAGAAGCGTATCGAACCGCCCAAACGCCTCGTGCATCCGATCCTGCAAGAAATCCGGCGGGAAAACTAAGTACCGGAAGGCAAATACGGCAAGCTCCTGCTTGTCCCGGTGGAAATCGTATTGGCGAAGCAGCAGCGCATGCAGTTTTTTCTCCGTGCTCATTCCTTTGCTGGTTTCTGCCATCGCTTGGATATATTCGTTGTAGGCGCTCATCGATTCTTCGAAGACCGTCATAAACAGATCTTCCTTGCTCTCGAAAAAAGCGTAGATTGCCGGGGTTTTGACACCAACCTCCTTCGCGATTTCCGATAATGCCGTTCCGTCGTAGCCCTTCTGTCCGAATAACCTCAGCGCAGCTTCTTTCAGCTTCGTTCTGGTCATGTTCATCCCCTTTTTCCCAGTTTAATTAACGTTAATTAAGTAGATTATACAACTTTCTGCATAAAAATCAATTGATTTAATTGCCCAGCCGAATTGTCTTCGAATCTTTATACGTTCAATGATTTAAGCAGGACAATGCACCAAGGTAGATAAAAATTCCCATACCAAAAAGAGATATCCCAACTCGAAGGATACCTCTTCTGGAAACTCAAACCTATTCATTCAAACAATCTTTGATGCTTATGAAAAAATCGGTAAAAGAATTGTACATTGTCCAGTTCAAACCATTCTGCCGTGTGCAAAATCTGGGCATCGAGATTGTAGATCTTCGCA
This sequence comes from Paenibacillus sp. FSL R5-0810, assembly GCF_038002285.1. NCBI lineage: Bacteria > Bacillati > Bacillota > Bacilli > Caryophanales > Paenibacillaceae > Paenibacillus > Paenibacillus sp. FSL R5-0810. The sequence goes on from NZ_JBBOCF010000001.1 coordinate 3,990,420, forward strand.
TGAAGCGTACCCAGAACAAAGGGAGAGTGTGTAGCGATAATAAATTGACTGTCAAAATAACGCGCCAGATCATTCATCTGCTCGGCCAGCTTGATTTGATTCGCCGGAGAGAGCGATGTTTCCGGTTCATCCAGTAAATACAGTTTACCGGGTAGCAAATGCTCCTCAAAAAACTGCATCGACGTCTCCCCGTTCGAGTATTTCTCCTGAGCGAATTGAATGATATCCACCTTCTTTTTGAACTCATACGACTGCTCCAGCTCCTCTACCTCTTGCTTGCTCTTTCCCTTTACGAGCTGCTCATGCAGCAGCCCTTCGCGGAGCACGTTTTCCTGCTGTATTTTCTTGACTTCGTACAATATATCCTCTGACTTAATGTACCGGCTCCCTTCGGGAAGCTTATATACGGGATGCTCCTGATCATCATGCCCGAGCTCATAGCTGCTTTCCTCGATAAACCGCTGTGCGTACGCGTTGTGACCATAACTCGTCATTCGCTCAGCGCCCGCGATGTTCAATTTGTTAGCGATTAAATTCAGCAAGGTGGATTTGCCTGAGCCATTACTGCCATATAACACTGTGATTCGATCAAACAGCAGAACTTCCCCTGCGATGTGCCTGAACACATGATCGGGATATATATTGGGATTGCTGGAAATGGTGGAAGAGAGTTTGAAGTTCCTTAAATATAGCATCGCTTTCGCTCACCTCTATTCACGCACGGTCCAAATATCCAACGCAGCCAGACGGATCGCCTCATGTTCATGCTTCCGGTACGCTCTCAAACGGTCGGTACACGCCTGGTTCCACAATAAGGCTGCCCCCGCAACCTGCATCAAAGAAAGACCGAAATATTGGGCCGCAAACGACTGCCGATCTCTCAAATGATCCACCAGATCCAGCATCGCCTCCGGGCTCCAATACGCCTTGCTGGCATTGGCTGCCTGAGCGATCTGTCTGTAAACGTGATCCAGCAGATACGGATGCGTGTCAACGACCTGAATCACAGGGTCCAAATGCAGGGCCGCCTGATCCGCCTCGCTCCATTCCACCATCGCCAAATATAACTTGATCACGGCGGGTTTCAGGGTTTCTTGGGATTTAAGAGCATCGATCAGGCCCGTATATAAAGGAATGAGCACCCGCCTTGCATTGAGAGGCAACGAGGTCAGCTTGTCGATCAACGCCGCCAGACGCTGCCGCTGAGGAAGGTCTCTCTCCGGCGCAGCATTCCATTCCGCCCTCGTCTCCATGCCGGCAAGCTGTGTGCAAACGCTGATGACCCGATCGTTTACCTTGCCGTCACGGCATGCCACCACGAGCGTATCCATCGCCGCCTTCCATCTGGCGTTGTCCTCCATATCAAGAATCGCTCTGCCGGTGCTAGCCGCCACCTTCTCCTCGCTTCCATTCACCCAATAGCTCATCGCCTGGAAAGCCTCTCTTGCCACCACAGCATCGGGATGTCCTGCGATCTCCGTAATCAATTGCAAATACCTTGGCCGAGCCTCCACCGGAAGTCCGCCAGGGTACTGGTTAAGCAGGCTTCTTGCGATATCACGCTGCGGCGAAGCAGCCATGGCACGCATCATGGACCAGCTGCGTTCATTATCAAGCCATTGTCTGGCAGCATGCCCGATGGCGATCATCACGTCTTTGTGCACATTCGGTTTTTCGTATTCACGGATGAGAAGCGCCATGCTCTCACTGCTTTTATGAGCCCCAAGGAGCCGGATGACCTCTTTTCTGACCGTGATCTTCAACTTCTCCCGGCTCAGCAGGTCCGACAGCGTCGACGTTAACATCATCGGGCTCACCCTGCGCATGCATCTGGGGATCGAGTACATGGCGACCCGGGCACGGTCTCCATCCAGGTTGCCCAGCAATACAGGAAGTGCCTTCTCCGGCTCTTCCTCTAACGAATAGGCGTGAAGCGCTGCCTCGACGACATGCACTTCTTGGTCCTGCAGCAGAACCTCGAATTGATTAGAGCGATAATCCGGCATAACGGCCAAGCTTCGCATCGCCGCTGCACGTTCATGGAAGCTTCGTTTGGCATCCAATGCCACCCGCTCCAAGAGGGAGGCTAATGCCTTTTGCTGACGCGGCAGCCACCGGTGAAACCCATTGTGGGCGGGCACGACATAAATCGTTTTTCCCGATAAATGCTTGCCTTGGATGATTTGCCCCGAGATGAACGGGTCCAGCCACTCCTGACGCTTCAGATGCAGATGCATGAATACGTCGTGGAATGAGATGAAGGATGGGTCTCTGTCCAGCAGTTCTCTAACTCTCTCATCCCGCGTTCTGTACGGTGCCAGCCAATAATGGACCGCCTGCGGCGATACCGTTTTGGAATCCAGCAGCTCTTCCAGCAGAAGCTGCAGCTTCGGCAATCGATCCACGGCTTTCCCGAACAAATTAGCCATTCGCAGGACCACACTCACGTTTTCGCGCTTGTTCGCTTCTACGCCAAAGGCGTAAATCTCATCGAACAACGCTTCCAGCGCAGAGCTTGGTATGCTCTCCCAATCCATCGAGAAGAGCGCCAACTGACCGTCACGCATCGTCAATCTTCCGAACGTTCTCAAAGCGAATTTGAACAGCTCGCTCTTCGGCTCCAGTGCATGTTCACGCAGCAGGGCAAAAGCCAGCTTCTCCGTGGCCGACCTTGTCCCGTACGAAGTGTCTCTCGCTTCCACCACGCTATCCACCAGCACAGTCAGATCATTCACATGCTCTTCCTTAAACATGGGAGCAGGACAGTTCGAGAGCTCGACCATCACTTGCCAGCGCACCGGATCCTGGTCGTTCTTGATCCGGGTCAGGAAGCGCAGCGTCTCATCCATTCCGCTTCGGGATAACGCCGTACTCCGAACGAGGTGGGCATAGGCCGCAGCACGCTCATCGCTATTTGACACCTGGACGGCCTGCACCAGCTTCTCCCTGGCATTCGCAATGAAACGACGCGCCGCCGTTTCGAGCATGCTATCCCGATGATCGCGAACATCGCGAAGCCCCAGCATGCGGGCAGCTTCCTTGTCGCGCAGCCGATGCGGCAGTACATCCAGCAGCGGCATAGGGAACATACGCGTCTTCCGCTCATCCTCCTTATAAGCGGCATCAAACATCGCTACACGGCAAGACGGGGCAAGGGTATCCAGCACCTTGGCAACATGCTCAGGCCGATCTGCAAGCAAAGTCGTCAGCGTGGTCCACTGCGCTGTGGTGAACCATCTTCTCTTCTTCAAAACTCCTGCCGGAATGCCTTGATTCAAAAGCTGTTCACGCGCATCCTCACGTGTCAGCAGCTCGAATACGTCCGCAGGGCTGGCCTGAATCAGTATGCCCAATTGCAACTTGAGTACAGGATGAATCATATCCGTCGGTCCAAGCTTCAAGGCACATTCCAACACGACTGCCGGCCTTGAAACACTCAGTACCTCAATCGCGGAAGAGAGCGTCCACCATACGCTGACCTTTTCCCGATGCGTTGCGTTCTGCAAAGCATTCTTGAAATACGCTGCAGCCAGATCGGGATAGCGCTTCGTTACAAGCCGCCAATGGCGTAGCGCATACCCCAGCTCAGGAAGCCTGCTGCGAACCGTCTCTCCGCTGCACGCGGCTAATAATAAAGAGGCTTCTTGCGCCCCCCAACGGTCAAGCACGAGCGGCAGCAGCCGTTCCGCCCAATCCTGGCGACGGGTATTTACGATGCTCCGCAGCAGTTGACGACGGCAATGATAGGACATCTGCACGATTTCGGATTCAACCGAAAAGTCCGGAGCTGTCACCACCTCCGGCAGTAATCTGGCCGCCCGTCCTCTGACCCCTGCCTTCGGATGCTTCAGGGCAAACAAAACCGCACGTGCATCATTTACTACACCCGCACCGGTCAATGCCAAATGCGCCTCATAGGCGGTGCCGCTTTCGAGCAAGGATATGAGCAGCGCGGAAAAATCCGCATCTCCTTTATACTGGCGCCCCAGAAGCGCCATCCGCTTCATCCTGTCCGAGTAACCCAGCAAATCCAGCTCCTTGAGCAGCTGCTCTTTGTTCAACAGATCATGGTTATATGTCAATATTTCCTCTCCCCTCATGCTCTTATGACCGATCCCCATTTATTCGTAACCGGTTTGCGCAAGCTCTCCTGGAAACATATAACTTCTCCATAAGCGAGGGCTTCTCCTGTTCGATGCGACAGTTCGGGCCTGCATAGCCTACGGAATCGGCCATTGCAGCCTAGTTAATGTATGGGGAAGCAGGTGCACAATCCATATTCATGATCTATATTTTCGGGACTTCTGCCCGTGAACGGGGAAACAGTAACTCGCTGCGTACAACAAGCCGCAAACAAAAAGAGATGCCTCCCGGCCCATTAAAGGTCCTTCGAGTCATCCCTTTTTAGCTCCATGATATTTATCCGAATTTAGTTATTCCAATACTGCTCGGCAATCTTTTGACCTTGATCGATTTTTGCCCATTGCTCGGCTTCGCTTAGCTCGTTACCGCCATCGCAGGATGCAAAGCCGCATTGATGCGAGAGCAGCAGACGATCCTTGTCAATGATTTTGGATGCTTCGTCAAGCAGACGGATGACGCGGGCTTCATCATCAAGCGTATTTGTTTTGGAAGACAGCAGGCCCAGAACAATCTCCGTTTCCGGCCGGTCCTTGAAGACCTCCAGCGCTTCAATCGAACCCGCACGCTCATCATCCCACTCCAGGAAGAAGCGGTCATATTTCAATTGCTTCAGGAACAGGTTGGCGATTTTTGCGTAAGATCCCCCGCCCATGTTCCGGGAATCATAGTTCCCGCGGCAGTTGTGTGTCCACATTTTTAAGCCGAGGCTATGACCGTAGTCAATCAATGTATTGTTTAGTTCAATAAATTCGGTGGCGAGACCCTGTACTTCCGCTTGGTTAATATGCTCCCCGGTAAACGGAGAGTTCGGGTTGTCGTCCGCAAACAGCTCCCATAAGCAATCATCGAATTGCAGGATCGTGCCGCCCGCCGCAGCGAATTCCGCCACGAATTCCTTATACGCGCTTACAAGGCCCTCTTTGAGCTCCTGTCTGTTCTGATAAACGGCATCCGTTCCGCCAATGTTATCCGACCAGGAGAGCTCGCCGAAAATATGGGAAGGAGACGGTACGCAAAGCTTCGTTTGGTGATCGCCTGCGAAATCCTGAAGCTGTTTGAACAGCTTGATGAAATGATGATTCTTTCCGCTAAGTTTGCCAGTAATACGCAATCCAATATCTTTGCGCGTTTCATATTTCGAGGTTCCGTCCACATCCCGGAAGAAGTAGCCATGGTCCGCGATATAACGCTGGACTCCGCCAAAGCCCCATACAAAATCCAGATGCCACATCGATTTGGAAAATTCGCCGTCCGTAATAACCGACAGGTTATGCTCGATTTCCTTCTTCACGACCTCTTTGATGGCCTCGGTCTCGCACTCGGCATACCCTTCAAAATTTTCATAGAACGGATACTGGATATCATCACGATGTTCAATTTGCTTTTTATATTTCAGCAGCTCTTCAGGACGCAACAAACTTCCTACGATCTGAAACTTATCAGTCATGTAAATAACCCCCCTCGTTGTATACGATGATCATATCACGACGAGCGGGGTTAGAAGGCATACCAAAAAATCATAACTAGCTATAGCTAGAAGCTATAGCAAAAAAGGTGCGGAAAATGCATAGGAAGCCAACTTAAACAGTGAAGTTGCAGAATTCGATAAGGATATCCAAAATGATATGCTGTGTTTATTAAACTGTTTGTTTACAACGTACTGCGCCGCAGCTCATAAAAATACTGCACAGCGGGATGCTTTAGCTTCATCTTCTCGGCCATGTTCAATATGCGCTTTTTGCCGACTCGTCTGTCCACCAAAGCTAGAATATTCAATAAAATATCATTACTCTCCAAGCTTTCATCTATAGAAGTAGATAAGAACTTATTCGCTGTAGTCACAAAATTGGATTTGCTTAATGCGGCCTGTGCCGACAAAAGCTCTTTTGCAAGCTCTGTTATTTTTCGGTTTCTTGCGATGACTTGCAGACGCTCCTCGGGAACGGTCCCCTTGGTTTCCTTGCGGATCGCTTCAATTTCCTCCTGGCTGATAGGGATTTGGAGATCCGGATCATTCTTTATTTCCTGCTCTGTCTGGTACCAGCGGATGGAACCCGTGGTCTCACTCATATTGAGCACGTTCTTCTTATCTACGGCAAGATAACAGATTCCGGGTTTGCCTGGCAGGTAACGATAACTGGTTGCCCGGTATTCGACCCTTCCATGTAACGCAGGAGAGAGAAAGCTCTCCAGTTGTTGCTTCAATTTGCTCCAGGACATGGTTCCTCCTAATTGAAAAGATTACCCTTGGGTGAAGGTCAATCATACCATGATTATGGTCATATTTAATCTTAGCACTGAACCAAAATAAAAAGAAATAGGACTCCCCAGGCAAGGGTGACGACCTATTTCTGAACCTTGTACAGCCTGCCGCCCTTAAAAGCGGCTGTTGTCAGGAGTGAGGATGTTACCAGCATCCTCACTCCACTTTATTATATACTAGCGTACGATGAACGAGTCTATAATAGCGTTTCCGTACTGAGCGTAAAGCCTTCAATGACGGCATCCTCGTCGACCTCAATCAGGATGCAGCGTCTCCCTTGGTAATTCACCTGCTTCACATATCGTAAATCCTGCGGGCTGATCGAAATCGTGGCTACCTTGGTATCGATCTTAATCGATTTCGACGAAAATTTCGGCATCACGCTGCTGGCCTTCAGTTCATAATTCGTATCGTCGACAACCGTTTGAAACGCTTGTTCTACTTTTTCCGGCGTCACGTTCTCTACGCCGCTTACGGTCAGCACGCGTTCCACATCTTTATAATCCAGCTTCGGAGGCTCTTCCTCCTCCTGGTGGCTTTCAATGACATGGTTGATCTCCTCATACACCTGCGCGAGGGTAGCCGAGTCCAGCTGTTCGCCAGCCACTTCCTTCACGATTTCTTCGAAGATGCCCCTCTCCTCCATTGCGGTCATGGACCTCTCAGCATTCAGGACTTGTTCGATGAAATCCTGATCCGGAAAATTGGATTTTCCCGTACAATACAGAACGCGGTTCACATCCGAGTAATTGTCCGTCACGCTGGGGTAGAAGAACCCTTGCTCCGGCGAACTCAATTTGATAACCGGGTCCACCATGACATTGTACTTGAATTCCTTCTCCACATAATCGAACAAGAGCGTCTTCCGCTGCTTCTCCGTGGAATTCACGCTGCATAGAATGAACGGGTGCCCGAACACCTCGTCCTTCTCGCTCTCTTCAGCTTCCTCATTCCGGGCCTTGGTCGGCCGGTAGTATTGCCCTCGAACGAAGGTGATCACCGTATCTCGCTCATACTTGGTATCCGCCATCATTTTGTCCACCAGCATCAGCATCAGGTCCTGCCATTCTTCCGGGTCTCCTGTCGACAAGCCTTGATGAAGCATCACCCGCGTAGGTTCCCCTGCACCCTCCTGAAACTTCAATTCAAACAGCTTATGATCCAGCTCACCGGTCAGCAGCTTCTTGAAATTGCCCATATGCAGCTCCTGCTTCTCTCGGTCCAACAGACCAAACGGCAGCCGCTCCCAGTGATAGATTTCGTTCGTTTCCTTCATAATGTACACGTTGAGAATATCCTCAATATTCAGCAAATCATTATCCATCTTAAACTGCTTGCGTATATGTGCGACTTCTTTCTTATTCATAGCTCGGCAGACAACTCCTAGAAAGTAAATTGGCTCTACCAGTATAAACGAATTAAAAACCCTTCGCCAGAAGGGAAGGGTTTTATAACCATGACGCCTGTTCAGTTTATCGTATCCAAAAAGTTGTCGCTCGCAAAAGATTATCAAGCCCTATTTCGTCACAAACTTCTCCATTTGAACCCGGTCGATCATTCGAACGCCGTATACCCCTCCGGCCAATTTCCCATTTGCCGATGCGAACTTGACTTCGACACTCCGTTTTCCTTCCGTCAGGCGGATGGGGATTTCATAAGTCACATTAAAGAGATGTTCCCCCTGCGTCCCCTCCAGCCTCTGCCGTGCAATCACATGGTCATCAATTAAAATTTCAAAATCCCGCTCCATCAGCCTTCCGTCAACATGAGCTGCTCCTTCGCGGCTGAAGTAGGTCACCTGCAACAACATCGGTTGATCAGGCAGAACCGCCATTTGATAGCTAAAATATCCGCTGCCTATCGCATCTCGGTAGCCGCATTGAGCGTAAACGGAATAGCCTGACCTCGATTGCTCGGACTTCATATGGTGATCAACCTCGGATTGCTGTTGATAAGGATGGACGACATCCACCGTAATGGCCTTCAGCCGTTCCCTCTCAGCCCGCTCGCGATTCTCATAGTTCTTGAATTCCTCTTCAGTCAGTAGATTCCAATAAATCGTATATCGCTGATGGTGCAGGGCGTAGAAAGGGATCAGTCTCACCCGCGAATTGCCGGGTTGCCCGACAGGCTCCGTGACGAACGTCAATGCCTCCCCGTCAACAGGCTTAATCCATTGCCGGATATCCGGCTCATCTGAGACCAATATCGGAACCTCAATTAATGGATGCTGATGCAGCTTCGTATGATTGTCCACGATATCACTGTCAGGAAACGCCTCCGTGCCCAGCGCACCCGCAAGTACGATTGGGCCATACAGGATGCCTACCTTTTTCGCATCATCTTTGGCATGGTACAAGCGAAGCTCCATGGGTAAGGTCACTTCAATCGTATCCCCAGCATTCCAATCCCGCTCGATATTGAGATATCCGGGCTCCGCATCGGCATAGATCTCACTCCCGTTCACCACGGCCGTTACCGCTCCGGCGGTCCATTGCGGAATACGGATACGAAGTTTGAAATGAGCAGCCTTCGCCTCTTCTATAATGAGTCTAGTTCGCGATTGTTTCGGGAACTCTGTTTCCTGTCGGATGACGACCTGGTGATCGTCGAAGGTTGCTTTGGAGGCAATGAACAGATTCACGTAAATCGCATTCGACGTGGCATGATAGATTTCATGCGTATAGCGGGCCGGATTCTCCATGCCGGTGCCTGTACAGCACCAGAACGAATGTTCAGCAGTTCCATATACTTTGAAATGGCCCGGCTCCGTGGATACGAAATACATTTTCATGCCGGTATCCGGATCCTGTGATGCAAGAATATGATTATATAAGGCCCGTTCGTAGAAATCCATGTATTCCGCATCTTGCGACCAGCCGAACAAGTGGCCTGTAAGCTTCAACATATTGTAGGTATTACAGGTTTCCGCGGTCTCAACACCAAGCTTCTCCTGGTTCGCAGCCCTGAAGTGCTCGAAGATGCTGTTGCCTCCGATGATGTAGGAGCGGTTGCGCGTAACCTCTTTCCAGAAAAATTCTGCGGCCTTCCGATAGAAATCGTCGCCTGTGATCTCATATAGCTTGGCAGCGCCGATGACTTTCGGAATTTGCGTATTTGCGTGCTTTCCTTCAAGTTCATCCACACCGCGGGCCAGTGGTTCAAGGATTGCCCGGTGACAGAACCGGATCGCAAGCTCCAGGTATGCGTGGTTATTCGTCAGGCGATACAGATCAGCCATAGTGTCATTCATTCCGCCATGCTCGCAGATTAACATGCGTTGGAATTGCTCGTCCGTCAGTCGATCCGTTCCCTTTTTGGCCCAGTCCGCAAGTCGGATCACGACCTCAAGCGCCTGCTCGATTCCAGTCAATCGGTAAGCATCGATCAGCCCTGCAAAAATTTTGTGCAGACTGTACCAAGGCACCCATGATCCGGCAAGGCTGAAGTTGTGAACTTCAAAATCGCCGGTAAATACGATATCGAAGCAATCGCGGGGAAATCCGCTCACATAACCATCCGGATCATGCGACTGCACATAAGCTAATTCGTTAACTGCATAGACCAGCTTCTTAAGCAACTCCTCGTCGCTCGTTGCATCAATCATGGCTGCGGCTGCGGACAGCCAGTGCCCGATGGAATGTCCTGCAATCGGTGTCTCTTCCCATCCGCCGTATCGCGGTTTTTTCGGCTCCAATGAGGCCGCCTCGTAACAAGGGGCCATTAATCGATCGACATCCAGATGAAGTAAATATCCTTTTCCCGTTTCTTGCGATTCTTTAAAAATACCTTCCAACAGTTCGGTCTTTGGCATTATATCATCTCCCCACAAGTCCACCAATTTAACACTCATACATTCCAGTTTACCTTCTGCATGCGAGATGAACGATGAAAGAACCCAACCATTTTTTTATAAAATTTCACACAAAGCCACGGATCGTTAGCCGTAACATGAACACCCATTACAGAAAACTCAACTTCAGTGCTGGTATTCCATTTATAAAAAAACAGTCCCTTCTACGTCATATAGAAGGAACTGCTGAGCTTAATGATCCTTGCCATAATTCAAACCTAAGCGATAAGCTTGGTCCAGCAGCATGTCGTAATGAGCAGGCTCGGATTCCAGAGTCTCATATAAGAATTCAACCTTTGAATTGGAAATACCGCAATAACCTGCAATTCCCACATTCAGCAGGTGAGTAATCATTTCACCATAGCTGCGTTTGTTCATCTGTTCTTCCGAAACGCCTGCCAAACCAATCCACAAGGCATGCTGGTGATGAAGGTTGTTCGCACCGTATGCAAACCCATTGTTCCATACACGGTCAATATACCCCTTTAGCATTGCCGGCAGATGCCACCACCAAACGGGGAAAATCAATGCCAACGCATCATGCTCCTTCAGCCGCCTTATTTCCGTTTCCACTTCAGGGGAAAAGGTCTGGACCGAAGCGGACCAATCGGGTTCATCTGCGCCTTTAAGGACAGGATCAAAACCAATCCCGTGCAAATCCAATATCTCATAGTCATGGCCAGCCTCGGCAAGACCTTGTACGAAACGATCGGCAACCTTAAAGGTCAAGGAATCTTTTCTTGGGTGGGAAACAACGGTTAGTACTCTCATGCTTATATCTTCACTACCTTTCTTCAGCAGCTGATTTGTAGCCATGACCTATGGCTGCTGTTATTATAAACAGTAGGAAAATGATCCGGAAGTACGCACTTTGATGTGCTATAGGAAGATACATGTGCCATAGGAACACGGAGGTTCCCTAGGGGAATCCCTTGAATCTTGGCCTGAGCAATGGATAAACGGGATTGGAGGATGGAGAGATGACGGAACCGGTGAACAACAGTGCTCAAAAGAAATATCAAGTCGGTGTGGAAGCGGCTTTAGAGGTCATGGGAGGGAAATGGAAGCCTTTAATCATCTACCATCTGATGACAGGGCGGAAACGTACGTCTGAGCTTCGCCGGTTAATGCCCGGCATTACTCAAAAAATGCTGACCACCCAGCTCAGAGGCCTGGAAAAGGATGAGATCGTGACACGGAAGGTATATAACGAGGTTCCGCCTAAAGTGGAGTATGAGCTAACGCCTTACGGCTGGGGATTAAAGCCCGCGCTGGACCTGTTATGCTATTGGGGAGAGGATCACCTGGATAAGATGTACGGAGACAAATCCAAGGTTTTGGAGGAATTCCAAGGCTGCCGTACGGAGGAGAAATAAGCCTTTAAGTGTACTCTCCGAGCCATGAAAAACTGGGACTGCTTGATACTTGATACGTAACGAAAACATAACCTGCCGGTTTAAGAGCAGGTTTTTTTCACAACAACCTTTGTAGACGATTCTCTTGACCTATACCCGGTTGCAACTTTTATTGAAATGGATCCGTCTACTCTATGTGCTGTGCTTTCCTCAAGGCATCATCATGTAACGGCCTCTGATAGGAAATTGGCAAGACGGCTGCCGCACTTCGTATTAACTGCCCCCGTAAATACCCGGGTGGCGGTTAGCTCACGAAGCCTTCATAGCCTGAGTCTTTCACTTTAATGTATCATTCGTCAATATATGAAGCTTGTTCATAAAATTTCCATAGGCTTCGACTTGTGGATCGTGTAACATGAACAAGGGTATAAAGTTACGTATTTTTGACGGCTTGGATGGTGGATACGGAAAAATTATGATGTATACGGATTGGTTTTACTGGCTGTTCGTGCTCGTGGCTGTCGTCACGTACCACCTCGTGCCGCAACGTGTCAGACCTTGGGTGCTGTTTGCCTCAGGTGTCGCTTTTTACTACAATTTTGCAGGTGCTTACCTGTTCCTGTTGCTTGCGGAAGTTGTCATCGCGATTATTGTCGTGAAATCTGCAGCGAAATGGGGCAGGCGATGGATTTATCCCGCAGGGATCCTTACCGCCATTCTGGTCCTTGGCTATTTCAAGTACACGAATATGATGCTGGATACGTTACATAATCTATTCGGTTTTATTCATCAGCCCTTCTTGCCTAAGGCAGAGCAGATCGTGCTCCCGCTCGGCATTTCCTACTTTACGTTCGAGCTGATTCATTACTTGGTTGAACGCAAACGCGGAACGCTGCCGGGGCATCGGCCGGAGGGTCTGTTGTCGTTCATTTTCTTCTTCCCGACGATGGTGGCTGGCCCCATTAAGCAATTTCAAACGTTTCATTCACAGCTAACAGCGAGATTTCACGTGGACCACTTGCTGACCGGCGTCATACGGATCGGGATCGGCCTGTTCAAAAAGCTCGTCCTCGCCGGATCGATTGATATCCTGGCGCAGCCTGTCTATTCGGCGTCCGGCATCGCCGGGACAGATACCGGAGGACTCTGGATTTCGCTGATCGCCTATACGTTCGTCATCTATTTTGACTTTTCCGGCTATTCGGACATTGCCATCGGGACCGCCCGCTTGTTCGGCATCGTCCTCCCGGAGAACTTCCGCTTCCCTTATCTGGCCCGCAGCATCGCCGAGTTCTGGAACCGCTGGCATATCTCGCTCGGTTCATGGCTGACCCGCTATGTGTATTTTCCCCTCGGGGGAAGCCGCGTCTCTGCTCCCCGGGTTTACTTCAACCTGATGGCCACGATGACCGTCTCCGGTCTCTGGCACGGAGCCGCCTGGAATTTCGTGGTCTGGGGCATGTTCCACGGCGTGATGTTGTGCGTGCACCGCTTTTATGTAAAGAAGCTGAAGCCTGCTTTAAAGCCCGTTCCGAAATGGCTGAAGCCGGCAACCGTCACGGTCGCGATATTGTTTACATTCTTCGGGGTGACGATCAGCCGCGTATTTTTCATATTGCCGATCGCAGACGGATGGGATTTAATGCTCCGGCTGCTTGGCATGCGATAAGTTGTCGATACTCGAATATGAATATGGATGGAAATGGAAGTGTAAGCTGTCTTGCCTAAATTCATTCTGAATAAAACCGTATTTGTCATGATGATCTCCTTTGCCTTGATCGGATTGCTCGGATTGAGCATTCGGGCGAATCAAGCGGTCGAAGAAATGAGACAGGAAGTCGTGACATACGCGGAGAAAGAGCTGCGCGTTCCGACCTATGATGCCATTGTCTATACGCCGTTATGGGTCGAATATTTGAAGAAGCACCTGGATGACGGCACCAGGGTGATCGGCATGTTCGGACCCTCCACGCTCTTCGGCACGACCGTAAGAAAAGGGGAGAATACCTCGGCCGGCGTCCTTCAGGCTCATTTGAAGGACAGCCGTGTGATCAACCTTGGAATTTCCGGAGGAAGATTTACGGAGACCTACGCGCTGCTCGCCTCCATGATCGATAAGGTTGATTATGTTGTCTTTGAGATCAACTATGGGATCGTCGTCGTGTCGGATAACGAGCCGAACGTTGTTGTCTACCCGTCGCTGGTGGAGAAGCTGGGACAGCCGATCCCGCGCAGCTGGCTTGCTGATTTCCCGGACAAAAACCGCGAGTCGCTTCCGAGTAATGCCCACAATTGGGTGACGTCCCGCCTCCTGAATCAATGGACCCTCTATCATGACCGCGACGCGATCAGCTACCGTCTGTTCAAGACCCGTACGCCGATGGAGAAAATCCGCCAGGAGGTTCAAAAGAACGAAAATGAAAGAAAAGGGATCGAAGAAAGCTATACGCCGATGTATACCGCTTATGACAACATGAATGACGCTCAGCAGGAAGGCATCGACCAGCACTACGAAGAGCTCTATCGCTGGAATAAGCCTTTCGATCCAGATCACAGCTTCGGGTTATTCATGATCGAACAAACGCTTGATCTGCTGGAGGAGCATCAGAAGCAAGCCGTATTCTATTCCGCTCCGCTCGATAAAGAGCATATCGCTGACAAGAAGCTGTTCCATTGGAGCGAGTATACGGAAGCGATGGGCGCCTATCAGAAGCTGGTAGAATCAAGAGGCTACCCCTTTATCGAATTTAATCAAGAACCGATCAACACCATTCCGCATGAATATTATCGCGACCCGGCTCATCTGATCGACCAAGGGAGTCACCGGTTTGGCGAAATCTTGTATACGAGGATGAACAATTATGGAATTGCAGCCCCATAACGCATCGGCGGAAGCGAAAGCCCGCAGCCTTACGGATCGTGTCGTACGGGCGCTGATCATGGTCGGCCTGGCGCTCGGCGGAGCCGTCGTCCTGATCGCCGTCGTGCTTGGTATTATCTTTTTTTCCGGAGAAACGCAGGAATTTATTTATATGAACTTCTAATATCTGATGCGTAACAGGATGTTGCAAAATCCTCGCATAAAAAACGGCGTGCAAATGACTGACTTTCAGTCCTGCATGCCGTTTTGCAATTTCGCCCGCCGCGATGTCCGAACGGACTTTTCGCTCTGAGGCTCGTCCACCCCGGACGGTTTAACATCTTACATATTTGCGTTTGAAACCAAGCTGATTTTTGTCAACCGCCTTCTGAATGCTTTCGGAGGCGTTAACGATGCTGCTCTTTTTGTTATCCCGTTTAATTTCAACCGGGCCTACGGCCTTAGCAGTCTCGACTGCCTTATCGTGGAGCGGCAGATAGGATACCCCAACGGTGTACATAAAGTTATTCATCGAGGCTTTCGTGCGTTCGGGAGATTCGTGAATCGTCTGTTCCACCCTCTCCAGCATGCTCGCGAGTTTGCTTTCGTCAAACTGGGCGTCCGGCCGGCTGCCCAAGAGCCAGCAATAACAGCTCCATCCTGCCGACATTCGCAGCTCATCGCCGCTTGCGATCCATTGATCGGCAACCTCTTGCGCAATATCGGCTTCCGCCAGGGTGACCGCAACCACGTAATCGGACAGCATATAGAAATACGCCCCCTCGATCCAGCGCTCATAATCCGCCGCGGTCATCGCTTTCGGATCTGCAATGATGCCGGCAAAGTACATGGCGTCGTAATTTCCTGTAGCGTAAAGCTCCTCAGCCAAAGGCTGATTGATCTTGATTTGCTTGGCCATGGGCTTCATCGCGCCTGTCGCCACGCCGAACAGCGGTTCGCGCGCTCCATTGGACATGTACATTTTCTTGAGCCGTTCCTTGCCGAGCGCTTCAAGCTCCTGCATCACCGTTTCAAAATTCATCGTGGGACACTCCCGTCTTTATTTTAGTTGTATTTACTTACCATTATTTTCGCAAAATTCGATTGCCTCACACATTCATTCCCCGCTTGACTTCCTCAATCACGGCTTGCACGCCCTCATGAATCTGCTCCGGGCGGGCGCGGGAGATGCTGATTCGCAAAAACTTCTCCCTCTGCCGATAGTCCGTCAGGTAAAACAGCTTCCCGCTCAACACGAGCACGCCCCGTTTCTGCAGTCGTTCCACCACCCGCTCCAGATTGACCGCCTGCGGCATTTTGAACTGCGTATATATGCCTGATCGGACTTCCGCCACTTCGAGCAGTCCCGGTTCGTTATACCTGTTCACCGCTTCGTGTAAGGTCCTCATCCTCGATTCATACTGCCGATGGATCTTATCCCGGTGCCTATCATACATACCATTCTTCATGTAGATATCCAGCGCCGCCTGAGAGAGAAGTGCAGCACCGTTTAGCTGGTTTGCTTTGTGAAAGCTGGCTGCAAGCGACTCAGGCAGCACCACGGCGCCGATCCGCAGTCCCGGAAAAATGATTTTCGAGAAGCTTTTCAAATACACCACATACCCGCTCCGGTCATACGCAAAAATCGGGTCAAACCCGCGCCGATCACCCAAATCCGCCATGTAGTCGTCTTCGATCACATACACGTCGTGCTTGGCGGCCATACGGGCAATCGCCTTCTTCTCCCTGTCGCTATATGATGTGCCAAGCGGGTTATGATGCCTTGACATCGTGTAGAAGCATTTAATATCGCCGCTGCGGAATATCTCCTCCAGTTGCTGCAGATCGATGCCGTCCGCGGTGCGGGCGATGGTCTTCACCGGCAACCCTTCCGCCTCAAGAAAATCCAAATACTTATTATAACTCGGCTGCTCCACCAGGATGGCCGGCTTGCCGCTCGGGAACGGCATCTCCGCTAACGTATGAAGCGCCTGCTGAATGCCTGAGGTTACCACAATCTGCCCGGCCTTGGCGAACACCTGGTCCGCAGCGAGATGCTTCACGAGCGTTTCGCGCAAAGCCCCCAGGCCTTCCGGATCCCCATAGGTAAACAGATGGTATTTATACGTGTCGATTGCCTTGTTCAAGCAATGTTGGAAATCCCGGTAAGGAAACACATTCAAATCGGGCGAAGAAGAAGCAAAATCAATGATCCCGTGATTCACATCGGTTTCTCTCTCTTCATCCTGCACCACATAATAACCGCTCTGCGGAATCGAGTAGATGAAATGACGCTTCTCCAGCTCCGCATAGGCCCGAATCACCGTACTGACGCTGCAGCCGTAAATTTCGGCCGCTTGACGTACGGATGGCAGCTTCTGTCCCGGTCGCAGCTCGCCAGCAGCATGCTTTTGTTCGATATCCGCCAGGATCACCGAATATTTGTTCATGATTTGCCTCGCCCCCTAAGCCCTCGAATCGGCCCGAAGTTCCTCTCATACCCTACTATACCGAAAAAAGAACTCCCACACCACGACAGCCGGGCGTAACTGTACCGATACAGTTATGGATTTTTCGCATTGTGGCATGATCGGGAATCCCGTACGATTTCAATTGCAAGCTTCATCAACCAGTAGCTAATAGGAGGTTTTATCCATGTCATCCATGCGATCCAACAAGTCGCGACGAGATCGCGCCTTTGCGTATTTAGCAGTTCTCATCTACGCATCCATCATCGGGTTATCTTTTATGTATACGAAAGTCGCTCTGGCGTACGCAAGCGCCATCGACACCTTGGCGCTTCGCTTCACCTTGTCCTTCGCGGCAATTGTGATTCTGGTTGCTACAGGCGTATTTCGCCTTTCGCTCAAGGGCAAGCCATGGCCGAGGCTGCTTCTGTTGGCTTTGATGTACCCGCTCGGGTTCTTCACCTTGCAGGCTTTCGGGCTGAAGCATGCATCCTCTGCCGAAGGCGGCATCATTTTTGCCGTCACGCCGATCCTTACCGCCATGCTCGCGGGATTTTTTCTGAAGGAGTCCACGACGCTGCGGCAAAAGCTCTCCATTCTGCTGTCCGTATTCGGGGTGGTGCTGATCTTTGTCATGCAAGGCTCAAGCATGGATCTTACGAATGCAGCCGGAATGCTGCTGCTGTTCCTCTCTTGTCTCGTATCCGCAGGGTATACCGTACTATCGCGCTTCCTGCTGCGTACGTTCACGCCGCCCGAAGTGACCAGCTTCATGATGACGATCGGGTGCGTGACCTTTTGGCTGGCGTCGCTGTTGGATCATGCGGCCAACGGAACGATGAATCAAATCTTCACACCGCTGGCCAATCCGGATTTTATCTGGGCTATCTTGTATCTCGGCATTCTGGCATCGCTGGTAACGGCCTTCTCGTCCAGCTATGCGCTCTCCAAGCTCGAGGCTTCGAAGATCAGCGTATTTTCCAATCTGTCCACCGTCATCTCCATCGCAGCCGGAGCGTTCTTACTCGGAGAGGCCGTGACCGTCTATCATCTTATCGGTTCGGTACTCATTGTCGCGGGCGTCATTGGAACGAATGTGAGACCAAAGCCCAAAGCGGCAGCAGTGCTCCGGGATACGGAACGAAGCATGCCGAAGGATAATGTTGTTTGACCCATACTTAAATAAAGGGAGTGTATCGAAAATGAACGTAAACCTCGATAGCAAGCAGGATTTTTTGACCGTAGCAAAAGAAAGGCATGCCGTAAAGCGTTATGACCGCACTTATCGGATGAGCGAAGACGAAATCAAAGAACTGCTCCGAATCGCTTCGCAAGCACCTTCCGCCTGGAATCTGCAGCATTGGCATTTCCTCGTCGTGACGGATCAAGCGAGCAAGGACATCCTCCTTGGTATTGCGAACGGACAACAGCAGGTCGCCGAAGCATCGGCGACCGTGGCGATCCTCGGAGATTTGCAAGCCGACCGGAATGCGGAGAGCATATTCGAAGCGGATGTGCAGGCAGGTCGGTTATCTCCGGAGATAAAGGCAAATCTGATCCTGCAAATCCAGGGAGCCTATACGAACAAACCTACCTGGGCGCGGGATCAGGCCTTCTCCAATGCCTCGCTTGCCGCCATGCAGCTGATGCTTGCCGCAAAAGCGATGGGACTGGACTCTTGTCCGATGAGCGGCTTTAATCCGGACAAACTGATCGAGGCCTTCGCGATTCCTGACCGGTACGTGCCGGTCATGCTCGTTGCCATCGGCAAGGCAGCAGAGCCGGCTCGGCCTTCCGTAAGACTGCCGGTCGAAGAGAAGATTCATTGGAATGGGTTCGGATTCCAGGTGTAGTATGCCAGAGCAGAAAAGCCAAGTTTCTCAGTACAGCTGGGAAACTTGACTTTTTCTTATGGAATGTATTTTTATAACATTGACTCGATCTCATCTTATCGTTTATAGTACCTACGTGCTTCAATGCAAAAAAGCCAAAAAGCACAAAAGTGAAAAAGCAAAAAAGAGCGGATGGGGATCCATGTCTTCAAGCCGCTAACCTCATGTATAAGGAGCTCCAGCATCATGGAACGACAGCTTGGTTTTGTACAAAGCATCATTCTTATCGCTTTCATTCTAGCATTTCTGTTTGTTTCGATCTTTATATTCAAGGCGGAGCCTCATATCCCGCTTCTGGGCGCAACGATCGGCACTGCCGCCATATTACGCTTATACGGATTCTCCTGGAAGAAGCTTGAATCCTCTATCATACAAGGCATACAATCCGCGATTATGCCGATCTTGATTCTTTCGCTTATTGGCATATTAATTGCCGTGTGGATGATGAGCGGAACCGTGCCGACCATACTGTATTACGGCTTGGATTATATCGAACCGCATTATTTTGCAGTGAGCGCCTTATATGTCACCATCATGGTATCGATGTTTACCGGCAGCTCGTTCACCACGGTCAGCACGGTCGGTGTCGCCTTGATGGGGATCGCCATGACGACGGGAATTTCGCTTCCTTTGGCAGCGGGGGCCATCGTCTCGGGTGCCTGTTTCGGGGATAAAATGTCTCCGCTGTCCGATACGACGAATTTTGCGCCTGCCGTGGCCGGCATCTCTTTGTTCACCCATATTCGTAATATGATGTATACCACGGTACCTGCGTTAATCATCACAACGATATTATTTCTTCTGATCCCGACGACCGGGTCTATGGATTTGAGCTCTATTCAGCCCATCAAGGAGTCGCTGCAAGACGGGTTTCATCTTCACTGGTTAACGCTGCTGTCACCCCTTGCGGTCATTGTATGCTCGGCAAAGCGTATACCGATCCTTCCCACATTAATAGCAGGCATCGTTACCGGACTGTTGATAACGGCATTCGTTCAACAGCAAACCACGATAAGCAGCTGGTTTAGCGTGATGCAGGGCGGTTACAAGAGTAGCATCGTGAATGAGACTGTAGCTCAGATCGTCAATCGTGGCGGCCTGCAATCGATGATGGGGTCGGTGTCCCTGATCCTGATCGCCTTATCATTAGGCGGCTTGCTGCAGCACTGCGGAGTCATCGAAGCCTTGTTCCGTAAATGGATTGAGCCGATAAAACGGCGCAGCAGCATTGTTCTTATGACGGGCGCATCATCGATCGCCGTTAACGGCATGACCGGGGAGCAGTATTTATCCATCCTGCTGCCGGGCCAAATGTTTAAGGATGAGTATACCCGCAGACAAATACCGGCCAAAACCCTGTCACGAACCTTGGAGGATTGCGGAACCCTCGTCAACCCTCTGATTCCATGGGGCGTCAGCGGAGCTTTCTTCGCTGCGACCCTTGGCGTTCCGGTACTAGAATATATCCCGTTCGCTGCATTCCTATGGTTAAGTCCGATATTCACGTTCGCCTTTGCCTTGATTCCGCAATTACAACGAAACTCGCTGGGAGAAAGTAAGTGATATCAAGCTTCAACTCTGGTCTTGTACCCTATCAATTAGGATACAAGGCCTTTTTATTGTGAGCTATGCAGGTGTAGCTACCTTCCATTTTGACAAGATTCCGAGTATTGGCTCACTGGATAAGCGCTGCGTGCTCAAACGGCTTCGATTCGTTTCCGGTGGATGTGAAGATTAGTTTGTTGACATTATAGGTGCCGCTTACCGGCGGGCAAATCTATTGGTTTGCATGAAAATGAGTGTGGAGGGAATAAAGAAAGGAGACTTCAGCAATCGAGAAGAAATATGCAGATATTTGAAACGCTATAATTAAAGGGATTAAAAAGAAGGGGGGATGTTCGATGATAAAGTTAAACGTGTATTTGAAATTTAATGGTCAAGCTGAAGAAGCTATGTTGTTTTATAAAGATGCGTTGAAGGTTGATTTGGCAGGACCAATTGTACGCTATCAGGATATGAGTGACAAAGAATTACCGGATGAAGACAAAAATCTTATTTTAAATATGGGTCTTGATTTAGGTGAAAGTATATTAATGGCAAGCGATACTAAGGAGCCCATGCACTGGGATTTGATCCCGAATGTAACCATAAGTCTCAATCCAAAATCCCGGGAAGAAGCTGACCGCTTATTTGCGGCATTAAGCGAAGGGGGAACTATAATATATCCGATTGCAGATCAACCATGGGGAGATTATTTTGGTCATCTTAGGGATAAGTTTGGTGTAGCATGGGATGTTATGGTTAATGACTGAATACCTCCTCTCATTCAATATTGGAAGATCCTAGAATCGAACAAGCCTCCTCTACGCCAATTGACTTAGCCCTTTATTTCTTCAGAAGTAAAGGGCTAGGTCACATCAGTCTAAAGTTAAAAAGTCATAAAGCTCAGGTTGTGCGGCTAAAAACGACCCAAAGTGATCATAGTCTTGCATCCGCCTCAGTTTCGCGTTCGGGATGATAGATGCTAGGTAATCCGCATAGCGAATCGGGACAACATGATCGTCTTCGCTATGCCAGAACGCAACGGGCACGCGTATTTTTTGTAGTGGGATGTTCCATGGTTGACCAAAAATCACATAATCATCTACCATTCCGTCCACTTGCCGAGTTGCTTCGATACCGGATTGCTTAAGAACGGGAACCAGGTCGTCCGAAATTAATTTTCGATCCAATTCTGGAAGGTTATCGATATAATATTCCGTGAAGCGGTCTGGGTTAGCATTGACCATATTTGCTAGCTTAGTTATATATGCCCGGGTGAATTCAGGACCCTGAAGGCAAACCTTTTCTTCCGTAAAGAGACAGAGCCCCTCTTGACCAAGGATATCGATAGGACCCATTCCACAAATAACGGCCGTTTTCCGAACGCGTGTTGGCATTCTATACGTACAGGCAAGAGCAAAAGGCGCCCCCCCGGAAATCCCGACAATAGAAAACCGCTTAACACCAATTTCATCAGCCAAAGCTTCAAAATCCTGGCACCAATCATCCAGTGTTCTTCCCGCTTTTGCATCCGATAACCCGTACCCAGGTCGTTCTGGTACGAAAATTCGCAACGGAACTGGGCCTTCTTGTGCAATAGATTCCAGCCGGGCAGCGTAGATTTGGTAGCGTGCTCCCGGCGTTCCATGGAATACAAAGACCGCTTCACCATCAATTTGACCATACTCTGCACATCCAAGTTTTCTGCCATCATTCAACATCACGGTATAATCCCTCATATGCTCATCCTCCATGCTCATTCATAAATTTAGAAACCGCGTGCTTCCTCACCATCACTGCCCGTTAGCTTAAGGACGGTGGTCAGGGAATATATCTGGTTGCTGGGGCGAATGCTGCCGACTCCATAACCGGGCATACAGGCCATTCGACGAAAGCAATTCATCATGGCGGCCCTGCTCCACGATCTGCCCATGATCCATTACAACAATCCGGTCGGCATGCTGCACGGTCTTAAGCCGGTGAGCAACGACGATGACGGTTCGGCCTCGAACAAGACGATCGATTGCTTTTTGAATCTCGGCTTCGTTCTCGGGATCCAGAGAAGCCGTTGCTTCATCGAGGAGAATGATCGGCGCATTTTTCAGCATCGCCCTGGCAATGGAAATCCGCTGTTTTTCACCTCCCGACAATGTGCTTCCTCCCTCACCTACCATCGTGTCGTAACCTTGTGGCAGCTTCAGGATAAAATCGTGACAACAAGCAAGCCGCGCTGCTTCCTCGATTTCCTCACGCGTTGCGTCCTTTCGGCCGAACCGGATATTGCCTGCGATCGTATCCTGAAACAGGTACACATCTTGAAACACCATCGATACTTTGTGAAGCAATGCTTCCGGGTCCATGGCACGAATGTCCTCCCCGCCCATTATCACCGTTCCCTTATCCGGGTCGTAAAAACGGGCAATGAGCCGAAGAATCGTACTTTTGCCGCTGCCCGAAGGGCCGACCAATGCGGTAAAGGAACCCGCCGGCATGCTTAGGCTCACCTCCCGGAGAACCTGCTGATCCATGTAGCCAAACGTAACTTGCTTCAATTCGACATCATGATTTGCAGGGGGCAGCCGCTCTCCTTGCATGACCGGCTCCCGCAAAAGCTGCACGATGCGTCCGCCCGCCTGCTCGAGATAGCGAAGCTCCGCATAACCGGCGAGCGCTGTCATCAACGGATCGAAGATTCGGGTTCCGATGATCAGGAACGCTACGAATGTGATGACATCCAGGCTTCCGCCGAGCAGCAGATGAACACCAGCCATGACCATCAGGGTTAGACCGCCACGAATACAGGCAATCGCGCTCAGTACAATGGGCCCCACGATCCCTTCGAGGCGGATGCTCTGCCGCATCAATTCCCTGAATGAGCTTTCAAGCCGGACAAAACGTTCTCCTGTCAAGTTATAGGCTTTGATCACCCGGATACCGTTCAAGTATTCTTGCAGCCGGCCTCCGGCATCGATCTTGGCCCGCATATGCTGCGAGCCGAGTTTGCGCTGGATGCCGGACGTCAAGAACACCAGCAGGATGGCCAAAGGCATAGCCGCGAACAAGGAAAGCGCGAGGCGCCAGTCGAGGAAAGACAGGCCGATCAAGGCCAGAACCGGCATGACGACGGCTCCGATCATCTGCGGAACCAAATGGGAGATGCCGTGCTCCAGCATCGCAAAATCGCCCGTTATCATATTGGCCAGATCACCCGGATCCCGCTTGTTCAGGTATCCCAGAGACAGCTTGCGCAAATGCTCGGCCAGCCGAGACCGTCCGTTCGCCGCCGCACCGTATGCGTCGCGGTATTGGGCTCGATAAGCAGGAATTTCGCAGACAAACAAGAGAACGAGCGAAGCCGCCAGCCCACCGCACACCCACCAGAGTCGTGCCGTATCCAGCGGGATATCGGGATGGACAAACGGGTTAAAGATCAATCTCGCCGCTTCCACCAACAGCGCAAAAGGAATGATCCCCGCCAGGTTGGCAATCGTCGTGTAAAAAACAGGTTTGACGAGCGAGCGCGGATTATCCGCCGTAATGCTGCGCAGCATGTTCATGTTCAGCGTCCACCTCCCCTTTGCCCATATGCCAAGCTGCCGCTTGACGATAGGAATTCCACATGCGTCCGTACAGGCCGCCCGCCGAGAGGAGCCCTTCATGCCTTCCCCGCTCGACGATTCTCCCGCTGTCCATGACGAGAATTTGTTCTGCATCCCGAATGGTGGACAGGCGATGCGCGATGACGATGACCGTCTTGTTTTTCATCAATGTTTTCAACGCCAGCTGCATCTCATGCTCGTTCTCCGGGTCGGCAAACGCCGTCGCTTCATCGAGCACAAGGATGGGGGCGTTTTTCAGGATCGCTCTAGCCACGGCGATCCGCTGTTCCTCCCCGCCGGACAAATAAACGCCTCCTTCTCCAATCAGCGTGTCATACCCAAGCGGAAGGTCCTCGATGAATGCATGGCACTGCGCCGCCTTCGCCGCGGCGTACACATCTTCCGGCGGCGCGTCCGGCCGCCCAACCGCGATATTGTTGTACACGGTGTCGTAAAACAAAAAGGATTCCTGAAACACGAATGCAACGGTGTTCATCAGATCAGGGGTCGCTATTTCGCGGATATCCACATCGCCGATGCGAATCGATCCCGTGTTCACATTCCAGAAACGAGGCACCAGGTTCGCGATGGTTGATTTGCCCGCTCCTGACGGACCGACGAGCGCCGTCACTTCCCCTTGGCGGGCGGTAAAGGAAATGTCCGCAAGCGCATCGGTATCCGCATGCTCCGATCCATACGAAAAAAAGACGTGATCGAATGTAACATCGAATGAAGTCGGCCGGCTCGGATGCTCGGGCTCCGGCACATGCGGCTCCGCCAATATGCGGTCGATGCGCTCCACGCCCTCGTTAATATCCCTGATTGTTTCGGCCAGGAACATGATTTTAAACATCGGGGCGGATATGCCCGGTGCCATGACCAGGAAAAACAACAGAACAGAGGCGAAGGCGACGCTGCCCGGATCGCGGCTTAACAAAAACACGCCGACAGGCAGAATAAACGCGGCTAACGAGCCAAGAATCACCTTGAAAATTAAAGATCCGTATTGAAACTGATCCGTTAATTTAACGCCATAGTCGCGGTAACGAATCATGTCCTGGTGAAACTGGCGAAAAGATTGTACGGTTTGTCCGAACACCTTGACGGCAGGCATCCCCCGCACATATTGGACGGCAGAAGCATTCATCCGTTCCAGTGAATCATAGCACCGCTTGAGGTTTTCTTTCGTCTCCGACCCGCTTATGAGCGCGATCTGAACCGCGAAACCGAGAACAATCGGCACGATGCAAGCAATCGCCAGCCAAACATTCAGCGTGAACATCACGGCAATCATCAGGAGCGTGGTCACGGCAACATGTACGAGATCAGGTAACTGGTGAGCAATGAACGTCTCCACTTTCTCTACGCTTTGTTCCAGCGTTTTCTTGACGGCTCCCGTCGATTTGCCGGTCAGCCATCCGAGCGGAAGCTTGCCGATATGGCCGGAAAGCTTGATCCTGAGACCGTAAAGAATACGGAAAGCGGCGATATGCGAAGCCATTCCCCCTGCGTACATCGTAATCAAGCCGACTGCGAAGCCGAGCAAAGCGATAACGCCAAAGCGGATCATCTTCGCTCCGTCAGCCAAAGCCGGGGACGCCGCGTGCTCCAACAACTCTTTCAAAATGAAATAGACGGAAGCGTAAGGCACCAGCATACAAATGGCACTAAGCGAAGATAACAGGCCGGAGACGATCATCAGTCCGCGCTTCTCTCCGGCGATTTCCAGCAGTCTGGCTATCCCCTTTTTATTTGTCATAGCTCTCCCTCGACCTTTCGAGTTTTATTGTATTTAAACAAACTCCATAATCCTTAGCGTACAGTCGAATCGATTCCTTCTCTACCAGTAGACGGAGTATTTTCGCGGTTACAGGGAGCCATCGATCCAAAACAAAAAGACTGCTCCGAAGAACAGCCTTTCCATAAAACAATTGTTCATGAATTCCATGCTACAAATCAAAATGAACGTCTAAGCAGGTTTCCGGGATTTACGCCGTACTTTTCCCGAAATGCCTCAGTAAAGTAACTGGGGTTGGAGTAGCCTACCGAAAGCGACGTTTCAGTCACATTCAAGTCTCCTTGCTGCAAAAGGAGAAAGGCTTTTTCCAGTCGTTTTTCCCTCAAATAACCAAATACGGTCGTTCCGTATAGTTCTTTAAAGCCAACTTTTAATTTGTTATCGTTCAGGCCAATCATACGGGACAGTTCGACCAGCGAGGGGGGATTCGCCATTCGTTCCAACATAATATCGCGCGCCCGCTGTATTTTTTGCCTTTCAATGCTAGATAGTCTCGGAGTCTTCGGCTCGGTAAGAAATGACTGAAAGGCCGATGACAGGAGCTCCAGCACATTGCACTCCAGCTCCAGGTTCTTCATGCTGCCTGTTTGCACAGACTGAGACAAGCGTTTAATAATTACGGCAGACGCGGGATCGATGGGCTCATCAAAAAGGCGGAAAGGCTTTCTCCCGAGAAGGCTGGAAAAATGAAGATGCCTGGCACCCGAGATATCCTCCATGTAATGATGGAAGGTCGAAACGGGAATCCCGACTGATAGTGCCTGATAAGGCTGATTTCCGGTAAATTCAAACAGCGCTTTCCCTTCGTCGATGAGTTGAAGCGCACACGTCCCGGGAACAAATTCGTACTGATTTCGTTCGACATGAATAACCCTCGTTCCTTGCAAACAATAGTGAAGCTCAACCATTGGCGTTGTTGTGGCTAGCGGCATGAGAAAATCGCCATGGAACATCAACTCTTCAAACACGATCTCGAGATCGGGGCGAGGAACGAGTCGACGAATGCTTCCATCTCCGATCGGCGTATTCATCGTCATTTCCGACCCCTTTGTACTTTGCTGCCGCAGGCCGAATTCGTCGAAAAACAAATGAAAGTTATGATGGAAATCTGCCATTTTATTCCTACCCCGTTTCGCAAAAATTGTTAATTCAGGATTTTGCAAAATTTATAAATATACTTTTGTAGCATCATTAGCACCTCGATGATGTCTAAATTATAAAATAATGTTTCCCAGAAATATCGCCTTTTCTAAAAAAAGACCAATAACTCTTCCCACATGAGTCGGTGCAAGTCTACAAGATGAGTGCCTCCCCTTTCGAATGTGCTGTTGGTCAACTCTGACCAGCCGTACGCGCCTCCATAGAACCCGTTATTGAACTTATATTTCACTGGTGTTATATTACATATGTGAAATAATAAATTTAAGGGGGTTCTTCATGCACCCTATTTCCAATGTCGAATTCATGCTGCTGCAAATGATCGCGGAATGCCGTCAAGCTTCGGGCTACGATATTAAGAAATTAGTCGATCAACGAGGGTATCGGGAATGGGCGAACATCGGCACGACCTCAATCTACGTCGGACTGAAGAAACTGAGCGATAAAGGATGGATTGCATCCGAGGAATCCGATGGAAAATCCGGCAAGGGACCAGCGCCGACCCGGTATGTCCTCACCGAAGCCGGCATGGCCCAGCTGAAAGATGAGATCCTTGACAGTCTGTCGTCAGCACGTGAGCGCGACAATCGCTTCGATCTTGGCTTGGCCGCTATGCCTTTTATCGGGAACGACATGGCCATAGCTGCATTACGGAAAAGGTTGGATTTTCTTCGGGAGGCTTCAGAAGGCATACGGCAAAAATTCGAATCCCAAGGCGGCGTTCGATTGCCGCTGCACGTAAGGGCGCTGTTCTTGCATCCGCTCAGGCTGATAGAGAGTGAGCAAGCGTTCGTTGCCAGTTTAATTAACGAATTGTCGAAGGAGACCAGGGAAGATGAGCACAATCATTGAAGGCTTCGTTCCTTACCAAGGTGAGCATTGCGAAACGACTGCCATGGGCAATTTAATGCAGTTTGCGGGAGTCCAGCTGTCGGAGCCGATGCTGTTCGGACTCGGACAAGGGCTCGGATTCATTTATTGGGACTCGAAGGGAATGGATTTTCCGTTCATCGGCGGAAGAGTGAAAGTGGATCAGTTGACGGCCAACCTCGCCGACATGCTGCGTTTGACCGTTAACGTTCAAGAAACGTCCTCCGTCGATAAAGCGTGGCGGAACGTACGGGGCTGTATCGAACGCGGGATTCCGGTCGGGCTGAAATTGGATTCCTATTACTTGGACTATTTCACGAGCAAAGTGCACTTTGCCGGTCACTATGCGGTCCTATACGGTATGGATGACGAATACGCCTATATGGCGGATACCGGACAACAGGGCAGTCTGGTGAAGACGCGTTTGACAAGCTTGGCTGAAGCCAGAAATGCAAAAGGACCCATGAGTTCCCGGAATCGTTCCTTTACGCTCGAGCCGATTGACGCCTTACCTCCGCTCGCTCCCGCATTACGCCAATCCTTGACCAAGAATGCGCAGGACTATCTGAACCCGCCTATCCGCAATATCGGAAATAAAGGCATCGTGAAAATGAGCAAAGAAATCCTGAAGTGGCCTTCCCGCAGCAGCCATTTCGAGCATGATTTATGCCTGACGGCTTTGCTGATGGAACGCGCGGGAACCGGCGGCGCTTTGTTTCGGAATCTGTATCGGGATTACTTGAAGGAATGCGCCGATCAATTAGCAGACCCGCGAATCGAGCAAGCCTACCAATTGTTCACGGAGATCGCCCCAATGTGGGTCAGCGTCTCAGCATTAATCGACCGTGCGGGAAGAACGGGCAGCCACCAGGAGCTGCAGCAGGCTTCCAAGCTCTTGCTCGAGATCGCGGATAAAGAACGCACAGCCATGGAGTTATTGTTGTGAGAAAATAAATCGTTCCTTTGTAAAAAAGGATAGAGTTTCAGAAGGTATTCTGATGACTCTATCCCTTTTTCTTTATAATCTGGGCGTAACCTATGAGCGTTGTTAACGGAGGATTCATCTCGTGCGCAGCATTAGCGAAAAACACTTTGTTTTGTGCCTGAGCTTTCTTTAATGCACCTCGTTTCTGTTCAGTGATACGGATTTGCTCCCTGATCCTCTGCATCATCTTCTTAAACATGCCTGCCAATTCACTGATCTCATCGCGGGAGGATACTCGCATATCCATGTTGTAATCCCCGGCATACACCTGCTGAGAGTTTTTGGATAACCGGGGGACAGACTTCGTAAAATAAGCGATCTCTCCACGTTGTGCTGCGGCCAGCTCCTTTCCTTCGTTATCGGTCGCGCCTCCCGCCCTCCCTTTTTCAAATTCTCATGAGGATACCCTCACGGCTCAAACGGTATCGGGCAGATGTATCATCCCAGCCTTACATGTATCGGATATGTAAATTTTTTTCGCGTTACTTCGCTTTTCGCAACATGTCAAAAAAAGGCTTGCGTCAGTCGGAAAATGAGTGTATGATCATCTCACAAGAATATATGAGCAATTGTTCATATACGAGGAGGTAAACGTTATGAGCCATTCCAGCCATCCGCATTCTACCCATGATCATCATGATCATCATGATCACGGGCATGATCACAGCCATGGACATGCTCACGGACATCACGGTCACGCGCATGCCCACATGCCCAATAACAAAAAGGGCCTCCATTTCCTGAACACCTTTCATTTTGTCTCTATAATATCTGTGCATAATAAAAGCCCAAGCGGTGACCCCACTTAGGCTCTATCAGTTTTAATGAAAGGTAAATGCGGCTCCTAATCATTACTTCCATACGAGCGACACACAGCACTCAACATGTGTTGAATAAGCAGTGTCAACTATCATAAGTAAAGTTTCCTGATACCGGGCAAGGAGGTAATAACTCGAATGAAACGGGTACCGGTCGCCCAATACCCCATATAAGGCAGTACTAGGAAGCTGGCACCACCCGCAAAAGTAAATCACAACCAAATTCAAGGGGAAAGTTTATACCTGCCAGGGTACACGATTTGTACGTTAACGTTGATCGTTTGTAAGGAATCTTTGTTTAATACAGTCCCAGATACAATCCGTTTCCACGCATACGGATTCCTGCGAAAAAGAGATTCCCCTAGATTATAAATATCTATTCTCTTTTCAACCGCGGTTTGAAAGGTCTGCCTAATTTGATGCTCAATTTCTTTTTGGGCCAGTTGCGTGAGTTCCTGCTCCGTAACGTCTGCATGTAGCTCATTTACTCCAGCCTCCACTTTAACGGAAACATCGAAATATACTTTGTTATATGTAACCCTTGGTTTAACGTCATATTTGGGTTTTTCCGCGACGAGAACTGCAACAAGCTTGTTATCGGAAAACAAGTTGACGGGCAGTCGGATTGTGTGTTTATTCAGCCATGGCAATCCTTTTATTTCTTCGAGGTTCATGCGTGCGTAATATTTGTCCTTATCGTATATTTGTATGCCTGAATATCTAAGCAGATCATGCGGTTTTTGATTTTCCTTCCACTGATCCTTTCGGACAGATAATTCTGGTATGTAGCTTGTCCTCGCCTTTTCGTTTGAATCCATTACAAATCTTTGCAGGCGGATCGGAGCGAGGATAGAACGCTGCCGATAATTCTGTTCGGGGTTATGTAGAATCGACGCTTTCGGCGATAATCTGAAAAATGGAGTCGCAATTAAGACCTCGTCAAGGGGATCGCGCGTACTGAACACCCAAGCTAAGTACCTTATCTCACGATATCGGTCGATCAGTTCCAACACTTCACCCACTTTTCGTTCCTTCAATAATCTTTCGCTAAACAAGATTGCTGAGATTTGTCCCCAGTTTAACCTTTGTTCCGAAGTGCTGTATAAATCATTCGCCGCTTCTGTAAATGAGATACCTTTTCCTATGCCGATCCAGATCGGAGGCTGTTCCGATTTCTGTTGTCCTTCCAATTTTGCCACTGTGGAGAAATCGAGCAACTGTGCATAAATAATGTATTGGCCATCCGCATAATCAATTCCAACGGCAGTTACATAGTTCATGTTTTGTACTTCGTATTTGCTCCAACATCCGGTGAGAAAGAAGGGAAGCAGAAGAACTGCGGTAAATTTATATGCGTTCATTTCTGCTTATCCCCTTGGCTTGTAGAATCTTGAGTATTTAGCATGTCTGGCCGAGTTTTCCGCCATCTCCATGGTAATCGGAACAAGGCATTGGCGAAGTCTTCATATAGAGGCGAAACCGGAGCCAGGTAAGGCAATCCGAATGAACGCAAAGAGGCTAAATGAGTTATCACGATAAACAAAGCAAGTAAATAGCCATAGAACCCCAAGATGGCAGACAAAGCGAACAGGAAGAAGCGCAAAATGCTTATTGTCCCACTCATTGACTGGTTGGATAAAGTCGAACCGAACACTTGCGTAATAGCTCCTATGACAACAATGCTAGGGGATAAAAATCCTGCGCGTATGGCTGCATCCCCTAAAATAAGCCCTCCCACTACCGTAACTGTAGATCCTATCGCTGAAGGCAACCGAATACCGGCTTCCCGCAATATTTCCAAAAAGATGAGCGCGAGAAACATTTCCCCTGTCACGCCAAGAGGAATGCCTAATCGGTTGATGCCAATTGTTGCAAGAAGGTAATAGGGCAACTGATCCTGATGAAACGAAAGAATGGCAACCCAAAAACCGGGCAGCATGAGTGATACGGTCAATCCGAGCAAACGAAGCGCTTGCCCAAACGTAGACGATAATGCAGTAAAGTGGATGTCTTCCGGCGTTTTCAAGAGCAGGAACAAATTTGCCGGTGCGATCAACGCGGCAGGCGTACCATCCACAATCAGCGCTACACGTCCATTCATCATGCAGTTAACGGTAAAGTCGGGTCTTCCCGTATAGCCCATCAAAGGAAACAAAGCTTTGGTCGGTTCCATTAACTCTTCCAGTTGAGTGGCGCTGATTGCTCCGTCAATGTGAACACGATCCAATTTCATCTTGATATCTTGGACGATTTTCGGATCAACAATGTCTTGCATATAGAGAATTGCAATAGTTGTTTTTGTCCGGACACCTACTGTTTTCGTTTCGTATACCATGCTTGTTGACTTGATTCGTTTCCGAATTAACGCAACATTGACACCGAGTTCCTCAACAAAACCGTCTTTCGGCCCGCGAATAGAGACTTCGATATTGGATTCTTCGGGCTGGCGTGCCGGTTTTTTCGATATGTCGAGGGAGAACAATGAAGTTAGTGTCGGAATAAACAAAAGCAGTTTTCCCTCAAAAATGTCCGTTTCGGATTTTTGCCCCCACTCCTCGAAGGAAATGCTCTCAAGCTGTAATTGACACGACTCCAGAACTTCCTTGTTCTTTTGAAAACCGTGATTTTCGTAAAACCGAGTCAAGTGAGGAAGCACCACATCCTGAATGAGTTGTTGGTTGTCACATAACCCATCGCAATACAGTAAAACGATCCTTGATTGATCGTCGCCAGTTTTTAATTTGTAAACATGATCCTTTACATCACTACACATCTGGAAACGTTGAAGAAGTGTTTGTTCATTAAGCGGTTGTGTATCAGGCGCCCCTTGTTGTGTCGACGATTTTATGTCCTTTGCCCATTTATTACTGAAAAGCTTTATCAATTTCAATTGCTCCTTTTACTCCGTGTTGAGATTAAAATTCGCACGAAATATACGAACATGACCACAATGGTAAAGACACAAAACAAAGGAAAGTAATATCGGCTGAGCAGGTCTTGAAAAATCATATCGCTGATTGGCAACAATGTAACAACCAGCATGAATAAAGCGCCCAGAAACATAGGCAACCACTTATACTTTTGCAATTCCCACAATTCGCTTAAGAGTAACAGGGAAAGGGAAACTCGAATGTACATACCGGATAACCACTGGTAAATCGAGAAAAAATCAATATGCTCCACATACTCGCCCAGTCGAACCATTCTCCATTGTTCGAAAGGGGGGTATCGTTGGTGTGCCGCTTCATCAGGGCCATACATGGCGATCGAGCCCATCAAAGGGCCGAGCGTTAGCCCGGATAATATGATGCAAATAAGCATTAAACTTTTGAAACCTGGTTTTTTCGTTAACTTGTGCTGAAACAAAATCAGCAACGACAACTCCAACAATCCCCCAGCTGCGTAGGGTATGCCTTTCCAAAGCGGAGATAACCCATTTTCGAGAAGAGGAAATAGCATGGTGTAGTCTTTAAACTGAAAGTTTGCAACCATGACAAGGTCACCCAGAATAACAACAAAAGGCAACAATATCCCGCTTAAAATTGCAATGGTGCGAAGCCCTTTAAATGCCGCGAAGAAGCATCCGAAAAGCGTCGTTCCTGCGAGAACAAGCATTGGAGATTGAGGCATATAAGTTGCAATTGTCCATGTTATAGTGTCCTTAAGGGAAATGACTCCCATAAGCCATACAAGTACACTGTATAGAACAATCAAGGTTACCGAGAGAACCATTCCGAATTGTTGCTTTAACCAATCCCTAACGTGCATTCCGTTCATGTTTTTTAGGATATGGCTCAGAATGCCAATCCAAATTGGCGAAGCGATTAATACAAGAAGTACTACAAGCCAGGCATCTCGCCCTGATGAACCGAGCAGTAACGGTATGATGATGACGTGGTTCAGCAAACCGACAGAAAGTATTATGATCATGTATGACTGTAAAACTGAAATTTTCGGCATCAAACTCACCTTACCCTGTGAAGCACTAAATGGAAGCAGTACCATTACTTTTCCCATCTTCTTCATTTTCATCCCAAAATCACTCATTTTAGAAATTCGGTAACTGTTCTTGGAGGGGATCCCTAATCAACCAATGCCTTCATAAAGCTGCTTCGATAATTGCTATGCACGAGATCGAGACAGAGCTTTTTAATAAGAAGTTCGGTCTTTTTTGGGAAGAACATGAAGAACCTACTATCAGGGTGAAGAAAATCTTGTTCATTAGCTGTTGCCTCCACATTGTCTCCCGCATAAGAAAAGGCCTAAGCGTTCACATCGCTTAGGCCCTAATATAGAAGGTAAATGCGGCTCCTAATTACTACTTTCTTACTAGCGACACACAGCACTCCACATGTGTTGAGTTGGGAATAGGAACATGAATCACTCCTTTCATTTACTGAGGGCTTTTTTCGATTTTGCCTGCCCATCTTGGCTTGAACGCTGCTCGTAAAGCCTGTTTTATAGATAAAAGTTAGCTTATAAGGATTAGGGTTACCTTCATTAAGGCTCTCTCCAATTATAACTTTATCAACGACGCTCTCAAACACATTCCGGTCAAATGTAGACAGGATGGCATTCGTTTGAAGCACTTTGCGGAAATGTTCAATTCTTTTCTCGATATTGATTTCTTCTTGCGCCGCTTCCTCCAATCCCTCTCTTTCGTCGAGCAGTTCGGTCA
This sequence comes from Paenibacillus sp. FSL R5-0810, assembly GCF_038002285.1. NCBI lineage: Bacteria > Bacillati > Bacillota > Bacilli > Caryophanales > Paenibacillaceae > Paenibacillus > Paenibacillus sp. FSL R5-0810. Next base: position 4,024,702 of record NZ_JBBOCF010000001.1, read on the forward strand.
ACGTGGATTCGAGTTCCTCAAACTTACGCTCATATGTTGGGCGGTCTATTTTTTCTTCCAGATGCAAGTCGATCAGTTTACAACGCTTATGTTCAATCGCCTGGATTTCATTTATAATTTTGTTCAATTGTTTTTGATTGTTCTGGTCACTAAATACGGATTCCATTCTGATTAATAATTCGTCTAACACATCCTTATGATTACTACAAACTAATTTGTACGTTTCAATAAATGCACCTTCAATAATTTTTTCTTCTATTCCTTTGCTGTGCGGACAAAATCTTTTTCCCTTCTTCGTGTTAGTGGTACACTGCCAAATTGTCTTTTCATGCGATGTACCACTATTCCAACTCCGCCGAGAGAAGTTGGAACCACAGAACGCACATTCCAACTTGCTGCTAAAAGCGAATTTCCTACTGTATTTTTCCCGTTTACTGCCTTGTTTAAGCTTCCCGCGATTTTTTCCTCTACGGTGCAATATATCCTGTGCCTTGTTAAAGACTTCTTCGCTGACAATTGGCTCATGATGATTTTTGATGTAGTATTGATCTTCCTCACCATGATTTTCAAGTCTGCGCTTGGAAATCGGATCGAGAGTAAACGTCTTTCCCTGAAGGAGATCACCTTTATATTTCTCATTCTTAATAATGCCTAGAACAGTTGTATCATTCCATTCGGGATTCCCTCTTTTCGTCTTATATCCAAATTCCATCAGTTCTTTTGCAATCACGTATGCACCAACACCAGAAATATAGCGCTCAAAGATGTAGCGTACAATCTTAGCTTCTTCTTCGTTTACCGATATCTGTTTGGTAACGGGATCATAGTCATATCCAAGGCAGCTTTGAAATCCAACCAGTTCCCCACGTTGCATTTTCATTTTCAAGCCCATTTTTACAATAGAAGAAATATTCTCAACCTCTTGTTGAGCTACCGAACTTAGAATGGTTAGCAACAATTCCCCATCCATGGTAAGCGTGTTGATATTTTCTTTCTCAAAAAATACAGCAACGTTTCTTTCTTTCAACATGCGAACATATTTCAAAGTATCTACAGTATTTCTGGCAAACCTTGAAATGGACTTGGTAATAACCATATCAATTTTGCCATCCATGCAATCCTTTATCAGTCGTTGGAAATCATCACGTTTCTTCACTTGGGTTCCAGTGATGGCTTCATCCGCGTAAATGTCCACCAATATCCAATCGTTTCGTTGGCTAACCATATCTGTATAGTGAGCAACTTGCGACTTATAGCTGCTTAACTGTTCTTCCGTGTCGGTACTCACTCTGGCATAAGGAGCAACGCGCAGACGGTCTGGCCTTCCTCCAACACGATCTGATAGCTTCCGATTGGCTTTGATTACTTCAACTGCATACCCCATTGTTAAGGCTCCTTTCGTCTTATTATCACGATCAGTGTAATAAGAGTTAAGCAGACCAACAATTGTATGAATCAAGAAGTCAGGTCTGAAACAACATCGTATTCCTTCATGGTTTTGTTTTTGATAAGAGTAAACTCTTTTTCCGAAATCAATGACAGAGCAAATAATTGTTTCAACATGGCAATTTGCATGCTATATCTGATTAATTTTCGACTCATCATAAGCCCCCCGTTTGGTTCATTACATCTTAAACAGAGATGCGACAAAGGACGATAACCTTATACGCATCTCTGTTCTTCCTTGTTTTGGTTATATCGCATAAATCCAATTCCAGCGGCCGGTGGTTAACGGCCTCATAGGTATAGTCCGAATACCTCTCCCAGGATCGCTGCAAGCCGCCCCCATTGCGTGATCTGCCTAAAAGCAGAGCTGTGGCTGGACGGAAGTATCATTATCCCCCGCATGGGTCATCGCCTTAAATGGAACCACCATTTATTATTGCATGGACAAAAATCGCTCTCACCCTGCTACTTCAAACATAGATCGAAAAAAAAACAGAATGGTCATGGCGCACCTGCAATTTGGCTTTCCTAGACATGCGGGGAACGTACTGGAATGGATGGTATTTGATTTTCAAGGTACAGAAAAACAGCAGGGGACATGCCCCTCTATCATCCGTTTCATTTTGAAGTCAAAATCGGACCTTTCTGCGAAAAAATAAATAGGAGAGGATAGAAAGCTCTTGGTACAGAGATTAGAAATCTCCGGTAGCGTGAGCTATAATGATGGCGAGGTGATCACATTATGGAAGAAATGGTCCCAACAAGAGAGGTTCTGAGCTTTGTCAGAAAGCTCAAAAAAATGATGAATCAATGTGAGGGAAAATAATGTGAGTATTTCGAGATCATCATCTGCATGCTCCGAGAGTTTAATCTCGGTTACAGAATAGATGGGATGTATCTATTGCCGAAAAAAAATAAAAATGGCCACTTAATGCTGTCGCGATTAAATCTCGGTCAATAACCAGCTTTACATGTAAAGAAACTGAACAAAGTGAAGAAAATCCCGTTGAAGGTGGAAGCTAGTGAACTGGGGGATCCCGAAGAATAATTCAAGAGCTTAATGCGCTGCAGGTTGTTCAGATTACTCATTATATATAGGTGCTGGTCATTGTCCGCCGCTCGACCCTGCATGCAATGAATGAACAAGCTGCACTTGCTCTGCCCTCCTATTGCCAAAAACATCTCCAGTATGGCAGATGGAATGAAATCGAATTAAGGCGTGCTCTGCATTTTCGAAATCGCCATGGACTAGCACGCTCTATTGCTGAAGTTCAGCTAAATTAGCGGAAGATAGTTTCGCAATAATACGATCAAAATCTTCTGTTACCTCATTGCAATTAAGCCAGCAGTACCACTTAAACTCAGATGTTGTTTAACTGACATGTATAGACTCCATTTCGTTGGTTTTCTGGAAAAGTCTTGTCTTATCTTGTGCTTATATTGCGACAGTTATGTTGAGAGTTATCCTTAAGGGGCAAACTATATAGCCTGCGAATTAGTATCTAGGTATGGTTTCATCTGAACTAAGTACCTTTCTCAAAGACCGGAAAAGCTTCTTCTTTGGAAACTTGAATCATTTCTTGAGGGAATGTTTTCTTAAAGTACTTTTCTACTCTGTGATGGATATCTTTTTGATACCATTCCGAATGTCCATAGGCTTTGAACAACTGTGGCTTGCCGAGTCGTTCAGAGCGTTTCCCCATCAAACCATTCCCGATATTAAGTGTATCTATCCATATCCGATCTACGATACCTTCCAGTAACTTTGGGAAATCCGGAGTGAACGGCAGTACAGGTGAAATTGACGCTTGTATAGTTATCCCTACCTCATGTACTTCTCTTAATGCTTGAATTCCCAGCTTAATTCCCGGTGCAACCGGAGCAAAAAGCCGCTTTATATCTTCCCGATCGGTTTCAATTGTCATTGACAAAATGGGCTTCAAAGATAGGAGTAAGCACTTGGAGAAGAGCCTGTTGGATAAAGCGATCTACCACAGACGAAATGCCAAATAATCTGACTACGCCGTCGGGTTTCGGGATTTCGACCCTTCGGACTGGTGCCGTTTGATAGGCCCCTTCTAATAGTTGTTGTCGTATAAGCGGCCAGTGCTCATGGGGCTCGGAGTTTGCCGGACGACGCTTAACCATCACTTCAAGGCCCTCCGGGCTTCACCCATCTTTCCTTGGAAGAGTTCCGTCAGGAATTCTGCTTCAACGCGTCGTTCTCGAAAACGTCTGATCCATCCTTGAGTTGACATTTGGCCCTTCCCTTTTTCAGGCGTACCTTACTCACGCACTATGACCTTTGCTGACTCCTGCACGCTCAGCAAAACCTTACGGCCTTGGTTACCATCCTCAGATGGCGTTCCGTGCAGGCCTCCTCGGATAAGGATGCGTACTTTCATCCATGCACCTGTCCAATATACCCATACAGCCCTTGGCGCCTTAGGACTTCGCCTTGTTTCGCAGACTCGTCCGACTGTACTAGCCTCAAATTGGATTCTTGTATCTCAGGTCGAGTGTTTGCCTCCAGCTTCCTTCAGATTCCACCTCACGATGGACACCCTTACTTTTGGCTAACGGTAGGCGCTCGACAGCCCCCGTTCGGGACTTTCACCCTAAAGCACGGCACCCATGCCGGGCGTACCAAAAAGGGTGCAGAAGCAAAAGCGCTTCTGCACCAAACCTTATTGTGACAACAGCTCCAACAATCTCAGGATACTGGTGACCGCTTCCGCGCGGGTCAGCGTCTCATTCGGCGCGAAGAGATTGCGATCGCGACCGTGAATGATGCCCATGATACGAACCTCTTCCACGTAACTTTTCGCCCATGCCGGAATACTGGCATCGTCTGCAAAGCGGGTGTGCGCATGGTCGGTCAACTCCGCTCCTGTTGCTCTTGCGATCATCACCGCCATTTCCACACGAGTGACCGGGCGACCAGGTCGAAATGTTCCATCTTCATATCCTGACACAATGCCTGCCCTTGCCGCCAAATCAATCGCTTGCTTTGCCCATTCGCCAATTTGCTCCCCGTCCGCAAAAGCAGGCGCATCGCCTCCCGCTTCTCCTTCCAGCCGCAAGGCATGAACGAGCATCAACGTAAATTCAGCGCGGCTGACGGCATGATCCGGCCTAAACGTACCGTCAGGGTATCCGGCAACGATGCCTTTTGCATAGGCTTCCTGAATGAACGGCTCCGCCCAATGACCCGCAATATCCGCAAATAACGGCTCCGGGGAAGGCGGGTCCGGCATCTCCTCTTGCATACGTTCCACGGTGATGGAATACGTTCTGCGCGTTCCGTCTTCTGCAGTGACCACGATGTCAATGATATCCGTATCCGTGTGCAAGGGGATGCGAATGCTTCCCTGATCACTCCGGACTTGCCGACCATTCACGCTGATTCCAGCCTGATGATGTGCAGCACGGATCGTGAGCTGGATGCTGTCAGCATCATGCGGGATCAAAGCCTTGTACATCGTAATGTCCCCCGAAAATTCCGGTGTCAGCACGCCTTCTGACAAGATGAGCTCCCTCAGTGTCGCATTGCCGGAGCGTGCAGAGGCAGGCGGACTCGGCGAATCTGAAGGATCGGGCTCACGCACCAGACGAAAGCGCTGGGATATTTTATAACTCTCTTGACCCACCTGATCTTTGGCGTAAATGTGCAAATACCAGTCGCCGCCGTTTTTGTCTGCATAACTCAACGTGCTTTGGTTAATGAAAGGTTGCCAGTCGGCATGTTCATCCAACGGGTCTGAACTCGTTGACCAAACATAACGGAGGGAAGCGGCATCGATCCCGCTGCCGTCGTCCTTCACGTTGACTTGACTGGATATGGTCCGCGAAAGGGTTTCATCGCCGTCGGGTTTCAATTCGATCTCCGGATTCGTGTGATCGATACGGATGAGTACATGCTCGCTCATTTCATTGCCTAATACATCTTCCACTCTGAACCAAAGCGAGTACTGCCCCTCTGTTGTGAAGTCGAGCGGATCATGATAAATCTCCCAAGCCGCTCCTTCATCCAACGAATATGCAATGGGCCGCAGCGCGATCCCGTGGTCATGAGAAGCATAAACCGCTGCGGTCACACTTTGGTTCGTCCACGTTCCGCTGGGATATGCTTTACTGTCATTATCGGTAAAATACAAATCCACATCCAGCTTCAGGCCGCTTCTGCTGATCTTCACGGTCCGCTCAACGATCGTACTCTTATTGCCGATGTCATCCATCGCTTGCGCCTGGATCTTCGTTTGCCCTTCTTCCGTCACCTCTAAGCGGATAGGTGTACCGTTAAATGCACGATCCTCCCACTCCTTGTCGCCGACTTTCACACGAATCGTGTGAACATCTGTCTGCCTTGGGTTAGCGGCGCTGTGGTCGATCGCCACTTCCACTTTGGCAGCATTGGTCCAGCCGTCGGGATGAAGGGTGATCGTCGGCGGTTCCGGATTTCCGCTGTCCACGACGATGTCGAGAGTCTCGGACTTGTCGAATAAGGAGACGGTGATCGTCGCTTTGCCGCCTTTGACGGTGCTGACCTCCCCGTTAGGATCAACACGCACAATTTCGGGGTCATCCGGATCAACGCTATACCTGGCGGTTGTTGTCGCATTGTAGCGATCCCCGTTTTGATGTTCCGTATTCACGGTAATGTGGGTCTTGTCGTCAAGGTTCAACTGATCGTTTGCAATGGACGCAGCCCAGGAGATGAGCGGGTTTTGCCATTGGAGAAATGGCCGATGTCCGTCGTACTGGTACCAGCCCTCTGTGAGATCCCAATCCTTAAATGTTTCCGGATCGCGGAGATCCGCCTCTTCCACAGGTATTCCGATTCCATTGTCAGGGAGTTCACCATCCGTATAGCTATCGGTCAACCAGTAGCTGCCGGCGACCTCAATGATATTTCCTCTTTCTTCATATTCATTATTCGCCCCGACCAGCCCGCCAGTCTCAGAATGACCTGTTACCTTGCCTGTCGCGTAACAATGCTCAACTTCTATCACTGAACTTATTGGCGAATCGTAACCATTTGTAACATTAAATCCGATCAAACCACCCACGTATTGCTTACCGTTGACATTCCCTGTCGCATAGGAGTTCTTAATTCTGACCACACCAGATGGAAGGGCTTCAGCTTTACCAACAAATCCACCTACAAGCTGGTCTCCATTAACCTCCCCAGTCGCATATGAATTCGTGATTTCATTGACACTTCCTATATTTCCCGATGAAATTATGCCAACTAAACCACCTACAAGATTATTTATGCCCGCAACGTCACCAGTTGCAAATGAATCGCGAATCGTAATCTTTTTACCAGTCGAACCCCTAAATAGACCTGCCAGACCCCCGACTTCACGCTCTCCGACAACTTCGATATGGGCGGATGACCCGATCACGTCATTTCTAACAATACCGGCTAACCCGCCAACCTTCATTTCTCCTCGAATAAGGGTTCCCGTTACCGTACTGTTTTCAATCATCCCGTAGCTATACCCTACTAACCCGCCGATGTAATCATACCCCTTGATCTCCACGACCTCGAGATGGACATTCCGGATGACAGCCGTTTCTGACGTTACTCCAAACAAAGATTGGTAGTTCTCATCTTCACGGTTGATCTTTAAACCTGTAATTTGATAGCCGTTGCCATCAAATGTTCCGGTAAAAGGAGAAGAGTATTCCGTTGCGATTGGCAACCATCCTTCTCCGGAACTGTAAGTTGAAAGATTAATATCGGCTCCCAATTTGAAATGGGCATCCAGATAATCTCTCACTTTGTTCAGCTGTTCAGCGGTTTCGATAATATACGGGGCTTCTTCCGTGCCTGAGCCGCCGGCAAAATCACTGCTTAACGGCGCGAATGCACCGTCATCGGCGGCCTGAACCGATATGCCGACATTCCCAAACAGTTGTGTCCAGGTCCATCCGAAAAAAAGAACTAACGCCGCCAACAGAACGGCTGATTTAAACGGTCTCATTTTCCTTTCACTTCCTTTCCAACGTGCGGAGCCCGCCAGTTCAGCATCATTGTCCGTCTGAAAGTCCAATTCTCGCCTTCTCCAAGGCTCCCAGATCAATCTTTTCCATCGCAAGCATGGCCTTGTTCACGCTCTGCTGTTGTTCCCCGGATTCGTCGAAACTGATCGCTTCCTAGTCGGAGGGATATACTTGTCAGCACGATGCTCTATCATCTATCCAACAATCTTAGCAGCATCACCGTCGCTTCTGCGCGGGTAGCCGTTTCGTTCGGCACAAAACGATTGTCGCTGCGGCCATCGACAATGCCCAGTTTTCGGATGGCTTCGACCGCGCCTTTCGCCCATCCAGGGATCGTTTCATCATCGGCAAAGCCGGGTAACGCATTCGCGTTAAGCTCCAGTTGTAGCGCCCGAGCGATCATCACCGCCATCTCCGCTCGGGTGATCCGCGTGTTTGGCCGGAAGCTGCCATCGCTGTATCCGACCACGATGCCCGCTTGTACGGCCTGCGCAACGGCTTGCTTCGCCCACGCACCGATCTGGTCGTGATCCGTGAATGTTAACACAGAGCCGTCACCTTCCAGTTTCCTCACACCTGCCAGCATCACAGTAAACTCGGCGCGAGTGACCGGGTTATTCGGCTTGAATGTGAAATCCGGATAACCGCTGACGATCCATTTCGCTGTGGCGCGCTTGATGTCACTTTCCGCCCAGTGTCCGGCAATGTCGGTAAATTTAATAACCGGTTCGATTGGCTTTGGCATTTCACGATATATTTCACGATATATGGTCAGCGTATAGGTTTTCTTCGTGCCGTTTTCTGCTTCTACCGTGAGTACAATCGTATTGTCGCCTTCCTCCAAATCGAATTGAATTCCGTCCGTAATCACCTTGTTCTTCCATATCACTTTCGCCGCGGAGTGAGCTTCTTTGATCACAATCTCAATTCGTTCGGCTTCGGTACAGGCCGTATATTCTGTTGTTCCCGTAGCAAATGAAGGGCTGAGCTTCAGTTGTTTGCCCCCCGCCCATACTTGCAGGTCCGCCAGATCCGCATTGCTGGACAACACACGACCGCTTCCCGAATCTCCGCTTGAGCCAACGTCCCCGCCTGCAGCTCGAGCCGTAGTCGCTTGTTTGCTAAGCGGTGCACTTTCGTTGCCTGCATCGTCAAACGCCTTCACCGTAAAGGTGTACGTCATGCCTGCACGAAGGCTCGTGACCGTGAATTCGTACACGCTTGCTGTAACGGTTTGAGGCATCCAGTTGTCAACATCAACATCGATTCGATAACCTGCCACGCCGACGTTATCCGTCGCGCTCGGCCACGACAGTTTCACGCTCGTCGGGGTGATGTCCGAGACGGTCAGTTCATCCCCCGCTCGCCATTGCGGCGCTTCGCCATCCGGCTGACGCTGCACATAGAGGGTATAGACGGCCTGCTCTTGTGGATCCTCTGCCTTTACCAGGATGTCCATTCGATTCAAGCCGACCTTCAGCGGTTGCACGCCACCATACACAACCTCGCCGACGACTTCGTAGTGTGCTGCCGGATCATCCGTTGCCGCTGTCACGATCACTTGCTCCGTTGCATAAGGAACCGACACATCGTAGGTATAAATATCCGGATCAAACGGGGCCAACGGTTCTCCGTTCAGGGTAATGCCGCTCAGTCTCGCATTCGTATTCGGCCGTACATGAACCGCCATTTCGGCTTGCAGCCGTTGTGGATTGCGAACATATCCCGGCAATTGCAACTCTCCTGTAACCGCGTACACTCCGGCTTGATCCGGGTTATAATCAGCATGCTCCAGGTCCCATTGCACACCCGCGTCCATCGTGACCGGCAGGCTTGTTAATTGAATTTGGACATGTTCGGGAAGATAGGCCGCCAGCTTCTCTGGTGCGACGCCCTTACCCACCTCGATCGCACCGGGAGATGCGACAGCCGCAACCGTTGTATACGGCGTTTCGGACGTTGCCTCCGAAAAGCCGCTTTCCATCTCATCCTTCACGGTCGTTACAGCAAACCAATACCACTTTCCAGCAGTTAAATGGTCGACCGTATAGGACGTTCCGGTTACTGGCCCCTCATCATTATCAAGCATCCATCGGTCGACAACGGGGGGCATCCCTTCCTTCGCTTCTTGCATATAGACGTTATAGCCGTCTACAGCGTCGGATGCCGTCCAACTCAGCACCACTTTCCCATCTCCCTCTGTCGCCAGCAAGTCGGTTGGGGGGACAAGTGTGCTGTCGCTCACCGTTATGCTAAGCGTTGCATCGTTTCCTGCACTGAACATAAAGACCAGTGTAGTCGTACCGATCGGCAGGTTGACCAGGTATTCTTTTGTAATGGTGACGATCGTTCCATTTACGATGTAATCCGCGCCTTCCGATAGCGATGTTGTGCCATTCCTCACATCGATGAGCGTATTGCCGTTCAACTCCATCGTGACCAAGATCGCTTGCTGCTTCAGGATGTTCTTGTCGAACGATGCCTCGTCCGGATAAATGGTGCTATCTTGTGTCGCTTCGATGATAAGTGCCAGGGAATGGGTAGAGCCAGCCGCAATCGCCTGAATGTCCGTCAAGCTCTCGATTTTCTTGGGCGTGTATTGACGATCCGTATCGCCATGTCCCAATTGGCCATAATTACCACCTCCGAACGAGTATACGTCTCCGGACTTCGTTAAAGCAAGGGAATGATAATAGCCAGCCGCAATCGCCTGAATGTCCGTCAAGCTCTCGATTTTCTTCGGCGTGAGTTGATCTTCCCTATCGCCATGTCCTAATTGGCCATGCGTACCCTTTCCAAACGAGTACACTTCTCCGGACTTTGTTAAAGCAAGGGAATGGGTAGAGCCAGCCGCAATCGCCTGAATGTCCGACAAACCCTCGATTTTCTTGGGGGTGAATTGAGTTTCCGTATCGCCATGTCCTAATTGGCCAAAAGTACCACTTCCAAACGAGTACACTTCTCCGGACTTCGTTAAAGCAAGGGAATAATGACCCCCGGCAGCTATCGCCTGAATGTCCGACAAACCTTCGATTTTCTTCGGCGTGAGTTGATCTTCCGTACGTCCTAATTGGCCATGCGTACCGAATCCAAACGAGTACACGTCTCCGGACTTCGTTAAAGCAAGGGAATGATATACACCAGCCGCAATCGCCTGAATGTCCGACAAACCCTCGATTTTCTTGGGGGTGAGTTGAGTTTCCGTATCGCCATGTCCTAATTGGCCAAAAGTACCGCTTCCAAACGAGTACACGTCACCGGACTTCGTTAAAGCAAGGGAATGATACCATCCTCCAGCAATCGCCTGAATGTCCGCCAATCCCTCGATTTTCTTCGGCGTGAGTTGATCTTCCCTATCGCCATGTCCTAATTCGCCATGATAACCATGTCCGAACGAGTATACGTCTCCGGACTTCGTTAAAGCAAGGGAATGATTATCGGCAGCCGCAATCGCCTGAATGTCCGTCAAGCTCTCGATTTTCTTGGGCGTGTATTGACGATCCGTATCGCCATGTCCTAATTTTCCATGATTACCCATTCCGAACGAAAATACGCCGACTAGGTTTGCATTTGTCTCTGATTCTTGAGCCAGAGTTGGCGCTGGTATAACCAGCAGCGATAGAATCAGATTGATGAAGAGCATGGCAATCAGCCATGGGGATACATACTTGATCGGGGATTTCATTGATTTCAACATTAATCCTCCTTCCAATGCTTGCCCTCCCATCTGTGGCAAAGGGTTTGCCTGGCGATGCGAACGCTTCCGTGACGGGTAGACAATGAAATGAACATTAACCGCCGATGGCATTCCCGTTAGTCCCTTTGGTCGCAAGATGGTCTGTTGGCATTGTGACTTACGCGGTTTAACGGAACCTCGAGTTGACCAGAGGAATTACTTCACCAAGCAATGACTTTTCCGATGATGTGAAGGCAAAGGAGTATAACTTCATCCGATTTATTATACAAACATCCTGTCCATCTGTGATCAACCCTGCCTGGCACATAAGATCAAAAAGGTTGAACAGGGAGGTGGAGATAATTTTTACAAAATAAAAAGAACGAGTCAGAACAGCTGCAATGTTCTGGCACGTTCCAACGCTTGTAAGCGATTTTTGGATTGCAATTTGCCGTAGATATTGTTAATGTGTGTTTTTACCGTCGCCAGGGAAACGTTCAGTTTAAGCGCGATTTCTTTATTAGACATTCCCGTTTCCATCAACCGAAGCACGCTTTGTTCTCTGGCTGTTAAAACGACCACCGTTGCTTCATGGAGAGTACCGGCTTTCCTTTCGACTTGCGGTATCAGTCTCCGCAGTCGTTTCACATAGGATAAAGGCACCTTATGACTGGGGCGGCGATGCTGTTTTTGACGCAGTTGGATATATTGATCCAATAATTGGCCAAAAGCTGCCCCTTCGTCAACAAAGGTTCGAATGTACCCTTCTGGCCACGCCAATGCAAGCGCTTCTTCCAACACGTCCATGCATTCTGCAACCTTTCCTTGTAAGGATAAAAGCCTGCCCTTACGAACAAGAAGACGGATTTGATCGCTTTGCCGTCCTGTTTCTCTGGCCATGAAAAGAAGACGCTCCGCTAACGCTGCAGCTTCCTCGAATTTCCCCTGCTCTGCCAGTATAGAGGCCAGTAAATCGTATTCCTTGATCATGGATACCGGAATTTCATCACGGAATCGCAAGCGGCTCTTTCTCAGCCATTGTCTCACCGGTTTCTCTTCTCTATGCATCCTGCCCAGCATGGCGCGAAACGAGGCGATTTTCCCGGACAAACGCGAATTCGCCGTCTTGGACGTGAGTTGGGTTAGCTCGCGTAATATGTGCTTTGACGTCGCCTCGTCTCCTTGTACGGTGGCAATGCGGGCAAGCCAGAGCGCTGCGATGGTCGCCAAGATTCGATGATCATGCAATCTTCCAATATCATAGGCTTGGCGCATCAGCTTTTCCGCTTCGACCAAGCGATTTCGTTCGTACTGCATTTTGCCTAAGTCGATATAAAGATGAGCAACAAAATAGACATTTCGGGTTTCAGACCAAATCGACAGCAAGGACGTTAACACCTGCTCCGCCAATCGAAGGCTGTCATCCGACACGTAGATATCCCACACCGGATGATAGCCATCCTCGTCGCTCCCAAACTCAATGAAGAAATCGCCTTCCGGATGCTTCTCGACATATTCATGTGAAAATTGAACGGCATATTCAAAATCACGATCCAAAAACGTGCGAAATGCAGCCAGAAAAGCGAGTCCGGCTTGCAATGTTTCGGCTTCTTCAGGAGGAAGGGGATCTGTGTCCTCTTCTAGCCTGCGAACCGCTTGCCAATACCCGTCAGTGGCCGCTTCGACATGCCCGGACAAGTACTGGGAAGCGAGTTTTGTCAACAGCATCATCGGTCTGGCAAATAACAGCGTGTCGGGAATTGCGTTTAACCACTTGCAAAGCGTCGTCCATTCATTGGTCATCAGCTCCGGTGTCATCTCCTCTATCAATGATAGCGCATGTTCATAATCGGCAGCCGCAAGGTAATGATCTACCGCTTCATGCGGATAACCGTTCTCTTCCAACCATTTTCCCGCTGTCATGTGAAGTGTTTGCCATTGCCGCGGCTCGCGCATTTTCAACTGCGCCGTCAAAAATTGCCGGAATAAATGATGATACCTGTACCACTCCCGCCACTCGTCCAAAGCTACAAGAAACAAGCTTTCCTTGTCTAATTGTTGCAGATACGCATGACTTTCGGCTATACCGGTTACCGCTTGACAAAGTTCGCCCTTCATCCGGTCCAAAATGGAAGTATAGAGTAAAAATTGCTGCATCGTTGCGGATTGTCGGGCTAACACCTCATCAAAGAAGTAATCCGATATATCACGTTCCGTCCCCGCCATCTTCCGGATTAGAGATACGGGATCGGTATGTTCGTGCATTGACAAGACCGCCAGTCGCATCGCCACTGCCCAACCCTCTGTCTTTTTTTGTACGGTCGCCACATCTTCATTGGATAATTGTATACCACCGCACTTCGCAAAAAATTCAGTCGTTTCGTCCGGCACAAACCGGAGATCGCTCGCCTCCAACGAGATCAGCCTATTTTCTGCTCGTAGTCTGGAAAGAGGAAGCGCTGGAGAATTTCGGCTTGCAAGATAGAGATGGACATGTAGTGGTAAACGTTCCAGCAGATAAGTGACGCCCTGCAAGATGGACGTTTCTTCGATATGATGAAAGTCATCCCATACGAGCACCATCGTGTGTGAAATGCGATGTAGCCCGTTGATGAGCGCAGCAATCAGTGACACACCCGATGGATCTTCTGCGGCATGACGAAGGACGTCCTGTTGGTCAAAAGACGGATAAGCTTGTTTTAACGCTGCAATGGTATGTGCCCAGAAGCGCGTGCGATCATTATCCCCTTGATCAAGCGAGACCCAGGCGACGGGATTTTCCAGCGTCATCACCCATTCGCCGAGCAATGTCGTTTTGCCATACCCGGCTGGAGCTGAGATCAAAGTAAGCGTGCGATCTAACCCTTCATGCAAACGCCGGGTGAGACGGGAACGCACAACAAGCGAGCTTCGCGATCGAGGAATATGCAGTTTCGTGGCTATGATCATGGCTTGCCCCCCTCCCTTATTTGGCAACCGTCATGAGATATGAACATTTTTTCTATTATTTTACCAAAAAACTTTTATTTATGTAGGGCCTTATCGGAGCATCTTCGATCGACAATGCTGGGGGTACTATTAACATGAAATAGAATGGAGTACATCTTTCCGCTAGTCGATGACAGGAAGGCGGACGATAAAGCCTTTCGTCGTTTGCTCACGACTGTATTCAATCGTTCCCTCATGCTTTTTAATAATGGATAACGCTATGGATAGACCTAGCCCTGTACCTGCCTTGTTCTTCGTTCTACCTTCCGAAGTTCTGTAAAACGGTTCAAAGATAAACGGAATGTGTTTTTCATCTATGCCATCTCCGGTGTCCATGATAGAAATGAAACACTCTCCTTCTTGACTTGCACATGTGATGATCACTTTTCCTTGTGGCTTGTTGTACATAATGGCGTTCTCGACCAGGTTGCTAATGGCTCTCTGGACTAAAATATCGTTCCCGTATATCTCAACATCAGGATGGATGTGGATTTCAATAGAAATTGTTTGTGCCAAAGCTAAATCGTTTAATTCACTCACGACTTTACGGATCAGTGAACCCACTTCAATCACATCCTTATCCGGGTCTTGATTTTTAGCCAGAACGAGCAGTTCATTGACCATATGATTCATTCGTTTTAACGTCTTTTCAAAAATGTCCGAGAGCTGCCGATAATCTGCCAAAGTTGCGGATGGATCACTCCTCAAGACTTCCAGATTCGTCTTCAAAATCGTCAAGGGAGTTCTAAATTCATGAGCGGCATTGGCCATAAAACGTTCTTGCTGCTGGAAGGCATGTTCTAATTTTTTCAGCATGGTATTGAACGATTCCGTTAATTCTTTCAATTCATCATTGGGCAGTTCCTTAACAGGAAGCTGCACGGACAAATCATTGGCATTGATTTTCATAAGTCGTTCACTCAATAAACGCACCGGCCACAGACTTCTTTTGGAGAGATAAAACGCCCCGACCCCACCTAATATAATCATGATGAGCAGGCAGATCAGCGAAAAAAGGAGAACTTGTCCTTTAAATGCAATCAATTCAGATGAAAAGCTTACATCCGATCTGAGCATCCCCTCTTCGTTTACCTGATTCACTTCAATGGTGGGTACGATCACTTCATGATCTTGTTGAAGTAGCATATCATTGGGCTTCACATGAACAGCAGGAAGCATAATTTGAACAAAAACATTGAGCGAAACCAACAGAAACACGCCTGTTAATATGATTAAACCCAGGTTCCACAACACGATTCTTCCCGCCAATGTGAGCCGCTTGCTTTTCATCATTTTGATAACCTCTCAATTTGTTTGTTCAGTCGATAGCCGTACCCTGGCACCGTATTCAAAAAGTTTGCATGGATAACGGATCTTATCTTACTACGCAAAGTCGTAATATGTACCCTGACGGAATTGGAAAAAGGGTCCGCATGCTGATCCCACACATGTTCAACCAATTCTTCGGACGAGACAACTCGATCAGGATGAGATAAAAAATACTGTAATAAGGCAAACTCCTTACGAGTAAGGGTCAGCTGTTGCCCAGCACAAGTTGCTGTCATCGTGATCGGATTCAACTCGATAGGGCCATAGGTGAGCAGCGGGCTTTCTCGTAAAAGATCACGTCTCAATAAGGCGCGTATTCTTGCTTTCAGTTCTTCAAAATCAAATGGTTTACCAAGATAATCGTCAGCTCCCAAATTCAATCCTTTCACACGAGAAGATGTATCAGAAAGCGCTGTTAGAATCAGCACTCTGATTTGTTTGGAAAGATGTCGTATGTGTTGCAGCACATCTAGCCCATCCCTATCTGGCAAGTTTAAATCCAAGATGATGATATCGTAGGCATGGATTTCCGCCAGGTGACAGCCTTCTTCTCCATCTAATGCAATGTCTACCGCAAATCCTTCCATTTCCAATCCTTTTTTGATCGCACTCGCCAAATCTTGTTCATCTTCGATCACCAACATCCGCATCTTTAGCTCACCTCTCAATAAAACGTCGTAGTCGGGGAATGGTTTATGTTTAGATCGTGATATTTCCAGTGACTGTCACTTGATGGGTATCCGTATTGTAAATCCCCACTCGATAGTTGTCAGCGACATTCACAACAAAAGTTCGACTATCGGCACCGCCTGTAAAGTTCACATAAAAAAATGTATTGTCCGAGTCGATTAAACCAACTCGAAGTGTAGCGTCCCGAGGCAGCCATGTCAACGATATGGTAACCTCTTCGTTCCGAGTCAAATACCACGGGTTTCCAGACCCATCACTTATTGTGGCAAGTGATGATCCCGGCAAGTTGAAGTTAACCGGATAGGTAGCCTGTACACCAACATCGTCAGAATCCCCAAGATTCAATTCAATGATGTTTTCCTCTGATAGTTGAATTTTGTGTACCGGCTGCCCGTCCACAGTGACATCGCTCGAAGTTGGGTTAGCGTCATTCACTTGAGGAGTTGCCCGTTGAATTACTGTAACCGCTCCGGAAGACTGACCCGAAATATCCTCTGACTTCGAAACAACATCACTCGTTTGAATCGTTACTGGCAGCGCATCATTTGCCAAGGCAAATGCGGTCATGGGCAACACGGTTATCAACAAAACAGCCGTAATTAAAAAACGTTTCATTCTCATTTTTTTCACCTCATTTTTTCTTTTCCCCGACTACTTAACCACAGTGTATTTGATCTGTTGTTAAATTTTTGTTAAGACAGCTGTATTTCAGAAAAAGAGGAAGTCAGCTGAGGAACTTCAGGGGCGAGAACGATGCTTACGGTTATCGAGGCAGTCACGAGCCCCATCAAACATGATACTGTCCACCCAAACCTGCCAGTAAAACCGGTAGCTTTTCCGATGACAATCGGCAGTCGTTCCGTTAAATCCACGACGATCTGACAGAGTCACCGCCGTAGATGGCGGGGAAGCAGATAGAGAAGAGTCAGTACATGATCGCAAGGCCCAAATAAAATTCGCGCGAGTGTGCGCCCATGTTGAGGGATACGATCAAATTCGCCTTGCCGATCCGATTGTTAACGCCGGAGCGCCCGCGGGCGTTAGACCGACGGAAACAGCCGCCTCGGGTTGTCCATGCGCACACCTTCCTGTCTTCAAATCGGCCCCGTACCACGACCCCATTTTCGTTCTCGACGGACTAGGGGAGTTCGTTTACAAACAGAATAGTCACGCGATCCGCAAAGCCGAATTGTTCTGCCTGTTTTTGCAGACGGTGCACAAATATGAGGTCAACGGGCGACCCTCTTTTTTTCTAATCGATAATCTATAAATCATGAATAAGAGAGTCGTATTTACGTTAGATCATCCAACTTTGGCGAATGCTGCGAGCGAATCTATAATAGCCTGCTTCTTCCTTCATGCCAGCAAGTACGGGAAGTATGTTCAAGAATACTGCAGCAGTTGCGGTCATGTACTAGATATCCTCATTGATCGAATAACTTAGTAATGTCGTAACCGAATCTTGATTTCACCACACGATAATTTGCAACAGCATAACTGCCAATGGAATAAGAATCCACCCAATAGGAAATAATGATAATGATGAGATGTGAGAATCTGGAGGTTCGTCGATGGCAAGAAAAAAGCAAAATCAATCGATCAAGAATGATTTTTTCGGAGACATTCAATCAGCCCTCGGGTTCCCTCCAGACTTGGTCTGCCGATCCTTGTTTGCCCAAGGGGAACAAACCATGCAGTGCCTGTATCTGGAATCGATGGTCGATAAAAAAACGATTGACGAATACATTTTGAAATCGTTCACGGAAAATACGTTTTCCGAAGGGGAAGCGCCTCGTTCCGCCGAAAGCGGTTTTTTGCGCGAATTTTCCTTTTCCGATCCATATGAACAGTTGCGGGAACATGCCGTAAAAGCTCTCCTTACAGGCCATTGCGCACTAACCGATTTTGCAAGGGAGCGCGTTTGTCTTATCAATGTGACCGAATCCAAACAACGCTCCATTGAAGAACCGAAGTCGGAATCGACCATTCGCGGGCCGCACGAAGGCTTTACGGAAAGCATTCTGACCAATGTGGGGCTTGTCCGCAAAAGAATCCGCAACCCATTCCTCCGGTTTGATAAAATGAACATCGGCAATCAAACCGGGACGACTTTGCTTATGGTGTACATGGAGAACCTCGCCCCGGAATCGCTGGTCCGGGAAGTGCGCGGCAGATTGTCAGCCATCCGGACGGACAGTGTGCTGGAAAGCGCTTATGTGGAGGAATTCATCCAGGACCGGATTTGGTCTCCTTTTCCGACGCTTACCAACACCGAGCGCCCAGATATGGTAGCTGCCCAGTTGCTGGATGGTAAAGTGGCCGTAATGGTGGACGGAACGCCCAACGTCCTGCTTGCCCCCATGACGTTTTTCGAGTTTTTCAGTTCTCCTGAAGATTATTATCAGCGGGCGGACATCGCCACGTTTATTCGCTGGATTCGGTTGATTTCCTTTTTTACGGCCGTGTTCGTCCCTTCCTTGTATGTCGCGGCCACGACGTTCCACCAGGAACTGATCCCGACCCAACTCCTGATCAGTTTGTCCGCCCAGCGGGAAGGGGTTCCCTTCCCCGCCATCTTCGAAGTGTTGTTAATGGAAGTCGTGTTTGAAATTATCCGGGAAGCGGGGCTGCGTATGCCGCGAGCGGTCGGACAGGCGCTTTCGATCGTGGGGGCGATTGTACTGGGGCAGGCGGCGGTGGAAGCCGGTCTCATTTCCGCCGCGATTGTCATTGTTGTAGCCATAACCGGCATCACCAATTTTGTCGTTCCGGTTTACAGCTTTGGCATGTCACAACGCCTGCTTCGTTTTTCGTTCGTGCTGTTGGCCGGCTTTATGGGCCTTTTCGGCATTTTATGCGGTGCCCTGTTTCTGGTTGCCCATCTGGTGTCGCTTAAGTCCTTTGGCGTTCCTTACTTCACTCCCGCTTCCCCGTCCATAGGAACCGATTGGAAAGATGTGTTGGTGCGGCTGCCCCGGCCCTGGCTGAATCCGAACGGTCTGCCCGGATATATTCGGAATATGAAGAGAAAAAGTAATCTGGAGGATCAAACATGACCAACCGGTATGCAGCGGGTCTGTTCATCCTGATGATGTTTACCGCCCTGCTTACGGCTTGCTGGGACAGAACGGAAATGAACGAACTGGCGCTGGTCAGTATGATGGGGGTGGACAGAGATCCTGAGAGCGACAAAATAACCGTATATTACCAGATCATCAACCCGCTCAGCGGCACTTCCGCCAAAGGTACGTCGGGAGGCGAACAAGCCCCTGTATACACTTACGAAATCAGTGGATCCTCTTTTGGAGAAATCAAATCTACGATTTACAAAATGTTGCCGCGCAAGTTATTTATGGCCCACTGCAAGGTGCTGCTCGTTTCTCGACGGGTGGCCAAACAAAACATACGCGATATTGTCAACTTTATCGAAATGCAACCTAATGGCCGTTCGTCGGTCCCGATGCTGATTGTCGACGGATCGATATCTCAGGTCATGAGAACATTAACTCCCCTGGAGCGGGTGCCGTCTGACACGATCGATTCCAGGCTCGACCTGCTGATCCGGAATTCGCTCCTAGTGGGAAAACAGATCAAGGTCAGTGATGTCATTGAACGGATGGAAAAGTCAGATACGATCGTATTACCGTTGATCACCGGAATGACAGAGGCACCTTCTTCCAACAGCGGGGAAAGGTCGGCGGATATCGACGCCAATCAAAACAACTTTATCATCCGAGGCGGGGCGGTTTTCCGTGATTATCGCATGGCGGGCAAACTGAATGATACGCAACTGGTCTGGTACCATTTGCTAAATGGCGATCGAGGTCGCCACGTGCGACAGTTTCAGGTGGAAGGAAAACAGGTATCCGTGGAATTGAGACTGGTTCGCATAAAACGTGAGGTCTTCTGGAAATCCGACCAACCTGTCGTTCGGATCCGCATGGACCTCGAACTTTCCACTGCCTATACAATCGAGTCCGTCCCGAAGTCTCGGAACGAGGTGGAGAGACTTGAAAACAGACTGAATCAGATCATAGCAGACGAGTCGCTTGCTTTCTATCAAATGATAAGGGAGCGTGGCTGGGATCTGTTAAGCATCAACGACTTGTTGCGCAAACAAACGCCAAATCATCCGGATATCGACCAAGCGGCGAAAAATGTACAAATTGAGATTCGTGCAAATACCCGGCTGCTCCGAACGGGAAGCATGAGTCAACCTTATGGAGGAACAGGATGAAGCCAATGATTTCCCGATTCCAGTTTTATCTGCTGACAATCAATTATATCCTCGGAACCACCCTTTTCGTGCTGATCGGGCGGCTGGTCGTACAGGCGGGACAGGATGCCTGGCTCATGCCCTTGTGGGCAGGAAGTTTTGGCATACTCGTCGGTCTGTTCTGGACTTTTCTTTTCCGATACTACCCGGGCAAAAGTCTGGTGCAAATCCCGCTGGAAGCTTGGGGACGTTCTCTGGGAACGCTTGTCTCCGTCTTGTATTTTCTTTATTTCTGTATTTTGGCTGGATGGGCTCTTCGAAATTTAAGCGATTTTTTAAATGGAACCATCATGCCGGAGACGCCGAAAACCGTTTTTCACGTCATGTTTTTGCTTGTCGCCTTTTACACGGTCGCTCAGGGGACGGAAGCCATCGGACGATTAAATCAAATCATCACTCCGTTTTTGTTCTTCCCGTTCTGGTTTGTTCTGTTGCTGGCAATGGTGAACTGGGATTGGGGAAGACTTCAGCCAGCTTTCCATTCCGGCCTGGGTGCCATTTTGCAATACCATTCCTTTTTGGGCTTTCCCTATATGGAAGCCATAGCGCTCACGATGCTTTTTCCGCTGGTCAAACAGGGGGCAACACGCCCCTTTTTGCTTGGGTTGATGACCGCTTCCCTTTCTCTTAGCATGACCTTGTTTATGATTATCGGTTTATTAGGAGTGGAGAGGGCGTCACAACTTACCTTTCCAGTGTATACGACCGTGCAGGAAATTTCCATCGGAGAGGTGATCGTCAACATCCATTCCATTATCTCCGTTATTTTACTGATTCTGATTTTTATCAAGCTGTTGGTACTCGTTTACGGAGCTTCCGAAACGCTGCGTCAAGTATTTCGTCCAAAAACCCGGTGGCCTCATTTTCTGGGTTTGACGATTTTGTTGTCGGCGACCGCCTTGTCCATCTATGAAAACCCGATCCAAAACGAGGAATGGGATGAAAAATATACATTCATATATGACAGTTTCTTTGTTCTACTGATCCCCTTTTTGTTGCTAGTGACAACATGGGTCAAACGCACGTTCGAGAAGCGAAAAGGAGGATGAATTGAACATGTTGATGCTTCACATCCTGCTGGCGCCTTTGATAGGTTTACCGATGTTGGGATTGCTTCGAAAGAGACTTTATCGGGATGCAGCAGTTTTTGGGGCTGTATCTGTTATTGGATACGGATTATGGATTTGTATCGTGAATCATCGTCCTTTTATCATTACGATTTTTATTGAAAGAATGATTGAAATGTTAAAATCCATTTCAACGACGATGATATAAACGTAGAATGAATTGTTTTGCGGGTTCTTCCCAGTTTAGTACCACTATGATCCGCCAATCCTTGTGACAGAACCTTAACAGGAGATATGAAGGATGACTGAAAACGAATGATTACTAGCGGCAAAATTAATGCTTATAATAAACCGTTCCTTCATACCAGCCTTGTAGCCAGATTCTAGGGTACTGATTTTGAACGGGTTGATCTCGTGCGGAATAACCATTTCATAGATTTCCCTATCAAATAATACTTCTGTCGGAGGAAAGCAAGAAGTGAAGTCACTATAATCATAATTAAATAACCAAGCATTAAACTATTTTCAAAATCTTGGTGCATTGAAAAATAAACAAAACAGACTATTAGAATACCAATTACCGTTTTTTTTATATCAGTATCTCCTCGTATAATATGTTTATAAAAAATAAATATATGTGGTAAACTTGGGCATCAGAAGATTATCATAGGTTAAATTTATCGGAGACCAAGCAATGATCAAATATCAGGGGGAGGTCGTCGGAAACGACGGCCTTTTTACTTGGTTCAAGGGTTATGCGGCAAACTGGTCTCGTAGTAGATATGCGGCATGATAGGATACCTAACTAGAGACTGCAATTTTGCATGCTTCTTGAGACAAAAAGGACGCGTAAGCTTATGCTCTTTCATTTTACTGGTGATTCCGGATACTTTACCTTAGGTTTAGGTCCTTTAACAAACCCGGATATACTCCTTTCAATTTTCTTCTTCCCTTAATAACACAGCTCAAAACTTCTTTTCATCGGGCATTTTTTCTTGTTATTTCGCCCCCCTTCCCTCCCTCTTTTTATTTCATAGCTTTCAGAAAAGTTGCTAAAGCAATATCATGTTTGTCTATTATTAAAAACGTTTGAAATCATGATATGCTGTTCGCCGCCTGATTATTTGGCGGAAAAAAACCATGGATTCGCCATTCGGTTTGGCGGAGCCAAACCGAATAAACAGCCGACAATAGCCTAATCCCTTCTGTACATTGACGGGGGATTAGGCTATTGTCGATTAAATAGGAAAATGCTCCCGAACCTTTGGAGAGGATCCCCGGGAGCATTCACTTCATCATGTCAAAAGTACTTTATTTCGGCCTTTCTTGCAAGGCTTATTTACGCACTTTCGAGAATCAATCTCCTGACGTCCAAATCTGCTGTGACGATTGCGGCCGGCTTCTCCATAAACACGGTCGTTATTGGCGAGGCGTTGTGACGAAACACGAAGTCATCCTGATCCCCATCTACCGCTGGTACTGTCCTGCTTGTAATAAGACGATTTCCCTTCTTCCGGAATTTCTGATTCCATGGGCCCGGTATGCGACTTGGGTGCGAGAAGCGGCATTGAAGCGCAAGCGCAAGGGATTCTCTTGGCGGCAGATCGCAGAAAGCACGACAACATCTAGCGTACGTTACAGCTTCCGTACGTTGAAACGCTGGTGGGCAAGGCATTTGCACCGCGCAGCAAATGCGGCACTTTGGGTTGCCGGGCAATTCATTGCCGGGGGAGTAGACGAAGATATGCTCCGCCTTTACCCCACCATGATGAATCCAACGCCAATGGACACACTGGATTGGCTGAACAAACTGTTATCCCGATTCATCCCCGCTGGCGCATCTAGACGGGGCTATTGGACTTTTCTAAATGCAGGGTTACCTGCATGCAGCATCACGCTTATAAATTCCTTCAGCATCCGCCGCCAAGGAGCACGGCAAGCGAAAGTCGCCTCCAAAATCGCTTTAAAAATCGCCTGGACGGCAAGTTGCCCTCCCGATCCCACAAAATATGCGCCCTCCCTGGTTTCTAGCGTCTATGGGATACTCTCATAGACCACAGGGAGAGGAGATTTTGCATGGATGAGCAAGCAAGGCAGCAAGAGGCTAACTTCCGTTACGGCTTGATTGCGCCCCTGGTTAGCCGCAAATTGGATCCCGGAGAGCAAATGGCACTCATGCGCGAAATTGTAAGCCACGAGTATGAAACACCGTCGGGAAATGCCGATAACCTTATGCTGCAAGATCATCAGCATTTCTTATTTTCTTTATTGAGTAAACTCCATGTGCGTATAATAAACGCTTGTAATAGGAAAACAGACTTCTAAATCTGAATTCAAATCGCTATAAACGAAAAAAGACCGTACAACAGTCTATTTACAATTTTTATTCATGAAATAATGCGTACTAAGATCAGTTCTCTAGCTCGCGTACTGTTTCTTTTACCTAGATGCTAACCCGGTGGAAGCAAAGTTTCCAGGGCAAAAATCTACGCGGATTAGCGGTCAGACTTGCTGACGGCTATAAAAGTTTAATACCTGATTGCAGGTCCTTATATCCAGTTGAGTTATTTAACCCCTTTTTCTATGAAAGTCAAGTAATCGCACTCTATGTGATGTGTTCAGCATCCAGCACCATTATCTAAGATTTTGAGCCCTTTTCACGTATTCATAGAGTTGTTACTTTCGAAATTCAGGTTTAGCTATTTTCCTGGCTAATATTCTAAACCCACTATAAACAAAATATCCAATTAAACAACCTGTCATATTCAAAATGATATCATCAACATCAAAATAACCTAACATTGTGACAAATTGGAAACTCTCGATCCCAATTATACTGATTAAACAAATCAACAAAGTCTTAGAAAGTTTCCTGTACTTTGTAAAAATAGTAGGGATTAAGAATCCTAATGGACAGAACGTAACAATATTACCCAAAATATTTATGAAGGCAAATGGAGTCGTTTTAAAACGGAAATAACTTGAGATACTTCGAAAAGGATCTACATTGTAGTTCCAGATCCCGATACTCCTATTTTCAAGTATGGATTGTATTCTATCAATAAAACCAATAGGTTTTACTACAATGATCGCCACGCGGCGGGGCTTTTTCCAGGATGTCGCTTTGTAAATGAGCGTTATCCCTTCGATAATCCAGTCTTCATCGACAAATCGTTTCCAGTACCGGCAGGCTGCACCTGCGCCGCAAGGCGCTGCGTCCTTTTCAGCTTGCCGACGTAGCCGATGTTCTTGCCTTCCCACAGGCTATAGAACTCCTCGCCGCCGAAGCCCTTGTCGAATCGGGCATATTTCACCGAACGTCCGCCAAGGAGCTCGAACGTGTTGTCTAAGAATGAAGCAGCATCCGTAGAGGCATGCGTGTTCCCAGATCGGAGGAAGTCATTCAGGCACAGGCGAGACTGCCCCTCAAATGTCAGTAGCGGGTGGTAGCTTTTGCGGCCGGGCTTGTGCGGGTTCTTTCCTTTCTCTGCGCCGACTTGATCGCCGTATACGGTTTCCGCCGTCGAATCCAGATCAAGGACAAGTTTAGACGGCAGGCAGGGCCGAATGACGGTCTGATTGAGCGTTCGCAGTTCGAACCGCAAGTTAGGACAAGATGTTCTCAATCGAATCAGTTCTTTGTACAGCAAGGTATGGTGTGGGCATCGCCCGCCAAGAAATCGCTTCAGAAGCTAGTCGCGCTATAGTTTGCGAAAATGAAAGAGCCGCTCGCAGCCGAGCATCCAACCCACGATGAGATAAAGCAGAATGCGGTAAATCGGAAAGAGAGAATTTCGTCCTTTGCCGCAAGAGATGTCACGTAACGCTTCGGAGAGCTTTATTTTCTCAAGGTATTCCAGAAAGATTTTGATGCCTCCGAAGCTGGTGGCATTCTCCAAGGAAAATTCAGTCTTGATCTTGCTGACGGGTGTGGTAGACTTCACCTAAAAGGTGCTCCTCTCTTTGGGTGATGTGTTTCAGTCAAACACCATTCTACCAAAGATTTGGATCCCTTTTCACGTTTCCACGGAGCTGTACGTTCGAAATTCAGGATTACTTTTCGTTTCTAATTAGTTACCCCTGAAAAATTCGAATTTAGAGTTCGCTCTACTCTCCTTGAAATTTTCAGGTGGACATATTTCCTTTGTATTCCATTTCTTTGCCTTATTTGATCATCTGAGCGGCTTTTCTGAGGTTATGAACCCAAATTCCCAAGCCGATCCAGGTTTTTGAGCCAACAAAGCCCCTGTACCGGCTGCGGTTTAAACCGTACCTGCGTTTCAGTAAAATGATTTTGGCTTCACCTGCAGCGCGGAAGCGTTGCAAATCTTTATACCATAACTGTTTCTCAAGTTCCGCACGTTTCTTGCTCTTCTTCCCTCAGAATGGGGTGCTGATTCGTGTTACACCCAGTTCTGCAAGGGTCGATTCATTTTTCTTGCTGCCGAAGCCGCGGTCGGTTGCCACAGCACGGGGCACCGAGCCAAATCGTTCTTTATGTTGTACCACGGCGGGAACGAGCATTTCGTCGTCCGAGGGGTTACCTTTGTATAACTCATAGCCGGTTACAAACCCATTTTCGGTTTCATCGATTCGCGCTTTGTATCCGAATTCCGCGCTCTTGGATAGCTTCCCTTTTTTGATCGGGCGTGCTTCAGGATCAAAGAAGCTGACGATCCGATCTGGAATAATGCGGTTTCCGGATACCACTTGCTTGGCCTGATCGACGAGCTTTTGGGTCAAGGTAATAGCTTCACCTAACTTCTCTTTCATCGCCTTGACGGACGCCTTACCTTTATCCTTTGTAAGATTCATAACAGCTGTTGATTTCTGACATACGTCTTCCGTCATCGCAACGACTTGCTCCGTTATGGCATTGAGCTCGTCCCATGACTGTTGCGTGCGCCGGCGCAGCAACTTGGCGATCGAAAGGATGTGTTGCTTCACTTCACTGTTTTTATCCTCGAAGTTCCGGGTCGCTTCGGACGCCACTTTCCGGATCTTGCCTACCAGGCGAGTGATGACCTTTACGCCATCCTGCAGCAAGGTCGCATCGGTCGGATGATGTACATCCGATTCGACTACGGTGGTATCCGTCCGCAGCTTCCGGTGTTTGAGCACCTTCGCTTCATCCAGTTTTTGAAGCAAAAGCTCATTGAGTTGTTCGACCCATTCTTCGCCATAGCGCTGGCGCGCTTTGATCAAGGTCGTCGGATCAGGCATCTTTTCGTCAATGGGTATGCGGCAAAATCGCCGCCACGTCAGACTGTCGCCTACTTCCTGCACGAGGGATTCGTAACCGAAATTGTAGCGGCGCTTCAGATACATGAGACGCAGGAAGGTTTCAATCGCTTTGGTCGGACGGCCCCTTCGGGTGTGATGCTTCTCTAGAAAAGGCTGCATGAAACGTTCATCATCCAGCAAGGCATCTATTTTAGCCAGTTCTTCAGGCAACGACCATACGCTCTCAGAGATGATGGAATCCCACAATGTGATTTGTTCTTCACGAAGTTTCAACATTTTTCTCACCTCAAAAGGATTTTGAGGGGCAATGAAGAATTCATAAGCATAGGAATTCGGCCCCCCTTTGGATGGTTATCTGGACAATAACTAATTCCATTTTGAGGCAGTGAATTCCTTTTATTTTTGATCAAAACCCTGATTTTTTCAGGGGTAACTAATTAACAGTGAGCAACATTCAACATGCATCGCATCGGGAGTTTGTCTTCATTCTGGAAAGCTGCAGAATGCTACTTTCTTGATTTATTCTTCATTTCTTTCTTTATGCGTAATAGACTCTCCTTCTACATCTATATTAGGAAGAATTTTATCTAACCACTTCGGAATATACCAAGCTGATTTTCCCATTAGAGTCATTACAGCAGGTACTATTGTCATTCTGACAATAAACGCATCGAAGAATACTCCAAAGGCTAGTGCCATTCCAATTGATTTAATCATCGCATCAGGATTCATCATAAATCCGAAAAATACTGCCATCATAATAAGAGCTGCAGCAGTTACTACTCTACCGCTGTCTCTCATTCCATATAAAATAGCTTTACGACTATCTCCAGTATGCATATAACTCTCTCTCATTTTACTAACTAAGAATATTTCATAGTCCATAGCTAGTCCAAACAATATCCCTATTGTAATAACAGGTAAAAAGGCTAATATTGGAGATTCCGATGGAAATCCAAAGAAATTAATGAAATGCCCATCTTGAACAACAAATACCATAAATCCTAATGTTGCTCCTAATGAAAGTAAGAATCCAACTACTGCTTTCAACGGTACTAATAGTGATCTAAAGACCATTACTAAGAGTATATAAGCAAGACCAATTATTAAGGATGCAAATAATGGTAAAGCATCATTCAATTGCTGTGATATGTCAATGTTCATAGCCGTGCTACCTGTTACCATTAATGCAATATCATGTTCTTTTTCTGTTTCTTTAGATTTGTCTCTAATAAGATTTACCAAATCCTTTGTTTCTATATCATCCGGTCCGGATTCTGGTGTAATTTGAATCATAAAAATTTCTCCGGAAGGTCCAGGTATAAGTGGTGATACAGATTTAATATCTTTTAAATCACTAATTTCTTTCACTATTTCTCCAATAACTTGAGGTGTTTCCTCTGTTACTTTACTAACTTTTGCAGCAACAACTAATTGTGCATTAAAGCCTTCTCCATACCCTTCCGTTAGTAAATCATATGCTCTTCTTTCCGTCATTTCCGTTGATTTAGCTGTTCCATCAGATGGTAGCCCCAAATTCATATGGAAGAAAGGAATTGTAAGAATTGCAAGGAATGCAATGGATACTAGCGATATAATGATAGGATGTTTAGTAACCAATCTCCCCCATCTATTAGCTTTTTCTTCGTCTGTTCTATTCTGACCATTGATTTTTTGCCAAAATCTACTTTCCTTTGCAGGCGACAATCGGTGGCCTATCATACCTAAAATTGCTGGTAAAGTAATAATCGAAATAAGCACGGCTGCCAGTATACTAATAGCGGCTGAAACACCCATAAGGGTTAAGAATGGAATTTGAGCTACAGATAAACCCAATAGTCCAATAATAACAGTCAAACCTGCAAATACTACAGCACTTCCAGATGTTCCTATGGCTATTGAAATTGAATTGTTGATGGCATGTCCCTTTGCCAATTCTTGTCTGAATCGTGTAATAATAAATAGTGAGTAGTCAATACCTACCGCTAAACCCAACATAGCTGCTAGAATTATAGAAATAGAATTCAAATCAATAAAGTAGGCACCAATCATAATACCTAATAAGCTAATTCCTAAACCTAATACCGCTATAAGAATTGGTAAGCCTGCTGCAATAAATGAACCAAAAGTAATTGCTAATACAATAAATGCAACCACTACTCCAATTACTTCATAAATTCCTTCAAACTGTATGCTAGAGAAGGTAATATCTCCTCCCATTATTTCTGTCTGAATACCTGCATCTCTTGTTATTTCAATACTATCCAAAATGTATTCTTTCGATTTTTCTGACACTTTGTCAGCTTCTAACGCAAACGTAACTTGTGCGTAACCAATTGTTTTATCTTCATTTAAGTTGTTCAGTTCTATCGGTGATTGAACACTTGCTACTTTCGAATCTTTACTTATTTCATTAAGTACTTCCGTAATTTTGCTTTGGACATCCTCTGATTCCAACGTTCTATTATCTGGTGCTTTAAATACGATGTTTACAGTTGATTGTTCGGAAGTACCTGCAAATTCTTCTTTAATCAAATTGGCTGCTTTTTCCGCAGGTGTATTGGGAATAGTTAGTTCTCCATGAAAAGATGGTTTTAAACTCAGTACTAATACTGCTAATATCATCAAAATTCCTACAGTGCCAAAAAGTACCGTTTTTTATGTGTTGCTGACCAATTTCCTAATTTATAAAGATACTTTGCCAATGTAATCTCCTCCTGTATTTCCTGTCTGTATATGTGCTAAAACAACCAAAATTGATAAAATAAACACCATGAACGATTGTTCATTTTTGTTTCAAAAAAATATCCACATTATTTAAATGTGAGACATTTCTTTAAATCGGCTTTCAGTACCGTGAAATGAGAAAAACATCAACTGGTCAATGAGGATGCTAATTTTTTCCCCATCTTCTTGAGTCTTTAAAATGGTATATAATCCTTCTACAAAGTTTGTTGATAGGACATAGAAAATAAATGGTTCTTTCACAATGCTTTTAT
Source organism: Paenibacillus sp. FSL R5-0810 (assembly GCF_038002285.1). Taxonomy (NCBI): domain Bacteria; kingdom Bacillati; phylum Bacillota; class Bacilli; order Caryophanales; family Paenibacillaceae; genus Paenibacillus; species Paenibacillus sp. FSL R5-0810. The sequence continues at coordinate 4,054,426 of NZ_JBBOCF010000001.1, forward strand.
CTTCAAAACGAGAGAATACTTCTTTTTGAATAATATTATGAAGAACATCCACGACCTCGTTTTTAAAGTTCTCATATTTAGATCCCTTACTCTTACCGAAAAGAATTAAGACTTCTTTACTGTTTCCTTTAAAAATGTCCAAAATCCTATTTTTAATTTCAATCAATTTTTCATTAGGGTTAACATCAGCAACAATAATTTTATTGATCGTAGCAAACAAATCGCTATAAACCGATTCTACTACAGAATTAAACAAATCCTCCTTATTCCTAAAATATTTATACACTGTACCTAATGCAGTATCTGCGTTACTGGCTATATTTCTAACGGATGCACTTAAATAACCCTTCTCTTTAAATTCATCCAATGCAGCTATTAAGATTCGTTTTTTAATTTCCTCTTTTAAATATTGCATTCGTGAACCTCCGTTCATTTTTAAATAATATATATTTTATCATGCATAAATCTACTTGTAAACCAATTTAATTAATTGAGTTTCCGCAAAAATGGATGGCATGTAATTACGGAGGTGTGTATCTTAAGAAAATCCCCCAAAACAGAGATGAAAAGTGAGAAATATTACCTGAAAACAGCAAAAAACCTCCCTTTGATTGGTATAATTTAAGTACCGCCAAAATTAATCTAAACAAAAATGTAAATTATTAGGGGTTTTTAACATGTTCCATTCCACCACAGATGTGTATGTAACAAAACGGGAAACGATACATTTTGCAAAAGACCTGGTATCCGAATCTGGTCAAGTCGAATCCAAATTTATTACCCAAACCATTTACTGTCTGTTGAAGTCCAAAAGTGTGATTCTTAGAAATATCGCAGTCGCCTTGAATGAATTCATTCAGGTAAAGAATACAAGTGATCGATTAAGTCAGAATCTGCAACGACCGTCTCCGTCGCTCACCACCCGCTATGCGAAATAAATGGTGAATGCACTTGATGAGGACGCGTTAATTCTGGAGGACGACTCCGATGTGATCAAACCGTATGGTCGAGCATTCGAAGCGTTGGGGCAGGTCAGAGACAGCTCGAGTAAAGATTACAAGATTGAAAAGGGTTATTCGGTCACGGAAATAGTCGGTTTGACGCCCCGCAGAAGCAACCCGTCAACCTCTTCTCTCGGATCCATTCTTCCACAGAGAAGGGATTCAAATCAACAAACGAAGTGCTGTTAGAGGGACTCCGTCACGTCATCGGCCATTTGAAAAAGTAGGCTACATTTGTTTTTGACGGGTGTACCCTTCTTCCTCAAAGTCGGAAACGTAGGCCGTTTCGTCAGCTGAATTCTCTACTACCAGCAACATATCGATGATTGGCTTGGCCCGGCACCGAAGTATATCCAACATGCTCTAATTGCAGAACCTTGTTGCCAAGTATTGAACGAATTCGTTCGGCCTCTTGCTCGAAACGTTTCTGAAGCCTTTCCTCACTGGCAGATGCCATTGTCGAATGGTCACGATACGGTGTCAAATATTCCACACCGCTTTCTTTCAGATAAGATATGGAATCGCAGAACTCTCTAATATACCACAAGCGTATATGTAAGCCAAAGCATATACCTTGCCCTCGACCCTTTAAACGGCGTCAGCAGCTATTGGTTCGCTTAACTCGATACTCGTTGGAAGACTTTTAGAAAAAGACAAAAAACTTTTTGACTCCTTCGGCTTTTATAGTGGGACCTGCTTCTTTTCATTGTCGATTTCTTCAACAAGGTTTATTTCGAATCAAATGTTAACTTAATATTTATTGGTTGCAAAGTTCTTTTAAGTGGTGAGTAATAATTTGTTCCGTTTTTTCAATGGTGAATATATCCGGTCTTAATAGAGCATGTATGGATAAACCTTCAATGACTGCAGAAAGCCTTAATTTTTCGATTTCAATATCTATGTCTTTTTTTACATAGCCTGCCTTTATCAAGATTTCAAGCAGTGCCTCCATTAAAATGTATTCTCCTTCGATGAGTTCAGCTTTTTTCGTGTTCAAAGCTGCACTTGTAAGTGAACGAATGACGAAAACCAGCCATACGCCAGCTTCAGCTTGTTTATCCCGATCGACAGGAACCAATTCTAACAACGTTTCCTGTACCGCAATGAAAGGGTCTTGTGACCATGATTTATTCTTCGACCGTTCTTTCCCGCGAGCAAGAAAATAATCCATGATAAATAATAGTAACTCATCCTGGTTTGAGAAATAATGTCTCAATGCTCCGGCAGACATTCCAGCCTCAGATGCGATTCTGCGGATAGATGCTTTTTCAATACCTTCGGTTTCAATAATTTTCCAGGCCGTTTCAGCGATGAGCTTTCTTTTGTGATCATGATCAACAATTTTCGGCACTTCAAATCACCTCTTGTTTTATTTAACACACTGTGTTATTATTATTTTATCACAGTGCGCGAAATAAATAAATAAGGAGGATGTTTAGGTGATTGAAATCATTGAATCATTAATTCCTGCCAACATAGATTTCACAACAGCACTCCTCATTATTGTGCTCTGTGCTGTCATTGATATTTTAAGCCCCGGGGTATTGGCGATTACAGCTTATATCCTTCTCATACAAAAAGAAAAAACAGCATCGCGATTGATCGTTTTTTTATTTTCGACACAATTTTGCTATTTTATAATGGGTATCTTGGTTTATCTCGGAGTTGGGCCGATTCTTGGTATTATAGAAAGCATGGCGAACAATCAAATTTCAAGTTGGTTTTATACGATACTTGGAGTCGCCTTTGTACTCATTAGTTTTTATAAGCCTAAAAAAGGGATGGAATCCCGATTTTTGGAATGGTTACCTACGCAAGTGTCTATAAGAGGAATGATCATACTCGGTATTATTGTCTTTGCGATTGAGTTTACCACAGCTTTACCGTATTTTTACTCGATATTACTAATGGATGGTTTAGCGTTTCATACGGGTTTGTCCATTGGCATTTTACTTGGCTATAACGCGATTATGGTACTTCCTTCAATCTTACTATTGATCGTGTTTATACTATGTAAAAACTGGATAATGAATCAGCTTGAACAACTGCGATCAAAATTAGTAAAAGCTCCGTTGTCTTCTGTATTAGTCGGAGTGGCAGTTATTGGGGCGATTTTATTCAATATTGGCATCAGGGGAGTTCTATCTTGATATTCGTTATGTAAAAAGGAGATGTAGCGTTATGAAAGAGATTGCAAGCGGTGCAAGTTTACTTCTATTGCTTCAGGGAGTTGGAGGTATCATAAATCGATTGGCAGGCGGGGGACCAAGTTGGTTTCTCGTCAATTACATCGATGCATTGCAAGGATATGAAATAATAGCCAGTATAATTTTAGTGATATTGGGAGCAATTATTGGTGTGGGTTCTCTTAAAATAAAGGATAAAGTTGACTAACCTATTATGTCTTGAAGATCTCATAGTTATTCCTCACCCTTGAAGTTTATTCTATGAGCATGATACTTGGGTGAGGAAGGCTCGTAAAGTGTTCATGGTTATTCAATCAAACGTTGCTCTTCCGCCATTCTTCTTGATTTAATTCCCCGTTTATTGCAGCTGCGGATACAGCACCTGAAGCAGCAGCAACAATAGATTGGTGTAAGTGTGTAGTTGCATCCCCTGCTGCATAAACACCAGGTACACTAGTTTTTCCAAACTCATCGACTTCAATGATTCCAGTATCCAACATCCGGCAACCAAGGGCAACTGGCAAATCCGATCCAAGTTCCAATTCCGGCTTGAAGAAAATCCCTGTGCACGAAATTTCCGTCCCATCCTCAAGCTTGATATGGCTTACCATGCCTTGATTTGATTGGATTGAATGTATTGGTGCATTAAATACCGGGATATTATGTGCGCGCAATTCTTCACGTTCTGCTTCACTCAATTCATCGGGACCATTTGTACAAACTACTAACTGCTTCGACCATCCAGAAAGCAATGGGACAAAATGCATTAATGTCGCTCCTCTGTTTATGACAACTAATTGCTGATCCCTTAGTTCCCAGCCATCACAATACGGGCATACAAACGCACTCTTACCATAGACCTCTGCCAACCCTGGTATGCCAAGATCACGATCCTTCATTCCGATAGCAAACAGCAGTTTACTAGCGGCTATCTTCACCCCCGAAACAGTTTCCAACAAAAATTGTCCATCTTCCCCTTCTATCAACCTGACGATATCTTCCAGATGTGAAACCGATGGATAAGTGCGAAGCTGTTCTTTCGCAATTTTTCGAAAGTCATGTGGGCTAACGCCATCACGTGTTAAAAAGCCATGAGCCTCTCTAGTCACTGCATTACGCGGTTGGCCCTCATCAATAATCAATGTCTTCTTTCTAGCACGTCCTAGTACAAGTCCAGCACTTAAACCTGCAGGACCTCCTCCAATAATAACAACATCAACTTCCTTCATGATTAACTCCCTCCCACTTCGTTTAACTTTCCATACGAGATGTGATTACTCAGTATAATGCATGGGCTTATTTTCAAAATGGCAAATCTACGGCGTAAACTCGATTTGTCATTTTCTGCATATTTCATTCTAGACTTGACTTTTATTAAATAGTCTATCCAATTTCAAGTAATCTAACATGTACTTTGCAAGTGTTATGACTGAAAAAATCAACATTAAAATTAATGTGATGGAAGCGCCGGGTGGTGTACCCAATTCATAAGAAGCGACTAAACCACTTAACATGCCAACAAGCGCAATGACCATTCCATTTAATATGATAAGTGTTGTTTTTCAAAGGCAAATACAATCAAAGTACACGCCTCTTTCTTCATCCGCCTGAATATCATGCCCATCTGGATCAAAAATTCCCGCACTTCCGGAACCGCCATTGTTTCGTACAACGCGTCCCTTATGCGGGAACTCATCTGATGTAGGCGCTTTGGTTGATTCATCCTCATGAATAAGTAAACATGCTTTGCTCTTCTAACTGAATGAGCACTTTGCCGAAGCGCCCTCCTTGTTTGATTGGGATCGTTTTTCCAGGATAAGTTTGATCCAGATAATCTTCAATGATGGCCTGCGTATTCTCATCTACTGGATAATTGTAAAAGTTAAGCCAATGTAAAACCTCTTGAATGGCTTCCGCACGAGACACAACCCTGACTTTCATTTCTCGTGTGACGAGTGAATGAAAGGCGTACCCTTTTAGATAAAGCAGCTGTAGCAAATACATCATCTCGGAGTTTTGATGCTTGTTGTATGAATGGTTTAACAGCGGCAATATTTCAAGGGTGAGGCTGTGTTCTTTAGGACCTGCCGCTAGGCTGATATAACAAAATTTTCGAGCGCAGCTGATCACTTTCTCCACCATCTCCCAGTCTGTGATCGCCGGGCACATTGACACAAAGACAAAATCAAAAGCTTGGTTCCAGCCTAATGTCTTCGTATCCATATCTTCAAAGGCTGCGCGCACGATCTTTACCTTACCGTCGGCCCATTTTTGATTGTTGTGCTCCAATAGTTCTGTGAACGGAAGCGACGGCTCAACGGCGGTCACATCTGCTCCTCTTTGCGCAAAGGGAATAGAAAATATTCCAGAGGCCGCTCCGATGTCGAGGACAGAGGCGCCATTAAAATTTACGCCTTGATTTTCCAACCAGCCGATAATACGTGCTGACCGTCTTCTTCCTTCATCGTTGAACGATTGCTCATTGTAGTTTTGGGCCGCGATGGCGCCAAAAGTGAATCTCGGCTCGATCCCTGCTGATTTCATCAAGTTTACACCTGTCGTTTGGTCGTCCTTCCAAGCTTGTTCCCAAGCAGCTTCGTTGCGTAAGATTTCGATCATCTAGGTAAACACCTCATTTCTTAATTTAAATGGATTTCAGCTTATGCCTCAAGCTGTTCTCATTCCCCTTCCAACTCTCCTTCAAGCTCTAGGTATTTCTGCCGCAGCTGATGCAGAACTTGTTCATCCGGTGTCCAGTATCCTCGCTGCTCGCTTTCCAGCAATGTTTCGATCATCGCATGGTAAGCCCAACGGTTGTTGTCCTGCAGCTTCCGGCTAAGTGCTTCATCAGCCATATAGACGTCATGCAGACGATCGAATACCCAAGGTTCTACTTTTCCAGTCGTGGCTGCAAGTCCCAGTACATACTCGAATCGGCTGGCCATTTCCTTTGCGCCATGATAAGGATGCTTCAAGAGATCGTTGATCCATTTCGGGTTTGTTAAGCGAGTCCGTACTCCGCGTGCAATCGCATGTTCGGCAGATTCTGTCTTGATTTGCTCCCCTGTCGTATCCGTAATATGAATGTCTGCTTTACGACCTTTCATTACTTCCACAGACTTTGCCAAGCCGCCAAAATACTCATAATAGTGGTCAGAATCCGTTACTTCCCATTCATGACTGCTGCGAATTTGCGACACAATATCCACCTCCAGCATATGTGACCGGTACAATTCCGGCTCCGCCTGTCCTCGCGCTAGTGCGCTGTATACATGCTGCTGGCTGTCCGTGTATGCCGCTCCGAGCTCAGACTCCTCGTTCCATAGCTTCGTCTCGATCATCCGCGTCACCGTCGTGCCATACTCTCCTTCTGCCGGGCCGAAGATGCGGGCGCAAGCTAAGTCATGCGCTTGACTTGCCTCATATCCAGCAGCAAGCAGCTCCTCCTCCATGCTTCGTGTATGAGCCTTGAACCAATTGAGCTCATCAGGTTCATCCAGCTCCGAAACCTTGCGGAATAGGTCATGTAATTCTTCCAGCAAATTCGGAAACAAATCGCGAAAAACCCCAGTAATATGCACCATGACGTTCAAGCGCGGTCGGCCTAATTCCGCAAGCGGGATCACTTCATATTCTGTACGGAACGTTCCGACTCCCCCGCCAATGCGAACCCCCATATAATGCAGGATTTGCCCGATGGTTTCCCCTTGTGTGCGCGACGTCTCAATCCCCCAGAGGATGACCGCCGTCGTGTGCGGGTAGTCCCCGTGCTGCTCGCGATATTGCTGTATGGAGTTTTCGGCGACAATCGCCCCCCGTTCAGCAGCTGTACGGCTGGGCACTAAGCGGGGATCGAATTGGTACAGATTGCGTCCGGTCGGCAATATTTCAGGTGTTCGCAGCACGTCACCAGCGAGCTTAGCTGGAACGTACCGGCCTTCCAACGCCCGCATCAGCCCTTCTGCTTCCTCATTTTGCAATGATCTTAGGTAAGCTTCGTAACCGTACTCGAGCGAAGCTTCCAACTGCTTAAGCCAATCTGGATGTTCACTCTTATACATGTCCGGGATTGCCTTGTTTGACACATAAGCGGTCACTAACGCATTCGCTTCCTCATCGAGCTGGCGCAGCAAGCTCACATGCTTGCCCGAAGTTAGCGCATCCGCCCGAACGCCTTGACGTTCAGCGAGCAGTCCGCGAATTGAGCGAATATTTCCCCGCTCGTGGCGAAGCACGAATTGCATATGGTTCAAAGCGACTTCAGGAGAATAGCTGTCGCCAAGCACATGCAGTCCACTAGGGATGAGCGAACGCTGCATGCGATAGAGCTCCTCCTCCATGTGTTCTACGGTCTCCGCGGAGAAGTCAAGCGACTTCGCTACCGCCTGCAGCTCTTGTAGAATCGCCTCACATCGTTCCGGCGCGAGCTGCTTCGCTTCACGATATTCGTGCAGCAAGGCTTCAAGCTCACGCCATTCGCCATACAGCTCAGCTTCAGTAAAAGCCGGCGCCTGATAGCCGATCAATACGGCATGGCTGCGCCGCTTGGCGATCATCGCTTCGGACGGATTCCCTACGTAATAGTAGTACAAATTTGGCAAATCCCCGAGTAAGTCATCCGGTACACAGTCCCCAGACAGAGCGGCCTCTTTCCCCCGCTGAAACTCTAAGGTGCCGTGTGTCCCGATATGGACGATGGCATCCGCTTGAAACTGTTCACGAATCCATTGATAAAACGCAGTATATTGATGCGTAGGTAGTAACGAACGATCGTGCAGTGACTTCTCTGGATCCTCATGGATACCGCGTGAAGGTTGCAGGCCGATAAACACTTGGCCGATCATTAGACCGGGTATGAGAAAGGAGCCGTTGTCCGTCATGATGTCACCAGGCGGCTGACCCCAGCGGCTTATCGCTTCTTCTCCCCATGAACGACCGGATAGCTTCTGTGTGAAATGGGGATCCGCATAACGGATCAACTGACTCGAAGCTTGAGGATCAGACCATTTTGCGGAATTGACTAGACCGCCCTCTATAAATCTGGCACGCAGCTCCGCCGCTGACAGTTCCTCGGTATGATATCCTTGCTGCTTCAGCCAGCTCAATAAACGTGCTATCGATTCGAATGTATCCAAGAAGGAACCGCCGAACACCGTTCCTTCGCCTGGCGGATAATTGTAGCCAATGAGCGCCAGCTTCTTCTCTGCATTGGGCTTGCTCCGCAGGGCAAGCCAGCGGCGGATGCGATCTGTCAAGCGTTTTGTCCGTTCAGGGATAAGTGCAAGTCGCTTTAGCGGAACGTTTAGCTCGGCGTCTTCTCCTTCTTCCTGCAGTGCCGCTATCGGAAACATCTCCACGCTCCCGTCAAGCTCCGGAAGCATGACCTGAACGAGTAGCAACGAAGGCTCAAGTCCACTCGCAGACTGTCTCCATTCTTGTTCCGTTCTACTGTTCAACAATAGCGGATGCAGCATCGGCACATCGAGCTGTTCCAGCATCTGCACAGCCCCGTCCTGATTTCCTCCGCCGGGACCAATCCCAAGTCGGAAAGGCAGCAGGTTCACGATAAGGTCGACTTGGTGACCGTCGCCAAGTAGCAACTCGCGCAGACGGTCGAGCGGAATGTTCATCACTGAAGGAAACGCGATCGGCATGACGTTCACGAAAGCCTCCAATTGTTCCTTAAGCTGCGCAATACATTCTGCGGTATCGAGCGGATTGCTATTCCCAAGATATAAAATCGCGACATTCGGCCGACCTTCGTCGTAGCGATTGCTTTGCCGGTAGCTGGCTGCAGACGAGTAAACCGTGCGACTGCTCGGCTCCATAATCGTTAACTCCCGAACATATACCGGCTCCTTAGGCTCCGGCAACAGATGGCAGCCGCCGTATTCACGGCCTGCCAGACAAAGCAGACCGAGCAAATTGTCAGTACCTCCGCCCCGCCAATATTCGGTAAATCGAACGTAGTGTTCATAATCCGCCTTACCCTCATCCATTCCTTCTAGCGGCAAGGACGTTGCCGCATGTGTATGCCCTTCTTGTCTAGGCAAATTTGCAAAGGTCAGACTGCCTAGCCTGAGCAGCGAAGCGATCTCAGCGGAGTTGCCGCCAAGCGGAACGATATGAGCCGTCCCTTTGCTTAGCAGGCTACTCAACCATTCGACAACGTCCTGGCGGACGCCATGTGCATCGAAGATGACAAGGTCAGCTCCAACAAGCGTGGCTTCCACGTCCTCAAGCTCGTCGATCTTCCGATTCCCTAAATCGATGATGGTCAGATGCAGCTGATTTTTCTGATTTTGATCAAGCAATTGATATGCTTCAGACAAATGCGACAACGTCGTTTCCCCGTTTGTGAGTATGGATAGCTTCAACGCGCCATCCTCCTTTCCGTAATCCATAAATCATTATTTTTAGATCAACGTCCGTACAGCTCGTTCGATACTCCCAGCCTCCAATTGTTCTAACCGGTAATACCGCGCTTGCATCGCTTCCGCCAGCTTGCGGGCATAGCCGAATCGTACTACACCATCCTCCGTATCGATCACAAGTGTGCGTATGCCAGCCGCTGCGATGCGTTGTGCAGCTTGCAGGCTTTCCTGCCATGGATCACCTGCCGCTTCTGCGCTGACGTTCGCCTTTCCATCGGTCATGACGATCATCGCGGGGATGAGTCCACTTCTTCTATTTAACAAAGGGCGGATCGCCATAAGTCCCTTTTCCAGTCCAATACCTAGCGGAGTTTTCCCGCCAGCTGGCAGCGTCCTCAATTTGCGTTCCGCGAGCTCTACACTGCGTGTCAACCCGAGCAGCAATTCAGCTTGTTGATCGCGAAAGGCAATCAAGCCCACATGGTCACGCTGCCGGTACGCATCACGAAGTAAAGACAATACCGCACCTTTGACAGCCTTCATTCTCTTATTTGCATTCATCGAACCGCTGGCATCGACGACGAATAGCAAAGCAGTTCCTGTCTTGTTTTCCCTAACCTTCACACGCACATCACTCGGCTCAATCCATAGCTTTAAGTTCGTGTTATATGAACTTGATTGTTGCTTACGTATCCGCTGAAAGGGAGCCGCCATACGAAGCGTGGCATCAAACGCAATGTCTCTTAGAGGGCCGCGTGGCATCGCAGCCCGCACATATCGACCGTTTACCGTTCCTACTGACGCTTGATTTCGTTTCCCAGTTTGCGCTTGTTTCATTGGATGCGGCGAGGTAAAGACGAATGGCTGCACAGCGATTTCCCGTCCAACGGCTTCCACTACAGCCCGCGCCTCTGAGGAAAGAGATTGTCTACTATCGGCTTCGCCGTTGTGGTCGCCCCCAAGTTGTGCAGGCGAAGCGAATTGTGACCGGTCAACTTGCTCGCCGTTTGTCGCATTATTCTCTCCTTCCGCTTGGCTTTCTCTTTGGCTTTCCTTATCGCGATGCGATCCTGGTGATGGATGATCGCCATTCGAATCATGCTTCGTTTGCTCTTGATCCGGCAAGTCTCCAGGCGACTTCCCTCGCGACACTTCCGGTTGAGATGCTGCACGCATCCGGTGCGGCAGCACAAAGCCCGCCGCTTCTTGCAGATGTTCCTGTGTCGTCTCGCTAAGACCCTCCCAAGCTGTGATCGTACGGACCGCTTCGATCAGCAGGATGTCCGCGCGGTGTCCCAGACAGCCAGCTTCCTCAGCGATTTCGGCAGCCAAACGTAGCAGCTCTCCATCAATATGTACAGCAGGCAGCCGAGTCCTAGCCGCTGCGATACGTGCTCTCAATTCCTTCGTTTCCGATTCATAAGCTAGGCGAAACGACTCAGGATCTTGTTCGAAGGCGAGCAAGCGGCTTGCGATTTCCGTTCGCTCCGCAAGGTCCGCCGAGGTTTCCAGTCGCACATATAGCCCGCAGCGATCAAACATCGCCGGCAGCGGCTTCCTATCGTCCGGACTCATAGCTGCGAACAAGCAGAATGCTGCACTGTCAAGGCCACTTCTTCGCTCAGAGCTCTTGCGGACATGCCCATGCGCGGGCTCGCCCGCCACATTGTCGCCAGCAGTCAGGACCGCTTTCATTAACCTTTCGGGCATGATATGTGCATTGTCTACCGTGACGATGTGCCCATCCGCAGCTGCAAGCAAGCCGGGTACAAACGTTCGTTTGCCGCTGCGGACAGCAGCTGCCATATCCCAGTCGCCCCAAAGCCGTTCCTCATCCACGTTCAAAGGAATGTTAATGACGTTAAGTTCCGGCAGAAGCTCTGTAACACCATGGATGAGCGTGGACTTCGCCGTTCCTGGTGGGCCTGCCAGCAGCACCCCCTTTAATCCCGGATTTACAGCATGAAGCAGCAGCGCCTTTTGCGCACGTTCTTGACCGACTACAGCACAGAACGGATACAAGTGAGGCTTAACTTGCATGGGTGACCTCGGACAGAAGGTCGCCGAGCAGCTCGCGTATCGTCTCGTGGTCATATGCTCCCTCTTCGAACGGCCGCTTGCGCATGCGATGCGGCATCACCATCATCGCCGCTTCTACCATATCGTCTGCCACGATCTGCGTTCTTCCCTGGAATGCAGCCATCGCCATGGCGGTTTTCATTAACATGATATCCGCACGATGTCCGTCTACCTTCAGCCGAATGCCGACTGCGGCGGTCCATTTCAGTAACTCCTCGGACGGTTTGATCTGCTCGAGCAGCTGACGCGCTCGTTCTATCCGTTCCCGAAGCTCTAGTTGTTGCGGCTCATAACGTCTTCGGAATTCGTCTGGATCTGCTTCGAATGCTAGGCGCCGGCGAATGACCTCCATTCGGCTCTCCACATCTCGTTCCCCATTCACCTCTACTGAAAGCGCGAAGCGATCCAGCAGCTGCGGCCGCAGCTCCCCTTCCTCCGGGTTCATCGTACCGATCAAGATAAAGCGGCTCGGATGCGAGTAGGAGACGCCTTCTCGCTCAACGGTGTTCACCCCCATGGCTGCTGCGTCGAGCAGCGCATCGACGATCGCATCATCGAGTAGATTGATTTCATCCACGTACAAAATATGTCCATGCGCCTTCGCTAACAGTCCCGGCTCGAACTTTTTCTCTCCTTCTCGAATCGCATGCTCGATATCCAATGTGCCGACGACGCGATCCTCCGTAGCATGTACGGGCAAATTCACGACGCTCAGCTCCGGCATTAAGTCCGCGATTGCGCGTACGGCCGTCGATTTGGCTGTGCCTTTCTCCCCGCGGATCAAGATGCCGCCGAGCTTCCGATTGACAAGATTAAGCAGCAGCCCTTTGCGCATCAAGTTCTGTCCGACGATTGCCGCGAATGGATATACGTCTGCTTTCCCCTCCATGTTGATCCTCTCCTTTGTAAATGTATTAGACATTCGTTATTTGACTGCCGCGATTGCGGGTTGAGCTGAGAAATCCACCGCTTCAAGCAGCCCTTCGATATGGCAATGCATGCGACCGCTTCGATCATCCCTTCCCACGCTCGCTCTTACACCAAATACATCGCGCAACATGCGATCGGTGATGACTTGCTCCGGCGACCCGCTGGCATACATTCCGCCTGCACGCATCACCAACAATTCATCGGAGCAAGCTGCAGCATGGTTGAGGTCATGCAGGACCATGACGATCGTGATGCCATATTTGCGATTTAAGTTATGGACTAGCTCCATAACCTCCCACTGGTGATTGACATCGAGATAGGTCGTCGGTTCATCTAATAAGATGAGCCCCGATTGCTGTGCCAAGGTCATGGCAATCCATACGCGTTGCCGTTCTCCGCCGGATAAGTTAGACAGCTTTCGCTCCGCGAAGGGTAGCGTTCCGGTCTGAGCCATGGCCCATTCGACAATCTTCTCGTCTTCCTTGCGCTTTGCGCCCCATACAGGCTGATGAGGAAAACGTCCGTAACTGACCAGCGAACGCACGGACACGTCCGGCAGAGATGCCTGACTTTGCTGAAGCATTGCCATATGCCGTGCCAACTGCCGACGGGGATAGCTGTCGAGCAGTCTGCCTTGCAAGAGCACCTTTCCTTGCGCAGGCTTTAATTGACCGGCGCAAGTTTTGAGCAAGGTGCTTTTGCCGCTGCCATTCGGACCGATAATGCTGTAAATTTTTCCGACCTCCACCTGCCAATTCAGCGAATCCAGCACCGTACGGTTGTGAAGCCTCACGGACACGTCTTCCAAGCGTAACAACGTCATCGCGCTTCCCTCCTTAGCAAATATAGAAAGAACGGCGCCCCCAAAGCTCCCATCATAATGCCGACCGGCAGCTCCAAAGGAGCAAACATCAAGCGGGCGAGTGTATCGCAAAATGTCACAACGGCCGCTCCAAGCAGCACGGATGCAGGAAGTAAGAACCGATAATCACTGCCGATCAGCAAGCGGGCTGAATGCGGAACGATCAGACCGACGAAGCCGAGCAGGCCGACGACGCTGACCGCGCTTGCGGCAAGCAAGGTAGCGAGCGCCGTCAGGAAGAAGCGAGCTGCTTCCACCGACAAGCCGAGGCCGCGTGCATTGGAATCACCAAGGGCAAGTATATTCAAATGTGAACTGCCAATGAACGCCAGGCTCATGCCAATGAGCGAATAAGGCAGAATGATTTCAAGCTCTGGCCAGCTTTTGGCGGACAAGCCGCCAACCATAAACACGAGGGCACCGTTCACCCGATCGCTGAAGAAAATTAACAATGCGGAGATGCCGGAGCCGAGAAAGGCGGACACGGCCACGCCTGCAAGTATGAGGCGCACCGGCTGTACACCGTCCTTCCAGGCAAGCAAATAAATGATGGCAGCAGCTCCGGAAGCGCCAAGAAAAGCGATTGGTGTCAGCATCGACCATAGATGAGGAAATAAAATGAGAACGATGATGCCGAATAATCCTGCTCCAGATGACACGCCGATGATGTGCGGATCTGCCAGCGAGTTCCGCATCACGCCTTGCAAGAGCGCACCGGACAGTGCCAGATTAGCTCCAACGAGCATGCCCACTAACGTTCGAGGCAGCCGAATGTTCCACACAATTTCCTTCATTGGACCGTCATAACCGTGAAAGACATATAACCAAATCTCTGACAACGAAATGCGGACTGCTCCGGTACCGATGCTGAATCCAGTAGCGAGGATTGCCGCAGCCGTCAAAGCGACAATGACAAGAATGCCTTTGGACATCGGAATACGGAAAGCATTAATGACCATTCTCATATGTATCCGGATAAACAAGCTTAGCCAAATATTCGACTGATTCACTTAATCGAAATCCCGGGTTTGAGAGAAACCGATCAGACGGCAAGATGACCATACGGTTTTCCTTCACAGCACGCAGCGATGTCCATGCAGGTTGGCTGGCCAGATCGGATTGAATTTTCTTCTCCCCATCTTCTCGCGCCCCGTGGATCAGAATAAAAACATAATCCGGATTTAGCTCGACGATTTTTTCCAGACTAAATGGTGCAGTCGACGGACTGTCGCTTGCTGCTTCCCATGTTTCCGCCAAATTGTTCATATGCAGCATAGTTGCGACCTCGATTCCGACGGTATCTTGCCGCTGCACAGAAAGGCTGTTAGGGGTCACGTTCAGCATGATGAAAGTTGGTGCATCACTGGCCGGTACCCGGGCAGTCCATTCACGAATTTCCTGATCCAAATCGGCAAGTGCTTCCCTAGCTTTGTTTTCCGTCCCAGAGAGCTGACCGAACAACACCGCTTTTTGTTGCAAATCTGCATATGTACTCAGATTGAACAGGGCGAACGGCACGTTACTCGCATCCAAAATCGCCGTTAACTCACGGTGAAACACCACAGAGCCGATCACGAGATCAGGCTTTAAAGCAAGTAGCTTCTCCGTATTGACGGTCGTCATTCCCCCGACTTCTTCGATTCGCTCCGCCTCATCCGGCACCGTTCCACCCGGTGATGTGGCGTGGGCAATGGCGTGACCGTCAACCGAATAAAGCAAATCCAATAGCTGCGGCGATAGGACGATGATGCGCTGTGGTTGCTCAGGCAGCCGAATCTCCCTTCCAGTGTCGTCTTCGAACGTGAGAAACGACTCCCTTTCCTCCGCATCATGAACAGATACAGGTCTAGACTCCGCTGACGGCGATAACTCCAATGCATCACGATTATTGTCGCTCGCAGGATTGGACGGCGCTGCACAACCGGATACGAACATAACTCCTGCTAGCAGTCCTCCGCTCCATTGGCGAAGTAAATTTTGCCGCTTGTATGCATGCATCACTTTGAACCTCCTGTCTTTTGATTCATACAACACTTCACTCAAAATGATGTTAATCGTAATCATTACGATTAACTCATGCATATTGTAACAGCGACTACTTTTATATGTCAACCACTTCGTAATGTTTACTATTAATTTTTTGAAAATCAAAAGGACTTGACGGTTACAAAGGTTCCACAAGGTTTAGGTGGGAGGATGGCAAATATGCTGTAACGCCACCTCTATCGATGCCCCACCCTTTAATGCGTAGCTTGCAAATACATGACGGAATGTATGGCTAGTAAAATCAATTAATTCGTTGTTCTTATCTCGGATATTATGCTGTTTAATCCATGGTCGCAAATGATTCTTATTCCAATTTGAATGCGAAGCCAATCCAACCGGGTAGCCTTTTTTGCTTCTATTTCTTGACAGGAACAAATATGGAAGCCCTGATTCCTTTTGTAACGGCACTGCATATTCTTTGATTTTATCCAATGCGTATACTACTAGTTGATTCGCTGGCTTTGAAACCTCTACTGGTTCGGGACTCAACTTTCCAGTTGAATAAATTAGCATCGTATCGCCGCCTACTTGCTTGATTGAGGCGCTATAAATAGTGATCAACTCACTAATACGCAGTCCCAATTGAGTCAATATATTTAACTTATAATGTTATGTATTTTTTCGATTGAAACACTTACCCTTAGGATAAGCAGGGAGGTTGTAAATCGATGTCTGATTTAAAAAAACTGATCGGTGAAAAAATTCGTAGCATACGTAATAAAAAAAATCTGACCTTACTTCAATTAAGCCAAATAACAGGGCAACAAACCTCATATTTAACCGAAGTTGAACTTGGAAAAAGAAATCTATCCATTGATTCATTGGAAAAAATCATGGACGCTCTTAACATAAAGCCAGGAAATCTTTTAGATTTTCGAGAAATCGATCCAGATTCTCAGGAATTTGAGACCAGAACTGTCCTTGAGGTCCACTATCAATTTCTATTAGGGAAGAAGAGCGAAGATGTAAAGATGATCCATAAGGTAACAACGGAGATTTTCAAATCAATAGATGCCGCAGCGAGGTCTGAATAGCCATTTTTTATCGCCATTAACACAAAAAGAGCGTTTTCTTTTTTACACGGGATTTCGCTCTTGTATTTTCTTTAACTGTACCTGCCAATAATCGCTTCAATAATTTGTAAGTTTTAAGAGCTGACAGTATCCCTATGCAACGCTTAGCCTTGTTTTAATTTGGTCTAATGTTGCCTCACTTTTGGCTTGGTTGTAAATATATTCAATCATGTCGTGCTTTTTCTGGATACGGTAGTGATGTAACCCATCGTTTAAACTTCCTTGGCTGTCATACTGGTAATATAACGTAGAAAACATGAGCAGGGTCAAGTAACGATCAATCGCCTGAGTAGATCGAACCTGGTAACGATCCATGGCCGGTTGTACTTTCGCAGTTCGAAAATACGTTTCAATGTCCCAACGTTTGCTGTAATAGCATAGAATCTCTTCATTGCTCAGTGAAATATCCGTGCTCAGAAAGGCCTTCATCAGCTTAGATTCAAAGCCATCTCCCTCTTTCCAACATAGGAGCAGGGCGGCATTTTCCAAGAGATTGAGCTTCCCTTCATAGCGATATACTCGGTAAGCGGAGGAGCCGATCGTTCTCCAGACCTTCAGCTCCTTTAAAATACCCAATTGGACAACCAACCAGCCTAGGTTATAACCAGGTTTCTGAAAATCCCGATCTCAAAAGTAAAAAAAGCGCTTGAAAACCCAAACGCTAGGTGTTATTCATGATAAAATGGCGGCGAAATCCCTTTAAGCACTTAGTTCCAGAAATACTGCATCCGCGTATACCCGACATCCCATGCTTTCATGTCGCCCTTAATCGTGATCTTCAGCTCATCCCCCGGCTCAAGCGGAATCTTGAATAGCGAAGGGAACAGATCAGGATGAGTACGCTGAAGTTCTCCAGAATTGCTCATGATCTCCCTGTCATCCCGAGTAACACTGATACTACCGGAATAATCCGTTGGTTCGGGGCATCCGTAATCGAAGGAGAAAATCGTCTGTCCCTCAGACTTGTACGTGAACGTTCTGGAATCTCCGCCTTCAGCGCCATATAGGTTATAGCGGAGCGGTATCTTCTGTCCGTTGATTTGAATACTGTCCGGTTTGTCTCCGGTGGATGAATTGCCCGAGTTGTCCGTCCATTCAGTGATCGCCACAAACGGACCCTCTACTTTAGTTGTTATTTTGTCTACCGCCGCCCCTAATCCCCATAAAGCTATAAAAAGAACCATACCCGATATAGCCGTTGCCACCAGATTGCGCCCGAGGCTCCGGTAACGGAAACCAAGCTTGTACGCCCCAAAACCGAGGGCTGCTCCAATCGAATTCTGAAGAGCGTCGTTGATATCGAAGCTGCCCAGGAATGTAAGGGCCTGGATCGTTTCCAGCACAAGAATCGCGATGAAGAATAAGATGATGAACCGGACAAAGCTGACCCGGTATAGCCATGGAATCAATATACCGAAA
Organism: Paenibacillus sp. FSL R5-0810; assembly: GCF_038002285.1. Classification (NCBI taxonomy): domain Bacteria; kingdom Bacillati; phylum Bacillota; class Bacilli; order Caryophanales; family Paenibacillaceae; genus Paenibacillus; species Paenibacillus sp. FSL R5-0810. Next base: position 4,072,396 of record NZ_JBBOCF010000001.1, read on the forward strand.
GGAATAAACGCAATAGTGTTCCCGAAAGCCACCATACTCATTAGGTTGGGATGCAGGAGATCAGCTGGAGACGGCAAACTAATAAAGTTCTCCGGCATGAAAATAAAGGTGTAGCTGGAAATTTGCTCCGAAGCCTCTCCTCTGCCGAAAGCGAAGAACATAAAATAAAGTACAATAATGGTATAGACAATAGTTGCGGTTAGTAAAATTTTGCGTTGTTTGACCATGCTTAACTCCTCCACTCTATTTTTCCACTTGTCACTATAACCTACTTGCCTGTTTCATGAAACCCCCACCCCTTAGCTTGATTAACTTTACTTGCCCAAATTCAGTTCTATGAAATGTAAAAAGAGACACCCTTGACTCTCTGACCAACCACTCCACGCAGAGGAGAACATGATATGTCTCATACGTTTATCACAACAAAATCATTGGAACAATCGGTCGGAACAATGGAAACTTCCGCTCCCCTGCATGATACACGCCGCTCATGCTTACTTGATGCAGGGTTTGAACCGGTGATCCGACTTATAGACGTCCGCATTACACACAAGAGCTAAGCATCGCAAGGCATGTAGAATTCAAGGCAATATCTTCACCCAGCGATTAGTTTCTGAAGTATTTGGCGAGTCATGAATGTGATCGGTCGGTCTTCGCAAATCATGTTCCAGATTTATTGTGTTATTCGCTTTTGCTTCATCCAGCAGGGCGGCCATTAACTTCTAGTATTCTTGGTAAGTCTGATCCGACCTCTTGGCTTACTTCCGCAAATTTTGAAGCAAGAAACGCCGGAATCCCCGGTTGTTCTTCATTTCACCGAATTACACTTTCCACCTCGATCATGCGCCGGACGGAAAGTTCACGACCTTCCTCGCTCTGAAGTTCTTCACGTGCTTTTGCCTTTTAGCCAAGATAAGTCATTTCTCACTTTAATCTCGCGATTCCCTTGCGCTTTGCTGCAACGCTCCTTAAGTGGGCAACCTTCAAGTCTGCACATCGGTAGTAACGCATTTGTACTTCATACACGCTTTCATTTTTTTGTATGCTCTCGCGCAGAAGTGAAGCGCGCATGGGCTTAATGACTGCAGGCGGCTCATTCAGGTTACAAAAGGGCGAGGGAGTGGGTATGGGTGAAGGAGTTTACGTCCGCCCTTTGAACGTCGTGTTGTACTCTTCTAACCTTTTCCAAGAACACGACGTTCAAGAGCGACCAGAACTCGTTCCCCCTCCCGACAACTGCAAGATTATAAAAGAGGGATCTGTCCCTAGTCATTTATGACTTTGAGACAGCCCCTTAAAATTAGAGTAGTAACCCGTAGTGCTTGATTTTACAACTTTTCCTCTAGATGGTTCAGTTATGACCGTTATTCCAACACCTCCACATTCGCATAAGGAGATTTTGATGACTCTAACAGGGGCTGCGACACCCCTTTCAGATGCATGTCGAAAAACGCGGTAATGTAATCGCGTTGTGCCGCAAGCGCCTGTTCCGGCTCGACGATTCCAACACTCCCCTGGACGACTTGAGGAGAAAGGCTCAGCTTACTGCTTATTTGCGGCAGCAGATATTGTTGATCGGTGAACGTATAATGCGCCCCGTTCGGTATCGCTACATCTAGTTTCCACCCGCTCGACTCGTTCCAGAACGATGCCCTATCCTCCGCCGTGAGATGGGAATCCACCTCTCCCTCGTCGGTAAAACCAGCATTCATTAGTAAAAACGGGCGGTCAAGTCCATGCTGAGCAACCGGAAGCAGGTGGTTGGGTAAATAGCCCATCGAGCCATCCATATCGATACCGGCGCCGATTCGCTCATCTTCATACATCGCCTGGGCAGCCGTTGCGCCGCCAGCAGAATGACCAAAAATGCCGATTCTAGATAAGTCCAGTGCAAGGTCCAACCCTTCAGGCAGCTCACGTTTCGCATGATCCGGATTGTTCCCTTCCTTGAGCGCCTCCAGTCGATCCAGTACAAACCGGACATCATCAACCCTGACGCTCATCATTTTCAGTACCGTATCCGCCCCGAAATCAGGCAATTGCTCGGTCTCTATTCTCCCTTCGGGAAACTCGACGACCGTTGTCTCATATGTGTGGTCAATGGTCACAACGACATAGCCATTACTGGCCAATTCCTGAACGTTAATCGTACCTAGACTTCTCGGAACAGATCCGCCCGGAGAATATATGATGACAGGCCAGCCCTTCTCTCCGTGCTCTGCGGGTGCGTTCAGCGAAGCATGAACGCCGATGTTGGATAGATCGATTCGGCCGGGCTCTACTCCGATTGTCGGCATGACGGTTTCGTCGTAAAATGCAGCTGCGTTTGGCGGTATATATTTGGCTTTCTGGCCAACCTCCCGGGTGGCCGGGTACCAGATACTGATCATAAGCTCCCGCTTTCGATCCTTTACCCAAGGATCGGCTCGGTCGATATCTGTCAAGTGGAGCTCCGTCACGCCCACTGGCATCTCGCCAGTCGGCTCAGGTAACGTGATGTGAATCCGTTCACCGGTATGCGGTTCGTCGTATTGTACTGGCGGTTCCGCCAAGATGAACAGGCTAACGGCCGCAACCATTACGGCTGCTGAGGCGAACATGGCGAACCTAACCTTACGAGCAGACTCCCCGTTGATAAACTTTATGATAGAATTTACTGTGATCATGTAATATGTCATATAGATCACCATAAACAATCCAACGCAAACCAATATTGGAAGCAGGAGATTTATACCACCCATTCCTCCGAAGAGCTTCCGCAGCCAGTTAAAGATAATCAAATAATGACCGAGGCCGACCAACAGCGGCAACAAGAAGATCAGTGCGTTCTGTTTCAGGATCGTAGCGGCGATTTCCTTGTGGCTCACGCCGATTTTTTTCAATATCTCATAGCGAGAACGATCGTTCGTCGCCTCCGTCAACTGTTTAAAGTATAGGATACTGCCCGTTGCGAGAAGGAACATCACACCCAAAAACCCTAGAATGAAAACATTGAAAGCTGCATTCTCGATGCCGAGGCGATACACGGAATAATAGGTCGACAGCTTCATTTCTGATGTCTGTATAGCTGCAAGCGCATCAGCGGTCGCCTTCGTATTCTTCTGGTCCTGAACGATGTAACCAACATATTGCTCGGTAGGAACTTGCGCTTCCAGCATGCGAAATGTATCGTCCGCAACGACGACCATAATATCCGGATAATGCCAATTGAGAACACGTTCAATCGTCATGCCTGCAAATGCTAAATTAACGTTCCCATTAGGCAAATCCAGGGTGATGGTTTCTCCTGCATAATCCGCCCATTCGTAATCGGTATACATGGGGCGAATCGCGATCACTTGATCTGATTCGTTCAGCGTTAACCGGTCAAGACTCAGTGCCTCCGCTACGCGATTATATTCGCTGGCCGATATCACTTTCACCGGATGCTCGGCTGCCTTGCGCTCACGATCAGACAAGATTTCGTCACTTGACGCTTCGCCGCTCAGATGGATGACCGGAATCGACATCTTGGCTTTCACGGGATGTGCATTGTCGCCACGTATGATCTCCTCGATCTTTTGATCGACTTCGTCATCCTGCGCTATATGCATGTAACTGAAAGGTGCCGTTACACGTGCCGTGTGCTCGTAAGCGTAGTAAGTGCTGAAACCGAAACTGAAGGCGCATAATGCGATAGCGGACAAGATGGAAATGACGCTTAGTGTACGTGCATTCCCTTTCATTCGGTACACCAGGTTGGAAATCATGATTAGGTTCATGCCCTTGTAATAATGGGACTTCCGCCTCTTGGCGTATTTCAGCAGGTAAATAACGAGCGATGAAAAAAGCAAGAAAGTTCCTGCGATGATGCCGACGGTCATGACGCCCAGGTTCGTAAAGATCTGTTCATTATTTTCAAAATTCCGAAGTCCAAATCCGTAGCCGACGATGAGCAACGCGACCGCGGCGGCAGCGGGAACGATCGACGCCCTCGGTTCCTGCTCCCCTTCCTGCTCTGCGCGGAACAATTCGATAAGCTTGAATCGATAGACCAATCGATAAGCTTGTATAGAAGTTATTGTAATTAGTATAAGAAATATAACCACAGTGGTAAGCACCGCAGGAAGGGAGAACGTGATTCCGACATCGACAGCTACTCCCAATAAGCGCATTAAAATCATGGCAAACAGCTTCGACAATAGCGTACCGGCCACAATGCCGAGAACCAGGACGCCGGCTCCAATTGTCATATTTTCATAGAACAGCATCCGGCCGATTGTTTTTTTTGGAAAACCTAATAAAGCATATAGCCCGACTTCTTTTTTTCGTTTGTGGGTAAAAAATTGGCCAGAGTACATCATAAAGACGGATACAAACAATACCAGGATGATTGATCCAACCATGAACACAGATTGCATGCTATCTGAAGATTCGACAGCCTCGACTACCTGCGTACTATATTGTAGTGAAGCAAAGACATAAAATATGGCGACGCTTGCGAACATGGAAAATAAATATATGAAATAGTTGCGAAGATTACCTTTTATTTTTCTTGGCCAACTCAAATAACGTCATCCGTACGCCCTCCAAGCACCGTCAACACATCCAGTATCTTTTTAAAGAATGCTTGTCGCGGTGTCGTTCCTTTGACGATCTCGGCAAAAATGACACCGTCTTTTAGAAAGAGAACTCGACTGCAGTAGCTTGCCGCTAATGCATCATGAGTCACCATCAGAATGGTCGCATGCTCTTGTTCGTTCAGTTCATTTAGCGCCTCTAGCAGGCTGGCCGCAGCTTTAGAATCCAGCGCTCCCGTCGGTTCGTCGGCCAGAATCAGTCGCGGACGCGTCACAATGGCACGGCAGGCAGCAGTTCGCTGTTTCTGACCTCCGGAGATTTGGTAAGGGTATTTTTCTAGAATATGCTTGATGTTAAATCGTTCCGCAATGGCAGACACTCTGTTCTCCAATTCGTCGACCGATATACCGGACAACGCGAGGGGGAGCAGAATGTTTTCCTTGACCGTCAACGTATCCAGCAAATTATAGTCTTGAAAAATGAATCCTAGCTTGGATCGCCGAAAAGCCGATAACTGCGCCTCGTTCATTTGAAGAACGTTTTCCCCGTCGATCACGATGCTGCCGGAGGTCGGTTCATCGATGGTGGCGGCCATATGAAGCAGTGTTGTCTTCCCGGAGCCCGATGGCCCCATAATGCCGACAAATTCTCCTTCGCCTATGCACATATCGATCCCGTGAAGCACCGGCACGACGTTCCCTTTATTCCCATAACTTTTCGTTAACGCTTTTATTTCAATAACCGTTTCCACTGTATCTTTCCTCCCTGCTTTCCCTTTTTCAATTTCCATCGTACCATGCCGGTGACTAGTTATCCTTACGCTGAACTTACGTTTTTCTACTGGCGAGCTTACATTTTTGTCACGGTACTAGTTGCAGTAGTGTTAGCCGAATTAAGATATAATAGGATTAAGGATATGGAGGCGTATGGAATGAAGATGAAGATAATGATCGTAGAAGACGACCCGACTATTCGGGGGTTAATCGGCGAGACCGTCGGGAAGTGGGGATACGAATCCGTGACCAATTTCAAGACATCCTTGTCGTCCTGCAAATAGACAAACGGGTTATAGCCATGCGAACGATGCGGGTGAATCAGGTCCAGCACTTTGATGTCATAGCCTTTGGCTTTAAGCAGATGACCGGTGTCCCGCAATATTTCCCCCTTTGGGTCCAGAACGACATAAGAGGTCGAGGCTTGCATCACATTCGGCTTAGCATAGAACCGTGTTTTGCCCGCGCCGGAGCCGCCGACAACCAACACGTTCAGGTTCCGGCGATGCTTGCGGCCATCCAGACCGATTTTGACCCGCTGCGTCAAAATTTTGTTTTGTTCCGTCCGTCTGTCTCGATACTTGGCATTGACGGTTTTCGCTCGGCCCCAGCGGGCGCTGCCGTGCTCTTCCCGCCGACGATAATTCCGTGGTGTCGCCAAATAAACCCCAGCGCAAAGCCCATAGATCAGCGCAAAAATCAACAAGCAGCGGGGCGTATCGTCCACCCACTCTATGTTAAGCGGCTGGCGCATCGCCGTGCTGAGATGGACCAACATACTCGGCAATCCTTCTGACCATGCGGGAGCAACCAACAGTGCCAACCAGATGACGGGAATAAAAAAAGCCGCAAAGAGTATCAAATTACTCCTTGCGGCTTCATCGCGTTTCATAATGCCTCCAGCGCTTTTTATTTAGAAGTGGGGCATCAATCATTTTTAACAATAAATCATCCACGGCATCCGTCGGTCGTTTCTCACCGATTAAGTCATTTCGTAACGCATTCAGCGCATGGACGACTATCCCGTGCTCATAATGATTCAAAGACAAGATTCGTTCCTGTTTTTTCATAGCACTCCCTCCAGACAAAACTTAGCGAACCGGATCGTATCGTTTAGGCTGGCGCTGTTGTGACAGGTTCCGGTTCATTCTCTGGGATGTTTGTTGAAAAGCTTCCTTCATGAGCGTCAACTCGGCACGAACTTGCTGCGGTTCCAACCCGTTCCACTTCTCCGGCGCTCGATCAAAGCGGAAGGTGTCGGTTGCAACACCAAATTGCCTGCACAACATATAAGAAGCGGAGTAGGCAACAAACTCGTTATCTGAGCGGTTGTACCGTCCATCGCCACGATCCAGTTCAGCATGTGTCAGTTCTTGGGCAAGCGCTCGAAAAATATCGCCGGCCTCAAGCCCGCGACGAATGGTAATGTTTTTTGTATCTGGCTGATAGAACGCGTGCTTTACCGATGGCAACGCATCACCAATGCCAATCGGAACAGGGGCGAGGTCAATTAACGCTTTAATACGGGCGCGATCATCCGGGAATGCCGGTTCTTCCCGTTTCAACGCGGCGGTCGTTTGCGCAATATCAAACATCTTTTTCGGATTGTAGCTGATACCGGTGCTGCCATCCTGCTTTTGATAGGTTTCGCCCGGTTCCAGAATGTAAAACCCTGTTTCCTTTCGACGAATGAATACCCCTTGTTCCTTCCATGTGTCAAAATCGGCAATGCGAGTCGCGTTTGGCCGCTGCGCCAGAATCAGCAACGCATTGGCCACGCTATAGCGGTCAAAGCGGCTCTGGACATCCAAATATTGCTGGAACGCCTCACCGTTCTGCATCACCGACAAGGTGGTGGCATCAATCGTATCATATGTCCATTGCCGCAGCTCCTGTTTCTTTTGCACCCATGCTTCTTTATCGAAGGATGGTTCGGTTGTACGGAAAGAAGAGGAAGCCGCAGCATCCTGTCGGAATAAATCATCCAGTTCGCTCATTTGGCTTTCCCTCGCTTTCGTCCTTTTGCTTTGTTGGCTTGTTGTTTATCGGCGGCTATCCGCTCCTTTCGAGACGGCAACGGTTCCGCTTGTTCCCGCGGCTGTCTGTCTTTCTCCCATATCCTTTGCTGCCGGTTCTCTTCGCGTATTTCCCGCAATAATTGACGGACGGACACTCGCTCCGGCTCTTGACGAGAAGGTGGATCAGTATCCCTTGCGGTAACCTCGTTGCGCTCGAAGGTATTCTCGGACGGATGGGACGTTTCCGCCGGTTCCTTCTCCGCTGTTGAATGGTCGTCCTCCGATGGAGTCGGCTCCGGCAGTTCGGACTTTCCCATCAATTCATCCAACAAGTCGTCCGTATTCCTTTCTTCTGCGATTTCCTTCGACAGCTCTTGTTCCTGAACTTGCTCGTGACCTGGTTCATGTCCTTGTTCCACAGCAGGAGCTTCGGACATTCCATTGGATTTTTCAATTTCACTCTTAATTTTGGCGGTATCCACAGTGGCCAAGTGGAAACGCTCCACGATCCGATTGATTTTGGACGCATCCTCCGCCCGGACCATCACATCGCACATCCCGTCCACGTTCTTTTTGTCGCGCAAAGCACAGTACAACACGCCATACCGCTTGGCTTCCTTGCAGAAGGTTGCCAGGTCTTCGTTCTTGACCGCAAATACCTTTAATTCTTTCCCACTGCGCAGCAAACTCTCCAACCGGATGCTGCCCTTTGTTCGTTTTTGTCCTTGCAAGGCCGCAAACAAATATACCGCCAAATGCTTAGCGCCTTCGCCGGAAATCTTGGCCATGACTTCGATGCTTTTCAAGCTCATGTTGACAACCTGATTGGCGGCTTCCGTTTCGGTACTCATCGAAAATTTCCTCCTTTCGATCCTGTGCGCCACTTCTGTTTAACGTCTCTCGTAATTCTCCTGATCGCTCCAAAATGCCTTGAACCAGCTTCACCTCCTTTCGAAGCGAGGCAAGCCGTTTAGAACAAACAGCAATTTGCGTTTTGTATTGTTCTCGCTGGCCAGCATCCTTGCAGCGGCGAATTCGGTTGTACAACGACTTGCGCTTCAGGTGCAGGGATTGGATCTGTTCCTCCAACCTGTCACGGAAAGCGAGAAGCTCCTCTTGATGGGTGAGGCGATACTTGCATAGCAGCTTGGTTTGCTCCATCAATACCGACAAGTGTCTCAAATCCTCCCGAAGTCTAAAGGATGGCTTTTTGACAGGCTTTCGTTTTCTAGGAAGCACACCCATTTCAAACAAGTAGCGGATATATAAAGCTTGCAAGCCGCGCAATTTGCGACCAGACCGAACATGGCTCTTACACATGGCACGTCGTCTGCGGACATGGGATGGCCTTTCCCGTTCAGGTATTCGGTTTCGCAATATTCGCTGCTTGATCGCTTCCTCGGTATAGCCATCGCCTAGACTGCGCAAACGGACAAAGCGTGTCTTTCCAGGCGGCCGTATCGCCATATGTTTAACCGCCGTTTTTAGCTCATAACCTTGCTTTTGTAAATGGGCAAAAAACTGTGTCATCGTCATGGAAGATGCAATAGCCTGATCGATGTCCTGCCGGATTAGCCCTCTCCATGTTGGCTTTCGCTCACGTTCCGCTTTCCATTCTCCATAATGCTTGGCTTTGCCCGATTCGGGATGCTCGATCACCGACAAGTGATGTTCCTGGCAAAGCCGGTCGGATGTCTGTCTCAGCAGGGCATAGGAAGCTTTGTTGTCGTAATACCGTTTCCCATCCACAAAGGAAACCGAGTTTAACACAAAGTGATTGTGCACATGCTGTTTATCCAAATGGGTCGATATGACGACTTCAAAGCGCTCCCCCCACAACTCCTGTGCCAGTTTAACACCGATGGTATGGGCGATTTGCGGCGTTGTCTCACCCGGCGCAAACGCTTGATAGGCGTGAAAGGCCAATATGCCGTCCGTCTTAAAAAACTGCCGCTTCGTCCGCTGCATCTGCTCATAAGCCGTTGACGGATCGCAGTTGACACCGCTGACATATAGTTGCTTCTCCGTCTTGGCATCCGCCTGTGTATATACGAGTACCTGCTCCAAACCTCCGCCTTCGCTACGTTCTGCTGTCTTGTCAGGATTTGCGGCGTAATCCAGCACCCGCTTAAGCCTGTCGGTCACACCCCAGATTGCGGTCGTTGCCACGCGAAATTCCCCCCTTACGGCGGATGCACATTTGGATTCACTGGTGGTCTTCGTTCCGGTTCGGTTACAGACTGTTGAATCTGCTGGACTGCGCGGCGCAAGCGGTCGGCTTCCACCTGAAATGCAGCCCGTTCTAGATGTCCAGTCGTATGGGCCTTCACAGTGAGTTGATTCAGGTTATTCCCAATAGCGTTTAGTTCACGCATCATCGCGAAATAATCCAGGGGCGGTAGCGGTTTGGGAGTATACCCATTGATCAGTGCCCGAATGTACGCTTCCCGAGAAAGTCCCGTTTTTTTCACTTCTCTCATAAGGCGAGCATGCTCGCTTTCATTTAAGCGAACCAGAAAAGAGATTGGTCGTTTCCTCATTAGCATCACCCCTTTCCGAAAATGAGCTACCGACAGAAAATCTCATCGCCGCGGGACAATTCGAGCATCGAGGCAATAGCATCGTGCGAACGGGGTCTTAGGGGCTATGCCCCTAACAAGCGAATTTGGATATCCAAATTCAGTGCTTGCTACAACACGAGACAGTCGTCTCGCGTTGCCTTCAAGGCACCTGCCGGGAAAAAGAGAGGGACCCAAAAAACACAAAAAAGACGCCGATCCGCTCAGCGCCTTCCTTCGAACTTTTTTGTTATCTCACCAACCAGCGATAATCCTGACGGCAGTCTACAATGTAATCGACATACACGATTTCATCCTGAATTTGATATAACACCAGATACCATTTTTCCACGAACATCTTGTGATACTTGTTTGACGGGATAAATTCCGCTTCCAGAAAAGGATAGCGCTCCGGCATTCGCGCCAAGGAACGTATCGCTTGCAGTAATTCGTTTTTCGTTTTTCGCGCGGCATCCGGACTTTTCTCCGCAAGAAATCGCACATGAGTCGCCAGCATTTGGCGGGCGCGATCGGAGACGATGATCTTATAACGGGGCATCTTTTCCATGCTGCACCTCGTCAATAATGCCCTCCAGGTAAGCGTCCAGTTCATCCGGCGTCACGCCAACACGGCCCGCCAAACGATCTTCTTGCACAGCGAGCAGTTCTTCACGCAGCTTTAACATCTTCTCGCGACGGGAAAACGTATCAATGTCCATTACGACAAGATCGCCTTCACCGTTCTTGGTCAGATAAACCGGTTCCCCGGATGTTTTGCATAGATCGGCGATTTCATTATAGTTTTGCCGGATACTGGCGGAAGGTTTGATAATCATCTTGGTCACTCCTTGCATAGCTGTATATTGATTTTATTATACCTATTACATGCTATACAATCAATGCGGCTGCACTTATCCCCATATATTCACATCTTATCCACATGATGTGAAAATTTTCCGTAGCCCAGAAAGAAAAGACGCCAACCGTTCAGCGTCTACCGCTATCGGGATGGTTCACCGCGTCTTCTTCGGAATTCCATCAAATCGTTGTTTACATCCTTTCCGAACTTAGGCGGCTCATCGGATATGAGAAGGGCGGGGGAGAGGAGCCTCTGTATCGTGGCTGCCGCCAATCGCCCCGGCTCATCATTGTCCAGGTGCAGGACAAGTCGATTCACCTGGGGAAAGCACTGCAAGTAATGCGTTAGGGCAGACGGGGGAGTAGAGTCCTCCCCATTTGTCCTGGGCCTGTATATTCCGGCCAGCGACAGCTTATGCGCCTGCCGCCAATCCCGGCCAGCGAGATGTTCCAGCGTACAGTAGGATAAGAGATCAATAGCGCTCTCAAACAGATGCAGTTCCGTACAGTTTCCCGAGGCCGGAATGGAAAACGAATACCGCTTGTCGCTGCCAGCGGCTTCCCCCATATAACGAGTGCTTGTCGTACCGCGTATCGCCGCATAGCGCGGCGTTCCTTGCTGGTCGAAACCGACGAATACCGCGTTGTGATAGCGGCGGCTTTCATACAAACGCCCCGTTTCGAGACAGTAGTCGATCAACGTGCGATGGATACCACGTTTGCTGAGATAGGCCATGACGCGATGCGATGTACGATTCGGTTCAGGAAGTTCAAACCGCGCTGGAGATGAGCGTTGTTGCAAAGATTGCGAAAATGCAGGTGCGCTGCCTGGATGAACGCCTTCCATTTGCAGCACCGCATCGGGAAAAGACATGCCCCGCACTTTGATCAAATAGTCCAGCGCCGAGCGCCCGCCGATCCCCCTTGACCACCAGTACCATTTACCGTTGGAAATTTTCAAGCTGTCGTGTGTCCGGGTGGTGTAGACATTGCGGGAGCATCGGACCAGTTCTGCCGGCTCGTACATTTGCAAATATGTGAGCAGGTCCAGTCTTTTGGCACGTTCGATCTGTTCCTTGTTTACATAGCTCATTGCCGCAGCTCCTTTTGGAAATCCAGGCAGCGTCCGATGGGGTTATGGTTCATCGTGCCTTACCCCTCTTTTTGGGGTACGTATAAGCTCTGCCTTCCTTCAACTTCGTAACGCCTTTCTTGTTCATGAATGCGTCTAAATCGCCTTCATGAACTTGACTGGTCACCCCGTTTGAGTCGCGGATGTAATAATACGTGTCGCCAAATCCGTTTTTCTCTTTGGATATCAACTCCAACGATGGCACGGTTTCTCCCTCCTTGATCAAGCTGGTTCCGTAACCAAAAGGCGGCAAAATCGGACAAAAGCATCCGCCGCTTGGGCTGGCATACAACATGTTCATTCCTCCGGAAACGAGAAAAGGACCCCAAAACCGGAGTCCCATTCGTCATGAAATTGATAATTTTAACAAGTGAGCGATCTTCGACCTGTGAAATGCTCGCACCGATACCATGTTCTTCTCCGTAATGGTCAGCATGAAGTTCCCTTTCAGGGGGAGGAACGACGGTGTCAGGCCGTTATCGCCCACGGCCCACCACTCGCCGTTCGGGCGCTTCCGGTTCTTCGTCCGGAACGCTGTCCACGGCTTCATTCTCCCGCTTATCCATATTAAGCAGGGCATTCAGTTCCGCGAGTCGCGCCGATTTCGTTAGCAGCTCCTGTTCTTTCTCGAAAGGAGCTTCGACTTGTTCCTTCGCTGTTTCCATCTGCTGGAGCAGCGTGGAGAGTTGCTGGCGGCTATGTTCCAGTTTGGCTGGCAAATCCGCCAACATATTGTTCAACCGGGTGATGTTGCCGCCTGCATCCATCCCTAGCGAGATGGTATGGTCCAATGCGCCGCGCAGGGTCGCCTTGTATTCTTTATGGAAGCTGTCAAAGGATAACCATAGGGAAAAACCGAGATAACTGCCCGCCTCCTGCGGCTCGGATGAAGTCATTCCCTTGCACGCCTCCAGCAAGGCCGCGCCTGCTGCCGCTCTCTCCGTGTAGGTAAAATCCTTAATGACCATACCTGGGAACTTGGATTCATCCGTTCCCTCCGGCACAGCCGATTTGGAACGCAGATATAGAGCGACATCCTGTTCATATCCGGCAATTCGATCTTCTGTAGATTTGACTTGTTGCGGCAATACTTTCAGCAACCGATCCTCCAATGCGTAGCGTTGGCTCAAGTGATTAGCCTTGAGCAGCTTAAGCTTGGAAACCTGGATATCCAGGTCCATCTTCTCTTTGATATACGGATTACCGGTTGCCAGCGCCTTGACTTCGGCATAAGAAAGGGCTGCTTCATCGATATCCTCGGCAGAACGTACCGGCGATTTACTGGTCATGATTTGCGAGATAAAGCGCTGTTTATTCTCCAGCGTCTGATACAAATAAGCGTCGAACGTGTTCTCCGTCACATACCGAAAAATGTGTACCTCGCTATTCTCATTGCCTTGCCGGATAATGCGTCCGCTTCGCTGCTCCAGGTCGCGCGGGCGCCAAGGGCAATCGAGATCATGAAGCGCAATCAGCTTCGTTTGCACATTGGTGCCCGCCCCCATTTTAAATGTCGATCCGAGCAGTATACGAATCTGGCCAGTCCGCACCTTGGCGAACAGTTCCTTTTTCTTCACCTCGGTGTTGGCATCGTGAATGTACGCAATCTCCTCGGTAGGCACCCCTTTCTCTGTCAGCTTGCGTCGCAGTTCGTCATACACATTGAACGTTCCGTCTTGCTTTGGGATGGATAGATCGCAAAACACCAGTTGGGCTAGCCGCTTTTCCTCGTGTTCCTTCCATAGCCGAAACACATTGTCCGCACAAACGCTCACTTTACTGCCTTCGTCATCGGGCAACATCGGATTGGCCAGCCGTTGATCCAGTGCCAGCTTACGCCCATCATTCGTAATCTTGAGCATATTGTCTTCGTGCGGCTCTACTTCCTTGGCTCGCACCCGCTCAGCACGGTGGGCGAGATCCGCGACCATTTCCCGCTGGAAGTCGCTTGGCGGCACGGCAACATTGTGGAAATGGGATTTCGGTACGGGAAGCTGGAGCATGTCCGCCGTCTGGATGTCAGCCACTTCCTTGAACATATTCATCAGTTCCGGCAAATTGTAAAAACGGGCAAACCGGGTTTTCGCCCGATAGCCCGTTCCTTCCGGTGCCAGTTCAATCGCCGTGACCGTCTCGCCAAACGTCGAAGCCCAGGAATCAAAATGTTGCAATCCTTGCTTTCGCAGCCGCTCATATTGCAAGTAGCGCTGCATCGTATACATTTCCGTAATGGAATTGGAGATCGGCGTACCCGTCGCAAAGATGATACCCCGGCCTCCGGTCAGTTCGTCCAGATAGCGGCATTTGGCAAACATGTCCGACGACTTCTGCGCTTCGGTTTGCGACAGTCCGGCCACATTGCGCATTTTCGTGTAAAGAAACAGGTTTTTGTACGAATCGGCCTCGTCCACGAATAGCCGATCTACGCCCAGCTCCTCGAAGGTGACCACATCATCCTTGCGGCTGGTATCGTTCAGCTTTGCCAGCTTGGCTTGCAGCGTCTTCCTCGTCTTCTCCAGTTGCTTGATCGCGTACCGTTCGCCCTTGGCCTCCTTCAGCTCGCGAATGCCGCTTGTGATCTCGTAAATTTGTTCCTCCAGTTGTTGACGTTGGCGCTCCATCGATATGGGAATTTTCTCAAACTGCGAATGTCCGATGATGATCGCGTCATAGTCGCCGGTGGCAATCCGCGCGCAAAACGTTTTGCGGTTTTTCGTTTCAAAGTCCTTCTTGGTCGCCACCAGAATATTCGCCGATGGATATAGCTGCAAAAACTCCGCTGCCCACTGCTCCGTCAAATGATTAGGAACAACGAACATGCTTTTGCTGCATAAGCCAAGATGCTTGCTTTCCATGGCCGCAGCGGTCATGGCAAACGTTTTGCCTGCGCCTACACAATGAGCAAAAAGGGAATTGCCTCCATACAGCGCCCGGGCAACCGCATTGACTTGATGTTGGCGCAGCCGGATTTCCGGATTCATTCCCGTAAACCGAATATGACTGCCATCGTACTCGCGCGGGCGGATCGCATTGAAACGATCATTATACAAACGCGTTAATCGTTCCCGCCTCTGCGGGTCTTTCCAAATCCAATCGCGGAACGCTTCTTTCAGCATCTCCTGCTTTTGTTGGGCAATTGCGGTCTCTTGCTTGTTCAAAACGCGCTTTTCCACGCCATTCTCCAGCACGGTATCGAAAATGCGCACATCTCGCAAATTTAAGGTATCTTCCAAAATCTTATACGCATTCACACGATTCGTTCCGAAGGTCACGTTGGCTTTAATGTTGTTGCTGCGGTCATTGCTTTTCCCTCGGACATTCCAGGCAGCTGTATATTCGGAATACAAGACGTCGATAGACTGCCGGAACATGTATGGCGTGTCCACCAGTTCGAATATAAACTCCCGGATCACTTCCGGAGGAAGCCACGTCGCTCCTAACCGCACATCAATCTCGGAAGCATCCAAATCTTTCGGCTGCACCGCTTCTAATGCTTTGACATTTTCGCCGTACCGCTCTGCATCCATTTCGGCGGCACGCCGTGCAATCAGAAGTTTGTCACGAACGTTGCCAGACAAATAAGCGTCCGCCGTTTCAAAAACCGGCTGTCCTTTCTCATCCAGTCTTTCCGGGTTGGGGAAGATCACGCCGCGCAACTCCTGAACAAGCTGTTCCGTTGTCATGCCGGTCAATTCTTGCATATAGGGGAGATCGACACGTGCTTTTTCTCCAATGGAGACGCCCAGCGCTTCCTCTGCCGTTTCCACATGCCGAACGGTCGTGCGCTGCCGAATCGTACGCTTCGTGAACATATCGGCTTTGCGTAGCAGCTTCCCTTCCTCGTCGAGCACTTCCAATGAACAAAGTAAAAAATAGGCGCTATCGTCGGCGAATGCCAGGCTGTTGGCGCGGCTGTTGATCAGACCGTATTGGGCGGTAAAACGATCATACTGCGCATTCAATTTCCGCTGCTGTTCCCGGATCTCTTCGTCGCTATAATCTTCCGTCTGGTATTCGATCAGTTCGCGCACCGTATCCCGCAATCGGATCATACCTTTGATTCGCCCGGCGGCCGTGGCCGACGTGTCCACTCGGTGCATCCGGCTGTTTTCGCGGTAATACAGTTGGCCGTCCACAAGGGTATAACTGAAATTGCGCACGGTCGGATCGGCCGGGAGGGACGTGTCTTCTTCATCCGGCATTACTTCCCTCTCAAACTCCACCCAATCGGCATGGATATTGGTCAGTGCTTCTCCCAGCAGTTCGCTTAAATTAGCATCCGGGTACGGGTTGCAAGTCGTCTCCTGTCTATTGCCATACATCCGGTCATCAAACGCCATCGTCCCAAGCACCATGTCAGGATGCGCAGCAAAGTACGCATTGATCGGCACGCCTTCGGCTGTCTCTGCCAAGCCAATCCATTCCACACTTTGTTCGGTGACAGTCACCATTCGGTCGCGCTTCTGCAGAAACAAAATATCCGCCGTCACTTCCGTTCCGGCGTTGGACTGAAAAGCGTTGTTCGGCAAACGAACCGCGCCCAGCAATTCTGCCCGTTCCGCAATATACTTGCGGACAGCCGGGTTCTGTTTATCCATCGTTCCTTTGGACGTAATAAAGGCAATAATGCCGCCCGGACGCACTTTGTCCAATGTTTTCGCAAAGAAATAATCGTGAATGAGAAACTTGTGCTTGTCATAGCGTGTATCCGCCACACCATACCCTCCGAAAGGAACATTCCCTATGGCCAAATCAAAAAAACTGTCCGGCAAAGCGGTTTCCTCATACCCGCTGATCGCAATCGTCGCCTGCGGGTAAATCTGCTTGGCGATGCGACCTGTGATGCTGTCCAGTTCTACACCAAATAGCTGCGAGTCTTGAAACGACTCCGGAACTAACCCGAAGAAATTGCCGATCCCGCAGGAAGGCTCTAAAATATTGCCGTTGCGAAAGCCCATCCTTTCCAGACAACCATAGATTGCTTTAATGACAACTGGAGACGTATAGTGAGCGTTCAGCGTTGATGCGCGAGCGGACGCATACTCATCCGGTTCCAGCAACGATTGCAGTTCGGCATATTCGGCCGTCCATTGCGCGTTCGCTTCGTCAAATACTTGTGGGATTCCGCCCCATCCGACATAGCGGGCGAGAACGACCTGTTCATCCGCAGTTGCCTGGCGGCCTTCTAGCTCCAATTGTTTGAGCAAGCGAATCGCGGCTACATTAAAACCATACTTAACCTTGGCTCCGCCATGCCCTAACTGGTCATCGGTGATACGGTAATTCACCGCAGTCGTTTGCGGTGCAACAGACCGTACATCCTCGACAGCGGAAGGAGCAGAGGGTGCTTCCTCATTATGCGTCTCATCCGATACTTGTTCGGTTAACTGAAGGGATGCCGAGGCAGACTTCGGCTCATCTCCATCCGAAAGCTCCGGCTCTATTTCTTTTCCGGCATGTTCCTCCGCTTCGGTTTCCACTCCTTGTTCATCAGTTAGCAGATGATCATTAAGCGGATTTTCACGCAGGATGCGTTCAAAATCTCGGCGTTCCAGTTCCTTGGTAAAAAGCGGAAAATGAACATCCCGCAACATCACGATACCGTTTTCCACCAGCAAAATCTCATATTCGTCCGCGCCAAAAAAGACCGTATCGCCGGGCGAATAGGCATAACGCGCCTGCTTCCGCTCCATCGTCTCCGACTGCTGTGAGGAGGACGGCTGTTCTTGTTCCAACCGTTCGCGAGCAGACGCTTCTTCGGCCATCTGCCTGCGGCGCTCCTCCTGTTGCTCGGCAAATGCAGGAAGTCGTTCCGTTTCCAAACGATTCAGATAACGTCCCGCCGCCAGCAACTCGCCGATCCGCTTCTGTACCTTCATCCAAGGCAACACTAGCTTTTGCTCTTGATCCGTCATTGAACGTCGGGTCAACGTGATGCCTTTGCTATCATGGTGCTCATAAATATCCGTGCCGATCAGTACAGGGGCGCGCCAGCCCGTGCCATATTCCCGTTTCAAAAATTCGGCGTTTTCTTTCTCCGATAACGATTGCTGAAAATGGAGAGCAATGCGATATTTACTGTTGGCAAAGCCGCTTCCTTGTTGGAGAATCGCATCGATCACCGCCTGCGGCCAGACAAAAGCGGAGGCTGTATCCGCCTCCGCCTGTTCCATAAATAAGGTTTGCTGCTGAACCGATGGCTCCGTCTTTCGTGCCGGGTCAAATTCGTTAAGTACTATCATACTGTTGATATGGCCGACGATCACTTCCCAATCATAAAAACTTTGTGCGGTTGGTTCGGTTGCCGGACCCGTCCAAAGATGGAGCACATTGCGATACGGTTCATACCCGATGAGAAGGTCTTCGTCCAGCGTAAGCTCGGACTGACCCGGCGCAAACAGGCTACGCACATACAACGCCCGCTCCCCTTCATTTTCATGTGCGGCGAAGAAAGCCTCGATTTCCGACTTGCTTTTCAGTAAAGGAGCGGTGCGCAGTAGATCGTTGATGGCATGATGGTCATGATAAAACGGAAGACTCCGATCTTCCGTTTTTCGATCATACCATTTTAGTTGTAAATCAGTTCCGTCAGAATGGTCTCCTCCACCTGTTGCTTCAGGCTGTTCATGTAACCCGTCCAGCCCAGCGGATCGCTCGCTTTGTCCGGGGCCGGGTGCAGACGGAGCAGTTCGTTCATCGACTGTTCGAGCTGCGTCCGCGCCGACCGATCGATTTCCGTCAGATGCTGGTGCAGTTCGCCCGAGAGCAGCAGGCTGGCGTATGTGCCTTTCTTCTCGGTTTTCAGGTAGTTTTTGCGCAACATCCCATACTTGCCGATCAGTTGATGATCCTCGGTCAGTGTCAGGTCGGGCAGCAGATAGTCCCCATGACGGGTGTAAGTCACTTCCATGTTCATCCGTCCTTTCTGGCAATCGTTTAGCTTCATTTTGTGTCAAGGCCGTTTCTCTTGCAACGGTGCGAACGTCTCTAGCCTGTGAAGTCTGACGTTCTACACGCCGCTGCACCCGTATCGTCGATTCGATTTCCCGCAGCATCATCTCCGCGATATCGCTGATCGCTGCTCCAAGCTGCGAAAGAGCGGGCAGTGTATTGAAATTCCCGATGCCTGAAAGATCCTCCCGTCCAATATAGTGAGAGGCGTTCATACCACAGCGGGTTAGTGCCATATAGGCAACGGAATGATACGCAATCTGACGGAATAGCACTTCCACAGGTTGGCGTTCCAGTTCTTCAAGCAGACTGCCCTCAAGCTCTCGAACAAGCAAATCCACATAATCCGAACTGTTGTCATCCACCGCGTTCCGGGCTGCGCTCAGCAGCGCATTCGGCCATGCCGCATCCGGTTCCTGCTCGCCAAACGCATTGTTCAACGTTTCCGTAACGACCGCTATATCGCCCGGCTCCATGCGCCAAAGCGAGACCGGTCGAGGATCTCGGCTTTGCGTGTCCGAGATATCAAACACATGCCGTAACCCAAAATGGTTGCCCCGGTCTTCGATAAGTGCGATACCTTTCGCCCCGCGTTTGACCCAACGGTTGAGCCGCTTGTTCCAGACGTCGATGGATGCGCAAGCTGTAGCATCGGGCCGCTGTGCATAGATTAATAACTGATCTTGAAACGGATACTTGTAGTTCCACGCCGCTGTCGATAAAAAATCCGCCCAACGGTCGGGATGTTCCACAACCGTGCGGGCGGCATGAACGGACAAATCAACGATATGCTGTATTTTCGAGGTCAACGGTACCTTTCTCCTTTCATAAGATCGTAATCTGATTGGCCAGTTGAATCCCCTCCTCCGAATAGCGGGTCATGATCCGAATCAAGCCCTTACTCTGCAAACGGTGCAAGTTTCGACATACCGTCGAAGGAGAAAAACCTACATCGATTGCCATTTTTGTACTGGACAGGTAGACCGACTTGTGTCGCCCGCCCTATCCAGCAATAGCCGTACAACAGCTTTGCAGCTGGCGGGACGGCTGCTCCCGCGATCAGCTTGTAGCGTGCTAGATCATTCATTGTACGTCCTCCTTCACAAGGTTTACCGCGCCGTTCTGGTTTTGCTGAACAGATCGGCCAAGCAAGTGATTCTTGCGATAGCAGTAGATATAGAAGTTGTAATCGCCAAGATGGGGGAAGCAGCGAATATAATAGCGATAGTGAGTGGTTTGTAAACAGAAACCACAAACATCGGAATGCCATGCGCCGGGGATACGTGCTTCCGGGTGCCGCCTGCAATAGGCTCGCATCTCATTCAAATTGAGCAAAAGTCCTTGCCATTGCAAATGCTGCACAAGTGCCGCCAGTTCCTGGCGAAAGGCAAGCGTCCTCCGTTCCCCGGCATGATCCGACCATGACATCCAAAACTGATCGTCATCAGTGCCGAAATCTCCTCGCAAATGACCGATATAGCTGAGTTCCTTGCTTTGAGTCGCGGTTACTGAATAATAGAAGTAAGCTGTCTCTTCCGGTGCTATCGGTTGAAGTTCGCCAAACATCCCCGAACCTCCGTTTCCGCTAACGTTGCTGTTCCGTTTTTTCTTCCTCCCGGCTGGTGAATTTAATGGGTACCTCCTGTTCCAAAGTCATCATAAGAAGACAGGTTGGCATGATAAAAGACCACATCACCGTCCTGTAATCTAAACGTGGCTCCATACGGATCGACAAAGCGATGCTGAAACCCTTCCCGTCGCCATTGATTGCTGAGCGGCGCGTGGATATACTGCAAATGCGGTTGATTCACATTCTGATTGCGAATCGTTTCGATGTTGAAATTGACAATGATGTACCCGTCCCGCAAAAAAATAGGCGACTTATCGTCCAGCCGATTGGTGCGTCCGTACTCGGCCAAGTTGAATCCTTTGGGGACGACATACGGTGCGGCAGGTAGACTGTATTCGCCGACCCAGCGCTGCACTGACGCATGAGCACGCGAAACGTCGATGCCGGAAGGAACTTCCATACTGCCGATAAATGTCCGAAGCCGTGGTGGGAGCAACATGACATCATATCCGCCCACGTAAACGGGCTGTTGTGCATCTTTCAAAAACTGCTGAATAAACGTTTGCTGGTTGCCAGACGCACCGTTCAGCGACCAAAGGGAAGATGCCGTGTTCGTCAGTTCCTGCTGGGACATATTGCGCAAGCGGGTGTCCAGCGTCACATGACGTCGCTCCACATCTGCACTGGAGCCAATACGAATAAACCGTTTATTCCCCGAATGATAGTACAAGTCCACCTCTTGCCGGTTCTTGCCCTTGCTGTCGACAAAATAGAAGGTTGGCGTAATCTTGATCCCGTCGCCCGAACCAAACATATTGCCCATACTCTTCAATTCAAATTTAATATGGTAGCCCGTTTTGACAGCCACGTTTTTCTTACCGGCATCCGGATGGCTCCCCGGTCGAATCGGCAACACGTAAGGAGGCTGATTACCCCGTGCTGCGCCGTCGATGCCCTTCGTACCCACCCAATAAGCGTTGCCAGTCGGCGTTGCACTTCCTCGTTCTCTGCGAAATACGGTCTCCCAATTAAAGTCGGCAATGTCTGTGATGCGGAAATCATAGACACGGCCGATCACTTCAACCGGCACAACCTGTGTGGCCACATGGTGCGTCAAGTCTAAGTTGGCGTTCATTTGTGACGTAAAGGAGGGAGGACTGTTTTCAGCAATGGTTCGGAATAGTACATCGTAATTGCCCTCGTCCACCCAAACAGGTAAATAAAACGTTGTCTGCACCTGACCGACCGGGATCGACGTCCATGTTTCTTTCGGGATCAGCGTTTTCCGATCCGCTTTGTACACGTCAAACGGAAACCATACTTGCTTGTCGCGCATATACTTGCCATAGTCGCGATTGCCGTAACCCTTTATATCCCGATGCGCTCCACTGGTTGGGATGGCGACCGTAAATGGACGATCCAGAATAAGCGCGGCTCTCCCTGCGGTCGGCTGCGTTTTTTGATTATGCGCCTGATCGTCAGATACAGAAGCCTGATTGACGACCGGCGTATGCACCGTCACCGGATTAATGCCATCAATGGGATAGCTTTGGTTCTGACCGCCCCCAATTCCTTCGATGAGCGTAAAGAAGATCGTGCCGGAGCTTGGTTGATCGGCCTTGTTGGGTTTGCTGGCATCGATCATCAAACCGCTGCTATACAGAACTTTTTGTCCGATCTCGGGCGGAGTCGGTATCTCCCTTGGGGTCGGGGCGGTTTCTTCCGTGATCCGGTTGTCCATAATCGTTTGCCCGTTAAAGATCAGTGAGTCATTTTTCACTTTGATTTTTCCGACAGCCTGTTCCGCTTCGTTGGTCCAATCCTCATTAGGAACGGACGGGCGACTGAAACCTCCTTGAATTGTCTGCCCAGGCAACGATACATTTTGATAGACAGGATCGGTGATGTGGGCCTCACGGGAAGTGTCGTGAGAAACCGAGACCCTCGGCTGCGCGTAGCCGTTCGGCTGCAAGGTAACTTGCCCGCTGGGTAACGCGTAGTTGGAAACCTCTGCTTTTTGTAAGCCGTATACCTCCAGACGATCAATGAGCCAGTAGCTGTACTTGCGCTCCACGGTATAGCTTTTCGTTACGGTTTGCGTATCCGAGCGTGAAACAGGCACTCTGGTCGGATTGCCTTCGCTGTCCGGGGGACCGGAAACGTATTCCGTCCAGCGCAGCGTGTACGTTCGACTAACGGTAATCGGGTACGTCTTCGTCCCTTTGATTTCCGTAAATTTGTTTCGGTACAGATATGCTTTGGCATTCGCTTGAACATAGAGACTCTCCGATGTTGGGATGCCTTGAAGCACGTCGAAGCGTTCCGCACCGCGAGTATCCGCCCGGATCACAGCCGAAGCATCGGGATTCATCACTTCGTTTTCCTTGACAGCTCCAGGCTCTGTTTCGTCATCCGTATCGCCATTTCCCCCTTTGTATACCCCGATAAAATTGGAGCCTCCAGAACCGACAAAGATGGACCGATCCAGCAACTTGCTATCTCCTTTTTCCTGAATAAATAATTTCTCGTCGGGTTTGTTGTTGTTCGTGATATAAGACCGGATGATTTCATACGTCTGCCCGTCTTTGGTGAGCGTGGCTTCAAACGTGTGATTCACTTCATCTCCGGTCGCATGTTCGCCTTTATCCACCTCTTTCAGGACTTGGCCGCCTTCTGTCATATAAATCGCCTTCACCGTATTTTCCTCATGGTATTCGGCGATCAGATTCGTTCCGCCCAGCGCGACGGTAAAGCTGCGAATGCGCACTTTTTCGTTCGTTGCCGGGTTTTCCTGCACCCAAGATTTTCGCGAAGGGTCTTGCTTCGGTGATATATAGGAGCGAACGATGGTATACGTTTTTCCATTGTCTTCGATCACCGCCGGAAATTCATGATTGATCGTCTCCCCGATCTCATACTTTCCTTTTTCAAATGTCACATCCGGTTGGTCAATCACCCGTCCGTCTACTGTCTTAGCGATAACGTCCACCGGGAATTCCGCACTGCGGTAAGGAATATGCAAACCAAAGTAATCATCCAGATCTTCCGGAAATCTCCAGCCTTCCGCTTGCTTGATGCCGGACAACGTATAAAACGGACCTTTCCGCACCGAGCCGTCCGCATTGACCGATACCATCACAGCATAAAAGTAAAGATCGTCATTGTTCTGAATGCCCTCCATCCCTGCTTGCCAGAGACGCTGCGTCACGATTTCTTCGGGGATTTCGTAGTATGATGTCAACGGTTGCCCCGGGATAGGAGGATCGGGATGCTGCCCGATTTGTCGTACTTCCTGATTCATAAATAGCGCATGCGGCCTGCTGCGTGGGTCAGCGCATTGTTTGGGTGATGTTGTGCTGCAAACTTGCTCCCGGGTCACCACCCAGCCCACCGTCCGATAGCGAATCGAAGTGCTCGCCGCCGTGCTGGTGATTTCGAATTGAATCTTGCCGTCACGGATAATCACTTGCGGGAGAGCTGCCGCCGCTTGTTGAACGACGAAAAACGGCATAAAAAAAGTGCATGCCAGCAGCATGCACAGTACTCGTTGATAAAGTTTTCTATTGTCCACCGATCATTCCACCTTTGAAATCGTGTGGTTGAAAAACAAGCTGGCCGTTGGCGAGACTTTCAACGTGCTTCCCCAATTGCCGCCGACATTGGTGACCATTTTGATGTCGGCGTACCCTTCATACCACACATTCTTCTCAAAATCTGCTTCCTGCGGAAACCAGTTATCATAAATCAACCGTTCATGATGTTTAAACGAGAGGAATTGAACCCGAAACTTGACGCGAATATAATCCGCTCCAAACCCGTCATAAAAAATCATGGATGGCTCCGGTTCCAGGTAGCCCATAATATGAATTTGATTTTCTTTCACCCAATCCACATATTCACGAATGTATCTCAATTCCGCATTGGAGTTTTGCATCTTCGTTGCAAACATGGCCTGCGCCCACGTATCATCAATCGTGCGGTAATCTACATTTAACAACAAAGCGCCAAACGTTTTTAAGTGTCCCATCCAGATGTCCACGTTCTGCTTGTTGTATTCGGGGATGGACGCGTACAGTTCGGAAGACACTTTGCTTTCTGAAGGACGGGAGTGGGGGTACGCCATCTCGTACATCTCATTGGGAACATCGGCCAAAATGTAGGGATAGTCCGCCGCATTTTTCGGAAGATCCGTCGTGCGGAGCAAGCGCCCCCATTTATCCGTGTCGCTCTCAGAGATGTCCTTCGTGTGAATTGTCACCGTTGACGTACTGCCGTCCCATTCCACCTCTGCGCCCAGCACCTCGCTGACAAAGCGCAACGGCACATACGTCCGGCCGTCCTTGGTTACCACTTGCGTATCTAAAGCGACCTCTTGTCCATTGACAAGCGCAATATTTGAACCGATTTGAAGTCGAATCTGCTGGCCGTCCCGTTCAATCGGCACCGATTGGCTCTGAGCTTCCCAGCCAACCTTGGCACCGAGCGACTCTGCGACAAAGCGAACCGGCACTAATGTCCGCTGGTTCTCATCAACATAAGCTTGGGCATCGGGAAACCATATTTTCTTGCCGTCCAGCACCACGCTTACAAACGTAGGAGGAAGACTGGCAGCACTTGCCGTAGCCCCGAACAAGCTGATAACCAGGACGGCAATCGTCATGGCCATAAACCATTTCTTCACTCATTTCACCTCTTATTCAAGTAATCCTGACTGGACTGGTTGTACTGTTACTACTAGCATAATGTGCATGAGTCAGACTGTCCACCCTTAGAAAGAGGAACAAGAAAGCGGCATATATCCCTGTTGCGCCGCCGTTTTTTCGCTTGCGAACGTTTCTTCTATCGGATAGGAGTACGGACAGCTTCTGCGATAATATACTTTCATATTGTCTTTCATCGCTCCTACAATCTCCGTTTGCTTCATTACGCGGCTGCCGCCCAGTGCGTAGTTGTTATATTCCTTGCGTCCCATCGGAATTCCCTGCATAAAAGCCACAACGCCTACATCGGCAATCGTGTTGTGCCATTCCTCTAGCGGGATGGACGGCAGTGTAAACGTATAGGAAAGACCATTTCGCAGGGCGACCTCGTTATGCTTGTTGATCCGATAGGACAGCTCATCCTGTATTGCGCCCACGATGGTGCTGAGCCGCACTTCATGAAATAACGCCGCATCTCGTAACAACGGAATGTTGGCCTCCGCCTGAATGTCCCTACGAAAACCCTCATGCCAACTGC
Source organism: Paenibacillus sp. FSL R5-0810 (assembly GCF_038002285.1). Lineage (NCBI taxonomy): Bacteria > Bacillati > Bacillota > Bacilli > Caryophanales > Paenibacillaceae > Paenibacillus > Paenibacillus sp. FSL R5-0810. Next base: position 4,098,054 of record NZ_JBBOCF010000001.1, read on the forward strand.
GAGTTGCCGCAGCATACACCAGCACTTGTTCATCCAACGTAAAGGAATAGCTGTTGCCGCTTGAATCGGTATACGCATACGGCCGTTTGGTTCCCCAAGCCGGTGCCATGACCGTTTGGCCGTTACGATCTGTCCATTCATCCTCGGCATAAACATAAAACCCATCGTATCCAATGACAACAATCACCGGAATGTAACGGTTCAAAACCCGTTGCGCAACCGGATCGCCGGATATGCCGAAATTGGTGTACAACGTCCGGTAAAACGCCGTGAGCGCTTCCTCCGTGTTGACCGCCACTCGCTTGACCGACTCGTAGCGTGACTCATGCTGCTGATCTGCATTGATGATGAGTGCTTGTGCCGCCGCATCCACCGCTGCATCCATGGCAGCGTCATAACGCAGTTCGAGCAGCATCGTTTGACGCATCAGTTCTACGTCAATCTGATTGATTGTGGCAAACGGGAAAAAGATCAGCACACCAACGACAGCCCATTCAATCCACTTCATTGCGTACCACCCCGCCATAAGGAATGAATATTTTATCGTTCGGGCTGACGGTGCTGTTCAGAAAATCAAACAAGACCGTGCCGGGCGTACGGCTCACATTTTTGACCGTGACGGTGAACGTATCGCCCACCCGCAGTTTGTACCTTCTTGACGGGTCGTCTCTGGGGGCAGAGCTACCGGGAAACAGCACCGGCAAGATCTGAGCGTTGTAAAACGCATCGTAATGCACTTCATACGTACCCTGGAACGTTTCTGGCCTGGTCGGATCGTCATATACCGGCACATATTTCTTGCTTTCATGTTCCATCTGCACATCGAAATCAAGGCCCGTCGCCTCAATAGTTTGTCTGAAATCGGTATACATGGTCGGTGAAATATATCCTTTGTCACGTACCGCATCCACAAACGCCGTTGTCGCCCGCAGGACGACTAATTCTGAAATATCATCCTGCTGCTGGAACGCTGTGTAAATCGGGTAGATGTAAAGCAGCAGTACGGCAAGCAGTATCGCAAACACCTTGATATAACTGTTCATGGCATTCTCCTCAACGTGTGACGACTACCAGGCGCAACAGCCGCCCGTCCGTGTCACGTTCGTGCAAGACGCTGTATCGGCCATGGAGTTGGATTCTGTCTGAAAACCATTGCTCCCGGTTCACCGGTGATGCGTATCGGACGCCATCCACCACGATTTCCGCATCTCCTTCTTCCAACCGCGCGATGGCCTGAAACACTTCGGTTCCCGACATCCTGCCATCACCGGACAAGGGAGACAACGTTTGCCGGATGGTCCGGTCCTGCGTCATACCGGCGAGATAGGCCGTATCGGCAAGCGTCGCGCCGTTTTGAAACAGCCATAGCCCGTTAACCACGGCGATCAAAAACAGGAGACAGGATGCACTCACCTCCAACATCGTTCGCGTCGCGTAATCCAATGGCTTCCTCCTTTCAGCAAAAGGGGGCGCCAGCTAGACGGCCCCCCCCTTGGCTTCATTTCGTTTTCGTGCCTTATTGTTGGCGGAACACGATCCCGCGAATGACGTTGCTGCGATCCAGCACCAATTTCGCCTGAAACTTTCCGCTTGGATTAACATAGTTCACATTGGCTTCATCGACGGTATGCTCCAGACGTCCAGGCGCATCGCCAACGACCGATCCATACGTAATGCTGTCCATCGGAACGCCAATGTTGATGACTTTGCCATACCACTGCCCGGTCGGGTTTTTCCCGGTGATTATTTGGATGCCAAACTGTTCCTGATCCGAAAACTTGCGCAGTGCATTGACGACTTGACTGCCCGAAAGTGTCGTGTTGTCGTACACTGTAAAGGCCGTCTGCGATAATTCCGTTTGGATATTGCTAAAATTGCTTTGAGCTGCTTTTGTTGAATCTTGCGCGGAAATAAACAACACGACGGCGAGGGTAATGAGCGCAATTGCGAGGAAAATGCCCGCCGCCATTACCAGCGCCTTTTGTGCATTGGACATGGTCGATCTCTCCTTTAAATGTAGAAATAAAAAACGGTCCTTTCCAACATGGAAAGCACCACTAAAGTTGAATTATTGAATGCGTTGCAATTGCTCGTAGTACACCGACATTTGGTTCAAGCTGACAACAATAAGCGGAATGACCAGATAACCGAAAATAAGCGCCATCATTGGTGTGAACCCGATCATTCTGCCCCATCTCGCCTTGTGCTCAATCAATCGTTCGTACTCCTGCTTGCGTTCTTCCTGTGCATACACGTACTCGGACTCCAAATCATCAAACGCTTTTCGAATCGGCAGCGTGCTTGCCGCCAGTTCCAGCTTTTCCACCATGCGCACGAATGGCTGAAAAGGCGCATCCTCCTTGAGCTGCTCCAGCGCCTGTTCAGCGCCTTGATCAAAATGGAGCAGGCATGTTTGCAGCGGCTCTTCGAACACGCGGGCGAACTGCTCCATCCAGATTAGCAAATGCTCTACCGACATGCGATCCATATCGGCCAGCATCGCAATGACCGCCTGCAATTGATCCACTTCATGCTTCATTTCCATTTGCCGCATTTTGCGCTGAAACAGGCGAATGCCGACCGGCGCCCAGTAGCCGACCCAGCCCGCCAAAACGGTCAATAGTGCTTGCCACCATTTGACGTATTGCCTGTCGAGTTTCTCCAACTTGCCCATAATGCGCTGTGTATCCGCGCGAAGCGCTTCATCCGAACGTTCTCCTCCAGTCTCCTTTCGCAACAGCTCCAAGAGCGACTCCTCTGTAGGCCTCACCCCCTTTACTTGTTCGATGATTCTCCGATCCAGCGCGGCTGCTTCCAGCGCTCTTTCCTGCTCCTCAGGCGTCGCTTGACCAAACAACGTATTGGCATACACCGGCGCATATAGCACTTGATGCCGATCCGCATAAGGCAAAGCTATGAATAGTCCCATTGCTGCAAGAAAAGCCATGCTTCCCGCCACGATTCGCTGGACATAAAACCATTCCAACCGTAGAGGAGAAGCCGTTTCTTTCAGTAGCTTCACCATCCGTTCCGCTTCCCTTGAGCCAGGAGCAGGACCCAATCGGTGAACGAGCCAACGCATCCAGCCCCGGCCGTGCGCCCATTTCTCCCATCTCTTTCGGTTGGTGATTTTCGGCGAGGTCTCCAAGCTCTGAATATGACGAAGCAGAACATAGGAGAGCCAAACGACCCCCATCAAGGCGAGCTTTATGCTCCAACCCATCACACTGCTGTAAAAGGCGTCCATCGCCGAAAAATAATAGCTGGCCCATGCTTCAATCGGACGGGTAAACAAGAGCGGAAGCAGGGCAATAACGGACAGCCCATGCAGCAAAAAACCAAGGCGTTCCCGGCGCAACAATTCAAAGTTCAATTCACCGGCCAATTTTCCCAATGCCTTCAAATACAATGATCCGCTATCCGTTTGTTTGTCTCCGTATTCCTTCACCAGATACGACAATCCGGCCAAACCTTTCAAATAACGGTTCGGAGCCGTTTCCAAGTATTGTTCCAGTCGTTCTTCCGCGTGGCTGTCGGTCAACACTTCAACGATTTCCTGGCCGTGCAAAGTCATTTCATACGGCGCTTCATCCGTCGCTTCGTAAATCGCTTCTTCTACCATTCCGTGTCGGTGATAATGATGACGGACATCCCCGAAAAACTGGCGTAGCTGACGCAACAATCGCATTTCCAACCGTTGTACGAATACGTCTGTTAACATGCCGTGGCAAACCCAACCGCCAATCATCAGCATGACAAGTGTAAATACATCGCGCACCCAAAGCGTGATCGGCACAGCCGCTGCAAGCAACATGCCCCAGAGCCAAAGCGCCGTCCGCATCGTCTCCAGACGCAGCTTCCACTCATCGCCCAGGTGGAGAATGACCAAACGACGACGAATGAAGTGTAAGTAGGTACGCAAGAGCGGTACACGAGAGCAGAGGGTATAGAGTTGTTGCATGCCGTTGTGCAATGCCTGCTTGTTGCTCGTTTTGGCAGGTTGGCGCAAGGCTTCATACTTTCGTGCTGCCCCGGCTTCCCCATAGCGGGACAAAAATTGAAACGCTAAGACCGCCCCAAGAAACAACAGCGTCGCTCCGCCAAGCAGCAGGGAAAGCCACTCAAGATTCATCGCCATCCCCCCAATTACACAAAAACGCCTCGAAAGCTGCCTGGTCCGGACCGGCAAGCCGCTCTGTAATATCTTTGCGGCTTTGTTCGGACAACGGATGAACCGCAACATAACGGCCGTCCCGATATTCAATGACATTTCGCGCTTCATACAGTTTCCGATCCGTGGAGCGATGGAAGTAGTCCGTCACCGTCTCCATAAACGCATCCATCTTCTCATCCAGCGTCTTTTTCTCGCGAAAGTCTGTCCGGTAAGGCATTTCCTGTGCAAGCGGTACGCATTCCGTGATGCGCTCGATATAGCGGCGACCGTCCGCATCCCGTTTTAAGTGAATATCAAAGTTGATGACGCTGACCACTTGCTGTTCTGCCACCTGTTCATTGGTAAACACGCCGGTTTTGAGCAATGAATTGCGCAAGGACAACACCAAATCGCGAAACGTTTTGGCGTGGTGGGTAAACAACGTAAAAAGTGAAGCCACTTGCGCCATTTGGATCATCCAGGCCGCTACCGGGTCGGTCGCCACCTCACCCAAAATGTTGACCGAGCCGTCCGTTTTTTTCTGTATATCCAGCCCGGCCTGACCGGAGATCGTTTCAGTTTCCCGAAGGCTGAGAATATTACGATTCGGATAAATTTTGCGCAGTTGCAGTTCAAAGCTCATCTCTTGAACGCGAATCGGGAGCAGGGCGGATATATGACGCACCATGGCCATAAGCAGCGTCGTTTTCCCGCTGCCTTGCGCGCCGGTTATCGCCGTAATGCGCTCTCCCATCACAAGATAGCGAATCAGAGCAATCGGCAGTTCCGCATGTTCATCGCGAATCAGCTGTTCTAAAGTGGCATTTTGCACATCAAATTTGCGCACAAAAAAAGCCCACGACTCGGCAAATCGGGGGCGCAGCACCACGACACGAGAACCGTCGGCCATTTCATTCACCTTGTATCCGGTCGTTTCGGACAACTGGCCGGGAAAATTATGCTTGTAGATGTTTTGGCATACGCGCCGCAGTTCCAGTTCCGATCCAAAGGAGAGGAAACTAAGGTGGATGGATTTCCCCTCATAAAAAACCCACACACTGTCATGCGCGCGCGGCACTTCGCCGAGTTGAACATCCCCTTCCCAATCCCATGTTTCTTCCCATACGGAAGGCGGCAAACCGGAAACTCCGCCGGACACGCCGTCAATGCGCATATCGCGCAGTTCGTCCACGACACTAAAGCCTTTGTAGTGCTGGTAAATGCGCTGCACCACGATTTGCAGTTTATCCTCTTCCGATAGCTGGACGTCCTCTTGTTCATAAATCTCGCCGATCTCCTCAGACGTAATACGGTAAGACAGCTCCTGTTCTTCATGGGCATCCGGCTTGGGCCGATCCAGATCATAGCGGCGTATGAGTTCACTAAGCGCATGATAGCCGTGACGTTTTTTGTATACATGAAGCAAGATGTCAAACCGATCCTGATGCGACAACGATTCAGGGCAATCAAACGGGATCAACCGGTTCAGATGTTCATGATCCAACGTATAGTGCTGTGCAAGCAAATCGGTTATATATTGCTTGACATACATTTTGTCACGCAGATCACCAGACGTGCATCCGCGCAGCGCTTTTTTCATCTCGGCCCGCTTGTTTTTCCGTCGCCGGTACTCTTCTTCTGATAGACCGTAATCCGTCAGATTGGCGCTTATCACGTCATGCAGTGCTCTTTTGACGTATTCTTCCATCGCCTTCAACGTGTACACCGGCGATTCCTGCTGGCGTTCCGGCAAGGTTCGGCTCATGCGCAAATACAGGAACAATACGCCTATTAAGACAATGCCTCCGATCAACAGACCATGTAACACGCCCATCATATCGTGGTCTCCTTCCCGCCGAAAAAGGCATTGTGCAAGCCCGTTTGTTCAATCAACGCAAGTGCCAACGCTCGCACGTCTCGCATGAACAGATAGTTTTCATGTTCCCGCGGCACTTGCCGATTGCGATACATGTAAGAAATCGCCTGCCCGTTTTGTCCATCATCCAACCACCGTGTATTGTAACTGACCGAACATGTTTGTAAACGCCGTCCATAAGGACGCAACAAATTTTTATGGGTCAAAGATGAGTACCGATCATATTTTCCGAATACGAGCACATGCTTTTTAGTTGCGAGCATCGCTTGAAGTTCATCCATCCGAAAAAAACGATGGACAGCCAACCGATTTTGCGGGAGGCACACCACCAGCACATCCGCCAGCCGCAGTAAACCGTTGGTCCATTCCGATGAATTTCCGCTGCCGCCATCCACAAACACAAGATCATACATCCGTTTCGCCATGCTTAGCAGCGATTCCATCCAAGGCGTGGCCATGTCAATAAAACGATCATCCGGCTTGCTTGAACCCGGCAGCAAGTCGAGCCTGTCCTTTAACAAAGGCAGCGTGTAATCCCGAATCATGTTGGGGTGCAATTTTCGGTTTTGCAGCAGTCGCAATAACGCATCTACCCCCATATTGACTGAGACATCCATGTCCATCTCCCGAGAGGCATGCGTTTGATAAAAGCATTGCTTCAAGGCGATATCGTGACTTTCACAATGACCCAGCAGCAACATATGTGCCGAATACTCCAGTCCCATGACCGAGGCAGTCGCTGCCAGATTGCTCGTTGTCCCGGTTCCCGATACCGGACTCCAAAACACGATTGTATGTCCCGTCACCGTGTCCCCTCCTTTTCTCAATCATTTTGATCAGCTTGATTAGCGACGGAAGGCAGCGCGTTCTTGGCGAAGTCGCTTCCATGCCCTGCGAACGGTTTTGTCGTCCCACTCAAACAACTGTTGTGCCATCTCCCATATCGTGCGACGATACGTTCCCGATAGTCCCTTCACATCGATGCGGCCATGATGCTGGTTTTCCAGCTCGACGGATACATCATGCTCATCCAGCGGAAAACGAAAAACCGCTTCCTCCCAGCGAATGGTCTGCTGAGCAAAGGCGGAATCGAGATACGCCTCGGTGACAGTCAGAGGAACAACGGATAGCATCATCTTGTAAAACGATACCGGTTGATTCTGTGCTTCATGCAAGCATAACCGCTGCATCAATTCGACATTTCGCTGCATGGTCAATCGGTTGAAATTGCTGCACCAGATCCGCTTGTCGTAATGGGGTAACTCCCGCCCTTTGACCATTTCGGTATGGTCGGTGTCCAGCAGCATCACATCGTAATCCATGCCATTTGCTTTCTGATACAAGTATCGTTCCACCTGCGAATACAATATAAAACCACAGGCCACGTCTATGCCTTCAAACTCATAGAGCGGAGCACGAAATTCTTCCTGCGGCAAATATCCCTGTGTCGTTTGCGCTAGGGTAGAGTCCACCACTAGCACCTTGTAATCCATCGCGGCCAGGAGTTTGCCAAGTAATAACAGCACATGACTTTTGTCTGGCGCTCCTAAAAATACAATCTTTTTCATGATTCCTCCTTATTGATTGAAGATTTCTGAATAATCCGGGTCCGTTTCTGATTCTGGCTCGAACGCAGGCGGTGGTTCGGGCAACGTCGCTTCGGGTGCTTCTTCTTCTACCACGACCGGAAGGGAAGAAGGCGGCTGTTCATCTTCTACTTGCACCGACTTTTGGTCATCCTGCTCCGGGAAACTAGGGGGCTGTGGCATTTGCTGAGCAGCATTGCTTTGCTGTGTTGCGGCCCGTTCATTCATGAGTTGTTGCTGAACGGTGACATTTCCGTACATCACCCGCATTTTGTCCGCTTCACTCATTTCATTTAAGTTGCTTTCCAACCTTTCGCGTTGCTGACGAGCCAGCTCAGTAGAAACCTGCTCAACCAGGTTCGGGTTTTGCTCCAATAAATCCAACACCATCGGATTGGCCGGATAAGTCGCCGTCGCTGCCTCTTGCAGTCCCGGTTCGATATAGGGCACTGCGTATAATCTTGCGCCTTGCAAATAGGCATCGATGATCGCACTTGATGTGAGCAGCAGGTCGGTTTCATTCATCTCCAGCCAAATGACGGTTCCCTCGCGATCAAGCACCTGCTTTTTGGCAAGCACAACGAAATCTTCGCCAGTCGGGAAGTTGATCCTCACATCGATATACTGTGCTTTTTCCAGATGCGACGGAAGCTGGATAATTTGAAACTCTTGTGTCCGCACATCCTTTGCAATCGGGTTGCCTTCATACAGCACAGAAGCAAGAAGCGGCATTCCCGGGCGAAGTTCAACTTTGGCGTGTTTACCGACCGCCTCTTCTTCCTTAGCGATCATCTCGGGCGAAACCAATGCGGTCGGCAGGGTCATCGCCGTGACGTCTTCCGGTTCGATCTGGTCACCGGCCGGAATGGTTCGAGCCACGGTCCATACCGTTTGCAGCGATTCTTCTTTAGTCGCTGTTAACTGTTCTATTTGCCTCTCATAATGGGCGATCACTTCCTGATGTTCCTGCTGTTGTTCAGCTTGTCTCATCAAGTGAAAAATGGCAGCCGACACGAGCAAAAGAATTCCGATCAAAATGGCAGCGATCACCAGCATCTTGCGATGACGATAGGTCCAAGACATGCTCACGACTCCTTTCTATACCAATGAATTTCAGCTTCCTTCGTTCTTATTGCTTTTCCGCTTGTCTCGCCTTCGTTTTCTCCGTTCCCCTTTAGCTGTGTTGGAACGTTCCGATTCATCCTCCGGTTCTCTACGGTCGAAGCCGGGCCTTTCTTTCATTAACCGTTCGTATTTTCGCCATTTACCTTCCGTAAAGAGCATCTCAGTCACCTCCTCGTAGGCACAAAAAAACTCCCTCGCAATGGAGAGTAAGGAATGGCTATTTTTGTTCATGTTGCTTAAGATTATCGTTCATGTTCGCGTTGCCGCTTGCGATGCCAGCTTTCAAGCAATTGGACAATAAGGTCCTCCTTTTGTTTTTCAGTAAAATCTTTAGGAAAAAAGCGATCAATGCGCTCCCGCTGAATGTGCATTTTTTCCCTCTGATTGGGCTTTTCCTCCGTCAAAATCGAGAAGATAACATCCATATTGAGCCGTCCGCCCTGACTCAGTTTCTTCATACGTAGCGCTTGTGACAAAGAAGGCGTACAGTCTTCGGACTGTATCGTTTCATAAAGGTCTTGCTGCTCTTTTTCGGCCAAGTAAGACAACTCGACAGCCGGATTAAACGCGATCCGTTTTTCATCTACCATTTCAAGAATGGAAGGGATCAAATGAGTCAAGCGAATGTATCTAAATATTTGATTTTTGCTTTCTCCCATTTGTTCTGCTAATATCTCGCTAGATTTCTTTCCTTCAAACTTGTTCCCAACTTGGGAACAAGTTAAGTCAGTACGTTGCCCCTGACGATTCATCGCCTCCAGCTTCATCTTATAAGCAAACGCCTTCTCGCTAGGAGCGATATGTTCCCGTTGCAGGTTGCTGTCCACCATAATAATGGTCGCTTGATCGTCGTCCAGTTCACGGACAATGCAAGGCATCGTTTCCATACCCGCCAGCTCGCTCGCCTTTTTCCGCCGATGTCCGGCGACCATCTCATACCCGCCATTTGCCTTCGGACGTACTAGTCCAGGAACCAATACGCCGTATTGTTTTACGCTGTCCGCCATTTCCAGCATCGCTTCATCCGCCTTTACTTTGAATGGATGATCGGGGAAATCGCTGATCTCGGACAACGGGATGTCCATCACTTTTTCCCTCTGTGCATCGGCGCGGCTCTCATCGGTCGAAAATAAATCATCGACTGTGGTCAGCTTGATACTGGCGCGTCTGTCGTCTTGCCTTGCCAATACCCTGCACCTCCTTTGTAAAAGACGTATATGCTTGGGCTACTTGGCCGCTCGGATCATGATTATAAATGCTCTTCCCCTTGGCGCTCGCTTCCGCCGCACGGATGGAAAGCGGAATTTCCGATTGAAACACACGCAGCTTGTCTCCATAATCACGCCGAAGAACAAAGGAAATATCCTTGGCAAAGTTGGTCCGGTTGTCTACCATCGTCAGCAGCACGCCATCTACCAGTAGCTTCGGGTTGATTTGGCGGCGAACGCGGGAAATGGTTTGCAAAAGCTGCGTCATTCCTTTCGCCGGTAAATAATGCGCCTGAACCGGAATGATGACGCTATCAGCGGCCGCCAGTGCATTGATGGTCAACATGCCCAAGCTGGGCATACAGTCAATAAGGACATAATCATAGTCCTTTTTCACCTTGTCTATATAGGAGCGCAAGATCGTTTCCCTGCTCATTGTATTGACAAGCGAGACTTCAACAGCAGACAATTCGATGTTACCGGGCATTAGGTCAATCCCTTCGGGATGGTGCAAAATGCCTTTTTGGGGCGGATACGATTCTTCCAACATATTTTTAACGAGCAGTGTAGCCAAAGAAATTGACAAATTATCCGGTTCGCGGTAACCCAACGCATCTGTCAAATTGCCTTGTGCATCCGCATCCACTAGAAGAACCTTTTTACCTTCAGTCGCCAAGCCAATACCCAAATTAACAGCCGTAGTCGTTTTGCCGACACCGCCTTTCTGATTGGCAAGAGCAATCACCTTCGTCATTCGCTGTTCCTCCTTTCATGAAAAATGCCGGCTGCCTGAGAGGGACAGCCGGCTCTTTGAAGAAATATCTATATAAAAAGAGAACGCCCCGATAAGGACGCTCTCTTGGATATTCTTGTTTTCAATTAAAAATCACTAGGTGTATCTATCCATTCCAAGTCGAGAACAATAGAAACCTCGATTTTATCGTTTAACACCTTATTCCTGTAGTCCTTTCCATTAGTCGTAAACGAAGCATACTTTGCAGAATACTGATAATTCAGCACTTCTACGTATCGTCTCGACATATTCCTATTACGCACTCCACATGCACCGTATGCGGGAACATATCCACCGGTGTAACCTCTACCGTCCGGTATCCGCCATCCTCCAGCACCCGCAGATCCCTTGCTAGCGTGCTCGGGTTACAGCTTACATAAACAACCCGCTCCGGCTTCATCTGAAGAATCGTCTCCAAGAGACGCGGGTCGCAGCCCTTGCGCGGCGGGTCGACGACGATAACGTCTGCCTCGATGCCCTGCTCTTTCCAGCGCGGGATGACGTCCTCGGAGGCGCCGACCTCGAACTCGACGTGCGCCATGCCGTTGAGCTCCGCGTTCGCGCGCGCATCCTCGATCGCTTCCTTCACGATCTCGACGCCGTACACCTTCTTGGCATGCTGGGCCAAGAACAGGGAGATCGTCCCGATGCCGCAATAAGCGTCGATGACGGTTTCCTCCCCGGTTAACCCCGCATACTCCACCGTCTTCCCGTACAACACTTCGGTCTGAGCCGGGTTGACCTGGTAGAACGAGCGTGCGGAAATGGCAAATTTCACGTCGCCGATATAGTCATGGATGACTTCACGTCCCCACAGGACGCGGGTCACATCTCCGAATATCACGTTCGTCTTGCGTGTGTTGATATTCTGGCAAACGCTAACCACGGCCGGCAGCTCCTCGCGGATCGCCGTGATCCACTCGTTCATGCGCGGGATGCGCTCGCCGTTCGTGACGAGCACGATCATCATTTCGCCGGTGGCAAAGCCGATCTTCACCACGACATGGCGCAGGAGGCCTTGTCCGCTCTCTTCATCGTAAGCGGTAATGCCGAGCCGGCGGCCGATGGCCTTAACGCGGCGCACCACTTCGTCGTTCTGTTCATGCTGGATCAGGCAGGTCTCCATATCGACGATCCGGTGGCTGCCGCGGGCGTAAAAGCCGCCGATGAGCCCGCCTTCAGTCACGCCGATCGGCACCTGGGATTTGTTGCGGTAGCGCCAAGGCTCGTTCATGCCGAGCGTCGGACGCACGATGATGTCTGCGCCCGGTTCATCATGTAGTCCGGTGCTGATGATACCGTCGCCCGGCTCTTGATGTAGTCCGGTTCTGTTGTTTTTGTCGGCGCTGACTTGAGCTTCGCGATCCGACGAATTTTGACCAGCAGACGCAGCATCTGCCTGTCCACTCATGCCACCCGCTGCTGGGGAAGCTCCTTCAACTCCGCTCCCCTCGCGCACCACCCGCAGCTTCCCGATCCGCTCCAGATTGTCGATCACAAGCTGCCGCTTCCATTCCAGCTGTGCGGTGTAATCCATATGCTGCAGCTGGCAGCCGCCGCACTGGTCATAGATCGGGCAAGGCGGAGCAATGCGGTGCTGGCTGCGCTCGACAAGCTCCAGCAGCTTGGCATATCCGTACTGCTTCTTCGTCTTGAGCACCTTCGCCCGGACCTTCTCGCCCGGCAAGGCTCCCTGCACGAACAGCGTAAATCCTTCGACGCGACCGACGCCCTCGCCGTCATGGGTCATCCCGATAATCTCGAGGATAACCTCGTCATTCTTCGCCACCGGCAGATCGGCGATGGCCGCCGAGGCTCCGGCCGGCTTGCTGCTGCGGCGCGAATCGCGCCTGCTGCGCTTCTTGTTCATGATGTGACATTCACTTCTTTCCGCTTTAGCTTCTATATCGATCTATACGTACGGTTACTCGTCTTCTTCATCTATTCCCATATCGCCCGGCATCCATAATATCTCCCATGGGGGAGACCCATGAGATTGCCGAACGAGCAGCTTCTTCCCGGATACAACAAAAAGCTCCCCCAAGGGAGCTTGCCTGCGAAAGCTCCGTCCATCATTATACGGGAGCTTCCTTCCATATTCAATCGGCATCGCCTGCAAAATCCAATCATTTACTTACAAGAGCCGGGAGACGGATGCGCTGAATCGGCTAAAGCATCCGGCTAGCATCCGCACAAGACCGCACAGACCCGGGCACGAACATCATGCGCCGCTTACGCCATTCACTCAACGACAAATGTCTCGCCATCTCTTGCTTTCATTCATTTAACGTCTACCGTCCCGCCAGTCCTTAACCAGGCTCCTTAAAGCCCACCCTGCACCACTACCTACCGGCATCAAGCAAAAATCCGCAGATGCTGCGGCAAAATCCGGAACGTGCCCGGCAGCATGCCGCCAAACTCGCCGTCCAGGTTCAGCTGCACCTGTCCCGGTGACGTAACCTCCATGTAGTCGGTGCGGAAATGCAACACCTTCTTGTCATTCACATGCTCGCCGCGCAGCGCGAGCGTGGCTACACGCACGAACTCCGCCAGGTTGCACTTGCGCAGGGCAATGACGTCGAACAGTCCGTCATCGATGCTGGCGCCAGGTGCGAGCTTGTCGAAGCCGCCGACCGAGTTGCTGTTGGCAATGAGGAACACCATGAACTCGTCATGAATGATCTCCTGCCCGCTGGCTTGGATGATGAGCTCCTGCGGCGTAAGGCTGACCATTTTCTCGATCCCCTTCAAATAATACGCCAGCTGCCCGATCATCGTCTTCAGCTTGCTAGGCACCTCATACGTAAGCTCCGTCAGCGTACCGCCCCCGGCGATATTAATGAAGTAGCGGTCATTCGCCTTGCCGACATCGATCGGGCGGGTCTCGCCCCGGATCACCAGGTCGCAGTACTCCTCCCAGTTCCTCGAGATGCCGAGCGCACGGGCGAAATCATTCGTTGTCCCCAGCGGAAAAATACCAAGCGGCGGCAGGTTATCCCTTCCCGCCATCCCGTTGATCACTTCATTAAGCGTGCCGTCGCCGCCGGCCGCAATCACAAGATCGTACCCCCGCTCCACGGCATCAGCCGCTTCACGGGTCGCATCCCCCTCCCCGGTTGTTGCATGGCAGGAGGTTTCAATGCCCGCGCTATCCAGACGGTGCAAAATATCAGCTAATCTTCGCTTCATTTCCTCCCGCCCTGAGGTCGGGTTATAAATTAATCTTGCATTTCTCATTAACGATACGCCACCTACTCATGATTTCAAGGATTGTATCATCAGATGGGCCTGGGACTCCATCCAGTGCGACAGCAGCGGATGCGGAAGCAGGGTTTTGCCGGAATAGCGGCACGAGAGCCCCTGAATCCTGTCCGGAATGACCTTCTCTGTAAAATACCCCTCACTTAAAAAAAGCGGAGCCGCGATCACCTCGCAGCCGCGCTCCTTCCATTGCAATGCTTTCTCCCGGACATTCCCGGGGCTCAGCAGGGCATAATCGACGCTTGTGCCGCTTAAGGCGCCAACGCGCCCGGCAAGCCGGGACATGCCTTCCTCCCAGCGGCGGCGAAATCCATCATGCCTGCTGCCGTGTCCCACGAGAAGGATGACCTCCTTCTCGGGCTGAACGGACAGCTCGCTTACCTTATCCCACACCATGGCGGCGATGTCCGGATGATCGTCCATCGGCGTGCCGAAATGAACGGCGGCGCGGACCCGGAACGGCTCAAGATCCGTTTCCAGCTCCGGAACCGCCTTCGCTCCTATAGCATAAGCTATTTCGTCGACATGTGTGCTGCCTGATGACACAAATAGAGGAATGACCACAATGTCCGTAACACCCTGGTCCTCCAAAGCCGTAATGCCGTCCTGAATCAGACGGCCCTCTACCAATTCCAAGTATGAAGCTACGACCGGCATATCCATGCGGGCTGCCAGCTTGCCGACGGCTTCGTCCACAAGCGACACCCATCCTTGCTCTCTGGAGCCATGACTGATCACGAGCACGCCCGGCTGTGCCATCATTAACGCCCGAGACGCTCCAAAGTCATTTTATACCCATCATTGCCATAATTCAAACAACGCTTCACCCGCGAGATCGTCGCGGTGCTGGCTCCCGTTTCTGCTTCAATCTGGTTGTATGTGCATCCCTTGCCCAGCATCCGAGCCACCTCGAGCCGTTGGGACAAGGACTGGATTTCGTTAACGGTGCAGAGATCGTCGAAAAATACATAGCATTCTTCCACGTTCTTCAAGGTTAATATAGCCTCAAATAATTGATCAATGCTCTTATCATTAAGTTTCTTCAGCTGCACTGAATTATCATCCCCTATTGTTACTGTGTATAACACTCGCACTCCCATTGTACCCGAGCGGGTACAGTCTTTTCAAGCATTAACGATTTCACGCACTACAGGACGACCATACATTATAATCTTTGGTATGAACCTAAACGAGATGAATTAAACCTAGATCTCATATATTCCCTCATAATCCGCAGCTGTCCCCTCACATCATTCCCGTAGGCATCCGCCCGATTCCGCTCCTATCCCGAAAATCGGGACAATAGCCTAAACCCATCGCCCGCCCGGAACATACAGTATAGTATCTTAACTTACAAAGGAAAGTGATATGATGACTGGTCATTCCCACTATTATCACCGTCGACCTTCTTCCCAACGTCCTTCCCATCGCAGTACTTACCGCTCGCTGAACGAATCACTTCCCCAGGAATCGTCACCGTATCCCGGCCTGAATTCCTACAGCGAGTATCCAGATGCTAATCCATCCGCTTTATATCCATACACCGATTCGGTTCCGGCCTTAGCGCCGGTACCCGGCACGGAAGCTACTGCTTCGTCGTTCGCGCCGTCCGACAATTCGAACGGCGGCCTCGGCGGCCTTCTCGGCGGAGGAGGCAGCAGCGGAAGCGGAGGATTAGGAGGCCTCCTCGGAGGCCTGGGTCTGAAGAACATGGGCGATCTGAAAAACATTATCGACCGGATGGGAGGCATTGACGGCATCGTCAACAATCTCGGCAAGGTTCAAAAGGTCATGCAGGGCTTCCAGCAGCTCGCGCCGATGGTGTCCCTGCTGGCAGGAGCGTTCAAGAAGAAAAACAATCCGCCATCGGCTGATTACGCCGACTCCGGCGGCAATTACGAGTATACGCCGCCAAGACGACGTTCATCCGGAGGCGGCAAACGCCGGACCGGCTCGCGCAAGTCGTCCGGCTCCAGCAAACGCAGACGCCGGCGGTAGCCGAAAGGCGCCCCGAGGCGAGGGCGATGCAATCCCCCCGCAGAGCCCTTGCATTTTTAGGGCGCGCAGGGCACCGTCGGCTTACCCGGATATAGTCAGGTTAGGCGGCAGTACATGACCGCTCCATGAACAACAGCTCCAGCCCTGAAAGCTCAGGGCTGGAGCATATTTTTGCGCCGGGTAGAGCATTCCCGTCTAACGTGGACATCAGGGCATGGCTTGAAAGATGCTTCAATGGCGTGAGCTTTTTACCGTATGTCGCTTACGCTGTTCAACGCGACCAATCCTGATCGGAGCTGCTCTCCTGATCGGCTGAATGCTCGAGCGATTTTAACCGGAACCAATAAGAGCCTCGAATGCCCGACCGCAGCAGCATCATAATGCTTCCGAGCAGGTACAGCACGGTGGAGATACGTTTTGTCCCCGGGTAGAACATTAAGATGCTGCCAGTAATAAACAGCAGTCCGGTCAGCAGCTCGCTAAGCATCATCCCTGCCTCGAAACGGCTGGTGACGGTTAGCCGGCGCTTTCGCGCCCGCGACAGTCGGAGCAGCCGGCGCAGCCTTCCGGTACGTACGGACAGGTTCAGGTGTCGTTTTCTATGGTGTTTGCCTTGTCGATTCAGACCGGGTACCATCGTAACTCCCTCCTCAGGAAGCCTTACCCGTGATGGACCATCCATAAACCCCGGCAGCCAAGCTCCGAAGATGTGTGCGCTGGAACTTAGTCTCAGACGATCAAGGGTCACATACACAGCCTAAGATTCCGTCTTTCGGCTTGTCTCAAGCAATTGTAAGCTTGTCACCCGGCGCAGTTCTTCTCTTACACTCTTTTTGTTAACCCGGAATATCATCCAGAAAATAACACTATTTAAACCAGCCCCTGCGTATAAACCACATCACCATGCCGCCGCCGAGCAGGAACATCAGAACCAGCACGGCAAAGTAACCATACCTCCATTGCAGCTCCGGCATCACCTCAAAATTCATGCCATAAATGCCCGCAATCAGCGTCAGCGGCATGAAGATCGTGGTGATCACGGTCAGCGTCTTCATGATTTGATTCATCCGGTTCGAATTTACGGAAATGTAACTGTCGCGAAGATCCGCCGTCATCTCGCGGTTGGTCTCGATCATGTCGGACAGCTTGAGCAGGTGGTCGTAGATATCGGAAAAATAAGCAAGGTGCACATGATGCTTCATATGCTGGGAGTTGATAATCCGATAGAGCAGATCCCGCATCGGCACAACCGTCCGCCGGAGGCGAAGCAGCCGTGACCGAAGGGCAAACACCTGATTCATCAGCTCCTCCACCGACTCCCGTTCACCTTCATTCTCCAGATCCGCCAGCTCGTCCTCAATCGCGTACAAGCTCGGGAAATATTGATCCACCATCTTATCCATAATCGTATAAGCGGTGAAGCTGGGGCCATCCTCGCCAACCGCTCCCTTCCTGGCAGCCTCCACGACCCGGTCCCATGCATCATTTACCTCCGGCAGATTTTGCTGGTGGAACGACACGACGAGCCTTGGCGCGAGGAACAGATCCACCTCCACCGCCTGGAGCGTATCCGGATGCAGTGCATGCAGGACGAAGAACTGCATTTCATCGTAATAATCCAGCTTGGGACGCTGCAGAAAATGCAGGCAATCCTCAATGGCCAGCGGGTGAAAATGAAAATACGTCTCCAGCATCCGCGCCTCCTCCGGCGTCGGTTCGCTGAAATCCACCCAGACCCAGGCGTATTCCGCCATATTCATCTCGGCCAGCGACAGTCCCAGCACCGGCTCATAGCTCGGCGTGATGGCCAACGTGCGAATCATAGGCGTCCTCCCTTCTGCAGATATGTAATCGTCTATTAAAAAAAGCCAATCGTATGCTGATTGGCTCCACATCTATCCGTTATCTATCTGTAAGTAAGTATTGGTCTAGAAGAAAATTTTAAAGATAAGTCCCGCCAGCACAGCCGTAATCGGAATCGTGATGAACCAGGTTACGACAATTCGCCCTGCCAGGGACCATTTCACGGCGGAGAAGCGTTTCGCCGAGCCTACGCCGAGAATTGCCGATGTAATCGCATGGGTCGTACTGATCGGCAAGTGAAGCAGTGTCGCCGAGAAAATAACAGAGGCTGCCGAGAAGTCTGCGGCGAATCCGTTAATCGGCTCGATTTTGAAAATTTTTGTTCCCATCGTCTTGATGATCTTCCAGCCGCCGATCGAGGTTCCCAATGCCATCGCGGTTGCAGCCGCCAGCTTAACCCAGAACGGAACTTCCATCTCCGAGAGATGACCGGAAGTCACGAGAGCGAACGTAATGATCCCCATCGCCTTCTGCGCATCGTTCGTGCCGTGCGTGAAGGATTGGAGCGCAGCCGTAAAGATCTGCATCGTGCGGAAGCCCTTATTCACGGTGTGCGGACTGCGTTTTGCGAA
Organism: Paenibacillus sp. FSL R5-0810; assembly: GCF_038002285.1. NCBI lineage: Bacteria > Bacillati > Bacillota > Bacilli > Caryophanales > Paenibacillaceae > Paenibacillus > Paenibacillus sp. FSL R5-0810. The sequence goes on from NZ_JBBOCF010000001.1 coordinate 4,116,489, forward strand.
GATGACTTTCAGCAGCTGCATCACCAGATAACCGACCACAAATGCGATGATCGGCGAAAGGACAAGCGCCAATACGATATCCGTAAAGCCGCCGTAATTCAGCTTATCGCTACCCGCTCCGACGAAGACCGCACCGGTCAATGCACCGATCAGAGCATGCGAGGAGGATGAAGGCAAGCCGAACCACCAGGTCACGAGGTTCCAGATAATCGCCGACAACAGCGTCGCGATTACAACCTCGATTCCGTTATCCAGTGTAGCGGGGTCTGCAATGCTGCCGCCAATCGTTTTGGCAACGCCTGTGAACAGCATCGCGCCAACGAAGTTCATCGAGGCTGCAAGCAGAATGGCAACTCGAGGCTTCAAGGCACGGGTCGATACCGAGGTAGCAATAGCATTAGCCGTATCGTGAAACCCGTTAATAAAGTCGAAGGCGAGTGCCAGGAAAACAACGAGAATGATTACGATATCCATAGTTCAGGACTCCCTTACGAGTTACGCATAATGATGGATTCCAGCATATTCGCCACGTCTTCGCAGGTGTCCGTGGTTGTCTCAAGACGCTCATAGATCTCTTTCTTCTTGATCAGCAGAATCGGATCGGAAACGGTCGCGAACAGATCCTTAATGCAGATACGCAGCAGCTCATCGCCCTGGTTCTCCAGATCGTTCAAGCGGATCGTATATTCGCGGATCGCAAGAAGTTTTTTCTGCGAGAGCAAATGAATGGCTTTCTGAATTTCGTAGGCCGATTGACGAAGAATTTCTGCAAACTGCACGATGTATTCGTCAGGCTGTCCGAGCTGGTACATATAAAACCGGGATGCGGTGGCCTCGAGCCCGTCCATCACATCGTCCATGCTGGTTGCCAGGTCCATGATGTCGTCTCTTTCGATCGGCGTTATAAATGTTTTGTTGAGCTCCGTGATGATCGTATGGGTATAAGTATCACATTGGGACTCGAATTTTTTCATTTCATTGGCGAATTCTAGCACATCCTGAAGATTGGTAACGTGCTGTGAAAAATAATCTGCAGCTTGAACCACCGTGTCGGCCATATTCTCCAGGCATTGGAAAAATATATCCTTTTTCTTCATTTTCATACTCTTTAACCCCTTTACGGATAAATTGCCGCGAACGAAAGAAAAGATAGACAACCTTGAATATCTTATCACATCCGCCGCAGGGTGTGTATAGAAAACTAACACTCAAAAAAGTAAGAAACTAACAAGGAAGCGCATCCCTAGCCTGCTCCACACCTTTATGCCTGATACTTAACATCCCCGTATAAGGATATATTATCCGCCGCCCATGAATTATGGATTGGATATGCTCACATGGCTCTCAAATGATGGAGAGTTAGGCACAATGTTGAAATATGTCGTTCCCGGAACAAGCGCCACCTCTGCCCCGTCCTTGACGAACCGGATCGCATCATTCGCGGCTCTGACCCACTGCCCCCGGATCACCTCGCCCCGTTGGAACAGCATGGCCTCGCCCCCGGTTTCTACATCCACGGCTAGACGCCCTATATCATCCAGCACTTTATGGTCGGCTCCGAGCACAATCACATTGGCAGCTTCCAGCTGCTCATTGTTGTTAAGATCGACATGGGGAGACCCATTGATGGATCGCTTATACGTGCTCGATGCTTCATCGTATTCATAGGAAACCACATAACTGTTCAGCAAAAAGGTAATGTCCACCTTGCCCGCGGCTTCTCCGGCTGCCTCCGTTTGGGACCCCGCTTCGCTGGCTGCATTCCCGGCATCTGCCGGTTGTCCTGCATTGCCTGCGCTGTTCGCAGATGCTGAAGATTGCTCCGCATTGCTTGTATTTTCCGCAACATCACCAGATGGTGTCCCGCTATTCGTCGTTCCGTCTTGCTGCGTCGAACCCTCCGTGCCGTCCGCAGTTCCACCGGAGGATGGGGTGCCATCGGTGCCATTCGTTCCACTCGTGCCTCCTGCAGGCTCTTCCGTAAGGAAGCTGTATTGCGGAATCTGAACCTGCTGATCATAGCCCATCTTAGCAGCAGCTTGACGCAGCTTCTCGTCGCTGGAATACAGATTATGCGGCGCTTTACGGTCCTTCGATCTCCAGAAAAAAGCACCGGCATTGCCGATTTCGTCCAAATCCTGCTTCCCCTGCTTTTGAATGATCGAATAAGCCTCGGGGCTGCCGCCGGCATGAACCAGAACGCCGCCATAGCTCTCGCCAAGACGGATCAGATAAGGACGAATGCTGCGGATCGGCCCGATCTGCTCGATGCCTTCTTGGCTTTGGAAAATCCCGATCAATCGCGTAATGCCGCCCTCGGCCAATACCTCGTATACGATATCGGCTTGGCTCAGCCCCGACTGCGGCCGTGCCGCCGGCGCGTTATTGATCATAACCGCCAGCGGCCGCTGCGTGACCGGCGCCTCAACCGCCAGCCCGGTTAAAGGCGCCCTGTACGGAGCCGGTGCTGCCGGCTCCTTCACATCCTCCACCGGAGGCTGTACCGGACTCTGTACCTCCGGTCCCTCTACCGGCTCTGCTTGCGGCTTCCCACCACAAGCAGACAATGCAAGGACGGCCGCAATCGCCATGAAGCTTGTCCTCCATGCAAATTTGCCAAGTCGATGTTTACTGCGCATATCATTTCCCCCTATGGACTCTCCCAAATACTTATTACCCGAAATTTCCAACCGACAATTCAACTTTAATTTACATTTAATCATAAACGCTGCGCTTTGTCTGTAATAAAGAACCGTTCGTAAGGCGCCTGGCTCTAGGTCATTCATCGATCAAGTCTTGTAATCTCGGTTGATTCATAACTCGATAGGTTCTCCGCAAGCCTACCTTTCTATGGAAGATAACTCGATCGTCCTCCGGCAAAGCCTTTCTATCGGAGATAACTTGATAAGTTCTCCGCAAGCCTGCTTGGGGTGGGACCACGAACATTTGGCTGCTGTCATTGATGCCCTACAATTACCTCCCTTTCCCTGTAGTAGAACATTCACTTATTTCATCAGCCGATTCTAGGGGCAGACCGCGCAAGGTTTCAAACCATTTAAGGAGCCGCTGCCGTATTTCAGCCTATTTGAAGGGCAGTATGCAATGTATTTCAGAGGCAGAATGCTATGTTCACAAATTTGTGATTTTTATCACATTGTATTGTGAATAATTTCACGTATAATGAAAGTGTAAGAAAGGTGATCACTTAAACCAAACAGCACCAAGCAAGACAAAGCAAGAAAGTGAACAACAAGAAAGCAAACATTAGAAGTCACCAGTAAGCCATTTAACAACAACGACATCCATGAACAGACAACAATGCAAACGAAAAATAACTCAATTAAGGAGTGGTTCATATGTTTAACAATTGGCTGAGAACAAACAAAGTGGCAATGTGGTTGCTGACCTTCATCCGGGTCTACATCGGTTACGAATGGATGGTGGCCGGCTGGGGCAAATTGACTGGCGGCTTCGAGGCTGCAGGCTTCCTGCAAGGCGCGATCGCCAAGGCGACCGGTGACCATCCCGCTGTACAAGGCTGGTGGGCGGCCTTCCTCGAGCACGCGGCGCTGCCGGGCGTAAAGGTCTTCAACGTCATGGTCCCGCTCGGTGAATTCCTCGTCGGCCTCGGGCTGATCCTGGGTACCTTCACCACCTTCGCCGCCCTCATGGGGATCGTGATGAACGCCGCGTTCCTCTTCTCGGGCACCGTGAGCACGAATGCACAAATGCTATTGCTGCAAATGTTCATCCTGGTTGCTGCAGCGAATGCCGGTAAAATCGGTCTCGACCGCTGGGTAATCCCATATCTCCGCGGCCTGTGGAACAAATGGACACACAAAACGACCCGCCATGGCGACACGACGCCAACGCCGCTCAAGAAGCAAACGGCTTAATCGGCTGCAACTCAATTAGGCAGCATCCAAGTGATGGAGAACCACGGTTCTTCATCACTTTTTGGTATGTCCGGATCGCATTCCAAAACGCACAGGCATAAGCCAGGTGGAAGTGAATAATGTATTTTAATACGGATTTTTGAAAATATACATTGCTAATCACTTTCCCAGCGTGAACGAAAATCCTTGATGCGTTCACGCTTTCTGCGGTAATTATTTTCATTTTCTCAAAAATCCGAAAACAAAATATAGAATGATTATTCATGGAGGAGTGGTGTTGGATGTGGATGAGCTGGCTTCAGACAAGCAAAATCGCAATGTGGGTATTGACGATGATCCGGGTATGGGTCGGGTATAAGTGGCTGACCGCAGGCTGGACCAAGCTGACGGGGGGCTTCGATGCCAGCGGCTTTATGAAAGGAGCGATCGCCAAATCAGCCGGTGAGCACCCGCCGGTGCAGGGGTGGTGGGCGGCCTTTCTGGAGCATGCGGCGCTGCCGGGCGTAAAGTTCTTCAACATCATCGTCCCGCTTGGGGAGTTTCTTGTCGGGCTGGGTTTAATCCTCGGGACGTTTACCACCTTTGCCGCGCTGATGGGACTGGTGATGAATTTCGCCTATCTCTTCTCCGGCTCGATCAGTACGAACGGCCAGCTGTTGCTGCTTGAATTTCTTCTCATCCTGTCTGCGGCCAATGCCGGGAGGATCGGGCTGGACCGCTGGCTTATGCCCTTCCTTAAACGGAAGTTTGCCCGTAAAATGAATGTCAGTTATCATGAACCTCTTATGAATAATCAAACGGCGTAGCCAACGTAACCCTGCGTGCTCCTCTCAAAGAGCGCAGGGTTATTTCTTTTTTTTAATATAATTATGATTTTTATCACGAATGTGATTTTAATCACATATATTGTGATTTGTTTCACTTATAATGAAATCAGAAAGAGATGATCATCTTCCTCCCTCAACCAGATGAACACCAATAAGCCGGTCGAGGGCAAGCAACAACAATGAACTCAATAAAAAATCATCTTCCCAAGGAGTGGTTGATATGTTTAACAATTGGCTGAGAACAAACAAAGTTGCAATGTGGCTGCTGACCTTCATCCGGGTCTACATTGGTTATGAATGGATGGTGGCCGGCTGGGGCAAATTGACCGGCGGCTTCGAGGCTGCAGGCTTCCTGCAAGGCGCGATCGCCAAGGCGACCGGTGACCATCCCGCCGTACAAGGCTGGTGGGCGGCCTTCCTCGAGCACGCGGCGCTGCCGGGCGTTAAGGTCTTCAACGTCATGGTCCCGCTCGGTGAATTTCTCGTCGGCCTCGGGCTGATCCTGGGGACCTTCACCACCTTCGCAGCCCTCATGGGCATCGTGATGAACGCCGCGTTCCTCTTCTCGGGCACCGTGAGCACGAATGCGCAAATGCTCTTGCTGCAAATGTTCATCCTGGTTGCTGCAGCGAACGCCGGTAAAATCGGTCTTGACCGCTGGGTAATCCCTTACCTCCGCGGCCTGTGGAACAAATGGACACACAAAACGACCCGCCATGACGGCGGCACAACCCCAACACCTCTGACAAAGCAAACCGCTTAACCGGCATCCACTGCTGCAGGGACGGGGCGAGTTAGAAAAATTCGTACCGACAATATGCGAGCACAATGCCCAGGGAGCATAACGACACAATTCCAGACGACCAGTCAGCTCCCCTGGACATCCCGCCCCACCACCAGCAATGGCATAACCACCCGCACAATACCCAAAGCCCGGCTTGGCTTCTCAAGCCGGGCTCCTTTGTGCTTCCCGTGATGCTTACACACTACGGAGCTGGGCCGGTGCACCCCCAGGGAGGGCCTCCGTCTCGGAGCAGCGACAGCGGTCGCTCTTTGGGAGCCCTTTGCCACCTTTACACAATATACATTCATGCAAAGGGCGGACAACAAGCGAGCGAAGAGACGGGGGACCGGACGACACCCCCAAGTGCACCGGCCTAAAGCTCCTTCACAACTTCACAGCAACCAACACGATGCTCCTCCTGAACGGCCCAGACTCTTCTAGTGCAACCTTCATCGCTACCAGCACTGTCCCTCTTCCCCGCCCACACCCGAAGCCCGGCTTGGCTTCTCAAGCCGGGCTCCTTTGTGCTTCCCGTGATGCTTACACACCACGGAGCTGCGCCGGTGCACCCCCAGGGAGGGCCCCCGTCTCGGAGCAGCGACAGCGGTCGCTCTTTGGGAGCCCTTTGCTACCTTTACACAATATACATTCATGCAAAGGGCGGACAACAAGCGAGCGAAGAGACGGGGGAACGGACGACACCCCCAAGTGCACCGGCTCAGCTCCCCCCTCTCCCCCGCCCATACCCAAAGCCCGGCTTGGCTTCTCAAGCCGGGCACCTTTTGTGCTTCCCGAGCGGCTTACACCCTACGGAGCTGGGCCGGTGCACCCTCAGGGAGGGCCTCCGTCTCGGAGCAGCGACAGCGGTCGCTCTTTGGGAGCCCTTTGCCACCTTTATACCATCATCATTCAGGCAAAGGGCGGACAACAAGCGAGCGAAGAGACGGGGGACCGGACGACACCCCCAAGTGCACCGGCTCATGCTCCCCCCCTCTTCCCCGCCCACACCCAAAGCCCGGCTTAGCTTCTCAAGCCGGGCACCTTTTGTGCTTCCCGGGCGGCTTACACCCTACGGAGCTGGGCCGGTGCACCCTCAGGGAGGGCCCCCGTCTCGGAGCAGCGACAGCGGTCGCTCTTTGGGAGTCCTTTGCTACCTTTACACAATATACATTCATGCAAAGGGCGGACAACAAGCGAGCGAAGAGACGGGGGACCGGACGACACCCCCAAGTGCACCGGCTCATGCTCCCGCTCCCCTTGAGCCCCCAAAGCACAATAAAGCCGGGCTTGATCGCCAAGCCCGGCTTCTCCTTTTATTGAAATGACCAGCAGTTCAAGCTTAAACTGCCATATTGGTAAGATTGAAACAACCGTTCCGCCTTGCGGCCGTTATCCGCAGCCCCCATCGCATAGAACAGGGGAACCAGATGCTCCGTCCCATAAGAAGGTACGGCTTCGCGGGCATGAGGCGCTTTCTTGTCATACGCGAATAACTGATGGAGATTCCACGTCTCCAGCTGCTCCGCTATCCATTCATCAAACTGTACCGCCCAATCATCAGGCTCGTCGCTCGGATGCACCATCCGCAGATTGTGCACGAGGCCGCCGCTGCCGATGATAAGAATGCCGTCCTCACGGAGATCGGACAACATTGCGCCGATCGAGTACTGCTCGCTGGGCGAGCGCTTGGAATCGATGGAAAGGGCAACAACAGGGATATCCGCATCCGGATACATTTGGCGCAAAATGACCCAGGCCCCATGATCCAATCCCCTGCCGGTAACCGGTTTGGCATGCAGATTGCCTGCCTCGAAGCGCTGCATGATCTGATTCGTCAGCTCCGCGCTGCCTTTGGCCGGATAGGTGATCTGGTACATCTCCTCGGGAAATCCATAAAAATCATGCATCGTGCCATGCTCGGCATCGTCAGTCAGGCGCTGATCCGGATCATCCCAGTGAGCTGAGAATACCGCAATGCCTCGGGGCTTCGGCAGTTCCCGTCCCAGACGTGCGAGGAAACGGGTATACTCGTTGTCCTCCAGCGCCATCATCGGCGAACCGTGTGCAATAAATAGAGCAGGTAACGTCATGGATGCCACCTCCAGCTTCAAAATCAAGGGACAACTCTATTGTACCGTTATTCTGCCCAATATGCCAAATAACTTCCTCAAATACTCCAATGCTGCCATTCCTGCTGAATATGCTCTTGCTCGTCCAGCCAATCCCGGGTTCGCTTCAGCAGCAGCTCGCGCTGCGGGCCGGCAGAATAGGTGTGATCCGCCTGAAAAATAATCTCCTTATCGCACCGGCCTTCCGAGCGCATCCAGAACACCTTTTGATACAGAAAAGCATAGTCCACCGGGATAATGTCATCCGAGGTGCCGTGAATGACCAGCACATTGCCCGTAAATTTCAGAGCCTCTTGGAACGGCTGGCCCTGCGCCAATGACTCGAAAAATACCGGAGTGAACGAGTACCCCAAATAATCGGCAGCACCCGATTTGACGGCGGTGTCATATACGTCGCGGCCCGTGATTTTCACGATATCGTTGAAAGGATAGCCTACCGCTGACCATAGCACGAGATTTTTCACCCGGCGGTCCCGCACGGCGGTCTGGAGCGCTACCGCGCCGCCCAGGCTGTGGCCGATCAGCGTAATTCGCTGGGGGTCGACATCCGTGCAGCTGAGCGCATAATCCAGAACGGTCCGCGTCTGGGCGATCATCGACTCCAGCCCCTCGCTGCCGTAGCTGCCCGAGCTCTCGCCGCAGCCGATATAATCGAACCGAATGACCATATGCCCATCTTGGGCGAGTTCACGCGCGGTTTTGACGAACAGGCGGTCAACCCCGATGCGGCTCCCCACAAACCCGTGGCAAATAATAATCAGCGGCACCCGGCTGCTGCCAGCATCCGCCTCCTTCTGCGGATAATGTATTGTTGCTGTCAGCTCCTCTTGACGATGCCGGATCGTAATTTGACGCTCCATCCTAATTCCTCCCCGCGAAATCAGACGCTTTTTAGATACTATAATAATTCCGATAAGTTTAATATGAATTAATTAAACTTATCTTAGCATCGTGATGCGCGGGTTGTCAACAATTCACAAAAATCGAACCCCAGGTATGCGGCTACCGCTTGTGTAAGGTAATCACCCTGAATGCTGGCTTATATCCTTCGTCCTACTCATAGCTTTGGCGGAACATCGCATGGGTCTCCTCGCGGCCATCCCAGCCGTTCAGCCAGCTCTCTCCATCCGCCCCGTCGTTCCATAGGGACGGATCCGCCATCCCTGTCCGATTCGGGTGCACTGCATCCTGTGCGGGTTCTGCGCCTTCTTGTCCCCCGGAGGCATAGTCCGGGTCCAACTCCAAGGCGTATCCGGAGGATACGGTTTCATTCCTGTTATACTGTTCGTCAAAGTAAGCACTCATCTGAAAATCCTCCTTCCGCCCCGTTCGGCGAGGCCTGTATGGTCATTTCTGAATGCTTATTATTTTGAAGTACGAGAGGCGGAATTATACTCCCGCTCCCAAATATGCTAAAAAACCCGGCGGATCTGCGAAAAGGTGGGCTATGATCTTTAAGGATTTCGCGGCCTTGACGCCCATGGCGCTGCTGAAACCTTTTCTATATAGAAAGCAACCCCCTTCAACTTAGAAATTGAAGGGGGTTATATATCCGGTCCAATACAAGGTGCAACGTTCCTGCTTTTATTGGAAGCATCGAGAATTAGTTTATGCGGCTTCACGGCTTGTGACATGATAAAGCTGCAGATCAGGCGGCGTTTTTTTCGACTCATGAGCAGCGACTTGACTGAAAAAACACCCCTTCTATTCCCTGCTTCAGTAGATGCCTTTATCCTTCAAAATCCGCAATGAAATTTCGGCCGCCCTACTCCCGCTCGCCTGATCTTTATGCGCAATATTCGTTGCAAAAAAGTAAGTGTTGCCCTCGTTCTCGACGTAACCGACAAACCAACCGTTCGTGTTTTTATGATTGACCGTGCCTGTGCCGGTTTTGCCGAACAGACGGGCACCGCCCCTTTCCTGCAGTTGGATCGCTTGCTTCACCGTCTCGATATGCTTATCGTCGAATCCAAATTGATTCGTATAGAGCGCCTTCAGCAATTGAACCTGCTCAACCGGCGATATCGCTAATGACGATTCCAGCCAAAACGGCCCGGACCTGCCGGATAGATCGGCATTCCCGTACCCGATTCGCTCGAGATACCCCTGCAGCTCGCCCCGGTCCATCCGGTTCTCCATCGCTTGGAAGTACCAATTGACCGAGCTATCCATCGCCGTAAACAGGTTATGGTCCCTATTCCAGGCATCGTACGGGTATTTTTGGCCGTTCCATTCGATGGTCGAGCGTTCGGCCGAAATGGCCCCTGATTCTAGTCCGAACAAAGCGCTGTAGATTTTATAAGTAGAGTCCGGAGACACTCTCCGCGTGCTTTGCGATTCGTTATAGATGCGGTATTGGTCAGCATTCAGGTCGTACAGCACGAACGTTCCTTCATAATCCGAAAAATAGGCGCTCAGATCCTCGTATTCGGTACGTTCACCCGTAAAATCATATCGCGAATCGTCCCGGTTCATGGCCTCTGCGACGGGAAGCTGGCTTGCCACCATGAGAGCTGCAAGCGCAACGACCGCAAGACTCTTGATGTTTTGCCGCCTGGAGTCCGCCCGAAACCGGACAATCGTTTCGATGCGATGTCGGATCGGGCTCTTCGGGCCCACAAAGGGGCTCGCCAGCGAGAAAGGCACGGAGTGCGATGCTCGGCCCGCAAAACGGAGAATCGTTTGCCCGTAATCGCTATGGAAGCGTTCGTCCAAGGATTGCAGCACGGCATGATCGCAGGCGATTTCACGATCCAGCCTCATCTGCTTCAGAGCCATCCAGATGAGCGGGTTGAACCAGTAGACCGCTTGAAACGCCACGATCCCGTAATTCGTAACGTTATCCTTCGTTTTCCAATGGTTTAATTCATGCAGCAAGATATATCGGATTTCATCCATGGAAAGCCAATCCATGCACCGGGACGGCAGCATCAGGGAAGGTTTCAGCACGCCGGCCAGCATGGGCGATTGAACAAGCGGCGACTCCAACACCATCACTTCCCGGGTGATACGAAGCTTCCGCTTGCACTCCTCCAATACGGCCAGCACATCCGCATTCGATACGGGGCGGGCCGTTTTTTTCATCCGTCTGATGCTCAGCCAAGCGCGCGTGATGATCAGGGCAAAAACAAGCATGCCTGCGAACCATATACCTACCGTCATGGTTTGCAGAAACTCCGGCGTCCCCCGGTTCACGGAGATGGTGAAGTCCTGCAGCATATTCGCATTAGCAGCCTCTTGCAATCCGGCCCCGTCCCCGGCAGCGCCTAAGTCACGGTGCTGCGGCCCGCCCAAACCGGGAACCCACGATGAGAATTGAAATAAATGCCCCGGCATAAAAGGAATCGTTAACGCGACCAATAACAGCATCCAAATCCGGTAGTGCCACCTTGCGGTAAGTTGTTTTCGAAACACGGCTTTGACGCCCATCATTCCCGCTGCGGAAATACTAGATATGATACAGCCTGCGACCAGCATCGAAAACAACATGTCGCCGCTCTCCCTTCTTCCTTAACGAGATACTACCACTATCGCATGACCCGGGCGATATATCAAATCAATCCCTCAGGGCCGAAAGCGCAGCTTCCGCTGCCTTAGCGATCAGCGCATTGTCGTAGTCTGCATCCTGCGCATCCCGGCTTGATAAAATCGCGAGCACGATCGGATCGCCCTCCGGAGGCCAGACAATGGCGATGTCGTTCCGCGTTCCATAACTCCCTGCCCCCGTCTTATCACCGACGACCCAGCCTTCGGGCACGGCCGCGCGAATCAGCTCGTCGCCCGTCGTGTTGCCCCGCAGCATGTCCGTGAGTATCGTTTGTTTATCCTCTGGAAGCACATCGCCAAGGGCAAAAGCGTTGAGCGAGGTGGCTAAAGCTCGTGCCGTGCTTGTATCACGGTCATCCCCAGGCACAGCCTCATTCAGTTCGGTTTCGTAACGATCGGCCTGGATAACCGTATCGCCGATTTGCCGCAAAGCCGCCTCAAAGCCGTCCGGTCCGCCCAACTGCTTAAGCAGCAGATTGCCGGCCGTGTTGTCGCTATAGCGAATGGCTGCATCCATAATGTCTCTAAGGGTCATCCCCGTCGAAACATGTTTCTCCGTAATAGGCGAATAGGTCACAAGGTCCTCAGCGGAGTAGGAGATCATCTCGTCGATATCCTCGACGGAATTCTGCATAAGCACCGCGCCCGAAGCCAGCGCCTTAAAGGTCGACGTATACGCAAAACGCTCATCCGCCCGATAAGCGATCGTCTCCCCCGATCCCGTGTCGATGGCGTAAACGCCGAGCCTCGCGTCATATTCGTTCTCCAGGTTTTCAAACAACGGATCGGTTGCTGCTGCTTCCACGGTAGACGGCGGAGGCGGAACCTCCTTCCCGGTCTCGGCGGCTGGAGCTTCATTCTTCATACAACCGGCAAGCATAAGTATAGCGGTTAGCACAATCGGTACTATGGTCCATTTCGGCTTGGTCCGAAAATGATATGAATGTTTTGCTTTTAACATATGCAATCCTCATTTCAGCTTGATCTAGGATGGTGCGAATGTTATCTTAGTCCCCCTTTCCAATCAGTTGGATTACTAATGTAATCTATTTCATTATACTACATTTGTAATCTGTTGTTGTCAAATGCTCCGCATGATCTCTTTTTGAAACGCTCAGTCGTGCAAGTTGAACCCTATTTTTCCAATAAAAAAGAGCTCGTTCCAACCTTCAGAACGAACTCTCCTTGGCTTTACATGAATCGTTTATCCCCTATTTCCGATCCTCGACCGCTGGCTTGTCGTCCAAGCGTCGACGCTTTAGCATCGTGCGGCAGTCATCATTACACCGCGCGCCGGGATAGGCAGCGGCTAGACCGCTATTTGCGCAAAGTCATCGGTTACCGCTTGTCGGATTTCTCGTTCAGCATGTTACGCAGCTCCTTGATCTCCTCTTCCGTTAGCGACTCCTCTTCGAAAAAATGAACAAGCATCGATTTCATCGTCCCGCCATAGATGCGATTAAGAAACGACTTCGCCTCAGCCCGCTGACACTCGCTCTGGGAATACAGCGGCGTGAACGTGTACACTTTTTGATTCTGGTTGACGCCGACCACCTCTTTTTTGACCAGACGGTCGAGCAAGGTACGAATTGTTTTCGGCTTCCAATCGGTTTTTTCCTGTAATGCTTGAATGACTTCGCTGGCGGTAAGCGGAGATCTCTCCCACAGCACGTTCATGACTTCCCATTCCGCTTCCGAAATTTTTGGCACTTGCTCAGGCACTTTCATCACTTCCCGATTCATTTTGACTCCACCGCAGATTGAAGGCGGCCATGCCGCATACCTTCCGCGGTCCAATCCCGGATGGATACAAACGGTCCGATCCGGCTGCTGATCTTAATATCGCATGTCTCTTCCAATTTTTCAAACCGGACGTTAGTGCCGGTTCTCCACGTAACCCTTTACCACCGGCGCGGTTTTGCGAACGACGTAGCCGCTGCCGCCGCGATCGCGCACGTCCTCGATCATAACGGCCATCAGAAAATCGAATCCGTCTGCATCATAAACGACGAACCACCCGTTCTCCTGCCCGCTTTCCGCTTTCGTTCGCTTCAGCTCTGCGGTGCCGGTCTTCCCCGCAATTTTGCGGCCCGGGATATATGCCCCGTGCCCTGTCCCTTTGGGATCGTCGACGACCCTAAGCAGCATACGATGGATGGCTTCGGCCGTGTCCGGGGTCAGAACCCGTTCTCCCTGCGCTTCCCCCTGAAGCTCCTTGTCTTTCTTAAGCTCCAATACGGGCGCAACCAGCTTCCCTTCATTGATGAATGGGGTGTAGGACAAGGCCAGATGCAGCGGGCTCATCTGGACTTCCCCTTGTCCATAGGAGGAATCGGCCAGCAGTATTTCGTTCGTGATGCCATCGTTCGACAGGCTTGCCTTCGGGAACGGATAGTCAATCGGCAACGATGCGCCAAACCCGAATTTCTCCGCCTCCCTGCTGAAATCTTCGGCCCCCATCTCGAGCGCTTCCTGGGCCAAATAGATATTGTCGGAATTGACGATCGCGTCGGTAAGATCCTCGACGGGTACGTCCCTCACCCGTTTCACGTAATAGCTCCCCCAGCTGCCGTCCTTGGCCCACCGCAGTCCCTCGATCGTTTTGACCTCATCGACGGAGCTCACGCCAAGCTGCAATCCGATGGAAGCGGTAATCGGCTTAAACACCGAACCGGGAGCGTACAGCTTCGTGAATCGGTTCAATAACGGCTTCTTGGGGTCCTCGTTCCACGATTTCCACTGCTCCTCCGATAATCCTTGGATGAACAGGTTCGGATCGTATGCCGGACTGCTGACAAGCGCCAAAATCTCCCCCGTCTGCGGATGAATGGCCGCCCCCGTTCCCGCGTCTCCATCCAGTGAGCGATACATCGATTCTTGCAGGCCGGCATCGATGGTCAGGCGGATATCCTCGCCGTTTGCCGGCTCGACCTTCGCCAGCGTCTCACGCACCGTTCCGTCCGCCGCGATGATCGAGATGTGGACGCCGTCCTTTCCTCTAAGCCGATCATCGTAAATTTGTTCGAGTCCGGATTTTCCGATCACGTCGTCGGATTCCAGGTTTTTGTCCTTATGCTTCTCCATATCCTCCGCCGTGACTTGCCTGATATATCCGGTTAAATGAACGGCCGCTTCCCCGTAGGGGTAGACCCTGGCGCTCTTGTCCCGTTTCGTTACACCCTGCAAATCGCTAAAATCAAGGCGGGCCCGATCCCCCGTCGCATTGACGATCGGCACGAACACATTATCCTTGACCCACGAAGCCGCGAGTTTTTCCCGAATGAACGATTCCGGGATTTCAAGCCGCTTCGCAAGCTGGGCAATCGTCTTCTCCCTGGCCTCTCCAAGTTCACCCGGCACGATCCCGATCACTTCAATGCTTCCGTTGACGGCAAGCCCGTTGCCCGACCGGTCATAGATTTCCCCCCGCCTCGACTGCAGCGTGCGAACCGTCACCTTATCCCCTTCTTCCATCGATGGGAAGAGCAGGGATGGCTTCCAATCCACCTTCCATTCACCCGTCTCCTGGTCCCTCGCCACGCGCATGGCCCCTTCAACGTCAATCGGGCCTGCGCTCGTATTCATCTTAAGCTGATATGCAAACGTCTTTTCGCTTAATCCATCGTCAGTCGCCGGCTCGCCGGCTTGAGGCAGCGCGGTCACGCTCAGATTGCTCATGCCGATGCCCTCGTAAATGGAACGGTAGCGAGCCGCGAACGCCTCTGCAGGAATCGCCTCTTTCGCCGCTTTGGAGACCAGCTCGTACATGGCTTCATATTGTCCCTGCTGCCAGAGCCCGATGTAGCGATCGAACACCTCTTCCGGGAGGGTCTCTTTCTCTTTGCAGCCCGTAAACATGATCAGGATGATGACGATACAGCCCACATATCGAACACAACGCATGAAATCCCCTCTTTTCCGATTCTTGATAGAATGTTGCCCTTAGATTTGAGCTTGCCGGAGTTTCGGCTCTCTTGCCGTAGCCCTTTTCAAACGCCTTCCCAAAAACAGATTACTAATGTAATCTAAATTGAATACTACATTTGTAATCAAGGTGTGTCAATAACTCGAATCTATCGAAGCTGATGCGGATCCCATCACGCCTTGCTTCTTGTGATCGTCAGTTCGGAGACTCGACGATGGACGCTCGACATCGGAGAGGCTCGACAACGTGGCTCGACCACCCAGCTCCATGACAGTGGCTCGACGACATGGCTCGACCATCCAACTCCATGACAGTGGCTCGACGACAGTGGCTCGACCACGAGAGGCTCGATAACGGAGGATGAGCCCATCAACCTTTTTAACGAAGCCGCGTATTATTCCTGTCCTTCCAGCTAGCACATAGCAGTTAGCCATTTGAGCAACTATCTTGCATTGCAAGTCAAGTCATGCTAAGATGGGTTGCATAACAAGGTAGCGGTTAACATAAGGTAGCAAATCAGCCGGAGGATTACTGAAATCCGGATTCTCTGCCGTACCCACCTACCTTGCATAACAACCTAGTCGGAAAAGGAGACCACCACCATCTATGACAACACAAAGCCAGATGCTCAAGGGCATTCTCGAAGGCTGCATTCTGGCGCTTATGGAGCACCGGGAAGTGTACGGCTACGAGCTCAGCACCTTGCTGGAGAACAGCGGACTGACGTTTGTAAGCGAGGGCAGCATCTATCCGCTCCTGCTTCGAATGCAGAAAGAAGCGTTAATCGAAGGCACCCTTCGTTCCGAGCCGGGTGCAGGCGGACCACCCCGCAAATACTACAGGCTGACCGGCAAAGGACAGGAGACGCTCCAACAATTCAAGCAGCATTGGGGAACGCTTAAAGAGAGCGTGGACTTTATTTTAACTTCCGGAGGACAAAAAGCATGAAGATTAAACAAATGATCAAGGAAAACAACCGGCTTCAGGATGCGATGACACCCGGCAATTTGTCATATTATCAGGACATGGTTGTCTATATACGAAGCAGTTCCGTCAATGAAGCGAAGGGCGAGGAGCTGCTGCTGGAAATCGGCCAGCATCTGCTGGATGCTCAGGCTAAAGGAAAGACTGCGGAAGAAGTCTTCGGCAGCGATCCGGAAGCCTATTGCAAAGACCTGGTTGAGCAGCTGCCGCCTATGAAGGGCCTCAACAAACTGCAGCTTCACGTTATGATTCCTTGGATCTCGTTGACATGGTTCTTTTTCGTGCAGGCGATCGTTGGTTTTATTGTCACTTGGACGGGAGGTCCGGTGGAACGGATGACGCAGGTACGGGTTTCAACGCTGATTCTCCTGGCCGGAGGCTCCTACATCTTGATTCAATTAATAATGAAATGGATGAAGAACGGAACGTTCCAGCCGGAAGAAGAGCGGCGCAAAATCAATATCCGCCATATGGGCATTTACGTCGTTATCGCTGTAGTCATTCTTGTCGGCGGCGTGTGGCTGGGGCGGCTGCTCCCGGTGCTTCATATTCAGCCTTGGGTCAGCCTTGTCATTTTTGTCATCGGACTCTTGGGAACGAAGCTGTTTTTTTCGAGCAAATAATGCAAAATCGCCGCAATTTCGTTATAGTTCATGAAGATTTTTTTAATATTTTCCAAAAATATTGTAAACCAATGTCCGGTAGAAGGTGGTAGGATAAGGGTAATGCGTGGTAAAAGGAGGAAATCTCTTTATGAAATCCAAAAAGTCCGCCGTGGCTGCGATCCTTGCCCTTGCTCTATCCCTTCAGACGGGAATCATTGCGGGAGCAGCCCCTTCTTCGGAAACCAAATCAGCTTCAACAGCCGCCTCAAATAAAGCCACTGCCTTCGGCAATGCCGTATACAACAAGGCCAGCAAATTGCTGAAGGAGAAAGACGTCGCATACGCCAAGACGTATATCACCAAGCATATCCGCAGCGTAACCCGTTATCAGGCGACCATGCTTGTATTGAAGCTGGAGAATGCGATGAAAAAGCAGCTGTCAGCCAAGACCGACATCGTCTATAAAACCGGCATCCAAGACAAACTAATGAACATTTACAAATACAATGAGCCCATCAGCGCTACGCTCAGCCGCACGAAGGACGACAATCTCAGACAAGTCCTGATCAATTTGCGCGACAGCGGCTACCGGTTGTTCACGACCGAAGGCGTTGTATTCCCGATCGTCGACTATAAGTCGCTGGTGTCTTACAAGCCGTATATTAACAAAGATATTCAAGCCTATATCGACATCATGGTGGTTGAATCCGAGAAGGTATCCGTCAGCGATGGTGCACTCATTATTCCTTGGTCGGACGTCATTGATCGGGGGCTGGTCCAGGAAGCTTTCCTAAAAGCTCATCCTAAATCAAACCGGGCCGCTGAAGTGGAGCGCATGCTGTGGTTCATGGAGTTCAGCCTGTTCTACGGCTACAACAACACGCCGCTCTTCGCTTATGAAGATAATCTCCTTGATCCCGAGGTGCGCCAAGCGCTGGATCAAGCCTTGAAGCGCAATGACATCGAGAACAGCCCGTTCCTGAAAAAGCTAAAAGCCTGGTCCGACGTCCTTAAAAGCAACAATGACAAGCTGACAAAGGAAGTCGAGGACTACCGCCAAAAGGAGTTCCCGCTGGAATAAGCGATTGGAACTTAATTCTTAAATAGCCATATTTATTTTGTAATATATAGAGAATAGTAACTTGATTAGGATGGGATTACTTTGGTTAGGAAACAAACGATTGTACCATTTTTGAAAAGCTATTGGGTATCTACTATTGGCGTATTTTTATTATCACAAATGTTCTTTTTCACATCTGAAGCAACAGGTTGGATACTTAACTACAGAGATACGGATGGAACGTTATTTGGAAGGATTCTTGACTCTACTATTTTCACTGAATGGTTTAATTTCTACGAAACGCCCCAATATAATTTACTTACTGTCTTTTTTGGCATCTTTTTTCTTGTTCCTGGAATAATCAGTGTGATAAGAAAGGTTTTTTCTCGCTGAGTTTAAGAACCTTACCTACACTTTAGGAAAACGAATACCAATTGCTGATTTAAGTTCTAATTGTTATGTGTCCAATTGGTTTAACTGCATTATGCTAAGCACTTTGAGTACAACCAAAAAGCCGGATTCCTGGAAGGGGAATCCGGCTTTTCAATGTGAGCGCAAGTCAACGCTTCGCACTTACAAGTTCCAAAAATGGAATTGTTCACGGGATTTCACGCCGCGACTCACCAACAAGTCCCCAAAAGGGACTTGTTCGCGGGATTTCCCGCCGCTACGCACCAACAAGTCCCCAAATGCTCTTCTGTCAAGAAAGTAGACACCTCTAAGCTAAGCTATGCACTCGTAATAGCACTGCTCAAAACGCACCGGGGACATATACCCAATCGTACTGTTAGAACGTTTTCGGTTGTAAAAAAATTCAAGGTACCGGTACAGCTTCTGCCCGGCTTCCTCTTTTGTTTTAAACTTAGGTTTGCTGTAAATGAATTCTCGCTTTAGGATACTGTGAAACGCTTCAATACAGGCGTTGTCGTAGCAGTTTCCTTTGCGGCTCATACTGGGCTTCATGTTAAATTGCTTCAACTGTTCACGGTACTCTTTAGCGCGGCATATTGCGAACCGCGGTCGGAATGGTGAATCAATCCCTTCGGAGGCTTCTTAGCAGCATACGCCATCTTTAGGGCATCGAGGGTAAGGTCTGTGGTCATCCGATCGCTTAGCTTCCAACCGACGATTTGTTTGGTGTACAGATCCAGGATGCTCGCAAGGTAGAGTTTCCCTTGGCGGCAGGGGATGTACGTGATGTCAGCGACCCACTTTTCGTTGGGCTTTGTGGCTTTGAAATTTTGTTCCAACACGTTAGGGGCAATCGGGAGATCATGCTTGGAATCGGTCGTAACCACTCGGAACTTACGGGCCATGCATGAACGAAGGCCATGTTCGCGCATAATGAGGCCCACCGTACGTTCCGATACCGTCCATCCTTCCTTCACCAGCTCGTTTCGTATTCGGGGACTGCCGTAGGTTTCATCGGAGTCATAGAAGTGCCATTTCACACGTTCAGCCAGCGTTGCCTTACGTTTTTCCCGTTCAGAAGCTTCAGAGGTACGCCATTTGTAATAACCGCTCCGAGACACGTGAAAGAGAACGCACATCTTCTCCAATCGAAACTCGGAGCGATGATCTTCGATAAACTGGAACCTTAGTTCTTTTCTTTGCTGAAGATGTGCATGGCCTTTTTTAGGATCGCAATTTCTTCTCTCAAATCATCAATTTCGCGTTTCTGATCTTCGATAAGTTGGGTTTGCTGACGTAAGGTTTCCCCATGATTGACAGGCTCGTGCTCGAATGTTCGATACTTTTTGACCCAGTTGCGTAATGTGCCTGGATTAATGTTCAACTCATCGGCGATCTGCTCCAGCGTCTTCGACTGTTCTTGCACGTACTTTACGGTTTCACGCTTAAATGTCTCGTTGTAATGTTGTCTATTGCCACTCATTTTTTTTGACACCCTCTCGTCTGCTTTGTTTCATTATCGTTTTATCACTAAGGGGTGTCCACTTTTTATTCTAGCTGCAAAAAGGGACTTGTTAGCGGAATCTCCCGCCGCGACGCACCTACAAGTCCCCAAAAGGGACTTGTTCACGGGATTTCACGCCGCGATGCACCAACAAGTCCCCAAAAGGGACTTGCTCGCGGAATTTCGCGCCGCGCGATGCACCAACAAGTCCCCAAAAGGGACTTGTTCACGGGATTTCACGCCGCGATGCACCAACAAGTCCCCAGAAGGGACTTGTTCACGGAAATTCCCGCCGCTACGCACTTACAAGTCCCCAAAAGGGACTTGTTCACGGGACTTCGCGCCGTTACGCACCAACAAGTCCCCAAAAGGGACTTGTTTGCAGAATCTCCCGCCGCGACGCACCAGCAAGTCCCCAAAAGGGACTTGTTCACGGAAATTCCCGCCGCGACGCACCAACAAGTCCCCAAAAGGGACTTTCCGCCTCTGGCTCACCAGCGGTTGCCCCTTCCCCGCTCCATCAAGCTCACGTTTTCAACGCGAGGCTTCCTTTTTTACCTAACCCGCATCAGATCAGCAGGTTGAACAAATTCATGTTCTTGTTCAGCTCGGTGTAGTCAAGACCCTTGCGCTGCATCCGCTCGATGAGAGGGCCGTAATCCTCCGGACGAAGCAGCTCTATGCCTACAAGCGCAGGCCCGTTCTCCTTGTTGTGCTTCTTCGTATATTCAAACCGGGCGATGTCGTCGTCAGGGCCGAGCACCTCTTCGAGGAATTCGCGCAGA
The DNA here is from genome assembly GCF_038002285.1 of Paenibacillus sp. FSL R5-0810. Taxonomy (NCBI): domain Bacteria; kingdom Bacillati; phylum Bacillota; class Bacilli; order Caryophanales; family Paenibacillaceae; genus Paenibacillus; species Paenibacillus sp. FSL R5-0810. The sequence goes on from NZ_JBBOCF010000001.1 coordinate 4,136,945, forward strand.
GCCCCGGCACGCTGCGGGAAATTAATCATGAAGTAATGCTTCAGCCCTTCATAGATCAGGGATCGCTCCTTGATCTCCTGCATCCGGTCGATGTCATTGTTTCCGCCGCTGATGATGCACACAACGGTTTTGCCGCGAATCTTATCCCGGTTCATGTCCAGTGCAGCCACCGCCAGCGAACCGGCAGGCTCAACAACGATTGCATTCTCGTTGTACAGCTCCAGGATGGTTGTGCAGGCTTTCCCCTCCGGTACCATCACGATGTCGTCCACCAGCTCATTGCAAATATCATAGGTCAGCTGCCCGACGCGCTTGACCGCAGCTCCATCCACAAACTTGTCGATTTCGTCCATCGTGACAACCTCGCCCTGCTTCTTCGACTCAAGCATGGAGGCCGCGCCAAGCGGTTCAACACCGATGACTTGTGTCGATGGGCTCACCGTTTTCACATAGGTCGCCACCCCGGCCGCAAGTCCGCCGCCGCCGATGGTCACAAATACATAATCAGCTGGAGCATCAAGGTCCTCCATGACCTCCATGCCGATCGTTCCGTTCCCGGCGATAATCTTCGCTTCGTCAAACGGATGGATAAAGGCCATTCCTTGCTCCTCGCAAGCCTTAATCGCTTCATGATAGGCATCATCAAACGTATCCCCCGTCAAAATCACCTCGACACTGTCCCCGCCGAAACGCTTCACCTGCTTCACCTTCTGGTTCGGGGTGGTGCTTGGCATATAAATCTTGCCCTTGATGTTGAGCGCATTGCACGAGAATGCCACGCCCTGCGCGTGATTGCCGGCACTGGCGCATACGATGCCAGCACGACGTTCCTCATCGGACAAGCTGCGAATCATATTGTAAGCGCCCCGGATCTTGAATGACCGGACCACCTGCAGATCCTCTCGCTTCAAATACACATCGCAATTATATTTGGCTGATAATACGGCATCCCGCTGCAACGGGGTGCGGACGATCACTTCGCGAAGCACATGGTGCGCGCGTACGATATCTTCCATGCTGACGGCCTTGCGCTCAGCTTGCAATTCCTTCACTTCTCTCACTCCACTTCACCGTCCGGGCGGCAAAATCGCCTTTATCTCTACCCTTGAACTTTTTTTATTTCTCCTATTGTAACACTTTTCATCGTAATTTCTCGGGTCATTTTACACGAATTTCAGCCCGGAATCCGCTGGTCCCTCTAATAATATCCATCGGGGAATACAAGAGACTCCTTGACCTCGTTGACTAAGCAGCAATTTTGATCGCCCGCATACGCACGATTCTGACCTAGGCGAAAAACAAGGTGCAGCAGATGCTAAAAACATTTCCAATCCCCCATTTCTCAAAGAACAGATAGCTTCCAAAAAAAAGATAAGGCCGGAGAGTTCCCCGGCCCGATACATACATATTTTTTGCAGGAAGGGTAACCTCACCCGTACTGTAAATAAACGGCCAAGAGGTGAAATGCCTGCAACCCGCTAGAGACGTTGCGCTAATCCATCGTAGTCGTAATCTGGTTTGGACAGTGACACTCCGCCTAATCCATCGCGATCGTAATCGGGGTTCCCGACAGAGAAGTGATAATAATGTTCCCCTGCCCGATGCGTACTCCAAGCTTCTCCGCGGCAGCCTGACCCGCACCTTGATCAGCACCTGCAACCAACGAGAAACGTTGCTGCTTCGCAGCAGGATCATTGCCAGCAATAACCTCCGAATGGACACCATGGGAGCGTGGTCCAGGGCACGCTTGCTCGGATGTCGATCCAAGATCCCGCGGTTTTCCGTATACGGCCGAAACCAGCCAATGGGTGCCTCGATCAAGCCTTGCTCTTAACGTTGGGATAACGGTGCGGGGATGCAGCAGATTCGTGTTTGCATGCGGATAGATCAGCTCAGCCGCGTCAAATCCGAGCAGGCCGTGCACGGAGCTTCCGCCCCAGAGGGTAGAGGCCGCAGCCCTTCGACCCTCAACGATAGCCCCCCCGCCTTCCGTCAAGCCCACACCACGCTCGCCAAGCCCTAAGGCAAAACCTCCCTCAGCCGCCTCCAGCGGCCTTTCCGTGTGAATCCGGTGAATCCGAATATGCCAAGGCAGTCCCGCCACCAGCCAGGTACGGACTTCAACGTTCGCCCAAGGCTTCCATCTGGCATACAACACCTGATCCTGAATCCATGCTTCCTCACACTTTCGCTTTACCCTGAATAGTTGATCCCCTTCGCTGAGGGCGAGCATGGAATCGAAGGCACCTTGGGAGAGCCCCCATTCCGCACGCGGAACGCTGAACGCGAAGGCAGTTGAGTAGGCGAACTTCTCGTACTTGGCCGACGTGTGCGTATGCTCATTGGAGGACAAATGCCCCGTATTAAAAGCCGTCACATGACCGGTCTCCGGCTCCCGGCAGACGACCAGATGCGCCGGCTCCTGCACGGAGATACGCTCCAGCGCTGGAAGCTCCTCTTCCTCCGCTGTCCAGAACGGGTCATTTTCGGCCAGCGCCAGTACGAGAAAGGTTTTTAGCGACCAGTAGGAGGAGCCTGGCGAATTATAATTTTCGGACATGATCTGGTTCGGGTAGGCATACCCGATCGTTAGGATGCCGCCGCGGTCGAAGATCGGCTGCCGGAACCACCATCGGAGGTTTCTCAGTACAAGGCCTTTGAGCTCGCCCGGCTTGAATCCGTCCATACCTGCGAATGCCGCCGCCGACCAGAAGGCGGATTGCGCGAACCGGTAGGTCAGGCTCCGGCCGTAGGGGATGGCGGCACCGTCCGGCGCATGCCAATAGACAAAGTCCGAAGCAAAGGCAGCGGCCCGCTCCAGATACCGCTCGGCGCGCTTCGGGTCCTCATTTGCCATGAGCCGGGCATAGACCAGACCATAATAATGGATCGCAAAAGGCCCGTAGTAATCGCAGTGTCCACCGATACCGTCACTGTACCACCCGCCTGACAGATAGAATTCGTCGATCCGGTTCAGGTTTCGTTCCACCTGCTCCTCATCGTAAGGAAGGCCCGCCTTCCGGAAGCCGATGTTAACCAGCACGTTGAAGAACAGCCAGTTGCAGTCATAACAAGGGTGCCTATTGATCTGATTCAACCATTGGTACAGATTGGCTTGCTCCCGCTCGTTCAGCGGATGCCAAATCCGGTCCGGCACAAGTGCCAGCGCCAAACCGAATACCGCCATCTCGACAAGCCGCTGATCATAATCGGTGACCTCTCCCCAGTACTCCTCATGTTCCGGGTCCGTGCCTGTGCGGATGCCGTCCAGGCACCGCTCCCACAGCTCCTCATGACCTCCGCCGGCAATGGCTGGTACAAGTCCCCAGAGCACCCTGGAGAAGCCCTCCATCTCGGCGACATTCGCCGAATACCCCGTGCCTGTGCTCCCGATTGACAGTCTCGCGTACCCTTTGCTGTAATACGGCTGCAGGGGTGCAAGGAGCTCGCCGAGAGCACGGTACATATCCTGCCGGGTCTTTAGCGGATTCCCCGCAACAGGGTGCAGGCCAGCGCCGGCTGCCCAGTTCGTCCTATCTATGCTCATATTACCTTGAAGACTCATTTTGCTTCACGCTCCTTCGCCAAGCTTCATCTTTCCGGGCCCGGGCATATGGCCGGGCAGCGGCTTTACTTCAGACCATACACCATACCGTCCACACACCGTACCCATAGGAAGCCGTACGCACGGCGCGGCTACCTAATAAAGCTACTCCCAGTAAAACGGCCCCTGTCCCTGAAGCCGAGCCAAGCCTTCCACAAAGAAGTAGTCCCCATAGATGAGCGGCACGTCGATATTGCGCCCCTCCGGCACATGGCTTGTTCCGTGGAGGATCAAGCCCTCCTCGTTGTCATCGTCCCAAGCACCGTAGTTTCGGTACAGCGATTCAAGAATTCGCTGAGCCGGTGTTCGGTAAATGGATGCCTCCACGGCCCCAGCCTTCTCCGCGAGCAGCAGCAGACCGCTGGCCGCGCACGCGCCGGCGGAAGAATCGCGGTAAATCCTCGCTTCATCCGGTGCGCGGAAATCCCAATACGGCACATGATCCTCCGGCAGATTCGCCAGGAAGAAATGCGCGACCGTCTTCGCTGTATCCAGATAAATTTGCTTTCCGGTATGATGATAGGCGAGCGTCAAGCCGTACAGCGCCCAGGCGGTTCCCCGGGACCAGGCCGATTCCGGCGCATAGCCCTGCCCGCCGAGGCCTTCCAGGCGTTCGCCGGTTGCCGGATCGTACCGGATAATATGATAGACCGATCCGTCCGGACGGACAAAGTCACGAACGACCGTATCCATATGCGCTTCCGCCACATGCCGGTACCGCGGATCTCCGCTGATCTCCGAAGCCAGGAACAGCAGCGGCGTGTTCATCGAGCAGTCGATAATCGCCAGCCCGGCGTTGTCCTCCCCTTCTATCCATGGGTTCCACGCCCGGATGTACCGGCCCTTAATATTAAAGCGTGCGGCCAAATAATTCGCCGCCTTCAGCGCCCGAATCTTCGACGTCTCGTTTCCGGTCAGCTTATAGGACGCCATGCTGGTCAGCGTCCACATGAAACCGAGATCATGATCCAGCCGCACGTAATCGTTCAGTACGTCATCCAGCCGCCGTTCGCAGGCTTCTGCAGCAGCGCGCAGCTCCTCGTCCCGGCTGCCGGTGTACAGCAACCACAGCATGCCCGGCCAGAAGCCGGCAGTCCACCAATGCGGCGCCTCCAGCTCATACCTTCCGTTCTGGCTCGCATGCGGGAAGCCGTCTCCAATGCGCTTGACGTTCCGCTGCGTCTTCGTCAGCGCCTTCATCCATGCTTCCGTCTTCCAATCCAATGCCGCCTCCGTCTTCATCTTCATTCTCCTTCGCCTATTTTGACTTAAATGAATCGAAACTCGAATGCCAGCGCCATGACCGTTTCGGGCTGCTTCACCTCAAAATCAACCGCATACCACAACGCCTCCTTGCCGTAATGATCACGATACGTACGTGCCTGAACGGCGGCCGTCAGCCGACCATCGTCATATCGGATGACCAATCCACTTTTCCCTTTACTGCCCCCCAGAACGACCGCATGTTCCCCGTCCACGAGCCGGATGTCCGGCTTCACCCGGGTAACGATCCGCTCAAGCAGGCTGTCCGGCGGCCGGTTGAAGCGATACTCGTCGATGACGGTCAGCTCGGGCTGCGGCCTCCTTTTGTTCCATACCATCGTCCGTATAAGTCCAAGCAGCTCGGGTTCGCGATATGCCTTCGTCAAATCGAGCCGCAGCCGATCCTCTTCCGTTTCCAGTGACGCTTCGAGCACGATCGCTTCGCTGTCCGGCCCCTCGCTCTGCCCCCGGCCGTTGATCACCGGCACGGAATGCCCCTGGGAACCGTTGCAATCATAGCCGTACCGCCCTTCGCCGAAGTAGTCGGCCGTATATTCCCCGCATCCCAGATCCGAGCACCATACTTCCCCCGCACCGTACAGGATAAAGTGCCCGAGGTCGTTATGATTGTGAGGCTCGTCATTTCGTCCTCCCTTGGCCGCGAACCCGTATCGCTCATGACCGGACGCGACCCGGGAAATGAGCCACTGGGCGTCTTCCAAATAATAGTCGGCCTCCCCCCACTCCTTTCCCGTTCTCCCGGGATCCAGCCAGATGAGGTTCCGCAGGGCCGGTGCCCAGCGGCTGCAATGATCCTCCCGATACCCCGCCGAAAGGGAGAGGGGCGGAGATTCGAACGCCTCATAGATTCCCGCTAAGTAGTGGGACAAGCCGGTCTGGACGGCAGCACGCGGCTGGGAATCGGAGAAGTTTGCGACCGCCCCGCCGCCAAGGAAGCATTTTTGCTGAAACAAAGCGATTTTCGAAACCTTTTCCTCCCGGAGCCAGTCGATCGCTCCCCGGCTGCGTTTGCGCAGCAGATCGGCATAATAAACGAAATAACCGAAGCCGTAATTCCAGTAGCCGAGACCCTCCAGACAAGCGCCATCCGCACCGAAGCCCTGAAGATAGCAAGCCATGCTCGCTTCTGTACGCTTCAGGATTTGGGTTAGCCGCTCCGAATCCTGCACGAGCAATAGCGCGGCCGAGCCGACAGAGCCCGCACACACGGCGGACCAATTGTGGGTCGCCGTCTCCCAGCCGTGCATGTGATCCAGAAAGGGCTTGAACAGCCGCTCGTTCACTTCGTCAGCTATCCTTGAATGAAGCAGCGGTGGCAGCATATCTCCGAGCAGCAGACGGATTTCACTCAAGGCGAACCCGGTCTCGGCGCTGAACAAATCGATGGTCCCCCGGATTTTCTCCGCAGACGAGGCATCCACATGCGCGGGCAGGCACCACGTATATTCGTCGCATATTGCCCACAGGATGTCGTGCAGAGACGTCAAATAATCCTCCCGCTCCGGGTGAAGAAGCGACAGAAGCGCGAACGTGTTCATTCTCCGTCTGCGTTCGAAGTAAACCCGCTCATACTCGAGCCTCGTCCCCTGCCGTTCATACAACGCGAACAGCCCATAGGTCAGCTGGGGGATCGAATCCTGCGACAAGCGCACGCCTTCCTCTTCGATCTCCCGGAGCGCGCTCCGGTATGCCGGATGGCTCAGGACGCCTTGCCAGAAGCGTCGCTGATCTCCGCCCGGGTAATAGAGCCGCAGATCCGCCGGGGCCATCCCGCGAACGATAGAGCCAAGCTCCCGATTCTTCTCCATGTGTACCGTTCCCCCTCCAATTTTCGTCCAGCCTTCATCAAACGCTTAAAATGCTCAAAACAATCAAACGCTCAAGCGGCTCCGATACTCCACCGGGGTTACCCCGGCATGGGACTTAAACGTCTTCGCGAAATGGCTTACATTATCATAGCCGAGGCTCTCGCATATTTCCCCGACGGTATGGTCGGTGCGCAGCAACTGTTCCTTCGCGCGCTCCATCTTCATTCGGGTGACATACTCAATAAAGGTGATTCCCGTCTCCTTCCGGAACATCCGGCTGAAATAGCTTGGATTCAGGTGCAGGAAGCCCGCAACCTCATCAAGCGAGATCCGCTGGTCCAGCCGAAGGGACACGTACCTGCATGCCTCGGCGACCTCGGTTCTTCGGCTTCCTCCCCATCCTCTGCCGGCCTCGCGGGCCGTCGATGCGAGATACGCCTTCAGCCAGACATGCAGCTCGCTCAAAGCATCCATGTCCATCATCTCTTTATGCAGCGTATCGGCCGCATAGGTCTGCGGCATGGATGGCAGCAGATGGAGCCTCAGCTTCAGCTTGAGATCAAGCATGAGCTTAAGTAGCCAGTCCTTGACGGCTTCGGGAGCGTACTCGGCTTCGCGGATGCGCGAGATCCACCGGTCCGCCGTGTCCTCATCGCTCGGCCCGGCTTTGCCAAGCAGCATCTCCAGCAGTTCCCGGCTGGCCTGTTCATAGCAGTCGTACAGGCCGGAGGCGCTGCCCACTTTGGCGCCGCCTTGCTTCGGCTTGATTTTCTCGATCGTCCCGGGCTCCATATAAAACCGCTGATGCTCGCTGCCCAGCAGCTCCCCGAGGCCCAGCTTCAGCGACTGAGGGCTGTCGCAGCCGGTCCCGATGATGAAGGACATGCGGATCTTCAGGATCCGGAAGAGCGTGGACTGCACTTGTCTTAGACAGGCTCCGACCTCATCGTAAACGTTATGCCGGAGACCGGGGCGGTAGGAGAACAGCAACAGCGAGCATCTTGGGTCATACCGGATATGCACGGCCTCCGGCTTCAGACTCCCCAGCACCTCGCGCAGCACATTGCCAAGGGCGAAGTGGAGGGTCTGCTCCGAAGCGAAGCGCTGCTTGATCTGCCGCAGCTCCTCCAGATAGCCGATCACGGGAAGGCAGTGATCATTCCCCCGGAGCACGCCGAATTCCGACAGCTCATGCCGCCATTTTTCCGGGGACAGAAGCGGCTGTTGCACGAAATCCTTCATGCGCTGCTCCCGCCGCAGCTCCTGAGCTTCGGAAGCCAGATGCCGCATCCGGCTCTTCTCCCAGCCCTGCTCGGCTTCCTCATCCATCCCCTGCTTGAACCGCACAAGCAGCCGGGCGAGCTCGCTCGGGTCCAGCGTCTCCTTCAGCAGATAATCCTGGATGCTTAGCCGTATCGCTTGCTGCGCATAATGGAATTCGCTGTGGCAGGACAGAATGGCGATGCGCACATCCGGCTTCACCTCGCGAATCCGTTCCGACAGCTCCAATCCGTTCATCCTTGGCATGCCGATATCCGTGATCAGAATGTCCGGCGGCTGCGTCTTGGCAAACTCCCAGGCGCTTAATCCGTTGTCGTAGCTTCCCATCAGCCGGAGGCCCATTTCCTCCCACGATATCGTCTCCGACAGCAGCTCGATCACCGGATAATCATCATCGACCAGCATCACGTTATACATCGGCATTCCCTCTTTCCGGTATATACATTTCGATCACCGTCCCTTGACCCTCTTCGCTGTAAACAGCGCATTGAAACCCGGAACCAAACACCATCCGCATTCGTTCCATGACGTTGGACAGGCCGATGCCGGAAAAGCCGCTCCCCGGCGCATCCATGGGAGACGATGTGCGAAGCGCTTGAGAATCCGAATCCGAACCCGCATCCGAACCCCTATCCGAACCTGAACCGGCCATATCGCCACCGGCAGCGCCGGAAGAACTCGCAGTCACCGTACGATCTCCCGTCCCTGTCTGCCCTTGCCCTTGGAAGCCTTCAGGGACGACCGCGCTCGGCCTGCCCCGTGCGGCATCTTCCGCATCAGCAATGGCGTCGCCCGCGCCGAGGCGCAAGCTGCGGGCGATCCGCTCCCGCACCGAAGGGTCCATGCCGGCACCGTCATCCTTCACGCGCAGGATGATGCCCCCCGGCTCCACCACAGCCGTGATCGAGATGACCCTTGCCCGCCGGTTCAGCCCGTGGATGAGCGCATTCTCCACGATCGGCTGCAGGAAGAAGCGGGGCACCTTCAGCAGCAGAGCCTCCGAAGCGATGTCAAGCTCCAGCCTGACCTCCTCCTTCTGTCGCAGATTCATAAGCGCCAGATAATGAGAGATCAGCTCAAGCTCTTCGTGGAGGGCGATCTCATCCTCCTGCCGGCTGATCGTCATCCGGAGCAGCATCGACAGCGAGCCGATCATTCTGGCGCTTTCCGGGTCCCCCCGCTTCATGACCTTCATCCGGATCGAATTCAGAACATTGAACAAAAAATGCGGATGAATCTGCGCCTGCAGCATTTTCAGCTCAGCCTTTCGTTTTCTCGATTGATTGTCGGATATTTCGAAAATCATGGTCTGGATGCGGCTCAGCATATCGTCAAACAGATGCCCCAGACGCCCGATTTCGTCGTTGCCCCGAACATGCGAGCGCACCTCCAGGTTTCCCCGCTGAACGGCAGCCGCAGCCTTGCCGAGCCGGACCAGCGGTTTCGTAAACGTACGTACAAGTCCGATCAGCAGCATGAGAAAAACCAGAAAGGAGCCCATTTGAAGCAGAAATGCGCGGCTAAAGATCGCATTGATATTAACGATCGCATCCTTATAAGGCTGCATCAGCACCAGCCGCCACCCGGCAAAGGGGATATCCTGCTCCACCATTAAATGCTTCTCGCCGTCCATCGGCATGATCGCGTAAGGAGCCGATCCGCTCCATTCCTCCACGTACGGGAACTTCGTACCGATACGTTCAGGATGATGGGAGGATACCACCATGCCGCTGCCATCCAGCATCAGCACGTCGCTCCCTTCGGATAGGGAGTCGAAGATCCGGCTGATTTGATCCTCCGTAAAGCTTACGATGACATACCCGTAGATATCCGAATCCGGAAGCCGGAGCGTTCGAACGACGGACAGCTGATACGGATGATCCATCCGGTCGGAGCGAAATACCGTCTCCTCGGGTCCAACCCAGAGCGACTCCAGCCCCTGAAGCCGGTGGATCCGGTCGAACCAGGGCTGGTCCATATAATCAAGCGGATTGTAATCGCTTACGGAATAGTTCATGTAATAGGCGCCGCTGGTCAGCAGCACCGTGACATAGCTGGGCTCGCCTACGACCGTCAAGCTTTCGATATGCTCCAGCACACGTCGGGATTCCACGAACCGATCGTATGGATCGGCCTCCTCATTGCCGGAGGCGACCTGTTTGAAATACGAGTTCAACGTGGAATTCACCTGAATGTAATTGGCGATATTCAGCTTGCTTGAGAGCAGATTCGTCACCGAGCCGCGGATCAGCTGGAGCGCGTCATTCGCATTCTGTACGGCCTGCTCCTTCAAAGCCTCCTTCGTCATCGCATTGTAGAGTATTAAGCTGACGAGTGCCGGCACCGCGATGCAGGCAACCGACGCCCAGATCAGCTTATGGCGGATGGAGCTCGGCACCCACCTCTTCAGCCGGGTCAACATGTCCTTCACCCCGAGATCCTCAAACTTTCTGTTGATGCCAAGAAGGGACGAAGATTTCGCCCCTTTGGTTTTTTCTGTCATTATATCAGATCATTTTTGGTTAGATTCGATAATTTTGTTCACACGTTCTTGGGAATTGCGGATCGTCTGATCGATATCCTGATTTCCGAGAATGAGCTTCTCGTACTCCTCGTTAATCGCCTCATAGACCTCGGCTTGATACGGAGCCGGCGGAACGATGGCGGAAGCCTTGGAAGCAACCAGGGTATCGATGAGCGATTTCTTGTCGACCTTCTCCGGACTTTTCGTTCCGGCGAGAATGGTGTCGATGATTTTCTCGACCTGCTCGCTCTTGACACCCTGCCATGCCGGAATGTTCTTGCCTTGGACAACCTGACCTTCGGTCGTGTACCAGCGGACGAACTTGTAAGCCTCCTCCTTATGCTTGGACTTGGCGGCAACAGCTACGTAGTCGGTCGTTACCGGCGTAAGTCCGGTCGGATCGCCCTCCTTGTTTTTCGGGAACGGGGCGACGGCGACCTCGAACTCAAGGGGCACTTTATCGGTTCCTCCGATCTCCGTGTTCATCCAGCTGCCGATCGTGATCATGCTCGCCGATTGATTGAAGAATTGGGTCCGGTAATTCAGCTTCTGCGAAATCATGTCTGTGTACGGCACGGAGGATTGATCCTCCTTCTCCATGCGCACCCGAAGCTCCAGCGTCTCGCGGAAGGTCGGGTTATCCAGATTGGAGGTGCCGTCGGCTTTCAAAAAGTCGGTGTCCTGCGGCTGGTTCGCCATTTTGAGCTTCAGAAACTCCAGCCATCCGCCGCCCTGCGGCCCGTGAAAATACGTTCCGTAACGCTTGGCAGAGCCCTCGCCTTGGGTCAGCTTTTTCGCGTAATCCGCATAGTCGTCCCAGGTCCAATCGGTCGGAACGGCAAGCCCCGCCTCCTTAAGATGGTCCTTGTTCAGCAGCACGTACCACGGATTGAATTTACCGGGAAGCGCATACACTTTTCCATCCAGACGGGTGTCGACCTTGTAGTCCTCCTCCACGCTGAAGCCGTCCTTGGCGATATATTCATCCAGCGGCTCCGCCATCCCAAGCGCCACCCGCTGGGCATAACCGGCCGGGTCGCTGAACATGAGGATGTCCATCTGCGCCGACGATGCCGCTTCGAGATCCAGCTTCTTGAAGGCCTCCTGGGTGTCCCCCTTCTCGCTGAGCTGGACGAGCTCGATTGTCACGCCGGGCGTCTTCGCCTCGTACGCCGCCAGCGTCTCCTTCCAATTGTAAGCTTCCTCCGTGCCGTACGTATACAGTCTGAGATTGATCTTGCCGCCCTCTTGCCCGCTCTCTCCCTGCGCCGTTTGCTCCTTCGCGCCGCCGCACCCCGACAGCAGCCCGAGCAGCAGCGTGCCGGCCAGCAAGCCGGCTTGCCATTTCTTATTCAACATTCGATTGCAACCTCCCCATGTTTTCGATTGGATCCCGTGATGATGGGTCGTAGCTGTTGATCTATTGCAGGCCGGCCGATTCGGCCTTAGCCCTTGACGCCTCCTAAAGCAATGCCTTCAATGACGCTCTTCTGCCCGATGATGAACACGATGAGCAGCGGAAAAATCGCCGAGACCGCAGCGGCCATGATCAGGGAATAGAATTCGCCGCTTAATGACGTGAATTTCTGCATCGCCAGCGGAATGGTGAACAGCCCGTCGGTGCGCAGGAAAATCAGCGGATTCTGATAGTCGTTCCAAGTCCAGATAAACCGGAGAATGGCGTAGGTTGCAACGGCTGGCTTGACCAGCGGCAGCGCGATCGACCAGAAAATGCGCGGATGGCTGCCTCCGTCGATTTTCGCGGATTCGATAAACTCCTGGTGCACGCCCATGAAAAATTGCCGCAGCATAAACGTTCCCAGCACGCTAAAGCTGCCGAGCACGATCAGGCCGAAATGGTTATCGAACAGACCGATATTGCGGTACAAAATAAACTGCGGAATGAGGATTGCCTGACCCGGAATCATATAGGTGAAAAGTACGATCAGAAACAGCCATTTTCCTGCGGCGAACTGGATTTTCGAGAAGCCGTAGGCCGCCAGCGCCGACACCAGCGCCGAAATCGCGGTGGTCAGCAGGCTGACCTTGATCGAATTCCAGTAGTAGAGGTAGAACGGGTAATCGCCGAACCACACCTCCTTGTAATTTTCAATGGCGTTCCATTCCCTCGGGATCCATTGGATCGGGTAAACGAAGACGTCCTTTTCCACCTTGAAGGAAGTGATGAGCATCCAGACAAAAGGGAGCAGGAACAGGATGCTGACCGCGAACATGACCGCCGTCACGAACGCCTTGCGCCAGTCGGCCCGAAGTAGCGTGTGCATGGTTTCCTCCTCCTCTCTAGTAGTTGACCCATTTCTTCTGGGCCGCCCACTGCCCGAGCGTGATCAGCATGACGAAGCCGAACAGCACGGCCGCAATGGACGATGCATACCCAACCTTCAAATTCACAAACGCCGTGTCGTACAAATACCAGACCATCATCGTCGTCGATCCGATCGGCCCGCCCTGGGTCATGACAGCGATAATGTCGAACACCTTGAAGGTCGAGATGATTCCCGTTACCAGCAGGAAAAAGGATGTCGGCGACAACAGCGACAGCGTAATCCGCCTGAATTTGGTCCATCCATTCGCCCCGTCAATCTCGGCAGCCTCGTACAGGTCCTTCGGTATGGATTGCAGGCCGGCAATGTAGATAATCAGATTGAACCCGATCGAGATCCACACCGAGATCATCATGATCGAGACGAGCGCATAGTTCGGATCGGCGATCCATTTGGGCGGGCTCGCGATGCCGATACTTCGCAGCACCTCGTTAATCGGACCGTAGGAAGGCTGGAACAGCACCTGCCACACGACCGCAACCGCGACGATGTTCGAAATGTACGGCATGAAGTAAGCGACCTTGAAGTATCCCTTCATGTACACATGCCGGTCGATCAGGATCGCAAGCGCCATGGAGATGATCATATAGATCGGGACCGTCAGCAGAAAGATCATGTTGTTTCGGATGGACTTTAAGAAGATATCATCCTCGAGCAGACTGCGGAAATTCTGCAGTCCGACCCACCGGATGCCGTCCCAGCCCTGCACGAAATTCCAATCGGCAAAACCGAGCACCAGCGTTGCGATAATCGGGAACAGGACCAGAATCATGACGCCGATCAGCATCGGACTGATAAAAACCATTCCCCATAGCTGCTCTCCCCGCCGGAGACTCCTTCCGAAGCCCCTGCGCCTGTTGGTGCCGGCCCTGTTGTTGCCGGCCTCGTGCAGGCCCGGAGGAGGCGAGCTTTTCATTGTGCGTGCCATGTCCGACCACCTCGATTGTTTCGGATGGTTTCAGTATAAAAAAAATACCGTCAACGCATTGACGGTATTTTGATCAGATTCCCTTTAATTTTTACCTTTGCTCCCCTTGCAGGAACTTCTCTTTAAACCATGAGGACGCCATGCCGACCTCGGACCGGCTCAGCTGATGGCCGCCGTTCTCCCAGTGCAGCTTCACGTCGGCGCCCGCTCCGCTCAGGAGCTCATTCAGATCCTCCGTCTCCTGCGGAGGACAGATCGGATCGCGCCGTCCTGCCGCAATGAACACCGGCACGCCGCTCAAATCCGGCAGCGTCTTATCGCGAAGCGGAACCATCGGGTGATGGAGGATTGCCCCTTGCAGTGCATCCCCCCGGTCGAAGAGCAGGCTGGCCGCGATATTCGCGCCATTGGAATACCCGATGGCCACGATCCGGCTGCGGTCGAATTCATACTTCTCCGCCGCCCAGTCCAGAAACGCATGCAGCTCCTGGGTCCGTTTTACGAGATCCTCCACATCAAAAACGCCTTCGGCCAGACGCCGGAAAAATCTCGGCATCCCGTTCTCCAGCACATTCCCGCGGACGCCCAGCACGTTCGAGGCCGGCGACACCATCTCGGCCAGCGGCAGCAAATCCTCCTCGTTTCCCCCGGTACCGTGCAGCAGCAGCAGGGTCGGCGCCTCGGCGGACGTGCCCTTCCGATAAATATGTTGATGCTCCATATGACAAATCTCCTTTCGGTCCATTCAGCTTATTTTCATAGAATACCCATAAAGCATTTACTAATTATCTTTAATTCAAGATTCTTTAATTAAATCATACCATGGATTTCATGAATTTCAAGTGCGAAATGGACTCGAGGAAGGTCAGGCTCCTACTGCATCCGGTACCGTACGCTGATTATCGTTCTCTTGAGGCTTCGCAGGCCTCCTTGATTCAATGGCTGCGATTCTTCTCTCCCCACTCGCATAATCCTTCCAATACCGGTAATAGCGTTTCCGCCTTAGCAGTAAGACTGTACTCGACTTTAGGCGGAACCTGAGGATACTCCTTCCGGTTCACCAACCCGTCCGCCTCCAGTTCCTTTAGCTGGGAGCTCAATGTTTTATAAGTAATCGCTCCTATTTGCCTTTTCAGATCATTGAACCGGACCGGTTGGTTTTCTGCCAAAAGGTAAATAATAACCATTTTCCATTTGCCGCCAATCACCGACAAGGTGTAACCAAATGGCGTGTCTTGAATATGCTTCACCTTGCCTTTATATTCAGCCATGCTCATCTTCACACTATCCTTTCGGGTAGTACCTATCATATTTGTGCGTACTACATTTTTATTTGTGCTCATTTTATACTTGCCTTACTTTGAAGTAAAGGAGATAAAAACATGACTCAAAAAACCATTCGTCTGTTAATGCCGCAATGGCAAGGAGGCAATAACCCTAACTACTCTTTTGGAGCAGAGCTGCTTGCCTGGCTGGCTCCCGACAATGACCAGCCCCTTATTCATGTGCCTGTTCAAGCATATGATGGAACTCCGCTTGAGAAGGAGAACGGCATGCATGGAAGAACCCAGCTGCTCGAACAATTAAAATCCGCACAGCATCTCATTGATGCTCATAAACCGGATCGCATTGTCATGTTTGGCGGCGACTGTTTAGTGGAACAAGCCCCGTTTGCCTATTTAAACGAACGATATGGCGGCGAATTAGGTTTAATTTGGATCGATGCTCACTCTGATTTGGTTAATTACGTCGGGTACGATAACGGACATGCGCTGCCGCTCGGAAATCTTTTGGGAGAAGGAGATAAGGATTTCGCACAACATGTAAAAGTCCCGCTAAAGCCTGATCATGTCTTTATCGCCGGATTAGCGGCGCCTACAGAGCAAGAAGCGGAAGTGATTTCAGAGGCATTTCAAAGACTGGGAATAACTACTGCAGAAGCAGATACAGAGGTCATCCAACGATTAGGTATTCGAACGGCCAGTTCTGAAGAGTTAGCGAACAGTACGGAACCGATCAAAAAATGGATCAAAGAGCACGGCATTAAGCACCTGGCGATTCATCTTGATCTAGACGTGCTTGATCCAAAAGCATTTCGTTCTCTATTATTCGCAAATCCTGAAGATCCCTTTGATCTGTCTCCTGCCGGAACCATGCAACTGCCTCAACTGCTTAAACTATTGAAAGAGCTATCTGAGGAAACGGATGTCGTAGGACTAGGTATAACGGAGCATATGCCGTGGGACGCCATATATTTGAAAAATTTGCTTGGAGAAATACCTATTTTAAACAAGTGAACAAGCACATGCTCCATTACGGATCCATACGGGCTTCCAGTCCCTGAACGGCACCCTGCCGACTTAAAAAGGAAAAGAGGCCTTCCGAAATGGAAGGCCTCCCTTGTTGTATTCTCTATATGATTCCGTACGTGTTCCCCCGTAACAGAGACCATTATACCAGAAGATAAGAACTATGTCAGCGAGTGATTTGTCATTTCTCACAATTTTTTTACGATTTTATTAGTTAATCTTCCAGATCGATGGATGGTATAGCATATTTTTTCAGGATTATGCAAAATTTGATTCCAGCCGCTCCCGGGTACGATATATAGACGAATTAAACCGTTTCGCTCAATATATCGCTGATTGAAAGTCGCTCTTTTGGATTTTTGCATAATCCTCATTCAGAAAAATTGCAATCGTTTTGTTAAAGCCCCTTGCGGTACGGCGAATGCCTGCGCCCGCTTGAAGTTGTTCGGGGCACCCCGAACGATGGTCAGCGCCTTGTAATATTCAATAAACGGAAAGCCATAGGTTTCTCCGCGCGCATAGGCATATACATTCATGGCCTTGACCCATGTCTCGTAGGCTTCATCCGGAATATCGATAAACACCTCGGGATGAAAATCGTACGGATCCTCCCAGTTGTCGGCGTAGTACAAATGCTGCGCATAATGCGAAGGCAGCTCGCGCTCGATCGTCTTCAGGCCGGCATAAAAGCGGGCGTCCTCCACAATGTAATGCGTATTGGAATGATCTTTATGAATGCTCCCTTTCCAATGGGTAATGATGATATCCGGCTTCACTTCCCGGATGACATCGGCAACCTGGTACTTGACCTCCTCGTTGAGCGGAAGCTCTGCGTCCTTATAGGCAAGAAACCGGACATCGGCCCCGACGATATCAGCGAATTGGTGCGCCTCCTCTATCTTCTGCTTTGCATAATCTTCGGGAGTCATACGGGGATGCCCCTTTTCTCCAGGTGTCAGATGCAAAAATGTCGCTTTATGTCCTGCCTGCGTATATTTAGCAATAACCGCGCCTGCTGTCAGATCCATATCTCCCGCGTGACCGCCGATCGCCAGAATGTGGTGCTGGTTCGCTTCCGTCATCATAAGTCCTCCCCTTATCGTTCGCGTACGATCTAATGCAATGACTTGCTCATAATGTCAAACCGGCGTGTGATCTGAAATCCCGCTCTCCGATACAGATGCCCTGCCGGGCTTTGCTCGCCGGTCCACAAAAACCAGGCGCCGTGGAGTCCCTGCGCCCGCATTAGGGCCAGGCAGTCGTACAGCAGAATTTTTCCAAGCCCCTTGCCTTGCATGGAAGGATCGACGCCAAACGGGCCGAAGCGCTCGGCAACCCCTTCGTACCCGCCATGGAGGCAAAAACCGACCAGCTTCCCCCGGTCCCTCGCAATCAGAATCTGATCCAGCTTCAAGCGCTGAAGCAGCCCCTCGCGGATCGCCCGGCCCCAATCGGGATTAAATACGTCCGTGGCAAAAGAAATCAGCTCCACCAGATCGCTGTCGGAAGCCGCTCCAAACGTAAAGCCCTCGTTCTCGCGCTGCCGCTTCAGCTCCGCTACGTCCGGCGGTACGCGGAAATCGATGAGCGAGCGGTTCATTGCAGCCGCCGTGTAGTTTCTTGTGAACCCCGCCGCCTGCAGGAAGGCAAGTCCCTCGGGGTAGCTTTCACCGTCGATCCCCGGAACGATATAATTCGGCGCGTACGAGGAGAAGAACACCTTGCTGCGCCCATGACTGCGAAGAAACGCTTCCGCCTCCTCCAGCAGCCGCTTCGCAATGCCCTGCCTGCGCGACGAAGACGCGGTTCCGAAGAACGTGATCCATCCGTGTGCGGGTTCTAGCTCCGTGCCGATCATCGGCAGCCTTCTCCGCACGGCATACAGCGCACCGGTAATGGTTCCCTCCTCCTCAGCGACCCGCAGCCCCTCCGGATCAAAATTCGGATCGAGCAGGACCAGATTGCGGAACCGCAGCCGGGTAACCGGATCTCCCGTTAAGCAGGCATTCCACAGCGCTATAATCCCTTCCTCGTCTCCAGGCCGGTATGACCGATAAATGATGCCGCTCACCATGCACCGCCTCCATCCCTTAGGTATCAACTTATGAACACTTCATTGCCCAATAAGCAAGTATTTGCAGCACAGCGTAATGATTCAGTAACTGACTGCCCCTGACGAATGCCGACCTAAGCACAATCCCGCTTGGTGTATTCGTTGAGCCAGCATACGAGGCTAATTCGGATCGCGAACTGCGCCGGTGATGGCGTTATGCACTTGGACCCGCAGCTCTTTGACGCTGCTGCTCCGTCCGCCGTACACCCGGTTGGTCAGCAGCACGACGGCAAGATCATACGCGGGGTCGATCCACAGGCTTGTACCGGTGAAGCCGGTATGGCCATAGGCGCGTTCGCTCATCCAATCGCCGGAGGCATCCATGCGGTCTCCCTTGAGGACCCAGCCAAGTCCGCGGTTCGCACCCGGAATCGCTGCCGTATGCGGCTTGATTGCCGTTCGCGCCGCAGCAAGTGACAGGATGCGTGCAGGCGACGATGCTCTTGCGGCAGGCGACTGGATGCGTGCCGATGACGATGCTCCTGCGGCAGGAGACAGGCTGTGCGCCGGTGACGATGCTTCTGCGGCAAGTGACAGGCTGTGCGCCGGTGACGATGCTCCTGCGGCAAGTGACAGGCTGTGCGCCGGTGACGATGCTTCTGCGGCAAGTGACAGGCTGTGCGCCGGTGACGATGCTTCTGCAGCTACCGCTGTTCCGGTCTCGGTATTGGATGCTGCCCCCGCATCGGCTTCGATATCCGTGAGAACAGCTGCACCTTCATCAGTCTGGCCACTAGGTGCAGGAACCGCCCCCTCAAGCAGCCACATATGGGCATATCGCAGCAAATCCCCCGCCGTCGCGAATAGTCCGGCATGACCACATACGCCGCCGAGCGCTCTCGCCTTCTCATCATGCACCACACCGCATAAATGGCCCTGGAATTCCTCGTCATACTCGGTCGCCGCGTACCGGCCGAGCTGCTCCAGGGATGGCGTTAAGGTGGAATCAAGCATGCCGAGCGGTTCAAATACCCGCTGTCTTACCGCCTGGTCCAGCGGCATCTGCAGCAGCTCCTCGGCGATGCGGCCGAGCGTCAGGTATCCCAAATCACTGTATACTACGTTCATGCCCGTTTCGCTTGAGAGCGGGGAAGTCAGCACCGCGTCCCACATCTGCTCCCGGCTCCAGCCGTGGGAATGAAGATTCATATCCGCCGCAAGGCCCGAGGTATGCGTCAGCAGCTCGCCTACCGTAATCGCCATCTTACCGGAGGCTCCGAATGCCGGAACAATATCAGCCGCTTTCGTGCTAAGCGTAATCCTTCCCTCATCCACCAGCTGGAGAATCAGCGGAAGCGTGACCGCAACCTTCGTGATGGAGGCGCAGTCATATAACGTGTCCTTGTGGACAGCTGCTGGCTCGCCTTGCTTCGGATCCGGATCGGCAAACCCAGCCGCATAAAACCACGTCTCTCCGCGATGCAGCACGCCCAGTACAGCGCCGGGCATAATTCCTGCATCAATGGCCCGGTTTACGGCCGCGCAAGCGGCCTGAAGACCGTTCATGTCCAGCCCCAAACGTTCCGCGCCCTCGTTTCGATTCACAACGCAACCACTCCTTTCCGTCAATATGCTCTTTTTTTTTGAACCATGCTCCCGACCTTTGTAAATTCAGCCCGCACTCTCACCATTGTAAACGCTTTACAAATCCATTATATGACTTGTGAAATTTTGTATCAACAAAATATATACAATATAAAATTTTATTTCGTGGCAATCATCGATTTTCATAAAAATGATATTTTTTTCATCAGAAAGGTTTGTTATATATTGACAGTTGAATTCGCTTTCATTAAAATATGGGTGAATATAACGCTCGCACAAAATAAGGGCCATGCATTCCTTAACCGTACACCCGGTATGGAACAACCCCGGTATCTCAATTCGAGAAGCCGGGGTTTTTTGTCGCCGGATTTCATAAGGAGGTGATGCAATTAACTGCGGACAAGCCTTACCACTTCTAACGATTACATAGGAGGTAGAGTATGAAGAAATTGATGAAAATGACAGCCGCGCTGTCCCTCGCGTTATCCCTGACGCTGGGAATGTTTACCCCTGCCCATGCAGCGCCGGATACCTCGGTATCCAATAAGCAGAACTTTAGCACTGACGTCATCTATCAAATTTTTACGGACCGGTTCTCGGACGGCAATCCAGCGAACAATCCGACGGGCGCGGCGTTTGACGGGACCTGCACGAATCTCCGATTGTACTGCGGAGGCGACTGGCAGGGGATCATCAACAAAATCAATGACGGCTACCTGACCGGAATGGGCGTTACGGCCATCTGGATTTCCCAACCGGTTGAGAATATTTACAGCGTCATCAATTATTCCGGCGTCAACAATACGGCCTATCATGGCTACTGGGCGCGGGACTTCAAGAAGACGAATCCGGCATACGGCACGATTGCTGATTTCAAAAACCTGATTGCCGCTGCACATGCCAAGAACATTAAAGTGATTATCGACTTCGCCCCGAACCATACGTCTCCGGCCTCTTCCGATCAGCCATCCTTCGCGGAGAACGGGAAGCTGTACAATAACGGCACGCTGCTTGGGGGATACACGAACGATACCCAAAATCTGTTCCACCATAACGGCGGCACCGATTTTTCCACGACCGAGAACGGGATTTACAAAAATCTTTACGATCTCGCCGACCTGAACCATAACAACAGCACCGTAGACGTCTATTTGAAGGATGCCATCAAAATGTGGCTGGATCTCGGCATCGACGGCATCCGCATGGATGCGGTCAAGCATATGCCGTTCGGCTGGCAGAAGAGCTTTATGGCCACCGTCAACAACTACAAGCCGGTCTTCACCTTCGGCGAGTGGTTCCTCGGCGTCAACGAAGTCAGCCCGGAAAATCACAAGTTCGCCAACGAATCCGGCATGAGCCTGCTGGATTTCCGGTTTGCTCAAAAGGTTCGCCAGGTGTTCCGGGATAACACCGACAATATGTACGGCTTGAAATCGATGCTGGAGGGCTCCGCAGCCGATTATGCCCAGGTGGATGATCAAGTGACGTTCATCGATAACCATGACATGGAGCGGTTCCACAGCAGCAATGCAAACCGCCGGAAGCTGGAGCAGGCGCTGGCATTTACCCTGACCTCCCGCGGCGTCCCTGCCATCTATTACGGCACCGAGCAGTATATGTCAGGCGGGAACGACCCGGACAACCGGGCACGGATCCCTTCCTTCTCTACGACAACCACCGCCTATCAGGTGATCCAAAAGCTTGCTCCGCTGCGCAAATCCAATCCGGCGATCGCCTACGGATCGACGCAGGAGCGCTGGATTAACAATGACGTGCTGATTTATGAGCGCAAATTCGGCAATAATGTTGCGGTCATTGCCATCAACCGCAATCTGAGCACGCCGGCTTCCATCTCCGGCCTGGTCACTTCTCTGCCGCAGGGCAGCTACACCGATGTGCTGGGCGGCCTTCTGAACGGCAACACCTTAACCGTGGGCTCCGGCGGAGCCGCTTCGAACTTCACGCTCGCCGCCGGCGGCACAGCCGTATGGCAATATACAACGGCCACGACGACCCCAACCATCGGGCATGTCGGTCCGATGATGGCCAAGCCGGGCGCATTGATCACCATCGACGGACGCGGCTTCGGTACCAGCAAAGGCACCGTCTACTTCGGGACGACGCCGGTAACCGGCGCGAACATCACGTCCTGGGAAGATACGCAGATTCAAGTAAAAATCCCTGCGGTTGCAGGCGGCATCTACAATATTAAAATCGCGAACGCCGCCGGAGTGTCGAGCAATGTCTACGACAATTTCGAAGTGCTGTCCGGCGATCAGGTTAGCGTCCGCTTTGTCGTTAACAATGCGACAACCTCCCTGGGGCAAAATGTGTTCCTGACAGGCAATGTCAGCGAGCTGGGCAACTGGGATCCGGCCAAAGCGATCGGCCCGATGTACAATCAGGTCGTTTACCAGTACCCGAACTGGTACTATGATGTCAGCGTACCGGCAGGAAAGACCATTGAATTCAAGTTCCTGAAAAAATCAGGCTCCACCGTCACTTGGGAAGGCGGAAGCAACCATACCTTTACCGCACCAACCAGCGGCACGGCAACCATTAATGTGAATTGGCAGCCGTAAGGGATTGAATTTATACAAAATAAAGCAACAGCAAGCGGCTCTGGAGATTCTCCGGAGCCGCTTTGCTTTTAGCTTGTTTCTACTTTGAGCAGCCTTGAGCCGGTGAAGTCCAGCTTCAACAGAAGCAGACGGAACCCTGCTGCAGACATAAGTGCTTCCCTGTACCTGGCCAAGCGCACGATGTAGTGGAGAGGACAAATCGATTCCGGAAAAGCGGAGCGGTCGCCTTTGTCTCCGATATTCCACCATTAGCAAATTATATTCAGGAATATCGGGGACAACAGCGATTGGAGGAACGATATGTACTCGGAACGTACACCAAAACAAGCTCCGCTGGACTCCTTAGGGAACTGCACACGAAAACAAGCTCCGCAGAATGATATCGCGGAGCTTGTCTATTATCCCTCCCCAGCTTGAGCCGGTGAAGTCCAGCTTCAACAGAAGCAGACGGAACCCTACTGCAGACATAAGTACTTCCCTGTACCTGGCCAAGCGCACGATGTAGTGGAGAGGACAAATCGATTCCGGAAAAGCGGAGCGGTCGCCTTTGTCACCGATATTCCTCCATAGCGAAATATATTTCAGGAATATCGGGGACAACAGCGATTGGAGGAACGATATGTACTCGGAACGTACACCAAAACAAGCTCCGCAGGATGATATCACGGAGCTTGTCTATTATCCCTCCCCAGCTTGAGCCAGTGAAGTCAAGCTTCGACAGAAGCAGACGGAACCCTGCTGCAGACATAAGTGCTTCCCTGTACCTGGCCAAGCGCACGATGTAGTGGAGAGGACAAATCGATTCCGGAAAAGCGAAGCGGTCGCCTTTGTCTCCGATATTCCACCCTTGCGAGTTATATTTCAAGAATATCGGGGACAACAGCGATTGGAGGAACGATATGTACTCGGAACGTACACCAAAGCAAGCTCCGCTGGACTTCTTAGGGGACTGCACACGAAAACAAGCTCCGCAGGATGATATCGCGGAGCTTGTCTATTATCCCTCCCCAGCTTGAGCCGGTGAAGTCCAGCTTCAACAGAAGCAGACGGAACCTTGCTGCAGACATAAGTGCTTCCCTGTACCTGGCCAAGCGCACGATGTAGTGGAGAGGACAAATCGATTCCGGAAAAGCGGAGCGGTCGCCTTTGTCTCCGATATTCCACCGTTAGCAAATTATATTCAGGAATATCGGGGACAACAGCGATTGGAGGAACGATATGTACTCGGAACGTCTCCCGTGCGCAAAACACCCTTCAGAAGCACTATGCACATAAATATTACGTCTGCTCGCAGAGCGAAACTTCAACCGTGCGCAAGACTCACGTTTTGAATTGCACCAACGACTGACGCAGCCGCTCGGACAGCTCCTCCAGCCTTCCGGACAGGGCGACCAGCTTCTCGCTCACCTTAAACTGCTCCGATGACATCGAGGCGACCTCTTCGGTAGCCGCGCTCGTCTCTTGCACGATAGCACTCGCCTCTGTAATGGAACCGGTCAGCGTATGCTGAGAATCCATCAGCTGCTCCACGGCCGAGGCGGAGCCAGCAATCTCCGCAAGCAGCACATCCATCTCCCGGCGCACATTAGCGAATACCTCTTGCGCTTGCTGCACGGAGTGCAGCTGCTCGTCAAACAGAGGCGATGCGGACCTTAGCGCATCCACTGAGCGCTGGACCTCTGCCTGGATTTCCAGGATCATCTTGCCGACCGTCTGAATGGATTCCTTCGACCGGTCCGCCAAGCTTCGAACTTCATTGGCAACGACCATGAATCCGCTGCCAGCGGCGCCGGCCCGGGCCGCCTCGATCGTTGCATTGATGGACAGGATATTGGTCTGATGCGTGATGTCCGACATCAGCTCCAATATTTTATGAATGGATGCGGTATTGGTCTGGAGTTTCTCCGCATTGTGCACGATGCTTCGATTTACCTGGTGGATTCTCTCCGACTGTCCCACGAGGCTATCCATATGGAGAGCACCGTCCCCCGTTACATCAAGGACGCGGTCAGCCGCCGACTTGATGATCCGATTCGATTCCGACACCCTATTCATCTGCATGCCAATATGCTCGGCCAGCTGATTTTCACGCTCCGCCTCCGCGGCGAGGTGTCCGCTGCCCTGAGCAATTTGCTCCATCGCTGCGGCAATTTCGCCGGCGGTGATCGAGGTTCCTCTGGACGCCTCGGCCAGCTCCCCGGCTGTCGCCAGCACTTCACGCGCGGAGACATGGGTCTGTTCAACGAGAGCCGAGATTTGCCCCATCATGCGGTTGAAGCCGTCGCCCAGGCGGCCGATCTCATCGGCCCGCTGAAAGTCGGTGCGAACCATCAGGTTCCCCTTCTCTCCTTCCTCCATTAGACTGCACAGCTGATTTAGAGGACGTCCGACCGTACGCATCATATAATAGCCAATCAGCACCGCAATGACGATCGCTGCTGCGATGACCCCAAGCGTGATGCTGAGCAGCTTGTCCGTAGCCTTTACGAAATCGCTGACCGGCGCGAATCCCACCATATACCAAGGAGCTGTTTTTAACGGCGTGTACACGACCATCTGCGCATCGTCGGTATAATAGGTCCCGCTTGCTTGCGCCCCTTGGGGAACCGTTATGGTTGAAGGCTGCATGAGCTGCGTGAGATCCGCGTCATACACGATTCGGTTATCCGCCGCGACCATTCGCATCCGCCCATGTTCCCCGATCCTCAGGTTGGACAGGACCTCGCCGATCGCCTGCTCCTTAATATCTATCAGCAGCACGTACTGGGCATGAGGCTGCTGGAGATTTTTCAGCAGCCGCCCCATCGTTATGGAGGCCAGCTTCTCATTTCCCATGAACCCTTTCGCCTCCGCCGGGAACCAGACGGGTTCGCCGTCCGCTTGAAGGATGCGGTCAATCTTGGTTTTTACCGTATCGGCCGACGATAAGCCGGAAATCCCCGTGGAGTTATAAGAGCTCTGCACGGTCATAGCCGGCGAAATCAATCGCATGCCGACAAGCCGGCTGTCCGACGAAGCGAAGCCGTTCAGCTTCTCCCGAATCCGATTCTCCGCCTCGGTTTTGGCCCGGATGCCGACGTCCGGCGTGCTGACCGTAACCAGATCTTGGCGAAGCACCGTATCCAGCGCCCATTGCCGGGATACCCCTTCATATTGGGCCAACAGGAAATCAAGCTTGTCCGCCGCCTGCACCATTTGTCCCGACGTCGCCTCGGACACCTGATCCATGACCGTATCCTTTGCTATGGAATACGACAGCAGACCAAGCCCTGCGGACAGCGCAACGACGGTTGTAAAAAAAATGACGAACAGCTTCATGCCAACCGCTTTAAATTGAAAGCGCGTTTTAACATTCATCGTTATGTACCCCCTGCACCCAAATTCATGCAAATGAGAATTTTGCAAAAATCCAAAGAGCAACTCCCATTCTGTAATATATGGAGCGTCGATTTTGCTCGCCCATCGAATACAGCCGGAAGCGACGGAATCGATTTTTGCAGTATCCCAGAAATGAAAAAGAGACACAGCAAGCGTTAACCGGCTGTGTCTCTTCGCTGTGATCCCTCTAAAGTTTGCTTCTTTCTATCTAAAGCGCGAATGGATGTAACGCTTATCATCTGGCTCTTTAGCTTTGGATCCAGCTTAACCTTTGCTCGCGCCTGCCGTCATGCCGTCAACCAGCAATCGCTGCAGGAAGATAAACAGGATCGTAATCGGCAATGCAATCAGAACCGAAGCCGCCGCGAACAGCGTAAAGTTACTGTCCTGGGTGGAGTTGACCAAATCCCATAGACCGACAGCCAGCGTCCAGTTCTCTTTCGTCCGCAGTACGAGACGGGCAAAGATGAAATCTACCCATGGTCCAACGAATAGCGTCAAGCTCATGTACGTAATCATCGGCTTCGACAGCGGCAGAATGATTTTGCGAAAAATCTGGAAGTTGGTCGCACCGTCGATTTTGGCCGCCTCATCCAAGCTGCGCGGAATCGTATCGAGGAAGCCTTTCATGATAAGCGTTCCTCCCAGCGGCGCCCCGGCCGCATACACGATAATCATCGCCGCATGCGTATTCAGCAGGTTCAAGGAGTTGAGCAGGATGTAGATTGCAATCATACTCATGAAGCCCGGGAACATGCCTAGCACGAGAATCGTGGACAGCGCGTTCTTACGGCCTTTGAACCGGAAACGGGAAACCGCATAACTCGTAAGCAGTACGAGGATCGTACCGATCACCATCGAGAAGAGTGCGATTTTGAGCGTATTCATATACCAGGTTTCGAACAGGAAGCTCTGGGACGTGAACAGCTCTTTGTAATGATCCAGCGTAAATCTTTCAGGAATCAGGGACTTGCTATAGAGCGACTTTCCGGGACGGAAAGAGGACAGAACAATCCAGAGCGCCGGGTAAATACAGCAGATCGCGATAATAACCAGCAAAATGTAGCTAGCCGTTAACCGGATCGCGTTTCTCATTTTAATTCCCATTATTGGATCATATCCTCCTCTTTAAATGATCTGGTTCGGCGATAGTTGTAAATCGAGAAGGTCGCGATAATCAGGAAGATAATGATCCCGATCGCCGACGCCATATTATATCGCTGCTGATCCAGTGTCAGCTTGTAGAGCCAGGTTACCAAGAGGTCCGTTGCTCCCGCATATTGATAGTCGCCCACCACCGGGTTCCCGTTGGTGAGGAGGAAAATCAGGTTGAAGTTGTTGATATTACCGGCGAACTGCGTAATGAGCACCGGTGCCGTCGAGAACAGAATCATCGGCAGCGTGATAATTTTGAATTTCTGGAAGCCGGATGCCCCGTCAACGTCAGCCGCCTCGTACAGGTCCTTCGGAATCGTTGTCAGCACGCTCATAACCAGCAGCATGGATACCGGAATGCCGACCCACATGTTAACGATGATGACGGTTACCTTCGCCCAGAACGGATCGGTCAGCCATGGAAGGCCGTCCATACCGAAATATCTTAAATACTGGTTAATCGGTCCGAATTGGCCGTTGAACATGTTGCGCATCACGAGCAAGGAGATCAGCTGCGGAATCGCATACGGAATGATCAGGATGACGCGCCACAGGCCTTTGAAGCGAATGCCTTTTTGCTGAATAAGCAGCGCTACCAGCACCCCGCCGAAATACGTGGTCACCGTGGCAAGCACCGCCCAAATGATCGTCCAGGTCAGTACTCCGAAGAAGGTGTGGCTCCACGTTTTTAAGGCAACGAGATTCGTAAAGGTTTTAAAGCCTACCCAGTCTACCAGATTGGCAGGCGGCAGATTGTTCGGTGCGGAATAGTTCGTGAATGCCAGCAAAATCATGAATATGATCGGCATGATCGTAAAGAACATGATACCGATAGCCGGCAAGGTCAGAAACGACTGCGCAAATTTGATTTCAAAAATATAGTTAAGGGTTTGTTTAAAGTTATTGGGTGCGATCCCCATGTCCCTTTGTTTTCCAGCGTTATATGCGTTCTTGATATTGGCATAGTATCCAACAAGGAATACGGCCAGCATCATGACTGTAATTAGACCTTCAATCAACAGATTGATGGAGTGGTCGCCTGCTACCATTTGGGTTAATCCGTTAACCTTCGCTAAATGGCTTCCCTGGTCCCCCAGCGTTGCCATGCCCCAGATTGCGTCTCCGAGGTTATTGATAAAGTAATACAAGCTGAATACGCCTACGATAAGCAAAAGAATGCCTTTAATCCATTGACGATTGTAAAGCTGACCCAGACCCATGCATATAGCTGACAGTACAGCCGCTATCGTACGATGTTGACGCATGCTCCCTCCAATCTCCTCTACCGTATAATCGAGGAATCACCCGCCGACCATCGGCGGGTGAACTTCTTCATCTTTTTCGTGTTATGAAGCTGTATGTCCCTTACTCGCCGCCTCCGCCGCTGTTCAGGTCTTTAACTTGGTTTACGGCTTTATCAAGCGTTTCTTTAATGTCTTTATCGTTATCCCAAATTTCAGACAGGGCAGCGCCTACAGGAGACCATACGTTAGCCATTTCCGGTACGGAAGGCATTGGCTGGGAAGACTTGAACTGCTCCGTGAATGCCGATACGTACTCGTCATTCTTGATTTGGTCATCTTCTTGCGCTTCGATGTTCGTTGGAACCGAGCCTACCAGGGCGCTCAGTTTCAGTTGAGCTTCTTTGGTCGTTGCAAAATCAGCGAACAATCTTGCAGCTTGCGGATATTTCGTGAACGAGCTTACATACCAAGCTTTGATACCGGAGAACGATACGGCAGGCTGTCCGCCGATGGCCGGGATTGGAGCTACGCCGAGCTTGTCGCCGAGCGCTTCTTTATATCCGCCAAGCTCCCATGGTCCGTTGATATCCATTGCCAGATCGCCGGAAGTGAACAATCCGCGCTTGATGTCAGGCGTGATGTCGCCGGATTTAACCGGAAGGATTTCTTTCAGGCTAGCGTATACTTCCATACTCTTTACGGCACCCTCGTTGTTCAGACCGATGTCATTGACGTCCGTGCCACCGCTTCCAAAGATGTAACCGCCGTTGGATGCGAGGAATGGATAAGCAAAGTACAAGTTACCGGTTTCAAACATGAAGCCGTATTTATTCTTGTTCTTGTCTGTGAAGGTTTTGCTGAACTCGATGACTTCTTCCATCGTTGTAGGAACTTCCTTCACCAGATCCTTGTTATAGTACATCAGGTAAGTTTCAGCCGCACGCGGGTATCCGTACAGCACGCCGTCGTAGCTGACACCTTGGATCGCTGCTTCCGTGTTACTGCTCTTTGTTTTTTCCTCGAATACGTCGTTTGGCAGAACCAGGTTCGTCGTAACGGCTTTACCCAGGTTGTCGTGCGGGAACAATACGATGTCCGCAGCCAGTCCGGATGGTCCGTCCTGCGCAAGCTTGGTTACTTGGTCGGTTGGGGACAATTCTTCGATCGTAACTTCTACGCCGTACTTCTCGGTAAATTCCTTGGCAATCTCATCCGTATAGGCTCTTTCGTCACGGCTCTCCCATACGACCAGCTTCGCGCCTTCTTCAGGCTTCAGTTCTACGGTTTCTGTATTTTCAGCCGGCGTCTCTGTCGCAGGCGGGTTCTCTGCAGGCGCTTCCGCAGCCGGAGTACCCGAGTTTCCTCCGCATGCCGTAATGGAGAATGCCAGCGTGAAGGTTGCAGCCAGCGTCAGAATTTTCTTCATCTTCATTCCATGATTACCCCTCTCAATAATGATCAGAAATGTTGGAAATCTGCGCAAACGATTTCAGAAAATTTTCAGCCTCTCTTTTTCTATGTAACGTTTGGCGAGAAACCAAGGAAAAATTCCGGTGAGAAAGCGCTTCATCCACTGTAGACATCATACAACATTTCGGATTGATTGCAAAAACGTTTGCACAGATCGTTTATCCCCGATTTTCGGCCAAAATCCTATAATATCTCGCTTATTCACCCTATATCGTAGGTTATCGTAAAAATATGTGCGCAAGATCCTGTGCAATTCAGTCATTTTGCTCTCCAAATCGGACAGGTTCGCCCGGAAAATGCTTCATTGTTGCACAAACGTTTGCACATTTGCAAATACCTCTTTTACCGCTGATAAGATGAACCGTGAAACGCCATGGCTATGGCGTTTCTATTCAGTTCGCCCTAGTTTCAGCCAATATTTTTGCCCAAAGCGACTGCGAATAACGATGCAACCGCAGGTCCCAAATGCAACAACCCCTGTCGAAGCGCAGGGGTCAAAGATATATACCAATTATAGTGGTTAGCAAGCTCCGCGGCTTGACGCACGAGACCGAAAGATATTGAACTAGATCCAATCTCTTTTTTCAACAAACCGCTTTCCAAACAGCAGATACACGATACCTGTAAACAACACAATGGACCACAGGCTATAGGGCTCAACCCTTGGCGCATAAATTGCTGCTTGCGGCATCATGACATAGTAGGGAATCGTGAATGGAAGCCAGGCCCCAATCGCCGAGTGAAAGCCTGTCAGCACAATATTCGGCACGACATAACCGAGAGACATCGCCAGGGAGGCTCCAAAATTCCGTATTCTTATTGAGACAATCAGTTGTAATGCAGCGAGCGGCAAAACACCGATCCATCCCCCAATAACTGAATACAGCAGTGTCTCCAACGGAATCTCTCCGGGAGCTTCAACAAGATAACCCGCAACAACATATCCGAGTAAAAATACGACCTGAACCAGCGCCATAATCCCGATTAACACAATGTATTTCGCATAAAAGATTCGGCTGCGGGGAATTGGCATACTCATGGTTATTTTCCAGCCCCCATCCCGATGCTCGTACAAACACAATAAGGAGGCTATAATCCCGCTATACAGAGGAAAGAAAAACATAGAGTGCAGATTGACGCTGTGTATATAGAGCGTAGTCCAGCTAGGCGGGAAAAACTCCTTTAAACTCTGGAGCTGCATCGCTCCCATCGCTGAGTTGATCAGCGTATCCAATACGATGAGCGCAAGGATGACACTCCATTGAAGCTTCATTCCTTCAGCACGAATTAATATTCCCATGATCCGGCAACCCCCTATTCAAATTCTCTTCTGGCAAACAGGTGAGCACCCAGCACCGACAACATCATTCCCATTCCAAGTGAGATTCCGATCCACTGCATATGACCGGGGATAAGCGGGCTGGATAATGCCGGATACGACCAGGGAAGGATTTTAATCATGAAGGAATCGCTTCGTGCTAAAAACAAGCTGGAAATGGAACCGAATATCCCTAAAGCCAGTGGTAATGCCTGGTTGGAAAAAACAGTGGACAGCCAGAGCTGTACAGCCATCATCGGCAGTGTTGATAAGCATGCGAATAGAGGCTGCAACATCATCATTCCCCACGGTATGGGTTCGTTGGAGTATAGGAGCCAGACCACGCACATCCCAACAATCGTGATGACTACGGTACATAACTGCAAAGTAAAGATCCATGCCAATTTTGCCAGGTATACGGAACCTTTCGGAACAGGCATTGCTAGAAGCTGCTTCCAAGCCTTTGTTTCATGCTCGGTACTGGCCATCATGCTGGCAAGAAGCGTAATGCCCAATAAAAAAACGAACGACAAAAACATGTACATGACTGCAAAGCCGGCGTAGATCCCCCCGGGTCCTTGACGGAAATAAAGATACCACTCCAAGGCCGTCATGCTAACCAGAATCATGCCTTGGATAACAGGCATCCACCGGCATAATCTCTTCAGCTTTACTCCCTCTGCACATATCAGCTCCAGCATCATAAGCTGTTCTCCTGACCGGTTAATTCCAGAAAGATTTCCTCAAGGGTCTTCTTCTTCTCCGTTACCCGATAGACATCATATTGCCGGTTTACGAGGAAGCGAATCATTTCCGACGATTGCGGCCGGTTGATCATGGAGGTTCGGATCTGGCCTGTTGCGATGTCCGGCTCCGCATCCCATCCATGGTCATTTAGAGCTGCTGCCGCTTCCAGCGGGCGGTCCATCTCAATCCATACATAAGGCTTACTGCGATCGGTTAATTCCTGAAGCGGCCCTTGAAAAATCATTTCCCCTTGATTAATAATTCCCACCCAGGTTGCAACCTGCTCGATTTCGCTCAATAAATGGCTTGAGAGCAGCACCGTTATATCAAAATCACGGGGAAGTCTTGTAATGAGCTCTCGTATTTCCTGAATGCCCGATGGATCAAGTCCGTTCGTCGGTTCATCCAGAATCAATAATTTGGGATTCGTAATCAGCGCCATCGCGATCCCTAGCCGCTGCTTCATGCCAAGAGAATAACTCTTGACCGGCCGATGGGCTGCCTGGTTCAGCCTCACCCATTCCAACACCTCTTGAATCCTGGATTCCTGTATTCCATGGATTAGGGCCATGATCTTCAAGTTTTTATATCCTGAAAGATGAGCATAGTACGACGGAGATTCTACGAGAGAACCGACATCCTTTAAAATATCCATTCGGTTCTTCTTCAGATCCTTGCCAAGGATCCGAATCTCTCCGGAAGACGAGCGTATGAGTCCCAGAAGCATCCGAATCGTTGTTGTCTTGCCCGCTCCATTCGGTCCCAAAAATCCATAGATCTCCCGCTTGGGGACCTTCAAGTTAATCTGTTTAACCGTTTCCCGCTGCCCGAATCGTCGGGTCAGCTGATGTGTATCGATTGCATATTCGTTCATCTCTGTTTCCTCCTGCTTGGCATCGCTAATACTTCGAGTTTAGCAATGGGAAATAAACAGCAGGTAAACATGAAATGAACGATAGGATAATTCAAGGACGGATCGGTAATATAATGTCAACCTGGGTGCCCTTACGATCAGCCGGCAGAATGTTCATCCGGCCAGAATGGGCTTCGACAAAAGCATTGGCAATCGCTATTCCTTTACCCGACTGATTTAGGATGTGTTTTAATTGCGTTTCTTCGATCCCGATTCCATCGTCCTCGATCTTAATGTAACAATAGCCTTCCTTTACAGAGATATTGCATTGAACCTGGGTGCCTGGCGGGTTATGGCTAACCGCGTTCATGATTACATTTTGAAGGGCTCTGCCTAACAGCCTTCTGTCAAACTCTACCATGCACCCGCTCTCTTCGGTATTAAACATAAAGGAAGTTTGCTCGGCTAACGGATGGTTTGCGATATCGATCATCAACTCGCGCAGAAAATCGACCACATCATCTCTCTTTTTATTCATAGGGAACTGTTCAACAGACCACCGGCCCGTTTGGTTCAAGTCATGGATGAGCTGCTTCATTTCCGCTGTCTTGCCGCTGATCTGCCTGCTAAAATTCTGCTTCTCTTCATCGGTCCATACATAATCGGCAGCCGTGAGCATATGAGCATACCCTTCGATATAGGACAAAGGCGTCTTAAGATCATGGCTAATAGCCGCGATCCATTCCCGCTTCTTGGCCTCCAAATTCAGTCGTTCGGTCTCGCTGCGCTGCAGTTGGATCGACAATAAATGCATTCGATCAAATAATTCTTTATATAGGACATACGGATAACGATAATGGTTATGGTGTAATGAACCAACGGAGCCATTGATGGCATTGGGTCCATTAATGCCATTGATTCCATTGATGCCATCGTAGCTATCGTAGCCACCGGAGCCATCAGAGCCATTCGTGTAATCGGTGCCACCGGAGTCTTCGGGGCCATCGTGGCTATCTGTGCCATCCGAGCCGCGATCACCCTTCGGCTGGCGGAAATGTTCCAGTGGTATGCCGTAATTCCCCTCGGATAATCGGTTGATCCAGCGGATTAAATACGTGAGCGGTTTGCCCACGCACCAACCGAAAGCGGTGAAAAAAATAACCGTCAGCACAGATCCAGTAACAACTAAGAAAGTTTTCATAGAAATCGCGCCTCGGGGATTCATCCAATCCAGAAGATATATATATATCACTGCGCATACAATAAAACTTAAGATAGACATGATCACCAACATCATGGTTACCTTGATAAAGCGAAAAGCCATTCTCACCATCGGATTCATTCTTGTTCCTTCCTTGGGAGCAGCATTTTGTAGCCAAGTCCCCGGACATTAACAAGAAACCGGGGGTTTCCGGGATCGGGCTCCATCTTTTTACGCAGCCGGAAGATATGGATTACAACGGTCTTCTCATCACCAAGATAGGGCTCCTTCCAGACCGATTCGTATAATTGACGCGTACTGAAGATGCGGTTGGGATGTCGGCACAGGAATACAAGCAGCTCCCATTCACGAGCCGGGCACTCCACTTGCTTGCCATTTACGGTCAACTCCCCTGCCTCAAGATCCACCCGAAAATATCCAAAATCCAGCTGGGTTAACCGTGACAAGGCCGCTCTCTCCTGCTTCACTTTATATTTCAGGCGAGCTTTGATGCGGGCAACGACCTCCAAAGGGTTGAATGGTTTTGTAATATAATCGTCCCCGCCAATGCCAAAGCCCATCAGCTTGTCCAGGTCTGCGTCCCTGGCGGTTAGAAAAAGAATCGGCGCTTCGGTGATTTTGCGGATTTTTCGGCAAACTTCGAATCCGTCTTCATCCGGGAGCATGACATCGAGTATGATCACATCCGGGTCAAGCTCCTTCAGCACGCGTAAAGCCTGTTCCCCAGTACCCACACTCCTGACATATCGAAAACCTTCCTTTTTCAACACGGCAGTCAACATATCGCATAACCCTTGTTCATCATCTACAAGCAGAACAGAAATGTTATCCATAGCATTGGTCTCCATGATTTCATATTTCAACTAGCAACTAACTGTATTATATAACAGAGGGATCTGCGCAATCCCCTAATCTTTACCATATCCCTTCTATTCTTCTCCCATCACTTCTATTATTACTTCTACCATCACTTCTACTATCACTTCTCCCATCCCTCTGACCGACCCATCTATCATCGTATCGGTGTAAAGTTAACTTTAGGTAAACAGAAGCTGAGCATGGGATTAACTATGAGCTATTCCATCGGTTGGACCGAAACACGATTTCACTTAACAGCCCATGAAGCTAGCTAGACACCTATTGAGTATACGGCTTTCGGGTGAGATAGCCTGGTGAGTTGCCCGTGCTTCAACGATGTTCATCGTGCAGCAGCCATCACTACACTCAGGATAACATGTGAAGTTGAGGAACCGATCAACCGTTCGAATGAGCGGGAGTCTTGAAAGACGTAGGTTCATAAACAAATTGCGACTGTATGCAAAAGGAGCCTTCGTGATGAAGACTCCTTTGTTGTGAACGTATATCTTTATTAGCTTCAGGACTTTGATTCCCAACTGCTTCCAAGTTCAATATATATACGAACTAAAGCATTCCGCTCTATACATTGCTGATTGAGAGACTCTTTGGATATTGCAAAATCCTCATTCTTTAAAAGGACCTTAGACCAGCGCCTTCAGCGCGATATCCGTCCGGTTATGCTTCCCCTCGAACGCAATCGACTCCGCCCGAGCATAAGCCTTCGCCCGAGCGGCAGCGATATCCGCTCCAAGACCGACCACGCCGAGCACACGCCCGCCATTCGTTCTCCAGGTTCCATCGGCATCGCGGGAGGTTCCTGCGTGAAATACAATCGTCCCTTCCTGCTCATCGTCCAGGCCGGAGATTGCAATGCCTTTCGGATAGGATGCAGGATATCCGCCGGAAGCCAGGATGACGCATACCGCTGCGTCTTTGCTCCATTCGAGCTCCAGATCCGCAAGCTTTCCGTTCACGGTTGCAAGGAACACCTCGAGCAAATCCGTTTGGAGGCGAGGCAGCACGACCTGGGTCTCCGGATCGCCGAATCTTGCATTGAACTCGATCGTTTTCGGCTTGCCGTCCGGCGTAATCATCAAGCCGGCAAACAATACGCCGCGGAACGGACGTCCCTCGGCTACCATCGCTTTCGCCGTCGGCTTGATGATCGTTTCGACCGCTTCCTCGATGATGGAAGGATCGATATGCGGCAGCGGAGAATAGGTCCCCATGCCCCCGGTATTCGGTCCTTGGTCGCCGTCATATACCGGCTTGTGATCTTGGGCGGCAGACATCGGTTTGACGGTTTCCCCGTCGACAAAAGCCAAAATCGACATCTCCTGGCCCTCAAGAAACTCCTCGATCACGACCCGGCTGCCAGCTTCCCCGAACACCTTGGATTGCATAATGTCGCTGAGCGCCTTCTCCGCTTCTTCCAGCGTCCGTGCCACGGTTACGCCTTTGCCGGCTGCGAGCCCGTCGGCTTTCACCACAATCGGCGCCCCTTGGCGGCGCAGGTAGACCAGCGCCTCCTCGTAGTCGTCGAATTTCGCATAAGCTGCCGTCGGAATGCCGTACTTATGAAGCAGATCCTTCATGAACGTCTTGCTGCCCTCGATTTCAGCGGCGTTTTTGCGCGGACCGAATACCGGGATGCCCGTGCTGTCAAACGCATCCACGATGCCATCCGCCAGCGGGTCGTCCGGTCCTACCACGACGAGACCCACCTGCTTCTCCACCGCAAAAGCGGTCAGCTTGTCAAACTCCGAAACGGCGATCGGCACGCATTCGGCCAACTGGCCGATTCCTGCATTGCCGGGCGCGCAATAAATCTTGCCTGCCTTCGGGCTCTTCGCCAGTGCCCATACGATGGCATGCTCCCTGCCGCCGCCGCCGATGACCAGAATATCCATGCTACCCCTCCTCATATTCCTATCCATTTTGGAAAAGCCCCTATCGGTTCACTGGGTAAATCGTCTACTCCGCACGAGTCCGTATCATCTACTACGGTATCGTTATCCCACACAAGTTCGTATCATTTCACTCCGTAAATCGTTTATCCCGCAAATGATGTGAGAACCCGAGCAGCGATGGGCCCGGGCTCCTGGTGTTATTAATGTTTGAAGTGTCTTACGCCGGTGAATACCATCGCGATGCCATGCTCGTTTGCAGCCTTGATGGACTCTTCATCCTTAATGGAGCCGCCCGGCTGAATGATGGCGGTAATTCCTGCTTTCGCGGCCAATTCAACTGTATCTCCCATCGGGAAGAATGCATCCGAAGCCAGGACAGCGCCTTTTGCTTTCTCGCCTGCCTGCTCAACCGCAATGCGCGCCGAGCCTACGCGGTTCATTTGTCCTGCGCCGACACCCACGGTCATATCGTCTGCCGCCAGTACAATGGCGTTGGACTTCACGTGCTTTACGACCTTCCATCCGAAGAGCAGCTGCTTCAGCTCCGCTTCGGTCGGCTCGCGGTCGGTCACAACCTTCAGGTCAACCGGATCCAGGGAATGCACGTCGCTCTCCTGAACGATCATGCCGCCTTCAATCGTCGTAACGGCGAGCGTGCTTTGACGCTCCTTCGCCGAACCGAACTCGCCCATTTTCAGCAGGCGGATGTTTTTCTTCTTCGTCAGAATTTCGAGCGCTTCCGGCGTAAAATCCGGGGCCAGGATAATTTCAAGGAAAATTTCCTTAAGCAGCTCGGCCGTAGGCGCATCGATCGTCCGGTTCGCGGCTACGATCCCGCCGAAGATGGAGGTTGGGTCCGCGTCGTACGCTTTTTTGTAAGCTTCCAATACATTTGCGCCAATTCCGACGCCGCACGGATTCATGTGCTTCACGGCAACGACCGCAGGCTCGTCGAATTCCTTAACGATCTGCAGCGCGGCATTCGCGTCATTGATGTTATTATAGGACAGCTCCTTGCCGTGCAGCTGCTCGGCTGTCGTAAGCGTACCGGCAGGTGCCAGCGGCTTGCGATAAAATGCCGCTTTTTGATGAGGATTTTCGCCGTAACGAAGATCCTGGATTTTTTCATAAGTGACGCTGAAGCGTTCAGGGAGCGGATCGCCGGTTACGTTCGACAAATATTCGGAGATTAATGTGTCGTAAGCGGCCGTGTGGCGGAACACCTTGGCTGCAAGCCGTTTGCGTGTTTCCAATGTCGTATCCCCGCCTGCACGGACCTCCTCGATCACCTGGCCGTAGTCCGCTGCGTCGACAACAACGCTTACGAATGCATGGTTTTTCGCAGCCGAGCGCAGCATCGTCGGCCCGCCAATGTCGATATTCTCGATGGCATCCTCATACTCGACATCCGGCTTGGCAATCGTCTCCTGGAACGGATACAGATTCACGACCACGAGGTCAATGTAATCCAGGCCCAGCTCCTTCATCTGACGCTGATGGTCTTCGCTGTCGCGAATCGCCAGCAACCCGCTGTGCACCGCAGGATGGAGCGTCTTCACGCGACCGTCCAAAATTTCAGGAAAGCCCGTCACATCCGAGATGCCGATGACAGGAACGCCTTCTTTGGCGAGCAGACTCTTGGTTCCTCCTGTCGAAATAATCTCTACACCCAATGAAGACAACTCACGGCAAAATTCCACGATGCCGGTTTTATCCGAAACGCTGACCAATGCTCTTTTGATACCCACGTCCATACCCCCTCATTTGAATGAAAAAAACTCTTACCTTACGACATCCGCCATCTTGCTCGACACTGCTCAATCCCTTTTTCCCCTTGAAAAAGGGATCGTCCGTCGCATCCTAGCCGCACTGCGACTTCGGCTCAACAAGTACTTAAAAGGGAATTGTGCGCCGTACTTCGGCACTTTTCCGGCTCAACAAGTACCTAAAAGGGTCTTGTCCACAGCACTTTGGCTCCTTTTCGACCCAACAAGTACCTAAAAGGGTCTTGTTTGCGGCTACTCTTTACCTCGCCCCGCTGCGCGGTCCGAGAAATGCCCGTCCTACTCAACATAACGTTTTCTGTCGCCTCGTTCTGCAAAAACGGCCTGTCTTGAATCCGTAGATGCTGTCGATACACGATAATTCCAAATTATTTCCCGAGAAATATCGAACATGTCGATTGCCTGTGCAAGCTTGTTCTCTTTTAGAAGAAAACCGTCTGGAAATAATCCATCCATATCCGTCAGCACTCGCGTTAAAGGAACAAATCACCGGCATCGAACCTGCACGAAACTGTAGCGAGCCTACAGCGAACCTGCCAGAATACCAACATACTAGATTTACTAGCCCTAAGTTAGATTTTACGCAACCTAATGTTCGACTTCCTGTACTTTATCAGCTATAGTCACATGCCGCCCGTTCAGCGAAACCCGACCCTCGGCGAACCACGATACGACTTCATAATACAGCTTCTGTTCGACCTCATGGATCCGTTCCGCCAGCGCAGCTGCGTCATCGCCTTCCCGTACTTCGACAGCCCGCTGGGCAATGACGGGACCGGTATCCATGCCTCCGTCTACAAAATGCACGGTTACCCCCGTCATCTTCACGCCGTACTCGATTGCCTGGCCGATGGCATCCTTGCCAGGGAAAGCCGGCAGCAGGGACGGATGGATATTGACGATTCGCCCGCTGTACGTTTCGACAAACGATGGACTGAGCAGCCGCATGTATCCGGCAAGCACGAGCAAATCCACGTCCCGGCGGTCCAGCTCCGTCACAATTTCGCGCTCATACGCTTCCTTCGAGGCATAAGCTTTCGGTTGAAAAACAAACACGTCAACATCCGCTGCCTTCGCCAGCTCTACGACGGGAGCCTCCGGCTTGTCGCAGACTAGCAGCCGGATTTCCGCTCCCAGCAAGCCCTTTCGCTGAGCCTCCACCAAAGCCTGAAAATTACTGCCTCTCCCGGAAGCGAATACCGCAATCCGATTGGCCTTCATTACACTTTAGCCCCCGTAAAGGTGATGACACGCTCGCCTTCCGTAACGCGGCCGATCACGTAAGGCTCTTCACCCGCCGAGCGGAGATACGCCAGCGCTTGATCCGCATCGCTCTCGTTCACGACAAGAACCATGCCGATCCCCATATTGAATGTCGTAAACATGTCTTTATTGGAGATGCTGCCCTTCTCCTGCATCAGCTTGAAGATCGGCAGAATCGGCCAGGTTCCGTACTCAATGTCGACATTGACGCCATCCGGCAGCATACGCGGAATGTTCTCGATGAATCCGCCGCCCGTAATATGTGCCATGCCCTTCACTTCGATCTCTTTCAGCAAGCCCAGCAGCGGTTTGACGTAGATTTTGGTCGGTGCCAGCAGCACGTCGCCAAGGCGTCCCCCCAGTTCGGGAATCTCCTGCTGCAGCGAGTACCCGGAATCCTCCAGAAGCAGCTTCCGCACGAGCGAGAACCCATTGCTGTGCACCCCGCTGGAAGCCAGGCCGATCACGGTATCGCCCGCCGCGATATTCGAGCCGTTAATCATTTTGGGCTTGTCGACAATGCCCACCGTGAAGCCGGCAATGTCATACTCCCCCTCGCTGTACATGCCCGGCATTTCCGCCGTCTCCCCGCCGATCAGGGAGCAGCCGGCTTGGTTGCAGCCATCGGCAATGCCTTTGACGATCGATTCGATTTTGGCAGGAATCACCTTATCGCAGGCCAAATAGTCGAGAAAAAAGAGCGGTTCCGCGCCTTGCACCACAATGTCGTTCACGCACATGGCTACCGCATCGATTCCGATGGTGTCATGCTGGTCCATCGCGAATGCAAGCTTCAGCTTCGTGCCAACGCCATCGGTGCCCGAGACGAGTACCGGCTCTTCATATTGTTCTTTATTCAGCTTGAACAGGGCGCCGAAACCGCCGAGATCTGTCATGACTTCAGGTCTGAATGTCGTTTTGACATGCTTTTTCATCCGCTCTACCGCTTCGTTGCCTGCTGCGATATCTACGCCTGCTTGTTTGTAAGTATCCGACACGCGTCTAACACTCCTTTTCATTTAAAAGAAAGAATCAGTGCACTAATCATTTATGGCCTTAATCAATCATCCGCTAAACGGTGCAACACAACAGCCAAATACGGAGATAAGTCCTGTTCGCCATTCCCCTTGGTCTCAAGTCCCTGCGTCGATACTCAATAGGAATGACGTGACGTATCTTGGGCCTCATACCAGGTATCTCCATGGTTTTGTACGAAAAGTCGGCTCATGAGGTCCCGCTTCCCGAGAACGCCACTAAGAAAGAAAAGACAGGAGGAAGATAGGATTGTTATCGTTGGCCATGAAGGCTAGTGACGCCCCCCTTAGCAACCGCAGTCTGAACACTTAGCTCATAGCTCATAGCTCATAGCTCATAGCACTTGGCCCAAGACTGAGCACTGAGCACTGAGCTCACAGCACTCTAGCTCATAGCACTTAACTCAGCACTTAGTACTTAGCAGCTAACCCTTAACAGCTGCAGCCCATCTTCTCTTCCCCGTCAAAATCAATTGGTGTCGGGTAATCATTGTCGAAGCAAGCAAGGCATAAACCGCCTTTATAGCTCTGCTCGTCGTAACCGCCGATGGCCGAGATCAGCCCCTCCACACTAAGGAACGACAAGGAGTCGGCATTGATCTCCTGGCAAATTTCCTCGATGCTCTTGGAAGAAGCGATCAGCTCCCTGCGGTCCGGCGTGTCGATGCCGTAGAAGCAGGGATTTTTGAACGGCGGCGAAGTAATCCGGACATGCACCTCGGTTGCCCCCGCTTCGCGAAGCAGGTTGACGATCCGGCGGGAGGTGGTTCCCCGCACGATCGAATCGTCAATCATGACGACCCGTTTGCCTTCGACCACGCGGCGCACGGCGCTAAGCTTCATCTTCACGCCCTGCTCCCGCAGCTCCTGGCTCGGCTGGATGAACGTCCGGCCCGTGTATTTATTCTTGATCAGACCCAGCTCATAAGGAATGCCGGTCTGCTCGGCGTAGCCGATGGCTGCCGATATGCTGGAATCGGGAACGCCTGTCACGACGTCCGCGTCGATAAAAGACTCCAATGCCATCCGGCTTCCCATCCGCTTGCGGGCCGAATGCAGATTCGAGCCGTTCAGGTCGCTGTCCGGGCGGGAGAAATAAATGTATTCCATCGCGCACAGCGCTTTGCGGCCCGGCGCCGTATAACGCTCCTCACGCAAGCCTTCGCGGTCAAGAATGAGCAGTTCCCCCGGAGCGACATCGCGAATCGTCTCCGCGCCGATCACTTCGAGAGCACACGTCTCGGATGTGAAAATATACGCGTCGCCGAGGCGTCCCATCGTCAGCGGACGCAGTCCGTTTGGATCGGAGGCAACCAGCAGCTTGTCATTGGTCATCAGCAGGAATGCAAAGCCGCCGACTAGACGCTGCAGCGCGTCCTTCGCCGCTTCGACGAAATCCTTCGGCGAACGCGCGATCAAGTGCGCAATGACTTCGGTATCGCTCGTCGTCTGGAAGATCGAGCCTGCCTTCTCCAATTCGCGCCGGAGCATCGGCTCATTCACGATATTGCCGTTCGTGGCAATCGCCAGATTGCCTTCCCGGTATTTGAAGACAAGGGGCTGTGCGTTGGTAATCCGGCTGTCTCCGCTGGTGGAATAACGTACATGCCCGATCGACATGTTTCCCTTGAGCGATTCCAGCTTATCCTTGTCGAATACTTCCTTCACGAGGCCCATGTCGCGGTGATAATTGAAACTGTCCCCGTCGGCCACGCAGATGCCTGCGCTTTCCTCTCCCCGGTGCTGCAGGGCATGCAGCCCGTAATAGGATAGGGAGGCGGCATCGGGATGACCAAACACCCCGAATACGCCGCACTCTTCTTTTAGTGTATCGAATATATCGCTCTTACCTGTTCCCTCATTGTAGTAATCCCCTGTCCATAATCCTTCGGGTATCAGTTCATGAGACATGGAATGGCATCCTCCCAGACGGATTTCAAAGCCTCCACGGATTCATTCAGCGCAGAAGCACCGTTAATGTTCATGCTGAGCTTGCTTCCGCCAACAACGCCAAGCGCGTGGAATGGAACGCCGGACTCTTGAAGGAGGTTCTCCAGCGCATTTTTATGGTCCGGGGATACGGACAATACGATCCGGGATTGGCTTTCGCTGAAGAGAGCGATATCGCTGCGAAGGTCGGTCGACCATTCGATCGTCGCGCCGACATTGCCGCTGATGCAGCTCTCCGCAAGCGCTGCGGCAAGTCCGCCTTCCGACACGTCATGCGCCGATTGAACGAGGCCGGCTTGGATCGCTTTCAGCACGCCGCTAAGCAGCTTCTTTTCTTTCTCCAAATCGAGCTGCGGCGGCCGTCCCTCGGACACGCCATGCACCACGGCCTGGAACTCGCTGCCGCCAAGCTCGGCATAGGTTTCGCCGAGTACATAAATCAGGTCGCCTTCGTTCTTGAAGCCTTGCGTCGTAATATGATCCGTGTCGTGGATCAGGCCGACCATGCCGACAACCGGCGTCGGGTAAATCGCGCCTTTGGCGTTCTCGTTATACAAGCTAACGTTGCCGCCGATCACCGGCGTCCCCAGCTCGCGGCAGGCTTCCGCCATGCCGTCCACGGCCTTCTCCATCTGCCAGAAAATATCCGGCTTCTCCGGACTTCCGAAGTTCAAGTTGTCCGTGATCGCCAGCGGCTCGGCGCCGGAGCATACGATATTGCGCGCCGCTTCGCTGACGGCGATCTTGCCGCCGAGCTCTGGGTCAAGATATACATAACGTCCGTTGCAGTCTGTTGTCATCGCCAGCGCCTTGCGCGTGCCGTGAACGGTCACGACGGCCGCATCCGAGCCCGGACGAACGGCGGTGCTGGTACGGACCATATAATCGTATTGGTTATACACCCATGCTTTGCTTGCAAGGCTTGGCGAGCCGAGCACTTGCTTCAGCGCTCCTCCCAGATCCTTCACTTCGTCATATCGGAGCGTGTCGACCGAGGCTTGCTCTTTGTAATAAGCAGGCACCTCGGACGGTTTATTATATACAGGGCACTCGTCGACGAGAGCCGTAACCGGCATGTCGCCGACGACTTCGCCGTGGTGGAACAGCTTCAGACGGCCGTCATCGGTCACCTTTCCGACCTTGGCGCAAATCACGCCCCAGCGTTCAAAAATTTCACGCGCCTGCGCTTCATGCTGAGGCTCGACAACGAACAGCATCCGCTCCTGCGATTCCGACAGCATCATTTCGTAAGGCGTCATGCCTTCCTCGCGCTGCGGAACTTGATCCAGATACAGCTCAAGCCCGTTACCCGCTTTGCTTGCCATTTCCGCGCTGGAGCAGGTCAGGCCTGCCGCGCCCATATCTTGAATGCCGAGCACGATGCCGGAGTCGATCAGCTCAAGGCAGGCTTCCATGACGAGCTTCTCCATGAACGGATCGCCAACCTGAACGGCCGTGCGGTTCGCTTCGGACTCCTCCGTCAATTCGACGGAAGCGAACGTTGCCCCGTGAATGCCGTCGCGTCCGGTCGGCGGTCCGACGTAGAAGACCGGATTGCCGACCCCTTTAGCTACACCGCGCTGGATTTTGTCATGATCGATAATGCCGACGCACATCGCGTTGACCAGCGGATTGCCTTCATAGCTCTCGTCGAAGACAACCTCGCCTCCGACCGTCGGAATTCCGATGCAGTTGCCGTAGCCGGCAATCCCGGATACAACATGCTCAAACAAGTACTTCACGCGATCGCTCTCCAGCTTGCCGAAGCGAAGGGAGTTCAGGATAGCAACAGGTCTTGCACCCATGGAGAAAATATCGCGGATAATGCCGCCCACGCCAGTAGCAGCGCCTTGGTATGGCTCAACGGCCGAAGGGTGGTTATGGCTTTCGATTTTGAATACAACCGCCTGGTTGTCGCCGATATCGACGATGCCCGCGCCTTCGCCCGGCCCCAT
Source organism: Paenibacillus sp. FSL R5-0810 (assembly GCF_038002285.1). Classification (NCBI taxonomy): domain Bacteria; kingdom Bacillati; phylum Bacillota; class Bacilli; order Caryophanales; family Paenibacillaceae; genus Paenibacillus; species Paenibacillus sp. FSL R5-0810. The sequence continues at coordinate 4,181,409 of NZ_JBBOCF010000001.1, forward strand.
CAGGACGCGTGGTCCGCTGGTCGGGAAGCGGCGCAGCAGCGGCTTGGAGTTTTTGTATGCGCAGTGCTCGGACCACATGACGCTGAACACGCCGATCTCGGTATAGTTTGGCTTGCGTCCCATGAAGGAACAGATCAGCTCGTACTCGCTGTCCGAAACTCCCATCTGCTTGTAAATCTGATGCTCTGCAATCTGTTCTGCCGTCGGTTCCTTAACGGACGTTTGCTGCGCCATGAGTATCCCTCCATGCCTGTAATATGGATGTGAACATTGCCTTGCCGTCCTCCGAACCGAGCAGGCTGCTTACCGCCCGCTCCGGATGCGGCATCATGCCGATCACGTTGCCGCGTTCGTTGCAGATGCCTGCGATGTCCGCGACGGAGCCGTTCGGATTATCTTGATACGTAAATACGATTTGCCGGTTGTCCCGAAGTCTTTTCAGCGTTTCTTCATCACAGTAATAGTTGCCCTCGCCGTGCGCGATCGGAATGACGATCTCCTGACCTTCCGCATACTCGCGCGTGAACGGCGTTGAGTTGTTGACCACTTTCAGGACACTGTCATGGCAGCGGAATTTCATCGTTTCGTTGCGGCGCAGCGCCCCCGGAAGGAGCCCCGCCTCCGTTAAAATCTGAAATCCGTTGCAGATGCCAAGAATATATTTGCCCTCTTCTGCCGCCTTCGCCACCTCGTTCATAACCGGGGCGAACCGGGAAATCGCACCACACCGCAGGTAATCCCCATAGGAGAACCCGCCGGGCACCAAGATGCAATCGTACGCGGATAAATCCGTTGCCGTATGCCATACATAATCCACCGGCTGCCCGATTGTCTCTTCCACCGCTTTGTAACAGTCAATATCACAATTGGAGCCAGGAAAGACCAGCACTGCAAATCTCATGGTTTTAGCCCTCCAATTCATAACGGTAGTTCTCGACCACCGTATTCGCCAGAAGCTTCTCGCACATTTCCTTGACGCGCTGCTCAGCCTCTTCACGGTTATCCGTATTCAGCTCAAGCTCCATATACTTACCGATCCGCAGGCTCTCCACTTCCTTGTAGCCGATCGAATGAAGCGCCCCCTGCACCGCGACCCCTTGCGGATCCAAAACGCTCTGTTTAATCGTGACGTAGACCTTAGCTTTCAACATGTTCTCCTGCTCCTCCTCGAAATAATAAATGGTATAAAGGACTGCTCGTATTACAAGCTTGCTGCCGTCAGCCGGCGGTAAATATCGGTATAACGGCGTGTCGTCTCCTCCACCACATGCAGCGGAAGCGGATCCGGCTCGCTGTTCTTGTCCCAATCGGAAGAAGCGAGGTACGTGCGTACAGGCTCCTTGTCCATGCTGTCGATCTCAATGTCCAGCGCATAGTTCGCTTCATCCCAGAAACGGGAGGAATCCGGCGTGAAAATTTCGTCGATCAGGACGATCTCGCCGTCGATCAATCCGAACTCGAACTTGCAATCGGCAAGAATGATGCCGTGCTTCCGGCAGTAGTCGCGGGCGAATGTGTAGAGCATCAAGCTTTTGTCCTGCAGCTGCAGAGCCAGCTCCTCACCCACAAGCTCCTTCATCCGGCCGAGCGAGATGTCTTCGTCGTGACCGACATCGTTCTTGGCAGCCGGCGTGAAGATCGGCTCCGGAAACGCTTCGTTCTTGCGCAGGCCCTCCGGCAGCTTAATGCCGTTAACCTCGCCCGTGGACTGATATTGCCGCCAGCCACCGCCGGTAATATATCCCCGGACAACACATTCAATATCGATGCGCTCAGCCTTGCGGCATACCATGATCCGTCCGTCCAGCAGTGTTTTGTCCTTCACGGCATCCCCGAGCCGGTTCACGTCGGTATGCACCATATGGTTGGCGATCAGGTCCTTCGTCTGTTCAAACCAGAAGGCGCTCAGCTTATTCAGCACGGTTCCCTTAGCCGGTACGGGCGGCTCCAGGACATAGTCAAAAGCGGAAATGCGGTCGGTTACTACGATGAGTACATGCTCACCCAAATCATAAAGCTCACGGACCTTGCCCTTATAAAGCAGCGGTGCGTTGATCAGGTGGGCCGCGGTCGATAATGCCGGTAATGTCATAGGTTCCTCCCATTAGACTACAGTTTGTCTGCCTGTTTATTACACGATCTTGCAAAATTCGATTCCAGCGCTTCGGGGCACAGTCCCCGGATTCCCGCAATTGCTCGTTGAAATCCGGGACGGCCTATGCTTGCAATGCCAGCATTCCGTTAGGAAGGCTTTTATTCAGGAGACTGCTGCACTTCTAAATCATTCTGATTTGCAGAAATCGATCTTCTCCATGCTTATTGTAAAAAGCGGATAAATCCGCGCCTTAAACTATTCCAGGCCGAGCTTGGCAAAAATCGTATCGACATGCTTCAGATGCCAGCTCGGATTAAAGGCATCCTCGATTTCCTCGGGGCTGAGCACTTCCGTAATCGCCGGAGTCGCCTCCACGATTTCGCGGAATTGACGCTGCTCCTCCCATGCCTGCATGGCGCGTGGCTGTACGGTATCGTAGGCCTGCTCGCGGCTGAAGCCCTTGTCAATCAGCTTCGTCAGAAGGCGGCCGGAGAATGGCACGCCGTACGTACGGGCCATATTGCGCTTCATGTTCTCAGGAAAGACCGTCAGGTTCTTCACGATGTTGCCAAAACGGTTCAGCATATAGTTCAGCAGCATCGTGGCGTCCGGCAGGATGATGCGTTCCACGGAGGAGTGGGAAATATCCCGCTCATGCCACAGCGACACATTCTCGTAAGCGGATACCATGTGGCCCCGAATCACGCGGGCCAGACCGGAGATGTTCTCCGAGCCGATCGGGTTGCGCTTATGCGGCATAGCCGAGGAGCCCTTTTGCCCTTTTGCAAAAGCTTCCTCCACCTCACGCACCTCGCTCTTCTGCAGCGCGCGCACTTCGGTTGCAAACTTCTCAAGCGATGTCGCGATCAGCGCCAGCGTCGCCATATATTCCGCATGACGGTCACGCTGCAGCGTCTGCGTGGAGATCGGCGCAGGCTTCGTGCCCAGCTTGCGGCAGACGAATTCCTCAACGTACGGGTCGATATTGGCATAGGTGCCGACCGCGCCGGAAATTTTGCCGTACTGCACGTTATCGGCGGCATGGCGGAAGCGCTCCAGGTTGCGGATCATTTCCTCGTGCCATAGCGCCATTTTCAGACCGAACGTAGTCGGCTCCGCATGAACGCCATGCGTTCTGCCCATCATCGGCGTGTATTTGTAGGCAATCGCTTTCTCCTTCAAAATACCGATAAACCGAAGAATGTCCTGCTCCAGAATTTCATTTGCCTGCTTCAGCAGATAACCCATCGCGGTATCCACCACGTCCGTGGAGGTCAGCCCGTAATGAACCCATTTCCGCTCGTCGCCAAGAGTCTCCGATACGGCGCGGGTAAAGGCGATCACGTCATGCCGCGTTTCCTGCTCGATTTCATAGATCCGTTCGATATCAAAGGATGCATTCTGGCGAAGCTTCACCGTATCTTCCTTCGGGATTACTCCGAGCTCGGCCCAAGCCTCGCATGCGCAAAGCTCCACCTCCAGCCATGCTCTGAATTTGTTCTCCTCGGTCCAGATCGCCCGCATTTCCGGTCTGCTGTAACGTTCAATCATCGTTTAATCCTGCCTCCAAATATTAGTTTTCTCTACCCACTCCAAGGCGTCCCTGACATCCCCGCATAACAGGTTGATGTGTCCCATCTTGCGATTGGCCTTTGCCTCGCTCTTGCCGTACAGATGAAGCTTCGGCACGACGCCAAGCGACTCGGCGAGCTCGTCATGTTCGCCGAAGCGCTGCACCGCTGCTTCCAAATGCTGACCCAGCACGTTCACCATGACCACAGGGCTCAGCAATGTCGTATCACCTAGCGGCAGATCGCAGATCGCTCTGACATGCTGCTCGAATTGCGACGTTGCAGAGGCCTCCATCGTATAGTGGCCGGAGTTGTGCGGACGGGGCGCAAGCTCGTTCACGTACAGCTCCCCTTCCTCCGTCACGAACATCTCCACGGCCAGGAGCCCTACCGCGTTCAAGCCCTCTGCCACGCGTTCGGCAAGCTGGCGGGCCCTGAGCTGAATATCGCTTGGCACTCTCGCAGGGACGATGGATAGATGCAGTATATTGTTGACATGCACGTTCTCCGCCGGCGGGAAGCTCTTGACGCTGCCGCTTGGCGTGCGCGCCGCGATAACGGAAATCTCGCAGGCGAACTTCACGAACTTCTCCAGCACAAGCTCGGCCCCGCCGGCCGCCAGCGTCTCGTACGCCGGCTGCAATTGCTCCTCGCTGCGAAGAACGGCTTGCCCCTTACCATCATAACCTCCGGTAGCCGTCTTTAGCACGCATGGAAGTCCAAGCTCGGCTGCTGCGGATTGTAAATCTTCCAAACTGTTGATCTCACGATACGGGGCGACCGGCACGCCTGCCGCTTCAATCGCCGCCTTCTCGCGCAGCCGATGCTGCGTCGTATACAGAAGCTTGCTGCCCTGGGGCACGTAAGACTGCTCCTCCAGCAGCTTGGCCACGCCCGCATCCACATTCTCGAATTCGTACGTAATGACATCCGCCTGCTCCGCTAGTTTGCGTGCGGCTTCCACATCGTCATAGCCTGCCGTAATCTGCTCGGAAATCTGTCCGAGCGGCGAATTTGGAGTCGGGTCGAGGGTGACGAACGAATACCCCATTTTGACTCCGTCCAGCGCCATCATGCGGCCCAGCTGGCCGCCGCCGAGGACGCCGATCACCGAGCCCGGCAGAAGCCGTCTCCCGGCAGCCGTCTGCTGCAATGTCTGACGATCCGTCATAGGCTATCGCCGCTTTCCAGTACTTCGTCGCGAATCCGATCCCGGCGTGCCTGCACTCTGGCACGGATATCCGCATCCGAAGCGCCCAATATTTGCGCGGCGAGCAGCCCTGCGTTGACGGCACCCGCCGTACCGATCGCGACGGTAGCGACGGGAATGCCACCAGGCATCTGCACGATCGACAGGAGCGAATCCAGTCCGTTCAGCGATTTGGATTGCACCGGCACGCCGATGACCGGCAGCACCGTCTTCGAGGCCACCATTCCCGGAAGATGCGCCGCGCCGCCGGCGCCGGCGATAATGACGCGAATTCCCCGGCCCTCCGCCTCTTCGGCGTACCGGAACATCAGGTCCGGCGTGCGATGCGCGGATACGACCTTTTTCTCATACGGAATTTCCAATTCATCTAACACCTTGCATGCCTCGGACATCGTCGCCCAATCCGACTTGCTGCCCATAATGACTCCAACTTGTGCTGCCATGAGTACCCCCGCTTTCTCATGATTAATCTCGGTAACATTGAAATTCCCTGCAAAGCCTCCGGCGCTAACCGCTGTTTCCTCGGAAATCTTTGCGGGAAGCCAGTCACGCGCATTCGATACAGATGAAAAAAGTCCGATCCCGTAAACACAAAGCTGTGCAGGTCTCGGACAATCAAGGAATACGACGCTGCCGCCCGATGTCAAAAAAGACATGGTGGGAAAACGAGCTTAACGATCAAGCTGACCCGCCCAAGAAGCGGTCATCAAGCTTTGAAGCCCTGGCCCGCTCATCCTGCCGCACCGTGTGTACTCCCTCGTAGTCCGAAAATTTACGGTTTCCGGGTAGAGACTTCCGGGCCATATCCCCGGCTTTATACGAGAAATATTTAATTCTAGAATTTTTGTAAAACCCACAATTTCATTAATCTTGCTCAATCATTAATCACACTAAATAAGTTCTTTTGAACCTCAACATCCTCAGTTTATCAATCTCTGACACCTCATGTCAACCTAAACCCGAACATTCTCAAATATTGAAAATATAATGTTCGTATTTAACCAAACATATCATCATGGCTGCGTTAACATGTAAACAGAATCCCTGCGCGGGGATTGAACCATGCATACCGACGACAAGCCATCGGGAGGAACGCCCACATAACAACACTTCGCATCTCAAATGAAAAAGGCACTCTCGCAAGATCCATGATCTGCCAGAGTGCCTCTATTGTTGTATGTCTCACATTTGATTGAACCAGCCTCTATTTCACAACAAGCACCGGGATGGTTGCATGCTGGACAACATTGTGGCTTACGCTCCCGAGCACGAACTCGCGAATGCCGCCTAAGCCGCGGCTGCCGATCACGATAAGATCGATGTCGTTCTGTTTGGCATATTCCAGAATCACTTCGGCAGGGGCTCCCTGTATCATGTTGACCTGGCCGTTCACACCCGAATGCTCGATGCGCTCCTTGATTTCTTCTGTCGTCTGCACCGCAATATCGTAAACGTCTTTATTCAGTGAAGCCGGAATCGGAGCAAGTCCTTCCCCGACAAAAAAACGCGGAAAATCATAAGCATGAACCACATGCAGCGTAGCGTCCGGATTCGCCTGGGTCAGCTCGACCGCGCGTCCGAGTGCTTTATTTGCCGCTTTGGAGCCGTCGTAAGCCAGTAGAATGTTCGTAAACAGCATACAGGCCACCTCTTTCCTATGTGATAAGACTGAAGACCTACTGTAATATTATTTATTTACCCATAATGCCTCTGTTTGAACCGAGCCGTCTAACTTGCTTTAAGTGTAATCTCGTATGTAGGAACCGACTAAGATTACCTCCAGAAATACCCGTACAGCACCGCGTTCAAAAACAACAGCAGCGGTATGCCGATCTTGAACGATAAATGCCTTGTTTTATGACGCTTCCGATACATCGCTATCCATGCGCCTAAAGCGCCGCCGACCGCAGCCAGCAGAAACAGCGTCCGTTCCGGAACGCGGTCCCGTCCCAGCCTGGCACGCCGCTTGTCCTCGGACATCACCAGATAGGCAACCGCATTAATGAATATAAACCATACAATCAGCGCGGTTCTCACGAATGCTCCCGCCCCCCATGACCAGCCGGTTCAATCGGTCTTTTACGCACGACCCCGGCCTATATACTAACGTTCTCACCATATTATAAATCTGCATGATATAGAAGTACACCGAAAAACTCCCCTCCTTGGTGAGTGAGGGATAGCGTGTGTGACGTTTTGACATGGTCGCATATGTTGAAGATCCATGCCGTCGCAGCGATCGCATAATTCCTTGGCGGGATATGCAGACGAAAAGCGTAAGAAGCCGCCCATAAGATCGAACGCCGGCCGATGACTCGCCGATGCCCTTCTTATAAGACGGCAAAAAAGAATGATTAAAGGGTCTGTTCCGTCCCCAAGCTTACGATTCGCCCTTCGGAATTTCATTCAAGCTCGGAACATAGTCCGCAGCCTTCTTCGGCTTCAAGGTTTTGCTCTCTTCGAGAATGCTTGCCTTGTTTTGCTGGTTCTCCGTTTTTCTTGCTTTATGGTTCGGCATGCCCTTCACCTCCTGTCCGTAGAATGGGCTATTGTCCTGGAGGTTATGCGGACAGGAGGAAAGATTAACGAAATGCGTTTTGCCGTGCCTTGCGCTCCGTACCTATTCCTTGCCCTTCTGCTCAAGCGCAGCCTTCAGCAGCTCGCCGAGGTTCGAACCGATCGACTCCGGCTTGCTGTATTGCTGGAGCAGCTTCCGTTCCTCGCGCTTGTTCACATGCTTCGCGTCCTTTTTGAGCGTTTCGGTAATGCCGCAGCCAAGGCACTGGACGTACATGCCGGCCTTGCCTTCCTTCAGCTCCATCTTCTTATGGCACTGCGGGCAGCGCCGGTTCGACAGCCGCTTCTCGCCGGAGCGCTTGTAGCCGCAGTCCTCGCTCGGGCAGACAAGCAGCTTGCCGCGCTTCGTCTTCTTCTCGAGCAGACGCGTGCCGCAGTCCGGGCAGTGGCTGTTCGAGACGTTATGCGGCTTGTATTCCACATCGCTTCCCTTGACCTCGGTTACCAGCTTCTTCGTCATATCCCGGATGCCCCGCAGGAACGGCTCGGGCTTGCCCTGCCCCTTCGCGATCCGCTCCAGCTCGGCTTCCCAGCGGGCGGTCAGCTCCGGCGTCCGCAGCTCCGGCGCCACCAGCTCGATGAGCTGCTTGCCCTTCCCGGTCGGATGCAGGGACGAGCCCTGGCGCTCGATCGTATCCGAGCTGACCAGCTTCTCGATGATGTCCGCCCGCGTCGCCGGCGTGCCGAGGCCGTGCTTCTCCATCTGCGACAGGAGCGCCGCCTCCGTATAGCGCTTCGGCGGCTGGGTGCGTCCCGGCTTCAGGATGCAGCGGGCAACCTTCACCGGCTGGCCTTCCTTCAGCTCGGGCAGCAGCTTGCCTCCCGGAGCCGAACCTTGTGCGTCGTCATCCTCGCCATCAGCGTCATCGTCATAATCGCCGCCGTACACCTCGCGCCACCCGCTGTCTTTGACCGTCGTCCCTTTCGCATGAAACGTCTCGCCTTCGATCTGAACGGTGACGGCGACTTGATCGTACCGTGCCGGCGGATAGAACAGGCTGATGAAGCGGCGGACGATAAGGTCGTACAGCTTACGCTCATCCGCCGTGAGCTGGTTCAGAAGCACCGTCTGCTCCGTCGGGATAATCGCATGGTGATCCGTTACCTTGCTGTCGTCTACGACCCGCTTGCCCGGCGACAGGCTCTTGCGGAGCAGCGGACGGGCCAGCGCCGCATAGGGCCCCACCGCGATGCTCGACAGCCGCTCCTTCAGCGTTCCGACCATGTCGGAGGTCAAATAACGGCTGTCCGTACGCGGATAGGTCACGAGCTTATGCTGCTCGTACAGCCGCTGCAGGACGTTCGACGTCTGCTTGGCCGAGAAGCCGAACCGGCGGTTCGCATCCCGCTGCAGCTCGGTCAAATCGTACGCTAGCGGATGCGGCTCGTTCTTCTCGCTCTTTTTTACGCTGACAATCTTCCCCGAGGCGCCCTCCAGCTTCTGCTTGAGCTTCGCTGCGCGATCCTTCTCGAACAGACGGCCGTCTCCCCCGGCTGCCCGCCAGGAAGCCTCGAAGCTGCCGAGATCGACCTGCAGCGTCTCATATTCCTGGGAGCGGAAGTTTATGATTTCCTTCTCCCGGTCCATAATCATGCCAAGCGTCGGCGTCTGAACCCGGCCCGCCGAGAGCTGGGCATTAAATTTCGTGGTCAGCGCCCGCGTCACGTTCAGCCCGACCATCCAATCCGCCTCCGCCCGGCACCGCGCCGACTCGTACAGGCGGTCGAACTGCTGGCCCGGCTTCAGGGAAGCAAAGCCTTCCTTGATCGCCTTATCCGTCTGGGATGATATCCACAGCCGCTTGAAGGGCTTGTTCCACTTCGCCATTTTCAGAATCCAGCGCGCCAGCAGCTCGCCCTCGCGGGCGGCATCCGTCGCAATGATCAGCTCGCCGATATCCTGGCGTTTCATCAGATGCTGCACGTTCTTGTATTGATGGCTGGTCTCTCTGAGCACTTTAAGCCGCATGGAATCCGGCAGAATCGGCAAATCCTCCAGCGCCCAGGTCTGATATTTCTTATCATAGTCCTCCGGCTCCGCCAGGCCGATCAAATGCCCGAGCGCCCAGGTAACGACGTATTTCGGTCCTTCAAAATAGCTCTTATGCTTCTCGCGGCTGCCCATCACCCGGGCAATTTCCTTGGCCACGGACGGCTTCTCCGCCAATACCAATACTTTCATAGCTCTCCCCTTCCTCTGTATCCCTATTATAACCTCCTCCCCGTATTTTCCACAAAAAAAGAGGCGCGCTTTGGCTCCACCTTAAGGCGGCAGCAAAACGGCCTCTTACACATATCCGATACTTCGCACCCCATACTCCTCATATCCTGCATCGCAAGGACAAGCTCTGATAACATCCAAGGCTAGCCGTATTACACCAGCCCGTTAACGATTAACCTCATGAAGAGTTAGGTTAGGAGAATTTTTCGTCCTATCGGTTCCTCTATTGCTTCTTATCCTCTTCCACGTAACGCCCTTGCTCCGGCACAGCCAGCTCGTCAAAATCCCGGGCCAGGCGCTTCAGCGATACCGACAGTTCATCTCCCGACATCGGCACCCCATGCCCCGTCACCGCAAGCGCAGGATTCAGCGCTTCCAGCCGGCGCACCGATTCCCTTGCCGCATCCCAATCCGGGGTAAAATACATCGGCGGTCCGTGAAGCTCCTTCTCCTGGCTGATCACCGCCAGCGCCGATTCCTGCCGGACCGTAATGATCGCGTCCCCCGCGATCAGCGTGCGGTCCCGTTCGCGGAACAGCGAGATATGCCCCGGGCTGTGCCCCGGCGTCGGAATCCAGCGCCATTCCGGCAAGCCTGGCACCGTGCCGTCCATCGGCAGCGGGTGGATCCGCGAGCCGAGATCGATCGCCCGGTTCGGATACATCGGCGCTAACCGTGCCATCAAGCCGCCGCCCACGCTTGGATCGCCGGGAGGATAGTCTTCGCGCCCCGTCAAATACGGCAGCTCTATTTCATGGGCATAAACGGGCACACTCCAGCGGTCCGCCAGCTCCTTCACATTGCCGACATGATCGAAATGGCCATGCGTTAGCACGATACTTACAGGCGGCCGCCCAAACCGCTTCTCCGCCGCCTCGGCAATCGAGCCTTCAAAATTACCGATGCCGGTATCCACCAGCACCCAGTCGCCCGAGCCGGGCGAACCGACCATCTGAAGATTGACGATCATCGTGCGAAGATTGATAAGATCGGGCAGCACCTCTTCGGTATCCACCGCTCCTGTATTCAGCATGCTGTGTTCGTTCATGCTTCTAACGCCTCCTTTTTTCCGTTAATGCGCTCTTGGTTATAACATACCCGTTTTCGCGCATTTCAACGTGAGAAGGGAGCGGTTATTGAATGATTTTGTTCAATCGTTCCAGATAACGCCAGCGCGTTATAAAGAAATACACGATCTGGACGGTCAGGAAGAACAAGAAAATCTTGAGGCTGTGGCCCACAATCGAGAAATCGACGAGCTGCTGAAGCGCGACGAACGCAACCCCGCTGTGTATAAGCGCGATAAGCATCGGCAGGAAAAACATGATCAGTAACTGCCTGGTCACGATGGTTCCAAGCTCCTTCCGGCTCAATCCCACCTTCGCGATCATTTGGTACTGCTGCTCATCCCGTGCCAGATCGGCATACAGACGGAAATAAACAAAGCTTGCCGCAAAGGTGAAGAAGACGATGCCGACCAGGCCGCTGACCATCAGCAAAATGCCGTTTTTCTGCTGGGCGCTTTTCCAATCAATGTACAAGGAGTTCAGGTAATAGCTGTAATCGCCGCTTTCGTTGAACCGCTCCACCATCGCTCTTGTCGCATCCCCGGTATCCTTCCAGTTTTTAACGTAAAACGCATGGAAGATGACGAAGCCGTACTCCCCCTGCTCCTCCTGTGTTTTTTTCACCTTCTCGTACAGGCTGTCCGATACGACAAACTGCTCGCCATAGCCCTGAGGCACGGCGATAAACGTTTCCGCTTTGGCTATCTGAAGCGTGACCGCTTCTTTGCCGGTCTCAAGCTCGATCTCCTCATACGCTGGCCCATGGATTCTGTAGCTGTTTTTTTCCGTAACGGTGCTGGGCGTCAGAATCGCCTCATGCTCGCCTAAAGTCTCCGCCGGGTACCCGAGGGATCGGATCAGCTCATTATACTCGCTAAGCTTGACCAGCTTCATGCCGTTCGCCGAGAAAATCGGCTGCACCGACGTCTCCTTATAGTCGAATCCGCCCTTCTCCAGCTCCTCCCTGATGATCGACAAATGCTGATTCCCGAGCTTCGCTTCCTCCTCGAAATAGGGATACGTATAAGCATATGGATTTTCCATGGCCGACAGCCCCGGATCCCCGATCGCCAGCGTTGTTCCGATTCCCGTAAAGGCTGAAGCCGAGATGATCGACACGAGGAAGAACATGACGGCGTTATCCTTGATCCGGTACATCAGCTCGGAAATGGTCAGCAGATTGGTTTTGCGGAAGAAAAATCTCTCCTTCTTCTGCAGATACCGCATAAAATAAACGCTGAACTGGGTGAAGAGGAAATACGTTCCCAGAATGACCAGCGCTACCCCACCGAACAGGAGCAGGAAGTTGAAGATTTGCAGTACGGCAAACGCCATAACCACGCCGTATCCTGCAGCGATCAGCAGCACCGCCAGGACAGCCAGCCAAGGCGAAGCCTTCGGCTGCGGCTTGGGACTCTCCTCCGCCTTAACCAGCGCAAGCAGCGTTCCCTTTCGAAGCATGACCGAGGAGAACAAGGCGATCAGGAGGAACAGCACCGCATAAGCCACCGCCGTCAGCAGGAGCGCCTTTAGCGGAAAATAAAACGGCAGCCCGTTATCCACCGCCAGCACCTTGGCGCTGATCAACAGAATGAGCTTGGAGAACAGCACGCCGGTTCCAATACCTGCCACGATTGCCGCCGCCCCGATCAGGAGGTTCTCGATGAACAGCATCCGGTTCAGCTGCTTCCGGGACATGCCCAGAATCAGCAGAATCCCGAACTCCCGCTTGCGGACCTTGATGAAGGCCCCGACGGAGTACAGCAGGAAGAAGAATGAAAAGATGAATACGATATATTGCGACACCGTCATGCCTATCGTTCCGAGCTCGCTCATCGTGCCGCTGGAGGAAACGATCCCGTCCTTGAGCTCGGGGTGAAACGCTAGCAGGCCATAGGTGAAGAAAATCATCACGGAGAAGGCGCTGCTCAGAAAATGCGCAATATAGGTCCGCTTGCTCCGCAGAACGTTATTAATGGCGAACTGGCGAAAATTCATGTCCCGAACCTCCCAGCAGTGACAGCACATTAATAATTTTCTGATAAAAGGCGGACTGATTGTCCCCGCTCGTTATCTCGTTATACAGCTGGCCGTCCTTGATAAAAATGACCCGATTGCAATAGCTCGCCGCTACCGGGTCATGCGTGACCAGGAGCATCGTGACCTTGTCCTCTTTGTTTCGGCGGTCCATGATCTCCATCACGTCCCGCGCCGACTTGGAATCCAGGTTGCCGGTCGGCTCATCCGCGAGCACCAGCTTCGGCACGTGGATCATCGCGCGGGCGACGGCCGTCCGCTGCGCCTGCCCGCCCGAAATCTCGTAGGTCCGTTTGTTCAGGATGGAGGTAATGCCGAGCTTATCGGCCAGCACTTCGACACGGCGGTTCATTTCCTCAAGTTCGATACCGTCAAGTGCAAGCGGGAGTACAATGTTCTCCTTCACCGTGAGCGTATTGAGCAGATTGAAGGACTGAAAGACGAAACCGAGCTCGCGGCGGCGGAACATCGCCAGCTGATCCTGCGACAACCGGAACGGATCTTCTCCGCCGATCCGGATCTCTCCGGAGGTAGGCCGGTCGATCGTCGAGATCATGTTGAGCAGGGTTGTTTTCCCGCTGCCAGACGGCCCCATAATGCCGACGAACTCCCCTTCCTCGATGCTTAAATTAATATTCGACAGCGCTTCGTGGGACACGGCCGCCTTATAGACTTTGCCCAGATTGCGCACGGATAGAATTTCCATGAAATAAACCTCGCTTTCAAAAATTGGCTTTCGCTCGTAAGGCTAGTGTAGCGCATGCCCCTCTAAGCTCCTATCGATCCGTCTTTCACGAATCTTACATCGATGTAAGATTCGTTTTTAGTGCCCGTGCATCATCCCGGCACAACGTTCAAGAACGCCTTGCGGACACAAAAAAACCTTATCGCCGGGTTCAAGATGTCCGCAGGGGGATCATCATGATCATCGGGATAAGGTTCGCGGCTGGATCCTTCTTCCGCCTTATAATCCGAATCACTGCAGAAACAGGAGCCTTATGGTCGTCCCCTGCCCGGGCTCGGATTCCAGCTCGATTCGATGGTTCATTTTCCGAACGACCTCGCTGACCAGGTAAAGGCCCATCCCGGTCGACTCCTTCAGCTTCCTGCCGTTCTCCCCCGTATAGAACGGATCGAATACCCGCTTGATATCGGATTTCGGAATGCCCATCCCCCGGTCCGTCACCTCCAACACCACTTGGCGCCGATCCTCGGAGTAGAACGCCTGGACCGTAACCTTTAGCCCGGAACCGGACGAATACTTGATGGCATTGGACAGCAGCTGCATGAGAATGAAGCGGAGCCATTTTGCATCCGTCTGAACAGTGAGAGCGGGATCGATGATCACCTCCGGGTAGACATGGCTGTGAATGAAATAGCGCTTGTTCTCATGCACTGCGTCCACCGCAGCCTGGTGAAGCTTGACCGGCTCCACGCTGAAATCCTGTTCGAAGGTTTCCAGCCGCGACATGTACAGCACCATTTCCAGGCCGCGCCGAATGCGGTCGGACTCCTCGGAGATGCTCCTGTAGCCGTCGTTGTCGTCCTCCTGGGTAATCATCTCGATGACGGAGAGCGGCGTTTTCATCTGATGCACCCATTGGTTCATAAATATGAGATGCTCCCGCCGCCGGCGCTCCCATTCCTCCATCTGGTTCCGGTATTGGCGGTATTGCTCCTCCATGAGCTCGCTGAGAGCGGTCGGCAGCGGGGCCGATTCGTTGTGCTTGATGGATTCCTCCAGCGAGATTAGGGGCTGCGATAAACGCTCATAGAAGTCCCGGTGGGTGTAAAACCGGAATGCCAAATATCCCCCCATCACGGAAAGCCCCAGCAGCACCGCGTACGAGGCCGTCACGGGATGATCATAGCCGTCGTACCAGAATACGAGGAGCACCACCAACAGCTCCGCGGCCGTAAACAGGATCAGCGGCAGATGCTCGCGCCAGAACAGCCTCTTCATTGCGGCCTCTGCCAGACGGGATGCAACCTGTACCCGGAGCCCCGTACCGTTTCTAACGCGCCTTCGATGCCCAGCTCCATCAACCGTTTTCGTACCCGGTTAATGTTTACGCTGAGCGTATTGTCATCCACGAATGTATCGTCCCACAGCTTCTCCAGGATCGTCTCGCGGGTGACAAGGCGCGGGCTCCGGGCCAGCAGCGTCTCCAGCAGGATCGTTTCCTTCTTCGTAAGCGGCGCCGTTTGTCCGTTCAGCTGGAGCTCCATCCGTTCAGGGTAAAGGACCAGCCCTTCCTTCTCCACCGTTCGTTCGCCGGAGCCGGGGGCATAGTCGCCGTATACCCGCCGCAGCTGGCTGTGGATCTTGGCAATGACGATGTCATACGCGAACGGCTTCGTAATGTAATCGTCGGCTCCGTTCTCCAGCGCCCGCAGCTGGTCGGGGGTTCCGTTTCTTGCGGATATAAATATAATCGGGCACGTGGACATCGACCGGATCTGGCGGCACCAGAAATACCCGTCATAGCTGGGCAGATTGACATCCAGCAATACGAGATGCGGCTTGATTTCCCGGAACCGCTCAAGCACATGATCGAACTCCCGGATGATGATGCCTTCATTTCCGTACCTTGCGATCTGCGATTCAAGCAAACCCGCCAGCTTCGGATCATCCTCCACGATCATGATTTTGTACATCATCCTTCCCCCTCATGGCATGCAAGGCCAGAAGCGTAATTATCGCTTCACCTCGTCTTTTACTGTTTCCCTTTAACGAGCGCGGCTTCGAAAAAGTTTGTTCCCTCCGGGGAAACGCCCTGCACAAAAATCCGCCCTCCGGTTTCGCCGGAGCGCCGGACGATGATCGTGTCCTTCAGCCTTGCCTCGTGGTTGTAGGTGATTTTGAATCCGGTGACCTTATCGCCCTGCAGCTCCGGCTCATCCAGCACGTCCATGCACAAGTCGGCATAGCGTGCGTTATTCAAATGACCATTCACGTCGATTCCGCTGTATCGGACCACGGTCGTATAGGCTTCCCCGAGCTCGATGCCTTCCGGCAATACCGCCTTGCTCGGCAGCTCCCCTACGGAATCCTGCCCGATGGGAACGTCATACGGAAACATGGATGGACGCAAAATTTTCCGTTTCTGAATATCCACCAGCGTCCATACCGAACGGGCGCCGCCCACCTGCTCCCCATGATCGTTCATAATCCGGTAATCCCGGTGCCAGAGCACCCCTTTGGAGCCGCGGCTCCAGGTCTCCACATGTATGGTTTCCATATCGCGTGGAATGCTTGTCATATCCGCTTCAAGCGTAATGAGCATCCAGCCGAGTCCCCGCTCAATCATCTCCTCGCGATCGATTCCCAGCGCCTCGATATGCTTGTCCGCCGCTCTTTGCATAATGCTCAGCAGCGACGACCAGCGGCAGTCTCCCCTGAAATCCGCATCCACGGATTGAATCGTATACGTCTCGGTCCATTTCTCTACCATAGCCTTAACTCCATCTCCTTTTATTAGCCTAAGCCCGCTGCAACATTTCAAGGATATCAATTCCCGTCCGTTTTTCAAAGCAGTACTCCCAAAGGTTGAGGCTGCTGGAATAAAGTAATACATTCGAGTTTTGGGGTTACCCGGTTTAAAAGTCACTTCTTTGGTTAATAGTAAGGCACAAACAACTATAACTTATACGAGGTGATAAACATGAGTTTTCTGTGGTCATTAATCGTAGGCGGTATTATCGGATGGATCGCGGGCTTGATTATGGGAAGAGACATCCCTGGCGGTATTATCGGTAACATCATCGCCGGCTTTGTCGGCGCATGGCTCGGCGGCCTGCTGCTGGGCGAGTGGGGCCCTGAGATGGGCGGCTTCTACCTCGTGCCTGCATTGATTGGTGCCGTGGTGCTCGTCTTTATCGTCAGCCTGATCATGGGCTCGATGAGACGTAACCGTTCCTAATCTTTGCCTCGGGTTAAACCCCATTGGCGCGGGCATGGAGAACGTTCCTTTACTTGCAAACATAAGGGACCAATGAGTAGCTCCAGTCCTTCAATATTGGGTATACGTAAAAAGATGCAGAAACAGGGTGCCGCAAGCCTTCAGCTTGCTTGGCACCCTGTTTTGCTGCGATTGAAGTCCACTCCTTTAAGGGAGCGGCAATCCGTGCTTCTTAGCGTAGTTCCCCCAATGAGGCTTGCGGCCGTCGATATCGGAGAAGCCGTATTCATCCGATAAATCCCAACTGGTCAGCGCTCTCCCGCTCTTCTCCGACACCTTCGGATCTGCGGCAAGCGCCGCCACCGCCTGTCCGATCAAGTAGGGCGTCTCCGACTCGATGAAATGCGGATCCTTCGCCACGGCATCCTGCCAATTATCCTCGCTGACCCCGAAATGCGCAAGCATTTGCTCGGATCGGAGGAACCCCGGGGTAACCGACAACGCCGTCACGTTATAGGGACTAAGCTCGGCCGCCATTGCTTCCGCCAGGTGGATGCCCGATATTTTCGCAAGGCTGTAATATAGATTGCCCCGGTAACGATAAGTGGAGCCGTCCGTGATTTCAATGACAAGTCCGCTCCCTTGCTGGACCATAAGCGGCACGCCGTAATAACTGGTCATGAGATGGGAGGTAACGGCCCGCTCCTGCATAAGCAGGCCGTCCGACAGGAACTGCTCCCAGAAGGGAACGTTCCAATGCGTCAGATGCTCGCCGCCCCATACATCGTTCACGAGAATGTCCAATTGACCGTTTTGTTCTTCGCTCACGCGCTCAAACAAAGCCTTTACCTGCGCCTCGACTGTATGGTCGCATTTTACCGGAATGCCGACGCCGCCGCGCTCCGTCACCATGTCCGCCGTATCCTCAATGGTCTCGGGACGATTTATGTCCGATTTCTGTCCTCGGACGCTGCGGCCGGTGCAATAAACGGTCGCTCCCGCTGCTCCGAGCATAACCGCAATCGCCCGGCCCGCTCCCCGGGTTGAGCCTGCTACGACCGCAACCTTCCCCTTCAATGGCTTCGTTTCCAAGGTTTCCATGGATAATACCTCCCGCATGTTTGATTTCGAAATTCGCATGCTTACGGCCATTATTTTATCCTTCATATATGACATCCATTGTCTTATATCCATGCTACAATGAATGAAATTATCGAAATCGAGGTGACGCCTTCATGCGAGCTGACCGTCTGCTGTCGATCATGCTGATGCTACAGAACGGGGGGAAAAAGAATACGCGTTATCTGGCCGAGCAGCTGGAGGTTTCGGAGCGGACCATCATCCGCGATATGGAGAGCCTCAGCGCAGCCGGCATTCCGGTATATGCCGAGCGGGGTCAGGCAGGGGGATGGATGCTCGAGGAAAGCTATCGGACGAATCTGACGGGGATGACGCGGGAGGAGCTGATTTCGCTTCTCATATCAAGCCACAGCCCGCTGATCGGCGACCTGGAGATCGGCAAGCAATTTGATGCCGCCTATCAGAAGCTGCTGGCGTCTTCTCCACGGTCCATTCGGCAGGACGCCGAGATGATCCGGGAGAAAATCCATATCGATGGCGCTGGCTGGCACTCCTTCAATCAATCGCATCCATACTTAACGGTCATTCAGGAGGCGCTGTGGGAGAACCGCAAGCTGCGGATCCATTATATGAAGGGAGACGAACGGGTAGAGCGCATCGTACATCCGCTCGGCCTTGTCGCCAAACGAAATACCTGGTATCTTGCTGCCGATACGCAGGAGGGACTCCGGACATACCGCGTCTCAAGAATAGCCGATGCCTTGGTGCTTGAGGATACGTTCATCCGGCCGGAGGGCTTCGATCTCGGTCGTTATTGGGAAGAGTCGGTCGCGAGCTTTAAGCGGAACTTGCCCAGCTACACCGCCCGGGTCGAGATGACGAAGTCCCTGATCAAGCGCTTTGAAAGAGAGCGGTATGTCAAAATCCTCCATCAAGAGCCCCTCGCACAGGAAGGCTGGATCGAAGCCGATCTGGAGCTTGAAACGCTGGAATCCGCTTCGGCCTTCCTGTTAAGCTGCGGCGCGGAGATTAAAGTGCTCGCCCCTCAGGAGCTCCGCGATCATGTAAGCTCGGCCGCGAAAGCGATATGCCGGCTGTACGAGTAAAGGCATGGGCAAGACGAAAGCCGGCCGACTCTCGATGAACAGAGAGCGGCCGGCGTTTTAAGAGGATCATTTTATGGGTGAATATGATAGGGCATGAATTTATCGTTTGGTGTTTAACGGCTTTAAATTCGCTTCGATCGCTTCACGCTTCCCTTCGAGGAACGGCGGCAAGGCGAGGGTTTCTCCCAGGTGGTCGACATGCTCATCGGTATCGAATCCCGGGCCGTCGGTAGCCACTTCGAACAAGATGCCGTTCGGTTCCCTGAAATACAGGGAACGGAAGTAGTATCGGTCGACATATCCCGAATTCGGGAAGCCGACGGCGCCGATCTGCTGAATCCATGCCTTCAGCTCCTCCTCGTCCTCTACCCGGAAGGCTACGTGGTGAACGCCCCCGCGTCCGAGGCGCTCCCGAGGGAGGTCAGTCCGCTCTTCCACATGAACCTCGGCACCGGTCCCCCCTTCTCCGGTCTCGAATACGACAATGTCCGGCTGACCCTGGGCCGGGGAGGCGTACTGGCCTTTGCGCCGGAAGCCCATCAGCTCCGTGAGCACCTGCACCGTTGGCTGCGCGTTCGGTACGGTCAGCTGAACGGGACCCAGGCCGATAATCGCGTATTCCGGCGGCACCGGCCCTTTTGCCCACGGACGGCCCCCGGCTACGCCCTCATTGTTCTCATCGGACACAAGTATGATCCGCTGTCCCTCAAAGTCCCTGAACGCCAAGGTAAGCCTTCCGGCGCGTTCCTTCACGTCCTCGCGCTCAACGCCGTGCTGATCCAGACGCTCCGCCCAATAGGTCAGCGCTTGATCGCTCGGCACCCGCAGCGAAGTGGCGGAAATGCTGTTGTTTCCCTCACGCGTCCGTCCCGCCATCGGAATTTCGAAGAAGGTAAGCTCTGTTCCGGGATTCCCCTTCTCATCGCCGTAAAATAAATGATATACCGACACGTCGTCCTGATTGACCGTCTTCTTGACGAGTCTCATCCCCATAATTTCAGTATAAAAGTCAAAATTATTGGAAGCCGACGCGGTCAGTGCGGAAACGTGGTGAATGCCTTTAAACTCCATGATGATTACCTCCTTGGGTGATCTGGCTTGATCTTGATTGCCGTGACTTCGGGACAGGTTCAGCGGTTCTCCTGTTCGTTCAGCCTTGCCGTTCGCGGGACGGAACGACTCCTTGACTCGTAACGATGCCGTTGTATAATTGACGCCCGGCTCCTTCGTAACAACGCCTTGCTCTTATTTGAGTTTTGAGGTGCTTGTGGAATCAGTTTAGACCCAAAAGGAATGAACGTCAAGTCTTAATTTTAAGATTTATAAAATAAAGATATATTCGGTGTAAAAGGCATCCATATTAACAACATAAACATCAAAACAGGTGCCCCTCCCTTATCGTTAGGAAAAACACACCTGTTAATGCACCCTCGCATTCTATTTCATGCCGCACTTCTTCATTCCATACTTCGTTACAGCCGCCTGAAGCCCCGACTTACATAGCCGTTGTGGCCTCCTCACGGTATTCGGAAGGCGTCTTGCCCGTTATTTTCTTGAACACCTGCGTAAAATACCTCGGATCCTGATAGCCGACAAGCGGCGCAACCTGATACACCTTAACATTGGTATTACGCAGGATGCTCTTGGCCTTCTCGATCCGGCACTCCGTCAAATACTCCAGGAAGGTATACCCCGTCGTCTGCTTGAACAGCGTGCAAAAATGGCCAATGCTCAAATCGGACAGCTCGGATACTTCCTCGATGCTGAGATCCTTCTGGTAATGCTCGGCAATGTACGCCTTGGCTTTGCCGATGACAGCCTGGACGTTGTCCCGGGAGTGGCCGGTTCGGCTATCGGTCATCCATTGGCCGAAACGCGATTTCATGACATCCATCAGCTCCTGCAGCGTCTGGGATGATTGGAACTGCTGCAGCAGTTCCTCCAGAGACCATTCGAACGTCACCTTCATATGCTCGAATTGCCGATACAGGACGACGCTCAGCTCAAACAGCAAACGTTCCGCCATTTCGCGGCTGATGGCATGCTCGCCGATATACGCCTTGGTTTCGTCCAAGAGCTCAAGCAGACGCTCCTTGTTGAGCGTACGGATGCTTTCCACCATGAGCGACTCCAGCTGTTTGGGATATTTCAATCCGCCTGACTGCTCCGCTTCGGATTCCCCTCCTCCCGGGAACACGCCCTCCGCTCCCGTATAAAACCGCCGGTACAAAGCCCTCACCGCCGTTTCGTACGCCACGCCGAGCCGGTCGATACCGGCCATGCCGCCGCTGAAGCCGACGGAGCAGGACAGCTTCGTATATCGCTTGATCAGCCCGACCAGATCCCGCCCGATTGTCTCCTGCCGGTCGCGGGTCAAGCTTGGGAGCAGCAGCACCCACTCCCCGCTGCGGAACGGAAATACCGTTAGGCCTCCATTCATCACCGACCATTCCTCCAGCACATTGCGCACCGCAAACAGCCACAGCCGCTTCTCGTCCATCGACCACTGCTGGTTCAGCCGCGGATAGTGATCCAGCTGAATCACGGCCATTGTATAGCCGTCCTCGAGCTCGCTGTCTTCGAGCCACTGCATATGCTGGAGCGGGCTTCGGCTGCCCTCGATGAATTCCGTCAGCATCCGCTCGCGGGCAAGCAAGGACAGAACCTTAACCGAATGCAGCATCCGGTCGTCGGCCATTTGCCGCTCCAGCGTCTTGGCGGCCCTGGCAATCGTCTCGGTCAGCTCCTCATGATCGATCGGCTTCAGCAAGTAATCGAAGGCGCCCTCACGGAGTGCTTCCCTTGCGTATTCGAACTCGCCGTAACCGCTGATGAAGATAATGAGGCGCCTGGATTGGTCGGCCTTCAGCTCTTTCATCAGCGTAATCCCGTCCATGCCCGGCATGCGGATATCGCTAATGACCAAATGCGGCGAAAGCTCGCGCGCGAGCTTCAGCGCACTGTCACCGCTCTTCGCTTCCCCAACGACCTCGAGGTCGAGCTCATCCCAAGGAATCGCCGCCTTCAGGCTGCGCAGTATCATCGGTTCATCGTCGACCAGCATCACTCTGAATTTTCCGTCCGACCCTCCCATAGCCATCCCCCCTTGCCCCCTATTATTCGATTACCGCATTTCTTCGCAGCCGCCAATACCGCACCGAGGACGCCTGAATTTCCTCCAGCGCCGCCGCAGCATCCATCCGTCCGCCGATCATCTCCTCGACCACTTTAAGAAAGGTCCGCGTAACCTCCGGCGACAGCTGGTTGTCATAAGGTATGAAGGTGCTGGGCGACTGCTCCATCAGCTCGATCACCTGGGCGAAGACCGGCCCCGTCTCGTTGGCGTCAAACGTAATTTTCATCGAAGGGACGCGCAGTCCCTCATACACTAGGCGGGTCTGGACCTCCGGCGTATAGAACATTTGCAGCAGCTCCAGCGCTGCCTGCTTCTTCAGCTCATCCATATTAGAGGACAGACCGATTCCGATCGTATAACCGCCGGCCAAGGAGCGGGCTTCGCCCGGGCAGAGCGACGGAAACGGAATGACGCCGACCTCCTGCTGAAATTCAGGGCGGTCCTCATTCTGAAACAGCGTGATGTCCCAGCTGCCGTTCAAATACATCGCCGCCTTTCCTTCGGTAAACAAAGCGATCGCCTCTTCCGTGGAAAGATCATTGGCTCCCTCGCTGAAAGCGCCTTGCCCGATCCACGATTCAAGGTCATGGAACGCCTGAAGATAGGGCTCGTTATGAAAGCTCACCCCATCCTGTCCCTCGACCAGCCTGCTGATCAGCCCGGGACCCGCATGGCGATCCATGAAATATTGCGCGAATATCCCGGCCGGCCAGCGGTCCTCGTTCCCTAGCGCAAACGGAATCAGCCCGTTCTCCCTCAGCACCCGGATCGCCTCGCTCAAGTCGCTTATCGTCTCCGGAGGCTCAAGCCCCAGCTTCCGAAACAACGTCCTGTTGTAATAAATCGGCTCCGCATGGCCTTCAAACGGCAGACCGTACACCCTGCCGTCCAGCGTCCAGTGATGAAGATCCTTAAATTGATCCGCGAGGCCGTTCTCCTTCAAAAAATCCGTCAAATCCATCAGCCGGTTCGATCTCGCGTAAGGGATGATCTCCGCACCTCCGAACAGCACGAACATATCCGGCGGCGTTCCCGTCACCATCTCGCTCTTCAGCTTCTGCTCGCGGTGAATCGTCTGATCGATGCTCTCGAAGTTTATTTTCACGTTTGGATGCGCTTTCTCATACGTGCGCACGATGGATTCGAAAATATCCAGCACCGGCTTGTCATGCTCCTTGTTCCAGAAGTGGCGGAACGTCAGCGTTATTTTCTCGGGTGCGGCTTCCTGTGCCGGCTCATGCTGCCGCAGCGTAATCCACACGACGGAGAGCGCCAAAAGAGAGGCGTACACAACAATCCAGCCCCAATTCCAAAACCATCTCAAGTGGAGCTCCCCCTTCATGTGAGTATTTTCGGAATCCGAATACGAATCATCGATCCGTAGCCGGCCGAAGAGCAGATCATGAGGCCGTATCGGCTTCCGAACCGAATGCGGAGCCGTTCGTGGACATTCTTGAGCCCGACGCCGTTCTCGCGGTATTTTTTCAGCTGCCCCTGGTCTTTGTTCCACAGCTCGATCAGCGTTTCCGGGTCGAAGCCCGGTCCGTTATCCGTGACATCAATGACGATATCGTCCCGCTGCTCGGATACCTTGATGCTGATATAGCCGCTTTCCTCCATCGGCTCAATGCCGTGATACAGCGCGTTCTCGACAATCGGCTGCACGATCAGCTTCTGGGTGACAAAGTGCCTGAGCGAATCCGGAAGCACGATCTCGTAATCGAATTTTTCCTCAAACCGGAACTTCTGGATCCGCATATAATGCCGGACATGCTCCAGCTCCATGCTGAGCGGAATGAGCTCATGGTGCTCGCTGATGCTGATGCGCAGCAGCTTGCCGAGCGAGATCACCATTTTGCTGATATCCTTGTTTCCTTGCAGAACGGCCATCGAGTTAATCGACTCCAGCGAATTGTATATAAAATGCGGATTGATCTGCGCCACCAGCGCCTGCAGTTCCGCTTCCTTCTTACGTGCCTGCTCGGTCTCCACTTGAGCCAGCAGCTCCTGAATCTGCGTGCTCATCCGGTTGAAGCCGTCGATCAAGAGCCCCGTCTCGTCTTGCGCCCCGTGATGCGGCGGAATCGGGACGAAAATCCCCTGCTTCACCCGCTTCATGCCGTTCACCGCGCTGATGATGCTTCGGACCATGCGCCGGACAAAAAAACGGTCGAATAAAAAAGCCGATACCAATGAAATCAGCCCCAGGATCAGCGCAAGGTTGCGGATGGACACCGATTCGGCGGCGATCAGCTTGCTCGGCGTAATCGCGACCAGAAACCAGTCCTTATTATGGGAAGGCATATACGTGATCAGCGACTTCTCGCCTAAGTAGCGGTCGACGTAATGCCCTTTGCCGTTCACGCCCTCTTCGGCCAGAAAAGGAAACTCCGCCCGTTCCCCGATATGCTCCCCGGACTTGTTGAAGACGATCCGGCCCTGCTTGTTAACCAGCAGGATGTCCCCCTGCTTCAGCGTTGCCGCTTCCCAGAACACCTGATCCAGCAGATCCGGTTTCACGTAAATCACGAAGGTTCCGATATCCTCCAGCGAGTAATAGTCTTTGATCATCCTGGCCTGGATCAAGACCGGGGCACCCGATTCGGCCGAGCCGTTCTCGCCGGGCCCGACCCACAGCGGGCGCCCTTCCGCCTCCCCGACCGCCTTATACCAATCCTGCCCTCTCAGCTCGGCAAGCGGCATGCCTCCGCTTGTATGATAGACAAGCTGTTCGTTCGAATACAGCGCAAACGACGCAATCATCGGATGATTGACGAGGTTATTGATCTCCTGCCGCCGCTCGTATGTGATCGGATAATCCGGCTGCTTCAGCATCTGCTGAACGGTCTGCTGGGTTATCGCCGAATTGGAAATCGTCGTAATCTCGCTTAATGCGAATTTCAGCTTGCTGTCCGTTTCCAAGAGCGATATCGAATAGAAATCGTTCGACTTCTTCTCCATGGCTGCGGAGAAGCTGTAATAGGATACGCCGCCCAGCGCAATGACGGGGATGAAGACAAGCAGAATAATAGCCAGCAATATTTTTCGGCGGAGCTTCATGGCCGGTTCTCCCCCCAATCTCTATCTCTATTATTCTTCGCGCCGGGCGGCATTCCTTGTCGAATGCCCTCTTGTCGATTAACTTTTTATGGCGCCTGATGTCAGGCCGGCGATAACCCAGCGGCTGAACAGCAGGAACACGATCAGCAGCGGCAGCGTTGCCGTGAAGGTCGCGGACATGATCATCCCAAAATCAAGGCCGTCCTTGTTCGTGAACAATTGCTGAAGCGCGATCTGGATCGTATAGTTTTCCCGGTTCTTGAGCACGACGAGCGGCCAGAAGAAGTCGTTCCACACGTTCATGAAGTTCAGAATGCCAAGCGTTGCCATCGCCGGCGTAACGACCGGAATGGCTATGTTCCAGAAGATGCGGAAATGGCCGCCGCCATCGATCCGGCCCGCCTCGATCAGCTCGGTATGGACGGCCGAGGCGATATACTGCCGCATCCAGAAGATTCCGAAGGCGTTGACCATGGCGGGCACGATCAGCGCTTTATAGCTGTCGATCCACTGCAGCTTGGCCATGATGACATATTGCGGCAGGACGCCGAGCTGGGCAGGCACAAGCATGGTCGCGATGACGAACACGAACAGCGTTTTTTTCAGCGGAAATTCATATTTGGCAAAGGCATAGCCGGCCAGCGTGCACAGAAATACGACCGAAAGGGTAACCGCCGTCGAGACGACGACCGAATTGAGCAGCGCCCGGAAGAACTCGGTCCGCTCCAGCACGCGTGCGAAGTTATCGAAAAAGGCCGTTCCCGGCGTAAGCAGCGGCGGAATTTGAAAGGCCGCATCCTTGCCGTTGGTTGCGACGACGAACATCCAGTAGAACGGAAATATCGAAACCAGGGCGCCGAGGATCAGGAATACGTAAAATAACGTCTTGGCGACGATACCGGGTTCATCCGGCTTTTTGCGGGTGACTGAAAGTGTGCTCATGCTTTTTTCCTCCCCGTATCTCCGCCCATCCGGCTCGACAGCATCATATTCAGGACGGAGAACACAATCGTTGCGATAAACAAAAGGACGGCCGTAGCAGCTGCGGTTCCGAAGAAGCCGTTCTTGAACGCCTCATTGTATAAATAGGTGACCATCGTGACCCCTTCCTGCCTCGTGGAGCCTGTACCCGATTGCCCCAGGAACACATACGGCTCCGTGAACAGCTGCAGCGCGCCGATCGTGGACACCAGGGTGACGAATAGAATAAAAGGACGAAGCAGCGGCATGGTAATGTATATAAACTGCTGGCGGCGGCTGGCGCCGTCGATCTTCGCGGCTTCGTAAATGTCGGTGGGGATGCTCTGCAGCCCGGACAAGAAAATAATGGCGTTATACCCCATCCAGCGCCACATGACCATGGTCGAAATGGCGATTTTGACGCCCCACCAGCCGGAATTGAACGGAACGCTTTCCATGCCGAACGTGTTCAGCATCCAGTTGACCATCCCGTTGTTGCCGAACATCGTGCTGAAGACAAGCGTAACGGCCACAATGGACGTAATATTCGGCATGAAATATAGGACGCGGAACGTATTCTTGAACTTGTTCAGCGCAGAATTCAGCATGACCGCAACGAACAAGGCCACGATGAGCTGCGGTACGGTACCCATAAGCGCCATAAGCAGCGTGTTGCCGAATGCGATCCAGAACGTTGGATCCCCGGTGACGAACTCATAGTTTTTGAGGCCGACATATTTCATCGGACCCAGCGCGTCCCACTTATAGAATGACAAATAGATGGTAAACACGATGGGATACAATCCAAAGATGGAGAACAAAATAAAGAATGGTGAAATGAATGTATACGCCGTAAAACGGCTGCGCCGGGTCTCGGTCAAAAACCGCCTTTTTTGCGGCAGCGGCTGCGGCCGTTCGGCTGTAGCGGTATCCGCCATGGATGCACCTCCAGGAAGTAAGTGATAAATCCGAATCCGGGAGAGGATCTTCAGAAGATCCCCTCTCGAATTCGGACACTTTAAGTTTCATATGGTTGTCATGGTCCGGAGTGGCTAGCCCTCCCGCAGCCCTAGCTGCGCTCAACCAATGTTTTGATTTGCTGCATGGCGCTCTCCCATTCCTTTTGCGGGTCAGCCTTTTTCTCGAGCACGTTTTTGAGCGCATTTTTAATAATCGTGTCGGTCTGGTCATGCAGCGGTCCGTAGTATACCGGCTTGACGCGCTCCGCGGATTGGGCATAGGCTTCCGCAATCACCTGGCCGCCGAAAAATTCGTCCTGGTCTTCCTTGAACGTCGGTTCGTCGTAAACGGCCGGAATCGATGGGAACAACCCGCTGTCTTTAAACGATTTCAGCTGGTTCTCTTTGCTGACGAGCCAAGAGATGAATTCGTAGGCTTCCTTCGGATGCTTCCCTTCCTTCGGCAGCGTCAGGAACGAGCCGCCCCAGTTGCCTGCGCCTTCAGGCAATTGGGCGATTTTCCACTTGCCTGCGCTGTCCTCAGCATTGCGAATGGTGCCTGCGATCCAAGCCGGGCCGAGCATGACCCCGAAATCGCCGTCATTAATCGCTTTCTGCCATTCCGGAGACCACAGAATCCAGTTGCCGATCCAGCCTTCCTGGATGCCCTTGACGGTGAAATCATAGGCCTTCTTCACTTGCGGGTTGGTCTCGCCGATAAAGCTGCCGTCTTCTTTATTGAAATAGATTTGATCCGGCGACTGGTCGCGAACGCCGTTATAAACCAGATCCGTCAGGTCGGCAAACGGCTTGCCCGTTTTATCCTTGAACTGCTTCGCCACGGTTGCAAACTTATCCCACGTATCGATTGCGGCACTGAAGGCTTCCGGATCCGTCGGCAGCCCCGCTTGCTCAGCCAGGTCCGTACGGTAATACACGACCGTAGGGCCGATATCCGTTGGAAGGCCGAGCTGGAAGGAGCCGTCCACGGATGTTGCCTGCTTCCATTTCCATTCGAGATAGTTGCCTTCAATGTCTTTCGCGCCGAGATCATAGAGGTTGTGGAACTTGTCCTGGTTGTTAATGAAGCGCTCCATGAAGGCGATTTCAAGCATGAAAATGTCAGGCGCGCCCGAGCCGGCGGACAATGCTGTCGTCAGATTGTTATGATGGGCCGTCTGATCGGACGTGTTCTGGAACTTCACGGTGATGTTCGGATGCTCCTTCGTATACTCCTTGGCCAAATCCTCATAGTTGGTCGTACCCAGTGACCAGAAGGAAAGCTCGATTTTCTCTGTAGAGCTGCCCTCATTCGAGTTCCCTTCGTTTGAGCCGCCTTCGTTCGTGCTGCCTCCTCCCTCTTGGTTGGTACCGCCTCCTGGCGATTCCGCAGAATTGCCGCCACCGCAGGCAGCCAGTGAGAAGACCATGATGATGCTAAGGAGCAATGCGCTCCATGTTTTGAATCTACTCATGCTTTTACCCCTCTCATGTAACTTATTTTCTTTTTTAGTCTAATGGGAGACGGGCGACATTTTGAGGAGGCAAACTTCCGAATTCAGGTTGAATTTATTACGATTCAGTTCGATAACCGGAAGAAATTCATCCACGACAAAAAAGACCTTATGCACTCTAGAGGCATAACGTCTTGATTGGGTTTCTTGTTTCAACTACTAATACCGCCCGCTCTGATCGGGACGGCTATACCCTCCCTTAATCGGTTAGCTCCCGAATCGGGTGGAACCATGCATCATCGACGGGAAGAAACCGCTCCATTCCGGATGTTTGCTTGAACAGGCCCGATCCCTCCGCGTCCTCCGGCTGGAAAATGTGCGGATTCCTGCTGACTTCATCGGAAGTAAAGGCATCCAGCAATTTTTGCTGATCCTCACCGCTAACGGTATCCGTATTGATCGCAAAGGGAGGGTTCAGCACCGGTGTGACCGATATAATCGTAAAGGCTTTGCCGGCCAGTGCATGAAGCGGCTCTCCCGCATCTGCCTTGACCTTGTAGACGGCGCCCGGCATTTTCGCCGTTCCGGATGACAGCTCGATAGCATCGGATAGACATAGATCGCAGAAGGCCGCTGCATCAGCTTTACCTGTCAACAAATTTGCAAGCGAGCCCGGATGCGTTCCCCCGTACAGCACTTCGCGAAAAATCCGGTCCTTCCCTCCTTGAAGCAAGTCATCTATCGTCAAATCCGGATACTTGTCCAACCTGCCCAAAGCTCCGATCATTTCATGGGCAGGTATCTTAAACCCGGACATGGAGGTTTCGGACACAAATGATATTTTTTTACCGGCGATAGGCTCCAAAGCATAACCGTTTCCGCGTTTATACGCCCCCTCCTCGCCTTGTCGCACGCTCACCCAGCTAAAATAGAAAGCGTCTTCGAGCGTTCCGGTTTCCCCGCTTGCGACGACCAGCGGCTGGACCTTCGGATTTGCGGCGTTCGCTCTGACATAGCCCTCTGTCCCGATGAATGCCAGATCGGCTTGTCCGTTCGCAATCGCATCGATGGCATCCGTATCCTCCGTCAAGATGGCATGCTCGACTTGTTTACCCGTCGCTTTCTCGATCACTTTGCCCAGCTCATCACGGGCTTCCTTCACCACGGCCCCGGATTCGCCTTGAAGCCAGGCGATGGTTATCGTGCCCTCGGATTTTGGGCCTGCCCCTGCCCCTGCTACGTGTATCGCACCGCCATTCGTTCCGCAGCCTGTCGCTGCCACCAGCACAACCAGCGAAATCATGAGCAGCCAAATCTTCTTCATCAAACAATCTCCTCTCGGGGACCACCGGTCGTTTGTCTGCCATGCATCAAGACCGGAAAAACGTGCTATATTCCACAGCTCCGAAGACACTGTTTCCCCAACTTCCCTATATGAAATCAGTCTAGCCTGTTGCTGGGTCGCAAGGGTCAATGCAGTGTAATAATTATGTAAAACCAAGGTAAACATGAAGTTGGACAAATAAAAAAACAAGCCAGGACCGAATCATCCTGACTTGAATTTTCTTGACAGATTTATGGAAAGCTCTAGCTTTTTAACTCTGCGTTTCTCGAATAAAAAAGGTTCACTGTCGGCCATCGCCTTAGATCATCCATCGAATGATGGATCCCGCATAAGTCATGCCGCCGCCAAAGCCGTAGAGCAGCACGTTGTCCCCGCTCTTCAGCCGGCCTTCGTCAATAGCCAGCTGCAGCGCCAACGGGATGGATGCGGCCGATGTGTTCCCGCGGTATTCGACGCTTGTCAGCGTCCGGTCGAGCGGCATCGGCCCACGTTCGCATATCGCTTCGATCATTCGGAGGTTGGCGCTATGCGGGACGAACCAGTCGATGTCTTCCGGCGACATGCCTCCTTTATCCAGAAGCTCGCGGACGCCGTCCGGAATGTTGCGGACGGCCCATTTATAAATTTCGCGGCCGTTCTGCACGAGACAGCCGCTCTTTAGCTCCTCGCCGTCCATCTTTTCGGACAGCGCGGTTTTATATAGATGAATGCCGCCTTCGCCGAATGTGCCGGACGTGGACGCCAGAATGCCCGGCCGGCTCTCATCCGCTTCCAGCAGCACCGCGCCGGCCCCGTCTCCGAACAGGACACATGTCGTTCGGTCGGTGTAATCCGTAATTTTGGAGAGCGTCTCGACGCCAATGACCAAAATTTTCGAGTAGGCACCGCCGGATATAAGCCCGTCCGCCATCTGCAGTGCATAGACGAAGCCGGCGCATGCCGCATTCACATCAAGGGCGCCCGTACTGACGATGCCAAGCTTGGACTGGACTCTCGAAGCCGTGCTCGGGAAGGAATACTCCGGCGTGCTGGTTGCCACAAGAATCATATCCGCATCCTTCACGGTAACACCGTATCGATTGACCATATCTTCCACGGCCTTGATTGCCAGATCGGATACAAATTGATCCTCCGCAGCGATGCGGCGCTCTCTCATCCCCGTCCGCTGAACGATCCATTCGTCGCTCGTATCCACCATCTTTTCTAAATCCGCATTGCTCAGGACGCGGTCGGGAACATACGTCCCGATGGCCGTTATTTTTGACTTGGATTGATTCATGATGACACCTCCATTTTTATTTACGTCTATTATAACACCAAGTATTAGGACTTGGTACTAATTTTATTTGGATAGGCGCCATTAGAACTCCCCTTCCTGAAAATCAAGGTTATCCGCAAGGGCGTCAACCGTCCTTCGGGACGTCGAGATGTTCAAGATATTTCTTCAAATTTTGTAACACGACCGCGTATCCGTCAGGAAACATGTGAATGCCGTCAATGGCATACTCCTTGTGCAAATGGCCCTCGGCATCCGTCAACCCGTCATTTACGTCAATAAAGGTATACCCGTGCTTGGCCGCCAACTGCTTGATCGCATCGTTTGCTTCCCGAATCGCCTCATTCGTTCTTCTCTGAAAAATCTCCTCCATCGAAGCTCTGGACACAAACGGAAAGTCGTCTTTGGCATTAACGGGATAGTAGGCCATGACAAATACCCGGCAATCGGGCAGCCTTGTAGCGATGCGGGTCAAAATCTCGTCATAGTTTGCAAGCAGACGCTCCAGCTTATAATCAGGCGCGCTGATATCATTGGTCCCAATGTTGATGAAGATGTTGGAAGGCTCAAGGTCAAAAACACAAGTTTCCATCGACGCTAATAATTCCGCAGTGACATAGCCCGCAATCCCGCGATTGTAGATGCAATATGGGAGTGCCAGCGTCTGCTGCAGCTCATTGATCGGGAAAAATTCCATCAGCGATGAGCCCACCATCACCACCTGCCCTTTCCGGGCCAATCGATTGAGCTTCTGGTAGTGCAGCAGCTTCATCTTCTTTTCATCGTTCGCTTCAGGCCATGTGTCTTCCTGAATCCCCGGCTCGCGATCCTCCGCCGTGTGCCACCCTTTATTTTCGTCCGCTGATGCCATTTATATCCCTCCTCTTTCAAAGGTTCAGATTTTGATTTTGTTTACCCTTTCATTCTAAGCCTTTTCACGTTTCCCGCAATGCCCTTGATCGTTTGGAGTGATGTAATACGCTGATATTCACCGAATAAATAAAAAACAGGACCGGACAAGGCTATGCCCTAAATCCGGTCCTGTCTTCGATACGTCGTCCCCTGCAGCTACGAAATGGTGGCCTGGAGGCTCCATGACGGCCTGCAGCTCCATTATGAGCGGGCGAGCGGGCAGACACCCTCGCTCAACAGCGCGTGCCCAGAGCGTGCACGAGCACCTTATGAGCATTCACACGCTTTTGACGTGGCAGGAATCGCAAACCTCCGATTATGCGTGTAACCATACAAAAAAACAAGCGCGTTATCGATATGTCGATAACGCGCTTGTTGGTTGTGCTTGGCGGCGTCCTACTCTCCCGGGACCCTTCGGTCCAAGTACCATCGGCGCTGGAAGGCTTAACGGTCGTGTTCGGTATGGGAACGCGTGGAACCCTTCCGCCATCGCCACCAAACGTGATTTTTGCGCTGCACTTTGCTTCAATGATTGCTCACCAGCAAAATATCAAGCCTTAGAAAAGGCATGCAGCTTCAAAATCGTTTCAAGATCTTTTGAACCTTGAAAACTAGATACGAAACGTCTTTGCGTTGTTTAGAATCCGTAGCATTGTCCCAAAGTACTCCTCCGATGCAAAGCGTAACGCTTCCGAAGTGAGTTTTCCTTTGGAAAACTTTTAGGATAAGCCCTCGACCGATTAGTATTGGTCAGCTCCATGCATTGCTGCACTTCCACCTCCAACCTATCTACCTCGTCGTCTTCAAGGGGTCTTACATACTGGGAAATCTCATCTTGAGGGGGGCTTCACGCTTAGATGCTTTCAGCGCTTATCCCGTCCGTACGTAGCTACCCAGCCATGCTCCTGGCGGAACAACTGGTGCACCAGCGGTACGTCCATCCCGGTCCTCTCGTACTAAGGACAGCTCCTCTCAAATTTCCTACGCCCACGACAGATAGGGACCGAACTGTCTCACGACGTTCTGAACCCAGCTCGCGTACCGCTTTAATGGGCGAACAGCCCAACCCTTGGGACCTACTTCAGCCCCAGGATGCGATGAGCCGACATCGAGGTGCCAAACCTCCCCGTCGATGTGGACTCTTGGGGGAGATAAGCCTGTTATCCCCAGGGTAGCTTTTATCCGTTGAGCGATGGCCCTTCCATGCGGTACCACCGGATCACTAAGCCCGACTTTCGTCCCTGCTCGACTTGTAGGTCTCGCAGTCAAGCTCCCTTATGCCTTTGCACTCTTCGAATGATTTCCAACCATTCTGAGGGAACCTTGGGGCGCCTCCGTTACTCTTTAGGAGGCGACCGCCCCAGTCAAACTGCCCGCCTGACACTGTCCCCGTACCGGATCACGGTACCAGGTTAGAACCTAGATACGATCAGGGTGGTATCCCAACGTCGCCTCCACACAAGCTGGCGCTCATGCTTCAAAGGCTCCCACCTATCCTGTACAGATCGTACCCAAATCCAATATCAAGCTGCAGTAAAGCTCCATGGGGTCTTTCCGTCTTGTCGCGGGTAACCTGCATCTTCACAGGTATTAAAATTTCACCGGATCTCTCGTTGAGACAGCGCCCAAGTCGTTACGCCATTCGTGCGGGTCAGAATTTACCTGACAAGGAATTTCGCTACCTTAGGACCGTTATAGTTACGGCCGCCGTTTACTGGGGCTTCGGTTCACAGCTTCGGGTTTAACCCCTAACCGCTCCCCTTAACCTTCCAGCACCGGGCAGGCGTCAGCCCGTATACTTCGCCTTGCGGCTTCGCACAGACCTGTGTTTTTGCTAAACAGTCGCTTGGGCCTTTTCACTGCGGCCCCCTCGGGCTATTCACCCTACCGAGGCACCCCTTCTCCCGAAGTTACGGGGTCATTTTGCCGAGTTCCTTAACGAGAGTTCTTCCGCGCGCCTTAGAATTCTCTTCTCGCCTACCTGTGTCGGTTTGCGGTACGGGCACCTTCACCTGACTAGAGGCTTTTCTTGGCAGTGTGAGATCATGACCTTCGCTACTGTAATTTTCACTCCCCATCACAGCCCAGCCTTACGATGTGCGGATTTGCCTACACATCAGCCTCACTGCTTGGACGGACATCCATCAGTCCGCGTCACTACCCTCCTGCGTCACCCCATCGTTCATAACGGTTTACGGTGGTACAGGAATTTCAACCTGTTGTCCTTCGACTACGCCTTTCGGCCTCGCCTTAGGTCCCGACTTACCCTGAGCGGACGAGCCTTCCTCAGGAAACCTTGGGCTTTCGGCGGATCAGATTCTCACTGATCTTTTCGTTACTCATACCGGCATTCTCACTTGTGTACTCTCCAGCGCTCCTTACGGTACACCTTCAACGCATACACAACGCTCCCCTACCCCTGATGCAAGCATCAAGCCATAGCTTCGGTGGTGTGTTTAGCCCCGTTACATTTTCGGCGCAGAGTCACTCGACCAGTGAGCTATTACGCACTCTTTAAATGGTGGCTGCTTCTAAGCCAACATCCTGGTTGTCTGTGCAACTCCACATCCTTTCCCACTTAACACACACTTGGGGACCTTAGCTGATGGTCTGGGCTGTTTCCCTTTTGACAATGGATCTTAGCACTCACTGTCTGACTCCCGGATATAAGTCTATGGCATTCGGAGTTTGACTGAGCTTGGTAACCCTTGCGGGCCCCGCACCCAATCAGTGCTCTACCTCCACGACTCTTCATTCCGAGGCTAGCCCTAAAGCTATTTCGGGGAGAACCAGCTATCTCCGAGTTCGATTGGAATTTCTCCGCTACCCCCACCTCATCCCCGCACTTTTCAACGTACGTGGGTTCGGGCCTCCAGTGCGTGTTACCGCACCTTCACCCTGGACAGGGGTAGATCACACGGTTTCGGGTCTACGTCCACATACTAAAGCGCCCTATTCAGACTCGCTTTCGCTGCGGCTACGGCTTCTCGCCTTAACCTTGCATGGGAACGTAACTCGCCGGTTCATTCTACAAAAGGCACGCCATCACCCATAGATCGGGCTCTGACTTCTTGTAAGCACACGGTTTCAGGTTCTATTTCACTCCCCTTCCGGGGTGCTTTTCACCTTTCCCTCACGGTACTGCTTCACTATCGGTCGCTAGGGAGTATTTAGCCTTAGCAGATGGTCCTGCTGGATTCATACGGGGTTTCACGTGCCCCGCACTACTCGGGATCCGTCTCGGAGGGTTCACATTTTCGATTACAGGGCTTTTACCTTCTATGGCCGGCCTTTCCAGACCTGTTCGTCTAATCTAAACCTTTGTAACTCCATGTGAGACGTCCCACAACCCCAGAGAGCAAGCTCTCTGGTTTAGGCTGTTCCGCGTTCGCTCGCCGCTACTGACGGAATCACTCTTGTTTTCTCTTCCTCCAGGTACTTAGATGTTTCAGTTCCCTGGGTATGCCTCCTCGCATCCTATGTATTCAGATACGGGTAACTGGCTATTACACCAGCTGGGTTTCCCCATTCGGACATCCCCGGATCGAAGCTTGCTTACAGCTCCCCGAGGCAGTATCGTTGTTCGCCACGTCCTTCATCGGCTCCTAGCGCCTAGGCATCCTCCGTGTGCTCTTAGTAGCTTAACCTCAAAGTTTCGCTTGCGAAACTAACTTCGAAAGCATAAACTATCGCTCCAGTTTCGTGCCATGTGCTCTGTTGTCCGCTTGTTTCCTAATTGGATAAAACCACTCAATGGTGAAACAAGCTTCCAAAGGATCACCTGTCACGAATCTTTCGCTCTAACGCTACTCTTTCACTTCTTGGTCAATCACTTGACACAAGTCGTTAGAGAAGGATATTTCTAAAACGCAAATTCGTTTCGTTATCTAGTTTTCAAGGATCAAATGAGAGGTTGAACTCTCAAAACTGACCAACGAGTGAGTAGGTCGACTTTACTTCGTAAAGCCTATTTATCCGGCAGCTTACGCTGACCGTATTTGTACCGCTTCGCTACGGAAGCGAGGTACTCCATAGAAAGGAGGTGATCCAGCCGCACCTTCCGATACGGCTACCTTGTTACGACTTCACCCCAATCATCTACCCCACCTTCGGCGGCTGGCTCCCGTAAGGGTTACCCCACCGACTTCGGGTGTTGTAAACTCTCGTGGTGTGACGGGCGGTGTGTACAAGACCCGGGAACGTATTCACCGCGGCATGCTGATCCGCGATTACTAGCAATTCCGACTTCATGCAGGCGAGTTGCAGCCTGCAATCCGAACTGAGACTGGCTTTTTAGGATTGGCTCCACCTCGCGGCTTCGCTTCCCGTTGTACCAGCCATTGTAGTACGTGTGTAGCCCAAGTCATAAGGGGCATGATGATTTGACGTCATCCCCACCTTCCTCCGGTTTGTCACCGGCAGTCACCTTAGAGTGCCCACCCGAAGTGCTGGCAACTAAGATCAAGGGTTGCGCTCGTTGCGGGACTTAACCCAACATCTCACGACACGAGCTGACGACAACCATGCACCACCTGTCTCCTCTGTCCCGAAGGCCGCCCCTATCTCTAGGGGATTCAGAGGGATGTCAAGACTTGGTAAGGTTCTTCGCGTTGCTTCGAATTAAACCACATACTCCACTGCTTGTGCGGGTCCCCGTCAATTCCTTTGAGTTTCAGTCTTGCGACCGTACTCCCCAGGCGGAATGCTTAATGTGTTAACTTCGGCACCAAGGGTATCGAAACCCCTAACACCTAGCATTCATCGTTTACGGCGTGGACTACCAGGGTATCTAATCCTGTTCGCTCCCCACGCTTTCGCGCCTCAGCGTCAGTTACAGCCCAGAGAGTCGCCTTCGCCACTGGTGTTCCTCCACATATCTACGCATTTCACCGCTACACGTGGAATTCCACTCTCCTCTTCTGCACTCAAGTTCCCCAGTTTCCAGTGCGTCCCGAAGTTGAGCCTCGGGTTTAAACACCAGACTTAAAGAACCGCCTGCGCGCGCTTTACGCCCAATAATTCCGGACAACGCTTGCCCCCTACGTATTACCGCGGCTGCTGGCACGTAGTTAGCCGGGGCTTTCTTCTCAGGTACCGTCACTCTCATAGCAGTTACTCTATGAGACGTTCTTCCCTGGCAACAGAGCTTTACGATCCGAAAACCTTCATCACTCACGCGGCGTTGCTCCGTCAGGCTTTCGCCCATTGCGGAAGATTCCCTACTGCTGCCTCCCGTAGGAGTCTGGGCCGTGTCTCAGTCCCAGTGTGGCCGTTCACCCTCTCAGGTCGGCTACGCATCGTCGCCTTGGTGAGCCGTTACCTCACCAACTAGCTAATGCGCCGCAGGCCCATCCTCAAGTGACAGATTGCTCCGCCTTTCATAACTCCGCCATGCAGCGGATTTAATTATCCGGTATTAGCTACCGTTTCCGGTAGTTATCCCAGTCTTGAGGGCAGGTTGCCTACGTGTTACTCACCCGTCCGCCGCTAAGCATCAGGAGTGCAAGCACTCCATCAGCTCCGCTCGACTTGCATGTATTAGGCACGCCGCCAGCGTTCGTCCTGAGCCAGGATCAAACTCTCCAATAAAGATCGTCCGAAGGACGATCGACCTCGCCGGATTTGGGTTCCACTCGGATGAGTGAATCAAATCTGGTGAGTCTTGAAAGAGCGATTAAGCTCATTTAGAAAAACTGACGAGAATTTGTTCAATTCTCTATTGTAACTCCCCGCCGAAGCGGTTCGTTTTACTCACTCGTTGTTCAGTTTTCAAAGATCAACCTTTTCGTTACCGGCAAATCTAGTTCGCATCAGCAACTCTTATAATATACCACATCCATTTGAGTTTTGCAAGCTTTTTTTGAATTTAATTTTTCGTTCATTCATTTCAGCTTGTGATTCAAATGTTGTCCCTGCCTTTTTCTCGGCCGGAAATAGAATATAACACATCTTCAAGAAAGAATGCAAGCATTTTTTTAAAATAATTATAAATGGAGTTTCAATACACCTATACCGATACAAAGTAATCCGCCAACTGGGCTATATGGAGGATCATTAGTAATCGTCCCTCGCTTCATCATACGGCATATAATACAGCCTGACCTCTTCATTAATAATAAGATTTGTTCGTACATCCACCAGCTAAGCTTCTATTTAAATGATGAACGGGCTCGGGGACAGAGCCAACGTATGGTGATGTCTCGGCAAAACAAACGTTTAGGAATCGAACCGCTGCTAATTAATAAACGTGTGAAGAAGCAACCGGTCCTGATGAAAAATTGAAAAAATATAAAAAATATAAAACAAAAAACCGCCTCTATATAAATAAGAGACGGTTTTATTATGCGTAATTGACGAATGATTATTCGGCCCCGAGGAACGCGTAACGAACCAAGATGATCACGAACAGAATCCACATCAGCCAGTGCACCTTCGTGTCGGTGCGCCCTGTCAGCTTACCGAATACGGCAAGTACGACGTAAGCAATGATCCCCGCCGAAATCCCGTTGGCGATTCCGCCCGTGAACGGCATCAGGATGATGGTCAGGAATGCAGGGAAGGCTTGCATGAAATCATCCCATTCAATATCACGAACCTGGCTCATCATCAGCACGCCGACAACGACAAGCGCCGGAGCCGTAGCAGCAGAAGGAACAACCAGAGCAAGTGGAGCCAGGAACAGCGCAAGAATGAACAGCACGCCTGTCGTTACGGCCGTCAGACCGGTACGTCCGCCTTCGGCAACACCGGAGGTGCTCTCTACGAATGCCGTAATTGTACTTGTACCAAGGAATGCGCCGGCACTCACGCCGCCCGCATCGACGAGCATCGCTTTACCCAGCTTTTTCTCGCCTTCTTCTTTATTCTTGAGCAATCCTGCACGGCCTGCAGTACCGACCAATGTACCGAAGGTATCAAACAGTTCAACGAACGTGAAGATAAAAATGACCTCGATGAGCCCGATTCCGAGCGCGCCTTTCAGATCCATCTGGCCAACGGCCAAATTATCAAAGGATGGAATCCAGCTTGCGGTGCTAAGACTGGACAGGTCGGTTACGCCCATCGGAATACCGATCAATGTTGTCAGCACGATACCGATCAGCAAAGCGCCCTTCAGCTTCATCACCATAAGAATCGCAATCAGGAACAGCCCGATCAGAGCAAGCAGCGTGTCCTTGTGCTCAACGAAGTTCCCAAGGCCCATATTAAACGCGCCTCCCGGTACCGGCTGGCTAACATCCGTACCCGGGTTGATCGACACGGTAACCAGATTGCCGAGCTTCAATCCGACAATGGTAATAAACAAGCCAATCCCGACCGTAATGGCAATTTTAAGGTTATTCGGAACGGCCGTCAGCAGCATTTGGCGAACCTTCGTTACCGTCAGAATGATGAAGACGATACCTGAAATAAATACGGCTCCGAGCGCAGCCTGCCATGTAATGGCTCCATTCGAGCTCAGCACGACGGTCATGAAATATGCATTCAAACCCATACCCGGCGCCAGCGCAACCGGAATATTAACGAAGAAGCCCATCGCCATCGTTACGAGTCCCGCACCGACCGCAGTCGCGAAGAAGACGCCTTCCTGCGGAATGCCTGCCCCGTTAGGACCGAGAAACAGGTTGTTAACAAGCAGGATGTAGGCCATCGTCATAAACGTCGTAAGGCCAGCGATAATCTCGGTTCTTACTGTTGTTCCGTGTTCCTTTAGCTTAAAGAAACGCTCCATTATAGAGATATCCCCCTTAAAATTAATGACCCGCAACAACAAATAGACCCTAAGGATAAATCCCCAGGGCCGCTGCTTGGAAAAAAGAGCCGCAAAACAATAG
Source organism: Paenibacillus sp. FSL R5-0810 (assembly GCF_038002285.1). NCBI lineage: Bacteria > Bacillati > Bacillota > Bacilli > Caryophanales > Paenibacillaceae > Paenibacillus > Paenibacillus sp. FSL R5-0810. The sequence continues at coordinate 4,221,212 of NZ_JBBOCF010000001.1, forward strand.
CCATCGGAACACAGGCTAACAATCGCTTCGTGAAAACCGGGCGCACTGCCGGAAAGCATCTTTCCTGACAGTGACAGCCGGCTTTAGAAACGCAGTACGTGTCCGCATTATATTGCCGCTCCTCTTTTCGTAGCAAGATCATTACGGTGACCTGTAGAGACTCCCGGGCCCATTCCCGGGATTATACGAAAAAGCTCGTTATTTGTTGTTGTCGTGTCGATTTCTACTCATATTCTAGGACGAGATGCCCAAGCTTGTCAATAACAAAAACGAATATTACACTTGTTAATTTAAAGTAATGTTCGGGATTTGGGGAGAAATCCATAATCATTGTGGGTCGACAGAACTATTTGTAAAAAAACACCCCTGCCATCAAGGCATATCATAACCTGATATCCCCGGTAGCAGAGGTGTTCACTTTCATCCTTTTCGTCTCTCGACTTCAACGAATCGGTTTATATCGTTCGATCTCCCGGAGTACTCCTACTCCCACTCGATCGTTGCAGGCGGCTTGGACGTAACGTCATACACGATCCGGTTGACGTTCTCCACTTCGTTGACGATGCGCACCGAAATCTTCTCGAGCACATCCCAAGGAATGCGGGCCCAGTCAGCCGTCATGCCGTCGATGGAGGTTACGGCACGGATACCTACAGTGTACTTAAATAGAGTAAATTACTATTCAATTATTGCGTTGTTTTTGTATATCAATTGTAGCGGGTAAAACCATTGTTATCAACTTATATTGTATTTATATGCTAGTAACTAATCAGTCAACTCGTTAGCTACTTTCAGCCAATCATCCCTTTAGCCAGAACCACTATATATCCACTACTAACTCATCCAATGTTTGTTCACCGCTAAAAATCACTTTCATATTTTTACTATCATATGTTCTATGACGAATTAGTTTATTTTGTACTTCGTACAAGAAATTATACTCTATAAAAATTTCCCCATCTTTTATATTTATATCTCTAATTAATTCTGAAATAAACTTACATACAAATTCAGTATCACTATATGTTAGATTAGTAATAATTTTTTCGTTGAGGTATCTTTCGTCTGCAGCTGGTGTTCTTTCTATTTCCTTATAGTATTGAGTACTTAAATGCTTTTTAAATTTATTGTATGACGCTTCACTAACATTTTCTAAACATCTCTCATAGTTTTCATACATAATCAAATTTTCATTAATCAACGTTCTCCATTCATCTTCATTTGGTTTTAATTTTTCTCTATCATCACAAAATAACCATTTTTTAAAGTAAGAAAACTCTTTTGCTGTATCACTGAATATTTTTCTAACAGCGTTACCAAAACCGTAACTAAACAATCCTAATTTATCTTCAGTTTTTTCTAATATTACATGTGTTATCAAAGGATTCTGTATGAATGGTTTATTCATATTCATTGTAGTTTGGAAAAAGTAATCATGTGGTAAATCAAATATCTCAACAGCACGTAATAAATGCTCTAGTTTAGGAAATCTCTTACCTTCAAAATAATCATCAATAGCATTAATCTCAAAACCTAACAAAATTCCTATTTCATATTTAGTATATTTATCTTGATAAAAATTAATAATAGTGTTTAATTTATCAGCAAATTTAGAAACACTAAACTTAAATTCGCCTCTATAAAAGTCATCTTCTTCTTTTAATAATGAATACTCTGACTTTTTATTTTCTAAGAATTTTATGTCTTCTTTTTTAAGTTCATATTTACCTAGCTTACTTATTTTATAGATAAGGGAATTTAAATCATCTATATTTGCTTTAATCGAACTAGCGTTTCTACGATAATAAACAGTATTTTCACTAACTATCGGTTTTCCTTTATCATTATAAAAATCTACTGGTGAAACTAAAATTTTTTCAGAATCATAAAGATACAATAATCCAACTATTTTTTCTGATTCTGTATGAATAGTATAGTAATTTAAATCAAAAATTATTTGCTCACCAGTTATACTTAATATTTTTTGACCTAGTGATGTTGGATCGATCTTATTTTCTACACCCTGTATGCTACAATCATCATCAACACCTAAGACTAGCCAGCCACCCCCACTATTTGCAAATGCTAAAATATCCTTTAATAAATTTGCAAATGAGTTATTTGGATTAATATGAATATCTCTTTTATAATCCCATTTATTATTCTCCGTCCCCTTTTCAACTAATTCAAAAAATTTTTCTAAAGAATTATACATATTAATCCCCTTCAAAAAATAATGATCTATAATTAATCTCACCACTATTAACCTGCAATAAAAACTGACTAATGCCCCCATTCGAATAACTTTTCTGTCTTTACTTGGTAGGTTTATATAGGGTTACATACGGCGTTTTTATGTTCTTGGGAAGCACTTTGTTCAATTTCATCTAGGAATTGCATAAATTCTTCTCTTTTCGATTGAGAGAATATTTTTGTGTGAAAACCAATTTTATCAACCAAAGGCTTTTCGTTTAAGTAACTTGCACACTCGTTATCAATGAACATTGCATCACAATAAGGCAGAAATGTTGAAATCATTTCAATATCATTTACCGTCCACCTATTAGGCGGTTTCTTTCTACCTGCCGCGGCTTTACGTGCAATCGATGCAAACAATGAGGCTGACAAATGTAAAAAAGGCAAGTTATCGAAATTGGCTGTTTTGAAATACTTCGATTTTTGACAATTTCAATAGTTCATCTTCCACGCCATGTTCACCCAATACCTTCAACATCATGTTGACATGCCTAACGGATGAAGAAGGTAGAAGTGCTTCATAATCCTCAAAATCATCAAGTTCGGGATTATTCCATACTTCGTACAACTTTAGCTGGTGCTTAAAATACATATTGAGTGTGCCTTTACCAAACGCTTCAACTTCATTCTTGTACCAATAATTGAAGTCCGTATTTTTCGATTCACTCCACAACCGAAATACGCCCTCTATTGCAGAATAGGACTGAGTTCTATGCTCTAGCAGTGCTTCAATGGCTTCCATATTTATCTCACGATTAACTGAAATAATAAACTTACTTGTCCAGGAATTTATGCTCCCGTGTATAATCTCTTCTATATCAAGATCAAGAGCAATAGAGTTTTTACCAACCAACCAATTAGTGAAGTGTTCTTGTAATTGAAAATTCTTGATTGTTTCTTTATCATCGAATGTTTTTCCATGGCTTAATAGCTCATACATTCTCTTTAACTCTTTATAGAATGCTGTAACTTGGGATTCACTATCATGGTATTCAGAATCGGGACAGACAATTAGCTGTAACTTTGATAAACTATCTAATTTTTCAAACAACCGTAGCCAAAATTCATCGATTCCCTTTTTGTTTGCTTTAGTCTTTGGATTCAACACTTTCATCATATTGCTAATTGCGAACTGATCTAAGTAGATGATCTTCTTGTTTAAACTTTGGAAGCGCGGAAGACACAGATCGTTCATTACCTTTTGGGTACAAACAGCTCCTACATCTTCTAGTGTAAGAGGTGTCATAAATAGACAATATCCCGAATGTTTCCCCATTGCAATTAGGACAAGTTATGTATAGACCTGTAATCATATCTCGTGGGTCAAAATGAAAGTACCCCAAAATAATTCCCCTCCCAACTAAAGGTATTCCTGCATCCCCTTGGAAACAGTTTAACATTATGAATTATTATTCCCCCATAAAGAAACAAAGCATCCTAGCCTAGGTGGATACTTTGTTTGCCATCTCATATTCATTGACCCTTCTATAGAAAGTGTTAGGCTTCATTCCGACTTCCTTCATAGCTTGAACCGCTGTATTCGCTCCATCCTTCCATTTATCATAAACTGCTATAAACTCTTTAGTAACCTCTCTCTTAGGTCGTCCAAATTAAATACCTTTTTTCTAGGCAACCTCAATTCCCTTTGCTTGTCGTTGCTTTATTTTCTTCCGCTCTTGCTCAGCCACGTTAGACAGCAGACAGCATAAAAAATAATTCTCAAAAATCTCTCCAAGATCACCAATCGTCTTAAAAGACTATCGAAATGACTCGTTGTCAAGTATAACAATGTCTGTACCTTCATTCGGCAATGATACCGTCATATTTACATCCATAGCCTTAAACACCGAGATAGAAATAAGCATTTGATCAATATTCTTTGTTTTCGATCTTGTTGCCAACTTCTAATAATATCTCATGAATACTTTGTAGCAATTTCTTTGTATCATCCTTTGTGTAAATTATTCCAATATCATGAGAATAATTGTTTGCAGATGTAATTACTTCTTGTGAGAAACGATCAACAATATCATCATTGTTCTTTACAAGATGTTTTCTCAATTCACCCAGCATATTACTCCCGTAGTTATCTTTCTTTGGTAGTGAATAATCCATGTATAAACAGTAGTATTTCACTATTGACTCTAGTATTGTTCTAAGCCTATTCCCAATACTTTGAATTTCATCATAATCATGCTCATCCGATAAACTAAGTGCTATGTTTACTTGATTAATTCTTTGTTCAGTGTAAGCTAACGTCTCGTACATGAGTATCTTCCCTGAAACTCCAGCGTTAGTGTTATTCTCTTTTGGTTGAATCAAAAAGCTGAAGAAGGGGTACGAGAACAGTGTACATTCATGTAATTTTCCATCTTTAAGAAATCTCAGACTTGTAGAAAATGTGTCCGAATCTTCTGCCACAAGAATCTCTTTGCCTTCTTGAAGACTAGATATACCTAGTAAGTTTTTTGCTTGTTTCAGCGATATTACATTAGGCAAGAAAAGTATATACAAATGTCCTTTTAAGTTTAGTATCTTTATTTTTCTTAAATTACAGATAGTATACATATATGTAGCATAGCCGAAAATCTCGGACATCCAATCTTCAGCCAAAGGCTTTTCTTCAAAATCCTTCCAATATATATATACGCATTTTCCTACCAATTCGACTCTTTGAATATGGTCATAATTACTTCCAGAAAAATGATCGACTATCACTTGCCCTTCTGTTACTGAAATCAAATCATTCAAAAATTCGAAACACTTTTCTACACCATTAATCTCTTCTACGTTATCGTACTTATCCCAAACATCAATAAATGCTTTTTCTTTGATGATATACTTTCTATTTTCCATTTAATTTCGCCACCAATCTATAAAGTCGCAATAATGTTGTTCGAGATGCGTTCCTATCAGAAGAAATAAGCCACTCCCAACCATAGTTGTAAGGTATAGCCAACGAGTGCGGCATCAAGACTCTGGTATTTTCATATCCTTTGCTTTCTAAATCAATCTTATCAATCTCTTTCTCTCAAACATAAATCTCACTGATTCATTATATTTTCAAGGGAGTTTAACGAATGCTTCGCTTTCCTTCATACTCACTAACCCTTCTATAAAAAGTATTAGGCTTCATCCCAACCTTTTGCATTGCTTGAACCGCTGTAATTCCTCCATTCTTCCATTGTTCGTATACAACAATGAACTCCTTTGAGATCTCTCTCTTAGGTCGACCGAATTTAACACCCTTCTTTTGAGCAACCTCAATACCCTCAGCTTGGCGTTGTTTCGTTTTCTTGCGTTCTTGTTCAGCAACATAAGACAGCATACTCAAAAATTGATCTTCTAACAATTTGCCTAGGTCACCCATTGTCTTGAATTTACGACTATCAAATAAAGATTCGTTTTCAAGCACAACAATGTCAGCATTAACCTCTCTCGTTATGTACTTCCATTCAGCTATAATACCGTCATAATCGCGTCCTAGACGGTCAAGAGAATCAAGGTAGAGCAAATCTCCTTCTCGAATAACAAGCCGCATAGCTTGATACTGAGGTCGGTTAAAGTCTTTCCCCGATTGCTTATCAATGAATATGTATCTCTCTTCGATTCCTAGTTCGTACATTTTCTTAATTTGCCTATCAGTGTTTTGTTCCTTTGTTGAAACACGAACATATCCAAGTTTCATGATAGCACCCCAGATAATGAATGTTGTTTCAATAAGTATAATACATTTTTGAAATATTTCATATGTATTATTGACATCTTCTGAAACAGCTTAATGGAGGTATTATTATCTATGTCAAAATGTGTACTTTTCGCAATGAAAAAGAGTGCCGTTAGGCACTCCCAAATTAAAATCGGTCATCGTATTCATCTGGATCATACTCGATCTCTTTTACCGTATTGTTTATAGTTCTAGTTCTCCAATGATCATCTACCTCTAATGAGTCAATTTCTTTTGTCTGATAATCATATTTAGCAGTAAACTGAACTTCATACACAATTTCTACCTCATCATGGTGGTAGTAATCACCTTCGGTCATATCGGTACTAGCTTCAACACTAGCAATTACTTCTAAATAACCTGTTAATAAGATATCTGCACCAACCACATCAAAGCTGAAGGATAACAAACTACCAATTGTTATACCATTCATTTCAACATAACCTGGGTCATAGAAATCATCATCAACATCAGACGGGCTATAATCCCCAACGATATCACTTATATTATAATAAAAAATATCAACATTCTGATCTGTATTCAATAGCTCCAATAATTCTGCATTAGTTACAGAACTTGAATTGTTTTCTACCCACTGTTGAAGTTCATAATTAGTTTTATAAGGCTTAAACTCCTCTGAGTGTATAATACCGTGAGTATTCTTAAAAAACCGTCTAAATCTTTTAGAGTCACCCTGTAGATCAGGATGAAGCTTGTTATTATGGGCATAGTCACTGACATTCGCTGTTATTAAGACACAGTCTTCTAAATTCTCAACTTCTGCAATCTTCGCATATGATAACCATATCACAGCATCCCTAAATTCCTGTTTGTTTTCTGTGAAAGGCTTAATTCGATGTATTGACCGTCTAATAAGCTCGGGTAATAGCTCTTTGTCAATTTCAACAATGCTTATTACACCTCTAGCTTCAAGTTCACAATAATGGGTATCAAATTGCTCCATTGCGTGCTGAACATCTGGAAGCGTAATAGTTAAAGGCTCTATATTGGGAACTTGATTGTACTCCACCAAAGTTTCCTTTAACTTTTTAATCTGTTCCTCTAATTTTCGTTTATACAAAGCCTTTGCTTCATCTAAGACTACCCTAGATACGTACAACACAAGTCCATTCTCTTCGCATATTTTTATGAGCTTGTCATTATATATTTTTTTGAGAAATGGATCGTCATAGAAATTAGTTGTATCTAAAAAAATGTTCATTAGTTACCCCTATGATAAAAGTTAAGTAAAATTATACCATGTGCACACTGTCAAATCTATGAAAGTAGGATTCTCTTATCGAGTAATTAATACCAGTTTTATTACCAAAGAGGAGCGGGGCAGGGATAGGTTTACAGTGACTAGACAATCTATTGATTCCGTCTCGACTGGTACACTCCTATCCAATAACTCATACATCATATTTTACGATACGAAAAGCCTTGATACAATTTCTTGTTATTTACTTGATACCTTGGTTAGCTCCATACATATTATCGCATCCATAGACTATGTAATTGTAGCCGCTCAGTTACAATCACTGAGCGGTGCTTGATTTCTCAGTCAAGGTGTTTACCTTTTTCTCGATCATTTGCTTAACAGCTTCCTCAGCACTCAATTCCTCAGTGAATGCTTTAACCTTGAAATCCCCCCCAGCAAATCATGTTGCTTGATGCTAAATAGGTATCTCTGAGTATTCGTTACTTTCCCCTCAAATCTCTTGCTCTCACATAAATACAAATATGCTATCCTCTCACCATTATTGCGTTTACGCCACTTGACCCTAATATACATTCGTCCCCCCCCCATTTTAGGAAAACTTCAAAATCGATATCATCCATATCATCAACTTCATCATCAACGTTCAGTTTCCGAATTACTTCACCTGTTTTTATGTCGATAACGTTACCATCAATCTCTTTTTCGTTTGTCCACCCAATCATACGTTCATATTCTTCCGCTGATACCCTTTGTTGTTTTGGAATAATGTTCATTTGCATCACGTTCTGTGCAAAATCTGAGTAATCGAGGACCGTGTAAGTGTTTGCTTTTGGGTCTTTATCATCTGGCTTATCTGGACACCAAGGTTTGTGGTCATTTGTAATCATGTTGTATCTCTCTAAGTTTTCCAATTGGCATTTTACTTCGTCAATGGAAAGGCCAGTGAGTTGAGCCATGCGCCTCTTAGAACAGTCATAACCCATACGAAATTTATCGTACTGTTTCCGCAAGAAACAATACAGATAGAATCCTTCGATACCTAATTCTGGATGGGTGATGCAGTATATGAATGTTTCCATTTCAACGATGTGCGTATTACCAAATAAATGGATTGTACTAGTAGGATACTTGACTTCTGGATTAGTTTCATCTTCTGGTGTCCTCCAAATACCTTTTACTGGCATCGCTACCTTCCAAGCTTTGTGATTGATCTTTTGGGGAGAAGCAGATTCACTCTCCATTGTAAATGCAAGGTCTATACAATCTTCATCTTCGTAATAATAGGCAATTGGCTTATCAGTGACTTTACGGATGTATCCGATCTGCTCCAAGAAACCAGTTTTGTTTTTGGTCAAATAGGTGTAAGCTTCCGATTTAGCATTAAAACCCAATAACTGCTTAATGATTCCTTCGTTTATTGGCAAAGCTCCTTTTGCATTATCCCAATAATAGTGATTTGCATATCTCCACATATAGTGAGCTAAGAAGGTGTAGCCAAACGCATATGCAACGTGAGATGATCTTGCAGTTGCATCTGTTTCCTCTTTCAAATCAGCAAATCCCTTGCTGAAATCCGAATAGATTTCATTCGGCATGAACACGAAACTTTGCAACTTGCTTACATTCATCATTTTTTTCATTTCGTTTGCGGTAAAAAATGCTTTTCTTTTTCTCGCCATATTGCCATCGCCCCTGTCTATTAATCCCATATGTTTCAATATCCGCTGTCGAAAACTACCCAGTAAAACTGTCAATCTTTGCTTGTAACTTTGCGTTTCTAGGAAACAACCAGAACTTATTACCGGACTTTTCATGCAAGGCAGAGCAAATGTAACTAAACCCATTACGCTTCAAAAACCCCATTAATTTTGCGTTGTAACAGAAGAAAAAATCCTTTTCTGCTCTCATAACCGATCACCACCTCTACGAAGTTTTGGGCATAAAAAAAGACCAACTCGTTGTTGAGTCGGTCAATGTTTTGCCCTTACATGTTCTATAGTTATGGCAACATTCTCACTAATCTCACGTTAAGATTCCTAAAACCCGTTCTACTCCACCCTTATATAATAGTTGAGTATAATCAATAGCATATTTGAATCATTAAGCACCGGACTAAATATTATATAAGAGCGGCATAGAACGGATTTTATGTTTTCTCTCACAGACACATACAGAACTAATTGATTATTCTAAGCGAAGCTTTTGGCGCATCAGCTAACACTGAGCGAATCGTTGCGCATTTAGTATTTTAAGGTTCACTAGAGACATCTTTATTTTCTCATTGTGAGCCTTATTTGTACTAAGCCTAATACTAAAATGAGACTTATTGTCAGAGTACTTTCTTTGGTTTTACATAATTTTACAATAACCTAGTCATCGAATATAATGGTGTTGATTGTTTATCTCTACAGGAGGTAGATATTTTTGCTCAAAACCTCATATTCCAAAAGAATATCCTTATTAAAGCAAGTACCAAATCCTTTAAGAAAATCTGATTTAGATAAGGTTTATTGTCATTTCGGAGGTGAGTGTGGTCTTACTGGTGAACACCAAAACACCACGTATGACCACTTCATTCCAACGTCTTGGGGAACTGTTGTATTTAAGTACGGTATCGGTGGTCATACATACGCCAACATGATTATGTTGGCTCGAAGGTTTAACGAGTCAAAGAGAGCAATGAACCCTTTTGAATGGTATAAAAAAAACCGAGCTAGATTGGGGATTCCACCGAAGAAGTGGAAAACATTAATTAAACATGTAGCAGCAAAACATAAGTTGACCCCAGAGGAATATGAAATGAAGGTTTATGCTTGTCATGAGGAAGTTAAGGCAATCAAATGGATGGAGGAAGTAAACTCTTGGGTGAAAGCTTCTTTGAAGGCAGGGAGATACATCAATTCACCACATTTCTTGATAATGTCTGGATTGTGGAGAAACCTAAACATTCCCATCGTTGTCAAAACGTACGGTAGTGAGGATGCAAAGAAGCTACTAGACGATGAAACCTTCAAAACAATAATTAACGATTGTAAGGCTAAAGAATACCTAGCCATACATACAAAGCCATCTAGTAAAAAGCGCAAACTGTAAATAAAATATCGATTCAATTCAGAGTCTTACCTCGACGGGAAGGTGTGCCACAGTGCTAAAACAATGGAGAGTATTTATGTTTTGCGGGAACATTGCTGCTATTGTTGGGGTACTTATATCGTGGATGGTAGAAGGATCAGTAAAGCCAACTACACTAGTTCTCACAGCGTTTAGCATTTCTCTTACGCTAACCTTTTATCAGCCAGAATTAAAGGAATTGTACAACAAGATTTTCAATGGTAATGATGATGACTTTAGCGGCGGCAGTTTCGGATAACAACAACTGCATAACTGTTTCAAATCATAATTATAGAAAGGGCTAAGAAGTTGAAATGATAGCAATATGGAGCATTCTGACGAGAGCCTTGTCTCTGTATGCATTGAATCTAGCCAAATGCCATCGTGAAATATTCAATCACCCAATTAAGAATACAGGAGTTACAAAAGAACTTTAAAGACCACTAAAACAGGTGGTCTTTGCTTTTGGAGGTCAATAATCGCTTCTCCTTCATCTGGAATCCCCTTGCATTGACATTAAAGCGTCACGTCCGCCTCTCAGACGCACAATTTCCGCCCTTATTGCTTCTCGACGTTCTGAGGGTACATTATCACTAAAATGTTCAAGAACGAGCTTACAATGGCGCTGGGCGATCTGCAGGAGCCTATTGTTCGTAGCATCATCCAGTTCAATGAATGACCTTATCATTTCAGCCCCTCCTTCGAACTCTGCTTTATCTTCACTCCGTTCAGAGGACTATGTAGCCGTCCAATATGCAAAACATCCTCCTGCTCCAACCCCCTTAAATACTTCGAGGTAATTTGAGTATCAAAATGCCCCATCAGCCTGCTCAAACTGTAAATGTCAATTCCATTTCTCAATTGTTTCTGTGCGAAGTAGTGGCGACAATCATGCGGAGAACATCTAACTTCCTTTCTCACGCCAGCGTTGTTGCAATGCTCTTTTAGAATCTTGTTGATGCGGGAGCGGGATAGCCTAACAGCCGATTGATCGAGGAAGTAATACTCCTCAATTTCATCTTGTGGTTTCTTCCTAAACCTTTCCTGCCTTAGCACTTCGTACTTTCTCATGTATTTCCGCATGATATTGCTAATGTACACCAGACGTTGTTTAGAGCCTTTACCATGAATTAGAATGTGCCGCCGCGCTATATCATCATTTTTGATTCCGCACAGCTCAGAAACCCTTATACCCGTGTCAAAGAGCATAATAAGAATGAGCTTGTCCCTCACATTGGAATACGTCTCTTCTTTGAGATCATTGATTATCCGCGACACCTCATCATCATTAAATGTGACAATTACCGTCTTTTCTTCTTTAAGGTTCTTAATCCTCCGCATGGGGTTACTCTGCTCATCGATAAACTCTTCGCTCACTAAGTATTGGAAAAACACCTTTAACGTGGCTATGTTGTTATTGATCGTTCTGTTGACTTCTTTTCCGACACGCTGACGTTCTTGTATGTATTTCTTGATATGAAGTTGCGTCACTTCCTCAGCCTCGGTAACACCCAACTCTTTAACCGTAAACCTTTGCCACCTGTTCAAGCGGAACACACAAAGATCAACGTACCTCTTTTCCCTACCCAAAATTTCTTGGTTCAGCTTGAAATCCTCAATCAACTCATGAATTTTAGTCATAAAAAATACTCCCTTCTATTTGCGAAATAACGCAGATAAAAGAGAGTAATTTTTTGCACTCTATTGTTGCAGGTGTAGACCGTGACTCAATATCGCCAACGCCCGAAACCCTTATGTATCAAGGGTTCCAAGCGATTAACGACATTAATTTGTTCTTTCCTACTCCCACTCGATCGTTGCAGGCGGCTTGGACGTAACGTCATACACGATCCGGTTGACGTTCTCCACTTCGTTGACGATGCGCACCGAAATCTTCTCGAGCACATCCCAAGGAATGCGGGCCCAGTCAGCCGTCATGCCGTCGATGGAGGTTACGGCACGGATGCCGACCGTGTAGGAATACGTACGGGCGTCGCCCATAACGCCAACGCTCTTCATGTTCGGAAGCGCGGTGAAATATTGCCAGATTTCGCGGTCCAGTCCGGCTTTCGCGATCTCTTCACGCAGGATGTAGTCGGAATCCCGCACAATCTTCAGCTTCTCCTCGGTCACTTCGCCAAGCACGCGGATCGCGAGTCCTGGTCCGGGGAACGGCTGACGGTGCACGATCTCGTCCGGCAGGCCAAGCTCCTCGCCGACTTTGCGGACCTCGTCCTTAAACAGGGCCTTCAGCGGCTCGATGAGCTTGAACTTCATGTCTTCAGGAAGTCCGCCTACGTTATGGTGGGACTTGATGGTATGCGCCGTATCCGTTCCGCTCTCAACGATATCGGTATACAGCGTGCCTTGAGCGAGGAATGCAAAATCGTCGAATTTGCTGGATTCCTCGTCAAATACGTAAATAAACTCGTTGCCGATAATTTTGCGCTTCTTCTCCGGATCATCCACGCCCTTAAGCTTGGACATAAAACGGTCGCGCGCATCGATCTTGACGACCTTCATATCGAACTTGCCGACGAAGGTTTCCATCACGCTCTCAGCCTCGCCCTTGCGCAGCAAGCCGTGGTCAATGAACATGCAAGTCAGCTGATCGCCGATCGCTTTATGAATCAGCATGGCCACAACGGAAGAGTCAACCCCGCCGCTCAGGGCGCACAGCACCTTCTGGTCTCCGACGACTTCGCGGATTTCGCGAACCTGGTCGTCGATAAAGGTCTCCATGCTCCAGTTGCCTTCGCACTGACATACTTCATAAAGGAAGTTTTTGATCATTTCATTCCCGTGCACGGAGTGGCGTACTTCCGGATGGAACTGCACGGCGTACAGCTTCTTGTCCTCGTTGCTCATCGCAGCAATCGGAGCGGATTCCGTACCTGCATCCAGCTTGAAGCCGGTTGGCAGTGATACCACATGATCGCCGTGGCTCATCCATACGGTCTGCTTCTGCTCCAGACCCTTAACGAGCGTGGTGTTCGGATTAAATTCGAGCTCAGCCTTTCCGTACTCGCGCTTGGAAGCACGCTCTACTTTACCGTCCAGCTGGTGGGCCATCAACTGCATGCCGTAGCAAATGCCGAAAATCGGAACACCCAGGTCATAAATGGCAGGATCGACATGCGGGGCATTTTCGGAATAAACGCTCATAGGGCCTCCCGAAAAAACAATCCCGCGCGGTGCCAATTCCTTAATCTTCTCCACGGACGTATTATAAGGCAAAAGCTCGCTATATACGCCAAGATCGCGGATCCGTCGTGCTATAAGTTGGTTATACTGTCCACCGAAGTCCAAAACAACGATGATTTCATTAGGCTTATTCATTACCGGGCCTCCCTTGATTAATGAAATTAATTATACGCAACCCGAATTCATACCGTCAAGAAAGAGGCCCCTTCGTTTTCATGCCAGTTTTTTGACAATTCGAAGACACTGGCGTAAAAAGTGTACCTTTTCCGTCCGGGTCCACGGTTCATTTTGAAAAGCCGCCCTCTCCCAGCGCCAGGCAAACTGCATTAATTCAAGCCGGAAAGCCTCATCCGTAACCGATAACGACGAAATATATTGACGGACAGTCTGGCCCCTCTCGAACGCTCCGAACCTGCGCTGGATTTTCTCCCATACGGGAGCCGAGGCAGAGACAAGCCCTTCCCTTGGAGAGACCGCGATCCGGCTTGACAGCATCAGGAAGAAAAGCCTCTCCCGAATGGACGGAATGCAGTAGATCGCTGCCGCAGCCGTCGGAACGAGGATCAAAAGCCCTGCTCCAAAAGAAACAGGCCCAAGGGTAGAGATCAGCATCAGCACGTTTGCGGCGGCATCCAGCATACGATCCCATAAGCCGGACCACGGCAGATGCGAAGCCGTAATCTCGTCCGCTGTCGCTGGAGGCGTGGAAGGCTCGGTGCCGAATCCAGGGGTAGGGTCGAACATCACCCAGCCCGTTCCGGGGAAAAATACCTCCACCCAGGCATGGGCGTTCTTTTCGGCAACGCGGTACGTATGCTCCTTCCCCTCCACCGGTTCACCCGGCGCAAATCCGGTCACGTAACGGGCGGGGATTCCTTCGCTTCGCAGCATGACGGTCATCGCCGTTGCAAAATGCGCGCAGTACCCTTCTCTCGACTCAAACAGAAACTGATCGGTAAAGTCGCTGCCCTCCGGGGGGATGGCCGTCTGCAGCGTATACGTATAGTTCCGCTCCAAATAGGATTCGATAGCCTTGACCATTTCATACCTGTTCGAAGCATCCGACGTAACCGTCTTCGCCAAATCACGGACCCTGCCGGGGAGTGAATCAGGGAGCTGCAAATACAGCTCTTTCATATACGACGGATCTTTGCCGGCTGAAGCACGAAGACTTTGCATATCCGGCTGGATATATAGGGATTCCACGGTATAGCGGGATAGTGCAGCCTCCCCTTGCATGGAGACGGTCTCGGACATCCGCTCCACAGAGAGCCCCGGCTCCCGCTTCCCTCCGGCAGTTTGTACATCGGATACCCGGGAAATAATTCCTCCGGCCAGCAGCGGCTTCACCTGGGAAGGCTCCTCAAACTGCAGGGTCTGCACCAGTGTTCGTCCTTCTGACCGCTCCCAGAAGGGGAGCTTGTCCCTTAAATTGTCCCTCAGCTTAGCAGTCGTTCGGATGGCGCGATCCTGGTCCCATTTCCGGCCGTCGTACAAGCTATAGGCTTCGCCCCGCCAATAGGTCGGAATCGGAGACTTCGCCGTGAAGAACACCTCATCGCTCATCGATAGCGGACCTCCCAAATCGCCCATCACAGGTGAGTATCCGATCATTCGGGCGGCAGGCAGTGCATCCTCCGCCGCCTCCCGGACGTGCTCCCCTATGCCCGAGATCCGCTCAGCGAGATCCGTTAACGTCAAGCCTGCGCCTTCATAAGGCTCGTTGAAGGATCCGCCAAGACGGGCTGCCCCGATTGCCAGTACGGCCGTCACGATCACGGCCATGCTCCAGCGCAGCATGGGCAGAGACGCATACTGACCAGATGGCCTCAGTTTTGTACAAGTACCCGAATGAACAGCTCGTCTCTGGTTTGCATCTCCATCAGAATGAACAGCTCGTCTCCGGTTTGCTTCATCATCTGAGGCTTCCCGGCCCAGCCTCACAATATGCATCAGCCCTTGAGCCATCAGAAGGTAGAGCATAGCCAGCCCCATGTCGGAATACAAGCTTCGCTCCGACACGGAGGCAAGCACGGCCAAATAAACCAGCGTCGAGCCTCCGAACAGCCAGACGGACAGGCGGTAAAGGGACAGCATATGAATGGCCGATACCATGATGCCCCAGCCGATCAAGAGAACCATCGTTCTGCTCTCCTCGCTGAGCCCGGTAAACGCCCGCGTGTTTATGACGGCCTCCGCGTCCCCTGGAAGGATGACCGAAGCATATTCGTGCAGCCATTCCAGCGGATTGGCGTAGTTAAACAATTGGGCACACAGCCAAATGACCAGCAAAGCGTTCAGCGGCAGCCACACCCATTCACGCCAGGTGGACAGGCCTTGAAGGAGAAGAATCGCCGCAAGAAGAGCCAGTGCTTGCAGAATCAGGTCCCCGCCCGCCCCGTTAACGGCCTGGAGCGGGAGCAGCCACTCCGACAGCAGTCCTGCTACCGGCAGGGTAATGAGCGCACGCTGAAGCAGGGTCCCGGGAAACGTTCTGGAAACGAGGGAAGAACGGAAATGCCCGGCGGGATGGCTCCCGGGCCGAACGCGTTCTTCCGCCTTATCGTGCAAGCTGACCGGATCCATTCCCATTCCCTCCCTTCAGCGATCCATCTGCCGGAGCTTCCGGTATTCCGCCTGCAATAACCAGCCTTCCTCCCAGGCGGTAAAATTCCTCGGCCCGCTCCTGTCCCGTCGAACGAATCGGATGCCCGCCATCCCCGGAAATGCGGATGGCTGTCCGCTGCTGCCCGCTGCGCAAGCAGCATATCGTAACGTCCCGAACACCGCTATTCAGCAGTTTGATTCCAAGCAGGGCCGCTTGCTCATTCATGGCCCCGGTTATGATCGTCCAAGCCGTATCCCTCTCCAATACATCCGTCGACATCCGCGCGTATTCCTCATAAGGATCAGCCGCTTCCACCCCGCCCGATATCCGGACAGATGCCAGCGGAAGGAGGATATCCCGCCTTTGCGCAGCGTTATCGCCTCTATATTCGGACACAGGCGTCAGGGATTGGTACGCGCTTGTCCATAGCTTGTAAGGTACTCGGCGGTCATGAAGCTGACAGAGGAACCCGGCTGCGACAGCAACCGTATCCTCGAAGGCCTCCTCGTACGTGCCTCCCTCTCTTCCAAAAACACCTTGGCGCTTCGTATCCAACACGATACATTGGCGGATGCCGCTCCCTTCCTGCGGCAGGAACGATTGCAGACGCCCCAGCTTGGCGGAATTTTTCCAGTGAATCCGGTTCATCGGATCCCCGGGAATATAATCCCGCAGGCCGCTGCCCCGAATGTCCGTCCGCCTCTTCGCGAAGGTCCGTTCATCCTCCCGATCGGCTGACCCGCCGCGGGGGACAGCTTGAAGCTCAGGGCCAACCGCCGGCCGGGGAAGAACGGAGATCCCGGTCATTTCACCGGCAAGCTGACGGCTGAACCGGAACCATCCGAACAGGTCCCCCCAAGCAATTTCGCTGGAGGCCTCCGTCCAGATGCCGCGGGGAAGCCGGTCAAGCTGATAGCTGTAAGTGAGATTTTTGCGTAATCCGGGAAACAGCAGTTTCCGATGCGAGCAGCCTCCGATCGTATCCTGAACCATCATCCAAGGCACCGGCAGCACGGTTTTATAATCAATCCGAACTGTGACATGAGCGGAGTCTCCCCTATAGATGCATGCCGGAGTACATGTCCGGCTAACGGTAATCCGGGACGGTCCGAGCAGCCTGAGCGCGGCCCCTCCGATCAGAACCAGCGTGCACGCGAGCCACAGCAGCCGGAGAGCTTCGCCCCCCAGCCACATATAAAGACCCAGCGCTACGAGCCATATGGCCAGAGCTCTCATCCAATCCGCCAGCTCCCGCTTCACCGCGAGCCGCCTTTCCGGCTGCGCTGGCGCGGGAGCTCGAACTGGGCAAGGATGGCGTTCACCATCTCCTGCTGAGTCAGTCCCGCAGCCCGTCCTTCATGATTCATATGAATCCGGTGGGCAAGCACCGGGACGGCAACGCGAAGGCAGTCATCCGGAATGACGTACATTCTCCCATCCATATAGGCTGATGCTTGGGACGCCCGGTACCAGGCCAAGGTGCCCCGCGGGCTGATGCCAAGCGCCACTCCCCGCTGCCGGCGCGATGCATCAGCGACGCTGACCATGTAGCGTTTGATGCTCTCATCAACGAACACCCGCGCCGCCGCCTGCTGCATCGCCATCAGCTCGGAACCTGCCATTAATGGCTTCAATTTATCCGCCATGGCGCTGCTGCTCCTCCGATCCAGCAGCACCATCTCACCTTCCATATCGGGATAGCCCAGCGACATTCTCATGAGGAAGCGGTCGAGCTGGGCTTCCGGCAGCCGGCTCGTCCCCTCATATTCATAGGGATTTTGGGTTGCAAGCAGGAAGAATGGGGCCGGCAGCGGGTAAGTCCGGCCGTCGACGGTGACCCTGCCCTCCTCCATCGCTTCCAGCAGCGCAGACTGCGCCCTGGGCGATGCCCGGTTAATTTCATCGGCTAACACGATGTTCGCCATGAGAGGTCCGGGGCGAAAGACAAACTCTCCCGAATGGGGATAATAAACGGAGGCACCGGTAATATCCCCCGGCATCAAATCGTACGTAAACTGAATCCGATTGAAATCGCAGCCGATCAACGCGGCCACCGTTTTGACCAGCATCGTCTTCCCAACGCCCGGCACATCCTCCAGCAGCACATGCCCACCGGCCAGCAGTGCGATCATAGTGAGCGAAATCTGTTCCTCATGCCCGACAATGACGCTGCCGATCCGGCTTCTAACTTTACCGAGCAGGTCCGGAGCCCACTCGGGATCCATTCGCTCCTCTTCCATCATGGATGAACGCAGCAAGAACATCACCCTCCAACCTTCCATATTCATAGAACAAAACATAGTTGATAGCCTTAGTTATGAATCTATGAATAGGTTTTCCAAGATGACTCCAAGATAGACATCGGCAATGAGGCGAATAGCGGTGTTAGCAGGAAATTCCGTAAGGTTCAAATCCGGTCTGCCGCTATGAGAAGCATCGATAGTGCATCAGCATCGGAGCATAGCTCGGCTTTATTTTGTGGATAGCGGACAGAAGAAAGCCCGCAAGAAGAAAGCGGCTATCGCTTCCTCTTACGGGCCTGCTCCGGCTCGTGCGTTCGTTTCCTTTATGAACCCCTTGCTGTAATCTACCCCTTAATTCCAGACAGGGTCACGCCTTCGATGATATATTTCTGCCCGATGATATATACGATCAACACCGGAATCAGCGCGATGGAAGCACCCGCCATCATCAGCGTCCAGTCCGTGGAATACATGCCCCGGTACAGGTTCAGCATCATCGGCACGGTAAATTTGTCCGTGCTGCTGAGAAAAATCAGCGGGTTGAAGAAATTGTTCCACATCCCGAGAAAGGTGAAGATTCCAAGCGCCGACAAGGCCGGCTTAATAAGCGGCAGCATGATTCGCGCATAGATGGTCCACCGGTTCGCACCATCCACGATGGCCGCCTCCTCCATCTCCTTCGGTATGCCTCTGAAGAACTGCCTGAGCAGAAACACGCCGAAGGCGTTGAGCAGGGCGGAGGGAACGATGATTGCCAGATGCGTATCCAGCCAACCGATATTTTTCATGATGAGGTACAGAGGGATGATCGTGACTTGCCCCGGCACCATCATCGTGGCCAGGAACAGTATAAACAGCGGCTCCCGGAACGGAAACGATATTTTGGCAAAAGCATAGGCGGCCATCGAACAGGTTACGAGCTGCGATACCACCACGATGACGTTGATATAAAAGCTGTTCAGATAAGCTCTCCCGAAGGGCAGCGCCGTCAGGGAGTCCTTGTAGTTGGACCAGACGAACGGGTCCGGAATCCATTTGGGCGGCACGACGAACACCTGGGATAAATCCTTGAGCGAGCTGAGCACCATCCATACGAACGGCAAGGCCATGATGCAGGCGCCGATGATCAGGACGGTGTGCAGCAGGACGGTCGACGCCCGCAATCCTCGGTACGGCATGTAGCTTCTCCTCCTTCCTCTTACGTCCATTAATCCTCGTAATGAACCCAGCGCCTCGACATCTTCATCTGGAACAGGGTCAGGGACAGAATCATCAAGAACAGGATGACCGCCGCCGCCGTGCTCTTGCCGAAGGTGAAGTCCGCAAAGGCCGTTTCATAAATGTGATAGACAAGGGTATAGCTGGCTTTCGCCGGACCGCCGGACGTCATGACGAAGGATTGGTCGAACACCTGGAAGGAGCCGATAATCGACATAATGGTCACGAAAAAGGTGGTCGGCGACAGCAGCGGAATCGTAATGTGGATGAGCTGCTGCCATTTGCCGGCCCCGTCGATTTCAGCCGCTTCATAATAGCTTCTAGAGATACCCTGTAGCCCGGCCAGGAACAGCACCATGTTGCCTCCAAGCCCCATCCACACGCTTAGCATGGCGATCGAAGGCATGACATATCTCGAATCGGTCAGCCATGACGGCCCCGTAATGCCGAACCACTGCTTCAGATACATGTTGATAAGGCCGAAGTCGGCGTTGAACAGCCACATGAATACGACGGCGACCGCTACCGACATCGTGATGTTCGGCATGAAATAGATCAGCCGGTAAAGGATTTTTCCGCGAACCCGATTCAAGCCGACGGCAACGAGCATCGCCAGCACGATCCCTGTCGGCACGGACAGAATGGTGTAGTACACCGTATTGACGAGCGCGATGCGAAACTCCTCGTCCCGAAGCTGGCCGATGAAGTTCTGAAAGCCGACGAACTGCTTCGTCCCCATCCCGTCCCAATTCATCATGCTGATCACGAAGGCCGAGACGAGCGGAATTAATGAAAAAGCGACCAGTCCTAGCAGTTGCGGGAAAATGAATAAATATCCCCACAATCCTTCGGATGTTTTGCTGCTCAGGGAAGAGCCCCTTCTCTCCGGGAGCCGCTCCGGAGAAGGGGCGGCTCCCGGGCTTCCTGCAGGCTGCACGTTCATGTCTACTCACCCTTCCTCTCGGAGCTGGATTATTTTTTGCTGTTCTTGTAATCCTGGATCTTCTGGTTGGCCATGGTCTGTATATCCTTAAGCGAGCTATCAAGCTCCTGATTCTTCAGCCATAACGCTTCGAACTTCGAAGTAATATCCTGGCTTAGCCCAGGGATGCCGGCCTCGAACGGCGTCAGCGCATAACCGACCTCGCGCGCGTCGAGGAACAACTGGGCATGCTCCGGCAGATTGCCCTCGAGCACGACTTCATCGGTGCCTGCGACGGACGGAACCGCATTGCCGCCGCCCTGCAGGCGGAAACGCTGGCCGTCTTTATTCAAATATTCGGAGAAGAACGTATACGCGGCCTCTTTATTCTTCGAGGCTTTATTCATCACCAGGTATGCCGTAGGAATGCCGGCCGGCTCGATTTTGTTGCCCGTATTGGTCGGCCAGGTAACGACGTCGTATTCAAGGCTCTCATTTTTCTTGAACAATGGGAGATACCAGCGCCCGGCACCCACGAAGCCTACTTGATTGGACATGAACATGGCATCCCCGCCCTGTCCTTTCGGCAGCGTGCCGGAGAACGTGATATTCTTCGACTTTACGTTGTCATACAGGAACTGGAACGCTTCCTTCGCCTTCGGATCGTCGGCCGCGACGAAATTTCCGTTCTCGTCATACACCCGGCCGCCGTTGGAGGTAACCCAGCTGTGGTAGCTGTTCCAGGAGTTATCCAGCACGTAGCCGTACTTATTGCTCGCCCGGATCTTATCGGTCATCTCCTTGAACTTGTCCCAGGTCCATTGCCCGCTTGCCTGAAGCTCCGCCGGCATCTCGGTGATACCCGCATCTTTCAGCACCTTCTTGTTGTACCAAAGCACCATCGGGTTGCAATCCACCGGAACCCCGTACGTCTGTCCGTCCCGGACCGCCGCCCCCCATAGTCCTTCGAAGTAGTCCTCTTTCTTGATGAGGCTGTCCGGAGCCTCCATATACGGGGTCAGGTTCTCGATGCTCTGGTTTTCGATCAGCTTAACGATCAGGCCGTCGCCGGCATAGAAAATATCCGGAGCCGTTCCGCCTGTCAGCTGCGTCAAAATCTTCTGGTCATACTCGCCGGGAATCGGAATAAACTCCACTTCGATCTCCGGATGCCGCTTGTTGAAGTCCTTCGTCATCTCCTGAAATCGGGTGAGCTCGCCAGGGTTGCCCCATGTCGCCCATTTGATCTTGACCTTCTCGCCGCTTGCCGAGCCGCCCCCATCCGATTCACCGCCACCGCATGCTTGAAGCAGCATGGACAGCACTAGAATGACAGCAAGCAATGCCCCTCTTTTACGCGTTCTTGTCATTTTCATTTCCTCCGTTTCCGACCGATTTGGACTAACCTGAAAAGACTCTTGTAAACGCTTTAATTATAAAATTTTGGCAAAAAGCTTTTGAACGGATTATGTTCCGAATAAGTGGCTTCTTTTCCGATCCTGCAAGAAGCCTGCTGCCGCCTTGTCATTTGCGGTTCAATCCCTGATATTCGGCCGGCGTCATCCCGACCAGCTTCTTGAACAGCTTGCTGAAATACTTCACATCGTTAAATCCCGAAAGCTCCGCCACCTCATACACCCTGAGCGAGGTTGCAGCCAGCAGCTCTTTAGCCCGCTTTACCCGAAGATCGATCACGTAGTCGATAAAATTGCTCCCCGTCACCCGTTTGAACAGCTCGCTGAAGTAATTCCGGCTTACGGCGACTTCATCGGCGACCTCCTGAAGGGAGATCGGCTCCGTGTAATGGGCGTTAATATAGGAAATGGCCTGAAGGACGATACGCTCGTGCAGCGTGGCTTCCGGAAGCGGGCCGCGACTCGGCTCGTCCCGGACCGCCTGAAACGCGTCCAGCATGACGCTCCGCACCTCTTCGACAGACCGAAGCCGGGTTAACTCAAACGCCGGGGATACAATCGGCAGGGCGGACAGGCTGTACGTGGACAGCATGCCAAGAAGCTCCTCCGCTTCAACGAGCACCTCCTGCTTCCCCATTCGGGACGGCATCCATCGCTCCATTACCGACTGCAGAAGCACTTCGCACCTCGGCAGGTTTCCGACGGCCAGCGCAGCCCTCAAGGCCTGCAGCTCGGGCTTTGCCTGCTCCGGTCCGCCACGGTCGCCCAAGGCACCAATATCCTCCGCGTGAAAGATGCGCCCCTCCCGGTAAAAGAAAGAGGCTTCCAGGCTTGCACTCGCCTCTACGTAGGCCTCGGCGAGCCGCTGGGGCCCGGCATACCGGCGGCTGAGCCCGATGGTGGCGAAGGCGGCAAGCGGACGGAGGAGATGATCGCAGCGAGGATCCTCTGAACGCTCCATGCCGTCAACGGGCACCCAGGCCGCAAGTAAATCCGGTCCCGTTCGGACCGCAAGCGCATCCGGCAGCTGCTCATATAAGCAGCTCTTGAATCGTTCCATTTCTTCTTCTCCGTCCAACGGGGCTGCTCCGAAGCCGTCCGATCTCGGCCCTCCGTCCAGTCGGCAGACTGCCACGACGAATTGGCCGTCACTCCGGAACCCGGCCAAGTTCTCCATGGCGGCAGCTTCGCCGTGCAATGCCATATACAGCGTCTTCTCATCGGCCCGTTTCCGCTGTTCCCGCTGCTGCCGCTCATGCTCGGTTACGATACGCTCAAGGCGCTTCTCTTCCTCCAGCTTCTGCCGCATCCGCTCCAGCACATCCTTCAGCGACGCTGAATCGAGCGTCGGCTTCAGAATGTAATCGGCCGCGCCGAGCCGAATGCCTTCCCGGACGTATTCAAAATCGCTGTGGCAGCTGAGCAGCAGCACTTTCACCCATGGGCATAGCTGCCTTGTCCGGCGGGTAAGCTCAAGCCCGTCCATGACCGGCATCGCGATGTCCGTAATCAGAATGTCGACCTCTCCCGCCTCGATCCACTTCAAAGCCTTTTGACCGTTCGATGCCTCCCCGACCAACCGATAGCCGTATCCCTCCCAGTCAAAAGTGGTCCGGAGCCCTGTGCGGGCAATCGCTTCGTCATCAACGAGCAGCACTTTGTACATGAATATCCCCTCCGTTCGCCGGAATCAAGATGGTCACCCGCGTGCCTCCCTCTTCCTTCCGCTCGACGTTCAAGCCGTAACGACTGCCGTAATACAGCCTCACGGTTTGATGGACATGCGACAGTCCGATGTGGGTCATTCCCTGCTTGGAGCGGTTGCGCTCATAATCCAGCAGCCCGGCAAGCTTCTCCGGCTCGATTCCGATGCCGTTGTCCTCGATGTGGATCATGGCATCCTCCTGCTGCCGCCGGATGACAACCCGGATGACGCCCTTGTCGTCCAGGGGCGCAATCCCGTGGAAAATCGCATTTTCCACAATCGGCTGAAGCAGCATGCGGGGAATTTGCACGTCATCCATGCCAGCCGGACAGTCGACGACCAGCTCAATCGGATGGTCATAGCGGTATTTCTGGATGATCATATATTGGCGAAGAAGCTCCAGCTCATCGCCAAGGCGTATAAATACCCCGCTGCGCCCCAGGCTGCCTTCAAGAAGATGCACGAGCGCCGCTACGGCCTTGTCGACATCATTGGTGCGGTTCAGCTTGGCCATCCACCGGATGGAGTTCAGCGTGTTATATAGAAAATGCGGATTGATCTGATAGCGAAGAGCCCGGATTTCAGCTTTCTTCTTCTCCGATTCCTCTGCGGCAATCCGCTGGATCAACAGGTCAATCTGCTCGATCATCTTGTTGAAGCTTCTGCCGAGCTGACCGATCTCGCTTGGACCGACATTGCGGCACCGGACGCTCAAGTCCCCGGCTTCGCTGCGGCGCATCAGCCGGCTTAAATGAACGAGCGGATTGCCGATTTTCCGCGTCATGTAGTATCCGATCCCGATGGCCGCCAGCATCGAGCCGAGCACGATCCATACGGTAAAGCTGCGGATGCTGGCCGAATCGGCCGTCAGCTCCTTAAGCGGAACCATTCCTACGACATGCCAGCCGTTATTCAGCCGGGAAGGGATCATGAGCGTTTTCTTGTCGTTCCACTCGTATTCCGTCGGCCCTGTCGGCAGCTCCACAGGGGAGCGCTTCCCGTACATGGCCGGATCTGGATGATAGAAGAAGCGGTTCTCGTCGTTGGCGACATACATGTAACCCGTATCCCCGAACTGGACGTGGTTCAGCTCGTCAATAAGCACATCCCCCATAATTTCGAAGAACATGACGCCGACGATCTCCCCCGTATCCCAGCTGCGGATCGCCCTTCCAAGCCCAAATACCGGAAACCCCATGCTTGTCTGCTTCAGATAGGAGGTGTCGGACAGACCGAACCACACCGTTTGCCCGCGAGCCTCCAAAATCGACTGAAACCACGCCGATTCCCATTGACTCGGAATAGACATCAGCGAGTCGGCGCTGAGGACGGAATTGTTCCGCTTGATATCAAAGACGTACACGTCGATGATTTCCGGCGAGTTGATCATAATGGAGGTCAGCAGATCCTTGCCCTCTTTAACCTTGAGATTCAGGTCATATTGACTGAGATCCGGATCCTCCAAAATGCCGTGGACGACTTTGCTGTTCAGCACCATCATCGAGGAATCGTCCAGCTTCTTGAAGAACATATTCAGCTTGTCGCTGACCTGCGTAATCGTCAGCGATGCCACCTTGCCCACCTGCTCCTCCACGATGGATGCCGACTTGTGGAAGGATAGGAAGCCCATCATTAGAACCGGCAATGTCGTACCAATGAAAAAGAATAAAAACAGCTGCGTTACGATCGAATGAAGACGGCGGTATCCCCGCATATGCAAACTCCCTCCTCTACCAGATCAGAACATGAATTTTTTTGACAGCGCTTTCAAATGAGAGGCTTTTGTATTCTTGTACATCTGTCGACAAGCTTCCAGGCATATCTGTACCTTGTGTCGGTTCCCTCCGGCCCCTCCTTTCCTTACTTCCCTTCCAACCTTTCCTTCCGCGTCCGCTACCTTTCCTTCCGCGCGTTCGCTTCTGGCTGCTCCTGCTCCCCTTTCTTCCCCTATCCCAACCTCCCGTGCGTTCGCTTCCGGCTGTCTGCTCCCCTTTCTTCCCCTACCTCAACCTCCCGTGCGTTCGCTTCCGGCTGTCTGCTCCCCTTTCCTTTCGGCCCATCCTCTTCCCGCTCCAGTCTCCTTCTGGCCCCCCCCCCGCGAAACCTCAACTTCAAGTAAGGTCCGTCCGGAGTGTATTCATCGTAATATGTTTGACAAAGATTGTCCCTATGTCCATCTTCTTATGTTTTTTGCCTTCCCTCACCGCAAACGCAAAAAAGAGACGGACCCCAATATCAGGGCCCATCTCTTGATTTAAATTCATATTCATGCAAGCCTTCGGCTTAGTATGCCAGCGTAAACAATCCATTGATGTGAGAGAGGTAACGCATGTTGCTCGCTTCCTTCATCAGCGTCGCAGGCAAACCTTTCAATTGCGTTTTGTTCGCGCCGATCGTTCCGATGGCATCCTTGCGTCCCAAGCTGCCCAGCGTACCGGAGAATACCGGCTCGAAGGAAGCTTGTGCGCCGCCGTTCAGATTCGCGAAGATGTTGTAGCCGATCAGCTCGCCCATCTGCCATGCCAGCTGTGCTGTCGGCGGGTATGGACGGCCTTCCGGTCCCATAACAACCGCGCTGTCGCCAGCGACATACACGTCAGGATGGGAAGCGGATTGCAGGTACTCGTTAACGACCGCACGACCGCGGTTCACTTCGATACCGCAGTTCGCTACAACGGAGTTACCCTGTACGCCGCCGGTCCATACCAGCGTGCTTGTTTCGATGGTGCTGCCGTCTTTCAGCTCAACGGTTGTTCCGTCCATCTTCGTGATCGGCAAGCCGGTGAGGAAGTTCACGCCGCGCTTCTGCAGGCTTGTTGTAGCACGGTCAACCAGCTCTGCAGGGAAGCCTGGCAGAATGGAAGGAGCCGCTTCTACGCAGTAGAGCGTAATTTCCTGTGGATCGAGCCCGTGCTTGCGTGCAAGCTCGCTGCGCATATCTGCATATTCGCCGACAAGCTCGACGCCGGTCAAGCCGCCGCCGCCGACAACGATCGTTGCATCGGCCTTGTTCTTCGTTTTAGCATATTCCGCGATGCGGGATTCCACATGGGCACGCAGACGATTCGCATCGTTCACCGACTTCAGAATGAAGCTGTTTTCTTGAAGTCCCGGAATGCCGAAGAATGCAGTTTCACTGCCCAGTGCGATAACGAGAATATCATAAGTAAAGTTTCCGCCGTCATCCAAGGATACCGAGCGCTCATCCGGCTTGATCTCCTTGACGTTGCCAATGCGAAGATCCACGTTGGCGTTGCGAAGCAATTTATCCAGCGGCAGGGCCACTGCTTTCTCTGCGATGTTGCCTGCTGCCAATCGATGCAGTTCTGTAATGATCTGGTGTGTTGGGAAACGGTTGACCAGCGTAATTTTAGCGTCGTTGACGCCAAAATGCTCGCGCGCAGAAAGTGCGCTCAGCAAGCCGCCGTAGCCCCCGCCCAAAATTAAAATATGTTTAGACATGACCATCCTCCGTTCTTCTTAAGATATATGGAATTAACGCTTGTTCTGTTGGTCGCGCTCGTTCAGAACGTCAAGAAAAGCCTGAGCATAGCGAAGACCCTTTTGAACTTGAGGATCCTTCAGCATTTTCATCAGACCGAATACGCCGATTTGCGCATGATCACCCTGGGCATGAATACGGTCGCCGGCTTCGATTGCGGCAGACGCAATTGCTTTTGCCTTGTCGGTAACAGGCTTCGTGAATCCAGCGAGAGAAGCCATGGTGTCTTCCGCCAGCACCGGATCAGTAGCTACGGACTTGCCGAAATCATAAGCCTTCGTGAAGAATGTGAGCATTTCCGTAAGCTTAGGCAGGTTATCCACGAGCGTAGTCAGCGATTCCTGTACCTCAGGCTTTAGCAATTGTTCGAGCAGCACATCAGGACGGCTGGCCTGGTTTCCTGCAACGTTATCCGGCGTTTCGGACGGTTGCGGGTTAGATGTTTCTGTCATAGAGAATTGCCTCCTTTTCTTTAAGTGAACTCCCAAGATGAACTTGGCGACGATCGAACCGGTTAGCTTTAATTTCGGGATAACCGGTATCTATTATGCATCACTGACATAAAGTGTGAACTTCAAGGTGACTCACTCGCGCCAAAATAAAGGCAGGGGGATGGCTCCCCCCTCCTTTACGAATAACGTTCTCAGGGATTGTGATTATTATCTCTAAGTACTAGTCTATAACTTGTGCAGCATAATTACAAACATAAAATACAAATTCCGACTACAAAGTTATGATCCGAATTTCCGCATCTTTATATGTCACTCTTGTAACAGGGTGCCCGGATGCAGCAAGGGCGTCACGGAGCGGAATCCAAGCCGTGCCGCCGATCAGGCGCACATCGGAGGGCAGCGGCCTCCCCCAAGTTTCAGCCGGACTTATCGAGCGTCTGAGCGGGTCCGCTTCCCAACGTTTCCCTCCGAGGGCCACGCTGACGGTCTTGCTGTGAGCCTTCCAGGAGACCGTCCCCCCGAGCCGCTCGGACAAGGCGCGCAGAGGAACCATCAAGCGCCCGTCCTCCATTTTATACTCGCCCGGCTCGAATGCAGTCTCCATGGCCCCAAACTCGACCGCAAGCGTTCGGCCCGTTTCGAATAGTTTGGCATTGGCCAGAACATGATCCTTGATCCATTGCCGGGAAGGCTGCGAGGCCTTAACCGCGCCTTGCTGCGCCTTGAACTGGACCGGCTGCATCTCCGGCGTAAGCACATCGAACGCATAGCCCTGCTTTTTGTAATAACCGATGATCTCCGGCAGTGCCTTCACGCTCTCCTCATGGCCCTTGCTGTCATGCAGCAGCACGATCGCCTCGCTGCCGCTGACCTTTGCCGTTGCGCCTTTTACGATATCCTTGGCCGGAACCCCCCGGCGTTTCGAATCCCCGCTGTCGACATTCCAATCGAATACGCGATATCCCCCCTGCTCCATCAGGTCGAAGTACGACTGGTCAAAGTGTCCGGCTGTCCCGCCCGGCGCCCTGACGAGCTGCGGACGTTCGCCTGTAATCAAGCGGATCAGCTCCTCCGTCTTCTTGATCTGCGCCCAGAAATCTTGAAAATGACCGTAAAGCTTGTCATAACGATGATCATATGTATGATTGCCGATCGTGTGTCCTTCCTCATATATGCGGTTGATAATTTCCGGACGGGCTTCAGCCTGCTCCCCAAGCACAAAGAACGTTCCCTTAATGCCTTCCTTATGCAATATGTCCAGCACCTCCAGCGTCAAATCCGAAGGACCGTCGTCAAAGGTAAGATAGACCTTCTTCTCAGCTTTCGGGTCAGCTTTCGGGATCTGGGCTTGCGCTGCTGCAGCGGATGCGGCTTGCTTGCCTGCTGCCGCTGTGTAAACCGCTTGCTTGATTTGCGTTTCACCGCTTTGGCCTAACAGCGCCTTCGTCTGAACCCCCGTGGCGGATGCCGGAGCCAGCAGCGCCTGCTCCATATATACCTTCATATCGTCCGGCTTCGTTTCTCCCCCGGGAAATCCGGCCCAGACCGTTATCAGTAACGCCAACACACCAAAAAACAAGGCAATGGATGCAACTCTCGCTACAATATTCATGATTTCTACCTCCATCATTTCTATGAGTTCGGCTTTCTGCTAGATTATATGGAGGTATTTTCGAAAAAAGACTATCAGCCGATATATATTTTAGCGAGAATTGCGAGAGAAGGACGGGTGAACAAAAATAGCCCCTGGCGGCAAGCCTGTCCAGGCATGCGGAGGGGCAAATCTTCATATAGCTTATGACAGCACAGCTTCGAGGACCGCTTCCACATGGCCCTTCACCTTGACCTTGCGCCATTCGCGGGCGAGCCTCCCCTTCTCGTCGATCAGGAAGGTGGAGCGCACGATCCCCATGTACTCGCGGCCAAACATCGTCTTCAACTGCCACACCCCGAACAGCTCGCTTACCTTATGCTCTTCATCAGCAAGAAGCAAATAGGGCAGGCTATGCTTATCGATAAATTTGGCATGGGATTTCAGCGGATCGGGACTGATGCCGATGACGACCGCCCCCGCTTCCTTCAGTGCGCCGTAGTGATCGCGGAAGCTGCAGGCCTCCTCAGTGCACGTGGGCGTCATATTTTTCGGATAAAAAAACAGCACGACCTTGCGTCCGCGAAAGTCGCTCAAGGATACATTCTCTCCGCTTGAAGCCGGGAGGGTAAAATCAGGGACCGGGCTCCCTACTTCAACATGTGATGGTTTCACGATTAAGCTCCTCCTGCTGAACGGGACCTTAGACCCGTAAAATTGATTGTCTTTTCGAAAAAAATTATAATAGAGTGAATGTCGAATGTTCAAATGTTCTATCGATTTTATTCACCAGCGCAATCCGAAAGGAAGAACACAATGACCAAAAAAACAAAGAAGACGATTATATGGAGCATATGTATCGTACTTGCGGCTGTCATCGCCTACAGCACTTATTATGCAGTTTCATTCTATGACGGCCTGCAAAGCTTGAACAAAAGCGGTGAATCCTCTCCGTTCCATGAAATTGAGAAGGTGGATGCCAAAGTCCCTGCGCCTCCGGAATGGGAAGGCACCGAGCCGGTGAATATCCTGCTGATGGGCGTCGATGCCCGCGGCTTCGAGGAAGGGGAAATCCCCCGCTCGGACAGCATGATGGTAGCCTCCATCGACCCGGTTAAGAAAAAAATGTACCTGTTCTCTATTCTGCGCGATACGTACACGGACATACCCGGACATGACCGGAACCGGATCAACACGGCGATCACCCATGGTCCCAATACCGCGATGAAGGCGGTCGGCGATCTGCTCGGCATCCCGATCCAATACTATGTCTACACCGACTTCCAAGGATTTATCAAGCTGGTGGATTCCGTCGGCGGCGTTGATTTTTACGTTGAGAAGGATATGAATTATTCCAGCAAAGCGGACAAGAATGAATATGACATCAATCTGAAGGAAGGCATGCAGCATCTGGACGGCAACGCCGCGCTCCAATACGTCCGTTTCCGTTACGACGCTATGGGCGACTTTACCCGTACCGAGCGGCAGCGCGAGCTGATTAAGGCGGTCGCCAAGAAAATGCAGACGACCACGTCCATTATGAAGCTGCCGGATATTTTGAAATCCGTCAGCCCTTACATCGACACGAATCTCGAGGTCGAAGACATGTGGAAGCTGGCCACCGTCGCATACAAGAGCAGCATGAGCGGCAGCGAGCAGGTCCCTCCGATGAAGCTGCTGAAGGAAGAAACGATCGGCGGTGCAGCTGTCTTGACGGTCGGCAATCCGGACACCTTAAAGCAGTACATTCAGGATATCATGAGCCCGCCGGATCCTGACCCGGAGACCGAGGAAGGCCAAAGCGAAGGCAAGGAGAGCGATCCTGCCGGCAAAGAAAGTAATCCTTCTGCATCGACGTCCACGTCTACATCCACAGAGACAGACCGCAACTAACTTAGCACACTATACAGCATGCAGGACAGGCAGCTTGGAATCTTGGCGGCCTGTCCTGCTTCATGAAGAAAGGAAGTTTTTACACGATGAACACATCCAGAACCCGTTCCGAAGCCTTATACCAGGAAGCTCTTCAGCATATCGTCGGCGGCGTCAACAGCCCCTCCCGCTCATTCAAAGCGGTCGGCGGCGGCGCCCCCGTCTTCATGAAACGCGCAAGCGGCGCCTATTTCTGGGATGAAGACGGCAATCGCTACATCGATTACTTGGCGGCCTATGGACCGATTATTACCGGCCATGCCCATCCGCACATTACGGCCGCCATTACGGCGGCAGCCCAGAACGGCACGCTGTACGGGACGCCGACCGAGCTTGAAATCAAGCTTGCCAAAATGCTGAAGGATGCCATCCCTTCCTTGGACAAGGTGCGCTTCGTCAATTCCGGCACTGAGGCCGTCATGACGACGATCCGCGTTGCACGCGCATATACGAAGCGCAATAAAATCATCAAGTTCGCCGGCTGCTACCACGGCCACTCCGACCTCGTGCTTGTCGCCGCAGGATCAGGACCTTCCACGCTCGGCATTCCGGACAGCGCCGGAATTCCGACAAGCATTGCCCACGAGGTCATTACGGTTCCGTTTAACGATCTTGACAGCCTGCGTGACGCCTTGGAGCAATGGGGTGATGACGTGGCCGCGGTGATGGTCGAACCGATTGTCGGCAATTTCGGCATGGTAATGCCAAAGCCAGGCTTCCTGGAAGGACTGTGCCGGTTGGCCCATGATAACGGCTCGCTCGTCATCTATGACGAGGTCATCAGCGCCTTCCGCTTCCACTACGGCTCTTCCCAGACATACGCAGGTCTGGCGAATCACGAAGCCATTCAGCCGGATCTGACCGCGCTCGGCAAAATCATTGGCGGCGGTCTTCCGATCGGCGCTTACGGCGGCCGGAAGCACGTTATGGAGCAGGTTGCCCCGCTCGGACCTGCATATCAAGCAGGAACGATGGCCGGCAATCCGGCGTCGATCGCCGCAGGGATCGCCTGTTTGGAGGTGCTGCAAGGCGAAGGCGTGTATGAGGAAATGGAGCGTCTGACGATCAAGCTGACCGAAGGGCTGAAGAGCTCGGCGGACCGCCATGGCATTCCGCTCACGATCAACCGGATTCGCGGCTCCTTCTCCACTCATTTCTGCGATCATCCGGTGACCAACTATGATGAAGCCCAGGATACGGACGGCGAGGCCTTCGCTTCCTTCTTCCGCCATATGCTGGACCGCGGCATTAATCTGGCCCCTTCTAAATACGAGGCCTGGTTTATGACGACTGCCCATACGGAAGCGGACATCGATGCAACATTGGAAGCCGCAGAGGCTTCATTTCAAGCCATGAAAGGTTAATGGCATTGATATTTCATGTAGGGTAAATCCTGGAAAGGGGAACCGGAATATGAAGAAGCTGCTGAACAAGTTATAACATGCTGCGTGTCCATATCCCGCTTCCACGGTTCGCATCCGCGGACCTCCTGCCTTAACGGTTCATAAGATTGACCCATTCCAATGAAAACGAAAGGCGGGAACAACGATGAGAAGCGAGCAAGAAATGATGGATTTGATTCTGGGTGTGGCTAAGCGCGATGAACGTGTTCGCGCCGTGACCCTGGAAGGCTCAAGAACGAACCCTAATGTGCCGAAGGATGTATTTCAGGACTATGATATCAGCTTCCACGTCACCGACATGGACAGCTTCATTCAAGACCCGGGCTGGATTGACGTCTTCGGGGAACGCATCATTTTGCAAACGCCCGAAGATATGGCGATGTTCCCTCCTGATCTGGGGAACTGGTTCTCCTATCTGATGCTGTTTACGGACGGGAACCGGATCGACATGACCCTGATTCCCATCGAGGAAAAGGAATCCTACAGCCAGCATGACAAGCTGATCAAGGTGCTTATGGACAAAGACGGGACGTTTCCCGAAATACCGGAGCCGTCGGATGAGGACTATCGCGTCAAACGTCCGTCCGCCGAATTCTTTGCGGACTGCAGCAACGAATTCTGGTGGGTCACCACTTATGTAGCCAAGGGCTTGTGGAGAGAGGAAATTCTGTATGCCCAGGATCACCTGAACAATATCGTTCGGCCGATGCTGATCAAAATGCTGGAATGGCAGGCCGGGGTTCTGACCGGCTTCTCGCTTAGCGTTGGCAAGAATGCCAAGTATCTGAAGCGATACTTGCCCGAGGACAGCTGGAACGAGCTAATGGATACCTACGCCGGGGGAACCTATGACGAGGTCTGGGACGCCCTCTTCGCCGCCGGAGCACTTTTCCGGAAGACGGCGCTGTACGTCGGCGAGCAGCTGGGCTACACGTATGACATGGGACAGGACGGGCGCGTTACCGGCTTCCTGCACCATGTCCGCCAGCTGCCGCGGGATGCGAAGGAAATCTATTAAAATCATGCGGGAAGCTGCTATGCCCGTAATTCGGGTAATAGGATAAGGCAGCCGCTCTCGGCCAGGGCAGACCGGGGACCCGTTTAACCCGGCTCCCAAGGCTATGGGAAGCAGCAAAGAGAGACGCCATTCGCGGCGTCTCTCTTTTATTTTGTACGCTCCCTGTTTTCCCCCTAGCCTCACTTCAGACCTTCGCTCCATCTGCCGGGGCCTCATATTGATCCAAGCCGTTCTCCTGCAAAGGAAAACTCGGGAAGTTCTGAGAGAGCCTGTTTGTCACATTAGCACCATGCTGATACGTAATACAGATTGTAAAGGGGTGAAACCACTTGGATGAACCAGCATTCCATCAGATCGTTGCTGATGTTTTGAAGGGAGAGATCGACCAATACGAGCTGATCATGAACCGCTGCAACAAAGCCATCTTCAATTACTGCTACCACATGCTTGGCGATTATGCCGAAGCCGAGGATTGCACCCAGGAGGTTTTCTTGAAGGCGTACCGCCACTTGTCCAAATATGAAACGGACAAGCCCTTCGAGGCCTGGCTTTACCGCATCGCCTGCAACCAATGCATCGACTTGCTGCGGAAACGCAAGCTGTATCGGTACCTCCCCTTTCTATACCAGAAAGACCAGGATAACCGGCATGTCGATCAGGTCATCGAGCACAAGTACTACAATCCGTCCGTGCTCCGGGCGCTGGCCAGGCTGACCGCCGAGGAACGAAGCCTGCTCATCCTGCGCTGCGTCGAGGACAAGAGCTATCACGAGATCAGCCTTATTTTGCAACAAAGCACGACCTATCTCAGGAAAAAGTTCGAGCGGGCCGCCGCCAAGTTCCGCAAACATTACGCCATGGCAGAGGGGGAGGAAACGAATGAGCATGGACAGCGACAAAGACCTGAAACCACTCTTTCAAAGGGTTGAGCCGCCCGGAGCCGCCCTCCAGAAACGCGTTATGCGCCAAATTCGGGAAGAACATATTCAAAAGGAGCGATTGTTCGTGAAAAACAAAGTAAGCATTCTCTTGATCGCCGGCATGCTGCTTACCGCATCGACCGG
Organism: Paenibacillus sp. FSL R5-0810; assembly: GCF_038002285.1. Taxonomy (NCBI): domain Bacteria; kingdom Bacillati; phylum Bacillota; class Bacilli; order Caryophanales; family Paenibacillaceae; genus Paenibacillus; species Paenibacillus sp. FSL R5-0810. Next base: position 4,255,805 of record NZ_JBBOCF010000001.1, read on the forward strand.
CTTCGCAGCTGTCAAGTACCATTCTTTAACCAACGGCAAGGGAGAAGTCGTCTATGAGGAGAAATCGAGCGCAGTGTCTCCTCCGCTTAAGGATTATTCCAAAGAGGAACTGGATCGCATCCATCTTATGAATACCGTCTGGGATGAGCAAATCAAGCCGGGCGAAGCAGCCGCCATTTATATTGTGCCGAATAATCCGAACCACGTCATCGATATCAAATCCACTCCGCATGCCGTCAAGGATTTCGATAAGCTGACAAGCATGGTGAACGTGCCCGGCGTACCGCTGGCCAAGGAGATCTCCGCTTCCGCCTCGGACAAATATATGTTCAATAATGCCAGCGTGCACATGGAGCGCGAGACTGACGCAAAGCCGCTGACCGAGCAGGAAAAGGCCGACATCGCGAAGAAACTGCTTACGAAAGCCAAGTCTTCGGGCAAGGATTACGCCCTGATGCCGATACAGTTTACGGACAATTTCTGGCTGTCGACGGTTTATTACACCAGCGGCAGCAAGGAGATCGCCCTGACGATTCTGAATAACGGAGACCACGGCAGCGTGACCTCTTACTGGGACGAGAATATGGACATGATCAACCGGAAGATCGAGATCAACGGGCAGGACGTCCTGCAAAAAACATGGAACGATGGAAGCACGACGCAGCTGGACTGGGCTTATGAGGATCCAAGTACCGGACACCACTACTTGTATACGCTCAGCTCCATGGAGGGAGATGTCCCAGCCGAGGAACTGATCCGTATCGCCGAAACGATCATTCCGAAGGCGGCTTCCAAGTGAGCAGCCGGCTCATATATCACTTGACGCTTTAAAATCATAGACAATTAAACGGAGAATTTGAAAAAGGAAAAGAGAGGCGCCAAATCGGCGTCTCTCTTTGGTTCCGCAGCTATGATCAACCTTATCTTAGGGCGGATGCATTTATAAATTAATGAATGCGGTACGCTGTTTGGCGCTGTACTGAACATCAAAGCCAAGACCCGATGCAATGACGGCAAGCGGAACATAGGTCTTGTCTTCCTTGCCTACCTTATGCAGAAAAGCAGGCGTATCGATCGGAACGTTCGTGCCGTTTACTTTCACAAACTTCTTGCCGATCGTGACTACAACCGTTTTATCGCCGTATGTGATGGTGACGCTTGAGGTTTTATTCTCCCACTTCGTCGTTGCCCCCACCGCATTAACGATATCTTGAATCGCCACGTAGTTCATATTGTCGCGAAGAATCGGTTTGTACGGCGTAGTGAGCTCCTGTCCCTTGACGACGATCCGCATCGGCTGACCCTGCTCCTGCACCGGCGGCTGCTTATAGCTGCCCCAGATCGTCTCCGCAAATACGGTTGCCATCGTCTCGTAACCGTATTGGTTCGGATGGATATCATCCTTAAGGATATGCGTCATCGTAATCTCAGATCCCACGAAGGCTTCCGCTACATGCGCTACCTTGATATCCGCGCCTTGGTTCGCGAAGCTCGCAGCGATGTCATCCACGAGCTTGGTGAAATGGCCGGCCGCTTCCAGCAGCTTCGCATAAGCAGCCTCGCCCGCCAGTTTAGGGATCGGATTATACTGGTCCGCGATGACGATGGTCGCATCCGGATTCAGCAGCCGCAGATTACCGATGACGGCGGTGACGTTCTCGGTGTACTGTGCAAACAGCTCCTGCAGCTTGGCTGCGAGCTGCTCCTCACTCAGCTTGTCGATCGTGCCGACCAGGCTCATCATATCATTGCCGCCGATGGTAATGGTAATCAGATCCGCTTCGGCGATTGCGGCTTTCGCTTTGGGTGCGTCCGCTCCGATCTGCTTCGCGCGCGGGTCCGCCAGCCCAGGCTGCAGCTCCTCGGCTGTTAGAGAACGTCCATCAACGATAGCCTGGAGGTAATGGTCCAGTCCGTCCGTCTTCAATCCGGCTATCCCTAGATTCGTCACTTCGGTTCTTCCGTAGAAAAGCCCTTGTTCATATAAACGTTCGACGAAACCATACAGCTTGTTCAAATCCACTCCCGGCTCATAACCGACCGTGAGCGAGTCTCCCAGCGCTACAATTTGGTATGTAGTATCCTCCTTTACGCTGCCCCCATCGGCAAACACCGTGGCTGCACCCGGGCCAAGCAGCGTTACGGCCAGCATCAGAAATCCTGTTACCGCTGCCAGCCTCTTCTTCCATTGTTTGAACATGCCTTCACTCTCCCTAGATTTATTCGATACCCTCCTTATTTTACCACCTGCGTCCCTGATTGGGTACAAAGCCCTCCCTTGCAGAACTATCCCTTCCCATTTCTTTTCATGAGCAGGTAAGCAATTAAATAACCTGCGGACGTTACGCCGAACAACGCGAAGATGCCCGGAGTTCCAGCCAAGTACAGACTCGGCAGCACCGACCATAAGAAGGCAATCAGCATTAACGGTTTCCACGGTCCGAACAGCGAGATCAGTGCGATCACACCAGGTAGAAAGAGCATGAGAAAGGTGTTCCGTGCCGCATCTGCATTCACCGTATCCGTATACGGATTGAAAAATATAAGGATGCACCACAACAGCATGGAGCCGATGCCCGATACGGCACCCGCAATATGAAACGTCCGCAGCCCTCTCATCTTCATGCCTCCTCACTATAATCCTGTCCTTGAATACATATCTGCTTTTTTGCTCCTGCAGAAAACGCGTGTGCTTTATGCCCTCCGAAGTTCCGCTACTAAGAACGGTATACAAAAAAAAGAAAATGGACAGCCTCCTTAATCGCGCTGTCCATTCCTGTAATGCTTATGCAGTTGCTTGCCGTATTCACGGCCTCTAACCGGGCAGAGCCTGACTCCATTCATCAAGAGGACGCATCCCCTTGCTCCTTGCGGCCCTTCTCCAGCTCGGCCTTCGGCTCGTTGCTTTTGCCTGCCTGCTCCATGTATTTGTCGTAACGGCCATCGATTTCCTTCGCGATGCTACGGTATTTCAGTGTTTCTTCCACGATGGGGTCGAGCTGGGTCTGAATCCGGATCTCGTATTTCGGAGAGACCTGACGGCGCTCCTCCTGCTCCCGATCCTTCCTCTCCATCTCGCCTTCGGTCAACATCTCGCTAAGCCGGCGTTCCAAATCCTGATCTGATTTCTCATTCATCTCACGCATAACTCCTTTAAGAGGTTGTTCAAAAATTCGCCTGAAAAACCGACTTTTTGAACTCGCACTTTACTCAAGCTGTTGTAGACGCTGCCACCTTCATCCTTGATACCTTCTATCTTACATTACCCTCAACCGCCGGTATCTTATCCGGCCTTTCGTGATTTCCATCTGACCTTCTGCATATTGCTTAGGCCAAGTCAGTCTTAACGAACGGAGCCCTCGCCCGCTTCCTTCAGCGTATCCAGCAAGCCTTGGTGGATCAAGCCGTTGGTCGCCGCTATATTCCGTACGGACAGATCGAACGGACGGCCATCGGTGTCCGTCACCGCTCCGCCGGACTCCTGAACCAGCAGGGCCCCTGCGGCGATATCCCAGGCGCTCAGCCCGTGCTCCCAGTATCCGCTTAAGCGTCCGGCGGCAACATACGCCAGATGAAGGGCGGCGGAGCCCCCGGCTCTTACATTGCGCACCCTCGGCAAGAGGGCGTGAAGCTCGGCCATGTTCAGCGGCAGATTAACCTTGCTGTCAATCGGGAATCCGGTCGCAAGCAAGCTCTCCGACAGCTGGCTCTCCTTGGATACATACGTAGGATTGCCGTGCACATAGGCCCCTTTTCCCTTCTCGGCCACAAACAATTCGTCCCGCGAAGGATCGTAAATCACCCCGACGATCACTTCTCCGCGATGGGCTAGCGCGATGGAGACGGAATAGAACGGGAAACCATGGACGTAATTCGTCGTCCCGTCAACCGGGTCGATAATCCAGAGATACTCCTCTTCCTGGGCCGCCTTCAGCGCCCGTGCGGCAGCTTCGGCCCCAGGCTCAACCCCTTCCTCTCCTAGAATCGCGTGGTCCGGGAAGTGAGTGAGAATCAGCTTCCGGATCATCTGCTCGGCCCCTTTGTCCACTTCCGTGACAATATCTTGAGGCGATGTCTTGGTGCTGAGCTGTTTCACGGATCCGAGTCTGCTCTTAATCCACTCCCCCGCCTTCGCGGCACAATTAATCGCAACGGCAGTGTAACTCTTACTGCTGACTACATAAGGAGTCTTGTCATTCTCGTTCAAAGCGCTCACTCTACTTTCTATATCAATCTATTGATTGTTAACATCCCTTTATCCTATTCCGGTATTACGAAACAGGAGCGGGCAGCGTTTCTCAAAATTTCGCCTATTTCAACAAAAGTCCGTTCCTTGCGGAGCAGTGAATGCTTGGCGAGAACGAACTTTTCTGCGTGTATGTCATGGGAATCATCCTCTATCTTCCACTTTCACCGTACCTTAAAATCCCTCCGGATGCAAGAGGACCGTCCGCTCGTTCTACTCGTTCTATGGATGGATCTCCACAGAGGCCCCGCCCAAGATCGTGACGCCCTCATTCTTATACTCTGCCAGCTCCTTCATGAGCCCGAACAGAGCGCCGTCCTTCATCTTCGCCTCGATCATGACATCCACCCGCGGCGTTTCTCCTGCAATGTTCCGTAAAAAGGCCAGCAGCGGCACCACGTCCACCCCATCGGCATGGCTGCGGATGTCCGCCGGGCTTTTCGGACTGGATACATGGATCTTCGGGGGCAGCGGCTGCCCGGGATCCGACCCGGCCTGGGCGAGCGGCGTCTCCCAAGTGCGAAAGATCTCAGGCCACAGCTCCCATGGCGCTTCGCCGTCATTGTTCACCCATTGGTGGTGAATGTCGAGCACCATCGGAACCCCCGTCGCTTTGGATACCGCCAGCGTCTCCTGTGCCGTAAAGGTCTTATCATCGTTCTCCAGCGTCAGACGCTCCTTGATACGCTGGTCAAGTTCATGAAAGTGCTCGATGAACCGGGAGGCCGCCGATGGCTTGTCCCCATAAGCGCCTCCGATATGGATGTTGTTTTTCATCGCGGCCGGCAGCCCCATCGCTTCAAGCATATCGACATGTGCGTTCAAGTCGCGTATGGAACTAGCGAGCACCTCAGGCCTGGGCGTACTGAGCACCGTAAAATGGTCCGGATGGAAGGATACCCTCATGCCGTGCTTTTTCACGTAGTCTCCGATCGCCCGAAAACCTTCCTGCAAGGCAGGGAACGGATCCCAGTCCCGCATATCGTTATGGGTTGCCAGCGGAATCAGCTTGGAGGAAAAGCGGTACACCATAATATCATGCGCTGCGTTGTGCTTCAGCAGGCGAAGCGTATTATGAAGATTTTCATTCGCGATCCGCTCCAGCTTATGGATGCCGGCCTCGCGGTCATTCAGCTTCAGAAAACTCTTCATCGTCATGGTCTTGGAGGGAGAAGCATTCTGAACGACCGTGGACATGGCTACATATCCGAATCTTACGATCATGCATGGTCCCCGAAGAACATTTCGTGAGCCAGCGCCGTCTGGACGCGGGATTCCTCATCCGTCAGCTTGCGGATCAGCTGCAGCTCGACCGAAGTGACTTCGCGTCCTTGGAAATTGATCTCGGATACGCATGCCGTAATCAGCACGATGGCTACCGCTCGGTTATCCGGCGTGTAGGCAATCACCTTCTGTCCTGTCGGAAACACACGAAGGCCGTCCTTCAGCATTTTGCCTCGTCCGTATTCCAGCAGCTCGTAGAGCTCTTGCTCGCTCTTAAACTTGCAGACGGAGTTAAACTCGGTTTGAAATCCCATAAGACCTCTTCCTTTCCTGCTTAAATATTAGACTCAAGGGGAGCCGTGATCAGTTGTTCGCGGACTCCCCCTGGCTATTCATATCCGATTGTAAGTCTTAAGCCTGATTCTCGTAAATCAACGCCTGTTTGCGGTTGTAGCGCTCCAGGCCGAGCTCGATCATCCGGTCAAGCAGCTCGCGGTAAGACATGCCCGTCTCCCGCCACAAGAGCGGATACATGCTGAACGGCGTAAAGCCCGGCATCGTATTGACCTCATTGATCAGAATCGCGCCGTCCGAACGGCGGAGGAAGAAGTCCGCGCGGGTGATGCCGCTGCCCTCGATCGCCTTGAAGGCCGATATGGCCAGCTCGCGCAGCCGGTCGGCCGTATCCGGATCGATATCGGCAGGGATCTGCATCTTGGACTGTCCGCTGATATATTTTGCCGCGTAGTCATAGTATTCACTCGAAGAGACGATTTCACCCGGGACCGAAGCCATCGGTTCATCGTTACCGAGTACGCTGACCTCCACCTCGCGGGCATCCACGAATTCTTCAACAATGATCTTGTTGTCGAAGCGAAGCGCGGTTTCAATCGCGGCTTTCAGCTGCTCCCGGTCCTTCGCTTTGGATATGCCGACGCTGGAGCCCAGATTGGCCGGCTTGACGAAGCTCGGGAAGCCCAGTTTGTCCTCAATCCCTTGAAGCAGCTCATGCTGATTGCGCTCCCACTGGGATCTGGTGAAGCTGCAGTATTCGCATTGCGGCAGTCCCGCCTGGGCGAACAGCTTTTTCATGACGACTTTATCCATGCCTGCAGCAGAGGCAAGCACCCCGGTTCCGACATAAGGAATATCCGCCATTTCGAACAGTCCCTGAATCGTTCCGTCCTCACCGAACGTTCCGTGCAGCAGCGGAAACATGATGTCAACTACCGGCTCTTCACTTCCGTACAGTCTGCTGAACACCGCATTCAGCGCGGTACGGGTGCCTTCCCCCTCGGCGAGCTTGAGCTCCTCCTGATCGGAGAACGGCGCCGTCAGCTTCGTGCCGATCCTCCATGCTCCCTGCTTCGAAATATAAAATGGCATGATATCATATTTGTCGAAATCAAAAGCGTTCATGACGGCGAAGGCTGTCGACAGCGACACCTCATGCTCCCCCGATTTCCCTCCGTATACCAAGCCGACCGTTAATTTATCCTGTCCCATGAATAACCTCTCTCTTGTACGTTTTGCAGCATGATGCGCGCACGCCTTAAAAATAATCGGGGATATGATAGAACCGGTACTTGGTCTTGTCATTCCACGCATACGAATCGCGATAGTCCCAGTACCGGTGGCGACTGGACACCGTATGGGCATTCACCAGCGGCATGCCGCCTGCGTCAAACGCCGTGACGATCGTGCTGTGCTGGAAGGCGCCGTCGCCGTCCCAGTCGTACACGATCACATCGCCGAGCATAAGCTGCTCCGGCCGTTCGACCAATTCGCCCCGCAGACCCGTCGTGCTGGTGTACAAGTAATTCGCAAAGCTGTTCGAAACCGCCCAGCTGTAGCTCCACCATTCTCGGCCGCCCACATATCCCTTGTACCACCATCCCGATTCTCTTTTACCAGTATAGTGGATTGGGGCTTTGCCTGCAAAGAGGCACTGGGATATATAATTCGTGCAATCCACATCGAATTCGGCGAACTCTGGATTTCCCGAATCCCACCAGCGGTCCGCATAAGCTGCGGCTGCCTCCCGCTCGTAGCGGCCCGATCTCGGGCTCATTCCCGCCGCATACACACGTCCGTTCATGAACGGAAGCGAAGGCTCGCGCCCGGCCGCAGACGGGTCTGCACTCAGGTTCCCAGCCTGCTGCAGCGGATGGCGTTCGTCCTCCAGCCGCTCGATGCCGACGATCAGCCAGGCGTCGCCGTCGCGGATCAGGGTAAGGCGCTCGCGCGTAACGATATCCTCCCGATGCGTCATCCCTCTTTTTTCATAATAAAAGACGCTGCTGAGCCTGACGTCGGCAACGACGTCATCCTCCGTCTCCCTTAGGATGCGCTGAAGCCGGGCCCGGGTTTCGCTCTTGAGCGGCACAACCTCCCGTTCTTCGTACCATGCTTGGAGCCGGAACTGCCTCTCGCCTCTCTCTACCAAGTAATTCAAATCCGCTACAATTTGCTCTTTCAGGCCTGAAGAATAGTCGACCCGGTTTTGGTTGTATTGATTGACATAAATATATAAGCTTTGCTTCCAAGGCTTCTCCGCTTGCTGCAGACTGCTCATACCTCTCTCCTCCTCTAACCTGGCCTAACGCACGGTTCCCTATCACAACTATATGAAGCAAGGAAGCGGGCTATGAACCCGCTCCAAGAACAGCCCTCCATGACCGCTTCGGCAGACGCTTGCAGGGACGCTGAAAACAGGCGGATTTTCACCGTTTTGAAATACTTTTCTTCTATAAAAAATGCTTTACGTAGCGGCTTGAAATCGTTATACTTAGAGTGTGTGAATTATGAAATTGGGTTTCATCTAGTGAAACAACTGACAGTTGAACTCAGAAATGACTCAAGGAGGTTCAGGTATGCCAGTAAAGGATCAATTCTCCATCTCGCGCAACCTCGAGGTGGGCGGTAAAAACTATCGTTATTTCAGCCTGCAGGCGCTCGAAGAGCAAGGATACGGCAGCGTGTCCAAGCTTCCGTTCTCGATTCGGGTGCTGCTTGAGGCCGCCGTTCGCCAATTCGACGGACGCGCCATTACAGAAGATCATGTAAAGCTGTTGTCCAAATGGAACGAAGGACGTGACAACAACAAGGAAATTCCGTTCATCCCTGCACGCATCGTACTGCAGGACTTCACCGGAGTACCGGTTGTCGTCGATCTTGCAGCTATGCGCGACACCGTTAAGAAAGCCGGCGGAGATCCGAAGCAGATCAACCCGCTCGTACCGGTTGACCTCGTTATCGACCACTCCGTTATGGTTGATGCTTTCGGTACGGACCAAGCTCTTGAATATAACATGAAAGTCGAGTTTGAGCGCAACGAAGAGCGCTACCGCTTCCTCCGCTGGGCTCAAACCGCTTTCAATAACTTCCGTGCGGTTCCTCCTGGAACAGGTATCGTTCACCAGGTTAACCTGGAATACCTGGCTTCCGTAGCGGCCACGAAGACGGTAGACGGCGAAACGCTCGTATTCCCGGATTCCCTCGTCGGCACCGACTCCCATACGACCATGATCAACGGTCTTGGCGTCGTAGGCTGGGGCGTCGGCGGCATCGAGGCGGAAGCCGGCATGCTCGGCCAGCCGCTCTATTTCGTAACGCCTGAAGTTATCGGCTTCAAATTGACGGGCAGCCTGGCCGAAGGCGCAACGGCAACCGACCTTGCCCTTACCGTCACCGAGCTTCTCCGTAAAAAAGGCGTTGTCGGCAAATTCGTGGAGTTCTACGGCCCTGGCCTCGCCAACATCAGCTTGGCTGACCGTGCAACCGTAGCCAACATGGCTCCGGAATACGGCGCAACCATCGGCTTCTTCCCTGTTGACGACGAGACGCTTGCTTATCTCCGCAACACCGGTCGTACCGATGAGCAGGTTGCACTCGTTGAGAGCTACTACAAAGCGCAGAACATGTTCCGTACGGCCGATACGCCGGACCCTGAGTTCTCCGACGTGATCGAGCTCGACCTCGCTTCCGTCGTGCCGAGCCTTGCCGGTCCGAAGCGTCCGCAAGACCGTATCGAGCTGACTGCAATGAAGCAGAACTTCAACGATATTATCCGTACGCCGATCGACAAGGGCGGATACGGCCTCAGCGACGAGAAGATCGAGCAGACCGTTACCGTTAAGCATAAAGACGGCTCCACAAGCGAAATGGGAACCGGTGCGGTTGTCATCGCGGCTATCACAAGCTGTACGAACACCTCCAACCCAAGCGTTATGCTCGGCGCAGGCCTGCTGGCGAAGAAAGCCGTGGAACGCGGCCTCAAGAAGCCTGGCTATGTGAAGAGCAGCTTGACTCCAGGCTCCCTGGTCGTAACCGACTATCTGGAGAAAGCCGGTCTCCTGCACTACTTGGAATCCCTCGGCTTCTATGTAGCAGGCTACGGCTGTGCAACATGTATCGGTAACTCCGGTCCGCTGCCTGACGAAGTCAGCGAAGCGATCGCCGACAATGACATGACGGTTGCGGCCGTACTGTCCGGTAACCGGAACTTCGAAGGCCGCGTGCACGCTCAGGTTAAAGCCAACTACCTGGCTTCTCCGCCGCTTGTTGTGGCTTACGCGCTTGCAGGAACGGTTAATATCGACCTTCAGAACGATCCGATCGGCTACGATCCAAACAACGAGCCGGTATATTTGAAGGATATCTGGCCAACGAGCGCCGAAATTCGCGAAGCGATCGGCTTGTCCGTCAGCGCGGATGCTTTCCGCAAGAAATACGAGAACGTATTTACAGCCAACGAGCGCTGGAACAAGATCCCTGTGCCGGAAGGCGAGCTGTATGAGTGGGACGATCAATCGACGTACATTCAAAATCCGCCGTTCTTCGAAGGCCTGGGCAATGGCCTGAGCGACATTCAGGACATCAAGGAAGCGCGCGTGCTTGCTCTCTTGGGCGACTCCGTTACGACGGACCATATTTCGCCGGCGGGCAACATTGCAACGAACAGCCCGGCAGGCAAATACCTGAGCGAGCGTGGCGTTGAGCGCAAAGACTTCAACTCCTACGGCTCCCGCCGCGGTAACCATGAAGTCATGATGCGCGGAACGTTCGCCAACATCCGCATCCGCAACCAGGTAGCTCCTGGCACCGAGGGCGGCGTGACCACGTACCTGCCTACGGACGAAGTCATGTCCATCTATGACGCTTCGATGAACTATCAAGCCGGCGGACAGAACCTGATCGTTATCGCCGGTAAGGAATACGGTACGGGAAGCTCCCGCGACTGGGCGGCTAAAGGTACCTACCTCCTCGGCGTCAAAGCCGTTCTGGCCGAAAGCTTTGAACGGATCCACCGCTCCAATCTTGTGGGCATGGGCGTACTTCCGCTCCAGTTCCAAGAAGGACACGGCTGGAAGAGCCTTGGTCTGAACGGACGCGAGACGTTCGATATTATCGGCCTTAGCAATGATGTGAAGCCGGGTCAGGAATTGACCGTTGTCGCTACTCGCGAAGACGGGACCAAGTTCGAGTTCCCGGTAATCGCTCGTCTTGACAGCATGGTCGACGTGGACTACTACCATAACGGCGGTATCCTCCAAACGGTGCTTCGTCAAATGATCGCATCGAACCAGTAACACCTCTCTCTAAAGGCACTTAAGTCTCAGGAACAAATCCCCATCTTTCGGTCTCGGAAGATGGGGATTTTCATATTTGCAGTACCATATTCCTGTTTATTGGAAGTCCCGTTTCAAATAGAGCCGGGAAGGTTAATGGGTACAAACATTGCGGATACTCGAGTGATCCAGGAGGTTTGTACCGATGATCAAAATCCATACGATGACCCCGTTCCACCATCAATATCAACGCCCGCAGCCAATGGTTGCGCCTAAAGCAACAACGAATGCCAAGACGGCTACCTTTCAAGAGATCTTGAATCAGAAAATGAGAGAGGCGACGAAAGGACACCAAGCGAAACGTTGATCACCAGGCCTGATTTGTGCGTCCATGAACGTATACTGCCAACGTCTACATAATAGAAAGCGCAAACATGAATATCCATCGCTTGGAGCTTGGAACTAAAAAAGGAGATGCACCGGATCTAGTCCGGGTCATCTCCTTTTTTAGCGCACAGGCGGTACTGTTTCCTGTTCACTTTCACACTCGGGACGAATCCTTCGTCCCTTGAACGATATGCGTACGGCTTAAGATTCCTGGGCAGCCATCACATCATCATTCCCATCTCCCGAGCCGCTTCCTTCAGCACAGGCGCATACTCGCGCAGCTTCTCGGCTGACAAGCGGGTGACCGGCCCCGACATCGAAAGCGCCGCTGCCGCCTTGCCGTAACGGTCGAAGATCGGCACCGATACCGCTGCCGCCCCCGGCTCGCGCTCCTCGATACTGATCGCATAGCCCTTCTGCAATATTTCGGCCAGCTGCTTCCGATACGTCTCACGGTCTACCGACTCGGGCCAATCCGGTGCATTCAGCAGCTCCTCCTGATCCTCCGGCGGCGCAAACGCAACCAGAACCTTGCTTGAAGCGCCGACGGACAGCGGCAGCCTCACGCCTACCTGGGCGACCCGCCGGATGGCCTGGTTGCTCTGTACCGCCTGAATGCGCAAACGCTCCGCACCGTCCCGCAGATACAGGCTTACAGTTTCGCCAAGCCGATCCCGCAGCTCCTCCATTGCCGGCAGCAGCCGAATGGCCGGGTCATCGCTCTGTGACAAGTGCATGGACAGCTCCCATATTTTCAGACCCAGCCTGTATTTCTCCGTCTCCGGATTCCGCACCACGAATCCCTTGTCTTCCAGCGTTGCCAGCAGGCGGTGAACCGTGCTCTTGTGCAACCCGATCAGCGAAGAAATCTCGGTCAGAGCGAGCTCACTGTTCTTCGTAAAGCATATTAATATATCAAGAGCCCTTTCAACGGCACGTACAGTTAATTTGCGGTCTTCCATCCCCGACCTGCTCCTCTCCTGTTTCATCACATGAAACCTGGTTACAAGAATTATATGAAAAATTACGGCAGAAGTAAACCATTTGCCAGCTTTACAATTATCGCGGGATTTTGTAAAATTCGGTTCCATCGGCTCCCGGGTACAATATATAGATGAATAAAACGGTTTTGCTATCTATTGCTGATTGAGGGTCGCCCTTTGGATTTTTGCCAAATCCTCATCTAACAAACTTTCGATTTACATTGACATAATAGGCATCCCGGCATACGATTATTATAAAAAATCAGCGTTTTTCACTTTCGCGCAATAAAACTATGGTAAGGAGGGGCCATCCATGAGCATGGTAACTGGTCGTAATGCCCCACTCTCCCAAGTCAATGACGCCCCGGCCGAGCTTTCTACAGGCTTGGTACGGTTCAAGCATATTTTGCTAGCTTTGATTTTATCCGTCGTCTTTTTCCTTATCTTCTGCTTTATAGCGCTGCACGCCTATATTGCCTGGGTGCTGTCGAATCCGACGGTGGCTCCCCTTTACTCCAATCCGAAGCTTGCCAAGGAAATGGATTACGAGAGCGTCACCTTCCATTCCATTGACGGCAAACGAAATATGAACGGCTGGTATATCCCTGCGGATCATTCCGATAAGACGATTGTGCTCAGCCATGGATATGGAGCCAATCGTGAGGAGACCTGGGTGCCGATGTATGATATCGCTCATTACGCGCACAGCATGAATTATAATGTGCTGATGTTCGACTATGGCTTTGCATCCCAAACCAGCAAGGAGGCAGCTACCGGCGGTAAGGAGGAGAAGCGCCAGCTGCTAGGCGCGATTGAACATGTGAAGCACCGCGGCGCGAAGCAGATTGTCGTCTGGGGGTTCTCGATGGGCGCGGGCACCGCATTACAGGCGGGGCTCGAGACGAAGGATGTTGACGCGATGATTCTGGACAGCACCTTTTTGCTGGAGCCGGACACGCTTTATCACAATATTCACAACCAGATTGATCTTCCAAGGCATCCTTCCTTGGAAATTCTGGAGCTGCTCTTCCCGGTGCTGAATGGAACGAGTCTCGATCAAATCCCTTATAACGAGGTAAAAAAGCATGATTATCCGTTCCCGATCCTGTTCATCCACGGAACAAGGGACGATAAGGCGCCTTACCCGATCGCCGAGAAAATCGCCGCAAACCAGACCCATGAAGATTCCGATTCATGGATTGTGAAGGATGCGCACCACGAGCTTATCTTCCGAGAGCATCCGAAAGAGTATCTGCGCAGAGTCTCCACCTTCCTTGGCAAGCTCGAGGGCCGGGAAGGGCTGCAAGCCCAATAAGTGCTGTACCTTTATAGTGGATGACCTTCTCCCCTGCTGCCGGAACCGGCAGCGGGGGTTTTTATATTGCCTTACATAATACAAGCCCGTCCCGGAATATAGTGACTATGGTGAATGCTATATGGGGAGGGAAATCGATGTTATATATTTACGGCGCGAAGCTGCCGGCCCGTATTCTGGAGGAGATCGCCTTCTGGAAGCTCCAGGAGATGGAGCATACGGATGTCATTAAAGCGATTGTTCCGGGGCTTGAGGAGCCCTACGTGAACGTTTTGGACCAGTGGGCCGTCGTATTCGATCATACGCAAAAAGCCGCCGATGTCCTGCTGCAATATGTTCTCCGCCATCCGGGGCCGCCATCGCCCGAGGTCATCGCACAGGTCGAGCATCTGCTGCGCGTCTCCTTCGAGCAGTCCAGGGAATTCATCCGCCAGCTGGAAGGCATGAAGGATAACAGCCCTGCCGTTCGAACCGTGCCGCTTGCGGAGACGGTATTGCTTCATATCATCCGCGAATCGGAGTACTTCCTTGGCGTTCTGGACACTTTGAATTCTCCAGGAGCGGTGGAACGGTTCATGGAAGAAGCGGCAGCGCCCCCAGCGGAAAATAGGGAGCCTCGAGAAAAACAGGAAGAACGGGAAGAACCAGCTTCATCGGCTTCATCAGCCTCCGCTGGGCACGAGGCCGCGATCCACGGCTTAGCGGATTCGGGCAGCAAGCCGGTCCCGATCGGCGGCCACCGCCTCCCTCCGCTTCCGTACCCGTACAGCGCCCTCGAGCCGCATATCGATGAAGCGACGATGCGGGTCCATCACGATGTTCACCACCAGAGCTATGTGGACGGGTTGAACAAAGCCGAGAAAAAGCTTGAGGAAGCGCGCAAGAGCGGCAACTTCGAGCTTGTGAAGCATTGGGAGCGTGAGCTCGCCTTCCACGGCGCCGGACATTACCTGCATACCCTTTTCTGGAGCATCATGAACCCGAAGGGCGGCGGCATGCCAGAGGGAGAGCTTGCCCAGCAGATCAAGAAGGATTTTGGCAGCTTTGAACGGTTCAAGAAGCATTTTAGCGAGGCGGCTGAGAAGGTGGAAGGCGGCGGCTGGGCCATCCTTGTCTGGAGCCCGCGCAGCCATCGTCTGGAAATATTACAGGCCGAGAAGCATCAGAACCTCTCCCAGTGGGATGTGGTTCCTCTCCTCGCTCTCGATGTATGGGAGCATGCCTATTACTTGAAGCATCAAAGCAAGCGTAAAGACTACATCAGGGATTGGTGGAACGTCGTGTACTGGCCCGAAGTGGCCGAGCGGTTCAAGCATGCAAGCAAGCTGAAATGGAAGCCGTTTTAATGATGAACCGATCCTAACCGCTTCATGGCAGCCCGTCAAATTGAGACTGCTATCAGAGTCCGCCCTCCTTGCTTCGTAACCGAGGCTTAGGGAGGGCTTTTATCTTCTTCTATCTAATCTGGAAAGCTCAACATCAGGTATTGCCGAACCGGGCCCGACAGGACTTTATTACCATGTTTCTGGTTATTTAATACGTTGTTTGCTGCAGTCTCCCAGTCTATGATAATACAGTAAGCATTTTACTGGGACTAAGCATGGGTATGAGGATCAAAGAGTCTACTGAAGGGATGAAACGAGAATGGATATGCGTTCCGGATGGAAGATCCTGTTCATTTGTTTTATTTTAGCCACGTTCATGATAGGAGGATGCCAAAGCATGAAATCCGGTAAATCCGGCGATCCGGAGATTGCGGCGAGCGAGGATCAGCTCATGGCCCAAACGAAGGAGACCGCCATTCAATTTTTCAAGGATCAATACGGCCTGGAGGTCGAAGTTACAGGTCAGAAGAAGATGCCTTCCTATGTAGCGGATGAGATCGATGTCGAGGGCCACGTCAAAGGGCATAAAGATCAGACGTTCAACATTTCGGTGAACTACAAGACGTTTGAAACCAAGAACTTTGTCATGAGCCCGGAGCTGAAAGAAGTCATTGAAGCCAATAAGAAGAAGTAAACTTCAATTATGGAGGAAGCGTCATGGTCGATGATGAAACGTATAACACGTTATCACGGTTAGCTTATAAGGACTTAAAGGAAGGCGCACAGATCGAGGATCTGCCCGATTGGGAAGTGCTGGAGGATACGAAGAGCCATGCCGTTTCGGGATTCGATGCCGTTACGTTCGTGAACCGGCAGACCGGTGAGGCTGTCATCGCTTACCGCGGAACCGAGGGAGAAGCCGAGTTATCCACCTCCGGTCCTGACCTGCTAAATGATGTTGGGATCGGCCTTGGAGAGCTTGGAAGAAAGGTAGAAATCGAAAGGCCGTTCGATGAGCAGATCACCAAATTCGAGGACGCTGTGGGAATCACAGGCCTGAACGATTGGGTCGGTGAACAATCCAGAAACCTTATGAAAAAAGCCGATGTCCTCGGCACAAACCAAATGTTTCAGGCTGAAGACTATGCCAGGGAAATGCAGGAGAAGCACCCGGACTTAAACTTCACGCTGACCGGCCACTCGCTTGGCGGCGCCAACGCCCAGTATGCGGCAGCTTATACCGGCCTGCCCGCCGTCACCTTCAGTGCCCCCTCCGTCATTGGGAGCCTTTCCCCGGAAGCCCGGAGAATGGCCGAGAACGGCGAGTTTGATTCCCAGATCATTAACTTTGCCCACCCGGGCGATATCGTTGCCAGCGGCACCTTCGGCGGGTATGAGGGTCATGTGGGATCGACTTATTACATCGACTCCAACTATGAGGATGCCAACGACGGGGTCAGCCTGTGGGACAAGATCGGCAACACCTTCGGCGGGCCCAATTACCACCAGCTCGATCGCTATAAATTCGAGAATGGTTACATATCCAACCCGCTCTATGACGGTGAAACCGGTAAGCCTGTCGATTCACCCCGAGTTCCTTCGGACAGCGGGCTCTTCCAATCGCTTCATGGGATGATGAACGGAATGATGGCTGGTATCCACGGCTCGCTTCTGGGCGCAGCCGGAGCAGCCGCAATGGCGGGCCAATCGGCAGGAGCCGGCACCATTGAGGTGACCCCCGCGGAGCTGCGCAGCGTTGCGGAAACGTGGAGGGCCAATGCCCAGCAGAGCCAGAGCGAGCTGGAGTGGATCCGTCAGCGGCTTGCCAGAACGATGTATTCCAGCCACAGCAGACGGCTCCAGCCGATTGTGCAGCAGCTGGATGCTTCGATTATGTCGTTGAGCCAGTGGCATATACAGCATACGACCGACATGGTCCAGTACATTAAGTTCAAGGCGGATCTGTTCGAACAGACGGATCGCAGCGGATAACAGCCCATTTACAAGTCTTCTGGAGGGATCAATTGATGAGTCAGGAAATATTGCTAGAGCTGGATGACTTGCTTCAGGCTGAACGCGAGCTGTCCAGGCTGCTTGCCCTCTTTCGGCAGGATGAACAGGAAGCAAGGGCGATGTACGCCCGCCTCTCGGATTGGAGGGGGCAATCGGCCAATGTGCTGCGCGATCAGATCGAGCTCTTCTTCAGTGAGATGTCCAGGCGGATTCATGAGCTGGAGCTGCAGAAAGCGGAGCTGATCCGGTACGTCCAGCATATGAAGCAGGTGGATGGCTCAAGGTAGCCGGCCGCGATGCTGTTTAACCTTAAGCGCCAAGACATCCCCTATAGAGCAATCATGGATCTGCCGAATCTAAAAGAACGGAGCATCCCCCATAATCCTTTCGTTTCCTGAAACGGTGGAATAACAACAACGGCTGGACCATCTACGGGTCCAGCCGTTGTTCACTGCACTATGGTTTATTCCTTGATTAATGACAGAAACTCCGAACGCTGGGCAGCATCGCTTTGGAACGTTCCTCGTACGGCAGAGGTCACCGTCTTGCTTCCCGGTTTCTTCACGCCGCGGGCGCACATGCACAGATGCTCCCCTTCCACAACGACCATTACGCCGCTCGGTTGGAGCTCCTCCACGATAATGTTCGCAATTTGCGACGTGATGCGTTCCTGAACCTGAAGACGGCGCGTAACCGCCTCAACCAGACGAGCCAGCTTGCTCAGTCCCGCGATCTTCCCGCTCGGCACATAGCCGATATGAACCTTGCCGAAGAATGGAGCCATATGATGCTCGCACTGGCTGTAATATACGATATCCTTCACGATGACAAGCTCTTCATGCTGTTCATCGAAGGTTACTCCCAGTACATCCTTCGGATCCACGGAATATCCCGCGAAAATCTCCTCATACATCCGGGTGACACGGGCCGGTGTCTCCAGCAGCCCTTCACGCTGCGGATCTTCACCGATCAGCTTCAAAATTTGCTCGATATGGTATTCGATCTGCTCCCGGTTTTCTACAACTTTATCGTTAACATAATCCTTTACACCTGCCACAGTACATCCCCCTTTCCGCCTACAACCAGGTAAACGGTATCCGTATTTTATGCTTGTTCAATCCGTATGCTTACGCTGCCGGGCAGCACCCGAAAGCGATCGAATGAACAGCCACATATAACCGCTGTTAGCAGTCTTCACTAAATAGAAGCGCCCCCTCCGTCAAATGGATAAACGAAGGCGGCCCTCCTATTCATTAGCCTTTGCGTTTGCGGCCTTGCCCTTTGCCGGGCATCGGCTGGTTTTTCATCATTTGCTGAGCGCGCTGCATCTGCTTGCTGTTCAGGTTGTAGCCCATTTGCTTTGCCATTTTTTGCAGCATTTCCGGATCGTTCTGCATCTTCTCCAGCTGCTTACGCAGATAGAATGCCCCGATAAAGAAGCCCGCAACCAGACCCACGATCAGCGTAACAATCGGAATGACGATATTCATGCTTGACCACCTTTAATCATGCTAATATTTACCATTTCATGGCACATACACGAACTTATCATAGCATGTCCCATGAAGGACAGCAAATGAAAAATCCGGATATGCGCGGGCGGCCATACGAGGCATTCCAAGAAGAATGACGCGCGTTTACCGGCCCAGCGTAATGCCCTCGATCGCCAGCAAGGTCCGTTTGATTTCCGGTCCGCCGGCGTAGCCGATCAGCGCACCGTCCGCTCCAACAACGCGGTGGCACGGCACGACGATTGGCACCGGATTTTTGTTGTTGGCCCCGCCGACCGCCCGAACCGCCTTCGGACGTCCGATCGATTCCGCGATGTCCTTATAAGAACATACGGTTCCATAAGGAATGGATTTCAACGCCTCCCATACCTGGAGCTGGAACGAGGTTCCCCGCATATCCAGCGGAAGGGTGAATTCCTTCAGCTCTCCTGCAAAATACCGCTTCAGCTGATCCGTTACCGGAGCCAGGCGGGCTTCATCCCGCTCATAGCCGCCGTTGCCGGACCAGGTGCGGCACCACTGCTGAATGACCGCTTCCTTCACATGGAAGCTCCCGAATTCGATAAGGCACAGTCCCTTCTCCGTCGCGCAGACGGTCAGCGTTCCGATCGGGGATTGGAGCTCATCATAATACAATACCTCCGGCCCTCCCTCGGGAACGGCCATCGGCTCAACCCCCTGGATAGCAGGCCGCGGCTGCTCCGGCTCGGCGGCTGCATTCCCGGCTGAAGCTTTCCCTGCCGCCGCTCCGGCAGAGCCTTGTTCCTCCGCTGCCTCCGTCACCGGGGCAGCCGATTCGCTCCGTGTATTCTCCGATGTCGCTGCATCGGCATTGAGTTTCGCTAAGGCTTGCTGCAGCATGTCCCGTACTTGGGCATCCCCTTCGGTTTTCATGCTTTTCTCTAAGTTGTTCAACGCTTCTTCGCCTCCAATGCGGCCCAGAGCCCATGCGGCGGTTCCCCGCAGCTCAGGGCGCGGATCCTTCAGCAGCACCTCGCTCAGCTTCGGTACTGCCGAAATGTCTTTAAAATTGCCAAGGGCAATGACGGCATTGCGCTGGATCGGCTTTCTGCCTCTCCAGGCCGCAGCCGTATCGCCGAACGTCTCCTTGAATTCGCGGTTGCTCATATCCAGAATCGGCAGGAGCAGCGGCTTGGCTTTTTCCGGATCGGGCTGGAGCTCCTCATGATGCGTCCAGTTCTTCCCCCGATTCTTCGGACAAACGATTTGACAAGTATCGCAGCCGTACAGACGGTTGCCGATCTTGCGCATCACTTCTTCGCTCAGAAACCCTTTGGTCTGCGTCAGGAAAGAGACACACCGCTGGGCATTCAGCTGTCCGGGTCCGACCAGCGCGCCCGTTGGACAGGCGTCGATGCATTTGGTGCATTCGCCGCAGTCTTCCGTAACCGGCTGATCCGGCGGAAACGGAATATTCGTGACCATTTCGCCAAGATAGATCCAAGACCCGAACTTGGGAGAGATGATCGCGCAGTTCTTGGCGCTGAAGCCGATTCCGGCCCGCTCCGCAACCGCCCTGTCGACCAGCGCCCCCGTGTCGACCATGCTTTCCAGCACCGCATCCGGCACCCGCTCCCGAATAAAAGCTTCCAGCCGGCTCATCGCCTCCCGAAGCACATGGTGGTAGTCTCTTCCCCAAGCAGAACGGGCCATTATCCCCCGGTACTTGCCGGGCTCGGATTTCGGCGGATTCTCCATCTTGGAGGGGTACGCCACCGCAATAGCGATTAGCGAAGCCGGCTCGGTTCCCGGCAAGGCAGGCGTGACCCGCTTATCCAGATCAGGCTCCTCGAATCCCGATTCATAGCCCTTGTCGCGATGGTTCTGTAATATGCCTCGTAACGATACGAACGGCTCCGCCGAAGCGAACCCGATATCATCGATGCCCAGCTCCGGCGCAGCAGTCTTAAGCTCCTGCTTGAGCTCCTCCCATACCGAAGGCGGAGGAGCGTACGAGCCAAGTGTGTAGGTCATCTCCAGCGCCTCCTTTCGTTAGGTTGAAGCTTTATTTTTGGCTACAGCTTTTTAATTTCCGACAGCGGCCAGAATATGAATTCGGCTCTGCCCACAATATCCGATTCCTTAACGCTTCCGAACATGCGGCTGTCCTTGCTCTTTCCGAGGTGGCGGTTGTCGCCCATCACGAAATACCGTCCCTCTTCCAGCTTCACCGGTTTAAAGCCCGGATCCTCAATGGGAACGTCCGTATACTCCTCGTCCTGGGGGACACCGTTCACATACAGCTTCTGATTCTTCACCTCAATTGTATCCCCGGGAACGCCGACAATACGTTTAACAAGAAACTCTTTCTTATCCGGACCGTCGCTCGGGTCCTTCAGCACGATGACATCACCATGCTTGGGGTCTGCAAAGCGGTAGACCACTTTATTGATAAACAGCCGCTCCGATGCGGTCAGCGTTGGCTGCATGGATTCGCCCTTAACCGTCGACAAGTTAAACACAAACATATTAAGAAGCACCATAATAACAAAGGCAATTGCGATTGTCTTGACCCAATCCCATAGCTCGGCGGCCCAGCCGTTCTTTCCGCCAGTCTGCTGGCGCGGCTCGCTGCTTTGTCCGTTCTCGGCTGAATCCGGAGGAATCACTTGTCCCATACTACACCTACTTTACTTCGATTTCACCTTCGAACCTCGACAGGCGGCACCTTCAAAATTGGGGTACATTAATAGAAAAGCATATCTCCCCTCCATTTGCAACGGCTGAAAGATATGCTTCATATAGAGGTCATTCAAAAAGTCCCCTTTTGATCACGAAGAAGATCAGGCGGCAGATTCCTAAGCGAATCCGGCATGCATGCTCGAAAAATCGCTGCTCCTCCAGCGTTCCTGCGATTGCCGCTGCTGTGCTTCTGAGGGCCCTTCGCCTTCATTCGCGCTGAAAAGTTGGCTTTTTGAAATCACACACTATGGAAAAATTTAATGATTTATCTCTGTAGAGGTCTTAGGCTGCCGTGCGCCCGCATAGAACGCCAAGAGGCTCTTACCGGGGCCCCACCACAATGCTAAGCTTCTGAAACGACTGCAGAATCTTGCTGGCTCCGTAGCCCATCGCTTCATAAAACGGCATCGCTGCGGCATTATGCTCGTCTCCGGCTACCAGGATCCGGCTTACTTTGCGTGATTGGAAACGCTGCTCCATAGCGGATACCAGGGCTTTCCCGATCCCTCTTCTACGGTAATCAGGATGAATAGCAATGCGATAATAGCAGCCATGATTGCGCTCGATGGTCCCGATTAGGACACCGACAATTTCGCCGTCTTCCTCCGCAACCATGATCAGGTCGGAGTCCCAAGCAAGCTGCCTGGAGAAGGGCTCCATCGTGTTTTCGTAGCATTCTTCCGATAAAGCAATCTGTAATAGCTCGGTTACGGGGTTACAGTCACTCAACTGAAAGGAACGAACATGCATTTCAAAATCTCCCTTTTCGTTAGCATGATGCGGTTTACCCGGTTTACAAAGAACTAGTATTCCGTTTACGCAAACCTGACATTAATGTTTTACTACAAAAAACCCGAAAATCCTGTTTCCTTGTCCATTAAACCACAACTTTCTCCTAAATTCACGAGTTTTCTTCTGAAAGCGCTTCATTTGAAGCGTTTACATTTTATAACTTAGATAAAACTTCTTATATTTGTTAAAAGGATGTTAAAAATTCAAAGGAAAGGATTAGCTTGATATTAAGATTTATGCTATGGACAAGGAATTGAATTCCCTTGTTTCGAAGGATATAATTGACAGTCCGGCCTGAGAGGGTGGTAGATTGGCGTAATACCCATTTTAAGGAATGGGTCTTATGTTAAGGAGTGGTTTCAATGCAATTGCCTTTACACGAACAATTCCTGGCACAAGCCAAGGCGAAGCTCAGCCAAGACCATCGACTGCTGGGTCTGCTTGCTGGCGGGTCCATGATGACGGGAACGATGGATGAATACAGCGATTTGGACCTCGTTATCGTGTACGACGCTGCTTACCTTAGTTCAATCATGGAGGAACGGATTCAAATTGCAGAAGGGCTAGGCCATCTGCTATCGGCCTTTACTGGAGAGCATGTCGGCGAACCCCGCTTGGTTATCTGCTTATATGGCCCGCAGCCGCTCCATGTCGATCTCAAATTTATCACCTCGGCGGAGCTTACAACGCGGATTGAGAATCCGCTCATCATATGGGAGCGAACGGGAGAGATCAGCTCGATCCTTCAAGCGACCTCCCCCTCGTATCCAACTCCCGATCCGCAATGGATGGAGGATCGCTTCTGGGTATGGATCCATTACGGCGCCGCAAAGCTGGGGAGAGGGGAGATCTTTGAGGCCATCGACCTGATCACCTTTATTCGCGGCACGGTATTAGGCCCATTGATCCTAATGCAAGAGGGACATTTGCCCAGAGGGGTCCGAAGGCTGGAGGAGCATGCAGAGAACGAATTGGAGGAGCTTAAGCGGACCCTTCCTGTTCATGACGCCAACAGCTGCTACCATGCGTTGAAAACCACGATCCGCATGTATAAACGCTTGCGGCCAGCCTCGGATACCTTCATAGCCAGATCAGAAGCCGAGCAGATCTCCATTTCTTATTTGGAGCATATTTATGACACGATAATCAAAAATAGTTAATCATAAACAGAAAAAACGCGAGGAGGCTGTCCCAAAGGTCATTAGACCTGGAACAGCCTCTTGGTATGTGTGGAAGAAGCCGCACGTGCGAATCATCTCTTCGCCCGCTTGCTGCTCTTCCTGCTATGAATAATCGGTCTTTCTTCCTATTGAAGAACCACGGTATCCCCCGGTTTCAGTCCGGACAGCACTTCGATTTTATCCAGCGTCTGCATGCCTGTCTCAATATCCTGCCGCTCAATTTGACCGCCGCCCTTATCGACCATCACATAAGAGATGTCGCCTTCGGTCATAACAGCCAGCTTCGGCACGACAACCGCCTTCTCTTTGCGTTCGGTAACGATGTCTCCGGTCAAGGTCAGTCCGCCGATCAAACGGTCGTTTTTCGGCAGGGAGATGATCACTTTGAATTGCGGCGTCTGGGATGTCTGCTTTTCCTGGGAAGTCGTCTCCGCGAATTTGGCCACCTCTTCCACTTTTCCCTTCAGCTTCATGTCCTTAATGGAAGGCATTTTCACTTCAACCTCCATCCCCGGCTTAATGCTGAACACCTCGCTCTCCCCGACATAGGCGGCGAACCGAAGCGAGTTCAGATCAACGATTTTGCCGATATATTGATTGGCCGTCACCGACTGGGGCTGCTTCTGCGAATTGTCGAATAGAAAAATGCCCGCCGACGGCGACCGGTATATCGATTGCTTCAGACGCTCATTCAATTCTGCGATCGTCTGAGCCTCGATCATCTCGTTGACCCCGTCCAGCTCACTGCTCAGCTTGGCGGTTTCCTGATCGGCCAGCAGCTTCAGGCGCTCTGCTTCCGTCGCTCCAACCGGGGCATTATCCAAATCCTGATTGAGCGTGAACTCCTTCAGCTCCTGCTCCAGCTTCCGCTTCTTCCGCTCGGCCTCCTTCTGCTGAAGCTGCTGGTGAATGGTCTTCTGCTCTAGACTGAACAGCGTATCCCCTTTCTTGATCTGCTGCCCGTTCGCAACGTTCCAGGATTCCACCTTCGCTTCAAAAGGGGCGTAAACATTCGTTTCCTTTCCATATTCCGAGGTGCCCTTGACCTGCACAGTCGTCACGATCGTCTCCTCGGTGACAGGAAATGAAATCACCTGCGGCTCTTCCATCATGGGTATCGGCGCTTCCTTCGGCTTTACCTGTCCGTATCCCCAATAGCCGACCAAGCCGATGACCGCTGCAATAACCAACCATTTTATTATTTTTTTCATACCGTATATTAGCGTCCTTTCCGATCCGGTAGTCTCCTAATCCCGCTTGATCGCGAGCAGCGCATTGGTTCTGGCGGCGCTGATCGCCGGATAAATCCCTGAAAAAATCCCCGTCGTCACAGCGAATGCGATGCCGATCGGCAGCGTATTCGGGGTCACCTCAATCTGCAGCCCCGCCATGCCCGCGGAAGCCGTAATGAACGAGTTCAGCCCATTAACGATAAAATATGCGAATACGATGCCAAGCAAGCCGCCAAGGAAACCTAGCAGACTCGCTTCAACGATGAACATGACGCGGATCTGACCCGAATTCGCCCCCAGAACCTTCATGATGCCGATTTGCCGGCGGCGCTGATGCGTCGACATGGTCATGGCCACAATGATCGAGATGGACGCCAGCAGCAGAATGAAAACGCCGACGCCGAGCGCAATCGCTTTGAAGGTATTCAGCTGGGAAGCGATCTGATCGCGCGCGGACAAGTTGTCGCTGGCATTCAAGGCCAGCTTCGATATGAGCTCCTCCAGCTGCTGGATATGCCCAAGATCATCCACCTTGACCGTTAACGTATCGTACGTCCGCTGTTTCATGGCGGCTCCATTATTGGAATTCAAGGTGTCATTCAACCAATCCGCCGTTTCGAACGATACATAGGCCTGGCGGTCGTAGATGGCAAACTCGGCATTCTGTCCCTTCGGAACATCGAGCACGCCCCCGATATAAAGGCGCGGGCCGAGCGCTTTCTGTTCGCCCTCCATCCGCTCGGGCTGGATGCTCTTGCCCATCATATCCGTAATGGCGCTGTCGTACGTATATAACTCTTCCCATATTTTCGGATTATTGGGATCGCTGTTTATCATGTTCATTAATCTTTCGCTGGTCTCGGCATCCTTCCAGCCTGACGTTGCGCCATAGTTGAGCACCACCGCACCCATCTGATCCAGCGGCCCGCCCTGCGCGAAACGGTTGCCCTGCTCCTTAAGCTTCGTCAAATCAACGGCCATGATATTGATGCCGTCATGAACCAAATTATCGGACGAGAGGAACCGGAAGTACCCCATCTGCTTGGCGGCAACGACCGACTTCACATGATGAAAGCCCTCAATCACTCGAACCTTGTCATCGGTCAATAGCCCCCGCTCCGCGCCGGGCCCGCTGCTTCCATCCGCAGAGCCGCCCGAGCCTTGAGGAGTTACCGTAATCTCATCCAGCTTCAAGCCGCCTATGATCTCCTTCTCCAGGTAGCTTTGGGCGCCGTTTCCGATGCTGATCGCTACAATGATCGCCGCACAACCGATCGATATCCCGGTCATGCACAGGGCCGTCACCACTTTGCGGCGCTTGATCTGGCCCCAGGCAAGCCGCATACTGTCTACAAATTTCAGCTTTCGTCACCTGCCTTCTCCGGCCCGGACGGGACGGCTTGCAGCTCTTGGGCAGCAGCTGCGGGTTCCTCGGAAGCTGCGGGAACGCCGGCTTCAGGCTGACGCGCCTCGGGCTCCTCGGTAATCGCGGGTGCGATGACCTCTGGCGAATGCACGGCTGGCTCCTCGCTAGCAGCGGGTGCAACGACTTCAGGCATATGCTCATCTGGCTCCTCGCGAGCAGCGAGTGCAATGACTTCAGGCTGACGCGGCGCTTCCGGTCCCGATCCTTCCCCCGGGGTGACGAGGTAGCCGTCGCGAAGCATGATCGTTTTCTTCATTTGAGCCGCAACTTCCATTTCATGCGTGACGATAACGAACGTCGTGTTCATCGATTGGTTGAGCGTCATCATGATGCGAAGAATCTCCTCTTCCGTCTTGGTGTCGAGGTTGCCGGTCGGCTCATCCGCAAAAATAACGGAAGGCTCCGTGATTAGCGACCGCGCGATGCTGACCCGCTGCTGCTGCCCTCCCGATAGCTGGGAAGGATACATCTCGGCTTTATCGCCGATCCCCGTAATCTCCAGAAGCTCCATCGCTTTCTTGCGGCGCTTCGATCTCGGGACGGATTGAAAGACGAGCGGAAGCTCTACATTCTCCCTCACCGTCAGCGTAGGGATCAATTCATAAGCTTGAAAAATAAATCCGATATGCTTCCGCCGAAAGACGGCAAGCTTGTTCTCGCTATATTTGACGATATCCTGGCCGGCGATATAAATATGGCCCTCCGTCGGCTTCATGAGCCCGGCCATCAGGTTCAGCAGCGTGGATTTGCCCGATCCCGAGCTGCCAAGAAGGGCGATCATCTCGCCTTCCTGGACCTCGAACTCGATATTATGAAGCACCTTTAATACCTCGCTGCCGTTTTTGAAGCTGTGCGATACATTTTCCAAACGCAACATGTTCGCCTTTCCTCTCCCTGGTCCTTGGTTTCCCTCTTACTCTTCCGGCGGCTCCACAACATTCGGATAGAACGTCACGTTGTAGCTTTGAGTGCCGAGGGTGATCCGTTCATTCTGGAATTCGTCCGCGAGCGTCAGGGTAAACCATCCGCCTTTCAATTTTTTGTACTGCTCATCCGTCATTTCAAACGAAAGCGTCCTCGTGCCCGGAACCTGGATATCCGTCCCCGGCGTAAGGATACGCTCCTGCGTCTGTCCCAGGGTGTCCTTAATCGTCAAAATCAGCTTGTGGCCGGCATCCGCAGCGATAATGCTGTCGCTTCGCTTCACGTCCACCGTCACATTCATGGAGATGCTCGAGCTGCCCTCCTGCAAATGCCCCATCGCTTTCGTCACGGAAATGCTGTACGGATACCAGTCGAGCCCCGTCAGATTGGAGCTTGCGGCCGGACGAACCGGATTCAGCTGCATCTTCTTCACGCCGAGGACGCCGCTCACGTCTTTGCCCGGCTCGGCAAGCTTGCCCCCGGACATCGCAGTGCCCAAGGCAAGTCCCAGGCTTCCGGCCGTCCCCTTCGGCACTCTGGCCCAGAATACGACCGATTGTTTGCCTCCCGGCTGAATCGGCGTTTCCGGCTGCACGGTATCGGCCTCGTAAATTTTCCCGTCCGTTCCTTGGAAATATCCTTTCAGCAAAGCCGCTTGTACCCGGCGCGCCTCCCCGCTGGTCAGCGTCAGTTCGGAATAAATGATATCCGAATCCGCTCCTTCGTAAATCAGGGTCCGCCTCTCCTGCGCTTCTGCCCGTTTCCCGGCCGTCGTGACGGTATACGGCTTCCCTTTCTCCAGCAGCTCAATCGACTGCGTGTGTCCCGGCGTCGTCAGGGTAAGGAAAGGCGTCTTTACGCTTTCCTGCTGGGCAAACAGCTTGAAGCGAAGTGTGCGGATATCCTTCGTGTACGGAATTTTGGCCAGAACGGACACCTCGGTGGATGCTCCCGGCGCGATCAAGGAGCCCTGCTCCCCGGCTATGACCTCGGGACTTGCGAGTACGGTCTTTTCGTCCGCGGTGACATCCGCTTTCAGCTCAGGCAGCTGCAAGGCGTTCGTCTCATGGGTATTACGCAATCGCAGTTTGGCTACAATAAGATCCGTATCCTGCCATGGCAGGCGCTGAATGGATTCCAGCGTGTAAGCAAACCCGCCGGCACTCTGGGGCGCATACTCAACCCCGATGGAGGACTGGCGTTCCGTTTGATAAGGAATGCTGAAGTAGGCCAAAGGCAGGCTCGCTTTGCTTGGAGCATCCGTGCTTGTGCTTCCCCCCGGCTCCTCCTGACCCGCAGGCGGTGAAGGTGTGCGCTCATCGCCCGATGCTTCGATCATCTGCAGCTTCAAGCGGTCCTGCTTGAGCTCCATCGGCAGGGAGATTTCCAGTGTTAAGGTTTTCTCTTGCCCCGGCCGAAGCGTCAGCATCAGGCTGCCCGGATCTCCCGGCGCATAAGGATGATAGGAGCCCTCCGACGCCTTGATCGCATACTCATACGCCGGAACCTTGGCGGTTTTCTTCCCTTTGTTCTTGAAAGCCATCTCGATATTCCATATCCCCTGGTCCCCGGAAGAGCGCAGCGTGGCTTGACGGATTCTCGCTTCGACCGGCTGGCCGCTAATCGTCAGGGACTTGGCCGCACCTGCAGGCACGTCCCATTTAGGAGCGGTGGCAGCAGGCAGCCGGAACGAGCCTACAGGCAGGCTCAGCTTCAAGGCTTCATCGGTTTCCGTCCATAAAAAACGCAAGCCCGACGGTTTTAGATACGTTGGAACTTCTGTTATGTAATAGACCAGCTTCCGTTCTTTCGGCTGAATCGGTGTCCCCTCGGGCCCTGCCTCGCGCTGAAGCCGGAAGGAGCTGCCGCTCTTCGTGACCAGGAACGGGTCATAACCGCGGTCCGACCATGCGCTGCTGCCGTTATTCGTCATCGACATGCCTACCCTCGCGATGACTTTGCCGTCATATTTGATGATCTCCAGCGATTCCGATTTTACGGTAACCGGAGTTCCGCTCAGGCTCAGCTTTGCATTCACGCCTGAAGCAACCGCGGCCGAATAATTGGAAGGCAGCCTGTATGACCCGACACGCTCCAAATAGCCTTTGACCTTCGGGTTCCATACGTCCATAGCGAGCTTCATGCCGGACAAGGAAGGAGTGTCCGTCTTGACGTAATAGGTTACGGTCAGGCTTTGACCCGGCTCGACCTTCTTCTTCGCAAGGTCTTTGGATATCGGATTGGCGGCCTTGACCGAACCTCCGGGAAGCACCGCTTTGGGGAAGTACGTGACGAGCCTGGCCGCGGCTTTTCCTCCATTTTTGTATTGGAGGGTAAATACGGCCACGCTGTCTCCGTTCTGCTGCCATACGTCGGCTTGCTCAAGCGTCGCCGTGACGCCGCCGCCGAGCTTCACGCGCCAGTCGAGAGCCGGACTTTGGGCCGCAGCAGATCCGACAGCCTGCGATGACGCCGTCTTAGACGCAGCCGCATCGGCATGCGGCGCGGCCGCCAATGTTACAGCCAGCAGAATGGCTGCCGCTGTGTACCTTTTTTTATTCATATTATGAAACTGCTCCTTTCCGCCCAAGCACCCCGATCGATTCCAATCGACGGATGGTGATGGCTATACTAGAATAACGATAGATTCGCGGAGAAAGTTTGGACTGCTGTTCCAACGAACTTTCAGACTTTTCAAACATAAAAGTTGATTTAATCCCCCCAAACGGTTTAATATAAGTAGTGTAGCCTATGTTACATACCGCAGTGCCCGGATGATAAGGACTTCCTGAACAAGGACGGCCTTGATCATAACCAAAAAACTAATTTACAGGAGGTTTTCATTTATGGCATTCCAATTACCACCTCTTCCTTACGCAAACGACGCGCTCGAGCCTCACATCGACGCACAAACGATGGAGATCCATCACGATCGCCATCATAACACGTACGTTACCAACCTGAACGCTGCCCTGGAGAGCGCTCCAGAGCTTCAAGACAAATCCCTTGAAGAGCTGATTTCGAATCTGGACGCCGTTCCTGAAAGCATCCGCACGGCAGTCCGCAACAACGGCGGCGGCCATGCTAACCACTCCCTGTTCTGGGAAGTTATCGGACCAAACGGCGGCGGACAGCCTACCGGCGCTCTGGCTGAAGCGATCAACAACGAGCTCGGCGGCTTCGATAAATTCAAGGAAGACTTCACGAAAGCAGCTACAACCCGTTTCGGCAGCGGTTGGGCATGGCTCGTTGTGAAAGACGGCAAATTGGCCGTAACTAGCACACCGAACCAAGACAGCCCGCTCATGGAAGGTCAAACGCCTCTCCTCGGCCTTGACGTTTGGGAGCATGCTTACTACCTGAAATATCAAAACAAACGCCCTGATTACATCTCCGCATTCTGGAACGTTGTAAACTGGGAAGAAGTCGGCAAACGCTACGAAAGCGCGAAGTAATCCAGCGTTCTCACACTAAGCGAAGCCGATTATAATAAGGAGCTGTCTCGCAAGCAGATCATTCTGCTGCGGGACAGCTCTTCTTTATGTGCGAGGATATAAAAAAGTGGAGTACCGGCCCGGCTCGCAAACGAGCAGCTGTTCTCCACTTTTTTAGTGTTTTTATCGAGGTGCGTTCAAGCAGATTGGCAGATCCTCTGCCTCCGTGGTCGCTCAGCTTGAAGCCCGGGCGGACGGCTGGGACTCGTAGTGGCGAGCCCTGGACGGGACATAGGCCGCAATAAGCAGGATTATTGAGACCGCGCATGCCGCACCGGCACCGATGAGGCATACCGTCTGCAGGGACCAAAGATCTGCGGCAACGCCGAGCAGCAGCGTAAGCAAAATCTGCACGATTCCTTCCAACAAACGCGTCACGCTGCTGAAACGTCCCATGAGATCGATTGGAACCTGGTTTTGAAAAAACGTCATATAACCTGCATTCGCAAACGATGAGAAGAAACCGAAAATGACAAATCCCGCTGCCGCCACCGCATATCCGTTCGAGGCATAGAACACGAAATAGCCGGCACTCGACAGCAGCGTTCCCGCTCCGATCAGCATGCGGACCGACAACCATTTTACGGTCAACGATGCGGCGGCGGAGCCTGCGAGGTACCCTGCCCCCGCTACGCTCACAAGCAAGCCATAATCCTCGTCACCCAGCTGAAGGACCTGCTTGATAAAGGTCGCTTCCTGCGAGTCCAGCGCGAAGCCCAGCAGCATCGCCGATTGGAACAAGATATAGATGAGCACAAAATAAGCCGCAGCCTTCCCGAAGTCAATCACGGCAATCCAATCCTGAACCAGCGTCTTCAAGGTCATGGCTGCCCGTTTGCCGGCCTTGCTCCCTTGTGCATCCACATCCGGCAGGAAATAAATCGCCAGCGCGCACAGGAAGAAGGAAACGGCGTTGATGATAATGCTGATGCGGATATCCGTGTATGCGATCAGGACGCCCGAGATAGCCGGACCCAACAGAGCCGCGCCGGACGAGGCAAAGCTGGACCAGGCGTTAAAGGTCTTTCGCTGCTCAGCCGGGACGAGCTTCGTGACGTACGTAATCGAGGTTGGTCCAAAGAAGGCGCCCGCCACGCTGATTAAAAACATGATCGTATAAATCCCCCACACCGACGTCATAAACGGGATCAGGGCGATGAGCGCTCCACGGATCACGTCCGTCACGATCATCAGCGTGCGCTTGTTGGCCCGGTCGATGATGCTCCCCGCCCAGGAATTGGTGAGCAGCGTAGCAAGCGGACGGATGATAAACAAGCCGGCCACTGCGGCCGGCGATCCCGTCATATTCAACACAAGCAAATTGATAGCAACGAGATAAATCCAATTCCCCAAGTTCGAAACGCCGATTCCGGCGATATATAACAACGCATGTTTCCAGCTATGCAAGCAGCATCACAGCTCCATTTCGTCTTATCCTCTATCGCGAACCGGCACCATCCATCTTGGAGAAATAGGAAGTAAGGATGCGGATGAACACGTTCGGAAAGGCGTATCGCTCCATATCGCCGGCATCGATCCAGCGAAAATCGTTCGTCTCCCCCGCTTCATACGCAGCAGCGCTCTCAGCGGCCTGCAGCCCGCTGAGTGATTCCGGCTCCTCCTGCCATACACAGCGGTAGACGGACATTTTCCATTGGATATGGCTAAACGTATGCTCGGCATCCATGTAATGGCCGATCGGCCGTACCGGAACCCCTTCCGCAAGCAAGCCATCCGTAAGCCGGATGACCGCGGCCTTCTCAGAAGGCACCGCTACATTGGACGGCACCATGACAGTCTGCGAAGGCACCGTGGTCACCTCTGACCGCTCCGCGACTGCCTTGGAATGAACGGAAGCCGTATCTGATGCCACCGTACCCCCCTTGGTCGATACCGCGCTCAGACCGGACTGCTCCGTGGCTCCCTTGGTTGATACCGCGCTCGCACCGGAAGACACTTCAATATGCGGAAGCTCCCACATCCCGGCAAGAAGCCCTGACGCCGGCCGTTTGCGGATTAGGATCTTCCCTTCGTGCACCCCGGTTCCTTCCACGATGGCTGCCAGTCGATGCTCGGGACGCGGAGGCTTTGCCTTCGTCTTGACGGGAAGCGACTCTTCCTTCCCTTCAAGCCTGCCTGCACAGTGCTCCATTACCGGACATACCAGGCATTTGGGGGATTTCGGCGTACAAATCAGCGCCCCGAGCTCCATTAGTGCCTGGGTAAAATCCGAAGCCCTCCCCTCCGGAACGAGCGTAAGCACCAGCTCCTCCATCCGGGTTCGTGTTTTTATCTTCATAATGTCATCTTCGATTAAAAAATATCGGGACAGCACCCGCATCACATTGCCGTCCACTGCTGCGGCGGGGATGTTGAACGCTATGCTGCGGATCGCGCCGGCCGTATACGGCCCGACGCCTTTTAGACCGGCGACTTCCTCCTTGCCGCTCGGCATGACCCCGCCGTACTGCTCCGTAATCTGCCTGGCAGCACTCTGCAGATTGCGGGCTCTAGAATAATACCCGAGGCCTTCCCAGCATTTCAACACGTCGTCTTCCGGCGCATCCGCCAGCGCCTCGATGGTCGGGAAGCGCTCAATAAACCGGTGGAAGTAAGGAATCACCGTATCCACCCTTGTCTGCTGCAGCATAATCTCGGATACCCATATATGATAGGGATCCCGGGATCTTCGCCAAGGCAGATCCCTTTTGTTAACGTCATACCAATCCAGCAGCTCGCTGCTGAAATATCTATCGTGATTGCGCTCTGTGTGCATGCTAGTCTATCTCCTTCTGTTATCCTTGCCTGATCCTTTCCACGACTGCGAACGCAGAGGCCAGCTCCGGCTGGTGGGAAATGGTCAAATGGATGGCGTAGTCGGCTGGATCGCCGATCGACAGACGGCTCCACGCTTCAGGAGACAGGCTGGCGATCGGCCGCCCGCCCGGATGCGGGAGCACTTCAATATCCCAGAAGCCGATGAGGCTTCCGATCCCGCAGCCGAAGGACTTC
Organism: Paenibacillus sp. FSL R5-0810; assembly: GCF_038002285.1. Taxonomy (NCBI): domain Bacteria; kingdom Bacillati; phylum Bacillota; class Bacilli; order Caryophanales; family Paenibacillaceae; genus Paenibacillus; species Paenibacillus sp. FSL R5-0810. Next base: position 4,289,143 of record NZ_JBBOCF010000001.1, read on the forward strand.
GATATCGCTTCCTTCGCCGCGAAGCGGCCGGCAACGAACTCGGTGCGCTTGGCGCCTTTCTGGAGCGCGATCTCCCGCTCTGCTTCGGTCAACACCCGTTCCACAAACTTCTCGCTATGCGGGCCGGTCATCAAAATTTCCACTCTCCGCATATCCAGCACATCATGTCCGATACCATAAATCACAATCGCTCGCGCCCCTTCTCTGATTTCTAGTCCGACCATTATTCTGCCTCAGACTATTGTATCAGTGCTTGTACCCCAAAAGCGAGATTTTCGTTGCACAATATGATTTATTGAAAAAAATTACCGTTCGAGCGTTTAAGGCCGGGTGCACAAATTAGGATCGATAGTAAACAAAACAGGGCTGACCCAGCAGTACATCTACTGATGGGTCAGCCCATTGAATGTGGGAGTGTAATAGAGAGTTAGTGCCCTGGGCGCTAAAAGGCCCAGGCTGCGCAGCAAGTCCCGAAAAAGGACTAGTTCGGGCTTTTCAGGCCCACAGGCCCGCTGCAAGTCCCAAAAAGGGACTTGTTCGCGCTCTCCGGGCCCACAGGCCCGCTGCAAGTCCCAAAATGCAGCTAGAATAAAAAGTGGACACCCCTTAGTGATAAAACGATAATGAAACAAAGCAGACGAAAGGGTGTCAAAAATATGAGTGGCAACAGGCAGCATTATAACGAGACATTTAAGCGTGAAACCGTAAAGTACGTGCAAGAACAGTCGAAGACGCTGGAGCAGATCGCCGATGACTTGAACATTAATCCAGGCACATTACATAACTGGGTCAAAAAGTATCGAGCATTCGAGCACGAGCCTGTCAATCATGGGGAAACCTTACGTCAGCAAACCCAACTTATCGAAGACCAAAAACGCGAAATTGATGATTTGAGAGAAGAAATTGCGATTCTAAAAAAGGCCATGCACATCTTCAGCAAAGAAAAGAACTAAGGTTCCAGTTTATCGAAGATCATCGCTCCGAGTTTCGATTGGAGAAGATGTGCGTTCTCTTTCACGTGTCTCGGAGCGGTTATTACAAATGGCGTACCTCTGAAGCTTCTGAACGGGAAAAACGTAAGGCAACGCTGACTGAACGCGTGAAATGGCACTTCTATGACTCCGATGAAACCTACGGCAGTCCCCGAATACGAAACGAGCTGGTGGAGGAAGGATGGACGGTATCGGAACGTACGGTGGGCCTCATTATGCGCGAACATGGCCTTCGTTCATGCATGGCCCGTAAGTTCCGAGTGGTTACGACCGATTCCAAGCATGATCTCCCGATTGCCCCTAACGTATTGGAACAAAATTTCAAAGCCACAAAGCTCAACGAAAAGTGGGTCGCTGACATCACGTACATCCCCTGCCGCCAAGGGAAACTCTATCTTGCGATCATCCTGGATCTGTACACCAAACAAATCGTCGGTTGGAAGCTAAGCGATCGGATGACCACAGACCTTACCCTCGATGCCCTAAAGATGGCGTATGCTGCGAAGAAGCCACCGAAGGGATTGATTCACCATTCCGACCGCGGTTCGCAATATGCCGCTAAAGAGTACCGTGAACAGTTGAAGCAATTTAACATGAAGCCCAGCATGAGCCGCAAAGGAAACTGCTATGACAACGCCTGTATTGAAGCGTTTCACAGTATCCTGAAACGAGAATTCATTTACAGCAAACCTAAGTTTAAAACAAAAGAGGAAGCCAGGCAAAAGCTGTACCGGTACCTTGAAATTTTTTACAACCGAAAACGTTCTAACAGTACGATTGGGTATATGTCCCCGGTGCGTTTTGAGCAGTGCTATTACGAGTGCATAGCCTAGCTTAGAGGTGTCTACTTTCTTGACAGAAGAGCAAAAAGGGACTTATTCGCACTCTTGGGGACCCTAGGCCCGCTGCAAGTCCTTAAAAGGGACTTGTTCGCTCTCTCCGGGCCCACGGGCGCGCTGCAAGTCCCCAAAAGGGACTTGTTCGCTCTCTCCGGGCCCACAGGCGCACAGCAAGCCCCCAAAAGGGACTTGTTCGCTCTTTTCAGGCCCACAAGCCCGCAGCAAGTGCCCAAAAGGGACTTGTTCACGCTCTCCAGGGCCCCAGACGCAAAACAAGTCCCCAAAAGGGACTTGTTCGTTCTCTCCAGGCCCACTGGCGCGCTGCAAGTCCCCAAAAGGCATGAGCGTTGCATAAATCTTTACATCTGCAAGCACTTGGATGAAATCTGAATAAGAACAATTAATTTACAGTTGTTTTTTCGAGAATTACACTAAAAGATCCAACACTTCTTAAATGTAGCTACGTTTTCCCATAAAATGTATTTTGTGCGAGATTTTCGTTTCCTAAGTCACTTTGCTTGTTTTAAAAATGCCAATGCTCGTTCGTAATTCAGGTACCTTCCTTGGTGCACCGCGTGGCTTTCCAGAAGTTGTTCGCGTAGGTGCTCGAAACAGAGCGTTCAAGAACTGGGACCACGGATGATACATGTGAATTCGAAACAATTCAAGGACACGCCAAAAGCTTTTCTTGGTTTCTAGACGTAGCTGCATATACTGTGCCAGCACGTAAGCGATCAGCGCAAGGTAAATCTGGTTCCATATCGCTTGCGGCTTATAGCTGTGCAGTTTTTTCAGGCGCAGATGCTGCTTTATCCATTTAAAGAAAAGTTCAATAAGCCATCGGCATTTGTAGATATGAGCTACTTCTTCGGCCTTTATGTCCTGTCGAGAGGTAAGTAGGCGATAAAAGCGCCTCTGCTCATCATAAAACTCTACGAGCCGGACCCGTTCCTTCATCTTGCGCCAACCGCTACCTACGTTCACAAGAGCATCTCGTGTGATCGGACTTCCCGGAGGGATTTCTCGTTCCTCCACAACATGGATTGAGGTGCGATCTCTCATTCGCATGACAAATTGAATGCCGCGCTCCATCCAGTTATCCATGTTTTTGTAGCTATCATAACCACGGTCCATGACATAAGTTGCCGCCTGCTCGGTGACCAGTTCGACCGCCCCGGCTCGGTCGCCTACGTTTAAAGTCGATGGGATGACAGCGTCCGGATATACCACTTCGGGTGAAGCGGCTACGAGCCGCACATGCAGCTTTACCCCACTGGAGGTATGCGAAACTCTGGCCCAATCCCCAAGTACCAAGGGGAGTGTGATTTTCGACGAATCAATGAGTGCCAGAGGTCCAATGGTTGAAGAAATGCCCTGCTGGTGAGCCGTCAGCTTCTGGACACGGGCAACGCTATGGAGAAAAAGCATGTGCAAGATTTCCGTCGGGATTTCGCTGAGTTTCCGTGACAATTGGGCTGCGCTGATGCTGGGCAGATCAAGGATGGACCGAATTTCAGAGTGTGCATAAATTTGTTCTTCCATCTCGATATAGCTTTGCCAATGGTTGAACTGAGCCAGAATGAAAATGAGAATGCTTTTGTTGATGGTGAGCTTCTTGGCGTAGCGATCGGCATGAAGGAGTCGATCGTGTACATCCAAAGGCAGTAAAGAAAGCAGTTGACGAACGACAGTGTTTTGGGTTACGTTATCCATGGTTGGACTCCTTTTTAGAGGTCGTGGACAACGTGCTACGTCTTCTAAATTAGGAGCCTTTTTTTGTTTTGTCCATGAAAAAGATACAGGTAGTTACAGAAATAGTAACTTCAGCAAAAGTTGTGATAGGTTTTATGCAACGCTCATGCCCAAAAGGGACTTGTTCGCTCTCTCCGGGCCCACAGGCGCACAGCAAGTCCCAAAAAGGGACTTGTTCACGCTTTTCGAGGCCACAGGCGCACAGGAAGTCCCCAAAAGGGACTTGTTCACGCTCTCCGGGCCCACAAGCCCGCTGCAAGTCCCCAAAAGGGACTTGTTCGCTCTCTCCAGGGCCCCAGACGCAAAACAAGTCCCTTTCGGGACTTGTTCGCTCTCTCCGGGCTATTAAATGCCCGGGATCGTATTCCGTTTATGCGCCGTTCTGCGATAGTAGCTCTCCAGCTTCTCCTGGACCTCCGGAGCTACCTGCTTGCCCTCCAGATAGTCGCTGTTATCCTCGTAGCTGATGCCGAGCTCCTTCTCGTCGGTCTGCCCTTCCCATAGGCCTGCCGTAGGCGCCTTGTCCAGAATCGATTGCGGCACGCCCAAGTAGGAAGCCAGCTGGCGCACCTGACGCTTGTTCAAGGAGCTAAGCGGCGTTATATCCACCGCGCCGTCGCCCCATTTGGTGTAAAAGCCGGTAATCGCTTCGGATGCATGATCCGTCCCAACGACGAGCAGATTCTGTTCGAACGCAAGCGCGTACTGGACAACCATCCGCACTCTGGCCTTCACGTTGCCTTTGCCGGGGATGCTGATATGCTTGTTGACTCCGATGTTTTTCAAACCATGTTCCACTTCAAGCGCAATCTCGTTGACGGCTTCCTCGATGTTGGTCTCAACCGTATATTTCAGATTAAAAGCCTTCGCCGTCGCATAGCTGTCCGAGATGTCGGCCTGCTCGCCGTATGGCTGAAATACACCCAGCGTTTTATATTCCTTGCCGGTCTCTTCCGTAAGCTCATCGGTTGCCCGCTTGCACAGGCCTGCCGCAACCGCGCTGTCGATCCCGCCGCTAATCGCGATAAGCAGCCCCGACGTGCCGGAATTGGTAACATAGCTCTTCAGAAAATCCACCCGCTTGCGGACTTCTTCCTCCACATTGATCGATGGCTTGACGCCCAGTTCGGCAATAATCTGTTCCTGTAGACTCATCGTAAGACTCCTTTCAGAATGGCTTCTCTCTTCTCCAAAGACGGCACTTACAACAAAAGCCCCGCGGCTTCGGAATAGGCCGAACGCTTCGGGGGCTTTGTTGCTGCCGGATTACTGGCAGTAGCGATTGAATGCGTCTGTCAGATCAGCTGCGATCTCCTCGGCGGAGCGGTTCTCAACTTGATGACGCTCAATGAAATGTACCAGCTCCCCATCCTTCAAAAGAGCAATCGAAGGCGAGGATGGCGGATATGGCGCAAAATATTCACGGGCCTTCGCCGTTGCTTCCTTATCCTGCCCGGCAAATACCGTGAACAAATGATCCGGCTTCACCTCGTTTTGCAGTGCAAGTGCAACGCCTGGACGCGCTTGACCAGCCGCACAGCCGCAAACGGAATTGACAACAACGAGCGCCGTTCCTTTCGCTGCCTCAAACTGCTCTTCCACTTCCTCCGGCGTTGTCAGCTCGCGGATCCCCAGAACCGTGAGCTCATCGCGCATTGGCTGAACCATGTCGCGCATATATCGGTCAAAAGACATACCCATAACTGCTTCACTCCTTATATAAACAAGATTATTCGATTGATAACAACTCATCGCTATCTATATTATACAATCACGAAGAGTGAAAGCAAGAAAATACAAAACGAGCAGCATCCAAGGTAGGATGCCGCCCGCCGATAAAGAGGTGATGCAAGCCTAGGTGGCCGGGTAATTAATCCCGTCCTGCTTTTTGTCCACGATGGGCTCACCGCGGCGCTCTTTGTTTTCACGCTTTTGCTGCTCTTGCTCCTTGGAATTGTTTTTGCTCATCCGAATCCCTCCTTTACCGTTGGCTCTGTCTTATGATGCCAATCCGTCCATCCGATTATTCGAATGCAGCTGCGCTTTGGGGTTCAATCATCGTCTGCGGAGAGGTGCGGACGGGCAGCGATATGATAAAGACCGTGCCTTGTCCTTCACTGGATTTGACATCAATCGTTCCGTTGTGCCGCTGGACCACGCTCATGCACAGTGCCAGCCCAAGCCCGGTGCCTTTATTCTTCGTTGTAAAAAAGGGCTCGAACAACCGCTGCAGCACATCGTCCGGAATTCCTATCCCGGTATCCTTGACGAATAGCTTGACCTGTTCGCCTTCCAGGCGGGTCTCGATCGTCAGCGTTCCTTCTCCCCCATCGCTTCCATTCCGTTGCGGCATAAATTCAGGATCAGCTGCTTCATCTCTTTTGGATTCAAAAGAAGCTTCGGCATCATCGATCCCAGCTTGAGCTCGATAGACTGTCCGCGCAAATTGGCGTCCGCCCATAACAGCGGGCTCAGCTCGTGAATGATATCGTGAAGATGACACTCTTCCTTCTCGGCCGTACGATTCTGGGCCAAGGACAGAAAATCGTTAATGATGCTGTTCGCACGGTCCAGCTCTTCCATCACAATACGGTAATAATGATCAAGGGTATCCGGGCTCTTCTCCTGCATCAGCTGCAAAAATCCGCGCACAACTGCCATCGGATTCCGAATTTCATGCGTAATGCCGGCCGCCATCTGACCGACTAAGCTGAGACGCTCCACATTGATAAACTCGGAGCGCAGCTTATCAAGTTCCGTTATGTCTTCAATAATCCCAACCGCCCCCGAAATTTTGCCTGTTTGATTATGTATAAGGGGGTAAATCCCTGTCGAGTAGACTCGGGAGGCGTTACGGACAATTTCTCCCGGCGTTTCGATACCTTGAAGGGCCTTCTCGATCCTCGTTAGCAAATGCTCCTTCTGAAACATACCGTCCAAAGCCTCGTGTAACGGTTTTCCGACGATATCGCTCCTTGACAGATGCGGATAAGCAGCTTTGCTCAAGTCCGTGATCAAATGGTGGTTGGCTGCTATGATATTGCCCTTCAGGTCAACAGCTATAATGCCCAGCGGGATGAGATCCAGAAACGGACTCACGGATTCCTTGCTCATCAAAGGGCTGTTATATCGATTGGAAGCGAGCCGCTCCGCGTTCATTTCAATCCAGTATACAATCAATCCGGAGTGGAACATGCCGATCAGCATATAGAGAACCGCTACCAGAATCATATCGGGATTCAGGTGATGATTATTGACTTTTCCGTCAACGGCCTCGTGGCCCACAATGAGAAGCATGGATGGAACAAGGGCGCTCCATAGCCAGCATATTTTTTCAAGGATCGAGCCCTTCTTGAAATGAGTCGATACCCGAGGCAGCATTGAGTAGCATATGATTAGCATATTTAACAAGAGGCAGGCCAACGGCAACCCGTAAATCAGCCCATGGGTTGTTATATATACGACTGCAAGACATAACCCGGAAAACCGGCTCCCATATAAAATGCCTAAATACAGGGGAACGACTCCAAGATGAATCGGAACATAATAATCGCTCATTGCCGAGAGCAGGACACATAGAATGATGCTGATTCCGCATGCGATGACGATATGATCGCGGAATCGCAGCACAACATCCGGTTTCTTCTTGTACAGGCAATTTACATGTCTGTCGAGGAGAAGCGGCAGATGAAAGATGAGCGTACCATACAGCAGAACTTGCAGCAGAATATCTTTCCATAGGCTCAGCACAACGCTAAATCACCTCAATTCGACAACGCCTCTAATATTTTTGATTAAATCACAGGCGACACCAGATTACAATATCTTGTAAGTTCATGTTGAAATGACGAAGAATAAAGGCTTTTCGTCCTATGCTGAAGGACTTAGGATAATTCACGGTTACCGTATATAATAAGGATGATCTACTAGTGATATACCCTTAAAGGAGCTAAGAGCAAACATGCCGGATTATGATGTAATTGTGATCGGGGGCGGACCGTCCGGGCTTATGGCCTGCGTGGCGGCCGGAGAGAGAGGAGCCTCCGTTTTACTCGTGGATAAAGGGGACAAGCTTGGCCGTAAGCTCGGCATATCGGGCGGCGGCAGATGTAATGTGACCAACGCGAAAGAGCAGGATGAACTGATCGCCAATATTCCGGGTAACGGCCGGTTTCTGTACAGCGCTTTTCAGCATTGGAATAACCGGGATATTATGGCCTTCTTCGAAGGGCTCGGCATCCCGCTTAAGGAGGAAGACAACGGGCGGATGTTCCCGGTAACGGATAAGGCTTCAAGCGTTGTCAACGCCTTGATCGGCAAGGTCCGTGAGCTGGGCACCGATATCCTGACGAACAGCCCCGTGCACCGGGTTCTATTCGAGAACCATCATGCGGCGGGCATAGAATTAAAATCAGGAAGGACCATAACATCCTCTTGCGTGATCGTTGCGACCGGCGGCCAATCGGTACCTCAAACTGGCTCCACCGGCGATGGCTATCCGTGGGCCGAGGCAGCCGGCCATACCATCACCGAGCTGTACCCGACGGAGGTGCCGATCGTGTCTACGGAGCCATGGATTGCCTCCAAGGAGCTGCAAGGACTCTCGCTGAGGGATGTAGAGCTGTCGGTCTGGAACCCGAAGGGTAAGCGGATCATTGCCCACCGCGGCGACATGCTGTTCACCCACTTCGGCGTATCCGGTCCGATTGCCCTCCGATGCAGCCAGTTTATCCGCCAGGTTCAGCGGAAATTCGATATCGTGAATGTGGACATGGCCATCGATATGTTCCCGGACCGATCTGCTCCGGAAATGGAACGTGAAATTAGGATATACCTTGAGGAGGAGCCGCGGAAAAGCATTAAGAATGCGCTCAAAGGATATCTGCCTGAACGCATGATTCCCCTGCTGCTGTCCAAGGCCGGGATCGACAGCGATACGGTCTGCAGCGGCATCTCCAAAACCGCTGTAGCCGGACTGGCCGCCACCCTTAAGAAATTCATGTTCCGGGCTTCCGGAACGAGATCGCTGAAGGAGGCGTTCGTAACGGGAGGCGGCGTAAGCCTTAAGGAGATCCAACCGAAAACCATGGAGTCCAAGCTGATGCCGGGCCTCTTTTTCTGCGGTGAAATATTAGACATCCACGGCTACACCGGGGGATACAATATCACGGCAGCCTTCTCCACCGGATACACGGCTGGCAAGCACGCTGCAGAGGCCGCTTCCGGATAGTTACCGCCCTCCTTCGGGCGTATCCTAAAAGCCGACGCCCTAACTGCCCCATCAACATGGAAAAGCGCTGGTCAGCTCCTTAAGGACTGACCAGCGCTTATTTTCATTCTCCAAATGCAAATCCTACTATTATAAGAAGCGGCAATTCATGGTACCGATCGAACCACTCATGCCGATTCGTCGCCGACTTCTTCCTCGTTCTCTCTTAAAGTCCGTTCCTCCTTGTAGACCGGCAAGGACGTCAGGGTCGGTGCAACGATGACGGCCACAGCCGTACATGCAAGCCCGGCCAACCACCCGGCCGCTCCTGGAAAGAGCGTCAGGCCCGCTACCAACGAATATAGTAACGCCGGCAATACCAGCAGGGTCCGAACCACGACCACGCCTGCCGACCGGTAATGGCGGTTGTTGAACGGAAGGATATGCATGAAATCCGCTTTGGCAAACTGCGCCCAACGGGTATGAAGCCAATACGATATGAGAATGACCATGGCAATGTAGACGATCACTTTGACTACATGCGGCGGCATCCAGATCGCCGGAACTCCGAGCAATGTGATCTGGAGGTACACGGCCAGATTTTCAGACTTGCGCAGGATCGCCTTCAGACCGGCATCCGCCAGCCGCTTCTCTGCGGCCCCCTTAAAAATGCGCCCCGATTTGCGGAACAACCAGGTCTTGCTCCGGATGCTTGGGGGCTTGCCGACCGCTTGGATCATAATCATCTCGGTTAATTGGATACGCGTGCTCGCATCCTCCCGCGTATCGGAGATGAAGTCTCCCTTCATGCGCAATCGGTACCTGCCGAGCAGGAGCAGCAGCACGAGAAAAATCACAGCGCCAAACCATAAAACAAGCGGCGTTTTAAGCCCGAAGGTCACGCCTACCATGAACGTGCCGAAGAAGAGCCAGCGGCTGAAATAGCCCCCAAGCCGCCTTGCCCATCCCTTATAACGAGAACGGATTATCCTACCCGCCAGATTGGCGCACCAGGCGCAGGCTGCGGCTGCCAGCAGCAGGGGGATTAATGTCGCTTCGCCAAATCCATAGCCTCTTACAAGAAACGGGAGGGCAAGCCCCGTGAACAGCAGCCCTTTAACCGCGGAAACACAAATGCTGTATCCCATCCCGCGGACCATCAAGCCCTTGATCCATTGCGGATGCTGGCGGAGGAACAGCACGTCGGCCTCCTCGAGAAACAGCAGCACCCTGCCGAAGAACATCAGCAGCAGAAGCGAAGCAGCTCCCTGCACCGGGATATAATCAACCCAGACGGGAAGCGGTCTTGTCCATAGCTCCCGATAAAGCCCTCCGCCAAGCAGCAGACCCGGCACAATGATGTACAGCATTACCGTCCAATCTGCCACGGTAGCGAGACTTGCACGCTGATGCTTCCAATGGGATCGTACTCTTGTCCAGAACAGGGAGCCCGGGTTCTTCACATGTCGCGACCGTACCATCATGTCCTCCTCCCCGTTCATGTCAGTGCATCGAAGCAGTCAAACAAAGAGGCACCCGGAAGGTCCGCTGCGAGCCGGATGTCATCCAGTGTTCCCTGTGACGCTACTTGACCTTGTGAAATGAGGACAAAGCTGTCGCAGATTCTTTCCGCGGTATCTAGGACGTGGGTGGACATCAGTACACCTGCCCCGCGCTGCCTCTCCTCCAAAAGCAGGTTCAGAAAATCCCTCGTTGCCCTTGGATCAAGTCCGATAAACGGCTCGTCCACAATATAGACATCCGGCTTGGACAGGAAGCCGATCATGAGCATCATCTTCTGCTTCATCCCTTTGGAGAAGCCTCCGGGGAGCTCATGACGTACCGACTCCATGCCAAACTGCCGTAGAAGCGTCTCCGCCTGCTCCTCGAACCGTCCATCGTCGATCCCATATGCGGCCGCAGCCAGGTCCAGGTGCTCCCAAAGCGTCAAATCCTCGTAAAATACGGGCTGCTCCGGGACATATGCGTATCTTGGCGGATCGCCGGCAATCCTGACTTCGGCTTTGCAATCTTTCAGTAAACCAAGGACCGCTTTGATCGTCGTGCTCTTTCCTGCGCCGTTGGGGCCGATCAGCCCGAGCAGCTCGCCGGGAGCGACCCGGAACGAGATATCGCGTATCCGCGGCCGCCCGGGCTCGTATCCGGCTTCCTGAATGTTCACGGCGAGAACGGGGTCTGGTTGTGATTCATGATTCTCCCGTATCATTTCCATCTCGTAAATCCCCCATCCATTTGAATTCCTATTTCAGGTAATACGTAAAGGGATGGAATTCGTTGCAAGAGGATCAATTCTGATTGGCCGTTCGGACCGGAGACGTAGCAGGGCACCGGGCCGGATATTGAAAATATTTTTATTGGACTGTGACAAATCGCATGTTTCAACGGCCTGTGATTCGAGTAATCTTAGATTTGAAGGAATTATGGTGGACATGTCATATCCAAGTTAAAGGCGGGGAAAATTAATGAAGGTATCCATGGATCGAAAGACTCAGCTGGCGATGAGCCTGTACAAAGTGCTTGCCAATTCGTTCAAAAGCGTGAGCGAGCATGTCGTAAACGGCGGTAAAACCGAAGGCTTAAACCCGACGTCTTTTGCCGTCATGGAAATATTGCATAATGCAGGCCGCCTGCCTATTCAGCAGATCGGATCCCAGCTGCTCCTGCAGAGCGGCAACGTGACCTATGTCGTCGACCGACTCGAAGAGAAGGGGCTCGTGCGGCGCAGCCCTTGCCCCGAGGACCGACGGGTGATCTATGCCGAGCTGACCCCGCAAGGCGAAGCTCTTATGCAGAGGCTTTATCCTGAGCATGAACGCCAGATCTTATATGCGCTGGAAGGGTTAAATGAAGAGGAGAAGCTCCAGCTCATCCGGCTCCTTCGAAAAATGGGGGAATATGCGAAGCAAGCCCATTCTTCGGCACGTCGGTAGTGTCCTGAAAAAAGGACAACATAGGAAAGAACCCTGTCCTCCATGGGAGACAGGGTTCTTCGTATTTTTCAATGATTAATATAGCCGCATCTTAAAAAGTCCTAACGAACATTTTATGAATACATCCATCGGACATTTCGCTCATGCAAATTCAGTCTGTCTATGTTAATGAAACAGCCGCGTGGTCAGTTCCCCGGTGACGCCTCTCCGTCGGTCTCATCCTCAGGCTGAGGAGGCGCATTGCGGAAGGCCGCTACAATCAGCATACAAACAACAGCCATGACGGCCATGCCGATGAACAAAGAGTTCAAGCTTCCTTCCAAAATGCCGCTCAGCAATCCGCCTGCTCCCTCCGGAAGCTCCGCCGTCCCGTGCGGAGAAAGCAGCTTGTTAATATCGTCACTGGTAATGCCGACCGCATCCGGTTCAGCTGCAAGCCGGTTTGCAATCCCGGCATTCACCCATAATCCGAACACCGCAACGCCAACCGTCTGGCCAAAGGTCCGGATAAAGGAATTCAGCGCCGTCGAGGCTCCCCGCACCTGATAACCGACCGATGACTGGGCAATAATCTGAAACAATGTCGAAATATACCCGAAGCCCAGCCCGTAAATGAACGTAAACGTCAGCAGCAGGGCGAGTGCCGTCTCCTTATGCATAAATGCCAGCCCGACGGCCCCGATGATGAGAAAAACGACACCGATCAAAGCGGTTTTGCGGGATCCCGTCTTCACGATCAGGCGTCCCCCGATCACCGATCCGATCAGCCAGCCGATGGACATCGGAGCCAGCGACAGACCTGACAAGGTGGCATTGCCTCCCCTGACGCCTTGAATCCATAGCGGCAAATAAGTGGTTAATCCGATGATCAGTGCGCTTACGAGAATATTCGCCAGCGTGGACACGGAAATATCCCGGATCTTGAATAAATTCAGCGGCAGCATCGGCTCTTTTACGCGGCTCTCTACGATCAAGAAGGCAATGAGAAGCACCACGGAACCTCCGATAAGGCCGAGCATCATCGGGGATGTCCAGGAATAGCCCTCTCCCCCTCCGACAGCCAGCGCGAAGAGAAGCGCCGTCATGCCGACCGCAAACAATGCCGCGCCGGTATAATCAATCGAAACCTGGCGGGCTGTACGATCTTCCCGGAAATAGCGGAGAATCAACCAGATGGAAACAACGCCGAACGGCATATGGAATACAAAAATCCAGTGCCAGGACAGAAAGTCGACAAAGTATCCTCCAATCAATGGACCGATCAGGGAAGAAATGCCCCATACGGAGCTGATCATTCCCTGAACCTTCCCTCTCTCCTCCAGGTTGTAGATGTCCCCGATAATCGTAAAGGTCACGGGGATAACCGCCCCGGCCCCAATCCCCTGGATCGCCCGGAAAATAATGAGCTGCGTCATGCTCTGCGAGAGGCCGCACAGCAGCGACCCCGCCAGGAATATGAGGGAGCCGTACAGAAATACCGGCTTTCGCCCGTACAGATCGCTAACCTTGCCGAAAATCGGCGTCGTGACGGCCATCGTTAGCAAGAACGCCGTAAAGATCCAGCTCATTAGACTAACACTGCCGAAGCTGCTAATAATCGCCGGTCCTGCAGGACCGACAACCGTTCCTTCGATCGCGGCCATAAAGGTCGACAGCAAAATACCGACCAGGATATAGCCCCGCTTATTTTGTTTCAGTGCATTCACGTATCCTTCGTCCCCTTTACTTTGAACAGCTCTTGACCGCCCGCCCCAGGGCGCCCATCCCCCGGCGATTAAGGATATGCGAAAAAGAGCTGACAACAGTATAAAAAGCGCCTCCCAAAAATGCAGGAGCGCTTTTCGCACATGTAATATTTCTATTATAAATGCTGCTTGGGGATATGCACAGACTCTTCTTGGTTTCTGCCCCGAAGATGAATCACGGAATCGGCGTACGGCCGCATGATGTCCGGATCGTGCGTAATCATCAGGATCGCAGCGCCCTCGTCAATGACAAACCGGCAGAGCTGGACGATGCGCTCCATAGCGGCATAGTCCATGCCGGAGGTCGGCTCGTCCAAAATATAAAGCGGCCTGGCAAGGATCATTTGGCTGATCATGCTGAGCAGCCGCTTCTCTCCTTGGCTAAGCAGATAAGAGGACATATGAAGGCGCTTGGCTAAGCCTGCCGTTTCAAGCAGATGGTTCGCTCTGCTCCGCTCGGCGTCTGTCAGCTCCGGGCGCTTGGCTGCAGACAGTCCGCCATGCAGGCTGTAGACCATCTCTTCCCAGACATTCGGAGCCGTAAACATATATTCGGGCTGTTGAAACACATAGCCGATCCGCTCGGCCCGGCAATGCACCGGAATCCCGGTGAGATCTTCCCCCCGCCACAGAATACTCCCTTTCGGCGCAGGCAAAAGGCCCATGATCAAACGGCTCAGCGTCGTCTTGCCCGAGCCGTTCTCTCCCGTCAGCAGCGCCCAGCTGCGAGGCTCCAGAACGGCATCGACAGGGCTGAGCGCCTCCCGCTCGCCGGGATAGCTGTAATGGAGCGAGCGCAGCTCGAGCAGCGGCTCAGGGGGCCTGGCTGCGGGTGCTGCGGCGGGCGGATTTGGCGCGGCCGCGGTGGTGGGCGCAGCCGACGCCGATTGTGACGCGGCGCCTTGCATGCCTGCGGCATCTTCCGCTGGCGCCGTGACAGGCGCGGCGATTGGCGGGGCGGCTCCGCCGCGAGCTACCTGCGGCGCCACGGCGCCCCTCGTGGCCGCGCCGCCAGCTGCCTCCCCTGCGGGACGAGGCAGCAGCCCCAGCTGCGCCAGCTGCTCCCCGCAGCGGCGCAGCAGCTCCTCCGGCGGCCCGTCGAGCACGACGGTGCCGCCGTCCAGGACGATGACGCGCTGCGCGGCGCGCGCGGCATCGTCAAAGCGGCCGGACGCCGTAATGAGCGTCCGGCCCTCGCCCTGCAGCGCTTGGCACAGCTGCAGGAATCTCGCCTGCGCAGCCGTATCCAGGCTCGCGCAGGCGTCGTCGAAGACGTACAGCCGCGGCTGCAGCGCCAGCACCGCGGCAATGGCGGTGCGCTGGCGCTGTCCGCCGGACAGGCTGCGCACCGGATCGGACCGCCGTTCCAGCAGATCGACCGCGGTCAAGGAGGCCGCGATGCGCCGCTCGATCTCTTCCGGCGCAACCCGCAGGTTCTCCGGCCCGAATGCTGCCTCATCCTCGACGATGCCCTGGACAAGCTGCGCATCGGGATCCTGGAACAGCACCCCCATCGCCTCCGTAACATCGGCGAGCGGGGCTGAGGCAGGATCCATCCCGTCCAGCAGCAGAACGCCTTCCCGGGTTCCGCCCCCGCTTCGCGGAAGAAGACCGCTGAGCAGCTGGCACAGCGTGGATTTACCGCTTCCGCTTGCCCCGATCACGGCCGTCCACTCGCCCGGCTGCACCGTGAAGCTAAGCTGATGCAGGACCGGCCGCTCCTCGCCGTCGTACATAAAACCGACGTCCCGGCACTCCACCTTCGTTCCGATCAAGCGAATCATCCCTTCGCGCTGACGGCAAATCTGCGCAGCAGCCCCGTCTTCGCCAAAGCTTCGCCCAGCACTTTCGTCAGCAGGCCGCACAGGAAGATGCCGCTCAGGATCCGCACAACCAGCGCAATCCCCAGAACACCGATCGGCCATGCTGTGTAGCCGAACATATTCGCGGCAAACACGAACCAGAGCGGCACCATCGCGCCGCCGACCAGCATAAGCACACCCGTGCTCCAATTCCGGTAACGCACAGCCGCAAATATAATCTCCGCGATGACCATGTAGCATGCGGCGGCGACAAAGCATGACGCAATGCCGTAAACCGTTCCCGTCATGGCCTGGATCGTCCCTCCGATCGCATAAGTGACAACCGCCGTTCCGGGTTTACGGATGATGTAATAAGCCAACAGGCCGTACACCATGTAGATGCCTGTGGTCGTCGATGTCGCGATCGGTCCGCCAAGGCTGCTCAGCAGCTTGTTGACCGGCCCGATATACACGGTGATGACGGCGTTGACCGCAGCCAGCATCGCCATCAGAATAATTTCCTGGGTCGTGAATGCAAACCATTTTCGATTCGTTGATGAATGATTCAAAATTAATCCTCCTTAGGTACCGTCCAAATCGGCCAGCGCGAGCTGATAGGGTTCACAGGGGTCCCGCAGCCAACCGAATATGCTAGTCCGAAAATTAAGCTGCTAGACTACAGATTTCGGGCCGAGCTGGACGCTTTGCTAAGTCATATTTTGCATATATCCGTGCTTATCGTCAACCACATTTTAATATAATCTGGTTAACAATTTAAACAATCCACCCCAATAATGCCGTTAACAAGACGTAGGCGAATGCAGAAATTACATGCATCGGCGAAATGTTAACCGTCTGGCGAAACGTTCTGTCCGGATATGCTCCAAAGCCCTTGGCCTCCATTGCACCGGCTGTCTGCTGAACCCGCCGCAGCGCATTTAACAGCACGGATGATACGAATGCCAGCACATAGCGGATTCGGCTCATGAGCCCCTTGGGAGGCTGGTGTCCCCTAACCTGCTGAGCTGCCCGAATCTGTGCTCCCTCCTGCTCCAAGAGCGGAATAAACGTGAGCGCGGCGGAAATGCCGAAGGCAAAACGGTACGGAACGCCAAGCCTGCGATTCAGCTCTGCCACCAGCTCCCGCGGGTCGGTCGTAACGATATAAGCCATCGAGGATAAAAACAGCGTAAACATCCGCAGCGTCATCGCTCCCGCGGCATTCAGCCCTTCGGTCGTAATCGTCAAAGGTCCCCATTGCATCCACACGGTTTCCCCCTTCACCGTCAAGCCGGTCAAGATGAAATACGGGATAGCCACGACGGCAATCAGCCGGATGCCCAGAAGCAAGCTTCTCCAGGTTAGTTGCCCGGCGAATCGCGCCGTGCCGATGCATAGAAGCAGAAACACCCCCTGCTGCCAGGCCTGGTCCAGCATCATGGCGATGACCGCGGTACACAGCAGAATGACCAGCTTGCTTAACGGATCGTATCGATGAAGGAGAGAGCTTCCCCTCCTGTACTGAATCAACATGCCTATCCAACCTCTCCCTTGCGATGATTCCAATCCCTTTTCAACATTGAAAAAACTACTGCATCTACATATCCCGTGGAGGTATGCCGGTACTCCCGCAATACGCCTTCCCGCGTATAGCCTAAACGCTCAAAAAACCGTACCGCTCGCGCATTGCCCGGTTGAACAAAGGCTTCGATCCGATTCAGGCCCATCTCTTGAAAAGCAAACCTCATCGCAAGCTCGGCCGCTTCCGTCATAAAGCCTTTTCCCTGACAATCGCTAGCCAGCTCGCAGCCGAATTCCCCCCGGTACGCCCCAGCCAGCTGCCATTGGTTCAGTCCGCAGCTGCCAATGACCCGTCCGGAGCCGGTAAGCTCAATGCCCCACCTGAGCGCATCCTCCTCTTCCGACATGGCGTTTAGCCATGCGATGAGCGCCGCCGCATCCGCAGCCGCGTGCATAGCCGGCAGCTCGGTATACTTCCTCGTATCTGGATCGGACCAGCACCGGAGCATATCCGCAGCGTCATCCTCAGTAAGCCTGCGGAGCCGGACCCGATCGCCCGCGAGCTCCGGAATATGACCTTCACATGCATACACCGCGTCCACCCCTTTACAAAAATGCTGACTTGTATTTAACGTTTTCGGTGATACTAACTGCGTGTATTAAAGATGTATAGCTTTAAGATTCCTTTGGCCCGGGATGTGCAAACATCCGCATGAGGGCTTCGATGCTATCTATATTGATGGATTCGGGAGGCATCCGTCAATATGCGTAGCATCCCCCGTTCATCAGCATAGAACAGAGGAGGGATATTCGATATGTATATTACTTTAGTCGTTCTGATCGTTGTTGCTCTTATCGCCGCAGCCATCACGGAGATCGGATATCTCCAAATCACGCGGATGAAAGTCAAAAATGACCTGAAGCTGTTCACCGTCCTTGAGCAGGCGGGATTGTACACGCGTGAAAAGTATGATTCGCTGAGCAAACAAGAGGTGAACATAACCAGCTTTGACGGGTTGAAGCTGTGCGGCGCATCCATCGAAGCGAATCCCGGCTCTAAGCACTGGATGCTCATCGTTCACGGGTATACCGGTTCCCGGGCGGTATCCACCCAGTTTATCGATATGTTCACGGAGGAAGGCTACAATGTGCTGCTGATTGATCAGCGCCGGCACGGCCTCAGCGAAGGACAATACACGACGTATGGATATTATGAAAAATACGATATCCAGGCATGGATTCGCTGGCTTACCTCACAATACGGGAAGGATATAGCCGTTGGACTGCATGGGCAATCCCTTGGCGGAGGCACCGTACTGGAATATTTATCGATTGCGGATCCGCAAGTGAAGCTTGTCATAGCGGATTGTCCCTATTCCGACCTGACGGACCTCATCCGCCATCAGCTGTCCTCGCTTAATAAAATCCCGGCCAGACCTTTCCTATCCTGGGTCGATGCCCGAATACGGCGGAAAGCCGGCTTTAGCCTAAATCAGGTCAGCCCGATTCGCGCAGTGCGGGAAAGCACGCTGCCCGTCATGTTTATTCATGGGGCGAAGGACAATTACGTGCCAACCCGGATGAGTCTTGAAATGTATGAGGCGAAGCCTGAGCCGAAGAAGCTGCTGCTTGTCGAAGGAGCTATTCATGCCAATGCCTATCATATTGACCCGAAAGGCTACAGAGACGGAGTCCAATCGTTTCTGCGGGAGTATATGGGTCAACCCCAGGCCAGCCCGCAGCCCCGGCTGCATCAAGCAGAAATGAGCGCCGTACCGATGGACCGTTCGCTTGAAAGCGTGTAGACATCTTGAATTACGGAGCATGCAATCAAAAAAGCAGCCCCGCGTCGGCCTAGGCCTGACCATCATCCAGGGCTGCTTTCATGTTTTTTTCGAAAAAGGGGAGCCGTCCGTTAAGCCATGGTGTCCGCTTTCTTCGCGTTGACCGGCTTCAGCACCTCGTTGCAGAGCTCCTTCAGCTTGCTCTGAAGCTCTTTGAATTCTTCGATGCCAGCCCCCGTCAGACTATATGCATCCCCATGAGCCGTCAGGAAATTTTCCTGCGTCAAGCGTTCAAGCTCATTCTTGACCTCCCGGTCACCAACCTTATACCCGTGGCGTTCGAGCTCGGGCTGCATTTCGCTGACGGTAAGGTCCCGTTCGTGAGCGTGATATAGCATGTGAATACCGATAAACAAATTTTGTACGTCTGCACGCATTCTGATCCTCTCCTCCTTGACATTAGGTTGGCACCTATTCTGTCATTCATTACCCCTCGGAAGGTGCGGGGAATCAGCGGATTCTGATCGATACGGCCCGGACCGGATGCCAATGCTTGACGAATATCTTATACTTATACTATCGTGAGTGAACGATAACATGATTAAGGAAGGACGGGGAACACGATGTTTCAAAATACGCCATACGAGGGTACCCGGAGCGAGCAGTACGCCCAGGTCCTTCAACAATTGAAGGCATTGATTCATGACGAGCCCAATGCGATTGCCAATCTCTCAAACGCCTCGGCCTTGCTGAAGCATTTTTTAACAGATACCAATTGGGTCGGCTTCTACCTCTATGACGGCAAGGAGCTGGTGCTCGGTCCCTTCCAGGGTCTGCCGGCCTGCATCCGGATTCCGATGGGCCGCGGCGTATGCGGAACCGCCGCTGCCAAGCAATCCACCGTCCTGGTAGAGGATGTACATGCATTCCCGGGACATATTGCGTGCGATGCCGCATCCAACAGCGAAATTGTCGTTCCGATCGTCGTTGACGGAGCGCTTTACGGTGTTCTGGATATCGACAGTCCGTTGAAGGGAAGATTCGATCAAGAGGATCAGCAGTTCCTGGAGGAATTCGTCCACATATTGGAAGGCTCTCTATCCCTGTAGACCGGATGTTTCCCCGTGTTGTTCCGCACAATAATCAAGGGTTCATACCTACAAACTCTTGAGGAGGAATACGCGCATGTATTCAACGAACAACACGCAAATTTCGCAGCAAATCCGCCAGTGTGAGCAGTTGCTGCAGCAGCTGACGCAGCAAACGCAGCAAGCTTCCGCCATGTACCAGCAGATGATGCAGCAGGAGCAGCAGAACGCCGCCAGACTGGAAGAGCTTGCACAACGCGAGCGTCAAGCAACGCAAATGATCCAGTCCGCGCTGCAAGGGCACCAGACAGCGATTCAGCAGTTCCAGCAAATCTCTCAGCTGGTGAAGCAAGTGGAATATTCGGCGCGGGCTAATCAAGCCCAGCATATCCAGCCTACCTTCGGCCAAGGCTTCCCGAATACACATCAAGGCTTCCAATAAGCCTTTAAGCACGAGACAAATAAGGGGCTCCCTCAAGGTTCTTCTCGACCCGGGAGCCCCTTATTTTAAGTCTAGACTTCGATATAACCTTCTTCCGGTCCACCCCCGCCGCCTTGCTTACGGGCTTACCTCAAATTCAATCTCCGCCTGAATCTTGTACTTTTCGGGTTCTTCGCCCGTCTCTCCTTCGGCCGGGTGAATCACGAAATCAGCCGAGCCATACACGACATAACGTCCCTCGGGAAATCCATCCTTCAAGGAACGTATGAAATTTTGATAATCCTTCGTATCCTGTTCGCTATAACCTCCGCTGCCTGTATAATCCTCCCGCAACGGCTCCCCCTTCTTCAGGGTCGTTGTAATGTACGGCTCGTTCATCATATAGTCAATGCTGTAATTTCGGGTCAGCTCCTTCATCGGAAAATAGAAAGGAGAGGCGGCATGGCCAATGGTAATCTCATCCTGTTCCCCGACATATTCAAGCTCTGCATAAATCTTTAGCTTCTCTCCTTGACCGTAACGCTCGCTTTCGCTGACCAGTCGGTAGACGAAATCCCCTTCCTTCATTTCGGTACGGCTGGGCCGGACTGCTTGATCTGAGGCAGGCTCAGGCTTGGCAGGCGCAGGTTCTCCTTTCTGGGCGCATCCCGTTATAAATAGCATCACAATAGCCGCAGCTATCAGGTATTTTCGCATATTTGATCACCTCAACCTCCAGACGGCCGAAGCGGGAACAATGTTGCATGCTCAATTAAAAAAAACCGTTTTTGGAAATCCCTCCCACATGGAGGAGCTCCAATAACGGCTTCCAAACTTAGCTTCACATGACCATATCGTGAACTCTATGAGGGACTTTCAAGGACTTTCAAGCGGCAACGCGGGCCTGCACCAAAAACCGGACCACGAATGGCCATCATCGGTAAGACGCTGTGCATCATCGATTTAAAGAATCTTTCTCGGCCCATGGGCCGAGGCGTTTACGGCTCGTAGATATGTTTAACGCGCCCGACTTGTCCATCCTGCAGCCGAACCTTGATGCCGTGCGGGTGGCTGGGAGAATTGGTCAATATGTCCTTAACCACGCCGCGTGTAAGCTTCCCTGTTCGCTGATCCTGCTTCAATACGATATCCACCTCAAGTCCCGGCTTGATGTTGGAACGCTGTCCGCCATTCATTTTCTGATCACTCCTGTTCATGTGGTGTATAGCCTCTGATGCAATGAAAGTTATGTACACCATACTGAATACGGCTTTCAATTGCAAATACCCGTCTTATGCCTTCCCTACGCACAGCAGGGCCGCCCCTTCTTGGATACGAACATCCATTCAAGGAACGGCCCTATTGTCAGACACATATGATAAAGATATGACGATTCATATTGGTGTTACAGTACGCTGCCGCCATAGAGGAAGCGGTTCTTCCAGGAACTGCTGAACTCGCCTACCAGGACGCCTCCGGATTTTTTGGAGTACGTATGCAGCAGCTTGTTATCGCCTAAGTAAATCGCTACGTGCGTAATTCGCTGAGTTGCTTTATTTACACCGGCATACGCGGATGCCGAAGAGCCTCTGTAGCTCATAAAGAACACGAGGTCGCCCCGCTTCAATTGGCTGATGTTGTATACATCGGTTCCTTTATCCTTGATCCATTGGCCTTGAGTCCGGGAGTTGCCCGGGAGTGTAATGCCGGCTCCGTCCATATATGCGCGGCGGACGAATGCCGAGCAGTCAAAGGTCTTGGTTGAGCTGCGGTTGGAGCCGAATTCGTATGGTGTACCCAGGTACTTCATGCCTGCGCTGATGACTTTTTCAACACTGGCATTGGCGGACGGCTTGGCAGCGCTTTCCGAACCGCTTCCGGAATTGGAGTTTGAGGAGCCGCTTTTCTGGGTAATGAACTTGGAAGAAGCATACCCTTGTTTGCCGTCCGAATTTTTAATTTTATACCATCCCGAGCTGACACCCAGAATTTGAACGCTGTCGCCTTTATAGACACGGTCAAGCACTTTGCCCGACGTCGAAGGCTGGCTGCGCATATATACATTCGCATTCGCTACGCCGCTAGCTGCAGACTGCACGCTTGCAGCAGCAACCTCATTCACAGACCCATATCCGTAAGAACCAAGAACAGCTGCTGACAGTAGTGCTCCGGCCATCAATCTTTTAACACTTGTTTTCGAGAAAATATGAATCTCCCCCGTCTCGTTTGATTTTAGGAATGACGAAATTGTCATATTTCGTGATCCCGCAATCATTATAGACAGGCTATGTCTCGGGACGCATGCAACTATTTTCATAAAATAGCATGCCAAGTATTGGTAAAGAGGAGGACTTTAGTCGCTTTTTAGACCTGTATTTTGAATAAATAACACATATTTGAAGAAATAAATGCCAAAATAACCCATGCACCGGAAGCGTCCTAAACGTTCTTCGGTATGCTGGGTCTTTATTCTTACGGTAGTATTCGAATGCGGAAGGGATAAAATCAGAGCTTGTCCGATCGTTTTCCTATCAGACAAACTCTAGTTTATCGCACGACTTATATCTTATTCCACTACAATTTTGTAATCTTTAGGGCTTTATGGCCTCTTGGCGTACAGCCGGTATCCAGGATCTTCCGGCACATCGATAAGAATCATGCGCAGATTGTCCTGAGCCTTAAGGGTCAGCCATTCTCCCTCCTCTGATTTCATGACTACAAAGTCCCGATGATGGAAAACCAGCTCGTCCTCTCCTGAATTGAATTTGCCCTTCCCCCGAACCGTCAATGCGGCAGCATACCTTCCGGGCTTCAATTCATACTTGGCTTCATGTCCGGCTAAAATCTGAATATCCAGCATCCTTGCATCCACCGATACGTCGACCGGGGAACCGCTGCCAATTAACGTCGTCACCGAGCCCCCTTGAATTCGATTCACCGGAAACACGTCCTGCCGATACTGCCGGCTGGCCGGATTCTGCTTCAGCGAATCGCGCAGATAAGGCTCAAGCCAAATTTGAAAGCCTTCCGCATCCGGTCCGGTATAATGCTCCTCATGCTTCAGCCCCGAGCCCGCTCTCATCAGCTGCAGGCCTCCGGCTCCCGTTTCGCCGCGCAGGCCTTGCGAATCCTGATGCACCGCAGTGCCCTGTATCATATAAGTTACGATTTCAAATCCTTGATGAGGATGTTCTCCCACAGTGCCTTCGATAGGCGAACGAAACCAAGACCAGTAGAATATCGGCCCGACACGATTCACGGCTGACCCTTCCCCTGAGAGGCCGATCGGCTTCAGCTCGGCAATTCTTCCTCCGTCTAAAGAGCCTTTCCCATAGTTCTCCGGCATATATACTTTGCCTATCATGTTCAGTCTCCCCCTTTAACCTATCCCGCAAATTCCCTATGAACAGGTGACTTGCCCAGATCATCTCGACTTCAAGATAGCATCGCTGATAACAGATTATATATCAACATCCTATTTTTCCCTGTCTCCGTTTTAATGCAGCAGTCGATTTTTTAGTTTTTTTTCAGGTTAGGTTCAGCTCGGCTTCAGTTAGACTACTTATGATAGGCTTTAGCTAACAGATAGGGGAGCGCTGTAAGAGATGGAATCATTCAACGGAATTCGCGTATTGCTCGTCGATGACGAGCCGCATATCCTGCAATTTTTGGAGCTCGGATTACGCAATGAGGGCTTTGATGTAAAGACGGCGTTTGACGGGGAAAGCGCGCTGGCGGCCGTGCACAGCTATCAGCCGCATGTCATTATTCTTGATGTCATGATGCCCGGAACCGACGGTCTAACGGTGTGCCGCAGGTTAAAGGAGGAAGAAGCGGACATTGCGATCATCATGCTGACGGCGAAGGATGAAATCGATGACCGAGTCAAAGGACTCTTGATCGGGGCCGATGATTATATGGCCAAACCGTTCAGCTTCGAGGAGTTGCTTGCCCGCATCCAGGCGCGGCTTCGCAATCAGTTCCCCAGCCTGCTCGGAGAAATTCGGCTGGGGCCGTTTGTCATTGACGATCGCAAGAAGGAAATCGCTTTTCGCGGAGTGGCCCTCGGGCTGTCGCCTACGGAATATAAGCTGCTGAAGCTGCTTGTAACCAAGCACGGCACCGTGCTTAGCAAGACGAATATTTTGAATATCATATGGAACTATGATTTCGGCGGAGAGGATAATATCGTGGAAGTGTACATCCGATCGCTGCGTGAGAAGCTGCGCGGGGCGGGATACCGCGTGGACCTGCCATGAGCCAGCAAACCAAGCGACGGCTGCGGCTCAAAGGGCCTAGATCGCTGCGCATGCAGCTGCTGTCCAGATCCCTCATTGTCCTCGCGGTGCTGCTGATTCTGATCGGCATGCTGCAATATGTCTGGATGAAGAACGCCATGCTGCAGAACCAGGCGGAAGCGCTGGCCCTGCAGCTTCGCTCGATCCCAAGGGAGCTGTGGGATCCGGATCTTGGGAACGCCGCGCGGCAAGCGATATCCGGCCCCGGCGCCGACAATACGGAGGACGAAATGACAGGCGGTTCGAAGGATACGGCGGATCATGCAGGCAAGGGCTGGACATCTCCGCCGCGTTCGGAGAGACCTCTGATGTTTCTGCCGAACATGTCGCTTGCCCGAATAGAAACGAACGGCAGCCATACCGATCTGTCCTCGGATAGCAGCGGACGGTCCGCTCCCAAGCTATCACCAGATACCTATAGTCAAATCCTTCAGGAGTTCAAGGAGCACCGGCCCGTGAAATACAAGGTTGTCGACGATGCCGATGGCAACGAGCAGCTGATCGTATTCCGGCCGCTGGGAACTCCGGGATCCCCCACCGGCCTGCTTCAGCTCGGGATCGATACGGACGCGCTGCATGCCGTGCTGATGCGGCAGCTGGTCATCTTCGCTCTGCTCGCCTTTCTCGCGATGGCGGGGGGCGTGGCGCTGTATCTGCCTCTGCTTCGCCGGACGCTCCTGCCCCTGAACCGGATCGTGGATACGGTCAAGCGCACCGATGCCGGGAATCTGGCGGAACGGTTTCCGGCAGCCCAAGGCCAGCAGGAAATCGACCGTCTGGCCGAGTCGTTCAACGGCATGCTCGAACGGCTGGAGCATGCTTTCGAAGCCGAACGGGAGGCGAAAGAGCACATGCGGCGGTTTGTTGCCGATGCTTCGCATGAGCTGCGAACGCCGCTTACCTCCATTCACGGCTTCCTGGAAGTATTGCTGCGCGGGGCGGCCGATCACCCGGAACAGCTGCATGCGGCGCTCTCCAGCATGCACGGGGAATCCCGGCGAATGAAGAAGCTGGTCGAGGATCTGCTGCTGCTGGCCAAGCTTGACCAGAGGCCGAAGCTTCAGGTTCAACACGCAAGACTGGATCTGCTGCTCCGCGAAATGGAGCCGCATTTGCGAATGCTCGCCCAGAACAGAGCCGTAGCGTTTCAGCCCCTTCCTGTCCAAGGCCGCTGCGACCCCGACAAGCTGAAGCAGGTCATCTACAACCTCTTTCAAAACGCTGTCCAGCACACCGACCCAATCGATGGCGCTATTACCGTAGCCTTGAAGCAGCAAGGAGATCACGCCGTGCTCATCGTAAGCGATAATGGGCCCGGCATTCCGGAAGAGCATCTTCCCCATCTGTTCGAACGTTTTTACCGCATTGACCGATCAAGAGCCCGCATCCAGGGCGGGGCTGGCCTCGGACTGGCCATTGCCCATTCCATCATGACTGCGCACGGCGGGAGCTTGACCGCCGCCAGCACCCTCGGTAAGGGAAGTGCATTTCGCGCGGAATGGCCGGCGGAATAGGGACCGAAGCGAGATAATCTCCATCGTTCTTCGTATTTGCGCTCGTGAGGCCTGGTGGCCATACTTCGAGCCTGCATAGGGGCTGTCTTCAGGGTTTTTCATTTCCAAAAAATCCGGTTGGACAGTCCCTTTGCTTTTCCCTGTAACCTGACAATTTGGTACAATAACAGACGTTAGTACAATGTCAATTGAAGGGAATTTTATCGATATGTTCAAAATCTTGATTGTTGAGGACGACACCCGTCTCGTCAGCCTGCTGAAAGAGCATCTTCATAAATTCGGATATACGACCCAGTCCGTGGATGATTTCGAAACGGTCCGCGATCAATTCGAGGACTTCGATCCCCATCTCGTGCTGCTGGATATCAATCTGCCCAAGTACGACGGTTATTACTGGTGCCGTCAGTTCCGGAGCCTCTCCACCTGCCCGATTATTTTCATTTCGGCCCGCGACGGCAAGATGGACCAAGTGATGGCGCTTGAAAACGGTGCGGACGATTACATTACCAAGCCGTTCGATTACGAGATCGCCATGGCCAAGATCAAGAGCCAGCTTCGCCGCGCCTACGCGCCGGGCACAACGAACGGACGCTGTCCGTTTCTGGCCTTACGCTGGACGTCGAGCGTCTCTCCCTGTCGCTGGATCAGGCTCATACCGAGCTCAGCCATACGGAGGCTAAAATTTTGGACGAGCTGATGAAGAAGCCCGAGCAGGTTGTCAGCCGTGACCGCCTGCTTGAGAAAATCTGGGATGACCAGGCCTTCGTTGATGATAATACGCTAAATGTGTACATCACCCGTGTTCGCAAAAAACTGGCGGCGCTTGGCATCCAAGAAGGACTCCAAACCGTACGCGGGCGCGGCTATCGCCTCATACCGAACTGGAGGGATGACGCATGAGACTGTTCCTGCAAGAGCAGCGTCCTTTAATCGTCGTCTACATCGCCCAGCTGCTGCTCGTATCGCTTATCTACCGGCTGGACGGCTACCGCAACGGCAAGGTCGTCCTGTACGCCTACATGATCAGCCTCCTATTGCTGCTGGGCTATTTGGCATTCCGCTATATCGCCAACCGCTCCTTCTACCGCCGGCTTGCCCAGCCGATCGCGGGCGAAGCCGTTACCGGCGAATCCTCGGCCGAATCCTCCCATACGCCGCTTGCCGAAGCCCTGCAGCAGCTTCTGCGCAGCCAATTCCGCCAGTACTCGACCGAACTGCACAACTATAAGCATAAAATCGAGGGACATCTCCACTTTATCAACCAGTGGGCTCATCAGATGAAAACACCGATCTCGGTCATCCACCTGATCCTTCAGGACGATGACGACCCGCGCTTCGCCGCCATCGGCGACGAGCTCGACCGGCTCAAAAAAGGCCTCGACCTTGTCTTATACACTGCAAGGCTCGATACCTTCGAGCATGATTTCTATGTTGAGCAGCTGCCGCTGGAGCAGGTCGTCCGCGGGGTAACCTCCGAACAGAAACGGCTGTTCATCCGGCGCCGAATCTATCCCGCCGTACGGATCGAGAGCGGCTTGACGGCCGCCTCGGACGAGAAGTGGCTGTCCTTCGTGCTCACGCAGATTTTGACGAACGCGGTTCGGTATACGCTAAAGGAGCAAGGCACGGTCCATCTGACCGGCTATGCGCGAGGTGAGCAGGCCGTGCTGGAAATCCGGGACGAAGGCATAGGCATTCCCGCAAGCGACTTGCCGCGCGTCTTTGACCCTTACTTCACCGGAGAGAACGGACGCCGGTTCCAGGAGTCGACAGGCATGGGGCTTTATCTTGTGAAACAGATACTGGACAAGCTCGGTCATGCTTTGGAGATTGAATCCAAGGTGGGTGAGGGCACCACGGTCCGCATTATTTTTGAACGTTCCGTTCGCTAAAAAAACCTTACAAGGTTGTAAGGAAACTGTAAGTTACGGACATGGCGGAGCCGGATGCAGGTATTTTACAATGATAGCAACGTACACAAGGAGTGAAGTTATGCCGATCCTTAGCGTCAAGCACCTATCCAAAATCTACGAAGGCAAAGTGGCGTTCCAAGCGCTGAACAACATTCACTTCGCGGTTGAAAAAGGAGAGTTCGTCGGGATCATGGGCCCGTCCGGCAGCGGCAAAACGACGCTGCTGAACCTGATCGCCACCATCGATCAGCCGACGGCGGGCGAGGTCATCATCGGCGGACGCAATCCCCATCTGCTGAACCGGACCGAGATGGCACTGTTCCGGCGCCGGGAGCTGGGCTTCGTGTTCCAGCATTTCAACCTGCTCGATACGTTGACAGTCGAGGAAAATATCGTGCTGCCGCTAACCATGGAGGGGATGCCTTTAGTTGAAATGGAAGCTAAACTGAAACGAATCTGCGGTCAGCTCGCTATCGAGCCTATCCTGCACAAGCGCACCTATGAAATATCCGGGGGGCAGATGCAGCGGACCGCCATTGCCCGGGCGCTCATTCAAGAGCCGTCCCTCATCCTGGCCGACGAGCCGACAGGGAATCTGGATTCCAAGGCATCCAAGGACGTCATGCAGACCTTGTCCGCCGCCAGCCGGGAGGCTTCCGCCACCGTGCTGATGGTGACGCACGACCCGGTTGCCGCCAGCTATTGCGACCGCGTCTTGTTCATCAAGGACGGGCAATTATATAATGAAATGTATTGCGGCGACAACCGCCAGGCTTTTTTCCAGAAAATTATCGATATGCTCGCCCTGCTGGGAGGAGGAAGCCATGACCTTTCGACAATTCGCTTTTAGAAATGTCTTGAGGAATAAACGGACGTATGCAGCCTACTTCCTGAGCAGTGCATTTTCGGTCATGATTTTCTTTGTGTGCTCCCTGTTTTTGTTTCATCCGGAGCTTTCTCGGCAAATGTTCTATCCGGTTGTTATTCAGGCCATGGTTGGCGCCGAGCTTATCATGTACGTGTTCTCGTTCTTCTTCGTGCTGTATTCAGTGGGGGCGTTTTTGAAGACGCGAAAGCGCGAGTTCGGCATTTTGTTCATGCACGGCATGACTGACCGCCAATTCAACCAGATGGTGTTCCTGGAAAACATGATCATCGGCATAAGCGCCATCGCGACCGGGATCTTGTCCGGCATCATCACCGGCAAGCTGTTCCTCATGGCCGGCTCGGCTTTTCTCGGGGTGCCTCCCCTGCCGTTTCGCCTGTCGCTGCGGGCGCTGGGGCTGACCATCGCCAGCTATGTGCTGCTGTTCATCGTGATTTCAATGTTCACCTCCAGGCTCATGCGGCCCAAGGCGCTCATCGACCTGTTCCAATCCGGGCAGCGTCCGAAGACAGCTCCGAAGACGTCGCCCTGGCTGTCCGTTCTCGCAGCCGTCCTGCTGATCGTCAGCTACACGCTGGCGGCCACGACCACGGCGTCTACGCTTGCTCTGCGGATGTTTCCGGTAACCTTAATGACGATGCTCGGCACCTACCTGTTCTATTCGCAGCTTGGCGTAGCCCTGGTGCGGCGAATGAAGAACAGCCGCCGATTTACCTGGAAACGGACCAAGCTGATCCTGCTGTCCAGCCTGCACTACAGGCTGAAGGACAATGCCCAGATGTTTGCCATGGTCACCATCGTGCTGGCCGTCTCGTTCTGCTCGGTCGGCGTGTTCGCCTCCATCCCGGTGCTCACCAAGCAATTTAACGAGGATTTCCCTGCCTCCATCGGCTACATCGCCAAGGAAGGAAACACCGCCGAGAGGGAGCATCTTCAGACCATCCGGCAGGAGCTGGATGAACGTAAAATACCGTTTGAAACGTTGTCGTTTCACGTTAAATATACCGAAGCCAATCCCGATTCTTCCCGGTCGGAGGTCCCGCTCACCCTGCTGTCCTTCTCCGACTACAAGGAGGCTGTCCTGATGGCCGGACTGCCGTTTAACGAGCCTCCGCTGGAGGCTGACGCTGCCCTTGTCCTTGTCGCATCGCAGAACGACCGGGCCTATATCCGGACCCGGCACCATGTATCGTACCAGATTCCGGATACGGATATCCGGCTGCGCGAGGTCGGGTATTCGGAGCATGCCGGCGTCCCGGAATATTTGCTTCCGAAGCTGGATGGAGACGACCGCTTTGGCGGTCTGGTCATCAGCGATAACATGTTTGAGCGCATCCCTCCTTCCCGGACAGAACGGTACACCGGCTTTTACATCGAGGATTTCCGGCAGACGGAGGGCGTCGCATCCCAGCTTGCGCCCAGAGGGGCCGTCCGTTATGAAATGAACCGTCCTTACGCGCTTACCGTAAGCGGAACCCTCTTCGCCCTGCGCGATAGCCTGTACAATATGCTGCTTTTTGCCGCTTTGCTCGTCGGAACCGTATTTTTTATCGCTGCCGGCAGCTTCCTGTATTTCCGCCTGTATGCCGATCTTGACTATGACCGCAGGCATTATGCCACCATCTCGCGGCTTGGCATGACGGACAGGGAGTTTCGGCGAATCGTCACCGGACAGCTGGCTCTGCTCTTTTTCGTTCCGATCGGACTTGCGATCACGCACAGCATCTTTGCGTTCATCGCGCTGCAAAGCTATTTCTATCTGTCCATTGCGGCCGAAATGGGTATCGTGCTGCTGAGCTTCCTCATGATGCAGATCCTGTACTTCTACTTTATTCGAAGCCAGTATTTGCGCAAGCTGAAGCAGACCCTGATCTAAGAGGACCAGCGATCGACGCTCCCAGGCCTTTAACTATGTGAAAGAGGTGTAACTTTTGGAAAACTGGATTACGGATATTATGGAGCAATTCGGCTATGTCGGGATATTCCTGATGATCGCCCTGGAAAACGTGTTTCCTCCGATTCCGTCCGAGGTGATTCTCACCTTCGGTGGGTTTATGACCACCTATACCAAGCTTAGCGTCCCCGGCGTTATTCTCGCCGCGACCATCGGTTCCGTCGTCGGAGCCGTCATCCTGTACGGTATCGGCCGCCTGCTGGACGTGGAGCGGCTCGAGAAGATCGTGGATCGCTGGGGACATATTCTCCGTGTGAAAAAAGAAGATATCCGCAAAGCGGATGCATGGTTCGATAAATACGGCTACTGGACGGTGCTCTTCTGCCGCATGATTCCGCTGATCCGGAGCCTGATTTCCATCCCGGCGGGCATGTCCAACATGAAATTCGGCATGTTCCTCCTCTTCACCACGATCGGCACCTTGATCTGGAACGTCATTCTGGTCTCGGTCGGCGCCGCGCTTGGCGAATCCTGGGAAGATATCGTCGCCTTCATGGACGTATACTCCAATATCGCTTATGCTGTAATAGCTGTGGCCGTTATCGCATTCCTGATTATCTTTTTCCGCAAGCGGAGAAAATCCGCTTAATAATCGCATCATGTGAACAATTATGGTACGTGAGGTCCGCGTGACCGGTCGACCTCCGGCTTCTTCATGCGATAAATCATTAACGGCGCTGCATTTTTACATTTTTATTTTTTAGTAAGGGAGAGACTGTAGGTCATGGATTTTATAACTATCCTCAAAGCAATCATTCTGGGAATCGTCGAGGGACTGACCGAGTTCGCTCCCGTTTCCTCTACCGGCCATATGATCATCGTGGACGACATGTGGCTGAAATCCGAAGAGTTTCTTACGAAATACGTAGCCAACACCTTTAAGGTCGTCATTCAGCTTGGCTCGATCCTCGCGGTCGTTGTCGTGTTTAAAGATCGCTTTCTTGATCTTCTCGGCCTGAAGCGCAAAAAGCCCGAAGCTGGCGCTCCCGCCGGTACCGGCCGCCTGAAGCTGAGCCAAGTGATCGTCGGCTTGATTCCTGCTGGCGTGCTGGGCGTATTGTTCGAAGACTTCATCGACGAGCATCTGTTCTCGACGGAAACGGTGCTGATCGGCCTTGTTCTCGGGGCGATCTTTATGATCCTCGCTGACAAAATGAGTTCGAACAAGGAAGCGAAGGTCGTAACGGTCGATCAAATTACGTACAAGCAGGCTTTCAGTGTCGGCCTGATTCAATGTCTATCGCTCTGGCCGGGCTTCTCCCGTTCAGGCTCCACCATCTCCGGAGGCGTCATGCTCGGCATGAGCCACCGCGCAGCGGCCGACTTCACATTCATCATGGCTGTGCCGATCATGTTCGGGGCAAGCCTGCTGTCCTTGCTGAAAAACTGGGAGTATTTCACGATGGATGCACTGCCGTTCTTCATCGCCGGGTTCTTGGCGGCCTTCGTGTTCGCGCTGATCTCGATCCGCTTCTTCCTGAAGCTGATTAACCGGATCAAGCTGGTGCCGTTTGCGATTTACCGTATTGTGCTGGCAGCGGTTATTGCGCTTGTGCTTTATCTGTAAGAATACGAGAGTATCACGCGCCGGAGACGCTTCGCGTACGTATCGTTCCTGCGATCGCTGTTGTCGACGAATTTCTCGAATTGTCATTGGTATAGGGGAAATCCGTCGACAGCCTATGCTTCCGATGCGAGCTTTCCTTCGGAAAGCTTTCAGGCGAACGCTACGCTTCTACGGAATCGATTCGTCCGCTCCGCTGGTGCGCACAAGAAGAGCTGCAACATCCCGCTGCCTATGTTGGGGGAAATAAAGGAGGGCAAGATTTCACCTCTTGCCCTCCTTTTTGTTGTTAATGAGCGTTTCGAGGGAGGCTATTTGTTGTGCCAGGGCTTTGGGGAAGTCAATAGCTGCACTTAGGGCAGTACGTAAGGGGAGTCCCTTCTCTCTCTCTTGTCTCCGCACGCATATTCGCTCCGAAAGCTTCCGCATCGTATGCTCCACCTATAGCGAAGACCAGTTTCACCCAATGCGGTTTGGTTACGCCCCTTACGGTCTGCTCACCGTTTAGCAGGGCTTCACCTATCCGTATTGGTTACACCCTCTGGCTGGATCAGCGGCTCCTTGGAATAGTAGCACACCGCTTTCCCCTGCGAGCTTGCGTATTCGATCTCGCCCCGGGTGCTCTCACCGATATATCCGTTCACATCGATGACGTAGATCTCGTCCGACATGTCGATTTTACGGAAGTGCAGCTCCTTAAGCCGCGCCTCCTGCTCCGGCGTGATGTCGATGCCGTCGCTCTGCTCGAAAAAACCGACGCTGAGCACGATATGCCCGCTCAACGTCAGGGCCGCCTCAGCCTCCCGGAATTGAGGCTTGAACCTGGTCGACCCGCATAATGTAATGACTTTCATGCCTGCGCTCTCCTTTTCCTCAACGGTGATTAAGTGCATTTTGTCAGTCCCCAATTTTTCGGTGCCAATGATCCGGTTCGCTGGCGCCAATGGGCGCAATCGCCCTACTCTTCAAATGACAGGTTGGACGGTTCGTCCAACAGCTCATAATGTACGTCCAAATGGGTGGTTGGGACACTCAGGTCCACTTCTTCGAATCGGAAGCTGTCCACCCATACCTGGCCCGCTCCCATCAGGAGTACGCCGATCGAGATCGTGGCGCTCTCCTCCGGTACATCCAGCACAATGGCGTAATGGTTCCAATTCGTGCTTCCGGTGATGCGGCGGTCGTGCATGTTATCGAACTGCAGCACGTCCTCGGCGTGGTTGTCGATACGCATCCACAAGCCGCAATACTCGGCGACGTTGTCGGTTTTGACAAAGCCGGAGAATCTCATCCGCTTCCCCCTGTATTTATCGGCTTTGAACTGCTGCATCATCGTGGCGAAAGCGCCGGGGTCCATCGGCGTCAGGGCGCGTAAATAACCGGATGCGCTACCTTGGTGCACGACGGTCCGATCGACTCCCATTTCATAATCCTGCGGGTGGCTTCCGCTCAGGAACCAGCCCTTTAGAGCGGATGGATTGTTTGCTTGTTGATTCATGTTATCATCTCCCTTGGCTTGGATTGAGCTTTGCGCGTGGAGCAAGAAGATTTTCCGGTAGCGTCCGGGCGGAATGCCGTACATTTTCTTAAACGCTCGCGTAAAAGACTCCTGGCTCTCAAAGTGGCAGTGCAGCGAAATATCGATGATCGGCGTCTCGGTGTGGAGCAATAGCTGCGCTGCCAAAGCCAGCCTGCGTCTTCTCAAATAGTCCGCAATATTCAAGCCGACCTCTCGCCGGAACAGTCTGTGAAAATGGTGCGGTGAAAATCCGGCATACGAGGCGATATCCGCCAGCGTCAGCGGCTGCTCCAGATGCTGCTCCATATACGCAATGCTTTTTTGGATAATCTGTTTCGTGTTCAAGGCGGGCCCTCCTTTGCCCCTAAGGATAACAAAACGAGCGTCGTCATTTTTGATCTTTTTTGCCAAAAAAGAAAGACCTCTTCAATCAAAGAGGCCTTTCTTCGAATTTTTAGGGTATGCGGTGCGGTATGCAGCTAAAACCCGTTGATTCGCCTATTTGCCACTGAGGCAGTCCCGGAACAGATACCGCTGGAACTTTAGGTTTCTGAACCGGAAGGTGCGGGGAAATCCCTTACTTCAGGCGGACCGTTTGTTTCGAGCTTGCCGATGCATACGCCGCCAGCGCCACCCGCGCCGAATAATATCCGTCTTCACCGGAAATCGCAACCGGCTTGCCGTCCCGAATGCTGTCCACGAAGCTGTTAATGAGCCCTTCATCCATATCGTCCCCCCAGAAGCTCCAGGCGGCTTTGCCCGTGATATCGCTGTACACATCGTTCTTCTGGGCGAACGAATCGATGTTAATCACGCCCTTGGTACCGATGATCTCCAGCGTGACATCCCCCCATGTCGGGAAGGTCCGGTTTCGGGACCAGCTTGGATCAAGAACAGCCACAACGCCGTTTGCAAATTTGACATGGACCATGCCGGCATCGTCAATATCGGTTTCATGAAACAGTGTTTCCGCATGGGCGTACACTTCCTCCGCGACGCTGCCGGTAAACCAGTGCATCAAATCCATTACGTGAACGGTATGGTCCAGCACCGCTCCGCCGCCGGAATGCTCGCGCTCGATAAACCATCCCCCCGGCATGGTGCCCCGGTTGGTTCCCTTCATCGCCAAGATCTCGCCGATCTGACCGGCGTCGATCGCTTCCTTCGCCTGCCGGACCGACGTAATGAACCGGCACGGGAAAGCCGTCATCAGCTGCACGCCGTTGTCCTTGCAGGTCTGAATCATATCCAGCATCTCGGATTCGGACAGCCCGAGCGGCTTTTCGCAGAGAACGTGCTTGCCCGCAGCCGCCGCCCGCTTCGTGATCTCCGCATGACGGGCATTCTCGGAACAGATCACAACGGCGTCCAAATCTTGTGCCAATAGTTCATCGTAATTCGCATAATACGGAATGCCCCGCTCCACCGAGTAAGGGCGTACCCGCTCCGCATTCTCATCGGCAATGCCGACCACCTCAACGTCTTCCCGTTTCTGCATGGAATTCAAATAGCTGACCGCATGCATATGGGCAAAGCTGATAAATCCGACTTTAATTTTGTTCATGATGCATTCCCTCCCATAATCACAGGCTGTCCCGTCCGGGCCGAACGCTCTGCCGCCAAAGCGATTTCTACCGCATAGCAGGCATCCGCCGCGCTGACCCTAGGTTCGCTGCCGTCTTGAATGCACTTGATGAAATGCTGCACCTCATCATAATACGGATCGTGGAGGCTGGGGCTTGAAGGAATCTGAACGGCTGCCTGTTCTCCCGACGGTCCGGCGGCAAGCTTGATATCCAGCGACTGCACCTGATTGCTGTCAAACCGGATGATCCCCTGGTCTCCCGCAATTTCAAACTGGGTTGTAAACGGTCCGGGATAACCCCAGTATCCGGTTAGGTTCGCAATTGCGCTGCTTTTGAATCGAAGCGTGACCTGGGCATATTCCATCTCAGGCTCTTCCCGTTTGATCACGGAAGCGAAGACGGACTCTACTTCGCCGAACAACCAGCAGGCAAAATCAATATCATGAATCATTAAATCCAGAATGACACCGCCGCTTTGATCATGATTGCTGTACCAGCCGTCCATTCCCTTCGGATAGGAGCCGTATCGCTTGAAGTGGGCCATCTTCGCCGTTCCGATCACGCCCGAATGCGCTTGACGGTAAGCATTTGCATAATTCGGGAAGAAGCGCACGACATGCCCGATGAATAACCGGACGCCGTGCTTCTCGCATGCAGCCTTCATTTCAAGCGCATCCTCTAGCGTGAGCGCCGCAGGTTTTTCGCAGATGATATGGAGTCCCTTCTCCGCCAGCTTCAGGACAAACGGTTTATGCAGATAGGTCGGCAAGCAAATCGCAACCGTTTCCAACTCTTCCTGCTGAAGGAGCGTATCGACATCCGTATATGCCTTCGCACCGGACACGGCTGCAGCCTTCTCCGCCCGCCCGGCGTTAATGTCTACAACACCCGTAACCTTGACTCCAGGCATGGCTGCAAGATTGCCCGCGTAAGCCATTCCCATCGTTCCACAGCCTATGATCGCTATGTTCACGTTAAATTACCTCCATTATCCTTGAATGATGATCTCCTCGCACCGTTTTTTTGTTGGTGGCCAGGACGGTAGTGCCTTCTTTTGAAAATATGGCTGACCTACATAACATTCTTCAACGTTCTTCGCATTCCTGCTCAAGAAGACGGATTATGTCATTTTTTGAAACCCGGTCGTTAACTTGGTAAAGTGTATATAGATGCTTCCATAAACACAGAATTTTCGATCCAGGGCAAGAGGTGGGGAGTAACAATGCACGTCGGACTTTTACCGTTCCTCCTTCCGAATTCGGGCGCCGCTTGCCGGATCCTTCATGTTTAGACACAATTACCGATACAAGAAAGAGAGAAAGGGTGTAGAGAACAATATGACGAATCCCGTTGTATCAACCAAGTATGGACGAATTGAAGGCCGTTTGGAGAACGGCGTCCGCATATGGAGAGGCATCCCCTATGCAGAGCCGCCGATCGGCAAACTTCGCTTCCGCCCTCCTGTACCGCCGGCAGCCTGGGAAGGGATTCTGGATGCACGCCAGTTCTCTCCAATGTGCCCGCAGCCCGTGGAATCCTCCTCCAGCATGATGACCGGTGCGGTTACGAAGACGATGTCCGAGGATTGCCTGTACCTGAATGTATGGGCACCCGGGCATCAAGCCGGGGAGCCGCTGCCGGTCATGGTATGGATTCACGGCGGCGCATTTGTAACGGGCTCGGGCAGCCTGCCGACTTATGACGGCCATTCCTTCGCCACGCGAGGAAACGTCATACTGGTCACGATCAATTACCGACTGGGGCCGTTCGGCTTTGTCCATCTCAGCCCTTTTCACGAAGCCCTCTCTTCCAATGTCGGTCTGCTGGACCAGATTGCGGCGCTGACGTGGGTTAAGGACAATATCGCCGCATTCGGCGGGGACCCTGACCGGGTTACCGTCTTCGGCGAGTCGGCTGGCAGCATGAGCATTGCCGCGCTGCTCGCCATGCCGGCAGCCAAGGGGCTGTTTCATCAAGCTATCATGCAGAGTGGAGCTTCGCAGGCGCTGCCTTCGGGACAGGCGCAGCAGATTGCCGACGGCCTGCTCCAGGAGCTTGGCGTAACCGCCGATGGGCTGGATCAGCTGGAGGCCATGACTGCGCAGCAGATTTTCGAGGCCGGGGAACGACTGAAGAAGCGGATCGGGCCCGGCGTGAACATGATCTTCCAGCCTGTCGTCGAGCCGGACACGCTGCCGCTAGAGCCGCTGCAGGCGGTGCAGGCCGGGTCAGCCGCATCCGTGCCGCTGCTCATCGGAACGAATCTCGAGGAGGGAGCTTTGTTCTTCCGGCCTAACTCGCCGCTGATCAAGGAAGAGCATCTGGTGCATGCTGTCGAAGCGATGACCGGGATTCAGGACGCGGGCGCCTTTACGAAGCAATATCCTTACACCATTGATGGCCATGCCCAAATCATGACCGACCTCTATTTCTGGCGCTCTGCCGTTCAATTCGCGGCAGCTCACAGCGGGCAGGCTCCGGTCTGGATGTACCGGTTCGATTGGACGCTCCCGGAGCATCCGGTTCTCGGCAAAGCGATGCATGCTTTGGAAATCCCGTTCGTGTTCAACACGGTACGACTGTTTCGCAACATTGGCGTTGAAGTTGACCGGGACACGCAGTCGCTTGCAGAACGGATGCAGGATGCCTGGGCCGCATTCGCCCGCACCGGATCCCCGGACACGCCGTCGCTGCCTTGGCCACAGTACGACCGGAGCGAACGGTCGACGATGATTTTCAACCGCCACAGCGAGGTTGCCAGCGATCCGGATTCGGACAAGCGCATGATGCTGGGATTGTAGAATTACGGGGCAAGGCGGAATGATTTCCCTAGTCAATCCCGATTTGAGAAGCACCGGGACCGAGACAGCATTCGGGCAGCCGGATCTCGAACAAGCTTTCCAATCGATTAACCGAACAAAAGCTGTACGCCGCGCATGAACCACTTAGCGCGAGGGCGTACAGCTTTTTTTGGCGTACAGCATATTTAATTTTTTATTATCCCATCTCTCCGTCTACTTGACCGCTCCCTGCGTAATACCGTTAATGATCCATTTCTGGGCGAACAGATATATGATGATCATCGGCAGCATGGCCATCAGGTACGAAGCAAAGGCCAGATTGAATTCGGTATTGAACTGCCCTTGGAAAATGTACTGCACCAGCGGCAGCGTGTAGGAATCCGTGTCGCTGATGATGATGAGCGGGAGCAGGAAGTCGTTGTAGGTGGACAAGCAGATCAGGATGCCCACCGTTGCATTGATCGGCGCCATAATCGGGAAGATGATCCTCCAGAACGTGCCCCACGTGGACGTCCCGTCAACCCGAGCCGCTTCTTCAAGAGCAACCGGTATAGACTTGATGTAGCCGACATAGACAAACACGTTGAACGCGAGCGCATAGACGGTGTGCAGAATCGTCAGTCCCACCAGATTGGTCATGTTCAAGCCGGCCGTCAATTTCACCAGCGGCAGCATAATAATCGGAAACGGAATGAACATCGCGCTGATGAAGTAAAAGTAGAGCCCTTTGAAAAACCTCCGGTTCATGTTACGCGCAATCGCATAGGCCACAAGCGAATTCGTAAGCAGCGTCAAGACGACCGTTGCGGTCGTTACCATGGCGCTGTTGCCCAGCGCGTTGAAGAAGTTTGTCATGGCGATCGCATTGGCGAAATTCTCGAAATGAAGCTCCTTCGGCAGGCCGAACACCGATGTCAACATATCCTGGGGCGATTTGAGCGCTATCGTAACCGTCATGTATAACGGAAACAGGATCAGCACGGTGCCCAAGGCGATGAGGATCATGACCGGCCAATTGGTTCTGGTCCGCATTACATCTCCGCCTCCCTTCGCTGTAAAAACCGGATTTGCGCAATGGACACGGCCGCGATCAGAATAAAGTAAATGACCGAGTTGGCGGATTGATACGCGAACTCGCCGCCCTCGAAGCCCCCCGTATAGATAAGATGCGAGATGGACTGCGTCGCACGCCCCGGGCCGCCGTTTGTCAGCGCCACGATCTGGTCGAACACCATCAGGGAATTCTTCATCGCCAGCACCATGTTAATCGTGAAGAACGGGGCGATCAGCGGGAAGGTGATCTTCCAGAATTCCTGCCAGCGGTTCGCGCCGTCCAGGTTCGAGGCCTCATATAACGTGCCCGGAATCGTCTGCAGCCCGGCCAAATACAAAATCGTATTATAGGCGACGCCCTGCCACACTGCTACGATGACGATGCCGATCCAGGCGTGCTGCTCGCTCCCCAAAAGGTTGGTCGAGAGCCAGCCAATGCCGAGGTTCTGCCCCCATATCGTAAAGACGTTCGAGAATAAATAGTTGAAAATGTAGCCGACGATCAGGACGCTGAGAATATTCGGCAGAAAGTAGATGCCCCGAAAAAAATTCCTCGCCTTGATCTTTGCGTTCAGTCCCATGGCGATCAGGAGACTGAGAATATTGATCAGAATCGTGACCACGACCGCGAACTTGAACGTGAACCAATAAGCGTTGCCGACATTGCCGTCTTTGAACAGATTCACGTAGTTTTTGATTCCAATGAAATCATAATGGTCGCCGAATCCGTTCCAGTTCGTAAAGGAATAATACACGCCCTGCAGCGCAGGCAGGGTCAGAAATACGAAGAACAGCACAACTGCCGGTACGGTCATCAAATAGTAAGGCATAAGCCGCTTGTTCATGCTTGAATCCTCCTCATTGTTCATTGGAATGGCGTTGGTCAGGGCTGTCTGTTCCTCAACGTCTAGCGCCTGTCCGCAACCTTGTCCCATTCCGTATCCAGCTTCTTCAGATAGGCGTCAATATCCCGATTTTGAAGAAAGGACTGGATAATGGAGTTCAATTGAACGGCAGCCGGGATGTAGTGGTCGGCAAAATCGACCACTTGTCCTCGCTCAAGGTAAGGCAAAAGCTCAGCCACGGCCGGATCGTCCTGCGTAACGCCCTGGACGGTTGAGAACAGCGTCTGCTCCGAGATGTACTGCTTGCTGTTCTCCGGCTCAAGCAAAAATTCGATAAACCGCATTGCCTCCTCCTTATGCTTGGATTCTTCGGCGACCGCCAGCAAGGTGTCCACTCCCGAAATCAGCTTGTTCGATTCCGGATCGTCGCCGGTCGGCAGCGGAAAGAAGCCGATCGGCGCCTCAGGATTGGCCTTCCGGATTTCGGAAATCGCCCAAGTCCCCTGAATGTACATGGCCGACTCGCCTCTGGCGAAGGCGCGGTTGCCGTCGGCGTAGTTTTTGCCGAAGTTGTCCCCATGGCCATACTCCATCAGCTCCAGCTGCTTCTCCGCAATCTCACGGTACCGGTCCGCGAACGTGACCTTCCCTTCCCTGCGATCCAAATAAAACTCGATGCCTTCCAGATTGGAGGCCAAGGCGTTGAACGGAAGCACCGTCTGCCAATCGTCCTTGTATGTGAAGTAGAACGGGATCGTTCCCCCGTCCTTTGCCTTCTTCGCGGTGGCCAGCAGCTCGTCCCAGGTGCGCGGAACGGACAGGCCCAGCTTGCTGAAAATCTCCTTGTTGTACATCACGCCGTTGGCGTTCGTGGAATATGGAATGCCGATGACTTCCTCCATCCCGGAAACGTCCTTCAGCATTTGCACGTAGGTTTCGTCTATCCGGCTCAGCAGCGGGCTGCCGGTCATATCCATGAAAATACCGCTCTGGGCGAGCAGAGAATATGTATCGGTTGCCCCCATGCCGACGATGTCGGGAATATCGTCCTTAACGACCCGTGTCTTCAGGACCGTCTCCGCGTCCGGCGGATTGACATGAACGACCGTAATGTCGGATTGGGATTCGTTAAACTTCTGAATCAATGCATCGAAGGAGCCCTTGGCTTCAGGCTTGTTCTGGAAAAATTCAATCTGTACGCGCCCGGATGTGTCACTGCCGCCGCAAGCCGTGAGCATGCATATCAATAGGATGCTTACGCTTGCCGCCAACCCTTTTCCAAACTTCATCGTCCGCCCTCCATTTCAAATCCTGATGCTGTAGCAGGTACGCTTGCTTCGTACCTCATGTCTATTTACTACCCTTATCGCTTGGTTGGTAAACGGCGCACGGGCCGTGATTGGCTGTAGCCAAGGAGCGGACGAACGCAAAAAAATACCGGCAGATCAGGAGTTTCATCCTGTTCTGCCGGCAGATATTGGTGCATGTTAGAGGCTAAATCCTACTCCAGCCACTTTTTGTGGATTTCATCGAATTTGCCTTGCAGCTTCATTTCATCAATCCACATTTCCAGGTAGCTTGCGTACTCGAAGTCGCCGCGAGGAATCATGTAGCCCTTCTCGCTGTTGGTGAAAGGCTTATCCGTCAATGCGGCGTACAATCTGGAGTCAGCCTTCGCATAAGTGATCGCTTCGATCGTATCGGTGATCATTACGTCATACGTGCCGTCCGCAACCAGATGCGGGATGTCCAGGTTGTTAGGAACAACGGTTACGTTCGCATTCTTCAGATGCTCGCGCACGAACACTTCGTTTGTGCCGCCTGGGTTCACGCCAATGCGTACGGAAGGCTTGTTGATGTCTTCAATCGTCAAGTATTTGTCCTTGTCTTCAGCGCGGATCAGAGGCGCTTTACCGAAGGAGATGTAGCCTTGGGAAACGTATGCTGTTTTTTGTCTAGCTGTGTTACGAGTAACTCCGCCTACGGCGATATCGAATTTATCGTTCTGCAGATCCTTCATCATCGTGGACCAAGTCGTATTCACGAACTGAACGTCTACGCCAAGATCTTTACCAAGCTCTTTCATCGCGTCAACGTCGTAGCCTTCGTACTCTTTGGTCTCCGGATTCAAATATGTAAACGGCTTGT
The DNA here is from genome assembly GCF_038002285.1 of Paenibacillus sp. FSL R5-0810. Taxonomy (NCBI): domain Bacteria; kingdom Bacillati; phylum Bacillota; class Bacilli; order Caryophanales; family Paenibacillaceae; genus Paenibacillus; species Paenibacillus sp. FSL R5-0810. Next base: position 4,331,328 of record NZ_JBBOCF010000001.1, read on the forward strand.
AGTCTCCGGTCATGCCTACCCGAATATAGCCTCTTTCAATAATTTCATCCAATTGGGATTCCGCTTGTTTCTTAAGCTGTCCCGGTGCTTGGGATGAAGCGGATTTTGCGGAAACGTCCGGTGTTCTCAGAACCTCGTTTGCCGCAAAGCCTGTTGCTACGAGGGATAAGCTGACTACCCCTGCCAGTAATACCTTTTTCCAATTCTTAGCCATGGTTTCAATTCCTCCAGTTTTCTTCTTGTTGTAATTCTTGCTTTCTTGCATAGCTAGCTTCTGCTTGCTTGCCTACCTAACTTCTGCTTTCTTGCATACTTGCATCTGCATACTTGCTACATTCTTGCATCTGCATTCCTGCTTCTGCTTGCTTGCCTGTTTTGCCTCGTACCCCTGTTTGCTGCTTGACTCTCTTAACGCTTTCCTACAGGCATCCCCCCTTTCAAGCAGCTCGGGGAGACTACAATTTGAATTTTGCCAGCTCTTTGCTAAGCTCCTCGGCTACGCTCTCAAGCTGCTTAACCGAATTTGAAATCTCCTTGATCGTCACGATCTGCTCTTCAACAGCGTCTGCCACATTCTTCGCATCGCTGGACGTATGGTCGGCGATCGATTTCAGCTCTTCAATGGAAGCGCTGACCTGCTCGGAGCCTGCCGACATCTCTTCGGAAGCCGCCGAAACCTCGAGAATATGATCAGCCACGTTCCGGGTCGCATACAGGATGTTATCGAACTTCTCGCGAACCTCTTCAATAAGCGCGATGCCTTCCTGCACATCCTTACGGCTGACGTCCATCACTTCGACCGCATTCAGCGTATCCTCCCGAATCTCGGTGATCAGCTTCGCAATCTGATCGGTGGACGCTTCCGATTGCCCTGCCAGCTTCTTCACTTCTTCAGCGACGACTGCAAAGCCTCGGCCATGCTCCCCTGCTCTTGCCGCTTCAATCGAAGCGTTGAGCGACAGCAGGCGAATGCGGGAAGTGACCTCCGTAATAAAGCTCAAAATCTGCTCGATTTCCGAAGAACGTTCGTTCAAACGCTCGATGGCGGTTCCAACCTTGGATGTCCCCTCGCCGATGTTGCCGATCTGCTTCACGGCCTGCTCAACGACGACAGAGCCGCTCTCCGCCTGCGTTGCCGCTTCCTGCGCAGCCTCGGACACCATGGATGAGGTTTCCGCGATCTTCACGATGCCGCTCGCCATATCGCTCATCGATACGGCGATCTCGGAAGAGCTTGCAGCATGGGCGTTTGCTCCGCTCGCAATTTGGCGAATGGACGTTCCAATCCGGTCGACGCTGTTCATCGCCGTATCGACGCCGCCCGAAACAACCTCGGTTACGGTCAGCACCTGCTTGGATGAATCGTTCACTCCATCGACCAGATGCTTCAGATGGGATACCGTCTGGTTGAAATCGCCGGAGAGAACCGCGACCTCGTCCTTGCCCTTCACTTGAATCGTCTTGGTCAAATCCCCTGCGGCCACTTCCTTCACAGCCGCATTCAGTTTACGGATCGGCTGCACAATCTGCGACGTCACCCAATATGCTGCAGCGATGGATACAAGCAGCGCTCCTGCCGAGATGGCAACGAGCGTTACCGATAGCTTGGAGATCGGAGCGTTCAGCTCCTTGCTTGGCGCCGTAACGAATACGCCCCAATTTAATTTGGACGGGGCATAGGCTGCCGTATATGCCGTTCCGTCCAGTGCATATTGGAATTCTCCCGGCTGACCTTGGCTCACCTTTTCATAAGCTTTCGTCAGTTCCGCATCGACATCCTGAACCTTGGTTTGCAGGACAAGCTCCTCGGACGGATGCCACATGAACGTTCCGGTACGGCTCAACAAGAAGGCATAGCCGGTTTCGCCGAAGGATTGATCTGATACTTTCTTCTGTACCTCGTTAATCGGAAGCGTCGAGCCCATATATCCGTACTGCTTCCCGTCCTTCATGAGCGGAATGATCATCGTCACGATGTTATTTCCGGTCCGCTTGGACAGCACAGGCTCCGACACGACAATCTTGCCCTCGCCCTTTCCGGCTTCCTGGTAATGAACCCGGTCGGATACGTCGGTAACCTCTCCAAGGAAGTTGATCACGTTCTTTCCTGTCAGATCATAGGAGAAGAAAAAGGTTTCGAATTCGGTATTCTGTTCCTGCGCCTTCTGAATCAACTTCAAATCCTGCTCTTTGTCCCCCGTAATGAACTTGCCGACGGTTTCGATCTTCGCAATTTCCGCGTTCAGAAAGTCGTCGATTTGCAGCGCCAGATTCTCGGCGCTCAAGAGCGCTTCCTTGTCCAGACTGTCTCCCAGCAAATTGGATGAGCTGTTATAGGTTACCGCGAAGACAGTGCCGAGACTGACAAGCAGAATCAAACAAATCATCGTTATCATCTTTTGCTTAAGGCTCTTTAGCATGGCTCTAAAATCCTCCCCAAAAATGGTTCCGGGGTCCTACTCATTCCTGTGTCCAAATTTTTTGCGTATGCTCTCTTTTTGTGTTAAGGCGCGCTCACTACAAAAACAAAAACGAACAAGCGGTATCGAAAAAATATTGGTATAAGCTGGACTGTAAGACTCCGCTTAGTTTGTTATCGGCAGCTTAGGAGAGGAATTTAAGAGCTTCATTTCACTTTTTACAAAATTCGACTTCTTCGTTCGCATACGAAACGCATTTGGTGGATTTAGGAAAAAAGGACCAATATAGTCTATTCATCACATCATCTATAGACCTGAGGCAGGTTCGGCAGGACTTATTCCAGGCTTTATGGAATGTTAAAGGCAGGATGATTAGGAGTGAATACATATGGCTTTCGATTCCGAATTTTCAAGCCTCATAACCCCGTTTGTGCCTCTTTTTCGACGCTACTGTCTACAACTTGCATCGGGCTCTAGTTGGGATGCCGAGGAGCTGCTGCAGGAATCCCTGATCAAGCTTCATCGATCGCTATCCCGATCGCAGGATCGCCCGATACCAAGGCGTACCTATACCAGGTCGCCCGCAGCGTCTGGATCGACAGCTATCGCAAGCAGCGCCGTCAGGCCATGCTCCCTGGAGACGACTTACCGGAAAGAGAATACGAGGAGGACGGTTTCCTTATCCGGGAGACGATCGAACTGATCGCCGGCCGGCTTACTGCCAAGCAGACGGTGCTGGTCATTCTGGTGGACATTTTCTTGTTTACGGCCAAAGAGGCGGCTCAGCTTATCGAGAGCACCGAAGGAGCCGTGAAGGAAGCATTGAAACGGGCCCGCAAACGGTTAGCCAAGCTGCAAGCGGAGAACGGAGCATCCGTTCCGCCTTCTCCGCTGCAGGAGCCTTCCGGCTCACCGGCTTGGTTCGAGGCGCTGATTCACGGCTTTCAAACGGCCAACCCGTATGCCATTGCCAATGCCTACCTGTCCATCAGCGCAAACCGCATCACGCTGCGCCAGGTCCAGCGTTCCGGACAGGCGCTGTTCTTTACGTTCTGGGATCCTGACGGACATTTGCTTGCCTTTAGGACAAAATTTTTTTTCGAGCCCGTTTCTTTTTCCGCATCGTCTTCCGTTTCTTAGAGTGATCACACCTATGGGAAGGCGTAGATGAGAAACAAGTTAACCAATTGATATGAGGAGCGTGAAAGTAAACCATGGCAATTACACCGCACCGCGTTGCCGTAATTCAATGGCCGGTCAAAGACGTGGAGAAATCGCTGAAATGGTATCAGGAGCTGCTGGGGGTACAGCTGTCTTTCCCCTATACCCCTGGAGATCCCGCTGCTTGGCTGTGCATCGGCGATGTCGGATTTGGCCTCGTACAGGCCGAGGACATCCCGAGACTTCAATTTACCGATTCGCAGGGCAAGCTGCAGTCCATCGTCCAGCTTCAGGTCGATGAGATCCAGGAGGTGTACCGGCATCTGCAGAATAGTGGGGTGGCCGTCAGCGAAATGAGGTATATTGAGGACGGCGGCTACAGCTTCAGCTTCACCGATCCGGACGGCAATCACGTTAGTCTGTGGGGCGGCTGGCCATCATCTGACGAAGAACGGCCGGAGTAGGCAATGAGTTAAGCCTCTTCACGACAAAAAAAGCTGTTCACCACAGCGATTCGTTCGCTAAGGGAACAGCTTTTTTGTGACGGTTGGCTGACCATCAGGTGACCTCCGTCAAGCTATTGAAGACAAGGCGTCAGAAAGACAGGCAGGCGCCCCTAAGGCATAAGCCCGCAGCAGTTTCGACTTATCGGACATATTCGTTATAGATATGAAGCAAGGTCTTCCTGCTCGATCGAACGTGATGCGCTTCGCGAAGACTCCGCTGGAGCAGCTCGCCGGATATCGGAAGCTCCGACACCGATGCCGGGCCGCCGACCGAACGCATCAGCTCACTAAGCTCGGCCGGACTCGGGATTTGTTCCAGAAGCAGCCGGATGTCGCTCCAGTGCTCGGATACCCGATGACGGATGCGGTCCGCTTCCTGCTCCGCTTTCGTTCCCGTTTCCCCGAAACGCCCTGCGCGGATTTCAAGCCCTTCTTCCTTTATCGCATGGTACAGACGCGAGATTTCAATGCAGGCTGCGCCCACCTTGGCGCCGTGGAGCAGCTGTTTCTTGCCGAGCCGGATAAACTCCATCTCCCAATAATGGGACAGATGATGCTCCGAGCCCGATGCGGGATGCGACTGACCGAACAGCAGCATCGCCAGGCCGGACTCGATCAGCGCCTCCATCAAGATCCGGATTCCCTCCTCGGTCCGTCCCGCGATCATTCCCGCTGCATCCACGCATTTGCGAAGTGCCGCCGCCGTGATGTCCGCGGCTCGGTCCAGATAAGGCTCATCAGCGATCAGGCTGCCGAATTTCCAGTCGAAGAGCGAGGTGTATTTCCCCAGCATATCCCCGAACCCGGCAGCGGTTAGCGGTGCGGGGGCCTGCATGAGAATGTCGACATCGGCAAAAATCGCGCTCGGTCCGATGGCGGGGATCGTCCTTTTTTCCCCCCGCACGATAATCGGCGCTCCCTTGGACGTAAAGCCGTCCACGGATGCCGCCGTCGGCACCGAGACGAACGGAAGGCCGGCAGTATAGGCCGCATACCGGCTAATATCGTGAATCGTTCCGCCGCCCACCGCAAGCACGGCGCCCGCTCGGCTCTGCTGAATATCCAGAATAACCTGGATCAGCGAAGCTTCATCGGCAATGACATCATCTTTGGCATCAGGGCGAAGCAGCGTTACCTGCACCTGAAGCGATGCACGGACGAGGAGCTTCTCCAATGATTTGCCGGCCTTCTCGTACGTATTGCGATCCGCGACCAAGACGACCGAGGTCCAGCCTTTCTGCTCCAAGAAACCGGCAACGCCGGACAAAGCCCCGGATTCTATCCGGATCGTCTCGACTTCATCGAGATTGGCGAGATGCTGCGCCGGCAAATCTGCCGTCTGCTTCCTAATGTTTGATAATAAAGAGCTCATCATTGGTCACCCTTCTTTCGGGTTAGCGCAAGCGCCGGAAGCGGATCGTTGCAGGTCATGCCGGTTACGCCGCATTCCAGCGAAGCTTGCACCCCCTCCTCATCGTCCGGGCAGTAGCTCCAGACGAGCAGCCCTTGCTCCTGAAACCGCGCGACGATCGCCGGAGACAAGAGCGACATCTCAATGCCGATCGCCCACATTTTTGCATATGTGCCGTCTTCGCCAGGGACGAAATGCGACATTTTCTCTCCGGGAAAGCCTTGGGTCTTCATTCCGTAAGCATCGTGTATATAAGTAAGCACCTCAGCATCAAAACAGGTAAACACGCAGCGCTCCAGGTATCCGTGCCGGCCTAATATCGCGATCGTCAGATCCGCAGCTTCCTTGGCATCCGGACTCGGCTTAATCTCCACGTTGCACAGCACCTCGGGATATTCCGCCAGCAGCTCGCACAGCTCCTCCAGGGTCGGGATGACGTGGCCCTTGAACGCCTGCCCGAACCAGCCGCCCGCATCCAGCGCCTTCAGCTCCTCCAGCGTAAAGTCGCTTACCTTGCCGGTGCCATTGGTCGTCCGGTCGACGGTTGCGTCATGAATGACGACGACCTGGCGGTCCTTGGACAGCCGGAGGTCGAATTCCAGCATGTCGACGCCGAGCTCCAGCGCTTCGCGAAATGCCGCCAGCGTATTTTCCGGATAGGCCGCTTTGTAGCCGCGGTGTGCGGCCACCATGATGCCAGCTTGTTCCTGCAGTCGTTCGATCATAAGTCCTGCCACTCCTTTTTTCCTGTTGTTATCGATTACTGAGCCAAAATCCGCTCCGTTTCTTTCTTGAACGTGTCCAACGTGGACGGGATATCCTTACTGTCGTACATGATCGCTTCGATCGCCGAGAAAAACTCATGCATAATTTCAGGCCATGCTACATCCTTGTTCGTATCGACGGCAAACTCCAGCTGATCGTAAGCAACCTTGCGGTTCGGCTCCTTCGCCCACAGCTCCTGCATCTTTTCCGATTCCACCATCTGCTTCGTAAACGGCAAATACCCTGATTGCAAAATAAACTCGAGTCCGCCTTCCTCCTCCATCTCCATCCAGCGGATAAACTCCCACGCGGCGTCCTTATTCTTGGAGGAAGACAGCATCGTGACATTCGCCCCTCCCGTCGGATTGGCATGCACTTCATCCTTCGGCAGGAAAGCCGTCACATAATCGAAATCCACCGTGCTGGCCAGACCGCCGATCGAGCCTGTGGATTGAAAGATCATCCCGACCTTGCCCTCCACGAACATGCTGTTCACAATATTCCCGGAATCCTGGGCCGGCGGATAATAAAGCGCGCCTGTGCTCTGCAGGTCCTTCAGGTAAGAGAACACCTTCTCTCCAGCTCCGTTATCGGCAAAGCCGACCGAAGTATTATCTTCATTGAAGAAGGTGCCGCCGGCCTGCGAAATCATCGCGATCGGGTACCAGGTGTCATAAGGCATGCTGACCCCATACCGCTTAAACTCGTTTCCTTCCTTTACAACAAGCGCGTTCGCGACCTCCTTCATCTCCTCCCATGTTGCCGGAACGGAGAGCCCAAGCTCATCGAGCAATGTCTTATTCACATGCAAAATCGGAGTGGACCGATTCAGAGGCAGCGAGACAAGCTTGTCGTTGAAGTACGAGTGGCCCATCAGCCCCGGCGTAAAGTCATCGGCGCTTATTCCGGACTGCTCGAGATACGGGGCCAGATCCTCCAACACTTCAGCATCGGCAAACATCTGCACGTAAGCCCGCTCCAGCATGCTCACGTCCGGGCCCGTGCCCGACGCAATGGCCTGCTGCAGCTTGGTTACCGTCTCGTCATAGCCTCCCTGGAAGGTGCCGACAACCTCAATATCTTCATGCGATTCATTGAAGCGTTGGATGAGCGCATCCATATACTCCCCGTTCTTGCCGCCCAGCGAATGCCAAAATTGAACGGTCGTAACTCCTTCGCCGCCTGTCGGGGATTCCGCAGCGCCGTTTCCCGGACTCTCGCCGGTACTGCCGCTACCACCGGTATTGCCGGTATTCGCCGTGCCCCCTCCCCCGCCGCACGCAGCCAGCAAACTGAACAGCACCATGATGGACAACAGCGTAAACCACTTGGATTTCATTTTTTCATTCCTCCATTATGTTTCGATAATTGCATGTAGTTTCCTGTCAAATTTAAGAGATTGTTCAAAAAGTCGCCTTTTGATTTACGAAGTGTTTTATTTAATTCCTGAATACACGAACGCCTTCACGATATGCTTCGAGCAGAATAGATACACCAGCAGGATAGGTACGACCAGCATCACGTTGCCGGCCATGATGATATGCCAGTTACTGATGCCCTCGGTTTCCCGCAGCATCGCGATCCCGAGCGTCAAAGGCCGAACCGCGGCCGAATCGGTCATGACGAGCGGCCAGAAATAATCGTTCCAATGACTGACGAAGCTGAACAGCGCAATGGTTGCGAGTGCGGGCCCCGACATCGGGATCATGATTTTCCGCATAATGTTGAACTCGCTGGCATTATCCAGCCGGGCCGCCTCGATGATTTCCTCCGGAATCTGCATGAAATACTGCCGCAGCAGGAAAATGCCGAAGGCATTCGAGACGAACGGGATGATTTGCGGCAGCAGCGTCTTCACAAGCCCCCATTCCGCCATCATGAGGTAGACGGGAATGAATGTGACCTGGCCGGGAATCATGAACGCCAGCAGAATCATGCCGAACAGGACCGTTTTCCCCGGGAATTTATACTTGGCGAACGCATAAGCCGCCGGGATCATGACAAGGAATTGCAAAATAATGATGGAGCCTGTCACGACGACGGAGTTTTTGAAATACGTCAGAAACGGCCCGGCATTCATCGCCTCGACGAAGTTGCCCCACTGCGGCGAAGCGGGGATCCATGTCGGGGGAAACGCCATCGTCTCGCGAAGCGTCTGCAGCGACGTGGAGATCATCCACAGAAACGGAAAAATGAACAGGATCAGTACGGCGGCCTTCAGCACGATGCTCAGTGCTTGCCCGATGCTCTTCCATTCCAGGGTCTTCAAGCTTTTCCTCCTTTCTGCCTTTACGCGGCGGGGATTATTGATAATGGACCTTCTTGGCCAGCAGCCGGAAATAAACGAAGGTAAGAAGCCCGATAACGGCCATCAGCAGCACGCCCGTGGCAGACGCATACCCGATATTGGTCGTACGGAAGCCATAGATGTAGTACACCAGCGTCGTAGTGGCATTGTTGGGCCCCCCGCCCGTCATGACCTGAACGGTATCGAACACCTTGAACGAGCCGATGGTCATAATAATCAGGATGAAGAACAGCTGCGGCGAAATCATGGGCAGCGTGATTTTGTAGAACACCTTGAACTTGCTTGCGTTATCCAGCGCAGCCGCTTCATAGATGCTGGGCGATATGCTTTGAAGAGCCGCCACGATAATGAGCGTATAGTAGCCGATGGCCTGCCATACGGACACGATGATGATCGACATCAGGGCGGTCTTGGAGCTTTGCAGCCAATCCGAAGGCGGGAGCCCGACCAGTTTGAGGACATAATTGAGCAGTCCTTGATTCGGCTCCATCAGCCACAGCCACACGAGCGAGATCGAAACGATCGAGACCACATGGGGCGTAAAAATTCCGGCCTGCACGATGGAATTGAATCGTCCTTTCTTGTTCAGCCATACGGCGAACAGCAGCGACAGCAGCATGGTCAGCACCACAACGCCGGCGGTGTAGATCGTGGTATTCCACAGCGCCTTATAGAAATCGCCCCGCCCCAGGATCTGCGTGAAATTATCCAATCCGACGAATCGGCTCTTGTCTTTGTTGAGCAGATTGTATTTGAAGAGGCTCAAATAAATCAGGTAGCCCACCGGATACATGACGAACAGGAAGATGCCCGCCATCGCCGGCGCGATGAGAACGTATGGACGAAATCCTTCCCAAATCCGCTTCTTATCCATGACTTTGCCCCCGCAGCCGCTCCAGGAAATCCAGGTAGCGCGCGTCCCGCTCCTCAATGCGGTTGCCATCCGCCCCGAAGAAGAACAGCTTATCGGCCGGCACGCCAAGGTATACCTCCTGATCGACATGGAATATATCGTCCGGGCACTTCACCATAAAGGACCGCCCATCCCCCGTCTTCACCTGGTAGATCGTCTCGGAGCCAAGCATTTCGCGCGTGGCAATCTCCCCTTTGGCAGAAAAATGGAACGATCCCGGCTCGGCGGCAAGGACGGCATTCTCCGGACGGAAGCCGAATGTGCTCCGGTCTTCGCCGAGCGGAGCGATATTCATCGGCGGCACGCCGATGAACTGAGCGGCGAACAGATTGCTCGGCTTCCGGTACACCACTTCCGGCGGCGCTTCCTGCTGAATGACTCCCTTATTCATCAGCACGATCGTATCGGCCATAGACATCGCTTCTACCTGATCATGCGTCACATAGACAAAGGTGGTGCCCAGCTTCTTGTGCAGCTCGATCAGCTCGATGCGCATCTGCACTCTCAGCTTCGCATCCAGATTCGACAGCGGTTCGTCCATGAGAAAGACGGACGGATTCTTCACCATCGCCCGTGCAAGCGCGACCCGCTGGCGTTGGCCCCCGGACAGCGTGGAAGGCTTTCGGTCCAGGTAATCGGCGAGGCCGACCGTTTCTCCGATCGTCTCGACAAGCCGGGTCCGTTCCGCCTTCGGTACCTTGTTATTGACCAGCCCGAACTCAATGTTCTCCCGGACCGACATCGTCGGGTAAATGGCATAATTCTGGAACACCATCGCCACTCCGCGTTTGCCTGGAGCAATGCGCGTCACGTCCTTGCCATCGATGAGCACGGTTCCGGAGGTTTGCGGATCAATCCCTGCAATCATGCGCAGCAGCGTGGTCTTTCCGCAGCCGGACGGGCCGACGAGGACGGTGAACGTGCCGTCTTCGATTTTGAGATCCAGATCCTGTATGACGGGCTGACGGTCGAAGTATTTGCTTACCTTCACGAATTCAATGGATGCCAAATGCGATCCCCCTCACCTGTGTAATAATCTGATCATGCTGTACAGCGTAATGAACAAATCATCATGCATGAAATCCCTTTCAATCCCTGCTTATTTGTACGCATAAAATGAGCAGATAATGATCATTTTTGTTCATTTTTATTCAAATTGATTGTAGATCCGCTTTATTAGGAGAGTGTTAGCTTGGGGTTCGGTTTGTGTAAATTCGCGCGGCTCCTGCAGTTTTAACATTGGCTTAACGTTAGAAGGGTACAATGAGAGGGGACTAAAACGGTGAGCATAAAAGAGCAATAATGCGCATTGTATATAAAAATGCCGTGAGCCTATGCTCGATTCAGGAAGGGAGATATGATTGGTTGCTGGCACATGAAAGAAAGCGAAGAATCATTGATTATGTAAGGCAATATCGAACGGCTACGGTCGCCCAGCTTGCGCAGGAATTCGGCGTTCATACCGCAACCATCCGCCGGGACCTGGCGGAGATTGAACAGGAAGGCGCCCTGAAGCGCACTCATGGCGGGGTCATCATGGAGCAGTGGACGCGGAACGAACCGTCCTTTAATGAACGTGCCAACGTTCACCGTGAGGAGAAAATCCGAATTGGCCAGCTGGCGGCCTCCCTTGTCGAAGACGGGGAGAATATCATTATCGATTCGGGTACAACCACCCTCCATATCGCCACCCATTTGATTCACCGGTCCGACATTACCGTTATAACCAACGATATGAACGTAGCCGTTGAGCTGCGGGATGCTCCAGGCATTAAGGTCATTCTGACCGGCGGGGAGTTGTACCCCTCCAGTTATATGCTGAACGGGATGTTTACTGATCATGTGCTTGGCTCGCTGCATGTGGAAAAGGCCTTCATCGGAACGCCTGCCTTGCATCCGCAGCATGGGCTGATGCACCCGGAAGCGCTGCTTGTCCCGGCCAAACAGGGCATGATCCGCGCCGCAGGCGAAATCGTCGTTGTTACCGACCATTCCAAGATCGGAAAGCTGTCCCTGCATACCGTAGCCCCAAACAGCGCTATTCACACCCTCGTCACGGGAACCGAAGCGTCCGATGCCGATATTCGGCCGTTCCAGGAACGGGGCATCACGGTGTACCGGGCGTAAGGGGATTAGACTTAAGGCAACGGCCTATCTTGACTGCTCGATGAAAATACAAGAAGGGACCCTGCGGGAGGCCCCTTCTTGTTTCATTATTGTCGCATGGAACGTCCCGAAATGTGTTATGTATGAATCGTTCCTCCCATCGAAGATGGAACGCTAGGGAGTCCTAACGCTTTCGCTTTTCATCACAATCCATAAAAAAAGACTGTCCCGCAGTAGAGAAATCTACTTAAGGACAGTTCATTATTCATTCACATTAGAGAATCCTTGATAATCGAAGGAAATGCTTATGGGAGAAGCTTCCACACTTCGGCAGATCCCGGAGTCTCACCAAGCGTCCACCATCTTGCTTCATAGTTCTTCCCGTTGTACGAAACCTTGTCGCCGCCCAGATACACGGTGCTTGCGCTCCAAGCAGGGTAGGTCGCGGAGCTGCCGGACGTCGACACCGAGAGCGGTGCAGATGCCGCGGATTTGCTGCCGTTGCTGCTGACAGCGACCACGGTGTACGTGTAGGACGTTCCAGCCGTCAGGCCCGTATCATTATAAGAGGTTGTTGCGGATGTACCCACAAGGGTTCCATTACGATAAACCTCGTAGCTGGAAGCTCCTGTCGAAGCTGTCCAAGCAAGGGAAACGCTGCTGCTTGTTTGGGATGGAGAGGTCAGACCTGTCGGAGCTGGTACGCTCGGGTTCGGGTTACCGTTACCGCCGCCAAAGTCGACATCGATGACGTTGTAGAATGCATTCGCCGTATCAGCTACTTCCCATACAGCCAGAATGACGTGATATCCGGATTTTGCCGGAACGTTACAGGTTGATGTGTAATCGGTTGGCGGTTTTACGCCTCCGTAGTTAATCGAGCAGAACGGCGTCAGATCGAAGGAAGCTCTGCTCAGTGGAGCATTTTGATCCCAGCCGTCCTTCGTAATGTAGTACTTCCAGCTTGCCGACGCATGCGGAGCTGTCAAATGCCATTTGAACGTCGTCGTTCCTGGAGAAATGCTGACTTTGCTCCAGCGTGTAGCGGACTGCTCGTCAAGCTTAGGGAATGCGCCGCCTGCACTTGCAATCTTGCCGTCGGCAGGACCTGCTGCCGGCCAGCCTTTAGGAGCTTCCAAGCTCTGCGGCTCGTAAACGATCGCGCCGCAATCGGAGTTAACCCCTTGCTTACACAGAAGCGCGCGGCTCGCCGGGGATTCAACATATCCGTGGGCAAACGCCTTATCCGCAAATAAAACCATGAATAAAGCCATCAACAGCATCGTGGAGCCTGCAATGATTACATGCTTGAGCCAAGATTTGTTCGGCAAACTTAATGTCATACAATGTTCCTCCTTTTAATTGTAAAATTCAAACAACTGCCGCAAGCGATTGTCGTTTACCTCTTCCTTGGCACCCCTCCTTTGTTCGTAGCTCCGAGCCCAGAGCCGTCACCTAAGTTCTGTCAAGCTTGGAAGAATCATTATAATGTCCAAGCTTTACCATCCCTATCATCATTTTAATGGATCTGCTTCCGGTATCCCATAATAGAAAACAACGATTTTTTACACAATCCAATGGGAATTGGATAATATTGTATCCCACATTAGACAAACTTAGCTCGTCCACGACAACAGCTGACAGGTTAGCAAGCAAGTGCGCGCGATCCCAGCTTCCGTTTTTCACGGTATAAATCAAAAAAAGAACTGCCCATAGTAGAAAAATCTACTTATGAACAGTCCTCTGGTACGCTTGCCGTGCCGAAAGCGAGCCGGCCGTCTTCAGGAGATCACTCAACGCCATCCTTGAAGTTCTTCTCGTACCGCTTATCCCCTTTGTGCTCCAGGTCTTCGATCGTCATCTCCAGCGTGTTCACGATCAGCTCCTTCACCTGGTTAAGGGTATCAAAATAGACACTCTCTTCGGAGCCGACGATCCGTACCCCGCTGAGCGCTTGAACCGCTTGGTACCTTCGGTGCTCTTCAGCCAGATCGTCCACGGCCTGAAGCGTATGCTTCATTTGAAGAAACAGGTCTTTATGGTGCTTGCTCTCCAGGCGTTTCTCGAGTTCCTCGATTCGGGCATTCATCGTCTTCTCTCCTTCACCGTATAATGATTTGGATCCAATCCCCGTATACGCTGCTCCCTGCCATTAATTTCTTTATGCGGATCCGGGATTGTTCGATCCGGGAAACAGGAAATTGACCAGCGTTTAGCGAAAGATCTTATTGTTAACATTATACACCGTTACACCCACTAACAATCATGTCAATGATTAAACACACATGGAGGTAGCAATGGAAAAAAACGGACTCGGAGGAAAGAGCATTATTCTCAGACTGGAAATGAACACGCAGGACATCAAATTCGGCCAGGTTGCATCCGCAATTTTCGAAGCCGGGGGAGATATGGTGGCCATCGACGTCATCCAGTCCAGCGGCCATATCACCGTCCGCGATATTACGATTACGGTTACTGACAGCGTCGACATCGGCAAGATCACGCATACCGTCAAAAATTTGAAGGGCGTTAAACTCGTCAACGTATCCGACCGCACATTCCTTATGCATCTCGGCGGCAAGATCGAGACACAGCCCAAAGTTCCAATCCAGAACCGCGATGATCTCTCCCGAGTCTATACGCCAGATGTCGCCCGTGTCTGCGCAGCCATACAGGAAGACCCCAAGAAGGCCTATACCCTGACAATCAAAAGAAACACGGTCGCCGTCATTTCCGATGGAAGCGCTGTACTCGGACTCGGCAATATCGGTCCTTATGCAGCGATGCCGGTCATGGAAGGCAAGTCCATGCTGTTCAAGCAGCTGGCGGGCGTGGATTCGTTCCCGATCTGTCTGGACACCCAGGATACCGAGGAGATCATCTCCTGCATCAAAGCATTGGCACCTGCCTTCGGGGGCATCAATCTGGAGGACATTTCGTCTCCGCGCTGTTTTGAAATCGAGCAGCGGCTGCGGGATGAGCTCGATATCCCCGTGTTCCATGACGATCAGCACGGCACAGCCGTCGTATTATATGCGGCGCTCATCAATGCCTTGAAAATCGTCGGAAAATCGATTGATCAGATCAAGGTGGTCGTCTGCGGAATCGGTGCCGCCGGGGTCGCTTGCAGTAAAATTCTCCTCTCGGCCGGAGTCAAAAATCTCATCGGCGTCGACCGCGAAGGGGCACTAGTTGCCGGTGGCAATTACAACAATTCGATGTGGCAGTGGTATGCGGAGCATACGAATCCGGACAAGGTGCAAGGCTCGCTGCAGGAAGTCATTCGCGGTGCCGACGTGTTCATCGGATTGTCTGCAGGCGGCCTGCTCCGCCGCGAGGACGTACTGGCGATGGCCGACGACCCGATCGTCTTCGCCATGGCCAATCCAACGCCGGAGATCCGGCCCGAAGAGGTGGAAGACATCGTTGGCGTCATCGCTACCGGACGCTCGGATTATCCGAACCAAATCAACAACGTGCTTTGCTTTCCGGGAATTTTCCGCGCGGCGCTCGACTGCAGAGCGACCACGATTAACGAGGAAATGAAGCTTGCAGCAGCGGAGGCTATCGCGTCGGCTGTACCGGATGATGAACGGAACCCTTCCTACATTATTCCGAGCGTATTCAATCAAAACGTCGTAAAGGCTATCCGTGAGCTTGTTGTAAAGGCTGCGATCAAAACCGGCGTAGCACGGAGAATTCCGCGTGAATAAAGGGGCGCTGATTCGGAAGTTCAACAAGCAAGCCGCCATGTACGAAAGAAACTCCAGGCAGCGTTATATCGGGAGATGGCGGCAGCGGCTGCTTCAGGACGTCTCAGGACAAGTGCTTGAGGTCGCCGTCGGTGCCGGTGCGAACCTTCCGTTCTATCAGCGGGACAAGGTCGAGTTGACCGCGGTCGACTTCTCGCCGGAAATGCTGAGCCGCGCGCGGCAATTTGCGGTGGAGCTTGGCATTCATGCGACTTTTCTTGAGCATGATATCGAGACGCTGGAGCTTCCGGAGCGGTCTTTTGACTGCGTGGTGTCCACGCTGTCGCTATGCGGCTACGAGGATCCCTTGGAAGCATTGCGCCGCATGAACCGCTGGGCCAAACCCGGCGGCCGCGTCTATCTGCTGGAGCATGGGGTCAGCGCCAACCGGCTTATCGGCCTCGCCCAGCATCTGGCCAATCCTGCAGCCCGGCGGATATCCGGCTGTCACTTCAACCGCGATATCCTTCGCATCGTGAAGGACTCACCGCTGAAGGTGCTTCGATCCGAACGCTATTGGAACGGCATCGTCCACTTGATCTGGGCGCATGCAACCTAATGGCGTACTGATCATTCAGGCGCTTGATTGAGCATAACATAAGCCTTCCTAACGAATCATCATTCTGGCGGCTCTGTCTGCATATGAGTCTATGTATGAGACAGTAAATTCTTAAATCGGGGGAATCGTTATGAATACAAGACCGGATCCAACAGAATATTTGCCTTTGGCTGAGAAGTACATCAGCCTGGTGCCTGACGGAAACATAGTGGATGTGCTGCAGGAGCTGCATGACGATACATTAAAGACGCTGAGCGATCTAACGGAGGAGCAAGCAGAGTACCGGTATGCCGAGGGAAAATGGAGCTTGAAGCAGGTGATGGGCCACATCGCGGATGGGGAGCGTCTATGGAGTTATCGTCTGCTTCATATAGCCCGCGGGGACGCCCGGGAATTTTCCGGCTATGACCGGGAGGCATTCGTTCAAAACTCGCCCTTTGCCAGCCTGCCGCTGAAGGAAGTGCTGCGGGATTACTCCGCGGTCAGGATGTCGACCTTAACGCTCGTGGGAAGTCTGACGGAGAAAGGGATGCTTGCGCAAGGCAGCTTTAACAACTACCCACTCTCCGCCCGAGCAGCCGCTTATATCATTGCCGGTCACGAAATTCATCATATGAATTTGATTCGCGATAAATATTTAAGGTCATGAATGAAAAAGGGCATCGGCACCGGAATCGCCAACATTCCGGTACTGGATGCCCTTTTTTATAAGGATGTACAGGTCAACCCGATCGGTCTTCCGCTTATCTAAGTCTGATCCCCAGATGCTCTCTCAATGTGCGCCCCGAATATTCTGAACGAAATATTCCCCTTTGCTGCAGCAAAGGCACCACCGAATCCACGAATCGCTCCAGCCCGCTTGGCAATAAAGGCGCCATAACATTAAAGCCGTCGCAGGCTCCGCTCCTGAACCAGTCCTCGATCATATCCGCGATCTGATCAGGACTTCCGGTAACGGTCATATGGCCTCGTGCCACAGCATAATGCCGTCCCAGCTCCTGAACGCTCATTCCGCTTCGCTTAGCCGTCTCTATAATCATGACCGCCCGGCTGCTGTTCCCTTCCTTGGGGAGATCCGGTAACGGCCCATCGGCCGGGTATCCGCTCAGATCCGTATTCAATAGCTGTGACAGATATTTAACCGCAGCCTCCGGCAAAATAAGCTCGCTCCACATCTGCCTGGATTCGCGGGCTTCCTCCTCGCTCTCCCCGAGGAATACGAGCAGGCCCGGCATTACTTTTACATCATCCGGTTCACGCCCATATTCGGTCAGCAGGCTCTTAAACCGTTGATAGTACCTGATGGCCTCCGCCTTATCCTCGCATGCCGTAAATACAACATCCGCCGTTCGCGCAGCCAGCCGTTGTCCGGCGGCCGAGGTGCCTGCCTCGATAATCACGGGTCTGCCTTGCGGCGATCTTGGCATGTTCAACGGCCCTTCGATGCGAAAATATTCCCCTTGGTGATGAACCCGGTGGATTTTATCCGTATCGGCAAACACGATTCCTTCCCGATCCACAACTACAGCATCTTCCTCCCAGCTGTCCCACAGGCCGGTAACCGCCCGCATGAATTCTTCCGCCCGTTCATACCGCTTCCCATGCTCCAGCAATGCAGCTGATCCGAAATTCCGCGCTTCCGCATCCTTGGTGGAGGTGACAACATTCCAAGCTGCCCTGCCACCGCTAATATGGTCCAGCGTTGAGAGCCTTCTGGCCAAGCTATAGGGCTCGTTGAAGGTGGTTGAAGCGGTCCCCGTCAGGCCGATATGTGAGGTCACGCCCGCCAAAGCGCTGAGCATTGTTAAGGCTTCAGGTTGAAGAAAGCTGACATTTGTTCTTAAATCCTCTATTAGTGGAATCGAGTTGTTGTCCGCAAGGAATATCATATCGAATTTTCCGCGCTCAGCGGCAAGAGCGCAATCTTTGTAAAAGGCTAAATCGATCGGCCGGACTTTTGACGACTCCGGATGACGCCATGCCGCGATATGATGACCGTAATTCATCAGAAAAGCACCGAGGCTCAATCGTCTCTCATCTTGGCTCATTGTTATTCCTCCAAAAGTTCTGACACTGGGGCCTTACGCACTTCTATATAGAAGATCTATCATTGTTTTGCGAACTTGACCTCACAACACTCGTAACAAAGTCGGTGACTTGGTCTTCATCAGCTATGCGGGACTGGACGTGTGCCCTCCATAAGTCGGCATCGCGCAGAAGCGCAACGCTTCCTACTTCCCGGTACCATGTCTCAACCTCATCTCGCCGAATCGTAAAGCTCTGATCTTCAAAAGTGAATATCAGCTCCTCGAGGTTATCGATCAACGCAAAATTCGCCGTTGAATTATACATGAAAAATGCATTCAGCTTATCAGGGGCAAGCTCCCCTGCTCTTGCCTGATACAGAATCTCGGCCGTCAGCCGGTCAGGGTACATTTGAATGGTTCTTCCGATGCTGCGAAAAGGCAGGGATGCGTTCAGATTGGCGAAGTTCACCGCATTCCCCATATATTTTTGTTCAAATACGGTATCGATTGACGGATGTCATGCGTTAACGGATCGTTTTGCTCGGCCTCGTATCGAACCGCCTGCGCATTCGCCCTGGGCTTGATGAAGCCTTCCAGCGCGATCAGGCCGCTGATGCCGATAATCAACAGTACAACGATCCATACATTTTTTCTGCTCATGCTTCCTTCACCTCATGTTTGTCGGTTAATCTGGAGGCCCGATGAACCAGCATCGGGACGATCACCGATGTCAAGGGAAGGGCGAGCTGCATTGCGATGACATACAGCGAATAGGGTCCATCCACCTTGAGGGGGCGGCCAAACCAGATATCACTGCCGAATTGCAAAATAAACGTATACGCGGAGACGACAATCATGAATATCCCCCAGATCGCCCACGCCGTCTTGGGCCAGTGCGACCGTCCGGCCGAATGGACGACAGCCGTTTGCGTGTCATCTCGTTTTAGATGCGAGGACACGACTAAAAACATGATGCCGGCAAGGGCGGCCAAGCACAGCAGAAGGGAATTAATCATCACCCCGCTAGGCATAATCCGTGCAGGCAGAGTCAGTATCCATGCCAGCAGAATATAGATCAAGGCACTTTGCAGAAGCTCATAACGATAACGGGTAACATACATCCTCGGGTTGTCATCGAGCAGGTCATCGATTCCCTCGATGCCATCGATCGCTAAACGGATTGCCGCTTGACGGTCCATTCCATGAGCCATCTCATCGGCAACCTTTGCCTCCAGATTACTAAGAATCTCCTGCTTCAGCTCCAGCGTCTCCCTTGTCTTCCGATGATTCGCAAATAACCGATTAACGTAAACCTCCAATTCATGTTCATTCGACATCATGATCCAGCTCCTCTCCATATCCGATCAAGTCATCGATAACGACCCGCGCAGCCTTCCATTCACTCCTGTTTCTTAAAAAACGCTCACGCCCTTGCGGTGTAAGATGGTAATATTTCCGTCGTCCTCCTTGGGTCTCCTCCCCCCAATACGAGCGTATAAGCTCCTGCTTCTCTAGCCTTCGCAGACTGGAGTACAGCGTTGGCTCCTTAAGCTCGAATCGTTGGCCGCTTCGCCTTGCAATTTCTTTAATGATTTGATACCCGTAATTATCTCCGTCCATGAGCACGCGAAGAATAAACGTGTCGATGTTTCCCCGTATCAAATCGCTGTTATGTAATGATTCAAGCAACGTTTCCGAAGCCTCCTCTGACGGAAAGAATGGGATTAATATAACACAAATTACTATGCGTGTCAAAGTAATATCAAAGACATAATAGTTCCTGATTCATGCTTCCGCTGAATGCTGGGACAGAAAAAAGGGGCTGCCGCCGTCCTAGTAGACGCTCTTGCGGCAGACCCTTCGATTCTCTTATTAACATGCTGTCTTTCTCTTCCATTTTGCCGTTGCTCGTTAATCCCAGTTCCATACCTCGATGCGGCCCAGCCGGAATTCGCGAAACTCCGGACGCTCTTTAAGTCGCTGCAGCTCCTTCACCGGTCCCGTGACCGTTGCCCCGTACACCTGAACCCCGTTTTTCTGAATATAGGCAAGCCGCTGTTTATCCTCATCCTCCCCGTTATACGAAGCATTGTTGATCATCCATTCGA
Source organism: Paenibacillus sp. FSL R5-0810 (assembly GCF_038002285.1). NCBI lineage: Bacteria > Bacillati > Bacillota > Bacilli > Caryophanales > Paenibacillaceae > Paenibacillus > Paenibacillus sp. FSL R5-0810. The sequence continues at coordinate 4,351,364 of NZ_JBBOCF010000001.1, forward strand.
TGTCCGACTTCATATGCTCCACATGCTCGGGCATATTGTGTTGATCTTCTTCCGGCTTAAAATAAAACTGCCACATGGACAGACTGTTATCCTCCCTGAAGCCGTATCTGGGCTTTAGCGACAAATGCGAAACATAGTAATCCTTGCTGTCGCCCAGCGAATAACCAACCTCAAACTCTTTAAGCTCCCCTGCATATACCGGCATTCCCGTTATGGCAAGATCGTAATCCGCAAGAAGCTTGAGCAGCTCCTCCGGCGGCATTAATGTTTTCGTTGAGAATGACAGCTGCGCAACATGACCTTCTCCGACCTGATCCAGAAGTTTAAGATCGCTTTCCGTCTTCGGGTTTGCCTCCATCGTCTCCTCAAACATAACGGAATAGGGGAGGATAAATGCCGGCCGATCATCCTGATTAAGATAGGGACTTGTTCTCGTGACCGAATAGGTCAGCTTGCCGGAGATGCTTAGTTTCGCGTGAACCTCTCCGGTGATCACCTGCCATTTGCCCACATCCCGATACAATTTCAGCGTTGTTTTTTGGGTGAGGAACGGGGTAACCTCAATATTCGGAAAGGCCGGCTTCTCCACCCGGAGGCCATCCTCGTGAAGCTCAATAACCGATAGGACTGCCCGGTTAAATTGCTCACTCCTCCCTGATCTGTCCAAGTAAATATGAATAGCCGAAATATAAATGCTATAAAGCAATAACAACAGGATAGCTGCGCCAAGCACGTTCGTCAGAAACTTCACCCTTGTCGGCCAAATCATGCGGTTACGCCGATCCTTAATCCGTTTTCCGGGCTTCGACTGTCCTTGCTCGTCAACAAAGAGCACCTGCCCCTCCTCATCCGCTCCCTTATGATCGCTCATAAAACACCAGACCTCCCTCCTTCTACTCATATAGACAACGGGAGTATTCGCTTAATGTTACGAAAAAACATAAAAAAAAACGCTACGGCTGCAGCTTCCCGCTGCAAACCGTAACGAATTAATCCTGTATTTATATCAAATGAGTACATCCGTTCATGGCGAACCGGGCTTTCCATCCCAGCACTCTACATCTTCCAATCCCTTGATGCTCGCTTTGGTAAAGACCGGATCCAGCCCTTCCCGCCGCTGCTTCAAGTAATCCTTCAAGGCGGCAAAAGCCACCTTGGAAAGCAGCGTTATCGCAATCAGGTTTACAATAGCCATCAGCCCCATGAACAAATCGGCAAGATCCCATACCAGCTTGACGCTGGTAACGGAGCCAAAGATCACCATGGCCAGCACACAGGCACGATAGAGCCATATCCAGGCCCGATTCGATTTCAAAAATTCGATATTGGTTTCGCCATAATAATAATTGCCCAGAAGCGTGCTGAACGCAAACAGGAAAATCATGATCGCCAGAAAATCCGACGCCCATGCCCCCATCTCCATGCCGAGCGCCGCTTGGGTCAGGGCAACGCCATCCAGCCCGGTCTCTTTATATGCGCCCGTAAACAAAATGATGAATGCCGTGCTTGTGCAGATAACGAGCGTATCGATCAGCACGCCAAGTGATTGCACGAGCCCCTGCTTCGCAGGATGGCTCGTCGTTGCGGTTGCGGCAGCGTTCGGGGCGCTACCCATCCCCGCTTCATTGGAGAACAATCCCCTTTTGATGCCGTTCATTAGGGCCGCCCCGAGGGTGCCGCCTGCAATCTGCTCATAACCGAACGCGCCTTTCACAATCAGCGTGAGCACCTCCGGCAGCTTCGTAATGTTGGCCAGAATGATATACAGCGCGGCACCGACATACAGAACAGCCAGCACGACGACGATCAGCTCCGACATTTTCGCAATTCTCTTCACACCGCCAAAAATAATAACGGCGAAGATGGCAGCCATCACAAGGCCCACCGTTAAACGGCTCGAGCCGAATGAATTTTCAAAGGCGATCGTGATCGTATTCGACTGAACGGCATTAAACACCAATCCGAAGGATAATGTGATCAGCACGGCAAACAATGCGCCCATCCAGCGCTTCTTCAGGCCTTGCTGAATGTAGTACGCCGGACCGCCGCGGAAGCCTCCTGCGCCGTCCTTTATCTTATAAATCTGCGCCAAAGTGCTTTCAATAAAGCTTGAAGCCGCTCCGATAATGGCAATGATCCACATCCAGAACACGGCGCCCGGCCCTCCGAGCGATATCGCGATCGCAACCCCCGTAATATTTCCGGTTCCGACCCGCGCCGCCATACTGATGGCAAATGCTTGGAAGGGAGAGATGCTTCCTTTGGCTTTCGGTTTGGATTCCCGGATCACCCGGAACATTTCACCCAGCAGACGGAACTGCAAAAACTTGGTGCCGAACGTAAAATACAGCCCTCCGGCAATAAGCAATACAATGAGCAGCTTGGACCACAGAAAATCATTGATGATGTCCACCGCATGTTGAATAAACAGCTCCATAATTCCCCCCGTTTTATATGAGATAAACACCGATTGGTGCAGGATTTGTGAAAATTAGTCCAAAGATCATCTAACCATTTTTACCCTGCGGGTGACAAGGAACAGATTGTGGAAATTGGCCGGCCTTTTGAGCCGGGGGATCAGGGGGAATGGAGCCTATGGCACTGTATATCCGGACATAACGAAAACCCTCTACTGCGGGTTAACCGCACGCAGAGGGGAGATTTTCGAAGCGGATGACTTAGCTTCGTGTCATGGCGATGGGTCCTTAAGATTTCATGCCGGTGTAAATCAAAATCGCATCGCGCAGGAACGCCGCCGTTCCCGGCTGCTTCGCATCATAGTGTGCCGTAAACCGCTCATCATCCACATACATTTGGGCAAGACCCGCATGGGCCTCCTTGCTGTAATCGCTCCAAAAATACGTAAGCCACTGTTTATGCAAATCCGCCGCACGCTGTGCCAGCTCCCCGGCCGGATCCCCTTGCTTGAACGCTTCGGCAAGCGTCGCATACAGCTCGTCAGCCAGACGGGTCACCTCCTCGTACTGCTCCTGCGTCATGCCCTTCAATTTCGCATTGGACCGATCCACCTGCTCATCACCATATTTTTCACGGACTTCCTTGCCGTATTGTTTCTCATTGTCGTCAATCATCTTCTGTTTAAAGCCTTCAAATTTCTCCTGATCGCTCATGGTTATTCTCCCTTCAGCGGAGGCAATCGTCTTCTCCACATTCGCAATTAGCAGATCGAGCTGCCGTCTCTTGTCAAGAAGCTGCACATGGTGCTCCTTCAGCGCCCGGGTCCGGTCATAGGATGGCGAAGATATAATAGCCCCAATTTCCTCCAACTGGAGCCCCAGCTCACGGTAAAACAAAATCTGCTGCAGCCGGTTCACTTCCTCCTCCCCGTAGATTCGATAGCCTGACGAGTTGATTCTGGCCGGCTTCAGAATGCCAATCTCATCATAATATCGGAGCGTCCGGGTGCTGATCCCAGCCAGCCGTCCAAGCTTCTGTACGGTATATTCCATGATTTCACCTCCTGACATCCTAAACTGTACACCTTAACGTAACGTTAAGGTCAACAGGATCATTGCAAAACATTCGCCCAATTCGTAAAAAGAAGACTGCGGGACCCATCGCCCCTGCAGTCTCCAGTATATCCGGTCCCCCCGGCTTGTACATTCCATATCTTAAACCATCCATGAGATCTTAACTATTCGGCGGCTGACTCAGCTTCCGTATCCGTCTTCGATGCATCAGATGGATTCGAATGCGTGCTCTTCTCATGGATCCATTGCTTTAAAGGCTCCGTCAATTGCTCCTTCAGCTTCTGCAGCAGCTCTTCCTCCGTCATGCCTTTAGCGGCCGCCAGCTCGGCCAGCGATTGTCCGCCCTCAAGGCCCGCCTTCAATTCGTCCTCCGTCATTCCGAGCAATGCAGCGATTTCCTCAGGCTTGCCGAACTTCCCAAAGCCGCGGCCACCTTTGCCATGACCTTTCATTAGAAGGTCTTGCGCACTCCTCTCAACCGCCTCAGTCAATCGTTCGTTCAGCCCTTCCTTCAGCTCTGCCGCTTTGGTGTCTGATATACCTCCCTCACTTAGACGCTCATCCAGCTTGGCGGATTCCAGCGCGACCAGCTTCTGCACAAAATCGGATGTGGACATGCCGTTATTTTCAGCAATCTCTGCTAATGTGCTGCCAGCCTCGAGCGCTGTCCGGATATCGCTTTCCGTCAAGCCAAGCACCTCAGCCGCCTCCGTCATCAAATGGCCGCCAAACGGACCGCCGCCCCGGATTCCTAAACGCTTCCCATCGCTGCTCTTCACGGCATCCGTGTCCGTCCCGGCGTTTGTGCCTGCCTGTCCAGCCTCTGTTGCGGAAGCCGCTGCGTCTGTGCTTGCGGCGGCGAAGACCTTGCTTTGCAGGTATCCCGCTCCTCCCAGTACCAGAGCTGCCGCCACACTGCTTACCAGCACTTTTTTACTAATCGGATTCATTGCAATCTCTCCTTTTGGGTGATTTAGATTTGCTTACAATCCGAAGTATAGAAGGCGAAGCTGAAACAGGGCTTAGAGCAGCCTTATTCCTGGCTTAGGCCAAGCTGAAGGTTTGCTGAATGCAGCAAGCGGGCAGGTCCTTTACAGGCCACGGAGCCGAACTCTATTGCAAAGAGCCTGATCCCGGGCTTCAGGATCAGGCTCTGCCAGCCTAACGAAAGGACCAAGTGCGAGCATTCATGACTTTGCGAACCGTCAGCCACAAGGTAAGAAGCAATAGCAATTCGAACACGTTCGTCACGACAGAGCTTTCAACCGGGATTGGAATGGCGCTTCCCGCCGCCATCAATATGGTGCCGATGAATAGCAGGGGCGACCGTTCTCTGCGCCATACGGTCACGCCTGCAAGCAGCAGCGGCACAAGGACGATCATGACCATCAGCGGCGGGCCGGACGATTCGGTGGATACGTATCGAAGGGCACCGTATTGATGTGAAGGGGCAAGCGACAGATCCATCGTTACCGTGACAACCTCCAGCACGATGAGAAGGACGGTCACGAGCCAAGCCCCCCAAGCGGCCCCCGGCTTCCGGGCCCAGGCGCTTCCCGACCGCCGGATCAGATCGAAGGACACCAGCGCCAATAAAGGCGTTGCCAAAGCATGCACCCAGTAGCGCGATAGATTCAGCTGCTCAAGCAGCCTCCCTTCTCCGATCCACCTGCCAAGTCCGATAACTCCGTTGTCCCAAACCAGCCCCGCCGTCACCACGAGCAGCAGATACCGCAGCCCGGGCGATGGATCCCGCTTGAACAGCACCAGGCCATAAACGAACAGCGCCATATACAGAGCGGCCAATATCAAGTAGAGTACAGCATCCATACTTGTGTCAGCTCCCTTCCAGTCCATCATCTTTTCGCTTAAGCCTATCGAATTCCGTTACCATTTATACCCTGTAAACCGCCCCGTTAACCGCATCCTCGGGGTTGTTATCGGCTAAGCGGGAAGCGGGCTCTGAGAAATAACGGCTTTATCATCATAATGCCCAATCATTGCCGTCATGCATGTAATAACAAAAAAAGCGCCAGAAGGAGCTCTCCCCCTCTAGCGCTGCATGTTATTCTAATTCTCGCATCACGTTCGGCCTCCGTGGCTGAATACCGTTATATCACGCCAAGCGCCGCGCTCCGGAGCTTAGTACGGTGCCAAATGTGCTTCGCCATAGGCTTCAGATGGTCATTGTCGGCCGGGTCAACCTTGATCCGGCCGTTCCTCCCGCTCTCGAATCGCCTGCTTGGCCAGATTCGTCAGAACCATATCGTCCATCGGCGGATTATGAAGCCCTGCTCGCACGTCCCGGTACATCCGTTCGAGCGGGAGCTTCCGGGACAAGCTGCTTCCGCCGACGATCCTCATCGCCTGATCCACAATGCGGACAGCCGCATTGGTCGCCGTATATTTAGCCAGCCCCAGCTCCGCCTTAAGTGAGGCCCGGTTGTCCGGCTCCCGGTCCCAGCGGTCGGCCACCTGGTACAGATAGGTCCTGGCCGTAATCAAATCGGCCTCGATCAGAGCGATCTGCCTTTGGATATGCGGCAGCTCCGCAATCGGCACCGTCAGCGAATTGGGCCGGTACCGCGCCGCAAAATCTATCGCAAAATTCCGGGCCGCATAAGCGATCCCCAGATAACAAGCCGGAATATGAAGCAGCGTTCCTTCAGTCGGTACGGGAGAGGACGGCATCTCGTAATTCTCGTCCCGAATCACTTCCGAATCCGGTACGAATACGTCCTTCAGGACGACGTCATGACTTCCCGTCGCACGCATGCCCATCGTATCCCAGGTCTCCTCTAGCTCCACGCCGGGACCGCTCCGAACGAGAAACGCCCCCTTACGCTCGCTGCCTTCGATTCCCGCCGTAACGACAAATACCTTTAGAATCGGGCTTAACGTGCTGAAGGTTTTGCGGCCCGTGATGCTCCAGCCTCCATCGACCTTTACCGCCGTCGTCTCGGGCCGGCCTCCCCGGCTCGGGCTTCCGGTAGCCGGCTCGCTGGCCAGCTCATTGATCACGATGCCTTCCTTGACAGTCGATTCGCACAGACTTTCAAACAATGCCTCGGGCCATGCCCGGGTCAGACGCTGCTTAAGTATGAGGCTGATATGCCAGCCGACAGCCAGTGCGGTGGAGCCGTCTCCGCGCGCCAGCCGTTCCTGGGCCAGCACCATTTCATAGACGGAGGCTTCCTCTCCGCCAAATCGCTTGGGAACGGTTAGTTTTAAATAGCCTGACGCCTTGAGATCTTCAAAGTTCTCGTACGGAAACGATCCTTCCCGATCATGCTTGGGAGCTCTCTCCGCGAATATGGCGGCCAGCCGGTCGGCCCGCTCCGCAATGTTCGCCTCGCGTTCATTTCGTATGAATGGATCTGCGGCATAAGATCGGTTCAAGCTCGCCCCCTCCTTTTCAATACCGTGTATTCCGGTAGCAATATAGAAATTGTAGCAACCCGGATTTGGGGTGTCAATGAAGGGACGCTATGGCAAGTGAAGCTCGAAGACCTGCTCGACGTGGCTTACGCCCCATGCTTCGTTCGGACGCTCGCCGGTCTTGCGGAAGCCGACGTTCTCGTACATCCGAATCGCATTCTTCTGATCCTCGGTCGTCTCCAGGAACACGTTCCGGTAGCCCTTTTCCCGGCAAAACTTGACGGCCTCGTTCAATAACGTCTTGCCAAGTCCCCTTCCCCTGAAATCGGGGTGCAGGATGAACCATCTGAGCTGCGCTTTGTCCGGCGTATGCCCGACAATGGCGATGGCGCCGACGATGCGGCCGTCCGCCTCCGCCAGCCAGAACCGGTCCTTCTCCCGGTCATAACGTTGGAAGAATTCATGAAAGGTCTTGCAAACATAGCCCTCGAATCCATGATTATAACCGCATTCCTCCGCGTACAGCCAGCCGTGCAGATGGATCAGAACGCCAACGTCCCCCGGTCGCAGCTCGGTGCGGATGACCACGCCCGGGCCGCGATCCTCTTCGCCGGAGAGGGAGCTTTCAATGGCCGTCATGCTCTTGGCAATCAGGCCCTTTCTGTGCTCCGGCAGTCCCTCAATCAACCGGCGGACCTGCTCGTCGGATAGCGCATCAAGCTTGTGCAGCATCTCACGGCCTTGATCGGACAAGTAATGGTAGTAGGACCTGCCGTCTTTATCGGATTGAACGCGGTAGGTCAGCCCGAGCTTATCGAATCGCTTTAAAATGCGGCTTAAATAACCGGCGTCGATGCTCAGCTTGTCGATCAGCATTTTGGCCGTGCAATGCTCCGTATTCTGAATTTCATACAGCACCCTTGCCTCGGAAAGAGAAAAATCGCTGTTCAACAGATGTTGATCGAGAAGTCCGAGCACATTCGTATAAAAACGGTTAAAACGCCGGATCGTCTGAATGATGGTAGCATCTGTCATGTTGAGTAAGCCCCTTTCTTCTTATTCGGATAGCAAAAAATTAACATTTTAATTTGACTAAGTCAATTAATAATTTGACACAGTCAATTAAATAAACGACAAAAAGCACGGAATCCGTAAGTTCCGTGCTTTTCCCATGGTGACCCGCTCCAACCACCTTACCTACTTGTGTAGGTCGACGGTTTTATTCAATTCGGAATCCTCTTCCTGGCGCTGGCCGGTCATTTTCCGGAAGAACGCTTTTACGGTCTTCATTCGGTCTCCCGTTTCCCAGTATTCGGCCGTCTCGGTCCGGATTTTGATCAAGATGATGTTTGGATCAGCATAGGTCGTGTCCAGAAATTTTTCGTACATCTTATTCCAAAGCTCTTTCTTCCTGTTCAGATCATCCACGATTTCCGCGGTGCCGCGAATGGACACATACGACTTGCCGACATAAGCGACGTTCACGTTCGGATTCTCCAGGATTTCCTTGTATTTGCTCGTATCCTTCTTGGTCAAGAACCACAGGTCTCCGTCAAATTCGATATCCTGCGTCTGCATCGGCCGGGAATTGATGCCGCCCTCCGATATGGTCGACAGCATGGCGGTTTCAACGTCTTTGATAATATCCTTAACAGTCTCGACCGCTTCTTGGTTGATTACTGCATCCTTCGACATGGTATCACCTCATTCATGTAGTTATGTCGGTCGATGTTTTGCGTTTAAGGCAGCTATGAAAAATGTTCTTCCGATCACTCATTTCTCACTCTTGCCTCTTTACAAAATTCTTTAGTTCAACTTTGTAATTAAACGATTCTTAAATCTGCAATCGAATCTTTAAACAAACAGCAACCGGGCAGCCGCCCTCGCCCATCCTCCGTTTTCCCAAGAAGCGCAGATATGGGTAGGATGCGTTATTTCGGCGAAACTATACGGATTTCCGCAGGAGGCCATTCAGCCATGCCATGAAAAAGCCCGTCAAATCTCTGGACGATTTGACGGGCGGATCATATGATTATTCGTTTAATGCTCACTGCCCGGAGAGGACAAGCCCTTTTTCGGCAGCAGAACCGTAAACGTTGTCCCCTTCGATGGCTCGCTCTCCACCGTAATCGTACCGTCATGGGCCTGGACCAGCTTGTAGACAATCGCCATTCCGAGCCCCGTCCCCTCAGAGGAAGAGTCCGTGGTGGTCCCGCGGTAATACTGGTGGAATAAATGCTCTACCGTATGAGCCGGCATGCCGACGCCGTTGTCCTTGATGCGAATAACGGCATGTTCTCCCGAGTCCGCGATCTGTACATAGATATCCGTATGCTCAGGATTGTGGAGGACGGAGTTCATCATTATATTTTGCAGGATGCGCTGCATGAATTTCGAATCAAAATCAACATGAATGGCAGGAGAATCCGCTTGAAAATGTAAATGATAGCTGCCCGCTTGCGGATTGTTGCTGATATCGGCCACTACCCTTTTCGTAAATTCGACGAGATCTTGATTCGTCTTCTGTAAGGGGAGCGCGCCATCAGCGCGATTCAGCTGCGTGACTAAGCTTAGGTCTTGAATCAATTCCTCCATATGCTTACCCTTGTCATCCATTTCCCGGATAAAAGAAATCGCTTCTTCCTTCGACCACTCGTACTGCTCATTCAATAAAAGGGCCGAGTAGCCCTTGATATAGGTTAACGGCGTCTTCAAATCATGGGAAATCCCCGCGATCCAATCCTGCTTCGCCTGCTCGATTTGGGTTCGCTCGATTTCGTTCGCTTGCAAAATGCTGCCCAAGGACTGCAGATGCTCCAGCACCTCCCGATAGAGGCGAAATCGCATGCGAAGCTTGCCTTTTCGGGTATATATCTTGGATACATTAGCAGGCGGCTTGTAAATATCCTGTGAAAGTCGATGAATCCAGGACATGATGAAGCCGAGCGGGCCGCCGAAATACCATCCGAACAAGGCAATGCAGAGCAGCGTGCTGGCCCCGAAGATTCCTCCTACAACAAGACCTTCATCGTCCATGCTGATATGGATACCGAGCACGGGAAGAAGCCCTTCCAGCATAATGACAATGAGCAAACCGGTCCCCAGCATCCATAGAATAAGTCCTAATGCCAAATGGATCGTGAATCGTGTTTTTATTCGCATAGCCGTTCCTCATTCGGGGGGATGAATTTATATCCGATTCCCCTTAAATTCACGATGATTTTCGGCTTTCGGGTATCGTCACCGAGTTTTTTCCGCAGCTTGGAGATATGGATCGTGACCGTTTTTTCTTCTCCGAACACATCATTTCCCCACACCAATTCGTATAGCTGCGCCGTCGTAAAGATATGATTCGGATGCTTGCAGAAGAAATGCAGCAGCTCCAGCTCCTTCGCCGTGCACTCTACAGGTTGACGCTTTACGGTTAACGTTGCCGACTCCGGATGAAAAGAGAAGTATCCGTAATCGTACGCCGTGTTTTGTTGAGTCGCATTCTCCATGAGTCTCTGCCGGCGAAGAATCGCCTTGATTCGGGCAGTGACCTCCAGCGGATTAAACGGCTTGGTAATATAATCATCCCCGCCAAGCCCCAGCCCCGTAATTTTATCGAAGTCGGTAGAGCGAGCGCTGATAAAAATAATCGGCGTATTCGTATGCCTCCGGATCTCCGTGCACAGCTCAAAACCGCTAAGGTCCGGGAGCATGATATCGAGCAAAATCATATCATATGTCTTCTCTTTGACACGCTGCAGCGCTTCTTTGCCCGATGAGGCGGTATCAATATGGGTGAAGCTCTCCTTCCGGAGCGTAATCTCCAGCAGCTTCAAAATCCCAATTTCATCATCGACAGCTAATATGGATGCAGATTCCATTATCAATTCTTCCCTCATTTCATATGTATCCTCAAACATGCTGTCTCTCTATCTTACTCTATTTAAAAAGGCAGGGGCTCCATCGAAGTAAAATGTTACGAGCTTTTTCCGCACCGTTTACTTTGTTTTTACTTTCATTCCCTAAGCTTAGGGTAGCACATCACTACGAAACGGGAGGTAATCAGACATGGACGCCGTCATTCAAATCAATCAGATAAGCAAGGCATACAAAGGCACGGAAACGATTAAGAACGTCAGCATGCGTATTAACCGAGGGGAGATTTACGGGTTTTTGGGTCCGAACGGAGCCGGCAAAACAACCGTGATGAAAATGATATTAAACCTGGTGAAGCCGTCTTCGGGTGAAATCCAAGTATTCAATCAGCGGATTCAACCGTCATCGGTTCAATACTTAAAAAGAATCGGCAGCATCATTGAATATCCCGTGTTCTACGACCGGCTGACGGCCGAGGCCAATTTGGAGCTTCATTGCAGATACATGGATTATCGCAATAAGCCGGCAATCCAGGAAGCGCTGGAGATCGTAGGTCTTCACGGCGTGGGGAAGAAGAAAATCCATGAATTTTCACTAGGCATGAAACAGCGGCTGGGGATCGCGCGCGCCCTGGTTACGAAGCCGGACATCCTCATTCTGGACGAGCCGATCAACGGACTGGATCCGATCGGGATCAAGGAGATGCGAGAGCTTCTCTTGCTGCTTAAGGAGAATTACGGTACGACCATTTTGATCTCGAGTCATATCGTGTCCGAAATCGAATCGGTCGCCGATGCGATCGGCATTATTCATCAGGGAACCCTGTTAAAGGAAGTAAGGATGGAGGACATCCGAAGGCAGCATGCCGGATCGCTCGAAGACTACTTCATTCATCTCATTCATGGAGGCAAACGCTATGCTTAAACTCATAAAGCTGGAATGGCAAAAAAGCAACATCACCGGTTATTTTAAAGGATTAGCCGTTTGCATCATCGCTATTTTCGCCGCCGTCAGTTTGATGGCTCTGGGCTCGCGCGGTGAAAGTGAACCGATGTTTGAGAATTACGCCGCATTTATGTCTTTAGCGGATATTTTGACGCGCATCACCTATATCATTTTCGCAAGCGTGATTTTGTCGCGTTTAGTGATTGAGGAATACAAGAGCAACATGATCCAGGTGCTGTTCACCTACCCGCTGCAGCGAAAAAAAATCATGCAAGCCAAGCTATCGATTGTATTTGGGTTTTGCTTATTCAGCATCCTCGTCACGACGGTTGTCATCAATCTGTTAACGTACTTCTTGAATCCGAAGATCGGGTTATTTGAAGGATCGGTTCACGTGGATGAAATGATGGCTACCCTTCCGGCAACGCTGCTAAACGCCTTTATGATCGCCGGAATCAGCCTGATTCCTTTATTGTTTGGCATGAGGAAAAAGTCGACGGCTTCCACGATTACCTCGGCTGTCATCATTAGCTTCGTGATTAATGCCACGGTGTCTAACGGAGGAAGCTCGACCAGCCTGTTCCAATTCATTGCCGTCCCGATGACGCTCTGCCTGCTTGGGCTGATCCTTGGCTATTTTTCTTTTTACAGAGTGGATCGATGCGACGTGGCCTAAGATGTACCGTAGATAACTGGAGGAATCGAACATGAGAAAAATCATAACCGCTTCGCTGGTCTTGCTTGCCGTTGGCGGGTTAGCTATGGGCTGCCGAGGCCTAGGAACATCACAATATAACCATGAGGTATCCTTTGGGGCCGACCGAATTGATGAAATTGAAGTCAACAACGATTCTTGGGATATCGAATTCAAGCATTCAGATTCCCCAAGCATCACCATCGCTTGCGATGGGAAGCGGCAGAACAATAAGAGCGAACCAGTAACGATAGATCTTGACGGGAATAAAATCATCGTGACCCAGGAGGATCAAGGGGATGGCATGGGAGGCTTTACTTTTGGCAAAAAAGGCACGATCACCCTATCCATTCCTGACCATGAAGTCGATACGATTACATTGAATAACGACGCGGGGGATATCCAGCTGCAGGATGTCGCGGCCCCTCGCGTGGTCTTAACCAACCATTCGGGCTCAGCCGATCTCGAAGGGCTCTCGGCGGACCATGGTGAGTTTACTTCCATAGACGGGGATATCCAGCTGACAAACAGCTCGCTAAACGAATTAACGGTAACCACAGGCAGCGGCGGCAGCTATATTACCAACGTGACCAGCCCTGAGATGATAATAGCCTCAAATGATGGGGAGGTATCGATCAAAGCGGCCGAAGAAGGAAGGCTGCTGCGCGTTGAGACAGAATCCGGTGATATCGCCGTCTCCTATACAACGCCCCCGGCATCATTAAAGCTTACCGCGAACAGCGGCTCATCGGATATCCGCGCCCGATTAGACGGCTTTAAGGAAACACGGCGCACGGAACAATCCGTAGAGGGCACGATTGGAGATGCATCAAATACCTTAGAGCTAGTCAGCCAGGACGGAACGATCAGTGTAAAATAGTTGGGTTCCTGCGGGGGCAATTAAACGGAATAAAATATGCGTTCACCCGACAAATAAGGTGTACAGTACTCGGCACACAGCTTCGGCATCCGCTCGCGCATCCATGCATGGACGGATTCATTCTCCATCTGGAAGACATAGTATCCGATAATGGCCAGCAGCATGAAGCCTTCCAGCAGAACGAGTTCGTCTGTTCCCGTAGAATCATTGCCATAATAGCCTTTCAAGAAACGATCCCGAAGCTCCGATGGAACCATCATGGCACCCATAGCAACATCCGTGTAATAATACCCTGGCCCGAAAAAACCAAAATCGATAAAACCCAGCTCCCCTTCCGGGGTCATGATGATGTTCCCCAAGCTTAAATCGCCATGGATGAGTCCCCAGGCATCTTGCTGTCCGCCAGCTTCAAGCCGGGCATTTACCAGCGATACTGTTTGTTCAATAAGGGAAACATCGGAGGAAGCGAACAATCCTCTCCCTAGCCCTTTCTTTATAACCTCGATCATATATTGATTATAGCCAATCCCCTGACTCGGACGCTTGTCCAGGCCTTCCTGCTCGTACTGGCTATAGAATTGGTGCAGCTCTGCAATGCGAGTCCCCAGCTTCTCGACCAATATCGGGTCGCTTACGTCTTCTTTCCGCAGGTCTCTTCCCTCCAGCCAAGACAGCACAGAGCTGTTCCACCTCTTCCCCTCGAGCTCGATGATCGTAATCAGGTCACCTTTTCGATTACGCAGCGGCCTCTGGACGAGAAGATGATCCCGGTCTGACATCGCCTCCAGCATCTGCAGTTCACCCAGCAGACCGTCATAGGTATGCTGCAGACCGGCCATCCCGTCTTTGACCGGTTGATGAATGCGCAGCAGATATGGGCTTCCGTCGTGGCCTTTTACTTTATAGGTTCGATTCTCATTATGCCTGATAAACGTAATCTCCGGTTCCCGGATGCCGTATTGAATCAAAATATCCTGCAGCTGTTCATGTTGCATTTGGGCTTCTCCCTACCCTTCCTAATTATTGACTATATCACCCTCTGAGGAACGTATGGTCAAAATACGTCTTGAAGTCCCTGTATAGATAATCCAGCGATGCTTTAAGCTCAGCCCGGTCCGTTTGCTCCTCATCCAGATCAAATAAGATTTCATGCTCGATCTCATAGATGGCACCGAAGTCTTCGCCAGCGTCTTCATTTACGTCGATGCACCATATCTTGCCGTATTCGGAATCCCATGTGAAAGGTAGATAGCCCAGCCGGCACAACAAGGGATTGTACATATCCCTGACGTTATCCAGCGGCTCGTCCACCGGTTGCTCAGGAATGACGTCAAAGTAATGATGATATGTAGAGATAAATGCTTTATACCACTCGAGAAATGTCAATCCGTACCCGTCTTCCAGTTCCCTAATATCAGCTTCACTTACAACGGAAGGGACCAGCTTCCAGATGGACCACTCCTCGTCGGTATCGGTAGCCTTCATCTCTGCAGGAACGTGAGGGCGCATCCACCTGCAGAAGCCGTCCTCCGTAACCTGGCTGTATTTTGCGTAATAGGCCTCAAAGCCTCGTTTGATATAGTCGCGTATGTCCATGTTCCAAATCTCCTTATGCAGAAAATACAACCCGCTCAGCGCTGCTAATTTATACGGAGAGGGAAGAGAATGTGCTTCGTTTCCGGTTCGAAACCGAATGTTCCTTCTTCCATGATCCCTATCCTTGATTCTATCAGCGGATCTTCCATATTATAGCATGACAAGGATCCCTGCTTGGATCACAAGATTCCCGCTCTACCGTCTTGCACAGACAATACCAAACAGGTGCATATTTATGTGCCTATGGATATTTGATAAAATATTACGATCAACCATTGGAGGATCACGTGTAATGGAATTAAAAACTACGCACAGGTGGGATTTAGACGAGCAGGAAGCCATTGAGCTACAGCATCAATTGGCTTTGCAAGTAATGAAGGAAGATGCGCTGGAGCCGGTTCGTTATGTCGCAGGCGTGGACGTTGCCTATAGTGAGCAGAATGATAAGCTTATCGCTGCGGTTGCGATTTTAGAGGCCGACTCCTTAACCCTCGTTGACACCGTTATGGTTGAAGAGAGCGTTTCGTTTCCGTATATTCCGGGGTTGTTTTCCTTTCGGGAGCTTCCGCCGATCATGAAAGCTTTTGAGCAAATCAGCATCTTGCCTCAGTTAATCGTTTGCGACGGTCAAGGGCTCGCGCATCCGAGACGTTTTGGGCTGGCCTGCCATCTGGGAGTTCTTTATGATATTCCAACGATCGGCTGCGGAAAAACAAAGCTCTCGGGAAGTTACGTTGAACCCGATATCCAGCGAGGCTCGTATTCACCGCTCATGGATCAACATGAAATAATTGGGAATGTATTGCGCACCCAGGACGGCGTTAACCCTGTGTTTGTGTCTATCGGCCACCGCATTTCTCTGGCGACAGCGTGCGAATGGATTTTAAAGCTCTCCCCCACATTCCGCCTGCCGGAAACGACCCGCCAAGCGGACCAAATCGTTAGAAAGGGATTAAAGCTTACCCAATAGCAAAGGATGGGATTGTTCCCATCCTTGTTATGTATAGTATTACTTTTCACGGGTAAACCGAGATGTGTAGTATACGTGATTTGTTGTACCAAACGATGTTGAATCTGCGATTTACGCCGCCTCCAGCAAGCCTACCTGTAATACTGGATACACCTTTCTAGAAAAGGGATTCTATCATCGAGCAGCAATTCTTCTTGCAGTAATGTTGTTATATTCTCTAATTTTGCAATGAATAGTGCGTAAAAATCGCCCGATGTGGGATATGAAAATAGCCCATACCCCTTAGGTGACAGTATCTTGTTAACCTCTCTGATTTTATCAGGTAAAAATTCATAGTTGTACGCTTCTAAATGCTCAAGGTCTTCTTTGGCTGCTAATTCAATATGATGGGCAAATTCATAGTCGAGAATAAAATTGACGATCTCTTGATATTGCTCACCTTTATAGTCCACGTATAAAAATTGTTTCGTTTTCAGACCAAATTTTAATAGGTCCTCATGGATGTCATCACTTCCTTCATCTCTCAAAAACGGTTCGAGATCCTTGTTATCAGGGAATAGCAGCTGTGCTATCTCTTGATCCTGCATACTTCTTCTCCCCCTTATTGAAACAACTCCCCATGCCGGTTAGGAATGTATTCGGGATAGTTTTCACGATAGAATTGATCGATCTTTTGAAGCATCGGGTCCCATTCAGGGTATGGCTCAGGGTCTCCAAACACCATTTTCGCTTCCGGGGTATTCATGAGCAATCCATCTGGCTGAGAGGGAACCGGCAACCCCAGTTTTCTTCTTACATGGAGCAAGAATAGGATTTCAAATGGATAAAATCCATATCGAAACTCACCAAACTCACCCAGCTGTCCAATTTCAGAAGCTAATGCAGAATGATACAGGGACATTGTCGAAATCAGAGATTCTATTTCCTGCAAATCACCTGTGGACCATCGTTCAAGCACTTCCTCATAAACGTCTAGATCATCAGGGATTGATCCGCATCGCTGTCCAGCTTCCTTAAAGCTATTTTTCACGGCTAGATGCAATTGTTTATTCGTTCCCATGATGGTTTTATTTCTATACTGCAGGTACAGCTCAAGCAAAAACCAAATATGTCTGTTCTCTTCATTGGCATCGATTAAATGTCCACCGAAGTGATGAACCACAAAATCATATAGTATATTTTCTTCTTTCTCCCATCCATACATAGTGAAATGTACCAAGGTGATAACGACTTCTTTAAACGAATATCCCAAGATCATCTCCGGATACCTGATTGTATAAAGGTCCTGCCCCATACATTGATAAAACACGACCTTCTGCATGTTCTTTAATCCTTCTGGGTTGTTTTCACCGCTGATCAATACTTCGTGTTTCCATTGTGACAAGTAATATGAGAAAATTTTATTTAGATTTATTAATAGGATATGATCTTTCTCTGTGTCATTTTGCTCTACGATTTTCTCAATCTTGCTTTTGCTGGCATCATATTTATCTTTAACATCTTCAAATTTGATCCCATCCACAAAATTTTTACTATATCTTTTATATGCCATTTCAAATTTCTTTTGGTTTAGCATTACATCCTCCCTATCAATGAACCTAGCTGAATAAGAGAAAGAGTTCCATGGATTTTAGATTTTAGAATTTCATATTCGAGATGGATAGTACGAAACCCTTGCAACAGGCCAAAATAACCCCATGAAAATGATGCGCATGCCCCGCTTACCCTTTACGAAGTCCAACCTAATAAACAGCCGCCCGAATCGGGCGGCCGCTCCATCAATTATGGTTGCTTTCGTTCCTCATTCATTTTCGCCGTAACGCTTCTGACATCCAGCGCGTTGATAACGCCATCCCGGTTCACGTCCAGCTTCCGCAAATCGCCCGCCGGTTCTTTACCGATATGCCTTGCTACCAGTCTGACGTCCCGGTGATCCACGATCCCGTTGCCGTCAACGTCTTCAGGCATTGCGGACTGCGTACCAATCTGAATCCGCGATAAGAACGTACGGTCCTCGCCATCCGAATAATACAGATACCCGTCATCGCCGATCGTAAAGCTGTAGGCGCTTGTTACGGTTCGGAAGTCCATGGTAACCGGATCCACCGCCACCAGTTTCGTGCCGAAGAGGGCGTACAGAATGCCGTCGGAATCCCACTCCAAAGGAACGGACGACCATGCCCCGTAGTTGAACGGACCGCTGTGAATCTGCTTGTGCTTAACGATTTCCTTGGTCGCCGGATCCATCGCGAATATCGTTCCGTTAACAGCTCCCCAAATAAGTCCGTCATGTGGCCCGACCGTTAGACGACCGATAAATTCAGGCTTATCAATACCTTCAAGCTGAATGGACCATTCGTCGAGCTTCTGACCGGTCACGGCATCCATGGTGAACAGCTTAGCTTCATTAGCAGTCGGGTTGCTTCCAAGGCCGTTATGGATATTGGTGGACCCGAACAGAATGCCATCCTTATACGCCAGCCCGACGACGCTTTGATCTTGGACTACATTTCGGATCACCGTAACGCCGGTCTTATTCTCGGCATAAGCCTTGGGATCAATAATCGTCACGGCACCGCCGTTCACGCCGTATGCGGACACGCTGCCAAAATAAATGCGTCCCCCTCCGGATGTCGCTTCAATTAGGCGGTCCTGATGAGCCTCCGGGTCAACCTGCAGGAACAGGGAGGGATTACCGCTTCCCGGCTCCCTATTTTGATCATATTTGTGAACATTGGCCTTAGGGTATACCCCCATATACATGGCATCCTCATGATAAACCATGCTGTCGGCCTGACCGAGCGAGATCGGCAATACTTGCTGTTGCTCCGGATCGTAAACAGCTCCTGTACCTGCACCGAGCGTACTCATAAACAATTGATTGTCCTTGCCCTGTTCAATGACATGAATGTTCAGGGGAGTCCCCTCTACGACGGGAGGCGTCACCGTCAGCTTGTTCTGCGAGACGTTGAAATAGACAATCCCTCCTCCAAACTGCATGGTCACCAAGTTCATCCCGATTAGATCGGGATTGTCATGGCTGGCAATCTCCATCCAATCCGCGCCCCGGAGCCCGCTTCCATATTTCATGCCGGTGGTTCCGATTTCGCCGGTCGCCAGGTTATAATACTTCAGCGTATTGTCTGCCACGAAGTACACCTTGTCTTGATAGGAGTCAGTTACATGCAGTCCCGTTACGTTGGACAATACGACATCGAGCCAACGAGAGGCTTTCACGTCATAAATGTACATATTTTTGGACTCGGAATATCTTGCAAATATATACCGGTCATCCACCAGGTTCATATCGTAGACAAAGCCGGTTTCTTGTTTGTTCATCAGCGGCTCGGCGATATTGACTTTAACTCCCGATTCCAAATCCAACCGAATGATCTGACCGTGGGCGGTCCCTGCGTAAATATGCCCGCCTTCCTCATCCAGAGCGATTGACCGGACATATTCTTGAGCCTGATTGCCCAACATTCTGCCGTAATCCTTCGTTACCGTCCCCGCCCCTAAATCGTACTTGAACACCTTTCCTCCAGGGTAGGTGCCGATATATGCATTTCCTTGGCTGTCGGTTGCGAGGGACCACGGGCCTTCCTCACCAAAGTCATGCACCAGCTTCATTTCCTGGGTTTCCGTCGAATACAGCCACAATGTTCTATGGGAGGTTACATACACATGCTTGCCGTCCGGTGTCACTTCATGATGCCAAGCGTCCCCGCCCCCTCCGTGCATAATCGTCTTATGGATCACCGTATTGGTTGCCATGTCCACCACGTTGAACTGGGCCGGAGAACCTTTGACCGTCGTAAACATCACCTTTCTTCCGTCCTGTTCGCCAACCGCGCCGTCATAGATGCTGATCCCCCGAATCGGCTGCGCCAGACGCTCCGGCTCCCCGTATACTACCTTATCCTCCAAGCGAACGGCACCGCCCTGAACGGAATCCTGGGCGTAAGTCACGTTAACCGGGTGAATCGAAGCCACGCAAGCGCATGAAAGCATAACCATAAGTCCCATCTTTACACTCATCTTCATCAAAATCAGCACCTTCCTTCCACTAAATAATAAATTCATAGGAAACAGAAAAACTGCTGCGTGTCATGATGATCGCCGGTCTCTTGTAATTCATGAGGTCCTTAAAAGGAAGGGCATCTGGTCTACGAAGTTCATTCCAGATGCCCTTAAGAAGCTTAAAGAACGTTTATAGGAGTGCCGAGGCCGCCTGAATCAAATAAGCTGCGGCTTCCGTGGAAATATGCTTGCCTGCCTGCGCTTCGACTTGGTCAATGAATGAAGAAACGTTGCCTTTGGCGGCCTTTGTTGCCAGGCTGTTCGCAATCCCGTGATTATCGATCCAGCCCTGCTCCGCAAAGCGTTGCACCAGCTTTTCCAGACTTTCGAAGCTGTTTTCAATCGTAAACGTAATATCATGCACCGATTCATTGCCCGCCACATCGCTTGCCCGGATCGTCAACGTATGCTGGCCGAGCGGAAGACGGAACAACGGAATGGAGGAGGAATCCGAATTTATTGGCTCGCCGTCCAGCGTGAGCGACGCGGTGTTCGAAGCAACCCCTGACCATTCATCCCGAAGCTCGAAACCGATCTCAAGATCGTCCGAGCTGCTGATCACCTCAGGCACCGCCGATTTCCAATCGATGAAGGGCCCCTCGTGATCCAACCGCCATTGGATCGATTTCGCAGCTTCTTCATTTCCGGCTTTGTCGATGGAACGATAGGTGAGCTCATAGCGTCCGCTCTCGTTCACTTGCAAAGGCGAACCGGCATAGGACGTCCAGGTTTGCCCGCCATCCCACGAGTATTCAGTGGAAGCGATCCCGCTTCCTTCATCGTAAGCCGACAGCGTTACCGTTACAGGGCTGACATGCCACCCCTCTTGTCCATCAGGCTGCTCCGGGCTGACCGTGGCCTCTGTCGTTGGAAGCTGGGTATCCTCCTCTTCCCCAACATCGGAAACAGGGATCATG
This sequence comes from Paenibacillus sp. FSL R5-0810, assembly GCF_038002285.1. Taxonomy (NCBI): domain Bacteria; kingdom Bacillati; phylum Bacillota; class Bacilli; order Caryophanales; family Paenibacillaceae; genus Paenibacillus; species Paenibacillus sp. FSL R5-0810. The sequence goes on from NZ_JBBOCF010000001.1 coordinate 4,372,182, forward strand.
TACATCCGTGTTTCTTGCGCGTAGTATATGTTTCCGTCATTCCCTAGGGTAAAGAGCGCCGTATTAATCCCTAATGCCTCATGCTCCATCGTCTTCGGATCCAGAACCGTCAGCTTGCCATAGAGATCGGTATAGAGCAAGCCGTCCTGTCCCCATCTCAGATGGATCGGCCGCCACATCCCGTAATCCGTGACGCCCGGATAGATAACCTTGCTCTTCACTACCTCCTGCGTCTCGGGGTCAACGGCAAACAGTATGCCGTCCGCGGCAGCCCAGAGGAGGCCGTCTTGATCGAAGGTCAGCCCGCTGATCATGATCGGTGCCTTCACCGCTCCCGGGATATCCGGCGTAAACTCGCTAAGCTTCACCCCGCTTACGGCATCCCATACAAACATCTTCGCTTCCGATTCGGTCGGATCGATTCCGAGACCTCCCCGGATGCTGGTCGAACCGTAGACCTTGCCGTCCCTGTAGGCCAAGCCCACAATGCTCTGGTTATGCACGACTTGGCGATGTACATCGAATGTATTCGATGCCGGGTCGTACGCAACTAGGGCTCCGCCCAATTCCCCGTAATACGGTATCGTTCCGAAGTATACCTTTCCGTCTCCGGACGTCTGAACATAAGGGCGATCTTGATCTTCACCCATGTAGAACAGGGATACCGGATTCGGGTTCGGCTTGCTCGGATCCGTCTGGATCGGCTTCGTCGTATCCAATTTGCGGATCTCCGCCTTCGGATATATGCCGAAGTACAGATCATTGCCGAGCGAGCCGATGCTTTCGGCTTGACCCATCGGATACGTCGAATGGGTGCGCGTAACCGGATCGAATGCTCCTCCCAGTGCGGAGGTCATGCCGCTTGTATAAATTTTGCCGTCCGGCCCTTTCTCCAGAGCCTGGATCAGCGTAGGCTGCCCTTCGGCGACGGCAGGCAGCATCTTCTGTATGCCCGATTCAAAATTGAACAAGGCCGCCTTTCCGCCGAATTGGATCGTAACCAAGGTCTCCCCCGGAAGCTCCGGATCGTTCGGAAAACGAACCCATCCGCTGGAGCGGAAGCCGGTTCCGTAGGCAAGTCCCGTATCCGTCACCTGCTGCGTCGTCATGTCAAAAGCCTGGACCTTCCGATTTTGAACGAAATATACTTTCCCTTCATGTTCAGGCGATACATCGAGGCCGCCGTATCCGTTGTAAACCTCATCCAGCCACACGCCCCGCGCCATATCGTATATAATCAACGCGGTTGTTCCGTTGCCGTTTAAGTAAGCGAAGAGATAATCACCTCTTGCATCCAGACCGTATACGAACGGAAGACTGCTAACGCCCGGAATATCCCGAATCGGCAGTTCCTCCTTCTCGCCGGTAACCGGATTCAGCTTGACGATATGTCCAACCGTCCCGATTCCTGCAAATACGATGCCATCGGCGTAAGCGATGGAACGAACATATCCTTGGCCCTCCACCATCGTGCCGTAATCCGTAAACGTCTCCGTTCGAGGATCGAATTTAAACACTTTGGCGTTTGGATACGTACCGCCGTACAGATTTCCCTGCTCGTCCGTAATCAATCCCCAAATCGAAGTTTCACCCGGAATCGCGACCCCAAGATCATCAAGCTCTTTCGTTTGAGGGGAATAGCGGTAAACCTTGGATTGACCTGCTATAAATAACGTTCCGTCTTCGGCTACGGCTTTTGCCCAAGAGCTGTCCGCATCCGGAAGCGGGAACGTGCGGAGCAGTTTATTGTCTGCGAGATCGATGACATTTAACATCGCCGGCTTCCCATTGACCGTGGTGTACATTACGTCCCGGCCGTCCTCTTGGCCATAAGCGCTTTCAAAAATCGCGATTTGCTGGATCGGAGCCCCCATGGAGACCGGCTCACCGAATTGTTTGTTAATCGGCGAACTCGCTTGCGCAGGCGATGCCTGCAGCGCAAATCCTACCAGCATGACCGTAATTAGCAGCAGCTGTTTCTTCAATTGTTTGATTCCCAATATCATTAAGGTTCCCCTTTCTTTCATATCGTTCCTGGCTCACACTTGGCTTTTAGGTGCACTTCGTTTACAGGCTTACCTCTTTTAGCCTCCTTTCTTATTGAAGTGGAGGGGCTTAGAACCGATAAACCAGGCCCTCGCTCCGTTCTTGCTGATTATTATAAAAACAAGCGAACGGTTTGAGAAATGTCTCATTTTCATGGAATTTGTAATTCTTCCTTGCGTTCTGGACGTCACCCCAAACTGCGCTTGATTCAAGAGGATGGAACGCTTGTGGAGATTTCAAAAGAAGTAGAAATCGCTTAACTGCCTGCTTTACTTGCATCCAAATCCAGCCTTATTTAAAGGGGAGCGTTTAGCAAAAATAATCAAACCTGCCGCTCGGAGGTCTGCTACGATCTAGTCAAAGAGGGCGGGACTCGGATAAGCTTCAAGCCATCCATCCCCCCGACGTTTGAATAGGAGGAACCATGCGGATGAAACATCTTGTACTTGTAAAATCCATACTGATCGGGTTGTTATGTGCCCTGTTATTTTCCTGCCTCAGTTATGCGCTCGATTGGACTATCCATATGATGCAGGACGAAGCTCCCGGCAGTCCATTCACCATAGCCTACGGCGCTCGCTTCATTCTCGTATTCTGCTTTGCTGCAGGGATGTGCCTGGATCATTATCGAAAAAAAGGATCGGATTAAACCCGGAATCTCCGTCTGTTTCCCTGCTTAAGCATATTACAAGCATTTTCTGTGTAGAGATGATAGCCCGTAGTAGCTTGCTATTATGACCTTCAAGTATCGCTCACTGCATCGCATGCCCATCTGCTAATGGAAGCCCGCTCCCGGCGGGCTTTTACTTTTGGTATTTGTTTTTGCGGTGTATGGGTAGCTGCGGTTAAGGTGCATTTCGAGAACCGGCTCTCCAGGTATATTTAGCTTTTCGAATGTGCAACAAAGCCCTGTTTCATTTTTTTACGGCGAAAAACTGTAACTTTATGCTCCGCTTATACGTGAATTACATAGAGAGGAGGGCAGGAACCTGAACAGTCTGGAATCGATATATCAATATTACGTCAAAGACGTTTACCGTTACTTGTACTCCCTCTCTTATGATCACCATACGGCAGAAGACCTGGTACAGGAAACCTTTTACCGGGCGTACCTGTACCTTGAGGATTGGAAGAATGAACGAATCAAGCCATGGCTATTTCGCGTTGCCCATAACGCTTATGTGGATTATCAGCGCAAGGCAAGCCGCAGCATCGTCAAGGATGCCGCTTTTTTCGCTCGGATGGTCGACCGGGATACGCCGAGATCACCCTGCTCCAGCAAGAAGTCCAAAGAGAAATTGGACGAATGTTGGCCGATATTCCGGAGAAGCAGCGGCAAGCGGTGCTCCTGGTGGATTTTCACCAATTCACCTACCAGGAAGCTGCGGATATTATGGGCATCACCTTATCCCATATCAAAATCACCTTATTTCGAGCCAGGCAGCGGCTGCGGGAAATGAAACGAAAGGACGGAAGGTTATGAGCGAAGATTTCAAGCAGCGATTGAGAGATTATGCGGACGGCAAGCTGACGGACGAGGAGAAAAACGAAATCGAACGGGAAATGGAGAAGCTGGAGGAATATCAGGCTTATTTAAACGAATGGATGGATAACGAACCGGACAATGCTGGATCTAAGCGCCCGGCCGATGTTCAGAACGACCTCTCACCCAAGAAGGAAAAACGCATTGTTCGCAGGGCCAAATGGAAAGCCCGAATCTCAAATACGTTGACAGTGATAACCGCATTCCTGGTGATTACCTTTCTTAGCTCGATCGGTACCGCGCTGTTCTACGGTGTCGGCGATCCGAGCCGAAACGATAAATATCGGGATGCCATTGCTTCGGCCATCTCGATCACCATGCCTAACATTAACGTTTCACTGAACAGTCAGGGCAAAACCTATTTCATGCAAGAGATATACGGAGATATGGAAAAGCAAGTAGGAAGCGAACGAGTGACTGTCGGTGAGTACACCGTCAACTTCCTGTTTGGGCTGCCTTCCGTCAATGCGGATTGGAAGAATGGCAGCTCGCGTCAATCGCAGATATTCTATCGGCCGGACCCTACTCCAGAGACTTCTTCCGCGAATCCAAATGAAGATCCCAGGGAACAGTCAAACAAACAGACAGCAAGCGCCTCTTCCGCAAAAAGCGGTGACTGGTCCCGGCTCGAGAAGCTTCCCGAAGGCACCGTGGCCGAAGCCTATGTATCGTTTAACCGTTTCTTCACTACGGATGAGCTGCTGAAGCAATTCGAGAAACGGAACATGGAGCCCGTCTGGTTTGCCGTGGATACCGGACCGGAGGACCGGTTCGGCAATCATGATGGCGTAATCACCGACCCTGTCGGATTTCCATCCTATCCCGTCTGGCATCATGACGATTTGACGATCACCTCCTATAAGGAAGAAAAGCGCGGCTGGTTCGGCAAAATCGTGTCCAGCGGCGGACATTATCCGTCATTGGACACCTACGGGGACGGGGAGCTGCGGAATGCTCACTTCATCAAATCGCTGCGGCTCATGCAGGAGTATAAACTCATTAGCGAGCGGGTAGCTCCGTTCATTGACGTCGACGCTTCATTGGCTTACGTAGAGGAGAATGGCGTTCATCTCTATGGTGCCGTCATTACCGGTCCCGTCAAGGAGCTGCTGACGCTGCGCGAGGTTTCCTGGGTGCATGACCTGCGTGTCGGGGAAGTACGGCTGTGGAATTGGAACGAGTGATTATTTTTCACCGAACCTCTTGGCGACTCGGAGCGAATATATAGGTGAGGTCACATTAAAGGAGGAGCAAGCTTGCAAGGTTCAGACTTAACGCCGTGGCTGCAGCGACTAAAGGAGGGGGACAAGGAAGCATTCCGGTATGTTTATGACCGAACCGTCGATAATGTGTACCGAACAGTGGCTCTTCTTGTATCCGGCCGGCAGGATATAGAGGATATCATGAATGAAATTTATTTTAAGCTTTGGCTCTCGTTACCCAATTATGACCCCAATCGTCCCTTTCGGAATTGGCTGCACGGAATCGCGATCCGGCAGGTTCAGGACTGGAGGCGCAGAAAATGGCGTAAATTCCGCCTGTTCGAGCGCCAGAAAATGCTTGAAATCCAGCCCGAGCACCCACGGACGGACCGGGTCATTGTATGGAACGAGACAAGCCGAGAATTGCTCGAGCTTCTAAATCATTTATCCTACAAGCTTCGAATTGTCGTTGTTCTCCGGTACTATCATGAATACAGCCTAACCGAGATTTCCGAGCTGCTCGCGGTCCCGATCGGGACCGTGAAATCGAGGCACCATCAAGCCTTGAAAGAGCTTCGCAAACATTCTGTAGAGCTGGATTTAGAAAAGGGAGGTGATTGCTTTGTCCATTGAAGAACGGTTGAAGGATCACATGCATCAGGCGGCTGATCATCTGAATATCCCGCAGGATCTATATGACAGCATATTACAATCGACGGAGGAACGCATTTCCGACAGAGCTCGGTTAACCCGAAAATCACGTAGTCGCAGCATCATTCGTAATGCCTTTGTGATCGGAACGGCAGCTGTTTTCATTGTCGTTGTCATCGTGTCCTCTGCCTTCATTTCCCCCGTGATGGCCGAAACCCTAAGCCGCATTCCAATGATGCATAATGTGTTTAAGCTAGCAGGCGACTTAGGATTAAAGGCAGCTGAGCAGAAAGGGTTGGCCACGGAAACGGATTACTATGACACACACGAGGGCTACACTTTAACGGCATCGCAGGCTATGTTCGACGGCATGCGCGGAGCTATAGCGCTTCAACTGGATGAGGCAGGACATCCCGCCTCCCTGTTTGATCCTTTCGCTCGCGGCCAATCCGAAGCTTCATCACTAAAAAGCAAGGGTTCCTTTCAAGTGATGAGGGCCTTCATCAATGGAACAGAAGAAAGCATTACTTGGGATATCGGCCCCGGCAACGATGCGGAATCCGCCATTGTCACGATTACCGGAGCGTCTTCGGACCAAGCTGCCCGCAGGCCTGTGCTGCCGGAAACGTTTAATTTGACGCTTGAGGTTAGGCTCGAGATGATCCCGGAGCCGTTTATCCTGCAAATTCCGATGCGCAAAAATACTGATAATCATATCCTATATCCGGAAGCGGAGAAATCATCAAGGCAAGTTAGCTGGAGGCTGGAAGAAATGGAGCGCTCCCCAGTCTCCACTCGCATGGAGCTGGTATTAAAAGAGACTTCTTCGGATGAACGGACCATTTACTTTGAAGTCGTAGGTCAAGACGGCACAGAAATAAAAATCATTGACCTCTACGCTAACGATATGAAACAAGGTTACCGTCGCTTGGACATGCTGTACGAGCCCCTTCCTTCCGATCATCAGTCATTCACGATTAAGCCGTTCCGTTATGTGTATGGAGACTCCCCTGACGCTTGGGAGAAAGAATACATCAAGGATCTGGAATTGACTGTACCGATCGAGGGAAATGACTAAAAATTTTCGAATCACTGGAGGAAACATACATGAAAAAATCGATAAAAGCAATGACGATCCTGACGGCTGCAGGCCTTTTAATGACTTCCGCACCGCTGTTGACTACGCATGCCGCAGCCAAAGCCAATACTTCTGCTGCCGCGGCTTCTTCCCTCAAAAAAATCGATCCCAAATTAATATCCGAGGCACAGAAAAAGCTGAAAGATGCAACCGGTAAAAGCTATTCTTTCAGCAAAGTGGAAAGTTGGAAAACAGGAAATGATACCGGCTGGACGCTTACGATTAAGGGAGCCCATTACAGTTACGTCAACATTACCAATAATAAAATAGACTCCATCCAACTTGAACAAAAATGGGCGGATCTGCAAAGCTCCAGCAAAGAGACTATCCAATCGGTGCTCAAGGATCTGGAGGTGGCATCGCTGCCCGAATCAGCCACCCTTACTATCAACTATTCCGGCAAGCAAGCCGATTCAGGCAAGGTTGGAGTGTTTGCGCACGTAGACAATCATTACATTACACTGCTTGACGGCAAAGTGAAGCGTGTGATGTCCACCATACCGGTAGAATCGGTGTCTCAGGACATACGGGATGCAGCGAGCGATGCTATCAAAGGATTCCAAGGCATAAGCCTCGGCAAACTGACAAAGGCGTCCTATGTTACCGAAAAGGGCAAATCTCATTTCGAGCTGACATTCCAAGGAACTTCCGCAAAAATGCCGATCTTTATAAGCATTGACGAAGCGTCGCGGGGAGTTACGATGTTTGAAGTATCCAGCCTTCAGGATTCCGCAGCCGAATATACCAAAGGGTATAAGAATCTAATGAATATGAGCGAGGACAAGCTCCTTCAAGCTGCCATTCCGTTGGCTAAGAGCAGCATGAATCTGGATTTGACCGGGTACAAAGCTGCCAAGGATAAAGATCTTCCAGGAACCGTCCATTTTACTATGAAAAATAAACAAAGCGTGGAAGGCGTGTATAATTCGAAAGGGCAAATCTATGCTCTCAAGTTAAAGTAACCGCTGCTCCTTCTAAGACGGCTCTCTCCATAAAGTATGCCCTGATCATCGAGGAATTGAGCCCAGTAGGAGATCAATTAAAGCCTTGAAAAAATGGGTGTCGGTACGCTGATCTTCCCCCCATCAAGTAGACAGCATTAAAACGGATAGGCTTTAAGCAACCTTGGTACGGAGTTCCACCGTATCAAGGTTGTTTAATTTTTCTGTGGCCACCTTCGGAAGTGACTTGATCCAACGCGCACCCGACGCTTCATTTTATTATAGTTGAAGACGATTAACGAAACGAAACAGCCAGTCGCCGGATATTCGGCGACTGGCTGTTTGTACATGTGCTTGTAAGGTTTTAAGCTTTTTCTCATAAACGGGTCTGTCCCCGGCGATCCTGCAAGGCGTTTGCTACTTTACGGAAACGGCCATTTCAAGCTCTTTGATATACTGTTTGACAATCTCGCCGTTCGCGTCCACCTTGAATTGGCCGGAGCCGTCATCTATCGTTACCGGTTTAAACGGCTTCACCGTGATGGACTTGGCAGACTTTCCGACAGCCTCTAACACGAAATCGTAGTACATATCCCCTTTCGCATTGTTTTCGTCTGTGCCGGATCCGGAGATACGTTCGATGATACGGCCTTGATCGTCCACAAAATCAAAGAGTATGTCCTGATTTGCTTCCGGATGCTGCTTGTACCCCTCCATAATCAATTGCAGCCTGGACGAAGTCGATGTGAGTGTTGCCTTGTTCAGCTTGATGGTTACGTTGCCAAATGTTTTGGTTACATTAGGCTTGACAACAACCGGCTTCTCGGCTGTTTTTTGGACAGGAATCTTCAGCTTAAACGGCTTTTTGTAGCCTTCCAGATCAACCTCGGCGGTAAGCTGGAACTTGTCCGGGAATGCTTCAAGATTGCCTCCGAGCTGGGAGGCATCCGTCAAGTAGATGACGGCCGTATCATTTCCTTTTGGTCCCCATACGAGGGTTGGTCTTTTCGCGTGATCGCCGCCGCCATACTCGTTAATCGATTTGCCGTTGATGGCCATCTTGATATTGCTGATCGATCCCTTGCCAAGCAAGTAGTCGCCTGTCTTCTCGTCAATTTTCCCTCCGACAAGCTTCCCATCAGATCCTTTCCCGCTGCGCTTAAGCTCAATACGGACATGGTTTCCGTCATACAGCGCTTTGGCAACGCTCAAGGTTACCCCCTCTTGGGTTACACGCTGGGATACCGCAGACTGTGCTTTCGCGGAAGGCTGAGTGGCTGCCTGCGCCGTCCCCCATGCAGCACCGCTTATAATCATGCCGGCCAAAGCCACGGAGCTCATCACTTTATATGCCTTTTTCATATTGATTCCTCCTGATTAAGTTTGTTATCGTCCGTATCATCTTTATTGCTGACGATCATCATACAGCTGCTTCAAGCCGGCCTGATCGACCGGAATCGTGATCTCAAGCTCGTCCAAGTACGTCTTTAATAAGTCCCCATTTTCGTCGGTTTTAAATGATCCGCTCTTTTGGGAAGGATCCGCGAGCTCGGGCTTAAACACTTTGAGCGTGATCGCTCGGGGAGTCTCCGCAAAGCGGTCAAACAGCAGCTCCTCCCGTTCTTGCCGGTGGTTGTCCTCCGAATATATCCCCAATCCGCCCACCGTTTCCAGAACTCTGCCCTTCTCATCCCACACCTCGAATAGCAGGGTCTCATCGCTGAGCGCTTTGTCCGGATTCGTCTGCTCAATGTTCATCAGAATGCCGGTCGTGATCGGCGTGAATTTAAGCTGCTCGAGCGTTAATTGAATGCCGTTCCACTCCCTGGTTTCTTTGAGAGGCAGGATGATCTGATCCGTGCTTTTGCGGACAGGAATTTCCATCACGAACGGCTTCGCAATCCCTTCCAGCGTGATGTTCACTGTCAATTGAAATTCGTCAGGCATATGGATCCCGGTCTCGTCCAGGGACATATTCAGCATTTCGAATAATGCGCCGTTCGGGTCCGAAGTCGGCTTGCCCGATAGCCCTGGTCTTGCGCCCAGGTCATAGTCATCAATCGAGGTGCCGTCGATTTGCATTTCGACCCGGGTAATGGCGCCTCTCGGATAGATATCTTTCGACGTATTGCCTTCCTGAATGGCCGTATGCTCCAGGATACCGCCCTCCAAGCCTTCACCCTCCCGTTTAACGGCCATGGACAGACGGGTTCCGTCATAGACGACCTCCGGTATGCTGAGCGTTATGCCTTCCTGCTCGGCGCTGACGCTCAGCGGAGTAACCAGCCCGCGTTCTTCCGCCGTCTGCAGCCCCAGGTCGTTAACCATCTGAAAGATGCTCCCAATCAGCGGGACCTTTTTGAGCGATTCCGCCATAATCGGCGATACATAAGCGCTGCTCATCACCCCGATAAAGGCTGCGGCCGCTGCGCCAATGGCGAAGGTACGGACCCTGCCCGAGCGCTGCTTCCGGCCGGTTCTGGTCTGCATCGGCAGGTCGGCCAGCGATGCATAAACTTCATCCTGACGCTGCCGAATCATATCCGGCACCCCGGCCACCAGCTTTTCTTTTCCTGTCTTCCGGAGTTCCTGGTCTAAGTCAAAAGGCTTCATACGCCAGCCTCCCTTCCCGTGATTGCTTTACCCGTTCCGCTAGAATCCCTCGCGCCCGGTGCAGGCGTGCCCGGACAGCCCCCTCCGAAATTTCCAGTATGCTTGAGATCTGCTTAATGGGTAAATCCTGAAAATAAAACAAATGAATGACGATTCGCAATGATTCATCCAGGTGATCGACGGCTTCACGAAGGTCCAGCTTGTGGCTGTCCCCGTAATAATCCGCGGAGCTAGCCGTTTCCGGAACCTCGGCCATGGCAACCGTTCGTTCCCGGCTGCGAAGCAGCTGGTTGCACTCATTGATCAATATCCGGATCACCCAGGTTTTAAAATACTTCGGCTGCTGCAATGTCGACAAAGCTTTATATGCCTTCAGGGTCGTTTCCTGAAAGACGTCCGCACAATCTTCATCGCGTCTTACAATGGTCTTTGCCAAGCAGTACAGCTCGGGTTCCAGCTGGCGGAAGAGTCGAATAAACGCTTCCCGATCTCCCCGCTGTGCCCGCTTGACCTCCGATTCCATGTTCTGCACGATTTTATTCATCTCCTTTTGAGGGCCCTCTATAAGATTAGATGGGCTTGTCTTGCGAAAGGTTATATTTCGAGCAAAAAAAGATCGCCAGGCTCCTGACTCTAAGATCAGGGAGGGCGATCTTCTTGCGATCCAACCATATTCTGCTGCTTCAATTTTAACACAGCTGCTGCCAAAAATGTCCTTAACATATGAATTCATTGGTAAAGATGATCAAGGTTTAGAGAAGTACTTTCTCCAAAATCCGTTATCGGTTGGCGACGTGAGTTATCGGCGGACTGACCAGCCCGCGGGCTCGATATCAGTCTTCGATTGCCTGATAGACCATGGTCCAGAAGTCGTGGATAAGATGCGCCGAATCCGGGGTGGACATCCCCACCTGAGTAAGCAGGATTCCGGTGAGCTGTTTGTCCGGGTCGGCGTACGCCGAGGTGCCGCTTCCGCCGTCCCAGCCGAACTGACCGATGGACGCATAGTCGCCGCGGTAGGTGCGCACCGCCATTCCGAAGCCCCAGCCGCCGTGCTGCCCTTGGCCATGCGACAGGTGGACGTTGTTTTTGGCCAAGTCGTCCCGGAATGCTTGCTGCTCGGGCGTGAGGCGGTTCGTGGTCATCAGCTCGACGGCGGGCCGGGACAGGATCCGTTCGTTCCCGTGCATCCCTTGGTTCAGCAGCATTCGTAAAAATGCGTCATAGTCGTCGACGGTGGAGAGCAGTCCGCCGCCGCCTGCTTGGAACGCTGGCGGCTTACTGTAGCGTCCGCCTGCCGCCTCATCCCATACGATGAACTCGCCGGTCTGCGGATCGGGAACGTAGGCCGGAGGCAGCCGGTCAATTTTGCTTTCGGGCACGTAGAAGCCGGTATCCTTCATCCCCAGCGGATCAAAGATGCGTTCGCGCAGGAACGTCTCGAATGTCTGACCGGTAACCCTCGCAACGAGTACGCCGAGCACTTCGTTGCTCATGTGGTACTGCCACCGTTCTCCGGGCTGGTAGCATAGCGGGAGCGTACCCAGGCGGCGCATCCACTCATTCGGCTCCGGCATCTCCTGCCCTGGCGTGTCAAATAATCCATTCTCGAAGATCGCGTTTTGGATCGGGGAGCCCATTAACGTCATATCCACTCCGAGTCCGAACGTAGAGGTCAACAGATCCCGCACGGTGATCGGCCGCCGTGCCGGCACGGTTTCGTCCAGCGGGCCGTCAGGTCGCTTCAGCACCTGCCGGTTGGCGAGCTCGGGCAGCCACTTATCTACCGGGTCATCCAGATGCAGCTTGCACTCGTCGAGCAGGACCATCACCGCCGCGGCTCCGATCATCTTGGAAGTGGACGCCATCCGGAAGATCGTGTCCCGGCGCATCGGCGCGCCGCCGTCATGGCGCATCGTGCCGATCGCTTCGACGTGCGTCTCCCCGTTTCGGCTGACGAGGGCGACGAGCCCTGGTATCTTCCCGGAATCGACATGACTTGCCAGCACGTCGCGCATTCTGCGCAGCCCTTTGTCGGTAAATCCTTTGTTGCTATGTCCCATTGCAATCTTATTCATTTGATATCCCTCACTTAAATTTTTTTTGTAAATCCCATTGTTTTTAAACTACACTTTCGCCCGGCTTGGCGTTTTCCATTTGTCTTAAACAACCGTAACCTTGGACAGATTAGCCTCCAAGCCTTTAAGCGCCGCATAGGTCAGCTTATCCATCGTTGCGCCGTCAAAGCAGATGGTTTTGATGGCACGGTAATACTTCTTGGACAACGAAGATCCTTGGAAAGACGAATTCTTGATTACCGCCCCCTTGAACGAAACGCCGTTCAACCCCGCCTTGTCAAACCTGACGCCGATGAAGGTTTGGCCGTCAAGCACCAGCCCTGTCAGATCGCTATTTGTGAAGTCTGCCCCGTCGAACATACAATTTTCAAAGACGGTGTTTCTAAGATCGGTCATCGTCAGATTGACGTCGGTCAGCTTGGCATCCAGGAATGTTGCTCCGGCCAACCTCGACTTACTGAAGTCGGTGCGCACAAGGACCGTTTTATTGAAGCTTGCATTGGCCAGGTCAAGGGTAGACAGGTTGCAGTCCGTCAGATTCGTGCCGTCAAAATGGGCACCGTGTACGTCGCTGCTCTTAAACGAACTGCCGGTCAAATCAGCGCCCGAAAAGTCGGAACCCGAGAGCGAGCTGCTTTTAAACTGTCCATTGTGGGCCGTAACGCCTGCAAAGTCGCTTTTCGCCAGATTGCTTGCGTTAAAGCTTGTCACTACTTGCCGATCCTGCGAGTTAGAGGTTTTGGTTTGATTCATAAATATTCACATCTCCCTTATAATTAGTTTTCTAATGATCACTTTTGAGCCAGGTCACCTATTCATACCAACCGATGGTATGTATAGGCTTAAAAATAAGCTGCCTCTCGGCAGTTTAGTTTTCTTTGCTGACTTCTCTCGCTGACACTCGAAACAATTCCTCGTATCGTTGATACATTTGCTCATCGAACAGATCAAGCCCCAAGCCTTTCAATATTTCATCGAAAAATCTTACCTTATGCAGCATCATCTCGGGGGAAGCCTCAATGACCTCCGGGTTTAACCAAATATTGGTGAGAATCACCAGGACTTCGCTAAGCTCCCTTGGATAGTCGGTTCGGATCGAGCCGTCCCGCATTCCCTGTTCGATAATGGGCTGGATATAGACGGGTACGGCTTTTTCGAGGATGTTCTCGATCTGGGCCGCCAGCAGCTTCGGATTACGCAAGAGGTTCGGCCCCACCGATGCCAGTTCGTTGCTGGCAGCATTGTCGAGAGAGGCTTGAGAAATCTTGCGGAGCTTCTCCAGTCCGTTCAGCCCTTTATCATCCCGGATGCCGGACAGCATCTCGTCAACGCCTTTGAACGCATGATCGATGACGGCCTGCCAGATCTCTTCCTTCGACTTGAAGTGATGATAAATTGCTCCTTTTGTCAGTCCGCCCAGCTCGTTGATAATATCCTGAATGGAGGTTTGCTCGTATCCTTTTTGCATGAACAGGTTAAGAGCCACGGTTAGGATTTGGTTGATTGTTTCTTCAGGATATTTGTTTCTTGCCATTTGCCCTCTCCTTTCATACATTCGGTTGGTATGTAACAAATATATCCGATGAATCTTTTGGTGTCAACCTCTAATTCGTTATTTTTATAAAATTCTTTGTCGTTATGTATTATGAACAACTTTCGCCGGCTGCTGCACCATTAGTCAACCTTCCTGAAATCAATTTTTGATTATCCGCCGTCTTCAGTAGGGGGTCGTGGGGACCCGCAAAAAGGATTGAAAACCGGCCTGCAGCAGGCCGGTTCAATGCTTTACGGCGTAAGAACGCCGTCACCGATAATAATTCGCTGGGTCTCGCCATATTTGCCGGGAGTAGGAGCGATGATAAACTCCAGCGTGCGGACGCCGCTCACATTCACATCGAGGTCCAGCGGAGCGGACTTTGCCGAACTGAACGGCAGTATTTTCAACACTTTTCCGTCGCCCATGACCTTGACCTTGCTGCTTCCGTACTCGCTTCCGGTGGTCAGCTTGTCGACTGCGACTTTCGCGGTCAATCGTTTGTATTGCTGGTTCAAGCCGACTGAAAAGGAGGGTGACTCGGTCCAATGATATTTCTGGATAAAGGCGATTCCGTCGGCGAACAGATTGCCGCTCCCGTCTTCCAGAAACGTATCGTTCCAATCATCGAAGCCTTCGGTGACGTCCGTTTCTTCGCCGGGAACGATGATCTGCTGCGTTAACAGCTCTTGGCCCGACGGAGCATATTCCTTCCCGGTGGCTAGGTCGATGTTTACTTGAACTCCCGCAATGTAAAATTTCAGGTGCTTGGCTTCAGCTGGAATTCTGTGACGTAAATCGAACTGTACGGCAAACTCTTTGCCCACCCCGGCGAACAGTTCCTCGTTCATCCAATTAGAGTCGAAAAGTTCATGGGACGGCACGTAGAGCGACGCGGGGGTTTCAAGACTGACATCTGCGCCCGACGTCAGCTTGCCTTCGACGGTTACCGTACGTTCCTGGATGGCGATCTTGCTGATCTCGACCGTCATCTTGCCGTTCACGGCGCTCAAGGAAGGCTGGAGCTCCGTGTCCGGCAACGCCGCGATCTCCTTGAGCGTTGCCGTCTCGCCTGCAGGTCCGATTTCGGCTTTTTTGTACGTTTCGTCTTCGTTCATACCAAATCGATAGTCGAGCCGGACGAGCGTGTGGGCCGGATCATCCGACACCGGCTGGTATGCAATGGTGTGGTCCGGAAAATGGCGGAACGTGGTGTCATCCTCGTCCAGCTCGACCGAACTGCCGTCACTGAATACGGCCTGGATTTCCGGGGCAACCTTCGTGGACGCAAGCCGGATTTCCCCTTCATATTTGTAAACCAGCACAAGCTCGTTCTGTCTTACCCCTTCGCCAAGGAACGTAATTTTGCCTGCATCATTTTGCAGGAGCACTACTTCCCGATTGGTGTACGTGACCGGAAATTCGATATACTTCGCTTTTTCCATCTCGATCCGGGAGGAAAAATCCTCCGGAATGCTCCCCACCACCTCGGAGAAGCCGCCCGCGAATTGTCGCAGCTCCGCTACGCCGCTTTCGGCAACATTAAACTCGAGTTTCCCGATACTGGCTTCGATCCCGCTCACAATCGGATCGATTCTCTTGGTTTTGATGTCATTCATGAATTGATTTCGCAAATCCGAGATTTCCTTGTACAAGGAGGTCGTTGAGAACTCTTCGAGGTTTGATTGAATATCGCTTAGCTCTCCGTTCATTCGGACGACTTCCTCCGCCTCTGCGTTCTCGATATCGAGACCTGCAACCGACTTTTTCACTTCCTCGGTTCGAGATTTCAGTTCATCCAGTCGGCCTTTCAGTTCTTCCGCGTTCATCAGCAGCTCACTGGCGATCACAAGCCGTCCTTCGCCGTACTTCAATTTTTCAGGATCCATCTCCGCTACTTTCCGGTACTGGGCGATGGCGGTATCCACGTCCAGGCTCTCCATCGCCTTGTCAGCGGAAGCCATGAGCTTCTCGTACTCTCCGCCGCCGCTGCTGCAGCCGGCCAGCAACCAAAGGCATCCTAACATCCCTATCCATACACGATTTCGGTTACGCATTCGGAGCGCTTCCTCCTTTCGTCCCGGACGCTGCGTTCCGGAACCGCCCTTTCCGATAGATGATATACGCCGCGATGATGACGGCCAGCAGCACGCCAATCCATACCATCCACGACCTATTCGCAGATGGTTCGTAGACGATGACCGCTTCATCTGAGGCCAGTTGGAGCGTTCGAGGCTTGCCTTCGGCAGCGGTTCCGCCGGTGGCATACAGAATATTGCCCGGCACCGTAACCGTAATTTCCATATCATCGTCCAGGTTCAGATAGACGACAGGCTTATCCGCAATCTTCTCGATGTCCCCGGGCGCTTCGACCAGCTCGTTGATCCGCTCGGGATAGAGCCTCTTCATATCCGCAACCGTCGCCAGCAGCGAGTCTTCCCCGCCACTCAGCGCGGTCAGGCTATCGAACGAAACCGTTGCGTCGACTTTTCCGTCCTTCTCCTTGAAACTGTCCAGCCGGATGACTTCTTTCCCGGCATCCGCGTTCGCGTTCGTGATCTCCTTCTCGAGTTCCTCCTTCAGTTCATCGGCGGATATCATCCCCGATAGATCGACCGAAAACTTCCCTTTACCCGAGCCGTCATCATGGATGACGAGATCCAGCTTTCCGCATCCCGTCAAGACGACAAGCATCATAACGGACAAGGCGATTACGATTTTTCTCATCTTCTATCTCCCGCCTATCGATAGTTGTGTACCAGCAGCTTACTCGATAAAGTACATCTTGCCGTCCACTTCGAGCGATACGGAAGATTGGCCTAGCTCCACTTTCATTTTTTTGGCATAATCGACAACCTGATTAATTGCGGCTTTATCCAGCTTCTCCGCGAACGCGTAGACAATCGTCACTTTTTCCTTGATCAGCTTCTTATTGTCGTCCACCCAGGCTCCCGTACCTTCAACCGCCGTAGCCCCTCCGAACCAGCCTGAAAACTGGGTAAGCGCTTGGTCGACGAACTTTTCGTGCGCCTCTTCGGTAATCGGAATATCGCCGTTCACCGTGGAAGGAACGTAAATTTTCACAACGTGCCCGAGTTGAAACTGGCCGTCCAGGGCGCTTCCGGCGGTGCCGTTCGCACCGGAGCTGCCTTCCGCTGAACTGAAAGACTGCTGCACGGGTGCAATGAAAAAAGCCAATACGAAAACAACAGACAGCGCGGCAAGCCACATCTTCTTCATGATTTTCAGATCTCCTTTGTCAGGTCAAATTAAATACCTACCGGTCGGTATTTACTTCACCAGTATAGAATGTGCAGATTTCATGCACAATGGGAACTTAGTCTTATAAAAATGGCCGTTTGGTTCCAAAGACAACGGTGGAATCGGACCGACGGAAAACGCGGCAATGAGGATATGGAGCGAACAAAATTCACTCCTTCGTAAGCTGATCAGATTGTAATACCCCTAAAAAAACCTCCATCATATCTTCCAACGGTACTTGTTCGTCGATGTAATGCTGGATATTGTACCCCATAAACAAAGCGACTCCTACCGTAAATATTCTTTCGGAATCAAGCGTTTTGTTGATGAACCCTTCCTTCTTCATCTCGTCGAAATAGGGGATCAGATTATGCTTCCATTCATCGATCAACGCCTTCAGTTTTTCATGGACGTTAGGCAATTGCCGGGAAACCATCGCCGATTGCAGCAGAAGCTGGGAGAAACCCTTTTGATATGATTCTTTTAATGTCAGCTTGGATGATTCCATATAACTATCCATTAAGTTCTGATTCTTCCGGTCCAAAATATGCTGCAGTCCTTCAAAATATTCGCGAAAGCTTTCTCTCAGAATCCGGATCAGAAATTCTTCCTTCGATTCAAAATGGGCATAGAACGCCCCTTTGGACAATTGCGCTTTCTTGACGATTTGATCAATGCTGGTGCTTGTATATCCCTGCTCCGAAAACAAATCGATTCCGACCTCGATGAGCTTCCGCACGGTACGTTCGGACATTTCTCTGTGTTTCATTGCATACTCCCCTGTAAATTATTTAATATATCCGAGTATAACATAACGCGGTCCCGCCGCCGAAATAGGGTCACATCAGGTCGATGTGCCATCACAAATTCTGCTGCCCCGATTTAACATAGCAGCTGCAAAAAGAAGCCAAGAGCACGCCTGCTCTTGGCTTCTTAATCACCAACAAATGAAAAATGAAGCTCCAATGCTCCATATGATTACGCTTGTTCGTTCCTAGACTTGTTCAGATTGCCGTTTCCCAAAAAAACGTCGGGGCGTCGTTCATTCCATCGCTTTTGATCATTGTGATATGCCTCCAACATGATCCTTTTGTGCGCCATAATTGCTTCCTGTCGTGATTTTCATCTCCGTAAAATTCTCAACGCTCTTGCCCTTTTCGTAAAAATAAGGAACATTCCCTTTAACACCATCCTGCGTATAGAAAGGATCGTCCTTTCGCAGCGGCAGCTGCACGTTCTCTCCCGTGCTTGCGGATTTGTAAATGCTCATGATCAACTCCAATGTGCTGCGGCCGCTTTCTCCGTCGATGAGCACCGGTGTTCCATGCTCGATCGCGCTCAGCATATTGTCGATCTGACCGGTATGGCCCTCGTACGGCAAATCCGGCAATTCGTCATAGTATTTCTGAATTTTCTCTTCCAGCTTCAGATCGCGTTCAGGGAATCCGTTCGGCAAAGAAATGGAAGCCGTGACCCGCCAAGGTGCGGAAATCCGGGCAAACTGCCCTTGGAAGACGTATTGCTGCTCTTCGCCGTGGTGAACAACCGAGCTGGTAAGCTGCCCCAAGGCTCCATTCGGATATTTCATCATCGCAATGGATAAATCCTCAACCTCCGCATTATCATGAGCAACGTTGCTCATATAGGCTTGTATTTGGCTTGGACGACCGAGCATCCAAAGCAATCCATCAATATGATGTACGGCATGATTTAGAGTAGGGCCTCCCCCTTCTTTCTCCCAAGTGCCGCGCCACCATAAGTCGTAATAACAATGGCCTCGCCACCAGAAAGAATCCACTTGGGCATGCAGAATCTTGCCGGCCATGCCGCTGTCCAATATGCGCTTCAGCTTCATAATCGGGTTTCTGAATCGGTTCTGGGCGATAACGGACAACAGCTTACCGCTATTCTGTGCCGCTTCGATCATATCGTCACATTCCTTAAGCGACGCTGCCATAGGCTTCTCAACAACGACATGGCTTCCTGCATTCAGAAAATCGACCGTAACCTGCGCATGAACATACGGAGGCATACAGATGGAAACGAGATCGATTCCGTCTTTGAGCAGTTCTTTATAATCTTGTACGATTTTGGCATCTAGTCCGTACTGCTCCCGCCTCGCTTCTGCCTTCTCGGGATAAAGATCGCATAGGGCAACAATTTTACAGCGGTCCTCGAATTGCAGATATGCTTCGATATGACTGGGTGAAATTGCTCCCGTACCTATAATTGCAACCTTTAACATACGTTTTTGCCTCCCAACTTTGTTTTATATAAAGAAGTGTAGCTGGGGCAGCCTTGCAAATGTATTTTGTTATGGGGGGAAAATAACGCTGTGTTGCGGATTGTATGGTATATTCAATGCAAGCACGAAGACGAGGAAGAAGGAGGCGAATAACTTGCCGTTGGTTGCAAGCGACGACAGGATCTCTCCCTTGTACTTTGCCTATAGACGTAAAAGCGAAAATTACGAGCATAAAGAGACTTTCCATTCCCACCTTGGACTTGAAGTGTTGTTCATTCATCAAGGAAGAGGAACCATGATCGTAAATAACATCAGCTATGAGATTAAGCCGGGCATGCTTTGTATTTTTCAGCCTTGCCAACTCCATCATCTAAAGCTTGAATACGACAACCAACAATGCTTCGAACGATCGATTGCGATTTTCGAACCAACGGTTTATGAGGCTTATTTCAAGCAATGGCCCGCACTTCACGAATTTTATAATTTTATTTATTTGGGTACACTCCCCTTCCCTTGTCTTTATGAAGTTGAAGACCCTTACCTTGACAGTGTATACAAGAGCATGCACGATCGATTCCCGACGCTGACCGGCACGGAAAAATATGAAGAAATTTCGCTGTTTCTTGTCGCACTATTTCGCTCCCTGAAACAGATCTGGGATAAGCGGAAGGAATGGATCACAACTTACCAAACTCGCCGTAAAAATGATCGGGTGGAGCATATCTTAAACTGGATCGAAGCGAACTATATGGTACCTTTCCGATTGGACGATATGGCCAAGTCGCTGCATCTGTCTCCCTACCATTTGTCACATCTCTTTAAAGAAGCGACAGGGATCAGTATCACGGAATACATTGCAGCCCGAAGGATTCATCAATCCATCCAGCTGTTAGCAACTACGAAAAAACCGATCTCACTCATTGCGGAGGAGATCGGTTTAACGAATAGCTCCTATTTTTGCAAATTGTTCAAGTCGCATATGGGAATCACGCCGCATCAATATCGAAAGAAATGGACGAGTACATGATTCTTCTGTTTAGATATCATAGTCAGCAACTACAAGAAGCCAAGAGCACATCCCTGCTCTTGGCTTCTTGTTCACCATTGATTTAAGCTAATATAATCCAAATTATTACGAAGTATGATTCGATAAGCCTTACTAGCTTCTTTCCAAACCCGGTGTTAGAGCCTCAACTTTTGCAGGCCAATCTATTTACGAACAACGGTGTACCCTTTGTCCTCCAGCAGCTTGACGATCCCATGCTCACCCAGATAATGGGCTGCACCAACCACGATGAAGTACTCTTCGTTTTTGCCGTTTTTCAGGTATCCGTCGATTTTCTCGGCCATTCCGATGTTTCGGTCAATCAGCATCGCTTTGTTGTATTCCTCATCAACAGCCATGCTGTTGGTGAACTCCAGCAGCGCCTCATCATTGCCCGTCTTCCACATTTTAGCCAATTGCTCCACGCCGTCATCCAGCACGTCGAAATTGTCCAAGGCGATGTTGAGATTCTTCTCCTGCAGCTCTTTGGAGAAGCCGTTAAACATGCCCAGCTGCAATTCATAGGATTCCAGCTCGATTACCGGAATTTTGCGTTCGATCGCTTTCTGGACGAAATACAGATCGATCCCTTGAGCGGCTTCATATCCAGCCTTCACCGCTTTCAAGCTGCTGATCGTGGATTCCACTACCCAAGGCTTGAACGCATCCAAGGCATTCGGCTTCATGCCGCTCTCCGTCAGGATTTTGCCGAGCTTGGCGTACGTCTCGCTGGACACATGATCCTTGAGCGTTGTTCCATCCTTATACATGCCCATATCCATGATCAGCTGCTGCTGCGCGTCGTCGGCTGCCTTGCTGACATCCACCTCGACACCGAGATAATCCGCTTCGGCAAAGGCTTCCTCAAATTCCGGACGCAGCGGGTAGAAGCTGTCATCCGCGATATGCATCGAGCCCACCAGATATACCGTGTTCCCATTGCTTTCTACTTCCCACATAAACCCGCGGCCGCCGGTCTGCGCGGTTTCAGTTGCCTTGGAAACCAGCACCACCGTGCGCGTTTTGGCATCCCAACGGACCTCATATCCGGCCGCATCGCCGACCACCCGAATTGGGGCATAGGTTACGCCATTGATGCGCTTGAGCTTGCTTTTCAGCGTAATCGTCTTGCCGTCCACAACGGCGTGAATCGTACCATCTGCGGCATTCTTAAGCTTCGCATCCATTGCCTGGAGCGTCGTTTTCAGCGGAACATACGTTGTTCCGTGATCGATGACCGGAGTACCTCCGGCATATGCTACGGTCTGATCATTCACCTTAACTGCCGGCTGCTTGGGAGCAGCCATTGCAGGTGCAGCCGCTGTGGTGATAATTCCCGCTGAGACGATGAGCGATAAGAGCATTCGTTTCCAATTTTTCATGTGTGGTTCTCCTTAATATTGTTGGTGTTGTGGGATTGCGATCATGGTTACATCTTATAAGCCTTCATTGCTTTGCGAAGCTCTTTAAAGGTCGGACGCTTGCCGTACATCAGCACGCCGGTGCGGTAGATTTTCGCAGCCAGCCAGCCAAAGATCAGGATTGCGACGAACAGAATCGCCAGCGACAGCAGGATTTCCCAGAGCGGGATATCTCCAAGGCCGATTCGGATCAGGATCGTTGTCGGCGAGATGAACGGAATGTAGCTGGATACCTTCAGCAGCATCGAGTTCGGCGTGCTTAGACTAAAGATTGCGATGTAGAAAGCGACGAGCGACAGCATCGTGATCGGCATAACCGCCTGGCCCAAATCCTCGGTACGGCTGACGATGGAGCCGATAGCTGCATACAGCACCGCATAGAGGAAGTATCCGAAAATATAGAAGATCAGACCGAACACGATCAGCATTGGATCAATGGCCGAAACATCCAGGTTCATATCCTGAAGTGCGCCGATATTATGCGGCAGCATCACGTTCACGGCAATCACGACAGCAAATACAGCGATTTGCGACAATCCCAGCAGGAACATTCCGATGACTTTGCCAAACATTTGGCTAAGCGGCGATACGCTGGTTATGAGGATCTCCATAATCCGAGAGCTTTTCTCGGTTGTAACCTCTGAAGCGATCATATTCCCGGTCCCCATGAGCGTGAAGAAGAACAGGATGACCAGTGCATAAACCACGATGTAGTTCATAACCTCGGAAGCTTCGTCTTCGGCAGCAGCACCGCCGGCCTTGCCGGCTTCGTTAGCGTCAATGCTGCGAGTATCGATCTGAACCGGCGTATTCAGCGCGTTGATCTGATCATCCGTCAGATTCAGCCCCGCAACGATCGTCCGGGTCTTTGCAACTTGGAGCGCCGCCTGCAGGTTGGATTGAAGCTCCATGTTGATGCCCTCATCCTCCGAGCTATAGACAACCGTCGGGAAGGCATTGCCTTCTTGGGTTTCGAATGTCAGGTACCCCTCGATAACCCCGTCTTTAATATCTTGCTTCAGCGCAGCCTCATCATTTGCCTCGTATTTCACCAGTTCATACGTAGTCGGCAGGTTGCCCCATGTGGTCTGTAATTGTTCAGCAAGGGTTTGCTCTTGTCCGTAAACAAGGCCGATGCGTACCGCTTCCCCGGAGTCGTCCTTGTCACCGGTAAACCATTGGATCAGGAACGGCAAATTGATGCCGATGGTAATAATGAGTGCAAAAATCAAGGTCGATACAAGAAACGATTTCGTTCTTGCCTTATTCATGAATGTAAATCGAATAACCGTCCACATATTATTCATTGGATTCACCTACCGCCTTTATGAAGATTTGGTTGAGCGTCGGCTCCTTCACTTCAAACCGATGCACGACGCTCTGCGATATTGCCTTATTCAAAATTTGCTGCCCAGCGCTTACGTCAGAGATCCGGATGGAATATCCGTCCTCGGTACGGTTCACCGCCGTAACACCCGGTACCGACTCCAGTCCTTGAACCTCGCCCGATGTGCCAAGAATGACTTCCTCGCGCGGGTACTTAGCTTTGATTTCCTTCAGATTGCCTTTCACGACCGTGTTGGATCGATGCAGGATCGTTATGTTTTTACACAGCTCCTCGACATGCTCCATACGGTGGGTTGAAAATAGTATGCTGGTGCCTTGGTCGCGAAGCTCTTTAACGGTGGATTTCAGCAGCTCTACGTTAACTGGATCAAGACCGCTGAACGCCTCGTCCAGAATCAAGATTTGGGGGTTATGGATGACGGCTGCGATAAAGCCCATTTTCTGCTGGTTCCCCTTCGACAGCTCTTCGATCTTCTTATCGTAATATTCCGGTACTTCAAACCGCTCAAGCCAGTATTTGAGGCTCTTGTCGGCGTCCTTGGCGGACATGCCGCGAAGCTGGCCGAGATACGTAATCTGCTCACTGACCTTCACCTTCGGATACAATCCGCGCTCTTCCGGCAGATAACCCATAATATGTCTAAGTTCCTTACTGTAAGGCTTGCCATTGTATAGAATCGTCCCGTCATCCGGGTAGATCAGGCCGAGCACCATCCGCATGGTCGTTGTCTTCCCTGCACCGTTGGCGCCCAGGAGTCCGTAAATTTCGCCTTCCTCCACTTGTAGCGAAATCCGGTTCACCGCGGTTTTGTCCGCATAAATTTTAACGACATTATCTAATAGTAATCGTTGCATTTCTTTTTCCCCTCTCCTATTTCTGCATGTCGGCAGGTTGATGGCCATCGATCCATAAACGAAGAACTTCGTCCAGCTCCAGCGAGCGGGTCTGGATAAAGGTCATTCCTGCTGACCGTAGAATATTCTCAACTTCCAAGCATTCCGTCGTCACAAAAGATATCGTTGTCGCATTCTCCTGCCTGCTGCTGATAATCCCCGGCAGTTCACGCACGATGGAGGCATCGCCTTGAATCCAGCATTCCTTCCAATTATCGAGCAGCGAATCCTTCTCGACCATGCCGAGCAGCTTGCCATGATGAATCAGAATCACATAGTCCGCAAGACGCCGGATTTCATCCACCACATGGGTGGAGAGGATAATCGTCGTGTCGATGGACTTCATCAGCTTGTGCAGCTGGTCAATCATCTGCTTCCAGGCAAACGGGTCAAGTCCCGACGACGGCTCATCCAGCAGCAGCAGCTTCGGCCTTGGTGCCAGCGCAGCGGCGATCTCGAATTTCCGCCGTTCGCCCTTCGACATTTTGCGGAGCTTCACGCCGCGTGGAACATCGAACCTTGACATCAGCTCGTCAAAAAAGTACCCGTCCCAATTGTCATACCAGGATGCGCGAAAGGTAGCCGCCTGATCTGCCGTCATATGCTGTTCTTCCACGCTCAGCTGCTCAGGCACAAAAGCCATCTGCTTTCGAACCTCGATCGGCAGCTCCTTCGAATGCGATTCACCGAACCAGGTAACCTCCCCTTCATCCGGGAACACCGTCTGGATCATCATGTTCAGCAAGGTGCTTTTCCCCGATCCGTTCGGTCCCACCAGCGCAACGATATACCCTTGAGGAATCGATAATTGGATGGGTCCGATGGTTTTCGTTCGACGCCGTTTCATGACGTTACGAAACTCAATGACATGTGGTTCCATTCGTTAATGACCTCCCCGTGATTGATATCGTTCGCGGACAACTTCCATGAACAGCTCGATTAACTCCTCTTGTTTCATCTGGACGGCAAGCCCTCGATCTACGGCCAGGTTCAAGGCTTCGATTACGGCATCGCGTTTAAATTGCTCTCTTGCCTGGTCGCCGACACCGGCAACGAAGGTTCCCGTACCCTGTCTGGTGCGAAGAAGGCCCTCACTCTCCAAATCCTGGTACACCCTGCGTACCGTGATCACACTACAATTCAGATTTCCGGCAAATTCCCGTATAGACGGCAATAATGTCCCCTCCTCGATCTGACCGCTGATGATTAGCGAGCGCAGCTGTGTCTCAATTTGGTGATATAAAGGCTCTGCGCTATTTTCGTTAATCTGAATCGGAATTCGCACCTTCTACCACCTCGCTTTTTCCATATCCTTATGGGGTCCCCCTATTTCTTCTGCTTATAAATCCAATTAATTACGATAAATCCCGGGTTTGCTGCCGGATATAGGTCAGTCTGCTCATCAGCAGCATTCCGCCTAACCCAATGATCAGTGATCCCCACATAACCGGGGACAGCAGCTTCCATCTCATGGCCGAATCCATAACGAATTTGAACATGCTGTATCCAAGCAAGCTGAGCGTACCTGCTGCCACGACCGTGACGATCATGAGTATGAGGGTTTTCCCCAGGTAAGCCTTGCCGCTCCCCATGTTCTCCCAGTATATATAAAATCCAGTCAATAAAAATCCAATGCCGATCCAGCTGATGACAAATGCGGCGTAGCTGGCGATATCCACCGCCTCTCGCATTTGATTGGCGATCGCGTAGGCGACTCCGAAAAATACGATGCCGTTAATCACATAGGCGATGATCGCGTTAATGATCCGGCTGATAAAGATCGCATAGGCCGGAACCGGGAGGCTCCGGTAATAGTACAGCATCTGTGTGTAAGAATCCTCGTTGATATACCGGAACGACCTGCGATTAAACGTGAGGCCCATCAGCGGCGCGTAGAGGACTAGCAGAAAATCTACCAGCGGGTTCACATATTCGTTCAAATGCTCGAACTGCTCGTTCATGACTACGCTTGTCGCGAATCCCATGTATATCATAAAGATCAGGGTCCATAATATTTGAAGCTTATCGCTGGCAAAATCTTTCCTGACGATTTTCATCGCGTTATGAAGCATGTGCTGCAACTGGCCTCATCCTTTCCCCACATTAACCTTGTTAATATTTCGCGTTATGAATTGGTTTGATTGATCCGATACTGTGATTATGTAATGATCACTGTGCTCACTGTGTATATCTTTATACACAGTATACAGTGTGTATATAAACAGTGTCAATAGCATTTGTAAAATAATGTGAAGGCGACCGGAGCGACTGTACTCCCCGGGCTAATTTCCTGTTTCTTCCTGCAGCTGAAACCGCGAAGCTGCTGCACCTGCCCCCCTCCTACACCAAACACCCGCAAGAGTGATCCTTGCGGGTGTGCCTCCATTGACTCGGCTGCGGCTCGGTCGTCGGGCTTCCCTGCTAGAGGGGAGTACAGGCGCGGAGGAGACCTGGCGTTCGCCTTTGAAATCGGGAAACTCCATTAACCCTCATTAACGTTCAGGTTTCCCGATTTCAACAGCGACCGGAGCGACAGTTCTCCCCGGGCCTGCAAGCTGTTTCCTCTCACAGCTAACTCCCGGGCCAACTGCCTGCCCCCTCAGCAACAAAACACCCGCAAGAGTGATCCTTGCGGGTGTGCCTCCATTGACTCGGCTGCGGCTGGGTCGAGCTTCCCTGCTAGAGGGGAGTACAGGCGCGGAGGAGACCTGGCGTTCGCCTTTGAAATCGGGAAACTCCATTAACCTCATTAACAATTCAGGTTTCCCGATTTCAACAGCGACCGGAGCGACTGTTCTCCCCGGGCCTGCAAGCTGTTTCCTCTCACAGCTAACTCCCGGGCCAGCTACCTGCCCCCTCAACAACAAAACACCCGCAAGAGTGATCCTTGCGGATGTTCCTCCATTGACACGGCTGCAGCTGGGTCATCGAGCTTCCCTGCTAGAGGGGAGTACAGGCGCGGAGGAGCCCTGGCGTTCGCCTTTGAAATCGGGAAACTCCATTAACCTCATTAACATTCAGGGTTTCCCGATTTCAACAGCGACCGGAGCGACTGTTCTCCCCGGGCCAGCTGCCTGCAATCCCTGGTCCCACTGCCTGAAATCCAGCCTTATAAATGTAAAAACACCCGCCAGATCGCTCTGACGGGTGTTCCTCCATTTATAAGCCAAAAATAACTTTCCACACCGGCTGGGTATGTCCCCCCGGATACATCAGGTAGAGCAGCGTGTATACCGCAACGCCTGTGATCGCTGTAATAAACCAGATGATCGAGGTCACTCGGCCCCATTTGCGGTGCTTCGCATACTTTTCTTTGAAGCCAAGAACCAGCGTGGTGATTCCGAAGACGGCGGCCACCGTGGCCAGCACGATATGGAAGATCAGGAATGTCTGATAATACGGCTTCAGGCTATCCGGACCGCCCCACGAGGTGTTCCCGATGAACACCGTCCGGGAAGAATAAATAATAAAGAAGATGATAGCTGCCACGGCAGCCCAAATCATCGTTTTTTTGTGAGCCTCCCGTTTTCCCTTGATAATCAGTCCCCAACCGATGGCGACCAGCACGGCGCTGATCACGATGAAGGTTGTACTGATCGTGGGAAAGAGAAAGAACAAATCCATGTAGATCCCCCTTCAAAAAATAATCCTCATTATGCCTGGTTCAGCTTGCCCGGCGGAACCTCGGTAGGCAATGGATCGTCCTCCTTATTTTCACGCTTGTACCAATGGAAGAATACGTATGCGAGCATGGAAGCGAAGATAATCTCTTGGAAGAATTTCATGATGATCCCGCCGACCCGCTGGTCAATCGCAGGCTCCAAATATCCGAAATACTCCGGGCCTCCGAATTGAGTGAGCAATCCGGACGTATCGGATACGCAGTATCCCATCGCTTTTGCCCAAATGGCAGGATCGCTGTAGGTCGCATACATCGGCTCGCTCGAAAAGATGATCAGCGCACAAGCCGGCGTCAGCAGCACCATATTGAGGAAGATGTATCCCATCTTCGCCAGCCCTGTCGTCTTGTCCTTTTCAGGGATCGGATTCAGAATCGCCCACCACATCACAAGTGAAGCAATGAACAAGATCAGATAGTACAGACGATGCACCCAGAAATTGAGCATGACAAAGTCATGAATCACCGGGAAGTGGTAGAACGAGAACAAGCCGTTGAATAAAATCGCAGCCACAACCGGACGAGTGAGGAAACCGAGCTTCTTAAACGGATTCACTCTGTCAAAGGCGCGCCACATCCATACCGGGATACCCAGAATCAGGAGCGGAGTAGCCATCAGGTAGGACATTGCCATGCTGACCATATGAAACGAGAACATCGTATGGCCCAGCAAGCTGATCGGTCCGCCCTGGGCAAGGTAGAGCGTGAACATACCTGCAACGAATAAGGTCTTCCGGCCTGCCGACACCGGAGCATGGCCTTTAAACCGGCTGCTCAGCGGTCCCGTGAACAAGAAATAGGCAGCGGTCACAAGCAGCATGAACGCCAGAAACAAAGGACTCCATTTATCCGCAAAACTAAAATATTCTAAGCCCAGCATGCAAAAACCTCCCCATAACGGGTTAAATTCTAGTCGAAATTGTGACACCTTCCTACGACTTAAAAAAAGAGGGGGCTATTAGCCCTCCTCTTTTTCATTTTACCACCAAACCCAGAACAATGCCATGATGATACAGGTGCTTGCTACGAAGAAGCCCCCGATCATGAACACGATCGGCATCAGATGACCTTTATCCTTAAGGTGCATCCAGTACCCCATCTGCACGAATACTTGCAGGATCGCCATCACCAGCAAAAGAATGATGGTAAATGCAGGATTCACGCCCCCGGCCGCAACCGCGGCAAACGCGATGGCAGTCAGGATGATGGAGAAGATAAAGACAATAATATGTTTCTCAGGGCCTTCGGTACGATGGCGGTGCTTCACCGTATGCCCCTCATTGGATTGTTGATTCGCTGTCATATCTTAGCCCACCTTTCCAAGAAGGTATACGACCGAGAAGATGAACACCCATACAACGTCGATAAAGTGCCAGTACATCGCAGACACGTAAACCTTAGGTGCTGTCACGACGGTTAACCCTTTTTTGAACAGCTGAGCGATCAGCAGGCTGATCCACACAACCCCGAATGCAACGTGGGCACCGTGGAATCCGACTAATGTGTAGAACGAGGACGAGAATGCACTCGTCTTCATGTCGAACGATTCATGGGCGACATACTCATAGAATTCATAAATCTCAAGTCCAAGGAAGCCGAGACCAAGAACAACGGTAACGATCAGCCAAAGCTTCAGCTTCTCGAGATTATGCCGGTGCATAGCCTGGATGGCAAACACACTGGTCAGGGAGCTGACAAGCAAGATCAGAGTCGCTGCTGCCGTAATCGGCAGCGAGAACAGTTCGGCTGCTGTCGGGCCCTCGTTGTTCTGATGGCGCAGGGCCAGAAATGTTGCAAACAGCGTACCGAAGAGCACGGCTTCACCGCCAAGGAAGAGCCAGAAGCCCAAGACCTTATTGCGGCCCTCGAGCGTTGCCTTCTCCGGCTCGTGAGGAAGCTCTCCATTTACATGTTCAGCGTGTGCGCTCATGCTTTCCCCTCCCCTTCGAGTTCTTCAGTCTCGATGTGATAACCATGGTCATCGAATACGGAACGTGCAATCATTGCAGCGAACGTAATGACAAGACCGACGATCATAACGATGTATTTGTTAAAGATTAGGCTCATGAACGAATTCGAGAATTCCTCTGTGCTGAACATGAAGCCAAGACCCGCGATGAACAAACCAAGCGACATGACGAACGGAAGAATGCTTGGCGACGGCATGTGGATCGGGCCGAGCGGCTCCGACGGAGACATCTCCTTGTTGCCTGCCATTTTCTCTTTCCAGAAAGCGTCAAGACCGCGAACAAGCGGGATTTGCTTAAAGTTGTACTCAGGCGGCGGAGAAGGAATACTCCACTCGAGGGTACGACCGTCTTCCCATGGATCGTTCGCAACACCGGAAGGTTTTCTCGCCGTCACGACGACGTTAGCCAGGAAGAGCAATACGCCGACGCCCATCAAGATCGCACCGATTGTACTAATAAAGTTCAATGTGTCAAAGTTTTGGTTCGGCAGGTACGACACGATCCGGCGTTGCATACCGAGCAAGCCCAGGAAGTGCTGTACAAAGAACGTCAGATGGAAACCGATGGCGAACGTCCAGAACGTCCATTTGCCAAGCGGTTCGTTCAGCATTCGGCCGAACATCTTAGGCCACCAGTAATGAAGTCCGGAGAACAGACCGAATACCAAGCCGCCTACAATAACATAGTGGAAGTGCGCGACTACGAAATACGTGTCGTGGAACTGGAAGTCGGCCGGAGCCGATGCCAGCATAACCCCGGTCACGCCGCCCATAACGAACGTCGGCACGAAACCGATCGCGAACAAGTTCGCGCTCGTGAAGCGGATTTGTCCGCCCCACATGGTGAAGAGCCAGTTAAAGATCTTAATACCCGTAGGTACTGCAATCAGCATCGTTGCAATGGCGAACAATGCGTTCGCTACCGGTCCAAGACCTGTCGTAAACATATGGTGAGCCCAAACCATGAAGCCCAGGAAGGCGATCAGGATGGTCGCAAACACCATGGAGCTGTATCCGAACAACCGTTTACGCGAGAAGGTCGGAATGACTTCGGAAATGATACCGAAAGCCGGCAAAATCAGAATATATACTTCAGGGTGACCGAAAATCCAGAAAATATGCTGCCACAATACGGGGCTTCCGCCTGCCGCAACATCAAAGAAGTTCGCGCCCAGCAACCGGTCGAAGCTGAGCAATACGAGACCTACGGTAATCGCAGGGAATGCAAACAGGATCATTGCCGATGTAATGAAAGAAGTCCAAGTAAACATAGGCATTCTCATGAAGGACATTCCCGGAGCACGCATCGTGATGATGGTAGCCAGGAAGTTGATACCGCCGATCAATGTACCAAGACCTGCTATCTGCAAGCCGATGGTATAGAAGTCTACGCCGTGCGTAGAGGAATACTCAGTTGTGGATAATGGCGTATAGGAAGTCCAGCCCGCATCCGGAGCGCCGCCCATAATCCAGCTAAGGTTAAGCAATAGTCCACCGAACAAAAACGTCCAAAAGCCAAGCGAGTTCAAAAACGGAAACGCGACGTCCCGCGCGCCGATCTGAAGCGGAACCACCGCGTTCATCAAAGCGAAGATGACCGGCATGACGCCGAGGAAGATCATCGTCGTTCCGTGCATCGTAATCAATTCGTTAAATACCTGAGCCGATACCAAATCGTTCATCGGTTTGATCAGCTGCAGGCGGATCAGAATTGCTTCAATACCGCCGATACCAAAGAACAAGCCGCCCGCTATCAGGTATAATATTCCGATTTTCTTGTGGTCAACGGTTGTAAGCCAATCCATTAACCCCGAGTAGCGCTTGACGCTATGGCTATGAGCATGAGCATGAGCCAAGGTTTGTACCCCCTTTTAAAGTTCTTGCTGTATTAATAATCCAACTTATAATTGGCCAGGTAATCGGCGATTTGCTCGATCTCTTGATCGGTAAAGCCGAGATCCTTCGGATTAGGCATCGTGTTTCCAGGTTTTACAGCCTGTGGCTCCGACAGCCATTCCACCAGGTTGTCCTTCGTCGGCTTCGAGCCTGGTTCGCCGCTTATATCGTTCAGCAAGATACTCGCTACGGTCTCACGTGATCCCATACCGGTCAAGTTTGGACCCACCGATCCGCCTTGGTCGCCCACAGCATGGCAAGAAAGGCAGTTGGTCTTGAACTTCTCGGCAAGTGCCGGATCTTCTGGAAGCACAGCAGGTGCTTTAAATGCTGCTACCCAATTGTCAAATGTCGCATCATCAACCGCTTTCACCCGGAATTCCATGAATCCATGGGAAGGCCCGCACAACTCTGCGCATTTACCAATGTATGTATCCGCCTTGTCGGCAATCAGGGTCATGTAGTTGACGCTGCCTTCTGTGTTCGTATCCATCTTGCCGCCGAGCGACGGCACCCAGAAGGAGTGAAGCACATCGTTCGTTTTCAATTGGAAAGCAATTTTCTTACCTACAGGAATGACAAGCTCTTGAGCCGTCTTAACACCGTAGTCGGGATAATTAAACTCCCACCAGAATTGGTGAGAAGTAACCTCTACCTTCACTGCATCCGGATTGTTCCAGTCGTTTTCGCCGTAAGCGAACACCTTTTGAATAGTAGGAATTGCAAGCACGAGCACCAGGAGCAGCGGAATAGCCGTCCAAATAATCTCAAGCTTGTGGTTCCCTTCGACTTGCTCCGGAATCTTATCCTGTCCCTTTTTCTTGCGGAATTTAACAAGCACGTACGCGGCGATGCCAAATACAACGACCATTACGACGATCATAATCGAAATGGCCAGCTTAATTAAATCCAATTGACCCTGCGCCACCGGACCTTGAGGTCTAAGGACCGACAAATCCTCCCGGCCGCATCCGGATAACACCAAAGCAAACATGGCCAACAAGGGAAGAAGACGCTTTACAGCCTGCCACCGTTTCATCATTGATCTACCCCACTTTTCCGATTTTCGTAGACTACCATCCGGCGCAAACAGCGGTAATCTACCTGCACAATCACGGATGAAGTAATCCTGTCAATTAAAGCAATCACTTATTAAATATAAGTTCACGGGTTGCTTTTGTCAATCATTCACAGGGAGTTCACAAATTGTTCGAAAAGTCGTCAAAGTCCCGCCGTTACTGAATTTGCAATCGCTTTCACGGCTTATCTCCCATCCCGTGCCCTATGGTTCGACAATCTTCACCGGAGCTTGTACGACAACGTTCTATGCATTATATACAGTCATTTCTCCGTTTTGAATCGACCATCGAAAAGGAGGTCCCTTAAGCAAGCCATCTCCGGCCAGCAAGGTTCCTCCTATCATTATGCGATATTTTTCCGAATCTTAATCCGTCAGAACGAACGGACCTTCCTTCGTGATGGCGATCGTATGCTCATACTGAACGCCGATCGACCCGTCCGCGCTCGATATCGTCCAGCCGTCGTCCCCCCAGAATACCGCACCGGAGGACCCTAACGTAAACACCGGCTCGATTGTAATGACCATCCCCGCCTTCAGCTTTAATCCTCTGCCTAATGTGCCATAGCTGGGGACATCCGGCGGTTCATGAAGCTGCCGTCCGATCCCGTGCCCGACCAAAGACATCACGATCCCGTAGCCTTCCCTCTGCGCAACCTCTTGGATCGCATGCCCGATATTCCCCATGGCGGCCCCGGGTCTTGCCTGCTCAATTCCCTTGAATAGGGCTTCATGCGTTCGCTTCATCAGCTTCATGACAGCAGGATTGACTTGGCCAACCGCATAAGTCCAGCCCGAGTCCGCCAGCCAGCCATTCTTGTTCACGACCATATCGATCGTCACGACGTCTCCCTCCCGCAGCGGCCGGTCATCCGGAAACCCATGACACACCACCTCGTTAACCGAAGCACATGTGGCATAAGGAAATCCTTTATACCCCTTCTGTTCGGGAGTCGCCCCCTTTTTCTTTAGAAAGTCCTCTACACGCCCATCAATCTCCAACGTGCTCACGCCCGGCTTGATGTGCTTTGCAATCTCCCGGTGGCATGCCGCAAGTATGCGGCCGGCTTCCCGCATATATCCGATCTCTTCGGCGCTCTTCAGTTGTATTCTCACATCCGCCCACTCCCTTATATGGCTTCGCCAACTGCTATCAATATATGTCCGGGACAAAGCGATAATTAACCGCAGGGATGAAAAGCCTCGAATGCCTATCTTGGATGGATATTCTCTGAAGGCCCGTTCCCGTCTTATAAAAGAGCCAGCTGTGCACAGCCTTTACGGAGGACGACTTAAGCCCCAATAAGCAAAAAAACCGCCTTCGGGTAATACCCGAAAACGGTTTAACCATATACGTAGTAACAAGGTGAAACATGCTAATAGCGATATTTCTATCGTTCAGGTGCGCTAACGGTCAGGATACGGAGGAATTCATCTTCCCAAGCTCATGCTCGACGACGAGGGTGAGCTCTTCTTCATAACCTCCCATAATATGGTATTTCCGGACATACTCCTTTACAAATTTTTTCGGATCTTTAGGCCGGAAAATTCGTGTCATTTCCCGCAGACTTTCCTTAACCTCATTGTGACCTTTCGTTGCCATGATGGATCCCTCCTAAAACGTGTGGAATTAAAAAACTCCGTTTAAAGAGAATGCCGAAAAGATCTACCCCATTAATTAAAGATGAAGCCATATTGCAGTTCTTACGGTGACCATAGGTTGATATTCAGCAACTAACCAAGTACACCTGACACTATACATACCCTAGCAGCATGCATCTGAATCATTAATATATTGTATCATATTCTTCTGTTTGTTTCATCTTTCCCAAAAAAATGTTTTTTTGCCCATATTTTATGTACAGCTCCCTCATGCGTAAATTTGGTTAAGATACATACAACCATCCCTATTTCTTGTACATGAAGGAGGTCTGGAAGGACATGATGAAGCCTAAGCCGATCATGCGCGCTCCCGTCATTGCCAGCTCGCCGTTTCCAGCTGCCGAACCGGAGGAGCTCGGGCTTGCCCGCGATCCGCTGGACAAGGTGGACAGCCTAATCCGGAATCAGTATCCGAAAATGCGGAGCTTCCTGTTCGTTCATGCCGGCAAACTGTTGTATGAGCGATACTACGGCGGGCATACGGCCCAGTCATTGAACGATCTCAGGTCCGCAACCAAGAGCTTCACGTCAATCCTGATTGGCATTGCCGTTTCCCGATCCGAGCTCCCGGATCTGGATACACCGGTAACGGATGTGCTCAGCAGGTATATCCCAAGTCGGGCGCATCCCCTCCTCGGTAAAGTGACGCTTCGCCATCTGCTGACGATGACCTCCGGCTTCGCCTGGCAGACGGGCAAAAAGCTCGGGGAGCCGCTCATTCACCGCTTTCATCGCAGCCGCAGCTGGACCTCCTTCGCGCTTTCGCTCCCGATCATGGAGGAGCACATGGGCGTGTTTCAATACCGCAGCACGGACTCGCATCTGCTCTCCGTTGCCCTGACCGAGGCCTGCGGCAAAGATGCGTATGCCTATGGCAGAGCGAATCTGTTCGAGCCGCTTGGCATCGATCACGCAGCCTGGACCCCGAGCCCGGAAAGCCACAGCATGGGGCACATCGGCTTGTACCTGACTTCTAGGGACATGGCCAAATTCGGGCTATGCTGCCTGAACGGCGGACGATGGGAAGGTCATGAGCTGATCCCGGAAGGCTGGCTGAGCGAGGCTCTGACTTCTCAGGCTGAGGGATACCCCGCCTTCGGCGATTATGGATATCAGTGGTGGACGGGCACCCTAAGCGGAACTCCCTTCGCGCTGGCCCACGGCCATGGCGGTCAGCAGATCTATTTGCTCCCCAAGCTCGACGCTGTGGTCGTTTTTACGGCTGACAGCAAGGTAAGCCGTTGGCGAAATCCAAGAATTCTTCTGGAACGGCACCTTATCGGGCTCTTGCAGTCCAAATTCAACTCGTTATCCTGAAATCTCGAATGATACGGATAGTCCTCCCCGGTTCTGGTTACTTTATGCGATATGAATCATTACTAAATTTCAAGCTGAGAGGAGCATGCAACATGGCCGGCAAGGACAAAGATCTGCCACCGATTTCAAGGGATGAAGTTGAAGTAGACGGCACCTATACCAACGAATGGGGCCGGGAGGAATATTTAAAGCGCGGAGAGACCTTTCCTTTCGATCCGCAAAAAGGCTCTACGGAATGGAAGCTGTCCGAATACGATTTCGAGAACCATCACCAGGGACGAACCGATGAACGTCTCGTTCCGAAAGAGAAAGGGCCGGACAAGCAGGTCAATATCGATTCCCCGTTCCGCCACGTAGAAATCGACTGACACGGTTTATTTTAAATGAAACAAAACGATGCGGCCGATTCAGCGGCGAACAAACGAAACTGCGATGCGATATACTTCAATGAACAGACATCCGGATCCGCGGTAACTGTTCTTCCGTGAGCAGAAGCACATTCGTACTGCTCTCATGCAAAGGGTGAATAAGAATATGACAACATCCAGATGGCTTAGGCTTCTCATCCCACTGGCTGTCATCTGCGGAATATGGCTCGCCGTCGATATCAGAGGGCTTGAATATGCCTATATTCCGCCCAAAAGCAAGCTCGAAAATACTCAAGCTCTTCAAGTTCTTCTTCAGCGTAACGCAATACGCCAGTATGATATCTGGGGCAAGACGCTGACCGTTCCGGGAACCGCTCTGCAGGATCCCGATCCCCGTCTCAAGCCTGGTAACGGAGCCGTCGAGATCACAGAGGATTTACTTGCGCTCGGCAGGCGCACGCTTTACAAGGAGTCGTTCGGCAATGAAGTGTTCTTAACGGATATCGTGGGCATCATTGACGGCCCGATGAAGCTGAAAGGCATTCTCAAGGCCGTCGCCGACTTGAAAGGAAAGGGAACGGACAATCTTCAGGTTGAACTGGATGAAGACATTACGGTCGGGGGAAAAACGTTCCGCAAAGGAGATAAAATTGCCACCGGCTTCGATGTACCCAAAGGAGCCCATGCCCCGATCGGAGTCACCTTCCGGTACGTCGAGGGCAGGACCAAGCTCGGCGTCAGCTGCATGGCATGCCATGCTACGGTCAACCGGGATACCGGTAAAATTGTGGAGGGTGCTCCGAATTCCGATCTGAACCTGGGACTGCTGCTCGCGCTGGCTCCTAACAGCTCAGCCTATTTCACGCATACCGATGTAGCCAAGCTTGTGGATTATGTGAAAGACCAGAACCGGACGGTAATCAACTCCAAAGGAAAGGCAGAACCTTTGCCCGACCCGGATATGCTCGAGAAGGCCGTTGACGATAATCTGGTCAAATGGGTGCCGGGAAGCTTCGATACAACGGTGGATATGATCAGCAACGTTACCCAGATTCCCGACATGTTCACTAAAGGCGGCCACCCGTTCAGCTGGAGCGGCTTTGCCATGGCCGGCGGGTTCAGCGGGTTAAGCACCTTCGG
This sequence comes from Paenibacillus sp. FSL R5-0810, assembly GCF_038002285.1. Taxonomy (NCBI): domain Bacteria; kingdom Bacillati; phylum Bacillota; class Bacilli; order Caryophanales; family Paenibacillaceae; genus Paenibacillus; species Paenibacillus sp. FSL R5-0810. Next base: position 4,409,250 of record NZ_JBBOCF010000001.1, read on the forward strand.
CAACAACGTCCACGCCCAGAATACGGATACGCTCAGCCAGACCGAGGTGAGCGAGGTTCTACTCGGTATCGATAAGGAACTTTACGTCGGTACCATCTTGCAAAATGCCCCAAGCCGGAAGTTCCGCTATGACCCCAACAGCGGGCTTACACCGACCGAATTTTTCAACAAGCAGGACCCGAATCCCGGAACGCCCGGCGTTAATGAGGTCATTAAAATGCCGAACTTCCCGAAGGTATCGCCGATTGCTCCGAATGGTCTATATATCAGCTCGCCCGGCTACAGGGCAGGTGAACAGGTCACTGCCATGTCCGCTTACCAGAATACGATCCGGCCTCCGGAGACAACTAAGAAAGGTGCAGACGCCAAGACGATAAGCCTCGGGGCTGAAGTATTCAAAAAAGCACAGTGCATTACGTGCCATGCAGGCGATTATTTTACGAACAATCGCATCCTGCCGGTTAATGAGGTCGGTACCGAGCCGTCCAGAGCGAAGGCCTTTCAACGGACGAAAAAGGACTTCGGAGAAGCGCTGTTCTACGCGCCGGACACGCCTGTACCCATCCCCCCTGACGCCAAGGTGGTCAAAGTGCCGATGGAGCACATCGATCCGAAGCAGATTGCGCTTGGATTTGGGCATAACGGAAGAGGCGGCTATAAGGTGAAAGGACTGATGGGTCTGCGGTGGTCAGCACCGTATCTCCATGACGGCGGTGTGGCCGTCGGCCCCGAGCTGTCGCAGGCAGGGCTTTCCGAAACCCTTATGAAGGGAATCGAGCCGGACCCTTACAACAGCTTGAAGGCGATGATCGACCGGCGGCTTAGACAGCAGGTCATCGATGCCAACCGGAAGGATTCCCGGCTCAGGGACACCCATGTCACGGGGCAAGGCCATGAATTTTGGGTGGATGACGGCACAGGCTTTACGAAGGAGCAGCAGGATGCGCTGGTGCACTATTTGCTCAGCCTGAAAATGAAATAGGATCGGGGACAATAAGCATCATACTTTGTCCAAACCGTTCATAAGGTAAGGTATACAGCTTGACCTGCCGAAATGAACGGTGCTCAAGACAAGGAGTTGATGACATTGTCCCCTTTCAAATCGTCCACAGGACTTCCCGAGAATCTGGCTGCAACGCTCTGCTACCTGTTCCCCATGGTCGGAGGAATTCTGTTTCTGGCGTTAGAGAAAAGAAGCCGCTACGTAATCTTCCATGCGCTGCAGTCCTTAATGACCTTTGCGGTTCTGGCGATTGCACATCTGCTGTCAGGCGCAGTTCCGATTATCGGGCTGCTCGCTTCGGCTCTGCTGGCGCTGGTCGGCGTGGTGCTGTGGCTCGTGCTGATGGCCAACGCCATTCAGGGAAAATGGTACAAGCTTCCCTGGATTGGAGCCATCGCCGAAAAGCAGATGCAGCGGATTTGAGCAATCCCCGCTCTATGAAAACGGCCGCAAGCCCTGTGAACAGGGCTTGCGGCCGTTTTGCGTCATCATTTATATAAGGAAGAATTCCATGGATATCTACTAAACCGGCGCAGCCAGCCTTAGCTTAGGAGCTGCATCCTTTATGCGGCGTGCCCTTCGGCTGCATCGCCCTGCTTCATAGCAGGCTTCGTATATTTCAACCCGTTAAAGATCAGATTGAGCACGATCGCCGTCACGCTGCCGACGACGATGCCATTATCGGCAAGAATGCGGAAGTTTTCCGGCAGGCTCTCGAACAGCCCCGGCACCGTTGTTACCCCAAGCCCCATGCCGACAGAGCAGGCGATAATGAACAGATTCTCATGACGGTTCAAATCCACCTGGTCGCCCAGCATGCGAATGCCAGAGGAGACGACCATCCCGAACAAGGCAACCATAGCTCCGCCGAGAACGGATGTCGGTACAAGCTGGGTCAATGCCGCAATCTTCGGCACGAAACCGATCAGCACGAGCAGGCCGCCCGCAACGACAATGACGTCGCGCGTCTTCACGCGGCTCATTTGAATCAGGCCGACGTTCTGGGAATACGTCGTGTACGGGAACGAGTTAAAAATACCGCCGACCACAATCGCAAGACCTTCCGCGCGATAGCCCCGGGCCAGGTCCTTGGATTTGATATCGCGGTCCACAATTTTACCGAGAGCCATAAATACGCCCGTGGATTCCGCCACGCTGACAATCGCAACCAGAATCATCGTCAGAACCGGCATCAGCTTAAATTCCGGAGTACCGAAATAGAACGGCTGCGGTGCACGGAACCAGCCCGCTTCACGCAGCGGGGTCAGATCAAGCCCTCCGAACAGCGCTGCGGCGATCGTTCCGAGGATCAGGCCGAGCAGAACGGAAATCGAACGCAAGAAGCCTTTGGCAAAGCGATTCATAAGAATAATGAAAGCAAGGACGCCAAAGCCGAGCGAGATATTCAAGGCACTGCCGAAATCCTCGCTGCCTTGACCGCCGCCCAGATCATTAAGAGCTACCGGAATCAGCGTCAGGCCGATAATCGTAACGACAGAGCCCGTTACGACCGGCGGGAACACCTTGATCAGCTTGCCGAACAGGCCCGAGAAGAGAATGACGAACAAGCCGGAGGCGATGATCGCTCCATATATAGCGGACAAGCCATGCTGCTGGCCGATGATGATCATGGGACCAACGGCTTGAAACGCGCATCCGAGCATAACCGGAAGCCCGATGCCGAAATACTTATTGCCAAATACCTGAAGCAATGTCGCCACACCGCATGCAAGCAAATCGATCGCAATGAGGTAGGTCAGCTGCTCCGTCGTCAACCCAAGCGCGTTCCCCACGATCAGAGGTACAATAATGGCTCCCGCGTACATGGCAAGCACATGCTGCAAACCAAGTGAAAAGGTCTTGCCCGGATTCCGGCGTTTATCAAAGATCGGCTCCAGCACCGCTTGTTTCTGTTCTTCCATGGCTCTTGAATTCCTCCTAATTGATTGTTGTATGGCTTGTTACCTATGCAAAAGTTACTGTTCCGTCTTCAAGCGATGCAATGCGTACGAGCGATTCCACCCGGTAGCCTGCTTCCGCGAGCAGCCGTCCGCCCGGCTGGAACGCTTTTTCGATCACGATTCCGATGCCGACAACCTCGGCGCCGGCCTGCTCAACGATTCGGGCCAGGCCGAATGCAGCCTCGCCGTTGGCCAGAAAGTCATCGACGATCAGGACGCGGTCGCCCGGCTTGATGAATTTCTTTGAAACGGTAATTTCATTCGTCTCTTGCTTGGTGAAGGAATAGACTTTCTCCACGAAGATATCCTCACGGAGCGTCAGCGACTTCTGCTTCCGTGCAAAGATCATCGGCACGTCCATCTCGAGGGCGGTCATGATGCCCGGCGCGATGCCCGAGGATTCAATGGTCAATACACGGGTGACGTTCTCATCCTTGAACCGCCGCGTAAATTCCTTGCCTACCTCTTTCATGAGTACCGGATCCATCTGGTGGTTCAGGAACGAATCCACTTTCAGCACCTGTCCGCTAAGTACGATGCCTTCCTCTTTCACTTTGTTCTGCAGTAATTGCATGATGCTCCCCCTTCAATTTTGTACACATTCCAAGCACGAAAAGCCCATCTCCTTCTTTCGCCGTTATCGCCGGGAAAAGAAACAAATGGGCATAAGCAGCAATAATACGCCGAAAGCTGCAAGATGGGCCGTGGCCCTCATAGCTTGTCCGTCGCTGCCGCTGTATCCCGTAGTCCAATCATTTCCGGTGATCGGGTAGAAACATGCAGGCCAATCCCTGCACATATACGAGAACACGTATGTTCAGCATTTTGCAACAATTCAATTCCAGCCGCTCCCAAGTACAATGTCATAGGCGACCAAACCGTTTCGCTCTAATAATTGCTGATTGAAAGTCGATTTCGATTTGTGCAAAATCTGCATGGTAAGAAAAAATCAATCTCATGCTTACGTGTAATGTGATAATTCCGAATGAATGAAGTATAACGCAATTAGTATGAAAAAATAAAGTGAAAATTTACGGAAATCTATTCAACGAAGAGCTAAGCGGCCAAATCTTGAGCATTTGAGCACCAAAAGGCCACCGTTAACCGGTGGCCCACGTTGTATTATGGCTGAAACGCGACATGAATTTGCACGATTTCGGAGCGGGAGCCGAGCCGGATCGGCGGTCCCCAAAATCCATAGCCCGAGGAAACGATGGAGTGCATTTGTCCTTTTTTCAAATAACCCCAATCATTTTCAAACAACGCCCCGGTAATCAGGTGAGCCGGGAATACCTGCCCGCGGTGGGTATGGCCCGATACGACCAGGTCCACGCCCTGCTCCTTGGCCTCATCCAGCGCATTCGGCTGATGATCCAGAAGAAGAATGGGCCGCGTCTTGTCGGCCTCCTTCAGGATCTCGGATAATGGGGCACGCTCCGTATCCTGCTTGTCCCGTCGCCCGGCAATCATCAAGTCCTCGACGGCTGCCGCCTCATCATACAGCACGGTCATCCCGCTGCGCTCCAGTGCTTCAATCAGCTCTTTAATGTCACCTTCGAAGCGGTCATGGTTGCCAAGCGAAGCATATACCCCGTATGTAGAACGGATGCCTGACAAGATTCCGTCAATGCCTTGGCCAAGATAAGCATCCAGATCGTCGTCGATCATGTCACCCGGGAACAGCACCAGATCCGGCTTTAACGCATTAATTTCCTCAACCATCCGCTTCGCATGGCCTTTTCCCGACAGCAGTCCGAAATGCATATCGGAGGCCATGACGATATTAAGCTCATCCATCGCTCCGGCATCCTTGGCAATATTCACGCTGTATGCCCGTACCGTCGGGCTATAGGCATTAAACGTACCAAGCCCGATCAACAGCAGTAAGAGAACCAACACGAGCAGACCTGCCCTCTTCCCCGCGCCGTCCCGGCGGAGCTTCGTTCGGCGCAGCACCCACATCGTTAAATGCAACAACGGGAGAACGAGGATCAGCACGTAAAAGACCGCCATCCAATAGGCACCGATTACGTTCAGCACCGTAAGATTGCCGAGGAAACGCCCTGATATAAAAGAGGTCGATACGACCGTCAGGACGATAATGTACAGTGTCTTGAACAGGGCGGATTTCCCAGGCCCCATCCAGCTCCATACACTTCGCCCGATATAATAGACGAGCAAGCCGTAAATGATCAACGCTATGATTCCTATGAAAATATACATCGCCATCTCCTTTTCATACACTCATTATATCAAGGCTAATGAGCAAATCCCAGCACTCGCCGGTAAGGAAGACAGCATCCGTAATGATATATTCATACTTGAGATCGTATGCTATATTGGTGCTTGTTCATAATTATAGGCTACAACCCCGTATGCTTTCGCGGAATGAGCTCATTCAAGATCGATTTCAGGTTGCGATCCTCGGTATAACGCTCCTGACCCATATCCAATTCATTGACCCGGATGTAGGAGTACGTTGCATCCGGAGTCACCGGCTTGAACAGCAGCTCATCGCGCTCATCCGGAACGACGTTGTATTCCATATCGTGAAACATATCCAGAAGCTGCTGTCCGGTGGGCTGCTTCCCCTTATCAACAAAGATCAGGCCCCTTAATTTCTTGGGTCCTTCCTTGTGCCCGACTGTAAAATGAACGATGCATTCCATGCAAGCCACTCCTCTCGCTTCGTTGTCTGAATATCCTGCCCCTTACTCATGATATCCTGCATCGCGGCGGTATAGTCCCTTATGCAAATAAACGCCAGGATAGTTCCCGGCGTTCGTTAAAGTTTGATTGTATTTTATCATAAAATTACGGATCGGGCTGTGATTCATGTCATTGCCGATTCATACAATGCCATTGCGCTGGTGTGCGCAAGCCTAGTATAGATGAACTAGCGATTTCAGGCGCAGCATCTAATACGGGCAGATCGTGCTTGTCACGATCAGCTATCTGTCCCTTTGGATGCGTGCTCAGATGACGGCCCCTGCTCTGCCTCCGCGTTAACGCCGGATTCAGCTTCCGCTTCCAAGCCGGTCGCCGCTTCTTCAAACGCTCCCGTCTCGGGTAAAGCTACCCTTAAGGCATCAGGATCAATCGCACGTTCATCCTCTTCCCCGTACGGGTCGGCATAGCCTTCCGGCGTGACGTACTCGCTTTGAATGAGCCCGAAATTCCGGCCGTACCGCGACTCCAGCGTGTCTCCCATATCCTGCTCAAGCTGGAACAGCACCATCTCTTGGGTGAAATGATGCAGCAGCAGCTCAGCCATCACAGGGTGTTCCGTAATTACGGCACCGGTCTCGAATTCACCGCCGCGCATCCCGAGCATGCACCACTCGCGGTCCACGACGAAGGAGAATTTGCGGCCGCCCCGCTTTCGTTCCTCGAGGCCCCTCCAGCCCGGCCAAGCAAGCGTCCGCGACAAGCTCTGCTCAGGGCCGTCGCATGCCCACAGCACCTTCACGCCTCTAGCCTCCGCTTCGGCCAGCGGCTCGCGAAGCAGCGCAGCCTCCTCCCGCCAGACATCGACCACAATCTCGCGCTCTGCCCGTCCCAGCTCCCGAACGAGAGCATCTAGCACGGCTTGATCTCCTTCCATGCTGAGGAACGGGGCAGCCGTACCGCTGCTGCGCGGCAGGCTTTTCTCCACATAGGCAAGGGAAGCCTCCACTCGTCCCGAGATCATGCGCGTCAATTCCTCCGGCTTCAGCGACCGGTATCGGACGGGTTCTCCGTTCATGCGCTCGAGCGCTCCCTGCCGTTCCAGCCGCTGCATGGCCGCATACACATTGGACCTGGAAGCCCCGAGGCGCTTCGCCACCTCGTAGCCTCCGGCGGGTCCATGCTCGGCAAGGTCCACCATAATTTTCGATTCGATCTCGGTAAATCCTAAATTGCGCAGATGATGCAGCAATTGTTCCATAATTTCTAGTCCCCCCAAAGATGCTCGAACGCTTGCTCTATCATACACACGATTGTTGTTGAACTTGCGCTTAAGGCCATGGTCGTCCGATTCCCTTACAATTCAATTAGATTTGCTCCGCTCCGCAGCGCGGGCACCATTTCGAGCCCTTCGGCAGGTCGACGCTGCAAATTTGACATTTTACCGTATCCCGCACCGTCTCTTCTCCGGACACATAATCCTGGTTCTGATTGTTTTCCTGCCAGAAACGAATGCGCCGGTCCAGCTCCAGCTGTCTTTCCCGTTCACGCTCGAGCTCTTCCCAGTGGCGGCGCTCCTTCTCCTGCTCCTCCTGCTCAAGACGAAGCTGCTCAGGATCCACCTCCGGCTCAAGAAGCTCCTCATCGACAGGGCTAAACGGCTCCGGACCTTGGCGATACGTGAATGGCTCATGGTCTCGCTCATCGGCAGCTGCCGCATAAGCATCGGCCTCATCTTCATCCTCGAAATCGAATCTAACCTTGTTCAGCTCAGGCTCCTTCACCGCTTTTTCAATCGGTTCTTCCTCTTTCGGAGCGATGCTGGCCAGCTTGCGGCCGCAATTCGGACAGAAATTGGCATCGAGCGCCACCACGCGTCCGCATTGGCAGACCCGCTCATTTTTCAGCACCGCAATCCGGTTGCGGATCTCTTCAATCTTCTCCTGAAGACCGTCGCAGGTCTTGGCCAGCTCTACCATTTCCTGCTCGGCAACGGACATATCCTGCATGCGGTAGCCTTCGTAGAATACTTTCCCCATTTGAAGGTAGTACGAATTTTTCTGCTGCTCGATCTCCGCAATTTGGCTGTTCAGTTTATTGACTTCTACCACGTGCTGAGCTTTTTCCGTTGCCCGGTTCGCACCGTCCTTAAGCCTCTGTAATATATTCATCCCTATTTCCTCCTCTTCCTTATACCCGCATCATAACGCGCTTCCTAAAGCAGCGCATAGTTAACATCATTAATGAATTAAACGCTCACCCCTAACCGGTCCTCCGGTTCCCGCATGCCGTCGATCGGGCCATGCCAGGAAGGCGGACATCTCATCTATCCAGTATACGGCGGTGACGGTGATTCTATCATACCAAATTCCTTGCTTCTTGTGAAAATCGCCGTCTTCCTGTCATTTCAAGTGATTCAACCCGATTCCGGTTGTGTAAAGAATAGAAAAAAGCCAGCACCTGCCTCAAGCCAGCGTTCAATCTGGCATCGAAAGCTTACCGGCCGTGCGGTAAGCCGGCTGCCATTACTGGAGGGATAAAGCATGACAACCGATAAAAAAACCTATTATGTCTCCGTCAACCATAACCTGATCCGGGATGTCCCGGGAGATTCCAATGAATTCATCGTCATGCTCAGCAAGGACGAATTAACCCGGCTGAAGGACTTGATGAATGATTTCAGCAGCACCGACCGCTATGCGTTCCAACGGACCTTTGTACCGTATAAATCGGCTGATCACGATGAAGCCATTGAGCAATTCGATGAGCGGACAATCGACCTGTACGCATTCCTCCATGAGCATGGGGATGAACGTACGCGCCGCATGATCGAGGATATGAACATTATCCGCAAAATGGATGACACCGGCTATGACGATCCGGGCTACGAGAATGCCCCGCTTAATAAATAAACGAAATGACAAGCCATAAAGCAGCACCCATGTGAAAAAAAATCCTGGTAGGCGGCTCTTCTTACACAATTTCAGCGGCCGAAGGGCATGACAAGCCTCTCGCTGCTTGCATTAGGCGGGAATCCTGCATAGAGGCCGTAAGCTTGCATCAGGCGGAAATCCTGCATGAGGTCGGAAGCTTGCATCAGGCGTGAAGCTTTCATCACACTGGAACCCTGCATCATGCGTGGAGCTTGTGCACCTGGCGTGAGGCTTGCATGCCGGGAACCGCTCGCAGGATTGATCCAAAGAAACCCCGAAGCACAGCTCCGGGGTTTCTTTGCGATTGCTTAGCATTCCCGACGTCCAATTAACCTGAAAGCTCGTTCAACGGTTTAGCTCTTTTCCGGTCATGGCAATGAAGGGATTGCGTATTCCCCCGGCTCCGACCATTTCACACGACAGCTACAGCTTCAGGTTAGCTTCGTCGAAATACTCCTCCAGCGTCAGGCCGCTCTTGGCAATGTCCGGCGCCAGATCCTTCCCGACATAGCGGATATGCCAAGGCTCGTACACGTATCCCGTAATATCCTCCGCCCCTTCCGGGTACCGGATGATGAATCCGAATTCCGGCGCGCGTCTGGCCAGCCACTCGCCTTCCTCCGTATGGCCGAACGCTTCCTCCAGCGCATTGCCTGCGCTTGGACTCGACACGTCAATCGTCAGGCCGGTCTGGTGCTCGCTCGTGCCGGGCACTGCGCTGACCCGGTTCGCCTCCGCTTCTCCCTTGGTGCGGACATTATTTTCATATATCACCTTCTGGCGGTCATATGAACGGTAACCCGAAACCGCGCGAAGCTCCATTCCGTCCATCTCGGCCGCTGCAAACAATTCCTCAAGCGCCTTGGCTGCCTCTTGTCTCAACATCCGTTTCTCATGGGGACCGTCGAAGGAAAACGGAACGTTCGGCTCCACAAGATCATTCGGCTCGTAGCCGTCCGGGAGACTGCGCTGCTTGTTCACCACTACGGTGACGGCATCCGGATTGGTCACGACCTGCTTGCCGTTCTCCTCCTGCACGGTTGCCTGAAGCGCGTTCTCGCTCCGCTTGGCCATCACGGGATCCGCCGGCTCGTTCCCGGCCTCAGCGCCCTCCCCGGTTCCTTCTGGAAGCGTCGTGCCTTCCTGGCCCTCGGCCGGCGATTGAAGCTCCTGTCCCTGCTCTTTGCCTGAACCCGCGTCATTCGATTGGCATCCAGCCAAAATGCTCCCCGCTACTAGCAGAGATGAAAGCATCAGGCTTGTCCAGCGTATCCTTTTTCCATAAAATGCATTCATCACTGCCTCGTCCTTTCCCATCTTCATTGTCCTCATTGTACCTTATCCAAGCGGTACAGGACAAACGCTGTCATGTCGAAGAATGACGCGCTATGCCGTCATTTCTCCGAATTTGCGGTGCCAAGGCCGCGCTTTACGGCCATTAGGCGTGAAAAAAGCAGCCATGCGCCTGGCCGCTCCTTTCGAGAGGTGCGGCTACAGCTATGGCTGCTCTATGCGGCGGCGCTTCTGCTCGGCCCGCTCCGAAGCCGCACGGGCAATGAGGCCGAGCGCCTGGGTAACGCCGCTTACCCCCGGCAGCAGGCCCGCCCAATCGCCGGCGGGCCCAAGCTCCCCGGGCGGCGGCGGGGACAGCGGCACCGCCAGCTCGCCCAGCTGCGGCCCTGGCCGGTGCAGCCGGCCTTCGGCCGCAGCCTCGGCCACCCATTCGCCGGGAGAAGGGCCGGACGGCCCCTTCTCCTTCACGCGGGTGGCCGCGTCCCCGGCGGTGCCGCCTGGCCGCGGTGGTACGGCCTTGGCCCAGGCGTCGAAGACGCCGGCCAGCAGCGCCTCCCGCGGCAGCCCCAGCAGCGCCAGCAGCTGGAGCGGCTCCGCCGCAAGCTTCTGCCGTGCGGCGTCCAGCACGGCCGCGGCTTGACCGCAGGCTTCGCGCCCGCATGTGCAAGGCACGCCCTCCCCTTCGCCCGGCAGGGGCGAAGGAACAAAGCCCGCCAGCCACGGGGCTTCACGGCCTGCGAGGAGCGAGTACAGCTCCAGCGGATGATCCGTAAGGTAGGCGATTATCGTATTGCGGGCATCGCTAGTAAGCGGCTCGATCGTCACGCTCATTCCGCAGCTCCCACCTTGCTCCCCGTCCGGACCGGTCCAGCCCTGAAGCCGCCCCGCAGTCAAATCAAACCGGGGCTCGCCAGTCTTCGTCGGTTCCATAACAGCACCCTCCTCTTCGCCGTAAATCCTTCTATGTCATCCAAACATTCAAAATTGTTTCGCTCGATATAGCAGCCTGATCTGAAGAGAATCTGGGCAAGCATCCTGAACGAAAGAATTTGGCTAGCGTCCTGATCGAAAGAGAACTTGGACAGCATCTCAATCAAAAGAGAAAATCCGTATAGCACCCTCATTCATAAGCGAACGGGATGCCCGTTTACATCCAATCCTGTCCTTGAAGCTCGATCAGTCGGCGGAGCTCGCCGTCGGACATTTCCGTCAGCCATGTCTCGCCGGAGCCGACGACCTGCTCGGACAACGCCTTTTTCTGTTCGATCAGCTCGTCAATCCGTTCCTCCAGCGTCCCCTGGCAGATCAGCTTATGCACCTGCACATTGCGGTGCTGTCCAATCCGGAACACCCGGTCCGTTGCCTGATTCTCCACCGCCGGGTTCCACCAGCGGTCGTAGTGGAGCACATGATTCGCGCGGGTCAAATTCAGTCCCACGCCGCCGGCCTTCAGCGACAGCACGAAGAATTCCGTGCCTTCGCCGTTCTGGAAGGCCCGGACCATCTCGTCCCTTTCGCGCTTCGGGACGCCGCCATGGAGAAAATGAGGCTTCTTCCCGTACTTGCGTCCGAGCACGTTCACAAGCAGCTCGCCCATGCCGACATACTGGGTGAAGATGAGCGCCGATTCCCCCATATCTGCAATCTGGTCGAGAATCTCGAGCATCCGCTCCATCTTCCCGGAGGCTTCCGCGCGCACCGCTCGTCCCTCCTCCTGCCGCAGCAGCTGAGGATGATCGCATATTTGCTTCAGCTTGGTCAGCGAGGACAGCACCAGCCCCTTGCGGGCCATGCCCGTCTGGGTTTCGATCTGTCCCATCATCTCATCCACGACGGCCTGATACATAGCTCCCTGCACCTCCGTCAGCGTGCAGTAGGACTTCACCTCCAGCTTCTCCGGCAGATCCTTGCGGATGTCCGGATCGCTCTTCAGCCTGCGCAGCATGAACGGCGATACGAGCCGGTGAAGCTCCCGGTACCTCTCCTGCTGCCCTTCGCCGGCTGCATACCGCTGACGGAAGGCATGGAAGGAGCCCAAATACCCGGGATTGAGAAAATGGAAGATGGACCACAGCTCTGCCAGTCGGTTCTCCACCGGCGTACCGGTCATGGCAATCCGGTGGGGGGCCGACAGCTTCATGACGCTCTGCGCCTGCTTGGTACGGTAATTCTTAATATACTGGGCCTCGTCCAGTACAACGCTGGACCATCTGATGCCGGACAGGTCTCCTCCGTCACGCCCGGCCAGATGGTACGTGGTCAGCACGACGTCGTACTCCTTGGTCTTCTGCGTGAACTCTTCGCCCCGAAGCCGCCGGACACCATGATGAACATGAAGCGACAGCTCCGGGGCGAACCGCTGGAGCTCCCGCTGCCAGTTCCCAAGCAAAGACGTCGGGCATATGATCAAGACCGGCCCGGTCTCCCCGTCCGATTCCCTCCGGTCAAGCAGGCAAGTAATGACCTGAATCGTCTTGCCAAGCCCCATATCATCCGCAAGGCATACGCCAAAGCCCATGTCGCGCATCATGCTGAGCCATTGATACCCCCGCTCCTGATACGGCCTCAGCTCCCCATGCAGCGTCGAGGGGACAGGCCGGGGAGGAACCTTCCGGATGAACTCGCCTTCGAGCAAGGAGGACAGCAGTCCTGCGGATTCCACCTCCTCGATAAAGAGGCCCTTCCAGAGCCGTTCTCCGTCCATCTCGGCGGTCAGATGCATCCATTCCGCGAGCTCCATCTCGCCCTTTTCGTGGCGCTTCATGAAACGGAGCACCTGGTTGATCTCCTTCAAGTCGACCTCAACCCATTCACCGCGGAATTGGACGTACGGCAAATTCTGCTCCGCCAGCGATTTCAGCTCTTCCCGGGTGAGACGCTGGCCTCCCATGGCCGCGGAAATTTCAAAGCGAACCAGATGCTCCATCCCCATCACAGGGAGCGGATGCATCCCGCCCGGCGATCTCGCGTCGGACATCATCTTTAGGGACAGCCCGACCCGTCTGCGGCCTTCCTTGCTCCACCTTGATGGCATTTGGACCGTCACGCCTCTTCGGGCCAGTCTCGGAACCGAATCCTTCATAAAGGAAGACAAGGCGCTGAGCGGAATCGTCGCCCCATCGGGTGCCGGTCCGCGTAAGCCCTCCGCCAGCTCCGGCGCAAGCTCCGCGGCTTCGCCAAGCCTTAGCAGCAGCTGCTGCTTCACGGAGGAATAGATCCGTCCCCGGATCAGCGGATCCGGCTCCGCCATTCCCCAGATGCTGCCTGCGGGGAGCAGCAAGCCCTCATCCTCCAAGCCCCGTGCCCAAAACGAGATTTGCCAATCCTGCCGGTTGTCCGTAAGCGGAGGCTCAAGCCGAAGTCCGAGCCCGACCGTTCCGCTCTCAGGGGGCGCATCCTCGCCCGCGGCATACGGAACCGACGTTCCTCCCGCCGCCTCCACCGCCGATGTCAGCTCCCCGATCTCTTCGGCTGTTCCTTGAACCGGGAGCTCACGGTTCACCGTCAGCAGACTGTTCCACCACAGCTCGGCTAAGGGAGAATGCCCGCGGCGATAATTCGCCAGATGGGGCCGCAGCTTATCCTGGGTTTCCCGCACCGCCTCCCGGGCCTCGCTGTTCAGAATGCCGCACAAGAACGAGTACAGCACGATCGCGCCCGCTTCTTCCCGGGTTGACGGGTCATGCCCGGCCAGAGCTGCCGGCACGCCGATGCAGACCGGCGGAATATTGGCCGCCAGGTGCATGAATCGCTCCGAGTCCTCCCCGGAGAGCTGCGGCTTCCATACCGCACGGATGCTCTGCATCGTGGTGCGCCGTCTTCCGACCGCCGGCACTTCGGCTGTTCCGGGCGCAAGCTTGCCTTGAAGCAGCAGCTGCAGCGCAAAGCGGCTTGCTTGTATCCAAAATTCCATCTCTTCTCCGGCTGCGAGGCCCTGTGCTTCATAGTTTGCCGGCGTAAGCTCGAGCAGCATTTGGAACGCATCCCCCGGCGTCAGCGCCAGTCCTTCCATCGTCCGGCCGCCAACCATCTTCCGCTCCGGACGACGCGTGCTTCTCGCCCCATAGGTCGGGGACGGATATCTGAGCTCGGCCAGCCGGAGGGTTGCATTTGCGAAGGGACGGCTTCCATCCTGCATCCGTACGGCACGGACAACGCGGCTCCATGCATCTACCTTGGGCTCGGATACCTCTCCGGAAAAACAAAAGAATGCGTCACCTAACCATACGCCATAAAGCGGTTGATTCATCGTTGTCTCCCGTCTTTTCCTGCTTTTTATAGATATTATTACTATCTTATACGATCGCCGCATAATTTCAAAACGGTAACCAAAAGAATTTTCGGGCAAATAAAGGATGCCGCTCCCCTAAATGTTGCCACCTAGCCGGTCCTTCATGCGTATTGAATAAATAAACCTACATTTGTCAGGAGGAGCTCGTGTGGACATCTTATTTGCCGGAAGCATTATTGGGCTGGGCGTTATATTAATAGGTATTTTATTTTTTATTATTCACATCTTGATTTGTATATGGGGATACCGCGATGCACGCCGTCTTGGCAGAAGCCCTGAATTCGCGCTGCTTGTCGTCCTCGGTCTGCTGTTCTTTCCGATTGTCGGACTCATCATCTATCTGCTGATCCGAAGGGCTTAGAGCTTGTCAGCCGTCGTCGCGGCATATCCAGCGAACACTCCGGGATCATTTGGCGATCGCAATGATGCGAGGACATCACTCTATTCCTGCGCGCCTGCATTCCCATAGCTGCCCCATACACGCAGAAGAGGCCGCTCCGACTAATCGGAGCGGCCTCTTCTCGCTTCTATTCGTTTATTTCGCCTTCAGGCTCTCCCAGGATTTCTGGATGCCCTCGAACAATTGGTCTTTATTCACATTGCCGGCAACATAGCCTTGCATTTGGCTGCCGAATTCGTTCATGCCGCCATCCGGGAATTTATTGAACTCCCAGCTGAGCGTCTTGCCTTCCTTGCTGTATTTCACGATATCGTTGCCGAGATCGCCCAGTGTTTCGCTCTTGGTTTCAATGCTCTTGAAGGCCGGGATGAACTTAAATTCGTCCGTGATGTACCGTTTGCCGGTTTCCGAGGTGACAAGCCAGTTCAGGAATTCCTTCGCTTCAGGCTTTACCTGGGATTTGTTGTTGACTACCCAGTTGTTCGGCACGCCGACCGGAAGCTTGTCGTTCTCCTCGGCATTGTCGTTGATCGGCATCGGCAGGAAGCCGATGTTCAGCTCCGGATTGATTCCGTCAATCTGCACCTGGGTCCAGTTGCCGTTCTGTGTCATGGCGGCTTCCCCGCTGGCAAACATCGTGATCTCGGTGTTGTAGTCGGTCGTCAGCGGGTTCTTCTGGCCATACTTTACCGTCAGGTCAAGCAGGCGGATCCATTCGTCGAATTTCGCATTGCCCGCAATCTTCTCCGTTCCTTCGTTCAGGCCTTTGACAAAAGCATCCGGATTCTCTTGATGGGCAAACGGGATATTCAGCAGGTGGTTGGCCAAAATCCACGTTTCCTGATAGCCGTTGGCAAATGGCGTAATGCCTGCCGCTTGGAGCTTCTGCGCAGCTGCCTCAAGCTCGGTCAGCGTCTTCGGCAGCTCGGTGATGCCCGCTTGCTTGAACAGGTCCTTGTTGTAAATGAAGCCGTAGCCCTCAATGCCGAACGGCTGCCCATACAGCTTGCCGTCTTTCGTCATAGGTTCCTTCGCTACGTCCAGCACATCGTCCACCCATGGCTGGTCGGACAGATCTTCGATATTCTCGAACCAGGTTTCCAGGTCACGGTACCCGCCTACGTTGAAGATGTCCGGCTCATCGCCTGATGCAAACTTTGCCTTCAATGCCGCGCCGTAGTCAGAGCCGCCCCCGACCGTCTGAATGTCCAGCTTGATGCCGGGATGCTCCTTCTCATATTCCGCCTTCAGCTGGTTCAGCGCCTCCGCAATTTCAACCTTGAATTGGAAAATCTTAATGGTCTTCGTTCCGCCCTCAGCGCCGCCTTCGGCTCCCTGGCCGCTCTCTTTCGAGCCGCCGCCGCATGCTGCAAGCAAGGTGGAGAACGCCAGGATCATGACCAGCAGAAGCTTACCTTGTTTCTTCATGTTATGAATCCTCCCTTTTGTATAGGTGTATCAGTTGCTATGAATGGCGTTTTGCTTCTTCAGTATAATTAACCTTTTTTCGATTCATCAGGTACGATATTGATCTCTCGGGTGGATGAAATTGACCGCTTTACCGGTTTATCCCTTGACCGCCCCGTGGGTAATTCCTTCAATAATGTATTTCTGCATCGCCAGGAAGAAAATGATGATCGGCAGAATGCCGAGCACCAGCGCCGGCAGCGCCAGATCCCACTGCTTGGTATATTGCCCGAAGAAGGCGAAGGTCGCAATCGGTATCGTCCGCAGCTCGGCGGATTGCAGGATCAGCGACGGCAGCAGATAGTCATTCCAGATCCACAGCGTGTTCAGAATGATCACGGTCACGAACATCGGCTTCATGAGCGGAAATACGACCCGGAAGAATACGCCGTAGCCGCTCGCTCCGTCCACCGTTGCCGCTTCCTCGATCTCCAGCGGAATCGACTTCGTAAATCCATGGAACAGAAATACGCTGAGCGGAACACCAAACCCGAGATAGCAGATGATCAGGCCGTACAGGCTGTTATTGATGCCCATCGTTGCGGTTACCTTCACCAGCGGAATCATGATGGACTGGAACGGAATGACCATGGCTGCAACGAACAGGGCGAACATAAGCCGGTTAAAGCGCGTATTGCGCCGCACCATCTGATACGCCGTCATGGCGCTCAGCATCGCCAGCAGCAGATTGCTGGCAACCGTGACGACCAGGGAGTTCCAGAGCGCCGACGGAAAGTTCGTAATATCCCATGCCCGCGAATAGTTGCTCCATTCAAACGTTGTCGGCAGCCCCGCCGAATCGGTCAGCAGCTCGCCGAAGGTTTTGACCGAATTGACGAACAGGAAATAGAACGGTACCAGGAAGAGCAGAGCAACGATGATCATGATGAGCTCGGTAGCCAGCGTATTCAGCTTGTATTTTCTAACGGTCTCCATTAAGCCTCGACCTCCTTGCTCTTCGTGAACCGAACCTGCAGGCTTGTGATGATGGCGACGACGATGAAGAAGATGACCGCCTTCGCTGTGCCGAGGCCCAGACGGTTATTCGTATACGCTTCGTTATAGATGTTCATGGCCACCGACTCCGTGGAGCCGAACGGCCCGCCCTTGGTGAGCGACAGGTTCAGGTCAAACATCTTGAACGACCATGAGATCGCCAGGAACAGGCATACAGTGACGGCAGGCATCACGAGCGGTATAATGATGGACCGAAGAACTTGTCCCCTGCTTGCGCCATCGATTTCGGCCGCCTCCAGAATATCCTTTGGCACGTTATTGAGCGACGAAATATAGATGACCATCAGATAACCGGCCGTCTGCCATACGAAGACGATGACGATCGCCCAGAAAGCCGTCCCCTTCGTCCCGAGCCAAGGCAGATTGAAGAATCCGAGATTCGTCGCGTTGCCGATCGCCGCGAAGCCTTTTACGAAGATGAATTGCCAGATGAAGCCCAGAAGCAGGCCGCCGATCACGTTCGGCATGAAGAAGATCGTCCGCAGCACGTTCCTCGTCTTGAGAGGCTTGGTCAGAAAATAGGCAAACACGAAGCCGAGAAGATTCGTAAGAATGACTCCCAGCACCGTGAACCTTGTGGTGAACCAGAATGAGCTGCGGAATTTATCGTCATTGGTAAATATCGTTACGAAGTTATCAAAGCCGACCCAATCGATTTTATTCGATACGCCATTCCAGTTGGTGAAGGAATAATACAGTCCTAGAAGGAATGGAATGATCATGATCAGGATGAAAAAAATAGTGGAGGGTCCCACGAACAGAAACTGCTGGAGCAGAGCCGATGATTTTTTTCGATTCATCCCTGTGATCTCCCCTTTGCGATAAGATGTTGTATGATGTATAGCCATTATGAGGTAACCTGTTATCATTGAACACGGAGAATCATGAACCGTTAGGTGTAAAATATTGACCATACGCTTTTGTACGATTGATCCTATCTGAGGTGAGCTGTCATGAAATTCCGCAGTATTCAAACCCGGCTGATTCAATTCATGCTGGCCGTTACAACGATTCCGCTTCTGCTCTCCTTAATCATCACATTCTCGCATACCCGCGAATCCGTGAAGGAACAGACGGTTAACGAGAACATTCGGCTAATTTATCAAGGAGCGACCAATTTAAGAAACTATATGAACAGCATCAATCGGGCTTCGCTCTCCGTCTATTCGGACTCCTATTTTCTGCGCAATCTCGCCCTGGATCCGGACAATCACCGCGTCATTGCCGAGCTCTATGCCACCCTGCAGGCGATTCAGACAGGGATGGAGGACATTCATCAGATCTACCTGCACAACTACTTAACCGGTCAATCGACCCAAGTGTCGAGCAATCTTCCAAGGCGCGAGTTCCGGAAGGAGCCTTACCGCCGGATTGAGCAGTTCGGTCCCGGCCCTGCCGCGGTCGAGCCGATCCATGAGGTTCATAACTACGGATTTCCCCGCAGACCGGCCGACATTACCGATTTCAAGGTGATCACCTTTTACCGGTCGATCAACAACATTCCATCTCCCGAGCAGTACGCTCTAATGGCGATTGATGTGAAACTTGACAGTATCTTGGCCATTTGCGACGAACTGTATGCCAAGGGCGAGGAGCAGTTATACTTGATTGATGATACAGGCAGCATCATGTATAGTCCGAATTCCGATGAAATCGGGCAGCCCTTTGCCGATCAGACGCTGCTGAATGAAATCGCCAAGGGAAAACAGGGCTATTATGACGGCAAGCAAGCGATGGTGATCTATGAGAAGCTGGATCTGCCGTATGCCCCCTGGACTTTGGTGAAGCAGATACCGCATAAAACGCTGTACAAAAATTCGACGGAACTGACGGGGATCAACGCGATTATTGCCATTTTTGCTCTACTGGTTGTCATTTTCGGCACCCTATGGATATCCATTCGGATTACAAGACCCATTAAACAGCTCACGAGTTATATGAATCAGGTACAGACCGGGCGGCTGGATGTCGATATCGATGTAACGAGCCCCGACGAGATCGGAATTTTATCCCGGCGGTTCCGGAATATGATGGATACGATCAACAACCTGATCCTGCGGGAATACCGGCTGGAGCTGGCCAACAAGACCAACCAGCTGAAAGCGCTGCAGGCACAGATCGATCCGCATTTTCTGTATAATGCCCTCCAGTCCATCGGAACGTTGGCCCTTCAGCATAAGGTGCCGCGGATCTATTCCCTGCTCTCCTCCCTCGCTAATATCATGCGCTACAATATGCGTAACAGCGAGGCGAAGGTAACGCTGCAGGATGAGATCCATCATGTGCGGCTATACTTGGAGCTCCAGAAGCAGCGTTTCCGGGATCAGCTTGAAATTACGTGGGATCTGGAGCCGGAAAGCCTGCAGGCCCCCGTTCCGAAGATGATTCTGCAGCCGATCGTCGAGAACTATTTCAAGCACGGCATGAACAGCAGGGAGACCGTGGGACGCTTATCGATTTCTTCACGCATCACAGAGGAACATAGGCTCGTCGTCGTGGTCGAGAATAACGGCACGTCGATTGAGGAAGACCGACTGGCGGCGATCCGCCGCATGCTGGCCGATCCTTCGGGCCATGAGCCGCGAAGCGGCGATGCCGGGGATATCTCCATCGGGCTTATGAATGTGCTGATGCGCCTGAACCTGTATACGGACAACAAGGCTGTTTTAACCATCGAGAATGCAGTGCCGCATGGCGTCATTGTCACGCTCAATATCAACGCTTGGGGAGAGTGAGCATAAGAAATGAAAGTATTGATCGTGGACGACGAACAACACGTAAGAGAAGCGATTGAGATGCTTGCGGACTGGGAGCGTCATGGCATAACGGAAATCTATCAGGCTGCCGACGGCGAGGAGGCGGTCCGGTTGATTGAGGAGAAAGATCCCCAGATCGTCATGACCGATATGCGGATGCCGAATTCAAACGGCCTCGAGCTGCTGACCTGGCTGCACACATCCAGACCCGACATCAAGGTGCTCGTCATCAGCGGATACGATGATTTCGAGTATGTCCGGCATACGATCCGCTCGGGGGGATCGGATTATATTTTGAAGCCGGTCGAGGCGGAAAGCCTGAACGAGGCGCTTGGCAAAGCGGCGGATGCCTGGCGGTTGGAGGAAGAAAAGCGGAAGCAGATCATGAGCCAAAATATCGAAATGAACCAGATGACCCCGCTCTATATGGACCGGCTTCTCTCGGATCTTGTGAACGGATACGGCAGCAGAGAGAGCATCGTGGCCCAGCTTCAAAACCGGATAGCTCTGCCTCAGGCAGGAGCTCACTGTCATATATTCGTTATAAGCGATGTTCAGTTTGACAAAGACCTGCTGTCCAAATTTCGGAACCGGCGGCATCTGCTCTCCTTCACCTTGATTAATATCTGCAACGAGCTGCTGCGCGATCAGGGTGTGGCTTTCCGACATATCGACAAGCCCGGTGAAATGATTGTGCTGTATTGGAACCCTCGTCTGCCCGTCAACGATATGCTAGAACGGATCAACGACGGATTGTTCGCCATTCTCCGGCGCCGGGCCCATTTCGGCTATGCGGCAGCAGCTTTCCCTGCGGAGCTGCCGAAAGCATACCTGAACGCCGTCCAGGCCTTGTGGAGCCGCAACCTGCTGACAGGCAAATCGCGAATTCACAAAGACCGCGTCCCGGAAAGCGAAGGCTCCCGTACCCCTCGCTTGGCCACGTATGAAGAGAAATTCAAATTAGCCGCCCTGAGCGGGAGCAAGGAACGGATCGAAGCTGCCGCGGATGAGTGGTTGAAGGATATCCGGGACATGGAGCGGGTGTCTCCGGAGCAGCTGCTGCGCTTCAACTCCGAATGGGACTGGATGCAGCAGCATTGGACCGAGAATGAAGTAAAGAGCATACAGGAGCCCGTAGAGGACGCGGAAATCTCTCAAGACCTGCCGTCCCCTCTTCCCTTGAATGAGGACGGCATGCTGTGCTGGGACCGCTGGCGGGAACAGATCTGCGGCCGACTCAACGCAGCCTCCAGAGTGCTTACCCAGATTCATTCGAAGGAGAACCATATTATTCATGATATCGCCCGGTATTTGGAAAACAGCTATCATGAGGAGATTTCGCTGCAGCAGATTTCCGGTCGGTTCTTCCTCAGCAGGGAGTATATCTCTCGCAAATTCAAACAGGAATTCGGCGTGACCCTCTCCGATTTTCTCGGACGTGTACGCATCGACAAGGCGAAGACCCTGCTTCTCAATCCTCAGCTCCGCATTGCCCAGATTGCAGAGATGATCGGTTACCAGGATGAAAAGTACTTCAGCAAGGTGTTTAAAAAAATGGAGGGCGTGACGCCCAACGAATATCGGAAGGTGCACCAGAAGTAAGAAGCAACAGCCGGAATATGGCTCACGGGAGCAACGGCTGCCGGCTCGGAAAGACCGGGGGCACGGAACGCCCGCTTGAGCTCTGGGAAACACCGGCTTGGCGACGGCAACGTCCGGTCTCGTTCCTCGCGCTCCTATTGGAACTGGTCGGCTCCCATACAAGTAAGAGGAAAACTGATCCTGACAAAAAAAAGAGCTCCCGGCCGCCTCTAGGGTGCCGGAGCTCTTCCTTACGTTTTCCTTCGATATCCATTATCCCTTGACTGCAATGACTTCGATTTCCACCAGTCCGTCCTTAGGCAGGCGGGCTACCTCCACCGCGCTCCGCGCCGGATAAGGCTCGGAAAAGAAGCTGCCGTACACCTCGTTTACCGCTGCGAAATCATTCATGTCCTTCAGGAATACGGTTGTTTTGACGACCCGGTCCAGGCTTGTCCGTGCCGCTTCAAGAATGGCCTTTACATTGCTTAAGGACAGCCGCGCCTGTTCCTGCACGCCTTCACCGAATTCCCCCGTTTCCGGATTCAGACCGAGCTGGCCGGAGGTGTATACGAAGCCGTTGATCTCTACCGCCTGGCTGTAAGGGCCGATCGCGCCTGGCGCTTTAGGCGTGGAAATAATATGTTTGTTCATGGATAAGGCTCCCTTCTATGTAATTCTGTTATGTTCACATTGTAAACGTCCGGCTGCAGACTGGCAAATTTAATCAGCCGTATCGCCCAGCACATGAATGACTTCATTCGGATAAATGTGATGCCCCTTCATATCGGTAAGCCCGATCCTCACCATGGCGCGGGCCACCTTCAGTGAAGGGACTGCCCGGTATGGAGCGAGCTTCGGACGCCTGAACAGCACATCCAGGGAAGTCATCAATACCGCAGCTGCCTGCTCGCCGAAACGGCTGTCCGGCCGCTTTCCAAGCAGCAAAGACGGACGGAACAGATGCAGGCCATGAAAGCCCATTTCGGCCAGGCCTTCCTCCATTTCGCTCTTGGTCCGAAGATAGAAATTCCGCACATCCGGGCTTGCTCCCATCGAGCTGACCGCCAGGAATTGGCGAACGCCGTGCCTTCTGGCAAGGGCCGCCGACTTCAGCACGTATTCCACATCGACCTTTCGGAATTGTTCCCGGGAGCCGGCCTTCTTGATCGTTGTCCCGAGGCAGCAATACACGCTGTGAACACCCGCGAAGGCTTCTTCGAAGCGTTCGAGCTCATCCCAATTCACGGGAATGCTCCGCAGACTCGGATGGGTAGCCTCAAGCGGCCTTCTCACCAGAACCCGGACCTCATCCATCTCAGGTCTCTTTAGCAATTCCTCGGTAACCTGTCCCCCTACAAGCCCCGTTGCCCCAATAACGAGTGATATCCGTCCCATCTAACTGCCCCCCTTAATTATTCATCATCTAAATCATTCATCAGGTTAAGACCGCGGCTTATGGACAACCTGGACAGCTTAGATGTGGACAAAACCTCCGTCAATGTTAGGCTGGCCGAACTCCTGCTACTGAGATCATTCTACACCCCATAACGCGGCTGTCAACATACTTGAATCGGGTGAAACCACTCATGGACCATACAGCCGTTTACAGGAGGATGAGTCGCAGCTTAAATACAGAAAAAGAGTGCAAATCAGGCACGATTCGCACTCTTTCTCCAAGCGGTTATCAAGTTAAGCAGCGGTTTCCAATCCCTGCGGAACCAGCCGGGGGCTTCGGCATGCGCCGCGTCCCCCTCCGGCAAACCGTCCGGTATGGACGCCTCGCTCAAGCCTTCGTGAATAGGGAAGGGCTCCTCCTCCATCCAGACATAGTACTTCATATCAAACGTACTGACCATGTCTCCATGAAGCGTTAGCACCTTATCGTTACGAATATCGATCACCTTGCCGGTCACAACCCGGTTCTCCAACACGATCATTCGCCTCCCTTAATCTAAGGCTTTAATCCCGAAATCTGGCGCTCCAATCCGCATATTCGCGCTCTGCGGCATCCTTCGAATGTCCGTAGCGTTCCTGCAGCTTCCCAACCAATTTATCCTTCTCTCCAGCGATGACATCCAGGTCGTCATCCGTCAATTTGCCCCATTGCTTCTTCGCTTCACCCTTGATCTGGTTCCATTTCCCTTTAAAAACGTTGTTATCCATAAATATCTGCCTCCCTATCAAGTAATGAATGCTGCATTCATCTATCGTCTGTACATTGTGTTTACCCGCCTGCTGCCGCTCTGAATCCTTGAAGGAAGCTGTCATGGAAGGATCGCCTTCTTACCGCTTGCCTCACCTGGCGCCAATTCTGTAGGGATGGTCGCTGCTTCCTCATTCATACTGGAGCCAAGGCAGCAGAGGGGCGTAGGCAGCAAAATGCCCCGCGAATCCATGAGGACCCGCAGGGCATCTATCTGTCAACTGTACTTGAGGTCTGATGTAACAGCCTCCATTCTTAGCGAATCGAGGCCACCTTCGTCTCGCTTTTCATATATTTCACGAACATGCCTGCAAAATCCGGATCCCACTGGGTCCCCTTCCCCTCCTCCAATATATTCAGCGCATCCGCCGATCGCATGCCGCTGCGGTAAGGACGATCCGACGTCATCGCATCATACGCATCCGCGACGGCAATAATCCGCCCGAACAGCGGGATTTCCTTGCCCTTCAGGCCATCCGGATAACCGCACCCGTCATATCGTTCGTGATGGGATCGCACCCCTTCCAGGTAAGGAGCCATGGCGTCGGCCGGTTCAATCTGCAGCAAAATATTCTCGCCCTGCTGCGGATGCGTCTTCACCTGATTGAACTCCTCTTCCGTCAGCTTGCCTTCCTTCAGCAATATATGATCGCGCACACCGATTTTGCCGATATCATGCAGAAGCGCCGTCTTATGCAGCAGATCGATCTCCTCCTCGCTGAGACCGGCCAGCCGGCCGATCAGAACGGAATATTCCGCAACCCGAAGCGAATGACCGGCCGTGTAAGGATCTCTTGCATCAAGCGCGGCCGCAAGCGCCGCGAAGTAGCTGTCAAGCAGCTTACGGTTCCGTTCCTCGCGCACCTGAAGGCCGCGAACCATCATATTGAAGCCCGCGATCAGTGTAGAGAATTCGTCGGAATATAGATTCGAGGTCTGGATAAGGCGTCCTTCTTTAATTTCATTCATCGCCCGGTACAGCTGGCGGATGGGGCGCTGTAAATCCTGGGTTAAAAGCCATGCTCCGACATATGCGAATCCGACGCCAAGCAGCAGGACGAACCCTGCCCAACCCCAATACTGCTGCGGAGCAATTTTGTTAAGTCCCTCCAGCCTAATCTGTACGGCCAGCGAGAACAGAAAGAGCGGAAATGTGCCGATGAGCATCGTGCTGAGCAAAAATTTGGTGCGAATCGCCATGAACACATGCCCTTCCAGCGAGAAATCGACACCATATCTCGACAGCGCATGCCGCCTTATTCCCTTGATCAGCGGGCGAATGGCGGCAATCGTCAGGAAGAACTCAATCATGGCATGGCAGCTTGCAAGGAGAACGGCTCCAAGTGACGCAAGCCATATGTAAAAGGCAGGGAAGCTCAGCTTCCCCTGCTCCATCATCCATAAGGTCAGGAGGATGGCCGGCAGCGACAGCCCTAGCAGATGGGGGCCGAATATGCGATAAACGGCGAGGCGCGGCATACGATGCACGTGTAAATAGGCTTTTTCAAGCAGATCCTGATCCGGGTTTTCCTCTTCAAAGACGGCACGGATCGGCTTAAGCTGCTTCAGGAAGACGCTGAGCTCCGAAACGATCATGATCATGAACGAAATGGCAAGGATGACCATCAGACGCGCGCCTTCCTCGAAGGAAATTTCCAGTGTCGTTACCAATAGTACGCCGCCGACGACAAGAACAGCCGCAATCGAGCCGATCATATAATTCCGAACAAGCTGTTTAAGAAATGACTTATACAGTTGCATGGTCCGCCTCTACTTTCGTAACAGAAATAAACACCCCGTTTAAGCCGAACATCGGTCTGCAGCATCATTCACACAATCCCGCATGAAATGAGGATAATTATCGAATTTGCTAAAATTGTCGTTACTATGAATATCGTTGGAAATGCCAAAAAAATCAAGAACTTTAAACAGCATTCACCTAGATTCTTGAATGTTTTTGCTTATCTGGCACAGATGTGATATAATAATAAATTGTTAGATGAAGTTTAACCCCGTAAGTTCCTCGAAAATTGATATTACATCTCAGATGAAGTGGAAAATTCCTATTTAATGACCCTAAGAGTAAGAGTTTTAAGGAACGTTTTCTGATTCACACTGGAGCGGTCATCGGAGCCGCAAGGACGAAAGAGAGGCAGGGCTTTTGTTGTTTTGGAAGTAATGATTCTTGAATGACTTCACACACGGAACCGACTGTACAGACAGCATGCGTCTGTCAGGGGTTAAATTTTATAGGCGGCGCATTTCACGCCGCAATAAGGGACTTGGCTGCATAGCCGGGTCCCTTTTCCATTTTACCGGCTGCTCCCCATGGCGATTTCTATCGGAGCGGCCGTCTGATAAAAGCCCCGGCCGTTCGTCTGCTAAGCTCCCGAAACATCTGTGACAGCCGCCTACGCGTCTGCATAGGATATCGGAGACGATTTAGTATTCAGAAGGAGTGTGCCGTTTTGAAAAAAAAGAAGAAAACCTCATCCTCCTCTACCCAGCCCTTCAGAGTCGATCCGAGTACCCGGGAGCTTGACCTGCTGGAGCGAGGTACGGGACGCAACTCCAAAAAAGACAAGGAGGCCCGCATCCTGTCCGCGGCTTCCGTCTTGGATTCCGATGAAGACCTTGTTGGCCTAGCTGAACTAAAGCAGGAGAAAGAGAACGAACAACAGTTTGAACAGGAGATAAGGCAGGAACAGGAAGAGATACTGGGACAGATACAGGTCATCCACGATATTCTGCCGGAACAGAACCCGAGCAATCCATTGAGCGAAGTTTTCCCGAGCCAAGAGAAACCTGCCGATACCTCATCCTTTGCGGCCATACATGCTGAACAAGAGCAGCTGCTGGCCGATAGGGAAATGCCCGGAGTGAAGGGAGCATTCATATACACCGAAGATATCGGCGAATATGCGATTACCGATAGCCGCATTGCCTCCCGGGCCGTGACCGCCTCCAAAATCGCACCCGGTGCCGTAGGAGCCGAGGCGCTTCAGGATTACAGCGTGAGCAGCATCCATATCACGGACGAGGCCGTTACCTCAAGCAAGATCGCTCCGCTGTCCATTACCAGCGATCACCTGATGGACGGCTCACTATCCACTCGCAAGCTCCGCGACGGCGCAGTAAACGGAAGCAAAATCAAAGACGGGGCAATCACTGCCCAGAAGCTCGCGGATCATTCGGTCGAAGGGAATAAAATTGCCGATGGCGCCGTGACGGCCCGCCACCTGCAGCATCTGATCGTGACGACGGAGCTGTTGGACGATCAATCTGTCAGAGGCGATAAAATTGCCTCCAGCGGGATCGAAACCCGGCATCTGGCCAACGGTGCCGTGCACACCTCCAAGCTGGCTGACTACGCCGTCACGACAACCAAAATCCGTGACGGCGCGATCAGCAGCGAAAAGATTGAATATGGTGCCGTTTCCGGCTCTCATATCCAACAAGGCTCCGTAGACAGCGGGCATTTGGCACCCGGAGCGGTCACTGCCGAGCATTTAGCTTATGGCAGCGTCGGTTCTAACCAAATCGCCGAAGGCGCCGTTGGTTCGGCACATCTACAGGCTGGCACCATCCTCTCCCGCCATATCGCGGACGGTGCGATCGGCACCGAGCAAATCAGACACGGCTCTATTGGAGATGAGCAACTCGCTTCTGGCGCCGTGGCTTCTCGGCATCTTGCCGATTCCAGCATTACAAGCTTCAAGCTGGCCGACCAGTCTGTCCATACGGCGAAGCTGGTGGAGCAAGCCGTCACCGCCTCCAAGATCGCAGACCAAAGCATTCTCCCGAGCAAAATTGCTAACGAAGCGGTGCAGACCCGGCATTTGAGCAAAGGATCGGTAGAATCGGCCCATATCGTAGATCAAGCGATTGCAGCCCAACATCTGGCTGATCAAGCGGTGAAAGCGTCCCATATCGCGGAGGGCAGCCTGACGCCGAAGCATTTTGCACCGGAAAGCGTAACCGGATCCGCCATAAAGCCTAAAGCGGTCGGACCGCAGCATCTGGCCGACGGCGCCGTAGCCAGGCAGCATCTTCAGCCGGAATCCATCGGCGAAAAGCAGCTTGCTTCTGGCAGCGTCACCAGCAGCAAGCTGGCGCTGGGCTCTGTAGGCGGAGCGATCATTGCACTTGATGGCGTGACCTCCGTCAATATCGCCAAACAGTCGGTATTGCAGCATCACCTAGCCCAAGGCAGTGTCGGAACCAGCGCTCTTCAGGAAGAAGCGGTGCGCTCGGCCCATCTGTCCGACCAAGCAATCGAAGCAAGGCATCTCAAGGCCGAAAGCGTACAGAGCAAGGCGCTTGCGCGCGGCTCGGTCACGGCGGACAAAATCGCGGAGGGCAGCGTCACCGAGTCTGCCATCGGGAATGGCGCTATTGCCCCTCGCCATCTGGGCGACCACGCCGTTACATCGCTGAAGCTGTCGCCGGAAAGCGTATCGACCGACAAGCTTGTCGATCTTGCCGTTACCTCTTCCAAGCTTGCGGAGGGCAGCGTCACCGCAGATAAGATTGCCCAGAAGGCCGTACAATCGGCCCATCTGTCCCCGGGTTCCGTATCGGGAGAGGCGGTCCAGGACCTGGCGGTCACTTCAGACAAAATCGCACCGCTGGCAATAGAAAGCGCTCATCTCGGCCTGGAATCCATCTCGGGCAAGCATATTGTGCAGGAAGCCATTCACGGTTACCACCTGAAGAAAAAATCCGTGACATTAAATCACTTAGCGGACGAAGCCCGCTCTCCGGAGATGTTGTTTACTGACGGCAGCATTCCGGGTTCCAAGCTGGGAGATCAGTCCGTCTCGGAAGCCCATCTCTCCCCTGCGTCGGTATCCGAGCAGGCTCTGAAACCAAACTCCGTGAGCGGGGACAAAATCAAGCCGCTCTCCATCAGCGCCGGGCACCTGCAGCAGGCGAGCATTCAGTCCGACCATCTGGGGGCAGACGTTGTCAAATCAGAGCATATCGGGAACAATGCCGTAACGGATCGCCATCTTGCTCCGGATTCGGTCAAAACGCATCATATTCAGAACTCGAGCATTAAATCGGACCATGTCGCCGTTCAAGCCATTTCGGCCCGGCACCTGGCTGAACAAGCGGTAAATCAGGCCCATATCGCGGAGGGCTGCCTGATTCCGAAGCATTTTGCACCGGACAGCGTTACCGAATCCGCCATCGCGAACGGCGCCATCGTCCCCCGCCATCTGGGCGACCACGCCGTTACATCGCTGAAGCTGTCGCCGGAAAGCGTATCGACCGACAAGCTTGTCGATCTTGCCGTTACCTCTTCCAAGCTTGCGGAGGGCAGCATCACCGCAGATAAGATTGCCCAGAATGCCGTACAATCGGCCCATCTGTCCCCGGGTTCCGTATCGGGAGAGGCGATCCAGGACCTG
Organism: Paenibacillus sp. FSL R5-0810; assembly: GCF_038002285.1. Lineage (NCBI taxonomy): Bacteria > Bacillati > Bacillota > Bacilli > Caryophanales > Paenibacillaceae > Paenibacillus > Paenibacillus sp. FSL R5-0810. The sequence continues at coordinate 4,438,239 of NZ_JBBOCF010000001.1, forward strand.
GCGGTCACTTCAGACAAAATCGCACCGCAGGCAATAGAAGGCGCTCATCTCGGCCTGGAATCCATCTTGGGCAAGCATATTGTGCAGGAAGCGATTTACGGTTACCACCTGAAGAAAAAATCCATCACATTAAATCACTTAGCGGACGAAGCCCGCTCTCCGGAAATGTTGTTTACTGACGGCAGCATTCCGGGTTCCAAGCTGGGAGATCAGTCCGTCTCGGAAGCCCATCTCTCCCCTGCGTCGGTATCCGAGCAGGCTCTGAAACCAAACTCCGTGAGCGGGGACAAAATCAAGCCGCTCTCCATCAGCGCCGGGCACCTGCAGCAGGCGAGCATTCAGTCCGACCATCTGGGGGCAGACATTGTCAAATCAGAGCATATCGGGAACAATGCCGTAACGGATCGCCATCTTGCTCCGGATTCGGTCGGGTCGCACCATATTCAAGAAACAAGTATTACATCTTCCCATCTCGCGGAAGGAAGCATTCTTTCAGCTCATATTACGGAGGACTCTGTAAACAGCCAGCATATCGCAGAAGGTTCTGTCGGCTCCAATCATATTGAGCTATTCGCGATTCAGAGCCATCACCTTGCTCCTTATTCCGTTAATGCCGCCCATCTGGGGAATCAATCCGTAGGGCACGTGCATCTGCAGCCAGACAGTGTCGGCGTGGATCAACTGCAGGCGGGTTCGGTAAGATCCCGGCAATTAGCCGAAGGTGCGGTCCTTCCCCACCATCTGCAGATGCACTGCATCAGTACAGAGCATATCGAAGCCGGGGCGATTACGGCGGAACTCATAGCTGAAGGAACGATGACTGGAGATAAGATCGCGGACCGAACCATTACAGGATCGCACATCTCCGACGGCGCCATCGAGAGCAGACATCTTGGACCGGATGCCTTCAGCGGATTCACCCTCGCCGATGGAGCCATTGACAGTGCCAAGCTGGGAATGAGGGCAGTGACCAGCGCTCATTTGACCGACGCCGCTGTGACCGGAGTCCACATCGCGCAGGGCGCCATTACCGGCTCCCATGTCGCCGAAGGGTCTATTAGCGGCACGCAAATTGCCGATGGCTCCATTGAAAGCCGACATCTCGGGCCGGACGTCTTCAGCAGCTTCACCCTCGCCGATGCTTCCGTCACCGGCGACCATATTGCACAGGGTGTCATTACAGGTTCTCATATTGCCGATGGGTCTCTGGGGGGCACACAAATTGCCGATGGCTCCATTCAAAGCCGCCATCTCGGGCCGGATGCCTTCGACGGTTTCACCCTCGCCGATGCTTCCGTTACCGGCGACCATATTGCGCAGGGCACCATTACAGGTTCTCATGTCGCTGACGGTTCTCTGGGTAGTGCACAGATTGCCGATGGCTCCATCGAGAGCCGCCATCTCGGGCCGGATGCCTTCAGCAGCTTCGCCCTCGCCGATGCTTCCGTCACCGGCGACCATATTGCGCAGGGCGCCATTACAGGTTCTCATGTCGCTGACGGTTCTCTGGGTAGTACACAGATTGCCGATGGCTCCATCGAGAGCCGCCATCTCGGGCCGGATGCCTTCGACGGTTTCACCCTCGCCGATGCTTCCGTCACCGGCGACCATATTGCGCAGGGTGCTATTACAGGTTCTCATATTGCCGATGGGTCTCTGGGCGGCACACAAATTGCCGATGGCTCCATTCAAAGCCGCCATCTCGGGCCGGATGCCTTCGACGGTTTCACCCTCGCCGATGCTTCCGTCACCGGCGACCATATTGTGCAGGGTGCCATTACAGGTTCTCATGTCGCTGACGGTTCTCTGGGCGGTGCGCAGATCGCCGATGGCTCCATTGAAAGCCGCCATCTCGGGCCGGATGCCTTCGACGGTTTCACCCTCGCCGATGCTTCCGTCATCGGCGACCATATTGCGCAGGGTGCCATTACAGGTTCTCATGTCGCTGACGGTTCTCTGGGCGGTGCGCAAATTGCCGATGGCTCCATTGAAAGCCGCCATCTCGGGCCGGATGCCTTCGACGGTTTCACCCTCGCCGATGCTTCCGTCACCGGCGACCATATTGCGCAGGGTGCCATTACAGGTTCTCATGTCGCTGACGGTTCTCTGGGCGGTGCGCAAATTGCCGATGGCTCCATTGAAAGCCGCCATCTCGGGCCGGATGCCTTCGACGGTTTCACCCTCGCCGATGCTTCCGTCACCGGCGACCATATTGCGCAGGGTGCCATTACAGGTGCGCATATTGCCGAAGGGTCTCTGGGCGGCACACAAATTGCCGATGGCTCCATTGAAAGCCGCCATCTCGGATTTACGCCAGTGCGCGGTACGGCCGGCCAGGCGAAGCTCCAACAATATGGAATGACGCCTTTCGTTTTGAGCGGCCCCGAGGCCAAAGCCGAAGTGGGGGTTCAATTTGAGGAGCCTTTTGGCGGCATCAACTATGTCATCGTAGGCATGAGCAACAATCCCGGCTTCCAAATTTCGCTGAAATCCCAGCAAGAAGACAGCGCCGTGCTCGAGGTTGTGCGCCAGCCCGGCTGCAATCTGGCCTACGGCTTCATATCTTGGATTGCGATTGGCCCTTCCCTGTAGAACGTGCATAATTCTTTATAAGACTCCCCCGATCTCAGCGTCTTGGGGGAGTCTTTTTGTACACGGCTGCAGCTAAAGCTGCCCATCAGGGGATGTGCATGATTGTAAGTCTAAGAAGCAATTCCCGACCTATGAAGAGCACGGCAATCCGTAACATCCTCCACTCCTGGACAGCTATCAAATGGTTTTATATATGGAAAAAAGACGAGCCATAGAGCTCGCCTTTTCAATATGAATGATAATCCCTTGATCATCCGAAATCGGGCGGACCGAGTAGCCCCCTGCTTTCTGCAGTTGAAAACAGGACCCTTTTAAGTACCTGTGACGCGACAATCGCTCTCGGCTGCTGGCACAAGTCACTTTTAAGTACTTGTAACGCGACAATCGCCTTTTACTGCCACTACAGGACCCTTTTAAGTACCTGTGGCGCGACAATCGCCCTCTACTGCCGACACAAATCCCTATTCGGTACATATGACGGACCCGTGCTGCATTACGAAAAAATGCCCCAGCGTATTTTTCATTGCGCCTTATCTGGAGCGTTTTTACCCGACGGCCATCGGGACCGTGCCCCGAACGCGTAGCAGCCAGATAAGAACAATATCCCTGCCGCTGCCATAAAGGTCGCCCTGACACCAAACCGGTCTGTGACATACCCGAACAACAGCGTGGACGCTCCAAAAACGAGTGAGATCAGCGAGCTTTGGGCCGCATACACTTTGGGCATCAGCTGCAGGGACACGCTCCGCTGAAGCATGGTTTGCAATGAAACCGCCTTGAGCTGATCAAACAGACCAAACCCTGCCGAAAACATTAAAGCCATCCACGGCATCGAGGTCATTCCGAAGCCAAACGTCATCAGGCTGATGCCGAAGGAGGAATATACGGTTAAGCTGCCGATATGGCGATCAATCCACCTCGAGCCCTTCATGCCGCACCATCCGCCTGCCATCAATCCCAGAAAAAAGCTGGCGTTAATATATCCCCACCAAGCCTCTTCCTTGTGCAGCACCTCGGACACGTATACATATAGGATAGCAGCGATCCACACGACTCCGGCAATGGACTCCAGCACATATATGACGTGGATCGTCCACAAAGCAGGCTGTTTCCAGATGAGTACCCAGCCTTCACGCATGGAGCTCCAATACGGAGGACGGTCCCTCCGTTCGCTTGAGTCGCCTGAAACGAGCGGATCCTCCATCCTGTTCATCAAAACAGCTGCAGCCGCTGCCAGTACGACGGTCAGCCAAATGACCTGACCGCCTCCGACCATGGCGACCAGCATTCCTCCGGCAGCCCAGCCGCCTAGCTGAATGATCTGGTCAACTACGGCAACGAAGCTGTTCGCCCGGGTTAATTCATCCCGCGGAACAAGCCGCGGGAGCATTGCATGGCTCGCCGGAGCGGCCCAGCCGTCCAGGAACGAGATAAGGAACACCATGCCAAGAATCACATACACCGTCATCTCTTGATTCCCCAGTGCATATCGGGTCATGACGAGCAGCAGCAGTGCTGTTGTTTTTCCCCATTGCGAGATGAGAAGCAGCAACTTCAGGGCATATTTGTCCATCAGTACGGGCGCAAAGCCCCCGCTAATAAATCGAGCAAGCGTAGTAACAAAAGGAATCATAGCCATATACATGGCAGATCCCGTGATCTCATGGACGATCGCCATTAGCCCGACAACGTAAAATAAATCGCCGCAATTGGCGAGGGCCTGACCGGTCCAGAGATAGCGGAAAGATTTGTTATTCATGGTTCTACCCCGTTTCTTTCAGTATTCAATTGTATGGGTGGTGGGGTAGTAACCTACATGTTCCGGCCTCGCTTCCTAATCTTATATGCTCACATGTTAACATTATTCCCTATCGCTTGTTAACCCCAAGAAACGAAATCACCCCAGGGAATTCCTTGCGTGAAAGATGTCTTCTACTCTGGCGTCTAAGGGTTTCCTGAAACTCCCATGACTTTTTAGTCATGCGCTAAAACTATTTCGGCTCCTACTCGGTCTAATAGTCGGTGTGGCTAACAAGCATGAAGCTGGCCAGCCAATGATGCGCGCGCGAGCATCGATCCTGTACAGCAACAACCGATTATATGAGCGGCAAGATTTGACGCAGAAACAATCCGTGTTTTAAGCAGGTGTAACGGAGTTTAGACAGTGGCAATCGTGTTTATGCAGCTTCGGCCGAGTTTCATACAGCGGCAGCGACTTGACGCATAAGCAATCGGTTTATGCTGCAATCGATCCTGTACAGCATCATTAAGACGTTAAATAGCAAGGAGTGAGTGAACTGGCCAAGGCACTTTCGCAACAGCAGTTCAGCGAACATATTACGAGGTGCAGCGGCAAGCTGTACCGGGTGGCATATTGTTATGTCAAAAATGAGCAGGACGCGCTTGATATCGTCTCAGAGGCGACTTACAAGGCTTATCTTTCCTTCGAGCGGATGAAGACGCCGCAGTATTTCGAATCCTGGATTACCCGGATCGTGATTCACTGCGCGCTCGATCGTCTGAACCGGAACAAGCGGATCGCCTTTATGGAGGATCAGACCCAGGAGTACGCGGCCGCCGAGCTTGCCGTTCCGCTGGAAGAGAAGCTGGATTTATATGAGGCAATGGACCGGCTTGCGCCGGAGGAGAAGGCGTATATTATTTTGAAATTTTTCGAGGACCTGCGCTTCAGAGACATGGCCGATGTCCTGGAACTGCCGGAGAACACGGTCAAAACCCGGTTTTACCGAATCATCGGAAAGCTTAAACAATATTTGATCGAAGGAGAGGTCGAGGGATATGACAGGTAAGGATCGTTATGAACAGATCGAGATTCCGGCTCAGCTGGCTAATGTGATGGAGTCGGCCCGGCACAAAGCGGCCGCGCGCAAAAGATCCCTGCGCTTGATGCGATACTCGAGCGTGGTTGCCGCAAGCCTCGCCCTGTTGTTTGTCGTTAACATACCGGGCGTTGCCAATGCCTTGTCCAAAGTCCCGGTTGTGGGCAGCATTGTGCAGGTGCTTCAGTTTGGCGGGGGCGGTGAGCGGACCGATGGCGTAAGCGTCAACACCGAAACTGTAGCAGATGTGCTTCGCATCAACTTCGACCAGGCAGGCGAAACGGTATCCAGCGTGCCCTCCTATACCGTAGAGCACCGGGAAGCGCCGAACCGGCTCATTTTTACGCTCAACGGCGTTCGAAATTTCGATTACGATGCAGTCAAGAGCGATCTGCTGGCTCTTTCGCTTGTGGAGGACGTCTATGAAAATATCATCCTGGATGATTCCGCCATGCGTTTTGTGGTAGAGTTGAAGGATGGTGTGACCCACAGCGTGTCGGAGTATCGGGATCCGGGGTATATCGAGCTGAAGCTTGCCTTTACCGGCAAACAGGCAACGCCGCGCGAAGTGTTTTATATCCGTAGTGAAGCTATGCCGCAGGGAGAGTCCCTCGCAATCCTCGAGGAGATATACTACGAAGATGACGTAACGTTCATTAAGACAGCCGGCGGTGGTTTCATTGCCGCGATTGGCGGATTCGATACCCGGGAGGAAGCGGAACAGAGGCTCAGCGAAATCTCATCCCGTGAAGGCTACGCCGGGGATCTGCGCATTGACAGCTGGATGAGCAATGCCCATCCGGAATAAGAGGCTTGGGAGGATTTCACCCCTTTATTGGGAAGACATACATTTAACGAATCCCCAAAATGTACAGCAGCCCGGCTCCATGATGATTGGAGCCGGGCGCTTGCTGCTAAGTAACTTTTGGGATTAGGCACTAATGAAATTTAGAGAACCGTATCATCCAGAGTGCTGCTGTGCCGAGAAACGAACGAATGGGCGCTTTTTATGACGTCCGTCCCGGATATATCATAACCTTCACGCTGGTGTCCTTCTGCGTCCGGGCCAGCTCCACGGCCTCCTGGATCCGGTCCAGCGGGAATTCATGGGTAATGATATCCCGGATCCGGCTGCTGCTGCTCTGCAGCAATCGAATCGCCGCCGGATACGTATTGGCATAGCGGAACACGCCGTACACGTCCAGCTCGGCATCCACCAGTGCGCCGATATCGACAGGAATGGCGTCCTTCGTCGGCAGGCCGACAAACACGATCCGTCCGCCACGGTTCACGTAGCCGATGGAGCTTCCAATCGCGACTGCATTGCCGGACGTCTCGATGATCAGGTCGACGCCTTCTCCTCCAGTCAGCTCCTTCAGCCGCTCAGGCACGTCATCCGACAGCGGATTGATTACGCCAGCGGCTCCGATCCGCGACGCCAAATCGCGCCGGAATTCCACTACATCACTTCCGTACACCTGCGATGCCCCGGACAGCTTGGCCGCCTCGATGGCCAAGAGGCCGATCGGTCCGAGGCCGAGCACCAGCACCCGGTCCTCCGGGCGGATCCGGCCGCGGCGAACCGCATGGAGACCAACGGACAGCGGCTCCAGCAGCGCCCCTTCTTCAAAAGACATATCGTCCGGCAGCTTAAACAGAAAATCGCTGCGAACCGCCACGTATTCCGCCCATGCCCCATCCACCGGAGGGGTAGCCATGAATACGACATCCGGGCAGAGGTTGTACCGGCCGCTCTTGCAATACGCGCAGCGACCGCAGGTTACGCCCGGCTCGACGGCGACACGGTCTCCTACCGATACGTTCGTCACTCGATCCCCGGTCTGAACCACAATGCCTGCTAGCTCGTGTCCCAGAATCAGCGGCTCCTTAACCTCATATCTGCCGATGCGCCCATGTTCATAGTAATGGACATCCGAACCGCAAATGCCGATGCAGTAAACCTGAATGAGCGCTTCATCCGGCTTCGGCTCGGGAACGGGAACCTGCTTCACGCCGATCGACATCGGCTTGTCCAGAACGGCCGCTGCCATCATTTTCGATTGTGACATACTGACAACACCTCGAATCTCAAGTAATCGCTTTCCCCTGTAGTGTAACACGATATACAACCGCTTCATAAGGGCGCAGCGTGAATCGGTCCTGTAGAATTTCGGCTGGCGTATAATTGGAGAGAACGACTTCGAGCTTGCGCTCCCGCCACGGGGAGGGCATGCGAAGCTCGGGGGTGTTTCCAAAAAAGTTCAAGACGATCAAATAAGCCTCATCCTCTAAGCTTCGGGAATACATGAAAATTTCCGGATGTTCCTCCAGCCAATCGTCATAGGTGCCGTAAATGAGCGTTTGACTGGATTTCCGCAGGCGAATCAATGCTTTGTAAAAGTTCAGGATCGAGTCCGGATCCTTCTCCTGCTGCTGTACATTGATCTCATGGTAATTCGGGTTCGTGCGGATCCACGGCACAACGGTCGAAAAGCCTCCGTACAACGAGTCATCCCACTGCATCGGGGTTCTTGCGTTATCGCGTGCCCGATATGCGATTCTCCGCATCGTCTCCTCCACGTCCTTCCCGTCCAGCAGCCGCTCCCGGTAATAGTTGTAGATCTCTACATCCCGGTATTGGCTCAGCTCGCTGAAATCCGCATTGGTCATGCCGATCTCCTGTCCTTGATAAATGAACGGCGTCCCCTGCTGGAGCATGAAGAAGGTAGCCAGCATCTTGGCGGATTCCTTATGGAAATTCACGGGATCGCCGAAACGGGAGACGGAGCGCGGCTGATCATGATTCTCCATAAACAGCGCATTCCAGCCGACGCCCTCAAGTCCCTTCTGCCACTTGCGGGTAATACGCTTCAGCTCCGCCAAATCCCACGGGGCAAAATCCCAGCGGCCCTCCGCTCCGAAATCCATGCTGACATGCTCAAATTGAAAAATCATATTGAAGGCCCCGTTCTCCTCACCGATCCACAGATCGGCCTCGGAGACATCGGTTCCGCTGGCCTCGCCCACCGTCATAATGTCATACTCCGCAAAGGCTTCGCGCTTGAACTGCTGTAAAAAGTCATGAATGCCTTCAATATTGCGGTGGCCCGGATTCGCATCGACATAGCGGAAATTGCCCGGATTCGGCATGTCCGGGAGACCCGGCGCTTTTTTGATATGCGTTATGGCATCCACGCGGAAGCCGTCAATGCCCTTGTCGAGCCACCAGCGGATCATCCGGATCAGCTCCTGCCTCACCTCCGGATTCTCCATATTAAGATCCGGCTGCTTTCTCGAGTAAAGATGCAGGTAATATTGGTCGGTTTGCTCATCGTACTCCCAGGCGGAGCCGTTGAACATCGACGCCCAATTGTTGGGCTCTGCCCCTTCCTTGGAGTCGCGCCATATGTAATAGTCCCGTTTGGGGTTGTCCCGGGAAGACCGGGATTCAATGAACCACGGATGCTCATCCGACGTGTGGTTCAGGACCAGGTCCATGATCACCCGCATGCCCCGGTCGTGAATTTCCGCCAGCAGCCGGTCAAAATCCTCCATTGAGCCGAATTCCTCCATGATGGCATGATAATCGCTGATATCATAGCCATTGTCATCATTGGCCGATTTATAGATCGGGCAGATCCAGATCACGTCGATGCCGAGCTCCTTCAAATAATCCAGGCGGGAAATGACGCCAGGAAGATCGCCGATGCCGTCTTCGTTCGTATCCATAAAGCTGCGCGGGTATATCTCATAAGCGACAACTTCTTTCCACCATACTGTTCGCATTGTTAGTATCCCCCGTTATGTATGCGGCCCGTGCGGTAGCTGACAGGACGCTGCAATGATTGAATGGTGCAGGCAGGAGAGGGCTGGCGTAACTGCAGCGGGCGTAATCGCAGCTAACGTAACTGCAGCTGACGGAACTTCAGCTGGCGTAATTGCAGCTAACTTAACTGCAGCGGGCGTAATCGCAGCTAACGTAACTTCAGCTGACGGAACTTCAGCTGGCGTAATTGCAGCTAACCTAACTGCAGCCGGCGTATCTTCAGTTGACGTAACTTCAGTTGACGCATCTTCAGCCGGCGTATCTGCACCCGGCGTAAGAGCGGCCCGCTCATCATTCGGAAACTGCTCTCCATGCCTCTCCTGTACCTGCCGCTGCATCCAGTATTGCCGGATTGCCCTGCTTATAAGCCCTCCATGTGGGAGGCCATCCTGAGTTGGTCGGTGAGGCTTCCTGAAACGAGCTGTTAAGGCGACTTCTTCATTGGCACTGTTTGAGGACTTCGTGTGAATCGGAGACGTTGGGGGGCCTCCTGAATCGGAGCTGCTGGGGGACTTACTGAAAAAGAGCTGCCCCGCAGCAGTAAACACCACGGTTTAGGACAACTCCAGCATCGCAGGTCTTAAGGATGATTAATCACACCACATACTTGGCGGTGAGCGAATGCTTCGCCTTCACCAGCTGCGCAGGTGTACCCTCGAACACAACCGTTCCGCCCCGGCTGCCGCCCTCCGGCCCCATATCGATAATCCAATCCGCCTGCCGGATGACGTCCAGATTATGCTCGATGACGATCACCGAGCTACCGTTATCCACCAGCCGGTTCATGATTTCGATCAAATGCCCGACATCGGACATATGCAGCCCGGTCGTCGGCTCGTCCATCACGTACACCTTGCCCTGCTTGTGCAGCTCGCTCGCCAGCTTGATGCGCTGATTCTCTCCCCCGGAGAGGGTGCTGAGCGGCTGACCAAGCGTCAAATAATGCAGCCCGACATCATGCAGCGCCTGGAGACGAAGGATGATCTCCTTGTTTTCGAAAAAATCCAGCGCCTGCAGCACCGTCATATCCAGCACCTCGGTGATCCTTTTGCCATTCAGCTTGTATTGGAGCACCTCGTCCCTGAAGCGTCGTCCCTCGCATGTTTCGCATGGCGACACAACGCCTTCCATAAAGGCCAAGTCCGTGTAGATAAAGCCCAACCCTTGGCATTCCGGGCAGGCTCCCTTCGAATTGAAGCTGAACAGCGACGGGCTCTGTCCATTCGCCTTGGCAAACCGTTTCCGAAGATCGTCCATGATTCCGGTGTAGGTGGCCGGATTCGAGCGAATCGAGGTGCTTACGGCAGACTGGTCAATGACAATCGCTTCGGGATGCTCCGGCAGGAAGGCATGGTGAATGAGCGAGCTTTTGCCCGACCCTGCTACCCCAGTGACAACCGTCAGCACGCCTTCCGGAATATCGACCGTCACGTTTTTCAAATTATGCACGTTCGCGCCGGAAATCCTCATATGGCCGGAGGGCTTTCGGAAGCTTGTTTTAATCGGCAAGCTCTGCTTCATGAAGCGCCCGGTTAAGGTGTCCTCCTGGCTGTACAGCTCTTCCACCGTTCCTTGAAAAACAATCTCTCCCCCACGGGTTCCCGCGTAAGGCCCGACATCCACCACATGATCGGCGATTTCGATCACATCCCGGTCATGCTCCACGACCAGCACCGTGTTCCCTTTATCGCGCAGCTTGCGCAGCATCCCGTTCAGTCGCTGCACATCCCGCGGATGGAGCCCGACGCTCGGCTCATCGAAGACATACATCATATCGGTTAAGCTGCTGCCCAGATGACGGACCATCTTGACCCGCTGGGACTCGCCGCCGGACAAGGTGGTCGTCTCCCGATTCAAGGTCAGGTAATCCAAACCCATATCGATCAAATGCTGCAGCCGTTCGGTTAAGCTGTCCACCATCGTCTGCGCGCTCGGCTCCCGAATGCTCTCAATGACCTTCTTCAATTCCGGGATCTCCATCGCCGTGCACTCAGCAATATTGTAGCCGTTGATCCGGCAGCTTAAAGCCGCTTGGCTGAGCCGGGTCCCTTTGCATAACGGGCAAGGGGCGTGCGTGATGAAATTTTTGACATGGTTCATCGTCCGTTCGGACAGCTCGCTGCTGTCCCGCTGAATGTAGAGCCGATTAAATTTATGAACGAGCCCTTCAAATTCGGCTTCGATCGGCCCGCCCTTGGACGGAAACGACACCTTGCGATCCTTGCCGTACAGCAGCAGCTCCCACTCCTCGTCGGTATAGTCCGAGAGCTTCTTGTCATTATCAAAGAAACCGGAATACGTGTAGTTTCTTAAATACCAGCTGTCTACCGAAAAGATCGGGAACAGCACCGCTCCCTCGTTCAGCGATTTCGACGGATCCAGAAGCTTATTAAGATCCAGCTCGACCTTCTTGCCGATCCCCTGGCATTCCGGGCACATCCCTTGCGGGTCATTAAACGAGAACGCGTTGGAATACCCGATGAACGGCTTCCCCACTCTGGAGAACAGCAGCCGCAGAATCGAATACAGATCCGTAATCGTTCCAAGCGTCGACCGGGAATTGCCGCCCAGCCGCTTTTGATCGATGACGATGGCCGTGGACAGATGATCGATCGAATCGACATCCGGCTGCTTATGCCGAGGAAGGCGATTGCGGGCGAATGCGGTAAAGGTCTCGTTCAGCTGGCGCTGGGCCTCCGCGCTGATTGTATCGAACACGATCGATGATTTGCCGGAACCGGACACGCCGGTAAACACCGTGATTTTCCGCTTCGGAATTTGCAGTGACACGTTCTTCAGGTTGTTCTCCCTTGCTCCCTGAATGTCGATAAACGAATGTGACATCCTAAAATCCTCCTATGCCCTGTAATGTGCTTCCATTATAAGAATGAATCATGACATGTACTGTCTTAATTGAAGGAAAAGACCAAAAAATAATGAATGGTTTGCCATTGCTCATCCAGTCCGTTACAATTACGGGAAAATCATATTTATTCCGGTTCCGGATTATGGGAGAATAATAGAGATATGAGTAAAAAAATCGTAGCGATTGATATGGATGACACGATCTGCCACCTGATTCCCAAAGCCATTCACTATCATAATTTACAGTATAAAGACCTGCAGCTTACGCTGGATCAGATTACGGACTACAACCTGAGTGAAATCTGGCATCCCGAATGCTCGGAGGATTTCTTCTTCGGAAAGCCCGGTTTATATGAGGAGCTCGACATTTTTGATGAATATACCATTGACGAAGTCGAGCGGATGACGCACGATTATGACGTCATTATCATTACGGCTGCCCGCCCGTCCTCCGTGCCCGAGAAATGGAAATGGCTGCAGACGCATATGCCGTTTATACCGTTCGATAATTTTTTCGTCGCCAAACGCAAATATTTAGTAGAGTTCGATCTCCTGATCGACGACGGTCCGCATAACGCGATTGCGGCAAGGGAAGCGGGGAAGCAGACGATCCTTATCCCGCGTCCATGGAATGCGCATATTCAGCATGAATTCATCCTGAAGGATTCCTGGAAGGGCATGAACGAATTGGTCGGCCGGATTTTGTCCGAAAAATAACACTCAAGGGGATAAACAATGAATATAGAACGAAATAGTAGGTACTTGTCGCAAGACGTTCATTTCTTTGCAGCTGCGCTGTCGGAAACGCTCGTATCCGTATGGGAAGAGGATCCCGCCAGCGTGTATGTGGAGGTTGAGCGTGGATACATCGAATGCTATACGCCCGACGTAGTCCGTGTCCGGAATGAAGAAACCGGTCTGGTCAGCCACTACAGCCGGGATACGGCTATGTTTCAGCGCATGTAAGGATTTTATGAGGCAGTCCCGTAATTCTCATTACCTTATTACAGTCTAAAAATGCCGAGCATAACACAAGAAGGTGCCCCATAAGATCGATAGATCTTAGGAAACACCTTCTTTTTTGTGGGAAGAAATGCTTCGGTGCACGAAGCATTTCTTCCCGGGATTCGAGCGATTACCCAGATTGCGTTTGACACCCGCCCGTAACGATTCCTCCCTCGTCTGCTTGTCCGATGCTGTTTAGGAAGAAGAGCTGGATTTTTTATCAGTCCTTATGCCTCCAAGCCGTATATCCGCCTCTAATCGCTTGGAGTACTCGAAGATAAGCCGGGCATTTACTTCTTCTTTCCGGAAATCGCCTCTGCCGTCTGCTTTACAGCCTGATGGCCGAATACGGCAAATGCGCCCGCGATAATACCTTGTATGATATTTTCAACGCTCCAGCCTATAAGGCCTGCCGTGAACAAAATGGATACCACGATAACGACATAGATGATGCTCCAATTCGGAACCTTTGGCGTTTGCTTGAGCACGTAGCCGATGACCCAGCAGGCGACAACTACCAAGGACAGCCTCGGGTCGATCATCTGTGCAATAATGCTCCATTCCATGGCATATCCCTACCCTTCCTCTGATGTCTTTCTACTACATCCTATTCTCGGAATCTATCGATTTGCTTGGACTCATGCCCTGTAACCCCCTACCTTGTGCAGTCCCGCTAACCAAGCCTTTATTTGGCTGTCATTGTTTGATTCTTTGCATTTCTGAGTGCATTTTTGAGGCATGCCAAGCAGTCTCTGCGCCACTGTTAACCGTCCATAGCTGCCAAGCACCCAATGCGTAATGAAGAATTTCGCTTGGGTACTTAGGGTTACTTAACGTACTCTTCCTCTACTATCAAGGTATGCGGGACAGGAGGTGGAATATTCAGAGTTTTTGAGAAGAAGCGGATGGATATAGCACAACTTGATCGATCCTTGCTTCCGCTTCAGCCCTTGCCCGACCACATAAAAAAAGACGCGCCCCGTATTATACGGGTACGCGTCATCTTCTTCTTGCCAATTCCCAATTCCAATAAAATCTTACGTGTTGCGTTCGTTACCTGAGAACGACTTTTTCGCTTACCGTGACCTTCGGCTCTTCACGCTCCGCGGCCGTTTGTTCTCCCGCCCACAGCAGCCTCATTTCTTCGCTTGTCGCGAGCAGCTCGGATAACGTGCCTTCCGCCTCAATCCGGCCGTCCTTCATGACGATGATATGATCCGCTTTGGCGAGCGCCGCCCTCCGGTGCGATACCGCGATGCAGGTAACATCGCTTTCCTGGAAGAGCCCCTCCCATACCTGCTGCTCCGTCTCGACATCCAGCGCGCTTGACAGGTCATCGAAAATATACAGATCCGCCCCCGTCATTAGCATGCGCGCCGTAGCCGCACGCTGGATCTGTCCTCCCGAGAGCATGACGCCCCGCGGGCCGACGAAGGTCTCGAGGCCCTGGTCGAGGTCCTGGATATCCTTCTCCATAACGGCGAGACGGATTGCGCGATTCAACGCCTCGTCCGCATGGTCTCTTTTGCCCTGGACGATGTTCTCCCTCAAGGTATCGCTGAACAAACGCGGCACCTGCGGCGTATAGGCGGCTCTCGGCGGAACCAGGAACACAGCGGGATCCACCTCCGTGCCGTTCCAGCTGATTGCCCCCTCTTGCTTCGACAGCAGACCGAGCAGGGTCCGCACAAGCGTGGACTTGCCCGCACCGATCCGCCCTGTAACCACCAGGAACTTGCCGCGCTCAAGCCGGAAGCTGATATCCGATATTCCGCTCTCGGAACCCGGATACCGGTAAGTTAGCCCGCTCACCGTAAGCTCCTTAAGCTGCAGCTTCGGATCCCTGACGGGCTCCTGCAGTTCCGGCGGCTCCCCGTTCAGGTACGTTTCCCGCGCTTCAATGAGCCGGTCCTCTTCGCCCGGCCGGAACAGCATCCGCATCCGGTCGAAGGATACCTTCAGCCGCTTATGCTGGAACACCATGTAACCAAATAAGGAAATGCTGAATCCGATGTTCGCCAAATAACTCGTGAACAAGGCGAAGTCGCCGACGCTAAACCGTCCGGCCTGCATTTCCGCAGCGCACATCAGCAGGATTAATCCTGTGCAAATGCTGAGCACATGCTGGTTCAGCGACCGCATCCACTGCTTGAACAGATTATCCTTGAGCGCTGCCTGGCGGCGCTCCTCGTTCAGCTTCGTAAAGCGCTCATGCACGTGATCCTCAGCCTGGCCGAGCTTGAGCGCCTGAACCGCGCCGAAGGTCTCCGCGATAAAACTCGTGATTCTACCGGTCGCTTCCCGGTTCTTCTGACCGTATCTCCGCGCCCGGTTGCCGGACAGATTGTTCAGCAGCGTTACGATGACCAGCGGCAGCACCGCGACCAGCATGATTTTCCAGTTAATGCTCGCCATAATGACAACGGACACCAATGCAAATACGAGACGGCCCCAGAAATCCACCCAGGACTCGACATATTCGACAACCTCATCCACGTCATCGCGGAAGCGGCTCATCGCCTCGCCCGGCGAAGCGGGCAGATTCCGCCCCGGCCAGCGCATAATGCCGGCCAGCATATTCGTGCGCAGAATCGCCTGAATGTGGTAGATATAGGTTACCCATTCATAGAACGCGGCGAAGAAAGTCCCGACTCTCGCGACCCGCACAGCCGCAATAAAAATCAGCGGCACAGCCAGCCACAGGTAGTCGGCAGCCCCGGAGCTTGCAGTCGCCCGGTCGAAGAACCACTGCATCCCGAGCCCGATCAACAGCGGCAAAGAGTGGAATACGCACCACAAGACGCCGTTAATCAAAAACAATGCGGGGCGGAAACGAAACAATCGCCCGATAAAACCGGCTACCGTCATGCAAGCTCCTCCTCTCTGCCTGTCGTCAGCAGTCTGGCATAATGGGAAGACGGATCCTGGGCCAGCGCCTCACGCTCCCCGAATTCCAGGATGCGTCCGTCGCCGAGCACCATGATTTTATCCACCTGCTCCAGCGTTGCCAGCCGGTGCGCAATAATTATTCCCGTGCATTGACGCATCAGCTGATCCACAGCCGCCTGCAGCATCGTCTCCGTGGCTGCATCCAGGCGCGAGGAAGGCTCATCCAGAATGACGAGACTCGGCTGTGTCAGAAAGACTCGCGTTAACGCGAACAGTTGGGCTTCCCCGGCAGACAAGGATGACCCTCCCGTCGATAGATGGGTGTCCAGCCCTTCCGGCTGCGCATCAATCCATTGACGAAGTCCAAGCCGCTCCGTCGTTTCCAGGATGAAGTCATCCGATACGCCGGCATCGAACAGCGTCAAGTTGTCGCGGAGCGTGCCGTCGAACAGCTGAACGTCCTGCGTCACCATCCCGACCCGCCGGTACAGGGCCGGGAGCGTCAGCTCCGTAATATCCGTGCCGCCCACGCGAATGACCCCGCCGTCGATATTGTACAGCCGCAGCAGCACCCGGCTCAGGCTCGACTTTCCGCTTCCGGTGCGTCCGATGATGCCGAGGCGCTCCCCTGGCTTCACGGTAAACGTAATGTCCTTCAGGACAGGCTTATCCTCGTTGTAGCTGAAGTTCACCCGCTCGAACTCCAGGCCGAGGGGCCCCTCCGGCAGCTGTTCCTTCTTCCCGTTTACAATCTCGCTGCGATTCGAGAGCAGTTCCCTGGAGCGGAGCATGCCGGACTTGGCTTTTTGAAATTCCTGCACCTGGTCGCCCAGCATCTCAATCGGATCGTTCAGCATCTGCGTGTATTGATAGATGAGAAACAACGTCCCGAGGCTGATCTCGCCGATGAGATAGTAGCGAACTCCGAGCAGAAGCACGCCCGTGACCGCAAGCGCGAACAGGATAACCGTGGTGTTCCAAGGGATGACGCGAAGCATCCAGGCCTTCCGCCCTTTCAGGAACACGGCCCGCATCAAACGGTAAAACCGGTTCATCACATACGGTACGTTACCATTTGCCTGCACATCCTCGATCCCGGCAATGCGCTCCTCAATCAGCCCGAACAGGGATGCGCTTGCTTCGCGCTCGTTCTTGGACGATTGAACGCCCAGGTTGCGGATGATCACCATAAACATAATCGACAGCAGCGTGAAGACGGTCATGACAATGGCAATCGGCAGATTGACCGTAAACATGAATCCTAATATGCCGGCGAGAAGCACGAAGCTGCCGATAACCTGCACGATGAACATCGCGAAAAAATTGGAGATGCTGGTCACATCGCCGTCCACGCGTTCGATCATGACGCCGGGCGTTTTCGTATTATGAAACCGCATATCCAAGCGGAGGCAATGCTTCAGCAGATCTCCGCGCAGCCGGTTCGTCGCCCGCCAGGAAATGTCGTTGCCTAAATAGCTGACCGCCACCGTAATCAGCTGATTAACAACGGCGACAATCAGAAACAGCCCTGCCAGCTGCAGCAGGGTGCCAAGCAGCCCTCCGCCCGCTGCCGTGTCGATGAACCGCTTCACGATCTGCGGATTCAATAGCTGCAGACCGCTTGATGTCAGCAGCATGACGAGCAGAATGATCAGCCTTCCCTTGACCGGACTCAAGTACCGCAGGAGCCAGGACATGGATATCTTTTCTTTTTTGGGCACAGTGCCCACCCCCATTATGCAACCAATATGGATGTCGACCTTTACGAAGCCATGATCGGATCAAGCCGCTCACCAGTAAATCATTACCAGTTTACATGATAAACCCGGCCTTTCCTAGGTAAAGAATGATTATAAAGTTCCTTCCCGGCGCAAGCAGCCAGTGGTATAGTATATGGATCATTGACAACAGTCTGTCATGTAGATCGGTCATGAAAGGAGATTCTAACGCTTCCGTTGATTCTGATGATGGTTCATGAGGTTAAATAAGCAAAAAAGCTGACCTTCCCAACACATAACAACCACCTTATGCATAAAAATCGAAGTCGGATATTTATAAACTCGTAGATATAATGAATGGATCAATACCACGTACGCCATCGCTGCGTGATCTTACCGGAGGTGCACATCATGAATACGGAGATAAACCCATTGGATGGGCTTAATGAAGAGAAGCTGCAGGAAATTCGGGATAACGCCTCGAAGCTGTCCGAGATGCAGCAGGAAGTGCCCGTTGAGGAAGTGTTCACGGATGCTTTCGTGCAGCGGCATACCGGATTTCCCTCCATTGGAGAGCTTCTGAAGTCCGCCGGATATCAAGGAACAACCGACGAGGATTTCGACCGCTTCATTCAGCATTCCTCGATTAGCCGGTTCATGGCGGAGCACACACCATTTGATAACTGGCAGGCATTCCAAGACCAGGCCGTGACCGCCTACATCACCCGATTGCTGGGATTATAAGATTGTTGTGTAAGAAGGCCTGATCCGCTGCATAAGCCCTATACGCGAAGAAGCCCCGCCGATGCTCACTCGGCGGGGCTTCCAATCTATTGTAAGGGGTGTCTTTATCATAGTTCTCGAATCTTAAAGGAAGCTTAAAGCTGGATTAGTGAAAGATAAAAAACTTGCCTGCTCCGCTCTTAGACATAATTTCCTCTATGCTTTTTATGAACCTCACAACCACCAGTTGGTAGAATATGCCTACTACTGCAATAATGGCGATAAGACGCGGCTCCCATAGCCGGGAAATCCGCGATCTCTACGTCTTGTTTATTAAATATCGTTGAATCTTTCTTTGGAAATCCTAATGAATTCGGATACCGCTGCTGTTTTAAAGGTGTCTTTACGCCGTATAAACAATGTAGGTGTTCTGAGGAACTCATCCGAGATGTTGTGTGATTGTAAGTTATATTTCATCATGGCTCTTTCGATTACCGACCGAGGCAGCAGCGAAACGCCAAGCCCGGCATGAATAAATCCCAGAATCCCCTCCAAAGTTCCGAATTCCATGATTTTCGCGGAAACACCCTTTGCATGCAGCCAATCCTCGAGTATACGACGGTAATGACATCCAACACGAAATACCAATATGGTCAGATGGCGTAGATGTTCCGGCCGATGGATCGGGTCAGTTTGCCCGCCTGATAGGAGAACAAGTTCCTCAGCCCCAACTTCTACGGTTTCAAGCTCTGCATGCTCACCTGGTGAGGACACAAAAGCTCCGTCCAGCTCGTATTTCAGTACCGAATGGACAAGCTCCTCCGTCGTCCCCGTTCTGAGTACTAAATCGACGTCGGGATATGAATGATGGTATTCAGCGAGAATCGATGGAAGCCGAATCGCCGTTGTGGTTTCAAGCGATCCGATTCGAAGAGGCCCCCGAGGGATTGAACGATCGGATACGACCCGCTCTGCTTCTTGGGTAAGGAAAATAATTTTTTCAGCATAAGATTTAAGCGCCTCTCCGGATGATGTGAGCCGAACTCCCTGACGACCGCGATGAAACAGTTCTGTGTTTAGTTCGCTTTCAAGCTGCTGAATCCTAATGCTTATGCTTGACTGAACGTATTCTAACTTCTCGGCTGCTCGGGTAAAGCTCCCCTCATTGGCTACAGCCAAAAAAATCTGCATGTCCCGGATGTCCACTGCATACCTCCGTATTAGGCATTAAAATTTTTAATGTTAAACATCATTTAGATTCATTTTACTTGATATGTGAAGGCAGGTAAAATAAGCAGTAATCTTACTTACGTTTTATCATCCGTGTTTCGTAATGGATGCCCAGGTGGCGCTCAATCTAAGCTCAACCTTAATCTGCAGTTATAAGCTAAACATGTCCTCGCCATATGGAGGCACGAAATATGCATGATTAACAGGAGGCATTAAAAATGTTTGAAACAGCGATCACAAGCAAGCTCAACATTCGCTATCCGATCTTTCAGGCACCGATGGCAGGCGGGCCAACGATTCCTGAGTTAGTCGCAGCCGTTTCAAACGCAGGTGGACTAGGCAACCTAGGGGCCGGATATTTAACCCCTGAACAACTCCGTCATGCCATCCGTAAGATCCGAGCGTTAACCGACCGGCCTTTCGGAGTGAATTTATTTGTCCTGGAGCAACCGGAGGAATCCGAAGAAACCATTGCCAAAATGGCTGAATACCTGAACTCCTGCCGTAAGGAGCTTGGAATCCCGCAAAATCCACCACTTCCCCAATATTCGGAATCGTTTGAAGAGCAGGTGCAAGTACTGCTGGAGGAGCGCGTTCCCGTTTTTAGTTTCACGTTTGGTATACCATCACCGGGTGTTATTCAAAGTATGAAGCAGCGTGGAACATTTGTAATGGGTACTGCTACGACAGTAGATGAAGCTATACAATTGGAGCTATCGGGGGTTGACGCTATTGTAGCGCAGGGCAGCGAAGCAGGGGGACACCGAGGAACATTTCTGAAGAACGGCTCCGATGCTTTAATAGGACTCATGGCTCTGGTTCCCCAAATTTGTGATCATGTTTCGATTCCCGTGATTGCATCAGGGGGGATCATGGATGGACGGGGTCTCGTAGCCAGCCTTGCTTTAGGAGCAGCAGCGGTTCAAATGGGCACTGCTTTCCTGGCCTGTACAGAGAGTGGCGCACATCCTACGTACAAACAAAAGATACTTTCGGCAAACGAGGACGCTACCGTAATTACATGTGCTTACTCAGGCAAAGCAGCGCGCGGTATTCGTACAGAATTCATACGCGGTATGCATATGTATCCCGGCAAGATCCCCTCCTATCCCATTCAGCATGTCATGACACGGGATATTAGGCAAGCTGCGGCAATGGCAAACAACCCGGAGTATATGTCACTCTGGGCTGGACAAGGCTTGAGGTTGGCTAAAGCCCGACCTGCCGCTGCCATTATCAAACAAACAATGGATCAGGCAATTCTGCTTGTAAACAAGCGCTTGCATTCTAAGAATGATCAAAGTATTCATGATTCTCAACCATTAGACGAATAACCTCGCACAGAACGGAGCAGCGATCGAACGATACGCGGCTTCCGTTTTTTTATTGCACGGGGAGCTGGAAGATGAATGCATCGGGGTACGTCTTTACCTAATTTTTCATGATTTGATTCAAAGCGCTTGACTATGACGTTAGGTCATAGTGCATAATCTCGCTATGAAAACAAAACTAGGAGTGAAAGATATGAACATACAAACACTGCGTTCAGACAAAATTTATCAAAAAGTTGCCCAAGCTCCGCCCGAGGAAAAGCTAGAATTATTCAGAAACGAAATGATGGCTCCCTTTATGAAGCAGTGGCAAATTCAACAGCTCCCTTTTAAAGCTGAAGAGGCCAACGGTTTTGACGTGATTACGTTTAATAGTATGATGCATCGAGCCCCTCATCAGATTAGCCCGCAGATTTCGGCAGAGATCGAGCTGATTTCGTCCGAAGCCTTTTGGTTAGAGTGTGAGCATGCCGTGAAGAAAAGCTTGAATCTATTTGTTGAGCACGATATAAATCTTCCCGTTTCCGATTATTTGTTTACCATTCAACTCGGGAATCCGGAAAACCGTGCCTTAACCATAAACGAAGGATATAGCGGTTTTGGTGGCATTCCGGGGTTTATCTGGGGTACGCTCCTGCCAAATGAATACACGATGCCTCGAATGAAGGCTGCGCTGGCGCACGAATGCAACCATAATGTGCGATACCAATTTATCCAGTGGGATCACACCGTGAATTTGGGCGAGCTCATTGTAAGTGAAGGATTGGCTGAAAATTATGCTACGTTTATGTTTGGGAAAGAATTGCTCGGTCCTTGGGTAACGAAAACAAACGCAGAAACGCTTAACCGGCAGATAAAACCTGTGCTTAGAGAGCAGCTGCAGTTAACGGGGTTTGATCAAATTGCTCCGTATCTTTACGGTGACGAGATCGCGAAGCTTCAACATTCCCAACCGGTCAATATGCCTTATAGTGCCGGATACGCCTGCGGATATTATTTGATCCAATATTATTTAAGAAAAACAGGAAGAACGATTTTTGAGGCCACTATCACGCCTGCTGCTCAAATACTGGACGAAGTAAAAGGATTCTGGGATGAAGAAACCATTATTAGCGGTTAAAGATATTGTTCAGATTACAGGCATTACAAGTCGGACCTTGCATTATTACGATAGAATTGATTTATTCAAACCGACACATCTGACGGAAAAAGGGTATCGACTATATGAACAAAGCAGTTTGGAAAAACTTCAAACGATTTTGTTCCTAAAGGAATTGGATTTTTCCTTGAAAGAAATTGCGGACATTTTAAAGCTGACCAGGCAAGAGCAGAATCAAATCTTAAAGGAGCAGCGACAAGCCTTAATACTGAGAAAAGAAAGATTAGAAACGACCATGGCGGCTCTCGAAGAATACGTTTCGGGAAATGATATTAGTGATTTGCAGCTCTTCAACGGCACTTCCGTCCTGCCATTGAAAGAGCAGTATGCAAATGAGGCGAGATTCTTTTATGGCGAAACCGAGGCGTATAAAGAGTTTAATGAATCGTTGGAAGAATTGTCACCGGATGATAAAGAGGAAAGCTTTCAAGCCATGGAGGACATATTCAAACGAATTGCGTCTTGTATCGATCAGGATCCTTCCTCCGATGAAGTTCAGCGATTAATCGAGGAATGGAAAAATAATCTGATGCAATTCATGACCTGTGATGCAGAGTTACTGGCTTGCATTGCCCATACTTACAAATTCGATGCACGATTCAAAAACTATTTTAATCAATATGGCAATGAAGAGTTAGCCGATTTTCTCTACAGTGCAATCATGCATAATATCAACCGTGAAACATCTCAATGAATGGTAAATGCTCTGGATTGGGCGATCTTTTTACCTCAATAAAAAAAGAAAGCAAACACTTTCCCTAAAGGAAAATATGTGTTTGCTTTCTTTCGTTGATCAAGCTTTTTCTTTTTCTGATCATTAGAACCAACCTCATAAAAAATGCATCTATACCGAATCACTGGTCAGCCGTATTCATTGCCTGTATTTCCACTATATCGATGAGCATGCGGGATTCTGCCATCAACGGTGGTATAACCTTCAAAATAATGATAGTGCCCACCACCTGCCAAGGGAATGGCAGGACCCGTTGTTCCTCTAATCATGTGCTTGTGCTGGTCATTAAACGATGTTTGAGCATGATAGTTATGGACGTGTGGAACACCACTCGGAGCTGGTTCAGTTACACCCACGTAATGATGGTAATGTCCAACATCAAAGGATGTATCTCCTTCAAAGGGATGAACATGAACGTTAACTGGCCTTCCATCCCAAGATGTAAGAAAAAGTTGATGTGAATGTCCGGAACCGGAGTCATCGGAATGAACAACAAATCCCGTTACTTGTATTTCCATCACTTAAGGCCTCCCTTACATTAAAACAGGATTTCTTTTTTGTTTACCTTCATGCCGCTCAATGACCGGTCGAACATGTCGAGTATGAATAAGAATCGTTCGGCTTCACGAAACACGTGATCTGCTAATAGAGGGTGAATGATGCTTTTGATTCGACACTGCTCAATCAAATCGCGCGCAGTCTTCTTAAAATCTCGCAAGGATTTGACTGAAACGCGGTTTTCATCAACAAATTGACTAAGCAGTGGATGTGTTTGCGATTGTGGACGCATGGAACTTAAGTCGATGGCTTGAAACATCAACGTATCGAATTCTTGGCTAAACTCTCTAGCCTGTTCCACTAATTTTCGCTCGGATGGATCAAGCAGATGACCTATAAATTTTGCATGGTCAGCCATTATTTTCAGGAAAAAGACATTTTCATCAATAATCGCATCAGGCAATGGTTCAAGTCTCCCGCTATTGAGTTCCTCCAACCGATTTCTAAAGTAATTTGCTTCCCGGCTAACATGATCGACAAGCAAGGGAAAATTGTTTCCCCCAGGAAGCTGGCACCTAAGTATAAGCCCAAGGACCTTTCTCTTAAATGCCCAAATGTGTGAAGCTGCATTGCGGACTTCTGAATTAAACTGTCTAATGGTTTCAGGATCCGTATCTGCTTGATATGAATGTGCTCTTCTTTCAATATCCTCAAATATTGCATAAAATTGGTTAGCCTCATTAATTAACTGCGTATCTTCACACCTAAATCCAAGTCGAAGAAATAAAGAATGTTCTTTCATAATGCGTGACCAAAAACGTATTTCGTCTAATGATCTGATTACAAAAGGATCCGACAAACCATCTCCCACCTTTCGGCACACTACAAGACAACCGTTTATATTGTCATGTTATCAGAGCGTATGAGGATGGCATGTTTCAATATGCTACTGGAGAACAAAAAATCAATTAAAGAGCTAATTCACAAAAATTCCTCATCAGATATCCTGCTGGGACAGGAAAATTTCGTCGGGGTTTCCCGTTGCGTTTTAGTTCCCTTTGGGAGCGGCGCGTTTATCTTCAAATCGGAAGCCCGCTTATCTTGGTACCTCCACTGCCTGACCGGTGCCTCCCCAAATAGAAAGAGCGTCCATTTCAACGCTCAAATCACATGGAAGCTAGCCACAAAAAATAAAGACGTTCTTCTAATTGCCGAAGAACACCTTTAGCACTTTAATTTATTCGGATGATTAAAAAATGTGTTTTATATAACAGCTTTAGTTTTCTTTCGGCTTACCCGTTTATTCATTCCTCACCGACACCCCCAGTTTGATGTCTACCGGGCATATTCTACGGTATTTTAGGTATGAGTTTCGCTCTCTTTTACTGCTCCATTTTATTGTGTTTCTGCAACCTGCTTTGCTGCGAATGTAGAGCTGAAACCGATGCTTATAGACGGTTCGTTTTTTTCTGACAACCAAACAAAACGTGACTCGAACGGGACTGAATCCATGCCGAACGGAATGATTCTTGCCCTTAAGCGCCAGCGGAACCCATCTACTTTCTTCAGCACCGATTGAAAAAACAGAACTGCCTGTAAGAATTTTAGTCTCCTTCATCCTGTATTCACCTGAACGGTCCCTTTCACACGATAGGTTCCCGGGGGCAAATCGCCAAATAGGTAGAGCCCCCCTTGATTCGTACGCGTAATCTGGATGATCTGTTCCACTCCTGCGTTTAACCTATAGAGCGCCACTAGGGCATTGGGTATCGCTGCTCCAGTTGCTTGGTCTGTCACGATACCACTTACAGTCCCTGTATTTGCATCCGGATCGACTGTCAGGTTGATGTCAAGGGGGGGCATATTCAGGACCTTGGATCGTTACAGTGGCACTTTGGCTTGATAAAAATCCGGCTAGGGTAGCCTGAACGAAATAGGTACCGTCCGGAAGCTCAGCAAACAAATACTGTCCGGATGCGTTGGATGTCAAGGTTCCGATCGGAGTAACCGTGCCCCCATTGATTTGAAAAAGACTAACCAAAGCATTATTCACAGGTTCATTATTCGAAACGTTCCTTACGATGCCAAACAATGCTCCTCTCGTTGCTGCGGGGTTTGGCTGTAAAGTAATCGATACTTGTGTTGGTCGGCCTTGGGTAACTGTTAGCGGAATACGGACAGGTGTCAGATAACCAGGTTCAGCAGCAGTGATTAGATAAGAGCCTACTGGAACATCTGGTATGATATATTGCCCCTGAGGGTTGCTGTTAACATGCTCAAATGGCACCCCTTGTGAAGTATATAATTGTACTGTGGCAAAGGGGATCGGATTTCCATTCGGCAGCAGCACTGTCCCCTGCACGACACCAACGGAGGTGTTGGGTGAGGCTTGAAGTGCTAAATTGACACTCTCTTCTTCATGTCCATCTACGGTAACTGGAGCACTTGGTTGAAGTTTATACAAGTCGGAAATCGGCAAAACAAAACCTCCTTTCACCAATCGTTCAACTCAATATATGCTTGTGCGTTTATAAGCGACTGGTCTATTGACGATACTCTTACTTTTTAAGCAGTTACTAACCTGAACAACGTCGAAAAAGCTTTCTGTCGATGATTTTGCCTCTTGCTTATGTATTTGGCATTCCGAATAAGCTGACTATCGTGTAGGAGAGCTTTCATGGG
The DNA here is from genome assembly GCF_038002285.1 of Paenibacillus sp. FSL R5-0810. Taxonomy (NCBI): domain Bacteria; kingdom Bacillati; phylum Bacillota; class Bacilli; order Caryophanales; family Paenibacillaceae; genus Paenibacillus; species Paenibacillus sp. FSL R5-0810. The sequence goes on from NZ_JBBOCF010000001.1 coordinate 4,464,330, forward strand.
GACGGTAAATCGCCGCCCCCAAACCAAAGGGATGATCCATGAGTTTGACATGACATCACAACAGAGATGAATGAATTCTAAACAAATTTACAATGTTTTTCTTGCCGTTGTGTGATTAAATCCAAAAAGTTCCCAAGATAATAACCAAGAGAATAAATAAAACCAGAACAATACCTACTGCATTCCCGTAGCCGTTGTAACAAGGCTTTTCATAACCCACTGATATTTACCTCCTCGCATTTTGGAATAGTACAGTTTATGAGCATAGACGCCCTTAGACTGGACATTTCGGCAATAATATTCAGAATGTGCGAATGTATCATGGAGATAGATTTCTGATCAACCATTTAATTCATTTCACGAACTATCACGCCCCTGCAGGAAATAAAAAAACGCGGAATTGAACCCCCGACCTACGCATTACAAGTGCGACACCGTAGGTTTCGGAAAGGTTCTACAGGGTTCCGGAGGTCTATTAGTTATGGGCTTTTATGCGCCATAATCCGTTTAAGGTTCTCGAAGTATTTCTTGGCCGTTAGAAGATTTGTTAGAAGTTCTGTTAGAAGACTGAAGCCCGTGAGCTAATACTTCGGGGATTTTTAATGGGTATTCGGATTTTATAGTTGAAATCAATGATATAGCATCAGCAATGTAAATCGGGATATATGGTTGAATCGTCTAAGCTAAAGTTGTATTCGGTCGGGCTGTGCCACATTAGCAATCCATGAGAAACCGGGCATGCCGTTGGATGATAAAATTTTAGACATAGAGGAGGCTGCATATGGAACGTGTAATCCTGATGATGAATGTGCAAGAAAAACAGGGAGGAGAGTCAATCACATGGCAAAAATCGTTTTCGCGTTGAATCAGTCTCTGGACGGGTTCGTCGACCACATGGCACTTCAGCGCGACCCCATGCTATTCCTTCATTTCATCGAAGACGTGCGCGGTCTGACGGGTATGCTGTACGGGCGCCGTATGTATGAGACTATGCGATATTGGGACGAAGACCCTTTTGAATGGGATGCGCAGGAACGGGAATACGCAGCTGCGTGGCAAAGCAAACCGAAGTGGGTGGTGTCGAGGACGTTAAAGTCCGTCGGACCGAACGCTTCTCTGATCGAGGGCGACCTCTCAGCGGCCATACGGGGGCTGAAGGCTCAGCATGAAGGGGACATTGAAGTTGCCGGGCCGGAGTTGGCGCACAGTCTAACGGAGCTCGGTCTCGTTGATGAGTATCGACTCTATCTCCATCCCGTCGTGCTGGGTCACGGCAAGCCGTTCTTCGCCGGACCGCGTCCGCCCCTGCGCCTCGTGGCAAGCGATCGCATTGGCGAGCAGGTGATCAGGTTGACCTACGTTCCAGTTTAGTTTTGCGGTTGGTCCAGCGACCTAAGGGGACGATAGTTCGATAAACAGCGGCGGTCTATGACTTTATTTTTTCATTCTTGGCTGCCGCTGTTTAGGTTACTGTGTGTTAGTCTAGAACTTATTTTTCAAAAGGATATTGAATCCCTAATTGATGGCGAAAAACCCACTTCAATTGGCTAAAAGGGTAGAAAAATGGTAAAAGATCGGCCAAAAACACGAAAAAGACGCCGTCTCCGAAAACTCGGAAAACCGCGCCGTTATTGACTTTCTAAGGATGCTGGTGAAGGGAATTGAACCCCCGACCTACGCATTACGAGTGCGTTGCTCTACCCCTGAGCTACACCAGCGAATTTGTTGAAGTTGTCATTCGTTTTTGGAACAACAAAATATATTATATTCCTTCGGCGGGAAAATGCAAGCCCCTCATTAATGGAAAAAACACCCTATAGGAGGGGTTGCATTACCCGCCTAATTTCTCCTGCACCGATTGGATCTTCTGCTTGCTTGAGGATGCCCGGTCGCGCCGGTCGTCGATTTTGACAGAGGTGGATACCCGCTTAGCACCCGACAAGAACGGCGCCTCGTGCAACGCCTCGATCGCACGCCAAATCATAGGGAGCTCCCCTGCAATAATCGTGCTCATCGAAGTCAATTCGTACGTAATTCCCTCCTGTTGCTTCAATATACGCTGCATTTCCGCCACATATGAGCTTAAGCTGGTCGTTGCCGTTCCGATCGGAATGACCGTTACTTCTGCAATTGCCATCACAATAACCTCCCTCGAAGCATTCCATTCATCCACAACGTGGTTGAATCCGATATAGATATCATATCAATTCCGGGGCGTCTTTTCAAAATTTCGCAAAGTCGTCAACACACAATATCTTGTATGTCCAAGATCAAATTTTTATATGGGTCATACGATCCGTTGTCAAAACGCAACCGATGCGGAATCCGCGCAAAAACCGTCGCATTTGGTCACAATCCATGGAATCTTGAGCGGTTTTGACGGTTGGCCAACTAGCATATTACCTGTCCGTTTGCTATAATTCTCCTTGCGTTTATTTTTAAGAAATTGGTTTACAGATACAAGATATTGGGTTACATTAGATTAACGACAACCAAATATAGTGTATACAGGTGCCGCGCTAGCCTATCAGGCAGCCCGGCTTAATAGGGAAGCATGGTGAAAATCCATCACGGACCCGCCACTGTAAAGGCCTCGGGGCTGTTATGCATATGCAGCTGCCGGCAGTTTGGCAATACGTCACTGAAGTTCCCCGAAAGCGAACTTTGGGAAGACGCCGAATATGTACGGCCTAAGTCAGGAGACCTGCCTGTATACTTCAGACACCGACCTACGGGGTTATAGGGATGTGTTCGTGAAACTTGCGTCTGTACATAACATCATGCCCAAATATGGGCTTATGTCAGCTTTATTCAAACCATCCACAGCGCACGGACATTTTCAAGCCTGCCCTTAGGTTTTAGAAAATGTTTTTTTCATGTTCTTTTTTCAATTTCCCCCAAAGAAAGCGAGGATTTTTGTATGCCCCAGCTCGTAGTTAAACCAAACAACCGTCAGCTTGCCTTTGATGAAATTCGCCTCTCCGTCTATGCCGACCGGATCCTGAAGGGATTGGACATGCTAGACAAGGAGCGCCTGCTTCGAGGCGTGAATTCCAAACTCCGCGGTGAGCAAGTTACCGGCGAGGAAATCAGCAATGCCTTCACGATGTCCGCGCTTGAGCTCGTATCCAAGGAAGAGCCTGACTGGAAATTTGCGGCGGCTCGTTCATTCCTGACATCTTTATATAAAAAAGCGGCCCACAACCGCCGCTACAAAGCCTATCCGGAAGAGCCTTACGGCGCTTTCTATCCGCTCATTACGGAGCTCGTCCAGAAGGGCATCTATCGTGAAGACCTTCTGACCTGCTACACGAAGGAGCAAATCGAGGAGCTTGGCGAGTGCATTGATCCAAGCCGCGACCTGCTGTTCGATTACATCGGTCTCTTGACGCTGGCCGAGCGTTACCTTGCAACGGATTTCGACGGGCGCGTGATGGAGCTCCCGCAGGAGCGCTACATGGTCATTGCCATGTTCCTCATGCACCAGGAGCCTGAAGACAAACGCCTCGAGCTTGTTAAGGAAGCGTACTGGGCAATGAGCAATCTGTACATGACGGCCGCAACGCCAACGATGTCCAACGCCGGCAAGAAGGTCGCAGGCCAGCTCTCCAGCTGCTTCATCGACACCGTTGACGATTCCCTGGAAGGCATCTTCGATTCCAACACCGACGTAGCCCGTCTTAGCAAAATGGGCGGCGGCATCGGCGTCTACCTCGGCAAGGTCCGCGCACGCGGCTCCGATATCCGCGGCCACAAGAACACCAGCTCCGGCGTCATCCCTTGGATCCGCCAGCTGAACAACACGGCGGTGAGCGTTGACCAGCTCGGCACACGCAAAGGCGCCATTGCGGTCTATCTGGACGTGTTCCACAAGGACATTTTGTCCTTCCTTGATCTGAAGCTGAACAACGGCGATGAGCGCATGAGAGCCCATGACGTGTTCCACGGCGTATGTCTGCCTGACCTGTTCATGGAGGCTGTTGAAGCCCGTGAAGAATGGAGCCTGTTCTGCCCGCATGAAGTGAAGAAGATCATGGGCTGGAAAGATGAGAACGGCCGCCCGCTCGGTCTTGAGGACTTCTACGATCAAACGCCGGGTCAAGGCGCGTTCCGCGAGAAATATGCGGAGGCCTTGGCGAATCCGAACCTGCCGCGCATTACCGTACAAGCGATCGATATTATGAAGCGGATCATGAAATCCCAGCTGGAGACCGGAACTCCGTACATGTTCTACCGCGATACGGTAAACCGTGCGAACCCGAACTCCGCACACGGCATGATCTACTCTTCGAACCTGTGCACGGAAATCATGCAGAACCAGTCGCCAACCGTGGTTGAGCAAGAAGAGCTCGTCACCAAAGACGGCCAAACCCGGATCGTGATTTCGAAAATCCCTGGCGATTTCGTTGTCTGCAACCTGAACTCCATTCACTTGGCGCGTGCAGTGCCTGCCGGCGTGTTGGAGCGGCTCGTACCGATCCAGGTTCGCATGCTGGACAACGTAATCGACATCAACAATATCGAAGTGCTGCAAGCTCAATATACGAACAGCCAGTACCGCGCTGTCGGACTCGGCACCTTCGGCCTGCATCATCTGCTGGCTCTCGAAGGCATCCGCTGGGAATCCGACGAAGCGGTTGAATACAATGATAATCTGTACGAACACATCAATTACCTGCTCGTGAAGTCCAGCATGGAGCTGGCCAAGGAAAAAGGCCACTATCCGAAATTCAAAGGCTCTGCCTGGGAAAGCGGCGAATACTTTACGTTCCGCGGTTACACCGACGGCGAGCATGAAGGTAAATTCGTAACGACCGAGCAGTGGCGCGAGCTGCAGAAGGAAGTTCAAGAGAATGGCGTCCGCAACGCGTGGATGTTCGCGATCGCACCGAACGGCTCCACGTCGATCATTGCCGGTTCTACGGCAAGCATCGACCCGCTGTATGAGCTGCTGTCTTATGAAGAAAAGACGACATATAAAGTAGCCAACCCGGCTCCGGATCTGTCTGAAAAAACAATCTGGTATTACAAAACAGCCTTCCTGATCGACCAGCATTGGTCCATTAAAATGGCTGCTGCCCGTCAACGTCATGTGGACCAGGCGCAAAGCTTCAACCTGTATGTTCGTCCTGACATCCGGGCATCGGAATTCCTGGACCTGCACCTGCATGCCTGGAAAGCCGGCATCAAGACAACGTACTATGTGCGCAGCCGTGCGCTGACGATTGAGGAATGCGAAAGCTGTGCTAGCTAACGAACCCACCCAAACCCTCCCTTCCAAGGGAGGGCCCCAAGGGCTCTGCCCTCTGGACACCCGCAAGTTTGTGGAATGATTGGGTGAGGCGCTTCTTCTCCCAGGTACTTTGGTGCTAGGAGCGCTTTCTCCCTGCGGGAACGCTGGAATGTTGGCGCAGGGACGAATGATTTCATGCGTGCTTTGATGGTGCAACTTCCTGCAAGGATCGCTCTCCCTTCGGGATTTGCTGCTCATGCGGCGCGAACACAATGAGCGGGGCTGCTTGCTTGTTTGGTGCAACTTCCCGCAAGGATCGCTCTCCCTTTGGGGATTCGCTGCTCATGTGGCGCAAACACAATGAGCGGGCTGCTTGCTTGTTTGGTGCAACTTCCTGCAAGGATCGCTCTCCCTTCGGGATTCGCTGCTCATGCGGCGCGAACACAATGAGCGGGCTGCTTGTGTGTTTGGTGCAACTTCCCGCAAGGATCGCTCTCCCTTCGGGATTCGCTGCTCATGCGGCGCAAACACAATGAGCGGGCTGCTTGCTTGTTTGGTGCAACTTCCTGCAAGGATCGCTCTCCCTTCGGGATTTGCTGCTCATGCGGCGCAAACACAATGAGCGGGCTGCTTGCGTGTTTGGTGCAACTTCCTGCAAGGATCGCTCTCCCTTCGGGATTCGCTGCCCATGCGGCGCGAACATAATGAGCGGGCTGCTTGCGTGTTTGGTTCAACTTCCTGCAAGGATCGCTCTCCCTTTGGGATTCGCTGCTCATGTGGCGCAAACACAATGAGCGGGCTGCTTGCTTGTTTGGTGCAACTTCCTGCAAGGATCGCTCTCCCTTCGGGATTCGCTGCTCATGCGGCGCGAACACAATGAGCGGGCTGCTTGTGTGTTTGGTGCAACTTCCCGCAAGGATCGCTCTCCCTTCGGGATTCGCTGCTCATGCGGCGCAAACACAATGAGCGGGCTGCTTGCTTGTTTGGTGCAACTTCCTGCAAGGATCGCTCTCCCTTCGGGATTTGCTGCTCATGCGGCGCAAACACAATGAGCGGGCTGCTTGCGTGTTTGGTGCAACTTCCTGCAAGGATCGCTCTCCCTTCGGGATTCGCTGCCCATGCGGCGCGAACATAATGAGCGGGCTGCTTGCGTGTTTGGTTCAACTTCCTGCAAGGATCGCTCTCCCTTTGGGATTCGCTGCTCATGCGGCGCGAACATAATGAGCGGGCTGCTTGCGTGTTTGGTTCAACTTCCTGCAAGGATCGCTCTCCCTTCGGGATTTGCTGCTCATGCGGCGCAAACACAATGAGCGGGCTGCTTGCGTGTTTGGTGCAACTTCCTGCAAGGATCGCTCTCCCTTTGGGGATTCGCTGCTCATGTGGCGCAAACACAATGAGCGGGCTGCTTGCGTTTAGTCGAGCGCGAAGCGAACATCCGTTGAGTAAGCTATAAAAAAGACTACAAGGGTAAGGGTATCCAATCGGAGGAGTTTACGTCCGCCTTTGGGAGCCCTTTGCACCCTTCACAATACATTCAGGCAAAGGGCGGACAACAGCGGCCGGAGAGTGGATACCCGTCCTGTTGATACCCGCCCTACTATAAATGCAAGGAGAGAATGGTTATGCAAATGCAAAAAATATTCAATACCGAAGCACCTAACCGCTCCACACGGATCATTGAGGGCGAATGCTCAGGGATCCTCAACTGGAACGATATTCGGATGCCTCATATGTACAAGCTGTACAAGGTGCTGCTGCTGAACCACTGGATCGCGGACGAAATCCCGATGTCCAAGGATGCGCAGCAATTCCCGCACCTTGATCCGGAGGAGCAGCGCACCTTCAAGATCAACATCTCCCTACTGGCTGTGCTGGATTCCATGCAGACGATGTTTGTCGGCGACGTGAAGCGCTATTTCACCGACTCCTCGCTTGAGGCCATCTCGGCCATTATCGGGCAGCAGGAAGTCGTTCATAACCAATCCTACTCCTATGTGCTCTCCTCGATCGTTACGGAGCAGGAGCAAAAGGAAATTTTCGAATATTGGAAGCATGATCCGGTTCTCCTGGAGCGCAATCAGTTCATCTCGAACATTTACCAGAGCTTCCGGGACAATCCGTCGCCGCAATCCTTCTTTGAAGCGATGGTCGCCGACCTGATTCTCGAGGGCATTTTCTTCTATAGTACGTTCGCCTTCTTCTATAACCTGGCCCGTGATCAGAAGATGATGGCAACGAGCCAAATGATCTCCTACATTCAGCGTGACGAGAACCAGCATTGCTACTTCTTCGCTGAAGTGTTCAAGCAGCTGCTCAAGGACTTCCCTGAGCTGAACACGAAGGAGAACATCGATTACGTGTACCGCACGATCGATCGCGCGGTCGAGCTGGAGACGAACTGGGCGCATTACACGCTGAGCAATGTGCGCGGCATCGATCTGAACGAGCTGTCCGATTACATCAAATACATCGCCAACCGCCGCATCACCATGATGGGACTGGAGAAGGCGTATGAAGGCGTGGACGTGAACTGCATGCCATGGATCAAGCCGTTCTCCGACGAAGCGCTGAATGCGACGAAGACCGACTTCTTCGAAGCGAAGTCTCGCAACTACGGGAAAGTCGGCGACGATAACGGGTTTGACGATCTGTAAGCTGCACCAGCCGGTGAGCTCGGATCTGCTAAGCTTCTATCGCTCATAGACAAAACCTCCGCCATCCCTGCAATGAACTGTGACCCGATTTGTGGACAGTTTGAAATAAACCGCCTAGAGCTTAGCTAGCAAGCAGATGACCTCTGAATTCATCGGGGGTCATCTTTTTTAATGTCCACTGGTATCGTTCTGAGTTGTAGTAGCTTATGTACTCCTTCACTCGCACCCTCACTTCATCAATAGTTTGGCAATCGCTAAAATCAACGTCGTCTTTCAAGTGACCGAAGAATGATTCCATCGGGGCGTTGTCCCAGCAATTGCCTTTGCGCGACATCGACTGCTTAAATCCTGCCTTAGCAATGAGAAGACGGGTTTTAGGATGCGTGTAGTGCATCCCTTGGTCGGAGTGCAGAATCGCTTCTGGATGAATGTTTCCATCTAATCGCTCTAAAAGACGCTGTAGCGTCCGCTCGACAATTGGAAGCTCGAGTGTTGCTGCCACGCTGTCGGCAAGGATCTGCCTGGTCGCCCCGTCCTTCACGCAGGAAAGGTATGCCCAGTGTCCGCTTCCATAGCGCAAATAAGTGATGTCAGTGAGAAACACTTTCTCAGGTTCGCCTTGGTCAAACTTTCGCTCCAGCAGGTTCGGACACGTCTTGTGCTCTTGAGTTGCCTTAGCCATCTTGCGGTAGGGGTTCGCCTGACGGATTACGGCTACCAAGCCTGCCTTTTTCATAAGCCGGCGAATCTTCTTGTGGTTCATGACAACGCCGCTTATCTGTTCCAGCCGCATCTTAATCACAAGCGCACCTGCTTTGCCGCGGAGCGCGTCAAAGTGCTGCTTGATGAGAAGGATGTCCTGCTCGTCGGCGGCAGCACGAAGTTGACGATCTTCTTCCGTCCCCAGCCACCTGTAATAGCCGCTTGGACTTACTTCCACGAGCTCGCATAGATAGCGTGTCATTCGTTTCAGGCCATATGCCCGAATGGTGCGATTTATGATCTCATAGCGCTCGGAGGGCGTCAGCGTTTCTTCTTCTGCCGATCGAGCGCTTCGAGCTTTTTTAGCATGTCCACTTGAGCTTCAAGCAGTTTGATCTGGGCCTTAGCCCGTTTCAATTCTTCTTCGGCTGACAACTGACCAGTTGGCTTGCGCCCTGTACTGCCCTTACCGCGCCGCTCTGTAGCCAAACCTTCCTCACCGTACAGTTCGAAGGTTTCACGCCACCGTTTTAAGCTGTCCTTGGGCTTCTTATGACCAATAACGTCCAGGTCGAAGCCGGCACGAATAAAGATTTCTGAAGGTGTCTGCCCCTGCTTGTAGGCTTTCAGCGCCTCCAGCTTGAATGCAGGTGTGTATGTAATGGCCGCCTCGGTCACATGGTGTACGTTTGGATTCTCCTCCAGCTTCCTCATTTGCTCCTCGGTAAAGAGCACCCGTTTCAACTTCCCCATTCTCGTATCACTCCTCGTCACATACCTTGATTAAAACACAAATGACCCACAAGAAGTCACTTTTTTCAAAGTGTCCATCTTATGGGTCACAGTTCACAAAGGGATGGCGGAGGTTTTTTACATGGATGGATTACACGGTGGATGATGATGAATTTCCTTGAATGGATGACATGATGATTTTTATCCGGCAGCCGCCCATACCTCGATCTCGACCTTCAGCGCCGGCATCGCAAGCCCCGGCACATAAGCCATCGTCATCGCCGGCGGCCGACCGCCATGGAACTTCGCCCACACCTCATGGAAATGGCTCCAATCTACCTCTTCCACTGCCCAAATATTGATTTTGACGATATGGTCCGCCGTGAGCGATTCGGCTTCCAGCAACCGCTGAATATTCGCAAGCGTATGCTCCACCTGCTGCTTCATGTCATCCGGCAGCTTCCCTTCAGGATCGGTTCCGACTTGGCCGGAGAAGACCAGCAGCGCGGCTCCATGCGGCACCTTGGTGACATGGGTGTACGGACCGAGCGGCGGCGCAATGACGGACGGATTGTAACGTTCAATCAAGGGGTTCTTCTCCTCATCGGCTTCGTTTAGGATAGCCAGCGTTTGATGGTCCTCCCACCGTCCGTTGATGTTGACGTTTTTACGGGCGATGCCCTCCTTATGGAACCCGGCTTTCAACAGCACCTTCATCGAACCGAGATTATGCGGCATGACCCCCGCCTCGATCCGGTGGAACCGCAGCTCTTCGAAGGCGTGGCGGACGACCAGCCGAACGGCTTCCGTCATGTACCCCTGCCCACTGAATGACTTATCCAGAAAATAGCCGATCCAGCAGCTCTGCAAATTCCCACGCACCGGCTCGGTCAGCATGACTTCACCGATGATCTGCCCGGTGTCCCGCAATACTATGACATACAAGTAGCCTTGATCCGTTTCCCGATCGTCCACCGCCTTCCGGATCCGTTCAATCTGTCCCTCCTTGGTAAAAAAATGCTCGTCACGCTTTCCCGTAAACCGCTGGAAAAAATCCCGATTCTCCTTCTCCAGCTTCAGCAGAGCTTCGGCATCCGAAAGCTCCACAGGCTTCACAACAACACGTTCCCCTTGCAGCTGCATACAAATCTCTCCTTCTTCGATAGGATGATATGACCGCATCTCCTATGCGGCAAAATCAGAACCACCCGTCAAACGGGTGGTTTGCTCTTGGGGTATAACCCCTTGTTGCCAAACTGCGCCTAAAGACGCTAGCCTGACAATAAAATTGTTCAGGCTCAGTGTAATTTGTCACTTTCACTTACCAGTTAAACTGGTTTACTTCTTCTTGCTACTGTTTTTGCTGAATGGGTCTTCATACTCTTTCACACTCAGTTTATCAATTGCCTGGTCGTGTGCTTCTTGCTCACGGATATATTTGGCCACGGTGGCTTCATTCAAGCCCACTGTGCTGACGTAGTATCCCTCCGCCCAAAATTTTCGATTACCATATTTATACTTCAAGGTAGCGTGCTTCTCGAATATCATGAGTGAGCTTTTCCCCTTCAGGTATCCCATAAATGATGATACTGAGATTTTTGGGGGAATTGCTACCAACATATGTACATGATCGGGCATCATGTGGCCTTCGATTATCTCCACTCCCTTGTATTTGCATAATCGTTTGAAAATTTCGATTAAGTCTTTCCTCACTTGATTATAAATCTCTTTCCGTCTATACTTCGGGGTGAACACAATGTGGTACTTGCACATCCACTTCGTGTGAGCTAAACTATAGCTCTTGTTTGCCATCTAAGACCATTCCTTTCATTATTGAGCCTGAACATCTCAATTTTATCGGAATGGTCTTGTTGGTCAAACCCTCGATCCCTCCACCCGCATAGCGGGTGGTTTTTTGTTTCGCACGCTTCGCGAGCTCAACTGGCTAAAGCCATAAACAAAAAACACCACAGGTTATACCTGTGGCGTACGCTGCCGATCCATGCACCACAGGTAAGCGACCTGTGGCGTTTATTCCACTGTATCCTTACATGATCATGAGGCCGATCGCAGGATAACGGTCGCGTTCAGTTTCCAATTGTGGACACACTTCTCCCGTGATTGGCCAAGATCAAAGAAAACAGCGGTGGAGTATCCGATGCCGGGGGACAACGAAACAAGCGATCTCTTCTTCATCCGAATACTCCTCCTCTTCGTTAAAAAATGAACTTTCCTAACCTGCCGTACGTTCTTAATCCCCCATAGAATACATCATTTCAAAACGGTTGGCAAATCGCCGTCGCATCCCCTTACCATCCCGATTCTACCTGGACTGAAGGTCTAATCGCAGCTATGGATTTATGACGACAGGAATATTCCATAACAACAATAATATAATATTAATCAATATTAATTTATTGATAAACGATAAAAGTCGTGTTATTATGATGAACAATAAATAAGCGAGGTGCATGTTATGAAACAAGGAACAACACTCTTTTTAAGAATAGCGGTTATTCTGATTGGAATTCCGGTTCTTGCTTTGTGCATATTTGTGGTGCCTAATATCGCGAGTTTCGCGGCTGAATTGTATCCGGACCATGTTTATCTAAAATATCTCGTTTCCATCGATTTGTATGCATCGGCGATCCCCTTTTACTTAGCTCTGTATCAGGCTTTTAAGCTGTTAAACTACATCGACCAGAATAAAGCCTTCTCCGAATTGTCTGTGAAGGCATTAAAGAGTATTAGGAACTGCGCCATTACGATCAGCATTTTGTATGCGGCCGGCATGCCGCTCTTCTATCTCCTGGCGGAGAAAGATGATGCCCCGGGGATCATCGTGCTCGGACTGGTCATTATTTTTGCTTCATCCGTGATCGCCGTCTTTGCCGCTGTTCTCCAAAGACTTTTACAAGAAGCGATTCATATCAAATCCGAAAATGATTTAACGGTCTGAGGTGAAAACAATGGCAATTATAATCAACATTGATGTGATGCTGGCCAAACGGAAAATGAGTGTTACCGAGCTGTCGGAGAGGGTAGGAATCACCATGGCAAACCTGTCGATATTGAAGAACGGAAAGGCCAAAGCGATTCGCTTCTCAACGTTAGAAGCCATTTGCAAGGCTTTGGACTGCCAGCCCGGAGATATTTTAGAATACCGCGATGAAGACGTCCAGGATTAAACGGGATTCATACCTCAGGGAGTTAGTTCAATGAATCCATTCCAGAAGAGGAGCTTGCTCATGGACCATTCAAAAATGGAGACGCGCAGCATGAGGGCACTACGACAGCTCGTTCGTTTTGGTTGGGAGCAGGCCTTATCGTGCTTGTTTCCGGTCGTTATTTTTGCCTCATTGGCCTTTACGAAATTCGTGCCGCTTCCCTTCCTTCCGCGCTACGACTGGCTTCTCATTATCTGCCTGCTGATGCAGTGGTGGATGGTGCGTTCCGGGCTTGAAACACGGGATGAACTCAAAGTGATCACGTTGTTCCATCTGATCGGACTCGGTCTTGAAATTTTCAAGGTTCACATGGGCTCTTGGTCATACCCGGAGGAGGGTTATTTTAAAATCTTTGGCGTGCCTCTGTATAGCGGATTCATGTACGCAAGCGTAGCAAGTTATCTGTGCCAGGCTTGGAGGCGGCTGAAGGTTGAACTGGTGAAATGGCCTCCTTTCTGGCTCGTTGTAACGCTGGCAGCCGCGATTTATTTAAATTTCTTCACGCACCACTATTGGATCGACGTTCGATGGTGGTTATCCGGACTCGTCATCCTCGTCTTTTGGCCATCCTGGGTCACCTACGAGGTGAACGGGACTCGTTATCGGATGCCGCTTGCCCTTTCTTTTGTACTGATCGGATTTTTTATATGGGTTGCCGAAAATATCGCAACATTCTTTGGCGCGTGGAAATATCCAAACCAGGCCGAAGCCTGGAGTCTCGTTCATCTAGGGAAGGTGAGCTCATGGCTCTTATTGGTGATTGTCAGCTTTCTGATCGTGGCAACGTTAAAGCTGGTCAAAGGAAAGGGAAAGCATTCCGACAGGAAAGATCACTGGTATAACGGTTAGGGACCCTTAAAAAAGTCGAATCCTTACATGGTAAGGTTCGACTTTTTTAGTGCAGCGTTCTGCTGAAACACGGGTTTTACGAATAAAATCACGCTATTCCTCATCGTCCGCAAACAATTCGCGCAGCATCGCTCCCCGGTTGTTTACGAATTCCTTGGTGATCATATAATGGTCCGTCTCCTCCAGGCTGGACTCCTCTACGCCCTCAGGGGTCAGCTTATAGATGACCGAGTCCGGGTAAGCCATGACAATCGGGGAGTGCGTCGAAATAATGAACTGCGAATCCTCCTGAACCAGATCATGGATTCTCCGAAGCAGCGCCATTTGGCGAAACGGGGACAGCGCCGCTTCCGGCTCATCCATAATGTACAGCCCGCTCCCGCGGAACCGGTGCAAAAAGGTGGCAAAGAAGGATTCCCCGTGCGACTGCGCATGCAAGGATTTTCCTCCGTAGGAATCGTACAGCCCGGGAATCTCCCGCTCCATCGCATCGACCTCGGACGCAACGTTGTAGTAGCTCTCCGCCCGGAAAAAGAAGCCGTCCCGCGGTTTGCGGACGCCCCGGACCGTTCGGATGTATTCATACAGCCTCGAATGGGTTTCCTCGGTAGCGAACGAGAAATTCATCGTTCCCCCTTCCGGATTGAAGCCGAGTGCCGCCGCAATCGCCTCCAGCAGCGTCGATTTGCCCATTCCGTTCTCCCCAACGATGTAGGTGACCTTCGGATGGAACGTCAAGCCGTCCATCGCATTTACAGCCGGCAGATTGAAAGGATATTCCCGAAATGAAGGTATCCGGTCTCTCATAAGCACAACGCTTCGTAAATAAGCCAGCATGGCAGAGCTCTCCAAGGGCCTTCCCTCCTTGCGTCCTATGATTAAAATCTACGATTCGGCGGGTTACATAATGCTCGGCACCTGCTTATCCTGCATCTCCCTATACGACAAGCGCGCATGACGGCTTCATGAAGATAGCCTGCCATGCGCGCAGCATAAGCTTCGTGGTGAACGAAAAGCCGGTCCTTTTGCCAAAAAGGGGTGCCTTTCTATTCCTGCACGATGAATTGGTACAGCTCGTCCACCATATCCTCGGTAAGATCACCGCTGTTGTCGAATACTTTGATCGACGTCTGCGGAATGTCCCAATTCACTTCCGGCACGAAATCCACCCGCTTCTTGAAGTCATCCCAATGGTCCAGCTTCCACTGGTCCCGCTCCGTTTGGCGATCGATAATCCGCTCCTTCTGAAGATCCATATCCTTTAACGTCACCACGATCACCTTCACGTCCACATCGCTCTTCGTCAGGCCAGCGGCCGTGATGACCTCCTCGATCCACTCGCGGTTCTTAAGCTCGGCGGTAAACGGCGAAATCATGAATACGTTCTGCCCCGCATTCAAATTCTCGATGCAGATATCCTTCGTTGTATCATATTCGAGGTCGCGCAGATTTTCCTTATAGAAGGAAGAGTCCCGGTCATTCGGATCCAGTCCGTTGCTTTCCAGGAATTTTTCAACAAAACGGCCGCCTACCGTATCGCGGTCAAGAAAAGCGGCCGGTATACGTACCGCAAGTTTCTTGGCAACGGTGGTCTTCCCCGTCCCTGCGACTCCGACAAAAAACACTAGCTTCTGCAATTGGTATCCCTCCACGGTTTGATGTATATAGGTTTGATGTATATAGGTTCAAAGTATCTTGGTTCCATCTATCAAGTGGCCAGCAGCGGCAAGCGGTTAACCGCGCTCGGTCCGGTAACGAGTCTCCTCGATCAGCTCCTCTATCGCTTGAGCCAGGCGCTCTTGAAGCACCTCCGCTACATCAAAGCCGCCATCCTCCGTACGAGCCACCTGGGCGTCCACCGCATACACGCCGCCGAGAATATGGCGAGCTCCGATTGAGGAGAGCACGGGCTTCAGTGAATAATCAATCGCCAGCAAATGTGCCAATGAACCGCCGATAAAGAGTGGAAGCACGATCTTCCCGGCCAGGCCCTTCTGCGGAATCAAATCCAGAAACGTCTTAAGCACCCCCGTATAGGAAGCCTTATATACCGGACTCGCTACAATGACGGCATCGGCCTCGGCGACGAGGCCGTTCGCTTTGACGATATGCTCGCTCTCGAATTTGGTATGGATCAGATCCTCAGGCGGAAGTGAAGCAACATCAATCCGGCTCACCTCGAAATTCGCGGCAGTCAGCGCCTGCTCGGCATATTCCATAATCGCATTCAAGCGGGAGCCTGCTGTCGGACTCCCGTTAATGATGACAGCTTTCGCCATTTTTCTCACCTCGGTTATTTTCATAATGTTTCCCGTCATCCCCTTCCGGACGACCTCGCTAATGTCCCCCTTCAGGAACGATCGGACGGTATGTATGCTCCACTTCCATATACCAAGGCTTTACATAAACGCACCCGCAAAGTCTTCGTTCATCAATAAGGGCCGGCAGCCCTCCCGGAACGTTACGGAATGTCAAATCAGAGCAAATTAGTCAGAATTATTATCATCGTATCAATGTGTCTGCGTCTTTGTCAATGGACGCCTACGACATATAACGCTTTGCAGGCAGTGCATGAACATGGACGATTCATCAGCCGGTAAAAATGGTTGCTTTCTCTGTGTTCTCTGCTGTCTGTGCTGCTTGTGCTTTCTCTGTACTCTCTGTGTCCTCTGCGTTCTGGGCAAGCAGGGGAGAATACATCATAAGCGCATGATTCTCCGTAATCCATTCATCGTCAAGCAGCTCGCCTTCCCGGCTGAACACCTTCCGGCCGATCACGTTATGCCGCGCATATCCGCCCCACGCTTCCTGCGTGATGCGGTGCTCCCGCTCATACACCTGATAGCGATAGAGCGGCTGAGCCGTACAGCGCCACTCCCCGATCAGCTCCTCGGCTGATACATATACCGACAGCTGATAAATATCCTCCGTCGGATTATAAATCTGTAGATCCAAATAATTGTAAGCACAGGTCGCTCCGCTGCCGAACGGCTGGGTGCGGCCAGAATCCGGGAACACGTCGTAGCTGTGGCGATGGCGCTCTGTCACCTGAAGCGGCGTATGCAGCGTCATCCAGTATATCAAATTCGAGAGCTGGCACAGGCCTCCGCCGATGCCTGCCCTAAAGCCGCCGTAAAAGAGCACCATGCCATCCACATAACCTTTGCGCCGGGTAGGACGGCCGATCATTCTCCAATAGGACATGGTTTCGCCGGGACGGATGAGAAGGCCGTCCAGACGTCGCACCGCAAGGCGCAGATTGATTACTTTATTATGCTGGTACCACATGTCGACATCCTTTAGCCGGCGCATCAGCGGCGTCCGATGCTCGAAGACGGGATAGTGCAGCGGCTCGGAAGACCTTATCCGTGCCATGCCTCTTCTGCCTTGCTTCAGCCATTCCCAATAGCGCCGGCAGGTAAAATACTGTTTTCCCGCCCAAAGCCTTAGTTTAGAGCGTTTCACCGGTTTCATGACTTCCCATTCTCCCCTCGCGGACCATTCCCGTTAATCCCAACACTTCCATCAATTTGGAAACAGTTTAACACACTATTTGCAGGATGTTGTGAATATCTTGTAATGAGGCCGCACCCCGAACTGGGCGAATGCATAGAGATAAAACATCACCGTGGATGCAATGTCATCTATGCCCGAGGAGGATTGTCATGAATGCTGAGCAGCCCATCCCTTATATCGGCTTCAAAACGGTATGCAAGGAGCAGCCCATTGCGTTCCCGCCGCAGCATCAACCCGTTCAGCCCGGTCTTGAAAGCTTGATGAAGCCGGTTCCCATTACGGAAGACCCGGCTTATCGCGGCAGCGGCAAGCTGGAAGGCAAAGTCGCCATCGTGACCGGAGGAGACAGCGGAATCGGCAAGGCGGCAGCCATTGCTTTTGCCAAGGAAGGCGCCGATCTGGTCATCCCCTACTTATATGAGACATCGGATGCGGAAGTCACCAAAGCCCGAATCGAACAGCTTGGGCAGCGCTGCATCCCGATTAAAATCGATTTGCGCTACAAAAAAAATTGCGAGGCTGTCATCCGGCAAACCCTTGCCGAGTTCGGCAGGCTGGACGTGCTCGTTAACAATCATGGCGTCCAATATGTCCAGCAGAGTATTTTGGACATTACGGAGGAGCAGCTGTACCAGACCTACCAGACGAATATTTTCCCGTTCTTCTTTATGATTCAGGCCGCTCTGCCGCATCTGAAAGCCGGCGCTTCGATCATAAATACGGCATCGATTACCGCCTACGCAGGCTTCAAGGAGCTGATCGATTATTCCTCCACTAAGGGGGCGATCGTCTCGCTTACCCGGTCACTGGCCCTCTCGCTGGTCGATCAAGGCATACGCGTCAACACGGTTGCACCCGGCTCGGTCTGGACGCCGCTTATTCCTTCCAGCTTCCCGGCCGAGGAAGTCGCCGTATTCGGCACCGATTCGCCCATGAAGCGGGCGGCACAGCCCTATGAGCTTGCTCCGGCCTATGTATACCTGGCCTCCTCCATCGATTCATCGTTTGTGACCGGTCAAGCAATCCATGTAAACGGAGGTCAGATGGTGACCAGCTAATCCGGGGCCGCTAACTTGAGAAGCTCCATAGCTTCAAAACTTTGTCATCATATACAGAGGATGTGTCGGTATGAACAATGGAAATGCCCAATGGTCCAGTGGACGGATGGACGTCGGACTCTACGCGTTAAACAAACTGGCCAGCGCCGGCGTCGTACTGCTGCTGCTCACGGTAATCGGTCAGGTATGGCCCGCCGGGACGGAGAAGCCGGCCGAGCTGCTCGGACTTTCCATGGAGCAGAAGGAATGGGTCTACGGCTATGCGCTGATTGCCTCGCTGGTTGCCGATGCCCTGCTGTCCCTTCTGCCCAAGCGCGCCAAAAGCCTGCAAATCGGGCTGTATGCGGCGGCCGGATTTGGCTTCTTCGCCTTGTTCAACGGCGGAAGCCCGGACCAGTTGTGGATCCGGGCCGCCTTGGGAGCAGTGACGCTGCTGCTGTTTCTATGGGGGAAGCATGCCTTCCCTGCCCATTCTTTGATCACGCCGATCTTTGCCATTGCCGTACCGCTGCTGTGCTGGGCGATCTAAACACCCGTGCCGTCGGAAGCGTATGTTTTAGAGGGCATCGATGACGTCGCCGGCAAGGATGGAAGCCGGGTGCCCGCGGCGTCTGGCCGCCTCTTCGCCGGCCCGCCCGTGCAGCCACACGCCGAGCGCAGCGGCACCGGGACCGGAATATCCTTGCGCCAGCAGGCCGGCGATGATGCCGGTCAGCACATCCCCGGTTCCGCCGGTCGCCATGCCGGAGGTGCCGGTTGTGTTGATATAGGCGCTGCCGTCCGGTGAGGCGACAATGGTTCGCGCGCCCTTGAGGACGAGCGTAACCCCGTACCGGACCGCATATTCGGCAGCGATGCCGATTCGGTCCCGCTGCACCTCGGCCGTAGAGATGCCGAGCAGCCTGGACATCTCGCCGGGATGCGGAGTGAGCACCGTTGCCGCCGGACGAACCTTCCAGGCGTCAACGACGTCTGCCGATGACAGCATGTTCAGAGCATCGGCATCCACGACCATCGGCCCGTCCCAGCCTTCCCACAGCTTGCGCAGCCATCCGGTGTCCCCCTCGAAGCGGCCAAGCCCGGGACCTACTGCCAGTACGTCCCGCGTCTTTGCCAGCTCCAGCACCCGCTCGGCGGAAGCTTCGTCCCAATAGCCTCCGCTCTCCTCGCCTGTAGCGGGGGCGAGCATGACCTCCGGGGCCGCACCGCTTAGCGGCAGCACCAGGCTTGCGGGCAAGGCCCAGGTCACGAGACCGCAGCCCGCGCGCAGGGCCGCCCGGGAAGCGAGCAGGCCTGCACCGCTCATCGTGCGGCTGCCTCCTACAGTAAGCACGTGCCCGTAGGTGCCCTTATGCCCTTCCGGAGAGCGGGGACGGGCAACATCGGCATCAAGGACCGTCCGCAGAACATGCGGCGTCAGCAGGTAGGTGCCGATGCCAAGGTCCCGGCAGAGGGAGGCGGGAATGCCGATGGATCGCACGACCACACGGCCCGCGGCCCCGGCGCCGGGATATTGCACCAGTCCCCGCTTCAGAAAGGCGAGGCACACCGTCACCTCGGCCGAGATGCACGGCTCGTGCAGCGCGCCGGTGTCGGCGTCCAGGCCGCTCGGAATGTCCGCGGCCACGATCGGAAGGCCGCTCGCATTGGCGGCCTGGATCAATTCGGCGTAAGCCCCGCGGGGGGCGCCCGCCGATCCCGTGCCCAGCAGCGCGTCCACGATCCCGGTGAACGCGCGGAAGTCCACGGCATCTCTGCCGTGGACCAGGACCTGGATGCCGAGCGCAGCTGCGGCATCCCGCTGCAGTGCCGCCTCGCCGGCAAGCGTGGACGGCTCGGCGGCGTAAAGCAGCGTGACGCGCATGCCGGCGTCACGCAAATAGCGGGCGGCGGCTGCGCCGTCGCCGCCGTTGTTGCCCTTGCCCGCCAGGATGAGCCAGTGCTCCTGCCCGGCCGCTTCGGCCGGCAGAAGCTCATCCACCGCCACAGGCGGCGGGCAGGCAGGGCCCAAGCCCCGAAGCGGCGCTGACGCGCCCGCTTCGGATGCGCCGGCGGGCGTACAGGCGCCCCGCCGCGCAGCACCATCCGCAGCGCCGCATTGCGGCGCAGCATCATTCGCCGCCGGGCCATGCCAGGCTTCCGCCATCCATCCGCTTCCGGCTCTCTTGTGCAGGCATAGCTTCAGCACTTCCTCTGCGATCACCCTGCCCGCATTCTCCATCAACGCTGCCGCCGGAATGCCGATCTTCTCGATCGTATGGCGGTCGAGCAGCCTCATCTGCTCCGATGTTACAACATACATCCAAGCTCTCCCCTTCGCTTCGATATATTCCTGTGCTTCGGTTCTGGCACAATCGCCCTGTGGTTCGCTTGTTCGCTGGATCGAACCATCAACGATTGAAACATGCCTCCAAAGGATCAAGGATCCCAAAACCTTGGGCTGCTTTTATTGAAGCTTGTTCGACACAAATTCAGCTACAGCAGAAGGCTCAGGCGTATCTAGTACGCTACCGTGAAGCGGGCCCGGATAAACTGCGGATCCTCCAGCTCGTCGATCATGGCTACCGCATAATCCTCCGCGGATATGCGGCTTGCCCCGCTCTCGTCCGTCACCAGCCGGTCCATCCCGATGCGGAACTGGCCCGTGCGTTTCCCCGGCTCTATGATCGCCGCCGGGCTGACATATGTCCATTCAAGACCGCTCTGCGCGTACAGATCGTAAGCATCCGCATGGGCACGCGCGAGCGTCCGGATCTCCTCAGGAAATTCGGGCGTCTCCATGAGCGGAACGCCGCTGTCCGTGATCAGGCTGCCCGCGCCGCCGACGATGAGCAGACGGGATACGCCGCCGCGTCTTGTCCCTTCCACGATCGTGCGGGCCGCAGCGACCAGCTCTTCCTCCTGTCCGAATGACGGGCCGAAGGCGGAAATCACCGCCTCATGACCTCGAATGGCCTCTTCCAGCGAGGCAGGGTCCATGACATCCGCCTTTTGCTTTTTCAGCCGCTCATGCTCGGTGTCAAGCCCTTCCGGGTTGCGCATAATCGCCGTCACCTCATGGCCGCGCCGCAAAGCCTCCTCTGCAATTCGCCGCCCGATCGTACCGCTTGCTCCTATCAATGCTATGTTCATCATTCATCGCTCCTTCTGTTCACAATTATAGTACATTTCAGTCGATCGAATATGGAACAATCCATTCACCACCAAGCTTCTTTTGGCAGGCTGACGAAAGACGCAAGACGCGCCTTCTATTTACTTATCCCCAGTCTGCGGGGTTCAAACTCCCACAATTTCATTTTTTCTCCAAACATAGAGACTATAGACCTATATAAAGCATGATGTACATTTCCGATAGTAAACGTAAGTGCATAATTACGAAATCCGATTGCATATAAAATCGATCATCCGCCCTGACAACGTTTCTTCGATTGTCGAATTATGCTAGGTATACCCGATTTTTTATTAAAGGAGCCATTCAACAATGAAAAAGCACGCCCTTCGCTTCCTGACGCTCTGTCTCGCTTGCGGATTGCTGATGCTGACCGGCATGTCCGTTCACCCCGGGCCTGCGAAGGCACAGTCCCATCTCAAAGCCACCTGGTTATGGCACACCTCGATGATCCAAAGCTCGGCGGATGATATTATCGGCTTCGCTTCCCGTCAAGGCGTCAATCTCATCTATCTCCAAATGAATCAAGATGTACGTCCCGAGCATTACCGCAAATTCATCCGGCTTGCCGGGGAGAACGGAATTCAGGTTCATGTGCTCGGCGGCGCGTCGAATTGGGCATTGGAGTCGGAGCGGCACCGGATCGATACGTTCCTCAACTGGACCGCCGAATATCAGGCTGCTGCCGCTCCGGAAGAACGCTTTACCGGCATTCATGTCGATATCGAGCCGCATACGCTGCCCCAATGGAAAACGGACCGCGACTGGCTCGTTGAGCAGTGGCAATCCAATGTCCGCTATCTGGTCAGCCGGGCCCACTGCCTGGACCTGCCGGTCGGCGCGGATATTACGTTCTGGCTGCATACGTATAGCCTTCCGGATCAATCGATGACGATCAGCCGCTGGATGATCGGCCAGTTCGATCAAATCGCGATTATGGCTTACCGCGACACGGCTGCGAATATCTATAACCTGGCGGCTGCGGAGCTTAAAGAAGCAGATGCCCTCGGAAAAGAAGCGCTGATCGCAGTCGAAACGAAATCCAGCAATGAAGGGGAGTTTATCACCTTCTACGAGGAGGGCGTCTCCTTTATGGAAGAGCAGCTGCTCAAGGTCGACGCCATGGCGGGCTCACATTCCTCCTTCTCCGGTGTTGCGATCCATGAATACCGAAGCTGGAGAGCGCTGTACGAATCCGGCCGATAAGAGGGTCAGCCCCTTGCCTGTAAATTGCCGATAAGCTTAGATTTCTGCAATGTCAGCAGACAACATAAAAAAGATGGCGTATTCAAGAGGCTGTTCCTCTGACGCCATCTTTTTTGCTGGCTTCCCAATTCGTCCATTCCGCCGTGCATCTCGCCCGGTCGATCTCAAACGGTTAACAAGAGAAGCAAGACATATCCCACCGTCATCTTCGCGCGGCAAAACGGCGCTTTTTTCACCTGCATTTCCATGATCCCGCCCCTCCCTCTCTTCCCTGCAAGCAGTGATGATTTAGTTCAATATATGCGGCTCGCCCCCTTTTGTTTCCCTGAGGAAACACTTTTTATTTGGGGCAATACCAAAAACCTAAAAGTAATGCGTTTCACCTTTACAGGTCGTCAGGATAGCGCTTCAAGACTTCTTGCAAATATTCCTCGGCCTCTATGATCAGGCGGCGCTCTCCGGCATTCCATCGGTCTCGATTATGGTCGACCGACGTGAAGGCGGAGAGGATCCGTTCGTCACCCTGTGTCGCGTGGCGGACCATTCCCTGCCATTCCTTCGCCAAGGTTCTGGCTAATTCGGACTCGACGGGAACGCCGGATGCGTTATACGCTGCCGCTTGGAGCGATATTTTTCGGAACCTATTGTAAAAATCCAGGGCCGCCTGCTCCGAATCAAAAACTTCCTGAAACAAACGCAAGTCTTCTTCCGAATATTCGTACTCTCCCCACGTCGACATATCGACCTCGTCCAGGGATCGCATAAGATGGGATAACAGCTCCCAAGGAACCTCGTAACCTTCGCTCATCAATTCCTTGGCCACATGCAAGCCGTCAAGCTTGGCCTGTATGCTCTCTTTTTGCGAATACAGCACCGATGCCTGATAATCCAGAATACGCTCGATGTCTTTGACCTCAGTACCTACGATCAATTGTTCTTTGATCTTGCTTAATGAAAAGCCGATCGCCCGAAAGAACATGATCTGTTCCAGCAAATATAGTTGTTTTTCATAATAAACCCGATGCCCCGACTCGTCCCGTTCCGCCTTCAGTATCCCTTCATTGTCGTAATACTGAACGGTTCGCGGCGTGACTCCCGACAATTGGCTGATTTCTTTTACGGAATATTTTTTTCCCATAATCCCATCCCTCACTCGAGTTTATCTAAGAAGGCTTCTATCGTTTCAGACAACGCATCGGGATATTCCCCGTTAATGGCATGAGAGGCCTCTTCAAAAATCACCATCTTGCTCAAAGGGTCTTTCAAGGAATTCACGCCGGTCTCATAAGACTTCTTCGAATCGTGCATCGTTGACTTTCCGGCCAATATACCGAGCACCGGCATCTTCAATTCGGCTAATTGTTCCGGCTTGATGGTTTCCGGCATGGGCAGCTTGCTCTTAAACGTCCGCATCCCGGTTTCGATTAATTTGGCGGTCGGGTCGCTATCATCCACTTCGGCTCCGCCGGAGATATAACTGAGCATCTTCTCCCGGATCGGTTTGGGTACAATGGGAACGGTCGCAGGAATGGATGCTAAGATCATTTTAAAGGGAATCGGGCCGAACACATAGACCGGATCCACCAAGATGAGCGACTGAATGTTACCGGGATGCTTGAGTGCCGCATTAGCCGCGCTCCACCCGCCGAACGACAGTCCCAGCAAATGGAGTTCCGATTCTGGCAGCTGGTCCAACACTTGCTGCAGCCAGACGGCTTGATCAGCAGCCGTACGAATGCGGCTTGTTTCCGTGCTCAATCCAGGCTCTCCGATCAAATCAAGCGTATATACAGGGCGATGCTCAAGGAAATCGTTCAGGTTGGCTTCCCACATGGGGGTTGCGGATCCCTTTCCAGGAAGCAGCAGCAGCGGCGTTTTATCCGGCGTGTCACCGTTTTGGAACTTGTAGACCTGCACCTCTCCGAAATCCGTACGGATCCTCAGGGATTCCGCCGGTTTCGGCAAGTAACCCATCGCCTCTCGATAAGCCGTCATATATTCCTTCCGCCCTTCCGCTGTAACAAAGCCGCTCATCGAACCATCATCTCTGAATAGAAAACCGACTAGCGTCAGTATGGCCAGTATTGCAAAGAGAATGCTGCCCAGGACGATCCATCTTTTTTTCCGTTTCATTTCATATCCCCTCCTGAGGCCACTATAGTCTATAACGTAACGTTATAGACAACCCCCGCTGAACCCCTGCCTGCTCGCGTTCTCCCTTTCCAGGGTTAATCATAATTATGTCGTTTGCGTTTATGTCCCTAATCTGTCCCTATCGATCTTCGAATCGGCTTGAAATCATTTCCTTCTTATGCAATAGTGAAAATAGAATAATGAAGGAGGGATCCGCTTGTCCCTTACGGATTGGATTTACGATCTGTTCGGCTCGCTGAACGGGCTGCTGGCGGTATTGCTTGCTGCTGCCGTATTTTCGGGCCTATACATATATAGCGCATCACGCCTGCTGGGAGCGCGCAAGGACTCGCTCTCCCGCATCCGGCAATCCCTATCGCTCTATACGAAGCTGGCAGGCCCGCTTAGCACCCTGATTGATCATCCGGGCCGAAGCGCTGTTCCCGAGGAGCAGCTGATCCGGCTGCTGCAGGAATGCAAAACCGCGGATCGGCTGACACACGAGCTTCACGGGCAGATCGATATCTTTCTGAGCGATCGCGATGAGTCGAGGCTCATGATGCTGTATAAGCAGCTGAACCGCGAGATCAATCAATTGGTGCAGGAGCGCGACGAGCTTGTAAAACGGCTGGAGCAGCCTGGCTGGGGCATGGGACTGTGGCTGCTGCTGAAGCCGGCCATACCGGCTTTATCCCTGGCGGCGGCTATTGTGTGGACCGCAAACCTTGTCCAGGGACTACAGGAGCACCAAGGCTGGACCAACCCTTATGAATGGTGCTTATGGCTGTCGAATATGATTGCTACCGTTTCTTTTTACCGGCTGCTCATGGACTCCCGCAAGAAATCCCACGGGCTGATCTACATCCTGCTTCATCTGCTGATTGCCGCTTTAGCCTTGCTCAATCTGGTATGGGCCGAAGCCTCGCCCTATGTACTGACTACCCAGATTCTCCTGTACATTGCCGGATTTCGCTTCACGGTGACGCGCAGAAGACGGGAGCGTCCGTATGCGGGGCATCCGGAGCTGCTTGATCAGTTCGTGCAGCAGCCGGGCACCGCTCAGACTGGCGGCGATCCGGCATCCCCGGACGAAGAAGGCGGACGCTAAAGCCGCAGACTTCCGTGCTAATGCCGCAGGCTGGTGCGCGTTCATTCCATGTGCGCGACCTGCTGACGGTACCCGGCCAACCGGGTTATAGTGGATACAAAAAAAAAAAGCACCTCCGCTTCGTAAGTTAGCTTACGATACGCGGAAGTGCTCTTTTTCTCTATGTCACTTGTACTTCACGTTGACAATCCGGTTCTGCCGGCCCCAACGATTATTTCACGTTGGCACTCCGGTTCTGCTGACCCGAACCCCGGGACTGCCCTGCCGATTTGGCCGCTCCGGAGGCCGTATTCTCAAACCGCTTACGCTCCGTTCGTTCCATCTGAACGATTTGTCCCTCATGCACCACAATTTGCAGCGAACCAAATTCCATGTCGTTTAGCAGACCTGCAATGCGTTCAAGCCACTTTTCATCTACTTTAAGAGGTTTAGCCATGGATACGCCTCCTTAACGGGCAGGGCCCAAAATATGTGAATATACGGATGCTTGATCTGTTTATGCTTGCGGGGGTACAAGATAACATTCCTGCATCCGAAGGTTTATTCTCTCTTTTCCAACCCGTATACTATGAATTAACTTTACATTAGCACGGGATGGAAACGACTGTCAATGGACATTTTTCCGAGTAAGCCAATTTTTAAATAATAAGGTGATTAGCGCCAAAAGCAGGAGCAGAGAGGCTGCGGCAAACGATGCCGAGAACTGGTATTCATTGTATAAAATCTCGACATGCAGCGGCAGCGTATTGGTCTCTCCGCGGATATGACCGGAAACGACCGAGACGGCGCCGAACTCGCCCATGGCTCTCGCGTTGCACAGAATGATACCGTACAGTAGGCCCCACTTGATGTTGGGCAGCGTCACCCGCGTGAAGATTTGCCAGCCCTTCGCGCCGAGCGTCACGGCCGCCTCCTCTTCCTTCGTGCCCTGTTCTTCCATGAGCGGAATGAGCTCCTTGGCCACGAACGGGAATGTCACGAACAGCGTTGCCAGCACGATGCCGGGGACGGCAAATATGATTTTGATATCATGGCTCGCAAGCCATGGGCCAAACCAGCCCTGACGGCCGAAGACCAGCACGAAGATCAGCCCGCCGATCACCGGCGATACGGCAAAAGGAAGATCGATCAGCGTCACGAGCAGCTGCTTGCCCTTGAAGCTGAACTTCGTAATCGTCCAGGCTGCGATGACGCCGAAGATCGTATTGAGCGGCACCGCAATGGCGGCCACCAGCAAGGTGAGCCGAAGCGCGGATAGCGCATCCGGGTCGGACAAAGCCGCGATATACACATCCCAGCCCTTCTTAAGCGCCTCCGTCAGCACCGTGACGAGCGGCAGGACGATCAGCCACAGCAGCACGAGTCCGGCCAGGCTGATCAACGTCCACTTCACCCAGCGCTTCTCCTCGGCCGCCGGGGACGCCGAGGCCCCCTTCTTCACGGATGCCGCCGCAGGAACAATTCCAGCCATCGTCATTCCCTCCTTCCAAGGTCAGCGCGCGGTCTTCCGCGTCCAATGCTGCAGGATGTTAATGCCGAGCAAGAGCACAAAGGAGATGAGCAGAAGCAGCAAAGCCACTGCCGTTGCCCCGGCGTAATCAAACTGCTCCAGCTTCGACATGATCAGGAGCGGCGCGATCTCCGTCTTCATCGGCATATTGCCCGAGATAAAGACGACGGAGCCGTATTCCCCGATGCCGCGGGCGAAAGCAAGGGCGAAGCCCGTCAGCAGGGGCGGGATCAGCGTCGGAAGGATAATCGTGCGGAAGGTCCGCCATCTCCCCGCGCCAAGCGTCGCAGCCGCTTCTTCGGTATCCCGCTCCGCGTCCTCGAGCACCGGCTGCACCGTTCGCACGACGAACGGAATGCCGATGAACATCAGAGCCAGCGTAATGCCTAGCGGCGAGAACGCGGCTTTGATCCCGAGAGGTTCAAGCAGCGACCCGATCCAGCCATTGGCGGAATAGATCGCCGTCAGGGCGACGCCGGCCACCGCCGTCGGCAGGGCGAACGGCAGGTCGATCAGCGCATCCCACAGCTTTTTGCCAGGAAAGTCATAGCGGACCAGCACCCATGCCAGCAGCAAGCCCAGCACGGTATCCGCGAGAGCCGCCAATGCGGCGGTCGTCAGGCTGACCCGATAGGATGCCAGTACCCGCGGGTCGGCTGCGACCGACCAGAACTTCTCCCAGGTCAGCCCCGTCTGATTCAGCAGCAAAGCCGACATCGGCACCAGCACGATCAAGCTCATGTAAAATACCGTAACTCCCATGCCGACCCCGAATCCGGGAAGCACGCTGCGATTGCCGCTCCTTTTCTGTCGCTTAAGCACAGCCATTATCTCACTCATTCCTTTCCGCCTTCGGCCTTTTAGGCCGATCAGCTGCCCGGCACGTAAATTTGATTGAAGATTCCGCCGTCATTGAAATGCTTCGTTTGCGTTTCCTCCCATGTTCCGAAGACGTCCTTCAGCGTAAACAGCTCGATCTCCGGAAACTTGTCCTTATACTTCTCGCTTACGCTAGCCAGCGTCGGCCGGTAGTAATTGTCAGCCGCAATCGTCTGTCCTTCCTCGCTGTACAGGTACTTCAGATAGGCTTCAGCGACCTCCCGTGTGCCGCGCTTGTCGACATTCTTATCAACAACGGCGACCGGCGGCTCGGCCAAGATGCTGACGGACGGATTGACGATTTCGAATTTGTCGGGACCGAGTTCGTTGATGGACAGGTAGGCTTCATTCTCCCATGCCAGGAGCACATCGCCGATGCCCCGCTCCACGAAGGTGGTTGTCGCGCCGCGCGCCCCGCTGTCGAGCACCGGTACATGCTTGAACAGTTCCTTCACGAATTCCTGCGCCTTCGCTTCATTGTTGTTGTTCGCCTTGAGGGCATAGCCCCATGCCGCGAGATAGTTCCAGCGTGCTCCGCCGGAGGTTTGCGGGTTCGGGGTGATAACCTCGACGCCCTCCTTGATCAGATCCGGCCAATCGTTGATCCCCTTCGGATTGCCTTTGCGAACGAGAAACACGATCGTAGACGTGTACGGGGAGCTGTTATGCTCGAACTTGCTCTCCCAGCCTTCTTCGATTAGCCCGGCCTGGCGGATCGCATCGATATCATAGCCGAGCGCCAGCGTTACAACATCGGCCTCCAGGCCGTCGATAACCGATCGGCTCTGCTTGCCCGAGCCGCCGTGCGACTGCTTAAACGTAACCTTCTGCCCCTTCTCCTTCTCCCAATACGCGGCAAATGCCTTATTGTACTGATCGTAGAGCTCTCTCGTTGGATCATAGGACACGTTCAGCAGCTCTACGCTCTCCTTGGCGCCCTCTGGTGCGGGCTCCGAAGCTTTAGGTGTATTTCCTTCCGCCGCATTCTTGCCCTCTCCCTGCGTACCCGATCCGCACGCCGTGAGCATGACGGCGAGCAGCATCGTTAATCCTGACAGAACCCCTAATTTCAACGCTTTGTTCATACCAGACCACTTCCCTTATTTTTCTCTACTAAACAGGCCGCAGGATCATCAGTCCAAAAAAAAGACAGAGGAAGGCTCGGCAGCATGAAATGAGCGTGGGACCCGGCCTGTTAAAGCTTAGGACCCTGCTTCATGCTTGGGAGCGTTCCTCCGTCCGTACGGTGAGAACGATATATAATAATTCCTACCTGTTTAGTGTGTTATTTGTAATTGTAATGAGTCACGGTGCTGCTGTCAAACCTTTTTTTTGAATAAAATCCAGTAAATTTATGCTCGGTCCAAAGCACCATTTTTCATGGAAAATCCCCCGCCGTTACGCGATTTTCCATATCCTGATGGTTGTATGCCGCCGCTTCCGTCCTTATAATTCAACCCGAAAGGAGATGATCATCATACGAACGAAATTGCGGAAAAACATTTCTGCTCTTATCTTAAGCTTTCTTCTGTTTATCCCCGTGTTCGCGCAGCCGGTACAGGCAGCAGCCACATTAAAGCCCGGAAGCGCCAGCGGAGATGTATGGGATCTTCAGTATCGCTTGAAAACGCTTGATTTCTATACCCAGCCGCTCGATGGTAAATACGGACCGAACACCAAAGCAGCCGTCCTGCGTTTCCAAAAAGAGTACGGCGTGCCTGCCGACGGCATCACGGGTCCGCAAACCTGGAGACAGCTGAAAAAATATACGCTGAACCAGTCCGAAATGGACATTATGGCCAAAATCATCTACAGCGAAGCCCGCGGCGAGCCCTATAAAGGTCAGGTCGCGGTCGGAGCCGTTGTCATGAACCGTATCCAGTCGTGCGAATTCCCGAATGACATTAGGGGAGTCGTATTCCAGCCGCGGGCCTTCACAGCCGTGGATGACGGCCAGTATTGGCTGACGCCGAACCGAACCGCCTATAGGGCGGCACTTGATGCGGTGCGGGGTTGGGATCCGACCTACGAGTCGCTCTATTATTTCAATCCGGTCACGGCGACCAGCACCTGGATCTGGTCCAGACCGCAGACCGTGCAGATCGGCAAGCATATATTCGCCCGATAACCTCCGGCTGGCCGAGGTCTGCTCCGGGCATACTGTGACCGGGAATTACAACTACGTTAATGGGTATACAGCAAGGGGCAGCTGCACCGTCAGGCGGTGATCGCTGCCCCTTTATCTATGCGCGGGAAGAGCCTCTGTTCTCGGCCGTCTTCCTTCAATATGCTACCCCCTAATCACTTTCGCTTTCGCCTTTTCCACCGGGCAGATGCATACCGGACGTGTAACCTCCAGCGTATAGCCGGTCGATACCAGGTTTCCGTTGTCCGGATCGATCCGGTAGCTCGCGATCAGACTGCTGTCCTGATTCGCCGCAAGCAGAAATCCTCCCGGGAGAATATTGAAGTGGCGCGGGGTTTTTCCACCGGAAGAAACCCAATTCACGGCTCTCAGCATACCGGTATCCTGGTCGATGACATACTGGACAATGCTGTCATGCCCCCGGTTGGAAGCGTACAGCCAGCGGCCGCATGGGGATACCAGCAGATGGGAGGACGTGTTGTTGTCCATCACGACATCCTCCGGCAGCGTGGACGCATGCTGAAGAATTTTCAAATCCCCGAATGTTGCATCATACGCATAAGCCGTTACGGTGCTGTTCAGCTCATTGGTGCCGTACACCCATTTCCCGCTCGGATGGAAGGCTACATGGCGCGGACCTGAACCCGGCGGCAGGCTGATTTCGCGGTGTGTCACCAGCTTGCCCTCATCCAGCCGATATAAATTGACGTCATCCATGCCAAGATCGCTGACGACGATATATTTATGCTGCGGGTCTTCAAACACCGAGTGAGGATGCGCCTCGGATTGGCGGTCATCGCGAAGCCCGCGTCCGCTGTGCTTAATCTTGGAGACGATTTCGCCCACTTTGCCGTCCTTCTCCAAAACCAGCACGGAAATATGCCCGTCGCTGTACCCCGTCGTAAGCAGATATTTCCCGTCGGACGTGCGCGACACATGACAAGCACCGGACGAGCCGGTAGGCTGGACGTTCAATATGGTCAATTCACCGGTTACGAGATTCGCAGAATACGCGGCCACCTTGCTCTCGCCGATCTCGCTGGCGGCATACAGCACCGAGATGGACTCGTCAAAATCCAAATAGGTCGGATTTTCGATGCCAGCGGTACCGCCGAGAAGCCTCAGCTCTCCGGTATTCCGATCCATCGCTCCCCAATGAATGGCATTCTCTTTCTCGGAATTATACGTTCCTATGTAAAATATCAGTTCCTGTCCTGCTGTCATGTGATCCACTCCTTTATCATTGGATAGAAAAGCCAATCCATCAGCGTTTGTCTTCGCTCACTATGTATTACCCAGCATCGCCCCGGTCTTACCGTTACTTGAGCAAAAAACGGGCAAGCGTAGACCGCAGGGCATTCCATATATTAGTCCCATAGAAAAGTATTGCCGGAGCTGGTTTTATCATGTACGATTACCACGATTACTACTCTATTCTATCATTAGATGAGGGAGATGACAGTAACTTGTACAAAAAAATCAGCCTTCTCGCCATTGCCTTCCTTCTGCTGTTCGGCGGTGCTGCCCAGGCCGTGCAGGCGAAGGAACAAAGCCGTATCCGCGTGTACCTGGACGGCCAGGAAATCAAGTTCCAGGCCCCGCCGATCATGAAGAACGGGGTAACCTACGTCCAATTCCGGCCGCTGTTTCAGGCACTGAACTACACGGTTGGATGGGATGGAGCCAAGAAGCAAATTACGGGGACATACATCGACCAAAAGCTGCAGATGACGCTCGGCCAGTCCGTGGCATATGTCAACAGCGTGAAGAGCAAGCTTCCGGGCGCTCCGTTTACGCAAGGAGGCAACACGCTCGTTCCGCTGCGGTTCGTCGCGGAAGCGACCGGCCTGCCGGTCAAATGGGATGCCAAGGCGCGCACGATCAAGATCGACCGCCAAGGGCCGACCGCCAAGGCGAAAGCCGATATCGAGAAGCTGTACCGCACGCTGGATGCGGCCGAGAATGCCAAGGATCTCGCCAAGGCCAAAACGGCATACCATCCGCAATCCCCGCTTCTGGCAGGACTCGACGAATATTATAAGGATCAATTCCAATTTGACCTTAACGTATCCAGCGAGGTATCGGACGTAATGCTTGCGGGCACAACGGCTGAAGCGTTCGTCGCCACGACCGTCCAGCGCGTCTCGGGGCCCTTCACTTGGGACACTACGATCTACAGCTATAACTACTTCAAGAAGGATGCCTCCGGCGTCTGGAAGCTCGCGTTCCCGGGGGAGTACGAGCAGGAATACAACGTCTCCGACGAATTTCTTGCCTCCCGGGCCAACGTGCCTGAAGCGGAGCTGAAGGCGATTCAGGATGTGATCGATACCCAGTACAAGGGCTTCAACACGGAGAACGGCCCGCTGCTGATGTCCGTCATTCACCCGAACTCCGAATATTATGAGCTGTTCCAGAGCAGCATCGCAGACGGCATCTTCGATGAGCTGAACTTCAACCTGAAGGCCGAGGTGACCCATCCTCTCTTCTACGACGGGGAGGACGCGGTCTTGTATATCGAGGAAAGCGATGATGCCGACGGCGATATGATATCTACCACCTATCTATACTGGCTGACGAAGTCGGAAGGCAAGTGGATGATCTATGACGTGCTCGAGTTGGAATAATAGAATTCTTATTAAACCTGCTGGCCCGGCCTATGAACCGGACACATGCTTAACCGGCGGTTCCCTAGTGGAGCCGCCGGTTTTCTATTTTGGATAGATAAATCCCGCCTTCCTTCGGTTCTACTTCACCGCAGCGGACATATATCATAGTAGTTATCCATGAAGGGGGCCTAATATGGGAATCAAACTCATCAAAATTGCAGCCGTCTATTTCGTCATCGGTGTCCTGCTCGGCATGTATATGTCGATCTCCCACAGCTATACCTACAGCTCGATTCACGCGCACATCAACCTGCTCGGCTGGGCGTCTTTGGCTCTGGCAGGGATCGTTTACTATCTGTTCCCCGCCGCAGGGGAGTCAGCCGCAGGGAAGGTTCATTTCTGGCTCCATAACATCGGCCTGCCCATCATGATGATCGGTCTGTTCCTACTGATGAGCGGAACCGAATCGGTTGAGCCGGTCGTCGCAGTAGGCGGAGTCCTGGTCACGCTTGGTATTCTGGCTTTCCTGTACAACGTGTTGGCAAATGTCCGGGAAGGTGCAAGACGGTAGGAGTTGTTCTTGGCCGAGCGAAGAGCTGTACGGGCCATCCAAGGAATGCGGCTTCAACGCAGAATGCCCCTTGGATGACCCGTTTTTTCGTGCCGGGCGGGCAGCCTGTCATGGTCCGTGTGGGTCACCTCCTCCAAGTTTTGGGTAAGGATAAGTACCGTTCTCTTCGAAGGAGGCATCCAAGACATGTTGACCAATACTGAAGTACACGTCACCTTCCGCTGTCGCAAGTGCGGCTGCGAAGTAGAGGCCTATTTCCATAAGGAACCGTTCATCACGGTTCACTGTCCGCGCTGCGAGCACAGCTACTCCCTCATGCGGCCGACCATTGGGGAAGAAATACTCCTCGATTGGGAGAAGGAGGCCGTCTTCCACAAGATTCGGGCCGACCAGTCCGAACGGGACAAGCTCGAGCTTACGCTCCTGGTGATTAAAGTCGCCGAGCTGCTGACCTGGAAGGACGAGGGGAACGGCCACGTCCGGGCTATTGAAACGCTGCGGCAGTGGCTGCTGCTGAACGGCGTGCCGAAACCGCTCATCGAGCTGTTCGACGCCAAGCGTCCGGAAGGAAGCTCGCCGACCGAACGCAGGAAGTAGATCGATTGAGATAATGATACAAAAAGCCCCCCGGGAAATCCCGGAGGGCTTCGTCATTTTGGGGGCGGGAAAAAAGGCAGGCCGTATGCACCCGCAGCCGAGCGTCGGCTTGCGACTGCACCGGGAGCAGAGCATGGGCAGAGACTGCACCGTGAGCATCGTGGAGCTTCCAAGCTGCACCGAACGCACTTCTCGGGGTCCCGACTTGAACTGCCGATCGAGCCCGTTACTGGATCGGTACTTCGATCGCCTGCTCGATGACGCCGGGAAAGCTGCTGACGTCAAAGGTCAGCGGCTGCGGATAATCCTCCGGCTCCAGATACAGGTACAGCGTCGTACGCCGGTAGCCGTTTCCCGCGGTCGATTCCGCATTGGTCCTGGAGCCTTCCGCTTCATTAAATGCATGTCGCTTTCCTTTCCCATCCGTAAAACCCAGAGAGTCGATGGAGACTGCTCCATGATTGAAATCGCGTTCTTCATATTTTAGCGATAGCGTATATTTATCCTTGCTCTTCGTATAGTCTCCGAACTGAATACGATCCTCCGGCGAGCTCAGCACCTTCTTCTGCTTAACGTCCACGACGATCTGCATCTCCTCTTGGTTTACAGCTTGCATCCCTCCAGCCTTCAAAACGAGTGTGTCCGGCTGATCAAGTGCATCGCTCTCAAAGAAATACGTCATGTCTCCTTGAGCACCCGGCATCCACGTCAGGGGATTGCCGAGCTGCACGGCAGAGGAACCTTCTTTGCTGGACTCGATATACGGCTGGAACAGTCCGGACACCTTCATCGAATTTTCTCTTGAAATATTTGCCTTCACTGTGATGCCCGACGGCGACAGTACGGCCTCCTTAAGCGTCATGGTCTGCCCCTGGATTTCAATCACTCGGTTTAACGGCACGGTGCTCGTAAACCGTCTCATCGTTTCCAGATCGAGGCTCAGGTCCATCTCCATGACCTCCTCATCCGGGGACTTCCTGCTGTACACCGTATTCGTCGAGTACGGGGCTACCGCGACGGCGAAGGTGACTGATTCAGGTATTGGAGTACTTTCATCAAAATAATAATTCACCTGTTTCGTCGACATACCTGTCTCAAGAAACGACCCGCCTCCAGTGCTGGATCCGTATGACAACTTATAGTCAGAGCCCGGCTGCTTCAGCTCTTCCCGGAGCACCATTGCCTTCCGGCCTGAGTGATTCTCTATCGTGTAGAAGACCTGCAGCCGCTGAGGCCCCGTCAGTACACCTTGAACAGTGACTGTGTACTCGCCTGATGACTTGGATTGGTTCACAGGCTGAATCAAGCCATGCCGATTCGCCGTGCTAGCCGTAATATCGCCCGCGATATCGAATCCTGTCAGCGGCGGATACGGCCCTTGGGCGAGCTGCGGCGAGGGTCCCGGCGTGCTGCCGCCTCCCCAAAGGGTCAGCAGCAGCACGGCGGCGGCAGCGATGACCACGGCAGAAGCAGCGCGAAGGCGATACCGCTTCTTCCCTCTCCGCTCCCCCGCTCGAATCCCGCTCCGAATCGCCGAATCCAGCGCCTCATCGGGCACCATCATGGATTCCTTCTCCGTTTCATGCTTCATTTCAGCAAGCAGCCGCTCTTCCTTCTCAAACATGGAATAAGGCACCTCCCGGCTCCCCGATTTTCTGCCGCAGCAGCTTTAGTCCCTGATGGATCCGCGTCTTAACCGTGCCCTCAGGGCAGTCCAGAATGTCTGCGATTTCGGGTACGGTCATGTCTTGATAGTATTTAAGAATCAGCACATGCCGGTATTTGGGCTTCATCCGGCTTAACGCACGCTCCAAATCCAGCTTGCTGTCATGGATCATCTCGAACATCGTCCCGGATTCCAGCACATGCTCCACCGGCACCGTTCGCGCTTTTCGCTTTTGCTCATCGATGCAGCAATGAATCAAGATCCGAATCAGCCACGGAACGAACGCTTCCGGCTGCTTAAGCTTCCGGCGCTTCATCCATGCCCGGCACACCGTCTCCTGTAGCGCCTCCAGCGCATCAATCTCATTATGCAGATAGCTGTACGCGATCCCGTATAACCGTCTCCGGTGCTTTGCGACAAGCATGTAAAACGCTTCTTCATCCCCCCGGCATGCAGCCAGCGCAAGCTCTTTCTCGTCCATCCGCCGCTCCTTCCCCCCATGAATCCTGCAGCATTTGTATAAAGTGTCACACGATCAGAGTTTTGCAAAATTCGATTCCGGCAACTCCCGGTTTCAATAAATTACGAACTCAACCGTTCGCTCGATTTATTGCTCTGGTTGAAAATTGCCCTTAAAATTCTTGCAAAATCCTCACTATAGTAAAGACCGTACAGCATCGGGAATCGTTTTATTTTTTTGAAAAAGACAGCAAAAAAGCCTGTCCGGCGGTCGGACAGGCGAATCATACGGCCATCTGCTAGCTTCTTCTGCGGCCCTTATATAAATAATGATAGCCTAAGTAAGCAATCCCGCACAGCAACAGCAAGAGCGCCGAGAACCAGATGACCGGAAGCAGATACGGCGCATGCTCGCTGGCCACGTACAGCAGCACTGCCGAGAAGGTATACATCAGCATCAACAGAACGATACGCTTGAAAAAGTCCATCTCGTCCGCCCTCTCACCCTTTGCATAAATGTTTAAAAATAATCTACATTTTTTTCCGTAATATCTATTCTTTATGGTAACGTATACGCTATAAAATTGCACTCAAATTTTGGTAAAATTATAAATTTTTTAGTGTCGTATCATGCATATTCAGGAAATATTTAAAATCAGGCTTGCTAAAACTAATGATATTAGTTAATATACTAACATAATTAGCTTTAAGCGAGAGGGGATTGATTTCCATGTTAACCCGCACGATCGAACAGGTTACCCAAGTTTCGTTTTTGCCCCGCCTATTTCCCGTTAATGTCTATCTCGTTGAAGAAAATGACGGCTTGACGCTGATTGATGCCGGCATGCCGTTTTCCGAGAAAGGCATCCTCGAAGCCGCAGCGGCTATCGGAAAGCCGATTACGCGCATCCTGTTAACCCATGCCCACGATGACCATATCGGCGCCCTCGACGGGTTGACGAAGGCGCTGCCTCAGGCCGCCGTCTATATCTCCAGGCGGGATGCGCAGCTGCTCGCAGGCAATCGGGATCTGCTCCCGGGCGAGCCACAGACCGCGATCCGCGGCGGCGTGCCTAAGCCTAAAGCGGTAAAGGCGGTGCCGGATGTGCTGCTTGAGGACGGCGACAGCGTCGGCTCGCTTAAAGCGCTCGCGTCCCCGGG
The DNA here is from genome assembly GCF_038002285.1 of Paenibacillus sp. FSL R5-0810. Classification (NCBI taxonomy): domain Bacteria; kingdom Bacillati; phylum Bacillota; class Bacilli; order Caryophanales; family Paenibacillaceae; genus Paenibacillus; species Paenibacillus sp. FSL R5-0810. Next base: position 4,501,515 of record NZ_JBBOCF010000001.1, read on the forward strand.
CCACACGCCGGGACATATGGCGTTTCTGGACCAGCGCAGCGGCATTCTGATCGCCGGCGACGCCTGGCAGACCCGCGGCGGGCTGGCAGTCTCCGGCGTGCTCCGCCCGTGGTTCCCTTTCCCGGCAATGGCAACCTGGAGCAAGGAGCTGGCTCTGTCGACCGCGATTGCCCATGCAGCGCTTCAGCCTGCCGTTCTGGCCGTCGGGCATGGTCCAATGCTTGTGAAGCCGGAGGCGCGCATGCAGCGTGCAATTGAAGAGGCGCAAAGACGCATCGGGAGGGCTGCGCAATGAGTCCAAGACCCGGCATTGATCGCCACCAGCTCCTGCAGGCCGCGGCGGAGCTCGCCGACCAGGGCGGCTTCCATTCCGTTACACTGGCCGCGCTGGCCGGGCGGTTAGGCGTCAGATCGCCGTCGCTGTATAATCATGTCGACGGGCTTCCCGGCCTGCATGCCGCTTTAACGCAGTACGGCCTCCAGATTCTGCATGACCGGCTGCTGAAGGCTGTCGCCGGCCGTTCCGGCGAGGAGGCTCTTCGGCACGCATGCATCGCCTATGTCGAGTTCGCCAGAACGCACCCCGGCCTATATGAGGCCGCTCTTCAGCCGATCCAGCCGGATCAGGCCGACACGAAGCAGATCGGCGATGAGATTGTCAGGCTGCTGCTGCAGGTGCTCGCTCCTTACGGACTCGAAGAAGCTGGGGCGCTGCACGCAGTGCGAACGCTCCGAAGCCTGTGCCACGGCTTTTCCTCCCTGGAACGCGGCGGCCAGTTCGCCATGAATCTGTCCCTGGACGATAGCCTCGCGTACATGATCGAGATATTCATCCAGGGGCTGAACGCTCAGCGCAGACAGCATTAACCCTCGATCAAGCTCTTGCCGGGTGCCTCTTTCAGGCGCCAGGCGGCGCGGTAAATGATGGCTGCTGCCCGATGTCTCGCGAACCGGCGTATGGACAACGACAACTAAGCTTGCGACAGCTTCTTTCGCCGAAAAACAGCTTCTCTCGCCCCTGATTTTGCCTGTCATGAGAATATGCTATAATCAAGGAACAGAATATAGCCATCTCATCTTACTTAGGGAAAGAGGTTCTGAATTGTGGTTGATTTCAATTCCCCAATTCTTCAAATAGGCTCCACGGTCGCGATGCTCGTCATGGCCTTGACGGTGATATTCATTCGGATGAAGGCCAGCCACCGGCCGGTAACCGTTAGGAAGATCATTATTCCGCCGCTCGCGATGAGCACAGGATTTTTGATGTTCGTGGAGAAGCAGGTGCGAATCCCGATCTGGTGGGGGATCATCGCATTTCTTGTCGGCTGGTTTATCTTCTCCTATCCGCTCATTCGAAGCACCCGGTTCGAGAAGGTGGACGGGCAGATCTTCATGCAGAAGTCACGCAGCTTTGTCTACATCCTGCTTGGCCTGCTGGCCTTCCGGCTCCTGCTGCACGGGTACATTGAGCAGCATATTTCCATTCCGCAGACGGCGGCGCTGTTCTTCCTGCTCGCATACGGAATGATCGTACACTGGCGCATCTCCATGTACCGCCAGTATCAGCAAATCACAGGCCCCGAAGCGGCCATGTGAGCCAGGGCGTGTCACGAAAAAAAGAGTGCCGATCGCACGGTGCAAGGGCTCCTTTGAGCCAAGCCTTTGTGCGGCCGCCACTCTTTTTCTATTTGCAAGATGCTCGATTTCAATGGGTCAATTCTGCTCCTCGCTTACCTTCACCAGCTGTTTTCCGAGATTCTCCCCGCTGAACAGCCCCAGGAACGCCTCCGGCGTATTCTCGAAGCCTTCGATGATATTCTCGGCATACTTAATCTTTCCGTCCCGCAGCCACTCGGCCAGTTCGTGAAGCGCTTCATTGTACCGGCTCTGATAATCGCCGACGAGAAATCCCTTCATCAAGGCCGTATTGGTCAGCAGCAGGCTTTGAATCCGCGGACCCGTATCCGGCTTCTCCAGATTGTACAGCGCAATTTGTCCGCAAATCGGAATGCGCGCATTTTTGTTAATCAGACGCAGCACCGCATCGGAGACTTCCCCGCCGACGTTATCGAAGTAAATGTCCACGCCGTCGGGACAAGCCTCCCGAAGCTCGTCCTCAAACGTCTCCGAGCGATAATTCAGAGCCGCGTCAAAACCCAGCTCCTCCGTTAAATACCTTATCTTCTCATCCGATCCGGCAATGCCGATCACCCGGGTTCCCTTAATCTTGGCGATCTGTCCAACGATCATGCCGACGGCCCCGGCGGCCCCGGATATAACGACGGTCTCGCCAGCCTGGGGCTGGCCGATGTCGAGGAGCCCGAAGTACGCCGTCAAGCCGGTCATCCCGAGCACGCCCAGTGCGGTCGATACGGGAGCCAGCTCCGGATTGATCTTGCGCAGCGTGGATGAGCTCACAACCGCGTACCGCCGCCAGCCCCAATTGCCTGCAACGAAATCGCCTTCCCGAAATCCCGGGTGCGTGGATTCCATGACCTGGCCGACCGCGCCGCCCTGAATGACCTCGCCCACCTCATAAGGCTTGACGTAGCTTTTCGCTTCGCTCATTCTTCCCCGCATATACGGGTCAACCGAAAGATACACCGTCCGCACCAGCACTTCGCCGGCCTGCGGAACGGGCATGGGCTGTTCCTCGAACGCAAAATCCGCCTGATTCGGCATCCCTTGCGGACGCTTGGCCAGAATAATTTGCTCATTGACAGACATATGAGTACCCTCCTTTAAGAAGTCATTACATTTATTTACCCATTTTGTCCGATCCTGATCCATTTCATGAACCACTCGCAGCAAATTAACATTTAAGACGCAGCGCACCCGTGCTTCTCCCCTTCTCGCCGCTTGGGATTGCCGGGAGGCCTACCTGCTCTTGACGAGGAGGTTCACCGCTTCTTGCACGAGCTTCTCGGTATTCTCGCCGTCCAACTCGGCCTTGCGCACGCAATCCACCAGATTGGCGCTGACCACGACACCGATCGTGCGGTCGATCGCCGTTCGGGCAGCCGTTAATTGCGTAATGACCTCCCGGCAATCCTTCGCCTCCTCCATCATTTTCAATATCCCCCGAAGCTGTCCCTCAATCCGCTTAACGCGGTTCTTCACCTGATCATCGTAATGCATTCTTTGTCATCCCCTTTAACGTTTATCCGTCCAGGCTTGTCCCTCTTCTTCTAATTATAGCATCATTCATGCCCCTGAAACCCGCAATCATACCCGTACTGGCACAGGCACGGTACTATGATTGGCTGCTGAATCTTGATTGTTCCCGGCTTAGGGCTTGTATCGTCGCAGACCGCATGGTATATTTTTAGCAGAGTCATCAAATTCATAATTTAAAGGCAATGTTATCTTACTTGAGGTTTTGCACAAATCCATAGTTCAATCATCAATATAGAGATCGAAACGGTTTAATTCGTCTGTATATTGTGGCCCTGAAGCGGCTGGAATCGGATTTTGCAAAATCCCCTACTTACAAAAGGTACAACCTCGGCTATTTTTTAGTCCTGGGTGTGCCTTTTTTTAATTTTATCAATCAAGGGAGGAATTTATCGATGTTCTTGGAAGCCATTTATCATCGCCCGCGCAAAAACTGGTCTTATGCCTACGACGGAACGACCGTCCACCTCAGAATCCGTACGAAAAAGGATGATCTCACCGAAGTCTACGCGCTTGCCGGCGATAAATACATGTGGGATCAGACGATGGAATACATTCCGATGACCAAGCTGGCCACGGATGAGCTGTTCGACTATTGGGAGTGCGAGGCTACGCCGCCATACCGCCGCCTGAAATACGGCTTCCTGCTCCAGAAGGGGCAGGAGAAGCGCTGGATGACGGAATATGACTTCCTGACGGAGCCGCCGGCTAATCCGGATCGCCTGTTCGAGTACCCGTTCATTAACCCGGATGACGTATTCCAGCCGCCGGCTTGGGTGAAGGACGCCGTATTCTATCAGATTTTCCCTGAGCGTTTCGCAAACGGCGACCCGGGCAACGATCCGGAAGGCGCACTGCCATGGGGAAGCGCAGAGCCGACGCCGAACAACTTCTTCGGCGGTGACCTCCAAGGGGTGATCGATCATTTGGATCATCTGAGCGAGCTTGGCGTCAACGCGATCTATTTCACGCCGCTGTTTAAGGCAACGACCAACCATAAATACGATACGGAAGACTATTTGGAAATCGACCCTCAGTTCGGGGATAAAGATACGCTGAAGAAGCTGGTGGACCTGTGCCACGCGCGGGGGATCCGCGTCCTGCTCGATGCGGTCTTCAACCATTCCGGCAGAACGTTCGCGCCATTCGTGGACGTGCAGAAGAACGGTGAAAAATCGAAATACAAGGACTGGTTCTATATCCGTTCCCTGCCGCTTGAAGTGGTGGACGGCATCCCGACATACGATACCTTCGCCTTCGAACCGCTCATGCCGAAGCTGAACACGGAGAATCCGGAGGTGCGGGCTTACCTCCTGAAGGCTGCCGAATACTGGATCAAAGAGACAGGCATCGACGGCTGGCGCCTGGACGTCGCCAACGAGGTCGGACACAGCTTCTGGCGCGAATTCCGTCAGGTCGTGAAAAAAGCCAATCCTGACGCCTACATCCTGGGTGAAGTATGGCACGAGTCCTCCATCTGGCTCGAAGGGGACCAGTTCGACGCCGTCATGAACTATCCGTTCACGAATGCGGTGCTGGACTTCTTCATTAACCGCACCGCGGATGCGGAGAAGTTCTCCTTCATGCTGGGCAAGCAGCTTGCGGGCTACCCGAGACAGGCAAGCGAAGTGATGTTCAATCTGCTGGACAGCCACGATACCGCGAGACTGTTGACGCAGGCCGGCGGCGACAAGCGCCTGATGAAGCTTGCGGCCATGTTCCAGTTCACTTATTTCGGCACCCCTTGCATTTACTATGGCGACGAAATCGGCATGGACGGCGGACACGATCCGGGCTGCCGCAAATGCATGGAGTGGGATGAGACCAAGCACGACAAGGATCTGTTCACGTTCTACCAGACCCTCATCAAGCTGCGTAAATCCCATCCGGCGCTGCGCACAGGCTCCTTCAAGTTCCTGCAGGCGGAGAAGAACGGCGGCAAGCTTGCCTACCTGCGCGAGGACGACAACGAAACGATTATCGTGGCGGTCAACAACGATAGAGCCGGCAATACCATTTCCTTGCCTGTGCAGCACCAGCAATGGACCAACCTGTGGAACGGTCAATCGCTCAGCGCGAAGCAAGGCCAGCTGACCGTGAAGCTGCCTGCATACGGGTTTGCGATTTTGAAGGCCCTGCAATAATTCATATTCTACAATAAGAGCAGCTCCCTTCGAGCGCCGTGCTTACGACTCGGGGGGAGCTTTTTGAATGCCGGCGCGCGTGGTTTCGGTGTCAATCTTTCGTTGATAGGTGATCGTATTCCTCCGTTTTTTTATTGACTAACCGGTCAACCAATAATAAAATAAACGCATCGGCCGATCCATATTTCGGAAAATGAATGGAGGGTGTTCACATGGATTTGTATTACGAGATTCACGGCAAAGGGAAGCCGATCTTGATGATTCACAGCGGCGGCGCCGATTTGCGGGACTGGAGCCTCATCACGCCGCTGCTCCAAGATCGCTTTCAAGTGATTGCGATGGACGGTAGAGGAATCGGCAACTCCCCTTCTCCTGTCGGGCAGCCCAACTATATTCTTGATGTACTGTCCCTGCTCGACCACCTCAACCTTCCGCAGGCTGCCATCGTCGGCCACTCCATGGGCGGCCAGATTGCCACCGAATTCGCGATCCATTATCCTGAAAGAGTATCGGAGTTAGTCCTGATCGCACCTGCCTTATCCGGCTATCCGTATTCCGATGAATTCCAGGACTATATGAAACACGTGGGCGAAGCCGCTCCGGACGTAGAGCTGATGATTGAGCGTTCGATCGGCGCCCCGTCCTATGAGGTGGCCAGGAACAGCCTCCAGCGGGAGCTCATGGTTGACATGCTGCGCCGCCATTTCATGCGTACCTTTACGTGGCCTGCCGCCGCCTTTGCGCCGATCTGGCCGGCGCCGCCTGCCTACGAGCGGCTCGAAGAGATTCAGACCAGAACGCTATTCATCATCGGAGACCAGGAACTTCCTGATAACCTGCTGGTCGCCGAAAGCTTTCAGAGAGTTCCGGACATCCGATTCGTCAGGATAACAGGGGCCGATCATATGGTTACGCTGACTCATCCTGAAGCTGTATCTCAGCATATTACCGATTTTGTGGAGGACTGAAGGATTCATGCCGCGGACACCTAGCGAGAACGAACGCATTCGACAGATGGCGAAAGCCAACATTTTGGAGGCCGCGATGGACTTGTTTATCCGCCAAGGCTACCACGCCACCTCCATCAGCGATGTAGCCCGCCATGCCGGGATATCCAAAGGCCTGATGTATAATTACTTTCAAGGCAAGGAGGAGCTGCTCGCCACGATGGTAACGGAACGCATCGAGGCCATCGCGCAGGTCATGCAGGATGCAGCTGCGCTCACCGAACCTATTGAGCAGCTGAAGTTCATTATCGGGCACGCGATCGACAGCGTTTATCAAAAGCCGGAGGAACACCGGTTCTATCTCCATCTCCAGACTCAGCCCGAAGCTGATCAGGAGCTGATCAAGTACAGCAGGCTCCTCGTAGAGGAAGCGGCGCGGCAGTTCGAGCTCCAGTGCAGGATATTCGAGCGGCTCGGCGTCGCCGAACCGCGCAAGCGCTCGCTTTATTTTTCCTCTACGCTCCAAGGCATCATGCTTATGATCTCCACCTATCCCCAGCAATTTCCGATCGAGGAGATCAAGGCGCAGATGCTGGACGAATTCCGCCGCCAGCAGCCCTATTGACGCCATATCGCCCTATGCTGAAATGCAGCGGGCATGCTTCATCCATTGAAATGCCTGTGTTGTTTTCATGCTTTTGTGGTATACTTTGGTTAAAGATGCGTAAACTTAAAAAGCCGCGATGCTGGACACATCGCGACTTCTAACAAAGGCCGGTGGGCGACCACGGCGAGGATTTCACAATTCAATGAAAAGCCACCGGATAGCTAGGCGCCAACCTATTCCCGGTGGTTTTTCTTGTTTGGCCGCGATCGTTTCCGGGAGGCATTAACTAAAGCGTTCAGGCCAGTAATAATGCCAACCAGCTTTAGCATTCCGTCAAGGAGCTTGAGCGTCAATTCAAGAAGGGACACGGCGTCACCCCCTCTCGGGTTAGCTTCGCCGCGTCACTCCCACCGGTTACTTTGTCTCTTCAATTATACCATAATTCCCCTGGTAGAACTTTTATTTCCGTCGCTTGAACGCATAGGACAGTTTGTCGCTCATATCTTACCTGATTGATACTATATTTCCCTCTTCCTTCATGCCATGAATGCGTTATGCTATGAATAGTATATATGATGAACTATCAAATTCAGCGAAGAATTCATTCAGGAGGACATCGAGATGGCCATTCACTGGATCAAGCCCGATATTGCCGAATGCACCCGCCGGGGCGTCGCCTTTTTCACGTCGGAGCTGGAGATGATCAGCGGCCTGCCGTGCAAAATATACCGGATTACCGAGGAATTCGGCAGCCTGTCGGACCATATGCACGACTACTTCCAAATCTGGTACATCAGCCGGGGAGAGTTCGACCACACCTTGTTCGGCCAAAAATACCGGATGACCCAAGGCAGCATATTCGTCCTGCCTCCCTACAGCGTGCACAGGGTCGAAATGCTTCCAGGAAAAGAGCTTGAAGTGCTCGGCTGCGAGTTTATGCCCGAGTTCGTTAACGAGCATCTGCGTGCGCACATGGGAGATTCCAGCGGGTTCGACCAGGCTTTCATTGAGTCGTTCACGGTCCCTGAAGATAAGATTCCTCTCAAAATCCTGCTCTCCAGCAGCAGTGATCTTGCCGTCAGGGAGCTGCTGACCGAGATGCTAGCCGAATACGGCCGCCGAGGCCCCTGCTTCGAGCTGCTGCTTAAAGCGAATCTGCTCAAGCTGCTTGGCATCCTGAGCCGGGAGCAGACTGAGAACGGGGCCGCCGGAGTGGCGGGCTCGACCAACCAGTATCGCGAGCCTATTATGAAATCCATCGAGTTTATCCATAACCATTACGACAAGCCCCTCAGCCTGCAGGAGCTGTGCGCCGTCACGATGATGTCCCGGACGAACTTCTGCCGGCATTTCAAAGAGGTGACCGGCCGCACCTTCAGCCAGTATGTGGCGAACTACCGGATCCGCATGGCGATGAAGCTGCTCGCGCAGCCCGAGCTGAGCGTGACGGAGGTTTGTTTTAAGGTGGGATTTAACGAACTGCCCTACTTTTGCCGCATCTTCAAGAAATATACCGGCACAACTCCGGCTTACTATAAGAAGAACGCCTATTAGATCGCGAACCTTGTTTTTTTAACCCTGAACGATAATCCAATAAATAAACACAATAGTGAAATCCGAATGCATGCAGCCCATGGTATACTCTGTGCAAGAAACTAATGAAAGTTCAATTCGGCGTCACCATTACGCAGGCTTTAACAAATCCACGATTTTGGAGGAGAACCGATGAACAAAATTACAATTGCCGTCATTGGCTGCGGCACGATTGCCAACAGCGCTCATATTCCCGCCTACATAGCCAACGAAGATGCTGAAATCAAATACTTCTGTGACATTGCCTTGGACCGGGCGGAGGCTGCCGTTTCCAAATATGAATGCGGCCAAGCTGTTTCGGATTACCGGCAAGTGCTGAACGATCCGGAGGTTGATGCTGTTTCAATCTGCACGCCGAACGATGTTCATGCCTCGATCGCTATCGACTGCCTGCGGGCAGGCAAGCACGTATTATGCGAAAAGCCTGCAGCACGTACCTATGCCGAAGCACTCGAGATGCAGAAGGTTCAGCACGAGACCGGCAAGACGCTCAATATCGGGGTCGTGAACCGTTATAATGAAAGCGTTAACCGTATCAAGAACATGATTCAAAACGGCGAGCTCGGCGAGCTGTACCATGTCTATGCCAGCTTCCGTGCCCACCGCTCCATTCCGGGTCTCGGCGGCGCATTTACGACGAAGGCGATCGCCGGCGGCGGCGCGCTGATCGACTGGGGCGTTCATTTCCTGGATGTCGTCATGTACTGTACCGGCGATCCGAAACCGCAAACCGTTTCCGGCCAGGCTTACTGCAAGCTCGGTAAGGATATGGAGGACTACACCTTCCTCAAGATGTGGGCAGGCCCGCCGAAATACGATGGCACATATGACGTCGACGATTTCGTTACGGCCCTCATTCGGACGGAAGGTCCTACGATCTCCTTAAACGGAGCGTGGGCGCAAAATATCGGAGCCGAAGAAATGTTCATCGACTTCCTGGGTGACAAAGGCGGCATCCGTCTGAAATACGGGGCCGAGTTCACCTTCTATACCGCGAAAGATGGCGCGCTGCTTGAAACGACGCCGAAATTCAATATCGGCAACATGTTCCAGAACGAGATCGATGGCTTTATCCGCTCCATCCAGACCGGGGAGAAGCAGCCATCGCATATCGATACGGTCATTCTGTCCTCTCAGATCATCCAGGCGATCTATGATTCGTCCGACAAGGGAGCAGAGGTATCGCTTCAGCCCGTAGCCCAGAGCAGCAACTAACCCAGTTCGAAACGTCAGGGAGGCATAGGTTTTATGAAAAAAATCGGATTTGTCGATCTGCATCTCGACCAGTTCCATGCGAATAAATATCCCGGTTGGATTGAGCAGGCAAGCAACGGAACCATGAAAGTCGTCTGCGCCTACGGCAAACAGGACAAAGAAGGCGGCCTCACCAATGAAGCTTGGTGCAAGGAGAACGGGATCGAGCAGGTGCATTCCATCGAGGAGGTCGTTGAACGAAGCGACTATCTGATCGTTCTGTCCCCGGACCATCCCGAGTACCATGAGGAGCTGTCGCAGCTGCCGCTGGCTTCCGGGAAGCCTACGTATATCGACAAAACGTTTGCGCCTGATCGCGAGACGGCCATCCGTCTGTTCGAGCTGGCCGCGAAGCATGGAACGCCGATGTACTCGACCTCGGCGCTTCGCTTCGCCAGCGAGTATGCCGAGCTTGAACCCGCAGGGATTCAAACGATCAGCAGCTGGGGACCCGGTGCTTTCTCGAATTATTCCATCCATCAGATCGAGCCGATCGTCCAGCTGATGGGCTCGAATCCGAAACGCGTCATGTTCACCGGAACCGAGGCGTCTCCCGCCCTGCTGATCGACTTCGGCGAAGGACGCCAGGCTGCAGTGAACCACCTCGGGGACAATTGCCCATTTACGCTAGGTGTTCGTTACGACTCCGGCAGCTTCAAGCAGGCAACGGCGAACTCCAACTTCTTCGGGGCGTTCATCGAAAATCTGGTGCACTTCTTCGAGACAGGCAAGCCTGCGGTCGATCCCGCCGAGACGATTGCCGTCATTACGATCATCGAGTACGGGCTGAAGGCATCCACAACGCCGTATGTTTGGGTAGAGCTGCCGGTATTCGCGAACAACTTGCAGTAAAGCTTAACAGAATTTTGCATAGTTCATAGGGTTCATTTCCATCATGGAAAAACAAGAGCTGTTCTTAGGACGCGTCCTCAAGAACAGCTCTTTTCATGTCGAGCAAGATTCCGTTTTGCGCAATTTCGGTCGGTTGGAGAGTCCTCCACGAGCTATATTTCCTTCCGCTGAAAATAGATAAGACCCGCGATAAAGAACAGCAGGAACCCGCCGACCACCACCATCATCAGGCTTTCGAACGGCAGATTGAACGCTCCGAAGCCGGCCTGTCCCTGGGGCATCATGGCCAAAAACGGCTGAGCCCATGGATAATACGGCGCATAGGTTTCCGAATTCGCCACGAGCATATTCGGAATCGTAAACACCACGTTCAGTGCCAGCGGAGCGGCAAAGCTGCTCCAAGCCGTGGACACGCCAAGCTGTAAGGCTGCGAGCGGCAGGCAGGCCACCCAGCCGCCAAGCAGGCTGCGTCCCATCATGTCCCACGGAATCGAAGCGTCGATCCCCTTGATCATCCCTGCTCCCAGCACCGCTGCGAGGAACAGTGCCTGCACGACTGCGAGCAGCAGGCTGACTACGGTAAACTTCGCAAAATAAACCGCGCTGCGCGAGACAGGCAGCACCAGCAGCTGCTTCCAGCCTCCGCCCGAATGCTCATACCGGCACACCATTGCGCTGAAAATCCCCGTCATGATGGGCAGAAAGAGCATCGCATGCAGGATGCTCATGATGCCGACCAGCGCTTCCCAAGGCGCGATCGGATTCGATGAGCCTTCCACAATGCCAAGCAGCATAACCAGGGCCGCGCACATAAGAATCTGCACCCATAGTCTTGACTTCGATAATTTTAGCCACTCGCAGGACACCGCTCTTGTATAGGCCGTCATCTCAATCCACATCCTTCCGGTTAAAATGAATCAGCCCGGCGCAAGCAATGACAACGCCCAGCAGCAGGCCCGCACCGATTACTTTCGCTTCGCCCGGCCCCATATACGCTAGCAGCGGCCACTTGAGCGGCATCCAATTCGGAAATTGGAAGGCGAACATGGACACGACCGATGCCGTAATGCCGATGCTTACCGGCAAGCCCTGATTCTTCAGCGTCAGCGACAGCCACAGCTGGAGCGCAAGCATCGGTAGTGCGGCGAACAACTGGACAAAGCCGATCCGCAGCAGATCCAGATACGGCATCTGCTCGACGCCCATCCCCAGCAGCAGCCCCAAGCCAGCCGTACCTAATGTCAGCAAAATGCAGGACACGCACAGAATCAGGAACGCCTGCACGAATTTCGCGCTGAACACGGCCGTTCGTGAAATCGGCAATGCCAGCAGCTGCTTCCAGGAGCTGAGCTGGTGCTCGACGTTTGCCATGAGGGAGCAGACCAGCGTGATGCCAAGGAACAGCGCGATCGGCACGAAGAACAGTACGTTCTCCAGCAAGCCGCCCCACGGATCATCCGCATAGGACTTCATCAAGTAGTCATACCGCAGTCCGAAGTTTAGGCCCTGCATCGCCACCAGCCCGATCGGTCCCAGCGCGGCGAGAAACCAAATGCCTTTGCCCCGGATTTTCAGCCAATCGGCTGACAGTGCTCGGACCATCATGGGCGGCTCCCCTCCCCTACGATTTGCATGAAGATATCCTCCAGCGACTTCCGCTTCTCCTCGACCCGATATACCGCATGCCGATTCTCGACCAGCCGCTTGACGAGCAGCGCCACCTTGGCATCCTGCATTGATTCCAGCTCGAGCACATGGTTTCTGAGCGTGCCTTCGCAGCCAAGATCCAGCGCGAGCTGCAGAGCGTCCTCCGGCTCCGACACCGCCAGGCGGAAGCCGCTGGAAGCCGTCTGGATCAGGTTATCGATCGAATCCTGGAATACCATTCGGCCTTCACGGATGATGCCAACCTTGTCGGCCATCTGCTCGACCTCGCCCAACAGATGACTGGAGACCAGAACGGTGATGCCGTATTGGCGCGGCATGTTTTTGATCAGCTCCCGGATTTCATGAATCCCGGACGGGTCCAATCCGTTGGTCGGTTCATCAAGAATCAGCAGCTCCGGATTGTTCAGCAGGGCAGCCGCAATCCCGAGTCGCTGCTTCATGCCGAGGGAATATCCCTTCACCGGGCGCTTCGCCTCTTTCGTCAGAGAGACGATCTCCAGCACTTCCGCAATGCGGGATTTCGGGCTGCCGGTGATCCGGCGGATGGCCTCCAAATTTTCCACCGCCGTCAAATGTCCATAATACGACGGATATTCTACAAGCGAGCCGGTACGGCGCAAGATGTCCATTTTCTCGCTCTTCAAATCCTTGCCGAATAGATGAATGGCTCCGCGCGTCGGCTGGATCAGCCCGAGCAGCATCCGGATCGTCGTTGTCTTTCCGGCCCCGTTCGGCCCGAGAAAGCCGTAAATGTCACCGCGCGCGATCTCCAGATTCAAGTCCTCGACTGCCGCGCGTTTTTTGTATGTTTTATAAAGTCCCTTTGTTTGAATGACGAGTTCCGTCACGTTCATCACCTCGTAAACCATCGTACTTGGCCAAGGTTAAACGGCGGTCGGGGCAAGTTTAAATTTTCTTTAAAAAAGCGAATCAGGGTAGAGCGCGCTCCACTCCACGTGTTGCAAATCATTAACCAGTTACTTCGTGCAACTAAGGCCGCTTCGGTGGCGGATCGTTCTTCCGATCGCTGTTAAATCCGGGAAACCGGAATGATCCTAAACGAGGTTGTTTCCCGGATTTAAAGGCGAGCGCTCCCCCTCCGCTGGTGCCTGCGAATATCAAGTTATGCTTTACAATGTTTCTATGAGCCGGCACTCAAACTCTCATACAGTTGCTCGCTCTGCCCTTGATCGCAGTGCCGGGGATGGGTAGGACAACCACCACCGCTTCGAGTGGTGGTCATAAACTCTTCCTGCAACAAGGGCGCTTCGGTGGCGGATCGTCCTTCCGATCGCTGTTAAATCCGGGAAACCGGAATGATCCCAAACAAGGTTGTTTCCCGGATTTAAAGGCGAACGCTACGCTTCTCCAGACCGATATTCCTCCCCTATCGCTGGTGCGGCGGGTATGAGATTATGCAATACAGAGCTTTATTTTCCTATAATTAGTTCGTCGATTGATGATGATCTAAAATTTACTGAAACTTCCAATCCCTCATTACGTATGGTCACTTAGGGCTTAATCACTGAATGCGTGCTAGCTGACGCTGGCCAACAGGATAAGGGCATGTTACAGCCTAAGGTCCGAGCTGTGCTTGTTTCTGGTAGTGGTGCGGCTTCTATAGGCACTGTCGGCTGGCTATCGTCCCCCGTTCATGGATATATGCCCGACAATTCAATTCGAAATGAGGTCATTCGCATGAAAAAGGTAACCTGGCCTGGAAGAACCAAGCTAGACAACTTCTCCAATTACGTGACTTTGATCCTGGATGTGATCTTGTATATCCCACGTTGGATTATGAGATTGTTTTAAATAAAGGGAGGATTAGCCTTCCCCTAGGTAAATGCCGCAGTTAAGGCGGCAAACAGCACAAAAAAAGGACCCGGAAACGTCCGGCTCCTTCATTCGCACCTCAATGATTTGTCTTGTTCACGGCGCTGCGCGTCATCACGATCATCAACTTCCGAGTGAGCTTTACAGGCCGTCGCGGCTTATTACATATCGTCCACTTCAAACCGGACCTGCTTCCCTCCGGGATTAAGCTCCTGCCCTGGGTAAACGCCGCCGCTTCCCGGCTTCCAGATGGTGATTCTCGTTCCTTCGCCGGAGCTCTCAACCTCGCATTTTAACCCCATTTCCTTCGCTAGGAAATCCACGACCGCAAGCCCGATGCCTGCGCCCTTGTTATGGGACTCGCTGCCGAATCCCGGGCCGCGATCCGAGATGATCAGCGCTCCGGTCTCTTCACCGCCTTCGACTTGGCGTTCCTCGGTATAAATGCCGATATACTTACCGGATTGGGCATGGCGCACGACATTTTGAAACAAATTGTCGAGCAGCCGCCGGAACCATAACACATCGACATTCCAGATCAGCGGCTCTTCGCGCAGAGCAATGTCGGGCTCGATGCCTGCTTTTTCCCATACCGGATACCATGCGGCCGCACTCTCTTTGACCAGTCTCAAAACGTCCTTCGCATCAAGGTTTAGCTGCACCTTGCCGCTCGTGAGCAGATTATAGGATAGCAGGTTATCAATTAATCCCCCCAAATCGCCGATTTTGGCCTCGATGAGGGAGAGCGATTCCTTGCCCCTCCCGCTGAGCGGCTCCCGCTCCAAAGAGAAAATATGGCTTCGTATAACCGTCAATGGCGTCCTCAAGTCATGCGACAAGCTCGCAATGAGCGACTTGCGCAGCTCCTCCTCCTCGCGCTGGCGGCGCTGGCCCTCTTCCAGCTGGCTCACCATATCGTTGTAGCCCTCTTCCAGCTGCCCGATCTCATCCAGCTTGGTCAACGTGACCGGCTGCGGGATGCCTGTTGCTTCATTCGGGGATGTCATTGCGTTCCGGAGGCGCAGCAGCCGCTTGCGGATGCGTACGAAGAACAGCCAGGACACCAGGATGAAGAGGCCGGACATGGTCGCCATGAATAAACCGTACAGGGTCGTCTCGCTGGCGATCGGATCCTGTACGCTGATATATTTTCTCGGAATCCGCATCACCATGAAGCCCTCGTCCGCTCCCTCATCCCCGATAAAAGCGACCACCGTGAACGGATCGGCCCCGACGGAATTTTTCATAAATTGTACGGTATGCTGGGCGCTCCATAACGCGGGCATATCCTCCTGTACAGGGAGCTCGATCCGCTTTCGACTATCGCTGTCCACCCACAGCATCTGAACTTCAGGATAAGCCTGCCGCAGCGATTTCAGCCTCTGCTCGATCTCCTCCGGCGATGCGCCTTCTAATTGGGTTGCTTCCTTATGCCACATTTTCTCCAATACGGTCCCGTTCTCATATTTTTTGTCGGGAAGCGGCGGCACGTCCATGAATGTGTTGGCAACGAACCAGTAGAACACGGAGGCGAGCGGGAACAGAATCGGCATGAAAATCATGGCCACCGAAATAAGCAGCAGATACCGATTCGTCAGGGATTTGCGAAACCGCCCCTTCGCTCTCCACCCTTTCATGCTTTCACCCGGTAGCCGAGCCCGCGGACCGTCTCGATAATTTCCGGGGACGCCGGGTCCCGCTCCAGCTTCTCGCGCAGGTAACGGATATGAACCATCAACGTCTTGTCCCCCTCGATATAAGACTCACCCCATACCGATTCATAGATCTGCTCCTTGGTCATGACGCGGCCCTGATGCTGAAGCAGGTACATAAAAATTTGATACTGCTTGCCCGTCAGCAAAATTTCCTCTCGGGTCTCTTCATTGACGATCCGGTTCTCGCCCTCATAAACCGTCAAATGCTTGACCCTCACCGGTTCGGCGGATTGTACGGCAGAACGGCGCAGCAGCACCTCGACCCTTGCCGCAAGCTCGTCCGGGTGGAAAGGCTTGGTCAAGTAATCGTCCGCGAACTCCAGACCCTGGAGTTTGTCGTCGATGGACGTTCTGGCCGACAGCATCAGAATCGGCAATCCGGGGTACGCCTTCTTCAGCCGCTGTCCGACCGTAAACCCGTCGAGCCCGGGGAGCATCACGTCCAAGACGACAACCGCGCATTGGGCAGCTTCTTCCACTGCCTTTTCTCCGCTCTGGAGCCATTTCACCCCATAGCCCTTTTCCTTCAAAAAATCACTCACCCATCCGCCGATATCGCGGTCATCCTCGATATATAAAATGCTTGCGCTCATGGATATCTCCCTTTCCACCACCAAAATGTCGGCAATGCTTCTTCCAGCCGCTAACGCTAAGGTGCGGGTCAGCGATTCGTTCCTCCGGCACCTGTCTTTTGTCATTGTAACATGTAAAAAAGGAAGAGCTACACCTCTGCAGCCCACTCACAACCGTCCCTGATCATAGTGGGCGATGAGCCGCCTTGCCTTATCCCGGATCAAATCCACAATCTCCTGAGGCTCGATGATCTTCGCTTCCGTTCCAAGCCTGAGAAACACATCGGCTATGTATTCAAAATCGCTGCGGTCTACCGTCACGTCGACAACGCCGCGATGCTCTTCAAGCATAACCACCTCATCCTCCAGCCAAGGGATGCTCGCGCATTGCCGGGCCCCTTCTCTTGTGAGCTCCGCATACAGGCGGACCGGCTGCCGGATCGGGTATTCCTGAAGCCATTCCTCCAGCGTCATATCAAGCTCCCACGACCGGTCCGTCGGGGTCCAGGACTCGATCCGGTCAGCCCGAAACAAGCGCGGCTCCTCCGTCTCCCCCTCGGCGGCCAGCATGTACCACAGACCGTCGCGGGCATACACGCCGATCGGCTGAATTTCCCGGTCGCTCGTACGGTTCTTTGAGCGGTACCCGATCCTCACAACGCGCTGGTATAGGGCTGCTTCGATCATTTCTTTCAGATAAGGGGAACCTGCCGTTCGGCGCGGACTCCAAAAGGCCAGCACGGATTCCAAGCGGCTGATCATCGCTTTGGCATCCTCGGGAAACCCCGCCAGCAATTTCCGTGCGGCCGAATCCATGTTCAGCTCAAACGGCAGTGACCGGTAGCGCTTCAAAGACTGGAAGGCAAAGAAGATCGCAAACACCTCATCCTCATCAAACAGCACCGGCGGAAGAACACGGCTGCTGAGCGTACGGTAGCCCCCATGACGTCCTTGCTCGGTATATAAGGGAACGCCCATATCGCTGATTTCGGTCAAATATCGGTGCGCCGTGCGCACCGAAACGCCAAATTCATCGGCGACCTCCTGGGCGGTAAAGCTTCGTTTGGCATTGACGAACAGAATCACATCCATCAACAGCTTGGCTTTGGACACCGCTTGCTCCTCCTTTTCGGTCTTGCCAATAAGTAGACAATTATTGTCATGTTTATAAGATATGCTATTCCCGTAAGCAGGTCAAAGACTGGAACCGGAAAGGAGAATGAATCATGAGCTCAGACATGAACTCGGGCAAAAAATCAGACATGAACTCGAACACGAAATCGAGCATGAGTCCAGGCTTGATTTCGGACAAGAGCAACGCTTCAAATCCGAACAATGTCATTCGCGTTATCGGCGCCAAGAATAAAAATTTGCGCAGCGTCAGTCTCGATATCCCCAAAAAGCGAATTACGGTATTCACCGGCGTATCCGGCTCCGGCAAGTCCGCCCTCGTCTTCGATACGATCGCCGCCGAGTCACAGCGCCAGATGAATGAGACCTATTCCAGCTTTATTCGGCACCGCCTTCCCGGATACGGGGAACCGGATGTCGAATCGATCGAGCATCTATCCGCAGCGATCCTGATCAACCAAAAGCGGATCGGCGGCAACGCAAGGTCCACCGTCGGAACGGCTACGGATATCCATGCTTTGCTGCGGCTGTTGTTTTCACGGATCGGTCAGCCTTTTGTCGGGCACTCGGACGTCTTCTCCTTCAACAATCCGCAGGGCATGTGTCCGCGCTGCGAGGGGCTTGGCAAAGTCAACGTCATCCGGATCGATCGCCTGATCGACAAGGAAAAATCACTGAATGAAGGAGCGATCCGATTCCCGACCTTTCGTCCCGGTGATTTCCGCTGGAAGCGGTATACGGCCACTGGATTATTCGACAATGACCGGAAGCTGAAGGATTATAGTCCGGAAGAGTGGAACCTGCTCCTGTACCAATCCGGGTTCAAGCCGCCAAACCCGACGCCGGAATGGCCGCCGACCTCTTATTATGAAGGCGTCATTCCGCGAATCGAGCGGTCATTTCTAAGCAAGGATTCCCGAGATGCGCAGCTGTACAGGGAAGCGATCAACGATGTAGCCCCCCGCTCGGTGTGCCCTGAATGTCAAGGGGGCAGGCTCAATCAAGAGACGCTGTCCTGCAAAATCAACGGCTATTCCATCGCCGACTGCTCACGGATGCCGGCGGATGAGCTGATTGCATTTTTGCGGAGGATTCGCGAGTCGGAGGCTGCACCGATCGCAAGCGCCTGCATAACCCGGCTGGAACAGCTGAAGCTGGTCGGAATCGGGTACCTGTCCATGGATCGCGAGACCGCAACATTGTCGGGCGGAGAGTCGCAGCGCATCAAAATGGTCCGGCAGCTCGGAAGCAGCTTGACCGATCTCACCTACATTTTCGACGAGCCGAGCACCGGTCTTCACCCTCATGATGTCCATAACATGAACAAGCTGCTGCTCCAGCTTCGCGACAAGGGCAATACGCTCCTGATCGTGGAGCATGATCCGGATGTCATCCGGTTGGCCGATCATATCGTCGACATGGGCCCCGGGTCCGGCGTTGCCGGCGGCACGATCGTTTACGAAGGCGATTACGAAGGACTTCTGGAGTCCGGCACCTTGACCGGCAAGCATCTTCAGCAGCGGGCACGGTTAAAGGAACAGGTGCGGGAACCTTCCGGGTGGCTGACGATTTCGAACGCCGCCTTACACAATCTGCGCGATGTCACGGTTCGCATCCCCACCGGGGTGCTGACGGTTGTCACCGGCGTCGCCGGATCAGGCAAAAGCACGCTGATCAACCACGTGCTCCCTCAGTGCTATCCGGAAACGGTGATCGTCGACCAGGATGCCATCCATGCCTCAAACCGCTCCAACATCGCCACATATACCGGCATCTTCGATCCGATTCGGAAGCTGTATGCCGCTGCTAACCATGTCAGCGCATCCCTGTTCAGCTTTAATGCCAAGGGCGCTTGCCCGGCCTGCAGCGGTGCCGGAACGATCACGACCGATCTCGCCTTCATGGATCAGCTGGTCACCGTCTGCGAAGCATGCCGGGGCCGCCGTTTCCACGATGACGTTCTGCGGTACCGCCTTCGCGGCAAAGACATCAGCGAGGTGCTGGCGATGTCGGTTGACGAGGCGATGTCCTTCTTCCCGGAGAAGGACATCCGCCCCGCTTTGCAGCGCCTGCACGATACCGGCCTCGGTTATATGACGCTGGGCCAGCCGCTCAGCACACTGTCGGGCGGCGAGCGGCAGCGAGTCAAGCTGGCGGCGGAACTGGATAAGCACGGCGAGATCTATGTGCTCGATGAACCATCGACGGGGCTGCATCTGTCCGACTGCGAGAAGCTCGTATCGGTCATCGAGCGGCTGGTGGAGCAAGGCAGCACCGTCATTGTCATCGAGCATAATCTCGATATCATCCGCCAGGCGGATTGGATCATCGATCTTGGCCCCGGCGCGGGCATGGACGGCGGGCAGCTGCTTTTCTCTGGCAAGCCGAGGGAGCTGTTAGAATGCAAAGACTCCTTAACGGCAAGATACCTAGAAGCGTACCGGTAATTGCAAGTCATGAAGGTATCCCGAAATTGCAAGCATAAAAAAAGACCCCCGTGCCCTCATATACGAAGGCTCGGGGGTCTTGCTGCAACTGTAGCCGCTTCCCTTACGGACGCTACTCCAACACGGTGGTTGTATACGGCGGCAGCGTTAAGCTTGACCCGTTTAATGCCGCTCGGTCATCCGTCGTTTTGGCCAGCGCCTTGAACGGATCGCCGCCGCTCGTTCCCGCCAGCTCCACACGCTGCTCCTTGCCGGACAGATTGTGGACGACTAGCGCTTTACTGTCGTTCGTCCGACGAACGTAAGCCATCACGCTCTCGTTGCCGGAGGCAAACGATTCGATCGTTCCCCGATTTAGCGCCGGCATTTCATGGCGCCATGCGATCAAGGTACGGTAGCGGGACAACAGGGAATCGGGATCGCCCGTCTGCTGCAGCACACCTTCGACCTGATCGCCCCGGTTATGCTTGAGCGGCTCCCAAGTGGTCTGTCCCTTGTCGCTGCCTGTATTGGACCAGATCATCGGCTCGCGGATCTGTTCATCCGGCTTCGCTCCCCGCATACCGATTTCCTCACCGTAGTAAATAAACGGGTTGCCCGGCATGGTGAGCAGAATGCCCGCAGCCATCTTCGCATGATCCAAATTGCCGTTCAGCTGGGTCATTACACGATTCATGTCATGGTTGGTCAGAAAAGCCGCATCCGAAAATGAGCCTCCCGACACCTTGCTGAACAAGCCGTATGTCCGCTCCAGCGTGAAGGCCAGATTGTTATCCTTCTCATTCGTCACGGCCCCGATCATGCTTTCGCCGAGACCGAAATTTAATCCCGAATCAAATGCCTTATCCAGATACGGTGCAATTACGGCCGCCGAATTGTCCCAAATCTCCCCTACGATGTAGGCATCCGGGTTCACCTCGTTCATGCGGCTGCGGAACTCCTGCCACCAAGCGGTATTTTTGGCTGTCGTGGCCTCGCCCTTGTCGGACATCAGATCCTCATAAATATGCTTGGCTGCATCGATGCGGAAGCCGTCTACTCCCATCTCCAGCCAGTAGGCTCCAATATCCTTCATCTCTTCCCTGACCTTGGGATTGTCGAAGTTCAGGTCCGGCATGCCGCCCCAGAACGTCCCCATGTAATGGGCTCCGTTTAACTCATGCCAAGGGGTGCCGCTGCCGGCTGCGCTCGAGCCCGTCGGCTTCTTGCCTTGGTCCTTGGCCCATACATACCAATCCCGGGTCGGCGATTTCGAATCGGCGGCTGCCTCCTTGAACCATGGATGCTCCGTGCTTGTATGGTTGACGACCAGGTCCATGATGACCTTGATTCCGCGCTTCTCCGCCTCGGCCAGCAGCGCTTTGAAATCCTCCAGCGTTCCGTAGTCAGGATGAATCGCCCGGTAGTCGGTCACATCATATCCGTGATAGCTGGGTGATGGATTAATCGGCATGAGCCAGATGCCGGTGATCCCCAGATCATCGGTCGTGTCCGGATTGCCGTCGTTTAAGTAATCGAGCTTCTCGATAACTCCCCGCAAATCGCCGACACCGTCTCCATCAGAATCATAGAAGGATCGCACGAAAATTTCGTAGTATACATCGGACGGCTGTTCATCCACCTCCGCCTGCGCGGACTCAGATGAGCTCGTATCGCCTCCTTGCCCCGGCTCTTGGGCAGTCTCAGCCTTGCCGGGGTTCTGTCCCTGCTCCTGCCCGGTTCCCGCCTTCGACCCGGCTTCTTCCTGCGCCGAAGTCCCTCCGCTGCCGCTGCACCCGGCAAGCAGAACACTTACAAGTGCCACGCAGCTAAACCAGACGGCCCAAGATCGCCTGCTGCTCCATTGCTTCATCATCTTCACTTCCTCCTGTTTGTCTTATTCTTAAATTTTGCCTTAATCTTAAAGTTAGAGCGGTTTTGCCTACAGCTCATAACAACGCGCAAACGTTTGAATTCATTTTCCTAACATCTACCAATAAAACGGTTACAATTCTTAGATCAACATAACGGATTTCCTTTTACAGCCTGGTCCAACTGCCCATGCTATGCTTATGATCATTTTGTAAAACACTCGAACTTCTCCTATCATACATCACTTCACGAAATTGTTAAATCGTTTGCACAAGTCCGTATTGTGTTGTTTTCAGCAGTTTTCCAAAAATAATATAGGGTTTTCTCTCGATATCTGTAAATATCTTCGTTTTTGTTGCGTTTGTGAATAATTGCGCTCGGCGGATCCGGATACGTATTTACAAGCATTTCGATTAACGTTAATATTACAGTGTGAAACCGTTTAAAGTATCGCATGAATACGGCTTATTATCAGCTTGAACCTTGTATAATTGGGGCCTTACAGACCCAACATGGAAATGAAGAGGAGCACCGCGGCTCGCGCAAGAGCTATTGATTCTGTTCTAAAAACAGCGGCTGCCCTTTTCTTGTTTTCAAAAAAACGCAAACGGTTCCACTGGAGGTCCTATTATGTCTGTGACGATTAAAGATGTCGCTAAACGAGCGGGCGTATCCCCCTCTACCGTCTCTAGGGTGCTGTCAAATCACCCGAGAATCAGCCGCGAAACCTCGCGGAAGGTCAGAGACATTATGGAGGAAATGGGCTACCACCCCAATATTATGGCAAAAAGCCTTGTTTCCAAAACAACGGAAAGCATATGTGTCATTCTTCCCAAACCGGCTGAAGAGCTGTTTCTCAACCTGTTCTTCATGGAGCTGATCCGCGGGATCGTCGCCCAAGCCAACCGCTCCGGGTACGATGTCCTGATCAGCTCGGGCGGCAATGAGAAGGAGGAGGTCGAAGCGGTATCACGGCTGCTGAACGGCCGCCGCGTCGATGGCGCGATTCTGCTGTATTCCCGGCAGGATGATGCCGTTGTCGATTTCCTGAAATCCAACGATTATCCGTTCGTCCTGGTCGGACGCAGCGAGAAGTATCCGGACCTGCTATCGGTCGATACGGATAACGTCCAGGCGGCGTATGATGCGACGAAGCATCTGATCTCCCTGGGCCATAAACGGATCGGCTTTGTCAGCGGGCCGCCTAACCTGATCGTATCCCAGGACCGGATGAAGGGCTATGGCAAGGCGCTTGCCGATGCCGGGCTCGACATGCGGAAGGAGTGGGTTGTCGAAGGCGAGTTTCTCCAGGAAAGCGGCTATCGTGCCATGTCCTTCTTCATGAATCTGCCGGAGCGCCCTACCGCGCTCGTTATCGTCGACGATATCGTGGCGTTCGGC
This sequence comes from Paenibacillus sp. FSL R5-0810, assembly GCF_038002285.1. Taxonomy (NCBI): domain Bacteria; kingdom Bacillati; phylum Bacillota; class Bacilli; order Caryophanales; family Paenibacillaceae; genus Paenibacillus; species Paenibacillus sp. FSL R5-0810. Next base: position 4,524,704 of record NZ_JBBOCF010000001.1, read on the forward strand.
GTGCTTCGGGGCCTGCACGAGCTTGGATACAAGGTTCCCGAGGACGTGTCGATCATCAGCTTTAACAACATTTCGTTGACCGAGCTGTCGACACCGCCGCTGAGCAGCGTGGACATCGGGATTTACAACCTTGGCTACACCGCCTCCCAGGCGCTGATCCAGTCAATCCGCCACGATGGCGAGACGGTCTTGCCCCATCGCTATATTATCCCGCATCGCTTGATGATCCGGGAGTCATCGATGTACTCGATGCCGAAATCATAAGCTTGGCGGCTATTGCCGTCAGGCCACCAACAATTTTTGTAAAATAAAGAAGCCACCTAGTGCTTCCTTTATTTTTGACGTTTGGTTCAAACGTTTGCACTAATTCGCATTTCAACGATTTTACGCAATGAGGAGGAATTGCATGTCATCGATCACCGCATGCTTATTCGACCTGGACGGCGTCTTGGTTGATACGGCCAAATACCACTATATCGCATGGAAGCGACTTGCCGAAGAGCTGGGATTTGAGTTCACGGAGCAGGACAATGAGCGACTGAAGGGCGTAAGCCGGATGGCTTCCTTGGACATCCTGCTTGAGATTGGCGGGCTTGCCCCGGATGAGGAGACCAAGCTGGATCTTGCCGCGAAAAAGAACGCCTGGTACGTGGAGTATATCTCCACCATGGACGCCTCGGAAATTTTGCCCGGCGCGCTGGAGTTCATTCAGTCGCTGAAGGAGCGCGGCATAAAGGTCGCGCTCGGGTCCGCCAGCAAGAACGCGATGCTGATTCTGAACAACACGGGGCTAACTCCCTACTTCGATGCCATTATCGACGGCACGAAAACCCAGCAGGCTAAGCCGGACCCGGAGGTCTTCACGCTCGGTGCCCGGGAGCTTGGCGTACCGACTGAGAGCTGCGTCGTATTCGAGGATGCCGAGGCTGGAATCGAGGCCGCCACCCGGGCCGGCATGCGCTGTGTCGGCATCGGATCGCCGGAAACGTTGGGGCGCGCCAATCTGGTAATCTCCTCACTCGAAGGCTTTACGGTGGACCGTCTGCTCGGATTGCAGGAGAAGTAAAGCAGTTCTCCCGCCGTTTCCGGCAGCGATCATCCATATATTTTTTGCATTAGCAACCATTTTCCTAAAATCAAAGGAGCCGATGATTGTGAAACAATATTTAAAGCTTGATGAATGGTCAATTATTGAAGAAGGCTTTGACCCGCATACGCATGAAATTTCGGAAAGTATTTTCAGTATCGGCAACGGCTTTATGGGCCAGCGCGCCAACTTCGAGGAGTCCTACAGCGGCCCCTCCCTGCAGGGCAGCTACATGGCCGGTGTGTATTACCCGGATAAGACCCGCGTGGGCTGGTGGAAGAACGGATATCCCGAATATTTTGCCAAAGTGCTGAACAGTACGAACTGGATCGGGATCGGCATTGAAGTTGACGGCACGCCGCTCGATCTGGCCAAGTGCACGGTGAAGGACTTCGTCCGCGAGCTGAACATGAAGGAAGGCTACCTCGCCCGTCGCTTTACTGCGCGTATGGAGGATGGCAAGGAATTGAAGGTGGAAGCGATCCGTTTCGTAAGCATCGTGCGTCATGAGATCGGGGCCATCCGCTACAAAGTAACTCCTCTGAATTTCAGCGGTGAGCTGACGATCACCCCATACCTCGATGGGGATGTGAAGAACAAGGATGCCAACTATGACGAGAAATTTTGGCTGGAAGTGTTCAAGGAAGCTTCTCAGGGCTCTGCCGCGCTGACGGTCAAAACCAAAAAGCTCGATTTCCACGTCACCTCCGTCATGTCCTACGATATTGTGAAAAACGGCGAGAAGCTGAGCCTGCAAGCGGAATTGGTAGAGAAGGAAAAGTATGCGGCGAACCGACTGCGCGTTCAGATCGCTCAGGATGATGAAATCACCGTCTATAAATATGTGGCTAACGTGACTTCCCGCAACCACGGGCTCGGTGAGCTGCTTGACGCAGCCCGTTCCGTGCTGGCGCCTGCGGTCCAGACCGGGTTCGAGCAATTGCTCAAGGAGCAGGCTGACGCCTGGGGCGATAAATGGAAAGAGAGCGATATCGTCATTGAAGGCGATGTGGCGGCACAGCAGGCGATCCGCTTCAACATTTTCCAATTGAACCAGACATACAGCGGCGAGGATGACCGCCTGAATATCGGTCCGAAGGGCTTCACTGGAGAAAAATACGGCGGCAGCACATACTGGGATACCGAGGCTTATTGCCTGCCGTTCTATCTGAGCACGGCCGATGCAAGCATCTCCCGGAATCTGCTCATCTACCGTTACAAGCATCTGGAAAAAGCGAAGGAAAACGCCAAGAAGCTCGGCTTCACGAAGGGCGCCCTCTATCCGATGGTCACCATGAACGGCGAAGAGTGCCACAACGAATGGGAAATTACGTTTGAAGAGATTCACCGCAACGGCGCGATTGCCTATGCGATCTATAACTATGTCAACTACACCGGCGACCTCTCGTACCTGGGCCAATACGGGCTTGAGGTTCTCGTGGAAATTTCCCGTTTCTGGGAGGAGCGCGTCAATTACGTGCCTGCGAAGGACCGTTATATGATCCTGGGCGTCACCGGCCCGAACGAGTATGAGAACAACGTGAACAACAACTGGTACACGAACCGGATCGCCAGCTGGACGCTGGAGTATACGCTGGACGTTCTGGCCTACGTCAAGGAGAACGAAGCCTCCCGCTATGCCGAGCTGATCGATAAATTGGAGCTCGAGGGCAGCGAAACCTCCAAGTGGCAGGACATCATCAGCAAAATGTACTATCCGGAGGATCCGGAACGCGGTATCTTCCTGCAGCAGGACGGATTCCTGGATAAGGAGCTGGTACCGGTCAAGGAGCTTGATCCTGCGCACCTGCCGCTGAATCAGAATTGGTCCTGGGACCGGATCCTGCGTTCCGTATATATCAAGCAAGCCGATGTGCTGCAAGGTCTGTTCTTCCTGGGCGATCGGTACGATCTGGAGACAAAGCGGCGCAATTTCGACTTCTACGAGCCGTTCACCGTACACGAGTCCTCCCTCTCCCCTTGCGTGCATGCGATACTTGCCTGCGAGCTCGGGTATCAGGAGAAGGCTTATGAGATGTATTTGCGCACGGCTCGACTTGATCTCGACAACTATAACAACGATACGGAAGACGGCTGCCATACGACCAGCATGGCAGGCACATGGATGTCCGTCGTGCATGGCTTTGGCGGCCTGCGCGTGAGAGACGGCGTCCTCCACCTGAATCCGTTCATTCCGGGCCACTGGTCCTCCTTCTCGTTCAAGGTGATGTTCCGCGGATCCCGCCTGAAGGTTCAGGTGACCGACAAGGAAACCATCATCGTTAACGAGACCGACACGCCTGCCGTGCTGAACGTCAGCGGTAAGGAATACGGCATCGCCGGCCGTGGCGAGGTAAAAGCACCGCGAGCTTGATCGGTTTATTCGGGCAGACCCAAGCAGCCCGGGCTTCATGTAGGACCGACTGATTGTAGGATCCACTGATTGTAGGATTGAGGGCTTGTAGAAACGAATAATGCTCGGGACGGTCTGAGGATTTACTTCACCGTTCTCTGCCCTATCACGAAAAGGAAGAAGCTCCGTCACCTGTGTGCGGAGCTTCTTCCTTTATATAAACGGATATTCCGCTTGCCGTTGGCACGCTAGGACAGGACCCGTATCTTCACTAAGGCTATAATAATACTGTGATGATCAGGCTAAGCCGCCGGGCTAGCTTTGGTTAAATGAGCTGCGGCTCCGGACCGCATGGGGGTCGCTGGGACGGTTTTCCGAACAGATATCCTTGCGACAGCTCGATTCCGATTTCCCGGCAGAAATGGAATTCCTCCCGTCTTTCAATCCCTTCGGCAAGCACCATCGCCCCGAACTCGTGAGCCATATGGGTAATGGTCACAAGCTGCCTTTGCTGGGTTGGATTCTGATCACAGCCGTCGATCAGGCTTCGGTCTATTTTGACATAATCCGGTTTCAGCTTGATCATTTGCTCCAAGGTGGAGTAGCCTGCCCCTACGTCATCCATCGCTACCGAGATCCCGTGGCTGCGATAGGCCTCGAAGATCGATTGCAGGTGCCCGACATCATCGACCTTCTCGGTTTCCACCACCTCGAATACGAAATCCCCGGGATCGAGCCCGAGTCGTTCAATCGTATGGAAGGTATGGTTCAGGCACATCTGGGCGTCGTAGATCGAAGATGGCAGGAAATTCACGAAGCGCTTCACGCCCTTCGGAAGCCATTGTGCGCTGGTTTCAATCGCAGACGTTCTGGCCGCTTGATCCAGAAAAACCTGCAAACCGGTCTTGCGTGCCGTTTCGAACAGCTCATGGGGCTTAAACGGGATCCCGCCTTTGAGCGGACGCAGCAGAAATTCATAGGCAACAATATGCTCGGACGGATCCACGATCGGCTGCATATAGCTCGTAAATTCTTTATGTAATATAACGTTCACCATATCATAGTGCTCCATCTGCAGCTCAAACCTCTGCATCGGCGTCCAAATATGCCGGGTCTTCGGAGCTTCCCCTCCAGTGACACAGAAGGACAGCTCATCACATAGATTTCGCGGAAGGGATTGCAGACACTCCATAATGGAGATCAGATCGGAACGTTCCTTATAGTTCACAGCACAACTCTCATTGTGTTCCTGCACCGTGTAGCCGTTCTGTGCAAGCAAGCGCACAAGCTCTTGCCGAGCAGGCTTCATATGAACGGTTCTTCCTTGGTCCTCAATCGCTTCAAAGGTGCTGCAATTGTCGCAAATCATGTTCGTCCTCCTTGGCAAGCAAGCTCTCACTATGCTTTATCGGCATTTAGAATATGATTTCTTTGCATTTTATGGATTTCTATCAAACTTATGACCTAATTTTACTGCAAATGCGTAATATCTATGTTAAAGCGACTCTTGATATAGCAAAAATCGACAAGAATTGCCGATAACAACTGACTTTCGACGATCCGACAAAGGAATCGCACCTTTTAATCCGCTTTCTTATGAAGAAGCTGCAGCAGCATGGTCTGCTCTACGTCAAAATGCCACCGGGCATGCCGCTCCTTCGCCGCATACATCGCCGTATCCGCACGGCCGATCAGCTCCTGGTCATCCTTGGCATGATCGGGGTAAACCGCAATCCCGATGCTCGGCGAGGTGTAAATTTCGGTTCCTTCCAGCTCATAGGGCTCGCTCAGCAGCGTCCAGATATCCTCCGCCATCCAGATCAGCTCCTGATCCTCTCCGGCCGGATACAGCATAACCGTAAATTCATCGCCGCCGAGCCGGGATACGATTACGCCCTTTGACTCCAGCGAATGGAGGCGCTGCGCCACCTTCTGGATCAGCAAATCCCCCGCACGGTGCCCATACTTGTCATTCACGCGCTTAAAACGGTTCAAGTCCATATACAGCAGTCCGACACGGAAACCGGCCCGATCTGCTTCGCCCAAAGCTTCCGAAAGCCTGGCGTTAAAATAACGACGGTTATACAGGCCCGTCAAATCGTCGCGGTGCGCGAGCGATTCACTCTTCTGCAGGCTGACATGCAGCCTTTCGAACAAGCGGTCATTCTCGACCTGAATCAGGATTTGCCTGATCAAAATGAGAATGAAGCAGAGGGTCAAGCCGGTAAATAGACCGCTCCATCCCCCGAACCGATGGGCCATCAGGGCAAACATTCCGCCAAGGACGCTGTAGGGCAGCAAATATCGTACGATCAAGGTTCCTGCCGGCCACGGCTTCTTCTCGGATAGGGATCTCCTCCCCCTTCGAGGCAGCGTTTGTCCACCCGCAAAGCCGATAAAGCATGCAGAGAGGGTGTGCAGCGGATATACATATAGGCCAGCTCCGATGTTCATGAAACTATCAAGAAAGATCCGAAGGACATCCCCGAGCGCAAATGCGCTTCCACCAAGGCACAGGAAGATGACCGCCCGCTTGTGCAGCTGCTTAGTGTTAAAATACACGACCAGCGTAAAGAACATCAGTACGATTCCGCACAGCGGATAGAGCATCGCTCCTCCGGCCGACCTCCAGACGGTATCCGTCCCGCTCTCCATCTCCGGCTTAATGAGATACTCCCACCCCACCGTCATCAAGGTAATCGCAACAATGATGATGTCCAGGGTAAACCGAGCGCCCCGCAGCGGACCCTGCACTCGTCTGAACAGGTAAATCAGGGCACCGGCGAACAATAGAGCTTCCAAGCTCCAGAACAGTTCCGCCAGCCGGATGGATCCGCCAAACACCCCTCCAATCCATTCATCACCCGCATACAGGATGCGCCCTATTGCATCGCCGGCCAATCCGGCTGCAATCAGAAGCCAAAATCTGCGAAGATGGCCTTGCTCATACCGACTGCCAATCACCCCGATCAAATACGCGAATGCGGCTATCGGAGCCATAATGGCTAAGATGCGGTGAAGCAATAAAGCGTCCGGCATCCACAGGGCCAATATCCATTGGATCAATGCGTATCCAATCGCGAGCCGAATATATATGGAATCGGATGGACCCGGGCTCATTCATATCCCTCCCTGAAACAAAAGGTAGGCTTGGTCATTCATGATGAATAGGTCTTTCGAATTAAAGCGTTTCCATATCCAATCATACTTTTAGCCCGAGGAAAAGTAAAGAAAGAAGCGCCCAACAACTGGATATTTATAGGCATATAGGCCGCGTAGAATCGTTATTTGCGGAATTGTCCCGGGATTGTAGTCACTCAATCCCCACTTGACACATGGGGTTTATGTAGTATTATTCTTTCATATCAACGTATCTTTGGTTTTATATCCTAGCATAGTTTCATGGAAGGGGTTCTTGTAAAATGGGACAAAGACGATTGGACCATGTAGGCATTGTCGTAAGGGATCTGGAAGCAACGATCGCTTTCTATACGAAGGTGGTCGGCCTTGAGCTCAAGGACCGTCTGACGCACACGAACGGTGTCATCCAGCTGGCTTTCCTCGGCTTTAACGGCAGCGATGAAACCGAGGTCGAGCTGATTCAAGGATACAGCGACTCCCTTCCTGCGGAGGGAACGGTGCATCACTTTGCCGTCAGCACGGACGACATTGAAGCGGAATATGCACGGGTGAAGGAGCTGGACGTTCCGCATCTGGATGAGGAAATCGTCACGCTGCCCAACGGCTACCGCTATTTCTTCGTGCACGGTCCGGAAGGCGAATGGATTGAATTTTTCCAGCGCTAACAGGCCAGGTCTAAGGTTGCCCGCCCGCATATAGAGACTCCTATGGGTCGCCTGGATCATTCGGGTCTTCCATGCCTGGACAGCCACTCATCCCGGCGACCTATACGAACGTAGAAAATCGCCTTCAGGCATGGGGCGTTCCCGTACTGGACAGGTGCTTCCGGTAGGTCTATAATAACGGAAGTATAACCCGTAACTTCATAAATACCGGGGGAGCTGGAATCGGCCGGCTGAGAGTGTATCCCATAGAGATACTGACCCTTATACCTGATCTGGGTAATGCCAGCGTAGGAAGCCATAAGATTGCGGCTGTTCATAAGCCGTAGTATATACTTACGCCGTCATGCGCTCCGATACGATCGGGGCGTTTTTTGTTGTTGTTATGAAGTTAATACGGAAAATGGAAGACATATAAGGAGAGGAGAAACACGATGAAACAACGTACATGGCTCTCTCTGCTGCTCGCCTGCGTCCTGCTTCTGGTCGCTTCCGCCTGCGGGGCAAGCGGCCAGAACGGCGGAAGCGCGCCCGGCAAGCAAGAGACTGCCGGAGAAGGAGAACAGCCGGCCAAGCTCCGCGATGTCCAATTGATGCTGGACTGGTCGGCGAACACGAACCACACCGGATTATATGCAGCCAAGGAGCTCGGATATTATGAGGAGGAAGGGCTGAACGTGCAAATCGTACAGCCGGGCTCCGGGGGAACCGATGCGATGGTCGCTTCCGGCAACGTACCGTTCGGCATCAGCTATCAGGAGGGCGTAACGCTCGCCCGGACACAGGGGCTGCCGCTGGTTTCGATCGCAGCCATCATTCAGCATAATACGTCCGGATTCGCTGCACCGAAGGATCGGGGCATCCAGAAGGCCTCCGATTTTGAAGGAAAATCCTACGGAGGCTGGGGCTCTCCGATTGAGGAAGCCGTCATGAAATCGATCATGGAGATCGATGGAGCCGATGTGAACAAGGTCAACATCGTGAACATCGGAGACGCCGATTATTTTACGGCGGTTAAGCGGGATATTGATTTCGCCTGGATCTACTATGCCTGGACAGGCATTGAAGCCCAGCTTCGCGGCGAGCCGCTGGACATGATCTACGTGAAGGATTATTCCGAACAGCTGGATTATTATACGCCGGTCATCGTAACGAACGAGAAGCTGATCGCGGATGACCCGGAGCTTGTCAAAGCGTTCATGCGCGCAACGTCCAAAGGCTATCAATATGCGATAGACCATCCGGAAGATGCCGCGGCACTGCTGTCGAAGGCAGTTCCCGACCTGGATGCCGAGCTGGTGCTGGAAAGCCAGAAGTGGCTCAGCCCGCGCTATCAAGATGACTCGCCGCGCTGGGGCGAGCAGAAGGCCGAGGTTTGGTCCGGATATGCCGACTGGATGTTTGAGCGCAAGCTGCTGGAGAAGGAATTGGACGCGGAGCGCGCGTTTACGAATGAGTTTTTGCCTGACAAATAGGAGAAGCACTCCCCGCAGCATTGCAATGCTGCTTCGCGGCTCATCGGCATGAGGCTTAACGGCCGTGCAAATGAGAACCCATATACGAAAGGACGATTGACTCATGGCGAATACACTGCTGAGCATTCAAGTCATTCCGCGTACGCCGGACGGCGGAGACAGCATCCCTTATGTGGATGAAGCCATTAAGGTAATCCAGGATTCCGGCGTCAAATACGAGGTCCATGCTTTGGAAACAACGATGGAAGGCGAGCTGTCCGAGCTGCTCCGCATCGTGGAGCGAATGCATGATGCGCTGGTGAAAGCCGGGAGTCCGAGCATCATCTCCCAAGTCAAAATCGCACATCATCCGCAGGGCATCAGCATGGATAAGCTCACGGAGAAATACCGTCCATGAAAAGCTGGTGGAGCTCGATATGGCCGCCCGTCGTGGCGGTCCTCTTCTTTTTGATCGTGTGGCAGGCTGCGGTCTGGATGTTCGATATCGAGAAATTCATTCTGCCTGCGCCGACGGCTATCGGGCATGAAGCCATCACCGGGGCGTCGGGACTTATGGAACACACTTGGGCTACCCTAAAGTTAACCGTGATCGGATTTGCCATCGGAACCGGTATCGGACTCCTGCTCTCTTTGGCTCTGCACAGGGTACCTTTTCTCAAAACAGCCCTTTATCCGCTTCTCATCTTAAGCCAGAACGTGCCGACCATCGCCTTGGCCCCGCTCCTCATGATCTGGTTCGGGTTCGGCATGCTGCCGAAGGTCATCGTCATTACGCTCGTTTGCTTCTTCCCCGTAGCCGTAGCGGCCCTCGACGGGCTGGCACGGACCGACCGCACGATGATGAATTATATGCAGATGACGGGAGCCACGCCGTGGCAAATCTTCACCAAGCTGGAGCTTCCGCACGCGCTGCCATCCATCTTCTCCGGGATTCGGATCGCGGCCACGTATTCGGTCATGGGGGCGGTCATCGGGGAATGGATCGGGTCTGACCGGGGAATCGGCTATTATATGATGCTGCAAAAATCCGGGTACCGGACCGATCGCGTATTTGTGGCCATTCTGGTTATCGTGCTGCTCAGCCTGCTCATGGTAGGCGTTATTACCCTGCTGGAGAAACGGCTGATCCGCTGGAACCGGAAGCATTGATTGGCATGGCTTGGCCATATAGATGCTCTCTGCTTCATAAGTTGAACGATTGGACCGGGATTCGGGGCAAATACATGCAGAGTTCCTCTAAGCATCGCGGCTGCTCCCCAGATTTAAATGGTTCTTTCAAATCCAGGTTACAGATAAGGTTGAAATCAGGGATCTTAATAAAGAAGGGAGGCTGCCCATATGACGCAGCGAGCGACTGATTCCGTCTTGAATTCAACCGGCGGCGCAGCCGCCGCCCCCGCTCCTGCCCTGGAGGTCCGGGGGATTCGCAAGGTGTTCCGCGAGCGGCGCAGTGAAGTGCATGTGCTGGAGGAGCTGTCGCTTAGGGTGCTTCCAGGGGAATTCGTATCGATCATCGGCCCTTCCGGCAGCGGAAAAAGCACGCTCTTTCACATCATCGGCGGATTGATTGCGCCTGATGCCGGCCAGGTCCTCATGGAGGGGCGGGAGGTCACCGGGGAGAAGGGGCGCATCGCTTATATGCCGCAGCAGCCGGCCTTGTTCCCGTGGCGGACGATTGAGGACAACGTCCTGCTGCCGGAGGAGCTCCGGGGGACCTCTAAAGCTTCCGCTCGCGCCCATGCCCGCGCTTGGATGGAACGGGCCGGGCTTGGCGGCTTCGAGCAGGCATATCCGCATACCCTATCAGGCGGGATGCAGCAGCGCGCGGCATTTCTGCGGGCGCTCATGAGCCCGCAGGAGGTCATGTGCCTCGATGAGCCGTTCAGCGCGCTCGATGCCCTGACCCGAAGCGACATGCAGCGCTGGCTGCTCGATATATGGGAGGACACCCGGCGCTCGGTGCTGATGATCACCCATCATATTGAGGAGGCGCTGCTGCTCTCGGACAGCATCTATATTCTGTCCGCGCGTCCCGGCTCGGTTCTGAAACGGGTCGAGGCTCCGTTCACCCGTCCTCGCCGGGAGGATCTGCTGCTGGATCCGTCCTTCATCGAGCTGAAATCCGAGATTTCAGCCGTGCTGCGGCAGGAGCAGCAGAAGCGCAATTGACTAGCAGGGACTGGTTTCAGGACGCTGACTTGCTATGCTTCCGGCTGCATTCAAGATGCTGACTTGTTATGTTCCAGCCGCTGTCAGGTGCAGATTTGTTATGCTTCAGCCGATTGTAGGAGATGTTAACTTGCCATTCCTCGGAAGCTTCGGTATGCGTGCTATACCAACTTCATTTGATGCGGATTCAGATCCCATTCCTCAGACGGAACAGCCGGCTGCATGCATAAGCAAGCGGCCGGCTGTTATAGGTTCCGGCACGGAGCCGGATATGTAAAGAATAGCTTTCTATATAATATATGTAGAGACAAACTGTAAGAACATTGGAAACGAAAGGAGGGCTCATTATGGCATCCGGAACAGCTTCAACCTCATTGCCGCTTGAAACGTATGATCGCGCGGATATCCCGCTCATCGATACGCATATCCATCTCGACAGCTATTCGCTTGCCGATCAGGAGAGCATCGCCTCGGCGCTCGCGATGGGAAACGTCCAATACATCATCACCGTGTCCATGAATCTGCCCTCTTGCAAGCGCAATCTGGAGCTGTCGCGAATCTACGGGGACTCCATTAAGCCTGCTTTCGGCTATCACCCGGAGCAGCCTCTTCCCTCTCCGGACGAAACCGAAGAGCTGCTTCGCTGGATGGAGAACCATGTCCAAGACATGGTGGCGGTCGGGGAGGTCGGCCTCCCCTATTATGCAAGACTGGAGGCGGAGTCAGCAGGACATTCGTGGGACAACGCGCCTTATATCGAGCTGCTCGAAAGATTCGTCGCCTTTGCGAAGAAGCACGATAAACCGATCATTCTGCACGCCGTGTATGAGGATGCGGATACCGCATGCGATCTGCTCGAAGCCTACGGGATCGCCCGCGCTCATTTTCATTGGTTCAAGGGCTCACGCGATACGTTAGACCGGATGGCCGCAAGCGGCTATCATATCTCCTTTACGCCGGATATCCTTTATGAAGAAGAGATCCGCGATATTGCGAGAATGTATCCTCCGCAGCTGGTCATGACCGAGACGGATGGTCCTTGGCCGTTCGAGGGTCCCCTTCAAGGGCAGACGACCCGACCGGAAATGACCGCCCTTGCCGCTGCCGCTTGGGCCGAGCTGCAGGGGATTTCCGAACAGGAAGCGCGCAGACAGCTGTATCGAAATGCCGCACGGCTGTACGGATTATAAAAGCGAACGGTACATGCTGGCCGAAGGCAGCTTTTCGTTGGTTCGACGGTTGATATACTATCCTTGGTTCGCGGAGTAATGTGAAATCGGAATCTATGAATCTTGCGTTTCGGTAAACCGCTTCAAGTCAATCTTTATGCAATCGGCTTGTCCTCCCGAAGGAAGCGGTTATACTGATTAATCAGCTCGTCCAGCACCGCCGATTGCTCGAGGACCTTGGGATGATTAAAATCACGATATCGCTGCTTCATCTTATGAAGCTTATTTCTCTCTCGCTCGATATCAAATTTCATGCCGTCCTTCGTTTTCATGATTTATGCCTCCCTTATGTAATATTTTATACTTTAATGTAAAATTCTAGAATGTTTGATGTTAGACATCAGGGAGGCATCACATGGGGACTCAAAGCTTGCTATGATGCGGAAATAATCTCCGTAAGGGCTTGAAACAGCTGCCTCTTCATACAAAAACAAGGCCGCCCATGAGCAGATGCTTCTCTGCCCGGACGGCCACTTTCATATATAAATGCGAGTTCAAAAAGCCGGTATTTCAGCACCGAAATTTGAACAGCCTTTATAGATTATTTCAGGTACTTCTCCTGATACGCCTTAGTCATTTCTTCCGTAATTTCCGCCATCTTCGGATCATTCTTGATCGTTTCGATCAATTGATCATACGCTTCAATCGGCTCCTTGCCCGTAATGACCATGACGCGCATGTCTTCCACTTTCTTGGAGATTTCAGGATAATATTTATTATACGCCTCCGAATACAGCTCTGCCGAAGGATTCGGCACCTTGACCGTCTTGCGCTCCGTTACGATCTCCACGTTGCGCTGATATACCTCATCCGGCATCCCCACGGCGCTGATCGCCATATCGTCGCTCACCAGATGAATCATATTGTTCAGGTTTCCGTCTCCCGTCTTATCGATTGCCGCTTGCGGCGTTGCCACCTTCTTGCCGTTCTCTACCTTGTAATGAACGCCCTCGAGGCCGTACGTCAGCATCTCGTTGCCTTCCACGCTGTAGCCGTAGTCAAAGAACTCCAGAATTTTCTTCACCTTGGCTTCCGGAACCTTCTTCGGGATCAGATATACGCCATAATACGGTGAGCCTGAAGGAGTATATTTCACCCCATTCGCATTTTCCAAATAAGCCAGCGGCATCAGGTCCGCCTTCGGATCAACCTCCTTCACCGGTTGACCGGTTACCCAGGCATGGTTCATGGACATGCCCCCGACTCCGGCCTTGGCGCTGCGCATCGTATCCATGACCTGCGAGAACTTCATGATGGCGAAGTCCTTAGGGAACAGGCCATCGTCATAAGCCTTTTTGATCCACAGCATAGCCTCCCTCGACGCATCCGACGTGATGATCGGAGATAGCGTATTATCCGGCTCCAGCTTCCAGCCCCCTTGCGTCTCGTTGAAAATATTATAAATATAAGCAAGCGCGCCCGGGTTGGCCGCGTACGGAATTTCATCCGCTTGGCCGTTCCCGTTCGGATCTTTCTCCTTAAAGGCCTTTAGCACGTTATAGAATTCGTCGAGCGTCTTGGGCGTTTCCAGTCCCAGCGCATCCAGCCAATCCTTGCGGATCATCGGGAACACGCCGCCGCCATAGCTCGGATAGTAGCGCGGAATAACCATGTTCTTGCCGTCTACCTTCGTGATCTCCCACATTTCCTTCAGCTCTTCGCGGTTTAAATTCGGATAATCCTTAAGGAACGGGGTCAAGTCCCAGAACACCCCTTGCTTCAGCATTTTCTGCAGCTGCGGGTTCTGCATCGATTCGACGAACGTTACTTCCGGCAGGTCGCCGGACGCAAGCATGACGTTAATTTTCTCCTCCGCCGTGGAAGGGGACAGCCAGGTGATGTTCAGCTTGGTGTTGGTTCGCTTCTCCAGCTCCTTCCAGAGAGGATTCGTGTTATCGATGAATTCAGTCGCGTAGTTCAGGGTCTGAATCGTAATGCTTGTCGGCTCTCCGCCATCCTTTCCGCCTCCGCTGCCGCTGGCGGTGCCTCCCGAGCCGCCACCGCATGCACTGAGCAGGAGCGAGCTGGCCAAGATCAGTAAGCTGGCCGTCTTAACAAGCGATTTTCCAGGCTTGAGCTTCATTGTTTTCATAAAATGGACCTCCCTTTATCATTGGATTGGCTTCTGTCTGAACCTGATGGATAATGGATGTTGTATCCATGTGTAACCATATATCGAATCATTCCTTGACGGAGCCTACCATCGCCCCTTTGGCGAAGTGCTTCTGCAGGAATGGGTACACCAGCATGATCGGCACGGTTGCAATAACGACCGCCGCCATTTTCAATGTTTCGGTCGGAACCTGCCGGTTCACTTGGAACGCAAACCCTCCGCCATTGCCTGATCCCATCGTTGTCGGATCGACGAGCATATTTTGCAGCAGCACCTGCAGCGGCCACATCTTCTGGTCGTTAATGAACATCAAGGCGTTAAAGTACGTATTCCAATAGCCGACCGCGAAGAACAATCCGAAGGCAACGAGGGCAGGCAATGACAATGGCAGAATGATGCGCCAGAACACGCCGATATCATTGGAGCCGTCGATCATGGCGGCTTCCTCCAGGCTGACCGGAATGCTGTCGAAGAAGCCCTTCATGAGCAGGACATACCATGCACTGGTCAAGCTCGGCAATATAAGCGACCAGACGCTGTCGATCAGTCCCAGATTGCGGACGACCAGGTAGAGCGGAACGAGCCCCGGCGTGAAGAGAAACGTGAGCAGCACCATAATCATCATCGCTTTGCGGAACCGCAGGCGTTTACGGGACAATGCATACGCCATCCCGCCCGTAACGAGCAGGCTGAGGAGCGTGCCGATCGTCGCCAGGAACACGCTCACCGATATCGAGCTGACAAATAATCCGTTCGACAGCAAATGCTTGTACGCATCCAGGGTCCAGACCCGCGGCCATAAAATCAGGCTTCGTTGATAATACTCCACCGGATCCGTAAACGAAAGAATCACGGTATAGTAAATGGGAAATATCGTTGCCAGACCGACGACCAGCAGCAGCCCGTTATTTACGAGGCTAAAGAGCCGCGTCTTCCAACCTTTCTCATGCATGCTTCCATCCTCCTTGTCTTCGTCGATGTTCTAGTACAAGCTTTCCTGGCCGTATCGTCTGGCCAACCGGTTGGCGGTAACGACCATAATGACGCCGACGATCGATTTAAACAATCCGATAGCCGTGCTGTAGCTGAACTCTCCCTGCCGGATCCCCACCCTGTAAACATAAGTGTCGAACACTTCGGCCACCTGGGTGACAGGCGCATTCATCATCAGATAAATCTGCTCGAATCCCGTATCGAGGATCGTTCCCAGGCGGAGTATGAGCAGGATCATAATCACATTGCGCATGGCCGGCAGCGTAACATGCCACATTCGTCTAAAGCGCCCCGCGCCGTCCATGACGGCCGCTTCATACAATTGAGGATCAACGCCGGCGATGGCCGCAAGGAATATAATCGTTCCCCACCCGACCTCTTTCCAAATGGACTGTGCCGTAAGCATGGCCCAGAAGTAGTTCGGATTGGAGAGAATATCGACCGTCTCCCAATTCATGGACATGAACCACTTGTTGACCAAGCCCTCGGATTGCGAGAACATCAGATAAGTCAAGCCATAGATCAGCACCCATGACAAAAAGTGCGGAATATACACTAACGATTGGATCGTTCGTTTATAAAGGGAGCTTCGAACCTCATTCAGCATCAGAGCCAGTATGATCGGCGCCGGAAAAAAGAAAATCAAGCTCAGGAAGCTAATCGCAAGCGTATTGCGCAGCAGCATCCAGAAATCATTGTTGGAGAAAAAGCGGATGAAATGCTCAAAGCCTACCCAAGGGCTCCCCAGCACCCCGAAGTACGGCGAATACTCCTGGAAGGCAATGACGAGATTCGTAATCGGAACGTATTTGAAAATGATAAAAAAGATAAGGCCCGGCAAGGCCAGGACATACAAATATTTATCGCGCGCTACATCCGCCCATAGCCGTCCCCACTTCGTTTTGGACTTCCCGGAAGTGGAAGCTTTCCTGCTTGCTCCCCTGTTCTTCGGTTCGATCTGAACGGTCTCCAGTTCTTTCATCGTTAATCCCTCGCTTTCAGCCTCGTCATCTCGTTTCGATCTGCCGTTCATTTGGAACGCATTCTAAATGTAAACGGTTCCAACATTCCCTGCAATTTCACTTTTTTTCCGTCGGCCCCTCCCCTCGTTCCAATCGATGCAGCATCCGCGCAAAGCTTGATACGTCAAGTGGTTTGGCTTGTCCATTTCCTTCTCTTGCACTTTTTTTCCTGGAGGTGATTTAGGCAGATACGACCTTTTCACTGCACCGCTCATTCGTTATGATAATACTTAATCCATCCCGGCTTACTTCGACCAAGCCTTTGATTTCGTTTATAACCAACCAGGGGGTTCATGCAATGAGGGCAAGAAATCTTGAAACCGATTTCAAAGGAATTATGTATTGGAGAAGCATAGCGCTTGCCGTGCTCTTAACATGCCTTCCCATCTCGGCCATAACGGCCGTTTATCTGTATGTAGGGAATCAGCATATGATCAATCAATATCAACAGCGGAACGAGGAAACCTTGGTCGACGCTGCGAGGCAAGTGGACGAGCAGTTCACGCAGCTGGTCCAATATGCGCTCAATATGGTGGTGAAGCCCCACTTTAAGCCTTCCTTGTCAGATATGGATTTTGTATCGAATATTGAAGAGACGGACGAGCTGTTCAATACGTTGAACCTGGTGGAGAATGCCGATCCTCTTGTCGACCAGGTATACCTCTATATCAAAAAGCAAAATAAAATCATGGAGCCTGATCTCGGCCTCCGATCGCTTGACCGGGAAAAGGATGCGGCCAGCTTCAAGAGTCTGATGGACGGGGATGCCGATATGTTCTGGGTGCATGATCTTGAGCGTCCTTTCAACAAAGGGGGCTCCACCCATGCGCTCGTGATGAGGCTTCCGTTCAACGGCCATACGCCGTACGGGGCCATCGTCATTTACATTGACCCATCGAAGCTGCACGTTATCCGCAATAGCGAGAATGTATCCTTCCTGCTGGATGACCAGGGCCATGTGATCGGGGAGTCCGGGATGAGCAGCCAAATGCCGGAGGCGATGCAAGCGATCCGGGAGCAGCTGATGCTGCGCGGACGCGAAGACGTCCAGACCTCCAATCAGCTGCGGATGAAGGTTCGGATCCCACAGGATGTATTGCTTGTAAATACCGTTCAATTTGAAAAGATGCAGCGGCAATGGACCTATGTATCCGGTACGCCGCAATCGGCAATCATCGCACCGACAAAACCGTACACGCATATCATTCTGATCTGCTTTGCTTTTGCGCTCGCGGCTTCCTTGGCAATAAGCTGGTATGCGTCCAAGAGCATGTACCGTCCGATCCGGAAAATGCTCCATATGATCGGCAGCGATAAAGCCAAGCCCGGCGCAAGGTATAATGAGCTCGATTACATAGAAAATGAGTGGAAGCAGTACCGGTTCTCCCATTCCACGATGCAGAGCCAGTGGAGCCAATCGCTGCCGGCGATTCGCGAGGCTTATATCAATCAATTTCTGAGCGGACAGGCTGCCCATCTGACCGAGAGTGAATACGCGGCAAAGCTGCAGGAAATGGAGCTCGATATTACCGGCAAGCAGTTTGCGGCCATTGTCCTTCAGCAGCATACGCACGGGGAAGACCGGACACCGTTAACGGAAAATGATGAGCATCTCCTTACTTACGCCGCCCTGAATGTCATTCAAGAGCTGGCGGAGGATTTGAAGGCCTACGTTCATCCGATCAACTTCTTTGACGGCTCCTTCGGCGTCATCCTGATCGTCCCGGCCTCCTCCGATGCAGATGACGGGCGTGCCGACATCATCAAATCATTGTGCGATCAGATCATGCGCGCCCTGCGGGATACGCTGCGCATGACGGCAACCCTTGTGCTTGGGGGGCCGAGCCGGAAATGGACCGATGTTCCCCATCTGCTGGAGCAGGCCAAGCGGGCGCTGCATTACCGCTCCTTCGATGCCGGCAGTCAGGTGCTTGAGGCCGAAACGGTGCTGTCCCAGAAAAATGACTGGGTCGACTTTCCGCTGGAGCTGGAGCAGGAGTTCATTCATGCCTTGAATCTGGGGCTGCACGACAATGCACGGCGGTCCCTAAGCCGGTTCGTCACGGCCCTTCAGGCGGGAGGCGGCTCGGAATGGCATGTCCATCATGGGCTGATGCGGCTGCTTACCAGCGTTCATCGCTCCATGCTGCAGGCCGGACTGAACCCTTACCAGGTGTACGACTTCTCCAATCTGCAGGAGCAGCTGTCCCTGCTCCGCGATTCCAAAGCTTGCGTGGACTGGTTCCAAAGGGAGATTATCGAGCCCTATCTCGATCAGCTGAAGAAGAATTTCAACAGCTCCATGAAATCCCTGGTGGAACACGTGCTTGAGCAAATCGAACAGAACGGGATGCAGGATCTGTCCCTGGATACGATCGCCATGGAAGCCGGCGTCAGCGTATCTCAGCTAAGCAAGGCGTTTAAGCAGATGACGGGCACGAACTATGTGGACTATCTGACAACCGTGCGCATGAACCGCTGTAAAGAGCTGCTGCTCACGACCGACCTGCGGATTCATGAAATCGCGGAGGCCGCGGGGTACCAGCCCTCGTACTTCAATCGAATGTTCAAGAAGCTCGAAGGCGTGACGCCAGGCCAATACCGCCAGCAGGGCTCCGCCGATTAGTGTAATTGTACGAGAACCCCCTCCTCGATTGGAGCAGAATGAAAAAGCCGCAGGTTGGCTGCAACAGCAATCCACCTGCGGCTTGATTTCGTCTTGATAAATAGGTTTTTCCTATTGGATATTGGGAGGACAAGCGGACGAAACCCCCCTTTATCCGGGCTCCTCGCGGCTGTATCGTCCAGTTATGCCTGGCCCTCATTCTGCCGCTCGCCTACCGCTTCATGAAGCCCTTCCCCTCCAGGAATTCCTTCATATGCAGTCTCACCGGCTCGGCGAGGCGCTTGCCCATCAGCTCCGACCAAGGCGTGCGATTCTTGCCGTTCGTCCGCTTGGACAGGTATTCGGCGGAGATTTGGTCATATCGCTTCGCTTCTTCAATTGTCGCCCGGTCGTAGCTTTCCCGGTGCAGCACCGCTTCCACGGGGAGACGCGGGCGGAGGCCCGGCTGCTGGTCCGGATGGCCGAGACACATGCCGAATACGGGATAGACCAGCTCCGGCAAATCGAGCGCTTCGGCAAATTCGGCAATCCTGTTGCGGATCCCGCCGATATAAACGATGCCGAGTCCGAGCGATTCCGCGGCGATGGCGGCATTCTGCGCAGAGAGCGCAGCGTCTACCGTCGCAACGATGAAGTTTTCGGTCGAATCCTCATACGTCGGCTGGTCGCCGACATGGGGCTCAGTTATTTTTTTCAGCCGGTACAGATCCGCGCACCATACGAGAAATACGGGACATTCCACAATATACGCCTGATTTCCCGCTAATTCCGCCAATCTTCTCTTCTTCTCCGAATCGGTAATCGCGATAATGCTGTAAGCCTGGACATTGCTGGACGTGGATGCCATCTGCCCGGCCGCCACAATCGTCTTCAGCTGCTCCTCCGTCACAGGCTCGTCCGTGAACTTCCGAATCGATCGATGATTCATTAACAAGGACAACGTATCGTTCATCATCTATTCTCACTCCTAGGTATTTGTAATATGGGTTATACTATCCTCCCGGCAAATGCTCCAACCATGATGGCGCACCGCACGAAAGCTGATCGCTCGGACCGACTTGCCATGCATAGTTGTACCAAAAGTCATTATCCCCTTGCGTGGTACTTTCAATCTATTATGTAACTTTGGACTTGGAGCCGCAAGCTTCCGCGCCCCGCCAGCATACGAAGGGAAGCACCGCAAAAAAACCGGCGTGCTATGGCGAGATAGCAGCCGGTTTCTATTCAGCCCGAAGCTGACAGCCTACGGATTAATCCATTGCCTTCCCTTAAGATACGACGTCGTATCCCTGATCTTCGATGGCTTCCTTCAGCGCGTCAAGGCTTACCTTGGAATCATCATATTCAATGCTTACGGTGCCTGATGCAAGATCTACGGTTCCCGAAGCTCCGGCATTCTTCAGCGCGCCTTCAACCGAATTTACGCAATGATTGCAGGACATGCCTTCTACGGTTAATGTCACTTGTTTCATGATGCTCCTCCTCCTATCGATCGTTTCATCTTACACATCTTCACTGTACTATACCCCCGGTAGGTATGTAAAGTCCATGATTACGCATGTTTCTGCAATAAAAACACGAAAAAAGTAGGAAGATTTATCCTTTAATTTTGCTATAATGAAAACAATATCAACGCTTTAATTGCAATTCATACAATTTCGGACAACATCTCCCCAGCATCCTCAAAATTTTTTCCATAAAATTTGAATATTGTTGCAGGAATTACCAATCGAGTGTCGAACTCTCTTATTACGGAAGTAATGAATGATGAAAGTAGGAATTCGATCATGGTATTTGACGGTATTATATTAGGGATACTTGTCGGACTGATTCGGGGCGGTTTCCGTCACGGACTGCAGCAATTCAGCAAGATTCGCCTGAAGGGCGGCCTTATATTCCCGATCCTCCTGATTGTGCAGCTGCTCATATTCCGCTTTCAAGAGAATATCGGTTGGTTGGCAGACGCGAGCGGATATATATTTATGCTCATCTACGTTGCAGGCATGATTTTCCTATGGATGAACCGGGATCAGAAGGGCTTCGGCAGCATACTGGCAGGGGTGTTCCTTAACTTCCTCGTCATGGCCGTCAACGGCGGCAGAATGCCGGTGTCAATGAGCGCCGCATCTGTCCTGGATCCTGTCTATGTGGACATGCTCATGGATGCGACGGCGACAACCAAGCATTACTTGATGGATGCATCAACGCGTCTTGCATTCCTCGGCGACATCATTCCATTATCTCCGCCATATCCGAGAACACAGGTTATCAGCATCGGCGATATTATCATGAATATCGGAATATTCTTCTACATCGTTCATCTCATGACTT
Organism: Paenibacillus sp. FSL R5-0810; assembly: GCF_038002285.1. Lineage (NCBI taxonomy): Bacteria > Bacillati > Bacillota > Bacilli > Caryophanales > Paenibacillaceae > Paenibacillus > Paenibacillus sp. FSL R5-0810. The sequence goes on from NZ_JBBOCF010000001.1 coordinate 4,545,905, forward strand.
CCGGTAAGAATACCGCCGTTAAGAACATCATGCGCAAGCAAGGCAAGCCTGAACATGTGGAACCGCAAAATTAATCATACATCAAACTACCTGGAAAGGAGGGAGAACTATGAAGAAAACTGATAAAATCAAGTATTCCCGCATCGTGCTGAATGCGATCATCGTTGCTTCCGTTGTTGTCGCCCTGACTTCCGGTTACAGATTGGGATAATAAGCATCTCACAAAAAACAGGCTGGAATTTTCAGCCTGTTTTTTTACATCTTTTTCGTTGTTTTGCCCTGCAATATATCTTAAAATGTGTAGAAAACAACATGCTTTATTGAGGAGAAACCATTATGTCCCTATTCAAGCGCGCTCAGATCTCCAGAGAGCTATCAGGACAGCTGTACTTTGTGTTTATTTCACTGATGGGCTGTATAACCTTTATGATCGTACATCAAGGAGAATTTTTAAATTACGCTCCTTCGCAGTGGGTATGGGTTTATGCCATGTTAGGCGCCGCGCTGATATTGAATTATTTCACCTTCCAGCTCCCTCCTGAAGGCAACTTGCAATCAATGGATTCCTCCGTTTATTTGGCGTGCATATTTATTTATGGCGCTCCGTTCGCTCTCTCTGTCATCCTGTTTAATACAATCGCAATCGCTCTCTATGACAGGAAGGTGCCGTTCTGGAAGCATTTTGTTAACTTCTGCATATACACCCTTATGATCGTCGGCTCCTCTTTGGTGTTCAAAGCCGCCGGAGGGCAGACAGGGCCTATTCTCAACAATCATTTCGGCGCTTATCTGGCAGCCCTTCTCATCTATTTCATCATTAATGTGCTTCTGCTCGGATTCTATTATTATTTACTGTACAGAGGCTCTCTATATGATATTCTCAAATCCTTTATCAAGGATACGCTGCTGGTCTACTTGAGCACACTGATCCTTTCCCTGGTTCTATCCGTTCTGATCGTACATAACGGCGTCTTCGGGCTCACGCTGTTCATCGGGCTCAGCGTCATGCTCTCGTATTCCTTCAAGCAGCTGTTCCTGATGTACAACGAGGTTCAGGAGAAGGCCATCAAGGACCAGCGGACAGGATTGTATAACCACAGCTATTTCGAGAGCCTGCTCGAAGACGAGATCAAAAAAGCGAAGGCCAGTCAATCTCCTTTGTCTTTGGCGATGATCGATATTGATGATTTCAAGAAATACAATGATCAGTTCGGACATTTGAAGGGCGACATGCTGCTCGGCTTTCTCGGAAATTATCTGAAGGTTGAGGCCCAGGCGGCCGGAGTTGTGGCGTCCCGGTTCGGCGGCGAGGAGTTTACGCTGCTTATGCCAGGGTATGACGAAAGCAAAGCCGAGGTATTCATCAACAGGCTCCGCAAAAAATTGAATGATTCGTATTTCGACGGCGTGGAAATCTTCCCGTCCGGTTGCCTCTCCTTTTCCTCCGGGATCGCTCCATACCGGATGGATATCCACGATAAATCGCAGCTGGTCGAGCAGGCCGATCAGGCACTGTATTACGCCAAAAAACAGGGCAAGAACAATGTCCATGTGTACGGAAGCGGCGAGAAGAAGGAATTCGAGATCGACTTTGCGGAGGATGCGCGGGATATCGAGCAGCAGTTGAAGCTGTTTCTTTACAAGGATGTGGATACGTTCAAGCACTCGAAACGGGTATTCCGCTACGCGATGGATATGAGCGAGGTGCTTGGCCTCGACAGTGTCGAGCGCCGCAATTTCGTGCTTGGAGCGCTCATCCACGATATCGGTAAGCTCGAAATTCCATGGGGAATCCTCAATAAACGGGACAAGCTTACGGCAAGTGAATGGGAAACCGTGAAAAGGCATGTCAGCTGGGGCAAGCGCATCGCCGAAACGAACGAGAAATTCAAGGAGCTCGTTCCGTATATAGAGCTGCATCACGAACGGTATGACGGCGGCGGTTACCCGCACGGATTCAAGGGAAGCCAAATTCCGAAGCTGTGCCGGATGCTTACCATTATCGATTCCTTCGATGCGATGACAACGGAACGGCCCTATCAAAAAACCAAAACGTTCGAGGAGGGTATTGACGAACTCCGCCGCTGCGCCGGAACGCAATTCGACCCCGATCTTGTTGAAGTTTTCATCCTCTACATTGTGGACAAGATCGCAGGGCAGCAGCAGCCCGCTGCAGGTCTGGAAACCAATTAACATAACGACGGACAAGGCGACTCTTTAGCTTGATTCTCCCTGATTTGATGTTTGATATGCCTTGAAAAATGGTAAAAGGTAGTATCCCAACAAAGAATGAGGTGAGTTTCATGGCTGATCGCAAAAAGGAGCTTCCCCTTGATCACGGTCCGGGCCATATGGACCATCCTGAGCAATATCCGACGGAAGAAGAGAGCTTGTTCGACAAGTTCGAAAGCGAGCGTCATGTCGATCCGATTCCGATGGAGGATGCTGCATTGGAGCGCCGGGAGGAGAAACGGCGGGACGGCACATCCAAGGACCAATCCTCCAGTCCAGGCAAGTATCACAGCGGCTTTTAGGCCGGTAAACGAACCATCGTCTTCCCCCTCTCTCCCTTAACATGCGGGCTCCGTTCTGGCGGAGCCTTTTTATTTCCGTCTTTTTTCTTTAATATAGAGGAGGATAGATTATTGGCAAACGCCCTAGAGATTATAAAAGAGTGGAGTTGGACCTGTTGTTTTCCATCTGGACATTGAACCGCCTGACGCGGAGGATGCTGCTGTCACTGATCGGAGCCGTTCTGGCCCTTTCATGCCTGCTGGTGATAGCCGGCGGCCATGAAGCCTCTCAAGGCATTACCGCCGCCATCGAACAGAAATATATCGACAGTGCGGCCTTGATCAGCGATCCGGGGCCTGCCCCCGAGGAGGCTTCGGGCGTCATGCCCGGCGTACCGCTTATGATGGCCGGACTGATCGGGCTGCTCGGAAGCATGGATGCGGCGCTAATCATTTATCAGCTTCTCCAGTGCATCTTCCATGCGTTCTCTGTCTATCTGGTGTTCGTGCTGTCACGGTATATGTTTAATCCGCGGATCGCTTTTCTGTGCTGCTTCATCTATGCCCTATTCTGGCCGGCTTACGGGGCCGTACGGCTGATCCTGCCGGATACGACGATGCAGATGCTGATGCTGCTTCTCGTCTGTGCCGTCATCGGCGCGCTCGAGCTGAAGCAGGCCGGCTGGTACGCCGCTGCAGGGGCGCTCACAGCGATTATGGCGTGCTACAATCTTCAGGCGCTGCTGTATCCGCTCCTATTCATTCCGTTCTGGATCAAGTACCGCAGCCCGGCAAGCATCATCGCCGGCGGAACCCTGCTCGTTATGGCTGGTTATTTGCTGATCCTCTCGCCGTGGTGGCTTAACATCCCCCTCTTCAACCGGCTGGCGACCTACCTGCCGGGCCCGTGGAATCTAGCATCCTTATGGCTGGACTCCAGATACATCGAGGGCAACCCGCTGGTGCATCTGTACCGGAGCATATTCGAAGGCCGGACCTCCAAATATGCCGCCGCACTCGGCAACGAAGAGGCACGCAGAGTCGTGCAGTCCGCCCTCGACGCCGTCCGGCTGGTGCTTCTCTACGCCGGGGTAAGCGGCGTAATCTGGTCGGTATGGAAATACCGGCTGAAGCGGCAGCTTCCCGTGCTGCTTACGCTCCTGTATTTCATTACGGCGGAATGGCTCGTCCCAAGCCTCGACGGCACCGGCTTCCCATATGCGGTGTTCCTGCTGCTGTATGTCGGGTTTCTGGCGGACAAAGCCATTATATACGCGCATAAGACCCGCCTACTGCGGTCGTAGAACATACGGCCGTAAGACAGATGATCCGCCGGATCGTCCCCGCCCCGCATCCGGCAGGCAAGGACCTATAAATATTTCATACTCAGCCTGAAAGCACGGATGATAATCGACAAGTGCCTTCAGGCTTTTTTATGTGCGGGTACAATTTCCCTTACATTTTCTTCTAAAAGAGTAATTTTCTCGATAACCTTTTGTCGGCTTTAAACGTCTATAAAGGTAAAGACAATCTGACGATCTGACGACTACTTATAAAGGAGGATGGTCTTCTATGAAATTACAACGAAAATCCATGATGCTCCTCGGCATTGCTGCTGCCTGCGTGCTTATCGTCAGCCTGATTCTTTACTTTGGCGATCGCTCGAATCCTGCGGAGCTGCGAGGGCGTGGAGCTGTGGAGAATGCTTCCGGACAACCGCTGGTTCAGATCGGGCCCGTTTTCATTACGGAGGCTGATCTCATCCGATATAAAGAACATATGCAGTTTACTTCGGCTACCCCGGCTGATGACCCCACGCTTGTGAAAGAGCTTGCCATCGACCAGTTGATGCTGTATTTGGCTGATGCACAAGGGCTGACTGCAACCCGTGAGGAAGGGGTTCGGGAGGCTGAGCGGATGCGGAAGACACTACAGGAGCAGCCGTCCGATGTGCAGGAGCAGCATGCTAAGTTTATCGATGAGCTGAAGGTTAACGAGGAAACATACTGGGAGGAATACGCCGCACCGTTTTATCAAGAGCAATTATCCAAAGAGAAATTGGTGAGCGCGCTGGTCGCCAAGCAGAAGGAGGACGGACGGGACGTGATCGCCACCGGCCAGGCGCTTCGAAACGAGCTGCTGGAAGCCGCCTTGAAGGATGGTACGGTGAAAGTGCTGGATCCGGACATGCAGTGGTAACATCTATCATTTGACGGAGAACGCCCTACCCTTACTGCAGCTCGTTTTCCGAAGCCAACTGCTCCATCCGCTGCTTCCTCTCCCGCTCTTCTCTCGCTTTGCGATCCCGCTCCAGTGCTTCCGCGATATAATCGCGAGGCTTAAGCTTGCCATTCATATTCAGTAGTATAGCAATCATGACAAGCTGAAGGATGACGATAATAGCCAGCACAACATCACCCCCTAACGTTAAAGTATGGTTCACCCAAAGCTGCCTTTAATAAATAAAACACCTTGTTCCTACGGTTGGTTTGGAGCTTTGCCAGATTTCCGCGAATCCGGTAAACTGGATAGGCATGTTTTTTAACTCCGATTGCTGAATCGGACCCCAAATATCGGATGACGAAATGATTGGTGAAGCTTATGACAACCTCAACCGTTAGCATACCTTTTTATAAACGCCCGTTCGGCACGAACCGCTTGGATGTTCCCTTGGCAAAGCTGGCCACCTTGGAAAACAGCCGGGATCTGGTGGCCCACGATGCGCCGGACGCGGCTTTTTTTCGCGGATTGGAATCGCAGGGTCTATTCTTGAACCGCGCCCAGATCCAGGCCGTACGGCATACGCAGGGCCCGCTGCTTACCCTTGCCGGAGCAGGCTCCGGCAAGACGTCCGTGCTGGTCAGCCGCACCGGCTACCTGATCGCCTGCCGCAGGGCCGCCCCGGCCTCCATCCTGCTCGTTACGTTCTCATCCAAGGCCGCGGCCGAGATGAAGGAACGCATCATGGCGCTTCCCGGGCTGAGAGCCGGAGAAGCGGCCAAAGTGACGGCAAGAACATTCCACTCCTTCTTCCTGTATCTGCTCCGCACGCGAGGGTATCGCCAGGAAATTCTGGGAAACGCAAGGCATCAGCAATTCATCATCAAGCGCATACTCCGGGAAATGGGACTGCAGGACCGCTATGAGGCTGAAACGCTGCTCTCGCTATGGTCCGCTTACCGGATGAACATGACCGGGATGAATGAGCTGCCCGGCAGCACGCCGGCGGAAGTGGAGCAGCGCGAAATCTTCGCCCGCTACGAGGCGTGGAAGGAAGCGCACGACCAGATGGATTTTGACGATATCCTGGTGCTGTCGCATCGTCTGCTTACAACCGAGCCGGCATTGCTGGCCTCGCTGCAAAGGCGTTACCGGTATGTCATGGTCGATGAATTTCAAGACACCGGGCTGCTGCCGTATGAGCTTCTGAAGCTAATCGTCGCCCCGCACCGCAACCTCATGGTGGTCGGCGATGACGATCAGACGATCTACGGCTTCAATGGCGCCCGAAACGAGTTTATTCTTGAATTCGATCAGACCTACCCCGATGCGAAAATCATCACCCTGGATATCAATTACCGCTCCCTCTCCTCGATCGTCGGGCTCGGCAATGAAATCATCCGGGTCAACCAGCGGCGCCGTCCCAAGCAGCTGCGATCCACCCGCAAGAGCGGCAGCGTGCCGCTGTACTTGCGTCCCGGCGACCCTGACCAAGAAGCCGAGCTGCTGCTGAACCATATTACGGAAGAGATCCGGGAGCGCGGCAGGTCCTATCGGGATTATGCGATTTTATACCGGACCGCCAGCAATAGCAGAGCCATATTTGAACAGCTGGTGATGCGGGAAATTCCGTTCATTCATTATGAAAATGGCGAGCTGTTCTACGAGCAATGGGTCGTCAAGCCGGTGATGGACCATCTGCGCCTGTCGCTGGACCGCCGCAATTTTAACGCTATGGAGGGAATGCTCCATACCTTGTATGTGAACCGGGACAAAGGCATGGCCTTTATCCGGGAGAAGGATGCGCCCCGTCCCAAGAAGGGACCTCTTGCCCATCTGCTGAGCTATCCCGGCCTGAAAGACTTTCAGGTCGAGCAAATCCGGGAACGCTCCAAGCTGATTAAAGGGCTGCAGGCCATGGAGCCGGTATCGGCCATTCAAGAGATCCGGCGGCGCTTCTATGACAAGTTCCTGGAGGCGGATGAGCGGCAGGAGCTGACGCTGCATAAGGAGCTGATTCAGGAAGGGCTTGATGAGCTGGAGGCCTCAGCCAAGCGGTTCAAAGAGGTTGCCGAGTTCGTCGGCTTCGTGGACCGTCTCATTGATATCCATCGGGAGATGGCGGCAATGAAGCGGGACGAGGAAGCGGATGCGATCCGGCTGATGACGATTCATAAATCGAAGGGGCTGGAATTCCCCTCGGTCTGCCTGATCGGGGCAAGCGAGGGCATTTTACCCCATTCCTCTTCGCTCCTCGCCGAGCATTTGGACGATCACCATCCGTTGTCGGACAAGGAAGATAAGGCACTGGATGCGCTGGAGGAGGAGCGCCGGCTGGCTTACGTGGCGATCACCAGAGCCCGGGATGAGCTCATCATAAGCTCACCGGCTTACTATCGCGGGCGTAAAACCGACGTGTCGCGCTTCTTCCGGGACGTCTTCCTTACGGAAGAGCAGCGCGAACAAGCACGCGGGAACGCTTCGGAAGCGGCCGAAGCCCGGAGAACCCGCGGAAATGGCTTTGAGACAGCCCGCAGGCCGGCATCTTCGGGACGGCCCGTGTCAACGCGGACGGCAGGCGGCGGCTCCGACAGAGCATCACGGGAGCATAAGCGGAAGCCGATTCCGGTAACAGTTCCCGGTACGGTTAACCCGGAGCGACGGGAGCCCCAGCCGCCCGTTGAAATGGAAACCGTCAACGTATGGCTGTGCACGGGAGCGGGCTGCAAGGGCTGGCAGCGGATCCAGCCTGCCGGGCAAGCTCCTGTCCGCGGCTCCCGGGGTTCTGAGGGCAAGGCATGCCCGCTATGCCAAGCGCCGATGAAGCAGGGCCGTAAAGAGGTGCCTGTCCCGAAGCGTGTGCGAAGGTCGTAATTGCAAGGCTTCCCGGTGAATCGAACCATGGAGGCCGTAAGGGCCATGCCTACAACATCCGAAAATTTCGACACCATTCGATGTTTCCTTATATAATAACGAAAGATTCAAAAGAGCCTCCTCTCTCGCATGCTGGGATCCGAGAGAGGAGGCTCTTTGGTCTGATTATCCGGCATTTTTCGTCCCGGTGACGCTTTAGGTCGTTCCGTAAGTGTCGTGCATTTCCGCCCCGGTGAGCTTTAGGTCATTCGCAAGCGCCGTACATTATCGCTTGATCCTGCTTACGCACGGGGAGATGACGTGGAATCGCGCTCAATCAGCGTCGTAGGCAGCAGCAGCTCCATATACGGGGCCTCCGGCTGCTCCATCCGCCAGAACAGCTGCCGGATCGCGGTCTGACCGAATAGCGCCAGATCGACGGCCATCGTAGTCGTTTTCGGCGTTGCGAGCCTGGACAGCTGCCCGTTATCGAAGCTGACGATGGATATATCCGTCGGAACCTGATAACCCATATTCTGAACGGTCGAATTCACGATGAAGCCGAGACCGTCATTGACGCAAAACCAAGCGGTCGGCTGTTCCCCCATCGCCCCGATCCGCTTCTCCAAGAACTCCGGGTCCTCCAGCGCGTCCGAAACGATCCACTCCGGATTCACGATCAGCCCAAGCTCATGGTGGGCAAGATGGAAGCCCTCGAGCCGCTCGTAATAACTCGGCGAAAAGGAGGTGTTTCCGATAAAGCCCATTCGGGAATGCCCCAGCTCAGACAGGTACTTCACGGCCCGGTAAGCGCTAAAGCGGTTGTTCGTCAAAATGGCGTCCGCGTGCACGTCGGGATGATGATGATCGATCAGCACCGTAGGAATGCCGGTGTCTACCAGCTTATTCATATAGTCGGTGCTCAAGTGGGAGAGGATGAGAATGCCGTCGACTTCCCGTTGTTCAATGAAGGCCGGCAGCGCCTCTTCGTCCATCATTTGCTTGGATATCGATTGAATCTGCAAGCTTTTGCCCCTCTTCTGCACTTCCTTCTCGATCGTCAAGTAGATTTCCCCGAAGAAACCTCTCATGGAAAAGGCAAAGTCCGTCGCAACAAGCGCAATGCTGCCGGTTCCTCCCGTCTGTTCCGCCTGACCTGCGCTCCGCTTCCGGCTCCCCGTATACACGTAACCCAGTTCATCCGCCGTCCGGAAGATCAGCCTGCGCGTTTCCTCGCTTACCCCCGCCTTGCCGGACAAGGCCTGGGAAACTGAATTTTTCGAGATATTCAACCGGTCTGCGATATCCTGCATCGTAATTTTTGGCTTCGTCAAGGATAACGTTCCTTTCTCTTATATGAAGAATAGTAGCATCGCATCGAAATATTGGATTCTCATCCTACTATACCGAAAACCGATAGAGATTTGAAAGATTCGCCCAATAACATTACAATTAATATTGTAACGTTACAATAAATCATTGTAAAGCAAAACCGTTCTACACCTTCCGTCAATAAACGCACGAAATCTGATAATTTTCACAACTATATCGTTGACAAACCGAGTTTAAATCCATAATAATGTGGATATAGCGCTTTCAGTCATGTTATTAATCGAATTAAGTAACGTTACAAATCAATTTATTGTCATTCTCCCATTGGAAGTCATACGTAAATTAGGAGGACAGGTCAACATGAGGAAAAAGAGAATCGCCATGCTTCTTGCCATGACATTGGTAGGCGGCGCTGTGCTCACCGCTTGCGGAGGCGGCGGGAAAGCCGCTGACGGGACGACCACCGTAGAATTCTGGGCTGCCCCGAACCCGCCGCAGCAGGCCTTCTGGCAGGAGATGGCCAAGGAATACGAGAGCGTTAAGCCGGACGTGAAGATCAACGTCAGCCCGATCAAGGAATCGCCAAGCTCGGAAGCAAGCATCCAGGCAGCCATCGCAGGCGGCAATGCGCCGACGGTAGCCGAAAACATCAACCGCGGCTTCGCGGCCCAGCTGTCGAACAGCAAAGCGCTCATTCCTCTTGACGAGCTGCCCCAATTCCAAGAGATCGTCAGCTCCCGCAACATGAAGGGGACGATCAAGCCCTGGGTATTCGCCGACGGTCATCAGTACGTGCTGCCGATCTATTCCAATCCGATGCTGATCGGATGGCGCACCGACCTGCTCCGCGAAATCGGCTACAACGAGCCTCCCCGTACGTATGGCGAGATTTTGGATGCCACGAGCAAGCTGAAGGAGAAGCATCCGGATAAATTCATGTGGACGAAGGGCGCCGACCTGGCGGATCCGACCGCATGGAAGCGCTGGTTTGACTTCTTCCTGCTGTATAATGCAGCCTCGGACGGCAACAAGTTCGTCGAAGGAACCAGCCTGGTTGCGGATGACAAAGCCGGCGTCGAAGTGCTGAGCTTCGTCGATGAGCTGCGCCAAGCGGGCGGCATTTTGTCCCAGAACGCGACCGACCCGTTCGAGACCGGAGCCGGCGTATTCACCGATATCGGCCCTTGGACCTTCGATATGTGGAAGACGAAGTATCCGGAGCTTAAGTACGGCGAGAATTATGAATTGACGCTGCCTCCTGTTCCGGACGGCATGGACCCTGCGGATGCGAAGACTTATGCGGACGCCAAGGGCCTCGTCATCTTTCGGGGAGCACCGGAAGCATCCCGGCAAGCGGCAGCCGAGTTCCTGAAATGGGTGTATTCCAAGGAAGAGCATGACGTCAAATGGTTCGAGCAGACCAATCTGCCGCCTGCACGCGATGATTTGACGGAGCTGGAAGGCTTCAAGCAGATTCTCGCGGAGAAGCCGGAGCTTGCTCCTTACGCCGAAGCGGTGTCCAAGGGCGTGCCGGCGATGGACAATCCGAAGTTCAACGAGATTCAGACGCTCATCGGTCAAGAGGCGTTCAATAAAATCATCCGGGGTGAAACCGATCCGCAAACCGGCTGGGACAACATGAAGAAAGCGATTGAAGGTGAGCTTCAATCATGATCGATAAGCGAAATGATAAATTGGGCTGGATATTCTCCAGCCCCTACCTTATTTTCGGACTGGTGTTCTTCCTGGGGCCGCTCGTTTGGTCCCTCTATCTGTCCTTCACGGATTGGGATCTCATCGCTCCCGAATACGATTATGTAGGCCTCGACAACTTCCTGAAAGCCATGGCAACGCCGGGGGTTCAGGCTGCCTTCTGGGTCACCTACAAATTCATGATCATCTTCGTTCCTTTGGTCACGGCCATGTCGCTGGCCGTCGCCGTCGTCATCCAAGGCTTGCCCCGGTTCAAAAGCGTATACCTGATCGGGTTCTTCCTGCCGTATCTGTCCTCGGGGGTCGTCGCATCACTGATCGTGCAGGGCTTCCTGTCCTATAACAGTCCGGTCAACGAATTTCTGAGAGGGACGTTCGGCATCCAGATCGACTGGCTCGGCTCTCCTCTCTCGGCGCTGTTTATCGTCGGTTTGATTTTGGCTTGGAAATTTACGGGCTACTATGCGCTGATCCTGACGTCGGGGCTGGAAAGCATCGATCAGGAAATCTATGAAGCTGCGGCGATTGACGGGGTCTCGGACAGACAGCGGTTCTGGAAAATCACGCTGCCGCTCCTGTATCCTGCGCTGTATACGACGCTTATTCTCTCGTTCGGCGTTACCTTCGGCATCTTCACCGAGGTGTACCAGCTAACGGGCGGCGGTCCGAACTTCGCGACGAACACCTGGCAGATGGAAATTTTTAATCAAGCCTTTACGAATCTGCAAGCGGGATATGCTTCGGCGATCGCCATTCTGGCATCCCTGGTAACCTTCATCTCCATCTTCGCAATTCGCAAAGTGCTGGAAATGTGGGGGAAACGCAATGGTTGGGTCTAATAAAAATAACAAGCGGCGTCTTGCGGTCCGTTATGTCTTGGCAACCCTGCTGCTCCTGGTCATGGTCTATCCGTATCTGTACATGGTGCTCAATTCGTTCGCCGATTGGTCACAGGTGGACCGCCAGCTGCTTCCGAGCCAATACTCGCTTCAATCCTATGAATGGCTGCTGACCGGGGGCGAGGTCGGCATTGCCAGACCGTGGACGAACGCATTCCTGAACAGCGTAATCGTATCAGTCGCCTCCACCTTCTTGATGATGCTCTTCGGGATCATGGTGGCTTATGCCCTGTCCAAGATGAAGTTCCGAGGCCGGGACACCGTCAACAACTTCGTGCTCTTTCATATGTTCTTCCCGGCCATCATCCTGCTGATCCCCAACTTCCTGATTATTCAGAAGCTGGGGCTGTACGACACGTATTGGGCGATGATCATACCGAAGGCGGTCAGCCTGTGGGCCATCTTCATGTACACGAATTTCTTCAAGGCGATCCCGGATGCGTTCATCGAGGCGGCCAAGCTGGACGGCGCTTCAGACTTTAAAATTTTGTATAAAATCATGGTACCGATGTCCAAGTCCATTACCGCGGTCATCTTCCTGTTCCTGCTGATGGAACGGTGGACGGAGCTGCTCTGGGATATGATTGTTGCGCGCAGCGACAACATGCTGACGCTGAACGTGCTCCTGTCCCAGATGTTCGGGCCGTACGGCAGCTATCCCGGACCGCTGTATGCGGCATCCGTGCTGCTGACCGCGCCGATCATCATCCTGTTCATCATTTTCGGCAAGAAGTTCAAGGAAGGCATGCAGTTCAGCCTGAAATAAGGCCACTTGCTGCGGCCAAAACCCATCATTACGTTTACTGTCCAAGGAGGCATACTGCATTGACTATGAACCGTTCAACTATAAAAACATGCGAGATCCTGCTGCGCGAATACCAGGATAAGCCGAAAGGCGTCAATAACCCGGTGAAGCTGTCCTTCACCGGCGTTGGCGGCAAGGATGTGTATAACATTACGGCGCCGTTCACGCTGGGCGGGAAGACCATCCTCGCCGGCCGGGTGGAATCCCGGGACAGCGAGCGTTCGGAAATCCGCTTCTTTACCGAGCGCCCGGACAGCAGCTGGGCGCCTCTAAGCGGCGCTCCCGTCTTTATGCTGCAGGATCCGTTCTTCACCTTCATTCAAGGGGAGCTGATCCTCGGCGGTGTCGAAGTCTTCCCGCATCCCCTCAAGGCGGATGCGCCGCTGTGGCGGACGGTATTGTACAAGGGAAAAACGCTCCATGAGCTGACTCCGTTCTTCACCGGCCCCGACGCCATGAAGGATCTGCGCATCGCCGAGCTGCCCGGCGGGGAGATCGCGGTCTTTACCCGGCCGCAAGGAGCGAAAGGCGGCCGGGGCAAAATCGGGTACGCCGTCGCCTCCTCGCTGCGCGACCTGACCGTAGAGCTGGTCAACGAGGCCCCGCTGCTCGCGGACCAGTTCATCGACGCGGAATGGGGCGGTGCCAACGAGTTGCACCTGCTCAAGAACGGGCGGATCGGCGTACTCGGACACGTCGCCTGCTTCGATGACGCCGGAGACCGGCACTACTACCCGATGGTGTTCGCGCTCGACCCGGCTACGGGTGAGCATTCCGACATGGCCCTAATCGCAGTCCGGGCCGATTTCCTGCCGGGCGAAGCCAAACGTCCCGATCTCGCCGATGTCGTGTTTAGCGGCGGGCTCATGCGCAAGCCGGACGGAACGGCGGACCTCTACGCGGGAATCAGCGATGCCGAGGCGCAGCGAATCAGCATGCCCGATCCTTTCCTGCGATTTGAGTCCTGATGCCGTTGCTTTTTGACTGATGCTCGATTCCCGAAACAGCTGTTTTTCGGATCGCTACCCGAACTTGGACATGATTCATCTTCTTAATTATAAATCTGCTTAATGATTGGGGTTGCAGCTATGAATATATATCGTTATGAGGAGAACCCTCTGATCACGCCGGCCGACGTAAAGCCGTACCACGAGGGCTTCGAGGTGATTGGCGCCTTCAATGCAGGCGTTGCCGAATACAACGGTGAAGTGCTGCTGCTGCTGCGCATTGCGGAGCGTCCGGTGAGCAGCGACCCTCGCATCGTGAAGGCTCCCGTATACAACACCCGAACCCGGGAGCTCGACATTCTGGAATTCCGCACAGACGATGAACGCTATGATTTCTCCGATCCCCGGGTCATCCGCAACGTCCATCAAAGCGCATCGTTCGAGTATTTGACCTCTCTGTCTTATATTCGGCTGGCGCGCAGCAAGGACGGCCACCGCTTTACGATCGAGGATCAGCCGCTCGTGTATCCGGCCCAATGCCTTGAGACGTTCGGCATCGAGGACCCGCGGGTAACCCAGATCGAGGACACTTACTATATCTACTTCTCCGCCGTCTCCCCCGTCGGGATCGGGGAATCGATGGTGTCCACCAAGGACTTTGTCACCTTCACCCATCACGGCATGATTTTCGGGCCGGACAACAAGGACGTGCTGATCTTCCCGGAGAAAATCGGCGGCAAATACTATGCGCTTCATCGGCCGACCACCAAAAGCACCGGCAATCCGGAAATGTGGATTGCCGAATCCGACAATCTTGTGTATTGGGGCAACCACAAGCATCTTGCCGGACTCCGCGAAGGCATGTGGGACAGCGGCCGCATCGGCGGCGGGGCCGTTCCCATCCGTACGGAGAAGGGCTGGCTGGAGCTCTACCACGGCGCTACCAAGGAGCACCGCTATTGCATGGGCGCCTTGCTGCTGGATCCGAACGATCCGTCGAAAGTGATTGCCCGCTCGAGCCGCCCGATCATGGAGCCTGAAGCAGACTATGAGAAGAACGGATTTTTCGGCGACGTTGTGTTCTCCTGCGGTGCCCTTGTCCATGGGGACGTCGTGAAGATGTATTACGGCGTTGCCGATACGTCCATGGCTTGCGCCGAGCTGAGCCTTAGCGAGATTTTGGACAGCCTTGCCTATGAGTAATGCGCCGGCTCACCTATGAGTAACGCGCCGGATGACTGATGCACATGAAGCCGAGACCCGCTGAAGGTGGGGGCTCGGCTATTTTTTTACGGGATAAACCCTCTCCATAGAACCGGCAGATTCATCCTAAAAAATGACTATGGAAGCGCATTCGAATTGCGTTACAATAGAAGGCAAATGAATTCCATTTTGACGCTCCAGGTGCGCATGTGAACCCTTTCTATGAAATGCTCCCTGGAACCCTAAGGAGGAATCGACGGCATGATTCAAGGCATTGCCCATTTGGCTTTCGATGTGGCCGACATGGAGAAATCCCTGCACTTCTACTGCGGCATTCTCGGATTCACCCGCGCGTTCGATATTCCGGACGATCAGGGCCGGCCATGGATTGAGTACATTAAGGTCAGGGACGGACAATTCATCGAATTGTTCTACGGCGGCCGGAACAAGCCGGAGCGCGTGCAGCAGCCGATCGGCTTCTCGCATCTCTGCCTGGAGGTGCGGGATATCCATGAAATCGCCGAGCATCTCCGCAAGCATGGCGTCCCTCTCGACGTGGAGCCTGTGCAGGGCAAGGATCACAACTGGCAGTGCTGGGCCAAGGATCCTGACGGGAACCGGATCGAATTCATGCAGCTGGATCCGAAATCGCCTCAGATGAACTGCTAATGAATTTTTTTACAAAAGAGAACTCATTCCATGAGCCGGCATAGTGACGTACCGTCCTAGCAGTTGGCATAAACATCCGGAATCATCGACTCAATTAGAGCTCTTCCGCGGGAGTACGTTCCCTGCTGAACAGCTCTTTTTTTCTCCGCATAAATCCGGCTGTTCCCCTCCCTCCTAACCTCTTGCCAACTTCTGTTAATCCGGCTACAATAGAACCACCGTATTATTCAAATTTGAATAATATGAATCAATTTGCATATAAAAAAAGGAGCATACATATCATGAATGCACAGCAAAGCAACATCAAACTCGTTGTGGCCGGGCTGCTGCTCGGGATCTTCATGTCCGCAATCGATAATACGATTGTCGCCACGGCGTTATCCACCATCATTCGCGATCTGCAAGGATTCGATCAAGTGGTGTGGGTAACCTCGGTGTATATGGTTGCCGTCATGGCCGGTACGCCGATCTTCGGCAAGCTGTCCGACATGTATGGACGCAAGCGGTTCTTCATTTTCGGGCTTGTCGTCTTCCTTATCGGATCCGCCTTATGCGGAATGGCCGGAAGCATGACCCAGCTCATTATTTACCGGGCCATTCAGGGCATCGGGGGCGGCGCCCTCATGCCGATCGCCTTTACGATCGTGTTCGACCTGTTCCCGCCGGAGAAACGGGGGAAAATGACGGGTCTGCTCGGCGCCGTCTTCGGGACCTCGAGCATCATGGGGCCGCTTCTTGGCGCCTTCATCACCGACAGCATCGGCTGGGAATGGATTTTCTATGTCAACGTTCCGATCGGGATCGTATCCTTCATCTTCATTATGACGGCATACAAGGAATCCCCTGGGCACACCAAGCAGAAGATCGACTGGACGGGAGCGGCTACGCTCGTCGGCGCCATCATCTGCCTTATGTTCGGCCTCGAGCTCGGCGGCCAGACCTATCCTTGGGGCTCCCCGCAAATTCTGGGACTGTTCGCAGGCTTCCTCGTCCTATTCATCGTGTTTCTGTTTGCGGAGACCCGAGCAGCCGAGCCGATTATCTCGTTCAAGATGTTCCGCAAGCGTCTGTTCGCTTCAAGCAATCTCGTCGCCCTGTTCTATGGCGCAACCTTCATCGTGGCGACCATCTACATTCCGATCTTTGTCAGCGGCGTATACGGCGGCAGCGCCACCAATTCCGGGCTGATCCTGATGCCGATGATGCTTGGCAGCGTAGTCGGGAGCCAGCTGGGCGGCATGCTGACGACCCGTGCCGCATTCCGGAACATTATGATTCTGTCCGCGGTATGCTTTATCGCCGGGATCTTCTGCCTCAGCACCATCGGCCCGGATACCCCGCGTTATTTGCTGACGGTTTATATGGTATTGACGGGCTTTGGCGTCGGATTCTCCTTCTCCGTGCTCAGTATGGCCTCCATCCATAACTTTGACGCACGGCAGCGGGGCGCCGCCACGTCTACGAACTCCTTCCTCCGCTCCTTCGGAATGACGGTAGGGATTACGATATTCGGCATCATTCAGCGTAACGGCCTGAATAATCGTCTTGCCGATCTGGGCGGAAACGCCCCTGCCGGCGCCGACCTGAGCGCCGATGCCATTCTGTCGCCTGAGGTAATGAACCAGATGCCTCCTCAGGTGCGGGAGCAGATCATCGGCTCGCTGGCGGATTCCGTTGCAAGGACCTTTATGTGGGCCTTGGTGCCGGCCGTCCTCGCTCTTGTCTTCGTGCTCATGATGGGCAAAGAGCGGGTCATCGTACCTGGCAAGAAGGCCAAGAATGCGTAAGAGGGCATAAGCCTATGTCGATGAAGCTGGCCATTCTCGGACTGCTGCTGGAGGGCAACTACCACCCTTACGAAATCCACAGCATCATGAAGGACCGCGGCATGGACCAATACACCAAGCTCCAATTGGGCTCCCTATACTATGCCGTGGACCGGCTGGCCGAGGAGGGCTATATCGAAGCGGTAGAAACGATTCAGAGCGACAACCGGCCGGACAAAACCATTTACCGGATCACGAATGCCGGCCGCAAGCATTTTGAGCAGCTGCTGCTGAAGAAGTTCAGGGATATAGAGCCGGTGCATCACCCGCTCTATATCGCGCTCCCCTTCTCCCGACATGCGGATCCCGAAACCCTCGGCCCGATCCTTCAGGCCCGGATTCGGGATGCCGAGCATCGGGTCAATCAGGCGTATCAGTTGTATGTGGAGCACCGCGGCTTCGTTCCCCGAAGCACCCAGCATCTGATGGTCGGAATGTATGAGCACGCGAAGACTGATCTCAACTGGCTGAAACGGCTATATGCGGATGTGATCGATGGACGGCTCGGCATAAAGGGAGAGCCGCTGCCGCTTGATGAGGATGAACGATGATCGGACATTGAACGGATGTTAAAAATGACAAAGAGCGAGACGCCCCTGCCGGGCGGTCTCGCTCTTTTTTGTTTATTTTCAAATTTAGAACAGGAACTCGTCCGGATTGGAGCCAAAGCGCTTGTTCTCGTTCAAGCCGTCGATAGCTGCCATATCCTCGGAAGACAGCTCGAAATCGAAGATGTTGGCATTTTCGCGGATACGATGCTCTTTGATTGACTTCGGTATGACGATCACGCCGTTCTGAATATCCCAGCGCAGAATGACCTGCGCCGTCGTCTTGCCGTATTTCTCGGCGATCTGCGCCAGCACCGGATGATCCAGATTGCCCTGCATCAGCGGGCTCCAGGCTTCGAGCACGATGTTGTTCTCACGCGCATAGGCAAGCAGCTCCTTCTGGGAGAGCAGCGGATGCAGCTCGACCTGGTTCACGACCGGAACGACGCCCGTTTCCTCGATAATATGCTTCAGATGGCGGATTTGGAAGTTACTCACACCGATCGAGCGGACAAGCCCCTCTTTTTGCAGGTGAATAAGTGCCTTCCATGTCTCCAGATACTTATCTCTACCCGGCCAGTGAACCAGGTACAAATCCACGACTTCCAGACCCAGTTTCTTGCGGCTCGTTTCGAAAGCCTGCAGCGTCTTCTCGTAGCCCTGATCGTCGTTCCACACCTTGGTTGTAATGAACAGCTCGTCCCGAGAAACTCCGGATTCGCGAATGGCTTGTCCTACACCCTCTTCATTGCCGTAGATCGCAGCTGTATCGATCATGCGGTATCCGGCGGCAATGGCGGATTTTACGGACTGAATAACCTCTTCGCCTTCTTTGGTCTTCCATACGCCGAGGCCCAGCCAAGGCATCTTGACGCCGTCATTCAAAGTAGGTCCATCGGTAAAAACTTGATTGGCCATTCTGAAATCCCTCCTGATTATGTAATGTCATGCGGTTAGCGGCCGCTTCCTCCAGTATATCAAATTCCAAGTATCCCGCTCAACGTTAGTCGTTAACCGCCTCGGCCTAAGTGATTTCTAAACTTGCTTTAAACGGGATTTAAACTTGGACATGTACAATAGAGACAGCTAAGAACACAGGGAGGAATGCCGGATGGAAAAAATAACGCTGGTCATCGCGCTTGCTGCCCTTGCGGTTGCCGCGATCCTTTTTATAGGCAACATCTGGAACAACGGAATTGCATCCGCCTTTTCCATGAATGCCCGCGCCAAAAAATACGCCGTAGCGTCATTATGCATCTACGCCGTTTCCATCAGCTGCTTCGTGCTTCTCAGGAATATCTGACTTGGATAGGTCCTGGAGCTGAACGCGAAAAGGGCTGATCTCAAGGCAAATAGAAAATATGCCCCAAAGACCAGCCCCCGCTTTTGGATGAACACGCTGCCCAAACCCGTCAGTCAATATTTACGCATGAAGATGCCGAATGTCAGCAGGCCGCAAGCAACCATGAACAGATACGGACCTGCTGCAGCGCCCCGGATCGTTTCCCCTAAGAATTCGATCGTCCTGGACGACACGTACATGATGGTGAACAGCACGGCCAGCAGCGCGAAGCTGTATGCGATAATCTTGTTCATCCGCTTTTCTCGTACTACCTTCACGAACGGATAAATATAGCACACGATAAAAAACACCCCGCCCTGAAGAAACCCGTTCTCCGCGTCGATACCGATATCCAGCCAGTTGAAAAAGAAAGAGGCCAGCGCGAGGCAGGTGGCGATAAAAATGATTTTGCCGCCCAAATCCCATTCCATAAACCGAAGCTTCATTCATTACACTCCCCTAGCCCGCGTCCATCGCCGCAAAAGGGCGGATGAACCGTGGACTTCAACAAAGTCAGGGATAATTATACCGGATTTTGACCGGGGACGGTAGAGAAACTACACGTCCTTAGAGCTGTTCAGCCAAACGGTCTTGTCGGCTGCCGGCTGCCGCTTGCCTTGCTTCGGCTCCATATCCGGATATCCGATGTACAGGAAGCCGAGCATTTTCCCATTCGGGCTCAAGCCGAATGCTTCATTCATCAGGGCGTGGAAGCACGGCTCTCCCGTTCTCCATACAGCACCCAGACCAAGACCATGAATCTCAAGGAGCATGTTCTGAATGGCGGCGAATACCGCGCCGTACTCCTCAACCTCAATCACTTTAGGATCCGTTGAGGGCTCGACAGCAACCCCGATCACGACCGGGGCACGGTATGCCTTCGTGCGTCCCGACTCACGGGCGGCGGCGATCCCTTCTTCGCTGGTGTCGCCTGCACCTGCAGCTTGAATGTCGCCAAGAGCGTTACCGAGTATATCCCGGCCCTCGCCCTGCATCACAAAAAATCGCCAAGGCTCCGTCATTTTATGGTTCGGCGCCCAGGTGCCCGCCTCAATAATTCGTTCCAGCAGCTCCTGCGGCACGGCGTCAGGCTTTACTTTGCCGATACTGCGGCGCGTGCGGATCGCTTCACTTACGTTCATATCCTGTATCCTCCTAAGCATATTATCGATATTAGGCCTTCCTATGCGGCCGCATAGTAAGCAGATTCATTTCTCTTCAGAATCGGCTTACGCCGACTCCTAGTTCAGATTTTGCAAAATTCGATTTCAGCCGCTTCCGGGTACATTATATAGATGAACTAAACCATTTCGTTCTATATATTGCTAATTGAAAGTCGCTCTTTGGATTTTTGCAATATCCTCAATTGAGAGTCTATCTCAATTATACCAAAAAGAGAAGAGGCTCACGAATTGCCTGGGACGCTCCCGAGACGCATCCGGGTCAGGGCCGGAATGCGCAGGTAAAACGAGGATAAATTGACCGTCTGATAATTAATAGAGTGAATTCAACCTTAGCAGGAGGCAGCTCCCCCTTCATTTCTGTCATATATTCCTGATATCTTCGGTTTTGCATGAAAATTACCAGGTTAATTCTCTCGATTTTCATCTAGTAATTCATGCCATTATCTGGGATAATGAGCATTAATATATACTAGAATTGGAGGATGATTTATGACTGCAAAGAGACGGATGACCCCTGAGGATCTGTACCGGATGAGCTGGGTGAACGACCCGGTCGTATCTCCTGCCAGCGGCGCTATTGCCTATGTACATAAGACCGTTAATGAGAAAAAGGATGGCTACCGCACCCATATCCGGCTGTTTCCAGCCGGCGCGGATCGGGACATTCCGTTCACCGCGGGCGAAACGGATGGCGCCCCGGCTTGGTCGCCGGACGGTCAACAGCTTGCTTTCCTACGGAAAAAGGATGACAAGCCTCAAGTATGGACGATGCCGGCAAGCGGCGGCGAAGCTCGCCCCGTTACCGATTTGAAATATGGCGTCAGCGCCTTTAAGTGGTCGCCGGACAGCAAGATGCTGCTCGTGCGAAGCGAAGTGGCGGATGCCGCGCAAGAGAGCGGAGAAGAAGAATCGCAGGAGCAAGGCGGGAAGGATAAGCTGCCGGAAGAGAAAATCTACAACCGTATCCGATATAAAGCCGATGGCGCGGGATTGTGGAACGGACGCCGGTCTCATCTGCACCTCGTGGATCTTGCGGCCGAAGAAACCAAGCAGCTTACGGATGGCGAGTTCGATGTGCAGTCCTTTGCCTGGTCGCCGGACGGCACACGTATCGCTTATAGTGCCAGCACCGCTTCCGAGGCTTTTCCCGATCCGGACTTCCGACTGACGAACGATGTATTCGTAGCCGAGGCATCCGGCTCCAACGCCCGCCAAATTACGGATGGGTCGCTATCCATCGGAACGATCGCTTTCACGCCGGACGGCCGTCACATTCTCCTGCTCGCCAGTGATCTGTCCTGCGGATTCGCCACCCTCTCCAAGATTCATCTGGTTCCGCTAGCGGGTGGAGAATCCCGTATGCTCTTCCCGGACATGGATATCCAGCTGGGCCATGCGGCAGTCAGCGATATGCGTGCCGGCGCCGGCACGCCGCCGCTGTTCAGCAGAGACGGCCAATCGGTATATCTCCAGCTCAGCCAGGACGGCGGCGTGTACATCGGCCGTTTTGCACTGGACGGCTCCTCCTACGAGCTGGTCGTATCCGGGGAACGCGAGGTTTATCAATTCGCCCTGACTCCGGAAGAGAACATCGTATTCGCCGCAGCCGATTCCCTGCAGCCGGGCGATTTGTTCCTCTACTCGTCAGACAACGGCAGGGAGAAGCAGCTTACGGAGTGCAACAAGGAGCTGTGGGATGAGCTTGACCTCAGCAAGCCGGAGGTATTCACGTTCCGCACCTCCGACGGTTGGTCGATCCAAGGCTGGATCATGAAGCCGGTTGATTTCAGGGAAGGCTCGAAGGTTCCGGCGGTGCTTGAGATTCACGGGGGACCGCAGGCGATGTACGCGCACACGTTCATGCATGAATTCCAGCTGCTGGCTGCTGCCGGTTATGCGGTATTCTACACCAATCCCCGCGGCGGTCATGGATACGGTCAGGTTCACGTCAACACCGTCCGGGGAGACTATGGCGGCCGGGACTACCAGGACCTCATGGAAGCCGTGGATTATGTCCTGAATACCTATGATTACGTGGACGGCTCCCGTCTCGGCGTAACCGGCGGCAGCTACGGAGGCTTCATGACCAACTGGATCGTCGGCCATACCGACCGGTTCCAGGCGGCGGTCACGCAGCGCTCAATCTCGAACTGGATCTCCTTCTACGGCGTCAGCGATATCGGGTATACGTTCACGCATGACCAGATCTGGGGCAACCCGTGGGACGATCTGGAGAAGCTGTGGAAGCATTCCCCGCTCGCCTACGTGAAGAACGTGAATACCCCGCTCTTGATTCTGCATGGGGAGCAGGATCTTCGCTGTCCGATCGAGCAGGGCGAGCAGCTGTTTATCGCCTTGAAGAAGCTCGGCAGAAAGACACAGCTCATCCGCTTCCCTGGCGCTGACCATAATCTGTCCCGGAGCGGCCATCCGCATCTGCGGGTAAGACGTTTGAGCCACATCGTTCGCTGGTTTGAGGAGCATATCGAGCGTTAAGATCGATATCATCGGCTGCTTCGCCCCTAACTTCACAATGCCCCTTGCAATGTTCATTGGAATGCATCGCTTGCAAATGAACATTGCAGGGGCGTTTTTTTGTGTTCAAACAAAAAAAGTCCGCCAGGGATGCCCTGGCGGCAAGTGTATAAAATGGTGGAAGGAACTTCATAAGTTCAGTAGGATGACCGAGCCAACAGACAACAACGCGTTTACACTTCAGGCGTACCGTACGTTTCGAACCAGCCCTTGATCGTATTGAAATCGTCGGTAAAGGACAGGGAGAGCAGCAGCAGGATCCGTGCTTGCTGCGGGCTTAGGTTGTCGCCCGAAATAATGCCTTCTCCCCCGCCGTAGACGCTTCCCGAACCGGTGCGGGTGGTCGTTACGAACACAACGCCTTTCTCAATCGCCTCCTTTCGTGCGGCGCTCATCTCACGGGAGATGCCGCCGGCTCCGGTGCCTGCCGTGACGATGCCCTTCGCGCCGTCGGCGACAAAGCCCTTAATCGCGCCGCCCCCAGCTTGCTGGTAAGAGACCGCGATCTCCACCTTGGCGAGATCGGCTTTCGAAATTTTGCTCAGATCGAACACCGGCTTGCCCTCGCCGTCCGCCTTCGTTGCCCGAAGCGGTGCGCGGTAAATGCGGATATTCTCCTCATCAATGTAGCCGACGGCCCCGAGCATCGGCGTCTCGAACGTGTCCGTACGATAGTCGTTGGTTTTCGTGACGCCACGGGCCAGATGTATCGTGTCGTTCAGCATCAGCACCGTCCCGAACGAGGCGGTGCGTCCGCTGCCCGCCAGCTTGATGGCATTGTACAGGTTGGCCTGGGCATCGGAACCGATCACCGTCCACGGCCTCATCGCTCCTGTAATGACGACCGGCTTGTCGCTCTGCACGGTCAGATCAAGGAAATACGCGATTTCCTCCATCGTGTCCGTCCCGGTGGTTACCACCACGCTGTCATACGTCTCAAGCGCTTTGTCCACCGTCAGGGACAGGTCGTATAAGTCTTCCATCGTATAGGCGCTGGAGCCGGAGTTGCCGAACTGGAGCGCCGTTACATCGGCAACTTTATCCTTGTTCGGCAGCTCGCCGACCATATCCTCAATCGCCAGCGTTCCTGCTCTGTAGGACTGGAAGCTGGTCGCATCCGTCGACTGCCCGGCAATCGTGCCGCCTGTTCCGATGACGAGCACATTCGGACGCGTCGACTGTTTAGAAGCCTCGGACAACGGCGGAACCGTCGTATTCCGTCCCGGCGCCGCAGCTGTCGATGCAGATGCAGGCGTACTAACCGTCCCTTTGACCTCCGTTACCGTCTGGGCATATGCCGCATAGCTGCCGACCGGGGTTAACGAAATGACTAGTGCGGTTAAAGCTGCCGTGCTCCAGACGGCTATAGGGTGATTGGTTCTGGACTTCATGATCGCACGCTCCTCTGATGTCATATTTCCTAACTCAATACTATGTATTTATTGAGTTCATTCTATTTTATGTTAATTAATATCACAAACGATAAATTCCTTCAATTAAGCGATTACATCTAGTTAATTCATGGTTTATTTCCGATTTATCGGCTTTTATCTTTAAATTTCGATTTGCGGACACCATATCTGTAACTACATAATCCTACTTTATATGTGATAATAAATAACATCAATGACGTATGTTATTTTCACAACATAAAAAAGCCCGCCACTAGGCGAGCCGCTTTTATATGCTTGTTTGAATTTTCAAATTTTGTACATTGTACATCACTCGTTCTGTTGGTCCCGTATCTTATTCAACTGAACCCCCGCCGCCCATTGTCCCGTCAGATCAATCTCAATCTCTCCCGGCAGGCTCCTCAACGGCTCCGTCTTCCGTTACCCGATACTCCATAATCTCCCCATCCGCCATATAGTACAGCGAGGCAGACTGCACGGTCCCGTCCTCCCCGAATGTCACAAAGAGCTGTTCCTTCATGCTGCCGTTCGACAAGCCTTGGACATCGACCGATACGGCCTTCTCCGGGTACCGGTAGCCCTCCTTGGCGAAGTCGTACTGTCATGTTGCGGTGCCGCCGGCTTTGCCCGTCGTCTTAGGCTCCCCCAGCTGCGCCCGGATGTCGTCATTGTCTTGCCGACGAACGGAACATCCTTAACGAAGCGTCGGGGGCGCTCTCATCCAGCACCAAGCTGAAATTTCTCATCTCTTTATTCTCCTTCTCCCGCCTGTTTTTCCCCGGCATTCGTCGTAATATGGAACTCCTTCATCATATTGTGGAAACGCGCCCCGTAGCCTTCAGCCGCTTCAAGGAAATACTGCTGCTTCACCACAAAGCTTCCGCCCTGTCCGTTATCGAAAATATAGTAGCGCACGATCGGATCATTCCATTCCTTGCCGCCCGTCCCGCCTACCGCCCGGACTTCGAAGCCGTTAACCGGCTCCTGAATGGCTTCCGCCTCTACCTTCGGCTGATCCGACAGCTCGGCTTCCAGCCGTTCGGATACCACCTTCGGTGCTTCTTGGTCCTGCGAGATCTCCATGTACACTTCCGGATAGCGGTCATCCTCCGGCTTATGAACCGGCTCGATCCGATCCACGCCTTCGCCTTGAATCATCTTGAACCGGCTTTCGTCAATATAGATGACATAATCGGCGCTCTCATGCAGGGAATCCACGCTCGTCTCCGGCGACCCTTCCAGCTCCTGCTCCACCGTCTTCTGGGGAGCGAACCACTCTTTCACCTGGTCGATAAATGCTTGCACCGGCGGCGTCTGAACGCTTAATGCCAGCACAATCACCGCCGCAGCGGCCGTTCCGACCATCCAGCTGGCCGTCTTTCTTCCCGAACGGCGCGCCTTCGTCTTCCGCGGGGCGAACGGCACCGCGGCCGGCTCCGAAGACTGCGATGCGCGCTCGCTGTCAATCCGCTTCTTAATCGACGCCCATATTTCATCCTGCTGCTTCATCGCGTCCTCCGTCCCTTTTTCCAGGCCGTCCTTCAACTCTTTCTCCCATGGCTCACGTCCCATGCTGACTCCCTCCTTGTCTCTGCAGCATCCATTCCTTCAGCTTCTTCCGCGCCTTGAACAATCTTGATTTCACCGTATTGACGTTCAGCTCCATCATGTCCGCGATATCCTTCTCCGCCAGATCATTCAAGTATTTCAGCACGATGGGGATCCGATGCTCGTCATCCAGCCGCTGCACCATCTCATAAACATCGCCGTGGCGGTCAAATTCGTAAGTGTCCGTCTCAGGTGGAAGGTCCGTCTCCTCCGAAATTTCCGAAGGTACCATCCTCGCATGCTTCTTCAAATAACGGTTGCATTCGTTATAGAGAATCCGGTGAAACCAAGGGTCAAACGGTCTGCTCAGATCATACATCCCCAAATTGCGGTATACCCGGATAAAGGTCTCCTGGACGACATCCGCGGCGCTCGCCGCGCTGCCGGTGATCGCCGTTGCCGTTCGGATCGCCCGATCCGCATACAGCCGGTATAGCTGTTCGAACAGCTCGTCACTATATTCCTGTTGTAATCGTTGTATCAGGTCGTGTACCAACCGCGCCTGCCTCCTTTCCAATTGGCCAATCACTTAAGATACCCCGGCATGGTTGCGCAAAGTTTTCGATTTATAATTTTTTCTCATGACAAAAAAAGGATACCATGCTGCAGTGCAGTCACAGTACCCTTTTCGTGTTTGTTATTTCGCTTCCGTCTTCAAGTCGTCCAGCATTTTATCGTTAAAGCCGAACATCCAGGTCAGCACGAAGGTAATCGCCATCGCCGTCAGGTTGCACAAAATGTAGAGCGGCAGCTGGCTGTTCAGATACAGGAGCGTCCCCGGAATAACTGTAATCGCCATGCCGGTTGCCTTCAAGTGGAAGATCGAAGCCATGAAGCCTCCAATGCCCCCGCCGATCAGACCCATGATAAAAGGCTTCACATATCGCAGGTTCACCCCGAATATGGCCGGCTCCGAAATGCCGAGAAATGCCGAGAACGAAGATGGCAGGGAAAGTGCCTTCAGCTTCTTGTTCTTCGTCTTCATGCCGACGGCAAGGCAGGCTGCGCCTTGAGCCGCCATCGCGCTGGTAACGATCGCGTTGAACGGATTGCTTCCCGTCTGCTCCAGCAGCTGGATTTCCAGGAAGTTAAAGATGTGATGAACCCCCGTCACGACGATGATCTGATTGAAGAAGCCGATCAACAGTCCGGCGATGCCAAACGGAAGATCCAGCAGATACGTGACCGCGCTCAGGATGACGTCTTCAAGCGAGTGGAAGATCGGGCCGATCGCAAACAGGCCGAGAATGATCATCACCAGCAGCGTGACGAATGGCGTCACGATCAAATCGATCGCTTCAGGAATGCGCTTCCGCAGATAACGCTCGAACTTCGCCCCGAGCAGCCCCATGAAAAATGCCGGCAGAACCGATCCCTGATAGCCAACCACCGGGATAAAACCAAACATAATAAGTGCTTCCTCGGACCCGTTAGCCACGCTATAAGCGTTAGGTAGAGCCGGGTTGACGAGCATCAATCCCAGCACGATGCCGAGCACCGGGCTTCCGCCGAATACTCTAAAGGTCGACCAAGCGACAAGGGCAGGCAAAAACGCAAACGCCGTATCGGTCAGCACCTGGGTGAACATCAGGAAATTAGCCGAAATATCGTCAGGCGCCATCCCGAACCAGGCAAGCACCGTCTCCTGGGTCAAGAGGCCCCGCAGCCCCATGAACAGTCCCGTAGCGACCAATACCGGGATGATCGGAACGAATACATCGCCAAATGTGCGGATCGCGCGCTGAAGCGCATTGCCCGATTTTTTCGCTTCGGATTTCAGCTCTTCTTTGCTTGTGCTCTCCAGCCCAAGGTTCTCAACTTCTTCAAAGATTTGGTTGACGGTACCGGTGCCGAAGATGATCTGATACTGGCCGGAGTTGAAAAATGCACCTTTCACCTTGTCGATATTCTCGACCTTCTTCTGGTCGATCTTCTGCTGATCATGAACCATAATGCGAAGCCGGGTGGCGCAATGGGCAAAGGAAGCGATGTTCTCCCTGCCGCCGATGGCTTCAACGACCTGCTTAGCAATCTCGCGGTTATTAGCTGCCATGCTCATTCATTCCCTTCCATATCATTTACGGCTTGCGCCAAATCCCATTTGGCTACCTTCAAGCCGGCACTGCCGTTATTGGCGAAAAACCGAATGCCCGTGCTGTCGGGGTGTGGAAAAATACGACTAGTAAACACTTCTTCCCCGTCGTTGATAAAACACTCCACCGAGGAAGTGTCCACAAACAAATGAAGCTTGAGGGACTTCGTCTGCACTCTGCATGACCGGGTCGAGCCGTACTTGCTGTTGATCCTCTCGCCGGCCTCCGAGCGATCAAACGTCAGGATTTGCCGCTCGAAGTCATAATGAATGACGGTACGCTCCGTTTCACCGGCCCGAAATTCGATGCCTACGGATTCGGCGTTCACATCGGCAAATTCGCAGATCAGCTCGAATGCGGTTCCGCTCACGCCTGCATATGACTTTTTCTCATTCGTTAGGGTGTCCTGTACCTCGCGGCGCTCTCTTCTCAGCTTCTCCAGCTCCCGCACCGGCTGCTGCACCAGCTTGCCGTCCCGAAGCTCCAGCGTCCTCGGCAGCGTCAGGCAGTGCGCCCAGCCGTGCGAATCCGTCGGGTAGCCGATCTCCGCCTGCCCCATCCAGGCGACCAAGATCCGGCGCCCCTGATCATCCTCCATCGTCTGCGGCGCATAGAAATCAAAGCCTCTGTCCAGCTCATGAAAGGCGCCGTGTTCAAAATCCAGCGTCTCCCGGTTCAGCGGCTTGCCGACCAGGTAACCGGATTGGTAAACATTCCGGAAGCGATCTCCTTGCGGCTCTATCCCTTGGGGACAGAAGAGAAGAACCCCCTGGCCATCGAGCTCAAAATAATCGGGGCATTCCCACATGTAGCCGAAATGCTTCAGCCCGGTCTTGATCTCCCCGGCGAAGCGCCAATTGAGCAAATCCGAAGACTCATACATGACGGCGGTCCCGGTGGCATCCTCTCTCTGGGCGCCGATGACGCAGCGGTACAGATCGGGATCCTTCCACACCTTCGGATCGCGAAAGTGCTCGGTATATCCTTCCGGCACATGATCGATGAGAGGCTCGGGAAGCTTGGTGACAGCTCCCGCTGCATCCATGACGGCCATGCACTGGAAGGAGCGTCTGTTCCAGTCACGATCCCTGGTATTTCCCGTGTACATCAAGTGCAGCTTGCCGTCCTTCACGATACCGCTCCCCGAGTAGGCGCCATACCAATCATGCGGATCCCGCGGCTCGATCGCGATTCCGGCATTGCGCCAAAAGACCAAATCCTTCGATGCCGTGTGGTACCAATATTTGAGCCCGTGGTAGGTTCCGAGCGGAAACCACTGATAGAACAGGTGATACTCACCTGCAAAATAAGCAAACCCGTTCGGATCGTTCAAAAGGCCGGTGATCGGCTGAATGTGATACGTCTGCCTCCAGCCGCTATCCTCCACCTTCTTCCTCAAGGCGGACATTTCTTCGGGAGAAGCCTGTTCCAGGCGGCGGTATTTCTGTTCTCTGTTCATATCCTTCTCCTTACTGGTCTGTTCTTAACAACATCACAACAGCGACATTGTAGTGGAACCGGTTCCAACCCGAGGTAAAAATAAAGGACGCAGTTCCAAAGTGTTTCAACGCTTTGGAACCGGTTCCGATGCTTTGAGTATAATCGATTCTATTCGATATTGTCAACGCTTTCGCGCTCGATAAATTCATAATCCAGTACCGTCAGGGTGTCGACGGATTCCTCTTGGACAAGCTTCATGACTTGACGCGCGGCCAGACGTCCCCCCGCTGCGTAGCCATATTTAACCGTTGTGAGGCCCGGATGAATCACTTCAGTCACATCGTAGCCCCCAAAGCCGGTAACCGAAATATCCTCCGGAATCCGGATTCCCCGCATATGCGCCGCCTTCATCACTCCAAGCGCAATATTGTCCGTTGCGCATACGATGGCCGTCGGACGCCGGTCCCGGTTATCCAGGATACGGGAAGCCGCTTCTACCGCTACCGACATCCTAAACCCGCTCTCATAAAAATCGGCCGAGGCGCCGGCCTGCTCCTTCAGCGCTTGCTGGAACCCATGCTTGCGCCGCACTCCAACGGCCACATCCTTCTCGGTTACCCCCAAATAAGCGATATCCCGGTGTCCTTTGGCTAAAATATACCGGCCGATCTCATACCCCGCCGTGTAATCGTCATAAATAATGCTGTGGACATCCTCATGCTGCTGACCGAGAAAAATGACCGGGATCCCGATTTCCTCGATCGCCGTCAAATGGGATTCCGTAATCTGCGTAGCGAACAGGACGATCCCCGATATTTTTTGCCTTGCCAGGTCATACAGGGCCTCGATCTCCCGCGATAGATTCTGGCTTGTATTGATAATCAGCAGCTGGTAGCCGTTCTCCCTCAGCTCCTCATCCATGCCCGTCACCGTCTGAGATGCGGCGAAGGAATCCAGCCGGGGTACGATCGCGCCGATCATGCTCGTCTTCTTGGCCTTCAAGCTTTGGGCGAAGGAGTTTGGAATGTAGCCCGTTTCCTTGATGACATGCTCGATTTTCCGCCGGGTAGCCTCGCTGACGGAACCGCCGTTCAGGTAACGGGACACCGTGCTCTTGGCCACGCCTGCGATTTTGGCGATATCTGAAATGGTAGTGTTCATTCTTGTCCTCCACCCATGACGTCAACGGCCTGTCCAGCCCCGAGAATGGTTGCGATATGTCTGTACACAGTATTCTCTCCTTCATCCTCTGTTTCCCCTAAATATAACATGCAGGCAGGGATGCGGGAAACTAAGGGGGCTTGGCGGCAAAAACTTAGCTGTAACGGGAGTTACCTTGAATTTTATTTGAGCTTCAAAACCAAATTCCTTGAGCGCGCTCTCAATGCGGCTTCCCTCTCTCTTCCCTGCCCCATTCTCCAACTTTGTAACTGTTCATACCAAGGATGGATCGAAACACGGTCTATTAGAATGGAAATTTTTACTCCAAGGATGTAACATTGATCAATTTCAAACTGTTATGTAAGTTAGATGGAAAAAGAGGAACTCGTATGCTGCTGTACCTTTCTAGGTAATGATAGCATCCGGTTCTTAACCCAGATACCGCCAAAACAGATGCTGATCATGATCCACCTCATCTTTTAAATAGGAGGCAGCTATGTGTTATTTTATGCATATTGTAATAGATCGTAATATCCCAGATTCTATTATCGGGAAATTCATCGACATGAATATCTATATTAGGGACATTACACAGGGTGTGGAACATAAACATCCAGAGAAGTACTATTATGATATTACCAACCAATGCTCCTGCGATTTTGTCTCTTCTGACCCAAAAAGAAATCAGGCTAATGAAATAAAAGAGTTATTTCAAGCATTACATTTATGTACGGATATTACCTTCTGCATTATCTTAGATAACAATAAATATACCAACTTACAATTGGAAATACAGGACATTATCTCTTCACTACCAAATGAAGAATTGGATTTTAACACTTTTATGGATTTATATCCTGACCAATTGGAAAAGGATAGAGCTTATCTAATTCGTTGAAACGATGGTTTATGTAGAGATGAAGATTTAAATTGTATAAAAGAAAAAGCCCGCCTGATGCAATCGCCTCTCTAAAAAAAGTGTGTCCCAAAGTCTTCACGATGACTTTGGGACACTTTTTTGGCCAACCCCCGCCAACTAAAACAATTGCAATCTTCTTTCTACCTCTACGCTTGCAGCACAATGATTTATACGCTACACTCCGGCGGCTGCCACCGATTCCCCTGGCATTTTCACGGAATCCGCAGGTGCCTGCGATTCCGCTTTGCGCAGACACTTCTGTCCCCGCCAGCGGAAATAGGATAAGACGCCCCGCAAGTATTCATCGGCAATCATGCAGGAGTAAATGCCGATGAGTCCCCATCCCATATAGATCCCCAGTACGTAGGACAGGACCGTTGCGACGATCCACATCGAGCCGAGGGAGATATACATCGTAAACCGCGTATCGCCCACTGCATTTAGCGAGTTGCCGAGCGCCATATTGAGCATTTTGCCTGGCTGAAGGATCAGGTTCATGCCGAGCAGCGACGCGCCGATCGCAATGATCGTCTTGTCATCCGTAAACAGTCCGAGCAGCTGCTTGCCGAACACATACAGCACGAACGCATTCACGATCACGTATATCGCGCCGATGCCGAGCGCACGGTATGCGCTCCGGTACGCCTCCCGGGTCCGGCCGGCCCCGTACAAATGCGCGATCTGGATCTGGGCCGCCATCGCAATGGAGGAGCCGAGCAGGAAGCAGAACGATTCCAGCGTATTCATGTACGTACGCGCCGCCAGCTCCGCTGCCCCTAGCTGCGCGATGAACGAGTAGATGACCAGCTGCGAGAATACCCAGCAGGACATATTGATGCCGAGCGGCCAGCCGATCTTCAAAATCTCGCCGAACAGCGGACGGTCAAACACCCGGAACTCCTTCCACTTGATCTTGTATTCGAACGCGCGCAGGAACATGTACAGCAGCATCAGCACCGCGAGCAGCCGGCTGGCCACAGTTGAAATCGCCACCCCGGTCAAGCCCCACTGCGGGAAGCCGAAGGCGCCGAAAATAAAGCCGTAGTTCATGATGACATGAATAACGTTCATGCCGATCGCCACGTACATCGGTCCGCGGGTATTGCCCGTGTTGCGAATGACGGTGCTCATCGTTGCCATCATGGCGATCAGCACCATGCCCCCGCCGACAATCGAGATATAGGTTCCGGCAAGCGGCAGCAGGCGGTCCGGCAGCTGAAGCATGGAAGCAATCGCCTCAGGCATGGCAAACAGAATCACGCTGCACACAAGGCCGATCAGGGTCGTGACGCTCACCGCCATGATGCCGATCGTCCGGGCATCGCCCGTTTTGTATGAGCCGATCTTCTGCGCGATCAGAATTCCCGCCCCGCTCGCCACCGTCATGAACAGCGTCGTCATCGCCTGGAACAGCTGGTTCGAGAAGCCGACCACCGCTACCGCGTCATCGGAAATGCGGCTGACCATCAATGTATCCACCGCTCCCAGCAAAAACTGCAGGAACAGCTCTATAAATATGGGCCATGCCAGAACCCATAGCGTAAATTTTTTCGTATCTTTATCCAACATTCCAACCTCCACCCATGATGTAAGGGTTACACGCCCAATTCGCTTCAAACGGCGATAACCTTTTCAAATTATAGATGGTATACTAGGGTTATAATATCAGTATCCGAACGTAAATTATAAAAAATCCAACCTCACTCATCACGAAAGGGCTTTCTTTATGACGATCCTGAATTTTACCGTTCCGCCGCTGCCGGTCTATATTCATAGCGGACTCACCCGTGCCCCCGTGAATGGAGGGCATCCGAACCGTAAAAACATCGGCATCTTCGACCTGCTCGTCGTCGTCAAGGGGCAGCTTGACGTGACCGAGAACGGCCATCCCTATGAAATCAGGCAGGGCATGTTCCTTATTCTGCGTCCCGACACCCATCACTTCGGTACAAGAGGCTGCACGGAGGAAACCGATTATTATTGGCTGCACTTTCAGTCGTCGGGGCCATGGAGCGCGGAGGAAACCGGCGATGCTTCGAGAAGAGAAGACATCGTGGAGCTGAAGGCGATGACGCCGAACTATTTTTCCGTCAAAATCCCGCAATTCGGAAGCCTCCCGCAGCCGGAGAAGGCGGCGGAGCTGCTGGCCACGCTAAACGCCTTGGTCCAGCATGGGCAGCAGGCCAAATTCCTATGGCGGCAGCAGGTCGTCTTTCAGGAGCTGATCGAGCAGCTTGCCGCCGCCCTGGATGCACCGGTCTCCACGCCTTCCTCCGCCTGCGCCGAACGGGCCGCCGCTTATTTGCGGAAGCACTACAAGGAGGAATTCAAGGTGCAGCAGCTAGGGGACCGGATCAATTTCCATCCGGTGTATATCGCACGCTGCATGCAGAAGGAATACGGCTGCTCTCCCGTCGAATATTTGCAGCGCTACCGGATCGAGCAGTCGAAGCTGCTGCTGCTTCAGACGGACCTGAGCATCAGCCGCATCGCCGAAGAGGTGGGGTTTAACCATGCGGCCTACTTCACCTCCTGCTTCACCAAGCAGGAAGGGATCTCGCCTCGAAAGTACAGGCAGCGTTTCTTTATGAGTTAATGTTTTTTTGATGCCGGATAGGAAAATCACTTGCAATTACGCGGGAAGTCTTTATAATAAACATTAGTTACATGATAATGATTATCATTACCGGACAAGTGAGAATGAGCTGAGAATGGACGCAGCGGCCGCCTGGCTGCTGTAGCGGTGGATGCAAGCAGTTAGTTCTATAGGGCAATAAGCGCGGAGGGCTCAGACAGACATCCGTGCGGGTCCGGAACATCCGCTGCTGGCAAGGCCGCCTCCATGACCGCCTTTCCTGCTTGAAGAGTTGAATTATAAAGGAGAGCCGATGGTCTTATGAAAACGACTTCCCGCCGTTGTTCACTGCAGATTGACGATTACCTGGATCTGCTGAATCTTGCCATCCAGCTTGGCGATGTGAAATGGCAGAGAGAAATTACCCGCAAGATGGAAATGACGCTGTCCTCTCTGGAAACGACCTCGAAATAATCACATCCATGCATTTAAGGATTATGGCCACATGATCCCATATATACGAAAGACACCTGGACGTCTGTGCCCCGGAAAGTACCGTGGCCGTGAAGAGCGTTTAAGGTGTCTTTTTTTGACGTTAAGTGACGAGATGCTTTGAATCCTCAGCATGGCAAGGGACGGAGCGACTCCACTTCTCTATCCCCGCCCCAGCTCCGCGTCAGCCTGCAGCTTCATGCGGTATTCATGCGGCGATATGCCTTCCAGCTCCTTGAACACGCGCGAGAATTGCTTCGTGTTCTCGAATCCGACCGCCTTGCCGATATCGGCCAGCTTCATCGCCCCGTCCTGAAGCAATGCCTTGGCCCGCGAGATCCGCAGCTTCTTCAAATAAGCGACAAAGTTTTCGCCCGTATGGGCTTTGAATGCCTCGCTGAAATACGAATAATTAAGCGAAACGTGATTGCTGACCATCGCCATGTTCAGCGGTCGGTGATAGTTCTCTTCCATATAAGCGATGGCTGCCTTCATCTCGGAATGCTCGCTATGAGCGGACCGGATGCCTTGAATATATTCGTTCACACTCAGCAGCAGGTGCTCGAGACTGCGGTAATACGCATGAAAATGACGGTAATTATCCATCGTCCCTACCCTCCGGTAGAGCTTGAGCACCTCGACCATCGACTCCCCGTATACGCGGAACACTTCATCGAGCACCTGCTCATTGATCTGCTTGCCGACGCGCTCCAGATAAGCGATATCGACATGCGGCATATCCCCGATATGAAAAATATCCAGCAGCAGCGTCTTGATCTCCCGGTCGCGCCCGGTGCCCAGCATATTGCCAAGCTTGCGGATATCCTCCTCCGGCATCGGATAGCTGCGCAGCTCACCGTTTATGTCCTCATGATTCATCAGCCGGATGTTCGGTTGAATGAAGGTGTAGCTGAGCGCGTGGAGCGCCTGATTGTAGCAGATCCGGACATCCTCGATCCGGGAGCCTTCCCGGCTGATGCCGACGAATAATCCGTCCATCTCCCGCTCCGCAAACTGCCGCGCCAGCTTCTCGAACTGTCCATCGGGACTGCCGACCAGCACGAGCCTCCCCCGGCCGTCCAAAACGCTGGCGCTGATCCGCCCCTCGACGGATTCCATCATTTTCTCCACGAGCTGCTTCAGCTCATCCTTGTTCATCGTGTTGCCGTCTTCGTACTTATATTTCATGACAGCCACCCGAAACGGCTTGACGTACGCTTCGAAGCCGATCGATTCGGCTGCTGCCGCCAAATCAATGTCGGTATCCTCCGGCTGCTCCAGCAGCTCCTTGAGACGGTGAGACTGCAGCTGCTGCAGATACACGTCGGTGGCGGCCATGCGGCTGTCCACTTCGGCCTGCCGAATCAGCGCTTCCTCCGTCTTGCGAAGGGCGGCGAAGAGCTCCTCGCGCCGGATCGGCTTCAGGAGATATTCCTTCACCTGATACCGGATCGCGGCCTTTGCGTATTCGAAGTCCTCATAGCCGCTCAGGATCAGCACGACCGGCTTGGCTGCCCCCGTTCCTTCCAGCTCGGCCAGCGACTCGATTAGCCGGATGCCGTCCATGACCGGCATTCGGATGTCGGTTATCACGATGTCCGCCGGCTGGGCGCGAAGCAGCTGCAGCGCTTCCTCCCCTTGCGAAGCCATCCGGATATCGTACGCCTCCGGGAACTCCCGCTCGATCATCATCTTCAATCCGAAGCGGATGTTCTTCTCGTCATCCACGATCAACAGATTTCTCATGTCCGCCTCCTCCTCCCGTTAACAACACCTTCGGAAACGTCATCGTCACCAGCGTAAACCCGCCTGCTTCGCTATTCACGTCCAAGCCGTATTCATTCCCGTAGAACAGCTTGATCCGCTGATGCACGTTCCGGAGCCCGATGCCTCCGGCCTGGTGCCCGCCTCGCCCGTAATCTCCGGACGGAAGATCCTCATCATGCACCGTGCGCAAAATTTCGCGCAGCCTGCCCAGACGGTAGGCTTCGATGCCAACCCCGTTATCCTTCACGTAAATCGTAATCCGGTCCTCCTCCCAGGCCACCACATCGATCTGGATCCGCTTCGCTTCGGCCGAGCCGTCCGGCCAGCCGTGCTTCACCGCATTTTCCACGATCGGCTGCAGCGACATCTTCAGCACCTCCAGCTCCATGAATTCCGAAGGTATATTAAGCTCAAACTCAATCGGCTCATCGTACCGGATATTCATAACGTCAATGTAATTGCGAATATGGCGGATTTCATCCCTCAGCTTGACGTATTCCCCCGACCACTTGAAATTGTAGCGCATCATGCCGCCCAGCGAGGTTAACGCATCCGAGATCGTGCGCTGTCCCTCGATTTCGGCCAGCATCTTGATATTTTCGAGCGTGTTGTACAGGAAATGCGAGTCGATCTGGCTATGCAGCGTTCGGAGCTCTGCTTCCTTCGTGACGGCTTGCTTCCGGATCCCTTGAGCAATCAGCTCATTAATCGTGCGGATCAGCTTATTGAAATGATGCGCTAGCTCGCCGACCTCGCCGCCGCCCCGGATATCGATACCGGAGGAAACCTCGCCCTTGCGGACCTTCTTCATCGTGTCGGTCAGGCGCCGCAAATTTTTCAAAATAATCGAGTTCAAATAGTACGTGATGAACGACAGCAAAATGATCAGGATCACGTTCGCCGCTATGATCTGCCACTGTGCCTTGGAGACATTGTTTAACGCGCCCTCCAGGGAAACGACATTCAGCACATGTGCCTGCAAACGCTCCACCGGCGCGGCGATGAGCAGGTACGACGCCCCGTCCACGCTGAACCGGGAATGGACGATGCGGTCCGATTCAGGATCGGTTTCCTCCTTTAGGAGCTTCTTGAACTGAGTCTCGACCTCGTCTCTCAGCCCCTCGCGGCTTGTCATGAAGGACTGCCTGCGATCCATGAAGAACTGGCCGTCCCGATCCACGATCACCATCTGCGAGCCGGTATCATGAATCCCTCCGAACGTCTTCGGCGCGAAATACTTAAGCAGCATATCGACCTGAATAAGCCCGTCCTCGGCACCGCTTCCGACCCGCCGGATCAGGGACACCTTCGGCTGCTCCTCGGGCACGTCTGTAGCGTAGCGCTGAAGAATGTCCGGATCCCGGTGATTGAATACCCACAGCTCGCTAACGCCTTGCGACTTCATCGGGGCGAACCAGGGCTCCGCGGCAATGCGGCTCTCCTTGAATATAATCGGCCACATTTCCATGACATGCTCATTGCCGGTGAACAAGCGGAGGTGTGCGATGTTGGGATTATTCGTCTGAATCCGCTGGATGTCCTTGGACGGCCCCCACGCCACCTCCATCAGCGCAGCCGAGCTGAGCTCCTCCTCGATCCCCAGGTAATCCTTGATGGCCTGGTCGGAGATCGCAAGCTGCGCCGCCATCTCGATCGACTCGATCTGGCTCTGCATGTTCATCTTCTCGGTCTCCAGCAGGAACGTGTTTTGGTTCAGCGCATCGCTGATATACGTATCCCGAATCTGTTGAAAAAAGTAATTCGACACGATGATGCTCGGAATGAGCAAAATCAATATATAGGCGGCCACCAGGCGGCTCTGCATGGACCTGCGCCCGACCCAGTACATAAAGGATGAAATTAGCTGCACCCATCGTTTTCTCATGACGGTCACTTCCTGTTTCGTTAACGTCCGCGCTTCCATCGTGAAACTGACGCTCTTCCTGCGACAAGCCGGATATGCTCCTATCATATCGCTTGACATGCCAAAAGGCACCCTATTTCGACATCAAATGAAATAGGGTACCTTCGCATCTATTGGAGCAACTAGTTAGCGTCAACCTCGCCGCAAATAGTAGCAGCCGTTCACCTCAAGAGGGTTCCTTTCATTATTTCAGGAATTCCTCAAGCTTTTTCACGTTCTCCTCGTATTCTTTCTGTCTGTATTCCTGCACTTTCGCAAATCCGAGCGACTCGCGTTTAGCCAAGTAATCGTTCCATGCTTGGTCAAACTCCGCATCCGAGGAGGAGAGCAGCAGCTTCGGCAGCGTCTTGCCCCATTCCGTCAGGACCTTGTCGTTAATGATCCCTTCCTCGGAGCTGCCGTCCGGATCAAGCTGGTCAAATTGCGAGAAGCTGTGGGCCTTGCCGCGCGTCCAGTCTTCCATCTGCTTGAACGGCTCGACGGCCGGAGGCGCCCATGCCGGAGTCATGTTCGTGTCCATCATCATCCAGAAGGTGTGGGACGCGCCGTATTTTTTGTCAAACGCGCCGCGGTCGCTGTTCAGCAGCTCCACAACCTCAGGGA
Source organism: Paenibacillus sp. FSL R5-0810 (assembly GCF_038002285.1). Lineage (NCBI taxonomy): Bacteria > Bacillati > Bacillota > Bacilli > Caryophanales > Paenibacillaceae > Paenibacillus > Paenibacillus sp. FSL R5-0810. The sequence continues at coordinate 4,584,488 of NZ_JBBOCF010000001.1, forward strand.
GGAACTGGTCCTTGCCGTCAATCGTATCCCAAGTAACGCCTTGCTTGCCGAGATACAGGTCGCGCTGTCCTTCTTCGGAGATCAAATAGCTCAGGAAGCGGATGGCGCGCGCTTTGTCTTTAACATCCTTGGAGATCAGCGTCAACGTCCAGCCGGAGATCGATGGTCCCGACAGCGTCGGCTGATCCAGATTGGAGTTGGCCGGTCCGTCAACCGCGATATATACGGAGTTCGGATCGTTCGCGTAAAGCACGTTCTGCTGGTTAGCCATGTCGCTGCGCTGATACAGCATCGCGAAATAGCGGCCTTGCGCAATCTTCTCTTCCATCTGCGGACGCTTATCCACGAAGATATCCTTGGACAGCAGCCCTTTCTCATTCGCCTGGCGCAGCGTCTTCAGCCATTTCACGTATTCCGGATCGGTGGAGCGGTCATACAGCTTGCCGTCCTTCTCCAGCGGGATCGCCAGGAAGTTTTGGATATAGCTCTCTAGCGAATAGTTGCCCTTCTCGTGGAAGTCGTGCAGGCCAAGCGGAATCAGCGGCTGCCCGTTCACGTCCGGGAACATCTTCTTTGCATCTTCAAGCGCTTTCAAGAAACCTTCAGGCGTGCGCATATCCGGCTTGCCGAGCGCCTCGTACATATCCTTGCGCACGAGGAATGTCTGGTTGGACGTGATGTTGTCGCTGAACTTCTCGTAATCCTTCGGCGAAGAGGACGCGTTCGGATAGCCGTAGATGTTGCCGTCGTCCTTCGTATACCACGATACCTTCCCGGGATCGGTTACTTTAAAGAAATACGGATCGTATTGCTCCGCCAGCTCATTCAGCGGCAGGACGAGCTCACCCTCGATCATTTTCTTAACCGCGTCATTGTTCCAGTCCAGCGTGATGAAATCCGGAAGCGTGCCGGAGGCGATCATCGTGTTCATCTTCTCGGTCTCATTGCCGGCAGGGACGATAAAGTTGATGTTAACCCCGGTTTTCTCCGTTACGTATTGGGAGGTGATGTCCTCTCCCCATTTGTTCGGGAACCAGGCGAAGTTGATGTACCAGTCGAACGTGATAGGCGATGTGTCCACCTTCCAGCCCGGATCGTCCTGGGTCAGCTTCACTTCCTCTGCAGGAGGCGACTGCTCCCCTTCCTTCTCGGAGGCGTTTTTGTTATCGCCGCCGGACGAGCATGCTGTCGTAAAGGCCATGACCAGCGCGAACATCAACAGCAGAAGGCTCTTTGGCTTAAGCATCTTGCTCATGTGTTTTTCCCCTTTTCTTATTTAGAGATATGATTATATAGAACCCTTGCCAGGAGTGGCAAGAGAAACTACCCTTGCTTCGGCAGTACACTCCAGCGGTTGCCCCGCCGGCCGTCCGGAAGCGCCGCCCTTGCTGCATACATGCCCTGGCGCTCCGCGGCCGATTACGGTTTAACCCTTGATGGAGCCGATCATCATCCCTTTGACGAAATAACGCTGCAGGAATGGGTAGACGAACACGATCGGAAGCGTCGTCACGACCATAGTCGCCATTTTGATCGACTGCGAGGTCACCGTCTTGGAGATGCCTCCCGGCACCTGGGCCATCATCTGGTTCGAACTGGACTGCGCGATGACCTTGTACAAGTAGGTCTGGATCGGCTGCAGATCCGTGTTGTTGATATAGATCACACCCGTGAAATAGTCGTTCCATTGGTACACGCCGTGGAACAGGGCGATGGTGGCGATGACCGGCATCGAGACCGGCAGCACGACCCGCAGGAAGATCGACCAATCGTTCGCCCCGTCGATCTTCGCCGCTTCTTCAAGCCCGTCCGGAATTTCCCGGAAGAACGTCATGAAGATGATGAGGTCGAAGAAGCTGAACATGGCGGGAATGATGTACACCAGGAAGCTGTCCAGCATATTAAGATCCTTGATCAGCAGATACGTCGGAATGAGCCCGCCGGTGAAGAACATCGTGACCGTACCGAGAAAAATATACAACTTGCCGCCGATCAGCCCCTTGCGGGAGAATGCGTAGGCTACCATCGCCGTAAACAGGACGTGGACAAAAACGCCGACGACCGTCTTGGCGACCGTAATGCCCATGGCCGTCATGATGCCGGAGCTTTGGAAGACGGCCTCAAAATTTTGCAGACTGAACTCCCTCGGCCACCAGTAAATGCCTCCGCGCATGGCGTCCTGCCCGTCGTTGAAGGCATTGACCAGCACGTACCAGATCGGGTAAATGGTCAGAAAGCATACGATCAGCATGCCGAAATTGTTGAACATGTCGAAGATGGCTTCGCCCTTTGTTTTGCGTTTAAACATCGTTTGCCGCTGCCTCCTTTCGTTAGAACAGGGATGTATCGTTCAGTTTTTTGGTAACCCGGTTGGCAATCAGCAGCAGGATGATCGCGATGATCGACTTGAACAGCGAAACGGCCTGGGCGTAAGAATAGCGTCCGTTCTGCAAGCCGGTATGGTAGACGAAGATGTCGATAACGTTGCTTGTACTTTCGTTCAGCGGGTTGCGAAGCACCAGGATCTGATCGAAGTTGGAGCTCAGCACGCTACTGACGGCCAGGATAAACAAAATGGAGATGGTCGCTTTAATGCTCGGAAGCGTGATATACCACATTTTCTGAAAGCGCCCCGCCCCGTCGATTGTAGAGGCCTCGTACATCTCCGGCGAGATGCTCGCGATGGCGGCCAGATAGATGATCGCGGACCAGCCGAGCTCCTTCCAAATATCCGACGTAATGACGATGCCCCAGAAATACTTCGGCTCAGCCAGGAACGTAATCGGCTGATCAATCATGTTCAGCGCGAGCAGGATTTTGTTAATGACGCCGGTGTCGGCAAGCCAGGTCATCAGAATGCCGCCCAGGATAACCCAGGAGATGAAGTGCGGCAAATACGATATCGTCTGGATCGTCCGCTTGTAACGGAACGACCGGATTTCGTTCAGAAACAGCGCGAAAATGATCGGCAGCGGAAACCCGATGAACAGCTTCAGCAAGCTGATCCCGAGCGTGTTGCGCATGACGCTCGTGAAATCGTCGTTGGCGAAAAATTCCTTGAAATGCTCCAGTCCTACCCATGGAGCCTCGCCAATGGACTTGATGATGTTGAATTCCTTAAAGGCGATGATGACGCCGTACATCGGGATATAGTTGAAAATAATCATCCAGATGACGCCGAGCAGCGCCATGATCTGCAGATGCCGCTGGCTGTAAAGCTTCTTGAGCCATCGGCTTCGGGCAAGCTTCCTCGCGTCCTCAAGGGGCGGCGCAGGCGCCCGGCCCGCTCCGGTCTCTGCTGCAGGTTCGGCATGGGGTTGATTGCGCATGGTTATGACCTCCAGGTTGATGTCTCTCTATTTTTGTAAACCCTTTCAAATGTTTAGCTATATTGTAGTCCCACACGGCATCCTCTCGTAAGGTTTCAGATTTCGTATCGGGGTGCTCATTTTTCGGGTGATTTCGGCAATCCGCCTTGCTTAGACTCTTTCAGCATCCGATGTCCGTAACGCCGAACAAAAAAATTGCACAAAAAAACATGAGCGGGAAGCTAAAGCTCGCTCCCGCTCATGTTCTCAATCTATATTAAGCTGCTGTAATTCGGTTATTCCGATTTCTCCTGCTCGCGCTGTTCGTGCTTGCTCTCATGCTCTTGCTGAAACTTTTCGCGCATCAGCTTCTGCATGATGAATTTTTCCTGATCATTGAGGCTTCCTTGGTTATCCTGAATGATCATGTTGTCGATGTTGCGCTTGAGTACCTCGGTATGCGTGTTCAATATGATTCACTCCTTTTAAATAATCACACCCCTGCAGATTCGTCCAAAAATCTGACAACCTGTGACAGGGACATGTGTATTACCTAACCAAACTCCATCCGATGAATCAGTTTCGGCCGAATTTCCAGGTATTGGAGCATTCGTGAGCGAACCCACGCTCTCCCTTCTTCCGGCTCTATCTCTGGGTATTAGCTGCTGCTTCCGTTAATCTGGATTCCCTTGCTGAGCGATTTCTGCTGTTTGTTCGTATTGATGAGCTGGGGAAGCTTTCTCGTTTCCTTGACCATAGGGGAATGACACAAGTGGCACACAGGCTCCGTGTCGAACGCAAAATCGTCCCGCATCCACCCTTTGCAGTCTTCCTTCGTGCATGCCCACACTTCCGTAATTTCCTCAGGAATACTCTCCATCGAGTTTTTACGCGAATACATATAACGCTCCTCCTTGTGCTTGTCGTTAGAAATCGAAAAACATCTCTCCTGCAAACGGGCGCTTGCCTGCAAGCCAGCCCGCCTCCGCAGGGGCCCCTGAACATCCGGCTTTTGTTGAAAAACGAAAAGAGGACTGCCCTTAATGTGACACATTAAGGGCAGTCCTCGCTCGTACTTACAGTTTTACAACGTTCTCAGCTTGTGGTCCACGGTTGCCTTCAACGATGTTGAACTCAACGCGTTGGCCTTCGTCCAGCGTCTTGAAGCCATCGCCTTGGATCGCGCTGAAGTGAACGAATACATCGTTTCCGCCTTCAACTTCGATGAAACCGAAGCCCTTCTCAGCATTAAACCATTTAACAGTTCCTGTTTGCATGGGGGAATCCTCCTTGATTTGTATTTACATGACCTTTTTTTCTTCGCAAGCGGAATAAAAAAATTCACATATTGCACAAGGTTATCTGAAATGACAACCCTCTACAATATGTGAATTCAGGTCGATTTCGATATTCATATCTTACCACATCTGCGCTTCGATAGCAAATAATTTGAAAAAATAATCGTACACCATAATGAACCGGTGCGCAAGCCCGATCTGACGGGCAATCGCCGCGTTTTATCCGCTCTGAAGACCGAAGCAAGACACCCCCGGTTTTACCGCCGGGGATTTCTTGCAGCTGTATATCTTCATCGAAAGGGCCGTATTATTGCCATTATTGCCGAAGCTCCTGCAGCGTTTCGCGCCATCTCTCCAGCACGTCATTCGGGTCATGCAGCCGGATCGTAACGGCGGACAGGATATCCGCATACTTCGCCCGGTCTTCCCGAACCGCCACAACCTCGGCGCTAAATCGCTGCCGGGGATGGCGGGCGTCCGGCACATCCGGAAGTGCGCGCAGCGCAAGCCGCACGTAGTGGGCCGCCCCCTCATGAATGGCGACCAATGTAGCTTGGCCGGAACGAAGAATATTGCCCGTCGTTACCGTGCCCGGCCACAGCGCGATCCGGATCGTGCTCCGGGTTAGTGCCAGCACCTCCCCGGCGCTGACCATGGCGGTATGCGGCCATAAATCCTCCGTAACGGTCAGCAGCATCATTGCCGTATGCTGCTTGGATTCCAGCTCCAGGCCGTTCAGCCATTGGCATAAACCTGCCGAGATTGAAGCCCTCTGCGTCACAGCGACATCCTCTCCTTCCTTGTTCTTACGAAAACTCCACCCAATCCAGCTCGACCCAACCTTGGCTTACGCCGATCACGAGATGGACCGGCCCTTGTTCGACCACAAGCTCCGAAGCAAGCCTGAACACCTGCCATCCTTCACCGCTGACAGACAGCTTCCCCAGCTCCCTGTCCCCGATCCGCAGCGTTAACTCTGCGCTGCCTTCCGGAAGCAGCGCCCGGACATCGAGCTGGTATGCAGCCGCTTGGGCGCACAAAGCTTCATAGGCGAGCCAGTCTCCTGCCTGCAGCTGCACGCACACCAGATTGTCCGTCTCCCACGGCTTGCCGCCTTCCGGCGCGTAGCTCGGCTTCTCGGCCTTGCCGGTCACCATCCGCATCGGGACGCCGTCGCTTACCCGCAGCCCGATGTTTCTTTCTGCCTTCGTGCCAACGTGATAAGAAACGCCTTCCCCGCGGTAGCCGTAAAATTCAGCCGGAATCTGGATCGGCAGCTGCCGGAACAGCGAACGCGATACATTCGGATGGGCGTCGCAAGCTTCCAGCGGAAGGCTGTCCAAATACGCCTGAAGGATGGCCTCGGCCTCTTCTTGGGAAGGCTTCGCTCCACCCTCGAGGTAGCCCGTCAGCTTATCCCAGCCTTCCGGCCTCCGGATCGAGTACGGCGAGTTGCTTGTGTCCATCTTCTTCCATGTCCAGAAATTCCATGAAATATTGTGGTCCTCGAACAACCGGAACGCACCCGTATACCACTGAGGGTTGTTCTCGCCGCCTTCGCCCATAAAGATGGGCACATTCCATTGCTCACGGTGATCCAAATACTTCTGAATGCTCTCCGTATCCGGATTGTTCCAATATTTATGGAATTGCAGCAGCAGATTATCGTCAAAAGGTTCATCGAATATTTGCCAATCCGTCGACCAGTGCACGCCTTCCAAAATGATCATATGGCGTTGATCCACTTCCCGAATCGCTGCCGTAATTTCCCGATAGAGCGGCATGACCCGGTCGTTATACTCGCTGAACCAATCCGGCAGCGGCTCGTTCAGAAGATCATAGCCGGCTACGATCCACTCATCCTTGTAGCGCTCGGCGAGCATCCGCCACAGCGCCACCGTCCGCTCGGTATTCAGCGGATTTGTGAACAGCTCCGGCAGATCACGCGCTGAATCATCAATATTCGCTCCCGTCTGTCCTCCGGGCGCTCCATGTAAATCCAGAATAACATACAGCCGGCACGACCTGCACCAATCGATCACCCGATCGATCAACCGAAGATGGCCCTCATGGAAGTGAAAAGGCTTCTGCTGCCCCTCCTCCATAATAACCCTGGCATTGATCGGCAGCCGGATGGAGTTAAAGCCCTGCTCGGCGATCTGCCGAATATCCGCTTCTCCGATATACCGGTCATAATAGGTTTCCCAGAAGAGCGCTGCTTTCTCTTCTCCGATCAGATCCTTCACCATAGCCTCGATCCGCCGCGGCCGGTCTCCCTGCTCGGGCATCTTCCACATGTATCCTTCAGGCAGCAGCCAGCTGCCAAGTCCTACGCCGCGAAGCAAAATTTCTTGTCCTTCCCCGTTCACAAGACGTTTGCCGTCTGCACGAATGAAACCGTTTACCAATGAATTGCCGCTCCATCCCATCATGTCATCCTCCCCGCTTTCTTGTCTGTAACGAATGTACTTGACTGCCGATTTCCCAGCCGCCGCTTCCGATGACACGGCGATATACCTTCGGCTCGTAACGCATAACACCCAAACTTTATACGATGGCCGGGATGCCAATCCTTCTGCTGCCGAAAATCAGGGAAACATCCTGAAATTTCGTGCCGCTGCTTCTTAGGCCATGGTATACTGCAAGCGAACGGAACACGGTTTCTGAACGGAACAGCTTATGTGCTGTATAGCCCTAAACCCCGGTAAATTTCGGCCGCACGCTTTGGAAAGGATGATCCCTTTGACAAAAGAAACGAATCTGAGCCTGCTGTACTTGATTTCGGGTCCGCTTGGCGTTGGAAAATCAACGACAGCGAAGATGTTGGCAGAGCGCGTGGAACGATGCGTGCTGATTGAAGGTGACCTGCTGCTTCACATGCTGCATCATGAGCTCCCGCTTTCATGGGATGAACGCTTAAGCTTAACATGGAAGAACCTCCTGGCACTAACACAAAATATGCTGCGCCAAGGCCTGAATGTCGTTATTGATTTTGTCGTAGAGGATGAGCTCGAGTGGTTTTGCGAGCAGTTATCCGACCTGGATGTAAGCATAAAGTATGCTGTGCTGCATGCAGACAAGGAGAAAATCGCCGAAAGGCTGACAACAAGAGGGGATATTGATTCCCTGGAGCGCTCACTATTTTTGCTGGACAAATTGGTATCCATGCCGCAGAACCGGCAGTTCCTGTACGATACGGCGCTGAAGCGGCCCGAGGACACGGCGGAAGCAATACTCCTGGAGCCCCGTTTCCAGGTGCTTTCATGACATCGGCAAAAAAATTGCAGTACGTTCGTGCGACACAAAAAGGGTGGTTCCCCATTGGCAGATGCCTTCTGCCGGGAGCCACCCTTATTTCTTCTCCGCGTGCTTAGCCGCTTACGTCATCCTGCGGATGAGCTGCGGCTAATCCCGAGCGTTTACGGTGCCGCCTTGGTAATCCCTGGTGTAGAAGCGGCTGAAGCCGGAATTCCCGCCGAGCCCCTGCGCTCCCCGCCCGGCAGTTTGCCGAACAGGACCCATGTCCAGCCCCCGAGCCGGCGAATGCCGTACACCAGCAAGTAGGAGACTACCAGCGCCGCTGCCAGTCCGCCAGCATACCATGCAAGCAGAAGCCAGGAATTATCCGTCTTCGGCCGATAGTCCCGGTAAACGAGCAGCACCAGCGGGTGCACCAGATAAATCCCGAAGGAATACACCCCGATTCTTCGAAAGCCGCGAACCAGCAGGCTCCGCTTGCCGCCGAGGCGCAGAGCGGTCTGCATCATGACCAGCGCCGTGGTCAGCGTATGCACGTTCCAGAACGCGTCATAGACAAGCGGGTGAACCTCGATTCCATGCAGCCTCTGATTATAACGCAGCCCGATATGAACCAGCGCACTGGCGATCCACGTTGTCCACAGCGCGGCCCAGCCGAACCTTCGAAGCAGCGGCCTTGCAGCATGCTTGGCATCGGTCAGCCAGGATTTGACGCGCTCATAGTGAATCCCCATCCAGGCACCGAGGAAGTAATATGACAGAAACGACAGCGACCAGCTGTTTCGGTTCGTCACATGCCACCACGCGTCATTCCCCAAGTAGAAAATCCACTGCAGCACGATCCCGACCAGTACGCAGATGGCAGCAAAGCCCCTGAAGCGCTTCAGCAGGAGCAGTACCAGCGGAAACAGCAAGTAGAATTGAATGTTGATGAAAATAAAATACAAATGCGTGTACGATTTTCCCGTAGCCAGCTTAGGCCAGAAGCTATCCAGCATCGCAGAGACGTCGGTCACGCCTCCCCGATGGTACCAAGCCACCGTAAAAAACAGCACCGAGAAGATAAAATACGGCACCAGAATATACATCAGCCGGTTGCGGTAAAACCGGGCAAGGTCTTTGCCCCGAAACGGACGGTGATAGTAGTTGTAAAACAGCACGAAGCTGCTCAGAAAAATAAACGTCGTCGTACCGACTTTAGAAAATATGTTCAAAAAGTTGTATAAGCCAAAAAAATCGTCCCCGCGCATCTGGACCGTCGCGAACGATGTCGCATGCACCATCAGCACGCCCATCATCGCAAAGCCTCGAACCAGGTCGATTTCCGTAAGTTTGGCGCGTTTCTCCATTCATTTCCCCTCTTTTCCGAACGCCCCCTATTATAGCCTACGTTACACCCCCTTGGTACTTAAATTTTTCTGAATTTGGTATGGAACAAGCATTCTTTGCCATACCAGTGTAAAAAGAGCCTGGCAGGAAAGTCTGGACAACAACCGGCTCAGGCTGCATTTCAACATTCAGCGAATAGGAGGAGATTTCTGCTGATCGAATTCAAACGCGTCAACAAATTTTTCGGAAGCTTTCACGTTCTGAAAGAAATCGACCTGACCGTTTCGCAAGGGGAAGTCGTGGTCATCGTCGGGCCGTCCGGCTCGGGGAAAAGCACGCTGCTGCGCTGCATCAACCGGCTCGAGAGCATCACGGACGGCGAGCTCGTTGTAAACGGCGTCAGGCTGCATGACAAGCGAATCGATATCAACCGGTTCCGGCGGGATATCGGGATGGTATTCCAGCATTTCAACCTGTATCCGCACAAAAAGGTGATCGATAACATCATTCTTGCACCGATGAAGGTGCTGGGTATGACCAAAGCCGAAGCCACGGACAAGGCGATGACCTATCTCAAGCGCGTCGGCATTGCGGATAAAGCGGACAGCTATCCTTCCCAGCTGTCCGGCGGGCAGCAGCAGCGCGTGGCGATCGCCCGCGGACTGACGATGAATCCCAAAATCATGCTGTTCGACGAACCGACCTCGGCCCTCGATCCCGAGATGATCGGCGAAGTGCTGGACGTCATGCGTTCGCTTGCCCACCAGGGCATGACCATGGTCATCGTCACTCATGAGATGGGGTTTGCCCGGGAAGCGGCGGACCGGATCGTCTTCATGGATGAAGGCAAGATTATCGAAGACGCTACGGCGTCCGAGTTTTTCTCGCAGCCGCGCGAAGAGAGGGCGCGAACCTTTCTAAGCCGGCTGCTGCATCATTAGCCCGAAAATCAAGCGAGGCTTCCTTGGTCTCGGGATGATTCATTCATGACCTTAATGATTGATACCGTGAAGAACATTGATTTTGAAGGGGGATCCGAAATGAATAGAAAATTGTCCAGAACGTTCAGGTGGAGCGCGGCGGTGCTGTCGCTGATCATCATGCTGATCGCCGCGGGCTGCGGCAGTTCAGGCGAGGTTGACACGCTTGAGGCGATCAAGAAGCGCGGCAAGCTGGTGGCGGGCGTGAAATACGACACGAAGCTGTTCGGGCTGCAGGACCCTGCTACCGGCCAAGTGGAGGGCTTCGATATCGATATGGCCAAGGCCCTCGCGAAAAAAATCCTGGGCGACGAGACCAAGCTCGAGCTGAAGGAAGTCACCTCCAAAACCCGAATCGACATGCTGCGAAACGGGGATATCGATATTATCATCGCCACCATGACGATAACGGAGGAACGCAAGGAGCAGGTCGACTTCAGCGATGTTTATTTCGAGGCCGGCCAGTCGCTTCTCGTGAAGAAGGGCAGTCCGATCACAGGACTGGAGAGTCTGAACAAAGACACGAAAGTGCTCACCGTTAAAGGCTCGACCTCTGCGCAAAATATCCGCGAGAAAGCGCCGGACGCCGAGATTCTGGAATTCGAGAACTATCAGGATGCCTTCACCGCGCTCCGGGCAGGTCAAGGCGATGCGTTGACCACCGACAATTCCATTCTGCTCGGTATGCAGAAGCAGGATCCGAATTACGAGCTCGTCGGCGGCAATTTTACGGATGAGCCATACGGCATGGCCATTAAAAAAGGGAATCCCGAGTTTGTGAAGACCGTCAACGAGCTGCTTAAAGAAATGAAGGAAAGCGGCGAATATGACAGGCTGTATGAGCAGTGGATGGGCATCAAGCCGGAATAATCCGCTCATGAATGCAAGGCGTTCCAGGTATGCGCATACCGCCCCTCCTCTTTATTGATCGGGGGAGGGAGCGATTTTAAGCCTTACCGGACGCTGGCCTAATCCCCCTATCGGAGGTGAGGAACATTGAACCTGTGGGATTTCAGCATCCTGATCGATTATTGGGATGATTTTATGGCAGGCCTAGGTCGGACGGTTCTCGCAAGCCTCCTCGGGCTGATCGGCAGTTTGGTTCTCGGCACCTTGATTGCCATCCTCCGAATCGCTCCGTTTCGCATACTCAATGTGGTCGGGACCGTCTATGTCGAGTTCATCCGCAACATTCCGCTGCTGGTGACCGTTTTTTTCTTTTTCCTCGGGGTCCCTGCGCTCGGGATCGCCATGGAACCCTTTACCGCCGGCACGCTCGGTTTAATCGTCTACACTGCCGCTTTCGTTGCGGAGTCCATCCGGGCCGGTATCCAGGCTGTTCCTTCAGGACAATCCGAGGCGGCACGCTCCTCCGGGCTCAGCTATATTCAAACCATGCGCTACATTATTCTCCCCCAAGCGGTCAAAATCGTGCTGCCGGCAATCGGCAACCAGATGATTAATCTCGTGAAGAATTCTTCCGTGCTGGCCGTCATCGCCGGTCTTGACCTGATGTACTACGCGGACATCATCAATCTGAAAACGTTCAAGGGTATTCCGGTGTATACGCTTGTTGCCCTGTTCTACCTGCTGCTGACCATACCGCTCAGTCAGGCGGTTCATTACATGGAGCGGCGCTTTGCCAAAAGCAACTGATATCTTTTGAAACTTGCCGATCTCAGGATTTTGCAAATCCTCATCTATAAGGGAGGTGGCACAAGATGGATTTTATTGGCGCATATTCCTGGCCAAATTTGCGATATCTCCTTCAAGGCTTTTGGATTACGGTACAGGTTGCCGGCTTGTCGATTCTATTCAGCTTTATCATCGGAACCGTGCTGGGAACCGTCAGGTATACGAGGGTTGCCTTCGTCTCGAGGACGGTCGCCATCCTCGTGGATGCCATCCGTAATCTGCCGCTCCTGTTGATCATTTTTTTCATCGGCATGATTCTGCCTCAAGCCGGCATCCGCATTCCGACCTTTTGGGCGGCGGTCGTCGGGCTGAGCATCTTCGAAGGGGCGATGATCTCCGAAATCGTACGCAGTGGTCTCGTATCCGTCGATAAGGGGCAGATCGAGGCAGCCCGCGCCTCGGGTCTATCCTACATGCAGACGCTTCGGCATGTTATCCTCCCGCTCGCGCTGCGCCGAATGTCCCCGCCGATGGTGAGCCAATTCATATCGCTGATAAAGGACACATCCCTGGCCATCATCATTTCGCTGCCGGAGCTGATGCGGAACGTAAAGATTCTAAGCGGATCCAGCTTCTCTTATGTCATTCCGGCGCTTGTATTTGCGTCCCTGCTCTACTTCACCTTGAATTATTCGCTGTCGCTGGTTGCTAAACGGCTCGAGGCCAGACAGATTTAAGGAGACGAAGACCCTGGGCGCTTGCTCCGATGAAGCCTTCGTCAAGGAGGCAGGAGCTTCGCAAACCGCAAAGCTGCTTCTTGATCCCCAAGGCTATTCCTTGAAAACCTAAGGCTGCCCCTTAAACCGCAAGGCTGCTTCTTGAACCGCGAGGTCTTTTACGCCCTGCGGTTCTTTGCCGTTCCGTCATACTGGTCATTCTGGGGAAATTCGGATGATTTTCCAAGCGGACTGCAACCCTGTACGTCAACACATCGTCTAATGGGCATACATGCTAATCATTCACAAAGGAGTGCTAAGATGATGAAGAGAGGATTGCAGCTGCTGGTCGGCGTTTCCCTGATGGCCGGTCTTTGGCTCGGCCCGGCGAGCCCGGAGGCCTCGGCCTTATCTTGTGCTGAGCCCCGAAAAATCACCGAAGAGCTCAAAGTATCGGATATCGTGTTCCGCGGAACCCTCGTCTCCTACGACGAGAACGCCGACTTCATGAAAAGCACCTATACATTCTCGGTTTCGGAATGGTGGAAGGGCGATCTGGAGAAAGGGACGATCACGCTCCATCCTACCGGCTGGGACACCTTTGAGGAAGGAAGGGAATACATCGTGTTCGCGAATGCGGGTAAAGAAAGGGTCAAAGCCCGACTCTGCGGGAATACGGGGCCTTCCTCATCGGTCGACACCTCTTCCTTGGGCGAAGGCAAACAACCTGCAGCTTCCGAACTGCCCGAAAGGACGGCATCCGGGGCGGGATTCGGAAACCTCCTTGGCAGTGTGATTGAGATTATCCGCTTCCTATGCAGCAAATATTAAAACCGACTACCTCAAGCCTCGTGCCATCTCCACAAGAAACCCCCTATAGACGTACTCCCACAGAAGACAGACCGCGTTTAGCAGTATTTTTTCTTGCGATATCAGGCAGCAGATCCTCCGAGGTTATACTTTCTGATATCTTCAAAAATATCGAACCAATCCTCCGAACATGCGTATATAACAATAAGATTGCACAAGCTGACAGGAGGATGAGAGATGATCAAGAGATTTTTGCTGCTAACGCTTCTACTGGGGGTTCTCTCGGGCTGCTCATTGCTGGACAGCGTGAACAATTCCCTGGATTATACGAAGGAAGCCGGCACGTTCATCAATGAGGCTTCACAATTCGCCCAGTCCATCCCGGATCTGGCCCAACAGGCGGCTACGAGCGCGGATGCCAAAGAGACGCTGACCAAGGAGCTTGAAGAGATGAAGACCCGCATCTCGGAGTTTAACGGGATCGAGGCTCCCGCTTTTGCGCAGGATATACATGAGCAGCTTGTAGCTTTAAACGATACGCTGCTAACCGACATCAACGGATATATGGACCAAATCCAAAACGGTGTGACCGACCTCCAAAATTCCGGCATTGTTGAGACGGTGAACAAAATCAACGAAACGATGGACCTCATCCAAAACCTCCAGCCATAATCGAACATTCGCACAGCAATAAGGCTGTTCCCGAAGATCTCGCAGATCTCGAGGACAGCCTTATCGCTTGTGTCCGAAGACAGATTATGTCATGCATAGAGATCAATTTCGACTCACTGAACAAAGAGCTGAAGATTGCCCGTAAAAGCTTCACGAACGACATACCGGGTCTGGTCCGTGCTGGGAGTCAAAATCCAATACGTGCCGCGCCTCTCCGCCGGATCCTCCGGTTCCCAGGCCGCAATGAGCTGCCAGTCTTCTCCGTACCGCTCGTCGCAGGATTCCCGAAAGGCTTCGGCAATCCGGTCATGGGGCAAGAGCTCCAGCGGGAACGCCTGAACGCTGCCATAGGCCTTCATCCAGTCAGCGAACGGCACCATATCCGATGCATACAGCTGCGCATAATATCCTTCTCCTCCACCTGCTATGGCTGCAAAGGCTTGCTCGTCGCCTTCCTGAGCAGCCTGGTACAGCAGAGAAACCGTCTGAATCGGCGTCCAGAGGGGCGTATCATAATTGGAGGCCAGGAACTCCCTGTATTCCGCAGCCGACTGAATGCCTGCCGCAACGAGCTCCTCGAAGGACGCCTCCCTTCCCAGCTCATACGCTCCCGGATAAATCGCCGTCTGGTCGATCACCTTCGGTCCGTCCGGAAACACATTGACGAACCATACATTCTGATCCCCATAGCTCAGCTCTTCCAGCACAAGTTCGACCTGACTGCCGTAATGGATGGACAACAGCCGCCTGCTGTCTTCCGCCAGAGTCAGCTTGTCGAAGGACCGAAAGCGCTCCGGTTTCAGCTCGCGCTTCCCTGCTTCCTCGATCAGCACATCCAGCTTTGACGGCGTCATGCGGACACTGGCAATGTCCGCATACCGGAAATACGCTTCGCGATCCTCCGCATGCAGCGCTTCGTACATCTGCAGAACGGTATCGACAGCCATGCGGTCCCGTCTGTTCTCCAGCTGGCCGAGGCTCTGCGAAACCGTGCCCACTCGCTCCTTATCCTCGTTTGCCGTACGCTGGACCTCGGACTTCTCCGCTGGCGGCTGCTGCGCCCGAGCCGTTGAGAGCTCCTCGACGGAAGCCGGCATAGCGCTGGACAAAGGCTGCGGCGATGCCCCCTCTTGACTGCACGCCGCAGTCAGCAGCATCAACGCAATCCACAGGGATAATCCTCCCTTACGGCGGTACCGCCTTATACGATCATTCAGCTTGTACACCCCCTCGTAACGACAACCAACGATTTATATGTAATCTTTGTGTCAATCCCTATATATTCATCATCGTCATTCCCGAAGCGAATGTTAATTGCTGCAGCAATAAAAATCGCACGGATGAAAGAATTCACCCGTGCGATAGCTGCCATTGCCCCAGCGGCATCCTCGCCCAAACTCACGCAAGCCCAAACTTACGAGCTTATCGGGGATATAGGAAGGGCCTGCTGCTGCATCATGAACCATTGCACATCTTCAAAACCGGTCATAGCTGACAAACTCCAGCACCGGCTTACGGTAGCCTCTCGGACGAGGCTTGGCTGCATCTTCCTTGCCGATCGCAATCAGCATGGCGGGAACATATTCAGCGGGAATACCGAGCGCCTTACGAAGCAATTCGGGATCAAAGCCGATCATCGGACAGGTATCCCACCCTTTATCCTTCGCCACGAGCATCAGCATCATCGCGGATAAGCTTGCATTGCGAATGGCCTCATCCCGCATGAAGGACTCTCCCCGTTCCTTGTAGAATCGGGTGACCTCCTCAACCGTCTGGTCATATTCCAGCTTGTCGATGATCCCCAGACTGAGGAATCCCTCGTTCATCCGTCCAACCTCCTCATAGGCCCGCATATTGCCAAGCACAACGATTACCGCAGAGGCCGTTCGGATCTTATGCTGCTTGTTTGCGGCTTCGTACACCTTATCCTTAAGGTCCGGAGCCTTCACCACCACATAGCGGGCATGCTGGAGATTGAAAGCCGAAGGAGCGTATTTCACCTCGTTAAATATGTCGTCCAGCGTTCTGTCCGGAATGTCGATGCCTTCGATGAACCGATTCGCCGACCTCCGGCTTTTGATTAAGGTTGTTAAATCATTCATTTTGTACGCCCCTCCAATCGAATTCTTTCATTAAAAGATCAATGCATCCAGAGAGTAAGTTCCCGCACCGGTAAGAGCAAGCGCCACCGCAGCTGCGATCAGCAGCAGATTATACTCGTAACCATTCGCAGTAGACCAGTAGCCGTTCTTTCCATGAACTTTAACGATTGCCCCAAGCATTGTCAGCGTGATGAGGGCAGCTCCAAGCACGGTCAGGAAGCCGGAAGCGAGCAGCAGCCCGCCCGCCAGCTCCATCAAACCAGCCATTACAGCCGCTGCAACTCCTGGCTTGATGCCGATCGATTCCATCCAGCCGCCGGTTCCCTTCGGACCGTAGCCGCCGAACCAGCCAAGCAATTTCTGTGCGCCATGGGCCATAAATGACAGCCCGATGACCAAACGAAGAATAAGCAAACCTAAATCCATCGTCATTATAAAAACCTCCAAGTTATTTGCTTTATTTAAAATCATTTCTCATGATCGATTTATTTTTACATTCTGAATCGCAGATAAAGCCGTACGGAACCATTCGCTCATAGCCGCTAACGTTTATACAACATCAACTCACTCCTTTATACTTACTATATTTTTTATAGTTATTTGTCTTGATATTAAGATAAATCATAGACTACCCTTCTGTCAACCACTGATTATGAAAATGACGGATTCCCATCAGAACAACGAAAAAAGCACTCCTGCATGCAAAGAGCAGGAATGCTTCATCGGATCTTTTCCTATATTATTCCGCCAGCTTCTTGATTTCGCTGTCGGTTAGCGCCATGTTATAAATCCGAACCTCATCCAGGCTTCCATTGAAGTACGGATCGGCTGCAAAGCGGCTTTTGCCCAAGTAAGCTTCCGTGGTCAACAGCCCGCTTGGGTTCAGCTTCATATGATCGCCGGAGGCAACAAGCTGTCCGTTTACGTACAGCTTGCCCGTATCCCCCTGAAGGGTCACGGCTACATGCGTCCATGCATTTACCGGAAGCGGCGCGTCAGCAAGGAGACTCTGGTCGCCGCCGTTGCCGTGAATCGTAAACTGAAGGACGCCGGTGTGCTGGGACGGGGTCAGGAACATATGCCTTGCGAGCCCGCTGCCGGCATCGAGCACCCGCTGCCACGGAGCCCCTCCCTTCCAATATACCCATGCCGCGAACGTTAGATCATCCGTGTCTGTTACCAGATTAGGCAGCTCAATATATCCGTTCTTGCCGTCAAAATCAATGCCCCCGCCCTGATAGCCTCGCTCATTCCACTGAACGCCGCCGTGCGTCCGCCCGTCATATCCGTTCGGGGAGCTGTCGATCACGACGCCCTCTCGGTTCTCACCGAAGCCATAGTTCAATAGCATCGGTCCGGCCGACTGCTGCAGCACGGTCACGTCAAAGGACCGGGAAGTCTTGTAGCTGCCCTTGACGATCCCGGCAGTCAATGTAACCTTCGCATTTCCGGAGCCCGCGGCTGGACGCGTCACCTTGCCGTCAGCGGTGATCACGTTCGGATCGGAGGTCGACCACTGGATCGTTGTGCCGCCGGATGCCTCGGAAGGCAGGGTCAAATCGTAGAAGATGCCGCTCACATCACCGAGCGACAGGTCTGCTCGAACTTCCTCCGCAATCTGCTTATCGCTGCGCTCCGGCTCCTTCGCTCCCCAAACGGTTGTTCCATCCGGCGATAAAGCCGTAAAGGTCATGAGCTGCTGCCCGGCCTCGGGATTCCATTGCGGCGCGAACACGCCCTTATACACAACACCGTCCAAAGTCAGCGTAACCTGCTGCTTTCCGCTAGTTTTCCATGTGCCGGAGACGCTTCCTGTCACCCGGCCGTTCATATGCAATTGGATCGGCTGCGACTCCTTGATGTTTGCGGAAATATCCTTCCCATGGTTGATCAGCTTGTATTCCCCTGCTGCATCCTTCGGGGTTACCTTCTTGTCCACTGCTTCCTCTCCTGCATAACGGAACGGGGCTGCGACAGGCCAACCTTCCTCGTTCATGTACAGTTCATGGACGCGGATTTCATGCTCTTCGCCGCGCTGCGGAAAGCGGCTGTGGAAGATCAGGAACGTTCTGCCGGTTGCTTTATCGTAGTATACCGAGTTATGTCCAGGGGATACCGCACCGGTTCCCAAGCCCGTTCCCGGATCGCCAATCAAACGCTTGAACAGATAGTTGCCCATCAGCTTGGTGCCGAACGGCTCGATCGACCGGTCATCGAAGAGCGGCAGGGACGGATCGGCCTTCACCTCTCTCATGTCGTTTCCTTCCGCATCATAGAACGGGCCGTCGGGGTTCTTGGATCGGACGACCCGCATATTGTACCCGCCAACCGCATCAAGTCCGCCGTACGAAAGATACAAGTAATAATAATCCGTCTCCGGATTGTAGAGCATATACGGTCCTTCGATCCGGCTATGGTTGCCCCCCAGCAGCTTTTTGCCATAGCCCTGTCCAGGAAGCGGCTTGCCGTTCGCAGGATCCATCTCCATAATGAAGATTCCCCCGGAATAAGAGCCATATACCATCCACAGCTTTCCATCCTTATCAAAGAAAACATCCGGATCCACCACATTCGGATGCTTCGTTGCATCGTACACGGTGCCGTCCTCACTCGGCTCGCCCCACATGCCGGATTTCAGAATAATGCCGGTGTCCTTATAAGGTCCTTCGATCCGATCGGCTACGGCAATCCCCATCGCCGAGCGCGGGGAGTCTCCTTTGCAGGCATTGTAGTACATATAAAATTTGCCGTCGGCAAGCTGGATCACATCGGCCGCCCATAGCGTATCGCTCTGAGCCCACGCCAGCGTTTCCTTCAGTTCCTCCGTTACATTCGGAATCAGAGGATTCCCCTCAGCAACCCCGGAAGCGATCATGTCCCACTTCATGAGGTCCTTGGATTTGGCCGCTGCCAAATGGGAGCCGAATACATAGTAGGTATCGCCCGCCTTGATCACGGATGGATCGTGCACAGAGGCCTCCCGGAATACCGGAGCGCTTGGCTCCTTCTTTTTGGCCGCCGCCTCCACTTTCACGCCTAAGCTCCCCGTCTCCGGCCCCTGCCCAAATGCCATAGCGCTTCCCGCCAATAAAACGCATACAACAGCTGCGGCAGCTCCAGTTCGAATCATGTTCTTTCGCATACGACGCTCCTTTCAACCAATCGCTGATTTTTTGTAAACCCTTTCAAAACAGACAAACAAGAGTGACATGAAGCCTGAACCACGATAATTTTAATTCATTAAAACATAAAACGTTTTATATTATATAAGATATTATCATTGCAGTTGCTCCAATTTCAATCCCCTTTTCCATTTATTTTATCCGAAGCGAATCGGTATGGTCTTAAAGACCCAGTATAAGAAAATGCCGAATCCCCCTAGAAAAACCTGCCCTTGTTATATTTTCACCCCCCTCTCCGCCGCTTGCACGGAGCATGGGATCTTAATGAACGAACGAAACCCCGACCACAAACGGAGGTCGGGGTTTTGTTTTATGTTTTTATGAATCAAATGAATATAACAGCTATTCTGAGATTAGTAGGTCCACCAATTCCCGGACATGACCAGCATCGATAACAGCTTGATGCTTTCTTCGTAATATCCCTCGGCCGACGCATTCGCCGTATAGGTCCACACGGCGTTCAGCCAGCTTTGGTGGTTCTGGGAGACCATCGCGCTGACGCCGAACGGAGCGTAGAATGCGCCGCTGTTATACGACACAAGCGGGCTTCCGCCGAGCGTATAGCCAGCCTTGATATTTGCCGGCTTCTGGCTCGTGTTCGATTTGATGAACGCGTTCATCTTCTCGAGCTGACCCAAGGCCCTCGTGTCGCCGGTCATCAAATAGTCGGTAGCGATTCGCCAAGGCGTCCGCGCCGAATTGTAATAATAGTTCCCGTCGTTCGCGCCTTCAAGGAAGTCGGCCGCCGCAGGCTGATAGCTTCCCCCCTGCAGCACGACGAAATCCGGAAGCAATCCCGTATTCGGGCTATAGCTGCTGTGGACGGAGTTGATAATACTATACGTTTTGTTGATCACCTGATCCCATCTGGCATCGCCGGTAGCCTTCCGGAACGCCTTCAGATGATTCAGCATGAAATCGGACGGGCGTGTGGCGGTATTGAAGCTCCCGCTCGTTGCCCAGTCTCCCAGACGAAGGGTCCATTGCGATTGATTCACGTCATGGCTCATGATGGCGCCTATGATGTTTTTGGCGGCTTGCAAATAGTTAATGCTGCCGCTGCTGCCCCACTGCTTGTCTGCCAGCAGCAGTGCGTATGCGATATCCATATCGCCGTCCGTCGCCGAGTTGGCCCCCTCAATATTCTGGAAGCTGCTGTTCTGCTTCCATGCCATTAAGTATGGATTCTGGTTGCTCGGATGAGCCTTATAGTATCGGTATAGTCCGTCGAAGTAGGTCTGAGCGTTGGCATCGGCTCCAGCCATCATGACGGTCAGGATCATCCCGTAGCCATGTGCCTCCGATACCGTTTCTCCGGCCGAGTTGTATTTAACGTAATATTGACCCGTGCCGGCAGGCTTGAGGAAAGAACTCTTCCAGCTGTTCCACTTGGTCTTTACAGCATCGTCCATCGCCGTCTGCGTCACATGATTGGGCTTGATCGAGCCGCTCGTATAAGTCGTATGCTGCGGAAACGGCTTTTGATTCGCCGCCATGGACAATCCCGCCGGCAGCATCAGGAGGACGACACAGAACAACAGCGCGCTCTTGCGGATGACTCGTTTACCGCTTGATTTCATCAACCTCATCTCCTTCATAGATTCGAATTGAAAATTCGGTTACCCTTACCGCTTGTCCGGCCGATTTCGCTTCGATCACCACCTTTCATCACTGGATGACACGGTGACGGAGAATCTTTATGTAATCCAAGTATAATCTAAAATGGTTAATTATGTAAGTCTATAGTCTCGTTTTTCCGTCAGTTTTTCAAAAAAAAGATAGAAAGCATCGAACTAACCCCCTGCTCCAAGCGTTTGTAAATAGCGAAGGGGAATTACGGGGAGTATCCGAAAAGGAACACCCTTAAGATAAAGGTGGTGGGTATGATGCCTTATTATATATGGCTGGTTGTTTCTGCGCTGCTGTCCTTGTACGGCGTAATCACGTATTGGCCGAACTATTCGCCGGATGACGAAATGGTTCTGTTCAATGACGTTGCGACGGCCATCTTCTTCACGCCTTCTTTCTTTATTCTGTTTCTGTCCATGATCCTTCAGGCTGCCATCCTGGGTTTAAAGCGGTATCGTGCGTTCAGGCGCGTGCTCTATATTCTGATCTATCCTGCCAACGTTGCCCTCTTCTATGTCATCACGATGAATCTGATGCCGATCTCGACGATCATTATCCTGGTACTGGCGGGATCTGTGGTTGCCGTTCTGCATTACTTTTTGTCTTATTTATTCAAAAATTAGGGCAAACGGACCGCGTTCTTCCGGTCTATAGATGTAACCTAAAATGGGCGGTGCAGGATCATACCTGCACCGCCCTATATTCCTGCACCGCTCTGGTTTAAACCGCGTGAATGGATGGCCACGACAGCTCGATCCCCTGCCGCACCAGCAGGTGCTGGAACGCCTCCAGCCGCTCTGGATTACTGCGGACCTCGGACGGCTTCAGACCATGCTCCACGCAATAAGCCGCTAAATACCCCGCCGACTCTCCGATGTTCCACTCGACCGGATGAAGGCGGTAACAGCCGTTCGTAATATGTGTCGTGCCGATATTTTTGCATGCGGCCAGCACATTGCTCACCCGCACCGGAATCAGGCTTCCCATCGGAATTTGGAAGGGGAGACTCGAAATGTCGATATAGGTGCGCTGTCCCGTGCTTGGATGCAAATCGATCCGGTAGCAGCCGACGCCGACGGAATCGAAAAACTCCGCTGCCTTTCCATCAGGCCGGCAATCGCTGGCGACATGCTGCTCCTTAACAGTGAATTCCGCCCGGATCCGGCGTGACTCGCGGATGTACGGCGCCTTCGCCAGACCGTCCTCTGTGCCGAGCACATCGGGACGGAGACGAAGCCCCGGATAACCGGCTCCTCCGTCCGGACGAGGAGCTTCCGTCTGCATCCAATAGAGAAGCGACAAGCTTAGGCTCCGGGCCTCTTTCAAATGCTTCTCCCGCTCCTCCGGGCTTACATCAATGATCGGTCCCAGCCAATAATCGTTCTGCGGCCAATTCACGATCGTCACGTTGCTATCGAAAGCGCCTGCGGCGAAATGCTCCCGGTCCAAAATCTGTCTGTATTTCCACAGCGAGAATGACTTGCCGTCCGGGAACAGGCTGTAGGTGACAGGCTCCAGCGTATGCGGGACGAGCCCGCTCCAGCTGAGCATGCGATCGGGCCAGAAATCGGCTTGATACGCTTTCCAAAAGTCATACCTATCCGGCTTCGGAATCGTATGATCTTCACCTTCAAGGTAGTCAACCGCGAAGCACCACGTGAACGCCTGCATATCCATCGGGTCCGGCGAACCGGACAGCGCATGGGGTTCCCCTGTATCCTCCATGGATTCCGCGCCGGTGACGTACTCGATTCCCGCAAGCGGCAGCAGATCCCCCTCTTCGGTCGCATCCAGAAACAACGCGCCGGTAAGGGTAACCTCATTGCCGGATTTTACGTTCCGCAGCGAAACGGCCGTGACCCGGTCACCGTCGCTCTCTGCTCGGGTTAGGACGTGCTCCGTGAGGATAACGAGCCTACCGCTGTGGACGTACGGAGCCAGCATATCCCGCAGAACGGCCAGGGCTGCCCGGGGTTCATGAGCGATTGCGCTCACCAGCGCGCTGCCGGGGTTGAAGCGTTCGGCCGCTCTGGCTTCCGGCTTTAATGGAAACCACGACCGGTAATACTGCCGAACCCGGCTGCGGAATTCGCGATAGCTCGCCGTACAGCCGAACTGTTCGATCCAGGGATGCTCATCCGGCGGCACGCCCTGACTGGTGATCTGCCCGCCTAGCCAATCTTCGGCCTCCGTCATGATGACGCGTTTCCCGCTGCGAGCCGCCGCCAATGCTGCGGCACATCCGCCCAGCCCCCCGCCGAGGATGATAATGTCCGCCTCTCTATGTTGACCCAACGTCTGTTCACCTCGTATCGATAATGTTATTTATCCGCCAGGGCTAGCTGTATTTAAAGATCGTTCCGAGCGTGGTGGAGCCGGGCCCGTACCGCTCATATGCGCCGGCCGCTTGCTCTACGGGAACGACGTGGGAAATAAGCGGTCTTACGGATATTCTTCCTTCCGCAAGCAGACGGATATATTCGGCGACATTGCGCCCTTCCGTCCAGCGTACGAAGCCGATCGGATAATCACGGTTCTCCAGCTCGTAGTTCGCATCGTAGCGCCCCGGACCGCCTGCCCGCGAGATGAGAACCTGCGCCTCCTTGGCGAACATCTTTTCCCTGGAGTACACGGTGGTCAAATCGCCGACAATGACGATTTTCCCCTTGTCCCGGATCCAACCCATCGAGGCGTTGATCAGCTCCTCTCCGGGGCCGCTTGCGCACAAAATAACGCTGTCCACGCCATGCCCGCCCGTCAAGCGCCGGATGCTCTCCTCCAGCTGCTCACGGCTATCGGCGGCATGCGAGATATACGCCCGCATCTCCTTCACCCGCTCCGAATTCAAGTCGAATCCGGCGACAGGGAAGGCTGCCGCATGCGCAATCTGGGCAATCAGCTGGCCGAGAATACCAAGGCCCACGACAACGGCAGATTCGCCGAAACGTAAGTCGGCCACCCGCAGCGCATGAATCGCGATCGCTCCGAGACCCGCGAATGCCGCTTCCTTGGGATCGACCCCATCCGGCACCGCTGCCGTCAAATTCGAAGGAACGGTCAGCACCTCGGCATGGCGCACATAAGGCGCCCCGTAACAGGCGACGCGCTGACCGACAGACAGGCCGCTGACGCGCTCCCCGATCGCTTCAATTATCCCGACCGCACTGTAACCCATCACCACAGGCTGATCGGAAGCTCTCTTGATAAACGTCATTTCGGTTCCCGGGCTCACGGCCGAATATTCGGTGCGTATTCGAACATGCCCTGCCGGCACTTCAACCGGCTCCTCGAGATCGGCAATGATCACATTGCCTTGAATCGTAGCCACCGCCTTCATATGATGCCTCCTGCTTCCTTGCGGCCCCTATTTCCCCGAGGTCTTACGGTACTCGCTCGGGGAGACGCCGCAATACTTTTTGAATGTCGTTGTGAACGTGGACGAGTTCGAATAGCCCGTCTTCTCGCCGATTTCAGCGATGCTGAGCTCCGTGTTGCGCAGATATTCCCGGGCATGGGCCAGCCGGACCTTGTTCAAATACTCCACGTAATTGACGCCGAATGTCTTCTTGAAATAATTCGAGAAATATTTGGAGCTTGTATCCAGCACCTCCGCCATATGGTCCAGATACAGGTTCTCCATATAATGAAGCTCGATATATTGAGAGATGAATGCCGGATTCAGCTTGCTGCGCGGATCGTGATTGCGCATATTCGCGACCACGCGAATCACTTCAACCAGCGCCTCCTGAATTTCCTTGTACGTAAACGCATGATCGACCTTGCGGATAAAGGCGCTTTCCAGCTGGAACAGCTCGCTGCGATCCGCGGAAGAGGATTCCGCCTGCTTCAGGACAAAGAAAAACATGCTCTTGGCAATATGAACCATCTGATGATGATGAATTTGCAGCGAGACGTTCTCCTGAATGATCTCATTGACGATCCGCAGCCCTTCATCCACCTTGCCGCTCAACATGCAGTTGCTCAGCTTCTCGATCTCCTGAAGCGGGAAATACAGCTCGGGGACGTACCGGATGCGTTCCGTGTCCACTATGACAGTCCCCTCATTCACATGCCGGTACAGCAGCCCTTCCTTAATATTTTCATAGGCTGCGCGGCAGTTGCTAATCTTGGACTCGTAAGCCCGGCTGACGCAACCCCATACCCCGAATGCCTGCAGATACCCTTGCTTCGCTGCCCCGAGGAATTCCTCGAACCGCTGCACCAGCTTCTTCCGTTCCGAAGGCTGGTCAAGGCCGATCAGCGCCAGAAACTGCAAATGCTCGATATGATACACAACCGCATGCTCGTAGCGCGCCGTCAGATCGCTTCGAATCGCTGCCGTCAATTCCTCCAGCACGAATCCGCCCTCCGAGTCCAGCTTGTCTTCCGGCTGCAAATAGATGGCCGCCATCACGAAATGCCTGCTCTGGAAAAAATGCGTGTACTGCTTCTGCATCTGAATTTCCTGCTCCCGCGAATGATTCTGACCGTCAAGGGTTTGCAGGAATACGCCCCTTCGTATTTCTTCGTCGACAAGGTCCATTTGCTTCTTCAGCGATTCGTTCTCCCGCTGGACCTTGATAATGCCGCTTTGAATTTTTACGAAATCGTTCCCTTTCAGCGTGCTGCCGCCAAGCAGCTTGACGATATTTTTGACAGGCCGGTACAGGTAGACGCTGAGCAGCAGCGACATCAGCACCGCCAGCACAATCGCCCCGTACATAATCCACTGATTGGCATCGGTGACGGAATCGATATTTTGAAACTTGTAAGGCAGCTTGTTGATATAGATATATCCGTTATACTCGGACTTGTAGAAATTGTACTCGTAATTGCCATGCGTCAGGGAAGCTTCCTGGGACGGGTTAAAATACACATCGTTCAAGATATCCACCAAATCCAGGTCCTTCTCCGTGCTCAGAATGACGTTACGGTTCGCATCCAGCACGATGAGCGAAGCGCCGGGGATCATCGAGTTCAGGTCGATGCCTTTCAGCAGCTTGTTCACGTTGATCAGAATCATGAGGTTCTTGTTCGATAACCGGACCTTGTTGCTATCCACCGCGATCATCAGATTTCGCCCGTACCCGGTGCTCTGATCCATGTAAACCTCGGCCGGAAATACCGTAAATTCGTGCTCGGAACGGGTAAGATTCTTCCAGAACATCGAATTGTAGCGCTGGGATGTGTAGCGTCTGTCAAAGAGGGCATCCAGGTTGCTCGTTCCCCGGGTCGTAATGGCAAGATCATGATCATCGAACGAGATGATCACGTCCTCCACGATATCAACATTGGACACAATGCTCGTCAGATTGTCCTGCAGGGTTATGACCTTCTCCATGTCAAGCCCTCCGCTGTCCGCCTGAATCCGGTCCGAAGGAAGCGCATGAATGTTGAAGATCAGGTTGTTGATGGAGGAGAAGCTGGTATCAAACGATTGAATGACGTTTTTGATCACCATGCGATTGTTATCGCTCACCTTGTCATAAATTCCGCTGATGGAATTTTTGTACACGATGTAATTGAATATGAACATGATGCCGATGACCAGTTGCAGAGCGAAGAAAATCTGAAGCAATCCTCTGTTGGCGATCAGTCGATTCATTATGGATTCACCTCTCTTGATGTCATCCCTTCATATTCAACACACATGGCCCGGGTCCCTTCACGATCAGCCTTTTTCAGAGCCGAGCATAACCCCCTTGGCAAAATACTTCTGCGCAAACGGATAGATCAGCAGCACCGGAATCATCGACAATACGATCGTTGCGTTCTTCATCGCCTGCGGGGCCAGCGCCGCCGCGTCGACCAGGCTCGGATTGCTGCCGTTCTCGCTGAAGATCAGCATATCGCGCAGCACCACCTGCAGCGGGTACAGCACCGAATCGTTCAAGTAGATCATCGGGATGAAGAAGCTGTTCCAGTGACCCATGAAGTAGAATAAACCGATGGAAGCGAGCGCCGGCTTCGAGAGCGGGATCACGATCTGGAACAGGATCCGGTACTCGGATGCGCCGTCGACGACAGCCGCCTCGCGCAGCGATTCCGACATATTCTCATAGAAGCTCTTCAGAATCAGCAGCTCGAAGGTCCAGATCGCATTCGGCAGCACCAAGGCCCACACGCTGTTCAGCAGCCCCAGCTCCGAGACGATCAGATAGTTCGGAATAATGCCCGGGTTCAAGAACATGGTGATGATGATGGCCAGCAAAAAGAACTTGCGTCCGAAGAAATTTTTGCGTGCCAGCGGGTAGGCCGCTACGGCCGTTAAGAGCAAGTTGATGGCCGTCCCGAGCGCCGTGTACATGATCGTATTCAGGTACGCGCGCGGCACCCGGTCGTCATTAAGCACCTGGGCATACGCGTCCAGATTGAAGCCCTTCGGGAACAGCGTAACATTCCCCTGCACCACCTCGGACGTCGCGCTGAGCGAAACGGCTGTAATATATATCACGGGATACACGGTAATGATAGCAAGACACGTCAGAATGATCGTGTTTACGACGCCGAACAATGAAATATTTCGAAGGCTGAATCGTTTGTTTACCATAGTCCGCTGCCTCCCAATCGCTTGCTGAAGTAATTAGAGGATAACAGCAGGATCATCGCGACAACGGCTTCAAACAAGCCTACGGCTGCGCCATAGCTGTAATTGCTCTCCATGAGTCCCTTCCGGTAGACGTAAGTAGAGAATACGTCGGCTACCTCATATGTCATCGGGCTGTAGAGCAGGAGCACCTTTTCGTAACCGATGCGAAGCATCGAACCCGTCTTCAGGACAAACATAATGATGATCGTCGGAAGAATAGCGGGAATCGTAATCCGAAAAATCATATGGTGCCGCTTGGCCCCGTCCACCTTCGCCGCTTCATACAAGGAAGGGTTGATGCCCGCGATCGCTGCCATATAAATGATCGCCTCATAGCCTACGGTCGCCCAGATGTCCGAGGAGACGTAAATGGTTCGGAACCAGCTGGGTTCCCCTAGGAAATAGATTTTCTCAAAGCCTAACGCCGCGATGAACTGGTTAATGATCCCTTGGTTCGGCGAGAGGAAATCGATAATCATGCTGCTGATGATGACCACCGACAGAAAGGAGGGGAGATAGCTGAGCGTCTGTACCGAACGCTTGAACCAGCGGACCCTAACCTCATTTAAGAGAATCGCCAAAATGATCGGAAACGGAAATCCGAAAATCAGATTGTATACGCCGAGAAGCAGCGTGTTCTTAAAGAGCAGCCAAAAGTCCGGACTGCTGAAAAATTTCTCGAAATGCTTAAGTCCCACCCATTCGCTTTCCATGATGCCGGTGAACACGCTGTAGTCCTTGAAAGCAATAATCAAGCCGTACAGGGGCCCGTAACGGAAAATAATATAAAACAACAGACACGGAATAAACAAAATTAACAGCTGCCGGTCCCGCTTCATATGCTGAAAGGCTGCAACCATTCGTCCGCCGATTCCCCCGCGGGGAGCGGCCGGCTTCATCTCTGTCCCTGCACTTGCCATGGTGTTCTTTCCCTCCTTAAGAAGATGAGCAGCACCCGGGTGCGAATCCCGGATGTCGCCATCAGCCTTATATCTGTTGCTGCTTACTTCGTAGCTTCATCCAGTCTCTTCTGAGCGGCATTGAAGATGTCGACCAGCTGCTTGGCGCCTTGCTTCTCGGCTTGCGTTTGCCATTGCTGCCACTGCGCGTCGCCGTAGTCTTTGTTCAGAATGTACTTCGCGTTGAATTCATCCGCCAATTTTTTCAGTGACGTCTGAATTTCCGCAATCGTGGCCGTTTCGTCGTCCGTGAAGTTCAGGACCGGATCCAGCGGCTCGAATTTGTTGCCGTTCAGCAGCTTATCCTGGGCTTCCTGCTCTTTCTCCGTATAGTTGAAGTACACGCTGCGTTTGTCGGCATTGACGTACAAGCCTTGCAGCCACAGTCCATAGCGGTCCTCCAGGACGCTGATATCCACCAATGGAACGTCCGTCAGCTCAGGATAAACGGCTTTATCGCCTTCGATTTTAAATGTCTCGCCTTCTACACCCATCGTTACCAGCGTTGCGCCGGACGGGCTCGTCAAGTAGTCCAGCAGCTTCAGGGCCGCTTCCTTATTATCATTGTTCGCAACCGCGATGCTGAAGCCGTTCGTAATGCTCTCGATCGTCTTGCCATTGCCCGTCGGGCCTACCGGATTGCCGTAACGCAGATCATAGTTCGGGTTCTGGTCCTTCACTTGGTTGTAGAACAGGTCAAGGCGGCCGATCCAGTCATAGGTAACGAAGGATTTATTACCGCTCGTCATCTTCGCGGTCCAGGAATCGTCGGTATCGGTCATAAATTCCGGATCGAGAAGACCCTCGTTGTACAGCTTCTTCATGAAGTCGAGCATTTCCTTATGCTCCGGCTGCACGGTCGCATATTTCCAAACCTTGGCCGCCTCGTCGTAATATACCGGATAGTTGGCGCCGCCCATGCCCCAGCCGTATGCCCAGTCGCGGAAAATATGCTCTTTCGTCTTGGAAGCGTAAGGATAGGAGTCCGGATAAGCCTCTTTCAGCTTCTTAAGCGCTTGGTAGAACTCCTCGGTATTCGTCCATTCCTTAATGCCGAGCTCGTCGAAAATATCCTTGCGGTACAGGAAGCCGTGGTTCACGTCACGGTTGATGTTCGCCACCGGCCAGGTATAGATGTTCCCGGATTCATCCCCATAGGAAGGAATGACCCAAGGATTCTCTTCGACATACATCCGCTTGAAATTCGGCAGCATGTCAAGGTGTTCGTTAATCGCCACAACCGCCTTCTGCTTGCCGATCTTCTTCAGCTCCGACGGCGTCAGGCCGTGGAAAATATCCGGCAGCTTGCCGGAAGCGACCGTTACCTTCAGCTTGTCGTTGAACGTGGCCGCCGAATACGCCTGGAAGTTGATTTTAATCCCGGTACGCTTCTCGATTTCCTTGGCCAGCAAAGAGTCATTGAGATTCGTCTTCTCGCTCACCACCATCCAAGTGAGGGTTGTCGGTTTATCCACCAGCGGCAGCGTGAGCCCGCCCGTATCTCCGTATTGGTTCGGATCGGCCGGTGCGGCCGGAGCAGGTGTTTCGCCTGAGCCGCCTCCCGCCTCCGGCGCAGCCCCTTTGCCCCCGCCGCTGCATGCAGCGAGCATCGACATGATAATGGTTAATACAAGTGCCATACGAAACCATGGTTTTGGTTTTCTCATATATGTGCTCCTCCTAAATCTGGATTTTCGTATTTGACTGAGTCATAAGATGCCTTCGTTATACTACCCCCGTCGTTTCCCTACTTCATTCTCGCTCAATCATGCCCTGCCGCGTGATGCGCTTAGATGATGACATTTCATCAGATGTTCCTGCGGGCGTTATCCCCTCCCAAGTCCTATCGTCCTGTGCAGCTTTTCAAGAATGTATTTCTTACTTTTCATAAAGCTGCCTTCGGGCTGAAGTCCATATTGCATTTTCTACCCGCCCTCATCATAAAAGCGCTTTCAGGTTTTCGTAAACCATCGTATTTCAGCCAGCTGGACTTTTTCCCTGCAGCCGATGTTAAAATCGCTGAATCCCTTGATATAGCAGGCTTTTTAGCTGTGTAGAAAATGCTAAAGCGGTAGAAATAGAACAAAAAACAAAGGGATTTCCCTCCGGAAATCCCTCACATTTCGTGTTCATTTGATGTTCATTTTCCCCTCCGAAATGGAGGCTGCGCGCATGGTTCAGCCGATCAAATTCGCGAATGACGGCGTCACATGAGCCGCTCTTTGCAGCCGCTCCGTCTGCTCTTCTCGGCAGCTTCGAGGAATGAGATCACCTCAAGCGTTTCCTCTGGCGGAAGAACGGTTCGCCGCTCGGTAAACATGATCATCACCTGCTCCAGCAGGCTGGCATACCACGGCTTATCCGATGCCCCAGCATCGATAAACCGGCAATCTTCGCTTCGATGGATCAACGCCGTGAATCTGCCGGTGCCCCTCCGGCTCCCGCGTACCGTTCCGATGCGGCCATCTTCCCAGACGCCGGTGATCAGCTCCTCTGTTTCCGTAGAGACCGCAGTAACCTCCTTGGCGCCGCTCCCCATCACGGCATACAGCATCTCGACGGCGTGAATGCCGTACCAGAAATAGTGGGACTGGGTCGGCTGCACATCCATCGGCCCCGATACGTCGGTGCCCAGAATGCTGCCGCGGCCTTCTCCGACAAGCTCCTTAGCGAGCGCATCCGCATAGCGGAGCGAGGAGGAGCTCATCAGCGGCACGCCGGCGCTGTACGCTGCGGCGAGGATCTCCTTCGCTTCATCCGTGCGCAGCGCCAGCGGCTTGTCGATGAACACCGGCTTGCCGTAAGAAGCGATCGAGCGGAACTGCCGCAGGTGTACCCGCCCATCTGCCGACAGCAGAAGGACGGCGTCACAAGCGGCAGCCACCTCTTCCGGCGTATTCAGAATCGCAACGTCGAATTGCTCCTTGATCTCCTTCGTGAAGCCGTCCACCCGGCCGGCGCTAAGCGGAAAGTCCGGCGATCCTCCGGGGAACGCAGCCGTAACCCGGCCTCCCGGAATATGGTACGGGTGCCCGGGATCGTTCAGCAGCCGGGTAAACGCAACCGCGTGGGACGTATCCAGTCCGATAATGCCGATATTCAACAGCGTCATATCCGGTTACTCCCCCTTCCCTTTTGCACCCTTCTCGCGCAGCTTCTTGCCTTCCTTCCCGTAGAGGTCCTTTAAAATTTTCTTGCCGGTCGGCGTCTGTGCAAGCCCGCCCTTTGCGGTCTCCCGGTGCTTGGCTGGCATAGCCGTGCCTACCTCCAGCATGACATCGATCACTTCATCCGACGGGATGACGCTTCGAACGCCGGCCAGCGCCATATCCGACGCCGCCAGCGCCGTAACCGCGCCGAAGCCGTTGCGGACGATGCACGGAATCTCCACCAGACCGCCGACAGGGTCGCAGATGAGACCCAGCGAGTTCTTCAGTGCGAGTCCTACCGCATGGACCGCCTGCTCCGGCGTGCCGCCGCGAAGCTCCGTCAATGCGCCGGCGGCCATGCCGATCGCAGAGCCTACTTCGGCCTGACATCCGCCCTCAGCGCCCGATATGAATGAATTGTTCGCTATGACATATCCGATGGCGCCTGCACTGAACAGCCCCATCACCAGATGATCGTCATCCCAGCCAAATCGCTGCTGCGCGCTGACGAACACGCCGGGGATGATGCCGCATGAGCCGGCGGTCGGCGTAGCCACGATCCGCCCCATGGACGCGTTCACTTCCGATACGGACAGCGCATAAGCGAGCGCTGTGCACGCATCCGTGCCGAGCGCCGGCACGCCCGCTGACAAATAGTCATGAACCCGGACGGCATCGCCCCCGGTCAAGCCGCTCTTCGACGGAACCGGCTCATGAATGCCCCGGTGAACCGCCTCTTTCATAATGCCGTAATAATCGGCCATTTGCTTGAATGTCTCTTCCCGGCTTTTGCCGGTTTCCTTGATCTGCTCCTGCAGCATCAGCTGCCCGATCGTCACTTGATCCTTCTCGCAGCAGGCAATGATGTCCTTCAATGTGGAAAATTTCATGACGCCGCCTCCTCTGTCGTCAAATCCGCGAACACGACGCGATGCACGCCCGGCAGGCCCTCGATATGCTTCATCAGCTCCTGCGGAACCGCCTCGTCCGATTCGACGACGGTCAGGGCATCACCGCCTCGTCCCTTGCGATCCACATCCATATAGGCGATATTAACGCCTCCGCCCTCGAGCAGGCGGGTGATATGCGCCACCATGCCCGGCGTATCGTCATGAAAGACCAGCAGCACCGGATAGTTGGTCGTGAACTTGACGTCAAAGCCGTTCACCCGCAGCATCTCAACGCTGCCTCCGCCTATGGAAGCGCCTACAATACGATCTTCGCGCTCACCGCTGATTAGTCTCAGCTCCACCGTATTCGGATGGAAAGCGACATTCTGCGCCGTCTTGAAGGTTAGCTTGATGCCTGCCGCCTCAGCCAGCTCAATGGAGCTTCGGATGCGCATATCGTCCGTTGCAAAATCCAGCAGTCCGCCGACAACGGCCAGATCCGTGCCGTGACCGCGGTAGGTATCGGCAAAGGAGCCGTAAAATACAATTTCCGCCTGGTCGGGGAACGCGCCGAATATGCGCCGCGCAGCCCTTCCGATCCGGACGGCCCCGGCGGTGTGGGAGCTCGACGGCCCCACCATACTCGGCCCGATAATTGAAAACACATCTTTAAACCGCATACGCGATTCCCCACTTTCGACTATTCTGCCCTCATTGTATCAGTCCGAAAGCCATTCTTCCAAGTGCTCGCGAATAAAGTCGTCGTCATTCAGATGCGGATAATCACGATAGACCCGATCAATTTCCTCGGCCTGTCCCGGTGACAGCGTCTCATGCGGATTCAGGCACCAGGTGCCCTTCAGCAGCCCTTGGCGCCGGAGAACCTCGTGGATTCCCGGGATGCATCCGGCGAACCCATGCGCGGGGTCAAAGAAAGCCGCATTGCAATCCGTAATCTCGACATTGCGCGTCAGCCATTCCTTGGAGAGGCTTCCGGCTTTTCTCGCCTCCTTGATTTCCTCCAGCAGTTCGACCGCTTTCTGCGTCCATACAGCCCAATGGCCCAGCAGCCCGCCGACGATCTCCTTCTCTACAGCAACCCCGTCGACCTGAAAACGGTACGTGGTCAGCAGATCGTTCACGATATTATCGTCATTGCCGGTATACAGCGCGATCTCGTCCCGGCGGCTGGAGTAGCAGACGGCACGTACGACGTCGATCGTCTGGTACCGGTTAAACGGCGCCATCTTGATGGCCACGACGTTCGGAATTTCGGCAAAAGCCCGCCAGAAATCGAAGGAGAAGATCTTTCCGCCGACCGATGGCTGAAGGTAGAAGCCGATAACCGGCATTTTAGCGGCGATCGCCTCAGTCCGCTTCAGGATGTCTTCCTCGCTCCAGCCGTCCAGACCGCCCATGCTGAGCAGCACCGCGTCATAACCGAGCCTTCCGGCGATCTCCGTCTCCTCGAGCGCTTGCGGAGTCGGGCCGCAGACGCCCGCGACCAGGATGAACGGACGCTCAAGCTTGGCCTTGCCGATTTCTTCGGCCGCAAGCCGCAGCACCGGCTCGTACAGATCAATGCCGGGCTCGCGAATCTCGAACTGGGTCGAATGCACGCCGACCGCAATGCCGCCTGCGCCTGATGCCGCATAGTAACGGGACAAGGCCCGCTGGCGTCGTTCGTCCAGCTTACGGTTCTCGTCCAAGGCGAGGGGGTGAGCCGGAATGACGAGCCCTTGATGGAGGGCCGCTAATTTTTCGGGAGCCAATTGCAAGGTGGTGGTTGTCAGTCCGCTCATTTAGAATTTCCCCTTTCTCTCTTGGAAGTGTGTCGGCTTGTTCCAGCTTTCGCCGCCAGCCTGTACCCATGCTGCGGTCCAGTCGATCATCTGCAGCAGGGATACCTTCGGATAGCCGAACAGCTGGTGCGACTTCGACGCGTTATTCAGCAGCGCCGTTTCGGATTCCGTGCCGATAAACCGCGCCTCTTTCCCCATCCGTTTGGCCAGCTCCTGTGCCGCCCAGCGGATCGACATCGTCTCCGGTCCGGTAATGTTGATGATTTCGGGCGGAGTGCTGCAATGCAAGAGAGATCGGAGCGCCATCGCGTTGGCATCCCCCTGCCATATAATATTCGCGTGCCCCATCGCCAGGTGAATCGGGCGGTCCTCATGAATGGCCTTGGCCAGCTCATGCAGTACGCCGTACCGCATATCGATCGCGTAGTTGAGACGGTAAATGGCCATCGGCGTTCCATTCTGATGGGAGAAATATTCAAAGACCCGCTCCCGGCCCAGGCAGGACTGCGCGTACTCGCCGATCGGCTCCGGCGCAACCGATTCGTTCACACCGCCGCTCCCTACCGGGGAGAAGGGATACACATTCCCCGACGAGAACACCACGATCCTCGATTGCTTGAACTTCTCGGCCACCCGCCCAGGCAAATACGAATTCATCGCCCAGGTGAAATACTCGCGGCCGGTCGTACCGAACTTATTCCCGGCCATATAAATGACGTTCGGGGCCTCCGGCAGCTGCTGCAGCTCCCCATCGTTCAGCAGGTCGCACGAGATCGTGTGGACGCCCGCTTCCTCCAGCTCGCGTCTGGCCTCCTGGTTCGAGAACCGGGACACGCCAATGATCCGTTTACCCCCGCCTCCTTCGCGAACAGCGTTCGCCGCCAGTCTCGCAAGGCTCGGACCCATCTTCCCACCGACGCCAAGTACCACAATATCTCCATCCAATGACGCCAGATCGGCGACCAGCTGTTCCGAAGGCTCAGCCAGCTTCGCTTCTAGTTCTGCAACGGTCAACATCATTCCATCTCCTCCTCGTATTGATTCCCTTTCATCATACGGGGGGATATTATATAAAGACAAATCTTTAAATCGTCTTTAAATAAATGGATGTTAGGGCAAGCACGCAAAATGTTTCTGCAATCGCTGTAGGTTTCAGATTTCTTGACGGTATAGAACCTGGCACAGTAGAAATCTGAAACCAAAGGCGACTGCCTGCATCGTATTCTTAAGTTTAACTCTTGCCGTTATTCGTCTTTCCTTTCGTTTTCCTCGTCCTGTGGGCCTTCCGGATACCCTTCCTCAAACGTCGGCCCGTTATTGAGCAGCTTTCGCTTTTGGGCAGCCTCTTCCCGTTTCCGCTGTCCCGATTTTCGAACCAGCCATAGGATGAGCAGAACGAGGGCCGCGATGACCAAGACGGGAAGCGAGCCGGAAAGGATGACGATCATCCATTGGACGATGATGGTGATCACGTCGATGCTGCCCTGAAAGGCTTCGGAGACCCGCTGGCCGAGCGGCGCCTGGGCGGCGGAGGATTTGGGATCATCCTTTTTTTGCGGCGTCTCGTAAAGCCTGATTTCTACGGTGGAATACGACACGTTTTGGTCAATGTACCGCATCCGGCCCTTCATCTGCTCGATTTCTGATTGAATGCGCTCCAGCTCGTTGGCAAAAGCAACAAGGTCGGTCGTTTTGGTCGCCTTCTTCATGAAGGCTACGTACTGCTCCTCCATGATTTGCTTGGCCTTGAGCCTGGATTCCAGATCGACATATTCCTCGGTCGCGTCCTGCCCCTCGATGCTTCGCTGCAGGTTTTCATGCGCAATGTTCTCCAAACGGTTTAAGAAGGAGGAGAAGCCGTTTGCAGGAACCTTCACAATAAACGTGCCGCCTCTTTCGCTGCTGGACTGGGTTTCGCTGAAATTCACGATATAGCCGCCTGAAAGCGTCACGATGTTCCGGACTTCCGACTGCGCTTTGCCATAATCCTGAATCTCCATCACGATATTCGCTTTGTACATCAGCTTTTTGTTAAGCCCGTTTGACAGATCCTGCGAATTAATGCCCGCGCCGGAAGTCTGAGCAGGCGATGGCATATTCGGAAGCTCGGCATCCGCCGAGGCCGGTTCCTCGGCATTGTGACCGCTTTTCACCGACGTTACGTTTTTCGCCGACGCACCTCCGTCTGTGTTTGAAGTCCGATCCGCCGAGGCTGATTGCGTTTCGGCTTCCGGGGCTTTCGCTTTTGCCTTGAGAACCCGATGAGCAGCCGCTGACCAGCAACACGATAAGCATCAACGCAGCAATCCATGAACTCCGCTTTCTCATCCTTTAACCCCCTATATATGGATATTTCCCGTTTTAACTACTAACGGTTCCATCATATGGAAGGTTGCGGATCCGGCTATAAGAAATTATCAAGGCGAGTCTTACGGCTCGCAATATGCCGCGTTTATCCCCTTAACTCCGCATATGCGCTCGGCGATTCGGCTTAGGACACCATCTTAGCCCCACCTGCTCCAATTCCGCTTTTGATGATGTAGTCCATCGCCAAAAGCGCCTCCTCCGTCGCATAACGGAAGAGGCGCCTGTTCTCAGAGCAATTCCACAGAGCTATTCCAAAAACGTAAATCTGAAAATCTGTCTTGGTCTTCCCCGAGGCACCTTCTCGATCCCCGAAATTTCGACAAGACCGTGGTCGGTCCACAGCTGCAGCAGCCGATGCGCGCTCCGCACCGTAATATCCAGCAGATGCGCAAGCTCATGGACCTTGTACTCATACTTGCCGGAGCGGGCCCGCTGGTTCAGCAGCTTGCTCAAATACGCGCTTGTCATCCCCGCATCCTCCGCCCGCTTGATCAAGGCCGGATCCGTCACGGATAGCACCTCCTGAACCGGATCGGCCATCTCCAGCGGGCCGATCAGCGTTCCGTCCTCCCGGACGATGAAGCAGGCGTTGCCGCCGACCTCCTTCGCCTTCCGCATCGCGATGCGGGCATTCGTCCCCGCCATGCTGGCCGATCTGCCAAAGCCCATCCCGATGCTCAGCGAGATCCCGTAGGTCTTGTTCACGTCCTTGGCCAGCGGAATGGTCTTATACCCGCCGCTCTCCCGCTCAAAGATCCCCCGTGTCGTAAAAAACAAATATTCATCCCCGCCCAGATGGGTCAAATACCCATCGAGCGATTCCACATAATCCAGCACCATCCGGTGGATGTCGAGCTTCAGCTTCTGCACCTCGTGCTCATTGCTGCGGCGAAGCGCCTGGGCTCCGAAATCATCGACATTGATCATGCCGACAACGATTTGCCCTTCCCGGCTTCGGCGGGATGCCGTAGATAACAATGCCCGCTCCAGCGACACCACGATATCCTGATCCGAGGGAAGCAGCCATTCATGCGGAATACCAAGGGCGGCCAGCTCCCTGGCGACCGATTCGACGCCGGTAAGCGCAATGGAGCATGCACCCGATTCGTACTGGGCTTGGTGGAAGGCGGTTATGTGCTGCTTAGGGGCATATGCCGGCCCATCGTATACGACGGCCCGTACCGAAGGGATGCGTAAATCCTTCAGCGTGCGCACAACCATCGTTTCCGTCAGCGTATCCACGGATACTCCGCCCGCAAGCTCCCCTTTCTGGCTGGCTGAGAACAACGCTTTATACAAGCCGGCATCGGTGACCGGCACATAATGAACGGGGATCGCCAAGCGCCCGCTCTCCTTTACCTTCCGCTGCGACAACGGATCGGAGAGGAACAATACCTCCACCTCATCACTGATTCGCTGAGCCAAGGCAGGCGCTTCATCTTCTTCCTGAAATACCAGCGGCATCGGGTCGAAGGACGGAAAAGTGTCCATGATCTTCATGATTTTATCGACAATGGTCTGCGTCCCAATAATCCCGATGCGAATTTGCTGAACCTGCAGCCGGCTGCTCTCACTCACGATCCTTCACTCCCGTTGTTTTCGGTTTGCACCGGCGATTCGAGTTAATCAAGCCGGCATGGTTACCTAAATCATACCTGCTATCGAAAATTTGGCAAGTTATGAAGCCAAAGTGAATCCATCTCCCAGCATGATGGGATCGAACGAAGCTTTGTACATGGAGTACAAAAAGTAGCACTCCGCACTTCGTGATTTCAAGCAAATGAACAAAAAAACGCTGACCCCCATCCCGGCCGATTCGGACCGAAAGATGAAGCGGTCAGCGTTTGCTCGTTCATACCTAAGAGATACACAAACAATCGTCGTTACCGTCCCCAAGGCGCCCCGGGATCTCCCAAAAGTCTACATATCCTGAATCGGCAGTCCGATTTCGACCGATGTTCCTTTTCCCGCTTCGCTTCGAATGGTCATCGTCCCGTCATGGGTTTCAAGAATCCGGTGAACGATCATCATCCCGAGGCCGTTCCCTTCGGGCTTCGTTGTATGAAACGGCTCCACGATCCGGGAAAGCACATCCTCCGTCATGCCGGTGCCGTTATCGGTAAAGGTAATCCGCTGATACCCTTCCCATACATCCAAACGAACATGAATATGGCCGCCGTAAGGCAGTGCCTCCATCGCATTTTTCAAAATATTCAGGAACACCTGCTTGATCTGATTCCGGTCGCAGCGGATGGTGGCGCTCTGCTCAAGGGTGCGGGTTATTTCAATGTCATTCAATTCGGTCTGAATTTCGAACAGCTGGAGCACTTCCTCCAAAATTCCGCCGCAATCCTCAAGCTTGAACACCGTCGCCTGGGGCTTACCCAGTATCATAAATTCCCCCACGATGAGGTTGGCCCGTTCCAGCTCGGACATCATCAAATCATAATGGCGCAGGTTATTGTCCCGATGTGCCAGCTGCAGCAGCCCTTTGACCGTTGTTAGCGGATTGCGGACTTCATGGGCAATGCTCACGGCCACCTGTCCGGCAAAGACCAGCTTCTCCGTATTGCGAAGCACTTCCTCCGTTCGCTTCATCTCCGTAATGTCCCGCAGGGTGCCGATCACGCGGATGAGATTGCCCTCCCGGTCGTAGACCGGCTGCACATCCAGCATATAGTGATGAATATCCCCGCCAAGCTCCATGGTCAGCTCGGCGCCGATGCAGGATTTCCCCTTGTGAATGACCTGCTCATAATACCGGCTGATCGGAGGAATCTCAAATATCGGCCGGCTCACATAGTTCGAACGGTCGCCATCATCCGGACAGAGCAGCCTTAAGCTGCAATCGTTCATCTTCAGAATCCGCCCGCTGTCGTCGGTAATGATGACGCCGTGGTACTTTGTATCCATGAGCACCTGATTCAGAGTCTGAAGCTGGGTGTTCTGCTTCCGGGTAAACATTTCGCGCTCGAGCGAATCCGCCATTGTGCAGAGCAACGCAAGCAGGTGAGGATGCTCGTGCTCGATATCGGTCATGAGGGAGAGCGTGCCTAGAATCCTTGAGCCGTCTTCGCCGCGGAAAGGAGCGGAATAACAGGCCATCCGCTGGAGAATGTGATGATAATGATCCTCTCCGACTAACCGGAACGGGCGCTTGTGCTGAAGGCACAGATGCACCGAGCTCGGGCCGTTATGTTCGTTATACCCGAGCCCTTCTCCGATTCCCAATTCTCTCACCGTTTCAATAATGGCAGGATCCCCTGCAAGATCAAGCACGTACCCGTCATCATCCGTTAGCGTAATGGTGACCGGATTGCCTGAGCCGGAGGAGAGAAATTTCCGAACGAACATTTGCGTGACTTCGATATATTCCTTATATTTTTCACGCCTTGCGGCCAATGTCTCGGGATCCAATCGATCAGGATGAGATGGAAGAAACGCCGGATTCATCCCTTTATCTTTGCACTGCTGTTTAGCATCCTGTATAATCTCCCGATCTGTGATTTCACCGTATTGATTCTCCACAAGCGTGTACCCCTTTATATTACGTTTCATCTATTTAAGCATAGCTCTTTAATACAATCAGAGGGCTCAACACAAGACCCTGCGGCCTGCCCTCTGCCTAATATATCTAACATTATCATACCATAACGGCTTGTCTCCGCCCTTGGCTTTTTTTGGCCGTTTGGATTCGATCACCATGATCCGGATGTCGGATAAGGAACTAAGATATAAGTTCATGAAAAAAAGCGGCGCAGGATTAACCTGCACCGCCATGCTATTCAAGCCGTAATTCGTTTACGGTAAGCTTGGATCTACCGTATTGCCATTTACCTGTAACCGAAGCATTCTGCCTTCTTGGAGCCTACTGGTTCAGCAGAAACTCCTCGCCTGCGATTCCCGGGGAGGTCATGTGATACGGATCCAAAATAACCTCGACCTGCTCCTCCGTCAACAGACCCTGCTCCAGAATGATCTCCCGGATGCTCTGGCCCGTCTTCTGTGCTTCCTTCACCAAGCGGGACGCCACATCATAACCCAAATGCGGATTCAATGCGGTAATGATGCCGTAGCTGGTATCAACGAAGTGCTTGCAGCGTTCCTTATTGGCCTGCAGGTCAACCACCAGGTTCTTGTAGAACACGTCCATTCCGTTTCTCAAAATTTTAAGGGAATGCATCAAATTGTTCGCCGCTACCGGAACCATGACATTAAGCTCGAACTGTCCCGCTTCGCAAGCCAGACTGATCGTATGGTCGTTTCCGATCACCTGGAAGGCGATCTGGTTCATTACTTCGGCCATCACCGGATTAACCTTACCTGGCATAATGGAAGAGCCCGGCTGTCTTGCCGGCACGTTCAGCTCATTCAACCCGGCTTTCGGCCCTGAAGCCATTAAGCGGATGTCGTTGCACATTTTCGAAATATTCACGGCGCATACCTTCAAGGCAGCCGAGAGCTCCATATAAGCATCGGTATTCTGGGTAGCATCGACGAGGTCCTCGGCCTGCTTCAAGGTGAATCCCGTCTGTTCAACCAGATGCTTCACCACGCTGTCCATATAAGCCGGCGTTGCATTCAGTCCTGTTCCAACCGCTGTCGCCCCCATGTTCACGACGAGCAGCCCTTGCGCAGCCCGATCAATCCGGGCGATATCCCGGCTGAGCACGTTGGCGTACGCCCCGAACTCCTGCCCCATCCGAATCGGAACCGCATCCTGCAGATGCGTGCGTCCCATCTTGATCACATCATCGAACTCCCGGGCCTTCGCCCGAATACCATCCACCAGCGTCCGGAATACCGCGAGCAGCTCCTGCGCCAGGCGGTAAGAGGCAATGCGGATTGCGGTCGGAATGGCATCGTTCGTGGACTGCGACATATTGACATGATTGTTAGGATTGCAGTAAAAGTATTCCGCCTTCTGCTTCCCTAGAAGCTCCAGTGCACGATTCGCCAAAACCTCATTCATATTCATATTAATCGAGGTGCCTGCTCCGCCTTGAATCGAATCCACGATGAATTCCGAACGGAGATTGCCTGCGATAATTTCATCTGCTGCTTCAACAATGGCTTGGCCGATTTTCTTCGGCAGAAACCCGAGCTCCATATTGGCCAGGGCTGCCGCCTTCTTCACTTCCCCTAGCGCAGAGATCAGCTCTGCGTGGATCGGCACGCCGCTTATCGGAAAGTTCTCAACCGCTCTGACGGTATTAATGCCGTAATAAGCTTCAGCCGGAAGCTGTTTTTCCCCCAGAAAATCTTTTTCAACCCGAAATTGCATACCCATGGACAATCACCATCGCCTTTTCTTTTTTTGTAAATGCAGGGAACCTGCTATCATCCATCATGCCCGGATATATATAGAATTCTGCTTGAAACGGGAAAATCCTCTAACTCCCCCTCTATAGTTTACGTCCGATGTCAGGGAAGATTGATCATTTTGTGCGGATGTGCAAGCAATCGCCGGTCTGAAGGCAGGCCTTTAGGGAGATGGAATGACGCTCCATCGGCATTGGTTCAACAGAAGCTATTCATGGTGCTCCCGGCTGATTCCATCGGATGCTTCCTTCAATCGGTGCAGCACATCCTCCCAATGCGCCTTCATCTGCTCCCTGGCGTACAGATCCTTCAACTTCTCCTGATGGAA
Organism: Paenibacillus sp. FSL R5-0810; assembly: GCF_038002285.1. Classification (NCBI taxonomy): domain Bacteria; kingdom Bacillati; phylum Bacillota; class Bacilli; order Caryophanales; family Paenibacillaceae; genus Paenibacillus; species Paenibacillus sp. FSL R5-0810. The sequence goes on from NZ_JBBOCF010000001.1 coordinate 4,626,813, forward strand.
GCTGATGGTCGTTCCCCCCTGCTTGGTTGGCAGAAGGCGGATCTGCAGGGTCGAGGGGACGCTCCAGCCGGCCCGCTGCCATGACATCCGAAGCTGGTGCATAGGCTTGACGACGCGCAGCTCCCCATGATTTCCCTCCCGTGTCGCAAAAGCCGTTCCCCGAGCAAGCTCCAGCGTCTCGACCTCTCCCAGCCATAGGGACAATCCCTCGGGTGAAATCAGCAATCGCCATGCCTCCTCCTGCGTGATCGGCAACGTTCTGCGGACCCCGACCTGAAATCCCGCAGCTGCGGTCAAGCCGACCGGCTTTTGCTCGGAGCGTGTAATTTGAGACTCTTTCATAAACAGATCCCTCCTTTTTTCATACCTGCCTTTGATCACAATCAATAGTTAGTGCTAACTATCTATTCTTGTAAAAAAAACGTCGTTCTGACGAGTTTTTTCCTGTACCGTGGCGAAAATTTGGGGGCACGAGGCTGGCTCTCACGGCCTCATGGCCCTTGCGAACAGCGAGATCCCGTTCTCCAGAAGCCCCGGCATACTCCCGTCGGTAATCGGCTCCGCTTCGAACAAGCTGCTCATGAACGCCCCGTAATTCATCCACATGAACGACAACGCCGCCGCTTCCGAGTCGGTTCGCGCTGCCCTCCCCTCGCGCTGCATCTGATCGAAATATTCCGTCAGCAGCTCCTTGAGCAGCCTCGGGTGTCGTTGTGCCTGGTCCCTAAGCGGCTTTAGCTCAGGCTCCTGCAGCACGATGCGGATCATCTTCCGGTTGCGGTTCATGCTGTCCTGGTATCGCCGGCTGATGAGCAGCAGGTCGCTCTCCAAATCCGAGACCAGCTCTTCGTCAAACACACGCTTCATTTCCCCGGCGTAATAAAAGCGCTCGATTGCTGTCTCCAGCAGATTCTGCTTGCTTCCGAAGTTGCGGAACAGCGTCATTTCGCTAACCTCCGCGGCTGATGCGATTTCCTTCGTCGATACTCCCTTGTATCCCTTCAAGGCCATCAGATCGATTGCCGTAAGCAGCAGTCTGTCTTTGTTACTCATCGATTCACTACTACGCTTCACCCCAAGCATCCTCTCCATTTCAATTGTTAGTGTTCACTATCATCGTGTATGCATTTTAGCCCATTGCACTCCGATTGTCAATAGATGGTAATCGGGCGTGCGGATCCGCTTACTCCACGCGCCCTCAATCTCCGCTCAGATCAAAATGCATGCTTTAGCGGCTATCCGTTACCTCCCAAGGGCCGTTCGTATCAGCAACCTGGTCCCTAAGCGGCTTCAGCTCAGGCTCCTGCAGCACGATACGGAGGGAATCCGAGCGTGATAACTGCGCCCCCCTCCGTGCGGTTAGCAGCCATGATCAGCCCCCCGCAGCGCTCGACAATCGCCCGTGCGATGGCCAAGCCGAGACCGGATTCCCCGTTCTTCCCCTTTACGAACCGGTGGAAGAGATATGGAAGGAGCTCCTCGGCGATTCCCTCCCCGTCATCGGAGACGGACAGCACCACCCGTCCCTTCTCAATGCCTGCCTGGATGTAAATATGCTTACTGGCGTGCCTTGCGCCATTAGTGACGATGTTCAGAAGAGCCTGCAGCAGCTTATCGCGGTCCGCATATACGATTAATGTTTCGTTCTCTGCATAGGAAAGATGCACGGACAGCCCCTTCTTGACGAGGACCGGATTGATCCTCTCGACGGCTTCTTCCACCAGCTCTTTCAGGTGGACGGGAGCCGCCTGAAAAATATCCTCCTCACTGTCCAGCTTCGCCAGCAGGGTCATTTCAGTTACGATATTTTTCATTCGGCTGCTTTCGCTCATGATGATGTCCAACCCCTTGCGGATATCCTCCCCTTCGAACACGCCATCCCGGATGCCTTCCGCATATCCGGAGATCGACATGAGCGGCGACTTCAGCTCATGGGAGGCATTCTGAAAAAATTGCTTCTGCACATGGTTATACCGCTCCAGCTCGTTCGCCATTTCATGGACGGCTTCCGCCACAATGCCGATTTCCCCCGGAGCGCCCACTCGCCGGACCTCCGAGAACTGACGCTCCTTCACCTTCTTCAGCTCTTCCCGAAGCAGCATGAGCGGCTTGATCAGCTTTTTCGTTATAAACAGACTTAGGGTCAGCATCATGACCGCCCCGGCGCCGAAGACGAGCAGCAGCCGTCCCAGCAGCGCCTGCTCGATCGCCTTGATCTTGCTGATCGGCGTGATCAGCGTAAGCGTGCCTTGAGGCACCGAGGTGACCTCCGTAAGGAAGAGGTCATCTTTGAGTATCTGCCGGACCGTTAGGCCTTTGGTTATCCCGACAGATTGGTACTCGTCACCATCGACCCGGACAGCTTCAGCCGGGACTGCCGCAGGAAGCGGCGTGGAGCTGACCACATTTCCCTGGGTGTCCGTAATGACGGCAGACATGCCGACGATCGGATAAGAGGAAATCCCGCTCGCCATTGCCAAAGGGGCCTCTTCAATCGGAATCTGCCTCTTGGCCGCGCTGACCAATGTCTCCGTTATTTGGGCTCCTATAGACTGCATGTCCTTCCGCTGCGTTCCGATGAAATGATCCAGAAGTACATAATGAATGATCACCGCCGTCACCGACAGGACGGCGATCAGCGATATCGCAAACGCCAGATTGATCTGATGCACCAGCTTCATGGCAATATCTCCCCTCCTTCGGTCCGCATTCGGTATCCGTGCCCCCAAATCGCCTCGATCGGCAGCTGCTCCACTTTCTTCCGCAGACGTTTGATCAGATGATCGACCGCACGGTCGCTGCCGAAATAATCATCCCCCCATACGGAGGTCAGCAGCTCGTCCCGCGTAAATGCGCGATTCGGGTGCTCGGCGAACACCCGGAGCATCTCGAACTCTTTGTTGGTCATATCTACTTCAGCTCCGTCCCAAAATACGCGCCGCTCATCCGGCAGCAGCCGGAGACGGCCGTTCGTAATGGCGGCAGATGCGGACGGCGCAAGCTGCGAAGCTCCGCCTGCATGATGGAATTTATACCACCGGCTCAGCTGCCGCTTGATGCGGGCTACCAGTTCGCGGGGGCTGAACGGCTTCACCATGTAATCGTCGCTGCCGAGCTCGAGCCCCAGGATTTTGTCCACTTCGCTGTCCTTGGCGGAAATCATGATGATCGGCACTTCAGCTTCGGTACGAATTCGCCGGCACAGCTCGAAGCCGTCCATGCCAGGAAGCATAATGTCGAGCACCCACATATCCGGCGGATTCGTCCGCCACAGCTCCCAAGCCTCCTCAGCAGTTCCAAGACCGACCGTCCTGTAGTTTTCCTTACGCAAGTAGGCCTCCACTAAGTTACGGATATGTTGGTCATCGTCAACGACCGCAATCAGCACATTTGCATTCATTTCATGTACCTCCGGGCTTTATCTTCTCCCAGTATACCAAGCGGCGGTCGGCGAATGGGAAATGCCATTATTTTTCCACAAAAGCACCAACGTTCTGCCAATGCCGGTCTGTAAATTGAAAGCTGTAAGACAACTTATCCCTCAAAAAAAGGAGTGTTACCATGAATCACAAGCATGTTTTTGGCAAACTGGCCCTTTCGGCTGCTCTTCTTGCGGCTTCCGCAGGCACGGCCCATGCCTCCGCAGACTCGTCTGCGACGGATCGGCCCCTTCACAACGTGAAGATATACCAAACGAAAACGGAGGCCGGTCCGGTCGCTTCCTCCGTTCGCATACTGCCTGATCCGCTGGAGCTGGTCAAGCAGTATGCACCGGAAACGCTGAAAGACTGGGAGCAGACGCTGGAGAAATATAAGAAGCTGACTGTAACGGAAGGGAAGGCCTTCTTTATTGCGGCCGAAGCCCCTCCTACTGAGCCGGATCCGGAAGCCCAGGAAAAGTCGGCGCCCATCCATGGAGTAGCCATTGCAGCAGTTAAAGCGCTGGACATTCAGGGCCAAGACATCAAGGAATTGAAAGAGGCTGCGAAAACGGTTGAAATTACAAAGATCCTGGGAGATTCAGAGATCTTGGGAAATTACGAGATAAAAAGTGATGCCGGCCTGGTACATGTCGCGAAACCGAGCGATATCGCGGAACAGGGTTTCCCTAAGCAATGGGTGAAAACGATCATACGGCATGAGCTTAAGTCCGATGATACGGCTAGCGACACAATCGTCTCCCCTATAGAAGCGAGCATTGCTATCAAAGCGGCAGCAGCCGTATCTCCGGACGGTATCCCTATTGAAGCAGCTCCAGGCCACCATAAGGAATTTAAGGCCGTCAAACTTACCGAGAGCGATATCGCATTCATCGAAGCGCGAATGGAGCTTGCAGAAGCCGTGGAATCGAAGGATTCCGCAGCCATCAAGAACGCGCTGGCCCAGCTTCTTGAGCAGTACAAGGCACAGATCACCCAACTGGAGCTGAAGGCTGCGAAGGAAGACGCCGGGCGATGAATAGCCTGTAGGAAACGATAAACTTAAATTCAAGAACAAGCCCTGCCCAGGTTGGGCAGGGCTTGGCTTGGCGGACCCGGCAAGCTTGATGCTTGGCCCAGGCCAGGCAGTCGTTATAGCTGACCCGCTTCAGGATGGCTTGCTTGCTGGACCCGGCAGTTCTGTTGGAGAGCCTAGGCTTGGCAAGTTTGTTGGCAGGTCTGGCCGGGCAGAGGCTGCTTGCTGGATCCGGCAAGTTGTTGGCTGGACTATGTCATGCAGGCTCGGGTGTGTCGGCTGGCCGAATTCGGCGACCAAGCTTGCCAGACTCCAGCGCCCGATTACGATTTCTTGGCCAGCACCTTGACCAGCTTCATCGCCGACCGCATGCGGGGACGTTTCAAGTGCGCCTCGACATACCGGTAATCCGTCAGGATTACGCCGGCATCCCGCATCCCGTAGGCAAAATCATCGTCAAACAAAAGCTTGAACTCCCACACCCGCTTCTCCCAGTTCGGAATATTCGCCTCCATCCAGTCATCCTCCACTCCCGGATGGACATAGGTTTCGCATACGCCTTCCGGCAGCCGATACAGTCTGGCAATGATCGATTGCTTGAAGCTGTCGTACGTCTCCCCCTCCAGCTTGGCGAAGGGATGCGAGAGCAAATAATCCGGAATCGGAACCCCGAAGGTATCGGCTAAGCCCGATGCCAGCGCTACCGGCCGCTCGATGTTCGGCAGGGAGCGGAGCAGGGAGTCCTCCGGATCGATATAGCGGAAGAGCCGCACCGGGAGTTTCCAGCGGGAGGTCTTCCACAGCATCTGAGGGATGAGGCTGCGCCCCGTCTCTATCCCGTACAGGCTCCCCATATGATTATCGACATGGCTAATCCGGATCCCTGCCCTGCGGGCGAGCCGGTACTGGGCTTCCAGTTCCTTGAGCACCGCTCCAGCCTCAGCGCCTTGTTCGAACTCGCGGACCGTCCGGTATTGGTAGCCTTCGGCATCATGAAGCGAGGAATGTCCGGTCAGGCTTCGCCATCGCAAGGCTTCAAATTCGCTGGTCATCGTCAGATGCAGACCCACATTGGCCTGATTCCTGCGCGATGCCCAGGCTGCCGCCTCCTCGAATCCGGGGGCAACCGTCATAATAGTGGCCGATGATGCCTTATTCTCTTCAAGCAGGTGCTGGATGGCCTGATTCATCGGCCCGCTCTGCCCGAAATCGTCACAATTGATGATCAATCTTCGCTCCATGCTCATGCACGCCTCCGATCGGTTTAGAAAATTCGATTTTGGTAAGGAAGGATACGAGGAATGAAACGACCAGCAGGCATAGCGGAACGACGCTCATTAAATAACGGAAGGTCGATTCCGGATCGCTTCCCGGGTTGTCGCCGCTTTCATATCCAAAGATGATGCCGACCACCCAGAAGGCAAGCGCGGAGATCAGACCGCTCGAACGCGTAATAAACCCGCTCACGGACGTGTAGATCCCCTCCCTCCGCAAGCCTGTTCGCAACGCATCCTCATCGATGATACTGCCGCTGACAACGGCCGGGGTCACCAGAAAGCCGGCAAGCCCGAAGCCGACGCCGATGCCGGCCAAGATGCCGCTGACCAGGTTAAAGCCGAACCAGAGCGGAATGACCGACAGACCGTATATCGCCAAGGACAGCCGCCAAGCCTTCACGCCGTCCATGCTGCGGATGATCCGGTACCAGACGAACACGAGCGGAATGACCGATACAAATACCGACGCCAGCAGCAGCGACACCTGGTCGTCAGGAATCTTCAGCACATATTTGGCATAGAAGGGAATCGTCGAGCTAATAAGCCCGTTCACCGTCTGTGCGAACGAATTCGAGATGTTGAATACCCAAAATTTCTTGTTGCGGAGCGTTTCCCGGAATGCCGCGCCAAGCGGGAGCGGGTCTGCTTCCCGATAAGCCTCCAGCTCCCGGACGCTCATCATGCATATGAACATGAACGCGCCGAACAGCACCGCATATAGGATCGCCATGTTCGAGAACCCCATCGCATCGTACAGAATCGGCGTCACGGCCGTACCGATCAGCAGAGCAACGACTTGATAGCCCTGCTGCACCGCCGAAGCCTTGGCACGAAGACGGTCGCCCCGGAACAGCTCCGGAAACAATGCCCCGTAATTGACCCACAGCACCGTCGCTACCGCCTCGTAGAGAATTAGGGTTATCAGAAACCACGTAAAAAGTCCGTTCTGCCCAAGTCCCTCCGGCGGGGAAAATACGAGCACAAAGGTGAGCATAAACAGCGGAATCGCGCCGAACACCCACGGCCTGCGCCTTCCGAATCTTGTCTTCGTCCGATCGGACCAATACCCCATCAGCGGATTATTGACCGCATCCCAGATTAGAAAAACCGTCCGTGCCAGAGATGCCAGCCCAATTCCCAATCCCAGCTGATCCACATAAAAGAAGATGTAAAAGGAGCTGAACGCCTGGCTCGGCACCATCATGGCAAACATCCCGAGCGAAAATGAATACGGCGAATTGACCCAACTGCGCTTCATGCGCATCCCCCCACCAAAGGTCCATCCTGGAATGGACGATATTGGTGTACAGTATTCGCCGCAGCCTGGGTTTATACCTGCTCACGCGCCCGGGGCCCGATTATGAGCAAAGCACTTGCCAAATGAGTCTCGCGGGACCCTTCTCTTATACCGGCTTGCCGCTTCAGGCCTGCTGTAACAACAGGAAAAGAAAAGCCGCTTCGCCAAGACCGGCAGGTCTTGAGGCGAAGCGGCATGGTTACCGCGAATGCTATATGGTTGAACGGTCTACAAACAGCGGATCCACAAAGCTTCGGCAATATTGCTCGGCAATCTGCTCCGCGCTGTATCCCATGTCGCGCAGGAACAAGATAATATCCGCACGCGGCAGCGAGGCCATCATGACGGAAGTAAACTGCGGATCCACGGGCATCAGAACGCCTTGTTCCGCCGCATCCTCAAGCAGAGTCTTGATCTGCAGCCGCAGATAGGTGAAGGGCGGATTTTCGCACAGATGATTCTTGGTTTCCTCCAGCCTGTCGGAGGTCAGCATCACCCGAAGCCACTCCAAATCCTCATTAAAATGCAGGATCACGCGGGTGATAATCGTCCGAATCCGGACGGCGACCGGTTCATCACTGTTGCGAAGATACTCATCCAACTCCTGCAGGAACCGATCGATTTTCGCTTCCATCAAGGAAAAGCATATCTTGCTCTTGCTTGGATAACGGCGATAGAGCGTGCCTTGACCGATCCCGGCCGTTTTGGCCACCTGATGCATGGATACGTCCTCGACCCCGTATTTATTAAACAACGCTTGAGCCGTATCCAAGATTTTTTGACTCAATTCGTCATTCTCTTTTTTGCTCAGAATGCATGCATCCTTTCCCATCGACACAGGAATCTTTATGCGGCGGACCGTTCCTGTTCAGACGGCGTAGATGCGCGTTTCACGAACAGACCCAGCACCAATGCGGCAATTGCCAGAACAAGCCCGGTGATGAAAGCACTATGAAGGCCGGCTATCATACTCTCGACCGGATTCAGATCCCCGGTTGTCACGACATAATTTTTAGCTCCTGCTGTCATGATGCTTATAAACAGCGCCATACCGACGGCCCCCGCTACCTGCTGAAGAGTATTCATAATCGCGGTTCCGTGCGGGTACAGCAGTCTCGGCAGCTGATTCAGAGCCGTTGTTTGGGCAGGCATCATGACCATGGATATACCTATCATCATCATAACATGAAGGAAGATGACATAACCACCCGTCCATGAAGCGTTAACGCGCGAAAACAGGAAGATGGCAATAACTAACAGGACGAGTCCCGGAATGACCAGCACTCTCGGCCCAAACTTGTCGAACAGCTTGCCCGTGATCGGCGCCATCAGTCCGTTGATAATACCGCCCGGCATCATGACAAGGCCGGCTGCCAGCGCCGTCATTCCCAGTGCATTCTGCAAGAACAGCGGCAGCATGATCATCGTGGAGAACATGCTCATCATCAGCACAAGCATCAGAATCGTCACCAGCGAGAACATCGGATATTTGAAGGTACGCAGGTCCAGCATCGGCTCCTTCATGCTCAGCTGACGCCATACGAAGAGCAGCAGGCTGATAGCCCCGGCCGCGATGCACCAAATAACCACCGGATCCGACCAAGAGCCTTCTCCGGCACTGCTAAAGCCGTACACGATGCCCCCGAAGCCGATCGTCGACAGAATGATGGAGATGAAATCGACCTTCGGTTTCGTAAGCTCTGTTACATTTTTCAAAAACATAGCTGCAAAAATAATGGAGAACGCAGCCAGCGGCATAACGAGGTAGAACAACCAGCGCCAATTGAGCGCGTCAACAATCAAACCGGACAGCGTCGGTCCAATCGCCGGGGCGGTCATAATGACAAGCCCGATCATCCCCATGGCGGCTCCGCGGTTTTGGGGCGGATAGATGCTGAGGATCGTATTCATCAGCACCGGAATCATGAGACCCGTTCCGACTGCCTGCAAAATGCGGCCGGTCAGCAGCACCCCGAATACTGGAGCGAACCCGCATATAATGGTCCCGACAAGAAATAGCGACATCGCGCCGATAAACATCTGCCTTGTCGAAAACCACAGTTGAAGCAGCGCCGTGATAGGCACGAGAATGCCGACAACGAGCATGTAAGACGTGGACAGCCATTGCACCGTCGCCTCACCGATGCCGAACTGCTCCATCAAGCTTGGAAACGCGATATTCAGCAGCGTCTCATTCAAGATCGAGACGAACGCGCCGATAATCAGCGCGGCGACGATCGGTCCCCTCTTTATCTTGCTTAAATCAATTTTGGCCGAACTCGGCCCCACTCCCATATCCAAAAATGTATCCTCCTTATCTCTATATACGGACAATTGTCCGTTAGCGTGGTATTATTCTAACGGACAATTGTCCGCAAGTCAAACTGAAATTTAAAATTTTACATATTCTTTACAAAGAAAGGGTATGTCCGGCCTCCACCGGCCCGGACATACCCTTAACCATTCGTATTCCATTTGATTCAACTCCAAACCCGCTGTCGGCCAAACGAGGAGTAGAGAACAACTTGCTTACATGCTGGAAGCTCTTCAGGTTCTCTGCAAACACTGCAAATGCTTTACGAGTTCAGCAGCACCTTCTCCTTGTACACCTTCGCCCAGCCCTCCAGATTGTTCGTGCAGATCAACAGGTCCGGATACTGTGCGAGGGACTCGAGCACCGACTCATCGTCAGGCGTCCACACAATCAGTTGAATATCCCTCTTTCGCGCTTCCTCCAAAAATTCAGGCGTGATAAACACGTATTTTACGGACACATACTTTGCCCTTAATTGATCCAGATACGGAAATACCGATGGCGTTGCCCCGTAAATAACCAGGCCAAGCTCGATGTCCGAATCCAGGGTCCGGGCCCGCTCGATCGAATAATGATCGAAGGAGGTCAGGAACACCTGCTTCTCCATGCCCGCATGCCGTACCGTCTCGATCACCTTCTGCTCCAGCCCCGGATAAGCAAGGCCTGTCTGCTTCAGCTCGATATCCACCGTCATGCGGTCTTTCGCCAGCAGCAGCGCTTCCTCCAGCGTGGGGATGGCTTCCCCCTGTCCGGCATCGAGTCGCCGGATCTCCTCGAACGTGAAGGACTTCACCTCTCCGGTGCCGTTCGTCGTCCGGTTGACCGTCGGATCATGGATGACGACAGGCACCCCGTCCTTCGTCAGCTGAACGTCCAGCTCCAAATGCGTGTACCCAAGCTCCAGCGCCTTCCGAAAGCCCAGCATCGTATTCTCCGGATATTTCAGCGGATATCCCCGATGGGCCAGTCCACGTACTGTCATCGTTCAATTCCCCCTCGTAAGCTTTATGGTTATTATTCCATGATGCGGCCTGCCGCCGCAACATGGAAAGGCCCCGGGGAGCGAGCGCCCCGGAGGCCAAGGCATGCCTCTTACTTAAAAGTCGAATTTGCCATAGCCGCTACGATATGCTTCTGCATGACCGTAAAGACGAGCACGATCGGAATAATCGCCATGACGCTCGATGCCATGATGATATGGAAGAACATCGCTTCATTGCCTGCAATGGAATCGCGAAGCATCGCGATGCCGACCGTAAGCACCCGCATATCGTTATCATTGGTCATGATCAGCGGCCAGAAATACGAGTTCCAGGTCGAGATGAAGATCAGAACGCCCATCGTTACGACGGTCGGCAGCGCCATCGGGAGCAGCAATTTGTACAAGATGGAGAACCGGCCGGCACCGTCGACACGTGCCGCCTCCAGTACATCATTGTTGATCGATTTGAACGATTGCCGAAGCAGGAAGATCGCATAAGCCGAAGCGCCATGAGGCACGATCAGGGCCAAGAATGTGTCCAGCCAGCCCAGCTTCGACATCATGACGTATACCGGCACGAAGGTAACCTGCTCGGGGACGATCAGGGCAGCCAGCACGAGCAAGAACAGCGCATCCCGTCCCCGGAATTGCCCTTTCGCGAACGCATAAGCCGCCATTAACGCTACGTTCAGCTGCAGGATGATCGTCCCTACGGCCATAATCAGCGTATTGCCGAAATACCGCGCGTATGGAATGACGCGGAAAGCTTCGGCGAAGTTTTCCCATGCGAAGCTTTGCGGCCAGAACGTCGGTACGGCCATCCGCATCTCTGCCTGCGTCTTAAGGGAGCTGATCAAGAGCCAATATACCGGAAAGAACATGACCAGAGTGACCAGGACCGCCGCTATAATGCGAAGCGCCATGAGCAGTTTGCGGTTTGCGGCCGAACCGGCCATATAATTATCCCTCATAGTGCACCTTCTTCCTGCTGACCCACATCTGAAACATCGTTAACAGCAATATAATCACGAACAGAATCATGACAAGCGCAGAAGCCCTTCCCGTTTTGAATTCGACGAAGGCCATCGTATAAATCCAGTATACGATCGCGTTGGTGGCCTTAAGCGGTCCGCCATCTGTCATGACATCGATGGATTGGAAGACCTGCATCGACGAAATGAAGCTGGTAATAACAAGGAACAGCGTCATGGGCGACAAGAGCGGAAGCGTAATGTTGCGGAACTGCCGAAGCCGACTGGCTCCATCAATGGAGGCCGCTTCATAATATTCCGCCGGAATTCCGCGCATACCCGCAATGAACAGGATCATGGCAAAGCCAACGCCCTTCCAGACCGAGACGGCGACAAGCGCCGGCAGCGCGGTGGACGGATTGATGAGCCATTCCACGGGATCCATTCCGAACCAGGACACCACCTGGTTCAGAAGCCCGTACTGCCCGTTATAAATCCAAGTGAACACCATGGCCGCGATGACCATGGAAATGTAATACGGCATGAAGATCACGCCCCGCATGAATCCGAACAGGCGGGAGGATGACACGTTGAGCAGCAGCGCCAGCAGCAAGCCGATCGCCAGCGTAAAGACGACATCCATGAGCGTGTACAGGAACGTCACCTTCATCGATTGATAGAACTCTTCGTTCGTCAGCAGCCGGGTATAGTTGTTCGCTCCGACAAATTTCATCACCGGGCGCGTCATGTTCCAGTTCGTGAAGCTGATATAAATGGAGTACAGGAGCGGAAAGTACAGGAAAGCCCCCATGAATACCAGGGCCGGCACCGAAAAGGCAAAGTCCTTCCATTTCTCGATGACCGAATTCGACACCCGTCTGGATACGGAAGCGGACGCCCGGTTGGGCGCCGCCTTGTTTAATTTTGGATTGGTTCCCATAGACATCACTCGTAATCCATCAGAATATCGTTAATCTTCTTGGCCGCTTCCTGCATTAACGGCACCGGATCTTTCTTGTTAAGCACCATCTCGCCGATCACTTCCTTATACACCTCGCTGAATTCCGGATAAGCCGGATGCTGCAGGCGCGGAGTCACTTCGTCAAAGTGCTCGTAAACCGCTCTGTATTGAGGCCATCTTTCGAAATATTGGTCGCCTTCTTCCGATTCGATGGCCGATTTCCGAGTTGGCAGGTAGCCTACCGATTCCGCCCACTTGATGTTATGCTCGGCTGCGGTCATGAACTCGATAAACTTCCATGCAGCTTCCTTCTCCAGATCCTTGGCGCCGTTCATCATCACGATGCCTGCACCGCCAATATTAGAGGTACGCTTCTTGTCGCCAGGGAGGAAGGATACGCCCACTTCAAAATCCGCATTCTCACGGTACATTTTCAGCATGGCCGATGTGTGCTGTACCATTGCGATCTCGCCGTTCAGGAACATTTGACGCATATTGTCGGAAGCGCCCTTGCCGAAGCCCATATGCATGCTGCCTTCGTTTTGCCACTTGTAGAAGTTTTGGAGGTAGCGCAGGGAATCCTCGTTCTCCACCGCCGATGCGCTCATATCCTCTGTCAAGATTTGCCCGCCGCCGTTAATGTTCCACGGATCGTAGTACCAGGTATCCCAACCAGGAACGGAGAAGGCATACCGTGTCGTCTTGTCGCCTTCCTTCTTCACGACTTTGGCGTTGAAGGCTTCAATCTCGTCCCACTTCTGCGGCGGCTCTACGCCGAGCTCGTCCAGCATCGTTTTGTTGTACACGAAGACGCTGGTGCTGACGATCAGCGGGAAGCCGTACTGCTTGCCGTTAAATGCATACGCGTTCAACATGCCTTGCGCGAAGTCATCCATGTTCACTTCGTCCCGTTTGATCCATGGTCCCAGGTCGGCGAATACGCCGCTGTCCGCAAAGTTCGGCAGGGAGGATACTTCCACGTTCGTCACAGCCGGAACGTCGCCAGCGGCCACGGCAGCCGACAGCTTCTTATGCAGATCCGGATACCCGCCTTGGAATACCGGTTCGACTGTAATGTGCGGATACTTCTTCTGAAACTCTCCAATCATGTAGTTCAAGCCTTCCAGTTGTGCCTCGGCATGCGAGTGCCAATACTGGATTTTGATCGGCGTCGTATCGTTCTTCAAATCCATCGAAGCCGCTTCCACGTCATCGAGGTTAACCTCGCCCCCTGCATTCCCGCTTCCTCCGCTGCCTCCTGCGCACGCGGTCGTCATGATCATCACAATGGTCAACAGCGTAAGCAACCATGTTTTCTTTTTCATCAATGTTCTGGCCCCTTTCGAATGTTTCTATCACTGCATATCTGCTGTCTGTGATTCAAAGCCTGGATATCTCCTAAAAAATGCGCACAAAAATAGAGACGTTAACGAGCAACCAAAAGAGCCACCACCTCCTAAAAAAGCTAAAGCAGCTGCCTCCCAGGGTTATCTCATCGTCTCCACCCCTAGCGATATGCAATTAAGCAAATTCATTCACTGCGGATCAAACCGCCCAATGAAACACGCACGACTTCGTGTTAGCGACGGTTGATCAAGGGAGTATTAAACAAGCGTTAGTCTAAACAACCTCCTGTTCAAACGGCCATTTCTATGAATGCGCTTTCGGTTATGGCTGCACAAACAATGGATTGGAGTTATCATACCGGCTTTAGCCTCTTCCAATCCTTCAGTTATTCGCCGCCTCACCCAGGAGAGCGCTTTCAGAATAGCCAAAACTGCTCTCAAGCTGTGTCTATCATGTTTAGTATCTATCATAGAGGAATTAATTAGCAGGAGTCTATAGCGAATTTTGTGTTTTTTTGTCGAATTAAAAAGAATTTTAGCTTGATGTAACAATTGTCATTGCGAACATAACAAATGAAACAAACCCTTCACCTCAACTTGGATAACACGCTATGAAAAAGTGAAAAAAATTATAATATTTCCGAAAAACCATGAAAGAACGAAAAAAAGGATCCGATATAAATGGTGTGTTACACGCAATTCCAAAAATAGCCGCAGTTTGCCCGTACCCGGAAATGCCGCGGCCATTGCGACAAAGGGGGCGTACCGTACTTCAGCAAACATAACGACACCGACAATTTGGACAAGAGCGGCTGCTTTAAGCTATCCGCTAAGGGAGAAATGTTAACGTCCTCCTAGCTGCTTGAATCGGACGAAGAAACTAAACATCCGATCGGACAATGAGATTTTTGATACGGAGGAGAAATGGGCATGGAGCGATTAGCATCACTGTTTGAAGAGCTTGAACGCCTCACAGGCGTGGCCGATATCGCCTATCATGAAATCCGGGACGGCCGTTTGAATCCGGTATCCAAAACGAAGACGGACCAGCTCGGCGTGGAGAAGTGGAAAAGCGTTCATGCAGAGCACCCCGTCTACATCCGGCATGACCGCCTTTTGCGCGAAATGATGGAGCATCCGCAAACGGTTGTCCTGCAAGACGTCAAGAACGATCCGCGCGCGGCCGACGAGTTTTTCCTGTTTGGGATCGACAGCATTATGGTTCTGCCTGTGATGCAGCATGAGACGGTGAAGGGGATCGTCGTCGTCGCCTCGATTGGAGCACGGCATGATTTTACGAAAGAAGAGGTCAAACGTGCAGAATCACTTGTGTTTGAATACAAGGATGCGTTTCAACTACAGCATAAGGAGGATTCTTCAAGATGAATATTGCCGAAGCCGTGCTGAAGTATTTGCGAAATGTCGGAGTGGACTGCATATTCGGAATTCCGGCCGGGATCATCGGCCCGATCTATGACGCGTTGATTGATGTCGATATCAAGCCGATCATTACGAAAAATGAAGCCGGCGCCGCCTATATGGCTGCGCGATATGCCAGCAATTCCGGCAAGCTCGCCGTTTGTGCCGGTGCCGGTGCGGTCGGGGTCGGCAATATGATGAACGGGATTGCCGATGCCATGCGCGCCAAAGCCCCTCTGCTGGTCATCACCGGATACGTAAACCGGTGGCAGATCGGCAAGGGAGCCATCCAAGAGATGGATGCGCAGGATATTGTCCGGCCCATCACCAAATACAGCAACACCGTGATGAACGAAGCCGATGTGTTGGCCGAGCTGGATAAGGCGGTAAGGATCGCGCTGACTCCCCCTTGCGGGCCTGTGCATATTTCGGTTCCGATCGATGTGCAGCGGATGGAAGCGCCGGCGCTCTTGCCTGCGGCTCCAGAGCCTTCCGCGCTTCAGCGTATTCGCCCGAATCCGGATGAGATGGAGCGTGCTGCAGCCCTCCTGAATGAGGCTGAGCGGGGAATCATTATGGTCGGACGCGGCGGGCGCTCATCAGCCGAAGCCATCATGCGTCTCAGCGAACGGCTGCAGTGGCCCATCATTACGACGCCATCGGCCAAAGGCATCATTCCGGCCGAATTTCCGCTTAACTTAGGGAATTACGGATTTTCAAGCACCGATGCGGCGATGGAATACGTCACCTCTTCGAAGGCCACCTGCATTTTAATCTTGGGTACAAGCCTGGGAGAGTCCTCTACATGCAACTTCAATGATGTCCTGGTGGACGGACGCAAGGTGATTCATGTCGACCGTGATGCCAAAGAGCTTGGGAAAGTCTTCCGGACCGATGCAGCCGTTGTTGCCGATCTCCGGGATGCCGTTCCTTATTTTGCGGAGCACGTGAGTCCGTCTTCAGCTTCATTTAAGAAGCCGTTCCCGCTTAACGAGGCCTACGAGCCCAATCATACAGGCTTGTCGCTGCGCCTGTTTCTGGAGAAGCTGAGCCAAGTGATGCCGGCAGACACGCGATATGTATGCGATATCGGGGAATTTACCAACTTTGTCCTGAAGTACTTGGAAGTGCCCGCCGGCTGCGATTTTGAAATCAATCTGAACTATGGAGCGATGGGATCGGCGATGGCGGGAGGACCGGGACTATATCTGGCCGACTCGACCCGCCCGGTTGCCGTTATTGCGGGGGACGGCTCGTTCTTCATGAATGGCACCGAGGTGCTTACCGCTAAAGAGTACGGTCTGCCCATCATTTATTTCATTATTAACAACGCCATGCTGTCTTACGTCGAGCGCGGGCAGAAGTTTCTATATAACCGCACGATCCCGGATTACAAGCAGGAGAGAATCTCCATCGCCGACATGATGCGAATCGCCGGAATCCGAGCGATGTCTGTCGACCGTCTGGAGGACATGGAGGATATTCCGGGATTCCTGCGGGAGATGACAGGGCCGTGCATCATTGAGGTCAATACGGACGGCAGCGAGCCCGCGCCGATCTTGGATCGCTTGAAAGCCCTGAAGAAATAAGCACTAAGGTACAACACCAATTCAACATAATATGTTTCGATCATAGGAGGAAGAGCAACATGGGAAGCTTTAATATCAAAATCGATCAAGCTGCAAAAGTATTTCATGCCGAGGTGGAAGGCACCTTCTCGCCGGAAGACGGAATGGCATCCATTGAGGCTTACGGCAAGGCCATCTCAACCATTTCCGTTCCGGAATATGAAATTGACATCGACTGCACGAAGCTGAACGTCTCTGCGCCTGAGACGCTTCCGCTTTTGGAAGGATGCTTCGAGATGTATAAAAAAGACGGCTTTAAGAAAGTTACGCTGCGCATTTCCAAAAATCCGATCCTGAAGATGCAGCTCGGGCGTGTTGCTCGTGGCGTGAAGCTGGACAACTACGAAATTATCGAACAATAAGGAGAGATGGCCATGAGAGGTGTACAAATTCGCGAGATTGAAATCTACCATCCTGCTAATGAAGTAGACAACGAATACTACATTAACTATTTTGCGGAAAGAGGTACGGATGTTACCGGACTTGTAACCGCTCTGGGCCGTAATAAGCGTTTTATTATCGATAATCCGGAAGAGAATACATTCACGATGGCCGTGCAGGCATCCAAGCTGGTGCTGGAGAAGAGCGGGCTGTCCGCAAAAGACGTAGATCTGATCATCTTCACTTCCCAGACACCGGAATATTTGCTGCCCAGCAATGCGCTGAAGCTCCACCATGCCCTTGGAGGCGATCTCCTAACGGCTTGCTTCGACATTAACGCGAATTGTGCCGGCATCCTTGTTGCGGTAGAGCAGGCTTCCCGCTATATGACCGCTAATCCTAGGGTAGAGCGTGCGCTTGTGGTCGGCTCCGATTATCTTTCGGTTCACAGTCCGGAGGAGCCGGTGTATTATTCGAATTTTGCCGAATCGGCAGTAGCCGTGATTTTGGAGCAAGCGGAAGGCACCCGCGGTTTGATCGATTCCGTCTATCAAACCGATACATCCGTTATCGACAATTCCCTGTTCCCGGCCCACGGCTTGTCGAATCTGTACCGTGAGGAGTTTACGGCTAAGGATGCGCAGGTGAAGTTTACGCCTTTCGATGATTCGGTCTGTGCCGAATCCGCGGTGAATTCGATTCGCATCTTGCTGGAACGCAACGATCTGACCAAGGATGATATTGCCGGCTTTATGTTCTCCCAATTTACCTTGGGCAATATCAAGCATGTTTCGGAGCGCCTCGGGATTGATCAGGACAAGGTTCCTTATATCGGGGACAAGTACGGTTACACCGCGACAACGAGCCCTTTCCTCGCCCTGTACGAAGCAGTTCGGGCCGGAAAAGTGAAGCGCGGCGATTACCTGGTCTTCTGGACGGTAGGAGCGGGTTGGCAAAATGTCAGCCTGTTGATTCAGTACTGAGCATCCTGCTCTGGGAACGGACCGATTCTCAACGTTAATAATAAAAGGTATCTGCAGCAAGAAGCCCGCCCATTTTCCGCAATGGACGGGCTTCTCCATGTCATGGATTCATGCAGGGGAAAATCACCCTGCCAATACGGTTACGATCTTGTCCCGAAGCGCGTCCGGTCCTGCAACAACCCCGGATGTTCCCCAAGTGAACGGCGATCCGTCGACATCGGATACGCAGCCGCCCGCTTCTTCGATCAGCAGCGCGCCTGCCAGCCAGTCGTAAATTTCGCGGCCAAACTCCCAGTAGGCATCCATGCGCCCGCAGGCCACATAAGCCATCTGAAGCGCGACGGAGCCGAGCATGCGCAGCGCCGTGCATTCCGGCAGCAGCTTGCCGACGCTCCAGGCGGTCAGCTTGACGTTCTCGGGCTCCACCTCGACTTTGTTAGGGGGAGCCGTCAGCAGAAGCGCATCGGCCAGACCCGTTTTCGCCGATACCCGAATCCTCTCGCCGTTCAAGTAAGCCTCTTCTCCGCGGACCGCATGGAACAATTCGCGGCGGCCGGCATCATAAACGGCCGAGAAGACGGCAACGCCTTCCCGGATCAAGCAAAGGGAGATCGCCCAAAATCCGAATCCCTGATGCAGATGGACGGCTCCGTCGATCGGGTCAAGCACCCAGTAGGCGTCTCCGTATTCCGGACTTCCCTGCCTGGCTGCATCCAGCTCAGCATCGGACCATGGCAGCCCGGGATGGATTTCGTTCACCGCCTGGCGTATGCGGCGCTCTGCCCAGCCGTTGGCGTCCGCAAAACGTTCAATCAGCTGCTCCCGCGACGCTGCAGGAGCAAGCCCTCCATATTCCTCCAACAATTCTTCCCCGACTTGAGCCAGTATGGCCCCGATGGCATGTGGATCTACATGGATCATAAAATGTCCACTCCTTAGGATAGTATTTTTGAATACTACTAATATTTTCGCAAAAAGAAGCGGTCTCCCGCTACTCTATTCCAGCAGCTCCCGAAACGGGCTGATAATCCGTTCATAATCGCTGCCGTATTGATCCGAAAGCTCGGCGGCGAAATCCTCCTCAATCCGCTCCATCACCAGATCGTGATATAGACCGTTCTGAAGCAGTTCAATTATGGAAGGATGATCGGTTTCAAGCGCCGTTAATCGGAGAGACCGGCCGAAGCTTCCGATTAATGCCGACTTCGAATCGCACAGCATCGAGAATTTTCTGGACTGCGCCTGCTGCCATGCCTCGCTCCGCTTATGCTCGATGACATGCTTCAGGGAGAGCCCGGATTCTCCGATGACAATCGCGACAACTCGGACGCCGCGCCGTTCGGCCTCAGACAGCGCCTCGCTCATCCAGTGGACGTCTTCGGACCATAGATCAACGACAATGCTCTTCTCGGCGTTTGCCGCCAGACGGTCAATGGCTTTGCGCAGCGCCTGATCCCCCTTCCAGCTGTAGAACGACGGCGAGGACTTCGGCGGCGCGTTCAGCTCCTCAAGCAGCATACGTGCATTTTGATCGAATTGGGTTTTCAGCGTCTTCACCACCTGACCGATCGGCACCGCATCATATAACACGGGATCCGCCTCGATCGTTCGGCACACCCCCTTATCCGTCATCGCCCGCAGGGCCGCATAAACGTTCGAACGGGATACCGACACCCGCTTGGCTACTTCATATCCCGACATTTCGGGGGATTCGTGCAGGGCAAGGTAAATTCGCGCCTCCAAATCCGACAGCCCGATGCTTCGCAGCTCATCAATCATCGTAACGCTCCTTCACGCTATTATTAGTATTATTCAATAATACTACTGTTGAGGAGGTATGTTGTCAATCCTTTCATTTTATCAGCCATTCCAATTGTGATGAGGAACTCTAATCCGCAAAATTAATTAGCCATGATATAGGCATCTCTTTAACGCTATCTAGCAATAGGCTATAACCTCGATAAGTAGTCTAATATAAAAACCACTGATTTTATCAAGATCAGTGGTTTAGATCAAACTTCAATTCTTTACATTTAAACGCTGCGGTGTTTTAGGATCTAATTGTGTCCATTCTCCTGTATCTCTATCAGTAAAAATATATTTAGTATTTGGATCGTCGGCGAATATTACGTAAACAGGGAATTTAGGCATACCACTTAGTTTCGCCTTAATACTGATGATATCAGATTCAGCGTAGCCTTCTACATTAAATAAATGGTTCTTTAAGCTCTTTTCTAGTGCATTGTATTTGTATTGTAGTGCTGCATAACCGCCTCCTATAATTAACACAATTACTATCACAAAAATAGCCAAGGTTTTTTTCACTATTAACATCCTCCCTTACGAAAATCTAAGTTGTCAAATTGAAAATCTCATAACACTTAATCATATCCGATAATCTTAAAAAGAAAAACTGCACAATGGCAGTTTCTAGTATAAATTATTGTGCTGTAAATTGAGTTACATATACCAAATTAGGAGCATTTATTACCATTGATGGAGTAATAAATCCTCTTAGATCGGGGGTATTACCAAGATCCAATAGATCTATTCCTTCCCCGTAATAGAATGCCTGCCATACAAATTTCGAACAATAGTTTGGAGAGAGTGTGCTCTTCTTTACGTATGGTTCAATTTCGTATTTTGTCACATACTTATAGTTGTATGTTGCCCATTTGGCAGCCTCAACCCCCATACCATTAATAGGTCTATAGACTTTGATAGTTTCTCCTTTGCCATGTCTACTCATATAACCTGACATGTTATCTACGGTCCCACCATTCACAGGTAATGTTACGTGGACCACTTTATAATTTGAATTTACAATTCCAGTATGCCCCACAATCTGTGAACTAGAGCCAAGCGTTTTTGTCGAATAGAGGACATCTCCGATTCGCATTGGAACATTAAGTACCGGGATATGTAGGCCCAATCTCCGCAAATGATTCAATTAATTCGCTATCATTTTGGATTGAAATATCTTCGCTACTGTCCGTGTTATCATTAACTTCTATGTTATAAAGATTGATACTCTCCTCAGAAGTAAGACTCTCAGCACTAACAACTGATCCCCCCGTTGGGAAAAATGCAGCTAATGTCTCCCTCCGTTTCCAGCCACTCCTGTGCCTTCATATTCAAATAACAGCACCTTGGCCTAAGCCTAAACAAAAAACCGCTCCTATCGCATCTGGGGAGCGGTTCTTTGATGCCAATATCTTATTCGAACAGCGGCACCTTCGGGTCTTTGCCGTTGCAGTGGACCAGCATCGCATGCAGCTGTCCCCGGTGATGGTACAGGTGGGCCAGAAGCTCAAGCAGCCACTCATAACGGGTATAGGTTGCGCCCCAATAGGACGTTACCTCCCGATGCAGTTCTTCGTCGTCCATATCATGAAATGCCTGCGCCAGATACGAATAGCTCGTTAACAATTCAGCCTGGATATCCTTCAGGTTATTCAGCGACACGCCGGCGTAATAAGCGCTCATCTCTTCCTGCGTCGCCCCGCCGGATATAAGGAAGTCGGCCCTGCAGATGACCGCGATATGCTTCAGCAGCTCGCCGACGGAATGCTTGTCCGCCGTTGGCCTGACGAGCAGATCCTCCTCTGTTAGCTTGTCAATAATCGCCACGACCGACAGCACCGCCACTTCGATCTGGTGCAGCGCATATGTACAAAAGGTATTCATTCCCGTTCTCTCCCATCTTAGGTTGTCGTTCAGCATGCTTGGGGTATGTAGTTTAAAACTCCGCTCTATATTATAGAACACATGTTCCTGTATTTTCAATAAAAAACAACCTGGTTCTCTTTGAAGCGAGAGAACCAGGTTGTTGTCCGTGTATTTGCTGTTCGTGTTGTCGTGCTGTTCATATTATCTATCCGACCAGCGTATAGCCGGTCGTATTTTCAAGCACCTTCACGTTGAAGGATGCTCCGCCGGCATCACGCGTTACGCTGACCGACAGATGGCCATTACCGATCGCGATCCGCTCGGCCTTCAGCTCGTTCATGCCCTCCGGCAGGAACGGTGACAACGCGATTTCCTTCTTAGGCGCATCGGGGTACAATCCGAGCATCGCCTGCAGAAAAGCGATCGACGTGCCGGCCGCCCATGCCTGCGGCGAACAGGTCGTCGGATAAGGCACCGGATAACCGAGCCCCGCATCATTCCCACAGAACAGCTCCGGGAGGCGCTGGTACTCGAAGTGCTCCGAGGCCTTGAGCAGTCCGGAAATGACCTTGCCGGCCTCTTCCTTGAAGCCCTGCTTGCCCAGCCCAAGCAGAATCATCCCGTTATCGTGCGGCCACACGCTGCCGTTGTGATAGCTCATCGGATAGTAGCCCGTGGAGCCTGTGCTCATCGTACGGATGCCGTATCCGCTGAACATGTCGTCCTTCAGCAGCCGCTTGGACTGGGCTGCGGCCCGCCCGGCTTCAGGGAGCCCGCTCATGAGCAGATGCCCGGGATTCGAGGTTACGCTTCGCACCTGACGCTGCTCCTTATCCAGCGCAATCGCGTAGCACTGCTCGTCCTCCATCCAGAACGCCGCCTCGAATCTTGCGCGGAGCTCCTCGGCCTCCTCTTCTAGCTTGCGGGCCAGCTCGTGCTCGCCCATGTCAGCGAACACGGGGACGAGCGATTTCTTCGCCTGATATACATATCCTTGCACCTCGGACAATGCGATGGGCGACTCCGCATATTCCCCATGCTCATGGATGATGGAGTTCGCTGAATCCTTCCAGCCTTGGTTTGGGAAGCCCTTCTCGGCTTCCTGCTTGTAGGCCATGAAGCCGTTCCCCGCTTCCAAGGCAGCATTGATATAATCAAGCGCCCGCAGCATGTTCGGCTTCAGCTCCTCCGCGAGAGACAAATCGCCCGTCCAGCGGTAATATTCTCCGATCAGGGCAAGAAACAGCGGAGTGGAATCGATCGTGCCATAATAAGGCGAGAACGGCGATTGCCCGGTCGTAACCAGCTCACCGTAACGAATCTCGTGCATGATTTTTCCCGGCTGCTCGTCTCGCCAAGGATCCGTCTTCTCCCCTTGATTGGAGGCCAGCGTCTTCAGGGTTCCCTTGGCCAGCTGCGGATTCACCGGCAGCATGAACAGGGCGGTGATCAGGCTGTCCCGGCCGAATGGAACCGCGAACCATGGCAGTCCGGCCACCGTCGTGTCGCCGAAGCCGACGTCCAGGGTCAGCATGCGCAAATCCTGCAGACCTCGCTCGAACAATCCGCTGAACACGGCAGAGTCGGATTTCACCCGCGTGCTGTTTGCGTACCACTGCGCATAGGAAGCCTCCAGCTTCCTCAGCCCCTCGTCATAAGACAGCGGCTCCGGCTCCGCGTGCTCCTCCGTGATCGGCGCAATGAAGAAGGTGACCACCCGCTGTTCCTTCGGTTTCAAGAACATCGGGAACGTAATCGTTCCGCTTCCATGCGCCTTGCCGCCCTCGGCATCCCAGGAAATGCGCGTCTCGCGTCTTTGGCTATCCGCGCCCATATAAGACAGCGTCAGCTCCCGGTCTTTGGCGCGTGCTTCTTCCATGCGGCCAACGTCCCCGGTGCGGTATTTCCGAACCAGGAACATATCCTGGAAATCGGCATCGAATGCGACCGAAAACTCAACGTTCCGGGCATCGATAAAATAGTTGGTCAGCGTGCAGCGCTCGTAGAGGATCCCGCCGTAAATAAACCGCTCCCGGTGCAGCTCGATCGCTCCCTCATCCTTGGAATCCTTCATCAAGCGGAAGGAAGCGATGTAGCTCTTATCCCCGGCGGAGGACAACAGGGAAGGCTTCTCCCCGTCAATGAACGCCTCCATGCGGCTTAAGAAGCGCGTATCCTTCGTATATAAACCGTGACCCTGATCATCCCCAGGAGCCATATCCCCATTCAGCCCCGTCAGAAAGAACAGATCCCCTTCCTTAATTACGCGATAATCCATCATTCATCCCCCTTTTATCGCCCTTACGGCGTTTCAAATCACGGTGAGCTCCGTACGCAGCCCTTCCTCCGAATGCGGCCCGACCCAAATATGAAACTTCCCGGGCTCAACCGTGAACGCCATCCGTTCGTCGAGAAGCCCGAGCTCATCCGGCCCAAGCGCAAAATGGACGACACGGCTCTCTCCTGGCTCAAGAAACACCTTGCTGAAGCCCTTCAGCTCCCGGACGGGACGGGTAGAGCTGGCCACCAGATCCCGGATGTACAGCTGCACGGTCTCTTCGCCGGCGCGCTTGCCGGTGTTCCTGATTCTCACAGACAAATTCGCGCTCTCATCCTTGCCGATTACAGGCTTGTCCAGCGCCAGATCCGCATATTCAAACGTCGTATAGCTGAGGCCGTACCCGAACGGGTACAAAGGCGAATCGTCGCAATCGATGTAATCCTCGTACAAGTGCGGACGTCCCGTATTCTTCCGATTGTAATACATCGGAATTTGTCCGGTTGCCCGCGGAACGGTTACCGGCAGGCGGCCGCTCGGGTTGTGCGCCCCGGTCAACACATCGACCACGGCATACCCCGCAGCCGTCCCCGGGTGCCATGCCTCGATGACCGCATCCGCCAGCTCGTGCAGCCATGGCGCCGCGAGCGGGCGACCGTTCATCAGGATGACCACGACGGGCGTGAAGGTCCGGCTCTTCAGCTCCCGGATCAGCCGCTCTTGGCACGCCGGGAGCGTAATGGACGCCACATTGTAATGCTCCCCGGTCATCGGCTCCGATTCCCCGACGACCACGACCGCGACGTCACAGCGCCCTGCCAGGTCCACGGCACGATCGATCCCTCCGGGAAGTTCCTCCAAAATGCCGCTGCCCGGTTCATGGAACACCTGCGTATCCGGAGCCAGCTCGGATTGGAAGGCATCCCATACGGTAACAACGTCCTCGTCGCGGCCCTTCCACGCCCAGCAGCCCATCGTATTGTGGCGATCGTCGGCCAGCGGCCCGATCAGGGCCAGCTTCTTGAATCGGCCGGTATCCAGCGGCAGGATGCCGTCATCGTTCTGAAGCAGCACGATCGATTTGCGTGCGCTGTCCCGGGCCTGCTCCAGATGAGCGGCAGGAATGCCGATTTCCTCCGGATCGTCCTCGCTTACATAAGGATTCTCGAATAAGCCGAGCCGGAATTTCACTTTCAGAATGCGAAGCACGGCATCATCCAGCAGCTCCATCATCTCGGGATGCTCCGCAATGATGGACTCCAGATGATCGAGATAGACGCCGGAATGCATATCCATATCGACGCCTGCCGCCAAGCCTTTCAGCGCCGAATCTCTACGGTCCTCCGCGTAGCCGTGATGAATCAGCTCCTCAATCGACTCCCAGTCGCTGACCACGATGCCGTCAAAGGCCCACTCCTCCTTCAGAATATCCCGCAGCAAGTACCGGCTGCCCGATGCAGGCACGCCGTTCAGCTCGCTGAATGCGCTCATCACCGACATGGCGCCGGCCCGAATGCCGTGCGCAAACGGCGGAAGCACCGTCTCCCGCAGCGTCCGCTCCGACATATCCGTCGTATCGTAATCTCTTCCGCCCTCGACAAAGCCGTACCCGGCGAAGTGCTTCACGCAGGCAGCCACGGCCGGATATCCGGACTCGTTCGGGCTCTGGAATCCCTTGACCTTCGCCGCGGCAGCCAGAGAAGACAAATACACATCTTCGCCCGTGCTCTCCGCGATGCGTCCCCACCGGGGATCGCGCGTAATATCCACCATCGGGGCAAAGGTCCAGCGGATGCCTTCGGCCGCCGCCTCCCTCGCCGCGATGCGGGCATTCTTCTCCATCGCTTCGGGATCCCAGCTGGCGGCTTCGCCAAGCGGGATCGGAAAGATGGTCCGGAAGCCGTGAATGACATCGTCGCCGATCAACAGCGGGATGCCGAGGCGGCTTTGCTCCACTGCCAGACGCTGCAATTCATTTATTTTCTTCGCCCCGTGAACGTTCAGCAAAGACCCGATCCGCCCCTCGGCGACCAGCTGCCTCTCCCGTTCCTCGCAGCGGCCGTATTGTACCGTCTGGCCGATCTTCTCGGCCAGCGTCATCCGGGCTAACAGCTCCCGCGCTCGCTGTTCTGCTTGATCCATGCAGCTCCCTCCTCAACGTATGTCTACTTAGCGATCAACAATCAGCAATCTAGCCTTTGACGCCGGCATTCGAGATGCCTTCAATATATTGGCGCTGGAACAGGAAGAAGAACAGGATGATCGGCAGCGTCGACAGCACGACGCCCGCCATGATCATCGGTGTATTCTCGAAGAACATGTCCTTCACGCTGTTCAGGCCGACGACTAGCACGTACATCTCCGGCGTATTGGCGAGCGTGCTCGGAATCAAATAGCTGTTCCAGGTGCCCGCAAACGCAAGAATCGACATCGTGATCAGGGAAGAGCGCGCCAGCGGATAGACGATCCGCCAGAAGGCGCCCATCTTCGTCAAGCCGTCGATGCGGGCGGCTTCCAGAAATTCATTCGGAACCGAGATAAAGAACTGCCGGAGCATGAAGATATACAACCCTTGATACAAGAACGGCACCGTCAAGCCCCAGAACGTGTTCAGCCATCCCAGCTGCGCCACGTTCACATATACCGGGATCAGAATCATGTGATAAGGCACCATCATCGTAGCCACCACGATCCAGTAAATCAGGCCTTTCCCGCGGAAATTCAGCTTGGCAAGCGCAAAGCCGGCCATCGGGTTAATGACGAGGTTGCCCAGCACGACGGCGCCGGTCATGATGACCGTATTCAGAAACCATCTTGGCACGTTGTACGCATCGTTTGTGAAGAATACCTTGAAATTTTCGAACGTCCAGTTGGCCGGCGACGTCAGCGTATTGACATACCGCATCGGAATGACGGACGTATAAATCGTATAGAGAAAAGGAAGGGCGAATAAAAGCCCCAGAATGATCGTGCCGATATACAGAAACGGCCGATTGCTGTTTATGCGGGTCTTCATTGCTCTCACTCCTTCTCATCCAGGAATTTTTTTTGCAGGTACGTGATCAGCATAATAATGATAAAGAACAGTACGACCGCCGCGCTTCCGTATCCGATGTTCATGTAACGGATCCCGTGCTGGTAGAAGTACGTCACCACCGTGCTGGTCGCTCCCGCCGGCGAGCCGAGTGCGCCGTAACGCGAAATCGCCGCGATCTGGTCGTAAATCTGGAAGCCGGCGATAGTGGATACCGACACGATAAAGAAGGTGATCGGCTTCAGATAAGGCACGGTGATATAGCGGAACTTGTTCCATTTCGAAGCGCCGTCGATCTCGCCGGCCTCGTACAGATCCTTCGGTATTTCCTGCAGGCCGGACAGATACACGATCATCGTGAAGCCTGCCTGCTGGAAAATGAACAGGATGCAGACGAACAGAAGCGCATAGCGGGTATCCGCAAACCAGGTGACGTTCCCGAAGCCCAAAACGCCGAAGAAATCGGTCAGAAAGGTCCCTTGCTTAAACATCATCATGAAAACGGTCGTAATGGCGATCTGCGAGGTGATATACGGCAGGAAAAACACCGTACGGAAAATCCCCTTGCCCTTCAGCTTCTGGTTCACGAGGATGGCCAAAAGCAGCCCGAGCAGCGTTTGGATCGGGATCGAAATGACCACGATCTCCAAGGAATGCAGCAGCGCCCGGAAAAACTCCTTATCGTGAAGAATCGCCGTATAGTTCTCGAGGCCGATGAATTTGGCCTGGTCCAGTGCCGCAAAATTGGCGTCCTGGAAGCTTCTCACGAAGGATTGGATAAACGGATATAAAAACCACCAAGCCCACAAAATCAAAAAGGGCAGCGTAAACAACCAGCCGAGTGTCTTGTCGGAGTCGGCCAGCGAACGCAGCCAGGACTGCTTGATCTTGCCGCCCTTCGCGCCGACATGCTTGCTGCTGTATTCGGACATAAGTTATCCCCCACTCCCATGCTAGAATTGAATCGCTCATGCAAAATAAAGGCTCCCGCCTCCCTGATATCAAGGAGCGGGAGCAGGTTGTTGCCTGTTTTTCTTATTGGAACTGGCTCTGAATATCGTCGAGAATTTGCTGAGCCGTCTTACCGGAACCGCCAAGCACAAGGCCTTCCAGCTCTTTCACCAGTTCATCCGTGAAGCGCTTGGTATCGGTCGGATAGCCATAGTCGGTGCTGTATTCCAGCGCCGGCTGAAGCGCCTTGAACTCCGGATTTTTCTCGAAGTATTTCTCGGACAGCGACGACACGGCAGGATTGAAGCCAAGATCCATGAATGCGGTTTGCGTGTCGTCATTGGTCATGTAATAAGCGGCCTTCAGTGCGGCCTCCTTGTTCTTGGCATCCTTCAGCACCATATAAGCGTCGGAGCTCATGGTGCTGCCGTTCGTTGTGCCTTTCGGAACCGGAATCGCAACGTATTTCATATCCGGGTTGGCGTCCTTCAGGTAGCCTTTATACCAATATCCGCCGGTGCTCATAGCACCCAGGCTGTTCGCGAACACTTCGCCGTCCCAGCCGAAGCCGGCGGATTTCGGAGTAACCGCGATGCCTTGGTTGTACATGTCGATGATCAATTCCAGCGCTTTTACGTTTTCAGGGGAGTTTATGGTCTTGCCGTTGCCCCATCCGCCGCCGAAGCTTTTCACGTAGTTCGTAATATGGAATGCGTCCAGATTGACGATAATGCCTTTTACATTGCCTTTGTTCAGCACTTTCGCCGCTTCGATCACTTCGTCCCATGTGGTTGGGTAATCGCCAAGACCGGCGTCCTTCCACATCTGCTCGTTAATGAAGAACATGGCCGGCATGTCGCTGTTCGGAATGCCGTACTGCTTGCCGTCAACATTCCAGATCTTCTTCGAGGTATCCGGGAAACGGCCCATGTCAACGCCCGTCGCTTGAACCAGATCATCAATCGGCGTGAACAGGCCTTTGTTGATGTACTCGTATGCGCCTTCATTGGACATCTTAATAAAGTCAGGCGCTACGCCTGCCGCAATTTCGCCGGGCAACGTATTCCAGAACTGCTCGCTGCTCGGATACTGCTTGATCTTCAGCTCGATCTCGGGATATTTCTCGGAAATGGTATCGGCTGCTTTCTGGTAGATCTCCAAATCCTGCGCCGTACCCCAGAAGCCGAAGTTTACGGTCACTTTCTCTCCGGATGCTCCTTCTTTATTGTCAGCGCTTTTATTGCCGCCGCAAGCGGTTAACGCGACAACAAGAGCCAGGCATAATACCAGCATGGCGGAAATCTTCTTGTTCACTTTACCCATGAATGCTACCCCCTATGTTTCGTTTCGTTAAACCTTACACATTCATGATAAGGAGTCCGAAGAATAAAAAAAATTAATCAAATGATGATTAATTTTTTAATATTGACTATTTTTTTATAGATATCTTGCACGAGAGAAACGATTTTATGAAAAATTACACTTTCTTCTCTAAAATCACACTTCTTCTTTCCTATATTGCTTAGGAGATAAGCCTGTGTATTTCTGAAATACAATCGCAAAATGGGCCTGATTATGAAATCCCACCATCTCGGCGACATCATATATTTTGTATCGATAGTCCCGAAGCAGTCTCTTCGCTTTCTCAATCCGGAGCTCATTAATATAGTCGAACAGCCCTTGGCCAACCTCCTGCTTGAACAGCCGGCTGACGTAATTCGGGCTGACATGCAGCAGCTCCCCGAACAATTTCAGGGAAAGGCTCTCGGCATAATGCTCCTCGATATATTCCATAATGCTGCGCGTAAGCTGGCTGTAGCCTTTATTCGACAGTCGCTGGCGCTGCTTGAGACGGTCCTCGAACAGCTTCCGGTATCCCGCGGCCATTCCCCGGAAATCCTCGATCTCCTCGAAGCCTCCGCTGTGCTCCGCCCCTGATTCAACTTTGCCGTCGTCCCCGCCGATCATGAACAGCAAGCCTTCGTACACTTTGCGGACATCCCGCTCCTCCATGCACTCCTCCTGCTCCAAGAACGCCTCCCAGCGGGACAGCAGCTCCAGAAAACGTTCATTCTCCTCTTCCCGCAGCGCCGACTTCATCTGGCTCACATAGGCATCCGCCTGCTTCAGCGCGCTCTCCCCCTGCAGCCGCAGATGCTGATAATAGAAGATGGACGTATCAGGATGGTAAAAATGATGGGACAGCGCTTTAGCCGCCTGCTCATAGCCTGCAGGAATGGCGCTGTAGCCTTCGAACCAATCGCTGACGCCCAGCACGATATCGATGTTCACGAACCGCTTCAGGGCCGAGCTGATCATCTGCACCAATTTGTTTACGCGGTTTAGGGATGCGAGCAGACTCTTATGCTCGCTGTTGCTGATGAATACGCAGCTATGCTGGACGTCTAGCTGCAGGTATTCGACCTCCTTCTCTTTGGAGAGCATCTCGCGCACCACATTTTGAACGGTGCTGGGGAGCACCGATTCGGTTTCTTTCGTATATCGCTGAATGACGGTGCGATAGTTTTTGATTTTAAAGAGAACGATATACATATTCCCTTCCTCAAGACTCGTTTCGGACAGGTCCTGCACCTTGCCTTCGAGGGCCTCATACAGCAGCTGTTCCTTCCGGCTGCCTTGCGTCACCACGGTCGGCGGGGCAGGCGTCCCGCTTGTTCCAAGCTGCTCCCGGATGCTCCGAAGCATCGCTGTCAGCTCGCGTTCGTTCATATCCGGTTTATGGAAGTAATCGAAAGCCCCAAGCTTCAAAGCTTCCTTCACATAAGCTATATCGTCGAAGCTGCTAAGCACCACGATCTGAACCGGCAGCTGCTGCTCACGAACCCTGCGAAGCACCTCAATGCCGTCCAGCTTGGGCATTTTGATGTCGAGGAGCACCACATCCGGGTCCTTGTCCGCAATTTGCTGCAGCGCCTCCTCTCCGTCACCGGCCTCTCCGACGATCTGCACACCCTGAGCTTCCCAGTCGATTGCTGACTTGATGCCGATCCGAACGAGCGGCTCGTCATCCACGATAAGTATCCGCACTTGCTATCACCCTGCTTCTTCTGTGATGATCGGAACGCGGATCCATGCCACCGTTCCGCCTTGCTCCCTTCGCTGGATCCAAAGCCCGTATTCCGGACCGAAGTGAAGGGATATCCGGTTACGAATATTGTTCAATCCGATCGAGTTGAAGCCATCCCTTGGCCCGTTCTGTTCCTTCTTGGGCTGCCCGTCCTCCGGGAAGCCCCGTCCGTTATCCTCGACCTTCATGACAAGCGCTCCTTGATCCTCATAAATAGCGATGATCAGGTGGCCTTTATAGTCAATGCCTTCGAATCCGTGAAACACCGCATTTTCCACTAGCGGCTGCAATAGAAACTTCAGCGTCCTATATTTCATAACGGCCGGATCGACCTCATACGTGACATCGAAGGTATTAAAGTACCGAAAATCGAGGATTTTGGTGTAATTCTCCATGAATTCGACCTCCTCGGCAATGGTAACGTAGTTCCCTTCCTTCTTTACCGTGAACTTGATGACGGACGAGAACGCCTGCAGCGCTTCTTCGATGCCCGCAGCGCCCTGGATTTTGGCCATCCACTTAATCACGTTCAGCGTATTATAGATAAAATGCGGGCGGATCTGCGACTGGAGCGCATTCATTTCCAGCTTCCGCTTCTCCTCCTCCTCCACGTAGATTCGCTCGATCAGCTCCCGGATCTCCTTGAGCATTTGGTCGACCGTGTTGTTGATGACGCCGATCTCCCCACGCTGCTTCGTATCCAGGCTTACGTTCAGCTGCCCTTGGGATACCAGCTTCATCTTGCTGTTGAGCACCGCCAGCGGCTTCATGATCGTGGTCGCGATTCGGGCGGAGATCAGGATCGAGAGCACCAGAAGCAAGATGAGGACGCCGATCAAAACCGCTACCATCAGGTACACGATCGAGAACAGGTCCTTCTTCGGAATGACGGTGACGGCCTTCCAATTCGCCAGCGAGGAACCGGAAGAAATGATATAGGTGTCCCGGGCAATCTGCGTGTTCACCTTGCCGTCCTTATGATATTGAAACTCGCTGCCAAGCACCTCGGAAGCCGGCAGCCCGATCTCTTCCGCATTCATGCTGTGAACGATCCGGTCGGCTTCATCGATAAGGTAAAAGCTCGTGTTTTCCGAAAAGGCCGTATCGCTCCACAGCGTCTTCAGCTTGTCCACCGAAATGTTAAACAGGATAAAGCCGAGGTCCTCCTTCGTATAGGGGTCCATAATGGCCCGGCCTACCGATACGACCGGCACGCCCTTGGCGGACAGCAGCTCCTCCTTGTGTATGCCGATTGGCACAAAGAGTCCATACGCCTCCCGGATCTTCCGGACAAACGGCTCCTCGGTGAATCGGTCCCTGAAATAAGCAGCATTCATATATTCCCGGTTGCTGCGGCCGATGATCGACTTGCTGTTCTCATGATAAATGACCACCGAATCGATCAGATCAGAATATAGCATGATGCCGCTCTGGATCAAGCCGTTCACTTTGTCGAAATCCTGGCCGCGTTCCAGCAGGGGATACTCGATTTTGGCGTAATCCTTGCGCATGATCTGATACACCGTCGAGTCCTGGATCGGGAACATTGACAGCCGCAGCAGGGGCTGAAGGGATGTATCGATATTTTTGACGATCTGTTTATTGTTCTCCACGGCCGCATCAATCATCGTTGTACGGTTGTTGTCCACATATACCCAGGATACGATCCCGCCGATCAGAATGAGCGGCACAATGATGAAGCAGGAGAAAGCGGCGATCAGCTTATGCTCCAGGCTTAAATCCAGCATTTTCTGTTTTAGTCTGTTCATGCTAGAGGTCTCTTTCTTCATGTCGATATGGATTTGGCTCCGCTTAACCGGAACTGGCGCGGCGTCATCCCCGTAAAATTTCGGAACACCTGCGTATAATAGCTCTGGCTGCAGAACTTGAACGTGAATGCGATTTCGGAGATGGACTGATTCGTGTACACAAGCAGATGCTTGGATTCCTCCACCTTTCTCCGGTTAATATACGAGGTCAGCGGCATGCCGGTCTCCCGCTTGAAGCGGTCGGACAGGTAGCTCGGGTGAACGCCCAGATGGTCCGCGATTCCCTGCAGGGACAGCTCTTGAAAAATATGCTCGCGAATATAATAGATCGCCAGGTTCACAATATGCGAGTACGTCAGCTCTTCCTTCTCCTTGCGGATCATCGAGACGAACTGCACCAGCATCTCGTATTCGAATGCGACGAGACGCTCCACATCGCCGATCTTCTCGATTTCCAAAATAAGCGTGTCGCTGAGATGAAAGGCCGTCTCCGGATCGACTCCGCCCTTAATAATCGCCCGGGTAAATAACGTACAAGAGGCAATCAGCGCGTTCTTCTTGGAGCGGAGCGGATAGCTGGCCAAGACCGCGGCCTCGAGCTCATTGATCTTGCGCAGCATATCCATCGCTTTGGCCTCGTCGCCGAATCGGATCGCTTCCAGCAGCTCATGCTCGTAATCGAACGGCGGATGGATAAAATTGTCGCGTAAATACTGCATCCGGGAAGACAAAACAAAGGGCGGGTTTGCCGGCCGGGACAGCTCCTTCATTATTTGCACACCACCTAAAAATATTGATAAAAATCTGAATATTTTAGTATAATATAACCCTTTTTGGCTCTAAAATTCAAACATAACCTTGCTAGGGAGGAAGTGTACACGATGACTTGGAAGATTTCAAATTCCGAATTATCACAGCAGGCACTGCTCAATATGGAGAGCCTGTTCGCGCTTGGAAACGGTTACCTCGGCGTCCGGGGCAACTTCGAGGAGGGATATGGCCCGTCCATGTCGACCATTCGCGGAACCTATCTGAATGCTTTTCACGATATCATTGAAATTCCATACGGCGAGAAACTGTTCGCCTTTCCCGATACCCAGCAA
This sequence comes from Paenibacillus sp. FSL R5-0810, assembly GCF_038002285.1. Lineage (NCBI taxonomy): Bacteria > Bacillati > Bacillota > Bacilli > Caryophanales > Paenibacillaceae > Paenibacillus > Paenibacillus sp. FSL R5-0810. The sequence continues at coordinate 4,660,719 of NZ_JBBOCF010000001.1, forward strand.
AAGCTTGTTAACAATATCGACGCTCAAACCGTTCTCGTCTACTTGGACGACGAGCCGGAGCCGTTTCGTCTGGACCACGGCACGATTTCGGCCCATGAACGCCATCTGCACATGGATAAAGGCTATGCGGAGCGAAAGGTGCAGTGGACTTCTCCGTCCGGCAAAGAAATCCGATTGACGTTCCGACGCCTGGTGTCCTTCACCCGCCGCGAATTGTTTGCGATCCAGCTCCAGCTGGAGCCGGTCAATTTCAACGGCCGGGTACGCATCGTCTCGACGGTGAACGGTAACGTAAAAAACTACACGAACCCGAACGATCCGCGGGTCGGAGCCGGTCATGCGGAGCGGATGACCGTGATCGATGCCGGCGTTCGAGGTCAGGACGGCTACGTCATTGACGAGACGATGGCTTCCAAGCTGCGTGCGGCTTGCGTGACGCGTCACCGTCTGGAAGGCTCCGAGGCGCAGGTGCAGCTGGAAGCCGGATCGGGCGAAGTTCTGTTCACCGCTTCATTCCCGCTCTCCGGACCGGTTACTTTGACGAAATACAATATGTACACGGACAGCCTGCGTCATGGCTCGGATCTCGTGGAGGAGGGCATCAGGCTCCACGAGCGACTGCAGGATCTGTCGTTCGAGGATCTGGTCGCCGAGCAGACCCGGTATTTGGACAACTACTGGAAGTCCGCCGATGTCACGATTCGTAACGATGATCGTCTTCAGGAGGGCATCCGGTTCAATCTGTTCCAGCTGCTGCAATCCGCCGGTCGGGACAAGTACAGCAACATCTCGGCTAAAGGCCTCAGCGGCGAAGGATACGAAGGGCATTACTTCTGGGATACGGAAATTTACATGTTCCCGGTATTCCTGATGACTCAGCCGGACATCGCACGCCAGCTTCTGCTGTATCGTTACGCTGCGCTTGACCAGGCACGGGCAAGAGCCCGCGAGATGGGGCATAAACAGGGGGCCCTGTACCCGTGGCGTACCATTTCGGGAACCGAATGCTCCTCGTTCTTCCCGTCGGGAACCGCGCAGTACCATATCAGCGCCGATATCGCTTACAGCTATATTCAGTATTATCTGGCTGAACAGGATCAGGACTTCCTGTTGTCTTACGGTGCGGAGGTGCTGATCGAGACGGCCCGCCTCTGGGCAGACATCGGCCATTACTACAACGGGGCGTTCCACATCGATGAAGTGACGGGACCGGATGAATATACCTGCTGCGTGAACAACAACTATTACACCAACGTGATGGCGAAGCATAACTTGAAGTGGGCCGCCAAGAGCTGCTCGATCCTGCAAGACTACGATGCGGAAGGCTACAAAGCGCTCTGCGACAGACTCGGCGTAACCGATGCGGAAATCGCCGCTTGGGCCAAGGCTGCGGACGCGATGCTGCTGCCTTACGACGAGACGCTGGGGATCAATCCGCAGGATGACACGTTCCTGCGCAAAGCGGTATGGGACTTCGAGAACACGCCGGAAGACAAATATCCGCTGCTGCTGCACTACCATCCGCTGACGATTTACCGGTACCAGGTGTGCAAGCAGGCGGACACCGTGCTGGCGCATTTCCTGCTGGAGGACGAGCAGGATTTCGAGACGATCCGCCGCTCCTACGATTATTACGAGGGCATCACGACGCACGATTCTTCGCTGTCCTCCTGTATCTTCAGCATCATGGCTTCGAAGATCGGCAATATGGACAAGGCGTACGAGTATTTCATCGAAACCGCGCGCCTGGATCTGGACAACACGCACGGCAATACGAAGGACGGGCTGCATATGGCGAATATGGGCGGCACCTGGATGTCCATCGTATACGGATTTGCCGGGATGCGCATTAAGGAAAACGGGCTGTCCCTCTCTCCGGCCATACCGAAGGATTGGGAGCAGTATGCATTCCGCTTGAACTTCCGGGGCCGGCTGATCGGCGTATCGATTGAAAAATCAGGTGTGACGATCGAGCTCGTCGAAGGCGAACCCCTCGAAATCAAGCTGTATGAGGAGCTTGTGGATCTGGCTTCCGGACAGCCGGTGAAACGGCCGCTTAAAGGCTAAACAGCTCAAGGGTTTTAACTCAGCCAGAGGCTTGGATGTCCACGGCTCGTACGACGCATGCGCCGGGAATCTCACCTGACATGTACCAAGCACAATCGCATACTGGGTACAAATTGCATACTGGGTACACATCGCAAAATTGCCGGGATTGACGCGGCATGTTGCTGGTGAAGGTCCATGAAAGTCCATCCCCTATCGGCTGCCAGACTATTTAAAAGTGATAATCGGGAACATGACTTAGACATGTTTCCGTTGATAGAAGGAGAAATGAACCATGAGCGAAGGAATAACGCTTCAAGCCGTCATCTTTGACCTGGACGGCGTCATTACCGATACGGCCGAATATCATTACCAGGCGTGGAAAGCCATTGCCGCCGAGCTTGGCATTCCCTTCACCCGCGAGTTTAATGAGAACCTGAAGGGCGTCTCCCGCATGGACTCCCTGAAGCTGCTCTTAAGCCAAGCGGAAACGCCCGTCAGCTATTCGGACGAGGAGCTGCATCAGCTGGCGGAGCGTAAAAATAAGCTCTACGTCGAGCTGATCGAGACGATTACGCCGGCCGATCTGCTTCCCGGCGTCGCCGATTTCGTCGCCGCTATCCGGGCGGCGGGCCTGGCGACAGGCATCGCTTCGGCCAGCAAGAACGCCGTAGCCGTCCTTACCCGGCTTGGCGTCATGGATCGCTTCGACGTCATCGTTGACGTCACGAAGCTGAAGAACAACAAGCCGGACCCGGAGATTTTCCTGACGGCGGCTGCCCAGCTTGGCGCCGATCCGGCCGCTTGCATCGGCGTCGAGGACGCTGCGTCCGGCGTGGAGGCCATCAAGGCCGCAGGCATGTTCGCGGTTGCGATCGGCCGGGCCGAGCATTTCCCGCATGCGGATATCGTGCTGCCTAGCACGTCGCAGCTTGACTTCCGCGAGCTGAAGCAAGCGTTTGAAGGGTAGCTTTGAAATAAGTATGGGAGTGTTCTCGAAAGAGTCTGGCGTTCTTTCGGACACTCCCATTTTTATTCCAATGCCACCGTTGTCGATTAAATCGTTTTCTCTCTTATAACACTTGAATTGCAGATATTATTTTTTGAAAGTCACCTTTTTGGATAATCCGTCTTCCAGGTTCATCTCACCTTTATGGCGAACGAATACATTTTGGTTTCCTTCAAATGTTGGAGGGTTCTTCGGATCATAGTCTACCCAGCGACTTTTCCCATTCACAGAGTATTCCATGTATTGGGTAGCACCGATCAATTGATTTTTTTCGTCATCTGCTACTACATCGGGTGGTAATTGAACAACAGTACCATTGTGCACACCAAGCTCTTTAATAACTTTATCTGTTTTATAGTCATACGCCTTGATCTTTACATCATTTCCGTACACTTCAACCTGGAGGCCCTGTTTAAAATCATTGCCTGTCGAAACTTCACCGCCATTAGGCCCTGCCGATGCCCACCCCGCTTGAATCCCGGCTGTGTTCACAACGGTAAACCCACGTTGATCTCCACCTTCTACTACCTTTTTACCTGCCCAATCCGGAAGATTCAGATCCCAATGACTGTGGCTTGTGAAAAGAATGACTTGCGGATAATCCTTTAAGATTGCTTCTAATTTAGCCTGGTCTAAGTAGTCACCTGTATACGGCGATTGATTAGAGCCTGAAATCGTATCCTTTAGGATATGATGACTAAAGAGAAAGATCGGTTTATTTGGTTTTTTCTTTGAATATTCCTCAAGATTCTGCTTTAACCAATCAAGCTGCTCATCGCTAAGATAAACCTCATCCCACAAAGACTCATCATGATAGTGCATATATTTTTCGGTACCCAAGAAAAGGAACGGATATCCGTCTAACTCTTTTTTATGGTAGACTTTTTCCTCACCAGTAAAGTTATAAAAATTTTGGAACATTTCAGATTCCGGTGTATGATTGGGCCATGTGTCTTGTGCTAATTTGTTCGGTGTTGCCCATTTCGGTTTATAAAATTCATGATTTCCTATGCTGTACCATACATTTTCCGGGTGAGGATTACGATCTAACACTTGTTGTACGGCTTGATATTCGAAATCCCACCCTCGGTCCGTAATATCGCCATTAATGATTAATGCTTTCGAAGCAGGATTTACCTCTTTCATATCATGAAGCACATGCTTAAAGTCAGCGTAATCCCCTTGAATGTCACTAATGACATCAAAGGTAAGGCCTGGTTTTTTCGAAAATAGATGTTCATCCAGTTTTGCTTGAGCGGATCCTGAAACAGCACCTATATTAAAAAAAATAGATGTTGCCATAATACTTGTTAGCAGCTTCTTCATCATTAATTCCTCCTAGTAATGTTCATGTTCAGAATACTTTCGCAAAACAATGTATGCTTTAATGTATGCTTCTCTCTTATTGTAAACAGGAAATATTAAGCTAATATTCACTTAAAGTAAATCGTTCACATAATGAGCGGGAAGCCTTTTCAGAAGAGTTGCCGCCCCCTTGACTTGACAATCCGACATTAAAAAATAGTAGACTGATAGATACAGTGATTCCCATCATATGATAGTGGTTATGCCGTGGGCGGGAATCTATGACGAGTAGCGGAAGAGAGGGGAATGATCGATGGAACAGGCTGTTTTGAACCAAGGTGCCGGGAAATTCGGCAAGGGGGCGTATTCGTTAAAGCTGCTGGGGGGATTTGATCAGAGTGTATTCGAGTATGCCGGGGAGGATGGGTCCCGTTTCGTATTAAAGTTTCTGGATGCCGCCAAATACCGGAAGGCTGACATCATCCGGGAGCAGACCTGGATGGCCCATCTGGCAGGACACGGGCTTCGCATTACGGAATCCGTAACCTCGCGGGAGGGGCTTCTTATTGAAGAGGTAGCCCATAATGGGCAATTATTTTATGTGATCGCCTTTACGATGGCCCCGGGCCGGCCGTTAACCGATCTGGAATCGGACGCTGCCGTGATCGAGCGCTGGGGACGCGGTCTGGGCAGGATGCATGCGCTCGGCAAGCACGATTCCGCCGCTCTCCTTCACCAAATGGGCTTTGCCCATTGGAACAGCCATCCGATCTTTACGGATGAATTTCCGGCTGCCGCCGGCGAAAAGGTGCACACCCGTTGGAAGGAGTATCTAAAGGAGCTGTCCTCCCTCCCCCAAGATCCGCAAGGCTACGGCATCGTCCATAATGATCTGCATCATCGCAATTTCCATGTCCACGACGGCGACATCGTCTTTTTCGACTTCGGAGACATTGGCTATCACTGGTACGCTTACGATATCGCGATCTCGATCTATCATGCGGTACAGACCGTTCCCGGCCCGAGAAAAGCCGAGTTTGCCTCCCGCTTCTGCGATGCGCTCTTAACCGGATATCTTCAGGAGCATCCGCTCAGCACCGATTGGATCAAGCGGATTCCTTTTTTCATTGATTTTCGAAACGTATACTCCTTCGTCTACTTCTCCAAATACGTTGACTGGCATGAGCTCGACGAACGGACCCGGAAGTATCTCGCAGGGATGAAAGCCGATATCGAGGCCGGCACTCCGGTCGTTCATTTGCCGATATCATAATCGATAAGGAAAGCAGGACCTATTTCAAAATGAAATCAACCACGAAGCGAACACGGCGGACCCTCTTTCTTGCGGCGGGGCTGCTCCTCGCAGCCGCCTTGCTCTATCTGCTGTATCTCCGCCCCACACCGATTAAGACGGATTTCTTTACGACGGTCGACAACGAGCATACGATCATCTTCGAGGCGGTGAACGAAGGGATTGCGGACGTGCAGCTGCTGGACGTGCTCGTCAACGGCGGACACCGGCCGGTTAAGGCAGAGCTTGGCGTGAGCTACTCGCTGCACCTTGTCGGCGGCTCCAACCTGGAGGGCAATCCCGATATCGCGTTTGTCGGGCTCGGGGACATGCCCCTCCATCCGGACCTCTCCCCGGAAGACAAGCAGGCCGCGCTGAACCAAAGCCCCCGCATCCCGCTGAATTATGGGATACGCCTACTCCACGATGAGCCGATCCGGGCAGTCGAGCTGAAATATCGATACCTGGGGCTGACCTTCAAGAGGAATATCTCGATGGGGCGTTTTTTTCAAGAATAGCGTGTTAGTGGACAACTGACAGAAAGGCTGAGGGCAGGGCGGTCTTAATGTCCTGTTCCCATTTCGCATTGGCTGCCTCGTCCAAGCTTTCCCGGTGCCAGTATAAAATCAGGACGTTCGCAAGCTCATGTTCATTCGGGACCTGCATATTATACACATCCTTCTGCTTATGGAAATCAGCCTGGCCTTGGATGCGTTCTTCTTCCGTATCAAAAATGTACACCGAAATTCGCTCCTCGATGCCTGAGCCTTCCGGCTGGTTCTCATCCAGTGCATACATCATGGCTTGCACGCCACTTAGCACCCAGTCCGGGCTGATGTGCTTGGAGCGGAGGTCGATCCCTTGCCCCTTCAATGCTTCTTCCACATCCTCAAGCGTAAACCGTACCTCAGTGGCCTCCCCCGCGGCGGATGAGTCCATCGGGTTATCAGCCTGAGCCCGCCCTTCGGTTTCCTGCTTCGTAACAGGCCCCCTCGATTCCGCCTGGAAGCATCCTGCCAATGCGAATAGGGCAACCCATAGAAGGGTAAGCATCTTCAACGCTTTCAAAATCATGCACCCCTTTTGCTCTTTGCGATCCCGTTCATTAAGGTCTTCTACATTTTTTTAGGCTATATCTTATAGACTCCGGAACGAAAGGCAAGGTTTCAGGTTATAACCAAAAAAAATCCCCTCCTATTTATGTGACCAGCTGTGCTTTGTTAAGTTGATATTCACGTGTTTTGGCAGCAATGTTACTTATAAACAAAGAGCCTTCACCGCGCTAACGGTAAAGGCTCTTTGTTGCAACCCGGCATGGCTGCGGATCTTCACGGCAAGCGAAGAACCATGGCCAACAGCCTTGGATTAGTACTGAATTTTAAGCGTGTCCCCATGAACATACACGCCCTCGGAGCGGGTAATCGGCAGCTTATGCTCAGCCGAAAATCCGATGGTTTCCCCAGCCCTTAACGTGACGTCCTGCTCAACAACATACAATGAAATATCCATCAAGAATTCACGGAGCTCAGCCGGGGTTACCTGGCTGTCCAGCACCTCAATTTCGTCCTTGCCTAAAGCTCTCAGCCCATAGGTATATCCGCTCACTCCCGATTCCGTTCCGACCAAACCGAAGTGAACCAGATTTAACAGAGGAAATAGATCTTCCTCCTTCATCAGCTCTGCCATATCGACAAAAATCTCGGGCTGAAATACCGTTCCGGATGAATAAAGCCCCACCGCATTGGGCAGCTTCAAACAGCTTGCCGCCACTTTCGCATACATTTTTCCGCTGTCCAGCGGAGAACCTGTGCGTGTAAATACCGCCACGATCAGCTGCGCAACATGGGTCTGGGTAACCGCAGCCGCCTCGGGCCACAAATAGTTTCCTTGCGCGTAATGCTCAGCCTCTCCATCCGGAACCGGAGCCTCAACGAAGCTGACCGCAGCCATACAGCCCTCTGCCTCAAAAACCAGAATGCCGTCCTTCTCCTTACTGGAGGCACCATCTTCCTCCTCGGGGGACCAGGTGATATTCCAGTCATGCCGGAGATTGGCCTTGATCTGTTCCAGATCACATTCCGGGGAGTTCAGCAGAACAAACCCGTTAAAGATGCCGGATCCGGATGATTCATCTGGCTCGGCCTTGCTGTCCTCTGCGGTTTCTTGTTCATAGGCTGCCGCCTGCTTCATCCAATACTCCCGGATCATTTCGACCATAGCTATGGCCTCCTGCTCTGCTGTTGCGGGGTTGTAGGGCTGCATCTCGCTAAATACATGTCCGCAGTGGTCAGTATCAGAGGAGCTTTCATAGCCGCCGCAGACGCCAAGTAACCATTTCCCGAGCATGGACTTCTTATATTTAAATATGTAGTAATGCATATCGTGGAGATCAAATTCTCCGGCTATTTCGATTCTGCTGGGCTTGTGGCCGAGCTCCTGTTCATGGGCCAGCCATTCGATCATTGAATCCGTGGCCGCTTGCTGTTGAGCTGTCATGTATTCCTCTCCTTAATTTCATCTAGGATTGCACCTGTTATATTCTACCAGCCCCCAGCAGGTTCAGCAACAGAACGGCAGATGGCCAGCCAATCCACACTCCCGGAGGCTCTGGGGCGGTCGCTGCGGCGACATGTATCCTCAACACATGCGATTATGTCAAAACGCACTCACCATTCCCCTCCCCCAGCTCCCTCTTATGCAAGCAAACCAATCAAGCTCTCGGTCCCCTCATCCCTACGGCCTGTACTGCCGGCGATATTCCCTTGGCGACATGCCGACGATCCGCTTGAACACTTTCCCGAAATGCGAGAAATTGCCGAATCCGGCATGCAAGGCGACATCCGTTACGGAATCGCCGGATTCGCGCAGCAGACGCTGTGCTTCTTTGATCCGCAGCAGATTCACGTAATCGCTGAAGGTAAAGCCTGTCATCTGTTTAAACAACCGGCTGAGGTAATACGGGCTGATCCGGAAGTCTTCGGCGACACCGGTCAAGGTGACGGGGCTTTGGTAGTGCCGGTTCAAATACTGCACGATCGCCTGGGCTTTCGGATGAAGAGCCGGCTCGGTGTCCGCCGGGCGGACCTGGCCCAGATGCCGGCCCCGGTAAGCTTGGAGCAGCAGCTCCAAAGCGCGATGTCGCAGCAGCTGGCCGCTCCCCGCTTGAGGGCGGACCATCTCGCCCACCATCTCGTCCACGATGCGCCGGATCGCTTCTCCTTCGGCGGTTGGAAGCCGCAGCAAAGGAACCTCCCAGCGGAAGGGCTCCAGCAAGCTCTCCTCGAGCTCGGACGAAACCGATAAATCGCCGAATAAGCCTGGGCTTATATACAGGACGACCCGGTCGTGGTCGGGCCGGCCGCTGTCCAGCGTCTTATGCACCGCATTCCGGTCGACGAATACGAGGTCCCCCGCCATCACTCTGTACGAGCGGTCCTTAATAAAGTAAATACGCTCCCCGGACAAGAGATAATACAGCTCATAATGGTCATGAAGATGATCGGTCGCCATCGAGAAATACCCGATCCGGCGATCATATTCAATATCCAGGTATCCGCCCGGATCGCGGTACTCCGCTTTGAACGGTCTCACCATGCGCTCGCCCCCTCTTGTTCTGAATTATAGCAAAATATGCGGTGTTTGAAAGCGATTACGCATAAAATGCGGAGAAAGAAGTGTTCCCTTGTTATAGGCTTGAGCTATATTCAAGGAGGCGATTTAAGATGAGCAGCAAAAAACGCTATGTCCTGGTCGGAACCGGGGGCCGGGCCGAATTTTTCTACGGTGCGCTGGCGGAGCATTTCCGCGATCAATCCGAGCTTGCGGCCTTTTGCGATATCAACCATACCCGCATGAACTATGCCAACCGGCTGCTTCGCGAGAAATATAACCACCCCGAGGTGCCAACCTACGGCGCCGATCAATTCGACCGGATGATCGAAACGGAGAAGCCGGACTACGTCATCGTGACAAGCATTGACAGGACGCATCACAAGTACATTATCCGCGCCATGGAGCTCGGCTGCGACGTCGTAACGGAGAAGCCGATGACCGTCGACGAAGAGAAATGCCAAGCCATTCTGGATGCCGCCAAAAGGACGGGCCGAAACATCCGGGTCACCTTCAACTATCGCTATGCGCCCCATCATACCAAGGTGCGGGAGTTGATCATGAACGACACCATCGGACAAGTGACGTCGGTCCATTTCGAGTGGCTGCTCAATACGCGCCACGGCGCAGACTACTTCCGCCGCTGGCATCGGGATAAGCGCAATAGCGGCGGGCTTCTCGTTCATAAATCCACCCATCATTTTGATCTGGTCAATTTCTGGATCGGGTCTCAGCCGGAAACCGTGTTTGCTTTTGGCGATCTCATGTTTTATGGAAGGGAAAATGCGGAAGCCCGCGGAGTAACGCAGTTCTACAACCGGGCGACCGGAAATCCGGTCGCCAAGGACGATCCCTTCGCGCTCCATTTGGATTCCAATGACCATCTGAAGGCGATGTATTTGGATGCGGAGCAAGAGGACGGCTACCAGCGGGATCAGAGCGTGTTCGGGGACGGCATTAATATCGAGGATACGATGGGCGTCCTCGTCCGTTACCGCAACAAAGCCATCCTGACCTATTCCTTGGTCGCCTACCAGCCATGGGAGGGATACCGCCTTGCCATCAACGGGACCAAGGGCCGGATCGAGATGTCGGTCATCGAGCAGTCCTACGTCAACTCGGGAGGAGATAAGAAGCTGGAAGGCGCGTTGAAAGGAAAAAGCCTCCGCGTACTTCCGATGTTCGGGGCTCCGTATGAAGTTGAGGTTGAAGAAAAGGCAGGCGGCCACGGCGGCGGCGATCCGGTTCTGCTGAACGATCTGTTCGGAGAGGCCGCGGAGGATCCATTCCACCGCGCGGCCAATCATATCGATGGGGCCCGATCGATCCTCACGGGAATTGCAGCCAACCGCGCCATCGCAACCGGTATGCCGGTTCATATTCATAGCCTGGTCCGCTTCTAGGAGCGCATAGGACGGCTTCCCGCCGGCATACACACATCCATAAGGCTGCGTGCTTCACGCAGCCTTTTTTGCTGCTTGAACAACAAACAAGTGGCAAACACAAGGAGGGGTTTCATGTTTTTCTCACTAAAAAGCCGACTCATCGGATTGATCGTGGTGCTCTTCGTACTCTCGTTCGGCACGCTGTCCTTTCTGCTCTTCAGCGAGGCCCGCACCGTCATCCGTTCTTATATCGAGTCCTCCGCCTTGGAAAAGATGGAGGAGTATGGCTCGTATGTCGATATGGTGCAGATGCAGATTTACGATGCCGCTTCGCTTGTGTTCAACAGCGACACGACCAAGAACTGGGACAGCGCCTTGAATGACAAATCGATGACCGAAGGCGAGAAGATGCTGGCCAATCTGGCAATGAGCCGCTTCCTTACTCAGGCAACCAACAGCTATACCAGCATTTCCGATATTTCGGTATACCGCGAGGACGGCCTGCGAGTCGGTGGTGAGAATCAAGTCGCCTTCGAACCGGCATTCCTGCAGGAGAGGTGGTATCGCAGCTTCTTCGACTTGGGAGAGCGCTGGCTTCCTGCCCACATCGATGCTCACGAACGAGTTCGGGACCATGGAAATCCGGTCATCAGCCTGTTGATGCCGATCGGCACATTCCACCATCAAGCGGCTCAAACGGTCATGAAGGTAAATGTGAGCGAATCCTATTTTCTGGAGCCGCTGAACAGGATTCACTTGGCCAAGAACAGTACGATCTTCCTTTTGAATGAAAAGGGCGGGCCGATTCTTTCCCAACAAGCGCATGAGCTCGGCGCCGAGGCCGCGCACGAAATAGACCGCATCCGGAGCGGGCCGATGAAATCAGGGGTTGTTTATCTGGACAACGCCGAAGGAAAGCGCGACATCCTGGTCTACAAGAAGCTCGGGCGAACCGGATGGATGCTCGCCGGATTGGCGCCGGAGCAAGAGCTGTATGCCTCGCTTCATAGACTTCAGAGCACGATCATAGCCGTCACGGCCATCCTAGTCCTCGTCTCGCTGTTCGCGGCGGCCTGGCTCTCCTATGGCGTAACCAAGCCCCTTACCCGTCTCGTGCTGGCGATGAGGCAGGTGCAGCGCGGCGCTTTCGATCAGGCCGAGACGATGTTGCCTCCTGATAAAAACGTAAAAAGCGAAGTCAGCTACGTTATCTCCACCTTCCGTTATATGATCAGCCGTCTCCGGCAGCATATCCAGAACGAATTCGAGCTCAAGCTGCTTCGCCAGCAGGCGGAATACAAAGCATTGCTTATGCAGATCAATCCGCATTTCATGTTTAACACGCTTGAGCTCATCAGCAGTCTCGCAATGCAGCGCCGAACCGACGATACGGTTCAGGTCATCGAGGATCTCGGCAAAATGATGCGCTTTTCGATGAACACGAGCGATGACCGGGTTGCCCTAGCGGAAGAATTGGGTTATGTCCGGCACTATATTTCCATTCTTCAAACCCGCTTCGGCGATAAGCTTCGCATCGATATCGCCGAGGAAGGACGACTGGAAGCACTGATGGTCATTAAGTTTATCCTTCAGCCGCTCATCGAGAATGCGGTCAAGTACAGCTTCCGGCACCAGCCCATCGCCATCGTGGAAATCCGGGTTACCCGGGAGGCCGACCGGCTCCGCCTGCGCATTTCCGATAACGGACCCGGCATGCCGAAAGGCATCTTGCGGAAGCTGCGAGATCAGGATGCCACCCCGCAGCTGGACCCGATTCTGGACAGCCGGAGCTGGCATATCGGACTAGGGAACGTCATCGCCCGCTGCCACCTGCACTATGGTTCATTGTTCACGGTTAACATCCATGCCGAAGAAGGAACCGGCACTTGCATCGAGCTGATATTACCGGCACAGGAGGAACGTTATGTACAACGTATTGATTGCGGATGATGAAATTGAGGTACGCGAAGGGCTAAAGCTCAAAGTCGACTGGCAAGCCTCCGGGTTTCAGATCACCGGCGAAGCGGCCAACGGCTTGGAAGCGGAGTCCCTGCTGAAAGCCGGCCATTATGACCTGCTGATTACCGATATGAGCATGCCCGTTATGGACGGGGTGAAGCTGCTTGACGTGTGCCGGAGCTATATTCCCGACATTCGGATCATGATCATTACCGGCTACGAGGATTTTCAATACGCAAGAGCGGGCGTCCGCAGCCAAGCCGCAGACTATTTGCTTAAGCCCGTAACACGGGACGATCTGAAGTCGGCACTGGAGCGCATCAAGGCCAGCCTCGATAAGGAGCGGAAAGTGCGGGATGAGTCGGAGATGATGCAGTGGCGACTATCCCAATACTATCAGGAAATGAAAGGGCGATTCCTAATGGACTTGGTGAGGGGAGACCGGATTCCCCCCTCCTCGTTATCGGAACGCCTCCGCTTGTTTCATCTGGATGCTTGGCAGGAATCCGAAGTCTGCTTCATCACGGCGGGCATCAGATCAACGCGTTCACGGATGGAGGCTGGCGGCCGGGATCTGGAACAGCTCCGCCTTCCGTTTCATATGCTCTGCCATGAACTGGCACAGCTTCATTCGGAGAATATCCAGATGTTCCGTGATCATGCCAACGCGGCTACGGTGCATTGCGTTATCGCAAGGGGACTTCAACAGGAGTTCGCCCGCAGGCTGACGGAACAAGCCGATGCGCTACTGGACGTTGACGTTCTCATCGGAATAGGCCGGCCCGTAACGGGCTTGGCGCGTTGGAAGGAGGCTATCTCCATTCCCTCCTCGCTTGGAACATGGCTTGGCGTCAGGGCGGACCTACCCCTGCCCCGGTAACGGATCACAGCCCGTTATTGCCTGAGGAAACGAGCAGGACACTGCATCGCTGTCTCGTTCGCGGACAAATGGATGCCTTCGGGGACATCATTCGGAAGGAACTCCGGGACGCTTTTGCTATTTCCTCTCCCCGGTTCTACCGCTGCATTTTTCAAATTTCGCTTCTCATGGAATCAATCTTGGCCGACGTACCGCGGGATCTTCCCGAACGCGAGCCGATCGGTCTCTCCCCGGATTGGGTCCTGCTGATGGAGTCGCCCGAGCAAGCCGAGCGCCTGCTGATGGAGTGGGCGCAGCAGTATGCCTTCGGAGAACGGGAAACACACGCCGAGCAGACGGTGATCGAATCGGCCAAGCGGTATATTGAGGAACATTACATGCAGGACCTTACACTGACAAATCTGGCCGAGCAATACAACTACCATCCTACGTATTTTTCGGAGATGTTCAAGGAAGCGGCAGGTGTCACCTTCATTCAGTACGTCACGGAGATGCGCATGAGGCAAGCGGTTCGCCTTCTGACGGAGACGGGACTCACCGTTTGGGACATCGCGGAGCTGGTCGGATTCTCCTCCCCCGGCTACTTCAGTTCCAAATTCAAAAAGATGTTTCACATGAGCCCGTCGGACTTCCGCTTGGCAGCCACCCGAAAAAAACAACAATCATGATCCGAAGAAATGAGATTCCGCCTTCCGGACTCCCCCGTTATGATGAATGCAACGGATCGTGCACCGCGCCATTTGTAAGCGGTCACAATGCGCTGATCGAACTACCGGTCAGGCTACCACTGCATCATACCCGAAGGGAGGCTCATGATGAGAAATTCGTCCAAACCCTTGTATGGACAGCAGAACAAAACGGCATACCTCTTTTTGCTTCCTTGGCTCATCGGTTTTTTCTGTCTGACGCTCGGGCCGATGATTGCTTCATTGTACTTATCCATGACCAAATTCAACCTGTTGTCATCGGCAACATGGACCGGACTGAGCAACTATGTCCAAATTTTTAGCGAAGATGATACCTTCCGGCGATCGCTATGGCTGACGTTCTATTACGTCTTCTTATCCGTGCCGCTCCGGCTCGCCTTCGCACTCTTGGTCGCCATGGCGCTGAACAAGGGCATCCGCGGTCTCGGCATCTATAGAACCGTGTATTACATTCCTTCGCTGTTAGGGGGGAGCGTGGCCATTGCGATCGTATGGCGCCAGATCTTTGATGGCAGCGGACTTGTCAACCAGTTCTTAAGCTGGTTCGGAATTACCGGACCTTCCTGGATCGCGCATCCAGATTATGTGATCTATACGATCGTGACCTTGTCCATCTGGCAGTTCGGATCGGCGATGGTCATCTTCCTTGCCGGCCTCAAACAGATCCCGGCAGACCTCTATGAAGCTTCGGGGGTCGATGGTGCCGGGAAACTGCGGCAATTTTTCAGTATTACGCTGCCGATGCTGTCACCCGTCATCTTTTTCAACCTGATCATGAGCATGATCAATTCCTTTCAAGCCTTCACGCCGGCTTATGTCATCGGCGACGGGCGTGGAGGACCGCTGGACGCCACCATGTTCTACACTCTGTACCTCTATCTCAAAGGGTTCTCGTACTTCGATATGGGATATGCGTCGGCGCTGGCATGGATCATGCTGGGGATTATCGGCATCTTTACGGCAGTCGTCTTTCTGACATCGAAGTTCTGGGTTTTCTATGGCGACAACCAGGAAGGGAGGTAACGATATGCCATTGGAGCGCCGCCTTATTCAAGCTGGAAGGCATGCGGTTATCATTCTGCTGGGCATCGCCATGCTATACCCGGTCTTATGGCTCGTCTTGAGCTCGTTCAAACCGAACCATCTAATATTCAACAGTTCCGGCCTCATTCCCGAGGTGTTTACTCTGGATCATTACGTAAACGGGTGGAAAGGCCTGCAGGGCGTGTCCTTCGGCCGGTTCTTCAGCAACTCGCTGGTCATCTCAATCCTCAGCGTCATCGGAAACGTCGTGTCCTGCTCGCTTGCAGCCTATGCATTCTCACGGTTGAAGTTCCGGCTCAAGGGCCTGTGGTTCAGCATCATGCTCGTGACCATCATGCTTCCGTACCACGTGACGCTGGTGCCCCAGTACATTATGTATAATGAGCTGCATTGGATCAATACGTACTTTCCGCTGATTCTCCCGAAATGGCTTGCCCATGACTCGTTCTTCATCCTGCTGATGGTGCAGTTCATACGCGGTATTCCGCGCGAGTTGGACGAGAGCGCAACGATCGACGGGTGTGGTCAGGCGCAGATCTTTTTCCGAATCGTGGTTCCGCTTCTCGTACCCGCCCTGATCACCACCTCGATCTTCACCTTCATCTGGAGCTGGGACGACTTCTTCAGTCAGATGATTTATTTAAGCAAAATCGACCTATTCACGGTTCAGCTCGGCATTCGATCCTTATTCGACCCTTCCGGACAATCCGATTGGGGCGCCTTGCTGGCCATGTCCACGCTGTCGCTGCTGCCCGTGACGATCATCTTTCTGTTATTTCAGCGGTATTTTCTCGAGGGCATCGCCACGACAGGCTTGAAGTAAAGTTCCCTGCAGAAAAGCATCGTAATTGATGGCTTGTATAGCACGAATCACGAATTTTTGGGAGGAATAACGATGTTAAAGCGAATCATGGTTGGCATGTTGGCTTCTCTTCTCTTGTTCATCACAGCCTGCTCCGGAACGGATCATACGGGTAAGAGCGGAAGCACTGGTTCAGCGGGCGAAGCCGAAGGCCAAATCGAGCTGCGGATGATGTGGTGGGGAGACCAGAAACGCGCGGATATTACGAACGAAGCTCTTAAGATATTTATGGAAAAACATCCAAACATCAAAATCGTAGGCGAGTTCTCGCCCTCGTCGGGATACTTCGACAAGCTGAACACGCAGCTTGCCTCCGGCACCGCTCCCGACATCTTCTTCCTGGGCGGGAACGTCGTCGACTATGCCAAGAAGGACGTCCTGTTGAACCTCGATCCTTACGTCGGCAACGAGCTGAAATTGGATGGCATGGATCCGGCAATGGTGGAATACGGGCGCATCGACGGCAAGCTGCAGCATATATCCGCCGGTGCGAATGCAAGAGGAATTGTCATCAACAAGGCGTTGTTCGAAAAGGCAGGAATGCCAATGCCTAACCAGGATTGGGACTGGGAAGAGTACGCTGCAGTCAGCCGGGAGCTGTCCGAGAAGCTTGGGAATGGCGTATACGGAACGTATAACTTCACCGTGGACGGTATGGACATCTACTTGAAGCAGCGCGGAAAGCAGCTGTACGACATGGAGAACGGTACGCTCGGCTTTGCCCAAGAGGATATTCTGGGATGGTTTGAATATTGGGAGAGGGCATCGAAAGCCGGCGGCGTGGTGACGCCGGAGCTCCAAGTCTCCAATCCGCATGACGACACGAGCAAATCGCTGTTAATTACCGGCAAGGCGGCTATGAGCCTCCTTCCTTCGAATCAGCTGGCCGCTTTTCAGAGCCTAACGGAAGACCCGCTCGTGCTGTATCCGGTCCCGCGAGGTCCTAAGGGAACCGGCGTCGTGTTCGAATCGAGCCAAGGATTGTCCGGTTATGCCAATACGAAGCATCCGAAAGAAGTCGCCTTATTAATGGATTTCTGGATTAATGATCCGGAAGCCGCCAAAATCCTCGGCAATGACCGCGGGGTGCCCGTCACGGAGGCGAACCGGGAGCTGCTGCAGAAGGAAGCCGGACCCGTCGAGGAGATCGTCTACGCTTATACGAGCCTGGTATCCGAGGCGACCAAAAAAGAGCCGTTCGACGTCAGCTATAACCCGCCGGGGTTCGCGGAATTCTCCAAGCTGGCCCAGACGACAACCCAGGAGATCGGCTTCGGGCGTAAAGACGTCAAACAGGCTGTGGCAGACTTTTATAACGGCACGGTCCGCATTTTCGAATCCAATCAATAACCTAACTTCTACCGTCATGTGACGCCGAGCACCGCGCTGGAAGCTTCGCGAGGAGCTCGGGGAAAAGGAGGTGGCTTTAGAGCATGAACGAAAATGCAATGGAGAAGCTGCGCCGGATGTCGATTGAGGATCGGGTGCGGCCGGTCAAGCAGGAGGATCCGCTGCTCTTAGCCGAGTGGCAGGAATCGGGCGTCCGGTTCGCCGCTTCCGGCGGTAATCTGGAAGATGCTTACTATGCCGCGCTGCAGAAGCTTCTTTGCTGCATCGTCCCCATAAGGGGCCGCAATCCCATTCTCCAGGAGGGCGGCATCTATCTCGGGTGCTGGCTGGAAAGCACGGGGACAATCAATGCCGAGCTGTTGTCCCGCTTTCTTCCCTCTGTGGCCGAGTCGACTTATTTGGCCTTTGCCGACTTCCAGCGGGACGACGGCTTAATTCCATACAAGCTGACCGAGAACGGGCCGGCCTTCCGCCAGATCCAGCTGGTCACTCCGCTTGCACGCTGCATTTGGAATCATTACCGTCTGCATGGCCGGGACCGGTCCTTCCTGGACATGATGTATCAGGCCATGGCCCGGTACGACGAGTGGATTGCGCTTAACCGCAACACCCGGGGCACAGGCTGCGTCGAAGCCTTCAGCACCTTCGATACCGGTCATGACTTATCACCAAGGTTCTGGCATGTACCCGATACACCTTACGGGAGCGATGCGGCGGCCTTCCACCCGGATTCGCCGATCCTCCCCTTCCTGGCACCGGATTTAACGGCCAACATCTACTGCCAGCGGCTGTATTTGTCCCGGATCGCCGAGGAGCTCGGGCAATCCGGAGAAGGCTGGAGGGCGAAGGCCGTGGCCAGCCTGGACAGTCTCTTCCGCTATTGCTACGACGAAGAGGATATGTTCTTCTATGACCTGGACCGAAACGGCCGTTTCGTACGGGTCCAGTCCGACGTTCTGCTGCGGGTCATGGCCTGCGAAGTCGGCGACCGGTCCTTGTTTGATACCATGCTGGAGCGTTATCTCCTTAATACGAGCAAATTTTTTGCCAAGTACCCTTTCACCTCCTTGGCCATGGACGATCCACGTTTTGATCCGTTCTCTACTTATAACAGCTGGGGCGGACCATCCAACTTCCTGAGCCTGATCCGCGCGCCGCATGCGTTCGAAGCGCATCACCGTTATGTCGAGCTGACTTGGGTCATGCAGCCGATCCTGTCCGCCCTCGCCAGAGCCGAACGCTTCCCGCAGGCTTTGAGTCCGTGGACCGGTCAGGAGGGTTTTACGGAGACTTACTCGCCCGCCATCCTCTGCCTAATGGATTACGTGGAGCGGCTATGCGGAATCCTGCCTAAAGACGGAGAACGTCTATGGTTCACCGGCCTTCTGCCGGCAGCCATGGATCATGGAGAGGAAATCGCAGGCAGTACAGCTTATACCCGGATAGTGAACGGCATGCGTTTCGAGCTGACGAATGGTTCGGATACCATGACGATCCTCCGAGACGGAGCGGTTCACATTCAGGCTCCGTCCGGGATCCGGCTTATCACCGACACCGCCGGAAAACTGGAAGGGATTGTAGGCATGAGTGTACGAACCGTAACGGGAATGTTGCATTACGACGGCCGGTCAATAGCCGTCGAGATCAAGGGTAATGAACAGCAGCGCTACCAGGATGGAATCCTGACGACCGAGCGGGATATCGGCATTATTTATCCGACGTACCGCTGATAGTTTCCGGTTATCTACCGAATGATAAGGAAGCATCACCTCCAATTTATCCGTTCTAAAATGTAATTAGGGGAGCCGTATGATACGGCTCCCCTCTCTTATGAACTTATTACAGCTTCACGATTTTGCCGGTAGCCTGGGATTCGAACGCGCCCAGAATTACGTTGAGCGAACGGAGACCTTCTTCGCCGGAAATCCGCGGAGGCGTATTGGTCAGGATGCACTCCACGAACTCGTCGATAACGCCGCTCGGCACCTGCTTCTCGTTCGTTGCCATCGCACCGACTTTATATGTCTCAACCGTGCCGTCGGTCAGCTCGACGATCACTTCGTCGCCATGAACCGTACCGATCTTCATGGCACCCTTCTCGCACCAGAGCACGGTGCCGTTGTCGCCGGCCCGGTAATGCGTCCAGCTCGCCATCAAGGTGCCTACGGCCCCGCTCTTCATGCGCACGATACAAGTCGCATTGTCGTCCACGTCGGTGCCTTCTTTATGAACTGTGCCGATGAAGCCGGCAACTTCCACGATTTCATCGTTCAGCAAGTAACGGATGAAGTCGGATTTGTGCACGCCGAGGTCGCCCATGGCGCCCATAACCGCTTCCTCCTTGCGGAAGAACCAGCTGTCGCGTCCGTCCAAGCTCCATCCCTCCGGACCGCCATGACCGAAGGATGTACGGAAGGTCAGCACTTTACCGAGCTTGCCGGAGTCCAGAATTTCCTTCGCCTTCACATGCGGAGGCATCAGGCGCTGGTTGTGTCCGACCATCAGATAAACGCCGTTCTTGCGGGCAGCCTCGATCATCTGCTCCCCTTCTTCGGCATTGGAAGCCATCGGCTTCTCGACCAGCACATGCAGGCCGGCATTAGCTGCCGCGATCGTCATTGGCGCATGCAGGTAGTTTGGTGTACATACGCTTACGGCATCCAGCTTTTCATTCTTCAGCAACTCCTGGTAGTCCGTGTACGCCGTACCGCCGTACTGGGCCGCCATTTCTTCGGCACGCTCCTTCACCGGATCGGCGAAGGCTACCAGCTCCACGTTCTCATTGTTGGCATACTCAGGAATATGTCTGCGCTGGGCGATCGCGCCGCAGCCGAATACAGCTACTCTAATTTTGCTCATGAACAATTCTCCTTTTCCTCGTTCTCAGGTACGAATTAATTAAAATTGGTTCAAATAGTTCTGCTTCAGCCAGTTCATGCTGTTCTCCACGCTTTGGAGCGGCGGATTCTGGCATACGTCCTGCTCAACGATCAGCCATTCCGTGCCTGCATCGGATGCAGCCTGAATGACGCCCGGCAGGTTTACGTCGCCCTGGCTAAGCTCCAGCGTCTTCATGTTCCCCTCGGCATCCTTGCTGAAGTCCTTCAGATGGAGAAGCGGCAGACGGCCAGCATATTTCGGAATATAGGCAAGCGGGTCCTGACCGGCAAATTGTACCCAGCATACGTCCATTTCCACTTGCACAGCTTCAGGTGAGGTTGCCGCATACATGGCATCAAATACGAACGCTCCATCCACTTTATCTTCAAATTCAAATGCATGGTTGTGATAACCGAAGATAAGACCCTGCTTGCGGGCTTCAGCCCCTACCTCTTCCAAGAACGCGAACAGCTTCTTCCAATCCTCGGCATTCTCGCGGTCCTCCGGAGCAACGTATGGACACATCATATATTTCGCGCCGATCGTCTTCAGGTAATCGATCTCCTTCTGCAGATCCTCGCGCAGCAGATGCAGACCGACGTGGCTGCCGATCGCTTTCAGTCCGAGCTCTTGAAGAAGCGTTTTCATTTCTTCGGCGGGAATGTCTCCGTAGCCTGCAAATTCAACACCCTCATAACCCAATTCCGCCACCTTGCGGAGCGTACCGCGGAAATCCTGTGCCGTCTCGTCGCGCAGCGTGTACATTTGCAAACCGATATTCATTCTTCTCATGTTTGGCGCACCTCGATTCAAAATTTGGGTTAATGCTCAATCTGCTACTATCATACAAGGAAATGGGCTAAAATGAACATAAACAATATGGCTGCAACATGAACTATCTGCTTATATTTTTCACTGGAGGTTTTGGCCATTATGGATGCAAGACTGCTGATCTGCGACTATTCGTACCACTTCCAGCAATTCAGCAACAGCCATCGGGGCGGCTTGACGAACTATTTGTTTCGTCTGCAGACGGAAGGATCCTGTGAGGTGTACTGCAACGGAATCGTGCACCATGTGCAGGGGGGAGATCTGCTGCTGCTGAAGCCCGGCGACGAGTACGAGCTGCGTGTCAAGGACGGCGGCGGGGAAGGCCGCGTGTCCAGCGGGGATTATTTCATATTTTGCGATGGGGCATGGATCGATGAATGGTGGGGCCGGATACAGCGCCCGGTCGTCAGCCGGATCGGGCTGGACGATCATCTGCTTGGACTATGGAGACATCTCCTCTTGGAGAAACGGCGCGGAATGGACGGGGAAAACGATGAAATGACAGGCTACCTGCTGCGCGGGCTGTGCCTCAGCCTGGATCGCGCCATTACCGAGACGAAGCCGGCCGACCGCCTCGCCTTTACAGCCCTCCGGCTGAAGCGGTTTGTGGAGGAGCATGCCACGGTTACCTTTAAGCTGGAGGATGCGGCAAAGCACGTCGGCCTGAGCCTGTCGCGGGCAGTCAAGCTGTTCAAGGAGTATTACGGCAAGACGATGATTCAATATGCTTTGGAAATCCGCCTCAACGCGGCCGTTGAGCGGATCAAATACAGCACGATGACGCTGGAGGAAATCGCGGAAACCTCGGGGTTCGCCAGCTATTCCTACTTCCACCGCGTCTTCCGCGCCAACTACGGCATGTCGCCGGTTAAATTCCGGGAAGCTGCCACCGTCCCGGCGAGTCCTGAGCGCCTCATTTGAGTGTATTCTTCAACGAATACGCGGCCTATGAGCATTCTTCAACCAATGGCGGCAGCCCATGAGTATTCTTCAACTTACTGACGGCAGCCCATGAGTATTCTTCAACCAACTGGCGGCGGCCTATGGGATTTCGCTTCTATGAAAAGAGGCATCATTATTCCTTCCATATATCCACCCCGAGCTGCCGGAGAACATTAACCGCCTCTTCTACCGGCAGCTTGGGGAGTTTGAATTCTTGATTGATGACTTCACGTAATTCTCCAAGATCCGACAATACCCGCTTCTCGACCGTTCCATCGATATACCGGATGCTCAAACCATTGTTGACCAAGGACAGCGAACGCTGCTGATCCAGCTGCCAAAGCTGGCAGCGCAAGGTCGAAGTAAACATATCATCCGGCTTGAAATATTGCCGTATCGCAGGCTGGAAATCATCAAATTGATAGGTTTTTCTCGTATCGAAGGTCCACAAGAGATCCGTTTGCAGCTTGCCGTCGACATACCGGTAATACGCATAGGTTCCCGGTTCGCCGGCTGGGCGTAATCTTACTTCAATACCGGCATACGCAGACACGTAATCGGGCTCGCTCATCAATCGAACCGGCTGAAAGAATGGTGCTGCATTCCCGCAATCCACATAGACCTCTTCCTCCTCATCAGGAAGCTGAACGAGCAATCCGACATGCCCGCCTCCAAGCAACGTGTAGCGGCTGCGGAAACCAAGCTGTGTCAACAACTGTTGAAGGCTGCTGTTGATCATGTAGCAGGTCCCCCCCATATTGAACTGCAGCAGCTGATCCACGAACCGCTTTGCATCTTCCTGGAGGCTTCCTGTTTGATGATACTCATGGAATCGAAGGAGTGTACTGATATTCTCAAACGGAATCCGGTTATGATGCGCCGTGCAGATTTCAGTTAAATACGCATAGGAAGGCTCCTTTAACGGAACTTGAATATAGTTCAGATAATTGGTGACCCATTGGGGTAATCGCTCTTGATCCATCACGATGATCAGTCTCCCTTCTCCGATAGTGGAAGCTATGCTCTTTATTTTAAAGACCTTCCATCTGAATACATCATACGAACGACTACTTAATCGATACAAAAAAAGTCCGGCCCGAGCTAAGACCATTCCCTACGACTTAAGTCTAATTATCAGCTCCGGCCCCCATCGCCCTCTCATGGTTTAACAGCCACTGCTTGCGCGACAATCCCCCGCCGTACCCGCCCAATTCACCATTCGCATTGATCACGCGATGACAGGGTATGACAATCGCGAGCTGATTCGCCCCATTCGCCTGAGCAACAGCACGGTACGCGGTTGGCTTTCCCATCGTTGCCGCGATTTCGCCATACGAAGACGTTTGACCGGTAGGAATCTGTAATAACCGACTCCAGACTTCGGTTTGAAACGGAGATCCCAACATGCGCAGAGGGGTTTGAAACACCGTTAATTTCCCGTCAAAATACTCGCCCAACTCACGCTCAATCGAACGGAGGGGGGCGGTGCAACCCGGAATGATTGCCGAACGGGTTCTCCGCCGAAGTCGTTCAACCTCGCGCTCCAGCCCTCTGCGATCAACGAATTCAAGCAAATATAACGCTTCCTCGTCCGCAATCGCGATCATCGGCCCGAGGCGCGTGTCCAGCCAGGAAGCTCTTAGAACACGGTGATGGCCTGACCGGGTAGGCGCTGCGCCCATAATCCGGGAAAAGGCATCCCGAAACCCGCTGCTGGACTCGTAACCGATCGTCAGCTGGGCATCGATGACGGCATGTCCCTCCCGGATCTGCTTCAAGGCAAGCCCCATCCGCCGCGCCCTTGCATATTCGACGAAGGTCATCCCGAACCGCTTTTTGAATTGGCGCCTCGCCGTTGAGGCATCCACCGACAGCTCCTGAAAGTCCTGGTTGGTCCATCTCTTCTCCGGGTTTGCCTCCACCGCGTCTACAAGCAGCCGAACCAGGTCGGACACCTGATTGGGATGCGAAAGCGGCCGGCATCGTTTGCAGGGCCTGTAGGAAGCAAGCAGCGCTTCTTCGGCCGTCCCAAAAAATTCGCAGTTCTCGATTTTCGGCTTCCTTGCCGGGCATGTCGGGCGGCAGAATACGCCGGTTGTCTTAACGCCTACATAAAAGACGCCCTCGTATTCCGACTTCTTCTCCAGCAGCGCCTGGTAATATTCCTGTTGATTCGAGGCTGATATCATGCAAAATTCCTCCCGTATCCTTTGTTGGCACGCCATGTGCGACCGTGGTTCATGTTGTGAGCTGCTTTGGGGTAATCCAGGCACCGCCATTTGTTCTCATTATATTTCTTCTGCAAGCATGACATCGCCGAAAATCGTGCATGAATTTTTTAAAAATTAACACGTTGAATCCACCGCCATCAACAAAAACCCTCTTCCGAATGAATCGGTAGAGGGTTTTCAAGATGCATATGAAGTGGAACTTCCTGAATCCATCGACTGTATTCCCGCTATACGGTACAGTTTGTTAATTTCCCTTGCAGCTGACTTAACCTTTAATCGAGCCGGCCACCATGCCCTTCATGATCTGCTCCTGCAGGATCAGGTAAGCGACAATGGTCGGAATGACCGCGATGGCCATAGCTCCCATCGTCAACGCATAATCCGTACCGAAGCCGTCCGAGAAGAGCGACAGACTGAGAGGCAGCGTCTTCAGCGCTTGGGTATTGATAAAGACGAGCGCGAAGGAGAAATCGTTCCAGAACCGCAGGAACGCCAGAATCGAAATGGTTGCCACGATCGGCATACAGAGCGGAAGAATCATTCTGCCGAAGATTCCCCACCAGCCGCTGCCGTCGATCATGGCCGCTTCCTCGATCTCCCTTGGAATCGATGACATATAAGCCATCGACAGGAAGATTGCGATCGGCAGCTCGAACGCCGTGTAGGGAAGAATGAGCGCCCCGTACGTATCGAGCAGGCCGATGTTCTTCATCATAATGAACAGCGGTACAAGCGTGCTGTGAATCGGGATCAGCAGGCCTGTCGTGAACAGAACCACGACGGCCTTTTTGAACGGGAACTGGAATCTGGACAGCACATAGGCAGCAAGAACGCTGAGCAGAATCGTCAGGGCGACGGATATAATGGTCACCACGGTCGAATTCAGCATCGCGCGGCCCATATTTCCAAGCTCCCACGCCCGGAATATGTTCTCTGACATCCATTCCTTCGGCAGGCCGTAAGGATTGGTAAAGAAATCCTGATTGGATTTAAACGCGCTCGTAAAAAGCCAGTACAGGGGGTAGAGCGTAAGAATGGCGTAACCAAGCAGCAGCAGTTTGACGAACCCGGATAATCCCTTCATGATCGTTCTTTTTCCCGAAGCGCTTCCGATACCGGTTGTCTGTAAATTCATGTCGCTCACTCCTTCCTGTTAACTTGACTTTCTGCGCGTTGCAAAATAGTTGATGGCGATCAGGATCGCGCTGACAATCATGATCATGGTGGATACGGCCGAGCCGTAACCGTAACGATAGACGCTGAACGTGCTGTTGTACATGTAGGTGGCAAGCAGCTCCGTCGATTGCGCCGGTCCGCCGCCCGTCATGACGATAACGTGGTCGAACGCCTTCAAGCTTCCCGAGATGCAGAGCACGATGGTAACGACGACCGTGCTCCAGATCATCGGCAGCGTAATGTTTCTCAGCTTGTTCCAGCCCGAGGATCCGTCGATTTTGGCTGCGTCATGAATCTCCGGGGAGATGTTTTGCAGCGCTGCGATAAAGATGACCAGATACGGGCCGACGTTGGCCCAGTTGATCGGAATCGAAATCGCCAGCATATTCACCTTCGGATCCGACAGCCAGGCCCGGGTCCACGATTCCAATCCGAGCATTTCCAGCACGTGGTTTGCAATTCCGAACTGCGGGTGGTAGATGTACCCCCAGATGAGGCCGACAACCACCGTGGAAAGAACCATCGGCATAAATACGGCCGAACGGATGAACCGGCTGAAGAGCGAATTTTTAAACAGGACGATCGCCAGAACCAACGCGATGGGCACCTGACCGATAATCGAGGACACGACCAGGATCAAGTTGTTGCGAAGAGCGCGCCAGAAGATCGGATCCTTGAACATCTCTTTATAATTATCAAGTCCGATAAACGTGGCTTCACCAAACCCTTTCCAGCTGAAAAATCCGTAATAGGCCGACCAGAACACCGGGATGATGACAAATATCAGAAACAACAGAAGCGCAGGAAGAAGCGCTATGGCTATAAATCCTTTGCTTCTCATCGCTGTAGGCATGGCAGCCTCCTCCTCCTATCCTTATCCTTAAGCATGTTCAGGGCTGACAATTTACGGAGTAGCGGATCTGGCTTGCGCATCCTGCAGCTTCTTAGCCACATCTTCAACGGAGCCGCCCATCATAATTTCTTGCAGACCGTTGTTGATGACTTCAGCTGCTTCTGCAGACAGATAAGCATCGTATACCGGCGTGATTCCCGTCGATTTCACAAGGTTGTACGCCTTGTAGTAAAGGGAAGTTACTTTGGATTGGTCGATCTCGGCATCGTACATAACCATGGAATTGCTCTCGGCAATGGATTTCTGGGCTTCCGGTCCGCTCACGGTGTAGATCAGCTCCAGTGCGAGCTCCTTCGCTTTGCCCTCGGTTCTGCTGCTGAGCGCAAGTCCGCCGCCGGCGCCGCCGGAAATGGTGTTCGCTTCGCCTTTGCCGCCTGGAATCGCCGGCAATGTGGTTACTTCAATGTCCTTCATTTGCTCTTCCGTAGAAGATGCCGCAAGATTCGTCAAGGTCCAAGCACCGCTGATCATCATCGCTGCATTGCCTTGAATGAAGTACTGCTCGGCTTGCGTGTTATCAATGCTGTTCGCGCCTTCTTGGAACGCCTTGTTATCCACGAGCTGCTTGAAATAGCCAAGCGCCTCGATGAATTCCGGATCGGTGAATTTCGCTCCCTGCTGGGCAGCGGCATTCTTGAACCATTCCGTACCCGTTACCCGGTCCGCAAGCGAGCCGAGAATCGTCGACTGGGCTACCCACGGCGCCTTGTTGCCAAGCGCAATCGGCGTGATTCCGTTGTCGTTGAACGTCTTGATCGCGGTCATCATTTCATCCCACGTCGTTGGCACCTTCACGTTGTGCTTCTCAAAGAGCGCCTTGTTGTAATACAGGATCGATGTCGCCGACATTCCGAGCGGAGCGGAATATATCTGGCCTTCTTCAAATTCGAATGGATCGAATGCGCCAGGGAGGAACTTCTCTTTCCATTCCGGATGCGCATCCAGCACTTCCGTAATCGGCTGGAGCAGCTTCGCTTGATGCAGCTCGGACGATTGGCTTCCGGCATAGACGAAGAATACGTCCGGCATTTCGTTGGCGGCAGCCACCGTGCTCAAGCGCTGGCGATAGCCGTCCGGCGGGATCGCCTGTGCGTCCAGCGTAACCTCCGGATGATCCTGTGCGAACTGATCGATATAGCTGCGAACGGCCTTCGCCCGCAGGTCGTCACCGGCAAAGTTGTGCCAGATCGTCAGCTTTACCTTCTCCGAGCCGTTCGTGCTCTCGCCGGCCTTCTCACTGCTCTTTCCGCCGCCGCAAGCGGCCAGGAGCAGAGACATGGCCAGCAGGACTAGACCTATTTTTCTTCCTGGTCTCATAGTTAAATCCCCCTTTTATAATCGTTCGGATGGGTTAATCTCTTGATGATCGTCTTTAGTATAAAAGAGGATATAGCGCTTACATAGGGGATATACTTCAGTCCATAGAGGGACAAAATTCAGGATTTGCCCGATATTCCGACGGGGTCTGTCCGGTCCATTTCTTAAACAGCCGGTTAAAGTACTTGATGTCCTCATAGCCGATTTCATTGGCAATTTCGCTGATTTTGGCCGGTGTCTCCCGAAGCAGCACCATGGCCTTCCGCAGCTTCGCCTGGGTGACGAATTCAATATAATTTTGACCGGTTTCCTTCTTGAACATCTCGCTGAAATAGTTCGGATTCATGTGCACATGGCGGGCAACCTGCTGGAGCGACAGGCTTTGGCCCAAATGCTCGTGAATATAGGCGATCGCCCGTTGAACCGGTGTCGTCGCCGATACCATTTCACCGTACTGCTTCATGATCAGCCCGAGATAACGGGTCAGCACGCTCTCCGGCGAAATCTTCAACTCCCCGAAATGGATCGGCTCCTCCGAAGCCAGCGGGCTGGAATACCCGATCGAGTCCGCCGCGCGTTCAAGCCAGCGCTGCGCATAGATGAGCAGGGAATGCAGATATGCCTGCACCGATCCCGGGGTTGCGTCCGGATCGCTTGAAATCCGCTCGAGCAAACGCCCGATCCAGGCATATAGAGCCGGCTCCTGGCCGGAACGAAGCAGCGAAGCGAGCTCCGCTTCCTCGTCCTGCGTGCATACGGTCCGGATCCCTTTACGGCCGGAGATGTCCTCATAGCGGATGCTCCGCTCATGCCTCAGCAGCCATGCATAGGAGGCGGCTTCCTCCGCCGAAGCCAAGGCAATATGCAGCTCCGAGGCCTCATGAACGGGCCGGCCGCTTGCGGCTAAGACCCGGCAGCCGTGCCGGGACTCCCACGCTCGGACGGCGGCGTTCACCCGGTCCGGGAAGCCTGGCTCGGTTCTAGCGAGCACAAGCAGCGCGCCGTTCCATTCAATCCACGCGCAGGGCAGCTCTTCGGCGAGGACGGAGCCTAGGGATGCGTTGCATTCGGTTGGCCGGGATGCTTCGTCCCCTTGCTCCATCGCCTGAATGGACAGCAGCCAAATTTGAAGCGACTTGCCCGCTTCGATGCGAAGCTGGGGATATCGGTTCCACAACTCAGCTATGCTCGCTTCATCGGGCGAAAAGCCCGTTGCAAGCACCCTTCGCAGAAAGCTGCGGTTAACGGCGGCTTCCTGCTCCCTGCCCTTGGCGTGATGCTGCCTGCGTGCTTCAATCCGTGCCCTCGCCTGATTGGCAGCCTCAATGATTTCGGTCGGCCTGCTCGTCTTGAGCAGATAATCACTGACCCCCTCCCGCATCGCCTGCTGGGCATAAACGAACTCGTCATAGCCGGAGATGATAATGATCTCGATCTCGGGATAACGCTGCCGTACCTCATGAGCCAGATCGAGCCCGCTTGCGCCCGTCATCCGAATGTCGGTAAATATAATATCCGGCATCTCGAGCGGAAGCCGCTGAAGGGCTTCCTCCGCCGAAGCCGCGGGGGGAAGCACCGTATAGCCATGCTCCGCCCATTGAATCACCGTGCTCAGACCATTGCGAATGATCACTTCATCATCAACGATCAATACCTTCAAGGTTTGTCATCCCCTTTGTTAATTCCTTCATGGCCGGTGTCATCCATCGTATCCGGTATCGTAAACAGGACCCGGGTTCCGGCACCTTCGGTGCTTTCGATCTCCAAGCCGGCATCCCGCCCGTAATGGAGAAGAAGCCGTTTATGCACATTGCGCAGCCCGTAGCTCCCGCGCCCGGCTTTCTCCCGTTCTTGCTGCTGCGGATGCTCCGTCAATTGCTCCTGCAGCCATCTGAGGCGATCCGGGGACATCCCGATTCCGTCATCCTCCACGGTGAAGCGAATCCCGCCCGGTACGCGCTCCCCGTATATCGTAATCGTCCCTAGGCCGTCCCGGCTCAAAATACCATGCAGCATGGAGTTTTCCACGAGGGGCTGCAGCAGCAGCTTCAGCATCGTCTGGTTATACAAGCTCTCCTCCACGCGGACGTCAAACTCGAACTTGTCCGGGTACCTGATCTTCTGAATATTCACATAATGGCGGACATGCATGATCTCTTGCTGAATCGTGCAGTATTCCTGGCCGTTGTTCAGGCTGAACCGCAGAAAGTCGCTGAGCGAGCCCACCATCTCGGCAATCTTTACATCCTGGTTCATCAGGGCCAGCCAGTGGATGGAGGATAGCGTATTGTAAAGAAAATGCGGATTGATCTGTACCTGCAGCGCGTGCATGTCCGCTTCCTTCTTCAGCGACTCGCTCAGCTTTACCTCATCGGTCAGCTTCACGATCCGCGAGCTTAGTCGGTTATAGCTGATAATCAGCTGGCCGACCTCGTCAACCGTTTTGACCGGGAGGGCCGGCAGCGGCTCCTCGGGACTGGAGTTTTTCAGGAACTTCGCGAGCACGGACAGCGGGTTCGTAATTTTCTGGATCAGAAACAGGACGAGCACGATCACGAACACGACGGCCACGGTGACCGCCACCGCCGTAAGCTTCAAAAAGTATTGGTTCTGCGAGCGGTACTCCTGCGACGGGATGATGCCGACGAGCTTCCAGTTCACACTGGACATTTTTTTATATAGGATCGTCTTCTTGTCTTCATCCTTGCCGTAATCCATGCTGCCGCTGTCGCCTTCAAATTCGCCGATGGAAGGGTAGTAATCCGAAAGCGTCAGATTGGTCTCCATATCCGGCGGGCCGACGATGATCCGGTTCTGCTCGTCCAGAAGCAGCACGAAGCCGCTCTTCTCCAGCACCGCTTGCCGGAATTGGTTCGCGATGACCGCTTGATCGAGGTTGATCTGCAAATTGCCGATCGGCTTGTACTTGTCCGTGCTGCGGATCGGCCTCGCCAGGGTGATCACCTTCCTGACTCCTTCAAAAGTCCACTGCCGGTGGACGAAAGACCACCATTTCGGATGCTGCGCGTAATAATCCGGAATCTCCTCCGTAATGTCCTTGAACTCGGATCGCACCAGCGATTTATGGGAAATCGGATCCTTATTGCCGAGCGGCTCCACGATAATGTTGGCGATATAGTCTTTGGAAAACGCCAGATTGGTCAAAAAGTTGATGACGGTCGTCTGCTGGACGTAATTGCTCTCGGACGACTTCAGATAGGACTGCACGCCGTTATGGCCGATCAGAAACAGCGACATGTTCTCAACATCCTTCACCATCGTATCGAGATACGCTTCAAGCTGGCGCAAGGTATTCATGCCCGTAATTTTGGCCTTCTCCTCCGTCAGGCTTTCCGCCATGTTAAAAGAGAAAAAGCCGAGAAACAGCAAAGGAACCATCGTCGTAATAATGATAAGCAGCGATAATTTATGCTTTAATGATTTCCCAAGCCATTGCTGCAATGCGTTCACCTCATTTATACCCTAGGGAATGGGTCCGTAAGGCTAGTTAACTTTGTATGCGGTTACTACAAAATTGGACAACGGTCGACATCCACCAAGTTTATTACCTATCTTAGAGGATACTTAAGACTCAAGTAAATGGTATTAAAGGCTTAGGGAGGAAAATATAAGTTCCCTCCATCCCGCTCACCAGATATCCAGGAAGCAGCTTATGGGAGCGCCTTTTGCAGCCTTACATATTACCTTCTGCAGCTTGTCTTTAAACCGGAAGATTTCTTGGCCCAAGGGGCCTTGAAGCCATTAGTAAGCTTAGAAGACTCCAATTAAAAGCTCTTGCACATGGTCAGCAGCAGCAGGCCGGGGGAGCTTTGCATGCCTGCGAAGCCAATGCTTTGAGCTGCATTTTATAATCTATCACAAGCCGTTTAGATTTGCAGAAATATGCAATACAGGCAAGCACCGGTTACTTCCCAGTGTCCGATTCGGCTTGGAACACCAAGAGCCGTTTCCCGCGCCCGATTGTGCGCGGCTGTGCCCGATGCATATTACGATTACCACCAATTAGACAGAAATTTAATTAAAAATTCGTTAACTTGACCCGAGATCAGTAGCACCGCTTTGGCAAACTACCAGCTCTAAAGAGTACAATATGTCCCGATATGAAACAAACATTATTTGATAAAATGTGTTTTTATAATTAGATACTTAAAAAACCTATTAGGAGGAGAAGCAGTGCAGGAAAAAAGCAAATTAACTATTATGATTGGAATCTTAATTTGTCTTATAATTATTGCTCTTAAGCCAGTCCCCCAAAATAATGCTCCTGATTTTCCATCATACGTCAGCGAGTCAGTTGTACAACTAGCTGAGAACAGAATAGCTATAGTTGAAACAGAAACTAATTCTGGACTGAGTGGAGAAGTAATTGTTTTGGAGTTCAATGAGGACAGGAAGACCTTTGAGCCTATTGGAAGATATAATTATCTCGACTTTTTTAAAAACCCTGAAAAATACAATTTCTAAAACTCGTTTTTATTTTTGGTTTTATTTTGCTAAACGAAAATGGATTAAAGCTTACAAGGCGAAAAGGGCGCAAGATATAAAGGATACATGTTCTTCTCCTAATTGATTTAATATGAAAACATCCTTCCTGCAGCTCAAACATCGTCGCCCGGATCCAGAGCAATTGATTCTATTGGAGGAGGTGATGGACTGTGAGCATGAGTTTTTCCGCATTTGCATTCTTGCCGCTTATCGCATTAATCGTTCAGGGGCTATTGGCACTGCTTGGCCTTTATGCGCTGTTTCTTCTGATCAAGCTATTGATCCGGCTCATCACGGCGGTCGAGCTGTACATTGATGATAAGAAGAACCGTCGTCTATAAAAGGAAGCCTGACGGCAAATAACATGCAAGTTCCTTTTGGAAGATTTGCTTAAAACCTGGGGGGCTCCCTACCGCTGCTTGTCACGCACATCTGCTGCTTGCTGAGGATATGGAGCTCCCTTTGGCGCGTACGTTTCTCTTCTCCCGATGGCTTCTAGCTCCCTTTCTCTCTTCGGCCCCCTGTTTCATGCATGTTAGGGAATTTTTCCACTGTTTCGGCTTCTTGGCCTTGTTTCGCCAATTCTGTGAATATGATAGATTAAATGGATACATGGATATAAATTCTCTTAGGAGACTATGCGAACATGAATTCATACTTGACCTTAGACGATATGCAGTGGCAGGAACTCATTCAGCGAACGACCCAGACCTTCAGCGACCTCACGATCAAGAGGGGCTTTCAATATTTCAAGCAAGGCCGCGTCCGCTCAAGCGAGCTGTCTGACCCTTCCTCCGGGGTGATCGATGCCCTCGTACAAGGCTCGGTTGCGGAACCCTATCAGGTCCGGCTTCGCGTCAATTCCCTGAGCGACAGCGAATGCTCATGCCCTGTTGAAGGGGCATGCAAGCATATGGCGGCCGTTCTGCTGGATTACGCCCAGCAGCAAGGGCGGTCCATTCACGCCCTCGTCAATGCACATTCGATGTCCTGGGCCAGCTCCCCCATTACTCCCAACTCTCTACGGCCCAGGACTGCAGCAGGGCAGGCTGCTCCGAGCCCCCAGAAATGGAGAGACAAAGCGGAGCAGCTGCCGACGCTGCCTATTACGGCATGGCATGAGCTGTTTGATATTTGCACGGCTTCGCTCGGAACGAACACCCAAAATTCGTTTTACGCCAAAAACGCCTTGGCCGCCCTTCATCATATCAAGCCGCCTCTGCCTGCCGATCTGGAACCGCTATACGGGCTGCATGCCCATCTCTTTGTACTGGAGAAGCTGGTAAAGCAGCAGGCGAGCGCCTGGAATTCCTCCGGCTCCTATATCGGCTACCATACCCAAGTGGCAGCTGACCACGTCCAAGACCAAATCGGGAGAATCTTAAAAGACGGACTTGAAGACATTGAACCGGGAGAGGCGTTTCGGGAACGCCTGGACGAAACCAAGGCGTATATCCGCAGGAGCATGCTGGTCGAGCCGAGGAACCGGAAGTTTTTTGCCAAGGTCTATATGCAGCTGTGGATCTACTGGATCAGCCCGGTTTACGGGGAGAATCAGCAGACATATGCGGATGAGCTTAAGGAGCTGCAAGCGGCCGAAGGCGATTTCGGCGCATCGCTCTCCCGTGCGGCATGGTTGACGTCACAGAGCCTGATGCACTTCTATATGAGGCAAGACGAGGCGGCCTGGGAGCTGCTCCGGGAAGCGGACAAGCTCAGCACCCTTTCGGCCGAATTCGTGTTGGGCTTCTTCCATATGCTGTATTCGGCTTCCGAGTGGGAACGACTCGCCCGCTGGCTTCCGGAGATCGGCCCGCTGCTTGGCAGCCATCGAAACGAACATCTCAGCCGTTACCAGGACTACTGGGATGCGGTGATCGAGCATGTTCCGGAGGCGGCCGAGCGCATGTGGAATTGCCTTGCCTCCCTGCTTCCATACTCCAAGCACATTTACCAAAATGCGCTCATGACCCACGGCCGCTGGCGGGAGTGGATCGATTATCAGCTGAGCACGGGCAGAGAACCGCTGGAGCTGAGGGTAAGCGACCTTGCGCCTGTTGAGAAGCATGCGCCGGAGCTTCTGCTGCCGTTTTACCACCAGGCGGTCGAACGCTACATTCTCCATAAGAACCGGGACGGCTACAAAGCTGCCGTCAAGCTGCTGAAGCGGTTGGCCAAGCTGTATAAGAAGCTCAAGCAGCAGGAACGCTGGGATTTGTTTATCACGTCCCTATCCGTCCGCAACAGCAGGCTGCGCGCATTTCAAGAAGAGCTGCGGAGAGGAAAGCTGATATCATGAGCAAATACACGGAAACCATCACGATTCATATGGCTATAAGCGAATTCGGGGACGCGGTGATTTACGGCTCGACCCTGATGCAGGGCTATGTACCCGGAACGTATTTGAAGCATCGCTTATTTGCTTGGCATGAGGACTCCTTCTACGGCACGGAGCTCACGGTCCAATCCGTCTCCGATATCGAGGTCGTCATACTGCCGGCTGAACAGGCCATTCCGTTCTTCGCGGACCTGCAGCTGCTGGAACATATCGAATGGCTGTGGGATGAAGCCTGTATTCCCTTTATCGAATTGGCCCCTGCCCTCGCTGCGTGCGCGAGGGACCGCCGCTTTGTTCCCGATTTCGGCGCCTACAAGGCCGGAAAGCTGCAGTGGGTGTGGGATGAGCAGGCTTTAACCCATGAGGGGCAGGAGAAGCTCGCCCTGCTGTGCGCGGACGAAACATGGGATGAGGGACTGCGCGCTTCCTTCTCGGCCTATGTTCACCGCCTATATTATGGAACGGAAGAAGCGGCAGCCGATCTGCGCAGAGAATATCCTTTGCTCTTCACGCCGCAACGGGCGGCGGCAGCCGGCATGGACGCGGCGGCTTGGCTCATCTCCATCGGATGGCGTCCGGATACCGCTCCCTTCCGTCCGCTGCTGCAGCTGCTGGAGCCCGATGAAGAAGAGACGAGTTGGCGTCTTGCGCTTGTGCTGCAGGACAAGCAGGACGCGGCGGCTTTTACCGACATACGGCTGGCGGAAGACGGAACGGCGCATGGTGCTTGGCCGGACACATGGGCTGCCCATATCGCCGAGCGCTCTCCCGGCTGGCTCCGAAGCTTGAGAGCGGCACTGCCGGACCGCTTCTTTGACGGCCATGGTGAACAAGTGCTCGGCAAGCCCCTCTCCGATGAGGCCGCCTGGCAGTTTCTGACGGCCGACAGCGCTCGGCTGCTGGAGGCCGGCTGGCAGGTGCTGCTTCCCGCCTGGTGGGAAGCGGCGCGCCGGAAGAAGCCGAAGCTGCGGGCCAAGGTGCGCGCAGGGGAAGGCGAGGCCGCAGGAGGAAGCAGCGGTGGCTCCTTGTTCGGCTTGGATTCGCTGGTCAACTTCGACTGGCGTATCGCCATCGGCGAATCCACGCTGACTGAGGCCGAATTCGCCGACCTTGTCGCCCGGAACGAACGGCTTGTCCGGTTCCGAGGGGAGTGGATTCCGCTCGATCCGGCCCTCGTCGCGCAGATCCGTCAGATGATGGCGGGCATGAACCGCGAAGAGGGGCTGTCCTTCCAAGACATTCTTCAGCTGCATTTACTGGGCAGCAGCGACGAAGCGGAGACGTCCGAAGCCGCCGGGGAATCTTCATCAGACGCAGATCGGGTGAAGCTGGAGGTAGAGCTTAACGAGCATTTCGTGAAGCTGATCGGGCGGCTCGGCCGGCAGGAAGAATGGCCGGAGCTTCCCGTGCCGCCAGACCTTAAGGCCGAGCTTCGAACCTATCAGCGGGACGGCTTTGCATGGCTTGCTTACCTGCGGCATTACGGCCTCGGAGCCTGCCTTGCCGACGACATGGGCCTTGGTAAAACCGTGCAGTTCATCGCATACCTCCTGCATGTGAAGGACACGGTGCGGCAGCGCGGCGAAGAGCCGCTTCCATCGCTGCTGATCTGCCCGACCTCGGTTCTAGGCAATTGGCAGAAGGAGCTGGAGCGCTTTGCACCGACGCTGCGGGTCATGCTTCATTACGGAGGCAAGCGAAGCGGTGGCGAAGCATTTTATCGGATGGCCTATGATGCCGACATCGTGCTGACCTCCTATGCGACCGCCACGCTCGACCAGGAGCTGTTAAGGGACGTCAAGTGGGAGTCCATCGGCATCGACGAGGCCCAGAACATCAAAAACGCAGACACCAAGCAATCCGCCGCTGTCCGCAGCTTTCCCGCAAGGCACCGCGTCGCCTTGACCGGTACGCCGATCGAGAACCGCCTCTCGGAGCTGTGGTCGATCTACGATTTCATCAATCCGGGATATCTCGGCAGTCTCCGCGGATTTACCGTGCGGTTCATTCAACCAATCGAGAAGGACAAGAACGAGCAGCGCATGGCGGAGCTGCAGAAGCTGATCAAGCCGTTCATGCTCCGGCGCAAGAAGAAGGATCCGGCCATTCAGCTCGACCTGCCGGAGAAGAACGAGATGAAGACCTATATTCATCTGACCGCCGAGCAGGGCGCCCTGTACGATCAGACGGTAAGCGGACTGCTGGAGCGGATGCAAAAGCTCGAAGGCATCGAGCGCAAAGGCGCGATCTTGGCCGCCTTGACGCAGTTCAAGCAGCTCTGCGACCATCCTGCTCTGCTGACGAAGGAGCCGCTTCCCGAATTGCCGGGAACGGGCGGGCTTCTCGACACCGAAGCGATCGTGAGCAGATCTGCGAAGCTGGAGCGGCTGCTGTCCATGGTGAAGGAGCTGCGGGAAGAAGACGAGCGCTGCCTGATCTTCACCCAATATATCGGCATGGGCGATATGATGCGCCAGGTGCTGGAGCAAGAGCTTGGCGAGCCGGTGCTGTACCTGAACGGAAGCACGACCAAGCGGGCCCGGGACAGCATGATCGAGCGGTTCCAATCCCGGTCGCTGCCCCCAAATGAACAGCCGAATGTGATGATCCTGTCGATTAAGGCGGGCGGCGTCGGTCTCAACCTGACCGCCGCCAACCACGTGTTCCACTTCGACCGCTGGTGGAACCCGGCCGTTGAGAATCAGGCAACGGACCGGGCCTACCGGATGGGCCAGACCAAGGATGTCCAGGTGTACAAGTTCATCTCTATGGGAACGCTCGAGGAACGGATCGATGAGATGCTGGAGAGCAAGCAGATGCTCAGCGATCAGGTCATCTCAAGCAGCGAAGGCTGGATTACCGAGCTCTCCACCGATGAATTGAAGGAGCTGTTCACGCTGCGGCGGGACTGGGTGTAGGCGAGCAGGAAGTTTGGGGTGTGATCGACTGACCTAAACTATAGTACACCGTTTGTCGCAGATTATTGGAATTTACTGGGACAAGCGTTTTATTATGATGCTATACTCATCTACAAGGACAAAGTGCGGTGGAGTGATCACGGCGTTAGCCTCTTGTTAAAGGGGATGATGCCATGATCACCCTTGTGGAGCTGCTGAACATTCTCAAAGGTGTTGCCGCCGTGTTAAGCATTCTGCTTAGTGCACGGAAGCTGTACCGCTGAACTGCACCCCTAATGTTGGACACCATCTAACATATTGGGGGTGCAGTTTTTGTATGGCTAAATTTAATGCCGAAAACAGACCCAGACCCTAACTCACCCCCCCATCTCCTCCATCAGCTGCCGCAGCTTCGCTTCCGTATTCGTGTCCGGTGCAGGCGTGTAGATGCTGCAGCGCAGGTCGGCATTCCCGTACACCTTCAGCGAGGTGAGCTCGTACACCATTTTTCCGGCCTTCGCATGCCTGAATTCCAGATGCACCTCCGGCGCGTAGCTGACCTGGCTCTCCTCCCACATCCGGGTAAAATCCGGATTCTTCCGTTTCATTTCTTCCAGAAATCGGTCATACCATTCATCTCCGACATATTGTCCGTAGTAGGACCGGAACATCGCCAGATAACCGCTGGCGAACTGCTCCCAGTTCACGGCCAGCCGCCGGAATTCGCGGCGTGTGAACAGCAGGCGGATCATATTCCGTTCCTCCGGCGGAATCCGGTCGAAATCCAGGAATACGAAGGCTGCGGCCCGGTTCCACCCGACGATGTTGCACATCCGGTCGGAGATCACGACAGGGCACAGCTTGAGCTCTGTCATGATCTTCTGCAGCGAAGGACTGATCTGAACGGCTTCCTGCTGAACGGGGTACACTTCCCCACCCCCCTCAAATGCCAAAGAGTACAAATACCGCCGCTCATCCGCATTCAGCTGCAGCGCATTCGCAACGCAATCCAGCACGGACGAGGACACCTGAATGTCCCGTCCCTGCTCCAGCCATGTATACCAGGTGGTGCTAACGCCGGCCAGCTGTGCCACTTCTTCCCGGCGCAACCCCGGCGTTCTTCTGCGCGTACCTGGCGGCAAGCCGACGGATTCCGGCGATATTTTGGCCCGCTGGCCTTTCAGGAACGCCGACAGCGCCTGCAGC
This sequence comes from Paenibacillus sp. FSL R5-0810, assembly GCF_038002285.1. Lineage (NCBI taxonomy): Bacteria > Bacillati > Bacillota > Bacilli > Caryophanales > Paenibacillaceae > Paenibacillus > Paenibacillus sp. FSL R5-0810. The sequence goes on from NZ_JBBOCF010000001.1 coordinate 4,699,403, forward strand.
CTGACTTGAGAGTTCATACCTGTCCCCCCTCGCTATCCAGCTCAGGATAGCAGTAATTATACTAGGATAAACACTATCTTGTAATAGGATATAACTAGTGACATTATAGCCTTAAGCAAGACAAGATATAAAGTCTTAGAGGAGGCTGACATCTTATGGAAAGAGTTGTGATTACGGGCATGGGCGTCATTTCGCCGCTCGGCAATGACACCGAAACCTTCTGGGCGAGGCTGTCCCGGGGCGAGTCCGGCGTTTCGCCTATCGATACATTTGATACCTTAAAGCATAAAGTGAAAATAGCAGGCACCGTCAAAGAATTCGATCCAAACGAGCGATTCGGCGCGAAAGAAGCCCGCCGCATGGACCGCTTCTGCCAGTTTGCCCTGGCAGCGGCCGATCAAGCCGTGTCCAGCTCCGGGCTGGACCTGACCCAGGTCAACCGGGAACGCATGGGCGTCTACGTCGGCTCCGGCATCGGCGGCATCCAGACACTCATGAATCAAAGCGAAACGTTGGCCTCACGGGGGCCGGAGCGAATAAGTCCTACGCTCGTGCCGATGATGATCCCCAACATGGCTGCCGCCATGATCAGCATTCGGTACGGGACGTTAGGGCCGACGCTCGCTCCGGTGACCGCCTGCTCGATCGGGAACACCGCCATCGGCGAGGCCTTTTATCACATCCAGGCTGGCCGCTCGGATGTCATCATTGCAGGTGGTACGGAAGCGGCTCTGACCGGCATATCCGTCGCCAGCTTCGCGAACGCAACCGCCCTCTCTACCCGGGAAGGCGATCCCGCCCGCGCCAGCCGTCCGTTCGACGCGGATCGCGACGGCTTCGTCATGGCGGAGGGCGCCGGCATCCTGATCCTGGAGTCGCTTACGCATGCCAAGCGCAGAGGCGCTCCCATCCTTGGCGAAGTGATCGGCTACGGCGCCAGCTCGGACGCCTATCATATGGTTGCTACTCCTGCGGATGGCGAAGGAGCTGCCCGGGCGATGAGAGCTGCGCTTGCCGAGGCACGGCTGTCGCCAGCCGATATCGATGTCATCAGCGCCCATGCCACGAGCACCGTCATTGGCGACCGTTCGGAAACAGCGGCCATTAAGCAGGTATTCGGGGAGCATGCGTACCGGATTCCGGTGACGGCCAACAAATCGATGACCGGCCATATGCTTGGCGCCTCGGGCGGCATCGAGGCGATCGCGCTCGTCAAATCACTGCAAGAGGGCGTCATTCCGCCCACCATCAATCTGGAAACGCCAGACCCCGAGTGCGATCTCGATTATGTACCGAACCGGGCCAGACGCTCCGATGGTCTGCGGATCGGCATCTCCAATTCGTTCGGCTTCGGCGGGCATAATTCCGCGATTATTATCCAAAAATGTGAAGGTGAATAGAAGTTAGCGTCAGGACCCCGGTGAAGCTGGGGTCTTTTGCTTGTTGCGCGGCTTTCTCTGCCTGCTAAATCGTGGACGGTCGCAGCAGACCAAAATTTTTTTTAAGCTAATCAAACTTTTCAAACCACTCGCACGTCTTGCTTCCGTAAGGCAATTGCAATTGATGGTTACCCGCGCGGGCCCAAAGGAGTGTCTGATTACATGAGAGGCGGCCGGAAGCTGGAGAAGCTTCTAATCCAATGCATCACCGAAAACCAGGAAAGGGCGTATCGACTGGCTTACAGCTATGTCCGCAACAAAGAGGATGCCCTCGACATCGTACAGGACGCCATCCACAAAGCGTTCATGTCCATGGAAAACCTAAAGTATACGGGTTCATTAAAAAGCTGGTTTTTCCGGATCGTTGTGACAACATCCCTGGATTTCATACGAAAACAGAAAAAAGTCCAAATCATGGACGATGAAAAACTGGAGGTCGTGCTGCCAAGCAGTCAAGACCATTATCCGAATCTGGACCTGGCAAGATCACTGGATGAACTGCCGGACAAATACCGGATCGTGATTATCCTCCGATTTTTTGAAGATATGAAGATCGAAGAAATTGCCGAAGTGCTCCATGAGAATCTCAGTACCGTGAAAACAAGGCTCTATCAAGGACTGCAGAAGCTTCGGGTGAACATGAGCGAGGAAGACCAAGAGGAGGAGCGACGATAATGCATGACAAGCTGAATAGGATGAAGCAGGAGTATGAGTCCATTCCTATTCCCAATGAATTAAACGAGATGGTGAACAGAACGATCGCCTCCCGGCGAAAAAAAATAAAGGCCATGCCCTGGCTCGCCAGCGCCGCGGCTGCATGCATCCTGCTGTTTGCCGGCGTAAACGCCAGCCCGGCCTTCGCCCAGGCGCTGTCTGAAGTGCCGGTGCTCGGGAAGATCGTCAAGGTGATCACCATCCGGGAATATGCCGAGCAGAACGAAAACACCGATGTGCACCTTAAAACGCCCGGCATTGCCGGCACCGGCGATCCTGAGCTGGAGCAGTCCCTAAATACCAAGTATTTGGAGGAAAACAGGAAGCTGTACGAGGACTTTAAGGATGAAGTGGCTCAGCTGGAAAAAGGCGGGGGCGGACATCTCGGGCTGGAAAGCGGCTATGAAGTCGTCACCGATACGGATCGGCTGCTGACCCTCTCCCGTTATGTCGTCGAATCGGCCGGATCATCCGCCGAATCCCGCAAATACGATACGATCGATAAAATCAATCACATCGTCATCACGCTGCCGAGCCTCTTCAGCGACGACCGCTATATCCAAGCGATCAGCGACAATATTAAAGAGCAAATGCGTCAGCAGATGAAGGACGACCCTAACAAGGTCTACTGGGTTCAGCAGCCGGGCATCGAACCCGATATGCCGGAAGAGGAGATGTTCCGAAGCATCGCGAAGGATCAGAACTTCTACATTAATCAGGACGGCAAGCTGGTCATCAGCTTCGATGAATATGACGTAGCGCCGGGCTACATGGGCGTTGTGGAATTCACGATTCCAACGGAGGCGATCCAGGACTTGCTCGTCAGCAACGAGTATATCAAATAACTAATAAGAAGCCGTTTTGTACCGCGCAATAGCTCCACAGTGTACGGTGTGGCGTCACATGTCGGGAAATCAACCACATGAATGGCGCCGAGTAAGGGAGCAGGAAATCACCTCGGGCGAGCCCGGCTGGGCATGATTCCAATGTAACAACTAACAACTACTGTACGACTATATCCTTTTTTAACACCAGGAGGTAATTACGATGAAAACGATGCAGCATACAACAAAATGGACCAAAACCTTGGTTGCGGCCGGCTTGGCAGGCATTCTGATGGTGTCCGCTTCCGGGCTTCCTTCCGCTCATGTCCATGCACAGGCCAAGGCCGCTTCCGGCAACGGACGGATCACGGCTCCCGCGCTTGCCGCGCCGCTGGTTACCAGCAAGACACTCCAATCCACCGAGAAATGGCTCGAGGCCGATATCACCATTCCCGTATTCCAAGGTCTCAGCGACGCTAAATATCAGGATCAGCTGAACGATATCATTGAATCCCATGCCTTCAAGGATCTCGCAAAATGGGAACAGGAGGCCGCGGCATCCGCAGCTCTGGCCCAAAAGAACGGCTACGCCATGCATCCCTACCAGCTGCTGATTCAATATGAGCTGACATCAGACGGCTCGGACAACGGTCTGGTCTCCCTGAAAATCACGACGGAGGGGACCGGCATGAACAATCCGGATACCCGTATCGATACGTACAACTTCACGAATGAGGCCGAAGCGAAGCGCGTAACGCTTGCGGACCTGTTCGGCAGTAAGTACCCATCCATTCTGGATGCGTATATTAAATCCGCGATCGCTGCAGATCAAGAGCGCTATTTTGAAGGGGAGGACGGCTTTCAGGGTGTAGATCCCGAGCAGAGCTTTTACGTGAAGGACGGCAAAGCGTACATCGTGTTCCAAGAATACAGCATCGCCCCGGGATCAACCGGCACGCCCGAATTTGCCGTTAAGCTTCCGGACCGTAAGGAGGAAGTGCACGGAGCTGTCCAATCGATCATTCCTTCCGGCAAGCATTACATCGGCAAAGACGGCAAGATCATGGTGCCGTTGGCAAGCGCCCTGCGCCAGCTGCAGTTCGACGTTGCATGGAACGGCAAGCGCAAAGCCGCCGACATTTCGAAGGGTGCCCTTTGGAGCTCCATCAGCTTGAACAAGGACAGCTACTTCCTTGGAAAAAAAGCCCCCCGCAAGCTCGGTGCAGCACCGGAGATGAGAAACGGACACGTATACGTGCCGCTTGAGTTCCTGTCCGACATTCTGAATTTGAAGGTCAGCCAAGATAATAAGAACGGTCAGATCACAATCTCCGTCGCAGGAAAATAAAAAAACGCGCTTCAGTCCTTCTACACGCCCTCATATTACAGTACATTAAGAGACCGCCCGCATTCATTTGCGCGAGCGGTCTCTTTTTCACAGCCAAAATGCCTATTCTCTCGTCGAAGCGACGATGTTTAAGGCACCTTCCGAACCGTCATCATTATAAACATACAGATGGTATTCGCCCCATGACTGCTTCCCTACGCCCTTTTCAAATACTCCCGGTAGCCCCACAGGGCTTCATCCAGCTGGCCTTCGCCTTCCAGCAGCACCATGACCGCATAAGAGATCATGTCAATCCATTCCTCGATTGTTTCCTCTTGGTCGGCCGTCAAGAGCCCATTCCTCCGCAGCATCCCCTCCGGATACACCGCCCAGGCCGTTGCCAGTTGGCAGATGCTCCAGAAGCAAGCGATGATCTCCCGATCCAGCGCCGGTTGGCCATGGTCATCAGCCAGCACCTCGATGATCTGCATCAACTCGTGAAAGTTCTCCTCCACCAGCTCGCCGTTGAACGGGCGCAGCATGCCGAGAAACCCGCGCTGCTTCTTCGGATGCTCGAGGTCTTCATGCACGAAAGCGTGACATTTCAGAAGGAATACGGCATGCTCTCGATCCATTTTGTTTCACCCCATGTTGTTTATGTATAAAGGAGAGCCTTTTATCCGCTGAACCATTTAAGCCTCTATTCCTCAAATACGAGCTTGCCGAACCGGGACGGAATATGGTAATTCACCTCTCCCGTCGGGCTCCACGCCTGAAATTCCTGCAAGCCCTGGGGATCCTCGTCTATACGGTAAAAGTTGACGTTCCAGCTCCCGCCCGCACGAGGCGGATTCCCGAAATTGACGGCCGGGATCGCGATGTCGTATATTCTTCGACCTTTGTCATCCTGCGTTACGGTAGTTTCAAGTCCGGCCAAATCCCACGCCACATCACTGGCGGTAATCGACTTCATGCCGTCGTTTTGGATCCGGGCGTCAAAAACAACATTATGCGGGCTGACCTCAAGCTCGATATATTCGCTCCCCGCTCCCGTCTCATCAATGAACAGCTCGACCACATCCTGCTCGTACAGCGGATCATCCCTGTGCCGATACTGGGATACAACATGAGAGTCTTGGCAGATAAACCGGACATGAAACCATTCCGGGCTCCAACAGGCCTGGACGCTTGTCTGTTCCTTCACAGGCTTTCCCGTCACGGTATCGGTCAGCTCCACCGCTTCACAGCGCTCCCAATCGATTGCGGCGCCGTCCTCTCCTGCCCCCCTGTAAACCGCGCGCTTGCAAGGATAAATCGGTACTGATGCCATCCTTCATCTCTCCTGTCCATATGAGCATTTAGCTTTATGATAATCGATCCAGATTCTGTTAACCATTCCTTGGTTAGAATAGTGATGAGAAAAATTCGAAAATCCCAGCTTTTACTCTGCGTCCTCATAGTGAAAAAAGGCGCATGCTGTGCTACAATAATGAAATTGTAAACTTCTAGGGAGGGTTATGGATTCGCCATGCTCATTATAGGTATCGCCGGCGGCACGGGTTCAGGCAAGACAACGGTTGCCCGCTCAGTCATCGACCGACTCGGCTCAGATAAAGTGACGTTCATTTCTCAAGACAATTATTACAAGGATCACCCGGAGCTCAGCTTCGAGGAGCGCGAAGCGATCAATTACGATCATCCGTTTGCCTTCGATAACGATCTGCTCATCGAGCATCTGGGCATCCTCAAGCAGGGCTTGCCGGCACAGGCGCCCGTGTACGATTTCACCAAGCATGCCCGCTTCAAGGATCAAACCGTGGAGCTTAAGCCCAACAACATTGTCATCATCGAGGGACTGCATGTGCTGTCCGATGAGAACCTTCGCAAGCTGCTGCACATTAAAGTATTCGTGGACACCGATCCCGATGTGCGCCTCCTCCGCCGGGTCGTCCGGGATATCGAGGACCGCGGCCGGACGATTCAGTCCATCCATAATCAATACCTGTCGACCGTAAAACCGATGCACGAAGCGTTTATCGAGCCTTCGAAAAAATACGCCGACCTGATTATTCCGGAAGGCGGACAGAATGAAGTCGGCATCCAGCTGCTATCCACCCTGACGGAAAAATATTTGACCGGCGACCGCTCGCTGTCCGGCGAATAGAAGCCCTTAAAAACGCATAACTGACCGTAGCTTTGCATAACAACAACGCCCGCATTTCCTATACAGGAAGGCGGGCGTTCTGATAACTGGAACACTATCGGCGGGTCATTGAGCGTATAGGGCATCATCGGCTATCTATCGCCTGAAGCAACCGCCCTTTACTGGCCGGTGTCGGCAATGACCAGCACATCCATATGCCTGGCCCGTCTCAGCAATTGCTTCACAAACCGCATTTGGGAGGAGCCAGGGAACCCTTTGCCCGGCGGCTGAGCAATAATAAGCTGGGTAGCCTTCACTTCATCAGCCGCCGCGATCAGAAGCGCAGGCAAGTCGTACGCTTGCTTTCCCTGCAGCTCCAGCGGACGAAAAATCCCCCCAAGCCGCTCCGTCATCGCCTGAAATGGATCCCTTCGTGCCGGCATGGACAGCTTGCCGTCTTCAGATCTATCCGGCAGCGGCGTTACATACCAGGCCGCCTTCAGCCGGTAGGCGATTCGAAAGCCGCGGCGAATGATTCGCTCCGACTCGGGACCGCTGCCGACGAGAACATAGATCACTTCCTCCCGTCGCCACGGTCCCCGCAGCGAGGCGCTTCGCTCAAGGGATTCCAACCGCTCATCCACGTCGTCGGCGATTTCCCTTAGCGCTAGTTCCCGCAGCGCAATCAGGTTTCCGGTCTTGAAGAAGGAGCCGAGCGCTTGCTTAATGTTCTCGGACGCATAGATTTTGCCCTCCCGCATCCTCTGCTGCAGGGTCTCGGGGGTGACGTCGATCAGTTGAACCTCGTCAGCCAGCTGCAGAATGCGATCAGGCACAGTTTCCCTGACGCGGACGCCGGTAACCTGCAGGACCGCATCGTTCAGGCTCTCCAGATGCTGCACATTCACGGTCGTAATGACGGAGATTCCGGCAGACAAGATATCAAGCACATCCTCATACCGCTTTTTGTTCCGGCTGCCGGGCACATTCGTATGGGCCAGCTCGTCGACCAGCACGACATCGGGCTTTCGCCGCAGGATCTCGTCGGTATCCATCTCTTCCAATCGCGTCCCGCGGTATTGCTTCGTCTTCCGCGGCATTACTTCCAGCTCGCCAACTTGAGATTGGGTTTCGGCGCGGCCGTGGGTCTCGAGGAGACCGACGATCACGTCCAGACCTTTTCGGCGCAGGTCGCCGCCTTCCCGCAGCATCGCATACGTTTTTCCAACGCCGGGGGCCGCGCCGATATACATCTTGAACCGCCCCCGCTTTGCCTGCTCGATCCGCTCATCGAGCTCGGTCCCGCTAAGCCGTTGAAACGCCCCTGCCCTCGGCGGATTCGGTTGAATCCGGGCGGGAATGATGCGCTCGCCGTTATGGGCTGTCCGGTCAGCCACCACGAGCAGGTCCACCCCTCGCATTTGCCGGAGCAGATCATGAATGACCGAGCCCTGCCACAGCTCTTGACTTCGGGTCTGCTTCGAATGTCCCAGCACGATCCGGGTGACATGCCGATCCAGTGCATACGTCAGGATCGCTCCTGCGAGTTTGCGCCGGGAGCGTAACGGAAGCTCCTCCAGGGTCGCTCCGATTCGCTCTGCCAGCTTCTGAAGGGAACTTCTGAAGGCGGCTTGCTCCTTCCCGAGCGTCGATCCGGGCTTCACGAACGTGACGACGAGCAGCTCGCCGTTCAGCCGCTTGGCAATCTGCTGGCCGCGACGCATATAGATGGATCCGTTCCAATGATACTGCGCTGCGACCAGGATCCGCTCGGCGGCGCCGGAAGGGCCTGTCAACCCACGCTCCCTCCGATGCCGCTCCAGCGAGCTGTTAACGCCCTCCGCTACCAGCCGAAGGGTAAGCTCTCTAAGCACGGCCAGATTGCCCCGCTCCCAAGCATCGCCGCCGGCAAGCAGACCGCTTTGCACCCGCTCCAGCATCGTCTCGGGCGTAACGTCGATCAGTACCACTTCGTCGGCGAACTCCAGCGTATCCGCAGGCAGCGAATAACCGGCCGTGACGCCCGTCAATCTGCTCGCGATATCGCCTACGTCCTTCAGCTCATAAGCATTGATCGTCGTAATAACGCTGATGCCGTGGCTAAGAAGAAAACGGATATCCTCTAGCCGGGTCTCGAACCTGGCTCCCTGGCGGTTCCGGTGCGCCAGACCGTCTACCAGCAGCACCTCCGGATTCCGCCGCAGCAGCCGTTCCAGATCCAGGTCCTTACGCTCATTCCCGCTTTCGAACCAGTGGATGCTGGACACCCGCTCCAACTCCCGGGCCTGCTCCACCGTATCAGGCCTCTGCATCGTTGATACGGCGGAGATGACAACATCGATCCCCTGCCGTTTCAGGCTCTGGCCTTCGCGGAGCATGTGATAGGTTTTGCCGGACCCGCTTACAGCTCCGATATAGACCTTGAGACGTCCTTGCCTCAGCTTTAAGATCGATCGCAGGATTTCCTCCGGCGATTTTCTTCGGTAGGGCTCAGTCAATGTTCCAAAAGCTCTTGCAGCGCCAGATTCAGCTTGAGCACATTGACACGGGGCTCGCCAAACACGCCGAAATCCCGCCCTTCCGTATGCTCCTTCACCAGTCGTTTCAACTCCGCTTCGGCAATTCCCGTCCGCTCGCTGACGCGCGGAATTTGAACTTCAGCCGATTTCGGCGTGATATGAGGGTCTAGTCCCGAGCCCGAGTTCGTGACGAGATCGATCGGAAGCTCTTGGACGGGAACGTTCGGGTTGTTCTTCTTCCACGCCTCGATCTCAGCCTTGGTCCGCTCCAGCATTTCCGGGTTTGACGGGGCATAGTTGTTGCTGCCGGATCCCGCCCCGTTATATTCGATGCTGGATAACCTGCCGTGGAAATATTTCGGATCCGGGAAGCTCTGACCGATCAATTCCGAGCCCACCACATTGCCGCTTCGATCCTCGATCAAGCTGCCATTGGCCTGCTTCGGCATCAGCAGCTGCGCGGCGCCTGTCGTTACGAGCGGGTACAGTAAGCCGCACAGAACAATAAAGACAAAGCTCGTTCTCACCGCAATCCCGACCGGAACGCGGATCGCCTCGGCTCGAGCGGAAACACGTCCAGAGGCTTTTTGCACAGGATGATTCATCATGGTTCTTCGATCCCTTCTGATTAGGTTCATCGCGATATTGTGACCGGCGGGCAAACTCTTGCATCCCTTGCTAGGACCGCCAAGGCGCTCGCCTTAAATCCATAGATGGACAATCATATCTATCAGCTTGATGCCGACGAACGGGACGATAACCCCGCCAAATCCGTAGACCAGCACATTGCGCTGCAGCAGCTTGGATGAGCTCATCGGCTTGTAGGACACGCCCTTCATCGCAAGCGGAATCAGCACTGGTATGATGATCGCATTGAAAATCAGCGCCGATAAAATCGCCGACATCGGGGAGCCGAGCCCCATAACATTAAGTGCGCCCATGCTTGGAATAGCCGCTGTGAACATGGCCGGAATAATTGCGAAATATTTGGCCACGTCATTGGCCACGCTGAACGTGGTCAAGGCACCGCGCGTCATCAGCACCTGCTTGCCAATGGCAACCACCTCGATGATTTTCGACGGATCGGAATCGAGATCCACCATGTTGGCCGCTTCTTTCGCGGCAACCGTGCCGCTGTTCATCGCTAGGCCGACATCGGCCTGCGCCAGCGCCGGAGCGTCGTTCGTCCCGTCGCCGGTCATAGCAACCAGCTTGCCCTCCGCCTGCTCCCGGCGGATGACCGCAATCTTATCCTCCGGTTTGCTCTCCGCAATGAATTCGTCGACGCCCGCCTCGCGGGCGATCGTCGCTGCGGTCAAGGGATTGTCGCCGGTGCACATAATCGTCTTGATGCCCATCCGGCGCAGCTGCTCGAACCGCTCCTTCATGCCCGGCTTCACCGTATCCTTCAGGTAGATCAAGCCGTAGAGCCGGTCGTCGACGGCAACCGCCAGCGGCGTGCCGCCCTCGGTGGCGATAGCATCGCTGCTTGGGATCAGATCTGCGGGGATTTCTCCTCCTTGTGCCTGCACCCAAGCTTTCACCGCGTCCACCGCTCCCTTGCGAACCTTCCGGCCATCCTTCAGATTCATGCCGCTCATCCGCGTCTCGGCCTTGAATTCGACACACTCGGCGCAGGACGCCACCCCTTCATCGAAGGCATATCCTTCCTTCTTCATCAGCTCCAGCACGGAACGGCCCTCGGGCGTCTCATCCAGCAGAGAGCTAACGGCCGCCCACTGGGCAACGGAAGCCAGCGATTCGCCGCCCACCGGAATGAATCGGCTGGCCATCCGGTTCCCGAATGTGATCGTTCCTGTCTTATCCAGAATCATCGTATTGATATCCCCGGCTGCTTCTACCGCCTTCCCCGACATCGCCAGCACATTGAACCGGGTGACCCGGTCCATCCCCGCAATGCCGATCGCTGACAGCAGACCGCCGATCGTCGTCGGAATGAGGCAGACAAGCAGCGAGATGAGCACCGGAACCGACAGCTCGATGCCGAGGTACTTCGCAATCGGCGCCAGTGTCACCACCACGATCAGGAAGATGAGCGTCAGTACGGTCAGAAGCGTGTTAAGCGCAATTTCGTTAGGCGTCTTCTGTCGGGAGGCTCCTTCAACAAGCGAGATCATCCGGTCCAGAAACGATTCTCCCGGATCGCTCGTAATCCGAATTTTGATCGTATCGCTAACCACGCGGGTGCCCCCGGTAACCGAGCTGAAGTCGCCACCGGCCTCTTTGATCACCGGCGCAGATTCGCCGGTGATGGCCGATTCGTCGACGGATGCCAGTCCCGCGATAACCTCGCCGTCGCCAGGTATCATTTCGCCTTGGGACACGATGACGATATCCCCTTTTCGCAGCTCGGTCGACGGAACTACCGTAACGCCGCCTCCTTCCGTTACTTTATTGGCCGTCATCTCCTTCTTGGACTGCTTCAAGGAATCGGCCTGCGCTTTTCCGCGCCCTTCCGCCATCGCCTCCGCGAAATTCGCGAACAGCAGCGTAAAGAGCAGGATCAGGAACACGGTCAGATTGAAGCCGATGCTGCTCTCCGTCCCAAAATAGGACGGAAACAGCGTCATCAGCAGCACCACGATCGTTCCGGCCTCCACCACGAACATGACCGGATTTTTCAGCATCAAGACAGGATTCAGCTTCACAACGCTGTCCTTCAGCGCCTGAACGACCATCGCTTTGGTCATTAAACGTTGTTTGGGGTTATTCATTGTCCTAAGTCACCTCTTCTATTTAACGAATCGTAAGATGCTCGGCAACCGGCCCGAGAACCAGTACAGGCAAAAAGGTCAGCGCGCCGATAATCAGCACGACGGCAATCAGAATGCCGGCGAACAACCCGTTATCAGTACGGAACGTTCCTGGGGTCTCCGGCACCCACTGTTTCCGCATCAGCGATCCGCCGACCGCCAGCAATGCGATCATCGAAATATAACGGCCGAGCAGCATGACCAGACCGGTTGTTACATTCCAAAACGGCGTGTTATCGGCAAGCCCTTCAAACCCGGACCCGTTGTTCGCCGCCGAAGACGTATATTCATACAACACCTGGGAGATGCCGTGGAACCCTGCGTTCGTAATGCCTGATTGACCCGCATCGGTCATCAACGCAAGCGCTGTCGGTGCCAGGATGATGAACGGGTGCACCAGGATCACGACGGCGATCAGCTTCATTTCCTTCGCTTCAATCTTCCTGCCAAGAAATTCGGGTGTTCGTCCGACCATCAGCCCGGCCAGGAATACGGCCAGAATCGCGTACATGAGCATGTTCATCAAGCCGACGCCCTTCCCGCCGAAGACGGAATTAAGCATCATTAGCGCTAGCGGCGTGATGCCCCCAAGCGGGGTCAGGGTATCGTGCATGTTGTTGACCGATCCGGTCGTGGCCGCCGTCGTGACGGTCGTAAACAAGGAGGATTGCGGAATGCCGAAGCGGACCTCTTTGCCTTCCATGCTGCCTTGGGACGAATCAATCCCGAGCCGGTTCAGCGCTGGATTCCCGCTTGATTCGGCCGCATAGTTCAGGGATAGAAAACCGATGAACAGCGTCATCATGACAGAGAACACGATCCAGCCCTGCTTGCGGCTCTTGGCGAACAATCCGAACGTATAGGGCAGGGCAGCCCCGAGGCTCCACATGCACAATATTTCGATCACGTTCGTCAACGGGGATGGATTCTCGAACGGATGCGCGGAATTGGCTCCCATATGGCCGCCTCCGTTCGTTCCCAAGTGCTTGATCGATTCAAGCGCGGCTACCGGGCCGACCGCAATCTGCTGCTCTGATCCCGAAAGGGTCGTTACGCTCATGGTCGGCTTTAACGTCTGCGGCACCTGCAGTGCCACCAGCAGCATGGCAATAAGGAAGGCCGCCGGGATAAACACCCGGGTCATGGCCTTCACGAAGTCTTCGAAGAAGTTGCCGACCGTAGCGCCTTTCGTCGTCACGGCCCGGATAAAGGCGATGGCAACGCACAGCCCGGTGGCGGCGGACGTGAACATCATCATCATGATCACGGCCATCTGGGAAAAGTAAGAGAGGCCCGACTCCCCGCTATAGTGCTGCAAGTTCGTATTGGTCATGAAGCTGATCATTGTATTGAGCGACAACGTCGGCTCCATGTTCTCGATGCCGTTCGGATTCCACGGCAGCACCTGTTGAAAACGGAGGATGGCATACCCTGCTCCGACCAGGATGATATTGGTGAGCAGGAAGCTGAGCGCATAGCCCTTCCAGCTCATCCCCCTGCGTTCCTTGAGTCCGATGAGGGCAAATATCGGGCGTTCCGCCCAGGAGAACCATTTGTCCGTGCCGCCGGGTTCATTGCGAAACACGAGATAGAGGTAGGTTCCAAGCGGCTTGACGAGCAGCAGCAGAACCAGGATGACGATGGCGATTTGTACGATGCCCATGATAAGCGGCTTCCTCCTTTATGTTTGAATCCTAAAATTTTTCGGGATGAATCAGCGCATAAACCAAATATAAAAATAACGCAGCGGTCAATATCAAAATCAGCGTCATGGCCTGTCACCCTCCGATTCTTGAATAACGCGGCCGCACCAGCTTATGAACAGCCGGAACAGCCCGTAGGCTGCACCTAGCAGAAGCAGCATATATACATCCTGCATTGTTATCCCTCCTTGGCGGTAAGCCGTAAAAACAGCTCTTTCCGGTAGCTAGTCTAAAAGCGCGGCGATCAGGAAATCGACGCGGTCATGATTCGTGTGCAGCACGACATCCGCGCCAAGCCCTCTGTAAATCAGTCTCGGATTGCCGGAATTTGTAATAACATAGATCGAAGCCGAGGTCCATGTCCGGCATATTCGCAAGTAGCGGCAGCAGAGGTTCAAACTGTTCTCGAACAGAAACACCTTGCCGATCGGCCGTTCGGGAAGCACCCAGGTCTGCTCGTCTCTCGTGTCGAGCATGATGACATCCTTGCATCCGAGCCTGCTCGCCCTCTCCCCCTCTGCAGGGTTGTTTGCCAGAACGGCGAACGGGATCTCCCTTAAGAGCAATTGGCGGATGAATGCCTCTCCGGCCTTGGTCGGCGCGGATATCAGAATCGTGTCTTGCTGTTTTTCCATACGTTCTCCTCCTCGTGTCCGTCGGAGAAGGCAACAAAAAAGAAGCCTCGGGAGGAGAAGAACTCTTCCCGCGGCTTCTTCCTAAAGGCACGGCGAAAAACACCGCGGCTTCGTCAAGTCACGACAATCGTTGCCTCTCTCGATACGCTTACGAGGTTAGCTGACGGATTCGGGCGTGAGAGTCGCCCTACCCATAGACCGTTATCTTGTCTATGGGATTCACCCCGGAGAGAACGCGCGAAATCGCGTCTCCCGATTGGTTCCCCCGCTCCTTTTTCATTCAAGGACTCAGCGAAAATGAATCTAGCGAGCTGCATGTATTCGGTTAATGGTTGACCCTGATGTTTTCGAAAACTGTCAAAGCGGCCCGGCCGAGGGTCAAGCGGTGAGAGGCACTTGACGCAAGTACGAGCCGAAGGACCCCATAGCGGTCTCCGGCATACGCGCTTTTTTCCGATGGAAGGCCGCAGCTCCCACACTGGCCGGCTTCCACGGCGGTATCAGGCCGCCCTGCCAGCTTCCGGAAATCATCCGGTCAATTCATAGTTCGTATCATACGACCGGCGATTCGGGAAGTAAATGCAGACGAAAACCCGTGTAACGTATTATGGAACAGGTGCAATCCGGAAAGTCCTCTTCATCCCCGATTATCTTCTCCATACTCGATATCCCTCTCTATTTCGCCATTTCTTAGCAATAAAGCGATATAAGGCGATGGAATGGCAATAATGAATGCCATTCCCAAATGTACGCGCTTTCCTTCGCTGTTTTCACGTTTTTTCAGAAAATAACGGCCACAAATCGGAATTTACTTTTTCCGACCTTTCGTACCGTTTCCCTACCGAAATCGTCAGCGGTTTTTCGCTTCCCAATCACTTGAACATATTCCTCAGCACCATCATCAGATTGGCCGGCTTCTCTGCAATGCGGCGGGTAAAATACGGGTACCACATCGTGCCGTACGGCATGTAGCATCTTATTCGATAACCGTCCTGCGCTAGCCGGGCCTGGTCCTTCATGCGCAGCCCATACAGCATTTGAAACTCGAACGCATCCTTCTTGATCCGGTTCTGCTCTGCAAATACTTTGACCCAATCGATGATGTTGTTATCGTGGGTCGCGACAGCGGTATAGGCTCCTTGGTCCAGCTGAAGCTTGATTAAATTTTTATAATTGCCGATGATCTCCTGCTTCTTCTGATACGCAATCGTTCCCGGCTCCTTATAAGCTCCCTTGACCAGCCGGAGTTTCACCCCTTCCTTCATTAGCATCCGGACGTCCTCCTCCGACCGGTACAAATAGGCCTGGATGACCGTTCCCACATTGGTCAGCCCCTCCTTATGAAGCCGCAGCGTCATATCGATCGTGGCCTGCGTGAATGGCGAGTCCTCCATGTCCAGCCGTACGAAGTTGCCATGCCTTTGGGCCGCCCGGACCACCGTTCTAATGTTCTCGTATGCTGCCTGCGGGTCGAGCGCCAAGCCCATCTGCGTCGGCTTCAGGGATACGTTCGATTGCACTCCCCGGTTGGCGATGCCCTCCACAAGCCGAATATATTCCTCCCGGTAGGCCGAAGCCTCCGTCAGCGAAGTAATGCCCTCTCCCAGATGGTCCAGCGTTACCAGGATTCCCTTCCCGTTCAGCCTTTCGATCTCATCGAGTGCCTCTTCCAGCGTATCTCCCGCAATGAATCTGCCCGCTAGTTTCTTGCCGTAACGAATCGAAAGCCATTTCACCAGCCGGTTCCCCGACACCGTCAACACGACTTTCCGGTAAAGCTCGGTCCCGTCCATGCATGCCTCACCCTCTTCTCGGAGTAAAATGCGCTCTACCTTAACTCATATGCAAAAAAGGTCGCATCATGCGAAGAGGACATTCCTTCGGCTTGGTGGGAGTTTCCGCTAAAATGGAAAAGCGACTTCGGAAGGGAAAGAAACACACGTTAAAAAACGCTCGGAGAAATCTCCGAGCGTCCAAGCGCGTTTGTTCATTGCTGATGTTACGGCTGTGCTTGAAGCAATTCTATGGTTCACGCCCCAATCTGCACTTGAGGGAGCGCCTAGCCTCATTACTGCCCTTCCCTTGCCTGACCCGTAATCGGCTTCAGCCCCGGGTCTCCAAAGGATACGTTGACCGATTGGGCCAAATGAAGCCCGTCTTCTGTAAAGTCAGCCTCCACGGTCAGGCAGAACGGCGTCTCGACCGCCCGAAGCGTGATCACCAGGTTGCCCTTATCATTCCACGTCATGGAGGAGCATACCTTGCCCTCCTCCATCCGGAACAGTCTCGTCGTGCCTTCCGCCCATGCGTTCCGGCCAAGCACAAGCGATTCGAGGCCGTAATGCGCTTCGATCTCCAGCACGACTCTTTCTTCCGAGAATCGAACGCAGAAGGTACGAAGCTTCTGCTCATTCTCCTCGAGCTCGAACACGATTCCGGAAACTTCCGGCTCCCGGGTGGAGAAGGCCTGGTATTTCGGCGGCTGCACGTTCAGCGCTCCAAGCGTTTCGGTGACCGAGACCGCCGCTCCTTCATTCTCCGGTAAAGCATCCGGCTCAAAGGCAGGCACCAGATGCTCCCATACGCTGTTCA
Organism: Paenibacillus sp. FSL R5-0810; assembly: GCF_038002285.1. NCBI lineage: Bacteria > Bacillati > Bacillota > Bacilli > Caryophanales > Paenibacillaceae > Paenibacillus > Paenibacillus sp. FSL R5-0810. The sequence goes on from NZ_JBBOCF010000001.1 coordinate 4,716,073, forward strand.
GGACGGCCTGCATATCATTCAAGCCCGAGGTGATGGCGATCACCGCCTCCAGCTCGGGGTGAACGATGCAGTATTGGCCGAATGCGCCATCGCCGCGGTAGGCGCCATGCAGGCATCTCCAGAACTGGTAGCCGTATCCTTCCGTCCAATCGGAGGAGCCGTCTGCCGGCCCGTTCGAAATCTGCTTCGACGTCGCTTCGAGGACCCACGCCTCCGGAATGAGGCGCTTGTCTCCCCAAACGCCCTTCTGCAGATACAGCTGACCGAATTTCGCAATATCCTCCGTCTTCAGCTTGAGTCCCCAGCCGCCGGCATTGATGCCCCGCGGACAGTTCTCCCATGTAGCTCCGTGAATGGCGAGCGGTTCGAAGAGCCGAGGCTCCAAATACTCCAGCAGCGTCTTGCCGGTAATCTTCTGCAGGATCGCCGAGAGCATATACGTCGCCGCGCTGTTGTACACGAAATGGGTTCCCGGCTCATGCTCCACGGGCTGCTTGAAGAAGTCGGCTACCCAGTCCTCGGATTCCAGCGCCGGTTCCGCCGCATGGCCGGTCCCCATCACGAGCAAATCCCGCACAGTCATCGCTGCCAGATTTTCAGATGGAGCCTCCGGCGCATATTCCGGAAAGAAGCCGATCACTGGATCCGTCAAGGCGATGCGGCCTTCCTCTGCGAGGAGCCCGATCGCAGTGGAGGTAAAGCTCTTGCTTAACGAGAACAGCATGTGCGGAATCTCGGGTCCGTAGGGATCCCACCAGCCTTCCGCAATGACATGGCCGCGGCGCAGCAGCATAAAGCTGTGCAGCTCTAGCCCTTGATCCTGGACCGAACCGATAAAGCGCTCGATGGCCCGCGAGGAAATGCCTTGGCGTTCGGGGGTGCTTCTTGACAATGATTGAACCGTGTCCATACTCATAAGAATCCGCCTCTCCCTGTATATTGCAAGTAATCGATCATCCTGTCAGAACCATTATACACCAGATCCTGAAACCGCTTCATCATATCGAACCGGTCGAAAGCCATGGCGCTCGCTGATCTCGATCAAGTTCTCCTGCATCAGAAAGGCAGCCTCGGCATCACGCCCGCGCGCAAGCTCTTCGCCGTCGACCCGGGCGTTGCCGCATTGCGTCATCTCCTCCGAATAGAGTGCCGGATGAGACAGAAAGAAATATTGCTCGTCTGTGAGCCTGCTGAGCACAGCCTCGAATTGCGGGATGGAAGATGGAACGCCGTCAGGGAAAAAATTATAGTAATACCGGTGATTGATCAGTCCTTTGCTTGCGATCCAGCGGTCCAGCTCTTCCTGAAGCCCGGGGACGAAGCGCTCCGGCATCATATGCGAATCCGCATACGTTATGCGAAAGCCTAGCGCCGTCAGCTTATCCAGCTGCGCGCTGCACTCGGCCACAATCTCCTCCAAGGCCGGAGGAGATTGCTGGAACATCGACGGATCCTGATAGAAATATCCGCTTGGGTCCACAAGCGAAGGAACCTGTTCCTTCGCCGAAACAGGTCCCCATCTGATGCGGTCCCACTCCGCATTCAGCGTCATGTGGAATCCGAAGCATATGTCATCGCGGCGGGCCAGCAGCTCGGCAGCTTCCGCCACATACGGCCCCGGCGCCATAACGGATACGTTTTTGATAAATCCGGCGTTTACGGTTCTTGCAATCGCCAGATTGGCCGAACGGCTCGAGCCCAGATCATCCGCTCTGGTAATGATCCGCCTCATTTTACCGCACCTGCAGCAATCCCTTTGATGATATACTTTTGCGCAAAAATATAGAAGATGACCACCGGGATAATCGTTAAGGTCAGGCCGGCCATCGCCTGGTTCCATACGATCGTGAATTCCCCGAAGAAGTAGAACGTCGAAAGCGGAATCGTCCGCAGCCCTTTATCCGACAGCGTCAGGGACGGCAGCAGATAGTCATTCCACAGGGCGATCACGTTCAAAATCGCTACCGTTACGGTGATGTTCTTCAGCAGCGGAAATACGATTCTCCAGAATACGCCCAGCTTGGAGCAGCCGTCCAGCGTCGCGGCCTCTTCCAGAGCGACCGGTACCGACTTGATAAAGCCATGGTATAGGAAGACCGCCATGCTCGAGGTAAAACCGACATTCATATAGATCAAGCCCTCATGCGTGTTCAGCATCGGAATATGCAGATTGCTGCGAATCCAGTCCATGACCTGCATGAGCGGCATCATCAGCGTCTGGAACGGAATGAGCATCGTCGCCACGAACGTGAAGAAAATGATTTTGCTCAGCTTGTTATCCGTCCGCACCAGCATCCATGCCGTCATGGAAGCCAGCACGATGACAAGAATCACTGAGACGACCGTCACGTAGAGCGAGTTGCCAAGCGCCGTAAAGAAATTCATCTTCTCCATCGCCGACTTGTAATACTCGAAGCTGAAGGATGACGGAAACGCAAGCGCGTTCTCATACAGCTCCGCACGGTCCTTGAACGAGTTGATCAGCATGATGAAGACAGGAGACAGGAAGACGATCGCGAAGAGAAGCAGCACAATATCGAGCAGCCATTTGCCTGTTTTCCTCATCACATCTGCACCTCTCTTCTCTTCGTAATGATCACTTGGGTCAAGGTAAGTCCGGCTACGATCAGGAAGAAGATGATCGCTTTCGCCTGGCCTATGCCGTAATTGCCGTAAGCGAATATTTCATTGAAAATATTCATCGCAAACATCTCGGTCGCGTTATTCGGACCGCCCTTGGTCAGGGACAGGTTCACGTCGTAGATTTTGAATGCGCCCGACAGGGTCAGGAACAGACAGATCGTGAACGATGGCATCAGGAGCGGGAAGACGATGTTCTTCAGCCGCTGCCACAGGCTCGCGCCGTCGACTTTGGCCGCTTCCATCAATTCATCCGGGATCCCCTGGATGCCGGCAATGTAGATGATCATGGTATAGCCGGCCAGCTGCCAGGTAAATACGACAACGATCGCATACAGCGAGAACTGCGGATGCAGGAGCCAGTTGAAGAAGATGCTGCCGAGCCCGGTTTTCTCCCCAAGGAAGCTAAAGGCATCGGTGAAAATGAACTGCCAGATATAACCGAGAATAAGGCCGCCGATCAGGTTCGGCATAAAGAACATCGTCCGTGCGGCATTACGCGAGCGAAGCTTGGTCGTCACTAGCAGCGCGAATCCCAGGCCCAGGATGTTGACGCATACCAGCGCCAGAAGCGTAAACTGCACGGTGTGCCAAGCCGATGACAGGAAGCGTTCGTCCTGGAAGATCTGGACATAATTGTCCATGCCCACAAATACTTTCGGATTGGCCGGAATTCCGTCCCACTGGACGAAGGAGTAATAAATCCCGATGATGAACGGGATGATGACCACGGTCGTGAAAATAAACAAAAGCGGTACCGTGAACAGGGCAAACCAGGCTTTGTCCTTTCCTTTGCTCATAATCCATACCTTCTTTCTGTCCCGGATGATCCCCGTGGTAAGGCATCACCTTGATACTTGCAATTGCTGTGTTTTTCGTTTAAACGAGCCCGGTCGGGGTCGTTTCTGGCCCCTTCCGAAGCCGTTGTGCTATGCATGCTGGTGGGAGTAGATGATGTTCGTTACCCGCTACTTCGAGCTTGAAAAAACAAAAGCCTAAACGCTCAGAGTCAATTCGGAACGTCAGAGGCTAGGCTTTCGTTATGATGAAATTGTTTAGATCACCGCTCGTTCACGAGCGCTTGCTGTATCCCTTATTTCGAGGCTTTCGCCCAAACCTCATCCAGCTTCTGCAGGAATTGCTCGCCTGTCATATCCTTGTTCATGAAGAATTCCTGAGTAGCCGGCGCCAAGTCGTTCGTAATGATGCCGGACGGGAAGTAGTTCAGCGCCCAAGGGATCGTCTGGCCGCTGTTCGTCGCTTCATGCACGGCCTGGGACAATGGATCCAGGTTGCCTGCCTCGATGTTGGTCAGCGCCGGAATGAACTTGAAGTCGTCGACGATCGCTTTTTTACCGGTATCGCTGGTGAAGAGCCAGTTCAAGAATGCGTTGGCTGCTTTCACTTCGTCCGCATCGGCCTGGTTGTTGATCACCCAGTAGCTCGCAACCCCGACCGCAAGTTTGTCGTTGCCTGCCAGCGGGAACGGCATCATGCCGATCTTCGAATCCATATCCCCGAAATCGGCGAGCATGGAATAGCTCCAGTTGCCTTGGTGAACCATCGCCGTTTTGCCTGTTGCAAAGTCACCCATTTGGCTGTCGTACTTCACTTCCATCGGGTTTTTGGCATTGGCTTTGATCGCGTCCATGAATTTCGCCCATTCCTGGAATTCCTTCGTATCCGCCATCTTCACTTCGCCTTTGTTCAGCTGGTCGATAAAGGCCAGCGGGTCGGACTGAAGCGCGAACGGCGTATTCAGGATATGCCCGATCAGAAAGTAAGCTTCCTGCGACAGGCTCAGCCCGTTCTTGCCTTCTGCCTTCATCTGCTCCAGCAGCTTCGTGAACGAATCCAGGTCCTTCACGTTCGCCGGATCGACGAGATCCTTGTTGTACACGAGGCCGAAACCTTCAACGCCGTAAGGAACGCCGACCGTCTTGTCTTCCACCTTCAGCTCCATGTCAGGCGCAATATTTTTGACGTATTCCTCACCGCTCAAGTCCGTAAAGTAAGATTTCAATTTCTCCGATTCAGGTCCCGGCGCTACGCTGAAAATCGTAGGGCCTTGATTGCTGCCAAGCTTCGCTACCAGCTGCTGCGAATAAGCATCGCCGGCGGCTCCCCATACTTCAACCTCATTGCCGGTTTCTTCTTTATAGGTCTTAACCAGTGCTTCAAGAGGCTCCGTAATTTCAACCTTCGATTGGAAGAGTGTTATTTTCTTTAGTTTGTCTCCTCCGGATGCTGCTCCCGAATCTTTGTCGGCTGTACCGGAAGTGCCGCCGCAGGCCGCCAATGTGGCCACCAAAGCCGTTGCAGTCAGTACGCTTAATACCTTTTTTACTTTTTTCAAGTGACACGCCTCCCCCGTAAGGACTCAATAAAGTAAAACGTTTACAACCCAATCATAGGCCTGTTATGCGCTCATGTCAATAAAAAATGTACACGTTTTCATAAAATATTAAGTAAAATATTTAGTAAAATATATTACTTTTTACTAGAATAATTCGTAAAACTTTATTTAACGGTCTTTCTCCACTGAATGGTGGCACTTAATTTAAAAGGCTCCTTGCCGGTCGTCCCCTTAATCATGCCGAGCAGCTCCTTGGCGGCCAAATAACCGCTCTCATAACGCGGGATCGCAATCGTCGTCAGACCCGCCATGGCCGCCGCGTCCGAGTTGTCAAAGCCGGTAACGGAAATATCCTCCGGCACGCGGAGCCCGTTCTCCTCGAAAGCCTTGATCGCCCCAAGCGCCATATTATCATTCGCGCATACCAGCACTTCCGGAAGCGAATTGCCGAGAATGAGGATTTTGGCTGCCTGATATCCGCTCTCTTCGCTGTAGTCCCCGTGGAAGTAGTTGCGGCGGTCAAAGATGATCCCATTCTTCTCCAGCGTATCGACGAATCCGGCGTACCTCTCTTTATGGTCAAGCGTGAACTCCAGACCGCCCATAAACCCGAAGCTGCGGAACCCCTTATCCACCAACGCCTGCACCATATCGCACATCACCGGATAATTGTCGACAAGGACGCTTTTGGTATTGGCGAATGCATTATCGATAATCCGGTCCATGAGCACGACAGGGAATTGAGGGGTCGCCACGGAGATTAAATAATCGTCTGTCATATGCCGATCCAGGCTTATGGTACCGCTTGCAAATTTGCTGCGCATGAAGTTCGCGCTCGATTTGCTGGTGCAGATGATCAGATCATAGCCGTTCTCCGTCAGGCAGTGGCTGATGCCCTTAATAATTTTCAAATAATAGTCGCGGTCGAAATCGCTGAATACAAAGATGATCGTGTTGCTGTGATCGGATTTGGCCGCCTTGTTCGGAAAATAACCTTGCTCCGAGCAGATCCGAAGCACCCGTTCCCGGGTGTCCTTGCCAACGTTCTTCCGTCCGTTGAGCACATTGGATACCGTCGAAACCGAGACCTCCGCGAGCTTGGCAATTTCCTTTAAACTACTCATGATTCCAGTCCCCCTCCAAACGCTATGTAATTTTAATATAACATGGTTTTATTTTTAATAAAATTTACTTGTTCTGGGTAAACGAATTTTTTTGCCTGAACCTTCTCCCTGTACCAATAACCTTGCGGACCGAACGGCTCCTTTTTTATCAAGCAAAAAGCAGGCCGTGCCGGGCTGCTTTGAGAAGTCCGATTGAAGCTTCCATCGGATACAAAGAAACCGTGGCCCTATTAGCCACGGTTTCTTTTCACGCTATGCGCTTGTTATCTCGATATATGGCCCGCTGAAGGCTGCAGGAAATCCACGATTTCCGGGGCCAGCACCTCCGGCGCCATGACGACAGCCGAATGGTCTTGGCCTGGAAGCATGCGGTGCTCGCATTGCGGGAGCAAGTCGGCCAATGCGCTGGCAGCGTTATGGAATAGAGCACCGCTGTTCTCGCCCGTAACCACCATAACCGGGGCATTGACCTCCCATCGGTCCGTCGGCAACGGTTGACCGGATTGCGTATTTCCCATAATCATACCGTCATAGGCCAGCGTATGCGCCAAGCCTTCCATCACCTTCCAGGATGGGTCTGCTTTCATGAATTCCAGGTATTCCCCGGGAATTCCCAGCGCTGCAGTCATGTAGTATTCTACCGCTTCGCTACGCTGGTTGCCGGCCATCAATGTATTTAGATGCTGCACGTATTCCGTCGGTACGGGTGCGCGGCTGTCGTCAACGATAAAAGGCGGCTCGTATAGAAACAGCTTGCTAACTTTACCGCTGCCGAGGCTGCTGGCTGCATCCAGAGCCAGAACGGCCCCCGATGAGCTCCCGAATAAATAGGCGCTGCCGCCCGCCTCCTGAATAAGGGCTTCCAGGTCTTCGATCTCGCGTTCAACTGCATATGGAGCCGTATCCGCGCTGTCGCCGCGCCCTCTCCGGTCATAATTATAGACGGTGAAATGCTCGGACAACAGCTCGCCAAGGCGCGATCCATCGTTGTGATCCGCAGCGGCGGAGGACACAAGCACGATTGCCGGTCCCGTACCCTTTTTCTCATAATAAATCCGTGTTCCGTCTTTCGAAATCACATGGCTCATCCCAATTCCTCCTTGTTATGGTTGATTCAATATGTACTGCATTTGATGCTCGAATCTTTCCAGCGTCTCCTGGTATCCTTCCACCATGCCCATGGGCTCTGCCTGATCCAGGTCCTCTGCGCTTGCAAACTGAGTGATAATGCTCAGCCTTGTCCCACCCCTTGCCTCGTCGAATGTGACGGACGTCAGCATATCGCTTCCCTCGACGGGGTTCCACTGCGAGTCTGTAAATGTATCATTGTAAACAAGCCTCGACCATTCCACCACTTCGGTATAAATCGCCTTGCAGAATGCCGTATCTCCCTCACCGGCCGTATCGGGCGCAATCCGGTAGCGCCAAGCGCCGCCCGGTCTTACATCCATTTCGTACACCGTGGCGGTCCAGTTCCTCGGCCCCCACCAGCGTTCGATGTGCTCAGGCTTGGTCCAGCCTTCCCAGGACAGCTTCAGGGGGATGGAAACGATGCGTTCCACCGTCAGCTTTCGCTGTTCTCTGTCTTTCGTAATGGTTGTCTTCCTGCCCATGTGAATCCCTCCCGTCTATTCGGCTCTGCCCCGGCAGAGCCCTTCCTGTGGATCTAGCAAAAAAATCAATTAACTCTCCTTTCCGTTCAAGTCGCTCATATAGTCTTCGAAATTGTCGAGTCTCTCTTCCCACAGGCGGCTGAAGGAGTCGAGCCACTCGTCCAGTTCCTGGAACGGACGGGCTTCAAGACTATAGATGCGCTGCTGCGCATTCTTGCGGACCTTCACCAATCCCGCTTCGTTCAGGATCCGCAAATGCCGGGATACTTGCGGCTGACCGATGTTAAGCAGCTCTACGAGGTCACTTACCGAACGCGGTCCTTGCTTTAATAGCTCGATAATGTTAAAACGGTTCGGTTCCGAGATCGTAGACAGGGTTAATTGCATTGCTGAAGTGTTCATGATTGAAATATACACCGATGTGTATATACGTGTCAACAAATATATTGGCGTAAACATTATTTTTCTTTCAAATGCTCCCGTCAGCCTCTTCTTCTCAGCATCGTTAACCGGGCGGATCTTCCCTGGTGAGTGCTTCAGTGCTCTATCCTATATCAAAGAGAAAAAGACAGCCCGATCGGGCTGCCTCCCCCTAAAATGAACTGCTTACGAGAAATTGAAATCCCGTCGCGCCATTACCCTTTTATGCCTCTTTTATGCCTGCACATTAGGGCTGAATGGACACGTCGTGCAGCTGCATTATGCCATTCGGGTGCCTCCAGAATCCTTGCACCTTGCTGCTAACGCCGTTCAAATACTCCTGGTGGTGAATGTAGAGCATCGGTGCGAGTTCGACCAGCTTCTCCTGGGCCTGCTTATAGATCGCCTTGCGTTTCTCCGGATCGTTCTCCTTGCGTCCGGCATCGAGCAGCTGATCCAATTCAGGGTCATTGGTAAAGGTTCGGTTGCCCGGCTCTCCGGCGTTCTTCGAGTGAAACAGCTCATACATTCCGTAGTCGGCATCGGCCGTGACCGTGGACCAACCGAGCACGAACATATCATGCTTGCCCTCTGCCGTTTGGGCGAGGTAAGACCCCCACTCCACCACTTCGATTTTGACGTCGATGTTCAATTCTTTCAGCTTGGACTGGACGTACTCCGCGATCTTGATCCGTTCCGGATTGTCGTTCGTCCAGATGGACGTCGAGAAGCCTTGTTCATAGCCGGCCTCCTTCAGGAGCTCCTTCGCCTTATCCATATTGTATTCAATCGGCTTCACGCTCGGATCATAGCCGTTCACGTCCGGGGCTAGCGGGCCGACGGCCGGAATTCCCGTTCCTTCGTAGATGCCCTGCATAATTTCGTCTTTATTGATGGCCATCGTCAAGGCTTGCCGCACGCGAATATCGTTAAACGGCTTCTTATTGTTGTTGAACCCGATATAAGACAAGCTTAACGACGATTGCCGATTCAGCGACATTCCGTCATTGCTCTCAATCCGGCTGATGCTGCTTGGCGATACCGGATCGATGATATGGGCATATCCGGTCTCCAGCTCCGCAATCCGCGTCCCCTCTTCGCTGACGACCTTGAACGTCACCCGGTCCACCTTCGCCTTGGTTCCCCAGTGGTCCGGGTTGGCCGCAAGCTTCACCTCTGAGCCCGGATTCCAGCTCTCCAGCTTAAAGGTCCCCGTGCCGACCGGATTTTGGGCGAGATAAGCACCGGCCTTTTCGCCGGCATTGACCTTCTCATAATCCAGCTTGATCGCCTCCGCGCTGATTATGCCGACGGCCGGATGGGCGAGATGGGCGAGCAGCGGCGAGTAAGGATACTCGGTTATAAGCTGAACCGTGTGTTCATCCACGACCTTGACCTCTTTAATCATAGCGACGAGCGAAGCCCGCGGCGATGCGACCTTCGGATCCTGCATACGATCCAGATTGGCCTTCACCACTTCGGCATTAAAAGGCGATCCGTCCGTAAATTTCACGCCTTGTCTCAGCTTGAACTCCCACGTTAATTCATCGACAGCCTCCCAGCTCTCGGCAAGCCCCGGCTGGAAGTTCAGGTCTTTATCATGCACCAGCAGCGTGTTATAGATATGCGATGTCACGATGCTGCTTTGCTGGTCTGTCGACATGTGGGGATCCATCGACGCCGGATCCGAAAGCCAGGCTATCACAAGCTCATTAGCTGCCGCCTCCCCGGTATCCTTGCCGGTGTCCGTGCCGGGGTCCTTGTTGTCCGTCCCGGAAGGCGGCGTTGTTGTTCCGCCGCTTGGCGGCGTCTCCGGGTTAGCGCTCTTGCCGCTGCCGCCGCCTGCGCAGGCCGACAGCAGCAGCGTAAAGATGACCAGCATGCAGATCAGCCACCATTTTGTCCTCTTGTTACCTGTCATAGTAAACATCCTCCCCCTTCTTGCGATAAATAGGAAAATATTTCATGCACAGTTAACATATATTTTACTATTTGATATTTATACGAGGATTTTGCAAAAATCCAAAGATCGACTTTCCATCAGCTATATTGCATATTCCTGATACCAGCTAGATATTAATCCAACATCCGCATGCGCATGTTAGCAACAATTCTCAAATTCATATTTTGGAGAAAGGATGATTCCCCATGGATAACCTGACCGCTGATGCTAGAACAACACAGCAGCCCGGCCTGCATGAGGCTCACAGGACTAGATGGAAATCTTTCTATTATCGGTTGAGGAAGAATAAAGCGGCATTATTCGGAGGCTACTTTCTCCTATTCGTCATCCTCGTTGCGATAATCGGTCCGCTATTGACCCAATACGACCCGAGCAAAATCGACTATACGGCCAAATTCCTAAAGCCATCCGCCGATCATTGGTTCGGCACGGACCATAATGGACGAGATATCTTCACCCGCATCATTCACGGCATGCGGCTGACGCTGTCGGTCGGCTTCGTCTCCGTCATCATCGGCGCCGCGTTCGGGATCGTGCTCGGGATTGTTTCGGGGTATTACGGGGGCAAATGGGATACGTTCATCATGCGGATCACCGACGTGATGCTTGCATTCCCCGGCATACTGCTTGCCCTGGCGATCGTCAGCGTTCTTGGCAAAAATCTGTTCAATGTCATCATCGCCGTCAGCATTTTCTCCATCCCCATGTTCGCCAGGGTCGTGCGCGGCTCCACCCTTGCCGTACGCCGGCTGGAGTACATTGATGCCATGCGCTCGCTCGGCGCCAGCGACCGGCGGATTATTTTCGGCCACATACTGCCGAATATCCTGTCGCCGATCATCGTACAGGCTACGCTCCGGATTGCCGTTGCTATTCTGACGGCTAGCGGGCTCTCCTTCCTCGGGCTCGGGGCCCAGCCGCCCACGCCGGAATGGGGGGCCATGCTGAACGACGGCCGCAACTATATTACCGACCATCCGCATGTCGCTTTGTTCCCCGGCTTGTCGATCGTGCTTGTCGTCATTGCCTTCAATCTGCTGGGCGACGGACTGCGGGACGTCCTTGACCCGAAATTAAAAAAATAATGAAGGGAGCTGCCGGGCCATGCTCAAGTATTCCGTTCGGAGACTGATTCAGACGATTCCCGTGATCATCGGCGTCACGATTGTCGTTTTCCTGCTCATGCATCTCATTCCCGGGGACGCGGCACAGGTCATCATCGGGGAAGGCGCGCCGAGAGAGCAAGTCGAACAGATCCGGGAAAATCTCGGACTCAACGATCCGCTGCCGCTTCAGTATTGGAACTATGTCAGCGGGCTGCTTCAGGGGGATCTGGGCGACTCGATCCGCAGCAGCCGGCCGATTGCCGATGAGATTTTCACCAGCCGGTTCTGGATTACGTTAGAGCTCGCCGTGTATAGTACGATTCTGGCCGTGTTTCTCGGCATCCTCGCCGGCATCATCTCCGCCGTCAAGAAAAGCTCCCCCGCCGACATCGGGGTCATGTTCATCGCCCTGTTCGGGCTGTCGATGCCGAATTTCTGGCTCGGTCTGATGCTGATCCAATATTTTGCAGTGGATCTCGGCTGGTTCCGTCCCTCCGGCTGGGGCACCTGGTCGCAGACCGTCCTGCCCGTCATTACCCTTGGGACCGGCGGTGCCGCGATCATTGCGCGGATGACCCGCTCCAGCATGCTGGAGGTGATCAGCCAGGACTATATCCGCACAGCGCGGGCGAAGGGCGTTCGGGAACGCGTCATCATCTACCGGCACGCGCTAAAAAATGCAATGATTCCGGTCATCACCGTCATCGGGCTCGAATTCGGCGGACTGCTTGGCGGCGCCGTGCTAACCGAATCCGTATTCGCGGTCAATGGCATGGGCCGTTATGTGGTCGATTCCATCAGGGGCAGGGATTTCCCGGTCGTTCAGGCTACGGTGCTGGTGCTCTCGGTCATGTTCGTGCTCGTCAACCTGCTCGTGGACATCTCCTATCGGTATTTCAACAAACGCATTGATTTCGATTGATCGACGAATTCGAAGAGAAGGGAGCGAGGGTAGATGAAGTCAGCATCAACGCTGCTGGACATTAAGGATTTGCGGACTTCTTTTTTCACGGAGCAGGGGGAGGTCAAGGCCGTGGACGGGGTCAGCCTGCATGTCCGCAAAGGAGCGACGCTTGGGATCGTAGGCGAATCAGGCTCGGGGAAGAGCATTCTGTCCTTGTCGATTCTCCGTCTCATCTTGAGTCCGGGCCGGATTGTAGGCGGTCAAATTCTATATAACGGCGAGAATCTGCTGGATAAAACGGACCGGCAGATGCGCAAGCTGCGGGGCAATCAAATTTCGATGATCTTTCAGGAGCCGATGACATCGCTTAACCCGGTCTTCACGATCGGTGATCAAATCGCCGAGGTTTATCGCATTCACGAGCAGCTGGGCAAAAAACAGGCGCTGGAGAAAGCCGTCCACATGCTGCAGCTTGTCGGCATCCCCTCACCGGAGAAGCGGATTTCGCAGTACCCGTTCCAGCTGTCAGGCGGGATGCGGCAGCGCGTCATGATTGCAATGGCGCTCGCTTGCAATCCCGACCTCCTGATCGCGGATGAGCCCACGACCGCGCTCGACGTGACGATTCAGGCGCAAATTCTGGAGCTGATGAAAGAGCTGCAGCAGAAGCTGCATATGTCGATTATTTTCATCACGCATGATTTGGGGATTGTCGCCGAAACCTGTGATGATGTGGCGGTGATGTACTGCGGCAAGGTCGTTGAATATGCCGATGTCCGTTCCCTATTCAAGCATCCGAAGCATCCCTACACCATCGGATTGATGAATTCGCTGCCGCGCCATGACGTCGACCAAGAAGCGCTGGAGCCGATCCGGGGCTCGGTGCCGAGCCCATTCGACCTGCAGAAAGGCTGCCGGTTTGCCCCGCGCTGCCCGGATGCCCGGAAGCTCTGCTATGATCAGCAGCCCGAGCTGTCGGCGCTGACGAACCGCCAGCAGGTCAGCTGCTGGAAGTATACCGATCAATGGGATGCCGTAAGCGAGGTGAACGATAACGATGAGCGATAATAGAATCGGCAAGGAATTATTGTCCGTTAAGCATCTGAAGCAGTATTTTCCGATCAAGGGCGGCATCTTTGGACGTACCGTCAATGTCGTGAAGGCCGTAGACGACATTTCCTTCTCCGTTAACGAGGGGGAGACCGTCAGCCTCGTCGGCGAATCGGGATGCGGCAAATCGACGACCGGACGGGCAATTCTGCGCCTGGATGAGCCCACCTCCGGCGAAGTCGTGTTCGAGGGCACCAATCTACTTGCCTTAAGCAAATCGCAGATGAATCGGAAGCGCAAGGACCTGCAGATGATTTTCCAGGACCCGTACGCTTCATTGAACCCTCGCAAAACGGCGGTTCAAGTGCTGGAGGAAGCGATGGAAATTCAGAACATCGTCCCGAAAAAGGAGCGGCGGTCAAGGGCCATCGAGCTGCTCGAAACCGTCGGCTTATCCGCCTATCAGGCCGATCGCTACCCGCACGAGTTCAGCGGCGGACAGCGGCAGCGGATCGGCATTGCCCGCGCCCTGTCGGTCAATCCCAAGCTCATTATCAGCGACGAGGCCGTGTCCGCCCTTGACGTCTCGATCCAGGCTCAGGTGCTGAACCTGATGAAATCGCTCCAGAAGGATTTTAAGCTGACGTATCTGTTCATCTCCCACGATCTTGGCGTCGTCCGCCACATTTCCGACCGGATTATCGTCATGTACCTTGGCACGATCGTTGAGATTGCGGACAAACAATCGCTGTTCCGGCGGCCGCAGCATCCTTACACCCGAGCGCTGCTGTCAGCGATCCCCACCCTCGATCCCGACCGCAAGAAGGAGCGGATTCTGCTGAAAGGGGACGTCCCTTCCCCGCTCAACCCGCCGTCCGGCTGCCGTTTCCATACCCGCTGCATGTACGCGACGGACCGCTGCAAATCCGAAATCCCCGTCCTTCGGGAAGCAGGCATGGGCGGCGGCCATCAGGCAGCGTGCCATTATATCGAGGAAATTGCGGAAGGCGCGCTTTATTCTAGGAGGGAGTAATACCGCAGGCTCCCGGTAATACATCGCTATGCGGAGGAAAGAACCGGGTGCGAAATTCAACTGATGTGAGTGGACGCAGGTGCGAATAGAAACAAATGCGTAAGAAACAGGTGTGATAGATGCGATGCGATAGAGACGGGGCAAATAGAAATGGTGCGAGAAATGGTGCGATGGAGCGGATAGAAGTGATGCAGTAGAAAGACCGAGCGGCTGTGCCGCTCGGTCTTAATCATGGGCTAGAGCAGAATCAACCGCACCGCCACGTGGTAGCTTGTTTTTGCTCATTTCACTCTAACCGCTTCGATTCCTCCGAGGTCGCTTGGAATCATATTTTTCCGCCGGTAAATCGACAGGATTAAGCCAACGACAGCCAAATCTATGAGCTGGTTCGTTCCGCCGTAGGAGATGAAGGGCGGGTCCAGAGAGACGAGCGGGGCAATCCCTATTCCCATAAGTAACGGCCATAGCAGCCGGATTCCAAAGACGACCATGATCATCGCTGCCATATGTCTGGCATAAAGATCCCGATGCGTTTTGGAAACTTTCCAGATTCTAATCAGGAATAATATCGTCAAGACTACAACGGCAATACCAAAAATCCAACCGAAGCAATATACGAGATAAGGAAATACGCTATCATTCAAGATATAAGGCAATTTGGGGGATTCTGCTCCGAATCCTTGCCCAAACCACCCGGCATTCTTAATCGCACTTATGCTGTTGCCGACATGCCAGTTGTAGCCGGAAAGCGGGTTTATCATGTCCCTCCACCGGAAAAGTAAAAGCTCCATATGCGTGAAAAGAGAAACCGTTAAGATCGCAAGCGGAAGCGTCGTGATTAGGACAAATTGCCGCCGGCTTTTCTTCGTTCTCCAGGTCAAGACAAGAAATCCGGCCATGTAAATAAGTGGGTACATAACTGAGTTGCTCATGCTGTAAAGTACGATCGGCAGAACGCCCCGATACAGCAGATTGAGCACCATCTCCCATCGCCCCCACTCGAATGCAGGTCTCATGCCAGCCTGTGCAATAAGGAGCGGGAGCAAGGATACGGTAATCATATTGACCCCAATAAAGCCGATACCCAAATATCCTGTATTGTATCCATGCAGCTTACCGTAGACTAAAACATATCCAAGTAAGAATAAGACAGAGAAAAATACGATTCCCGCGAATCTTCTTAATTTTCGATAATCCGTAAAATAAAGAACGATAAGCAGGAAGATCCCTATTCCAAATAACAGCATCTTCTTATTAGGGATTTGCATAAAACGAATAACATCGGAGTAGTAAACACTCATTGTCCCAAACAGTCCGATTACCGAGAACAATCCTACAATGACGAGCAGCTTCCAATCCAGCTGCGGCCGGTGGGCCATATGCAGACTTCGCCCGATCTCTTCCGGCTCGCCCATCTGACGAACCGCTTCCAGCACGGCCGGCTCCTCGGCATTCCCCTCCAGCATCAGCAGCTCTGCCCGCTCCTCGATATGGCTTAGCAGCTCTTCGCGGATCTCCGCATGCATGGGCTTAGCCCGAACCTGCTTGCACACGCGGTCCAGAAATTGCTGAACAACATAGCTTTCCTCAATGGAATGCATCAATCCACACTCCCCAACTAAGATTTCAATAGGATCTATTAACATCAAGAAACTGATACGTTAAATCATTTTCTTGATAGAAAATAAATCGTCTCTTCGCTTACTCAACATGCCATATCAAGCAAGTTTGGTATCCAATGCATTTCCGAGGTCGCTCGGAATCATATTTTTCCGCCGGTAAATCGACAGGATCAGGCCGACGACAGCCAAATCTATGAGCTGGTTCGTTCCGCCGTAGGAGATGAAGGGCGGGTCCAGACTAAAGGCCGGGATGATCCCTAACCCCATAAACAACGGAATAAGCATGCGCATACAGAAGACGATGATAACCGCCATCACGATATGTTTCGCATAGGCATCCTGCAGCACCGAGGAGATCGTCCAGATTCTAGCAAGAAACAAAAATACCATAATCCCCAGCGCAATTCCGAACAGCCAGCCGAAGCAGTAGATGAGATATGTAAATACCGACTCGCTATAAATATAAGGAATTCCAGGGTTGGGCGCACCGAATCCATGGCCGAACCAACCTGCAGAGGAAACAGCTTCCGATGCAGCGCGCATAACGTACCCGCCGTCTCCCTCACGATCCATGATCCTTTCGAGCCTCCACATGAGGTACTGCTGCTTCGTTACAAGCACAATTGCCAAACTCGTGAACGGCACGATCATCAGCAAGGAGAATTGCCGGAAATTACGGCTTGTCGCCCAGGTCATCCCCGTAAATCCTAGCAAATAGACGACCGGATGTACCATCGAATCGTTCAAAGCATACAGCACAACAGGCAATACGCCACGATAGAGTGTGATTAGCATACCCTTCCATAGTCCCCACTGGCTTGCAGGCTTCATTCCCGCCAAGGCAATCAGGAGAAGCAAGATGGATACATTGCCAAGCATCGGAATCGCGAACGAACCGATACTCAAATATAAGGTCTGTCCGTTAATGGTAACCCCTTGAAAAAGCGTGTATGCCATAAGACAAAGTGTGATGAAGAACAATGCGCCCGAGTGTTTCTTCAATTTTCGGTAGTCCAGGAAATAAAGCAGGACGAGGAAAATGGCGCCGAGGCCAAGGAATGTCGCCTTATGGGCAAATAAACCAGTCTTTGACGGTCCATCCGAATAATCAACATTGAGCATGCCGACCAAACCAATGACGGACAGCATACCGATCAGCACAAGCAGCTTCCAATCCAGCTGCGGCCGGTGGGCCATATGCAGACTTCGTCCGATCTCCTCCGGCTCGCCCATCTGCCGAACCGCCTCCAGCACGGCCGGCTCCTCGGCATTCCCCTCCAGCATCAGCAGCTCTGCCCGCTCTTCGATATGGCTTAGCAGCTCTTCCCGGATCTCCGCGTGCATGGGCTTTGCCCGAACCTGCTTGCATAATCGGTCCAGAAAATCCTGTACCGTCCTGTACTCTTCAATATACCGCACGGTTAGCTTCCCTCCCCGATGACGGTATCTACAGCGGTGCGGAACGTGATCCACTCTTTGGTCTTCTCATGTAGCTGATCCTTCCCCCGCTCCGTGATCCGATAATACTTCCTCTTGCGTCCATCAACCTGACTCCAATAGGATTCAAGCCACCCTTCCGCCTCAAGCGTATGCAGGATCGGATACAGCGTGCCTTCCTTCATAACGAATACGCCGTCCGAGCTTTGCTCGATCTCCTTGATCAGCTCATACCCGTACATCTCCCGCTTGTTCAAAACGGTCAACAGTAAAATGACGGTGCTGCCCTTCAGCAGCTCTTTGTTGATGCCCATCCTGCCCTCACCCCTATACCTAGTAAATCTATGTATCGTAATCCTAGGTATGAGTATAAATCATCCTTCCCTGATTCGCAATCCTAAACAGGCTAAATTATCGCATGAAAACAACGCTAATTATGCGTGTATGAAGCGGCCGCGGTCCACGATATGATAGAGTTGATTTCAATTCGGCTGCAACGATGGGAATTGCTCGGCTGTTACTGACAGCGTTTCCATTTCACAATCATGCTAAGAAATGAGGTTATATTATGAATTATCCATTCCAAAATCCCGATCTTCCCTTGGAAGAACGGGTTAACGACCTGGTCTCAAGATTCACGCTGGAGGAGAAAATCGAGCTCATGTGCCAATACCAGGCAGAGATTCCCCGTCTTGGCGTGCAAAAATACAAACACGGCACCGAAGGTGCCCACGGCGTTGCATGGCTTGGCGAAGCGACGGTCTTTCCCCAAAATACCGGGCTTGCCTGCACCTGGAATCCCGAGCTGATGCGTCAGATCGGATCGGTTATCGCCGATGAGGCCCGCGTCTACTACCAGCGCGACAAGGCCGTCAACGGCCTGACCATCTGGGCGCCGACCGTCGATATGGAGCGCGATCCCCGCTGGGGACGCACCGAGGAAGCCTACGGCGAGGACCCCCATCTGACCGGCGAGCTGTCCACCGGACTCGTTCAAGGCATGCAAGGCGACCATCCTTTCTACTACAAAACGGTCGCGACCCTTAAGCATTTCTACGGCAACAACAACGAGGTTGACCGCGGCTGCGCTTCGGTAAGCATCGACCCGCGCAACAAGCGGGAGTACTATTTGAAGGCCTTCGAGCCGGCTTTCCGTAAAGGCGGCGCCAAGTCGATGATGACCGCTTATAACGGCATTAACGGTACGCCGTGCAATCTGAACGATGAGGTAAACCGGATCGTCAAACAGGAATGGGGCATGGACGGATTTGTCGTCGGCGATGCCGGGGACGTGCTCGGCACCGTCATGGACCATCATTACGTCGATTCCTACGCCGAGGCTGTAGCCCGTTCCGTAAAGGCCGGAATCGACAGCATTACCGATGACCAGGAGATCTCCTTCCGCGCCCTCCGCGATGCGCTGGAGCAGGGCCTGCTTACAGAGCAGGATCTCGATCACGCGCTCCGCAACACGTTTCGCGTGCGCTTCCGCCTCGGCGAATTCGATCCGGAGGACCGCAATCCATACAGCCATGTCCCGGAATCGAAGCTGTGCGCACCCGAGCATGCCGAGCTGTCCTTACGGGCAGCTCGTGAATCCGTAGTCCTGTTGAAGAACGACGGCCTGCTGCCGCTGAACAACAATATGCCGTCGGCAGCGGTGATCGGCCCGCTTGCGGATGAAGCCTTTACCGACTGGTACAGCGGCACGCCGCCATACCGGATCACGCCGCTCCAAGGCATTACGGAGAAAATGAACGGCCTCAAGGTGAACTTCCATACCGGGCTGGATCAAGTGCGCCTGCGCAGCGCGGCCAGCGGTCAGTACGTGACGTTGGCGGATGATAACAGGCTTCTCTTCGGAACGAACGAGTCTTCGGAGGCTGCCCTCTTTGAACGCAACGATTGGGGTTGGGGATCCGTTACGCTCCGCCTTGTGAGCAGCGGCAAATTCGTGACGGAGACCGAGAACGGTCTTCAGGCGATCGCTGACGAAGCCCGCGGCTGGTTCGTGAAGGAAGCCTTTGGTCTCGAGACGCTTCCGGACGGTACAACGGTCATGACTTCATGGGAAGGCAAGCCGGTCATTCTGGATGAACAAGGCCGGTTAACCATCGGTGCTGACGGTGCAGAGGCCGCACCGTTTATGGTGGAGACCGTTCAGGATGGCATCGAAGCAGCGGCTGCCGCGGCGAAAGCGGCCGAAACGGCCATCGTTTTTGTGGGCAACAGCCCGTTCATTAACGGCAAGGAAACCATCGACCGTCCTGACATCGTGCTCCCGCCATCCCAGCAGCAGCTGATTCAAGCAGTACATGCAGCGAATCCAAACACGGTTGTTGTCATTGTGGGCAGCTATCCATTCACCGTGAACTGGGAGCAGGAGCACGTGCCTTCCATCGTCTTCACGTCGCATGCCGGCCAGGAGCTCGGCCGTGCCGTAGCGGATGTCCTATACGGAGACTACAATCCGGGCGGCCGATTGAACATGACCTGGTATAAATCCGTTGATCAGCTTCCGGACCTGATGGACTACGATATCATTAAAGGGAAGCGTACGTATCAATATTTTGACGGGGATGTGCTTTACCCGTTCGGACATGGTCTTAGCTATACCCGCTTCGCTTACGGCCGGCTGTCCATCAGCGAACCCGTTATGAAAGCGGACGGTCAGGTTACGGTCTCCGTTCAGGTGCGCAATGAAGGCGATCGCGCCGGCGACGAGGTCGTCCAGTTGTACGTCAGCGCGAACAACTCCCGCGTCGTGCGTCCGCTCAAAACGTTAAAGGGCTTCCGCCGGATTCACCTGGACCCGGGCGCCTCGGAAACGGTAAGCTTCGAGCTAGCCGCGGAGGAGCTGGCGTTCTGGGACGTCACGCGCGAGCGTTACTGCATCGAGAGCGGTGAATACTGCGTTATGGTCGGACCTTCCTCTTCACAGGCTGCCGAAACGGCTATCCTGCAAGTGGAAGGAGAAGTCATTCCGCCGCGTTCCTTATCCGGGCGTGTCCGTGCCGTCAATTACGACGATTACAGCGGGGTGTTCATCGACGAATGCCGCGAAGGCGGCGAAAGCATCCGTGTCGCCACGGAAAGCGGATGGATCGCCTTCCATGACGTTGAGTTCAGCGAACCTGTCTCTACGTTCGAGGCCAGAGTGTCCGGCCATATCCGGGGCGGCGAGTTAGTTCTCGCAACAGGCAGCCCAGATGGCCCGATCATCGGAAGCTGCAAGGTGATCCCGACCGGCGGACGCCAAGCCTGGACGACCGTCAAGGCGTCCGTAGAGGCCATATGCGGACGGCATGATGTGTTCCTTATCTTAAAAGGCGAAGTTCAAGTAAGCTGGCTGCGGATGGTTTAATCGGCGAAACTGCTTATATTTTCGGCAATGCCTTCTCCCTATCAATTCCGAGAACATCTGCCCCTCTTTTTTAGAGCGGGACAGATGTTCTTTTGCTATCTTAGAGTCATAGCTTTAACGGATTGTTCTACCATACTTGGGGCTGTTTCGGAAAATGAACCTTTTCCAAGGGTCATTTGTTTATATAGCATAACGCGAAGAAAGGAGTGCCGTAATTGACCGAACGTGAGCTGTTTGATTCGTACAACAAGGAAGTGTACCGGACTTGTTATTACATGCTCCGAAACGCGCAGGATGCGGAGGATGTATGCCATGACGTATTCGTCACCGTATTTCGGCAGGACTGGAAGCGTATCGAGAATATCCGGGCATGGATTATGCGCATCACGATGAATCACTGCCTGAATCTGCTTAGGAAAAACCAGACGAAACGCGAGAAGCAGCCCCAGGTTCAGTGGCTCCATGAACACAAGGCCGCATCGATCAAATCGGTCGACGCTGTCGTGCTCGAGAGAGAGACCTCGGCCGAATGGGAGAAACTGCTGAAGCAGCTTCCCGATAAGCTGCTTGCGGTGGTAACCCTCCGCTTTATCGGCGAGCTGTCGGTGGCGGAAATCGCCGATACCTTGCATATTCCGCAAGGAACCGTGAAGTCAAGGCTCCATAAAGCATTGAAGCTGATGCGCAAGAAGCTGGAACAAAATCATTCCGTATGGTTGAAGGGAGAGGAACGACTTGGAACGTCTTGAGAATCAAATGAAAGACCAAATGAAACACTCGAACACGGTGCCTTATCCGGATTTCGACCGGATGTGGAGCAGCATCCAGCAGGGCGAGCTGCGGACAGCCGCCGGAGGAGAATTAGCAGCCCCCCGTTCGCGCAGCCGAAAGCGGACCGCAATTGCAGTCTCGTTGTCTGTCGCCCTTATGGCAACGCCCGTATACGCAGCAGTGACCTATGATTGGTCCAATCTTCTGTCCTTCAGAGCCGGTATTGAGACTGCCCTGGAGCAGGGGCTCGGCCAAACGATCGAGCAATCGGTCACCCGGGACGGCATCACGTTGACGCTGCATACCGCCTTTACGGATGAGAACCGGACCTTTCTTTTATACAGTCTCGATCCTGGAGCGTCCGCGAAAGGGAAATCTGTCAGCTTCGAAAACATCGGGCTTAAAGATGCCAACGGCAAGCTGATTAAAGGCCGCTACTATCACCAATGGAATGAGGAGCTTCAGGTCTTCCAGGGATATTTCGAAACCGATTGGGTGCTGAATGAGCGCCAAGCCGAGATGGAGTTTGTCGTGGAAAACATCCGCTTTATCGGAGACGGCAGCCAAACGATCGCTTTCCGCCCCGACCATCCGGAGACGCAAACATTCGAGATCCAGAAGGACGGGATCGGCACGGTTACGCTGCAATCCTTCGATCAGCCCGGAGACAAGGTTCTGCTGAATTCCGTCATTACCTTTACCGATCCGGCCGTTCAGTCTAACAGCTGGGTTCGGATCGAAGCAACGGATAAGGAAGGGGCAGGCATAAAGGAGACGGAAACTCCGGTATTCGGCGCACCAGGTGCATCCGGCAACTATACGAGCCAACAGGTGTTTTCCGCAGCCTCCTTAAGCGCCGAAGGAACGACGTTCCAGCTCAAATATGATCGCACGATCGGAAGGGCCGATGGAACTTGGAGCCTGGGCACCTCCCTTTCGAAGAAGCAGCTGGAGGACAGCTCGTTTAAGGAAGAGTTGAATATTCCATTCACCGAGGTACCAGGGGGAACGAAAATCACAGAAATGATCGTCACGCCAACTCAGGTTCGGCTCGTCTTGACCCATGAAGAGAAATTTACAAGGGCCCACTATATGAACTACAAGCTGGATGTGGGCGGCAAACTTCTCAATGGCAACGTGTGGACTGTGCCGAATCAATCAAACAAAACGGAGCTTCGGTTCGAAATGGCCGGCCTTACGCCTGAAAGCTTGGCCCAACAACCATTAACGCTGATTGCTAACCATCGGGTCGATGAGCACAAGGGCGATGATAATCCGGTGGTCCGGCTAACCGGGATCTCCACAGAGCGGCAAACGGTAAGCTCCAGCATTGGGGGTTATCCGGTCACCTGGACCTACTACATGAAGGACGGCAATCTGTACGTAGAATCCAGCAGCACGGATTCTGCGTTCGGCGGAGTGAATCAAACCTATTATCTGGACGGCAAGGATCGGGAATACGGAAGACCTGCCATCCTCGGGGTATTCGGAGACGGAAATAATCAGCATATGGACGTTTATGAGAACTATACCGGAACCGAGCAAGAGCTGTATATCTATAACTATACGACCACCCAGCCTGATGACGAGCTTCGCGTTCCAATTAGACAGGGAAAATAAGTCATGATGACACCACCGGTGCGTTGCTTAGCGTCCACGCTGGTACGACAAGCCATTAACGCACGTCGCAGCCAATTCGTGTGCAGCCAACCATTTAGCAGCTGAGCGAAGCCCACAATCCGGCCGCTCCCTCATTTTTCACGGCTGACAGCCTAAGCGGGCTCTCTCGCCCACAAAAACAGCAGCCCTTCCGGCAGAATCTCTGCCCAGGAGGGGCTGCTGTTTTTTCACTGCCGATAATCCGGTTCTGTCGGAGGGGTTCTCCGAGCTGGCACAGTCATGCCGCTGATAATTATCCCTTAAACTGCCTTAGATAGGGTATCGTCAGCCAAGGCCCACAGCTCTAAGATCCACTGGAAATTACTAGAGTTGCTTGGTCCAAACTTTTTTCGGATGGACGTCACAATTCCATGGACCCGGTTGTCATAAGGGTGAACACAAAATAAAACAACCGCAAAGGAGACCCTCCCATGACCCTTAGAATGAATCACAGATCCGTCAATCCAAATGCCTTTAAGTCGCTGCTCGCCTTAGAGCAGTCCGCCAAAAACAGCGGCCTTGACCACAAGCTGTACGAACTGATCAAGCTTCGGGCATCCCAAGTCAACGGCTGCTCGTATTGCGTCGATATGCACGCCAAGGACTTGCTGTCCATGGGGGAAAGCACCGATCGGCTGCTTCTCCTCCCAATGTGGCGGGAAGTACCGATCTATTCCGAGGCTGAGCGCGCCGTTCTGGAGCTGACCGAATGCGTGACGAAGCTCCATGAGGCCGGCGTTCCCGATGACGTCTATGCGCGCGTGCGGGAGCATTTCGACGAGAAGGAATACGTCGATCTTATCCTGGCCATCAGCACGATCAATGCCTGGAACCGGATCGGCGTGTCTACAGGTATGTTCCCCGGCTGCTTTGATTAAATCGGAGCAGTTTATCGGGATTTACCATAAGAAAGATCCGTTTGATGCGGGAGCCGTCAGGCTCCCACTCTACGGTCAGCACCAGCGTAACCCGGCCGTTCTGTTTCAGCTGAAGCCCGGGCTCCCCATTCACCGCAACCGGCTCAAAGCCTTCACGAAATCTACCCTTTGCCGAAAGCCCCTCGAAAAAGGCGCGTACCCGATCGACCCCCAGAATGGGCTTAAGCGCAGCTCTTGCCTTGCCCCCTCCATCCGAGATGAGCGTTACCTCATCCGTCAAAAATGCCAGCAGAGGTTTAAAATTGCCCTCATCGGAAGCTTTCAAGAATGCCTCGACAAAACGCTCCTGCGCTTCTATCCGGTGCTGCCGCGTGTCCGTATTCCATGAGATTCGGCCAATCTTCTGCTTGGCCCTGCTGAAGATTTTCCGGCAGCCGGGCTCCGTCTTGCCAAGCATCTCCGCCAGATCCTTGTATTCCAGCCCTAGCGTTTCCTTGCATACGTACACTGCACGTTCCAGCGGCGTCAGCTGCTGAAGGAGCACCAGGTAAGCATAGCCTATATTTTCACGGCGCTCGGCGGGATCAGCCGGCATCACCGGCCCGTCAATCGGCAGCGGCTCCGGGAGCCAGGGCCCTGTATAAGTCTCGCGCTGACGGCGGGACGAGCGCAGGAGATTGATGCAGCGGTTCGTGGTCATTTTTGCCAAGTACGCCTTTACATTCGATACCTCACCTTGGTCCATCGCAACAAATTGGGAAAAGACGTCCTGTACAATATCCTCCGCATCGGCGGCACTTCCCAGCATTCGGTATGCGAGGCTGAACAGAAGCGGTCGATAGGCGGTATAAATTTGTTCCAGCAGCATAAGCTCCCTCCTCGTCACTTCTGCATTTCTCTATCCTTACCTCATAATGAAGACAATTCAGCTGCCGCATTTGTGACGTCACCTGCTGGACTGTCATGATTAGGGTGTCCCGAAACTGCGAAAATTGCGAAGCTGTGACCAGCTATCACAACTTTGGGGCCTCCCCGTCTTCAGGGGCGGCTATAAAATCTGTGCCCTTCTTCCGTGCAAGCCAACCCGTGTGACGCTTTCTCCAAAACGCCGCAACGGCGACGACGGCAAGCGGATAGACGGCCGGCCATCCCAGGAATGGATAAAGAGCCACCGTCACGACAAGCGATACCCCGGAAGCCAGCCTTCCTATGCGATCGTCCCGCAGCAGCTTGAATCCGGCAAGGCAGCCGCCGACATACGTTGCTATAAATGTCGCATTGGGCAGCGCAATCAATTCGTTTAACGTTACCGCACCGCTCCCCAAGACGCACAAAGCGAGAATTCCGCCGGCTGCGATAAAACCAAGTCCGCCGACAGGCGTCCCGTATTTGCCGTTCAACGTACCCATCCACCGCGGTGCGGCCCCTTCCCGAGCCA
The DNA here is from genome assembly GCF_038002285.1 of Paenibacillus sp. FSL R5-0810. NCBI lineage: Bacteria > Bacillati > Bacillota > Bacilli > Caryophanales > Paenibacillaceae > Paenibacillus > Paenibacillus sp. FSL R5-0810. The sequence goes on from NZ_JBBOCF010000001.1 coordinate 4,741,451, forward strand.
GCGTTAACGCAATGCGGGAGGCTGCGCTTGAATACGCATTATGTGCAGCGAAGCAAATAAAGAGCGCGGCCGCGGCAACAATCCACCCGCCTGCCGGGCCAAGCGTCAGCTGCACCATGGCGCTCAGGGAAGTTGCCGAGCCCTCCTCTTGGCCGTAGCTTCGGGTTGCCACGTTCATGAATGCCACGGCAAAATATATGATCGCTACGATGCCGGCGCTCCATATCACACCGCGAAGAGCATTCCGCTTCGGGTCAACGAACTCGGCCGACAGGTGGGTCACCGCCTCCCAGCCGATAAAGCACCAGAACATTAAAGCAGCTGCCTGAAACACGCTCAGCCCGCCGTGCGGAAGAAAAGGCGTGAAATGAGCGGCGTCATAATGCGGAACCGACGTGCAGATTGCCAGCAGCAGGATGCCGAGGATTAAGGCTACGACGATCATTTGCACCCTCCCGGCTAATTTTAGCCCAAACCCGTTCATAACCAAAGGCAGGATGAATATGAGCAGGGCAAGGATATACGTCTCCATACTGCCCCACCCAAGCAAAACAGCCACGTACTGTGCTCCGGTTACCGCAAGGACCGGTCCCCCGATCGGCACCGACAATAGGAACAGCCAACCGACCAGATTGCCGTAATGGCGGCCAAAGGCCAGCCTGACAAAATGGGATACGCCGCCGGAACTCGGGTGCCTTGACGCCAACAGCCCCATTGTTACGGCCATCGGAACAACCAGGATGGACATGGCCAGCCAGGCTATGAGCGATGCAGGACCTGCCAGCTCTGCCGTTAAGCCGGGGATGAGCAGAATGCCGGACCCGATCACCGAACCGACGTATAACGCAATAATATGCGGAAGCCGAAGCACCTGGCGCAGCTCTTTTCTATCCATTTTGCACCTTCCTTTCGTTCAGTGTGTTTTGTCTCCCCAAATTATCTCCTACTCTAGCTGAGGGCTCATCGCTTTTAAAGGGTCAGTTTTCAATGATTTTTAGCGGATAGTCTTGTAGGGCAATGGCCTGCTTGAAGACTTTAGCCGCTCCAAAACCAATAAATCTATCGACAATCAGGCAAATATTCAATAAGATATGGGTTGGCAGGCATGGAACAGGCGACGCACATAGTACAAAACAAAGCTGTTTCGGGTAACGCGGAGTTGTGACGAAACTCCCAATTTAGCGGCCGTGGCCTGCGCACTCGGACGTATTAGGAAAATTTACTTATGCCTTATAAGCAAACTTGAAATATAATAGAGAAACTTAAATAAAAATTCTACTGGGGGAACATCTATGAAAAAACAGCTAAACGACCCAGCTGCATCCGGAAAACAGGATCGTTTTTCTTCAGCGGGTTTCATACTGGCGGCCATCGGAAGCTCCGTCGGACTCGGCAACATGTGGAAGTTTCCGTATATTACGGGTGAGCATGGCGGCGCCGCCTTCTTCTTGCTCTTTATCATCTGTCTCATCCTGATCGGTTTGCCGGTCCTGCTCGCTGAACTCGCCATTGGACGAGCCGGCCGCGGCAGTGCGGCCACTTCCTTCGTGAAAGCTGGAGGAGCCAAAATATTCGGCCATCTCGGATTGCTGCAGGTCATCGCTCCATTCCTGATTCTGACGTTCTATGTCATTGTGGCGGGCTGGACGCTCCATTATGCGGTCATGTCCTTTAGCGGTGCACTGTATGAGAGCACCGATTTTACCGGACAGTTCGGCTCCTTCACGGCAGGCTATATGCCGATTGTATGGCAGGTCGTTGCGATTGCACTCACCGGATGGGTTGTCGCCAAAGGCGTCTCCGGCGGAATTGAGAAATTCAATAAAATTCTGATTCCGGGTCTCGTCATCCTGCTGATCGTATTGATGATACGGGCGGTCACGCTTCCTGGATCCGGCGCGGGGGTATCCTTCTTCCTGAACCCGGACTTCTCGAAGCTGAGTGCAGAGGCTGCACTGGTCGCTCTCGGCCATGCCTTTTTCTCCTTGTCGCTTGGAATGGGGATATTGCTGACTTATGGGGCCTATGTGGACAAGCGGCAGTCGCTTGGACAAGCTACCCTTGCCATTGGCGCCGGGGACCTGATCTATGCGTTTATCGCCGGCCTGATTATTTTTCCAACGACCGCGTCCTTCGGAATCGCACCGGATGCCGGTCCGTCGCTCGTATTTATCGCACTGCCGGCTGCCTTCTCGGCAATGCCGCTCGGCGCATTCTTCGGCGGATTGTTCTTCATCCTTCTTGCTATCGCCGCATTGACCTCGGCCGTCTCCTTGCTCGAGGTGCCCGTGTCGTATGTCATGGACCGCTGGCATTGGGGGCGGACGAAAGCCGTTGCTATCGTAGGCTCGCTGGTGCTGCTGCTGGGCCTTCCATCCGCATTGTCCTTCGGGATCGTACCCGGCCTTGAAGACATCGGCGGCAAAAATTTCTTTGACTGGCTTGATTTCATTACGTCCAATATCCTGCTTCCGGTAGGCGGCTTGATTACAACCTTGTTTGCAGGCTACTTCTGGAAAAAAGCAGCCGATGCCGCCGGCCTCAAAGCAAGATGGTTCCGCGTGTGGCTGTTCATGCTCAGATACATTGCACCGATTCTGGTTGTCCTCGTTCTGCTGCATACGACAGGCGTAATTAAAGTCTAATAAGAAGACTTAAAGCAAGACAACTTAAGGCAACCTGACCCGTCACCGGGGTTAGGTTGCCTTTTTCATGGATTGGGACTAAGCAAGAATTTCCGCGCTATTGCTACGCTCGACAAGCTGAGCATACGAAACCAAGCGCCTTGCCACTCAAAACATGCATGATCGATGATTTTAATGCTCATATATAAGGCCGAAACGGTTGCGGAGTTCCAGCAGTTATTCGATGGGCCGATATCGCCTATTTTGTATGACGAATAGAAACGGACACCCCAAAGGGTGCCCGTTGTTCGTTATTCGCCAGTCTTATTATTACGTCCCCGTGGTCATCGCCAACGCTCCCCTGCATGAGCAGGATTGCTTGAATTCCCCAATTCCAATTCTGCTTATTGCCGTTTGCTCAGCAGGTTCAAGATCGCCTGAGCGCTCTCCGCCCGGGTCGTTGCATCCTTCGGTGCGAAGCTGCCGTCCGTGCGGCCCTTCATCAGGCCGTGCGCCAGCGCCTCTTCCACCATCTCTGCTGCCCACGCCGAGATTTGCTCCTGATCCTTAGGAGCCGGCGCTTTAGGAGCTGTTCCGTTCGCTTCGTAAGCACGCAGGAGCATGGCCGCCATTTCTTGACGGGTCACCGCCGCGTGAGGCGCAAACATCCCGCTGCCCTTGCCATTCACCAGTCCATGCTGGCTCGCGGCGGCGACGGCGGAAGCATACCACGCCGAGCTGTCGACGTCACGGAAGACAGCCTCGGTTTGATCGGCTTCCAAATGCAATGCACGTACGAGCATAGCCGCGAATTCCGCCCGTGTCAGCTGCTGCTGCGGGCTGAATGTCGATTCGCTGGTGCCGTTCACGATATGCTTGGCCGCCAGCTCCTTAACCGCCTGCTCCGCCCAGTGGCCGGCAAGGTCGGCAAACGACTTATCGTACTCCCAAGCGGCAAATATGCCAGGTTGATTAAGCTGCGCGGTCAAATAGCCATCACCCGACTTGCCGCCGATATACGTCAAACCTCCATCGGTTGCAATACGGTAGATTCCTGCCCACTTGGCATTGATCCCCGCTTCCAGGGCCGACCCGAACGTAATCGGCGAAGCGAACGCTTCCGGCTTGTATTCCGTGCCGTCGGACAGCTTAACGGCAAGCTGAACGTCGTACATCTTGCCGCCGCGCTTGATCTTGGCCTTCACGGACGATGCCGCCTTAGTCGTCATTGCATCCGCGTTCTGCTGCGCGATCTCCTCCAGCGTGAAGGAGATCACGGCATTCTTCCCCTGGCCTGCCGGTACCAGCTTCTGCAGCGAACTTAGCAGTGAGGCAGGAAGTCGTACCACCAAGCCTTCCCGTTTGAGCTCCAGTGCCTTCGTGCCCAGCAAATCGCCTGCCTGAAGCGGCAGCAGGATCTCCTTGTCCCCTGCTTGCAGTCCGATCGTTACGCTGCCCTGTCCGCTCTTCAGCATGTCCTCGGTAAGGATTCGCTGACCGGTCTCCGGTTGCTGCGGCTTCGCCGGATTCGTCGGCGGAGCAATGCCACCGGCACCTCCATCTCCGTTGCCTGAACCGCCGCCGGAGCCTGCGCCAGGGCTGCCGCCGTCGTTGCCTCCTGGGTTCGTGCCAGGGTTCATCTTAATAACGACCGCGGTCAACGGCTCCAGCGCAATGGAGCCGGATGTCAGCGTGAAGCCCGACTTCGTTGTGACCCCGCTCGTGCCGGCTTCATCGTCGTCCACGAGCACTTGCCCGGAGGTCAAGTCCTCGCTCAGCGTCAGCGAACGCTCCCGATTGTCGGCATTCACGAACACATAATAGGATCCGGTGCCGTCCGTTGCCTTATTTTTGTACGCGATCACCAAGTCCTGCGCCTTTACTTCCGGAATCTGCAGCAGCGTCACATTGGAATCCACCAAGCCGCGATCGCCGAGCCGGAATGCGTCGGTTGATTTCCGAAGCTCAATCAGGCCTGTGGTATACTCCCGCGTCTTGTTGTTCTCCGGAAACTGGACTTCATCCGTCGCCTTCGCCCAGTCGAACATATTGATCGCATCCGAGGAATCGTAGGAGTCATGAATAAAATAGCCGAAGCTCTTGCCGTTCTCATCAAACAATTCGTGATATTTCTGCTCCGGAACCCCCTGCCCCTTCCATTGCTTGGTGCGGCCGTATTCCTGCCCGGCATGGAGGAACGCCGTTCCCTGGGATGTTAACGTGATCAGGTTGCCAAGCCGGATCCGCTTATGGATCTCCAGATCATTCGACGGATCGGAAGGATCCTTCCTGATAGACTGCGCGATGATGTCATATAACGGCAGATTATCATGAGCTTCGATATACTGCACGATATCGCCCGGATCGTCTTCTTTCGTATTGCTTGGCTGTGCCTTGATATTTTTAAAAATCGTCTGAATGTCGCGTGCCCCGCCGGTAATGAATCTAGGCTCCCCTTCATGGCCGAAGCCCGATTTCAGCTCATTGCGGAACTCATCGGAAAATACGCCGACATCATCCGTTTTATCCATCCAGTTCTGGTCTGCGCCTTTGCCTGCCAGAGATGGATCGGATAAATGCCCGCCGAATGTCACCCAGCCTTCGCCGATGAACAGCGCGTTCGGATTGATTGCAGCTGCAGCGTCATACGCATTCTGGACAGCCTCATATGTGGCATCACCCATCATGTCCCAGCGCATGCCGTCGATTTTGTATTCCTTAAACCAGTATTTCACCGAATCCACCATCAGCTTCTCGGCCATTTTGCGGTTGGTGGCCAGGTTATTGCCGAACCCGCCGATGAAATTGCCGTTGGCATCCTGGAAGGCATAATAATTCGGCACGATATCGTTCAGGAAATCGGCCTTGGCCATATGCGTGTACACGACGTCGAGAACGACGCCCATGTCCGCTTCATGGATCGCATGAATCATCGCTTTCAGCTCTTTGATCCGAAGCTCCGGATCGGCCGGATTCTCCGAGTAAGCGCCGTCCGGCGAGAAATAGCTGTGCGGGTCATAGCCCCAGTTGTATTCGTTGTCCTTCGCGGAGTATTCCAGCTCCCGGTTCTTCATGGCGGCCTCGTCGCCGTAATACCATGCCATGACGGGCAGAAGCTGAACATGCGTCACGCCGAGGGATTTAATGTACTCAAGCTTCTCTTTGAAGGCATCATAGGATCCCCATGTCGCATGGTTCAGATCGTGCTCGATCGAAGGATCGGACGTGAAATCCCGGACATGGATTTCCCAAATAATCGCATCTTCGCGCTGCTGATACCCCGGGATATTCGCGAAGTCGAAGCCGGCCGGGTCTGTCCCGCTCAAGTCCACTATCGCAGCCTTGCCGACGGTGTCGCCGTCCGGTCCTGCTTCGCCCTTCGTGTTGACCCGAAACTCCGCCATCGATTTGGCGTAAGGATCCAGCACCTTCTTCGTAACGCTTTGGTTGGTCACTTCATACTGGTAGTAATAGCCTCTAAAGTCGGCAATCCCGAGGTCTCCCGGCTTCAGCTCCACCGACCATACGCCGCGATCGCCCTTATGCAGCGGGACGTTTCCAATCAACTTTGTCGCGTCGCCTTTATCGTACACATTCACCGTCACATTATCTGCCGTCGGCGCCCACAGCTTCAGTACAGCACCTCCGCCTTGATAGGTCGCGCCGAGATCATCGCCGTCGTAGGCGTACATCTCGTCCAGCATGCGCCAGCCGGTGGAGGCCGATACGGTCTTCCCGGCATAGGTGACCTGAAGCGGGACCTGGTCCAGCGTAAAATCAGCCTCTACTTCCACCGTCGTGCCATCAAGGATGCTCACCTTGCCGACATTGACCGTGCTGCCGTCTTTGTCGCGGATCTGCAGCTCGGTTTGGACAGCGCCGGCTTCCAGCCCGTCCGTCATTGTAAAGCCAAGACGCAGCTTGCCTGGAGCCAGCACTTCGGCCGAGACCAGCCCGGTTGCAACCTCTCCGTAAGGAGATACATACACCGTATTGTCTCCCTCTTTCAAGAACAGATGCTGGTAACGGTCGACTAAAGCAAAGCCGCGATCGCCTCCGTCCTTGCCTGCATCCCCCTTCGACGGATCCAGCACGATCAAGTTAATCTTCTGCGCATCGGCCTTCATCGGAATGTCGACGTAAGCCCCGTAACGGTCTGTCTGACCCGCAGGGAACATGGTTGCGCCGGTAGGCCAGTTCTCCGAAGGCGCGGCCACATCTCCCCACAGCCATAGGCCGTATGAAGAATAGTTACCGTCCTGTCTTTGATAATGAACCCGTACGGTGTCCGCCGGCAGATCCACCGGTCCGAAGAGGTATACCGTATCGGAGCCTTCCTTGAGCCATACCTCGTTCATCTCCGGAGACGTAACGGCGAAGTTTTTGTCGCCGCCGTCCTTGTTGCCGCTGACCCGGTCAACGACCACGATGCCGGCCTTCTTGGCGTCCGCTTTCAGCGGAATGTCCACGAAGGCGCCGTATTCGTCGACTTGCCCGTCAGGAAATGGTGTCGCACCTGCCGGCCAATTTGCAGACGGTGACGCGACATCGCCAAAAATCCACAGCCCCATATTGCGGTAATTGCCGTCCATCCGTTGGTAATGAACCCGAACATGATCGACCGGGATCGGATCCGCCGGGTTGGCCGGCTGCTGCGGAATTTGATAGGTTGCGGATACACTGTGATCCAGCGCGTTGTAAGCAAAGGTGACCGCAGCGTCCTCTGGCAGCTTGAGCGTTTCTTTGCTTGCCGGATAGACCTCGGCGGCTGAATCCGCCCCGAGCGCGATCTGGTATTCATGATCGCCGCCGTAAACGTCTGCCGTCACGGTATAAACATCGTCATAATCCGTATCCTGCAGCAAGAGCCGCGCATCTGAAGCAGACCAATCGGCGGCTTCACCAATGCCGGTCTGGAAGCTGCCAATGACCCGCGGAAGCTTGTCCGCGGCAAGCGGCTTGTAATATGTAGAATCGGCAATCCGATGTGTACCGTGATGATAGTAGAAGGTTACCTCGGTCTCCTTATCGAGTGTAATCTCAATGTTATCGTCCTTCTTGACACCATTGCGGTTCGAGTAATTGTCGAATCCGTAGCTTTCGTTCCAATCGCCATTAATCGCGATTTTGTACTCATACGTTCCTGCCGGCAGTACCCCTGTCAGACGGTATTCGCCGTCAGCGGTAGCGGTCATTTCGGTAACCGTTGCCGCAGGGTCCCAATCCTTGTCATGGCCCAGCTTGGTTTGCAGGCTGCCGACGAGGACAACCTTGCTTGGCGCCTGGTTCGCATGTACCGTTGCAGGAGAGATGCCTAGCATGGACAGCACCAAGGATAGAATCACCAGGATGGACCATGCTCGCTTCATTGCCGGATTCATTACGGCCCTACTCATCATCAAAAGCCTCCTTTTTTCGTTAAATGTACAATACTGATTGAGTGCTATCGTTTGCGCAAACGCTTGCATAAATGGGTAAGGGCTTTCAATTCTTCGAAACTGACGACATTCCCCGACAAAGTCTGGTGAAAGATGCTGAACCTTCAGATGCGTTGTCATAGGCTAATTAACCGAAAGCGATTACAATGTAAACGTTTGCATTCTCTATTGTAGTATCGCTCCAAGTTAACGTCAACCACCCTTTTTCCTTCATTTCTCCCTTCTCTTGACTTCATCAACAAAATGTGAGGAGTGCTGGTTTCGTTGGCAGCCTATAACACTTCATAAAAAAGGGAGATCCCGCGACGATAGCGGACCTCTCCCTTCAATTTCCCGTTCCATTCCAGTGTTTAGCCGCTACACCATTTCTGCCGTATTCCAGCGTTTCATGATTTCTCGGTTACCTTATGTCCGAAATCCTACTTTCCGCTTCACCGTCCAGAGCGTACTCTCTTGGAAAATCGCCAAAAATCGCTACAAGCCCTCACCGGCATATCGAATCATCAGCTCATAGTCCCCCGACAGAAGCTCCAATTCCAGCCGCGTTCCGTAAAGCCGGCACCCCGCGATCCCCGGAACGTCCCGAAGGACGGCCCCATCCTCCCAGACCGGCTCATCCCGGTCCGCTATGCTTGCTATGGGACGATCAGGCCGCGAATCAAGGACAACAAGCCCCTTCATCGTGCAGGGCAGTGTAACTCGCAGCCGAATCCCGCCGCGCAGAACCCGCTCCCAGCGCACATTGATGCTTCCCCTCACAGTTGGCACCGCAGCCTCGGCGAACTCAAGCTCATCCGGGAAAAAGGGACGGATTCGAGCCTCCGCAAATCCCGGCTTGCCGCTCTGGATACCGCATATATATTCTTGCAGCAGTCTGGCGGGATACCCGTTCCACGCATGGCAGTGGGACTCGATGTCGTCCCAGCCCTCCCACAGCGTCTCTGCGCCTTGGGCAATCATATACCCCCAACCTGGGTAATCGGATTTACTAAGCAGCTGATAAGCCAATTCAGACCGTCCTTCCTCAAACAACAAGCGCACCAGCGGCAGCGAAAGCACGGTTCTGCTCTCCCATGGCATACCCGCAACGGCTTCCACCGCAGCTTCCCGGTCCTCCTCCGGCAGCAGTCCGGCATAGATCGCCAACGCATTCACGCCTTGGTGGAAGGCCTGCGAGCCGGAGCTGTCGCGAAGCAGCTTTCGGAACGGATCGTATAGGAAAGTCAGGATACCTGAGCGCAATGCCGCAGCCTGTCGTTCATACATTTCCTGGTCCTCCGCCTTGCCCAGCACATCCGCCGCTTCCGCCGCAATCCGGAGCGCCTGCCAAGCTTTAATCTGCTGCACCGTCAGGAACTCGCCCTCATGCTCAACCGTTGGATATGGCCAATCGCTGATATGCCAGCCATCTCCGACCGGTATTAAGCGGGTCTCCGGCGACGCCCCGGAGATGTAGGCGTCAATCATTTGCCGCATCGGCCCGTAATGGCGGAGAAGCAGCTGCCGATCCCCGGTAAAACGGTACAGCTTCCAGAGCAGCGTCGCATAATGCAAATCCCACTCCGGAATACGAAGATTGAAGTCCGGATGCAAGTAGTTCGACGGGAACACGAACGGAAAGGTGCCATCCGGAAGCTGCCCGTCCGCGAAATCCCCCAGCGTTTTGTCCAGCACCGGAACCGCTTCGAAATTATACAGCAAGGCCTCGGCCTGCAGATCGGTATCGGCCAAATACTGCGCCTGCTCGCGATGCGGGCAGTCCACGACCTGGCCCAGCACGTTGTTGCGCTGGGTTTGCATGCAAACGTCATACAGCTTGTTGATGAAAGCGGAGGAACAGCGGAAATGTCCCGTTCGCTCCATGTCTGTTCCCGCTGCGCAGATGGTCAGCTGCCCCTTCTCCAGAGGAGCTGGATATCCGCTCACCTCGACATAGCGAAAGGCCTTGTAGCTGAAATCCGGCTGCCAGCACTCGGGACCTCCCCGGCCGTGCATCGTATAACGGTCGAAATAGCTATGCGAGATTTCATTGCAGACCTGATGCGGCACCCGGCCGTCCGGGTCCAGCGATTCGGCGTAACGCAGCTGCACCGTCACCCCGGCCTTGCCGGGAAGCGTGATCCGCGGCCAACCGGAGACGATTTTCCCCGCATCGAACACCTGAACCCAGCCTTCTGCCCCCTTCCTCGGCTGCCCCGCGGTGGTCGGCTGGATTAGCTCCAGCTCCGCGCCTTCCGGAAGCCGCTGCCACATCAGCGGCCACGCTCGGCAATCCGGGCTGGCCGCCACGGCAGGATCGCATAATGAATCGTCGTAAGCCGGAGTAAGCCACCTCGGATCCAGCTGGCCCCCGTCGTAATCCTCCACGGCGGACAGACGGCGGTTCTGTTGATAAGAAGTCCCGATCCGATGCGGGATGCGCCGAAGCGTCCGCCAGCTCCGATCGGAGGCGACGAGCGACTCGCTGCCGTCCGCATGCTCCGCATGAAGCTGCAGCAGAAGTCCCGGGGAGCCGTCGACATAGTTCTGGCCGCTGCCCCCCAGATAATGGACGCATGCCCCGATACAATTGGCGCCATGGGACAACAAGGAGGTGACGTCATACGCCAGGTAAAACTTGCGGCGGGGAACTCCCGTCGGCGCAGGCGACCCGAAGCCGCTTACCCGCTGCCCATTTACATACAACTGCACAATATGATGAGCCGAGACGAATAATTTTGCGCGAACGACCGGTGCGCCAAGCTCGAAGGTTTTGCGGAAATAGACGAAATCATTGATCACAATGTCGCCTGCTCGCCAGATCCACTCCGCCTGCCAGTCGCCAGAGAATAGTCCCGTCTCCCACCAGGCAGGTTCCATGGCATAACGGCTCCCGTCGCAGTCCCACACCTCGGCCTGCCACCAATAGCGCCGGTTTCCGCGAAGCGCAGGTCCTTCATAAGACAGGGACAGCTCATGACCGCAGCGCTTCCCGCTATCCCATAAGACTTCCCCATCCTCGCTGCGAAGACCCGCCTTCGTTGAGGCTACCTTCACCCGGCAGGCAGTCGGCTCCTCTCCCCGCCTAGTGCCGGTCAACTGCCAGGAGAATACAGGAACCCGCTCATCCAGCCCTGGCGGCGCATTGAGCCCGTTGACCCTTGGATTTTGTATCCTAAGCATGTCGTCCATCCCCTATTCATTCGACCTCTGCCAAACCACTCTCTTTCATCTCTGACCCGTCATGCGGTACCTGTACTTCAGCCGTAACAACCGTCTCATTGCCTGCCTGATCGGTAACGGTATACGTTATCGTGTAGATTCGGCCGGAGCCCTGGCCTGACCTTGCTGCCCGCAGCAGGAAGGCGGTATCGGGCGTGCCGTAGTCCGCATCCTGAATATCCTCAGGCTGCAGTTCTTCATTGCTCGTAATCGACGTGAGAACGACCGAGTCGATATCCGAAGCTTCGTCGCTTGCTTCCACGACCGCATTCACCTGCACGAGCTTCTGATTCGGCGGCCACAACACCGCTTGATCAAGCGTAACATTCACGCTCGGCGCAGTCCGGTCGATCGGAATGGCCAGCGATGTGGACTTTCCAGTTTCACCCGATGTATGGACGGCGCGGTATTCGACCGTATTGACACCGTCCGTATCGATCGTAAATGCGGCGTCGTAAGCCTGCCACTCTCCGCCGTTGACGCGATATTGAATGCTCCAGCCTTCAGGTACGCCGCCTTCCGCCTCGATGGACACGTTCACCGGCTGAAGGTACCAATCCCCGCGTCCATCCGGCTGCTCGGGCGATACAGCTGCGGCAAGCTTCACCCGTTCGATGCTGTCCGCAAGACCGATGCCGTCGACATGGAAGGAACCGCCAGACCAAGGAATCCGGTTCTCCGGGGCAATCCAGATTTTAATTTTCGTTATGCGGTCCTTATGCGCCCATTCTCCAAGATCGACTGCCACTTGGGTCCACTGCTTCGCCGGGACATTCTCTTCCGCTTCAAGTATATGCTGATCGCTGTAGATCTTCACCCGTACAGTATAAGCTTCGGCCGACGCCGGACCCTGCGAAGGATAAATGCCGAAGAACAGGTACCGCTTGCCTTCGGCGCTCCATGGCTGATCGAACGTCTTGGCAATCCCTTTGCTGTCGCCCAGCTGTGCTCTCCCCATCACGGATGCCTTCAGTGACCGGCTGCCGCTGGCGGCGATGGAATCATCCATTCCGACCTGGGAGACGTATTCCGCTTTGGTCCAGCCTTGATCGTCTTGTTCGAAATCAAACCTGACCTCGGCCCCTTCCAGCTGGCCGGCCTGAATCGCCTCGGCCTGGGCTGCATCCGGCATTTCCCGCCGCGCGAGCTTGCTGGCATCAAAAGCCGGCGCGATCTCCGTCCAATCGCCGATGCCGATGATCGGTTTTGCGAATTCCGTCACCTCGAGCGAGCGCTCGGTATCGATATATTTGAACACATCGTATACGAGCTTGTGCTCGTCAGGGATGTTTAAGCCTTTGCTCGTGTCTGGATCATGCGTCCACAGACCGAGGTTCAAGCCGTATTCTCCGGCATGATCCACATGCCTGTGCAAGATGAAGGAGTCAATCCCGTCCAGAAAATCGGTAATGTAATAGGCATACGCATAAGCGGCCGCCTGCACCCGCTGGCTCTCCGGCGAATTGTCGCCGCTATGAAAGCCCTGTTCCGAAAGGATGATCCGGCGCGCCTTATCACCGTAGAGGAACTTCGGCTGGTTCATGTATTCTACAAGGATGTGCAGGTTCTTGAACGTGATTTTTGGCGTATCGAATCGCTCCAGCGACTGGGGTGCAATCCATGCCCGCGGATCGAACAGGTTCTCCGGGTATGGGTGATAAGCGATATGCCATGGAATATCGCCTTCCGCAGCAATCTCCGCCTGCAGCGTGTCGATAATCGAGCGGCCGTCAAACGAGCCGATCTGTGTCGGCGGCAGCTGCTGGTCCCAGTTATGCGTGAGCGAGATGTATACTCTGGCGTTGCTGTAGTAGCTTTTTACGATCGTATTCGTCAGACGCACCGTCCGGGCATAGTCCGATACGAACTCTCGCACCGTCTTATCATTGCCCATGTTGTACCATGTCTCCCCGGCGTCCACCTCGTTGCCGACGATGTAGTTCACGGCCCTTCCGTATTTCTCGTCCTCGCGCGTGTAGCGTTCCGCCAGGAAGGCGGTAATCGCTTTATAGTACTTCATGCCGAGCTCATCCGTTGTATTGAAGGCATACACAATGCCGTCGGTCGCATCCGGATGGAGGAGATACCGGTTTGGCGTTGTGGCGTCCATCCCGGTCTTATACATCAACAGGATCAGGGATACCGTCACCCCGTTATCCGACAAGCTCTTAATGGAATTATCCCTCTCTTCGATCCAATCCTTCTTGAAGTAAAAGGTCTCTCCCTCATGCACGTATTCGAACGTATTGGCCGGGTTAACCGTGCCATCGATATATAAGGCGTTATTGTAGTCCACGTTCAGCGCCGCGTGACTGATGCCCAAATCCTCCGCATCGCCCACCATTTGCACCTGGAGCCCCTTTTTGCTCTTCGCAACCGGGAACGGATAAGTTCCGAGCGCGAGCGCATCCGGATTGCTCACATACTTGGCTCGGTCTACAAGGTCGATTGTCCCGTCCTGCCGGACGATGGCAACGGCGAATTTGGAATATATCCGGGTATGGCCCGCGTCGTCCGCCAAGCCGATGTCGAACGTGAATCTTTCGGACAAATCCTGCTCGGCTAACGGCGCCCGATTCTGCAGGTCTCGATCCGATTCGTAAGGCTGGAGCTCAAACAATTGAAGCTTTGCGCTCTCATAGGAATCGACCGTTTCCGGGTCGAGCACTCCTTCGATGATGATCCGGTCGAGAGAGGAGGCGATTTCATGCCTGGTCAGCTCTCCCGGGAAACGCTCGATCGGCGCCAGCTGCTTGAACCGGATCTGATCGATGCCGATCTGTCCTCCGCTTGCTCCGTCCTCGCTTAAGAACGACAGCCTGAACTGTTTTAAGGTACCGGTCCAGTCGGGACTCAGCGACAGATTGAACTCATACTCGGCGGACGAGGCGTGATTAGCCGCAATATCGAATTCCTCCGATTTGGCGGTGTCCCAGGCTGGGCTCTCCTCCGTCACCCATTCGACCCTTACTTTATGGAACGAAGCATCATTCCGAAGCTTTACGCTGAGCGTATTGTAATGCTCGATGTCCTGAATGATCATGGGAGACTGCAGCACCGGAGCAGCATCCGACACATCCAGCAGCAGCTCGCCGCCGGCCGCGCTCACGGCCGCCCCCTGCGCGGTAAATCCTTCCGTTTCACCGTCGATGTTGAAGTCCATGCCGATCGCGTTCGACCCGCTGAGATAATCGATTTGATAATTGCCTCCCCAATATTCATAGCCGGGATCTCCTGGCTTCAAGCCGCCGTGGTCAAAATTGAGCATGAACGCGAATTCGATCTTCGTGATCGCATCCCGATGCGCCCAATCCTCGATGGATACCGCGATTTTGTTCCAGCTGTTCGGGTTGATCTTGGCAATGCTCTCGTAGGCTTCGTCTCCGTTAAACAACGTCGCCTTAATGAGATAATCCTCCGTCTGCCAGCCATAGCTGTTTGCCGCAAACGTTAAATAGTTTACTCCCGATAAGTCAATGGGCTGATCAAACTCCTTGGATACGGTTCTCCATTCATAGGCTTTGACTTGGTCCGACCAAATCTCCAGCGTATGGCTTCCCTCATAAGGCGTATTCGGGCCGTTCGCATACCGGTCGGCATAGGTAACATTCTCCGCACCGGCTCCCGCGCTCCATTTCCCCGGCTGGTTCACCTCGTCAGGCTGATTAAAATCATCGATGATGATGGACGGCGTGTAACCCGAGACGCTTCTGACATGGGCAGATGCTGTCAGGTCAGGGTCATACGTACCTGCAAGGGCAATCCCCGCAGGGAATGATTGCAGGGCAATCGCCGCCATGGCGGCAACGAGCAGCGGTTTCATGAACCTCTTCAGCTTATTCACGTTCAATCCTCCTCGCATGGCTATGAATATGTTCACACACGGATATTACTGCTGCTTCACCATTCACCCCCTTTCCGCTCTCCTCCGCATTGTTCCGGATCCGTTACACAATCATCCCTTCTCGTGTGCTCACAACAAGCTCCGTTCCTTGCTCAGCCTTCACCGTCAGGCATTGCGGAATCGTCAGCTCATAGCGCAAACCTCCCCCTTCCTTTCGATTCCAGCGGGCTTCAATCAGCCCGTAACGGGTTGGCACTGCTCCTTCCGCCTCGGACAAATCACCCGGATCGAATTCAATTCGCACCTCCCGATCGCCAAGCCGTCTCAAATCCAATCCCAGCACATATTGGGTCAAAATATAGCTGGGCGACGCCCCCCAACCATGGCTGAAGCTCACAGGGATATGATCGATCAGATAGGTCGGCGTGTGTCCCTGATACGGACTCGGCACCGTGCTGAACGGCAGGGCTGGATCGAACGTCTCCCACCAGGTCGTCGCTCCGCGGTCCAGCATTCCGCCCCAGTATTCGCGAATAAGGTCCAGCATTCCGCCCCAGTATTCGCGAATAAGGTCCAGCGCGCGCCGGGTTCTCCCTTTGCCGATTAGCGTTTCAAGGACCACATGATAGAAGAAAGCGCCCTTTAAAGGAGGAAGCTTCCCGGCCTCATACCATTCATCCAGAAACCGATCGGCTTCCTGCGGATCCATAACGCCCGACCAGACGGCAGCAAAATTGGTCTGAGCCGTGATCTGAGCCGACAACCCTTCCGGACCGATGCAATCAGCGAATACGATATCGCCGGGCTTCCGCATCTGCCCCCGGATCGCCGTCCTCAGCCGGGCCGCATGCTCCCGCCACTGCCTTGCCAAATCGTGGAGATCCATCTCGGCAGCCAGATCCGCCGCCAATCCCAGCGCCTTGTAATAGAAGCAGGAAACGGCCGTCACCCGGTCCCGCCGATCGATGTAATCGGCCCAGTCGATAAAGCACCACCAGCCTGGCCTGTCGGCCCGTGCAAACAAGCCGCTGGAATCCTCCTGGTCCCGGAACCACGCCATGAGCCGCTCGACCGCTGGCCAGATTTCGCCGAGAAACCCGCGGTCCTTCGTGTAGAGCCAATGGGCGTGCACGCCGAACAGCCAGTGCGCGCAGAAATCCGGCAGCAGGAACGAATTTCGCTCCGGCCCCGTACCCGGAATGGAGCCGTCCGGATTCTGAATGCGCGCTCCTTGCAGCAAGCATTTACGAAGCAGCCGTTCGTCGCCGAAAGCATGGTAAATCACTTTGCCCATTACCACGGCATCCGCTACCCATAGCGCCTCCTCCCGAAGCGGGCAATCCTCCAGATGATCCTGGCTGTTGACGAGGGTCGTGTAGACGCCGACCTCCCAGATCCGGTTGAGCCGCTCATCACTGCTTCGGAAATAACCGGACCGGTCAAACGGATAATGCACGGATTCGACGGCAAAATGCGCCACCTTCAACGGAACCGGCGTCGCCTGGCACGACACCTGCAGAAACCGGAATGCCCGCCGACCGAACGGCTTAAGCCGGTTCATCCCTGGACGCAGAATAAACGTATCGTACAGCTGCAGCTCCAGCGATTCCCCATACGACAGCTGGATGACGCCGCCTTCCGGTGCATGAACCTCCAGCTCGGGGTACCCTACCGTTTCCTTGCCGAAGTCGAACACCACCCCGGGGAGCGATCCGGGGGCGCTTGCATCCAGCGTCCAGCTATCCCAGCCGCTGCCGCCGGCTCCGGCCGATGCTTGCGCTGCTTCGGCCAGCATTCGGCATTCTCCGGCGCTGACCCCGAAATTGGAGTCCGTCCGGACGATCGCAGCCGGCTTCGCCAATACCCGTTCCAGCGGCGGAATCTCCCGGGGAAGCAGCCGCGGCCAAGGGGAGTCCGGATCCAGCGCAGCTGCGACTACGGATGCTCCGGCCCATGAAGCATCGTCATAATCGGGCTCCTCCCAGCCATCCTCTTTCTCCGCCAAGTAAATTTCGCGGAAACCGTTCCACAAATGCTGCCTGGAGACCTGGGCCATCCACCTTGGCGAACGGCGGACCTTCCAGTCGGTATCCGTTGCAATAACAGCCAGTGTCCCGTCGCCCATCTCTATTTCCAGCTCAGCGATGAGGCCGCCCGGACCCTGCATCTGTCCTGTCACGATATCGGAGGTTCCGAAGTTGTAAGCGACGATCGCGAGCGCATTCCTTCCTGAGCGGATCAGGCCAGTTACGTCGATTTCGTCGTAATATTTCCACTGAAGGTCAGCGGGAGACGGGCCTCCTCCCGCAAAGCTTCCGTTGAGGTACACCTGATATTTTTGATTCGCCGACACGAACAGCCGGGCTCGGGAAGCTGGTTTTTCAAGATCAAAGCTCTTTCGAGCCTCCAGGTAAACATTCGGCGTATTGGGGGGAATGTCTCCCCAGATCCAGCTCGCCTGCCATGACGCCTTCTTTTTGTGCAATTCAGCTTTCATCCCAGCCTCCCTGCCAGCTCCGCCCCTCGGATGCGGGCCGATTTGATCATACGACCGTCCTCCTCCAATCTCCACTCCACCGAAATGGGTCCCCGCGGGCTCGGGATCACGCCGCTTGCCGCCGTCAGCCCTCCGATGGCATGAGGTTCAAACGCAATGCGTTCATATCCGGGAGAAAGCGCCCGAATGCCGAGCACATACTTGGCGATCCACACGACCGGCGTACTGGACCAGCTATGGCACAGACTCATCCTGTAGGAGCTGTACGCAGTATATGTGGTCAGCGCGTGGTGAATATCGCTGCTCGGCGTCAGCCTCACGCCTTCCCAAAAGGTCGTTGCTCCCGCATCCAGCATCGTCCCCCACACGGTGGCAATCACTTCCCACGCCCGCTCATGCATGCCATGCTCCGAATAGCACTCGGCCAGCCAATAAGCCGAAAGCGGGGTGAGCGGGTCCCTCAGCCGATAGCCAAGCAGAAACCGGCGTGCATGCTCTTCACCGACATACCCGCTCTTAATGCCGATGACCGAAGTCAGCAACGCGTAGGAGGAGCCGATGAATCGGCTCTCGTCAAGCTCCGCGCGCGGCTCACCCCACTGAATGCCAAGCTCCGGTATATCCCCTGCCAACTGCTGCATTTGGCTCTTCGTCATGCTATAAATCGCATTTAAGCACGCCCAGGACTCGGACTCGGCCATCGGCGACCATTCGATGAAGGAGTAAGTCCCCTCGGCCTCCGGCATGAATACCCCGGTGCCGGCATCCGCATTCGCCCTTACCCAGGCGATATGCCGCAGCAGCTCCTCCCGGAGCTCCAGCACAAACGCACGGTCGCCCGTCTCAAAGTAGTAATCCCAAATGCTGCTGAGCCACCACAGCGTATAGGAGGGCAGATTGTTCATCCAATAGCCGTAAGGCGTCCGGCCCAGCTCGCGAAGCGACCGTTTCAGGACGGAGTAATCGTCCCACAGCGAATATTCGGTTTTGGCTGCCAAATAAATATCGTACGCCCAATTCAGACGGTCCCGCTTGATGCCATCCCACAGCCCGATTTGGTGGCATACCCGGCTTGTATGGACTGATACATCATAGATTCGCCGCATCAACGGCTGATCGACCTGCAATTGCCCGACCTGGTTCAGTGCAACGCCGGCAGCCTCCAGCCGAATCTCGGCTTGGAAGGGCGCTCCGCAATCCCCGCTCACGTACATCCTGACGTAGCGCATGCCTTGGGGATTGGTTGCGACGGCGCTCCCCGCAGGCACGGTCAGCCATTCGGTCATACATCCGTCGTAATGCAGCAGCTCTTGCAAAGATTCCGCGCCGTTCCACAACAGACCGATCTCCGTATCCCCCCTGTTCTCGACCCAGAACCGCACGTTCAGCTCCTGAGGCAGTTCAAGCAGCAGCTGCGGCACCCGGCTTAAATCCAGCTGGCGCTGCTGCGTCCGGCGTTCCTTCCACTCGCCCTGCTTCAGGAGGTGGTAGAAAATATGCCGCTCGTTCCGGGCCTTTACCTCCCCCAGGAGGATCGGTCCGGTTGTAGTCCCTTGTAGAAGAAAGGCGCCATCCTGATCAGAGTCCGCCACCATGCCGTTAACCGACATAACGTTCACGCCATGGATCGGCTCGGTAGCGATATCGCCGTAACCGCCGGCAATGAACCAGCCGGGAGCCCCGTCCAGATCACCGAAGGGCTCCTCGCCCCATACGCACACCACTTCGGCGGGGGAATCGCCAGCGCTCCAGGTCTCGTCCGTGGCCAGCCACAATCCTTCACTTCCGCTTATATACGCGATACAGCCGACCGAGCGGTCGTGCAGATGCATGTTGATCGGATGCATGGGCATCGATACCGTGTTGCAGATTTCCAAACGAATCGTGTACGCCCCCGGCTCCAGCCGGTCCGGCAATCCTTCTACCTTGAAGAATGCCGACGTATGCCTGGCGTGCTCCGCAACGCGACCAACGGGCGCTCCGTTCAGCATGATTTCCACTTCTCCCGTGCAGGCAAGCTTCATCTCTATCCGCTCCGCCTCTTGCAGAACAAAGGATCTCTCCAGCACGATCCGTCGTCTGCCTTCCCGTTCCCGGTGCCAGATCCAGCTGGGAATCTTCTCCGCTTGTCTGTGTATATTCATCCATCTCTCTCCATTTGGTCCGTCGTTTATATTTTCAAGGCACCCTGCGTAACCCCTTGAATGTAGTACTTCATCCCGAAGCTGAACAGCAGCACGAGCGGAATCGCCGAAATGATATAAGCTGCGAATTCCACGCCCATGTTGGATATGCCGAACTGGTTCGTAAACTGCGTAAGACCGACGCCAATCATCTGAATGCTGTTCGATTTGATCGTGAGCAGCGGCCAAATATAGTCGTTGTAAATACCGACCGATTGCATGATCATCAGGGTCATGAGAACCGGAACCGACAACGGCAGCACCATTCTCGTAAAAACGACGAATTCGCCTGCGCCGTCGATTTTGGCCGCATCAAACAGCTCATTGGAAATCCCCGCCATGAAGCTTCTGCACAGAAACGTGCCGAAGATTTGTCCTCCAGCCGCGGCGCTGATAATAATAACCCAGGGCGTATTGACCAGGCCCAGGTTCGCATACAGCACGTACGACGGGATGAGGGTCATCACGCCCGGGATCATCATGATCGCGAGCATCATCATGAAGAGCAACTCCTTGCCGAGGAATTCCTTCTTGGCAAAGGTGTAGCCCGCCACAGCGGACAAGGCCACCACGAGCGTGCCTCCCACCGCCGCATACAGCACGGTGTTCAAGGTGTAGCGCCAAATGGCCGCGAACGCTTCCGCATAATTGCCGATTTGCGCCGGGACGGGCAGCGTCCAGATGCCTCCTAGAATCTGGGCGTTATTTTTGAAGGATGAGATCAGCGTAAAGACGATCGGGGCGAGGGTTAATCCTACAAAAACCGTAAGCAGCACATAAAGCGCCGACTGCTGAACAAGCCTTGCCTTGGTATTCATGCCGCTCCCCTCCTAGTCCGTATTCGTTTTGATAAATTTCATATTGATGACCGTAATGATCATTATGATGGCAAACATGCTGACGCCGAGCGCCGAGGCATACCCCAGATCATTGAATTTCGTAGCGGCAAAATACATCTGCAGCGCCGGTACGTAGGTTGAATCCGCCGGCCCGCCCCCCGTTACGATCAGAATCGAGCCGAAGTCCTGGATGATGCCGATCAGCCCGAGCACGATCAGCAGCTTGAATTGCCCGGCCAGCAGCGGCAGATGGATGGTGCGGATAATCCGGAAGGATTTGGCCCCGTCGATCCTGGCCGCTTCAATGACCTCGTCCGGAATGGCGATCAGCCCCGAGTAGAGCACCAGCAGCTGAAGAATGCCGACGAACGGGAAGCCCATCATGATGATAGCCCACAGCGCGGTATTCGGGTCTCCCAGCCATGCATGGCTAAGCGAGCCGAGCCCGATCATCCGCAGAACCTGATTCACGAGACCGATGTTCGGATCATACATATCCTGCCAGACCAGCAGCATGCCGACGGATGGAATGACCATGGAAATAACAAAGAACGTACGGAATACGTATTGTGATCTCTTGCTTCTCAGATGGTAGATCAGCTCCGCTACAATTAGCGGAGGGATGAGAGCCTTAATCAGCCCGGTCACGATCAGGATCAGAAGATTGCCCACGCCTTTGGTGACGTACGGATCATTCAGCATGCGCCTGAAATTGTCCAGGCCGATGAATTCGCTCCTGGCCCCCGGATTCCAGTCATATAAGGAATGAATCAAGCCGGAGAAAGCCGGGATATACAGGAATATGATCAGAAGCGTGAAGCTCGGCAGAAGCATGGCATAGGCCAGCTTGCTCCTCCACAATCGCTGAAGGATGTGGGGCTTCTTGCGCCAAAGCCACAGGAACAACAGTGCGATCAGCACGATGGAGACCACGACCGCCCCGATTTGAAGCATCTTCTGAGTCATCGCCGCTTGTTTGCCTTGCGCAAGCACGGCTCCGACTTCATATTGGAAAACGGCTCCTTGATCCGATCCTGCAAAGAGCCTCGTGCCGTCAGCGCTGAATCGGATTTGCTGGCCGGCACCAACCTCCTTCGTGCTCCACAGCAGAGAGCCGCCCTCGTCCGCCACGTAATAATTGCCGGAATAATCAGCGACCGCAACAAATGCTCCATCATTGGTGATATGGACAGATGTGACCTTGTCCTTGGTCACCAATTCTCCAAGGCTGTCGCCTTCGGACGAGTAGATGACCGCCTTGTTGTTGGACGATCCTACGACCAGCGTGCCATTGTCGCCGACAGCCACATGCTGGATATCACCATCTAGGGGGATCTGAAATAGCTGCTCTCCGGAAGGGCCGAACATATAAGCATACTGATTGGCCGCACCCGCTGCCAGCCATTGCCCATTCGGCGATAAGGCTGCTGTCTTCACGGCGATGCCCACAGGGATCTCTTGCAGCACCTCTCCCTGTTCGTCCAGCAAACGAATCACGCTTTCGTTGTGGAGCGTTATGATCACTCGTTTGCCGTCCGGTGTTGCCGATAAATTCTTGATCATTTTTCGGAAATCCCGGCTCCAGATCTCCTCGCCCTTCGCATCAAGCTTATACAGATGCCGGTCGTCGGAGGAGACCAGCATCTGCCCGTCATTCAGAAGCGCGACACCGGTAACGACGTTTTTTGCCGCAAATTCGAACTGCTGCGTGCCATCTTGCTGAAGCAATATTGCGGTTGCATTCTGCGTGCCGACCGCCACCTGCTCGCCGTCTTCGGAGATGGACATCGCTTTGATCGTCAGCCCCTGCTCCATGGTCCAGATCGGCACGGAGGCATAAATCGGCGGGATCCACAGACATAGCAGCAGCAGTACTAATAGGATGGATTTGATTGCCCGCATAACCTTATGTTCACACTCCCTTCCATGCCAAGTGGAAACGCAGGACCGTTCGATACGAGTACCCCTTTTTGTTTAAAACGGTACCCTGCGCTTCACGATTTCGCATGCTACTGCCTAACCGGCGGCTGCCGCTCCGGATGCTCAAGGTCGGAGAGCTCCTTCTTGCGTTCCTTCAGCATAGCCTCAAACTTGGCATCAATGTCGGCCTGGTACTGCTTCAGCAATTGGTCCACATCGATTTCATCGTTGAAATATTTGGAGATGAGGCCGATGTAGCTCTGCACGGACGGCTGATAGTCGTGGAGACCGCGCGCCAGCACATTGCCCGGGCTGTTCAGTCCTTCCGTGTTTCCGATCGCGTCGAACGACTCGAATGTCTTCTTCATTTCCTCCGGCAGCTCGATATCGTTTAACAGCGGAGCGCCGCTTAAGGAAGCATCCTTGGAGTTTTGAACAGCCTCAAGGTATACCTTGTATCCTTCCGGACTGGTCAGATACATCATGAAATCAATGTTCAGTGCGGTCTGCTCCGCATTCTTTTTGACAAAGCCGTAAAAACCGGTATAGATATGGATCGTTCTAGCAGGCGCCTGCACCAGCTCCCCTTCCATGGAAGGCATGTTGAAGAATCCGAAATCGAATGATTTTACGCCTCCGCTCTCGCCCGTCTTCTCCGCATCGGCAAAATCCTTCGGAAGCTGCCAATAAGAGGACGGCAGCGCAACCATGGTTGCGGCCTTGCCGGTTAGGAACAGCTTGTAGGCCTGCTCCTCCGACATGCCCATGAATCCCTCGGGTGCGTAGCTGAACAAGGTCTTCAGATTGGTCAACACCTCGCGCCAAGCAGGATTGCCCTCGACTTTGTATGGACCGACCTTGTCTTTGATTGCCTTATACATCCGCAGCTCATTCGTCGACACATTGGAACGGGAATCGTTGTACGGATCGTTTAGATCGAACTTCCAGTTATCGTCGATGCTCGGCATATAGGTATAATCTTCTGGCTTGGACCGGATCAGCTCCACATAGTCGCGGAAATACTGGTCCGGATAAATGCGCATCAGCCAACCGGCCTGACCGCTCCATAAGGAGAGCGCATTGCCGCCGATCGTAAACGGGATGTACCCTGCTGCCTTCAGCTTGTCAAAAGCCGCGGTCAGCTCGTTAAAGGTTTTCGGGGTGTCTGTGATGCCAGCCTTCTCAAACATCTCTTTGTTGTACATCCACAAAATTTGCACCGATTCGAAGTTCAGCGCTTGCAGCGTTTGCAGATTCGGATCATCCAAATTGACGCCCATGCCGTCGAGATTGAAGCTCTCCTTCCAGAGCTTCCCCGTATAGGGGTTCTCCGTCTCCAGCCAAGGCTTGAAATCGACGAATTTCTGGTCTTCATTGAGATCGCTGTTCTCATTCGTGTTCACAAAATCGGCCTCCGGTTCCCCGGCGGCGAACTGGGCCTGCAGCCAATCCCGGTACCCCTCGGCCGGCTTGATATCCACGACCACTTTAACGTCGGGATGCTTCGCCATATAGGCTTCGGCTACCTTGCCCCATACTTCGGCGGAGGCTCCGCGCAAGGAGATCTGGATGGTGCCGCTTTTTGATGGTGCTACCGGCTGGCCGGTAGCAGGTTCTGCGGGTGTCGTATTGTCGTTATTGTTGTTACTAACGGGAGTCGGTGCCGGTTCGGCACGGTTGGCGCTGCCGCCGGAACAAGCGGCGAGCAGCGTAATGAGCGAGGTGATCAGGATGAGGCTAACGAATCTTCGAAATGGAAACATGACTATCACTCCCCTTAAGCGTTCAATGTATTCGCTTACATTTATGTGAAGTCTAAGCTGATCAAGTTGACCTGCATCACTCCCTTCAATGACGATGGGGTACAAAAACGTTTTTGTATGGCTTAAAAAAAGAACCGTCCAACGAAATCTATTCGTTATCAGGTCGATTCTCTTTCGCACACGGTGCAAGGCAGTACAATGGTCTGGATATCATCAAAGCCGATCTCGCCGTCGATCAGCTTCATCAGCAGCTTCGCCGCTTCGAGTCCCATCTGCCGCATCGGCAGCTCGATCGAGGTGATGGACGGACGGGCCAGCTGGGATACGACGGTATTGTCGAAGCCGATGACCGCTACGTCGTCCGGCACTGCATAGCCGAGCTCCTGCGCCCGCTCCACAACGCGGGAGGCAATGACGTCCCGGCCTGCGATAATAGCGGTTGGGCGGTCCTTCAGGCTCAGAAGCTTCTCGGTTTCCGCATATCCGCTGTCCTGCTCGAACGAACCGATGGCAACCAGCTGCTCGTCGAACCGGCCCACGAATTCCTCCATCGCCAGACGATACCCGTTATACCGGTCAAGCGAGGCATCCACCTCCAGCGTGCATGGCGTAATAAGCGCAATGCGGCGGTGGCCCTTGCCGACTAAATACTTCACCGCTTCGTATGCCCCTTGTTCGTTATCCGCGTTAACGCTGTGGCATAGACCCGGGATGGCGGGCCTTCCAAGCAGCACGAACGGGAAGCGGTTCTTGATCAATTCATCGAATGGCTGATTGATGGCTGCCCCCATCAAAATCAGGCCGTCGGCCGACTGCTTCCGGTACACGTCGAGCAGATGATCCGCAAGCTTGCTTGTGCTGGGCTTCTGGAAGGAGAGCAGCAGATCGTAATTATTATCTCCCGTCGCCTGCCCGAGACCCTTGATCACGTCAAGAAGAATGCTGTTCTCCAGCCCGTCTACGGTGTCCTCGACGACCAAGCCGATGTTGTTCGTCTTCTTGGTCACTAATCCGCGCGCCGATTGATTCGGCCGGTAATTCAGCTTCTCGATTGCTTCAAAAATGCGTTTCTTCGTCGCTTCGGCCACATGGGCCGATCCATTCATCGCGAAGGATACGGTACATACTGCCACTCCCGCTTCGCGGGCGACGTCTCTAATGGTTGCTGCCATGGTTATCTCCTTATCTCGAATGAAATCATATGTAATCCGTGTAAGCGATATCATAATAACCTAAACGATCGATTGGGGTAGTAGCTTGGTATGCAAAACGTTTTTGCAAAAACGATTTGTATCTAAAATACACCCGTAATTTACCAGTGTCAACAGAATTTTTTCCTCGATTCGATACCGCGGATTTGGAATGAGTTACAGATTGCTGTTAAGAAACCGGTTCAGCCCGGCTTGATAAAATCCTTATTGCTTTCCGCCCACGATTGCAATACCATTAAACATTATAATGATATAATGTTGTGACGTAAAAATCGTGAAACAGGGGGATTATCTCGATGAAATTACGTTTCGAGGGCCTAACCGCGGATATTGAATCCGGTGCCCGGATATTGTTGCATGAGCTTGGCGTGGAGATGAGTGAGGACGGATTTCCTGTCCGCATCGGACAGTCGGAGGGCGAACTCGTGGTCGGCCGCGAAGCGGACCATGCCTACATCCGCTATGGGGCGAAGCATCAATTCTTCCGTGGATTGGGCCTGCTCGTTCAGCACAGCCGCCAGCGCGAAGCCTTCCATATTCGGGAACAACAACAATTCGACCAGATCGGGCCTATGCTCGACCTGTCCCGCAATGCAGTGCTCACGGTAGAGAGCTTCAAGCTGATGCTGAATAAACTCGCCTTAATGGGCATGAATACCGTCATGCTGTATATGGAGGATACGTACGAGATCGATGATGAGCCCTATTTTGGATATATGCGGGGCCGCTATACGCAGGAGGAGCTGCGGGAAATCGACGACTATGCCGATCAATTCGGCATTGAGGCGTTCCCGAGCATCCAGACCTTGGCACATCTGGAGGAATTCCTGAAGTGGGAGCCGATCAAGCATTACCGCGATACGAAGGGAGCGCTGCTCGTCGGCAGCGAGCGAACCGATTCCCTTATTGAACGGATGATCGAAGCAGCCACCGCCCCGTTCCGCAGCAAGAAAATCCACATCGGCATGGACGAGGCGGAGGAGCTCGGCCGCGGCAAATATTTGGACCTGAACGGATATGAGAGCCGCTTCGACATCATGCTCGCGCACCTGGACAAAGTGCTGGCTGCCGTCCGCAAGCGCGGACTCAAGCCGATGATGTGGAGCGACATGTTCCTCAAACTCGCTTCAGGCGGAGGCGGCGATGCGGCATATTACGCTAAGGACACCTCGATCCCGGAAGAGATGGCCCGCCGCATCCCGAAGGACGTGGACATGGTGTACTGGGACTATACCCACATGGAGCCGGGGGACTATGAGAAGTTGATCGCAAATCACCGTCCTCTCGGCTGCAACCTCGTCTTTGCCGGCGCGGTTTGGATTTTCAATACGTTCGGCGTCAATTACGGGCTCTCCCTTAACGCATCCGATGTCGCATTGCAGGTGTGTAAGCAGGAGGGCATCCGGGAGGTATACGCAACCATGTGGGGAGACGACGGAAATGAGGGCAATCCGTTCGCGGCCCTGCTGGGCCTTCAGTTATACGCAGAGCATGCCTACTCGGAGCAAAAACCCTCCTGGGCCCACTTGGCCGAACGGGTAAAATTCTGCACGGGCATCGAGATGGACACCTTTCTGCTGCTCAAAGATCTGGACGAAATTCCGGGCCAGGAGCCGAACAATGCGAAGCAAAGTAATCCATCGAAATTTCTGCTGTACCAGGATGTGCTTCTCGGTTTATTCGACAAGCAGATTGAGGGCTTGGACCTCGCGAACCATTACGCGGAGCTGGAGCAGCGCATTCGCGACAAGCGCAGCCCGGATGCCGGGCTGGATTATCTGTTCGACATGCCGGAAAAGCTGAGCGCCGTATTGAAGCGCAAAAGCGAAATCGGCATTACGTTGAAGCATGCCTATGATGCCAAGGATCACGAGTCGCTGCGGCATATCGCCAAAAGCGTGCTTCCTGCCATCGCGGATGCCGTCCGTGACCTGCGCGCCTCGCACCGCATCCAGTGGCACCGGATGTTCAAGCCTTTCGGCTGGGAGGTCATCGATATCCGCTACGGCGGCGTCCTCACCCGCCTGGATACCGCATCGCTCCGCATTCTTGATTATGTGGACGGACGAATCCCGCGGCTCGAGGAACTGGAGCAGGAGCGGCTCGTGTTCAGCACCACCAACCGCTTCAACCACAAAGGCGTCGGCTGGTGCAGCCACTATTACCGGATGGCGTCGCCAAACGTATTCTATCATGTGCTGAATCCGTTCTGATCCGGTAAACTCCGAATGGACCCGAAGGCCGAAGGCCCTCGGGTTACCAGGGCGTACCTCTTGTCCATGTCGCAGCAGTGAGCCAACATCATTGAACAAACAATGGGCCAACACCAAGCCAACATGGAATCGACATTGAATCAACATTGAACCACATTGAACCGACATTGAACCGACATTGGATCAACATTGAACCAACATTGGACCAACATGGAATCACCTCGAATCAAAGTTAAACCGGCTTCATCCGTTGAACCCAGCGTCTCATCCGCGGTAACTCAACCCATTTGCATCAGCTCGGCTGGCTCATCCAACGAGTGACCCAAAAAAAGAGCGGCCCCAAGGGTCGCTCTTTTTTCATAAAGTCAACGTTTCCTATAATCAAAGGCACTCCATTTATGCTACTCCATGCGATCCCATAGCGCGCCGAAAGCCTCGGCATCCATTTCGAAAAACACCTGCGCATGGCTGTATTTCGCATAAGGCCCGCTTTTGAACAGCCGCAGCTCTACCTTGGTTCCATCCTCCAGATTCAGATATAAGAATTTCTGTTCACCCGAACCGGCATCGTATATTCCGGCTTCCATCAGCTGGTTCTCCGCAACCGGCTTTGCCTCATATAACGCCTTGATGAAAGCGTCCAGTGAAGCATCCGCGGGCAGCTCCTCGAGACGGGTCTCCCCCATATTCCAGCTGTCAAAGTCCTGCCACTGCGCTGAGGCGATCCGGCCGTCAAGCTTAAGCTTGCCCGCGATATCCTCGCCCCGCATAACGGTAATGCCATTCAAATGCTCATATAACTCGGCAAAGACCTGACCGTCGTGTTCTTCATAGGACATGATCCGAAACGTCTCATCGTACCCCTGTACCGCGTAAATATCCGCCTCGCCGATGGTGGAGGCAAGCTCCGTATAATCCGCCTGCGTGCTCCATTCCGTAATGCCCGCCGTCGTCCTGCCGAGCTTCTCTCCGCGCAGCTCCTTGGCCGTCTCGGCCGTGATCTGCGTCCCTGTCTGGGTGTAAATGTTGCCTTTATAGACGACCAGGCCGATCATATCCATCATGACGCCGTCGTCTTTCGGAAGCTCGATCGCAGGAAGCTCCACCTTCTCGTGCCCGGCTTCGGCCGGATCCCGAGGACCCTCCATCCCGGGCAGTGCGTCCTGGCCATCGCTCACGGTCGGCGTCACAGCAGGCGCTTCCGCTATAGGCGTATTCTCTGTCTGCCAGATGATCGATATCACCAGCACCACGCCTAGTATAACGGCAGCGCCAACGCCAGCCATGCCGATCCGGCTTCTCCTTATCGGCGAATGTTTCTCTTGCTCTTTTTCTCGGATTCCATTCATGAGACGTTCCTCCAATCCTTGATCAGGTTCTATACGATTTATCAATTTCTTGTAATCATTCCGGTTCATGGGCGCTCCTCCCCTTCCAGGTCCATTCGCAGC
Source organism: Paenibacillus sp. FSL R5-0810 (assembly GCF_038002285.1). NCBI lineage: Bacteria > Bacillati > Bacillota > Bacilli > Caryophanales > Paenibacillaceae > Paenibacillus > Paenibacillus sp. FSL R5-0810. The sequence continues at coordinate 4,770,635 of NZ_JBBOCF010000001.1, forward strand.
AGCTTTCTGCCGCGCTGAAGACGCATTTTGACGGCAGATTCGCTGATCTGGAGTATGCCGGCGATTTGCCGCACCGAATAATCCTCGTAATAAAACAGATGAATAACCGACTTGTATTTAAAAGGCAGGCCCATCACATGATCCATAAGCAGACGTTCCGACGGTTCCTCGAAGTAATCGTCCATATGCTCCATTCGGGTCACCCGTTTGCGCCACAAACTGGACAGCATGTTTTTGCACTGGTTTGTAATCACCCGGATCAGCCAGGCTTTCTCGTGCTCCCTGTCTGTGAACACAGGTGCTTTGTTCATCAGCTTGATGAACGTTTCCTGCATGGCTTCCTCGGCATCCTGCTTGTTTCCAAGGTAAACCATCGCAATTTTGAACAGCATGCCGCCGTAAAGTTCATAGGCTTCCGCAATATCCCCGCCCGGCCGGAGCGAATATGTCTGCATGGTGTTTCAGACCTCCTTTTACCCTTAACACAGTTATGGACGCAGATGGGTCACATTTGGGTACAAAAAAAAGAGCCGTTCCCATAGGGAACAGCTCTTTTGCGGTCAATCCTCACAGCAGCGCGAAGCTGCCGTACATTTCGCACGATGATGTGCGCCCATGTTACTTCGCAAAGGTCAGCTTGCCCAGCATCCGGTTCAGCACCGCGGCGCTCTCGCCTCGCGTTGCATGGGACTTCGGCGCAAACCGCTGTCGGTTATCGCCGTTCAGAATATCAAGCTCGCCTAAAACTTGCACCGCTTCCTCGGCCCAAGCACCGATATGAGCCTCATCAGCGAAGCGGATTGGCACATCGCCGCCTTGCTCGTACCCGGCGTATTCCAGCGCCTTATGCGCCATAGCCGCCATCTCTTCGCGCGTAATCGTCCGGTCCGGCCGGAATGTGCCGTCCGAATAACCATTGACGATGCCCGCTTCCACAGCCGCCCGGATCGAACCGGCATGCCAATCGTATACCGATATATCCTCGAAGGAATCCGGTCCCGCAGCAGCACTCAGACCGAGCGCCCTTACAATCAGCGCTGCAAACTCCGCCCGCGTGATCGGAGCATCCGGCACGAAGGCTTGCTCCGAACGTCCGGTTACGATCATCTTGGCAGCGAGTGATTCAACGTCCCCCTTCGACCAGTGGGAACCGATGTCTGGGAACGTGGCCGTATTCCGGAGAACCAGATAAGTTCCGCTCTCCCGGCTGTAGATATCGACCTGCTGCGCGTTCATTTTGAACGGCACCGGTGTGTATCGTCCCTCGTTCAGACGCACCACCGCCAGCGAATTGGCCGGTCCGGTCTGATCCACCACGACCGAACGCTTCACGTAAGAGGCAAATTCATTCAACTGGGCGGTCTTGCCGCTGGAGGCATGCGCCTCTACAGCGTAGTTCACCGCTTGCAGCGGGCGATAGCCCTGGGCTGCAGCTGCCTTCAGCGCGTCGGTATCCTTGGCCACCCGGACAACCAGGCGAATCCCCGCGGTATCTGTCCCAATCTGCTTCGCCAAGCCTTGAAGGTCAATCTCCTTCTTCGGCAGATCGAAGCTTCCGAAAGGCGTTACGACGCTCAGCACCTGGACGCCTGCTTGGGCAAGCCAAGCTTGCAACGCTTCGTTATCCACCGTAATCGAGGCGGATTGGAAAGGCTGCGTGCTTACGGCCTCGACCGTTACTTTTCCGCCAGTCGGCTGCTTCAACGCATCCTTCAAGGCAGACCCGGTCACCGTGCCGGAAGCTTCTCCATCCTTCACTTGAGCCTGCACCTTGACTTTGCCCGGCTCTGCAGGCGATGGGGTGCCGGTACCCGGCGGGTTCACCGGAGGGGTTGCCGGTCCAGGGGAACCCGGTGTGCCTGGATTTCCCGGCTGGCCAGGCTGCCCTGGCTGTCCTGGGTCAGGTCCTCCAGGAAGCGGTGCTCCCTTCAAGTCAACGATCCGGCCTTCGACAGCCGAGGTTTTGTCCGTAATCGTGCCTACCTTTTTCACGTAACCCGAGAAAACCTCATAGTCCGGAAGATAAAGCAGCTTTACGCGCCCTTCCTGATAGGCCTTCTCTAGCGATGCGTAGAAATCGCCGCCCTTGGCGGTAAACGCGTTCGTAGCAACCTCGTACGATTGCTTCGGATCGATCAGCTCATAGCCGTTCTTACCCTTCACTTCCATGCGGAGCACACGCTCACCGGCCGGTTTCGTGGAATCATAGTAGAACCTCATGCCGGCAATATGCGGGAACCGTCCGTCCTGGGCAGGGATTTTGGACACGCCGTTTTCCAGCGCCTCTTTAATTTCCTGACCGGTCAGCGTGATGGTAACCAGATCGTTGTTGAACGGCAGAACCGTCATGATGTCGCCCATCGTAACCTTGCCGGCTTCGATCGACTCCCGGATGCCTCCGCCGTTCTGCAGCGCGATCACCGCATTCGTTCCCGCTGCCCGCGCCGCATCCAGCATGCCGTCGGCAATCAGGTTTCCAAGATTGGTTTCCTTCGTCCGCACATCGGCCCGGACTCCGTTCAATTTAACCTCCGTATAGCCGACCTCCGTCTGCTTCAGTTCCTCTACGCCCGGCTTATATTTCGTATTCAGAAGGTTGAGCGCCTCGGCATCCGGCTGGATCACGTACTGGCCGCTGCTATCCTTTTCATCAACCGAGATCAAGCGGCTGTTCCAATCCTGCAGAACACCCTCGTCGTCGAACACGACTTCCAGCCTGCCTAGGAATTGACCCTTCTCGCCGGTCTGTACGATCAGCTTCGGCTCGCTGTCCGTACGATCCACGACGGCTTGATCCAGCTTGGTGTGGCTGTGCCCGCCCACGATAATATCGATGCCTTCCACGGCCTTGGCCAGGTTTACGTCGACGTCGTAGCCCAAGTGCGACAGCACGACGATTTTGTTAATGCCTTCCTGCCGAAGCATCGCGACGGTATCCTTAGCCTTCTGTACGGCATCGTCAAACGTGACCGGCCCTGGAGAGGCAATGTTTGCCGTGTCTTCGGTGGTCAGGCCGATCAGGCCGACCTCCTGGCCGTCCACTTCCATGATGACCGCCGGATAAATGTTGGCGGCTTTGGCATCCCGCGTGACGCCATCGTTGAATTTCTCCCGAAGCACAGGATCTGCCGAGAAGTTCACATTCGAAGACACGAACGGAAATTTTGCGTTCTCGATGAATGCGTTCAACACCTCGGATCCTTTGTCGAATTCATGGTTTCCGAAGGTCATCGCATCGTATTGAACCAGATTCATGAACGCCAGATCGGCTTGTCCTTCATATTGATTAAAATAGAGCGTCCCGGAGAATACATCCCCCGCATCCACAAGCAGCGGATTCACCGCTGAAGCCTTCGCTTCTTTAATGGCCGTCACCCGGCGCGCGATGTTGTCGGGCGAGCTGACGGTATCCAGATTCGCGTGCGTATCGTTCGTATGCAGAATCGTCAGCGGGAAGCCCGAAGCGGCCTCGCCCGTCAGGTCCAGCTGCGCGACCACCGGATCATGGTCGGACACGCGGCCTTTGGAGGCCGGGAAATCGGCGTTAAGATGGACAACGTCAACCTCAGCCGACTTCGTCAGATTCTTGCTGACCATAATATGGTCAAGCACCTGCGAGTTGCCATCGTACGTATACGTATACCGCTCTCCCGGCGGCAGAATGTCGATCAGATTGTCGAGCTCATTGCCTTTCAGAATCGTTCCGGTCTGCGTGAACTGGAAATCATTCAAATCGCCCAGAACGATGATATTCGCGTCAGGATTGCCCTGCAGCACATCCTTGACGAAGCCGTTCACGACAGCCGCAATCTGATGGCGCTGAGCCTCACTGGATAGCAGTGGCGGCTGCGTGCTGCCAAAAGGCCCTTGGTCTCCGGATTTCGAATTGAAGTGATTCGCTACGACGATCACTTTTTCGCCGCGGAATTCGAACTGGGCGGCCAGCGGCTTGCGGGATGCATGGAACGCGCTGTTCTCCGGTTCGATCCGGCCCGGATTGTAGGTAAGCTGATCCGTGGCCGCATCATAGGCAACCGCATCCGTCGAGGAGCCTTTCTTGCCGTTCACGCTCTCCGACAGCTTGACGCGGTCGGCGTTATAGAGGAAGCCTACCCGGATATTCGCACCCGGTGCACCGCCATCTTTGTTGTTGACCGGATCGATGTCCGTGAAGCTGTACTCCGGTCCGCCGGCCGCTTTGATCGCTTCGATCAGCGCCCGATAGCTTTGATCCGCCGCCGTCGTGCCGTCATTCTTCTCCCCGTTGTTGTCCTGAACTTCGACCAGTCCAATGATGTCCGGGGATTTCAAATGACTCACGATGGAATCCGCAAGCTTGTTGATCTTGGCGGAGCCCACGCCAGGATAAAAGTTCTCGATATTATAGGTCGCCACGCGCAGCTGGTCATCCTTCACGTCGATCGTGGATACCTCTTGTTCAAAGGAACCGCCTTCGATCGCAGGCAGCCCGTCTTTTGGAGGAATGACCTTGAAATTGCCGCTGTTGTATCCGATCACGCCGATGACATCCTCGGCAAATGTATCGCCCGTGCTCACTTCCTGCCCCGGATTCCCGTAAGCGATGATCAGGCGCTGCGGGTTGAAGTTGCCTTGCTCCTTCAGCACCAGACCGCCTGCCGGCGTAATGACGTCCGGAACGTTATTTTCGACACGGGTCGGAATGTTGTAGGTGCCGCTGCTCGTCCAATACGGACTAATAATCGTCGGCTCCGGCAGTCTGACCCGCATCCCTTCAAGCGATTCGTAGAAATCGATGGCGTCTTCTTCCGGATCGAACACCTGGAATCCGTCATTATCGATGATCGATGCCGGGATCGGCCGCCCGCCCTTGCCCAGCGTAACCGGCTCCGGCAGCGGCTGATTTTCCGAGATTACGGTGAGCGATTGCAGCTCGATCTGGGTTGAGGTCAGATTGGACGAGCTTCCTTCGTTATATTCCGCCACTTTGCCGGTAACGGACACAAGGTCGCCTACATCCGGCAGGTTAGTACTGCCCGTCCCAAACACGAAAATCGCATCGGAGGTGTTCGGATTATTATCCGGCTCTGCATCCTGGATATAGAAGCCCTTGATGCTGCCATTGGAGAAGGTATAGCCGTATTGCGTAACGATACCCTCAATGCCCTTTACGGTTTGCCCATTATACGGCGAGGCGTGTCCTTCGCCTTGAATGTCCGCAATGCGCGGCTGCTGTGTCGCCTTGTAAGCAAACTCATACACTTTGCTCATATTCGTGCCAGAGACCACGATGGCCTTGATGGTCATGTCGCGGTCCACTTGAATCGGCTTGGTGTACAGCGTGCTTGCCGTCGTCGGAGTCGTTCCGTCCACCGTATAATAGATGCTGGCTCCAGTCGTCGGACTCGACAGCTCTACCGTGCTTCCGATCATGATCGGGCCTGGCCCCGGGCTTGCGATCACGGAGAACAAGTCTTCAATCAAGGCGTCATTGCTTAGCGGGATCAGCTCGTAGATATTGTCGTACTGCTTCACCACGCCCGTTACCCGGCTGAAGGTTTTACCCGGAGCAAGCTTCGACAGACCGGAATAAATGATGAATTCGTGCCCGCCTTGCTCGGCCGTAAACTCGCCCGCCCGATTCTCGGACTTAATGGACACATCCTCCAAATAAACCAGCCTTGCCTCGTAAGCTTCCCCTTTGTCTGCAGCAAGATCCGCTCCGCTAATCCGTACCGCCTGCGGCGGTCCGACGTTGCTGTCCGTCACGTTATACGGCAGCAGCGCATGCGGCTTGATCTCTTGCAAATTGTTGTAGATTTCCATCACGCCGGCCACGCTGACCCGATCGCCCACTCCTGCGCCAATCGGATAATCGTAGAGCACAATGCCAGCGGTATCGTCCTGGATATAAGTTTCTCTGCCTTCGATATGTGTGATGATGCCTTCCGTCCAGACGTGTTCGCCTTTAGACTTGGCTCTCGCTTCCGCAACCGATGTTTGCTTCAAAATATCATATTGGAACGACGTTACCGGCCCATCCGGAACGCCTTCCATAGCGGCAAACGCATCGATTCGGGTCGGCTCGTTGATAACGATCGGACCGTCTACGAGCTCAAACCCTCTGCCGGAGCCACCCGAAACGTAAACATCCGCATAGACTGAAGCGCCTACCGTAGGCGGGGCCAGCGTAATCTCTGTTCCTGCCGGCCAGGCATTCGGTTCCGGGGAGGCCGTTACCTTGCCTAAGCCGCTGCCCGGGCTCACCGGTGTAGCCGGATGCGAGCTGTTTCGAGGATCCGGAGCCGCAACGTAGAAATCAGCGGCGTTGTCATCCGTATCCCGGCCGCGATCTCCGGGCTGACCTGCGGTCAATTCTTTCCGGATCGCCGCCTTGTCAGCGGATAACGCAGCCGTCGGATTGGTTTCCGAATCGCTCGCGGAGCCGTAGCCGATCAGATCGACGCGCTCCCCTGCTGCGTTCACCAGGTCTACCTTGCCGTTACTGGCGGCTAGGGCCAAGTTCCCTGTCAGATCGGGTGTTGGAAGAGGCAGACCTGTGTTGCCCCCGCTTTGCTGAATTAATAGATATTGGTAAGGCTCGATGCTACCTGTTAACGAGGTCGTGCTATTAAAACCACCTGTATCACTTGCATAACGTACCTTCCAGCCTGTAAGGTCTACGGCCTGTCCCGTAGGGTTGAACAATTCGATGAAGTCGTTGGCATACAACGCCCCTTTGCTTCCGCCACCACCGTAAACCTGGCTGATCACGACTTGATCGTTCTGAGACGAAGCTTTCGCGATCTGCAAGGAACCGAAAGGAACAAGAATACTTACCAGCATAGCAATAGCAAGAAGTACACTAAGTGGTTTTCGGCCCTTCTGGAATCGAATGCGCATTCAGGTTTTCACTCCTCAACTCTATTAAATTTTCAGCCTTATTTACTATATATACCAGAATTGTTTTGGCCGATCTAATAGAAAGTGAAGCCTATGTAAAAAAACCTCCGTTAGACCCAGCCTTCCAGGCGGAGGTCCTATCGGAGGTTTCTTTTTTCGTCAAAATCCTATCTCTTGCCTGAGTCGAACGGCTCCCCAACGGCCTTAGGCGCATTGGAGGACTTCGAGAAGATGACCAGCGCGATCAAGGTGACCACGTATGGGAAAATCTTTAGAATCACCGGCGGGATTACGGCCAGCTGCGGAATAACCTGCGAGACGTTCGCCACGGTGCTCGCGAATCCGAAGAAGAACGTTGCCGCCAGGATGCCGAACGGCTTCCATTGGCCAAAGATGAGCGAGGCCAGGGCGAGGAAGCCCAAACCTGCCACGTTGCCGGTAAATTCGCCGGAATAGGTCATCAGGATGACGGCACCGCCAAGCCCGGCGAAAGCGCCGGAAATCATGACGCCGACATACCGCATGGCGCGTACCCGAATTCCGGCCGCCTCCGCTGCATGCGGATGCTCGCCGCAAGCTCTTAGGCGCAGACCGAACGGCGTCTTGTACAGGATAAACGCGCTCAGCAATAGCAGGATCAGCACGAGCCACGTCGTGATGTAAGTGTTCGTAAAGAACAGATCTCCGATGATCGGAATATCCGACAAGATCGGAAAATCAAACGGTCTAAAGCCGCTCGTAATGCGGATGTTGCCGCTCCCCGTAATATTCCGGGCCAGGAAGATCGTCAGGGCGCCCGCAATCATATTGATTGCCGTACCGCTGATGATCTGGTTGGCGCTAAGATTAATGCTCGCAAAGGCGTGAAGGAGCGAGAACAGGGCGCTTGCCGCCGCTGCGGCCAGAAGTCCGACCCACAGCACCCACCAGCTTCCCCCGAACTGCGCCTGCATTTTGGATACGACAAAGGCTCCAATAAAGGAACCGACGATCATCAGTCCATCGAGGCCGATATTCACGACCCCGCTTCGTTCACTGAACAGCGCGCCCAAGGCGGTTATCAACAGCGGGATGGTGAAGACGATGGCATACGGAAAAATCTGTTCAAGCGTTGTCCACATGTTCTCGTTCCCCCTGCTTTTTATTTGCCGCGCTGTGCGGTGCTCGTGACTTGCGCACTTTCCACTTGCGGAACAGGCGCTCGATCAGAATGCTTGTCGCCGCAAAGTAGATGATGATGGCAATAATCGAATCGGCGATCTCCGGCGGAATTTCCGTCATCGCATTCATGAATCCCCGGCCCGAGTACAGCACGCCGAAGAAGAGCGCGGAGACCATCACGCCAAGCGGCGCGTTCGCCCCGAGCAGCGCAACGGCAATGCCGTCAAAGCCCTGGCTCGGCAAGACGCCGATCTGAAGGCTCGACGCATTCCCGGCGTACTGCGCCACGCCCGCAAGGCCGGCAATGCCGCCGGCGATGAACATCGACAGCACGATGCTGCGCTTCACCGCAATCCCTGCGTATTCGGCCGAGTGGCGGTTGAATCCGACCGCCTTCAGCTCATAGCCGAGCGTCGTTTTATTGATCAGGAAGGCGACGACCAGAACGGCCACCACCCCGATAAAAAAGCCGAGATTGATGTACGAGCCCTGGAACATATCGCTCAGCCAGGACGCGTGAAGCATCGCCTCCGGCGGGAGCTGACGGGATTCCGTCTCCAGGCTTTCCCCTTTAAAATATCCCGGAATGACGTAATACACGGTCCAATACGCCGTCCAGTTCATCATGATGGTCGATACGACCTCATGCACGTTGTAACGGGCCTTCAAAATGCCGGGGATCAGCGCCCACAAAGCGCCGCCGATGAATCCGGCCAGCACCATCAGCGTCAGCAGCAAGGCCCGCGGCAGATCCACCGACAGGCCGACTGCCGTCGCGCAGAAGCCGCCGAACAGCATCTGGCCTGCGGCCCCGATGTTGAACAGCCCCGTCCGGAAGGCAAAAGCAACCGACAAGCCCGTCAAGATAAGCGGGGTTGCCGTCGCCAGCGTGTTGCCGATCCTCTCTGGGCTCTTCAGCCCGCCCTGGATCAGGAATTTGTAGCCTTCCACCGGATTGTGGCCGGTCACCGCCATCAGCAGCGCCCCAGCCAGGAGGCCGAAGAGGACGGCCAGCAGTGATTTTATGCTGTTATTCATGCGCTGCCCTCCTCTTTATGATACCCGGCCATCATAAGGCCCAGCTCTTGTTCGTTCGTTTCGGAAGCGTTGACCACGCCGACCAGCTCGCCGTTGTTGATGACCGCGATGCGGTCGGACAGGTTCAGCACCTCATCGAGTTCCAAGGATACGAGCAGCACCGCTTTTCCTTTGTCCCGCTGCTCCACAAGACGTCTGTGAATATATTCGATCGAGCCGACATCCAAACCGCGCGTCGGCTGAACCGCGATCAGCAGATCCGGATCCCGCTCGACCTCGCGGCCGATGATCGCCTTCTGCTGGTTCCCCCCGGACATGGAGCGAACGATGGAGCGGCCGGCCTCCCCGGAACGGACATCGAAGCTCTGAATGATATGCTCCGCATGCTTGCGGATGGCCGCTCGCTGCAATAGCCCGTTCTTGGAGTACGGGGGCCGCTTGTAGACTTCCAGAATCAAATTCTCTTCCAGCGTATAGTCCAGTACAAGCCCGCGCTTCTGACGGTCCTCGGGGATATGCCCGATGCCGCTCTCATTGCGCTGGCGCACGGACAGCCCGGTAATATCCTTTCCATTCAGGATCACGCTGCCGCTCTCTGCCTGCCGCAGACCCGTGATAGCCTCTATCAGCTCGGTTTGCCCGTTACCGTCCACCCCGGCAATGCCGACGATCTCGCCGGCACGCAGCTCAAGCGAGAAGGCTTTAAGCGCATCGACCTTCTTGCTGTTCTTCACGGTCAGCGAGCGAATATCGAGCACCGTCTCTCCCGGTCGACTCTCCTGCTTGTCGACCTTAAAGGAAACGCTGCGGCCGACCATCATCTCGGCCATCGTCTCCCGGCTCGTATCAGCCACGTCGACGGTGCCGATCGTCCGGCCACGCCGGATGACGGTGCAGCGGTCAGCCACCGCCTTGATCTCCTTCAGCTTATGGGTGATCAGGATGATCGATTTGCCCTCTTGAACCAAATTTTTCATAATGCCCTGCAAATCCTCGATTTCCTGCGGCGTCAGCACCGCGGTCGGTTCGTCGAAGATCAGCACCTCCGCATCGCGGTACAGCATTTTGAGAATTTCCACGCGCTGCTGCATGCCAACCGAGATGTCCTCGATTTTGGCGTGCGGGTCCACGTTTAGACCGTACTGCTTGGACAACGCCTCCACTCGGTTGGCAGCGGTCCTGATATCTAGCATCCCCACTCGACGCGTCTCGCTGCCCAGTATAATGTTCTCCGTCACGGTGAACGCCTCAACAAGCTTAAAGTGCTGGTGCACCATCCCGATGCCGAGCCTGTTCGCCACGTTCGGATTCGAAATCCGCACTTCCCGGCCGTTGACCTTAATGACTCCGCGGTCGGGCTGGTACATGCCGAACAGAATGCTCATCAGGGTTGATTTCCCCGCGCCGTTCTCGCCGAGCAGCGCATGGATCTCCCCTCTCTTCAACTGAAGCGTGATGTCGTCATTGGCCACGATGCCCGGAAATTCCTTGCGGATGCCCACCATCTCGACAACATAGTCCATGGTTTAGCGTCCTCTCCTTCATATTTGGTAGATGCCGTCTGTTGTTCCAATCCTATTCCCACTTACCTTAAAAAAAGACGGAGGGAAGTCCGTCTTTTTTTAACGCATTGCGGTTATCCATTCAAATGTGCCCGGCAACCCCGAGCAGGGCGCTCCCTTGACTATTCGATCAGGTCGCCTTGCTCTGCCGCCACCGTAATTTCGCCGGCTTTGATCTTATTGAACACTTCATCCACTTGCTTGAGAATGTCCTCGCTCAAGTTTGGATTTTCAGCCGGAAGGCCGACGCCGTCATTCTTCGCATCCAGCGTGATCGTCTGTCCGCCAGGGAACTTGCCTTCGGTTTCGGCTTTGATCATGTCGTAAGCCGCTTGGTCAATCTTCTTCACTGCGGAAGTCAGGATCACGGATTTGTCGCCTTCATACACGCCGTCTTGATACTGGTCGACGTCTACGCCGACAACCCATACGTCATTGCCGTTCTGCACACGCGTCTTGGCTTCGTTGATCGCCCCAACGCCAACGCCGCCTGCGGCAGCGAAGATGACATTCACGCCGCGGTCGTACATTTGGGCGGCCAGCTGGCTGCCTGCTGCAACATCATCAAAGGTACCCTGATACACGACATTTTCCTTGTTGATCGTCACTTTCGTCCCCAGGCTCTCATTCGCGTATTTCACGCCCTGCTGGAAGCCCCAGTTGAATTTCTGCACCGGAGGAATTTTCATGCCGCCGATAAAGCCGGCCTGTCCGTCCTTCACGTGAAGGGCTGTTGCAACGCCCGCCAAGAAGCCGGACTCCTGCTCGGCGAAGTAGATGGCTACGGTGTTCTCTTTAAGTTCTGGATCCGCATCCGGATTAGGACGAGGAGATCCGTCGATCAGGACGAATTTTGCGTCCTTATATTTCTCTTGTGCCTTATGCACAGCCGTCTCGAACTTGAAGCCCGGCGTTACGATGAATTTGAATCCGGCATCGTACAGGTTGACGATCTCATTGGTATATTGGGCCTCCGTTGTTCCGGCCGGCTTCAGGTATTTATACTCGATTTTAAAGTCCTTGTTCGCCTTGAGAATACCTTCATACGTCCCTTGGTTGAACGACTTGTCGTCAATGGTGCCTGCGTCGGTAACCATTCCGACCTTGAAGTTTGCCTTCGGTGCGTCCGAGCCTGCACCTCCGGTTGGCTCAGATGCTGGCTTGCCGCCGCAGCCCGCGAGCATGGTGACCGATAACGCCAAACTGATTAATGATAAGACCCCTTTTTTCATTAAGGTTGACCCTCCTAGGTTTATATGCCCGAATGGTAGATTCGCGCTATTTACAATATATTAATAATATAGACCGTTTTCAACAAAAATTTGGGTGTTTTTGCCAAAGTACATCTGTAAAGCGGTGAATGGCTTAAGCCTTGGTATATAGCCATTTCATGCGCATTTTAGAGCACCTGAACAGAAAGAAGGCAATAGATCCGCATTTATAGATAACATAGGGTTTACAGGAGGTGTGATGCAGTGGTTGAAGCAACGAATTTTATAGAGAAAGAAAAAAATAGAGTTGATCCTCAGTAGCATGCGCCTATTCCGTTCATTTGAAAGCATAAAAGAGCACCCCTCCCGAGGTGCTCATTCAGTATATATAATGATGCATTCTGTATATGTACGTTTACGGCTCACAGCTGAACCTTCTTACTTCCTACGCTGATGCTTCATCATTCGGCTGTATGTGATGAACGCGGCAGCGATCATCGCGATGAACCCCAAATTGCTCGCCGACTCCGGCGTCATGCCAAACAAAACGCATAAATTGGTTACCAAGCTTCTAGTCAGCAGCGCCGCCGCAATCAAGATCAACGGCCGCCACACATTATATCCTCTCATTCCCGCAACACTCCTGCCCCCAAGGTCTATTGACGCATCCTGCTCCCAGCATTATCATCTTTCATAAAAACATTATACCATGAATAAGTATGCGCATACATTTTATAAAATGGTTAGAAAGCAGCTCCAATGTAGAATCTACAATGAGATTCAAGCAACTATATTAGATAGCGGTATCCTGATAAAAACAGCCATAAGTTGGCCGCTTATCAAAAGCCCCCAGCTTATGGCTGTACTTTACGCCAGGCTCTGCCTGAATCTATCCCAGCTTATGTCCGCAGTTCGGACAAAAGTTCGAGCCCTCGTTCTTCGCTCCGCAATTCGGGCAGAAGTTCGGTTTGCCCTTGCCTTCCGAGGAAGAAGACGCCGGCGACGATGACTGGGATTCTCCGCCTGCATGCTGCTTGTCGTTCCGGGCTTGGTCTTGCCCCTCCGCCCTCTCGGGGTCACGTTGGTCCCGAGTTGGACTGGCATTCATGTTTCGCATCATCTCATTGACCATATTCATCCCCATCATCATGCCGGCCATATCCGAAGCGGCACCGCCGCCCTTTATTTTACCTGAAGCGATGCCATCCGTTATGCTGACCTGTTGGTATTTCTGCAGGTTGCCGATCATTTCATGGGATGCCGTCTTGGTGATCATCTCTTGGATTTCGGCCGGATAATTGAAGCTCATGACCTGGAAGCCGGTGATAGAGATTCCATTGTCCATCACTTCCATATCCAGGTCCTCCCGGATGCCTTTGGCGATCTCGGAGGCATTCGCCTGTAGATTGAACATGTTCTTGCCTTCACGGCTGATCCATTTCATCAGGAGCTGATCCAAAACGGACGTAATGCGGATTTTGACATCCTCCACCAGATAGCTCTCCCGCATGCCCGCAATCTTGTCGATCAACGTCACATAATCGGTGACTTTGAAATTGAAGGTGCCGTTAGCCCGGATCGGCATGCCGCCCGGAAGCTGGGGCGTCGGAATCAGAACCGGATTTTGCGTTCCCCACCGGACGGTAAACTCCTTCGTGTTGACGAACAGAACCTCTACCCGCATACCGCTGTTGAACCCGAACCGAAAGCCCTTCAGCGTGGACAGAAACGGAATGATGTCCGAATCGATACTGTACTCGCCCTCATCTTCAAAGATCCCTTCAATCTTGCCGTTGTTCACAAAGATGGCGTCTTGGCCGGCGCGAATGATCAGCCTGCTGCCTTTCTTGATCTCCCGGTTGCTCCACTTCCAAAAAATCATATCGTCTCTAAACTCTTCCCATTCCACCACGTTGGAGAATTGATTTCTGAAAAATCCCATGCTACGATTCCATCCCTTCCTTTAGAATTTCCCACGGCTGCTGCTATGCGAATGGCCACCGCTCGTTACGCCTCCGCCGGAGCTGCCTCCATCATTTTTGGGTATCTCCCGTCTTGTTGTCGTCGTTCGAATGTACCGATCTTCCTGATCAATAATGCCCGAGGTGCTCGCATCCTCATAAGTCCGGCGATTGACCGTCACCCGGCCGCCGGCGCGGTACGTCATCAGGCCGACGGCCAATCCGCCGATCAGGACAGCACCGCCGAGCTGAACCCATATATTGAACAGCGGATTATCGGGATTGAATCCCGGCTCATAGCCCATATATTCATGCGCGGATATAATGTAGGCTTCGAATGCCTTCTTATACTCCCCATCCGATAAGTCGCCCGTGATCTTGCGGCGGATTTTATCCAGCCGGTTACGGTCGAGGTATTCCTCGGCTTTGTAATATCCTTGCATTTCCACATCGCGGTTGCGCATATCCAGCCCCAAAATGACGGCGTTGCCGTGTGGCCTGTCATACCCGGGCGCATACGCATCATAAAAATCCTCAATCAATATCTCGATATCCACATTGTCCGGATTGTCCGTAGTAATTATGATAAAGTCCGTCTCCCGTTCGGCTCCGTACTCGCGGGCCAAGGCGCTTAGCTCCTCATACTCCTGCGCACTCAAAAGCCCGGCGTCATCAAAGATGAGCGGCTTGGCCTCGGCAGCAGCGGCTGTCGTTCGAAGCGGCATCATAAGGAATACCGCCAGCATCATAATCCATCCTAACCTTAGCAACGACCGTCGTCTTCTCACCAGAACCCACCTCCCATCATCCAGGCGATCAGCTTCAAGGACAAGAAGGACACGCCGGATATCCCGGCGAACCACGCGGCGATCTTCGCCTTGCTGAGCGGCGGCCTGCCCACCACCTTGCCCGTTTGACCGTTCATGGCGAACGTGTATACGGTTTTGTTGTAGTCGTAATGCACCATCCATACCGGAAGAAGGACGTAATCCGCTTTTTTCATCGTTGTATCAATCTGCTTATTAGTGTAATTAACCGTTGTATACCCGGCGACTGCAGACGAAATAGCCGCATCGATGTAGCTGCGAACCTTCTCTTTCGCCCGAGGGAGAAGCTCCTGGTCGTTGTAGCTGTATTTTTCCGCCAAATATCCGGCAAGATACGGGGTTTTGAATTCCTTCAGCTGCTCGTAAGGAAAAGGCTCCAGCTTATCCATCAGCTCATCGTCCATTTTCGCCGATGCATCAAGCGGAAGCTTCGTGTAATTCAAGCGCATCTTACGGTAGATCTCGTAGTGCTGCGTTTCGGTATATTCGTAGTCACCTTGCGTGTATGTTCTTACCTTCGTTGCGTGACCGTGTACCTCCACCCGGTTATGCAGCTCATATAACCAGAACGGCACATACATGCCGGTTAAGCTCTTGATCCGGTTGGCGTTCATGAACCCCCGCGGCGTGAGAAGGCCGTTTCTGCACCATTTTCGAAAAGCCTTAATCGCTTCCTCCTTGCTAATGGAAAAAGGAATGACCATCGCCGGAGCAAGCTCTCCGGTCAGCCGATCAGCGAGCACTACCGCGGAACCGCAATAACTGCAGCTCGTTGCGCTGGTCTCCGCATCCGTCATGATCACGGCCCCGCAGCTGCCGCAGTGGTATTCCTTGACTTCACCCTCCGTAAACACCTGCTGCTTCATCGGATCGGGGAGCTGATCAATATGTTCTTGGTTTCCGCAGCCCGGGCAAGACAGCGTTCCCGTCGCCGCATCAAAGCTCATCCCGCTGCCGCAGTACGGACATTTGTATTCAATTACCGGCATCGGATCACCTCAATTCCCATCAGACCATTACTCCTTCTGTTTCGATTCGCCGCTGCGATCATCCGGGGCTGCTTCCGGACTCGCTGCCGTATGGCTATCATCGCTGCGTCGCTTCATCTGTTCCTCAAGCTCCGCCATCAGCACGTCCAAATCGTCTTCCTTCGATCCGGCCCGTAGCTCCGCGAGCGCCAGCGCTTCGTCCAGGGTCCGGTTCGCCTTCTCCTCCATCGATTGGAACGCCCCAGCAACGTCGCCACGGGAGGAGCCGCTCTCGTTTAAGCGCTGCTGATGCCTCGCCTCGGCCATTTTCCCTTTGAGCTCCAACCGTCTTGCTTCGAGCCGCTCCATATCCGCGACTAGCTTATCCTGCATCTGCTTCATGCTCACCGCATCGGAAGCGGCCTGCTCATATGCCTGCTGCAAGTCATCGAGCTTCACGGCCGTCTCCGCCTTACGCTCCAGGAATTTGCGGGCATCGACTTCATTTCCTGCTTCCGCCGCCTTCTCGGCATACCGCTGCAGCTTGGCGACCTCCGTAATGCACTCATCCAGCGTCCGTTTGGCCCGCCGCTCCTCCGCAAGCAGTGAGGCCGTCTCCGCCTTCACCTGGCCCAAGTCGCTGTGCAGGCTGCGCATATATTCATCAATCGTCTTCTCCGGATCATCCGACCGATCCAGCAAAGCGTTCACATTCGCTCGCATAATATCGGTAAATCTCGACAGCATTCCCATGGACATGTTCCTCCTTGGCAACTTTGTTTATCTAATAATACCGGAATTCATCCGGAGAGGTTTCATTTCTCGATATTTCATGGCATGTTTTCCGAAAATTTACATTAGGTAGCGAGAGGTAGTTAGGCGGGGCTTCATTAGTGGTTGATCGTAACGGGGAAACCATTGTCTATCCTGGTCGAATGTTGAGTATTTCTGGGAAATATGACGAGGAATTGTTGTTAAGGCAAATTGGACAAAAGGTTATCAAAGCGTCTAGCTTTAAGGATTTTTACTGGTTGAAGGAGGAGTTTTAGGCCTTGTGCGTAGATTCTTCATTCAGGTTTCCCCATTAAAAATAAGTCTATATTGAATTCGTTCGCTCCTCATCCCTTGATATTCTTCACTGCCTATTCGACTTATTTCTTTGAACCCTAAGTTCTCAAGCATTTTTCTTGAACGAGCGTTGGCCTCGTGAGTTTCAGCGTTAAAAAATGAAATTCCTAACTTCTTCGATGCATATTCCATCATACACTTTGCCGAAGCAGATCCGATCCCCTGCCCCCACAGCCTGCTCTCACCAATTGCAATGCCCAGTTCAGCCGTATTACCTTTCATGCAGGCCATATCTGCATATCCAATTAATTTCCCGTTCAACGTAATTCCCATTCGAATAAAATCTTCGGCAGGATGATTTACGCAATTGCGCCACCATTTATATAATTCTTCAGAGCTTCTGTTGATTTCCCATCCATTCGCTTCACAGAAGGAGTCATCCTTGCTCCATGCCAAGACATTTTCAAAATCATCCAGGGTAATCGGCCGTATGTGAATCCACTGTGAAAGGTTGCTTTGGCCATCCATTCACTTTCCCCCTCTACATATAAAGATTGAACATTGGCCGATAAACACCGGCCATCGTTAGTACAAATGATAATAGGAATTCGGGTGAGCGCCAACACCGCAAACTAAAAACAAAAAAACAGCCGCCCCTCAACGAGGGACGGCTGTTGAACACTGTTTACATCTGGGCGCCTGTTTGGTAACTGAGAAGCTGCCGGAAGGTGCCCTTCTGATCCTGAGACAGCTGCTGATAGCCTCCTTGCTGGATAATCCGCCCTTGCTCCATCACGATGACCTGATCGGCATGACGGATCGTGGACAGCCGATGAGCGATCACGATAAGGGTCATGCTTCCCTTCAGCTGCTCCAGCGCCTCCTGGATCCGCCGCTCGTTCTCGCTGTCCAGCGCGCTTGTCGCTTCATCCAGCACAAGAATCGATGGACGCTTCAAGATGGCTCTTGCCAGGACGATCCGCTGTCGCTCACCGCCGGACAAGCGCACGCCGCGGTCGCCAATGACCGTGTCAAGCCCCTGCGGAAGCCTTCGCACGAATTCGTCCGACGCCGAAAACCTCAACGCTTCCCACAGCTCATCATCCGATGTCTCGGGAGCGGCCAGCTTCAGGTTATCCCGGATGCTCTCATTGAAGAGAAAAGGGTCCTGCGCCACATAACCGATACTCCCCCGGAGCGACAGAAGCTGACGTTCATCCCGAATGGACACGCCGTCCACCAGAACCTGCCCGCTCTCCGGCTGGATCAGTCCCATGAGCAGATCGATCAGGGTGCTCTTGCCCGCGCCGGATTTGCCGACGATGGCCGTCATGCGGCGGGCCGGAATATGTAAGTTAATGCCCCGCAAAGCGTAGGTCGGAGAAGAAGCGTCATATCGGTAGTCCACATCACTGCAAGTAATACCCTGCTGCAGATGCAGTCGCTCGCCATCCGGGACTCCAGCCGTTCCGGCAAGCTCCCGGTCTGCCTCGTATTCCGCTTGCAGCTCGCGTATTGCCCGAAACGCCGGGAAATTCGAAGCAAGCTGCTCGGTACTGGTTTGAATACTGATAAATCTTGGCCATAACCGTGAGAAAATAAGCACAATCATCAGCAGCTGCTCAGCCGGGGTGCGAAGCACCTCAAGAGCAAGGTATACGAACCCGGCAACGAGGATGACGGACGAGAGCCGGTAAATGAGCTGGGACAGGGAGTTCACTTTATTGAATTGGATGAAGTTCCGCTCCATTTTTCGCGACAGCCTGTCAAACCAATCCATATGGGATGGCTCTAGCCGGTTGCTCTTGATGTCCTTGATGCCGCTGAAATGCTCGCTGATGCCGGCAAAATAATATTTTGAAAGCTCGGTCGTCTGCTCGCCGATCCGCTTCGAGCTGCGGATGAACTTGCGCCCGAACAAGGCGAGGACCCCTCCGCTGACCAGCACGATGAGGGTTAACAACGGAGCCAGCCATAAGGCAAGGCCAATCTGAATGATCGTGAACAACAACGACGAGATCATTTGGAAGAACAGAAAGGTGCCTTGGTTCACGCGCCCAAGCTCATTGGTCATGACATGATTGAAATCCGATTTGCGGTGGCGGAGAAAAAACTCCCATTTCGCATGCAGCAATCCCTGGTACGTCTCCATGCGCAGCTTGCGGATAAATCGCTGCAGGATCTTGGCGTTTAGCAAGGTCTGGCTTCGCTGCAGCAGGGCCTGCCCGCCCACAATCACGACATAGATGGCCAGCACCACCGGCAAATTGAGCTGCAGGGACCACGAATCCGCAAGATCCATCAAGGTCGAGACGAGCGGGACTCCGCTCAGATCGGTCTGAAATACGCCGATCACGCCGAGAAGCGGGACGATCAGGTAGATGCCGATACCGTCCAGGATGCTGATGACCAGGATCATGCACATATTAAGGTAGAGCTTGAACCCGGCCATCCCGTGCATTTTTCGGATAAAATAAATGAGATCCTTCAACGTAAAAACTCCTTACCGGATGACCGATTAAAGTTCAGCTCCTCCGCCCGCATATCCTTGCCGAATATTCCGACGATCGCATATTTCTCATGCCCTTCCTTGCCCGTAACAATGTAAGAACCGCTGCGGAGCCAGGCGTGAGCCACCATTTGTCCTTGGTCATCCCGCCCGCTTCCTAAATACAGTGTATAGGGAATGCTTCTTCGCTCCAGCATTTTCTTGGCGGCAACGGCTTTGACCAAGCACTGGCTTTCCCACCAGGTAACTCGGCTCATCGCATGTACGGCTCTGGAGATTAGGCGGAGCTGCTTCAGCTCCTCCTCCGAGCAGGTATACGGCGTTTCCTTCATAAAATCGCCCAAGGAGGGCGCCACCTTCGCGAAAGGCAGCTGCTTGAACACTCTCCCCCAAGCCAAGTAAACATAGGCTTCGATGAACATCAGCTTCATCGCAACGGGAAAAGACATATACGTCCTTGCTTTCCGGTATAGACTCATTAGGCCTTCTTCACCTGCACGAGCCCTTCATCGGCAAGCTGCCGCAGGAACCGCTGTACCTGCTGCTCGCACGCATCCGGTTCGATATCGTATTCCTCAACGAGCCTCTCCACCATACCGCCGACCGTAATGGGCGTAGACGCCAGCTCCCAGATCCGGCCGCCAATCCGGCCCAGATTGTAATACTTTCCATTATCGATACTCAGCATAACCTTCTCGCCGTCCATATCACTGACCAGAAAGCCTTCGGACTGCATGATCAGTACCTCATCCGTAATGAATTCCGTGCTCATGGGAAGAACCTCCGTTCGTTTCACATCGTAACCGTTACACCCGTCACACCGACGGCTGCTTCATCCGCCTCCAAAACCAAAGGAAGGGCCGAAGCGGAACATATAAAAAATAAAGCGGTTTAGGCAAAGGCAGCTGAAGGGCATCCCGCGAGCTTGGAAGCAGCTTATTAAACACGTAGGCGATTCTCTGTTTGCCGGACATCAGCGAAAAAAGATAACGGTTATAATGACGGGCTACGCTTTTTTCCGGTACCGGATTCAGCTGCACGATTCTTTGGATGTAATAAAGAGCCTTCTCCGCCAGTCGGTACGATTTAGCGCCAACTGTTGCCGCCTCCAAGTCATGAGGAACCTTAGCCGAAAGGAGCAGCGACGATAAAATAAAGGCCTGCCCTGCATAGATCTCGCCTCCGTACCGCTCCAGATGCTGGTTTAACCGGCTGTTGTCAAGCAGAGGCAGCAAACGGACAATATCCGCTAACCAACGTAATCGGAACCAGCCATGCCTGGCTCCATGGTCCGTCAGGTAACACAGCAGATCCTCGTTACCAAGGCAGAAATAGGTCTGGCTGGACAGCCTGACCTCTCTTCGCCGCTGCCACAGCTGCTCAAACGAGAAGGACCTGCTATAATGGGGATTTAATCGCCAATGAATCTCCACCTGAGCGAAATGCTCCCGATGCTCGAACGAGCGATGATGGCTTTTCTTCTTCCAATTGCCCAGCACGATCTCTTCCTCGGCCTCATATCCGAGCTGTGTCAGCACTTGCTCCGCCTTCTCCACATCTTCTGCATCGACTAGGATATCCAGATCCTTCGACGTTCGGTGAGCCACGTCCCCATATAGGTGCAGGGCCAGAAGCGGCCCCTTCAGCCAAAGACTCCTAATCCTAGCCTCTGCGAATACGTCGCATATTCGGCTCATCTCTCTGCTTAAGTGAAGCATCTTGATCGTGTTGTTATGATAATGCCGCTGCAGCGACTGCATGACATAAGCCGGGATCAGCGAGGTATCGCTCCCTTTCAAAGCCAAGTAAACCAGCGGATAGACTCGGTGATGCACAGCCAGCTTCATGAACAGATTCCAATCCATGTCGGCGGCCTCCTGCGGAAGAATGGCCTGATCCTGATCCCGATTCCGTAAAATCGACAGCAGGAACGACAGCTCCTTCGGCGCATCACGCATTTCAAGCGTCAAGGCGTCCTCCATAATCAATCCAACCACCCCAAATGTTTGCTTTGTCATAGCAAAATATACGGTGCAGGTTCCTTCACACCCCGATTCATCCCCGGACGGCCTACGGAATAGTACACTAGCTGCGTATTGGCCAGCTGCTCTTCCTTATAGATATTGCGGCCATCGATCAAATACGGGGACTTCAGCCAACTCTCGATCTCGGAAAGCGGAATGCGCTGAAACTCCTTCCATTCCGTGAGGACACATAGCGCATCCGCCTGCCAAGCGGCTTCGCGGGCAGTGTCGCAGTAGATTAGACTGTCGACATCGCAGTTTCTTCTGAAGTTCTCGGCAGCAATTGGGTCGTAAGCCTTCACCTTGGCCCCCATCTCGGTTAAAGCTGCAATGATTTCGAAAGCAGGGGAATCGCGCACGTCGTCCGTCTCCGGCTTAAACGCCAGACCCCATATGCCAATCGTCTTCCCGGCGAGATGGCCCATCAAGGATTCCAGCTTGCGGATCACATTAAACCGCTGCTCCCGGTTCACCTCGACGACCGATTTCAACAGCTTGAAATCATAATCCATCTGTCCGGCGATTTGGATCAGGGCTTGGGTATCCTTTGGAAAGCAGGAGCCGCCGTATCCAATGCCGGCCTTTAAGAACGATGCGCCGATGCGCTGGTCAAATCCCATTCCATAGGCGACTTTCGTTACATCCGCTCCTACCTTCTCGCAAATATTCGCAATCTCGTTGATAAATGAAATTTTGGTTGCCAGGAATGCATTGGAGGCATATTTGATCATCTCGGCGCTGCGGATATCCGTAACGATAATATGGGAGGTCAGGCTCCGATGGAGTTCGGATAGCCGCTCCCGCGCCACTTCGCTGTCCGTACCGATAATGATACGGTCAGGGTTCATCGTGTCCGAAACCGCCGTTCCCTCTCGCAGAAACTCCGGCACAGAAGCAATATCGAAAGGCTCCTTCGAATGCTGCGCGATAATGTCCCGGATACGCTCGTTCGTCCCTACCGGCACGGTGCTCTTGGTGACAATGATTTTATAGCCGTTCATGGCCTGACCGATCTCGCTCGCCGCTTGTTCAATGAAGCTCAGATTAGCCTGACCGTTCGGCAGCGAGGGCGTCCCTACCGCAATGATGATGACCTCGGCATGCTTTACGGACGCTCTCAAGTCGGTCGAAAAGCGCAGCCGCCCCCTCTCACGGTTGTTTGCGATCAACGTTTGCAGTCCCGGTTCATAAATCGGTACCTCTCCCCGATTCAGCATTTCAATCTTGGCCTCGATCTGATCAACGCATATAACCTCATTGCCAAGCTCGGAAAAGCACACGCCGGATACCAGCCCGACGTAACCTGTACCGATCACCGTAATTTTCATGGTTCTCACCTCACCTTTATAATGGTTCTTGCACAACGGTCAGCCCTATTAATTCAAAACGCTAATCTTGATTTCATCCCAGTCCATGGCCAACCGGACAATGTCGTCCTCAATCAGCTCGCTGCCCGTCTGAACCTCTATAATTTCAATATCCGTAATGGCCCGCAGGCTGTGCTTGGCTTCCGCCGAAATGATGACGACATCGCCCTTGCCGATCATGCGAACGGCGCCGTCCAATATCATTTCGCCTTGCCCGGATACGACGGTCCACACTTCGCTGCGCAGCAAGTGGTATTGATAGCTCAAATTTTTGCCTTGAAGGACGCAAATGCGCTTCGTCAACACCTCATGACCGTTCGGATACTTGATATAATCCAGCACGCGATAACGTCCCCATCGACGCTCTTCATACATCGGTCGTTGGTCTCCGAATTGGAGCACCTCCTTGATCCGCATGCTGGCATTCTTCTCGGATACCAGAATCCCGTCCGGGCTGGCGGCCACGATCAAATTCGGCGCACCGATTACCGTAATCGGGATATCCAATTCATTGATGACATGCGTATTCACGGAGTCGTCGGTCAGTGTCCCCTTTCCGACTAGTGGTGTATGAATCTCCTCCGTGAGCGCATCCCAGGTCCCGAGGTCCTTCCATAGCCCCTGATAAGGCAGTGCAACGATATTCTTCGCCTGCTCGACAACCGCGTAATCAAAGCTGGTTTTCTCGAATTGCCCGTATTGCCGAAGCAGCTCATCGTACTGGATTGGAAGGGAGCGCTCCAACAAGTGCTCAAGAACATATTCCAGCCGGAACGCGAAGACGCCGCAGTTCCACAGAGCCTTATGCTCGATTAAGCTGCGTGCGGCCTCTTCTTCCGGCTTCTCGACGAAGTGGCTTACGTTCAAATATTCCGTGCCGTTCTCGAGTCTCGATACCGACTGCGGGACGATATAACCGAACTTCGAGGAAGGATGATCCGGCGAGACGCCGATCAACCCGATATCTGCCCCGGTTTCCTGCATCAGCGTCTCCAGCTCCTGCACCTTTCGAAAGAAATGCGTGTCCACATACGGATCCACCGGGAGAACGATCACGATATCCCGGGGACTGACGCCTTTAACGGAGTACAGGTAGCAGACCGATAAGGCGATGGCCGGGAAGGTATCCCGGCGCTCCGGCTCGACGACCAGCTCCACTTCATAGCCCAGCTGATTCTGCAGCAACTCCACCTGTGACTTTCCGGTAGCGATCACGGCGGATGGCTGGAGATTCATCAGCCCCAGCTGGCTCCACACCCGCTGCACCATGGACTCACGCTTTCCGGAAGCGCTATTTAATATTTTCAGAAACTGTTTGGATCTGGTTTCATTCGATAGCGGCCATAACCGGTTACCGCTTCCTCCAGATAACAGTATGATTTGCATAGTTAATAGCTCCCTTCCACTTGCGCGATCTTGGCGCCTCTTTCCCTGGCGCCCATCAGTCCGTCAATACTCGATTGCAGACGTTCGATGAATACATGCTCGCCGAAAGCCTCTGCATGCTCCCGAATCCGGGCCGGGTCCCATTCATATTGGTCGAAACGCTCGATCGTCTCCGCCAAGGATTCCACCGATTGCTCTTCAAAGAACAGACCTGTCCGCTCGGCTACAACCGTGTCCAATGCTCCGCCTCCGCGAAATGCGACAATCGGTCTGCCGCAAGCATTCACCTCGAGCGGCGTTATCCCGAAATCCTCGATTCCCGGAAAGATCAGTGCCTTGCAGCGCTGCATATGACTGACCACTTCCTCGTCGCTTCTTCTCCCAAGGAACGTAACCGTATTACCTGCAAGCTGCTCCAGCCGAGGCCGATCGGGCCCATCCCCAATCACGATGAGCTTTCGGCCAAGCCGGGAACAGGCTTCAACCGCAAGATCGATCCTTTTGTACGACACAAGTCTGGAGACAACCAGGAAGTAATCCTTCGGATCGCCTTCTCCAACACTGAACCGGCTGATTTCTACCGGAGGAAAAATAATCGTTGCGTTCATTCCGTAAGTATGTCCGATCCTCTCTTTAACAATGGTCGAGTTGGCAATCAAACGATCCACCCGCTTGGAGTTGCGGCGATCCCATGCCTGAAGCGGATATGTCAGCCATTTTGCAATCCGTTTTACGTTCTTTGGCACCGGAACACCTTCCATATAGGACTCGAAATTCCAGGCGAATCGCATCGGCGTATGGCAGTAGCAGATATGTACACTGTCACGGCCCTTCCTTGCCCCTTTCGCATAAGCGCTGCTGGAGCTCAGGATGAGGTCATAGCCTTTCAACTTCATGGATGATACGGCGAAGGGATAGAGCCAGAAGAACAGCTTGAATCTGCGCAAAATCCCCGGTATCCGCTGCATCCAGGTTGTATGGATGTCCGCATCCTTCAATTCCGGAAGCAGTTTGTCCCGGTCGACAATCGTCGTATAGATCGGCGCCTCCGGGAACATTTTGTGGAATACGGCCACCACCCGTTCCGCGCCGCCCATTTGGTTGAGATAATCATGGACAATGGCAACCTTCACTTTTCGCATTTACATGAACTCCTTTGCCTGTTGGCGTCGGGACCGTTCCCGGCCGGATTTCGTCAGCAGCTGCTGATAGATCAGTTCCACGCGGTGCGATGTCTGCATGATGGAGAACCGTTCCTCCGCCCGCTCCTGTCCGCCACGGCTCAGCATAGCCCGAATTTGCGGATCATCCAGAAGGAGACGGATGCAATGATTCAACTCGTCAATGTTTCCAGTCTCGTACATCAATCCGCTCTTGCCGTGCTCAATAATTTCGGGGACGCCTCCGCCCCGGGTTCCCACGACTGGGGTGCCTTGAGACATCGCTTCGATCACGACCCGGCCGAAGGGCTCGCGATCCGAGCATAATAAAAGGAGATCTGCTCCGCAGCAGATCTCCAGTACATCTTCTCTAAATCCCGTAAATATGACGTGTTGTTCAAGCCCTAACGATCGTACCTTTTCCCTCAAGCTAGTGAGGTAATCCTCATTCTCCTGGCGGAACTTCGCTTCACCAACGATCCACAGATACGCCTGCCTTCCCTCGCGGAATAAACGGGAAAGCGCCTCAATGGCGTCCTCTTGTCTCTTCCAAGGGGCGATCTGGCCTATGATTGCCATGACCTCCGCATCCTGCGGCGTTCCCAGCTCCCTCCGGGTCCGTTCACGTATCGATTGCCGCTCTTCAGCTCGGAATGGCTTAATCTCGACTCCATTATGTACAAGATGGCATTTCCCGGTTAGGGACCGATGGTCCATCGCTTGAATGACTGGCTCGGAAATGCCGATCAGCGCCCCGGCGGTGCTGCCTGCAAACCTCCGGATCAAGCGGCCTATTATTCCTTCCGGAGGCATATCCCTCACATGCCAGATGACCGGTATCCGATGGTACCACCGGAACAGCCCTGCCATGATGCCGGCGCGTATGGAGTTGGCATGGATGAGATCCACCCCGCTTTTCTTCATTAGAAGCGCCAGCCTCCAGCCTGCCAAGAGCATCCCCATAACATAGATCAGCAGGAGAAACGGATTGCGGGTCATTCTCGCACGGTAGCTAGGGAGGGCTACTACCTCAAGCCCTTGATCGCGAGCCTTCTGCAGCAGCTCCCCCTCGGGAGCGAATAGAATCGGCTCGGCTCTCGTCAGATGCTTGGCGGTCAGCAGAAGGCTGATCTCCGCGCCGCTGATCGCGCTCGTATGGTTATAAAAGGCGATCTTCATTTCCGAAACACCCTTCTCTTATCGATTTCCTCCGCGAACACCTCGGTCACGGCTTCTGCAACCCGGTTCCATGTGTATCGATTCAATACATGTTCTCTGCATGCTTCACGTGACGGGAGAAACGATTGCCCATTGAGCACGTCAATGATCTTGCGGCTCATCGCCTCAGACGTCCCGTCCTCAAACATCAAGTCGTCGGAGATGCGATGCAAAATTTCCTTCGTTCCTCCATACGGGGTGCCGAGCACAGGTGTTCCGCAAGCTAGCGATTCCACGGTGATCAGGCCAAAGCCTTCGAGCGTCAATGTCGGAACGATGCTGATATCGGCAGCCTGATAGTATTGCACAAGCTCCTCGTTCGTAATCCGGCCGAGCAGTCGAACATTGGCAGTAAGCCCGAGCTCCCGAATAAGCGCTTCATACGGTTCGCGCATCGGCCCGTCTCCCCCGATATAGAGGCGGACATCCGGGTGCTCGCGAACGACAGCCACCATGGCATGAATGAGGCGATCGATTCCCATCCGGCGTACCAGCCTCCGAATACAGAACAACACAGGCTGGTCCGGAAGGATCCCCATTTGCAATCGGAGCCCTTCCCGATCCGGGTTAGGCAGGAATAGATGATGGTCAACCGCACCCGGTATAATATGGATTTTTCGTTCATCTACGCCGTAGGTGTTCCTTAAAATGTCCCGGAAATACTCACTAAGCACGATGAAGCTATCCGACCGGCGATAGGTCAGCAGCTCCACTTGTTTTTTGAGCCAAAACTTCGCGCCTTGGATCATGCCGATATTGCCCTTCTCCTCTACCCTGGACTCCATCGCCCACGGTCCGTGAAAATGGGTAACGATCGGGATATGGGGAGGGATATGGCTTCTTGTAACCATCGTCGCATAAAAAGCAAAATGCGGATTAAAGACATCCGGCCGAAAGCTTCGGACCGCATGGACCGCATGCTTCTGCACCGATTTCATGCGCGGCAGGAAATGGTTGAGACGAAGCTCTTTGGTTGCATTGCTGATGTTCCGGTCGGGAGGCAGCTCCGCTCCTTGCGGGGCTACCACAACACCCAGCCCGGTATGCCCGTAATCCTTCATAGCCTTGGTGTAGTCCGCAAAATAGCGGTTCAGTCCTCCATGCTGGATATCAATCCATCCCATTCCCGTCGAAAGCACATTCATGGCCATCTCTCTTTTCTTAATTCTGATATGAGAATATTGAATAAATCAAACATTTAATCTCAGGATACTCCTAGCACCAACAAGAATTACGATTCCTGCGCATAACCCCTCTTCATCTCACGGATTGCCTGCTCATAACATGCCAATCGATTTTTTGCCGCATTGTCCCAAGTGAACTTCTGAGCCGTGCGATAAGCGTTGAAACGAAGCTGCTTCAGCAAGCTCGGATCGTGTATCAGCTTCTCTATCGCGACAACCATTTGATCAATGTTTCGCTTGGGTATGACAAGAGCATCGACCCCATCCGTTACAATATCGGCCGGTCCTGCCGTATCTGTCGTAATTGGCGCCAAGCCGCATGCCATACACTCGATTAGCGTTTTACCGAATCCTTCGGATAATGTCGGGAATAGTTTAATATGATAGCCTCTTAGCAGGTGCGGCAGCTCACTGTGTTTATACGTTGGAATGGTCGTGACCCTATCCCTGACCTCGGGATCGAAGTCGGCCAATACCTTCTCATCTTCACAGCCCGTACCCATAAAGGCAACTTCCACATGGGCATATTTTGCAAGGATGGTATTCAGGGCCTGTGCACTATAAGATATCCCCTTCCTGTGGATGTAGCTCCCAACCTGGGCTATCTGGATGACTTCATTGTTCGCTGTTTCCATATCATTTACCGGAAGATTCAAGAAATAACTTGGGATCCCATTAAAAATGGCGCTAATTTTATACGAATCTTTGCCAATCTGATCCTGTACGAAGTGTTTGTCCTCGGAGTTGAGGACTATTGAGAAGTCGGCTCGCTTAAAGGATTTGGATACCTCCCAAATCCGATAACCTCCCCAGTAAATAAAGTACTTCTTGCTGAGAGGCAGATTGCCTAAACGATGTTCCTCCAAAATTTCCCTATGGGCCAGATGTTCAAGTCCATGACTGCTTGATACAATTACTGGACGTTTTCTGAAGTATGACAAAACCCAGCTATCTCCAGAAGCAATATCCAACAAATCATATTCCTTCCATTTCGACAGTCTTGAGGCCAGCTTCCATGGAAAAATAATTTTGTCCATGATCCCGCCATCGAATACTTTAAAGTCGTCCATGAAATATGTATCGACTTGTACGCCAAGCTGTCGTAACGATTCAGCAATCGCGATCCTTGTTCCTGACACGCCTGAGTTCACATTATGATTAGAGTTTGCTATCATGGCTACTTTCAAGGAAACTCACTCCAATTATTCATATCTTCATCTCCTGCCCTGCTGCAGTATGCATAAATAGCGCACTCCCAGTTCTAACTAATCAGAATCTCCTCATAAATTCGTAATGTTTCTTTCGCGACGCGTTCCACCTTATAGAAGTCCAGACCTTGCTGAGCGGAGTGTTTGTACTCCTGGCGAAGCTTCTGATCGCACAGCATGTTGAGCATCGCTGCAGCCAACTTCTCCGGTGCCTTTGGCGGAACCAGCATGCCTGATCGCCCGAAATCCAGCGCCTCCGGTATACCGTCCACCTCGGTAGCGATGATCGCGCATCCCGACTCCCGCGCCTCAAGAAGAACGAGCGGGAATGGATCTTTATGTGATGCTAGAACAAATACATCGCACGAGCACATGTATCGTCTTGGATCTGTCTGAAAGCCTTCAAAATGAATTTTATGAGAATGAGCCGATTGGGAAGCCATCTCTTTAAATCGTTCCCTCTCCGGTCCGTCTCCAACGATATACAATTCCGAATCAGGGCATTGCTCAGAGACGATACTAAACGCCATAATGAGATCTGCAATGCCCTTCCGTTCATTAAGCCCTGCAACGGTAACGATGGAACGTCCTTTGAGCTGTACTTCTTCCATGCCCGTATTCCTTCTGCTGCCTATCGTTCCGTTAAGGACAACGCGGAGTTTCTCTTCATGAACTCCGCGTTTGGCCATCGATTGGGCTACAGCATGGCTGACGGCGATTACCGTGTCACCAACCTTCATGTAATCGGCACTCTTCTGGAATTCGTTATGGACATGCGTGACGATCTTGTATTTGCTTAAACCTTTCAAATAACGAGACAGTAACGCACCTGTCATCATATGTGCATGGATGATGTCCGGCTGGAATCGTTTGACGATGCTTCTAAAATCAAAAAAAGCCTGAAGCATCTGCATCGGCTTTCTCGTTTGGTCCAACTTGTAATGATCGATATGATGTTGTTTCAGCAGTTCCAGGTACTCCCCTCCTTGGGAAGCTACCGCCACTCTATGTCCCAGAATCGCTTGTTCACAAGCCAAGTCAACCATGACATTAACAATACCGTTTCCCGACTGTTTTACATGGTTTGCTATGTGCAAAATATTCAAGGGATCACCCCGTCTTATTGTTCTTCTGTGCCTTTGACCTTCCTCACATGGCTTCAGTATTGCTCCGTCCCTTTTGCCTGCGTATACGCTCAAGAAGCCATACGATATCGCTTTTTGAAATCATCCAATGACGCACTGCAACTCGATGCTTCAACGTATAAACCAGAAAAATGACCGACAATTCTATCAAAGCCGTAGCCAACAAGGAGATAGCTGCCCCTTTGATACCCAGCAGCGGTATGAACAAATTCATAAACACGACGTTCAGTCCAAGCGTGGTCATCCGAATAATGGTCACTGCTCCGGGCTTGCCGATGGACATAAAACCTTGTGCCAAAATCCACGAAATACTGGTAATCGCGGTTTGGAAGATCAAAATCCGAAATACAGAGACCGCTTCCGCAAACGAGGGGCCGTATAAAAGAATCAGAAAATAGGGCGCAATTACAAATACCGCTGCCCCCACCATGAAGGTTATAACCGAACTGATGCGCGTTACTTTAAACGTTAGTCGCAAAGCTTCATCCTGCTGAAGGCCCGAAGCCTTGGGAAACAATACCGAGGTTATGGACCCCTGAATTGTGTTCAACATTTTGGCTAAGTTAAGTGACACCACATAAAGACCCAGGCTGCTTGGAGATAGCAGCCCTACCACTAAAATCTGGTCGATGTACCCGGAGAAGGTTCCGGCCACGTCCGTTCCGTAGGAACGGATGCCGTAGCCTAGCAGCTTTTTCCCGGACTTCGCCTTGTTTTTTTGCTTCAACCTGTAACGGGAGACGAGTTTAAATGTCGTCCAGACGGCGATCGGAATAGCCGGAAAGAGATATGCGACGGACGTAAGGAAAGGCGTAACGTGCCCGGTTGCAACAAGCGCACATAATAATATCAACGTTCCGAGCACCGGAATATATCGCATAAAATTATAAAGACCGTACTCTCCCCTGGACTGTAAAGCTGCCGTATTGATGGTTCCGATCATGGCTACTGGAGACATGATCAAGGCCCACACGGCAAAATCAACGACTTCGCCGGAGTACCCCTTCATCCAGACAGGGATGATCACGGCTCCAACCGCCATGGCCACAAAACCAAGCAGCACACTCATGTACAATGCCGTTACATAGAGGGAGCCCTGATCCTCATTTTTTTTCTTCATGTAATAAACAAGCGCCGCTGGAATCCCTAATGTCAAGGAATACGCCAGAAATCTAGGCCACATAATCATGGCCGCTTGCTCGCCTCGTCCCTCTGGCCCCAAGAACCTTGCAATTATTATGCCTGTCAGCACATTTAATCCAAGAATAAAGACATTGGATGCAAAGATTTGGACAACATTCCCAAGACTGCCTCTTTGTTTTACTGAATTCGTAAGTGCCATTTATACGTATCCCTTCAGGCCTGATTAACGGTCTCAAATTTAGGATGCATCGCATAATGAAACAATCGTAAATATTTGCCGGACATATGCTCCCAAGAATGGCTCTCCGCATCCTCCCTCGCCTTGACCGCCATCATTTCCAAACGCTCTTTATTAGAGGACAGTTCCCGAAGCGCCCGTACCAACGCAGAAGTATCGTCCGGATCTTCAATTACAACGGCGGATTGATCGGACAGCAGTTCCACAACTCCACAACGGTTGCTTGTGATCACGGGCAGTCCAGAAGCCATCGCCTCCAGGATAACAAGAGAGAAGGGCTCGTACCTGGAAGGAAAAATAAATAAATCGGCGAGCGACATCATGTCTGCGATATCCCGCCGGTACCCCAGGAAGTGAACACGGTCGCTAATTCCAAGCTGCTCGGCTAACTGGGGATACGGGCTTCTCTCGGTATATCCGAGTACAATAAGCTCAATATCCTTGACCTCGGCCAGCGCTGCCAGGACTGTATCTAGGTTTTTTCTCCTCGATCTCAAATCACCGGCGAACAGCGCATAGGTTCGATCATCGGCCAAATAATAATCGGCCCGGTTTACAGTTCGGGGATAAAATTCATTCAGGTCAACTCCATTGGGAATGACCGCAATCCGTTGAGCCTCTACCCGTGCATCCTGTACCAGCTCTTGCTTGACCTGCTGCGACACCGCTATAATTTGCCTCGTCCTTCTTAGGGCATACCGTTCCAGGAATGCATTCAATCCGTTATAAATCAATTGATAGAAGCTTCTAGCATTTTTATGTTCCCGGAATGGATGATACCAGGACTTTATCCATGCGCTATGAACGAAGTGAATACAGTTAATGTCGGAGCGGGCATACGTGATGAAACCGTTCACCACGACAAGATCTATCTTGCTTCGGTTCATCCAAATCCAAATTGCTGAAATCAAGGCGAACCACTGGTATTGAAGCAGAAGCGTCGGGATCCTTCTCGTTCCTCTCTTAAGCCAAGTCACTTGGGGATGTCCTTGGAGCTCCTCTGCCAATTCGGAGCATATAATGCTTACTTCGTGCCCCTCCGTTATTGCTTTCACGATGACCTCGTAGTTGACTCTTCCTTGACCGTCTCCCTTCTTCACCTTGTGCGTAACGAAACAGATCTTCATCCGCTTACCTCTCTCATTACATGCATACGTTCATCATCTATTAGCGAGTACTTCACGATTGTGTCCATGAGAGCCTCGGCAATTTTGTTATGCCCTCCCTCATTCGGGTGGAAGCGATCCTCGAAATAATCATCCCATCGATGTAACTTGGTTGACGAATCGCACATGAACACCCGGTTTGTCGATTTGCTGTTTTCATAAATGTCCCGAAGTGCATCGCGGTACTTCTGCATGGAAGCCGGAGATCCGGGGAAATACCTTTCTTCGATATCGCCTGGGGTAAGAAGGATTATTTTCGTTTTTTGATTATGACCCAGCACGTTAAGAATGAAGTCCGTGGTGTGTTGCTTAAATTCATCGACACTCATCCATGGCCTGCCTCCCAAGGTTTTAATGAGGATTACCTTCACCCTCCACCGGAGACTCGACTCCAATTTCTCTAGCCACACTTTAGGCTTTCGTCTTGAGAAATAAGGCCTTGGATCCATCCAGCCCGGCTTCCTCCATCGTTTCGGTAAAAATCTAAGATGCTTTTTCTGTTCCCTGACTACAGACTCCGTAATTCCATGCGCGAATATAATAATCTCGGGCTGCATTTCCATCAGTTTTTTTTCATATTTCATTCTGGATTCATGAACCTGCATGGCACTCCCTGCAAGATTCATGAGTTGAACGGATTGGGCATATAGCGATTGGAGCTTACTTTGCAATAAATTCCCGTAAGACCTGCCATATTTACTAACACCTAGCCCTTGTGTAACGGAATCGCCCAAACAAACGATTAACACGCTATATTCCCTCCTCTCCTGGCCTTGGCAAGTAGACAAGCGAAATAACCAACAAAAGAATAAATCCGCTAAAACCACTTAAAACGTTGCTCCCCATAAGCAGCAACAATGTAGCTGTAATAGCTGCGAAGGATATCGGAGAATACATCCTTTCAGTCCGACTCGATTTATATAGATAAATTAGAAGGTAAATGAGTACGCTAACGACCCCTAACCCCAAAGGCAAACCAAAGGTATAAAATACATTCAAATAGCCGTTATCGAATACCGTCAGCGTATCCGAATTCTGGGTTAATTTCGCCCCTAACCCGGAGCTGCCAAGCCCCATGCCAACCGGATTTGCTAGAACTGCTGAGAAGATGTGCGTAGAAAAATGAAGCCGCTCATTGAAGGAATGGTCCTCTTCAAGGGACCCGAACGTATCGATGCGAGAAGCCACCTGGCTTGCCCCCGGCAGAACAGGCAGCAGGAATTGATAGGCGAGCACGATGACAATCCCGAGCATAAGCAGCTGCAATTTGCTCTTTAACTGAGAACGAAGAAAGTAGGCTAATATCATCAAAACATAAGCAATCCAACCAATGCGGACAAGGGTTAGCAGTAGAGCGAAGGCTACGAGCAAGAGCCCGACTACTCCGAACGCCCTCCACCTCTTTTGAACCGTCATAATGGCCAGTGCCAGGGCAAGAAATACCCCGGTAGGCCCTGGGGAATTTAGCAACGAAAATACCCTGAATTTTTGAGGCTCCGCAGGACCGATGGATTTCATCTCGGAACTGGTCATCCAGAAGTGATCCCATGGAGGAAGGACCATGTACTGATAGATTCCGTATGCTGCAACGATTACGGCAAGATATCCGAAGCTGCGAAGCCATTGATCTCGTACATCCCGGCCAAAGCGGCTTACGCTTACATAAGCCAGGACAAGAAACGGCACAACGTAATTCAATAGGTCAAATACGGATGAAAATCCGTATTTTAGAAAGCCGACGCCAAAACCATAAATCAAGGCAGCCCCTAAAATTTTTAAGAGGATGCCCACTTTACGGTCCAATTGTTTCATGTTTTTGATAATTGGAATTAACATGGTCAAGCTCACGCAATAAGGAATGAGCGAGATTAATGATGTATCGGTATATGAGCGAAAGGACCAATCGAGCAGTCGCCTCAGTTCCGGGCTTACGACCCACATCAACAACGCATATGGAACTAACGCATGAGGGCGTTTAAAGTGTATGCGCAGGGCCGCCATCATACTGAGGATGAGAAGCGTAAATTCCAAGAGCCTCATATGAAGCGAGCCCGTCGCCCCAGCAACGCCGACCATCCCCCCAAGAGCGATTACACACGCCAGTAGGATCAAGCGCCTAAGGCCCGCTGGCAGTGCCGATGCGCTTATTCCAAAGATCCTCTCCATGTTCTCCAACCATCCCATCTGCCTTTATAGGCCAGCCATACTTTTTTTAACGCTGCCGTTCGTTCTCGGGGAAGCAACCGCAGGAACTGAATGATTCCTGGCGAAGCCTTACTCCCGACTATAAGCACCCACAAGACGTACAGCGCTCGATGGCACGTGCCGAAATGCTTCAATACGGCATACGTTTCGTTATGCACCGCATTCAAAAAGGCGGTCTCGTTAAAGCTGTTCCGTTGATCCTCGTCGAAACGTTCGGCCGGAAAATGATCCACGCATACCGTAGGGTCGTAAATCAGCTTCCACCCCTTCTTTTTCACAGCCAGGCTAAATTCCAGCTCGTTATGAACCTGTGCGCCCGTCCCCTTCATCCGCTCGTCAAAGGCTAAGCCACAGATGGCCTCTCTTCGGAAGCTCATATTCGCACCTTTCAGAATATCCACTTCCCGGGCGCTGCCAATGCCTACATGATGATTGCCGATGATTCTGCCATAGGGTTTGATGATACCAACCTGCTGTTTTCCCGCTGGAATCTCATGTCCGCGTAAAAACACGATATCTCTGCCCCCTACGCCTCCGATTTCCGAGTTCGACGCATAATGCCGCTCAAGTTGTTCAAGCCAATTCGTATGAGGAACGGTATCATCATCGGTTAGTACGATAATCGAGCCCGTACTCTGCCTGATCCCGGCATTCAGTGCGGCAATCACGCCGCTTCCCTCAATCAGCGCAATTTTTGTGTTTCGGATGTTCAAGGATCGAAGGTAATTCAATGTCCGTTCATCTGTATTTCTAACGACCAGCATAATCTCGTCCGGATATCTCGTTTGCCTTTGAATCCCTTCGAGGCAGTGTTGAAGAGCTTCCACACGCTTGTACGTTGGAATGATGACGCTAATTGTCATGTTCATTCTATATCCCCCCGCGATCTAATAGGCGGAATTCGGAAAAACCATAATCTTGACCGTTCGAAGCATGACCTTCACATCCAGCCATATTCCTCGGCGTTCGATATATTCCAAATCTAATGCCAGCATTTCCTGAAAACTTAAATTGTTGCGTCCGCTCACCTGCCATAGACCCGTACAGCCGGGACTTACTCTCAATCGCAGTTTGTCATAGCTGCTGTACTGCATCACTTCTCTTGGCAAGGCCGGGCGAGGTCCTACCAACGACATCTCTCCACGAACGACATTCCACAGCTGCGGCAATTCGTCAATGCTGGTCTTCCGAATGAATTTACCGATTTTCGTAATTCGGGGATCTTCTTTCATCTTAAACATGGCGCCGCTGATTTCATTCTGTTCCAGCAGCTTATCGAGCAGTTCCTCGGCATTGGATACCATTGAGCGGAACTTGTACATCCGAAACGGCTTTTCGTCCTTACCGACACGGGTTTGATAAAAAAAAACGGACCCCTTCGGGTCCTCAAGCTTAATGAGTATCGATACGATCAGGAAGAGCGGAGAAAGCAGAACAAGCCCAATAAGCGCGAACACGAAGTCCATCCCTCGCTTAATCAGCAAATACAGGACCTTGGATTTCTGGTCATCAAATGCGTAGTTCGCATAGTCCGAAGCTCCTTCAAAAACTGCGTCTGCTTCGTTCCGTTGCGGATTGGGGTACATCTGTCGTTCACCTCATTAGCGATTTATTTTGATGAGCTTCTCTCTCTCGAGAATCGTCTCCATCCCCTGCAGCAGAGGTGTTCGGAGCTCCTCGTTTTTCAACGCAAAATCAAGCGTCGTCATAATGAAGCCTAGCTTCTCTCCTACGTCATATCGGGTTCCTTCGAAATCATAAGCGTACACGCCTTGGGTTTCGTTCAGCTTTTGAATAGCATCTGTCAGTTGAATTTCGCCGCCGGCGCCTTCTTCCTGATGCTCCAAAAACTCGAAAATTTCCGGTGTCAATATGTATCTGCCCATGATGGCCAGTCGTGATGGTGCCTGCCCAACAGGCGGCTTCTCGACAAAATAATCCACTTGGTACAATCGATCGATTCGCTCTAGCGGTGCGACGATGCCGTAACGATGCGTCTGATCCTGGGAAACCGTCTGAACTCCGATCATGGATTTCTGCGTCACTTCGAATTGCTGTGCAAGCTGCTGGATGCAAGGCGTCTGAGATTGTACAATATCATCGCCGAGCAGCACGGCAAACGGCTCGTCGCCGATGAAATTGCGGGCGCACCACACAGCGTGCCCAAGTCCACGGGCTTCCTTCTGACGTATGTAGTGAATTTCAACATTCGAAGATCGGCGGACTTCGTCAAGCAAGTCGAATTTCCCCTTGCTGAACAAATTATGTTCAAGTTCGAACGCATGGTCAAAATGATCTTCGATAGCACGCTTGCCTTTGCCGGTCACAATGATAATGTCTTCAATCCCGGATGCCACCGCTTCTTCAACGATATATTGAATGGTCGGCTTATCCACGATTGGGAGCATCTCTTTCGGCATCGCCTTCGTGGCAGGCAAGAACCTTGTTCCCAGCCCAGCTGCGGGAATAATGGCTTTCTTTACTTTCTTCATCCTTCATTCACTCTCCAACTCTTTATATGGTATTTGTGCGATAATCCCATAACCCATGATCAGTGCTTCTATAGCAGAAGGGCTTAGCTATGTACTCTTCGAGTGAAAAGGACATAGCTAATACTTCTTGAAAAGGGCATTGAACCCACCCTCACATCACACCCTCGACAATCATGTCTAAGGTCCTTTAGGACCCACAGTGTGACCGAGTGCCTACAGTGATAAAGGTGCAGTAGACATTACCTGTATTGTTGTAAGGGTTACAGCCTTTCTCTTTGAT
The DNA here is from genome assembly GCF_038002285.1 of Paenibacillus sp. FSL R5-0810. NCBI lineage: Bacteria > Bacillati > Bacillota > Bacilli > Caryophanales > Paenibacillaceae > Paenibacillus > Paenibacillus sp. FSL R5-0810. The sequence continues at coordinate 4,808,038 of NZ_JBBOCF010000001.1, forward strand.
GAGCTAGTGCCCATTTGTGGAAGAGGAGTTTAAACCACCCGATTGAGGACAATACCGAGCATGCGGGCATTCACATGGTCCAGTTGTTCCTTCGCCTTCTTGAGATGATCTTTCTTTACCTTGCCGGCCGCGGCGACCATAATGACGCCGTCACATAAAGCACTGACGATGACGCTATCCGACACGGATAAGACAGATGGCGTATCGACGAGAATGACGTCGTATTGATCTTTTATCTGATGAAGCAGCTCGCGCATTCCCGAAGAATCGATTAATTCCGAGGGATTGGCAGGAACCGGGCCTGAAGGAAGGAGCCAAAGGTTGTCGATCGATGTCTTTTGAACGGATTCCTGAATGCTCGAATGACCAGTCAGTAGCGAACTTAAGCCCTGATGATTTATCTGGGAAAACACGCGATGCAGTGAGGGCTTGCGCAAATCCGCGTCGATTAGAAGCACCTTTTTGCCTTCCTGAGCGTAGGTAACGGCCAGATTACTTATGGTTGTGGTTTTTCCTTCCCCTGGCTGAGAAGAAGTTACCATTACCGTCTTAAGTTCCTGGTCCTTGGAGAAAAACGGGATTTTGGTACGAAGAAGACGATATACCTCTGAAATGGATGATTTAGGGTTGTGTGATACGATCAAGCTGCCCTCACTGATTGAGCGTCGCATATTGGCTCTCACCTGCCTTTTGTTTTTGGACGGCTTTCCCTCTGGCTGATTTTTTCAGATCGCCTTTGCCGATTTTGCCTACGACGGCTAGAACAGGAACATCCATAATTTCAATAATTTCGGCTTCCGTCTTGAGCGTATCGTCCAGATAATCCAGAAGGAATACGAACCCTATGGCCAGTACGAGGGAAACAACGAAGCTGATTAGCAAATTCATAAAAGGATTGAAGTTAATCGGGGCAGGAGCAGCTGACGTGTCGGCCTCGCTAAGTATTGTGATATTATCGATGTTCATAATGTTCGGAATTTCCTCTTTGAATACGGTGGAGACAGCATTGACGACCTTGGCGGCCTTGGCGTAGGACGTGTCCTGGTAAACCAAATTCATGACCTGCGAATTACTTGCTGAAGTAACGGATATTTTAGCGGCCAGCACCCCAGGACTCTCGCCAAGGCCCGGATATTGCTGGACAACTTTATTCATGACAGCTGACGACTTAATAATCTCCTTATAGGAATTAATGAGAAAAATGCTGGTTTGGATCGTACTTGCATTGAGTGGTCCATCACCCGATGATTGGTTGACGATCAGCTTTGCGTTTGCCGCATAGATCGGTGTCGTAAAGTAGAAGCTTTTGACACTTGCCGCGGCCATCGCTACGAGGACGATTACAGCGATCAACCACCATTTTTTCTGGATAATTCGAAAATACTGCTTGAGTTCCATCTCCTTAGCAGCCCCCCGTTGAAATCTGAATTGGATATTACGCTGGCCTTGAGGCCTTTCGACGCATAACCGGGATGAGGACTAAGCCTGCAGCCCCTCTTTTGCTACATTTCGTATACATTTATATCCCATAATTTACGATACACTTTGTATCATGTCAAGGCTAATTTTCATGAATTTTCATTTACAGGAGACAAAATGTATCGCTGTTAGCGCTTTCGATTTCTGAGGAGTTCGGAGATGATTCCTTTTCTTACAAGCCTTTCGAAAGCAACAAAATAAGCCCCGCCGATGCAGGGATCGACGGGACTGACTGTATAAAATGATTTTTTATTCATCAGGCCTGCGTAATTTGCAAGCTGCCATTGGCCATCGAAAGGCGATACCTTTTATTCGTTACGGAATCCGTAAGAATCAATCCGTTGCCTGGTCCGCCGATTTCAAGCGAATCGGCCATATAGCTATGGGGGTAGGGGGAATATGATCCGATATGGTCCCACGTGACCATAACGCCCGCAATGTAGGTGTCACCGGTCTTCGGAATAAACCCGATGTTGAATTCATGCAACAATCCGGACTTGCTTGCAAGCTCTCTGCCTCGCAGATGCTTCCATCCCTTCGTTTTCCACGTGACGGCGTCGTTAAAAATAAACTCTGCGTTTTGGGCCGAGATCCGTCCAATCGACTTGTAGGAAGTTCCGCTTTCGTATTCCGTTTCCAGAATAAAGTACTGCATGGCCAAGTTTCTCCCCGCATCTCCCTGAAACGGCAGCGGCTGTGCATTGAATTTGATTCGGAGGCTGGGCGAAAACACCCCATTCGGTGTTACCTTTAAAATAACTGGCCGGCTGCCGATAACCTGTTTCATCTCGTTCGTGATGGGAACGGGTACTTCATCCACTGTGACAAGACTGATCATTCCGCCATTAGTCACGGTCCAATTGGATAAAACCTCCGGATTGGAGAGTAGATTAGGAGCTGACACCGGCATAAGAGTTCGATGTTCCCGTTCCTTCATCCGCTCCTGCAAGTCAACCGTTTTATACAAGGGGGTAACCTTTCTCCTGATGACCGTATCATCGATGCCAAGTCCAGACAGATCGGATTCCTTGTCTCCTGTTAAAATATCAATATAGGCCGAACCAGCTGCTCCGGGAGCGGTAGACTTTCTTAAAACCCCCAAGTCATCGTTGAATGTGACGGGAGCCGTTACCGTTCCGAACCAAGCTGCATACTGCTGTTTCTCTTCGAGCGGTTTCAGTTCATCCGGCAGAGGAAACTCCCAGACCCCTGAGTTTCCGGAATAGGCTGGTACCGACCAGGAAAAGCCGAAGCCGAACATCCGTAAATTTGAAGTGGCGGATTTCTCCAGGAGCCGGATGGCCGCTTCTCCACATTGCTCAAACTGGGCACCTGTGAACATCCCGCTTAATCCTCTGACGGAGGAAGACCTGTTATATTCATCCAGCGAACTGTCAATGCATTGGTAGATGCCGTATGGCGAGAATCCTAAATGTACCCGATGCAAATGGCCGTCAAATCCTCCCCGATGGCCTGCATTCAATATAGTTCCAAGCAATAACCCACAGAATGCTCCCGATATGCCACCACCCTGATAAAAATAATCGCCGGAGTTCACCCGGCAATAAACACCAACCAGTCCGTTCCAGCTGCAATCATATGAATATACGTGACCGTTGGTGCTGTTTAGCAGCTGACCCACCTTAACGCCGGACGTCCTAATATTCCTGAAGATCGGAGTCGATTTGGCTGCAATTTCAATGGCAACGGCTCCAACCGAAAACATGTCATATCGATTTTGCTGGAATAGATTCCTATCGATCCAAGCTGCTAGATTTCTAGAGTTATATTCGGAAATTCCCGTAATGGAAAAGTTCTCGAACACGGCTTTATCCCCCGAGCTTCGAATTCGTAGACAAGGAAGCAAATCAGTGGCGATATCAACTGGATCCCAGATGATTCGCGAGCCCATTTGACCGCTGTCCACATAGGGGGCAATTCCAAAAATCCCGCGGCTGTTATTCTCAATAGTTTGCCTGACCCGATAGTTTCCAGCAGGAATAAACAATCTATACCGCTTGTCGCACACGGCCATAGCAGCCTGAAACGCAGCCGTATCATCAGTCCGGCCGTCTCCCTTAGCTCCGAACCACTTGACGTTGATCCCGCGTTCCATCAATTCCTCATCGAGCATATTGAAATTGGAGCTTAAATCCTCTGGATTGATCGGGTCTGTGGATGACCATGTATCCATCTTCATGAAATCCGTTTCCTTGGCCATGCTGATCCCCTCCTTGCTACCATAGTAGTGGTTCCTTTGCGGATGTGCTTGATGAAGATGCCTATTTGGGACGCATGCCTCTCACCCAATTTATGACTTGCAATGGCCCCGATCCTCCTATAATATACATATCTAAAGATACATTTTGTATCATCATACTTAAGGCTAACAACATACATTTTTATAATAGAAGCGTTTTCATTAAAGGAGCTTTCTCATGCGCACCATTCTAACCGTCCTATGGGGCTTGATTCTCTTCATCTTCACCTGCTCACTGAACTTTCAGCTTCTTATCCGGTATCACATCATCAATTTTCAACTAAACCCCTCCCCGGATTGGTCGGAGCTCTTTAAAATGGATTTTCAATGGTACAGCACGGATTGGGTCATGCGAAAAATAGGTCATTTCCTAGGCTTCTTTATTCTTGCCCAGCTTGCCTCCGGCTTCGGCAAAAGCAAGATGGCCTTCTATGTATGCGTGGGATATGCGGCATTAACCGAGATCTTGCAATTGTTTTTCTTCAGGGGCGGGCGGATCTATGATGTAATCAACGACGCCTTCGGAATCGGTCTCGCTTACCTGATTTGTCTCATATTCCGTAGGAATGAACACAGAGCAATACATCTAAAAAAATGATTGGGATTAAGTTATTGCATAATACGGGTGAAAATGTATTGATACAAAACGTATACATGATATATAATGTCAATGATACGAAATGTATCCAAATATAATCGTGAAGATAAAGCCGGGATAGGCCATAACGGAGGAATATATAAATGGGCGCAATTGCCGGTATTTATCGTTTTTATGGGCAACCGGTTCACTTGGGGGACGGCGAGCTCATCATGTCAGCGATGGACGCTTATCCTGCAGATCGAAGAGCTCTATGGCACAAAAGCCACGTTATAATGGGTTGTCTTGCCCAATGGATTACGGAGGAAGCAGTCGACGAGACGCTGCCTTATTACGATCCGCAGCGCGGGCTTGCCATTACGGCTGACGCCATCCTAGACAACCGGGACGATCTCATGGATCAGCTGCAGGTTCCGCATCCGGTAAGAGCAATCATGACGGATAGCGAAGTGATGCTGTTGGCTTACGAGAAATGGTCAGAGGCGATGGCGGAGCGTTTGACCGGAGATTTTGCCTTTGTCATTTGGGATGAACGCAAGCAGCTGTTATATGGGGCAAGGGATTTTTCCGGGGCTCGTACCCTGTATTATCACCGGAATGAACAGCAGTTTTCCTTCTGCACGCTTATGAATCCGTTGCTCGCCTTGCCTTATGTACATAAAAAGCTTAATGAACGGTGGCTGGCCGAATTTCTGGCGATCCGCGGCGTATTCGAACCACCTGATGCTTCAACCACCGTGTATCACCAAATTCATCAGATCCCACCTTCCCACTTCTTTGTCATCCAGCGCGACCGGCTGCGCATCAGCCGATACGACTGCCTGGGACATGAAGAGCCGCTGCGACTGAACTCGTCTGAAGAGTATGAAGAAGCCTTCCAGAACGTATTCCAGCAGGCCGTCACATCCAGACTTCGCCGAACCCGGCGTCATGTCGGCGCCCATCTGAGCGGCGGTTTGGACTCAGGCTCAGTAGTCAGCTTCGCTGCCAGGGCACTTCAACAAGAGCAGCGTCCTCTCCATACATTCAGCTACGTCCCTGAGAGCGACTTCGTTGATTGGACACCGAAGCACAGGCTCGCGGACGAGAGGCCTCTTATCAAGCAGACGGTGCAATTCGCAGGTAATATCGAGGATCATTATTTGGATTTCCAGGGGCGCAGTCCCTTTACCGAAATTGACGATTGGCTCGACATCCTGGAAGCTCCTTATAAATTTTTCGATAACTCCTTCTGGCTCCGAGGCATCTATGAACAGGCCCAGCAGCGCGGTATCGGTATTCTGCTTAATGGCGCCCGAGGGAATTACAGCATCTCTTGGGGCCCGGCGATCGAGCACTATGCCCAGCTTATGAAGAGGTTTCACTGGATTCGGCTAACACGGGAGGTCAATCAGTACAGTCGGAATGTCGGTGTCGGTCGTAAGCGGCTATACTCCATCCTGGGCCGCAAAGCCTTTCCTTCCCTACAGAAGCTGGCACCGCTCGGATCCTCCACCGATGATCTCCCGCAGCTTGTACATTCCGATTTTGCCAGACGGACTGGAATTTACGATAAGCTGGAGGACCGCGCATTTATCGGGATCGGATCGACGGACGATCTGCCGAGTGATCCTCTGGAGGCAAGAGTGCAGCATTTCAAACGAATCTATATATGGACCACCACGGGAACGAGCGGATGCAAAATGTCTCTTCGATATGCTGTCTGGAGCCACGATCCGACCAACGATCTGCGGGTCATCCGTTTCTGCCTGGCGACACCCATGGAACAATTCGTTCACAACGGGATGGACCGCGCCTTAATCAGACGCTCAACCAAGGGCTGGCTTCCCGACGCGATCCGGCTCAATCAGCGAACCAAAGGCATTCAGGCTGCCGACTCTATCCATCGGATGCAGAGAGACTGGCCTCAATTTATCGATGAGTTGGATCGGCTCACCCGTGATTCCAGAATGCAGGACATCATGAATATGCCCGTTCTCCAAGATGCGCTTGCAACGGCGCGTCACGGAATGGACACGAATCAAGCCTACGGCCCTTCCATTAAGCTGCTTATGCGGAGCTTGATTCTATATCGATTTCTTCAGAAAAACTTATGAAAGGAGGTGAACCAAATGAAAAAGCAATGGAGTGAGCCTGCTTTGGAGGTACTGGACATGAAGATGACGATGGCTGGTCCTGGTAACGCAATTCCGGACGGTGTACAACCGGATCCCGATGAATTGGTCCATACTAGCTAATAGCAAGCTGGAATTTTTCTGAGTGAGCCCCTATACGCCTGAACGGGTATAAGGGCTTATCTTCTTTTATTGGAATATGAATTTTTGGAGTGAGGACCTTGCTTCACACAATAAAATCAACTGCTTATAAGGCCTTCGGGCTCACCATACATAGTGACATTCCCCTTCCGGAGCTGCAGTCCGCCCCCAACCTCGGAGCTTCCGCTGATATTAACGTGGGCTATGCCGATTTGGCAGAGGCATGGCTGGAGGAATCGAGCGCGGCCAACGCCTCATTCGTATGTACAGAGAACAGGGTCATGTTCAGGGTACCCGAGCTTGCGATCTTTGCCATCGAAAATGGCACACTCATTTCGGTCTCCCCCGAAAAGAATGGGGAGGAGGATCGGATTCGGCTGTACGTGCTCGGATCCTGCATGGGGGCGATCTTGCTGCAGCGCAGAATCCTCCCGCTTCACGGCAGCGCGGTTGTCGTCGACCATAAGGCATACGCCTTCGTCGGCCACTCCGGACATGGCAAATCAACATTGGCATCAGCCCTGCTGCAGCGTGGCTATCGGCTATTGACCGATGACGTGATCGCCGTCACGCTGGATGAGCAGAATATGCCCCTTGTCACGCCTGCTTACCCGCAGCAGAAGCTGTGGCAGGAAAGCCTGGACGCCTTCGGGATGAATTCGGTTGAGTATCGCCCCCTGGCCGACCGCGAAACCAAATATGCCATTCCTGTAGTAGAGCAATTCTCCAATGCCAAGGTACCGCTGGCTGGTGTTTTTGAACTGGTGAAATCCGATTGTGACAAGGTTCGGATTCAACCGATCGACAGATTGGGGAGGCTTCCGCTTCTATATCTTCATACATATCGCAATCTGCTGCTCTCGGGCAGCGGATTAACCCAGTGGCATTTTGACTTTACCGCACGGTTATCCGGATGTATAGACATGTACCGTTTGGAACGACCGCTGTATGAATCGACGGTTCATGAGCTGGCTGAGCTGGTTCTTTCGACGATCGGTGCCGACGACAATAGGTGAGACTAGGCATGGTTATGGATGGCTCCAACGCAGCAAAAGCTGCCCCCTGGTGATATCACCCTGGAGGCAGCCCTTTATATAAACGCGGCTTAAGGCCGCGTAATTGGATTACATGTCATCCCGGATTTGGATCCGTTTAGCACGAGTGTCCGGCTGTTTCGGGATTTCCAGCTTCAGCACCCCGTTCTTCAACGATGCGGTGATGCCGTCTTCGTCAATATGCTGAACATGGAAGCGGCGTACGTATTCGCCGTAGCTGCGTTCTCTCCGGATGATATTTTGATCGGAATCCTCCACGCTGCTAGCTTCCTTGCGCACGGCTTTAATCGTCAGGTAAGGCTCCTCGTAGCGAATTTCAATGTCGTCTTTATGAAAACCGGGCAATTCCGCTTCAACCAGATAAGCGTTCTCCGTCTCACGGATGTCGGTCTTAAAGGACATCGCCGCCGAACCCTTGAACGGTGCAAAAAAGTCGTTGCTAAACACATCATTGAATGACTTCATCAGCTGGCTGATGGAGTCCTCTCTGCGTTTTCCAAAAGGAATCATATCAAACATGATGCATTCCCCTTTCTTTGACCTTGTTTGACCTTACATGTTCATTATATGCCCGTCGAAGGGTTATGACAAAGCCGAATAAACCCGATATGGCCCTGAATCCGCTTGTTTTGGCCGGAAATGGCCGTGTTTTAGCATTCGATTTTTGATTTTGACTATCTTTGACCTTTTTCGTTCTGTTGAGACTAAGCACTCGCGGAAGATATACATCAACCATTCATCATCGAAAATAGACTTCGACGAAATTGTACCCGTTGATCGACGATTACGTTACTTACGAAATAGCTTGTCATCATTCTAAGATATGTGTACTATGAGAGTGAATATTGGAAATTGAAGCGGGCAGAGAATATGAGAAGCCCTTTGCATCATCAGAGCCTTTATCGATTAAAGGTTTATTGGTGCAAAGGGCTTTTTCTTATTACCCCTCGCAGATCTGCTGTACTTTTACGAAATTCATACCGGTCTTGAAAAAAACGTCCACAGGAGTGAGTCCATGAACGTCATTGCCATGAATGAAGCGATCTGACATTATTTTCTTTCATAAGCTCATGACTCTCTAACTGTTGCCAAAATGGATGGGTTTCTACCTTGGGACAAGAACTGCACAAGATCGGTTTTTTCGGCTACATTATCGGTTCATTGGCTAACATCACCTTGGTTCTCCTGTTCCCGTTTGCCTTAATATGCGCGAAGGGGTTTAGGCCGCCAGCTTGAATGCTCTCTGACTAAATCGCTGATCCCGACGAACTCCACTTTTTTTTGGAGCTCCGGAATGGATTTTTTCAGCGCCTCTGCCGTACGAATTCCGTACACGCCTACATGGCCTATCGCTATACAAAATGTTCTTTCTTCCGCTTGCTGTGCCGCCGTTTGGAGTTGCTTGCTCACGTGCTGTACGGCATGAATATCATCCAGGAATATGTCGTTGGCAATGGATGGCATTCCCTTCTCTACAGCCAGTTTGCCGACAACGCTGTGGTAATTCGTCTTGCTGTCGATGAAGAACAATCCTCTCGCCCTACAGACATCGAGCACGATGGACATGCCCCGTTCATCTCCGGTAATTTTGGAGCCCATATGATTATTTAATCCAACGGCGTAAGGAATCGAATCGATTGCCTCTTCCATTCGTTGACGAATTTCTTCATCCGTAAGCGAACTCAAAATTGCCCCCGGTCCAAGCCATGAGGATCGGCCTTTCTTAGGCTCCATGGGCATATGGATAATGACGTCATGGCCATGTCGATGCGCAGCCTCTGCGTCTTTCTTGCTTGTCGGTAAAAAAGGCATCACGGCTACCGTAATCTTGACAGGCAAATTTAACATCTCCTGCGTCCCTTTTTGACCATTTCCAAAATCATCGATAATGACGGCTAATTTGGCCTTCTCTTCCTGTCCAGTCATGATGCCATCGGAGTCTATCTTTACTTGGGTTGGTTTCTGACGAGACGGATCAGCCAAAGCCCCCCCATCAGCCCCATAGCCAATACGTGATCCGCATACGATCCCCCACATCATACACAGCAGGATCACCGAATTTTTATGCCTTTTTCATGCTTTAGCCCTCCACTCCTGTTCATGATAATCTAACTACCCGTATTGTTTGAGAAGAGGTATAAAAATATGTAAGCCAAGAATGAAGATTATATTCTGTACGACCCATTAATTCCTTCGATTCTATTCAGTTGAGAAAATTGCATATGAGTTTACCCAGAGAACCCTCCATATTTTTTCAGATGGGGTTATTCTTCATAATCACTTATATGTCAGATTTGAAACGAAAAGTTCCATAAATTAAACTACAACAAACATAAATCATCATTCGAATAATGGTCTGTGTTGTTATTATTCCAGATTCTGAATGATGAGTAAAATTATTAACAATAGTTCAGTCCGGGTATTGCTACAAGATAATAATGAACGACAATTGATATACTTATACCAACGATTAATCCAATTAATGGTACTTTTTTATACTCTTGGACCCAAAGTATGCTTGTGCTGACCTCACGTATACCGACAAGCAACGGAACGATAAATAAATATTGAATGGGTTTTGCAGCTTCGATTGTGTCAAATAGAATAAGTGAAATTTCCTCATTATAGACATAAAGAAATAGACTCGCTGTCCAGCCCCATATCCAGCTTATCTTCAGTGCTATTCTCGTACGCAGATGAAAACCATCAAAGTTTCTTGCCTCCCAATCTGCTACCATTCTCATAGCTAATGTATGTGAAATCGCGGCAGTGACCAATGTGGGCATATAGGCTACAAGTGCAGCCATGCCTGTGAGAACTCCAAAAATTGCCGTTGCTTCTGCGGATGTATAACCAGCGGCTTGAAGTCGGTTAGGGATAATGATCGCGTCCAAAACATCTGAGAGTGGTACCAGTAATCGGGTAAGAGATATAATGAGAGAGCTGTTTAAGAACCATTTTATTTCCTTTTGAAAACTAGTGTCTTTCCAACGAGGCGGAGGTTGATCACTTTTTCGATTCACGAATAGATAATATGAAATTAATACGAAGAAAGCAGAAATCGCACCCAATGATGTACTTATCATGCTGTTACCGGTTGCAATGGCAGGACCTTGAGGCATATAGAGAACAACAATGACCAGCATGAAGAACACTCGAATGGCTTGCTCTATAATTTCGGAGAAAGCAATGACATTATACAATTCAATGCCTTGCAGATAACCGCGAAGCAGACTTAATAATGGAACCACAAACAAGGCTGGTGCCAGCTTCCTGTTCCCCAGTTAAATCGGGAATCCTGCTCTTTTTGGATTGTGACCATTCCAGCCGCGTGTTTGGATTCCATTCAGCAGAAACAAATACCAAATCAAATTCCACTTAAGGGGTCATGTTCATGCCGAGGACGTCCCGCCTGAACATGCCCTATAAATATGTAGCACTAAATATGTAGCACTTTTGACAATATGAAAAGCGACCGGTGCTCGGCCGCTTCTTAGGTGATTGTTTTTTGGGACAGGGTAGTTAAAAACAAAAAAACAGCTAGAAGGGAGTAGAGGGGGTACCCCTTGATGATAGTTCTTGGACTTGTTTTCGTTGTACTTGCCATCGCTGACATGCAGTGCTTGCTTTCGGCGATCATTGCGGGCCTGCTGGTGCTGGGCGTCCAAGCTGTTCACGGGCGTCTCATCCAGTCTCTCGACCGTATTGATCAAATTATTGTCCGGTTGGTTCGTGCTCAAATGTAAGGCCTTCCTTATGCTGGAATCGATTGTGATGAGTATTATGTGTGGGAAGCAAAGCGGGTATTTAAGCATACGGGCTGTGCCATCCTGTTAGGACTCCCGGTTGTTGATAAACCTCCGGTTTTCCGGGGCCTTGTACGAGTGTTTCATAAGGACGGTTCTTTGACTTCCTTCACCGCAATGAGCTCAATGGCTTTGCCAGGCTTTAAGATGATCAGCATGCCGCTTTGCAAAATCATATTCTCCAGACTTGTACAAGTCGCCGGCAAATAAAAAGGTGTTGTCCCCATCGTGCATCTTCATCACGAGTGACTGTTTATTGATATTCTCTGCCGACCAATCCTCAAATTTATCCGGGGATATGCCTTTTTCCGATTCAGCAGCTCAACCTCCACATGCTCGCGATCTGATGGCGGTCGCCGTCCTTCAACACATGCAGCGGGATATATCATGCTGCTCAAACAAATCCATCACCGTGCGGTATGTGCCGGTCGTGTGTTCAATATTCGGAATATAAAATCCGCCAATTTCTTTCGCCCTTAGCAGCGATGTATATCCGCCCATATGGTCATAATGAGGATGGGTATTTATGGCGTAATCGATTCGGGTTACACCCAGCCGTTCATATACTCCTCCAATTGGGAGCTTGTCTCGGGAATGCCTGCGTGGATCATGATGTTGAGCCCGTTGGGCGTTTTGCAGAAAAATAGAGTCGCCGGGTTTCTCCTCCCGGTCGAGGAAAAAATAACGTACTGTGAGCTGATCCTGGTATGATTTCGTATCGAATACGTCACCCGTCCGGTGGACAATCGCGTATTCGGACCGCGGCTTAGCAGATGCATCGGCTGAAGCGCTGGCGTTCTGCAGGTTCGAGGGATCTGAAGCTCCTGTTCTTTGGCGCGCGCAGCTCCTGTTGTCCGCGGTTTCACGCTCCGGCCTGCGAGCTTCGATCTGCGCGAATACCGCCTCCCCCGCGCCTACAACACCAACATAAGGAAAAAAACGAAGCTGCCGGACGGCAACGGGATCTGCGCTAGGATTTCTTTGCTGTACATCAACGGCATCAGACGCAAGTCGCTTCGTGAACACTGTCACTTTCGCGAGATAATTTTGAAATGACGTCTGTTGGCTTAAGACGACCGGTGCTTGGTTAAGATCAATCTTTGCTCAAAATCATTTTAAACTTTGGACATGATTCCTAACTTCAAATTGTGAATATGTTGTTAAGAAATAAACCAGGAGGTAAGAGCCATGTTTAATATGCCGAGTTATTATCAGCTTAGTTCTATACAAAGGGGCTATCCATATTATCGTAGTGCATCAGGAGAATCCTCGTACATATCTTTAGAGGAGGCACTATCATTAATTGAACAAGCAGTTTCTGGGGAGCGAGAAGATGAGTTGTTTTATGATTATTTAATTTCAATGGCACCAACGCAGCAGGAAAGGGAAATTATAATTAGTATCAGGGATGATGAACGCAAACACAATAGGATGTTTCGTATGATCTTTGAGGCATTCACAGGGAGAGCGATCCAGTCTCCGACGGAAGTCCAATTTCAAAAGCCAGAATCATTTAATGAGGGTGTAGAGAAAGCTTTAATGGGTGAGTTAAAAGCGGTAGAAAGATACCGTAATATCAGAGCAGGACTGCCAATCAGGTATTACCGAGACATGGTATTTGAGATACTAACTGATGAACTCAAGCATGCAAGTAAGTATAATTTTATTTTGAATTTAGAACTCAAAAGAAAGTTGAATGATATTGCTAATTGATGATACGTATAACCATTAGTTCTGAAGTATTGAATCAGGTTGCTGAATAATCACATTTGTGTAACTGGCAAAAATAAATTTTCATATATCACGGGACCTGCAGAACATAGGAGGAGATAATGTTCCTATCATAGAGGATTAGTTTTGGGGGGAAGAGCAGTGAGAAAAAATAACAATAACAGTAATGGAAGGAACAAGAAAAACGGTAAATGTAAAAAAAAACTCACTGCCCAAGTTATCCCCTGCCCAGATTGCAGTAATAGTCGGAATACTTACCAATGCCTTAGAAGTAAACTCTGTCCTTATCGATAAAGACCAAAAGGTTCAAGTATTATTGGAGGGTTCATTTAGAAAGAAGACCAAAGCAGATAAAGTCGCTGAAGAACTTGACGATATCAGTGTGAGTGACTTAATCGAAGCATATATTTTACGATAAGGTAGACTATTTCTTAGCCTTATCGTTTTTATTTTTCTAAAACTGCCCATACTTAGGATAGAAAATGTAATCTATGGAGGTTTGGATGAAGCATGGTTGATCATATGATAATTTTACTTCGTAGTATATCAGCATTCGTAATTCTGTTAATTATTACGCGTTTCTTAGGAAAACAAACACTATCTAACATGAATTTTCATGAGTTTGTTACAGCCGTTATTTTGGGTGCAATTGCTGCGAATTTTGCTTTCAATGAAAAAATGCAAGTCATTCACTTACTGATTTCGCTTGCCGTTTTTACATTTACGTCATATCTTTTATCAATAATTGTCGTAAAAAACCGGAAATTCCGTATGTGGACTGAAGGGACACCGACGATTCTTATTGAGGGCGGGAAAATTCTTGAGGATAATTTAAAGAAAAACCATCTAACTTTAGACACATTAAATCAGATGCTGCGCCAAAAGGATATATTTGATTATAGCGAAATTGAATATGCTTTATTGGAGATCAACGGGAAAATCTCAGTGATGAAAAAAAAGGAATATCACAACGTAACGCTAAAAGACTTAAAAAAGGGATCCAAAGACCTTGGAAATTTTCCGATTGAACTCATAATGGATGGACAACTATTAGAGGGGAATCTAAAGGTCAACAACATCCCCCCGGAGTGGGTTATGGATAAACTAACCGCTCGCGGGAAGCAACTGGATGATGTTTTTTATGCAGTAAAAGGGAGTAACGGACAACTGTACATTGATTTCTATAATGATAAAATAACCCATCCCATTGATATCGAATAAGAAACAGTTGAGGTTAAGTGTAATAATGCAAAAAAAGCTCAGAAACGCTCTGGGTTCAGTTAAGTATGAATGCGTGACGTTTAATGATGACGCGTAATTCCAAGCGACAGGCATACTGTAATAGCAATTGGAGCAGCTTTATAGTGCGACCATTTGTTTTTCCAGCACCTTGAAAAGGCTCCCTCTCGGGAGCCCTAAATATGGTCAAACATAGCACAACGATAGTCACTGGAATATCATATTATGCCAGTCGTTCAATAACAATAGATGCACTCACTGTCGGTGTGCCTCCGCCGATGGCAGCTTGCAAGGTCTGTGTTCCCATGAAGTCGATACGATTTAAGGTTAGTACCCCCCCTGCTGTTAATGAAGCTACGACTTGACCTTGGTATGGTTGGTTACCAGACCCTGCTCCATAGTTGCTACATGGAACCAGCGCGGGAGCAGCAGGTCCAGCAGCGTCAGGGTCAAAGAACAATCCAAAAGCACTGTTACCAGCGGTTGGGAATACCTCCCAACTAATATGATAGACACCTGTCTCGTTAATGGTGAAGGTTGATGGTGCGGTGAAAGTAACGGACGTCCCACCAATAACTGGAGGGTTGTTAAACGTCACAGCTCCACCTTGAGCACCTGGTGCTGGAGCAGCGGCCACGGTCTGTGCTTCCGAGCTACATACAAAGGCAAATGCGGCAAGTCCGCCTGCTGGTCCTGTAGGTCCTATTGGTCCAGGGGCTCCTGCCGGTCCTGCAGGACCAACTGGTCCTTGTATTCCTTGCGCCCCAGCGGGTCCTTGCGGCCCAGGAATGCCTTGTGGCCCAGGAATGCCTTGTGGCCCAGGAATGCCTTGCGGCCCTTGTGGCCCTTGTGGTCCAGGAACAGGAGTAACATTTATTTTCGGTGTAGGACAGGTTACTCTTACCACCTTTCTTTTTTTAACCACAATTTCTTTTTTCTTTTTCCCGTGGCAACACGAGAGTGTTCTCTTTAGTGGCTTTTTCTTTAATTTACTTATAGATCGATGCAATAGAGGCACCTCCTTATGGTTTAATGCAGGGTATGTTGAAATGCCTTTAGATGCATGGATGTACACCTACGATTTATTAGACTATAGTTGGATTTCGTTGAAAACAGGCTAAAACATACAAGGAATCGTGTTTTTTTAAAAAAGAGTCATTTTAGCCTGAACGTATTGAGAAGTTCTGTATACATTGGCATGAGAACGATTATACACTTCCTTAATTGGGCCCATTCCATGGGCCTTTTTTTTTAAAACTAAATGTAAACTTAATATTTCAACTATTCTTACAAAATGGTCTATATAAGAAAAATCTATGATGGAATTACCTTGTTAGCTTCCCAGTTCATGACTGATTTTGCATCAACGCCGAGTTTCTGTGCTGATCGATCTCGCGCAAGCGAATGCCGTCCTTGGCGTACGTGTGAACGATATAGTCGCGCAGCGTATAAACACCTTATAATGGATAGTCGCCGGTGACCAATACCATGTTGGCCGGGTCGAAGTTCCTGACATGCCCTTCGAGCCCAAGCCGCGCGCTTCTTAAATGCGCCGTTGTCTCGGGTCCCGTCTCAATCGCAAAATAGTGTTGCACACTCGCTAAGCTCCTTGTATGCGTTATGCATCGTTTCATAGGCGGCGCGCTGTTCTCGTCTTAGAGAGCGATTTCGATATATGTCGTAACGACACGAGTGCCCAACTCGATCAACTAGGTCAAGAATACGCTTCGATTTCTCGACTTTAGCTGGATTCGCTCCCGATCCTGGAAGCCGTGGCCGCCTAAATCGCCGGCAAGCGCGGAAATTTCCAGCCCGAGTGACTCGATGAACACTTCCACTCCCGGCGATTGGCCGGCGTCAAGGCCGCCAGGTCCATCTCTCCGGTTACCGCATAAATTTGCACTCCGTCTGCGCCGATGGCTTTCGCTTTATGAAGTCTTTCGCGGACACCGACCTGGGAGGCTGGCGTCAATTAGGCCGATTTTGAATGTAGGTAAAAATCGATTGCTTATGTTTTATCAATTTCCTGAAAATCAATATATTCCTTTACAGGAATATTCCTGTTGTGGTATATTCAATTCATAAGGAATGCAATATCCAAATAGGAGGGAAAACAAAGTGAATCAGGAAGTTACAGCCTACATTGAAAATCTGCCGAAGTGGCAAGGTGAGGTCAGTTCAATCTTGCGGGACATGGTTCATGAAACGATTCCGGAGGCCGAAGAACGTATTCAGTACAAAAAACCTCATTTTCTGAAAAACGGACATTACGCAGCTGTCATTTCGCCTTCAAAGGACGCCATTGCATTCATGATCATGAATGCAAACGGGATTGACTTTCCGAAGGGATTTGAAGGACCTGCCGAACGAAAGTGGATTAAATTGCGGGAAGGGGACAATCTGGATCTTACAATGCTGTCGGGGTTTCTCAAACAAGCCTCCAGCTCTTTATAACGATCATCTCATCGGGAGGGACTAATGAATACGACAACCTTGAATGCGCTCGCGGAACCCAACCGATTGCAGATCATTGAACTGATGCGCGAGGGTCCGCTAATGGTCGGAGAAATAGCGAATCGCTTGCACCTTCGGCAACCGCAGGCATCCAAACATCTGAAAATCTTGAGTGAGGCAGGTCTTGTTGAAGTACATGCGGACGCCAACCGAAGAATCTATCGAATTCGCCTAGAACCCCTAATAGAGCTGGATGATTGGCTAGAATCATTTCGTGGGATGTGGGAAGAACGTTTTGACCGTCTATCCGATTATCTTGATCATCTGAATAAAGAACGAATTATCCCTAAATCCTAAGGAGGAAGTGTAATGAAGAACCAACAACAAGGCATTGTATTGAAACGTGAGTTTAACGCCCCTCGAGAACTGGTATTTAAGGTGTGGACCGATCCAGCGCACTTTGGTAACTGTTGGGTCCCCAAGGATTCTCGCTTGAGGTGGAAAAAATGGATGTCCGTCCAGGGGGAATTTTTCTGGGATGCCAGAAGTCTCCGGATGGGCAGCATGCCATGTGGGGCAGATTTGTTTACCATGAGGTAAAGGCGCCTGAGAAATTGGTATGGGTACAATCCTTCTCCGATGAAGAAGGGAACATTATTCGAGCCCCGTTCAATCCGAACTGGCCCCTTGAAATACTGAATGTCCTAACGCTTGAAGAAAACGAAGGAAAGACGTTGCTGACACTGCAAGGTGGACCGCTCAACGCCTCTGCTGAGGAACAGGAAGCGTACAATGCTATGGCACCAATGGTTTCGCAAGGTTTTAAAGGCACGTTCGAGCAACTTGCTAATTACTTGGCAAGTCAACAATAATGCGGATACAATCTGCTTTGACGAGAGAGCTGCGGTGAATCGCTCCGCAGCTCTCTCGTCTGTTATCGTATAAGTAGACGGAAGAATTGGCGATAAAGCTGCTCGAAAGCAGCTCTGCTCAGAAGCATACCCCAAGAGGCTTCGACGAGCTAGCAAGACGTATCACGAGGTCATGAACCGCAACGGTGAGTTGGTTCAGTTCAGTGATGCCGGAATTTAAAGAGGCTGCATCGGCATCCTCTTCAGTATTTGGTCACCGCTCCTCCACTCTCTTCTGCTTCTAACCAACAAATGTATGTAAAAAACTAAGTATCTCCTTTAATTTGCAAAAAGACACTGGATCTAACTGGATGCTACAATTTCTGGAGAAAGGAGGCCGCCTGTCAAGTAATGAAAGCGCTTAATATTCTTAGGTTAGGGGGAGTACAGTAAATGAGTAAATGGATCAAACAAGGCATCTCGATTCTGATCGCGGCAGCTTTACTTCTTCCGACGGGCTGGAGAGCCCCTGATGTTCGGGCTGACGCACAGGAACCGGAAGCCACCGAAACCGTTTATCATGAAACCTTTGGGACGGGCGTAGGAAAAGCGGTGCAATCCGGCAGTGCCAGCATATCGCATGTATCCAATAAAGCGTTTGCCGGCAATGAGGACGGAGGCGCTCTGTATGTAAGCAACCGAGCCAATAACTGGGACGCGGCCGATTTCAAATACGTCGACTTGGGCTTGGAGAACGGCATAACGTATACGGTGACCGTCTCTGTATATGTAGACGCCAATGAGCCTGTGCCAACAGGCGCTCAGGCTTTTCTTCAAACGGTAGACAGCTATGGTTGGCTGGCCGGTGCGGATTTTGCCGCAGGCACGCCTGTACAGCTAACTAAAGAATTCACCGTTAATACCGAAGTCGATTCGGCCCTCCGGGTTCAATCCAACGAGGACGGGAAGACGGTTCCCTTCTACATCGGGGATATACGGATCACCAAGAAGGCGGCTTCCGGCGGTGATGGTGAGGAAGAGCCTCCTAGGGAACCCGCTTTACCCTTCACTCCCATCGATTTTGAAGACCAAACGGCTGGCGGATTTGAAGGCAGATCCGGTAATGAAACGTTGACCGTCACCCAGGAAGCCAACCATACCCCCGGCGGCTCTTACTCTTTGAAGGTAGAAGGCCGTACAGCCACATGGCACGGGCCATCATTCCGAGTCGAGAAATACGTTGATCAAGGCAGCGAATATAAAGTCACGGCATGGATCAAATTGATCGAGCCCGCAAGCTCGCAGCTCCAGCTGTCCTCCCAAATCGGCTCCGGAAGCAGCGCGAATTATGTGGCCCTTTCCCCCAAAACGATCAGCACCAGCGACGGATGGGTCCAGTTCGAGGGAACCTATCGGTACAACAGTGTGGGGAATGAATACTTAACCATCTATGTAGAAAGCTCGAATAACGCGACGGCATCCTTTTATATCGATGACATCAGCTTCGAGAAAACAAGCGCCGGCCCCGTCGAAATCGAGAAAGACTTGATTCCCGTCAAACAAGCGTATCAAAATGATTTCCTCATCGGCAACGCCATCACAGCGGAGGATCTCGAAGGCGTGCGGCTCGAGCTGTTATCGATGCATCATAATGCGGCCACCGCCGGAAACGCGATGAAGCCGGATGCGCTGCAGCCGACAAAGGGTAATTTTACATTCACGGCCGCGGATGCCATGGTAGATAAAGTTCTGGCAGAGGGCATGCAGATGCACGGGCATGTGCTGGTATGGCACCAGCAGTCCCCGGCATGGATGAACACGGTGCAGGATGGACAAGGGAATACGATCCCTTTAAGCCGGGAGGAAGCCCTTGAGAATCTGCGCACGCATATCCGCACCGTAATGGAGCACTTCGGCGACAAAGTCATCTCCTGGGATGTCGTCAATGAGGCGATGAGCGATAATCCGCCGAATCCGTCCGATTGGGAAGCCTCGCTGCGTCAGTCCCCTTGGTATCAGGCCATCGGTCCGGATTATGTCGAGCAGGCATTTCTCGCGGCAAGGGAAGTGCTAGATGAACATCCGGAATGGGATATCAAGCTTCATTACAATGACTATAACGAAGACAATCAGAATAAGGCCCAGGCCATTTACAATATGGTGAAAGCAATCAATGACAAGTATGCGCTGGACCATCCGGGCAAGCTGCTCATCGACGGAATCGGCATGCAGGGACATTACAACATCAACACGAATCCGGAAAACGTGAAGCGCTCCCTGGAGAAATTTATCTCCTTGGGCGTGGAAATCACCATCAGCGAGCTTGATATCCAGGCCGGAAGCAACCACCAGCTCTCCGAGCAGTTAGCCAATGCACAAGGCTATTTGTATGCCCAGCTCATGAAAATTTTCAAGGAGCATGCGGCTCATATCAGCCGCGTTACCTTCTGGGGCCTTGAAGACAGCTCAAGCTGGCGGGCCGCCTCCAACCCGCTGCTGTTTGATAAGAACTTGCGGGCCAAACCGGCCTATTTCGGTGTCATTGATCCTGATACATTTATTCAGGAGCACCAACCTGATTCGAAAGATGCCAACCAGTCCACTGCCATGTATGGCACACCTGGCATAGACGGAACAGTCGACCCGATCTGGAGCCAAGCTCCCGAGATGTCGATCCATCAATACCAGACGGCCTGGCAGGGTGCGACCGGGGTGGCCAGAACGCTCTGGGATGAACACAATCTATATGTATTGATCCAGGTTAGCGACGCCCAGCTTGATAAAGCGAGCGTGAATGTATGGGAGCAGGACTCCGTTGAAATTTTCCTGGACGAAAACAATGCCAAAACAACGTTCTATCAAGCGGATGACGGGCAGTACAGAATCAACTTTGAAAATGAGACCTCATTTAATCCTCCAGCGATCGCAGAAGACTTTGTGTCCGCAACCAAAATTTCCGGAACGAACTACACGGTGGAAGCAAAGATCCCTTTCAAATCCATCAAACCTGCAAATCAGGTTAAAATAGGCTTCGACGCCCAGATCAATGACGCGAAAGACGGCGCTCGCCAAAGCGTTGCCGCGTGGAATGATACGACCGGCAACGGCTATCAGGATCCTTCCGTGTTCGGCGTCGTTACCTTAGACGGCAAACCCGCAAGTCCTGGGAACGGCGGCGGTGGAGGTAACAACAATGGAAGCAGCCCAAGCAGCAGCAATGGCAGCAATCCCGGCTCCGGCAATGGAAGCACCCCGCAAGCCGGAAGCATTAGGAACGAAAACGGCTTGATTACCATCAAGCCCGCAGTGAAGGTCGCTAATCGACATGCAGTAGGCGCCATTGCTAGCGATGATCTCGCAAAAGCGCTTGGGCTAGCCACTCCTAACCCCAACGGCAAGAAACAAATCGTAATTGAAGTGGCCCCTCAAAATGACGTAGATGCATATGAAGTACAGCTGCCGGGCCCTAGCCTGAACGCCCAACCAGCCTTTGAGTTTGTGTTGAAAACGGACAACGCGACCCTTCATATCCCAAGCAGCGGGTTGTCGCAAGCGGCAAAAGCCGCAAAACAGGTGTCGATCCGCATAGGCACAGCTTCAACGGCTCATCTGGCTGCAGCGGACCTCGAACGGATCAGCGGCCGACCAGCCATCGATCTAAGTCTTTCGGCAGACGGGAAAGCCATAGACTGGAGTCATCCTGAGGTTCCTGTAACGGTCAAAATTCCATATACCCCAACCGCCAAAGAACTGCTTAATCCGGAGCGCCTGGTGGTTTGGTACATGGACGGCAACGGCAAAGGAAAGGTTGCGGTCATTCCAAATGGCCGATATGATGCATCGGCGGGCGCGGTTGTTTTTCAAACGACCCGTTTCGGTACCTACGCTATAGCTTACGAAGCCAAGTCTTTCGAAGATTTGCAAAAGGTTCCTTGGGCCGAGCAAGCCATTCATCATATGGCTGCGCGGGATGTCATCAAAGGGACGTCCGAGGGCCGCTTCTCTCCCGAAGCATTTATGACGAGAGGCGACTTCGTCGCACTTCTTGTCAGAGCGCTCGAGTTAAAGGGATCCGACGGCCAAGGGACAGCGGCTCTGCAAGCAGGCTTCAGCGATGCCGAGTCTGCCGGTTTCGATCACAGCGAGCTGGACATCGCCTATGCGCTCGGAATCGTAAAAGGTTTTCAAGATCAGACCTTCCAGCCGAATGAGCCGATCTCAAGACAAGACATGATGACGCTGACCGTGCGGGCATTATCGGCAGCCGGCAAGTCCCTCGAAGGTACCGGAAGCTTAGACGGTTACCGCGATGCGGCAAGCGTCTCCGGTTATGCATTGGAAAGTGCGGCCCGACTGGTCAAGTCCGGGATTGTAAACGGCAAGAACGGCCGCATTGCACCGCACGATCCCCTCACCCGCGCCGAAGCAGCAGTGATTCTGTACCGTATTTGGAAGCTGTAGTACAGCAATAGAAAAGGACGAAAAATCAGACGCCGGTTAAATATCGGCGTCTGATTTTGATGATGGGGGATATTGGCCAAAGAAGCGGCTTACTACGATCAAAATTCTTCGTAAGTGCTCGGATCCTGTCCCCACAACCGTCCATCCTCGCGGCTGAAGGATGAAATGACATCCATCTCCTCCGCAGTCAGCTCGAAATCGAAAATATCGAGATTTTCCGTCTGATGCTGAAGGGAGCCCGACTTAGGAATCGGAATGGCCCCAAGCTGGGTGTGCCAGCGCAAAATCACCTGCGCTCCCGTCTTTCCATGAGCCTCGGCTATTCGGACGATTTGTTCATCCTGCACGATATCATTGCCGCGCCCAAGTGGGCTCCACGATTCCGTAACAATGCCATGCTCCGCATCCTTCTTCCGCTGGTACGCCTGGTCAAAGAAAGGATGAAGCTCCACCTGATTCAAACTAGGCGCTGCCCCGGTCTCTTTAATTAGACGGTCAATATGTTCGGGAAGGAAATTGCTAACCCCGATAGACCGGATGTATCCGCGTTTTTTGGCTTCAATCATCGCCTGCCAGGCTTCCACGTACACATCCTGCTTGGGATTCGGCCAGTGGATCAGATAAAGATCATAATAATCAAGATCCGCTCGGTACAGCGACTCTTCGATGGTTACGAGCGCCTCCTTGTAGGCATGGCGGCGGCCCGGCAGCTTGGAGCAAATCAACAGCTCTTCCCTGGCAACGGAGCTCCGCTTGATGGCTTTGCCGACGGCACCTTCATTTTCATAGTTAAAAGCCGTATCGATCAACCGATACCCTGCATCCATCGCGGCAGCCATGGCTTTAACGCCTTCTTCGCCTTTCAGGCTATAAGTGCCGAGTCCGATTGCGGGCACCTTCAAGCCGTCATTTAGCGTAAGCTCCGGAACATTCTGATTCATTGGAAAGCCTCCTTACATAAATTTGAGTCCTCGCTAGTCCTATTATAAACCTCATTCAGGGGACATGACCCATTCATGATTCAGTTAGCTCCTTTTTGGCGACGGACTCTGTTATATGCCGATGTCCCGCATTTTGGCCGTTACCTTCTCGACCCTGTCGTCCAGCCTCATGCCGTTATACTTCGGAAGCGTCATTTCACTTACAATTGCTCCGTCGCGCATAAACATAATCCGTTCTGTCCGTGCCGCCACCTTGGCGTCATGGGTGACAAGCATTACCGCCGTGCCTTCGCCGTTAATTTCGGAGAAAATGTCCATAATCTCCTGCGCCGAGGCAGAGTTGAGCGCGCCCGTAGGCTCATCGCCAAAAATAATCATCGGGTTGTTCACCAGCGCCCGGCATATTCCCGCACGCTGAAGCTGTCCCCCCGATACCTGTGTCATGTCGCGCTTCTCGAGCTCTTGAATACCTACCCTCTTCATAAGCGCTCTTGCTTTTTTCGTCAGGTCCGCAGAGTTTTTGCGGTTATCCCGCATGGCTGGAAGAAGGATGTTATCGAGAATGTTCAGATTCTTCAGCATCGTCGGCTGTTGGAACACAAAGCCCATCTTCGTTCTTCGTACATCGGATAGCTCCTTCTCTCCCAGCTCCGATAAATCCTGGCCGTCAACGACGACCTTCCCGCCGTTAATGCCATCCGTGCCGCTAAGCGCAAACATTAGCGTCGATTTCCCCGAGCCTGATGGTCCCATTACCGAAACGAACTCCCCCTCGTTGATATGGACCGAGACGCCGTCAAGAACATTGCGCTTTTCATCACCCTCGCCGAAAGATTTTACGATATGATCACCGACAATCATTTTCTTCATCAGGTTGACTCCTTTAAACTATCGGATATTTTGATGTGCCGCGCGCCTGATGTGCCGATCACGGTCGCAATCAGCACCGAACCGATCATCATCATCGGACTGAGCAAATACGCAGACAGCGGATCGACCGTAAACCGAAACGCCGATGCTCCGAAGGTGGAGATCGCAGCGCCCGCAAGTCGCTCTCCAAGCGTGTTCGCTAGAATGGTGCCGAGGACGATGCCGACAATGAGGACGATGACCGAACGGGACATATACTGCGCCTTCACGTCTTTGTCCGTAAACCCGAGCGCTTTCATGACGGCAATGGCATATTTGTCTTTGGCCACAAGCATTTTCATAAACAACAGGGTGATTAGGATCATAATTGTCAGCGCAACGACCGTAGCGGTACGGGAGGCCTTGCCGACAGAGCTTATGGTTGAGCCGTAGGTCTGCGCCATATACTCATCGATGTCGGACACCTTGGCATACGCGAATTTCTCCGCATATTCCGAGACCTTACGATCGGTAAGAGACGGTTCCGAAAGCTGCGCATAGATCACATACCACATAACGTCTGCCGAATGATCGGCGAACGCTGCCTTGGCGGTTTTGCCGCCGTTCGTAATATCGGAATAGATGCCGCTTACCGTCAGCTTCCTTTCCTTTCCCTCAACTACCAGCATGATGGATTCTCCGACCTTTTTGCCCAGCTCATCGGCATTCATAGACGAAAGGGCAATTTCATCGTCTGCGGCTGGCGCATCTCCCTCGGTGTATTCTAAGGGAAATGTGGAATGGTTACCGAGCTCAACGTTCAGCCTTTCCTCCACCCCGTTCTCCGTTCTTACTTTAAATGCTTTGGTTGCAAGCAGAGAATATTTTGAAAAAGCGTCGTCGCTTTCCATCATGTTCATAATTCCAGCGGCTTTCTCCGACATATTGTCGGTCTGCTGAATATCAATGCGCATATCGCTGTTGCCGATCCCCATGTATTGGATGAAGCCTTTGGACGAAATCGTATGG
Source organism: Paenibacillus sp. FSL R5-0810 (assembly GCF_038002285.1). Classification (NCBI taxonomy): domain Bacteria; kingdom Bacillati; phylum Bacillota; class Bacilli; order Caryophanales; family Paenibacillaceae; genus Paenibacillus; species Paenibacillus sp. FSL R5-0810. The sequence goes on from NZ_JBBOCF010000001.1 coordinate 4,833,046, forward strand.
TACAGGCTCTGCGGAACGATGACGATAAATGCCGAAATGACCAGTACGGCGAGCAAGGTCGCATAAAGCTTTTTCCTTGCCAGAACATCCTTTAGCCCGAGGAATATATTCGTGCTGAAGAGCCTGTTTCCGCTCAGGGTAAACCGTTTGGTACCGACTGCCTTTTCCTGCGACATACTAAAGCGGATGGCTTCGGCGGCGGATATGTTCCGGAAACGTCTGAGAACATGATTTACATAAGCCATTATTCCAAGGAGCACAGCCAGGATGCCGGCGATTCCAAGCAGCCAGGCTAATGAAGAATTGCCGCCTTCCCCCATATGAAGCCGAATATTCTCGAGCAGCCTGTCTTTGAAGGCTAAGGAAAAGACAAAACCCAGCATACCGCCTGCAGCCGCTATCGCCGCATACTTCGCAAGATACATCTTCTTGATGTCGGAGATCCGCATCCCGATTGCCTTCATGACGCCGATTTCGCGGTAATCGTCCTCGATGTTCGCAAGGAGCGTGAAGCGTATGCACATTAGCGCAATCGTAACGACCAGCACGCTAATGAGAAGAATAACCGCAATGATCATTCCGTCGGAGATGGCGTTAATCATTTTGAACAGCGGGTAGGTTATGGTTGGTCCGTTCGCTTCAAGCCCTGCGGAGGCATAAGCCGCTTCGAATTCGCTCAGCTTCGACAAATCCTTCAATCGAAACTCAATCAAATACTCTACATTTCCAAGGCCTCTAAGCTCCTCGAAATCTCGGGCACTGATCAGAAATCGCTTGGAGGAAGCAAGCGCGGAATTCATCTGCGAATCTCGAAGGAATCCCGCTACCGTAAACGACTTTCCGCTTACAGTCGCCTTGTCTCCAACCTGTGCGAGGCCGGCCTTCATATAACTGACCGGAACATAGAGATCCCCTTCGGAGACATGGATGACGTTACCGTCCAGATCGAGCAGATAATCAAATTTTTCGCTTTGCACGCTAAGCCCGTTATCCTGAACGCTATTCGCAAGCGATTGTTCCCCAAATTGAAACCGGGCGTTGTCTAGATTCAGATACTGGAGCACCTGATATTCATCCACATCGGGATTCTGCTCCGCAAAAGTCCGAAGTCGTTCCGTATTAACCTCGCCTGCATGCATCTGCAGAAAATGCGGCGTTTTTGCCGTAGTCATCAGTTCATTCAGCGCCCCGGACAAATGGACGAAAAGAATAGCCGCAAGGGATGCAAGCATAGCTGCAGCGGCAACGAACAGCATGGTTGTGAACGTGACCCATTTGCTTTTTAGCATATCGTTGCGAATTATTCTGAAATACATAAGTCACCTCGATATTCAGGCTTCCTGACATCCAGATTTGTGCCGGCAAACGGGAGCATGACGAAGAAAAGAAATCCTGAAATACCGATCAAGACGATATTTTCCCGTCCCGACCACAACGGAAGAAGCCTCCAGAACGAATTCTCCGGTCTACTCATGGCTCCCCCCTTCTCCGCCAAACATCTTCAATGTATCCATCAGCGTTCCGCTTTCCGCGCCAAGCAGTCGTTCGACATTGGAAATAAACGCGACCATTCGTGATAACCGCTCCTCGCTCGTCATGGCAACCACATCGTCATCAAATACGGTTGTCGCGTAGATCACCACCATTTCCATGCACTCATACGGAAACGGTGTATGAAACAGCCCCTCTGTAATCCCTTCGCGGATGATTTCCGTCAGGATCGGAGGAACGCCATGGATAATGACCTTTTGTATTTTTTGATGCATGAGCGCATTCTGCGGCTTGTGAATATGCTCCATAATTTCCTGGCTGCTTCCGCCGCTAAGGTTCAGCGCCATCACAACGCGGGTAATCCGCTCAACGACTGGGATGCTCTTGTCCGCGGCAATTCCCCGTGCCCCCTCCAAGAGGCGGGCCGCATACCGATCGATCAGGGCGTCCATGATATCCTCCTTCGACTTGAAGTGATGATACAAGGTTCCACGCGCAATGCCGACCTTCTCGAGGAGATCATTGGTGCTCGTTCCGTCAAAGCCCTTCTGACCGAAAAGCTCATCCGCCGCGTCAAGAATTTCGTTCCTGCGTTCCTCCGCTTTTTTTACAACTCTCATGCAATCCCTCCATTGGATTAGACCGACTGTCTGTCGGTAAAATGATACCATATGCTGGAAGGGTGTCAAGAAAGAGTTTCTTGTCGTCGGAGTTCGTTTCCATGAAGCGTCATTCTTTACCCATTTTAAACATAAGAAAAATCACAACCGGCATGGCTGTGGATTCCAGAAGAGGCGAGGGAGTTGAGCCTCTGTTAGTGCTCTCTGAGCCCCTATTCTATGGAACCTCGACTCTAGTGTGATCGAAGGATGGCTAATTATATTATTTTTTATGAATCACAGGCCGAACTACCCGTGTCGTTAATACATTCAGCGTATCCCGGCTATCACTTGCGAAGTCAAGCGGTTGATCCAGCTTTTCAAAGTGAATATACCAGAGATTCGGATTCGTAAATAACCAATGGTTATGAAGCGCGGTTACCTTGATTCCATGCTTGCGCAGCCGGGAAATAAAGGGGGTGATTTCCTTTGTCAGAATAACCGTCTCTCCCAAACATAGAGCTCAACCGTCTGGCCCAAGGCGGATTATTTTGAATTAAGAAATCCAAATTACCCCGATTTGTAAGGAATCGGGAGATGAAATTAAAAAAAGCGACCAGGTCCGGTCGCCTTCTAATGAATATTTTCTATCCCTGCCTCAATATCCCCGCGAAAATTCCGGGCTTTGCTTGAGTTGGACGATATCATGGCCGCTTGGATTTTGGAAGGCACGAAGCCCGAATGTCGGCGCGACTGCGAAAATATGGTCAAAAATATCCGCTTGAATCGATTCATACACTGCCCAGGTGGTATCATTGCTGAATGCATAGATTTCTAATGGCAGCCCGTTATCTCCCGGCTCTAACTGCCTGACGATCAGCGTCATTTCTTGATGAATTCTCGGATGATGCCTCAGATATTGTTGGATATATGCCCGGAACACGCCGATATTCGTAAGTTGTCTGCCGTTCACTTTGCTCTCCGTATTAATCTGGTGTTCGAGGTTGTACGCATTAATTTCGCTTAGTTTGGTCGTGATATAGTCGGTAAGGTAGTGAATTTTCTGAAATTCCTCAATCATTTCCTTGGTACAAAAACAGATGCTGGTCGTATCAACATAGAAGCTGCGCTTGATCCTTCTGCCGCCGGATACTTGCATGCCTCTCCAATTCTTGAACGAGTCGGAGATGAGTGCATAGCTTGGAATCATGGTAATCGTCTTATCGAAATTCATCACCTTCACCGTGTTTAAGGTAATGTCGATGACGTCGCCGTTCGCATCGTATTTCGGCATTTCAATCCAGTCGCCGACACGCACCATATCATTTGACGATAACTGAACGCCTGCCACCAGGCCTAAGATGGAGTCCTTGAAGATTAGCATCAGCACAGCCGATAATGCACCCAGCCCGCTGAGAATAATCAAGGGATTCTGACCGATGAGGTTCGAGATGACCACAATGCCGCCGACGATGTAAAGAACGATCTTCGCTACCTGAATGTATCCCTTAATCGGCCTGATCTTGGAAACCTCGAACGAACGATAAATCGCATCAAACGCATTGAGCAGCGCATTAAATACCATGATCGTTACGATAATCATATAAGTCATGGCTGCCTTTTCAATCAAAGTTTGATAGGACGGAAAGATCGACGCCGAATAATAGATGATGATTGCCGGCACCAGGTGCGAGAGCTTATGAAACACTTTTTTCTCCACAATGATATTGTCCCACGTATATCGATTGTTATTGACGATGTGAATGATGATCTTCAGCACAATCTTTTTGGTTATAACATTGGCCAGTATGGAGACCAGCGCGATGAAAAGGACCATGATCATGTTGGAAAGATAGATCACCGTTTGCTCGCTCATGCCATATCCGTCTAGTTGATTTCTGATAAAATCCATTGTTGCCTCCTAAAGCCTTGTTTCCTATATGAGTATGAAATTGATGCACTGCCTAGTACGTAAAATATTCGTGCTGTCTACACCTCATTTCGTTCAGCTTATATAGCCTACTATTATAAAGTAGATGGAGACCCGAGGTAAAGGAAAGACAGATTCAATGGTTATATGTACCACACTTCTTTCAACCATCGCCTTCTTAAGGCATAGATGGATAAAGACGACCCCGAATTTCTAGCCATCCTTACCGGCATATCTCTAACTTCTGAAAGCAACAGATTCAAGGTGCAGATTAGGATACTTCAGGCATAACCGGGCGCAAACGAAAAAGCGACCAATTAAGGTCGCTTTTGGGAGAGCTTTTAAAGCTCTCTATAGGCTGGCTGCATCATCCCTTGAGCGGGCTGATCCTCCAGGTACTCATCATATTGCGGCTGAAAAGGCTCATGGCTTGGGGGTTCCATGGACACGGACGGACGTTGATAGGGTTCATCTACGTACATGATTCTGCGCTGAATTTGCATGAGCCCATTCACGACGCGCAGCGCGACCCAGAACAGGACAAGACCAACGCCTACGTACAGCAGGTATTGCTGATTATAAGTCCAATCGATATGGAAATAACTGAACAAGCTATTCTCCAAAATATCAAGCTTCAATTCATTCATCAAAATGATATGCACGACGGGAAGAGCAATCAATCCGAGTCCCAGTGAAATCACCGTTACCATTATAACAAAGAATACGATGCCAGTAACAAACCTTAGGAATACGAGCAGCAGATTTCGAATAAATAGCGCTCCGTCAAAACCGCTCACCATTTGTTTCAACCAGTTCTGCCCAGCTACAGGCTGTTGATGGTAGGAATATGAAACGGATGGGGCAGGAAGGCCCAAAATTTGCCTAATCATGCTTTGTTCAAAGAGCACAATCCCGTTCAACAGCTTCGCTACGCCAAAGAACAGCGGTATTCCGATAAATATGGGAGTTAGACCGATTGATAATACCAGTCCCGTTATCCCTACTGTAAAATAAATAATCCCTAACGGGAGGGATAGCAATAAATAGAGGATCGTTGCATAGGTTTTCGGATTAAAAAGCACCCATTTCACCTTACCTGCCCGTGCCGTGTTCGTTACTTCTGTGTTCAAATTCAAACACCCCTTTTGGCTTCATATATCACGTATCAGCGAGTTATATAAATTCATTATAACCGCCTCATTTACCTGACATAACCGTCTTAAGGGGTATCTGAACCTAGACCTTAGACTAGGAATGGGCCTGGCTCTGGTGAACTTATTCTTCGGCTATTCTCAATCGGAGCTTCTGTAAAGGGTCCAGTTCAAATCGTTGCTCTTTGATATATATGTAGGCGAAGGGATTGTACACCCATTCACTGGACTATACGGGGGATCTTCATTAATGCTGATCCTTGAGGACTAAAACCGGGTATGATAAGATAAGAATAGAAATAAGGACGGATGGCAGTCCGTCCTCAGCACAACCTCTTGAGTGGGGATTCCCTCCAGGGTAATGCTTGTCCAGAGAAGTAACCCACGGTTTGCCAACCTTAAGAGTGGGTTACTTCTTTTTTCGGTCGATATAGGTCAGTAACGCAACGATAAACCCTGCGAATACGATCACATCGGAAAAAGAGAAGTTCATATGGACTCACCTCCTTTCCGGAGGAAGCCCCACCCACTCAAGGTGTGTTGTACATTCCAAATTATAGCATACAAGCTCCGTTGTTCGGGGCTTTTTTCTTTCGCCTTTACATCAGTAAATCCTATTAAAATTGACCCGCTTTTTCAGAATTTCTCGGAGTTCTCCTCAATCCAACCAACCCTTGCTACGTGCGATATCGATTGCCTCGATCCGTGTATTCGCCCCAAGCTTCCCAATCGCCTCAGACATATAGTTCCGTACCGTTCCATAGGATAGAAACAGCTGTGCTCCAATATCTTGAAGAACTAAGCCTTGGGCAGCCAACTTCATGACTTCACGCTCCCTGGGTGATAATGGACATGGATCATCCCATACCGCGAGCGACAATTCTGAATTGATGACGCGTTTCCCATCATAAACCCGACGAATCGCATCAGCCAGTTCCTCGCTGCCTGTATCTTTAAGAAGATATCCATAAACTCCTGCCTGCATAGCCCGCTGGAAATATCCAGGACGCGCGAATGTCGTCAAGATGATGACACGAACAGCTGACTTATTTTTTTGAACCAATTCCGCAATATCTAACCCCGTTTTCAGCGGCATCTCAATATCCAGAACAGCTACATCGGGTTCATATTGCTGAATCATGGACATCACTTCTTCCCCATTTTCAGCTTGACCGACGACTTCAATATCATCTTCTAACGAGAGTAACGTTGCCAGTGCTCCCCTTAATAACTTTTGATCTTCTGCCAAAACAATACGAATCATCTAAGCACTACCTACCTTTTCATTTCGTATTACCCTAGGGATATGTAAGGTGACTTCCGTCCCCTTGCCTGGGGACGAAGACAGCGACATACGACCATCGATCATAACCAACCGTTGCCGTAAACCGGCGAGGCCATTACTGCTAGTATAGAATTGATCCATATCTGCCCCAATACCGTCATCACTTACGGATACACGAACTTCCCCTTCCTGAATGTCGAGAAGAACGCTGCAACTTGTTGCTCGGCTATGTCGAACCACATTTGTAATCGTCTCGCGAAAACACATCGCCAAAATCGTCTCCTGCAAGGGTGTTAACGGAAGCGGATTGTTCACTAAGGCGTCTTGCGTCCCTCCATTAGAAGGTCTGGGATCTGAAATCGATTGATATTGGAAAAAAAGCTGTATGCCCGCTGCTGAACATAACGATATAGCATGCTTATATTCGTCAGCGAGATATGTAACTTTCATCTCCGTAACCAATTCTCGCATTTGTTTCAAGGCTGCGCGTGCCGTTTCTCGTATTTCACGAGCCTCTGCTATCGCTCTCTCGGGTTGACGATTGACCAATTTCTCAACGACCTCACCTTTTAGTGCGATTAATGACAGCGTATGTCCCAATGTATCATGTAATTCACGTGCGATCCGCTGGCGCTCCTCCTGCTGTGCCATTCGTTCAGCCGTTTCTGCCCGCAGCCGCGCAGACTTATGTTGAAATCGGGTCGAAGTTCGAATAATATACGGCAGAATACAGATGCCAAACATAGGCACCAGCCCTATCCATACTAGGCTGCCCATCCGGTCCAAGTAAGGAACAGCGATAAATCCCATAGCTACAGTGAAAACGATCGTTATAGAGAGTAACATCGGCAGCTTTTGTTTGCTCAGCGGAGCAGCGATCATAAAACCCATAAACGTATACATAGGGTGAAATACAGCTGCTAAAATCAAAAGTATACCCACCTGAACGATCAATATTGGCGTGGCCCACTTTAAATAAAAGTAGGATTGTCGAAACAATAGAACGAATATACCTAACAGAACAAAGCCAAGCCACTGTATACTTGACGGCTCATAGAGTAGAAAGTACATGGGTATCATTAAATTTGTTAACAAAATATAAGGAGCGACTCCTTCCGATTTTGGAAAGAGACGCCACTTTTCTCTATTCAATTAGACCGCATCCCGTCGATTATAGATATAGATTGATAGTAGCATAAAGAGGAGTCCGCATCCTGTCAAAATTATGAAATCGATGCTTGCTGGATTTTTTCCAGCGATCATATTCCACGCCCCATTAGCGTAACGGTGAGATGGAAGCCATTCCCCGACCGATCCCATCCAGCTCGGCAAAGTACTAAGCGGCATCCAAAGCCCCCCCACAATGGCAAGTCCCATCTGTAATACATTTCCGATGGCAACGGAGGTATTCGCATTTTTAAGCGTTCCTAACAAGGCACCAAGCGCCAGAAAAGATATGCTCCCAATCCATAACCATAATCCGCATAAAATCCATTGCCCGGCTGTCAATTGTATATCATGAACAAGGCCGGCAGATACAAATATAACAACAATGACGATCAAGTGAACAGCCATTTGCGATACGATTTTGCTGCCAATCCAGACGGCAGGAGATAGTGGAGTCAGCTTCAACAGGCGTACCCACCCATCTTGATGCTCAAACGATAGACGGATGCCGAATTGAGATACGGCTGTACCGATCAAACTGAATGCCGTCATCGACATCAATGAAAAGACACCCCAAGTTGTTGATTGGATCGATTGATCTACCCCGTTCATACTCGCAAATAAAAAGTAGAAAGCAAGCGGCATCGCAATGGAGAAGAGTAAGAAAAATGGACTGCGGATAATTCGTATACTTTCTGCTTTCGTCTGAGCAACAAACATATGGAACATGGCTATTTTCCTCCTAAAAATGTTTTTTATCGTATAATCGTTTATTTATTTGAGCCTGTAAGACTTCGGAATGTATCTTCTAAACTGGCGGATTGTATATCAATATCGGAAATTCCCCATTCAGACTGCATCAGTGTAAATAACAATACATCGGTCTCTTGGGCATAAAGGCGAATCCGCTCGCCGTTGCATTCCGCCTTTTCTACACCAGGTAATGTGAGCCACTCCTGCTGGGCTGGCGCATTTGCCGCCCGAAATGAAACCGTTCTAAGTGCTGTTTGTGCCTTTAAACGTGCCGGAGTCCCTTCCGCAACAACCTGTCCCCTGGCGATGACTGCGATATGATCTGCGACAGCATCAGCTTCATCTAAATGATGTGTAGTTAAGAGCACCGTACGTCCGTCACTTGCCAGCGCTTGGATGGTGTCCCAAAAGCGGCCACGAGCCTCGATATCCATTCCGACGGTTGGTTCATCCAGCAGGAGAAGCTCCGGATTCCCCGCCAAACTCTGGGCGAAAGCTAATCTACGACGTTGACCTCCAGACAGGGAGGATGCGCGTCGTTTCTGATCCGCGTGGAGACCCGAAATGTCTAACAATCGCTCTAGCGACATCGGATTACGATAATAACTGCGGAACAATTGAAGCACTTCTTTCACCGTAAGTCCATCTGCTGCTTTAACATCCTGCAAAAGCGCTCCAACGCGCTGCCGTAATTCTTTTGTTCCAGATGGCATCCCCAAGACCCTGACTTCTCCTGATGTTGGCTTGATCATTCCAAGTATCATGGAAATGGTGGTTGTCTTGCCTGCCCCATTCGGTCCGAGCAATGCTGTTATTTGACCTTTCTCAAATGATAGATTCATATGATCAACGGCACAGTAATCGCCGAATTTCTTCACTAGATTGATACATTCAATCGCCTTTGTCATTTTGTACTAACCTCCGCTAATTTCTTCTTTCGTTCCTTGATGTCCTTATTATATTGAGAAAGCGCGAGAACCAATTAGTGTGGGTTGTCACAAGCCGATTATGACAAATGTCAGAAAAAAAGGGGGCAAAAAAAGAAGGACCTCTAAAGGCCCTTCTTATGCATAATGTACATTTGATACTCTTTGAGTGAGGTGTCTTGCTTTGCAAACGATAAGGATTTTACATTTTTAATCGAACACAGCAAGATTATTTCGGGAAGTGCCTTAGGGCTGTTGATTATTCCTAGGACTTACGTTTTCTCCTGAAAGCTGTGCAGCTTCAATATTTGATGATACCGTGTTTTTTTGATCGACTTCGAAAATATCGAGCAGGAACATAAAGATCGGAATCCCGAGAATTAACCCCCAGATCCCCATGAAGTGCTGGGAGAAAATAAGAACAATAAAGGTGTAGAACATCGGCAGCTTCGTTTTATGAGCATACAGCTTCGGATTTAAGAAGTATGTCTCAACTGCATGGATGATCAAAATCATGTCAATCGCCCAAATAACGGTTGAGATACCGCCAATCTGGTAACCGATAATACTGATCGGAATGAAGGAAAGAACAACACCGGCTACCGGCACAAGACTTAGTAGAAAAACCATAATCGCTAGAGCGAACAAGTAAGGATAGCCCAAAATCGACAACCCGATCGTCGTTAGAATCGTGTTCAACAAGGCGATCATCAATTGAACCTCGATCACTTTACCAAAGGAGGAGGTGAATTTTTGGCCAAAATATTTAAACTCATTGTAAGCCCAGCTTATTTTGCTTTTGCTCAACTTATCTGTAAAGTCATTGACGGTTTTCTTCTGGATTAAGTAGAAGTAGCTCAATACAATAACAAAAATGATAACCTCTGCCCACTTGCCTAGCTTCAGAATATAATTTAGTGCCTGGCTTCCGTATTGCTCTAATTCCAGCTTACTAAGTGCGGAGGAGACAAGCGCAGCAATTTCATCTGACTGAGGTGTATTTAGAAATCGGATAATGGAAAAATACAAATCAGAAATTTGACTAATGAGCTTCGGAACATAATGGAGAATTCCGTAGACAAGCCCAAATATTAAAGCCGCATACAATACCGTATTAACGACAATAGGCGATATAGGAAACAGCTTAGATATTTTCTTCGTAATATATTGCTCGAGGCGTCCCATGACGAAGGTAACAAGAAACAGCAATAACAGCAAATTGAGCATATCTCTCAAGCTATACAGCAATAAAACGACTAGTAGGAGGAATAGAATTCTTCTTACTATATTGTTAGCAAAAAACTCCCGCAAAAAATTCATTCGCTTCCCTCATTTAACTATATTTTAGTTATCTAATCATTTACGGAGTTCAACTTAGACAGTTCAATTATATATGAAGATTGTTACATTATGAAATGTCGGCACTTAAGCAATAAAACACATGCCATTTCTACTGCCCAAGACACATACAATGACGGCAAAGGGGGCTGCCCCCTCCCCAAGTAATAAGAAAGCAAACCCTTCTACAAAGAACATGTTGAATTCAGACTGAAGCTAAAAGTGGTAACAAGCAAAAAAGCGACCAATTAGGGTCGCTTTTTTACTGTATGTATGGAGGCGAGGGAGGTCGAACCTCTGTCCGAAGATAACGACAACACAAGTTTCTACAGATGTAGTCACAGTTTTAATGTCGGCAAAATTAAGGAGCGCGTCACGATTGCTGCAAAGACTTCGGTCGGTCGAAACAACAATTCTAGACCTTTACTCAAGTGTCCCCTTTTTTCATGGGGCGATGTCTGTAATTCGCGATAAAGATACGCCAGCACAGCTTTATAAGATTCGGAACAGCGCGTACGTTTTCTTTGAGATAGGACCATGCCGGACGGTTTCCGCGTTTCGTATTGCATTCGCTGCATGAAGCGATCAGGTTGTGGGGAAGATCCGAGCCGCCTTTGCTTGAGGGGATAATATGGTCTACTGTCGTGGCGTGTCCTCCGCACCACAAACAAGTGTGATGATCTCGTTTCAGTGCAGCTTTTCGATAGCCCCGGAATAAGAACGGATTATAAAGCAATTGGATCGTCTGCTCATCAATCCAGACTGCTCGCGATCGCTCAACTTCCCGCCAAGCCCGATGGAGCAAACACGGGGTTAGCTGTTGACCATCCATATTGAGCACCGTTATCAATCGATCCTCTCCATCATGACTATGATTCATCGATTTCACTCCATCTGTAAGACATGCTCTAGCCTATAGTATTAATATAAAACAAAAACACCATCCTCATGCGGATGGTGTTTTTCAAGATGGAGGCGAGGGGAGTCGAACCCCTGTCCGAAGATAACGACAACACAAGTTTCTACGGGTGTAGTTACAGTTTTAAATGTCGGCAGAGCAAACGCCCCGTAACCGGCTTTCGCTATGCCCAGCCTGATTGTCTTCTTCAGCACACCCCAGGCGGAGATGTGACTGCGTATCCCACTAAAGTTGAGCCCTCATCCCGGTACATGGGCGATACAGAGCGAGAGCACGCGTGCAGGTTATTAAGCTGTAATATCCCCTAGAATACATCATCAACTATGGTCTCTAATAACACTTGCAGACCAAGCAGGTATATGATCTATGCAATATATCAGCTTACTTCCTGCGATTTCAGCAACAATCATGGGTTCATTTGTATTATCTATAATAAAAATGATCTGCAATGGCTAGTGCAGGCTTTAAATTTTGCAATGACTGGCCGTATCGAAACCGAATATCCTCTTCTGCAATCCAATGTCCACCCTGCTCGACACGAGAGGCCACACGGTCAATATGCATTTGTACATCTTGAAGTCCAATATAGTACATGACGATGTCATAACCGCTTTCTTTAGCAACTTGCATATGCTTTAAAACAAATGTACCTGATAGGGTAGTTTCAATGGCAAAATGCTCCTGTCTTTTTATCAACGATCTGATTCTTTTGACCGCTTCTCTTCCCGCCGAAAGATCGACACTTCTTGGATCATCTGGTTTTAGTTCACGCGCAATCTGATCAGGATCAACCAACTCGCCTAACATGTCCTCATCTGCATACTGAGCGTGCTTTTTCCGGCCCCATTTGTTCCGGCAAAAACCGTCATAACTGGTTTTTGCTTATTCATGATATTCGAACTCATGTCGTTTTCCGGTTGCATCATAAATGATTTCGAACTTATTTCCGTTAGCATCCTCACGAACTCGTTTATTATCCTTGATATAGTAAATGGATGCCCCTGACTCCTTGGCTTGCTTGCGTGCATGTTGATTTGCTTTTTTCAGAATTTCTTGGAGCTGCTCTCGATTGGCAACCATCCTGAGTCCCCTCCAGTTTTCTAATTACGCTTATTATATCATAAACAGAAGAGCCACCAACCAGATCACTGGCTGATGGCTCTATCATTGGTATGTATGGAGGCGAGGGGAGTCGAACCCCTGTCCGAAGATAACGACAACACAAGTTTCTACGGGTGTAGTTACAGTTTTAATGTCGGCAAAGCAAACGCCCCGTAACCGGCTTTCGCTATGCCCAGCCTGATTGTCTTCTTCAGCACACCCCAGGCGGAGATGTGACTGCGTATCCCACTAAAGTTGAGCCCTCATCCCGGTACATGGGCGATACAGAGCGAGAGCACGCGTGCAGGTTATTAAGCTGCTACAGCGTAAGAAGTTTGTTGTTTGCCAGTTATTATGGCTTTAGCGTTGATGAAGTGGACGCGTCCCCACTACCCGCTACTCATGTCCGAACTATCCCCGTCGAATCCAAAGAACGCCCCCTTATGTGGAGAAATGCCGATGCGCGAAGCACCTGACGTTTCCGCCAAAAAGGGTACCTGGATTAGATCTAAAGATGATTCAGCCACAGTAGTCAATCAAACGTTCGCATTCCTTCCCTCCAAAGAAAGAATGCCGTCTACTGCATGCTGTTGTCAAAGAATCGATCTTGCCTTACATCAAATAGTATATCACAAACTGCATCAAAATGATATATATAATGCAGGTAACACAGCTAAAACATGCCACTCAAAAAGCCAACTTGCTTCCTCAACGCACAATCTTCTGCTTCTCCCGCAGTGCCCGCTGGATATCGCGCTGCGCGTCCTTCTTGGCAGCATCCGCACGTTTGTCATACTGCTTCTTACCTTTACCGAGGCCCAGCAGCAGCTTGGCATAGCCGTTGCGGATATAGATTTTAAGCGGAACGATCGTATATCCTTCCTGCTTGGATTGACCTAGCAGCTTACGGATCTGTTCTTTGTGCAGCAGCAGCTTCCGCGCACGCGTCGGGTCGGATGGATTGCTCCGGTTCCCTTGCTCAAACGGGCTGATGTGCATATTGTGAATGTGGATCTCGCCATTGCGAATTGTCGCAAACGCGTCGCCAATATTGGCACGGCCGTTACGGATCGACTTGATCTCGGTCCCGGTCAGAACCATCCCCGCTTCGTACGTATCTTCTATGAAGTAATCATGGGAAGCTTTCTTGTTCTGGGCCAGAACCTTCCCGTCACTCTTCTTACCCATGGTCTCACTCCTTGTCATGAGCAGTAAATGGAAAAAGGACTCCCGGCAGACCGCCGAAAATATGCAATCTCACCAGAAGTCCATTGTATCAAACGTAGGCCTGCTTACGCAAGGCGGGGCAAGCGTTCCACTCTGAATATCGAATGGCAAAATCGACAGCCATGATTCCAAGGCCAAGTGCACCGGGGAGGGACTTCAAGATTAAAAGTATCCCATTCCCCTTCATTACTGTGTTCACAGTGCTGGTCCTAGGGATGCCAAAGCGCTTGCCGTCCGCCCCAGCCCTACTTTTTCTTCTTCCTCACAAAAGCGGCTGTGCCGTTCCCGCCTTTGCTCTTCCGCTTGCGCCGTCCGCCGCCGCTTGCGGCATCGCCCTCAGCGCCGGCTGGCCCGCTGCCCGGCGTTGGTCCTTCGCCGATGAAGATGCCGCTGCGCGACGTCTTCTTCCGGCGGCCCTTGCCGCCTCCGCCGCCCGAGCGGGCGTTGCGGTCAAAGCCAAGGGCCCCGCCGCCGGCGGAGCTGTAGCCGCCCTTGCCGGAGCCGAACGCGAAGCTGCGCGTCTCCGTGCCTTCGGCGGCCTCTCCGCCGCCGCGCTTCCCGCCGGCACGGCCGCCCTGGCCGCCGGCGCTGCCCTCGCGGCGCCCTGCAGGCGCGCCGCCTTCTGCCGCGGAGCTGCGCTTGCCGCGGCCCTTGCCCCCGCGGGCTGCGCCATCGCGGGCGCCAAACCCGCGGCCACCGGCTCCGCCGCGGTCGCCGCCGCCAGCACCGCCGCCGCGGCCTTGCCGGCGCGGCTTCATGTCCACCATCTCAAAATCGATGGTGTGCTCATCCATATTCACCTTCGCCACGCGCACCTTGACGTCATCGCCGATGCGGAACACCTTCGATGTCCGCTCCCCGATCAGCGCCATGTGGCCTTCGTCGAAGTGGTAATAATCGTCGGTCAGAGCGCTGAGCCGAATCAGGCCTTCCACCGTATTCTCCAGCTCGATGAACATACCGAAGCTGGTCACGCTGCTGATAATGCCCTCGAATTCCTCGCCGACCTTATCCAGCATGAACTCGGCCTTCTTCAGGGCCTCGGTGTCACGTTCGGCATCAACGGCGACGCGCTCGCGCTCCGAGGATTGCTGAGCAATGTCCGCCATGCGGGCCGCGAGCTGCTCATGCCGCTGCTCGCTCAGCGTTCCGCCGCTCTCCAGCACCTCCCGGATCACCCGGTGAATGACCAGGTCCGGGTAACGGCGAATCGGTGAAGTGAAGTGGGAATAGTACTCGGCCGCCAGGCCAAAATGGCCGGTGCTCTCGGCATCGTACTTCGCCTGCTTCATCGAACGGAGCATCATTGTGCTGAGCACCGTCTGCTCCTTCGTGCCGTGGATGTCGTCCAGCAGGTTCTGCAGGGCACGCGGATGAATCTGGTTGCCGCGCCCTTTCACGTGATGGCCGAAATTCGCGGCAAACGCCATGAAATTCTGCAGCTTCTCTGGATCCGGATCCTCGTGGATCCGGTAGATGAATGGCACCTTCAGCCAGTGGAAATGCTCAGCCACCGTTTCGTTGGCGGCCAGCATGAATTCCTCGATGATCTGCTCCGCGATGGAACGCTCCCGTTTGACGATATCGATCGGCTTGCCGTTTTCATCGACAATGACCTTCGACTCCACAAAATCAAAATCGACCGCGCCCCGCCGCATCCGGCGGTTGCGCAGCTTCAGCGCCAGCTCCTGCATCAGGCGGAAATCCTCCACCAGATCGCTGTAACGCTCGATCAGCTCCGGATCCTCGTCGACCAGAATTTTGCGCACATTGTTGTACGTCATCCGTTCCTTCGTCCGAATCACGCTTGTGAAAATATCGTGCTTCACGACCTTCATCTGCTCATTGAATTCCATGACGCAGGACATCGTGAGACGGTCCACCTTCGGATTCAAGCTGCAAATGCCGTTGGATAAGCGGTGCGGCAGCATTGGAATAACGCGGTCTACCAGGTAGACACTGCACCCGCGGTTGTACGCTTCCTTATCCAGCTCGGAATGCTCGCGCACGTAATAGCTCACGTCCGCAATATGCACGCCCAGACGGTAATGGCCATTCGGCAGGCGCTCCACGTTGACCGCGTCGTCCAAGTCCTTGGCATCCTCACCGTCAATCGTGACGATATTTAAGCCGCGAAGATCCCGCCGGCCCTGCTGGACGATCTCTTCTTCCGTAATGGAATCCGGCGCAGCATCCGCTTCAGCCAGCACCTCATCCGGAAAGCCTTCCGGCAGCTGATGCTTACGGATAATCGACAGGATGTCGACGCCCGGATCGTCCTTGTGGCCCAGAATCTCCACAACCTCGCCCTCGGCTGCGGCCCGGCCCTCCGGATAACTTACCAGCTTAACGACGACCTTCACGCCGTCCACGGCGCCGTTCATCGCATGCTTCGGGATAAAAATATCCCGGTTAATCCGCTTATCATCCGGCAGCACGAAGCCGTATGCCTCGTGATTCTGGAAGACGCCCACTACCTGCGTGACCGCGCGGGTGACGATGCGGACAACCTCGCCTTCCATTTTGCCGCCCTCGCTATGCTGCGAGCTAATGCGAACCAGCACCGTATCGCCGTTCATGGCGCTCTTCAGGTCGTTCGCATGAATGTACACATCGGGATGCTCCCGATCATCCGGAATCAGAAAAGCAAAACCCTTCGGATGCGCCTGCAGTCGCCCGCGCAGCAAAGACATCCGCTCCGGCACGCCGTAACGCTGGGTGCTGGTGAGAATGATTTTTCCGGACTGCTCCAGATCGTTCAACAGCTTTAAAAACTCCCTGAAATCATGAGCATCCTCAATCGCAAAATGCTGCTCCAATTCCTGGTACGTCATCGGTTTGTATGCAGTTTCCCGCATAAAATCGAGTAAAATTTGTTCCGTTATCATGATTATCACCTCGGGGAACCTGCGAATTCATTCGTTCCTCTATCCATTCTTTACCTACATATACACATACCCTAGTATACACGAATTTAATCCGCGGTATCCTTCGAAATCCCCCCAAAGATCACCATTCGCCCAAGGCATATAAAAAGCCCCCGCTCTTCCAGAGTGAAAAGCGAGGGCCGTATTCCAATTATTTCAGCATCGCAACAACAATCGCCAAGATCATGAATCCTGCCGCCAAACCAACGGTAATGCGCTGCAGCACGAGATCCATACCGCGAGCCTTCGTTTTGCCAAACAGATGTTCCGCACCGCCGGAGATGGCACCGGCAAGACCTGCACTTTTCCCTTTCTGGAGAAGAACAACCGTAATCAACCCGATGGAGAAAATGACGAGCAGCACTTCGAACAATACAACCATGACTTCCACCTCCTACGCGTATGTAAACATCAGATTTATAATCAAATATAATGTTCAAATTCTGATGAAAAACAGCATTATTATTGTACCATAGCTTATTCTGACTGACAAGGCATTACCAACCGTCTCTGGTGATCTGATCTAATGTTTGGATTCAAGAGACTCAAGTGATTTAAAAGAGAGACAGAATTCCAAGAACGCAACAAATTCATGAGAACGTTTCGACAGACACAAGATTCGTAGGATTCCCTGATTCGAAGTTTGTGAGCGATAATACGTGAATACGAGAAATTCAACGTTGAGAAACGTTTATCTAACTATGTATCGCAACAAAGCCCATAGAGCTTACCTGGTTTCAACAAAAAACGGCCTGCCCTCTCCACCCTTAGGAGACGACAGACCGCTTTTTATTCCGTCTTGCTTCATTTCACCCGGAATGATCCGGTGCTTATGGCAACCAGTTCTCCCTTTGCATCCGTAATTTTACATTCCGTCGTGACCGACCGGCGCGTCTGATGAACGATGCTGGCCGTCACCGTAAGGACCCCCTCCCGGGCCGGCATGACAAAATGCACGTTCAGGTTGCTGGTCACGGTCGACTCGCCGGGACGCTCCAGCATGACGGCGATGCCCATAGCATTATCCATCAGCGAGGAGAGGACACCGCCATGCACGATCCCCATCATATTCATATGATGAGGCTGCACATCCAGGGTGACGACAACCGCTTCCGGGGTAGCGGAAGCCAGCTTACAGCCAAGATATCCCCAGAAGGTGGGCTCGGCCGCCTTGGCCATCGCCTCCATGTAGGCCTCCCGGTCAAATGTCGGCTGTTCGGCCTTCGGATCCTGGCTCGTATCGGCTTTATGCATAAGGCCGCCTCCTTGTATCGAATTTATGACACGGCATACTTACAATATTTCAACGTTTAAGGTACCCCATCTTCCGATTTTCAACGTTACCTAATCCTAGTTATTGATGATAACTTCTTAAAAATCGGCTGAAAATCGCCGACGACATGCTGGGAGTGACCTCAGTGGGTCATCCAAAGGGCATGGCTGGTCGCCCGAGCGTCGACGCTAAGCATCGTGCAGCAGTCATCCTTACACCGCGCCGGGAGAGGCACGCGGTAAGAGGAGAAGCTACGTCTTGTCGACCGATGCATGCCCGCAGCGCCTGCACCTAACTTCTCCATCCTATGCATCAGCCCGTTGGTCTGCCTTCCTCCTCTTCCTCCAGCAGCTTGCGGCGAAGCACCTTTCCGACCATCGTCTTTGGTAAAGCGTCACGGAATACGAACTGCCGCGGCACCTTATAAGCGGCAAGCTGGCTTCGGCAAAACTTTTCCAATCCCGAAGGATCGGGAGCAGCCCCATCTTTTAGCACGATGTAGGCTTTGACCGTCTCGCCGCGGTAATCGTCCTTGGTGCCGACCACAACGGCTTCCTTGACGGAAGGATGCTCATACAGCACTTCCTCGATCTCCCTCGGGTATATATTGTAACCGCTTGCAATTATCATATCCTTCTTCCGATCGATGATCGTAAAATATCCTTCCTCGTCCATCGTGGCCATATCGCCGGTAAACAGCCAGCCATTGCGGATCGTATCGAAGGTCTCCTCCGGCCGGTTCCAATAGCCTTTCATGACCTGAGGGCCCTTCACAATAAGCTCGCCGGGCTCGCCGACCGGCATCTCCTCGCCTGTCTCCGGGTTGACCACTTTCGCCTCCGTATCGGGAACCGGGATACCGATCGTCCCGATCTTGCGTCTTCCCCAGATCGGATTCGCGTGGGTCACCGGCGAGGCTTCCGTCAATCCGTAGCCCTCGATCAGCCGTCCCTTCGTCAGCTCCTCGAACTTATCCTGCAACCCGACCGGGAGCGCGGCGGAGCCGCTGATGCAAGCATTAATGGAAGACAAGTCGTATTCCTGAATCCGCGGGTGATTGATGAGAGCAATATACATGGTCGGCGCCCCGGGGAAGAGCGTCGGCTTTACTTTTTTGATCAAATCCAGAATCATCGCCACTTCGAATTTAGGGACCAGAATCAGCATACCGGCACGGTACACCGCCTGATTCAGCAGCACCGTCAGCCCGAATACGTGAAAACACGGCAGCGCGGCCATATACCGCTCCTTCCCGTCCTCAACCTGGTAACACCAGTTCGCGGACTGGACCGTATTGGCCACCAAATTCAGATGCGTCAGCATGACGCCCTTGGGCGTCCCCGTCGTGCCGCCGGTATACTGCAGCAGTGCCAAATCCCTTTCCGCATCCACGCTTTCGCAGATTGGATCGTTAGGCGATGCGGCCAGCAGCTGTTTAAATGCATACACCCGGCTGCCATAATGGACGACCGGGAGAGGGCCTGCCTGCTTCGCTTTGATCGGATAGAGCAGATTCTTCGGGAACGGTAGATAGTCCTTCACCGACGTTACGATGATATGCTCAAGCTTCGTCTCCTCTATTACCTTCTCCACCCGGGAGACGAACATATCCATCGTTATGATGATTTTGGCACCGGAGTCCTTCATCTGATACGCGATTTCCCGCTCCATATAGAGCGGATTGGTCATGACGCACACCGCTCCAGCGAGCAGCGCGCCATAATACGAGATGACGACCTGCGGACAATTGGGCAGCATGATCGCCACCCGGTCTCCCTTCTTCACGCCCTTGCTGCGGAGCGCATTTGCCATGCGGTAGGCGGAGTCCAGCAAGCTTTGGTAGGTGATCGTTTTCCCCATAAAATACATCGCCGGCTTTCGGGGATATTTCTGTGCCGACGTCACGAGAAACAACGCCAAATTCTGTTTCGGATAATCAAAAGCGGGGGCTACTTCCGGCGGATAAAACTGCAGCCAAGGCTTTGTATCCATACAAAACCAACCCTTTCCTAAGGAATGCTTCTTCCTTTCCTACTCCAAGAAAAAACCTGTCTCTTTTGATAAGCTCCAAAAAAATCCGGTATAGATCACCCCCGCACATCCCGGGAGGAACGGTTTAGGTCGTGCGCTTGCTTGGAGTTGCCCGCTGTCTTAGAATGTCCGCGTGCTCTGAATGTCTGGACATCGGTTTGCCCGGATTTATCGAACCGCTTTGGTCCGGTCTCCGAGTCGTGCGCTCCTTTGGCTGTTCGCACGACTTGACTCCTCCCTGCGTTTATACGAGGCGGGAACCCTATGAACTCGTTCACAGGGTTCTCCGTTATCCGCAAACTGCGCAATGAGCTTCAGGGCGATCCGCCGGAAGGTTTGGATACCTTGTTAATATGCCGGCAGCAGTATGGGCGCAACGTTACTTACACCGTATACCGCTCGTTTTTGACGACGCGGGCCGCAATGCTGCGCTTCAGCGCTACCGTATCGACCGGGCTGGTGCGGGTCAGCTTTTTCAATACCGACAGCTGCATGCGCAGCATATCGCCGGTTTCCACCAAGGCCAGCGTTTCTTTGGCGAGCGCCTCGATGCGTTGGAACGCTTCATACGCAAATACCTGCGTCATCTCGATCATGCCGGCCGCTTTCTCTTCCGATGTACGAGCGATATGCTTCTTGGTGCGCAGCAGGGCGCTTTCCAGCGCAAAAATATCAATCATCATGTCCGCCAGATTGGACAATAGCTCCTGTTCCTTCTCGAGCTTGGTCCCGAATTTTTGAACCGCGAGGCCGCCGGCGAGCAGGAAAATCTTTTTGCTCATGTCCAGGAAGTGGGCTTCCTGCTCCAGCGTACCCTCGAACGTTTGGCCTGGAACGATCTGCAGCAGTTCATTTTGCAGGCCTTGAGCTTTTTGCAGCAGCGCGATTTCGCCCTTCATGGCTTTTTTCACGAGTGTTCCCGGGATGAGCAGGCGGTTAATCTCGTTCGTGCCCTCGAAGATGCGGTTGATGCGGGAATCGCGGTAGATCCGTTCCACCTTGTATTCCTGAATGTACCCGTACCCTCCGTGGATTTGAACCCCCTCGTCCGCTACAAAATCCAGCCCTTCCGAGCAAAATACCTTGTTGATCGAGCACTCGATGGCATAATCCGAGATTGCGGCGGCCGATAAGGCGCCCGCGTCCTCGCTGGCATAATCGATGTCCTGAAGCGCCTCGTCGAGCAGGCCGGCTGTGCGGTACACCATGCTCTCCATCACGAAGGTGGCAATGTTCATCTCGGCCAGCTTTTTGCGCATGAGCGGGAACTGGG
This sequence comes from Paenibacillus sp. FSL R5-0810, assembly GCF_038002285.1. NCBI lineage: Bacteria > Bacillati > Bacillota > Bacilli > Caryophanales > Paenibacillaceae > Paenibacillus > Paenibacillus sp. FSL R5-0810. The sequence goes on from NZ_JBBOCF010000001.1 coordinate 4,854,437, forward strand.
AGATCGGGGTGTCGAACTGTTTGCGGGTATTTGCATATTTCGCGCTCAGCTCGATCGTTTCCTTCGCCGCGCCGACCGTACCGGCTGCCAATTTATACCGGCCGATGTTCAGGATGTTGAAGGCGATGCGATGGCCTTTGCCGATCTCGCCCAGCAAATTCTCCTTCGGCACCTTCACGTCCTCGAAGAAGAGCGGACGCGTCGAGGAGCCTTTGATGCCCATCTTCTTCTCTTCGGGTCCGAGCGTAAAGCCCTCCATCTCCTTCTCCACGATAAACGCGGTGAAATGCTCGCCGTCGATCTTGGCGTACACGATAAAGATATCCGCAAATCCGGCATTGGTAATATATAACTTCGATCCGTTCAAAATATAATATTCGCCGTCATCGGATAAACGTGCCGTCGTTTTGGCGCCGAGCGCGTCGGAGCCCGACGTCGGCTCGGTCAGGCAATAGGCCGCGATTTTGGCCCCGGTGGCCAGGTCCGGCAGGTACTTCTTCTTCTGCTCCGCCGTGCCGAAGAACACGATCGGCAGCGTCCCGATGCCGACGTGCGCCCCGAAGGACAGGGCGAAGGACGAGCCCTTGGCCAGCGCTTCGCTGATGATCGTGGAGCTCACTTTATCCAGCCCGACGCCGCCGAACGGCTCCGGCACGTCAGCGCCCAGCAGTCCGAGCTCCCCGGACTTGCGCAGCAAATCCACGGTCAGCTCGTAATTGAGCTTCTCCAGCTCCTCGTCATGCGGCACCACTTCACCGTCGATGAAGTCCCGGACCGTGTCGCCGATCATTTTATGCTCCTCGGTGAAATCCTCCGGGGTCAGGATGCGCTGCACGTCCAGGTTATCGATAATATAGCTGCCGCCTTTGATTTTCGGTTCTTTCGTTTGGTTGTCGCTCATGGTTATGGCTCCTTTCTGGAATGGGATTAGTGATTGTGGTGGTGCGTCTGCTGCGATGATTAGGTCTGCTTGCTTAGATAGCGTTGCTTCGATGACTGGTGCGGGTAATGGCCGGGTGTCCGCTACGATGGCGGATTGTACTTCCTGGTGTTCTGCTTCGATGACTGGTGCGGGTGCTGCTTCGGTGTCCGCTACGTTGGCGGATTGTACTTCCGATCGCTGTTAATTTCAGATTTCCTGAATGATCCTTAACAGAGGCGAAATCTGAAATTAAAGGCGAACACTCCGTTTCTCCAGTCCAATTCCGCCCTCTCCGCTGGGTAGGACCGCCTCCCCCACAATCACTGTTGGTGGGGGGAAGGGCGCGGGTGCCCGGTCCGTGTTCGGAGCGGGCACAGCGCTTGTTGGCTGTGATCTGCTTCGAAGACTGTACGGGTGCTGCTGCGATGTACTTCCATGGATAGCGTCGCTTCGATGACTGGTGCGGGTAATGGCCGGGTGTCCGCTGCGATGGCGGATTGCACTTCCGATCGCTGTTAATTTCAGATTTCCTGAATGACCCTTAGTGCGGTCGAAATCTGAAATTAAAGGCGAACACTCCGTTTCTCCAGTCCAATTCCGCCCTCTCCGCTGGGTAGGGCCGCCTCCCCCCCACAATCACTGTTGGTGGGGGGAAGGGCGCGTGTGCCCGGTCCGTGTTCGGAGCGGGCACAGCGCTTGTTGGCTGTGATCTGCTTCGATGACTGGTGCGGGTGCTGCTTCGATGTACCTCCTTAGATAGCGTCGCTTCGATGACTGGTGCAGGTAATGGCCTGGTGTCCGCTACGATGGCGGATTGTACTTCCGATCACTGTTAATTTCAGATTTCCTGAATGACCCTTAGTGCGGTTGAAATCTGAAATTAAAGGCGAACACTCCGTTTCTCCAGTCCAATTCCGCCCTCTCCGCTGGGTAGGGCCACCCTCCCCCCACAATCACTGTTGGTGGGGGGAAGGGCGCGGGTGCCCGGTCCGTGTTCGGAGCGGGCACAGCGCTTGTTGGCTGTGAAGGTGCCTGCTCCGATGTAGTAAATAGTTACCTCACGCCCCGGCTGCGTGTACCTCGAACACCCCCGCGGCGCCCATACCGCCGCCGATGCACATGCTCACGACGCCGTAGCCGCCGCCTCGCCGGGCCAGCTCGGACACAAGGCTGACCGTCAGCTTCGCACCGGTGCAGCCGAGCGGGTGACCGAGGGCGATGGCTCCGCCATTGACGTTGACTTTGCTCTCGTCAATGTCCAAGGCGCGGATGATGTGGAGACATTGCGAAGCGAACGCTTCGTTAATCTCGAACACATCCACCTGATCCAGCCCGATGCCCGCCATCCGGAGGGCCTTCGGAATGGCCTCCACCGGGCCCACGCCCATAATCTCGGGCTCCACGCCCGCCAACGCGAAGGACCTGAAGGTCGCGAGCGGCTTAAGGCCGAGCGCTTCCGCCTTCTCGCGGCTCATGACCGCGACCGCCGCCGCGCCGTCGCTGGTCTGTGAGGCGTTCCCGGCGGTTACGGTCCCGCCGAGAGCAAAGGCAGGCCGCAATTTCGCCAGTACCTCCGGCGATGTGTCGGGACGTACGCCTTCATCCATATCGAAGGTGAAGGACTTGCTGCGCACCTTGCCCGACTCGTCTGCGGCTGCCAAGGACACGTTCACCGGCACGATCTCGTCGCGGAACTTCCCTTCCGCAATGGCAGCCGCTGCCTTGCGGTGACTGCTGGCCGCGAAGGCATCCTGCGCTTCGCGGGTAATGCCGAACCGGCGGGCGACCTCTTCCGCCGTATGCCCCATGCCGATGTACACCTCCGGCATCTCATCAACGATCGTCGGATGCGGAGCCGGCTTGAAGCCGGTCATCGGCACATGGCTCATGCTCTCGACGCCGCCAGCGATAATCACGTCGGCGTAACCGAGCATAATCCGTTCCGCTGCAAAGGCGATTGCCTGCAGGCCGGAGGAGCAGAACCGGTTCACCGTCAGGGCGGGAACCGTGACCGGATATCCCGCATACAACGAGATGATCCGGGCGACGTTCAATCCCTGCTCGCCTTCCGGCATCGCACACCCGAGGATGATGTCTTCAACATCCTCCTTCTTAAGGCCCGGCGCACGAGCTATGACGGCTTCCAGCACCGCCTTCCCCAGGTCCTCCACGCGCGTCTGGGCCAAACTCCCTTTCTTCGCTTTCCCCACCGGAGTTCGGGCAAGCGATACGATGACTGCTTCTCTCATGCCATCTTCACCTCGTCACCTTGAATTGGTTGGATATAATAGGACAACTTCTAACTTCATTTACTAATCGGATTTGCCGACTATAATTCAATCAGGACCTAAGGCACTGCTGGAAATCGAAAGGTTCGATGAACGTATAAGACCTATTTGCAAGCAGCAACAGCATTTGATGAATGGTGAATCACAGAGGAATTGTCAAAGTAAAATCTAATCCCCAACGGATTACCAACAACTCCCCGAGTTCCGCAGTGACTTGCTTTTGACCAACAGCTGTCCCTAGTTCCGCAGCGGCTTACCCTTGGCGAGCATATGCTGCATGCGCTGCTGCGTCTTCACCTCGCCGAGCAGGCTGAGGAACGCCTCGCGTTCCAGATCGAGCAGATGCTCTTCGCTGACGACGGTTCCGGTCGGCACGTCGCCGCCGGTCAAAATATGCGCCAGCTTCTTTGCAATCAGCAGATCGTGGTCGCTGATATATCCGCCGCGTCTCATGTCGATGGCGCCCATCTGGAGCACGGCGCGGCCGTCGCGGCCGACGACCCGGGCCTTGCCCGGCTGCGGCGGGACATAGCCTGCGCGATCAAGCTCGAGCACGGCCTGCTTGGCCTCATAGATCCGGTAGTCCTGATTCATGACCACCGTATCCGCCCCGCGGCCGTACATTTGAACCGCTTCGTGACCGCTGGTGGACGTCTTCGCCATGGCCACCATCTCGAACATGCGGTTAATCTCCGGCTGCGGATCGCTGCCCGGATCCGGGTAGCGGCTGCTAGCCATCAGGGCGAGCTCCTTGCAGCCCCCGCCTGCTGGAATCAGGCCGACACCGGTCTCTACCAGGCCGAAGTAGGTCTCGGCCGAGAAAACAATCCGGTCCGCCGGCAGGCACGCCTCCACGCCGCCGCCGAGTGTCATCCGATGCGGCGCCGCGACGACCGGCTTCTCCAGCCGCTTGAGCTTCATCATGCTGCCCTGGAACAGACGGATGATGTCATCCACCTCATCCCAATCGCCGCTCTGGGCCTCCATCAGCATGAGCATCAGATTCGCCCCGACACAGAAATTGCGTCCTTCGTTAGCAAGAACCAACCCGCGGTAATTCGCCCGGACTTCCTCCACGCTCTGCTGGATCATGACCAGAATGTCCGCACCGATCGCATTGTTCGGTGACGTGAACTCCAGCAGTGCGACATCGTCCCCGATATCGATCAGATTCGCCCCCGTGTTGGATCGGATCACCCGATTCTGCGCTTTGAGCGCCGATAGCGAGATTCGTTCCGGTTCCACGTCCACGCCTCTGTACTCGCCCTTCAAATAATGGAACACCTGACCGTCCTTCTCTTGATAGAAGGATTTATTCCCTGCGGCGATCCAGTCCTTGACCCAGGCCGGCACCGTCAGCCCCTCGGCCTCCATCCGCTGCACCGATTCCGGCAGGCCGATCAGATCCCAGGTTTCAAACGGCCCCAGCTCCCAGTTGAAGCCCCATTTCATGGCATTGTCGATCTCCTGGATGGAATCTGCAATTTCGCCCAGCTTCTCGGCGGAGTACACGAGTACCTGCTTCAGCACATTCCAGGCGAGCTCCGAGTAGCGGTCCTTCGTGCCGAGAAAAGCCTTGATCTTCCGCTTAGCCCCCTTCACCGCCTTAGCCGCCTCAATGGATGCGGAGCTGATTTTAGCGCTCGGGTTATATTCCATCGTGGACAGATTCAGGGACAGAATGGTGCTGCCCTGATCTCCTTTTATTTTCTTATAAAAGCCCTGGCCGCCCTTCTCCCCGATCCATCCGCGGGATACAAGCTCATTCAGCACGTCGGGCACTGTAAATACGTCCTTCTCATGTCCGTCCTGCACGTTGTCGTACACATTCTTCGCCACATGGACGAACGTATCGATCCCAACCAGATCGAGCGTACGGAAGGTGGCGCTTTTCGGCCGTCCCAGCACTGGCCCGGTCGCCGCATCCACTTCCTCGACGGAGTAGCTGTTCTTTACCATTTCCTGCAGCGTGACGAGCAGGCCATAGGTGCCGATGCGGTTCGAAATAAAATTCGGCGTATCCTTCGCCAGCACAACGCCTTTGCCAAGACGCTTCGTGCAGAAATCCACCATGAACTGCGTAATATCGGGATCGGTATCGAAGCCCGGAATGATCTCCAGCAGCTTCATATGGCGAGGGGGGTTGAAAAAATGCGTCCCCAGGAAATGCCTACGGAATTCCTCGCCGCACTCCTCCGCCATCGCATTGACCGAGATCCCGGATGTATTGGTGCTGACGATCGCTCCATCCTTGCGAACGCCTTCGATCGTCTTCAGAATGCTCTTCTTGATCTCCAGCCGCTCGGTGACGACCTCAATGATCCAGTCGGCCTCCTTCAGCTGGCTCAGGTGATCCTCCATATTCCCAGGCGTAATGCGGCTGACAAAATCGGCACGGTACAGCGGAGCGGTGCTTGATTTCGGCAGCGCGGCAACAGCCTTGGCCGCCAACCGGTTACGCACCTTCGGATGGTCGAGCGTAAGACCGGCCTTCTCCTCCTCCGGCGTCAGATCCTTTGGAACAATATCGAGCAGCAGGCAAGGGATGCCTGCATTGGCGAGATGGGCGGCAATGCCGGATCCCATCACGCCGGAGCCGATGACAGCGGCTTTGGTAATGTTTCGGCTAGCGACGCCGGAGCCTCTGACGGCTTCCCGGGTAGTGGTTTGATTCATTGCACAACGACCTCCTGTTCATGGATTTCGGATAGACCAAATACGGATAACTCCAAAATTTCCGCGATATCCCGCGTCCTTACGCTGTCCTCCACTTCCTTCAGCTTCGTGCCGTCCTCCAGCATCGTCAGGCAGTACGGGCAGGCCGAGCTGATCATCGTCGGCGAGACCGCCAGCGCCTGCTCGGTTCGCGCCAGATTGACGCGCTTGCCGGCATCCTCCTCCATCCACATCTGGCCGCCGCCGGCTCCGCAGCACATTCCGTTCTCGCGGGTGCGCTCCATCTCGAGCAGCTCCACGCCCGGAATCGCGCGAAGCACGTTTCGCGGCTGGTCATAGACGTCGTTATACCGGCCGAGGTAGCAGGAATCGTGGTAGGTGATTTTTTCCCGGATCGGATGCTTCGGCGTAAGCCGGCCTTCCTTTACCAGCTGATCCAGCAGCTCCGTGTGATGGAGGACTTCAGCCGTGAGCCCGAACTCCGGATATTCGTTTTTGAAAATATTGAAGGTATGCGGACAAGCTGTGACGATTCGCTTCACATCGTACTTCTGGAACGTCTCGATGTTCTCCATGCACAGCTGCTGGAACAAAAATTCATTGCCCATCCGGCGCGGGGTATCGCCCGAGTTCTTCTCCTCATTGCCGAGAATGGCGAAGTTCACGCCCGCTTCATTCATGAGCCGGACGAAGGCGCGGGTGATTTTGCGGCTCCGGTTGTCATAGGACCCCATGGAACCGACGAAGAACAGGATGTCGAAATCCGGATTTTCCTTCACGGTCGGAATTTTTAAATCCAGCGTTCCTTCCGGATCAATCTCCTTCACCCATTTGCTGCGGTCAGCACGGCTGATGCCCCATGGATTGCCCTGGCGCTCGATGTTTTGCATGGCACGCTGCCCCTCCTGCGGCACACTGCCTTCCATCAGGACCAGATGCCGCCTTAGGTCAACGATTTTGTCAACGTGCTCGTTCGCGACCGGGCATTGATCCTCGCAATTCCGGCAGGTGGTGCATGCCCATATCTCTTCTTCCGTCATGACCCCGCCGATCAGCTGGACATCCTTCGGATCCACGCCCTCAACCTGATGCCAGGAGCGCTTCTGGACCTCCATCGTCGGCCCGATATCGGTAATGCCCTCGCCCTTCCAGCCGACCAGCGCAAGATCGGTGGCGGCCATCGTATGCACGCCGGCGGATCCAAACACCGAAGCCGGCATCCACGGCGACTTGGAGGTAAGGGCCGCCCCTTTCTCCGTCAGGTGGTCGCGCAGCTTCACGATCATGTGCATCGGCGACAGCAGCTTGCCGGTATTCGAGGCCGGACACACATTCGTGCACCGTCCGCACTCGACGCAGGCGTAGAAATCGAGCATTTGCTTCTGGGTAAAGTCCTCGATTTTGCCGACGCCAAACGACTCCGCCTCTTCATCCTCGAGATCCAGCTTGCTGAGCTTGCCGGGAGGATCGGTACGGCGGACCAGAATGTTGATCGGTGCCGTAATAAGGTGAAAGTGCTTCGACTGCGGCACGTAGACTAAGAACGACAACAGAATGAGCAGATGAATCCACCAAAATGCGAAATAACATACCGAGACCGCCGTGGAAGGCATCCAGGCAAACGCGGCGGCAATGCTCGAGGTGATCGGTGCCAATGCCGACCAGGGAAGACCTTCCCGCAGACGCTCGAATGCCATCGTCAGCAGCACGGAAGCCATCAGCGAGGTAATGAAGAAGATCACAATGCTCGGCTTCCACCCGCGCTTCAGCCGCTTCAGCTTCTCGCCGTACCGCCGGTATGCCGCATAGCCGATCGCGAGCAGAATAAGGGCCACCGTAATCTCCTGCATCAGGATGAAGCCCGCATACCCCGGAATCGGGAGTCCGTGCCCTGACAGGCCCTTCCATATAATGTCGATCGCGCCAAACTGCAAGATGATGAATCCATAAAAAACGATAAAGTGCATGATCCCGCTCTTGCGGTCCTTGAACAGCTTGCTCTGGCCGAACACTTGAATCGCAAATTGGCTCAAGCGCTCCTTCAGATCCTTTTTCAAATTCGCCGGCTTTCCCAAACGGATGTACAGGTATCGGCGATACACCACGCTCGCGAACATATATACCGCCCAGCCTGTGATTCCAACAAAGAGCACGGCGTTGATCAGATCAAGAATCATCCCTCTCAGCTCCTTGCGTTATTTTTCTTTCCCCTGCTTGCCGCTCAGGCGATGTGGTTGGACTCTTAACCCGCCTCCTAAGCCGGAAGACTGCCAACAACGAGGTTGGTGTTGATCCAACTGCACTCTGCACCGTGAAACCAGGCTGCCGTCACTCCTTCCGCTAATCCGCCCGTCCATGCGTTACTCGGACAACATATGAAGCGCTTACATTCAAGGACTAAAAATAGACCTTCATACCTGTGCCCTGCCGACTTCTTCAAACCGAACTTGCTTGCGTTAGCTGCGTATCTAGATCCTTTAAACCGGTAATGGCTTTGCCGATCCTTAAAGCTGCATTTCGCTCTTACGGTTAAACTGCCGTCTGTTGCCCTAGTGATATGAACGTCTATAATTTGTGGTCCGAATACGCCCGCTTCATAAATTTCCCGGCCCCAGTCAACCGGTCGTTGACAATGACATGAACGTATTTTATGATGGATACAAGAACTGAATGAGTATTCATTCATAATTTTAACTGTATTCTAACATCGGGGTGAGCATATGACAAGTAAAAAAAATGAGAAGTACCATCTGATCCTTCAAGGCGCCCTGAAAGTATTCGCCGAGAACGGCTACCACCGCTCCCAGGTGTCCAAGATCGCCAAGGCGGCCGGCGTAGCCGACGGTACCATCTATCTATACTTCAAGCGAAAGGAGGATATCTTGATCCGTCTGTTCCAGGAGAAGCTCGGCGAGCTCGTCGGAAAATTCCACGAAAGCGTGAAAGGAACGACAGACGCAGTGGAAGCCCTGCGGACCGTATGCAGCATTCATTTTTCCGAGCTGGAGAGCAATCCGGAACTGGCTTATGTCACGCAGATTGAGCTCCGGCAGAGCGATCTCGAGCTTCGCAAGGAAATCGGCAATGCGCTTAAGCCCTATATCGTATTGATCGAGAATATCCTGGAGCAGGGTATCCAAGAGAAGAAGTTCCGCCCCGATCTTAACGTTAAGCTTGTGCGCAGCCTGATATTCGGAGCGATGGACGAAGCGGTAACCTCCTGGCTCATCTCGGGCCGCAAGTATTCCCTGTCCGATCAGGTGGAGGAGACGCTTGGATTTTTTCTGAACGGTGTGTCCAGCGGGCAATAAAACAAGTCCCGCTCATCATATTTTATGAAGGCAACCATTCGAAAGGAGAGCTGAGGCCCATGAAGATTGTAGTATTGCTGAAGCAAACATTTGACACCGAGGAGAAGATTGAGATTGAGAACGGGTCGATTGCCGAGGATGGCGTCAAATTCGTGATTAATCCGTATGACGAATATGCTGTGGAGGAAGCCGTAAAGCTCCGCGACGAGCATGGCGGCAGCGTCACGCTTCTCTCGGTCGGTCCGGACCGCACGTCGGAGGCTTTGCGGACCGCGCTTGCGATGGGTGCGGACGATGCGGTGCTTATCTCGGATGAACGGATACCGGATGACGAATATGCCGTATCGAAAGTGCTCCATGCGTATTTGGCTAAAGAAACGCCGGATCTGATTCTAGGCGGCAACTTCTCGGTCGACCGGGGTTCGGGCCAAGTCGCGATACGCCTTGCGGGATTGCTCGGCATAGCCCATGCCGGATCGATTACCAAGCTTACGATCAGCGGCAATAAGGCTGAAGTGCACCGGGACGCCGAGGGCGATCTCGAAGTGCTGGAGGTTCAGCTGCCAGCGATTTTCACCGCCCAGCAGGGCTTGAACGAGCCGCGTTACCCGTCGCTGCCGGGCATTATGAAGGCGAAGAAGAAGCCGTTTCAAACGCTGTCGCTGGATGATCTCGGTCTCTCCGAGGACGATATCCGCCCGGCGACGAAGCAAAGCGATCTGTCCTTGCCGCCGGAGCGCAGCGCCGGACGCATTCTGAAGGGTGAGCCTGCCGAGGTGGCGCATGAGCTTGTTACGCTGCTGCGAACCGAGTCCAAGGTGATCTAGTTTTTTACGGAATACGGGGAGATTCTTCGCTCCTTACTTTTATACGATTCGTTGAATGCGGTTACACAGGGGCTGATCGAGCACTTCCCCTTTCACTACGTATTCTGATTGTATGGTTCATGGGATGTCCGTCATGCACGCATTTCGATGGCCGGGCCCTAGGTTCGGGTGGGCGAATTACAGCCCTCTGATCAATCTAAGCTTGAACCGTGATTTGTTTGATTGGCTCTTAACTTATTGATTTATCATCTCTTCATCCATCTCGATAGGGACCTAAGGAGGTTATGTTATGAGCAAAACGATACTGGTATACGCGGAAACCCGCGACGGGAAGCTGCGTCAGGTCGCCCTGGAAACGCTGGAGGCAGCCCGTCTGATCGCAGGTGACGGGGACAGCATCCGCATTCTCGTGGCTGGCTCGAACATTACGGAGGCCGTATCCGCGCTTAAGCCTTACGGCGGCGAAATCATCTATACCGTTGAGCATGACGACCTGGAGCACTATAATCCCGACGCTTACATGGCGGCGATCGAAGCGGTGCTAGGCGTTGCGAAGCCGGATGCGGTTCTATTCGGACATACAGCGATCGGACGCGATCTCGCTCCGCTGGTGGCGGCTTCCATGGATGCCGGTCAAATCTCCGACGTAACCGCGATTGAGAATAACAGCGGCGAAGCGGTATTCACCCGTCCGCTCTATGCCGGCAAAGCATTCGAGAAGCGGGTGTTCGTAAACGGACCATGGGTGGTGACCGTGCGGCCCAACAACATCCCGGCAGCCGAAGCTGTTGAGGGTGTGGACACGAGCATCGAGGATGTCGCCTTCCCCGCGCCTTCCCTCCGCTCCGTCGTTAAGGATGTCGTCCGCAAAACGACGGGAAAAATCGACCTCTCCGAGGCCAAAATCGTCGTCTCCGGCGGGCGCGGCGTGAAGAGCGCGGAGGGCTTCAAGCCGCTCGAGGAGCTGGCCGAGCTGCTCGGCGGCGCCGTCGGCGCTTCCCGGGGCGCATGCGATGCCGGATACTGCGATTATGCGCTCCAGATCGGGCAGACCGGCAAGGTGGTTACGCCGGAGATCTATATCGCTTGCGGCATCAGCGGCGCCATTCAGCACCTGGCAGGCATGAGCCAATCGCGGGTCATTATCGCGATCAACAAGGACCCGGAAGCGCCGATCTTCAAGGTAGCCGATTACGGCATCGTCGGCGACCTGTTCGACATCGTGCCGCTGCTCACCCAGGAATTCCGCAAGGTGTTGGTGTCTTAACCGGCCGAAGCATTAGCGGTCTGTGCTATTGAAGCCTACCCGGCTTCTCCAGCTCAAAGAAGGTCGAGTTCCCATCCGGCATATCGGATGACAGGACTCGACCTTTCTTTTTTTCATACATTAATGTTCTATGTCAATCCGTCACTCCACTCAGGAGCTGAACCGTTTCAGCAGCTTCTGCTGATGTGCCCGAAATGCCTCCTCCAGCGATATATCATAGAGATCGGCCAGCAATGATATATTGCCAAGAACGTCGCCGATTTCTTCCACCAAATCCTGCTTCAGCCGCTCTCGGGACGATACTTCCTCGTCCGGTCGGTCTCTCCCGATTTCATAAGCGCGTACTGCCCTGGCGGCCTCCCCCGCCTCCTCCATCAGAAAACCGATGCGGATAAAAGGACCGTAGTCCGTCCAGCCCCGCCCTCCGTAAAATTGCTTGATCCATTGCTGCGCTTCATTCATGTTCACTGTCCAAATACCTCCGAGTTCTGGGCTGTACCCTATGTCTTGAGCCGCTAAAAAGATACGCCTTGCCCAAAGCCGATTCATTTCATGGTTGAAACCGCGAGTGTTGTCGGCTTATTCATAAATTTTTACATATAAGGGGAATCTTCTAACATGCGGTTTAACATAAGGCGAGTACGATATAAACATGCTCTAACTTAAGGAACACGAAGACATGTTTTTTCGTTCCATGACACCAATCACTATATATAGTATAATTACTCGGAATGATTATCAACATCTGGTTAGGAGTGGCTGAATTGAAATCAATATGCGTATTTGCAGGCTCGAACATGGGTGAGCATCCGGATTATAAGACCCAAGCGGCAGCGCTAGGCGAACTGATTGCCCGAAAACAATACCGGCTGGTATACGGCGGATCGCGTGTCGGACTGATGGGCGAGGTGGCCAATACGGTGCTTGAGCTTGGCGGCGAGGTCATTGGGGTCATGCCCCGGGGGTTATTTAAGGGCGAAATTGTACATACCGGACTAACGCAGCTGATTGAAGTTGCGGATATGCATGAGCGTAAGGCAACGATGGGGAAATACGCCGACGGCTTTATCGCTTTGCCTGGGGGCTTCGGAACCTTTGAGGAATTGTTCGAGGTGTTGTGCTGGTCTCAAATCGGGATTCACCAGAAGCCGATCGGGCTGCTGAATATCCGAAATTACTACGACCCGCTGATGAGCCTGGTCCAATCCAGCATTACCGCCGGCTTTGCTAATTCGTCCCATTTGAATCTGATCAACATTTCCGACGATCCGATCAAGCTTCTGGAGCTAATGGAGAGTTATACACCGCCTATGCTGGATATGAAGTGGAAGGATCTCGATTAAGTCACGAGAGGTCCGTTGTTACATAAGAGGCTGACTCAAGGTTGCCTTAATTTGACACCATTCACGATCAAGTGTTTACACCCTATCCTTTTGAAGGCTGTTCCCGGTTGCTGTCTTAGATCAGCTAAGCCCATAGAAAGCCAAATAGCGGCCAATAAGACGAGCCCCCAAATAAAAAAATCCCGCGGATTTACTCCGTGGGATTTTCGCTTAGTCGGCTGCCTTGATTGTGTATTTACTAATGGCTTTATCTTTCAGTTTGTTGTAATGCTCCGTATTTTCACCAAGGTATTCAACATCTCCTAATTGTTGTGGAGAAATTGAATTACTCGTGAAGTTCGAAACTTTACCCGGTTTATCAACATTAAATTTGCCCTGGTAAGATCCATTAACAGCATATGTGTTATCACCGGTTTTGCGCAAAAACAGTAAATATTGATTGGAATCGTTCATTTTGACGTATCCTTCCAGGTTGTGGTATACACCATCTTCAATACGCCCATCCTCCATTACGGTGATTGTAGATTGTTTAAAGATGTTACCCTTAAAAACTTTGTCAATCTGAAAAGGCGTTTTATCAAGCTTGTCAATTATCGCTCCAGTATCTGTTTTAACTTGATAGGTGCCTTGTTGCCCTACTGCATGTCCAATTACGATTATTTCCGAGTAGTTCTCTAAAGTGCTAAACTCTTCAAAGAAAGGTATTTTAGCGTGGGTCGTAGCTATTTGATAGGTGCCTTCCTTCAGTTGTTTTGTGCCTGCAACCTGACTGGTATCTCCACCAGTTTGTATCATTCCAAATCCGATCGATGAGACGATTGCCAAAGAGGCAATGATATAAATAGCTTTTTTCACGTGATTCCCCCTTAGTATTTGTAAAAGATATTTACGTAGTCGAGAACGAAATCCACTATTAAATGTTGCGTATTTGTATTAATCCAATTTTTAACAAATATATATCCCCAGGAACTTCCGGCAGCTCCCTCAATCAGAATGTATATTTAGCGTATAACTATCCATTGTGCGGCCATCAACGCCCAATGCTTCAATCGATATATGATCATGCAGTGCTTGATTTCCTACCTTCCATTCCAATGACCAGCCATCGGAACCATCGGCATCATAACCTATTATTTTACGTTCCTTCCCTGTCTCGGTACCTGTAGGAGCAATCCAGAACAGAACCGTATTCGTATGCTCCGCTTCCACCTTAAATGTCACGGTTTCCGTGTTTTCCGGGACGACGAACCAGTTGTCCCGTTCCTCTAGGGTTGTAGATACATTTGTAATTTTGGCTTGGGGCAGCTGTCCAGGCTGTTCTTCTTGATCTTCAGGTAGAGGATTCTCCGCCTGCTGTGGAGAACACGATCCTAAAACAAAGGTGCAGCAAAGAAGTACAGCAGCAGTCATCCATTTGATCACTTTCAAGAACCATTCACCTCACAGTTATACGAAAATCTTACTCCCACGCTTATAAGATCACCACAAAGAAAGGGAGCCGAATGTTGATCGGCCCCCTAGTTTCTTCATCTTGTTTTTCGAATCTGCAGCATGGAGTTGCCATTGATCATAAATTCATAGGACACCTGTTTCTCGGTCACTTCGAGACCTTCAGCTTCCAGATCTTGAATCAGTCGCTCCAGATGCTCATATCGGTTCCCCGACAAATCGGTTAGCGGAAAAATACGTACTTCCTCCGAAGCAACCCGAAGCAGCTCTCGAATCGTGTTCAGGTGAAAGTCATAGTCCAAACGGTCGCTGTACATAAACAGAAAATGAGCGGATAACACCAGATCGAACTGTTCTTCGCAAAATGGCAGCTCCGGCAGCACTGCAGCCACATACCGCTCCGGATGTGCTCTCATATCCGAAACACAGTCCTGGAGGGCTTGATGGCGATGACGGCTGACGCCCGCAACATCCCCGTAAAAGTCCCATATAAAGTTTCGCTTCGTCTGCTCCATGGATTCCATTGCGTGCGCGGTATCCTCCAAGCCCTTCCGCTCCAGATCCTCGATCCGATGATCGTAAGCGATGTCGCTTGCGGTGACATCCAATCCGGCCGCTGCGGCATGCGCCGTAAAAGAGCACGCTCCGGCGGGGCAATCTAATATTTTCTTGCCTGCCAGCTCCCCTGCCTGCAGATCAAACATCCGCATGTACTCCTCATAGGTACGACCGATAAACACCACCCGGTTCAATTCCAGCTTCGTCTTCCCTTGCCTCTTCTCGTCTCTTCTCATCTCATCTCACCTCAGCTATGATCTTGGTGCGGATTCCGGCCATCCAAGCGTCATCTCCGCAAACCTATATTACCATATGATGGAATGCATGGATATTAGTCATTTTCCGATCCGTGCAGGTGCCCGTGTACTTGCCTCTTCTCTATCATCCCTTCTCCATTCGTTTTCGGCCCTCCCCTGTTTAAGCTATACTCTTTTTATGTACGTATTCAATTTGAAAAAAGCCATATAAGGAGGATCATACGTATGCTGCCTTACCCTGCTCCCACGACAAGAGAGGAAAAAATGAAATTGGTTGCCCAAATCAAGGATCGGCTGCTTCAGCTTCATGGCGATGCCATTCTGGCGATCGGCCTGTACGGCTCGCTTGCCCAAGGGATCGACGGGCCCTACTCCGATATCGAGCTTCGGGTGATTACGAAGGATGGCTTCTCTCTTCCCGGGCATGAATTTATATATCCTCCATTCAAAATCGAAATCGGAATGAAGCAAAAACGCGAAGCCATGCGCTCCGCTGCGACCGTTGACGATTCCTGGGCCATTAAGGCAGGCGCATATGCTCATTTGCAAGCAATCTATGATCCGGACCGGCTGCTCGATGAGATTCGCACACGGCCGATGCAAATTTCAGATGAAGCGATTCGGGCCGTGATGAGAGATTTTATGATTTGGGAGCCTTACGAAACGATGGGCAAAATCCGCAACAATAAACAGGCAGGCAATAACGGCTACCTGCCCCTCGGTGCCAAGGATCTGGCGTGGCAGAGCGCCAAGCTGATCGGGCTCGCCAACAAAACCTTCTATACTACCCGAGCCAGAACCTATGAGGAATCGCTTCAAATGCCATCTCGCCCATCGGGCTATGATGAGCTTATCGAATTGGTGACACGGGGACAGCTTCATGATTCGGAGCTTATATATGAGCGCTGCGAGCATTTGTGGACCGGACTAAACGAATGGTATGCGGAGATGGGCATCGAGTATAAGTTGGACAAGCTTCCTTTTTGATAATCGCTCCAAGCATGAATTTCTCACAGGCAGCTATTTGTACACCGTGCGCATTGCTCTCTATGCGTACGGTGCAAAAAAGCATAGGCTAAAAAAACAGCTGCCCCTCAAGTTTTTGTACTTGGGGGGCAGCTTGTTACTTTGGTAAGTTGTTCTTTTAAAGGGATACGGTTATAAGCTATGATAGGAACAACATACTCTCTTCCCAGAATCACCGCTCGTTCGATGTACGGCAGCTCAGCACGACGTACACCACAATGACCATAGAGAGATTATCAACCATATTGAACAAAGGATTGTCGTCATGTTAGCAGCAATTACGGCACTAGTGCTTTTTATAATCGTGATGGTCGCAGTCAGCTTTTATTTTTATCACGTCGCCATCGCCCGCGCAGATAAGGAATTTCTAGCAGAGAATCCGGACCTGGCAGCCAATGCGGATGTCGAGAACCCTTTTGCGGACAGCAAAGACTGGTGGAGCGCGCAAAGCTTCGAGAATTGGAGTCTTATCGCGGACGATGGCCTGAAGCTTCATGCCTATTATTTGCCGGCAAAAAAGGCCACTAACCAAACGGTTCTCCTTGCGCACGGCTATGCCGGACGCTCCGAGCAAATGAGCAGCTTCGCTCAAATGTACTATGAGGATTTAGGCTTTAATGTCCTTCTGCCTGATGCCCGGGGCCATGGCTTGAGCGAAGGTGATTATATCGGCTTCGGATGGCCGGAGCGCAAGGATGTGGTGAAGTGGATTCATATGATCGTTGAACATACGGGAGAAGAAGCGCAGCTCGTCCTGCACGGCGTATCCATGGGCGCCGCAACCGTCATGATGGCCAGCGGCGAGAAGCTGCCTCCCCAGGTGAAGGCCATCGTAGCGGATTGCGGGTATACCTCGGTGGCGGATGAGCTGGCGTATCAGCTGAAGCGCATGTATAAGCTCCCCTCGTTCCCGATCCTTCCATCCACAAGTCTGCTCACTAAGCTGCGCGCAGGCTATTCGTTCAAAGAGGCTTCGGCTTTGGAGCAGGTGAAGAAATCCAAAACCCCCATTCTGTTCATCCACGGCGGCGGCGATTTGTTTGTCCCGACAGAAATGGTCTACAGGCTGTACGAGAACGGGCCTGCGGAAAAACGACTGTTTGTCGTTCCCGGTGCCGGCCATGGCCTGGCTCGTCAGTTCGATCCCGAAGGCTATGACGGGGAAGTGACGGAGTTTATCGGGGCGTATGTCCGTGAGGAGAATAAAAGAGCGGCCATGGTACGCTAAAAATCCTAGTTTAACCAAGCAGCAAGAAGCCGCGCCCAAGGCGCGGTTTCTTCTCGTATCATGCTATTCATAATGATGACCCGGTCTTTTCCCCTCGCTCAGCAAACCGTCGATCCGCTCGATCAATGCCGGAAGATCGCGCATCGTATCGATCGTAAAATCCGCCCCGTGCCGAATAAACGTCTGCCGGGTCCTTGAGATGGCTTCCGCCCGTTCCGATTCGGACAAGGATTCGAATTCCTCATGGGACAGTCCCATTTCCGAGCTGCCCACAGCAACGCCTACCGACCACACCCCGGCATTTACGCCTTCTTTAATATCAGACGCGGTATCCCCGACCTTCACGACCTTCCAGGCAGCCGACAGCTTCAGATGCTCCATGTTCCGGTAGATCATATACGGATAGGGGCGTCCACATGAATGCGTATCATCCGGCGTGAAGAACACATCGGGGCGATACCCCTTGCGCTCGGCATTCGATACGACCACCTCCATCATCCCGGCCGTATAGCCGGTTGTAGAGCCAATCCTCAGCCCCCGGCCGCGAAGCTCTTTCACCGTCTCGATCACTCCAGGAATAGGGTCGGTGTATGTGGACAACGATGCCATGAGCGCAGGCTCGAATTCGCCGTACAGCCGCTCCACATCATCTTCATTGAAGGCCCTTCCGTACTTCTCCTCCCACAGTCCCGACACACGCGGCATAGACAGCATTGCGCGGATGTGATCGATTTTCAGCATGCCCATCGGCGCTCTGGCTTCCTCCATCGTTACATCGATGCCGGCATTCCGGAATATATCCACGAACACATTCACCGGTGCGAAGCAGCCGAAGTCCACAGCCGTCCCAGCCCAGTCGAGAATTACGCCTTCGATCTTGTTCATTGTGCCATCACTCCCATATATTCTTCGATAATTTCGCATAACCGCTCGATATCCTGCTCATAGATCTCTCCGATGTTCCCGATGCGGAACGTGTCCACCTCCGTCAGCTTGCCCGGGTAGATGACATAGCCCCTGTCCTTGATGTACGCGTAAAATTGCTCGAAGCTGAACCGGTCGCTTGGAAAAACAAATGTAGTAATAATGGGAGATTGAACAGGCTCGGCGATATAAGCGCGGATTCCGATTCTCGCCATTCGCTCTCGCAGCAGCCGGTTATTGTTCCGGTAGCGCTCGAATCTTGCAGATACTCCGCCTTCTTCCATGAGTTCATCCAGCGCCTTGGAAAAAGCGGCTACGACATGGGTGGGCGACGTATAACGCCATTTGCCGTCCTTGTCCATTCCCCTCCACTGATCATACAGATCCAGGGACAAGCTGCGCGCGATGCCTTGGCAAGCCGCCAGCCGCTCGATGTTGGCAATGACAAACCCGAAGCCCGGAACGCCCTGGATGCACTTGTTCGCACTGCTGATCAAATAGTCGATGCCAAGCCCTGCCACGTCGATCTCGATGCCGCCAAAGCTGCTCATCGCATCGATGATCAGGGTTTTTCCGTATTCCCGGGACAGCCCCGAAATCATGTCCAGCGGATTAAGAATCCCGGTTGTCGTCTCGCAATGCACCATCGCGATATGGGTGATGCGCTGATCCTCATTCAGGATAGTGCGAAGCTCCTCCTCCTTCGGGTGCACATCATAACCCGTTCTGTAAGCGGCGTACTGGAGTCCAATGTACTCGGCCATTTGGATGATTCGTTCACCGTATGCGCCGTTGGACACGATCAGCACTTTATCCTTATCGGAAATGGCGGAGGTCATGACCGATTCGACCGCAAACGTGCCGCTGCCCTGCATCAGCACGGCCGTATAGCGGGAGGCTTCCGCTCCGGCCAGGTCCAGAAGCTGTGATCTGATTTTTTGCGTAATCGATTTATATTCATCGTCCCAAGTACAGCGGTCGAAGAGCATCTCCTCTTTTACCGTTTGAGTCGTGGTCAGCGGTCCCGGTGTCAATAGCTTATAGCTGTTCATGATTTCCCATCACTCCTATGAAGTAAAGTTCCATTATTTCGATCCGTTAAAAAATTGCTGATGCTCCTCCAGCAGCTCGACGGTCAGCGGCTTCTCAAAAGTCATCGCATGCGCCGGCTTGTTCGCCTCGTCGACCGTTTCGCCCTTATAGAGCGCAACCGGATAGTTCACGATCAAATCTTTTCGCGCATCCTTGATGATGGTCTCCGCCATCTTCATCGCAAGGTCCGTATTCCCGTTCTCCTTATTCACCACGGCAATCGATTCCGTCAGCGAGAAATTGCCTTCCATCGGATCGATATAATCGATCGGAGCACCGGATGCCTTGGCCGCTACCGCTTGATGGCGAAGACCGAAGCCTGCTGCGGCTTCCCCTGCCTGAACCTTCTTGATCGGTCCCGAGCCGGAGCTCTCCAGATGCGGACCGACATTCGCGATCAGATCACGGAGCACCCGCTGCCCCGCTTCTTGTCCATACTGGTTGATAATCGCTTGAACGAGCAGCCAACCGGTGGAGGAATCCATAATATTCGGAATCGATACCAGTCCCTTATATTCCGGTTTGGTCAGCTCCGTAATGGAAGTCGGCATGGGCAGTCCCTTCTCCTTCAGCACCTCGGTGTTCACGAAGATCGCTCCGGTGTTGGCGAGAATCGGCGTGTAGTATGCGGGATATGAGTCGATGGCGCCCGTTTCGAAGGTCAGGTCCTTGAACATCGAATGCTTTGTCTGCGAGCTTTCGATAAAATACGAGCTCATGGTGACCAAATCGGCCTCGATATCGCCTCCCTCCGCCATCAGCTTGCCCCCAAGCTCCGATGTCCCCATCGATTGCATGATATACTGCCCGTCGTATCCGGCGTTTTTGAGAGAGGCTTCCATCGCCGCAACAGCTTCTTCATCCCCGTTGGTGTAGATTACAACCTTCTTCGCTTCCCCCGACGTGCCGCTGCCGCAGCCGGCCAGCGCAAACACCATGCTGATTGCAAACAATGACA
Organism: Paenibacillus sp. FSL R5-0810; assembly: GCF_038002285.1. Lineage (NCBI taxonomy): Bacteria > Bacillati > Bacillota > Bacilli > Caryophanales > Paenibacillaceae > Paenibacillus > Paenibacillus sp. FSL R5-0810. The sequence continues at coordinate 4,874,563 of NZ_JBBOCF010000001.1, forward strand.
GCAGCATTCCCTTAAGCGTCTTCATCATGATTAACTCCACTCCTTGTATACTTTTTATATTTTGAAATACGATCCGGCAGCGAAGCGGACTCAACAGTGGCAACTTCAGCGCTGCGCCGTTCTCCTCTGCAATGCATCGCACACCAGCTTGATGACCAAATTCGTAAAGAAGATCAGCATCGACAGCACGAAAATTTCATTGAATTTGGCGAAGTGCTGCAGCTCCTTGATTTTGCTGGCAACGAGCGACGTTTGAGCCGAGACGAGAAAAATAATCCCGCTGACCGTCACCATGGCGTTGATGAAGAAGTAACTAAGCATCTCGATGACCGTCGACACAGAGTTCGGCACAATGACCCGCCACACCGTCTTGATCCAGCTGTCTCCGAGCAGCTCCGCGGTCGTCTCCCAAGCCGGGTTCATTTTCGACAGGGAGTTCTTGGCCATCAGGTATGGCGTCGTGAAGAAATGAACGATGTTGCACAGGACGATAATCGTGAACGTCCCCTTCAACGTGCTGCCGTTAAACAGCAGCAGATAGGAGATCCCGAGCACCATGCCGGGCACCGTGTTGGTGATCATCGAGATCACATCCGTGCCGGACCGGGCTTTCAGCGAAGTGCGCGTATTCAGCAGCGCGGATAAGTAAGCCGTCAACGTTCCGAACACTGCCGTCAATAGCGCAACCCAGAGCGAGTTGCGATACACTCCGGTCAAATCTCCGGATTGCAGCACGTCCCTCACATGCTTGAGGGTGAACGTCAAGTCATATGGGTAGCTGCCGAGCCAAGGCGCTATGAACATCACCGCAAATACGGACAGCATCCCCAGCACAATGGCCGATGAACCGACGCCGAACAAAATATCACGAGTCCGGTGCTGCGGCAGCTCGGTATCGGACAGCTTGTCATAATGAAAGTTCAACCTCTCCAGAACGCGCAGCAGCCAGATGCCGAATACCGCCGGGACCAGCATCAGCACCGCGATGACCGCGCCCTGATTGAAATCGGGGATCGATCCAAGCATGACCTGGTAGAGCTGCGTAGCCACCACCGGGTAGGTGCCCCCGACCGAGGCGGGGATGCCGAAATCGGTAAAGCTTAAGATAAAGGACAGCACGAACGCGCCGCCTAGGGCGCCGGCCAAAGGCCGCAGGATCGTATTCAGGAAGCTTCTGAGCGTGCCGTCGCCCATGAGCTTTGAGACGATGATGAATTTTTTGTCCATGTATTGAAAAGCGTTATGGATCAGCAGAAACACCGGCGGCAACGTGTAAATGACATAGCCGATCAACAGGCCGTTAAAGCCGTATATCTCAAACCAGCTGCGCCCGGTAATCCGGGTGATCAGACCCTGATTGCCGAACGAATACATAATGGCGAACCCGTATGTGATCGTTGGCAGCAGCATCGGGACGATGATGGCGGTTTTTAGCGCGCCTTTGAGCGGGCGGTAGATTTTCGTGCAATGAATGGAATACGCAAGGATGAAGCCCAGCACTGTTGTGATGGCAGCCGTCATGGCCGATACCTTCAGGCTGTTCCCGATCGACGCCGCCATTTCGGGGCTCGATATCACCGAAGCATAATGACCGAGGGTAAAGCCCTGGTCGGATTCCAGCGAGCGCACGAGCAAAATCAAGAGCGGCAAGAACAGAAACACAGCGAATAGCAGCAGGATGACGGTAAAGATCACCCGCATTTCCGGTTTGGCGTTAGGCATACTGCTCACCGAACAGGTTGTAAATGTTTTGGCGCTTGATGTGCAGCTGCTTGATAATGAACTCCCGCACGAACTCGTTCTCCGGTTGATGGACAATCTCCTGAGGCGTCCCGAACTGCGCCACCTTCCCCTGATGGATGATGAGGATTTTGTCCGAAAGCGTAAGCGCCTCCTCCGGGTCATGCGTGACAATAATAGTTGTCAGCTTGAATTCCCTCGCAATCGATTTGATCCGCTGCTTGATCGACTCCTTAATGACGCCGTCCAAGGCGCTGAGCGGCTCATCCAGCAAAAGAATCCTCGGCTTCGTCACCAGCGTCCTAGCGAGTGCCACCCTCTGCTTCTGCCCGCCGGACAGCTCGCCGATCCGCTTCTTCAAATGCGGCTGGAGCTCAAGAAAATCGATATACTCATGAACCTCCTGCGGGCTGGCAGCCCCCTTCTTATTGCGCAAGCCATAGACGATGTTCTCGTAGGCATTCAGATTGGGAAACAACGCGTAATCCTGAAAAACAATGTTGAATCCCCGCTTCTTCATCGGCACGCGGCTCAGGTCCTGATCGTGGAATAAAATCTTGCCCTGGTCGACTTTCGTCAGACCGAGGATCATATTCAGCAGCGTCGTCTTCCCGCTTCCGCTCGGACCGAGCAGGGAGACGATCTCTCCCGTGCCGATCTCCACGCTGATATCGTCCAAAACCGCTTTATTGTCGAAATGTTTGCTTACATGCTGGAGTTTCAGCAAACCGGTCACCTCCCTTAAACACACCCCCAGTATAGAAATCCTATGTAAACAGGAATCATGCGAACTGTTAAATTCACGTAAATTATGCATAAATCATTACTAAATCTATACCATGTTATGGTCATATTCACCCTTAATGAATGCCTAACTTATGAACAATGTGGGATACTCTATTGAATAAGCAGGGGAAAATCGGTAAACTGGACATGAAAAAACGAGGCTTCGGCTAATGCTGATGGGATGGGTGAGGGGCATGTTTCCGCTGGAGAGGCAACAGAAAATCATTGAACTGCTGACAATTCGAAAAGTCATGAAGATCACGGAGCTGACCGATGAGCTGAAGATTTCTGTAGATACGCTGCGCCGGGACCTGAATATTCTGACCGACCAAGGGCGGATCGAGAAAATATACGGCGGCGTGAAGCTTGCGGAGTCCCGGTTCGGCGAATCCTCCATGGATGAGCGCATGGTCAGCCATCTGGAGGAGAAAGACCGGATCGCCCGCAGGTGCAGCGAATTTGTCGCAGAAGGCGACTGTATCTATATCGACAGCGGCTCGACGACCTACCAGATCGCCAAGTACGTGAAACTCCGGAAGAAGCTCACTGTCGTAACGAATTCGCTTCCGGTTGCGATGGAGCTGATGGACAGCGACGTGGAGCTGATCATGATCGGAGGAAAAATACGGCGCGAGGAGCAGTCGGTCGTTGCGTATGAGTATATCTTTAATTTTCACGAGCTAAATGTGCAGAAAGCCTTCATATGCTGCAGCGGCATTACGATCGAGCGGGGCATCTCCGATTACAATCTAGAGGAAGCCATTACCCGCAAAAAGATGATCGAGCTGTCCAAGGAGGTCTACGTGATGGCCGACAACACCAAATTCGGCAAGGACGTGACCGTGTCGATTGCTTCGCTCGACAAAATCGATTGTATCGTGACCGACTCCAACGTGAATCGAGGCTTTATTCCCAAATTCAAGAAGACGGGGACTGAGCTTGTTATCGCTGAGATGTAATCATAGCAAAGGGACATTTCTACTTCGGGATCTTGAGGGATCCATCCGGAGGAAGTGTCCTTTTTCGGTATGCATGGGCATGAAGCAGAATCGGCATTGGAGCAAAATGAGCGAATGATCGATCCATCGTACTGTAGTTGTACTACTAAATGGAAGTCAATATAATGGTAAGAAGATCAGGATGTTTTTTCTAAGTGAATACAACACTATGCAGATAGGGGAGGAAATCGGGTTATGAACGTTGGATCAGCTCGGGCGGCCGCAGCGGATTGGGTGCTGCAGCATGCAGGCAGCGAGCCCGGCTTTATGGGGGCCTACTTTAGCGGCTCAACGGTAGGAAAGCCGGACGATGCCGAGATCGCGCCATCCTCCGATATCGACGTTGTGGTCGTTACCGATCGCGCAGAGCCTCCGATGAAGCCTGGAAAGTTTCGTTACCAGGACGCCTTGATTGAGGTCACTTATTTGTCGTGGCAGGACCTTGCTTCGCCCGAGCGGGTGCTATCCTCTCATCATTTGGCCGGCAGCTTTCGCGTGGACACACTGATTGCCGATCCATCCGGACAGCTTCGCAAGCTGCAGGCTGCCGTTGCCCGTCAATTCGCTGACCGGGCCTGGGTCATGCGCCGCTGCGAAAGTGTCCGGGAGCGCATCATAACAGGTCTTCGCTCCATCCAGAAGGACGCACCTTGGCACCAGCAGGTAACCTCCTGGCTGTTTCCCACCGGGATTACGACGCATTTGCTGCTGGTTGCCGACCTTCGTAATCCAACTGTTCGGCTCAGGTATTTGGCGGCCCGCGATGTGCTGATAGCATATGGTTATGATGAGGTGTACAGCGAGCTGCTGGAGCTGCTGGGCTGTCAGCTGATGACTCAAAATCAAGCTTTGGGGCATCTTGAGGGTCTAGCCCGCACCTTTGATGCAGCCAGCGCTGTTGCCAAGACGCCCTTCTTCTTCAGCAGCGATATTACGCCGGAGGCCAGGCCGATTGCCATCGACGGCAGCCGGGAGCTGATCGCCCGGGGGAACCACCGGGAGGCCGTCTTCTGGATGGTCGCCACGTACGCCCGCTGCCATGCCATCCTGGCAGCTGATGCAACCCCGGAGTTGCAGCAGGAGTACCGGCCGGCCTTTGATTCGCTCCTTGCCGACCTCGGCATCACCGGCAGGGATGACCTGTTCAGCAGAGCGGAATTAGCCTTGCAATACTTGCCGAAGCTGTGGAAGGTTACGGAGGATATTCTTGCTGTTAACCCGAATGTGAAAGATGGAGACAGCCCTGCTCCGGCTTAACGCCTTTCTAACAGGGAGGAAGTAGATTGATCACTTTAATTGACGCCGCGATTTCTCGCTTATCGTGGGGGCCGTATATGCGCTGACAGTCTTCAGGCGAAAATCGCTGCATCTGTTATTACTCGGCAGCCAGAGCACATTGTTCGGGATCGAACTACTCCTGCTGTACCATATTACGCAAATGGGGGCCGACAGCATTGTGCTGCTCGGAGTGTTCCTCATGATCTTCGGCTTCGTTCTTAGCGTCGCAGCCGTTTTTCGACGGGAAGCATAAAAAAAGGAGAATCGCAGCCGAAACGGCAGCGTTTCTCCTTTTTGCCATGCTCCTCCTCACGGGATCGGCAGATAGAATCGCTGCTCTTCCCCGGCTTGGGCGAATCCGACCGATTGATAGAGCGACAAGGCCGAGGCATTCGCCGCTTTCACTACCAGCTCCGCCGATTCCGAGCCGTGTTCACGTAAGTACATCATCGCCCGGCTTAACAAGTACTTGGCAAGCCCTTGCCGGCGCCAAGGCTCACGGACGAACACGTCCTCAATGACGCCCTCGCCTTCCTCCTGCCATGCCATGACACTGGCTGCAATCTGTCCTCCCTCAGCGGCGATGATTGCCGTCCAATTCTTTTTCGCCTTGTATTCCCGGAGCCGGTTCAAGCCAAGCGGTGCATCCGGCCATACCTCGGCCTCCAGCTTCAGATACCTCGCTTCCTCCCGCTCGGTCTGCATGTCCCATAACTGACAGCTAAAGTTCTCATCAATCGCAAATGAAGGGATCGGCTCGTTCAAGGAGCGGACCATGGAGTACAGGTTCTCCAGCGGCCTAAATCCTTTTTCCTCTGTGAAAAAAGCCGTATTCCTCTCCTCATGGGCAAAATTACCGACACACAAATAAGTGCCGTGATGACCGGGCAGCGTCTCGTTCAGCTCGAGCGCCCGGGCGTAGAGACGTTGGTACAATTCCTCCAGCAGCTCAGCATCCCGCTCCCGTTCGGGGATGGTTTTCAAATTTACGTAAATATGGTGCTTGCAGTTTTCCGTGCAATCCTCCGGAAGCACATTGATGACAGCCACCTGTCCTTTGGCAACCATCTTCCCCTCTTCAAATGCGCAGAAGACGTTCGTCCAGTTGTCTTCATCGCCCACCCACCAGAACAGCCCGTCCCCTTGGCGCACGGCCTCGTATAACGCTCCGAGCAAAGGCATGTCGTCCTGCCGGAAGTTTCGTATGATTCGTATATTCAAGCTTCGCTTCCTCCTTTTGCCTTCATTGTACGATGGTCCTGCGGCCTGACCTATATAAAAAATGGCTAAAGTCAAACAAGGCGAAGTGCCGATGCCCTGAATGCCGAGGTGCAGTTCCACTGCCGTAATCTGTTCGAGCTAAAACTCTCCCCGAACGCCTACGATTTCGTGTACGACTGCGGCTGCTTTCATCATATTGCTCCGCACCGGAGAATCAGCTACCTGCAAATGCTGAACACCTGCTTAAAGCCCGGCGGCTTCTTCGGCCTTGTCTGTTTTGCCGCAGGCGGCATGGGGGCAGAGATGTCGGATTGGGACGTATACCGGGAGCGAAGCCTGAAAGGAGGCCTCGGGTACACGGAGGAGAAGCTGCGGGATATTTTCAAATCCTTCGAGTCAGTCGAGTTCCGGCGAATGCGGAGCATGGAGCAGCCCGGCCCGCTGTTTGGGGAGTCTTTCCTGTGGACGGCCCTGTTCCGGAAGCGGTAGAGTCCGAAAACATGCATGCGTTTCAGCCAATCCCGGCTGAAATGGTCCACAATGTAAGTTGGGTCGACAGCCATCCAAGCATGCACCTGACCACGTACCATTCACAGAAGAAGCAGAGCGGACGATGTTCGATAAGCTTTAAGCCTATGGTCTTATTACAATCAATTAAGAACCTATACCCACCATTCCCGAGTTTCCGGTATACTGGCATCAAACAACCATGATGTAATCGAGGTGAGCATGAAATGCTGGAGCGTTCGATGGAGAATGTGATGGGATATTTCGCGAAAGGAGTTGATGCTTAACGAATATAAACGAAAAGAGGACGATGAACATGAACAGAAACGGCACGATCATGAGCGGTGGATTTGCATTGAACTATACAGTCCGCGGGCAAGGTCAACCCATTCTTGCCGTAGGAAGCAGTGTGTATTATCCGCGCTTGTTTTCGGAGCATTTTTATACAGCATTCCAATTGATTGCCCTTGACCACAGGGGGTTTGTGAAGCCGCCGCGGCCTCTTCAGCCGGAAGATTATACGCTGGACCGCATCGTGGAGGATATCGAGGCTGCGAGGCAAGCACTGGGCTTGGAGGATTTTGTGCTCATGGGCCATTCCGGGCATGCGTTCATGGCAGCGGCCTACGCCCGCCGTTATCCTGAAGCTGTCCGCAAGCTTGTTCTGCTGAACACCGCGCCGACCAACAGCCCGCAGCGGCAGCAGCAGAGCCTGGCCTTCTTCCAGGATACCGCCAGTCCGGAGCGTAAACGGCAATTCGAGCAGGACATCGCCCTGCTTGAGGGAGATCTCGCGAAGGAGCCTGAGAGACGGTTTGTGCATATATGTATCCGCATGGGCGCGCACAGCTTTCATGATTATACCTTTGACGCCTCGCCAATGTGGGACGGAGTCTACACCAATATGCCCGTCATCGATGATTTATGGGGCAGGACCTTCGCTGAGCAAAATCTGATTCCGCTGCTGGCGGAGCTGCGCACCCCCGTATTCCTCGGACTCGGACGGTATGACTACCTAGTCGGTCCGGTATCGCTGTGGGATCCCGTAGATGAACGGTATGGCCATGTACGCAAGGTTGTTTTTGAAGCCAGCGGCCATAATCCGATGCTGGAGGAGCCTGAAGCATTCGTCTCGGCGCTTTCCGGTTGGATACATGAGTGAACGGATGAACGGATGAAGAAAGCCTGCGCTGTCTGAAGCCTCCTTCGCTCGGGTAAATTTTAAAATAGCAGGGACCCCCGTTTGATATGCTCCCCTTACGGCAGACAGGTGAAATAACAAAAGCTTGGATGCCGTAGGGGGAGATTTTTATTAGTGCTGATCTTAAGCTCCATGCAGTAAAGCAAGCAAAATTAAACAGCCTTAATCCGATGGAATTCCAGGACCAAGGCCGCTTAATTGATAATTTTATTTTTGAATTGTCTACTTGATGGGGTGCAGTTTATTTATTTTCCGCAAGACTTTCCCACGGCAAGCTTGTGTAGGAAGGGAGATCGACGGCCCAATTCACGTCGGTGAATCTTTTGTCTACCACCGTACGCTTTAAGGTCAATTCAGATAAGTTAGGGTCCACTCCTGCTACGACAAAATCCATTATCCACTCTGCTGTTCCGTCCTCGTTCGCGCTGCCGGATCCCTCAATTTCAACCGGATATTCTTCACCATTGCTGTCCAAAGCGATCCATTGGTCTCTAGTGACGTTATTTGTATAACGGCCTTTGGCATGAAGCCGCAGAACGTTGCCGTTGGATTTCACCGCATCCTTCTCCATACTCGAGCCCGTGATCGTAATTTGGTCTCCCTCATGTTCGAAGACAACGGGGGTTTGTTCCAGCTTTTCCATATGGATGTGAACAGCAGCTTCATTCTTAACAGGCAGGCTGTATCCGTCCAATACGAATCGTATATTCTTGGTCTCGGGCGGAACAGTGCCTGTATACCATGTTTCAGACCAAGGTAATGTGCCGTTGTCCTCATTGACAGTGGGCAGCCCCTGGATTTTGACAGAGTGTCTTCCGATCCCATCCCCAAAGCGCAATATCTTCTGCGGTTGATCCGTTTCAAGATGGTACCAAATGTGGAGATCGTCTCCCCAGTCGGCAGTTGCCTTGCTGGCAAGCATATCCTTTAGCTTAAAGCCCATATCCAAACGAATGCCGTTCGGGGTACGGATCATCTGTTCCATACTGACCACAAGCCCCTCCGGGGTTGTATACTTCGCATCCAGTATATCCCGGTGTTCGAATTGCTTGGATTTTTTCATATCAATCTGAAATTGGAAGTCCCAATCGACCTCGACTTGCTTGCGCTCAAAACGCCCCGTCTCCTGATTGTCCACTGACTCTCTGATGTATTCAGGATTTCCCGTTACGAGAATCCGGTCAGGTACGGTTTGATCAAAAATAAACACATATTCCTCCAGACCGTCCATCATATTAATTCCTCTTGCGAGCGAAGCGATCACATTGCCTTCAAGATCGGTCACCTGCAGGCCGCCGTCTTCCAAGGGACTCTGCAGCTCTTTGCCATCAGGTCCAGTCTGTTTGGCGGTAATGACAATTCGGGAGCTGTCCACCATGACATTCACAATTTCAAAGCTGTAGCCTTTGTCTTCTACCTTGATCTTAGGCGTTTGCACCAGGCCAAGCGGCTTGGATTTTTTATAATCTTCAAGCCAGCTCAAGTCGCTCATTTCTGTCCAAGCTTTTAATTCCGGAGGCAAACTTTCTTCTATAGTCTGCGGTTGCGGACTGAAGATGCTCGAGACCTGGCGTATCAGGTCAGGCTGCTTCCAGGCCAGCAGGGAACCGCCCATCACAATCAGCGAGACTGCTGCGGCAGCGGTGATCATCCGTCTTCTCTGCTTGGCTCGTTTCCAACGTTGATGACTTCCCTGTTTGCTGTAATCCATCTCGACCTCTTCTAAGCTTTGCATGACCTTTTGTGTGAAATCGGTATCGGTGCCCTGGCTGAACAACATATGCTCCCACATTGGATCTTCCTCATTTGATTTTAGCTTCAAGCAGGATCCCTCCTTTGCGCTCGATTCTTGCTTTTAGCATTTTCTTGCCGCGGTATAAGGCATTTTTCACTTGAGAGGTGCTCATATTGGCAATGTCCGCTATTTCCTCATAGCTTAACTCATTGGTATATTTCAGCAGGAGGACAAGACGATATTGCTCAGGGAGCTCATCTAATTGTTGGTGGATTTCCCGCTTCATCTCCTGGTGCAGCAATTGCTGCTCGGGCGTTTTTTCGTCAGGCGATACGGCTTCAGGCGTATCTGACGTCAGAACGGGCTTCTTTTTCCGCTGGTGGTCTCTCATCAAATTCACGGCGATGGTATACATCCATGAGAAAAAGCTGCTGCCTTGGCGATGGCTTGGCAAGTTGCGGTATATCCGAATAAAGGTCTCCTGGGCCAAGTCCTGCGCATCCTGATGGCTGGCGCCCATTCCGTAGAAAATTCCGTATATTTTGTTCTTATACCGGTCAACCAACACAGCGAACAGCTGCTTGTCCCCGTTGATAATCCGTTCTATCAGTTCCGCATCCTGCGGCGGTTGAGTCATGTTATTCCTCCTAACTTTCAGAGCCCATGCATGGTCTGTACTCTATAGACGTAAACGGTGGATGAATTTCTCACCCCAAAACAAAAAACCCGCAAGATGATCTTGCGAGGTCTTTGTTAAAAACATAGAATGTCGGAAGATTGTACAGGTTGTCGCTTGGATCACCATCGGCGCTGGGGCAGGTGCTCGCCACCACCCGTACACGGAAATACATCCAGGAATCTGCGCGGTCTAATAGCACCTGAATCAATTTGAGGCTGTCGATGTTAAGGGAAAGCTTGCAGCACCAAGGCATTGTTTAAACGGCTTTGTGCGAAGCGGTTAGAAAATACAACGCATACAAGGCGCAGATGCCGGCAATGAAGCCATATCCGCCAAACACATCGAATTTCGACGAAAAGTATCCGAAGCCTAAGCCGATTGCAATTAGTACCGCCTTCTCCCCCAACGACTGGAATGATCCCATCGTCGCCCGCATTCGGGAGTCTGCCCGGTGTTGGAGATATCCTGCGGCTAATGGCTCGATGAGGCCAGCGAACAGGGATATGACAAACAATGCCGCTATCGAGCGGCTATCCCGCATGGCGGCAAGCCAGAAGAAGCAGGTAGCCAGCACGACGGTAACCAGGGTTAAGAGCAGCCTGTAGCTGAACCGCTCCTTCAGCGCGAATGCCAGCAAGTTGCCCGGAAGCCTGAGCAGAAAGATGCCTGCGGAGAACAGGCCGAAATACAGCACGGGAATCTCCACACGCTCTAAATATGTCTGCCAGAACTCATCGATGAAATTGACGGCTGCCCCTGTGACCATGCCGGACAGCATTACCAATAGCAGCCCCCGGTTCTCCCTGAACAGTCTCCATGATGCGGTAAGGTACACGCGGATTGGAATCGGACTTTCCTCCCCGTCCCCGGACGACCCCGCTTCCGTCAGCGTCAAGGTCAAGCCGAGGCAGACCAGCATGCTGATTAGCGACAGCGCGTAGTTGAATTCGTAAGGCAGACGGCTTGCCAGCAGACTGCCGCACAGCGCCGCCAGCACCGTTGATGCTATATCCACCGCGTTCAAGCGGCCGAGCCACTTCTCGAAGGAGCGCTCCCGCCCTCGTTCTCGCAGCGACTCATACAGCAGCGCCTGCTCGGCCCCGCTGCTGGCCGCGCCGCCAATTGCCGCCACAACGACAACGAGCGCAAAATGCCAAAATGCCTCGGCGAACAGGAGCAGCAGAAACTCCGCGCAGCCCATGAGCGCGGAGACCAGCATCATGGTCTTCCGCCCCCAGCGGTCGGCCATCATGCCGCTAGGCACTTCCAGCAGCACGATTGTAACGGCATAAATAATCTCCGCATACACGACCATCGGAATCGTCATGCCTCGATCTTCCCAGTACAATCGTTCGATGACGTACGCGGGAATGAGACTGTAGAAGAAGCGGATCGCCAGCAGCTTCCACACATTTATATTTATCGAATGGTTCATTATCGGCTCCCTCTCTTATCGGACTGTCTTATTTCAAATCCGGATACAGAGGGGGGACCTCGTGCACGAAGTACGGCGAGGGATTAGCAGGGCGGTCGGGCTTGATTCATTCAGCGGCCTCCTCTTCGCTTGATAAACTTGCTTATATTATGCTCGCTTGCCTCTTTCGTTAACGCTATTATAACGGATATTGTCCGTCCCCGGGAATCCTTCTTTCCGGGCGCTGACTCTTGCGGGCAGTCATCGACCGACCCGCTTGGGTAGCTCTCTCCTTCTTCAACATTTCGGTAAACTACCGGATGTTCTTGGCCCGGATTTCCGGCTTTTGGACGCAGCCGACCCGATCAACATCATACAGCAACCAAGACCCCTTATCCCTAAAAAGGGTCATTGCAGATCAGCCCCACCCAAGCGGCTCATCTCCTCCTCGATCCGGCTCGGATCAATGCGCTCAAACAGCTTCGCCAACTGGCATACCGTCCGATTTACGGGTACATGGCACCGAGACCAGCCCGGCTCATCCAACGCAAGAAAGTCCCGTATCCGATCACAGGCGAACGGAATAAAAGGCTGCAGAAGATTCGCAAGGTTAGCGATGATTTGCACACAGGTATGCAGTGTGTGACCGCAAGCCTCCGGGTCATTCTTGATTTGAAGCCATGGCTTCCGCTCATCATAAAATTTGTTAGCCTGGCGCACGATCCGAAAGACGGAGGCTAAGGCTTCCTTCAAACGACCTTGTTCGATGAGCGTTCCGGTATCGACATACGATTGCTCGATGATCCTCCGCCAATCCTCTTCTAAATTCCCTTCAGGAATCTTGCCGCCAAACGATTTTTCGATAAAAACCAGCGTCCGATTCACCAAATTCCCGAAAGCCCCGAGCAGCTCACCATTATGCCTGTTAATAAAATCGAGCCAAGAGAAATCCGTATCCCGATGCTCAGGTCCGTTGGCGATCAGGAAGTAGCGGATCGAATCCGGCTGATAGCGGCTAAGAAGGTCCGGCACCCAGATCGCCCAGTTTCGGCTTGTCGAAAATTTTCTCCCTTCCAAGGTCATATATTCGCAGGACAAGATCCGATCCGGCAGATGCAGTCCGCCTACCCCTTTAAGAATCGCCGGCCAAATCAACGTATGGAACGGAATATTATCCTTACCGTGAACGTAGTAGGCGGTAATGTCGCCATCTTCCTGCCAAAAGGACTCCCAATCTCCGCCCGTTTCCGCGGCCCATTGCCTGCTTGCCGATAAATATCCGCTAACCGCCTCGATCCAGACATAGATTTTCTTCCCTTCAAGCCCCGGAACCGGGACGTCGATCCCCCAGTCCAAATCCCTTGTAGCCGCCCGGTCCCGCAAGCCCTCCTCCAGATATCGCCGGCTCTGCAGCACCGCATTCTCCCGCCAGCCCTCAGCTTCCTTCACGTATTGCGCGAGATCTTCCTGAAACTTGGACAACGGTACATAAAAATGCTCCGTGGGGCGTTCTACCGGAGGGTTGCCGCAAATTTTGCAGGCTACGTTCGTCAGGTCCGAAGGGTCCAAAATAGCGGAGCATACGTCACATTGGTCGCCGCGAGCCCGGCTTCCGCATATCGGGCAGTCCCCTTCCACATAACGGTCCGGCAAAAACCGGTGGTCGGTCTCGCAATACGCTTGCCGGATCGTTTTCCGGTATAAATGCCCGTTCTCCTGAAGCTTTAAAAACAGCTCCTGTACAATACGGTGATGGAAGGGTTGGTCTGTACGGGTGTACAGATCGTAGGTAAACCCAAGCCGCCGGAAGCATTCCGAAAATTCTTGATGGTACCGGTCCGCAATATCCCGCGGAGCAATCCCCTCGGCAGTGGCCTGAACCTCCACCGGCGTTCCGTGGCAATCGCTGCCGGATACATACAGCACCCGCTCGCCTTTAGCCCGAAAATAACGAGCCAATACATCGCCAGGGAGCAGACTCGCCAGCCTCCCCAAATGGAGCGATCCATTCGCGTAAGGCCACGCGCCCCCGATAAAAATGTTGGTCATCATATAATCCCTCCTTTTTTTCACAAACAAAAAAAGCCCTCATCCCAAAGGGACGAGAGCTTGTGCTCACGTGGTACCACCCAATTTCACGAATGCCTCACAGCATTCACCTCTTCGGGTACGGCGCATTCCATGCACGTATACCCTAGCACAGTAACGGGTGCAGGTTCCGGCGCAGCCTACGGCTTGGATCAGCTTCGGTGCGCAGCTCAGAGGCCATATTCCCTTAGGCTCATTCCTTACCCCTTCTCACCTGCCGGGGCTCTCTGGTCAAGGACCTTACCTAGGTACTCTTCTCATCATCGCTTGTCATTGGCATATTCAAGTTATTGGAAATCATACCTGATCATAACTCCCGAAGTCAAGGGGCGACCTGTTACGTAAGAAAAAATGCAAAGCCGCTTAGCATCTAATCTCACATAAGCGCCAAAGATTTTTGTAAAGCGAGTGTCGCTTCTCCATATGATTTACAGCTGCATAAAGCCTAGATCCATCGGGATCGAAATACGATTCAAGCAGTCCTGCCCATCCAATGGTCAGCCATCGCTCTCTTCATGAAAAAAACAGCCCCTTCTGCCATCCGGCAAGAAAGGACTGCATATTGGTTGATACTCACAGTCTGATCGGTTAAGCCTTCGGCGCCAGCTCGGCCCCTTGGCGGATCGCTTCCATCAAGCTCTTCTCATCCGCGATGCCCGTTCCGGCAATATCGAATGCCGTGCCGTGGTCAACACTTGTGCGGATGATCGGCAGCCCGACCGTAATGTTGACGCCCGCATCCAGGCCCAGCACTTTGACTGGTCCGTGTCCCTGATCGTGATACATGGCCACGACGATATCGAAGTCGCCGCGAACCGTCCGGAAGAAGAGCGTATCCGCCGGGAGCGGTCCCACAACCTCAATGCCTTCCGCCTGAGCTTTCTCAACAGCCGGAATGACTTTCTCCTCTTCTTCCCCGTACCCGAAGAGGCCGTTCTCCCCGGCATGAGGGTTAATCCCGCACACGGCAATCTTCGGCGCATCGATCCCCGCCTTCCGCAGCGTCTCATGCGCCAGCTTGATCACATGATATACCCGCTCCGGCGTGATCATCTTCACGGCATCGATCAGTCCGACATGGGTCGTCACATGGATGACCTTCAGGTTCGGCGCGGACAGCATCATGGAGAAGTCCTGCGTTCCCGTCAAGTCTGCCAAAATCTCCGTATGACCCGGATATTTGTGCCCGCCCTTGTGAAGAGCCTCCTTATTCAGCGGAGCCGTGCAAATTGCTTGAATGCGATTTTCCTTCGCCAGCTCAATGGCTCTTTCCAAATATTTAAACGCGGCATGTCCAGCCTCGGCCGACACTTGACCGACCGGCAGATCGCCCGGCAGCAAGTCCAGATCCAGCACGTATACCGTGCCCAGACGGTAATCGGCCTGCTCCAGCTCGTCCGCAGCAATGCTCTCGATGGCCAAATCGCTGTTTACGAACGTCTTCGCGCGCTCCAGGATCTTACGGTCCCCGATGACGAACGGTCTGCTGATCTCATACATCTCCCCTTGCTTGAGGCTCTTCAGAATAATCTCCGGTCCGACGCCAGCGGCATCGCCCATCGTGATGCCGATTATCGGTTTGCGCTCACTCATACTCTCACCCTTTTCTTTGTGGTCATATACTGCAACGCATCAACGAGCGACTCGTCACGGCCAAAGCCTCCGGCTTTCGTAATCGCCCAATAACTGCGACCCTTGCCTTGGAGCTTACCGAACGGCAGTCCGGGCTCCGCCTCCGAATGGAGCTGCATTTCGCCGATCCCCAGCTCCTGGCAGACCGCCTTCGCCGTATCTCCGCCCGTCAGCACCAGCCCCTCAATATCCTCAAATGCCTGCAAAATCTCCCGTGTAATATGCCCGAGTCCCCGAGAGATCGCTTCGCTTACTTCCGTCAAGGACAGCCCAAGCTGATCTCCCGCTGCTTTCGCAGCGATGCGATTATGCTCGGAACCGTCCACATACAATACAGCATAAGGCTTGTCCGAGCTCTTTTCCAATGCTCGAACGTAACGATCGGCATCTGTATCGCCTCGGACCAAGTCGACCGGATCCACTTCCAGCATGCAGGCCTCCGCCATCTCGCCGACCTTTGTCAGCTGCTGCCGCGTGGTTCTGGACAAGCTGCCGGAGACAACCAGCGTTTTGCCCGCCAGCGCCTCAGCCTCCTCCCCGCTACCTGACGGCTTCAAAGCCAAAGCCTCTGGCAGGTATTCGATCAGCCCGGCCGAACCGGCCCAGACGATCGATCGATCCCAGCTCGAGAAGAAGGCGGCGATGGTCCGAAGATCCTGCTCGGACTCACTGTCGCAGACCAGCCAGGTCTGCCCATGCGATATCGCTTGGTTCACATATGCCGCAAGCTCATCCGCGGGCCCCCGCAGCAGGCTCGTATCGATCAGCCCTACCTCACGGCCGGCCCCTGCCTGGAGAAGCCCAGGAATAAAGCTTTCCGTAACAGGCGTCTTAGGGTCCTTGGCAAATTCCGTATCCGTGATGAGCGAGCCGTTCACATAGTGATGCCCGCCGACGGTTACCCGGTTCATCTTGGGAAAAGCCGGAGCAATCAACATCAGATCCGGGCGGAACACCTGCTCCACCGCCCTCAGCTCCTCCGCCATGTTGCCCCGAAGCGTCGAGTCCACCTTTTTATAAATATGCCCGTAACCATGCCGTTTCAAATAATGGGCCGCTCCATATGCCGCTTCATAAGCTTCGGCACCTTGCTTCGCCCGGCTGTCTGTATCCACGATCAGCACATCGGCAGGCGCAGCGTCACCGCTCTGACGATAGTCGAGTATAACGGTCGAGGAGAGGCCTTTCTTCGCCAATTGTACGCCTGAATCGTTCGCCCCCGTCAGATCGTCAGCGATAATTCCCATTTGATTGATCACATTTATCACACCTTTAAACTTCGGTTTCCGCTTCCCGCTCAAATGAATATCCCTTCTTCTCCATCCGTTTGACCAGGAAGCCGACATAGATCGGAAGCAGGATGGCCGTCGTTACTACAGAGGCCGCCACCTGCACGGTTGCAATATCGGTAAAGGCCGCGAAGGATGCATTGGCGGCAGCAATGGCAGCAGGCGTCGCCACCGCGTTGCCTGCAGTCGAGCCTTCAGCCGCTCCGACAATCGGATTCCATTTCATCGCTTTAAATACAAAGTAACCTGCAGTACCTGTAACAAACACCGTCAAGAGTCCAAGAATGATGCCGGACAGTCCGCCTTCCACGATCGCGCCGAAATCGATGCCCATACCGAGCGAGAATGCAAAGAACGGAATCAGCATAGAGCTTCCTTTATCCAGAAACTTGCGCATGTCTTCGTCCAGGTTGCCCAGCACCATACCGACGAGAATCGGCAGCAGCACCGAGATGAACGAGACGAACGAGAACATGCCGTCGACGAATCCCATCGCACCGAAGATCGACAAGGCCACCATGGTCAGGAACGGACCGTCATTCAATGCCAGCAAAGAATAGGCCGCGCGGTCCTCTTTGCTGCCATACTGGCCGACCAACGCCACGAACAAGCCCCCGTTACTATTGGTCATCGCCGCGATGACCGCAATCGGCGCCAGGCCGAGCCACAATCCGTTCTCGCCGGCAAACGCATAAGCGATCAAGCCGAATGCCGCCCCTACTACCCACTTGGTTACGAGCAGCGTCGCGCCTTTACCGACCGATACGCCGAACGATTTGACGTTGATCTGCGCCCCCGTACAGAGCAGGAACAGCGCGATCAATGTGCTTGAACCGTTTACGAACAAGGCCTCAGTAAAATTACCGATGCGAAGCAAATCCGGAGCGAAGGTATTGATAACTGCTGCAATAAGCAGCGGAACTACCATCATGCCTCCGGGAATTCGATCTAAAGCTGCTTTGATCTTCATTATTGTAGCACCCCTTCAATAATTGTTTCAATATTAAACAGTGATTCATAATTGAAATCGCTTGCAGGGATTATTGTAAATGCTTACTCTAAAATTTGCAACACATTGTTCAAAAATTGTTGCAATTTTAAACATTCTATCTAAAGAGCTATATTTCCTTCTCCAAGATGCCAAACTAAATGAGACACTACCGGTTCAAAGCCTGACTCCGTGCCTTCCCTTATTCTGACCGTTCCTCCTGAACCGATACCCCTCACGCATAATGAAACGCAGATATATCAGCATAACAAAAAAAGCTGAAACTATTGTTTCAGCTTTCGCCACAGCGTCGAGCGGTTGATCCCCAGCCGTTCCGCAACGCGCGTTTGATTATCATGTTCTTCTTTCATGACGGCATGAATAATCCGCTTTTCAATCTCATCCAAAGTTCCTTGAAGAAAATCCGCCGGCAAACGGGCGTTTACAGAATGCTGTATCTGCTTCCTGCCAAGATGCCGGGAAATTTGCGCCCTCCCGATCACATAGCCTTTTTCCTCCGTCACCGCATCCTTCAGCAAGGTCCTTAATTCGGCCACATTGCCCGGCCAGCTGTACCCTTCCAGCATCATCGCGGCTTCGTCCTTCAGCTTGACCGGCGATGTGCCCAGCGTTCCGTGATAGGCAGCGATATAGTAGGTTGCCAGCGCCTTAATATCTTCCTTGCGCTCCCGCAGTGCCGGCACATTCACGCGAACGGACTGCTCATCGAACAGGAGCGATTGATAGACCGGATCCTCCTTCTCGAAGGCCAGTATCACCGTTCGCCCCCTGCTGCGTTCAGCCCTCACCAGAGCTTGAAGGTTCGAAATCTCGTTCGGACTAAGCATGTCGATTCCGTTAATATAGACCGTTTTGATATCGTCGTCGAAGCCTTCGCCTTCGATCTCGGTCAAGGCCTGCTTCGCCGTCAATGCCGCGTACAGCCCCTTGCGGTCGTGTTTCTTGAAGTGAATGTAGCGTGACAGCAGCTGCTTGCCGGTACCCGTTTCCCCAATCAGGATGAAGGAGTCGCTCTCGAGATGATGCTCCATTGCTGCGAGGCATCCGGCCATCGATTCGCTGCGGGCAATGATCATCGGCAGCTGGGATACGGCCTCGACAGGGAAGGCCACTTGTCCGGTACTCTCCTTCATTTCGGAGAAATCGAACAGATAGTACGGCTTCCCCTGGATGTATTTCAATATCCGCTTCTGCTTCAGCTTGCGCTGCCCGCGCTCCTGAACCGTCAGAACACGGGTTTGATCCGGATTCTCCCGAATGCCTGCGCTTAATTCATCGACCGGAACAGGGCAGGAATCATAGTCGATCCAGTTTTGATAGACCACTTCGCCTTGGCGATCCAGCACGATGAGGTTGTTGGCCGTCTCGGCAAGCAGGGATTGGAGGAAGGAAATCTCCCACTCCTTTCGCCGATAAAGGCGATGAACCGACTTCGCCCTTTGGAACGCTTCAAAAATCGCTTCCCGCCCGGACTGGATAAGAATGCCCTCCAGACGGTGCTTGGCGGCAGCCTCTATCGTTACGACATCCCCCATAATCAGCTCATAGCCCTTGTCTTTGAGTTCCTCCAGAATCGAGTCGACCTCCCCTGCCTTCTCGACCGTGCACACCTCGATCTCGATATCCAGCACATCGGTAATGGCCTTGGCCCCAAGGGTAATGTTGGAGAAACCGACAATCGCTTTTTTTCCGGGAAAATCATTCGCCAGCGTCAGCACCCGCAGCATGTCATAGCCCGAAACATGAACGTCAATGACCGGAATCGCCACCTCGGGCTCGATCAGCTTGGCCGTGCCGCCCCGGCTGATGATCACGTCATAGCCCTGAGACTCTCCTGCCTGCGCAAGCGGAATCGCCTCCTGGAGGTTCGCCACCTCGATATGAATATCCAGATCGGGATCCTCCTGCCGGCATTCGTCGATGAGCGGGGTCATGGCCGGGTAAGGAGCGATAAACAATGTTTTTATCTTCATCATGTTCCACCTATAAGTTCTTTGGTTAACCCTATGCTCATTATTCTAAACGTTCCCGTTCAAATAACCAACTTTTTATGGGATCACAGGGCAAGGGCCTTGCCGGGAGCCGGACTATTAAACGGGATCCGATCAGGATGCGCTAGCGGTAAGAAGATTTCCCATCGGCACAAAATGAACAGCGAACACCCCCCCCGACCGTCTTCCATGCCAGGGGGTGCCTCTATCATATTCAGTTATGCTTCAATCCGTACCGTTACGGCACTCTTGGCTTCCATGCGGAAGCTTAACGCCTCTATACCCTTCAGCGCAAGCGATACATTGGCAGCCTGCTCCCCGTCGTTGAACATCACGGCGGCCACCGAGCCGTCCGTATTTTTGAATGCAACGTTGGATACCGGCGCATGGCTGGATTCGGACGCGATTCGGACCGCTTTGGGACGAATGCATTTGCTGAAGTGGGCGAGCGCGTAGTAATCCAGCGTATAGGTCAGCTCCTTGCTTCCTTGATCGATCTTGACGATACCGCGGCAGGTGCTCTTGCCGAATCCCGGTACCGTAGGCCCGTTCTTCTCATCGAGCGCCATATTCCATAGCACGAACGACTTGCTGTAATTCCGGAGAATATCGATGCCCGTCCGCATCACATTAGAGAAAGCCGGTTCGAACGGCGGAATCCACTCCCCGCCCGATCCCTCCGTGAAATGGACCTCTTTGCCAGGAAAAGCTTCAAACACCTCGGTCTGCGCCGATGGCCGCCCTCCATACCAATGCCACGCGACGCCATCCACCTCGTCATTCGCCTGCTCGAGCACTGCCTTTGGATACTCCGGCTTGTCCCAGTTGTGGTCATAACACAGTATTTTCGTGTTGATGCCGTGCTGCACGAATTTCGGCTTGAGATGGTTTTTAATAAAATCGCTCTGCGCTTCCGGCAGCATGATCATGCCCGGATAGTGCACGGGCGAATACAATGCCTCGTTCTGCGGGGTTACGGCATAAATCGGCAGGCCATGCTTCGCATAAGCCTGGATGTACCGCACGAAATAATCTGCATACACCCCGTAATATGCCGGCTTCAATTCCCCGCCGATCATCGAGCCGCTCGTCTTCATCCAGCCGGGAGGACTCCAAGGCGAGCCCATCAGCTTAACATCCGGATTCAGCCGCAGCGCCTCCTGCACCAAGGGGATGATGTCCTCCTCATCATGCGCGATCGAGAACCGCTTAAGCTCCTCATCCGTTTCACCGTCCGGCATATCGTCATAGCTGTAGAAATCGCGGGCATAGTCGGAAGCGCCCATCGGATTGCGAAGCACCGACAAGCCGATTCCTTCCTCCGCATCGAACAGCCTCCTCATCAGCACCGAACGCTGCTCCGGCTCCAGCACTTGATGGATCAAATACGCGGCCGAATCCGTAAACGATGCCCCGAATCCGTCCATCTCCTGATAGGTAAGCTCATCGTTAATGGTAATCGTGCTATGCTCCTCGTCCGGTGGTACCGGAGATAGCTGTTCCTTCGATTTCGGGACGAATAGCTCGTCTTCCCCTCTCGACTCATAAATGGTGATGTTTAGCATGCTGTTTCCCTCCAGGTTCGCTAAGTTTCCTATCCATCGGATCGGCCCATGCCAGGGGCTTGTCTGCTGAAGCTCTCCCCTTCTTGGAAAAATCTCCGCAGCCCCTGCATGGACCTTCGTCTATTTAAAGACCAAGCTTCTCCTTATTCGCTTTCATCTTCTCGTTGCGGATGTCCACGATTTTGTCCCAGCTGTTGGCCTCAAGGAACGATTTGTATTCATTCAAAATGCTCTCGAATTGCCCATCGTCCTTGGCACGGATCATGCTGACGAGCGTCGTGTTCCACTTCGTATTAATGGCGCTCAATGCGCGAGCCTCCGGGGTCCCTTGATCCGGATTGATATTCTCCAGAATAAAGTGCGGCACCAGCTTGCCCCGGCCCCATTCCTGCATCTGCTTGATCGCATCCGGGAAGGCGTCCTGGCTTAGCGCCTTATGGCGGTCATGGCCGAAGAACATGAATTCACCCATACGATAATCCTTCTTGAAGGTGTCCGGATTGTTCAATTGCAGCTCCTTCACGGCCGGCAGGAATGCTACGGTGCCGTCGGCGTTGACCTGATAGGTTTCGCCTTCGATTCCGTAGTTCATCAGCATTTGGCCCTCTTCGCTCAGCAGGTACGTGAACAGCTGAATCGATTTGGCCGGATCGGCGTTGCTCTTCGTAATGAAGCTGATCATCCAGCCGGTGATGCCGGATTGGTTCAAGGTCGGAGCATGTCCCGCCGTGCTTTGCGGCCCGTCAATCGCGATGTATTCCTTGCCCGGGTTAGCGCTGGCGAAGCTTTGGAGATTGCCGCCCTGCTGCGGGGTTCCGTCGAGCAGAATCGTCGCGTATTTGCCCGCTTTCACCTTCTCTTCAAAAGCCGTCCCGTCGTCCGCAAAGCTGTCGTCGCTGATTGCGCCGTCACGATAAACGGTGTTCAGCGTCTTCACCCACGTCAGGTAGTCCTCGTCCAGATTGCGGTTGTAGAACCCGCCGTTCTCGTCCTCCAACGGCACGCCGATGAAGTCCTGCAGCACGTCGCCCAGCGACCCGGTTCCCTCGCCGATCGAGTTGAATCCGAATGGAATCAGCTGCGGGAATTTTTGCTTGATGTCAGCCAATACCGCGCGGAACTCATCCGGCGTTCCCATGCTCGGCTTGCCCAGCGCCTCATACACGTCCTTGCGGATGATGAACGCCGTCTTCGCCGGAATGTTACCGCTGTCATAATCCGCCTGGGTGTTGGAGTAGTTCGGGTACCCGTAGGTTTTGCCGTCCTTCAGCTGGAACCAGTTCAGCGTATCCTGCGCTGCCACCTTGTTGAAGTGAGGGTCGTACTTCTCGGCCAGATCATTGAGCGGCAATGCCCAAGTCGCAGCCTTCTGCACTACCGGCGAGTTGGAGTCGAAGGTCGTGATCAAATCCGGCATATCGCCGCCGGCAAAGAACGTATTCAGCTTCGTATCGTCCCCCGTGATGAACTTGATGTTGATATTAAGGTCTTCCTTGATTTTCTTCGTGACGACGTCCTTGCCGAAATCGGTGTTCCACCAATCAGCGTTCACATACCAGGTCAGCTCCGTCGCCTCTTCCTTCTTATCGAGCTTCCACGCCGGCGTTTCCGGATCCGGGGTGTACCGGTCCTCGATTGAGATCCAGTTTTCCTTCTTGGAGCCGGAGTCGCCGCCCGAGCCGCAGCCGGCAACCACCAGCATAATCGCCAGCATGAGCGAAGCCCATGCGAATCTTGTTTTGCCCTTTGATTTATCCATCTTCAACATCCAGTAACCCTCCCTTTTAATAAAAGCGCTTTCTTTCAGACCCGAACCTACTGCTGCTTTCTTATTCTTTCACCGCTCCCAGCATCATTCCGGAAATAAAGTACCTTTGAAGTATTGGATAGATCGCAACAATCGGCAGCGTAGTAACAACGATCGTGGCAAGCTGAACGCCCTTCGTCGTCGTCTCGATCACGACCGAGCCGGCGTTCTGCATCGATTGCGTCTGCGACTGCACAATAATTTCGTAGAGCATCATTTGCAATGGGTACAGCGACTGATCCGTAATATAGAGCTTGGTCGTCATAAAGTCGTTCCATTGTCCGACGCCGTTGAACAGCGCAATGGTCGCCATTGCCGGCATGGACAGCGGAATGAAGATGCTCAGAAAGATCCGCCAATCCCCGCCGCCGTCAATCTTCGCGGATTCCTCCAGCGAATCCGGCACGTTGCGGAAGAAATTCATCAAAATAATGACATCGTAGAAGCTGAGCAGCGCCGGAATAATATACACCCAGAAGCTGTTCAGCATGCCCAGGTCCTTGATGAGCAGGTACGTCGGAATCATCCCGCCCGAGAAAAACATCGTGATGACGCCCATCGTGACATAAAATTTGCGGCCGCGCACGTACCGCTTGCTGAGGCCGTAGCCGACCATCGCACAGAAAAAGACGTGGGTGATGACCCCGATCAAGGTTTTGGCGACCGAGATGAAGAAGGCCTGCCAGATGCCGTCATCCCGGAATACGGCCTGGTAATTTTCAAGGGAAAATTCGGTCGGCCAGAAAATAAACCCGCCCTCCGCCAGAGCTCTGCCCGAGCTGAAGGAAGAGACCAGAACATTCCAAAGCGGAACCACGATGATCAGCGTAAACACTACCAGCAATGCGATATTGACGGCATCGAAGATCCGGCTATCCCAGTCCCCTTTCGCTGCTTTCGAATTCAAGGTAAAGCCTCCCTCCCGTTACACTTCTACCGCCCGCCCTTAACCCTTAGCGTCCGATTCGGCGCTTTGGATGCAGCGGGCACTTTTGGGTGAACAACCGTTACAGAACCGACTGGTTGTCGTTTAATTTGCTGGTGACTTTGTTGGCGGTCACGAGCAGAATGACCGAAACGATCGAGACGCCAAGGCCCACGGCCGTTGCGTAGGAGAAGTCACCCTGCGTCATCCCCATCCGGTATACGTAAGAGTTGATAACCTCCGCCTTTTCCCGGTTTTGCGAGTTCATAAGCACCAGCGTCTGATCCAGGTTCGAGCCTAATAAACCGCTTACAGTTAGGATCAAATTCAAGCTGATGATCATTTTCATGTTCGGAATGGTAATATTCCAGATTTGTCTGAGACGGCTGGCGCCATCGATTTTCGCGGCTTCGTAATAGGTCGGATCGATCTTGGCCATAATCGCCAGATACAGAATCGTCCCCCAGCCCGCTTCCTTCCAGATGTCGGACAAGGTGGCGATCCACCAATACTTGTTCGGATCCAGCATAATGTTCTGCGGCTGCGAGATCAGACCCAGGCTGAGCAGCAGCTGGTTGAACAAGCCCGTCGTCGAGAACCAGGTAATAAGCATCCCGCCGAGCACGATCCAGGACAGGAAGTGCGGCAGGTACGACACCGTCTGCACAAATTTCTTGAACCGCCCGAAGCTGACCTCGTAAATCATGATGGCAAGAATAATCGGAATGACGAACCCGATCGCTAATTTCAGAAAGCTGATGCCCAGCGTGTTTACGACGGAATCCCAGAAGTACTTGTCCGACATGATGATTTTGAAATTGTCCAAGCCGACCCACGGCGCGGAATCGATCGTGTCGATGACCGTGTAGCTCTTGAATGCGATCGTCAGACCGTAAATCGGAATGTAGCAGAAAATAAACATGAACACGACGCCCGGAAGAATCATGGACTGCAGCTCCCATTGCCGTCCGAAATCCACGACAAACTCCTTCACTCTCCGCCCCATCGGCTTTTTGCCGGATGGAAGCACGGCTCCCGTTCCTGCGGGCGTCGCGGACGGAGCCTCGGCTGTCTTTGCCACCTCGTTCGCCTCCTCCTTTAATAACATGGTTGTTTCCAGACCCCTCGATTGCACTACACCTTGTTACCCATCCATAAGAACGCAATCATTCAATAAAAACGTTTTTATTTTTGGTAATAAAAACCCCCTATGCTTGGATGAATTTTAAAAAAACAGATCCGAAATGACGCCTTCTGCCTAGTCTACTGGCTCCGACTCATTCCGATCGGACCTTCACTTGACTGGAGCCGCGGACGATCAGTTCTCCCGCCAGCTTCTGCACCTTGCCCTGCTCCTTCTTCTGGATCATGCGCACCAGATGGTCAACGACCAGGATGCCTTGCCGCGCAATCTGGTTGCGCACCGTTGATAACGGCGGCGTAAAATACTGTGCGATATCGATGTCGTCAAAGCCGACGACGCTGATATCCTTCGGAACCTCGTAGCCGAGCGATTTCAGTGCCCGGATGCAGCCGATGGCGCTGAGGTCGTTCCCTGCCAGGAACGCGTCCGGCACCTTGCCTGGATGCATGTGGATGAACGATTTTACGGCGTTATAGGAGCCTTCCTCCTCGAAATAACCCTGGAGGATCAAGTCCTCATCGATCGGAAACTGCACTTCGCGTAAGGCCGCGAGATAGCCTTCCTTCCGCTGGACGCTGTCGAACATGGTGTCCACGCCCGATATGTAAGCAATATTGCGGTGTCCGAGACTGATCAAGTATTTCGTCGCCTCATATCCAGCTTCATATGAATCGAAAATAATGCTCCCCATCGTCTCGTTCTGAACGACTCGATCGAGGAATACCGCCTTGATCTTGTCCTTCTCCATGACGGCAATGTCTTTATCATCAATTCTCAGCTCTTCGAAAATGATGACGCCGTCTACGCGCCCGCCCAGAATGTTGCTCATAATGACCTGCTTGTCCTTCGTCACGAACACGTTCAGCCCGTAGCCGAGACGGTCGCACTCGCGGGACATGGATTCCACGAGCGTATAGAAATAGGGCCCCGATACGCTGGTGGTGAAGAAGCCAAGCATCTTCGTCTTGCCCGATTTCAGCAGCTTGCCGTTCAGGTTCGGCACGTAGTTGAGCCGTTCCGCCACCTTCAACACATGCGACTTGGTCTCGGGATTCAGCACGTCCACGTCATTGAGCGCGTTCGATACCGTCGAAATCGATACGCCGGCCTCTCTTGCGACATCTTTGATGGTTACCTTGCCCATTCACTGATCTTCCTTTGCAATAAAAACGTTTTTATGTACATAAGTTACCATACGATGGCGTTGAGCACAATGCTTATTTTTTCGGGTAGGCGGATTTTTATGCGAGGCTTGTCATTCGCACCAATCCTCGGGGCCGATAGAAGCCGATGGAAGACGACGGAAGTGGATCGGGTGATCCCATCTGCGTGCGAGTGATGGAAGAACCTTTTGAGGGAGGGCAGTACGGCTCCAAAAGGAACAGAAGCCTTTGGTGAATGACATCACCAAGGCTCATTTTTGGGGATAACCTAGATTCACAAGCGATGATCAAGCCGATTCAGACGACTCTTTAAATTAAGAAAATAAACGAAGGGATCATTTTAATTCGAAGAGAAGTCTGCAGGTTTTCATTCAAAGGCTGGAATTCAATTAAATGTAGAGCAGAAATGTAGAGCAGAACTCCAGCCATTAAAAGTCTTCGCAATTTTTAATTTTGGCATTTTATCCATTCACTTTTTCTTTTTTTCGAAGAAATCGAACTTGATCACGTAATCAAAGAGAGATGTAATAATAACAGCTCCAAGCGGAATCATGGCGGGTGCCCATGGCGGATTAACCGGAGCCTCACCAGGGGGTGCATCAATAAAAATCGCATAAAGGACAAAACAATAAATTAGGGCCACAACAATACCTGTTTTGTTTCTATTTTTCACAGCTGTTTTCACCTCTAGTTCACAGAAATTCAAAGTATTGTATTTTCTACCTAAGAATATTGTAACACAGATCGACAAAGCTGGAATAATTTATCTCTCCTAGTTATAGATCCTAAGCTGAAATCCTGCGACGAGTACCGGCCGATTCAGCGATGAAACGAAGTGGATCCGAGAAAATGAGAAACGTTTTAATGACCTGAAATCCTATGTGCTATCAAAAAGTGAAGAATAAAAAATCAGCCATGGAATCGGGCATGTCCCGTTCTTCCATGGCTGATTTCGATTTCATGTTTACTTCACGCGCCTATGTTCGCGCCTAACGCTGGCTAAAACACCCCGCAAGGGGCTTATCACGACCTCAACAACTCAGCGAGGCCCTGCACATCCAGCCCGTCGGCGGCAAACGCCGTGCGGACGAGCTTCGGCGGCACAAACTCGTCGTATTTGCCGAGGTAAGGCGCCTCGTCCGGATCCAGCAGCGAACTGGCGTCGCTGCATTCCGCCAGCTCGCGGCGGATCTCCTCGAGCAGCGTCCCGGCATCCGCCTTGCCGGCAACGATCATGTAATAGGGCTCCATCGGCACGATCGAGCGCAAGGAGAGCGGCTCGGACAGATTATGCTTCAGCAGCCGCTCGAGCGTCCGGAACTGCTTGCTGCCCGCCCAAGGCAGTATAAACAGCGAATCCCCGCCCGCCGGGATAACGACCTGCTTCAGCAGCCCGCTCTCCCGGGCAAGCCGGCGCGCCCGCTCCAGGCGGTTCACGGCGCCGGGCGCGAGATACGGATAGATGGTGCTGTCCGCCAGCACTTCCCGCATCTTCTGTACGACCCGGGTGTGGACATCGCCGCCGGCGCCCAGCCATAACGTATCAACCTTGCCTTTGGCAGCCTTCACGTACAATGCTTTGTGCTTGGTGTCCACTTCCTCTACCTTCCACAGCTTGCCGGCCAGCGAGAAGCAGTAGCCCGGAGGCGGCACGGTCGTAATCGATCCGATCTCCTCGGATCCGTTGTAGACGACATGCTCCTCATCGTCCTTAAATACCGCATAGAAGCGGTAGTTATTTACGATCTTCTCCCCGCCAAGACCGATGATGAGGCTGCCTTCCTCTGTGCGCTGGATATGATCGGTCTGCAGCAAATACTGCAGGAACTCCTTATACTCCTCCGGCTCGATGCCGCGAAATGCCGGGAGCGTAAGCACAGCCCGCGCCAGATCCTGCGGCTCGGCTTCTCCCATGCTCTTCAGCGTGCTCATCGTCTGATGGTACAGCACGCCCACCGGCTTCTTCCGCAAGGTGAGCGGCTCAACCCATTTCTCCCGGATGTACAGCTCGATGACGGCGATCGCCCGCAGCAGCATCCAGGGCATGCGCGCCGGCAGCAGCGCCTCTTCATCCTCGTCCTCCGGGCAAAGAAACATCATCTCGGAGGCCTGGTCCCCCCTGCGGCCGGAACGGCCGAGCCGCTGCACGAAGCTGGAGCAGCTGTACGGCGCACCAAGCTGGATGACCCGCTCCAGCTCGCCGAGGTCGATGCCAAGCTCCAGGGTCAGGGTTGCCGCGGCCACCGCCGGCCCCGGCCCCGACCGCAGCGCGGCCTCCGCTTCCTCGCGCAGCATGGCGGAGATGCTTCCATGATGGACATGGAAGACGTCCGGCTGCTGCCGCTTCGCGGCGATTCGCCGCAGCTCCAGCGTCGTGAGCTCTGCGTCCGAGCGGCTGTTCGTGAAGACGAGCGCTTTTTTCATATACGTGTGATCGTACACGAAATCATAGTAGGCTTTGCGCGCGAGCTCCAGCTGCTCGGCCTGCTTCTCGTCCCGCGCATCGGGAAAGGAGAAGTGCTCCACCGACAGCCGCAGTCTCCGCCCGCCTTGCGGAGCAATGACTTCGACCGCATGCTGGGTTCCCGCACCCAGCCACCCGGCCGCGGTCTCGTAGTCGCTCAGCGTAGCCGACAGGCCGATCCGGCGAGGCTCGCACGAAGCCATCCGCTCGATGCGGGTGAGCTGGCTCAGCACCTGAATGCCGCGATCAGCCCCCATGAACGCATGGACCTCGTCGATAATGACATACCGAAGATCCTGAAACAGGGCCGGTATCGCATTCGGCCGGTTCATCAGCAGCCCCTCAAGCGACTCCGGGGTAATCTGAAGCACGCCGGAAGGCTTCCGCATCAGCTTCGTCTTCTCAGCCTGGGACACGTCGCCGTGCCAGTGCCATACCGGAACCTGCCCCTCCTTCAGCAGATCGCTGATGCGCTCGAACTGGTCGTTGATCAGCGCCTTAAGCGGCCCGATATACAAAATGCCTACCGAGCTTGATGGCCTGTTATGCAGCTCCGTCAGGGCCGGAAAGAACGCCGCCTCCGTCTTCCCCGAAGCCGTACCGGATGCGATCAGCAAATGGTTCGGCGTATCGAACAGGACGCGGCAGGCTTCAACCTGTGCCTCGCGAAGGGTATCCCATCTTTTTTTGTAGATAAATTCCTGAATGAATGGCGCCAACCGGGAAAAAGGATTCGCTGCGCTCATAGCTCAAACTCCGCCAGCAGATCATCCATGTCGTCCCCCGGCTCATCCGCTCCTTTGCCGATTGGCTGCGCCTCCGCACGCTCGCCCATAAGCTGCTCGAAGCTGGCTTCCGGATGCTGATGCAGCGTGTGCAGCAGGTCCATGAAATCCCGCACAACCTCCCGGGTCGTCAGCAGTTCTTCCGCGCCCAGCCGGTTCACGGCAGCCTGCATAAACGCCACCAGCTGCTCGTCCTTCAGCTGGGGCTCATACTTGAAGTGCAGCGCATGGATATCCCTCAATTTCTGCAGAAGGATGAGAATTTCTTCGTACGAGAGCATGTCCAGCTTCAGAATGGGAGACGTATACGTCCGAAGCGTGCTACTGCCGTAACGTCCATCGATCAGACGGGAACGGAGGGCGTCATAGCTAAACAGCCCCCGGCGCTCGTCTTCGACGAACTGGGGCGTGCCGCCCATGTAGATCCCCAGGTGCTGGGCTTTGCCCTGCATCGTGTCGTTGAACATGGTGAGCAGCTTCTCGTAGTTGCTCTGACGGGAGATGCTGTTCGTGATTTTGTACAGGTTAACCCCTTCGTCAATGAACAGCAGCAGTCCCTTGTATCCAATCGCAGCCGTGAATTCGGACCACAGCTTCATATAGTCGTACCAGTTGTCATCGTCGATGATGACCCCTACGCCGAGCTCCTTGCGGGCTTCCGTCTTGGTCGGCACTTCCCCGCGCAGCCATCGCAGCGCCGCCGCTTTCCGGTCATCGTCGCCAAGCTTATAGCCGTTCCAATAAGCAGCCAGCACCTTTGCAAAATCAAACCCGTGCACCAGATTCTGCATCTCATTCGTCACCGCGAAAATGTCCAGCTCCACGCGTTCGTTCAGGGCGGGATCATCCGGCCGAAGGCCCGCCTCAACCATGATCCGCTGCTGAATCGCCGCAATCCACTTCTGCAGAATAGCCTCCAGCGCTCCGCCGTCAGGCCGCGTCTTCGTTGACAGATGGGTCATGAGCTCCCGGTACGTCGCCAGCCCCTGCCCCTTCGTGCCTACGAGCCGGCGCTCCGGCGACAAATCCGCGTCCGCCACGACGAAATCGCGGTCCATGGCATAGTTTCGTATCATCTGGAGGAGGAAGCTCTTGCCGCTGCCGTAACGTCCCGTGATAAGGCGGAAAGCCGCCCCCCCTTCGGCGATATTGTCCATATCCCGCAGGATCGACTCCACCTCCGGTTTACGCCCGACGGCAATATATTCAAGCCCAACGCGCGGCACGACGCCTGCCGTCATGGAGTTCACAAGGGCAGTGGTGAGCCGCTTCGGGATTTTCAACTCGTTCATGATCGATATTCACCTTCTTTCAAAGCATTAGAGGCCGGTTGTACCGCCCTTGCTTTTATATCCTCTTCAAAGCATCCATCTTGTCGATATATTCTTCCGCAATGGATTCTCCGTCAATCAGCAGATCCCCGATGGTATCCATTGCAGCCTCGTTAATCTCATCCAGCAGCAGGGCAGGCATCGAGCCTGCGCGCTCTGCAATGGGCTGCAGCGCAGCCGAATTCGGTCCCGCCTTCAAGACGTGCAGAATCTCCATATGCACGGGCGTCAGACGCTCCGCAAGCTGCTGCCAATCGTCATCCTCAACATCCCATTGCCATGCCTGTCCGTGTGAATGGGATGCTTCCTCTACTTTACTCGCTTCAGCCTCCGATCCCCGTTCAATATGAGGGATTTCTTTAGCGCCAAGCGTTACTTCAGCGTTTTTTTCGGTAGCTTCTTTGGTAGCTTCTTTGGTAGTTTCTTCGAAAGGTTCTTCGATTGGTTCTTCGATAGTTTTTATGTTAGTATCCAGGGTAGTTTCTACAGTAGTAAGCGCGATAGATTGTTCAGCAGCCTGTTTATAGATTGGCTCAGCGGTTTCCGCAGAAGATCCCCCCGTAGTTTGTCCAGTCGGTACGTTTGCCGCTTCGACGGTCGTTGGTTTAGCCGCTTTTACGGTCGTTGCGTTAGCCGTCCCTTCGATCCGCGGTTCCATTCCGGAAGAATCTTCGCTAGGGAGCCCCGCATCAAAATCCATCACGGCCTGAACGACATCCACACTCTTCGGTTTGCGCTTTCCAGATGAGACGGCTTTCGGGGACTGATCTGAACCTGCATGGACTAATGAAGACTTCTCATCCAAGGCCTCCTCCGATCCGGCCCCCTCGACAAGCAGCATGTCGCGGACCTCGTCCGACTCCCGCTGCAGTCGCCGCAGCTTCCTTGTATCGATCTGCACCTCCGGGATGCTCTTCTTCCGCTCGGCTTCAAGCTGCTGCTCTATTTCTTTGGTCAAATACCGTTCAACCAGCTGCGCCACATCCGGTCCGATGGCCTCCGTCCCGCGAAGCCGTCCCTTGAAGCCCCTAAGCTCCCTCAGCTTGTTCTCCGTCAGCCGGATCAACCCGGTCATGTAAGCCCGCAATGGGGCATACTCGCTTAAGGAGAGGATTGTCAGGACAACCG
Organism: Paenibacillus sp. FSL R5-0810; assembly: GCF_038002285.1. Taxonomy (NCBI): domain Bacteria; kingdom Bacillati; phylum Bacillota; class Bacilli; order Caryophanales; family Paenibacillaceae; genus Paenibacillus; species Paenibacillus sp. FSL R5-0810. The sequence goes on from NZ_JBBOCF010000001.1 coordinate 4,906,443, forward strand.
TTCGCCCATGCAGACCATGGTCATACACCGCGCTGCGAAACAGATATCGCTTGACCTGTCTTGGCCGGGGTTGGAAGCGGTCGATGAAGCGCTGCCCCGTCTTTTTGGCCAGATAGCTGTCGACCAGCGCCACAACCTTCGGGGCATACCGCTGCATGTCCTTGCGTCCGGATTCCTGATAGAAACGGCTCTTCTCGGCGTCATAATCCAGCAGGCCGCACAACAGCTCCCAGGTCAGCTCGGCAGGCTGAAGGGAGAAACGCCGCATGTACTCCCGCTCCTTCAATTCCGGCGAGATGGCCCGCGGCAGGCGATCATACGTCTCGGGAATCGGCATATCCAGGTGATGCACGATCATAAAATCATATAGCCATTCCCGCAAGTACATATCGAGCTTGGCATAACGCTCTCGGTAAGCGTTCCATGCTTGCAGCATCAAATCGTACCCTTGCCGCGGGTCGCTCCAGCCTACGCCGTGAATCAGCTCGTAAAAGTACAGGAACAAATAGGATAAATCCGTATCCGGGTACCGGCCGGACCTTACCTCCTCCCGCCAGTAAAAATACCAGCGAAACTGTTCAGGCCTCATCTGCTCGTACGTCGGCCAGTACGTTTTGAACGGAACGAATGGAGCCTCATCCTCCGTATGCCAAGCCAGCTCCCGTGCCTTCAGCGCGAATTGCTGCTCCTTGGTGAGATAACGGAAGCTGTCGTCCAAATTCAGATCAAGGGGCTGCTGCGGCTTCACTACCAACGAGGTTCTCTCCCCCGGTGCTTGAGGTGCCTCCGTTTGCCTATCCCGCTCTTGTTCCGGATCCAGACCCTCCCCGGACCGGGCGGCAAGCGGCATGTCCCGCTCCTCCCCGCCGAACTCGATTTCCGCAAATCGAATCCCCTGATCATTGACTAGCGTGGTATGTCTTATGTGCTCTATGTGATTGTTTTTGTTATTATTGAAATCCGGCTTCTCATTTTTCATCGGTCATGAACCTCCGTCATGACTTCAATTATACCATTTTGCATGGCCAGTCTAATGGATTTTCATATGAAACTCATCTATATTATAAGGGATGAAAGCGAACGATGCTCCAGATCAAAGACTGAAGCCGGAAAGGACTTCCTGATGAATAAATGGATCAAGGCACTATTATTTCTGGTAGGGGCGGCCATTCTGACCCGGCTGATCCCCTTCTCTTCCTGGTTCCGCATCCTCGATACGATGATTCACGAACTGGGACACGCGCTCATGACCCTCCTCATGTCCGGCCGAGTGCTCAGCATTGAGCTGAACCCGGATCACAGCGGCGTCACGTATTCCATGCTGTCCTCGGGGGGCTGGAGTCCTGTCGTTGTCTCGTTGGCAGGGTATGTATCGGCCTCCGTGTTCGCCATTCTCATGTTCCTGGGATATGCCCGCAAACGGCAGGGCGAAGGCTTAATGACCATTACCGCGCTGGCGGTTATTATGATTATTTTCTTCGTACACAAGGGGTACGGGCTGTGGTGGCTCATTATTTTCATCATCGTCAATCTTATCTTCTATATGCTGGGACCGAAAATCCGCAACTTCTATTACCTGCTCCTGGCCTTTCTCGTGCTGGAGGAGTCCGTCATGGGGCCGTTGACCTTGGCCATACGGGCGCTGAGCCAGCCATCGCAAGCAGGAGACGCAAGCAATCTGGCCAATATGACTGTGGTTCCCGCGATTATCTGGGCACTGCTGTTCTTCGTCTTTTCCTTGTGGTGCGCCAAGGTGGCGCTGCAGCTGTTCTGGAAGAAGCGATGATGGGCCGTCCCGCTTACCTGATTTTGAAAGGAGCTGCTTAGCATGGCCCGGAAGCAATGGATCAGAGCGCTTGTGGTGTTAGTTGCCTCGAGTCTCATCACTTTAGGCATCCTCTGGTCTAAAGCAATACCTGATAACGAAACTGCAGATACTAAGACTGCGGATCATACGGAATTATATACACTAGAAGGGAATGGAGCCGCCTGGCGGGTGGAGGACTATACCGTCATTCGAACAAAGGACTCCATTTGGCGCGGCAATGCCAAGCTGGTCTATCTGGGGGACTCTAACGAAATCAGGCACTCCGACTACCTGAGCTATACCGTTTATGAGACGCTCGGCAGCGAGAATGAAGCCGTTCCCGTGCTTAGTGGAAGCCAGACAGCCGTAGGCGGGGCGATCAATCTCCTCCAGAATCTGGAGGATCTAGGCTCGGTGGAAAGCCCGATTACGGCTGCCGAACGGAATATGATCAAATTCCAGCCTTCCGGCGTTTATGTCGTCGTCGAGTGGAGGAACAGCCATGGGCAATCCATCCGGGACCGCATTCCGCTTGAAGTGCTGTAAATGGAATAAGCCGTCGTTTCCTCGGTGAGAGGGACGGCGGCTTCTTTATTAGCTGAAGTGGGTAGTAGCGCTTTTTAAAAAATATTGAGGTCCAGTTAATCTGTTCCGACAAGCTCAACCTCTACGAGTTCATCTATGTACTCGGCTTTCAAGTAATATTTGGACCCTTTTTGATAAATGATCACTTCCGGCCAAGAGGGATTATAATAAAATACATACCCCACTTGCTTCCACGTTTGCCCGTTTGCTAATTCATAAATATTCCCGTAATCAAATCCGGTAAATTCATTTTCGATATGGGACTTTGTGACATACGTATAACCTGGAATGGTTGGAGCAGGCGATGGCGGGCCATTCCTTTTCTTGTTAATTGTTGTATAGTCTACTTTAGCATCCACAAATCCCTCGGAGTGAGGCCCAACTTCACCTGGATTGAAGCGGATGACGATGCCCTGATCATAATAGTAAAATGAGTGATTGGACTGAGTAAGGTAAAATTCAATATGATCCGTGAAGATCGGATCCCCTTTGGACTCCCTCTTTACAAGCTGCGATGTAACAGCCTCAATCAGATTGAGCTTTTGACTTTCAGTCTTGATCACATCATCAAGCTCCAAGCGCTCGCCTGTCCTTAGATCAAAATTAAATGTACTGGCTGAGATGGTTTGGCCGCCTTCAGAATTTAAGTAGATGGTATTAACAATCGATAACTTTCCGTTTTTATTGTATTTGGTATTGGCTTTGGAACGAAAAGAGGTATGTTCACCGCTCTTTTTGTATTCCATATTCGCCCAGGCTAAAAGCTGGGCGTCTGCTTTAAGAATCCTATTGATATCACTGACCACTTTTTTGTTTTCCCCGCTAATTTGCACATATTGTTGGCCGAGGAAGTAATGTACGCTTGTCTTAACCTTGGTTGAAGCCGCATCAACCCCTGATGCGAATGAGATCAGGCTGATGAGGCACACGATCAACCATCCAGAAACAACTTTACTCATTACGTTTTCGTTCCCCCTACGATTGGATGAAACCCCAATTTCTTTTCCATCAGTATTTCAAAGCAACTCCAATCACTACCTGACAATATGAATGATAAATCCAAAAATAACGGCGATCACGATCAATACACCAGCCGCTAATAAAGTCATCGCCATATCGCTCAGCAACCCCCGCTGCTGATGACCTGCAAGCTTCTCCTTGACCTTTCTTTCTGAAACTTCCTGTTGTACTTGATCCAATGGCTCCGGGCCCATGACCATATGAATGCACCTCCACTATGCCGCATACCCAATTTTACCATAGTTTGCGGAATGAGGAATTCAAATCTGCTCACTTATTCGATATACGCACCGCCCCACGGCACGCTAACAGGTGTGCAGCCACAGCCCCTCCCCCACTCCCAAAAAAAGCGCAAAATAAAAAGCCCAGCCCCCGCAAGAGCAGGAGCCTGGTGCAAAGCAATCGGTTGTTTTCACCATACGGTCGAACGAAGAGCGCGTGTAATGGTATAATTGTAAATAGTTTAATAAAATCCCATGATAAGGGGGTGTTGATATGGGTTCGGCATTTGGTTTTGGAGGCCTGATCGCCAATCTAGTCATAATCTTTGTTGTTTTATTAGTCCTATATCGAATCGTAAAACTTGCGGTTAACCGATCTGAAATTAAAGAGGACATCACAAAATTAAGGGCAGAGGTAAAAAACTTACATACAAAAATTAATAACCTTGAAAAGTCAGACTTATGAGCGACCGGAGACGATTTACGCACCGCCCCACGGCTCGCTAAGGAGTGCAGCCACAGCCCCCCTTCTCCATAAAAAGCCCGGCTCCTGCCTTTGCAGCCAAGCCGGGCTTTGCCTTTGCGTTTCCATGGGACACCCACAAGGGCTTTGCTGCACACTTCTTCCCCTGCCACAGGTGCGAATATCGGCGGAGGAGCAGCGCGCTCGCCTTTAAAATCGGGAAGCATCCTCTACCTATTCCAGTCTAGCTTCCCGATTTTAACAGCGACCGAAGCCGATATACGCACCGCCCCACGGCACAAACCCTAATGTGCAGCCCTTCCTCCCTCCTCCCCAAAAAAGCCCGGCTCCTGCCTTTGCAGCTGAGCCGGCTTTGCCTTTGCGCTTCTATGGGAACCCACGTGGCTGGGCTGCACACTTTCTTCCCTGCCACAGGTGCGTATATCGGCGGAGGAGCTATGCGTTCGCCTTTAAAATCGGGAAGTATCCTCTGCCTACTCCATTCCAGCTTCCCGATTTTAACAGCGACCGGAGTCGATATACGCACCGCCCCACGGCACCCTAATAAATGTGCAGCCAACAGCCACGCCCTCACCCAGAAAAGCGCAAAATAAAAAGCCCAGCCCCTGCAAGAGCAGGAGCCGGGCTTTACCCTAAATTATTGTTGCTTCAAGTTATAGAACGACTTCAAGCCGTTGTATTGAGCAAGCTCGCCCAATTGGTCTTCGATGCGAAGCAATTGGTTGTACTTCGCTACGCGGTCCGTACGAGAAGGTGCACCCGTCTTGATCTGACCTGCGTTGGTAGCAACAGCGATGTCAGCGATCGTGCTGTCCTCGGACTCACCGGAACGGTGGGAGACAACAGCGGTGTAGCCTGCGCGTTTTGCCATTTCGATTGCATCGAATGTTTCAGTCAATGTACCGATTTGGTTAACCTTGATCAGGATGGAGTTACCGATGCCTTCCTTGATACCTCTCTCCAGACGCTCAGTGTTCGTAACGAACAGGTCGTCACCAACCAGCTGAATTTTGTTGCCCAGCTTCTCAGTGAGCAGCTTCCAACCTTCCCAATCGTCCTCGGAGCATCCGTCTTCGATGGTGATGATTGGGTATTTGTCTACCCAAGAAGCGAGCAGGTCAACGAATTCCGCAGGCGTGAAGGATTTGCCTTCGCCTTCCAGAACGTATTTGCCGTCCTTGAAGAATTCCGTGGAAGCAACGTCCATACCCAGGAATACGTCTTTGCCTGGCGTGTAGCCGGCTTTTTCGATCGCTTCGATGATGGAGGACAGTGCATCTTCGTTGGACGTGAAGTTTGGAGCAAAACCGCCTTCGTCGCCAACTGCCGTGTTCAGGCCTTTGCCTTTCAGAACGGACTTCAGGTTGTGGAAGATTTCAGCGCCCATGCGAAGCGCTTCTTTGAAGCTAGGTGCGCCCACAGGCAGTACCATGAACTCTTGAACGTCTACGTTGTTGTCGGCATGTGCACCGCCGTTCACGATGTTCATCATTGGTACTGGAAGCTGTTTGGCGTTGAATCCGCCGAGGTATACGTACAGCGGGAGATCCAATGCGTCAGCAGCAGCGCGTGCTACAGCCATGGATACAGCCAGGATCGCGTTTGCGCCGAGCTTGCCTTTGTTAGGCGTTCCGTCCAAAGCGATCATCAGCTTGTCGATACCGAGCTGGTCAAGCGCGTCCATACCGATTACTTCAGGGGCGATGATTTCGTTCACGTTCTCAACAGCTTTCAGAACGCCTTTGCCCAGGTAACGGGATTTGTCGTCGTCGCGAAGCTCAACCGCCTCGTGAACGCCAGTGGAAGCGCCGGATGGAACGATCGCGCGTCCGATCGCGCCGGATTCCAGGTATACTTCAACCTCTACAGTCGGGTTGCCGCGGGAGTCAAGGACTTCGCGAGCATATACGTCAGAAATAATAGTCATGGGTATAGTCTCCTTTTTCTTTGGTATCGTTTATGGTAAAGATTTTGTCCGTCTTTATTTACGCGCCGCAATCATGGAAGTTCCGGTCATTTCAGCCGGCTTCGGCAGATCCATCAGGTCGAGGATCGTCGGAGCAATATCGGCCAGAATGCCGCCTTCGCGCAGCGTCACGTTCTCATCGGTAACGATGAACGGTACCGGGTTGGTGGTATGAGCCGTGAATGGGCGTCCATTCTCGTCGAATACCATGTCCGCATTGCCGTGGTCAGCCGTAATGATGGCGACCCCGCCTTTAGCCAGAACGGCCTCAACCACTTTGCCGACGCACTCATCCGTCACTTCAACCGCCTTCTTGGTTGGCTCGAGCATGCCCGAGTGGCCAACCATGTCCGGGTTCGCGAAGTTCAGGATAATCGCATCATGCTTCTCGGCTTCGATTTCCTTCACGCACGCATCTGCGACCTCGTAAGCGCTCATTTCCGGCTTGAGGTCATAGGTTGCTACCTTCGGCGAGTTGATGAGGATGCGCGTTTCGCCTGGAAGCTCCACATCGCGTCCGCCGCTGAAGAAGAACGTCACATGCGGATATTTCTCGGTTTCCGCAATGCGCAGCTGCTTCTTGTTATGCTGCACCAGCACTTCGCCAAGCGTGTTGTCCAGATCCTTCGGCTTGTAGGCAACGAAGCCCTCCACCGTCTCGCTGAACAGGGTCAAGCACACGAAATGCAGGTTCTGCGGGAATCCCGGACCGCGATCGAATCCGCGGAAATCCTTATTCGTGAACACCTGGGACAATTGAATCGCGCGGTCAGGGCGGAAGTTCAGGAAGACGACCGAATCGCCGCTTTCCACAAGGCTTATCGGCTGGCCTTGGTCATCAACGATCACCGTAGGCTCGACGAATTCGTCATATACGGATTTCTCATACGATTCGGTAATCGCTTTGAGCGGATCGGTGTACTTCGGTCCTTCTCCGTATACCATGGCGCGGTAAGCCTTCTCCACGCGATCCCAACGCTTGTCGCGGTCCATCGCGTAATAGCGTCCGGACAATGTAGCGATCTGTCCAACGCCCACTTCCTGGATCTTGGCAATGAGATCTTTCACGAACTGCTTGCCGCTGTCAGGCGCTACATCCCGTCCGTCCATGAAGCCATGGATGTAAACGTCCTGCATGCCTTCCTTTTTGGCCAGGTCCAGCATCGCAAACATATGCTCGATGTGGCTATGTACCCCGCCATCCGACACAAGCCCGTACAGATGAAGCTTCTTGCCGCTGTTTTTTGCCGCGCGAACCGCCTCGACCAGCGTATCGTTCTCGAAGAACTCGCCTTCACGAATCGACTTCGAGATCCGGGTCAGGTCTTGGTACACGATCCGGCCTGCGCCGATGTTCAGGTGGCCTACTTCAGAGTTCCCCATCTGGCCTTCCGGCAAACCAACCGCTTCGCCGCAAGCGGTAAGCGTTGTGTTCGGATACTGCTTCAAGTACCGGTCATAATTCGGCTTGTTCGCTTGAGCGACTGCATTGCCTACTTCGGTGTTGCGAAGCCCGAAACCGTCCATGATGATCAGGGCTACTGGTCTTGGAGCTGTCATCTTACTTCGCCCCCTCAACGAGTGCGATGTAGGAAGCCGGCTGAAGACTTGCACCGCCGACGAGCGCGCCGTCGATGTCGCTTTGTCCCATATACTCCGCTACATTTTCAGGCTTCACGCTGCCGCCGTACTGAATCCGTACTTGAGCTGCAACACTTTCACCGTACAAGCCCTTCACCAGCTCGCGGATATAGGCGATCACTTCGTTAGCATCCTCAGCCGTGGAAGATTTGCCTGTCCCGATAGCCCAGATTGGCTCGTAAGCAATGACAACATGAACCGCTTGGTCTGCAGGGAGACCTGCAAATGCGGCTTCGGTCTGCACCTTGCACACATCTTTCGTCTGGCCGGCTTCACGCTCTTCCAGCTTCTCGCCTACGCATACGATCGGCAGCAAGCCGTGACGGAATGCCGCATGAACCTTCTTGTTCACGATCTCATCGGTTTCTGCAAAGTATTGGCGGCGCTCGGAATGTCCGATAATGACATAATCAACGCCCAGGTCCTTCAGCATCAAACCGCTGATTTCGCCTGTAAATGCGCCGTTATCTTCAAAATGGAGGTTTTGCGCGCCGATCTTGATGTTCGTTCCTTTGGCTGCTTCCACCAAAGCCGGAAGATTCGTAAACGGTGCGCAGATCACGCTTTCCACGCCTTCTACTTCCGCTTTGCCTTTAATCTCTTCGAAAAAAGCCTTTGCTTCCGGAACCGTCTTAAACATTTTCCAGTTGCCAGCTATGATAGGTGTTCTCACACAGTTCACTCCTTTATTCCCCCCGGTGAGCCGGGGTTCAAGCTTCTTCCACATTAGCTATCCAAAATCATTGATCTATATCTTTATTTATCGTTCAGTGCCACAACACCAGGAAGTGCTTTGCCTTCCATGAACTCAAGAGACGCACCGCCGCCGGTGGAAATATGGTCCATCTTGTCAGCGAGTCCGAATTTCTCAGCAGCTGCTGCGGAATCCCCGCCGCCGATCACCGTGTAGGCTTCCGTTTCTGCACATGCCTGTGCCACTGCACGGGTACCATGGCTGAATGGTTCGATTTCGAATACGCCCATAGGTCCGTTCCATACAACCAGCTTGGAGTTTTTAATGACTTCAGCATATTTGGCACGAGTCTTCGGTCCGATGTCAATGCCTTCCCAATCAGCCGGAATACCATCGATATTGACAATCTTGGTGTTGGCATTTGCGCTGAATTCGTCGGTAACGACGATATCTTCAGGCAGGTAGAAATTCTTGCCGAGCTGCTTCGCTTTCTCGATGAATCCGAGCGCGGCATCCAGCTTCTCTTTATCAAGCAGAGATTGGCCGATTTCATGCCCTTGCGCCTTGAGGAAGGTATACGTCAATCCGCCGCCGATGATCACGTTGTCGGCAATGTTCAGCAGGTTGTCGATGACATCGATTTTGTCCTTAACCTTCGAGCCGCCGATAATCGCCGTGAACGGACGATCCGGATTCGAGAGGGCTTTGCCGAGAACGGACAGCTCCTTCTCCATCAAGAGGCCGGATACGGCTGGAAGATGATGAGCAATACCTTCAGTAGATGCATGCGCACGGTGTGCTGCGCCAAACGCGTCGTTCACGAACAGATCGGCAAGCTCTGCGAACTGCTTCGCCAGCTCCGGATCATTCTTCTCTTCACCTGGATAAAAACGAACATTTTCAAGCACCAGCACGTCGCCGTTTTGCAGCTTTTCGACCTGCGCTTTTACCGCTTCCCCTACAGCTTCGTCCGCTTTTGCTACCGGCTTGCCCAGCAGCTCGGACAGACGCTCGCTCGCAGGATTCAGACGCAGCGATTCGACAACCTCGCCTTTCGGACGGCCCAAATGGCTCGCCAGGATGACCTTGGCGCCCCGCTCCACCAAATATTGAATCGTCGGCAAAGTTTCGCGAATCCGAGTGTCGTCTGTAATTTTACCATCTTCGAGCGGTACATTGAAATCGACGCGGACAAACACCCGTTTGCCGCTTACTTCTACGTCACGCACACTTTTCTTGTTCATCTCCACGTTCCTCCTAACAAAATGTTCTCCCTCGCCGGGCAGCATGCCGCTGCTCTCGTTTCTCTCTCTAATCGCCCGCCAGAGCCGGCTTCTCTCGCTACTTCCCAGTACTCTGGCATGAAAACAGGTTAAAACCATGAACCAAAGAGGAGGCCCGTAAACGGAACTCCTCTTCGATTGGTTGGCTGGATCAATTACAGACCTTTGCTTGCGATGTAAGCAGCGAGGTCAACGACACGGTTGGAATAGCCCCACTCGTTGTCATACCAGGAAACAACTTTAACCATGTTGTCGCCAACAACCATTGTGGAGAGCGCGTCGATCGTGGAAGAAGCAGGATCGCCATTGTAGTCGCTCGATACGAGCGGCTCGTCGGAGTAGTTCAGGATGCCTTTCAATGGACCCTCAGCAGCTGCTTTCAGCGCTGCGTTAACTTCTTCTTGCGTAACGTTCTTGGACAGCTCAACAACGAGGTCCGTTACGGAAACGTTCTTCGTAGGTACGCGCATTGCCATACCGTTCAGCTTGCCTTTCAATTGCGGCAGAACCAGGCTAACCGCTTTAGCAGCACCTGTTGTGGAAGGAATGATGTTCTCTGCAGCTGCACGAGCACGACGCAGGTCTTTGTGCGGAAGGTCAAGCACTTGCTGGTCGTTCGTGTAGGAGTGAACGGTAGTCATCATACCTTTCACGATGCCGAACTTCTCGTCGAGAACTTTAGCGAATGGAGCCAAGCAGTTGGTTGTACAAGAAGCGTTGGAGATGATGGTGTGGTTAGCAGCATCGTATTTCTCTTCGTTAACGCCCATAACGATAGTGATATCCTCGTCCGTAGCTGGAGCGGAGATAATAACTTTCTTAGCGCCGCCTTTCAGGTGAGCGGAAGCTTTCTCTTTCGCTGTGAAGATACCCGTGGACTCAACAACGATTTCTACGCCGTACTCAGCCCAAGGCAATGCTTCAGGGTTGCGCTCAGCAAATACTTTGATCTCACGGCCGTTTACAACCAGTGCGCCTTCTTTAGCTTCAACGGTTGCATTCAGTCTTCCGTGAGTCGTGTCATATTTCAAAAGGTGAGCCAGCGTGCTTACGTCCGTCAAATCGTTGATTGCAACGATTTCTACTTCGCTGTTGTTCAGCGCAGCACGGAACACGTTGCGTCCAATACGTCCAAAACCGTTAATACCTACTTTAACCATGAGTAGTTCCCTCCATATTTGTAAAATTAATATATTCAAGACCGACCGTTAAGCCGATCAAGACAACGGGATAAAGAATAACGAGGCCTTGCACCTGTATGCTTGCCGGACCTTAAGGTTACGATGCCGCTGCATCGATCTCCTTCTCTACCTCCAGCGCAGCCGCCTCATCCGTAACGAGGATATCCTCGTGCCCGAATTTCAGCACGGCATGAATCGCTTTGCCTTTGCTTCGGCCGCCGGCAATGCCAATGATCGTCTCCGTCTGCATGATGTCCTCCAGCCGGAGCCCGAGAGTCAGCATCTTGTGGACAACCGCGCCTTCCTCGCTGAAGTAGTATCCGAAGGATTCGGCAATCGCCCCATCCTGCTGGAGGCTGCGGATCGAGTCCTCGTCCAGCTTGCGTCTTCTGGCCATTTCCATCGCGTCGCCGATCCCGTGGATAATGATCCGGGAACGTCGGATGACATCCACAATCTCCTGGATGTGCTGATCCTGCACTAGGGATTGATAGGCATCCTCGCTAAGGAGATCAGGCACGTGCAGCAGACGATATTCGGCACCCACGCGCTTTGCCATCTTGGAAGCAATCGTGTTGGCCTGAATTTCCATGCTCTCTCCGAGACCGCCGCGTGCGGGCACAAACCATGTGCCTTTCAGAGGCCCTGCCGCAAGCGGTGACATCTGCTCCGCGACTTCGGCGAGCGTGGATCCACCCGTGACGGCGATCGTATCGCCGTTCTCGACGAAGCTTAGCAGTGTTCTTGCTCCGGCACGTCCGAGCTCGCGCTTCACTTCCGGAGAGGATTCACTGTCACCGGGAATGACGACAACCTTGCGGAGTCCGTAGGCCTTCTTGATCTTCTCCTCAAGCTCGACCAGCCCGAACAAATCCTTCATGAGCGGCTCCAGTTCTTCGAGCAGACACAGTCCTGCATGGCTGATCCGCATACCGAGCGTCTCAATCTCGATCAGTCCCTGCGCTTTCAGAAGATCGGTTTCAGCCCGCAGAACCCGTTCCGTCATCGATAAGGATGACGCCAGCGTTCGTCGGCCGACCAGCCCGGACAGCTTGATCTGATGGAGGATCGTGTACCTTCGTTTAAAGGTGTCCATCAAATCGGGCAGAAGCTGCTCTTGTATTTCTAATAGGTTACGCATGCATTCCACTCCTGCAAACTTTCGTCTCGGCTCTTCTATCGGTTGGACGTAAAATGTCCCAGGATAACCTTTTAAGTCCCACCCCTATTCTAACCAATAATGATGCAGGTTGCAAGTGTCCGAACGTATATTTCTCTGCAACCATCATTCTTATACATTATGGCCAAATCGAAACCTCTCTATATATCAAAACAATGTTTTATCCGCTCTTGTGTTTTTCTATTAGATAGGGTATAATCATCTTCGTTGCTGATTTTTTATATGCGCCCGTGGTCCAATGGATATGACGTAGGCCTCCGGAGCCTGAGATCGAGGTTCGATTCCTCGCGGGCGCGCCATCTTTAAATTTTCTCATATATGAATTACCCGAAAGTGCCCATGACGGCTCTTTTTTTTGCCCAATAGTTTGACTATCTTTGACTTTTTGATTAAAATTGTTTATCATGTGGGTAATACGGTAACAGTATTTATTAGTGATGCACTTAATGAGGAGGTTTTTCACGTGAGTTTTATACCTATGGTCGTTGAACAAAGCAACCGCGGCGAGCGGGCATACGACATCTATTCCAGATTGCTGAAAGACCGCATAATCTTCCTCGGCTCCGACGTCAATGACGTGGTCGCCAATTCCATCATTGCCCAAATGCTGTTCTTGTCGGCAGAGGATCCGGAGAAGGATATTCACCTTTACATCAATAGCCCTGGCGGTTCGATCACCGCGGGGATGGCAATATTCGATACGATGCAATTCATCAAGCCGGACGTCTCGACCATCTGTGTCGGTATGGCCGCCTCCATGGGTGCATTCCTGCTGAATGCAGGCGCTAAGGGCAAGCGCTACGCGCTGCCGAACAGCGAAATCATGATTCACCAGCCGCTTGGCGGCGCACAAGGTCAAGCAACGGATATCGAAATCCGGGCACGCCGCATTCTGAAGATGCGCGACAAGCTGAACCGTATTCTTGCCGAGCGCACCGGCCAACCGCTGGAGCGGATCGAGAAGGATACCGACCGCGACTACTTCATGACGGCTGAAGAAGCCAAAGAATACGGTCTCGTCGACCAAGTGTTGGAGAAGACGCCTTCGCAAGGACTATAAGAAGCAATACATGCAAAAGGCATGCACACGTAAAGGTGCATGCCTTTTTTCTTATGTCTGTATAGAACATAGTGACCAACCCCAATGGTTATTTCTGGTATAATTGCATTGTTGATTCCTAATATACAGGGAGGTCCTTATGATCGGCTCTAAAATATCCTTTGTTTTCATGCTCGTGCTCGTCCATCTTCCGTTTCTGATCATGAACCTGGAGCGTGCCGTTTCCGGCGCCGATCCGCATGCAATTCATGGAGTTGCCTCCATTGTTCTTGTCCTTCTGCTTCTGTTCTCCGGTTTTGTGATGGGGTATACCAATCAGACATTCTACCCCCGCTGGTTCTCGGCTTATTGGCTCGTCGGCGTGTTCTTCATGGTCGTCGGCTACTTGCTGAAGCTCTACGTCGTTCTCATTCCATTCGTCCTTCTCTACGCCGTCCCCCTTTACGGGCTCGTCCACTACACCGGTCACTCGGAGGAGACGGTTTATCCTCTTGTCCATGCGGCCGTTGGTTGGGGAGCCGGTATAATTGGTTACGGAATTGGACATTCCCGCTTCAGACGGAGGGATCCTCAACAAGCAACATGAGATTCCATCGGATCCCTTCAGGATGGATTCGTAATTGGTTCATGAGCTTGTGAATGCCCATATCCGTCTGATTAGCTATACCCAACTGTGATGCAGACCCCTCCGCCATGCCCTACGCATACAAAAATCCCTTGGCCGCTAGGCCTGAAGTTAACCTCAGGCTGCGATCCAAGGGATTTCTTTTTGTATTCCGGCACATTGTTGCATCTTTACATCACAGTGTATCAAACGGTCACAGGCCTCGCGCCCCCTAGGATTCAGTTATCCCATGGTTCAGAACCTGCGGTTCCCATCCTTATTTCCATTCCTTCAGCTTCAATTCAAATTCAGGGAAGCCGTAGGCATAAGCCGTGTATTCATACAGCTGGAAGTACAGGACCACGGCGTTATCCTTCAGATAGAATTCCGCATCTTCCGGAACTCCTTCGAATCCGCCAAGGTAGCCCCCGCCCTTCTTCAACTCGCTCAAGACGCGGTTGTCGAGCTTCTTCTTCTTGCCCTTCAGGTCGATGAAATCGCCAAGCTTCAGCAGCTTTCCATCCTTCAGGGAGAACGTGAAGCTGTTCTTGAAGGTCATGCCGTGCGCGCCGCCGAGATAGGAATAATCATGCGCCGTAACACTCAGCAAGCCGTCCTTGTTGTAGTGGACCACAAAATTGCCTTCGAAGGCATAAGGGAAGCTGTCTTCACCCGGAGGAAGCTCCTTGATGCTTTCCTCTGCGCGGGCGATCACGCTTTCCGCATGCTTTTTCAATACGCTGTTGATTTGAGTTTGGGCCTCGCCATTGCTTAGGCCGCTGACAACCGGATAACTCACAGCAGCTTCCACGCCCTGGATCGTCTTCTTCAACGTTTCCGATTTGATCGTTAGATCGCTCTGCTTCTTCGTCAAGCTGAGCGTCTTCGAGGACGGACTCCATTGTCCCTGGATCCCTAAGTATTCGCTGACCGTCTTGAACGGCAGATAGAGCCGTCCGTTGAGGATTTGACCCCCAGGCTCTCCGGCATAGAGGCCGTTGACCAACAAGCCGATTTCCTTCGAATCATACACAACGGCACTTAGTTGATGATAGCCGGCGTTCAGGGTATACGTACGGTTTTTCGAATCATATTTCAGGGGCATTCCCGCCGCATCCCGGAGTACGGTTGCAGGGATATAAGTAACTCCGTGCAGAAGGACTCCCTTCTGGGATAGGGTCTTGCCGTTCCATTTCAATGTCACTTCATTCTTCTTCGCTACGTTGTGGCTGGCGGAAACAGAGGGCTTCGAGGGGCTTGCATCGATGACCTGTCCGTTCAAGCCAAGACTTCCGAGCAGGACGCCAGTTGCAATAATTGTTGCGCATACGCGAAATTTGGAATTCATATTAGTTCCACCTTTTCCAATTTAAGTTGCCATAGTTGTTTATTACCCTCATTCATTATAAAAAATCCGGACCACCGTTTGGTAACAAGTGAATGACAATTTTGATTCCATGCTATAGGAACTACATGAAGAATATAGTCTTATAGTCTTATTTCCCCATATTTGACCAAAACTTATGAACGGGCTGCTTCCTTCACCTGATCGATCTGCGAACCGTATCTCTTTATAGTGTCTTACCACTTCAGCTGGTTCTATAACATTCAAAATCTTTGGCATATCTCATAGACCGCTGCTCCTCCGTCATGATCCCCATTCCAATCAGAACCACCCGTCAAACGGGTGGTTTGCTCTTGGGGTATAACCCCTTGTTGCCAAACTGCGCCTAAAGACGCTAGCCTGACAATAAAATTGCTCAGGCTCAGTGTAATTTGTCACTTTCACTTACCAGTTAAACTGGTTTACTTCTTCTTGTTACTGTTTTTGCTGAATGGGTCTTCATACTCTTTCACACTCAGTTTATCAATTGCTTGGTCATGTGCTTCTTGCTCACGGATATATTTTGCCACGGTGGCTTCATTCAAGCCCACTGTGCTGACGTAGTATCCCTCCGCCCAGAATTTTCGATTACCATATTTATACTTCAAGCTAGCATGCTTCTCGAATATCATGAGTGAGCTTTTCCCCTTCAGGTATCCCATAAATGATGATACTGAGATTTTTGGGGGAATTGCTACCAACATATGTACATGATCGGGCATCATGTGACCTTCGATTATCTCCACTCCCTTGTATTTACATAATCGTTTGAATATTTCGATTAAGTCTTTCCTCACTTGATTATAAATCTCTTTCCGTCTATACTTCGGGGTGAACACAATGTGGTACTTGCACATCCACTTCGTGTGAGCTAAACTATAGCTCTTGTTTGCCATCTAAGACCATTCCTTTCATTATTGAGCCTGAACATCTCAATTTTATCGGAATGGTCTTGTTGGTCAAACCTCGATCTCTCCACCCGCATAGCGGGTGGTTTTTTGTTTCGCACGCTTCGCGAGCTCAACTGGCTAAAGCCGCAATAAAAAAAGCCCTGCCCCTATGGGCAAGGCTTATAAAAAAGGTGCTAAAGCACCAATTCTCTATCGTCCGCTCTTCAGCTCGGTCCACAAGCGATCATAGATCTGGAGAGCTTCTCCGACGTTATCGAGCCATTCCGTGCGGCCCAGCTCCTCGTCGGTCAAGTTGATCATGGTGTTGCTGCGATAGTCCTCGCTGTGGAATTCCATCGCTTTCGTATTCGGATTGCTGTATCCGATATATTCGTAGTTCTTCGCGCTGACTTCAGGCTCCAGCATGAAATTGATAAATTTCTCCGCCAGCTCCTTGTTCTTCGCGCCCTTCGGAATTGCATAGTTATCCGAGAAGATCGTTGCGCCCTCCTCCGGCACCACATACGCCACATCCGGATTTTCTTCCGCGATGAATGCAGCGTCACCGGACCATACCGTTGCAATCCAGCCTTCCTCTTGAATCATCTTCTGCTTGATGTTATCCGTGTCGAAGGCAAGGACGTTCGGCAGCAGCGTCTTAAGGTCCAGGGCCGCAGCGTTAATCTCGGCTTCATCCGTCGTGCTGTTGGATTTCCCTTGCTTCTTCAGCGCCATGCCGATCATTTCACGGTTGTCGTCCAGAAGCAGCACTTTGCCCTTGTATTCCGGATTCCACAAATCTTCCCAGCTGTTGATCTCATCCTTCACGTACTTCTTGTTGTAAGCAATCCCCGTCACACCGGACGTGTAGACGATGGAGTACTTGTTCCCCGGGTCAAAAGAAGGGTTCTTAAACGTCTCCGAAATATTGACGAAGTTCGGGATATTGTTCATGTCGAGCGGCTCCAGCAGGTCTCCTTCAATCATGGTCTTGACCATGTAATCGGACGGCTGAATCAGGTCGTAGCCGCTGCCGCCGGCCTTAATCTTCGCCAGCAGATCTTCATTGTTCGCGTAGTTGTCATACGTGACCTTTACGTTAAACTTCTTCTCGAAATCCTCCAGTACCTCAGGATCGAAGTTGTCAGCCCAGCTGTAAATGTGAAGTGTCTCCTTGCTTGATCCGCACGCAACCAGAAGGCTTGCGGACAATACGGCGACCAGCCCTGCAGCAAGCAGGCGGGTCCATCTTGATCTTTTCAATTCCCTATCTCCTCTCTTTCGTATCCATGATGGATATATCGGATCCTTCCCAAAAAGAAATGGAACATTTGCTTTAAATCGGCAGCGTTTTGTGTTTCTTATCCCCGCTGCCGCGGTTAAGAATATATTGAGCCAGCAGGATGAGCGTGATGCTCACCAGAATCAGTATCGTACATAACGCATTAATCTCAGGCGAAATTCCGCGCTTCACCTGGGCATAGATGTAGATTGGCAGCGTAGTCGAGCTTGGTCCGGCGACGAAGAAGCTGACCATGAAATCGTCAAGCGACAGCGTAAACGCGATCAAGGCCCCGGAGATAATACCCGGTGCGATCTGCGGCAGCGTCACATGCCGGAAGGCCTGCCAAGGCGTAGCGCCCAGATCCTGGGCCGCCTCGTCCAATTGCTTGCCCATTCCCGACAACCGGGCGCTCACCACTACATAGACATAGGATATGCTGAAGGTGATGTGGGCGATCATCACCGTCATCTTGCCGAGCGGAATATTTAATTGACTGAACAGCACGAGCAGCGACAGGCCCATGATAATATCCGGAATGATAACCGGTAAGTACAGGAGACCGTTCATGCCGCTGCGGCCTCTGCGTCCCAAATTTCGGAGCCCGAGGGCCGCCGCCGTTCCCAGCATTGTCGAGATGATCGTGGACACCACCGCCACGGTCAGACTGTTCATCAAGGCTTCCATCACGTTTCGGTTGTCGAAGAGCGAGATATACCAGTCGAAGGTGAAGCCTTCCCAGTTCCCGCTCAACCGCGTATCGTTGAAGGAATAAATGATGATAATCAGGATCGGCACATAGATAAACGCCATCATCAGGAAGGCGTGAATCGAAAGCAAAGGCTGGCGCTTCTTCTTCACTTATCTCCCCTCCCCTACACGTTGATGGCGGGCCTGCATCGCCCGGTTAAACAGCAGAATGAGCACCAGGGACGTGGCCACGAAAATGACCGACAACGCGGCGCCGAACGGCCAGTTGCGGGCTCCAAGGAACTGCGACTGGATGATGTTGCTGATCATGGAGGACTTGGCTCCGCCCAGGATGTCCGTGACGACGAACATCCCCGAGGTCGATACATAGACCAGCACCGATCCGGTCATGATGCCGGATTTGCTCTGCGGCAGCGTAATATGCCGAAATGCCTTCCATTTGGACGCGCCGAGATCGCTGGCTGCATCCAGGAGGCGCTTGTCCATCTGCTCCAGCGCTACATAGATCGGCAGCACCATGAACGGAATGAAGTTATACACCATGCCGAGCAGCACGGCGCCGTAGGTGTACAGCATCTGAATCGGCTCATCGATCCAGCCGAGCCACATCAGCAGGCTGTTGACAACGCCCTGTGTCCGAAGCAGCAGCACCCAGGCGTAGGTTCGAATCAAGAAATTAATCCAGAACGGAATCGTAATGAGAATCAGACCCCAAGTCTGGATTCGCGGGGATGCGCCCGCAATATAATAGGCAAGCGGATAACTGACCAGCAGACAGATGATGGTTGTTAGCAGCGACAGCACCAAGGTATCCCAATAGATCCCAAGATATAACGGATCGAAAAAGGTCTTGTAGCCTTCCATGCTGAGCTCGAACACCAAATTGCCTTGGGCATCCCGCGACAGGAATGAAATGCCGATCACAATCAGCATCGGGATGATCAGGAACAGGGACATCCAAAGCAGCACCGGGGTCAGCAGGAATTTCGATTTCCTCATGGCCCGATCATCACCTCATCCTTGTCGTTCCAATTCACCCCGACCCTCTCGCCGATCTTCCAAGGATGCTCCTCCGTAATATCGAGCGCGATCGTCACCTTCATCGGCTCGTCGTCCAGCTGGACAAGCAGCTTATGCACGCTGCCAAGGAACTGGACGTCTTCGATGACGCCTGTCTTCCTGCCGGCCACGCCGCGCTGCGGAACCAGCTTCTCGGGACGGACAGAGAACAGGCCCTCCGGCGAAGAGAAAACATTGTTCTCCCCAATGAATGTGGCAGCGAAGAGCGTTTGCGGCTTCGCATACACGTCGCGCGGCGTCCCGATCTGCTCGACCTTCCCTTGGTTCATGATGACGATCCGATCCGAGAGCATCATCGCTTCTTCCTGGTCATGCGTTACATAGACGAAGGTAATGCCGAGCGTCCGCTGCAGATGCTTCAGCTCCGACTGCAGGCTTTTGCGCAGCTGCAGATCCAGCGCGCCGAGCGGCTCATCGAGCAGCAGCACTTTAGGCTTGTTCGCAATCGCGCGGGCGATCGCCACGCGCTGCTGCTGTCCGCCGGAGAGCTGGTGCGGGAACCGTTCCCGCAGAGCGGTGAGCTGCGTCATCGCAGCCGCCTCCTCCACGCGTTCCTTGATGAGCTGGCGCGGCAGCTTTTTCATTTTCAACCCGAAGGCGATATTATCCTCCACCGTCATATGCGGGAACAGGGCGTAATGCTGGAATACGAGATTGAGATCCCGCTTATTCGCAGGCATCTCTGTCACGTTCTGACCCGCCAGCCATACCTGGCCCCCTGTCGGCTGTTCAAATCCTGCTATCATCCGGAGAATCGTCGTTTTGCCGCAGCCGCTGGGGCCCAGCAAAGTCAGGAATTCCCCTTCTTTAATAGAGAGCGACAGCGGATGCACGACCGCTTGTCCTTGGAAATGCTTCTCGATCTGGACAAGTTCAATCACATGCACCAACTCCTTGTTCAAAATGCGGCCTATCGGCACAGGGCCTCTTGATTTGACCGAACCTACAATTCCATTTCCATTAAGAAGAAACGGTAATTCCGCCCGTGTTCCAGCCTGTGCCGAAGGGGGATCCGTTTCTTGAGGGACGATGCTTTAAAGTCTCTTTAAGAAAAAAAAGCCATATCCATGGGTATGGCTTTACCGTTTGCTTCATATTTCGTTCGATGTTCACGCCGCGTACTGGCGGCTTTACGTTTTTCGCATATTCACTATACCTTGTTTTCCCTTTGTACACAACACTTTTCTTAGTAATTCGACAGGGGAAGCCCCGGATATTTCGCCGGATTCTGGATCCCATGGTGGATCGAACCGTCCAAGGCTTAGGGTTGCCAAATAGAAAAAACCGCCCCCCGCATTGCTAAGCGGTGACGGTCTCTTCTCTTGCCGGTTCCTCATAAAGGAGATTATTTCAGCTCATACTGCACGTACAGCTGGGTCGTGATTTTGATCTCGCCCGGCTTCACGGATGTCGCAGCGCCGCCGTCGGCCATCGAAGCCGTTTCCATCGACATCTTGTCATACATGCCGTACACAACGTTGTTGTTCACGGAGCCTTCGGTTACGTTTACGACAACCCCAAGCTGACGTTTGGAAGCCTTGGCGATCGCCTGGGCCTTGAGATCGGCATTCGCCATTGCCTTATCGATCACTTGAGCCTCGAATGTATCAGGATTCTCCACGGAGAAGCGGGCATTGCCGATCGAATTGGCCCCGGCTTCAGCCGCTGCATCCAGCACTTCGCCCACCTTGTTCAGATCGCGCAGCGTTACTTCAAGGGAATGATAAGCCGAGTAGTTTTGCACCTTGCGGCCTTCTTTTTCCGTATAAGAGTAATTTGGCTGCACATAGAACTGTTCGGTTTTAATATCTTTGTCGTCGATCTTCCAGGTCTCTTTCAGCACCTTGATAACCTTATCCATTTTTTGCGCGTTGGCCTTCTGCGCCGATTTAGCCGTCTCCGCATACGACTCTGCCCCAATGGACAAATATACGATATCCGGCTTCACGGATATCTCGCCCTTGCCGAGCACCGTCACGACATTTTGCTGCACCGCCTCGGCCGCATAGGCTTCCGTGGCGCCGCCGAATCCGGCCCAAGCCGTGCCGCCTGTCAGCAGAGCGCCTGCAATCATAATGGAACCTACCTGTTTGACCCATCTTTTCATGTGTGGTCAACCTCCTTTAATATTGGCCCGCTTCTGATGCTTGCCTTACCTCTCTAACGCAAACCGATTGGTAAATGTTGCATCACGTTTAAGCGGTTTCACAACTTTTTTTCCTTCATCGCCCCCTCTATTTCGCCATCCAGGAAATGCCAGTGGTTGCAGGCCGCTATGACAAATAAAATAGAAATAGAGGACGAAATAGGCAGCAGGATGTTAATGTAAGATGGTAAGTGGGTAACTAACTTAATATGTTGTTTTTAACATGAGGAGGTCATTATGAGATTAATACGGGGTGTAGTACTTGCCTTGGTCCTGCTGCTCGCTGCAACGACGGGCGTACCGGTGTTGGCGCAAAGCCAGGCGGATCAGCCGGGATCGGGCAAAACCTATCTGATCGGTACGGACGTCACGTTCGCTCCGTTTGAATTCCAGGATCCGAGCGGCGAATTCGTCGGCATCGACATGGATTTAATGAAAGCAATCGCCAAGGATCAGAACTTCAAATACGAGATCAGGCCGCTCGGTTTCAACGCAGCCGTTCAGGCATTGGAATCCGGCCAGGTGGACGGCGTGATCGCCGGCATGAGCATCACGGAGGAACGGAAACAGAAATTCGATTTCTCGGATCCTTATTTCGATTCCGGTGTCGTGATGGCCGTCCGTAAGGACCAAGAGGGTATTCAAAGCTACGAGGATTTGCGAGGCAAGAAGGTGGCGGTCAAAACCGGCACGGAGGGCTACAGCTTCGCCGAATCCATCGCATCGAAATACGGCTTCACGATCGTGCCGTTCGACGATTCGGCCCAGATGTACGATGATGTCAAAACCGGCAATTCCGTGGCCTGCTTTGACGATTATCCGGTGCTGGCTTACGGCGTCAAGCAAAATAACGGGCTGAAGCTCGTTACCGAGAAAGAACCCGGGGCATCCTACGGATTTGCCGTTCAGAAGGGGCAGAATCAGGAGCTTATGGAGAAATTCAACGCCGGGCTGGCTAATCTGAAAGCAAACGGCGAGTATAACCGCATTCTCGAAACATACGTTGGCGAGAACGCGGCCGGACCGGCTAACCAAAGCCGTCTCGGATTGATTGCCGAGTCGATGCCGATACTGCTCGCAGGCCTCGGCAAAACGCTTCTGCTTACCTTCGTGTCGCTGTTTTTTGCCTTCTTCATCGGCCTGATCTTCGGCTTCATGAAGGTGGGCCGCAACAAATGGCTTCGGGGCATTGCGACCGTCTTTGTCGACATCTTCCGTGGCATTCCGCTGCTGGTGCTTGCCTTCTTCATCTATTTCGGTATTCCGCAGGCTCTCGGATTCACGATGTCGCCGCTGGTGGCTGCCATTCTGACTTTGAGCCTCAATGCCGGGGCTTACGTGACGGAGATTATCCGCGGCGGCATCCAGTCCATCGATCCCGGCCAGCTGGAGGCAGCACGCTCCCTTGGCTTGCCGTATCGCAAAGCCATGATGAAGATCATCATCCCGCAGGCTGTCAAAATCATGATTCCGACATTAATCAACCAGCTCGTCATTACGCTGAAGGATACGTCCATTCTGTCGGTCATCGGTTTGGTCGAATTGACCCAATCGGGTAAAATCGTCATTGCAAGAACGTTCGCATCGTTTGATATCTGGCTGACCATAGCGATCATGTATCTGATTGTTATCACCATTCTGACGAAGATTGCGAACCGTCTGGAAAGGAGGGTTCGAGTTGGGTAAAATCCGTGTAGAAGGACTGAAGAAGAGCTACGGCTCGAACGAGGTGCTGAAGGGCATCGACATGCAGGTACAGGAAGGCGAGGTCGTCTGCGTGATCGGCCCGTCGGGCTCGGGGAAGAGCACCTTCCTCCGGTGCATTAACCGACTGGAGGATATCACGGCCGGCAGAGTCATCGTGGACGAGCGGGACATCAACGATCCGAAGACCGACATCAACAAGGTACGGGAAAATATCGGCATGGTGTTCCAGCACTTCAACCTGTTCCCTCATTTCAACGTGCTGAAGAATATTATGTTTGCTCCGGTCGAGCTCGGCAAGCAATCGAAGGAGGAAGCGCGGGCCACGGCCCTGCGGCTGCTGGAACGGGTAGGGCTGTCCGATAAGGCGGAGGCCTTTCCTAGCCAGCTCTCGGGCGGACAGAAGCAGCGGGTCGCGATTGCACGGGCGCTCGCCATGAACCCTGACATCATGCTGTTCGATGAGCCAACGTCGGCGCTTGATCCGGAGATGGTCGGCGAGGTGCTCGGCGTCATGAAGGATCTGGCGCGCGAAGGGATGACGATGATGATCGTCACGCATGAAATGGGCTTTGCCCGCGAGGTATCCGACCGGGTCATCTTTATGGACGGCGGCTATATCGTGGAGGAAGGACCGCCCGCAGAGGTATTCGGCAATCCGAAGAACGAGCGGACGATCAGCTTCCTGGAGAAAGTGCTATGACGCTGAACGGCTGTAACCCAAGTGACAGCCGCAGCGTCTTGGCGTAAGGTTCCCACTTACCAACGCAACAAACAAAGACAAGGCTCACCGGACATCTCGCGATGGCAGGTGAGCCTTGTTGCGTCCGCCCCTCATTCGGGAGGAGGCGCAAGCGGCACCCTCACGGTAAAGACGGAGCCTTCTCCGGGCCTGGACAGCACGGTCACAGTCCCTTGATGGATGTCGACGATCCGCTTCACGATCGACAGCCCGAGTCCGCTCCCCCCGGCCTCACGATTTCGCGATTTATCCGCCTTGTAGAAGCGTTCGAAGATGCGCAGCTGATCCGCTTCCGACATCCCGATTCCCGTATCGGCAATCGTAGCAACGGCCTCTTCCCGGTCTGCCTTCAGCTCAATCGTAATCACGCCGCCCTCCGGGGTGAATTTGATGCTGTTGTGCAGCAGATTCATCCACACTTGACTCATTAAATCCTCCGACGCCCGGACTTCCACCTGCGCCAGCTCGAGATCCACTTGTATCCGCTTCGCCAGCCATTGCGGCTCACTTGCAAGCACCACGGCGCGAAGCTGCCCATCTAACCGGTAGGGCTGCATATCGAACGCGGTCCGGTCCCCTTCGAGCGAGGACAGCTTCAGCAGATTATCGCTAAGCTGGGACAAGCGTCTGCTCTCTCCCTCAATGATCTCCAGGTAATGATTCCTTCGCTCCTCCGTCAGCCGGGGATTGCGAAGCGCCCTTGCAAAGCCGCGAATGGACGTCAGCGGCGACTGGATTTCATGCGATACGTTCGAGATGAAATCCTGGCGCATCGTCTCCATCCGCCCAAGCCCTTCGGCCATGTCGTTAATGCCGGTCGCAATCATTTTAAATTCACCGGGCAGCTTATGCTCCTCCATCTTGACGTTGAAGTCGCCTTGAGAGATGCGGCGCATCGCATCGATCATCGCATTCAAGACGGCCATCTGCTTATGCTTGAACATCAGTCCGATCAGCATTATGCATAAGAAGAATATCACGACGCCAAGAAACAAGTCGATGATCTGCATCACATAAGCCGATGATGGCTCACCTGTCTTCGCATACACGGCCTTGGTCAAATAAGTCGCAGCCGTCCAGGAGACGGCCAGCACGGCGAAGAGGACAATGATCTGTAAGATCTCCCTCAGGATTCTCCATGCCCATTTGCCGGTTTTGCGCACTAGTCCTCACACCCCTCCAGCCGGTAGCCGAGCCCGCGCACGGTGCGTATGCGAAACCGGTATTTCGCCTCGGGGAACCGCTCCCGCAGCCGGTTCACATGGACGTCGAGCGTCCGTTCATTCCCCTCGAAATCGTAGCCCCAAATATCCTCGATCAGCCGGTCCCGGGGCAGCGTGCTGCCCGGATAACTGGCCAGCTTGAACAGCAGCTCGAATTCCTTCAACGGCAGCATGAACGTCTCCTCATCCGTCTTCGCTTCATAGGTGCGGCGGTTCATCTGCAGCTTACCGGCAGTGACCGTTTGCGAGGCTGCCACCTGATACCGCTTCAGTAGCGCCTTCACCCGAACCACCAGCTCGGCCGGCTCAAAGGGCTTCACCAGATAATCATCGGTACCGAGCTCGAAGCCCTTCACAATCTGCCTGGTTTCCCCTTTGGCAGTCAGCATCAGCACCGGAACGCCGTCATGCCGGCGAATCTCCCGGCACAGCTCCCAGCCGTCCATATTCGGCATCATAATATCCATCACGACCAGATCAACGGGGCTCTGTTCCATCACGCTCAGCGCCGCCAGTCCATCCGGAGCTTCCAGGACGTCCATGCCGGCCTCCTCCAGAAACACCTTCACCAGCTCCCGAATATTCGGATCATCATCGACGACCAATATGTTTGCCATGTCCATCCCTTTCTTTCCCAAGCATTATTCCCCGGCCCGGTCTGCTCCCTAGGCCTCCAGACTTTCGTTCATCTGTAACTGCTGGGCTGCAAATTCCCTGTACATCGCATGCTCCCGTACCAATTCCTCATGAGTGCCTCTTCCGGTAACGGCCCCTTTCTCAATGAAAATGATCTGGTCTGCGCCCACCACCGTCGACAGCCGGTGGGCGATAATAATCGTCGTCCGTCCGGTCATCAGGTTCTTCAGCGCCTTCTGGACTTCAATCTCGGAGCGGCTGTCCAGGCTCGAGGTCGCCTCGTCCAGCATCAATATTTTCGGATCCCGGAGCAGTGCCCTCGCAATCGCAATCCGCTGCCGTTGTCCGCCCGAAAGCTTGATCCCTCGCTCACCTACATCGGTATCGAAGCCGTTAGGCAGCTCATCGATAAATCCGTCCGCATAAGCCATTTCAGCCGCTCTCCGGATTTCCGCGTCGCTAATGTCCCGCTCCGTCCCATAACACAGATTCTCGCGGATCGTACCGGCAATCATCGGGCTTTCCTGCGAGACATAACCGATCAATCCGCGCCAGGACCGTAGAGCAAATGTATGAATCGGATCCTGGCCAAGCTTAATCTGTCCCTCCTGCGGCAGGTAGAAACGTTCCAGCATGGAGAACAGCGTCGTTTTCCCGCCTCCGCTCGGCCCGACAACGGCCGTAACCGTCCCCGGCTCCATCCGGAAGCTGACATTCTTCAGCACCGGCTCACCCGGCTTGTAGCCGAAAGTCAGATGCTCAATCGATACCGGCTGGTTCGCATCAAGTACATCCATCCCGTCCTCGAACGCCTCTTCCTCGGCATCGAGCGCCTCCAAGATCCGCTCGGTAGCCCCCTTTGCCTTCTGAAGCTGGGTGAAGAACGTTGTCAGCTGCGTCATCGGCATGACGATCTGAATCAGGTATAGAATAAACGCCACGAGCTCGCCTGCCGTCAGCGCCCCGGTCGACACCTGCAATCCGCCGTAGCCGATGACGACGACGAGCAGCATCATCAGCACAAAGGACATCAGCGGCGCGATCCAGGCGGATACGATGCCTTCCTTAATGCCGAATCTCAACAGATTCCTTATACCTCTGCTGCCGTTAGCGTACTCCCGATTCTCCGCATTGGAGGCCTTGACCAGGCGGATCTCGGACAGCACCTGGCTGATATTCGCCGTAAACGATGCGGTCTCATCCTGCATGCCCAGCGATATTTTATACATTTTGCGTCCCAGTGGAACGAGGATTAGCGCAGCAATCGGTATCACAACGAACATGGTCAGCGTCATTTTCCAGTTCAGATACAACAGCACCCCGATGGATCCGACGATCGACACGATCCCGCTGGCGAAGCCGGCTGCATGATCGGAGATCAGGCCCTTAATGACGCTTGTATCATTCGTCATTCGGCTGACCGTTTCCCCTGACCGGTTATGATCGTAATAGCTTACCGGCAGCACCAGCAGCTTCTTCCACAGCCGGTCCCGCAGGGCGGCCACCATCTTCTGTCCCGTATAGCTCAGCAAATAGATCGAGAAGCCTGCGGCGATCGTCTGCACGATAAATGCGATGCCAAGCCCTATGATATGGCTCCGGTTCATATCCGTTAAGGAAAAGCCATCCACCAGGTTTTTCGTAAACATCGGAATGACCAGCCCGACCAGCGTCGAGACGACATTGAGCAGAATGGCGCCCACGAGCAGGGCCATCGGCGGCTTGGTCTCTTTCAACAGGCGGAAGAACGCCTGCGAGCCTGCCTTTCGATTCTCGTCTTGTGACGCCTGAAGATTGTCTGCCGTATTTTTCAGTACACTCATTGTTTCTCTTCCCTTCCCCGTCCGATTATTTATGGTGTAAGGTCAGAATAAAACAACAAGTTAAACTGAAGTTAAACAACAGCTTTCCGGCGCAGAAACAAAAAAAGGCGGAATCGCTTCCCCTTTTCTGTAAAGTCATATGTAGATCTAACATGCTCCGCGCGATGCATACTTGAGTACGGGGAACGTCGCCCGCCCATATATTAAAAAAAGCCTTGCAAACACAAGACTTTTCTTAAACATGGATGGCTTATTGGTTCTCGAGTTCCTCTTTGCTCACAAGATTAACCAGAGAAGTAACCGCTTGCTCGGCATCGGCTCCTTCAGCGCTAATATGCACTTCCGTACCCGAGCTGATTGCAAGGCTCATAATTCCCATGATACTTTTGGCATTTACTTTTTTATCATCTTTCTCAACAAAAATTTCAGATGAGTATTTATTCGCTTCCTGAACGAACAGCGCGGCCGGTCTAGCATGGAGCCCCGTCTTCAACCGAACGACTACCGGGTGCTTTGTCATGAAAATTACCCCCTATCTTATAAATCTGCGGTATTGAAAGCGTCTTGACATTTTATAATATTATACCATTTTAGCATACAGGACACTAGAAGAAAAAATGTCAGGTATTGCGGATCTTTTCGGCCATTTCATCGATCTTGCGCAGACGGTGGTTGACGCCCGACTTGCTGACGGTCCCCTTGAGGAGTTCCCCGACCTCTTTGAGGTTCATATCGGGATGAGCCAGCCGGATTTCGGCGACCTCCCGCAGTTTGTCCGGCAAATTCTCAAGTCCTACTTCCTTCTGAAGCAGCTTGATGTTCTCGATTTGACGAACAGCGGCACCGATCGTTTTGTTGAGATTGGCGGTCTCGCAGTTCACGATCCGATTCACCGAGTTGCGCATGTCGCGCATAATGCGGACATCCTCGAATTTAAACAGCGCTTGATGAGCGCCGATCAGATTGAGGAACTCAATGATCTTCTCGCCTTCCTTAATGTAGAAGATAAAGCCCTTCTTGCGTTCGATGCAGCGCGCATTCAGGCGAAACTGGTTAGCAAGCTCAACGAGGGACTGACAGTGCTCCTCATACATCGAAGCAATCTCGAGATGATACGAAGAACCCTCCGGATTGTTCACCGATCCGCCCGCCATGAAGGCACCGCGGAGATACGCCCGTTTACAGCAATTTTTCCGGATGATCTTCTCATCGATCCGGGACTGAAACAGAAATCCCTCGGACACGATGCGAAGCTCCTTCAAAATTTCCTGAACCTGGGCCGGAATCCGGACGATATATACGTTATTCTTCTTCAAACGCATTTTTTTACGCACCAAAAGCTCGGTATGCGCCTGGAAATGCTTCTTAATTAAGGAATAAATACGCCTTGCAATCGCGGCATTTTCCGTCGAAATATCCAAAATCACCTTTTTGTTGGACAGCTGAACAGAACCGTTCATCCGGATCAACGCGGACAGCTCGGCTTTCTCGCAGCAGTTTTGGCTTTCGACCATCGTTAGTTCCTTCTTCGTTTGTGCCGCAAAGGACAAGGTACTCACCCCTTTCGTGAAATCCAGTCTTGCACCAGCTGGAAAATATGGTTGCTCAGCTTGTCGGCATCATGCCGCAAGTATGTTCGAAATAGCACAAGCTTATCCGCAATGAGCTTATATCCACGGCTGGTCACCTCATCACGGTCCAAATAGACGGGCTTGGCACCCTTCTGGGCATACTTATCCTGAACCTGAGGCGGAATCTCTCCATCATTAACAATAACATAATCGAACAGGTGAAGACCAATATGGTCATACACCGCCTGGAGATGATCGCTCACCGTATAATTATCTGTCTCGCCGGGCTGCGTCATAACATTGCAGACGAAAATTTTAATCGCCTCCGAGGCGACGATCGCCTCAGACAGCTTCGGAACGAGCAGATTTGGCAAAATACTTGTATATAAGCTCCCTGGACCGATCAATATCGCATCCGCCTGCTGAATCGCTTCCAGCGCCTCCGGCAGCGGCTCGACATGCTCCGGCTCCAGGAATATCCGCTTGATGCGGCCTCCGGCCTCCGGGATTTTGGATTCACCGGTGACAATGGTGCCATCCTCCATCTCCGCGTGCAGGATGACGGCTTCACCGGCTGCGGGGAGCACCTGTCCGCGAACAACAAAAACCCGGCTCATCTCCTTGACTGCCGTGACAAAATCTCCGTGCAAATCCGTCATGGCAGCCAGGATCAGATTGCCGAGGCTGTGGCCGGCCAGTCCCGACCCTGACTTGAAACGGTATTTCAGTATATCCGATAGCAGCGGCTCCACGTCGGCTAGCGCCGTAAGCACATTGCGAATGTCTCCGGGGGGAGGCATCTGCAGCTCGCTTCGCAATATGCCGGAGCTTCCTCCGTCATCTGCGACCGTGACAATGGCCGTTATATCGAGCGGTTTTTCCTTAAGGCCCCGAAGCATAACGGACAGCCCGGTGCCTCCGCCCATTACGACAATGCGGGGGCGCTTTCTAGCTTGCACAGCCACATCTATCACTTCCCTTAATTAATGCCGATCCCGCTCGGAATCCCGGTGGCTCACCGATACGGACTCCGTCTCGCTTACGCCCAGCATCTTGCCGAGGTACTCCGCAATCGCTACCGAACGATGCTTGCCGCCGGTGCAGCCGATGCCGATGATGACCTGGCTCTTGCCTTCCTTGCGATACTGGGGGATCAAGAAATGCAGCATATCCAGCAGTTTTGTCAGAAAAGCCTGGGTTTCCGGCCATTTCATTACGTAGTCGTACACGTCGCTGTCCTGGCCCGTGTTCGGGCGGAGCTGCTCGACGTAATGAGGGTTCGGCAGGAACCGGACGTCAAAAACCAGGTCTGCGTCAATCGGAATGCCGTATTTAAACCCGAACGACGTAATGTTGACCGACAGAATGCTGCTTTCAAGATGCGTGAAACGCGAGATGATTTTCTCCTTTAATTTGAGCGGCTTCATATTGCTCGTATCGATCACTTGTGTTGCCGAGTTTTTCAGCTCTTCGAGCATTTTCCGTTCCAGTCGGATCCCGTCAAGCGGCATGCCTTCCGGAGCGAGCGGATGGCGGCGACGGGTCTCCTTATAACGCTGAACGAGTACGGAATCGGTCGCATCGAGGAACAGAATTTCACAGTGAATCGTGAAGTGATCCTTAATATAATTTAGCGATTCCGACAAGGCGGTGAAGAATTCACGTCCGCGCAGGTCGATGACCAGCGCAACCTTGCCGATCTTGCCCTTGGACTGATCGATCAGTTCCGCGAATTTCGGGATGAGCACCGGGGGCAGGTTATCCACGCAGAAGAACCCAAGATCCTCCAGACTTTGCACGGCCAATGTTTTACCTGCTCCCGACATCCCGGTAATGATGATCAGGGTGGCCATCGATGATGTGTTGCTGCCTCGTTCGGCTGCTTCCAGCATCAGCTTTCCCTCCCTTATAAGTTAAAATCGAATGATGAATTAACTACGAGCGCAGGTGAAGTCCGGCAGCGCCGACGACGCCGGCATCATTGCCAAGCTCGGCCGGCACAATACGCACGCCGCGCTGCAGCGGCTCCGGTGTCAGCTTCGCGAATACCGCCTTCACCTCATCGAACAGAATGTCGCCGGCTTTGGACACGCCGCCGCCGATAATATAAGCTTCCGGGTTCAGGACGGCCGATACGGCAGCCATCGATTTGCCCAGGTAATACGCTGCGCGATTTACGATGCGGATCGCCACTTCGTCGCCCGCCTTCGCCGCGTCGAACACTTCCTTGGCCGCGATGTTCTGCACGAGCGACAGGGAGGTGCGGTCTCCGCGCTCCACGGCGTCCTTCGCCATGCGAATGATGCCGGTAGCGGAGGATACGGTCTCCAGGCAGCCCATTTTCCCGCAGCCGCATTGGATGGCTTCCAGATCAGGGACAACCGAAATATGTCCGAGCTCGCCGGCCATTCCCCCGAAGCCTTGATAAATTTTGCCGTTAATGATGATGCCGCCGCCTACGCCGGTTCCCAGGGTATAGCATACGCAGTTATCAACTCCGCGGCCCGCGCCGCTCCATGCTTCTCCAAGCGCCGCTACATTCGCATCGTTGTCTATTTTGATCGGCTTGCCAAGACGCTCCTCCAAAATGGCGCGAATCGGTACATCCTTGAATCCTACATTCGGTGCCAGAATAATGATGCCTTCACGAATGTTCGTGAAGCCTGCGAATCCGGCTCCCACTCCGGCCAGCTGATCCCAGGTGTATGGCGATTCCTCCACAATGTGACGCACATATTTTTCAATGTTGTCAATTACCGTGTCAACGCCCTTTGCTGTTTCCGTAGGCCCCTCAAACTTATGCAGAAGATGCCCTTCCTCGTCGCAAATTCCGACTTTGATTGCCGTTCCGCCCAGGTCGACACCGACGTAGATCTTCTCAGACATGTTACAAGCCACCTTTTTCCTTCTATAATTTATAGATTGCTCCTACTGTACCCACTATAATTGAAGGCACCCCTGCGGTCAAGAGAAGACAAGGGGATAGAAATCCCTTATAGGCCGCAGAAAGTCGGGATGTCCAAGGTGCTCATGACCCCCTTAACAAAAACAGGCACCGTTTCATTTTTTATACCTATTGCCAGCGTCACTAACGAATTGATCGCGCCAACCCTCAAATCATCCGGTACTGGGCATGTGGGCTAAAGGCTGCAGAAATGTTGGATAGCGAAAAAAGAACACCGAATCTAACTCCGGTATTCTTACTCGCAATCAATACAGGTCGTATTTCCGCAAAACTTGGTTTTTCAGGGAAGTTTTAAACGCAAGGTCCTGCTGCTCCATAGGCATATCGGAATCATCGGTATTATCCAGGTTAAATTTACCGTTGTTCATGTTGATGATGCTGTACTGGCCGAACGTATTGTCTTTTAGAAAAAGAATGTACCTGCTGCCCTTCTTCAATTCGCGGTAATCATCCATAATGATTTTCGTCTTTTGGTTCCCGGACTCTTCTATAATGCATAACGGTTCAATGAACTCCATCATCTCGCCGATGTCTATCCCGTCCGGTTGTTTGATAACCTTCTCGATCCTCAGCTCGGTCATTGTATAGAAATCCTGGATCATTCCATCTTCAAAATATTGCGCCATATGTTCCCGATCCTCAAAATCCTTAATCGGGGAACCGATAACGATCACGTCCGCGGCTTGATCGAGTTCCTCGATCGTATCGAATGCGATATATTTGGCATCCATATTAACTGTTCCTGTTATTGGACGATCTTTATCCGGATTCCCTGCACTCGTTGCAAAGTATAAAGATGATGCAGCAAGAATAGATACAGCTACTAAAAATATCGTGCTTTTTTTGATGAGAACTTCCCCCTTCCATCTATTCTCCCCATTGGCCTTATTGCATTTCTATTGTCCGTTCTTGGTAAGAATGTCAGCCGATTGATATATAGTAGACGCTCTAAGAATGGTAAAAGTTATATGGGAAAATGTTTGGCATGAATTCCATCACTAAACCAATCGTCCAGCTGTCTCCCTGCAACATGACAAAAGTCATTTCAAACCGGTGACATCCTTTACTAACGTGCCTTTCCCGCTCCCGATATCATGGAATCATAAGATCACGATAACGAAAACGGGGGTGCGTAACCTATGATTCAACAGCTAAGCGGCGAACCAATCGTCGAGCTGAAGCAGGTGACCAAAACGTTCGGAAGCAAGAAAGCCGTGAACCGAGTATCCTTTACGATTGAGCGTGGATCCATTACGGCCATTCTCGGGCCTAACGGGGCGGGCAAATCGACCGCGATCTCCATGATGCTGGGGCTCAAGGACACAAGCGAAGGCGAGGTCCTTCTCTTCGGCCAGAGCCCGAAAGATCTCAAGGTTCGGGAAAAGATCGGGGCGATGCTCCAAGAGGTGAGCGTCATGGACGGCCTGCGAACGCGGGAGATCATCAACCTGATCCGCAGCTATTATCCGAATCCGATGACGCTCGAGGAAATCGCAGCGCTCAGCGGGCTCACTCCCGAGGAACTCGGCAAATGGGCGGTGAAAATGTCCGGCGGCCAGAAACGCAAGCTCAGCTTCGCGCTGGCTATCGCCGGCAACCCCGAGCTGCTGTTCTTCGACGAGCCGACGGTGGGTCTCGACACGTCCGCCCGCCGGCTGTTCTGGCAGACGGTCCGAGGTCTCAAGGCCCAAGGCAAGACCATTTTGTTCACCACGCATTACTTGCAGGAGGCTGACGATATAGCCGAACGCATCGTGCTCTTTCACCAAGGCCAAGTGGCGGCCGACGGTACGCCTGAAGCCATCAAATCCAAGCTTACCCGGCGAACGGTTTCCTTCATCGCGGATGCGGACGGCCAGCAGGTGATACGGCTGCTTCATGAGGTGCCGGGCGTAACGGATGTCTACGAGCAGGACGGGCGGCTCATCGCCGTCACGAGTGATACGGACACAGCGCTGGCGGCACTGTTCCGTGCCGGACTCACCGTTCGCGATATCCGGATCGATCAGGGCAGTCTGGATGAAGCATTCGATCAGTTAACGATGAGTCAAGGGGAGGCGGGTTAACATGAAAAACCTGAAGTTGATTACGATTCAATGCCGGATGGAGCTGCTGCGGATGATTCGCAATCCGTACTATATATTCTGGTCTTTGGCCATGCCGATCTTGTTCTATTTCATCTTCACCCGCATCGTGGATACCGGCGCAGCCGAGGCTGGCCAGTGGCAGGCGCATTACCTCATGTCGATGACCTCCTTCAGCGTCATGGGCACGGCCATTATGTCGCTTGGCATCCGGCTCGTTCAGGAGCGGGTGCAGGGGTGGTCGATCTATATGCGGGTAACGCCGCTTCCGGGCAGCGTCTATTTCTTCGGCAAAATGTTCGTGCAGGCGATCATGCACCTGCTCTGCATCGTTGTTATTTTCACTGCCGGCTATCTCATCAACGGCGTCTCGCTCTCCTTCTGGCAGTGGCTGTTCAGCGGATTGTGGATCCTTATCGCCTCCATTCCTTTCCTCGCGCTCGGTACGCTGATTGGAGCCATGAGGCGCGTCGATACGGCCAGCGGCGTCAGCAACGGCATTTATCTGGCGCTGGCCGTGACCGGCGGCATGTGGTTCCCGATCGAGGCCATGCCAGGCTTCATGCAAGCGATCGGCAAGTGGATGCCTTCCTACCATTTCGGCGGCGGGGCATGGGCCATTACGCGCGGCGAGGCACCAGGCTGGGATCACATCCTGATTTTGACGGGATATTTGCTCGTATTTATGATACTATCCACCTATATTCGGAAAAAACAACAAGCCGATTAAGGGGATGAGTGTGATGGATATATGAGAGGACAAAGATTCGAGGTGTTTCCGCGCCACATGGGATTCTTCCCCTATCTGTGGCTGGTGTATGTAATATTGCCGATCTACAACATGTTCAAATTCGATTCGTGGAAAATGGGCATCGGCTTCTTCCTGCTAGCGGTATTTCTTTTTACGTACCGTCAGCTGTATTTTGAAGTAGAGAAGCGATCGTTTATGTATTGGCTGTTAGTCCAGCTTGCCGTCATCTTCATCTTGTCCACCTGGTATCACCCTACCTTTATGTATATGGGCTTCTTCTCCGCCAACTTCATCGGCTGGTACATTGATGACCGCCGATTCAAAACGGCTATGCTGATCTTCTTCCTTGTCGAAGCGATCCCGCTGGCGCTCTATGCACCAACGCTCGAAACCGCCGATCTCTTGGTGCTCATTCCATTCTTCTTGATCATGCTGCTGTCGCCGCTCGGCTTCCGTTCTCTGAGCAGGCGGCAGAAGCTGGAACAGGAGCTTGCGAAAGCCAATGAGCAAATCCGCAATTTGATTAAAGGCGAAGAACGGATGCGCATCGCCCGCGACCTTCATGACACGCTTGGCCATACGCTGTCGCTCATCACGCTAAAGAGCCAGCTCGTGGAGAAGCTGGTGACGAAGGACCCGATGAAGGCCCAGGCGGAAGCGCGCGAAATCCAGAATACGTCCCGTGCGGCCTTGCGCCAGGTGCGCGAGCTTGTCGCTGAAATGCGGACAGCCACGCTCCCCGAAGAAATCCGGGATGCCCGCATGATTCTGGACAGCGCCGGGATTGAGCTGGTTTGTGAAGGAAATGAGCGGCTGGAAGGAATTCCGGATCTGGCTCATAATATTCTCAGCCTCTGCCTGCGCGAGTCCGTAACGAATGTGGTGAAGCATAGCAAGGCCAGCCAATGCCGGATTCGGATGGAAACGCTGGAGAATGAGTGGCGGATGATCGTCGCCGATAATGGGGTTGGTCTCCCGAACGACAGTCCGCTTCCCGCTGAGGGGAGCAACGGCCTGAAAGGAATGGCGGAACGGCTGTCGTTGATCGGAGGGACGATCGAAGCCCGCTCTAACCAAGGAACGATCATTACCATTCGCGTACCGATCGTCATCAAAAACGAGAACCGGAAGGAGGAGGATACACATGAGCATCCGAGTGGTGATCGCCGAGGATCAGCGCATGCTTCGGGGCGCACTGGCTTCTTTGCTAGATTTTGAGGAGGATATCGATGTGATTGGGCAAGCAGGCAATGGAGATGAGGCTCTGTCTCTGATTGCAGCCCACCGTCCCGATATTTGCCTGCTGGATATCGAGATGCCGGTTCGCAGCGGCCTGGAGGTGGCTGAGGAGATCAAGCGTCTTGGCTATGAATGCCGGGTCATCATCCTGACCACCTTCGCAAGGCCGGGCTATTTCGAGAGGGCGGTCCAAGCAGGCGTTCAAGGATACTTG
Source organism: Paenibacillus sp. FSL R5-0810 (assembly GCF_038002285.1). Classification (NCBI taxonomy): domain Bacteria; kingdom Bacillati; phylum Bacillota; class Bacilli; order Caryophanales; family Paenibacillaceae; genus Paenibacillus; species Paenibacillus sp. FSL R5-0810. Next base: position 4,942,614 of record NZ_JBBOCF010000001.1, read on the forward strand.
CTGAAGGATGAGCCGAGCGAGCGGCTGGCGGAAGCGATCCGCCGCGTCATGGACGGCCGCCGGGAGGTTTCGCCCGAGCTTGTCTTCGGGACGATGCGAGATGCGAACCCGCTTACGGAACGTGAACGGGAGGTGCTCCGTCTGGCTGCCGGCGGAAGCAGCTCGAGCGAGATTGCCGCCAAGCTGCATCTATCCTACGGCACGGTCCGCAACTACATGTCTGAAATCTTGAGCAAGCTGGGGGCGAAGAATCGAATCGAGGCGATTACGACTGCGGAGGAAAAGGGATGGATTTGAAGGAATTCTGCCGGGCCGCGTTGGGTCCTGAGTCTGAACGTTGCTCTTCGCCAAAAGACCTCTGGCGTGGAACTTTCGTCCTCCCCGGCTCCCCGCCAATTCTCCACCGGTTGTCCTGTGTTCTGTCCCTTCGAAGCGGCAGCGGTCAGCGCCTTTGACGCCTGCACGTCCTCTCCTATCCTACGAGTGGAAGGCTTGGCTAGGCCCCTATTTTAGATTTAGTGAATACTATCACATTCATATCAATGATTGGGAAGGAGCACCATTGACGCAAGTTCAATTCGGGGGCATGGAGCCCCCAGTAATGTATACTGTTTATAACTTGCATCGAGTGCTGCACCTACGATTTATTTTTAAAATGGAGGACGATATTGCCTATCCCGCCTAGCGCGAACAGCAGCGACACGAGGCCGAATCCCCACTTCCATGAGCTGCGGTCGGTGATAATCACCACGACCAAAAAGGCTATCGCCGCTAAAAAATTCAACATGGCTACGATCAAAAACTCTTTTTTCTTCATCCTTCAACCTCTACAATCTGACGGGATTTTTCCATGGCTTCAAACCGGATCATACCATATTCCATAAGAAAAATGTCTCTCGACGTACTCACAGAATACAGACCGCGTTAAACGGTTAGTTTTTCTTACGGTATCGGGCAGCAGATCCTCCGAAGTAATTATTGTCTGATATCTTCAAAAATACGTATAGCCCTGCACACTTCCGGCTACGGAACGAAGAGAACCTTCTGCTCGGTCCATGGAGCATGCTCAAATGCCTTCGCGATGCCTTCTTGTTTAATCTGCGCTTTCCGCACATGCTTATTCTTAAGCACAACCGGCCACTCCCGCTCGAACAGAAACGGGCTCAGCCTGATCTCTTCGCCGCCCAGCCATTCAGCCGCAACCCGCTGTCCATCCACGGACATATCAAAGCCATCCCTGAACCACGGGTGCTCCTCTTCCTTGGTCGCGCCGGGAGCGTTCATGCATACATAAAGCGAGAGGTCATCGCACAGCTGAAGCAGCGCAAACTGCCGCTGGATTGTCTCCTCATCCGGAAAAGGATGCTGACTCTTCAGCCTCTCCTGGCGCTCCAGCTCCGCATGATAAAACTCCACGAAGGGCGCTTCGGTCGCATTTTTCATAAACGACGCATAATGAAGGCTGCATAAGTACCCTGCATAGGGGTTCATCGCTTCCGTTTCGTCAACCCCCTTGGCATACATCAGCAATTTCGGCAATGTCGGATAATCAACAAAAGTAAAGGGTACCCCGACCGCATCATTCCAGATGGGCGTATCATCCATTGGCAGCCAGGCCCGATCATGCTCGGCGATTGCGAGCAGCACTTCTTCCACTACCGTTTCATCCAGGAACAGCTCTTTCCGGAAGCCCCGGGCAACGTCCCCGGAGAACCGGCCATGATCGTCCTGAGTTGTCATCACAAACGCATCTTCCGTCTCCCGAATGATCACTGGATCCACTCCCTCTTTCCTTTGGTCACTACTCGAGATATGCTTTCCGCTTCAGAACAGCAATAATATCATTGGACTGGCCCTGATACATGCTTGTATCGAAGCACGACACCAATTCCCAACCGTCGATCCCGTAGCTGTTCAGTAAATCCTCGAATTCCTCCTCATCAACCTTGCCCCCGAGAAATCCCCGTGTCTTAAATTTCAAAGTTTTATACTCCCATTTATCCATGAAACGTCACTCCTGTATGTTGTTCTTCAAGGCTTCCATCAAATCCGCTTTGACATGTGTGGTTCGCGAGTACGGATCTCTCGCTTGTATGCGAGAATTCACCGTGGTGCTATTCACCTTATGTTATCATACAATAGATCGTTTTTGATGAATTTTCCAAGAGGAGATGAGGCTTTGAAGATATTCCGCTTTGACATGGACGCCGGACGCCCGATTTCCGTATACGGCAGCCAGCATCTGATTATGTCGAAAATACTCATGAGTCAAGCAGCCATCCCCATTCACCACATCGGCTGCATGCACATCGGCGCCGGGGGCGTGGTCGGAGAGCATCCGGCATCGTCGGACCAATTGTTTATCGTTGTTGAAGGAGAAGGCTGGGTTACCGCCAATCATGGACCGAGAACGAAGGTGATTGCTGGACAGGCCGTGCTGTGGAAAAAAGGGGAGTGGCATGAATCCGGCTCCGAGCTAGGCATGACCGTCATCGTTGTTGAAGGGCCCTTGATTGAGCCCGATATGCCCGAAGCTGACGTTTATATAGGTTGAATGATTTATTTCCATACTTTCGACCGCTATTGATATAGCATCCGGCTGCCCCTGCTGAACCTACCGGTTGGCCGACATAAATATAAAAGCCGGTGTCTTGGGCTTAACCTTATACACCGGCCGTACTTCTTGATCTGTCCTTCATGGACGATTTCATTGGATTTGTTTGCTTCTTCCGCCGACCTGAATCTCCATCCCCGGCTCCTGCCGCATGCCATGGTATGAATCGAGTGCAGGCACAACGGCCAATATCGATAATATCCTTGGCTTTATCGAGCTTCTTCTTGAAAGAAGTAACGATCAGACAGTATTCCCTTCGCTTCGCCCCGCCGCAGGCTGTCTTTTCTCCGCGATCACCTGTCTGGTTCCGCTCTTCGCCTCATGCAGCAGCGTCCGTTCATGGTTGAAGAGGCACCGCAGCAGATGGACCATGACAACCCCGTCGATCAGCAGCATTCCCATGACATACAAGGCATACAGAAAGCCAGAGCCCGGGAAGCTCAGCGTTATCAGCAGGGCATGAATGCCGCCCCACACGACGTACAGCAGCCCATTCCGGATAATGATCTCTTTCAGCTTCAGATGTTCGCCCTGCCCTTGGATGCGAATCCGTACAATCCATTTGCCTACCGTCTGCCCCTCCAGCATATACGGAATTACGATATAGTACAGAATGACAACGATGAAATACGCGGCCTTCACGTTCAGCACCACGGACATAATCCCGATGACCGGCAACGTAATCATCGCATCGATGCCAAAAGCGATTGCTCTTCTTGTATAGCTGACCCGCTTCTTGGACAGATCCACCTTCTCATCCAACCGATCCATCCGTGGCAGATGGTTCTTCATCCAATCGGCCAGCACGAAGCCGACCATCCCGCCGAGCGTGTTGGTCAGCAGGTCATCTACATCAAACAGCCGATAAGGGTGGTCATAGAAGCCGTAGATTCCGGTAACCTGGGTTACCTCAAAGAACAGCGACAGACCGAATGAAGCGACCAGGCACGTAAGCCAATTCACCCGGGCATAATAACGGAGGAACATGCCGAACGGCACGACCAGCAGGATGTTGAACACCACCTGCAGAAAAGCCCGTTCCTTGATCAAGTGGATATACGTCCCCGGCTCCGACAGAACCACCTGGGTTTCCTTCACAATATCGTGAATAAAATTGAGCGGAATCCACTGGATCACCGAGGACACGTCCATCGGTGCATTATGTCGAGATGCCGGCAGCGGGAGCAGCACGAGGTACACCGCATTGAGCAGATAGAGCAGGAACAGATACAGAAGAAACCCGCGAAATTTATTGAAATAGCCATACTTGCGGTATTGCACGATCAGAAACGGGACCGCACACAGCAAGGCTGCTATGGGAAAAGTTAAAAATGCATACGATATCGGGAACAAATACGCCTCCAGCACGCCCCGTTCACTCCCTTCATGAGGTTTCTATTTATAGTTTACAAGGTCCAGGTTAAATCGGGGGAGCGCCTTCGTTTAAAAAAGGGTTAAAATCCACCAGCTCCGTCCCTTCTTCTTGGAGATGGGCGGTTCTTGGACAGGTATAGACCTCACCGTTTACGGGGAAGTCTGCCGAAGCCGATTGAGGGTGGAAGGGTCAGCAGAAACTGTTCGCGTCCACTCTCCCAGTCTATGGTGAGGATCAGTTCCTTATCAGGATCCATCATATCGAGCAAAGAACTGTAGTCCAGGGTGGAGAGGGTTTCTTTCATGCCGGCATAGTCCGTCCCCGCAATGATCTCACCTTCCGAGAAGCGTCCTTTTCGATCCTCCAGCCGGTAGGTAATTCTACCGCTGCCTAGCGGCGCCTTCCCGACATACTGAAGCTTTAATTTCCCGCCAAGCTCGTCCTGAAATACGGTCTGCTTCGCATTAACCTTATCCTTATGCGTAACGATATAGTCCGCTTTCCACGCCGCACCTTTGCCGGCAAACTGCATCGTTTTCGTTCGATTCATGCCCGCACCTTCTTTAACCTTGTGATCAGTACGTAGCTATAACGCAGTTTCGGGGTAAAAGGTTTGGGGTTACCGTAACCGAATTCTCCAAACCTGCTTCCTATCCGAGCCGGACTCCTTTAGCCGAAAAAACAAGCGTCTTCGGTTAGCCCGGGACGCTTGTTCTAGCTTGTTCTAGCTTGTTCTAACTTGTCATGGCTTGTTAAAGCTTTCTCGTTCAGAAGCCGCTGGATTTTAGCGAACACTGTCCATATATGGCATTTTCGCTGCCTCACGCCCTTGCCTCTTCCTTATGATGGCCACGCAGCAACTTCCGAGCCTCATCCAAGGTTGTGCAAACGTAATCGGGCTCGATCCCATCCGCCTGCGGTTTGCCCAGCCGATTGAGCCACATCGCCGCAATGTCCAGGCTCTGCGCACCCCGGATGTCGCTGGTTAAAGAATCGCCGATATGGATCACTCTCATTTTTATACGACGTCCGCTACCATTGTAATGGATGTGCCAAATACGCCAACCTCTTGAAACCCAAAGCGCCTATATAATTTCACTGCTGCCGTATTCTCCGGCGCTACACTTAGGGATAACCGGGAGATGCCTCTGGATTTCGCTCCTTGAAGCAACGCCCTCATCAGCGCCGTTCCAATCCCTTGTCCCCTGCTCTCCGGCAGCAGGGCCATGCCAAGCTCCGGAATTTCGTCACTGACGTAGCCGAATCCTTTGTTCGCCTCGTCAAAATACCGCAGGGTAATCGAGCCCATCGGCTTTCCTTCCCCGTTGGTCGCGATATAGCCCAGATCGCTCTCTCGGCCCCAGCCCTCCACATATTTCCTCATGAAGGGTTCGTTGAGGATATCCCTGCTAAAGGGCTCCGCCCCATCAGGCACATACAGGGATTCGTACAGCATATCCCATAGAAAGGGCTCGTCCTGTGCCGTCGCCACTCGAATGTTATACGAATTTAATGAAGTCATGAAAAATCCACCTCTCTTGCTATCCCGCACCTTAGTCTCTGGATCTATAAAAAACGGTCGAAATATCACCGGATACACTTCCTACTTATCGTCGGTTGAGAACGAAAAGCTTAGGTAATATGGAAATCCGACACAGGCCTGCCCCATAGCTGGTGCTGCCATGAGAACAAACGAAGCCGGATCTGTCGTTTATAAAAGGCGTCTACGATAGACGCCTTCCGGATCCATGTATACATATTGGCGGTTTATACCGCCCGATCCTGCCTGCAACAGCGGTAAAATTCAATTATAGCCAAACTAAGATGACGTAAGGCCCCTGCTAATAGGGAACCCCTTCAAAGTACACCACCTGTGCCAACCGAATATGCAGCGCCTTGTTATCCCCGACGGTCAGCTGGATATGATCTGCGGTGACCCCGGAGAGGATGCCCTCTACTTTTCCCGCTGTCGTTACGACGGTAATTTTCGCCCCCTTATGCTTGAGCAGATGGTCCATAAACATTGGCTCTACAAGGGTTACGTAATTGACATGCAGCGGAACAGCCGATGCTCGCGGTGCAAGGTGCCCAGGAGTCGTAGGGGGTGCAGAATAGAAGCTGCTCGGCGAATATCCGGTCGGCGGCGGGTATCCGTAAAATCCATAGTTGTTCAAGCGCAAGTCCTCCCTTGTCATAAATCATCTTACACCTTATGTATGAGCGAATTCGGATCGCTATGTTTATCCTGGTGTATTTTTTCGAGGGAATCCGCTCCGATACAAGAGTTAGCGCCTTTCCCGATTTCCATTTGCAGCCGAGTGTGGAGGCGCTAATTGGGATTTCTTACCGCGTGCCTCTCCCGCGCGTGATGTAATGATCACTGCTGGTACGATGATCAGCGTCGACGCTCGGACGACAAGCCATGCGCTTGTTCCACTCGCACAAGGAACCACGGGGCGGGCCGCTGCTTCCATGAGAAGCGTGAGCGAGCCCTTTTTTGTGATAAAATAGCAAATATAATGCTTCGATTTCGAGATTGGAAGTGGAAGATGAAAGGAGACGACGCTATGAACATCCGACGGCTTATTCCTGGTGAACCGCCTCCCATGGATCTGCTGCTGCTCGCGGACCCTTCAAAGCGCCTGGTGGAGGACTATATCCATCGGGGACATTGCTACATCGGCGAAGTCGATTCCGCAGTTATCGGCGTATATGTTCTGCTGCCTACGCGGCCCGATACCGTCGAACTCGTCAATGTCGCCGTAGCGGAAGAGCGGCACGGCCAAGGCTTCGGCAAGCAGCTGGTCAACCATGCGGTCCGTCAGGCTAAAGAGCTCGGATTCGCCACCATTGAGGTCGGTACAGGAAGCACCGGTGTCGCCCAGCTCGCATTGTACCAAAAATGCGGCTTCCGCATGACGGCGATCGACCGGGATTTTTTCGTCCGGCATTATGAAGAGGAGATTTACGAGAACGGGATGCGGCTGCGGGATATGGTACGGCTATCCCAGGATCTATAAACTCCTAAGAACTCCGGCAGGATAGGCACCTTCCCCCGCGTGATTGAATAGGCTATCACATATTTCATCACATGGAGGAGACAAGAGAGGATATGAAGCATAATCCCAAGCATCTGGCGTGGCATGAGACGCTCGAGATGCACGAATTAACGGCCTTCCAAGCTAACAACCTGATGGGGTTCAAGATGGCGCTCGGCGATATTCAAGACCCGCAGCTGCACAGCCTGTACATCGAAGCGATCCAAGGCGTGGAAAACAACCTGAAAGAGCTGCTTCAATATTTCCCGGAAGCCCCTGTCGGCACCCGCAAGCTGTCCGAGGCTGATTTGACCGCCTATTATGCCGGCCATCTGCTCGGCTTCGCCAAAACGTCGGTCCGCAATTACGCGATCGCCATTACCGAAACCGCGACCCCAAGCCTTCGCGAGACGCTGCAGAAGCAGCTGAACAAGGCGATTGAGCTGCACGGGAAAGTGTACTACTTCATGTATGAACGGGGCTTGTACCCTTCCTACAATCTGAAGCAGCTGCTTTCGAACGACGTCAAGAACGCCAATAAAGCGATCAGCTTGTAATTGGAGTTCCGGCGGGCTCGGCTTTACTCTACCCTGCCTGGCCCGGACCCCTTCTCCACGGCTTTCATCGGACATTGGAAATGCGACGGTTTACGGGTTAAGTTAAGGTCCAACTGCAAGTTTGCTCAGGCAATGACTTACAGATGGATCCACAAGTTTGAGATCTGCATCTTGTACAATAAAGCCCCCGGCTTCAGCCCCCCGGACATGACGGTTTATCGTCGTCATCCGTAAGGCGCTGTAAGCTCGGGGGCTTCTTCGCACTTCCTACTGTTTGAACAACCTCTATTATGGGTTGAGCGTTTCGCTCCAGTCATGCACCATATGGCCTTCGAGGAATTTCTCGCAGTCCATCGCAGCCATGCAGCCAGTGCCTGCTGCAGTGATTGCTTGACGATAACGCGTATCCTGCACGTCGCCGCAGGCAAATACGCCTGGAATATTCGTCTCGGTCGTACCTGGCTTAACCAGGATATAGCCGGTAGGATCCGTTGTAATCTGACCGCCGAGGAAGCCGGTATTCGGGGTATGGCCGATCGCCACGAACACGCCTTCGGCTTCGATCAGCTCTTCTTCGCCGGTCTCATTGTTTCTTACCTTCAGGCCTTTCACGCCCGTTTCGCTGGTCACGACTTCAAGCGGCGTACGATCGAGCGCCCATTCGATCTTCTGGTTCTCTCGTGCGCGATCCTGCATAATCTTCGAAGCTCGCAGCTCCGTACGGCGATGAACCACCGTAACGCTGGAAGCGAAGCGCGTCAGGAAGCTCGCTTCCTCCATCGCGGAGTCGCCGCCGCCGATGACGATGATCTTTTTGCCGCGGAAGAAGAAGCCGTCGCAAGTCGCGCAGGTGCTTACCCCGCGGCCCACATTCTCCTGTTCGCCCGGAATGCCCAGATATTTGGCGGATGCGCCGGTGGATATAATTACAGACTCTGCCAGAAGCTGACCCATTCCTTCAACGTTCACCTTGAACGGCCGCTCGGAGAAATCAACGGACTCCACCCAAGCGCTCTTGAATTCGGCTCCGAAGCGCTCCGCCTGCTGGCGCATATTGTCCATAAGTTCCGGGCCCATGATACCTTGCGGGAACCCTGGGAAGTTCTCAACTTCGGTCGTGGTTGTCAGCTGCCCGCCGGGCTGCATGCCCTCGATGACGAGCGGCTTCAGGTTTGCGCGTGCCAAGTAGATGGCTGCCGTCAATCCGGCAGGCCCGGTTCCGATTACGATGGATTTATACATAGATACAGCCTCCTAGTATATAGGGTGATTGAATGCTTCTACATCCTATTCATGACTTAACCGCGATTCCATGATGCAACAGGGAACGCTTTCCTGTCCTCTGATCCACTGATTCGCTAACCCATACTTAAATATTCTCTGTAAATGGGCGGAAATTATGATCCGATTGCGCCTCGTCCCCGCAAACACTGTTAATTTGACGTGCATACCGGCTGACCGTCGAAGGCGAAATCCCGTAACGGACGGCAACCTCCTCGTACGTCAGGTTGCGTCCACGCTTCTTCGCGGTCCAATATTCCAGCGCCGCTGCCCAGCCCTCTACGTTTCGGATGTTCGGGATGTCCGGATACAGACGGCTGAGAAAGTCGGTCCAGAGATTCTCCATCTCTTTCTTCAAGAAGGCATCGGATCGCATGTCCATCGCCTGCTCCGCTCTCTCCAGAACGGCCTTCCAGGAAAGCAGCCAGTCGGGCAGCACTTCTCGGGTTTTGACCGGAGCGGCGTCGCGGTCTTCCCTGCGGTCCGCAATCCGGTTGCTTGCCGACTCCATATGCTGCAGCACAAGGCGGGCAGCCGTCTTCAGCTCCGCGTTCTCTCCGGGCTCCTGAAGGAAGGATTGCAGCGCATGCTGCACCTCTTCATCGGCAATCAGCTCGAGCGTACGGATAACCTGCAGCTTCGTCTGCGGATCACCATGCCGAAGCGCCCAGAAGAATGAAGAACGGATCAGCGGATTCTGCTTCGCCTCCTCGGTCAATTGATCCCCATCCTGCTCCCACCGTCTGAACTGCTCCTCAAACGGCAAGTGATAGTGATAGCTGACCTTCATTTGATCGGTTCCCGTCTCCTTGCGTTTCTGGAGCTGAGCCAGGTAGAAATCGGGAATGACCGACTCGGGATCAAGCTTCGCGGCATGGCGCCAATATTGCTCCGCCTTCTCGTAGCGGCCGATATTGCAGGCAGCCACAGCGGTATAATGATACAAGCTCGGATCGGAACTAAATTCTTCATGCTTCAGCAGCCGCCGGAAATGTCCGTACGCCACCTCATGCTGCCCAAGAATGCCCATCGTCGTTGCCAGCTTGAATACATGCTCCAGGTGAAACGGCACCGTGATGCGAAGCATGTCCATCAGACGGTCGCGCTGCTCCACGTCTCCTTCATGCTGATAGAAGATCGCCAGGTTGCACAAGCCGTGCAGATTCCCCGGCTCCTGATCCAGCACCTCGCCGATCGTCCGTTTCGCCGAATCGAATCGTCCCATATAATAATAGGCAAGCGCCAGGTTGTTGCGCGCGGCAAGGAAATCCGGATGCTCCTTCACAATCTCCTCCAGCTGCTTCACCGCCTGCGCGAATTTGCCCTCTTCCAGCAAAGCGCGGGCATGCTCATGCTCAACGACGCCTTCCCGACTCTTGATGCGGTTCAGCTTGGCAGGACGATTGAGCTCATACTGCAGCAGCTCCATCATCTCCTCCGCCTCATCCAGAAACTGCCCGTTCGGGTCTTCTTCCAGATAAGTGACCAGCGCTTCCTCCGCTTTCTCAAACTGCTCCATATTGGCATAGTTGTTGGCCATATAGAAATAGCATTCGGTCATCGACGGATCGACCTGCTCCAAAATGTGGGCAAGCACCTCGTTCGAAGCTTTATAATCTCCCGTCTCTGATAATATACCCGCCATATTGCAATGATTCACCGGATTATCCGGTTCATATTCAACAGCTTTGCGAAAATATTTAAGCGCCTTTTCATATTGGTAACGATCCAGCGAGCGAACCGCCCGATCGAAGAAAAAGTTCGCGTTCATTTCGATAGATATAATGTTGTGAGGGTCACTCGACCCGTATGGATTTCCATTCACGAAAAGCAAGGCACCTCCTTTTAACTTGCTCCTCTATCCAGAACAGTATAACACAAGTTACAACATCATTTGCAGAAAAAAGACACCAGCTTACACACCGGCGTCTTTGAATAAAGTGGCGATGGATCCGCCCTCAAGTATAATTTGGGTAGCCTGCGCCAGCATCGGCGCAACCGACAGTACTTTCAGCCGCATCCGGCAGTGATGCTCCGGCAGCACGATCGAATCCGTTACGACAATTTCTGCAATATGGCCATGATCCAGCCGGTCCAGCGCTTCGCCGGAGAATAGGCCGTGCGTCGCGCAGACGATCGCATCCTTCGCCCCGCGCTCCTTAAGTCCCTCCACGACCTGGACGATGGTGGTGCCGGTATCGATCAGATCCTCGATGATGATAGGCGTGCGGCCGGCCACATCTCCGATCACGTGCGTAATGACCGACTCGTTATGGGCCGGCCGCTGTTTGATCATGATCGCGAATGGGGATCCCAGCCTGCTGGCCAGCTTCTCCGCCGTTTTCGCCCGGCCTGCGTCCGGGGACACGATAACCGGCTGCTCGATGTTCTTCGTCTTCAAATACTCCGTAATGAGATCCAGCGCTGTCAGATGATCCACCGGAATATTGAAGAAGCCCTGGATGGCCGGGGCATGCAGATCGATCGTAATCACCCGGTTTGCCCCGGCTGTCGTCAGCACATCAGCCACCATCTTAGCGGAGATCGGCTCACGCGGAGCCGACTTGCGCTCCTGTCTCGCATACCCGTAGTAGGGTACGATAATATTGATGGTTCTTGCCGAAGCCCGCTTGGCCGCATCGATCATGACCAGCAGCTCAACGAACATTTCATTGATAGGCTGGGAAAAAGACTGCAGGAGAAACACATCGCAATTGCGGATGCTCTCCTCGTAGTGAACGTAGATTTCGCCGCTCTGGAAGCGGGAAATTTTAATCTTGCCCAGCTCCACGCCCAGCTGCCGGCTGATGCTTTCGGCTAGCTGCGGATTGGACGTTCCGGCGAACAATCGAAGGGTACGATACATGGAGACCTCCTGACACAATAAATGGTTTAGGCGCATGCTGCACACCCGTCGATTAGGAAAGCGCTGTCGCGAAATCAGGCTGCCCCCTCCCTGCAAGGCCCGCACCTCGCGAGCATCGGGGAGGAGAACAGCCGTCCGTACGAGCATGTCCCGATCAATATCTATATATCTTATTATACATCGTTTTCTTCATCACTCAAAAAATGACCATCCAAAGGCACCATCTCCCGCTTTCGCCCGCGGAAGGTCGCAATGTGCCGTACCCCCAGGTCAGCCAGCAGCGCCCGTGCCTTATCCAGATGCTCCCCGAGCTTCCCGGGCTGATGCGCATCCGAGCCCAGCGTCAGGGGAATGCCAAGCGCAATCGCTTCCTCCAGCATACGGCTGCTCGGAAACATCTCCTCGCAGGCCTTGGATAGGCCGGAAGCATTCAGCTCCATCGCCTTGCCGCTTTTGGCGACGGCTGCAAGCGCAGCGTTTTCCAAAGCGATCACTTCGTCCGCCTGCTCCTTGCCCGGTCCGTAGCCGAACCGTTTGATCACATCCAGGTGGCCCATAATATCATAGAATCCGGTCGCTGCGGCCTTCTGCACCGCATCGTAATATTGGCGGTACACCTCGAGCGGGTCCTTCCCTTCCCAGCCTTGGGTCTGGCGATAATCCGTGATGTCCCACTCGCCCAGGAAGTGAACCGAACCAATGACATAATCCCAAGGATACTCGGCGATGATCCGTTCGATCTGCTCCTCATAGCCTTCGATATAGTCCCCTTCCAGCCCGACCCGGATATCGATCTGCCCTTGGTAACGGTCCTTTAGAAGGAGGCACTCCTCTACGTATCGGGGGAGCTCCTCCATGGGCATCGCCATTTCGGGATAATAGGAAGCAGGGTCAACGTGAATGAGCGGCATATGATCCGATAAGCCAAGCTGATCGTAGCCAAGCTCAATCGCACGCTGCACATATTCTTCGAGTCGTCCCTCTGCATGTCCGCAGCGGACATGGTGCGTATGATAATCGATATGCATCGATACTCCCCCCTAATCGCGGCGCGGACGTTCGTGACGGCGGCTCAGCTCGGCCATGATCTCATCAAGCGGAAGCTTCCGCTCCTGCAGAAGAACCAACAGGTGATAGATGAGATCGCTGACCTCCAGCTTCAGCTCGGCGTTATCCTTATTTTTAGCAGCGATAATCGTCTCGGAGGCTTCCTCGCCGACCTTCTTCAAGATTTTGTCCACGCCTTTATCGAACAGATAGGTCGTATATGCACCCTCCGGCCGTTCCACCTCACGCTGCGCGATGACTTCTTCCAGCTCGGCCAGCACGGCGAACCGATCACCTGCGGCTTCCTGTCTATTAACCTGGCCGCGGATCGAATCTCCGGCCTTTATCTCCCGATAAAAGCAGCTCGTTTCCCCGGTATGACAGGCAGGCCCTTTCGGTTCCACCTGCACCAGCAGCGTATCCCCGTCACAATCATAGGCTATCGAGACCACCGTTTGAGTATTGCCCGAAGTGGCGCCCTTATGCCATAGTTCCCCGCGGGAACGGCTCCAGAACCAGGTCTCGCCGCTCTCCAGCGTCCGCTTGAGCGATTCCCGGTTCATATAAGCCATCATCAGCACCTGCTTGCTGCTTGCATCCTGCACGATCGCCGGCACCAAGCCGGCCGCATCCCAGCGAATATATTCGCTTGCCTGCTCCAGGATCAGATCCTTTCCTATATCCTCGCTCACCGTACATTCACTCCTTTTACTCTAAGCTGCCCCTTCAAATCGGGAATGGAAATTTCCTTATAGTGAAAAATGGTTGCCGCCAGTCCGGCATCGGCTTTGCCCTTCGTAAACACATCGTAGAAGTGCTCCTCATCTCCGGCACCGCCGGAGGCGATCACCGGAATCCGAACGGCCGATGATACGGCTGAGGTTAAGGCCAGATCGAAGCCGTCCTTCGTTCCGTCCGCGTCCATGCTCGTCAGCAATATTTCGCCTGCGCCTAAGGATTCCGCCTGCTTCACCCAATCCAGCGCCTTGATGCCGGTTGGCGTTCGGCCGCCGTGCGTGTAGACCTCCCATTCGTCCCAGTCTTCGTTGTATTTGGCGTCGACTGCCACCACGATACACTGGGAGCCGAATTTGCGTGCCCCGGCCGAGATCAGCTCCGGCTGCTTGACCGCCGCCGTGTTAATCCCGATTTTGTCCGCACCTGCGCGAAGGATCCGCTTCATATCATCAACGGAGGAGATGCCGCCGCCAACCGTAAACGGAATCGCGATTTCCCCGGCCGTCCGCCGCACGACCTCTTCCATCGTCGCCCGTCCTTCCACCGAGGCCGAAATGTCCAGGAACACCAGCTCATCTGCACCTTCGCGATCATACAGCGCTGCGAGCTCCACAGGATCTCCCGCATCGCGGAGATTTACAAAGTTAACGCCTTTTACAACCCGCCCGTCCTTTACGTCCAGGCAAGGGATAATCCGTTTTGCCAGCATGGTTTCGTCTCCTCCCCCTGTTAACCAACATATGATCGATACCATGGCGTTCGAATCCCTATGAACCGATCACCCATCAGAATCACTTGGCTTTTAATTTTGGGCAAAATCCACCGAATCCCTCCATCGCCCTGCAGCGCGAGCCTTACCCGATTCGCTGAACCGCCCCGGCCAGGTCAATATGGCCCGTATACAGCGCTTTGCCGACAATGGCACCGCCAACGCCATCTTCGCGGTGTGCGCTCAGCGCCAGCAAATCCTCAAGCCGGGTTACGCCTCCCGAGGCAATGACCGAGCGGCCGCTGGCCTTAGCGAGCGATACAATGGCCTCTACGTTCGGGCCCTGCATCATGCCGTCGCGGGAAATATCCGTGAAGATGAATGTCTCCGCGCCTTTGGCTGCAAGCTCCTTCGCCAATACTTCCGCCTGCACCTCGGATGTTTCAAGCCACCCCCGTGTTGCGACATACCCGTTCCGAGCGTCGATACCAATGGCCACCTTGTCGCCGTACCGGCCGAGCACCTCCTCTGTGAAAGCGCGGTCCTCAATCGCTGCCGTACCGATGATCACCCGGCTGACGCCGAGTCCCAGCAGCCGCTCCACATCCGCCAAGGTTCTAAGACCGCCGCCGACCTGGACCGGCACATTGACGCTCGACGCAATGCTTCCGATGATTTCATCATTGACCGGATGGCCGGCTTTGGCTCCGTCCAAATCGACCAGGTGGATGAATGCTCCGCCCTGCGACTCCCAAGACTTCGCCACTTCCAGCGGATTGTCGTTGTACACCGTTTCCTGGTTGTAATCGCCCTGTACAAGCCTAACGCATTTTCCGCCGCGAATATCGATGGCCGGATATATGATAAAAGAGGACATCCCCATACCCACTTTCCATTCGTTTTAGGTTAAAGCTAAGAAATTACGGAGCAGGCTCATGCCGAGCTCCCCGCTCTTCTCCGGATGAAACTGCATGCCGTATACGGAGCCCCGGCCGACAATCGCCGTTACCGGTTGCCCGTAATCGGTTACCGCCAGCAGATCCTCCTGCGCCTCAGGGAGGACATGGTAAGAGTGAACAAAATACACATGCCCTTCCTCAAGCCCGGCCAGCAGCGGGTGCTCCGGCTTCTGAAACTGCAGGGCATTCCATCCCATATGCGGCACTTTATAATCGCCTCCGGCAAACCGGACAACCGAGCCGGGCAGCATATCAAGCCCTTCATGGTTCCCATGCTCCTCGCTCCGGCTGAACAGAAGCTGCATGCCGAGACAAATGCCAAGCAGCGGCTTGCCAACAGCGGCAGCTTCCTTCATGACCGCATCCAGCCTGGTCTGCCGCAGCTGCTCCATCGCATCTCCGAACGCGCCGACCCCCGGGAGAATTACGCCATCTGCAGACAGAAGCTCCTCACGATCCCCCGTGACAAGCGGCTCGAAGCCGAGCCGCTCCACTGCCTTGCTGACGCTGTGCAGATTGCCCATGCCATAATCGACGATTGCAATTGCCATAGAGGTTAGAGCACTCCCTTCGTGGATGGCACGCCCGTCACCCGCGGGTCGATGCTGGTCGCTTCGTCCAAGGCACGGGCGAGCGCTTTAAACACCGCTTCGATCATATGGTGGGTATTCTGTCCGTAATGAACGATGACATGCAGCGTAATCCGCGCCTCAAGCGCCAGCTTCCAGAGAAACTCGTGCACCAGCTCGGTATCGAACGACCCTACCTGCCCGGATGGGTATTCGGCCCGGTATTCGAAGTGCGGACGGTTGCTGATATCAACGACCACCTGTGCCAGCGCCTCATCCATCGGCACGAATACGCTCGCGTATCGTTTAATGCCCCGCTTGTCCCCGAGCGCTTCCCGCAAGGTCTGTCCAAGGCAGATGCCGATATCCTCAACCGTGTGGTGATCATCAATTTCGATGTCGCCCTTGGCCTTCACGCTGAGATCGAAATGGCCATGCTTCGTAAACAAATCCAGCATATGGTTAAGGAAGGGAACATCCGTCTCCAGCTCGGAAACTCCGGTTCCGTCTACGTTCAGCTTTAAGGTAATGTCCGTTTCATTCGTTGTTCGGCTCACACTGGCGGTGCGGCCTGCCGCTTCAAAACTGCTCACAATGATACCCCCTATATGGTCTTGTGCCATGATCGTTATTCGGTATAATTAGCATCCCTGCTATAACCTGTATAATTAGCGTTCCTGCTCGAGCCGGATGGCGATTGCCCTGGCATGGCCCTCCAGCCCCTCTCGCCGTGCCAGCTCCATAATCTGCTCGCCGTTAGCAAGCAGCGCCTCCCGGCTGTAATAAATCAGGCTCGACTTCTTAATGAAGTCGTCCAAATCGACCGGAGACGCGAATCTTGCCGTGCCGTTGGTCGGAATGATATGGTTCGGTCCTGCAAAATAATCCCCCACCGGCTCCGAGCTGTACGGGCCGAGGAATATGGCGCCGGCATTCTCGATCCGCCCGGCCAGCGACATCGGCTCCTCGGTGACGATCTCCAAATGCTCCGGCGCCAGGCGATTGATAAGCTCGATCCCCTCACTCAGGGACTCCGTCACCACGACCGCGCCATATTGGTCGATGGATGCTCTAGCGATATCGCGCCGCGGCAGAAGCTCCAGCTGCTTCTCCACCTCAGCGGCGACCGCCTCGCCAAGCTTGCGAGACGGCGTCACCAGAATAGCCGAGGCCATTTCGTCGTGCTCGGCCTGAGAGAGCAGATCAGCCGCGATGTAAGCAGGCTCCGCCGTGTCATCCGCCAGAATGGCAATCTCGCTCGGTCCGGCAAGACTGTCAATGTTGACGGCGCCATACACTTCGCGTTTCGCCAGCGCCACAAATATGTTGCCAGGTCCGCAAATTTTGTCAACCGGAGCGAGCGTTTCGGTGCCATAGGCCAATGCAGCAATCGCCTGAGCACCGCCTACGCGGTACAATTCCGTTACGCCGGCCTCAGCGGCAGCTACCAGAATATAAGGGTTGATCCCTTCCTCTCCCCCGGTGGAAGGCGGAGTTACCATGACGATCTCGGGAACGCCGGCCACCTGAGCGGGAATGACGTTCATCAGCACCGATGAAGGATATGCCGCCTTGCCTCCGGGTACATATACTCCGACCCGCTTCAAGGGACGGATAATTTGCCCGAGTATGCTTCCGTCCGGCTGAACGTCCATCCATGAATTCCGCTTCTGCTTCATATGGAAGGCGCGAATATTGTCCGCCGCCGCCCGGATCGCTTCCACGAACGATGACTCTACCTTCTGATAAGCGGCCTGCAGCTCTTCGTCCGTAACGCGGAGCTGCCCGGCCGTCAACCGGATCCGGTCCAGCTGCTCGGTATACCGCAGCAGCGCGGCATCGCCTTCGGTCCGCACCGCCTGCACGATCGTTTTGACGGTTTCATTCTGCTCCGGCGTGCCATAGTCATTTTCCCGATTCAATTGAAAGTCGGATGCTGATACTACCTTCATCATGATCTCCCCCTATCCCGCTCGCTTCCTCACGTAACGCTGATCACCGATATCTTACGTGGTGTTTCTTCTTTATCGATTCGTATACCCTGCTGCCTATACGCCAAGCCATTTTAGCGGTTAACTTGCCCTTCCGTTATAACCTGCTGCAGCCGGTCGCACAATGCCTGAATTTCATTATTCTTCATTCGGTAGCTGACGCGGTTCGCAATGAGACGGCTCGTAATTTCGAACAGGCTCGTCATTTCAACCAATCCGTTCTCCTTAAGCGTCTGTCCGGTCTCCACCATATCCACGATGCGGTCAGCAAGACCGATCAGAGGCGCGAGCTCAATCGAGCCATTCAGCTTGACAACCTCAACCTGTTGTCCTTGCTCGCGGAAATACTGGGAGGCCACATTCGGATACTTGGTTGCGACCCTCTGGTGAATGCCGGGCTTCCAGTCCGGCAGCCCGATGATGGACATCCGGCATCTTGCAATGCCTAGGTCAAGAAGCTCGTAGACATCCTTGTTCTCCTCCAGAAGCACATCCTTGCCGACAATACCGATATCGGCTACGCCATACTCGACATAGGTCGGCACATCGACCGGCTTGGCCAGAATGAATTCCATGCCGGCTTCCGGCAATGGAATGACCAGCTTCCGCGTCTCATCCACATCGAGGGGAATCGGCAGTCCGGCTGAACGGAACAGCGCAGAGGCTTTTTTATATATACGCCCTTTGGGCATCGCTACTTTCAACGTTTCCGCCACGTCAAATCCTCCTGACTTAACCTTGATTGAAAGCTCGTAAATCTCATATATTCTTACCTGCCGGGACTACTTAAGCGTAATGACTTCCTGGTAGCCTTTGTGCAGCAAGCTGCCTGCTACACCGGATGCGACCCCAACCAGATCGGTCTGGTCGTTCTCCCGAATCAATGAGGTTACTACCGTGAGGCCTTCTGCCCGCAGCTTCGCCGCTTTGGCCAAGCCTTCCTGCCGGTACTCTGCCGTATAGCGGACCAGAATCGGGAGCGGCTCTTCCATTGCTGTACCTTGAACGCCATCCAAAATCCGATTGGTCTTCAGCGCAAATCCGGTAGCCGGAACATCCCGGCCAAACTGCTTCAGCAGCTTGTCATAACGACCGCCGTTCGCCACAGGCGATCCCAGCTCGGCGGCATACCCTTCAAACGTGATCCCTGTGTAATAGGAGAAGTCTCCGAGCAGTGTCAAATCGATCATTACATGTCCCGATACCCCGTAAGCTTCCAGCACTTCCCACACATGACCCATGTGCTCAATGGAGGAGCGCGCTAGCGGATTGCTGCTAATCTCCAATGCCTGCTCGGCGATCTCTTTGCCTCCGCGAAGCCGGAGAATGCCTTCCAGCTGCTCCTGCTGCCGTGCCTCCAGCTTCAACCCGGCGATGGTTCCCCTGTAGCCGACGTAGTCGCGGTTGAGCAGATCCTGCTTCAGATTTTCCTGATCCTCCGTCCGTTCCAGGAGTACCTCCTGCAGCAGCCCGTTCAGGAACCCCATATGTCCCATGGCAATTTTGAACCGTTCTACCCCGGCGGCCCGCAATGACTCGATCGCCAGCGCGATGACCTCGGCATCCGCTTCCGGTGAGTCGTCGCCGACAAGCTCTACACCGGTCTGAAAAAATTCCGCCTCTCTCCCGGCCTCCTCCTCGATTGCCCGAAACACATTCGCATGGTAGGACAGTCGAACCGGAAGCGGCTCATCCTTCAGCAGCGAAGACATAACCCGGGCAATTGGAGCAGTTAGGTCCGACCGCAGCACCATTGTCGTGCCACGTTTGTTGAGCAGCTTGAACAGCTTTTGGTCCGACGTGGAGCTAGCCACGCCTACCGTATCGTAATATTCCATCGTCGGCGTCATAATTTGCCGGTATCCCCAGCGATCCATGCAAGCCAGCACCTCACGCTCGATCCGACGCAGCTTGGCGACCGCATGCGGGAGATAATCCCGGACGCCTGCCGGTTTCTCGAAGCCTTTCGGTTTAGACATGATCCCACCTCAAATTCTGTCCGTTTTGCGATTTACTTCAATATGGTAAAGTGTTAACTTGCTAATAAGATAAAGAATAATATTGGCTATATTACCATGAATGTAACCTTATCGTCAATGGAATGCAAACATATTACTCGGGCGCATGATTTTTTTACCCCATATACTCGCAAAAAAACCGTCCGGTTCCCGGACGGCTCGCATGACTGCAGCATTCTCTTTACTTCGCAGTTCAGTATTCGTTTTAGAGATCAACCGATTTTCGGCTGTCACCGGTAACGGTGTCCTTCGGATGGGACGGCGTCGGCGCTTTAGGAGCCCGCTTGAGCGAACGTGGAATGCTTCCAAGCAGCACCCAAGCTCCAGGAATCCACCGCATGAAGGCTTGTACGGCCAGCCCGCTTACGATCAGCGCGGTTACCATTCCGCCATAGACCCAGATCAAATAATCGTCGGTTACCGGGTTCAGCTTCGGATCGAGCTCCCGATAAAGGAACAGCCACAACGGGTGAACCAGGTAGATGGCGAAAGACAGCTCGCCGATTCGTGTTAAGAGCTTCACGAGCCACTTCCAGCCGCCGTGGTACAGCCAGTTGGCCAGCTGCATCAGGACGAGTGCGGAGAAGACTGTATGCAGGTTCCAGAGCAGCTCGTACAGCAGGGAATCGTATTTGGCTCCGTGCAAGCGTTGGTTGTACCAGATCTGCACATGCGTCAGCGCCATGAACAGCCAGCCTCCCCAGAGCACAACCGTTCCGGCTTTCTGCCTTGCACTCTGCTTCCACCAGGACAAGGTAAGCCAGTCCTTAAACTTGTCATAATGCATAGCAAGAAATGCACCCAGCATATAATAAGCCAAATAGGAAATGGCTAAGCTTCCTTTAAACTCGTACCGCAGCTCATATTTATTCCAGATGATAAATGCCCACTGCAGCAGGAATCCGATCGGCACGGCCCACCGGACCAGAAAACGGGAAGACTTGAACAGTGCCAGGAAGATCGGAAACAGAATGTAGAACTGCAAGCTGATAAACACAAAGTATAAGTGCGTGTAGTTCTGACCGCGAATCAATCGCTCGAAAAAGACCGGCAGCTGCGCAGACAAATCAAATGACGGGCCCAAATAGCCGTTTTGATACATCCGGACAAAGAAATACAGGATCGAGAACAGCAAATACGGGAGCAGAATGTACAACAAACGCCGCTTATAGAAGTTCCCGATTAATTCTTTAGTTAACGGTCGGTCCGCGTAGTTATAGAACAGAACGAAGCTGCTCAGAAATATAAACGAGGGCGTTCCATATTTAAAGAAGATATTGATAAAGTTAATAATGTAGTAGAATCTCGAATCAAGTGCTTCGACCGTGGCAAAGGATGTCGCATGCACGTGCAGCACGCCCAGAATCGCCAACGCGCGGTAAATATCCAACTGCGGCAGCCGCTCCTTCTTGATCAGCGTAGCAGACATGTCGAGCGTCGCCTCCTTGTATCCATTTTTTCATATCTTTTTACGTGTATCACGCTTCGGAACCGACAAAAAAGTCCCTCAAGGCGCATCATACCCAAGGGACTATCGTTCGCTTCTTGACGATCCTCTATCATTCTACAATAAATCCTATCGAATGGGAACCATTCCTGTCGCATTGCCTCATATTGACTCGTTTTCCGCTGCTGCCCTTCCCAGCTCTCGCAGCGGGTTTCCCCCTACGAACGCCCCGGGAGCAACGTCTTTATGTACAACGGAGCCGGCGGCAACAACCGCGCCGTCCCCGATCGTAACGCCCGGCAGGATCGTCGTGTTGGCACCGACCAGCACATTCTCTCCAATACGCACCTCGCCAAGACGGTACTCCTTAATCAGGTATTCATGCGCGAGGATCGTCGTGTTGTACCCGATCACCGAATTCTCGCCGACCGTGATTTTCTCGGGAAAGAACACATCCACCATAACCATCAATCCGAAAGCGGTATGCTTGCCGACCGTCATGCCCAGCATACGGCGATAGATCCAGTTCTTCATCGGAAGAATCGGGCAATAACGGGCAAGCTGAATAAAAATGAAATTCTTGACGCCTTTAAACGGACTGACCGTGCGATAGATCTGCCACAGCGCATTCGGTCCCTCGACCGGGTAACGGGTTAACTTTCTGGCCATGCTGCCCCAAACTCCTATTCTTTAGGAAGTCCTACGATGTCATATAGGTCTCTCATATCCCGAATGATGTAATCCGGTTCGTATGCTTGAAGCTGCTGCTCCCCCTTAAGCGACCAGGCCACGGCTGCGGCCTTCACGCCTGCCGCTTTGGCGGACTGGATGTCCACCGGGCTGTCGCCGATCATGAGGGTCGTCTCCGGGTTTGCTCCCAGCCGCTCCACCGCAGTCAACACGGGCTCGGGATGCGGCTTCGGATGCTCCACGTCGTTTACTGTCACAATCGCAGACATAAACCGTTCCAGATCATATTTCTCCAGCGTCATCATGGTCGATGGCCGGATTTTCGTGGTAACGACGCCCAGTGCAAGTCCATGTTCATAGAGACGCTCCACCACCTCATTTACGTGAGGGAACGTTCGCACCATCTCATCATGATGAAGCGCGTTGTAGGAGCGGTACGCTTGAACGAAGGAACTCACATCCTCCGCGCCGGAGAACGCCTGAAGCTGCTGCTCCAGCGTCGTCCCCATATGGGGAATGATTTGTTCCCGCGTCAGCGGACCCGTCTGCCGGGACTCGAAGATATGGAGAAAAGACGAAATAATCAATTCATTGGTATCGATAATGGTACCATCCAAATCAAACAGTACGGTTTCAATCATGCTGCTACTCCTTTTTATCCTCCGTGTCCGGCTTCAAGGCCGGATCCTCTGTATACGAATCAGACTCCCCATTGCCCGAATCGTGCGGGGTTGCGGGGCGATCCTCCCCCTGGATTTTAACGTTAGCGTCTTCCTGCACCTTATCGGTTCGGTTTGCGGACACCGGCTCGGAAGCCTTGGCAGCCGAAACCGGACTCTTTCCGGCTTGCTGGTCGGCTTCTGGCGCTTCCGAGACTGCCTTTGTCGAGACAATCGGGTCCAGGTACCGTTCGTTGGCTTTTCCCGTCACCCGCCGTACGATAATGAGAACAATGCCCCCGATCACGAGCAGGATCGACAAGAGCTGCGAAATCCGGATGTTGCCATAGGCTGGATCAAGATATCCGAGCTCGAAGCCCATCCATCTCATTGGAGCCCATAGCGTGTTGTTGATAAAGTCAGCCACGGGTTGTGCCCCTTGGAACGCCAAACTGTCGGTCCGCACAGCTTCAATAAAGAACCGTCCGATGGAATACCAGATGAAATAACCGATAAACAGCTCGCCTGCACGCAGAAAACGAAGTCTCCGTATAATCAGGACCAGGATGATGCCGACAACATTCCATAACGACTCATACAGGAAGGTCGGGTGATGGAACACACCCTGCACATTCATTTGATTGACGATGAAGTCCGGCAAATTCAGTGTATTGCGCAAAAAGGACTCCTCCACCGGGCCGCCATACGCTTCCTGGTTCACAAAATTTCCCCAGCGTCCGATAATTTGCCCGGCAAGCAAGGACGGCGCACAGATATCGGCGATCCGCCAGAACGAATAGCCTTTCCTGCGCACGTAGATGACAGCGCAAATAACGGCGCCGATCAGCGCACCGTAAATGGCGATCCCGCCATTCCATATTTTAAACACGTCAAGGAAGTTATCCTTGTAGTCTTCCCACTTGAAAGCCACATAATAAATACGTGCAGCAATGATTGCGGATGGAACGCCAAGCAACAGCAGATCCATGAAAAATTCCTGCGGAATACCGAACCGTTTCCCTTCCCGAATGGCCAAGAGCAGCCCGACCAGTGCGCCTAAGCCCAGAATCAGGCCATACCAATGAACACTCAGCGATCCAATGGAGAACGCCACCGGATCGATAAGCAACGTTTGCCTCATAATTTAACCTCCCCTAGTCCTAATCCAAGTCATCCATATCTTCGTTAATCGTTGCTGTTAATTTGTTCGTAAACTGAAGTGCCGCATTGAGCCCCATTTGCTTCAATCGGTAATTCATTGCCGCAACTTCAATAATAACCGCAAGGTTACGCCCAGGACGAACCGGAATGGTTACCAGAGGAATGTCGGTATCGATTATGCGTGTTGTCTCTTCATCCAATCCCAAACGGTCATACTGCTTATCCTGCTGCCAGGCCTCCAAACGAACGACCAGCGTGATTCGTTTGTTGTTCCGGACGGCGCCGGCTCCGAACAATGTCATGACATTGATAATGCCGACTCCGCGGATTTCCAGCAGGTGACGGATTAACTCCGGCGCGGTGCCATGAAGCTGAAAGTCGGAGGTTTGGCGAATCTCCACCGCGTCGTCCGCAATTAAGCGGTGTCCCCGTTTCACCAGTTCCAAGGCGGTCTCGCTCTTCCCGATCCCGCTTGAACCGGTGATAAGCATCCCTACGCCATACACATCGCATAATACGCCGTGGATCGTAGTCGTCGGAGCCAGTCGACGCTCTAGGAAGCTCGTAAATCGGCTTGTTAAAATGGTAGTGGCCATACTGCTCCGCAGCACCGGCAAGCCCTTCTCTTTGCTGACTTCAACTAACTCTTCCGGCACTTCCAGGGAACGGGTTACGACAATGCATGGTGTTTCATCCGTGCACAGGCTGCGCATCCGCTCCTTTCGCTCCTCAGGCTTGAGCATGCCGAAAAATGCCAGCTCTGTCCGTCCCAAAAGCTGTACGCGCTCACGCGGATGGTATTCGAAATAACCGGCCATCTCTAGACCCGGGCGGTTAAGATCATCCGTTGTAATCTGACGTTTCAAGCCCTCCTCGCCCGAAATGACCTCCAGCTGGAATTGTTGGACCAGCTCGGACACTTTTACTTTCTTGGCCATGGTCTTACCCCTCTTCATCCAGTATGTAAACATCATAACGAAGCCTGCCTTCATAGGCTGAAAGACCCGTTATCCATGATTTGTTTCATCGGTTGTCGCCGGTTTTACGGCGATGCCAAACTTCATCATGCCATCATGCGGCCGTTGTACGCATGCTGTCTCAATCCTATTCTTAGCATTCGCGATGTAGGCCCTGCTTTGTGCTTATCTTATCGAAAAAAACCAAGGATTGCAATTCAGGTTATCGCTCATGCTGCTGATTTCATATCACGGCCACCCTCATCGAATACCTAAAAAAACCGCCCTTGAGGGGCGGTTTTTCAAGAGTTAGCCGTTTCTGCCTTGGGGATTAGTCCTCCACCAATACATTCAATTCGGACTCTTTATCAAAGATATGAACTTTGTTCATGTCGATAGCCAATTTCACATTGTCGCCTTCACGCGTAGTGGAACGTCCATCAACGCGGCCGATTACGGTATCCGTACCAAGTCCGCTCAGGTACAAGAGCATCTCGTGACCGAGGTTCTCTGTTACGTCAACTTTAGCCGTGAAGATTGTGTTCGGGGAAGCTTCCAGGAATACTGGCTCCTCATGGATATCTTCTGGACGAACACCCATAATAACTTCCTTGCCGATCATCGATTTATTCTTCAGAAGCTGTGCCTTACCGCCTGGAACCTGTACATTCAGTCCATCGGCAGTAAAGTATACGCCGCCGTTCTGCTCGGACAGCTTACCGTTAATAAAGTTCATGGTTGGGGAACCGATGAAGCCTGCAACGAACAGGTTTCTTGGGTTGTTGTACAGCTGCTCCGGAGAGTCGGCTTGCTGAATGATACCATCCTGCATAACGACGATACGGTCACCCATCGTCATGGCCTCTGTCTGGTCGTGCGTTACGTAGATACACGTGGTTTCAAGGCGCTTAACCAGCTTTGTGATTTCGGCACGCATCTGACCGCGGAGCTTCGCATCCAAGTTGGAAAGCGGTTCGTCCATCAGGAAGACTTGCGGATCGCGGACGATTGCACGGCCCAAGGCAACGCGCTGACGCTGACCACCGGAGAGAGCCTTCGGCTTACGGTCCAGCAAGTGCTCGATATCCAGAATTTTTGCTGCTTCACGTACACGCTTGTCGATTTCGTCTTTTTTCACTTTACGGAGTTTCAGGCCGAATGCCATGTTCTGATATACGTTCATATGCGGATACAACGCGTAGGACTGGAACACCATCGCGATGTCACGATCTTTAGGAGCTACATCGTTAACAACGCGGTCGCCAATGTAGAGTTTACCTTCGGAAATTTCCTCAAGACCTGCGATCATACGCAGCGTTGTGGACTTACCGCAACCGGACGGACCTACCAATACCAAGAATTCTTTATCTTTAATATCAAGATTCACGTCGATTACCGTTGCTTTATCCGCACCTGGATACTTCTTGTAAATATGCTCTAAGCGTACACCTGCCATGTGCATTTGCCCCCTCTTAGGAAAGTTATGAAATCGAATACAATTTATAATATTATATTACCTGATGGGCACCTGACTTGCTATACACAATCTGCACAAAAAACCTATTTCCTTTTCGTCACTTTATACAATAGCAGTGTTATTTTCACTAATACCGCATCGCTGAAGCTTCGAACGTCCAGCCCCGTTTCCTGCTTGATCTTATCCAGGCGGTACAGCAGCGTGTTTCGGTGGATATACAGATGCTTGGCCGTCTCACTGACGTTGCAGTCCAGCTCGAAGAAGGATTCCAGTGTCGATAACGTCTCGCTATCCTCGAACAGATCGGTATGACCGGCGGCATACTCTCGTAAAAATAAATTGCGCTGGTATTCGGGAATACTGTACACCAAACGTTCTAAATGAAGCCCGGTCGACAGGTGTATATGTTCCTTAACCTGAAACGTACGCCCGATGGTCATCGTTTCCCTCAGCATGTTCACCGCCTGCGGAAGGGCGTGTAAGGCATTTACGGACGGTATGGCCGATATATGAAAGTCCCCGACCCATTCCGTAGAGATCAGCTCGTATAGCCCCATACAGAATAAGGCCAGCGAGTCCTGCTCCCCTTCGGCAGTAAGCTCTTCTTTATCATCCACAATGCCCACCAGCAGCTGCTGCTCTGCCAGAATGAGCCATTCCTTCTCATGCAGCGGCACAAGTACAATGTCTCCGTCAAAATAGCTCCGTAATAGTCGCTGCAATGCCTTATAGCTCGGGGCCGGGGCATGTTCGCTTTCATTCAGGAGCAGAAACGGCACCATATCCGCCGACAGGCTTGAACGGATCGGCAGCTCTTCAGGCAGCTCGGCAACCTGCTCACCTGCTTCCAAGCACTCCTTCAGCCATGCGCCCAGCTGCTGTGCAGAACGCTCCTCCTCGGCTTTAGAACCGCTCTTGGCATTTAAAGATGAGGCTCCTCGCAGTGCGGAGAGCCATAGCTCAATGAGCCGGATTTCCGAAACGGTTAAATCCCCCCGGGCCACTGCAATCACGATACCCGGTTTCTGCATTTGGATCGGGATCCAAATCTCACCGAGTGCTTCGTTCTCATAGGCACCGGCTGCCGTTTGCGTCATGGACCGGGCTTGTCCGTGCTGAACTTGAGGACTTTTCGTCTTGGATTGAGTCGACCGCTTGCCTTGTGACCCGCCGATACTCACCGCATCATCTTTGGAAGCCGCTAGCGCCTTAGCGAGTTCTCCATATTCTTGCTCATTCAAAGTTTTCAATCTCAGGGATATGCCCAGGGTCTGCTCCAGCTGCTGAACGATGTGCTCCATCTCCATTGATGTCCCCACCACTTTATCGTTTTTTTCTTATTTTAGCACACGAACCGCCGGGAGCGACAATATCATGCGGGTAGTCTCAACAAATCTCCTTACCGCGTGTCTCTCCCGGCGCTCGGTCTAATGATGACTGTTGCACGATGATCAGCGTCGACGCTCGGACGGTAAGCTTCCCCTTCTCCCGTTCAAATCCCCCTACAACTCAAGCCTAGAAAAACAGAAGAACATAACAAAAAAGCCGCCAACAATGTTGACGACTTTTGAGATGAGCCATGAAGGACTCGAACCTTCGACACCCTGATTAAAAGTCAGGTGCTCTACCAACTGAGCTAATGGCTCGTAATACTGGTGGAGGATGATGGATTCGAACCACCGAACTCGTACGAGAACAGATTTACAGTCTGCTGCGTTTGGCCACTTCGCTAATCCTCCAAAATATAAAGGTGGCTCGGGACGGAATCGAACCGCCGACACGAGGATTTTCAGTCCTCTGCTCTACCGACTGAGCTACCGAGCCATATGTAATTGGCATAAAAATAAAGTGCGGAGTGTAACACTTCCCACTTTAATCTGTGGAAACCGATTCACTTTTATGCTGGTAATTAAAATGGCGGAACTGACGGGATTCGAACCCGCGATCTCCTGCGTGACAGGCAGGCATGTTAGGCCTCTACACCACAGTTCCGCATTTTAGATGGTGCCGGCGAGAGGACTTGAACCCCCAACCTACTGATTACAAGTCAGTTGCTCTACCAATTGAGCTACACCGGCGCATATAAGGACGTACAAAAATATTCATGGTGGAGGCTGAGGGGATCGAACCCCCGACCCTCTGCTTGTAAGGCAGATGCTCTCCCAGCTGAGCTAAGCCTCCGAATATGTATGGTAGCGGCGGAGGGGATCGAACCCCCGACCTCACGGGTATGAACCGTACGCTCTAGCCAGCTGAGCTACGCCGCCATAACAAATTCTTATGCATTCAAGTTATATCAATGGCGGAGAGAGAGGGATTCGAACCCTCGCACCGCTTACGCAGTCTAACCCCTTAGCAGAGGGTCCCCTTATAGCCACTTGGGTATCTCTCCATCATAACTTATTATGCAGTTTCAGAGATTGAACCCTGAAAACTAGATACGAAACGTCTTTGCGTTGTTTAGAATCCGTAGCATTTCCCCAATGTTGGATCGGGGTCCCCGAAAAGTATTCGGCATCCGCTTCAAAGCTTCGCTTCACTTTTTGGGGTGTTGTTTAGGATAAGCCCTCGACCGATTAGTATTGGTCAGCTCCATGCATTGCTGCACTTCCACCTCCAACCTATCTACCTCGTCGTCTTCAAGGGGTCTTACGAATTGGGAAATCTCATCTTGAGGGGGGCTTCACGCTTAGATGCTTTCAGCGCTTATCCCGTCCGTACGTAGCTACCCAGCCGTGCTCCTGGCGGAACAACTGGTGCACCAGCGGTACGTCCATCCCGGTCCTCTCGTACTAAGGACAGCTCCTCTCAAATTTCCTACGCCCACGACAGATAGGGACCGAACTGTCTCACGACGTTCTGAACCCAGCTCGCGTACCGCTTTAATGGGCGAACAGCCCAACCCTTGGGACCTACTTCAGCCCCAGGATGCGATGAGCCGACATCGAGGTGCCAAACCTCCCCGTCGATGTGGACTCTTGGGGGAGATAAGCCTGTTATCCCCAGGGTAGCTTTTATCCGTTGAGCGATGGCCCTTCCATGCGGTACCACCGGATCACTAAGCCCGACTTTCGTCCCTGCTCGACTTGTAGGTCTCGCAGTCAAGCTCCCTTATGCCTTTGCACTCTTCGAATGATTTCCAACCATTCTGAGGGAACCTTGGGGCGCCTCCGTTACTCTTTAGGAGGCGACCGCCCCAGTCAAACTGCCCGCCTGACACTGTCCCCGTACCGGATCACGGTACCAGGTTAGAACCTAGATACGATCAGGGTGGTATCCCAACGTCGCCTCCACACAAGCTGGCGCTCATGCTTCTTAGGCTCCCACCTATCCTGTACAGATCGTACCCAAATCCAATATCAAGCTGCAGTAAAGCTCCATGGGGTCTTTCCGTCTTGTCGCGGGTAACCTGCATCTTCACAGGTATTAAAATTTCACCGGATCTCTCGTTGAGACAGCGCCCAAGTCGTTACGCCATTCGTGCGGGTCAGAATTTACCTGACAAGGAATTTCGCTACCTTAGGACCGTTATAGTTACGGCCGCCGTTTACTGGGGCTTCGGTTCACAGCTTCGGGATTACTCCCTAACCGCTCCCCTTAACCTTCCAGCACCGGGCAGGCGTCAGCCCGTATACTTCGCCTTGCGGCTTCGCACAGACCTGTGTTTTTGCTAAACAGTCGCTTGGGCCTTTTCACTGCGGCCCCCTCGGGCTATTCACCCTACCGAGGCACCCCTTCTCCCGAAGTTACGGGGTCATTTTGCCGAGTTCCTTAACGAGAGTTCTTCCGCGCGCCTTAGAATTCTCTTCTCGCCTACCTGTGTCGGTTTGCGGTACGGGCACCTTCACCTGACTAGAGGCTTTTCTTGGCAGTGTGAGATCATGACCTTCGCTACTGTAATTTTCACTCCCCATCACAGCCCAGCCTTACGATGTGCGGATTTGCCTACACATCAGCCTCACTGCTTGGACGGACATCCATCAGTCCGCGTCACTACCCTCCTGCGTCACCCCATCGTTCATAACGGTTTACGGTGGTACAGGAATTTCAACCTGTTGTCCTTCGACTACGCCTTTCGGCCTCGCCTTAGGTCCCGACTTACCCTGAGCGGACGAGCCTTCCTCAGGAAACCTTGGGCTTTCGGCGGATCAGATTCTCACTGATCTTTTCGTTACTCATACCGGCATTCTCACTTGTGTACTCTCCAGCGCTCCTTACGGTACACCTTCAACGCATACACAACGCTCCCCTACCCCTGATGCAAGCATCAAGCCATAGCTTCGGTGGTGTGTTTAGCCCCGTTACATTTTCGGCGCAGAGTCACTCGACCAGTGAGCTATTACGCACTCTTTAAATGGTGGCTGCTTCTAAGCCAACATCCTGGTTGTCTGTGCAACTCCACATCCTTTCCCACTTAACACACACTTGGGGACCTTAGCTGATGGTCTGGGCTGTTTCCCTTTTGACAATGGATCTTAGCACTCACTGTCTGACTCCCGGATATAAGTCTATGGCATTCGGAGTTTGACTGAGCTTGGTAACCCTTGCGGGCCCCGCACCCAATCAGTGCTCTACCTCCACGACTCTAATTTCCGAGGCTAGCCCTAAAGCTATTTCGGGGAGAACCAGCTATCTCCGAGTTCGATTGGAATTTCTCCGCTACCCCCACCTCATCCCCGCACTTTTCAACGTACGTGGGTTCGGGCCTCCAGTGCGTGTTACCGCACCTTCACCCTGGACAGGGGTAGATCACACGGTTTCGGGTCTACGTCCACATACTAAAGCGCCCTATTCAGACTCGCTTTCGCTGCGGCTACGGCTTCTCGCCTTAACCTTGCATGGGAACGTAACTCGCCGGTTCATTCTACAAAAGGCACGCCATCACCCATAGATCGGGCTCTGACTTCTTGTAAGCACACGGTTTCAGGTTCTATTTCACTCCCCTTCCGGGGTGCTTTTCACCTTTCCCTCACGGTACTGCTTCACTATCGGTCGCTAGGGAGTATTTAGCCTTAGCAGATGGTCCTGCTGGATTCATACGGGGTTTCACGTGCCCCGCACTACTCGGGATCCGTCTCGGAGGGTTCACATTTTCGATTACAGGGCTTTTACCTTCTATGGCCGGCCTTTCCAGACCTGTTCGTCTAATCTAAACCTTTGTAACTCCATGTGAGACGTCCCACAACCCCAGAGAGCAAGCTCTCTGGTTTAGGCTGTTCCGCGTTCGCTCGCCGCTACTGACGGAATCACTCTTGTTTTCTCTTCCTCCAGGTACTTAGATGTTTCAGTTCCCTGGGTATGCCTCTAGCTGCCCTATGTATTCAGGCAGAAGTGACTGGCTATTACACCAGCCGGGTTTCCCCATTCGGACATCCCCGGATCGAAGCTTGCTTACAGCTCCCCGAGGCAGTATCGTTGTTCGCCACGTCCTTCATCGGCTCCTAGCGCCTAGGCATCCTCCGTGTGCTCTTAGTAGCTTAACCATGTCGCTCCAGCTTCGTGCCATGTGCTCTGTTGTTCGCTTGTTTTCTGATTGGATAAAACCACTCAATGGCGAAACAAGCTTCCAAAGGATCACCTGTCACGAATCTTTCGCTCTAACGCTACTCTTTCACTTCTTGGTCAATCACTTGACACAAGTCGTTAGAGAAGGATATTTCTAAAACGCAAATTCGTTTCGTTATCTAGTTTTCAAGGATCAATGCCAGTCTTTCGACCGGAAGATTATCTTACCACAACCTCCATCACAGTACAACCTGCAATTTATGGAAGCGTTAAGAATAAATATGGTGGAGCCAAGGGGGATCGAACCCCTGACCTCCTGCGTGCAAGGCAGGCGCTCTCCCAGCTGAGCTATAGCCCCATATTAGGAAGTATATAAAGTTGTTATGGTGGGCCCTAGTGGACTCGAACCACCGACCTCACCCTTATCAGGGGTGCGCTCTAACCAGCTGAGCTAAGGGCCCATATCATACGCTTGGCAACGTCCTACTCTCCCGGGACCCTTCGGTCCAAGTACCATCGGCGCTGGAAGGCTTAACGGTCGTGTTCGGTATGGGAACGCGTGGAACCCTTCCGCCATCATCACCAAACGTATGTATGAAAGGATTGACCTCTCAAAACTGACCAACGAGTGAGTTGGTTGACTTTACTTCGTAAAGTCTATTCCGGCAGCTTACGCTGACCGTATTTGTACCGCTTCGCTACGGAAGCGAGGTACTCCATAGAAAGGAGGTGATCCAGCCGCACCTTCCGATACGGCTACCTTGTTACGACTTCACCCCAATCATCTACCCCACCTTCGGCGGCTGGCTCCCGTAAGGGTTACCCCACCGACTTCGGGTGTTGTAAACTCTCGTGGTGTGACGGGCGGTGTGTACAAGACCCGGGAACGTATTCACCGCGGCATGCTGATCCGCGATTACTAGCAATTCCGACTTCATGCAGGCGAGTTGCAGCCTGCAATCCGAACTGAGACTGGCTTTTTAGGATTGGCTCCACCTCGCGGCTTCGCTTCCCGTTGTACCAGCCATTGTAGTACGTGTGTAGCCCAAGTCATAAGGGGCATGATGATTTGACGTCATCCCCACCTTCCTCCGGTTTGTCACCGGCAGTCACCTTAGAGTGCCCACCTTAAGTGCTGGCAACTAAGATCAAGGGTTGCGCTCGTTGCGGGACTTAACCCAACATCTCACGACACGAGCTGACGACAACCATGCACCACCTGTCTCCTCTGTCCCGAAGGCCGCCTCTATCTCTAGAGGATTCAGAGGGATGTCAAGACTTGGTAAGGTTCTTCGCGTTGCTTCGAATTAAACCACATACTCCACTGCTTGTGCGGGTCCCCGTCAATTCCTTTGAGTTTCAGTCTTGCGACCGTACTCCCCAGGCGGAATGCTTAATGTGTTAACTTCGGCACCAAGGGTATCGAAACCCCTAACACCTAGCATTCATCGTTTACGGCGTGGACTACCAGGGTATCTAATCCTGTTCGCTCCCCACGCTTTCGCGCCTCAGCGTCAGTTACAGCCCAGAGAGTCGCCTTCGCCACTGGTGTTCCTCCACATATCTACGCATTTCACCGCTACACGTGGAATTCCACTCTCCTCTTCTGCACTCAAGTCCCCCAGTTTCCAGTGCGTCCCGAAGTTGAGCCTCGGGTTTAAACACCAGACTTAAAGAACCGCCTGCGCGCGCTTTACGCCCAATAATTCCGGACAACGCTTGCCCCCTACGTATTACCGCGGCTGCTGGCACGTAGTTAGCCGGGGCTTTCTTCTCAGGTACCGTCACTCTCATAGCAGTTACTCTATGAGACGTTCTTCCCTGGCAACAGAGCTTTACGATCCGAAAACCTTCATCACTCACGCGGCGTTGCTCCGTCAGGCTTTCGCCCATTGCGGAAGATTCCCTACTGCTGCCTCCCGTAGGAGTCTGGGCCGTGTCTCAGTCCCAGTGTGGCCGTTCACCCTCTCAGGTCGGCTACGCATCGTCGCCTTGGTGAGCCGTTACCTCACCAACTAGCTAATGCGCCGCAGGCCCATCCTCAAGTGACAGATTGCTCCGCCTTTCATAACTCTGCCATGCAGCAGATTTAATTATCCGGTATTAGCTACCGTTTCCGGTAGTTATCCCAGTCTTGAGGGCAGGTTGCCTACGTGTTACTCACCCGTCCGCCGCTAACTCTCAGAGAAGCAAGCTCCTCATCGAGTCCGCTCGACTTGCATGTATTAGGCACGCCGCCAGCGTTCGTCCTGAGCCAGGATCAAACTCTCCAATAAGGATCATCCGAGGATGATCGATTGAAAGAGCGATTAAGCTCATTTAGAAAAACTGACGAGAATTCGTTCAATTCTCATTTATGCTTCACCATCCGACAAACCGAAGCCTGTCCAATGATGCCGCAATGGATTTTACAAGTAAAATCCTCACTCACTCGTTGTTCAGTTTTCAAAGATCAATCAGTGTTTCTTTTCGTCATCCGCATCTCAGCGGCGACTTTTATAATATATCATACTAGCTTGCTATTGGTCAAGACTTTTTTTGAATTATTTCATAACCAATCTTTGTCTTGCCATCCACCCTGCTAGCAACCCGAATCAAACGGGCGAACATTAATGTATCATAGATTCGAGCGCCGCGTCAACTACCCAAATATCGTTAATTTTAATCCGATCAGCAGAGCAACTCCCGGCAGCCCCAATATCATAACCGTACCAATGGTCATCGGATTCAGCGGTATATAGACTTCCGTAAAGATCCCTGAGAAATTCACGACGTAGATCCCTAGTGCAGACAAGGCCAGATGCGCACCGAATACCGTCATCCAACCAAAACCGAGCTTCCTCCGAAAGATGATATAAACGAGCAGCAGTAATGATATGCACAGCACAGCTAGAACAATCAGCTTCATCTAAGTCCAACTCCTTTCCTCTTAATCGATCCTCGGGTTGCGCCTACCTTTACCCGTTCCCCCGCTGCTGTTCAAGCTTCTGCATAAATACAGAGTTAATATTCAACTGCTTAGCCTGTTTTAAATTCATCTGATACTTCCGTTCTGCCGCTTCCAGCATATAGATGGCGTAATCAATCTGATCCTGTCCTGTCGCCTCCTGGAACATCATATGTGCCCGCTCCCATTCCATCTGGGACTTGCGGACGTCCATAAACACATGCCACATCCGCTCCTGCTCCTCAGCCGTTATATATACTTCCTGTTCGTCTTTCTTCGCTGGTCTCCACCATACTCTCATCTGGCTCACCCCTTCGTTATTGGTCACAGCTTGATCAGACCGTCTGTAACATTCATATAAAGGGGAGGACAAACTTAGAACATAAACCTGCGAGCACTTGAACAAGCCATCTTCGGTAACCAGCCTAATTACATAAAAAAAGCGAGCATCCGGTTTAAACCGGATACCCGCCTGTATTAAAATCGCAACAATCCAACGGGAGAGACCCCTTAGGGACCCCTCCCGTTAATTTGGCATGTGTAACTAACGCTCTGCAGCTTCCGCCTATTTAAGGCTAAATGGCACCATGACATTTTGGATGAACCTGCAGGCTGACAGCCATAATAATAATGTATGAGGTCAATTCAACTCGCGCCGTCCCTCAAGTGCCTTGGATAGCGTCACTTCATCCGCATACTCCAAGTCACCGCCGACAGGCAGCCCATGCGCGATCCGGGTTACTTTAATATCAAAAGGACGAACCAGTCGCGATATATACATCGCCGTGGCTTCCCCCTCGATATTCGGGTTCGTTGCCAGAATCAGCTCCTTCACCCTTTCATCGCTAAGCCGGGTGAGAAGTTCTTTCAAGCGGATTTCATCCGGCCCGATCCCCTCCATTGGCGATATCGCTCCATGCAGCACATGATAGTAACCGTCAAACTCCTTCGTGCGCTCCATAGCCACTAGATCCTTCGCATCCTGCACGACGCAAATCACGGATGCGTCCCTCGTCTTGTCCTGGCATACCCGGCACGGATCCGTATCCGTAATGTTGCAGCATACCGAGCAGTAATGCAAATTCCGCTTGACGCTCACCAGCGCTTTGGCAAAATCAATGACATCGTCTTCCTTCATATTCAAAACGTGAAAAGCCAGGCGGGCAGCCGTCTTCGGCCCCACACCCGGCAGTCGCGTAAAGGCGTCGATGAGCTTCGCGATCGGTTCGGGATAGTACAAATGTAACTACTCCTTCTAGGTTAGATTAGAACAAGCCCGGGATTTTCATGCCGCCTGTGAATTTGCCCATGTCTGCATTAGCCAGCTCTTCCGCTTTCGCAAGCGCATCGTTCACCGCGGTCAATACCAAGTCCTGAAGCATTTCCACATCATCAGGATCAACGGCCTCCGGCTTGATGTTAATGGACAGAATTTGCTTATGTCCGTTAGCCTCTACCGTAACAACGCCGCCGCCGGAAGTGCCTTCCACCTTTTTCGTGGCGAGTTCTTCCTGTGCCTTCAGCATTTGCTCCTGCATTTTCTTAACCTGCTTCATCATTTGGTTCATATTATTCATGAGTCATCTCTCCTTCATATAGGGTGCACGCGATTAAGCGTACTAGTCTTTTATGACAACGAGGTCTTCACCAAAAAGCTGGATCGCCTCATCAATCCAAGGTTTTTCTCCGTTCTCTCCGGCCTCTTCATGCTCCAGCTTCAGCTCTTCGGCCTGGGGCTTTCCTACGCCCTCCACCGCTTCACTCCAGTCCCGGAGCATCATCGTAACGAGCCTGTACGGCTTGCCGAGGCAAGACTCCAGCACACTCTCGATCACCTGCTTGTTGGCCGGCTTCTCGGTCGTTTCGCGGTGGATGTTGTTTTTAAACCCGACAAGCACATTGTCTTCCCATACGGAGACCGGCTCCCCATCCATCAGCCAAGCATGGACCGTAACCTTCGTTTCCTTAACATTCTGCAAAATCTGCGGCCACTGCCGCTGCACGGCAGTAAAGGCCTCACTGCTTCGGGAAGCGACATACTGATCCATATGCTGCGGTATTTTGGCGGTGGACGCTACCTTCGGCGCTGGCGTTCTTGCCGGCTTGGCAGCTTCACGTCCGGCACCAGCAGGCACTCCGTTCTGCATGACACGCTCCAGCTTCTTCTCCAGCGCGGCAACCTGCTGCTTCAGCTTGGCCACCTCGCCCGCGTCAGCAGCACTGCCGGCTTGCGCGGAGCTCTGAGCCGAAGCTCCTGCCGATTGAGCGATGCCCGATAACTTCAACAGAGCGACTTCAAACAGCGTCTGCGGCTGCGAAGCGTACTTCATCTCCCCCTGATAGCGGTTCAGCGTATCGATCATCTGAAACAGCTCTTCACGGCTAAAGGCGCCTGCCATCTCTTGAAACTCCGCCGGATTCAGCACACGATCCGTCAGCTTGTCGGCATCCGGAACCATCTTGATCATCAGCAGGTCGCGGAAATAGTACAGAAGGTTCTCCATGCACTTGTCAGCGCTCTTCCCTTCCTGCATGAACTGCTCCACGATCTGCAGCACGAGTCCCGCATCGCCCTGCTTCAGGGCTGCGGCCAATCGGCCGAACTGTTCGGAGGCGATGCCACCCGTCATGTCCAGCACCTGCTGATAGGATACCGTGCCGCCGGTAAAGGAAGCGATCTGGTCCAGGATGCTCAGCGCATCGCGCATCCCGCCGTCGGAAAGTCTGGCAATATACGAGAGCGCCTCGGGCTCAGCCGTAATCCCTTCTTCCGTACAGATCCGCTCCAGCCGACCCGTCTGCTCATCAAGCGAAACTCTCCGGAAATCAAACCGCTGACAACGCGAAATAATGGTGGCAGGAAGCCGATGCGGCTCCGTGGTGGCCAGTATAAACATCACATGTGCCGGCGGCTCCTCGAGCGTCTTCAAGAGCGCATTGAACGCTTCTGTTGTCAGCATGTGTACTTCGTCGATAATATAAACCTTGCGCCGCACCTCAGTTGGTGCATATTTGACCTTCTCCCGCAAATCCCGGATTTCTTCAACGCCGCGGTTGGAAGCCGCGTCGATCTCTTGGACATCCATGACAGCTCCTGCGGTTATTCGCCGGCAGGCTTCACATGTATTGCAGGGTTCCTCAGCCGGACCATGCTCACAGTTCACGGCTTTGGCCAAAATTTTAGCGGCACTGGTCTTACCTGTGCCCCGCGGACCGCTGAACAGGTAGGCATGGGACACCCGCTGCTCGCGAATAGCATTCTGCAGGGTTTGGATGATATGCTGCTGGCCCACCATGTCGCTGAACGACTGCGGCCGCCATGCACGATATAGCGCGATATGTTCCACTGTGCTTTACCCTCTTTCAACTTCCACTTCACGTTGTTTTTCGAACGGACGGATCCATCATCCGGACTAACCCGTATCGAAAACATACGCGCATCGTTGTTTGCTACTTCGATTCATCAGACCAACGCATCAACAGCCATCAGCTGACGGATATTATTATACTACATTCTATACTACTTTCCCCTGCCTTAGCAAAACGTTTAATTGGAAATCTTTATCCAAATTAATCGACATGGATCGACGCACAGAACATGTTCTAGAATTGCACGCCGTACCTGGAAAAATACCATTTCTTCCACTGGATATCCTTACAGAGCTTCATCGTCTATTCATCCACTAACCAAAAACACCCTTGCCTTAGGCAAGGGTGTTAGAGTAGATGCTATGTAATACCGTGCACCTGTTATTGATAATTGCGATCCGAGCGGCAATCCTGAACAGCAACTCGGGCTAGGCACTCCTCCGGCACAAGAGCGGGCTTGCTTATGGCTGCTTCCTTCCGGACCTGACCAGGTTCACAAGTGCTCATTGCGGAGGACCCAACCGTCAACATTGTGCGCAGGGACCAGCCTCACATCGACAATACCTCTAACAGGAATTCAACCTCGCTACAGCGGATTGCGAGTTACAGGGCACCGCTACCTCCCCATCTAGCACGGCGAACTTTAGTATAGCGCATGGGCACCAAAAATGCAACCGACGGAAGAAGTTGTTAACCCCCGCCCTGCCATAATAAAACAAAAACCCTTCGGCCAGTAAAGGCGAAGGGCTTGTTATTAGATACCGTATTTCTTTTTGAATCTATCAACACGACCGCCAGCATCCAGGAATTTCTGCTTACCTGTGAAGAACGGGTGACAGTTAGAGCAAATCTCGACACGAAGATCCGGCTTTACAGAACCTGTTTCGAACGTGTTACCGCATGCGCAGGTTACTGTAGTAACGTGATATTTCGGTTGAATCTCTTGTTTCATTATACCTTTCACCTCTTTCCGCCCTGAGCCTCATGCGGACCCAGAGTTATATGGACACATAAAATCAGTATATCACGGCATTTTTCATTGCGCAATAGCCCGCACACAAATACTCAGCCGAGCCCAAAACTGGATCCAGGACCTGATTTTAGGAGATCCTCGCAAACATGCTTGCTCAAGCATCGTTTTTAAGCAGCGTTTACGAATGGCTTACCATCCTTCATCTACGAACAAGATGGACAAATCTCTACCGACAGCTACATTAATTAGCTCATTAAAGGCTTTTTCTTAGGCCGCGCCTGACCGGCGGGCGGAACATGCGTGTAGGAACCGATCACAACATCAGGCAGCTCGGCCTGCATAATTTCAATGGCTTGCTTCATCCCAAGAATCTCTCCCCGTGCCGGCGGTATCAGCTCAAGATAGCTCTCCGGATCAATGTTCAGATTCCGAAGCTGAATGAGACGAAGTCCGGTACGGCGGGCAAACTCGATCATCGCTTCAAGCTCTTCCTCGCGATCCGTTACGCCGGGGAAGATCAAGTAGTTGATCGACGTATACACGCCTTGATCGGATGCGTAGCGCAAAGATTTTTCCACATTAGCTAATGTGTAGGCCCGCGGCTTGTAGTATGCGTTATAGTGATCATCCAGCGCACTGATCGTACTTACCCGCATAAGATCAAGCCCTGCATCGACAATGCCGCGGATAAAGTCGGTCAGACCCGCATTTGTATTGATATTGATATAACCCATGTCGGTCCGGGAACGAACCTCTCTCATTGCCTCGATAATGATCTTGGCCTGCGTGGAAGGCTCACCTTCACAGCCTTGGCCGAAGCTGATAATTGAATCCGGCGTCTTGAGATGCTCCATCATAACCTGCACCAGCTCATCCACCCGTGGTCGGAAGTTCATCCGCGTCTGAGGCGCAACGAAGCCGCTGTCATCCGGTTGTTCCGATATGCAGCCAAAACAGCCCGCATTGCAGGAATAGGATACCGGCACAGCGCCCTCCCAGCGATTCAGGAAGGTGTTGGAGGCGGTAAGGCATTCATACCCGAGCGCACAATTCGAGAGATGCTCGTACAACCGGTTATCAGGATACTTCTCGGTCAGCCGCTTTACTCCAAGCTCAAGCTCATTCAGATCGCAATTAACCGGATTCCACTTCTCCGGATCATCGGACAGCCGGGCCGTTGTATAGAAGGCTCCGTCTTTCCACACGACGGCGGAATATCCGAAGAGCGGGAGCTTGTATTCCTTGTCGGTCTTTACATACCCAGGCAGGCACAGGCGGGTAAAGCCCTGCGGAAGCAGAGCACCTACCGCGGTATAGCCCTCCTCCAGCGGCAGCATCTCACCGCTCTCGGGATCCATTCCGATGGCGCGGGTGTTCGGCAGTCCGACCAGCGTTGCCCCTTCCGGCAATGGAATTAATTCATCCTCCAATATTTCAACGATCATATCTGCGCTGCGGGCTAACCCGAACAGCTCGGGATGATCATAGACGTTTCCTTGTTCATCTGCGTAAACCAAATACATGTTGATCTCCTATTCTCCGGCTTTCGTACTCGGGATTAGCTTTGAGGGGCAGCCGTCTGCGATGCACGGGACGGACGTCTGGCCGGATTGCCCGAGCTGCCCGATCCGCTGCTGTTCGCACTGACATCAAATGCTGCCAAAAATTCCGCGTTGTTTTTGCTGTCACGCATTTTTTTCAAGAAGCCCTCCACGAAATCGGCCGAATCGTTCATGTTCTTACGAATGGCCCAGATCGTATCCAGCTCCTCCTTGTTCAAGAGCACTTCTTCACGCCGTGTGCCCGAGCGGCGAATGTCGATTGCCGGGAAAATACGGCGTTCCGCGAAGCGGCGGTCCAAATGAAGCTCCATGTTTCCTGTACCCTTAAATTCCTCGTAAATGATATCATCCATGCGCGAGCCGGTATCCACCAGCGCGGTTGCCAGAATCGTCAGGCTTCCGCCTTCCTCCACGTTCCGTGCCGAACCGAAGAAACGCTTCGGACGATGGAACGCCGCAGGATCAATACCACCGCTAAGCGTTCTGCCCGATGGCGGGATGACCAGGTTGTAGGCACGGGCAAGACGGGTGATGCTGTCAAGCAGGATCACGACATCCTTCTTATGTTCCACCAAGCGTAATGCACGCTCGAGCACCAGTTCAGCCACTTTAATATGGTTCTCCGGCAGCTCGTCGAACGTGGAAGCAACCACCTCTCCCTTGACTGAGCGCTGCATGTCCGTTACTTCCTCCGGACGTTCGTCGATAAGCAAAACAAACAGTTCGATATCTGGATAATTGGTTGAGATGCTGTTGGCAATTTCTTTTAAGAGGAGCGTTTTCCCTGCTTTGGGCGGTGCCACAATCAAACCGCGTTGTCCTAGACCTACCGGTGCGAGCAAATCCATGATTCGGGTGGACAACTGATTAGGGGATGTTTCGAGAACAAGCTTTTCTTGCGGGTATAGAGGAGTCAAGGCTGGAAAGTGCAGTCGTTCTGCCGCTACCGCAGGATTCTCGCCGTTGACGGCATTCACCTGAAGCAGACCGAAGTATCGTTCATTCTCTTTAGGCGCCCGGCATTTGCCTGAAACCAGATCACCGGTACGCAGATCGAATTTGCGGATCTGGGATGCCGAAATATAAATGTCTTCCGTGCTCGGCAAGTAATTGATCGGTCTGAGAAATCCGTAGCCCTCCGGCAAGATTTCAAGCACGCCCTCCATGAACATTAAACCGCTCTGTTCAGCCTGGGCCCGAAGAATGGCAAAAATCAGTTCCTTCTTCTTCAACTGCCCGTAGTACGGAATCTGGTATTTCTTGGCCAGCTTATATAGATCCGTTAGCTTCATGCCTTCCAAATCGGATATTTGTAAATCCATTTAATAACCACCTATTCAATTTTTTCGTGTCTTTTCACGTTCAAGCCTTCAATATGATTGTAAAAAAAGTCTATCATTCTATGAGTTACTTTACACTTTACTAGATAAGCATTACCCAAATTAGAGGGAGATATGCAGTAAAGACGGCATATTTCCCTCATCCTGGGTGAAAATTATTCTTCTTCGGTCTCGCGCCATACGTCGGCCCCGAGCATGCGGAGGTTCTCGACCAAATGGTCGTAGCCGCGGTCAATAAATTGTACGCCGCTGACCTCGGTTACGCCCTCCGGCACCGTAAGCCCTGCAATGACCAACGCCGCGCCGGCACGGAGGTCAGTCGCTTTGACCTTCGCTGCATTCAGCGGGCCTCCTTCGATAATCGCGGAGCGTCCCTCCACACGAATCTTGGCGCCCATCCGAATCAGTTCCGGCACATGCTTGAACCGGTTGCTATATACAAAATCACTAAGAACGCTGACTCCCTCGGCTTGCGTAAGCAGACTGGTCATCGGCGACTGCAGATCTGTTGCGAATCCGGGATAAATCAGGGCTTTAACATCCACGTGATTGTATCGGTCTTTGCCGATTACGCGGATGCTCTCATCCAGCTCCTCGATGCCGACGCCCATCTCGATCAGCTTCGCGGTTAACGCTTCCAGATGCTTCGGAATAACATTGTCGATGAGAACATCGCCGCGAGTGGCGGCAGCGGCAATCATGTAGGTGCCGGCTTGAATCCGATCCGGGATAATCGAGTGACGGCAGCCGTGCATTTCCGTAACGCCTTCAATCCGGATTGTCTCCGTTCCGGCGCCTTTAATGACGGCTCCCATTGAGTTTAGAAGGGTAGCAACATCTATGATTTCAGGCTCTTTGGCCGCATTTTCGATAATTGTGGAGCCTTTGGCTTTGGCAGCCGCCAGCATGATATTAATCGTCGCGC
Organism: Paenibacillus sp. FSL R5-0810; assembly: GCF_038002285.1. Taxonomy (NCBI): domain Bacteria; kingdom Bacillati; phylum Bacillota; class Bacilli; order Caryophanales; family Paenibacillaceae; genus Paenibacillus; species Paenibacillus sp. FSL R5-0810. The sequence continues at coordinate 4,985,387 of NZ_JBBOCF010000001.1, forward strand.
CGACACTGCTTACATCCAGGTAGATCTTAGCGCCCCGCAGCTCCTTGGCATGCAGATGAATGGAACCGTGCTCATTCGTCACGGTTGCGCCAAGCGCTTCAAACCCCTTGATGTGCTGGTCGATCGGGCGAGGTTCAAAATTACAGCCGCCCGGCAGGCCGATCACGGCTTCTTTAAATCTTCCAAGCATAGCACCCATCATATAATAGGAGGCGCGCAGTTTCTTCACGGGTCCGTTGGGCATCGGAATAGACTTGATATCAGAAGGGTCGATTCTCATCTGATTGCCTTCCCATGATACCTCTCCGCCGATATCTCTCAGCATTTCGGCGTACACCGCCACGTCGCTGAGCAGCGGCAAGTTATCGAGTATGACTTCTGAATCCGCCAGGATTGCGGCAGGAATTAACGCTATAGCACTGTTCTTGGCACCGCTGATGGTGACTGTGCCTCGCAGTGGGCGTCCACCGCTGATCATCAATTTTTCCATAAGCTTTCGGGTCCCCCTACATCACTTCGCAGCCGGAAATGGTTCTGATGGCAGTCGTTCGTAAGTAAATGAAAAGGAAAGTGCACCGCAAGAAAACCGGTGCCTTTCCAATTCAAGGTGCAGCATAAGACAGCCTAAACATATATCTTAGATGATTCCAAATCTACTGTTATAGCCGCCAAGGGCAATAAGGGATTCGGAATAGGTATGGAATTTAAGCTTTGTTGTTGGAGCCGAACTCGCGGATTTTGCCGACAACCGTTTCTTTGATCGCTTCACGGCCTGGCTTCAAGAACGTACGAGGATCGTAAGCTTCTGGTTTAGCGGCGAGCACTTCGCGAACCACTTTCGTGAACGAAATTTGGTTCTCGGTGTTGACGTTGATTTTGGAAGTACCGAGCGAGATCGCTTTTTTGATATCATGCGTCGGGATACCTGTTCCGCCATGAAGAACGAGCGGAAGCTTCACGGCATCGCGAATTTCCTCCATCTCTTTGAAACCGAGGTTTGGTTCGCCTTTGTATGGTCCGTGTACGGAGCCAAGCGCAGGTGCCAGCGTGTCGATGCCCGTCTCGTTCACGATGCGCACGCAGTCATCAAGCTTCGCGTACATAACATCGCCGATTACGTCATCTTCTTGGCCGCCTACCATGCCCACTTCTGCCTCAACGGATACTCCCTTGGCATGAGCATACTCGACAACTTGCTTCGTTGTTGCAATATTTGTGTCGATCGGGCTGTGGGAATCATCGATCATGACCGAAGTGAAGCCCGCGTCGATCGCTTCTTTACATTTCTCGACACTGGATCCATGGTCCAGATGAATCGCTACTGGAACCGTGATTTTCAGGTCTTCCATCAGACCTTTAACCATGTGCACAACGGTGCTGAAGCCGCCCATGTAACGTGCTGCGCCTTCAGAAACACCGAGAATAACCGGGGATTTCTCTTGCTCAGCCGCTTCCAGAATCGCGTAAGTCCACTCAAGGTTGTTGATGTTATACTGACCAACAGCATACTTGCCTTCGAGCGCTTTGTTCAGCATATCTGTCATTGATACTAATGGCATGGTTTCATCCTCCTAAAGATGCTTAGTTTGTCTATGGTTTAAAGCCGACATAACATACGCATATATTATACCACATCGCGTCGTAAATACTAAACAAGCATTTCCCGAATCCCCTGCATCACATATTGGCAAAAAAAAGAACTCCGCCATTGAAGCAGAATTCATAGCTTAACCTATCTTGTTCGCCGCGCCTTTCAGCTGCATATTGACGGCCTGCCGCATCTCGTCGATATCAAAGGGCTTCGTAAAGTGCATCAGCGCGCCGAGATCCGTCGCTTCCTTAATCATATCCAGCTCGCCGTAGGCCGTCATCATGATGACCTTGATATCCGGATTCATCTGTTTAATATGCTTTAGAATCTCAAGCCCGTCCATCCCCGGAATTTTCATATCGAGCAGTACCAAATCCGGCGCATGCAGCTTCACGATCTCCAAAGCCGCCTTGCCGTTGGCGGCCTGGAACGTTTCATATCCCTCGCTGCTGAACACTTCCACTAGCAGAATCCGAATTCCGTTCTGGTCATCCACGATCAACACTTTGTGTTTGCTTGGTTCGTTCATTCTTCAAAGCCTCCCGATCCTTAAATGGCATTGATGATACGCAAATCTAAGAGCCCTTAACGCCCCATAAACCGACCATTATCTGTATTCGCCCGCTGTAGTCGAAATCCTTCCTTACTTTCGAAAAATTTCTGGAAAATAATGCCCTGCCAAAACACAGAAATACCCATTGCTGTTAAAAGGTATGATGCCTGCTCAGCATAAAAAATCCCCTTTAAGCAAACCGCCTCAAGGTCTGCTTAAAGGGGACTATTATGCGTTGGAATGGGCGCAGTCTGCTATAGCTCGCCGATTACACCTGATGCTGAATCGAAGCTTTCACGAATTCGCGGAACAGCGGCTGAGGGCGGTTCGGACGCGATGTGAATTCCGGATGGAATTGCACGGCAAGGAACCAAGGATGGCCCGGCATCTCCACGATTTCGACCAGACGTCCGTCCGGCGACGTCCCGGAAATGCGCAATCCTGCCTTTTCAATGTCCTCGCGGTATTGGTTGTTGAACTCATACCGGTGACGATGTCTCTCATACACCAGCTCGTCCTTGTAGCAGGCTTCGGCCAGCGAGCCCGGAGCCAGCTTGCACGGATACAAGCCGAGGCGCATCGTTCCGCCCAAGTCCTCGACATCCTTCTGCTCCGGCAGAAGATCGATGACCGGATATTCGGTGGCCGGATCGATTTCGGAGCTGTTCGCCCCCTGCAATCCCAAGACGGAACGGGCGTACTCGATTACCGATACCTGCATGCCAAGGCAGATGCCGAAGAACGGAATGTTGCGCTCACGGGCATACCGGATCGCGCTGATCTTGCCTTCGATCCCCCGATCGCCGAATCCGCCCGGTACGAGGATGCCCCCGACTCCGTTCAAAGCTTCTTCCACGTTCTCGTCCGTAATCTCCTCGGCATTCACCCAGCGGATCTTCACTTCGGCATTGGCATCGAATCCGGCATGCGACAAAGATTCGACCACGCTGAGGTAAGCATCATGAAGCGCCACGTATTTACCCACGATGGCAATCTCAACCGTCTTCTCCAGCTTGGATACGCGCTCAACCAGAGCCTCCCATTCACTCATGTCAGGCGCCGGCGTAGTCAGCTTCAAGTGGTTGACGACAATCTCGTCAAGACCCTCGTCACGCAAGTTCAGCGGCACCTCGTACAGAGAGGACGCATCGCGGCATTCCACAACTGCGTTCGGATCGATGTCGCAGAAGAGCGCGATTTTGGCTTTCATCTCCGTCGAAAGCTCATGCTCCGTACGGCATACGATGACATTCGGCTGAATGCCAATGCTGCGGAGCTCTTTCACGCTATGCTGGGTCGGCTTCGTTTTCACTTCGCCGGCAGCTTTAATAAATGGAATGAGGGTTACATGGATATACATCACGTTCTCGCGGCCGACATCACTCTTGATCTGACGGATCGCTTCAAGGAACGGAAGGCTCTCGATATCGCCGACCGTACCGCCGATTTCGGTAATGACCACATCCGAGCCGGCTTCACGTCCTGCACGGAATACGCGCTCCTTGATTTCATTCGTAATATGCGGAATGACCTGTACCGTACCGCCCAAATATTCGCCGCGGCGCTCCTTGCTGATTACCGAGGAATATACTTTCCCTGTCGTAACATTGCTGTTCTTCGACAGATTGATATCGATGAATCGCTCATAGTGCCCGAGGTCCAGGTCGGTTTCCGCACCGTCGTCCGTTACGAATACTTCGCCATGCTGATAGGGACTCATCGTGCCCGGATCTATATTAATGTACGGATCGAACTTCTGAATCGTTACCTTGAGTCCTCTGTTCTTCAGCAATCGGCCGAGCGAAGCGGCGGTAATTCCCTTCCCGAGAGATGATACAACCCCGCCTGTTACAAAAATATACTTTGTCACTGTTAAAAACCCTCCTATATAATCTCCATAACTTCAGGCGACATATGATGTTTATCCTAACCCGTTTTCCCCAGATTCATCAGAGGGGACCAACAAAAAGCACGGCCCGCTTCCCTAAGGGTGAGCGAGCTGACCTCCGACCTATTACAAACCGTCCCCGCCTCTTCGCGTGGGCAATCCATCCAGGCGGCCCACGATAAGCACACAGATCTTCCGATCATGCGTATTCGGGCAGGAACAGGTTCTGATACCTTCATCCTTGTCTTCTGCAAAGACTACATCCAGATCGATCATGAGGTCTTGTAGAAGACATCCCTATGAGCAAGGATGCGTCCTCCTTCCGAAGACACCCCTACACCTGCTCATAAAAACAAAAAAAGTGACCCCGAGTAGTAACGGGGCACTTTTATATTAAACATATTTTAATCCACAATCATAAGCCCAAGCAATAGTTTACTCTGTGCCTTGTCTGCTTGTCAAGGGAAGAAACAGGCTTAAAATCCCCCTATTTCCCAATCCCGTTCACGACCTGCTGAAACTGGCCTCGGCAAGTCATATTCCAAGGTATTCGATCACGGATTAATCCAGATCTTCCTCTTCGAATTCCTCGCCATCCAGATTCTCTTCTTCCTCCGCTTCGGCATCCTCATCGTCCAAATCGTCGTCATCGATCACGACATCGTCGTCAACGTCAGCGTCAGCATCGTCGTCCTCGGCGAAGAGATCGTCATCTTCGTCATCCAGGCTGTCGTAATCGTCTTCGACGTCATCCACGCTGTACGTATCCTCTTCATCGGTGAAGTCATCGTCGTCATCGTCTTCATCATTGATGATGCGAGGGCGCTTGGCGTTCGCAATCGGATCCTCGGAGCGCTCCAGAGGATACCAGCGCTTCAATCCCCACAGATTCGTTCCAACGCAAGCGAAACGTCCGTCTATATTGATCTCGGTATATAACTGGGCAATCGTTTCGTTAATCTCTTCTTCCGTAAAGCCGCGAAGCTTGGCCACCTCATTCATCAGGTCACGGTAATAATACGGCGTATTGGCCGCCTTCAGAACCATAAAAGCCAGGTCAACCATCGGGATTTCCTGGATCTTCTCCGGATCGATCTTTAAATTGAGCGGATTACTCACTAACGCACACTTCCTCTCACACAATCTTCACGTTATACCCTCAACATATCCATTATCAAAACTAAGTAAAACCTATTTAAACATAAAAATCAAGTTTTTATGCGGTTGGCATCTTATGCATGGAAAAAGGCGGAGACTCATCGTCTCCGCCTTCCGACTGTATCCGCCCCTAGGATCGACTCCTTACGGGATAGATGAAAGAACCTCTGCAGGCTCCCTCCATGTATCTTATGTTCGCCCTATCGCTTTGACACGCGAAACAGGGCCTATTTCCCGGAAAAAGGGCTGCGTCCCATTCGGGCTCCCTCCCCGGCTCATACAATACTGAAGCAACGGTTCATCGAGAAGGGAGATTGCCACACATGGACTACACCCGGATCATGCAATCACTACTTGCGGAGACGAACCCTATGCGGAACGTCCGGGGAGAGAACCGGCGGCTCCTGACGTTTCATGACCCTAAGCTGTACCATGCGTGCATCAGCGAATGGAAGCGACTCACCGGAAAAAGCCGCCTCGACGGTTCAGTCAGCTTCTCGCCGCTTGTCCGGACCATCATCGCTCCGGCGTCCCAAACTGCAAAGCTTGAGGCGGAATTCCGGAACGAGCTGATGATCGAGGAGGATCACCAGGTTCATATCCAAGCGATACAGGGAAGCATTGGAACGCTAACCGGGATCCCATGGGGAATCAAACAGATCAAAGCCCCGCAAACCTGGTCAATCTCAACAGGTCATCGGATCAAGATTGCCGTTATTGATACGGGTGTGGATTTCGCCCACCCGGATTTGAGATACTCCCTGACCAAGGGGGTCAATCTCGTTAACCGGAACATCCCGCCATATGATGACAACGGGCACGGCACGCATATATCAGGCACGATTGCTGCAGCGAACAGCACGCAAGGCATGATTGGCGTTGCGCCCAGATCGGTGGTCTACCCGGTGAAAGCCTTTGATCACAATGGGTCGGCCTTTGTATCGGACATCATAACGGCGATTGACTGGTGTGTCCGGGCCGAGGTCAATATCATCAATATGAGCTTCGGCATGCAGACCCGGAGCAGAACCTTGCTTGATATCGTCAGCAAGGCCAATCAGGCAGGCCTTATTATCGTTGCATCCTCCGGAAATGACGGCAAGCGCCGCACGGCCGATTACCCGGCCCGCTACCCCCATACCATTTCCGTTGGAGCAACCGACCGGAACCGCAAAATCCCCGCGTTCAGCAACCGTGGGCAATTTGTCGATATCTACGCCCCCGGCGACAAAATCGTATCCACGTGGCTGCAAGGCAAATATCATGAGATGAGCGGCACCTCCATGGCCACATCGCATATCAGCGGAACAATCGCACTGCTCCTCGCCCAAAAGCCTGACCTTAAACAGGCGACGGTCAAGTCCCTGCTGCGCCGCACCTCCACCCCTCTTAAACTGAAGAAGGGCTTCAGCGCTTCCGACGGAGAGGTAAATGCCCTGAAGTTTTTGCGCGAGGGCATGAAATTATAGAACGCTTCGGCATGCCCGAATCGAATAGCTCCCGTACGCCGCTGCCTATAGAAACAGCCGCTTTCCATCATGGATAAGCGGCTGTCGATGATTATGCGTATGGTCGAATCCTACATCCGTTCCGGCGCCGATACGCCGACCAGGCGCAGCACGTTCGCGATAACCGTGCGCACGGCTCCCAGCAGCGCAAGGCGTGCCTGCGTCTGCTCCGCATCCTCGGTAATTACGCGCTGGGCTTTATAATAGCTGTGGAACAGCGAAGCCAGCTCGTATACATAACGGATGATCCGGTGCGGCGCGTAGTTTTCGGCAGCAACCGACACCTCTTGCGGAAGCTCGCCGATTTTGCGCAAAATGTCATATTCATGCTCCGCCGTGAGCACGCCGAGGTCAACCTCGGAAAGCGGAAGGAGCGCAATCCCTTGCTCCTCCGCTTGGCGGAATACGCTGCAAATGCGGGCATGCGCATATTGAACGTAGAACACCGGATTTTCATTGGAGGTGGAAACCGCCAGGTCCATGTCGAAATCGAGATGGGAGTCCATGCTCCGCATCGTGAAGAAGTAGCGGATCGCATCCACGCCTACTTCATCCATCAGATCCTCCATCGTGACCGCTTTGCCGGTACGCTTGGACATCTTCACCTTCTCGCCGTTCTGGAACAGGCTGACCATCTGCGCGATCAATACCGTCAGCTTTTCCGGATCGTTGCCCAGCGCCTCCATGGCCGCCTTCATGCGGGGAATATAGCCGTGGTGGTCAGCGCCCCAAATGTTGATGATGCGGTCATAGCCGCGCTCGTATTTGTTGCGGTGGTAGGCGATGTCCGGCGTCAGATAGGTGTACGTCCCGTCATTTTTAACCAGGACCCGGTCCTTGTCATCCCCGTAGTCCGTTGTGCGCAGCCAGACCGCTCCGTCTTTCTCATAAGCTTCGCCCTTGGCCTTCAGCTCCTCGAGCGACTTCTCCACCAGTCCGTCCTCGTACAGCGAGGTTTCGCTGAACCATTCGTCAAAATGCACGCGGAACCGATTCAAATCGCGCTTGATCTTGTCGAGCTCCTTCTCAAGCCCGAATTGACGGAAAAATGCGGTCCGTTCGCCGGGATTCATCGCCAGAAGAGAATCGCCCTTCTCTGCGACAAGCTCTTTGGCAAAGCCCTTGATATCTTCGCCGTGGTAGCCGTCCTCCGGCATTTCAGCCTCTTGGCCAAGCTCCTGCAAATACCGCGCTTCTAGCGATTTGCACAAATTGACGACCTGGTTGCCTGCATCATTGATGTAGTACTCCCGCGTTACTTCATAACCCGCATAGTCCAGCACGTTGCACAGCGCGTCGCCGACTGCCGCTCCGCGGGCATGTCCAAGATGGAGGCTGCCCGTCGGGTTGGCGCTGACAAACTCCACTTGAACCTTCCGGCCTTGGCCGATATCGACGCGTCCGTAACGCTCCCCTTGCTCGTGAACCAGGGCAACGACCGGGTAAAGATAGCTTTTGTTCAAGGTAAAGTTAATAAAACCGGGCCCGGCAATCTCGGCCTTCTCAATCGAGGCTTTCGCCGTATCCAAATGCTCCAGGATCGCCTCGGCAATCTGGCGCGGGTTCTTCTTGGCGATCCGGGTCAGCTGCATCGCTGCGTTCGTAGCCAAGTCCCCATGCGATTTATCCTTAGGGACCTCCAGCGTAATTGCCGGAAGCTCCTCGCGGGATACCAGTCCGGCAGCGACGGCGGCATCGGCCACCGCTTCCGCGACCAGCCCGTTAATATGGTCTAGTGGATTCAATGTCATGATTCATGAGCCTCCTGAATAGTCAAACTTATGGAAAAGTGCCCCGAAAACTCATCGAGCACGTATAGATCATACACCCATGCAGCGCGTCCGGACATACCTTCAACGGCAAGCTCCAGGCGCTGAGTGTGCGTAGACAGATTAAACGAGGTGAATGGAGAACGGTAAAATCCCGGCAGCCTCTGTCCTAATCTGAACGTCTGTTCAGATTCCACTTCCCCATGGCGGATAAGCTTCAGCTCATCTTCGGTCAGCTTCAGCATCGCCCGGGTTTCTCCCTGATGCGGTCCCATCTTCGGTTCGATATACCGGACATACAAGGCCTTCCCTTTGGAGATCACTTCAGCCGGTAGCTCCTGAACCGTATTCTCGCCTTCGTGAAGACTTTGAAGACGGATGGTCGCTTGTTTTCGGTCGTTCATGATACGCTCCTCTTTTTTCTACCTATTGTATTAATATATCCAGTATGGGCCGGCAATTCAAATGAGGATGGTACAATACTTCAGAAATTATACTTCTTCATGCAGGGTTTGCGCCATACTTTGCGACAAAAAGCCTGCTTATTTTCCATGCCGCCCCTCACGGCATCAGGCTACCGGCCGACCTTCTGTTCTAAAAGCAGGGATAAGAAAAAGCTTGGTTCCCCAGGGAACCAAGCTTCCATAAATTACAGGGGCAGCAGCGCTACCTTCTCCCGCTGCTTGAGCTTTGCCACCATATCAAGCCATGCTTGCGGCTTTTCCGGCAGGACGGCGTAGTAGCGCGTCAGGAAATTCACGATCAGCTCGGCAGGCAGCTCCGACATGCTGTCATCGCTCGGCATGAAGCAGAAGTCCAGGCCGGTTACCGCCTCTCCGTCGTTGTTCCAGGACGGGTGAACATAGTCGATATCGGTACGTTTGTAGCCAAGATGCGAGAGCACCTCGCGCCGTACAAACGGATCCATCGGCTTGATTCCGCCGAATTCGTAGTCGCTGACCCGATATGGATCATAGATTTCGGCGAACATGCCCAGCAGTTCTTTCCCGTTGGCGGCCGCAAGGGCATGCAGGTCCTTCAAACGATGCTGCGCCAGGAACCGGCCGATGCCGAGTCCTTCCCGGCCGATGATCGTAAAGTCGGTCATCGCCACGTTCCAATCCTCGTAATACCGGTACTCGGTCGTCCCGACCACTTCTCCTTCATGCAGCGCTACAAACACGCGGATGCCGGGATCCTCAAACGGCTCCTTCCACAGCTCGTATTCCAGCACCTCCTCAGGCGGGAACACCTCTTTCATCAGATTGTGCATGCTGCGAAACAGCGGGTCCTCGATACTAGTAATCCGAATATATTCCATGACTGCAAAGCCCCCTTCATTAATGGTCGTAGATTATGACTCTTCATCCGTGCGTAACATAGCTATGGAAGACTTCAATTAAGCCCGCCCCGTACAGCTTTAAACGGATTGCGCCATTCCATCAAAGCCCCGTAATTGCATGACTCCTCATCCTCCAGATAATCGGCCGCGACGCCGATCGGCGTGCGCCCGCAGCGAAGCAGGAACGTAATCACCGGGTCATGCAGCTTCCCCTGGACGATCGCCTCCAGATAGGATTCGGCACTCATCCTGTCCGCATACTTGTGATAGCCCGGCATCCGGCCGCCGCCCAACAGGCGGTCCAGTCCGCGCTGCACGGTCACATGGTACAGCGACTGGATCAGCCATTTGCCCAGCCCCAGTTTACGAAACCGGGGTCTCACGCATATATCCGCGATATAAAGCGTATTGCCGTCCGGTTTATGGGTCCGGATATACCCGTTGTCCGTTGTATCCGCCCAGGAATGAGCCGGCTCCGAAGGATCGTAATCCACGATCAGCGAGGTAATCGATCCGGCCAGCACCCCGTCTGCCTCCACGCATAACGCGCCCTCGGGAAACCGGGTTACATGCTGGGTCAGCTGTTCCTTGTTCCACCACTGCTCGGATGGATACGGCGGCGGGAAGGTTTCGGATTGAATTACGATCAGCTCGTCGAAATCGTCCGCCGTATAGCCGCGAATGACAACCGGTACCGGCCGGTCGCCGTCAAATACGTAAAACCGCTGAAAATAGCTGCTCATGCCGCCCCCTGCCTTTCCGTGTTTTGTAGCGATCCGTTTACTCCCAATCCGGATAAAGATCCGTACGGCGGTCGCGCCACGTCGTAACGGAACCTTTCTCCCGGACCTGATATAACAGGTCTAAATCCAGATCGGCCGTAATAATCATATCGTGGTTCAACTCGCCTTCCGCCAGCAGTCCCTTCGGAGGAAACGGAATGTCATTCGGCGTAATAATGGCCGCCTGGCCGAAATTGGCCCGCATCAAATCGACCGTCGGCAGCGAGCCGACCGTTCCGGTCAATACGACATAGACCTGATTCTCGATCGCACGGGCGTGGCTCGTATAACGGACGCGATGGAAGCCGTGCCGGTCATCCGTGCAGGACGGACAGAAAATGACGTCGGCGCCCTTGGCCTTCGCCATCCGCACAATTTCAGGGAATTCGATATCATAGCAGGTCAGCATGGCAATCGTGCCATACTCGGTCTCGAACACCTCGAGCCCCTCGCCTGCCCCCATATTCCATCCGGTAACCTCCGACGGGGTGATATGGATCTTGGCCTGCTCGGCCACGCGGCCGTCCGGGTAAAACAGATGCGCCACGTTATACAGCTTCCCTGCCCGGCGAATCACATGCGTGCCGCCGATAATATGCATGTCATATTGCTTCGCAAGCCGGATGAACAGCTCCAGATAGCGGTCCGTGAAATCCGGCAAATCATTGATCGATAATGCCTTGCCTTGGTCGTCTCCAATGGACATCAGCTGGGTTGTGAAGAACTCGGGAAACAGCACGAAATTAGCTTCAAACTCCTCGGCTGTCCGTATGTAATGCTCCGATTGCTGAGCGAAATCATCAAACGATTGGATCGTGTGCAGATGGTACTGCACGGCGGAAACGCGAAACTTCATGCTACTCCTCCTTAGGCCTGTGCTGGTTTCATTATATAAGATTATAGAGAACTTCGCTTGCGGAATCCATGATGATCTGATTGGGCGGAATGCCCGTATCATGGGCAAACCGGCGGAGACCAGAATGCGAAACAGGCTCTTGCGAAAGTAGAGCAGTAAAATTGGTGAAGGGCTCGGGAGCAGCCTTTGCCCGGCTTGTTAAATGGGCGGAATTAAGGATATGGGTATTTCCGCACTCCTGCTTCTCATACGTTGGCATCATTTTTGCACGGCCGCTCGGGAAGTTTCCTTATATTGGTTCACACGAATCCGGGAATGTGTAAAAATATTGAAAAAAGAATCATCCGAACCCGCGCCGATTCTCGCGCAAAAGCTTGGTCATTCACGGGAGGGGAGCATGGTAACGATGTCCATCACGATGGTCCGAACCCGCATTCGGGATGCGGTGGAGAGTGTATACGGAGCGGCGCGCGCCTGGCTCGCGAAGCACCCTTTGGTCGTAAAGGTTTACTACGCATTTTCCTGGCTTTCCTTGATCTTTCTCCTAATCAGCCTCATCTTTATTAGGGATTCCCGTCTCATGATGGTCCAGTACCTCTGGTCATTCTACGTGCTGCTGCAGTTCTGGCTGCTCTGCCGGAGCAAAACGCTGCCGTGGAAGCATGTCAGTCTGTTGGTGCTGTCCGGGGTAATTCTGGTCGTGCCGCTTACGAATCTTACGATTCAGCTGCTGCACCTGATCTTTGGCGGCCGCACCTCGGATGCCTGGTCCATGGCGGTGGCCACCCCGATCGTGGAAGAAGCCCTGAAGTTGCTGCCGCTCGCGGCGTTCCTGTTCTTCTCCCGCAGGGCGTCTGCGCTAAGCCTTAGCGATTACGTGCTCCTGGGCGCAGCCCCGGGCGTCGGCTTCCAACTTATCGAGGAGCTTTCCAGGCGCTGGGTCAATGACGGCTATCTTGCCCGGCAGTACGACTACAGCGTAACGTTGTTGGGCGGCAAAACGATCCATTGGGACCTGTTTACCCTATTTCCGGGATACTTCGAGGAAAGCATTGCTCCGTTAATGATGAGTGAAGGCCATCCCTTACATACCGCAGTGATTTCCCTTGGCGTCGGATTCGCCGTTCGTTTCCGCCATAAGCTGACTCCGTGGGTCTACCTGTTTCCGGTTATCCTGCTGCTCTGGGCCATATTGAATCATGTGGCATGGAACGGGCAAAATCGGCTCCCGGACTGGATCATGACCGTCCATGAATGGACCGGGGAAGGCTACCGGGTCAAAGACGTGTTCCTGATTATGCTGGCGGGCGGTTTGGTCATGGACTACATCGACTTGAACAAGGTTAGACAGCGCCTGCCTAGGTACGGTCAGGAATCCATGCTTAATCCGTTCTCCGAGTTGTTTCACACCATGACCGCGCTGTTCAGCAGCAGAAAAAGGTTCGGAAACCTCCTTGCCTTTTACAGAGCACGACGTGAGCTGGGCTTCTCCCTTCGATATGGGAATGAAGAGGCCAAGAGCCGGGAACTTACCGTTCAGGAGCATTTGCAAAAATACGGGGTGCTGCTCGGAGCCCTTACCGTCCTTCTGCTTGCCGGCGGCGTCTTCTCCGGATTTCAGATGATGCAGGCCCCGGATTCCGCCTGCTTCGCCTGCCTGTTCGATTCGCTTCAGAACTGGTGGGACCGCCTCAGCGGCTGGGAGCAGGCAGCCATCGTTCTCGGGGCATTCGCCTTAGGGTTTATGTTCGTCGGATTCTGGCCGGCTCTCGGGCTTGCCTTGACCGGACTCGATATTGCATCAAGCGGGCACAGCATTGCCAGCTACATCCGCGATCCGAAGAAGCTGCTTTCCCCTCAGCATATGCTGGCAGGGCTCACGGCCTTTCTGCTCGACCGGATTCCGGTAGGAAGAGGGCTGAGATGGCTGTCTGTCCGGTTGGGACCGAGGGCTAAGGGCCTGCTCGACGCCATTCAATCGAAGCTCGGCCTCAAACCAAAACCGGACGGCGACACGCCGGGCAGGCCTGACCGCCATGAAGAAACTCCGAACGGAAAGCCGGAGCCCGAGAACCGGCAGCCGGACGATAAGCCGGAAGACACTAAACCCGGCGAAAACAAGCCTAACGATAAACCGGAAGATAACAGACCTGACGAGAATAAGCCCGATGAAAATAAACCCGACGAAAATAAATCCGGGGAAAATCATCCGCCGGAGAACAAGCCGGAGGAGTCCGGCTTGACCGAGCCTACTACGTCCGGCGGCGAGCCGCGAGGCAACTATGAAACGCCTGATCCCAATGATCCTCGGCCGATCATGCGGCAAAATGAAACCGCCGACCTGCTGGCCTCGCAAGGATACGATGTTGAAATGCTGCCCGGCACGAAGGGCGGCAACGGACACGGCATTCTGCCCGAGTCCAACCCCGATTTCCTGATCAACGGCAAAGCCTTTGACTGTTATTCGCCTGATACGGGCAACGTCCGGAATATCTGGTCCACGGTTGTTGGCAAAACCGAGCGGCAGGCCGGCGGCATCGTTCTGAATCTGGACGACTACACGGGCTCGATGGATAAGCTGATGAAGCAGTTCGATGATTGGCCGATCGAGGGCCTTGACGAGCTGTTCGTTGTTAAAGACGGGACCATCACGAGATGGTTTCCAAAATAGATAGGAGTGGATCTCGGTGTTTTACAATTTATATTTGGGAACAGGCTCATCGTTCGAGGAACTGAGCGCAACGCTTGTAACGCTGCATGCCGGTGAAGGGGACGTCATTCGAAATACGGCGGAGGAGCTTGTCATTTCATTCGACTGGGCAACCATGACGGCCAAAGAAGGCGGACAGGGACTGATATTCAAAAGCGAGGATTACGGCATGCCGCTCCGGTTCAGCCTGTGGTTCGACATCCTGCCGAATCAGCCGGACTGGGCGGAGAAGCTCATGGCGTTCACAGGGCGCCTGCTCAGCCGGATTGGAGGTGATTGCATTCTGGAGTCCAACGGGGACACCCCGATTCTGACAAGAACGGGGAGCCGCATCGTGGTCGACGATAAGAAGCTGAAGGGAACCGCCAAGTTTCCGTTTCACGCGCTGAAGCTCTCTTTTGTCGAGGGCGATTTGGAGAAGGTTTGAAATTTTTTTCGAAAAACATTGAACCATTCGGGCTGGTAAAACGTACTAAGTGATACATCAACCATAAGGAGGTTTATCATTGAAGAAACGACTTTCACGAATGTTGGCAGGTTTGCTCACGCTTACCCTGTTGGTCCCATCAGGCGTCATGGCTGCAAGCGGTGACCCGGCGGCCTCGGCCAAAGGACTTAAGGAGATCGCTGCGGAGAAAGCGGCGCTTCTTACCGAGCAGTACGGTACGATCAGCGTCCAATATGCCCTAATCGACAACGGAGAGATTAAAGCATCGGGCCAATCGGGCATGAACGATATAGAAGGAAAGATTCCGCTCACGAAGGATACGATGTACGGCATCGGGTCCACGAGCAAAGTGTTTACGACCGCAGCGGTGATGAAGCTGGTGGAGGCCGGAAAGATTAATCTAGATACGCCTTTGGTCCAGTACATACCCGAATTCAAAATGAAAGACGAGCGCTACAAGAAGATCACCCCACGCATGCTGCTTAACCATTCCTCGGGCCTGCAAGGCTCCAGCCTTGGGAACGCCTTTTTGTTCGAAGATAACGACACCTACGCACACGACACGCTGCTTGAGCAGCTGTCCACCCAGACGTTAAAAGCAGATCCGGGCGCATTCTCCGTATATTGCAACGACGGCTTTACCTTGGCTGAAATTTTGGTGGAGCGCGTCAGCGGCAAAGATTTTACCGCATTCATTCATGAGCATTTTACGCAGCCGCTGGGGATGAACCATACCAAGACATCACAGGACGATCTGGATCTCGACCAAATGGCAGGCCTGTATTATCCGACGTATCCGGAGCAGCTGCCGAATGAAACGGTCAACGTGATCGGAACCGGGGGCATCTACTCCACCGCGGAAGACCTCGTCAAGTTCGGCACCATCTTCACCGGCGAAGCCGAGGGCATTCTTTCGGAGTCCTCCTTACGCGCGATGGAGCAGGAAGAGTATAAGCACGGCCTGTGGCCGGAGGATGCAGACAACTCGTTCGATTTCGGCCTCGGCTGGGACAGCGTGCGGCTGTATCCGTTTAACGACTACGGCATGAAGGCTCTGGTAAAGGGCGGGGATACGATCCTGTACCATGCTTCCCTCATCGTGCTTCCGGAGCAGGATATGGCTGCGGCTGTATTGTCATCCGGCGGCTCCAGCTCGACGAATCAGCTGCTGGCAACCCAGCTGCTGCTGCATGCTTTGAAGGAGAAGGGTACGATTAAAGAGTTCAAGCCCGACAAATCCTTCGGCAAGCCGGTGCAAGCCGAGCTGCCAAGCGACCTGCTGAAGTATGACGGCTATTACGGTGCTTCCAAGCAGCAAATCCGGGTGAAGCTGGATCCAAAAGGCGTCCTCAGCCTCTCGGTCCCGCAAGTGCCCAATTATCCTGAAGAAAAGTATATCTATACGAAGGATGGTGCCTTCGTCGATGAGGCCGGCACGATTAAAGCCAGCTTCGTCACGGAAGACAACGGCCGAACCTATCTCTGGGTAAGACAATATGCCACCGTTCCGGAGCTCGGACAGGTAGCGATTTCCCAATATCTTGCCGAAAAGCTGGATGAGAACAAGCTGACCCCTGACGTCGAGGCGGCCTGGAGCAAGCGGGAGGGCAAAACCTATTACCCGCTGAACGAAAAATACACGTCCATCGCCTACTTCATGACGAAGCCGACCATGCAAATTGCCCGCAATCCTGAGCTTAAAGGTTATGTGCTCGACATGGCAATCACCGATCGGGACCGGGCAACGACCAAGCACAACGTTCCGGGCACGGGCAGCCGGGATACGCTGGACATCGAGTTCACCAAAGAAAAGGGTGTCGAGTATTTCAACGCTTCCGGAACGCTGTATATGAGCGAGGACGGCATCAAATCCCTGTATAAGGGCAAGCGATCCACGGTGACCATTCAATCCGACGGATACGCCAAATGGTATACCGTTCCTAAAGGAGCGGCCGGCAAGACCCTTACCGTCACATTGCCTGCCGAAGGCGCATTTGCCGTCTATGACGAACTGGGAACGGTCCTGAACTACTCCCTTGTCAGCCGCTCAAACGAAGTTAAGCTGCCGGAGAACGGCACGATCGTGTTTGCCGGTGCACCGGGCTCGGTATTCGGCGTTCAGTTGAAGTAAGCTTCCGATTGACAGCGTCTTGAATTTCCTGAACTATCCGATTTTTTATCTCATGCATGAACGATAAGAGAGAGGTCTGTCGACGTACGCTCAAAGAAGACTGACCGCGTTTAGCGGAAGTTTTCCCTGCGATATCAGGCATTCGATCCTTCAAAGTTTATACTTGCTGGTATCTCAAAAAAGGCACCTTCGAACATTGGCCCAAGGCCGGGGTTCGAAAGGTGCCTTTCTTCGTGAACTGGGCGGCGAGACCGCTTGGCTCTGCCGAAGCGGCGCCTCTTAGGGAACCCGGGGTTCCCGCTTTACCGATCGGGACGGCACCGGAACGTGAGCCGTGCTCCAGGCCTCAGCCGTACGGCGAAGCAGCGGCGGCCCTGCTCCGACGGCTGAACATCCCCTTCTCCGGAGAATGAGCATGCCCCGGCCCATTCCGGCAAGGAAACGACGGTATCGGTCTGTCGCTCGGCGTAAAGCTCGGCCTGCAGCCATCCGGTATCGGCATCCCACTCGGCGGCAATCTGCCCCGTATGGAATCTCCAACCGGCATACCGGCCCCTGCGCCAGCGCTGAGGCAGGGCTGGAAGCAGTCGAACCATACGCGATGATACCTGCAGCAGCATTTCCTGCACCGCATGAACCCATCCCATATTCGCATCGAGCTGAACAGGGGCAGCAGGCATATCCATGCAAATCCCCATGCCTCTCCAATCGTTATGGAGCGTAAACAGATTTGGCAGCAGACAGGAGCGCGCCAGCATATCCAGACATTCCAGCGCATGATCCCCATCGCCAAGCCGGGCGTAGATGGAAGCCATATGGGCCAGCGACCAGCCGCTTTGCGCCTCGATGCGGCGCAGCCGCACCGCGTTCTCGCAGGCGCTGAACAGCTCCGGTGACGATTCCCGGGTAATTTCATGACCGGGAAACAGCGGGTAGATATGCGAAAGATGCCGATGATCATAGCGATCCTCGAAGGCGGGATCCAGCCATTCCGCCAAGGCGCCGTCACGGTTCGTCCGATAGGGCGGAATTTTTGCCAGCATCCGTTCGTATTCGGCTTGTTCCATTTCCGGAACGCCGACCGCTCTGCCCGCTTCGATGAGATGGGTAAGCAATTCCTTCAGAATGGCTATCTCCATCGTGGCATTCACCGTCGTCGGCATGGGGTGAGCCAGCTGTCTGCCGTCTTCGGGCATAAAATTGCGCGGCGTATTCTCCGGTGAAACCGAAGGATACAGCTTGAGGAAGCCGTCCTCCCCTTCCGTCGCAAAATCGGCATAGAATTGCCAGGCCTCCTGCATAAACGGCAGCGCCTCCTCCTGAAGAAACCGGGTATCCCCCGTGTACAGAAAGTGCTCGTAGAAATGCCGGGACAGCCACCCAGCAGCCCCGGTCCAGTTCAAGATAACGGGCACGATCTGACTGGGCAAGCCGATCCCGGGCGTGGTGCCTGCCGGAATGTAAATCCCTCTGCAGCCGTACAGCTTGCGGGCATTCTCGCGGAAATCCTCCATCAGGCCGCCGTAATAACGGAATAAAGGCTTGACCAGTTCAGACAATCCGCCGACATTGGCATGCCAGTGCATCATCTGGATGTTTTCGTTTGCCATATGATGGCACCAGACCAGACGGTAGTCACCGCCCCATAGGCCGTATAACCCGAACGGACCCGATTCCGCCCCCGTCCCGCTGATGAACAGATACCGGCCATACGCCCACATTTTGCGGGCAAGCGCAGCCGGGGCCTGGCCTTCATAAGCCTCCAGCAGCAGCTCTTCGCCTGAGCGACCGTCATCGGAGGCTCCACTCAGCTCCAGGGCAGCGGAATGGAACAACGGCCCATGCAGCTCGGCATGCCGATGGAGAAGCCGTTCATATTCGCATGCATCCAGAAGAGCGGCAAGCTCCTGCTCGAGCCGCTTCCACTGGTCTTCACGCCGCCCTCCGACAAATACCTTTACAAGAACCAGCGCCTTTCGCATCGCTTCAAACCTGATCGTCGTCCCTTCCTTGCCGGTATGGACGCGCCCGTCCTCGCAGATGATCCGCAGCACGGCCCCGAAGTCTTCCCCGTCGTCGTTGCGGGCGGCATATCGGATATAGCAGCCTTCGGCTTGAATGGTTACCGAATCGGCCAGCTCCTTAAATTCGGGGGAATCCCCCCAGCGGTCGCTCGGATAGAGTATCAGTCCAATCTCGCCGGATACGGTGCGGAGCTTTCCTCCTCCATCCCCGGGATCGCCTTCTCGCTCGGCTCGTGCACCGGAAAGGGAGCAATCTTCCCATACAGGCTCACCGGGGCGGATGTCGTAAACGACGACCGAATCCGCGCGGGAAACGAACAGCCGCCGGACATATCGGGCCGCACCATCGGACCACCGGACGGATACTTCCCCTGTCTCCATGTCGAGCGTACGCCGGTATTCCCGGAATGCCCGGCTTCCGGGCATCCGCAGCTGGATCGCCGCCAGCGGAAACCGGGAGGCAAGCTTGGTGCCGTATCCCCGCTCCCGCAATGCATTCGCCAGCTTCCAGCTGGCTTCGTCATAATGTCCTTCATCCATAAGCCTTCGCGTTTCCGGCAGTGCAGAACTGACATCCGGCAGCGGGTCCTTCCGTCCCCAATGCCATAATCCTTCATGGTTCAGCAGCACCGTCTCCTCCTGACCCCCGCCGAAGACGGAGGCCCCGATGGTGCCGTTCCCGGATGGCAGCGCCTCGCGCCACATATTGCGCCACCAGGATGCCGGATATCGCAAAGTCAGCAGATTCCCGGCACTCATTGAGGATGACCGCCTTCCCCTTCCGCCTGCAGTCTCTCCATTTCCATACTGGCAAGCAGGAGCGGAGCGACGCCCATTAACGAGTCGCTTACAACCTGCTCGCTGATATAGTAAGCATACGAGCCGTCACGGTATTTGCGCCCGCCAAGTCCTGCGCCGTGGCAAATGCCGTGAAGATGGACGCCCTCCCCGTCCACGGTAACGAAACGCTTCTTAATGCCTTCATAGGCGCGTTCCACGACCTCCCGGTCGATTTCGGCCAAATACTTGAGGCGAATGCCCTTCGCCAAAGCGTAGGTCAGCATGCAGGAACCGGAAGCTTCCAGATAGTTGCCCTGCCGGCCGTTGCAGTCCATGACCTGATACCACAACCCGCTTGCCTGATCCTGAACCCGTACAATGGCATTGGCCATCCGCTCGAAAATGCCCATCAGCTGCCCGCGCTGCGGATGCCGGACCGGGAAGAACTCCAGGGCATCCACAAGCGCCATGGCATACCACCCCATGGCGCGTCCCCAGACGTGCCGCGAGCGCCCGGTCTCCTTATCGCACCAGCGCTGCTCTCGGCTCTCGTCATAGGCATGATGCAGCAGCCCCGTCTCCGGATTGCGCGTCCGCCGCTCGATAAGCAGCAGCTGCCGTGCTGCCTCGTCAAACCATTCCGGCTCCCCGAACGCAGCCGCATACTCCGCCATGAACGGGGAGGACATATAAAGACCGTCCAGCCACATCTGATACGGATAAATCTTTTTGTGCCAAAAACCGCCCTCATCCGTCCGCGGCTGCCCGATCAGCTGGGACGCAAGCAGCTCGGCGGCTTGGCGGTACCTGGCTTCCCCCGTGGTCCGCCACAGGCGGAGCAGATTTTTGCCTTTGTTGATATGATCCAGATTGTATTCCTCAAGCGTGTACCCTGCGATCGAGCCGTCATCCCGGATAAAGACATCCATGTGGCGCTTAACCGCCTCATGATACCGCTGCTCACCTGTCCAATCGCCCAGCCTTCCAAGCGCGGTTAGAGCCATTCCAGCCACGTATCCCCACTTGTTGGCGATGCCCGGGTGATACCCGTCCACGCAGGCGGACAGAATCGTGTCGCCGATGCGGACCGGCATCCGTTCCACAACCGTTGCTTCTGCCAAGGTAATTCACTCCTCTCTGTTCATTTTAGACCGAGAACGGGGGCAGCGTATCGAACTGATCGGGCATGTCAACCAAATACAGGTTGGCGTAGCCGTTTTTGTCGCTTGTGAACAGCAGCCGTTTGCCCTCCGGATCAAAGCGCGGGTGCGCATGCACCTTCTGGGAGTGAAAGCTGCACCGCAGCTCGCACAGCATGCTCGGCCCCTGATATATCCCGCCGGCATCCTTGCGCCACACCGAGAGCGTGCGGACCGCCCCCTTGCCGTCGACGACGGCCTGCCCGAGGCCATCGGCATACGCATGCCACGTATCAAAGCCGAATTCCGTCTCCTCCATCGCCGTATTGTCATACCGGATGCTGCCGAAAAAATTCGTGCCGTCTACGCGAAAGCCGTGATACCCGATCGTTACGCCGTCGGGATAAAAGAACTCATGGCCTACTTTCTCTCCCGGCTCGAGGCGCTCCCGGATTTTCCAAACCTCTCCGCTTCGCAGATCCAGCCCCCATATGCGATGGTCCACCTCATGCCAGGGGCCTTCGTGGCAGAACGTCATCAGCCACGGCTCCACCGGCGAAGCGTTGATATGGGTGATGAAGTTATGCTCTTCATACAGCGTCTCCGGCTGCGTCCTCCCTTTCGCATCCAGCCGGATGATCCGGCTGTGGGGCTGAGCCTGCATCAACTCGCGGTGGCCGACGTAGCCATTGCCCAGATCTAGCTGCATCCGGTCCGACAGATCTTCCTGGATGCACGTAACCACCGACCGGCCGTCAGCCGGGCAGCTTAAATTGCCGATCGTGTAGCCCTGAGGCGCCTCATATAGCTCCACTTCCTCCAGCGTTGCAAGATCGAGCCGGCGTACGCTTCGGCCCATTCGGACGAATGCCGCGGTCCCGTCCGGCAGCAGACAAGCATCGAGCTCATCATTGTCCGGATAATCGGTCAACTGCAGCATCTCGCCGCTCTCCACCTCCATGCTGTACAGGTTGGCGCTGTTTCCGCGGTCCGATACGAACAGCAGCCGCCGTCCCCCGTCATACCATCCGTTTTCCGTAAAATACAAATGGTGGCTGTGTGCCTTGTAGTCGGTCAGCTGTGCGACCTCAACTCCAGTCAACCGGTCCCGGTATTGCCTCCGTTCCGGTTTCCATACCGTTCCTTTTGCCATAATGCCTCCCTCCAGTCCAGCGTTTTCCCCATCCTTCGAACCAGGGTTCATCCAATGCTACACAATGCTACAACCACGGCTTCAATCCTTCCCACTGTACATTCCAGCCGCTGGACGGAAATCCGGGTGCGCCCGGGTCCTCCTGCCCCTCCCAGCCGCAGGCCATCATGGCAACCGCCGCAAGCAGCCCGCCATTGCCAGGCAGGTATGCGGACAAGCCGGGACGCTGATAATTGTGCCCATTCGGCAAATACGTGTTCTTCACTTCGTCCATCAAGAGAAAATCGACGGCCAGATCGCGCTCCCCAAGCCTGGCCGCCGTCATGGCACATACCGGAAAGTCCCATCCCCATGCCGTCTCCCACTGCCACACGTCCTTCACCTTCTTCAGCGTACGGCGCATCGTTTCCCGGTCGATCAGTCTGCCCGGAAGCACGCCCAGCGCACACAGCATGGACGGATGATCATGATTCTTCGCCGTAAACGTGTCTGGGGCCAGCGCATGAGCCAAATAGACGCCATCCTTCTGCGGCGGCGATGCCATCCTGCCTGCTACCTCCGCCCAGCGCGGATTCGGCCGGATCCCCATGCGGCTGGCCCACTTCACGGCAATATGAAGGCCATATCTCCAATATTCCAGCTCATACGGCGGGTTGACGCTGCCGTCCATAGGGTGGCATTCCTGCGCAGGAATGAGCGGCGGACCGAGATCGAAAGCGCCGGTCTCCTCATTCCAATGGACATAGGACACCATAAAGTCAGCCGATTCGAACACGATGTCGCGGAGTCTTCGCAGTGTCGCCGTTGTCGGCTCCGCCTTATAGCACAGCTCCGCCATCGCGATCGGATGCGGCTGCTGCCAGATCAGGCCGGGAGCGACGGGCGACGGACAGGGATAGCCGTCAAAGCCCACCATCTTCGGCCAGCGGGCTCCCTCATAGCCTTGCATCCTGGCCAGCTCGCGGGCGATCGGCAGGATGCGGTCGTACCAGTCCATGCTGCGCCGCAGAATCGAAGCCCGGCCCCATAACGCAAAATGTGCCGCATGCCACCAGTGCATCTCCAGATGCGCTTTGCCGAACCAGCTGTTGTACATAAGGCCGGTTTCCTGCGGCGGCATGGAGCCGCCGCTGTGAACGGCGCACAGCCATTGCGACAAGACCACCCGCCGCTCCAGCTCAAAGGCGCGCGGATCGGAGCTGCCCTCAAAGCTGATTGCCCCCCCGCTCTGCCAGAAGGCTTCCCAGTGACGGGCGCTGGCTGCCGTTATGTCTTCCACCTCGGCGGCAGCGGGCGTACCCGGAGCAAATCCGACGGAGAACGCCAGCTCATCGACATGCGTTTCGCCCGTTCCTTCCGGATGCAGCGTAAACTCATGCTGCCCCGTCTGCTCGAGCCGCCCCCCGCTCCACTGCCACCGGACGGCATAACGGTCCTCATCCATCGTTCGTTCGATCCAGGCCGCCCCATCCTCCTGCCGGAGCAGAACCGTTTCATGGCGATGGTCATTTGCCCAGTCGAGCTTCACGGACTTGGACCAGGAGGTGTGCGTCATATCCGGTGCGGGAAAGCGGATAAATACCTGCAGCTGCCCTTTGCCAACAAGCGGCGAGACGACTTTCACGCCCAGCATATCCGCGTCAGGATGGCAAACCGTCGTCACGTCGACAGGCACCCCGCGAACGGTAAAGTAGCTAGACAGGACCCCGGTCCAGAGGTCGAGCTTTTGCCGAAACCCGCCCGCATGACCGTAATCAAGCTCCTCTCCCGACTCATCCAAAAATCGGAAGGCCAGGCGGCCGAGATGAAGGCGATGGGGATTTTGCCTCAGCCATTGATATGCCCCCTCCCGATCCCCGGGCTTCATCGGGTAACCGACCTGGCGGCCATGCGTGTCAAACGGTTGTAGCGCGGCATCCTTCCAATCGAATCGGCGGCGTCCCCCCGTAAAGTGCCAGCCCCAGTTCGATTGGGTCCCGAGCGGCACCTCGTATTGCTCGGGAAACGTCTGCAGCCCGGTAAGGTCGGCGGTAAACGCGAATTCCCCATTGCCGACCGACAGCGGCGATAATGGATTCAGCCTGTCGAACTCCGGATGATGTCGCTGTACAATCTGCTTTCTCTCCATCTCCATGCTCTCCTTCCATGCTGTGGACATGCCCTGTTATTCGTATAAGGCGTCCATTCGGGTTCTCATCATATCCCGGTACTTTCCCGGGGTGATATCCTTGAATTTGCGGAAGCTCCGGATGAAGCTGTTCTCGTGCTGATAACCGACCATCAGGGCGATATCGGATATTTTCCGGTCGGTCTTGACCAGCAGCTCCCCGGCGCGTTCCATCCGCAGCCGGGTTAAGTAGTTGTAAATCGTTTCATTGGTCTCCTGCTTGAACAGCTGGCTGGCCAAGCTGCTGCTGATGCCGATGGAGTCGGCGATTTCCGGAATGCCGATCGGCTCTCCGAGATGCTGCTCCATGTATTCCATCATCCGCTGGCACAGGATAAAATCCTTGCTTCCGATCAAGCGTCGGTAGCGTTCAGACAATGCGTTGATCAAGCCCGTCAGCTCCGCTTCGATGTCCTCGATATACATCGTGGCGAGCCGGCCGGCCGATTCTGCCTCGGCTCCTTCCCCGCCCGGGCAGAGTCCCTGCAAGCGTTCCAATAAAGACTGCAGCGCGGCAAGCGCTTCCGTCGGATACCAATATCGACTGCGGATATTGCCGGCAATACGCTCCAGCAGGGCCACCGCTTTTTCCCCTTCCCCGCTCTCCACGGCGGCCAGCAATTCCCGTATTCCGCCTTCCGGCGCTTGCGTGTCGGTTACCTCATGGGCGGATACGTCCTGGAACGGCACGAGCTGGCCATAGCCTCTGTATAAGCGGTAGGTTAACGCATTCTCCGCCTCCAGCATGGCCTGCTTCAATTTGCAGACATCGCTTTGCGGCATGCTCATGCCCGCAGATACGCTGAACTTCAGCAGCCGGGACACCGTTTCTATCGCCTCAGCCAGTGGCGGACGTCCTTCGGCCATCTGAGGCTGAAGGAGAATCGCCATTCGGTCTGCCCCGAAATCGGCGCAGGCGACCCGCCATTTCGGCTCATGCAGCTCGGCTATGATATTGGCCAAGGCGAACTTGAGCAAGGAATGATCGCTTGCCGGGAACCGGCGCGACCACGAGTCGAAACGGTCAATCGACAGCACGGCTACCGTCACCGGAGCATCGGTCCATTCGGCAAAATAACGGGACCACTTCTCCCTGATTTCACGCCGTCCGCTCATATGCCCCGAGTGGATATCGTGTAAAAACTTGGACGCCGCATCCGGGATCGTCTCCCGAACCAATTGGGACAGATGGGCATGGTTGCTCAGCAGCTCGCCCGCAAGCTTCTCCAGATCGATGCGGTCCGGGCTGGACGTCTTCCCTTCGTAGGCGCTAAACAACTGCTTCAGCCGCCGCACCGGCCGGAATGCAGCCGAGTTCACGTACAGGATCGTCAGCGCTCCCAGTGCCAGGGCAGCTACAGAGACGGACAGCACGGTGTCGCGCACCTTCTTGGACTGGGCCAGCAAACTGTCCTGCGACACGATGGAGACATATTTCCAGCCGGTGAGCGGTGATTCGATCTGGTTCACCAGCAGCTTCTGCCCTTCATGAACAAAGTCGCCGAAGCGGTCCTCCTTCAGCTCGTTCAGCGCCTGGGTCACGGCATCCGGCTTAAACTCCGAGTTGGAGACCGAGTACAGCACATGACCCTGCTGATCCACGATATACCGCATGCTGTCCACTTGCGAAAGCGCCGGCGGGTTAAGCTTGGCAAACAGCTCCGTTTCCCGCAAATTCACCGCTACGATGCCTCGAAATTTGCCCTGAATCATGATCTTTCGGAACAGCGTCAGCTCAGAGCCCTTGTTCCCCGCCCCCTCGGGAACATGCCGCTTGCGGATCGTCATCATATCGTCACCGAATTCATCCGCGATGCTGGTCCACTCGGAGTCCACGAAGGTCAGCCTGCTGGAGCTGTAGCCTTGAGGCAGCGAAACGAAGCTGCCCCGCTCGATGTCATAAACGTATATGCTGTTGATGTACTCCGAATTGTTGATCCAGGTGGACAGGAGCCGGTACAAGGTGGAAATATTGGAGACCGAATTCTGGTTCTCGCTCGTCAGGAAATGGTAAACATGCTCGTTCACGGCGACCTGGACCGCGATTTTGTCGCTCTCCCGGATCGAGTCGTCGATGAATTTCATGCTGATCTGCAGCATTTGATGCTGAGGCTCGCTCAGCTCCTCCTGCAGCACCGATTTGGAGGTGTAATAGGAGGTCAGGCTGACGGCCAAAATGATCAAGAATACGGATACGGTCAAAATGAGCACCAGTCGGGCCTGCGTCTGGGCCAGCGAATATTTGAGCCACTTACCGATCGTTTGGAACATATCCATCCCCGCTTTACTACCAGTTTGGTTCCATTATAGCTTACGCTCCGCTCCTGCCGTCATTAGGGATTAAGCGTTTTCATTTCCTCTTGTTTCCGCTCCCCTTTTTAAACTTATAGTGGACCTTCGTCCCCCCGGACTACCACCGGTCCCGCCGGGCACCGTTGATGCCTTCAGCTGTCCGCCGTCCTCCAATTCCTGTGCTGTATGACGCATCAGCTGAAGGAGCTCGACGCCGGCCAGAAGCACGATGCCGATGCCGTGCGTGTCGTTCACATTCCACGACAGGTCGTGTTTGTAATACGAGTGGGAGTTGGACCAGCTGCTCCCCTTGCATACGCCGAATACATTGCCTTGGCCGTCAATCGCCCGGGCGGTCAGGCCCTCCCACCCCGAGACGGCCGCCTGTGCGTAAAGCTGTGTCGACCGAAGCCAGCCTCGCCGTACGCCCCGGGCCATGCCGTAGATGAACATCGCGGTGCACGACGCTTCCTCATAGGATTGGGGATCGGTCAGCACTTGGTGCCACAGCCCGTTTACGCCTTGCACTCGTCGGTACCCTTCCGCAAGCTCACGGTAGAACTGCAGAAGACGACCGTAGTCGCGATGGCCGGTCGGAAGCACGGCGAGCAGCTCGGCCAGCGAGAAGAATACCCATCCGTTTCCCCTCCCCCATACCGTACGGGAAGGCTGGCCCTGCCGTACGTCATAGACATGCGACATCAGCTGCAAATCCGGCATATACAAGTAAGACTTATACAGCAGCAGCTGCTTTGCCGCTTCGTCCAAATAGCGGGAGTCGCCGGTCAGCTCCGCATACCGGCATAGAAACGGCACGCTCATATACATATCGTCGCACCACATCGTCAGGTCCATGCTGCGGGAAACGCCGACCTCCCGGTAGAGGGCGCCGTCCGGCAGCCGGGATTGAACGGTCATGATATACCGGGCGATATCGTCAGCGGCCCGGCGAGCCCCTTTCAGCGGCCGAAGGCGGTCGGCGAGGATGGCGAGCGCGCCGAAGGAGCCGCAATCATCCAGACTGTCGATATCGGACAGCTGATTGTTCAGCCCGGCTGCGCCGAACCGTTCCCGGTCCCATAACGAGTACTCGTAATGGGAGGTAGCGAACTCGACATGCCGCAGAACGTAATGCTCAAGATCAGGGCGATGCAGCGTTTTGCTCGTTTCAAGCAGGCCGTAAAGCGTGACGCCCAGCGGATAATTCCATCGGCCAAACAGCTCGTTCTCCAGAAACGGCCGGATGCATGCGCCCGGCTCGCCTCCCGTCCAGAACAGCTTCTCGCCGCCCGGCTGAGCGAGGGTATCCATGCCAAAATACTCGGATATCTCAAGCTCCTCATCCGCACGGAATGGGCCGAGATACAGCCATTCTCCCTTGAGGCCGTGCACCTTGCGGGGCGCGCACAGCATCCCGGCTGGGGAAACCTCATCGATGCGAAATCCCCATCCGTCCGGATCGCATTCGCACCGGGCCGTCAGCTCTCCGCGTCCTGCGGGGGCATCGAGCATGAAGCAGAAGCTTCCGGCCTCGGGATAGAAGCCGGCTTCCCGGCCGTTCCATTCAAACCGCACCGGTCCGTAGGCGGTTCCGGACACCAGGACCTTCGCCGGGGCCAAGCTGCGGTTAACGACAGCCGCCCAGGCATATGCGGCATATCCCTTCTTGTCGCCATACATGACGGACATGGGGCCTTTCGGGCTGCCAGCGTCGGCTCTCTCATCATGCTCCGCTCGAGCAGGAAGCCAGTCCGTTCTCGTTAACGACTCACTCTCCACGACACCGGGGATGACCGGAAGCGGACGAGAAAGCGGCCGTGTCACGATCCAACCCTCCTCCCCCTCCCTCTCCGTTGACGGGGCCAGAAAGCAATACGGTTTGTTTTTGCGGTTGCTCGTGCCGAATACACCTCCGGCTCCCCCGGGTCCAGGGCGGAATTCCAGGACGAAGTGGTTCCACCCTTCGGTGAGCTGGATCCCGATTCTGATCGGCGTGTCCGGATCCGCCGCCTCGCCCTGCGCGGAGCCGAACCGCTTTCTGCCGTTATGATACAGCCGTACCGGTCCGTCGCTCTGGATCAGGAAGGGAAAGGTGTGCCCTTCCCTGACCCACAGCTTCCCCCAGGCATAAACCACCTGATCTTCCGTCATCTCCGGAAACATGTCCCCGATCGGAAATACGTAAGCGTGATCCCCCCGCTTGCGAATCGGCCCGCTGCGGCTAACCCGGTACACCGGAGGGTGAGGAGGATGATCCCCTACATAACGCTGGGCGATGACCGTAAGAGCATGCTCAATCGAGCTTCCCTCCGTCTGGTAGGCCAAGCCCTCCGCCGGATCGAAATATTCGCTGCTATCCTGTTTGCTCATGCTTTTGTCAGCTCTCCTTTCCAACCTGCAAGCACGTCCTGGATCGCCACCGGCTTCCCTTCCTTGGCCGAGCGCCACACCGCTTCCCCTGTTGCAACCGAATACGCGCCGTCCACTGCCCCCGATAAGACGGAATAGGGCCTGGATCGATCCTCACCCAGGAACAGATCGTTCAAAAGCAGCGGATCGCCTCCTCCATGCCCGCCTTCCCGATGCACTACATGGATCGTTTCTTTGGAGCCGAACAACGGGAAATAATCGATGGTCTGGACCGGCGTAGGGAACGGGGTCCTGGACGGAGCATGGTATTCGGTCGTCTCCAGGCGGCCCTTCGTGCCGTTTATCGCCAGGCGGTAGCCTTCGTACGGCAGCGAGAAGTTGACGGAATAACTGAGCAGCGCGCCCCCGTTGTATCGGATAGCGGCCGCATACGTATCCTCGATGTCAATCTCGGAGTCGAAGATGCACTGGTCCGGGCGGTAACCCGTGTAAGGAAATTGCCGCCCTTCCGCCGCAAGGAGACCGAGGTGATCATCCTTCACATGGCGCGCATTCCAGCGCGTGTAGTAGGCACAGCGGCTTGCTGCCGTGCAGGTGCCGCAATGGCGGCCGTCCACCCGCTCCGGGTTAAGCTCGCCTTCGTAGCCGTAATAATGAAGGGCCCCGTAAGCGAACGCTTCGACCGGCCGCTGATTGATCCACCAGCCGACGAGGTCGAAATGATGGGTGCTCTTGTGGATGGAGAGGCCGCCGGAAAGCTCGCGCCGGCGGTTCCATCTTTTGAAATAGCTAGCTCCATGATACGTATCCAGGTACCAGTTCAAATCCACGGAAGTAATGCGGCCAAGCCGGCCCTCCCATACCATTTCCTTGATCTTGTCGTGAACGGGAGCATAACGATAATTGAACGTGACGGTTACGTTGCCTTTGCTTGCCCTTTCCGCTTCCAGCACCCGCCGGGCGTCCGCCCCGGTCGTGACCATCGGTTTCTCCGTGATGACATCCCGATCGTGCTCCAGCGCGGCGACGATATAACGCGCATGCGTATCATCCCGTCCCGCTACGATCACGACGTCCGGCTTCGTCTCCTCGATCATGCGGTCGAACTCCTCTTCTCCGTAAACAGCGGTGGCGGAATGCTCCGGAAAACGTGTGCGGAACAGCTCAAAACGCTCCGGGTCTGTGTCGAGCAGCGCCACCAGCTCGCACCGCGGGGCATACGTCGTCAAGATCGGCTTGGCAAACATCCCAAGCGCTCGTCCGCTTACCCCGCATATCGCATATTTCTTCTTCATTAGCATCACATCCTCGAATACCATTCCTCAACCCGCTTGGTGACTTCTTCCCCTCCGGACGTATACCAACGATCCACGAATTCATCGAACTTCTCCAGCGGCCACTCGCCGATGACAATCTTGGTCAAGTATTCCTGGAACAGCTTATGGGATTGAATATCCGGATAGCCCTCGTACACGGTGCTCGGCAGCCCGTCGCCGGCTATCCGCTTCGCGTCGGCTGTGCTTATCTTGAAAATATCCTTCACCATCTGCTGCATGTCTTCCGGGATCGTCTCCTGAATCCGGATGTTCATGTCCTCCTCGGTCGTCAGGTTGCGCATGCCGAGGGCGAGCGGCCGGCTGTCCTCTGGCGGGAGCAGCACTTTCTTGCCGTCTACGACTTCATGTTGCAGTCCCTCGATCCCGAACCGGATAAACTCGTCGTTGGAACGGTCATAGAAGAAATCCAGCAGCTTCAGGGCTGCAGGCGCGTTGGCTTCGGCTTTAGTCGGAATGATCCATTCGGGCTCGCCCATGCTTTTTTGCGTGACATAACCTTCATAGCCATCCGCTTTCGGAAGCGGCATGCCGACGACATACGCATCCGGGGCTTTCTGCTGAATCGCCGTAAAGCGGTCGCGCAGGTTCGCCGGAAGATGGTACCAGCTGCCGACGAGGTTGTTGTTGATTTTGGCGGTCCATACATCGCCCTTGTTCAGGAACGTCTCGTTATCGAGCAGCTTCTCGGCGTACAGCTCACGGATGAACCCGATCGCTGCCTTCATGTTGTCCGTGATGCCGGCATATTGGATCTTCCCGTCATACACGTCCCATTCCGGACTGCCCTCCCACATGGCTACGCCATACATCGCGAACAAATGGTCCATCCATTTGCCGAATTCCCGGCCAGACGTCGGCAGCTCATCCCTTACGCCGTTGCCGTTCGGATCCTGCTCCAGGAACGCGGCCAGCACCTGCTTGTATTCCTCCGTGGTGGTTGGCATCGGCATGCCGACCTTGTCGAGCCAATCCTGGCGGATCATCGGCGCACGCTCAGGCACGAGGAACACCTTCGGCACATAGTAGATTTTTCCGTCCGGCGAAGCCGATCGCACGACATCCCACGCTTCCTGCGGAATGTTCTTCCACACGTTCGGCGCATACTGCGGCAGCAAATCGTCCAGCGCAAGCGCGCCCCCTTGCCGGATCAACGTCTGCTCGATGCCGCCGATCGGCCGCAAAATATCCGGAAGATCATCGGAGGCGATCATCAGATTTAAAAATTCCGTCGGCTCCGAGCCCGGCGGGGTCGTAACCAGCTCATATTGGACCCCGGTGCGCTCGGCCACGTACTGGACATGCGGATTGTCCGGGCCCGGAATCGTGCCGACCCCCATGTGGCTTTTGAACACCTTGACCTTCGTAACGTCGCTTCCCCCTTCGCTGCCCTGGCCTGCTTTGGTTTCGGAGCCTCCCGGGCTGCCGCAGCCCGCCAGCAGTCCTGCCGCCAGCAAGACCGCGAGCGCAGGCTTCCCGAACCATTTGCGGAAATACCATTTCGCCATGTGTAAATCCTCCCCTTTTGAATGGTTGTTATATCAAACCGGTCCTAGAACCGATTTCATATCGAAGATCTGCCCGGCCTATTCCTTTAGTGAGCCAAGCATTGAGCCTTTGACGAAATATTTTTGCAGATACGGATACACCAGAATGATCGGAATCGTCGCAAATAAGATTGTAGCCGCTTTCAAAGTTGTCGTGTTAAAATCGAAGTCGCCCAGAAACATATTGACCGCGGCCAGTTCCTCCGGGGACTGCAGATAAGCCCGAAGCTTCATCTGAAGCGGCCATTTCTCCGGATCGCGGATGAACAGCACGGCCCGGGAGAAGGTATTCCAGTAACCGACTGCATAAAACAGGCTCACCGTCGCCACGACCGGTTTGGATAAGGGCAGGTAGATGCGGAACAAGATGCCGAAATCGCTGCACCCGTCCATTCTCGCTGAATCGTCCAATTCGCCGGGAATGCCCATGAAAAAGGTTCGAATGATGATCATATTGAATGTGCCGATCAGGCCCGGCAGGATCAGAGCCCACAACGAGTTCATCATGCCGAGCTCGCGAACGGTCAGAAAGAACGGGATCATCGGCGCATTGAAAATCATCGTCAGCACGATGCCTAGCATGACCGGCTTGCGCAGCAGAAACTCGCGGCGGGACAGCGGATAGGCCGTCATGACCGAGAACAGCATGCTGAGCAGCGTTCCGACGACCGTAATATATACGGTTATGCCGAAGGATGTCCACAGGCCTTGGTTTTTCAAAATATGCTCCCACGAAGCGGTCGTAAATTCCACAGGCAGCAGAAACACTTCCTTGGAATCGGCGGCGACCGGTGAGCTGAACGATACGGCCAGCAGCTGCACCAGCGGAAACAGCATCGTCGCCGCGGCGGCGATCAGAAATACATAATTCAACGTCTGAAACACTTTTTCTCCGAATGTCGCTTTCATCACCACAACCCCTGATCCGTTTTTCTGGCCAACCGGTTAAACATCCACAACAAGATAAACCCGATGACGGACTGGAACAAGCCGATCGCCGTCGTCATGCTGTATTGACCTTGAAGCACGCCTGCGCGGTAGACATACGTTTCGATGATATCCCCGACCGAATAGGTCATCGGCGTCAGCAAATTGAAGATCTGGTCAAAGCCGAGCTCGAGGAAATTGCCGATCTGCAGCAGGAACAGCACCAGTATCGTCGGGAACATCGTGGGCAGCGTAATATGGATCGTCTGCTTCCATCGACCCGCCCCGTCCATGACGGCCGCTTCATATAAATTCGGGTTGATGCCGGCGATGGCGGCCAAATAAATGATCGTGCCCCAGCCGACCTCTTTCCAGATCGACGACAGGACGACGATGGTCCGGAAATAACCCGCCTCCTGCATAAACAGAATCGGCTCATATCCGAGCCAGCCGCGAACCGCGTTCACCACGCCTTGACTGGACAGCAGCTCGAATACGATCCCGCCCACAACGACCCATGACAGAAAATGAGGGAGATAGAACAGGCTCTGTACCACCCGTTTGGCGAGCATGATCCGGATCTCATTAAACAGCAGCGCCAGCAGGATCGGTGCCGGAAATCCGAACAGCAGCTGATATAAAGCGATGACGGCTGTATTGCGCAGCACATTGTAGAAATCCTGATAAGTAAAAATAAATCCGAAATTATCCAGCCCTACCCAAGGGCTTCCCCAAATGCCCTTAAAAATCTGATAGTCCTGAAAGGCGATGACGCTCCCCGCCAGCGGCACATACTTGAATACGACGTAGAACAAGATGCCGGGGAGAATCATGAGATACAGCATCCAGTGCTTGCGCATGTTCGCAATGTACCGGTTGCGGGATATTCCGCTCGCCTTGAGAGGCAGCGGCGCGCCATCCTGTTTCAGTTCGGTTGACCGGGTTGCCATCGTGATTAAACCTCCCTTCGCTTTGAGCATGTCAATGTATCGCCAATCATAACGTCCACCGCGCAAACCGAACAACGGTTCAATCCGACACGCAATGAGCAGATCGAGGAAACCCCGCCGGAGATCCGCATAGACTGCGGCAGTTCCAGGTTCATAAAATTGATCCGGCGAACAAATGAAGGAAGTACCGGAAAAAGAGGATTTGTTGATGCGCTGGAGGATCGGTTGGTTGGCGATTCTCCCCTTTCAAAACCGGTTGGCCGTGACCGTACATATGCAATGAACCAGCAAGCCTCCTCCGCCAGCCGATAGGCTGAGATGGAGGAGGCTTGCTGGTTCAAAAAAACGCTGCCGTGTTGGAACACGGCAGCATTACGGGCACGGGCGATCCTCTGACCTACTATTAATATGTGGTGATGTTATCTATCTGAGCCTAAATTTCGAAAGCAAACATTTGAACTGCTTGGCGAGCATCCAATCGTCTAGCTTGATTCGACAAGGGTTTTGGTGGCGAAGATTTCTACAGCCTGCTCGAGAGCCGGAAGATCGGCTATGCCGGCAAAATGAAATGGACAAAGCGGCTGGAGCAGGAAGTTCAGAAATGTCGCTACTGGAAGCGCTACGATGATTGGATCATCGAAGGCATCACGCTGATCTACAAAGCAACGTCCTGGAAGAAAACGCGCCGGGTGGCAATCATCAGCAAGGTCCAAGTATTCGATGACGGGCAAAGCCGACTGGTCTTCGACAGCGACTGGCAATACGAAGCAATCGTCACGAATTCGGAATGGGAGCCGATTGATTTGTGACGCTTTTACAATCAGCGCTGCTACTTTGAAAACTACATCAAAGAAGCCAAGAACGGATTCTCGCCGAGTCGCTCAGTTGAAATGATCCTTTCACAATCTTACATGGAAATCGCAATGCCCCTTCATTGGGATGGGGAAGGGCTCCTTCATGATTGTAATCGTAACGATATCACTGGGGAATCTACTGTGATTTTACATTAAGAAGGCCCTTTGATTCCTACGCTAACCTTGCTGCTATGGGCTTTCGAAATTCAGGATGATATTTTTATTTTTCCAAAAATTTATTTTTTAGAAAAAATCCAAATATTAGGTAACTAGTGTACAAAAACTGGCGTTTATACATATAACACACCAAGATAACAATCAAAAGAGAATTATAGAAAGGGAGGGTAGGAAGGTATTTACGCTGTTTTATAATTAAAAGTAAAAGGAGAATTTCTGGATGAAAAAAATATTCTTACCAATTATTCTAACTGTGGGTCTCATCTTCCAATCTGCTGTAGTATTTGCAGAGGGCGGGGAAACAGTGTCCTATGATGAATATCAAGCCGAAACAGTCTTACCATTGGATGCACAACAAGAACTTCAACTTGAGTTTGAAAAGAAATATCTAGACTCCGTCTTTGACATCATTGCTAAACACTTTGGAGATCCCGAAAATTTTAATCCTTACGGAGAGATATATATTGAAAATGATAAGTTCCCACATTTCGTTATTGCTGTTGCTAAGGATAGTGTAAAGGTTAGTAGTTTTATTGAAGAGATTAAAAAAATATTACCGGGTGATTTACTTGAAGTGCAACGTGTCAGTTATTCAAAGGAAGACCTCATAAATATACAAGGAGATATTTTACAGCGAGTTCAATCGGGCAGTATAGCAATTCCTCGAGGAATATCAACCGATGTAAGTACAAAGAAACAGAAGGTCATTATCAGTGTCCCCGAGGGTGTGAATCTAGAAAAGAGTTATATGGTTAATCTGAATGAGGAGTATAACGGTCTTATTGAATTTGATGAAAGACCAGAAAACATACCTTATAAACTAAGAACTGATGCATTTACGGAAATGGGCGGGGGGATATCAATTAAGGGTACTTGCAGCACTGCAGGAATAGCGACCAAAGATACGAGAGAGTTCATTGTCACGGCGGGACATTGCATAAGAGATATAGGTTCTACTGTGTATCAAGGCGGAACATCTATAGGAACTCAACACTTATCTGGTTATAAGGATAACGGTACAGATGTCGGTCTTGTGCTGCTTACAAATAAGAATAAAAAATACGGAAATAAGTATTATTATAATCCCGTCGCGAATGCTGAATACGACAAAAGCTATACTCAAACAAGTACAGCGTTAGTCGGACAACTTATCTGTAAATCAGGAATGTCTACAAATGTTACTTGTGCAAATGTACAATCTACAAGTGGAAGTGTGGATTACAAAGAAGGTACAACTTATTTTACATTTACCAATATGATTACAATATATAAACAAGGTGGAGGGTACAGTAAGGGCGGTGATAGCGGAGCTATTGTTTTTAGCGCACAAAACAGCAATCATATTATAGGTGTTCATTCTGGAGGAAATATAGAAACCGATACAATGCCAAGCGGAACCTGGGGATATACATCCAAAATAATACCATCTCTGGTTAATGTCGGAGCGGTTACAATGTATACTAGCAGTACAGTCAAAACGGTAGACCCCAATAATTAGAAGATGTTAGTGATCTATCTTTAGACATAAAAAATCTGACGCCTGGATCGAGATGGTCATACCCCTAAAAAATTAAGTAGCCAGCGCGTGCCGAAACCCAAACAGCACGCGCTGTTTGAGTTTCGCCTGAAAACGAATACAGACGTTATCCATGCAGATTGCTTTGCGAGAGTGGCTGCCTTTGACGCTGGCTTCTCATCGTGTGTTGTATGCCTGAGACGCGTATTGAAAGCCTTGGTTCGAATGGAGCACGGCCTCAAACACGTCTCTTTTTGGTGTCCATTGCTCACCCGTATACAGCACCAACTTTACATCATTGCGCTTGGACACTTGCCATACCACAATTCCGTTGTAAATAAGATACCGGATAAAGGACAAGTAGTAAACCGATAAATACGTAACTTCGGTCACAGGCTTCATGCTGGGGGCTGTCGCATGAAACTGAAGATGTTATCTATTTGAGTATTCCTTTTCTAATCGATCTATCAACTGATTTAAAGTTTGTGTTTTAGTGGTGGGGTCGAGCATATAAGTATGCCGTGTTGTTGTATCTTTAAAATAGATTCCATTTCCGCCAAATAACAATATCTGGGTATCTGTATTGTTCATATGAATAATTAATTTACGGTATAAGTCATCTGTAACGTTTCCAACATTAGTAGAACTATCATTTAAGATTTGGGTTAATTCTTTTATGTCATCCTTCTTTTGAAATTCACCCGACACATGGTTCCTCTCAAAATTAAAAATGCTAACACTTGAAATGTCCTCAGCATTCAATTGGAAAATTAACGGTTTAGTCGGTGTGTTATCAGGTAGTTCTTGTTCTGTTTTTTTTGAAGTGTTGCTATTACATGAAATAAGAAGAGATGCACTCAGCAGTAACAGAATAAGGAGTGCGTTTTTTTTGTTTTTCATAATTAACAGCTCCTTTTACAATAAAAAATTGCAATTATATATAACAACGTTAATAATCCTTCAGAGTTGCATAATATTGAGAATTTTTTCCGTTCGAGTTTCTTACCCAAAATCTTCTCTGCTTTCTTCATGACAATCATAAACCAATGCAGCAGGCAACCTAGAGCTGAAAGCCTGCTTGGAATATTTTGAATAAGTCTGTCCACTTCTTCATTAGGCTCAACGCTAGCATCGACAAGATCCTCTAACGCAAGCAAGCCTCCTCCGCCAGCCAATCGGCTGAGATGGAGGGGGCTTGCTTGTTCAAAAAAACGCTGCCGCGTTGGAACACGGCAGCATTACGGGCACGGGCGGCACGCAGGCGCTGCCACGGACGCGTCCTGCCGGGCGGCCCGACGCGGAGCCCGGAACGCCTTCTAGGCCAGGCGCTCGAGGCGCTCCCGTCAGGGATGCTCCGAGAGTGGCGGGCCGCCTCTCCTAGCGTCCGACGCCGACAGCCGAAGGCTAAGGCAGCGGAGGTCGCTTGGAGCCACTCCCGGCCGGGTTGCAAAGCCCCGGCAGCTCCTCGGCCCCCCGAGGCTACCCCGACAGGGGTGCTGACACGAGGGGGCCTCTCGCACGCGAACAAGCAAGCCTCCTCCGCCAGCCGACAGGCTGAGATGGAGGAGGCTTGCTTGTTCAAAAAAACGCTGCCGCGTTGGAACACGGCAGCATTACGGGCACGGGCGGCACACAGGCGCAGCCACGGACGCGTCCTGCCGGGCGGCCGGACGCGGAGCCCGGAACGCCTTCCAGGCCAGGCGCTCGAGGCGCTCCCGTCTGGATGCTCCGAGAGCGGCGGGCCGCCTCTCCTAGCGTCCGACGCCGACAGCCGAAGGCTAAGGCTGCGGAGGTCGCTTGGAGGCGCTCCCGGCCGGGTTGCAAAGCCCCGGCAGCCCCTCGGCCCCCGAGGCTACCCCGACAGGGGTGCCGACACGAGGGGGCCTCTCGCACGCAAACAAGCAAGCCTCCTCCGCCAGCCGATAGGCTGAGATGGAGGAGGCTTGCTTGTTCAAAAAAACGCTGCCGTGATGGCGGAGCCCAGGCAGCCTCACAACCATCCAGAAGGCCCTGAGGGCGGTCCGCAAGGGAGCCCGAGAAGGGCCGTGCACACGCACCAGCCCCGCTCCAATCCTGCACCCTACCTAACTCGGCGCCAACAAGTTTCGGGTGTCCAGAGGGCAGCGCCCTCGGGGCCCTCCCTGGCAGGGAGGGTTTGGGAGGGTCAAACAAACCCTAGCAGCATCTCGCGAATCAGCTTCGCCGCCACGATCTGCGTCTGTTCCGTCGGATCATAAATCGGCGCCACTTCCACCAGATCGCAGCCGACGACGTTGACGTCGGATCTTGCGATCAAGTGCACGGCTTCCAGCAGCTCCTTCGAGGTAATGCCGCCGGCTTCCGCGGTACCGGTGCCCGGTGCGGCTGAAGGGTCAAGCACGTCGATGTCGATCGTCACGTATACCGGACGGTTACCCATAGACGGCAGGGCTTCCTTCAATGGAGCCGCCACGTCGAACGGATAGAAATTAATGTTCTCGCGTCCGTATTGGAATTCCTCGCGAGAGCCGGAACGAATCCCGAACTGGTAAATGTTGCTGCCGCCCATCAGCTCGGCCGCTTTGCGGACCGGCGTCGAGTGGGATAACGGCTCGCCTTCGTACTGCTCGCGCAGGTCGGCATGCGCATCGATATGAATCAGAATCAGATCCGGATACTTCGCGTAAACCTTCTGAATGACCGGCCAGGACACAAGATGCTCCCCGCCAAGACCGATCGGGAATTTCCCGTCATCCAGCAGCTTGCCGACATAGTCGCCGATCACGTCAAGGCTGCGGGCGGCATTGCCGAACGGCAGCATCAGGTCGCCGGCATCGAAATAGGTCATGTCCTCAATGCTTTTATCCAAATACGGGCTGTACTCCTCCAGGCCGACCGAAGCCTGACGGATACGGGCCGGGCCGAAGCGGGAACCGGGACGGTAGCTGACCGTAAAATCCATCGGCATGCCGTAAATGACCGCCTTGGATCCGGCGTAATCCTCGGAGCTCAAAATAAACACGTTGCCGGAGTAACCTTGATCAAGTTTCATCAGTTGCCGCGGCCTCCTTATTTCACCAGATCTTCGACGAACTTAGGCAGCACGAACGCTGCCTTGTGAAGGCGTGGCGAATAGTATTTCGTATCCATCTCCGCAATTTGGGACTCGTCCACTTCAAGCGGATCATACGTCTTGCTGCCCATCGTGAAGGTCCATAAGCCGCTTGGATACGTCGGAATGTTCGCGCCGTAGACACGGACGATCGGGAAGATTTCTTTTACGTCCTTGCTGACCTTTTGGATCAGATCGGCTTTAAACCAAGGGTTGTCCGTCTGTGCCACAAAAATACCGTCATCCTTGAGCGCCTCATAGATGCCTTGGTAGAAGCCGCGCTCAAACAATGGAGCAGCCGGGCCTACAGGCTCGGTGGAGTCCACCATAATAACGTCGTATTCGTTCTTGTGCTCCAAAATATGCATATATCCATCATTCACCAGCACTTCTACCTTCGGATCGTCGAGCTTGCCGGCAATCTCAGGCAGATACTGCTTCGAATATTCGATAACTTTGCCGTCGATTTCAACCAGAACGGCCTTCTCAACGCCAGGGTGCTTGATCACTTCGCGAATGACACCGCCGTCTCCGCCGCCGACGACCAGAACCTTCTTCGGATTTGGGTGGGTGTTTAGCGCAGGGTGAGCGACCATCTCATGATAGACGAATTCGTCCTTAATCGTAGTCATGACCATGCCGTCCAGGACGAGCATACGTCCAAATTCCTCGGTATCGATCATATCCAGCTGTTGAAACTCCGTCTTCTCATGCACAAACGTTTCCCGGATTTTCGCCGTGATGCCGAAAGTCGGGGTTTGCTTCTCCGTAAACCATAATTCCATCGTCTCTACCTTCTTTCCGCTAGAATAATGTTCAGCCGTCCAGATCCAAGCCGTAAAACTTTATTCGGGGCAGATGCCTTGAGCTTACAGTTTCACACTTTTTCTATTGTACCAAACAAATTGTATTATATTAAATCAAGCCCAAAATGCAACCAAAACTTAGGACGCGCAAGCACAAGGAAGGTTCTGCCGCCCCGCCCATGAATATCCTGCCCTTCCCCGCCCCATACTGTATAGAAAAGGTAATCATCAAGCGGCTTTTGTCCGGTAGGTCCGCCCTTGATGGAGAACACCGACTTACACCTGGAGAAGGAAGGAGCTTCACGCATGCCGGGATCCAAAAAACAACCGCAAAAGCGCAAACGTCGTTTCGTCCGGCTATCTGCATTTCTGTTTGCACTCCTTGGCTTATCGGTCATCGCCGGCGGCATTCTGCTCGCCTATCTATTTATAACGCCGCTGCCCATAGCGGAAACGGACAGGTACTCAAGGCTGCTCGACAGCCAAGGCGAGCTGCTCGCCACATTCTCGACAACGGGGCATACCTCGGAGCAGGTGGCCTTAAGCGAAATCTCTCCTCTTCTGATCCAGGCCACCATGGCGGTGGAGGACCGGAAATTCTATGATCACCCCGGCTTTGACGTGAAGGGCATGGCACGGGCGCTGCTCGTCAATCTGCGTCACATGGACCGCAAGCAGGGAGCCAGCACGCTTACCCAGCAGCTTGCGCGGAACCTGTACCTGTCCCATGAGAAGACTTGGACCCGCAAGCTCAAGGAGGCGAAGTTTACGGCCCAGCTTGAGATGAAATATACGAAAGACCAAATTCTTGAAATGTATCTGAATGAAATTTATTACGGCCACGGTGCTTACGGTATCGAATCGGCATCGCTGCTGTATTTCGGAAAATCCGCCAAAGACCTGAACTTGGCCGAGAGCGCCCTGCTAGCAGGTATTCCGAAAGGGCCGACCTATTATTCGCCATATAACCATATGGATAATGCCCTCAAAAGACAGCGCATCGTCCTGAACGCCATGGCGGAGACCGGCTTCATCACCCAGACTGAAGCGGACCGGGCCGCCTCTTCCAAGCTGGCTATACTGCCTCAGGACCGCCAAGAGAACAAGGTGATCGCCTCGTACTTCCGGGATTATGTGCGAAGCCTGGTCACCTCGCAGCTTAACATAACGGAGGAGCAGCTGGAGCAAGGCGGTCTGAACATCTACACAACGCTTGATCCAAGAGCCCAGCAGGCAGCCGAAGAGGCGGTTGCCAGCGGGATGGACAGCAAAAGCGAGCTGGAAACCGCCCTGGTGTCCATCGACCCGCGAAACGGGCATATCAAAGCGATGGTCGGCGGCAAAAATTACCGCGAAAACCAATACAATCACGCCTTGGCCAAGACGAGACAGCCCGGCTCATCCTTCAAACCGATCATGTACTTGACGGCGATCAACTCTAAGGAAATGACGAGCACAACGGTATTTAACAGCCAGCCGACGCTGTTTCATTACGATAACAACCGCAAGACCTACCAGCCCAGCAATTTCGGGGGCAAATATTTGGGCGAAATTCCGATGCGCGAGGCCATCGCGGCGTCAGACAATATTTATGCCGTCAACACCATCATGCAGCTCGGTCCGGACAAGGTCGTCGACATGGCCAAAAAAATGGGCATCACGAGCCCGCTCGAGTCCGTCCCTTCGCTCGCGCTCGGAACCTCCCCCGTCAGTCCGCTGGAAATGGCATCCGCTTATGCCGTTATGGCCAATAACGGCAAGCGGATTGCTCCGGTGGCGGTGCTCCGTATTACGGACGCCGCCGGCCGGAGTGTCTACGAAGCTCCGGAGGATCCGGGCGAACAGGTCGTGGAGCCGGCAGCCGCATACGTGATGACCCGCATGATGGAAGGCGTGTTCGAGAACGGCGGGACCGGCAACCGCGTGTCCTCCCTGATGAAGCGTCCGGTCGCGGGCAAAACCGGGACGACCGATACCGATGCATGGCTCGTCGGATATACCCCGGAGCTGGCCACCGCCGTATGGGTCGGCTACGATAAAGGCCGGGAGATCAGCAAAGTGGACGGCCACCGCGCAGCGCCTATCTTTGCGAATTTTACGGAGAAGGCCCTCGAGAACGTGCCGCCGAAAATTTTCCCCATTCCGGATCAGGTGGTCAGCGCCTACGTCGATCCGAAAAACGGCATGCTGGCCGGTCCCGATTGCCCGGATAAGGTATTGGAGGTATTCGTAAAGGGAACGGAGCCGACGGAATACTGTGCCGAGCACGGCGACGGGGAGAAGCAGCCGAAGGAAGAGGACCAGACCAAAGCGGCCAAGAAGCAAGAAGAGCGCTCCTGGTGGAAGGACTTCAAGCGCTGGTGGGTGGAGTAAACGAACAACCTATCGAGCGGATTACCTTTGATGTGGCCCCAAGCAACGTACGCCACGAACCCTGCAAAGTGCCCCATTTTAGCGTATTTCCAAGCCTTCCGTAGCTCCGTGTGCTCTAGCAGCATCCATCACAATCAGACACATCGATATATAAGAAAAGCAGCAGGCATCGCCTGCTGCTTTTCTGTGTTCCTATGTAATTGAGTTAGATCCCTCTATATACCTTCATACCTTCTAAAGGCTTGAGATCAAATAGCGGGTGAATATATCCCAGATCAAAGCAAGCACCAGCAGGCTTGCGGCATAGACCAACAGGATCGCGTACAACGGATCCAAGCCGCCGGTTTTTTTGCGCTTGTAGCTGTTCATGACGAGCACCGGGATCGTGATTACCGTGCTGACAAACGACAGAATCAGGATGACCGTTGTAATGTCGCTGTTTATAAATAGAAATAGCGGACTGATGACGAGCAGGGCCAGAAACGGGGTCAGAAATGTCCCGAACCTTGCCATCGCTTCCTTCAGCCTAACTCCCGGGTGATTGGATAACTTCACGGCGGTAAACGTAAATACATTGAGCAAAAATAGAAACAGCGCCAGCCAGCCCATCGGCTTCAGGACCAGATGGATAAAAGCTCCCTTCTGCAGGATTGCTCCATCAAAGCTCAGGGTAACATAACCCAAGAGCGGAAGAAACAGAACATACAGCAGCATGGACACCGTCGCGTTAAGCAGCTGGCTGCCATCCGTGGCGGAAGCGGATGCGATCGGATGCTTCAATCCCTTGACCACATAGTCTCCGTAGATTTGCCCGTATAACTTAATGCTTTCCCAATAAGGGTTGGATACGGCTTCCTCTTCTACGTGCTGCCGTCCCGCGGTATGAAACGGAATGTCAGGCGGTATGTACACAGGCATCTCCTTCTCACCTTGGGAGCTGCCTCTATATCTTGTGCTTCCCTGGTGAACACCATATACCTCCGAGGCAGCCGCCTGCTCTTTGAACGCTGTAAATACGGCCTTATCCTCGATGATCAGACGGGCTCCGCACTGCTCGCAGTACTTCCCTTCTTCCGTCTCGTATCGGCATATTGGACACATCATACGCATGCCTCCCTGTTATTTACGATTCTGCAATTGAAGGATCAGGTACAGATGATGCTGATATAACGGTTGTGATGAGCCGCTGGCCCAATTCTTGCACCGGGGGCACGGGGAACGCTCACCGGCAAGCTTCGCTCACTTCATAGGGACTTCGCTTTTTGCTATTAAGTATAAATTTGCCGCCAAGGAAATGGAAGGATTTTCTGACCTAT
Organism: Paenibacillus sp. FSL R5-0810; assembly: GCF_038002285.1. Classification (NCBI taxonomy): domain Bacteria; kingdom Bacillati; phylum Bacillota; class Bacilli; order Caryophanales; family Paenibacillaceae; genus Paenibacillus; species Paenibacillus sp. FSL R5-0810. Next base: position 5,028,939 of record NZ_JBBOCF010000001.1, read on the forward strand.
ATGCCCTGCTCCTAACGGCACAGATTTTCAAAAATCAGGCTTGCGCTTTTCCCTGGCCGAACGCGAAATCCCAGGAACAATCAAACATTCATTTGAATATAATAATAAAAAGAGGTATATTAGGTTTAAACAATCAAACGACGGTTTGAATATAAAGAATAAGAGCCCTAATCATTTTCTTCAAGGAGGCGATTGGATATGGAAACCCGAACCGTACCGGCAGACAATTCCGCCGAGCTATGTGAAATCACGTGCCCTTCACCGGACAGGGTCGCTGCCGTATTAAGCGAGCAGGTGTCCGACAATGATGTGCAGGGGATGGCGGAAATCTTCAAAGCTCTAGCGGACCCTACTCGGGTGAAGGTCGCCTATATGCTGGACCGCGGAGGCGAGCTGTGCGTCTGCGATATTGCCGAGCTGCTCGGCTGCTCCACGGCAACGGCTTCTCATCATCTAAGAACGCTGAAGAACAAGGATATCGCCAAATCGCGAAAATCCGGAAAGAATGTGTATTACTCGCTTGTGGATGATCACATCCGTACCCTGCTTCATATGACGCTGGAGCATCAGAAGGAGAAGAGGTAAATGGGTATGCAAAAATCACAAACGAAGCCATCTCCAGAGACGGATGGTCCTAGCTTTGTTGAATATCGCGTACAGGGCCTCTCCTGCCCGAACTGCACGCGTGAAATGCAGGAGGAGATCCAGAAGCTCAAACATGGCGACAATGCCCGACTGAGTTATAACAGCGGGAAGCTGACTGTCTCCCCTCATGTGGATCTCAGCCGCGTAGAAAGCATCTTGAAGAGCGATGGAGCACGAATCGTTCAAGCCCCGTCATCTTCCTCCCAAGAAGCCGCATCGCCCGGCGGCCATTCCGACCACGGGGCGGCCGGTCATGAACACCGCAGCCATGATCACGACCATGCCCACGATCACGCACAGGACAGCACGCGGAAGATGAAATGGCTGCTCGGCATCTCGGCTGCGCTGTACCTGCTCACCTTCCTATTGGAAGGAAGAACCATGCAGCCCGTGTTGATCGCACTGTATGCGGGCGCCATGCTGCTTAGCGGCTACACAACATTTCTTCGGGGCCTTAGAAATCTGACCCGCTTCAAATTTAATATGGACACGTTGATGACCGTAGCGCTCGTCGGTGCGGTCATCATAGGCGAATGGCGGGAGGCTACGCTGGTCGCGATCCTGTTCGGGCTCAATGAGCTGCTGGAGGGCTACGGCATGAACCGCGCCCGTCAGTCCATGGAAGCTCTGCTGGCGGCCGCGCCGAAGGAAGCGGAATTGCTGCGGGACGGCGAGCCTGTCCTCGTGCCGATCGGAACCCTTAAACCCGGCGACGTAGTTCGGGTCCGGCCCGGCGAGAAAATTCCGTCTGACGGTACGATTGCCAGCGGAGCCGGAGCCGTCAATGAAGCTGCGATTACGGGCGAATCGGTGCCCGTAACCAAGCGGGTGGGCGATACGGTCTTTGGCGGCAGCGTAAGCACGGACGGCGTGCTCCATATCGCTATTTCGAAGGCATATGAGGATTCTTCCCTCGCCAAGATTATGCACTTGGTACAGGAAGCGCAGGACAGCAAGACGCCGACCGAGCTGTTTATCGATAAGTTCGCCAAATACTATACGCCCGCCATTATGATCATCGCGCTCGGCGTTGCACTGATCCCTCCGCTGCTGTTGAATCAGCCCTGGATGACGTGGATCTACCAGGGACTATCCATCCTTATTGTCGGATGTCCTTGTTCGCTTGTGCTGTCATCGCCGATTGCGCTCGTCAGCGGCATGACCCGGGCAGCCCGAAACGGCATTCTGATCAAGGGCGGCATCCATCTGGAGCAGCTCGGCCGCTTGGAGGCCATTGCTTTCGATAAGACCGGCACGCTCACCAAGGGCGAGCCAGCCGTGTATGCCGAGACGGTCTACGACCAAGACCGCTTTTACGCAGTGGTTGGGGCTATCGAGCAAGCATCGCTCCACCCGCTGGCCAAAGCGGTAATGAAGCATCTTGAAATCAAGCAGCCGCAGTGTACGTTCCGTGATCCGCAGGATATTACGGTTCTCCCGGGTGAAGGTGTCCGGGCCCGAATCAACGGACAGTTGTATTGGGTCGGCAGTGAGGATGTTCTGTCCCATATTCATGACAGCGCCCGGAATGATCTGGCCGCCGTCAAAGCAGATATTGCCCACTTAAAGGCACAGGGATATACGATTGTTGCGGCTGTAAGCGAAGACGGCGTATTGGGCCATTTCGGTCTGGCGGACGAGATCCGGGCGGAAACGGCGGACGTCGTCCGTAAGCTTCACGAAGCCGGCATTACCGAAACGATTATGCTTACCGGCGATCATGAACAATCCGCGCAGTCCATCGCGAAGCAATCCGGCGTCACCCGCGTCTTTGCAAGCCTGCTCCCTGAACAGAAGGTATCCAAAATCAAGGAACTGGCCTCCCGCCGGAAGACCGGCATGGTCGGTGATGGCATCAACGATGCCCCGGCATTGGCTGCGGCGGATCTCGGGATTGCCATGGGCAAGGGGACCGATAGCGCCATCGAAACGGCGGACGTCGTCTTAATGCAGGATCACCTCGGCAAGCTTCCCGGAGCGATCCGAACGGCCCGCCGGGTAAACCGCATCATCCAATGGAATATTGGGATCTCACTGTCCTTGAAGGCGATTGCTCTCCTGCTCACCATCCCCGGATGGCTGACGCTGTGGATCGCGATCATTTCGGATATGGGGGCAACCATTATCGTTACCCTGCTCGGCCTGTCCATCCTGCTTGGCAAGGATCGGGAATCCGTAACCGAGGGCTTATCCCAGCCGATAGCCCGGTCGTGACAGCGAACACTCTTCGAAGCTTCATCCAGCAGGATGAAGCTTCTTTTTTATGGGCTTAGAAGCAGGGCAATTCGGCTGGCTATATATTTTTTTTCATATCATTTCGCTCTTTAATGAAACATTTTCCATGTCCGACTCGTTTATGCATATGGGAGAAAGTTAACCCAACGATTAAAGGAGGAGACCTATCATGAACACAAGAAAATGGATGAAAGCAGCCGGAACCGCCTCCCTAGCCGCGACGCTGTTATTAGCAGCATCCGCCGCGACCGTACCCTCGCATGCCGCAGCAGCAGCCGCCTCGGAGGCCAAAGCCGCGTGGAACACGATTGATCTTAAAAATCAGCCATTTACGAAGAATAAAGTACTATATGTACCGTTGAAGGAAATTTCCGAATCGCTCCAGCTGCAGCTGACGGTTGTTGGCAAGAACCAGATGTACATTAACAGTCCGAAGGAATCCGTCCGGATCAAGGTCGGGCAGGCTCGTGCCGTGAATGCGAAAGGCAGCGTGCTGAAGCTTGAGGCCGCGCCGGTCATCAAGAAAGGGGTCACCTACGTCCCTGCCAGCCTGATTACCAAAGCGTTTACCATCCCGCTTCGTTATGATGCCAAATCCGGATTGGCAACAACCTTTAACCCGGGAACCGGATATGCCTACACGGCAAAGGGCAGCATGCTGTTCTGGGTGAACCGGGAGAACGGAACGCTCTATATGGGGAAAGCAGGAACGGTTCCTGTAAAAGCAGGCAAGGTGTCTATTGAAAATATCGACATTCTTGAGATCGATGCGCATAAGGTAAATGGCAATACGTACGTGGCCGACATCTATAACACGTACGGAGAGCCGCATATCCATGAAGCTAGATACCGTGTACTCATTCGGGATCAGAAGATCATCAAAACGGCCGCAACCCAGAATGCCAACTTCGCGGGCATTAACTACGAGCCGAACGTTACCGGCTATAAAGGAAATATCGCCATGATGAACGGCAGCAAGCTGGAGCTCGTTCATCCGACCGGCAAGACGGTCAAAACCTATGATCTCGCCGCCCTTACAGGCGTAAAGGATGATTTCACGGTGGAGGCGATCGAACAGGACTTCCTGCTCGTCCGGCCGTATACGAAGGCAACCCTGTACATCGTTAACCCGATTGGCACGAAAGCAGAGCTGATTTATCCTGAGATTCTGGATGAGGAAAGCATCAAGGCCATCGGGGAAATGCCGCCGAATGAGGTGGGCTTCATCGGTGATGGTCTGACGTTTGTCGGTTATAAGAGCGGCAAGCTGACGCTGCAATATGAAAATCCGTTTCTCGATATCAAGAACAATCTGACATATGCTCTGCCCTTCTGATGAATCCGATAACTAAACACGCCAGCACAAAAAGACCGGTTAAGATTCCTCCCTCGAATCTTGACCGGTCTTTCTTCGCGTTCTAATCCTAAAACTTTCTTTTCAAGGCAATGTAATTATTCCTCAGTCCGAAGCGCTTCCTTGAATTCATCCGGGGATGCGTTCCACCATTCCTCATTGCGGGAAATCAGCAGCTCGCGCAGCGCCTTCTTCTCTACATCGCCAAGTCCGTCCAGAATAATCCGGCGCTTTAGCGCAGCGTCCATCTTGTTCACATGATCGGCGAGGATTTTCCAGCCCTTGCGCGCCTCCTGATCGATCCACATTTCGCAAGCGGTCGCACCGGCGTAATGCTGGCCTTCAGCCGTGCGGTCCACCGCTACCCATACGATCCACACCTGACGGCCATTAGGCACCTCGTCCCGGTCCGTCGTAAACCGGATGCCCCGCTCCACCTTGCTCTTTGCATGCATGGCCCCAATATCCACCTTGGCCTCGCCATTATCGATAATGACTGGCGAAAGGCTGTTCAAATCAATCGATCCTGCACCGAACCCTTTATGCTTGCTCTTGCTGTTAATAATGTTCAGCGCGATTTGTTTCTTGGCGCCCTGTTCCTGACTCCCGTTCTCCATTGCCGCAAAACCTCCTATATCAGAGCCGACAAAGCCTGTCGGCTGCATCGTAACTACCTTTGTCCCAATAATTTTATTTTAACTAATAATCCTCCAAAAGCAAACATATACATGCTGTAGATGCTTGTCAACGGGAGGTTATTCGATATGGTCCCACCACGTGCCAAAGTCTTTCTATCATCCCTGCTCGCCTTGGGTTTGCTTGCAGGATCGATGCCAATATTTCTTTCTAATCAAGGGTCCTCCTTGTCGGCGCTTGCTCCGAATGGGGGCAAGCCCTCCGTCTCTGCCGTGGAGAAGGCCCCGCTTTCACCTCCAAAGGTTCAGCCTGATGCACCGGCCCCTGCGCTTAGCGACCGGCTGGTCGAATACCACATGGATGTAAGGTACGAGCCTGAACAAAACAAGCTGAAAGGCAAGCAGACCGTCACCTGGACCCATCCTGGCAAAAGAAGCGTGAATGAGCTCTACTTCCACTTATACCCGAACGCCTTTGCATCCGATGAAACGACGTTCATGAAGGAGTCCGGAGGCAGGCTTCGATCCGATCCGATGCCTGAGAACGGCTATGGGTCGATGAAGATTACGAACGTGAAAACGACCGAGGGCCTTGGCCTGACGCAACGACTGCAGTTTGTTCAGCCGGATGACGGGAACATCAAAGATCAAAGTCTTGCCAAACTCCGGTTGCCCAAGCCTGTAAAAGGCGGAGAGAGTATAACCCTGCATTTGGAGTTTGAGGTAGAGCTGCCGAAGATTTTCGCGCGCATGGGCCGGACCGAGGATTTTGTCATGGCTGGCCAGTGGTTTCCCAAGATATCGGTATACGAGCCTGCCGGCACGCGGGGAAGAACCCAGGAAGGCTGGAACTTACATCAGTATCACGGTAATTCGGAGTTTTACTCGAACTTCGGCATCTATAGCGTTCGGATTCGTGTACCCGAGGACTATATCGTAGCCGCTACCGGGTTCCCGACCAAGCCTGCGCAGAAAGCAAACGGCGAGAAAATTTACCAATTCTATGCGGATGACGTGCATGACTTCGCCTGGGCCGCCTCGCCGAACTTCGTGACAGCGGAAGAGGCTTACTCCGCTCCGGGTATCCCTGGCGTCCGGATCAAGCTGTACCTTGATCCGGCTCATAAGGATTTGAAGGAGCGTTATTTTGATACAGCCAAAACGGCGCTGTCCTCTTTCGGCAAATGGTACGGCTCCTATCCGTACTCCACATTATCCATCGTTGTCCCGCCTTACTCCGGCAACGGCGCAGGCGGCATGGAATACCCGACGCTGGTCACCGCCTTCGGAGCCAATAACGACTCGCCCGGATATGAGCTGGAGCGGACCGTCATCCATGAAATCGCCCACCAATATTTCTACGGCATCGTAGCCAATAACGAATTCGAAGAGGCATGGCTGGACGAGGCTTTTGCTTCCTATGCCGAGGAGAAGGTCATGGAGAAGCAGTACGGAATTACATCCAATACCGCGGCGCAAGGCGCATCCATTACGTCGCCTGAACCGCTTAAGATGGAGTCCTGGAAATACAGCTCGCATGAAAATTACGCACTCAACGTCTATACACGCGGCAAGCTGGTGCTCCAGGGCATCGAGCGACAAGTCGGATCCAAGACGATGGATAAAATCATGATGACCTACGCCAAAAAATTCCGCTTCAAGCATCCGACAACGACGGACTTCCAGAAGGTTGTTGAACAGGTTACCCAGTCCTCATGGCAGTCGTATTTCGATCAGTACGTTTACGGCAGCCAAATGGCTGACATCGCGATCGACCAGATCAAAACCAAAAATAAAGGCTCACAAGCGCACCCACGGTTTGTTTCGACCGTAAACATCACGAGCAAGGGCGGCGATGTTACCGATGTGCCGATTGTGTTTGCTTTTGAGGATGGCAAGCTTGTTGAGCGGACATGGAGCGGCAAGAACGGCAAAGTAACTTATACGCTGGAATACCATACACCGCTCGCCTGGGCCATGGTAGATCCGAAATATACCATCATGCTGGAGAATAAACACATGAATAACTATATGAAGGCTGGCATGGATCCGAAAGTCGTTACACGCTGGAATCTCGGCATTACCAAGCTCGTGGAGACGCTGTTCGGCAGCATGTCGTGGTGAGGGGGGAGCACATGAAAAGCTATGCAGGCCAAGGCTGGATCAGTGTTAAAGATCAATTATACGTCTCCATTCTACTGTTCTTGTACCGTCTTCTCTGGGGCTACTGTCTGTACAGGCTAGTGAAATCCGCCGTCGTCCCGCTTTTGATGCGGTACCCGGATCCGGCTCCTAACGAGCTGAGCCGCCTCCTGTTCTTCTATGAGGGCGAAATGAGCTTGTCGCTCAGCAATACGGTTCATACCTACGGCTGGATCCTTGCCGCTCTGCTCCTCATCCGCATGGTGCTTACCCCGCTGATTCGCTCCGGCATCTTCTACAACCTCCACCAGGAGGCCCGTGGCGAACGCGGTCTGTTCTTCTTCATCGGCATGCGGAAGCATTGGAAATCGGTAACGGTGTTCTATCTCATCGAGCTTGTTCTTACGGTTGCGCCGGGTTACTGGATCATTCCCAAGGCTCTTCCGGCACTGCTCGGCTCCATTCAGGAGCCTTCCCAGCTGCTCCGGGTGCTGCCTTACGCGGCGGCCTGGTTCCTCTATACCTATGTTATTCGCCTTGTGCTGCTGTATATGCAGTTCGGGCATACCGGAGAGCTCGGTATGATCGCATCCGTCACGGCGCTCATACGCAAGCTGGGAACGGCCGTACTGCTGTCCATTTCTGTTGGTGGAGCCGCATTTGTCATTCTCCTGCTGTTCAGCTCGGCGTCCCTGGTCTGGGCGGGATTAATCGGACTCATCATTCAGCAAGCCTCCTATTTCCTGAACGGGCTCTTCCAAATATGGGGAATTTCTTCCCAATATCATTTATGGAGAGCGTCCGTAGCTTCAAATCCATAACGGTTACAAAAGTTACATTTCATTAACAACCATTCATCGTTTAAATGTGGTAAAAAGGTTGTAACCGGAAGCTAAAGCAGCCTCCGAAAAGGATAGATTTCGAACGATAACTTCTACATCCAACCGGAATCCTCAACATTCTCCTCCCATGATTTATACAAAATCCCTGTCCCACTTCAATGTGGACAGGGATTTTTGTTAAAAAAACAACTTTCCTCGTTTGCCAAATTGTTAATACTCTGCTAAAATAACGAATATGTTAGTAACAACTTTGTCATTTTTATTGTAACTATTGTCATCATGTTAACATGTTGGAACGTCATATTGGGTTCATCGACATCTTTTAAAAGCCGAATTCCCGTCTTCATACGGGAAGCGGGGGATCCGTTTTGGGTGAATTGATCTCGCTAGAGAGGGATCATAGGGGACCTTCAACCGAACCCTTAAGCTAACCTCGCAGGCAATGGAAGGAGCTTTTTGTTTTGAAGAAGAAGTTAACAGCCATCTCTTTAGGCTTGGCCCTTGCGCTCACGATTGGAACCGGTAGCGCTTTCGCGGATTCCAAGTTGAATACCGTTATCAAACCAACCATCGGTGTCTCTTATAAAACCGGCGGAACCACTACAAAGGGTTTTGATTGCTCCGGATTCACCAGCTATATTTACAAGAAGCTGGGCCTCACCCTGCCGCGCACTTCTGCAGCACAATACAAGGTAGGTACCGCGGTATCGAAGAGCAACCTGAAGGCCGGGGATCTCGTATTCTTTAATACTTCCGGCAGAGGCGTTTCCCATGTTGGCATTTATGTCGGTGGCGGGAAGTTCGCCCATTCTTCCTCCTCGCGCGGTGTCATCGTTAGCCCGCTCAGCCAGAGCTACTACGCGAAGCGTTATGTAGGCGCGAAGAGAATCATGAGCCAAAGCACGTACAAGTCCCTTGCCGTGAACTACAATTAATTGACTGTACCGTAATTTTTCTGAATGTCCATAAGCCCTGGAGCATGAGATGTGCCGATCTCACCCAGCGGCTTTTTTTCTATAATTTTTCGTCTATACCTCTATAACGTTTCAGGCCATGGAAAAGTTCTATGTTTTTCGGAAAATCCAAAAATATTTTTTTCATTCTGTATGCTCAAAGCCACCAACAAGATTCGGCCAATCCGAGCGCTTACATTTTATTTACCCTTCCAGAATTAACCTAAACAGCAATACGAATAAACAATCGAAAATTTTTTAGCTTCAGTTTCGTTTCCCCCTGCGCTATTATCTTTGCAATCCCGCTCAGCAGCATGTATTCTCTCTCTAACGGAATTGTTTTGAATGAGAGGAGTATTTAGATGGAGGCGAATTTACCCTCGTTTCATACCGTGGTCATGCAGGAAGCCCATGCCGCTGAAATTTGCACCTGGTCCTATCCCCCGCCCTATAATATATATGGCTTTCTTCCTTGGGAGCAGATGAAGGGACTAGGGGTGGAATTCGGGGATCCCGGCATCCGCCTGCAGCAATACCTGTCCGTGCTGGATGAGCAGGATCAGCTCTGGGGGTTTGCCCAGCTATTCCCTATGGCAGGCGTTACGCGTCTAGGCCTGGGCATGCGGCCTGATTGGTGCGGCCGGGGAATGGGTAAACGGTTCGTGCAGGCAATTGTGGATGAGGCGAAGCGGCGCCGGCCTTCGGACGAGATTGATCTTGAGGTGCTTACCTGGAATGAACGGGCTATCCGGACTTACCGGAAGGCTGGCTTTTACATTGCCGATACGTACGAACGCCTTACGCCGACGGGCATGGCGTCTTTTTATTGCATGGTGCATGACCCGATGGCCAATGAGGAATAGTAGTCTTGTCTATATGAAAAAGCACAATTTTGTGTACTTTTTATGAAGGCAGGCTTGAACATTGCTTTTTTTGTCACAACTGGCTATGATGTGTAAGGATGTTGGTTTATAATGAAGACAAGTGCAAAAGTGCAGTATACATAGAAAGGACGATATGACGATGCAAAAATGGATCATGAGCGGACTGTTCTTCGTCGCATGTGCGTTGGCTATTGCGCTGATGTTTACGCTTCCAGGCAAGGAGCAGGTGGCGCAGGAAGAGAAGCCGACCATGCCGGAGGTTACTTTGGATGCCGCTGCGGCTGAAGCTACATTGAAAGCCAGCTGTATCTCCTGCCATGGCGATCAGCTCCAGGGCGGTGCAGGTCCGGCTCTGAATCAAGTAGGCGGACATATGGATGCGAACGCAATCTTTAACGTAGTCACCAAGGGACGTAAAGGAATGCCTTCCTTTAAGGATCAGCTGAAGCCTGAGGAAATTGCAAACATCGCGCTGTACCTTGCTGAGAAAAAATAATCCATCAGCTCTTATTACGCAAAACACGCTTGGATCCCCAGACTGCTGTTTGGATCCAAGCGTGTTTTTTAATTCTCGGGCCTAACGCTTCTGCAGCTGCCCGAATCTACATTGCCTATTCCGGATCCTTCAGATCCTTGGATCGGCTCTTCTCATAAACTTCGTTAAATTGCTGGGCCTCCTTGATGTCGACGGCCGTTATGCCACCGTCATCCCATGACGTCAGGCGGAGCGTCACCGTTTTATAATCAATGGTGATGTAGGGGTGATGTCCGAAAGCTTCCGAAATCGCTGCCACCTCATCAACAAAGGCGATTCCCTTCATGAAGGAGGAAAAGGTGTACTTGCGTACAATCCATCTCCCCTGTTCAAATTCCCAGCCTTCAAGCTTCTCTAGATGAGCCTCCACTTCCTGCTGCGTATAAAGCATCATTATATTCCTCCCCGAAAAAAACCTTTCATAAGCCGATTGTTACGTCCTTAGGGCTTCTTCCATCTATTTTATTCCATGCTTCATTCCTTGATAACCAACCCTGGCTTACACGAGCGCTACGAATGCCAGCTCTTCCTCACCGATCAAAATATGTATCCGATGATTCGTCCGATCATGCATGACAACCCCGCTGCCGACCGTAATGACCGGCTCTGTGCCCAAGGCATAGAACAGATCCTCCGCCAGCGCCTCATGAACCTCGGCCTGCTCGGCATCCTCCAGCCTGCCCCAATCCTCCGGATCCATTTCAAAGAAGACATAGCTGTCAGGAATACGCCCAACGGCTTCCGTTAATTCGGTCAGAATTTCGCCGTAATCCCTTCCGTGCTTTACGCCCATCTCCATCACTCCTTCCTGCCATGCTAAGCTTCGATTACTCTTCCTTCTATTATACCGGAAATTACAACTAAAAAAAAAAGCCCGATCTGACGATAAATAGGATAACGCCCCGTAAAGGCGCGCGGTTCGCCGCAAGAGCCGCTAAAAACGAATGGATTCGTTATTTATTTCTCACGGATGAGGTGTAGCATGGAAATTTCAACACTTATAGGTTTGATTCTCGGGCTTATCGCGGTGCTGGTGGGCATGATCCTCAAGGGTGCCTCCATCGCGTCTTTGATTAATCCGGCAGCTTACTTAATCATTCTTGGCGGAACTGCCGCAACTTTATTCATCGGTTTCCCTCTTTCGGAACTGAAGAAAATTCCCAAGCTGATCAAAATGACCTTTGTGAAGCAGCAGCTGATGGACAAGACGGATATGATCAAGCTGTTTATGGAATGGGCTTCCATCACTCGCCGTGAAGGATTGCTTGCCCTGGAAACCAAAGTCGAAGAAATTGATGACGGCTTCCTGCGCAATGGCATGCGGATGATCATCGACGGCAACGATCAGGAATTCGTCCGCGACGTGCTGATGGAAGACATCAATGCCACCGAAGAGCGCCATCGTTCCGGGGCTTTGATCTTCTCCCAGGCCGGTATGTACGCTCCGTCGCTCGGGGTTCTCGGCGCTGTTATCGGTCTGATCGCAGCCCTTAGCCACATGGAAGACATGGGCGAGCTGGCCCACGCGATCGGTGCTGCGTTCATTGCCACCCTGCTTGGTATTTTTACAGGTTATGTTATCTGCCATCCGATTGCAAATAAACTGAAGCGTCTGTCGAAACGCGAGGTGGAAATCCGCCTTATGATGGTCGAGGGCCTGCTGTCCATTCAGTCGGGTGTGTCCACGATCGCCATTAACCAGAAGCTGTCCGTGTTCCTGACACCGTCCGAGCGTGCTCAGCTTGATGAGAGGGAGGCTGGTTCTAGTGAGCAAGAAGACTAGACACGAGCCGCACGAAGAGCATGCTGATGAATCCTGGCTTCTCCCTTATGCCGACTTGCTGACGCTCCTGCTTGCGTTATTCCTTGTGCTCTACGCCATGAGCGCGACCGATGCGCGCAAATTCCAGGAGATGAGCGAGGCCTTCAGCATTGCCCTGACGGGCGGTACCGGCGTGCTGGATTACAGCAAGACCCAGCCAAGCGACGATCCCCCTGATGTTAAGGATCATAAAGCGACAGCACCCACCATTCCCGCACCGACTGCCGACCAACGACGGGCTGAGCTGATGCGTCAGGAGCAAGAGGAGCTGGAGCAGCTCAAGAAGCAGATCGATAATTATATTAAAAATAACGGGCTGACCTCCGAGCTAAGCACCAAGCTCAACCATTCCCAGCTCGTGCTGACGATTCGCGACAACGCGCTGTTCCCGTCAGGGGAAGCTGTCGTGAAGCCGGAGGCCCGCAAGCTGGCTGAGGCCATCTCGCAAATGCTTCAAAAGTTCCCGGATTATGAAATTATCGTATCCGGTCATACCGACAATGTTCCGATCTCCAATAGCAAATACCCGTCAAACTGGGATCTGAGCTCGGACCGCGCGCTGCAATTCATGAAGATATTGCTGGCGAACTCGTCGCTGGATCCAAAACGCTTCATGCCGATCGGCTACGGCGAATACCATCCGATCGCGGACAATGCAACGGCTGCAGGCCGGGCGAAGAACCGCCGGGTTGAAGTGTCCATTATCCGGAAATATCAGGACAGCGCAACCTTTACGAGTGTCGACGAAGCCGGCAATTAGCCGCCGCAAGTCCCTATAAATGAAACAACCGATTCGCTTCTGCCAAACAGACGAATCGGTTGTTTTTTTGTATCTCCGGTACTTCCAGCGTATGGTATTTCCTCTACTCCAGCTTGTAATTCAGCAGCTTGCCAAGCTCCTGCTTCTCCGCAGGGGTCAAATCCCGCCAAGTGCCTACCTTCTGCTCCCCGAGAAGGATGTTCATAATCCGGATCCGTTTGAGCCTCCGAACCTCGTAGCCAAACGCGCTGCACATTCTCCGAATTTGCCGGTTCTTCCCTTCGGTTAGAATAATGCGGAAAACCCGCTCCGAAATCCGGGTGACCTGGCAGGGCAGCGTCATCTCGCCTAAAATTTTGACGCCGCTGGACATCCCCTTCAGGAAGGCCGGGGTAACAGGGCGGTTGACCGTCACGATATATTCCTTCTCGTGCTTGCCCTCGGATCTCAATATTTTATTGACGATATCCCCGTCGTTGGTTAGCAGGATTAAACCCTCGGAATCCTTGTCGAGCCGCCCGATTGGAAAGATGCGCTCCTTATGGCCTACGAAATCGACGATATTGCCTTTGATATGCGATTCCGTCGTGCTTGTAATGCCTACCGGCTTGTTAAGCGCAATATAGACGTGCTGCTGCTTCTTCTCCTGCAGCGGACGCCCGTTAATACGGACATCATCGCCCTCCTCGGCTTGGCTTCCTAATACGGCAATCTCGCCGTTAATCGTTACCTTCCCGCTCTCCACAAGCTTGTCCGCTTCCCGCCGGGAGCAATATCCCGTTTCGCTAATAAATTTATTGATTCTCAAGCTGCCATCCCCTTATTATGTCACTCATCGTTTGATGATGCTTCCATGTCTGATTGTCTTGCCGCAGGAAGAACGATGCTGATCTTCGTTCCCACCCCGGACTTGCTCTCGATTTCAAGCGTGCCTTGATGACCCTGAATGATCCGCTGGCTCACCATAAGCCCAAGTCCGGTTCCTGTCTCCTTATTGGTAATGAACGGCTCACCCAGGTGAGGCATCAGCTCCTCCGGTATGCCATGGCCTTCATCCTGTATGGTGATAAGCACGTGATCTCCTTCCGGGCGTTTAAGTGTAATCGTTACTGTTCCGCCGTCCGGCATGGCTTCGAACGCATTTTTAAGCAAATTGATAAATACCTGCTTCAGCTGGTTCTCCTCACAATGGACAAGCGCAGGTTCGGAGGAGAAGTCGAGCTTGACCTCGACCCCGTATAGATGCGCCTGGCTGTCCAAGAACGATATAACGTCCCGGAGAATGCCCCTGACATCCCGCTCCTGGAAATGAATCGCCTGCGGCTTTGCCAAAATCAAAAACTCGCTCACAATCAAATTAATACGGTCCAGCTCCGACAGCATCAGGTCAATATGATCCGGATTTACGGAACGGGTCTGCTGCTGCAGCTGCAGGAATCCCCGCAGCGTCGTTAGCGGATTGCGGATTTCATGAGCCACGCCGGCAGCCAGCTGACCGACCGTATTCAGCTTCTCGGAGCGCCGCAGCAGCTCCTCAATCCGGTTGCGCTCGGTTACATCCCTGGACACGCTGATCATCGAGGTTACTTGCCCCTGCTCGTCCCGAACGAGCGAGGTGCTGATGCTGACCTCAATCAGGCTTCCGTCCTTCCGCATGCGGACCGTTTCGACCGGAGGCAGACGCTCTCCTTGCCGCAGCCGCCTAATCCGGTCGCGCTCTTCATCCAGCTTGGACGGGGGAACGAGCTCCAGCTTTTGCCCGATCACCTCATGCGCCTTCCAGCCGTACAGCTGTTCGAAGGCGTTGTTCACGCTGATCACCCGCTCATGCGTATCGGTTGTATGAATAGCATCCGCCGTTTGGTTAATGATGGATTCGAGATATTCTTTGACGGATTGATTTTCCTCGACCATCTGCTTCAATTGGCTTGTATAGTGGCCGAGATTGCGGGTCATCGCATTAATCCTTCCGGCCAGCTGGCCCAGCTCATCGCGGCTCGTTACCTCCAGGCGCCGGTCAAAGTGTCCGTCCGCTACGTCATTGACCGTCCTCAGGATGGACTGAATCGGCTTGGTAAAATAGCCGGCTACAATGTAGCTCCCGAAAATAACGATCTCTAGCAGAACCAAGGAAATCGCGACGAGACTGATCATCTGCTCCCTCATGACCGATGAAATGGCTTCATAATCCATGACCACGCTGATTACATTGGTGGGCTTGTCCTCATAATCAATCGGGATAAAGCTCTTAAGCACCTTTTTCCCTTGGATCGTATCCACAAGCACGACGTTCTCGCCGGTTGACACGGCCTTCCGAACCGCCTCCACATCCTGGTCAAGCGTGCCGTAATGATAGCTGCCGAACGTAATGGGGCGGTTGTAGAGCTTATAATGAACGTCGTCCGAGCCGTCCTCTCTCATATATTGATTGCCAAACGTTTCAGGGTTAATGCCCGTTACTTCCAATATATGCGGGTTGGCCTTCAGCGTCTCTTGAACGACCGTATTCGGGCTCGTAACCTTTACATAATCCTTAAACGTAGAGTTCTGGATATAGGGGTCGATAATATAATTGCGCTTCCCGTCATAATAATACCCCCATTTATAAATCATGTCGGGATTTGAAGTGGAGAACTCGAATGGACCGGACCAGAAATTGTCCGATCGTTGGCCCTTCGTAACCGAGCGCACCTCGCCGTGTTCGAATAGCTCGAGAAACGCCGTATGCCAATAACCCCAGTTTTTAGTGGACAATCCGATCTCTTCATTCGCGGAGGAACGGGCAACGACGACGTCATCCTTCGTCTTGACCAGAAGCGAAATATGAGCCACGCCTAACTTCTTGCTTAGCTCGACTAACTGGCCGTTCGTAATATTATTGATATCCGGATCCAACACCTGAGCCGCTTCAATCGAAATATCTTTAAGCATATCTCCGAACAGATCATCCACATAAGAGGAGCTGAACTCCGTCTGCTGAACGGTTATCGCGATCTGGGTTGCGGCCATAACCATTTTGACTTCGCTATCCCGCTGCAAATTTTCCTGCGTTGTATAGTAGTTGAGCGTGATGTTAAGCAGAAGTATAAATAATACCGATATGGACATGATCATCGATAATTTGGTCTTAATCGACAAATGGCATCTTCACCTTTCTGCTATCACAGTGACGGCTTGCAACCTCTGATATCCTCATGATACCTTGATCGTAAACGTTTGAAAAGACAGGCCCCTTAAGGGGACCTGGATTTCCGTTTTCATTGCCAAAGAATGAGGGAATCCTTACAATATAGAAGTTAATCCTTACAGACAAGATAGATGTCCACAGATTGCTAACAAATACACAGCTTCATTGGGGATAATGTGAATAACTTTGTGTATAAAAATAAAGTTATCCACAAATATGTCCACATCATGTTAACAAACGAATGAGTGTTCGTTGAACACTGGGTATAACCCACGTGTTTTGGGCTGTATTGAAGGGAGATCATAAAATGGAATCAAATATAGCGTCTACCACGCTTGTGGATAATGAGCAACATGAATACTGGATGCAGGCAGCGATTCACGAGGCTCGGAAAGCCGAGGAGCTCGGAGAAGTGCCTATTGGCGCCGTCGTTGTCCACGACGGCAAAATCATCGGCCGAGGTTACAATCTGCGCGAAACGACATACGATGCGACGGCCCACGCGGAGATGGTTGCGATCCGCGAGGCCAGCAGACATCTCGGCGCTTGGCGATTGCTGGACTGCCGCCTGTATGTAACGCTTGAGCCGTGTCCGATGTGCGCCGGAGCAATCGTTCAATCGCGGGTGCCGCACCTCGTTTATGGGACTCGGGATCCGAAGGCCGGCTGCGCAGGCACCTTGATGAACCTGCTTCAAGAGCCGCGGTTTAATCACCGGACCCAGGTCACGGAAGGCGTTATGCAGGAAGAATGCGCCGCGCTTCTGACCCAGTTTTTTCGCCGCTTGCGGGGAAAGTAATCCCTCTTGTCAGGAACAATACAAAAACCCGGCCATGACGGCCGGGTTTTTTCTGTTCATGGATAATGTGATTAATAAGCGCCCAATTCGCTCATGGATTCCTCAAATTGCTCCATCGTGATGACATCAGCGTCTTTTGGAATACCGATCTTGAATTCTTGCTTCTTATTGATGTTGAGGTATTGCGTGCTGCCCTTGATAGCGACTTTTACGCTTTCGCTTGTTTCAGGCTCATTGAATTCAACATTCAATGCTACGTCCTGATACGCAGGGAAGTCATTCTTATCGATTGCGGTGTTGATGCTAAATGTGTTGATCTTCAGGTATTTCTTCATTTCTTCCAGGCCTGCTTTGAAATCTTCCTGGTTCAATGCGGACAGCTCAGTCTTAGCGGAGTCGATATCTTCTTGAGTAAGTCCCAGCATTTCGCGGTATTCTTCTTTACCTGCGATGTCGACAACTTTCGGAGCAACCTTGTTTACCAAGATTTCCAGTGCTTCGTTTACGTTGTCATTCGTTACGAAGAATTGCACCACTTGCTTCGCGTCTACGCCTTCAGGAAGACCTGCGTCCTTGGCGTTGATTTCTTTGAAGTACTTCGCTTGATCGTATTCGCTGAGCAATGCTTCAAGCACTTCGTTCGCGAACTTCTGAGTCTTCTCCGTATCCATTGTTTCTGGGCTGAACGTTTCGCCGGATTGCTCGGCAAGTTCTTTCAGGTCCATCTTCAGATATTTGCCGACAACATCTTCAGGCAGTGGAAGCATCGGGATGCTTGGTACTTTGATGTAGATGGTGTCTTGGGTCATAACCATGTCGATGTTGAAAGACATCGCCATGTCACCCTTCAGGTTGATGCCCATCTTCATTTCCATTTGCTGCGGATCCGCTTGATACATGCCGTCCATCGTGATTTCGGCATTTTTCAACATGGTCATCGCTTGCGTTACGCTTGGATCCCCTGCAACTTCCGGTATGTTGATTTGCAGATCTTCAAGGACAACTTTGCTTTTCATCTCGTACGACGTCATCTGCATAGCGTTCTTGGCAGCTGCCGTCATAGCGGCTTTAGGCTCTTCCTTCTTCGCGCAGCCAGACATAACCACTGTCACTGTGAGCAGCAGTGTCAGCAAAATGGCTACCAACTTCTTGTTCATTAAACTTTCTCTCCCCTCTAATGCTTAAAAAAAAATAAAAAATAACAGACCTTTTAATCATATACCATTTCGACGAAATGAGAAACACTTTATGGAATATTTGCTGAAATTTTATTTCCTTTCTTTTTCCAGGAATCTTTAATTTAAACTTCTTAACTTTCCTGTAATGTTCGGGGCCCCGTAATATTACACTTGCCTTCTAATACGAGACGGTAATGAATTAGTTTCAACAAAAAAAGAACCTCCTGTCGAAATTATACAGGAAGTTCTAATCTCTTCATGTTTATAACGCCTAGAGAGAAGGCTGGCAGCAGGTCAGCCCTCCGGGTTAAAGTGCCCGTCCTGCTTGCGGATCTTGGCTTTGTGCGAGCCCGACAGGGGCTCTTGACCGCCTCTGTCACGGTCATCGTCGTTGCGGTGTCTCCTGGGCTTCCGGTACAGGAATCGCTTTCGGCTTGCTCATTGTGCAGTCCTCCGTTTCTTGGAATCGGAACCATACCAAAGTCATTACTTCATGTCCCTATTGATGCGTAATCTGCTGCAGCGCCTGCGCGCATTCATGGATATGCCGGGTGTAATCGCCGATCATGCCCTGGACATTCTCATTGCGTTCATCGGTCGTTGCGCCATCCCGCTCCACATCGATCAGGTCCACTTTTACTTCTCTTGTGTCCACGTACGTGCATTGGAAATCGAACGAATACTCCTGGCGTCCAGCCGCACCGATATGAATGCGGATGGCATTGGGATCTCCCTCGTCGGGAGCCACCTCCGCACGGTCACCGGGCTTGAGGATCGTCGGCAGCCTCTCCTGCCAAGCGTTAACAAGCGTAGCCTGATCTACATTCAGTTCTGAGTTCATCATCACACCTCCCCTTCTCTATAAATTGCGAAAGTGGGTGAACTTTTATGCACCCTCTAAAGGCCTGTGAAGACACACCAACCAGCCCATGCATGCTGGCTTCGTTTATTCAATCGGTAACCCTTAGATTAAAAAGGAGACCTATTGTGCAGCAACCGTTTATTATAGAAGGAAATAAATGAGCACGCGAACGCCCGCCCCTGGAAAGAATCGATTTCCGCTTTAGAAAAAATGCAATGCAAAAAGCCCGTTTCCAATAAGGAAACGGGCCTGTCATTATTATGTATGGCGGAGAGGATGGGATTCGAACCCATGTGGAGTTGCCCCCTAACGGTTTTCAAGACCGCCCCGTTATGACCGCTTCGGTACCTCTCCATGTGGTATAACAATTGCACCAAAATGAATCACGTGCACCATTCATTATACCACAACTCAAATGATTTAATCAAGCTAATTATTTCGGTGCAATCACGCTGATATTGCCCATGTATGGACGAAGCACATCCGGGATGACAACCGAGCCGTCAGCCTGTTGATAATTCTCCAGGATTGCCGCAACGGTACGTCCCACCGCAAGTCCCGACCCATTCAGGGTGTGGACAAATTCCGGCTTCGCTTTCGGCTCCGGACGGAAACGGATATTCGCCCGGCGTGCCTGGAAATCACCGATATTCGAGCATGAGGAGATTTCACGGTATACGCCGCTCTCCGGCAGCCATACCTCAAGATCATAGGTTTTCATCGAGCCAAAGCCCATATCGCCGGTGCATAACTCCATCACGCGGTAAGGAAGATTAAGGAGCTGCAGAACACGCTCGGCATCCGCCGTCATCTTCTCGAGCTCGTCAAAGGATGTGTCGGGATGCACAATCTTCACCATTTCAACCTTGTTGAACTGATGCTGGCGAATCAGCCCGCGCGTATCCCGCCCGGCTGCGCCGGCCTCGGAACGGAAGCAAGAGCTGTAGGCTACATAATATTTCGGCAAATCTTCAGCATTCAAGATTTCCTCACGATGGTAGTTCGTGACTGGAACCTCGGCCGTCGGAATCAGATAATAGTCCGTATCGCTGATCTTGAACAGATCCTCTTCGAATTTCGGAAGCTGACCGGTTCCGTACAGGCTGTCCCGGTTGACGATATAAGGAGGCAGCATTTCCTCATAGCCGTGTTTGTCGCTGTGCAGATCCATCATGAAGCTGATCAGGGCACGTTCAAGGCGCGCACCAAGACCTTTGTAGAAGGTAAATCTCGAGCCCGTAACTTTGGCACCAGCTTCAAAGTCAAGGATATTCAAGTTTTGGGCAAGCTCCCAATGCGCTTTCGGCTCAAAATCAAATGCAGCAGGCTCCGACCAACGACGAACCTCCACATTGTCTTCTTCCGAGGCGCCTACCGGCACACTCTCATGCGGAATATTCGGAATCGCAAGCGTAAGCTCCGCTATGCTTGCTTCTACTTCGCGCACCTCTTCGTCCATCGCCTTGATCTTATCCGAGACTTCGCGCATCTCCAGGATCAGCTCATCTGCGTTCTCACGGTTCTTCTTCAGACGAGCGACTTCAGCCGACACGGTGTTGCGGCGATTCTTCAAGCTCTCGCTTTCCTGCAGCAACTCCCGGCGGCGGGCGTCAAGCTTCGGAAAATCCGCAATCAAATCAAGCGACTTGCCGCGATTCTTAAGCGATTGTTCTACACGACTAAACTCGCTGCGCAATATTTTTACGTCTAACACGGGAAACCCTCCTAAAGTAAAACATCCATCGGTGTATCGTAACAGCTCTAGGCCCGGTACTCCAGGCTGGCAAGCTGCAAACTCTCATATACGTTACAATCTTAGTTTATTTCAGCGAAAAAGACAAACTTGACCCTTAGCAATGCCTAAAGAGTCAAGATGTCTTCTGTCTGATCCTATGCCTATGTTTGGTTTAGCCTTGACGGTCTGCCTGTTCCCGGACCATTTCAATAAAATATGCATGGAGCCGGTAATCATCGGTCAGCTCCGGATGATAGGAAGCTGCCAGCAGATGACCTTGTCTTGCCGTCACGATCTCATCGTTGTACGTAGAGAGAACTTCAACCCCTTCTCCTACTTCCAGGATGAGCGGCGCCCGGATAAACACGGCACGCACCGGTTCATCGATTCCCACGACCTTCAGGTCTGTCTCGAAGCTTTCTCGCTGACGGCCGAATGCATTGCGCGCCACCGTGATATCCATGAGCTTCAGATGCGCTTCCTCATCGCCCTGGATCCGCTCTGCCAGCACAATCAGGCCGGCGCATGTACCGAAGATCGGCTTCCCCTGCGAGGAGAAGCTGCGGATCGCATCCATGAAATCATATTTACGCATAAGCTTGCCGATGGTGGTGCTCTCGCCGCCAGGAATAATCAAGCCGTCGATATCACCAAGCTGCTCCACTCGTTTAACCGGAATCGCTTCGGCACCTGCCCGTTCAATACTCCGAATATGTTCTGCAACGGCACCCTGAAGTGCCAGTACGCCAATCTTCAATATTACCCCTTCTCTCTTACCAGCCGCGATCCTGCATACGTTCAGCAGCCGTAAGCTTGGAAATCTCGATGCCTTTCATCGGTGTACCAAGGTTCTTCGAAACTTCGGCAATCAGCTTGTAATCATCGTAGTGCGTTGTCGCTTCAACGATTGCACGGGCGAACTTCTCTGGATTCTCGGATTTGAAAATACCGGAGCCTACAAATACGCCGTCTGCACCGAGATGCATCATAAGCGCAGCATCTGCAGGTGTTGCAACACCGCCAGCCGCGAAGTTCACGACAGGAAGCTTGCCAGTCTCATGAACACCCTTCAAGAGATCATAAGAGACGCCCAGGTTCTTCGCTTCGGCATACAACTCGTCCTTCGACATATTCTGTACCTTACGGATTTGGCTGTTGATCAGGCGCATATGACGTACCGCCTCAACGATGTTGCCGGTTCCCGGCTCACCCTTCGTACGGATCATCGAAGCGCCCTCTCCGATTCGGCGCAGCGCTTCACCGATATCCTTCGCGCCGCATACGAACGGAACCGTAAAGTCCCATTTATCGATGTGGTATACCTCATCAGCCGGCGTCAGCACTTCACTCTCATCAAGATAATCGACGCCCAGCGATTCAAGCACTTTCGCTTCCACATAGTGACCGATACGGGCTTTCGCCATAACGGGAATGGAAACAACCTTCATCACTTCTTCAATAATGGTCGGGTCTGCCATACGAGCCACGCCTCCGGCAGCACGAATGTCGGAAGGTACGCGCTCCAGCGCCATGACTGCCGTTGCGCCGGCAGCTTCAGCGATTTTCGCCTGCTCCGCGTTCATGACGTCCATGATGACGCCGCCCTTTTGCATTTCTGCCATACCTCTTTTTACAGTAGATGTTCCTGTTTCCATATCCCCTAGCCTCCCGAATATATGTTTAGATCTTACCACCTGAAATGAAGATCTCAGGTGGTATCGTACATGTGAATCTTGTAGAAATTTGTAATGAATCTAACTTGATATTTTAACGCAAGGTTATGAAATACACAACCCATTTACTCGGAATTTATAAGGCTTTTGCGGATTAGAACAAATTTTTGATCGAATCGAACAAATCCGCGAAGAATTCGCCAATCGCACGCAGGAACAGCTTGAACCAGCCCGCCTTTTCCGTTTCTTCGGCTGTAACCAGATTCAGCGTATCGCTCTGGGTGCTGGCCATGCCCTCGATCTTGTAATTATACGTAACCGTCCCGACCTTCGTATTCTTTGCTACAGGAGCATTTACAGAAGTGGAATCGAGCTTCGCTTCGAATTGAATATTGTTGCCATTGGAGCCTTTAGGCACCACGAACGTCAGGGCACGATCGGTCACGAGCTTTGCTTCTTTACCTTTGCCCTTCTTCACCTGCACCTTGTCAAAACCTTCAACAGTCGCCCCCGCAGGCTGAACCTCTTTCACTTCAAAGTTGTTGAAGCCATAGTCCAGAACCTTACGAGTCTCTACAAAACGGGCAGGCTCGGACTTCGTCCCCATTACGACACTAATGAGGCGCATACCATTCCGTTCGGCCGTACCGGCAAAGCAATAGCCAGCAGCACTGGTATGCCCTGTCTTTAACCCATCTAATCCTTCGTATGCATACGACTTGAAGTTCGTAATGTTCTTGTTCGCTTCCAGCATCCAGTTATAGTTAATGATTGGTTTATCATCGCGTTTGCGGAATTTGTAATTTTGGAGCGCCGTAAACTCAGCAAAATCCGGATGGTCCTCCACGATGTACTTCGCCAGTATGGCAACGTCCATGGCCGACATTACGGTTTCTTTATCTTCTTTGGGACGGAACTTCTCCGGCATATCTGCTCGGCTCAGACCGGTAGAATTAATAAAGAAGGCCGTCTTAAGCCCCATCTTCTTGGCCGTGTCGTTCATCATCTTCACAAAAGCTTCTTCCGAACCGGCTACACGCTCGGCCAAAGCAACGGTTGCATCGTTCGCAGAGCCAACAGCCATCGCTATGTAAAGTTCTTTAACCGTATGTTGATCGCCTTCGGCAAGAAATATACGTGAACCTTCGGTCTTGGCGGCATTCTCCCCAACGGTGACTACTTCGTCCCAAGAGAGCTTTCCTTGCTTCACTTGCTCAGCTACGATATACTCGGTCATCATCTTTGTCATGCTGGCCGGCGGCAATGCCTCGTCCGCATTAATCGATAACAACACCTGACCGGTAGACGGTTCAATGAGTACCGCTGATTCCACTTCAAGTCCGAGCTGATTAGCTGAAGGAACTCGATCAACCTTGGAATTCTTCGTGTCCGCGGTCGCTTCCCCTGTTTTCGCTTTATCGGTGGTCTCCGCCGTAGCAAGTGTGGTTGGCGCAGCCAGCGAGACGGCCGGTGCAGCCGAGAAGCACAGTATATTAAACAGCATCAAGGATGCCAGCGTACGTTGTATGCGGTACCGTTTGTTTCTTTTAATCGACTTCTCTATCAATGGAAATACTCCCCTCTACTACTCAATAAGTCATAAGTTTAAGTCATTAACTTGTTCTATTCTATCACAGGAGAGATATCAAAAAAAGACAAGCCGGAGCGATTCCGCCCGGCTTGTCCAGGAAATAAATAACATTGTGTGCATATGCTGATTATATTGATCAGATTTGATTACAAGGAGTAGTTCGGTGCTTCCTTCGTAATCTGAATATCATGCGGATGGCTTTCCCGAAGTCCGGCACCCGTAATGCGGATAAACTGCGTATCATTGCGCAGCTCCTCAAGGTTTTGCGTACCGCAGTAGCCCATCCCTGAGCGCAATCCGCCGATCAGCTGATGAATCGTATCCGCCAGTGGCCCTTTATAAGCCACGCGGCCTTCAATGCCTTCCGGCACCAATTTCTTGTCGTCATCCTGGAAGTAACGGTCTTTACTTCCTTGCTTCATTGCAGCCAGAGATCCCATGCCGCGGTAAGCCTTAAATCGGCGGCCTTGGTAAATTTCCGATTCGCCCGGGCTTTCTTCCGTACCGGCAAACATGCTGCCCAGCATGACTGCATGCGCTCCAGCAGCGATCGCCTTCGTAATTTCGCCGGAATATTTAATGCCGCCGTCCGCGATAATTGGAATGCCATATTCCTTAGCAACCGTAGCACAGTCGTAGATCGCCGTAATCTGCGGTACGCCAATACCTGCAATGACACGGGTCGTGCAGATCGAGCCTGGTCCGATCCCGACTTTGACGACTGAGGCTCCGGCTTCGATCAAATCTCTCGTGCCTTCACCAGTCGCAACGTTACCTGCAATGATGGTAAGATCCGGATACAGCTCGCGCAGCTTCCGTACCGAGTCGACGATGTTGATATGGTGTCCATGCGCGGAATCGACGGTGATGACGTCTACGCCTGCTTTTACAAGCGCTTCCGCTCGCTCAAAGGTATCCTTGGAGATCCCTATGGCCGCGCCCACCAACAAGCGTCCTTGAGCGTCTTTCGCAGCGTTAGGGAACTGGATGGCCTTCTCGATATCTTTAATCGTAATTAGCCCTTTTAGCACGTTATTTTCGTCCACCAAAGGCAGCTTCTCGATCTTATGCTTCTGCAAAATCGTTTCTGCATCCTGAAGCGTCGTTCCAACAGGTGCAGTCACAAGGTTCTCGCTGGTCATCACGTCACGAATGACCGTGTTATAGTCATGCACAAAACGAAGATCCCGGTTCGTCAAAATCCCGATCAGTTTATTATCCTTATCCACGATCGGAACGCCGGAAATGCGGAATTTCCCCATCAGCTTCTCGGCATCGGCTACAAGATTATCTG
Organism: Paenibacillus sp. FSL R5-0810; assembly: GCF_038002285.1. Lineage (NCBI taxonomy): Bacteria > Bacillati > Bacillota > Bacilli > Caryophanales > Paenibacillaceae > Paenibacillus > Paenibacillus sp. FSL R5-0810. Next base: position 5,054,065 of record NZ_JBBOCF010000001.1, read on the forward strand.
CATGCAGGGAGAATGGGTTCGTAATAACGCCGCTTTCGGAGCGCTTGACCCGATCCACTTCCTCGGCTTGCTGTTCAACGGACATATTTTTATGAATAATGCCGATTCCGCCTTCTCTCGCGATAGCAATCGCCAGAGGAGCCTCCGTTACGGTATCCATTCCCGCACTGATCAGGGGAATGTTCAGCTTCACATGCTCGCTCAATCGAGTGGTAACATCCACTTCCTTTGGAAGCACCTCGGATTTTCTAGGAACCAACAATACATCGTCAAAAGTGAAGCCTTCCTTGCTAAACTTATCTTCCCACACCTGGGTAATTCCTCCTTTTTGTCGTCATCCTGCGGACTTTTAATGACTGTCAGTGCTGGACCGGACGGCATTTTCAAGTATTTTCAGAAAATATATTATTGCCATCTTAGCAAAGGGCCCATGGGCTGTCAAGGATTGAATTGCCCCATATCTAAAAGACGATTGGCATCCACCCACGGCGTCAGATTGTCTTTACACAGTGGACAAATCATCAATAATCTTCTATTACATGGTTTCCTTACCCTGATCTTCCCCTTCCCTTTTGAATAGCCAAAAGTGTAAGATGTAACATTCCTTGATGGGCTTCATGCTGACATAGTATCACCTAAGATCATACAGACTAAACAGCTGATCATTTCTGCGATCTTCATAGTACCTGCTTGAAGGCAGCCTTTATGACTGATCGGTTAACGGACCCTGCTCCTCGGCGTATCAAATCACGATATATTTAAGCTTTTTGCATACACGTAAGCCTTTATTATGCCATTGTGTATTAGCCATCGCTGTTGTGCATGAGTCATTAACCCATATCCCTTCAATCCTTACGCTACTTGAGCGTATAATATATACCCAAGAATATATACAAAAAAAGCCGTCATCGATTGTTCGATAACGGCCTTTATGGTTGTTCGCTTGGCGGCGTCCTACTCTCCCGGGACCCTTCGGTCCAAGTACCATCGGCGCTGGAAGGCTTAACGGTCGTGTTCGGTATGGGAACGCGTGGAACCCTTCCGCCATCGCCACCAAACGTGATTTTTGCGCTGCACTTTGCTTCAATGATTGCTCATCAGCAAAATATCAAACCTTAGAAAAGGCATGCAGCTTCAAAATCGTTTCAAGATTTTTTGAACCTTGAAAACTAGATACGAAACGTCTTTGCGTTGTTTAGAATCCGTAGCATTTCCCCAATGTTGGATCGGGGTCCCCGAAAAGTATTCGGCATCCGCTTCAAAGCTTCGCTTCACTTTTTGGGGTGTTGTTTAGGATAAGCCCTCGACCGATTAGTATTGGTCAGCTCCATGCATTACTGCACTTCCACCTCCAACCTATCTACCTCGTCGTCTTCAAGGGGTCTTACGAATTGGGAAATCTCATCTTGAGGGGGGCTTCACGCTTAGATGCTTTCAGCGCTTATCCCGTCCGTACGTAGCTACCCAGCCATGCTCCTGGCGGAACAACTGGTGCACCAGCGGTACGTCCATCCCGGTCCTCTCGTACTAAGGACAGCTCCTCTCAAATTTCCTACGCCCACGACAGATAGGGACCGAACTGTCTCACGACGTTCTGAACCCAGCTCGCGTACCGCTTTAATGGGCGAACAGCCCAACCCTTGGGACCTACTTCAGCCCCAGGATGCGATGAGCCGACATCGAGGTGCCAAACCTCCCCGTCGATGTGGACTCTTGGGGGAGATAAGCCTGTTATCCCCAGGGTAGCTTTTATCCGTTGAGCGATGGCCCTTCCATGCGGTACCACCGGATCACTAAGCCCGACTTTCGTCCCTGCTCGACTTGTAGGTCTCGCAGTCAAGCTCCCTTATGCCTTTGCACTCTTCGAATGATTTCCAACCATTCTGAGGGAACCTTGGGGCGCCTCCGTTACTCTTTAGGAGGCGACCGCCCCAGTCAAACTGCCCGCCTGACACTGTCCCCGTACCGGATCACGGTACCAGGTTAGAACCTAGATACGATCAGGGTGGTATCCCAACGTCGCCTCCACACAAGCTGGCGCTCATGCTTCTTAGGCTCCCACCTATCCTGTACAGATCGTACCCAAATCCAATATCAAGCTGCAGTAAAGCTCCATGGGGTCTTTCCGTCTTGTCGCGGGTAACCTGCATCTTCACAGGTATTAAAATTTCACCGGATCTCTCGTTGAGACAGCGCCCAAGTCGTTACGCCATTCGTGCGGGTCAGAATTTACCTGACAAGGAATTTCGCTACCTTAGGACCGTTATAGTTACGGCCGCCGTTTACTGGGGCTTCGGTTCACAGCTTCGGGATTACTCCCTAACCGCTCCCCTTAACCTTCCAGCACCGGGCAGGCGTCAGCCCGTATACTTCGCCTTGCGGCTTCGCACAGACCTGTGTTTTTGCTAAACAGTCGCTTGGGCCTTTTCACTGCGGCCCCCTCGGGCTATTCACCCTACCGAGGCACCCCTTCTCCCGAAGTTACGGGGTCATTTTGCCGAGTTCCTTAACGAGAGTTCTTCCGCGCGCCTTAGAATTCTCTTCTCGCCTACCTGTGTCGGTTTGCGGTACGGGCACCTTCACCTGACTAGAGGCTTTTCTTGGCAGTGTGAGATCATGACCTTCGCTACTGTAATTTTCACTCCCCATCACAGCCCAGCCTTACGATGTGCGGATTTGCCTACACATCAGCCTCACTGCTTGGACGGACATCCATCAGTCCGCGTCACTACCCTCCTGCGTCACCCCATCGTTCATAACGGTTTACGGTGGTACAGGAATTTCAACCTGTTGTCCTTCGACTACGCCTTTCGGCCTCGCCTTAGGTCCCGACTTACCCTGAGCGGACGAGCCTTCCTCAGGAAACCTTGGGCTTTCGGCGGATCAGATTCTCACTGATCTTTTCGTTACTCATACCGGCATTCTCACTTGTGTACTCTCCAGCGCTCCTTACGGTACACCTTCAACGCATACACAACGCTCCCCTACCCCTGATGCAAGCATCAAGCCATAGCTTCGGTGGTGTGTTTAGCCCCGTTACATTTTCGGCGCAGAGTCACTCGACCAGTGAGCTATTACGCACTCTTTAAATGGTGGCTGCTTCTAAGCCAACATCCTGGTTGTCTGTGCAACTCCACATCCTTTCCCACTTAACACACACTTGGGGACCTTAGCTGATGGTCTGGGCTGTTTCCCTTTTGACAATGGATCTTAGCACTCACTGTCTGACTCCCGGATATAAGTCTATGGCATTCGGAGTTTGACTGAGCTTGGTAACCCTTGCGGGCCCCGCACCCAATCAGTGCTCTACCTCCACGACTCTAATTTCCGAGGCTAGCCCTAAAGCTATTTCGGGGAGAACCAGCTATCTCCGAGTTCGATTGGAATTTCTCCGCTACCCCCACCTCATCCCCGCACTTTTCAACGTACGTGGGTTCGGGCCTCCAGTGCGTGTTACCGCACCTTCACCCTGGACAGGGGTAGATCACACGGTTTCGGGTCTACGTCCACATACTCAGTCGCCCTATTCAGACTCGCTTTCGCTGCGGCTACGGCTTCTCGCCTTAACCTTGCATGGGAACGTAACTCGCCGGTTCATTCTACAAAAGGCACGCCATCACCCCTATAATGGGCTCTGACTTCTTGTAAGCACACGGTTTCAGGTTCTATTTCACTCCCCTTCCGGGGTGCTTTTCACCTTTCCCTCACGGTACTGCTTCACTATCGGTCGCTAGGGAGTATTTAGCCTTAGCAGATGGTCCTGCTGGATTCATACGGGGTTTCACGTGCCCCGCACTACTCGGGATCCGTCTCGGAGGGTTCACATTTTCGATTACAGGGCTTTTACCTTCTATGGCCGGCCTTTCCAGACCTGTTCGTCTAATCTAAACCTTTGTAACTCCATGTGAGACGTCCCACAACCCCAGAGAGCAAGCTCTCTGGTTTAGGCTGTTCCGCGTTCGCTCGCCGCTACTGACGGAATCACTCTTGTTTTCTCTTCCTCCAGGTACTTAGATGTTTCAGTTCCCTGGGTATGCCTCTAGCTGCCCTATGTATTCAGGCAGAAGTGACTGGCTATTACACCAGTCGGGTTTCCCCATTCGGACATCCCCGGATCGAAGCTTGCTTACAGCTCCCCGAGGCAGTATCGTTGTTCGCCACGTCCTTCATCGGCTCCTAGCGCCTAGGCATCCTCCGTGTGCTCTTAGTAGCTTAACCTTATGCTCCGGTTGTTGCGCTCATCGCTCTGTTGTCCGCTTGTTTCCTGATTGGATAAAACCACTCAATGGTGAAACAAGCTTCCAAAGGATCGATGATCCCAAAACCTTCGCGTGCTACTTTTATTACTTGGTCTTTCAATGAAGACACAAGCAGCTAAAAGGATATTTCTAAAACGCAAATTCGTTTCGTTATCTAGTTTTCAAGGATCAAATGAGAGGTTGAACTCTCAAAACTGACCAACGAGTGAGTTGAAAGCTTTACGAAGTAAAGCTACTTCGAAAGCATAATCTCGGCGACCTTGCGGTCAGCCATATTTGAATGTCTTCGTTGCAGAAGACGATTCTCCATAGAAAGGAGGTGATCCAGCCGCACCTTCCGATACGGCTACCTTGTTACGACTTCACCCCAATCATCTACCCCACCTTCGGCGGCTGGCTCCCGTAAGGGTTACCCCACCGACTTCGGGTGTTGTAAACTCTCGTGGTGTGACGGGCGGTGTGTACAAGACCCGGGAACGTATTCACCGCGGCATGCTGATCCGCGATTACTAGCAATTCCGACTTCATGCAGGCGAGTTGCAGCCTGCAATCCGAACTGAGACTGGCTTTTTAGGATTGGCTCCACCTCGCGGCTTCGCTTCCCGTTGTACCAGCCATTGTAGTACGTGTGTAGCCCAAGTCATAAGGGGCATGATGATTTGACGTCATCCCCACCTTCCTCCGGTTTGTCACCGGCAGTCACCTTAGAGTGCCCACCTTAAGTGCTGGCAACTAAGATCAAGGGTTGCGCTCGTTGCGGGACTTAACCCAACATCTCACGACACGAGCTGACGACAACCATGCACCACCTGTCTCCTCTGTCCCGAAGGCCGCCTCTATCTCTAGAGGATTCAGAGGGATGTCAAGACTTGGTAAGGTTCTTCGCGTTGCTTCGAATTAAACCACATACTCCACTGCTTGTGCGGGTCCCCGTCAATTCCTTTGAGTTTCAGTCTTGCGACCGTACTCCCCAGGCGGAATGCTTAATGTGTTAACTTCGGCACCAAGGGTATCGAAACCCCTAACACCTAGCATTCATCGTTTACGGCGTGGACTACCAGGGTATCTAATCCTGTTCGCTCCCCACGCTTTCGCGCCTCAGCGTCAGTTACAGCCCAGAGAGTCGCCTTCGCCACTGGTGTTCCTCCACATATCTACGCATTTCACCGCTACACGTGGAATTCCACTCTCCTCTTCTGCACTCAAGTCCCCCAGTTTCCAGTGCGTCCCGAAGTTGAGCCTCGGGTTTAAACACCAGACTTAAAGAACCGCCTGCGCGCGCTTTACGCCCAATAATTCCGGACAACGCTTGCCCCCTACGTATTACCGCGGCTGCTGGCACGTAGTTAGCCGGGGCTTTCTTCTCAGGTACCGTCACTCTCATAGCAGTTACTCTATGAGACGTTCTTCCCTGGCAACAGAGCTTTACGATCCGAAAACCTTCATCACTCACGCGGCGTTGCTCCGTCAGGCTTTCGCCCATTGCGGAAGATTCCCTACTGCTGCCTCCCGTAGGAGTCTGGGCCGTGTCTCAGTCCCAGTGTGGCCGTTCACCCTCTCAGGTCGGCTACGCATCGTCGCCTTGGTGAGCCGTTACCTCACCAACTAGCTAATGCGCCGCAGGCCCATCCTCAAGTGACAGATTGCTCCGCCTTTCATAACTCTGCCATGCAGCAGATTTAATTATCCGGTATTAGCTACCGTTTCCGGTAGTTATCCCAGTCTTGAGGGCAGGTTGCCTACGTGTTACTCACCCGTCCGCCGCTAAGCATCAGGAGTGCAAGCACTCCATCAGCTCCGCTCGACTTGCATGTATTAGGCACGCCGCCAGCGTTCGTCCTGAGCCAGGATCAAACTCTCCAATAAAGATCGTCCGAAGGACGATCGACCTCGCCGGATTTGGGTTCCACTCGGATGAGTGAATCAAATCTGGTGAGTCTTGAAAGAGCGATTAAGCTCATTTAGAAAAACTGACGAGAATTTGTTCAATTCTCTATTGTAACTCCCCGCCGAAGCGGTTCGTTTTTACTCACTCGTTGTTCAGTTTTCAAAGATCAACCTTTTCGTTCGTTACCAGCAATCTCTCTCGCTAGCAACTTTTATATCTTATCACACTCTTTCGATTAATGCAAGCTTTTTTTGAATTTCTTTTTTCAATCCATTCTCTTTAGCTTGTTCAATCCGGTGTGCTTACCGGCTGTTTTCTTGGCCGGAAATATAATATACCATGGGATTTAGAATTGTGCAACCCTTAATTGCAATATTATCTTGCGGTAAAATAATCCTCGTCATTTGTAATGAATGATCATTAAATCATCCATAGGCCGCCGCCGTATATCCGTCCCTAACCGATTAACGATTGCAGGTTCCTCTCCGTACGAGCTTCACGCCTCTCCTATTGCTCGATCCATTTGCGGAAAGATTCTACTTAAATGCATGAAGGAGACTACCTTCGTTTAATGATACAGCCACATAAACAAGGAACAATGGAAAGAAGTCATAATCAGAACCACCCGTCAAACGGGTGGTTTGCTCTTGGGGTATAACCCCTTGTTGCCAAACTGCGCCTAAAGACGCTAGCCTGACAATAAAATTGTTCAGGCTCAGTGTAATTTGTCACTTTCACTTACCAGTTAAACTGGTTTACTTCTTCTTGCTACTGTTTTTGCTGAATGGGTCTTCATACTCTTTCACACTCAGTTTATCAATTGCCTGGTCGTGTGCTTCTTGCTCACGGATATATTTTGCCACGGTGGCTTCATTCAAGCCCACTGTGCTGACGTAGTATCCCTCCGCCCAAAATTTTCGATTGCCATATTTATACTTCAAGCTAGCATGCTTCTCGAATATCATGAGTGAGCTTTTCCCCTTCAGGTATCCCATAAATGATGATACTGAGATTTTGGGGGGAATTGCTACCAACATATGTACATGATCGGGCATCATGTGGCCTTCGATTATCTCCACTCCCTTGTATTTGCATAATCGTTTGAAAATTTCGATTAAGTCTTTCCTCACTTGATTATAAATCTCTTTCCGTCTATACTTCGGGGTGAACACAATGTGGTACTTGCACATCCACTTCGTGTGAGCTAAACTATAGCTCTTGTTTGCCATCTAAGACCATTCCTTTCATTATTGAGCCTGAACATCTCAATTTTATCGGAATGGTCTTGTTGGTCAAACCCTCGATCCCTCCACCCGCATAGCGGGTGGTTTTTTGTTTCGCACGCTTCGCGAGCTCAACTGGCTAAAGCCATAAAAAAAGCAGCCAGCTCCCAAGCTGACTGCCTTTGAAATCTCATCGTACGAACATCTTCAACTACTCGCGATTACGCATATGCGGGAAGAGCAGTACATCGCGGATGGACGGTGAATCGGTCAGCAGCATGATCAAACGATCGATACCGATGCCGAGTCCGCCTGTCGGCGGCATGCCATACTCCAGCGCACGCAGGAAATCCTCATCCATCTCATGCGCTTCATCGTTCCCCTGCTCCTTCTCTTTCAGCTGGGCTTCAAAGCGCTGGCGCTGATCGATCGGATCATTCAGCTCGGAGAATGCATTGGCATGCTCACGGGCTACGATAAACAGCTCAAAACGATCCGTAAAGCGCGGGTCGGCATCATTCTTTTTCGCCAGCGGCGAAATTTCAACCGGATGACCGGTAACGAAGGTCGGTTGAATCAACGTCTCCTCGACGAACTGCTCGAAGAACGCATTCAGAATATGGCCAAAGGTCATATGCGGCTCAACCGGCACTTTATGCTCTTTTGCCAGGCGGTGGGCTTCCTCGTTCGTCATCTGAACGCCGAAATCAACCCCGACAATTTCCTTAACCGCATCCACCATGGATACGCGGCGCCATTGCGGCTTCAAGTTGACTTCATGCCCTTGATAATTGATGACCTGCGTGCCCAGTACTTCCTGGGCAATGTGAGCGATCATGTTTTCGGTCAGGGCCATAATATCCTTGTAATCGGCATATGCTTCATACAGCTCAATCATGGTGAACTCCGGATTATGACGGGTCGAGATCCCTTCATTCCGGTACACGCGGCCGATCTCGTATACTTTCTCCAATCCGCCCACGATCAGACGCTTAAGATGAAGCTCAATCGCAATACGCATGTACAGCTCCATATCGAGCGCATTATGATGCGTAATAAACGGACGGGCGGCAGCTCCCCCCGCGATCGAATGCAGGGTCGGCGTTTCCACCTCAAGATATCCTAACGAATCGAGGTAACGGCGCATCGACTGAATTATGCGGGAACGGGTAATGAAGGTCTTCTGAACGTCCGGATTGATGATCAGGTCGACGTAACGCTGACGGTAACGAAGTTCCACATCCTTCAAACCATGGAACTTCTCAGGGAGCGGATACAGTGATTTTGAAAGAACCTCAATCTCCATCACTTTCACGGTTAACTCACCGGTCTTCGTCTTGAAGAGAACACCCTTCACGCCGATGATGTCCCCAAGATCGAGAATGCTGAACGCTTCGTACTGTGCCTCGGCAACCGTATCCTGACGAACATAAATCTGAATTCGGCCGCTCAAATCCTGGATATGGGCGAAAGAAGCCTTACCCATGCCGCGCTTGGCCATAATCCGGCCGGCCAGATTCACTTCCACCTGCTTCTCATCGAGCTCTTCCTTGGAAAGTGCGTCATACGCCTTCACGATATCGCCGGCATGATGCTCTCTTTCGTATTTTCCCCCGAACGGGTCGATGCCAAGCTTCCGAAGCTCGTCCAATTTATTGCGTCGAATCTGCAGAAGCTCACTTAGCTCCTGCTCCTGTTCCTGGTTATTGATTTCTTCCGTCATTGTCGCTCATCTCCTTCATTTCACTTCCATACATAGTCCCGTCACCAACAAATAACAGCATCACACAGCGCCGTCCGAGCTCTTCGTTCGTGACTACATCTTCCTGCAGGTGTGCATATTCGCCAAGGACTTAAAGGTATGGCTTGCCCATTTCGCAGCATCACACGATTAAGTCCTATACACAGCTATCTAATTTAAAAAAGCCCCCCGAAGGAAGCTTTCGCAATCACATTCCGACTTACTTCTTAATATCTACAATTTTATATTGAATAACGCCCGCTGGAACGTTAACATCAACAACCGAGCCTTTGGCCTTGCCGATGATCGCTTTGCCGACAGGGCTTTCGTTGGAAATCTTATTGTTAAGCGGATCGGACTCTGCCGTACCCACTATCGTGTATTCCATCTTGTCGCCAAACTCCAGATCTTCAACGATAACGGTATTGCCGACACTGACGATATCGGTGTTAATGTCATCGTGGTTGATGATACGCGCATTGCGGAGCATCTTCTCCAGCGTAATGATTCGTCCTTCGATAAAGGCCTGCTCGTTCTTGGCGTCTTCATATTCGGAGTTTTCACTAATATCGCCATAGCCGATGGCAACCTTGATCCGCTCTGCCACTTCGCGGCGTTTCACAGATTTTAGATTTTCAAGTTCGTCCTCCAGCTTCTTCAGACCGTCCTGTGTAAGAATGACTTCTTTATCGCTCATTAACCGATTCTCCTGTCATGTAAATAATTTATACCACGGTATCACCATACTATATGCGAATTCTTGGGGATCAGAACCTCCCCGTGATGCAAGCTTCTTTCTTGGAATTTATACTGAAAGATTATATGGTAACCATTTCAAAAAGTCAATGTGCGCCAAGGCTGTCAGCGGTGATATATACGGCACACCGTTAACAGCCTTTTTAGCGTATCATTATCCAACCGCTGCAACTGTTTGAGGATACGCACTAGCGGTCGTCTCCCCTTGATCCTCGAGTGAATCCACGAAGCTGTTCAGGATGTTGACCATTTCATCCCGTTTCGTTTCTTCCATAATGGTATCCTTGATCCGGGCAGATCCCTTGAGACCCTTGAGGTACCAAGCAAGATGCTTCCGCATCTCTTTGACCGCTACCTGCTCACCCCGAAGGGCAATCAACCGGTCCATATGCAAAATAGCAATGCGAATCTTCTCCTGCGGCGTCGGATCCGGAAGAAGCTCGCCTGTCTTCAGATATTCCACGGTGCGGTACAGCATCCAAGGATTACCCAGCGCACCGCGGCCGATCATGACCCCGTCGCAGCCGGTCGTATCCAGCATCCGCTTGGCGTCCTCGGGCGTGACCACGTCTCCGTTGCCGATGACCGGAATCGACACAGCTTCCTTCACCTGCCGAATAATGTTCCAATCGGCATGTCCGGTATACAGCTGCTCCCGCGTACGTCCGTGGACGCTGACGGCCTGGCCGCCCGCGCGCTCTACCGCCTGCGCATTTTCAACCGCAAAGATATGCTCGCTGTCCCAGCCGGTACGCATTTTCACCGTAACCGGTTTGTTCACGGCATCCACCACGGCGGCCACCATTTCGTAAATTTTATTCGAATCCAGCAGCCAGCGGGCGCCGGCATCCATTTTCGTCACTTTAGGTGCCGGACAGCCCATATTGATATCAATGATATCGGCATTGGTCTGCTGGTCGACAACTTTTGCAGCCTCGACGAGAGAATCGCGGTCGCCGCCGAAAATCTGAAGGCTGAGCGGCTTCTCCCGTTCGTCGACGAACAGCATCTCCTGCGTGCGTTTATTCCCATGCACAATTGCTTTGCCGCTAACCATCTCCGCACAGACCAAGCCTGTGCCGAATTCCTTGGCGATCAGCCGGAATGCCGGGTTGCACACGCCCGCCATCGGGGCGAGAACAACCTGGTTCTTCATCTCGATGTCTCCGATTTTCAACATGTTATGTCCCTCCTTTATACTTCAAATATATATCGCTGAATGATCCCCTCTCTGACTAGAAAGTGAATCCGTAATTCTCAAACTCATTCATCATACCCATTTCCGTCACGCCCGTCCAGTTCATGACAGTTCATGAAAGGATGGCAGGATGTCCAATGCGCCTTGCTCCCTAGGTTACGGTATAGTGATTAGCAAGCTGCACGCAGTTCATACCCTGACGACATGCAGTAGACTTAGAAATTCCCGAAAGAGATTTCGAAATCGAGGTTGTTCGGTTTGCAGGTGATCCATGGATCTCCATTTTCCGGAGCCACGGCTTCGGCATAACATGCATGGCGAGCGGGGCATCAGCCTCTTGCCTTCAGCTCCTGCAGCGAAATTCCAAGTACCTCGGCAATCTTCGCAAGGATCTGCTCCTCGGCCTTGCGATTACCCCGCTCAACGGCCCCCAGCACGGCCAGCGAAATGCCCGTGCGCTCGGCCAGTTCCTGCTGCGTCAAACCCTTTAATTTTCGGAAAGCGCGGATACGCTGCGCCAGCTGCTTGTTTTCCAAAGCTGTATTCCTTCCTTTCCTTCCAGTTTCGCAAGAGCTGTCTGCACCACCCGGTACAAGCCGGAAGGCTCATCCTCAAATACGATATCGGAAAGCGGCCTAAGAACAAACGAACGCTCCTGCATGCGGGGATGCGGGAGCATCAGCTCCGGCGTATCCAGGCGGCGTCCCTCCATCCACAGCAAATCCAGATCAACCGTCCGCGGTCCCCAATGAATATGACGGACACGGCCGAGTTCCTTCTCTATCCGCTGCATTTCGGCAAGAAGCGCGTGCGGACTCAAGGATGTCGACACAACCGCCGCCATGTTGAGGAACATTGGCTGATCAATATAACCTACAGGCTCGGTCTCGTATAGATGGGAGACTCGCAGCACTTGAATGCCGGGCGTATCATCCAAACGTTCCAGGGCTTCCATCAGGTTCCCTTCACGGTCCCCCAAATTGGCCCCTAAAGCAATATAAGCCTCTGAGCACTCAGAGGTGGCGTGTGAATTCATGATCGTCTCACTTTCTGGTCCGATGGAGCTCAATGGTAACACCTTCGAAATGAATGTCAAAAGGAGGGTGCGGCTTCGTTAATCGGACCGTTAAAGCATCGATAATAGTATAAGTGTCCAGTACTTTAGTTGCAATATGCTCCGCTAAAGCTTCAATTAATTGAAAGGACTCCTGCCGCATGATGCCTTGAAGGAGCTCATGAATCTCGGCATAATTTACCGTTAACGTCAGATCGTCGGCAGCCGCAGCCTTGCTGAGATCCAGCTCAAGCTCCAGATCGACGTAAAAACGCTGACCAAGCTTGCGCTCTTCCTCAAACACACCATGATAACCGTAGTATTCCATCCGGCTCAATATCATTTTATCCATTCTCTAGCTCCGCCCTTCCATCCAATCTGATAAAAAATCACATCCGGCGCAGTTCCGGCGAGGCATATACCATCGCATCACACATCTTCGCCGTGCGTTTCATATGCAGCACGTCATGCACCCGAACGATCTGGCAGCCTTGCGCGATGCCGTAAGCCACCGTAGCCGCTGTTCCTTCCAACACATCTTGGGCAGGCGCATTGAGCGTCGTCTGAATGAACCGTTTGCGCGATGTTGCCAGGAGCACCGGAAACCCAAGCTCAACCAGCTTGTCCAGCGATGCCATCACCTGCAGGTTCTCCATATAATCCTTCGCAAACCCGATTCCCGGGTCCAGCAAAATATGTTCATCCTTCACCCCGGCCGCTCGAGCAATTTCGACACTTTCCATCAAATCCCGTTTCACGTCTTCCACGAGGTCGGTATAATCCCGGTTCCGGCGGTTATGCATCAGGATAACCGGGCAGCCGAGCTCCGCCGCTGTTCTCGCCATGTCCGGATCCTCTTTGAACCCCCATATATCGTTGATAATATGAGCGCCGGCTTGGATCGCCTGGCGGGCTACCTCGGCCTTATAAGTATCCACCGACAACGGAATATGGGGGGCATGCCGGTGGATCGCTTCCACAACCGGAATAACCCGGGCGAGCTCCTCATCTACTCCGACCGGCTCATGACCCGGGCGGGTCGATTCCCCCCCGATATCAATCAGATCGGCTCCGTCCTCGATCAGCTGCATCGCATGCGCGAGCGCCCGCTCCGTATCATTATACCGGCCGCCGTCAGAGAACGAATCCGGCGTTACATTCAATATCCCCATGATCAGCGTCGATTGTCCCAGCTTCAGGACTGCTTCTTCGCTAAGTCGGTATTCCCGTTCATATATCGTGGTTTTCATTGGTGCAACCCTGCTTTCTCTCGATAGGCTCCGAGTAAAATCCGGGTGATCGGACCGGTTGTCCCTGCTCCAACGACCTGGTGAACATCGTCCAGACCAATCAGCGTCGTTACCGGTACAATCTCCTGAACGGAGCCAGTCGTAAATATTTCATCCGCTTCCAGCAGATCACGCCAGCGGTAGCGCCCCTCCTCGGTTCGAATCCCGGCTTCCGCTGCCAGCTCCAGCACAACTGCCCGCGTAATGCCGGGGAGAATGCCTGTCCCGAGGTCAGGCGTATACAGCCGTCCCTGCTTCACGAAAAACACGTTGCTGACGATTCCCTCAGCCAGCTCGCCGGCAGCTGTTAGCAGCAAGCCTTCAGCCGGTCCTTCCGAATGGGTCGGGTAACGGTCGAGCTCCCGCTTCGCGAGTATATTATTCATATAATGCAAGGATTTCATCCGGATCGGCGACTCCGGCGTATTTCGGGGAAGAGAAAGGAGCCGCAGCGCCCGTCCCTTCTCGTATAAAGATCCATTCGTCCCAGGCAGTGCTTTGGCAAACAAGATTTGCGCCGGTTTGACATAATCGCCCGACGGCAACCCCAGGGGAGCTTCGCCGGCCGTTATCGTATAACGGATATAGGCATCCGCCAGCCCGTTCGCGTTCATTAGGTCCGTGATCCAGGCACGGATGGACTCCGGATCCGCCTGATATTCGATGCCCATCCATGCACAGCTCTCAGCGAGACGGTTCAGATGCCGCTCCAGCAGGAACGGCTGGCCGTTATAGGTGCGAAACGTCTCAAACGCGCCCATCCCGTATAACAATCCGTGGTCCAACACAGACACTTCAGCCCGGGCAGCTTCGACAATGCCGCCGTTCAAGCCGACAAATTTCATGCCTTGGCACCTGCGGTCCGCTTCAGGAAATTCCGGAGCATTTGATGGCCATGATCCGTAATGATCGATTCCGGATGGAACTGCACGCCTTCCACCGGGTACTGTTTATGGGCAAGCCCCATAATTTCGCCTTCTTCGGTCCAAGCGGTAATCTCCAGTTCGTCCGGGAGGCTTTCCTTCTCAACGATCAGCGAATGATAACGCGTCGCCGTGAACGGATTTGGCAGCCCCTCAAAGACGGAACGGCCCTCATGATGGATCGGCGAGGTCTTGCCGTGCATGAGCCGCTCGGCCCGGACGACCTTGCCGCCGAAGGCCTGGCCGATGGCCTGATGCCCCAGGCAAACGCCGAAGATCGGGATAACGCCTTTGAAATGGGATATGACTTCCAAGCTGACGCCTGCTTCGTTAGGTGTGCACGGACCTGGGGAGATCAGAATATGATCCGGCGCCAGCGCTTCAATGCCGGCAATATCGATCTCATCGTTCCGGAATACCTTAACTTCCTCACCGAGCTCACCCAAATACTGAACCAGGTTGTACGTAAATGAATCATAATTGTCGATCACAAGTATCATACGTTTATCCCCCTATATCCGCAGCTACGGCTGCAGCTTCTTCTTCACTGCACATCAAGGCTGCAATCAAAGCCTTTGCCTTGTTATGGCACTCCCTGTACTCCCGATAAGGATCCGAATCGATCACGATGCCGGCCCCCGTCTGAATGTAGCCGATCCCATCCTTCACCGCGAGGGTTCGGATAATAATATTCAGCTCCATATCCCCGTTATAGTCAATCCAGCCCATCGAACCGGTGTAGGGCCCTCTCGTAACCGGCTCCAGCTCCTCAATGATTTCCATCGTCCGGATTTTGGGTGCGCCCGTTATCGTGCCTCCAGGAAATACGGCGGCAATGACGTCATACGCCTTGCTGCCCTCCGCAAGCCGTCCCTCGACCTGCGATACGAGATGCATGACATGCGAATACCGCTCCACCGTCATCAGCTCCGGGACATGAACGGTGCCGTAAGCTGCAATCCGGCCAATATCATTGCGCTCCAGATCAACAAGCATGATATGCTCCGCGCGTTCCTTCTCGCTGCCGAGAAGCTCAGCCTCCATCGCCGCATCCTCTTCTGGATTGCCCCCGCGGCGCCGGGTTCCTGCAATCGGACGGGCCGATACGATATCGCCGTCCACCTTCACCAGCAGCTCCGGCGATCCGCTGGCCAGACTGAATCCCGGCGACGTCAGGTAACCCATGTAAGGGGACGGATTCAAGATCCGCATCCATTCATAGACCTCTGCCGGATCCCCGTGGAGCTTCAGATGCCGCCTGAGGGACAGATTAACCTGAAACACGTCCCCTTGCCTTATATACTCCTGGATGGCCAGCACTGCCTGCTGAAACGCATCCTGCGAGAAATCAATCTCGAGCCGGTCCCAGCCTTCAACATGAGGTCCTGACAGCTCCCCGGCCCTTTCCACACGCTTGCGTTGCTGCCTTGAATTCTCGGACTCGCCCTCGCCTCCGGCTTCCAAAGGTTGGCCGAACAAGTCGTTCCATGCAGTCAGCATACGCTCTGCCTTTGCCTCGGCTTCGGCGTACCGCTGTCGTAGCGAAAGCTCCTGCTCCGGTGATAGACCGGAAGCCTGATTCTTCCCCGAAGCGGACTTATCGCTTAAACCAGATTGATCCTCTTGCCGTTTGTGGCCATCCCACGGAACATGGATCGAGCAGTAGATCGATTCATCCTTGTGGTCGTAGATCCAAATCTCATTCATCTGCATCCATAAATAATCGGGGAAGCCGGGCTCGTCCTTGGCCAAGGCCGGCAGCTGTTCGATGGAGCGGATGACGTCATAGCTGAGAAAGCCCGCGCAGCCTCCGCGAAAATCCGGCCACCCCTGAATCCGCGGCGCACGAAAGGCATGCATCCAATTCTCCAGCAGATGCAGCGGTTTACCCGCAACCTTTTGCCGTTCTCCGGTAGACAGCGTAAGGATCTCTCCCTCATCTCCCTTGCCCTGCAGGATGGACGCCGGTTGCAGGCCAAGATACGTATAACGTCCGCCCTTGCCGCTCTCGAATACGAAAGCATAGGGAGAAGCCGATCTCCAAGCCTGCTTCCATGATGGAGGAAGTCCTCTGGAACTTCCTTTATATTGAACCAGATAGGGAAGTACGGACCAGCCCTCCGCAGCCCACGCAAGCCAATGGGCCAAATCCAATCTTCTCTTCATGCCGATCCTCCCTTATAGTATTGAACGCATAAACCCTTACTGTTGCCTGTCAGTATACTGTATCCCGCCTCGCTTGAAAACCCTAAAAACATGCTTGGCCAACAATATTTTTTTACGTTCAGAAGCAGCCGAATATGGTTGTAGTATACACAAAAAGCCCTCAATGCTATGAACACATTGAGGGCAACGCTGTATGAACGATTTATGCCTCGAAGTTATAGAGCGGCGTGCTAAGGTAGCGCTCCCCGTTGCTCGGGATAACGGCAACCACGCGCTTGCCTTTGCCGAGCTCCTTGGCAACCTTCAATGCGGCGTAAACGGCTGCACCGGAAGAAATTCCGCCAAGAACGCCTTCTTCTTTCGCTACGCGGCGGGAGGTTTCGAAGGCTTCCTCATTCTCGACATGAATGATTTCATCATAGATTTCCTGATTCAGAATTTCCGGAACGAAGTTCGCGCCGATGCCTTGAATTTTATGCGGGCCAGGCTTGCCGCCAGCCAGAATCGGGGAAGCTGCAGGCTCAACCGCATAGATTTTAATATCAGGGTAGTGGCTCTTCAGCACTTCGCCGGCACCCGTAATCGTACCGCCTGTGCCGATCCCGGCTACGAATGCATCTAGCGTGCCGCCGATGGATTCGATCGCTTCTACAATTTCAGGACCTGTCGTTTCACGGTGAATCTTTACGTTCGCTTGGTTCTTGAACTGCTCAGCCATGAAAAATCCGGAGTTCTCCTTCAGAATTTCCTCCGCCTTCTTCACCGCCCCGTTCATCCCCTCGGAGCCTGGCGTCAGAACAAGCTCGGCTCCGTATGCGCGCAGCAGGTTGCGGCGTTCCAAGCTCATCGTCTCAGGCATAACGATGACCGCTTTGTAGCCTTTGGCCGCAGCCACCATCGCCAGCCCGATTCCCGTGTTGCCGCTCGTTGCTTCAATGATCGTATCGCCCGGCTTCAAACGGCCTTCCTTCTCCGCTTCCTCTACGATGCTGACCGCAATCCGGTCTTTAACGCTGGCTCCCGGGTTCTGGTATTCCAGCTTCAGATAGATCTCCGCACTGTCCTCCGGCACGATCCGGTTCAAGCGGACAAGGGGTGTATCGCCGATGAGTTCTGTCACATTGTTTACGACTTTTGCCATGAATGAAGCCCTCCTCATAATATGGGTATGTTCCATGAATACATAACATTGTTAGGCAAGCCATGTCATCGTGTATATGCATAGCCCATCCGTGATGTCGAAATCATTAGAGCCGCTAAACGCGCTGACGATAACTCATGCCTGCGGCCTTTACTTAATCCGAGTAAATAGGTAGGTTTTTGTACTTTCATCTTATCAACGATAAGGGCCATTGTCAATAACACTTTGCGTTGAAAATAAGCTTTTCTAGGTATTCTTCCCTGCATCTTTCGGACGAGTCTGCCAGAGAAAGAATGCTCCTGGAAATGCTTTATGAAAGGCGTTTAGCAAAAAAGCTCCCGAAGCAAGGATGATCCTTCCCCCAGGAGCTATTCTGCTCGGATTGATGTATCAGTATAAGTCATAAGGTCACTGTGCTTGCAACGATGCGCGCTTCGTATTTCTCCCGAAGCCGCTCTTCAAGCTCCGTCAACGATATCGACTGCTCCAGCGCCAGCTGTTTGCGGACCGATTCGCGGATGCTTTCCTCGCTCGGGACCTTCGGCTCCACGATTTCTTCCACATACACGATGGCATAATTGTCCTCCAGCCGGATCGGTCCTGCGATATCTCCGGCCTCCAGCGTCAGGGCAGCTTCCATCAGCTCAGAGGGTACAAAAGGATCATCTTCCTCCACCAAGCCGATCTTCCCGCCGTCGCCCCGGGTATACTCATCCAAGGAAACCTCGGCGGCAAGATCCGCAAAGTCTTCTCCGGCCTCCAGCCGGTCCATGACCTGATTCGCTTCAGCCTCCGACGCGACCTCAATCATCGATAAGTTCAGCTGTTTCTTGGGGCGAAATTGATCCGGATATTGCTTAAGATAGGAATCAATCTGCTGCTCATCGATATGCACATCGGCCGTAGCAATTTTTTCAAGGAGCAACCGATAGGTCGTCTCTATTCTCAACTCTTCCTCTGAGATGCCAAGCTGACTTTCCATCTCCGCAAAAAAACGTTCTTTCGAGCCGTAAGCTCGGCTCATCATGTCGATCTCCGCTTCCAGCTCTGGTTTCGTAACGTCGATGCCCCTCGCTTCGGCCTCTAATGCTACGGCCTTCCGGTTAAGGATGGTCATCAGCATGTCATGCCCGTATCGCTTCTTCAGCTCGCGAACCCACTCATCTTCTGTGATCGCCTTGTCCTGAATGGTGGCAACAGCCGGAGACGGCCCATTCCCTGATGGAGAACTTGCCCGCGGACCTTCCCCGGAGAACAGCATGTAGCTGCCCATGACCAGTACGCCTGCTGTCAAGACAATGACGGTCGCCCACAATCCCTTCTCTTGTCTCGTCATCACGGTCGCTCAATCCTTAACGTTTAAGATTTGGCCCGCTCTAACACGGATTTTAGCTGTTCTACATCAAAGGTATACGTTTCGTTGCAGAAATGGCAGGATACTTCCGCCTTACCGTCCTCATCAATCATTTGTTGAATTTCATCGTGTCCCAAGCTGATCAAGGCTCGCTCGACCCGCTCCTGCGTGCAGTCGCAGGTGAACTTCACGTCCATCTCATCCAGAATGTTCACGTCCGGTACAACCCGCTTCAGGATGTCCTCCAGGCTGAGCCCCTCTTCCAGCATCTTCGTCACCGGCGGAATGGCGCCAAGCGCACGCTCAAGCTCCGTGATCTCCTCATCCGTGATTCCCGGAAGAAGCTGAATGATGAATCCCCCAGCATTGGCGACCGTATAGTCAGGCGATACGAGCACCCCAAGGCTGACTGCCGAGTTCGTCTGTTCGGATACGGCAAAATAATACGTGAAATCCTCGGCCAGCTCGCCTGAAATAATCGGCACGCTGCCGCGGTAGGGCTCCTTCAACCCCAAATCCTTGATGACGTGAATATAACCGGTGCGTCCGACGGCAGCAGCCACATCCATCTTGCCCGGACGGATATTCGTCAGCTCGACATGCGGATTGTGAACATACCCGCGCACCTCGCCGTCGGCGTTGCTCTCTGCGGCGATCAAGCCGATCGGCCCGTCCCCGCGTACTTGAATGCTGAGGCGCTCGTCGCCTTTCAGCATCGCTCCCATCATCGCTGCTGCCGACACGGTACGGCCTAAAGCGGCTGTAACGACCGGGAACGTGTCATGCCTGCTGCGCAGCTCCTCGACCAGATCCGTGGTCCGGACGGCGAAGGCCCGCACTTTCCCGCCTAATGCAGTTCCCCGCAGTATGCGGTCTTTTTGTTGGTCCATCCTAAGGCCCTCCTTGTCTTCTAGTTGTTATGTTTTACCCCGAATCCCGGGCTTAGTTGCGTTCGTAAATGATGCGCAGTCCATCAAGCGTAAGCAGAGGCGCAATCTCTTCGATGGATTCCGTTTCGCTCGCGATCAGCTCTGCCAATCCCCCAGTTGCGATAACCTTAACATTGTCCGTCCCCATCTCGGCTTTTATACGTTTAACCAGCCCGTCGACCTGTCCGGCATATCCGTATACGATTCCGGCTTGCATGGCGTGGACCGTATTGCGTCCGATCACCTTCTTCGGCTTCTCGAGCTCTACGCGGGGGAGCTTCGATGCACGCTGCACCAAGGCTTCGGTAGCGATCCCGATTCCTGGAACGATAACGCCGCCCAGATAATTTCGATCTTTATCGATGCAATCAAAGGTCGTTGCCGTCCCAAAATCCACGACAATGATTGGGCTTCCGTACTGCTCGATCGCAGCAACGGCGTTGACGATACGGTCCGCACCGACCTCCCGAGGATTCTCATACCGCAGATTAAGGCCGGTCTTAATGCCAGGGCCGACGATCAACGGAGCCTTGCCAATATACTTGCTGCACATCTCCTCGACCACTCGGATAAGCGGCGGAACAACGGAAGAGACGATAACTCCTTCAATTTGGCTTACCGTAATATTCGACATTTGAAACAAATTATGGATCAGCACGCCGTATTCATCCACCGTGGATTGGCGTGACGTGCTGATTCGGAAATCGTGCAGCAGCTGCTTGCCCTGATACACGCCAAGCACGATGTTCGTGTTGCCTACGTCTACGACCAGAATCAAACCCCTGCTCCTCCCTTCTTGGCGTTTAGATCTAAACTGATGTCCAGGTTGTGGAACGAATAAGTGAGCCGACCGACCGAAATGACGTCCACCCCGGTCTCCGCTATGCCGCGTACGGTCTGAAGCGACACATTGCCGGAAGCCTCGACCCGAACATGCGGCGACCTCGCCTTAATTCTTCGAACCGCCTCGGTCATCAGCTCATGATTCATGTTGTCGAGCATGATAATATCTGCACCGGCATCCAGCGCTTCGTCTACCTGTTCAAGGCTTTCCGTCTCAACCTCGATGGTCATCGTATGCGGTATATTCGCTCTTGCGCGGTCTACCGCCTGGCGGATGCCGCCGGCGCCTTTAATATGATTATCCTTGATCATGACGGCATCATACAAGCCGAACCGGTGGTTCGACCCGCCGCCTACGCGGACAGCGTACTTCTCAAGCATCCGGTGGCCCGGCGTCGTCTTCCGCGTGTCCACAAGCCGGGTCGGCAGCCCTTCCAGCGCCTCGACATAAGCGCGCGTCGTGGTTGCAATTCCGGACAAACGCTGCAGCAGATTAAGGGCCAGTCTCTCCCCTGTCAATATACGGTGCGTAGACCCTTCCACTTCAGCAAGAACGGTTCCCTTCTCCACCCGCTCGCCGTCCCGAACCAGCGACCTAAACACCAGCGTCTGGTCAACCGTCTCGAAGACCAGCTCCGCAACCGGCATGCCGGCCACGATCCCGGATTCCTTGGCGTGAATCACGGCCTTGGATTCATGTCCGGACTCAATCGTCGTAAGGGTCGTAATATCTCCAGAGCCTACATCCTCTTGTAGCCAGGTTCGAATACTCTGGAGCAGGCCGTCATGGTAACCGTTAAACATCATCGCTTATTTCCTCCGTCCTATCTTGATCCCGGGTGTGCACGATATGCTTCTTCCATGCATCATCATTTCGTTCCGGAAAATCCTCGCGGTAATGGGCCCCCCGGCTCTCTTCACGGCACAGCGCGCCTTGAACGACCAGCAGTGAGGCCGTAAGCATATTGGCAAATTCGTACTCCTCGCGTTTGGTCAATACCGCTTGAAACAAGGGCAGCTGCCGGCCAAGCTCTTCGGCCGCCCGTAATAGGGTGTCCCGGTTACGGCGAAGACCGGCATACCGGACCATCACTTTCTGAAGCTTCAGCCGCTTTTCGACCATAGCCTGGGAAGGCGCATCCTTGCGCCCAAGCCCGAAGGATACATGAAGGAATCGCTCCGTCCGTTTCGGAAGCTGCCGGATCCGTTCAACAATGCGGCTTCCGTATACAACCGCTTCGGACAGCGAGTTGCTGGCCAAGCGATTCGCGCCATGAACGCCGGTCGAGGACACTTCTCCGCAGGCGAACAGACGCTTCACGCTGCTCTCCCCGTACAGATTGGTCTTGATGCCCCCCATCATATAATGCGCAGCGGGGGAGACCGGAATCCAATCGGAGGTCAGATCAAGACCATACCGCATGCAGGTTTCGTAAATCGTTGGGAACCGGTGTTTGACCATCTCCGGGGATTCATGGGTAATGTCCAAGTAGACGAACGTGGAGCCCGTCTCCTCCATCTCGCTCACAATCGCCCGGGCGACAATATCCCGGGGCGCCAGCTCCAGCAGCTCATGGTATTTGTGCATGAAGCGCTCGCCTTTAATATTCCGGAGCACGGCGCCTTCTCCGCGCACCGCTTCCGATACCAGAAACCGCGGTGCTCCCGGATAACTCAGCGCCGTTGGGTGGAACTGAATAAACTCCATGTCCCGAATCTGGGCGCCCGCCCGATAGGCCATCGCGACTCCATCGGCGGTCGCAACTTCGGGATTGGTCGTGTACCGGTACAGCTGACCGGCACCGCCGGAGCACATAATCGTTGCTTGGCCCCGCACGAAGATCCGCTTCCCGTCCGGCAACTGGACAATCGCTCCATGGCATTCGCCTTGATCGGTAACCAGATCGATGACAAAATGATCATCCCACACCTCTATATTGTGAAGCATTTCGACTTGAATGGAAAGGGCGCGTACGATTTCATAGCCCGTAGCATCCCCATTCGCATGGAGAATTCGGCGGTGGCTATGGGCTCCTTCCTTCGTTAGAGCGAGCTCCCCGTTCTCGACGTCAAACATCGTCCCGAGACGGATCAATTCCTGGACACCGGCCGGTCCTTCGTTAACCAGCACATCCACCGCCGCCGAGGAGCATAACCCGGCCCCTGCAAGCAGCGTATCCTGCCGATGATAGGCCGGTGAATCGTCCTCCGCCGTCACGGCAGCGATGCCGCCTTGCGCATAGCGCGTATTGCTCTCGAGCAGCGATTTCTTCGTAATCAACAGCACCTTATGATGCTCGCTTGCCAGAATGGCGGTATATAATCCGGCGATGCCGGAGCCGATGACGATCACATCCGTCTCCTTTACCGGCAGGTCCTTTAGGTCAAAATCGATCAAATACTGCGGTATCACGCTCGTCTCACCTGTCTTCTCGCGAAAGAGTAGCGCATGCTACTTAACTTGTAACATGCGCTCTAGGGAAGTTCTGGCTTTCTCTGCAACGACAGGAGGCACGTAAATCTGCGGCTTCATCGTCTCCAGAGCTTTTACCAGCTTTTTGAGATTATTCACTTTCATATTCGGACATACGAGGAATTTGGTCGCAAAATGGAAGGATTTATTCGGACTGTCCAAACGGAGCTGATAGCCGGTTCCATCTTCGGTTCCTACGATAAATTCCTGGGCCGGCGAGTTTTTGCAGTATTCCAGAATGGCGGTGGTGCTGCCTACGAAGTCGCCCATAGCGACAACCTCCGGACGGCATTCCGGATGCACGACGAACTCGGCGTTCGGATATTTCGCCTTCATCTCCACCACATCTTTCACGGTTAACATATCATGCGTATTGCAGTACCCTTCCCAAATGATCAGCTTCTTGTCGGTGTGCTGCTGGACGTAATGCCCCAGGTTTTTGTCAGGGACCCAAATGATTTCATCGGAATCGACCGACTGAATGACCTTGACCGCATTCGAGGATGTACAGCAAATATCGGTCTCCGCCTTGATCTCGGCCGATGAATTGATATAAGTGACCACTTTGGCATTCGGATGCTGGGCCTTCAGCTTGCGCAGCCCGTCAACGTTTACCATATCGGCCATCGGACAGCCTGCACGCTCGTCAGGAATAAGCACCGTTTTGTTCGGCGCCAATATCTTTGCGCTTTCTCCCATAAAATGCACGCCGCAAAAGACGATCGTCTCGGCATCCGTCTGGGCCGCCTTCTGAGCCAGCAAAAAGGAATCTCCCCGGAAATCGGCGACTTCCTGAATTTCATCCCGTTGATAATAATGCGCCAAAATGATGGCGTTGCGTTCCTTCTTCAACTCCATTAACCGTTCACGCAGCACGCGGTTCTGCTCTGCCTTGCGCTCCAGTGCCAAAGCTTCCATGATCGACCCTCTCCCCTTATGTTATCCGGCATTAGCCGCTTGATGACCATGTTTGAAGGACATTCGCAACCTTTGTGAAAGGATGCGCATCCTTATTTAACAACTAATGTACACGGACCTCTAATCCCTGTCAATGTGATAAGAAGCACAAAAAGAACCGGAAAACGAATGATCGTTCTCCGGTTCTTCATTTTTATTCCAAATACGAGTATTTCAGCGAATTTACGTTAGACTGCTATCATTATCCGATCCGCCAGGAGGATCTTTACGCTCTGAATCCTTACGATCCAGATTCGAATCCATCGGGTTGTTCGGAATCTCTTCCGTAGAAGTCGGCTGCTGGCCTTCTTCCTTCCCTTGAATACGGACGCGGACATCACCGATGTTGTCGATCGTTGGCTCGCCATTCTCGGAAGAGCCGGATCCTTCGCCACCGCCGTTGCCTTCGACTGTTCCAGTCTCAATGAGATTCTTAATCTGCTCAAGCTCCAGCGTTTCTTTCTCCAGGAGCGTATTCGCAATCAAATGAACCTCTTTGGCATGCTTGGACAGAAGCTCTTTACACTTCTCGTAGCATTCGGTGATAAACCGCTGCATTTCCTGATCGATCTCGTAAGCGATTTGGTCACTGTAGTTCTGCTCGTGCCCGATATCCCGGCCAAGGAACACTTGTCCTTGGGATGTGCCGAACTGCATCGGACCGAGCTTCTCGCTCATACCGTATTCCACAATCATGCTGCGGATAATGCTGGTTGCCTGCTGGAAGTCGCTGTAAGCCCCGGTTCCGATTTCTCCGATGAACAGCTCTTCCGCCACGCGTCCGCCGAGCAACCCGGTTACGCGGTCAAGCAATTCCTGCTTCGTCACGAGCATGCGGTCTTCCTTCGGCATCATGATGACGTATCCGCCGGCACGGCCGCGAGGAATAATCGTTACCTTATGCACGGTATCCGCATGCTCCAAGAAGTAACCGACAATCGTATGACCGGCTTCGTGATAAGCAACGATTCGCTTCTCGCGGTCGCTGATCACGCGGCTGCGCTTCTCGGTACCGACAATTACGCGGTCGATTGCCTCGTCGACTTCCGTCATCGATATATCTTTACGGTTACGACGTGCGGCAAGCAAAGCCGCCTCGTTCAGAAGGTTCTCCAGGTCCGCGCCTGTAAAACCAGTCGTACGCTTCGCGATAATGTCGAGTTTGACATCCTTCGTCAGCGGTTTGTTGCGTGCATGCACCTTCAGTACAGCTTCACGTCCCTTTACATCCGGACGATCCACGGTAATCTGACGGTCAAAACGTCCCGGACGCAGCAGCGCCGGGTCCAGAATATCCGGGCGGTTCGTTGCAGCGACGATAATGATGCCTTCGTTCGCTCCGAAACCGTCCATCTCTACGAGCAATTGGTTGAGCGTTTGCTCTCGCTCGTCATGTCCGCCACCAAGGCCGGCGCCGCGTTGACGGCCCACAGCATCAATCTCGTCAATGAAGATAATACATGGCGCATTCTTCTTCGCGTTCTCGAACAAATCGCGTACACGCGAAGCACCGACACCGACGAACATTTCCACGAAGTCGGAACCGGAAATACTGAAGAACGGAACGCCTGCTTCACCGGCAACCGCACGAGCCAGGAGCGTCTTACCGGTTCCCGGAGGACCGACAAGCAGCACACCCTTCGGAATGCGGGCGCCGACGGTGTTGAATTTGCGCGGATCCTTCAGGAAGTCGACAACCTCAACGAGCTCCTGCTTCTCCTCGTCAGCACCGGCTACGTCTTCAAACGTAACGCGTTTCTTCTCTTCATTATATAAGCGGGCTTTGCTCTTGCCAAAGTTCATCACTTTGCCGCCGCCGCCCTGAGCTTGATTGAACAGGAAGAAGAACAGAACGAACATGATCACGAGCGGAATAAAGGATGAAAGCAGTGTCAGCCAAATGCTTTGGCCTTCCATCGGCACCACGGTCAGCTTTACATCGTTGCTCTCGCTGGCTGCGGTCAATTCCTGCATCGCCGCATCAGTAGCCGGAATGTAGGTCGAGAAATTCTCCGACTTCTTCTCGTCGGTGACTTCCCTATACTTACCGGTCACCAGATACGCGTAGCCGTCGAATTGAACCGTCATTTCCTTTATCTTGTTATCTTTAACTTCCTGCCGCAGCTGATTATAACTAGGGGCTTCGGCCTGTTCGCCACCGTTAGTGACGAATTGTACTATGCCCACCACGACCAAAAATAGAATCAAATAAAAACCAGAATTCCGGATGAACCGACTCATCCCCTACCTCCTCTCAAGACACATAAGATATTTTACCACAGCCTGTCTGGCCTTCTCAACAAAGGGCCAAGATCCGTGGCAGCAGCCCATATGGCGCGGTTTAACTGCTGTAGATTTCCGGCTTCAGAATCCCGATGTAGGGGAGGTTCCGGTAATGCTCGGCATAATCAAGCCCGTAGCCGACAACGAAGGCGTCAGGCAGTACGAACCCGGTGTAATCGGCCTGCAAATCCACCGTTCGGCGGGCAGGCTTGTCGAACAAAGTAACGACGCGAACCGAGTTGGCCTTGCGGCTCTTGAGCAGCTCGATCAAATGGCTCAGCGTAAGACCGCTGTCAATAATATCCTCCACGATCAGAACATCCCTGCCTTCAACGGATGCATCGAGATCTTTAATGATCTTGACCACACCCGATGACTTGGTGGATGCCCCGTAACTGGAAACGGCCATGAAATCCAGCTCCAGAGGTACTGTAATGGATTTAACCAAGTCTGCCATAAAAATAAACGCACCTTTAAGAACGCAAATAACGAGCGGATTGCGTCCTTCGTATTCGGCGCTGAGTTTTGAACCGAGTTCCTTAATTTTCGCATGGATTTCTTCTTCTGTGATCAGTATTTCCTGAATGTCGTTCTGCAACTTCAATGGACCTCCTAGTTTATACATATGAAAGCGTGAAACGGGCCATGCTTAGGGTCTATGCTTGCCTGAAACCTTAAAGCTCCGTAAACTCCATACGGAGAATCCGCACGGTATGCCGCCCTGGAGCAGCATGAGAGGAACGTCGTACATCCGGAATCCATACAATGTTGCCGGCACTGTCGCAAACGATCGGAATCCGGGAACGGACAGACGGTGGAATTTTCTCATCAATGAGAATATCTTTCACCTTTTTGCTTCCGTTTAATCCCATAACCTTCATCTTGTCTCCCGGCTGTCTGTTACGCACGGTTAAAGGAAATCGAAGCTCGTCGGCATCGAACTCCACCGCGCTGGCAGAGCGGGCTGCCCCAGACCGTGCACTGCCGTCTGTCCTGATCGACAGCGTCAGCAGCTTTCCGATTTCCGGAATAGGCACACGCCGGTCCTCGGGAGAATCGAGCGTATATATGTACTGTCCCTGTTCGGACGGAGGCTCCGGCCAAAATGTTATTCGACCGTACTCGCGGATACAGGTAATGCCGCCCCCCAGTGAAAGACGCCAACTGCTCCGCTGATTGTTCAAGATGCCTTGGCGTACCGATTCGATCTTGACAAAATCGGTGATTTCCTGTTCAGAGGGCAGATAAGTTAATATTAGTTTAATCAAACGCCGTTGTAAAGCGACATGTAAGGCCAAAAAGGAAGGCGCGTCGATGGCGAGCCTCCCATTGTTCTCCTGCACCAACTGACGATACGCCCGCTCCGCTTCCTGATCCATGTAGTCATCCTCATACTGCACAATTTCCGCTAATTGATTCAGGGAGGATGAAAGCTGCCCATTGTATTGTTCCAGAAACGGCAATACCTCCAGGCGAATCGCGTTGCGGCGGTATTTCGTCTGCAGGTTGGTGTAGTCAATGGCATATGAAAAGCCGCAGCGGCGGCACAGCTCCAAAATGTCCGCCTTGTTTATACGAAGGAAGGGGCGGATGAGTTCCACATTTTTTTCGGTGCGCTTCCATCGCATACCGGACAAGCCCGACAAGCCGCTGCCGCGCAGAAGCTTCATCATGACCGTCTCGGCCTGATCGTCGGCATGATGCGCAAGAGCCACCGATCGGGCATCGTATGTCCGAGCCGTTTGGAGGAGAAATTCATAGCGCTTCTCCCTGGCTGCCTCCTGCCCGCCCTTTCCGCTCTCTTCCATATATGAGGGAATATCAGCGAACGCAATTTCCAGCGGAAGACCGAGGGATTCCGCCAATTCGCGCACGAACTCCGCTTCCGCATCCGATTCTGCGCGAAAGCCATGATGGACATGGGCACATACCAGCTTAAGCGGCGTATGCTTGGTCGAAATTTCGTGCAGCACATGCAGGAGAGCAACGGAATCGGGTCCGCCGGATACGGCGACCACGATGCAGTCCCCTTCCGACCACAGCCCAAATTCAGCGGCAGCGCGCCGCACGTCCGAAACGATCCAGTGCAGATAATCCTGTTTCACTTCTAAGTCCCCTTTATGAATCCGTGACACGGCAACGGGCATTAAGAGCGGAGGAAGAGATAGATGGCGCAGGCCAAAACAGCTGCCGATATGCCGAATGCATTCTTCAGCCACCTCGGCGTGCGGACCGGGATTTGCCGGACATGACGCTCCGAGGCTTCATAGATCCGGCGCTTCCATTCGTTCAGCGCTTCCCGTGAATCCGCGAAATCACCTGCGAGCGCCTTGTTTAGCCAGGCGGCATAAGGCTTAAATACAGGATTTCTTCGCATCAGCTGCTGCAGATCCGAAACGCTCCGTGTCTGGGGAAGCTGGCAGGACGCTTCACGCAGAGCCTTTTCATCCAGCAGCCCTATACACATCACGGCAAACGAGAACAGATCGTAGGAGCCGTCGCCGGTCCGGCTTCCGGCATTCCAATATCCCCGGTCATACCATTCCGTGAACTGCTTCACGCTCCGGCCAAACCGACTGACGCCTCCGTAATCGATCAGCTCTACCCTTCCGTAGGCCGACACCATCACGTTATCCGGCTTCAAATCACCGAATGCATAGCCGGAAGCATGCAGGACCGAGAGCTTCTCGAGCAGCTTCAGCCCGATCAAGGCGAGCCACTCCGTGCCGCGGGCGCGGATAAAGCGATGCAGGGGGCTGCCCTCGATATAGCGCATGACGTAGAATGTCACTTCCCGGCTGCCTTCCAGATGGTCATCCGCCTCTACCAAATACGGATCCGGCATCTGCTCCTTCAGCGCGTTCAGCACGTTAATTTCGGATTGCAAATCCAAGGCGTCGTATCCCACCTTTAGGGCATACCGGCCCCGCCCGCCAGACGGGCGGACAAGATACACCTTGCCGTTGGCCCCTTTGCCAAGGAGCCGCTCAACGATGTACCGGCTCCTCCCCCATTTTCCCGTTATGACGGTCCCTGGCGGGTACGCCGGACTAGACGACGTAGTCACCGAGCATCCCTTCCTCTTGGCTGGAATGTCCCTGCCATGATTGATTACCCTCTAGTGTACCATATCGGTAAAATTCAATCACCTTTAACAGTGCCGGTCCCGTCGGGGTGGCTCCTCTCATCTGAAGCCGGCCGAACATGCTCCTGACTCCGTCCAAATCCGAGGTCCAGTTTACGTCCATCACCGCATCCTCGCCGCTGTGCTTGCCGGGGAAGTGAAACACGGATAACTTGCTCGAGCCCGCCCGGGCTTTCAGGCTGAGCATCAGATCCCGTATCGCTTCCTCGACGGCAGCCAGCTTTGGCTTCATGCTGGCACTCGCGTCAATCAACAGAGCTACCTGAAGCGGCGACGTCTCCGCCAGCTCATCCACCACCTCAACGACCTGTGAGCGCTTGGCAGGCGGCAGATCCTCCAGCGACCCATCCCCCAGAATATGCTGTATCTCCTTATTTACCGCCTGCTGGATCGTTTGAACCACGGTTTTCCGCGTCATCATCTGTATCGTCTGAGCCAGCTGCGGCGTTCCCACGATCCGGTGTATCCCCCCTCCGGCCTTGGCAATTTCTTGGATTTCCAATCCTCCGAGCTCGCCGATCGTTCCATAATCAAGCACGCCCACCACATTCACAACGATCCCGTCCTGCAGCGCATGAGCCGCAGCGAGCACCGGGCTCGTGCCTACATTCGAGCATCCGTCGGTTATCAGCAAGATTTGTTTCATATGAAGAATCGCCTCCCGTTCCATCGGTTTCGGTCTGTTTGAGTTCTATCTCTATCATTTCCACTTTCGAGAGAGTTCAAACAAAACCGCTCCAATTGCAGGGATAATCCGATTCTAGCAGCCAGGCACCTCCATTTCCCGGGCAATCGGAAGGATCGTAGTATTTTTCTGTTCAACTGGTCACGTTCAACTGTGCTGTTCAGCCAGTCCGTATGGATAGTACCGCGGATGATCCCCTAGCTTACTGTACGCGGCCGCTCCATTCTGGAGAATCCAGGGATATGCACATTGGACCATTCCGGTTGATAGTGGTCCACACGTCCGACAACGACCGTCATATCATCATGAATTTGATTCTGCTGGTAGCGTATCACCTTTTCCAGCAGGCAATCGGCAATTTCCTGCGGATCGGAGCTCGTCACCTCTTGGATCATCCGTTTCATCCACAGCTCCTTGTTCACGGCATAACCCGGCGCATCGTAAATTCCGTCCGTCATCATAATGAGCACATCTCCCGCCTGCAGCTGAATCGATACCAGATCAACTTCAATATCCTGAATGATGCCGATCGGCAGATTGCTGGCGGTAACGGGTATCACTTCATTCCCCCTCTTAATAAAGCTCGGCGTCGAACCGATCTTCATAAACGTCGTTTGAGCCGTATATTGATCGATTAACGCCATATCGACCGTCGCGTAAATCTCATCGGGCGATCGCAGCATTAATATCGAATTCACCGACTTGATCGCCAGCTTCTCATCCATGCCGGATTGAAGCAGCTGCTCGAGAATGCTCAGCGCGGAGCTGCTCTCCAGCCGCGCCCTCTCCCCGTTGCCC
Organism: Paenibacillus sp. FSL R5-0810; assembly: GCF_038002285.1. Classification (NCBI taxonomy): domain Bacteria; kingdom Bacillati; phylum Bacillota; class Bacilli; order Caryophanales; family Paenibacillaceae; genus Paenibacillus; species Paenibacillus sp. FSL R5-0810. Next base: position 5,085,170 of record NZ_JBBOCF010000001.1, read on the forward strand.
ATACCGTCGCTCAGAGCCACGGCGAATGTGCCGTTTCCCAGCTCCACCGTGCTGAAGCTGTCGCCGGACAAAATATCTCCGCCCTTGGCAGCCCCGGCCACACCCGTGATGACTTCAAAGGTCTTCGCCGACCCGAAACGCACCGTGGCCAGCCCGTCCCGCGGATGGGTAAGCGTCTCCTCTACCACAGCGATATGCTCGCCGAGAATATCGGACAGCAGCGGGGCGATAATCTTCCTGCATTCATCATATCCCCGCGTATACGCATGAATAATTTCAATCTCCACATGGCCGGAGTCCAGGCTGATGATATCTATGCCTTGGATCGACAGCCCCAAATGCTGCAAGGCCTCCCGGATCTGCTCCTCCTGGATATGCATCGTTTGGCTCTCCCGCTTGATCTCCCGGGCAAGATCCTCCATTACCTGCGAGACGCCGGACAATTGCTCGGCCACCAGGTGACGGCTATCGTATATTTGGCGTTTCCACTGCATATCATGTTGGTATAGATGGTATTGCTGCTTGAGGATCGCCAGCACCTCCTCCTTCTTGGAGCAGATTCGGCTCCACTCCGCTGGCAGATCCTTCACCTCCAGCTCCGGATTTTCTTCAATCGAAGTCATCATATCCGTCATATATTTATAAGTCTGATAGAATTTCATATCCCAGCATTGATTACGTTTATAGCATGTCGCACAGCTGCCCTCAGCAACCGCATTCATAAAATGATTCATCTCTTCGGTCTGTTTGCCTGGCGGCTGCACCGTTCCCGTCGTCTGCCCGAAGCTTTGCGACAGCTGGCGGAACACCCGGGAGAATTGGGTCACCCGATCTGCCGTCAGATCCCGAACACGCTTCGCATACTCATGCTGGGAACGCGTGTGATCCTGCGTGCCCGGAACATATTTGCCAATCGCCTGCATTACGCTCTTCGGCGTCAGCAGGAAGAATACGATGGCTGCACAGGTTTCCAATGTTGAGACAAGCACCTCATTCGGGTTGCTGAAATAAATGGAGAGAATGGTTGCGCCGAGCAGCATGCCAAGCGATACGCCGGGCTTCTTCCCTTCCTTCAGCATTCCGGCAAGCATGCCGGAGAACGCGAGCAGACTCATTTGAGAGAATGCCGATATGTTCGCAAGGCTCAGGATGAGTCCTGTCACCACCCCTACCGAAGCTCCGAGAGGAGCTCCCCCGACCAGTGCAAAGAGAAGGATCAAATAACGGGAGAGGACATGCTCGATCGACAGGGATTGAATTGTCCAGCCGACGGCACCTGTCATTACCGACGCCAGCAGGATAATCAAGCATAGAATTTCCTCATTGCGAAGCACATATGATTTTTTACGGAGCGTCATGACCGGAATCGCTTGAATGAACACCAGGGTCAGCACAAAGCTGAGCACCGCATTCAAGGTCAGCATCATCATCGAATACCAGGTAATGCTCGGTCCGACCAGCACGGCGAACAGGTTCACGAAGAATGTGGAGACGAAGACCATCATCGGGGCATACGACAATTCCGCCCGGTCATACGTTTCCAGTCCCCGCATCATAAAATAAAAGATGAGAATCTCTGCCGGCACCATCCAAGCGACCGGAAAGGGGGTAAGCAGGCTTCCTGCCACAATGGCAATCCCTACCGGCAGCAGGACGTCGCGGCGCATAAAGGCGATAACGGCGAAGTAGGCCGCAGCAAACGGCGAGAGCTCCCCCAAAATCATGGCTCGTCCAAGCAAAAATCCCATAAAGGTCAATAATATCATCCACTTCTTCGTGGCCAGGAAGTGGATGGGACGCTGCAGGAAGGACAGCTGCCCTAATCGATCCGTCAAACGGGCACGCAGCGAGCCCGCTCCTCCCTTGACTGCCTCAGTACCCGGAAACATCACCAGATTTCTTTTATCCATTACGCTGGCACCCCATTCTTCACGAATTTGTTGGTCCCATTATAAAACCCCGGTACAGGAAAGTTTGTCAGAACACCGGACAAGCCCAAAAGAAATTTCCGACAAAAAAGCCGCCCTCCGCGAACGAACGGACAAACGCGGTTCATCCCCGTGCCCTAGCGGCATTAGCAGGTGTCCGCTTCAAGCCGGATCTGCGGTTCATTTCCCGAATTGCGGCGTCTCGTCTCCCCCCATCCCGGTCAATTCCACCGTAAATCGCGTAGGAACCTGTCGTACGCTTGTCTGCGGCGACAAAAAAACCGCAGAAGGCTTATATCCCTCTGCGGTCAGTTTATATTTTATCGAATTACATACGTTTGGCTCCGCGTCCGCCGCGTTTGCCCTCGGTATTCTTCTTGAGCGAAGAAATTCGTTCTTCACTATCTTTCAGGAAGCGTGACATTTTATCCTCAAAAGAAGTCTTATTGGCTGCAGGCTTAAACGGGCGTCCGCCGCGTTCACGGTTGAAACCACCGCCGCCGCCACCACCAAATCGTTCTCCGCCGCTGCTGCGCTCCGGTCTTGGTCCCCGGGGTGGTCGACTTTCAGAAGCCGGTTTGTCGACAGCTTGCTTGATCGAAAGACCGATCTTGCCGTCCTTATCGACATTAATTACCTTGACGGTCACGACATCGTTAATCTTTAAATGGTCGTTGACGTCCTTCACGTAATTATCGGCGATTTCTGAGATGTGAACGAGACCCGTGACACCTCCTGACAGATCCACAAATGCTCCAAAATGCGTTATGCCTGTCACCTTGCCCTCTAACTTGGTGCCCACTTCAATTGCCATAGAATAAAATGATCCTCCCTTAAAAATATACGGCCCAGATCTTCTGGAATCCAAGCTACGGTGATTTGATTATACATAATGACCTGATCAAGGTCAACAGACGTCTGTCATGCCTAATTACGGCTATTCGCCCGAATTTTGGGGCTGAATAATCGGCGTTTCGTTCGGCAAGTAGAGCCCGAATTTCTTGCGGGCGATCTGCCCGATATATTCAGGATCATTCAGTCGCTCCACCTCATGTTGAAGCTGGTTCATCGACTGCTCGATCACCTTGTATTGCTGCTGCTTCTCCTCAAGCGCTTCATTCTGTTTGCGGATGCGGTCATTTTGGGACCAGAGCGAAGAACCGGCCCAGATCAAAAACAGCGCCATGATCGTAAAAAATATTCGTTTACGCCGGCGGGCGCCCTGCGTGTTGGCTTGGGTCTGCCCGGAAGCCTGCTTCTTCGAATTCGGCGGTTCAGCATATCGCCCCATGACCATACCTCCTAGAACCAGCGTTTCCACGCCTTAATGACCTTGTTCGCCGCCTGCTTGCACCAAGCCGGCAGCTTGAGCCGGGATGTGATCGGCTTCAGCATCCATTTCAAGAGCCGCCAAAAAGGCATCAGGCATTTCAGCACCAGACGCAGAAGCGACAACAGAAACTTCCACAGGAAGCGAAGCAGTCCCAGCAATATCATGAAAATCCCTCTTACCGGATTCCATATCAACATTCGGAATAACTTGTACAAAATAGACAAGAGCCCTTTCGCTGCCTGAATTAACATTACCACAAAACGCTGGGTTATGACACTCCATAATAAAAAATAGATCCAAACCCCTATAAAGAGTCCCACAAAGACATAGAAGCGGAGCTGGCCGTCATTCGTCACATACAGCATGCGGAAGATGAAGAGGGCTGCCGCAACCCAGTACAGAAAATCAAGGGCATGCTTGGACCACCTCGGGAAGTGGAGCTGGCCAGCCAGCACCCGGTAGCTGTCGAAGGCCACACCCATTGCTGCCCCGGAGAAGAGCATCCAGAGCAGCGTGATCCATTGAACGCTCGGGTTCATTTAAACAGCTTGCCCAGAAGACTCTTGTTCTTGGCCTGGGACCCGGGATTCAAATAAATAAGTGAATGCACCAGACCTTCAATCGACAAAAGCCCCTCTTCCAGGCTGAGGTTTTTAATATGTAAATTTTGCCCCCGAATCGTGAGATGCCCAAGCTCGGTCTGAAGCAGAAACTCTTCACTGTCGAAGCTCTCCACATTCTGGACGCCGGTAATGTCCAGCAGCTTCCGGTTCTGCATGCGCAGGTCGTGAAATTTGCCCTTCCCTTGGTCGATCATGGCATGTACCCCTCCTTTTAACAATAGCTTATGGGGAGGCGGCTGCCTTTAGAACAGGTAAAGGAAGACACTTCAAAACAATGAATCTGCCGCCACTTACGCGGATCGGGATTAAAAAAGCGCCCCTGCTCCATTGGAGAGGGACGCTTCTTGCAACGGCTGGGACATCTACCAGTCCAGTCCGTTATCTTTAACGATCGGTTCTTCCTTGACCAAGGTATAGAGGCTGTTCGCCTCATCTTTACGGGTAGACTCCGCGAGACGCTCGACCCGGACCGTCACGAGCTTCTGGCCAAACTGGACAGTGATCTCGTCGCCCAGCTTCACCGAGCTGCTCGGCTTAGCCTCACGGCCGTTGATCAGTACCCGGCCTTGATCCGATACATCCTTCGCTACGGTACGCCGCTTGATTAACCTCGATACTTTCAGGAATTTATCGACGCGCATTATTTTACAGCTTCTTTAAGCTTGTTGCCTGCTTTGAATGCAGGAACGTTCGATTCCGGAATTTCGATCGTGTTGCCTGTTTGCGGGTTACGGCCCGTACGGCCTGCGCGCTTGCGGGTTTCGAATGTGCCGAAGCCGATCAATTGAACTTTATCTCCATTAGCCAAGGCGTCCGTGATTTCGCCAAGGAACCCGTTAAGAACGTTCTCTACGTCCTTCTTAGTCAAACCGCTTTTGTTGGAAATGTTGTTGATCAAATCTGTTTTGTTCATGAATTAAATCCTCCCAATTATCAGAAAAATATAAGATTTACGGTAGTCGGTTAAACCGCCTTGCGAAAGTAGCAAGATTTCACCATAAAAGATTATTCTGGATGATTTGCGGAATTCCTGCCGGACTACCGTATTTTTTTATTTTTTTGCGGAAAAAATGCCCGCATTACCGGCCGTCGGTGCTTTCTGCCCGAGTCTTCGCTTCCTGCCAAAGGGTCTCCATCTCATCCAGCGTGCTGTCTGAAAGAGCTTTTCCCTGGGCGGCGAGCTGCTCTTCTATGTAGCGGAAGCGACGATAGAATTTGCGGTTCGTTCTCGAGAGCGCTTCTTCCGGGTCCGCCCCGATAAATCTGGCCGCATTCGAGACCGCGAACAGCAGATCTCCCAGCTCCAAGGCCGCATCATCCGCGCTCTGGCCATCCGCTACCGCCTGGCGCAGCTCCCGGAGCTCTTCCTCAATCTTCTCGAATACGCCTTCGATGCTGTCCCAATCAAAGCCAACCTTGGACGCCTTCTTCTGAAGCTTATAGGCCTTCATCAGCGCCGGCAGATCCCGTGGAATTCCATCAAGCGCCAAAGCCTGATCCGGCCGCTGCCCCTTGCGGCGCTTCTCCTCCGCCTTCATCTGCTCCCAGTTTCGAAGCGCGGATTCCGCATCGTTGGCGCTGCTCTCGCCGAACACATGCGGATGGCGGAAAATGAGCTTGTCGTTCAAGCCTTGAATGACATCGTACACGGTAAAGGTGCCGAGCTCCTCCTCCATCTGGGAATGCAGCATAATCTGCAGCAGCAGATCGCCCAGCTCCTCCTGCATATGCTCCGGATCGTCCTCGTCAATCGTCTCGAGCACCTCGTAGGTTTCCTCGATCAGATTTTTGCGTATGGACTCGTGGGTCTGCTCCCTGTCCCACGGACAGCCTTCGGGACTCCGAAGGATGCCGACAATTTCATGCAGGCGGGAGAACGTGCGCTGACGAAGCGACGGATCATCGCTTCGCGGAACATAGACCAGCGACAGATTTCCGTATCCGTCGATCCGATCCAGCTCATACAGCGGAACGTGACGAATTTCCTCTTCTCCCTCGACGCCGAGCGCGTGTCCCACGACGACCGGGTAATCATCAGGGTACAGCTCCATCAGCGCGAGCTTGACCTCGGAAGCCGTGAACATATCATACACCTGGCCGATCAAGGTGTGAAGCTGGGGCTGAATGACGTCGCTTCGAAGCTCAGCCGCATCCAGCAGCTGAAAGCCTTCGATCGGATCGAAGCCGAGCCGCACGAACGCCTCGTCCAGGAAGCTCTCCCCCCCGAGCACGGAAAGGCTCACCTGCTGCTCCGGGCAGCGTTCCCGCAGCAGCCGGACCGTCGCCTCCGCCACCATGGGGTGTCCGGGAACGGCGTACACGATCCCGCGGTCATCCTCCGCGGCTTTCGCCAAATTCATCAGCGCGGATGCAATGGACTCGTACACCTCCGGGAAGGAGTCATGGGCTTCATAGACATGGTCAAACGACTCCGCTTGGATGCCCAGCCCGCCCAGCGCCTGAATCACGGGATGGGACATCGTGCGCACATAAACCTTGGACGCCTGCTGCATGGTTTTCAGGATGCCGACGGTTAACCGGTCCGGATTCCCGGAGCCGAGGCCGACCACCGTAATAGCTGCACTCATAGGGTAACTTCCTTTCGCTCTTCGCCCGGGGCGTTCCCAGACTTCGTTATATCGTACACTACTATATCACACCAGATCAAACATCTCACGCGGGGCCCCTGCATGCATTCATTCGTTTAGCGCAGCAGGCGCAGCGCCTTTAAGAGGGCTGCCAGCGGCCCGCCGACCTTCGGCAGCATCCGAAGCTCCGACGCTGTGAGGAGCTTCGTCCAAGCGGCGGCGGCAAGGAACGCGCCGCCTCCCGCAAGCACGCCGCCAAGCGCTGCGGCGGCGTCGGTGAGGCGGCCCGGAGCCACGCCGGCCGCCCCGAGCATGGCGCCGGCCGCCGCTTGCGCGCACCAGGCGGCCAGCGCCACGGCGGCGAGGACCGCAAGCGTCCTCGCCATGGCCGCGCCCGCACCCGCGGTGAAGCGGGCGCTTCGCGAGAGCAGCGCGAGGTTCAGCGCTGCTGCGGCCAAGTGCGCCGCCACGCCCGCGATGGCGGCGCCTGTAATGCCAAGCTGCGGCACCAGCAGCAGGTTGAGCAGGAGCTTCAGCGCCGCAGCGGCAAGCAGGTGCAGGGCCGGCGCCTTAACGATGCCGACGCCCTGCAGCAGAGCTGCCGTGATCGTGCTCATCGTGCCGCCGGCTGCCGTAAACGCAATGACCTGCATCGTTACGGTGCCTGCGGCGTCTTCGTACAGCATGACGTTAATCGGCTTGGCCAGCACCGCGAGCCCGATGGACGCGCTCATCCCGATCAGCCAGAACCAGCGGAGCGCCATCCCGGTCTGGCTGGCCACCCGTTCCCGTTCGCCGCGGAACTTGGCTTCGGCCAGCGCCGGTATAAACAGCACGGACAAGGACGTGGCCAGCATGGTTACCAGCTGCACCAGCGGCAGCCCCCGGTTGTAAATCCCGAATTCGGCCATCGCTGCCTCATCCGGCAGCCCGGTCATACTAAGCAGCCGCGGCACAGTAAACGTATCGACCAATCCGATTAGCGGGACGGCCAGCAGGCTGAGGCACACCGGGATGCCGTATGCGAGCAGACGGCGGAGAAGAACGCCCGCTCCCTCCTTGTTTACATCGGCATGCAAGCCGGAATCCTTCACATCTTGCGGCTTGACAGGGGGCATAAGCGGCTTTTCTATACGTCTGCCGCGGCTGCTTCGGTGCCTCCGCCAATACCAGCCCATGACCAGGAGACCTGCTGCCCCTCCGGCCGCCGATCCCAGAAGCGCTCCCGCCGCGATTCGATCCGGCGATGCTCCGGCTTCGATAAGATACAGCAGCAGCACGATCATGACGGCTACCCGGACCGACTGTTCCACGATCTGGGATACGGCCGTCGGCACCATATTGTGCAGGCCCTGAAAATATCCGCGCAGCACCGACATCCAAGGCACGAAGGCCAGCGCCAAGGCGCCTGCCCGAATTGCCGGCACCACCTGCCCGCTGCCAATCGCTTGTCCGAGCCAGGGAGCTGCGGCGTACATGACAAGACCGAGCACCAGCCCGAACAGCACGAGCGTCACCGAAGAGATGCGCAGCAGCCGGCGGCTGTCCCCGCTTCGGCCCTCGGCTTCGTATTCAGCCACAAACTTGGAGACGGCAGCCGGAAAACCGAGAACCGCCAGCGTAATCATCATCATGTAGAAGGGGTAGACCGTGTTATAGATGCCGAACACGGCATCCCCGCCCATATTCTGCAGCGGTATTTTTTGCAACGTGCCGATCAGCTTCGACAGCATCGCTGCGGCACTAAGGATGAAGGCTCCCTTCAGCAGCCTGGAGCCTGTCTCTTCTGGTTTCATATCCGTATTCCAATCCCACGCTTATCTTAGGGTTCTTCGCACCGTGGCGACATGCCCGATGTTTGAACGTGTACCCCCATTATAACCGCGGAATCAGGCTGGGCACAAAATTTACGGGTTACATCCTTCGTAAGGCCTCGCTGGCTTGACATCAAAAAACTCCCGGCTTCCCTATAGACCGCAAGGATCCAAGTTCAGCGGGAGTCAAATCCAGCCCTAAGGCTGTCCATCTGTTGTCTTACTGCTCCATTTGCTTTCCGAGGAAGCCTGCGGCCGTCTCAGCCATTTTCACTTCCATCTCGCCCATGTTGACGGATTCGTCCTTATTCAGCAGCACGACGCTCCCGATCGGGTCACCGCCTGCAATGATCGGCGCGGCTACGAAAGCCGACAGCGTCTCCGGATTATCCTTGCTGATCTCATACGTTCCGCTGTTGCTTTCGAGAACGGTCTTGCGGTTTTCCATGCAATTTTCCAGCAAATTGCCGATCGGCTTGTCCAAATATTCCTTCTTGGAGCCGCCGGCTACGGCGATAAAGGAGTCACGATCCGAAATAATCGTAATGTGGCCCGTGCTTTCGTATAGGGATTCCGCGTATTCCTTCGCAAAATCGCCAAGCTCGCCGATTGGCGAATATTTCTTCAGAATGACTTCTCCATCCCGATCTACGAAAATTTCCAGCGGATCACCTTCGCGAATCCGTAATGTGCGTCGAATTTCTTTCGGGATGACCACGCGCCCGAGGTCATCGATACGGCGGACGATACCAGTAGCTTTCATGTCACTTGTTGCCCCACTTTCATAAGAAGATTTTTCAACTACTGTTTCCTTACGGGAAGAGGATGTCCCCAGGTGTATAAGAGTTAATTGTCTGACCATAGTATTCATCCATTCCCAAATCCTTATACATCATCAACCCTGCATTGGTTGCGAAATCCATAATAAAAATAAAGTGAAGATTATCGTTTTTCGGGGAAAAAAATCCATAACGTGTCATTTCACACGTTATGGATTCAAATTCAGCCCGGTTTTCACTTTGCGAACGCGATAGCCCGCGCTCCTTCCTGCATGGTCATGAGGAAATCGACCTTGGAAAGCCAGGCCCCCCGTACCAGCAGCGGAGCTGGCATTATAAAGACGCTGGCGCAGGCCAAAGCTTCAGACTACTTCCCGCTGTCTCCAGTACCGGCAGCCGGTGCCTTCTCGCCACCAGCCGGCGCATCGCTGCCTTCGGCAGGCTTCGTTGCATCGCCGCCCTCCGCAGGCTTCTCTTCAGCAGGCTTGTCCCCGGCGTTCTCGCTCTTCGGCAGGTTCATGCTCTCGATCAAACCACTGAGCTCATTCTGCATAAAATTATCGATTTTGCCTGAAGCCAGCTTGTTCTGAATGCCTTCCTTCTCCTCGGCGGTTAGCTTGTCATACGTTACTTCTTCCCGCTTCTCGACCTTCATGATGTGGTAGCCGTAGCTGGTCTCCACAGGATCGCTGATTTTGTTCAGCTCAAGGGACAGGGCCTTCTCCTTGAATTCGGGAACCCATCGGCCAGCCGGCTCATTCTCATACAAGCCGCCCTTGTCCTTGGAGCCCGGATCCTCGGAGTATTCCTTGGCGATTGCAGCGAAATCCTCGCCTTTATTCAGCTTGGACTGCACTTCCTTCGCAATCTTGAGCGCCTCGCCCTCCGGTCTTTCCTTGCCTTCCGGATCCTGGAAGCCGACGAGGACGTGACGAACGCTGACTTTGGTATAATCCTGCTTGTTCGCCTCGAAATCCTTCTTCATATCGTCCTCGGTTACCTGGCTCTTCTCGTATTCCACGACCGTCATAATGCGAAGCATGTAATTCTTCACATCCTCCTCGGTCAGCTTCTGGGCTTCCAGCGCTTTCTTGTAATTCTCTTCTCCCATCGCGCTCTTGTTGCTCTTCAGCAGTTCATCCGCCTGCTTCCCGGCAGCTTCCTTGGCTTTGTCATCCGCTTTGGCGTACAGGTACTCATAAGCGACTCCCTGCTTCGCCAAATACTCCTTGAATTCGTCCATCTGCAGGAATTGTGCGTACTCCGGCGACATGAACTGAATCATCCGCTGCTCGAGATCGAATTCTTTCGCGGTCAACTCTCCGCCTTTATATTTGACAATAACTTTGCTGTCATCCACTTCATTCCCCTTGCTGTCATCCTTCCCGCAAGCGGCGATCATCGACATGGACAGCACGGCTGTTAATGATACGATAAAGGTTTTCCATGCCCTTTTATTTCTTGACGGCATTGTGTAGTTCTCCCTTCAGGTTAAATGGCTCCTTGGCAGCCTCCAGAAACTTCTCCAGCAATTCGAGCAATTGTTGATCGTCAAGACCCTTGCCTTTGATCCGGATAACCATGGCTGGCCCTTGTTCAAATTGTACACGTCTTTCGAACAGATTTCCAATTTGCGCAAGCGCTGCCGTGTTGACTGCCTTATCCTGCCCTTCGTAGAACTGGAGCAGGACATCGTCCCCCCGCTGCGTAATGGAGTCGATGCCATACGTACGACCATACACTTTCAATCGGGAAACCGCAAGCAAGTTGTTTACCGCCTGCGGCAGCTCGCCGAAGCGGTCAAGCAGCTCGTCCTCAAGCTCTGCCGATTCATCGATGGTGGTGACGGAAGCCACTTTTTTGTAAATTTCAATCTTCTGAATACTGTCGTAAATGTAATCCGACGGCAGATACGCGTCGATCCCCAGGTCGATGGAGGTGTTCCAGTCCTTGGTCGGCGCAGCCGTCTCGCCAAGCATGCTGACCTTCCGCTTCTGGATTTCCTCCGCCAGCATCTGGGAGTACAGATCGAAACCGACCGAAGCGATAAAGCCGTGCTGCTCCGCGCCGAGCAGATTGCCCGCGCCCCGGATCGACAAGTCGCGCATTGCGATTTTGAAGCCCGAACCCAGTTCGGTAAATTCTTTAATCGACTGAAGCCGCTTCTCCGCAACCTCGGTAAGCACCTTATCGCGCTGGTATGTGAAGTAAGCGTAGGCGATTCGATTCGAGCGTCCTACCCGCCCGCGCAGCTGATAAAGCTGAGATAATCCCATTTTGTCCGCGTCATGGACGATCAGGGTGTTCACGTTCGGGATGTCGACGCCCGTCTCAATGATGCTGGTGCTGACGAGCACATCGTACTCCCCGTCCAGGAAGTCCAGGATCGTCTTCTCCAGCTCCGTTTCGGACATCTGCCCATGGCCTACTCCGACCCTTGCTTCAGGAACAAGCATCGAAATCTGCGCGGCCATCTCATGAATGCCCTGCACCCGGTTATACAGGTAGTAGACCTGCCCGCCTCTGGCCAGCTCGCGCTCTATCGCTTCACGGACCAGGGTCTGGCTGTGCTCCACCACATACGTCTGCACGGGGAAGCGGTTCTCCGGCGGTGTCTCAATAACCGACAGGTCTCTTACCCCAAGCATCGACATATGCAGCGTCCGCGGGATCGGCGTTGCCGTTAAGGTCAGCACATCGACATTGGTTTTCAGCTTCTTCAGCTTCTCCTTATGCGTTACGCCGAACCGCTGCTCTTCATCCACGATCAGGAGGCCGAGATCCTTGAAGACGATGTCCTGCGACAGCAGCCGGTGCGTGCCGATCAGGATGTCAACGGCCCCCTGCTTTACCTTCTTGATCGTCTCATTCTGTTCCTTGCGGCTCCGGAAGCGGCTCAGCACCTGAATGTTGATCGGGTAGTTCGCGAACCGTTCGCGGAACGTTTCATAGTGCTGCTGGGCCAGAATGGTCGTCGGAACCAGCACGGCCACCTGTTTGCCTTCAATCGCCGCCTTAAACGCCGCTCGAACAGCCACCTCGGTTTTGCCGTAGCCGACGTCTCCGCACAGCAGCCGGTCCATCGGACGGTTCTGCTCCATATCCTTCTTGATTTCCGCAATGGCGCGAAGCTGGTCCGGCGTTTCGTCGTAAGGGAACATGTCCTCAAACTCCTGCTGCTCCGGCGTATCTTTGTCGAACCCGTATCCCGGAGCCGACTGGCGCTCAGCGTACAGCTTGATCAAGTCATCAGCGATATCCTGCACGGAAGAACGGACCTTGTTCTTTACGCGGGTCCATTCGTTGCCGCCCAGCTTGTAAATCTTCGGCTCCTTGTCCTCGGAGCCGACATATTTCTGAATGAGATCGATCTGCTCGATCGGAACGGACAGCTTATCCCCGCCCGCATACAGGATATGCATGTAATCCTTATGAATCCCGTTGATCTCGAGCGTGCCGATCCCCATATATTTCCCGATTCCGTGGTTTTGATGCACGACATAGTCGCCGACCTTAAGCTCCGTATAACTCTTGATGCGTTCGGCGTTGTCCATGCTTTTCGTCGTTTTGCGGGTTTTGCGCTGCTTCGAAGAGAACATCTCGCTCTCCGTAATGACAGCCGCATGAACGGACGGCATTTCGAAGCCGTTTTGAAGATGGCCCTCGAACATCAGCGGCTCGTCAATGCCATAGTCATTCAGCACCCGGCGCATACGCTCCATGCGCTCTGCATCGCCGGCGAGCATCATGACCTGGACGCCGGATTTCTTCCAGCGGTCCATCTCTGATTTCAATACATTCATCTGCCCGTGGAAATCCTGCATGCCGCGCGTAATGAAGTTAACGATATTCTGCGGCTGCATTCTCGGAACCTGGCGCAGGAAGATCGATATGAGCAGACATTGGTACGGATGCTGATAGATCAGCTCCTCGGTATCCAGCGATAATGGAAGATCCGGCAGCGATTTACCGTGCTGAAGCAGATGCAGGTTCCACTCCGCCTCGTCCCGTTCCAGCTGCTTGGCCGTTTCCAGCAGTCTTGCAGGCTCATCCAGCACCAAAATCGTATCCTTCGGCATGTAGTCATAGAGATGCGTCTTCTCCGGATAGAGCAGTGAAATATATTTATAGATTTCAGGGAAATAGATTCGCTCGCGCAGCAACTCTACTTCCCGATGAATTTCCTCACGCAGCCGAAGCTTGGCCTGCCGGTCGGTCATTCGCTCAAGCTGAGCCTCCAGCATCCGGGTCACCGTCTCGGCCGTACGATTCAGCCGCTCCGAATCGGCTATGATCTCCTTGCACGGTGTAATGACGACCTCCCGAACCATATCAATCGATCGCTGATCGGCCGGGTCAAAGGTTCGGATCGAATCGATGTCCTCATCGAACAGCTCAACCCGGTACGCCATCGCCGCCGTCATCGGATAGAAGTCGATGATTCCGCCGCGAACACTCATCTCGCCGCGGCTTTCGACGCGCTCCACCCGTTCATAGCCCATCTCGATCATCCGATTCAGGAACGCATCCAGCTCGAGTGTTCCTCCGTCCTGAAGCGTAATCCGGGCATCCGCCATGACTTCCGGCGCCGGAAGCAGACGGCGCACACCGGAAAACGGCGCAACGACAATACCCCGGAAGCCTCTGGCGCAGCGGACAAGGACATCAATCCGCTGTGCTAGAGTCTCGGGGCTCGATACGGCCGATTCCGCCGCAACCAGTTCATTTGCCGGATAGAGCAGCACCTGATCCGGTGAAAGCGCCTCCTGTAAATCATCAGCGATTTTCTGGGCTGAGAACATATTATGCGTAACAACGAGCAGCGGGCGCTGCTGGTCCTGATGCAGCGCGGCCATGAGGATTTGCCTGGAGGATCCGGATAGCCCGGATATCAGCTGCTCCCTCATTCCGGTTCCTACGCCGGCCGCAATGGATTTGAAATCCGAATCCTTCGAAAATACATCAATAAGTGCTTGTAACAAAGGGGGCACCTCTCTTATGCAAAAGAAATGGATTATTCTATTTCGTTCTCACTTGCGTGCTAAGACGACAGTTGTAAAATTAAAACCGAAAAGAAGCCTTGGGCAACGCTGCCAAGGCTAACACACGGCGGCTGCCGAACAAAGCAAGCCGCCTGATGTCTTCTACCATATTTTATCTTGTACCCCATTATACGCTCATTGAAGGGGATTTGCCAAAAGACTCAGCTCCGGATGGGCTTCAAGCGCCTCCCTGCAGTGGTCGCAGGTGACCTTAACCATCACGTCGCCGTTCAAATCATACGCTATTATATCCTTGCGCTCCTCAGGGGTCAAGGAATCGAATCCGAGCTTTTCTTCGGTTATCACGCACGAATCGATCCGGCCCTGAAAGGCTCGACAATGTCTGCAAACGTAGGTTATCGCCATCATATGCCTCCTGAAGGTCGTATATACCCTTCAGTATGCCCGGAAATCTTCCGTTTCAGACTATGATTCTGCGTGGCTATGCGTTATTGAATTTCGCCATGGTCTGCTCAAAGGTGTGATCCAGGCTGAACTCCAGCGCGTCGCAGGTCATGTCCACCATGCTCTGCAGCTGCTCCCGTTCGCCCTTCGGAAATGCCCCAAGCACATAATCCACGATGGCATAGCCCGGCTCCGGTCTCGAGATGCCCATCCGGACGCGGTTAAAGGTTTGGGTCCCGGTATGCTGAATGATGGACTTGATGCCGTTATGCCCGCCCGCGCTGCCTTGATACCGGAGACGGATCTTCCCAACGGCTGTATCGAGATCATCGTAGACAACAATCATATCTTCGAGCGGCGCCTTATAATAATCCATATAGGCCCGCACCGCTTCGCCTGACAGATTCATAAAGGTCATCGGCTTGATCAGCACCGTTTTGGTACCGCCGATCATGCCCTCGGCAATGACCGATTTGCATTTGCTCTGGTTGAATTTCATGCCATGGCGCTCTGCCAGAGCATCCAGTGCCATAAACCCGACGTTATGGCGTGTTTTCTCATAAGCTGGACCGGGATTTCCCAATCCGACAATCCATTTCATCGCAGTTAATTCCTTTCACGATTAGTACTTTCTTCTTAGCCTGTATTTCGAGTACAATATGAACAAAACCTATTGGTATTTATGCCCTCATAAGAAGGTGAATCGGTTTTGAGAGATTATGAACAGAAATTGACGCATCACAGCCATTTTCAATACCATATGAAGCATGGCATCCCCGTTCAAGTCTACGAGCTAGGGTGTCATGTCGACGTAGGCCTGATCACCGCCGTCGACGCTTATTTTGTCGAGCTGGAGGGAACGGTCTATAACCGCAATACGTTTACCTTTATTTCAAGACCTGGATATTGATTACACCTGCCATGAACTTGGGGTAAATTCTTTAGAACATCGCATTTTGAAAACGGTTACTTTCCCGCTATGCGTAATATCCATGAGGTCAGGATAGCAGGCAAGGGCTACATTTCCTGCAAGCAGAAGATGTAACCCTTACGGCCAGGTTTGTTATTCTATTTCAAACAATTTACTGATGGATAATTCCTCGTGTACCCGGATAATCGCTTCTCCCATGAGCGGAGCAACAGACAGCACGGTCAGCTTGCTGCTCGGATTCGGATGTGTGATTGGAATGGTGTCCGTCACAACAACTTCCTTCAGCGGCGAGTTTTCCAAGCGTTCATGGGCAGGACCGGACAGCACCGGATGCGTACAGCAAGCATACACTTCCTTCACGCCGCCTTCCATCAGCGCATTGGCGCCGAGTACGATCGTGCCGGCAGTATCGATGATATCGTCGATCAGAATCGCGGTCTTGCCTTCGATATGTCCGATGATGTTCATCACTTCGCTGACGTTCGGCTCCGGCCGCCGCTTATCGATAATAGCCAGCGGGGCATTCAGGAAATCAGCAAGCTTCCTTGCGCGTACGACGCCGCCATGGTCCGGGGACACGACGACAGGATTCTCGATTTGCTTCGAACGGAAATATTGGGCAAGGATCGGAACACCGAGCAAATGATCCACCGGAATATCGAAAAATCCCTGGATCTGCATCGCATGCAGGTCCATCGTAATGACGCGGTGAGCGCCGGCTTTCTCAATCAGGTTCGCCACCAACTTGGCGGTGATCGGATCACGCGAACGAGCCTTGCGGTCTTGACGGGCATATCCGTAATACGGGATGACCACGTTGATGCTCTTTGCCGATGCCCGCTTGAGCGCATCCACCATAACCAGCAGCTCCATCAAGTTATCATTCACCGGAAGGCATGTGGACTGCACAACGTAGACATGGCAGCCCCGCACGCTTTCGGAGAGCTTCACTTGAATTTCGCCGTCGCTAAAGCTGGTCGTAAGCGATTCTCCCATCGGAATGCCGATATAGTCGGCAATTTGATGGGCGAGCTTTGGATTGGAATTACACGTAAATATTTTTAATTTAGAATCAAGATAAGTCATAGAATAAAAACCCTCCGTGCTGGTTCGTTGAATTAGGCTATCCGATCACCGCTTCACGTCAATTCAGGAAGCCGGCGTATTACGATTCCCTGTTCTTCTTGGCTTTAGCGCGCGCCCGGATCTTCTCCGCATAACCCGGCTTGTTCTCCTGACGCTGTCTTGCGATGGCCAGATCATTCTCATCAACCGACTGGGTAATGGTCGAGCCGGCAACCACAAATGCGCCTTTGCCGACTTTGACCGGCGCAATCAAATTCACATTGCTGCCGATAAATGCGTCGTCCTCGATTTCGGTAACGGACTTATTATAACCATCATAGTTGACCGTAATCGCACCGCAGCCGATATTGACGTTTTTCCCGACCTTGGCGTCACCGACATAGCTAAGATGCGACACTTTCGAGCCATTGTCGATCGTTGCATTCTTCACCTCGACAAAGTCGCCAACCTTCACGTCCTCACCGAGCTTGGCCCCCGGACGAAGATAAGCAAACGGGCCTACCGATGTGCGGGCTCCGACTTCTGCCTTGCTCAGCACCGATTGCTTGACGCTGGCACCGTCCGCGATGACAGAATCCTCAATATCCGAATTCGGTCCGATTACGCAGTTCTCCCCAATGACGGTATTGCCCTTCAGCACCGTTCCCGGATACAGTACCGTATCCGCTCCGATGGTCACATCGGCACCGATATACGTCGACGCCGGATCGATGATCGTAACCCCGTTCAGCATATGCATACGGTTAATGCGCTCCCGCATGAAGCCTTCGGCTTCGGAGAGGGCCAGCCGGTCATTGACGCCGATCGACTCCGCGTAATCATCGGTCTGATAAGCAAGCACGGTTTCGCCGGCTTCCTTCAGGATGCCGATGCAATCGGTCAGATAATATTCCTGCTGCGCGTTCTGGTTCGTCACTTTTTCCAGTGCAGCAAATAGCTTTTTATTATCAAAACAATAGGTACCGGTATTAATCTCAGTGACCGCATCCTCTGCAGGGCTGCAGTCCTTCTGCTCCACGATCCGCTGCACGCTGTCATCTCCGCCGCGGATGACCCGGCCGTAGCCCTTCGGGTTATCCATATGCGCCGTCAATACCGTTGCTGCCGCATTATTATTTTCATGCAGTTTCAGCAAATTTTCCAGGGTGCTTGACGTCACAAGCGGAGTGTCCCCGCAAATCACGATCGTCGAGCCTTCTTCCCCGCCAAGAAGATCCTTGGCTTGCTTCACAGCGTGGCCCGTCCCGAGCTGCTGCTCCTGTAAAACATATTCCGCTGCGTCCTGCAGGTACGTGCGAACGGCTTCAGCGCCATGTCCAACCACCACAACGCTGCGCTCACAGTTCACCTGCTGTACTGTCTGCAGTACATGTCCTACCATCGGCTTGCCACAAACAGGATGCAGCACTTTATATAGTTTGGATTTCATACGTTTGCCCTGCCCAGCGGCGAGCACAATAGCAAATCTTTTCAAGGGCCATGCCTCCTCCTCTTGAACTCACTACTGAATATATCTCATTCTACAAAAAAAGAAAAGAGAGCCACAAATATGGCTCTCTTTTCCTTGAACCCCAATTGTAAATCTTAAGCGCCTTCTTCAATCACTTCTTCTTCTGTAGCCGCACGCTCATACTCGGCCAGGACAGCCGATTGAATCTTCTCGCGGGTACCCGAAGAAATGGGATGGGCAATATCGCGGAATTCTCCGTCCGGAGTGCGTTTGCTCGGCATTGCGACAAACATTCCATTGTTTCCGTCGATGACGCGAATGTCGTGAACGACAAATTCATTATCGATGGTAATGGATGCGATTGCCTTCATTCTCCCCTCAGAGTTAACACGGCGGAGTCTGACATCCGTAATTTGCATATGTGTTCACCACCTTTTTCCATCAGAGACTTGGGTAGTATAATTCCACACAGCAAACACGAAATCCTTCTTTTTTGTCCTATAAAATGTCCTAAAATCAGGAATTTTTTTTAGAATGTGATATTTTCGACAGACTTCGTGCCCATTCGGATGGAAACGCTATTATATCGACAAAAAATGCAATGTTATTTCTCGAAATAATTTCCAGGATTCACGGTAATCATTTTGGTTTTGGCATCCACGTCGCTCAATCGGGCTAGCGATATATAGTCCTGAAGAAGCCTCTCCTCGTTCTCTACTGCCCCTGACTCCACCAATACGCCCACACCTGCGACTTCGGCATTAAATTCGCCAAGCAAGTCGACCATTCCCTGAATGGTGCCTCCGGCCTTCATGAAATCATCCACGATAAGGACGCGGGAGCGCTCCTTGAGTGCCCGGCGGGACAGCGACATCGTATGGATGCTTTTATGGGAGCCGGAAACATAGTTGATGCTTACGGCCGATCCTTCCGTTACTTGATGGTCCCGGCGGACTAGTACGACCGGCAGGTTAAGCTGTGCCGCGGTCGCATAAGCGAGCGGAATGCCCTTCGTTTCCACGGTCATCACCACGTCGATCTCCCGGTCGGAGAACGCGGTGGCAATAATTTTGCCCGCTTCGTTCATAAGCGATGGCTGACCGAGCAGATCGGACATGTAGAGATAGCCTCCCGGCAGAATCCGGTCGGACTGCTGCAGCTGCCTGCACAGCTCCTCGGCAAAAGCGAGGGCGTGGTCTCTGCGCAGCTTCGGAATGTATCTTACGCCTCCTGCGGCGCCGGCGAGCGTCTGGAGCTCTCCAAGCCCCTCGTTCTCAAATACGTCCTTAATGATCGCCAAGTCCTCGCTAATGGACGACTTGGCCGCACTATAACGCTCGGCGAACGTCGTCAAGGGAATCAACGTATGCGGTTTAGATAGTAAATATTGGGTCATATCGACCAATCGTTCGCTTCGTTTTAATTTTTTCACTGGGATTCCTCGCTAAATCCGAATATTATATGTTAAATATAACATCTTTGTACGTATTTATACAACTCAGATTGAAATTCTTCCCCGAAGCCGTGTCCATTTTATGCATTTCCGGTTAGCAGACGGACCGCATAAACCTCTTTGCAGAATCCCCGAAGGCCGTTATAAATGCGGGCGACTTTAGACTCCCTGGATACCAGACCGAAGACCGTCGGGCCGCTGCCGGACATTAGCGCGCCATCCGCGCCCAGCTTCAGCATGCCTTCCTTCAGCTGCTGAACCTCCGGATGCATCTTCAAGGTAACCTCCTCCAGCACGTTTCCGAGCTCTTTGCACATCTGGTGGAAGCTGCCCTGCTCGAGCGCCCCGATCATCCGCTCCGCCGACGGGTGCGCCTGGATTTGATCACTGCGCAGTCGTCCGTATACCTCTGCCGTCGATACGTTGATCGGCGGCTTCGCCACGATTACCCAGCACTGAGGCGGACTCGGGATCGGCTTCAGCACCTCGCCTCGCCCGGTAGCCAGGGCGGTTCCGCCGCTCACGCAGAAGGGCACATCGGAGCCGAGCTCAGCTCCAAGCTTAAGCAGCTCCTCTTTCGGGATATTCAACCCCCAGAGGCGGTTTAGTCCCCGCAAGGTCGCCGCCGCATCGCTGCTGCCTCCTGCCAGTCCCGCTGCTACCGGAATTTTTTTGTCGAGGTGGATATGTACACCTTTCCGCACGTCGTAGCGCTCTTTAATGAGTCTTGCTGCCTGAAAGGCCAAATTCTTCTCGTCCAGAGGGATGTAACCCGCCTGGGACGTTATGATGATGGTGTCCCGCTTCTGCTCCGACATTTCGAGCCGGTCGGCAAGGTCAATCATGGTCATGACCATTTCCACCTCATGGAACCCATCCGGGCGCTTATGGAGCACATCCAGCATCAGGTTGATTTTGGCCGGTGCTTTTTCGTATATTTTCAAGAACGTTCACCTATCCTTAGCTTTTCCCTATGCATGAACTTACCATATCCAGAGAAAAACTTCTATTGCCTCTATCTTAACAAACTCGGGCTTCGAAGTCATGGACCCGGTTTTACGTCTTCCGATCTGAACAGAGAGCCCTCCGTCACCGGAGGGCTGCTTGCCGCATTCACTTACGAACAGATTAGAGATCGGATTTCTTGGCAGCCCGCTCCGCAAGCTCAATCGCGCGTTTTACCATATTGCCGGCGTCCTTCGCGCGAATGCCGCCCCAGCCTTCCTTCTCCACCGTATCGTAGAATCCAAGCTCTTTTGCCAATTCAGTCTTGAGCTGCTCTGACATGATACTGCGTCTTCTCCGGCCCATCCTAAACGCCTCCTTGGATGATTTCGTGATCATAACGGCAGTGACGAGCGCATCCTCAGCGAGCAAGCCTCGGTCCACCGGACATCATCGAATCAGCTCGCATCATCCCTCTGCCCAGGCACCGGAAGTTGTTCGCTGCAGAAGATCCGCTCCCGGTTAGTATGCGTACCCGGATCTCCTCTCATTCCAGGCTGTAGATGGCATCCTCTCCTGATTATGCGAAAGCCGGGAGGCAAAAGGGCCTGTCTCGACCCCCCTGCTCTATAAGGCAGATATACGCCCCATGATCCCTGCATGACCCGGAACCCTCCAGGGAAAACAAAAACAGCCTCCGCTAACGAAGGCTGTTCTCTCGTGACATATCGTCATGTCGTTATGACTTGATATAGGTGATTCGCATCTGGTTGTCATCGCCGGTCACCATGATTTCCACGGTTTCGGTCAGAATATCGGCATAACTGTAAGACACGCGTTTAAAGGTCTGCTGGTCTTGATCCAGCTTAACAATGAAAACAGAAGGGTACGTTTCTTCCAAAACACCAGTACGCTCGACGGTCTTACGGCGGCCACCGTTAGCCCGAAGCGTAATTTTTTGCCCTAAATGGGCATCGAGACTGCGTTTGATTTCCAACAGCGCATTTTTAGCCATTGTCGACGACCACCTCTTTCCTTGTCCATTATACCGAACTTCCAGCATTTTGTCAAATCAAAAACATTAATTATATCAGCATCAAAAATACGTTGTCAATGTATTTTTTTTAGCCCGGCAAATCTCATTTCCATTTGCATTAATATGCGCTAAATCGACAAGCTTTATGTATGATATTTGACAATTTTCTTCACCGTATAGAACAAAGTAAAAAAACCCCGGTGCCCGGGGTTTTCAGGCTGTCGAGAAAGTCTCGACAGCTATTTTCTTGTGAATTTAATTCAACACGACACCGCGTTAATGTTGTATAATGGTATTAAATAAACCGTTCGGAAGGGTGTTACATATGTTGCGTTCGAATCGAGAAAAACAGCAGGCTTACGAATTTGTTTCGATTGAAGAATTGGTTCCTCAAGATCATCTGCTCCGTAAAGTGGACAAGTATATCGATTTCTCTTTCATCGACGAAAAGGTTCGTCCGCTTTACTGTGCTGATAATGGGCGGCCAGCTATCGACCCTGTCGTGTTATTTAAAATGATTTTCCTCGGTTATTTTTATGGCATCCGTTCCGAACGCCAACTCGAACGTGAGATTCAAACCAATCTTGCTTACCGCTGGTTTTTGGGGTTAGGTCTAACCGACAAAGTGCCTGACCATTCTACGATTAGCTGGAATCGTCGCACTCGCTTTAAAGACACCGAGATTTTTCAGGAGATCTTCGATGAGATTGTGCTTCAAGCTATCCAGCACCGTATGGTGGGCGGACGTGTCTTAGTTACCGATTCAACCCACGTCAAAGCGAGTGCGAACAAGCATAAATACACAAAGGAGCAGGTTTTACAAAACACCCGTGACTATGTGAGTGAACTTAATGCTGCCGTGGAGGCTGACCGGAATGCACATGGAAAAAAGCGCTAAAGCCTAGAGAGGACGTGATCGAGGAAAAGGAAGTCAAAGTGAGCACGACAGATCCCGACAGCGGTTATATGATCCGTGATGGGAAACCGGAAGGATTTTTCTACTTAGATCACCGTACTGTGGACCTGAAATACAATATGATTACGGATGTACATGTCACCGCTGGAAATGTCCATGATTCTGTACCGTATTTATCCCGTTTGGATCGTCAACAACAACGATTTGGTTTTAAAGTCGAAGGCGTTGCTCTGGACTCCGGGTATTTGACTTCACCCATTTGCAAAGGGCTGCAAAGCCGAAATATTTTTGCCGTTATTGCTCACCGAAGATTTCACTCAACCCAAGGTTTATTCCCAAAATGGAAGTTCACTTATGACGCACAGCGTAATGTTTATGTCTGTCCAGCGAAGCACGAATTACCGTACACGACGACCAACCGCGAGGGATACCGGCAGTACGCTTCGGATCCACAGCATTGCAAGAACTGCCCGTTATTAAACGAATGCACACGGTCTCGCAACCACCGAAAGGTGGTAACCCGTCATGTCTGGGAGGACAGCAAAGAGTGGGTGCGAGGCAACCGGTTGAGTCGATCCGGGAAATATCTCTACCGAAAACGAAAAGAAACGATTGAGCGAAGCTTCGCGGATGCCAAAGAGCTCCATGGGTTTCGCTATTGCCGTTTGCGCGGTTTGCAGAACGTCAGGGAACAGGCCTTGATGACGGCAGCCGTGCAGAACATGAAGAAGATGGCGATCCACCTGGATCGCCTGGAAAAACGGGGGTAGCCCCCTCATATTTTTCTTAACTTAGTTACTTTGGAAATACAGAGAAACCCTGATCCTTTAAAAGGACAGGGTTTCTCGACAATCTGAAAACCCCGGTGCCCGGGGTTTTCTCAGCCTATATTCGGTTCTTCATCATCCTTGCGTCTTCGCATTCGAATGCCTCGCCGAACAAAGCACCGCTTAGCTGACGGAAGGCGTTACTTTCAATGTCGACAGATCCTGGAGGCTCGGCAGGCCGATCCTGTAGCTGCCCCTGGTCTCAATTCCGCCTACGCCTTGACTGCCGCTGATTGTATGGTGGATTACATCGTTGAGGTTGACCGTTTCCCGAACCGACGTATAGGCGGTCTTGGCGGCCACATAGACCGGGTCTAGGGCATGGATGAGAATTCTGCCCGGCGAGCTCGCAAAATTGGCTCCTGCCTGCAGCAGCGCTTCAAAATGCGACTGGCACGCTCCAGCCACGATAACCAAGGTATCCAGGTTCCGCTCATATTGCCGGGCCACCTGGATCGCCGATACGAAGTTATGCGAATTTTTGTAGCTGTCCAGACTGTATAAATCATACGGCTGTCTTCGCTTAAGAACCCCGTCATGACCTGTAATCACGACGATATCGGGTCGAACCCGCGGAAGGAGCCGATACAACGTATCGGCCATCGCCGATTCATTCACATAATGGCCTTCCGCAGGGACCCGAAGCTGGTTATAAAGCGCCATGCTCTTCTTCAGATACTGGGGATCCCCGTCCAGATGCAGGACCTTGCCCGGAACGTCGAAATATCCTTTAGCAGCCTGCGGGCCGCCGTTATTCCTAAGGCTCTTCAGCTGCCGCTCACTTTCTTCCTGTCGGCGCTTCTGCAGGCTCTCCAGCGTCTCATTCGCCTTAATCTGTGCCTGCTTCGTTCGCTCGCTTACGGCGGGATGCGGTACCTGGATCAGGTCATCGGCGGGAGCGTCGGCCAGCAGCCGGAATTCCGTGCCTTTGATGACGATAAGATTATGCCGCAATCCTTCTACCCGGAACGTTACATCGCCGCCGTAGGATTTACGAACGACCAAGTCTCCCAAGTTCATCACAACATCACCCCTACCCTATGGTATGGGCTAATGGAGCCATTGGTTCGTCATGGCGGCAATTTTCCCTCAGGCGGCTTGCCTTGACCTGATTGAATATCCTAAAGCCACGACCAGACCACACTTCGTTCCGTTTCTAACGAATCCCCGCCTCATACAGGACATTGCTCAGCCGTGCGTACTCCTCGATGCTCAGCGTCTCTCCCCTGCGCTTCGGATCGAGCCCCGCTTCCTCCAGCAGCTGCTCCAGCCGCTCGCGTCCTTCATCGGCGAAGAACCGGCTCTTCAGGTTGTTGGCAATCGTCTTTCGCCGCTGGGCGAATGAGGCTTGAACCACCTCGAAGAAAAAGGACTCATCCTCAACCGAAACCGGAGGCTCCTCCCTTACCGCGAGCCGAATGACGGCCGATTCCACATTGGGCTGCGGGATGAACACGGTATGCGGAACGATGCAGACGAGCTTCGGCTCGCTGTAATATTGAACTGCAATGCTGAGGCTTCCGTAATCCTTGCTTCCCGGCGCTGCGGCCATCCGCTCGGCGACCTCTTTCTGAATCATGACCACAATATTCTCCAGCGGCAGCTTCTCTTCCAGCAGCTTCATCAGAATAGGGGTCGTCACGTAATACGGCAGATTGGCGACAACGCTTACCTTCCCCACCTCCGCGAAATCCTGGCGGAACAGCTCGTGCAGATCCACCTTAAGGACATCTCCATGATGAACTTTAACGTTATCGTAAGGCTCCAGCACTTCCTTAAGAATCGGAATCAGGCGCTGATCGATCTCTACTGCGGTAACGGCTCCGGCCATCTGAGCCAGCTTCTCTGTTAACGCCCCGATGCCGGGACCGATCTCAAGCGCACCTTTCTCTTTATCAAGGCCGGCCGCCTCCACAATCTTGCCCAAAATATTCTGGTCGATCAGAAAATTCTGTCCCAGGCTCTTCTTAAAGGAAAAGCCATGGCGGGCAATGATCTCCTTCGTGCGTCTAGGTGTCGATATATCTTCCATCCGGTTCATATCAGCTTTGGCCTCCCTCTTCCAGCTGCGCAAGCGCCGCCAGAAACTCTTCACGCGATATTTGAAACATCGCCATACGTTTATGGAACTGCTTGGAGTTGCAATACCCGATACCCAGGACATTTCCCATGAACATTCTCCGGGCTGCAGCCTCCGGATGAGCCGTCAGCCCCGCATCGATCATGTCCTCCAGGCTGATCTGACTCTCCGCCCCCTCAAATGAGGTGTGGACGCGATCCAGGGCATGCCGTATAGCCTCCGGAGATGCGTTCTCGACTCCGATATCGCCCTTGCGCGTCGCATCCGCCTCCGGTATGAAGGCGTGCTTGCAGCCGGGGACATGACGGTCGATGATCTTGCGAATCCGTTCCCCTGCATGATCGGGGTCTGTCAGGATAATAACCCCCCTGCGCTCCTTCGCGAGGGCAATACGGCGCAGCGTATGCTTATTAATAGCAGAGCCGCCGGTCTCGATCGTGTCGGCATCCACCGCACGCTTGATCGCTACCGTATCGTCCCTGCCTTCAACCACAATTACTTCTCGGATCATAACGTTCTCTCTTCCTTCCCAAAAGGACACATACCGCCTGTCCGACCGTTCTCCTTGAATCGGCATCGGCTGAAACCATACGGCGTATTTTTTACATGATGGCCCCAAAATGCGACCAATACGCCGCAAAACAAAAGAAGAGGAGTTTCTCCTCTTCTTCATTATGATCTATTATAAGCTAAATTCGTTAGCATTAGAATGGCAAAGTCATTAGAAAATGGGATTCATTAGTTCAAATCAGGCTTTACGGGACCGATCACATAAACGGTGCGCCCCGATTTCCGGCCAAAGTTCATGGCCGCTTTCAGCGAATCGTAATACACATCAATTTTATGTCCCTTAATCGCTCCGCCGGTATCCTCTGCACGGCGGAAGCCAATGCCTTCGATGTACACCCACCAGCCGATCGGAATGATGCTCGGATCAACTGCAATCGTCCGGCCCTCGGTTACCCGTGTTCCGGAAGCCGTGCGGGTTCCGATTCCCGCCTGCTCAGCGGAATATGCGGTCATTGAAACATTATTCAGCACTTTCTGGTATTTGAAATCAACACCCGCTCTGGAGATGACGTTATTCTCCGTCGCTTTGGCGGTGGACACCTTTCTAGTGCCCGTAAGCTTCGCTGGGGCAGACTTCACATTCGGAGTCGCTGCCGCTTGAAGCACGACAGGCTTCTCTACCTTCTTCGTTCCTACGGCAATAAT
The DNA here is from genome assembly GCF_038002285.1 of Paenibacillus sp. FSL R5-0810. Lineage (NCBI taxonomy): Bacteria > Bacillati > Bacillota > Bacilli > Caryophanales > Paenibacillaceae > Paenibacillus > Paenibacillus sp. FSL R5-0810. Next base: position 5,111,621 of record NZ_JBBOCF010000001.1, read on the forward strand.
TTTGTCCTTCGTCTTACGCTCGACCTCTTGCGAGACCTTCGTCTTGGATACGAGCTTGCCGTTATGGTACACCTTCTCGTAGTGATGGACGAGAACGCCCGGCTCGCCCCGCTGAATGACACGGTTATCACCGCGCTCCAGCGACGGATCCGCAGTCTTGATGACGCGGAACTCGCGATTCTCCTTCTCCGATACGGTCTGCTTCGTAACCCGAACGATTTGAATGTCCATATCACTGGTAAGCTTGGTGTCCTGTGACGGCTTTACTATATCTTCACCCTTGATCGTAATGCCAGCTTCTTTGAGTACACTATCGACCGTGTCCTGGGTCGTGAATATGGTTTTGGTGGTGCCCCCTACTGTTACTTTAACTGGGATTGCACGGTCAATGATAATCCGGTCCCCATCCTGGATCGTCCCGTTTAAAGGCATCGAGACCTGATCCTGCGGATTCAGCGTGATCGCTTGCTCATCCAGCAATTCCTGAAGCAACGATCCTCTGGTTTCTACCGTGGTTACGCGGCCATCGACCACAATTTGAACTTGCTTGCCCGATTGATCATGGATAACCAGCGATACGAGAAGTGATACCGTAACAGCCCCCATGGCGCCGAGCATCATCAATTGACGCAAATTCTCATGCTTCCATCGCAATGCGTAAGACATGCTGGATGATTGTGATTCATGGGTTTCTTCAGGTTGAAAAATGCCCACTATTCCATCCTCCTTCATAGTCCCGCCGTCTTAGGTAACGCATGAATGCCTTTGACGTGACTATAGCAGTTATTCTCGCAAGGCGTGCTGCTATCTATCTAACGCCCTGCGTCAATCCCCGTCTTCCCGTTCACCACTAGGAATCACCTCCTGTTTACCAACAGTATGACGACACCTTCTCCAATATTCAAAAATAAAAGAAGCCAGCGTGAAAGAGTACTAGAGGCTCTAACGTGGCTTCCTGATGATTGAAATCATGGAAATGGTATGCACGAGAATTCCCCTCTTACTTCGCTTACGGAGTTAGCTGTCGGGTTCGGACGTAAGAGAGACGCCCTAGATTCGGTCGCCCGCTCATGGCGAGGACCTTCACATTCACCCCAAAGACCCGATAAAGAAATCATATACGGCTCGTGCACGACAGTTTACCATGCACGGCAGTATCGGTTCCCCCGTTCCCCAAACTTCGGAGATTAAGCGAGACGGTTCATGAAATATGATCGCTGAAGTTTCAGCTTTGCAAACTTGCAGCTTCTTATCACTGAAAAGATGATATCCTGTTTCCATGCAGGTTGTAAAGGAACAATCAAGCACATTTTTTGATGTAAATGGTTAAAAAATTGTAAAACAATCGTCTTTTCAGGTTAAAAAACTTTAATTAATCGCAATTCCTCACTATTTCATCGCTTTTGCTCCCGTTTTCATGAAATACCAAATCGTTCCAGAGCATTTTTAGTGGTAATTTGGACCAGTTCATCGAAGGACATGCCCCGAATTTCGGCTGCCGTCTCGGCCACCAATTTCACATAAGCGGACTCATTTCGCTTCCCTCGGAAGGGGTGTGGAGTCAGGTAAGGCGAGTCCGTTTCAATGAGCAGACGATCGAGCGGAACCTTGGCCAGAACCTCCTTCGGCTGCTTGGCATTTTTGAACGTAATCGGCCCGCCGAACGAAATATGAAAGCCCATATCCAGGCATAACTTGGCCGTTTCCCAGCTGCCCGAGAACGAATGCATCACGCCGCCAACCTCATGAGCCTTCTCTTCCTTCAAAATCTTCACGATATCCTCATGCGCATCACGGTTATGAATTACAATCGGCATATGGAGCTCCCGGGCCAGTCCGATTTGGCTGCGAAGCACCCGGTGCTGCACCTCCTTCGGAGACGTATCCCAATGATAATCGAGGCCGATCTCTCCGATCGCAACGACTTTCTCATGACTGCAGAGCGAAGCGATCCATTCCAGGTCGCCCTCCTCCATCGTGATCGCATCCACGGGATGCCAGCCTACCGCCGCATATATAAAATCATATGTCTCCGCCAATTCCATCGTGGTCGGAATCGTCTCGCGATTAAATCCGATATTGATCATCCGGCTAACACCGGCTTCAAGCGCCCGGGCAATCGTCTCGTCCCGGTCCTCGTCGAATTGGGGAGCATCCAGATGGGTGTGTGTGTCGAACAGCATGTTCTCTCCCACTCCTTTCTTGTCGATCCTTGATCGTATCTTATCCAGCACAATCTTTATCATTCCGTTCTATGGTTGTCCATTATCAATGCCTCGTGCGTCCGGCCTTGAACCAGGTCCATCCATGATCCAAGCCCATGGTCCATCGAATATAACGGACTCATCCCTACCTGCGAAATAAATCCGCAACTTCGGCCGGCATCCGGTCAAGCAGCGGCTCTAACCTCTCCTCCGGGTAATATAGATAATTCCGGCCCTTATGGATCCCGCTAATGGAGCGCACGATATCGGACACCTCGGAAATTTCCCGAAGCTGGTCATGCCGGTCCAGCAGCAGAATTTGCTTCTCGTTCAGCGGCATGCCCGAATGAAACTTATCATAAGGAAGATCGGTCGGAAAATCAATCTCCACATCATATGCGGGATCAAGACCCGCCTCCCGAAACGCCTGGCGGATGGCGTCGATTGTCTCCGGGTTGCCGGTGTCGATTTCTATATATTTATAGAGCTTCCGATGGATGAATCGGCCGCATAATTCGCTAAGGAGCTGGTCTTGCTCGGCCGTCCATTGCAGAAACGCCGTTTGAATGAGCGCCTCATCCAGCCGCAGATACTGCTGAACGGTCAAGCGGCCTTCGAACAGAGCCGGCAGCGGTTCGATCATGAACTGAAACGCATACCCTGCTTCATAGAGCTCCTTCGCCCGGCGGAAAATCTGGCGCAGTATGATTTCCGAGCTTCTTGTTACCGGGTGGAAATACACCTGCCAGTACATTTGATATCTGGACATGAGATAATCCTCTACGGCATGCATCCCCGATTCCTTCACAACGATCCGGTCCCGGTGCGGCCGCAGCATCCGCAGAATCCGGTCGATGTCGATCGTCCCGTAATTGACGCCGGTGTAATAGGCATCGCGCAGCAAATAATCCATTCGGTCCGCATCCAGCGGACTCGTCACCAGATTCATCACGATCGGTTTGTCATACGTCTTGCGGATGACGGAAGCGACCCGCTCCGGGAAGTCTTCCCCCAGCTCCAGGAGCACCTTGTTCACGCACGTATCGCCGAGCAAGATCCGGCATGTCCAATCCTCGTGGTTCATCTGAAACGCCTCTTCTATAGAATGGGAAAATGGTCCGTGCCCGAGATCATGCAAGAGCGCTGCACATAGGGCCACTTGTCTCTCTTCCGCAGGCCAATCGGAGTATCCTTTTCGCTCGAATTGCGAGATGATTCTTCTTGTAATTTCATAGACACCCAAGGAATGGGAGAATCGGCTGTGCTCTGCGCCATGAAACGTCAGATAGGACGTGCCCAGTTGCCTGACCCGGCGAAGCCGCTGAAATTCCGGCGTGTCGATTAACCGCCAGATAATATCATCCTGTACATGAATATAATTATGAACCGGATCTTTAAACACTTTTTCCTCTGAGATTGGCAGGCGCATCATAAATCACTCCTTAAGTCATAAATTTAGGACTTGGACTATTTTCACTTCTTTTGACATCTAATGTCGAACAATGTCGAATTGGGTAATTTGGCGCTTTCCAAATCGACATATTGAAAAGTGAAGCGTTTTTTGGTTCAAAAATGGTAACTTCGTTGTAGGACAGCGGTTTATTTCACTATATTTTCGTAAATAGGTTCCGAAATCTCAAAAATATAGGTTGACTGTTTTGGGAATCGTTGGTACTATAAATAACATAAAAAATAGAACTATGTCGAATTATGACTTTTTTAAATTATGGCGAGAGGGGCATTAATAAGTTATGATGAAATCAACAGGAATTGTAAGGAAAGTCGATGAGCTTGGACGGGTCGTTATTCCAATCGAACTGCGCCGTACACTCGGCATTGGCGAGAAGGACGCTCTTGAAATTTATGTGGACGGTGAACGCATCATGCTGAAGAAGTATGAGCCTGCGTGCATCTTCTGCGGCAATGCTGAGAACGTTACGTACTTCAAAGGTAAAATCGTTTGCCATGAATGTATCTCGGAAATCCCTACACCTGTGACAAATTAAAGATATTAGTATATAATAGGTACACAATCACATTTTGTTAATTCTAACCTTTTTCATATCTCCTTGGTGCCTTCCTCGGCTATGAACCCGGCCGCAGGAAGGTCTTTTTTTATGCGCAATTTCCCGCGGTCGGCATAACGCTATGTAAATCCTCACCGCGATCATGAGGAAAATGATATTGTTCGTCAGAGACGGCCTAGTTCGGATTAAATGTGCCCCGGGCCAGTTGTTGACTTCGGCAGGCTGCGGGGACCACCTCTTCGTCACTTGCGCAGCAGGCTACTATAATTAATCCCCCAGCAGCGCATTATAGATATCCCGCTTCGATACGCCGCGGTCTGCCGCTGTTTTCTTCATGGCCTCCTTACGGCTCAATCCCTCCTGCTCATATCTGCCGACATGCTCCTCTAAGGAAAGCTCCTGCCACCAGGCATTCAGCTCCATCCGCTCATCCTCGGGGTTTCTGCCCTCCACCACAACGCAGTACTCGCCAAGAGGCGGATGCTCCTCAAGCCAAGATAGGCATGCTTCCACGGTTCCACGGGCAAATTCCTCATAGCGCTTGGTGAGCTCCCGGGCCAGCGTAATCTTTCGATCCCCCAGAACCTCCTTCATTAGCTCTAAGGTCTTCTTGATGCGATGCGGAGATTCATAGAAGATCAGCGTTCCCTGGGCCGATTGCAGCGCGTTTAACTGTGCCACAATGTCTTTGCGTTCCCTGGGCAAAAATCCGATAAACGTAAACCGTTCGGTTGGCAGGCCCGATGCGATTAACGCCGATAACGCGGCATTTGCTCCGGGAACGGGAATGACCGATATTCCGGCTTCAATCGCCAGTGCCACGAGGTCGGCGCCAGGGTCGGAAATCGCCGGCAGACCGGCATCGCTCACGAGTGCTACATTTTTTCCTTCTATTATATATCGTATAATTTCAGGGCCGCTTGCCGCCTTATTATGCTCATGATAACTAAACAATGGCTTGGATGGAATTTCAAAATGCGTAAGCAGTTTCCTGCTCTGTCTTGTATCCTCCGCCGCAATGATATCGCATTCCTTAAGAACGCGTACCGCCCGGTAGGTCATATCCTCCAAATTGCCGATCGGGGTTGCAACCAAAAATAACGATCCGGTGCTCCCTGCACCTGGCGATTCAAAGCTTCGCTGCAATGATATCCTCATGCTTGATCATCCTCATTCGTTCCATAATATATGTCCATAAATTCGGCGCAGTATTTCCCCTGCTCGTCATAAACGATGAGCGGCGGCCGTAGGCGAACCTCGGGCTTCCCGTCCCGTATGCCCTCGATCAGCACCATATTGGCTTCCAGATGGGCACGGGGGTGGACAAAACGGATCACCTTCGGCTCAATCCGGTATTTACTCATAAGCGTTATAATCTCGGCCAGTCGCAGCGGCTTGTGCACCATGCTCATTTTCCCGCCTTGACGAAGCAGCCTGGAGCAGGAAGCAATCACTTCCTCCAGCGTACAATGAATCTCATGTCTGGCAATGGCTTGATGCGGATTCAGCTTGATGTCGCTGCCGTTCATCGGCATATATGGAGGATTCACCGTGATCACGTCGTATGCGCCATATCCCGTCTCCTTGTATAGCTCTCTCAAGTCGCCTTCCCGGATCGTGATTTGGTGCTCAAGATCATTCATATAGACGCTTCGTCTTGCCATATCGGCCAGTCTCGGCTGTATTTCGATCCCTTCGATCGGTGCGCCTGTCCGTGTGGACAAGAGAATAGGAATCACTCCATTCCCGGTGCACATATCAAGAATCTTCCCTCTCCGCGGGATGCTGGCAAACCGTGCGAGCAGCACCGCATCCATAGAGAAGCTGAACACCTCCTCGCTTTGGATGATTCCGAGCTCATGCGTCAGCAGATCATCAATCCGCTCGGATGGATGTAAATGTACGTCCTTCAATTTCATAGTTTCAACCCTTTGGCTTGATAGTTAGGGGCACGTGTCGGGATTGAGACTCCGATCCCTTCGTGCTCATAATTTTATTTCGCTGTGTTCACCAAATGCAAGGAGCCTGAAGATCCCTTACAGTATAACCTTCAAATGCTAGAAAAAAACCGTAGGCAATATCCCTACGGCTTCTTATTTATTCAAAAATGACAAGCAGAACAGGCAATCCCCTTCCGTACGCAAATGTCCATAGTACACATTGCAGATGTGAAAGCCTTCGTGATAGAGACGGGCCAGGTTGTCGTATCCTTCCCCGACCACATCTTCCTCCTGATCCTCCTGCTCGGCACGAGGCTGAGGCATCGAGGCTACCGGGTGTTCCAATTCCGCCGGATTGACTTCCCTTTTTAATATTTTCCGGAGCTGTTCATTTTCAAGACTGAGGCGATGGTTCTCTTCCAGCAGTTCCTTGATGACCAGCTTGAGTCCACCCAGTTCACTGTGTATATGTCCCATCTGTGTTTCCAACTCTTGAATGAGCACAAAAATGTTTTTCTTCTCCAAGTCTACACCCCGAAAATAAACATTCTATTGGACTATTTAATGACCACGTCGTCCATCGGCAGTTCCTTGACCTTCCCGATTTCAAACAGCTGAACATGCACCGTCCGCTTATCCGCATTGATACCGACAACCTTGCCTTCTCCAAGCGAGGTCACGACCAGCTTCCCAACGGATGGAAGCTCCTCTTTCACGCTTTCATAATTATCATGCTCAAATTTCAGGCAGCACATCAATCTTCCGCATAGCCCGGAAATCTTGGTCGGATTGAGCGATAAGCTCTGATCCTTCGCCATCTTAATGGATACCGGCTCAAAATCACCAAGCCATGAGGAACAGCACAGTACGCGACCGCAAGGTCCAAGGCCGCCCAGCATTTTGGCTTCGTCCCGGACTCCGATCTGACGAAGCTCGATTCGGGTCCGGAAGATGCTGGCCAGGTCCTTCACCAGCTCTCGGAAATCCACGCGGCCTTCGGCCGTGAAGTAGAAAATGATTTTGTTCCGGTCGAAAGTAAATTCTACATCGACCAGCTTCATTTTCAGTCCGTGGTCCCGAATTTTATTTAAACAGGTGGTGAATGCATCCTTCGCAGCCTGCTTGTTCTCCTCAACCACACGGGCATCCGAGTCGCCGGCGATGCGAATGACTTTCTTCAGTGGAAGAACAACGTCAGCTTCACCTACCTCCTTCTTTCCTATCACAACTTGACCATACTCAATCCCCCGGGCCGTCTCCACAATGACGGATTGCTCCTTCTCTACGGGTAGATCCAGCGGATCGAAGTAATATATTTTGCCCGCTTTCTTAAAGCGGACACCCACTACACTGTACAAAAATAAACCCCCTTGTGCCTGTACATATTGGCCATCCTTCGGGCCTGGGGGTGTGCTCACGCCGGAGTGTTACCGCCCAAACCCATCAATAGCTGCTCTACACAGAGCTGTCCATTGACATTATAGCGTAACTTCTTCTGACACTCTGCGGCCAAATCCATATAGGACACCCACTGTGCTGTGCTGCGGGCTGACGCATGACCAGAGATATACTCCGCCTGATCTATGAAAACGAGAGACTCTTTCCTTCCGTACAGAACATGAATCATGTCCTTAAACCATAAATGAAACAAACTGAACAGAACGTCCAGATGATCGGAGAGTTCGGTTTTGAACACTTTCTGGCTCGCGGTAATCATCGCGGGGCCGGTTCGGTTCAAAGACTCCTTCCCTAATTGTAACACTACGTTTCTAATTTCTGCAAACCAATTCTCATTCAATATTTTCCTGCATCCGTCAAGTCCTGAAGCCAGGTGAACGGCACAGCGCACGAGGGCTGCCGGATATCCTTCCCCTACCAGCGCCTGCTCCATCATCTGCGGAGAAAGCGAGCGGAACGGCACCGTCTGGACCCTCGATTGAATGGTCGGCAGCAGCGCTTGTCCATTCTCCGCAATAAGGATGGCTACCGCCGGCGATTGCGGCTCCTCCAGAAATTTGAGAAGGCTGTTGGCCGCCTGGGTCGTCATTTTCTCCGCATGGTCGATAATGTACACCTTCGGATTGCGGTTCTCGGAGCGGTATGAGAAGATGCGCTGCAATTCGCGGATCTGATCGATCTTGATGCTGGCGCCATCCGGCTCAATCATCGTCAAATCCGGGTGGTTGCCGTGCTCGACCTTCCGGCATTCCAGACATTGTCCGCAGGCATCATCCTCAAGCTCCGTACAAAACAATGCCTTGGCAAACACAAGCGCCGTCTGCAGCTGTCCGGCGCCAGCCGGCCCGCTGAACAGATAGGCATGGCTGACCGCGTGCTTGCGCAGAGCGTTTTGCAGCAGCTGCTTGGCCGCCTCCTGGCCTATAATATGATTAAAAGACATAAGTCCTCTCTTTCCTGCTTCATTCACTTCGTTCTCTATCATCTTATGAACCTGCTGCATAAATAAAATCTAATAACAAAGCCATAATGCCATAATGCTAAATAACCATTAAACCTATGAACCCAAAAGATCATCAAGCTTACGAACTTAAAAAGTTGGCCCAGGGGCTTCCCAATCCCATGCGGACAAATGCTCCTTAAGCTGTTAAAATACGAGATTAATCAGCATACCGCGGATTTCCCCGACCTTATTCAGCAGATCGATCCTTCCCTGCTCGGTATCCAGCAGTTCATCGGCCATCTCAAGCAGCGCCGAATCGATCTCATCGATCACATTATATCGCTTGCCGCGTCCCCGCCGGTCCCAGCCTCGGGTTTCCTTCATTTTCACCCCGCGCCGGACCGTCTCCTCCAGGAAACGCCGAACCATCAATTTATACGCTTTAAGCTCCCGAACGGTCATCGATTTGGCTAATCTGTCACCCTGGAGCGCAATCTCACGCATTTGGCGGCTCAGCTCCTCATGCGTAGCCCGTTCCCCTTGCTGCTGCATCATATCCGAGAACGATCGCTGCTGGACCGGTCTGCTGCTGTTATCGGGGGCAGGAATTCCACTATTCAAGGGCCGAAAGCCCGGATTGATCTTCATCCGAATACACCGCCTTTAGATTTGAAGCCCCCGTTGCAAACGGAGGCGCCGTAGGAAACTCTATTCATGCATGCTTGCCCCGGCATGCATTTTAATCGTAAATGAGACGCTTCGGGTCGGCCATTCCCATGCTTCGCCATAAGAACCAACCTGCCCCCTGCAGCCCCGCTTGCTTCATGCCTTGCTTCATTTCAAGCAGGATCAGCGCCAGCACCTGACGTGAACGTACCTTGAATCGGTCAACTTGTCAAGCCATTTACCTTGATTTAACAGGTATCGAGACGCTGACCGCTTCTATCACAATGAACCCGCCTATAACAGGCGTCCCTATTCCATTATTCTGCGATTTACGGTAACTATTTTTATTATGATACAGAAGGAATTCAGACTGGCAGCATGGCTGTGCTTCTCCATTTTGTCGGAGACGTTCCCATATCCCAATAAAAACATCCGTTACTTGCAATCCGCAAAATGTCGTGGATCTATTCTTAGAAATGCTCGAATCTTTCTACTGGAAGCACAAACACGGTAGCGCCGCCCACCTGAACCTCGACCGGAAGCGGCAGATACGAGTCGGTCGTGCCACTCATAGGGGTTACCGGTGTGACCAGCTGCTCGCGAACCTTGCAGCTTGTGCGGATGACGCTAAGCACGCTTTCGACCTGTGAATCGTCTACCCCGATCATAAAGGTGGTATTCCCCGCCTTCAAGAAACCGCCCGTGCTCGCAAGCTTCGTGGCCCGGAAATTGGCTTTGACCAATGCGGCGGAAAGACGGTTGCTATCCTTATCCTGCACAATCGCAACAATCAATTTCATGGTAAACCCTCCTTATTAATTTTGGGCATTTTCGCCCTAACACTATTATTTGACAAACAACCTCAAAAATCCTTTAATATCGCGTCTTCTACGTATTTGATCATCTCGCGCTCCACCTGATCCGGCGTTTTGGAAGCATCTACAATTCGGATTCTTTCCTTGTTGTTTTCCGCCACAAGCATATAGCCTTCCCTAACCTTGCCGTGAAATGCCATGCTTTCCATGTCAAGACGGTTCTTTTCCCGCTCGGCATTGGCCTCGATTCTGGACATCCCGATCTCCGGTTCGATATCGAACAGCAGCGTGAGGTCAGGCATTCGGCCTTCAACCGCAAATCGGTTAATGCTCCATACCTCCCCCATGCCGAGGCCGCGGGCATACCCTTGGTAAACCAGGCTGCTGTCGACAAACCGGTCGCACAGTACGGTCACTCCTTCCCTCAGTGCCGGTTCTACCTTCTCCACCAGATGCTGTCGGCGGGCAGCCGCATACAGCAGTGCCTCCGTCCGGGCATCCATGGAAGTATGCTGCGGGTCGAGAATAATGGAGCGGATCTTCTCCGCGATCTCGATCCCCCCGGGCTCCCTGGTAATCAGATAGGGAATCGAGCGGCCCTGCATATAAGCGGCCAGCCTGCCCATCATCGTTGTTTTGCCGGACCCATCCCCTCCTTCAAGTGTGATAAATAGTGGTCTGCGATTATTCATAATGATCCTGCTTTCATAAAAATATGTTAAGTGGTACATGGGTTGCTTTTCGCGAGGCGGAGGTTCAATCTACTGGGAGAGCCGCCCCCTCCCGTCTAAATACGACGATTGTAGCCAGGGATGAATCTGCGATGCCTTGGCATTTCGCTCCCGCATCTCTTAAATCGGCCAATCTCCGCGCCATCCCCTCTGTGATGACCTCACCGGGATAGAGGATCGGAATCCCTGGGGGATACGGAATCACCATCTCGGCCGCCGTCCTCCCTGCGCAAAGCTCTACTGGCATCGGCTCGATACGCCCCTCATCCATAGGCTTCAACGAGAAGCGGATCGGATGGGAATACGGAGCTTCCATGTCCCAATTGTTCCACGTGGAAACATTGGATTGGGAGCATACTTCTTGTAACAACAGGTTGTCACTCGTGCCGAGGGCGGCATCGGTCCGGGCGCCCGGCTCATAATGCTTCATGAAATCTCCCCGCCCCTTCAGCATCCGAATCAGCTCTTCCTTGGACTGCGCCGGCTTCCCTTTTGGGGCTTCCCCAGCTATGTGCGGTTTCTTCGAGGACGTCTCCTCTTGCTCTACAATATGCACAAGTGCCCATAAGACGTGATTGCTATCTTCGAGCGTCGAGCCGAGCGTGAACAGTAAGACGACGCGCTGCTCGTCGCTCATCTCCGGCACACAGCCGCGCTCCTCCAGCGCGCGCTGCAGTGCGTAGCCGCTCAGGGCCCCGGTGCGGTCATAAATGACCGCCTTGAACGGGTCCTGGCGGGTATAGGCCGCCGCTTCAGCCTGCGGCGGCGCTTGTCCGCCGGCCGCGGCCGTGCCGGCGGCGGGGCTCCCGGGCTGCGGCGGCTGCAGCAGCCCGAAGCGCGGCAGCTTCGCGAGGCCGCGCCGGAAGGCGTCCACGGCGGCGAGCCCCGCCGTGAAGGCGCCTGCGCCCTGCGTATGCAGCAGGCGCCGCGCCAGGTCAAGCGATGCCATAATGGGGTAAGAAGGGCTGGAGCTCTGCACCATTGCCAGCCGCTGGCGTAATAGACGCCGGTTGATCCGCTCACCCTGCACATGCAGCATCGCCCCCATCGTCATGGCAGCCAGCATTTTGTGCGTGGATTGAACTACGCCGTCCGCCCCACAGGAGAGCGCACTGGCTGGCAGCTGCGGATGCTGCCCATAGTGAGCGCCATGCGCTTCGTCCACCAGCAGCGGAATCCCATGATCATGGCATAAGTCCGCTAGCGGCGTAATATCGCTTCCCATCCCGTAGTAATTCGGCATCGTGATCAAGGCTGCCTTAGCCCCGGGATAAGCCGCCAGCGCCTTCCTCAGCGTTTCTGGCGAAGGGGCGACGGCAAGCCCGCTAGGCTCGTCCATTCCCGGCTGAAGAAATACCGCCCGCGCTCCGGCCAGCATCAGACCATGGAGCACCGATTTATGTACGTTCCGCTGCACCAGAATGATATCGCCGGGCTCCTGGCATACCGTCAGAATAAGCGCAATATTTCCGCTCGTGCTGCCTCCGACAAGAAAATAACTCTCCTCCGCACCAAAGCAGTCTGCCGCCAGCTCCTGCGCTTCCCGAATCACCCCATCCGGGTGAAATAAATCGTCTGTCCCGGTAATTTCCGTCACATCGATCTGCATCGCTGCCTGCAGCATCTCAGCATATTTCGAGTCCAAACCATAGGCTCTGCCGTTCTTATGACCGGGCACATGAAACGATGAGGCTCCACGAAGCCGATATTGTGTTAATGCCTCCATGAGCGGAGCACGATCTTTATGTGTAGTCATCGACATATCCCTTCAGATTCCATTCTCTAACCTATTTTAACGTATATTGAAACCTTCGCCTACGGTTAATGCCCACATTCCCTTATTCCCTTATTCCCTTGCCCAACAAAAAAAGGCCTATCGCTAAGGCCCTATACGCGTTCCTTCTATGCATTCTTAGGCATCGCAATCTGCTTTAACTGCCGGATAAAAAAATGATATTTGGCATCCTCCGCACTGGTATGCACGATTTCCGATTCGCATTCCTCGCAAACGAATTGCGATAAAATCGTAATGCCTTCCGTCTTCGACTGGTTGCATATAATACAGACGCGTTCGGTCAGCTCTTCCATTGCCATCCCACCTTGATCCTTTTACTATTAGTATGACACAGTTTCTATTATTTTAAACCTTTTCATAGGATATCTTTGTACGCTTTATGATATGTGTCCCACGAATGCCCGGTGTCTGTACCGCATTTTTTTCGCTTAATAAAAATATGAATTTGTCCGATAAATATCATAAACGCCGATTTTCGGCCGATCTATCGAATGTTGATCTATGAAAAGGGGGACAGCATCGCGCCATGGCAGAACCACACGGTCAAGCCACCTTTTATCAATACCGGCTTATTAAAAAAATCCAAGTATCCAAACCACTGCTCATTCCTTACTTGATTCTGCCCTTAATCGCTGCAGCAGCCGGGATATGGACGTTGTCCCCGTACATCCTGTTGTATTTCTTGATCGCCTTCCCTGTCATCCTATGGATTCAGTATGTCATCGGGCATACCACGCTCCTGCTGCTCGGCCCTGATTACCGAAAACGATGGCGTTTCCGGGTTAAGCTTCCTTGGCTGGGATACACGCCGGAACAGCACATCAGCCGCCGTATATTTAGCAAAGTGCATATATACACGGGATTCGTCGGACTTTCCCTATGTGTCATCATGGCCCTGTGGTTGCCGATTCCGTTTACGGCCTCGCTTGTTTTTTGGCATGTGTGGCTTCTTCTGCCCCGATTCACCATTCTAATGCGGTTCGCTTCCCTGCCGAAGGATGGCATGATCAAGCTGAATGATCAGGACATCGCCTACTACAGGCAATGAACGGACCCGTATATCTTGAAGGGATCGGATCCGCTCGTCCATTCTGTGATTGTCTGAATAGGCCTTCTACGAGAAAAATAAGAGCTGCTCTCAGCCCTAAGCATTTAAGAAATCGCGCATACATAAATAAAGACCTCATTCCAAAGCCGAATGAGGTCTTTATTTATTCGTTTTATTACCTTCCAAGCCTTGAATCACTTGTTTCTTCATTTGAGTGGGAACCGTAATGATCAAATAACCGTCATGAACCGTAAGATGGACGATGTTCTTTCCTTTTTCAAAAACCAAGGAAGAGCCGTTTTCCTCCACTTCCTTCTGCGTCCAGCCCCAGGACTCGATTTCTTTCAAATAGGGCTCCGGAATATTTTCGTCTTCTTTCAAACCAGGAAGAGCATAGCGTACATAGTCCAAGTCGCTATTGCCCGTTGTTTGTTCCGTTTTATTGGCTTCTTTCGGGACGGGGAACGACTTTACATTGGCCGCACCGTCAAAGGACTTCCAGCTTGGTTCTGCGGATGCCCCGCAACCCGATCCGATTAATAAAATCGTACCCGCGCATATGATTTCTGCAACATGCAGGCCTTTTCTACGCAACATGATTGTCCTCCTTTCCTCCACAATAACCGTCTCCAGTTGAGTATTCAAGGTTGCTTGGTTAATGGAGAACCTCCCCAATCAGGCCTTACTACCTATGGCCTGCATAAATCGGTAATGAACTACCCACGAATGACTAATTCTATTATACTGATTTTCTGTAGTGTAACGGTAACAAAATCTTCATCTGTTTATGTCAAAGTAATCGTCATGTTATATAACAGCTTTAAGGGCGTTGACAGCTGGAAGGGGCTGAACAACCGCACGCAGTCTAATGTACTGTTATCACTAACACGCTGGCCAGGATACAGGAATAGGTTCGGTAACAAAAATAAAAACCACCATCGATTACATCGACAGTGGTTTTTCGCTTGGCGACGTCCTACTCTCCCGGGACCCTTCGGTCCAAGTACCATCGGCGCTGGAAGGCTTAACGGTCGTGTTCGGTATGGGAACGCGTGGAACCCTTCCGCCATCGCCACCAAACGTGATTTTTGCGCTGCCTTTGCTTCATGATTGCTCATCAGCAAAATATCAAGCCTTAGAAAAGGCATGCAGCTTCAAAATCGTTTCAAGATCTTTTGAACCTTGAAAACTAGATACGAAACGTCTTTGCGTTGTTTAGAATCCGTAGCATTGTCCCTTCAGATCCTCAGATCTTTCCGGGCCCCGCCAAAGTAATCGGAATCAGCTGCGAAGCTCTTCTTCACTTTGGTGGGTTTTTGTTCATGCTTCCGTAGCGAGCTTTACTTCGTAAAGCTTGTAGGATAAGCCCTCGACCGATTAGTATTGGTCAGCTCCATGCATTGCTGCACTTCCACCTCCAACCTATCTACCTCGTCGTCTTCAAGGGGTCTTACATACTGGGAAATCTCATCTTGAGGGGGGCTTCACGCTTAGATGCTTTCAGCGCTTATCCCGTCCGTACGTAGCTACCCAGCCATGCTCCTGGCGGAACAACTGGTGCACCAGCGGTACGTCCATCCCGGTCCTCTCGTACTAAGGACAGCTCCTCTCAAATTTCCTACGCCCACGACAGATAGGGACCGAACTGTCTCACGACGTTCTGAACCCAGCTCGCGTACCGCTTTAATGGGCGAACAGCCCAACCCTTGGGACCTACTTCAGCCCCAGGATGCGATGAGCCGACATCGAGGTGCCAAACCTCCCCGTCGATGTGGACTCTTGGGGGAGATAAGCCTGTTATCCCCAGGGTAGCTTTTATCCGTTGAGCGATGGCCCTTCCATGCGGTACCACCGGATCACTAAGCCCGACTTTCGTCCCTGCTCGACTTGTAGGTCTCGCAGTCAAGCTCCCTTATGCCTTTGCACTCTTCGAATGATTTCCAACCATTCTGAGGGAACCTTGGGGCGCCTCCGTTACTCTTTAGGAGGCGACCGCCCCAGTCAAACTGCCCGCCTGACACTGTCCCCGTACCGGATCACGGTACCAGGTTAGAACCTAGATACGATCAGGGTGGTATCCCAACGTCGCCTCCACACAAGCTGGCGCTCATGCTTCAAAGGCTCCCACCTATCCTGTACAGATCGTACCCAAATCCAATATCAAGCTGCAGTAAAGCTCCATGGGGTCTTTCCGTCTTGTCGCGGGTAACCTGCATCTTCACAGGTATTAAAATTTCACCGGATCTCTCGTTGAGACAGCGCCCAAGTCGTTACGCCATTCGTGCGGGTCAGAATTTACCTGACAAGGAATTTCGCTACCTTAGGACCGTTATAGTTACGGCCGCCGTTTACTGGGGCTTCGGTTCACAGCTTCGGGACTAATCCCTAACCGCTCCCCTTAACCTTCCAGCACCGGGCAGGCGTCAGCCCGTATACTTCGCCTTGCGGCTTCGCACAGACCTGTGTTTTTGCTAAACAGTCGCTTGGGCCTTTTCACTGCGGCCCCCTCGGGCTATTCACCCTACCGAGGCACCCCTTCTCCCGAAGTTACGGGGTCATTTTGCCGAGTTCCTTAACGAGAGTTCTTCCGCGCGCCTTAGAATTCTCTTCTCGCCTACCTGTGTCGGTTTGCGGTACGGGCACCTTCACCTGACTAGAGGCTTTTCTTGGCAGTGTGAGATCATGACCTTCGCTACTGTAATTTTCACTCCCCATCACAGCCCAGCCTTACGATGTGCGGATTTGCCTACACATCAGCCTCACTGCTTGGACGGACATCCATCAGTCCGCGTCACTACCCTCCTGCGTCACCCCATCGTTCATAACGGTTTACGGTGGTACAGGAATTTCAACCTGTTGTCCTTCGACTACGCCTTTCGGCCTCGCCTTAGGTCCCGACTTACCCTGAGCGGACGAGCCTTCCTCAGGAAACCTTGGGCTTTCGGCGGATCAGATTCTCACTGATCTTTTCGTTACTCATACCGGCATTCTCACTTGTATGCTGTCCAGCGCTCCTTACGGTACACCTTCAACCTGCATACAACGCTCCCCTACCCCTGAATCGACTTCACTCCGCCTTCGAAGTGTGTTTAACCCCTGAGAGCATTTGGTCATCCTTGATTTCATTTCAAGTCTGACAAAAATGTTCAACTCAGGCTCACTACCTCAAAGAAGCAGTGAAGTCGATTCAAGCCATAGCTTCGGTGGTGTGTTTAGCCCCGTTACATTTTCGGCGCAGAGTCACTCGACCAGTGAGCTATTACGCACTCTTTAAATGGTGGCTGCTTCTAAGCCAACATCCTGGTTGTCTGTGCAACTCCACATCCTTTCCCACTTAACACACACTTGGGGACCTTAGCTGATGGTCTGGGCTGTTTCCCTTTTGACAATGGATCTTAGCACTCACTGTCTGACTCCCGGATATAAGTCTATGGCATTCGGAGTTTGACTGAGCTTGGTAACCCTTGCGGGCCCCGCACCCAATCAGTGCTCTACCTCCACGACTCTTCATTCCGAGGCTAGCCCTAAAGCTATTTCGGGGAGAACCAGCTATCTCCGAGTTCGATTGGAATTTCTCCGCTACCCCCACCTCATCCCCGCACTTTTCAACGTACGTGGGTTCGGGCCTCCAGTGCGTGTTACCGCACCTTCACCCTGGACAGGGGTAGATCACACGGTTTCGGGTCTACGTCCACATACTAAAACGCCCTATTCAGACTCGCTTTCGCTGCGGCTACGGCTTCTCGCCTTAACCTTGCATGGGAACGTAACTCGCCGGTTCATTCTACAAAAGGCACGCCATCACCCCTATAATGGGCTCTGACTTCTTGTAAGCACACGGTTTCAGGTTCTATTTCACTCCCCTTCCGGGGTGCTTTTCACCTTTCCCTCACGGTACTGCTTCACTATCGGTCGCTAGGGAGTATTTAGCCTTAGCAGATGGTCCTGCTGGATTCATACGGGGTTTCACGTGCCCCGCACTACTCGGGATCCGTCTCGGAGGGTTCACATTTTCGATTACAGGGCTTTTACCTTCTATGGCCGGCCTTTCCAGACCTGTTCGTCTAATCTAAACCTTTGTAACTCCATGTGAGACGTCCCACAACCCCAGAGAGCAAGCTCTCTGGTTTAGGCTGTTCCGCGTTCGCTCGCCGCTACTGACGGAATCACTCTTGTTTTCTCTTCCTCCAGGTACTTAGATGTTTCAGTTCCCTGGGTATGCCTCTAGCTGCCCTATGTATTCAGGCAGAA
Source organism: Paenibacillus sp. FSL R5-0810 (assembly GCF_038002285.1). Classification (NCBI taxonomy): domain Bacteria; kingdom Bacillati; phylum Bacillota; class Bacilli; order Caryophanales; family Paenibacillaceae; genus Paenibacillus; species Paenibacillus sp. FSL R5-0810. The sequence continues at coordinate 5,129,499 of NZ_JBBOCF010000001.1, forward strand.
GTGACTGGCTATTACACCAGCCGGGTTTCCCCATTCGGACATCCCCGGATCGAAGCTTGCTTACAGCTCCCCGAGGCAGTATCGTTGTTCGCCACGTCCTTCATCGGCTCCTAGCGCCTAGGCATCCTCCGTGTGCTCTTAGTAGCTTAACCATGTCGCTCCAGTTTCGTGCCATGTGCTCTGTTGTTCGCTTGTTTCCTGATTGGATAAAACCACTCAATGGTGAAACAAGCTTCCAAAGGATCACCTGTCACGAATCTTTCGCTCTAACGCTACTCTTTCACTTCTTGGTCAATCACTTGACACAAGTCGTTAGAGAAGGATATTTCTAAAACGCAAATTCGTTTCGTTATCTAGTTTTCAAGGATCAAATGAGAGGTTGAACTCTCAAAACTGACCAACGAGTGAGTAGGTCGACTTTACTTCGTAAAGCCTATTTATCCGGCAGCTTACGCTGACCGTATTTGTACCGCTTCGCTACGGAAGCGAGGTACTCCATAGAAAGGAGGTGATCCAGCCGCACCTTCCGATACGGCTACCTTGTTACGACTTCACCCCAATCATCTACCCCACCTTCGGCGGCTGGCTCCCGTAAGGGTTACCCCACCGACTTCGGGTGTTGTAAACTCTCGTGGTGTGACGGGCGGTGTGTACAAGACCCGGGAACGTATTCACCGCGGCATGCTGATCCGCGATTACTAGCAATTCCGACTTCATGCAGGCGAGTTGCAGCCTGCAATCCGAACTGAGACTGGCTTTTTAGGATTGGCTCCACCTCGCGGCTTCGCTTCCCGTTGTACCAGCCATTGTAGTACGTGTGTAGCCCAAGTCATAAGGGGCATGATGATTTGACGTCATCCCCACCTTCCTCCGGTTTGTCACCGGCAGTCACCTTAGAGTGCCCACCCGAAGTGCTGGCAACTAAGATCAAGGGTTGCGCTCGTTGCGGGACTTAACCCAACATCTCACGACACGAGCTGACGACAACCATGCACCACCTGTCTCCTCTGTCCCGAAGGCCGCCCCTATCTCTAGGGGATTCAGAGGGATGTCAAGACTTGGTAAGGTTCTTCGCGTTGCTTCGAATTAAACCACATACTCCACTGCTTGTGCGGGTCCCCGTCAATTCCTTTGAGTTTCAGTCTTGCGACCGTACTCCCCAGGCGGAATGCTTAATGTGTTAACTTCGGCACCAAGGGTATCGAAACCCCTAACACCTAGCATTCATCGTTTACGGCGTGGACTACCAGGGTATCTAATCCTGTTCGCTCCCCACGCTTTCGCGCCTCAGCGTCAGTTACAGCCCAGAGAGTCGCCTTCGCCACTGGTGTTCCTCCACATATCTACGCATTTCACCGCTACACGTGGAATTCCACTCTCCTCTTCTGCACTCAAGTCCCCCAGTTTCCAGTGCGTCCCGAAGTTGAGCCTCGGGTTTAAACACCAGACTTAAAGAACCGCCTGCGCGCGCTTTACGCCCAATAATTCCGGACAACGCTTGCCCCCTACGTATTACCGCGGCTGCTGGCACGTAGTTAGCCGGGGCTTTCTTCTCAGGTACCGTCACTCTCATAGCAGTTACTCTATGAGACGTTCTTCCCTGGCAACAGAGCTTTACGATCCGAAAACCTTCATCACTCACGCGGCGTTGCTCCGTCAGGCTTTCGCCCATTGCGGAAGATTCCCTACTGCTGCCTCCCGTAGGAGTCTGGGCCGTGTCTCAGTCCCAGTGTGGCCGTTCACCCTCTCAGGTCGGCTACGCATCGTCGCCTTGGTGAGCCGTTACCTCACCAACTAGCTAATGCGCCGCAGGCCCATCCTCAAGTGACAGATTGCTCCGCCTTTCATAACTCTGCCATGCAGCAGATTTAATTATCCGGTATTAGCTACCGTTTCCGGTAGTTATCCCAGTCTTGAGGGCAGGTTGCCTACGTGTTACTCACCCGTCCGCCGCTAAGCATCAGGAGTGCAAGCACTCCATCAGCTCCGCTCGACTTGCATGTATTAGGCACGCCGCCAGCGTTCGTCCTGAGCCAGGATCAAACTCTCCAATAAAGATCGTCCGAAGGACGATCGACCTCGCCGGATTTGGGTTCCACTCGGATGAGTGAGTCAAATCTGGTGAGTCTTGAAAGAGCGATTAAGCTCATTAGAAAAACTGACGAGAATTTGTTCAATTCTCTATTGTAACTCCCCGCCGAAGCGGTTCGTTTTTTACTCACTCGTTGTTCAGTTTTCAAAGATCAACCTTTTCGTTACCGGCGAATCTCGTTCGCATCAGCAACTCTTATAATATATCATGTTTTCGAGAAGTTAGCAAGCTTTTTTTTTTCGAAAAGCTTTTTTTTCGAAAAACTTTTTTATCGAAAAAGCCGTGATATACATCCGCTTCAAAAGCGGCAAGGAATAATATATCACAGCTTTTATCATTAGGTCAACCTTTATTGCCTAGGAAATAACTTCCTCAATGTAGATCTGCCTCTGCTGCATTAAATTCATGATGTTGCCTTGGACGGCTACCATTGGCCTGGTCGGATGCTGACTATCGGTAAACACGATTTCCCCTGTGCTTCCATTGCTTAACCGGACTTTCGTTCCGGAATGGAGAGCCGTTACTTTACGGATAAAAGTCTGGACGATTTTCGGATCCAGCTTGCCGAACGCCTCTAATTGAATTTGTTCCAGCACTAAGTAAGGAGACTGTGCATTCCGATAAAACTTGTCCAATGTCATGGCATGGAAGATATCCGTAACAGCCACAATCTTGGCGTAAATATGGATTTTGCTGCCCTCCAGACCCAGAGGGTAGCCGGACCCGTCCACTTTTTCATGATGCTGCAGTGCCGCTAGGCGAACCCCTTCGTTAACTGCGGCAACATTTTTAAGGATTTGATAACCGTAAGTGGTATGACGACGTACTTCCTCGTTCTCCTCATCGGTTAATTTGGACGGCTTATTTAATAGTATTGGATCAATCTTGGCATTTCCAATGTCATGGAGCAGCCCCGCAAAGGCCACCTGCATCCAGTCTTTCTGAGGAAGATCGAGCCACTGCGCCAGCTTATAGGAAGAAAGAGCACACAAGACCGAGCTGTGATACCGGTAATCATGGCGATTCGTCATGCGTGGAATAAACTTAAGAATCTGATAATCCTTATGATGCTTAAGCAGGTTCTCCATCTGATTCCGGATCTCGTACATGCGGAGCTCGCCGGTAATCGCCGACTGATAACAGCTTTTGACCAGAGTCAGAGTCTTGTCATACTCTTCATGCAATGGAAGGTCTTTGCGACTCGGTGCCTCCTCGTCCCCGCTTCCTTGCGAACTCTCCGCAAAAATCAACGCGGGCTTCTGCCCTGCAGATTTCACCGTTGGAATTCGAGTGCTCTCTCCATCGACGGACTCAATATCCACCTGCTCGACCATAAATGCTTTCAGCACTTCCAGATCGCGTGGCAGCAGTACCTTCCCCTTATGAAGTAAAAGCCCCCCTAAAGGTGTATGCACATCCTTAGCCAGCTTTACGCCGGCCACCACTTCATTCACGGCTTTGATCGTCATGATCAACCTCTCCATCTATTCCACTGCGCTCATCGCAGCGAAACTTCACCTTTATATTATACATTATTATAGTTCGACTTACTCAGCCTGTACAATACTGACTTCCTTATTTTGTAATCTGGATCACTGAAAAAAAAGAGCATGGATGCTTCATGTGCATCCATGCTCCCCATTGCTTTATTCCTCGGTTGGTTCAGAAGGGTCCATGCCTTCTTCGAACTCGCCCTCTTCACCATCGTTCTCTGGTTCATCACTCTTGTCTGCACGGCATACCGTACCGACAGAATCATCCTCGCGGATGTTAATCAGCTTCACGCCCTGCGCATAGCGGCCCATCGTTGAGATGCCCTCCATGCTTGTGCGGATCAAGGTGCCGCTGGCCGTAATGATCATCAAATCCTCTTCCGACTTCACGACCTTCAGCGCAACAACCGGTCCGTTCTTCTCGGTAATATTGATCGTTTTGATCCCTTTACCGCCACGGGTCTGAACACGGTAATCGCCGGCCGGTGTCCGTTTGCCGTATCCGCGGGTCGTTACGATCAAAATATCAAGCTCCGGATCCACAACGTCCATGCCGATGACTTCGTCACCCTCATCGAGCGTTATGCCCTTAACCCCGGTTGCGCTTCTTCCCATTGAACGCACATCGCTCTCCTCGAACCGGATGGACATGCCCTGTGCCGTTCCCATAATGATCTCTTGCTGACCGTCTGTCAGCTTCACATCGATCAGGGAGTCGTCCTCGCGCAGGTTAACGGCGATCAGGCCGCCCTTGCGGATATTGACATAGTCCTCAAGCGGCGTCTTCTTCACAACCCCATGACGGGTAGCAAAGAACAGGAACTTATCGGTATCGAAGCTCTCGACCGGAATAACCGCATTGACCGTTTCGCCTTGCTCAATCTGAATCAGATTGATGATTGGCGTTCCGCGGGCGGTACGGCTAAGCTCCGGTATTTCATAAGCTTTGAGACGGTAAGCCTTTCCTTTGTCCGTAAAGAACATCAGGTAGTGATGGGAATTCGTTACGAAGAGGTGCTCGACAAAGTCCTCGCTCTTCGTTTCCATCCCAACGACGCCGCGTCCGCCCCGCTTCTGACTGCGGTACGTATTGGCAGGCAGACGCTTGATGTAACCGGTATGGGTAATGGTGATAACCACTTCCTCACGCGGAATGAGATCCTCGTCCAGGATGCTGTCTTCACCTACTGTAATTTCGGTACGGCGCTCATCTGCAAAGCGCTCCTTAATATCCTGAAGCTCATCATTGATGATTTGCAGCACAAGATGTTCGTTCGCCAAAATCTCGCGCAGCTCGGCAATCCGGGCCAACAGCTCTTGGTACTCGTTCTCGATCTTCTCGCGTTCGAGTCCGGTCAGACGCTGCAGACGCATATCGAGGATCGCCTGAGCCTGCTCCTGGCTAAGCCCGAAGCGCTCCATCAGACCTTCGCGCGCGGCCTCGGTTGTCTGCGAGGCGCGGATCAGCGCGATAACCTCATCCAGATGATCCAGCGCAATCCGCAAGCCCTCCAGAATATGGGCCCGGGCCTCGGCCTTCTTCAGCTCGAATTCGGTACGACGGCGAATCACCGTCACCTGATGCTCCAGGTAATAATGCAGCACATCACGCAGATTCAATATTTTCGGCTCATTGTTGACGATCGCCAGCATGTTGATACCGAAATTCGACTGCATTGCCGTATGCTTATACAAGTTATTCAAGACGACGTTCGGGTTGACGTCACGGCGCAGCTCGATCACGATCCGCATGCCGTTACGGTCCGACTCATCACGGAGATCCGTAATGCCGTCAATTCGCTTATCGCGAACGAGCTCGGCAATTTTCTCCACGAGACGTGCTTTGTTCACCTGATACGGGATCTCATGAACGACAATGCGCGCCTTATTATTGTTTTCCTCAATCGTCGCCTTCGCGCGCATCGTTACCGAGCCGCGTCCCGTACGATATGCCTGGCGGATGCCTTCGCGTCCCAAAATGTAGCCCGCTGTCGGGAAGTCCGGTCCCTGTATATACTCCATCAGCTCCATTGGAGTGATGTCGGGATTCCGAATCATCGCCTGTACGCCATCGATGACTTCGCCAAGATTATGAGGCGGTATATTCGTCGCCATACCGACCGCAATCCCGGATACCCCGTTTACGAGAAGGTTCGGGTAACGTGCCGGCAGAACGACCGGCTCCTGCTCCTCGCCATCGTAGTTGGGCGCAAAGTCAATCGTCTCTTTATTAATATCACGCAGCATTTCCATGGCAATCTTGGATAAACGGGCTTCCGTATATCGCATTGCCGCTGCCATATCTCCGTCAATGGAACCGAAGTTACCATGCCCGTCGACGAGCATGTATCGCATGGAGAAGTCCTGCGCCATCCGGACCATGGATTCATACACTGCGGAATCACCATGCGGATGGTACTTACCGATAACCTCGCCAACGATCCTTGCCGATTTTTTGTACGGTTTGTCCGGGGCCATGCCGAGCTCCGACATCGCATATAGTATGCGACGGTGAACCGGCTTCATTCCGTCCCGCACATCTGGCAAGGCCCGGCTGACAATGATGCTCATCGCGTAATCCATAAAGGATTCGCGCATCTCGGTACCTATGTCCCGATCTTTAATTTGGGAGAAATTTTCTTCCGCCATGCTGGACCTCCTTCATTTTCTATCAACCATGCCTTGCTCTATGTGAAAAAAGCAGAATAATGATCAGGAAGCTATAAATGCACCAACCTTTATTATATTACTTTCACAAACCATGCACAATTAAACACGGGATAGAAAGCGTGAAAGTATGATTTTTGCCCGGAAACCGTGACATACGCCCTGTCCTCCGTGCCGCTTTTCACATACAATGCATTGAAAAAGATTTCGCATCGATCACATCTTTATATTATACCACTGTTTGTCATACTTGTCCTATGTTTTCCCGTTTGGCAGCTTTATGTGCCGGATGTATCGCCCGGTGCTTCGATCGATCATGAATAGCGTTCGACCTTCCCCTAACGGGCTATGGCTAAGGCAAACTATAGGCGTATCCCTGCGCTCGTGCTCTTTTTTTTCCGTGACAGGTACATCTGCTCTTCACTCAAAAAAACGGCCGGAAAGGATGAAGTTGGTTGGCTATACAACGCGTTGCAAGCAAATGGGCGAAAACAAAAATCTTGTTGAAAAATAAAGGTCTTGCCTCCTACATTCCCGCAACCCGCCAGTACTCGTTCGAAGCGCTGGAAGAGTTGCTGAATACCCACACGCTGGTTTACATTAAGCCGGATCGGGGGACGTACGGCAACGGCGTTATGTCCGTGGAGCAAATCGAATCGCAGAATGAGGAGGAATCGGCCGCCTCCAAGACCTACAAGCTCCGGTATGAACAAAAGACCGAGACGTTCCAATCACTGGACAGTCTTCATAAAACGCTGAATTCACTGCTCCAAGGCAAGGAATATTTGATTCAGCAGGGCATCCATCTGCTCCGGTACCAAGGCCGTCCCTTTGACCTGCGTGTTCTTACACAGAGAAGCCCTTCCGGACAGTGGGTAAGCACCGGCATTATCGGGCGGGTAGCGGCCAAAAACAAAATCATTACAAATCATCATAGCGGCGGCACCGTCCAGCATTACAAGCCGCTTATGCTTGAGCATATGACGGCCGAAGAGGCGGAGAACATCCGCCGGGAACTGCATGAGCTCGGTGTGAATGTCGCCGGCCAACTGCAGAAGTCCTACCCGAATCTGAAGGAAATCGGGCTGGATATCGCAATTGATGGACGATGGAACATTTGGATTTTGGAGGTCAACACAAAGCCTGCGCTCTTTCCGTTTAAGAAGTTCTTCAAGGATCCAAGCATCTATAACAAGGTCAAGAAGTACGCCAGCGCCTACGGACGGAATTTGTCCAGCAGTACAAAGAAGGTCCGCTAGCCTAACCTATGTCGCTGCACGTCCGGAATCTTACCCTACCTTGGTTCGATGGGTCACTTCAACATGACTGGCGCGTAAAATTCATGTCGCATTGCTAAGCCCTGCTTTAAGACTGAACCCGCAGTAACTCTATGCGCTCGTTACGCGCTCCGGACTTGCCTTGATGGTTGTTTGCTCCTATCATCGCAGACAATAGATAGTAGGGCGTATGAGCATAGCAGCCTTCTAAGTGATCAGCCAGCCGCTCACAGCAAAAAGGAGCATCCGCAGGTCCCTGACCTGCCCGGATGCTCCCTCCTGGCTAGTGCTCTATGCTAAATGTCCAAATTGCGGACGCTCTTCGCGTGCTCTTGAATGAAATCACGACGCGGCTCAACGTTGTCACCCATGAGGGTGTCAAACAGCGTATCTGCCAGCATGGCATCCTCGATCGTTACCTGCAGCATCGTGCGGCTCTCCGGATCCATCGTCGTCTCCCACAGCTGGGTTGCATTCATCTCGCCGAGACCTTTATACCGCTGGATGTTAAACTTGGCGTTCTCGCCGAATTCCTTAATGATCTCGTCGCGCTCCTTCTCGCTGCCCGCATAACGGACAACCTTGTTGCGCTCGATCTTAAAGAGCGGCGGCTGCGCGATATAAATATATCCCGCTTCTACCAGCTTACGCATATAGCGATAGAAGAACGTCAGCAGCAGTGTGCGGATATGCGCGCCGTCGACGTCAGCATCGGTCATGATGATGATTTTGTGATAACGGGCCTTTGACAGATCGAAGTCATCGGCAATCCCGGTACCGAGCGCCGTAATGATCGCACGGATCTCCGCATTAGAGAGAATGCGGTCCAGACGGGCCTTCTCGACGTTAAGGATTTTCCCCCGCAGCGGCAGAATCGCCTGGAAGTGCCGGTCACGGCCTTGCTTAGCCGATCCGCCGGCGGAGTCGCCTTCGACGATATACAGCTCACTGATCGACGCATCCTTGGAGGAGCAGTCGGCGAGCTTGCCCGGCAGGGCGCTTACTTCAAGCGCGCTCTTCCGGCGGGTCATTTCCCGAGCCTTACGCGCTGCTTCACGTGCACGGGAAGCCTGCAGCGCCTTCTCCAGGATGCGGCGGGACACCGAAGGATTCTCCTGCAAGAATTCCTGCAGCTTCTCCGCAAACAGGGACTCCACGATGCCGCGGACTTCACTGTTGCCGAGCTTCGTCTTCGTCTGCCCTTCAAACTGCGGCTCCGGCACTTTGACCGAAATGATCGCCGTCAAGCCTTCCCGCACGTCGTCTCCGGACAAGTTATTGCTGTTGTCCTTGATCATGCCGGTTTTACGGGCATAATCGTTAATGATGCGCGTCAATGCGCTTTTAAAGCCGGATTCATGTGTTCCGCCCTCATGCGTATTGATATTGTTCGCAAACGAGTAAATATTCTCGGTATAGCTGTCGTTGTACTGGAGCGAGATCTCCACTTGAATGTTGTCCCGGGAGCCTTCCACGTAGATCGGTTCTTCGTGGAGCGCCTCCTTCTTCTCATTCAAGAATTTAACGTACTCGATAATACCGCCTTCGTATTTGAAATAATCGGAAGCTCCCGTACGCTCATCCGTCAGTGTGAGCGCGATGCCTTTGTTCAAGAAGGCCAGCTCGCGAACCCGCGTCAGGAGCGTATTATAGTCAAACTCCGTTGTCTCCGTGAAAATTTCCGGATCCGGCAGGAAGGTAACCGTCGTACCGGTCTCTTCGGTATCCCCGATGACTTTGATGTCATACTGAGGCACGCCGCGCCGGTATTCCTGCTGATAAATATGCCCATCCCGCTTCACTTGGACGACAACCTTGGTGGACAATGCGTTAACGACCGATACGCCCACGCCGTGCAGGCCGCCGGATACCTTATATCCCCCGCCGCCGAACTTACCGCCGGCATGCAGGACGGTCATAACGACTTCGAGGGTGGATTTCTTCAGCTTGGCGTTCTCGCCGACCGGAATTCCGCGTCCGTTATCGATAACCGTAACGCTGTTATCCTCATGGACAATAATCTCGATATGGTCGCATATTCCCGCCATCGCTTCGTCAATACTGTTGTCCACTACCTCCCATACCAAATGATGCAGACCCTTGACGCTGGTCGAGCCGATGTACATCCCTGGACGTTTGCGGACAGCCTCGAGCCCTTCCAGTACCTGAATCTGATTCTCATCATATGTCGGTTGATTCATAGACATGCCTTCACCTACTTCTACAGATTCTGTTATGCCTGAGCTACAAAATGATTTGCCCGCTTCTTCAGCGTTGCGGAGGAAATCGGGGAATAGTAGACGATGGACTTCGTCACCACGATGGATTTCGGATCCTCTTCACCGATTAATTCCACGACCTTATGCTGCTGGGCATGCGTGACGAACTGCTTGGAGATCTTTGACGATTTCTCGATCGAGATATCGAAGATGCCAACCAGCTCGGACGAACGGATAATCTTTTCTCCGCCTAAATGAATATACAATGGAATCACTCCTTAAGAGCCCACCTGTCCGTCATGGACATGAAAAATGCTGGCACCCTTCAATTTGTCGGTATTCAATGTCTCGATGCCCGTCGCCGTGATGAATGTCTGCACTTTGCTCTGGAATGTCTCTATCAGTTGCGTCTGCCGGTATGGATCCAGTTCGGAAAGCACATCATCCAGAAGCAATACCGGATATTCACCGATTTCTTCCTGAATCAGCTCGATTTCGGCCAGCTTCAAAGAGAGCGCCGTCGTTCGCTGCTGACCTTGAGATCCGTACGTTTGGACTTCCTTACCGTTAATATAAAAAGCCAGATCATCTCGATGAGGACCTGCCAATGTCATACCACGCCTTATTTCTTGCTCTTTCATTTGTGATAATTTTATCATAAAACGCTCAAATAAGACAGCTTCATCTTCTTCCTCCGCGTCAGCAAAGGACGGAACATAGTGCAGGGACAGCTCTTCCAGGCCGTTTGTGATGCCCTGATGAATGCCCTCAGCCCACTTTTGAAGCTTTTTTATAAATTGTTTCCTCTTCTTGACGATTTTAACACCATGTTCTGCCAACTGGCTGTTCCAAATGTCCAGCATCGCCTGCTGGGACGCTTCCTTCCCCCACAGCTGCTTGAGCAGATTGTTCCGCTGAACGAGCACCTTCTGGTACTGCTGCAGATGGTAGAGATAGCTCGGCGCGACCTGCCCGATTTCCATGTCAAGAAACCGGCGGCGAACCCCCGGCGTGCCTTTGACGATTTCCAAATCCTCGGGTGCGAACATAACCACGTTCAGGGAGCCGATAAAATCACTCAGCTTCCGCTGCTCCAAACCGTTGACCTTCGCCTTCTTCCCCTGCTGGGACACGCTCAGCTCAAGCTTCAGCATCCCGTACTTCTTCTCAACCTCAGCTGCAATATGCGCACTCGGCTGCTCGAAGGCGATCAGCTCACGATCCTTGGAGGTGCGGTGGCTCTTCGTCAAAGCGAGCACGAAGAGCGCCTCCATCAAGTTGGTCTTCCCCTGGGCGTTGCGCCCGATAATCAGATTGACATCACCGAACGCATTCAGCTGCAGCTGATCATAGTTCCGGTAATGCTGAAGACTGATATTGTTAACAAACAAGTTGATCCTCTCCCTCGTCATCCGCGCCTAGCGCCTAACGGGAGGCTGTCTATTGCGCCGCCACCTGAAAGGTTCCGCAGTCCTCCACCTTGACGATGTCGCCGGGAACCAGCTTGCGTCCGCGCCGCTCTTCCTTCTCATCGTTGACCAGCACGGCCCCCTCCGCCAGCAGCTCCTTCGCCATGCCGCCTGTGGATACGCAATCCGCCAGCTTCAGAAATTGGTCCAGCTTAATATACTCGCTGTGGATAAAGATTTGCTTCATTTGCCTGTCCTTTCCTCCTTATCAACATGGGGATAACTTTTATAGCGGGTTCAAATAAGTCGGATCCGTGACCAATAGACGACTTTTTGAACATCCTCTTTAGTTCGCCGTACGGTACGGCAGAATAATATACTGACTCTTGCTGTCATCGAGCGGCTTCAGAATGATCGGGCTCATGACTCCCATGAAGGCAATCATCAGCTGCTCGCTCTCGACGACCTTCAGCACGTCCAGCATATATTTCGAGTTGAAGGAAATGCGCAGCGGATCCCCCTTGAATTCAATCAGATCCAATTCTTCACGCACTTTACCGAGCTCGGAGGAACTCGAGGAGATTTCAATGCCCCCGTTCTCCATCGTTTGCAGCAGCACGATATTCGTTTTTTCCTCTCTCGACAGCAGGTACGCACGGTCGATCGACTCGCTTAATTTTTTTGTATCCAAAACGAGTTCTGTTTTATGCGTCGTCGGAATAATTCTAGAAGTATCGGGATAAATGCCGTCTAATATACGCGAATAGAACAGCACACGGTCAATTTTAAATAATACCTGATTATCGGCCACAACGATATCGACCAGCGTATTTTGATCCGGAATGATCTTGCTCAGCTCGTTCAAGGTTTTGCCGGCAATGACTACGTTGTTGAACGAAATATCATCCACACCTTCAATATTCGCGGACCGAGTCGCCAGACGATGACGGTCGGTTGCGGTAAATTTCAGCTCATTGTTGTTCAGGCTCCACAGAACCCCTGTCAGAATCGGCGTCGTCTCGTGCGTCGAGATGGAGAATACCGTCTGCTTGATCATGTTTTTCAGCAGATCTCCCGGAAGCGAGATCGTCTGACTGCCTTCGATGTTCGGCAATACCGGGAATTCATCCGGATCAAGGCCGACCATTTGGATTTCGGTTGCGCCTGCGGAAATAAAGGTCTGGAATTGATCTTTAACCTCCATATGGATTTCCTGGGAGGGCAGCTTCTTGATGATTTCAACGAAAAATTTAGCCGGAAGCACGACACTACCCGGTCTTTCAACCTGAACAATCGTGTGCTTTTCATCTTCCGAAGGAATAAACGATTGGATGGAAATATCCGTATCGCTGGCTGTCAGCGTCACGCCGGAATAAGTGACATCAAGTTTAATGCCGCTCAGGATCGGAATGGTGGTCCGGCTGGAGATCGCTTTGGACACGTGTTGGATGGATTCGTTCAATACATTTTTCAATATGCTGATTTTCATCAATTTCACTCCTTGCGGAAAAATGAGAGGGGTATTGTTTCATTCGGCGGAAGGCCGATGATTCCCCTCTTTATGGATAATTATTTTATTAATTATTTATAGTACAAGTAGTAGGCGCACTGAATATGTGGATAAGCCCGTGAAAAGGCATAAAATTAAGCCTATCCACATGTGTATAGATTGTGCATAGGCTTTGAACTTGTTCAGGTTGGATTTTTGATTTTCTCCGTAATATTGTTAACCACTTTGAAGAGCTCCTGGTCGGTCTTCAGCGATTGGGTGATCTTCTCATGCGCATGAATGACGGTGGTATGGTCCCGTCCTCCGAAAGCTTCTCCGATCTTCGGAAGGGAATAATCGGTCAATTCACGGGACAAGTACATGGCGATCTGCCGCGGAAAGGCGACGGCTTTGGTCCGTTTGCGGGCTTTGAAGTCCTCCAGCCGCAGATTGTAGTACTCGCCCACCTTCTGCTGAATATCCTGGATCGTAATCATTCTCGGCCGGCTGGACGGGATGATATCCTTCAGCGCTTCCGCTGCAAGATGCGTGGTCACATCCTGGTTCGTCAGAGAGGAATAAGCAACAACACGGATAAGGGCGCCTTCAAGCTCCCGGATGTTGGTATCGATCTGGTTGGCAATATACATCATCGCTTCGTTCGGAATGTCCAAATTCTCGGCCTTCGCCTTCTTGCGCAAGATCGCGATCCGGGTCTCAAGGTCCGGCGGCTGAATATCGGTGATCAGTCCCCATTCGAACCGTGAACGGAGTCTTTCCTCCAGCGTCGGAATTTCCTTGGGCGGCCGGTCACTTGATATGATGATCTGCTTCCGTTCCTCATGCAGCGCGTTAAACGTATGGAAAAATTCCTCCTGCGTCGATTCCTTCCCGGCCAAAAACTGAATATCGTCAATGAGCAGAATATCGACGTTGCGGTACTTGTTGCGGAAGCTTTCGGCGCGGTTGTCACGGATGGAGTTGATAAACTCGTTGGTGAACTTCTCTGAGGAAATGTACACGACCTTGCTGCTCGGATTATGCTCCAAAATATAATGGCCGATGGCGTGCATCAAGTGTGTCTTGCCAAGTCCTACCCCTCCGTAGAGGAACAACGGGTTGTACGCTTTGGCCGGCGCTTCGGCGACGGCGAGCGAGGCGGCATGCGCAAACCGGTTGCCCGAGCCGATGACGAACGTGTCAAAGGTGTATTTCGGGTTCAGCATATGGGATTGAATTTCGTCTCCGCTAACTTCTAACGGGGGGGACGGCTGCTGAGGAGCCGGCTCCTGTGACTTTGCCTCTTCAATCACAAACCTCACATCGACCTGTTTGCCGATCACCTCATAGACCGTTGAGCTTACCAGCTTCGTATATCGGCTCTCCAGCCATTCCACGGCAAACGTTGTCGGCGCGGAAATGACGACGGAGTGATCGTTAATGGTCAATGCCTTGGTCGCTTTAAACCAAGTGTCAAAGCTCGGTTTGCTGAGCTTGGTCTGTATTATCGATAATATTTCCTGCCATAATTCGGAAGTATGGCTTTCCAAAACTGTCACTCCTTTAAATCTTCCAAATGTGGCTAGAGCCATGAGTGGAAATGTCGAACCAAAATGAACGATGTCAAATTATCCCCAAAGCTAACCCCCTGTGGAAACAAAAAAATATGGATAAATTGAAATTGTTCACAACTTTATCCACAGCCTGTTGATAATATCATGTGTTCATTCACATATTCACATCCAAAAGTAATATCATCATAGCAAAAGAAGGCCTTATTTTCAATGTATGTCGCTAATTTATCCACAAATTCAATACGTTGTGCATAATTCTTATTCACACCACTAGATATTGTTTATAAATTGTTCAGCTTTCGACATCATTAGCCTTCATGCGAAAAAAATTATGCACAGGTTGTCCAAATCGCAAACAATTTTTGCTTCCATCTCCATCTGTTCATAACTTCTGGTTGAATGTTCTAGCGGCCTTTATAATCAACCAAAGGTACAAACGGTTGTGGATATCCCTCACTAGGGCGTGCACGGCATGTCGAATGGGGGATTTTTGTCTGCTCAGGAGGGTTGAGAGCAGCGCAACCTGTGGTCATTCATCGCCGTACTATAAGGAAACTTCGAACGGAGGAAACGGGATGGGAGAAACGCAGCCTAGGGCTCAGTGGAGGAGATGGCTAGGGTTGCTCGTGCTGGTCTTGATCGTTGCTGCGGTCGCAGGCTGGGCGCAAAGCTATTATTCGAAGACATTTTTTTATCTGGACGACGTCAAATACTTCAAGTATGAGGATTCGGGCAGCGGTACGGTCGAATATCGCGCTTTATTCGGCCGGGGAAGTCCGGTGTATGTTCACAAGTATGAGTCAGATCGGGTGATTGAAGCCGAGGAAGAAAGGTACCAGATTCACGGAAAAGAAGGGATGAGCGGGGAATGGGAGCCGTATGCGGTCGTTTATCCGGATGGTACCGAATTCCGGGTGGAGCCGTTTGGCCAAGACGGATTCCAGGTGTTCGATCAGGCTGGAGAGTGGGTGCTTCCCCCGGCAGTCATACAGGTTGGGTTGGGAAACAAAATAAGGGATCCGGATAGCCCTCGTTATTTTCCAGCGGATCTTGCCGCTGCGTCGGACGAAGCGTTCCATCAGCCTAACGGCAGCGTAGGGTTCTTCCTTTTGGCGGTCGCATTGTTTATTTTCAACTGGTGCAGTTTTCGTTATGAAGCCTTTCAGCGCTTTATGTTTCATATATCTCCTTCCAATCTGATGGTGAGTGACCCGGAGCCGAGCGATTTTTATTTCTTCATGTGCAAGGTCGGCGGCGTCTTCGGGATGATAGTCTCGCTGGGGATATTTTTTTCTTATGCGTTGTGACTAGGAGAGCGGAGGGGGAGGCTTACGCTGTCGGCTTTGTTAAAAAGGCATTAGGCCCGTTAATCGAGACTGTTGGCGATTCGCCCCAGGCTCTTAATCCGCCCTCGGTGATTGCATGATCATCCAGATTGTTGGTGCGCCGGGGAGCATGCATCCTGCATCATAAAAAAAGCCTGTCTTTGCGAGGGATATTCCTCCGCCAAAGACAGGCTGTCTTTATTTTACTAGGTCACTCATGTTATTTCTGCTCAAATCTGCGCTGGAACTCCGATATGGCTTCATAGTCTTCCTCCAGCTTGCGCGAGATCCGGATATAGATCGGAAGGAGCGCTTTATACACATCGGCGTTCTCCTTCACCGGCTGGTGCTCATGCGTGCCGCCGACCATCGTTGAGACGATATCTAGCGAATCCACTCTTCCCGTAGCATATAAGCCCAGGACGACGGCGCCGAGACAGGAGCTCTCATAGCTCTCCGGCACGATCACCTGCTGGTCGAAGATATCGGCCATCATCTGCCGCCAGATCGGTGAGCGGGCAAACCCGCCGGTGGCGTGAATCTTCGCCGGATGGCCCATCTGCTCCTCCATGGCGAGCAGAACGGTATACATATTGAAAATGACACCTTCCAATACGGAACGGATCATATGCTCCTTCTGATGGTTCAGCGTAAGGCCAAAGAACGAGCCGCGCGCATTCGGATCCCACAGCGGGGCACGTTCTCCCGTTAAATACGGATGGAACAAAAGGCCGTTCGAGCCCGGAGGAATGCGGTCTGCAATTTTGGTCAGCACATCGTACGGATTGATCCCGAGCCGCTTGGCCGTTTCAATCTCCGATGCCGCGAATTCGTCCCGTACCCAGCGGAAAATCATGCCGCCGTTATTGACGGCACCGCCGATGACCCAGTGCTTCTCGGTCAGGGCATAGCAGAAGATCCGTCCTTTCGGATCGGTCATCGGCCGGTCTACGACCGTTCGGATGGCGCCGCTCGTACCGATGGTCGCCGCAACGACGCCCGGCTGAATCGCGTTGACGCCAAGGTTGGACAGAACGCCGTCCGCAGCCCCAAGCACGAACGGAGTGGAAGGAAGGAGACCCATACGAGCAGCGTATTCTTCCTTCAGGCCTGTCATGATATGTGTGGTTGGCACGAGTGTGGACAATTGATCCTCGGTAATCCCGGCCAGCTTCAGCGCTTCCTGATCCCAAGCGAGGGCTTCCAGATTCATCATGCCGGTGCTGGAGGCGATGGAATGGTCCACCACATACTTGCCGAACAGCTTATAGTATACATATTCCTTAATCGAAATGAATTTGGCGGTTTGCTTGAACACGGACGGCTGATCATGACGGAGCCACATCAGCTTTGTCACCGGCGACATCGGGTGAATCGGCGTGCCGGTTCTCAAATACAGCTCCATGCCGCCAAGCTCCTTCTTGAGTTTCGCGGACCAGGCGGCACTCCGGTTATCCGCCCACGTAATGCAGCGGGTTAACGGGACTCCTTCCTTATCCACGGCAATGACGCTGTGCATTGCGGCACTGAAGGACACGAACAATACCTGCTTCGGAGAAATTCCGGTATCGGCCATCACGCCTTGGACCGAGGAGAGCACCGTTTGAAAAATCTGTTCCGGATCCTGCTCGGCCGTCGAAGGCGTAGGGGTGTGAAGGGGGTATTCACCGCCGGCCTTGGCGACGACTTCTCCATTCTCCTTAAACAGCACCGCTTTGGTGCTTGTCGTTCCGATATCGACACCGATCATGTAGTTCTGTGTACTCAAGAGACATACCTTCTTTCTATTTGAGGTCCCCAAGCGAAGTCTTGCGTTGATGCGCGTATCTTCACCGGGGACCTCATGAGCTTATGTTCAATTATACAATTAGATTTAGGACAAGGGCCAATACAAGACCGGTTACAGAGAGAATCGTCTCCAGCACGGTCCAGGTCTTCAGCGTCTGGGCTACGGTCATATTGAAGAATTCCTTAACCATCCAAAATCCAGCGTCATTGACGTGGGACAAGACGATGGATCCGGCGCCGGTAGCAAGGACGACAAGCGCGACATTGGCGTCCGGCGTCATGGCGAGCACAGGTGCAACAATGCCGGCAGCCGTCGTCATGGCTACGGTGGCCGAGCCGGTTGCAACCCGGATCAGGGCTGCGACCAGCCATGCGAACAGGATGATATTGATGTTGGCGCCGGTGGCAATCTCGGCAATCGCATTGCCGACGCCGCTGTTAATCAGTACCTGCTTGAAGGCGCCGCCTGCACCGATAATCAGAATGATGGAGGCGATCGGCGCTAGACACTCGCTGGTGAACTTCGACAGCTCATGCTTGTTGAAGCCGCGTGCAAAGCCGAGCGAGAAGAACGAGAACACCGCCGCAATCAGAAGGGCGATGACTTCGTGTCCCACGAATTTGCAGATGACAGATATGGCGCTCGTGTTGTTAGGATCGATGATCTCAGCTGCCGAGCCGATCAGCATCAGAATGACGGGAAGCAAGATGGTGAAGATCGTGATGCCGAAGCCGGGCAGTCCGCGATCCGCTTTGCTGGAGAACTGCTCGGCCAGCTCTTCAGGCGGCTCGGTTGTGATCCGCTTGCCGATATATTTGCCGAATACGGGACCTGCAAGAATGGCGGCAGGAATCCCGATGACAAACGAGTACAGAATGGTAATGCCCAGGTCCGCGCCGTACGCATCAATCGCGATCATCGGAGCGGGATGGGGCGGAACCAGACCGTGAACCGTGGATAAGCCGGCCAGAATCGGAATGCCGATCTGCAGCAGCGACATTTTCGTTTTACGGGCTACGGTAAAGACGATCGGAATCAGCAAAATAACACCGACCTCAAAAAACACGGGAATACCGACAATAAAGCCGACAATCATCATGGCCCAGTGTACCCGCTTCTCCCCGAAGCGATTGACCAGCGTCGTTGCGATTTGCTCGGCGCCTCCGGACTCGGCCATCATTTTGCCCAGCATGGTGCCAAGCGCGATAACGATGGCTATCGTTCCGAGCGTTCCGCCGAGACCGCCGGTTATGGATGTGATCACGTCCATCGGCTGCATGCCGGTCAACAGCCCCAGCAGCAGCGCAGCGATCAGTAGTGTAACGAAGGGATTCCACTTATATTTGGATATCAGCACGATCAGAAAAACGATCGTCAGCAAGGTCCAGAACATTAAAGTAGCGTTATGGCTGAGACCAAAAAGTGTGTTCATAGCTGTCTTCCTCCTATAGATTACCCATTATGTCCGGGTGGTTATTGGTAAACTGAGCGGTTTTCTGCGGTAGTATGCCCAAAACAGAATGAATTTCTATTGTATACTTGTCGACAACTTAGAGCGTGCAATAAGAAACGGAGGAAGGGAGGACTACGATAAGTTAATCCTCCGGGAAACTCAGATGCAGCGTCCGGCGGGAATCATCGAAATATTGCTGAACCGCCGTTTGAATCCGGTCCGGATCCAAGGATTCCATCTCTTGAATAAGCCGGATATGCTTGTCCGTTACGTATCGGAGCTTGGAGGCACCTCCGCTGAACACCTGCCGGGTTGTGATCAGCATGACCGTCATCACAATCGGACGGATGCTCTTCCATAAATGCATGATCCGCTTATGATTCGCCTCGGTTATGATGCGCTCGTGGAAGCTCAGATCCTGATAGGAATACTCGATCGGATCCACATGCTTGGCAGCAAGCTCCATCCTGTCGACAATTTGCCGAAGCTGGCGGATCAATTCCGGCTGCTGCCGCGCAAAAACCTCTCCTTGCACGAAGCTTTCAATAAGATACCGCACATCGTACAGCTCTTCGACGTCTTTAAGGGATAGGCCCATGACAACAGCGCCCATGCGCTCCAACTGAATCAAGCCCTCGCTGGACAGCGTTTTCATCGCTTCGCGAACAGGGGATCGGCTGGTGCCGAACTCGCCTGCGATCCGGTTCTCTGAAATGACTTCCCCGCGCTTGATCGTGCCGCTAATGATCTGCAGCCTTAACTCGCTCGCAATGGCCTCGCCAAGCGAAGCTCCCTGCAGCCAGGCCGATGGGTATTTCATAGACTGATTCTCCAATCCGGTTAACTAGTAATCATCCTCTTTCGTGGTAATCATACCACAGGAAAAGTTCCGGATTCCATTCATGATGCCGTTTTTCCCCGGATGTTATCCAGGCTATGAAGACGCTTGCTAAAACGCGGATGGAGAAGCGGATTATTCCGACTTCTCGACCGCATGGCCGCCGAATTCATTGCGAAGCGCTGCCACGACTTTTCCATGAAACGTATCTTGATCCAGCGAGCGGTAACGCATAAACAGGGAGAGGGCGATTACCGGTGCGCTTGCCTGAACTTCCAGCGCCGTTTCGACGGTCCATTTGCCTTCGCCGGAGGAATGCATGACACCTTTGATGCCTTCCAGCTTCGGATCTTTGGAGAAAGCGTTCTGCGTGAGCTCCATGAGCCAGCTGCGGATGACGGAACCGTTCGACCATACCCGGGCAACATCCTCGTAATTGTAGTCAAAAGCGCTCTTTTCCAACACTTCAAAACCTTCGGCAATGGACTGCATCATCCCGTATTCGATCCCGTTATGGACCATCTTGAGGAAATGCCCGCTGCCGCTTTCGCCGGCGTATAGATAGCCGTTCTCGACAGCCATGTCCTTGAACAGGGGTTCGATGCGGCTGAATACCTCGCGGTTGCCGCCGATCATAAAGCAGCCTCCGTTATGGGCACCTTCCATGCCGCCGGACGTGCCGGCATCGAAATAATAAATTCCTTGCTCCGACAAACGGGTTGCCCGGGCAATGGAATCCTTATAATGAGAGTTGCCGCCGTCAATCAGAATATCGCCCTGGGCAAGAAGAGGGGATAGCGAATCAATGACCGAATCCACAATCTTACCGGCAGGAACCATCATCCATATGATACGGGGCGAATCCAGCTTCGCCACCAGTTCTTCAGTCGAAGCGGTGCCTTCGGCCCCATAACCGGCAGCCTTGCTCACCAGATCGGCATTCAAATCGTACGCGACGACCTCATGCTGATGATGAATCAGGTTCTGGACCAGATTGAGACCCATTTTCCCAAGGCCGATCATGCCTATTTTCATAATATGATGCAGCTCCTTCTTAGATGTATACTTGTATACAACTTAAATTCAATTATTTATACTACTCCTTTATGGCGCCGGTGTAAACCGGCGAGGCGTCGCCCGATCAAGGTCCGAAAAACGCCAATAGTTCTATTCACAGACGGTTTCAATAGGTTATCCCCATGTGGATAAATCAAAACTAGCAATAAACGCTACATGTGGAAAACTTAAGCTTCCTAAAAAGGCAAAGTTTGATTTGACTTTTAGTCCTGATCGTGATTAAATGTAAAAAGGCATTTTCTGTGAAGATAAAGGACATCATCCGCAATCACTGCGGTCTGTTATCAAGAGATGCGTCGATGGACGACGACTTGGCGGTCTGTCTTCCGTGAAAGTGCGTCGGTAGACGTTTAATCTTAAAATACGTATGAGAGATTCCTGTAAGGGGGTGCATTAGATCATGAGACCAACATTCAAACCGAATGTGAGCAAGCGCAAGAAGGTGCACGGCTTCCGCAAAAGAATGAGCACGAAGAACGGACGCAAAGTATTGGCTAGCCGCCGTCAAAAAGGAAGAAAAGTACTTAGCGCTTAATACTGTGCCGAAGACCACCGAGGTGGTCTTTTTTTCGTAATATCTCCTGTTTGATGAAGGGTGGGGTAAATGCCGACCTGTATTAGATCACTTAGGAGGCCCTTCGTGTATGTGATGTTGTTTGCGTTTACCGTCGTACCGGCATGACTATACTATATATATAGGAAGCGATGCCCGGAGGCGGAGAATGTCGTTTAATGAATTTGATTATCGGTCAGGCAGGGAGAGACTTGTGCATAGAAAACTTCGTTTACGGAACCGCGCGGACTTCAGCCGGGTATATCGGCACGGAAAGTCCTTTGCCAATCATCAGTTTGTCTTATATTGGTCGCGTAAAAAAGAGGTAGAGCAGTTTCGCGTCGGCGTATCGTGCAGCAAGAAGATCGGAAATGCCGTCGTACGCAACCGGATGAGACGTGTGGTGAAGGAGATTGTCCGGCACCATCAGCATGAGATCGTGGAGCATATCGACTTGATCTTCATTGTCCGAAAGGGAGCGCTGGGCAAGTCGTATCAGGAGCTTGAAAAAAGCGTGCTGCATGTTCTGCGGAAATCCTCGCTTTTGAAACCGAAAAAGGGCTGAACGCTTGTGTTTATTTGTCCATATAAATATGTTATGATTTACCGTGGAATGGCAATGGCGAAGAGAGGGGTTTTGAAGTGTCGTTCATGAAGACAAGACGAGGAAAATGGTTCCTCCTCGCCGCTGTAATACTCGCAGTGGCGGTTATATCAGGTTGTGCGCCTGGAGCTGACCAAACGCGTTCCATCGAAGACTTGAAAAATGGCGGCTTTTGGCAGAGCAACGTTGTTTACTACTTTACCTTGGCACTTGATACGTTTGCTACATGGTTTAACGGTGAATACGGATTATCTGTCCTTGTAATGGTGCTTATCGTCCGTACATTGATCCTGCCGCTGACCTTGAAGCAGGTCAGAAGCTCTAAGGCCATGCAGGCGATCCAGCCTGAGGTTCAGAAGATCCGTGAGAAATATAAAGACAATCCTGAGAAAATGCAGATGGAAACGATGAAGCTTTTCCAGGAGAACAAGGTCAATCCGATGGCGGGCTGCTTGCCGCTGCTCGTTCAAATGCCGATTTTTATCGCACTCTATCATTCGATCTACTATAATGGACTTCTTCGTGAGCACGAGTTCTTGTGGATGCAGCTCGGTGAGCCGGACAAGCTGTTCATCCTGCCGGTATTGGCAGCAGCCACGACGTATCTGCAAACGAAGATGATGATGAAGATGAACCCGTCTCCACAGATGGGGATGATGCAGTTTATGCTGTTCGTGTATCCGATTTTGATCTTTGTCATGTCCTTTCAGTTTCCTGCTGCGCTTCCGCTGTACTGGTTCTACAGTAACCTGTACACGATCGTGCAGAACTACTTCTTGTACCGCAACAATGACAAGGCAGCTGTAACGGCAAGCGTTGCCAGCGCGACCCAAGGTCAAAAGAGCAATAAATCCGGGAACAAGAGCGGTCATAAAGGCGGGAAAAAGGGTTCGAAAGGAGCCAAAAAGTCGAGATGAGTAAAATCGTCGCAACAGGAAAAACCATTGAAGAAGCTGTCGCACAAGGGCTGGCCCGCTTGGGTGTAAGTCAGGATCGTGTATCGGTTCAAATATTGAGTCAGCCATCAAGAGGATTCCTGGGCCTGTTCGGGGTCAAGGAAGCGAAAGTTGAACTAACGCTCCTGCCTGAACGCGCCGGCGGCGAATCACACCATCCGATGACTCCTTCGTCCCAGCAGTCGGCACCTGCCGCAGAGGTGAAGGTATCCCAAGCCTCGAGCGTGCCGGCACCATCCGCCGTGGCAACGATGGAAGAGAGCCGCACGGAAGCCGCTGAGGCGAAGAAGGACCCTTATGAGGAAGCCATCAGCTTCCTTCGCGAGACGGGACAGGCCATGGGGCTGGATATCTCGGTCGAGCAGGAAAAGGGGAAAGATTTCACGACGCTTCATATTTCCGGCGCGGGCCTCGGGCTGATGATCGGCCGCAGAGGCCAGACGCTGGACGCCCTTCAGTATCTGGCGAACATCGTGGCGAATCGTTATTCGGACAGTTACCTTCGCATCGTTCTGGATGCGGAGAACTTCAGGGAACGCCGCAAGAAGACGCTGGAGGATCTGGCCGACCGGCTTGCCGGACGGGTTCTGAAGAGCCGCAAGGAGATTGTGTTGGAGCCGATGCCGGCCGCAGAGCGGAAGGTCATCCATGCCAGACTGCAATCCCACGGCGGCGTGAAGACGTACAGCAAAGGCGAAGAGCCGAATCGCAGAGTGGTCATCACTCCGAAATCGTCGTAAGCCTTAATTAGAAGAGTATATGTTGATCAATGACTCCTTAAGCTTGTTAAAGGGAGTCATTGTTTTTTACCAAGATACAGTTTTGGGGCGCATCAGCCGGGCGATTGTTCGAGCTACAGCTTGGTGCAGCCGTTATACGCCCGAGGAGGGCGTTATCTAAGAGGAGATACAGCGAGTTGCAGAATGCATAGGGTATGAATCTGCACCCGTTCTAAATAGAAAGAGGTGAATACAGCATGTATAGCGATACAATTGCAGCCATTTCTACGGCCGTCGGTGAAGGCGGGATCGCGATTATTCGCGTCAGCGGACCGGACGCCGTGACGGAAGTGGAGCGTATATTTAAGACTAAGCGTAAGCTGAGCCAGGTGGAATCCCATACGGTCCACTACGGCCATATTGTAGATCCGCAGACCAGGGAGAATCTTGAAGAGGTGCTTGTTACGGTCATGCGGGCGCCCCGGTCGTTCACGACCGAGGATGTGGTTGAGATCAGCGCCCACGGCGGGGTCATCTCGGTAAAAAGGGTAATGGATCTGCTGCTGCAGCTGAACATCCGTCTTGCCGAGCCGGGGGAATTTACGAAGCGGGCCTTCCTGAATGGCCGTATCGATTTGTCCCAGGCAGAGGCAGTCATTGACCTGATCCGTTCGAAATCGGATCGTGCTTTCTCGGTGGCGTTGAAGCAGGTGGAGGGGACCTTGTCCCGGAAAATCAAGGAGCTTCGTCATACGCTGGTGGAAACCTTGGCCCACATCGAGGTGAACATCGATTATCCCGAGCATGACGTGGAATCTTTGACGGCAGAGTTCATTAAAGAGAAGAGCAGTCAGGTGATGGGCGAGATCGACAAGCTGCTGAAAACGGCCCAGGAAGGGAAAATTTTGCGCGAAGGCATCACGACAGCGATTGTCGGGCGTCCGAACGTAGGGAAATCCTCGCTGCTCAATACGCTGGCGCAAGACAATAAGGCGATTGTGACGGATATTCCGGGCACGACGCGTGATGTGATTGAGGAATATGTGACGATCAACAATATTCCGCTGAAGCTGCTGGATACGGCCGGAATCCGCGAAACGATGGACGTGGTCGAGCAGATCGGCGTCGAGCGTTCCCGGCATGCGGTGAACGAGGCCGATTTGATTTTGCTCGTCCTGAATGCCAGCGAGCCGCTGCATCAGGATGAACTGGAATTGATGGAACAAATACGCGGTAGACAATGTATCGTCATTATGAATAAAATGGACTTACCGTCTCAGCTCGATAAGGATGTGCTGAACCGGTATGTTCCGGATGAATTGATCGTTCCGATGTCCGTGAAGGCACAGGAGGGCATCGATCGGCTGGAGGAGGCCATCTCGAATTTGTTCTTCAGCGGCCGAATCGAAGGCGGGGATCTGACGTATGTCAGCAATGTGCGGCATATTGCCCTGTTGAAAAAAGCGAAGCAGTCGCTTCAGGATGCTTATGAAGCGGCCGATCAGCTCATCCCGATCGATATGATCCAGATCGATGTGCGGCTCGCTTGGGAGCAGCTCGGCGAAATCCTGGGCGAAGCCGTTGGCGATTCGCTGATTGACCAGATTTTCTCGCAGTTCTGTCTGGGCAAGTAATCGCTGGAGGATGATTTGTTGAAATGGAAGGAAAATGCGGAGCCGGAGGTTGTGGGGTGATTTGGGTGACCGGATATTCCTCCGGAATTCTTGGTCTCCATTACCATCGTTTTTCTTCTATAATAAGCGATAAGCTGCAGGTTGTAGTTTTTTTTAGAAGTTCTAAGCTGATCCACAGACATGGTGGAGGCTTTAATATATGAAAACAATATTCGAATAGGAGGGTTAGCCATGAGTTTTATGGGAGGCACGTATGACGTTATTGTCGTCGGTGCAGGACACGCCGGCTGTGAAGCGGCGCTTGCGTCTGCCCGAATGGGTGTCGAAACGTTGATGATCACGATCAACCTGGATATGGTTGCTTTTATGCCCTGCAACCCGTCGATTGGCGGTCCGGCCAAAGGACATGTCGTTCGCGAGATTGACGCGCTTGGCGGGGAAATGGGACGCAATATTGACAAAACCTTTATTCAAATGCGGATGCTGAATACAGGAAAAGGACCGGCGGTGCATGCATTGCGTGCGCAAGCCGATAAATTCTCCTATCAGCACACGATGAAAGAAACGCTCGAGAAGGAAGAGAAGCTCACGCTTCGTCAAGGCATGGTAGACCGCCTCATCGTTGAAGACGGCGTCTGTGTCGGCGTTGTGACACAAACCGGTACGGAATACCGCGCCAAAGCTGTCGTCGTGACGACAGGCACGTACCTGCGCGGCAAAGTGATTATGGGCGAGCTGACGTACGAGAGCGGACCGAATAATCAACAGCCATCGGTGAAGCTGGCGGAGAACCTTCGCGAGCTCGGCTTTGACCTCGTCCGCTTTAAAACAGGAACTCCTCCGCGGGTTCACAAGGACACGATTGATTTTTCCAAAACGGAAATTCAACCGGGCGATGAAAATCCTAAGTTTTTCTCGTACGAAACGAAATCGTCGGATAACGAGCAGCTTCCATGCTGGCTGACGTACACGTCGGTGGATACGCACCAAATTATTAATGATAATCTGCACCGTGCGCCGATGTATTCGGGTCTTATCGAAGGCACCGGACCACGCTACTGTCCTTCGATTGAGGATAAAGTTGTTCGGTTTGCCGACAAATCGAAGCATCAGATTTTCCTGGAGCCGGAAGGCAAAAACACGAAGGAATATTATGTGCAAGGGCTATCCACCAGCATGCCGGAAGATGTACAGCTGGCCATGCTCCGTTCCATTCCAGGGATGGAGAAAGTGGAATTGATGCGCAATGGTTATGCTATTGAGTATGACGCGATCGTTCCGACCCAGTTGTGGCCAACGCTGGAGACGAAGAAGCTTCCGGGGCTGTTTACGGCAGGTCAAATTAACGGAACATCCGGCTACGAAGAGGCGGCAGGGCAAGGGATTATGGCCGGCATCAATGCCGCCCGCAAAGTGCAAGGGAAAGAACCGGTCATTCTGGACCGTTCGCAAGGCTACATCGGCGTAATGATCGATGATTTGGTGACGAAGGGAACCAATGAGCCTTATCGCTTGCTGACTTCCCGTGCCGAATACCGTTTGCTGCTCCGCCATGACAATGCGGATCTGCGCTTGACCGAAATCGGTCATGACATCGGCCTGATCTCGGAAGAGCGGTATGCAAATTTCCTGCGCAAAAAAGAACTGGTCGAGCAGGAAATTGAGCGGCTCCGTCAAGCAAAGGTGAAGCCGGTTGAGGTAAATCCGATGCTGGAAGCAGCCGGTTCGGCTTCTATCCAGGACGGAAGCAATCTGCTCACCATCCTTCGCCGTCCGGAAGTGACGTTTGCGATGATCGAGTCGATTTCACCGTCTCCTTATGAATTGGATGAGGAAATGAAGGAGCAGGTTGAAATTCAAGTCAAATATGCCGGTTATATCGAGAAGCAGCTGGGTCATGTGGAGCGCCTGCAGAAGATGGAGAAGAAACGGATTCCGGAAGACATCGTCTACGATGATATTCACGGTTTGGCCATCGAAGCTCGTCAGAAGCTGAACAAAATCCGCCCGATCTCCATTGGGCAAGCATCCCGGATCAGTGGCGTCACACCGGCGGATATTTCGATACTGCTTGTGTATCTTGAGCACTATAACCGGGTAACCGCAGCGAAAGGATAAGGTATGGACGATATCCAGAAGTCATTTGTTGAACGGCTGCAGCAGCAAGGCATCGCGATAGATGATCGGCAGCTTCATCAGTTTGAGCAATATTATGAGCTGCTAGTGGAATGGAACGAGAAGATGAACCTGACCGGGATCACTGAGCGGGATCAAGTATATACCAAGCATTTTTACGACTCGCTTACGCTTGCGTTCTACGTAAAGATGCCCGACATCGGAAATATGGCCGACATCGGGTCCGGTGCAGGCTTCCCGGGGATTCCGCTCAAAATCGCGTTCCCCCATTTGAATCTGACTATTGTAGATTCACTTAATAAGCGCATCACCTTTTTGAAGCATGTGGTGGAGACGTTGGGCTTGGAGCAGGTTGAACTGATCCACGGCCGGGCGGAAGAGGTAGCCCGCAAGCAGGGATACCGGGACGGATTCGACCTGGTTACTGCCCGAGCGGTAGCCCGAATGGCGGTACTAAATGAATTCTGTCTACCGTTTACGAAGGTGGGAGGGAGGTTCGCGGCAATGAAAGGCAGCGACCCCTCGGAGGAAATCCAGGAAGCCGCTCGCAGCCTGAAAGAGCTAAGAGGCTCCCTGAACCAAGTTTACTCATTCTCGCTTCCGATTGAGGAATCGGACCGCCACATCGTCATTATCGACAAGAAGGGCGCTACCCCGGCCAAATACCCGCGCAAAGCGGGGACAGCGGCCAAATCTCCGCTCTAAGAGGTCTTGTGGCATGCTGGGGATGCGCAAAGCGATGATCAGAGATGTTTGCTTATTGGATTGGATGGTTGGTCAAGTTGCAGGGGCATAGTCACATTATTGATGGCGTGAAATTTGCAGCATCGTTCAGACGGCATCCGTGAAGGTAAATGTAAAGAAGGACCCAAGGCGGGTCCTTCTTTTTTGTGCTATGGTATGATTTAGAACAAATCAAGGATT
Source organism: Paenibacillus sp. FSL R5-0810 (assembly GCF_038002285.1). Classification (NCBI taxonomy): domain Bacteria; kingdom Bacillati; phylum Bacillota; class Bacilli; order Caryophanales; family Paenibacillaceae; genus Paenibacillus; species Paenibacillus sp. FSL R5-0810. Next base: position 5,157,727 of record NZ_JBBOCF010000001.1, read on the forward strand.
TAAGGATCCAAGGATGTATTTTTTGGCGTTTTATAATCTGGTGTGCCGCCACATACCAAGAGTCATTATTTTATATATACCGATTTCACACAGCATATTTTCACACCCCGTATCCTCAATTGTAAGAACAGCTAGTGCAAAATCAGTTGCTAGCTTAGCTGCAAGATCAATTATAAGACCAGCTATAAATCATCATTAAAGTAGTCAGTTACAGATCAGTTCGTTAGAGATCCATAATCCATGAAACAACGAGTTATTCTAACGTGCCTGAGACGTTCCGACTAACGGCCCAAGACAATCGCCGGTTGAACGGCCGGAACCAACGCATTCAATGAGAAGCGGCCATGCTGGGCCATCAGCTCGAGAATCTGTTCAAGTTAAACCCTATACATTAATTGCTTTCATGGAATTTGCGGTTATAAAAGGCCATGGGCAGACTCTGTTTTTAAATTCTAGACTTTGTTGGTTTGCATGCACTAGCGTGCTCTCCAAGAGCTTATAAAAGTGACTACGATCCGCTAGTTGGTAGAAATTATGCAAATGTTTCACGTGAAACATTTGATAGGGGGGGAGTGGAGTTGATCATAGGCAAAAATAAGGTGACTAACATGGTGCAGGAAGTATGAAGAATGAAGTATGAAGAATGAAGTATGAAGAATGAAGTATGAAGGATAGGAGTATAAAGCATAAAATTTGAAGCCTGATAGCATATTGCTTTACCAAAGCAAAACCTATTTGCATGCGTGATGGTTGACGCCCATTTCCAGCCTTAAATGGCATGGCGGGCATTACGCAGTCGGCATGGAACATTTTTGGGAAAACCCATTGTAGAGGAACGAAACTTCTACTTATGAAGGAATTCACAAAAACTATGAATCTACCTTACCAATCACTTAGGATAAAAACCGACTATGCCTTTATTCAAATAGGAAGGTATGAGTGTTATTGTTTTGTGAGATTTCACATAAATGAGTGCTAATCAAAACGAGAAATGCAGGAAAAAAGGTGATTTTGGAGAATAGAGTTATAGAACAAAAAGTGGTAGAATAGAATCGTAGCATTATACAAGCAGGCGGGCTGACTTAGCCCGTTCTTTGATGGGCACCGAAAGGTTCGATCAAGGTGATTCGCCCATCCTTGCTTCGTGCAGACGAACGGCTACCACACAGCGACGGAGAATAGCTGTTGAGACAGCGATGTCCATTTGTTGAAGGCGGTCCTATTCACGATGGTTTGCTGCACGAGTAGAGGTATAGATCTATTCTTGTTAGATATTCAATGTAATGACATCATGATATTACCTCCTGTTGTATCTTTCAAGAATTAGTCGTGTTGAATGCGGCTTTTCAGAGAAGTGCGCCCAGCGAAGATGATGATGGCGTTGGTTCTCAATTTGCATGAAGTATGTTTTTGCAGGGAAATGCCTGGCTCTATTACTACATAAGCGGCTTCCACATATAGGGGATATGGGGTGCCGAGGCTAGCAGTGTAAACTGCAGGGCGGTAGTTTGCCTGCCGGTATTTGCCGGCTCTGATGATTGTCGGGGGCTCATCCATGCTATCATGAAATTAGGTGGTAATATACGGAATGAAAGAACAATTTTCGAAGTTGTTTGGCTTGGCGGCAGAGCGTAACCAAGGGGATGAAGTGAAACAAATCCCGGTCAACGAGGTTGTCAGCAGCCCATACCAGCCGCGGACGATATTTGATGATGAGAAAATTGATGAGTTGCTCCAGACGATTAGAACCCATGGAGTGATTCAACCGATCGTTGTCCGGGTCCGTAACGGCGTGTATGAAATCATTGCCGGGGAACGCCGCTGGCGTGCGGTTAAGAAGCTGGGTCTGGATACGATTCCGGCTATTGTTCGGGAGTTCAACGATTCTCAGGCAGCATCGATTGCCCTGATCGAGAATTTGCAGCGCGAAGGGCTTACTTCAATTGAAGAGGCCGTTGCTTATCAGAAGCTGATCGACCTTCATCAATTAACACAGGAAAGCTTGGCGCAGAGACTTGGCAAGAGCCAGTCGACGATTGCTAACAAAATCCGTCTGCTGCAGCTGCCGGAACCGGTCAAAGCAGCATTAATGGAACGTAAAGTCACGGAACGCCATGCGCGTGCACTGCTTTCTTTGGACAATGAGGAGACCCAACTGAAGGTGTTGGATGAGATCATCACCAAGGAACTGAATGTGAAACAGACGGAGGCGCGCATTGCCTTCTATAAAGAGGTAACAACGATGAAGAAGGCCAAACGGATCTCCTATAGCAAGGACGTTCGTCTAGCACTGAATACGATCCGTCAATCGATTGATATGGTTTCAGGCTCAGGCATGGCCATCAAGACAACAGAGAACGATCATGAAGATCATTATGAAATCGTGATCAAAATACCTAAACGTTAATCGGGTGTAAAGGCGGTATGCATCGTGCCGCTTTTTCTATTGAGCATAAACGAGGTGTTTGAATCCGAGGCTTGTTGCTCCCTGTTTCATTGACTTAAGCGTTAATGGAATTGGGGCATTCCGGGATGATTTCGCTTCAAGTTCGAAAGTAAGCCCTTTACGTTTCGCTGGCACCCTCATATTGGTCGTTTATGAATTCTCGAAATTATCAGCGTTATATCCAATATAAAAAAATGATGCCGGCAATATTCAACCTTCCGATTCAGGAGGGCTGAATCTTGTCGTTATTGACCGGTATCATCCACAGCCAGAAATACAGCTTTCGTTTAAAGATGAAAAGCTTGTATAACTGTATTGCTTTTTTTTCATCGATGAATGACCCGGATCTGCTTATTGATTTGGGGGTGTTCATATGATCTATATCCGGCTCTCGGGCTGTGTATCATCTATTGCGACTACTTAGAAGAGTCTTCCTACATTGAGGTGAAATGAGTGTCTAAAATTATTGCCATAGCAAATCAAAAGGGCGGTGTCGGCAAAACGACGACTTCCGTCAATCTGGGAGCTGGATTGGCTACGCTAGGCAAACGGGTGCTTTTGGTGGATATAGACCCCCAGGGCAACACGACAAGCGGGGTTGGTATTAATAAAGCCGATGTTGCAAATTGCATTTATGATATTATCATCAATGAAGTACACCCGAAGGACGCTATATGTGGGACGAACGTAGAGGGGCTCGACATCATACCGGCAACCATTCAATTGGCTGGCGCGGAGATTGAGCTGGTTCCCACGATCTCCCGTGAAGTGCGTCTTAAGAAATCGCTGCAGCTGATCAAACCCCAATACGATTATATTCTCATTGATTGCCCACCATCGCTCGGGATTTTGACGATTAATTCGTTGACGGCAGCCGATTCGGTCATTATTCCGATTCAGTGTGAGTATTACGCATTGGAAGGGCTTAGCCAGCTGCTGAATACGGTTCGTCTCGTTCAGAAACACCTGAATACATCGCTGAAGATCGAAGGTGTGCTGTTGACGATGCTGGATGCCCGGACCAATCTCGGCATTCAGGTTATTGAAGAAGTGAAGAAGTATTTTCAAGAGAAAGTGTACAGTACGATTATTCCAAGAAATGTTCGTTTGAGTGAAGCGCCATCCCACGGACAATCGATCATGACCTATGATCCTCGTTCAAAGGGAGCGGAAGTATACTTGGAGCTGGCAAAGGAAGTGATCTCGTATGAGTAAACGTTTAGGAAAAGGGCTGGATGCGCTTATTCCTTCTTTGTCTATTCATGAGGATGACAAGGTTGTGGAAATTCCGCTGACTCAGTTGCGAGCGAATCCGTACCAGCCGCGCAAGACGTTCAACGATGAAGCTATTCAGGAATTGGCAGAGTCCATCCGGCAGCATGGTGTCATTCAGCCGATTATTGTACGCAGTGTTTTAAAGGGATACGAAATCATCGCCGGAGAGCGTCGGTTCCGGGCATCTCAATATTGCGGCAAAGCGACCATTCCTGCCGTAGTCCGTTCATTCAGTGATCAGCAGGTAATGGAAATAGCATTGATCGAGAACCTGCAGCGGGAGAATCTGAACGCGATGGAAATCGCAGTGGCTTATCAAGGGTTGATGGAACAATTTTCCTTAACGCAAGAGGAGCTGTCGCTAAAGGTCGGGAAATCCCGTTCGCATATCGCTAACTTTCTTCGGTTGCTGTCTCTTCCGGAGGAAGTGAAGGAAAATGTTTCACGTGGAACATTGTCTATGGGACACGCAAGAGCGATCGTCGGAATTAAAGATCCGGTGCTTGTGAAGCAGCTGGCTAAGCAATGCGTGGAACAGGAGTGGAGTGTCCGCGAATTGGAGGAGGCCGTTAAGAACCTGGATCGTAAACCAGTTGACAAGAGTAAGGTTAAAACGAAGAAGAAAGATCCGTATATTGACCATCTTGAGGAAAGCTTGAGAGAAAGGTTCAAGACGACGGTGAAAATCAAGCATAACAAAGATAAGGGGAAAATCGAGCTGAATTATTACAGCAAACAGGACTTGGAACGCTTGCTGGAGATGCTCCAATAATTCGGTAATAGTTATCAAAATTGCAAATAATTCAGGTGCAGGATCCTGTATAATAGGTGAGCGCCCGTAAGATCGAGAGGACGTGCAACAGAATCGTTGCGTTGTCGTGCTTAAAACCAAAGACATGTCGATGTTCCCGGAGCGGGAAATAGATATGTCTTTGTTTAACCCTATTAGAACGAATGAAATGATATGAATTGTCTTTCTGTGGTAAAAGAAAAGGCGAGAATTTGTTCGTGGGACAAGGTCTTAGGTGAATCGCTGGGCTCGTATGGGAAAGTGTGACGAGTATAGTTATGAACATTGTGGTTGAATGGTCAAGGCTAATGTGTTTGATTTGAGGGAGAACAAGGGTTTCAAAGAAACGTAACTTCGGGTTGAGAAGGAGCGGCGAACGTGGACTCAATCGTTTATCTGGATCATGCAGCAACATCATGGCCGAAACCTCCCGAAGTGTTGGAAGCAATGAGAGTGTCGATGGAGGAGGCTGCAGCCAATCCCGGACGGGGGAGTCATGCCATGGCGGTGAAGGCTTCTCGTGTGTTATATGGGACTAGAAGGGCATTGGCAGCTTTGTTCGGAGTTAAAAATCCTAATGATATCGTGCTCACATCCAATACGACAGAGGCGCTGAATTTAGCGATTAAAGGATACTTGCGAGAAGGAGATCACGTGATTGCAACGATGATCGAACATAATTCCGTGCGTCGCCCGCTGGAATATTTGAAGCGAACGCGGGGAGTGCAGGTAGACTACGTGGCGGTTAATGAAAAAGGAGAGTTGAGGCTGCAGGAGGTGGAGTCGGCTTTTCGCTCAAATACGAAGCTTATCGTCTGCAGTCACAGCTCCAACCTGCTCGGTTCTATTGTTCCGTTGGAAGAGTTAGGGGCGCTCGCGAAGAAGAAAGGCGCTGTCCTTCTCGTAGATGCAGCTCAAAGTGCAGGTGTGCTGGATATCCATGTGGAGGACATGAATATCGGTATGCTCGCTTTCCCCGGACATAAGGGGCTGCTCGGTCCGCAGGGGACAGGAGGACTGTATCTGTCACCTGATATTGATCTGGAGCCGCTTCTGCATGGAGGGACGGGCAGTCAATCGGAGGCGCTGGAACATCCGACGATTCGTCCGGATCGGTACGAAGCGGGGACTCCGAATACCGTCGGCTTCGCAGGCCTTCAGGCTGGAGTGCATAAGGTACAGGAGCTGACGCCAAAGCAGATATACCAGCATGAATGGGAGCTTACACAGGTGTTGATGGAGGGGCTGCTTGCACTGCCATCGATTCGGATACTTGGACCGGGGCAGGGGGAAGCGCGAACCGGAATTGTGGCATTCGTATCGGATACATACAGCGCTTCGGAAATAGCTTTTCGATTAGATCGGGAATACCGGATAGCCGTTCGTTCCGGCTACCATTGTACACCGCTTGCGCATATGGCAGCAGGCACGGATCGGATGGGTGCAGTTAGGACGAGTGTCGGTATAACGACCCGTCCGGAGGAAATTAGCCTTATGCTTCAGGCTATGGCAGACATTCATGGCTGAGTATAGAGATCAAGATGGAGAAGAGGAAGGAAGAAAGCATGACTGAATTAAATGAATTGATCATGGAACAGCTGCATTGGTTTGTCGTCTTAATGATCATGATCATCTTGATCTTATGGATTACGGTCATCGTTCAAGGGGCAAAGCTTCGGGGGATGCGTCGCCGTTATGATGCTATGATGGCAGGGAGCGGAGTTGAGGATCTGGAAAGCTTGCTGGTTCAATTGAAGGTACAAATGGATGAAATTGAAGAGGGTCATGCCGATCACCAGAAAATGCTCGATTCGATTAACCGAAAGCTGAAAGGAATGAAATCACGGGTTGGCATTGTTCGCTATAATGCATTCGGAGAACGTGGAAACGAAATGAGCTTCTCCCTGGCTATTGTTAGCGATCAAGAGGAAGGGATTGTTCTGACCGGTCTTCATAACCGGGAGAGCTCGTATGTGTATGCCAAGCCGCTCAAAGATGGACAATCCAAATATCCATTGTCTCCGGAGGAGAAAGAGGCACTTACTCTTGCGCTGCAAGAAGGGTAGAACGATGCCATTCCTTGATCCCGGCAAATAGACAGGTTGCAATGATATCAGACAGCCGCATGACTAAGCTTAAACGCGTGTTCTGCAATACGAAGTACTCCATAAAGCCGCCGACATTGACGATGCCAGTTACATGGATATCGCCAACCGGCGGCAATTCTTTATGCACGCCGGCACCAGGTTTGAGCGGTCCATCCGATACCTGAATCGATCCGACGCTGGAGGATTGGCCAAGGCAGGCATCGATGCCGATGACGAAGGGGTTGTCGAATTTCTCATAGATTGCAGTCAGTGTTTCCTTCAAATTCATGGCGTGGACAGGCTCGTCCAATGTACCGTATAGATGGAACAACGGACTATTATAACGTGCCAGAGAGGTGCCGACTAGCGGTCCAAGGCAATCGCCGGTTGAACGGTCGGTGCCGATGCAGACAATGACAAGCGGCCTTTGTTGGACGCGGACATCCGACAGATGGAAGAGCAAGCGATGAATAATGGCAGAGTGAATATCAGGATCGGTATGGGATATTTTCAAGCTCGGGGTATCAGAACGAGACGTTATTTTAGATAGCCTGTTCATAGAATCTTCCTTTCGTCTGCATTTGGTAGTATCAGTATATGGATGAAAGACTGTTTTTATACTTTGCGATGCCATGAAATATTAAGAACGGGTCCTTTTCAAAATCCCAAAACCAGGCTGAACGGGGAAAGGCTCGGCCGTTCAACGGCTCAATGCTTGGCTTCATGTTAAAGGTGAATATCGTATATAAATCTCTTAGATAGTGGCAATACAATAATAGAGGGCAGAGGCTTACGTAATAGAGTGGAAAGCGAAGGAAGAAAGGTAAGGAAGTGAATTAGCGGCTGGGTGATTGAATACAAGGCCTGATAGATGGAGGGAGGGATAAAGCCGTGGAGGAAGCCATGCTGATTGCTTTTGATTCCACCCAGCAGGCGCTGCGTGCCGAGATGCTGCTGGAGTATGCGGATATCGAAATTGATTTGTTTCCGACTCCGAAGGAAATTACCGCAGGATGCGCATTGTCGATTCAATTTCCGCCTGATGCGTTAAATGAGGTTCAAGATATCATCAGGCGGGAGCAAGTGGAGATCAGAGGAATATTTGCTCTCAATGACAACCAGATTTATGTGAACATCGAAGATTAGGGAGGAAATAACGAATGAAGGCAATGGGCTATCTGACAGAGAATCCAGCTGATCCAGAAAATTTTGAGCAAATGGGAGAGGAGGCATTGCAGTTGAAAGATCAGATTTGGGCATGGTTAACGAATGAAGTGATGTGGATGCACATTCTTTCGTCCGCTATCCGGGTCATCATCATCTTCATCCTAACTCGGATCGTCATACGTATTGTTTATAAAATGATCGATCGGTTTCTGCTAAGACAGGAAAAAAGCCGGATCCAAGTCAATGCAAGGCGGTTTGTAACGGTAGGGGAGCTGCTGAAAAATGTAACCTCGTTTGTATGTAACTTTGTCATGATCCTGATTATTCTGGCGGAGTTCCAATTCAAGCTTGGTCCGCTATTGGCCGGTGCCGGTGTGTTGGGCCTTGCAATCGGTTTTGGTGCTCAGAGCTTGGTGAAGGACGTTATTACCGGGTTCTTCATTATTTTCGAGGATCAGTTTGCCGTAGGGGACGTCATTAAGAGCGGAGAATACCGGGGGACGGTAGAGGTTATTGGCTTGCGCACGACACGCGTAAGAGGCTTCAACGGAGAAATTTATATTATTCCAAACGGATTAATCACGAGCGTTACGAACTTTTCCCTCTCCAATTCCCTTGCCGTGGTCGATCTGCCGGTCAAGAACGAACAGCAGCTACAAGACACAATCACACTCATTCAGGCTGCGCTCAGCAATATTATGGACCGGTGTCCGGATGTTAAGGGAACGCCGGATGTTTTGGGAATCCAATCGCTGAGCACCTCCGAGTATGTGGTGCGCATTGCTGCCGAATGTAATCCGAACGCGCGGGAAACGGTCGAACGGCGGATTTTAACCGATATTAAGCAAGCCATTGAAGCGCGGGATAAAGGTCAGGAACGGGCCCAGGCTTGATCATGTCGGCATCCGATGATATATAATAGATAAGATGTGATTGATTACGGAGGAGCGGTAGCGATGGAGCGTAAGGTATTTCAACTAGGGGATATCGTACAGATGAAGAAGCCGCATCCTTGCGGGAATAATGAGATGGAAATAATCCGCATGGGGATGGATATCCGGATCAAGTGTACGAAGTGCCAGCATAGTGTGCTGATACCGAGAGCCAAATTCGAGAAAAATATGAAGAAGGTGCTGAGGTCAGCTCAGGAGCAGGAAGGGGCAGAGGAGGCGTAACCATTTCGCGCCTTCAGCCTCTTTAGGTTAAATGGCTATTGGATCGGTGTTTCAGGATCGAATAAGAACAGGTATTGACCAAGCCTTATTTTCATGATATAATCAATTCTGCTGTGGAAAGGTACCCAAGAGGCCCAAGGGGGCTGACTCGAAATCAGCTAGGCGTCGCAAGGCGTGCGTGGGTTCGAATCCCACCCTTTCCGCCACCAACTATATTCAAGCTCCGCTGTTATGAATATAGAGGAATTAGTGGTACATAAGGCAGGCGATCTAAGAATCACTGCATAACAGAACACCTTCACCATGAACAGGGATTGTCTCCCGATCGTGATGAGGGTGTTTTTTTGATAAAGGGCACGCTATGACATTTCCTGAATCACGCCCATTTGCCATTCCTATGATAGACCGAATTCCGAATGCCGCGATCCGAGTACAATGCCGAGTTTAATTCCAATCCAGTTGGAGATCCATAACTCCGGATTCAGGTTCCTTGCTTAGAGACCAGGCAGAACGAAGGGACGGTTATAACCATGTTTAGCATGACAGGATGGGCACAAACAGCATTAAAAAAGAAGGACCCATACGGGTCCTTCCTTCTGGGTAGGCGGTGCTTGTGATTTTGGAATCCTCATCTCATCAACACATGCTGCAAAACCATCGACAACAGCTAAAACTTGTCCATCAGGTCAAGCCAGTTCGCTTATGTCCTCCGCTTGCAATACGTGTGAATATCAGAAACCATTCTGCGTCGTTCAGCTGCAACGTCCAACGGAACCACACCTCTCTCATGCACCGCCTGATGATAATATGTGCATGAAGACGGATTCCTATGCAAATCTGCATGGATGGGAAAATATACCAAAAAAAGTGGATCAACAACATTTGAGCGGATCCTATTCCATGCTTGGCTAGGCGCGCAATGCAGTTGGCTGTTGTACTAAGCTGCTGCACCATAATTTCGTCAACAAAGCTGGCAAAGCCCGCAAGCGGTGGAATTAGTCGTTTGCGGGCTTGGGGCAGGATGTACTTGTTTACTTAGGTTGAACCCGGCGCTTATTCAGCCATACTCGGTCATCATTTTGCGTTTCCGGGAATGTGTCGCCTTTTTCCATTTTAATCTGACGCGGATTCTCGATCCCCATTATGTGGTCTCTTACACCGACTTCCATATAGATGCCGTTGTTCGGAGCCTTATCTCCTCCGCGGAATTCAGTCTGTTCTCCCATCATGGAACCCTCCCTTAACGTATTGGATGGACTGCATTTGTTAGCATGTGCCGGAAGGCCGGAATGCATGGCAGGTAAAGTGAGATAAGCACGGAAAAATAGGGAAGAGACCTCAAGAAAACCGAAAAGGGAGCAGCCTGCGATAAGGGAAAAGAAACTTGCATCCGATCATCCGTTCTGGTATAGTATTATGGTGCGAGTTAGGCTCGCTCCTTGCTCTCAACTTAGATTGGGGGCCGAAGTCCATAAGGAGGTGGAAATATATGCGCAAATATGAAGTGATGTACATTATTCGTCCTGACATTGAACAAGAAGCTGTTCAAGCTGCAGTCGAAAAATTCCAAGGCATCATCTCCAACGGCGGAGAAATTACGAAGCACGAAGTAATGGGTAAGCGCCGCCTTGCGTATGAGATCAAGAAATTCCGTGATGGCGTCTACGTTCTGGTTAACTTCAACGCAACACCAGATGTTGTAGCAGAACTTGAGCGTCTCATGAAGATTTCTGACGAAGTTATTCGTTATCTCATCACGAACGACGTTGCTTAATACGAGAAGTCTTTGTAATTGATTTCGTTCTAAAGGAGGGGATTGGATTGTTGAACCGTGTCATTTTGATTGGCCGACTGACTCGGGACCCGGAGCTTAGATATACGCCTTCAGGAGTCGCTGTCACACAATTTACACTTGCTGTAGATCGTCCGTTTACCGGACAAGGCGGGGAGCGCGAGGCGGATTTCATTCCGATCGTGACCTGGAGACAGCTTGCGGAGACTTGTGCCAACTATCTGCGTAAAGGCCGGTTGACGGCCGTAGAAGGGCGCATTCAAGTGCGGAATTACGAGAATAACGAAGGTAAGCGTGTATACGTCACCGAAGTCATTGCCGATAATGTTCGTTTCTTGGAGTCTAACCGTGAAGGCGGAGGCGGCGGAAACCGTGAGGAGTCATCGTTCGGCGGAGGAAGCGGCAGCGGAAACCGCGGGGGCAACAACTTCTCGCGCAACAATCAGGATCCTTTTTCCGATGAAGGAAAACCGATCGATATTTCGGATGATGATTTGCCATTTTAATACGGAAAGGACTGACAACGCATGGCTTTTAAACAAAGAGAAGGCGGAGACAACGACAAAAGACCGGCACGCCGCGGCGGCCGCAACAAGCGTCGTAAAGTATGTTTCTTCACTGTGAACAAGATCACTCACATTGATTATAAAGATACCGATCTGCTCAAGAAATTCATCAGCGAGCGCGGAAAAATTCTGCCTCGTCGTGTAACAGGTACCAGCGCGAAGTATCAGCGTGCTCTGACGATTGCGATCAAACGCTCCCGTCAAATCGCATTGCTTCCATACACAACCGAGTAATTCGGTTACAGAAGCGGTTCAGCCTTGATAGGCTGGGCCGCTTTTTTTGTTCGGGTACCCATTCGGCTGTTGTCTCGGAACCTCCCCCAAAATAATGCCTCTGTGTTGATTAAGTTGGGCTCCTTGTCCTCAGGGATAAGCCGAGGCTTAATGGGCCAGCATTCTTGGAACGAAGGGATGACCGTACAGAGACTTGTATTATCTGTATTATTATTTGTATTTGTATTTGTTATGTTCGACTCCGATCGATCACGGCCTGCATCTATTCAAGTGACGTTGCGGATACTCGTTCGTCTTGTAACACGATCATGCTTCTGAGTAGTTAGACATTTTTCCGGAATATTCGTCGCAATCATGAAATAATTTTATTCTGCATTAGGAATACCGAACAAGTTCAGCATGTCTTTTCGGAGGAATCTTGTCTTCTCTGAGAAGACATAATTTTCATGAATTGCTTTTGTGACGCGAGGGTATACTAAAGCTTTCCAGTTTTAAAGTATGAAATAGTGTCTATTGATAGAGGACAGTGTCTATTGAGTGAAATACATCCTCCCCAAATGGTGGTTTCGTATGGCTGAAGATTTGTAGTGAGATGCAGAGATTATTTTGTGTCTTTAAAAAAATTCCTTCTATTATATATGTACTAATATAGAGCATGGAAAAACCAAATGGCCAATTACAATGGCACCTCATTTAGAGAAACTTATATCGAAGGCACAAGAAGCACAAACCTGCAAAGGCTGTTTTAAGAATAAGGGTGTCTATTGTGAGTATACATGAAAAGTACCTTTGGTTATTCTTCTATTCAAAAGAAAGTAAAATGAGAATTACCATAAAATTTACAAATGGTGACTTCAAATTACCTGTCCACTCCTAGAATACAATCGGACATCAAATGGAAGAAACGGAGCGACCGTCGAATGATGCATATTCAACCTCATTTATCCAGATGCTAAAGGGAAAAGGAGGTATGTCTATGTGCAGAAGGTATTCCATTTCCGCCGGTCTTGAAGAAGTGAACAGCTATTTTGGAATCAGCCGCGTGATGTATTACTATAAGAGCCGCTACAATATTAGCCCGATGCAGTCTGTGCCTGTAGTAGTCCAGGAGGGAGGAGAAAGGGCACTTGACGAGTATCGTTGGGGACTGGTCCCTTACTGGGGAAAGGACGCGGTGAATGCGGATCTGATCACGGTGGATCAGAATCCTACTTACCGCAGAGCCGTTGATACACGTCGGTGTATCATTCCCTGCAATGGTTTGTATTACTGGAGAACCGTAGGGAAGCGAAGCTACGCGGTTCGGACTGTGGTTGGAAACAACGAGATTTTTGGCATGGCCGGATTGTATGAAACATGGCGGGATGCAAGAGGTGTTGAAATGAGAACCTGCACGGTGATTATGACGGAAGCGAACGAGGCGATCCGGGAGTTCGACGCGCGTATGCCGGCGATTTTGTCGGAGGAAAGCATGGAGAAGTGGTTGGATCCAGAGCTAAAGGGAGTGCGTGCACTGCAACCACTGCTTGGAACATACCGGGGTTCGATGCGGATATATCCGGTCACGCCGTTGATCGCCGATGATTCTCATGACCACCAGCAGTGCATCGAGGAGATGGATTTGAAGCGGGCATGGGTGAAAAGCGTTTAGTTCGTAAGTATGAAGTCTTTCATGTACTTGATCAGACGCTATGAACTGCAGCAATCGAAACAATCCGGGAACCGATCCCGGGTTGTTTTTTGTTGAGGCGGGCGATCTGGAACAACTTCGGATGGCCTATGTTCCTAGCCCTGCTTGGTTAGTGGAGAACAATATTTAACATCGGAAATAGGTCCAACTATATTATCACGGATTATTGCATCATGATGGAATGTTTTCTGACTTATTTTTGACAGAAAAGAAGATGGTTACAGGGTGTTGAATCGGATATTGGGTAATTTTATATACCTGTGTAATATAAGTTGACACAAATGTCGAAAGCGTATATATAACATTATCTATAAAATGTAAAATGGACTTGAAATTACATACATTTTCAGTAAACGAAGGGTAAAGTAAGCGATTAAAAGTATTTATTAACCCCGAAAATGACCTTAAAAACATGTTTTTTGAGAAATTTGAAAAAAAGTAATTGACGTTACCTAATTTTACACGTATCATAACATTAATTTTATAGGCAAGAAGATTTTGCTAGAGACTTTGGCACTAATTGACCATTGGTATATTTTCTGTAAATCTTTCAGCGGATTTCACATCATGCTTTGACATCCACGAGTCCGATCCGAGGCCGAAATTATTTAAGGATGATTTCAATATTCGTCCTGATAATTTATAGCATCATTATATTTTAAGAGGAGGATTAGCATGAAGAAGAGAATGTCGTTACTGCTTGCCATCATGCTCATGGCCATTTTGGTTCTTGCAGCGTGCGGCGGCGGTCAGACAGCAGAACAACCAAACCAAGGGGACACGCAAACTGAGCAGACTCCACCTGCCGAAGGCGAAGGCAAAGAAACAGAACCGCCAGCTGAAGGACAGGACGAGAGCCAAGGTTATTTCGAGGCTGAGGATCCTTCCGCGAACCCGGCAAATGCTCTGGCTCGCAAAGATACGCTGATCGTTGGTATGACAGCCCCTAAAGGGGTGTTCAACCCATTCTACTGGCAGACTGCGTATGACCGTTACGTTGTAGACGCCATTTTTGACAGCTTCTTCTCTCTGAACGGGGATGGCACTTACAATAATCGCCTGGCTGAGAGCGTTGAAGTATCCGAAGACAAATTGAAATACACGTTCAAATTGAAGCAGGGTGTGACATACTCTAATGGCGAACCGGTTACTGTAAAAGACTATGCTTTCGCCATGAAAGTTTTACATGACAAGAGTTACGACGGTCAATCCGATATTCTCTCCGTTAACGTTAAAGGTGGAAAAGAGTATTACGATGGTAAAACTGACGAGATTTCCGGTATTAAAGTCATTGATGACCATACCGTTGAAATCGAAGTTACAGAAGCAAATGCAATGACTAAGGATAATCTGGGTACTGTGTTTTTTGTTCCGGAATCCTACTACGGCAAAGATTACAAGCACGGCAACCTGGAGTACATGAAAGACCTGCATTCCAAACCAATCGGCAGTGGTCAATATGTACTGAAAAGCTACTCTCCTGGACAAGAGGTAGTTTTAGAAGCTAATCCTAACTATTTCTTGGGCGCACCAAAAATCAAGAATGTCATTTACAAAACTACAACTGATGAAACCAAATTGGCTATGTTCCAATCCGGTGAAATCGATATGGATATGGTATCCGTTAGCGAGGATAACGTAGAAGCTGTGAAGCTAATGGGCTTCTTGGATTATAATATGTTCCCATACAATGGTTACGGCTATGTAGCGCTGAACCATAAAGATCCTAAGTTTCAAGATCAAAAAGTTCGTCAGGCTTTGCTCTACGGTTTGAATCGTGCTGAAATTGTTGAAATCATCTATGGTCCATATGCGAATGTAATCAATATTCCACAATCGAGCGAATCATGGGCTTACACGAATGAAGGCATTGAGCCGTACGAGTTTGACATGGAGAAAGCAAAGCAGCTTCTTGATGAAGCAGGCTGGGTTCCAGGTGCTGACGGTATCCGCGAGAAAGACGGCAAGAAATTCGAGATTCATTTCTCTGCAACGGCTGACAACCCGGTAATTGATGCACTGATTCCGATTATGACAAAGAACTACCAAGATCTGGGCATAAAATTAACAGCTGAAACTTTGGACTTTAACGCAATCATGGATAAGAAGGATAAAGGCGAGTTCGAAATGTTCTTTGCTGCTTGGGGCTTGACTCCGGATCCAGACTCCACGGTTTATATCACAGATGGACAGCAAAATGACCTCGGATATTCTAATCCTGAATATGATGCAGCTATGAAGAAAGGTCTGAACGCCTTTGACCTGGAAGAGCGTAAAGCGGCTTATGCGGAAGCATATCGGATTCTGAACCAAGACGTTCCAGATCTTCCGATCTACCAAAGACGTGATATGTGGGCAATTAACTCTAGATTGAAAGGCATTGACATCACGCCTTACAAAAACTTTGCAATTGATCTGTACAAAGCAGAAATTGAACAATAGCATCAAGAAACATATGCTCAGCTCGCAAGAGCTGGGCATATGCACTTATAAGCCGGGAGGAATATTATGAAGCAGTACATTATCCGGAGGCTGCTGCAGATTATCCCGACATTGATCGGGATCTCGATTATCATATTTGCAATATCATCTTTGGTACCAGGTGATTATATCACTGCAGTGAACAACCCGACGATGACTGCTGAAAAAGCAGCTCAGCTTCGGGAAATTTATGGTTTGGATAAGCCGCCTGTAGAACGTTATCTTACATGGGTCGGCAATATGATAAAGGGTAATCTCGGAGATTCCCTTGTGCACAAGCAACCAGTTACAACCGTAATGAATAACTACGTATGGAATTCCTTTTTTGTAGCAATTTTTAGTTTAATTTTCAGTTGGATTATAGCTACTTTTGCTGGCGTGTTCTCAGCAAAGTTTCAGTACTCATTGTTTGATAAAATCGTCACATTACTAATTTTCTTGTGCATGTCACTGCCGTCTTTCTTTATCGGACTCCTGCTTATCAAGTTTTTTGCCTTGGATTTAGGATGGTTTCCTGTAGGCGGAATGAAGACTTCGGGACTGAACGGAAGCACATGGGATCAACTGATCGATATTGCATGGCATATGTTCTTGCCGGTTATGGTACTTACGATGCTTAGCACAGGTAGTTTGACGCGGTATTTCCGTACAAGTATGCTGGAGGTTATTCGTCAGGATTATATCCGTACAGCCCGTGCAAAGGGATTGAAGGAACGTACGGTTATTTTCAAGCATGCGCTGCGTAATGCGATGCTACCTGCCATTACTCTCATTGGTTTCGAGCTCCCATCCTTGTTTGGTGGAGCCATCATCCTGGAGAAGATTTTCATCTGGCCAGGGGTCGGTCAAGTTTATCTGGAATCGATCAATATGCGGGATTATCCGTTCATGCTTGGTTTTACAGTATTCATATCCGTTTTGACACTTGTGGGCAACCTATTGTCTGACGTTCTATATGGAGCTGCAGATCCAAGAATTCGCTTAAAGTAGGAGGAGATTCACTTGTCCGCAGAGACTGCACCATTAAAAACGAATCTACCAGTTCCGAAGAAGCGGCCGGATTCCCCATGGCAAATTGCTATTCGCCGTTTTGCCAGAAACCGTCTTGCTGTCATCGGACTTTTTATAGTTGTATTTATGTTTTTGCTCTGTTTTATTGGCCCATTTTTTTCACCTTATGACCTGTACGATTACAATAAGCTTGATAAGAACTTACCTCCAAGCTCGAAATATTGGCTGGGCACCGATAAACTGGGGCGCGATATTCTGCTACGCATGATGCTTGCTGGACGAATATCTCTTTTGGTTGGGCTTGTTGCGACAGGCATTTCGGTAATTATCGGAGCAACCTTGGGAGCTATAGCGGGTTTTTATCGTAAATGGGTAGACACGCTGACCATGCGTATAGCTGATATCTTTATGGCAATACCTACACTGCCGATCCTGATTATCTTGGGTACGATCTTGTCGGACCTGAAGGTGGAGCCTTCGGATCGTATTTATTTCTTGATGCTGATTATCGGTGTATTGGGATGGAGTAGTGTATCCCGTCTCGTTCGCGGTCAAATCTTAGGACTTCGCGAGCAGGAGTTTATGCAAGCTACCGAAGCTTTGGGACTGAAAGATCGCCGGAAAATCTTCCGCCATCTGCTTCCTAATACGATTCCAATCATTATTGTATCCGCAACACTGGGTGTAGCAGGAGCGATTCTTTACGAATCTGCACTGAGCTACCTCGGAATTGGTGTTGTTCCACCAACGCCGTCGTGGGGGAATATGCTCTCCGCCGCCAACAATATGATCGATTTCCGAAAGCGGCCGTGGCTGTGGATACCGCCAGGTATGTGTATTCTGGTTACCGTAGTTGCAATCAACCTGATCGGTGATGGACTTCGCGACGCACTTGACCCGAAAATGAAGAAGTAGGAGATGCGAATATGGCAAAAGAATTAGTTGAATTCCGCAATTTAAAAACGCATTTTCAAACCTCCGCAGGTACCGTGAAAGCCGTCGACGATGTCAGCTTCAAAATCCGGGAAGGCGAAACCCTGTGCGTCGTCGGCGAGTCGGGCTGCGGCAAGAGCGTGACGGCAATGTCACTGATGCGTTTGATCGATGTTCCCCCGGTCGGCGGGGAGATTTTATATGAAGGCAAGGACCTGCTCAAGATGAGCAAACGGGAAATGAGTCTGATCCGCGGTAATGATATCGCAATGATCTTTCAGGAGCCAATGACTTCCTTGAACCCTGTACTGACGATTGGCGAGCAGATCGTTGAGCCGATTTTGCTTCATCAGCTTGTGGACCGTAAAGAAGCGAAGAAGCGTGCGATCGAGCTGATTAACCTGGTCGGCATTCCGCGTGCAGAGAAAATCTTTGAGTCTTATCCGCATGAGCTTAGCGGCGGCATGCGTCAACGGATTATGATCGCAATTGCGCTGAGCTGTAATCCGAAGCTGCTCATCGCAGACGAGCCGACGACGGCGCTCGATGTGACGATTCAAGCCCAGATTCTGGACTTGATGCGTGACATTAAGGATAAATTCAAGACGTCCATCATGCTCATCACGCATGATCTCGGCGTTGTAGCCGAAATGGCCGACTATGTCGTTGTAATGTATGCCGGCAAAGTGATTGAAGAGGCTCCGGTTATCGAGCTCTTCAAGCAACCGAAGCATCCGTACACGAAGGGCCTGCTGAAGGCGAAGCCGGTCATCAATCAGACCCAGGAGCGTCTTTATTCGATTCCGGGTCAAGTACCGAACCCGGTTGATCTAGGCGACAACTGCCATTTCCATGATCGCTGCGAATTCTGCATGCAGATCTGCAAAGAGAAACAGCCTCCGCTCGGTACCGATCCGAACGGCCATAAGGTCGCTTGCTGGTTGTATGAAGAGGAGGGGAAAGCATAATGAGTCAGGCACTACTTGAAGTTGATAACCTAAAAAAATACTTTCCCATTACCGGCGGCATACTCCAGCGCCGAATCGGTGATGTTAGAGCCGTCGACGGCGTCAGCTTCACCATTAATAAGGGTGAATCCTTCGGACTTGTAGGCGAGTCCGGCTGCGGCAAGAGCACGATCGGACGTACGATTCTCCGCTTGCTCGAGAAGACGGACGGCAAAGTGTTGTTCAACGGAGAGGACATCCATGCATTGCCCAAGGAAAAAATGCGCGCGATGCGGCCGAAGATGCAGATCGTATTCCAGGATCCGTTCAGCTCGCTGAACCCGAGAATCAAGGTAGGGGAAGCCATTGGCGAAGCGCTCATCGACCATGGTCTTGTAAACCGCAGACAGCTCAAGGATAAGGTCATTGAGACACTGGAAATATGCGGGCTTGCCGCGTATCACTATGAGCGTTATCCGCATGAATTCTCCGGTGGACAACGGCAGCGGATCGGGATTGCCCGCGCGCTCATTCTGAATCCGGACTTTATCGTTGCAGACGAGCCGGTCTCCGCGCTGGATGTGTCCATCCAGGCGCAGATTATTAACCTGCTCAGCGACCTGCAGCGCGAGAAGCAGCTCACGTATCTGTTCATTTCCCATGATCTTAGCGTTGTCGAGCATTTGTGCAACCGGATCGGGGTTATGTATCTCGGATCGATGGTTGAGATGGCCAGCAAGGAAGAGCTGTTCCGCAACCCGCTGCATCCATACACGAAGGCACTGCTCTCCGCCGTTCCGATTCCGGATCCGACGCTGAAGCGTGAACGCATCGTGCTGACGGGTGACATTCCGAGCCCGGCAAATCCGCCGTCCGGCTGCAAGTTCCACACCCGCTGTCCGCTTGCTTCCGATCTGTGCAAGCAGCAGGTGCCGGAATACCGTAATGTCGGCAATGATCACTTTGTGGCTTGCCACTACGCATAAGGTGCAAACGAAAATCGGCTTAACAGGTTCTCATTATATAAGACTTGCGCTTTAACCCGATTCTGACAAAATCCTCTTGTTTTATTACGGTATCAGAATCCAAAAAGGACTTCTTCAGTCTAAAGACTGACAGGAAGTCCTTTTTTAGTAGGATCCATGCATGCAACTACTGATTTAGTTGCCTCCGTTATATGCTGCCTGCAAGGTAAACGTTCCATGCTGTTATAACAAACCAAGCTCATATTTCCTAGGATTTGCTACCTAGGTTAAGCTCTTTCGCCGAGTTAGGGAGAATTGGGAGAGGGTTAGAAGAATAGAGACTGGGATAGAGAGAAGTACGGAAGTTCACGGAATATACATAAATTCCCTTAAATTTTTTTGAAAAAAACGCAGACCAAAACACCGTTTGAACCGTCTATTATTATGGAGGGCGAAATCGATGAATAAACGGTGGCTTTGGATTGGGTTCGTGTTGCTGATAATTGTGCCCCTCGTGGCCGTATTTATATTAAATATAGAACGGGTAGCGTTTAAACCGAGAGTTGACGCCAGAGCGGTCGTCTTGATGGATATCACGACAGGCCATATTTTGCTGAGCAAAAACGGGGATATGCCGCTGCCCCCTGCAAGCATGTCCAAGCTGATGACCGAGCTGGTCATTCTGGATGAAATCAAATCCGGAAGAAGAGCGTGGGACGATGAAGTCGTGATCAGCGACAATGCGGGTAATGTCCAGGGCATCAATATCGATTTGAAGCCTGGTGAGACCCTGACGGTGCGCGAGCTTTTTCAGAGCATGGCCGTTTATTCCGCTGATGACGCGGCCGTTGCGCTTGCGGAGCATGTGGCCGGCTCGGAGAAGGCCTTCGTTGATCGAATGAACACCAAGGCGAAAGAGATCGGATTGTCGAGCGAAACGAGATTTGCCAATGCTTCCGGTGCGGAGAGCGGTTCGAATCTCTCACAAGCGCTGTCACCAGACGATGAGACCATGATGACCGCCGTGGACACCGCGAAGCTTGCCGCCCATCTGATTGAGCATCATCCGGACATTTTGACCACCTCAAGCAAGGCGCAGATGAAGCTCAGTGGACGAGGATTATATTTAAGCAATACGAACTGGATGCTGCCTTCAATCGGCGGACCCTACTCGTATGAGGGAACCGACGGACTAAAGGCCGGATATACGCCTAAGGCGGGCTATTGCTTCACCGGAACGGCCGAAAAGCAGGGCAGCCGGCTTATTGCAGTCGTCATGGGAACTGATTCGAAGGAAGCCCGGTTCGAGGCGACGCGCAAGCTGTTTGACTATGGATTCAAAAAAACATTAACATGGAAAGAGCGGCTGGATGATTGGTTTCTCAATGCGGGAACAACGGCTGCTCTTTTGTATACACCGGGCAATTCTAAGGATTCACATCAATTGGCAAGTTTGTAAAAGTGAGTGAGAGGGTTCACATCCGACAGGGATGTGGTTTACAATAGATGGTGTGCCAATTCTGAACACGCATGATGTTGCCATGCGTCAACGGGATTCAATCCCGTTTATATAAGGAAGGGAGGGTGAGCCTAGCTGCTTTGGGAGCATACTGCCCCTGATTGGAACTGACTCATTCATCAATTTATTTTATAATAAAGAAGGAATCTAATCTCATGAAGAGGAAATCAATATATATCACACTGGCAGTTCTCATCCTCCTCGGATCGTCAGCCTACTTATTCCGTACCCAGCTTATCGTAGCTGCTTTCGATCTGTTTATGGCGAAGGACGTTGAGGACTCGCTGCAAAAGTCATATAAGCCGCTGCAAGGCGACAAAAAACCGGAGCCTGTCGTGCTCCAAAGCAAGCCTTTCTCGGTCATGCTGCTGGGCAGTGACCAGCGAGAGGACGAACCCGCGCGTTCGGACACGATGATCTACGCCGTGGTCCGTCCGAAAGAATCCAAGGTACTCCTTGTATCGATTCCGCGGGATACCTATGTCGATATTATCGGCAAGGGCAAGAAAGACAAGATCACCCATGCTTTTGCATTCGGCGGCCACCAGATGGCCAAAGATACGATGGAGGCATTTCTTGATGAAGATATCGACTACTATGCGTCGATTAACTTCCAAGGGTTGAAGGATGTCGTGGACGCCATGGGCGGCGTGGAGCTGCCGATCGGCAAAGATATCGTCAATAAGGGCAAGGACCACGAGAAGTTTACGGTCAAGGCGAACAAGCCGATTTACAGCGGTGAGGAAGCGCTGAACTACGTCCGTTACCGGGAGGACAGCGACTTCAACCGGGCTAAACGCCAGCAGGTATTTCTGGATATGGCCGCCAAGCGGCTGAAGCAGCCTGATCAGATTGGCAAGGTACCTGAACTGATCGCGATCATGGGTGACAACTTCCAGACGGATATGCAGCCCAAGTTCATTATTGATTTGGCGAAGCAAATGCTGACCGGGCCTAAAGTCGATATGACCAGCTTTACGATCATGGGAGAAGGCATGCGAATTGGAGGGGTCTATTACAACGATCCTGACATGGAGGATGTTGAAGAAGCTAGAGACATGATTGACAACTGGATGAACCCGGATACTCCATCCGACCAGCTGCTGAAGCCGAAGGATGCTGAGAAGCAAAAATTGCAGTAAACTATAGACCGGCATCGTCCGGAACGTTCCTAACACGCGTTTCTCACCATAATCAGCAGTCCGGATTGTCTGGCTGCTGATTTTGTGTCCTGATGCTTATGAATCGGGACACGGGTGGGCTGCGTATGTATGATAGTGGATAGGAGAGAGGAGTAACCTGCTTGTCCAACCAACATGGGCAAGGTTACTTAAATGGCCTTAATTCTGAGGGATGGGAAAGGTCATAAGGAGGATAAGGCATTATGAATATCGCGTTTTTTCTATTACCGAAACAGGAAGTGGTCTGCCTCACCCTGGATTCCACGCTAAGGCAAACGCTGGAGCGCATGGAATACCACCGTTATACGGCGGTACCGGTGCTGGATAAGAACGGCCAGTACGCAGGCACGGTGACGGAAGGCGATCTGCTCTGGCACATGAAGAATTCCGATGGCAAAATCACATTTGAGAACGCTTCAAAATTTCTGCTGAAGGACGTACCGTTCCGAATGGACATTAAGCCGGTATCCATCGATGCCAGGATGGAAGACTTAATCAATTTGGCAAAGGTGCAGAACTTTGTGCCGGTTGTGGATGACATGAACCGTTTTATCGGAATCGTGCGCAGGAGTCTTATTATCGAATACTGTGAGCGGTTTGTTTCAAAGGAGACGTTGGAGTCCCAAGGGGCTCGAACCTCGGTATAATTTAGGATAAGTGGCAGGGCGTGTAACCGCGGTGAATACGTAGGTATCACGCCCTATTTTTCATACACGGGAATATTAGAAGGATAATTGGAGACACAGAGAAGGGAGCAGATGACAAGCAGCTGCCGGAATCCCGGCAAGCCAAGGGCCGGGGGACTTTATGTGGGTGAATTTTATTTATGCTATAATGGAGAATAAAGCTGTTTTCGGGGAGAGATGGATATGCCAAATATGCCAAAGGACTTGGATGTAGCTAAACGCGCCAAAGTGATTGAATGGCTGAAAACCGAAGTCATTGACAATGTATCTCGGTTATTCAAAGCCCTATGGGAAGGCAGCACTACTAAAGTTGGAGATAGTTTGGTAAGCCTGATGATGAGCTCCTACATATTAGGCCGAAGGCTGGGTATGACCTATCGCGATTTGGACGATCTCCTGCTTGAGAAATTGAGGAAGCACAAGCAGGAAGGACATCAGCTTGAGGATTGGTACCAGGATATATCCGCACTCGAAGAACATTTGCGTAAGAGGTGAACATATTGAAATTACGCTGGACAACAGCGGCCTGGAGCATCATTTATTTGCTTCTGCTGCTCTCTCTACAAACCCCCTTTTCCATTGTGACGGCATTCCTTCTGGTTCTGCCGGTTGCGGTCCTGTTTACGGCATTAAATACACAATCGTTTATTCTTCATATTGCGCCTGTATGGTTGATCGCGCTGTTGATTCATCCGATTTTTCTCTTGTTCGCGGTTTACTTTGCGATTCCGGGGGTTGTGATGGGATATCTATACCGGAAAAGAAAGGCTGCCATGCAAGTATTAAAATTCGGCGTGGCCACGATGCTGGTGGAATTGCTGCTGCTGCTTATGATCAGTACGGCCTTCTTCCAGATGGACCTATCGGCGTATGTGGATGAAATCGTGAAGATGACAACTGCTCCGCTGACCGAGATGGGGGTTCAAGGCAATTTTGGCGGACAACTCGTCGGACCGGAACTTGATACGCAGCTGATCAAGGACAGAACGCTGCAGCTTGTTCCGTTCGCCATGATCATCAGCTCGTTCCTGATGACGGTGATCACGCACTCGCTGGCTCGTCCGACGCTTAACAGCATGGGACTGTCCGTGCCGAAATTGAAGCCTGCCAGAGAGTGGATGCTGCCGCGTTCGCTGATTTGGTACTACCTGATCATTTTCTTTATCAATATCGCAACGGTGAACTCGGATAATGCGTTCATGAAGACGATCGTGGCGAATGCGACGCCGCTGCTGCAAATATGCTTTATGATTCAGGCGCTGGGCTTCTTCTACTACCTGGCCCACATCCGGAAATGGCATCCGATTCTTCCGCTGCTCACGGCCATTCCGATCGTGCTGTTCCCGCCGGCTATCATCATCGGTATTCTGGATCTGGCGTTCCCGCTTCGTCAAGCGTTTAGTAAAAACAAAAGATAGGGTGATGAGTCATGCCTAAATTTCTGCAGAAACGCTGGCACGGCTATCACACCGTCTGGGCGTTTGCGCTGGTGCTTCTGCTTGTCATATTCCTGTCATTCTATAATACGATTCTAGGTCTGGTCGGGCTGCTGCTGGCTGTGATCGGCGGATACGCGATGCTAAAAGCGGAGATGAAATTCCGGCGGGAGCTCGTCGAGTATATTGGCGATCTATCGTTTCGCATTCGACGTGTAGAGGGAGAGGCCGTCAGCGTATTGCCGTTCGGAATCGTACTATACAGCGAGGATAAGACGGTGGAGTGGCATAATCAATTCGTTGTGAATATGTTTCCTCACCAGACGTTGGTCGGCGTATCCTTGGAGGATCTGCTTCCTCAGCTGGTGAAGGCGATCAAGGAGACGCGGGAGAAGAAGGAGGAGAACCAGCCTAAGGAGATTCGGCTCGAAATATCACATGAGGACAAGTTTTATGGGGCGACCGTCATTCCCGAAGAACGGCTGATCTATCTTGATGAGATTACCGAGCTGGTCGTTCTGCGTCAGCGGTATGAGGATGAGCGTCTGGCGCTAGGCATCATTATGATGGACAACATCGACGAGGCGTCCCAGGGCATGGATGACCAGCAGCGGACGGCGCTCATCGCGAAGGTGACCAGCGAAATTACCGACTGGGCCCGGGAATTCAACGTCTATCTGCGGCGGCTATCGTCGGATCGTTATTTGATGATGCTGAATCACCGATCACTTGATCTCTTGGAGAACAGTCGGTTCGTCATCCTCGATGAAGTGCGGGAGATGACTGCCGATCTGAAGGTGCCGCTTACGCTCAGCATCGGTCTTGCCTTCGGCTCCGATGATATTACCGAGCTCGGTCAGCTGGCCCAGTCCAGCCTTGATATGGCTCTGGGAAGGGGCGGCGATCAGGCAGCGGTGAAAGCGGGGCAGCGCCTGTCCTTCTACGGCGGCAAATCCAATGCCGTGGAGAAGCGGACACGGGTCCGCGCTCGCGTCATTTCCCATGCGCTGCGCGATCTGATGCAGGAGAGCGACCGCGTCATCGTGATGGGGCACAAGCTGCCCGACATGGACGTGATCGGGGCATCGGTCGGTATTCTAAAAGCCGCTCAGATGTATAAAGTGGACGCATATATCGTGTTGGAGGGGCTCAACCCGTCGATTGAGCGGATTATGGATGAGGTTCGCAAGGATGAGGCCTTGATCAGCCGCTTCATATCGACGGAGCATGCGATGCAGATGATGACCGAGCATACCCTGCTCGTTGTCGTGGATACGCATAAAGCGTCCATGACGATGGAGCCGCGGCTCGTGCAGCGGGCAAGCCGGGTGGTCGTGATGGATCACCATCGCCGGGGCGAGGAATTCATCAACGACGCGGTGCTGATCTACTTGGAGCCATATGCATCCTCCACCTGCGAGCTCGTTACGGAGGTGCTGCAGTATATTCATGACCGGGTATCGCTTACCCCTGTGGAGGCGACAGCGCTGTTAGCGGGTATAACGGTCGATACGAAGCACTTCGCCCTTCATACCGGATCCAGGACGTTTGAGGCGGCAGGCTTCCTGCGGCGGCATGGTGCGGACACGATGCTGATCCAACGGCTGCTCAAGGAAGATCTGACAGAATTTATCGCTAAGGCAGAAGTCGTAAAACATGCTAGAATGGTATATGATCACATCGCCATTGCGGTCGCGGAGAGCGGGGAGCCGATGCCGCAAATGCTGATCGCGCAGGTTGCCGATATGCTGCTGAATATGAACGATGTGCAAGCATCGTTTGTCATCAGCGAGCGCACAGACGGCAAGATCGGCATCAGCGCCCGATCGATGGGCAAGATGAATGTTCAAATGATTATGGAACGTCTCGGGGGAGGCGGACACTTAACCAACGCCGCCGTACAGCTGGACTCGACGCTGGAAGAAGCCGAGGAGCAGCTGATGGAAGTGTTGGAGGACATTGAAGCGAAAGAGGGGTTATTCGAATGAAAGTAATTTTTATAAAGGATATGAAAGGCCAAGGCAAGAAAGGCGAAGTGAAGGAAGTATCGGAAGGTTATGCAACAAACTTCTTGTTCCCGCGCGGGGTTGCTCGTCCGGCAACGGAGGGCAATATGAAGACGCTGGAGCAGCAGCAGGCTTCCGAACAGAAGCGTAAGGCTCAAGAGAAGGAAGAGGCTCAAGTGCTCGGCAAGAAGCTGGAAGAGATGACGGTTGTGCTGAAAGCGAAGGCAGGCGAAGGCGGCCGCCTCTTCGGCGCGATTACGAGCAAGCAGATTGCCGAAGCGCTGGCTGGACAGAAGATTAAGATCGACAAGCGAAAAATCGAGCTGGGTGAACCGATTCGAACTCTGGGCGTGACGCAGGTACCGGTGAAGCTGCACCCGGATGTGAAGGTAACGCTTAAGGTTCAAATTACGGAGGAATAACATGGGAGGAGAACTCTATTTCGATCGGGTCCCCCCGCAGAACCTCGAAGCCGAACAGGCGGTGCTGGGGGCCATTCTGCTGCAGAGCGAAGCGCTGATTACGGCGATGGAGCGGGTGCAGACCGAGGACTTCTACGACAAAACGCACCAGATGATCTACGAAGTGATGGTGCAGCTCGGAGAAGAGAATCAGCCGATCGATCTGGTGACCCTCACCTCCCGTCTTCAGGATAAAGGACAGCTGGAGGAAATCGGCGGCGTCAGTTATTTAGCGAAGCTGGCGCATGCGGTTCCGACGGCGGCGAACGTGGATTACTACGCGCAGATCATCGAAGAGAAATCGATGCTTCGGCGGTTGATCCGAACAGCGACGCAGATCGTGAGCGAAGGCTATACCGGCGGGGAAGATGTAGCCGGCATGCTGAGCGAGGCGGAGCGCCGCATTCTCGAAATTTCCAACCGGCGCACGGGCAGCGGGTTCATTGCGATCCGGGATGTGCTGATGGAAGTGTTCGAGAAGGTGGAGGTTCTACATCAGAACCGGGGGAGCACGACGGGAATACCGTCCGGCTTCGTTGATCTCGATAAAATGACGAGCGGCTTTCAGCGCAGTGACCTTATTATCGTAGCGGCGCGCCCATCCGTAGGTAAAACGGCGTTCGCCCTGAATATCGCGCAGAATGTAGCGATTCGGGCGAAGGAGACGGTCGCGATCTTTAGTCTCGAGATGTCCGCGCCGCAGCTGGTTCAGCGTATGATCTGCGCCGAGGCGAACCTCGACGCAGGCGTCATGCGGACCGGTGATTTTAAAGGCGATGAGGACTGGTCCAAGCTGACGATGGGGATCGCCGCGCTGTCGGAAGCGGAAATTTATATCGATGATACGCCTGGGGTTACGGTTGCCGATATCCGGGCGAAGTGCCGGCGCCTGAAGAAAGAGAAGGGGCTCGGGATGATTCTGATTGACTACCTGCAGCTCATTCACGGGCGCGGTAAGCCGGGCGAGAACCGGCAGCAGGAAGTATCCGAGATTTCCCGTACGCTCAAGCAGATTGCGCGGGAGCTGGAAGTGCCGGTAATCGCGTTGTCCCAGCTGAGCCGGGGCGTCGAGCAGCGTCAGGACAAGCGTCCGATGATGAGTGACCTTCGGGAATCCGGTTCGATCGAGCAGGATGCCGATATCGTTGCGTTCTTGTACCGGGATGATTATTACAATCAGGAGACGGAGAAGAAGAACATCATCGAGATCATTATTGCCAAGCAGCGTAACGGCCCGGTCGGCACGGTCGAGCTGGTGTTCTTGAAGAACTTCAACAAATTCGTCAATTACGAGCGTACGCATGCCGATGCTTTTGCCGCGGGATAGCCAATTATATACGAATATATTCGGGAATCATCTGTAGTTCTCGTCCTAATTCCGAACAATCGTACTGCATAGTGTACGATTGTTCGTTTTTTATTTGACTTTAAAAATAAGGACTGTTACACTGGTATTGCTGCCTTTTGTGCAGTTGAGGATATGAAACATGCTTCAAGACGATGTATTTCATAAAGGGTTTGACGAAATAATAAGGGTGCTAATGCCCGGGCGGAGGAATGAATATGTCAACGGTAGTCGTTGTGGGAACACAATGGGGAGATGAAGGGAAAGGGAAAATCACGGATTATTTGGCGGAAAGCGCCGACGTGGTGGCCCGTTACCAAGGCGGCAACAATGCCGGTCACACCATTCTGATTGACGGTAAAAAGTTCAAGCTCAGCTTGATTCCATCCGGAGTATTTTATAAAGATAAAACCTGTGTAATCGGAAACGGCATGGTCGTAAATCCGGCTGCACTGATTGAAGAGATTAACTATATTCACGATAATGGATTCAGCACGGACAATTTGGTCATCAGCGACCGGGCGCATGTCATCATGCCGTACCATATGGTGCTGGATGCTCTGGAAGAGGACCGGAAGGGCCCGAACAAGATCGGTACAACCCGCAAAGGGATCGGTCCTTGCTACATGGATAAAGCAGCGCGCAACGGAATCCGGATCTCGGATCTGATGGATCCCGAGGAGTTCGAGCTGAAGCTTCGCCATATGGTGAAGGAGAAGAATCAGGTGATCACGCAAGTGTACGGCGGCGAGGAGCTTGATGTCGAGGAGATTTTGACGAAGTACCTGGAGTATGCCGAATTCATTCGTCCATACGTCCGCGATACGTCGGTCGTGCTGAATGATGCGATTGATGAAAATAAGAAGGTGCTGTTCGAAGGCGCACAGGGCGTTATGCTGGATATCGACCAAGGCACCTATCCGTTCGTTACTTCGTCCAACCCTTCGGCCGGCGGCGTATGCATCGGCTCGGGTGTAGGCCCATCCAAGATCCAGCAGGTTATCGGAGTAGCGAAATCGTACACGACCCGTGTCGGCGATGGACCATTCCCAACCGAGCTGAACAATGAGATCGGCGACTATATCCGGGAAAAAGGCCATGAATACGGTACTGTTACGGGCCGTGCCCGCCGCGTCGGCTGGTTCGACAGCGTCGTGGTCCGCCATGCCCGCCGCGTCAGCGGAATCACCGGCCTGTCGCTGAACTCGCTTGATGTGCTGAGCGGACTCGAGACCGTTAAGATCTGCACAGCCTACAAATACCGTGGCGAGGAGATCAAGCACTATCCGTCCAGCCTTAAAATGCTGGCCGAATGTGAAGCGATCTATGAGGAGCTGCCAGGCTGGAGCGAGGATATCACCGGTGCGAAGACGCTGGAGGACCTTCCGGAGAATACCCGTCGTTATGTGGAGCGGGTATCGGAGCTGACCGGCATTCCGATTGCGATTTTCTCGGTAGGCCGCAACCGGGAGCAGACGAATCAAGTGCTGCCGATCTACGAATAATGCTGTAGAGGATGGAATTGTTCCAAAATATAGAGACGGAAAACGTCATCCGTTAGACCTGTGAAGCCTGCTCCGGGGTGTGAGAACCCGGCAGGCTTTTTATTTTGGGGGCGATGGGGAAGAAGTATAAGATTATTCCCCTCCGTCCGAAAAAATTATCCCTCGACCGCAAAGATTTCAACCCTATAATGGAGTTAGAAATAAAGAGCATGACGCTGGGTTTGGAATTGGGGCTAAGACAGCGAACCGCACGGCAGGATAGCTATGATCACAGAGGGGAAGAAGCCATACGCTTCTTAACAAGGCGTACGGCCTTATGGGAGAGCCGGGA
Source organism: Paenibacillus sp. FSL R5-0810 (assembly GCF_038002285.1). Classification (NCBI taxonomy): domain Bacteria; kingdom Bacillati; phylum Bacillota; class Bacilli; order Caryophanales; family Paenibacillaceae; genus Paenibacillus; species Paenibacillus sp. FSL R5-0810. Next base: position 5,187,756 of record NZ_JBBOCF010000001.1, read on the forward strand.
ATGCTATTCCTGGCAGCATAAAGACCGGAATCATCCGAAAGCGTTACATGCGGATGATTCCGGTCTTTTAACGTGCGTACCCTATTATGGCAGCCATTGCTGAATCCCTTCCATAGATTATATAGATCGGGGAACGAAAGTTAACCTCAATGAGGAATGATGCCTGATACCAATAAACGGTAGAGTGCCTGATACCGATTAAGGAACGCTTCGCGTCCGTAATAAGTCTCTATTTTCTGACGGGCGGCAGCGCTCATTCGCTCTCTCCATTCAGAATGGTCCAGGAGGTACATAAGCTGCTGGGCGTAATCCAGCTCCTCTGCTTCGGAACGCCCGATGAGAATGCCGTCATGGTGCTGGTGAATCAAATCCATCCATCCCCGGACAGCGAAGGCTATGACGGGCACCCCGGCTGCCATCGCTTCCAAGCCGCTAATCGGAAGTCCTTCACTTGGTGAGGTGGACGCCATGACATCCGTAAACTTCAGAATCTGATGCACGTCTCCGCGCGCACCAAGGACAATGATTTTGGACGACAGGGACCCGATGGCTTCGATTACCTGCTGCTTCAACGGACCTTCCCCAACGATTAGAAACCGGTAGCGATCCGCGGAATCGGCAGCGATCATTTGTTTGGCGATGGAAATGAATTTTAACGGGTCCTTGTCGATATTTAGTCTGGCGATGTAGGAGACGACCTTCTTATCCAGCGGGATGTTAAAGCCTTGTTTTAATATGGCATATTCCTCGGCAGTACCGGGGCGATATAAATTCGTATTGATCCCGTTTGGCAGCAGGCAGATTTTCTCGGGATTGATATGGAACAGGCTCGTCAAGGTGTCCTTCATTGACTGTCTGCACACGTTATAGCAATCAATCCAAGGATCGAACTGAACGGAATGCCTTACATGATCCCAGGGCAATTCAGGAACATAGGCGTGAAGCAGGGCAATGGTTTTAAGATGAGGAAATCTCGCTTTCAAGCCAGGCAGTATATTGTAGCCGACTTCGCTGTTGTTGTTATGGAGAATCTGTATGCCCCTAGTTTCGATCAGGTAATGGATGATGGCCTCCATTTGCTCCGGCAGCTCGCAAATCGAAGGGAGCAGAAAGATTTCATCGGTACATTGGTCATATCTCTGGTAAAGCGGGCTTTCCTCCCGTATGGTCGTGACCAGTGTAATGTGATACTGATCTCTGGGCATGGCCTCCAACAGATCCAGAAAGAAGGTCTCCGCCCCGCCGATAATGAGCCAAGGCATGATGATCATAATTTTAATTTTGTCGTCAGCCGGTTTGGTCACCATATAGTTATCTGACTGAATGTTCCAATTTGCCGATATCGCAGACGATTGCCTCATGCTGTACTCTAGCTGTCCGGCATCGAGCATGCTGTAGGCCCGGTGGTGTTTTCTCCGAAGATGTTCGCGAAGCTCATTCTGGCGGGGAAACTGTCTGACGGATTCGGTTTCGCCATGTCTGCGGTAGAAGAACAGCAATTCAGGAATACAGAATCCTCCCCAACCGAGACTGGTCAGCTGGATCCAGAAGTCCCAATCCTCGTAGCCTTTGCCTTGTTCGTCAAATCCGCCCGATCCCTCCCATGCGGCACGCCGAAACATTGAATTCCCCACGACTATATTATCTCTGAGCAGCTGGGCCAAGGAGAAGGGGGGGAGGATCCAAGTCCAATTCTCCTGATCAAATGCCTGAAGATAACAAGTAACGAAACCGACATGAGGGCGGGTATCCAATACGAGCGCCCCCTTCTCCAGCAGCGTATGGTGGATTCGGTCATCGGCATCAAGGCGAAAAATATACTTCCCCCTTGCCTCCCGTATCCCCCGATTTAACGCTGCCGGGATTCCTTTATTCTCTTGTCGAATGACTTTCGTCTTTGGCTTCTTCATGGTTCGGAACAACTCTACGGTATAAGGGTCTGTGGAACCGTCATCGACAACAATAATCTCGATATTTTGAATCGTGGAGGCGAGGCATGAGTCAATCGCTTCCTCGAGATAAACCCCATAGTTATAACATGCGATAACCACGGATACCAGCGGCTCGCTCTCTTGAGAATGTATAAACATGCGTCTAATGTGCCTCCTCTCACTTTGAGATGACAATGCACCACTCTCATTCCGGCTTACTGGCAGACGGACATCGTTCGGCTCTAGCATCTCATGCAACTGGTACTTTATCGTATGCAGGTCCGGCATAGGGGGCATAGGTGATCATATCAACATGCCGTAATTATGCGAATGCACGGGGTGGATATCCCTGCAATATAGCAATTCTCAATAGAAAATATGAAAGCTTTGAGGTTGAAGGGAACGATAAGCGTCAATACTGGAAAAAGAAGACAGCCATCATTACGCCGTCTTATGGCATGCGGAAGGAAGGAGGAGAGGCGGATGAATCTGATGAAATGGCTGCTGAAGGTCAGCCTGACGGCAATCCTTGTCAGCACATTGACGATTGTGACCACGGGAATCGTTGTGAACGCTTATATTCAGTCGATCCTGTCCAGCCTTAATATTCAGCTTGAGGCTCAGCCTCTAGGAGTCGGAGGCATCATGAAGACGATGCTTGGCTTTGGCGCGGGTGCCGACACCGGAACTGGTACGACGCCAGCCACTTCGGAAACTGTGAATGTGACGAATGCCAATCAAACTTCACCAGACTCCGTGCGAAGCGATGACAAGGAGCCTGGTGCAGACGAGGCAGATGCGGAGACTAACGGGACGCAGGAGGCTGAAGAAACGGATGCAGGCACGGGGGAAACGGAAGGGACGTCCTCCGAGCAGGGGGCTCCGGATGGATCGCTGCCGGTGATGGGCAGCTCCGCGGCCGATTCGGAAACGGCGCCAGAGGACGACCAGATTGTCATGACTCCTGGCGATATTGTAGACCGCAAAGGCAGTCTGCCGCTTGAGGACAAGGAGGAAATCTTTACATTGCTGATGAATAAGCTTCCCCAATCGGAAATGCAGAAAATATCGGAAGCTATGGAGGATGGCTTGACGGAGGCCGAACTCGCGGAGATCGAGGAGGGCATCACCCAATACTTGAGTGAAGCTGAGTACGACAAACTAATCTCGCTGCTCCAGGAATAGAGCAAGGCCAAGAGCTGAGATGCGCCTGGTCACTATTTTGTCACAAATTGCAAGCCGTTTAATATTGGAAGACGTGTGAAAACCCGCATGTGATGCGGGTTTTTTGATGTTTTGGCAAACTTGAAATGAGCTTAACGGCTATGTTAAAGTATACAAAGATCAAAAAGGTTAAAATTTTGATACCTTTTGACAGGTGATGACATTTTTCAAACGAGCAGTCAACATGTTCAGATGATATGCAGTGATTACATATGAACAAGGCTAGAAGGAGAGGGACATGAAGGGTTTCAAGGGGATACGGTGGGTCGAAGGTTTGCTTCGTCGACAGCAAGCGGATCGCTCCGCCCTACACAACAATTCAACAGACGAGTCCGAGCTGCCTTCTCATCCGGAATCTACTGGACGGGCCGTTCCGCGCAAGTGGATTTGGATGTCGGCAGGGGCTCTACTCCTAGCAGGATCGATATATACCGGCAGCAAGGCTTATGTGAACGCCAATACCATTCCGTTCTATCATGTATATGTAAACGGTCAAGCGATCGGCGCGATTGCCGATGACGCCGAGCTGGACCGGCTGTTTGAAGAGAAGCGACAGGAATTTCAGAAGAAATACCCGGATGTGCTGATGGTTTTGCATACCGATGGGATTACGACGAAAGCGGATCGCTCCTTTAAGCCGGAAATTAACAGCGAGGAAACGCTGAACAAGCTGGACGGCATGCTGAAGGCATACGCTCGGGGCGTCGAGCTGAAGGTGGACGGCAAGACTGTTGCGATCGTCAAGGACCAGGAGACGGCAAGGGCTGCGATTGAGGCTGCCAAGCTGAAATTTGCGCCGGACGCGGATGCGGGGAAGACCAAGACGCAGCAGGTTGCTTTTAAGAAGGTCTCTGCTCAAGCTTCTACCAAGAATAAAGAAGACGCAGAGCTGGAGTCCGTCCAGATCAAGGAAGAGATTACCGTGGCCGGCACGAAAGCCGATCCGAACAAGGTCTTGGATGTGGAGGACGCCGTGAAGGTGCTGACCGGAGCGAAGGACAAGCCGGTGACCTACACGGTGAAAGAAGGGGATACGATTTCCTCGATTGCCAAGCAGTACGGGATGAAATCGTCGGAGGTTATGGCCTTGAATCCGGGGCTTGAGGAAAAATACATGCAGATTGGAGCCGAGCTGCAGCTTACCCAGCCGGAAGCGCTGCTCACGGTGCGGACGGTCGAGACGGTTACCGAGAAGCAGCCGAGCAAGCCGGAGACGATCGTTCGCAAGAGCGACCAGCTTCCTCTCGGGAAGCGTAAGGTTGTCCGCCCTGGGCGAGACGGTGTCAAAACCGTGAGTTACGTGGTCACGAAGGAGAACGGCAGGGTGGTCTCCAAGCTGTGGACCGGGCAAGAGGTGGTTCAGGAGGCGCTGCCGGAGGTTGTTTATAAAGGCACGAAGGTGGAACGCAAAGCGGCTGCACCGAAGGTGAGCAAAAAAACGTCGAGCAGCAAGCAGTTCGCCTGGCCGGTGAGCGGAGCTCGCATCACGAGCTCCTTCGGACATCGCTGGGGACGGAGCCATGAGGGCATCGACGTTGTCGGCGGCAGCACCATTATGGCCGCGGCCTCCGGTCGGGTTGTCTTCTCCGGCCAGCAGAGCGGGTACGGCAATGTGGTCATTGTGGACCACGGCAACGGCTACCGTACCCTGTACGGCCACATGAGCCGGATCTCCGTCAGCAACGGCCAGTCCATCAGCCAAGGCCAGAAGCTTGGCGTGATGGGCAATACCGGTCGTTCGACCGGAACCCATCTCCATTTTGAAATTCAAAAAAATGGAGTTGCCCAAAACCCGATGAAATATTTATAAATCTGTGTTATACTATCGTTACTAGTGACGACATAAGCCATTATTGGTTTTATATATCATAATGATGAAGATGGCCGCTCCTTTACGGGGGCGGTCATTTTCTTCGTTTGCATCTGCTTGGATGGGGGATGGGGATGTGGGAGGCAGAACGGGAAATATCTTTGCAGTTTAGTGGCATGGGGTGTCCTTCTCCATCGCTGTTGAATTCGGAAAATTGGAACTAATAATCCCTGATGAGATTTTCCGAATTCAAAGGCGAGCGCTCCGCTTTCCGAATGCCACCCCAAGCTGAGTATGAAGGGTTTCCCTTATCTGCAAAGTCCATCCCCAATCCCGTGGAGGCCGATGCTGCCGAAGAGGTGGCCGCTCCCCGTGAACCGGAGCGGGCCATGGAGGCGAGGGTGTGGGAGGCAGAGCGGGAAATATCTTTGCAGTTTAGTGGCATGGGGTGTCCTTCTCCATCGCTGTTGAATTCGGACAATTTGGAACTAATAATCCCTGATGGGATTTTCCGAATTCAAAGGCGAGCGCTCCGCTTTCCGAATGCCACCCCAAGCTGAGTATGAAGGGTTTCCCTTATCTGCAAAGTCCATCCCCATTCCCGTGGAGGCCGATGCTGCCGAAGAGGTGGCCGCTCCCCGTGAATCGGAGCGGGCCATGGAGGCGGGGGGTGTGGGAGGCAGAGCGGGAAATATCTTTGCAGTCTTGTGGCATGGGGTGTCCTTCTCCATCGCTGTTGAATTCGGAAAATTTGGAACTAATAATCCCTGATGAGATTTTCCGAATTCAAAGCGAGCGCTCCGCTTTCCGAATGCCACCCCAAGCTGAGTATGAAGGGTTTCCCTTATCTGCAAAGTCCATCCCATTCTCGTGGAAGCCGACGCTGCCGAAGAGGTGGCCGCTCCCCTTGAACCGGAGCGGGCCATGAAGGCGAGGGTGTGGGAGGCAGAGCGGGAAATATCTTTGCAGTCTAGTGGCATGGGGTGTCCTTCTCCATCGCTGTTGAATTCGGAAAATTGGAACTACTAATCCCTGATGAGATTTTCCGAATTCAAAGGCGAGCGCTCCGCTTTCCGAATGCCACCCCAAGCTGAGTATGAAGGGTTTCCCTTATCTGCAAAGTCCATCCCCATTCCCGTGGAGGCCGATGCTGCCGAAGAGGTGGCCGCTCCCCGTGAATCGGAGCGGTCCATGGAGGCGGGGGTGTGGGAGGCGGAGTGGAAGCTGGAGCAAAGGAGCGAGTGCTGCATGCATGGGTGTCCTTTGCCCCGGCGGAATGGGTGTGTCTAGGCGGCAGGTGTGTTAAAATGAAAAGAAGACCGTTCAAGTGAAGGTATGAGGTGAACAGGAAGATGCAGGGAACCATTCTGGTGGTGGATGACGAACAGCCCATCGCCGATATTTTGAAATTTAACCTGGAAAAAGAGGGCTATGAGGTCATTTGCGCCTTTGACGGCATCAGTGCGGTCGACATCGCGCTGACTCGGCGCCCGGATCTGATGCTGCTTGATCTGATGCTGCCCGGTAAAGATGGGATGGACGTATGCCGCGAGGTGCGTGCCGCCAACCTGCAGATCCCGATCATCATGCTGACGGCTAAGGACGGAGAGATCGACAAGGTGCTCGGGCTTGAGCTTGGGGCGGACGACTACGTGACGAAGCCGTTCAGCACAAGAGAACTGCTGGCCCGGGTGAAGGCGCAGATGCGCCGACAGCAAAAGCCTGACAGCACGGCCGATCAAACGGGCGGTACCGGCGCGGGCGGACAAGGCCTGCGGTTGTTCGATCTGTTTATTGATACGGATATGTATATGGTATATAAGGGCGGCGAGGCCCTTGATTTGACGCACCGCGAGTATGAGCTGGTGTATTATTTGGCGCGCAATGCCGGCAAAGTGATGACCCGGGAGCATTTGCTGCAAGCGGTATGGGGCTTTGAGTATTTCGGGGATGTACGCACGGTGGATGTGACCATTCGCCGATTGCGGGAGAAGATTGAAGAGAATCCGAGCAAGCCGGAATATATTTTAACCCGGCGCGGTCTCGGCTACCTGATGCGAAGCCTTAAAAACGGAGGCCTCTAATGAAGTGGCTCTCCTTCTTCCGCACGATTCAGGCGAAGGTGATCATCATCTACGTGCTGCTCATTCTGATCGCGATGCAGCTGATCGGGGTGTATTTCGTCAGTGCGATGAAGACGTCCCTGACCAGCAACTTTACGAAGGATTTGCAGGAGCGTGCGGAGCTGATGTCGGTGCTGGCCGCCAAAACCCTTGGCGGCGAGAACGAATCGGAGGAGGATCCCGTGGAAAGCCTGCGCGTCATGGTGAACAATCTGTTCAATCTGAGCGGGGCCGAGATCCAGGTGCTGGATTCGACGGGACGGGTATTGACGACCTCACTGCCTTCCCACGCCGATTATGAGGGCACGAAAAACACGCAGACTGTCGTAAGCCGGGCTTTGCAGGGAATCCAGGACAACGAGGAATACATTATTGACGATGACAATATCCGCAAAAAAGTCGTCGCCAAGCCCGTCATGTATAACGACAAGATCGTAGGCGCGATCTATATCGTTGCGAGCATGAGCGAGCTGTACAATACAATGCAGCGGATTAACAATATTTTTATATCCGGGATTCTCCTGGCGCTGGGCTTAACGGCCGTGCTGGGGGTTATCCTGTCGCATACGATCACGCACCCGATCAAGGAGCTGACGAAGCATGCGCGCGCGGTCGCCGACGGCCGGTTTACCGAGAAAACGCCGGTATTCGGCAGCGACGAGATCGGCCAGCTCAGCCAGGCGTTCAACTATATGACGAGCCGCCTGCGCGAAGCGCTGTCCCAGAACGAAGAGGAGAAGGAGAAGCTTGCTTCGATCCTCACCAACATGAGCGACGGCGTCATTGCCACGGATGAAGCGGGCCGGGTGATCCTGATGAACCGCCGCGCCGGTGAGATGCTGGGCGTGGAAGGCGAGGAGCTGGCTGGACGCGATATCGGGTCGCTCCTTGGCTTGGAGGAAGCGGAATCCGAGGCGCTGGCACGCGGGGAGCATCATGACTCCAAGCTGCTGGAGATCGCGCCGCGCGAAGGCGGAGAGCCGTTCATGGTGCGGGTTACCTTTACGCCGATCCATCGGCGGGAGATCGGGATTACGGGCACCATTGCCGTGCTTCAGGACGTAACGGAGCAGGAGAAGCTTGAGGCTTCGCGGCGGGAGTTCGTGGCGAATGTGTCGCATGAGCTGCGCACGCCGCTGACCACGATCAAAAGCTATACCGAAGCGCTTGAAGACGGGGCGCTGGAGGACAAGCAGATGGGGCCGCGCTTTGTCGGCGTCATCCAGAACGAGACCGGGCGGATGATCCGCCTCGTCACCGACCTGCTTCACCTGTCGCGGCTCGATTCCAAGGAAGCGGCGCTTCATAAGGAGCCGACGGATATCGTGGAGATGCTGGAGGATGTCGAGGACCGGTTCTCTTTTCAAATGAAACAGAAGCATATCCGCACCATTATCGATATCAAGCCAGGCGTGTCAGCAGCGATGCTGGACCGGGACGGTATCGACCAAGTGCTTGACAACCTGATCTCCAACGCCCTGAAATATACGCCCGACGGGGGTTCCATCACCATGGAGGCAAGCATCACAGAGGACGGCATGCTGTCCTTATCCGTGAAAGATACCGGGATCGGCATTCCGAAGAAGGATCTGGATCGCATCTTCGAACGGTTTTACCGGGTGGACAAGGCTCGAAGCCGCAATTTGGGGGGCACCGGTCTTGGCCTGTCCATTGCCCGGGAAATTGTTAGAGCCCACGGGGGCTCAATCACCCTTCAGTCGGAGCTGGAGAAAGGTACAACCGTGACCTTTACCTTGCCCCTGAATGACGAGGGGAGGTCAACGCCGTGAAGGAACGATTAAAGACTTTACTGCTGGTCGTGCTGGTCCTTGGCAGTCTCGTGCAGAGCTACGTGCTGATCTACCGCCTGCCGGGCAGCGATTCCGTCGTTCAATCGAAGGATTCCTACATCCGAACCGAGGAGATGGGGCCGGAGGAGAAGCCGGAGAATCTCTTGTATCCCGACAAAATGATCATTCATCTCGGTGAGGACAAGCATACGATCTTTTATCCGAACGATACGTTCTACAATCTGGTGTACAACCGGCTGAAGGGCCGGACCTTCGACAATTTCCAGCGCCGGATGGTAGGCAATATCGACTGGAACAAGGTTCGATCCGAGAACCGAGGCATTGAGCTAAGCTTTGATTCAGGCATCCCGGTAACACTTCTGCAGCGCGTGATGCAGATCGTGCCCGATTCGCTGTTTAGTGGAGAGAGCATCAACAAAATGTGGCTGTACAGCGTTCCGGGCGAGGCGAAGGTTCATGTCATGTTTTTCAGCACCAAGGGAGATGTCGTTTACGAAGCCGTCCAGGCGGACTTGACCGTTCAGGACGTTGATCAGCTGGTCGATTTCGGGTTCAATTGGACGCCATACACCATGGTTAATGGCAGATATTATGTGCCGAACAAGAAGCTGAATATGGTCAGCACCGAGCTGCCGATCGGCGTGTATACGATTGAGCAGATGCAGCGCAGCCTGTTCTTTGACCCTAGCATCACCCGCAATATTCGGGAAAAAGACGGCTCCGAAATTTATACCGACAGCAAGCGCAGCCTGCAGGTGGATCAGGGGCAGCATTGGATCAGCTATACCGACCCGGCTGCGCCGCCGTCGGGAGAGAGCAGTCCGGGCAAGGATGTGCTGTCTGCGATTGATTTTGTCAACCAGCATGGAGGGTGGAACGGAATCTACCGGCTCAGTAAAGCTAGTGAATCTGAGGAGCGCACGCTGGTGAAATTCCAGCAGTACTACGGAGGCTATCCGATTCTCAATACGTCAGGCTTCCAGTACGGCGTGATGGAGCTAGATCTGCAGCAAGGCACGGTGACGTCGTATGAACGTTCGCTGCTTTATCTGGAATCGCCGGCGCTGAGCAAGCAGATGGTGACCCTGTCGGGAGGCGAGGAGCTCCAAGCGAAGCTGGATACGATCGCAGAGGAATCCCGGATTCAGAATTTGGAGCCGGCATATCTGCCGATCATTACAGGAGAAGGGCTGTTGCTTAAACCGGTATGGGCCGTCGAGCTTCAGAACGGAAGTGTGCGCACGCTGGAGTAACGGGTAAAGCAGATTGTGTTGGAATTACGAGAACAAGGAGGGACCGTCATGGATTGGGGCCGGGCTAAAAATGTTTTGATCTACGCCTTTTTGCTGCTGAATCTGGTGCTGGGCTATCAGCTGTGGATCGACTATCGGGAGCAGGCCGGCTCCAGTCTGGACTTTACCTCGCTCTCGGAAAGCACGCAGCAGATCATGGAGAAGAACGGGATTCAGGTGCAGAGTCCGATTCCGTCGGAAACGCCGCAGCTGCCCAAAATCAATTATATCTACAGCGCCGAAATGCAGAAGGAGCCGGTGGAGCTCGAAGAGCCGGTAGATACGAAGCTCATTTACGCCGATGAGAAGGAGCTGCGCAGTGTTCTGCAAGGGACTATACCGAATCTCGGAAACTATCGTCATGATCAGCCCTCGGATCAAGAGCATGTATTTGTGTTCCGGCCGCTGGTGCTGAAGGAATGGCCGCTGTTTAATGTGGAGCTGGAGTTTATCCATGAGTCGCAGAAGATTTATGCGTATCGTGAGCCGGTGTTTGAAATATTGCCGACGGACGGGGCGGAAGAGCAGAAGGTGCTCCCGGCATCCAAAGCGCTGGAGACCTTGATTGAGCGTAATTTCATACCGCGGGATACGGCGGTGAGGGACATACAGCTCGGTTATTACGGTCAGCTGTTCAATACGGAGGACCAGCTGGCGGCGCCGACATGGCGGTTCACGCTGGATAACGGCGAAATGATCTATGTACAGGGAATTAGTGGGGATGTGCTCACACCCAAAAGCGATACGGCAAAGGAGTAACAGAATTATGGGGATATCTTTTTCCGTGCTGTCGAGCGGCTCGACGGGCAATGCGACCATTGTCCGCAACGAGGATACGACACTGCTGATTGATGCGGGCTTAAGTGCCCGGCGCATCGATGAGCTGCTCAAGGAACGTGATATGATGGGAGAAGAAATCGACGGTATTTTGGTAACGCATGAGCATTCCGACCATATTAAAGGACTCGGGGCCGTCGCGCGCAAATACAATCTGCCGATCTATGCCAATGAGAAGACCTGGGAAGCGATGAGCAAATCGCTCGGAAAGATTGCCGAAGAGAACCGGATTGTGCTGGAGAGTCATGAGGTGAAGGATTTTGGGACGCTGCGGGTCGAGCCGTTCGAAATTTCCCATGACGCTGCGGCACCGGTCGGTTACTGCTTCTATGACGGCGATGAGAAGCTTGGTGTTGCGACAGACCTTGGGTATGTGAGCGATAAAGTGAAAAAAGCGCTGGACGGGTCGGACGTGCTGGTGCTGGAGGCGAATCACGATATCGAAATGCTGCGGATGGGACGCTACCCATGGAACACGAAGCGCCGGATTCTCGGCGATATGGGCCATTTGTCCAACAATTCGGCCGGAGAGGCGCTGAGCGAGCTGCTGACAGGCGATACGAAGCGGGCCTATCTGGCGCATCTCAGCTTGGATCATAACATGATGGATCTGGCCAAAATGACCGTGCGCGATACGATGGAGGACCGCGGCTGCTTCTTCAAGGACAGCGAGTTTAAGCTGTGCGACACCTATTATGACCGCTCGACCCCCTGGGATAAGGTCAGCGATTAGTAGGGCCTGTGCTGGCACAGGAACTGCGCGAACCGCTGGGACAGTGGGTGTGTTGGTATGTGCAGTGATTCGTTTCCCGTATATGCAGCGGCAGGCGGGTATAGTTGCATTGTGGCGGCATATACTGAATGGTCAGCTATTGAAACATGAAGGAGCTGGTCCAAATGATCGTGCGCGATACGATGATAAACCGCGGCTGCTTCTTCAAGGACAGTGAGTTTAAGCTGTGCGACACCTAGTTATGAATTAAAAAAACGTTGGAAATCAGTATAATCGAGAGAATAGGCGAAAATATGCACACAAGAAAGGGCTGCTTCCGTCACGTGGATCGTGACAGAGGCAGCCTGTTTGCTCTTTTACCCCTAAGTGAAAAAGATGCAGCAACGGCGTTATCGCCATAAGCCGCCATAAGCTATGCCTGCGTCGCATGCGTTAAGGGGCCCAGCTGCACACCGCGAAGCGCCGAGCGCTAACCCCTAGCGAGTGTGCAAGGAACGGCATGGAAGCATGATGAGGCATTCTCCCGGGCCGTGCAACATTCGGAAGCCATGGAGTGCTTTTGTGCTTTTATCCATAGCAGGCAACTAAGAACGTTCTTACGGCTTACTTAAACTCTCTTGTGCCATCCGGATCATTTCCCGGACCATCGAGCCGCCGATAGCGCCTCCGACTTTCCCGGCCTGCTCGGTGGTCAGATTGCCGTTGCCTTCAGGCTTGAGCGGGACGCCAAGCGTCTTTGCAACCTCATACTTCACTTCCTGCTGCGGGTTGACCTGGTAGCCCTCATTCCGCATGACGTCGTTCATGAACTGCTGCATTTCTGGACTGCGGCGCCGTCTTGATCTTCTAGCCATATTCGATCACCTCCTTTTCGTGAACCATCATCACGACGCGTTCTTAACATCCCCGCCTTATGGCGGACGCATGCGCAAGCAGCAGCTCGATCACCTTGAAGACAACGGGCAGCCTCAGCGAAAAACTCGGAACCTTGGGGCGAAAATAGCGTAATACCTTATTGTGTGTGTTAGGAGAAGCGTGGCTGCAGCATCATGCCTGAGGTATGTGAACGGAATTCCAAAAATATTTCCATCAATTTGACAATTGTTTTTACAAAAGACAGCTAACTTTAAACGTGACTGATGTGGTACAATAGGAGCACTAAAGAACATGCTCATGACAGCTGTTGGTATTTGGTACAATGTGCATCTTTGGAATGCACTGGATTGGGTTGTTCACGATGGATGGAGCAGGCGGATTGCCGGCTGTTTCATAAAATTACATGGAGTTCGCGCTTGGAGCCGCCCTGTTTGTGGTAATAGAAGGATACAGGGTTTTTTTTGAACCATATGGGTACCAATACATACCTTTTCTGGATGAAGATTCATAGTTTCCTGTCGGAACGTTCAGGCAGGGTTCGTATAAATGGTACAAATCGAAAGAGTATGGCCGAGACCTGCAACTTTTTGGCCTTCTCAAGAGTTATTACTATAGAGAGATTTATTGGCGTGGGCATGCGTTGGAAGAAAGATCTGATACACGATGCAGGGCGGATTGTTATGGCGACAGAATGAATGCGGAGTCGGTCGGTAATGGCGATGGTCTTTAAGCGGATATCGTATCTTGACGTGCAGCGACAAGGGGAGAGAGGGATCGCGAATGGGATTGTTTGACGATGATTTTTATTCAACCAAAGTATCCAGGAAGAGCAAAAATGCCAGCGAGGACCGATCTGCGCGAACCAAGTGGCGAACGAAGTGGCGGACCAGCCGCCGGAGCAGAGGGCTGTCCACCTTCCAAATCTCCGCGATCAGCTCGGTATGCAGCGCATTGATTGCCGTGATGCTGTTCAGCTTCATTACCGGCCATCCTGCCTCCACATCCCGGGTCTCCTTGGTGAACGGCGGACATCAGCTGTCCTCGACGGAAGGGGACCCTTATGAGCGGATTATTCAAGCAGCCGAGAAGGTGCGTCCTGCTGTCGTAAGCGTGCTGACGCATAAAGAGACCGTGCTGCCGGAAGAGGAGGATCTTGAGAGCGAGGAGGAAGTCTTGCCTGAAGACGAAGAGGGATTGGAGCTTCCGGAGGGATTTGATTTCGGAGAGGAATTCGATTTCGGGGATGAATTCGGTGATTTCGGCGAATCTCAGGAGGATGCGCTGGGATCCGGTGTTATTTTCAAGAAGCTTGAAGGCAAGGCTTACATCATCACGAATAATCATGTTGTAGAAAATGCCGATTCCTTCGAGGTCGTTACCGTGACCGGCGAGAAGAAGCAAGCGACGCTTGTCGGCACCGATCGCGTGAGCGATATTGCGGTGCTCTCGATTGACGCCAAAGGCATTGGCGATGTAGCCGAGTTCGGCGACTCCTCCAAGCTGCGGCTGGGAGAGACCGTCATTGCGATCGGGAACCCGCTTGGGCTGGGAGATACGCTGACCTCCGGCATCGTCAGTTATACGAACCGGATCATTCCGGTCTCGCTCAATCAGGACGGAAATTACGATTGGGAGCAGGAAGTCATTCAGACCGATGCCGCCATCAATGAGGGCAACAGCGGCGGTGCGCTGGTCGATCTCAATGGCCGGGTGATCGGCATTAATACGATGAAAATCGCGGATACCGGTGTGGAAGGCCTTGGATTCGCCATTCCGGTGAACGAGATTACCGAGGTTGTTAAGGAGCTTATGCTGAAGGGCTACATCGCGCGTCCATACCTGGGTGTCTATACGGTGGATTTGGGCAATCCCTATGCGCCGCTGAGCAAGAAAGAGAAGGAGAATCTGAAGCTGCCGAAGAGCGTAACCGAGGGTGTGGTCGTACTGGATGCCCTGGGACCTGCCAAGGATGCGGGCCTTCAGCTGAACGACGTCATCGTCAAGCTGGATGGCAAGCCGATTAAGACCACCCTGGAGCTGCGCAAGCATCTGTACCGCAACACCAAGGTTGGTGGTGAGCTGGATGTAACATTCTACAGGGATGGGAAGCTGCAGTCGCTCAAGGTGAAGCTGGAAGAGAAGCCGGAGGAATAAGCTTCGGCTAGGCTTTAGACGAAAGAGATATGAAAAAGGTTGAGCGTCAGTCACTTGGCGGACTAAAGAGAGAGCGTGCATAAGCACGCTCTCTTGCTGTTTTACTGGGATTGAGGCAATGAGGCAATCCCTAGCGGTAATTTAGCGTCATATGGGGATAGGCGGCCTCCCCGTCGGCATACCTTGTCCCGAACATTGGTCTGATCAACTCCTTGCAGACATTTCGCCCTCTTCCACGAGTATGGATTCATGGAGGCTGCACGTAGAGGACGGGCCTCTTTGAGCGTGGTATTGTCCCAGAATAACGAATGATCCATTGTCCAGTAGGAAGATCTTGGGGGAATATCAAGCCTGGAAGCGAGGCAGAATACATTGGAAGCCCGGATGCGGGGGTAATTCGGGCAAAAGCATTTCTTTTTCCCGCAGAGTGTGGTAGAACAGAAGAGTGGCTATACGGTTTGATAGAAACGCGGGCTCATAGGCGATAACAGAAAGGATGCATAGAATGTACGTCGTATGCAAAGAACATGTGGAACTGGCAATCGAAAATTTCGTGGATGAGTATGAGGATGCTCCAGATATCGTGGATTTGAAGGAGACGGAGTTTTCGGACTGGGACCCGCCAGTGAAGTGCGCGGAGTGCGAGAAGCATGCTGAATTTTTAATTGTATAACGTCAATATTTTAATTCAATAAATAATGCGAATGAGAAAGCGTGATGATTTCACGCTTTTTTTGTTTAAGAGATCATGAAGGCAATCGAAGCAGCGAAGCTTTGGTAGACAGTCCTCCGTAGTGTATGATGGATGTGTAGATTGCACGGAGACGCCGATAACCTATCGTGAATGGAGACGATCAGAGATGGATGACTTCGGGAAGGTCTGGGAAGAGGAGATCAAGCGGGCAGCCGATGAGGCTTACGAGAAGGAAATGGATGAAATCAACCGCCAACTGAAGCAGGAAATCCTCATTGCGCTGATTGGCGACGTGAATACGGGCAAGTCCTCAACCATGAATCGGATCGTGGGTGAAGAGGTGGCGGGCGTCGGGGCCGAGCCCGGCGAAACGACGGTGATTCATCCGCATAAATATAAGGACAATATATCTTTCATTGATACACCCGGGTTGAATGATGTGAATACCGCCAATTCGGAAGTGACCTTGAATTACTATAAACAGGCGGATATGGTGCTGTTCTTTCTGAACGCTGCAGGCACCGTCTTCTCGGAGGCGGAGAAGAGGTCGTTTGAGAAAATTCAAGGCGTCAACTCGAACATCCTGATCGTGCTGAACAAAATTGACGCCGCGGATGAAATCGACCGCCTGGTGGCGCGTATCCGGAAGGAGACCGGAGGGCGCTATGAGGTTGTGCCGGTGTCTTCTCGGACGGGCGAGAACATCGACCGGCTGCGGAGCAGCATTCTGGAGATGCTTAAAAAAAAGTCTAAAGACATCCTTTTTGCCAAAAGCATCAAGGAAAAGTCGGCGACCGCCAACGGGTGGATCATCGGAGCCTCGATCTCGGCAGGAGCAGTAGGCGCATCCCCCATTCCAGGATCGGATATCATTCCGATTACCGGCATTCAAGTGAGTCTCCTTACCCGGCTCGCGGTGCTGTACAATAAGCCGATCAGCAAGGAGACGGCGAAGGAGCTCGTCATTGCCACGATATTCGGGAATATCGGGAAGAGCATTTTCCGGCAGATCGTGAAGGTATTCCCTGGCGCTGGATCGGTCGCCGGAGCGACGGTCGCGGGGGCTACAACCCTGGCGCTGGGATATGCTGTGAAATATGCTTACGAGCACAACATCCAGATCAATACGGCGAATATTACAAAGCTCTATAAGAAATTCAGGGAGAAGGCCGAGACGGAATCGGAATCCAATTCCGAGTCGAAGTAAGCAAGCCGATGTCGAATGCATACCACTTTAAACGGATGGAATAGAAAAAGGGGCCTTCGGCCCCCAATCGTAGCTGCGTCAAAGCAGCGATATTTATCTTTGATTTACTTCGTGGCAGCCTCATGATCGGCTTTGGCCTGCTCCAGCATCGATTTCCAATCCGGAAAATCGGTTTCTCTTGAAACGTGACGGTCAAACAGTTCGTCCGGAATGTTATCGATATCTTCATGCGTTTCCACTTGGAAGTTACCTTTTACGACAAAATCCCCAAAGCTGTTATGGGATGAATGTTTACGCATAAACGATTCATTGAACAGCTTTTCCAGAGAGATGTTATCCGGATCCTCCTGTACCGATTTTTGTCCTTGCAATTCCTTCAACAGATCATCAAACGACATGGGCTTTTGCTTTCTCAGAGTACCACTCCTATAAATTAATATTTGTGTTCAGTATAACATACCCGGAATTCTTATAAACATGGTAGACTTTCCGGAAGGCTGGTTACCCCGTTATCTTCTTAACAAGGAAGACCAGGTTTGCTCCAGCCAGCTGTCGAATTCGTCTCCTTTGTCACCCTCGTACGTATCATAGATATCAATTCTCATCTTTTTTAGCTTGTCTTTGAAGTCTTCATACTTGTGGTCACGGGGAAGGCTTTTTTTGATGCGCAGCAGCACCTTAGAAACGTCTTTCATCAGCTCGCCTTTTCGTCTTTCGGGCATCTGCACGTCCTCACCAAAGGCCCGGAGTTTATGATAGGCTGCTTCCCTTACCTGGTGAACCGCATCCGTATTCAGTCTATGCAGCAAAATATCGATGGATTTCTGATTTTTCCAATTTCCCAGCTCTTCAACGGCGTTTAACCGTTCTCTCCAATTGGCGTTCCGGTTAGCGGAGCTTTTCAGCTCTTCATAATTCGACGGCACGTCCGTCAAAACCTCTTGATTGTCCAATCCGTTCATCTCCTTCATAGGTGGTATCAGGGGGCTCCTAAAACCATATGTTCATTATGGGGTACCTTTATGCTTACTGGCGTCCGCTGCATTGTCCGCCTGCTTGGTCCCTTTACTGGTATAAGGTTTGGGTTTACTCTTGGCTCTTCTCGCGCTGGCATCCCATCGGCTCCAACCTTTCTTGCCTGTGCCTCGGCCTGTTCCGCCCTTGCCCTTGGATTTACTCAACCCATCACTCCGTTACGATATATTCTTGTCCCTATATGCTGATTCTTTACCAGCCCTGTTGAAATATACACTGTATTGGACCATATGTATAGGATAGAACGGAAATAAACCTAAGAATCGAAATATATATGGATGGAATCCAAGCATTGATATAGTCTAGGGACTTCTTCGGTTGACTAATTTTTCCCAGCATGTTATCTTATTTTTGAACTGACCAGTCAGAACAAGAGACGTTGAACTGAAATTTGTGTGAAAGGGCAGAACCCATTGTGAGCAAAGAAAAAATTATCCAAGCAGCCATAGAAGTATTCTCCGAGAACGGATACCACCGCGCAAGCATGGACGAGATTGCCGCCCGCGCTCAGGTTGCCAAGGGAACGCTGTACTACAACTTCCCGGGCAAATCCCAGCTCTTCAAGACGGTCGTCAAGCAGGGCTTCGAGGATATTATGCGGCGGACCGAAGCGGATCTGAATTCCCCGCTGCCGATCAAAGAGATGATTATGCGGACCATCCGTCATCATCTGGATCTGTTTCTGGAATCCCGGCATTTTTCCCATATCGTATTCAATGAGATCTCGAACGGCATTGAGCAGGATGTCCTGGAAGAGCTGAAGGAGCTGAAGCGGACGCATATCGGTTTTCTGGCGAAGATCATTGAGGATGGCAAGTGTGAAGAGAATCTGTTCCGCGATGTCGATGCCAACCTGGCTGCAGTCAGCATGATCGGCACATTGGAGAGCGTATGTAATTATTATTTGAATCATCAAGAAGCCTATACCCGCGAAGACCTGGAGCAGTTTGTGTTCACGGTCATTACCCAAGGCCTGTTTATATCGGTTGAATAAACTCGGCCTTCTTTTTTTACATGTGTTTAACTGACCAGTCAGTTCAAATTCGATGAGGAAAGCGAAGGTGTTAAGCATGGAATGGAATAAGAACGGTTTACTCCCGCTGGAATGGTTCCGCCAGATGCGGACGGAATCTCCGGTGGGTGCAATTGATGGTAGCGGAGCCTGGAACGTATTTAAATACGAGGACGTCAAAGCGGTCTTCACCAACTATGAGGTCTTCTCTTCCCAAGGCTCGCCTTCTTCGGAGGACCCGATCGAGTCCAGCCTGCTCCGGCAGGATCCGCCGAAGCACCGACAGCTTCGGAGACTGGTCTCCCATGCGTTTACGCCGCGGATGATCGAGTCACTTGCTCCCAAGATTGAGGAGATCACGAAGTCCCTGCTGGATGAAGCGGAGAAGAAGGGGAAGATGGACATCGTGGCGGATTTAGCGAGTCCGCTCCCGATCGTCGTCATCGCCGAGATGCTAGGCGTATCGCTGGAATACCGGGAACGCTTCAAGGCTTGGTCAGATGCGTTGGTTGGCGATAATTACGAAGCGTATATCCAGTGCCAGCGCGAGATGAGCGAGTACTTCTCGGTCATCGCGGAGGACCGGCGCCGCCATCCGCAGGATGACCTGATTACGAAGCTGGTGGAAGCCCGTATCGATAATGAGTCTCTGACCGAGCTTGAAATCATCGGCTTCTGCATCCTCCTGCTGGTCGCCGGCAATGAGACGACAACGAATTTGATCTCCTCTGCCGTTCTGGCCATCGATAGCTTGCCGGAGGTGCGGGCAGAGCTTCTCGCGGACCGATCGCTCATCCCGGGCGCACTGGAGGAAGTATTCCGTTATTTCTCGCCGGTACAGGTGATGTTCCGCCGCGTGAAGCAGGAGACGGAACTGGGCGGGAAGACGCTGAGGGAGAACGAGCATGTGTATATTTGGATGGCCTCCGCCAATCATGACGAGGCGGTGTTCGAGCGTCCGGACGTATTCAATATTCACCGAAATCCGAATCCGCATCTTGGACTCGGAAGCGGCATCCATTATTGCCTCGGCTCTCAGCTCGCGCGGATGGAGTCCCGCATTGCGATTGAGGCGCTGCTGGAGCGCTTCCCGGAGTATCGGCGCGACCGCTCGGCCCCGCTTTCCCGGATGGATAGCACGATGATGTTTGCGCTAAAGGAGCTGCCTGTCATTTTGCGCTGAGGGGACGGGGGAGGCTTCAAGTTAAAGCACAGCGGGAGAACTGGCTCAAGCATAAGGGTTCTCGGAAGGACTGTACATGGAAGAGGGGTACCGGAGGCTGTGTATTCAAAATGGGGAGATCGTGTGTGTTCAAATGAAGTGTGCGGGGTAGTTCTGATGTTTACATCAGAAAGGCCGACTGCATCAGCTTCTTGTAACGACAATGAACAGCAACTGAAAATAACGATGGATGGGAGAGCCGCGGGTTGCGGTTCTTTTTCTTTTCATGCGTAGGTGGAAACGACAGGCTTCGTACGGGAGGGAGGTAAGACGGCGTCTTTCTTTCCGTGCAGAGGTTACAATGGTAGAATGAACGTCAGAACAGCAAAGATAAGGAGCGAAATCATCGCCATGAATATACAGATCGTATGCGTAGGCAAGCTGAAGGAGAAGTATCTGGTGCAGGGCATTGCGGAATACAGCAAGCGTCTTGCGCCATATGTGCGCCTGTCGGTGCACGAGGTGCCTGACGAGAAAGCGCCGGAAAACATGAGCGAGGCGGAGATGCGTCAAGTGCAGGAGAAGGAGGGTGCGGGCATTCTCGGCTACATCAAGCAGGACGCCCATGTGATCGCGCTCGCGATCGGCGGCCAGCTGTGGTCCAGCGAGGATCTGGCCGCCCATATCGACAAGCTGGGCACCTACGGTACCAGCACCGTTGCCTTCGTGATCGGCGGCTCGAACGGTCTCTCCGAGGCCGTGCTGAAACGCGCCCAAACGAAGCTCAGCTTCGGGCGTATGACCTTGCCTCACCAGCTGATGAGGCTGGTGTTGGTGGAGCAGATTTACCGGGCGGTGAAGATTAATCGGGGGGAACCATACCATAAGTGACGGCAAGTTATTAAATATGCCCCCCTTTAAGTAAGGAGGTTTAATAAATAAACAGGCTACTTGCAGAGGAGCATACCAGTTATCGTGGATGCCGAATTTTTTGGTGTCCTTTACAAGGGTTTTACCACATCATCTGAATCAGTGGAGTAAGCTAGCTCTTTCTGTGCTTCCAGAGCGGCCAGTCTGTCCAGCAGGGCTGCCCGGATTTGCTCATAGGCGTCACTGCCCAGCGCCATACGTATCGGACCCTCTCCCTGGTCGACACGACGGATAATCTGCTGCGCCATTTTATCCGGATCGCCGACAACCATTTGATTGAACATGCTCATATCTATACTAGGCAGTTCTCCCTTCATCAGGCTGACGAATTGGCCCGCCTCCGTATCCCGGTATTCGTCCATCCGCTCGCCGAATACGGCGTTGCTTGTAATGAAATTCGTTCGGATTCCGCCGGGCTCCACCATAGTGGTCTTAATATTAAACGGAGCAACTTCCTTAGCTAGCGCTTCAAAGGCTCCTTCGACCGCCCATTTCGAAGAGCAATACAGTCCCATACCCGGAATAGAATAATGACCCGCCATACTCGAAATCTGTACCATGTGACCGCCGCCCTGCTTACGGAAAAAGGGCAGGATTGCACGCGCCACACGTAGGGAGCCAAGTACATTGGTCATAAACTGATGCTCAATTTGCCTGTCGCTTGCTTCTTCCACTGCGCCATACAAGCCATAGGCTGCATTATTGACAAACACGTCGATCGTGCCCAGTTCTAAAAATGCACGCTCCACCACTTCAGCAATTTGCTGAGAGTTTGTCAGATCTAAATTAGCCTGCCAAAGCCCAGAGCCATACTGTGCCTGCAGATCATCCAGCACCCCCGGCTTGCGTACCGTTGCGGCTACACGATCCCCTCTATCCAGCAACCGGCGAGTTATACATGAACCCAAGCCTCCTGATGCTCCTGTAATAAACCAAGTTTGCATGCTAAACACCCTCCAATCGTTGTCATCCACCGAATTATACAAACAACTAGAGGGAGCTAGCCACAGCACGTCTATTCTATTAATAGGAGTAACAGTCTACGGTAGCTGCCTGTCCTGCTCAAGTAAACGAAATAATCTCTCTTCCGTACCTGAACCGGGCACCGGAACAAAGAAACACCAGTGCAGTCCCGGGTCATTATCGATTACAGCCGCGGAATGGAGCTCAAACTCCATCTCCTGTGCGTCAGGAACACGGAATAAAGCGGTGGCTACGCGTTTTTGTTTGATTTCATATAGTTCCCAGAAATGCACGAATTCCGGGCTTTCCCGCCTCAAGCGTTCGAATCGTTCCATATATAACGGGTTGTTCTTGTAAAGATCGAAGCCTGCCCGCAGAACAGCTACAGCGTAACGGGCAAAGCCTTCCCAATTCACCAGTCTGTTGCGGTAATCCGGCTTTAAAAACATAATCTCCATCATATTCCGTTCGTTGTCCGGCAGACTGCCGAAATCGGCTACGATCAGTTCTGCCGCTCGATTCCAGGCGATAATATCCGTACCTTCGTCTGTGATAAAAGAAGGATACTGCAGTTGATTTACGATTTTCTGCAGAACTCCCGTATCCGGCCCACCGTTATTTGGCACTGTGACGACGCTCGCCACATCTCCATTGGCCAGATCGAATAGATGCTTCTGCTCGTCTTCGTCAAGCTGAAGCGCTTTGCTGATACTTAGCAGCACTTCCGGCGAAGGATTAACCTCCTTGCCTTGCTCCAGCCAGGCATAGTAAGTCACGCTTATATTGGCAAGATAAGAGACTTCTTCTCTTCGAAGTCCCGGAGTACGTCTTCGTCCGGGCAGCGGCTGGATCCCTGCCTCTGAAGGCTGTAACCGTTCTCTGCGCGATTTAAGGAAGTCACCCAATGCGGATGGAGAATGATTCTTTTTCAAATGGGTCACCTCTATTTACTTATCTATTTACTCATAGGGTAGATGCAGATTGCTAGTACCAAATGGACCAAAAGAACGTTATATATGATTATTATAATCTCTGTTGAATGCCGTTTCTACAAAAGAGAACCATAACGAGTACAGAGGCTGTTAATCCCGCTAATAGTATAAACATGATGTGGTTGACTTCTCCCCACCGACAGTACAATGAAGATAATTTACGTCAGAGACGCTTAAATAGGAGGTTGGCTTCTTGAACAAATATATATATCGAAATAAGCTGGCAGTAGTCACTGGTGCTTCATCTGGAATCGGGAAAGCGTATGCCAAAGAACTGGCGGCACGAGGCTGTCATGTTGTTCTGGCAGCGCGCTCCAAGGACAAACTGGATGCAATGGCAAGGGAAATCAACCGCCAGTACGGCGTGCAGGCTTATGCGCTCGCTTGCGATTTGTCCAAAGCGAATGCCCCGCGTCAGCTGGCCGAACAAATACTCGAACTGGGCTTGTCGGTCGATATTCTCATCAACAACGCAGGCGTTGGCACTTATGGCCGTTTCGAGGAAATAGACCCGAAGCGCGAGCAGGAGGAGATTCTGTTGAATACGGCTGCGTTAGTCGATCTTACGCATCGGCTGCTGCCCGATATGCTGAGGAGAAAGGATGGAGTCATCGTTAACGTAGCTTCGATGGCTGCGTTCATGCCTTGTGCATATTCTGCAGTTTATGGGGGTACCAAAGCATTTGTATTGTCCTTCTCTGAGGCGCTATGGGCGGAGACGCGCGGGCGTGGTATTCGCGTGCTCGCACTATGCCCGGGTGCAACAGAGACGGGATTTTTCGATGCGGTCGGCAGCGAGGAGATGGGAGCAGGTCAGAAGCTCTCGACCCCGGAAAAGGTTGTACAGGCCGGATTTCGCGGAATTGACCAGGGGCGCAGCTATATCATCGATGGCCGTAGCAATTACTTTATGGCTCTAATGATCCGACTTTTCAGCAGGCGCAGGGTGGCTTTGATCATGGAACGTATGTCAAAACCAAAAAGGCACTGATAGCGGGATCCGGTTCTTGACTTAGAGTCTCGATGCACTTGAAGATCACCAACAGTAAATCATATAGATATCATCTAACAATAAAACTCTTCATGGAGACTGGTCTTTCCAAGAAGAGTTTTTCGCCGTTAGGCCTGTTAAGCTGTGAAGCCAAAGGGCGTTCGCTTACGAAACAATGCATTTAGTTCGCTAATTCCGCATTCCTCCATTCGAATAGATCTCCTGCTCTTCCCGTGATGCAATGCATATGTTTTTCAATCGCCCTCCGTCATCGGTGACCTACTCGATCAGTCCGGCTGCAAGCAGTCCGTGAATAAGTGGATAAAGCCCCCCCTTGAATAACTTGCCGGCTTCGTACGTTACAATTGGAAAACAAGACTTTCCTAGCGTTTTATACCCGTAAATATTCTTTTTCATCATTTCAAGGTCGAAGATGTTATTATTTTTGATGCTGCTGTCACAAAAGGAGCTGCATTGGTGTTTTAAGAGTGTAGGCAGGAGGGGGTAAGTTTTTGGATAGTCATTACAGAGAGTATAAATCGAACTCAGAAGAAATTGAGATGCTGGTTGAAAGGACTAAGCTTGGTGATAAGGAAGCTTTCGCTTCAATTATTAAAAACTTTGAAAAACCAATGTATATCTATTGTTACCATATGCTCAAAAGCAAGGAAGAAGCCGAGGACGCTCTACAAGAAATATTTATTAAGGTGTATGAACAGATACATAAGTATCGTCCAAATATGAGTTTTTCGGCATGGCTGTACAAAATTGCCTACAATTACAGTCTGAATCAAATCAGGAGCAAAAAAAGGTGGTTTCGTTTTATAGATCGTTATAAATATGATCAGCCTGAAACCCCGACTCAGCAAATAGACAGTCAAACGACACTGAAGGATTATCTAAATTTACTGACTGCCGAAGAGAGACATATATTAGTTCTCCGGGCGATTCATCGATATAACTTCAACGAGATTAGTGAAATCATGAATATGAAACCGGCAACCGTGCGCAAAAAGTATGAACGCCTTCGCAAAAAACTGCAGACGAAGGAAGTTAATGAAGGAGGAACAGTGAATGCGTCGATCACCTAATCCATCTAAAATCGCAAGTATTCACCAAGTGGAGCAAATGATTCGGGATACGGAGACGCCAGAGTACAGCATGAGTCAACAGATTGTCGAAAAACTTGAATCCAAAAGCATGCCACCACAAAAACCGATCTTCACAAGAAGAGTGGGTGTCATCGCAGCGGCGTTGGTTGCTTTTTGTGTGTCTCTAACTCCTGTCATGGCTCAAGCCATAGAGCGGCTATCTTTGCTTGAATATATTAATCCGTTTGCCAAAGAAATGAAAAGTAGTCCAAATGAGAAGGTGGATACCATTTATTCACGAGATTTGGATGGGAATAAGAAATTTCATACGGGGATGATTCCCTTTGAGGACATTGAGGACCAGGAGTTTAAAAGCCAGCTGCAAAAGGTTTGGGATGAGATTTTCCCTCAAGGAGAAGGAATTAATGATGTGATTATGTACGAATATAAACCGAACACATTTCACATAGAGGCGCGAAACGACAATAATTCCATCGAATTTGACCAAGGTAAATGGTATTATGCGCAGCAAACGATTGAAGAGGAGCAGGTTCCAGATGCAACAAAGGATGCAGCGGACCAAGCTTTTCATAAAGTTGGGGATTTTAAAGAAAGTGAACGGTCAGTAAATCAAATGATCTTAAGACCCGATCAAAATCCGGTGTATAAGTTCGTGTATCGTACACACAAGGGTTCTATCCTCATTGATGTACAAAAAAATACGAATCAGATCACAAGGGTTGTAGCTTTTCCGCTGTCGGATCAACTTAATCGATTGGATGATAAAAATAAATATCATGACTTAGTTGAGAAAACAAAAGCAATTGAGCTGGACAAGATTCATGAGGAAGCAGTGAAGCAAGCCAAAGCATGGATGAATTTGGATTTGGCTGATTATAACGTATCCAAACTTGAATCACGGTTTGATACATTAACGTTCACAAAAGAGGGTTCTCCAGACGTGACTGCGTTGTTCACCTCTAAAGGAACGATCTATTCTATTAAAATTGAGCTAAAGCAGTTATCTAAAAAAGGTACGGACTAATCAGAAGGTGCAGGGATTATCTGGATTAAAATCTCAAGCGGCATTGCCTGGCAAGTTGAAGGTGCTGCTGCTCGGTCTAAGGCAGAGAGAGGGGGTGATGACTACTGTTCTTCTATAGATTCATTTTAACGTGACTGAAGCATTCAATTAACAAGCTGTGGGTAAGCAAATATAAAAATAAAGGAGTTTATTCGTATGAACAAAAAGATAATTTTTCCTATCATCGGAGCAGCCTTGTTATCAGGAAGTCTGCTTGGATATGATACACCGATTCAAGCCAATTCGCATAACAACGAGAATGTGAACATTAAGCAAAATGCTAAATCTGAGCAAACGCTTATGCAAAAGGCCCAGGATAAGCTTAAAGAATTGACAGGAAATACGTATACGTTGATTCAAGGAACTGCTGCAAAAGAATCTATCCATTTAAAAAGAGAGAACTTCAAGGACGATATCATCGCCTATAAAGCTAACGGAAAGCTCGAAACGATCAGTATTAAAATCAATTATGAAGATTTAAACGGTGGAAAATATCAAACCAAACTGAAGGAATCGTGGGAAGCTTTGTTCCCAGGGGAAGAACCGAAGTATGTGAATATCTCAGAGTCAATCTACTATGTGGGCACCATCTCATCGAATGCTATGCAAAATAAGCAAATTTATATGCAAGAGAATGGCGAGGCTTATGGCGTAAATTATGCTCCTGACGATGCCCCGGCAAGCGTGCAGAAGGAGGCTGATCTTGTTCTGTCCAAGCTTACCGATGGAAAGGTCAAGCAGGGTGCTAGGTTGGATCGTATGTATGTCCTTGATGGCAAACCCAATGTGTATCAATATAAGTATAAATCAAAAACGATGAACGTGACCTTTGCCATTGAAGAACAAACTCTGGAACTGCTCCAAGCTGACGTAAATCATACCGATGGTAAAGGGGTAGACAGTTATGAAGAATTCCAGAAAAGAGAAAAAGAAAAAAGTGAAAAGATTAAGAAGTTGACGTTAGACACTTTGATGAAGAACGCAGTGAAAGACGCAAAAACGATGTTAAACCTGGATTTGAAAGGGTATAAGGCAGCAAGAGGAGCGAATGCATGGGATGAGAATTATATGACGTTCACCAAAGAAGGGGCTCCTTCAGTTACTGCTAGATATAATAAAGACGGATCGTTTAGCAGCTTTACCATTGATAAGTATAATCAGACAATCGATTTTTACGGAATGACCATCGCAGGTCCCCCAAATGAAGAACTCAAATTGTTGATTGACTGATATGTATGGAAAAGCAGCTTGGAGATGCACTTAAATTTCAGTATAACCATGAGGCAGCCAAAGAAAGGAATTCATCGATATGAACAAAAAGAAAATTTTCCCTATACTCGGGGTAGCCTTATTATCAGGAAGTTTGCTGGGATGCCAAACACCTGTTCAGGCAGATTCGCCCAACAAAGTAAATATCAATGCTTCACAGAATGTTAAGGCGGATCAGAAGCTTATGCAGCAGGCTCAGGATAAACTGAAAGAGCTAACAGGAAATACCTATAAGTTAATTCAGGGAACAGCCATGAAAGATTTGGTGAGTTTTAAAAGAGAGAATTTCAAATATGATGTTATTACTTATAAAAAGAATGGAAAGCTTGAAAGCATCAATATTAACGTCAACTATGAAGATTTAAATGGCGGAAAATATCAAACTGAGCTGGGGAAAACGTGGGAAGCTTTGTTCCCAGGGGAAGCACCAAAGTATGTGAGTATCTCAGAGTCAAACTACAGTGTGGGCGCGATCTCATCGAATGCCAAGCAAAATAAACAAGTTTATATGACAGAGAAGGAGCAGGCTCATGGTGTGAATTATGCTCCTGACGATGCCCCTGCAAGCGTGGAGAAGAAGGCTGCTCAGGTATTATCCAAGCTTACCAATGGAAAGGTCAAGCAGGGGGCTAAGTTGGATCGTGTGTTTGTCCGTGATGGCAAACCGAATGTGTATCAATATAAGTATAAATCCAAAACGATGAATGCGAGCTTTGCCATTGAAGAAAAAACGCTGGAACTGCTTCAAGCAGGCGTATATCAGAGTAATGGTAAAAGCATAGATAATTACAAAGAATTCCAAAAGAAAGAAAAAGAAAAAGATGCAAAGATCAAGAAGCTGACATTGGATACATTAATGAAGAATGCAGTGAAAGACGCAAAAACGATGTTAAATCTGGATTTGAAAGGATATAAGGGAGCAAGAGGAACAAATGCATGGGACAAGGATCAAATGACGTTCACCAAAAAAGGGGCTCCCACAGTCATTGCCACAGTGGATGCAGACGGATCGTTTAACGAATTTATAGTAGAGAAGTATGGTCAGCATCTCAGTTTCGACGGAAACACGATCGTAGGGCCTGCAAATGAGGGACCAAAATTATTAATCAACTAATTCTAAATGTGGAAATCTTGACGCGGTGATTTTATCAGGCAGCTTTCTCAAAATGAGTTCGGTACTGTACCGGGCTCATTTTTTATTTTTGGCTTCATCCAGCATTTGATTTGCGTATTCCATCTGTGATAAAAGATCTGGGTCATACCCTTGAATTTATGCCAATTTCCTATCCTTCATAAATTTAGTCATAAAAAAATGCACCTGCATTATTTCATCTTTGCCTGATTTTTCGATCCAATCTCTGGATTTCTATGAGAGAATATAGAATGATGGGGTGAATGAAATGAACGGAATAGTAAAGATATTGGTCGTAGAAGATGATAATGAAATAAATAAATTACTGTGCGAAATTATAGCCAATAGTGGTTATGTTCCGCAGCCGGCTTATTCCGGCACAGAGGCTTTGTTGTATTTGGCGAATAAGCAGGAGTGGAGCATGGTCCTGCTCGATCTGATGCTTCCCGGTCGAAGCGGCGAAGAAATCCTTGAACAGTTAGGACCGGATCGACAACTGCCGGTTATCATTATATCGGCCAAAGGGGAACAGCAGACAAAAGTCGCCGTTTTACGAATGGGAGCGGACGACTACATTACAAAACCATTTGATGTTGAAGAGGTATCGGCAAGAATCGACATCCATCTTGGCAGATATCGACGTGTCGCGCAGCCCGATCCGATCCGGCAATTGACGTACAAGGATATTCTGCTGAACATAGATACGAAGACGGTATCGGTCAACGGTTCCGATGTGATCCTGACCGCGAGGGAATTTGCGGTGCTTGAACTCTTAATGTCTTATCCCAAGAAAGTATATACGAAGCAGAATCTATTTGAAGCGGCGTGGGGAGACGCTTACTTGGGGGAGGACAATACGATTACCGTACATGTGAGCAATTTAAGAAAAAAATTGGCCCAGGCAAACCCGGAGGCCGAGTATATTGAGACGATCTGGGGAATGGGGTATCGACTGAAAGGATGAATTAATAGTTTCTTAATAGTTTATTTAATCTTCTATTAGGATTTGATGATTAGTATGATGTTCATCAGCTGAAATAGGAGAGTGTAACATGAGAAAATTTCTACTCATAGTAATAACAATAGCACTTCTGTCCCCGTTTTTTTATCTTCCTCAACCAACCCTTGCCGCTGCGCCTGTACTCGACAAGGAAACGGTAGACGACTATATTGAACGTTATTTGGGACGGAATGGACTGCCTGGTGCTTCGATTGTTATCGTTAAGGATGGCGAGATCATCCATGCGCAAGGCTATGGGCATGATTCCGAGGGCAGTCCCATAACGGAACACTCGTTAATGAGAATTGGTTCCGTGTCTAAAACATTTACCGCATTTGCAATACTGCAGCTCGTGGATGAAGGAGCCATTCAACTGGATGACCCGGTCATCCGCCATTTGCCTAAGCTGACGATGGATGATAACAGATTCGGACAAGTGACCATACGCCATCTGCTTAGCCATACATCCGGGATTCCCAACCCAACCATTGTGCCTAAGGCGGATACCTTGGAACAAGGCGTTAGTCGTCTTCACTCCTGGAAGCTTCAATCCAACCCCGGGGAGAGGCATTTCTATAGCAATGCGAACTATTGGATCTTGGCATGGCTGGTGGAGAACGTAAGCGGCATGGAGTTCGCTGCGTATCTTGACACAAAGGTGTTTTCCCCACTCGGTATGGACGACTCGCTCTCGCCTGTGAACTCTAGGGTTGCGATTCCAGGGTTGCCTCGCGGGCATGTGACGGCCTACGGTACAGCAATTCCAATATCAGAGATGGAGATCATGTTCAGTGGAGCAGGGGGAATCGTTACTACAGCAGCAGATATGGGAAAATGGCTCTCCATGCATACCGATGATGGGGTAAGCCCATCAGGAGTTAGACTATTGTCTTCATCCTTATTGGAGGAATCTTATTCCCCGCAGCCTGGTAGTGAGCATTACGGTCTAGGCTGGTCGCTTAGTTCTTCGGGTGTTGCGCCGCAACGAATACAGCATAGTGGAGCATTATCAAGCTATCAAGCTCAACAAAGCATCGTACTAAGCAGCGGTTATGCCATAGCTGTAATCCTTAACAGCTTCACAACGACCTTCGAGCATGCATACGAGATGAGCTCAGGGATTATTCAGCTGACCGAGGGACAAGCACCTGCGATAAAGGCACCTGTGCCTACCATCATTGATTTATCGCTTGGATTTCTTACTTTGTTGTATGCAAGCTTTGGGATCAGGGGAATCCTGCGCAGTAAAAAGTGGTCTGATCAGCGCCAGCACCATTCCGCTGTGCGTTACTATCTGCGGTTAATCCCTCAATTGATTCCTATTGCGGGAATAGGATGGTTAATGTTTGTTGTTCCGGAGCTGCAGGACAATAGCTCGACGACCTTGGATGTGTTTCGACTATGGCCGGCTTTGGCGATCCTGTTATCGATCATCTTCTTATGTGCGGTGTTCATGACGGGAAAGAGAATTTATTATCGGCTTAAAGGAGGCAGATCCTAGTGGGACAGACTGTTCTGGCAACCATCGATTTGACGAAGAAATACAAGGAACAGACCGCCCTGGAGCATGTCAACTTGGTCGTGGAAAAGGGAGATATATACGGCTTTATCGGGCAGAACGGAGCAGGAAAAAGTACGTTGCTGCGTATCGTGACTGCCATGGCCCGGCCAACGAGCGGATCTGTCCGTTTGTTTGGAGAAAGCAGCGAGGCGGGGTTGATTGAAGCCCGGAAGCGCGTAGGGGCGATTATTGAAAGCCCTGCGTTATATCCTGATATGACGGCCCGCGATAATCTTGAAGTCCATCGGCTGCTCCGGGGCATCCCGGGTAAGGCATGCATATCGAAAGCGCTTGCCCTCGTCGGACTACAGGATACGGGGAAGAAGAAGGCGAAGAACTTCTCACTCGGCATGAAGCAGCGCTTGGGCTTGGCAATCGCCTTGCTGGGCGACCCGGAGCTGCTTATACTCGACGAACCGACGAATGGCCTTGACCCTGGAGGCATCGTGGAACTTAGAGAACTGGTCAAGGAGCTGAATCGCGAGTTGGAATTAACGATTCTGATCTCCAGCCATATTTTGAGCGAGCTTCATCAGATGGCAACGAAGTACGGCATTATCCATGAAGGCAGACTGTTGGAGCAAATGACCCATGAACAGTTAAATGAGAAGTGCAAGCAGCATCTACGCATCCGAGTTGATGATCCAAGCAAGGCCGCAACTGTTCTCGAGATGGAACTGGGCACCCAGGATTATGAAGTTTTGCAGGACGGTACGATCAAGCTTTACAGCCTCTATCATGATGTCAGAAGGGTATCTATGGCTTTGACAAGCAGCGGTCTGGTCATTGAATATTTTGCGCCAGACGGGGATGACTTGGAAAGCTATTTTACTAAACGGGTTGGGGGCGGATTCCATGATTAATTTATTGCGCATGGAGCTGTTCAAACTCGGCAAAAATAGGATGTTTTGGACACTAATGATCATTGTAACGGTTGTTTTTGCTCTCCTGCACGTTCTAATTACCATCGGATGGTGGAAGATGGATAATATGTTTATGGGCGCGGGTCTGGAAATGTTCTCTTCGCTTGCACTTGCTACAGCCCCATTCTACTTCATGCTATTCTTGTGTACATTTGCCGGATTTTTTGTGGCGAATGACTTTACAATAGGAGTCGTCAAGAACATTGTCATGAGCGGAAACCGCAGAAGTCATATCTTTTTAGCTAAGTTTATCGTCTTGGCACTCGGTTCCATGGTTCTAGCGGGTGTATGTCCGTTCATTGTAATCATAGGCGGGAAGGTATTGTTCGGATTTGGAGAAATGACAGACCCGTCGGCCTTGGGCTATTTGGCAAGAGCAGTAGGCTTGTTCCTCATTCATATGCTGGCCCTAGTTGCCTTATTGATGCTGATCGCGGTGCTTGCGGAAGATAGCGGGAAAACCATTATTATTTCCATCGTAATTGCATTGTTCATCTCCGTAGCAGAAGTTCTAAGACCGTTGCCAGGAGTTCTGGAAGCGATGTATCGCTATTCGATATTCCATCATCTTATCGACTCCTTCCGAATCCGGATGACATACGCCGATGTGATCCAGTCTTTGTCGGTTGGATTCAGCAGCCTTCTAATTTTGGTGTTCTTCGGGATTCTGGTGTTTAAGAGGAAAGAGATTAAATAATAAAGATAGTAAGGGAGAGGAAAAATGATCTATATAGCGATCGCTGCGGTTCTGTTTATGTTCATTTTTCTCTTTCGCCTTGTGATGGTCAAGAAGGAGATGAGACGCTTATCCAGCCAGGTCGAACGCTTTCATAAAGGCTTAAGCGGGAAGAAGGTTGATATTGCTTTACTGGACAAAGATATCGAAGGGCTTGCCGGAAATATTAATCAATTGATGGATCTGGCGGTCCAATCGAACAGGGAGCGAATACGCAGTGATCGCGAATTGAGACAAGCGATCGCTAATATGTCTCATGATTTGAGGACGCCGCTAACGGCTATAATCGGATATACCAAATTATTGGGGGCTAGTTCGGTTACAGAAGAGAAAAGGCAGGAATATATATCCACCACCAGAGCAACTGCTGATCGTTTACACCTATTACTTCAGGAATTCTTCGAATTGTCTCTCGTGCAATCTGCTGATTATGAACTTAAGCTTGAACCGGTACACATGAATGCATTGTTGTGGGAAGTGCTGACCGGATTTTATGATCAATTTAACGAGCGACATCTGGAACCGGACTTGCAAATAACGGATGAAGTGCTGATTGCCAACGTGGATCCGTCAGCGGTTAAACGTGTAATCGAAAACCTAATCAGCAATGTGCTCCGGCATGCGACAGGCAATGTAGCGATTAGCTTGAAAGAAGCAGGCGGGAACATCATACTTATCTTCAGGAATGAAGCAAATAACTTGAGCGAGCAAGACTTAGACAGGCTGTTTGACCGCTTCTACACAGCGGATCGATCCAGATCAAGTCGAAGAACAGGCTTGGGTTTAACCATCGCCCGTAGTCTCATGTTAAAGATGAACGGGCGGCTGACCGCTGAGCTTAATGACGGGTACGTGGAGATGAGATGCGAGTGGAAAAGAAATTTGCCTTACTTATGATACAGTGAACCGTATCGTAAGTAAGGCAAGTTTTTTGGCGTTCAATAATGCTGCTTTTTTGTTATTTAAAGAGGGCATCCATTATGGAAGCGAGTTTTTCCTTATATGCCAATTTGAAGTCGTAGCAACTGTAGATTGGCTGATCGGGGACTGCGTCATGGCAGTACTTTTTTTATACAAGCGGTTATTCAACGGTGTTTTTCGTTGCCTTATACAACTTTTCTGTGTATTTGTCGATTTCATCTCGTGACATGCGCAAGCGGGCCACAGAAGAACCATATCCGATTTCCATTTTGCCTTTTGCTAATTCGTTGAAGATTCCATCCGCAAAGGCGTCTAATGGCTCGCCATGCGTATGCAATCCCGCACCGCCTAAATCTGTATTTACTGCCGGAGGAGCGACTTCGATAACTTCGACAGACGTATCGGACAGCTGATGCCTTAGACTCATCGTAAACGAATGAAGTGCCGCTTTCGTTGCTGAATAAATCGGAGCCATCGCAAACGGTGTAAAAGCTAACCCTGATGTTACGTTAATAATGGTCGCCGATTCTTTTGCTGCAAAAAACGGAGCAAACAGCATAGAGAGATGGAGCGGTGCTTCAAGGTTCGTTATGATTTCTTTGTTGAAATAGCTCCAATTATTCGTCGCATCTGCTTTCAACACGTTAAAACGTTGTTGGATCCCTGCATTATTAACCAACACATTTACTTCCGGATAGTTTCCTGTTACCCAGTCAAATAATGCTGCACGCTCGGATTCCTTATTCAAATCGCTTACACGAGTTATCAGGCTTGGAAGTTTTTCTTTTGCATGTTGAAGTGCATTTTCCCGCCGTCCAGTAACGATGACTTTATTTCCAGCCTTTATGAACCTTTCTGCAAAGGCTAATCCGATTCCAGCACTTCCACCTGTAATGAGAATTGTATTCCCTGAAAGATTCATGCTCGTTCCTCCCTGATTCGATTTGTATAGCGCTTTATTTTTTCATCAATACCTTGCAAGGAGTCTGACATTAACGAAATCTCATCCAGCACGTTCTGTTTGTGTTTTGTCATCATTTCAAGTCGGCGTTCAATTGTGGCGTCTCCTTCTTGGATCCAATCCATGTACTGCTTAATTTCCTTTATTGGCATGCGAGTATTTTTTAAGCAAATTACGGTTTGAAGGAGCGCCATTTGGACTTCTGAAAATAACCGCCTGCCTGCTTCATCACGCTCAATTCGTGGCAGCAACCCTTTTTTTTCGTAATAACGCAATGTTGATTCTGGAATATTGAATTTGGCTGAAACTTCGCTAATGGAACAATACTTCATTTGAAGGCCCCCAAATCTTACATTTCAATGTCGACAAGAATAGGATACGACTTAAACCATGGTTTAAGTCAACAGTTAGTTTCTATGCGTGCATATGCCGTTTCAGGCAGCGGTGAACTGAAATCAGGCATGTCGAATTGTTAATTTGAGTGTTGAAAATATGGGATGTCGGATTTAGGGAAATGAGATACATCTGGAATTGGTAAAGAAGCAAGGACAGTGTGGCTGGGAGAGAGTATGCCGGGTTGATTCCCCTTATATGCCCTCAGTATCAGATCTCCTTACATGTCGGCATATTCCAGATTGTTTTGTGTGATACTAACCGAAACATCTAGGATAGGGGTCAATGATGTGATGAATGAATATCAACCGGGACAGATTGTGTATGTAATCATTCGTAACCCGCATGTTCAGGGTGTCGCAAATGTCCAGGAAGCTGCCGTAGTGAATGATCCTGATTCGCCGGGAAATTATGCGCTGTTTATTTATGAGACGTATTACCCATTGAACGATGAGATTGCGGTGTACCCAACAGCAAGTGAAGCTGAGCACGCCTATAGAGAGGCATTCGGTTTATCCGATATGGGGGCGTATTATGGTTAAGCCATTTGTGCCTCAACTCGTATATGTAGAGCCAAGGGCATTGGATTATCCGTTGGGAAAAGAATTAATATCTAAATTTGAAAAAATGGGCATCGAAATCCGTGAGACAACCTCACATAATCAAATTCGGAACCTGCCTGGAGACAATGATTTTCAAAAATATCGAATAGCAAAGTCAACATTAGTTGTCGGAGTTAGGAAAACTTTAAAATTCGATACTTCAAAGCCTTCGGCAGAGTTTGCTATTCCGTTTGCAACAGGGTGCATGGGCCATTGTCATTATTGTTATTTACAAACGACGATGGGAAGTAAGCCGTACATTCGGACTTATGTCAATATTGACGACATCTTTGAGGCTGCGGACCAATATATGAAAGAGCGAGCCCCTGAGATTACAAGGTTTGAAGCATCATGTACATCGGATATCGCGGGTATTGATCACTTAACCCATACGCTCAAGAAGGCTATCGAATACTTTGGTAAGTCTGACTTGGGACAACTACGCTTCGTAACCAAGTTTGCTCATATTGATCATTTACTTGATGCCAAGCATAATGGGCGGACTCGCTTTCGATTTAGTATGAATGACGATTATATTATTAAAAATTTTGAACCAGGTACATCCAGACAGGCAGAGAGGATCGAAGCTGCCAGAAAAGTTGGGGAGGCAGGATATCCATTAGGTTTCATTATTGCCCCTATATATTTGCATGATGGATGGAAAGAGGGCTACAAGGATATGTTCGAGAAATTAGAATCCGCACTTACCCATTCTTCTAAAAAGGATTTGACCTTTGAGCTGATTCAGCATCGCTTTACTAAACCAGCGAAGAATGTCATACAGAAAAACTATCCGATGACGAAGCTGGAACTTGATGAAACGAAGAGAAAGTGGAAGTGGGGGCGGTATGGGATTGGAAAATACGTGTACACTGATCAAGAGCAGGAGGATATTAAAGATACGCTAGGCAGGTATATCCATACTTATTTCCCTAATTCAAAAATTGAGTATTTTACGTAATAAAGCGAATTGAATAAAGATACGCCAAAGAAGAAAGGCACCTGATGGGGTGCCTTTTTGATTTCTCTCTATAGATGTTAAAGTGTCACGTTTTACGCTCCGGAAACGCCTTGTTCGTAAATAACACTCTCCTTGGGTCATCCGAAATGGTGATGACAGGAGAGCCTTTTATCTTAAGGTACCTTTTGGTTAATTAGATGGATCAAAAATTGCAGGATTTTCAATGTCTCTATAAGCTGCCGTGTTTACTTTGATACAGGAAGGTTCCGGGCCTGAACCCTTCGATACCGCGCAGCCCCAATTAGCATTGGAATGGAGATCAGAAGACTGACCACAACCGAAACAATGGAACCTTCAAGTCCAAAATCGCCCCCTGTGAGAAGTGTGGCACCGTTCACCTCTACAGTAAACAGACCGGGAGCCGAGTGTCCGGAAACAGGAATGCCTAGCACTCCTTCAATGGCATTCCATGCAAAATGCAGCCCCATGGCAAACCATAAGTTCCGCCGCCACAGGAAGGCCGCTCCGAGCAGAACACCTGCTTCCAGGGCTATGGCGAACCCGCTCCATAATGTTGCCCCTGGATTGCCAAGATGGGCAATTCCAAAGAATAGTGAGGTCACAACGAGTGCGAGCGGTTTCCCCCCCAATCGATCAATGGCTTGAAACATAAGTCCACGAAAGATAAGCTCCTCGACAATGGCTGCTCCTAAAGCTGCTCCAATGGAGGATAGTAGAATAGAACCCGCATTCGCAGAACTTGCCCACTGAAAGGAGTAACCTCCCAGAGCCATAATAATAAAGACGGACCCTGCGATAAAGATTGTCCCGGTAAGTACGCCAAGGACTGCTTCAATCCCTGCCCGTTGTCTAGTTATCTCTGGAGTGGAACGCCGGGCCAGGTATGTCAGCGTGAGCTTATAAACCATGATGGCCAGCAACCCCATCACTAGTGTAAGGACAAGGGAAATCATCCCATCCACTCGCTCAGTCAGCTGTCGGAACAACGTATCGATAAGAACAATACCGATAGCTCCCACAAGCATCCAGACGATTGGAAAGCGCCAAAATGAACTCCAAGCACTTAACTTCCTGCCATTCTGCTTCTGCAGAAGTTCTTTATTTCCGGACATTTTTTTCTTCATTTCTTATCGCCTCTTCTATTGTTTGATGCTCAGAGTATAGGCTGAAAAAGTCATAAAGAGACAGTGCGCTTTGGTCATCATTTAATCTATGGCTATTGAGAAAAAAGCCGGTAACTCTAATGAGTTACCGGCTTCTTGGGAATCAGCTTATGAATGATCCAGCATTCCCGAATCTCGGGCTTTACGGGCGGCCTCGCGCCTACCTTTCACATTCAGCTTTGAATAAATCGTGGAGATATAATTTTTGACCGTTCCTTCACTAAGATACAGCGACTCGGCAATGTCTTGATTACGCAGGCCAGAAGCCAGCTTATGCAGCACTTCCATTTCACGGGCGGTGAGCCCAAATTCGTTACTTTTTGCAGGGGGAGCATTGTTCATGGTCTTGATCATTTTACTCGCCATTTCCTGCGAAATTAAAGTCCCTCCCGCCTGAACCACCCGTATGCCTGCAGCCAGGTCTCTGGGATGAAGGGCTTTGAGCAGGTAACCTTCCGCTCCATGGCTTAACGCTGCTAGCACATACTCTACTTCCTTATAGGAGGTTAGCATGATGATTTTAGTTGCAGGCATCCGCTCTTTAATCAGGGCTGTTGCGGCGACGCCGTCCATGACCGGCATGTTGACATCCATCAACACAATATCCGGCAAAAACTGCTCACAGCCCTTCAGTGCCTCTTCCCCATTCTTGGCCAAACCGACAATTTCCAAATCCGGTTCCATGGACAGCACGATATGTAAACTTTCGAGAATCAATTCTTGATCATCAGCAAGCAGCACTTTAATCTTCTCCATGCGGTACCAATCCTTTCAGCGGGATTTCGCATCTGACTTCGGTGATCACTGGAGTTCCTTCCCTGGATGACAGGTGCAAGCTGCCTCCTAACTGCTCAACCCGGTGGTTCATCGTGGTCAAGCCGAAGCCATAATTTAGCTTGTCGATCGGCTTGCCGTTATTTCGAACGGACAATAGCAGGTGGCTCTCAGAAAACCCAAGCTCCAGATGAAGTTGAGTTGCCTTTCCATGTTTTAATGCATTCGTAAAGGACTCCTGGATGATCCGAAGGATTGTTTGCCGTACTTCAAAACGTATCGACCTCTCTGTCCCCGGCAGACTCACAGTCAGGGCCGTACCCGTGTGCTCCCGGAAACGGGCCGCAAGGGATTCAATCTGTCGGATCAGACTGGATTCCTCTTCTTCCCCCATCTCGTGTACGATGTTTCTCATATCGTCCAGATTTCTCTCAGCCAATGCCCTTAAGCGAATTAACCGATCTTTGGCCTCGGCAGGCTTGCTATCCATAAGGGCAATAGAAGCATCAAGACTCAGGATGAGTGAGATAAAGGAATGACCCAGCGTATCATGAAGCTCCTTGGACATGCGGTTGCGTTCTTCAAGCAAAGTCATTTTCTCGATCTCGGCCGAGTAGTGAGTTAAGAGCTTATTTTGATGCTCCACTTCGGCTACCAGTTTATTCTTCTGATCATACGCATTGGCTACGAGGCTTGCCCACATGCCGATGAAGCAGAACAGCAGATTGTCTGTTCCGAGACTTAGGGCTTGCTCCCAGGACAGTCTTAGGGAAGACTGAAAGGAAAAAGGAATGAAAGCAAGCATGGGAATGATCCAAAGAGATTGCTTAGTTAATAAGTACCCGATTGTAAGACTCGGCAGCAAATAGTCCGCTTTTGAAGTCAGATCCGGATGAATGACAGAATTCACATAATAAGAACCGCCAAGCAATAACTCCAATATGCAAAACCAGACTTTGTTCATCCGGCGCCCAGGAAACCAGAACAGCAAAGGGACGACAAGGGCTGCGCCCAGCCAGGTCACATTTAATAACGTTCGGATCGAAAACTCACTTACCGCCAGAGCCTGGAACAACAGCAAGATATAATGGTACGAACGAAGAGCGAATATGCCCCAATCCATGAAAGATAATATTTTTTTCATAGCATCATTTTACAGGAAATCTATAAACTTGGAACCTCGTATTCCAGCCAGTATAATAAAACTCGGCATAGCAGCTCAATACGATGACCTACGGGGCGTCCCAACCGCGATAAATGTCTTTAATGGTTTCTTGTGTGTCAGAGGCTGATGGCCGCTTGCGAGTATGCCTTCGATTTAACCATGACATCGCAGATAAGGTGAAGGAATCGAACGAAGCCCCAAAAATTCTAAAACGCTACTGACATAACGTTGTCAGTAGCGTTTTTTTATTATTGGACAAGTAAATGAAATAAGTAAAAAAAGCATGTTTTACAACGGCTGTGGGGCACAGCCAAACCCATTATTAGGAATAACTTGTGAGTTTCGCTTCTGTACGCATCATTACTGACGACGTGGATCGTCTCGTCGAGTTCTATGAGAAAGTCATGGGGGTTTCGGCGGAGCGACCCGCGCCCGTATTTGCCGAACTCGTCTTGCCATCATGGTCCCTTGCCATCGGCCACTCCCAAACGGCACAGCTATTCGGCGCGGGTTCCGTAGTGGGGGCCAATAATCGCACTGTCATTATTGAGTTCCGCGTCGATGATGTCGAAGCCGAATATGTGCGCTTGAAGCCATTCGTCGATCATTGGGTAAAGGAACCGACCACGATGCCGTGGGGGAACCGTTCTATGCTGTTCCGCGATCCCGATGGCAATCTGCTTAACCTCTTCGAGCCGGTGACCGAGGAAGCGATTAAACGGTTCAAAGGTAGACATTGACGAACGCTTTTGGGTTGTATCTTATTGTGAAGTCTGAATGGAGCTGATCCGTTCATTCAATTCGGACTGTAATTGAAGGCGGAGTTTCTCCACGATCGAAAAATCAGTGGCCGCAACATAGTAGGCTTTAATCTGAGAATCGATGGCTTCGGCTTCCGCCAGATGGGAGGTGGCCTCTTTCATCTTTGCCGAATAGCGTGCTTTGATAGCCGCTATTTCGTTAGCATAGGCTTCATCGGTTCCAGGGGCAATGGTCCGCGTATACATATCTAGGATCTCATCCCCGTCCCGATCGGGGAAATATTCATGCGGAGCGGTACTGTCGAAGATCGCAGTTCGAAGCTCCGGGAATATCAGCATATCCAGACTGTTCGGATCAAAGGCGCAATGAAACACTTGAACGTCGATTCCTTTCTGTTCGGCAGCAGATGCAAGCTTTTTCAGCAGCGTCGATTTGCCGGATCCCGCCCTTCCTTTGATGAATATCCGTCTTTCCAGCTGAGCGGTCAAGCTTTGAATAAAATCGAACGCCCCCCTCGGGGTCGCAGCTCCGAAAAATAAGTGACGCGGAGCGATTGGCGTATCGCTTTCATGACCGGCGTATAATTCTTGAATGAATTCCAGTGCAATCTGATCGGCCTTCGCGAAATCCATATTTTCGATATAATATTTTTCCCACTCGTCATGAATCCGTAGTGCCGTTGCGAATGTTTCATACACAGTTGAATAGGCGTCCTCAAGCTTGCCACTAAGATCTTCTATCGTGACCAAGTCTTCCGGTGAAATCAGGCTGTTATCGAATGCTTCCCCGAAATCGATAAAGACGATGTTATCGGCCCCGCTATCCGAAATTCCCCTACAGACTCTGCCGTCAACAATACCAACCTTCAATTCCGTAAAAATGATGCCATCCAGTTCGTCGGGACGGAGGGGGGAGTGGAAGCATTGTACATGAAAGCCTTGATCCAGCAGGCGATCCGCCAAGCTTTGCATGACCGTCGATTTCCCCGTACCTTGGGGCCCCGTAAGGACAAAAATCTTGTTCAATCCGTCAAATGCGGATGTATACAAGAAATGAGCCCCGCGCGCAGTGTTGCCGTGGGCAAAATAGTGAGATGATTGTAGTACCAACCTACACACTCCTTTGTGCCTATTCCGATTCGCCAAGCTTACAGAATAAGCATGATTGGGATAAGTGCCTATGTATTTGTATATTCCGTGTTGTAACAAGTGGTGTTCGTCCTCTCATGATTTTGCGGAATGTACAAGATCATAACGATCATGTCTGCGATAAATGGGCAGATTTCACTTGCCATGCGCAGGCTTTTCTGTTATTTTTGATAGTAACAAAATGTTATTAACAAAATGATACTAAGTATTGACTGGGTGGTTTCGCTCTATAAACCAGTGAAGAAAGCAGGGGGGATGTATTGTGAAGATGGTTGCGCGCGGCTGGAACCTGTTCGAAATCGCTTGGTTGGCGCTGTTTACCTTGATTGCGGTGGGATTTACGGTGATGTCCAAGGATTCTTTATTCGGATTTACCGTTTTTATTACCGGGGTGCTGTGCGTGGTGCTTGCGGCGAAGGGCAGCCTGATGAGCTATGTTTTCGGCATGTACAACACCATCGGTTACGCTTATCTGGCCTATTTTAACGGGTTGTTTGGAGAGGTTATGCTGAATCTGCTGTTCTTCGTTCCGATGAACGTCATTGGCTTCTACATGTGGAAAAATCACCGCCAAGACGGCAAGCTGATCATGCGCCAAATGGAGTTTAGAGGTCTGCTTCTCGTTGGCGCAACCTGTATCTTGGGCTGTTTGCTGCTGGGATTTGGGCTTTCGTTCATCCCGGGACAGAACTCGCCTTACATCGATGCTATTACGACGGTGTTGTCCGTTGTAGCCACCTTCTTAATGGTCCGCAGATTCAAGGAGCAATGGCTTGTCTATATTGTGTTGAATTTGTTTACGGTGCTGCTCTGGGCGATTCGACTGCTTGAGGGCAGCAGCGAAGGCATGCTGATGATCGTCATGTGGAGCGCGTATTTGGTTAATGCGGTATACGGCTATTACAATTGGAACAAAGGGGCCAGGGAGGTGGCGGCATGAAAAAGCTCGGATTAACGCTGGGGAAGTTTGCCCCGCTGCATAAAGGGCATCAGTTCATGATCGAAACGGCGCTGCAAGAGGTCGATGAGTTGATCGTGGTCATTTACGAGACGACGGTGACGCCGATCCCGCTTCACATCCGGGCGAATTGGATTCGGCGACTATACCCGGCAGTCCGGGTCGTTGAAGCTTGGGACGGACCGGACGGGTATTCGGATGACCGAGAGCATGAGATTCGGGAGGAACAGTATATCCTCCGTTTACTGAACGGGGAGCAGGTCACGCATTTTTATTCGAGCGAGTTTTACGGCAGGCATATGAGCCTCGCTTTGGGCTCGGTTGACCGGCGGGTTGATGAAGCCCGCGAGCAGGTTCCGATCTCTGCAACGATGATCCGTTCCGATCCGTATAAATACAGGGAGTTCATAAGTGATATCGTGTACCGGGACTTAATCACGAAGGTGGTATTCGTTGGGGCGATGTCGACGGGGAAGTCGACGATCACCGAAGCGCTGGCGCGGCGGTATCACACGACCTATGCTAGCGAATACGGGCGCGATTATTGGACCGAGCATCAGGTGGACCGCAGAATCATCCTGGAGGCGTTCGATGAAATCGCTGTGGGCCATATCGAGCGTGAAGAGGAAGCTTTGCTTGCGGCGAACCGATTTCTGTTCGTCGATACCAATGCGATTACGACGTATATGTTCGCTATGGATTACCACGGCCGGGCGCCGGAGCGATTAACGCGGATTGCCCTGGAGAACGCGCAGCGCTACGATCTGTTCTTCTTGTGCGACGACGATATTCCTTACGACGATACGTGGGATCGAAGCGGGGATCAGAAGCGGCATGTTTTTCATAAACAGATCATCGCGGATTTGAAGGAGCGGCGCATCCCCTACATTACGCTGCGGGGGAGCCTGGAGGAGCGCATGCGCAAGGTAGACGAGGTGC
This sequence comes from Paenibacillus sp. FSL R5-0810, assembly GCF_038002285.1. Classification (NCBI taxonomy): domain Bacteria; kingdom Bacillati; phylum Bacillota; class Bacilli; order Caryophanales; family Paenibacillaceae; genus Paenibacillus; species Paenibacillus sp. FSL R5-0810. The sequence goes on from NZ_JBBOCF010000001.1 coordinate 5,231,097, forward strand.
TGGCGGGGTTCGAGCCCTATCGGAACTATTTCGGGGAGCTAAAACGTTTAGAATTAGATGCAGGCAGGGAGTAAAATGAACACATAACCACAACTAGCTTAGAATGAAAAAACAAGGAGGCGCCCCCATTGGATTTGTTGGATCGGGACGGACTAACGGAACGCGAATTTTTGGAGAAGTACCGGGCAGAGAATTACGAGCGGCCTTCGGTGGCAGCCGATATGGTGATCTTCACGGTTACGGATGAGGCGGCTGACAGCTATCGGAAGCTACCCGAAAAGGAGCTCCGCATCCTGCTCATCCGCCGGGGAGGTCACCCTTTCCTGGGTAAATGGGCGCTGCCTGGCGGCTTTGTCCAGCCGGGCGAGACGACTGAACAGGCCGCGGCAAGGGAACTGCGCGAGGAGACCGGCGTGGACGACGTTTATTTGGAGCAGTTGTATACGTTCAGTGACATCGGGCGAGATCCCCGAACCTGGGTGATGAGCTGCAGCTATATGGCTTTGATCAACAGCGATAAATTGGAGCTTCAGGCGGGAGACGATGCGGCCGACGCTGCTTGGTTCAAGGTATCCTATCGGCTGCTGCGGGAGCAGAAAGAGATGATGGAGGACGGATACGTCAAGACGCTGGAGTATGAACTCAAGCTAAGCGGTGAGGAGGAGCTTTCGGCGGTCGTGGCGAGGACGTTGACCGTGAAGACGACATCGACCAGCACGGATTATAAGATCGTATCGAATAACGGTTTGGCCTTCGACCACGCGAAGATTATAGCATGCGCGATCGAGCGGCTGCGGGGAAAAGTGAACTATACCGATATTGCGCTGCACTTGATGCCAGAGCTTTTTACCTTGACGGAGCTGCAGCAGGTTTATGAGGTCATTTTGGATAAAGAGCTATTAAAGGCGGCCTTCCGGCGCAAGGTGGCCGATCTCGTGGCGGAGACCGATCATTACACCGAAAATGCGGGACATCGGCCATCCCGCTTGTATCGAAGAAAACTGGAGGAATAACGGATGATTTACAATCTCGATGAGCTAAAACAAGCTTATAACAAAGGGAAAACGTTCAAGTTTGTATTCTTTTGGGGCCATACGCCGCCTAAGGACGGGAGCATCGACAAAAGCTGCTTCAGCCAGTGGTGGATGTGCCCGTTCACGGTAGAGGGGACGGAGTATTCCTGTGCCGAGCAGTTTATGATGGCTGAGAAGGCAAGGCTGTTCGGCGACCATGAAATGCTGGAGTCGATCCTTACAGCTAAGCATCCCAAGGAAATGAAGGCTTATGGGCGCGCGGTCCGAAACTTCGACAAGGATACCTGGGATCAGGAATGCTACGGCATCGTCAAACGAGCCAGCTTGGCCAAGTTTTCGCAGAATCCGGAGCTTGGCGATTATCTCAAGTCGACGAAGAACCGCATCCTCGTCGAAGCCAGCCCGCAGGACCGCATTTGGGGGATCGGTATGAGCCAGTCCAATCCAAATGCGGAGAACCCCGTGAAATGGCGGGGCCAAAACCTGCTGGGATTCGCGCTGACCGAAGCGCGGGACGAGCTGCTGCAGAGCTAGTTTTTTGGTCGGATAACGGAATTAGAGGATCGTAGGTACTGTATTAAAATCGATCCTCTTTTCATTTTTCGTCGATAGCTCTCTCTATGGGATTGTGTTTCGACCGAGGTTTACAGGTCGACTCTCCAGTTGCCCATCATCTTGGCGACTTCCGGATCGCGGTATGATAAGAAGAGACTTTCCCGCGTATCGAGGGTAGAGATCTGTGTCATATCGTCCGCGCTTAACTCAAAATCGAAAATGTCGAAGTTTTCGGCGATCCGCTCTCTGCGCACCGATTTTGGAATGACAACGACTTCACGCTGAACAAGCCAGCGCAGCACGATCTGGGCGACGGACTTGTTGTGTTTTTCAGCGATCGAGGTCAGCACTTCGTTGCCGAACATGTTGCCTCGTCCTTCGGCGAACGGCGCCCACGACTGATGTTGAACTCCCTGCTCTTTCAAAAAAGCGGTGACCTCTGTCTGCTGGTAGAACGGATGCGTTTCGATCTGGTTGACGGCGGGGACGACCTCATTGTGTACGATAAGGTCCATCAGACGGTCAGGCAGGAAGTTGCTGACCCCGATCGCCTTGATTTTGCCCTCGCGATACAATTCCTCCATTGCGCGCCAAGCGCCGTAGTAATCGCCGAACGGCTGGTGAATCAGGTACAGATCGAGGTAGTCGAGCTGCAGCTTCTTCAGGGATTTGGCAAATGCCAGCTTGGCACTCTCGTAGCCGGCATCCTGGACCCAAAGCTTGGTCGTGATGAACAGTTCCTCACGCGGTATGCCGCTGCGCTTAATTGCTCGTCCGACTGCCTCCTCGTTCAGATAACCGGCGGCGGTGTCGATGAGGCGGTAACCGGTCATTAGTGCTTCATATACTGCGTTCTCGCATTCTTCCGCATCGGGAACTTGATAGACCCCGAAGCCGACGATCGGCATGTTTACTCCGTTGTTCAACGTTACGGTTTGCATTGTAATTCCTCCTATTGTTCAAATGTATTACGGCAAACGGCCGCGAGTCCCAGGGGAATCGGTACCGCCGAGCGAAGATTTCGCTTACAGCCGATTTGCATTACAATTAGCTTAGAGCCTTCGTGTTACACGAAGTCAAGCCGTCTTTCAAATTATTTTTCAGGAGGATTTCACAATGCATACGGTCAAAGAAGCTGCCCAGATAACGGGACTCACCGAGCATGCCGTGCGCTTTTACACGGATAAAGGCCTGGTGCCAAGCGTACAGCGCAATGAGAATAATATCCGGATGTTCGACGAAGAATCGATCAACTGGCTGTTTGGCGTCAAATGCCTCAAGCAATCCGGGATGCCGATTGAAGTCATTAAAAAGTACGTCGATTTATGTCTCGAAGGGGATTCAACCATTCCGCAACGCTACACACTCATGATGGAGCATAAAGAAGCGGCGCTCGCTAAGCTCGAGGAAGCCAAACGGCATGTTGCCCATTTGGAGGAAAAAACAACCCTGTATCAGGCCATTCTAGAGAACCGCTCTCCAGACACGACCAATCCCGGGAACTGGGACAGAATTCTGCACATGCATAGTGACGTGTTTTACTCGCCCTCTGTTCGTTATCCCCGTTAAACTGAACCGTACAACAAGTGACGGAGAAAAATTTATGTCCGATATAAGCTGCTTTGATAGGCATAAGGCGGAGATGGGCGTTCCGATTCAGGAAAGGCTGAGCGCCCCATAAATCCGACTTTGGAATCATTTTCCTGGGCGGACTTGCCGGAACCGTGTGGCAATCTCTATAGTAGAGGGGAACGACATACGAACGGAGTGGTAGGGGAAAAATGGAGAGCGAACGCGTGCTTCAGCAAAATTTAGACGAAAAAAGCGAGTTTCAGCGGTTGTTTCAAATGTACCTGCTGTTTGAGGAGGAAGCGGAACGGCCGAATGCCGAGGCCATCCGGATTGCGATAGAAACCCAATGCGGAAAAACGGATATCGTGTCGGGATCCGACGCGTTGTCGTCGTTTGCCGTAGAGGCGTATAAAGTAGCCTACCGGGATGGGGAAATGCCGGCTCAGGTAATGATGGCAGACGTTACGCCTTTTCAACCAGAGTCGATTACCGACATGGAGCGCACCCAGTTTTGGACAATGCCGGATGGGGAGGACGTTCTGGAACAGTGCCGTTATAAGCTGCTGATCAGCGACTTCATGGCGGCGGGGCTGGACTATAAATCGCGCAGCGCCTTGTTGGCGGATTGGCTGGAGGCTGCCGTAAGCCTGTTCCCGACCTGCAAAGCGATCTGGATTCCATCGAGCGGGAAGCTGCTGCATCCGTCCGAAATTGCGGATAATCCGTACGAAGGAGCCGCGAGGTTCTTGCAGTTCGGCATGAATATCCGCTATTTTACCATTCATGGCACCGAAGACAGCTTGGTCGATTCGCTCGGCCTCTTTGCGCTTGGACTTCCGGATGTCCAGTATCACTTTCATACCTTGGATCCAAACGACGTGTCACGGCATGCATTCAGTGTTGCAGCCTATTTGTTTGAAGCGGACGTGCCGGTGAACGACGGCGAGACGATCGCCGGCTTGCTGAACGGGGAGATGGCACCGGAGGTGCATTGGCCTTGCAGGTTCGAAATGTCGCTGATCCAGCCTGCCAGAGAAGTGATGGACGTCTGTCCAGGCGAATATGCGGCAGGAGAACGAGAATAAATTAGGCTGACGTATGACCGAGGCCTCGCGCCTGGAGTCGCGGGAGGGGCCCCGATCGAGCCGGCTGAGTATCAATTTTATACTAAACATGCCTGCAGTGTGATACGGCACGAAAATGAGCTGGCGGTACGTTTCCGCTGGCTTTTTTAATACTTTTATTTCCCGGACATGGCAACCGCCTTGGCTAGGTTAAGTTAACGGACAGGATAGATTAATTAGGAACCATTATTTCCCTTTAGTGTTATGGTTCTTCTTGGGATAATAATTTCATTCACAGGATTAACCAAAGACATTAATTATTTTGAGAGGATTCGAATTTTTATGGGGAAGAACAATAAAGTAAAAGAAGCCTGGAATGAATGGTCTGACACAGATTTCGCAAAATACCGTTCAGATGACCGTATTTCAAAGTTAATAGCCCAACCTGAATCAGCATTTCACCCTACGACTTATGCAATGATTCATGAGGCATTTCCGAGCTTGGAGGGTAAGCGAATCTGTGTGCCTTCAAGCGGCGATAACCATGCCGTCTTTGCGTTTCATTTGTTGGGAGCGACAGTGACGTCAGTCGATATTTCGGAACGGCAATTGGAGAACGGCGCGGCAGTTGCTTTAAAGCACGGCTGGGACATTGATTTCATTTGCGATGATTCGATGGAATTAAGCAAAATAAAGAGCAATGACTATGATCTAGTCTATACTTCAAATGGAGTTCATGTATGGATTAATGATTTAAATTCCATGTATCAAAATATACATAGAATTCTTAAGGATAATGGCACGTATTTAATGTATGAGGTTCATCCATTTACACGTCCATTCGGAGATGATACGAAGCAGATTACTGTCGTAAGGCCATATGATTCAATAGGGCCCCATGGGGTCATACCAACTTATACATGGCGTATGCAGGATATTCTGAATGCAATTGTTTCATCAGGTCTTAGCATTAAGCATATCGAAGAAATGTACGCGGAATATAATACATACTGGTTTGAGGTAAGCGGTGAAAGAGAAAAGATGTCAAAAGAAGAAATCGAAAAACTATATAATTGGAAGCATAATCCTTTAGCTGCCATACCTCAATGGTTATCGATAACTACTGTTAAATGAATCGATTCATTTAGTATTGATTTCAGCAGGTACAGACTTGAAAAAAGAGTTGTTGATGCTCCCGGTATTCTTAATGGAAAAAGGTATTTATAAGACTTTGAGTAGGAGTGGTATTGGATGATCGTTCTAAAAGATATCGGGAGGTTCGAGGAGCTGCCTGAAATCGCGATGCATATATACCAAGGCAATATTCCCGCTTTAGAGGCTGCAATTGCCGCAGGCTGGGATATTGAAGATGGCATCGTACTCAGCAAGCGCACCAAGCTAAGTCCGTTGGATCTGGCGCTTGTAACGCAGAGAATGGATGTTGTAAAGCTGCTGGTCGAGCACGGCGTCAACCTGAACGTCCATCATAATCCGGCTTTTTTGCGGGCTGTTCGCTATTGCAGGGAGGACATCGTCCGCTATATTGCAGCGCAAGGCGCCGAGATGGACAAGCTCAATAAAATCGGATCAGGCGCCTATTCAGAGGCCTACAATGGCAACAAAAAAAACATTCCGCTTATTCATGAGCTCGGATTAGATATCAAGCTGCATGGCGGTGACGTAATGCGTCAAGCCGCCTCGGACCATGACATGAAGACACTCAAGTATCTGCTCGATCAAGGGGTAGACATCAACTATAATAAACCAGATATGGTCTATCCTTATCAAGCGACTCCGTTAACCGTTGCGACGCGAATTGGGAATATGGCCATGGTCAAGTTTTTGATTGAACACGGCGCGGACGTTACGTTAGCGGAAAAGAACGGCGAGCGGCCTTATACAATTGCAGTCAGTAATAAAAATACCGTCTTGGCCGATTATTTGAAATCGCTGGAGCCGGATGAGATGCATGATATGGAAAACAAAAAATATGAGTTAAAGAAATATAAGCTAACGGATGAACTGGTCAGCTTCCTTACGGGAGACAAGCTGCGCCTTGAGCTCGCGCAAAACGAGTATGAAATCAGGCATATCGACTTTTTCACATTGACCGATACGATTGAGATGAAAGTTGGCAAGCAAAAGCTGCTGCGTCTATCAGCCGATATCGACAATTACTCCGATCTGCAGCTCGTTTGGAATCCGAAGAAAAAAGGGCTGATCGGCTGCTACGACGAGGAACATCAGACTTATGCGGATTTATGCAGCTTTACAGAGTTCCTCGCGTCGCCTGAAATGCACCTCATGAAGTTTCTTGAGGGAGAGGCGTAAAATGGAGAACCACACAAATTATTTAGTTGAGAAAACAGACTGTATTCTTTATTATGCGGAACCAAGTCTATCGAACGAACAGGGTACAGGCTGGATCGGGGGGAATGCACCGGACTTCTTTGATGATCAAGCAGACCTTATCCACGAAGGTAATCAAAAATATTATTTTTACATGTGCCTCGTCCATCCCTTTAAACCGGAGAGCATGATTTCGATCTTCATCCCAGAGGACTATGAGGAATATTTGGACAATAATGTTTATCCGAAGTGCTCGATAAAGGTGGTCGAGCATCCAATTTCAAAGGAAAGCGTTAAAGAGACGTTCACGAATCCAGGTCTCTTAAAACATGGAATTTCCGCCGGGGATATAAGCAATGACGAGAAATCCATGGATCAGTCTTTTTTGATCAAGCTAGGCGGGAATCCGAGACTTATCCAAAATAACGACTACTATTTCACGAAGCTGAAGGAGGAGTCATACTCTTTTTTATTTCAGGTAGATGAAGATGGTTACCCCGATATGCTTCTTCGAGACGACTACAGTTATCCTTTTGGTTTTGGATCTCTATATATTTTTGCGAAGATTGGGGCGGAGGGGATACAACATCCAATAGCAGGTTTTTGGCAATTCTCATGATTTGTGGAGGGGGCGCAAAGCAATGATCGGATCCTGGAGGATTGCTGGAAACGAAGTACGGATAAAACCCCGATCGAAGCAAAATGGCAATCTTGTCAAAAGAACCGACCACTGACTTGCGTTGCATGCGGAGGACGGTCTTTTTGTTATCCGATTTCTTGATGAATTAGTCGAATCATCAGTAACTGCAGTCATTCCTGAGTCTCGTTAGCGAGTGAATGAGCCCGGAAGGACTGAAGAAATTGCAACATATCGGATGGAGCGGCCGTAAGTTTTTTTATTTTCATAGTATGATAATGTTGAGAAAAGATGGGACAAGCGGAAAGGTGGAACACAATGAACGAGCTGCAGAAGGAAGCGCTGGAAGAGATGGAAACGGCCATTCATACATGGTTTGACGAGCAGGAGAATCGAAAGAACGCAGAGGAAGTGGTCTTACGCACCACGCTGCAAGTAGGCATCTTTAACTCTGTCATGCTGGATTATCGGCCGGGGAGGACAAGCGTTGACAGCTTGAAACCTTTGGGGAGCGCGGCAGGCAATAAGTCGATGAGAGTTTCGCCCTTTACACGAGAGCAGATATTGCATGAGGTTCAGCCACTGCTCGTGAAAATCGTACGGGAGAGGCTGAACAAGGTGGAAACGTCGCCGCTGATCGATTACCGGTTTACCTTTCAAGGAACCTTCGCGACAGCAGACGGTCTTGTCGAATTAACGGTGCTGGAAACCGAATATGAAGCGAAAAAGCAGCAGCTTCTGGAGCGAATTCATTCCTATATCGAGAAGAAAATCGAGAAGGGCACTTATCCGACAAAGCCGCTGGAAACCTTCTTTTTGGCGCGTCATCTGCTGGATCCGCATTTGTTCCCTGAACCGGAGGCCGCAAAGACAATCGCTTTATTTGACCGGATCCAAGAATTGAATAAAGGCCGGGTTGAGGCGCTTGCGGAGCATCGAAGAGATATTATTATGGCCTTGACCAGCTGGGCCGAGGATATATTCCTGCCACGCTACTATGACGTTACCCGTTCCGAATACAGGGCCAATGAGTATGTGATCAAGCCGGATGCGGTTCTTGAGAACAAGGATGAGCCGAACCAGCCTATTGACCTTCTGTTGTACGGCGGAGTAATGATTATTCGGTATGAGCCAAACTATAGCAAGATTAGAGGGCAGACTTTTCTGGAGCTGGCGGAGCAGCTTGGCAGCGGCAAAGCCTCACGTATGCTGAAACAGGGCAGCGATAGCTTCTCACACGACGAAGTCAATATGCGCCATGAGTTGGTCGAATGCAAGGCGAACAATGTTTTTTCCCTTTTCACCATCGTTATTCGCAAGGAAGAAGCCGGGGCGTATGAGCGGGCGATATCGTTTATTCTCTCGCTGCTCCGAAAGGACTTCCCGAAAAGCTACAAAATCAAGCTAAAATCCAGCGTGAGAGAGTATTTGCCCATCAAGGGGCTGGCCAAATCGGATACGCACCGTTTTTTTGCGAATGCTCTGGCTTATTCCGAGCTGCATCCGTTATTAGAGGAGTACGCTCGTGAGGCGATGGTAGAATTCGAGTGGTATGAAGATGCGGAGGATGAAAAAAGCGTCATGCCGGGCAGTTATGCCGTGTTTGGGCTGGGGCTTTCCTCTGAGCGGTATTTTCCGCTTGTTGAAGCTTATATGGACCTTGTAGATGATGAGCATCAGCTGATGCATGACAAGTTTACAGCCGTTTTCGCCGAAACCTATGGCATTACGGAACGCTCGACGCCGACCTTGATCGCCAGTCTGCTGCGCTCCCACGATTCGTTGAAGCTGAAGATTCAGCCGGAGCTGGAGAACGAAGACAAGCTGACGCTGTTCGTGCAGCAAATAGAGACGCTGTCGGACGACGAGGCCGAGCGGGTACTGTATCCGATCTGGGGCAAGCCGGAGAAGCTGACTGCATTGGCTCGCAAGGCGCAGGGACCGCGCAAGGAGCTGCTGCTTCGTCTGCTAAAAGCGGCGGGCATAGACTGATGGCTCGGTGAAGTGACGATCTTAATAAGCAAATGGTGAGGAGAAGGTTAAGGGTCATTACTTGAAGCGAGGGGAATAGGTGAGACGCATTGAAAGCAAATCGGATGGAAGCATTCAGCGATGGGGTTCTGGCCATTATTATTACGATCATGGTGCTGGAATTCAAAGTGCCGGAAGGCCATGACTGGCATGCGCTAATCGCACTTGGCCCGAAAGTTGTTAGCTATATCTTCAGTTTCGTATATATCGGGATCTACTGGAACAATCATCATCATCTGCTGCATATGGTTCGAACCATGAACGGGAGATTGATGTGGCTCAACTTGCTGCTCCTCTTTTGGCTATCCCTTGTGCCGTTCACGACGGCGTGGATGGGGGAAAGCCATTTTGCACCTACTCCAACGGCGCTGTACGGTATTATTCTGCTCCTGGCGGCGTTCTCGTATTGGCTGCTTCAGCGCATGATCATGAGCCAGCATTCCGGTGATTCCTCATTCGTTGCAGCGATGGGGAAGGACTGGAAGGGGAAACTATCACCGTTACTCTACTTGACTGCGGCCTTGACCGCTTACGTGAGTGTCTGGATATCCGGGTTCTTTTTCGTACTTGTTGCCGTGGTTTGGTTCATGCCGGATAAGCGAATCGAGCATGTCCTGAGAAGCCGCTAAGAATGGTTCTTCGTTTCATGCATGCCTGGGTTGAGGGTTTAATATGGTGGGAATGAATGGGGTATGTGGTGACTACATACTCCATTCATTTCTAATAGCACGCATATACGATTGACAGTCAGTTCCCCAAGGTATTGATAATGAAAAATGTTAGTTATCTATAACTAACGAAAGGAGGATCCCAACAGTTCGGCTACCCTGCTCTATTTGCATCATGCGCGGTTTCGGGGTTCATTGCTTTACTGGTCTTCATGGGTTTTGTAAGACGAACCTTATTACACAGTAAGGAGGAACATGTCGGCAATATTCATGCATCAAGCTGAGCATATTTTTTTTGAAGTGGGTGTTAGTTATAAGTAACTAACAATTTACGATTGCACTTGAACCTTACGCAACGTAATGATTTACATTAGAGTTACCGGTACATAGCTAGCGCAAAATGAGTGGAGATGGTTCATGAAGAGACATTGGGCAAGGAAATAGAAGGGGAGGTAGGAACATGATTATAGGAGAAAATGAGCTTATTGCTTCGCGCGAGTACGATGTCCCGCAGGAGCTTGTGTTTCGGGCATGGACAACCCCTGATTTATTAGCAAAGTGGTGGGGACCGAGAGGCTTCAAGAATACGTTTCACGAGTGCGATATACGGCCGGGAGGTACGTGGAAGTTCACTATGCACGGACCGGATGGCGTGGATTATCCTAACCATAATGTCTTTGTTGAGCTTGTCCCGGCGGAGCGGGTCGTGATTGATCATCTGAACGTTCACGAATTTCGGGTGACGGGTACCTTCGAAGACTTGGATAGCCGAACCAGGGTCACCTTCCGTCAAAATTTCAAGAAGAAAGAGGAGTTTGAAAAAGCGAAGCCCATCTGCATAGAAGCTAATGAACAGCAGCTTGATCGGTTGGGCAAGGTGCTGGCGGAAATGGCCGACTAGCTTTTTAGATTGAGATATACGTATACCCGAGAAGACTGCAGCTTAAGTGATGACTTTAGAATTGTCGCCGTTCACGGTCCCTGTCGGGACTCGGACGGCGATTTTTGTTATGCTGGATCCAGAGAAATGGATAGGGGGGCGGGGAGGGCAGGATGAAAAAGATACTGATCGTAGATGATGAAGCCGATCTTCGCAAACTGCTCACGGATTACTTTGAAATAAACGGGTATTTTGTGATGACGGCGAAGGATGGCAGCGAGGCGCTGCGGCAACTAGAGAATCAACCGGATCTTGTGCTGCTGGATATCAATATGCCGGAGCTTGACGGTCTGGAATTATGCAGGAAAATCCGGCATTTTGTGTCCTGTCCGATTCTGTTTCTAACCGCCCGCGACGAGGATGCGGATAAAATATCGGGATTTCAGGCCGGAGGGGATGACTATATAGCCAAGCCGTTCAGTATTCATGAGCTGGGTGCCAGGGTAGAGGCACATTTGCGCAGGGAGATGCGAAGCCAAACGAAAACGTCCGTACGATTTAGCGAAGATTTGGCCATTGATTATTCGGCTCGCGCGCTTTACATCCACGATGTACGAATTCCCTTGGCCAAAAAAGAGTTCGATATTATAGAGCTATTGTCCATGCATCCCGGAATGGTGTTCGACAAAGAGCGTATTTTTGAAAAAGTGTGGGGACTGGACGGCGAAGGCGACAGCGCCGTAATAGCGGAGCATATCCGGCGAATTCGTGTCAAATTGAAAGAGCATGGCTGCGCCGACAGGATTGAAACGGTATGGGGAGTGGGTTACAAATGGCGAAAATGATAAACTGGCTGAGCCTGAAGCGGTTAACCTTGCTGCAATCGTTCATCCTATTATGCTGCCTTACGCTCATCGCCGTTCTAGTCGTCATCACATTGGAGTTTAGATGGGCGGAAAGCATACGGTTGCGGTTTGCCGGCTATTCTTCCGTGAACGACTGGTTGCTGCCATCCCTCGTTGCTGTTGTCCTGTTAACGGTTGCCGTCAGCATCGTCCTGATGGGCAGCTTGTTCTATCGGTGGAAACTGAAACAACCGCTTGAAATCTTGATGCAGGCATCGGAGAAAATTTCGGCGAACGATTTGGGGTTTCATATTTCTTACGACAGCCGGGATGAGATGGGGGAATTATGCCGTGTATTTGAGAACATGCGCGGTCAGTTGGAGAAGAACCACCAAACGCTTTGGCGATCGGCCGAAGAGCGAAGACAACTTAACGCTATTTTTGCCCATGATCTGAGAACACCTCTGTCCGTTCTAAAAGGATACTCTGAGTTTCTGACCGCTTACTTGCCGGAGCGCAAAATATCCGAGGAGAAACTCTTGGACACGATTCAAACGATGCAGGCGCATATCGTCCGTCTTGAAAGCTTCACGGAGGCGATGAATTCTATTCAGAAGCTGGAGGATATGCCGGTACAGAGCCGCAGGATTGAAACGGATGAGCTCATCTCCTTGCTGAATGACAGCGCACGCCAAATTACCGGACGGAATGGTAAGACTTTCGGTTCATCCATTGCCGAGGAAGCGAACGAAATAACGGTCGATGTCCATTTGACGATGCAGGTTTTTGAGAATTTGATCGTAAATGCAGCGCGTTATGCCTCTAGTCACGTAAGCGTTCATTATAACGTCGGCAAGGACCTCTTTTCTATAACCGTCGCGGATGACGGCGCAGGCTTTTCCGAGGTGACGCTCCGCAAGGCCGTGCTTCCCTTTTATCGCGGAGAGGTATGGGATGCGAATGAACATCACGGACTGGGGCTTTACATTTGCAAAGTTCTTTGCGAAAAGCATGAGGGGAGTCTGCAGGTAGCCAACGGCCTCCATGGCGGTGGGAGCGTAACGGCAAGTTTTTGGTACGGAGTTGATAAATAGTTGAAAAAGATCGATTAGCATTTCCTTAACATGAAATAAGGAGTGCTGGTATGAGAACCGTAGAGAAGAAAATGTGGCTAGTCTTGAGTTGTTTCCTGCTATTGATGGGCATCCTGGCCAGACCCGCTTCCGCCGTTGAAGCTCGAAGCAAAACAGAAGTCCAACAGGAGATCGATGAATACGTTAAAAAAACAATGAGCGCCAATCATATTCAGGGTGCGGCCCTTGCCATCGTTCATAACGATGAGGTGTTCTATACGCAAGGGTACGGCGCTACAGAGGGCCGTGATATAAACGACCGCACCCCGTTTCCTATTGCTTCGTTAAGCAAATCTTTTACGGCACTGGCTGTCCTTCAGCTGGCGGACAAAGGATTAATCGAGCTTGATGCGCCGTACGCATCATATTTTCCCGACCTCGCACCTAAGGACGAGCGCGTTCGCGATATTACCGTTCGGGATTTGCTCAACCAGACAAGCGGACTTAATGACAAGGTGAATCCCGACATGACCCGTTCGGCCCCATATCAATCGCTGCAGCAGGTTAACGAGTCGTTGAACGCGGTTCAGCTAGCGAATGATCCTGGAGCAGCTTATAGCTATCACAATCCGAACTATCAATATTTGGCTTTATTGGTCGAAACAATGAGCGGACAGAACTTCTCCGATTACTTGGAGGATCATATCTTTGAGCCTCTGGGAATGAGAGATACCTTTAATGTGAGCAACACACGGCAGATCAATGAGAACTCCGCCATTCCGCGGGGACATTATATATTGCTTGGCCATCCTGTAAGACAGTCTGAACCTTCTTGGTTCGTTGACGGACCCGCCGGTATGATTTCGACTGCCGAGGATATGGCCAAGTGGATGCTCGCCCAATATAATGGCAGGCTTCTTACGCCAGAGCTGATGGAGCAGTACCACACGGCCGGACAGAAGGGCCCGTATGGAATGGGGTGGCTTGCGGAAGAGGATGAGCAAGGGGGCCGGAGGATTTCCCATAGCGGAATTCTATGGACGTATAAGGCGGAAGAGACGATCGATTTGGATCAGCGGCTGGGCATTGCTATGATGTTTAACTCCGGTTTAAACGCCTTTGTCGATTATTCGGCTTTTGTCGACGGAATCGCAAAGATTATGAAAGGCGAAAAGATTGAATCGAGTATCGTAAGCAGCAAAAATATGGAGGCGGTTATGATTCTCCTGGTGCTTGCGACGATTGCTTGGGGGATCTATAGGCTCTATCGTATCCATCGAAGCAACAAGGCCATGACAACCGGTAAATGGATCGTTTCATTAGCCGGGGGACTGCTCCCTGTCTTGATTCTATTATTTCTGTCGCCGTTAGCTACATTTATTGGAGCCGGTCGAGTATTGCCCTGGTATGGACTATGGACCGCCATGTCATCGCTGATCATATGGCTGGTTGTATTATCGCTCGTAAATATAACGGTTATAGTATGCCGGCTCAGATTGTATTACCAGGCAAAGAAGATGAAGGGAATAACCGCCTCACCTTAGAGGCGATTCTGAGCCAGCGAAGGCGGCCCCACCGGCAACATTTGCTACAAAAATCAACCCCTATACCAATATCCATCAAACTATGATATGGTAGATAAAACCCATAGGCATTCCACTCCTCGGAGTGGGGTGCCTTCGTCTGTATTTGCGGGGTTTTTACATTTAATGTATTGCGATCGATCTGATAGGATGGAGGTCTGGATGCTATGTTTCTCTATTGATCCCCGTTCAGGGGAGGTTCGACGGCTGCTGTTACAGCGCTAAGATCACTCATGTAAAGGAGAGGTAGAGCATGGCTGCATGCATTCATACAGAAAGACGTCCGCGATTAAATTCTTCGGGACTTCGTAATTTACGTCAGAAGGGGCGTTTGCCAGGGGTTGTGTTCGGCAAAAACGCAGATAACGAAATCATTCACATTTCCACGAAACAATTTGAGAAATGGCTAAAGAGAGGGGCATCTGGCTTTATTGAGCTGCAGATGGAAGGGGACCGATCCATGACGGTGCTGCTGGAGGATCTTCAGCGGAACCCGGTAACCCGCGCCCTTGTGCATGTCGACTTTCAGCTCGTCCAGACGGGCGAAATCATTCGTACGAAGCTCGGGGTGAAATTCGTAGGGACTCCGATCGGAACCAAGTCAGGCGGCGTTGTGCAAATCCAGGACCCTTATGTTGAAGTAGAGGCTTTCCCGAAAGACCTGCCAACCACCGTTGAGCTGGACATCAGTGCGATGGAAGTCGGAGATACACGCTTCGTGAAAGACCTGATCCTACCGCCTGAAGTGACGGTCATCTCCGGGGATAACGAGCTTCTCGTATCCGTATCGAAGCCTTAATGAGATAGAGGCTGTCTCTGTTTGAAGGGGCTCTAATAGCCAGGCATCCTATGTATTGGGCAGTTTATATGAAAAGAGTCCGGTAATAAATATACCGGGCTCTTTTTCATTTATATCCGCTAGCGATTTATAATGGTTGATAAAGCCCCTCTATTTCAGGCTCATTGTTAGAGAACGATCGGTAAGAAACCGTCTTTTACATATTGGCCGAAAGGAATGTGCCCGCCCGAACCCTCGTTACCGATCAACGGGATGCCAGCGTTCTCGATTTGCTCGGTTACCTCGAAAAATCCCGAGCAAGCCTGACAACCTCCTTTAATGATTCCGGATTTCATCACTTGCTTGAACAAAGCGTGAAATGGGTGCTCCGGCTTGCCGAACTCATCGGGCCACTGCGTCCCTAACCCGTCAAATACGATTTCAACTTCGCAGCCTGCTTCGTAAAGCTCTTGCCCGTACAAAAGTCCATGAACCGCCTTGCCGACATCCTGTTGGTTCGCATGAATCACAATCAGAAACTTTTCCGCTACCATCGTTCTTCCTCCTTGTTTTCGATTACCCAAACTCGATTTGTACCATTTTCGGTATAAAGCACCTCGTCGATCTCGAACCGTACCAACCGCTCCGCACCTGGAAAGCGGGATATTTCGTTATCTTCCCATATGATTTCCGAGCGCCCCGTCAGTTGCAGGTAATGCCCGTTATCGAAATCGACGAATAATAAACCGGTACTTGGGTTGCAGTAGATGTTGCCTAACGTATTGAACATGGAATTGCCGTAATAATCGGGAAAAAGAAGCGTGCGTTCGTCAAGCATCTTTACAAAACCCGGCGGCCCTCCCCGATGCGAAGCGTCGGCATTCCCCTCAGGGCCGATACTGCCGATGAAAAAAGTGTCCGCATTCCGAATCTGCGCCGATTGCACGGCATTGAGCTCCGAACTGTGCTCAGCTAATTTAGGAACTCTCCGGGAACCGGCTTCGAACAACGCTGTTCTTCTTTGAATGTATTTCGGACAATTGCCGTAAACTTGTTCGATGTTGATAACTAGCCGATGATCGCTGTCAACCACGGCCTGGCCGTTCATTCTTAATCTCGATTTCTTGTAGAGGTCGATCGCTAGCAATCCGAGATTCGAATTGCCCCCTAAGTGATGAATCAGGGGATCTCCTTCCACGGGAACGGCTTCGATCACCAAGGTGACTTCGTCTAACAGCTCGATAAATCCCGGGTTGCCGGTTAACAGCGAACACCAGACTTTCCCGTTCTTGTCAATGGAAGAAGCGATGATCAGCGTCTGCTTCGATAAAAAAACCGCCGCGCCCTTAGGAAATCTGCTCTTGATCATTCTTCCGTTCTGCTCTGCGATCGCCTCGGCGCCTGCTAATCTTTGTACGGCCAGTTCACCGGAATGGTACACATTGTCGCTGGACATGCTGCTTAACCTCTGATTGCCGCGCGGCCCGGTTCGATATCGTCCCGGTATCCGTCATACGCCTGGTGATATTCCATAATTCGCGCTACCTCCGAAATAAAGGTTTCGTCATAGCCCGCCCGGCGCAGCAGGTGAAACCCGAGTTCCATGCCGGAAGCGATGCCGCCGGCGGTGATCATCCGACCGCTGTCCACGACCCGGGCGCGGCTGATCTTGCACGCCGGGGCGATTTCCGCGAGTCGGTCGATCGGCACTTTGCCGAGCGTTGATGCCTCCAATCGGTCAGCTTCCTTCCGGCTCGTCGCGGCGATGCCATCGAGCAGTCCCATCTGACCGTACACCCAGGAACCGGTGCATACGCTCGTCAGCAGGCATGATTCCGGCAAAGAACGGATGTACCTGTGCAGTCGGCCGTTATGCATTTCCTGTCGGGTACCGAAGCCCCCTGGAATCAGGAACGCATCCATGTCAGGCTCGTCGTGGAAACTATAGTTGGGCAGTACGGTAAGACCAGCTTGCGTCTGAATAGGATGCATTGCGTCTGCAACGAGGAATGCCTCAAGCTCGGGAGCCAGTCTGCGGGCCACAGAGAATACCCCGTACGGGGCGGCATAGTCCACGATTTCCGCATCCTTGAACACGTATATGCCAAGGCGGAAGCCCGGGATGATGTTCTTTTCCTTTTCCTTCTCCTTCTCCATCTCCATCGTAACCCTCCTACATTTTCATTGTTCCGGAACTAACTCCTATGCTATCATCGTATTACATATTCGAAAAACGAAAATAAACGATGCATAATATCGGATAATTCGATATCACAAGGAGGACAAAGCGTGCTGGAGAAGCTGGAAGGGCGGTTTCTGGTCACATTCCTAACCGTAGTGGGAGAGGGAAGCTTCAGCCGTGCGGCTGATAAGCTGGGGTACGTGCAGTCGACTGTCACCTCACAGATTCAAATGCTGGAGCAAATCTGTGGGAATAAACTGTTTCACCGGCTTTCCCGTGGCGTAAAACCGACGGACGCCGGAGAGAAGCTGGCCGTTTATGCCAGGCAATTTGTACAGCTTGGGCAAATGCTGGAGGAGGATTTAGGGAGTCTGGAACGACCGCGAGGGCCTGTCCGTGTGCGGGCGCTCGAATCGTTCTGCGTTACGCGGCTAAGCGGATTCTTGAATCCGTTTTTCGCCGAATATCCGGAAGTGACGCTTCTGCTCGAGACCGGATTCCAAGGAGATATTGTCGACCAGGTCGCCTCCCATGAGATTGATTTCGGTATCGTACCGAAAGACCCCGAGCGGGAAGACATTCTGTTCGAGCCACTCGTCGAAGAAAATTTAGTGCTCGTTTGTTCGAATGAACTCGCCAGCCGGATCCGCTCCGAAGATTGGAGCGGATTAACCGGTGTTCAGGTGATCGGCTTTGGCAGTCGCTGTGTCTACCACAACGACGGTCTGCGCATATTGGCGGAGCTGGGACTGCCCGCTTCCGCACCACAAGCAGAGTTTCCAAGCACAGAGATGATCCGCTCTATGGTCGCATGCGGACTCGGCATTGCGTTTGTGCCGGAGATCACCATGGAGAAGGAGCTTGCCACAGGATCGGTTGTCAGTATTCCACTGCCTAAGCCGGTCCGCTTGAACCACGGACTGATCTGGCATAGAGATAGGGTGCTCGGCACACCTGCTAAAGTATTTCGAGGGAAGCTGCTGGAGTACATTACGAGACATCCGAATAGAGCATTCGAATGGTCCGATTAGGATCGAGTATGATTTCAACTCGGTATAATACTTTGGAAATATATTTATTTATGTGGATAAAGTATGAAAATTGAGGATGAACCGACCTGGAATTGGGGTCGGTTTTTTCTTTTGGAGCCGCAATGCCGTATGTCCCAAATAATCGGTTGCTTGTAAAGAGGGGATGTCACTGATATACAATTCCTGATTTTGGAGCATAAAATCCGGATTTAACATAGATTTTACAAGACATTTACATATATATCATTGAATATGTCAGTGACATTCTTTATGTTCAAATTAGATCCCTTGCGGATTCGAGTCGACTCAACGATTAGAGGGATAATGTGATGAAAGATATCCGTTTGACCAAACAGAACCAACTCTATCACCGGGTGGCCGATCAGGTCATCGAGATTATTCAAAGCCGCAGGCTGCGGCCGCATGATCCGGTTCCTTCGGAGGGCGAGCTTGCCAAGCTGTTTGGCGTCAGCCGAATGACGAGCAAGCTAGCGCTGCAAAAGCTGGCCGAGCAGGGTCTGGTGTACCGCTTGCCCCGAAGAGGAACGTTCCTTGCCGAACCGAAAGACGGACGCATCACGCAAGGAGGGTTCCCTCCCCAGGATCCCGAGGCGGCTCCGGCGGTCGAGAAGCGGAGCGGGCAGATCGCGCTCATCATGCCTCACCTGTCCGATTATACTGCCCGAATCATCGCCGCCGCCGAGGCCGAAGTGCGAAAGCACGGCTGCGACCTCATTTTGAAAATGACGAAGGATTGCGACGATGAGGAGCTTTGCCTGGAAAGGCTGGCCGAAGGAGGAATCACCGGCATTATTTTATTCCCTCAGGGGAGGAAGACCTGCAGCGACCAGGTTTTACGGTTAAAGCTGCAAAAGCTGCCGCTTGTCATCATCGACCGCATTTTCCATGAAGTGGAGATCGACTGCGTCTATCACGACCACTATATGGGCTCCTACCAAATGACCAAGTATTTGATCGGGAAGGGGCACCGGGAAATCGGCTATACGTCGAACGCGATCGATCATATCACAAGCAGGGAGGAGCGGTACCAAGGGTATATCCAGGCGCTGCTCGACCATAAAATCCCGGTAAAATACCAGAACATTCACTTCAGGAGCGTGGCTTGCAATACCAGCCGCATCCATGAGCGAGATCCGGAACAGGAGCGGTTCATTCAGGACAACCCCCACATGACCGCCATCATGTGCGGTGATGACCACGTGGCCATTTCGACGATATATACCGCACTCCATATGGATATCCCGGTCCCTGACAAGCTGTCCATCGTCGGGTTCTCCGATATCCAGTTGGCAGCCTATATTCCGATTCCGCTCACGACGGTTCGACAAGATACCGAGAGGCTTGCCCGATCGGCCGTTGATTTGCTGATGAAGCGTGTTGGCAGCTCCAACGAGAATCCAATCACCATTAAAATTCAAACATCGATTGTAGAACGAAAATCCGTTCTAACCAGGACGTAACATGGATCGCTACAGTTTGCATGGTAAGGAGAAATGACTTTTGAAAATACACTTTCTAGGAACCGCAGCCGCAGAGGGCTTTCCCAATGCATTTTGCCACTGCGAGTATTGTGCCAAAGCGCGGGAGCTAGGCGGCAAAAATATCCGCACGCGAACTTCCGCCATCATTGACGATGTCATCAAGTTTGACTATTCCCCGGATTCCTATATGCAGGCGCTGCGGGACAACATTGACCTTGGGGCCATCGAGCATCTGCTCGTCACCCATTCCCATTCGGATCATTATAATGCCGCTGATCTGGAATGCCGGAGGGAAGGAATTGCGCACGGCCTTCAGCATCCGATGCACATTTATGGCAATGGTACCGTGATGCATCATACGCGTGCCGCGATCGGCCGTTTTGAAGGACAAAGGTATGCGTTCCATCTGGTGCGTCCGTTTGAGACGTTCATGATGGGCGATGCGCGGGTAACGCCATTGTTGGCGGATCATGACCGCATGGAAACCTGCCTGCTGTACGTGATTGAGAAGGATGGAAAAGCACTGCTGTACGGACATGATTCAGGGTGGTTTCCGGATGCGACGTGGGCGTGGTTAAAGGGCAAAAATCTGGATTGCGCCATCCTCGACTGCACGCACGGATATACGGGAAATTCCCGCGACCGCAATCATATGTGCGTGGAAACGGTGCTGGAGGCTCAGCGCGAGTTCCAGAAAGAAAGCATTCTGAAGCCCGAAGGCAAAATCGTCGTCACGCACTTTAGCCATAATTCCAAGCTGCTTCACGAGGATTTTGTCCGCATCTTCAATCCCGTCGGAATTGTGCCGGCATACGACGGGTTAATCATAAACATTTGAAACGAATAAGAAGAATGATTAAAAGGAGAGTTGGGATAATCATGAGAAAATGGACGATGGCAGCTTTGCTTCTCATTTTGTGTCTGGTCGTATCGGCTTGCGGCGGCAACAATGCCGGCAATGCAAACACGGGCGATTCGGGGGCCGCAGCGCCGGCCGGAACATCGGCTGGGACGGATTCGTCTTCCGAACCGGCCAAGAATGAGAAGCTGATCGTGTACACGAATGCGAACTCTGACGGCCGCGGCGAATGGTTAATCGAGCAAGCGAAGAGCGCGGGCTTTGACATTGAAATTGTTGGGGCGGGCGGCGCCGATTTGACGAACCGGTTGATCGCAGAGAAGAACAACCCGATCGCGGACGTTGTATACGGCTTGAACAATATGCTGTATGAGAATTTGAAGAAGGAAGACGTGCTGGCTAAGTTTGTTCCAAGCTGGGCCGGAGATGTTGAACAGGGTCTGAACGATCCGGAAGGCTACTATCATGGTCTTGTGAAGCAAGCGATTCTGCTTGGGTACAACCCGAACGAATTCACGGCCGATACCGCCCCGAAGGACTGGACGGACCTTTATAAGAACGACGCGTTCAAAGGGAAGTATGAGGCTCCGACGCTCCTTGGACAAAATACCCCTCGCCTTGTCGTAGCGGGGATTCTGACAAGATTCCAGAATCCAAATGGTGATCTCGGCATCTCGGAGGAAGGCTGGAACGAAATTCAGCAGCTCTATGATAACGGGGTTAACGCTGTCGAGGGCGAAGACTTCTATGCCAATTTGGCCAGCGGCAAAACACCGCTGGGAGCGCTGGTCTCCGGAACCCTGGAGCAGAAGGAAGAGCAGTATAAAGTGAAGGCAGGCATCGTCAGTCCGGAAATCGGCGTGCCGATGGTTGTAGAGCACGCTGCGATTGTAAATGGAACGAAGAAGCAGGCAACGGCGGAACGATTCGTGGAATGGATGGGATCCGCAGAAGTCCAAGGACAATTCGCGGCACAGTTCAATGCGATGCCGGCCAATACGAAAGCGGCCGAGCAAGCCAACGCGTCCGTCAAGGAGCTGTATTCTACCTTAAAACCGCAGGAGCTGGATTGGGCCTTTATCGCCGAAAACATGGATCAGTGGGCGGAGAAAATCGAGCTGGAGATTATGCAATAAGAAGGAATGGAGTCAAGCCGGCTGTATATTGGGAGGCCAATATACAGCCGTTCATTCAAGAACAACAAAAAGGAAGAGTATACGATGATTACATTCCAGAGCGTTGATATTAAATTCGGAGCGTTTCATGCGGTCAAGAACCTCAATTTGCATATTCGGGAAGGGGAGTTTTTCACGTTCCTTGGTCCTTCGGGCTGCGGAAAAACGACGACCCTTCGCAGTCTGGTCGGGTTTATTACGCCTACGAGCGGACGGATCCTGTTGAAGGATACCGACATTACTCATCTGCCGATCGAGAAAAGAGAGATCGGTATGGTGTTTCAAAGCTATGCACTGTTTCCGACAATGAATGTGTTCGAGAATATCGCCTTCGGCTTGCGGGTAAAGAAGATTTCCAAGGCTGAAGTGGACCAAAGGGTACGGGATATTGCCCGTAAGGTCGATTTGAAGGATGAACAGCTGTTCAAGAAGGTATCGGAATTATCCGGCGGACAGCAGCAGCGCGTGGCGATTGCCAGGGCGCTGGTGTTAACGCCGAGTATCCTGGTGCTGGATGAACCCTTATCCAATTTGGACGCTAAGCTGAGGGTACAGCTTCGAAACGAGCTGAAGGAATTGCAGAAGAAATTCGGGATCACGACGATCTATGTCACGCACGATCAGGAAGAAGCGTTAACGCTGTCCGATCGGATCGGCGTATTCAATCAGGGGGTTCTGGAGCAAGTAGGCACGCCCCAGGAGGTCTATAACCAATCCCAGACGGAGTTTGTGTGTAATTTTATCGGGGATATTAACCGGATCGATCCGCAGGCGATAACAAACAGCCGGCTGCATGAGGTGGTCCATCCGGGAAACATCGCCTATGTCCGGAATGAAAAGGTCAGCCTGCTGCCCCTGCCGGGCATTGATACGATCCAGCTGAAGGGCAAGATTGCGGAGCGGGAATTTTACGGATTATACAGCAAATATGTGCTGGAGATTGCCGGCGGCGGACAATTAAAGACCATAGAAAAAGAGAGCCGGCTTGTCCATCATGAGGTTGGCGACGAGGTGGATATTTACATTCCGGTAGGCGATATTTTGCAGTACCCGATGAAGGAGGGGGAAGCATGAATGTCCGGAGCCTAAACACCCGGCTGGCTTCCATGAACCCGATCGCCATTATCCTGTACGGATTGATTATTTGGTTCGTCATTGCCTTTCTGATTTACCCGAACTTGAATATTTATGGCGAAATCTTCTTTAAAGACGGCAAATTTACGCTGGAGGCAGCGGAAAAGCTG
The DNA here is from genome assembly GCF_038002285.1 of Paenibacillus sp. FSL R5-0810. Classification (NCBI taxonomy): domain Bacteria; kingdom Bacillati; phylum Bacillota; class Bacilli; order Caryophanales; family Paenibacillaceae; genus Paenibacillus; species Paenibacillus sp. FSL R5-0810. The sequence continues at coordinate 5,254,159 of NZ_JBBOCF010000001.1, forward strand.
CTGTCGTCCGAACGCGCGATGAGAAGTTTGTACAACAGCTTTATCCTGGCGTTCTCGCTTGTCGTTACGGTAAACATCGTGGGCATTACGCTCGTGCTGATCTCGGAATACTTCGATATCAAAGGCGCGAAGATCTTAAAGCTCGGATATTCGACGACGCTGATTTACAGCGGGGTCGTGCTGGTGTCCGGATATAAATTCGTGTATGGCGAAGAGGGGTTTATGACCAAGCTCTTGGTCCGCTTATTCCCTTCTTTTGATACAACCTGGTTTCATGGCTACTGGGCAGTTCTATTCGTCATGACGTTCGCCTGCACGTCCAACCACTTCCTGTTTATGGGCAATGCGATTCGCAAAATCGACTTTCAGACCATAGAAGCGGCGCGAAATATGGGAGCCTCAACGTGGTACATCCTAAGAAGAGTTGTGCTTCCGGTTCTGAAGCCTACCATTTATGCGCTAACGATCCTGACTTTCCTGACCGGCCTTGCCGCCACGTCTGCACCGCTCATCCTGGGCGGGAAGGAATTCCAGACGATTACGCCGATGATCCTGACATTTTCGAAAAGCATGACGTCGAGGGATCTGGCCGCGCTGCTGGCCCTTATTCTCGGTTTGGCAACGCTGGTACTGTTAACCGTGATGATCCGGTTTGAACGAAAGGGCAATTTCATGTCGGTCTCCAAAGTCAAATCCGAGCTGGTCAAGCAAAAGATTCGCCACAAATTCGGGAATATCGCCGCTCATATTCTGGCTTACGGCCTGTTTGTGCTCTATATCGTTCCGGTCGTGCTCATCATCCTCTTTTCGTTCACCGATTCGGCCAGCATTACTACCGCCACGCTGAATCCGAGCAGCTTCACCTTGGACAATTACATTCAAGTGTTTTCATCCATGTCCGCATTCAAGCCTTATCTCGTGAGCATCGTCTATGCCGCGGCAGCCTCGGTCATCGTCGTAGCGTTGACGCTGGCGGTCTCAAGATTATTGCATAAATATAATAACAAGTGGACGCTTGCCCTGGAATATTCGCTGCTGATCCCGTGGATCCTGCCTTCGACATTAATCGCGATCGGACTGATCGTAACGTTTAATACGCCCCAGCTGGTGATCGGGAATTCGGTTCTGGTGGGAACGGTCTGGATGCTGTTGATCGCGTATGTAATCGTTCATATTCCTTTCACCCTGCGTATGGTAAAGGCATCATTCTTCAGCTTGGACAGCAATTTGGAAGATGCGGCAAGAAACCTTGGCGCCAAACCCTTCTATACGTTCAGGAAAGTGCTGCTGCCCATCATTCTTCCGTCAACGCTAGCGGTACTCGCTTTGAACTTTAACGGGATTTTGGCGGATTACGACGTTACGGTGTTCCTCTATCATCCCCTGTACCAACCGTTAGGAATCGTCATCAAGAACAGCACGGATGCGCAGGCCGCAGCGGATACCAAAGCGTTAACCTTGGTGTATTCCGTTATATTGATGATCATGTCCACCATTACTTTATATTTTGTATATGGCAGAAACAGCAGAACTTGAAGGTAAAAATTCTGAAATAACGGCATACTATAGAACAATGCACATCCCTGACACATGAAAGATAATACTTGACATCAAACGTATTGGTGATATACATTGTTTCTAATATTTAAAACGTTGAAAAGGAATAGTACGTTTTTCAAAACGTGAAGAGAGCTGTTGGATGGTGCGAAACAGCCGTGGAGAAAATCGGAACTCGCCTTGGAGTTGCTCGCTGAACCCGTAGAGTAGGTGGAGCCGGAGCCTGACCGTTATCTTCAGGAGGATGCAAGGATTGTGCGTTGCTGCCAGCCCTGTATCCGTAGAGTGCATGCTGATGACGGCATGAATTCGGAGTGGTACCGCGTAAGATGTCAAAGTCTTTCGTCTCCTGTTATTGGAGATGGAAGGCTTTTTTTGTGCATCCGGATCTTTTGCAGTTAAGCACAGGAAATCGATGAGAGGAAGGATATCCATGAAAAATGTTGAGAAATACGCCAGAGGATATTTTATGCCGCCGGAGACAAGCTTGAGCTGGACCCAAAAGGAATATATTACCGAGGCGCCGATTTGGTGCAGCGTCGACCTTCGCGACGGAAACCAGGCATTGATCGTTCCGATGAATTTGGAGGAAAAGCTGGAGTACTTCAAATTGCTTGTGGAGATCGGGTTCAAGGAGATCGAGGTCGGATTCCCCGCGGCATCGGAGACGGAGTTTACCTTTCTGCGCACATTGATTGAGCAGGATTTGATCCCGGATGACGTTACGATCCAAGTGCTGACCCAATCGAGAGAGCACATCATCCGCAAAACGTTCGAATCGCTGAAGGGCGCGAAGAAGGCCGTTGTCCATTTGTACAACTCGACCTCCGTAGCGCAGCGGGAGCAGGTATTCCGCAAGTCCAAACAAGAGATTATCGACATCGCCGTGAGCGGCGCCAAGCTGCTCAAGGAATGCGCCGAGGAGACGGAAGGGAACTTTCAGTTCCAGTATTCGCCGGAGAGCTTTACCGGAACGGAGATCGAATTTGCGCTGGATATCTGCAACAGTGTGCTCGACGTATGGCAGCCGACGGCCGAGAACCCGGTCATCATTAACCTTCCTGCAACAGTCTCCATGTCGATGCCTCACGTCTACGCAAGCCAGATCGAGTATATGAGCGAGCATCTGAGCTTCCGGGAGCATGTCATTTTGTCGGTCCATCCGCATAACGACAGAGGAACGGGCGTGGCGGATGCGGAGCTGGGAATGCTGGCCGGAGCCCAGCGCGTCGAGGGCACGTTGTTCGGAAACGGCGAAAGAACGGGGAACGTCGACATTGTGACGCTGGCGCTCAACATGTACTCGCACGGGGTGGACCCGAAGCTGAATTTTGAGAACATCCCTGCGATTATCTCCGTCTATGAACGGCTGACCAAGATGAAAGTAAGCGAGAGACATCCATACGGAGGCGAGCTGGTATTCACCGCTTTCTCGGGTTCGCACCAGGATGCGATTGCGAAAGGAATGAAGTGGCGCGAGGAACAAGAGCCGCGGCATTGGTCGGTTCCTTATCTGCTGATTGATCCCAAGGATATCGGCAGGGAGTATGAAGGCGATATTATCCGCATTAACAGCCAGTCCGGCAAAGGCGGCATCGGATATGTCCTGCAGCTGAAGTACGGGCTCGATCTCCCGGCGAAAATGCGCGAAAACTTCGGATACTTCGTGAAAAACGTATCGGATCAGCAGCAGAAGGAACTGATGCCTGAAGAAATCTACGATATTTTCGTGAAGGAATATGTGAATATAACTTCGCCTGTCGAGTTTATCAAATACCGGATGACGGATAATGAAGATTTCCATACGACCGTTACGATCCGGACCGGCCATGAAGTCAAGGAGATTGAAGGCACCGGAAACGGAAGACTTGATGCAATCAGCAATGCGCTTCAAACCGAGCTTGGAATGAACTATACCGATCTGATCTATAAAGAGCACGCATTGGAAACAGGCTCGAAGTCACAAGCGGTCTCTTACATCGGTATAACGGCTGCTGACGGCAGCGTATATTGGGGCTGCGGCATTGATGTTGATATCATGACCTCGTCTGTAAAAGCACTGTTTAGCGCTGTGAATCAATTTAGCCGGAACCGAGCCAACTAAAGTCCGAGTTCATGGACTGCTTATAGAACAAGAACAACCGACCTGCTTTTGGGGTCGGTTTTTTTATTTGGCGTCCTCAGCGATCATGTCACAAAAGACATCTGCTATTTGTCTCATCTATGTATCAGAAATACAGGATAAGGGAGAGATCGAAGTTGGAAACACTGCTCGTTATCAATGCACACCCCATGGTGGATGACGATTCGTCGATAAGCCTGCAAGTGCTCCATCATTTTCTGGAGACGTATAGAGAGATGAATCCGGAGGGGCCAATCGAACAGATCGATTTATATCGGGAAACCATTCCTTGCATAGACCGGACCTTTCTGAGCCTATATGATAAAAGGAGAAGCGGAGAGCCTTTGACTGAAGAGGAGCAGGCGCTCGACTCCCGCATGACGGAAATTCTGCAGCAATTTAAGCGTGCGAAGAGATATGTCATTGCCATGCCGCTCCATAACTTTAACATTCCCTCCAAGCTGAAAGACTATATCGATAACATTCTGATCGCTAAAGAGACGTTCGCCTATACGGACAAGGGATCGGTCGGTCTGCTAACCGACGGCAGAAACGTGCTTGTCATTCAAGCAAGCGATGGAATCTATACGAATCAGGATTGGTACACGGAAGTCGAGTATTCTCACAAGTATTTAAAGGCGATGTTTAACTTTATGGGCGTCGACTATCAAATTATCCGTGCTCAAGGGAGCTATTCACGGGGAAAGGATGAAGTTTTAGCCCAGGCCTTCCGTGAAGCCGAGTCTGCGGCGGCGTCCTTTGCAAGATCGGTTCATGTTGAGGGAGCGATCAAGTAATTTCACCATTGCATACCGTGCAACTGTCCGATGAGGACGTTATCATGAGATCACTCCGTTGATGAATTGGCACCTCGAACGAGGTGCCTTTTTTTGTTACGGCGAGATTTGGAACAGTGTACATTCAGCCATTATGTTATCTTGGGCAATCCGGCTCGTTCAGAAAATATTAGTCAGCTCGTTTGCATTGATGGATAGGACAATGATATTCAATGCAGCGAATACGAGGGCAGGTGCTGTTTTTCCGAAAGTGTCCCGAGCTTTAAGGTGCACGAAGCATGCGACCAGCATCGTGATACCAAGCCATACCCCGGCCCAAGCGGTTGCCCAGCCATACCAGTAGCCAGCGATGAGCGCGGCAGCTCCGACTAATTGAACGATGCCGGTAACGACGCGAAAATCTCTGGGAGAGCCCAAGGTGGGCAAAGATCTCGGCCCAGTACTTGGCTCCGATGATTTTGGCCGTGCCCGAGAATAGATAATACGCCACAAGTAAGCTCTGAAGTACGATCGAGAACAGGATCATGCAAATCCCTCCATATATAATAGAATGAAAAGCTGTTTACTCGCTTAACGTGACCAAGTCCAGCTCCTTCATGCGTGCCGGATCGGAAATCACATCGATTCCATTGATCTTCCCATCCGCATAGTCGATAGCCAATACGAGGAGCAATTGCCCCCCAGGTGAAATGACGACGCCGACCTCTCCGTTGACGAGAGCCGGCCGTGCCGCTTTGGCGCGTCCCCACATCAGTTGTTCGGCCACAGCATGGGTACCGCGGACTTCCTTCGGAGCGTTCTCGCGATCGTTACGCAGCACGACTCCCGGGTTGAGGACCTGAAGCAATGCGCCGAGATCGCCGCTCCGCGCCGCCGCCAGAAAGGAATCAACGAGTCTCCTCTGAATGGAGAGGTCCGTCTTGGAAGAAGTCTTTGCTCCTTGTATGCGGCGGCGCGCACGGCTGGCCATTTGCCTCGCTGCGGCCTCGGAGCAGCCTATAATAGGGGCAATCTCCGCATAGGGAATGGCAAAAATGTCATGCAGCACGAATGCAACCCGCTCATCGGCACTCAAGGTGTCAAGCACTACGAGCAATGCTAGGCCGATCGAATCAGCCAGCAACGCCTCCCGCTCCGGGTCACCCCCAGCTTCAAGTTCGGTGGACTTTCCGATTTCGTAAGCCTCCATTGATTCTTCGCGCCGTGCCTTTCGGGAACGCAGCATGTCAAGGCATACCCGAGACACGACGGTTGTCAGCCACCCTCCGATATTCTCGATCGCATCCGTCTCGGAGCGGTTCAATCGAAACCACGATTCCTGAACGGCATCTTCTGCCTCGTTCCAGCTCCCGAGTATTCGGTAAGCTACCGATCGCAGATGGGAACGATGGGCTTCGAATTGATCCGTAAGCCAATGGGTGTCGGTCATTGAAAAGTCTCCCTTCTATAAGCTCTCATTGGATTGACGTATGGAAACGTGCCGATGTGACAGATTGGAAAATAAATAATCGTGCCCATCGCATCAACAAAGCCGGGTGAAGCTCCTTTCATGAAGGTTCAAACATTGGCCAACCTGCGGCTTGCTCCCCCGGGAGTGTTGATGGTCGAGCGTATATGCTTACACTTTACCTTCAATATTAAGAAACCAGAAGTAATATTTGGTTTATTTTTTTCGAACGAGGTTGACAGTTAATGGAACAGAAAATATAATGACTATATATTCAGTCATTTATTTTATTGGAAATCACTCTAAAAAGAGGTTGGAGGAATAAACAATGAGCGAAGTAAGCCAAAGAATTCAGAATTATTTCAAAGATTTCGAGCACGCGAACAATATGTACGATCCGGAGCTTCTAGATCCCTTGGTGAATGACCCCTTGGTGGGCGCCTATCCATCCGGTGACGTACATGCGGTGAAGAAGGAGGATTACTTGGCAGGGACGAGAGAATCGGGGGAATACTTAAAATCTTTAGGCTATCAGTTTTTCAAGCTTACGCCCGTAAAGGAAACCCCTTTAAAAGACAACTATGTGCTGGTAGAAGTTAAAGGCACGGCGAGAGTCGAGCAGGCTTCGGGTAAATCCTTCGATCTGGTTCATGATTCTTTTTACATTTTGCATGTTAAAGAAGATTCGATTAAGATGGTCTTTACGATTACCCATGATGCCCCTACACAAATGATGGAGGATCAAGGATTCCTAACAGCAGAATAAGGTGAAGAACGGGAGGAGCAGTTAGCGTTGAGCAAGCAGAAAGAACGCTTTGAAACCATGAGAGCCGAGGCTACGGAGAAGATTTTATTATCGGCAGCTAAACTTTTCGCTACAAAAACGTTTGGCAAAACCACAATGCAGGACATTGCGGATGATGCCGGTCTCAGTAAAGGGTTAGCATATCGGTACTTTGCTACCAAAGAAGAAATCATGAGCAGGCTGATCGAAATTTCGATCCCCGGGTTTGACCGTATGGCAGGGCTCTTTGAACAAGAGGGCAATGAAAAAGATGTGATCATAGAAGCAACCACATTTTTGCTGGGTAACCTTCAAGAGGATCCTTCCTCCACGGATGGGCTGCTTCTAATTAGCCAGATCGATAGTTTTACAGATCGAGAGCTGAGCCCGGATCTGAAGAATGCCGTACGGGCCTCGATGAACCGGTTGATCGATAGCCTATCAGAGCTCATTCAAGCCGGGCAGCGGCAAAGCGATTTCAAGCCGGGGGACCCGCGAAGATTGGCTTTATTCTATTACAGCACGTTCCAAGGCGTGGCATTTACTAGCCGAAGTTTCCAAGGCAATTATGTTTTTCCGACGACGGAGATGTTTTTGGATTTTTTGATTCAACGAAGGTAACAACCTTAAAGGCTGCTAGCATGCTGGCAGCCTTTTCTGTACTAACTTCTATGGGTATCCGTTTCAATTAAGCGATGCGACCCAGGAAGGATTGCAGAATGCGCCGCAAATCTCCCGGCTTGCTGAGCATCGGCAAGTGGCCGGATTCCAGTTGTTCAACGGAATGCGGGGATAGATGCGATATCATTTTATTTTGCAGAGAAGAAGGGAATTCCTTGTCCTTCGTCAGCTTGACGTACAGCTTCGGCACAGCCGGAACGGCCGCATGAGCCCGGTCCGTGTATACGCGTACGGCCTCGGGAACGAAGCCTTGTACGAGCCCCGTCGTCTGTTCCTCTGACAGGTCATTGCATAAGCCGGCGCGGATGGCGGATTCCGGCGGTTTGGTACCCCATTTGCGCAAAATGGCCGTCATGAGCATTCGTTTTGGGAAAGGAAGAACCGACACGAACGAACCGCCGTTCTTAGGGATCGCTGCCCCTACGGCGACAAAGCCGGCCAATCGATCAGAGAATTTGGAAGCGAGCTTTAGGGCTAGAACGCCTCCGAGCGAATGCGCTACGATGACAAACCTATCGATGCCCCATTGATTCACTTGTTGTTCCATATGGTTGACATAATCCTCTAAAGCCAGGTCGCTCCTTGAATCGACTGGTCCCTTCCTAAGTGGAAAATCGAGAAGTAAAGAAGGATGACCCAGTCCCTCCGCAACGTTACTCCATATTCGGCCCTCCAATCCCGCCCCATGGATAAATACAAAACCGATCTCTTCGTTCGTGTTCTTCTTCATATAAGTTAAACTCCCCTCACAGGTTGATATGCTGCGTGTTATTTGTGAACATCGTATCACGTAAATAAGACAAATCATGTCTTATTTAAATGCTATAATGAAAAAAACTTCGAAGAGAAGGTGACCCATGCAAAAGTCGCAGCGTCTCATTCAGCTGATTATGATGATCAATGCGAAAAAGTCATTTACCGTTCGAGAGCTTGCCGATGAGTTCGGGCTATCCACTCGAACGATTACCCGTGACTTGCAGGAGCTGTCCGAGCTCGGCATCCCGATCTATTCCATTCAGGGAAGAGGGGGAGGGTACAAGCTGCTTCAAGACAGGATGCTGCCGCCCATCAGCCTCTCGGAAAGCGAAGCCATCGCGATGTTCTTCGCGTGCCAGTCACTGGACTATTTCTTCTCCCTGCCATTTGGCGAGGGGGCCGAATCCGCACTGCAAAAGTTCTATCATTATCTGCCTGCCGATATCAAGGAGCAGATCGATCGGCTGGACGGGCGAATCATGTTATGGAGTCCGTACCGTTCCATGGCTCCGGGGATTCTTCAAACGCTGATGCAAGCCATCATGACCGGCGAAGTGGTCACCATGGAGTACAACTCCAGCAGCGGGATAGCCAAGCGGGATATTCAGCCCATCGGCCTTTACACGAGCTCCGGTTATTGGTACTGCCCGGCTTATTGTTTTGAGCGGGAGGATATCCGTCAGTTCAGAGCGGATCGGATCCTGTCGGCAGCGCTCAACCCATCGGTCCCTCCCCGGGATGAGATCCGGAAGATGACGCTGATGAATAAGCCGGAGAAAGGCCATCTGGATCAAACGGTGCTGCATATCGAGATCACCAGGAAGGGAGTATGGCTTCTGGAATCCAATCCCCGGTTTGCCCCGAGTATACAGCGCAACGAAGACGGAAGCGGAGCGGCAGCCATTCAGATTGCCACGGAGGATTTACGTTTCTATGTAGACTTGATCTGGAATCTCGGGAGCGAGGTCAAGATTAAGGGGCCGGTTGAAGCGATCACATACATTCAGGAAAAAGTCGAAGCGATGCGTTCCTTGTATAGCTAAGCATTATTTCAAGAGAATCCAGCAAGTCTGACGATTGTGGAGCATTCCCGAAAAGAAAATGCCCTTTCGCCGCCGGTGTACCCGGGGAAGCGAAAGGGCGTTTTTTTAACGCGGGCGTCATCCCTTCTCCGAACCAAGCATGACGCCTTTGGCGAAATACTTTTGGGCGAACGGATAGATCAGCAGTACGGGAATCATGGAGATGAAGATGGTGGCGTTCTTCACCGCGTCCGGCATTAGCGCCTTCGTGCCCTCCACTTGTGATTCCTCCGCGTACTGCAGAATCAGCATATCCCTGAGCACGACCTGCAAGGGGTATTTGTCCACGTCGTTCAGATAGATCATTGGGAGAAAATAGCTGTTCCAGTGTCCCATGAAATAGAACAGTCCGATCGACGCAAGCGCCGGCTTCGACAGCGGGATGATGATGCTCCATAAAATGCGAAACTCCGTCGCACCGTCCAAAATGGCCGATTCCCGCAGCGATTCGGACATATTCTCATAGAAGCTTTTCAGAATAAGCAGCTCCATCGTCCAGATGGCGTTTGGAAGGACGATGGCCCAGATGCTGTTCAGAAGACCCAGCTTGTCGACGACCAGGTAGGTCGGGATCATGCCCCCGTTCAGGAACATCGTCAGGACGATGCCGATAACAAAGAACTTCCGCCAGAACAAACCGGGACGGGAGAGCGGGTATGCAGCTACAGCGGTCATCACGAGATTTATGAGCGTGCCGAGCGCCGTATACAAGATGGTGTTCAAATAGGCCGAAGGAATCCGGTCCTCCGAGAAGATATAGCGATACGCATCGAGATTAAAGCCTACCGGCCACAGAAACACTTTGCCTTGCGCAATCGCCGACGATTCGCTGAACGAGATAGCGATAATATATATGACCGGATACAGCGTGGCGACCGCTACAGCGGATAAGATGAGCGTGTTGAAGATCGTGAACAGACTCCATCTTTTTTCTCCTACCATAAGCTTTTGCCCCCCATTCTTCTGCTGATCAGATTTGCGGCAACGAGCATGATCAAAGCGATCAAGGCTTCAAAAATCCCCACGGCGGCTGCGAAGCTGTAGTCACGCTCGATCAGACCTTTTCGATAGACATACGTCGAGAATACGTCCGCCACCTCGTACGTCATCGGGTTATACAGAAGGAGCACTTTTTCGAAGCCGATTCGGAACATGGAGCCTGCCTTCAGGATAAATAGGACAAGGATGGTCGGCAATAGCGAAGGAAACGTAATATATCGCATCAGATGCCAGCGCTTCGCGCCGTCCACCTTGGCGGCTTCGTACAGGGACGGATTAATGCCGGCAATGGCAGCAAGATAGATGATTGCTTCATACCCCATCGAGGCCCAAATATCCGATGCGACATAGATCGTCCTAAACCATTCGGGCGCGATCATGAAATAGATTTTCTCGAGCCCGATCCATTGCAGGAATTGATTGAGCAGACCGCGTCCTGGCGACAGGAAGTCGATAACCATGCTGCAGATGATGACGATGGACAGGAACGCGGGCAGATAGCTGAACGTTTGCACCGACTTTTTAAAGCGCTTGTTGCGCACTTCGTTCAATAGGATGGCGAACAGGATCGGGAACGGAAATCCCCACAGTAAGCTGTACAGCCCGAGGAGCAGGGTGTTTTTGAACAAGAGCCAGAAGTCGTTGCTGCTGAAAAAGGTGCGGAAATGCTCGAGGCCAACCCATTCGCTGCCCAGAATGCCTTCAAACACGCTGTAGTCTTTGAACGCGATAATGAGCCCGTAAATAGGGCCGTAACGGAACAAAATGTAAAACACGATACAAGGGAGCAGCATCAGCAAAAACTGCCGGTCTCTCTTCATGTGCTGAAGCTGGGAGATCAACCAGGACGGTTTGGCTCTGGACGGCCCGGCTTCACCTGCGCTCATCTTCGGATTCATCGACATACCTCCTTGAACAAATAGGACCGTACGCCCAATGAAGGGAGGGGGTACGGTCTCTCGGTCATCTTCTAGCTCTCCTTACTCGGCATCATAACGCGCTTGCGCCGCATTATACGCACCGACGAACTCATCTTCGCCGAGTTTCTTTGCTTGCTGAAGCCACGCATCCCATTCCGCCTGACCGTGGGAAGCGGTTAAGACGTATTTCGCGCTGAATTCCTCGCCCGCCTTTTGCAGCGCTTGGGTGAGCTCCGCGATCGTGGAGGTCTCCTCGTCGGTAAATTTCAGGACCGGATCAAGCGCAAGCTTCTTATCCTTCATCATATCCTGCGCTTCCTGCTCTTTCTCGGTGAAGTTATAGTACACGCTGCGGGAATCGGTGCGGACATAGAAGCCTTGCGTCCACAAGCCGTATTTATCCTCAAGCGCTTTAATATCAACGAGCTCAAGGTCCTTCAGCTCCGGATAGACAGGTCTGCCGTTCTCGTCAAGCTCATAGTTGACGCCTTCCTGGCCCACCGTCATCAGCTCTGCGCCGGACGGGCTTGTCAAATAATCCAGGAGCTTCATGGAGACTTCGGTGTTTTTGTTCTTTGCCACCGCATGGCCGAACGTCGCGATTTTCGGCAGGCTGAGCGTTTTGCCGGATGGGCCGATCGGATTGCCGTAACGGAGATCATAGTCCGGAGTGGCGTCTTTCGCTTGGGTTGCGAACATATCGAGACGGCCGATCCAGTCATAGGTGACAAATGAATTGTTGCTGGTCATCTTGGCAGTCCAGTTGGCGGACGTATCGGTCATAAACTCCGGATCAAGCAGTCCCTCATTATAAAGCTTCTTCATGAAATCCAGCATTTCTTTAAACTCCGGCTGGGTGAACGAGAACTCCCATTGCTTCGTTTCCTCGTCATAATTGTTCGGGTAACCGCTGAGCCCCCAGCTGTGTCCCCAATCCCGGAAGATGTTGGCCTGCGTCTTGGAAGAGTACGGGACGGAGTTCGGATACAATTCCTTCAGCTTCTTCAGCGCCTGATAAAATTCGTCCTGATTGGTCCAAAGCGGGATATTATGCTTGTCGAAAATGTCTTTGCGGTACAGGAAGCCGTGATTCACTTCGCGGTTGATGCCGTAAGTCGGCCATGTGTACAGATTTCCCTTCTCATCGGAGTAAGACTTCATGACCCAATTGTTCTCCGGATTGTCTACGTAAAGTGCCTTGAAGTTGGGCAGCTGGTCGAGGTAATCGTTGATGGCGGCGAAGGCGCCTTTGCCGCCGAGGTCGTTGAGCTCCGCGAGCGAAGGGCCGTGAATAATATCCGGTAAATCCCCGGAAGCCAGAATGAAATTCAGCTTTTCTTTGAACGTGGCGGTGGAGTAAAATTCGAGGTTGACCTTAACGCCGGTTCGCCTTTCCAGCTCTTGGACGGCCCACTTCTCGTTCAGCTTGGTAGAGTCGCTGACGACAAGCATCTTAATCGTGGTCGGTTTATCGACGAGAGGGAGGGCAAGACCTCCAGTATCGCCGTAATCGGCGGCCGCCGCTTGCCCGCCGCCGGAGCCGGCCGGCGCAGGCGATCCGTCGGAACCGGCGGCAGGCGGGTTATTCCCGCTGCCGTTCCCGCTGCATGCTGCAAGAAGCGAGATTAGAAGCGTCAAAACCAGTGCTGCAGAAAACATCTTTTTTGACATAAATGCTCCTCCTTTTTTAATCTGGCGGTCTTCATTGAAGCCCATTGCATGAGAGACGTCTTGCTTCTATATGTGATAAGGCACTCTCAACAAAAAAGGATGAAAACTAATTATGAATTAGATATAATGCAGTGCGGTAGTTAATTTAACTGTTGACAGCGTTTTCAAATGTTTATTAGAATGTAGTTGTCAATTAGATAATATGCATAACGTAATGGTCTGTCAAGAACTAATTGGGAGGTGCATGATGAAACGCGCGATTGCAATGATGCTCATGGTGGCGATGGTGTTCATGCTTGCAGAGCCTGCAGCTGCCGGCTCGGGAGCGGGCGGGGATGAGTTCGACCGGTTAAGGGCGAAGTGGCGCAATTATCTTACCGGCGGGGATATGTATGAGCTTCCGGTTCAGGATCCCGCTGTTCAGGCCCGCATCGATTCGATTTCGGCAGGCGGGCAATCCGCTTGGGACAGCATGAACAAGGAGCCCGGCAGAACGTACTTGTGGGAAGATGCGGTAGAAGCCAAATTCCCCAGCTCGTCTTATATTTATGAGAATTATAAGCGGCTGTACCGCATGGCGCTGGCGTACAGCACGAAAGGTTCGGAGCTGTACGGCGATGCGGCATTGTTGAGCGATCTGATTCAAGGCTTGGACTGGGTATACGAGAATCAGTACAACGAGCGGCTGGACTGGAAGGTCAACTATCATCACTGGGAAATTAACGTACCGACCGTTCTAAGCAATATCACAACACTGCTGTACGATCAGCTCGGACCCGAACGGGTGGGCCATTATATGGACGCTGTCCACCGGTTCGCCAATGACCCGACGACGTACGCGCTGTCCGTGGTTCCTTCTTATGGAGCGAATCGGCTGTCGGAATCCCTGCCCATCGCGCTTCGCGGCATACTGGTGAAGGACGGCAGCAGGCTGGCGCTCGTCCGGGACCGGCTGAGCGATTATGAAGCGCTGATCTTTCCCTATGTACAAGAAGGGAACGGCTGGTACAGAGACGGCTCCTTTATCTCCCATGACAGGCACGCGTATAACGGAACCTACGGATTGGAGCAGTACAGCATATTAATTACGTTAATGTACTTGCTGGACGGCTCGTCCTGGGAGCTGTCCGATCCAAGGGTGGAGAATGTATACCAATGGACGGACGACGGCTATCTTCCGCTCGTCTATAACGGGCGGCTGATGGATATGGTGAACGGGAGATCGACTGCAAGGCAAGGGGCGAGCGATCACGTCCAAGGCAACAAGCTGATCGATTCCCTGCTGATCCTGAGCGAGTTCGCGGAGCCGGAACGGGCGTCCGTGTACAAACAGGCGATCAAGGCATGGGTGCTGGGCAAGGACCAGCTTGATTACCGCAGCACCGCGTCGATCCCGATGCTGCTTCGCGTGAACAGGATTGTGCAGGACGCGACCATTCCCGCGGCGGTCCAGCCGGTCTACATGCAATATGCCGGCATGGACCGTGCCGTTCAGCAGCGGCCTGGCTATGCATTCGGCCTGAGCATGTTTTCGAACCGGATTTACGATTTTGAGACGGTGAACGGGGAGAACAAGAAGGGGTGGTATACGTCGTCCGGGATGACCTATCTCTACGATGATGATGATCTGCAGTATAACAACAATTATTGGGCGACGGTGAATATGAAGCGGCTTCCGGGCATCACCGTAGACGCGGAATACGACCGTCCGGAGATGGACAGTAACAAGCTGAGCACCAAAAGCTGGGTCGGCGGCGTGGAAATATCGGGCGAATTCGGAGCTTCGGGCATGGAGCTGGAAGGGTACCGGACGACGCTGAGCGCCAAAAAGTCTTGGTTTGCCTTTGATAACGAAATTGTGGCGCTCGGTTCCGATATAAACAGCACGGATGGTAGGACGATCGAGACCATTATCGAGAATCGCAAATTGAGCGGTGACGGAGGGCAGGCGCTCACCGTCAACGGACAACTTCAGCCAACGTCGCTAGGCTGGAGCGCAGCGATGGAGCATGTCCGGCATATTCATCTTGAGGGCCCGTCGGGCAGTGCCGGCACCGGGTACGTATTCCCGAATGAGGGAACGACGGTGCACGCGCTCCGGGAGGAGCGAAGCGGCACTTGGGGCGAAGTGTCCAACCAGGCGACGGACCCGACCGTGTATAAGAACCGATTCCTGAACCTATGGTTCGATCACGGTAAAAGCCCGGCGGGCGGCTCGTATGCTTATACGCTGCTTCCGAACCGTACGGCCGGTGAAGTGGCCGATTATTCGGCGCAGCAGGACGTGACGATTCTGGAGCAGGACGATTACGTCCATGCGGTAAGGGAGAATCGATTGCAGCTGACAGCTGCTTTGTTCTGGGAAGACGTGAGACGCACGGTCGATCAGTTGATTACCGTGGATAAGAAGGCCGCGGTAGCCGTGCGGGAAACGGGGGACGAATTGGAGGTCGCCGTATCCGACCCGACGCAGGAGAACCGGGGAATCATTGAGGTGGAAATTCACCGGGCCGCCGCCGGTGTCGTAGCTTCCGATCCTTCCATTAAAGTGCTGAGCATGTCGCCGACAATCAAGCTGGCCGTTCAGACAGGAGGAACCCTGGGACGGACGCAGTCGATCACGTTCTCGAAGGCAGGCGTAGAAACGCCGCCAAGACTTGCGTTATCACCGGTTGCGGATGCGTCCGTTCACAATGGGGATGAAGCGGCAGAGCCGTTCGGATCGGCTTCGACCATGTCGGCTAAGGACGACGGGGACGTAAGGAACAACCGGAAGGCGTACATGAAGTTCGATCTGACTTCGGTGGATACGGTGAACAGGGCCGTATTGCGCGCGAAGACCTTTAATCCGGAAGGCAAGTCCGCGGTGCTGAACGTGCTTGGCGCCGGTGACGGCTGGAATGAACAGGATATGACATGGCTGAACGCTCCTGCTGAAGAGACCGGACCGCTGGATTGGGTATGGATTAACGGTATGGAGCAGTATTACGAGTGGGATGTAACCGAGTACGTTCGCGGTCAATTGGCGGGCGATCGAACAGCGACCCTTGTCGTAACGGGCGCGGATTATGAAGGGGTCAACTTGGCGCTTCACAGCAAGGAGCATTCCTACGGTACTCCGCAGCTTGTTATTGAGGGAAGCTTCGCATCCGGGGGTCCGGTTCCGCCCGAGGAGCCGGCTTACGGTGAAGCGGTGACGGCGGCGCTTGACGAGCCATTCGACGCGACTGCTCCGGGCGAGCGGCCTCCGGGGTGGGCGACCGAGCCGGAGGGCGGGTCGGCAATCGTCTGGGAGCAGCCGGGCGCAATGAATGACCGGGAGCTGCAGCTGGCAGGAGGCTCTGAAGGATTAACGGCCGGCGTTCAGTTTGAAGCGCAAGAGGGCTTGCTTTATGCGCAGTTCCGGATTCGAGCGGAGCAAGCCTCTGTGCCGCTGCACTTCGATTTGCTGCCTGCTGCCGGGGAATCGCAGGCGATACGCATTTCGATGAACGGCAAGGGACGGATGATAGCCAGCGACGGCTCCTCGGTTGCCAATCTGCAGGCTTACGCTGCGGATACCTGGTATAAGGTGAAGTTGGTCATCGACACGCAGGCCGGCAGCTACGACGTGTACATTGACGAGGCAAGGAAAGCCGCAAGACTGGGCATGCCGACGCAGACAGCGGTTGACGAGATCCGGTTTGTGGCCGGTACCGGAGGGCAGTTTCTCATCGATGATATAGCGGCAGGACTCACGAATCGGATGGAGCCGGCACCATCGCCGCAGGACAAACAAAACAGCGATGCTTCGGCTGCGGTGCTGCCGCCTTACACGGTGAGCGACCATTTTAATGCGGCGGATGCGGAATCGCTGGTTGGCTGGGCACTGAGCCCGACGGGGGGCACCATTGGGCTGTCCGATATGCCGAGCGAGGCCAACCGAAGCTTGACGATTCGCAATACAGGCGCGGGCTCGACCTCGGCCACCAGACTATTCGATGCTCCCGACGGCCGCGCGGCCATCGAGTTCTGGCTGAAGCCCGAGCAGAGCAATCAGACGTTCGGCGCGCCGTATATCCGCGATGCCGGCAATCGGGATATCGCGATTATCCTGTTTAATAACAGCGGCAATATTACGGCGTTCAACGGAGCAACATCGACGGTGGTAACCCCTTATCAGGCGGGAAAATGGTATCACATGCGGGTTGAGCTCGATCCGAGCGCCAAAACCTACGATTTATACGTTAACGGCCAATTGGCGGCAGACGACTTCGGATACCGCAATACAAGCAGCGGCCGCGTCAGCCGGCTCCTCTTCTTCAGCAACGCATCGGCCGGAGCCATGCATATCGATAACGTTCGAGTTATCTCGGAGGAAGACGAGTTTGAAGCTCCTCCGCCGGGAGTCAGTCCTTCCATCGCCCTGGTCGCACCTGAAGAGGCAGGACCGGGCGAGGCTGTGCAGGTGAAGCTCGATCTCCTGACGCTGGGATACCGGGTATTGCCGGAGCGGATGGTGCTGGGCTATGACGAGGATGTATTGGACTTCGAAGGACTGGCGGCAGGTGATCCGGCTGCGGCATACGATGTGTTCAACACCGGAACGGGCGAGCTAGTTATCACCTGGACCAACGGAGCGCATGCTGAGGCCAGCGAGAGTCTCCCGGCATTGAACTTCCGGGTGAAGGAAGCGCCAGGCTCTACGGAAACGACGCTAAGGCTGTTCTCATCCGAGCTTTATCTGCTGCCAAACGGCGTATCGATCCGGACTCAGCAGGATGAGGCAGGGCTAATCCTTACTTCAGATACGGCGTTCGATTATACGGTGAACGATAGCTTCAACATCATCGGAAGCGAAGCGCCTTCCGGCTGGCAGCTGAATCAGACCGGAGGGGAAGTATCGCTCGCGGATAATCCGAGCGTGGATAACCGCAGCTTGAGCCTCCGCAATACGAAGGCAGGCCAGACGGCAGCGATCCGGGCGTTCGATTCATTAGAAGGCGAGGTGACCGTGGAGTATTGGGTCAGACCGGAGCAGACCAATCAGACCTTCGGCGCGCCGTACATCAAGGATGCCGCAGGCCGCGACAACGCGGTCATCCTGTTTGTGAACAACGGTACGATTCATGCCTACGACGGTGCGTCGGCTCGGACGCTGATGCCGTATGAAGCGGGACAGTGGTATCACATGAGAACGGTGGCCGATACGGAGTCGAAAACCTACGACCTGTATATCAATGGTACGCTCGCTGCAGACGGCTTCGCCTTCCGTAATCCAGACAGCATGGGCATCGATAAGCTGCAGTTTTTCAGCAACGCCTTAACGGGAACGCTGCTTCTCGATAATGTCCGGGTCATTTCGGAGGAGGACCGTGCAAACCATCCCAGCCCTGAGAATATGCCGGGCCTGACGCTCGCCGCCCCGGAAGAGGTAAGAAGCGGGGAGCAGTTCCAGGCGACGCTTGAACCCAAAGCCGGCAGCTCCGGATTAGACGTGCGGGCGGAACGGGCTGTGCTTGTTTATGACGAGACGCTGTTTGACTATGAAGGATCAGCCGAGGAGGGGCCGGGTCAGGCCTATACCGTACAAGAAGGAATGCCCGGCCGGCTGATCCTCACTTGGAACCGCAGCGGCGGAGCGGACGGGAGCGCCGGAGCGGCTGTCTTGAATTTCCGCATGAAGGAGGCTGCGGAAGAGGCTGCGGGCTCGCTGCGTCTGTATGCAGGGGAGGTGCTATTACTGCCGGGCGGGATACCCGTTCAGGCGCCGGAGGCTGAAGTCGTTGTGCGGGCAATTACCGACTCGAAGGCTCCGGTTACGGTGATGACCATGCTTCCTGAAGCCCCTGACGGAGCGAACGGCTGGTATGTGTCTCCTGTAAGCATCAAGCTGAGTGCCACCGACGATGGGTCAGGCGTCAGCCGGATCGAATACAGCCTGAACGGCGGCGCGGAGTGGCTGACCGCAGGGACGGACAGCGCCGAATTGGAATTCGCGTCGGACGGGGAGTACCGTCTGCTCTACCGCGCGGTGGACCTGGCCGGACATACGGAAGCGAAGCGCGAAGCGGCATTCCGGATTGATCGAACCCCGCCGAGCGTTCAGACCAACGTGGTGACCGGAGCGGTTTACGCGAATGACGAAGTGCTTAAGCTGCAGGTGATCACGCATGATGAGGGGTCCGGCCCGGACAGCTCGCGCACCGCCTTGCTGCTTGACGGCCAGCCGATCGCTCCGAATGAAAGCGTTCCGCTGTATCTGCTTGAGCCCGGTCCTCATACGCTTATGGTCAACGGAAGCGATATGGCGGGCAATTCGAGTCAAGCCGAAGTGGTCTTTCATACGGAGACGAGCGCGGCGGTGCTCAGCCGCTTGGTCGACCTGTTTGAAGCATCGGGCGCGATTGATAACGGCGGGATTGCGAACAGCCTTCGCCGGAAGCTGGGAAGCGGGGAGCTGCAGGCGTTCCTGCATCAAGTCGAGGCCCAGAGAGGCAAGCATATTGCGGAGGCGGAAGCCGATATTTTAATCCGGGACGCCTTGTCCTTGCTCGACTCCTGAATGGTGGATAGAAAGCTGGCTAATCAAACGATAAAAAATGGAGGAAACCAGACTGATGAAAAGCGTCGTAACCCATGAACAACAGGTAAAAATTATCGAGAGCGATAAGCCTCTCATGAAGCCGAATCACGTTCTTATGAAAACCAGCTATTCGATGGTGAGCCCGGGCACGGAATTATCGATCATTCATCGAAGCGGAGGGACGCCGAGCAAGCTTGGATACAGCGCAGCCGGTATCGCGGTGGAGGTCGCAGGCGAGGTGACGGATATTCGCGTCGGCCAGCGGGTGGCTTGCTACGGCGCACCGTACGTGAACCATTCCGAATATTTGCTGGTGCCTAAGCATTTGATCGCCCCCGTTCCAGACCATGTCAGCCTGAAGGAAGCCTCGGCCGCCGGCTTAGGCGCCATTGCCATACACGGTTTGCGCCAGTCGGGGCTCGTATTCGGCGAATGCGCCGTTGTCATCGGGCTCGGCGTCATCGGCCAGCTGGTCGCCCGAATCGCTCATGCCGCCGCCATAAAGGTCATTGCCATTGACCTATACGAGGAGCGGCGAAAGACGCTTCAGGAGGTCGCAGGCATTACGGTGTGCGCAACCTTCGAGGAGGTAGAGGAGGCTATCGGCAGCGTAACGGGCCATATCGGTGCCGACGCCGTCCTTCACTGCGCCTCCGGCGCCCAGAAAGAGCTGCTGGACCGCAGCTTTGATTGGATTCGCGATCGCGGTAAAATCGTCATCGTCGGGGATATGGTGATGGAATTCAGCCGCGGACAAATGTTCAAGAAGGAAGCGGATGTCGTCATCTCCCGGGCCGGCGGGCCGGGGCGGTACGACCCGGAATACGAAAGGGAAGGGCGCGATTACCCGATCGGATTCGTCAGATGGACGGAAGGCCGGAATATGAAGGAGTATATCCGCCTCCTGTCGGAAGGGCGAATATCCGCGGGATCGCTCATTACGACACAAGTGCCGTTATCCCATGCCGCGGATATTTATCGGGATTATACGTCCAGACCGGACCAAATCCTTGGAGCGGTTATCTCGTACTGATTGTTACGCTAGTGCAGCGAAGGCGCCCGGTCGTGGGCGCCTTTTTACGATTGCGCCTTCATATGCCGCGGCGGCCGCGTGCGCTTTGCCATATGCGCGCTTGCAAGCGGGCTCCAGTTTGTGTATGATGCTGATGAAAATAGGGATCGGAGGTCGGGCGAATGTCTGACAAGCAAAGCAGAAAAACGTTCAGGACGCGGATGGAAGAGATGATCCGGACGCTGAGGGAACAGATTATGGCCGGCCATTACGCGGTTGGGGAGTACCTCCCTTCGGAACTGGATTTAAGCCGGAAGTTCCAGCTCAGCAACAATTCCGTCCGCAAAGGCTTGGACACATTGGTGGAAGAAGGATTGGTAGAGAAAATTCCGAGAGTCGGCAACCGCATCAAAGCGCCTTCGAGCGAGGATCAAATCGTCATCCGCCTGGGCTATTATCCGATCATCGATTCTCAAGGGGAGCTTCCTTATTTATTGAATGAGTTTCAGAAGCGGCATCCGCATATTCGGGTAGAGCCGATTCAAATCAGCGACGCCCGGGGGTATGTTCGGGATTTGCTGACCCACGACATGATCGACATGGCCATGATGAACACGTATCTGTACCAAGATCTTCTGGAGGAACAGGCGGTAGAATTGCTGGAGCCGCAAGAACCGTTTGAAGAGATATACCCTTTTCTGAAAAAAGCCTTTCAATATAAGGACGAGCTTTATGCGCAGCCGTTCATCTTTTCTCCGGTCATTCTTTGTTATAACCGGGAGCACTTTGCTTCGCTTCAGCTTCCGGAGCCGGACAGCAGCTGGACATGGGACGACTTGATCGCAAACGCTTCCAAGCTGGCGATTCACAACGAGCGGTTCGGCTTTTATTACCACCTGCTCAGTCCGAACCGGTGGATCGTGTTTCTGCTCCAGAGCGGGGAAGTGTTCCGAAGGGATGAAGACGGGCGATACCGCGTTCATGAAACGAGGCTGCTGGACGGCATTGAGAAGGTTCGGGACATCTTGTATCAGCCCGGCGTATACCCGCTCCTGTTGTCCGCAAGCAGCGGAGAGGCGGAGCGGCTGTTCAAGGAGCAGCAGGTATCCATCATCATGACGACGTACTTTTCCATTAACAATCTGAGGGAAGCGGATTTCGAATTCGACGTCGCTCCGCTTCCCCATTTAAACAGCTTTAATACGTTAAATCTTACGATCGGCCTTGCGATCCACAAACGGTCCAAAGTGAAATCGGCAGCCAAACAGCTGGTCGATTTCCTCGTGTCGGATGAAGCCCAGCGGGTTATACGGAAGGAAACGTTCAGCATTCCGGCCCATAAGCAGGCGGCACAGTGGACCGGGCAAACGGTATATCCGACCCGCTATCAGATGTACAAGGAGATTATTCCGAGCTTCAGTACGTTTACCGACACGGGACTGACGCTGAAGCAGCTGGAGGACATGCTGTCGGAGTGCAAGCTCTATTGGTCGGGACTTCGGACCAAAGAGAGGCTCGCCGCCGGCATCGAAGCGATATTGAATCAGGATGGGACCGGGCGATATTCATAAAGCCCGGTTCCTTTTACCGTATAGATGGTGCCCCCGTTCCCCGAATCCCGCGCAAACAGCGTCCCGCCTTCCGCCAGCACCTGAAGCTCACCGGTGCGAGTATCGAATTGGAACAGCTTCTCAAGACAGTTGCCGTAGAGCATATTGGTGCTCTCTTCATATTGAAGATAGACGCCTCTCCAGAACAGATCGAGCCCGTCCCAATTGAGAGGCGGGAACAGGTCGATGATACGCTCGATTCGGCGCTCGGCCAGATTAAAGGCAAACAAACTGCCTGTGGTCATTCCCCATATGATTCCGTTCTCGCCGGGAGCGAGGGCGGCAACCGCCTTTTCCCCCTGGACCGGAACGGCTTCCCATACCGTCTTCTTGGCGGAACTATCCCATACGAATAACGTTCCGTCTTTCCCGCTAGGCGGACAACCTAAGCCGCCGAATGCGGAGGAGCCTCCGATAACGAAACCGTCCGAATAGCAGAGCGCGATGACGCTATGCTCCGGCACCGGTTCGGCAAAGCATTCATACCGGTCCGAATCCGGATCGTAGAACGCGATGGCGCCGCCTAACTTGCCGTAAGCGGGTATCGTTCCGATGACGAGCCGGTCCCCGGCCGCGGCGAATGTAAACGGCCGATCTTGACTGTGCCGCTTGAGGGAGAAGAGCAGCCGCGGATTAACGCCGTGCTCCCAGGGCTGATCGGGATCGTATTGGTAAATTCTGGCTCCCGGATACACGCCAAGATACAACCTGTCCTTGAACCAGAACAGGTTCTCGGATTGGCCGAAACGCTCGCAGGGACTGAATGCGCCGGCCACCGGATCGTACGAGGAGAATCCGCCCGCGAAATAACCGCCGAGATACAGCCTGCCGTCGCCGCCGAGCGCGATGGATTGTATGCCGACCGGGGAACCGTCAAGCTCGACCTCGACATGTTTGGCGCGATGTGTGGCCGGATTATAGATGAAATATCCTCCGGAGTACATGCTGATCAGGCTTTGTCCAGGGAAGCCCGGTTCCGGCCAAGCGATCCATCCGAAATCGTAAGCGCCCTCGTCATGGGCAAGCGGGCATGGGGTCAGCTCGAGCGTATCCAGATGGAGGGCGTGCAGCTTCTGGTCCCGGAACAAATAGACGCGCCGGTCTTCGCCCGGCGGCGAAACGTCAAGCCCCATCGCTTGATCGATGCGGTGGATCCAGCAGCGCTTCGTCAGATCGTATACGAGCAGATCCGCCGATTCCGTAAACCGCGCAAACAGCTTGTCTTCGTGAACATCAAGGTCGTATACGAACGTGCTTGCTTCCTGTCCTTCCGGCATCGGCAGCTTGATAGTCTCTCCGGTTGCCGTGTCGAGCTCTATAATCGCGGCTTCCATGGCGCCGGTGCCGATATATAATTTTCCGTTCGGGCCGATATCCATGCTGCGGGCGTATTGATTGCCCGGCACCAGCGTGCCGTAATCGCGGAACGCGCGGTCAGCCGGACGGTATTGGAACACTTTGCCGCCGGGGTAGGTACCGCCGTATACATTTCCGTTCTCGTCCGCCGCCATTCTCCAGAAATAGATTTCCCCATCGATTGCTTGCCCCAAATGGTCAAGGGTGTCCGACCGGGGATCGTACCGGTACAGAAAACCGTCGCCGCCTACATATACCGACCCGTCGCTTGTCACGCATATGCCCCAGGAGTGATTGGAGCCGGTAAGCGGCAAGCTGGTCACCATTTGCCCGGTCAGTGCGTCGATCGCAACGAATCTGCACGGCTTGCCTTGGGCCACCGTATAAATGCGGTATCCGCCGTCCTCCATCGGCTGGTAAGCCGCGCTGCATATTTTGAACGTCGACAACGGCTCCCCCAGTTTCAACAACCCCATCCTTGTCACTCTCCCCGCTTCGTTATACCGATAAGTTTAGGGGAGGGAGTTGGTAATGTAAACCCTTCCAAACAAGCTTTAATTTTAAAATTTCCCCTTACTAAACCAACCTCCAGACCTGTGAATCCTCCTGAACAATCCCATGTACAGTTTTTCTTCAGAATGAAGTGATACAATCCTTGAGTGGGAAAATCCCGGTGCGGATTTAGGGTTGTATCAAGGCGCGGCTCCGCAGTGAATGGAGGTTTTTACAGTTTGGAATGGCGATATGGACGTAAAGTCCTGTGGACAGGACTTGGCTTATTATTAGGCGCGGTTGTAGGAATCGGTGGATTCTTTACGCAAGCCAAAGGGGACAATCCAACGAAACGTTTTATTAGGATTAATATGATCAACGCTAACGGCACGCTGGCTACCTATTTACAGAAGGCGGAATCGGTCAGTCCTGAGCTGGCGGCAGGACGAGAGGCGCTCTCCGAATCCCTTGGGTTTTGGATGCAGGCAGCGATTGAAAGTCGGGATCTTGCCGAGTTTGAGAAGAGTTATGACCTGTTAACCCGCTATTTTATCGCGGATCGCGATTATATTGTGTGGAAGCTAAGTCCCGAGGGGGAGGCGAAGGTGACCACGAATGCGCTTGGCGACGATCTGCGGATTATCGGGGCGCTGCTGGATGGTGCCAAGGTATGGAAGAAGGGCCACCCGGAATGGAAGGAGACGGCCAGGGAGCTTACGGAAGCCTTGCTTAACAGGTCCCAAAACAACGGGTATCTGGTGGATTTCTACGATTTCTCCAGGCAGGAAATGCCCGATACGCTGAGTCTGGCCTATGTGGATCTTCCGGCACTCAAAGGGCTCCAGAACGAAGGCATCCTGGATCAGGAAAGCTATATTCGATATCATGCCCTGCTTCGAAACATGCCGAATGACGGTGTGTTCTATCCCAAGTCCTTTCATGTCGTGACTCGGGAGTATATCTATGAAGACAAGGTGAATTTAATCGATCAGCTGCTGATCGCGATGTATGCCGGGGAGACGGGAAGGGACCAAGCGGCGCTTCACCAATTCCTGAAGGAGGAGTTCGGGCAGGCGGGGAAATTGGCAGGACAGTATACACGCGCCGACCGAAAGGCCGCGGTGGATTACGAGTCTCCGTCGGTGTATGGCCTCGCGATCAAGTTTGCGCTCCAAATGGGAGACAGGCCTTTGGCAGAACAGCTGTACGAGCGTCTGCAGACCTTCAAGGGGCGGGATCCCCAATATCCCGGAGGATATGTGTTCGGGAAAGACACGCATATTTTTGATAACTTGCTTCCTTTACTAGGGGAATACGCAATTCAACGAGGTGGACATGGAAAATAAAAGATTCATCCAGCGCATGGTCTGGGGATACGTACTGCTGATCGGATTAGCAATCGTGCAGGAATTGCTGATCTATTTGAATGTGTTTAGGGACCAATCCCTTACTTTACCTGAGCTGGGATTCGCCATTGGCTGCCTTGCGGCTCTGCTGCTGGGCTTTTTGGCCCCGCCGGGGGTCTCGGCCGTCGGTATTTTCGTATACATTGTCGCTTATTTTGTATGGCTTACAACGTATGCCGAGGTTGATGTGCTGTCCATCTCCTGGCTGTGGCTGCTGCCGGCTAACGTGGCCGTGGCCATGTTCATCAAATCCGGGCTGATCCGCAACAAGCGGCTGATTGAGCGGCTCGAGGAGCTGCAGCGAAGGAATCCGGAAGTGGATTTGGCAACCTCGCTAGGCAATAAGGAAGCCTTTAGGGAAACGCTGGTCAAGCAGTCCAATCTGGCCAATCGTTATTCGGATACATATAACTTCTGCTTGGCCATGTTCAAAATCGAATTTCTGCCGATGGTGCGGGAATCCCTGGGTTCACAGGGCTATGTCCAGCTGCTTGCTTCCTTGTCGGAAGGGATCCGGAATCATATTCGTTATGAGGATTACAAGTTCGCACTGGATGAGGGGCGGTTTATCGTTCTGCTTCCGATGACAAACCAGGAGTATTTAAAGGCATTGACGGACCGGATCAAGCACGCGCTGATGGACATGCCGTTTCAAGACCGGAAGGGCGGGGAGCTGAAGCTGGTGATCCGTGCAGGGGCGCTGGTGTTTGCTAAGGAGCAGTTTAGTAAGTATGAAGATGCGGATGCCGTCATTGCCGCACTCGAGCGCAATACGGAGACGGATTTGATCGGAGAATATATATAAGGTGTTTAGTTAGCAGTAGGAGGAGAAAAAGAGATGTCTTATACGGAATGGTTTGTTCCGCTTTGCAAAATCGTCAGCCTGTTGTTTACCGTTGCGGTGGTGGGGCTGTTCATCGCAACGCTGACCCTTCGGGTTCGCGTACATCGAAAATACGACCGGAGGAAGATCAGTGGCTGACCTATTATTGATGTTCTGCATTATCAGCATTTGGGCTGCCGTGTTAGAGTCGATCCTCATTATGGGGGGAGCGATCCGGTTCATATTCCGGCAGAGCCGCAGGGAGTGGACCATTCCCGATGTGGAAGAGATGGGGCATTTCCCCAAGGTAACCGTTATGGTTCCCGCGCACAATGAAGAACTGGTAATCGCGGCAACGGCGGAGAATATTTTACGGCTGAATTATCCGAAGGATAAAGTGCAGCTCATTGTCATTGCTGATAACTGCAGTGATGATACCGCAGGAAAATTGCGGGCTTTGCAAAGCAAGGAAGCGTATCGCGACCGGGACTTCATGATCTTCGAACGCACGGGAACGGGCGGCAAGTCCGGAGCGCTTAATGATGCGCTGGAGTATGCCAAGCATGAATGGATTTGCATTTTCGACGCGGATGCGGCGCCGGAGCGGAACGCATTGTATTTTCTGATCGACAAAGCAATGGAAGACCCGGAAACCTACGGAGCGGTGTTTGGACGGAATAAGGCCCGGAACCGCGGGCAGAATTTCCTCTCCAAATGCATTAATCTCGAGCTGGTTACCGCGCAGCGCATCTATCATACCGGGCTGTGGGAGCTGTTCAAGCTGGGGACGATCCCGGGGACGAATTTTATTGTGAAAACAGAGCTGATGCGCGAGATCGGCGGCTGGGATACGGAGGCCATCACGGAGGATACGGCCATCTCGTTCGAGATTATGACAAGGGGGCAGCTGATCGCCCTGGCTCCGCAGGCGGAAGCTTACCAGCAGGAACCGGAGCAGCTCAGCGTATACCTGAAGCAGCGGGAACGATGGGCCAAAGGGAATTTCTCCGTCGTGGTTGAGAACATCCATCATTTGTTCAATCGGTCGAGCTGGCGGATCAAGCTGCAAGTGCTGTACTACGCGGCGAGTTATTTCTGGTTTTTGTTATCCATTATCGTCTCGGATATCATCATCCTCGTCAACGTGGCCTATTGGGTCGTGGCGCTGTTCAATCCGGACGTGGTATCGCCGTTCCAATTCGCCGATGATGTATACGTTTATCTGATGGTGGCCTGGGGATTGATGTATTACTTGTTTGTGCTGCAGATCAATTTGGCGCTGGCAACCGATGTCGGACAGAGCACGATCCAAAACTTTATTCTGTCCTGCATATCGTATTTCACGTATGCCCAGCTATTTCTGCTCATTTCCTTGCGCGCGCTCTACTCGTTCGTCGTTGACAAGGTGACGGGGAGAAAAGCAAAGTGGTACAAAACGCAGCGGTTTGGATAAAAGTCTCGTTTGACGGACCGGCTTCCCATTCGGCCGTTGGCCGCGAACCGCGAAGGAGTTAGCGCAGGCAAGTCGATGGGACATAGCTCTAAGCCATGCAAAAAAGAGCCTTCCGGGTTGGACAGGCTCTTATAAAATTCCCTATGTATACTCTCCGGCGATCTGGGGAGCAGGGTTTAGAAACACAAACAACGATGGACTAACATCAAGTCGGCGCGGCTAATGGCACCACTTTCCGGCCTGCAAATTTTTCTTCCTTTTACGTGAATCAAGAATGTGCGTGAGTTTACGACGTCCCTGCTTACGCTCTTCCAGTACCCGCTTGACTCCCTGGATCAATAGCTTGTATCTCATTTCGTCGTCATGGCTGAATTTGCGCATCTCTTCGAAGTACTTTTTGTTCACTTACAAGCTCACTGCCCTTTTCTGTTTTTATTTTAAGCGTAACATAGGACTCTGAAGAATTTCTAAATATGACCTGCGTAACAAGACTATTGGAAATGGTAGGTGGCTGGTCCTAAATAAGGATGGTATATTCCTGTTATAGGAATCGTTCAGCTAAGAGATCGAAACGTCAATAGGTTATGATTCATAAGCATTCGGGAGGAGAAGGAATATGCACACGAAAGAGAGCTTAATGGAGGAATTGGAGCAGCTGGGCATAGACAGCCAGGGGACGCTGCTGGTTCATTCATCGATGAAAAGCATGGGACCGGTCGAGGGCGGCGCGGATACGGTGTTGGACGCGTTGTCGGAATATATGAAGGATGGGCTGCTGGTATTGCCCACCCATACTTGGTCTTACATCAATGCGGATAATCCGAGGTTTTACGTGGACCGTTCGCCTTCCTGCGTCGGGATACTGCCCGAACTGTTTCGCAAGCGGCCCGGCGTGGTGCGTTCGCTGCATCCCACGCATTCGGTGGCGGCATTGGGTCGGGAATCCGAAGCGTTCACAAGCGACGACCATCGCTTTGATACGCCATGCGCCAGAGGCTCCGCCTGGGGGAAGCTGCTCGACCGAAAGGCGACCATTTTGTTAGTCGGGGTTGATTTAAGGCGCAACACCTTTATTCATGGCGTTGAGGAATGGGTGGACATCCCGGGGAGGTTAACGGATGACCATGAGCAGCTGTATACGGTATTGCCGGATGGAACGGAAATTTCTGTGCCTTCCCGCAGACATTGCGGGCTGTCGTGGTCGGAGCATTTCTGGAAGGTCGACGAGGTCCTAGAACGTGAAGGCGCGATGCACAAGGGGCAGCTTGGCGATGCCGTTGTAAGGGTGTGTGATGCAGCTGCGGTGGCGGAGATCATCACGGCGATGCTGAAGGACAATCCGGATTTGTTCTCGGATAACCATCCCTTGGATCATTGACGCGTCTGCATTAGAGATTGGATTAGGAGAGGGATATTTGTTGGCAAAAGACTCCCCGAGTTATTTATGAAAAAGAGCCATATTGTATTGTTCATCGGATTGTTATTAGTCATTTTATCCGGCCTGCGCGTGTTATGGATGGAGTTGCTCCCTCATCAAATGCAGGTGTCCATCAAGAACGGACAATTGGATTTGCGCCATTGGCATGCAGAAGACAGCGGCGTTCTCCTGCTTGATGGGGAGTGGGAGTTTTATCCCTCGGAGTGGCTGTCAGAACGCAAGCAGCATGGTGCAGGCGGTCCGGAGCCAAAGCTCCTCCAGGTCCCGGGGCAATGGGAGGAAGCTTTACACCGTGAAGGTGAAGAGGGGACCCCGTATGGATTCGGGTCCTATCGCCTGCGTATTTTGGTAAATCCGGACAATGATTTGAATTATAGCGTTCGCTTGCCCAGCGTGCGTACTGCATCGGAAGTGTACGTAAACGGTCGGCTGCTTGCCAAATCCGGTCAGGTGGGGGAGACGAAGGAAGCATATACGGCGAAGAACCTCCCGTATTCCACAAGCTTTACGGCAGATGAGAACGGGGTCATCGAGCTGGTGGTTCAGGCGGCAAATTATGTGGATAGTCGAAGCGGCGGCATTGCCAGATCGGTTAAATTTGGCTCAGAGGAGGCCGTAGCACAGGAAATGAAGCTCTCCGTATCGATGCAGACGCTGGGAGCGGTCATATTTCTTATGCATTCGGTCTATGCGCTAATTTTGTTCTTACTGGGGAACCGGGAAAAAAGATTGCTTTATTTTTCCTTACTGACATTTTGTGTCACGCTGCCCAGCTTATTGAGCAGCGATGAGAAGCTGTTTCACCAATTGTTTTACATCGGCAGTGATTGGGATTTTCGGCTGACGAATGCCACGGCGATCATCGGCTGCTACGCGCTGCTCCAATGTACGGAGCATCGGGAGCTTCCTTATTGGAGAAGGGTATATCCGGCCTATGCCGCAGCGAGTCTGGGGACGGCCGCCGTTACGCTGTTTCTGGCTCCCCATCAGATCATCAAACTCTTTCCGGTTTATTATTTATTGGGCTGTGTTGCAACTGTTGTTGCGATCACCGCTATCTTTAAAAAGGTATTCAAGGATATCAAAAATCATCTGCTGCAGCTTCTATCGATGTTTGCGCTGGTTCACCATTTCCTGTGGACCTTATACTGGCGGGAGAGCGGCCTTAGCATCGCCCACTATCCGTTCGACCTGATCATTTCGATCGGATGCCTGGCCTCCGTATGGTTTCGGGATTATTTCCGTATGCATGCCCATACGAAGGAGATTGCCGCGACACTGCAGAGGGTGAACGATCAGAAGGATCAATTCTTGGCGAACACGTCGCATGAATTTAAAAATCCGCTCCACTGCATCCTTAACATGTCCCAATCGGTGTTGAGCAGAGAACGGGATGTACTGCAGAATCGAAGCATTAAAGAGCTTGAAACGGTGTTATCTGTAGGGCGCCGCCTGACGCTCATATTAAATGATTTAATTGATGGAATGAGTCTGCGGGAAGGCAATCCGCGTTTACAGAAAAAGGTCGTAGCGATTCAACCGATTGTGACCGGCGTCATGGATATGCTGCAGTGGAACGCGGATATGAAGTCTGTTCGAATCGTAAACCAGATTCCTGAAGACTTCCCTCCCGTCATTGCCGATGAGAACCGGGTCATTCAGGTCATGTTCAATCTGCTTCATAATGCGGTGAAATTCACGAACGAAGGCATCATTTCGATTCAGGCATATGCAGAGGACGGAAAAGCCTATATCGCCGTTGCCGATACGGGGATCGGAATGGATGCAGACATGCTGAAGCGCTTATTTCTTCCGTATGAGCAGGCAAGCGCCAGCGAAACGATGATTGAAGGCGGCTTTGGATTAGGCTTAAGCATAAGCAAGCAGCTGATTGAGCTTCATGGGGGGACGTTAGAGGCGTCCTCCGAATTAGGAGAAGGCTCGAAGTTTACATTTTCGTTAGAGCTGGCGGGGATGGACGTGGAGAAAGAGGAGGTTCATACATCGTTTGAAGCATTGGCTGTACAGCCTTTGCCGATTGGGGAAACGGCACCGGCCAGTTTGGAGCTGGATGAAATCATTCCATCGACCTCCAGCCCGACAACGTTATCCGGCATGAGCGGTTATCGTCCGCACCTGTTAATCGTTGATGACGACCCTGTCAATCTTCGAGTGCTGGAAGCGATTCTGCCGACAGGCGAATATGACCTTACGATGGCAACGAGCGGTAAAGAAGCGTTGGCTCTCCTGGATAGGAAGGAATGGGATCTGGTCATTACCGATATCATGATGCCGCAGATGTCCGGTTACGAGCTGACAAGGCGGATTCGGGAGCGGTTTACGCTCACCGAGCTTCCTATATTGCTCCTTACGGCAAGAAGCCAGCCGAATGATATTCAGAGCGGCTTTATGGCGGGAGCTAACGATTATGTGACCAAGCCGGTGGAAGCATTGGAGATCAGATCGCGGATTCAGGCGCTGACAACGATTAAGCAGACGGTTCGGGAGCAGCTGCGATTGGAGGCGGCATGGCTGCAGGCGCAAATCCAGCCTCATTTCTTATTCAATGCGTTAAATGCCATAACGGCGTTAAGCGGCATTGATTTGGATAAAATGCGGGATTTGCTCGAGGAGTTCAGCCATTTTTTGCGGAGCAGATTCAGGTTCCAGGATACAGACTGCCTAGTTCCCATCGAAGAGGAGCTCAAGATGGTGCGCTCGTATCTATATATTGAACAGGTCCGGTTCGGAGAGCGTCTGCAGGTTGTTTGGGAGATCGATGACCACAAGCCATTAAAAATCCCCTTCCTATCGATCCAGCCTTTAGTTGAAAATGCGATCAGGCACGGGATCATGAAGCGATCCTGCGGGGGAACGGTCCGGATCCGGATCTCGGTCCAGGCGGATGACGTCGAGATCACCGTTCAAGACGATGGCGTCGGAATGGACGAAGCTCTATTGCAGCGGATCCTGGAAAGGCGGGCAGAGCACGCCGGAGTCGGGCTAATCAATACGGATCTGCGATTAAAACGGCACTTCGGAACAGGACTGCTTATCAAGAGCACGTTGGGGGAAGGGACCGAGGTAACCTTCCGTGCACGTCTCTTCGCAAAGCCGAAGTAATATTCCTATAATTATGAAAGCCGCAGCACGGATGCTGCGGCTTTGTTATACAAGTCCCTCTGGCCCCTAATCCTCAAGCGGCAAGCAGATCGTGAACACCGATCCCTCGCCGACCACGCTTTCCACCTCGATGAAGCCTTGATGAGCAAGGATATTATGCTGCGCAATCGCGAGGCCCAGTCCAGTTCCGCCGCCGGGGCGAGCCCTGGAATGGTCCGCCCGATAGAACCGGTCGAAGATATGGGGCAGATCCGCCTCGGAGATGCCGGTCCCGTTGTCTTCAACCCGGATTCGGGCGTATTGCCGCTGCCGGTCAGGCAGGTGCACCGTTCCCGCATGGACGCGGATGTGTCCGCCTGCTTTCGTATAGTACACGGCATTCGTCAGGATGTTGTACAGCGCCTGAAGAATACGGGATTTCTCCACCGAGACGGGGATCATCTGCTCTTCGGCATGCAAGGACAGCTGGATTTCTTTGTCCTCGGCCATGAACCGGGTTTTCGCCAGTAAGTCCTCCAGCAGCGCAACCAGGTTCTCCTCTTTCGGGTGCAGCTCCGTCATGCCGGCTTCAAGCCGGGACAGATCCAGCACATCATGAACCAATCGCGATAACCGCAAAACTTCATCAAGAATCGAGGCTTGCTTCACGGCAGTGAGGGGAGAGCCCGTCTCGTGCGCCAGCTCCAATTCCCCTTGGATGATCATCAGCGGGGTTTTCAATTCATGGGCGACGTCAGACATCAGCTGTTTTCGGGTGCGCTCCGCTTCCGCGAGCGAATCGTTCATCTCAAGAAGGGCCTTGGAAATCGCGCCGAATTCATCCTTCCGATGCGCGGGTAAGACTATGGGTGCGCCGCCTTGTTTGATGGCCCCGATCCCGCTGATGATTTTGCGTATAGGGCTTGTCAGCCGCCACGACAACAACAGGATGATCAGCAGCGCGGCAATGCCGGTAATCAGCAGCGAAGCAATCCCGATATTGGGCAGCATGCCGTACCACATGGTTTTGAACTCGTAGATTTTGGACTGCCGCTCGTTCATCACGTACAGTCTGCCGATCCTCTGGTCCCCCTGATCAAGCGCCAGCATGTAGCCGTCGCCGCGGAGCCTATCTACGCTTAAACTTCCTTGCTGATATAAGGTCTGCTCCTCGGAGGACAACACGATTTCGACGAAGGGGGCGGCAGATTCAAAGCTCGCGGTTCCTACGTCCTCCCAAGAATCCCCGTGACTCCGGTAATATTGCTCAAACTCCTTCCTCAAGGCTTCAAAGGCTTCCTTCTCCTCCAGATATGCCAAATCGCGGGTGATATAAAACTGCACATGCGTAACGGCAAGCAGGACTAGCATAATCAATACGATCAATCCGCCCATCGACAGGGTCAGCCTGGTTCTAATTTTCATGTTCCGCTCCGAATCGGTAGCCGAAGCCGTAGACCGTCTGAATATAATCGGCCGCCCGGCCGTCTTTCTCCATCTTCTTCCGCAGCTTGCTAATATGCGAGTCTACCGTCCGTTCGTCGACGATGAACTCCTCCTCGAAGGCATGCCGCAGCAGCTGCATACGGCTGTACACCCGCCCGGGCTTTGACGCCAGCAGGTGCAAGAGCTTGAATTCGGTCGGTGTGAGTTGCAGCTCCTGACCGCCAATAAACACCTGCAGGCTGCTCTCATCAATCGTCAGATCCCCTCTTCGAAGCACAGTATCGGCCTCGTCATTTCCTGTGTGGTTCATGCGCCGCAATAAGGAACGGATGCGCGCGGACAGCTCTCTCAAGCTGAAGGGCTTTGTCAGATAATCGTCCGCGCCCATTTCGAGGCCCACGATTTTGTCAGCCTCCTCCGACTTGGCCGTAACCATGATGATCCCGGGGGACCCTGACTGTCTAAGCTGTCGGCAGGTGTCCAGTCCGTTCAATTGCGGAAGCATCCAGTCCAAGATCACGATATCCGGTTTATGCTGCGCATACAGCTGCAGGGCGGTTTTTCCGTCCATCGCGGTCAGTACGTCATATCCCTCTGCTTGAAGGTACGATTCCATGAGCGACGCAATTTTTGTTTCATCCTCAACGATTAGCAATTTGATTCCCATTCCTACACTCCCAGACTTATCCATTTTGATAGCTACTTAAAGAATATGGGTGCTTTCACAATCTGTAAATACCTTCACCACAAGTTCGCAACATTTCGCTAGTAATATGGTCATTAAAGATAACGTTTGGCAGATGGGGACAAATGCTACAGGTCAACCATCAAGAAAAGGATACCGGGCGTGAGGCTTACGAAGCCCCCGGTTAAAAGGAGTGAACAGCATGTTCGAAACCATATTCAGCATCATCATTACGGTCGTTATGACCCTGTTGTGGGGAATCGCCGCCATTGCGGCAGCGGCCCTTCCCTACGCCAAGACCAGCCAAAGCTTGGACCAACGGAGCACATTCCTTTTCTGGGTGGCTGGTACTGCCCTGGTACTGAGCACTGCTTGGTACGGAGCGATTATCCTCCAGTTTATCAAGGACGGCTGGTTGTTTGTCGAAGGGACGGTCAAAATGCTGATCCCGCTGACGCTGGTGCCTCAGTTGTATATCGCGGGCGACATTCTTCCTCGGTTACAAAGGTTCAGGAATTCCGGCGAAAAGCCGATGACGCCAGCGGCACGGGAAGCTGCGGCCCATCCTTCCATATCAATATCCTTTTTAGCGGCTGCGCTCGTATCCGGCATCTCCGCGCTCAGTACGTTCTTCGTCCAACCGGTTCTGCCCAGCCTATCTCAGATCGGCTCCCGCTACTTGCTGGTTGCGCTCCTGTTGCTTGTGCCGGCGATTTTTGCAAACAGAAGGTACTTGAAGTTGAAGCAGGGGAAACCACTTCGGCGCGGGCTTGGTGCCAGGCTTATAAGCTTTGTATCGGCAGGTCTGCTTACGGCCATGGTGGCTATCACCCTTCTGGTTGCCAACGTACTGGTCGGAGTCCAGGTCTCCAAGCTGCCGGAAGCCTCCGACATGATGAATCACGACTGGATTGACGAGGGAGGCGGCGCCTCTACTCTTATGTCGGGAAGCTCCAATCATCAGCAGCATCAAGCACATCATGCGTCGGCTTCGGCCGATCCCAGCCAAGTCGAAGTAGCTTCGCTGACAGGGGATATTTCGCAGCCCGCCGATCGGAGATTCGAGCTTGTGGCCCAGCGGAAGAAGGTGACACTCGCTTCCGGGGCAGTTATCGATGCCTGGACGTATAACGGAGAGATCGCACCTGAGCTTAGGGTAAAGCAAGGCGAGATGATAGAAGTGAAGCTGGTCAATCAAGATATCGATCGCGGCGTCACCATTCATTGGCATGGGTATAACGTGCCGAACGCGATGGACGGCGTGCCGGGGATGACACAAAATGTCGTCAAGCCCGGGCAATCATTCACTTACAAGTTTCGGGCCAATCAGGAAGGAACCTACTGGTTTCACTCGCATCAGCAAGCGGCGGAGCAAGTGGTGAGAGGGCTGTTTGGCACCCTGATCGTCGAGCCGAAACAGGAAACGGAAAGTTTTGATGAAGAGATAACCTTGATTAACCATCGATGGGAGACCGACCGAGGATACCTAAAAGCATTTGGAAGCCAAGACGAGTTCCAGTGGAAGCAGGTGAAGCAGGGGGATACCGTGAAGCTGCGAATCATCAATGCATATAACTATTCGGAGAAATTCCTGCTTCAAGGTACCGAATTCCGAATCACCAGTATCGACGGCATGCGGATTCAAGCCCCCCAGCCCTTGTCCGACCAAACGGCTTTTCGGCTCGGGGCCGGCGGCCGATACAACGTGGTCTTCACGATGCCGGATCGTCCGGTCTTCTTGAAACTCGGCGATGCCAAGAACGAGAGCAATCCGGGCATCGTGTTTTATGCAGGGAGCCGACCAGAGAGACCGGTCTTTCAGCCCGAATCGGCGGAGTTTGACCCGTCTGATTACGGGAAGCCCGTCATGAATGAGGTTACGGCTACGGACCCATTCGATCGGGAATTCCATATGATTCTCGGCAACAGAATGGGATTTTACAACGGCCAGATTAATTTCCTATGGACGATCAACGGGGAGGTGTATCCCCGGGTTCCAACCTTCGTCGTCAAAGAGGGCGACAGGGTCAAAACAACGTTCGTAAATCGAAGCTTGGGCGAGCATCCGATGCACCTGCACGGGCATCATATGACGGTGTTGAAGAAGAACGGCAAGAAGGTGGCCACGCCGTGGCTGACCGATACGTTAAACGTCATGCCGGGCGAATCGTATGAGGTCGCATTTATCGCGGATAATCCGGGCATGTGGATGGACCACTGCCATAACCTCGATCATGCGGCGGTCGGGATGACGCTGCATCTCATGTATGATCATGTGCTTCCTTCTTATGAGGTAGGGACACGGTCAGGAAATATACCGGATTAGGGAATGGAACCAATCCAATGAGAGAAGAAGAGAATTCTGTATGAAACAGAATCCTCTTCTTCCTGTATTTGGATGATTGGCCCATCAGGATTTCCGCAAAGCCTCGAAGACTCTTTCAAATGCATCATTGCCGTAGCCTTCAGCGACTTGCTGCGCAGCAATAGCGTGCAGGGGCTTTAACCACTCTGCCGGGATATCCAGCTCATTGCTGGCGCGAATAATGTGTTCCAGTCCTAGTTTGTTGGTATTCAGGTTGGATACGTCGGTCGCGTAATTCCGCTCCTCGATTGCACGCGCGCTATCGGGGCTGGTTATACTTGGGGCAATCACATGGTTCACCATATTGGTTGCAAATGGGAGGAATTCTGTCGGCGAGATGTTCGCTGTACTCAAGAAGGCGTGCGCATGGAGGTATCCGTACACGGATCCATAAAGCATGGTGAGCAGTGCCAGATCGTACAATAATGGGAGACCATGATCATCGCCCAGATAAGTCGCATTGCCTACCAAAACCCGTAACAGCGGCGCGTGAGCTTCAAAGAGAGTCTTGGAGCCTCCGTAGAAGATAAGAGTTTCCGGGAGCCCGATTAACTGGGGAACAGCCATGATGGCTCCGTCTAGATATTCGACTTTTAGCTCAGCCGCCCAGATGGCTGTGTTACGGGCTTGGTCTGGAGTTCCACTTGTGAGGTTGACAAGGACTCGACCGGAAAGTTCATCGGTAAGTGAGGAGAGCTGTTCATGCATAACTTCGTAAGTGGATAGGCATATGATCACCACCGGACTAGCTGCTACCGCATCAGCGAAGGTAGCCGCAAGCGCAGCACCTTTTGCAACCAGTCCATCGGCTTTATTCGCCGAGCGGTTCCATACGGTTGTAGGGTGACCGCCTTTAAGGAAAACTTCTGCAAGTGCCACTCCCATGTTTCCAAGGCCGATGATCGAAACCGCTGTAGGGTCCTGATTAATCTTTTTGTTCATTTCCTTTCGCTCCTTTCGTTAATCACAACAAGCCAGAACCAACGATGATGCCATACTGGTTCCCCTCATATTTGAAGGAATATTGCCTTCGGATCGATTTCTAAAGTATGCCACTAATGAGAAGGTCAAGATTAAATTCATTGATAGCTGATGTGCTTGACGATCGGGTGCGGCCGTGTCGTATAGGCCCTCTTATTGAACTGACCCCTGTTAAGTTGACATGCAAAAATAAACAACCTGAGTCCGGTATTTATATTTGGGCTCAGGTTGTTTGAGTTTGTTGAAAACTTGGTGGTTGTAGAGATAAGCTTGGCGGCAGTATGCAGTACATCCTTACTCCAAATAGACCTCTCTAAGTGAAGGGAAGAAGCAAGCCATTATAATGAGCTCTATACCGAGGAATTAATAAAAGAAACCGATCTCCAGGACGTGTAAAACAAATACACGCCATTGGAATCAATGATCCCCGTAGGATGATTGAGGTGAATATGTCAGGTCAAGAAGAGTTTGCTCTTTTATCGCATCTTCACCAGAAGAACGCTTCAAAGTCCTCCTCACGAACCCTCTTCGTTAATCAACCGGGTAGTACTTAAGGGTGCCCCGATAGGCAAATGTCCTCCAAGGATTTTATTAAGCAACGGACCAGAACGCTATAAAGGCTTCCAAATGCAGCACCACTTATTCCCGAAGTTGAATTGAGGTAGCGCGTGATTCAGCGGTACTAGTGGACAGCAGCTGGACCCATTGCAAATTCACGATTCATTTTCCTTTTCTCTCGTTATTAGTACTAGAGTTCTACTCCTACAAGAGGTATCCTAAAGTATGGGACAATTATAGGGCCTAATTAAAGAGGTGCATGGAAATATGAACAAAGTAATGATGAAATGGGTACTGACCCAACAAGAAGAGGCTATATTATACGATCTAGCCATCGCAACAGCATGTAAAGTAAAAGGCTTTCGAGAGATCACAAGAAACAATATTAAACAAATACGACCACAAGTAATTAACGAATTACTGAAAAAAACTAAGGCTGTGAGGTTAAAGAAGGGTCTTCGAGAGCATATCAACAAAATGTTAACCGAAAATGTCGTAAAAGACCTACGACTGAAAAATCAGGACGAGCTCTTGGGACTGATTGCTACTAAAAAACTCAGAATGGCAGATGTCCTTGTTGCTCTCGTAACGGGGGAAACGGAACAGGCTACACTTGCAGAATCGCTTTTTGCCTCAATTCGAGATCAAGGAAACCTTGCCCATTATGAGCCCCGAAGGGACTCTGTCCCAAATCAGGGGGGAGGGACAGAGACGGTTGCTCCTGCAGAATCGAACGGTGAAGAGCTGATAGAATGTCTTTCCCAGGAAAAGGAGAAAATAGTTCAACTAGACGTAACATTAAATGAGCTACGAGAGAAAAGAAAGGCAGAGGTACAAGAATGGAAAAAGGAACGAAAGACCTACACAGAGGAAATAAAAAGACTAAAAACAGAAGTGGAAAACAAAGGGGAACAAATTATGGAAAAGGAGGCTGCTATTGTCGAGTTAAAGGATAAGGTAGCTAAGCTTCAAGAAGAGGTTAAACGACTGACCCAACAGATAGTGACGAAGAGGGTAGCAGATAATAATTTGCTAACACTAGAAGACCCGGCTCCAAATAAAATAAAGGTCG
Organism: Paenibacillus sp. FSL R5-0810; assembly: GCF_038002285.1. Classification (NCBI taxonomy): domain Bacteria; kingdom Bacillati; phylum Bacillota; class Bacilli; order Caryophanales; family Paenibacillaceae; genus Paenibacillus; species Paenibacillus sp. FSL R5-0810. The sequence continues at coordinate 5,293,339 of NZ_JBBOCF010000001.1, forward strand.
TTCTGTTAGGAGAAGGTGTCAACAAAAATATTTTACAAACATCAAAATACGATGTTGAATTGGTGGGGAACAGCCAAATTGAGGACTTCCTTCAACGTGGCTCCCAAGCTGAAGAGGTCTGGATGTTATCCTTTCAAATTTCCCCGCAAAAGCAACGAAAACTACGAAACACTTTTACAAACAACAATTTTAAAGAATTTGCAACATTGGTAGAACTCCAAGCACACATTAATAAAAGGTGAGGTAGTGTCGCATGAACAAAGACTGGAATGTAGATTTTGTAGGCCTATTAGCAACGGAGGAAGATTTACAGAAACGGCCTATTATCATTAACTCTCAAAACTCCCTGCAATTTTTTGTGAAATTAATATCTGATACCCCCTATGGGTTCCCGAATGTAAATCTATTTACTTTTTATTCTAGCGACCTAGTTCGATACGGTTTTGAAGATGATTACTATAGGCCCGATGATGAGCGGAAAGAGAAGCTGGAGCGCTTTTTAAACGATTACATGCTCATATTCCGACCGCAGAAGAGGGTCCTACCGAATCACAACGAGATCTATGTGGGTAAAGAGGTACGTCTGATACGAAAGTCGGACAGTTATGTTCATGGTACTACATTCATTCCTGTTCCTGTGTTTAGTGAGGAAAGACATGATGTTTCTTTTGACGATCTTATTCATAAAATATTGAACAATAAGTTTATAGGTAGAATTGAAAGCATTTCAACGGAAGCGAATGATACTCCGCAATTTGTTCTGTGGAAGCAGGGAGATAAATATAGCATTATTGGGGAATTCGATAAACACCAGTATGCCCATGGTGGGTACTGCCTGAATATAGCCGGGCAGCTAAAGATTCGAGAGTTTGAGGACGACTGGTTAGAGGATTGCTACGGGACGCCGGAGAACCCGACACTCATGTTTTTGCCGCTAGGCATCTATCAGAACATGAGCACCTATATGGAAGCAGCAACTCCCCTTGAGAACTTGGACGACGCTGCTTCTGAGGTTTCCGCAGCAGTGGCTGTTGATGTTCCTGAGAAACCTGTAGAGATACAGCAATCAGAGTTCGTTCCATCAGCACAAGCCATTACGATGAAGGAATCAACTGTTGAAGGCACAGATGCTTTGTTCCACATGGATAACGAAGAGTATCGGTTTATGGACCATTTCATTCAAATCACTAGAGATATGGGCTTGCAGTACTCCGAAAAAGATCTATTCAATTTTCACACTTCCATGAAATCGAATACGCTTAACATAATCGCTGGAATGAGCGGAACAGGAAAATCAAGGCTTGTTCAGGCCTATGCGCGTGCCCTTGGGTTAGATGACGATCAATTTGTCATCATTCCTGTGCGCCCCTCTTGGACTGACGATTCTGATCTGATTGGTTATGTAGATGCCATGAATATGGTGTATCGGCCAGGGGATTCCGGGCTGATAAACACCTTGATCCAAGCGCAGAAGGAAGAGAATCGAAAGAGCAAGCTATATCTGATTTGCTTTGATGAGATGAACCTGGCTAGAGTAGAGCATTATTTCTCTCAGTTCCTATCTGTCCTTGAGATGGACCCACAGCGGCGCTTCTTGCGACTTTACAACGACGATCTTACTGGTCGATTGTATAATACTGCTCAATATGAACCTGTTATTACAATCCCAGAGAATATCATGTTCGTCGGGACAGTTAATATTGACGAATCCACATATCATTTCTCCGATAAGGTTCTGGATCGTGCTAATGTAATTTCTCTGGATGTATTGCCGTATACTGGGCTTAAATATTTGAGCCAAAAGGAACGGAAACCTCAGGGACGGAAGACGCCGTACACCTTTGAAGAATACAATAAATTCCGTCAGACGGAAGGTTTTACGTTAAGTGATCGGGAAGCTGAGTTTTTTTGGACCATCCACCAGACGCTTCAAGAGTCAAATAAAAACTTTGGCGTTGGTCCCCGCGTGGTTCGTCAAATTGATATGTACATTCGTAATTTGCTGGAGAATCCTTACATATCAAAGAGGGATGCTTTGGACATCCAAGTGGTGCAGCGTATCCTTACAAAGTTAAGAGGTCCAGAAGGGCTACTGAAAGAGTTGATTGGCAGGATTGATGCGAGCGGAGAGGTGATAGGTAGTAAACTCCTCGAGAGATTGGACGAATATAAAGATATTTCTGATTTTACTGAAACAAGAGATGTGCTGATTCAGAAAGTGAAAGAGTTGAAAATCAATGGCTACACTATATAGTCCGCTCCCATTTGAACTATCCTTTCAGTTAGGAAATAAGTTGGAACAAGTGCGCCGATTTTACGATGATGAGCAGGGTTTCTATGAGCACATTGACGAACCTTCGCTGGTACTTGTTGAAAATATTGAGATTACGATCAACTTTACGTCTAACGATGAAAATGCCAGACTCTATATGTACGGGTTGGAAACGATCCCTTACCGAGGAGTAGAGCTTGATGAGAAAGGGGAAGCATTCATCTTTCCAAATGACGGTAACATTCCCCTCTTTAATAAAAATTATTACCCCCTAATTCCAGGGACGTATCAGATTCGGGTAGAGAGTGAAGAAATGGTTTGGTATGCCCCCTTTGCTATTAAACCGAAACAGCTTTCAACTGAGCAATTAACCCTCATGAGGGAACAGCTAGAGGATGTTGTCCGAGGATTGGCACTTGATTTTATTAGCAAGCAGTTTGCTAAAGGCCAGAAGCTGGGGAAATCGCTCCCGCCCCGGTTATTGATGCAATTTATGATAATCTCAAAGCATTTCCCTAATGTTATGGGCGCTCTTAGTGATCTGTACACAAAGGTTAATTTTAGAACTCGAAAGGTTTACGAAATTGCCAGGGCCGATCGGGCTAACGTCGTTGATGAAGTGACGGTTCGGCATCAGTTAAAGCATCCTGAGATCAAGGGGTTTCTTAAGGTACCCGTGCGTGCTATTGATTATGATATGCCCGAGAATATATGGATAAAGCAGATTGTCAGGCATCTTATCACCGTGCTGAATGACTTTGTAATCTCCGTTGAACACTATGCAGTAGATCTGCTAGATGAGATCAACCAGCTGCGGCCGTTCGAGTTTCAGGACAGTACAAGGATCGTTTTAGAGCAAAAGAGTAAGGTATATAATGAGCTACAGAATTATTTGGAAATGGTCCAGCGAATGAAGATCGGCTTCCAGCTCATCACCTCTGCCCACTGGTACGATCAGGTGAGTGAGAAGCCGCTAATTACCGTGCCTTATGTACTAACAAAAGATGCGCGATATCGCTCAATCTATATGCTTTATCGTGAACTCCAAGAGGATGAGCTTGAGATTACGTTAGATCCTTTGTACTCTTACCAATGGAAGCGTACAGATAAGCTCTATGAAATGTGGGGTTATGTGGAACTATTACGAATTTTAGAGGAAACGCTTGGGTTTAATCCTGTTCGAGGATGGATTTACAACTTACACTTTAACGGAGAAGGAATGTTAATCCCATCTTTACCTGCTGGAGAGCGGGTGATCTTGGAAAAGGGCGACATTCAACTACACTTCGTATACGATGGTGTTGTTCCTTTAACCAGTAAAGAGACGCAGATGTTTGTCCACCCGCTCTACGTTCGACAGCAGTATAACCGTCCGGATGGACGATTGGATGTATATAAGAGTGAGATTTACTGCGGATCTATTATGATGGACTTTAAGTATCGCCCAAGACGCAATTTCTGGGAAAAAGACCGAGTTAATACAATAGCGCGTACCCGTGAGATGAGCCAGTTGATTGCTTACAGCGATAGTCGCTCCAACTTCCTTTATGGTGAAGACAATCTCAATAGTAAGCCGTTACAACGACTCAGTCCAGTAGCAGAAGTATGGGCATTCTACCCTGTCAAAAAGGGACGTAAAGAGAGTCCGAGTTCCTCAGATGATCACAATTTGCGATTGGTTCCACTTAATCCAGGAGATACGAATGCACATGTGATTGGAGAGTTCCGACGTATTCTTCAGCAACTGTTTATGGATAGTGAGGGGTTTATGGGAAGTTTGGGGTAATCTTATTTGGGGCACGGATGAGACAGCTGAGAGTTTATTATCAATGAAGAATTAGACCGATTAACGGTACTTCGTAAATAGCTTTTTTAGGCAACATAGTTTCTTTCAAAAACAGAACTGTAAAATCAAGGGCCACCTTATGTTTGAGGGGCCCTGATTTTTTTATTAGCTACACTTGCATCACCCGAGCAGGCGGTGGGGTCTCTCAGTTATACCTGCCCTACTCCACCCTCCCCTCCGTCACCCCATGCACATACGTCTGCCAAGGGGTATCCAGTGCTCCTTGCCCTGGGTTATAGGTAAAGAAATACTCTACCGTATCCCCACGCTTTAGATGATTGACAGGGTAGGTGTAGTTGCCGTTCCCCGTAGGGGTCATGGCAACGTTCAGCTGCACGCCGTTATTGACCTTATAATGCAAATCGGCAAAGGTGGCGCCGTTAACATAGAACAGCAGGTCATCGCCGATTTTCTTCAATCCCTTCACCTCATCGCCGATGACGATGACGGTGGAAGGAGGCGGCACAACGGTGATCGTGGAGCTGGCGGTTTTATTGCCGTCGGCGGTTGTCGCCGTGACGGTTGTCGTGCCTGCAGCGAGCCCGGTTACGAGACCGCTCGGGCTTACGGATGCAATGGCGCCGCTCGCAACTGACCACGTCACCTGCTTATTCGTTGCATTGGAAGGCGCTACATTGGCGTTTAGCTGAACGCTTTGTCCGACTTTCACCTGCGCCGTACTTGGATTCACCGTTACACCGGTAACGGGCACGTTTCCGGGATTTTGGCCGCCGCCGTCCCCTTCTTTGTACACCCGGACATAGTCCACCTGCATCGTTGCAGGGATATCGGACGGATCTGGGGTCCGGCCGCCGTCGAAGGTTCCGCCGATCGCCAGGTTCATAATGAGGTAGAACGGCTGATCGAACGGGGCATTCGGATTGTTCGGCGCCGCTGCGGAATACCATTGATCCCGGGTCACTTTAAAGAAGTACTTGCCGTCTACGTACCATTTAATATTGTCTTCTTCCCAGACGACCGAATAGACATGATAGTCATTGGCAAAGGTCTGCCCTTCCGGGAAGTGGTATTCGCCGGAAAGATGCCGGTTCGTCGGCCATTGCCCGCCGAAGTGCACGGCGCCGCTCGTCACGCCAGGCAAGCGTCCTCTTGCTTCCATCACATCGATCTCACCGGAGGATGCCCATGTTCCATACACATTATCCTGCGGAAGCATCCAGAGCGCAGGCCAGATGCCGTTGCCGGTAGGCAGCTTGGCACGGAAGTCCACTCTACCGTACTTGAGGGAAAAATGATCCTTGGTGTTTATCTTCCCGGAGGAGTATTGTGCATACCGATTAGGATCCTGCGGGAAGGATTTTGGCTCGTTTAAGGCTCGAATATTGAGCTTTCCGTCCTGAACAAAAACATTCTGCGCACTATTGGTATAGTGCTGCAGCTCCGAGTTGCCCCAACCCCAGGTATTCGGATCATCATTGAGATAATACCCTGTTTCATAATTCCATTTGCTGTTATCCAGCGTCGTCCCGTTAAACTCATCCTGCCAGATCAGATTCATGCCTTGGATGGTCGGATCGCTTGGCGTTCCAATCGGAATATCCTCCTGATCGGTGATATCCGGACGAGGAGCATCGGGATTCCCGATCAAGGTATAGTTAACGTAATTGCTGCCCACGCTTCCACCTGCCTGCCCGTTTAATGGATAGCCGATACGGATCTGCATGTCCTCTTGGATCGGCTGGAACCACAGGCCGTAGATATGATCGGCCCAATATCCCCACTGATTGGCAGGGGACATGTTATTATAGCCGTTCGCCGAGTATACAAATCCGCTCTGGCTTGAATTGTCCAGATCCACCCACTGCCCGTTGATGTTAATCTGGTATACGAAATTGCCAAGCTCCGTGCCGATTGGCGCTCCTCCATCAATCTTAGGCAGCGGAATCCCGATAGCGCCGCTCGCATCGGCTGTAAAGGTCGTACCTTCATAAGGCGTAAGCACATATGAATTTCTTACGGGCTCGTTAAAGGTGATGGTATACACGATGTTAGCGGAAGAGGTCTTCGATTCCAATTTGACGTTGATCGACTCCGTGAAGTTAAACCAGTAGCCGCCGCCTCCATCGGTGAATTGACCGAAGTTCTGATCGTATATCCAGCCGCTGGCGGCATTGTTGTCAATATCGATCCATTCATTGCTGTTGACAGGCTTTACATACACCTTCAAATCGTCCGCGACGGCTTCATAGGTGATGGCTGGATCATTGTTGAAGATCGGATAGGTGAAGCCCGCACCGCCCGTAAAACCTGCCGTAATTTGCGGCCCTTGCGTCGGGGTCATCGCCGTGATGGTCGTTTTGTTGATGTTTTGAAAGACCAGCCTGTAATCCAGCGTCACCCCATTCGCTTTAGAGTGCAGCTGAATCTCCGTTGTTGCGGAGAGGGTGAACCAATAGCCGGTAAAGCCGCCGTCGTTCCAGTGACCCCAGTTCTGGTTATAGACAAAGCTGCTGACACTGTCGATATCGACCCAGCTGCCGCCCACTTTCACCTTCACACCCAAGTCTTGGGCAACATCATTCCAGGTGGCGGCGCCTCCGTTGAAGATCGGCATCACAAAACCGTAGCTGGCTTGGCCGACCCCTGATTTTGTAATTACTGGCCCGTCTGCAGCGGAAAAGTAAGACATCGAGGTAATGGTGGTTCCAGCCTCTTTGGCTGCCTGAACCTTCGACGTCGGCCACAGTCCGATGCTGGCCAACAACACGACTGCCAAGAACAAGCTCAGTCCCTTGTGCCTAAACCGCCTCTCCGTTGTGTAAGATCGCTTCATAAATACCCTCCCTTAATCATGGATTCTCCCGGTCTATACGCATATCAGAAAACGCTTACACCGGTGAGCATCTTTATTCTATCGGAGATCATGAACCGATGAACAGGCACGATTTTTTTGGTAGGGTCTCATTATTTCGGGTGTCCGAACCATAGGAGAGGTCAAGTTTTAACTTTAGGTGGGCATAATGGAACCATTGCTTGTTAACGGAAAGGAGGGATATGCATGTCTAAGGAAATGGATCATTCCTGTGTCATCTTGCCGGAAGAGCAAGCGCCCGAGGATATGCGGCATTGTGAGCGCTGCGAGCTGTACAAACAGCGGAATCGTGTCATCTGGGGGGAAGGCGATCCGCATAGCTCGCTGATGATGATCTTGGATAATCCGGGAGCCCGGGAGGACCGGGAAGGCAATCCGTTCTTGTGCGGGACTCGGGAGACCCTCCAACTCGGCATGGGGGAAGCGGGTATCGATATTCACTCGGTATACGTCACTTATTTGCTGAAACGCCGGCCAATCCGCGCTTACGATAAGCCTGCCACCCGTGCAGCATGCCTGCCGCATCTGCAGGCGCAGCTCCTTCAGAAGCAGCCGCTCGTACTATTTGGCTTTGGGAACGTCGTGGTCGAAGGATTATTCCCGCAGAAGAAGAACGCCACCGTTAAGGAGCTGCGGGGGAGCTGGCATGAGTTTGAAGGAATCCCGATCGGCTTTACCTATCACCCGCTGGCCGTAAGAAGGAGACCCAATTTGCTAAGGTTCTTTGTCGAGGATTTGAAGGGTTTGAGGGAGAAGTGGGAGAAGAGGGGAGGCAGGGGGAGGTAGGTATTACATCATTTTTGTGGCAGGGTCTCTTCGGAAATCCGGCGCTGAGGTCAATCTTGTATTTCATAGCGATAGGGTCCCGCCAAATTGGTGGTGGCCCATTTTCGATACTTCGTGAATCTATCCCGGAGACGGTCCTCTTAAGCCAGTTGACTGGTTTTGCATAACAATGCCATGACTGGCTATTAGTGCGTATTAATAAACTTTGCAACCTTTTTCTAGGTTTGGGTGTTTTTATATATGTACTTGTGTAATTCCTTATTTAAGATACATTCGGTAGTCCGGCACAGCAGTACAGTTCAAGCATTTGTACTGCTTTTTTCATGAAATTTGGCAGGAGGGGCTAGATATGAAACGAAAAAGGTATGCTATTTCTTTGATCATTTTATTCATAATTGTTTATGTTTCCGTCGGCGCATGGATCTCCCATGACACTAAGATCATATTGGTCAAAGCAATGAGTGGGGCTGCTGACTATAAGGACTATATGAATACTACGACATATCAAAAAATCAACCCAGTAGAACGTGAAATGACGACAAAGCCTTATGAGTACGATAGAAAATTTCATGATGTCGGTTTTGTGTTCCCATTGCATTTCTTTTTTAGATCAAAGGCTTATGTAAATCAGTTTTATTCAAAAGGGGATTTTGGATTCAGGGAGCCGGTTAGGTTAAGTCTGAAATTAAAATCTGGGAAATGGTACGCTACGGATGTTTATATTAAACCTTAATTAACGAATGAACAGTCTCGATCCCTTACCATCCATATAATTAGGGCCCTCTTAGGAATGAGAGGGCCCTGATTTATTAGATTGTGCGCTCTTAAATCCGGAGCAGACACCGGTTGTCTACCACATTACATGATCACCCGGGCCTACAATAGTCAGAACGAATGCCGTTCCTCGTTTTCTGCACAGTCATCCATCCCCCGCTAGGAAAGCGTTTCTGCTGCATCTGGCTACATGAATGAAAGTTAAGCTTCCCGACGATGCAATTTTCAATTGCCGGGTTTACGGAAAGGGTGTACACTGAGTGCCGAAGTGACCATTATAGAACAGGGTGTGTTTCATATTTTCAGACTGCGCCAATTCTATTTAAATCATTTGAAGCGAAAGATGTTCAATAAAATCGTCGTGCTGTACTCAACCGTCATGATCGTGCTGTTTGCGATTGCGGCAACGCTGGTTTATCAATACCAGGAACAGCGCATACTCCGTGAGCAGACCGATGCGAATCTCAAATCCGCGCATGTGCTGAACATTTATTTGAGCCGGCAGTATGAAGGCATACAGAATATATTTCAGCAGATTTACGGAGATGCCACGCTAAGCGATGAGCTGATCTATTTTCTAAACCACGAATATGAGAGTTACCTGAAATACCGGCTGGATTTGTACACCAGGGCAGGAGAGCAGCGATTACGGTCTTTCAATACCTTGATAAGAAATTATCTGGAACAGGAATCAAGCGCTAGAAGCGTCTCGATCTACAGCTATCCGAACAATTTTTACATGCATATCAGCCGGACCAACCAGCAGTTGAATAATGATGCCGGTTCCAAGAACAAGTGGGAGACCTGGTTTGCCCGCCGGGAGCAGCACAGCTGGGATACCATGCCTCCAAACGAATCCTCGCGTTCATCCGGAGGCTCCAGTCCAAGATCGTATTCCTATTCCAGAGAACTGAAGGACCCCTGGACCCTGAATCGGGTGGGGATGATGAATGTGGAGTTCGACGCCCGGCAAATTTCATCCTGGCTGGAGAGCCGAGCTTCGGTCAAAGGCCGGATTATGGTGATGAATGCACAGGGAACGGTCATTTACGATTCGGAGGATGAGTATTACGGGCAAACCTACCCCTACCGTTTGGAGCAGGAAAAAGCCGGGGATTGGGTGCAGCTGGATGAACCCTCCAAAGTGAACATATTGAATGTCAGCAATGCGGGCTTGTCGGTGGTGGGGATTGTGTCGCAATCCCTGATCAAAGAAAGCACGGAAAGTTTAAGAACGGGACTGATTCTGGTCACCCTTCTGTTTATAGCGGCCAGTTTTGCGATCACGGTTACGATCATTCGCAGGTTCTCCAAGAAAGTGCAGCGGATTATCCGTTCGATGAACCGGATCGGCGAAGGCGATCTGTCGACGCGCATTCAGATGTCCGGCGAAGATGAGCTGCAGCAGATTTCCCGCCGGTTTAACGACATGGGCGACCGTTTGGAGCAATATATCGATAAAATGTATACCTCGGAAATTAAGCAAAAAAACGCGGAGCTGGTTGCCCTGCAATCCCAGATCAACCCCCATTTTCTATACAATACGCTCGAGTCCATTCGCATGAAGGCGTACTTTGTGGGCGCGAAGGAAGTGGGGCAAATGATATACAGCTTGTCGGTGATGTTCAAGAACATGGTGAAAAAAAGCACGGTGGTTACCGTTGAAGAGGAAATGGACATGTGTTCCGTTTACCTCGACTTGTTCCGCATTCGCTATGAAGGACGGCTGGAGACGGAAATCGAGGTGGATCCGGAGATCCAAAATGCCAGCATCATCAAGCTGCTGGTCCAGCCGATCGTGGAGAACTATATCGTTCACGGATTCCGTCCGCTGGAAGACAACAATAAAATTTCGGTCCATGCCCGCCGGGCGGGGGACCGGGTCGTCATCATCGTATCCGACAACGGAACGGGCATACCGGAGGAAAAGCTGGCCCAAATCCGCAGCACGCTGGACAAGGTTCTCCAGCCTCCCGACAAGGGATACCGTTCGATCGGACTGATGAACGTGCACGAGCGAATCGTGCTGAATTACGGAAGTGATTACGGAGTGACCATCAACAGCACGGAAGGACAGGGAACCGAGGTCCGCATGGAAATACCGATGCTGCGCAAGGGGGAGACGACATGAGGAAGGTGTTTTTTGTTGATGACGAGCCTTTAATTGCACAGGGATTGGCCACCATCGTGGATTGGCAGAATTATGACCTGCATGTGTCAGGTTCGGCCAACGATGGGGTGCAAGCGCTTGAGCGGCTAAGGGAAGATCCTGTGGATCTGCTGATCACGGACATTATGATGCCCAGAATGAACGGGCTGGAACTGATCAAGAAGGTAAAAGAAATGCATCCCCGCACCAAATTCATTGTGCTGAGCGGTTACGAAGAATTTGAATATGTGAAGGTGGGGATCACGCTCGGCATTCAGAATTATATTCTGAAGCCGATCAGCATCGAGGAGCTGGAAGCGACGATTAAGCATATCCGCGGCGATTGGGAGCGCGAGGAATTGAGCCGCTTTCGCTCCGAGGAGGATTGGAGGATCCTGCGCAGCAATATTTTGCAGCGGTGGGTTAACGGCGATATCAAGAGCTCGGAATTAAAGCAGAGAGCTGAGCTTCTCGGAATTCCGCTCAATTATGCGTCTTACCAGGTGTATGTTCTGCGGCTCATATCCGATGAGCGCCCGGTGTCCCAGCTCTATCGCTTGACCAGCCTAGCCGACGAATGCAGCCGGGCTTTTTCGGAAGTGCTTGGGGGAGACCACGAGGTAATCTGTTTCCCTGATGCGGATGACGACATCGTTGTGATGTCGGCCGCGAGGAATGAACGGAGGGACGCGGAGCGGGAGGGCATAAGAAATGCCATGGCCCGGCTGCGGGAGCTGACGGGCTTGCGCATTTGGTGCTCCGAAGGCAATGCAGGATTCAATGATTTCAAAGATATTCAAGCGAGCTACAGGAAGGCGAAGGACCTCTTCAACGCCTGCCTGATTGCCGGAGATGACATGCTCCTATACAGTCCGGCTGCGGAACCGGAGGCCGTTCAGGCTTCTTCGCCGTCCGCTCGTCCCGACACGTTCGCGAAGCTGCTGATCGAAGGAGACATTCCCTCCCTGCAGGCTTATATCGAGTCCGTTCTGGGCGGTGACAGCAGGGAACCGATGCTCCCTCGGGAGACCTGCTTGAATGCAGCAGTCCAGCTGATGGTTGCGGCGAAGGATATGGAGAAAAACCCCGATTACAGCGAGGTATTTACGCCAATGCACCGGATTAATACGCTCCAGGGGCTCCGCAATCATGTATGGCGCATCGTCGAACGCAGTCTTGCGCGCCTGGAAGAAGCGGAGCAGGGCTATAGCCCGCATGTCTCGTTTCTTGTGGAGCAGGTGCAGCATCACTATCCGGAAGAGCTTTCCCTGAAGACGCTGAGCCAGCGGCTGCAGATGCATCCGAATTATTTAGGCCAGCTGTTTCAGCAGGAAGTCGGCGCCAGCTTCTCGGATTATTTGAACCAATACCGCATCGAGAAAGCCACGCAGCTCCTGTTGCATACCGATCAAAAGACGGCGGATATTGCGTTCAGCGTAGGTTATACGGATAGCTCGTACTTTTACAGACAGTTCAAAAAATATACGGGCGTATCTCCGACCGAGATGAGATCCATGTATCGGATCTAAATCGACGGGGAAACCAATTGCGACAGGCTCAGGGCTTATAACCCTCGGCCTGTTTTTTGTTAAAACCCGACTTTTTGAACACGCACTTATAAGGGATTCTTTAATTTGTCCATCCCGTTCTAGTATTTTTCAACTTGAGCGCGATAGCGCTTACTTGGCACAATGATAGTAGTTAAGGGCAAGTGATAGAATAGCGCATCGATAAAGATCATGGGGATCTTCTACTGCAGTCGCATCACTTGTATTTAACAGGGAAGAGGAGGAGTGCTCATGTCGGGGTTCATCAAAAAGGTCATACGCAACCGGTTTATGCTGCTGATGATCCTGCCCGGAACCATATGGTTTCTTATCTTTGCTTACTTGCCTATGTTCGGTACCGTTCTCGCTTTTAAGGACTTCCGCATTAGCCCGGACGGTTTTTTTGCCAGCGTGCTCAACAGCGAATGGGTAGGGTTCAAAAACTTCGAATATCTGTTTACAACCAATGATGCTTATATCATTACAAGGAATACGATTCTGTACAACCTGGCTTTTATCATTCTAGGCTTGATCATTGCAGTGGGCTTCGCGATCATGCTAAGCGAGCTTGTCAACAAGCGCACGGCTAAGGTATATCAGACCGGCATGTTTTTGCCGCATTTTTTGTCGTGGGTTATCATTAGTTATTTTGCGTTCACGTTTCTTAGCGTCGACAAAGGGACGCTCAATCAAATCATCACGTATTTCGGGGGAGAGCCGATCAGCTGGTATTCGGAAGCGAAGTATTGGCCCTTCATTCTCGTTTTTGTCGGCATCTGGAAAGGCGTAGGCTACAACAGCGTTATCTATCTTGCGGCTATTACAGGGATCGACAAGTCTTATTATGAAGCGGCCGTCATTGACGGAGCCAGCAAGTGGAAGCAGGTGCGGTACATCACGATTCCGCTGCTGAAGCCGCTTATGATTATCCTGACCATACTCGCAATCGGCGGCATCTTCCGTTCCGATTTCGGATTGTTCTACCAGCTTCCGAAGGATTCGGGCGCGCTGTACCCGGTTACGAACGTCATCGATACCTTCGTCTACCGCGGGCTGATGAACATGGGAGACATCGGCATGAGTACGGCAGCGGGCTTGTACCAATCATTTGTAGGCTTGATTCTGATTCTGGTTGCCAACTATATCGTTCGTAAAATTGAAAAAGATCATGCGATCTTCTAATCCGAGGGAGGTGCACCATCATGTCGCAGCTATCCACGCAGCCTGCCGGTCAGCCGGCAAAGCGTTCAAGAAAGAGAGACTATAACGCCATCTCCCCATTGTGGAATACGATTTTCAATATCGTGATCGGCCTCTTCTCGTTTTCCTGTATCTTTCCGTTTCTATTTGTTATTATTATTTCCCTGACGGACGAACAGACGCTGGTTTCGGAAGGCTTCAGGCTGTTGCCAAGTCAGTTCAGCACGGCAGCGTATGAATATATTTTCGAAACGGGCAGCGAGCTTTTGTCCTCATTCGGCTTAACGCTTTTGATCACGGTGCTGGGGACGCTGGTGAGTCTGGCATTGGTTACGACTTATGCCTATGCATTGTCCCGTCGAAATTTTGAATTCAGAGGCTTCTTCAGCTTCCTTGCATTCTTCACCATGCTGTTCTCAGGCGGAATGGTGCCTGGTTATATCGTGATGACCCAGTTCCTGCATCTGCAGAACACCATCTGGGCGTTGATCTTTCCTTTATCCTTGAGCGCGTTCTCCATCATTGTCATGAGGACTTTCTTCCAGACGACGATTCCGGATGAAATTATCGAGTCCGCCAAAATCGATGGGGCCGGCGAGTTTCTGACCTTTATCCGAATCGTGCTGCCGGTTTCGCTCCCGGGGATTGCAACCATTGGTTTGTTCAGCTCTCTGGGGTACTGGAACGACTGGTTTAACGCCTTGCTGTATTATAACGATCCACAAGCGACGCCGCCGCTGCAGTTCATGCTGATGAAGATCGAGAAGAACATGGACTTTCTGACGCAGAATGCGCAGAATATCGGTTCCTTCGACGCAGCAGCAAGCCTGCCGACGGAGACGGTAAGAATGGCGATGGTCGTATTGGCGACCCTGCCGATTGTTATGGCGTATCCGTTCTTCCAGCGGTATTTTGTCCAGGGCCTGACGGTAGGCTCAGTCAAAGGCTAATTTCATAAGGTTGTACCCGCATCGCACACGGCCGGAGTAATCCGGCTTTCACGTCTGAGGTGTGTAAGCGGTGTCAATATAGCATTAACCATTAAGTGATACAGGGGGAAAACACATGTTTAAGAAAAAGGCTTCTATACTGTCCCTTGCTCTTGTGCTTTTGCTCACGGTCGTATTATCGGCTTGCGGCGGCAAGGAAGGCGCTAAGTCTGGCGAGCCCGCGAAGGAAGAGGCGGCCATTCAGAGCGACGGCACGGTGGATGCATCCAAGCTGGACCCGGTCAAGCTCAAAATGTACATGATCGGGCCTAACCAGAAGGATCTTCCTAAGGTTCAAGAGGAGATCAATAAATACCTGACGGAGAAAATCAACGCTACGATCGAGATCAACATGATCGACTGGGGCGATTACAGCCAGCGGATGCAAGTCATTACCAGCTCCGGCGAGAATTACGACATCGCCTTCACCAGCTCATGGGCATTTGATTATCTTCCAAACGCGGCCAAGGGTGCCTTCAAGCCGCTGAATGACTTGCTTGATCAGTATGGACAAGGCATCAAGGAAGCGCTGGATCCTCGTTTCCTCGAAGGAACGAAGGTGAATGGCGTGAACTATGGCATCCCGGCCAATAAGGAGCTGGCACAGCAGTTTGTATGGCGTTTCAACAAGAAGTATCTGGATAAGTACAACCTGGACATTTCCAACGTGACAACGCTTGAGGATCTGGAGCCGCTTTTGAAAACGATTAAAGAGAACGAGCCGGCGGATATTACACCGCTCGCCGTACCGAAAAGCTTTAAGCCGTACTTGCCGGTTGACTTCCCGCTTGGTGATGAAATTCCGATCGGCATGTACCTTGATACCAAAGACTTTAAATTTGTGAATCTGCTGGATACACCTGAACTGAAATCGGCTTTGGCCACGATGCGCAAATACTATAAAGCGGGTTATGTGCGCGAGGATGTAGCGACGCTGGACGGCATTGATAATATCAAGACCGGCAAATGGCTCGTGGACCGCGAGATTACGCAGCCATATGCAGAGCTCGGCTGGTCCAGAAACGCAGGATATGACATTGTGACAAGACCGATGCACGATCCGGTGATTTACACCAGCTCCGCAGCGGGTTCGATGATGGCGATTTCTTCGTACTCCAAAAATCCGGAGCGGGCCATGATGTTCTTGAACCTGCTGAACACGGATGAGAAACTGCGTAATATGATTCAATACGGTTTGGAAGGAACGCATTACAAGAAGCTTGAAGGGCCATACATCGAGGATATGCCTGCAATGCAGGAAAACTATGCAATGCCTGGATTTGCGCTCGGCAATATGTTCCTGACGTACCTTCATGAAGGCGAGCCTGAAGACAAGTGGGAAGCATTCGAGAAATTTAACAGCTCCGCTGTAGTAGCTCCTACATTCGGCTTTAACTTCGATACGGCTCCGGTCAAAACAGAAGTTGCGGCCGTGACGAACGTAGCGAAGGAATTCATCCCTGCACTGTATACCGGCTCCATCGATCCTGACGAATACTTGCCAAAAGCAAAACAAAAATTCCAGGATGCTGGAATCGACAAAGTTATCGCTGAGGCTCAAAAGCAGTTCGATGAGTGGAAGGCAGCTCAGAACAAGTAAGGCATAAGAGTAGTTGAAGAGTAGAAACGGCTGATGATAGCCGTTTCTCTCAATTTATCATCACGCTCCTGTAAAATACTAGAAAAACTGCATGATCATTATCCGTATAGGAGGTTTTTTGAGTGAAAAAAATCAAACCGGGTTATTTTACTAAAGCTCAGTGGAAGCGAAGAATGACCGTATGGATGAGCACAGCCGTGCTGGCAGCATCCCTGACGGGTTTTGCTGGAGAAGCCGAAGCGGCGCAGCCTCATTCGTCCTATTGGTATCCGAACACGCTGCTGGAATGGTCGCCGTCAACCGATAAGGATGCGCTTTTTAACCGGGGAACGGTGAAGCTGGAGACCAAGCGGGTTCAGGGCCATAAGGTCAACAGCCATGCCAAGGAGGAAGTGAAGGTACTATCGATTGCTTCCATGTATCCAAGCACAAGCGGTGCTCCTTCCCAAGGCTCGGAGAAGTTCCATACGTATACGTTCAGTAATTGGCAGTATATCGACAAGCTGGTAATGTGGGGCGGCTCGGCAGGTGAAGGCTTGATCGTTCCGCCAAGCGCCGACGTGATCGATGCAGCCCACAAGAATGGCGTGCCTGTATTTGGAACCGTTTTCTTGCCGCAAACCGAGCATGGAGGCAAAATCCAGTGGCTGCATGATCTGTTACAGCAGCGGGAGGACGGATCCTTCCCGGTTGCAGACAAACTGATTGAGGTTGCTGCATATTACGGATTTGACGGCTGGTTCATCAATCAGGAAACGCAAGGCGGAACGCCTGAGGATGCCGCCAAGATGGCTGAATTTTTAACATATCTTCAGCAGAAGAAAGCACCGGGCATGGAAGTGATCTGGTACGATTCCATGATCAAGGACGGGCCGGTGAAGTGGCAGGGGGCTTTGACGGACCAGAACAAGATGTTCTTCCAGGCGGGAAATCAGCGCGTTTCCGACAATATGTTTATCGATTTCCGCTGGCAGTTCAAGGACGAGAAGAACGGCAAATACGATTATATCACGCCATTCTTGAACTCCCCGGCGAAGGCGGCCGAGCTTGGCCGCAGTCCGTATGATCTGTACGCCGGAATCGATGTGGAGGCAAACGGCTACGAAAGCAGGTTTAATTGGCCGGTCGTGTTCCCGGAAGGCAAGAAAGCGACCACTTCCCTCGGCATTTACCGTCCGGATTGGGCGTTCAACAGCTCTGAGACGCATGAGGAATATATGAACAAGGAGCAGATTTTCTGGGCTGGGCCCCGCATGAACCCGGCGAATACCTCCCAGCCTGAAGGAAGCGACCCGCTCGCCTGGAGAGGGATTGCCCATGATGTCGTTGCCAAAACGGTGCTGACCGGTTCCGAGTTCGTCACCCATTTTAATACGGGGAACGGCCATATGTTCGCGGTGGACGGCAAAGTGATGCGGAGCAGCGATTGGAGCAACCGGAGTCTGCAGGATATTTTGCCGACCTGGCGCTGGATCACGGAAACCAACGGCAAGGGCGAAGCCCTCAAGCCTGGATTTGATTTCAGCAAATCCTACTACGGAGGCAGCTCGCTTCAGGTAGAAGGTCCCGTTAGCAAAGGCTCCTCTACCCATGTCAAGCTGTATAAGGCGAATATCCCGGTAGAAGCGACGACGGAAGTATCGCTTGTTTATACGGACAATGCGAAGGACGCCAAGGTGAAGATCGGTTTGGCCTTCTCCGATGCGCCGGATGACTATGTGCTCTTCGAGCCGTCCAAGTGGACCCAGGCGGGCGCGAATCAGGATTGGAAGCAGGGAAGCGTCAGACTGAACAAGTTCAAAGGACGTACGATTGCGGGAATTTCGCTTCAATTCGAATCCGCGGCGGATATGGCCAACTATCAGGCCAATATCGGCAAACTGGCCGTTTCGCAGGTGAATGATAAGGCGAAGAAGCCGCATCAGGTGAGCGATCTGCAGGTGATCGAGAACGACTTCCGCGACGGGATCTATGGGGATGCGCGATTGTCCTGGAAGGCACCGAAACAGGCGGAGGACGTAATGTATTATCAGGTGTACCGGGTTCATCCGGACGGCAAGTACGAGTTGATGGGCATGACGGGCAACACCGTTTATTATGTGCCTGAAATGAAGCGTCTGCAAAAAGAGCAGTCTACCAAAATGGTCGTGATTCCGGTGAACCGCCATTATGAACAAGGAAAGGCAGCGTCCGTAAGCTTTGACTGGCCGGAATACCCGAAGCCGACGGCAGCCTTCAAGGCGGATAAGACGCTGATCGCACCGGGAGAATCGGTACAATTCACGGATCTTTCATCGGAAGTCACAGAGTCCTGGAGCTGGAGCTTCCCGGGCGGACAGCCGGCGTCCAGCACGGAGCAGAATCCTAAGGTGACCTATCCGGAAGAAGGAACGTTCGAAGTGACGTTAACCGCTAAAAATAGCATTGGCGAGGACGTGGTTCGGAAGAAGCTCATTACGGTTACACGAGAAGCGGAGAATGGCGTTGGCAATCTTGCCCTTGGCAAGCAAACGTCAGCATCCAGCTTCGTGAACGAGAAGGAAGCACCTGCATTTGCGGTTGACGGTAATGCCGCCACCAAATGGTGTGCGGTCGGAGACGGGCCACATTCTCTGACGGTGGATCTCGGAGCTGAGCACAAGATCAGCGAATTCGTGATCAAGCATGCGGAGGCGGGAGGCGAGCCGGCCGCATTCAACACGCGGGCATTCACCGTACAGGTAAGCTCGGACGGCAAGGAATGGAAGGATGCGGTTTCGGTCAAGGACAATACGGAAGCGGTCAGCAGCCATGCCATCGAGCTTACCTCCGCACAGTACGTTCGTCTTCAAGTCGAGAAGGCGACACAAGGCGGGGATACGGCCGCGCGGATTTATGACTTTGAGGTATTGGGCTTGAAATAATATGAATGAGCAAAAGAGCGTTTCCCTAAAGAGGGGAACGCTCTTTTTTAAGCTGCCGGCCAAGTTTATTTCATCAAGGTCTCCATTAGCACAACGAGCTGCTGGCAGGAAGTTCTCTGCCTGTACATGGAAGCGTAATGCGCTAAGGGGGTTTAATCAATGGGTATTATAAGAGCGGGGGACAGGTACAGCAAGTGTGTGAAGCATCGGCTCCTGAGTAGGTAACAGGGATGCTTGCCACTCACAAGTAAATCCTCCGAGCCTCCTCATCGAAGAATTCAATCACACTCCCATAATCGGCAATATCGATCCGGTTCTGCCGCATGATCTTCTGAAGAAAGATGGTATCCGCGAAGATTTTATTTAGAATCGTCTTGCACCATGCCGGAGTGCCTCTAAAGTAGTCCACCAGATGATGAATTTCATCAAACTCAAAATAAAGAACATAGCACACGTAATTCTGCAGCAATATGCTGAAGCAATGATCACGATATGGGATAGAGCGAGTGCCTGCGAGAGCATCTCTCATGATGTCGAATACCGTTGATTTATTTTCCGAGTACATATGGAGCATCTCGTCCACATCATTGATCAGTCGGAGTGCAGCCTCGAAGCCTTCTTCCGGGGGCAAGACCAGCTTGGTCGACTTTCCCTCGATGGACCTAAGCAGCTCAATCGTTAGGTTTTTGCAGGCGGCGATTTCATGGGGAGCTATCATTAATTGATCGCGATGCTTATCGAAATGCTCGATGTAGTAATCATGGTACGCCGAGAAATATGGCTCGATGTGGATGCCGGTTTTCGTATGAACCAAATCCTGACCGTGGAATGAAAAAGCGTAAAGCGTCTCCTCGTTCACCGGGTGGGCATACAGGTAGAAAAAGAGGAAAAAGTCCCTTAATTGAAGCTTCTGTTCATCGCTCAACCGGGAGACACCGTTTAATTGAGACAACTGGAAGTAACAATAATTCTTCATCAAATCATTCATGGCGTTGTACGGATTGCTTCGAACAATGGATGTCGTCGAGTTGATGGTAAACAACAGATAATAGAGTATCTGTTCATCGTAGACGTCCAGCTGCTTAAACGTGTCCGCGAGCACAGGCTTCCAATCCGGGCTCGCAGCATATTGGGGATCTCCCGGCTGTAAATCATACGCCCATTCAACAAAAGCCTGACCGTTGCGATCGACAAAGAATAACGCTGCTCTTTCGTCTTCCAGAACGCCATATTCAAAGCCAACGGTCTGTACCGACGGCAAGCCTCTGTTGAATTTTATATTTAAATATTCATGAAATAGGAGCTGAAGCTTCATTCATCTTACCCTCGATTCTTATCCATTTATTATGGTTAACCGGATGATCTTCAGCCAAGGGCTAGGTAAGGTTAAACACTCGTCCCCAAACCCCAATCCATCGTTAAAAGCCGCTTAAGCTGATCCGCTTGCTCTTCTCCGATCGAGGCGATGATTTTGGCCTCAAGCTTTGCCTTGATCGCTTCGTTGTGCTCAAAGCACTCCTCGCCGAACTGCGTGAGACGGATGCACTTGTCTTTATTGTTATGCTGCGCTCTGCTGACCTCGACCAGTCCTTTGGCTTCCAGATTTTTAATGAATTTATGGGTAGCCTGACGGGAGATATCCACTTGTTTGGCGACATGGGATATCGTCGTTTGTTTCTTATAGATTCTCGCCATAATAAACCATTCGGAGTTCGATATATGAAGGTCATGGCTTTTATGCCACAAGCGGTCGTTTAAGGTGCGGAGAAGGACATGACGTTCGCTTATCAGGTCGATCAGATCCACGGTCTTCACTTCTACATGCATTGGTCATCATTCCTTTCAGCAATTCCTCCACCAATATACAAAAGTTCACGATTCTTCGTCAACTAAGTTGACGATAGTGTATAATAGAGGTACATAGTCAACCAAGTTGACAACGTGAGGAGGACAACAGCATGTTTGAAACGGGTCATTTGGTTATCTATTCAGTTCATGGCATATGCCAAATTGATGGGATCAGCGAGAAAGAAGTCTTGGGCACAACCAGACGCTATTATGAGCTGCATCCGGTAAGCAACGTGAAATTAAAGATTAGCACGCCAGTAGACAACGACAGTCTGCTCATGGTCGAACTGATCGATCGGGAGGAAGCCGAGAAGGTCATGCAATCCTTTAAATCGCCGGGCACGGGATGGATTGAAAAAAATACGGAGCGTTTCCAGACCTACTCCAAATTAATTAGATCAGGCGACCGGGAGGAGATCGCTAACATTATCAACACCTTAATGCGTCACAAGCAGAAGGCCGAAAGCAACAACAAAAAGCTGAACCAACAAGATCAAGTGATGTTAGCTTCGGCTCAAAATATTTTGTTTCAGGAAATGGCAATTGCTTTGGATACATCCTATGAATCGGTATTGGGCAAGGTAAACGGCATGCTGGCGTAAGCGCTGGCTGACCGAAATTCAGCAAGGCGAGGGCAGAGAGACTGTATGTATGCGATCCAGACTTCATTATTACAATAAAAATCACCAATCCGTTATCGGTTGGTGATTTTTTTGTTTCGGACGTTCATTCTCTATTCTATTCGGATAATTATTCACAGAATGTTCACTTATGAAGAGCCTCCCTAAATCGCTAAAATAACACGGTGACACATTAGATGAAGGGTTGATGATAGGAGATGGCAAACCAGAAGGACGTGGAGACAAGACTGCCTAGGAACGGCAAAGAGGGAATATTATTTTTATTGATCGTATCGATTATTTCGGTCAACACGATCGCGCCGATCATTATTGGATTGGAGCGCGGGTTCAGCAAAGAGGTTTATCTGGATAGTCTAAAAGTGATTCCTATCATGTGGGTCATCGTCGTGTTATGCGTGAAGCTGATCGCTGGCCCGATTGTTGGCAAGATGATGCCTAAATTCTTGGGGCAGACTGATGGGTTCAATGCAAGAGTATTATTAAATATTGTGCTCAATGTAACGGTATTATCACTTCTTCTCTCCATTATTGGCCCCATGGTAGGTACCAAACACATCAGTTTGGATCCGTTTAAAAACTTCCTCCATACCTGGCCACGAAACTTCGGCATTGCGTTCTGGATTGAAGTGTTGATCGCACAGCCTATCGCAAGATACGCGATGAAGGTTCTGCACTCAAGACAGGCAAGCAAAGCATCGAGCATACAAGCGTAAGATCGTGAGGCCGTCGATTCGTCGATGGCCTTCTGTTGTCCGTAAGGGATCAACCAAACGGAATCAGGCCGCGCTCACATCTAATTAGTCTGGAATTGACACCTCCCTGTTCCCCTACTAAGATAGAAAAAATATATATATCGCAGATGGAAATGAACGAGAGGATCCTGCTTTTCCGAAACGGACATTCAAGGAGCATAGGAGCTTACCATCTCGATAATGAATGAAGACCAAAATTCGAATATAAATGTATTAATGTGGGATGTAACCCTTACAGAAATAAAGAAATGATGCGACCGTAAACCAATATTGCAGGAGGAAGAGCCAGATGGTTAACGATCTACAAGGCGAAGCGAATATGTCGCCGATGGTGGGGATGTTATATTCCGCGGTGAAAGAAAACAGCCAGCGACTTCAGTTGATTACGAAGGACATGTCGCAGGAAGAAGTCGATTACAAGGGGCCCGATGGCAGCTTTAACAGCACCGCTCAATTAATGAGACATATCCTGTATGTTGATTTGAATTGGGTGTACCGGATGAAAGGGGAGCCGCTCCCTCATTCGTTACAAGAACAATACGGTCCCATGATCGATGTGAACAACCGGCTGCCGATGATCCAAGGCAAGTCGCTCAACATGCTGATATCGGAGTATGAAGAGGTGTTAAGCATGCTGAAAGACATCTGTACCCAATTGCAGGATGCTGATTTAGATCGGGTGGTCACCTTTGGTCATGAGAATGAAAAGCAAGCAACGATTCGCTGGGGATTGTGGCATATGGCTGACCATAACCGCTATCATCAGGCGCATATTAATCTGCTAAGAAAATGGTATGCAGAGCATTCGCCTTCAAAATAAAGGGACATCAAGTTTAAAAAATTGGGCATCTGCAGATGTAACCTTTTATGCGAAGCGGAAAGGGGGGCCAGGATGCGGTGCCGAGATTTCAACCAGAATGCGGTACGTCTGGCCGATCTTTCATCGATATGTGGGAGAATAGGCTGGAATTGCGTACATCCTCAAAAAAACCTATTATGGCTGGAAGTTAAGCAATGACGCGTGCCGAGGCAACCGCACTGTTGGTAAGAATGCTGAAAGTGACTGACCCGATTGATAAATAATGAAGCAACGCAAACAACCATTGATGACATGAACGTCTTCGATGGTTGTTTTCTTTTGTTCACGTGCACCGACATATCAATTCTCATAGATAAATTCTTTAAGGCTGTTCAGATTTTATTCAGACTGCCTCTATATAATGTAGTGGCGTGTATTCCTATAATTCGACAGTGACTTTGAATAAGATCCTCGGTCCAACAAATTTCGTATTTAGGAATCTAACAGAGTATGTAGCCTAGATTTAAAAGGATGGAGATTATGTGAGGGGTATTTTAACTATTCTGCATAATTACTTAAGCGAAGCGGCTGTTGGAAAAGGAAAACACGAGGCTTACAAATATGATGAAAAAGATAGGAGGAAAGAAAAACGTGTTTAAATCTAGCAACAAGCCTCGTAAGAAAAAGCATGCAGCATTGTTCCTGGCTTGCGTTCTTACTATTGGTGGTTTTCCGGTAGGAGCTGCTAAAGCTTCAGTCTACGCGGCTGATACAGAACAAGCCTTAATTACCACATCCGGGGGTACGACCAGCTATGATGTTGTTGACGGGGGAACTCCGACCGGGGTAGTTATTGATCCGGAGGTTCTGATTCTTAACTCTCCCGATACGGCTAACTTGGATGCTGCAACGGTAATGATTGAAAATTTCCAGACCGGAGATACATTATCATATACCTTGGCTGCGGGAATTACAGCAAAAAGAAATACCCCCGATAACGGCGTTCTAATGTTTACGGGAAAGGCTTCAGCAGAAGCTTATACGCAAACATTATCCAGTGTTAAGTTCTCGACGACGTCCAGCGATAAATCAGTGAGAACTATTAAATTTACCTTAGGCGATGCCCTTCCTTATGAAGGTAACGGTCACTTTTACAAATATGTAAATAAGGGCAGCTCAATTACTTGGGATAAAGCGAAGCAAGAAGCTGAGGGTATGACTTATTTTGGACGGCAAGGGTACCTGGTCACGATTACAGACGCCAAGGAGAATGAGTTCGTAAAAGAAAAGACTCTAGGCTTGGGCTGGATTGGCGCACAGGATATCGAACGTAAAGATGGTGGACCTAGGAAAACTGGTGACTGGCGTTGGGTAACCGGCCCAGAAGGTGAAAAGGATAGCGGTAATGGCTTGAAATTCTATGAAGGCTATTATCAAACCTCTGGGAAGCCAGTAGACGGAGCGTATACCAACTGGGACGCTCAGGAGCCTAATGATTACAGCAATAAGGAATATGTAGCTCATATTTTTTCATCTGGTCAACAAGCAGGGAAGTGGAATGATTATCCGAATGATAACAACGTTACAGGATACGTCATTGAATTCGGTGGTATGTCAACTGACACCAATTACGAGGTTATCGCCGAGAAATCCGTAGCTTTTGTTAACATTACCGAACTGAAGAAGGCGGTTGAGCAACTCAGCCAATTGAAAGAAGAAGACTACATGGAAGACGAGTGGCCAGCGTATCAGCAGGCACTGGAACAAGCCAAAGCAGTGCTTGAAAACAGAAACAAAACGCAAGAGCAAGTAAATAAAGCGCTTGAGGCCCTAAAGGCAGCGGAAGATCAACTGAAGACCCGGATTAAAATCACGCAGCCGGCTGGCAGCAGCGCATACGTAGCCAAGCCTGAGTTTAAAGGTGAGTCTGCTCCTGGTGCGGATGTTACTGTGGAGATTAAAGATAAAGACGGCAATGTGATTGGTACGCCTACCGTCAAAGTGAATGCTGACGGGACTTGGAGCTTTAAGCCTGCACAGGATCTGGCGGATGGGGACTACGTGGTTGAAGTGACAGCCACGAAGAACGGAGAGTCCAATACTGCAACCAAAAATGTGACGGTGGACACGACCAAGCCTCAGCTTGCGATCACCGAACCAACCGGTGAGCTGGTATCCGTGGCTAAGCCGGAAGTCAAGGGAATCGCAGACCCGGATGCCAAAGTAACCGTAGAACTGAAGGATGAGAACGGAAATGTCATTGAGTCTCGAGAGGTAGAAGTGGACAGCAATGGCAACTGGAGCTTCATTCCAACGGCGGAGCTGGCGGATGGTAAATATACGGTCGATGTAACGGCAGTTAAGGACGGCAAAGTGTCCAACGAATCCAAGACGATCGTGGTGGATGCATCCGAAAATTCCCACCTCATCGGCTTGGAGCTGAACAACAGCAACGATGGTACACCGATTGGTCTGTCACCTGAGTTTGCTGAAAATACTCGTGAGTACACCGCATCCGTTTCTGCTGCAACGTACAGCGTCTATCTAACACCAACGCTGGACGAGCTGGCTGGCCTGGATCCGAATGCCAAGATTGAGATTTCACTCAATGGTGGTACCTGGATGGATGCAGCTGACGGTAAGGCAAGCGATCATTTGCTTTTAAAAGAAGGCAGCAACACCATTGAAGTCAAGGTAACCGTAAACGGTAGAGAGACGATTTATAAACTAACCGTATATCGAGCGTTCAGTGGCGGAGGAGATAACAACAATGGAGGCGGAAACGGAGGAGGCGGAAGCACGCCGGGAACAACTCCAACACCTCAGCCGGAAACTCCAAAGAGCAATCTGGATGTCCGAGTGGACGGCAATGACAATCCATTTGCCACCGGTACCACGACAGTTACGGATGGCCGTACCGTAACCTCAGTGAAGGTAGATCAGGGCAAGCTGGTTGATGCAATATCCAAGAGCACAGATCCGAAGCTGGCTATTCACTCGCCGAATGAAGGTGACCTGACAGTTGGCGGCTTGACTGCGGATAATCTGAAGCAACTCGGCGATAAGGGCGCAAGCTTGGAAATCAGCAACCCGCTCGCCATCTATCCGGTTCCAGCTGGTAAAATGAATCTGTCTTCCGTAGCCGGGCAGCTTGGAAATGCCGCGCTTGGTGATATCGTAGTCCGTATCGACATTAAGCGTGCTTCGGAAGCCGTGACCGCATCTGCCAAGAGCAAGGCGACATCGGCAGGCTATGAGCTGCTGGTCGATCCAATCGATCTCGACCTGACGTTTGCTCACGAAGGAAAGAACGTGAGATCCGGTCAGCTGAGCGGATATGCGGCGAAATATATCGCTCTTCCGGAGGGCATCGACCCTAACCGGATCACAACAGGGGTTGTAGTCAACCCTGACGGCAGTGTGTACCATCTGCCAACTGTCGTAACGAAGATCAATAACCGTTATTTTGCTCAAATTAACGATCTCCGCAGCAGCGGAACCTATTCGATCATCTGGAATCCGCAGGATTTCGATGATGTGAGAACACACTGGGGCAAAGCGGATGTGAATAATATCGCAGCAAGACTGGATTTGAAGGGCAATGGGAATAACACATTCTCGCCGGACCGCAGCGTTACGCGCTCCGAGTTTGCAGAGATGGTGGTTCTCGGTTTAGGCTTGATGCGTCCTGAGGCTCCACAGATGAGGTTCCCGGATGTTCCGGCAACAATCTGGTATCGTAATGCGATTGCGATCGCCGATGAATTCGATATTGTCCGCGGTTATGACGATGGCAACTTCGTCGGCGGCCGGCAAATTACGAGAGAGGAAGGGTTCGCCATGGTAGCCCGGGCTCATCGCCTGATTCTCTCTCAGAATGCAGTAGAACAGGATACTTCTGTTCTGGCTCAATATAGAGATGGAGATAACGTAGCGAAATGGGCTAAAGCCGACGTAGCGCAATTGATCTCCGCAGGCATCATTCGCGGGAACGGTCCGGATCATCTTAGTCCGAAAGCGCAAATGACACGCGTCGAAGTCACCGCACTGATTGCAAGAATGCTGAAAGTGACGAACCTGATCGATAAGTAATAAAGCAACGCAAAACAACCATTGATGACATGAACGTCGTCAATGGTTGTTTTTCTATTTAGATACGGTGACCTATTGTTAAGCGGCGTGACGAACGATCGAACTTGAAATATAAATCACGGAGGTATCAGATGCGTATAACGTGCAGATCCTTTATCAATGGAAACATAGGGTGGTAAGCGGAGCAGATTCCAGGCGTGTCCCATCGATTTAGAGTCTCCATCGGAACCTCTATTAACAGAGTGGGTTAAATCGAGAAATTTATTACTTTTGGCTTATTAAGAGAAGAAGTACGGTCAATCGGCTGGATTTTAAATAGGAGAAGAAGTAAGATATGGTTGTAAAAATATAGATATTCAATTGGAAAAACATTAGATTCCATTGTTGCTCCGGCAGTCACCGACTGATGAATTTGAACAGAATGAAAGGGGAAGCCATGCGAAGAATCGTAGGTGCGTTGTTGATGCTTGCAGGCGTCGG
The DNA here is from genome assembly GCF_038002285.1 of Paenibacillus sp. FSL R5-0810. NCBI lineage: Bacteria > Bacillati > Bacillota > Bacilli > Caryophanales > Paenibacillaceae > Paenibacillus > Paenibacillus sp. FSL R5-0810. The sequence goes on from NZ_JBBOCF010000001.1 coordinate 5,320,850, forward strand.
GTTTGTAACATTCGCTGCAATACAATATTTCGAACATCAAGCAAGCCTGAAGGAAGCCATGGCGGAAGCGAATACGCTGATTTCTCAGCCGCAAACCATAGATCATTTGGATGATAAGGGTGTTGATCCAGCCTCGCAGCGTGATCCTATGGCCGAGAGATCCCAGTTTGATCCAAGTCCGAACGATGTGATCGGGATGCTGGAAGTTCCAAAGCTGGAAGCCGAGCTTCCGATTATCGAGGGCACGGATGAGGAGATGCTTGAAAGAGGAGTCGGGCATTATAGCTCTACCGCATTTCCACTAGACGATGAACAGATTCTGCTGTCAGGCCATCGGGACACGGTGTTCCGGAACTTCGACAAGCTGGCGGTTGGGGATCGATTCATCGTAAAGCTGCCGTATGGGACATTTGAATACGAGATCCGAAGCACGGATATTGTAGACAAGGACGATACATCGGTTATTCGATCGATGGGATCCGAGGTGCTGGTCGTTTCCACCTGTTATCCGTTCCGCTATTTAGGCAATGCGCCGGATCGTTTTATCTTCTATGCATATCCGGTTGGAGATGAGCAGACCACCTAGTTTTTCATTAACCAAAAAATTAATGCAAATGGCGTAGATGTCTCACAATCCAATTAAGGATTGTGAGATTTTTATGTTATCCCGCTTTTTTGCAGTCTGCGCTTTTTCAAGTGATCAACATAGACGGTAATGAAATAGGGGAAGGGCCGTACTAATCCAGCGAGATGGTTTGCAATTCGGATAGAAGATAATCTCTCTCCTTGGGATCGCCAATATGAATGGCTGCTTCCTTGGCGAGTTGGAGGTATTCCATCATGGAATTTATATTCTGATCAATCATGTAAGCCCTCGCAATGGCTTCATAAGCAAACGCCAAATCGAAATCACCGATATGATTCTCCAAGCACAGTTTAAGCGAGTTTTTCCCGTGGAATAAAGCGCTCTCGAACATGCCGAGCACGGCATATACCCGCGAGATTTGCCATTCGCCTCTTGAGAATTGAAGGGGGGTGCCGATCTCGCCCCAGTGATAGCGGGAAGCATGGGCCATGTGGATCATCTGGAGATCGTCTTCCCAGGACCTGTCCGCTTTTTCAATCAAATCCCATGCGGCATTAAAATTCGTTACCGCTTGTTGCTTGTGCCATTCAAGCACGGTCAGCTTCTCGCTCATGTCTGCTCCTCCTGCAATTCAACATATTAAGTCGACTTAATCTCATCAAGAATAATGCAAAGTTGCAGGACGGCACAAGGAAATTCATCGGAATGGCCCGATTTCCGCACGTTTCCATAAGTCGTAATACTTCCGCCCTGTTCGCAGGAAGCGACGTGTGTGATGATAAGTGCATCCAAGGTTCACGGCCACATGGCCTGGAACCGAACACACCTTCAGGCTATTGCGATCCTTCCTTCTATTTCAAATTGAGCGAATTAGGGTCGCAGCTTCCCTGAGGGATGTTGATTAAGAGAGGAGGCATCCAGGCTATCTTGTACCTTCCTTCTAAACTACCTTTCACGTATTTAGGGCAAGGCTTTCCTGGAATCCTGATGATAAATAATACCATCTATTTACGAAGAGCGAATAAACTTATGGTGGAGCGAGGGCAAGGGGAGAGCCGGCTTTCGGAAGCGGTTTTGGCCACTGCCCTGAAAAATATCGAGTTTCTTGGATTTACGTTCTCCCACCCATTGATGCACGTCATTCGTACATTATCCATGGAGCAGTTTTCCGAATTCTATGCCCAGCTAGTCGCTGACCTTAGCGTTATGGTCGGTGCACATGTGGAGTATCAGCCGATGTATCCCGGATTCCCGCAGCAAGTGATGGAGGAAGACGATGCAGCGCTGTATCTGAATGCGGTCTACCATTATCTTACGCTGGAGGCTCCCGATCATCCTGGTGTGGTAAGACCTACTTTGCTGGATAAAACCCAGCTGACCGTCATCGAGCTTGGAAGCCAAGCCGAGTTCCATATGATGATCCAGCAACTAATTCAAGCCAAGACGTCCATTTCGGACACGGACCGGCAGGACATCGATACCGCGATCGCGAATGCCGAGCCGGAGGAGCTGGAAGAGCTGCTTCCTTCCGAAATTCCGTTCAAGGAAAACGCCGCCTTCGTCGCAAGCTCCTTGCTGAAGCATGACAAGGCAAACATCAACCTGATCGAGCGCTACTTCAAGACGGCAACGGATGTATTGCGTCTGGCAGCGGCTTGGTCGGGGGGCGATGTCAGCCTTACCGCGCCTGTGCGCTTCCGTAAATTCAAGCGCCCGGAAAGACGGCTGCTGCTCGGATTGCTGGAGCGATGCCACCCGATAACGGAGGATATGCTGAGATTTAAAGACCGCTGGATTCGCCTTGGCGAGATTCTACACCCTTCCGAATACAAGTCGCGTTTTCCGCGTGCGGAAGAAGCCTTCGATATCTTGCGCAATAACAAGCCCTTTACGACCTTCAACGGCAGCGTAGAGCTCGCCTTCCGCTATGATCAAGTCTGGTCCCTCATCGATCTCTTGATGAAGCGTCCCGGCGAATTCGCGAGACGGCTGGATCAGCTGCTGCGCTCGACCGAGCATACAGAGTATGTCGTGCTTGCATTCGGAGAAGTCGCGGATCAAGTGTCGACGCCGGTGTTATTGCAGGTGAAGTCTCATTTTGCCCGCCGCCATGAGCCGAGCGACCTTCGCATCTTCTTCCCGAAAGGCAATGTGGCCAAGGCGTTTGCGGTTCCGAATAAGCTTCCGAAGGTGGATCCTGGGGCTTGCGAGGACATCGTGAACCTATGCGACCAGGTACTGATCCAGCGATTCTCCGAGCTGCCGCCGCTTGGGAAGACCTATGTCGATCAACGGTTGCAGCACTACCATGTTCCGTTCTCCCAAAGATCGGCCAGCAAAGCTTTGCGTACGCTCGTACGCGGAAGCCGCATCCCGATGGGGGATGGGGATACCATCCGGTTCTTCAGCTGGTGGAAAGAGGGAATGGTCGACGGCCAACCGACCGGCCGCGTGGATATCGACCTGTCCGCAGTGATGTATGACGGGAACTGGCAGTATGTGGAGCATATTTCGTATACGAATCTGCGGTCGTCCAAGTACCGTGCCGTGCACAGCGGAGACATCGTATCCGCCCCGCAGGGCGCATGCGAATTCATTGATCTCCATATCCCTTCCATCGTCCAGTACGGCGGGCGCTACATCGTGGCAACCCTTCATTCTTATACGAGTCAGCCGTATTGCGAGCTGCCGGAGTGCTTCACGGGCTGGATGATGCGTAAAAAACCCGGCTCCGGGGAAATCTTCGAGCCTGCCACGGTGGTCAATAAACTCGATGTCACCGCCGACACGCAGATTGCGATTCCCGTTATCCTTGATCTGATGGAGCGCACGGTCATTTGGACCGATCTGTCCTTGACGCGGCATCCGCACTACTATAACAATGTCGAAGGGAACCAGAAGGGAATGGTTCTGATGGGGAAAGCCATGACGGCGCTTCGGAAACCGGACCTGTACGATCTGTTTGTGCTCCATGCGAAGGCACGGGGCGAGTGCGTCGAACAGAAAGATGAGGCCGAAACGGTTTTTTCGGTGGATCATGGAACCACGCCGTTTGATATCGAGCAGATTATGGCGGAATACCTGGTTTAATCGCATATGCTTGATGAGGGCACCTATTGACGGTGCTCTTTTTTCTTCACGAACACATATTGAAATCAGGATGAATTAGGATCATCGCTAAATTCGCCACATAATAATGACAAACCTTGTCACTATTAACGGTTAGGATAAAGATAAGGCAGCCGGTCCATTAACCATGTAAATGAGAACCGGAACTTCAGCTAGGGGAGGACCCTGGAACAGAGCGGATGGGCGAGCCAAATAACATATGATTGTTAAAAAATAAGGAGGACTGCGCTTATGTATGTAACAATTTCGGATTTTGTTGCGGAGTGGAAGAGGGAGGCTGCATTAACTCAGCAGGTATTGAACGGTTTGACGGATGCCTCGCTGCAGCAGAAGGTGTACGGGGAAGGACGAACGTTGGGGAGAATCGCCTGGCACTTCACCACGAATATCCCGGAATATTTGTCAGAGTTCGGAATTACCATCGAACAGATCCCGAATGCGGAGGAAGTCCCTGCTTCCGCGAAGGAAATTGCCGATACCTTTGCGGAGATCAGCGACCGGGCGGCTCGCGCCATTGAGGAGCAGTGGACGGATGCCTCGCTGCAAGCGGTGCAGAATGCCTTCGGAAGAGATGAATCGAATGCGTCCATCTTAATGGGACTCATCAAACACATTGTCCACCACCGGGGACAGGTTACCGTACTGATGCGTCAAGCGGGATTAAAGCCTTTTGGCGTATACGGGCCTCCTAAAGAAGACTGGATCCATTTCGGGGTGGAACAGCCGCCGCAGTAAAAAAATCATGACATGACCGAAAGCTCAGGCGCTAAATTTCAAACGAATCACACGTCAAGCTTATCAGCATGGACGATTGGTTTGTCCGATGTTCACCGTTTCTGGCCGCGAATCCTAACAGGGATTGCGGCCTTTTGCGTTATTGGCGTCTAACCCGCAGTTATTGACCCACCCCACCCTGCGCACCACTCCTACGAGGAGCATTCGTACAGCACCTTTGCAGGTCCAGCCTTACTAACGATAACGATACATGATGTGGAGCCTGCCGTGCCGGAAATGGTATAATTCTACTAAAGTATGAGAGGGGGCAAGGCCAATGAGGGAAGAGCTCTTGGAACAGCTCGAGGAATGGCATGAAGAGGATGAATTCGAAGCGATCGTTGATGCGATCACGGAGATTCCGGAAGAAGAACGGGATTATGTCCTGACAAGCCATTTGGGCAGAGCGCTGAATAATCTGGAGCGCTACGAGGAGGCGGTTGAACAGTTCTTATCGGTTGCGGAAGAAGGACAAGAGGACCCGCTCTGGCATTACCGCATCGGACTGGCCTATTATTACCTGGAGCAGTATGAGAATGCGCGCGAAGCCTTCGAAACCGCCGACCGGCTGGAGCCGGGGGATGAGGATACGCTGGAGTTCCTGGAGTGGATCCGAAGTAAAACGGAGGAGCAGGAGCATGAAGCTGCTGTGTCAGCAGTTGATGCTCCAACCGGACAGGCGTCTATTCCTGCTGATTTGGATGTTACGGATTTTTGGGATGATGGCGCGGAAGCTGCCGATTTGTATACCATGGCGCCGCCCACGGACGATTTGGTTGAATCCATCCAGGAAGAGCTGGTTTTTAAACTGCCGACAGCCTATATTCAGATGATGAAAGTACATAATGGCGGGATTCCCCGCAGAAGGTTTTTCCCTGTACAATCGGGGGATGCAGCCGATGGCCGCATCGAGATTACGGGCATGCTGGGCATCGGCCGAGAGAAGAAGCATTCGCTCTGCGGAGAAGCCGGCAGCCGGTATATGATCGAGGATCGAGGCTACCCGGAGATCGGTGTCGTTCTTTGCGTGTGTCCTTCCGAATCGGAAGCGGTCATGCTGGACTACCGGGCAGCCGGCAATGACGGTGAACCCGAGGTCGTTCATGTTGACCAGAGACATCCGGACAAGATTACCCGGCTTGCGCCGAACTTCCAAGCTTTTGTTCAGGGATTGGTGCAAGCGTAAATGCCTTTTTTGAACATCCACCGTTGATAAAGAAGCTTCGCCCGAAACCAAGCCAGTAGAAGAGCCATGCTGCTGGAATTCAGTTGCGGCACACCGGTTACAGGAAAAGAAAACAACCATACGATAAAAAGCTGTTCAGAGAGGAGCGTGAGCTCTTACTCCTGAGCAGCTTTTTTACAATGCTCCATTAGTCGGCATTACGCCGGGAGCCTCACCACAAATAATTCCAACTGCGTGAAGCAAAAACTGTAATCGAATATCAAAAGTAACATTCTATTGTGATAAGATGAGTATAAAGACTTAGAATAAGCATTCAGAAAATATTCAACGCAACATGCCAATATATAGAAGAAATGGTGTTGGACGATTGGGGGAGCTGTTCGCTGGTTTTGCGTGAGATGGACCACGAGAAGTCATTCATGACTGCAAAAAACCAGGAACATCACTTCATCTATAAGGAACCCGGTTCAAGGGGGATGGCGAGCCTGCAGAAGGGGGAGAAGAGGACCTTGAAGGTCATGTTCGTCGATGATGAAATACTGGCTACACAGTATTTAAAGAGACTGCTGTTACAAGAAGAAGCTGCCGCCGATTTCCAGTGGGTTGGCGAATATCAAAATCCATACGAAGCATTAGATGCAGCCCAATCAGAGGAGCCTGATGTCGTATTTCTGGATATCGAGATGCCGGAGATGACCGGCTTTGAATTGGCGGGCGCTTATGGGAGATTCGGCCTCAGCTTCAGATCGTGTTTGTGACCGCCTATGATGATTATGCGATCAAGGCATTTGAGGTTAACGCGCTGGATTATCTGCTGAAGCCGGTGCTTCCTTCAAGGCTTTCCGTTACGATCGACCGAATCGTGAAAGGTTCGCTAACAAAGCCGGCAGCAGTTGTCAGCCGTACCGAAGATGAACAAGAGCCAATAACCCTCTGCTGCTTGCAATCCCTGCACTATAGGGAGAACGGGGAGCCAAAGCATTTTCCATGGAAAACGTTAAAGGCCCCGGAGCTGTTCGCCTACCTTATTTACTACCGTGGGAAGACGGTGAGCAAGCAGACGCTCATGGATCTGCTGTGGCCTGTCCACGACCCGCACAAAGCCGTGACGCAGCTCCATACGGCCATTTATCAGATTCGGAAAATGATCAGAATGTGCGGGCTGGATGCCCGAATTCATTATCATGACGAGAGCTATCGGCTGGAGCTTGCGGGTAAGCTGGACGTGGAGAAATGGGAAGACAGGTTGAGTAAAGCGCCGGAGGTAATGCCGGACACGCTTTCCATCCACCAGTCGATCATGGATATGTACGAAGGGGATTTCCTGGCGGACCACCGGTATGTGTGGGCAGAGCCTGAGCAGGAACGGCTTCGACTGCTATGGCTCGAGCATGTCCAATCTGTCGCAGCATGCCATGTCGAGATCGGCCAGCATGCGGAAGCCGTAAAAATCCACCAGCAGGTGATCGAGCGGCTGCCGTATTTGGAGGACGGCTATGTCGGATTGATGTATATCTATGCTTCGCTGCATCATCACTCTGAAGTCAGAAAGATGTTTCAGCGAATGAAGGAAGTGCTGCTCGGGGAATATGAGGTCCCCCTTTCGGACAACATCGTTCAATGGTACAAAGAGTGGGAGCAGACCGTTGAGGTCGCTGATGAGCAAGGGGCGTGAGTGAGACCATGATCAAACGGGCATTGCCTGTTCTATTCATCATTGCAGGAATAATCCTAATATTCTATCCGAAGCTGACGGAAAGGGTTCAGCAGGCGGAACAGGAGCAGCTGGCCCGCGAATGGCAGGATAGTCTTCAACAGATCAGCGTTGTGGATGATCGTCAGGCGTCAGGGAACCAGGAATCCAATGAAGCAGCCGGTGGAGCGGGTACATCCGATCATGCCTCCACCAAATCTGAAGGGGAGCTCGAAGTGATGCTTGCCATCCCCAAGATCGATCTCAAGCTGCCTGTATTGCATGGGGCGACGAAGGAAAATCTGAGGACGACTTTAGCCAGCATCGAGCATACCGGAAGACCCGGAGAGATCGGCAATTTTGCCGTTGCCGGTCATCGCAACCGAACCTATGGAAGGAACTTTAACCGATTGGATGAGCTGGCCGTGGGCGATGCCATCGAAGTGGATACGGGTACCCGAGTATTTAAATATGAGGTAACCGAAAAGCTGATCGTCAAGCCGGAGGAAGTCTGGGTGCTGGAAAGCGACGGGAAGAATAAGGAGATTACGCTCGTGACCTGCCACCCGATGGTCAATCCGACGCATCGGCTTATTATTAAAGGGAAGATCATATCATAAGATTTCCCGCGGTAATATGGACCTCTATTGATTTATGATAGGTCAAATTCTTATTACGATTTAATGGAACAGCCTGCCGTGAACTGTGACCCGATTTGTGGACAGTTTGAAATAAACCGCCTAGAGCTTAGCTAGCAAGCAGATGACCTCTGAATTCATCGGGGGTCATCTTTTTTAATGTCCACTGGTATCGTTCTGAGTTGTAGTAGCTTATGTACTCCTTCACTCGCACCCTCACTTCATCAATAGTTTGGCAATCGCTAAAATCAACGTCGTCTTTCAAGTGACCGAAGAATGATTCCATCGGGGCGTTGTCCCAGCAATTGCCTTTGCGCGACATCGACTGCTTAAATCCTGCCTTAGCAATGAGAAGACGGGTTTTAGGATGCGTGTAGTGCATCCCTTGGTCGGAGTGCAGAATCGCTTCTGGATGAATGTTTCCATCTAATCGCTCTAAAAGACGCTGTAGCGTCCGCTCGACAATTGGAAGCTCGAGTGTTGCTGCCACGCTGTCGGCAAGGATCTGCCTGGTCGCCCCGTCCTTCACGCAGGAAAGGTATGCCCAGTGTCCGCTTCCATAGCGCAAATAAGTGATGTCAGTGAGAAACACTTTCTCAGGTTCGCCTTGGTCAAACTTTCGCTCCAGCAGGTTCGGACACGTCTTGTGCTCTTGAGTTGCCTTAGCCATCTTGCGGTAGGGGTTCGCCTGACGGATTACGGCTACCAAGCCTGCCTTTTTCATAAGCCGGCGAATCTTCTTGTGGTTCATGACAACGCCGCTTATCTGTTCCAGCCGCATCTTAATCACAAGCGCACCTGCTTTGCCGCGGAGCGCGTCAAAGTGCTGCTTGATGAGAAGGATGTCCTGCTCGTCGGCGGCAGCACGAAGTTGACGATCTTCTTCCGTCCCCAGCCACCTGTAATAGCCGCTTGGACTTACTTCCACGAGCTCGCATAGATAGCGTGTCATTCGTTTCAGGCCATATGCCCGAATGGTGCGATTTATGATCTCATAGCGCTCGGAGGGCGTCAGCGTTTCTTCTTCTGCCGATCGAGCGCTTCGAGCTTTTTTAGCATGTCCACTTGAGCTTCAAGCAGTTTGATCTGGGCCTTAGCCCGTTTCAATTCTTCTTCGGCTGACAACTGACCAGTTGGCTTGCGCCCTGTACTGCCCTTACCGCGCCGCTCTGTAGCCAAACCTTCCTCACCGTACAGTTCGAAGGTTTCACGCCACCGTTTTAAGCTGTCCTTGGGCTTCTTATGACCAATAACGTCCAGGTCGAAGCCGGCACGAATAAAGATTTCTGAAGGTGTCTGCCCCTGCTTGTAGGCTTTCAGCGCCTCCAGCTTGAATGCAGGTGTGTATGTAATGGCCGCCTCGGTCACATGGTGTACGTTTGGATTCTCCTCCAGCTTCCTCATTTGCTCCTCGGTAAAGAGCACCCGTTTCAACTTCCCCATTCTCGTATCACTCCTCGTCACATACCTTGATTAAAACACAAATGACCCACAAGAAGTCACTTTTTTCAAAGTGTCCATCTTATGGGTCACAGTTCACCGGCAAGCGGCAGGCTGTTTTTTTCGTGTCTACATGAGATATATATCGGAGAAACTCGAGGACAAAAACGTTAATGTCACCACATCTCCCTTTTACGGTCTAATGCCTACAGCCAGCCCTTATCCTCCGCGATCGCGACCGCCTGCTGCCGGGACTCGGCGTCCAGCTTCTGAATGGCCGAAGAGAGGTAATTGCGAACCGTTCCTCGCGTCAGGAACAGAGCCTTGCTGATGTCCTCGGTCGTCATCCCTTCCTTGGTCAGGCGAAGCATTTCGATCTCCCGCTCGCTGAGCGGGTTCTCCTCCTTCATGAAGAGCGCTGCCGCCAGGTCGGTGCTGACGACCCGCTCGCCCTTCATGACCCGGCGGATGGCCTCGATCAAGTAATCGATCGGCTCGTCCTTTAGCAAATATCCCTCGACCCGCGCATCCATTGCTCTTTGCAAATAACCGGGGCGCGCGAAGGTTGTGACGATCATGATTTTGCAAGGCAGGCCGGCATGGCGAATCCTCTCGGCTATCTCGAGTCCGCTAAGATGAGGCATCTCGATATCGAGCACGCACACATCAGGCTGATGGAGCGAGATGGCTTCCCATGCCTGTTCTCCGTCCGGCACCTCCGCAACCACCTCGATGTCGTCCTCGAACTGGAGCAATGAGGCGAATGCGCCGCGAAGCATTTTCTGGTCTTCTGCAATCACGATTCGGATCATGAGGGGTCCTCCTTTTTATGCTGGCGTAACGGGAGCATTAAAGACAAGGCGGTTCCCCCGGTTGGGGAAGCGGCAATGCTAAATGAGCCTCCCAGCATCTTCATCCGCTCCTTCATCGAAGGGATGCCGTTTCCGCCGTCCGGCTCCTTGATCCCGGTGCCGTCATCCGCAATGTGGATCTCGTAGGCTTCGTCCTTGGCCTCGATCCGGATGGTGCATCGCTTGGCGCGGCTATGCTTGATGATGTTGGTCATAGCTTCACGTACGCAGAGCGCAAGCATCGTTTCCTCCACGCTGGATAACAGCGGGGACTTCTCCGGCTTCTCGATCCTCAGCTCAATCCCTGCCGTACCCAGCAGTTTAACGGAATGCTCTAACTCGCAGGCCAAGGAGATAAATTTCATCTCCGATACCAGCTCTCTCACTTGCTTAAGGGCCGTCCTGGAGCTGTCCAGAATCTCGCCAAGCTCCCGTTTGGCCTGGGCAGGATCCTTATCCACCCATCTCGTCGCCAGCTCGGTCTTCATCTTGATCATCATCAGGGTCTGTCCGAGCGTATCATGAAGATCTCTCGCGATCCGCTGACGCTCCTCCTGCTGGATATACATGGCGATCTGCTGGTTGGCTTCCTCCAGCTCGCCCTGCAGGCTTTTTGCTTTCTCCCGAATATAGATAATGGCCGGGTATAACGTTTGAATGATCATAACCGGCAGGTAAATGGCATTCTCCGTCTTCAGCAGCGGCTCCTGGCGGATGACGAATACGAGCAGATACGAAAGGGCGATAGTAGCACTGCCGATAGCGATCTGCCCTTTGGACCTGGACTTGCCGAGCAAGTCGGCAAAGAGGATGCCGAATAGCAGGATACCCGGCCCAATAAAGATCCCGAGCACGGTAAGCGTACCCTGGCCTGATAACACGGCTGCCAGAAGCCAGCCGCTGCGGCGCCACAATGCAATATAAAACGAAACCAGGAACAGCAGGAGCAGCAGAAGGCTGCCCCACAGTCCCGGTGCCGTATCCGAGCTTAACACCCGGTAGAATAAAAACACCGTCAGTACGAGGTCGATCAGCAGATAATTTTTGATTTGGTCTCTCGGGTACAACTTATGAAACATATCAAGCCCCCAATTCCGGCTATCTCGATTCAAAGAGTCCTATCGCTTGTTTGCGGACGGTTTCCATAGGTCCTAGCTTAAAGCCTCGAAGCCATAGGGATGAAATGCACAGCAGGACGATGCAAATCATCAGCCAGATGGCGATGATGGCTGCAGAATTCAGCTTGCCGGCGAGCCCCAAGCCCCAGCCGTAGAAGAGGAAGGAGGCGATGATGTTTTGGAGCACATAGCAGCTCAGAGACATTTTCCCGGCGTTCTCCAGGAGGCGCCACAGCCATTCCCACTTCGTATATTGTATCATTCTCGCAATGATTGCTATATAGAGGATGGACATCAGCGGAGCAAATAAATAGCGCACCGGTAGATCGAATGCCCCGCCAGGGATGAAAATGAGCAGGTTAAGCGGCAATCCGATAAACAAGCCGAGTTTAAATAGGTTCTTTCGTATCCTTTGGCCCTTCTCATCCGGGGAAAACACCCCTGCACGCATGAAACGAACCCCCAGCAGAAACAGGAATATGTTGGATGGAATCGTTAATATGGCTTCGATTCGAAGCGGAAGGAAGTTATCCAGCCGGTACCGCACCTGCTCCATCCACGTACCTTCTTGATATAGAGCAACAATACTGTCAAAGCTGCCCATCGATACCTGCCCGCTAACCGCCAGCATCAATCCCATTAGGCCGAGCAGCACAACCGCGCAGACACTGCCGATGACCGTCATCGAACGGGCGATGAGCCGGTCGCCGCCTTTTACGATAAACGCCGCGATGATTGCCGTAATCCCATAGCTCATTAAGATGTCATATTCCATAACCAGTATAAAATGCAGCAGCCCCTCCAGGAACAAAAAGAGCACAGCCCACAGATAAACGCCCGGCCATGGCTTTCCCTTCCGTTTGGCCTGCCGATACTTCATTTCGAGCCCAACGCCGAACATGATCGTCAATAGTCCGAGCAGCTTCCCGTTCACAAGGAATAACACGATCATGCGAAGAAGATCATCAATTCCCCACCAGCCGGAATATTCGAAGGTTGTCATATAATTGAGGTCTCCCGCATGCGCGAAGAGCCAAATATTCGTCCCGAGTGTTCCGAGGATGGCGAATCCCCGTAAAATATCCAGCAGACGAATGCGTTCCTTTCGTTGTTCCATGGTTCTTTCCCTCTCTCCTTATCGTTCTCTCTTACAGCTTTATTGTAGATTCGGCAGGTCTGCCGCAACATTCACACCTGTAAAGAGATCCTTATGACACCTGTCATAAAGTTAGGGAAGGCCGGGGTCACTCACGGAGATTGGGGGTATGTATTGTAATAATTGGGGGATTGTATACGGAAAAAGGGTTAACTAAGCGATAAAGGAGACATCATCATGAATTTCAAACACATTACGGTTGCCGGAAGCGGCGTATTGGGAAGTCAGATTGCCTACCAGACCGCTTTCAAAGGCTTTCAGGTGTCGGTGTACGACATCAACGATCAGGCGCTTGAACGTGCGAAGGAGCGGATTGCGGAGCTGAAGCCCCATTACCGGCAGGATTTGGGGGCGACCCAGGAGGAAACCGATCAGGCCTTTGACCGAATCTCCTTTCACAGCGATTTAGCACAGGCCGTGGCCGACGCGGATCTGGTCATTGAAGCGGTCCCTGAGGTGGTGTCCATCAAAACCGAATTTTACGCCAAGCTGGGACAGGCTGCTCCCGCCAAAACGGTGTTCGCTACAAATTCCTCGACGCTGCTGCCAAGCCAGTTCGCCGATGCGACCGGACGGCCGGAGCGGTTCCTGGCGCTGCATTTTGCCAATGAGATCTGGAAGAACAATACGGCTGAAATCATGAAGCATCCAGGAACGGACATGCAGGTGTTTCAAGATGTCATTGACTTTGCTAAGGCAATCGGGATGGTGGCGCTGCCGCTCCATAAGGAGCAGCCGGGGTATATTTTGAATTCCCTCTTGGTGCCTCTACTTGAGGCGGCCCAGCGTCTGTTAGTCCGGGAAGTGGCCGACGTCGAGACGATCGACAAAACCTGGATGGTGGCAACGGGCGCACCGCTTGGTCCGTTCGCGATCTTGGATGTCGTCGGCATCACCACAGCCTACAATATCGGACAAGCGAAGGCGGAGGCGACCGGCGATGAAGAGTTCGTTCGGGTGGCGAACCTGCTGAAGACGGAGTATATCGACAAAGGAAAGCTTGGACGGGCAACCGGAGAGGGCTTCTACAAGTATCCGAATCCGAGCTTTGCGGACCCGGATTTCTTAAAGAGCTGAAATAGCGGACGTTCCCCTGAAGATGGCCTGTCCAAAGGAGCAGTCCTGCACGCTTCTTATGCGCGCGTGCTGCATTCGGGCTGCTCTTTCGGCATTCGGCCGCGAACAGGGCAAGGTCCGCAATTGGCGCTAACCGATTACCGGGGAGCAAGTATGCCATGTTTGGCGAAGCAGGTCGAATAGCGTAAACTAAAGGGTGATAGCTGGATGGATTCTCATGGCCGTCCGGCAAGGAATAATACTGGTGAGCGGGTACAACCTATAAAGGCAGAAATCGGATTGGATGATACATATAAGATGTACAGCAATCATGGAACTCATTGTTGCGAGCATAAACGAAGAGCACAATACGAGAAACGTATAATGAAAAATGAAAAAGGAGACTTCCGATGATCAATAAATCAACGACAGCTGCAGGCTGGAACTTTGACAACAGCTACGCCCGCCTGCCGGACACGATGTTTACCCGGCTTGACCCAACGCCTGTGCGCGCTCCCGAGATCGTCATCTTCAACGAGCCGCTAGCCGCAGCCCTTGGACTTGATGCCGATTCGCTGCAGACCGAAGGCGCGGCGGACGTATTCGCCGGCAACCGGGTCCCCGAGGGGGCCGAGCCCCTCGCCCAAGCTTATGCGGGCCATCAGTTCGGGCATTTCACGATGCTGGGCGACGGCCGCGCCATTCTGCTGGGCGAGCAAATCACGCCAGAGGGAAAACGGGTGGATATTCAGCTCAAAGGCTCAGGCAGAACTCCATACTCCCGCGGCGGCGATGGACGGGCCGCGCTTGGCCCGATGCTGCGCGAATACATCATCAGCGAGGCGATGCACGGGCTCGGCATTCCGACTACCCGCAGCCTGGCGGTGGTGACAACCGGGGAGGAGATTTTCCGCGAAACAGAGCTGCCTGGTGCCATTCTTACCCGGGTGGCGGCGAGTCATCTGCGCGTCGGCACCTTCCAGTATGCCGCGAATTGGGGGAGAGCCGGGGAGCTGCAGGCGCTCGCCGATTATACGATTCAAAGGCATTACCCCGAGGCGGAGCAGGAGGAGAACCGCTATCTTGCGCTTCTGAAAGCGGTCATTCGGCGACAGGCTTCCCTGATCGCCAAGTGGCAGCTGGTCGGGTTCATCCATGGCGTGATGAATACCGACAATATGGCGCTCAGCGGGGAGACGATCGACTACGGTCCGTGCGCTTTCATGGACACGTATCATCTGAACACGGTGTTCAGCTCCATTGATGTGCAGGGCCGGTATGCTTATGGGAATCAGCCGCAGATCGCCGCTTGGAATCTGGCGCGTTTCGCCGAGACGCTGCTGCCGCTTCTTCAGGATGACGAGAAGCAGGCGATCGCGACAGCCGAGGAAACGCTGGGCGATTTTGCCGAGCTGTACCATCGCCACTGGCTCGATGGCATGAGGTCGAAGCTCGGGATCGTGAACGAGGAGGAAGAGGACGAAGAGCTCGTGAAGAGCCTTCTCCACCTCATGCAGCGGCACGGAGCGGACTACACGAACACCTTCCGTGCCTTGACGCTGGGCCGGCCGGAGGAGACGGGTCTGCACGGCAGCGCCGATTTCGCACAATGGCTGGAGCTGTGGCGCGACAGATTAGACCGGCAGGAAGCGTCCGCGGAGGAGTCGAAGCAGCGGATGCGCAGCAGCAATCCGTCGATCATCCCGCGCAACCACAGGGTGGAGGAGGCGCTGGAAGCTGCCGTGGAGTCGGGTGACTACAGTGTGCTGAAGCGTCTGGTTGCGGCCTTGGCGAATCCGTACGCTTATGTCCCGGAGCAGGATGAATATTGCACGCTGCCTCCGCAATCGAACCGTCCCTACAGGACCTTTTGCGGAACCTGATGCAGCCCCGATAGAGGCATGGGCTTCGTTTGTTCATCGCACGCGGTTCTCCATATGCGCACGGGAACAGAAGGGATCAGTGTGATCCGAGACTATCATACAGCACAGCACAACCCTGCGCCTTCGGGTGCAGGGTTTATTGGATTTGGTTCTTTGTTTGGTGCCGGTCAGGCGCGCCGGAAACCTCCATCGTCTTTCGAGGAGCGGGAATTTGCGCCGCTGATCATGAGCCATGCTTATCCTCGTAATCCGCGCCGCTCTGCGTCATCTCAGCAGTCTCGGTGCATCATTCAGGCGGCAGTCTCACTTGGTCTCGTATCATGGCACACATCGCATATGCTCAAAATAAAATAAAGGAATGAGTACAAGCGAAGGAGGCGATGAACCAGTGAGAATCAACTGGCATGAGGACTTCATCCTCTTTCTGACAAGCATCGTCCGGCCCAAAGTATACGTGGAGCTGGGGCTGTACCAATGCGCGCTGTTCAACCGGGTCATTCCGTTTGCGGAAACCCTGATCGGCGTTGATCTGAACGGTGAGGCCGGTCAGCATATGCAGATGACCCCCAAGACGCGGTTCTTCCACGGAACGACACAGGCCTTCGCCCAGGAGCTGGCGGCTCGCCCGATACAGATTGACATGCTGTTCATTGACGCCGATCACTCCAGAGAAGCCGTGCTGCAGGATTTCTATGATTTTTTCCCTTATGTGTCGCCGCACGGCCTGATCCTGCTTCATGATTCGCATCCGGGGACCGCTGAAATGATGGACCCGACGCTATGCGGGACCGCTTATCAAGCGATCGATGAGTTATCCAGAAGGACTGATGCTTATGAGATGATGACGATTCCAATTTCGCCGGGACTTACGATTTGCCGCAAACGCCGGCAGCAGCTATCCTGGCAGGAAATATAGCCGCCAGGGTGTACAGGTCGCTTGGCGGCTCTGCGCCTTATTTCCAACGCTTGGCACGGGAAGGAGGCGCGTTCCCCTCTTCTAAACGGACTGAAGAGTGACGTTCCGTTATTAGGACGGATGTTGGGCAGATGAGATGATGGATGATCATTCGATCGATTTCTTTTCTCCGGCGGTTGGCCTTGATGCCTTCCGCCTTTTTGCGTTGACGGCTTTATGAGGTCCGTTCATGTAAATGCGGGTGGCAGCGGAGAAGGGATAAGCGGCTGGCTGGCCGAGCGGGCAGAGCTGCCGTTTCGGAATTCTGGCTGGCGTGAGCCGTATTCTTGCAGGAAATCGGGAGGCGGCAGACGAATGTAATCAGAAATATGCCCAACTATTTTTTGGAAAGGTGTTTGGTTTTGGATCCGGAAAGCGTTTCTTAGCATGAAAGAGAATAAACCCAGTGAGAGGAATGAACTGTAAATGTCGAATGTTCAAGGAAATGCTTTAAAAGCCGTGTGTTCCATCTATGTACCGGTCCGTGACCCGCTAAAGTCGGCGGCATGGTGGCAGAGTAACTTTGGGCTTGAGTATGCCGTACCTTATAATCCAGCGGAAGCTCAAGTGATTTTGAAGCTTTCCGACGGGCAATGGCTGCACTTGGTGGAAACCGAAGGCCCGCATAATAATCAGTTTCCAACGAGGGACGGATATGAAATGTTTCGGTTTACCTTTGAAGTCAGGCAGATCGAGGTGCTGTATCATAAATTGAAAGAAAATGGCGTCGTAACGGATCAGCTTCAGGACCGTCACAGCTGCGGAATCAATTTCGTATTTTATGACCCGGATGGGAATAAATTCGATGTGAATGAAGTCGTGGACCATCATCGAACCCCGGAAGAGGCCGAGAAGGTGAGAGCAGCATTATTCCATCCGATGGGCTAGGGGTCAGTGGAAGACACCTATGAATGTGTCCTGCATCAAAGAACCCGCAACGGCCGCAAGGCTTTGCCACAGCGCGCAATGCTCGGCGTTACATGACGGCGGTCAACCACATCATGACCATGCTTTAACTTTATAGGGGGAAGGTTCTTATGAATTTCGAGTTAAATGAAGCCATTGCGCTATTGGAACGGACGCCGGCAGCACTTGCGACGTTGCTGTCCGGCTTGCCGGAGGGCTGGCTGGCGTGCAACGAGGGGGAAGGCACCTGGAATGCCGCCGAAGTGATCGATCACCTGATCGAAGGGGAGCGAACGAATTGGATGCCGAGGCTGGCGTTTATGCTGGAGGAGGGGGAGGGCAAGCCGTTCCCTTCTTTTGACCGGTTTGCCCACCTGTCCGAAGGGGAGGCGGCGTCGACGGATGAACGACTGCAGACCTTTAAGGCGGCTCGGGCGCAAAGTATCGAGAAGCTGAAGACGCTGGTCCAATCGGAGCATCAGCTTGAACTGACGGGCGTGCATCCGGCCTTCGGCGTTGTGAAGGTACGGGAATTGCTCTCGACTTGGGTGGTGCATGATCTGACGCATCTGGCCCAAATTGCCCGGGTATTAGCGGAGCGGTACCGGCTGGATGTCGGCCCTTGGGTGGAATACTTGGGCATCTTGAACCGGACGGGAAAATAACGGATCGGAAAAAGACAAAACGGATGCCGTTCGAGAGGATGGGCATCCGTTTTTTTTGCGCTTGCGAAGGGAGGCGAGGCAGCCTAGCCGAGGGTGATGGCTCGGTCGATGAAGGCCGGCCGCGTCTGCCTCTGCCTTTATTCTGCCTTATTCTGACCGTCACGGCGTCCCTGCGTCCCGACATCCAGGCGTCATGGCTGATCACGACTGGGGCTGCCGCTCATTCTGCCCGAGCAGTCCTCCCAGAAGAATGAGCGAATACGCCCACAGCAGCCAAACGAAGAAGAGGTGCAGATGGGCTTGCGGAAGTCCGGGGAACACCAGGTCATGAAAAGCTACGCTGAAGAGGTCCAGCAGCATCCCCGGGACCGCCACCAGCATGGCAGCCCGTGGGCGCTCTGTGGAAGAGAGCCTCCGGACACGAAACAGCGCCCGGAGCGTCAGCAGAATCAGGGGAACGATCCCAATAAAGGACAGCCAGATGAGCGGCTGGCCGGGATCGATCAGCGCACCTCCCCAAAATCGGAACACGAATGTAGCGGCCAACCACAGCAGGAATCCTAAGCTGATCCAAAACCGCATGGCTTTGCAGCTCCTTTCTAACTTGAAGTGTTGGATGAATCGGGGGATTTCTCTATCCAGGCGGAGGCTGCCCGGATCAGCTCCGCATACACCGCTTCCGCCTCAAACTCCGGATCGAGAAGCGCCTGAAGCGCCAGGCCGTCGATGAGGGCGTTGACCATCATGGCCCGGTATTTCAGGGAGGGGCCGGACATCTCCATTTCCGGGAAGAGCCGGGCAAGGAGGCCGGCAGCATGCGTGTTCTCACGCTCGACCATGCCCTTGAGCTGGTCACGGAGGGCAGCGTTCTGCAAGCTGTGTACCACCAGCGAGAAGAACAGCGTATGATACGATTTCTCCGCGCAGCGGTCACGGGCGGCTTCCAGCACGCGGACCATCGTATCACGTCTGCTGCCATCCTGCGGATCCGACCCTGCCGTTTGCCAGGACGCATCACAGATGGAGCGGACGATTTCGAGCATGAGCTGCTCTTTGGTTTTGAAATGGTAGTAAACCGTCCCCTGCGTCACACCGGCTCCTTCGGCCACGGCCTTCAACGTCAGCTTATCGAGCCCCTTCTCTTGAATGCATTGCTGGGCTGAGGCGATTAATTCCTCTTTCGTAATCCGTTGAGGTCTTGCCAACAGACCCACCTCCAATATAAGTTATTCAACTAACTAACTCTTTCTGCAGGTATATTATCATAATGATCCTGGATTTGGAAGATGCATATCGAGGTTATTACGTTCAAAGGCTGAAGATCAGCGCAAAAAAAAGCCAGGCAAGCCTCTGCTTGCCTGACCATACGCTCCGTATATAGTATCGTCTACAATCGGAGCTTTACATCGTTTGTTTCCCTGATTTCTTCTCTAGCCGGCGATGCTCCGGAATGACGAAGGACACGGACGTGCCTTCACCCGGGCGGCTGATGATGGTCAATCCTTGACCATACATTTGAATCAGCCGGCGATTCGTGTTCGGTATGCCGATCCCCCGCAGTGCCTGCCCGGCAGGGCTCAACAGCTCGGCTACCTGATCCGCCTCCATCCCGCGGCCATTGTCGATCACTTCAATCAGCACCCCTTCGGTTTGGCGCGTGATCCGAATCCGGACCATTCCGCCCTGATGCCGACGAAGAACTCCGTGCTTGACGGCGTTTTCCACCAGCGGCTGAATCGACAGCGGCGGAAGGCGCAGCTGAATCCCCGGGTCGACCTCCCATACGGCGGCCAACCGCTCGCGGAACCGTTCCTGCTCAATATACAGATAGGCTTTGACAAGCTCGAGCTCGTACGTGATATCCACCAGCTCGCCCGTGTTCAGAAAATCAAAGCTGATCCGCAAGAACGAAGCGAATGCGCCCGCCAGATGCTGCATCTTCTTGGTGTCGATCTCGCTCAGCGCCATGATGGAATTCAGCGTATTGAACAGGAAATGAGGCTGAATCTGTGCCTGAAGATAGGCGGCCTCGATCCGCAAGCGCTCGCGAACCGACTGCCGGAGCATGATCAACGCCCGGATTCGGTATTTTAACTCCGTTGCATCGACAGGCTTGGTCATATAATCGTTGGCGCCCGAAGCGAATCCCGTATAGATATCTTCAGGCTGACTACGGGCGGTAAGCAGCAGAATCGGCAGCTCAGCTACCGAGTAATGCTCCCGGACGCGCTGCGTCAATTCATAGCCGGACATTTGAGGCATCATCACATCCGCGATGAGCAGATCCCATGTCCGCATTCCCAGAAGCTCCAACACTTCCAGCCCTGAACCGGCTGTAGTAATGTGGTACGGCTCTGAGGAAAGGATGCCCAGCAGCACCTTCAGGTTAACCGGGTCATCATCGACGACCAGAATGCTGGCCTTGCCGTCGTTACCCAGCGACGGATCGACGGGAGGCGGCAGCGGCTCGTGGATGCCTCTGTCGGCTGACGGGAGGGAGGCGGGTTCAGCTCCGCTTGTCTCCGTTGCCTCGGATGCCTCGTGTCCCGTAGACGCCGCCATTTCCCCGGACGGCTTGGAAAGCCTCGCCTCGCTTGCCCCTGCCTCCGCCAGCGGCAGGTTGAACGAGAAGACGGAGCCGGCACCCGGCTCGGAGCTGACGGATATCGCGCCGCCATGCAGCTCGACCAGCTGCTTGCATATGCTGAGGCCGAGTCCAAACCCCCGGCCGTCATGGACGCCGTGGGAGCCCTGCTCATAAGGAAGAAAGATGCGCTCCAGCGCTTCCGTGCTCATGCCGATTCCGGTATCGGATACCTGGATCTCGGCTTGGCCGTTCCGAACCGAGGCGGAGACCGTTACGCTTCCCTGCTCTGTATATTTGAGCGCATTATGAACCAAGTTGTACAGAATTTGCACAAGCCGCTTCTCATCGGCCATAACCGGAGGCATCGAGTCCGCAATCTCCATTCGGAGCCGGATCGGCTTGCCCTCCACCATGAATTGAAGCATGGCGATTACCCCGGGAACGACCGATTGAATGCGCAAGGGCTCGGGAGTAAGCGTAATGTGGTGGTCCTTCAGCCTGGTGATATCGAGCAGGTCTTCAAGCAAATGGGACATGCGGCGGCTGATCGTAATGAGCAGCTTCATGTCTTCGATGCTGCCCTTGTTCATGTTCTTCCGTTCTTTGGAGACAACGGATTGGGCGATATTCATAATGCCGTGCAGCGGGGTTCGAAGCTCATGCGACGTGTTGGCCAGAAATTCGTCCTTAAGCTTATCGGCCTTCTGCAGCTGGATGTTCAGCTTGGCGTTCTCCTTGGCGTTGCGGATATATTTTTTGAACCAGTATGTCGAGAATCCGATAATTGCAGCAATGATATCGACCGGGTAATAGACGGTGGTAATCTCCTTGGCAGACTCCGCCAGGGTCCACAGCTGATTGGTGATCATGCCGGCTGCCGTGAGCAGCAGGAATACGATGTCCTGATCGGTTTGCCGCCGGAAGATCATCGTTCCCACCAAATGGACAAGCCCCGCAAGCGGAATCAGATAGAAGAACGCGAACAGCTTAAACTCCATGACGCTGTGGACCCAAGATGCCGGAGAAACGACCAGGAAGCCGGTGAACAGGATAAGCCCCACCGTAAATGCCCGCAGCCAGGTTCGTCCGGAGACAGGCGAAAGGAATCGCCGGAACAAGAGCAGCATCAGCAGGTTCTGCCACAGCAAGGCGATCAGACGGACCTTAATCCCTCCCGCGTAATCGATCGGCAGCCACAGCAGAAGGATATAATCGTTTCCGGCCAGGATTGCGATGCCCGCCGTCAGGGTCAGCAGCCCGGTCATCAGCAGTGCCGGTTCCTGCCGATTGAATGCAAACAGAATGCCGGCATAAAGGCCGTGCAGCAGCAGGACCATAAAGGTCACCAGCTGGAATCCGATCGAATACCAGCGCACATAATCGATGGACGCTGCCGACCCGAAGCGGATCGAGCGGACGATGCCGCCGTTATGCGGCTCGTCGAAATTGGCGACCTGGATGAGCAGATCGATTTCAGTCGCGCCTTCCTCGGAATAGGTGGCCGTGTACGAAGCAATCCTTGCAATATAGTTGTTCTTGTCCGCAGCCAGCTTGCCGATTTCCGGCTCCGCCAGACCGTTCATTTCCACGCGGGAGACCGTCTCGATTCCTTTAATCCAGATGGCGACAGGCTCCTCCAGCGGGTCGGTCAGGATGCGAAGCCGGTATGTCCCGTATCCGTAGGACGGTCCGTTCCCGTCTTCATGAAGCGCGCTGCTCCAGTCCCCGGGAACCTGAACGCTGCGAAACGGCGTCTCCTCCACATCCGCCCGGGATCGAAACTGAAACGGATAGAATTGCCATTCACCGTCCAAATAGAATGGGGAGGACGAATTTAAATCCACCCCGCGGAGATCGAGCACGCCGTTAACGGCGCGAGGATCGTGCGAGGTGGAGAACATTTCGGACCAAGCCCATCGCAGGCCGAATAAGAAGGCAAGAAATATGATGATGATCGCAGAATATTTGAGAGCTGTTTCATTCCATTTTCGCATAATACGATAGATTTCGACATATCAGGCAAGGAATCCTCTTCCCTGCTGCAAGGATCTTTGCTGAGCTGGCACCACGATCGTCTGACATTCAATCTTTACGCGGCCCGGCAATTGAACTATTCGTTCAAATGCTCGGATAAGAGCTGTACGAGCCCGTCCTCCGCATCCTGCGCATACTGCCATAACATTGCGCCTCCGAGATTCTTGCTCTTAATGTAGCGGATCTTCTCTTTCACGGCTTCCGGATCCTCGTAGCTGATGAACGTATCCCCATTGTAGAGGTAAGCGGCTTTGGCTTTGCTGTCGAAATAGCGTTTGTAGCCGTTTTTGTTCAGATAGGACCGCTTGATCTGCTTATAGCTCAAATCCGTCTTATCGATGTCGATCGGCTTGCCGGATGCAAAGAGGCCGCCCGGGCTCCCCTTCTTATCCTTCACATCCCTCCAGCCGTAGGAATACGCGGGGATGCCGAGCAGCAGCTTCCGGCTGTCGATGCCGTGATCGAGATACATGGAGACGATGCCGTCGACGCTGTGCTCGGACTTGCCTTGGCTGTCTACGTACAGATTGGCATTAAAGCCGGTCGTATCCGACCATTTGCCGGTGAGATCGTAGGTCATGACGTTGATGTAGTCGACGTATCTCTCGACCTTCTTCACCTCGACGTTGCGAAAATACCAATCCTGCGTCCCTGAGGCGAAGGTCAGCAGGTACTTCTTGTTCTTATGCGGAAGCCGGTACAGCTTCTCCCGCAGCTCCTTCATCAGGCTGGTAAAATTCTTCGTATCCTCGGGCCGGGCCTTCTGCGTATTCCAGGCATCGAAAGCCGGATACTCCCAGTCGATATCGACCCCGTCCAGCTCCAGCTCCTTGACCATGTTGACAATGCTCTCCGTGAACAAGTAACGGTTGCCGTCCAGCGAAGCATCGGAGAAGCCGTCCGCGCCGTAGCCTCCTATCGCCAGCACCATCTTCGTATGCGGATGATGCCGTTTTAGCTGCTTGATGTTTTCTTTGATCTGGCTGTCGGTTTGGCTGTCCTCGTGAAAATACAGATCGGTGCCTTTGATTTTGGCGAATGCGATAAAGGCGATGTCGACCCCCCGCTCCGACAGATTCAATGTTCGGTAATCCTGCCATGCCTCCACGTATACGGCCGTAATTCTGCGATCCTCCTTCGCGGATATCCGGTAGAAATAAAAACTCATGCCGGCAAGCAGCACAACAATAAATATTTTCGTATAGATACTGACTCTCATCTCACGTCACCCCCGACCGCCAAACAGGATATAGGTTGCCGTCTTGCTCAGGTTCAGCACCTTGACGGTGACGTAGCTGATGGCGAAGATGATGCCGATATTGATCAGAAGACGGAGGGCCGCCTCCGCCAGCGTGGCATCGACCTCGGTTCTGCCGGAGAGCATCATTTCCACCAGCAGATGAATGAGGTAGATACTGAAGCTGGCTTTGGAGATCGAGCCGATCAATTTCTGAACCTTGTGGTTCACGCTTTCGCTGAGACGGGGCTCTTTCTCCTTGAAGAAAATAAACAGGCCGACGGACATGAAGAACACGGTGATGGAGTAGTTGCCATAGAACATCTCGTCCAGCACGCCGCTGTGCATAGACGCAAAGTAGGTGGCTACCGGCGTAAGGAAGAAGGAGACGATGCCGAGGTTGTACAACAGATTCTTTGCCCTCCCCGGCAGATCGTAATGGAATAGATAATGTCCCAGGATAAAATAGCCCAGAAATCCCATGAAGAACGGAATGTTCATGATCGGGATATTGATGTATTGCTCGGTTGCACGGAATACGGCATCCGATATGAAGCGGTACGCGATGCTGACGATGAACCATAAGAGCAGATAATACCGTAAATCCCGCTCGCTGCATGATCGGATAAATTTGCTGATGAGCGGCACGGTCATGTAAATGGCGATAATGGCATACAGGAACCACAGATGCACATAGTTCCGGTCGGTGAGCAGCCGGAAGCCGAAGTCGATCACAAATTCGTAGGCGTTCATGCTGCTTCGAATAATATAGTACTGATTATACAAGCCGTAGATGAGCGACCAGGTGAGGAGGGGAATGAGCAGCGGGATAACCCGTTTGGCGTAAAATTCCCGGTAGGACCTGATGTTCGTCCGCAGCATCATCGCCCCGCTGATCATGAAGAAGACAGGCACGGCGAAGCGGGAGATGGAATTGAACCCGTTGCTGATCCACCATGCGGAGCTGTTGAAATCATTCGTGCTCGTCAGCACCTCCGCCGTATAATGCAGCACGATGACGGCAACGATGGATAGGATTCTGAGCATATCCACGTATATAATTCGGTTATTTCGTATCATGCTTTATGGCAGCCTCCCTTGATATTAGTTCGAGCCTGCGGCAATGTTCTGGCTAATGGCGACAGCGCCCTTGCGCTCGACGAAGCCCCAGCCTTCATCATTGTCGAAGTACTTAAACGTCCCGGCAATATTGATGTAGAGCAGCAAATTCCGGTATGTGACGAGCTCCCACTGGCTGAACAGGAACATGGCCACATAGTCGGCCACGCGGTAGGTGCTGCCGTATTTGCGGCATAGGTGCAGCGAAATGATGATCTGCGCCGCATTGAACAGCAGACTGATGAGCAGGAAGATGAACGCATGCAGCACATTGCCGCCCAGCATCAGTGCCTGTCCCAGGTAAAAAAGCGTGGTGAATGCGGAGAACGTGCCCAGCATAAACCCGTCGATGGCAAAGAAGAGGCTGACGCCAACGCTAAACTTGCTGGACAGCCTGGACCAATAGATCAGGATGCAGTCGACGAAGGCCTTTTGCCAGCGGATGCGCTGCTTGTAGAAGTTGCGCAGGTTCTCGGGGCATTCGGTGTAGCAGACAGCCTCCGGCGCATACACGAGCTTTTTCTTAAGGCCGTTAGCCTTAATGTACTCATGGATTTTCAGGGTAATGTCGATATCCTCGCCTACGGTGCTGCGGAAGCCGTCCACCTGCACGAGCACTGCTTTATGGAATGCGCCGAATGCGCCGGAGATGACCACGATGGAATTAAAGAACGATTGCGTAAGCTTGCGCACATAGAAGCCATGCGTATAATTGATGATCTGGCTTTTGATCAAGCTCTTTCCGCGAAACCTCTCGATAATGGCGCCGTTTTGATCCCGCTTGGCTCCCTGAACGATCTTGACCGTGCCGCCGAGCGCAATGACCTTGTCGTCATGGAAATATTGATTTACATACCGAAGCGAGTCTGCCTCCAGCATGCTATCCGCATCCAGCGTAATGACGATATCCGAAGCGGCATAATCGATGCCGGCATTCAGCGAATCCGCCTTGCCGCCGTTGAGCTTATCGATCACAAACATGTTCGGGTACCTTTTCGAGCGGTAAAAGCCCTTCACCGTCTTGTAGGATAGCTTCTGATCGGGTCTCCTTAAATCGGTTTGTAACTCCAGCAGCTCATGAAGCACGGAGAGGGTGCCGTCCTTGGAGCCGTCGTTGATAATCAGGATCTCATAGCGGCTGTAGTTCAAACCGGCCATAGCATCCATGCAGTTTCGGATCGTCAGCTCTTCGTTGTAAGCCGGAACGAGCACCGAGATCGAATGCTCAGGCAGATCCGGATCGAGTCGCTTCACCTTGCTGCACCATAACGGAATGATCGTGTACAAGGTCTGGAACACCAGAAATATCCCGGCAATGCCGTAGAAAAAGTACTGCAAACGTCTCTCTCCTTTCTCTATATCTCGATTGAATGGAACGGGTAAGCCTGCTGCTGATCGGGTCCTGCGCAATCTGCAGGTGGCTTTTCGGAATGGACCTTGGGTGAATTCTTGGATGGCGAGCTGGACGTCAAGGGATAAAAATGGATAGCAGAGGGATAAAATAATCCATTTACATCCTTTAATTACATATAAAGACAAATGACATCTTATGTAATAAACTATCCTAGTTCACGAGCCGATGTAAAATCCTGTTAAGGACCAAGAAAACGAATACATGGTATTTTTTCATGGACTGTCTTCGTCTTGGTTCTCATTTCGAGTTTTTAGGCAACTAAAGCGATTCAGCAAGATCGCACCAGGGGGCAGGAGCTTGGAGCTTCATATCTCTGAAGAGGCATTCGCCAGATTATCGGCATCCGCCGATGGTCTTTGGCTGTTTACTGTTTGAGTCCCGGGCTGTCCGGGTACTGGTACTACGAGTGCATCAATCGTGCAGAAAGGAGCGGATGACAGTGGAGGCTCAGGTCAGATCATTCTTCGTGAGGGACGATGGAGAAGTTCCGAATCATCCGGATTTGCCGGTGATCGTGTACGAGGGCGTATTTGCGGATCACCCGGCCGGCATAGAGGCAGCCTTTAACCGCCATCAATGGACAGGCAGCTGGACCGGAGGTGTGTACGATTACCACCATTACCACAGCAATACGCATGAAGTGCTGGGCGTGCAATCCGGCAGCGCGACGGTTCTGATCGGCGGTGATGCCGGGGAGCGGCTGACCCTCGCCACAGGCGACGTGATCGTGCTGCCGGCCGGAACGGCGCATATGCTGCTGGACGCCAGTCCGGATTTTGCGGTGGTGGGCGCCTATCCCGGCGGAATCACGCCTAATCTGCGGGAGCGGAATCCGACCGATCGGGCGCAGGCCATATCGGAGATCCGGAGCGTGCCGGTTCCGTCTATGGACCCGGTCTACGGCGAGGAAGGGCCGCTGCTGCATAAATGGGTGAAGTAGCGGGTTTCGCTGATGAAATGGACGAAAGAGGCTCGGTCATCTGTTGCAGACAGACGGCCAGCCTCTTTTTCATGAGGGGATATAGGCGGTGATTATTGAAAAAGCAGGGTAACGGACAGCACGAGCATCAGCATTGCATTGACGGCCATGATTGGTTTATGCTTGGCTCGATAAAGATGGGCGTGAACGGCTCCGATCATCAGCACGGCAAACAGGGCGGCGGCATAAATGCTGTTTCCCGGGATCCAAAAGGACGTAATCATCAGCGCAGCGCCCACAGCTTCCAAGCCGGCGATCGCATACATTCCCCAGAAAGGATAGCGGTATTCGGTCCAGTGCTTCACCATCGACCGGGTACGCAGAAACTTCAGGGAAGCGGAAATGACGAAGATGACGATTAATATGCCTTGGAACAGAACGGTCCATATCGGCTCCATGGGAAAATCACTCCTTGTTATGAGGTGCGGCTTTTACAGCCTTCAAGGCATAGTTTATCCGGGACAGGACGCTGAGGGATGTAGTCTGGAATACATAGGAAAAGGATGATGTCAGATGGAGATGATTACGTATCTATCGAGAGTGGACTTGTTTAAGGGGCTTAGCGAGGATGAGCTGCAGCAGTTGAACCATATAACGCCTCTTGAAGCCCGGCCCAAGGGAACCGTGATCGCTTCGCCTTACATGGAGCACAAGGTGCTATATATCATCAAATCAGGCACCGTTCGTTTGTATAAAATTACGGAGGAAGGGAAGGAGCTGACGCTTGATATTTTAGGGACAGGCCATCTATTCGGAGAGATCACCTCATTTCGTACAGGGGTCCCGCTGTTTGCGGTCACGATGGAGGACTCCGTCATATGCGAGATGGATAGCGAGCAGTTTCGCAAGGTCATCACCGAGAAGCCCGAGCTGGCCTTAAAGTACATCGAGATCGTCACCGCCAGACTGCAGGAAACCGAGGACATGCTTGAGTACATGGCTTACGGAAGTGTGCGTAAAAGACTGCTCTTCCTATTCAATAAGCTTGTGACGAAATTTAATTCAGGTCCAAGAAGCGATGGGGAATGGATTCCGTTACCGGTTGAAATGACCCACCAGGAGCTGGCCAGCATGACGGGCAGCATTCGGGAGACCGTAACGCCCATCCTGAATCAGCTTGTGGACGAGGGAATCCTTCGAAAAGAAGGAAACCGTAAACCGTATTGGATCCATAGGAGCCGGCTGCAGGCTGCACTATCAGAGCCTAAGTGACAGGCAACGAGCGATAAGCTCCACGGCCGTTTCAGCTTCATTGTTGGGCGGGCTTCTCTGAACGCATACATGACTGGCACCCGGCTCCTGATGCGGGTAAGTTGAGGCAGGAACTCTATATAGCCGAGCATAATAGGCAGGACAAAAACAGCCTCATAAGGGAGAATCACTGGGATTATATGTTACAATGGCAGGATGGAGCGTTTGATATGGGCCGACTTCCCCATAACGCATATGGAAGAAAGCAGGTGTAACCCCGTGGACATTCTTCTATTTATGGTCATCATATTCGTGGCATCCATCCTCCAGACAAGCACCGGCTTCGGGTTCTCCATTCTCGCAACGCCGTTTCTCTTGCTGTTGTTCGAGCCGGCGGAGGCGATCCAGATCAATTTGATCCTGTCGCTGATCATATCCGCCGCCTTAATCTTTAGAATTCGGAAGGACATTGACTTTGGCATCCTCAAAAGGCTGGTGATCGGAAGCGTGATCGGTCTGCCGATCGGCATAGCCGTCTTCTCGTGGATCGATATCGGCCGGCTGAAGCTCGGCGTGAGCCTGATCATCCTTCTGCTTACCGTCATGCTGATGCTGCGGTTCCGGATCCGGCAGCGCCCGGGCAGAGATTTGGCCGTAGGCGGATTGTCGGGGGCCCTGACCACCAGCATCGGGATGCCGGGGCCGCCGCTGCTGCTGTATTTCTCCGGCACGGATACGCAGAAGGAGCAGCTTAGAGCGACGACGCTTGCTTTCTACATGTTCATCTATACGCTGAGCCTTCTGATTCAAGCGATCGTAGCGGGGTCGACCAAGACGGTCTGGACTTCCAGTGCCATGGCGCTTCCGCTGGTATTCCTGGGGCTGTTCCTCGGACAGCGGCTATTCCGGGTCATTAATCAGCGAGTGTTTCAAATCTTTACGTATGTGATCCTTATCTTTACTGGCGTGTACATGCTGATCGAGAGCTTGTAGAGGAAGCCTGCCATAATAAATGTCCCTTGCGAGGGAGATCTGCTGTAATGAACCATGCCGTATCATCATGAAAAAAAGGGCTGCGCCTGCATGAACATCAATTGCAGGCACAGCCTTTATTTGTCGGGGGTCCACATGCAGGAGTCGATAATGGCTATTGCAGGCTGACGATTTTTAAATTCTGATCCTTCAGGTACGCAATAATGGACGGCAGCGCATCGATGACCGCCTGCGACTCGTGAAGTAGAATGATGGAGCCGGAGGGCTCCGTATGGCGGACATAATGGAGAATCTTGTCTCTATCGCGCGTCAGCCAGTCCTCAGGGTCCTTGTTCCACAGGACGATGCTGCTGCCGTGTGCGCGGCTCGCCTCTTCCGTCATCTCGTTGAATGCCCCGTATGGCGGACGGAAGAGCGTAACCGGCTGCTTCGTAATGGCTTCGATGGATTCAGCGGCGCTCTTGATCTGCGCTTCCTGTTCCTCGTAGGCCAGCAGCGGCATGTTCGCATGGTTCATGGAATGACTGCCGATGGAATAGCCGCTCTCCTGGATGGCCCGAACCGCGGCCGGATGCTTGCCCACATTCTCTCCGACGAAGAAGAAGGTGCCGCCGACTTGATGCTCCTTCAGCACCTTCATGATCTTCGCCGAGTATTTGGACGGTCCGTCATCAAAGGTCAAAGCGACATAGCCCTTCGGCAGGCTGTAGGTGACGGCGTCCTTAAGCTCGAAGGACGGCAGTTCCGTCTGTGGCCTCGTCCCAGTCTGCTGCTTCAGTTCCGTCTGCGGCTTCAGCTCCGCCTGCGGCCTCAGCTTCGGCTCGGAGCTGACCTTTGGCCGAGGCTCTGATTCCAGCTTCTTCGGGGCTGGGTTCGAAGAGGCCTCAGCCATTGCAGCGGTGTGCCGTACGGACTGGAATGCCGGAAGAGCCGTCCCTGCCGTAAAGGCTGAAGCGCCCGGCGACTCCGCTACCGGAAGGGACAGGGCATCGAACGAGCCCAATAACAGGATCGACAGCATGCTGAGGGCCGTGATGGCGACCCGCCTCATCGGCAATCGTTGCCTTTTGTGCTTCTTCTGCTGGTTTCGTCCCGGCTCTTCTTCCTCCTGCAAGGTCTCAGCTTCCCGCTCCGCGTACGTCAGGGACAGAAAAGGCAGCGCATGGATTTCGTCCAGATGCTGAACGCGCTGAACTGCATTAAGATTATGTATAAATGCTTCGGAGCAGACGAAGGGATAACGGATGCTCTGATCGCGGCGGGTTTTGGTGATGTAGCCTATGTACTGCCGACGATTAGCATCCCATACGGTATGCCGGGACAGCCGGTATTTATGAATGCCGTCAAAGTCTACAATCGCCAGCAGGCTCTCTGCAGTCGCATTATCGATGGCCCAGACATATTCGAACGACTCGGCGGCCGATAGCCGGATTCGCATGCCATACTGCCCTTCATGCTGTTCAATGTCTTGCAATTCAATCACTTTTCCGTAAAAGACGGACATGATGGATCTCCTTTCTCTTGCTGCGGATCCGCGGAATTACTCCGGCATCTGCGTCGTTGATGTCTTGGGTGCGAAGGAGAAGCCCATTCTCTCGGTGAAGTCCTGAATCGTCTGCAAGAGCTCCGCTTTTTCGTCGGCGATCTTCCGATATTGCTCGGCATATTTCTGATTCTCGATCTGCAGCTCCCGGATCTTGTCCTCCAGCTCATTAATCTTGAGCATGCTCTGGTACTGGGCATTCGTGGATTCCTCATAAAGCTTCCCGTATTTCGCCGTTTCTGTCTCCAGCTGTCCGGACAGCTTCTCATAAGCCAGGTTGGAGCTAAGCTGGAATTCTTTATAGTCCTCAAGAAGCTGATCGTAGCCCATCTGCTTGTGGGTCAGCGTGTTTTCGAGCTCGCGGATTTCCTTGCTCTTCTCCTGAATCAGCTGATCCTTCTTGATATGCTCTTGCTTCAGCCGCTGGATCGTCTCGTTTGCCGCCGCCAGCTGATCCTCCAGACCGTTGTTTTTATAAGACAGCAATTGTCGCTCCTTGAGCATGTTTTCAATCGATACGATCACGTCCAGCGCGATTTTGTCCTGGTTATCCTTCGATAACAGGGATTTCTGATGATCTGCCGGGGGCTGCGCAGGATGCGCGGGCCCGGATGTTTCCATCACCGATTCGGCCGGGGCCGGGACCGGCGCCGTTTCCGCAGGCTCCTTCTCTGATGGGGCTTGCGGGGCAAGCACGCTTTTAAACCATCCTTTTTTCTCAGTGTCTCTGGCCAAAAAATATCCTCTCCTAATCAACGGTAGTTCGGTGGCACCTCGTCACGGTCTGATCCTTCTGGTCTATATAAATCATCGGCTGGATGGGCCCAAAAACTTTGCCTTGATTTCAATTGGCAGGCAGGCGTTGAGCTTATGGCGCGGGGATGCGGACATGAAAAAAATACCCCCATTGCTGGGGGTATGGCCAAGAAGCAAGCGCGCCTTGCTCCATGTCATTTCTTGATCGTCAGTTCCGGTGCGATGACATCCACCCGGTTGGTCCAAATGCCGCCGCTGTAGTTCTTCGGCAGCCTCTTCAGATCTTCGACCGTATCGAAGCCTTCCGACCATCCGCCGTCTCCGGCGACCAGAATGACCCTCGTATTGATGCGGTCCATGCGGTTCAGGAATTTATCGGGCCAGCCCCACAAATAAGGGGCGTACTTCTCGGGAATATGCAGCTGGGTATTGCGGCAGACCGACGGCATATAGCCGCTCCAGCCGGCACCGATATAAGAGATGAGGCAGCTCTTCAGAGAATCCATCGACATGACCCGAAGCGCAGGGAGCCTCGATTTTAGTTCGCTGATCGGCGCATCGTCGCCATATACCGTGAGCCGGCTTAA
Organism: Paenibacillus sp. FSL R5-0810; assembly: GCF_038002285.1. Taxonomy (NCBI): domain Bacteria; kingdom Bacillati; phylum Bacillota; class Bacilli; order Caryophanales; family Paenibacillaceae; genus Paenibacillus; species Paenibacillus sp. FSL R5-0810. Next base: position 5,353,326 of record NZ_JBBOCF010000001.1, read on the forward strand.
GCGGTCTTCCGGCAGCTGGGCGAGATAGGCGGCCAGAAGCTCCCCTTCGCCGGCATCCTGACTTTTGATATGAATCAGAAATTCGCCGTCAGGAAATGCGGCCAGCACCTCCGATAGGGACGGCATGAGCCCGACGCCCTTCCCCCGGAACGGATAGGTGGCTCCCTGATCCGCCGTGTAGCCGTAGCCGATATCGATGCTTTTCAGCTGCTCCATGGTATAATCCTTGACCGAGCCGTGTGCATTCGTCCGGCATTCCAGCGTCCAGTCGTGGAATACGGCGAACTGGCCGTCCTTCGTCGGCTTAATATCCAGCTCCACGATATCCGCGCCGGCATCGAAGGCTGCCTTCATGGATGGTATGGTGTTCTCCAGAAAGGCATGCTCCGGTATGTAAATACGTGAAGCGGTACATGTATCGGATTCAATTCCCTCCATCGGAAAGGTTTGGCCGATCCCCCGATGCGCGAGCAGCAAGGGCTCACCTTCGCGTTCCTTGGTGAATAGCGACGAGTTGTTAACATACAGAAATCCGAGTATGATGAGAATAACCAGAATGACGTTCCTCCAGCTTTTTCGAATACGCATGATTCAATCCCCCAAAATCGTTACTGTTAAGAGCCGAGCGTTTCGGCTTCCTCTATATCTCTAGCTTTGTTCTCTTTATCCATGTTAGTGATTTTGGGCGCATACTCAATGGCTGGAGCATAACAATTGCATAATAGCGATCTGATAAATGAAACAAAGCATGGGCGATATTACGATAATCAGGAGGTAGCATGATGGATAGATCCTCCTACTTGATGGTGGAACGGGGGAACCCGTACGAGCGCGGAGATGTGATCCCTTTGAGGAGATCGATGACGGTGCTTGGGCGCAAGGGCAAGCAGTGGGACCCGGATATCACGTTCGATAATGTGTACGTGTCCCGCAAGCACGCAGCGCTGATCTACAGGGACGGACAATTCAGCATTAAAGATCTGAACAGCAAGCACGGAACCTTCGTCAATCAGCAGCGGCTGGAACCGAATGGAGAGGCTCCGCTGCAGCACGGGGATTCCGTGGCGCTGGCCGGTGATCTGGTCGTGTTAACCTTCTCGGTGCTTCGAATGGATGAGACGATGGATATTACGCCGCTCATGAAACATCTGGCAGCTGCCGAGGATACGGGAGGCATAACGCTCAACCCCTATAAGCAGGAGCTCGTTCATGGGAGAACGGTGATTGCCTTCTCGGAAAAAGAATATAAATGCGTTGAACTGCTGCTCCATCACAAGGAGCAATTCGTATCCAAAGAGCAGCTGAAGCTCCTGGTCTGGCCCGAGCGGGAGGCGGGTCCGGACGACGTGCCGGATGTGAGCGCAGAAGAGATGAATGCCCTCATCTACCGGGTTCGGAAGAAGACGCGCGGACTGCTTGGGATCGAGAGCATCCGGGGCAAAGGCTATATTCTTCACATCCACGCGGATGATGATGCTTGACGGCATGCCGGACAGGCAGTAGATCATCAGTAGAGATAAGCGAACAACAAACAAGCTCTTCCTCTTATTGAGGAACGAGCTTGTTTTTGTTTGTTTTAACTCGGCTTCCTTCCGAAGAACACGGCAAAATCCAAATGCTTATACATGCAGTCCGTCTCCTGAAAGCCCGCCTCCTCCATCCAACGGAGCTGGTCCTCCAATGACGCGTTAATGTCAACCGCCCGCCGCTTGATCGAAGCTTCGATCGCTGCCTCGGATAAGCCGCTGCGGCGAATCGATTCCAGCCAGCGCTGCCGGTAGTATTCATCGGAGCTCGTGTGCCTTCCCCGAACCTGATCGGCGTTCACAAAGATCCCGCCCGGCTCGAGGGCCCCGTACACAGCATGGAACAATCGCTGCTTGGCAGGGTGGGTCAGATGGTGGATCGACAGGGAGGAGATGACGATGTCGTAAGACTCGCGGAATGGATAGTCCGCGTAGTCGCCGGTAATATAGCGGACCTGATCCGCTCCTGCGAATCTTCGGCGGGCGCCTTCGAGCATTTTGTCGCTCAGGTCCATCAGGGTTAAGCGGGCATGCGGGTGCTTATGCAGCACCATGCCGGAGAACAGTCCGGTGCCGGCTCCCAGGTCCAGGATACGCGGCGATGGATGGTCGCTCTCAACGAGAGACAGCGCCATTCCGTAAAAATCGTCAAAACAGGGGATCAGCTGCCGGCGCTCCCGGTCATAGTCACCGGCGACAGCGTCAAACAGGTCTTTTACCGACGGGTCCATAGTTCAAAACTCCTCTCGAAATGATTGGCTGGCTCCATCGTAACCCACCCTTGACTCATTAAGGAAATATATAAATTAAATATAATTTATAGGTATAACCTATATGAGACGGAAATCAACGGGAAAAACGAGAATTTATGAGGATCAAACTGGCCGTGAACTATGAAAGAACTGCCTATCGGGAGATATTTTCAAATAACAAACATGATCCATTTAAAAATTGTCAACAATATTCTTGCCGAAACCGAATTTTCCTTTCGTTGAGTGCGCTTACCAAAATGCCTTAACATAAAGATGTCAGACATGGTTCATGACACAACCGATTTTTTTATATATTTCAAAATAAGGACTGGAGGTATCGCATCATGTCCACTGAGACGAAGGCCAACGCATCCGGCGGAGGCATACGCGTCAAAATTCAACAGCTCGGCCGTCTCCTGAGCGGTATGGTCATGCCGAACATCGGCGCATTTATCGCTTGGGGCTTGATTACGGCCTTATTCATCCCGACCGGCTGGTTCCCGAACGAAACGCTCGGCAAGCTGGTCGGTCCAATGATCAGCTACTTGCTGCCGCTCTTGATCGGTTACACCGGCGGGCAGATGGTCCACGACAAACGGGGGGCCGTCATCGGTGCAGTCGCTACAGTCGGGGTTATTGTCGGATCGGACATTCCGATGTTCCTAGGAGCCATGATCGTCGGACCGCTCGCAGCGTGGGTGCTGAAGCAATTCGACAAACTGATCGACGGCAAGATCAAATCCGGCTTCGAAATGCTGGTCAACAACTTCTCGCTCGGTATTATTGGCGGAGTGCTTGCTCTTATCGCCTATACCGGCATCGGACCGTTGATTCAGGGGGTTACCAAGGCACTGTCCGCGGGCGTCGACGTGCTGGTCAATGCCAATTTGCTGCCGCTGGTCAACATTATTATTGAACCGGCGAAAATCCTGTTCCTCAACAATGCGATCAACCATGGAATATTGAGCCCGATTGCAACCGAGGAATCGGCCCGGATCGGTCAGTCCGTGCTGTATATGCTTGAATCCAATCCCGGCCCGGGCCTCGGCATCCTGCTGGCTTATTGGCTTGTAGGACGCGGATCCGCGAAGGCATCCGCACCGGGCGCAGTCGTTATTCACTTCCTGGGCGGGATTCATGAGATTTATTTCCCGTACATTCTGATGAAGCCGGTCCTGATTCTCGCTGCCATTGCGGGCGGTGTAGTCGGAACGTTCACCTTCCAGCTGTTTGGTGCTGGACTTGTTGGCCCGGCATCGCCGGGAAGCATCTTCGCTTACTTTGCTATGGCGCCTAAAGGCGGGCTGCTGGCCGTCCTGTCCGGTGTCATCACGGCGACGATCGCATCCTTCCTCGTTGCGGCAGTGCTGCTCAAAACGGGTAAGAAGGGTGAAGAGGAGCCGAACCTGGAAGAAGCCTCTGCGAAAATGAAGGCGATGAAGACAGGCGGCATGAATGATCAAGTCGCTCCTGCCGCAGCTGCTGTCGCTAACGCGGATAAGGCGAATATCAACAAAATCGTATTCGCTTGCGACGCAGGCATGGGCTCGAGCGCGATGGGCGCTTCCGTCCTCCGGAAGAAGCTGCAGCAGGCCGGCGTGAACATTACCGTCGTGAACTCGGCGGTCAGCGAAATTCCGGACGATGCGGATATCGTCATCACGCAGAAGACGCTGACGGAACGGGCCATCGCCAAAAATCCGAATGCGGAGCATATCTCGATCGACAACTTCCTGAAGAGCCCGAGATATGATGAGCTTGTGGAACGTCTGAAAGATTAATATTGCAGTAACGATATGACACGCTGGCGCCTATACGCCGGCGTTGTCTCCATTTCGTGCAGAAGGGAGGCATGGATCTGGAACCTATAACTGCCCGGCAGCGCCAGCTGCTTCTGCTCTTGCTCGACAGACCGGAGGGCATGACGGCTGCAGAGATCGCGTCTGAGATCGGGGTCAGCGTCAGAACGGTCCATCGGGAGCTGGAAGCCGTTGAGGAGCATCTACAGGGTGCGGGGGTACTGCTTTACAAAAAGTCGGGAACGGGCATCCGGCTGGAGAGCAAGGCGCCCGGGGCCGAAGCAAGCCTTCGGGCACGGCTGATCGCAGGCAAGCCCGCAGATTATTCCGGGGAAGAGCGAAAAATCCTTCTGCTCTGTGCGCTGCTGGAAGCCGAGGAGCCGATTAAGCTGTTTGCCCTGGCCCACAGCTTGAAGGTCACGGTTCCGACCATCAGCAATGATCTGGATGAGGTCGAGCCGTGGATGAAGCGGTTCGGACTGTCGCTGATCCGGCGCAGGGGCTATGGCGTCGAGATCGAAGGGACGGAGAGCGGCAAACGGTGGGCGATCTGCAGGCTGGCCGATGAGCATGTGGATTATTCCGATCTCGTCGGAGATGGCTATGAAGACTACAGTCATCCCGCCATCGCCCGCCTGCTGTCCATGATCGACAAGCCTGTCCTTCTGGACGTTGAAAGAGCCCTGTGGGATATGGGCTGGAGCTGGACGGAGAGCTTAACCGAAGAAGCCTACACACGGATGCTGATCGCTCTATCGGTCACCGTAAGCCGAATTCGGCAGGGACGGCCGATTGAATTCATCCAGCCCGAGGAGGCAGGAAGCGCAAAAGCGATGCTGGCTGACGCAAGGAGCTTTGCCATCCGGCTGGAAAATACGCTGAACCTGAGGCTCTCCGATGCAGAGGTTGTCTATATCGCAAAATTGTTTGACGCAGCGGGCGAAATGTCGGAGATTATCGAGCTCGCCCATTCCGATGTGGAAATGGTGGAGATTGCGCACCGGTTGACCGAAGCGGTGGCGAAGCGGACAGGGCTGGATTTTCAAGAGGACCGGACGCTTCGGGCCGGATTGGTGGAGCATCTGGGTGCCGCAATGAAGCGGCTCCGGGAGGGCACCCGCATCCGTAATCCGCTGCTGAGTCCGATCCGCAAGGATTACGAGGAGCTGTTCGGCATCGTCCGTCAGGCGGTGGATGAAATCCGAAACGGGCTGGATGTGCCTGATGAAGAGATCGGCTTTCTCGTCATGCATTTCGGCGCATCCATCGAACGGCTGAATCAGCCGGAGCAGCCTGTGAGGGCGATTCTCGTCTGCTCAAGCGGGCTAAGCTCATCCAGGCTTCTTGGAACCCGGCTGCGCAAGGAGATGCCTCAGATCGAGGTTCTCGGCAACGCGTCATGGTATGAAGCGGCGCGGATGCCGGAGGAGCAGTATGATCTGATTATTTCCACGATTGACCTGCCCCTTTCAAAAGATAAATACATCCGGCTGAGCCCGCTGCTTACGGCAGATGATAAGGAGCGTCTGCTCCATTTCCTCCAGCGCGCGGCGACAAAGCCGGCAGGGGGCAGCGGTGGCGCTGCTGCCGCAGGGCAAGATGAGCGCAAGGCCGCATCCTTCGAGCGATTGCGGATGCAGGCCGCGCTCATGAACGAAATCGTGGCGCTGTTAGACGGCTTCCATGTATACCGCCTGGATAATGCTCCGGCTGATCTGGAAGGAACGCTGACAGACGCGTTATCGCGCATGCATGTGTTGGAGGCGGTACATGATCCGGGGAGCGTGGTGAACCGCCTGCTTGAGCGGGAACGGATGGGCACGCAGCTCATCCCCGAGACGAGGCTCGCGCTGTTCCATACCCGGAGCCGGCACATTGCGAAGCCTTCAATCACGCTCTTCCGTTTGGCGGAGCCCGTTCCGCTCGAAGAGGGGCTGGAGGCCGACGTCATCCTGCTGATGCTCGCCCCGAAGCAGCTCCCGAAGGAGAGTCTGGAGGTGCTGAGCGAGATTAGCGCGATGCTGCTCGGCTCCGAGCTGATCGAGCTGATGGAGCAGGGCAGCGAAGAAGAGATACGCTCCTTCTTGGCGGAGGAGCTGCAGCATTTTTTGAATCATAGACCATAAGTACACGGACAAATCGAACATAGACTATAGAAAGAGGGAGATTAACGATGACCAACATACTGTCGAAAGAAAAAGTGATTTTGAACGCTCAGGCGAGCAGCAAGAGCGAAGCGATTCGCATGGCAGGCAACCTGCTGGTGAAGGCGGGCCATGTGTCGGAGGACTATGTGGACAAAATGCTGGAGCGCGAAGAGATCGCCTCCACGTACATGGGCGGCGGCCTCGCCATACCTCATGGCACGAAAGAAGCCAAGGGCATGGTCGCTTCTACGGGCCTGTCCATCGTTCGCTTCCCGGAGGGCGTTGATTTTGGCGGCGACGAGCCGGCCTTCATCGTTATCGGCATTGCGGCTGCCGGCGGCGACCATATGGAGATTTTGACGAATGTAGCGATGATCTTCACCGATGACGAGAGCATTGAGAAGGTTATGAACGCTTCGACGGAGGAGGAGATCCTCGCCATCTTCGAAGGGGGAATGGGCGCATGAAGGCGGTCCATTTCGGAGCAGGCAACATCGGGCGCGGGTTTATCGGACTTCTTCTGTCTCAAGCAGGCTACGAGGTTTGCTTCGTCGATGTGAACGAAGAGCTGGTATCCGAGCTGAAAGCACGCGGGGAGTATCCGGTGACGCTTGCCAGCGAAGGTCAGGAGACGACGGTGGTCAAGGGCATCACTGCGCTGAACAGCGCCTCGGAGCCCGAAGCGGCTGCGCGGGCAGTTGCGGAAGCCGATATTGTGACAACGGCGGTAGGCGTCAATATTTTGAAGTTTATCGCGCCTACGATTGCGGAAGGACTAAAGCTCCGGCTGCAGGGGGAGGCTGCTCCGCTTCACATTATCGCTTGCGAGAATGCCATCGGCGGCAGCACCCAGCTGAAAGAGCATGTCTATGGCCTGCTGGATGAGGAGACGAGACGGAAGGCGGATTCCAGCATTGCGTTCCCGGATGCGGCCGTTGACCGGATTGTACCGCTCCAGCAGCATGAGGACCGGCTCAAGGTGGTTGTCGAGCCTTTCTATGAGTGGGCAGTGGACCGTTCGCAGATGCTGGATGGCTTCAAGCCGGTCGAGGGCGTGCATTATGTGGACCGGCTGGAGCCGTACATTGAACGCAAGCTGTTCACGGTGAATACCGGGCACTGCTCCGCTGCCTACATCGGTTTCCTGAAAGGATACGAGACGATTCAGGATGCGGTGAAGGACGATGAGGTGGCGAAGCATGTCCGTGCCGTCCTGGATGAGACCGGCGCGGCGCTGATCCACAAGCACGGCTTCAATCCGGCGGAGCATCAGGCATACATTGCAACCATTCTGGACCGTTTCCGCAACCCGGCTCTTACCGATGAGGTGGTGCGCGTAGGACGCTCCCCGATCCGGAAGCTGTCGCCCGGGGACCGTCTCGTGTCCCCGGCCATGCTGGCCTTCGAAAGCGGACTGGCATACAAAAGCCTGGCCAAATCGATGGCGGCCGCGCTGCTGTTCGACGTGCCTGAGGACCCGGAAAGCGCTGAGCTGCAGCGCTCCGTTCGCGAGATCGGACCAAGCGATACGGCGTCCAAGTATACGGGCATTGCGGGCGAGCATCCGATTATGGGCGAGCTGATGGAGCACTATGAGGCGCTGAAGATTGAGCTGGAAAACCGATCCTAAGCTTAAGCAGGGAAGCGCCGAGTTGAAATTGAAAAGCCCCGGATTCCTTAATTATAGGGAATCCGGGGCTTTTTGCCATGGACATTCAATGGTTGGAGCGATTTATGAGTAAAAGGCCGGGTGATCTTCAGCAGGCTTGACGATAAGTATGCCGCCTATGAACAGAGCCTAGGGAAGTATGTGTTTCCGCAGCTGCTCGGCCTCCTCGATGGTCGCTGCCGGAGCGACGATGAACCATGGATTCGCGTCTACGTCCGGATCGCGGGTGACTTGAATCAATACTTGCTGAAAGCGGTCCTTCATGTATAGCTGACCGAGCGTCTCGATCGTTACGCTATCAATCGCGCCATTCGATTTGAACGTGTACGATGGATAATTCAAGAAGGAGATATAGGTGTCATTGCTGCTTCCCTGCGGGTCTTCGTATATGCGGTCATAACGATACAGCGGATACTCAGTATCAGGATCAGAGCTCATCGTGAAGTCATACAGAGGGACCCGAATCGATCCGTCGAACAGCGGCTCTTGGAACAACCGGCGATAATAAGTTCCCTCAATTTCGATGGTCGTAGGAACGGCAGAGGAGGGATCTTCCGCAGTGTACTGTACGGCAGGATAGCTCATTCGGATCTCATACGGAAATTTGGGGAATCCGAAATCATAGATCATGACATAGAGTACAGCTGCAATGGCTGCGAATATGAGGCTGAACTTCATAAGTCGCGGCATGGAGGACCTCCTCGGAATTTTAGATATGGTCTATCTTCAAGAAAAAGCCAGGAAGCACATCATTAACTATTCTGGCATACCTCGTCTCATGCCTTCACGGCTGCATCCCCGGTCTTGCGCTCGGAGATATAGCAGGCGAGGCCCAATAAGAAGGCGATTCCCGCCAGAATGGCCCCTACCCAAGGCAGGGCGTTCAGGCTTAGATGCGTGATGACAAGCCCTCCGATGAAAGCCCCGGCCGCATTCCCCAAGTTGCCGGCGGAATGGGAGGAGGTTGAGGCGAGCGCTGGCGCTCCCTGCGCCAAGTTCATCACCCGAATTTGCAGGCCGGGCATGACGGCGAATGAGGCCGCTCCCCACAGCACAATGGTTACCACAGCCAATATCGGCTGGTGAATGGTGAACGTCAGGATCGCCAGGATGACGGCGGTCGCGAAATAGATGCTTAGGATCGAAGGCATGAGCTTCCAATCGGCCAGCTTCCCGCCAACGATGTTGCCCAGCGTAACGCCGCAGCCGAATAAAATGAGGATCCACGTGACGCTTGCCTCCGCGTATCCCGTAATCTCGATCAGCAGGGAAGCGATGTAGGTAAACACCGCGAACAGGCCGGCATTGCCGAGCGCGCCAATGAGCAGAAACAGCGTCAGCTTGGGCTTCAAAAGCTCCTTCACCTGCTGGACAATGCCTGAAGACTGCTCCTGGCGAATCTGCGGAATGAAGATCAGGATGCCGACCAGCGCAAGGACGCCCATGATGGCAATTGCGCCGAAGGAGGCGCGCCAGCCCATCTGTTGACCGATGAAGGTACCGAGCGGGACGCCGATTATATTGGCGATCGTCAAGCCGGCCATCATAATGGAGACGGCGCCAGCCCGTTTGTCCGGGCGAACGAGGCCGGAGGCGATCACCGCGCCGACCCCGAAGAAGGTGCCGTGCGTTAACGCCGTCAGCATCCGGGCGCCCATGAGAACGGCATAATTCGGTGCAAACACGGAGATTCCGTTGCCGAATATGAATAGTCCCATTAGCAGAAGAAGGAGCTTCTTCTGCGGAATTTTATGCGTAAGAATCGTCAGGATGGGAGCGCCGACGGCAACCCCCAAAGCGTACATCGTGATCAGCTGGCCCGCCATCGCGATGCTGACGTTTAGATCTGCGGCGACATTCGGTAGAATTCCCATGATGACGAACTCCGTCATGCCAATCGCAAACGCGCCGACCGTAAGCGATAGAATGGACACGGGAAACGGTTGTTTAATGGATGGATTGCTGTTACTAAGCTGCTGGGATAATGCCATTGTGTTCTGTCAACCTTTCTGCTGCTTCTAATATATTGATAATCCCAATCTTTATAATCGGTTTAAGCAGGCCTGCTACATATTATTTAACGATGATGAAATATAATCAAGTTATTATTTGGAGAGAAGAGCTTGTCCAATCGTTGTACGGGGAGGGTACGGTCGTTTCGACACCGCTAAACGGTTGTGTAAGCCGGTGTACGTTGCTCTTTGGAATTGGCTTGGGGAAGGGAGTGCTGCCGAAGAACAGCAATCCCTTTTTTTGATTCAGGCAATTATTCCATGTTTCGGCATGATCATCGCCAGTCGCGGATACTATGTCGGATCCGGACTATTAAAAGCAAGTAAAGGACTCGATTCTTCTTAAATCAAAGCCCGAGAATACCCAGGTGCTTCCGGTCCACCGGAAACCTGCTACAGAAGTACGTCCTACGAACGTTGGGAAGAACCAAAAGCCCCTCCCGCGTCTAGGCCATATAAACGTGAACCGGAACAGACAGCCCCGAATGGCGCCGGGATCAACCGCAAAGGTTGAAGGGCCAGCTCCGGTGACGGAAGTTGCGGCGGGGTTCTGGGGAATGAACTGGGGAGGAGGGGATGTCGGTCCTTGCTGCATTCCTTGCAGTCCCGGTGGTCCCAACAGTCCTGGCGGCCCAGGCGGTCCTTGGGGTCCTTGCAGTTCTGGTGGTCCTTGCGGCGGCAAAAATGCCATATAACTTCACTCCTTCATGGGATTCATGCTGCCATGCACGGCTTGCAAGAGTCTGCAAACGGCAGTGGCCACCGCTTGGCTACCGGCCCTCTGCAAGCTTGCATCCGTATAGGCAGCAGATACATTCGTTGGTTTGTACAATCCTATACGAATGGTGATTTATGATTTTCATCATATGCTATGCAGAAGCCCATGCAGGTGTGACCGATGTTAATGGAATGGAGAAGCGGGGGGGAAGGAAGGCGAATATAGCGGCTGAATGCATAAGTGATGTGAACAAAATAAATATTCCTTTACAGGAATATTCCTAGTGTGGTATATTCAATTCAAGAACACGGCATAATCAAATAAACGCATCGAGGTGATGTTGGTGGCTGGAATAGACAGTAGACAAAAGCCGTATTCCCCGAAGCTTCGGTTCTATAACCGTCACCACCAGGAATGAAGCAAGCGATATTTAGTGCATTAGCCGAGCCGAGCCGTCTTGCGATTGTAGAGCTGCTCCTCGGAGGTCCGATGACGGTGGGTGATATCGCCGAACGTCTGCAGATTCGCCAGCCTCAGGCTTCGAAGCATCTGAAGGTGCTGCTGGAGGCCGGATTGGTAGAGGTTCAGGCGGAAGCGAACAGGCGAAACTACATGCTTCGCTCGGAGCCCTTTCAAGAGCTGGATGCATGGCTGAATGATTACCGCAGAATATGGAATGAACGTTTTGACAGCTTGGACGCATACTTGAAGAAATTGCAATCGGGCGAGAAGAAGGACCCATAGCCTAACTTAAACTTGAGGAGGAAATGATGATGACAAGCAAAATGATTACCCGAGTGGAAGGACCTGTAATTGTGTTGGAGCGTGTATTCGACGCGCCGCGAGAGCTCGTATTCGAGGTGTTCTCGGACGGGGAGCATCTGAAGCACTGGTGGGGTCCGCGTGGCTGGGAGACAACCGTGTCGAACATGGATTTTCGTCCCGGCGGTTCATGGCATTATTGCATGACGTGCATGGATAAGAATCAAGGAGAATTTTATGGCATGGAGTCATGGGGGAAATCGGTCTACCATGAGATTGAGAAGCCTACCAAAATCGTTTACACCGATTATTTCTCCGATGCCGAAGGCAATACTTCCGAGGAACTTCCAGCGTCCACAACAACGATGACATTCGAGGAGCTGGACGGAAGAACGAAGATCGTCTCCCGGACCGTATATCAATCCGCGGATGAGCTTAAGAAGGTGCTCGAAATGGGCATGGAGGAAGGCATTACGCAAACTTGGGACCGCCTCGAGGAATACTTGCTTGCCAAGAAATAAACCGCATAGGGAGAGACCGGCCTTCGGGAGAAGTGCCGGTCTTTTTTTTGAATCTGTTGATGCCGATAACCTTAGGCTGCAGCCCTGACGTTTTTCCACTTGAAAAAAGATGCGTAAACGTTCAATATAAAGATATATTAACTAAAGAAAATATAGCGTCTGTGAAACATACACATAACGATACGTTACTAGGAGGAACCGATGATGGAAATCGGAATTAGCTCGTTTGTTGAAACCGTGCCGGACGTTCACACCGGCGAATTGATCAGCCACGCCCAAAGGCTGCGCGAGGTCGTGGAGGAAATTGTGCTGGCCGACCAGGTCGGCTTGGATGTATATGGAGTAGGCGAGCATCATCGCCAAGATTATGCGGCCTCGTCCCCTGCGGTCGTGCTTGCGGCTGCTGCCTCCCGGACCAAGTGGATCCGGCTGACAAGCGCGGTGACGGTGCTGTCATCAGCGGATCCGGTACGGGTATTCCAGGACTTCGCCACGCTGGACGCGATTTCGAACGGACGCGCGGAAATCATGGCCGGGCGGGGCTCATTCATCGAATCCTTTCCTTTGTTCGGCTATGATCTTCATGATTACGATGAGCTGTTTGAAGAGAAGCTGGAGCTGTTGTTAAAAATTCGGGAGTCGGAGCGGGTGACCTGGGAGGGCCGGCATCGCCCGGCCATCCATAATCTGGGCGTATATCCGCGTCCTGTGCAGAACCCCCTGCCCGTATGGATCGGCAGCGGCGGCAACTCCGAATCCGTCGTCCGGGCCGGCCTGCTCGGCCTGCCGCTCGTGCTGGCGATCATTGGCGGGAGCCCGCTGCAGTTCGCCCCGCTCGTGAAGCTGTATAAAGAAGCGGCCGCCCATGCAGGGCATGATGTATCGAAGCTTCCGGTCGCCTCGCATTCCCATGGATTTATCGCGGAGGATACGGAGCTTGCCGCGGATAAGTTCTTTCCCTCCACCCAGGCGGCCATGAACGTGCTCGGCCGGGAGCGCGGCTGGGGTTACTATGATCGCGCCCGTTTCGATGCTGCACGCAGCTTCGAGGGAGCCCTCTATGTAGGCGATCCGGAGACGGTCGCTCAGAAGATCATCCATCTTCGCAAGCATGTGGGTATTACCCGGTTTATGCTGCACGTGCCGGTCGGCTCGATGCCGCATGAAGAGGTCATGAGGGCGATCGAGCTGCTCGGTACGGAGGTTGCGCCTCGGGTTCGTTCCGAGATCGACCGGTGGGAAGCGGCCGGCGAGCCGGCGGAGTAAGCAAGCAAATCCAATTAAAATTCCGTTTGACAAATCAGACAATGTAAAATATGATAAGTCCATCGAATGACAGTCAGTACTGACATTCATGTAGGAAGGGGGGACTTTCATGAGTAGAGATCAACATATAAGCAGTGACGACAAGCTGCTGCAGGCCGCAATCGATCTGATATCCCGGAAGGGCTACAACGGCGTCACGACGCAGGAGATTGCCTCGGCAGCCGGGCTCAGCGAGAAGACTCTATTCCGAAAGTTCGGCAGCAAGCGAAATCTCCTGGAGATGGCGTTCGAACGCTATCATTACGGTCAAGAAATGACGAAGCTTTTCGCGGAGAAGCTCACGGGAGAGCTTACTGCGGATCTGATTCTGATCAGCCGGACGTACCATGACTTGATGATCCGGAACCGCAAGCTGATCACGATCAGCATCAAGGAGAGTGATCATCTCCCGGGACTTCGAGAGATGACCAGCAAGCATCCGAAGCAGTTTCTGGACGTGTTGACGAAATATTTTACGATCATGACGGAGAAGGGGAAGCTGGTTGCCGGAGATCCCGAGCTGCGGGCGATCTCGTTTATGATGATGAACTTTGGCGCGTTCATGAACGAGCTGGATTCCAAGGAGATATTTCCTTCCGTAACGCTGGATGACTTTATTGAGGAGAGTGTGCGGATTTTTGCTAGGGCGTTAACCCCCTAGTTTTTTTCAAAGCATACGTCAGTAAGTACTGACAGACATGCTAATCTCGCTGTTTAAAATTTTCTACTCACAAGGAGGGTGAAGCTTTAATGGAGACTCGGAAGCTGATGCGTGTCCTCATGTTCACGCTGTGTCTGTCCGCTATGAGCGGATTGATGTTTAACTTTGTCCTGCCGGACATGCGGGAGGAATTCAGCTTGAGCACCGCTCAGGTTAGCTGGGTAACTTCCTCGTATTCCCTGCTGTACGGGATCGGCACGGTTCTGTACGGGAAGCTGACGGAACGCTACCAGCTCAAAAATTTGCTGTCATTCGGTCTGCTGCTGTTCGCGGCCGGCTCTCTGGTCGGCCTCGTCTCCCAGGCATTCTGGATGGTCCTTGCCGCAAGATGCCTTCAGGCGATCGGCGCGGCGGCGATACCGGCGGCGGCAACGCTTATACCGATTCGCTACTTCCCGCCGGAGCGAAGAGGAGCAGCCATGGCGACAGCCTTTATTGGATTGTCCATCGGCAGCGCGCTTGGGCCGGTGGTGTCCTCGCTAGTGGCCGGCTTTGCTCATTGGCGCTGGCTGTTCAGCATCCCTTTGCTGATTCTCATCACGCTTCCTTTTTACCGGAAATATCTGAAGGACGAAGACCCTCAGTTTCCAGGATCATTCGACCTGCTGGGAGGCGGCCTGCTGGCTGTCGCGATCACTTGTCTGCTGCTGGGAATAACGAACGGAATCTGGTGGCTTCCGCTAGCCGGACTGCTGGTAGCCGCGTTGTTCATTGTCCGGATTCATCGTGCATCCGTCCCGTTCGTGAGCCCGGTTTTGTTCCGGAATCAAGAGTATTCGGTTAGGCTTGTCATCATGTTTCTGTTCAGCGGCGCGGCCTTTGCGCTGCATTTTCTAAGCCCGTTGCTGCTGGCAGAGATTCATGCGCTGCCTCCAGGTTGGATCGGATTTGTCATGGTGCCGGCCGCCGCGGCCTCCGCTCTGCTCGGGAAGACAGGGGGAAAGCTGGCCGATGCCAAAGGGAACACGGATCTGTTTCTAACCGCCATGATTATGTTGGTCGCTTGCTTTGTACTCTTATCCACGTTCTCCGCCATTTCAGCCGTCGCGGTTGCTCTCTTCCTGATTCTAGGTAATGTCGGGCAGACGTTCGGGATGATTGCACTATCCAACTCCGTCTCCCTTAGCTTAGCGAAAGAGCAAGCCGGCATCGGGATGGGATTGATGCAGATGCTGAATTTTATTTCGGCGGGGATCGCTTCCGGTGTGTACGGAACAATGCTCGATATCCGCTCCGAGGTATCGTGGAACCCCTTGTATGCCTATGCCGAGGGGCAGGTTTACAGCAATATTTATTTGGTGCTAGCCGGGCTGCTGCTCGCCATGCTGATGTTCTATTCCCTACGGTTCGGGAAAACGGAGCACGGTCATATAAGAGCGGCGGGAAGCTGATATCGCATGCTTTCGAGTCCATTCATTACAAATAGGAAATATAGGAGGAGATTCTAATGACAACCACTTTATTCATTAAAGCCAACAACCGCCAAGGGGCCGTCACAAGCAGATTATACGACGCATTTTTCAATAGCTACCGCGAGGCACATCCGAATGATGCGGTGGTTGAGGTCGACCTGTATCAGGAACGCATTCCCCTTCTGGACGACATTATGATTAGCGGGAATTTCAAGTCAGCCATGGGCATGGAGCTTTCGGAGGAAGAGCAGGCCGTTCGGGACATCGTCAACCGGCACTTGGAGCAATTTCTTGCCGCCGACAAATTGGTGTTTGCCTTCCCGCTCTGGAATCTGACGGTTCCTGCAGTGCTGCATGCCTACCTGGACTACATGCATCATCCGCGTAAAACGTTCAAATATACGGAGCAGGGCTTGGTCGGTCTGTTGGGTGACAAAAAAGCAGCACTGCTGAATGCTAGAGGCGGGATCTATGCGGAGGGCGATCCATCCGAGATGGCGGTCAGCTTCGTAAAAAATCATCTCAACGTGTTCGGGATTACCGACATTACTACGATTATCATTGAGGGGCATAATCAATTCCGGGATCGAAGCGAGGAAATCATTGAGGAAGGCCTTCGGCGGGCAGCCGAAGCGGCAAAGCTTTTTTAAATCATGGAGAAGCTGGTTATTTTGACATATTACACGCTCTGCTAGTTACTTTGTGACAAAAAATTACAAAATCCAGCAGGAAATTGTCGGGAATTTGAGTCATGAAGCCTATATTCAATGAAAAACAATGTAAGTTATAGTTTGATTAGGTCATTCATTCAGAACTATATGTTGTATCTTTCGACAATTGAATCGTTCGTACGATAATCGCAAACCCACTGAAAAGTGGCGACGCAAAGCTATAGGGGCTAATGGGGTTCTGCATAGAACCGCGATGCCAGCCAGTTGCCGAATACGACGGAAGCCTCCGTCACTTCTTGCTAGTTACTACCTATGTCTACAAGCTGACGGAGGCTATTTGTTGTTCACAAATTTTTATAGGGAGGCTCCTGCAGTAACTGCCTGTTCCTTAAAAGTTACGGTCAATTGCCTGAAAGGAGGTGAATGATGCGGAACATGATTTCCCGCAGCGCGGTATAACTACAGCAGTTCGACTCTCAGCGGATAACAAGGAATATTCATGCGGCAGCGTCTTTGACAGCAAACCAATCGAATCGTTTCGTACGATAATAGCAAACCCACTGAAAAGTGGCGACGCAAAGCTATAGGGGCTAATGCGAATCTGCTAAGATACGTGATGCCAGCCAGTTGCCGAATACGACGGAAGCCTCCGTCCTATTTTGCTATGGTAATCTTCATGGATGGAGGTTTTTTATTTTTCGCTAAGAGCTACCGAATCTTCACAGCGGCGATAAATAGGAGATCGATTTCATTATTAATCACTTATTCTTAACAAGGAAGAAGGGAAAATAATGGGCCAAAGAACATTGCTGAAAGTAAACGATCATTTTCCTAATATCCTCAGCATCTCTGAAATTAAAGAAAGGCTGATCGAGCGAAAAGAAATCCTGTATCTGTTGCAAGAGGAAACCAGGAATATGAACGATTTGCTGTCTATACCTTATTTATTTGTGATTGCGGACCCAGAGGGAACCGTTATCGATTATTGCGGGACGGAGCTGTTAAAAGGTTATTTTGAAAGAAATCATTTGAAAATCGGAACATCTTCTGCTATGAACAAGGCGGGAATCAATGCCATTGCGTTATCCATGGAAAATCAATCGGTCTCAGTCGTAATCGGCGCCGAGCACAGCAATAAATTGTTTGCAGAGCTGTCCTGCGTTTGCACGCCAATACGAATAAATCATGTTATTATAGGCTACCTCAGCCTCTGTTTTCATTACTTTCACGAGGTTACATTTGTACTGCCCCTCATTGAACATCTGGCCAAAAATATTGAAGAAAAGTTACCCCAAAAGGATCCCATGCTACAAAAAGAGCTGACCTACTCACTCTTTGACCAATATGAATTAACAAACCGCGAGAAAGAAATCGCCTACGAATGGCTGGAAAATAAAAACGTGCCTGAAATTGCGGATATTTATGGAATCAGTCAAAGCACGGTCCGTACTTTCATCAAAAAGATATACGCCAAAACGAGAGTCAATCATAAAGGGGCATTCCTAAGAAAATTTACATGAAGATATAGGCAATACACAAGCACTAATTACCCAATTATGGGTATTTTATTTATTAAAGTAAAATTTTATAATTATAGGCAAGCCACTGATGACAGATAGTTAAAATTTAAACTAATTCATAATTCGTACAATCTATCGCAAACCCATCGAAAGGGTGGTGACGCGAAGCTGCAGAGGCTGTTGTGGACGCTCATATGCAACCACGATCCCTGCAATTGGCCGAATACGACGGAAACCTCTGATCCGCCATGCGACAACGATTGAATAGGGAACTGTTTATTTTAGATAACCCTGCTGACCTGACGCCGCTGCAGAAACTGAATCGGGTAGCCTTCAACATTTCATGAAGAGGAGCATGCTTTAACGGTTTGTTCGTTTAGGAATGAGCGATCAACTCTCTGTTTGAGAAGGTTTGCCGCAAAAACGTTGGCAGCTGTCATAAATCACTTGCTACGATGGGGGTGGGTGGATGTGATGGTTTCTATAGAGAACGAACTGAAGCATGTATCCGACGAGCTCGAATATCTCAGGAGGGAACTTGAGCGAATGGCCGGCAGTCTTGAATTCGTACATCAAGATGTTGTCGCACTTTCGCAGTCGTTCGATAAGCTGATTGTCCGTTACATGGAATTAAAAAGCCATGAGGAAGAGATCAATAGAAAGTGCGCAAAGTTAAATAAACCAAGCCATGAGTAATAAGTCCTCCATAAAAAATAGAACCCCGGATGTCGATTCTCGACCTTCTGGGGTTATTTGCTTAAAGATATGGTGCTTCCAGCTTTAAGGGAAGCCATTTCAAGTCAGGTGCTTGGATTCAATCATTTTTCTGTACGAGCGAACAGCTGCTCCAATTATCCATTGTAATGTACCCGCGCCTAACAAGCGCGAAAATCGTATTGGTTCGGCAATACCATTCCAAGTTGGGTACAGATGGCGAATCACCGCTTGCCTTCGTCAAGACACCCTCATACGTCCAGTATCCGCCTTTCTTCCAGCGGACAAGTCTCCCATGCTTCTTGGCCTGTTCCAGCGCTTCTTGTTGTATTTCCGATAACGTCAATTCATCCTCACCACACAAATCCTGTAATATCTGTCTAGAAGACGGATGGAATATACCAATTAAATCATATGAATCTGAATATATTCTGAATAACCTGTGTTGAAAAACGGTCGATGGGCATTGTTAGGTGAACTGATGCATCGTCGAGTAAAAGGATCAGAATACCAGACATTATGTCTGGACATTTTCGGAACACTACTCTATAATCAAATAGTTACCTTGAGTAACCAATTGGATGGAGGTTTCCCCATGAGCACCCACCGACATTTTTTTCAGCAGTACTTCAGACTGTACCGCCCGTTCGTCAATGAACTGAACCGGCGGCTCGAGGTTTTTGGGCTGTATTATGCCCAGTGGTCGATCATGTATTATCTGGACGCGAACCAATCGATGACCTTGGTGGAATTGTCCAAAGTTTTGTATGTAGAGAAGCCCACGGTGACTAGAACGGTGAACGCATTGATCAAGTTGGGTTATGTGGAGCAGATCCCGGCATCGGACAAGCGGGAGAAGCGAATCCGTTTATCAAGTAAGGGCATCGATGTCGCGTTGCAGATTCGTCAATTATTCGATGACTACGAGATGGAGATTATGGAAGGTGTCTCCGCTGAGGAACAAGCCAGCGTCATCCGTGTCATGGAGACAGTCAGGGATAACATTATAAGAAAAGGTGATTAACTTGCAGCAAGAAAACTCCCAAGATCGTTTATGGAGCAAGGACTTTTTGATTGTGTTCGGCGTCAATTTCCTGCTCTTTCTTTGTTTTTATCTATTGGTTGTTATTATGCCCACTTATGCAGCTGAGGAATTCCATGCATCGACTGGAATGGCCGGCTTTGCTTCCAGTATCTTCGTGGTGGGGGCGCTGATCGGGCGGCTGATCGGAGGCAGCATTATCGAGAGGGTCGGACGAAGACCGCTGCTGTTGACCGGATTGGTCTCATTCAGCGTCTTAATCGGTTTGTATTTCATCATTAACAGCTTAGCGGTGCTGCTCATCGTCCGTTTCCTCCACGGCCTGGCCTTCGCGCTGGCCTCTACCGCGACCGGCACGATTGCCGCGAGCTTGATTCCAAACTCGAGAAGGGGTGAAGGGACAGGTTATTATGGTGTCAGCATCATCATTGCATCGGCAATCGGCCCTTTCATCGGACTTATGATTCTGGAGCATGCCTCCATGACAGGCAATTTTGTCCTTTGTGCAATCCTGGGCGTGCTCTCATTGGTATCCTCGTTATTCATGCGCATTCCGAAGCTGGTGCTCACCGCCGAACAGGCACGGGAGATGAAGGGCTTCCGGCTATCCAACTTCATTGAGCTCAAGGCGCTTCCGATTTCGATCATAAGCTTTGTGATGGGCTTTGGATATTCGAGCATTTTGTCGTACCTGAAGATCTTTGCGGGGGAAATCGGGCTGGTGGAAGCGGCAACCTACTTCTTCATCGTGTATGCGATCGTGGTGATTCTGTCCCGGCCGTTTACCGGACGCTGGTTTGACCACCGGGGAGCGAATGTTGTGATGTATCCGGCTATCGTATCCTTTGCGATCGGGATCCTGCTGCTCGGTCTGGCACATCATGGAATAACCCTTCTGCTGTCCGCGGTGTTCGTAGGCCTCGGATACGGCACGACACAGTCCAGCTCCCAGGCGCTCGCCATTAAACGCTCTCCGGCGCACCGGATCGGTCTTGCAACATCGACCTTTTACATTTTTGTGGACGTCGGCATCGGGTTCGGTCCGCTCCTTCTTGGCTTCCTTACGCCGCTGGCAGGGTTCCGGGGCATGTACATGACCATAGCGGTCCTGCTGGCGCTGTCGGTGATTCTGTATTATTTCCTCGTCGGGAAACGAGAAAGCCGAGAGAAGGCTGCCCGAACGGCTGCCTAACCAAGATTCGTATTCAGAGAAGCTTAGGTGACGGCTCCTTGGCCTTGGATTTGGCACGACAAGGTTCCAGTTCCAGACGCTCGCCATTAAACACTCTCTGGCCCACTTAGAGCCGTCTTAAGCCTGTAGATTAACCTCCGTAAGGAGCAGATCTGCAGGCTTTTTCTGTTGTACCCCATGTCCTAACCGGGATGCATAAGGAAAGTAAACAAGGGGGTTGTGGCTTAAGTGGTAGCTCTTCAGGAAAAAACGTTTATAGTCGTTTCATCCGATCTCCGCACACATGACCTGTTATACAATGAATAATGATTGTCTGTGCGTCTCATTTATTTTTTCGTGGAGGAGTGAGGCATTTATGGCGCATGCAAGTGAGGTGTTAAGAAATCAGCTGCTCGCGGGTGCGAATGATCCGAGCTGGTATATTCCCTTCCAGCAGTCCACCCGGGATCTGACGGAGGACGAGGCGTTCTGGACGCCGGCGAACGACAGTCACAGCATTGCAGAGATCGTTCAGCATCTGCTCTATTGGAATGAAACGTGGCAGACCCGGTACAGGGAAGAACGTATGGATGCGGTGCCTGCAATTGAAGACAATAATCTCAGCTTTCTCCTTCCGGATCATGTGACGTTTGCCGAGCTAAGGAAACGACTGCTGGAGGTTTTACTAGGATGGCAGCCGCTGCTGTCCGAGTCTGCGGATACCCTGGAGAAGGATGTTAGCGGTTTTCCGGAGCCGGCCAAGTGGTGGGAGATCATCAGCAACGCTGCAACACATAATGCTTATCATATCGGCCAGATTGTTTACATCCGCAAGCTGCAGAAGAGCTGCAGGGCGCTGGATTGGTAATGTTAGAGGAGGGGTGTTCTCAGCACTGCACATGCGGATTGTACTTCCGATCCCTCTTATCCCCGGGTTTCCTCTAATCCCATTTCGTTTGCTGAAGTCAGGGGATAAAGGGGAACGCTCCGCTTCTAATGATTCTTAACTTGAAAAAATGAACCTTCAAGCGAAAATAAAGCCAGCTTCGGGCTCAACCGAAACTGGCTTTCTATATGATTTAGCTAACCTTCTTCATTCTATTAACTTGAACAAACCCAAACGCTCGAAGAACCCTCAAACTTGCTTGTATATTGTTCCCCTACTTAAAGCGCCTCTTTAATGACCCGCTTGTAGAACATCACGGACAGCAGGCCGAAGATGGAGTACAACGCCGTGTATAGCAGCATTACGATGACCATAGGTGCCCACAGCTCGGTGCCAAAGAAGAACCAGCCGGATTTGACTGCGAAATAGCTATGGGATAGCCCCACGATCAGCGGAATGCCGAAGTTAAAGAGCTGCTTGAACTGAATGCCCCGGAGCAGATTGCCTTGGGTATACCCGAGCTTACGGAGGATCGTGTACGTCGGCTTCTCTTCCTCGCCCTCATCCATCTGTTTAAAGTACAGGATACAACCTGAAGTAATAAGGAAGGTCAGGCCAAGGAATCCGACGATGAACATGATGAGTCCCATGTTGCTCTTCTGGTCCGTGATCATCGTGATTTGGGACAGATTTCCCGTATGTTCCCCGATACCGAGATCCATAAATATTTCGTTCGCTTGATTGATGGCCGCAGGATCTACGATATCGACGCCATGGTAGACATTCGTTTCCTTCTGGATCTTGGGATCGAGATCCTGCTTTAACCGTTCAAATACGGTTTGGTCGACAATGGCGGTCGGCAGGCCATTGTTGGCAAAATTATACGAGATGTAGGCGTCCTTGTTCGTTCCGATCAGCTGTTGCGGAATGCTCTCCTTGCTTCCGCGAAGCTCAATCTGTCCCGTGGCCTGAATGGACATGAACTGCTGGACCGCATCGCTTGAACCCGTAAACAGCGTTTCTTCCGGGGATACGTCAACGTCTTTAATGCCTTCATCACTGATGACTGCGATGATCATAGAGCCGTTTTGTCCCGTTTCTTCAAAGCTGGACCCGATAATCTTGGAGACATCCGCGTCCACCTGAATCACGTTCCGATCGGTCTGCTTGAATTCGATATCCGCTTCCGCAAGCGCATGCGTGAAGGCAGCAAGATCGTCCTGTACCGCGATGGCAAAATGATTCGGGACGCCTTGCTTCGCTGACTTCTCCGCCGAATAATAAGAGATGTAGCTCAGCGACAGCAGCCCGATGGCGAGCGCTGAGACCGTCGTAATAATGGTGAGCAGCAGGGCGTTCGACTTCATCCGGAACATGATCGAGGAGAGCGAGAGCACCTCGTTCACCGACAGATATCCGCCTTTGCTCTTGCGGATCAGATTGAAAATAAAGCTGACCGAGCCCTTATAGAACAGGTAGGTTCCGATAATGACCGACCCTAGAATGAAGACCATCGCCATAAACAATTCATTCATGTTTGTGAAATCGCCGCTGAACAGCTTGGTGGATACATAGTATCCGACCAGGATGAGTCCGATGCCGAGGAGCCCGAGGATCACCTCGACAAGCGACATTTTCCGGACGCGGTTCTCGGTGGTCGATACGACCCGGAAGAGCGACAGAATGCTCTGCCCCTTAATGAATGTGAAATTCATGACCATGATCAGAATGTAGATGGCGGCGAATACGATGGCCGTCTGGATCAAGGCTTGGCTGGAAAATCTAAGGGTGGCCTCGCTTTCGACGCCGGTCACCTTGAACAAAATCATCAGGATCAGCCGGGAAGCGGCGAAGCCGGCAAGAACGCCAATCACCATCGAGCCGAAATACAGGATCAGATTTTCCGCGCTCAGGATCCGGAAGATTTTTCCCTTGGTGAGCCCAATCAGCTGGAACAGCCCGATCTCCTTGCTTCGGCGTTTGATGAATATCGTATTGGCGTAGAGCAGGAAGATGGCGACAATTGCTACCAGCAGCACCGAGGCGGCCCCGAGTCCGGCAGCCCCTTTCATCGAGCCCTTCACTTCATCCATGGACGGATCGTACTGCAGCGTAACGAAGGAGAAGTACAGGCCAACGCTGAAAATCAATGCGAAAACGTACAGATAATAATTTTTAATATTTTTCTTCAAATTACGGTAGATCAGATAATTAATGTTCATGCTGCACACCGCCCAGCACGCCTTGGGTTTTGATAATATCGTTGAAGAACGCTTGTCTCGACTGCTCGCCCTTGTTCAGCTGCGTATAGATTTGACCGTCTTTGATAAAGACGACCCGGCTGCAGTAGCTGGCTGCGCCTGGATCATGGGTCACCATGATGATCGTCGAGTGGATCTTCTGGTTCAAATCGCTCAGCTTGTTGAGCAGGTCCGAGGCCGATTTGGAATCCAGCGCCCCGGTCGGCTCATCGGCGAATATAATGCTCGGATCATGGATGAACGCCCGCGCCGCCGAGGTCCGCTGCTTCTGGCCGCCGGAAATTTGGTTCGGATATTTATCCTTGAGGTCATAGATTCCAAGCTCTGTCGCAATCCGCTGGAATTTCTGATCGGCCTCCTTCTTGGATACCTTCTTGATGGACAGCGGGAGTAGGACATTTTCCTTGACGGTCAGGGTATCGAGCAGATTGTAATCCTGGAAAATAAAGCCCAAGTGATGCTTCCGGAACTCTGCAAGCTCCTTCTCCTTCATGCCGGTAAATTCCTTACCCTCGATTTTGATGCTGCCGAGGCTGACTTTATCGATAGAGGACAGCACGTTGAGCAGCGTTGTTTTCCCGGAACCGGAGGCGCCCATGATGCTGACGAACTCTCCTTTGTCCACGTTGATGTCGATGCCCTTCAGAACTTCCTGTTTATTGAATTTGTTCCCGTAGCTTTTATGGATTTGATGTGCTTCAAGAATGGCCACGTTTTTCTTCACTCCTTTGTCGTATGGATACCGGGGGGCTTTAGAGCTCAGCGCTAGAGAAAGCCCAGCCGGGTCTCCCGTGGAAAATAACCTGGCCGTTGCGCCCGGAGCATTTTCCACACCGATCGGCCGCCGGTTATTTCCTTGTTGTCCTTATCATAAAGGAGGAGGCAGGGCTTTTCCTTCGATTCGGCGAACAAAGCGCAAAAGCATGTGACATTGTTGTCACATGCCGGTAATATGGACGATTTCATTCTTCTTCGGGAAGATGAGCGTGAAGATACTCCCTTCTCCGGGCGTGGATACGACGCGAATGCGGATGAAGAGAGCATCCGCTACCTTTTGCGTCAAATACAAGCCCATGCCCGTTGCCGCGCTGTCATGGTGCTGGGTCGTAGAGGTGAAGCCCTTGTCGAAAATGCGGGGCAAATCCTTCGGATCGATGCCGCGGCCGAAATCCTGAATGGTCAGCTGTGCATGGCCATCGACCAGGACGCTTTCAATGATAATGTCCGAAGCTTCGCTGTATTTGACGGCATTGGTCAGCAGCTGCCGGATCATGAAGCCAAGCCATTTGGCATCGGTCAGCACTTCCGTAACCTCCAGGGAGACATCAAAGCCGATGCCCTTTTGGAGGCACCAGGATTTGAGCGCCCGGATTTCATTGTGGGTGATCGGCTCCAAAAGCGCGGTTTCGATAAACAGATCGTTCTCGATGAACGGGATGCGCTTCTGATGCAGCTGTTGATCCAGCAGCAGGTGGATGCGGAGCCATTCGTACATGAGCCGGGACTTAAGCGTTTCATCTTCCATGCGTTCAATGATTAATTGCATCGTGGTCAGCGGAGTCTTCACCTCGTGAATCCAGGACATGATTTCGTCCTTCTCCTGCTCCATCTCCATGCGGCGCATGGAGGATTCACGCTTGAAGCGTTCAGTCTGCAGCGTGAGCATCTCCATAGCGAGCGTTTCGAACGGAAGCTCCGGCTGATCGATTGCGGCCAAGTCATAAGTGTCGTCCCACGCCTCCAGGCTCTTGTAGAACCTCGTCTCCCGGTTGTAGCGCACGGCCAGAAACACGATGAACACCAGCGTGGACAGGAAGGCGATGTAAAGGATCGGCTGGAAGGGAATGGCGTTGTCGATCGCGGCAACGAACAGGAGCAGCACCTGCAGGCACACAAACAGCAGAATCCAGCTCAGCCGTTCTCTCAAATAGGCACGGATCATGAATGAACCTCTTCCGTTGCCATATAGCCTTGCCCGACCTTGGTTTCAATATAGGCGTCAAGCCCAAGCGGCTCCAGCTTTTTGCGCAGCCGGTTCACGTTCACCGTCAAGGTGTTATCGCTGACGAAATGCTCGTTGTCCCATAGGCTCTTGATCAAATCTTCCCGGCTGATGATCTGATTTTTGCGCTCAATCAGCATTTTCAAAATGAACATCTCGTTCTTCGTTAATTCCACGGATCCCGAAGGGCTCGTAACCATGTTTTTCACATATTCAACCGTAGCTCCGCGCCAGGTTCTCAGCTCTGTGCGTTCGGTGTTGTAGTTGTACACACGGCGGAGCGTAGCTTGAATTTTGGCGATAAGAACCTCGAAGTGGAACGGCTTCTGGATGAAGTCATCGGCTCCAAGCTGCATGGACATGACCATATCGGTCGGATGGTCGCGCGAGGACAGAAAAATAATCGGCACGTTCGAATGGGAACGAATCATACGGCACCAGTGAAAGCCGTCATATTTCGGAAGCTGAATATCGATGATCACCAGATCCGGCTGCACGGCCGTAAATTCCTGAAGCACGCTCCCGAAATCATGGATTCCGTATACGTCGTACGACCACTGGGTCAGACGTTCCTTGACTTCATGGAACAGGGTCGCATCGTCTTCGATCAGCATAATTTTGAACAAAGGAGTCACCACACTTTATGTATTCGGCTTGTTTCTTTCAGTGTATATCAAAAAGGCGTGTTGTGCTATTGACGAAGGTGCTCAGGAACAGTAGATCGGCCTTGGCTGACTGCTTCATAAATGGCTAAGCCCGTTTGTGTGAGGAGTAAGATGACTTTGGGGTTGCCGAATTAGGCGCTGCCTAATAAAATTAGGTAATACCTAATATTTTGTGAATGTTGGATGGGGAGGTGGAGCATTTGCTTGAATGGATGCTGCGAAGCGTTATGGCCCAGCGCGGAATCTGGTCGGGCGCAGCTTTGGCGAGACTGCTGCAAGAGAAGGCGGACTACCGTCTTTCAGCGGCTTCCATCAGTGCCTTGCTGTCGGACCGGCCCAAGCAGATGAAGGTGGAGACATTGGATGCCCTGTGCACGGCACTGGAATGTACGCCGAGCGACTTATGGGTCCATACACCGACACCTTCAAAGATAAAGGAGGCGTAACACCATGGCGGTAAAACCGATTGTGCCATTTGGCGATCCCATTCTGCGCAAGACGGCGAGGCCCGTTGAAGCGGTGAATGAAAGAACACTGAAAATTTTGGATGATCTCGTGGAGACGCTGTATGATGAGGAAGGCCGCGCTGGTCTTGCCGCGCCCCAGATCGGGATTTTGCGCCGATTGCTGGTCATGGATTGCGGCGAAGGGCTGATCGAGCTCATCAACCCTGAAATCGTGGAGATGGACGGGGAGCAGACAGGGCCCGAGGCGTGCCTGTCCTATCCGGGCTACTACGGATATGTGAAGCGGGCGGACCACGTGAAGGTGAAGACGCTCAATCGGCAGGGCGAGACGGTCATTTTGGAAGGAGAGGGCTATCTGGCCCGGTGCATGCAGCATGAGATTGACCATTTGAACGGAATCCTGTTTGTCGATCACGTTCAAGACGGCTGGCTGTATCATGAAGAGACGAACCGCAGAATCGAGCTGCTGCCCGTGATCAGGCTGACCAATTCGGGGGTTGTATAAATAGAATAAGCATGTTTCTAGGTAAGGGATTCAAGATGATTCCTGTACCGGTAATGGGCGGGAGTCATCTATTTTTTGTTTAACGATATAATTGGTTTCGGTGTTCATGTTGACGGCAGATCGCATCCGTGCTACAATTATCTTAAATTAAAGATATATGAATTAGAAATAATAAATCGTTGTCGTGTTGTACACACTGCCTAACATATGAGATGGAGGAATAGAAACCATGAATGGATTAAAAGGAATACATCATGTCACAGCCATAACCAGCAGCGCCGAGAAGAACTATGAGTTCTTCACATATGTTCTGGGGATGCGCCTTGTGAAGAAGACGGTCAATCAGGATGATATCCAGACGTACCACTTGTTCTTTGCCGATGATACGGGAAGCCCGGGAACGGATATGACGTTCTTCGATTTTCCCGGCATCCGGAAGGGCACGCACGGAACCGATGAGATCTACAGAACCTCGTTCCGCGTGCCGAGCGATGCGGCGCTGGAATACTGGGTGAAGCGGTTTGACCGGATGAAGGTGAAGCACCAAGGCATTCAAGAGCTTTTCGGCAAAAAAAGACTCTCCTTCGTCGACTTCGACGATCAGCAGTATCAGCTTGTGTCCGATGAATTGAACGAAGGCATTGCCTCCGGCACGCCTTGGCAGAAGGGCCCGATTCCGCTGGAATATGCCATTACCGGACTTGGACCGATCTTCGTCAGGGTCTCGAATTTCGAATACTTCAAGGAAATGATGGAGAAGGTTCTGGAATTCAAGGAGATTGCGAAGGAAGGCTCGCTTCATCTGTTCGATGTTGGCGAAGGCGGCAATGGCGCCCAAGTGATTGTCGAGTATAACGCCGTGCTTCCACGGGCCCAGCAGGGATTCGGTACGGTCCACCATGCGGCCTTCCGGGTCGAGGACCGGTCGGTCCTGGAGCATTGGATTCAACGGCTGGATCAATTCCAGTTCCATACCTCCGGCTTCGTCGACCGCTACTTCTTCCAATCGCTCTATGCCCGCGTCGCTCCGCAAATTTTGTTCGAATTTGCCACGGACGGCCCAGGCTTCATGGGCGACGAGCCGTATGAGACACTGGGCGAGAAGCTGTCGCTGCCGCCGTTCCTTGAACCGCAGCGGGAGCAGATCGAGCAGCTGGTGCGGCCGATTGATACGGTGCGCAGCACGAAGGAACTCGTGAAGGAATAATAGAATGAATGTTGCAGCAGCGAAAAGCCGTCTTCGGCTCGTTTAACGAGTCAGGGCGGCTTCTTTTTCGCTCAAGTGATGTCATTTGCTTGGGAGAAGCTCCAGCGGTCCGGACCCAAAGGGATGGTCGACAAGGTAAAGCCAGTGACCTTCCGGCTGCTGCCTGAAGATTTCCGAGGTATGGCCTTGCAGCAGCAAGGGCTCTCGGTCCGGTCCTGTCGAATGCAATGTGAAGTGCGCACGCAAAAGCGCCATATTTTCAAAGGGGATACAGTACACATTGGTTGAGGTCATGGTGCCTCCAAGCTGAAGCAGCTCCTTGAGGCTCGCACGGAAGGACTCGAGACCGATCTCCAAGGCTCCGCTTGGGTGCACGTGAATGCTCCCGGGCTCATACAGCGCAAGCAGCCGTTTAAGCTCTCCTGAATTATAGGCGTCGGCAAAAGCCGCATTCATCTCTTCCGGCCGAAGGACAGGCTTGTCTGGAAACGGTGATTTCATTGGATCTCCTCTTTCGTTATGATGGTTATAGTCACAGCTTATCGAAATAAGAGCTGCGCAGGAAGTACGCAGTAATTCATAACATAGTCATCTAAAAATGACCGAGGAGGTTGTCGAGCACCATGCCTTATGAAGACGAGGTTTACGGCTGTCCCGCCGATGTCGGCCTGCAGATGATCAGCGGAAAGTGGAAGCCCCGCATTTTATATGAGCTGTTTCAAGGAACACGGAGATTCGGCGAGCTGCAAAGGGCGATCCCGGATGTATCGCGGCATGTACTCACGGTCCATCTGAGGGAGCTGGAGCATGGCGGCATCGTCAGCAGAACGGTTTATGCTGAGGTTCCGCCGAAGGTGGAATACACGATGACGGAATACGGCCGAAGCTTTGAACCGGTCCTTGAAGCACTAGTTCACCTGGGTGAAGCATATATCGCATCGCGCAAGGACGAGCATGAATCTTAAACAAGGCTTCTTTTTTCCCATAGACCCTAGCCTGCACACCCGCCCCGCGGTTAAGTACATGAATTTCGGTTTAAATACAAATACTGTATAGGGATTGATGACTAAGCAGGTTGGGGTGAGCATTGTGAAACAGAATATATTGAAAAATGTCGTGTTCTCGGTTTCGGCTGTCATCATTGCGGTGCTCGCTGTTTTGGGAGCGGTCATGCCGGGCGCCTTTGGTGAAGTAGCGGGACATCTGTATAGGTTCACGACCACGAATTTCGGATGGTTCTATCTGCTCTCGATTTTTGCTATCATCATCTTTCTGATTTGGGTTGCCGCCAGCAAGTACGGGACGATTCGCCTGGGCGGCGAGAAGGAAAAGCCGGAATATCCGTTCTTCACCTGGATCGGCATGCTGTTCTCGGCCGGCTTCGGCGTCGGGCTTGTATTCTGGGGCGTGGCGGAGCCGATGAGCCATTTCTTCAAAACCCCCTTTGCAGGCGTCGAGGCCCAAGGCGTGGATGCAGCCCGTGTCGCAATGGGGTATTCCTTTTTCCACTGGGGGATCAGCCAATGGTCGGTATTTGCCCTCGTCGGGCTGGTGATTGCATTCCTGCAGTTTCGCAAGAACAAGAATGGGCTTGTATCCACGGCCCTCGAACCGGTAACCGGCTCCAAACCTGCAGTCAAGAACAGCATTGATATCTTGGCGGTCATTGCCACCGTGATGGGAATCGCGACCTCGATCGGACTCGGGGTGCTGCAGATGAGCGGCGGATTGAATACCATTACGGGGATTCATAACGGTGTTGGCCTTCAGCTGGGGATTTTGGCGATTATTTTTGTCGCTTATATGATCTCTTCCACGACTGGCCTGGATAAGGGGATCAAGTACTTAAGTAATTTGAATCTGGCGATGGCGCTCATATTTTTGCTGTTTGTGTTTGTCACCGGGCCCTCGGTATTCATTCTGGAGACCTTCACCATGGCGCTGGGCGATTATATCTCGAATTTCGTGTCGTACAGCTTGCGGCTGCAGCCATACGCCGAAGGCTCGTGGGTACGGGAATGGACGATTTTTTATTGGGCTTGGGCGATTGCCTGGTCACCATATGTCGGTGCTTTCGTAGCCAGAGTGTCCAGAGGACGGACCGTGCGGGAGTTTATTGTCGGGGTTATGGTCGTTCCGCCGCTCATCGCCTGTCTGTGGATTGCCGTATTCGGCGGGACCGCGCTCTGGTATGACTTGCATGAGAATACCGGGATAGCAGCAGCCGTCAATGCGGATGTCACCTCGGCGCTGTTCCAGCTGTTTAATCAGCTGCCTTTCTCTTCCGTGATGAACGTGCTGGCGATCATTCTGATTCTGACGTTTCTGGTGACATCAGCAGATTCAGCGACGTATATTCTATCCAGTATGACGACCTTCGGCAGCCTGAACCCTTCCCTGATGGTCAAAATCGTGTGGGGTACGCTGATGGCCGGCATCGCGGGCGTGCTGCTGTATGCCGGGGGACTAGAGGCCCTTCAGACCGCCTCCCTGATCGCAGCGCTGCCGTTTACGGTGCTTCTGCTGCTGCTGATCGTCGCGGTGGTCAGGCTGATGGCCCATGAGCCGCTGCCTGTACGAAAGGCTGATCTCAAACGGTTCCGCCGTTTGGAGGAAGCGGCGAATAAGGGGAGAAAGTGACGTATGAATAAGCCGTTATGAATAAAGCCCTGAGGACACGTGAAATGTCTCAGGGCTCTTTACAATTCAGGGGATGGGCTTAAATTAAAGCCTTTCCTATTAAGGTTTAGGCACGATTAACTTCGCTTTAACAGCAAGTAGACGAAATACGGTGCGCCGATAATGGCGACCATGATGCCGGCCGCAATGCCGTCGGGGTCCACGATGTTGCGCCCGATTGTGTCGGCCAGCAGCAGGAGCCAGCCTCCGATCAGGACCGCAATCGGAATGTACAGCTGATTGCGGGGGCCGACCAGCGCCTTGGCAATATGCGGGCCCATCAGACCGATGAACGTGATGCCGCCGGTCACGGATACGGCGGATCCCGCCAGCGCTACGGCGGCCAGGAGCAGGACGATCCGCTCCCGTTCAATGGACACGCCGACACCGATGCCGACCGGATCACTGAGTCCGAGCAGATTCATGCGCTGCGCTTTATACAGCGTGAACGGAACGAGGACGATCAGCCATGGCAGCAGCGCTAGAATGAACGGCCAGTCCGTGCCCCAGATGCCGCCGGCCAGCCATTTGGCGATAAAATCAACCTTCTCCCGTTCAGCCGACGAGGTGAGCACGATCATGACGCCGGAGAGTGCCATAGAGAAGCCGACACCGGTGAGCACCAGCTTGACGGGCTGAAGGCCTTCGCCTTTCCGGTAAGCGAACATGTAGATGAATGCCGCAGTCAGCACGGCTCCTATAAAGGCGGCGATGGGCAGCATGTAAATAAAGGAGCCGGCCTCGATCGGGAAGAACAGAAAGAACACGGCCACGCCGACGCCGGCTCCCGAGTTGATCCCGATGATGCCGGGATCCGCCAGGTCGTTGCGCGTGATGTTCTGCAGGATGGCGCCGGACAGCGCCAAGGCCATTCCGGCCAGCAGGGTAATCAACATGCGCGGCAGACGCACCGAGAAAATAATGAACTCTTCCTTGAAGCTTCCTTGTCCAAGCAGGGTCGGAATAATCCGGTCATAGCTGACCGAAGAATACCCTAGCCCTAAACCTACCAGGACGGTGCACACGGTTAGGATGAACAGGATAAGAAACGTAATTCGCTGCTTTTTCACTAATGATGGATGGATCATGCCATTCCTCGCCCTCCTTTACGCACGATAAACAGGAAGAAGGGCAGGCCCATGACTGCAATCAGCGCGGCTACCGGTGTCTCGTACGGGGCATTCAGCGTCCGGCCAACGGTATCGGCAAACAGCATGAACACCGCACCGGCCGTAGCCGACATCGGAATGACATGGCGATAATCGGTGCCGACGATCCCCCGGACGATATGGGGCACCATTAAGCCGAGGAAGGCCAGATTGCCCACCAGAGCTACGGATGTGCCGGCCAGCAGAATAATAACCACGAATAAAACGAATTTGATGACCGCGATATTTTGTCCGAGCCCGGTCGCCACCTCTTCGCTCAGGCTGAGGATGGTCAGCTGTCTCGACAAGAGGATCGCAATCAGGATTCCGATCAGAATGAACGGGAAGATCGTCTGAAGCTGGCCCCAAGACGTTCCGATGACGCCCCCTGCCGTCCACATGGAGATATCCTTGGATATTTTAAAATAGATGCCGATCCCTTCGGCGATGGCGTACAGAAAGGCCGAGACCGCGGAGCCTGCAAGCACCATCTGGAGCGGCGAGAAGCCGCCTTTGCGCATCGCGCCGATGCCGAACACCATGATGGTCCCCACGGCGGCCCCGATAAAGCAGGCCACCATAATGCCGAAATAATTGGCCGCGGGGATAAAGGCCATCGTGAATGCGAGCGCCGCATTGGCGCCGCTGGTGAGGCCCAAGAGGCCCGGATCCGCCAGCGGGTTGCGCGTAAGGCCCTGCATGATCGCGCCGGAGACCGCCAGCGCGGCTCCGACCAGGATGGCTGCAATCTCGCGGGGGAGACGGATATCTCTCAGGACGGACAATTTCTCGCCTTCGGCCTTGGTGGCCAAGGCGAGCCACACGTCCTTTATACTGGTCTCCGCCGCTCCGAATACCATCGCAATGACGAACATGGCCGCAAAGGCGATGAGACCGGCAACAAGCTTGACGGAGAAAGGGATGGATCGCTGAGTAGGCTTAGTCATGGAATCATCTTTCCTTAAGTTTGGATGATGGGCAGTTTACTTCTGGCCCAAGAAATGCTCGGTAATAAACTCAAGCTGGTATTCGAGCGTGGTCGCATCGTTGAAATAGATCCGGTTCCCGTCCGCTTCGAATACGCGGCCGTTCTTGACGGCAGGGATTTGCTTATACGTATCGGTTTGCTGGAAGGAGGTGTCCGCATCGTTGAACTTACTGAGAATGATATAGTCGCCGGCAAATTCCGGCAGCACCTCGGTTGAAATGGCGTAGTAGCCTTCCTTCAGCGCGGTTTCCTTTACTTTCTCAGGCATCTTCAGCTTCATGGCCTGATACAAAATCTCAGTCCCGCGGCCCCAGTTGTTTCCGTATACATAGAGCTGCTTCTCGAAGCTTTCGATTACGGATACGGTCGCGTCCTCACCGATCTTGGCGCGAATTTCTTCACCGGCCTTCTCCGCACGCTGTTTAAAATCGTCGATCCAGGCTTGAGCTTCCTTCTCTTTATTCACAAGCTTGCCGATTTCAAGATGCTGGGTAAGGTAATCGACTTTGCCGTACGTGAACGTAACGGTAGGAGCGATTTCTTTCAATTTATCGACGTTCTTGATTGTCGATAGTCCGATAATGAGATCCGGGTTCAGTTCAATGATCTTCTCCAGATTCTCATCGGATACCTCTTCGGCATCCTTAAGCTTGTCGGCAAACGCGGGATTTAACTTGGACCAGGAATCGACGCCGACCATATTGACGCCAAGATGGATCAGGTCCCCGGCAAAGGTGGAAAGTACGATAACACGCTGCGGATTAGCGGGTACCTCGACCGGCCCGTTCTCGGACTGGTATGTAATCGTGCCGGAGGCGCTGTCTTTGTCGTTGGTTGCTGGAGTTTCCGGCGCAGCGGTCCCACTTCCGTTGCTTCCGGTATCCTTCGGCTGGCTGCTGCAAGCGCTAAGAATGAACAGCAGCGCGATAAACGGGATGATCAGCTTCCTCAAGTTCAGGTTTTGCTTCCAATTGGGGTTCATGTTCTTGCTCTCCTCTTAATAGATTGTATGTGATGCATAACGGTTTGCCGGTGCGGGGGTCGCGTCCGATCTCCGCATCAATGTTAAATACCTTCTTCAGCACCTCGCGCGAGATGACGTTCTCGGGATCACCGGCCTGAATAACGCTTCCGTCTTTCATAGCGATGATGTAATCGGCGAATCTGGCCGCTTGGTTCAGATCATGGAGCACCATCACGATGGTGCGCTCTTGCATGACGTTCAGCTGCTCAAGCAGCTCCAGAATCTCAAGCTGGTGAGCCATATCCAGGTAGGTGGTCGGTTCGTCGAGGAAGATCATCTCGGTCTCTTGAGCGAGTGCCATCGCGATCCATACCCGCTGCCGCTGGCCGCCGGACAAGGCATCCACGGAACGATATTTATAATCCTGGGTTCCGGTGACGGAAAGCGCCCAGTCAATAACCTCCATATCCTGCTTCGTTAAACGTCCGAACCCTCGCTGATGGGGATAGCGTCCATAGGACACCAGCTCACCTACCGTCAATCCGCCCGGACCCTCCGGTGTTTGGGGGAGAATGGCCAGCTTCTTGGCCAGCTCCTTCGTATTGATGCGCGCGATTTCCTGACCATCGATAATGGCGGCCCCGGATTGATACGGGATAATGCGCGTCATTGCCTTCAGCAGCGTGGATTTGCCGCAGCCGTTCGGACCGATGATCGTTGTGATTTTTTTATCGGGAATATCGACGTTCAGCCGGTCTAATATGACGTTCTCACCGTAACCGACAGTTAATCGATCTGTGCAAAGACGAATCATATAGGTTCACCTCCTGGGGAAAGTTCGCTTTTTAAACGATAATGATTCTCAATATCAGCCATAATATAATATGGGGACCTCTCTTTGTCAATAAGTATCTTCATGGAATATTTAAATAATTTTCATGCACACAACACTATTGTTCAATATATAGCTAAAATCCGAATAGGATTACTATATATAGATAAAATCATAAAAAAACGAAAAAAATAAAATCCGCGATTGTAAAATAAATGAAGGCAACGTATACTAAATGATAATGATAATCATTTACGTCCAAGTATAGGTTATGGACATAACCTTTTACCGATATATCCCGGAGGTGTAATTCGTGGCAGGGAACGAAATTTTTGATGTGACGGTTATTGGCGGCGGGCCGGCTGGCTTATATTCGGCTTTCTACAGCGGGCTTCGCGGAATGAAGACCAAGATTATTGAATACCAGCCGGTGCTGGGCGGGAAGGTTCACGTCTATCCGGAAAAAATGATATGGGATGTCGGAGGCCAGACTCCGATTACCGGCGCCAAGCTCATCGAGCAGATGGTTCAGCAGGGCCTGACCTTCAGTCCGGAAGTGCTGCTGAATGAGAAGGTGGAATCCATTTCCCGTAACGAGGAAGGGATCTTCGAATTACATACCGCGAACTCCGGCACCCACCTCTCGAGAACGGTCATCGTTGCCGTTGGCGGGGGCATTCTCAATCCGCAGAAGCTGCAGATTGAAGGAGCCGAACGGTTCGAGGTGTCGAACCTCAACTATACCGTCAAATCGCTGCAGCATTTCAAGGATAAGACCGTGATTATATCCGGCGGCGGCAACTCCGCCATCGACTGGGCGAATGAACTCGAGCCGGTCGCGAAGAAGGTATACTTGGCTTACCGGAAAGAAGAGCTGAGCGGCCACGAGGCCCAGGTCGAGCAGCTGCTGAACAGCTCGGCCAGCTGCTTTTTCCATACGCAGATTACGAAGCTGATCGCTTCGGAGAACCACGAAACAATCGAGCGGGTGGAACTCACGAACAGCAAGACCGGCGAGGTAAATGTCATTGAGGTCGACGAAGTCATTATCAACCACGGCTATGAACGCGACATTTCCCTGCTTGAGAACAGCGGGCTTGGGATCGAACGCGTGGACGATTATTACATTGCCGGGAACGGACACTGCCAATCCTCCGTGCCCGGACTGTATGCCGCAGGGGATATTCTGCATTACGACGGGAAGCTGCATCTGATTGCCGGCGCGTTCCAGGATGCGGCCAATGCGGTCAACAGCGCCAAGCGCTTTATCGAGCCGGAGGCGCACCGCAGCGCGATGGTATCGTCGCACAACGAGGTGTTCAAGGAGCGCAACCGCGAGCTCGTGAAGCAGATGATTAAATAGCGGCAGCTGCATGGTAATGATGAAAGAGGGATCCAGCGAATGGATCCCTCTTCGTTATGCCTTGCTTACGAGGCCGGATGTGATCAGCGGCCCGTAATTGATCAGCTGCGTCATCAGGGCGCCCATCTCTTCTGCGGACAGATTCATCCCTGACTCGATCCAGTGGATGACCAGCCCGATATTGGCCGAGGTCATGTAAGCAATCAGATAGTCGCTTGGAATCCGGCTATTCTGTGCTGCCATTCGAAAGGCCTGCTTGTCGTACATATTCTCGGTCATGAACTGCCGGAATTGACGCACGAAAGACATATCTCCGTTAGGCCCGAGGACGGCTTTGATAAAGTCGCCGTGTTTGATGAGCACCTCGAATATCTGGATGGAGGGCGGATATGGCTCGCCTTTCTCCGCATAAATCCTGGTATCCCTCGGGTCGATTTCCAGGACGATGCTGTGGATTTCCGCCATCACTTCTTCCTTCAACTTCTCCAGCATGTCCGGCACGTCCCTGTAGTGAAGATAGAACGTCCCCCGGTTAATATCCGCGCGGCTCGTTATATCCGTCACGGTGATGGCATTGACGGACTTCTCCTGCATAAGCTCAAACAACGTTTTGCGCAGCAGCTGATTCGTTCGAATCTGCCTGCGGTCCGTTTTTCTAGGCAAAGCGTGTTCTCCCCCTGACCGATGATTTTATCCCAATTAATGAACACCTATCTTGAACATGATGAGTAATGAACACTCGGAATAAAGCTGATGATTGAACTGCATTCTTTCCCCATTATAATTAACGGTGTGATCATTAATCAACAGTTTGTTCATTATAATGAGGAGTGGTGGATATGGTGTTCTTAAGGCAAAAAATGCTGTGGATTGGCGCATTGGCAGTCCTTCTGGTGTTAACCGTCTTTGGCGTTGCCATGATGGGCTCGATCGTAGGCGCAAAGCCAAAATCTCTGCCAGTGGCGCTGGTCGTGCTGGATCAGCCTGCAGCGCTTCCGAACGGGGAGACGCTTGCTGTGGGGGAGAAGATGAAGGGAATGCTGGAGCAAAACACGCAGCTGCCCGTTCGGTGGGAGATCGTAGCTTCGGAGGCGGAAGCGAGAGAAGGGATGGATGCGCAGAAATATTACGGAGCGCTGGTGCTTCCGGAGAATCTCAGCTCAGGCATGCTGACCCTTCAGTCTCCGGCTCCCAACCCGGCTGTCATTCACATACTGGTAAACGAGGGGATGAATGCCCAAGCGTCCGCCGTGGTCAAGCAGATGCTTGGGCAGGTGCTCAAGATGGCAGGCTCCGAGCTATCCAAACAGGCATTGACCATGATTGGCGCGCAGGCGGAATTGGTGCCCGTAACAACAGCACAGGCTCTTCTTACCCCGTTTGAGGTTCAAGAAAAGATTGTCCACCCGGTCGGAGCTAATCATGCAAGCGGCAATGCGCCGGGGCTGCTGACGCAAATTCTATGGATCGGATGCCTGATTATTAGCTTGTCCTTGTTCCAGGCGCTTCGGACAGCAGCAGCTGGTGATGGCAGCAGGGGGATCGCGATCGTGCTTCAAGGTGCTGTTGGTTTACTGCTGGCGGGTTTGGCCTCCGGTTTCCTGGTATGGATGGCTTCCTCCTGGTATGGCATGGAGCTAACGAACGGGGGCAACGTATGGCTGATGCTGTGGCTGGCAGGGTCCGCATTTTTCCTCCTGCAGTCCACGCTGCTTAACTGGCTCGGACTTCCGGCGATGGGGATCCTGGTGCTCCTGATGTTCTTCTCGATGCCGCTTCTCAATATGGCGCCGGAGTTTCTGCCGCAGGCCACGCAGGATTGGCTGTACTCGTGGATCCCCCTGCGCTTTGCCGCTTCGGCGCTTCGGGATGTGATGTATTTTGACGGATCGGCATCCGCAACGGCAAATCATACGGTACTATGGGCGATCGCCGGCGGTTTCTTGGTATTGCACTTAGCTTCGGTGGTGAAGAAGGGAAAACGCTCGGATAAAGGAAAGTCGGTTGCGGCATCGTAACATAAGTGGATGAGCGCCCGAAATAGCACATGGAAAAGGAAACTGTACGATGGATTACTGGATTACGGAGTGGGCCTTCATAAGAGGTTATTGACGGTGGATAAGGCACGATGTAATGGATGAATGGTGCAGGGCGCCCCTTGATCTCAATCCTAATAGCAGGATGCAGATACCAAGGGGACGCCCTGCGGTGCTTTCAGAACGTGACGAATCCCATCGCTTTCTTGGCGGCAAGCAGTGTTGTGCCTGCGGTTTCGGAAGCACGCTTCGCTCCGTCCATCAAAATGCGATCAAGCTCGGAGGAATTCACGATTTGATGGAACTTCTCCTGGATCGGTTGAAGTTTCTCGATGACCACTTCGGCCAATTCTTTCTTGAACGTACCGTATCCTTGGCCCTCATACCGTTTCTCGATGAAGGGGATTTCCTCCTCGGAGAATACGGAATAAATCTCGATCAGATTGCTGACCGCCGGCTTATTCTCCCAGTCGTACCGGACCTGTCCGTCCGAGTCGGTAACGGCCTTGGAGAATTTCTTGCGGATATCCTCTGGCGTATCCATCATGTGGATGCAGCTATTTCTATTCGGATTGCTCTTGCTCATTTTCTTGGACGGATCGTCAAGGCCCATGACGCGGGAGCCAATATCCTGAATGATCGGCTCGGGCATCGTAAACGTGCGGCCATACCGGTTATTGAACCGCTCGGCCACATCACGGGTCAACTCCAGATGCTGCTTCTGATCGTCACCGACCGGCACATGCGTTGCCTGATAGAGCAGCACATCGGCAGCCATCAGGACCGGATACGTGAACAGGGCAGAGCTTACCGTATCCTGCCCGGCGGATTTCTCCTTGAACTGGGTCATCCGCTTTAATTCGCCGAAATGCGCCTGCGTCTCCAGCAACCATCCCAGCTGGGCATGTTCAGGGACCTGCGATTGCAGAAAAATCGTCGCTTTATCGGGATCGATCCCCGATGCGATATACAGCGCTGCAATGTCCCGCGAGCGCTGATGCAGCTCCTTGGGATCCTGATAGACGGTCACTGCATGCAGATCCGGCACAAAGAAATAGGAGTCATACTCATGCTGCAGCTTCACATATTGACGGAGCGCGCCTCCATACCCGCCAATATTCAAATCCCCGCTTGGCTTGATGCCAGACAATAATCGTTTCATAACACACCTCCTGATCGTTTGCGAACAACACAAAAACACCTCATCCCTCTATGGGACGAAGTGTAACTCCGCGGTACCACCCGAATTCGACCGTACAGCCGCTCTTATCCATGACACGGGAGGAATGGGGAAGGGGGACAACGCCATGCTTCCTGTCATATCTCCCATGATAACGGAGGAGAGCCGTCAAGGCCTACTGCCCCGGCATTAGCCGAAGGTTGGGGTTGAAGCGAGAAGATCCATTCACTTATTCCGGGGTACCGGGCCTCGCACCATTCGCCGGTTCGCTTGGACCTCGAAAGATAAGCTACTATTTCTTCTCCTAGCCGTGTGGTATGTTGTTCTTGAAATCATCTGCGCAGCTCTTTTTCGAATGGAAGAGAGAACAAGATGATTTGATGAGTATCATCACACAGGTGTTAGGTTAATGTCAAGCGTTATGGGGGGATTCATGTTGAGGGATCAGGAGACGGTGATTCTCGCTGACGGATTAACCATACTGTCGCAGTGCAGACGGCAAACGGGG
The DNA here is from genome assembly GCF_038002285.1 of Paenibacillus sp. FSL R5-0810. Taxonomy (NCBI): domain Bacteria; kingdom Bacillati; phylum Bacillota; class Bacilli; order Caryophanales; family Paenibacillaceae; genus Paenibacillus; species Paenibacillus sp. FSL R5-0810. The sequence continues at coordinate 5,393,479 of NZ_JBBOCF010000001.1, forward strand.
GATATTTGGCAGGCCCATTACGGAGCGGCCGCGATTGCGGGTTATTTTTTCGCAAAGGCAAACCGGTTGACCGGGAAGGTTGAAGAGGCCGTGGCGGTGGAGAATCGGAGGATGGTCGGCAAATACTTGCAGCCGGGAAGGGCGGCGGCAGAGGACAGCATAAGCGTGAAAGACGCGGAAGCACGGATTCTCGCGGCCCTAGACGCTACGATTGATGGCTTGCACTGGGTAGGTCACAACGTGATCTATTCCGCAATAAGCCTGGCTGCACTCCATGAGCTTGGAGGCGGTCTACGGCATGAAGCTGCCGATATTGCGGAATTAATTGGCTCTTTCGCGAAGACGATCCCGGGAAGGTCCTGGATCGGATATTCAGCAGCCGAGGTTAAACGGCTGACTCTGGATGAGCTTGACGGGATACCTGAAATAACGGACGGCGATCAGCTGTCGGCTTTTATTTTGAACGAACTGGCCGCTTATTCGGTGATCTACCGCGCGGAAGCCCATCATGACTTGCTGGGGCATATGCTGACCTATTCCCATGCCTTAAACCTGTTGTACGATTTAGGCCACCATACTTACTTCCATAGAGGCTTGCCGGGCTTGCTCAAAATCGTGAAGGTGCTCCGTGCCAGCCGCCGGCTGGACCCTGCGGAACCGATCCGGCTCATATCCCCGGTGGAATCGGCTGCCTCTCGCGGAGGCTCCAAGATCGGTCTGGCTGCCGCATCAGCCGGAGTACTGGGCGGGCATTGACGGAGCTGCGATCGACTGGGACTTCGGCCATCTGTTTAAATTTCCATGCAGCTTCTATCACCATTGGAACCGTGTTTCGGAAGCGCCGGCGAAGGCGATGGAGAATTTCCGATCGATCATCCATCCGGTTCAAACGATAATTTCTTGAAGGAAGGTAACCTTTTTCATTCAGATCGGCACTTAAGGGATAGAGACACCGGGAAAGGAGGGTTAGATGAACGTGCTTCAGTGGATTGAGGCAGCCCGGCAGGGCAGTGCGGAGGCTCAGGAAAGCCTGGTCCGGCATTATACCGGAATGGCGCTGGCCGTAGCCTACGATAAATTGCAGGATCCCCACTCGGCGGAGGATGCCGTGCAGGAGGCCTTTACGGAGGCTTTTGCAAATCTGCATAAGCTGCAGGATCCCCGGCGTTTTCCCGGATGGTTCAAAGTGATTGTTGAGCGGCAGTGCTACAGGGACCTGCGCCGCAAGCAGCTGCAGACGTTACCGCTGCACGAGATGGAATTGCCGGCTGGCGACCAGCGGAGCCTGGAGACGGTTGTGGAAAAGAAAGAATTGATCGGCCAGCTGCATGCCACGATCGCGGATTTGCCGCCGGGCATGCGGATTGCGGTTCAGCTCTATTATTTTCAAGGCTACAGCCTGCAGGAGATTTCGCAATATCTGGATATATCTCTGGCAGCTTTGAAGAAGCGGCTCTTTGATGCCCGGCGGAAGCTGAAGAACACGCTTCATGTAGCCGACTTTGTATCGGTGTTCACCGATCTATATGAGGGAGGCAGGCGTATGCTGCATATTGTCAACGGAGATTCAGTGGGGGATAAGCTGAAGCAAGGGAACATTCAAGGAGATATCCTGGTGTGGAGAGAGCTTTATTCGTTTGGTCCGGTCTTTCCGAGAATGGACGAGCCGGATAATCGCAGAACGAGGGCTCGCTATTTGGAGCAAACGCTCGGGATTCCGCAGAAGGAATATATCGAGACCTGCGAGTCGCAGGAGAGGAAGCTTCGGGATTTTCATAAATATGATGAAATCGTGCTCTGGTTTGAGCATGACCTGTTTGACCAGACCATGCTGTCCTATTTGCTGCATTGGTTTAAGGAGCAGTCATTGGGAAATACGAAGCTGAGCCTGCTGTGCATTGGCGCCTACCCGGGCATTGAGCTTTTTCGCGGGTTGGGGCAGCTCAGCACCGAGCAGCTCGAGACTTTATCGGGCACATGGCATGCGATCGGAGAAGACGAGCTTGCACTCGGCAGCATGTTGTGGGAAGCCTATACCTCGGATCGGCCGGAGCAACATCAGCGCATGCTGGAGGTGGATTCCCCGGCACTGCCTTTTGCAAGGGATGCATTCGAGGCCCATCTTGCCCGGCTGCCCTCTGTGGGCAATGGGCTCGGAATCATCGAGCAGACGACGTTAGAGGCTGTAGCGGATGGAGTTCATCAGCCGTATGAGTTGTTCCGAAGGGTAGGAGACCAGCTCCATATGCTCGGCATGGGGGACCTGGAATTCTGGTTTTACCTTGCGAAGCTGACGGAGGGGCCGGACCCGCTGCTGGTTACTGATGGCACAGCACCGTTTCCGGACTTCAAGCAGGCCGCCCCGCATTTCCAAGATCAGGTCCTGCAAGTCACGAATCTGGGCCGGGAGGTATTAGCCGGAAAGGCCGGCGATGCCCGCACCGGTATCATCGACAAATGGGTGGGAGGCCTGCATGTGCAAGGTGAGGCTCTGTCACTGCGCTGGGACCCGGAGCGAAAGTCGGTTGTGCGGATGGGCGAATCCGATGGAACAACGAATTGAGGGAAAGAGCTACCTTGATTGAGCAGCATACTAACAGATCCAATTAACAGCAGTATATATAGCATAAGGGCTATCATTCTTGGCGTTACTGCCGAGCAAGGATAGCCCTTCTTCACAGTTACAGATGAGAGCCGCCGGTTGCGTCAATCATTTGTCCCGTGACCCAGCGCCCGTCGCTTGATGCGAGAAACGCTACGACATCCGCAATATCCGAAGGCTGACCGATTCGGCCAAGCGCGGACATCTCCGCGGCATGCTGCTGTCCTTCCGGCGTATGCAGCCAAGATGCGTTCACATCCGTGTCCACAATCCCTGGAAGCACCGCGTTCACCGTAATTCCGCGCGGGCCCAGCAGCTTGGCAAGATGCAAGGTAAACGTATTGATGGCTCCCTTGGTGATGTTGTAGGCCATAATATGCGGATAAGCGATCCGCGTCACGCCGGAGGAGATGTTGACGATGCGCCCATCATCACGCAGGAGCGGCAGGGCCTGTTGCACCAGGAAGAACGGTGCTTTTACATTTACGGCAATCAGCTCATCGAAGCTTTCATCGGTCGTCTCTTCAAAGGTCTTGGAGGTTCCGATGCCTGCGTTATTCACCAGAATATCGAAGCGGTTGTCCCCCGTTGCGCGAAGAAGTTCCTCTTCCAGCGAATGAATAAGCCCTTTGGCTCCGTCTACCGATTCCAGGTTGGCGCCTAAGGCGATAGCCCGCCCGCCCTGATTCTGTATGGTCTGGACAACCTCCTCCGCTGCATCCCGGCGTGTTCCGTAATGAACAGCGACCAGTGCCCCTTCTTCCGCCAGCCGAAGCGCGATTCCTTTGCCGATGCCTCGGCTTCCGCCTGTAACCAATGCAATTTTGTCTTCCAATCGTTTCATGAAAATCCCACTCCTCTTGTTTGATTTAAAGCTACTGTACACTCTCCTGTTAAGGGGAGAGTCAAGAGGGGGAGCATTTTTTTGAGCTCTCATGAAAAACAAGCCAGATTACTACCACACCAAGTACGAGTTGAGGCGATGAAGGGTGGGCCGCGGCGCTCCTGCGGTATCCGATCACGTTATGGTTACTTCGCATTAGCTTGTAAGGGGATAAGCAGTTCCGAGGGGCGCTTCTTGCCATAGATATCTTTGTCCGAAGTGAGATACATCTCGCGGATCGGCTCCCGGTCCGATTGAACGAGACCTTGGGACGAAATCCATGCCTTGAGCTCGGGTATGACGGGGCAGCCATAGCCGTACGGATCACAATGATGGATAAGGGATGCGGCTGACTCCAGCTCTGGCAGGACATGCACACGCACCCGGCCATTGGCAGGTATATCCCTGGATAAAGGGAGGGCAACTTCAATGTCTGCCACATCGGCATTCCCATTGCCGTCGTCATGCCAAAGGATGATGAGCTGCCCGGCCTCCTCTTCCCCTTGTAGAGCCGCATATTTCATAACCTCATCGAGCAAGAGACATAGCTGGCTGCGGGGGACCTGGTCACGAAGGGAAGCGACGCGTTGAGACGGGACTTTCCGGGTCCGGATGGACTCCTCGGGATCACCCGTCCCGATGTGCTCCAGGTGAGATAGTCTGCTGTTCACCTCATCCAGCTGCAGCTGGAGACTTTGCACCGTCTCCTGAAGCTCCTTCATTTTCTCGGAAAGCTTGTCTCTAACGGCATCGGCTCTTATATTGTCTTCCAAAAACGGCCTAAGCTGTTCTAATGTAAACCCCTGTTCCTTGTAGGCGGCAATCCGCTTGACGGTCAGAAGCTGCTCCTCGGCGTAATAACGGTATCCGCTTTGTTCGTCCACATGGGCCGGCTTGAGCAGGCCCAGCTCGTCATAATAGCGCAGTGCTTTGATGGACAGTCCGCTGACCTTGGCAAAAGCGCTGATCTTCATCATCCAATATGCCGCCTCCTTGCGATGTAGGTTTTTTAACCGTGTGGATAAAGATATCATATCCCGCTCTTCAACGGACGTAAATGGCCCGGTTTCAGTGGAATCAGGCATATCTGCTTGAATGTCCGCGACAAAATATTAAACTTCTAGTTTCAACGCAGAGCGGGAAGTATAAGGATAGGTAGACGAAGAAGCAAGGAGGGAACCCCCCATGAGCAAATGGAAGGATGCATCGCGGATTAGCCGCTATGCGGGAATCAGCATTTTATTGGGCGGGGCGTTGTTTGTTACAGCTACGCTGATGCACCCGCCGGCTACGGATCCGTGGACGGGTCACCATGTCATATCGATGATTCCGGACATGCTGACCTATTGGCAATGGGATCACAGCCTGATGCTGGCGGCCATATTATTGTGGCTGGGAGGACTGTCGCTCGGGGAGGCCGTCGCCAGCAGGCGCCCTGCTGCGATGTTGGCATCCCGCTTGTTCATTGCGGCGATCACGATATGGGTGCTCGTACTTGCGATGGAGTTAACCGTTCTTCCGGTCCTGGCCAAGGAGTGGGGTTCGGTGCAGGACCCTGGGACAGCCGCCTTGGGTGTGGGATTATTTGCTTTCGGCATTATGGCCGGCGACTTTGCCATGATGCTGGCCTGGATCGGAGTAAGCCTGCTTGGCCTTGCGCTGCTTGCTGGAGGCAATATGAAGCCCGTCTTGGCATGGATTGGCATAGCGGCAGGAGTGTGGGGGGCGATTGGAATACCTGTTGCACTGCTGCTTCCGAAATTAAGCGTGTTCATCTACCCGGTCATCGCAGGCCCTGTGTTTATATGGACGATACTTTTCGGGATTTACATGATCACTGGGCGGCATCTACAAGAAAAAACAGGAGACCTATAGGCCTCAGGCCTGCGGGTTTCCTGTTTTTTGGCGAATCGGCACCAGGGTCCAATAGGTCCCGCACCGCCACAACCATTCCAGAGGCCCGTATTGGAACCAACGCATCCACAGGTTGCTGATGATGATCTGGAAGACCACAATCCCTAGGGAAACGAGCGTGGAGACGACATACGTGCTCGGGGATCCATTCAATATTAAACGTTGAATTCCGACCAAAAAAACCGTTTGGCCAATGTAATTGGTAAGCGCCATCCTGCCGTACGCCTGTAACGGATGCAAGACCTTGGCGCCTATGCGGGTATGTCCGAGCATCAAGAGCGAGCTTAGATAAAATAAGGACACGATAGGCGTGGCGATCAGCCAGAGCGCCAGTACGTTAACAAACGGCAGGCCAAGCAGAGCGAATCCCCTGAACTGGTCTAGAAATTGTAATCGTCCCGTTCCAGTGGCAGGCTGGCGTTTCATCACGGTCTCATTTTTTACTGTAGCCATTGTGTTACACCATCATTCTATTCACAGACTTGATGTAACGGGCTCTGGCGATTAGAAAATAGATCGTTTGGGCAGCCAAGAATGCCGATGAGGCCGCCAATACAGGACCGCTAACATACGGAGCATCCAGATATCCAAGAACGGGACCGAGCACGACCAAGGACTGTACGGAGGCAACCAAGATCGGGATAAGGAACAGTACGGCAATCTGAATTGTTGCGGAGATATTCATCTCCCGGGCGCTGAGTCCGATTTTGGACAGGGAACGGTACATCGCCTGGTCCGCTGAAAGCTCCGTATGCAGCTTGAAATACAGGAAGCTGGCGGTTGAAATCGAGAAGATCAAGGCGACAAACACCCCGATAAAGCTGAATAATGAGAAGCCCTGTTTATTGGTGTAATAGTTCTCCGCTCTGGATTCTATATAACCTTCACTGATTGCGCTTCCGTTCCATTCCGACAGCTCCAGACCGAGCTTGGTTTCAGGATCATCCTTCTGGGGGAGCCCTTGGGAATCGGGAAAAATAAACGGATACGTATGATTCACACTGATTCTATCTGCTTTATTCCCGCTCCGCAGCTCTTCAAACATGGTGTCCGTAACGACCATCAATCTGCCGCTATACACCAAAGCCGCGATCCGGTCTGTGCGGTTCTCCAAGCTGAATGAGTAGGGCTGACCGGATAAATCGATATCCGCTTCCATTAGCTTCCCTTTACTCTTCTTCGCTGCATTCGGGGTTTCCGTCAATAAGGCTTCATTCTCGCCGAGTGTCCCAGCCGGCTTGGTATTCATCATGGCAGCCAAACGATCGTATTGGGACTGCGGCATGATGTGTAAGGAGTCCTCCCCATTCGCTGACAAGCGATAGTAGATGGTCTCGACCTCCGCACGTTTATACTTAAGCCCTTCTGACTGGAGTCGCTGTTCAATCAGGGCCAACTCATCCTGCACCTTAGTCTCGTCGGCATTGCTGTAGTAGGTGTAGCTAAGCGCGTAGGGGTTATCCAAATATACCGATCGAATCGATTGCTGCATGGCCAGCACGAAGCCGGTGCTCATGGAGGCCAGAGCCACGACAACCGTGACCAGGAACAGCATGCGGGCATTGTCCTTGATCTTGTAACTCATTTCGGAGATCCATAGCAGGTTCGTCCCTCTCCAAGTGGTCGTTCGATTTCGCTGCAGCATGCGAACCACCCATACGGATAGTTGGGAGTAGAAGAAATACGTGCCCAGAATGCCGGTAACCGCAGCAATCATCAGTCCTGTAGGGTCTAACTCCTTGACGCGAAGGACGGAGAAGCCGATGGTCAGCAGGATCACGCCCAAGAGGACCAGGAACAGATTGGCTTTCGGTTCGGTCTTTGGTTTGCTGGTGCCTTTGAGAAGCTCCAAAACTTGATTCTTCCGGATAAACAGCAAGGTGAAGAGCGAAATGACGAGAAACAGCGCGGCGAACGCACCGGCGGTCAGCAGGATCGCTTTGACCGGCCAATAGAACGGCAGCTCGTCCATATCAATCACTTTGGTGCTGATGAGCAAGAACACCTTCGATAACAGCATTCCGCTGGCAATGCCCGTCACGATGGCAATGGCGCCAATCAGCGTGTTCTCCAGGAAGATCAGCCAATTGATCTGTTTGGCTTCGGCCCCGAGGATCGTAAGAATACCGAACTCCCGGTTCCGCGACTTCAGAAAGACGCTGATCGAATACAGCACGAACAAGAAGGCAAACACATACACGATTACGGTGGCAATGGTCATGCCCGTACGCGTCATGGCGCCCATTGGCGAATTCTCGATAGCCGGATGATAGATAAATACGGCATAGGTAAAGAAGATCATGACCATGAACGAGCTGCTTAAGAGATAGGCAAAATACTGACGTGCATTCCGCCGGACGTTGTTAAACGCGAATTGAGGAAAGTTCACTTGTATTCCCTCCCCAGAACGATAGCGTATCGATGATTTTTTGGAAAAAGGCCTGCCGGTTCTCGCCGCGGTGAATTTCGGCGGCAAGCTTGCCGTCCTTAATAAAAACGATGCGGTTGCAATAGCTTGCGGCCAAAGGATCGTGCGTAACCAGCATCAAGGTGGTACGGTCCCGCTCATTGATCTCGGCGAGCGACTCCATCACAATCCGCGAGGAATTCGAGTCGAGCGCTCCTGTCGGCTCATCCGCAAGGAGCAGCAGAGGCGCGCCGATGATCGCTCTGGCAATCGCGGTACGCTGCCTTTGGCCTCCTGAAATCTCGTATACGCGTCTATTGAGAATTTCGCGGATGCCAAGCCGCGAGGCGGTCTGCTGCAGTTGCTTCTCCATGTCCTTGAGCGGACGACGGTCCAGCGTCAGCGGAAGCACAATATTCTCGGCAACGGTTAACGTATCGAGCAGATTGAAATCCTGGAATACGAAGCCGAGCTGTCTCCGGCGGAAGTGGGCAAGCTCGCCCTTTTTCATGGTGTACGGATTCTTTCCCCCGATTTTGACCTCGCCGGAGCTTGGCCGATCGATGGTGGATACCATGTTCAGCAGCGTGGTTTTGCCGCTGCCCGAAGGGCCCATGATGCCGACGAATTCCCCTTCATCGATGGTGAGGTGAATATCGGTAAGAGCTTGTGTCGCCACTTTGCCCGTATATACTTTGTTTAATGCTGTGACTTCAAGAATAGCCATAACCCGTAAGCTCCTTTCTATATGCCTAATTAGTGTGCGAGTTCAAAAAGTCGGATTTTCAGCACCGAGAAGGTTGGATGAAGCTAGGGAGTGAGGAGCGGAGCGTACGTTTTGGGTACGTGAGCACCGGAAGGCCCGGCTGAATTCAAGATTCGATGCCGAGTTACTTCTTGACTCCCTACGTGATCAAAAGACGACTTTTTGAACATCCTCTTAGTGTAACCTAACTCTATCGCATATTGCCCTGGCCCTGCTATGGATTTAGGTGAAACGGAGCTTACATCTGCCATAAGGTTATGTTCGTATTTTTTGTTCGTATTCTTTAGACGATGGATCTCACGATATCCTATGCCTATACAAAGAAGACACACCTAGTCTCGAGGTGTGCCTTGGTTATCAGCTCGGCGCAGCGTCAAGGTAACGGTGGTTCCTTCACCGAGCGTGGACTCCAGCTGTACGGAATGATCAAGCTTATGGGCGATTTCACGGACAAGATAAAGGCCCATGCCGGTGGATTCATGGTATTGCCTCCCGCGCTCTCCGGTGAAGTAGGGGTGGAACACCCGGTTGATATCCTCCGGCGCGATGCCGATCCCCTCATCGCATATGTGCAGCTTAACGAATGCTCCTGACGCTTCGGCTGTCAAATGAATCTTCTTACCGGGGCTGCCCGAATAGTTCACGGCATTCGTCAGAATCTGCCCCAGCATGAACCTGAACCATTTGGCATCCGTATAGACGGAGATCTGATCATCGATTTGGAACACCGGCGTAATGCCTTTACGAATGAACAGCCTGCGGTTCTCGACGACCGATTCGCTTACCACGGCACGGAGTCCGATGGATTCTACGGCGAAGTCCTGCTCGAACCGGTCTAAGCGGGCGGTGTACAGCACCATTTCCAGGCCTTTGCGTATCCGTTCGAGCTCTTCCCGAATGTGCTCGGCGGGTGCTTCTCCGACTTCATCGAGAGTGAGCTGAATCACGGACAGCGGGGTCTTCATTTGATGCACCCAGCGGTTCATGAAGGCGAGATGCTGGTCGGTCTGGCTTTGATGCCGGTACAGCTGCTCGCGATATAAACGTTCATAATGGCTGATCCGCTCATGCATCGCCTCCGGCAGGGGCGCTTCACCCAAGGGAGGGTTGGAGAACTCCTCCGAAAGATCCTCGGAAGAAAGCTCCTGATACATCGTGCGGTGGGAAAGATAACGGTACGCAAGATAGGCGAGCAGCACGACGCTGCCCAGCAGAATCCCGTACAGCACGATGGCAAAGGGCCTGCCCTCCCCGGTAAGCCAATACAGGAGGGGGACAAGCAGCATTTGCACGGTAAAAAACAAGATGAGCGGGAGATGCTCCCGCAGGAACAGTCTCATAAGGGCTCCCTGCCCGTCACGAACCGGTAGCCTGCTCCCCGAACGGTCTCAATGAGGTCTCCGGCGCCCAATTCGCGAAGCTTGCGGCGAACCCTTGTGATATAGACATTTAACGTATTGTCATCGATGAAATGCTGATCCTCCCACATCAGATCCAGCAGCCGCTCGCGGCTGACCACGCGGCCGTCCTTTTCCATCAGCATCATCAGCAGGGCCGTCTCCTTTTGGGTAAGCTCGGCTGACCGGTCCCCATAGGCCACGACGAATCGCTCCGGATACAGGATGAGACCGGCGCCTTCAACGGTATGTTCCTCCTCTTGGCCGGTCGCATAAGCGCCAACCGCACGGCGCAGATGGCTGCGGATTTTGGCCAGAACGAGTTCCATGTCAAACGGCTTCGTAATATAATCATCGGCCCCGTTTTCCAGCGCCATGATCTGATCCATGCCGCTGTCGCGTGCCGAGATGAAAATAATCGGACAGTGGGACTGGGTTCGGATTTGCCGGCACCAATAGAAACCGTCGTATTTCGGCAGATTAACATCCAGCAGCACCAGATCCGGCTTCGTATCCGTAAAGATGTCCATGACGCGGCTGAAATCATCAATGATGCGTGCATTAAAATCATATTTGGAGATGGCCGAGCTTAATTTATCCGCGATGCGTTCATCGTCTTCCACGATCAGAATGGTGTACATCGATTCAACTCCTTTCCTCGCAAAACACCGCTCGCATTCAATATACCATACGCATCGTGCAGATTTCGTAAACGTCCGGTCGTACGGGTCATTGAACCCTTGCCCAGGCCCATGCATAAGATGTAGTCACAAATAAACCAACTGCCTGGAAAGGGCGTGACGGCATATGGGAATTCAACTGACCGCGATTCACTGGGTGTACCTGGCGTTTATCGTGCTGATCTTGACGCTGCTGATCCGGCGCCGCGACACGACGCTGATTTGCGTGACCGGCATCTTTGCGCTCGGCCTGCTGGCGACGGAGACAATCAGCGGCTCGGTCTCGGGCGTGTTCCAATCGTTCATTTATGCAACGAAAGAGCTGATGGGCACGATCATGATTATATCCATTATTGTGGCAATGAGCAGGGTGCTGATCAAGACCGGGATTAACGAGACGATGGTGGCGCCGTTAACGCGCTTTCTCCGCACGCCGGCGATGGCCTATTGGGGGATCGGCATCATTATGATGATCACTTCCTTCTTCTTCTGGCCTTCGCCTGCCGTGGCGTTAATCGGCGCCGTTCTGCTGCCGGTGGCGATTCGGGTCGGACTCCCTGCCCTCGGGGCCGCGGTAGCCATGAATCTGTTCGGTCATGGTATCGCGCTATCGGGCGACTATATTATCCAGGGAGCACCGAAGCTGACGGCCGATGCGGCAGGGCTGCCCGTAGCCAGTGTCATGGCCGCCAGCGTGCCGCTTGTTATCGTGATGGGAGCCGTTACAACCGTGACCGCGTTCTGGATGATGCGAAGGGATTTAAGAAACGGCACTTGGCGGGATGGACTCGTCACGATTAAAAGCACGGGAGATGCGCTCACGACCCATTCGGATGAGGAGCATGCGACGGCGGTTATATCGCCGGGGATGAAGAAATGGCTGGCGATTGCGATCCTGCTGCTGTTCGCTGCAGATGTTGCGGCGATGTTCCTCCTGAAGCTGCAGGGAGGGGATGCAACCGCTCTCGTTGGCGGCACGGCCGTCCTCATTCTTGGTGCCATTACCTTGATCGCTCACCGTAACCGGGGACTTGAGAAAGTCACCTCATATTTAATCGAGGGTCTTATGTTCGGCTTCAAAGTCTTCGGGCCCGTGATCCCGATCGCGGCCTTCTTCTACCTGGGCGATGCAGCTTTCGCGGAGTTGTTCGGAACCGTTCTGCCATCCGCCTCGCACGGCATCGTGAACGATCTGGGGGTTGCCCTTGCCCATGTGGTGCCGCTCAATGGTGCGGCGGGTGCGGTTACCTTGACCATTACCGGCATCATTACCGGTCTGGACGGCTCCGGCTTCTCCGGGATCTCGCTGGCCGGTTCGGTTGCGCAGCTGTTCGCTGCTGCGATCGGCTCCGGCGCCGAGACGCTGACTGCACTCGGCCAGGTGGCTGCCATCTGGGTTGGAGGCGGCACGCTGATTCCTTGGGCCCTTATTCCGGCGGCAGCTATATGCGGCGTCAGTCCGTTCGAGCTGGCCAGACGCAATCTGAAGCCTGTGCTGATCGGTCTTGCGGCCACAACGGGCGTAGCGATGTTCCTCATATAAGGGTATTGCTGAGCATCTGCTATTTGCAGCACAATTGCTGCAGCAATCATTGGCAGGGCCGTAGCGCTAGGCATACTCTGCATTGGCTATGTGGGAAACGTAAACAAGCGCGGGCCTGTCAGCTCCGCGCTCCGCTCTTTTCAATCCGTGGATGATCCGGCATCCGTTATCTTTATATCGATCTCATAGGTGATCGGGATGCGGCTAAAGGTATCATCCCACTGATCTTTGATCTTCTTCCACAGTTTTGGATGCTTGATCTGAAGCTCCTTATCGAATCCTCCAACGTCGACATGGTATACATGCTGCATCTTGTGCAGCACCTGATCGATTTGCTTGGAGGCTTGTTTCTCAAATACCTTCTCCATCTCCTTAAGATAACCTTCGGTGGAGGGGATCTCCGGAAAACTCCAGTCCTCAATTAATCGACCCTCCGATTCCATCTTAATATGAAAGGAAATCTCGCCATCCTTAACCTTGGGAATGATCTTGCTGCTGGAATCCTCTATTTCATAGGATACCGTATACCCGCCTGGAGCATATGCCTTAAGCGCTCCGCCCCGGGCTTCCCCTCTGATCCAGGACAAGCCTTCCACGTCGAACTGGGTTAATTCCCCGATCCACTTCTTGGAGCTGCCTTTAATAATGGCAGCCCCCGAAAACTTGTGTTCCCCCTGAGATGTAACCACATTTTGCAGCAGAAAGCTGGTGCCCGACTGCATGGTGCTGTCCAGCTTGATCAAGGTCACCGGAGGAAGGATTTTGTTAGATCGGCTCCGGTTATCGACGAGTCCCGTCAAATAGAAGGCGGGGACTTCCCCGGGCTCGGTCGAGCTCAGTGCCTCGATTGCGGCCTGGTGGCTTACGACGACAAGACAGCTGGGACGTATGGCGTTATCGCGCAGGATGAAATCGAAGATTTGCTCCAGGCTGTACTTTTTTGCCAACTCGGATGCAACGACGATTACCTTGAGATGGTCTCCGATCAGCGGGCGGTCTCTACGGACCGAGAACTGGCGGAAAATCTGGAAAATGGAATCTCCCGTCAGCTTTTCGTTTAAATAGGCCTTGCCTCCCGACGAGCCTCCCTGGCTCTGTCCCTGCCCCTGTCCCTGTCGCTGTCCCCGGCCGGATATAGGCGGAACGATCTGTACCGTCGCGGTTAACACATTCCTCTTCGGGTATGCTCCTCCTTGTTTAGCAAGATCGCGCTCGAATTTCGACTCGTTTGCAACATCCAGTCCGAGTCCTACGACAATGCTCAAATCTTCAATTTCCTGGCTGCTCCAGCATCCGGTATTAAGGACGAGCAGCATGGCTGCAATAATCCGCAGCGATTGGCGGACCCGTCTGTTCATTTGGGCTTCGCTCCTTTCTTGCGGACAAGGCTGACGAGCAGCAATATCAGCGGAATAACTCCGAACAAAAAGACGGAGGCATAACCGACCGTATCGCCGAGCTTAAAGGCTTCCGTAACGTCTTTAGGAATCATTGCGATCAGGAACATGACAGGAAGCAGTGCAAACACAAAGGTGCGGAATTTTCTGTTTAATATTTGCGACCACCCGAGAGAAGCCGCATAAAGCGTGACTGTAAAGGTAGAGAAAATCTGCATGATCCAGATCACAAGCAGCAGGGATTCGAACCGTTCAAAGAGCAAGCCCTGCACTTCGAAGCTGCGCATCAGGTCCAATGTGGGCCAGGTTCTCTTCTCCACGCCGTTAATTGACATTCCCCCGATGACCATAACGACGGTAAAGGTGTAGATCACGACGGGTACCGAAATGCCGGTGATCACTGCTCTGGTGGCCTTTTTGGGAAATTTCATGAATGCTGTGGCTACGAGCATAATTTCATAGCCTGTAAAGGAGAGAAGCGTTGGCTTTATTCCCCGCAATACAGGCATAATCCCCGATCCAAGTACTGGTTTCAGGTTATCCGCGTCAAAAATCTTACTACTTAGCAGGAGGGCGAGAACCAAAAACACAAGCGTGATTGGCAGAATGATTTCATAGAGACGGGCGATGCAGTTGATGCCCCCAAGCGTCAAATACAGGCCGATCCACATGAAGGGTAAGACAATTGCCCAGATGGGAGTGCCCTCCAGTAGGAATAACCCCGTCACCTCGGCCAAAATTCTAATCTCAGAAGCCGCTATGATCATGAAATATCCGATGACCAGCAGGCTTAGGAGGAATGCAATCCATTTCCCCGTAATTTCCGGGACGAATTGAAACCATGTCTTTCCTTGGAATCTTTTGCACAGCGATACTAAGATCCAGCCTGCTGCCAAAACGATAAGTCCGGACACGATGATGGAGATCCATGCGTCCGGCGTTCGAACGGCCTCTGCGGTTGTTCTGGGAAGAGTAAGAATACCAGCCCCAAGCATATAGTTGATAACCATTACGGCCGCTTGCGAAGTGGAGATATTCTCTTTCGGACCCGTGTTGGAGCTGCTCATCGTTCTAACCTCTTTTCACTGCTTGGATATCTTCAGTTTCTTCGGTCGCTGTCATTCGGTTTTAACATAGAAGGCCGTTTCTTCATCATTTTGAGCGGAGCCCTAATAATAAAGTCCTTCCACTCGCTGATGTTGTAAGGTGTCATAGGACTGACATACGGAACACCGAAGCTCTTTAGTCGTACCAGATGGCTGCAGACTAACAGGAAGAACAAGACGACGCCGAACAGTCCCAGTACTGCGGCGCTGAACATCCCGGTGAAACGAAGGATGCGAAGGGTGATCCCGGCGCTGTATACCGGAATGGTAAAGGACGAGATCGCGGTAACGGCAACGACGATCACCAGGAACGGACTGACGATCCCCGCGTTGACGGCCGCATCGCCGATGATCAGACCGCCGACGATGCCCATCGCAGGCCCGATCGGTTTCGGGAGCCGGATTCCGGCTTCCCGCAAGATTTCAATCGAGATCTCCATGATGAGCGCCTCGATGATCGAGGGAAACGGTACGCCTTGTCTAGTCTCGGTAATGGAAAGCGCCAGCTTGGTCGGAATCAAGCCGGGGTGATACGAAATGAATGAGATATAGAGCGCCGGGGCAAGGAGGGCGAGCATAGCAGCCAGAAACCGCAACACACGTATAAAAGTGCCCGGCAGCCATCGATCATAGTAATCCTCCGGCGATTGGAGCAGCATGCTGAAGGTAACCGGGAGGATGAGAGCAAATGGAGTACCGTCCAGCAGAATGGCAACTCTCCCTTCCAGCAATCCGGCAATCACCCTGTCCGGTCTTTCGGTGTTCTGCACCTGCTGAAACGGACTAAGCACGTTATCTTCAATGAGCTGCTCAATATATCCCGACTCCATAGGATCATCGATTTCGATCTTCTGAATCCGGGAGGATACTTCTTCAACCAGCTTTGGATTGGCAATGTCCCTCATGTAGGCCAAAACCAGGTCCTTCTTTACACGGTTCCCCACTTCGAACTTCGTCAGGACGAGACTTTCGTTCTGTCCGTGGAGCCGGAGCAGGCCCGTGTTATCTCCGAGGCGCTCGGTAAAGCCGAAACGGGGGCCGCGCAGAAGCGCCTCCGAGATCGGGTCCTCGATGCTCCTGCTTTTTCCTTTCGCGGCTCCGATAATAAGAGCTTCCTGCATCCCTTCGACGATTAATCCGGTTTTGCCGAAAAGAACCGATTCCACGAACTTCTTCAGGCTAGGTTCAGGCTGAAGTTCACTGACGGTCATCAGTTGTTCAGTTACATAATTTTTCATTATATTTTTTGAGTGGAAAAAGGAATTTCGCTGTTCTTCCTGTACACCTTGAAGCATCAACGGCCTGAGAATATGGGAATCAATCAGGTCGATGTCCGTCAACCCCTCAACATAGAGAATCACGGCCCTCGACTTCGTTCCCTTAATCATAATCTCGCGGAAACGAACATCCGCTTGATTTCCGATAGCGTTCCGGATGACCTTTACGTCTTTATCGAACTGTCCTGTCATCCGGATACCCTCCAGCGGACTTTTTGTTCTAGGAGGGGAATACTTGTCCGGCTTCAACGAAAAGCTGGAGTTTAAGGATTTTCGGATCATCTTGAACATGGGTATGAGCAGGAGAGGGATTAACAAGAGCAGAAAGGCTTGAGCAAAAACAGTCCACTTTGGAACGTAGTACAAAATGGTCGACCACAACAATATCACCCCCATAGTTCCTCTGATTATCGGTCATAAATGAAGATCAAGTGTATTGTTACCCGACGCGGCACTGAACATTCCGTTTTTTTCATTTTCAGAGAAGTGAACCCAAACGAAGAAAAGGGACATCCCGGAGGCCGTGAATCCGGCCTTGAGGATGTCCCTTGTATCAGTTACAAGCGAACCTTTAGCGCTCTTGCTTGGATAAGGAGAATGGGAGCTCCTCGGGAGTATAGGAACGGTAGCTGGGTGCCAAACCAAGCCGGAAATCAAGGGTCTTTCCTGCCAAGATATCCTCATGCGTAATAAACAGCTTGGTGTATTCCTCGCCCTCGAGCTCCACTTTCGATACAAAATTGGATTGCGGATTGTTGTTGTCGGTATGAATACGCATTTGCTTCCCGTCCGGCAGCTCAATGGTGACGCTGTCGAAGAGTGGAATACCGAGCACATATTCATTGCTGCCGGGACAGACCGGGTAGAAGCCCATTGAGCTGAATACGTACCAACCCGACATGCTGCCGTTATCTTCATCCCCCGGGAAGCCGTCATAGCCGCTGTTGAACAGATTGCTCATCAGCTGCTTCAGAACGACCTGGGACGAGGCTGGCTGCCCTACATAATTAAACAGATACGGAATATGGAAGCTCGGCTGATTGGAGATCGCCAGCTGCCCGTAATCGATCGCGGCCATCTCACTCATCTCATGGATTTCAAAGCCGTACCCGAGCACGTCGAAATCCGGCGCTTTGTTGCATAATTCAGTGATTTTGTCGAAAAAGCGTTCTTTTGAACCGTACGCCCGAATCAGACCCTCGAAATCCTGGAATACGGCGAAGCTGTTCTGCCAAGCACTGCCTTCGGCATAATCTCGGCCCCAAGCTGTATCGTCGAATTCCTGGCGGAACTGTCCGTTCTTATCCTTCGCCCGCATAAAGCCGGTGTCGGAATCGAAGATGTTCCGGTAATTCAATGCGCTTTTCTGGTATTTCTTAGCAATTCCCTCCTCGCCGAGCACGTCGGCAACACGGCTGATGCAATAATCGCTGTAGGCGTAGTCCAGGGTATGGTTCACGCTTTCGTGGTAGCTGCTTGGCACATACCCGTATTGGAGGTAATCAAGCGTCCCTTGGCGCCCGTAGCAATTCTGCTCGCTCTGCGTCGTGGCCGCCTTCAGCATGGCCTGCAGCAGCTCAGGCATCAGGTGCATGCCGATTCCTTTGGCGGCCGCATCTGCGATAACGGCATCGATCAGCGTCCCCGGCATCAGGCCGCGCTCGTCCGGAGAGAGCCATTTCGGCAGAAATCCGGCCTCGCGGTAGGAATTCAGGAAGCCCTCGAGCATTTCCTCATACTCTCTCGGAGCAATGATGGAGTACAGCGGATATACCGTTTTGTATGTATCCCAAAATCCGTTATTGGTGTACAAAATCCCTCTCTTGACCGCCTTGGCCGTCGTATCGTAATGGACCGGCTGCAAATCGGCATCCAGTTCATAGAATTTCTGCGGGAACAGGAACATGCGGTACAGACAGGTATAGAATGTGCGCAAATACTCTTCATTAGAATGCGTGACCTTAATCTTGCCAAGGTAATGATTCCATGCCTCGGCAGCGCGGTCTTTCAGCTCATCCAAGGTGCCCGTTACTTCGCGCTGAAGGTTAAGCTCGGCTTGCTCAATGCTGATAAAAGAGGTTGCCAGCTTCACGTCCAAGACCTCCCGCTCGCAATCCTTGAACCGAATGACGGTATGCTGATCGGTGCCGCCCAGTGAGACCTCGGGAGTGAACGCGCCTTCTTCGTCATAATAACCGGACGCGGAGAGGTCCACATCTTTGCTGAAGCTCATGGCCACATACATCCTGAAATCCTTGTCGTGGCAGTCGGCAAAATTGCTGACGTATCCGGTGAGCCTGCGCCCCGCAGCATCCAGACGGAACTCGCTCTTATTGCTCACGTTCAGCACCAATCCGGCCTGTTGCTTGGAATTGTACCTTATGCGCATCGCCGCTCCGTAACAGGTCGGAACCAGTTCGGTTGTAATGTTGTAGCGCTGCTGCTTAACCCGCACATAGTGCGGCTTAAATACGGCCTCTTCCGGGCGGTACGAGCTCTGACAAGTGAAGACGGAGCCTTTGATCTTGTCATCGGCGATCGGTGTCATCAGAAAGTGGGTGAAATCGCCCATCCAAGGACTTGGCTGATGCGTCAGCCGAATGCCTTGGAAGATGCGGTCATGCGGGTTAAAGAACCAGCTGCCTTCATTGTGGGTCTGCACAACGAAATGGTTCATGCCGAAAGGCACGCCTGTATAAGGAAGCGTGTTTCCGTTGGAATAAGGATATCTGCTGTTGGAGCCTTGTCGTGTATCGATGTATTGCAGCATATGTAACATCTCCTTTTTTAATCAATTGAAAATAGATGGCAGGTTACAGCTTCTTGACGGTCTGGCGCTTAATGAGCCGTACCGGAACCACAACATTCTCCTTGGCTTGAACCCGGGGCTGCTGCTCGATGAGCCCGATCAGGCTTTCGGCCGCAAGGTACCCCATCCGCTCGAAATCCTGCGAGATGGTGGTCAGCTTCGGCTCGATGAGACCGGCAAGCTGAATATCGTCAAAGCCCACGATGGAGAAATGGTCCGGGACGGACAGCCCCCGTTCTTTGGCAGCTTGAATGATCTCGATGGCCATGAGGTCATTCTCGGCTACGATGCCGGTGATGCCTTGCTCCATCACGGATTCGAGGAGCCGGAGGAAATATTCCTGCGACGCAGGATTGTCATGGGCCAGACCCTGTTCGGTAAGATCATGCATGCCGGGATCGGTCAGGCCTGCCTCGAACAGCGCCTTCAAATAGCCGAAATAGCGCTCCCGGAGCGACGATGAGTCCTCGATCTTCTGGGACGAGAGGAAGGCAATTCGTTTGTGATTGTTCTCGATCAGATGGCGGGCAGCCTGGTAGCCGCCGTCGAAGTTATCGGCGACCACGGAGAGGAACGGAATCCCTTGGATGCATTTATCCATCGTGACGAGCGGATAGTCGGAAAGATGATACTGATACAAAATCCCGAGATCCGATACGCTGTTAACCGGGTAGAAGATCAGGCCCGAGTGGGAGGATTGAAGGGCGCTTTGCAGCAATCTGCGCTGCCCGACAATCGTATTCGACTGGATGTTCAGCGTATAATCCGTCGCAGCCAGATATTCATTAATCCCTTTCTCGTAATCGCCGAGCCCGGGATTATGGGCAAACGGCAGGATCAGCAGAACGTCCTTGCCGCTTCCGCCGAAAGCTTGGCGGGGAGGCGGCGATGTACTGACGAAGCTGCCCTTCCCTTGGATCCGATAGATCAGTTTCTCATTCTCAAGCTCGGTCAGCGCCCGCTTGGATGTGATGCGGCTTACGTTATAAGTCTTCGAGATTTCAGCTTCGGTTGGCAGTTGATCCCCGCTCTGAAGCTCCCCGGATTCAATCTTTGCCCGTAACGCATTCGCGATTTGCTGGTATAGCGGAAATTGTTCCATGAATATCCCCTTATAATTTGATATATCATATATGCGGGATTCGTCAGAAAAATCGATAGGTTAATATTACATCATTTAAGTTGGTATGTCGAACCTGAAAAGTCGGTGGAAGAGGGAAATCTAATGTTTTAGTACTTCATTTTTCCTCGATGGACGGTGAGCGGGCGTGGTATTGCTTTATTTGTGGTATTTTAGTTTGTATCAGTTGTTATATCAAATTGAGGGGGCGCGGATTATTCAATCCGTTTTTCAATGATCCCTTATCATTTCCGGTTAGCCAGCTCTGCTGCTCAAATGTCCGGGAGTTTTCCGAAATATACTTTTATGTATTGTAAAACGGGAATATACGTTCTATATTGGAGAAAGATTGGAATATGAACAGGGAGGCTGGCGGGATGGGGAAAACGGCGTTGTTGGTCATTGACGTTCAGAATGCGATGTTTGAGGAAGGGGATCCGGTATTTGAGGGAGAACGGCTGCTGACAAACATCAAGCAGCTTATAGCTAAGGCCAGGAAGGACAATGTTCCCGTGGTCTACATACAACACAGCGATGAGGGCTTGGAGAAGGGGTCGGAGGCATGGAAGATTCATGCCGATATTGCACCTGCAAAGATGGATGCGATCGTTCACAAGACGAAGCCGGATTCATTCTATCAAACGACGCTTGAGGATGAATTGAAGCGTCACGGCGTCGAGCATCTCGTGCTTGCCGGAATGCAGACCGATCTGTGCGTGGATACGACATGCAGAAGGGCGGTAAGCCTGGGCTACCGGGTCACGCTGGTAAGAGACGCCCACAGCACCTGGAATAATTCGGCCCTGACCGCCCAGCAGATTATAGATCATCATAATGACGTCCTGCGATGGTTTGCGGCAATTCGACGGACGGAAGAGATCGATTTCCACGAAGAAGCCGGCGTGTAATCGCCGGCTTTTGGTCTGTTGGCTATTTAAAAAAGGTTTGGCCGATTCATAAATTTGATGAAAACAGTCCTCCGGGAATGGTTCCTTCCCAGCATTCTTGTACGGGCAATCCCAGCACATGCGCCGTAACGGCAGCCGTATCCATAATGCCGACCGGCGTTTGGATAGGGCCGGCGTTTACGGCAGGGCCCGTAATTCCCCAGGTGATGGTCATATCCATCGGATGGTCGCTGCCGTGATCATGCGAATGAGCACCGCCTCCGCCGTGGTCGCTCACGGTGATGACCCAGGTATCCTCCAGCAGTCCTTCCTTGCGCAAGCCGTCCATAATCCTTTGTACGTATTGATCCGTGACGGCAATCTGCGCGAGCTGACCGGAAGTGCCGAAGCCGTGTTGATGGCCGGCGGCGTCCGGATGGTCAAGCTGGATGAACATCAGCTTGAAATCGGGATGCTGATGTACATAAGCGGTGATGGCTTCCGCGAGCTCAGGGTCCGGCATGGATTCCATGTGGACGCCCAGATCGTTTTCAATGATCCCTCTGTTGATCGGCTCCCAGCAGCTGAACGCGGCTAACGGTGCATCCGGCCACTTCCGGCGGGCCAGCTTGAAGAGCGAGGCGTAAGGGAAGTCGGAAGGGGTCTTGCGATGAATCGCTTTGTCGTTGTTAAGCCCGTGACGCTCCGGGCTCACGCCGTATAAGAGCGAGCCCCAGCACTCTGCGCTGATGCTGGGATACACGGTCCGTGCCTCATAGGTGTAGGCTCCGCTTTGCAGAAGCGCATGCAGATGTGGGGCGTCTGCTTGACGGATGAATCCCCCCGCCCCGTCGATTCCAAGAATGACGACTCGTTGTGCCATAGGTGGCAGCCTCCTTGTTATGTACATGATCGGTACATTTTGATGATACATACAATGGCAGTGTTGGATTCAGGACTCATACATGGTTGACTTACCGACGGAATGAGAGCTAACCCCAGATAGCGATGGTGATGATGCCTAATGTGATCAGCGCAGACATCACGATTCGGCGCGAGCCCTGCTGTTCCCGGAGTATGAGAATGCCGAATATCGTGCCGAATACGGTGCTGATCTCACGGATCGGTGCAATATGGGCAAGCGGCGTAAGCCTCATGGCGAACAGAAATAACAGGTACGAGCCTGGCGCCAGAACAGAGCCGAGCAGTATGGTGCGCCAGTTGACGGACCATTCCCGCTTCAGTTGTCCGGATCGCAGGACAGGGATGATAAGCGCGATGAAATAGCTGATATTCGATAACTGGATTAACAGCACGGGGGAAACTCCGGCATCCAGAATCGCCTTGTCCGTGAGCGTATAGCCTGAAATGCAGAGCCCCACCAGACAGGCGTAAATAAGCGCTTTTCCATTCACATTGTGATGTGAGCCGGCCCGGATTCCGGATAAAGCGAATAAAGAGAAAATAATGGCGGATAGCCCAAGGACGCCGGCGGTGCTCATTTGCTCGTGAAATAGAACCAGGCTGCAAAGGGAAGTCAGCATGGCGCCGAGTCCCCGCATAAACGGATAGACCTGGGACATATCCCCATGCGTATAAGCTTTGGAGAGCAGGAGGATGTAGCCTCCTTGTATGGTCATGGACAGCAGAATGAAGCCATACACTTTCGGGCTCAGCGTGAGCTGCGACATTTCGATCCAGAAATAAGGCATTAGAATGATTAAGGTTACCGAATGAATGCACCACAGAAATACCGATTTATGAATGCTTCGCTTCGTAAACAGATTCCAGAGCGCATGCGTCAGACCGGATGACAGGACCAGAAGAAGGGCCAGAAGCTCCATCAGATCGGCCCGGTAAGAACTTCGATCCCGCGAGCAGACAGATTATCCACCCATTCCTGCGGGCAGCCTGGATCCGTGATGAGCATGGAGATGTCCTCCAGCTTCGCGAGCTTCGAGAATGTGGTTACCCCGAGCTTCGAATGATCGGCGAGAACGATGCCTTCCTCCGCACGCTCCAGCATTTTTCGGGATATGTAGGCTTCATCCACATCATAATCGGTAATGCCGTCGGTTAACGAGATGCCCCCGACAGAGATGAACGCCTTATTCACCTTGAACTGTTCCAGCAGCATTTCGGTAAGCGGGCCGGTTGCGGCTTGTTTGGTCCGGTCCATATCCCCGCCGATAAAAATAATCTTCCCCTGAAAAATCTCCATCGCCAGATTGAGAATAGGCACCGAGTGCGTGATGAGCGTGACATGCGGGCGGTCCTGAAGGTAACGTACCACTTCGATGGTGGTCGTCCCGTTATCCAGCAGAATGGTCTCCCCGTCTTTAACAAGGGAAGCTGCCAGCTTGCCGATCGCGGCCTTTTCTTCCGTATGCGTCTGCGAGCGGCTTAGAAAGGATGGTTCGATCTGTCCGGAGCGAGATTTTACGGCACCGCCGTAAACTTTGCGGAGCCTGCCTTCTTTCTCCAATCGGTCCAAATCCCTGCGGATCGTTTCGGCAGATACATCCAGCTGCTTCGCGAGGGCGTGAACCTGGACCTTGCCTTCAAGCTCCAATTGATGCAGGATTTTTTGCCGCCGGTCTTCATAGGTTACGGACATTGCGGATTCACCTCACATACGTATGACTGATATTGACCATTGTTGTTGATTTCAACTAATTATTATGGCAGTTTCCTCATCATGTCAACAAAAATCATTGACGGAATCATGAAACCCCCTCTAATATACACATAAAACAACAACAATTCACACAGAAACCGCAAACCGAAATTAAGGGAGGCTGCAATATGAAGTCCATACTCCGCTTTAAAGAAGATCAGACGTTTAAGATCGTACAGTTTACCGACATTCACTGGAGGAATGGCGATGCGCAAGACTTGGCGAGCCGGCAGTGCATGGAGACGGTGCTGGACCTGGAACAGCCCGATCTCGTTGTGTTTACTGGAGATATTATCTATACAGGGGAGACAGGGGATAGCTCCGCAAGCTGCCTGGACCCCGTTCAGGCTTTCAAGGATGCCGTATTCGCGGTGGCATCTCGGGGGATTCGCTGGGCATTCGTATTCGGCAATCATGATACGGAAGGCGATATTACGCGGGAGGAATTATTGAAGGCTGCCATGGATATTCCCGGCTGCTGCGCGGAGCCCGGGCCGACGGAAATTAGCGGTGTCGGCAACTATACACTTCCTATATACGGAAAGAGGGGAGATACGGCTGAAGCCGTGCTGTATTTTTTCGATTCGGGCGAGATGTCAAAGCATCCGGCCGTCGAAGGGTATGATTGGATCCGGCGCGATCAGATCCGTTGGTATGAGATGGCGTTCGCCGCATACGGCGTGAAGCGTGGCGGCGAATCCATGCCGGCATTGGCCTTCTTCCACATCCCGCTTCCGGAGTACAGGGATGTATGGGAACGCAAGACGTGTTACGGAAACAAGTTTGAGGCGGTGTGTTGCCCGCAGCTGAACACCGGTTTGTTTGCGGCGATGCTCGAAAGAGGGGATGTCATGGGCACCTTTGCGGGCCATGATCATATTAACGATTACTGGGGCGAGCTCTACGGCATCCGGCTTTGCTACGGCAGAGCTACCGGTTATGGTACATATGGCCGGGAAGGCATGCTCCGTGGTGCGAGGGTTATTCGCCTGCATGAAGGACAGCGGCAGTTCGACACTTGGATTACGCTGAGCGACGGCTCGCAGATTCGGGAACAGGAGAAGCATGAACCCGAGACGCCCCTCTGATACACGATAATAGTCAAAAACACACCTTTTATGAAATGTGCGGAAAAGATCCGGTGGTTTCATGGGAGGTGTGTTTGGTTTGCGTTATGATCCTTATCCGTTCCTAAGCAGTCGCAGCAGCAGCTCCGCCTTCGGGGGCGTATAGCTCGGGTCCTCTTGGGACTTCAGCGTCATTAATCCTGATAACACGGATAAATAACAGGCTACGAGCTCTCTCAGATCGCCAGCCGCAATCTCCCCGGCATCCTGCCCTGCTTCGAACAGCGGCATCAACTGGTCAACAAAAGCATGGATGGAATAGTTCTCGATAATCCGCTTGGCCTCTTCGGGCACGCCATCCGAGGTGCGTGCTTGCTGAATCAGCATAAAGTGCGAATTATCATCCTCTTGGAGAATCATTGAGGTTAGCAGAGCGATTTTCTCAAGAGGGGTACCGGGTACGTTATAGATTTCGGAGAACGCTTGCCGAGCTTCCTCCATCGACCATTGAACGAGCGTGATGAACAACTCGTCTTTGGATTTGAAGTAGTGATAGAGAAGGCCGTGGCTGACTCCGGCTTCGCTGGCAATCATGCTCATTTTGGTTCCGAAGATTCCTCTTTTAGAAAATACTTTGATGGCAGCTCGCATGATTTGTTCTTTTCGTTCGTCGCGTATTTGATGCAATTGTTCTTCGTTTAAAGGGGTCATTGCGTCCATCCCTCATCCTGGTATTCTCGTGCTGATAACAACAATAACGCATTTGATTTATTCGGGCAATCCCATGGATAAGGGCAGAAATTCGTTATTAAAAACCGGGATGATCCGCGCGAGTAGTTCCTCCAGCGGCAAATTCACCTCCTGTAATACCTGATGGAGCCAAGCTTTGCCTTTTCCCGATAGATCCGCATTCACAAGCGAGTTGATATACTCTGCATTAAACAAAGCCTGCGGCGAAGCGAAAAGACCCGTTACCATCATATACTGTTCGAATACGGCCATATCGTTATGAGCATAAGCCAGCTCCTGGCATATATCGAACAGCCTCTGGGCAAAAGAAAACCCTTGGGCGGACAGGTGGCCTTCGTATGTCACCCCCGGCCATCTGAGATCCGCGGCAGTGCTAAGCCACCATGCAGGCTCCATGGCGGATTGCATCTTTAGAAGGGCGAAGCGTTCGAATCCCTCCTCAAGCAGGACTTCATTTTGCCTCGATTGCAAGTACTGGTCCAGCGCATCTGCCTGGATGGCCGCCACCGTCATGCCTTGGCCGAATATCGGATCGAAGCTGCAGAAGGCATCGCCGAGCACCAGCAGACCGGAAGGCCAATCCTCCATCTGCTCGAAATGCTGTCTCACGCATTCCTCAATCCGGTAGCCCCGCGGGCTTGAGATTGGTTCAAGCTGCTGAAGCAAATCTCCGATGGTGGAACCGAACAGATTTTGCGCCTCCTGGTCGTACAACTGATGGTCGGTTGTCGGATAGGAAGCTCCTCCCGCGCGGTACAGAACAACCTCTGCGATGTGGTTCTCGATCGGATTGAACACAGCCGTGCCGATACCAAGGGAGGGATCTCCATCATTCAGGATGGTGCTCCATACAGCCTGGATTTCTTCTGGAACCCTATAGTGCCGCGTACTATATCCTAGGGATACGTGCAGTTTCTCTGCTTCCGGTACCGCGTAACCAAGGTTCTGCAACCAATCAGCGAGCTTGGAACCGCGTCCGCTTGCATCCACGACCAGATTCGCATTTATTTGAACAAGCGTTGATTCCCTGACGTTTTTGTCCCGGAAAACAACGCCGGTAACGGCATTCCTGTCCGCGTCATGCAGTAATTCCTGCGCTGCAAGCTTTGGTAAGAGAGTCACATTAGGCATTTGGATCACTCTGTTGCGGAGGGTCCACTCAAACAGGGATCTGCTGCACCCTGCATTGGGCTCATCGGGCATTTCCAGCGTGCCGTAGCGATTGGTCATCTTAACGGATTTCATTTCTCGAGGATGCGCCCCTTGCTGAAGCAATTCCTCGGTTATGCCAGGGAACCAGCTTTCAACGATCATTTTGCCGCGCGCAAGGAAACGGTGCGGATGATAGGCCTGCGGCGTACCCGACCGATTTTCCGGTCCTGCCGGAAACTCATCCCGATCCGTGATGATCACCTCTTCATAATGCTTGGATAACACGGTTGCAGTGAATAGTCCGGCTATGCCTCCGCCTAGAATGAGCGCTTTGCCTTTTGTTTTCATACGAAACCTCCAAATATAGATTGATTTAATCAGTCAATGATAAACGAAAAATATCTTCTGAAATTCAAATTTAGATTACAGGTGCAGGACAAATAGCGGTGATCGTCCATAACGAAATGAGTGTTGAGTGTCTCCCTTCTCTTATAGATATTTATGATTGATTAAGTCAGTCAATGATAAACATAAAGGTATTTATTGGATATGTCAATCCTGATTTGCGTATAAGAAGCGTGAATTGCCTATAACTCCCCTTGTGTTCGTGTTGAAATTTTGGGACAATACAGAGTGGGCTATCAGGTGTCCGTTTCTCGCCGTAAGGTTTGATATATCAGGAATTTGCAAAATTCGATTCCGGTCGCTTCCAGGTACAATACACAGACGAACTAAACCATTCGGTCTATATATTGCTGATTGAAAGTCGCCCTTTGGATTTTTGCAATATGCCTCATAATAAATGTTGTTTATAGAAAGAGGATATCCATCATGAATAAACCATCCATTTATGGATTGACATTAGATCAGCTGGTCGATTGGCTCGGCCAGCGGGGCCATAAGAAGTCCCGGGCGACCCGGGTGTGGGAATGGCTGTACCGCTCACGGGTTACGGCATTTTCGGAGATGACCGACGTGCATCCTTCATGCCTTGAGCTGCTGGAGGAGCACTTTGCGATTGTGACGCTGGAGGAGCATACGAAGCAGGAGTCGATTGACGGGACGGTCAAGTTTCTGTTCAGGCTTGCTGACGGCAACCTGATCGAGACGGTGCTCATGCGCCATAAATTCGGGTTGTCCGTTTGCGTAACAACCCAAGTTGGCTGCAACATTGGCTGCAGCTTCTGTGCCAGCGGCCTTCTGAAGAAGAGCCGGGATCTGACGGCTGCGGAAATCGTCGAGCAGGTGATGCAGGTTCAGCTTCATCTGGACCGCAGAGGCCAGGATGAGCGGGTGAGTCACCTGGTCGTGATGGGGATCGGCGAGCCGTTCGATAACTATGACAACATGGCGAACTTTATCCGGGTGATCAAGGACCATAAGGGACTTGCTATCGGACCACGCCATATCACGGTGTCCACAAGCGGGCTGGCCAACAAAATTATTGAGTTCGCGGACAGCGATCTGAATACGAATCTGGCGATCTCCCTGCATGCGCCGAACAATGAGCTGCGCACGAGAATCATGAAGATTAACAAGGCCATCCCGATCGAGAAGCTGATGGAGGCCATCGATTATTATTTGGAAAAAACGAAGCGCCGCATTACGCTCGAATACATTCTGCTGAAGGATGTCAATGATCAGCGAGAGCATGCGCTTGAGCTTGCGGAGCTGGTCGGCGATCGTCGCAGCCTGGCGAACGTCAATCTCATCCCTTACAATCCGGTGGATGAGCATAGTCAATATCAGCGGAGCTCCAAGGAGACGATCACTGCATTCTACGATACATTGAAGAAGCAGGGCATCAGCGTTAGCGTACGGCTAGAGCACGGCACCGATATCGATGCCGCCTGCGGCCAATTGCGGAGCAAGCAGATCAAGAAGGCGCAGTAACTGGAGAGCTGCTCGCCTTAGGGTAGTAGGAAAAGCATATCCTCACGAAGCGGTATGCTTTTTTCTGCTAGAGAGCCCTCGATTGCTATTGACCCTGACACATCAGGCGGAAAGGAATGAACCAATATGCTGGAAACCCATCCGGTTGTGAAAAAGCTGCAGTATAAAGACTTGGGCCAGCCCGTGCTGATCTTGAACGCGCCGGAGGCCTATCAGGAGGTTATTCGCTCGCTTCAAGGGGAGGTTCATACGGAGCCGGTGCAAGCTCCCTATGATTTCGTTCAGGCATTCGGAACAAGCAACGGGCAGCTGCGGGAGCTGGCCAAGATTGCAGCGAGCGCCGTAGCGGATAACGGCTTGCTCTGGCTCTGCTATCCGAAGAAGACGTCCAAAACTTACAAGAATTCCGACTGCAGCCGGGACAGCATCGCCGGCATTTTGGCGGATGAAGGCTATGAGCCGGTGCGGCAGATCGCCATCGACGAGGATTGGTCGGCCCTCCGCTACCGGAAGGTGGAGCAGATCAAGACGATGACAAGATCCTTCGCGGCCACCGCGAAGGGCAAAGAACGGACAGGCCAAGGAGAATCCGTGTAACACGTGACAACAGGCACGGCTATCCTTGATATCAATACGAGAGGGACCCTGATCAGGGTCCCTTCTTTGTTGGAATGCAGCCACTAAACGCTTCACTTTCCGTGATGCGGACGGCGGTGCTTGGACTGAACCTTCTTGCGGCGAACATCCCGATTGATCGCTTTGCTGCCGCTCCCTCCACCGACGGCGTGCTGCTGCCGGGTGCCCCGGCTTTCAATCGCCGAGTTGGTGCCGCCTGTACTGAAGTCTCCGGCGCCGCTCGCAATCTGGGTGGCCGAGGCGTTCCGACTTGATCTCGGCAATCTGACCACCTGCTTATTAATGACGAAGACCACTTCTTTCTGATGTTTCTTGGACTTAGGATGCTTACCATCCGGTCTGACACCATGATGCAGCGGGTTCTTAAGGCCGAGGTTTTTGGCGATGCCGCCTGCGCCGACGCTTTGCTGCTGGTACGTAAACGGAGAGCGGATTGCGGCATTGTTCCCGGCAGCGCTGCTCTTGCCTGCCCCGCTTGCGATTTGCGTCGTGTTCGGCGCATTGGTGAATTGATCATTCACGACGACGGTAAACCGTTCGATCCCGCCAAGCGGGGAGGTTAAGGAATACCGGTGGCTGCCTTTCTCCACGGTGATCGTCAGCTGGTCCTTGATCGGCAATTTGCGTCAACTCCTTTTTTTATCAGAACGACTTCTTCTTGATCGTAGAATATTTGAAGGATCAGGTGTAAGAGATAAAAGCATAGAGAAATGAAAAATTGATCCATTTGTCCTCCGGGATAAGAACCTATCTTTAAGGTGTGGCAGGGCGTTTTCGTGGTTTATAATGTAGAAGTGTGACAGAAAGGGTGAGATTTAATGCTGACGATTAAGGAATACAGCGTAGAGTTGATTCAAGATCCGTTCGGGATCCTGGCAGGGCAGCGATATGAGTTCGTATGCGATCTGGACGTGCCGGAGGAGGACGAGCTTTATTCTGAACAGGGAGTTTACCTGCGGGTGATCTTTCTCAAAGACGGGGCTGATTCCCGAATTGTAAAATACGATTTCTACGAGCGAACGACCGATCGGTATCTTGATTTTGATATGGAGCCGGAAGAAGAGGAGGAGCTCACTGCGTTCTGTAAAGAGCATGCGCAGGTGGAGGCTTGATTCGAAAACAGTATTCTGTTGCAGCGATTATGAAATGAAGATGGATGGCGTCCTGAAGAGGATGCCATTTTTTTATTGTGATTATGTTATTTAATATGACGCCAATTAATCTATTTACTGAAATGGTCTTATAAAAATCATAATTAATGTTAATTTTATTGACTTATAATAAACAAAATTCGTATAATTAGACCAGATTTTCATATTGTACGTACGAAAACATGACATTAATTCATTTTTTATCGATCAGTAGAGAGTAAGACTACTTTTTACAAAGGAGAGAGGATGCATGGAGAGAGCCGAGGTCACAAGACGAATCGTGGAGGCCAAACGCAAATTGGGGTTAAAGTGGATCGATATCGCAAGCGTAATCGACCGTTCGGAGGCCTGGACGGCAACGGCGCTGCTGGGACAGGGGACGCTGACGAATGAAGAGAGTGCCAAGGTCGGGGATTTGCTTGGGCTGGATCCGGAGGCGGTTGCGGCTTTGACCGTTATTCCATACCGTGGAACGACGGTGCCTATGCCTCCGACGGACCCGCTGATATATCGCTTCTATGAAATCTTGCTGGTGTACGGACCGGCGATCAAGGACTTGATCCACGAGAAATTCGGCGACGGCATCATGTCTGCGATCGACTATGAGATGGATATACAGCGTGTGGAGGATCCGAAGGGAGACCGGGTGGTCGTCACGTTAAACGGAAAGTTTCTGACTTATAAAAAGTGGTAATGGGGGGCGGCAGTTCAGTTCCATACACCCAGAAGGAGGGGGATACCATGTCCTATGTAAAGCCGGATCAAGTAGTAGAAGCCATGATTCAAGCGGGGACGAGTAAATCGCAGCTGACCGTTGAGCAAATGCTGCTGCGGGGATTTTTGGGCGGAGCCTTGCTTGGATTTGCCACGACGCTGGCCTTTACGGCAACGGCCCAGACGGGGATCGGCATGGCGGGTGCCTTGTTGTTTCCCGCCGGGTTCGTCATCATCGTGCTGCTTGGACTGGAGCTGGTTACGGGCAACTTCGCCCTCATTCCGCTCGCGGTTATGGAAAGGAAAACGACGGCCTTGCGGATGCTTGCCAGCTGGACGTGGGTATTTATCGGGCACCTTATCGGCTCGGTATTCTATGGGCTGCTCTATTACGCGGCGGTGACACAGTTCGGGCATGTACAAGAGGGCGGCGTTATTGACCTTATACGGGGCGCTGCTGAAGCGAAGACGATTGGTTATGCTTCGCTAGGCTGGGCAGGGATGGGAACGGTGTTTGTGAAGGCGATGCTGTGCAACTGGATGGTGTGCCTGGGGGCTGTCATGGCTAACGCCTCCCGGAGCACAGGCGGCAAGATTGCCGCCATGTGGCTGCCGATTGTGATTTTCTTCGGTCAAGGGTTTGAGCACGCAGTAGTCAATCTGTTCGTCATTCCGACCGGCATGCTGATGGGAGCGGGCGTTAGTCTGGGGGATTGGTGGCTATGGAATCAAATTCCCGTGACGCTTGGCAACATTGCCGGCGGTTTCCTGTTTACGGGACTGGCGTTGTGTCTGGCGCAAAAGAAACCCGCGGTCCCGCCGGTTGCCGAGCTGAATTCCTCGCATAAGGCGAGCTGACCGCGGGGGCGGCTGTTGATGGACGAAGGAAATCCGTTGGTCCCAACCGGACTGAAGCGGGCTTGGAGAGAATTGGCTATCCTCTAACTACATAGCAGGGAAAGAATGATTAAATCCAAATCATCCCTTGTATTGCCTGCTCCAATCTGTTATTCTAAATGCAACTTAGGATGAACGGAGGGTTACGTGTGTTGGATTATTCCCGATTGAGATCTTTTCGCGGCTAATGGAATACGCGATGAAGAGGCCTGCTGCTCAAGCAGGGTAATCGGGATGGGTCTGCCAATTTTACGTAACCCATAGTCATGAGTGACGAAT
Source organism: Paenibacillus sp. FSL R5-0810 (assembly GCF_038002285.1). Taxonomy (NCBI): domain Bacteria; kingdom Bacillati; phylum Bacillota; class Bacilli; order Caryophanales; family Paenibacillaceae; genus Paenibacillus; species Paenibacillus sp. FSL R5-0810. The sequence continues at coordinate 5,425,483 of NZ_JBBOCF010000001.1, forward strand.
AAATTAAGACTATCCGAAGCAGGTGGGGGATGATTTGCTGTGTCCTTTACTGTCTTCCGGGATGGGGTTATTTTCGTGCACTCGGACATAGGGGATCGTGGCGGAAGCAAGCGCCCCATTGTCGATTACGCTGAGCACAGGTGATGATTGCCTGTGCTTTTTTGTTGTTTGACTCAAGAAGCTTGCGAGGGTGATAACGATATCAAGGAGGCGTTTTTATATGACAACAGCTCATTCTCAGGATTATACCGAAATTATCCGGGACATGGTGGCGATCGCAGGGGAGCACGGGGTGGAACTGAGCCCTGACGGCATCGAAATGAATGAATCCGGCATGGATTTTCTGGTCGGCATTGCCGAGGATGCCGAAGGTGTGTCTTGGGTACTGCGTAAGCCGCGGCGTGGAGATGTGCTCGAACGGGCGGACAATGAGGCTCGGGTGCTTAAGCTGATTCAGCCCCGTCTGCCGGTTGCCGTACCGGATTGGCGGATCTACACGCCAGAGCTTATCGCTTATCCGCTGCTTAGCGGTCAGCCTGCCGCATCTGTCGGTGCAGAAGGGTATGCGTGGAACATGGATCCTGTGCAGCCGGGCGAGCGATTCGTCGATTCGCTGGCACAGGCGCTGGCAGCTCTCCACGGCATCGATCACGAGGATGCTCGGGCAGCCGGCCTCCGGGTGAAGAGTCCGCAGGAAGCCCGGGAAGAGATGGCGCGGAATATGGAGGAGGTGCGAAGCCGCCTGGGAGTATCCGCGGCGCTGTGGGACCGCTGGCAGAAATGGATCGGTGATGACTCCTATTGGCCGGGCCATTCGTCGCTTGTCCATGGCGACCTCCATCCTCCGCATATTTTAATCGACAGCCAGGTTCAAGTTACCGGGCTTTTGGATTGGACAGAGGCTGAAGTGACGAACCCGGGCAAGGATTTCATTCTGTACTATGCCGTTCACGGCGAGGATAACCTGAAGCTGCTGCTGGAGCGATACGAGCAAGCCGGCGGGAAGGTGTGGCCGCGGATGTACGACCATATCGTAGAGCAATACGCGGCGTATCCGGTGGCTGTCGGACAATTTGCGTTGCTGACGGAACAGGAAGAAGTGCTTGCGATGGCACGTAACATGCTGGGACTGACCTAATACGCAAGAAGTGATTGAGGGAATCCTCTCCCATCCATGCTGCCGCGAGGGCAGATTGGAGCAAGGAGCCGGCCGATGAGATTCGGTTGGCTCTTTTTTTTTGGGCTTTGCCGGAGGGGATGTGGAGTGCTCATAATCCTGTGAATTTATGACAACCTTATAGAGAGAGGTTCTCTGCTTATATATGTAGCGGATGCCCGAGAGGGATTGTGATCCTAAGAATCCAATTAAATCGCTGTCGGATGCGTGCAGGATATTTATAGGTTGATCAAGAAATATTTGGAAAGGCTGTCTGTCATATAATGATCGTGAGGCGGCTTTGACTTTCGGAGAGCAATCCGCAGCCCTGTATGGCATGCGTAACGAAATTTACATACTTGTCGATATCTTGGTCTGGGAAATATGTTATTCTAAACATACTCACCGGGATTTTAACCTGCTTGAAATGATTGATTAGGGAGGGGATTGATCTTGAATATTGAAGTGCGTTTATGCCCGAAAGAACAGTCATTTATTCTGCACAACCTCTATCCGCTGTACTTGCATGACATCGCTGAAATATGGGGGATCCATCCTAACCGATATGGAGTGTTTGAGAAGGGGGATGTGCCGACCTTGAGCGAGCAGAGCAAACTGCTGGACGTGTGGTGGGAGCAGCCGTCGGTTCTCTTTCCTTATCTGATCACAGTGGATGACATTGCCGCCGGTTTCGCGCTGGTTTCTACACCGCCGCAGGTTCCGTCGCCCAATATTCAATATTACTTAAGCGATTTTTTCGTGCTTCGGACTTATCGAAGACAAGGTGTAGCGCGGCGAGCAGCTGAGCTTGTGTTCGATCAGTTCCAAGGCGCGTGGGAGCTTCAGACCAACCCGACGGAACGGAATATGAGCACGCAGATTTTTTGGCGCAAGACGCTGAATACGTATACAGGTGGAAAATACTCCGAACTGGATGGCGTCCATCCGGAAAAAGGAGAAATGCTGGTCTTTCGGTTCACCAACAAATAGACTGGATTTGCATAAAACGGCGGGTTGATGGACGAATTTCAGCCTTGACAGCTTAACGCAAACGGATTAAACTGAATAAAATTTTCGAACAAATGCGCTGAAGAGGACGCCGGCATCGTATGGATGCTTCGAATCAGAGAGCTGCTGGTGGGTGCGAAGCAGCGGAAGCGGCGATGAACAGGCCATCACCTCGGAGCAGATCAGCCGACTGTCCATGACGTGAAGCTGATCCGGGAGTTCCCTGCCGTTATCCATGGGGCATCATTGATGGATGATGGCGAAGAGTGCGTGCCGGAAAGAGCCGGCGCGAATCAGGGTGGTAACGCGGAGCAAGGCTCCGTCCCTATGGGGACGGGGTCTTTTTGTCGTTTATCGGCCCGGAATGAGAGGAGAGGGTGGCGAATGATGCTGGAGAGGCTGGTGCCCATGGATGAGATGAAGCGCTTGGATGGGAGGCGTTCAAGGCATTAACGCCGTCTATACGCCGAAGGAAGAGTGGAAGAAGGGGTATGCCAGCGTCCTTGTAGCTGAGCTTGGTCTGCTTCTGAACCGGGAGGGTCTTACACCGATGCTGTATGCGGATCAAGCCAATTCTGATTCGAATCGAGTATACCGCAATATCGGCTTTACAAGCTGCGGAACAATTGCGGAAATCGCGTTCTCCGGCGGTGAATAAACGGGGAGGATGTTATATTGAGCGTAACAGCTCTCCCTGTTTGGCTTGATCAGTCATTAAATTTTCGTGCATGAAGGGTGTACAGGCAGAGCGGGGGCCGTCCGGGCTGCGGATCATTGGCGCGGCACCGGATAAACATGGAGAAGACGATACGCCTCCAATAATGTTATTCTATAAAAGTGTTCAGAAAATGTCGGGCGCGATTGGATAGCACATGATCTTTGAGCCAGACAATTCCGACATCGGATTGGAAATCGGCGCTGAGTATGGTCATTGTCCGGATGTTGGGGATGGCGAAGGAGGACATGACCGATTCCGGCAAAATCGTGGCGCCGATCCCTTCGGCGACCAATGCCACGATGATCGCGACGCTGGAGCATTCGCATATGACGCGCGGCGGATGGCCGCTGCGGTTGAATTCCTGGATGACCCGCTCATGCATGCCTTTGGTCTGGTCGGTCTTTAGCGACAGGAACGGATGCTCTGCCAGCTCACGCATTGAGATTTGCCCTCGCGTCGGCCCGCATTCCCAGCTGCCGGGGAGAACGGCAACGAACGGATCGGAGGGCAAGGGCAGCACGGCATAACGTTCCGGATCAAAGCGCGATTCGAACGGGAGGCGGGTCACCGCAAGCTCGATATGGCGCTGATCCAGCTGGTCGGCCAGCAGGGAATGGTCGCCTTCCCGGATTTTGAAGGTGACCTCGGGATATGTTTGCCGGAAGGAATGGATGCGCTGGGGCAGCAGCGAGATGCAGGAAACGACCGCGCCGATGGACAGCATGCCGCGGATGCCGGCATGAAGTTCCTTCACCTCCGTCAGCGTCTCGTTGAATTGATTAAGCAGCGAGTCGGCCCGTTGTTGCAGGAGCTCGCCGGCATGGGTCAGCCGAAGCTGCTTGCCGCTGCGCTCGAACAGCGTGACGCCAAGCTCCTCTTCCATCAGCTTCAGCTGCCGGCTGAGGGGAGGCTGCTCCATATTCAGCTGTTTAGCTGCGCGGGTGATCTGGCCTTCCTGGGCAATTGTCAGGAAATAACGGAGCTGGCGAATATCCATGGATTCAAGTGGCCCCTCTCTATACTTAAAAGGTATGGTATCCCTATAAATCAGATACTTTTAATATAGGGTATCGATTGATATGATTCAACTAATAACGCTTGCAGATAAGGAGATGTATGCATAATGACTTACACGATACCCGTTGAATTGACGTCGTCCCCAAAACCGAAGCCGGCCCATCACAACCAGGCTTTCGGCACGGTCTTTACCGACCATATGTTTATATTGGATTATGATGCGAAGAAAGGGTGGCATGATCCGCGGATCGTTCCGTATCAGCCTATTCAGCTGGATCCTGCGGCCAAGGTGTTCCATTACGGGCAGACGGTGTTCGAAGGATTGAAGGCATATCTGACCGAGGATCGCCGGATTCTGATGTTCCGTCCTAACAAAAATATCGAGCGCCTCAACTTGTCCAACCGCCGACTCAGCATTCCGGATCTGGACGAAGAGCTGGTGCTTGAGGCTCTGAAGCAGATCGTTCTCGTTGATCGGGACTGGATTCCTTCCGAGCCCGGTACTTCGCTCTATATCCGGCCGTTCGTTATCGCAACCGAGCCGGTGCTGGGCGTGGCCCCATCCCTTCAATACAAATTCATGATCATTCTGTCGGTGGTCGGCTCATACTATGCGGAAGGCATCAATCCGGTCGGCATTTATGTGGAGCCGAAATACGTTCGTGCCGTAGTAGGAGGCGTAGGCAATGCCAAGACCGCAGGCAACTATGCAGCAGGCTTGAAAGCACAGGACGAAGCTACGGCGAAGGGCTATTCCCAAGTGCTCTGGCTGGACGGCGTGCATCGGAAGTACATCGAGGAAGTCGGCAGCATGAACGTATTCTTCAAGCTGGGCGATACGGTCATTACGCCGGCGCTGAACGGAAGTATCCTGGACGGAGTGACCCGCAGCTCGGTCATTCAGCTGCTCCAGCATTGGGGGATTCCGGTAGAGGAACGGGCCATTTCCATCGATGAAATCATTGACGCACACCGCAGCGGAACGCTGGTTGAGGCGTTTGGCACCGGAACGGCCGCGGTGATCTCGCCGATCGGGTCTTTGGAATGGCAGGATGAGAAGCTGGTGATCGGGCAAGGCGTTACCGGGGAGCTGTCGAGCCGGGTTTATGACGCAATTACCGGCATCCAGCGCGGCATCCTTGAAGATCCGTTCGATTGGGTAATCGAGCTGCCGCTGGCGGATGCGGCGGAGCATTCCTAATTAGAGACGACAGTTTTTTATTCAGCAGTTTAAGGACTGCAGCTTTATGGCCTTCATCATGATATAGGCCTGGCTGCAGTCCTTTTTTAGTTGTCTTCCGAAAGGGGAGATAAGGATTGCGGGTGGCCCTTTTGCAGAACAAATGGGATCGGGCCTGATCGTTTTCGTTATCTGATCGATGAAGCGGACCCTTGCGCCGGATGCTCCAGCAGTGTACGCAGCCACCGGTCGTAGACGTACCATGCCAGCCTGTTGTCGAGCAGGGATTTGAGGGTGTACAGCCCTTCTTCTACGGAAGCGGCGCGCTCGCAGAGATGAAGCCTTACAGCAGCGTTAAGGAGGACCTGGTTCGTAAACGCGATGTGCCCCTTACCCTGCAAAACTTCCTCGGTCACCCGCAGCTGCTCCTCCGCGGTCCACTCGATCTCCGGAAGCTGAGCCTCGAGGCCGAACAGCTCGGGGTCGATCAGATGAAGCTCGGAATGCCCTTGGTGCACCAGCTGTACGCGGGTCGCCCGATGGATATGCAGATCCTCCGAGCCCTCGGCCCCTTGTACGATCAGTGCCTTACGGTAACGAAGGTTTTGGAGTAGCTGTGACATCCGGTCGAAGACGGTGTTGTGATAGACGCCGTACACGAGGTAGGGCGAGTGGGAGAAGTCGATCAGCTTCTCGGCGGTGTTCAGGATCGTGCGCATGCCGATCTCCTCGCGGATCGGGCGGATGGAGCCCAGGGGAGGACACCACTGCTCGGCATCCGCGAACAGCACGCCAGTGAGCTGGGCGGCCAGAATGGACTGCTCGGGCGTAATGCTGGCGGGATCAATCCCTTTGCACAGCAATAGGTCGTTTACCGTAATTCCCCATTTCGGGGGCAGCGAAGCGCTGCCGTGCAGCGTAACCGGCAGCCCGGCGGCTGCGAGCAGAAAGGCAGTCGGAAACGAGGCGTAGAAGGACGTCTTTCTGCCGTCATAAGGTCCTGCGCAATCGAGTCCGGCATGGACCGCTTTACGGAAAGATCGGTCACGCAGGGCCTTGATGAAGGCCTCCAATTCCTCCACGCTTTCCATCTTCATTCGTTCGGCCATAAAGAAGGCGCCGATTTGGGCAGGGGTAGCCTTGTCTTCCAGAATCCATTCGGCAGCAGAGACGGCCTCGTTATAATTCAAATCCCGAGAGCCCCGTTTTCCCCGTCCGACTTCCTTCAGCAACTTGATCATCGTCATTCTTCTTCAACCTCCATTCTTGTATCATGCTTTCAGCTGCTGGTGCGCCTTGACGATGGAGGTGGCGACATCCACGATCCGCTTTCGTTCGTTCATGGCTTTGCGCCGGAGCATATCATAGGCCTCTGCCTCGGAGATCCGGTTGATGTCGCTCAGGATACCCTTGGCCATATCGATCCATTTCCGTTCCTCCAGCTTGGAACGCAGCTGCTGCCGCTCGGTGTGCCACTGCTGCCGGTCGAGAAATTGCTTTGCCCCGACATGGAGGGCCCAATGAAGCTCGGATGGGCTCATGGAAGGAGTCAGAATCCCGTCAATCGGAGCGTCATCTTGGCAATAATCAGCGGAGGACGTGCCTGAGTAAGAACTGCACCACCAAAGCATAGGGACGGGCCTCAGCTTTTCCAGATTCCTTTGCCATCCTGCGATCTTGGCGATCGGCAGATGGACGACAGCCGCATCGACCTCGTGGATGCAGCGCGGGAGATCCGCAGCTGAACAGGCCGTATATACATGATAGCCGCCCTCGCTCAGGTTCTCCTCGGCAACGGCGCTGGCCTCGGCTGAAGCTTGGTTCGGTTTGGAAGCATGGGCGACGTGTTCGTGAATAAGGAGTAAGCGGCGCATCTAAGGAATCCCTCCTATACGAAAGCTTATAAACGTATGTCTATCATTTATGTTATAAAATATTACACAAACAGTGAGTTTGTGCTTGAAACAAACCGGATTTCGTAATTGAAAATGGGGTGTTTTTATGATGATAACGCATTTTCAATTTTTCATAAAGAGGAAATCTTCCCGTAATGTTCGGAAAATTTACATTGTTTGGTCGATGGAACCCTGATTTAGTTCAAAGAAATACCGATATAACGGATATTCTCTGCTTCGATCATAAACGTAATAAAAGTTTACATGTTCCATGATAAAATTATTTTGTGGCTAAATTGTGTCATGAATATTGACATAGTGAAATGCGTCTTATATAGTTAAGGACAATAAAACGAAAATCGTAAGTCACGGATACAACGGTGTATCCGTTCGAAGCGGCAACGAAGCCTGACTTCGCCTCAAACGACAAGAGAGATGGATCTCTTGCGATTGCGGCGGTCAGGCTTTTTATGTTGTTAGGCGAAAACCTGAACATACCCGAAGAGGAGAGGAAATCGTGATGAACAAACCTGAGAAATTGGTGCTGGTCGGCAACGGGATGGCGGGCGTACGAACGATTGAGCATGTGTTGAAGTTGGCGCCGGGGGCTTATGACATGACCGTGTTTGGCGCAGAGCCTCATCCGAACTATAACCGGATTATGCTGTCGAAGGTGCTGGCCGGGGGCACGGACATGAAGGACATCATCATTAATGACCGTGACTGGTATGCGGAAAACGGCATCCGGCTTTTTACGGGGGATGCCGTCGCATCGATCGATACCGTACACCGCAAGGTCGTATCGGCATCCGGCGTCGTTTCCGACTACGACAAGCTGATTATCGCAACCGGCTCGAATCCGTTCATGCTTCCGCTGCCGGGCGTGCGCAAGGAAGGCGTGATCGGCTTCCGTGATATCCATGACTGCGAAATGATGATCGAGGCTTCGAAAAAATACAAGAAGGCAGCCGTCATCGGCGGCGGGCTGCTCGGACTCGAGGCGGCACGGGGATTGCTGAATCTGGGCATGGACGTGACGGTCGTTCATCTGAACAAGTATTTGATGGAACGTCAGCTGGATCCGCCGGCTTCGGAAATGCTGCAGCGCGAGCTTGAAGCGCAGGGAATGAGCTTCCTTCTTGAGAAACAGACGGCGGCCATTACCGGCAAACGCCGCGCAGACGGATTGGAATTTTCCGATGGCAGCCGGCTTCAGGCCGATCTGATCGTTATGGCGGTCGGGATTCTGCCCAACGTCGAGCTGGCCAAGTCGGCCGGGCTGCAGGTGAACCGCGGCATCGTCGTAAATGATTTTCTGGAGACGAGCGTTCCCGGCATCTATGCAGTTGGAGAGTGTGCCGAGCACCGGGGGATCGCTTATGGACTGGTGGCCCCTCTGTATGAGCAAGGGGCCGTGCTTGCCAAGCACTTGGCCGGCGTCGAAACCTCCGGTTACGCAGGCTCCGTAACGTCCACGAAGCTGAAGGTTTCGGGTGTCGATGTATTTTCCGCCGGCATGTTCAATGATGCCCCGGATACGCGATCCCTACGGTATCAGGATGATATCGAGGGCGTGTACAAGAAGATTGTCATGAAGGGAGAGCGCATGATCGGCGCCGTTCTATTCGGGGACACATCGGATGGGACCTCGCTGTTTTCCTTGATCAAGAGCGGGGAATCCGTCACCGGGCGCGAGAAGGAATTGCTGCTTGGCTACCCGGCCGGGCAAACTTCCGCATCGCCGCTGGCAAGGCTCGAGGCGTATTCCGTCGACGAGATCATATGCGGCTGCAACGGCGTGACGAAGGGGCGAATCATGGAGGCCATCGCGGACGGGTGCAGCACGGTGGGCAAGATCAAGGCTTGTACCAAGGCATCCGGCTCCTGCGGCGGCTGCAGGCCGGAAGTTGAAGGATTGCTGTCGATCTACGGCGGTGAAGGGGCCGGCGAGCCGGTGAAGGAAGGCATTTGCGGCTGCACGACGATGGACCGCGATGAAATAATCGAAAAGATCAAGGAGATGCACCTGGTCAGCGTGAAGGAAGTGATGAACGTCCTGGGCTGGAATGAGCCGGAAGGTTGCTCGAAATGCCGTCCGGCGCTCAACTACTATTTGGGGATGCTGTGGCCGTCCGAGTATAAGGACGAGAAGGAATCCCGGTTTACGAACGAGCGGTTTCACGCCAACATCCAGAAAGACGGCACGTATTCCGTCGTTCCGCGGGTATATGGCGGGGTAACGTCGCCGGCGGATCTGAAGCGGATTGCAGCCGTCGCCGAGAAATACGATGTGCCCATGGTCAAATTTACGGGCGGGCAGCGGCTCGATCTGCTGGGCGTAAAAAAGGAAGACCTGCCGAAGATTTGGGAGGAGCTCGATATGCCTTCCGGACACGCTTACGGCAAGGCGCTCCGCACCGTAAAGACCTGCGTGGGCTCGACCTTCTGCCGATTCGGCACCCAGGATTCGATCGGCATGGGGATCCAGATGGAGAAGGCTTTCGAGCGGCTCAATACGCCGGCTAAAGTAAAGCTTGCCGTATCCGGCTGTCCTCGTAACTGCGCCGAAGCCACCATTAAGGATCTGGGCGTCGTGGCGATCGACGGCGGCTGGGAGATCTATGTCGGCGGCAATGGCGGCGTTAAGGTTCGGGAATCGGAGCTGCTGTGCACGGTGAAGACCGAGGAGGACGTGATGGAATGGACCGGCGCTTATCTCCAGTATTACCGCGAGACAGCGAACTGGAACGAGCGCACCTCCGTTTGGATCGAGCGGATTGGCCTGGATGAGGTGAAGGCGGCGCTGGAAAGCCGTGAGGAGCGTCTTGCGCTCGTATCCCGGATCGAGGAAACGCTCAGCTACACCACTGATCCTTGGAAAGAAATCATAGATAATCCGGAGCTTCGCAAGAACTTCATGCCACTGGCGGAAGCGGGAACCGGTGAAGGTTTGGGGGCGAGAAGATCATGAGCAAAATTCGGGTGGCAAGTTTGGCGGAAATCGATGCGAAGGGGGCGCGTACCTTCCGGATCGAGGATACGGAAATCGCGGTATTCAGGCTGAGCGACGGCAGCGTCAAGGCCGTCGAGAACCGCTGTCCTCATAAGGGCGGGAAGCTGTCGGAAGGCATGGTATGCGGAACGGCGGTGCACTGCCCGCTGCATGACTGGAAGATCGATCTGGCGAGCGGCCGGGTCTATGAACCTGACGATGGCTGCGTAACGACGTACCGGACGGAAATTGACGGCACGAGCGGCTCGATTTATATCGTGATGTAAGCACGCTGAACGAACGCTAAATCAGAAAAAGAGACAGGAGGTGCAGGCCGTGCGGGCATTGGGGATGGTCAGTATCGTCGGAGCGGGACCGGGAGACCCGGAGTTGATTACGGTAAAGGCGATGAAACGAATCCGGCAGGCTGAGGTCATTCTGTATGACCGCCTCGTCAATGAAGAGCTGCTGGAGGACGCGCCGCATGAAGCTGAGCGCATCTATTGCGGCAAGGCGCCGGGCCGGCATGCGGCCTCTCAGGAAGACATCAACCGGCGTCTTGTCGCCTATGCGATGCAAGGGAAGCGGGTGGTGAGGCTGAAGGGCGGAGATCCCTTCGTTTTCGGACGCGGCGGGGAGGAGGCGCTGGCACTGGCGGCAGCCGGCATTCCTTATGAGGTCGTTCCGGGAATTACGTCCGCCGTCGGAGCGGCGGCTTCAGCCTCGATCCCGCTGACGCACCGCGGCCTGGCCGCTTCCTTCGCCTGCGTAACGGGCAGCCGCTGCCACGAGGATGGCTCGCCTGTCCGGTGGGATTTGTTGGCGCACGGGGTGGATACGCTGGCGATCTACATGGGTGTCAGCCAGCTGCCGTATATCCGAGAGCAGCTGCTGCAGCACGGCAAAGCGGGATCGACGCCTGTCGCGCTCATTGAGCAGGGGACAACGAGCCGCCAGCGCACCTTCATTTGCACGCTCGAGAATATGCATGACCTGGCAAAGGCGGTGAAACTGGGTAACCCTGCGCTCATCCTGTTGGGCGAGGTGGTTCGGCTGCCCGAGCAGCTTGCGTTATTGGAACGGAGTGTCTCGACGAGGATCGGATAAGTACGTGCCAGAGAGATTCTTAACGAGACTTTCGATGAGAAAATTTCAATGTATTTTCGAGATGAGGGTTCGGATAGGTGCGTAGCGATATGGTAAAGGTTCCAGTGACGGACGGGGAACGAAAGAGGAATGGGTGCGAAGCACAGGGATCGGCAAGGAACGCGAAGAAAGCGGCTGCCCATCGAATAGAGGCATAGAAGCGAAGGTTTTGGAGGAGAAGCGGGAGTTATCATCCGAATTCGGGCAAAGGGCAGCGCTGCTTGGGCGCTGCCTGTTTTCGTTTGCCCGGCGAGCATGATACGATATGGAGAACGATAGGGATTGGCCGTGATTTTTTTACAAAATGACGATAACGACTCGCTGGAGGTGCATGAATGGTGGAACGTCCGCAGGGCGTTGTTCCGGACGCCATTGATTTTTCGAATGCCGCTTTTCCTTTTACCGCATCGACGACACGCGGCATATTTGTCGGCGCACAGCGGCTGCATTGGCACCATGCGCTGGAGCTTAATCATATCCGAAGCGGCACGGGCTTTATTTTGATCAACGGGATGAAGCTGTCGTTTCAAGAAGGAGACATCGTATTCATCAATAGTAACGCGCTCCACCGCGCCTATGAGACGGATAATCTGATCATGGACGTCATTATGTTCGATCCTTCGCTGCTTTCGCTGGATTTGAAGTTCGATCCCGAACTGATGAACCCGTTCCGCTCCTTGGGGATGGTAGACCGGGAATCCCCGATTCGCCCTGAAATGGCCCGGCTGCTTATGAGCATGATGGAGGAGCACAGAGCTCAAGGCACCTCCTATATGAGTCTGATCCGCTCGGACCTTATTCGCTTTCTGAGCCTGGCGAACCGGCATCTGTCGGCACCGCTTGCGGAGGACCGGCCGATTAAGGGAAGGGGCATGCATGCCCTGAAGGAAGTGCTTCGGACGATGGAGCTTCACCTGGATTACGGATGGACCTTGAAGGAGCTGTCGGATATGACGCATCTGAGCCCTTCCCGATTCAGCGCGTTGTTCCATCAGGCTGTCGGCACATCCCCGCATCATTACCTGATTCAGCTTCGCTTGACTCACGCGGTGCATCTATTGGAAACAACGGATGCGAAGATTATCGAGATCGCGCAGACCTGCGGATTCCGCAATCTCTCCAACTTCAACCGGCTGTTCAAGCAGCATATTGGCGCATCGCCCAGCGACATCCGGGAGCGTGCCTCTGTCGGCAGCCCGCTCCCTCGTTTATCGCACAGTGCAGAGAAACAGTAAGATCGTATCACTCCTCGGGTGTATAACAGTAGAAGGGGCGCTTATGGAAGCGGTATCTTAAACATATACCATCACATAACGCCAAATGGTTCGGCGTCTAGGAGTGAATGTCCATGAGTTTGTATCTGGGAGTGGATGCCGGCGGGAGCAAGACCCATGCCGTCATCTGCGACGATCAAGGCAACATTGTTGGCAAGGGGGCATCCGGGAACGGGAATCACCAGATTAACCGGGAGCAGGCGGCGCGCAATATCGAGGAGGCCTGCAACAGCGCTCTTCGGGAGGCCGGCGTATCCAAGGACGACATCGAATACGCGTATTTCGGCCTGGCCGGCGCGGATCGGGAAGCCGACTACGAAATCCTGCGCCCCATGATCGGGGCTTTGGGTTACCGACGGCATGATATCGCCTGCGATACGATCATCGGCATGCGGGCCGGAACGAGCCGGCCTTATGGTGCGGCACTGATCTGCGGCACCGGCTTTAACAGCGCAGCCCGGAACCGCGAGGGGGCGGAGCTGCAGTACGGCGGCTTCGGATTCCTCTACGGCGACGGATACGCCGGCGGATCCGGTTTTGCTACGCTGGCCTTCCGGGCGGTGGTTCGCGCTTGGGATGAGCGGGGACCTGCCACCATGCTGACTTCGCTCGTGCTGGAGCAGATGGGGTACGCCTCGGTTGAGCCGATGTACGAGGATGTCCTCTACGGACGGATCTCCGTTCCGCCGACCCTGGTCAAGACCTTGTTCAAGGCGGCAGAAGCCGGCGATGAAGTCGCGACCCGAATTCTTCAGACCGAAGGCGAGGAACTGGGCAATGCCGTTTGCACGCTGATCCGGCGGCTGGGCATGTCCGATGAAGCATTCGATATTGTGTATATCGGGAGCGTGCTCAACCGTCCGAACAGCTCGATCCTTACGGATGCGATAGAACGGGTTGTGGCCGTCCGGGCGCCTTACGCCCGGTGCGTAAGGCTGACATCCGATCCGGTAGCCGGAGCGCTGCTCTGTGCGATGGATGCAGACGGGCGGACCATAGATTCGCAGACCGAAGCCAAGCTCAAGGCATTCACGTTTGAAGAAACGGCTGTTTCGTGAGCCTGAGTATGACAATTTGACCGGATGCCGGGAAAACGTTGCGTTTTGATCTGATATTTACCTTGGAGGGATTCATATGGCAGCAGGTTTGAAAATAGCGGTAATCGGGGGAGGCTCCTCCTACACGCCGGAGATTGTGGAAGGCTTTATCCGCAACTTCGAGCAAATGCCGATTCGCGAACTGTGGTTCGTGGATATTGAAGAAGGCAAGCATAAGCTGGAGATCGTAGGGAATTTGGCCAAACGCATGGTGCAGCAGGCGGGTCTTCCCATCGAGGTTCATTTGACGCTGGACCGCCGGCAGGCGATTGAAGGCGCGGATTTCGTTACGACCCAGATGCGTGTCGGCTTGCTGGCCGCCCGCAAGCTGGATGAGCATATCCCGATTATGAACGGCGTTATCGGCCAGGAGACGACCGGTCCGGGAGGGATGATGAAAGCGCTGCGTACGGTTCCGGTCATTCTGGACATCTGCCGGGACATCGAGGAGCTGGCGCCGAATGCGTGGATGCTGAACTTCACCAACCCGGCCGGAATCGTGACCGAGGCTGTGCTCAAGCACAGCAAGGTGAAAACCGTCGGCCTGTGCAATTCGCCGATCAACTTCCAAAAATTCCTCGCGAAAGAGTATGGCGTATCGGAAAAAGAGGTGCTGGCCGAATTCGTCGGCATTAACCATTTGCACTGGGTAACCTCGGCGATCGTGAACGGGGAGGAGAAGATGCCGGAGCTTCTGGACGGAGGCAAATCCTACACGGCCAAGAACGTGCCGACCTTCGGCTGGGATGCGGATTTTATTCGTTCGCTCCAGGCCATTCCGACCTATTATCTGAAGTATTTCTATATGACGGACACGATGTTCGCAGACATGCTGGCATCCCTAGAGAAGGATGGCACCCGCGCGGATGTCGTCAGCCGGGTGGAAGAGGAGCTGTTCGAGCTCTATAAGGATGAGAACCTGGCAGAGAAGCCGAAGCAGCTGGAGCAGCGGGGCGGAGCTTACTATTCCGAAGCGGCGGTCAATCTGATGACATCGATTTATAATGACCGCCATGATATTCAGACGCTGAACGTAGCCAACGGGAACATCTACGATTTCTTGCCGGCGGACGCAAGCATCGAGGTCAACTGTGTCGTAACCGGCCAGGGCCCGATTCCGCTCGCCCCGCAAAAGGTTCCTTCCCACGTGAAGGGCCTGATGCATGCCGTGAAAGTGTATGAGCAATTGACGATTGAAGCCGCCATCACCGGCGATCGCGGCATCGCATTGCAGGCGCTGGTGCATCATCCGCTCGTGCCTTCCGTCACCGTAGCGAAGAAGCTGCTGGATGAGATGCTGGAAGCGAACAAGAAGTATTTGCCGGCATTCTTCAAGCCGGAGACAGTTCTATAATTCTGCATGAAGTGGAGTTGCGGAGCCTGAAAAAGCCTGTGTAACCGAGCTTGAGTTTGTCCGAAGCATCGAGAAAAAGATGCAGATGGGGGATCTGACCATCACGGGATCGAAAACGCAGAAAGTGTAGATTGCCAGAATGCTAAATGCAACGCAGGTAGGCACAATGCATAAACCACAATGCATAAAACCACAATGCATAAAACCACAATGCATTAAGCCATAACGCAATACGCACTGCGAATAAAGCCGCAACGCATTAGGCGACAACCATAAAGCCACGCATAGCGCAAAAAACGCAGCCCAAGGGGCTGCGTTTTGTTTCATACGCCAGAATAAGCCATAAAGCCGCCGTCCACCGGGATAACCGTTCCTGTGACAAAACCCGAAGCCTGATCATCCACAAGCCATAGCAGCGTCCCGAGGAGATCCTCCGGCACGCCGAACCGTCTCATGGGCGTGTGGGAAATGATCTTATGAGAACGCTCCGTCAGCGAACCGTCGCTGTTCGTCAGCAAATTACGGTTCTGCTCGGTCAGGAAGAAGCCCGGCGCAATTGCATTCACGCGGATACCGGCATCTGCAAGATGGACCGCCAGCCATTGGGTGAAATTGTTGACCGCGGCTTTAGCGGCGCTATAGGCGGGTACCTTCGTCATCGGGCTTGGTGCGCTCATCGACGAAATATTCAGCACCACCGCTCCCGGCCGTCCGACCATGCCCTCCGCGAAGATCTGCGTCGGAATCAGCGTACCGATGAAGTTCAAGTCAAAGACGCTGCGGAAGCCGGGCACGCTGAGCCCGAAGAATGTGGTGACATCGGGCTGACCCTCATCTTCGGGACGGAAGGTTTCATTCGTTGTATTGGCATCCTTCCTGTTGCCGCCGGCTCCGTTAATCAGGATATCGCACGGGCCGAATGCTGTGCGAACAGCCTTCTCCGCCTGACGTACGCTTTCGGGATCCGTTACGTCGCAGGAGACCGCTATCGCGGTTCCGCCAGCCGCGGTGATCTCGTCTGCAACCTGCTGACCCTTCTCCACCGTGCGGTTCAGGACGGCGACCTTCGCTCCCTGACGTCCAAGCTCTAGCGCCATGGCTCGGCATAATACTCCGGATCCGCCGGTAATAACCGCGGTTTTGCCATGGATGGACGGGTGGATGGGAAGGGCGATGTGCTCTTGGCGTGCAGATCCGACCGCGCCTTGACCGGATCCGGCTGATTCCGGCATACCGTTACTGAATCCGCTCATTGAACAGCCTCCTTCACTTTGGAGGCTTGATCCTGGCTCTTCCTGGTGTACGCATCCCACAGCCCCCACAAATACATAATGCCCAGTGCCCGGTCATACAGCCCGTAACCCGGCCGGCATTGCTCGCCCCAAATATGCCGTCCGTGATCGGGTCTGGCATAACCGGTAAATCCGGTTTCGTGATAGGCCTGGACGATGCCGGTGATATCAACCGTCCCGTCCTGCGTCCGATGGGAGGTCTCAATGAAGTCGCCGTTATCAAAGACGCGAACATTGCGGATATGCGCGAACGGTATCCGGTCATGGAATTCATGAATCATCGAGACGATATCGTTATCCGGATTCGCGCCGAGCGAGCCGCTGCACAAGGTGAGGCTGTTCGCCGGACTGTCGTACAGGCTCAGGAGTCTGCGAAGGTTCTCCTGGCTGGTGATAATCCGGGGCAGGCCAAAGATGGACCAAGGCGGATCGTCGGGATGAATAGCCATTCGAATGCCGTTGGCTTCGGCCACCGGAACGACCGCTTTCAGGAAATACTCCAGATTGCTCCACAGATCCTCCTCCGTTACCCCGCGATAAGCCTCGAACAAAGAGGCCAGGTGAGCCAGCCGCTCCGGTTCCCATCCCGGCATGGTAAGAGAGCTGTTCTGCGTGATCGTTCTTACAAGCTCCATTGGATCGATGCCGTGGATCTTGGCTTTTTCGAAGAAGAGTGCCGTCGATCCGTCAGGCGCTGCTTTAAACATATCGGTTCGCGCCCAATCAAAGATCGGCATGAAATTGTAGCAGATGACTTTGACGCCGACCTGGCCCAATTTTTCAATCGTACGGATGTAATTGGCGATGTACCGATCGCGTGACGGGAGGCCGAGCTTGATATCCTCGTGCACATTCACGCTTTCCACAACGTCAATATGAAGTCCGAACGCGCTTGCCTGGTCCCGGACTTCCTCAATCCGCTCCATCGGCCATTCCTCGCCGGCCGGGATATCATGGAGCGACCAGACGATTCCTTCTACGCCGGGAATTTGCCTGATATGATCCAGCGAGACCGTGTCGTTGCCTTCGCCGAACCACCGAAATACCATACGCATTGCTGCACCGCCTTTACGAATGTGGTTGTTGAATAAAATAATCAATGATAAGCGCTTGAGCCTGGCTTGCCATTGTACTTTACCTGAGGAACGCAATGTCAGGACGGCTGAATCACGCGGCTCATCATTAGCCGCCGGAATCCTCCTCCAGATCCGCCAGGCTTATATATTCCATACTACCATACAAGTATGGTAGTATGGAACGGAAAACGAAAATTTTGAACGGAGGGATCGGAAAGATGAGCCGTTTGGATATCGATAATCTGCTGCTTAACAGCAATAGCGCCAGGAAGCTGTACTATGATTATGCGGAGAGCATGCCGCTGTACGACTATCACAATCATTTAAGCCCGAAGGATATCGCGGACAACCGCCAATTCGGAAATCTGGCCGAGATTTGGCTTGAAGGAGATCACTACAAATGGAGGGCGATGCGCTGGCTCGGTGTTGAAGAAGAGCTGATTACGGGCAGCGCGCCGCCCGAGGAGAAATTCACGGCTTGGGCGCGCTGCGTTCCAAAGCTCGTCGGAAATCCGCTCTATCATTGGACCCATCTGGAGCTGGCGAGGTATTTCGGCATTCAGGAGCGGCTGTCTGAGGATAATGCGATGAAGATCTGGCATGCGTGCAACGAGAAGCTGAAGGACCCTTCCCTAACGGCTGGAGGCATCCTTGCCCGCTTCAAGGTGAAGGTAGCGTGCACGACGGACGATCCGGCCGACTCCTTGGAATTTCATCGCCGTATTCAGCGCAATCCGGAGATTACCGCGGTCGTGGCGCCGGCTTTTCGTCCGGATCGGGTCCTTGACCTGACGCATGCCGATTTTGCAGGATATATCCGGCAGCTCGGGGAGGCGGCGAATCATGCGGTAGATACCTATGAAGAATTGCTTGAAGCACTTAAGCTGCGGATTCAGTACTTCCATGATCACGGCTGCCGGCTGTCCGATCACGGCTTCGGCGCATTTCCGTATGAGCCTGCCAGCGAACAAGAGGCAGCGGCCATTTATGCCAAGGCCATGGCAGGGGACCCGATCTCAGAACAGGAGGAGGCGAAGTACCGAACCTATACGCTGCTTCGGCTTGCTGTGATGTACCATGACTTGGGCTGGGCCATGCAGCTTCATATCGGAGCATCCCGGAACAACAACGCCCGCATGCTGGCTAAGCTCGGGAAGGACAGCGGGTATGATTCCATCCTGGACTTTCATCTGGCGGCGAGTCTTAACGGATTTTTGAGCGAGCTTGACAAGGACGACCGGCTCCCGAAGACTATCGTTTACAGCCTGTACTCCTCCCATTACGAGATGATTGCCACCACAATCGGCAATTTTCAATCGGCCGGCGTCGAAGGGAAGCTTCAGCTCGGCTCTGCCTGGTGGTTCCATGATCAGAAGGAGGGCATGCTGAAGCAGCTGACCGCTCTGTCCTCTATGGGCCTGATCAGCACCTTTGTCGGCATGCTGACGGACTCGCGCAGCTTCATGTCGTTCCCAAGGCATGAATATTTCCGGCGCGTCCTTTGCCGCCTGTTCGGGGACTGGATCAAGGAGGGGGAGCTGCCGGCGGACTATGACTATATCGGGGGCATCATCCAGGATATATGCTATCGCAACGCGGAGCGCTATTTTCAAATCCACGAATAATCTCGGGTTTAGTATTGGTTTCACTCTGCCTTGATGTCGTTTATGGTGGCCGGTATTTGGTTTGTTGATTAGTAAAAAGCAGTCGTTTGGCATAAAGAGCAGGACGAAGGAGGAACAAGGAATATGAACAGTACATTATATCGAGCCTGGCTTCAGTATTCGCCGATCCAGGATGCGGAGCTTCGGGAGGCTTACCGCCGGGTTCTCGGCACGATCTCCTTGGAGGGAAGGCGATCCGAGCTTCTGGATTCGGCCATTGAGGAGCTTCGCAGCGGATGCCGATCCCTGCTGGACATCGAGCCGGAGCTATTGTTGCTGGGCAACGAGATGCCTCAACTGGCATCGAACGAAGGGATACCCCGCGGCCTTCAGCTGCGGGTGCAGCCTGCCGCCGATAACGTGCAGGACCTGGAAGAAGGGGACAACAGCGCTCCCGGAAAGCTGGGACCTGAAGGCTTCCGCCTTCAGTATCTGGGGGATAGTCTGCAGGAGCGAGTGATCCTGATCGGCGGCTCGGAGAAAGGTTTGCTGTACGGCGTATTTCATTTGCTGCGGCTTGTCGCCGCACACGAGCCGTTAACGGCATGGAACGTGACCGAGGAGCCGGTTAACCGGCTCCGGATGATCAATCAATGGGATAATGCGGACGGCTCGATCGAGCGGGGCTACGCGGGGCGTTCGATCTTTTACCGGGATGGGCGCTTCACGGAGGATCTTACGCGCGTCAAGGACTATGCAAGGCTGCTGTCTTCCGTCGGCATCAATGCAATTTCGATCAATAATGTGAACGTGCATGAGATTGAAACGCGGTTCATCACCCGGGAATATTTGCCTCAGGTGGCCCAAATCGCAAGTGTATTTCGCAAGTACGGCATCACGCTGTATTTGAGCATTAACTTTGCGGCTCCGCTTCATATCGGCGGCGTTGGCACTTCCGATCCGCTGAATGAAGACGTACGGCGGTGGTGGAGGGCTGCCGCGGATGAGATTTACAGCCATATTCCGGACTTCGGCGGATTCCTGGTAAAGGCCGATTCGGAACACCGGCCGGGGCCGTTCGCTTACGGGCGCGACCATGCCGACGGCGCCAATATGCTTGCCGAAGCGCTGAAGCCCCATGGCGGAATCGTGATTTGGCGCTGCTTCGTCTATAACTGCATGCAGGATTGGCGGGATCGGAGTACGGACCGTGCCAAGGCGGCTTACGATCATTTCACGCCGCTTGACGGCCGGTTCATGGACAATGTGCTGCTGCAGATTAAGAACGGGCCGATGGATTTTCAGGTCCGGGAACCGGTATCCCCGCTGTTCGGCAGCATGAAGCATACGAACCAGGTGCTGGAATTCCAGGTGACGCAGGAATATACCGGGCAGCAGCGCCATGTCTGCTATCTCGTTCCGCAATGGAAGGACGTGCTGGACTTTGATACGCACGCGGACGGGCAGGGCTCGTATGTGAAACGGATCGTGTCCGGTTCGCTTCACGGCATGAAGCTAAGCGGGATTGCGGCCGTATCCAACATCGGAGATGGCGAGAACTGGACGGGACATACGCTGGCGCAGGCCAATCTGTACGGCTACGGACGGCTGATCTGGAATCCTGATCTGACCTCGGAGGAGATTGCGGAGGAATGGACCAGGCTGACCTTCGGCAACGACGAGGCCGTTATAAAGACTGTCTGCGGCATGCTGATGAAATCTTGGCCGATCTATGAAAGCTATACGTCCCCGCTCGGGGTCGGCTGGATGGTGACGCCGCATACCCATTACGGGCCGGACGTGGACGGATACGAGTATTCCAGGTGGGGGACATACCATTTTGCGGACCGGGACGGCATCGGGGTCGACCGTACGGCTGCTACGGGGACGGGTTATACGGCCCAGTATTTCGAGCCGAATGCGCGCAGGTACGAGACGCTGGAGGACTGTCCCGACGAGGTGCTGCTGTTCTTCCACCATGTGCCGTACTCGCACCGCCTGAAGTCGGGGAAAACGGTGATTCAGCATATTTATGACACCCATTTTGAAGGTGCGGATGCAGCGGCAGAGCTCCTAGCGGAATGGGCATCCCTAGAAGGGCGAATCGATCCGGCGCAGCATGCCCAGGTGGCCGCGAGGCTGGCCGAACAGGCAGAGCATGCCAAGCACTGGCGGGATGTCATCAACACGTATTTCTTCCGCAAGTCCGGCGTGCCGGATGAGAAGGGGCGTACTATCTTTTAAAGGAATGGGCTAGAGCAGGGGGAGCTTCCTTATCTATACAATGGTATGGATGGGTTAGGAAAGGCACAGCGTCCATTAAAAAGTATAGAGGATGGAAGGCTTCAACTCGGACTGTCGCAGGAGGTCCCGACTTATAATTAAGAAGGAGCCGCTCTTACGCGAGCGGCTCCGCTTGGAAGAGGGAGTAGATCACCCGGTGCGAAGGAGGATCTACTCTTTTTTCGTGCGGTCCAGGTTCATCTGTGCAGTGGTGTCTGCACTCGGGGTACACAGCGGGCATGTAAAAGAAGATGCTGTCATAAGCCTGTATGAACGGATGCCGGCCTTCATAAACTAAGATTATAGAGACGGTTTATAACAATAACGTAATGAACCAAGCACAGGTTTTGTTATATGATAGGGGTAGATTACATAAAGACGTCTCCAAATAGGCGTGTCTCCATCGAAAAAAGACCTGCGGATTCTCGGGCTTTATAGGGTGGGGGGCTATATGATATACTATGGATATGAATAGATTGAAAAAAAGATCCATGGTCATGATGAAGGAGGGGAATGGGATGACAACCGAAAGCCATACACATGAAGCCTGCGCGGTAACGAGTGAGCGGAAAAGCCATCATTCCGAGAAAACGAAAAACAACCTCATTAGCCGATTGAATCGGATCGAGGGGCAAATTCGCGGGGTGAAGGGCTTGATTGAGAAGGATACGTATTGTGATGACGTATTGAACCAGATCTCCTCCATTCAATCGGCATTGAACGGCGTGGGCAGGCTGCTGCTGGAGCACCATATGAAGAGCTGCGTGGTCGAGCGCCTGCAGGAAGGCGACGATGACGTCATTACCGAATTGCTGACAACGATGAACAAGCTGATGAAGTAAGCGAGGGCCTGTTTATGAATTCAAGGTGTGTCCCGTGCTTGCTAAGCTGCTTAATGATATTGAAAAAAGCTGGCCTTCGCAAATCGAATGCACAGCTTCAGCATACGAACGAACAAAGAGCCTGCTGCCCGATTTCGGGCGGCAGGCTCTATAGTTTAGAAGCCCCGGAGGGACCCTTACGCCCGGTGCTCCGTCCTAATGTAAGAATGCTCTAGCCTTACAGCACGTTCGGAATAAAAAAAGCTTCATTCGAGGATGTTAGATATAAAAGGGACAAGCCTGCCCGTAAAGAGGCGCAAGCCTGATCATTACGGTGCGGACAATTTTTTCAAAAAAGATGAAATTCACTGTTGACTAAATATAGGGTAGGGGGGTATACTAACATCAGAAACACAAACAACACGTCATAACGGCCTGCAGCGAAATGATGAAATGATCGAAAGGCCGAAGCATTTTAAATAAACCATTAAGGAGCGATGAAGAATGGAACAGGTAACATTGAAAGTTGAAGGCATGTCCTGCATGCACTGCGTAAATTCGATCGAGGGCGCATTGAAGGAGCAGGGGATTTCCGGGAGCGTGGATTTGAAGGCGGGCACCGTATCGGTGAACTATGATGCCGGCAAGTTCAGCCTCGAAGATATCAAAGGAATCATCGAAGAACAGGGGTACACGGTAGCCTAAGGGCTGAAGACGACGGAAGAGGGGTGTAAGACGATGGGAACAGGAGCAGTTCAAGAGCAGAAGAAGGCATCGCTGCAGTTGACCGGCATGACATGTGCGGCCTGCGCGAACCGGATTGAGAAGGGGCTAAGCAAAATGGAAGGCGTCCAAGACGCCAACGTGAACTTTGCGCTGGAGAAGGCCTCCGTAACCTATGATCCGGCGGTCGTTTCGGTCAAGGAGATGGAGGAGAAGATCCAGAAGCTCGGCTATGGCACGGCAAAGGAAACCGTTGATTTTCAGCTGGTTGGCATGTACTGCGCAGCTTGCGCATCGAAGATCGAGAAGGTGGTCGGCAAGATGCCGGGCGTAACCCAGGCTAATGTCAACTTTGCACTGGAGACGGCCCGGGTGGAATTTAACCCTGCGGAAGTATCGATCAGCGACATTCAGCAGCGTGTAGAAAA
Organism: Paenibacillus sp. FSL R5-0810; assembly: GCF_038002285.1. Lineage (NCBI taxonomy): Bacteria > Bacillati > Bacillota > Bacilli > Caryophanales > Paenibacillaceae > Paenibacillus > Paenibacillus sp. FSL R5-0810. Next base: position 5,448,547 of record NZ_JBBOCF010000001.1, read on the forward strand.
GCTGGGGTACCAGGCTGTATCCAAGCAGGAGGCGCCCGATCAGGAGAGCCACCGCAAGGAAGCCATTGCCAAGCAGAAACGCAAGCTGATCATATCGGCCATCCTGTCACTGCCGCTGCTGTGGGCCATGGTGACCCATTTCTCCTTTACCTCATGGATCTGGATGCCGGAGCTCTTCATGAACCCATGGTTCCAGCTCGCGCTTGCTACCCCGGTTCAGTTCTATATCGGTAAGCAGTTCTATGTAGGAGCATATAAAGCCCTTCGCAACAAGAGCGCCAACATGGACGTTCTCGTAGCTCTCGGTACATCGGCTGCTTATTTCTACAGCTTGTACCTGACGATTGGCTGGGCTGCAGCGGGCGGAAGCGTGCATCACGGCCCGGCGATGTATTATGAAACGAGTGCCGTTTTGATCACGCTCGTCATTCTCGGGAAGCTGTTTGAATCCCTGGCCAAGGGCAGAACCTCGGAAGCGATCAAGACGCTGATGGGTCTGCAGGCCAAAACGGCCGTCGTTATCCGAGACGGTCAGGAAACGACCGTACCGGTTGAACAGGTCATGGTTGGAGATATCGTCGTCGTTAAGCCGGGAGAGAAGATCCCGGTCGACGGCCGGGTGATCGAAGGCATGTCGGCGGTCGACGAGTCCATGCTGACCGGGGAGAGCATTCCGGTCGAGAAGAAGGCCGGAGATACGGTCATCGGAGCTACGATTAACAAAAACGGACGTCTGAAGTTCGAGGCCTCCAAGGTGGGCAAAGAGACCGCTCTCGCCCAAATTATCAAGGTGGTTGAGGAAGCTCAAGGGTCGAAGGCGCCGATTCAGCGGGTGGCCGACGTCATCTCCGGCATTTTCGTACCGATCGTGGTCGGTATTGCAATCGCAGCTTTTCTCATATGGTACTTCTGGGTAACACCAGGCAACTTTGCGAATTCGCTCGAAATCGCGATTGCGATCCTCGTTATCGCTTGCCCATGTGCCCTCGGTTTAGCCACACCGACCTCCATTATGGCCGGATCGGGCCGTGCGGCAGAGCTTGGCGTACTGTTCAAGGGCGGGGAGCATTTGGAAGCGACGCATAAGATGGACACGATTGTTCTGGATAAAACCGGAACGGTAACCAAGGGCAAACCGGAGCTGACCGATGTTCAAGCGCATGATTTTGAAGAGGAAGCATTCCTGCGCCTGGTCGGCGCTGCCGAGAAGAGCTCGGAGCATCCGCTGGCAGAAGCGATCGTAGCCGGAATTGAAGCAAAAGGGATTGCGCTCCCGGCAGCACAGGAGTTCGAAGCGATTCCGGGGTACGGTATCTATGCAAGCGTGGACGGCCATGAGGTGCTGGTCGGAACGCGCAAGCTGATGGCGAAGCATCAGATCCCGGTGGAATCGATTCTCGCCCGGATGTCGGAGCTGGAGACCGAGGGCAAGACCGCGATGCTGGCAGCGATCGACGGCAAGTATGCCGGACTCGTCGCCGTCGCGGATACGATTAAGGAAACGTCCCGCGCAGCGGTTGCAAGATTGAAGGATATGGGCATTGAAGTGATCATGATGACAGGCGACAATGAGCGAACCGCGCAGGCGATTGCGAAGCAGGTCGGCATCGACCATGTCCTGGCCGAAGTGCTGCCGGAAGGCAAGGCCGATGAAGTGAAGAAGCTTCAGCAGCAGGGCAAGAAAGTCGCCATGGTCGGCGACGGCATCAATGATGCTCCTGCTCTGGCCGTAGCCGATATCGGCATGGCGATCGGTACGGGAACCGACGTGGCGATGGAGGCGGCGGACGTTACCCTCATGAAGGGCGATCTGAACAGCATTCCGGACGCCATTTATATGAGCCGCAAAACGATGAGCAATATCCGCCAAAACCTGTTCTGGGCGCTCGGCTACAATTCGCTGGGAATTCCGATTGCCGCGATCGGCCTGCTGGCCCCTTGGGTCGCCGGGGCGGCAATGGCGCTTAGCTCGGTATCGGTTGTACTCAATGCCCTCCGTTTGCAGCGCATGAAAGTATAACCCCGACATCGAAGGCTTGAAGATAGATAGCGTTTGCGGGGGCCATACGATCAATTGAACAAAATGGGAGTGTTCACATGAGTATGCGGAAGTTTGCCGTAACGCCAGGGTTTGAGGTGGGCGGAACGATGTTCCGTCCCGAACAGCTGGCCGTCCTGGGCAGCGTCGTCGGCGAGGATGCCCGTATCGAAATGACAGGCTTCAAACAGCTGTATATCGAGATGGAGGAGGAACAGATGGAAGAGGCTCAGCGCCTGTTAAGGGCAGCCGGACTCCAGGTTCACCCTTCCGGCTTCGTCACCAAAAGTCTGATCGCCTGCCATTTCTGCAGGGGGGCAGAGGAAGCGGGCCTGGACGTAGCCCGGGCCCTTGATGAAGCGATTGCCGGGCATCCGGTACCCTCGCCGCTCAGGATCGGATATGCAGGCTGCGCGCTCGGCACGAGCGAACCGCTGCTGAAGGATATCGCCGTCATCAAAATGCGGGATAAGTACGATATGTATGTCGGCGGAGAACCGCGGGGCCTAAAGGCTTTGCTGGCCAAGCAGCTGCATGCCGGCCTGGAAGCAGAGGAGCTTGTTCCGATGATACGGAGCTTGATTGCGATTTTTCAGGAGCAGGGTAAGAAGAAAGAGAAATTTTCAAGATTCGTGGACCGGATCACACTGGAACAGCTGCGGAAGCTAACCGCCAATGCCCGGATGGAGCCGGCAGGGTAAAGCGAGACATCACCATATGGTGGTGTCTTTTTTTGTACGCCCTGAAATTATATTTGACGAGCAGCTGGATATACTTAGAAGGCCTTTTTATAGAGATTTTTTTGTGCCGGGAGCGAGGTCGTATGAAATAGGGAGGAATAGGGAAAGCCCCCATATGATACAGCTGCGGGACAGTTGACGAACGGAGTGAAAGGGTATACAATTTAATTGTTAAAAGCTTTTAACTATTTAATATCGTGATATATGTATTCGACTATTCCTGATCGGGGTGATCAAAGCTGGATAAGAAGGAGCAGCTGTCCCACATGGTGTCCCGCCAGATGATGACGCTTGTGGCCAGCTATGCCCAAATACTGGACAGCGATCTGACAGGACCTCAATATTACGTGCTGCAGACGCTGGCTAATGAAGGCGACCAGACAAGCTCCTATTTTGCGAGCGTGCTGAACGTGACTTTGCCTTCGATCACCAATCTTAGCAACAAGCTGGTGAGTAAGGGACTCATTGAACGTGTCACATCCGAAGCCGACCGGCGGCAGGTCTATCTGAGAATCACGGAACGTGGCCGTGAGATGGAAGCCCGCATGGTGGAGAAATACCGGGAGCTGAACGAAGGATTGTGGTCGGATTATACCGAAGAGGAGCTGGATTTGCTGATCTCCGCTTATGCGAAGATGATTGACCATTTTCAGCTCAAGATGAACCCGTCCGGAAACAGGGACGGCAAATAACAATCAGGAGGTCATCCAATATGGGAAGACTGGACAATAAAGTAGCGATCATCACAGGTGCGGCCGGCGGTATGGGAAAGGCGGATGCCTTGCTGTTTGCGAAAGAGGGCGCGAAGGTAGCGATCACCGACCTGCAGGAGGATAAAATCCAGGAGGTCGTGGCCGAGATCCAAGCCAGCGGCGGCGAAGCCATCGGCTTCAAGCAAAATGTCGCTTCGGAGGAAGATTGGATCCGCGTCGTGGACGAAACCGTGAGGAAGTACGGCAAGATTGATATTTTGGTCAACAATGCCGGCATCTCGAACGCAACCCCGTTCATGGATTTGACGGTTGAAGGCTGGGAGAAGACGATGTCGATTAACGTGACGAGCATTTTCCTCGGCCAAAAGTACGTCATCCCGCATATGATCGAAGCCGGCGGCGGCTCCATCATCAACATTTCCTCCATAGCCGGCCTGACGGGCGGCAGCGGCGCGGGACCTTACACCGCAAGCAAAGGCGCCGTGCGCATGCTGACCAAGGCGACCGCCGTCGATTTTGCACAGCATAACATCCGCTGCAACTCGATCCATCCGGGTTACATCGAAACGCCGATGACGATCGATCTGTTCAAGAACGAGCAGATGATGCAGTGGTTCCAATCGCAGACTCCGCTTCCACGCCTCGGCAAACCGGAGGATATCGCGAATGGCGCCTTGTTCCTGGCTTCGGACGAATCCTCTTACATTACGGGCATCGAGCTCCCGATCGACGGCGGATATTACGCGAAGTAACCGGGGATCTCTCATGTTCGGTCAGTCCCATGATCGGATATAACGAATGGATCACTGTCAGATACACGGGTACCCAGGAATTTTAAGAAGACTTTTGTAGATCATTGAATATTGGTCCTTGATATATAGCGTTCATTCATATCTTCATAAAGGGAGTGTTGTTCCATGTCCGATCATCAACAGATTGCAGTCATCACCGGCGCGGCCAGCGGAATCGGGAGAGCGAGCAGCCTGAAGCTGGCAAAGAACGGCGCAGCCGTCGTCCTGGTTGATTTCAACAAGGAGGCTGGGGAAGAAACGCTCCGTATGATTAAGGAACAAGGCGGAGACGGCATTTTCGTACAGGCCGACGTGTCCAAGAGCGAGGATGTGCAGAACTACGTAAATAAAGCTGTCGAAACCTACGGCCGAATTGACTTTTTCTTCAACAATGCGGGGATTATACAGAAGTTCTCCATGCTCGATGATATCGAGGAGAGCGAATTCGATCGTCAAATGTCCGTTAATGTGAAGGGCTGCTTCCTCGGCATGAAATACGTGCTGAAGGTCATGAAAGAGCAGGGCAGCGGCCATATTCTGAATACGGCTTCGACGGCGGGCATCCGCAGCGAGCACAGTGCTGGAGCTTATTCGGCAAGCAAGCATGCGGTCGTCGGCTTGACGAAATCCGCGGCACTCGAATATGTGAAGAAGGGCATTCGCGTGAACGCGATCTGTCCGGGCGGCGTGCAGACACCGTTGACGGCAGCCGTGGCGAAGTCCTTCGAAGTGAGCGGCTATGTGCCTGAGGAGATCCCTGACATGCGGATGGGGCGTGCGGCCGAGGCCGACGAAATCGCGAACGTGGTTGCGTTTATGGCTTCACCGGGGTCCAGTTATATGACGGGCTCGCTCGTGACGATCGACGGCGGGTTGACGCTGTAACACAGGGTTTCAATATGCAAGGCCAGTCAGCCGGATTCAACGGCGGGCTGGCTTTTTTGGGCTTTATACACCAAGCGAACCTCACCTTGTGCGCCGGGGTGTGGTCCTGGCATGGTGAACTGTGACCCATAAGATGGACACTTTGAAAAAAGTGACTTCTTGTGGGTCATTTGTGTTTTAATCAAGGTATGTGACGAGGAGTGATACGAGAATGGGGAAGTTGAAACGGGTGCTCTTTACCGAGGAGCAAATGAGGAAGCTGGAGGAGAATCCAAACGTACACCATGTGACCGAGGCGGCCATTACATACACACCTGCATTCAAGCTGGAGGCGCTGAAAGCCTACAAGCAGGGGCAGACACCTTCAGAAATCTTTATTCGTGCCGGCTTCGACCTGGACGTTATTGGTCATAAGAAGCCCAAGGACAGCTTAAAACGGTGGCGTGAAACCTTCGAACTGTACGGTGAGGAAGGTTTGGCTACAGAGCGGCGCGGTAAGGGCAGTACAGGGCGCAAGCCAACTGGTCAGTTGTCAGCCGAAGAAGAATTGAAACGGGCTAAGGCCCAGATCAAACTGCTTGAAGCTCAAGTGGACATGCTAAAAAAGCTCGAAGCGCTCGATCGGCAGAAGAAGAAACGCTGACGCCCTCCGAGCGCTATGAGATCATAAATCGCACCATTCGGGCATATGGCCTGAAACGAATGACACGCTATCTATGCGAGCTCGTGGAAGTAAGTCCAAGCGGCTATTACAGGTGGCTGGGGACGGAAGAAGATCGTCAACTTCGTGCTGCCGCCGACGAGCAGGACATCCTTCTCATCAAGCAGCACTTTGACGCGCTCCGCGGCAAAGCAGGTGCGCTTGTGATTAAGATGCGGCTGGAACAGATAAGCGGCGTTGTCATGAACCACAAGAAGATTCGCCGGCTTATGAAAAAGGCAGGCTTGGTAGCCGTAATCCGTCAGGCGAACCCCTACCGCAAGATGGCTAAGGCAACTCAAGAGCACAAGACGTGTCCGAACCTGCTGGAGCGAAAGTTTGACCAAGGCGAACCTGAGAAAGTGTTTCTCACTGACATCACTTATTTGCGCTATGGAAGCGGACACTGGGCATACCTTTCCTGCGTGAAGGACGGGGCGACCAGGCAGATCCTTGCCGACAGCGTGGCAGCAACACTCGAGCTTCCAATTGTCGAGCGGACGCTACAGCGTCTTTTAGAGCGATTAGATGGAAACATTCATCCAGAAGCGATTCTGCACTCCGACCAAGGGATGCACTACACGCATCCTAAAACCCGTCTTCTCATTGCTAAGGCAGGATTTAAGCAGTCGATGTCGCGCAAAGGCAATTGCTGGGACAACGCCCCGATGGAATCATTCTTCGGTCACTTGAAAGACGACGTTGATTTTAGCGATTGCCAAACTATTGATGAAGTGAGGGTGCGAGTGAAGGAGTACATAAGCTACTACAACTCAGAACGATACCAGTGGACATTAAAAAAGATGACCCCCGATGAATTCAGAGGTCATCTGCTTGCTAGCTAAGCTCTAGGCGGTTTATTTCAAACTGTCCACAAATCGGGTCACAGTTCATGGTAAGATGGCTGGCTGGTTTATATTAAATTAATTATGCCCCATCTATGACTTTTTCGTGCATATTTGTGTGTGATTTCGTGTGCATTAAAAAAAGACCTACCCGCGTATAACAACGCTGGGTAGGTCTTATCCAGTGGAATGATTCGCTTAGCGCTTACTCAGGCCGACGGCGTCTGCCAACAGCTCGTAGGACCGGAGACGCGCCTTGTGATCATAGATCGCGGCGGCTACAATTATTTCATCCGCTTGAGTCATGCGCTGGAACTCCTCCAGCTGCGCGCGGACGGTAGCCGGGCTGCCGATGGCGGAGAAGCTGAGCTGCCGCTTCACGATCGCCTGCTCCTGCAGGTTCCACAGATCATCCATGCTGTCGACCGGCGGGCTGAGCTGGCCGGTACGGCCCCGGATGATGTTCAGGAACTGCTGATACGGCGATGTCGCCAGCCGCTGGGCTTCCTCGTCGGTATCGGCGCAGATGACGTTCACGCCGATCATCGCGTAAGGCTTGCTAAGCTCCTCCGACGGGCGGAAGGTGGAGCGGTACAGGTCGAGCGCCGGCATAAGGTAATCCGGCGCGAAGTGGCTCGCGAAGGAGAACGGAAGCCCGAGCTGTCCCGCCAGCTGTGCGCTGAAGCCGCTGGAGCCCAGCAGCCAGATCGGGATGTCGAGCCCTTCGCCCGGTATTGCCCGGACCCGCATGGACGAGCCGGAGATGGGCTTGAAATAGGTCCGCAGCTCGCCGAGGCGGTCCGGGAAATCCTGCCCATCGCTGCCGGGGCCGCGCCGCAGCGCCCGGGAGGTAAGCTGATCCGAGCCCGGTGCCCGGCCTAGCCCGAGATCGATCCGGCCCGGGTAGAGCGATTCGAGCGTGCCGAACTGCTCGGCGATGACCAGCGGCGCATGGTTCGGCAGCATAATGCCGCCCGACCCGACGCGAATTGTGTTCGTTCCGCCGGCCACGTGGCCGATGACGACCGAGGTCGCGGAGCTGGCGATGCCCGGCATGTTATGGTGCTCGGCCAGCCAGTAGCGGTTGTAGCCCCATCGCTCGGCGTGCTGGGCGAGGTCGAGCGTATTTTTGAGCGACTGTGCTGCAGTGCTGCCAGCGGTAATCGGGGCGAGATCCAGGATCGAGATCGGAATATCGCTCACCGTTCTTGGTTCTGTATGATGAAGATCGGATTCAGACATGTTGGTTGCCTCCTTCTTCGTGCAGAGCACGGCAAGATTATATAGAGACGGGCATCCTGGCTTCCTGACGATAGGGCACCGAGGATGACCGCGGATAAGTATGGTATACCCAGTCACCGGATTCCCTATATAACCATCATTATATACCTAGTTAATTGATAAGAAAAATATGCAAGGGAATGATTGCCGGGTTAGCGGATTCCAAAACAGGACCCGACGAGGCTCCGAAGCTATTGATAATCCGATTCGGGCATTCCGATTGATCGATTGAGGCTGACTTTTCTCAAATTTGAAACTAAAAATATAAAGGAATGCCAGGGACGTTAACGAACTTCTTATCATTACATCATTACATCGATTCAAAAAGAAGATCTTTAAATTATCCAGGAGAGCAAGGGGAATGGCCTATGGCAAATTACAAAATGCTGGCACTTGATCTGGACGGCACGACGTTAAATGAAGAAGGAATCGTGACCGATACGACCCGGTATTGGATTCAAAAGGCGGTTGATTCCGGCGTCATGGTGATTTTCTCAACCGGAAGGGGGATGCAGACCGTCATCGACCTTTGGAACAGTCTGGGATTGAACGGCCCGATGGTACTGCTGAACGGAGCCGAGCTGTGGACGGGAAGGGAGCAGCTGTGCGAGCGGCATTTTTTGAAGCCGGAAGAAATTCGACAGCTGCACCGGCTGGCGCTGGAGGCGGACGCCCATTTCTGGGGATACAGCGTGGAGAGCCTTACGAATCGCAAAAACTGGACGGAGGAGATGTTTGAGCGGCGATGGATGAAATTCGGCATGCATCATCCTGATCTGTCGGTCATTTCGAAGCTGCGGGAGCTTGCCTCCGAGATCGATACGATTGAAATTTCCCGTTCGGCAGCCGTCAATGTGGAGATTTCCCCTCGCGGCATATCGAAGGAATCAGGCGTGCGTACGATTTGCAGCAGGCTTGGTATCGATATGCGCGAAGTGATGGCTATCGGTGATAACATGAACGATTACCGTCTAATCCGGGCAGCCGGACTTGGCATTGCCATGGGGAACGCGGATGAGGAGCTGAAGGCGATTGCCGATGCGCAGACGGACACGAATGCGCGGGACGGCGTTGCCAAGGCGATTCAGCGCTATATTTTCGCTGATTGACAGCCTTGGATGGTAATCGTTAAGGAGATGGAGTGGCAGTAGTATAACGAGACAAGCCCAATGGCGACTCGTCCAAGCATCGACGATAAACATCATGCAGCAGCGACTGCGGAATGAATCGCGGGGGCTCTTTCCATAATCCAAAGAGGTGCCCCCAAGATCTGCTAATCTTATGGGGCACCTCTTATGCGTGATTACGATTCCCTTAGAGGGAAGCAGAATTTGCTTTTTTCTGCGCTGGATCTATAGTTTACTCCTCCAAGCCGAAGCCAGCCGGAGCTTCAATTCGCTCGAGCCCGTTCATATAAGGCTGCAGCGCCTTCGGAATACGGATCGAGCCGTCCGCCAGCTGGTGGTTCTCCAGCAGCGGGATCAGAATGCGGGGCGAAGCGACGGCGGTGTTATTCAAGGTGTGGCAGTGGCGAAGCTTGCCTTCCGCATCCCGGTAGCGGATGTTCGAGCGCCGGGCCTGGAAGTCGAGCAGGTTCGACGACGAATGGGTCTCGCCATAGGCCCCGCGGCTCGGCATCCATGTCTCAATGTCGTACTGCTTATACGTCTTCTGCGACATATCGCCGGTGCAGACGGCAACGACCCGGTACGGGAGCTCCAGCTTGCCCATCAGCTCCTCGGCATTGGCCGTGATCTCCTGAAGAAGCCGCTCCGACGTCTCCACGTTCGCCTCGCACAATACGACCTGCTCGACCTTCGCGAACTGGTGCACGCGATAAAGACCGTAGACGTCCCGGCCGCCCGAGCCGACCTCGCTGCGGAAGCACATCGATGCGGCCGCCAGGCGGATCGGCTGCGATACGTCGACGGTTTCGCCGCTGTAGTACGATACCAGCGGGACCTCCGAGGTGCCGACGAGCCATTTGTCTTCCTCGGCAATCCGGAATGCCTGATCCTGGCCGAGCGGGAAGAAGGCGGTGTTTTGCATAGCCTCCGTCCGTACGGTCAGCGGCACATCCATCAGGGTAAAGCCCTTTTCAACAAGCATATCGATCGCAAGCTGCTGCACCGCTCGATGAAGCAGGGCGCCCATACCCGTCAAGTAGTAGCTCCGGGTGCCGGCGGTTTTCACCCCGCGAGGGATGTCGATCATGCCGTGGAGCTCTCCAAGCGCGACATGGTCTTTATATTCAAAATCAAATGCAGGAGGCGCGCCTACGCGTCTGACCTCCACGTTGTCCTGATCCGAAGCACCGACCGGCGTATCCGGCGAGACGATATTCGGGATGAGCAGGAGAAGCTCCTGATATATGGCCTCAACCTCGCGGAACTGCGCCTCCTGGCCGCTCAGGCGCTCGTTGATCGTTTTGACCTGCTGCTTCGTTTGTTCGGCCGCTTCTCTGCTGCCCTGACGCATCAAGAGGCTGATCTCCTCCGACAGCGCGTTCCGCTGCTGGCGCAGCTCTTCCACCGACAGCAGCAGCGCCCGCCGCTTGTCATCCAGCTCAAGCAGTTTTTCCACCGACAGGGCGATCCCTTTCTGGTCTGCTACCCGCTGCAATTCCTCCTGTGCTTCTTTGCTTTGCCGAATCCATTTCATGTCCATCATGGTTAACCGCGCTCCTTTTCATATTGAAAAATAAAAAAGCGTCCTAGTCCATATGGGACGAGGGACGCTTAAGCGCTCGCGGTGCCACCCAAATTGATTGAACCGTACCTGCGCGTATAACAATGCCGCGGGCCCTCATTCAATCCTCTTGATTCCGCAGTAACGGGCGGACCCGGTTAACTTAGGGGACGGTGCACCTTACAATCGATCGGCTGCCCGGTTCCCTTGGCGAAAACGCCTCCGAGTTGGATGCTCTTCATCGGCCTGATGCTGATATTGTTGTACAGTATACCGCAAGAGGCCACTTTTATACAAGGGGCAGCACGCGAAACATTACATCGAGGCCGCCTGCTGCCCGGCCTGCCGCTTCTTCCAGAAGGGAGGCTGATCTGCGTCCCAGCGGAAGGTCAAGACGGCCGCCCCGAGGCACAGAATTGTAAATCCGATCAGGGTGGCGAGCGGCAGCCAGAGTCCGGAAGCATTCCCTTCAGGATGAACGGCGATGCCCATGGCTTCCACCAGATAGTGAAACGGCTGCAGATGGCCAATGGTAACGACCCATTGCGGAGCATGGTCCAGGGAGTAGAAAGCCTCGCTGGTGAACAGCATCGGAAAGCTGATCAGGTTGGAGATCATGTTGACATTGCCTTCGTCCTTTGACAGGTTAGCGGCCAGAAAGCCGAGCGCGGTAAAGCACACGGTACCGATCAGCAGGACAGTCAGCATCAGCGCCAGGCTGAGCAGATTCAGCTTCACTCCAAGGAGCACAACGCTCATCAAGGTTACGCATGCACTGACGAGGAGCGCCAGCACGGTGCGGGAGCCTGTCATCGCAGCGACGAACGAGGCGGTACGGAACGGGGTGGCGCGCAGCAGCTTGTAGACGCCCCGGTTGCGCTGAGCCATCACGTTAAAGGCCGTAACCATCGTTGCTCCGAACAGGATATTGGTCGTGAGCACACCGCTCAGCAGGCGGTACGAATAAGCTCCGTCGTTAAAATAAAGCCCTAGCCCCGCCAGCATGGCAATGGGAAAGACAATGTTCCAGACAAGGGTGTGGGTATCGCGGAAGAGTGCCCGCAGCATGGTGTTCATGATGGTAAGCATAGAAATTCCTCCTTTTTGGTTTTCGTTTCGGCGCGAGAAGCCATAGAAGAGAGGGACATTAGCCGCTCCCGCTCTTGCCAGGTTCGTTCACGTTGGTTGTGCATCCGCATCCGTCAGCCGGATGTACAGCTCCTCCAGGCTATCGACCTGGTAACGGTCCAGCAGCTCCTCCGGGGTGCCGGAGGCCCGGACCCTTCCGCCGCTGATGAGCACCAGCCGGCCCGCCAGCTTATGCACCTCCTCCATGTCATGGGACGTGAAGACGATGGATGCGCCGGATTCGGCCAGCGAGCGAATAAGCTCCCGAATGTCCCGGCGTGCCCGAGGGTCAAGTGCGGCCGTCGGCTCATCCAGCACGATCAGCTTCGGCCCGTGCACCAGGGCCATGGCGATCGCGAGCCGTTTCTGCTGGCCCCCGGAGAGCCGCAGCGCATCGGTTCTCGCGGCCTCCTCCAGACCGCAGCGGCTCAGCTGGCGCATCAGCTCCGAGTCCGGGAGACGCAGGCCGTAGAAGGCTGCGAACATCCGCAGGTTCTCGAGCGCGGTGAAGCCGGGAAAGAACGGGGTCGACTGCAGCTGCAGCCCGATATGGCGCGCGGGCTCCTGCGTCCAGTACAGCACGCGTCCGGCATCCGGACGGCGGAGCTGAAGGACCAGATCCAGCGTCGTAGACTTTCCTGCTCCGTTCGGCCCGATGATGGCCAGCACCTCCCCTTCCCGGATAGCCAGATCCACGCCGTCTACGACGGTGCGGGAGCCGTAGCTTTTCGTCAATCCCGAGGCTTGAATCAAGGTTTTCGTATGCATCATCTACATCCTCCTTATATTAACCAATGTTATTTATCCAATGTTGGATATATGCCGTGAATGAAAGCCGCAGTCTGAACTGCAGCTATCCTGAGGCACTTATTCCTGCAATAAGTCCATGATGTTTCGGAGAAAGGCGGCATCCTGCTCGAGCAGCGAGATGGCGTTATCGAAGGTGGCCATGGCGATCTTGGAGAGCCCGTATTGTCCCTTGATCTCCTTGCCTGAACGCCACTGGGCGAGCGATTCCTCGACCTGCCGCAAATTTTGCTCCAGCAGCTCCAGCGCCTCCGGCTTCGGAATGCTCTCGATCCAGATGAGACCGAGGGAGAAGTCCGATTTGACCGAGTGCGGGGGCAGGGTCAGCGTTTCGCGGATCATCTGCTGGAACAGCTCTTCCCCCGCGTCCGTAATGCTGTATATTTTACGAAGCCGGGCGCCGGTGCGCTCCTCCGCGGTGGCCACAATGAGGCCGTCCTGCTCCATTTTATTCAGCGCGTAATAGATCGAGCCGGACAAAATATTCGTCCACAAGTCCATGCGGCTGCTCTGAATGAGCTGCTGGATCTCATATCCGTGCATGGGACGCTGGCGGAGGAATGAGAGCAGAATCAAATTGGTCATGTCGTTCACTTCTTTCGAATGAATTGAGACTCCTTGTAATATAAGGGCGGAAAATAAGAGATCATCCAGAATCCAATATCCAACGTTGGATATTCAACTAAGGTGATTATATGGAGGATGGAATCATTTGTCAAGATGTGATCGGGGGAAGACTTCTTTTTAGAGGCCACCGGGGGTAGTCTCCAGTTACCAGGCCATGGTGCGAGATTGAAACGAACACTGCCCCGAGCAGTTGCGGTGGAAGCCCGTCTGTTGTCCGCGGCGATGCTTTAAAGCATATCCTATGCTTTATCGAGGCAATGATACTATAATAGGGGCATACCGTGTTGAATCGGAAGCTGTCATCAGGAGGATTGGGATTGAACGAATCATTGAAGCGGGAGCATGACATCATCAAGGTCTGCCTGTTGGCAGGAAAAATCATGCTGCAGAGCGGAGCGGAGACATACCGGGTGGAGGACACCATGATGCGGATCGCCGCCTCGTTCGGTGTTACGAACAGCCACAGCTATATGACGCCGACGGGCATCATCTTTTCCGTGGAGGAACCGCAGCATATTACGCGCTTGATCCGGATTTCCGACCGGACCACGAATTTGGACAAGATTGAAAAGGTCAACAGTGTGTCGCGAAAAATAAGCCTGGGTGAATTGACGATTGAAGAAGCGTATCAGGCTCTTCAGCAGATCGAGCAAGAACCGTCCATCTATCCCAACTGGCTGCTGATCCTGCTCTCGGCCGTCGCCAGCGGCTGCTTCTTGATCATGTTCCGCGGCATTTGGGCCGACTTCCTACCGGCTGCGGTAGCCGGAGGGCTTGGTTTTACTTGCTTTGTGGTGATGCACCGGGTCATTCCGGTTCGGTTCTTTGCGGAATTTTCGGGTGCGCTTGTCATTGGCATCGTCTCGGTATGGCTGGTCAATCTCGGGATCGGGCAGGAGCTGGATACGATCATTATCAGCTCGGTTATGCCGCTTGTGCCCGGGCTGCTCATCACGAATGCGATTCGTGATTTGATGGCCGGGCACCTGATTTCGGGCTTGTCCAAGGGGGCGGAGGCCTTCGTTACGTCGTTTGCCATCGGAGCGGGCGTGGCGTTCACGCTTTCATTCTAGCTGAGGGATGTGGGACATCCCGGATCGGTGGTTTTAGTCAAAAAACATAGGGTAGAGGAGGATGGCCGTGATCGGCTTTTATATCCAGCAGCTCGTGACGAGCTTTATCGCTTCCGCCGCCTTCGGCATGATCTTCAACGCGCCGCGGAAAGCGCTGCTGCAATGCGGCTTTGCCGGAATGGTGGGCTGGCTGCTCTATATTTTGCTCCAGGATATGGCGGTCAAGCCGGTGACGGCCACGGTGGTGGCGGCCTTCTGCGTCACGATGATCAGCCACTTTTTTGCGAAGAAGTACAAGACCCCGATCATCGTCTTCAGCGTATCGGGCATTATACCGCTCGTACCGGGCGGGGTTGCCTACAATGCCCTCCGGCATGTGGCGGAGAATCAGTTCGATCAGGCCGTGCAGCTGGGGGCACAGGCCTTTATGATCTCTGGCGCCATCGCGCTCGGGTTGCTGCTCTCGGAGGTCATCAACCAGGTGATCCGAAAATGGTCCGTTATGCGGTGAGCTGGGCTCTTTAAAATAAAGCGCGGTGTATAAGAATCCACCGGAATGTTCACTTTTCCCCATCATGCAGCCGCTCCAGCAAACCCAGCTCATAGCCCTTGGAAACCGCACCAATCCTCGTCTTGACACCGAGTTTCCGGTTAATGGCCGTCATGTGGTATTCAACCGTCCGTTGACTCATCAACAACGCCGTTGCAATTTCCTTGTTCGTTTTCTCTAACGCGATGTGTTTTAACACCTCCCGTTCCGTCGGCGTCAACTGGTCGGTTCTGGGGAGAGCAGTCATCCGCTCCGATACCAACCGGTGACCGAGCAGGCTCTGCCGAATGGCATTCATGATTTGCGGGTAGGTCGCTTGCTTGGACAAATAGGCATGCACGCCGATCTCAAAAGCTTTATGTACATATTCGTCGTACTCGTATCCCGATAATACGATCAGCTTGACTGAAGTGCCATAAGTTCGTTTTAGCTCCTCCAGCACCTCGAATCCGTTCATGCCTGGCATCGAGATATCAATAACGACGACATCCGGATGCAGCAATGCGATTTGAGACAATAGTTCGCGAGGGTCATTGAATGTTCCGGCTACACGAATATCTGATTCCCGCTCAAGTCGATTTTTCAACCCCTCCATGACTAGTGGATGGTCATCCAGCAGTACCACCTTGATGGGCTGCTCCATGGTTTGAACTCCCTTCCTGCTTCGGCAGCCAAACGTGGACGTTTGTCCCGCGCCCGGTTGCCGAGTCAATATCGATATCACCCTTGAATTGTGCAACCTGGCTTCCGATCGTGGCGAGCCCGAATCCGCGCCCGCCTGCAGCAACCGGATCTATTCCGATGCCGTCATCTTTGATTTGACAGTGGACCGCGTCATGGGTTTCCCATAAACGTATAGTCAGATTGTCCGCCTTGGCGTGTTTTAACGCATTGTTTGCAAGCTCCCGCACAATACGAAACAATGTGATCTTGTATAACGGAGATAGCGTTTCCGGCAGCCCATTCACGAGATTAGTCGTCGGCCCGCCATTCTCTTTAATCGTACGCATCAGCCAGCGCAGAGCGTCACCCAGTCCCGCTTGATCGACGATATGTGGATACAAATCATCACAGAGCAGGCGGATGTCGCGCTGTGTATCGTAGAGACATTTCAACCAGATTGCTGTGTGCTGCTTGCTGCATTGTTGCGTATCATGCAATTCTTCCAGATCGCGGGAGAGAAAAATAAGGTTTTGCAAAACATGGTCATGCAAATAGTATGACGTTCGAACCTGCTTCGCTTCTTGCGCTTCCACTAGACGGTATTCGGATTGATCCCCGGTCAATGTGCCGCGTGCTTGACGCAGCTCATCAAGCAGGGCAGTGTTCGTCAGCAAACGAACGGTTTCCCGTCTCACCTTATCGATTAACCCGAGCTCCTCCGAGGTGAAAACGGTTCGGTTTTTTTTCGCGCCTAATCCCAAATAGCCTATGATCGGTTCGCCGGGTTGGACAACAAGGTCCAGCACCTGTTCGAAACCGTGTCCTGACAGCGCCTCCCGCGGAATTGGCTTGCCTGCATCGGCGAATTCCGTGATTTCCGCAAACCTCCCCGTTCCGTAGATGACGGCTTCAGTATCACGATTCCAGACAAAGCACAACCCCTCTATTTCCGTTACGCTATGGACAAGCTCTGCTGGCATGCGCAGCAGGTCGCGGCTATTGCGGTGTTCTGCAAGCCGGATTGACATCTCCAGCCGTTGTCGGTCAAGCCGGTCTTCACGCCGCTCCCGTTGTCGCTTGATGCTGTTGATGCTCATCTGGTGCATCAGCACAAGGATAAGGAATGCGCTGCATAGCACAAGCGTTGTTTTGGAAGCGCTGCTGCGAATGAGAGCAGCGATCAAAATGAGCATCAGCCCGATATACAAGCTGTGTATGGCCAGTCGTGGAAGATAGAAGCGCATGTCGACCAGCTTCTGTCGTGCCAATAGCGATAATACGGAAGCCGGGAGGATCACGAGGCCGGTCAATGCCGTATCCGGGGGCGTCATAAATTCACCCCACAGCAGATCGGGCAGCGCACACAAGAACAAATAGGGCAAGAGACTGAAGGCCAGCGCGGCCGCAAACGTGAGCAGGCTGTTTTTCTCGGCTCGGTCCATCGCTTTCCAATAGGCAGCCGCAATAGCGAAAATAGCTAGAAATGTTGCGAACAGCCCCATATGGATGACGCTCCGGGTCCAACCTGGAATAACGCCTAGTGAGAAGATGATCAGGGCATACGCGGCGAACAATGCGGCCATCACACGGTATAAGGCCAGCACCAGGCCGATCCACCGGGGAACAGATCGGAATACGAAAGAGATGAAAAAAGCCAACAACAGGTAAGGCAACCAGCTCGCCACCATCGGCATAATCCATCCGGTCAGCGTGGTCTCCGTCGAGTATACGGACAGCAGTGTCGCTGCCATGGATACATTCAGCGCATAAAATCGACGGACCATATGTGACTCGGGCTTTTTCCGGTAAGCCACCAGTCCGATGGCAAGCAGCGCCAGCTCCGCGCAACCGGTGAACAACCCCTTGTACACGTCTGATGATTTTGCGCTATTACGCATTTCAATCGTGTCCAGTCCATCACGCACGAACAGAAGCGTCCCCGATTGCTTCAAGTATGACTGGCTGCCGAGCTCGATCATATCAATGGGTGCTTTGCCATCCATCGCGACGAGCTGATCGCCGATACGAACGCCCCATTGCGCTGCATGGCCTGCATGATCGACGGATGATACGATCCATGCGCCACGATCCTCGCGGAACAATAAACCGGTATATGGATTTTGGAGCGTAGCGACATGGATATAGGCCGCTACAACAAGGTATAAAAAGGCCGTTCCGTATACGACCCAGTTGTATTTCCGCAGAATAGTCGACAAGCTGCAACCCCCTTGCTGCCATTGTACTATCTTTTTTGCTGTGGATGAACGACAAACAGGTTTGTTTGCGTCACACCCCTACCAGATAGAGTGTAATGGCTCCCCACAAAAAGTTGGTGAACAGATGGAACAGGATGGCTACATAAATATTTTTCCGCAGCTTGACTAAAATTTCGAATGGAGTAACGATTGCCAGAGGCAAGAGGGCCCAGTTGATGGGAGCCTGCCACATGTGGTAGAAATAGAAAATGAAGGAGATCCACAGCCAGTCAAACTTTAAGCGTCCCACTTTACGCAGCAGATAGCCACGGAAATAAATTTCTTCCCCGATGAAATTGCCGACAAGGCCGATCAGAAGCAGCGGTAAGGGGAAATCGTAATATCCCTGGTTGAAAATATGCCATTCTCCCATATGAAGCGCAGAAAACCCGTTCAACCAGTCAAACAGCGGTGTATACACATATCTCATGTAAGGCAGCGAAAGTATTGTGAACAGCACAGTCAAGAGGGGCAGAACGGTCAGTATGCCCTTCAGATCGAATTTTCCAAAACCAAGGTAAACAAGGGACTGTTTGAACGACAGCCCGTCTTTGAAGCGGAGCATCAAAAAAGGAAAGAGCATATGCCATCCGATCGACATCACGACGAGAGCAATAAACTGTACATAAACAGAGGATAGACCCGTCCACTTCATGATCGGCTCACGCAACGGAAAGGTGAACAAGTACGCGATCAGACCGGGGAGAAGGCCAAGGAACAGATAGAACGCAATGTGCTTCTTCGTCTTGGCTTCGTATGAGCGTACGAAACGGACATAATCAGGATCAGACAAATTGAAGAAATGAATAATTTTCTGATAGAACGTTGACGGCATTTTAGGCATAAGAATAACCCTCCACATAAGGATACCAATTCAATGGCTGTTTATGTTCCTTATTATAGAGGGCTTAGATGAGGAGGAAATCCGTATTCCCCAACGATTCCGGGGGGGAAGCACGCCGAATTTTTTGCGTGATCACGCAGCGGATTTTTGCCGGCCAACGTGGAATGAATTGAACTCGTGCCCAAATCAACCATTTATTTCACCATGATGCTCATATTGCCTGATCCAATTTAAAAAGATAGAATGTTCGATCCCCAGGGATCTCACAATGGATTTCAAGCTTTATCGCACATGTTAACGAGGACGAAGGCCTTAGCTGCTTTTTTTTTGGGGAGGATCCTAATTATCAATTAAATCAATAACCTTAAAGATATCTTTGGTTAAAGTTGAAATAGCAGTCGTGTATTCGGATTTCGTAACAAATTCCTTAGGATAGCTCGTAATATTATACAGACTCACATCTTTTGTAGATTCTGAAGTTAATTGAGTGCTTATTTTCGCGAGTAATTCTTTTATCTCTTCCCAGTTCTCAGGGAGTTTTGCGTTATTCCGTTGAGTAAAGAAATATCTGTTTAATTTATAGATCATCGTTTGCAAATTTTTATTCGTTTCAACAATGTTATGAAGCTCATGATTATAATCATTGCTGTCCAAACCTTGGATTAACACTTCTAAATTTGAATAGTAATCAGTACTGTTTCCTATTAAAAATCCCTGTGACAATAAGAAGGCATCATTTGGTTTACTATACTTATCATTTTCTAGCTCCAATAACAATCTATACGTGCTTTGAATACGACTCGAATAATCCGTAAATATATTGTAGCTATTGTTATTGTCGTGGATCGGTTGAGAAGTTACAGGCAGTTTGTCCCCACCAACTCGGTTGGATACAACAAATTGGAGCAGGTTTGAAATCAGTACAAGTACGGTAGTTATTATAATCCACTTTAGTAAGTATCTTTTCTTCATTTCACTTCCCCCTTATCTTGCATTTGTTTTGCCTTTCACCAGACAAGAGCAGCCCTTTATCATTTTGCCATTCGCTTCATATATTCCTTTTTATTGTCTTCTCTGCAACCTGTGCCTTATAATCATCATGCATCAATTGAAAACGCATTCGCGTGGGAATGGAATCGAATTCATTCATAACCGTAACCAATCATGTAACCATAACCAGACATCAAAATGAGGCTAAGTAGCTGAAGCATAAGCCGTATTTTACGCGGGGAGAGGGAGGTTCCTATGCAGGAGCTTGCGCTCCATCTGTTCGAACGGATGGGCATGCTGCTCATCCTTGCCTTTATATTGACCCGAATTCCGCTGTTCCGCCAATTACTCGATCGGAAGGGGATATCGGGCGTTCAAAGCGTGTTTTACTCCTGCCTCTTCGGGCTCTTCGGCATTCTAGGCACGTATGCCGGGGTAGTTGTGGAGGAGGGGGGCATCAGCACCTCCTTTTGGCTGATGCCTCTGACGAAGGATCAGGCGCTGGCCCATGCCGCCCTGGTCGGCGTTGTGATCGGAGGATTGATGGGCGGTCCCCGAGTCGGCTTCGGCGGAGGTCTTCTGGCGGGAGCGCATCTTCTCTATATGGGCGGCTATACAGGACTGGCAGGTGCCATTACGGCACCGCTGATCGGCGTGCTTGCCGGCGGCGTCGCCCGCTTCTTCGCGCAGGAGCGGGTGGTCTCCCCGGCGAAGGCGCTGTTTGTCGGCATGTTTGCCGAGGTGCTGTTCATGGGTGTCATCCTGATCTGTGCTGAAGATTCCCTAAAGGCGATCGAGCTCGTAAATCTGATCGGTCTGCCGATGGTACTGACGAACAGCATCTCGATCGCCGTGTTCACGACGATGCTGCGGGTGGCGCTTGCCGAAGAGGAACGGGCCGCGGCGTACGAGACGGAGAAGGCGCTTCACATCGCCGAAGCAGCCCTTCCTCATCTGAAGCAAGGATTGACGTACCGGACGGCACAGGCGGTGGCCGATCTGCTGCTAAGGGAGCTCAAGACAACGACCGCCGTCGCGGTCACCGACACCGAGCGGCTCCTTGCCCATGCGGGGGCGGCCAGCCGGACCATTGAGCCAGGAGAAGAGATCAGCTCCTCTATGGCGAAAAAAGTGATCGCAACCGGCGAGCTCCACGTAGTGGATCATGCCGAGGATATCCAGCCGCAGCATCCGTCGCTCGGCGCCGCGATCCTCGTCCCGATGCTGGAAGGAAGCCAGATCGTCGGCGTCATCCAGCTGTACTTCAAGCGGCCTCAGGATATCGGGCGGGTCGAGCTGGCGATGGCCCGGGGGCTGGGCCAGCTGATCTCTTATCAGCTTGGCGCCACCTCCCACGAGAATATGGCCAAGCTCATGAAAGAGGCGGAGCTGAAGCTGCTCCAAGCCCAGATCCACCCGCATTTTCTGTATAATACGTTGAATGCGATTCACTCCCTGATTCGCTCGGACCCGCAGCTGGCGAGGCATGCGACGATGCAGCTGGGCGCGTTCATGCGTCTGAATGCCAAGCTAATGGCCTCGCGTGCCACGACGGTCCGCGAGGAAATGGAGCTCTTGCGTGCCTACCTGGACATTATTCAGATCCGGTTCGAGGACCAGTTCAATTTTCATTGCGCGCTTGAGCCGGGACTCGAGGAGCTGCAAATACCGCCCGCCACGCTGCAAATGCTGGCCGAGAACAGCATCAAGCACGGCCTGCGCAATACGGCCAGCGGCGGTCTCATTAAGCTCACGCTCAGGCGCGACGGGGATATGGCTGTCGTCCTGCTGGAGGACAACGGCTCAGGCATATCGCCGGTCTTGCTTGAGCGTCTCGGAGAACGGCCGCTTCACGAGAGCGGCGGGACGGGAATCGGCATTTACAATATCAATCAGCGGCTTATGGGAATGTACGGCCGGGAAGCCAGGCTTATCATCGAAAATGTTGCGGAGGGCGGATTGCGCATATCGTTCCGCATCCCCTGCAGCGTATTGGAAGGGAGTCGTTGCCGTGAAGCGAATTAAAGTGATGATCGCTGAAGATGAACGGCTGGCAAGGGAAGAGCTGGCCTATTTGCTCGAGCAGGAGCCGGATATCGAGATGCTGCCTTATGCGGCTAGCGGAAGGGAGCTGCTGGAGCTCGCTGCGCAGTGGCAGCCCGATGTCGTATTCCTCGATGTCCATATGCCGGAGCTGGAAGGCCTGCAGGCTGCGCGGATGCTCAAAGCCTCGCCGCACTCGCCGCTTATCGTGTTCACGACCGCTTATGACGAATATGCCGTTGAGGCATTCGGCCTGAATGCGATCGATTATTTGCTGAAGCCATACAGTCATATCCGCTTTAAGGAATCGCTCGAGCGGATCCGCGCCAGGTATGCCGGAAGTCAGGGACTGTCAGGCGCGACTGTGCCTGCAGCCGTCCATGCACGACCGGGGGGTCTGCAGCCGCCGGAAGCCAAGGCCGGCAAAATGAGCGGATTGCTGCTGCTGGACGACGGCGACAAGCATGTGCTGGTCGATCCCGAGGCGATTCTTTACGCCGTTAGGGAAGAGCGGATCGTCGCCATTCACACGGCGGAAGGACAGCGGATCATGAGCAAGCAGACCTTGCAGGAGCTGGAAGAGCGACTGACCGGCTATTCGTTCTTTCGGCCGCACCGGAGCTATCTGGTGAACGTGAACCGCATTGCCGAGCTGTCGCCCTGGACGAACGGGGCTTATAACATTGTCATGAAAGACGAGTTGCGGACGGTGATCCCGCTATCCAGAGAGGCGGCTAAGGATTTATTCCGGCTGCTGCGAAAAGCGTAGACCTCTAACGCCACCCGGACTCATGGAGCGTTCCGTCCCCAGTGTTAGGGCAGAATGCATTTCGATGCAGAGTTGCTTCTCTGGGCGACGGCAGCACGCGCTCCATGCAGTCACTTCCCCCTGCGTCGGCAGCACACACTCAATGCAGTCGTTTTCACCTGCGTCGGTAGAATGCATCTGATACGGGAATGCTTCCCCTTGGCGTCAGCTGAATACGTGTTCGATCACGCTGAGCCAATTCCCCCCCCCCTGTATCGGCTAACGCTTCACGAATGTGAATTTGCCGTCTGGAAAGCGGTGGTAAACGACACTTTCCAGACGGCAAATTCGGCGTTTCGCGCAGCTCATCCGACGCTTTGCGCAGGAGCGGTAGTAGGAGCCGCGGCTGCCGTATATAATCGATTTAAAGCGCTTACAATCGAAAAGGCGCAGGTTAATCCGAATTTCCGCCATGGATGGAGGGGAAAGTAATGGAAGCGAAGGAAAAAGGCTATACGGAAGTATGGCACTCGGACAAATTCAAAACGCTGCTCTCCCGCAAGAAACGATTCATTGTCCCGATGACGGTATTTTTCCTGCTGTTTTATTTCGCATTGCCGATTCTTACGTCATACACCGACGTGCTGAATCGTCCGGCCGTAGGACCGATCACGTGGGCCTGGGTGTTTGCGTTCGCGCAGTTCATCATGACTTGGGTCTTGTGCATCCTATACTCCCGCAAGGCTTCGCAGTTCGACCGAATTGCCGATGAGATCAAAAAGGATATGGGGGCATAGGCATATGGCGATTGCTTTGTTTTGCGGTATTGTGCTGCTGACGCTTGTCATTACGTATTTCGCTGCCAAAAAGACGACCAATACGAGCGATTTCTACACGGCGGGAGGAGGACTCAAGGGCTGGCAGAACGGCACGGCCATCGCCGGGGACTACATGTCGGCGGCATCCTTCCTCGGCATCGCCGGCTCGATCGCGCTGGTCGGCTTCGACGGCTTCTTCTATAGTATCGGCTTCCTGGTCGCTTATCTGGTCGTGTTGTACCTTGTGGCCGAACCGCTTCGGAATCTGGGCAAGTATACCGTAGCGGATATGATCGCCGCCCGCTTTGCAGACAAGAAGGTACGCGGCGTCGCTGCGCTCAACACGATCTCGATCTCCATCTTCTATATGATTGCGCAGCTGGTCGGCGCGGGGGCGCTGATTAAGCTGCTGCTCGGTCTGGACTACGTGACGTCCGTACTGATCGTCGGCGTGCTGATGACCATCTATGTCGTGTTCGGAGGCATGCATGCCACCAGCTGGGTGCAGATCTCCAAAGCGGTGCTGCTGATGGCCGGAACCTTCATCATCTCGATCATCGTATTTGCGAAATTCGACTTCAGCCTGACGAATATGTTCGAGCATATGAAGACGGCCACACCGCTGAAGGAGGCCTTCCTGAATCCCGGCAACAAGTACAAAATCCCGCTTGAGACGCTCTCGCTGAACCTGGCGCTCGTGCTCGGCACGGCCGGATTGCCGCATATTTTGATCCGTTTCTTCACCGTCAGAGACGCGAAGACGGCTCGCAGCTCCGTCGTCTACGCCACATGGATCATCGGTATCTTCTACGTGATGACGATTTTCCTCGGCTTCGGTGCTGCTGCCTTCGTCGGGGCGTCCGATATTACCGCAGTCGACAATGCGGGCAACATGGCCGCCCCGCTGCTGGCCAAGGTCATCGGCGGCGACTTCTTGTTCGCCCTCATCTCGGCCGTTGCCTTCGCTACGATCCTCGCGGTCGTAACCGGCCTCGTGCTGTCGGCGGCATCGGCGTTCGCCCACGACTTCTACGGGCAAATCCTGCGCCGCGGAAGCGCATCGGAGAAGGAGCAGCTCAAGATGGCGCGTTATGCCTCGATCGGCGTATCCGTCGTCTCGATCCTGCTGGCCCTGTTTGCGCAGAAGATGAACGTCGCGTTCCTCGTCTCGCTTGCTTTTGCGGTCGCGGCCAGCGCGAACCTGCCGGTTATCCTGTTCACGGTATTCTGGAAAAGGTTCAATACGGCCGGCGCGATCACCGGCATGCTGACCGGACTGATCAGCACGGTTATCCTCGTCGCGCTCAGCCCGAATATATGGGATCCGGCGGGCAAGGCCATTCTGATCGGGGAGCCGCTGTTCCCGATGAGCAATCCGGGCATTGTCTCCATTCCGCTCGGATTCCTGGCCGCCTACGTCGGCACATTCCTATCCTCCTCCAAGGACGATGCGAAGTATGCCGAAGTGCTGGTGAAGGCGAATACGGGCGCATAAGCAGCGCCGATTGTACTTCATATGGGCTCAGATTTCAAAAATGGGTGGTCTTCTATCTGCATTTTAGCAGGAGGATCACCCTTTTTTTGTCATCTTATCGTAAAATGATAGAAGGAGCTTAAGCGTATATGAATAAGGAGGCCTGGTACGTGAACATATCCGGCATCGTTTTTTTTCTGGCGATCGTCATCGGGACGCTTATGATGACGTATTACGCTGCGGGAAGGACAACCAGCACGAACGATTTCTACGCGGCAGGCAACCGGCTGAACGGCCTCCAGAACGGGCTGGCCATCTCGGGCGACTATATAAGCGCCGCGTCCTTTCTAGGCATTGCGGGCTCGATTGCGGTGTACGGCTTTGACGGATTTTTCTATTCGATCGGATTTCTGGCCTCCTATGTGATTGTGCAATACCTCATCGCCGAGCCGCTTCATAATTTGGGCCGGTATACGATGGCGGATGCGGTTGCGGTCCGGTTCAGAGAGAGACGGCTGCGCGGATTAATCGCGCTCAATAACCTGATGATCACGGTCTTTTATATGATTGCTCAGTTGGTCGGCGCAGGCTGGCTTGTCCATTTGCTGTTCGGCCTGGAGACCTCATGGGCCATCGTGCTTGTCGGCGGTCTGATGACCGTATATGTCACCTTCGGCGGCATGCTTGCAACCTCCTGGGTGCAGATCGTGAAGTCTATTCTGCTGGTGAGCAGCACGCTAATGATCAGCCTTATCGTGCTGTCACGGTTTGATTGGGATCTGTTGGGGCTGTTTGCCTCCATGGAGCATGGAACACCGCTCAAGGAACAGTTCCTGAAGCCGGGGAATATGTTTGATCACCCGCTGGATATGATCTCATTCAACATGGCGCTGGTACTGGGCACGGCCGGACTACCGCACATCATTGCCCGCTTTTATACGGTTAGGGATCCGCGCGCGGTTCGGCTGTCGGTGAAGACGGCGACCGTGACGATCAGCATCTTCTACGTGATGACGATCTTCCTCGGCTTCGGGGCGGCTGCCTTCGTGGATTGGTCCGCGCTGTCGGAGCGGGTGGAGCTGGCGATTCCGCTGCTGGCCAGCGCACTCGGGGGCGAGTTTCTCATGGCATTCGTATCGGCGGTCGCGTTCGCCACGATTTTGGCCGTGATCTCCGGTCTCGTGCTCACCGCCTCATCGGCCTTTGCCCATGATGTGTACAGCAGCATTTTCCGCAGCGGGCAGGCGAGCGAGGCGCAGCAAATGAAGGTGGCCAAGCTGTCTGCGATCGTGGTCGGCGCGGCTTCCATTGTGCTCGCGCTCGGAGCGCAGAAGCTGAATGTCGCCTTCCTTGTTTCGTTTGCCTTCGCGGTTGCGGCCTCGGCGAACTTGCCCGTGCTGCTGTTCACCCTATTCTGGCGCGGCTTTAACGCCTTCGGCGCGATGGCGAGCATTACCTGCGGGCTGGTATCGTCCCTTGCGCTCATCGCGATCGGCCCGAACGTCATGGACCCGGTTACGGGCTGGATCCGGGCCGAGGCGATATTTCCGCTGAAGCATCCGGGGATCGTCTCGATTCCGATCGGGTTCGCCGGCGGCATCCTCGGCACGCTGCTGGCACGCAGAACCAGCTCGAGGGGACAGTTCGAGATCATGCAGACGATCGCTCATGTCGCCCCGGACGAGATCCGAACGCGGGAAGCAGGTTGAAAAGGACTAAGGGGATTCATGACCGGAACAATCAAAAGACGCCTGAAGCGACAAAGAGACTTGAAATTATGAGGATTGGCAGGGGATAACGTGAAACGGGACTATGTCATTGTGCTGGCGCCTGACTCTTTCAAAGAGAGTTTGACAGCCAAGGAAGTATGTGAAGCGATGGAACACGGCATCAAGAAGGGAAGTCCGGATGTCACCTGCATTCATGTGCCTATGGCGGACGGCGGAGAAGGAACGATGCAATCCCTTGTGGATGCGACAGGTGGTACGGTTTATACCCGAAGGGTGACGGGTCCGATGGGGCATCCGGTAATGGCCTCGTACGGCATTTCCGGCGACGGCAGCACCGGCATCCTCGAAATGGCCAGTGCCAGCGGGATTCATCTCGTGCCGCCGGCGGAGCGGAATCCGCTGGCGGCGACGACCTACGGGACGGGGGAGCTGATCAGAGCCTGCCTGGGCCACGGAATCCGCAAGCTGCTGGTCGGCATCGGCGGCAGTGCTACGAATGATGGCGGAGCCGGAGTGGTGCAGGCGCTGGGCGGCAGACTGCTGGATGCGGAAGGCAAGGAGCTTGACTATGGCGGAGGGGAGCTGGGGCGCCTTGCTAGGGTTGACTTGTCGGGCTTCGATTCCCGTCTTCAGGATGTGCAGGTGGAGGTTGCTTGTGACGTCACGAACCCGCTTTGCGGGGAGACGGGGGCCTCCAGCGTGTTTGGGCCTCAGAAAGGGGCGACTCCGGATATGATCCGAATTTTAGATCGCAATCTCCGTCATTATGCCGAGGTGATTAAGCAGGAGCTCGGCAAGGATATTGCGGACGTACCGGGTGCCGGGGCCGCGGGCGGACTGGGCGGAGGTTTGATGGCCTTCCTGAACGGGACGCTAAGGAAGGGGATCGATATGGTTATCGATTTCACCGGACTGGAGAATAGGATCCGGCAGGCCGACATGGTATGGACCGGAGAAGGTGCGATGGACTCCCAGACGCAGTACGGCAAAACGCCGCTTGGCGTTGCCAAGGTTGCGAAACGGCACGGCAAGCCGGTCGTGGCGCTGGCTGGTCGGGTCGGCGACGGAGCGGAGATCCTGTACGACCTGGGAATTGATGCGATATTCGGAATTATGCCCGGCGCTTCCACATTGGAGGAGGCGCTGGCAGGCGGGCGGCGGAATGTGGAGAGAACCTCGGAGAATATCATCCGCCTGATGCAGGCGATGAACCGGTGATGATCCTGGCCGGTTGACCGGCTGGATTGGCATTCCGTTTGAATTTAGCCTAGCAACCGTGCGCAACTCCCGGTGCGCACTTTAGTGATGACTTCCTGCACGATGTTCGTCCTCGCCCGGACGACCTGATATGTTAACAACAGCAGGGGCAGCTTCTTCTTACGGGAGAGGCTGCCCCTGCTGCTGTCATGCTGCCCAGGTTATTTAATGCCGATTCGCATGCGGTAGCTGAGCATGAGCGGAAGGGTTCGTTCCTGGAAATACTCCTTCACCATCGCTTGGAATGACGCGATCTTCTCGTGAAGCTCGGGTTGATTTAACTTGAAGACGGTTTGGATGTCGCCTTGGCTGACGGCAAGCCCGGTGTAACGGTCTGCGGTAAACGGCTCGACGTGATGGAAAACGATTTCCTTGGAGAACCGGAACAGTCCGCTCTCCCGGATATGCTTCAAATGCTCGTTTTTATCCCCTTTGTATGCCTGGTCCTCCGGATTGACGCGGCGGTCGATGATGTCATCGGCCAGCCGGATCAGCTCATGATAAGCATGCTCGATTCTCCAGGTGAGGCTGGGCGGCCAGTCACAGTCGTAGGCGGCGAATACGCCCTCCTCGCGCAGCACGCGTGCGGCCTCCTTCAGCGTACTGGCAGGCTCCATCCAGTGAAAGGACTGGGAGCAGGTAATGATGTCCGCAGCCCCATCCGGCAGCGCCAGCTGATTCGAATAGCCGGAGACGAAGGTAATGGCGCCCGATTGAGCATGGCCGTCAGCCCCCTGCTTCGTGAGGGACTGCAATTTGGCGAGAGCCTTTCCCCGCATATCATCGTTAGGCTCAACGCCGATAATCCGGTCCACAGCGTCCTTCCATACAAAAGACGACAATCCGGTCCCGCAGCCCAGATCGACGACAAGCGAAGGTCTGCGGCTCAGATATCCGGTGAGCAGGGTAACGACCTCCTCCGGCGCCTCCAGGCGGTGCCGGTCATAGGTGTCTTCGAAGCCGCTAAAGCGCTCCACGTTGCTGACACGGTTGCCTTCGGGAACGGAGTCCCCTTGCCATATTTCGGTCAAGTCCTTGGTCATAAGCGATTCATCTCCTTTTTCGTTTCTCGATGGAACTGGCTGCTCATGCGTTTGTAACTATCTTATCATAGCGGAGGAACATATTTACAGATGGAGCGGGGAGTGGGGCGCGCCGTTGGTAAACAGGGGTTCATCCCTAAAGGAGGGGGACATGGCCTTAAGCAGCTGGCGGCCCGGGTGGGGTGGTGTGACAGGAGGTCCAGCATGTACAATAGAGGAATTAGAAGATCAGGGTGGCAGGGAACCGGTCACAGATGATTTTACCGGCAAGCATACCATATTGATGTGGATGCATGATCCCGATAGAGACAAGCGACCCGATGATAGGAAGAGGGATGAGCATGACTGGGCAATCAGAACGGAAAGGGATTTTCTTTGATGTAGATGATACGTTATACGACCATTTGGCACCGTTTCGGGATGCGCTGCGAGCGATTGTGCAGCCCGGGGAGTCCTTCCCTTATGAAAAGGCCTACCACCGGATGCGGTATTACAGCGACCGGTTGTCCGAAGAGCTTGGAGGGGCCGGTACGGCGGCTTACGGGGACGCGGTTGAGGATATGAGAACCCGCCGCTTTCAGCTGGCCTTGGCGGAGTTCGGGATACAGCTGACCCGTGAGGAAGCCGAAGCGGTTCAGCGGGCGTATCTAGGACGGCAATATGAGATTACCATGTTCGATGGCGCTCGCGAGCTGCTTCAGACATTGAAGGATGCCGGGCATCTTGTAGGGTTAATAACGAACGGGCCGGCAGACCATCAGATGAACAAAATTACGGCCATGATGCTGGGGGATCTGATTCCGCAGGAGCGCATATTCGTATCCGGGGCGGTCGGATGGGACAAGCCGGATGCCCGGATCTTCCGTCACGTGAACGAGAGGACGGGGACCATGCCGGAACACTGTTATTATATCGGAGATTCCTGGCGCAATGACGTGGTCGGCGCCCTGGCGGCCGGCTGGCATGTCATTTGGTTTAATCACCGCGGGGTTGAGCCTGAATCGGAGCATAAGCCCCATCATGTGGCGACCAGCTATGAGGAGCTCGGACGTATGCTTAACGGGCTTTTAGGTTCTTAAGATACTCTCCTCTTTATATCTCGAAACATTCCTCAAGCGGCGGTCCAGAGGGCTGCCAGATAAACCGCACCGTGCGTGGGTGTCAGCGCGCGGTGCTTGGCTCATATGAAAGTAAAAGGCTTCGTTCTTCCGGCATCGCTGGACGAATCGGGTTGAAGAGACAGCTCATATTTTTACGATATATATTCAACCAAATGGTTGACTTTTAATTTGCGATCCCCTATAGTTAACCATATGGTTGAACATAATGATGAGAAACAATTGGATCATATCTTTCACGCGCTGGCCGATCCGACCCGGAGACAGATGGTTCGGATGATCGCTTCGCGGGAACGGACGGTGTCCGAGCTGGCCGAGCCCTTCGACATGTCGCTGGCCGCCGCTTCCAAGCATATTAAGGTGCTGGAGCGCTCCGGCCTGCTGGAACGAACGGTTCAGGGCCGGATCCATACCTGCCGGCTCAATGGGGATGTCATGGCCAGGGCGCTTGAATGGCTTCGATTCTATGAGCGCTTCTGGACGCAACAGTTCGACGCGCTGGAGCGCGAGCTCTATAAAGCGAAGAAGGAGGAGCATTAAAGGGTTGCACCTCGCTCGAGGGGGTAACGATGGTAACAGGAAGACCTGATGATTTTGAATGCAGAAAGGATGAGTTCCAGCTATGGAGAATGCTTCGACAACGACTCTGGTCATGAAGCGCATATTTCAAGTGAGCCCCGAGCGGGTGTTTGACGCCTGGCTGAATCCGGAGATGATGCGGAAGTGGCTATTTACGATGGAGGCGACCAATAAGATTGCCAGAAACGAGCCTCATGTCGGCGGCACTTGGGAGATAGTCGACCATCGCGGAGGGAAGGATTACCGGGCGATCGGAGAATATCGGGAGATCGATCCGCCCCGCAGGCTGGTCTTCACCTTCAGAATGCCGCAATTCAGCGATACCGAGGATATCGTCACCGTCGAGCTGAAGCCGGTTGAGGAAGGCTGCGAGATGACGTTTACGCAGGTGATCGTTGTGCCGCATGAGGAAGGTTGGACCGCCGAGGACGTGGAGCGGGCGCTAAATGAATACAACAGCTCTTCGGAACACGGCTGGAGCCTGATGTTTGGAGGGCTGAAGCAGCTCTTGGAGACGGGTACGATCGAATTTCCTTCATAAAGACCTGATGGTTGGAGTTTTCCCACCACGCGCAAATTGAGAAATAGGGCAAGGATGGGCGTTTGAAAAGACCGCCAGCTGCTTTAACCGATGTTATCCATTCGATAAGAAGAGGGGTTTGAATGATGAACAAAGCGACGCCGTTTTTGATGTTTCAAGGGAATGCGGAGGAAGCGATGACGTTCTATACGTCCTTGATTGAGGATTCGGAGATCACGAGCATCACGCGGTACGGTCCCGGACAGCCGGGAGAAGAAGGAAGCGTCATGCACGCCGTCTTTACCTTGAAGGGACAGCCCTTCATGTGCATCGACAGCAACGTGAAGCATGACTTTACGTTCACGCCTTCGTTCTCCATCTATCTGACCTGCGATTCGGACGAGGAGATCGATCGGCTGTATAGCCTATTGCTGGACGGCGGAGGACCGTTGATGCCGCTGGGCAATTACGGCTTTAGCCGCAAATTCGGCTGGATCGTGGACAAGTTCGGCGTATCGTGGCAGCTGGATCTTCCGGCTGAAGCTTAATATTGCCTCTAAGCTTGTGCGAGAAGGAGCTTCTTTCCGCAATTCTTTGCAGCCTCAAAGCCGCCGGATGTGCTGACATGCGACGTAGGCATTTTAGCCCCAGGCTTGGCCTTTCCATAGGAACCTTCATGTGATTTGAATGCCACAGAACCGCCCGGGCGCTTAGCCCGGGCAGTTTTTTAGTGTGATTTATAGAGGATGAGGGCGACCGAAGGACCATTTTACGTGCCCCACTTGCAATTCAATGGCTCATCCAATATGTAATCCAATCTCACATCGATCAGCTATCCCCCCTATTCGGTATACTGCTTCCTGTATTGCAACGGGGATATGCCAAAGCGTGCCGAGAATCGGCGCGTGAAATAGGGAGGGTACTGGAAGCCGACATGCTCGGCGATGCGGGACACGGGCCAACGGGTGGTCAGCAGCAGCCTTTTCGCTTGATCCAGGCGATACTGCAGCAGGTATTCGGACGGCGTCACCCCGTGGGATTCCTTCATGCAGCGCGTCAGGTAATTGTAGTGAAAATGAAGACTCTCGGATAGACGGCCATTGCTGATCGGTTCCCGGTAATGCATTTTGATGAACGATTCGATTTGTTCGGCCACCTTGCGTGCACGGGATTGCTCCTGCCCGGCCCTTGACTGGTCCAGCAGCTGCATGAGCTCGATAAACAGCGACTGCTCCCTCCATAAGGCAATGGAGCGCGGCTCCGTCGCGAGGAGGTGGAGCGATTCGAACAGCTGATAGGCTTGATCCGGGTATGGGACATGAGCCAGCTTCGGCAGGAATATGCTGTGTGAAATGCTGCCTGAATGTGTGGGACTATCCGCTGCCGCTTGAAAATGCAGCCAGTAAAAATAAGTCTCCTCCCTGCATGCCTGCACCGCATAGTGATAGGCATCCGGCAGCAGGATGACCAGATCTCCCGCGTGCAGCTCCCACTGCTCCTCCTCCTCGCCGAGGTACAGACAGCCGCTTCGCACGAGGATGAGATCATATACGCCAAGATTTCTCCGATTCGGGTGCTGATCCCCTGCGGCATACAAGGTTGAACCGGATTCAAGGTAGTAGGGCGGGGGCAGGGATGGAATGGATAGAATATTCGAATCGGCCAGCTCAATCACCTCAATGCATGTGTGAAATCGTATAAAAAACTGGGTCATATCCTTTATCGCTTTCATCCTATCATAAAACGTAGAATGGGAGGTG
Organism: Paenibacillus sp. FSL R5-0810; assembly: GCF_038002285.1. NCBI lineage: Bacteria > Bacillati > Bacillota > Bacilli > Caryophanales > Paenibacillaceae > Paenibacillus > Paenibacillus sp. FSL R5-0810. The sequence goes on from NZ_JBBOCF010000001.1 coordinate 5,481,255, forward strand.
TCGAGGCAACAATACGATCCCAAGGAGTGATTATCCGATGAAAGTTGTAACGGAACGATCCGCTGCGGTGCCGCTTCAACAGGTCAAGCTGAACGATCCCTTCTGGTCCCGCTATATCCGGCTGGTAAGGGAAGTGGTCATCCCTTATCAATACGAGGCGCTTCATGACCGGATTCCGGGGGTGGAGCCGAGTCACGCGGTCGCCAACTTCCGCATCGCCGCCGGCAGGGAGCAGGGTGAATATAAAGGCATGGTATTTCAGGACAGCGATGTGGCCAAATGGCTGGAGGCTGCGGCCTATTCCCTGGCCATTCGCCCTGATCCGAAGCTGGAGCAGCAGGTGGACGAGCTGATTGACCTGATTGCCGATGCCCAGCAGCCGGACGGCTATTTGAATACGTATTTTACGGTAAAAGAGCCAACTAAACGCTGGACCAACCTAACGGACTGCCATGAGCTGTACTGCGCCGGGCATCTGATCGAAGCTGCGGTGGCCCACTACCGTGCAACCGGCAAACGGAAGCTGCTGGATGTGGCCTGCCGGTTCGCCGATTATATCGATACGGTATTCGGACCGGAAGAGGGCAAAATCCATGGCTTTGACGGTCACCAGGAGATTGAGCTTGCCCTTGTGAAATTGTATGAGGCTACCCATGAGGAGAAGTATGTGCGGCTAGCCGAATACTTTATCGACGAGCGGGGGCGGGAGCCGCATTTTTTCCATCAAGAGTGGGAACAGCGCGGAAAAAGCTCCTTCTATGCTTCGGTATCCGGAGCTCCCCATCTTTCTTATCATCAGAGCCATCTGCCGGTCAGGGAGCAGAAGGTGGCGGTGGGCCACTCGGTGCGTGCCGTCTATATGTATACTGCCATGGCCGATTTGGCAGCCCGCACCGGAGATGCATCGCTAATGGAGGCATGCGAGAATCTGTGGGACAACATCGTCCATAAACAAATGTACATTACCGGGGGGATCGGCTCGACCCACCACGGCGAGGCGTTTACGATCGATTACGATCTTCCGAACGATACCGTCTATGCGGAGACCTGCGCTTCGATTGGACTGATCTTCTTCGCCCGGCGGATGCTGGAGCTGTCGCCGAAATCCGAGTATGCAGACGTGATGGAACGGGCGCTGTACAATACGGTAATCGGCAGCATGGCGCAGGACGGGACCCATTTCTTCTACGTGAATCCGCTCGAGGTGTGGCCGGATGCCTGCCGTCATAATCCGGGCAAGCATCATGTGAAGCCGGTCCGGCCGGGCTGGTTCGCATGCGCCTGCTGTCCGCCGAATGTGGCGAGACTGCTGACCTCACTCGGCGAATACGTATATACCTCGAATGAGGATACGTTGTTTGCCCATCTTTACATCGGCGGTGAGGCAGCGGTGTCCCTTCGCGGAAACGCCGTAAAGGTCAAGCAGACCAGCGAGCTTCCGTGGAGCGGGAACGTCACGTTTACCATTGAATCGCCGCAGACGGCGGAATGGACGCTGGCACTGCGCATCCCGGGGTGGTGCCGAGGCCAAGCCGTCATCCGTGTGAATGGAGAGGAGCTGAAGGCGACAGGCTTGATCCGGGAAGGCTATGCGTACATTACCCGAGCCTGGGCTTCGGGCGATATGCTGGAGCTTGCGCTCTCGCTCGACATTCTTCAGGTAAGAGCCCATCCGCTGGTTCGTGCGAATGCCGGCAAAGCGGCCATTCAGCGGGGACCGCTTGTATACTGCTGGGAGAGCGTCGATAATGGCGCGCCAATCTCGGCCGTTACCCTGGCGGCTGATCCGAAATTAACGTCGCGATTCGAGGCGGATTTGCCGGGAGGCGCCGTTGTCATCGAGGGAGCCGGCTGGCGGGAAGAGGCGGAGTCCTGGAACGGAGAATTGTACCGGGCAGCGCCGCGGCAGGCGAAATCGGCCACATTAAAGGCAATTCCGTATTATCTGTGGGGGAATCGCGGGGAGAACGAGATGGCCGTGTGGATCCGGGAAGAAGCGAGCCTGGTGTAAATGCCGGATTCGACTGGCAGGCCCGAGCCCGGCGCGCGGTGTAATGATGACTGCTGCACGATGATCAGCGTCAACGCTTGGACGACAACCATGGAGCGTGCGGAAACGGTTAATGGAACAGTAGATCCCATAGATAGGGCGTCACCCGAAGAGGCATTTATTCTGCCCTTCGGGAGGCGTCTTTTTTTTCAGTCATAGAAAAGTATAACTTTTATCAGTTCAGGGAGAGGGGAGAGATTCAGGAGGTCTGCTGCATTTTTCTGCGATATTTCCCTAGTCTACGCCTGTAAAAGCTTCTTGATATGCTCTTCGATTTTCTCGGGCGTATCGGCCGGGGCGAACCGCTTGACGACCTTCCCCTCCCGGTCCACAAGGAATTTGGTGAAGTTCCATTTGATGGATTTACTGCCGAGCACGCCTGGTGCTTGTTGGGTCAGATGCTTATACAGCGGATGGGCATCGGTGCCGTTTACATCGATTTTGGAGAAAAGGGGGAAGGTCACCCCGTGATTCAATTTGCACGCTTCCTCGATCGATGCATTGTCCTCGAGCTCCTGGTTCATAAACTGGCTGCTGGGGAAGCCGAGCACGGCCAGTCCCTGGTCGCGGTACGTTTGATGCAGCTTCTCCAGCCCGCTGAATTGAGGAGCGAATCCGCATTTGGTCGCCGTATTTACGATTAACAGCACATGACCCCGATATTTCTCGAGCTTCTCGCGTTCGCCGGTGATTGTCGTTACCTCGTAATCATAAATGGTCATCCGGTAAACCTCCTTCATCGCACTTGGGTTATGCAACCAGATTATATGCTATCGGGAAGCATTGCAACTTCTTCGCAGTACCGATCGCGTTATGGCTTGTCGTCCGAGCGTCGACGCTGATTACCGTTCAACATTGCTGCAGGCAATACACCTCCATCGCGAGTCTAGCAACATATAAGAGAGTAAAAATATGTAATTTTTTACTGGACTAAACTAGGAGAATTATGGTAGTAGTAGAATAACCAATTAAGCATATGAATGAATTTCCGTATTACGAGGACACTTAGGAGGCCGATATGAATTTGAAAACGCAAATGCTCAAATCGACGATCATCAGCCTGCTGGCCTTTAGCTTCATTGTCCTGATCGTCCTGATTCCCCGAGACATCAATATTTCATTGGATGGTCATAAGGTTGTAGCGGATCCCTCATTCGACATGAACCGGTACCTTACATATATAGGCGATTTCTTCCGCCAGATCATCGAGCACGGAAGCCTCGGACCGTCGCGATATAAGGGGCAGACGGCAGAGGCAGCGGCATTGGTCGCCGTCGGTATGAGCCTGCTGGTCATCGTCTCGGCGCTTTTAATCGGGTTTGTCGTCGGGATTTTGAAAGGGGTTGCAGACTACAAGCTGTCCAAGACGAAATTCAATGTGCTCGGCCATTGGACAACATGGCTGTTCCAGTCCATACCTGATTTTTTCCTCATGCTGTTTGTGCAGTGGTTTCTGGTCAAGCATGTGCCGGCCGTCCGCTATTTTGCCGTGGAAGGCTGGGAGGCGTTCGCGCTGCCCGCCCTTCTGGTCTCGATCTATCCCATCTTTTTTATCGCCAGAGTGACCTCCGCTTCGCTTCTTGCCCAGGAAGGAAAGATGTACATCCTGTTGGCAAAGGCCAAGGGGCTCAGCGACAGGGCCGTGGTGTACAAGCACATGCTCCGCAACGGCATCGCGGCGATCTTGACGCATCTTCCGGGTCTGCTCGTATTCATTCTATCGAATTTGCTGGTGGTCGAGTATTACCGGAACTATCCGGGCGCAGCCTGGAGGCTGTTCCAGGCGCTGGATTTCAACCCCTACACGGGTACGGGTCCCGAATATGAACCGGGCGTCATTATCGGCATCGCTTTTTTCTTCATGCTGCTCTTCCTGGTCGTGCAGTGGATTAGTCATTCAGCCCGCAAATATTTCGATCCTAGATAAAGAAATGAATGGAGGTAGCCGGACTTGAAAAATATCCCTCTATGGCTCGGAGGCACATTGCTTGCTTTCTTGGTGTTTGTAGCGTTCGTCGGCCCCCATCTTCCGTTTATCGACGCGGATTTGAGCAAAGAGCGATCCCGGTGGGTCATGAAGAACGGTGAAGAGAAGCTCGTGCTGCCTGCCTTTAAACCATCGTCCAAAAACCTGCTCGGCACGGACAAGGAAGGGGTCGATAATCTAAGCCGATTGGTTGTCGGCGCGAAGGAAACGATCCTGTTTGTCCTGGCCATAGCGGCCGTCAGGTACATTATCGCGATTCCGCTGGGGATCATGGCCCGAAGGAAAACAGGGTTTTGCCACCGGCTGATCACGTTTTGGAATCAGCTGTTCTCCTATATGCCGCCGGTATTCGCATCGGCGCTGCTGCTGGCGCTTCCGTTCCTCCTGTTTGCCCAGCACCGGCTGGCCTGGGCTATTCTGATCCTGGCTAGCGTGGAGGTCGGACGTGTGGCCGTCACCGTTCAGGAGCAGGCTTATAAAATGTCCAGGGAGCCGTACATGGAAGCGAGCACCGCACTGGGGCTCCGTACCAGAACGCTGACAAAGAACTATTACGTTCCCATCATGTTTCCGGAGATGATCGTCAATTTCTGTCTCGACATGGGCAAGGTTTTGCTCCTTCTCGGCCAGCTTGCGATTGTAAACATTTTTCTGGGGCATGAGTGGAAGGAAGTCGATTATTATACGATGGAATTCGTTGAGACAGGGCTGAACTGGGCGACCATTCTGGCCAGACACCGCACGGATATATTCCTCGGCAAGTTTGAGTATGTATTCTATCCTGCGTGTGCGATGATGATTGCCATTGTGACATTTAATCTGCTCGCAGAAGGCCTGCGCCGCCGTTTCCAGGTGAGAGGCTAGAGGCTTTAAGAGCGTGCTGGCCGAGCTTCAATTACGAGAAAAAAACCGGAAGTCGATCATGATTCGCCTAAATGCCTGCAATCGATGCATGGCGATATGCGAATTCGATGCTTCCGGTTTTTTTGTTGTGCATCATCCGAACCAATCAAGGAGAGTCGCGTTAGGAGCCCTTCAATTTTGATGGTCCGTATTCCGTGCCCATACCGATACGCTGCCGCCGTGTACAGGAAAGACGCCAAAGCCGTCGCTCCCGATCGTAACGCGCTCATCCCGGTTGCCAGTCAGATCCATCCACTCTTCACCAGCGCGGTGGGTGCCGACATACATGCGTTTTTCGCCGGGATCCCCGTTTGCCATAACGACCGCGCATCCGGAGTGCTTGGCTTCCGGCAGCCCCCTTCGAACCCAGCCGATCGTGTTGGGATGGTCGAAATAATCATCCTGCTCGCCATACGCGAGGTGAGCCCGGGCATACAGGAGCGGGTCGATGGATTCCTTCTTGCCCGGAAGTGAATGCTCCCCGCCGATGCCGTAATAATCACCGTAGAAGACGACGGGGTAGCCGTCCTTCCGAAGCAGGATCAAGGCATAAGCGCTCTGCTTGAACCAGTCCTCCACCCAGGATTCCAGTGATTCGTGGGGCTGGGAGTCATGATTGTCGACGAACGTAACGGCATTCATTGGATGGGATTGCACCAGCGTATCGTCGAAGATCGTCCGCAGGTCGAAGGAACGCCCGCCTTTGGCCGCAGCATGAAGCTTATAGTGGAGCGATACGTCAAACAGATCGATCTTGTAATCTACCCGATCAAGGAAGCTTCGGCACGCCTGAAGCTCCGGATTCCAAAACTCCCCGACGATGTAGAAGTCCTCTCCTCGTTTCTTCTTCATGGCTGTTGCAAATTCCTTGATGAAATCATGGTTGATATGCTTGATCGCGTCCAGCCGGAAGCCGCTGCATTGCAGGGTATCGACGAGCCACTGACCCCATCCGATCATCTCTTTGCGGACCTCGGGATGGCTGTAATCGATATTGGCGAACATCAGATAGTCATAGTTGCCGAATTCATGATCCACCTTCTCGTTCCACGATTTGTTCTCGCCGAGAATGCGGTATATGCCGGCGCGCTTTCTACCCGCATCGTAGTCGGTCCCGTTGAAATGATGAAAATTCCACTGGAAAGAGGAGTACTTGCCGCCCCGGCCAGGGAACGTGAATTTCGTCCAGCCCTCAATCTCGAAGGGCTTCGATATTTCCTTGGTCCGGTCCATTTCATCGACCTGCACCACATGGAATCGCTCGGTTTCGTCCGCTCCGGCCTTATGATTCATCACGAGATCCACATAGACGGCGATCCCGTACTTGTGGCAGGCCGCGATGGCATCGATCAATTCCTGCTTCATGCCGTATTTCGTACGTACGGTGCCCTTTTGATCAAACTCCCCCAGATCGTACAGATCATACGCACCGTAGCCGTTATCTTCCGCCGATAGCGCTTTGGTCACCGGTGGGATCCATACCGTATCGACGCCCGCCTTGCTGAGCTCGGGCGCCGCTTCCTTCAGACGTTTCCAATGCTTTCCGTCAGGGGCGACATGCCATTCGAAAAATTGCATCATCGTATGATTTCGCTGCATTCTTGCGTTCATCTCCTCTGTAAAGATGGCTTGCGTTTATGTCATACAGGGTATAGCTATCCATATCCATAAACCATACCCGGGGAGCATACCGTGTTAAACCACAGTTCAATTGTTCCCGAATATGGCATGGAACAGACGAGCAAAACGGCGAGACACAACGAATTTGCGTATAAAAAAACGTGCGGCCCCGGATGATAACGGGGCCGCACGGGTCATGGGACGCGAGGATTTCCAGACTCTCCAACACGCTCGAAATTGCCGGTGTTCCTGACGATTCCGGCGGCGCAGCCTACGGATTCCACCTGCTTCCGCCGGCAGACATTGCCTTCCCAGACAGCGGGAGCAGGTGTATTCAAACCAACATGTAAGTCAGCAGGACCAACAGGATCGTCGCTATGGCCATGGCCAGCAGCGGTCTCCAGGCTCTGCGCAAATCTTTGACATGAACATTCAATCCGAGGCCTACCATCGCCATCGCCAGCAGAAAGGAGGCGATTTGCGACAACGCATCCTTGAGCGGAAGGGGAATCATCGGCTGTCCGGTATACTCCCAACTGCCCAGCATGCTTGCTGCCATAAAGCCGATGAGAAACCAGGGAAACTCCGGTCTGGCCTTGCTTTCATTCGGATGCGTTCGCTTCATCCAGAGCACCAGGACGACGCTCAGGGGCAGGAGCAGGAAAACACGGCCAAGCTTGGCGAGCAGGGCGAGCGTCAAGGCTTCCTCGCCGGCGGATGCTCCCGCAAGCGCTACATGAGCGATTTCGTGAAGGCTTACGCCCGACCAGATTCCGAACTGGGCATCGGATAAGGGCAGTAACGGCTGTATCAAGGTATAGAGAATGGCAGCAATCGTACCGACAAAGGCAATCATCCCTGCCCCAAGCGCGGTATCCTTTTCCTTGGCTTGCACGATGGGCGATACGGCTGCAATGGCAGCCGCCCCGCATACGCCTGTTCCAATCCCAAGCAGCAGGGACAGGGACATATCCGCCTTAAGCCGCTTGGCGATGAGCAGTGTCACGGCGATGGCAAACACAACGCTGATGACATCCCTCAGCATGAGCCCAAGGCCTTGTTGCCATACGATGCCGATATTCAGCTTTAACCCATACAATATAATGGCCAGACGAAGAAGCCGCTTGGCCGTAAATTGGATTCCGGGCCGCAGCGCCTCCGGATAGCCGCGAATCTGGCGGTACACGGCGGCAATCAGGATCGCCCAAGCCAACTGGCCGAGATAGCGAAGACCTGGAAGGTTTGCGAGCGCTAAGCCGATGAGGGCGATGGCCAGCGTAAATGCGATGCCGCCGATGACAGCCGTCATCGACGGGGTCTTCGGGGCTGCTGCAGGGCCGGTCTTGGCGGCTTGCGATTGGGAATGCGCAGGTTCAGCCATAAGTCATAACCTCCGGTTTGTTCGGTTGGTCTGAACCTATCGTATCCCACTTTATTAAATAAGAAAAATAAATCATAATAATAGTAATGATAAGTATTTGATTATGATAATATGGAGCTGTCCAACATAAACGAATGTATAGGGAGGAAGAGGGCGAGGAAATGGATCAGGCGTTAGAGGTATTTGTGACCGTCGTTGAGAAAGGGAACTTTACCCGGGCAGCGGAGGAGCTGCTTATGACGCAGCCTGCGGTAAGTCAATATATCCGGGCATTGGAGCGTTCCCTGGGGACGCGGCTGCTGGATCGGAGCAATAAATATGTTCGACTGAATAAAGCGGGAGAGATCGTATATCATCACGCGAAGGAGATCCTGGGGTTATATACGCGCATGAACACCCTTGTGGATGATGTGATGCATCGGGCAAGCGGCGATTTGTCGATCGGATCCAGCTATACCTTCGGCGAGTATCTGCTCCCCCGGATGATCGCTTCCTTGAGACAGCAGTATCCGTTAATCCGTCCTACCATCACCATCGGAAACACGGCCGAAGTGGCGGAAATGATCCTGCGGCACGAGGCGGATGTCGGTATCGTCGAGGGAGATTATCAGGACGAGCGGCTGCATATTGAGGCGTTCGCCGAGGACGAAATGGTCGTTGTCGTTCCGCGCGGGCAGCGCTATGACCCGTGGTCTGAAATCCCGCTGGCGGAGCTTCAAACGGAGACGTGGATCTTGCGCGAGCAGGGCTCAGGCACCCGCGAGGCGACGGAGCGAATGTTCGCTGCTAGCGGCTTTCATCCCCGGCATGTGGTTGAATTCGGCAGCACACAGCTGATCAAGGAATCAGTCGAAGCAGGCTTAGGCGTCACGCTGCTGTCACGATTTGTGGTTCGCAAGGAGCTTCAGCTCGGCACCCTCCATATGCTGAAGCCGAACGGGAGGCCCGTGATTCGCCGCTTCTCCCTCATTTCACAGAAGACTCCCTATCATACGAAAGCCGTGGAAGTATTTCTCGAGCTGCTTAGGAGCAGACAGGGAATGTTCTAAAATATACGTAAGCGGTTCTTCCATCGATCGCGAAAATCAATAAGTCATTTACATGAGGATTTTGCAAAAATCCAAAGAGTGACCTTCATTGCAACATCCTGATATCGCAGGATATCGCAGCATCCTTCTTTACGGAGGATGTTTTTTTGCGCTTGGATGATTACAATGCCAAGAAAAGGTTAAAACTAGATACTAAAACTACTAGAACTATATAGAATGAACCAAAAGAATGAGGTCGGAGCAGCAGCGATTTGCAGGAGAATTTTAGCGCACTTGCCCTGCATCCCGTTCAATCGTTCATCTTATATAGCATGCGATTCAAGATGTTCATCAACATTCGGTTCATATAAGGGGGGAAGACGATGAGAACGTGGAATACCATTGCGCTCTTGCTGCTGATCATTGGCGGCATCAACTGGCTGCTGGTCGGCTTGTTTCAATACGATCTGGTCGCCGCATTGTTCGGCGGACAGAGCTCTGCAGGCTCGCGGATCGTTTACACGATTGTGGGACTGTGTGCGCTGTACTCGATCCGATTCTTCGGTGACGTCACCAATGATGATCGAAGAACAGCAAAATGAGTTAATATATATAACATGAAACGTAATATTCGTGATAGAAAATGGATTGTTTAAAGGCCGCCCCAACAAAAGGGAGCGGCTTTTTTATGTGTGAACGGTGATGTAAACCTTGTGCATGGATTTGGACGTACAGGACAAAATCAACATATCATGCGGAATAAACCTAGTTGTATCAAGGGGATTTCAGCATTTCATCTCGATTAAAACGACATATTTACGCGAAGAGGGGGGTCCCCTAGAATGAAAACAAGCAACAAGCACAGATTTGAACAGATGGCAATTTGATGTTATAAAACATTACACATCTAATCATTCTGCATCTGTGTAATCACACGAACGAAGAACAGCCTGCTTCTCCAAATAAGAGAAACAGGCCGTAACTGAAGACAATCCATTTAGAGAAAGGGGGGCTTTGAGAGAGGGCGATCATTCAAGAACGAGCGCCTTATGCATCGCATCCAGCAGGCTGCGTGTCCCATCGCAGCTGTATTCCCAGAACATGATCCCTGCAAGCCGCTGCTCCTTTACGTAATGGCATTTATGCGTTAACGACTCGGGATCATCGTAGCTGATGAAGCTGCTGCCGTCGAACAGGTAAGGGGCCTTCGCCTCGTCGTCCCAATGCCGTGTGAAGGCGGGATTGTTCAAATATTGAGCCGCAAGCTCCGTATAAGTCGGACCGTAACCGCCTGAGGCCGGAGCGACCTGGAGATATCCGTTGTTTACGTTTGGCACGTTGTTCCATCGTCTCGAATAGAAGGCAGCTCCGATGACGATTTTCTCGCGCGGCACCCCCGCCGCGGTGAATAATCGGACCGAGGCGTCCGCACTGATCCGGAACAGATCGCCGGTGGACGTATACAGATTCGCGTGGTGCCCGGTGTACGTCTGGAAGCCGCCCCGCATGTCGTAGGTCATCAGCTGTATGAAATCCAGAAAGGGGTGGATGAGGTCGATCTCAGTTCCATCTATATAATACTGATCGGCTCCTGCGGCAATGGTCAGCATATAGCGGCGGTGCTTCTCCCGCCCGAACCGGTCCAGAGACTCTCTGAGCGCCTGAAGCAGCAGCGTGAAATTCCGCTTGTCGTCAGGCGAAGCGGAGGTGCCCGCAACGGAATAGCAGGGATACTCCCAGTCCAGGTCGATTCCGTCAAAAGGGTAATTCTCCAAAATTTCATTAGCGGATTCGCTAAGGCGTACCCTTGCTTCCGGCGAGGCGGCTGCCTCGGAGAAGCCGCTGGAGCCCCAGCCGCCGACCGACAGCAGAACCTGAAGCTTAGGGTTAACCGATTTCAGCCGGCGGATTTCATCGGCAGTCTCCGGATGGGGGTACGAAATGGCGCCTTCCCGGATGTGGGCAAAAGCTACATTCAGATGGGTGAGTCGCAGCGCGTCCTCTGCCGTAACCTCGGAGAGAACCTTGCGTCCCGCATATCCGGCTAAAATCCAAGGGGATTCCGTCATGAGTTTCAACCTCGTTTCAATAAAATATGTGAGATTTGCGATACGGCTGTTTTTTTGAAGCTTAGCGTTCCTATCCAGCATCTGTCAAGACAGCGCGAATCGTTTGCACAGTATGCCAAAGCGTTGGCTGCGGTCAAAATCAACATGTTTTCCTTGGCCGAAATGACAATGACAAGCTGCGCAAAAACGACCAAAACCGCGTAGGATCAACGATTGTAGCCGCTTACAACGACCATTGAAAATGACATATTTACGGATCGGTACGCAGTCCATACACTTGGGATGTAAGCGTTAACATTTTCCGGTGCGGCAAACCCGCAGATGAGGAAGTGTGCTCAAGGAACCTCTTTCCTTACATTTGAACAGGGGTGCTTATCCTTAAAGCGAGCGTTCAAAAAGTCGGTTTATCAGCACTTTGATTGGCTTCGAGATCAGAAGGCGGCTTTTTGAACAACCTCTTAAATTGACCGGATTTCCATTAGAAGAGGAGGGAGAAACCGATGCAGCAAGATGGCCACACCGCCCTGTCGCAGAGCATATCGGTTAACACAACGGCAAGCCGCAAGAAAAATACCTTATGGAGGAGGATGGTCCGAAACTGGGAGCTGTACCTGTTTATCGCCCCCGCATTTCTGTACTTTCTGATATTCCATTACGGGCCGATGTACGGGATACAAATCGCCTTTAAAAACTTCATCCCGACATTAGGGATAACGGGAAGCCCGTGGGTCGGATTCGACCACTTCGTTCGCTTCTTTAATTCTTATTATTTCTGGGACCTGCTCTGGAACACGCTGAGCATCAGCTTGTACGAGCTTGCTATAGGATTCCCGCTGCCGATCATTCTGGCGCTTGCCTTTAATGAGGTGAGGGACTCGTTCTTCAAACGGACGGTACAGACGGTAACTTATGCACCGCATTTTATTTCGGTGGTCGTCATGTCCGGTATGATTATTACCTTCTTGACGCCTTCGACGGGCATGATTGTCAATCTGGTGGAGTTTCTTGGATTCACACCGCCCCAATTTTTGACCGACCCTGCCTGGTTTAAGACGGTGTACGTGCTGTCCGGGGTTTGGCAGAGCACGGGCTGGGGAACGATCATCTACCTGGCAGCCTTGTCGGGCGTGGACCCGCAGCTGCATGAGGCTGCCGTCGTCGACGGTGCCAGCCGGTTCAAGCGGATTCTGCACATCAATCTTCCGGCGATCGTTCCGACCATTACGATATTGCTGATTTTGAATATGGGAAGCATCCTGGGCGTCGGCTTCGAGAAAATCCTGCTTCTCCAGAACCCGCTTAATATGGAGTCGTCCGATGTCATCTCGACCTTCGTTTATCGCTCCGGTTTGGTGGATGCGCAGTACAGCTTCTCAACAGCCGTCGGCTTGTTCAACTCCGTGGTCAATGCGATTCTGCTGCTCACGGTCAACCAAATTGCGCGGCGCACCAGCGAAAACAGTCTGTGGTAGAAGGAGGAATTACGCATGGCATCCGGAGTTAAAGAAAGCAACGGAGATAAACTGTTTCTATTTTGCAACTATCTGTACTTAACGATCGCGTTGGTCATTGTTCTGTACCCGCTGCTGTATATCGTCAGCGCATCGATCAGCGATCCGAAGGCCGTCGCCTCGGGCGAAATGTGGCTGTTCCCTAAAGGAATTACCTTCGAGGGCTATGCTCGGGTGTTCGAGAACCAGAATATCTGGATCGGCTACAAGAACACCATTATTTATACCGTGATCGGAACGGCGGTCAACCTGCTTGTCACGCTGCCGGCCGCTTACGCGCTCAGCCGGAGCGACTTTGTAGGCCGTGGATTCTTCATGGCGATGTTCTTGGTCACGATGTTTTTCGGCGGGGGCCTCGTTCCGAGCTACCTGCTCGTCAAGGATCTCGGCATGATCAACAGCATGTGGGCGCTCATTTTGCCGGGAGCCGCTTCGATCTGGAACATTATCGTTGCACGGACGTTCTTCCAGTCGACCATTCCGAAGGAGCTGCAGGAAGCCGCTCATATCGACGGATGTACGAATTTCCGGTTGTTCATCAAAATCGTGCTGCCGCTGTCGATGCCAATCATCGCCGTCATGGCGCTCTTCTATGGCGTCGGGCACTGGAACAGCTATTTCAGCGCCATGATCTATCTGAACGATGCGGCGAAGTATCCGCTGCAGCTCTTCCTGCGCCAAATTCTGGTTCTGCAGGAGATGGCGGCCCAAGGCGGAGGAGCCATCGACATTTCATCGGCTGCCGCCATGAACTCGAAGGCCGAAATCGCCGCACTGGTCAAATATGCCGTCATCATCGTCGCGACGGTGCCAGTTATTGTCATCTACCCATTCCTTCAGCGTTACTTTGTGCAGGGTGTTATGATTGGTTCTGTAAAGGGCTGATCTTAAACCATAATCTACACCAAAAAAGGGGAGTTGTTGTTATGAAGAAGCTTCGTAAGGCATCATCCGTTTTACTCTGTCTTACCTTGTCGGCAGCCATGCTTGCAGCCTGTGGTTCGCCTAAGGGAGACGGCGGTTCTGCCGCACCTTCCGGAACGTCCAGCAGCACGGAGGTCAAGAAGGAAGGCTTCCCGATCGTCGATGAGCCGATTACGCTGACGGTCATGTCCCAGGATGCCGGGGTGGCGGACTGGAAGACGATGCCTGTCCTGCAAGAGATGGAGAAATTGACGAACATCAAGCTGGAGTATCAGCTCTCGCCGATCGACAGCTTCGAGACGAAGAAGAACCTGGTGTTTGCAAGCGGTGATCTCCCGGATATGTTTTACGCTGCGGATTTGAAGCCGGCTGAGCAGGTAACTTACGGCAGTCAAGGCATCCTGATTCCGCTTGAGAAATACATTGATGAAGGCTATGCCCCGAACATCAAGAAGGTTCTGGATGCGCATCCGGATGTGCGCAAATCATTTACGACACCGGACGGCCATATGTATGCACTGCCGTTTATCGATACCGCAGCGGTATGGTACCGCGGACCGATGTGGTATAACGGCAAGTTCCTAAAAGCGCTCAACGTCAGCGAGCCGAAAACGACCGAAGAGCTGTATACGTTCCTGAAGCGCGTGAAGGAAGAGGATCCGAACGGCAACGGCAAGAAGGACGAGATTCCGCTGACTTCCGTCAAGCTGGATGACCTGCGGATGTACTTCTTCGGCTTCTGGGGCATGTACAACGAAGGCATCTATGCCGACAAGGAAGGAAAGGTGCATTATCCTTTCCAAGAAGAAGGCTATAAGGGCTACCTGACTTTCATGAACCGTCTATGGAAGGAAGAGCTGCTGGATCACGAAACCTTCTCCCAGACGGCAGACCAGAAAAAAGCCAAAGGCGAAAACAATCAGCTCGCATTATTCAACGATTATCATCCGTACTTCACCCTGGGTGGAGAGCCTAGCACCGAGCATCCGCTCATGACGCCGGTGAAGAGCGAAATCGAAGGATCTCCGGTATACGGCAAGCATCCGGGCATGTCGGCAAGAGGAACGTTCGCGATTTCCAGCAAAAACCCTGCGCCTGAAGCGACCATGCGCTGGATCGACTACCTCTACAGCTATGAAGGTTCGACGCTGTTCAATCAAGGACCTGAAGGCGTGCTCTGGAAGTTCAAGGATAAAGAGAACCGCGTGAAAGAATGGCTTCCTGTTCCGGATGGCGGCGACCGTGAGGAATACCGCGGTAAAATCACGCCAAACTACGGCATTCTGACGCCGGGCATCAACGATCCTGAAGTGGCGAAAGGCCTGCGTACGGAATTTGATGAGTGGATCGATCAGCAAAACCAAGAGAAGCTGGTGCCGATCGGCAAAGCTCCATTCCCTAACGTATATTTGACCAATGAGGAGCAAAGCGAGGCTACGGCGTTGATGTCCGACCTGGACACTTACGTCAAGCAGATGGAAGCGAAGTTCATCACGGGTCAAGAGCCGCTTGAAAATTGGGATAAGTATGTAGCGCAGGTTAAGAAGATGGGCGGCGACCGCATCGTCGAGCTGTACCAAGGCGCTTACGACCGCTGGAACACCAATAAATAAAGATCTATAACAAGAACAACAAAAGGCCAACATATCCCGGTCTAGGCTTTCAGACCGGGGGTTGGCTCTTATTTTTAAACGGATGAATGAGGAATGCGGCGAAACCGGCGAGAGGCTTGCGGACCGCCCGAAGCGAATCGCCCGGTCAAGAAAAATCAACCTACTTGGAGGTATTAACATGTCGGAGAACAAGCTGATCGAAGAAGAGCAGCCGGTCGTGGAGGCAGGCGTCCACAATTACAGCAGTGAAGACAAATGGGTCAAGCCGGAGGATCCGCTGCTGCTGGAGCGTCTTGAATGGTTTAAGGACCAGAAGCTGGGGCTCATGATGCACTGGGGCCCTTATTCCCAGCTGGGGCTCGTTGAATCCTGGGCGCTGAGCGATAAGGATGCGGAATGGTCGCGTGACGGGATTGACTGGGATATCGATTCGGAGGAGCTTAAGCGGCAGTATTTTGACTTGAATAAAACGTTCAACCCGCTGCGTTTCCAGCCGGACCTGTGGGCAGACCTGGCCGCCGATAACGGCTTCAAGTATTTGAATTTTACGACGAAGCATCATGACGGCTTCTGCATGTGGGATACCCATACGACCGACTACCGGATCACGGGCCCGGAATGTCCGTTTCATCGGCATAAATACGCCGATATCACCAAGAACCTGTTCGATGCGTTCCGGGCAAGGGGGCTTGGCATCTCCGCCTACTTCTCCAAAGCCGATTGGCATACGCCTTACTACTGGGCGCCCGGCATGGAAGCCGGCAGCTTCACGTCGCGGGGGCCTAGCTATAATCCGAAGGAATACCCTTGGTTATGGGAGCAATTCGTCCAATTTACGCATCAGCAAATCATGGAGCTCATGACAAGGTATGGCCGGATTGACGTGCTGTGGCTTGACGCCGGCTGGGTGAATGATTATCGGGATCAGAACATCCGGCTGGGCGAGGTCGTGGAGAAAGCGCGCGAGATTCAGCCGTGGCTTCTGTCGGCGGACCGGACGGTCGGCGGACCTTACGAGAATCTCATTACGCCGGAGCAGACGCTGCCTGAGCGTGCCCTGCACGTTCCTTGGGAGAGCTGCATCACGATGGGAACGTCGTTCTCCTTCCGGTATGAGGACCGTTATAAATCGGTGCGCCAGCTGATCCATCTGCTCGTGGAGATCGTGGCCAAGGGCGGCAATCTGGCGCTCAACATCGGGCCCCAGCCGGACGGAAGGCTGCCGGAGACGGCGATCTCACGGATGAAGGGCATGGGCGAATGGCTGAAGGTATACGGCGATGCCATCTATGGTACGCGGACCTGCGAGCCGTATTCCGTACAGAACGTGCATTTTACTCAAAAAGGGGACACAACGTACGCCTTCTATCTGTACAAGGACGAGCAGGAGGAGGTTGCCGGGGAAGTGCATCTTCCGCTTCAGACAGAGCCGAACCGTATCGACCTGATCGGCGGCCAGGAGATGCTGGATTACCGCCGGACGGAGAACGGAATCGCGGTACGGCTGCCGGAACGGGAGCTGCATGGGGCGGCACCGATCGCTCATGTGTTCCGGATCCGTTAAGGGATAGGCCGACAGCTCGGGAAGCTTAAGAAAGCTACAAGTACATCGTGGAAAGGTGCGGACAATATGCAGCCATGGTTTGAGGAGGCGAAGCTGGGGATCTTTATCCACTACGGCATCTACGCGGTGGACGGGGTCTCCGAATCCTGGTCCTTCTATAACGGAAGGATCAGCTATGAGGATTATATGAAACAGCTGGACGGCTTTACGGCATCGAAATTCGATGCCGAGGCTTGGGCGGATCTGATCGAGAAATCCGGCGCGAAATATGCGGTGCTGACGACAAAGCACCATGACGGCGTTGCATTGTGGGATACGCAGTACAGCGACTTGAATGTGGTCAAGCGGACGCCTGCGAAGCGGGATATTATCAAGGAATATGCCGAAGCAGTGACGAAGCGGGGGCTTCGGCTCGGGATGTATTATTCGCTGATCGACTGGTCGCATCCGGACTATCCGACCGTGTATGAAGGAGGCCGCGTTCCGGAAGACCTCGGGAGCGTCAACCGGTTCTCTAGCCCGGTGGACGGCGTTCAGGATGAGGAGAGGTGGCAGAGGTTCCTTGAATTTAACAATCAGCAGCTGCGCGAGATTCTGACGAATTACGGGAAGGTGGACCTGCTGTGGTTCGACGGGGACTGGGAGCGCAGCGCCGAGCAGTGGAACCTGCCGGCATTCAAGGATTATTTAAAGTCCTTTAATCCGGATCTGATCATCAATTCAAGGCTTCAGGGGCATGGCGATTACAAGACGCCGGAGCAGGGCATTCCGATCACGAGGCCGGAGGGGCCGTGGGAATTCTGCACGACCATCAATACATCCTGGGGCTACGTGCCGACGGATCACAAGTACAAATCGCTGAATCAGATCATTCGGATGTTCTGCGATTGCATTTCGATGGGCGGCAATATGCTGCTCGATATCGGCCCGCGGGAAGACGGCACGATCGACAAGCGGCAGGAGGACATTCTGCTCGGTCTGGGCGACTGGATCCGGACGCATGAAGAGGCCGTATTCGGAACCGGGGAAGGCATCATGACCCGTTATTATCTGGGGGGAAGCACCATTTCGAAAGACCGCAAGACGCTGTACCTGTTCGTCTATGACGATCCGAAGGAGAATGTATGCCTGAAAGGTCTTTGCAACCCGATCAAGAGGATTACGGTGCTGCATTCGGGCAAGGAGCTGACCCACGAAATTCATGGCGGGGTGCCATGGTTCAACATTCCGGGAACGACCTGGATCCATATGACTCCGGAAGATGCTCATGAACAGGTAACGGTGCTGAAACTTGAGTTTGACGAAGAGCTGGAGATGTACGGCGGCTCCGGAGCCGTTGTCACCCATAACTAAACAATCGCCGGGAGGGCGGGTTATGCAGCCGGCGCCTCCTCCCGGGTCAAACGGAGGGAATGAAATGAACCGAAGCGGAGTGCCGGAGCCGCAGATCGAATATGCTCCGAAACATTACATATGCCGTCGTGCGAAGGAGCCCCTTGAGCTGGATGGACGGATCGATAAGCCGTTCTGGGAAGCGGCGGAATGGACCGAGGATTTCGTGGATATCGAGGGGGATCTTAGGCCGAAGCCCGAAAAGCGGACCCGGGTCAAAATGCTGTGGGATGACGAGTATTTCTACTTCGCGGCGGAGCTGATCGAGGATCAGATCTGGGCAACGCTGACCGAGCGGGACTCGGTGATCTTTTACGACAATGATTTTGAGATTTTTATCGATCCGGACGGGGATAGTCATCAATATTACGAGTTCGAAATCAATGCGCTGAATACCGTATGGGATCTGCTGCTGGTCAAGCCGTACCGGGACGGCGGGCCTCCGGTCAACGGCTGGGATATCGCAGGGCTAAAGACCGCCGTGCATATCGACGGAGAGCTGAACCGTCCCGGGGCGGATAACCGGAAGTGGAGCGTGGAAGTGGCGATGCCTTGGAGCAGTCTGCGGGAATGCGCGAAGGAGGGGCGTCCGCCGGTGCCGGGTGAATTCTGGCGCGTTAACTTCTCCCGCGTGGAATGGCGGACAGAGGTGCAGGACGGCGAATACCGCAAGGTGCTCAATCCGGAGACAGGCAAGCCATACCCGGAGGACAACTGGGTCTGGTCGCCGATGGGCATCATCAATATGCATTATCCGGAGCTGTGGGGCTACGTCGTCTTCGCGGAGGGCGAAGCGGGCTCGGGCTTTGAATTGCCAAAAGACGAGCGGATCAAATGGGAGCTCCGCAAGCTCTATTACCGCGAGCGCAATTATTACGAAGGGCATGGCGAATTCACAAAGGATTTGAAGCTGCTGATGGGCGAGGATTCATGGAGCATCGAGCCCGTCATCGAAACGACCCGCGGCCTGTTCCAGATCACCGCACCGTCCTCGGACGGCAGCGCCGTGATCTGTATACGGGAAGACGGGAAGCTGTGGAAGGAGTGAAAGCCGATATGACCATTCAAACCTCCGCATTTTCATTGGAACCCGATATGCGGGAGACCATCGAGGCGAAATTCAAAGAGAAGCTGATCCTGGGTGAGGCCAGAAAGCAGGAGCTGTTCGGCATATTTGACCAAGAGCTGACCGAAGAGGAAACGTGGGCTTTGAAGTATCTATACGCCTACATGCCGGTGAATGACATGGCCGATTACGACGGGGAGCTGTTCCTCAGCCATGTGCGCCGGACGCTGGCGATCCGAAAGCAGGTGCCTTGGGGAAATCGAGTGCCGGATCATCTATTCCTGCACTTCGTGCTGCCTTACCGCGTCAACACGGAAAATATCGAGGATTCCCGCGGCATTCTATATGATGCGCTGGCAGAGCGAACTTCGCGGTTATCGATGAAGGATGCCATTCTCGAGACCAATTACTGGTGCCATGAGAAGGCAACGTACATCGGGAGCGACCTGCGGACGATATCGCCGCTGACGATGATCCGGAACGCGCGCGGACGCTGCGGCGAGGAATCCACGCTCGCGGTAGCCGCCCTGCGCAGCATCGGCATCCCGGCCCGTCAGGTATATACGCCGCGCTGGGCCCATTGCGACAGCAATCATGCCTGGGTGGAGGCATGGGCCGACGGGCAGTGGTATTACATCGGCGCATGCGAGCCGGAAGCCCGCCTGAATCAAGGCTGGTTCAGTCCGCCCGCACGGCGGGCGATGCTGATTAACACCCGGATTTTCGCCGATTATCCGGGACCGGAGGATATTACGCTGGCCGATAAGTGGTTCACCGAAATCAATCTGCTCGAGAATTATGCAAGAACACGCACGATCCATGTCAAAGTCAAGGATAACAACGGGGCACCGGTGGCCGGCGCCGAAGTGCGTTTCGAGCTGTATAACATGGCGGAGCTGTATCCGATTGCGATTCTGCCGACCAATGAGCAGGGGGAAGCTTCGTTCAAGACAGGCTATGGCGACGTGCTGATCCGTGTCGTGAAAGACGGCGCTTGGGGCGAGCATAAGCTGGGCGCCGGGGACGGAGAGCAGGTGCAAATCGTGGTCGCCGAAGCCGCGCAGCCGGTCGGTACCGTTGATTTCGATATGGTTCCTCCTCCCGAAGCTCAGGGGGATGCCGATGAACAGCCGTCCGAGGAGGAGCTGGAACGACATAACCGCCGCTTGGAGGAAGGGACGAGGATCCGGACCGAATACGAGGATACCTTCCTGAAAGCCGAGGAGGCGGAGAGCATCGCCCGCGGACTCGGGCTGCCGCCGGAGCGGGTGTGGGACGTCCTGCATAAAGCCCGGGGCAACAGCAGAGAGATTGCCGCTTTCCTTGAAGAGCAGTCTGGGGAGTTTGGCGAGTGGCCGCTGCGGCTCTTGGAATCTCTGAACGAAAAGGACTTGATCGATACCTTCCGGCCTACGCTGAACGATCATTTGACCGGTGCGATGGAGCATCAAGGGAGCTGGGCGGAGGAGCTGTTCGTCCCATACATTCTCTGTCCGCGCGTATCGTTTGAAATGCTCGTGCCGTATCGCCGTTTGTTCCAGGGGACCTTTACTCCTGAAGAGATCGCAGCCTTCCGAGAAACGCCGGCGAAGCTTGCAGACCGCCTGGCGGATGGCTTCGAGCTGTGGGAGGACCTTCCTAATCTGAAGGGGAAAGGCAACCCGGCAGGCACCTTCCGATTGCGGAAGGGCGATTCGGAGTCGCTGGACATTCTGTTCGTCGCCGTCTGCCGCAGCTTGGGCATCCCGGCGCGGCTGCACCCGAGCGAGCAGAAGCCGCAGTATTGGCATAACGGCGCTTGGGAAGAGGCTTCGCTGCAGCCGGACGCTGCCGGCAGCGCCGATCGTGAGGCGAATCGGGAAGCCGGCGGATGGGGTCTCTTGCGTCTGTTAAAGGATTCGAATGCCGGACAGGACGCGCCGTCCGCCTCCTACGGCGAGAACTTTTCGCTCGCCCGCCTTACGAATGGCGTGTATAAAACGCTGATTTATCCATACGGCATGTCTAACGTATATGATGATCCGTTCGAGGTCGAGGCAGGGGCTTATCGCTTAACGACCGGCGTCCGTCTCAAGGACGGCACGGTTCGAGTGCGCTGCACTTATTTTACCGTCCGTGCGGACGGGACCGCTACGGTCTCCCTGACGTTCCGCGATACCCGGGAAGAAATTCCGGTGCTGGGCACACTTACGCGCGAGCATGGGCTGGCCCTGCTTGATGGAAAGGCTGCGCTTCTGGGAGACCTATTGGGGGCAAAGGGTGCGATTGCCGCTTGGATTGAGCCGGAGCGCGAGCCGACAAAGCATTTGCTCCGCGAATTGAGCGAGCTGGCGGAGCCGCTGGATCAGCTCAACGTTCCGATTGTCCTAGTGATCGGAGATAAGGAATGGACGGCCTCGTTCGATCCTGCCAGCTATCCGAAGCTGGCGCGGAGAACGGTGTTTGCACGTGATGCAAGCTACTCGGCCTTGCCTGATTTCATCTCGAATTCGCCGGCCCGCGAAGCCGGATTTCCGCATCTGTTCGTCTTGGACAGCCAGGATCAAATCCGGTATACGGCTTCGGGGTATAAGATCGGCACGGGCAAGGAAGCGCTGCGCATACTATCGGGAATAACCTCTTAAAATGGAGAGCTGGAGGGCGAAGGGACATGAAGCAATATATTGTGGCAGGCTATGCCGTTGATGCCGTTCTTCCGGAAATGAAGCGGGAGGATTTATTGAAGCTGACCCATCTGAACGTGGCTTTCGGCCATGTTCGGAATGATGAAATTACGACGGAGCATTTGAAGAACGCGGAGGTTCTGCATGCCATGAAGCGGGATCATCCCAGCCTTACGGTGCTCCTGTCCGTCGGCGGCTGGAGCGCAGGGGGATTCTCCGAAGCGGCCTCCACCGAAGAAGGAAGAAGCCGCATGGCGGCTTCGGCCGTCCGGGTGCTGGAATCGCATCCGTTTGACGGGATTGATCTTGATTGGGAATATCCTTGCTACGGCGAAGCCGGCATTGCTTCGAGCCCGGACGATAAGCGGAATTTCACGCTGCTGCTGAAGGCGATCCGCGAAGCGCTGGATGCCAAGGGCGAGCGCGATGGCCGCCATTATCTGCTGACGATCGCGGCGGGAGCCGACCAATATTATGTGGATGGCACAGAGATGGATCAGGTCCAGCAGTATCTGGACTTCGTCCAGCTGATGACGTATGACATGCGCGGCGGCTTTCAGATCCTCACCGGGCATCATACGAATCTGTATGCGCCGTCCGGCGATCTGTTCCGGATCAGCGTCGATGCTTCCGTGAACCTGTTCGTGCGCGCCGGCGTGCCGAAGGAGAAAATCGTGATCGGGGCAGCGTTCTATTCCCGGATGTGGCGCGAGGTTCCGGACCGCAACCGGGGTCTGCACCAGATGGCCGGTACCACGGGCGGCTACGGGCCAGGCTACGCCGAGCTTGCCGCCGATTACATCGACAAGAACGGCTATGTCCGGTACTGGGACGACGAGGCGTGCGCACCGTTTCTGTTTAACGGCTCAAGTCTGATTTCCTACGACGATGAAGAGTCGATCGGCCGCAAATGCGGCTATGTCCGGGACGAGGGCCTGGCGGGCATCATGTTCTGGGAATACGGCTGCGACAAGACCGGACGCTTGCTGGATGCGATGCATCAAGGCCTGGGGAGCAAATAATCGGCCCGTTCCCGAGCAATCGAATAGGCCGTACAGAAGGCTCCGTAATACCAAGATAGACGGCACATGCCCAATGTGCGCGTTGCGAATCCAGGGATACCTGGATGGTTCTTTGGACATATGAGCACAAACAAAACCTCCCCTAAGCTTACGAGCTTCAGGGGAGGTTTTGTTTGTAGTGCATGCAGGCAGCAACCGGCTACCCGATATATTCCTCATCCTCATCATCCGAGGCGTCGGCACTTCCATTCTGGCTGTGCATTTTGCGGTATTGTCCCGGCGTATAGCCGGTTTCCTTCTTGAATTTGCGGATGAAGTTCGGCGTATCCAGGTAGCCGACCCGCGAAATAATGTCCTTCAACGGATCGGACGTATGCAGTAGCTGCCGGATGACTTCGTCCATCCGTTTCTGCCAGATATATTGGGTGAAGTTCACCCCGACCTTCTCCTTGAAGGAGCGGCTGAAATAGGACGAGGAGATCGAAAATTTCGATGAGATCGTTCCCAGGCTAAGGTCATAATCCGAATAGTTCGCATCGATATAGCTTACGATTTCGTCCATCAAGGAGCTTTCTTCCGTCTCGCTCTTCGCCTCGACATGGGTACAGATGTCGGCGGCGAGACCGGCGAGCTTCTTCTCCAGGTCCTCCAGGGAGTCGTACGAGGTGATTCTCGGAAGCTCTTGAACGACATGGTGCATGCCGAGCTCCGAGGCCGTCTTCAGCAGCGTATTCAAAATGTCGAAGCAGATGCAGCGCAGCAGCGGAACCGAAGGCATTTCCTCCTTCAAGCTGTCCAGCGCGGTGGAGATCATCCGGGCAGCCACGTCGTAGCTGCCCTGCTTCAAGCTCTGATCAAGCTTAAGAAGCACGTCCTTCGGCACCCAGAAGGAGGAGGAATCCTTCGCTCCGGAGAGCGCATGGAAGAAGGTGGTGCTGCCCTGACCGTGAAGCATGGAGGCCTCAAATGCGGTGGAAGCCTCAATGTAGGACTGGTTCAGCTGCTCCGGATGACTGTAGCGGTTGCCGGTCCCGATGACAGGCGGGCTGCCGGCGTGCTCCATAACCATCGACCGGAGCGCCTCCACGATCGCTTCCATGATGCCGTTCAGGCTGGCCTCATGCCCGGTATCGGCATTGAATCCGACGATGAGTGCAAGCCGGTCAGGCTGCGGCAGCTCCACTCCGTACGCATGGGCGGTCAGCTCCGGCAGCTCGACCTCGTTCATCAGCTGCATCAGCGGCCAGCCGCCTGATGGATCCGCCTCGGGCAGGGCATGCGTCTCCCAGCCCATCGTAACGACGAAATAATGGGAGCGGTTGAAGCGGATGCCGAGCTGCTCCTTCAGGTCGGACGGCAATTCCCCGGTATGTCCGTGCTTCAGCAGCATCAGCAGAATATGGTTGCGCGCGTAAGGCTCCTGAAGGTCAACGCGCTTGCTGTAGTCATGCAGCGTCTTCTTGATCCAGTCCAGCTCGTTGGTCTGGGAGGGGGGCTCGGAGAGGCTGCGGACATTTCTCAAGCGCACGAACTCCATCAGATCGGAGATCGGGTGGTACTGCCTCCGGGCCAGTAAAATCGCAAGGACGGTACCCATGATGACAACGAACGAGAACACCAATACAACAAAGGTCCGAATGTGGACGATGCGGCTGAAAAACTGGCTGCTGGGCATAGCCGTAACATACGTCCAGCCGTCATCCGATTTGACGGAAACCACCGAATGGGTCTCTCCGTTCAGGGACAGGCTGTGCGTACCGGGCTCCAATTGAAACAGAGCTTTTACGTCGTTCTTCGTAATGGTGTCACCGTGATGATTGGCGGCCAGCACCTGGCCGTTATTATCGAATATATAGGTCATGCCATGGTAATCGGTCAAGATGGAATCGATCAAGCCCGTCAAATTGGATTCATGGATCAAATACATGACGGTTCCATGGGCAGGGGTGTTGTTCGGGGCGATCGGCACAAGATAGGCCAGCATGGATTTCTGCCCCCGGGTGCCCTGGATGACCTGCTCCGCCGGGCGCATCGTCGGGAGGCGCACGGTATTCAAGTCCCGGATCAGATCCTCCTTGTTCCAGGTGTTGAATTTGTAGCGGCCGGTGAACACGTCGAGGTTCTCCAGACCTTGGGAAGAATAGATATTATTATCCCCGCGAAAGAACAGGAACAGCTCATCGATAATCGAGCTGGTGGCTTTATATTTGACCAGGGCGCCAATCGATTCCCGGCTGTAATACGGATGGTGCGTCCAATAACGCGTCAACTGTTCGTCGTAGGCGATACGGAATGCGATATCCTGCAGCTCCTTCATACGGTCGTCGATGACTGTTTTGGCCTGGGTCAGCTGATTGACGTTGGTCTGCTCAATTTCCGAACGTAAGGTTTTAACGGCGTTGTGATAAATGATGACGGTCAAAATAACAAGAGGGATCAGGAAAATGGATATATATGAGAGTGTATACTTAACCAAAAGCTTGGACTTGAAGTGATTCCATTTCATATTTGCAGGCCTCCCGTTATTTAATAGCACCGTGATAGCGCTATCATAAAGACAGCGAAGCAATTGCCGGATTGCCGAGCCGTTAAATGATCTATTAAAAATACTAGGAGAACTTGCCTCATAAATCAATGCATCATTTAAAAGTTTTGATGGATTCTTTCCAGAAGCTGCAGAGAAAGGGGAAAATAAACTTGTCTGGGCGGAGCGAATACGAAAAAAACCGCGAGTCTGCCGCTTACTTAGGTAAGGGAGCAGATTCGCGGGTTCCATGGGTATCATCCTTCAAGGGGGAGCTGAAGGATCAGGATGTGCCTCCGCTTGCAGGCGATAATTGCAGCTGCTTGCGGTAAACGACTTTGGAGATCGATACGCTGATCTCATACAGCAGAAACAGCGGGACGATCACGATCAGGTCGGACATGATATCCGGCGGTGTGATCGTTACGGCTACGATGCAGAGCAGAAAGTAGGCTGCCTTGCGCATCTTGGCCAGCCGAAGCGGATTCACGATGCCAAGCTTGGTAAGAAATACGACAATGGCCGGCATTTCGAACAGGAATCCGAACGGGACGGTCATATGAATCATGAAGGTGAAATACCGCTGAGCCGTGTACATCGTCTCGAATTGGCCTTCCGCCATCCGCTGCATGAACTGCAGCACCATCGGAAACAGCACGAAGTAGCCGAAGACGAGCCCGACAATGAACAGCACGCTAATGACCGGGATGAGGAGCAGCGCGGAGCGCTGGGCGCCATCCGGCAGCGCCGGCTGCACGAACTTCCAGACCTGATAGGCCGCAACCGGAAGCGTGACGGCCAGCGCCACGACGCCGGCGATGATCATGTAGACCCACATGACCTCGGAAGGACCGAGAAGCACAAGCTTCTCGTCCATATCCCGAACCAGCCAGCGGTAAATCTCTTCGACGTAGATGAAGGCGGCCACCATCGCAACGAGAAACGCGATCAGGGTGCGGATCAGGCGCCTCCGCATTTCCTCAAGATGCTCGATCGCGCTCTGGTCGTTCGGGTTAGCTGCCTTGCTTGCCCGCTGCAGCAGCCGCTTTAGGAGCATCGTCTTTCTTTCCGTCCTCATTCTCTTCATCCCCGTTCACCAAGCCCCGGGTTGCGCCTTTGAATTCGCTTAGGGTTCTGCCGAATGCCCGTCCCAGCTCAGGTAGCTTGGAAGGCCCGAAGATGATCAAGGCGATAATTAAAATCAAGATTAAGCCACCGATTCCGATATTGCCAAACGGCATGACTATCGCTCCTATCTATAGTTGAGATTAGTCCAGCTTGAAGCCGCTGATGGCGACTACTGCGCAGCGCGCCATGTTCTCTCCCGAGCGGTGCGGCCAGGTGCTGGTCGGCTTGCTCAGATCCTCCGTGTTCTCGCCCGGATGCTGTACGGACAGGAAGAGCGTCTGCTCGTCCGGCGAGAAGAACGGGCCTGTCAGCTCGCATTCCACCGGGCCGGAGGCGAACTGCAGCGCTTTGCCTTGATCCGGTCCGCTCGTTGGAATAACGAACAGTCCGTTATTCATGAAGGATTTATGCACGCCTTTATTTTGGCTGCTGCTGGAGATGTCCGTCACGACCCACAGATCGCCGTTGGAATCGAACGCCAGGTTGTCCGGGGAGCTGAAGCCCGATTGCCGGCCGCCTGCCGCGAAGATTTCAAAATCGAACTCGAGCGCTGCCAGATCGTTCCCGGCTTCGAAGATCCGCGTAATATGGCCATGAATATTGCCGTGGTTGTCATTGTTCGTATGGCAGACGAAGACGGTATTGTCGAACGGCGAAATTTCGATATCCTCCGGACGGTCCGTCGGCGTTCCGCCTACGAGGCGGGCGGCTTCCTGGCAATACGTGACGACATCGCCTTGGGACTTGAACTTGCCTTTAACCTCCGGCGCGTCGGCTGCCGCCTTCAGCACCTCTTCCAGCGTGACCGGCTGCCATTTGCCGGATTTCAGGTTGGCTACGTAGAGCGTGCCGTCCTCCAGCAGGGCGGAGTTGGCGCGTCCCTTGCTCTTGTCGTATTTGCCGTTGCTGATGAATTTATACACGCAGGCATCCTTCTTGTCATCACCCATGTAGACCACGACCCGGCCGTCTTTCGCAAGACCCATTGCCGTATTCTCGTGGTTGAATCTTCCGAGCGCCGTATGCTTTTTAAGGAAGGATTTATCGAATGGATCGACCTCGACGACCCAGCCGTAATGGGTTTCCGGCAATCCCGAGATGCTTGCGGTTTCCTCGAAATTCTCTTCGCAGGACAGCACCGTATTCCAGAGGGTTACGCCTCCGGAGCAGTTGGCGAACGTGCCGGTTGCCGTCGTTGCACCCTTCAGCGCCGGAATGCCGCGCGCCGGGCCGGTAATGTCGAATTTGGTGAAACCGTTAATGCGGCGGGCATGCTTGGAGGATGTGTCCATCTTCCATACCCCCTTCTCGTCGCGGTACACCTCGATCACCGACATGCCTTGATAATACAAGTTTTTCTCGATTTGTTCGGCCGTCATTTTGCCGTCTTTCACCGGGCCGATCGAGAAGATGGTGGAATATTCATGGTTATTGACCAGCAAACCGCGGACATTGGACCCGTTGATCGGGAAAAAGGCGTTGTAATCGCAGCCGGAGCCGAATTTTTCGCCGGCCGGATTGATCACGTCGTCGAATGCGGCAATGACGTCGTATTTGAAATTTCTAGGCAGGACGAGCTCGTCGGCCTTGGTAGGCTCGATCGGATCGAAATATCCGCTGACGCGGTTTGTTTTGAATCCGAACAGATGATTGGCCGTTCCCGACATCGCGGAAGCTTTGCCCTCCAGAACGCCTAAGCCGGCGGAAGCAGCTGCAAGCGCGGTTGCGCCGGTGCCCAGATAAGACAGGAAGGTTTTGCGGTCCATCGTTTTACTCAAACTAATCCACCCCTCATGATTAAATGTTCGATAGGACAAGTGTAAGCTGGAAATGTTAAGTCCATATCATCGTTCATGGGGGATTTGTAAAATAGAAGTAATTTCGGGTGCGGAAATATCAAAAGGAGGTAAGCGAGCTGCGGCGGGATTAAAGAGGGGATGGGAGGAAGCTATCGTTCGCCTCGAGCGGATGAGGAGCAGGCATGCCGAATACTCCCTGCCGGATTGGGAGGGAGTTGGATGATGACCGCTTTTAATTTTTTGTAAAAAGAAAGTTATTCTGTTCGCTGATACCGCTGACGCATCTGCATGGCCATCGTACGGATGCTCTCGGCCTCCGGCATGGCGAATGAGGCGGCGGCTTCGGTCAAATCCTGATCCGCCTGCCAACTCCGAATCACCTTCCGCATATCGTCGACAAAGCGGTGTACGGCGTCTTCGCCCGTGCCGATCCCCGTCAGCTGCTCCAGACTGGCGGTGCTGGTATCCTCCACGACCGGGTACAGCTTCGGGTCGGCGCCTGCGGCTGCGATATCGTAAAAGGCACGCACGAGCCGGGCACGCTCGCTGCCGGACCCCTCCGCGATAACGAAAGCCTGGACAATGAAAGCCTTCCGCTGCCGCCGCTGGGCGATGCCGCAAAATTTAAGGCCGTCGATGCTTAAGTCGAACGTTCCCGGGCAAAAGGCGCCTGCGATTTCGCCGGTGTCTATTTGCCGTTCCGTGCCTTGAAGCGCTTGGCGGATCAGCGCAACCATCAGCTCGAAGTCCTGATGAAAGTCCGGTGCCGGGCCGGCCGATTGAAAGGGAACGATCAGGGACACATTGACGACGCCGGGGTCCAGCGGCACGGCTGCGCCGCCGGAGTGGCGGACGGCGGTGTCGTAGCCGAGGGAGCGGAGCCATGCTTCTCCTTCGGGCGCTTGCGGAAGACGGCTGTCCCGCGCGCCCAGCACAAAAGCCCTCGGGTGGCGCCACATATGGCACATGGCAGGACCGCCGCTTCCGGCCTGCCGGCATAACAGCTCATCCAATGCAAAATGGAGCAGCACATCATCTGAATTCAAATCGTCGGTCCGATCCAGCAGGAGGATCGGCTGGTGTTGCAGTGACAGCGGGGTATTCACGCTTTCTTGCGCCTCCTCTATTGTACAATGGCTATATACCATCTTCGGTTCGTTATAGTTGCCACATATGTGAACAAGGTTTCCTCTTATCCGTGATCAAACAAGGGGCCGTATGGCGATTACGGATCCCCGATCGGGATAATCTCATGAACAGCATACCATAAAGCGGGCTTGGCGGCTGTCCGGTATGGACGTTCTCAGCAGACAGCTTCATTGACAAGCGAGAGGAAACTCTCCTATAATCCGAGTAAGCTTATTACCTTTATTAGATAAATGGATGGCAGAAACCGCGGTAAAATTATTTTTGAATATAATTTTTGAACATATAAGGAGTATGAAGCATCATGGCCAACATTTATAACAGCGTTGCCGATATGATCGGGGAGACGCCGATGGTAAAGCTTCAGCGTCTCGCGCCGCCAGGGGCGGCCGAGATCTATGTGAAGCTGGAGAAATTCAACCCGTCCGGCAGCGTGAAGGACCGGGCCGCTTACAATTTGATCCATACGGCGGAAACGCAGGGCCTGCTTAAGCCCGGCGGCACCATAATCGAGCCGACCAGCGGAAATACCGGCATCGGGCTTGCCATGATCGCCGCTGCTAAAGGCTATCGCGCCATCCTCATTATGCCGGATAATATGTCCAAGGAACGGATCAATTTGCTAAAGGCCTACGGGGCCGAGGTTGTCCTGACGCCGAGCAGCGAGCGCATGCCGGGTTCGATTGCGAAGGCCCTTGAGCTGCGGGAGCAGATCCCCGGGAGCTTCATTCCGCAGCAGTTTGAGAATGCAGCCAATCCGGATATTCATCGCGTCACGACTGCCCCGGAAATTCTGCAGCAGACCCAAGGACGGTTGGATGCGTTTGTCGCTACGGCCGGCACCGGCGGAACGGTAACGGGCACGGGCGAGGAGCTGCGGAGGCATCTGCCGGACCTGCATATTGCGGTCGTGGAACCCAAAGGGTCTCCTGTGCTTTCCGGCGGGCAGCCGGGTCCTCATAAGCTGGTGGGGACGAGTCCGGGGTTCGTGCCAAAGATCCTGAATACCGGCATTTATAATGAAATTATTCAGATTGCGGACGAGGATGCGCTGCAGACGGCCAGGGACTTGGCCCGCAAGGAGGGGATCCTTGTGGGGCCGTCCTCCGGCGCTTCGGTATTCGCCGCAATGCGCGTCGCCGAGCGGCTGGGCGAAGGAAAGCGGGTCGTCTGCATTGCGCCGGATACGGGCGAACGGTATTTGAGCATGGATATTTTTTGATATGACAAAGGGGACTCCCAGCGGGAGGCCCCTTTTACGTGACAATGTCGCCGAGCAATAAATCTCTCTAGCTGTCTTTTTTATAAAAGGAATCCTCCGTTTACTCACGAAATGGTTGATAGTTGATTTTTTTCTCTAAAAAATGTTTTTGCCATGTCGATTCCCTAGTCGGTTGTTCGTTGAACTAGTAAAGGCCCGATTTCGAGGTCCTATTTGATAACAGGAGGGAACTTCCCATGAGATTTATGATGATTGTAAAAGCAACCGAGGATTCCGAGGCGGGTGTGCTGCCGAGCAAGGAGCAGCTTGACGCCATGATGAGGTACAACATGGAGCTGGCCCGGGCCGGCGTGCTGCTCGCAGCGGACGGACTGCATCCAAGCTCAGGCGCGATCCGGATTTCGTATCCGGAGCCAGGAGGGAAACCGAAGGTGACGGACGGGCCCTTCACCGAGGCCAAGGAACTGATCGCCGGCTATACGTTGATCGAAGTGAAATCGCGGGAAGAGGCGATCGAGTGGGCGATGCGCATGCCGGACCCTCACGGGTATGGCGCGGGGCAGATCGAGCTTCGGCAGGTGTTCGAGCCGACTGAATTGACGGAGGATCCCGAATCCCAGGCCCAGCAATATGAGATGCGTGAGCATATCGAGCGGCAGAAGCGATAGAGGGATCCATGGACACACATCGTACAATAGACGCAATCTGGAGAATTGAGTCCTCCCGGATTATTGCCCATTTGACTCGAATGGTGCGCGATATCGGACTGGCGGAGGACCTGGCGCAGGACGCGCTCGTGACCGCACTGGAACGGTGGCCGGAGACGGGAATGCCGGAGAATCCGGGCGGCTGGCTGATGACCGTGGCCAAGCGTAAAGCGCTGGACATGCTTCGTCGAAACAAGCTGCGCGATCGGAAGTATGAGCTGATTGGCCGGGAGCAGGAGCCGTGGGCCGATTCCGAGCCGGATGTGCCGGAACCCGGCGAGGTGGGGGATGATCTGCTGCGGCTGATCTTCATGACCTGCCACCCGGTCCTCTCGCCGGAGGCGCGGGTCGCCCTGACCCTGCGCCTTCTTGGCGGGCTCACGACGGCCGAGATCGCCCATGCCTACCTGACTTCCGAGGCAACCGTCGCGCAGCGGATCGTCCGTGCCAAGCGGACGCTGTCCGCGACCCGGGTGGCGTTCGAAATTCCGCAAGGTCCGGAGCTTAAACCGCGGCTTTCGTCGGTGCTTGAGGTCATTTATCTAATGTTCAACGAAGGATATGCCGCGACATCGGGCAGCCAGTGGATAAGGCCGCTCCTGTGCCAGGAGGCGCTTCGCATCGGACGGATTCTGGCCGAGATTGCGCCCGCGGAGCCGGAGGTCCACGGCTTGGTGGCGTTAATGGAATTTCAGGCTTCCCGCTTCAAGGCCCGGGTGGATCAACGCGGCGAGCCGGTTCTGCTCATGGATCAGAACCGGGGACTATGGGACTACCTGCTGATCCGGCGCGGTTTTGCCGCGCTGGAGCGGGTGGAGCAGCTGGGCGGCATGACCGGTCCGTATGCGATCCAGGCCGCGATCTCCGCCTGCCATGCGGGTGCGCCGAAGGCCGAGGATACCGACTGGATCCGGATTTCGGCCTTGTATGAGGCGCTCGCTCAGGTCTCCCCTTCCCCGATTGTGGAATTGAACCGGGCGGTCGCGCTTTCCATGGCGTTCGGGCCGGAGATCGGGCTTGAGATCGTGGACATTTTACAAGCCGAGCCGTCTCTGAAAGGATACCATCTTCTGCCAAGCGTCAGAGGAGATTTGCTGTTCAAGCTGGGTCGGCTGGATGAGGCATGCCAAGAATTCAAGCGAGCCGCTTCGCTGACCGATAACCAGCGGGAGAAGCAATTATTGCTTAGCCGTGCCGCGGAATGCGCGTCAAGCGGCGAATAACGGTGGGCTCTCTCCCATACAAAAAATTTTTCGAAAAAATTTCGAGTGGATGTCGATTTGGGCGATGGCCGTTCGTCACTTATATAAGATGAACAAAAAAATGAGATATTAGCAAGGGAGTAAAGTGATTCCGAAGAAGTCTAAAGCTTTCTAAATGAAAGCTACATCGGAAGCATAAGCTTAGTGGTCGCCTTTGCGACCGAATTTCTACCCTAATATGAATTCATCAGATTAAGAAATTTGGGAGCAACAGCGATCGTAGGAACACTTTACGTACTTGCCTAACATCTTATTAAAAAACAAATGAAAAGAGGATGAAGAATATGCAAGCACAATTGATTCCATTTATTATTTCCGGTGACGCGAGAGCACAAGCCGCGTTCTATATCGAAGCGGTCGGAGGAGAAATCCATGCGTTGTCTACCTTCGGGGACGCTCCGGGCACGCCGGAATCGAGCAAGGATAAAGTGATGCATCTATCGATGACACTGGCGGGAGGGAATACGTTAATCATGTCGGATGCCTTTCAAGATGCGGAACTGAGCGCTAATATGGGACTGTCGCTATCGTTTGATGACGAGGAGGCTGCACGCACCGCTTACCGTAACCTGAGCGCCGGAGGCGTGGAGAAATATCCGTTTGCCCTTCAGCCATGGGGGAATTTCTATTACGGCGAGCTCGTGGACCGGTTCGGCATGACGTGGCAGCTGGTGAAGCAGGGCTAGGCATAAGAACGTGGATCTCCAAGATACCGGTCATACCTAGTGAGTGAGCATAAAGCTTGTCGGTAGCGTGTTTGGCGTTTTGACATGATCGCATGTGCTTAGGATACATGCCTTCGCAGCATTACTGCAGCGTGAGCCCATTATCCAGTGACATAGAGGGAGCTGTAAAAAATGAACCAAAACCAAGAAGTGTCCGATTACATCGAAGCATTAGGCGATGCCTGGAAGATCGAGTTGAGTACGAATCTCAGGGAGCTTGTCCACAACGCGATCCCGGAGGTTCAGGAACGGATGCAGTACAAAAAGCCGCATTTCTTGAAAAACGGAAAATACGCGGCCGTGATCAGCGTTGCCAAGAGCGCGGTGAGCTTTACGATTTTTAACGCGGAGGGATTGGCATGGCCGGAGGATACATTTGATGGACCGCCGGAGCGGAAAACGATGAAAATTGCCCAAGGACAGGATGTGGATGAGCAGGCGCTTTCTGCCCTGCTGAAGCAGGCTTCCGCGAGCTTATAGTAAGAAACCGGTGTGCAGGCGGGACGGTATCGGTGGAGACGGTTCATCCGCGATCTTGACGGGATCGCGGACGAGGCCGGCTTCATTTTTTTGTCCCGTGCTGCTTCGTCGGGAGTTTGTCGCTAGGCGTCCCTTTGCCGTTGTTTTTGTTGCGGCGGGCTTTCTCCGCATTCTCATTCATTTTTTCTACGAAATCATGGGTGCTTTCCATTAATGATTCGGCTCCTTTGCATCAAAATATGAGATAACAAGCGTGTCCTGCTTAATATAACCATTCGGACGTCATTGTATTTGGTGATTTTGATGGCGGCGGGAACTGGCTGGGGTAACAGTCCCTATAAAAATAAGAATCCAGCTGACAGGCAAAGGGAGAGCTTCCCCGATATGCCTGCAGCTGGATCTAATTGTGTTTCGCACAATCTGTCGCCCGGCGCACATTCTTGGAGACGTGCGCCGAGGCCTTTATCTTTTAAACCAATTTTACGTGCCTTCCGTTTTTCGCTGCCTTACTTGGAATGGCTAATCAGCAGCTCGTATTTATTCAGGGAAGCGCCTAATATATTCTCGTTACGGCCCTGACCGTGGGATTGGCGGAACGATTCGCTGGACGTCCAGCGCTTGAATGCTTCCTCATCCTCCCAAACGGTAGATACCTTCAGTTCCTCGGCTTCGGCGCCTTCCTTGGCTTCATGCCATACCTCCATCCGCACGAATCCTTCAATTTCCTGAACCCCTTTGGCCTCAGCGAATCGCTGTGCGATCTCCTTGCCGTGGCCGGGCTTCACTTTAATCGAGTTGGTCACAACCAGCATGCCGCATCCTCCTTTTCATTCATCCTGTTCCTCTAACGTATGTCCATTATACAGGAACGGACGGACCGATTTCATCTTGGGGGAGCCGGTGCAGGTGAGGCGGGCCGAGCGGGCTGCCTCTTGTACCCCTGATGCTTACGTTGCCGCCGGCCCCTCGCCCGGCGTATCGATGGCCGGAGCCGGAGCGGCCTTGGTCTTGGGCCGGCCGCTCCAGGACCAATAGGTGCCCATCCGGAGCAGTCTCTCCACGGGACCGCTGCGGAATCGCTTCAGCCACAGCAGACTGCCTGCTGCCAGCACCGCATAGATGCCGATCGCCAAAAGCGCCCCTTGCAGCACGCCGAGCTTGCCGAACAAGCCGAGTCCGAATCCGTAGAAGATGAGCACGCAGACGACGCTCTGCGTCAAATAGTTGGTCAGCGACATGCGGCCCACCGCCTCGAATGCCCGGATCACGACCGATTGCCTTGATGAGAAGGCGTATAACGAAGCAAACAAGTAAATATACCCTAGAGCCAGCAGCGGGCCGCCAAGCATCATGAAGATGCCGTTCCATTCATGCGTCGTGCCCAGCATTACGCCGGCGGTCTTCAGCGCAAGGCCGACGGGAATGAGCAGCGCCCACCGGATATACAGCCGGATTTCCATGGACGGATGGAGGAAGCGTCGCCGTTTGGCCGCCGCCATGCCGAACAGGAACATCGGGGCGCTCATAAGCGGAGCGATCAGGACCACAAGGAGCATCAGCCAATCTGGCAGATTGAGCGGCATCTCCTCGTTTGACCGAAAATCCATGATTTCACCAAAGCTGCCGCTGCCGTAGACCTCGATTGATTTGGTCACATAGGCTTCCATTCGGGAGGCGTCTTCCGGAGTCGGTTCCATGGAGCCGTATCCAAGGGCCGTCATGAGGGCCAGCAGAATAATTCCCCAGATCAGCAGCGTCTTCGCCTTGCGTTTCACGAACAGGAGCAGAAAGAAGCCGATTCCCCCATAGAACAATAGAATGTCGCCTTCCCAAATAAAGGTCGAGTGCAGCAGACCGAGTCCGATCAGCAGCACAGAGCGGCGGGAGAAGCTGCGTCCGTATTTCAGGCCTTTGGCTGTAAGGCTCTCCCTCATCATCACCATGCTGTAGCCGAACAGGAAGGTAAAGATCGGCATGAAGCTGCCTTCCACGAATACCTTCAGGATATTGTGGCTGATCGTATCCAGCGCGGAGGGCTGGAAGAAATGCAGCTCATCCTTTCCGAACATGCCGTATTGAAAAATGAGCATATTGGCCATCAGAATGCCCGCCAGGCTTAACCCGCGAATCGCGTCGACGACCGTTGAACGTTTATGTGTACTCACACATCATCACCTCTTAGCCATAAGTATAGCCATTGCACTTGAATATAAAGGAAACGGCAACCTAACTTTTTCTTAACGCCTCCGGCATTTGTTTAACTCCTGTTAAGGTTGCTGTGCTAGCATAATGTACGGGTGAGAATTATGGACAATACACGAATTTTAATAGTAGATGATGAGCCTTCGATCGTGAAAATGCTCCAGATGGTGCTGCGCAAAGAAGGCTTCAACCGGATATACACGGCCGCCAGCTGCAAGGAGGCCCTTCGGGAAATCGCTGCACATGGCGCGGACTTCGTGCTGCTGGACGTCATGCTGCCCGACGGCACGGGCTTTGATCTGTGTCCTCAGCTGCGTGCCTACGGAAGTCCGCACATCCTGTTTCTTACAGCCAAGGCTTCGGATCTTGACGTGCTCACCGGCTTTGCCATGGGCGGGGACGATTATGTGACCAAGCCGTTTAATCCGCTGGAGATTGCGGCCCGGATCAAAGCGCGGCTGCGGCGCGGCGGCATCGGAACGAATGCGGCAGTCAGTCCGGCCGTTATTCGAAGCTCCTGGGATTTCGGCCGGTTTAGAGTGGATGAGGCTGCCGGCGAGCTGACGGTCCTTGGGGAACCGGTGCCGTGTCCGGCGCAGGTGTTCCAGCTGCTGCTGTATTTCTGCAAGCATCCCGGCGTCGTCTTCTCCAAATCCCAGCTGTACGAAGCGGTATGGGGCATTGACGGCATGGGCGAGGACAATACCGTGATGGTGCATATCCGGCGCATCCGGGAGCGGATCGAGGAGGATCCGAGCAACCCGCAGTATCTGCTTACGGTTCGGGGACTCGGCTATAAGCTCGTCAAGGAGAGCGGCCGATGAGACTGCGAAGAAGGCTTGCCTTTCATTTTACCTATCAATTGATTGCATTCTCGGCATTCATGTTCTGTTTTATCATCGTGCTGATGTTTTTCCTTATTAGTCATATCAGCAACGAGGAGATCAAGCGGAACTTCCCGGCAGGGGTGCTGGACAGCATCGTCGGGGAAACCGTTGCGGAGAAGGGGAGCGTTCAGCTGGAGGAGCATTGGAAGGTGCTGCTGCAGGAGAGCGGCATGTGGCTTCAGGTCGTCGATATGGAAGGGAACGTCATTCATGCCACGAATACCCCTTCGGATGTTCCAAGCGAGTACTCCGTCAGCACCCTGCTCGCCATAAAGGAAGAACGGAGGCTCGGCAAATATACGATGGACTGGCAGATGGACCTGTTCTATAAAGAACCGCTGCTGTTCCTGGCAGGTCGGGTCGATGCCGGATCGGACCAGCTCCTGGACTGGGTGGCCGCTTATGAGAAGGACGGGCTTGTCGACCCTGAATTCGAAAGGGAGCTGCAAGGGAAGCTTGGCGGCGCAGGCGGCTACCTCCATATCATTGACGGGGAAGGCCGTATCGTGCAGTCGCTCGGGGAAGGCGCCGGAGATAAGTCGGAGTACCACCCGTTGGAGATCATCGCCATGCAGGAGCAGCCGGGTACCTATTCGACGCATATTGCCGTATTTCGGGACAAGAACAGCGGCAACACCTGGATCTACCATACCCCGCAGGATGAAGCGCTGGGGAAACGGCCGATGATGAACGAGCTGATACGCGTCGCCCTGTGGGCCATGATGAGCGTGCTGCTTCTCTCGCTCGCCATTGCGATCTGGCACGGCTATCGTTACAGTCGCCCGTTACTGCTCTTTACCGGCTGGTTCGAGCGGATGGGCAGCGGAGCGTATGAAGAAGTGCTGACGCCGAAAGACCGCAAACGGGTCTTCCGCAAGAACGGCAAGCTTCGCATGCGATATAAGCTGTACAAGGAAGTGATCCATTCTTTTTACCGGATGGCCGAGCAGCTGGCAGAGGCTGAACGGGAACGCGAACGTCTGGAACGGAACCGGGAGGAATGGATGTCGGGGATATCGCATGATCTGCGTACTCCGCTCTCCTCCATTCAGGGTTACGGTTACATGCTGGAAAGCGCTCCGAATGATTGGAGTGCGGAGGAGCTGCGGGAGATGGGCACCGTCATCCGGGAAAAAGGGGATTATATGCTGGAACTGATCGACGATTTCTCGCTCGTGTTCCGCCTCAAGAGCACGATCCGCCCGCAGGAGCTTATCCCGCTCGATCTGAATGAGCTGGTCCGCCGCTGTGTGCTGAAATACGTGAACGATGCCACGCTGAATGAAGCGACCTTTACCTATATCGGCGGGGAAACGCCGCTGCTCGTGAACGGTAATGCGAAGTGGCTGCAGCGCCTCATGGATAACCTGATTATCAATGCGGTCAAGCATAATCCGGAAGGGGTCAAGATCGAGGTTCGGGTCGAAAGCCGGCCTGGCGGTGCCGCAATCATCGTCGCGGATCAGGGCAACGGCATGGACGAGGAGACGAAGGCTAACCTGTTCGAGCGGTATTACCGCGGAACGAACACGGAGGAGAGCGTGGACGGCTCGGGTCTCGGGATGAGCATTGCGAAGGCCATCGTGGAGGCTCATGCAGGCAAGGTAGGCATCTGGTCCGAGCTGGGTCGGGGCACGACCATTACCGTACTGCTGCCTGAGGCTGGGCAGGGAGACGGGGATGAGCCCGATACCGGCAAGGATTCGAGGGGAAAGTGAGAGCGGATGCCGGCAGGAATCGGCTCTATAACTAGGGTTGCACGCCTGAATGCGGGATTGCCGATCTCGGCCGGATAGCTGCAAAAAAATCCACCCGCTGCGATCCTTGGTGCGCTATAATAGCCTGGAAATGATTTCATTTGCTTACTATCTATCGACCGGAGGACATCCATGGGCTCAACTTCTTTTCGGCAATTAACCGGTAATGCCAGGGGCTGTCTCGTCTATGAACCGCTGTTCCTGATTCCCTACAGCATGTTTGCGACGTACAGCTCCATCTTTATGTACCAGCTTGGCGTAACCGAGACGGGAATCGGCTGGATCACCTCGATCGGCCTGCTCGTCCAAGTGCTTTCCTCGTTTCTTAGCGGCTATCTTACGGACCGGATGGGCCGCAAGCGTGCGCTGCTCTATTTCGACGTGCTCAGCTGGAGCATCGCTACGCTGCTATGGGCCGTCTCGCAAAACTTCTGGTTCTTTGTCATCGCGGCTGTAATCAACGGTTTTCAAAAAGTGCCCCATACGGCGTTTTATTGCCTGCTTGTTGAAGACACGGCCCCTAAGGAGCGGACGTATGTGTTTACGCTGCTGCAGCTGATCAGCGTAGTAGGGGGCTTGTTCGCCCCACTCGGGGGATTGCTGGTGTATCACTTCTCGTTGGTGCCTGGAGTGCGGATCATGTTCGTGCTGGCCTGTATCCTGATGACGATTCAATTCATCGGCAGGCATTATGCGACCCGGGAGACGGAGATCGGCTACCGCAAGATGAAGGAGACAAAGTCCATGAGCCTGCGCGAAGGCATGGTCGACTATATATCCGTCATGAAGGGCATGCTGAAAAGCCCGCTCCTGCTGATCATCTTCGGCGTTTATATTCTGTTTAACTTTCAGATGACCGTGAAGACGACCTATGTCTCTATTTTTATGGTGGAATATTTGCATCTCGGCAGCGGATTGATTTCCGTCTTTCCGGCATTCTCCTCCATCATCATGCTGATGTTCATGAGATGGATCATGCCGCGGATCAGTGAGTCCAAAGTGAACCGGACGATGGTCTGGGGATTCATCATTTCGGTGTTTGCGAACGTCGTTCTCGTCATCGCCCCGGAGGGCGACCTTGTCGTGCTCAGCGTAAGCACGATCATCGCGGCGGTTGGAACGATGATGACCTATCCGTATCTTGAAACGGCGGTTGCGAATGCCATTGATGACGATAACCGGGCTAAAATATTCGCGCTGCTCCAGGTGCTTATCCTGATCGTGATTACGCCTTCCGGCGTGATCGGAGGCTGGGCTTATGGCATCGATCCGCGCATTCCGTTCCTGCTTGTTGCGGGGGCGTTTGCCGTCAGCATTCCGCTGATGATGCTGTACGCCAAAAAGTCAAAGGCGTCTCCGATCGAAGCAGGTGCTTAGCTTGAGTTGAGAGGACTCCGTAACAAGGCCACGGGATTGAATTGGCCTCAAAATACTTTATGCTTAGGCGAAATCTAAAAATGAACAGAGAGGCTCCCTCGGGTTATGGGGAGCTTTTTTTGCACATGCTATTGCAATTTGGTTAGCGTTCACTTATCATATGAGACATGAAAAGAAAACCTCATTTCGATAGTAAGAAGAAGGAAATTCTGCAAGCTGCCATGAAGCTTTTTGCCGAGAAGGGCGTGGATGGCGTATCGGTGAAGGAGATCGGAGCGGCGGCAGGCGTGACGGATGCCGCGATCTATAAGCATTTTACGAACAAGGATGCCGTTGCCGCAGAGGCGTTTGGTGAATATTGCGGCAGTTATACGCGTTTGGTGGATGACTACGTTTCCCGGCCGGGATCATTCGCAGATCGGATATCGGATCTTGTAACCCGTGTACTGGAGTCATATGACGAGGATAAATACGGCTTGCTGTTATTGTCCCAGCATCATGAGCTGTTTACGGAGGTTGTCAAGAGCAGGGGACGTCAGCCGCTGGATGCGCTGCATGAGCTGCTTGATCAGGCGGTGCAGCAACGGGAAATTCCGCCGCAGAATACGCGATTAGCCGCTGTGCTGATCATCGGTGCATTCAGCCAGCTTGCGAACTCAACGATGCAAGGGGAGCTTGAAGAACCGCTGGCGCCGTTGGCACCTGAAGTGACGGCACATGTATTGGCATTAACAGGTTGGGGAAGAGGTCAGGTGTGATCTTTTCTTTTTTTGTCCTATGGTTAGTATTTGCTAACTAAAACCCTTTCCGTGAAAGGAAGATGTGTATGAAGAAGGTTTTAATCATTCAAGGCAATCCCATTGAAAATAGCTATTGCAGTCAGCTGGCCACGCTCTATGCACAGGGGGCAACCCAATCGGGGGCGGAGGTGCAGGTGTTGGTGCTTGCGCATTTGGATTTTGATCTGAACCTGTCCGGCGGCTATAAGGGAAATCAATTGCTGGAGCCTGATCTGCAAGAGGCGCAGAAGCTGATTGCCTGGGCGGATCATCTGGTATTTGTGTACCCGAATTGGTGGGGCGGCATGCCGGCCCTGCTCAAAGGGTTCATCGACAGGGTTTTTTTGCCGGGATTCGCGTTTAAGTACCGTCGGAACTCGCCTTTGCCGGAGCAGCTTCTTAGAGGAAAAACGGCTCGTTTGATCGTCACGATGGATTCGCCGTATGTCTACTATCGCTTCTATCTTGGACAACCGGGGCATCAGATGATGAAGCGCTCCATTTTGAAGTTCTGCGGGGTAGGCACTGTCC
The DNA here is from genome assembly GCF_038002285.1 of Paenibacillus sp. FSL R5-0810. NCBI lineage: Bacteria > Bacillati > Bacillota > Bacilli > Caryophanales > Paenibacillaceae > Paenibacillus > Paenibacillus sp. FSL R5-0810. The sequence continues at coordinate 5,522,574 of NZ_JBBOCF010000001.1, forward strand.
GCTCAACGAACATCACGCAGCTTCGCACAATGCCCGAGACTGCAAGAAAGCGATGGCTTGAGCGTGTGCAGAGAATGGGACAGAAGCTGGTGTGATCGGGCAGTGCCGTCGAAGTGCAGTTCCTTCTATTGGCTTGACTTCTCGGGCAGGAGGATTATAATTCATACAATATAATAAAACGAAAAGTCGAATGGAAGGTAATGATTGTTCAAAATCTAATCTTTGATGTATATGCCGGGGAATAGGGCCCTGGCGTTTCTACCAGGTTACCGTAAATAACTTGACTACATAAAGGTTGAGAATTCCATCCCCCAAGCGATAGCTCCGGCAACGCATAGAAGCAGGGCAGTCCAATCAACCCCAAAAGGAACCCGGCACGTTTTAACGGGTAGGTTGATGTACAGACTAGATAGCAAGTTTGCTGGCGCACGGGAGTTCTCTTCCTCTATGGATATAGTACAGGCAACCCGGGCGAGAGACGCTGTCCGGGTTGTTTGGCGTGTTATCAGCGGATCGATTTTGATTTAAATACCGTTTCATCATAAAAAAGGGGAGCGTGCAATCATCATGAGTTCAAGCAAAAGACATAAACGATACGAGGTCAGCCGGCAGCTGGGACAGGTTGCTTTGGGGCAGTCGCCAGCCGAGCTGGTGATCAAGAACGGCACGCTGGTCAACGTATTTACGGGCGAGCTTCAAGCGAATATGGACGTGGCGGTTGCAGCCGGGCGCATTGCCTATATCGGCAATGCGGATCATACCATCGGCGAGGGCACGAAAGTGATTGATGGCAAAGGGCGGTATATTACGCCGGGACTGCTTGATGGCCATATGCACGTCGAATCCACGATGCTGACGGTGACCGAATTTGCCAAGGCGGCCATCGTAAGCGGAACGACCGGTATCTATATGGATCCGCACGAGATTGCCAACGTGTTCGGCATGGAAGGCGTGCGCTGGATGCATGAGGAAGGTCAGCAGCTGCCGCTGAAGGTATTCACGACCATTCCTTCCTGCGTCCCCGCAACATTCGATCTGGAGGATGGCGGCGCCCAGCTTGGCGTATCCGATATCGAAGAGGGGCTGACCTGGCCCGGCACGGCAGGCCTCGGTGAAGTAATGAACTTCCCAGGCGTCGTGAACGGCGATCCGACGATGCTCGGAGAGATTGAAGCAACGCTGCGTGCGGGCAAGACGGTAACCGGACATTTTCCGGCTGAGGATGACCGAATGCTTCAGGCTTATTTGGCTACAGGGGTTAGCTCCGACCACGAGACGGTGACACGGGAACAGGCGCTGGAGAAGGTTAGGCTCGGGATGCATCTGATGATCCGCGAGGGTTCGGCATGGCAGGACATCAAGGAGGTCATCAAAGTGGTGACCGAGGATAAGGTGCGCACGGACAACATGTCGCTCATTACCGACGATGTATACCCGCAGACGCTGGTGCGGCTCGGCCATATGAACCATATCGTGCGGCGGGCGATGGAAGAAGGGGTTGACCCCGTAACCGCGATTCAAATGGGCACGATCAACGTTGCGCGCTATTTCGGAATGGAGCTGGACCTTGGCAGCGTCTCGCCGGGGAAATCGGCGGACATCCTGCTCATTGACGATTTGAAGCGCATGGTTCCATCGGTCGTCATTGCCGATGGCGAGGTCGTTGCGGAGAACGGCCGCCTCGTGGTGGAGTTTCCGTCCTACCAATATCCGGAGAAGGCTTATCAATCGGTGCGTCTAGCCCGGGCCCTCACCCCGGAAGATTTCCTGCTCCGCAGCAAATCGGGTTCGGCTGCGCGAACGGAAGTCAATGTCGTGCGCGTCATTGAGAACAGTGCCCGTACAGCTAAAATGACGGCGGTTCTCCCGGTGGAGGACGGTATCATCCGGCCGGACCTGGAGCAGGACGTCGTGCAGCTTGCTTGCATCGAGCGTCACCGCGGAACCGGGCAAATCTCGCTAGGGTTCGCGAGCGGCTTCGGTCTGAAGTCGGGTGCGGTCGCTTCGACCGTGGCCCATGACAGCCACAACCTGCTGGTGATGGGCACGAATGTGGACGATATGGCATTTGCCGCCAACGAGCTGGCGGCTTGCGGCGGCGGCATGATCGTCGTCCGGGACGGGAAGGTGCTGGCGAAGGTGGCAATGCCGATTGCCGGCCTTCTGGCTGACCGCCCGGTGGAAGTCGTGGCCGAGGAGGTGGCGGCGCTGGAGGATGCGTGGAAGGAGCTTGGCTGCTTCATCAACGCGCCGTTCATGACCTTCTCCCTCATCGCGCTCCCGGTCATTCCGGAAATCCGCATCACGAACCGCGGGATTGCGGATGTGATAGAGTTTAAGCTGATCGAGACTGAGGTGGGTCCGGTTCAATAAAATGTACAAGCTAATGCAATGATCTGCATGCCGCATCGTACGAGCAATAACGACGAGGGTCGTGCAGCAGTGATGAGGAACGACGCGCGCCGGGAGAGGCACGTGGTATAGTATACAAGGGGCAGGCTCACCAGGGATGGCGGGCCTGTCCCTTTTAAGTTCGGGACTTCGTGATTTTTGTCACAAATTTATAACTTTTTATCCGTTTTCGACTCCGATATTGTGATGTTAATCACAATCCTGCCTGCTCCAGTCTGCGACAATACCAAAAGAATCAAATTTAAAATGATGACGTGAGCTAAAGGAAGGGGTATGTTATGGATCCGGTGATGCTGGCGCGAATACAGTTCGCATCGACAACTATTTTTCACTTTATTTTCGTACCGATCTCCATCGGGTTGGCGTTTCTGATCGCCGTCATGGAGACGATGTACGTTGTCAAAGGCCAGGACGTGTATAAACGGATGGCCAAATTCTGGGGCAAGCTGTTTCTCATTAACTTTGCGGTCGGCGTAGTGACGGGGATTCTGCAGGAATTCCAGTTCGGCATGAACTGGTCCGATTATTCCCGGTTCGTCGGGGACGTGTTTGGCGCGCCGCTGGCGATCGAGGCACTGCTGGCCTTTTTCCTCGAATCGACGTTCATCGGCCTGTGGATCTTCGGCTGGGACCGGCTTTCGAAGAAGGTCCATCTGCTGAGCATCTGGCTGGTGTCCTTCGGCACCTTGATGTCGGCGTTCTGGATTCTGGCCGCCAACTCGTTCATGCAGCGTCCGGTCGGATTCGAGATCAACAACGGTCGGGCGGAGATGAACGACTTTTTCGCGCTGATCACGAACGGTCAGCTGCTGGTGGAGTTCCCGCATACGATTTTCGGGGCGCTGGCTACCGGCGCTTTCCTCGTAGCCGGGGTGAGCGCGTATAAGCTGATGAAGAAGCAGGACCTGGACTTTTTCAAAAGATCGTTCAACCTCGCGATTGTGGTTGGCCTGATTACCTCCATTCTGGTTGCGGTGTTCGGCCACCAGCAGGCGCAGTACCTCGTGCAGACTCAGCCGATGAAGATGGCTGCTGCGGAGGGCCTGTGGGAAACGAGCGAGGACCCGGCGCCGTGGACGGTCTTTGCGTCGATCGATCCGGATAAGCAGGAGAACTCGGCGGAATTCAAAGTCCCGTATTTGCTCAGCTTCCTGTCTTACAGCAAATTTAGCGGCGAAGTGATCGGGATGAAAGAGCTGCAGTCCCAGTACGAGCAGGAATACGGCCCGGGCGATTATATTCCTCCGGTGCGCACGACCTTCTGGAGCTTCCGGATTATGGTGGCGGCCGGAACGGCCATGATTCTGCTTGGTCTGTACGGTGCTTGGCTGATGCTGCGCAAAAAGGTCGAACAGGCCGGGAAGTGGTTCCTGAGCATGATGCTGATTGGCATCTCCCTGCCGATCATAGCGAACAGCTCGGGCTGGATTATGACGGAAATCGGGCGCCAGCCGTGGACGGTGTTCGGGCTCATTACGACGGAGAACAGCATTTCGCCGAATGTCAGCGCCGGGTCGATTCTGTTCTCGCTGATCGTGTTTACGGCGATTTACGCGGTGCTGGCGGCTGTCATGGCCTATCTGTTCGTCAAGGTGATTAAGAAAGGGCCGTATGCGGAGGAGGCGGACCACCGCCACGCAAGCGATCCGTTTAACAAGGAGGGCTACAATGCTGTCTCTTAATGAAGTATGGTTTGTGCTGGTTGCGGTATTGTTTATCGGGTTCTTTTTTCTCGAGGGCTTTGATTTCGGCGTTGGGATGTCCACGCAGCTTCTGGCCAAAAGCGACACGGAGCGCCGCGTGCTCATCAATTCCATCGGCCCGTTCTGGGACGCGAACGAGGTATGGCTGCTAACGGCAGGGGGCGCGATGTTCGCGGCGTTCCCGAACTGGTACGCGACCTTGTTCAGCGGGTTCTACATTCCGCTTGTCTTCCTCCTGCTGGCCTTGATCGGCCGCGGCGTAGCCTTTGAGTTCCGGGGGAAGGTGGGGAATGCCCGCTGGAAAAGGGTATGGGACGGCGCCATTTTCACAGGCAGCGTGCTGCCTCCGTTCCTGCTCGGCGTCGTATTTGCCTGCCTGATCCAGGGGCTGCCGATTAACGAAGCAATGGAAATGCACGCCGGTTTCTTCGATATCGTCAATGCCTATACGGTGGTTGGCGGGCTGACGATGACGCTGCTGTGCCTGCTGCACGGCTTGATGTTCACGACGCTTCGCACGACCTCGGACTTGCAAGAGCGCGCACGCTCCATGGCACGGAAGCTGCTGCTTCCGGTTGCGGGACTGTTCGCGGCATTCGGCGTCATGACGTATTTCATGACGGACGTGTTCGAGCGCCGGGGCGGCCTGATCGCCGTTCTGCTGGGGCTGGCGCTGCTGGCCTTCCTGCTCGGCGGATATTTCATGAGCCTCAAGCGGGATGGCTGGGCGTTCGGGATGACCGGCGCCGTGATCGCTCTTACGGTAACCTCCGTGTTCGCGGGATTGTTCCCGCGGGTCATGATCAGCTCTATCAGCCAGGCGTTCGATCTGACGATCTATAATGCGGCTTCCGGCCCGTATTCGCTGAAGGTGATGACCATCGTGGCCGTCACGCTGCTGCCTTTCGTCTTGGGTTATCAAATCTGGAGTTACTTCGTTTTCCACAAACGGGTACATGAGAAGGAGCATCTGGAATACTGATGGGAAAAGATCTGCTGGGTTACCGTGGCGCCAAGACGACGTTTCTACTGGTCGCCGTATGTACCCTGGCACAGAGCATGGCCATCCTCCTGCAGGCCAAATGGCTTGCAGAGACGGTTTCCGCGCTGTTCGCGGGGGCCTCGCTGCAGGAGCAGGGAGGAACCATTGCCCTGTTTCTGCTTGCTTTTCTGCTGCGGCACGGGGTCGGAGCCATCCAGCAAGGGATTGCGCAGCGCTTTGCGGAGCAGACCGGCACAAGCCTTCGTAAGGAGCTGCTCGGCGTGCTCTTCCGGAGAGGGCCGGCGCTGATCCGGAAGGAAGGAACGGGCAATGTGGTTACGCTTGTGCTGGAGGGCATCGGCAAGTTCCGCAAATATGCGGAGCTGACCATCCCCCGGATGATGGGCGCGGGCATAACTCCTGCGCTGGTATGGCTGTACGTATTCATGACCGACCGGATTTCGGGCATTATTTTGCTCGTGACCATGCCGATTCTGATTGCCTTCCTGATTCTTGTCGGCCTCGCTGCAAGGAAGCAGACTGAGCGGCAGCTGGATTCTTACCGGATGCTGTCCAATCATTTCGTCGACTCGCTCAGGGGGCTTATGACGCTGAAATTTCTAGGCCAGAGCCGCAAGCACAGCGGCAGCATTCGGCAGGTCAGCGAAGATTACCGGAAAGCGACCATGCGCACATTGCGCGTGGCCTTTCTGTCCTCCTTCGCGCTGGACTTCTTCACCATGCTGTCCGTTGCGTCCGTTGCGGTCAACCTTGGTCTGCGGCTCATAAACGGAAGTATCGAGCTGCTGCCGGCGCTGCTGGTTCTGATTCTCGCGCCGGAGTACTTCCTTCCGGTGCGGATGGTCGGCGCCGATTTCCATGCGACGCTGGACGGCAAGCAGGCGGGGGAAGCGATGCAGTCGATCATTCGGGCATCGCGGGCCGAGGAGACCGGCAAGCCGGAAGCGGCGGAGACTGCTCGGTATACGGGCGCAGATGGCTTCGGCGAAGCCGCTGTGGCCCATTCGGGTGTTGGTGAGGCTGTCGGCGGTGCAGGTTGGATACACACAGCGGATGCAGCTGCCGATGCTGAAGGAACGGTGCCGATGACAACCGACACGGCCATCGCCCGAGCGACCAACGCGGCCACCGCCGCGACAATCAATACCGCAATGGGGATGACAGCCGATGCACCGCATGCGGCGACAACGGATACGGCACGTAAAATCGGAACGCCTCTCTCGGCCCCGATACTTAAAATTAAGGATAGTTCGACAAACCGCGGAAAAACGCCGGCTGTATTTCGATGGGATGATTGCAGCATGCTGGAGCTGTCCGGTGTCGGCCTGCGGCATGAAGAGCACGGGCCGGCTTCTCTGGAGGACGTCAGCTTCCGGATTCCGGGCAAGGGCAGGATCGGGATCGTGGGGGAGAGCGGAGCTGGCAAATCCTCGCTGATCGATCTCCTTGGCGGCTTTGCGGCTCCTACCGCAGGAGAGATCAGACTGAACGGCGTGACGCTGGAGGACGGGAACCGCGAGGCATGGCGAAGCGGAGTGACGTATATGCCGCAGCATCCGTATTTGTTCAGCAGTACGCTTGAGGGTAATGTGCGGTTCTATGCGCCGGATGCTTCTGACGCGGACGTACGGGCCGCTGTTGAGGCGGCGGGACTGATTGACCTTGTGCGCGCGCTGCCGAATGGACTTCATGAAATGATTGGAGCTGGAGGGCGAGCCTTAAGCGGCGGGCAGGCCCAGCGCGTCGCCTTGGCGAGAGCGCTGCTCGGCGGGCGGCAGGTGCTGCTGCTGGATGAGCCGACGGCCCATCTTGACATCGAGACGGAATATGAGCTGAAAGAGACGATGCTGTCCATATTCCGGGACAAGTGGGTATTCCTTGCTACGCACAGACTGCACTGGATGCGGGATATGGATGTTATCATCGTGCTCCACCGGGGGCGTGTCGCAGAGACGGGAACCCATGAGGAGCTCATGCAATTGAAGGGCGTGTATTACGGGTTGATAACTTCGCAGATGGAGGGAATCGGATGAAGCAGGAATCGTGGTTTCGGCCTTATGTGACGGCAAATTTCTGGCGCTTTCTGCTGATTGCCATGCTCGGCGTGCTTACCGTTCTGTTTGCGTGCATGCTGATGTTTACGTCCGGGTATTTAATCTCCAAATCCGCGCTCCGTCCGGAGAACATTCTGATGGTGTACGTGCCGACGGTAGGTGTCCGTACATTCGGGATCGGACGCGCCGTCCTGCATTATGCGGAGCGCCTTGTGGGGCATGATACGATTCTCCGTATCCTGTCCCAGATGCGGCTGAGGCTGTACCGGATTCTGGAGCCTCAGGCACTCCGGTTAACTTCCCGCTACCGGACCGGCGATCTCCTGTGCGTGCTCTCCGATGACATTGAATACTTGCAGGACGTCTACATCCGCACGGTATTTCCGTCGTTCGTGGCGCTGGTCCTATATGCCGGCGTGATTGCGGCCGCTGGACGATTCGATCCGGGATTTGCTCTTCTGCTGGCCTTGTATGTGGCCGTTCTGGTATTCGTGCTGCCGCTCATTTCCCTGCTGCTGACGAAGCGGAAGAACCGGGAGATGAAGCAGGCAAGGAACCGGCTGTACCAGAAGCTGACCGATGCGGTGCTTGGCATGCATGAATGGTACGTCAGCGGCCGGCAGCAGCAGTTTCTGACGGGATACGAGGAGGATGAAGCCGAGGTGGACCGGACCGACCGGGCGCTCAAGCGGTGGGCGCGGCTGCGCGGCTTCATCGGGCAGACGGTCGTTGCGGTAACGGTCGTCACGGTCGTGTATGTAGCTGGCAAGGAGTATGCGGGCGGTTCACTGGACGTTACGCTGATCGCGGCGATGGTGCTTGCGGTGTTTCCACTGATGGACGCTTTTCTGCCGGTGTCCGAGGCGGTAGAGCGGATTCCGCTGTACGGTCAATCGGTTCAGAGACTGAAGGCCATCGGGCATGGAGAGGGCTCCACCACCACTGGATATCGGGAGCAGCTGTCATTGAGCCGGGGCGAAGTGGATGCCGTGATTCGTAGCGGCGCACATATAAAGGTGGAGGCCGTCTCGTTTCAATACGATGCAAATGGGACTGATGCAGCACACTCAGCACATTCACCAGCAGCACCTTCGCCAGATGCGGCAGAAGCAGCATATTCAACAACAGCACACTCACCAGATCCGGCAGATGCGGCATATCAACCAGAAGCGACAGATGCAGCACATTCGGCACGTTGGGCAGGCGCGACAGCATCAGGCTGTTTGGACAACGGTACAGACGCGCTCCGGGACATTTCCCTTGACGTTCCCGCCGGAGCCAAGGTGGCGGTCATCGGACGTTCAGGAGCCGGCAAATCGACCCTGCTGCAGCTTATCCAGGGCGTCTTGGCACCCTCATCGGGCACGGTCACGATCGGCGGCACGGATGCAGCGCGTTTTGGCGACAATATCTCGTCCGTGATTTCCGTCCTGAATCAGAGCCCTCATCTGTTCGACACCACGCTGGCAAACAATATCCGGCTCGGACGACCGGATGCCACGGAAGAGGATATCCGGCAGGCCGCTGCGATGGCCCAGCTAACTACGCTGGTCGATTCCCTTCCGGACGGCCTCCATACCCGCATGCAGGAAGCAGGGCAGCGTTTTTCAGGAGGAGAACGCCAGCGAGTGGCCCTTGCCCGCATTCTGCTGCAGAAGAGTCCGGTCGTTATCCTTGACGAACCGACGGTCGGGCTGGATCCCAGAACGGAGCGCGAGCTGCTTTCTACCATTTTCTCCAGCCTTCAGGACCGGACGCTGATCTGGGTGACCCATCATCTCGTCGGCGTCGAGCAGATGGATGAGATCCTGTTCTTGGAGCAAGGGAAAGTCGTCATGCGCGGTACGCACGACGAGCTGATGGAGCGCTACCCAAGGTATCGCGGGCTGTATCGGCTGGACCGCCCCGGCGCATAATCGGAATAGGTCCTGAACCATTCCATTGTTTCTCTTATCGGACCGATAAAAGATCGCAATCCAAAGCGCGGCTGGAAAGATGTAACATGGTCTTAGACCGGTCTATAACTTTTTTGTTAGGAGAGTGACATATGGATCAGGAGCGGCTGGTGAGGGTATTTCAGCATTTTGCCGATAAGGAATTTCCGGGAGCCAGCGATTTGTACGCGCATTTGGCGCGGCAGATCGCCGGCGATGCGGAGGTTTTGGCGATAGCTGCCCAGGCTTCGCCCGGACAGCCGGTGCCCAATCTGCTGTTCGGCGCGGTTCAGTACTTGCTGCTGAAGGGCAAGGGGGCGGCGCTTAGCGCCTACTATCCGGGGCTCGCGGAGGAGCCGAAGGAAATGGAGGCAAGCTATCCGCATTTTCGGACATTTGTGCTGGAGCATAGGGAGGAGATTATAGGGATCCTCCGAAGCAAGCGGGTGCAGACGAACGAGGTCCGGCGCTGCGCGTATCTTTTTCCGGTGTTCTGCTCCGTGTATGCCAAGGTTCGGAAGCCGCTTGCCCTTGTAGAGCTGGGGTGCAGCGCCGGACTGCAGCTGCTGTGGGATCAGTACAGCTATGCTTACGGCGGCCAGGAGGTATACGGCAAGAAGGAGTCCGCCGTTCGCATCGATTCCGAGATCAGGGGCGGGAAGGCCCCGTTTCTGCTCTCTTCCAGTCCCCCGGTCGTCTACCGGATGGGGATCGATCTTCACGTGAACGATGTGCACAGCGCGGAGGATGTATTGTGGCTACGGGCGCTCATCTGGCCGGGCAACCCCCGCCGGGTATCGATGCTCGAGCAGGCCGCAGCTCTTCTTAAGAGCCGGTCTGATATTCGGTTTATAGAAGGGGACGGGACGGAGCTGCTGCCCGATCTTGTGAGGGACATTCCCGGAGAGGCCGTCGTATGCGTCTTTCATACGCATGTAGCCAACCAGATTCCCGAGGATAACAAACATCGGCTGCTCCATCATCTGAGCACGATCGGTAAACAACGCGACATCGTCCATGTGTACAACAATATGTGGGATGGTGATCTCCATGCCGACTTTATTGTCGGCGGCATATCGAGCGAACAGACCATCCTTAGAGCCGACGGTCATGGGCGCTGGTTTGAATGGCTGGCATGAATCGCTAGTCCGCCTTTTTTCCACGTCGTTTGCAATCCTCCTTCGTGCTTCAGCTCTCTTCGCCCCGCCGTCTGCAATCCTCACCCGTACTCTCATTACGCTTCTCCATGCCGCGGCATTTTTCTCCAGCGCCAGACTGTGCCATAATAGGGGAGATGGAGTATAAATAGGAGTTCAAAAAGTCGGTTTTTCAGCACCGAAGCTTATCCTTCCGAAGTGCGTTTTTTCAAAACGCTTTAGGTTGGATGAAGCTAGGGACGTCAGGAGTGGAGCTACACGTTTTCGCAGAAAACGCCTTCGAAAGCATCTGCTGTTTTGGGTACGTGAGCACTGAAATGTTTCCGCAGGAAACATGCTTCGGAAGCATCTGCTTAGGCCCGGCTGAATTCAAGATTCGATGCCGAGTTACTTCTTGATTCACTTCGTGATCAAAAGACTACTTTTTGAACAACCTCTATAAAGCGTTTTATGCTGAATGAAGAATGCCAAAGGAGGAAGACAAGATGGAATACCGTATTGAGAAGGATACGCTAGGTGAGGTGAAGGTGCCTGCCGATAAGCTCTGGGCCGCCCAAACGCAGCGCAGCTCCGAAAATTTCCGGATCGGAACGGAAACGATGCCGAAGGAGATTATCCGGGCGTTCGCCGTGTTGAAGAAGAGCGCCGCGATTGTCAACGGCAAGCTCGGCAAGCTGAATGAAGACAAGGTCTGGGCCATTACCGTCGCGGCCGATGAAATCATTGAAGGCAAGCATGATGAGCATTTTCCCCTTGTCGTTTGGCAGACAGGCAGCGGCACGCAGTCCAATATGAACGTGAACGAGGTTATCGCGAACCGGGGGAACCAGCTGCTTCAGGAAAAAGGCAGCGACCAGCGCATTCACCCCAACGATGACGTGAATAAATCCCAAAGCTCCAACGACACCTTCCCGACGGCGATGCATATGGCGGCCGTTATCGCCTTGGAGGACAGCGTGCTGCCGTCGCTTCAACGGCTCAAGAAGACGCTGAAAGAGAAGAGCGAGGAGTACAAGGATCTCATTAAAATCGGCCGCACGCATCTTCAGGATGCCACGCCGCTTACGCTGGGGCAGGAAATCAGCGGCTGGCACCGTATGCTTGAGAAATGCGAGCTTATGGTCGCTTCTTCGATCGAGCCGCTGCGGGAGCTGGCGATCGGCGGAACGGCCGTCGGTACGGGCATCAACGCCCATCCGAAATTCGGCGAGATGACCGCGGCGGAAATCAGCCTGCAGATCGGCAAAAGCTACACCTCTGCCAGCAATAAATTCCACTCGCTGACAAGCCATGACGAAGTGGTCTTTGCGCACGGAGCGCTCAAGGCGCTGGCTGCCGATCTGATGAAGATCGCCAATGACGTGCGCTGGCTGGCGAGCGGGCCCCGCTCCGGCATCGGGGAGCTGACCATACCGGCCAACGAGCCGGGAAGCTCGATTATGCCGGGCAAAGTAAATCCGACCCAGAGCGAGGCGCTTACGATGGTGGTATGCCAGGTGATGGGGAACGATGCAACGATCGGGTTCGCGGCAAGCCAGGGCAATTTCGAGCTGAACGTATTCAAGCCGGTGATCATCTATAACTTCCTGCAATCGGCACGCCTGCTGTCGAATGCGATGGATTCGTTTGACCGGAACTGCGCGGTCGGCATCGAAGCGAATCTCGAAGTCATTCGCGGCAATATGGAGCGGTCGCTGATGCTGGTGACGGCGCTCAATCCGCATATCGGATACGAGAATGCGGCCGCGATCGCTAAACGCGCGCATCAAGAGGGCACGACCCTTCGGGAAGCTGCGCTGGCGAGCGGTCTGCTGACGGCAGAGGAATTTGACCGGATCGTGCGGCCGGAAGAGATGATTCATCCGAAGGAATAAGCAGGATGCTGTGAAGGCCAATCAACCCATGCACCCGCGAGGTGGATGGGTTTTTGTTTCTCTAACGGGGGAGCGGCTGTTATAATAAAGCTTCGACGGATGGATGGGGCGGAATTTTTTTAAAAAAGGAGGGATGACCAGTGAAGAAACATCAGCTGACCGCGGTGGTGCTTTCCGTGATCTTTACAGGCCTCGGCCTATTCTACATCGGGACCCCGATGCTGATCATTACCGGGGCGCTGCTTATGGCGCTGCAGGGAGCTGTGCTTTATTTTCTGCTGCTGACGCTCGGCTTTCTCGGCTTTTTGGCGCTGCCGGCCGCACTTGCGCTGCATATTGCGGGCATCGTGATTACGATTATTTATTTTAACTACCGGTCGCCGAAAAAAACGTGGCTGGAGCAGAAACGGCAGCGGCAGCTGTCTTCACCAGGTGCCATCGCCGCGCGCACGGTGATCGGCCTCCTCTTGCTTGCCGGATCCGTGTATGTCGGTTACACGGAGGGAACCGCCCCGTTTACCAAGTCGGCTGCGGAGAAGCAGGTTGTTCGGGAAGCCGCCGAACATTATTTGGAGCAAAAATACGGCGAGCCGTTCAAGGTCACCAAGATGGACTATACATGGGCTGTCGGATCATACAATCTTACGGCGATTCCCGAAGGAGCTCCTGAGCTGGAATTCACGCTGGACAGCACCGACGGCAGCCCGCCGGTCCCATCCGGTGAAACCTACCTCAATCGTGTATGGGGGGCGCAGCTTCGTGACAAGGCGGAGCCGGTCATCGACCGGCTGTATCCGGACGGCGCTTTCGTTCAGGCCTGGGTGAGCTGCAATATGAAGCAGGTGGTGCGGGAATACGACAAGCTGGATTCCTGCAGCGGCGAGCCGGTTAGCCAGAATGTAGACATCGTGGTGTTTGCCGATGTTGCGGAGGGCAGCCTGGACCAAGAGAAGGAGCGCATTCTGGAGCTGGTCAAGCAGCTGCCCGGAGTTACGGTTCCGGGCAAGACCGATCTTCAGATCGAGTATTATCCGGCAAAACTGAACACGCCCGCCAATGCAGCGAAGCTGGAGAAGGGGAGTGGCGCCTTGCAAGATGCGACGCCGACGTATCAGTTCAGGGAGTTCGACATTTCGCGGATCACGGGCACTTCGGACATCGAGCTCCGTAAATTGTAGAATTGAAAAAGCCAGGCAGAGCCTTTATTCGGTCTGTCCTGGCTTTTGTTTATTTCGTGATAGGGGAGTTTCCCGCCTTTGTTCGCGCAAGCGCAAGCGTCAGTTACCCAGGTTCAGTCAGACTGAGGCCGACATGCTGGCCGAAGCGTGCTTGTCCGGTAGCAGGCTTAGATCCCAAGGCACCTTATTGTAGGCAAGCTTGCTGCCCCCGAGGATGTTGCTGGCTCTGCTTATAACATGGTGGGAGTACTTCATTGCGATATCCTCTTTGATAAAATGCGTGCCGGCCGCAAAGGCGGTAAGATATTCGTCCCAGCTGCGGTAATGCTGCTGTAGGAGGGCCGCTGCCTTTTGTTTGATCTCCCAGGCCTCCTCTTCGCTCAGGAAGCGATAGATCCGTCCGATCCGGCTAAGAAGGATGGCCCAGCCCCCGCCTAATGCGGCGATATCGGCCGAAGGCAGCATCCCCATCCATTTGCCGACAACGATCATTTTTTTGTAATCGGGATCGTCTTTGGCGTCCTCGAGATAACGCTCGCGTGCCTTGAGGGTTAGGGCGGACAAACGGTTATGAATGTCCAGGTATTCCTGGCAGTGGCCGTCGTTTAGCAAAAAATCGATACGCTCCTTGAGGGAGGCCGCGTCCGTGATCTTCCAGTCGGCCAGCGCTTTTTTCATCACGCCTTTTCGCAGCCAGCGCTCCGAGGGATGAAATTCATAAGGAATATAATAATAGCCCAGCATGCTATCGATACAAACGCTGGACAAGCAGCGGAGGTAGAGCTCGATTCTTTTCTTGTGCTTGCGGCTGAATCCTTCCATGATGCGAATGCCTCCTTTCTAGGTTGCAAGCACCCAATGCACTTTGATGGCCTTCCAGGTGTTCCACAGGATGACGGCAATCAATAGCCACGTATATACCGGGTGCAGGTCGAAGAATATTTGCAGAGCCAGATAAACCAGAATGTAGAGCCAGCTTAAGCGGAGCACCATGAGCGTATCGAATAACAGATTGCTTCTCCATGACCGCCACCGGTCAGCGGCTGTGATGTGTCTCCGGCCGTATTTATGCTTGTTGGACGCCATGCACAGGTAGATATACGAGTGAATATGGGGATTCTCGAGCTGATTGGACTGTTTCAAGATATCCCGTGCCTGATCTATCTCCTCAAGTCCTATATAACATCGTCCTTTCAGGCAGAGCGCATCGGTATTTTCCGGCTCTTGGCCCAGCACCTTCTCAAGGTCGCTCAATGCGGACGAGTAATCCGCCTGCTCGAACCGGATCTGGGCACGGTGCCAATATCCATCAAGCTCCTCCGGCGCCAGCCGGATGGCTTGACCGAAGCATTCGTCCGCGGCGGTCAGGTTGCCGGTCCGCGCATGGCATTTACCGAGCATAAGCTGAAGGTCGGGATCATGAGGATATATCTCGTTGGCGCGGGTTAAATCGTCGAGGGCTTCTTCCAGCTCGCCTTCCTTCAACATGTACTGTCCCTGTTCCCTCAGATCGAGATACTGCTCGATATCGATATCCTTAACAGGATGCTCCTTAAAGCACTCGTACCGCAGCTCGGAGGTACCGTTAATTTGGCTCATGATATATCCGATGAGCGAATCGGGGTATTCCCCCAGCAGGTCTTCCTTGTTCTCCGTGAAGTGGAACATGTCGTCAAGCCGCTGCCATACCGGGCGGGGGAGATGGCGATGATCCTCCAGAAAGTCCATCAGTTCGTACTGCAGTTCCCCGCTCCGCTGCACATCCCACACGATGTCCCGGTTAAGCGCGTCCTCCCAGGCCTCGGGATTGATGCGCGCCTGGAAATTCTCATAAATTTCGTCGATCTCATCGATGAACTGCTCAATCGGGTCCTGCGGAATCGGCTCGCGGGCGTGGTGAAGCGGTTCTCTGTAATAATCGGAAGCAGCCGGAGATCGTCCGGATGCGGGGTAATCGTCTTTTTCTTCACCCGTCCAAAGCTCGCCGCCAGAGAGCGCCGTCTGGCCGCCATCGTAAGCGGCTGGCTCATCGAAATCCAGGCGCTCATCCTTCTCCGGCTCAACGTAAGGCGCCATCGTAAGCGCGGAATCATAAGCCTCGCGAAGGCGCTGATAGCCCTCCGGGTCATCCTCCGGGTGGTGGAGTCTCAGCTTTTTCGCATAGGCTCTTTTGATGGCTGATGTATCTCCGGTTGCTTCGATCCCCAAAATGTCCCATACACTCATGTCAAATCCATCCACCTTTCGAGCTGATCCAGCTGCTCCTTGAGCGCTTCGGAGGCCTGTTTAACCACTTGCTCATTTTGCGTCTGCAGCTGCATCTCGAACTGCTGAATCAGCCGGGCAATCATCTCTCGGCGGTCGCCCAGCGATTCCTCGTACAGCCGCTCGCCTCTTGCGATCAGCAGCCTGTTCTCCGTACGATCCCGGGGATGGATCTTGATATCCTTCAGCTCGGCAAGCCGAGCCTCGATCTGCTCCTTGGTCATGGAGCCGGCGTTGCTTTCGATGACCGCTCTTTTTTTCTCGCCGGTTGCCACGCTGATGACCTCGACCTCCAAAATGCCGTTGATATCATACGTATAGCGTACGTCAATGCTCTGCTCCCCCGCCGGGGCCGGCGGAATTTTGATCCGGAGCTCACCGAGCTTAATGTTGTTCTCCACGCGCCGGCTCTCCCCTTGATACACATCGACGGTCATTTGCCGCTGATTATCGGAAATCGTGTAGAGGCGCTCGACCCGGCTGATCGGTATCGGCGTGTTCCGTTCGATAATCGGGAGGAAATGCCCTGTTGAATATTGGCCGCCTCCCATCTCCCGCACAACGCTGGTACCGAGGGTATACGGGCACACATCCGTTAAAATCATCTCTTCGAGCGCTTGGTTGCGCTGCTTCAGCGCCGTTTGGATCGCCGCACCGATCGCAACCGTCTCATCGGGATGGATGTTGCTGTAAGGCATCCGGCCGAACATCCTGCCAATGACGCTGCGAATCAGCGGCATGCGCGTAGCTCCGCCGATGAGAATAATGGCGTCCAATTCGGAAGGTGTAAGGGAAGCGTCCCGCAGCGCACGCTCGATCGGCTGGCGCAGACGGAGCAGAAGCGGCTGGGCAAGCTTTTCAAATTCCGTCCGGCTTATGCGCAGCTCCAAGCTGCCGGTCTCGGCAGGGACGGTCATCTTGGCTTCGTTATCCTGGCCGAAGGCCAGCTTGCACATTTCGGCCTGCTTATAGATCAGCGATCTCGTTTTGGCACTGAGATCTTCGGCATTCAAGTCATGCGTATGTAAAAAGTGCGTAAAGAGGAGCTCCGTAAAATCCTCGCCCCCCAGAAAGTTATCGCCGGCAATGGATTTCACATCCATGATGCCTTCGAACAATTCCAGTATGGATACATCGAATGTGCCGCCGCCCAGGTCGAATACGAGAAATTTCGTTTCGGGGCTCTCCTGGTGCAATCCATAGGCAACCGCCGCAGCCGTCGGCTCGCTGATGAGCCGCTCCACCTTGAGACCGGCCAATTCCGCGGCCGTCTTCGTTGCCTTGCGCTGGGTATCGTTGAAGTAGGCGGGAACGCTGATGACGGCTTCCGTCACCGTCTCGCCCAAATAAGCTTCGGCATCGGCCTTCAGCGCTTTGATGATGAAGGATGAGAGCTCTTCCGGCGTGAAGGTGTGAGGGCCGAGCGCGTAGGTTTTTTCTGTCCCCATAAATCGTTTGAACGTTGCTGCCGTCGCTTGCGGATGCGTGATAAGCCGCTCCTGCGCAACCCGGCCGACCAAAATCTCCCCGTTGTCGTCAACGCTTACGACCGAAGGTGTGAGGTGCTCTCCGAGCACGTTCGGGATGATTGCCGCCCGGTCCTCGGCCCAATAAGCCGCAAGGCTGTTTGTCGTCCCAAGATCAATACCGATCATCGTCATTGTGTCAATTATCCCCTCTTTCTAATCCGAGCGTCTGCACGGAACCGGTTAAGGAACTGTTGCAGGCGCTTAGAGTTGCCCCATGGCTAGATAAAGCCGTTTAAATGTTGAAGGCCGTATCTCCTATTTTACCAGTGTTGGTAGAGTGATTCCAAGATGCGACACGAGTCTGTACAGAAAAAGCTCTCTCTGTCGAATAAAGAACGGCCTCGAGGATGCCCCCCCAGGCCGTTTTATGGAGTGTTACCGTAATTCTAAGCCCGAAGCGCCGTAACGCCTCGCTTGCCTATTACATTACATGCCGATCGTGCCCTTGGCGCTCCGGTAGACGTACATTTTGTTAACGAAGAAGGTGATCAAGAAAGAGCAGAGCAGGCTCGCCAGCATTGAGATCAGGAAGCCGAACGTGTTGTTGGATGTGATCGGACCGACAAAGGAAGGCACGTAGGCCGTTCCCCGAACGCCGAACAGTCCGACCAGCATGCCGCCGAGACCGGCTGAAGCAATCGCGCCTGCAAAAACCAGCTTGTTCGAGAACATGAAGGGATACGCGGCTTCAACGAATGTGCCGAAGCCCATATTCATGGCGAATCCCGGCGCCGCAACCGCCGCTTCTCCCTTGTCGCGGGGGGCGATCATGTTGGCCAGCGTGATTCCTGCCGATACCATCACCAGGCCCACCATGTCGACGGCACCCAGGAAGCTATTGCTCGTCGTCTCCATTTCCAGCAGAACAATAGGGAGGATGGCGGCATGGTATACGCCGCCGATGATGGCAGGCCAGATGAGCAGGCCGGCAATCAGCCCCGCCATGACCGGGCTCCAGGAGACGAGCGTTTCGATCAGCGTGCGGATGCCTTCACCCGCGCTGAGCGCAATCGGCGCAATAAGGAAGTAGACGATCAGCCCGGCAATAAGACCGGAAATGCCACCGGCGACGATATTGACCGTTGTGGCGGGGAAGCGCCATTCCACGCATTTACGGAACAGGTAATGGACGATGATCCCGGCGCCGATCCCCCCGATGATGCCCCCGATGATGCCTCCCTCTACGGACAGGATGCCGGCAACGATACCGGCCACGATCGATACCTCGTCCAGCTCGGACACCTGCTTGGCTGCGATAGCGGCAAGGATGACCGGCAGCGCTTTGATCATCAGGTCGAATACCTCGGATAATGCCGATAAGCCGGGGATTTTACTCACAGCCAGCACCAATGCCATCCCGATAAAGCCGGGGAGCGATGCCATCATCATGCCGCGAATATTAATTCTGCGCCAGGGCGATGCGCTGCTTCCCGAACCGGAAGAGGAAGAAGATGCCTGGGCTGTGCCGATCACCGGGCGGTACGGAATCCGCCAATGCTTGCTTAGCGAAGTGACGAACGTAACGGCACGGGTCCGGTTCGTCGTTCCCGTCGTGCCGGAAGCTGCAATCACATGCACGCCTTTCGCCTGAATCATCGCCATCGAGGTGCCGCCGGTTCCGGTCACCGGCAGCTTGTATTTGGCGCAGGCCTCCACCGCATGGCGGTTGCTGCCCTCCGGGTCAGCGCTCATGACGATGACTCCGTCTATCTCTCCGAGCTCAATCTGCTCGGCAATTTCCCGGTCCAGCCGCTCTGCGGCTTGATTGACCTGCTGCAGAGTGCCCTCAGCGATTATGACAGGTGCTCCCTGCGAAGAGCTCCAGCTGTAGAGCGCCGCAGGTGTGGTCTCCTTGGCAGCATCCATGGAAACCCCCGCAGCAATGAACTGCAGCGCCCCGCACGACAGCCCCGCGCTCTCCATCTGCACCAGGATTTCGTCCAGCAGTTTGCGGGGCTCCTTGCCGCCCAAATTATACAGATTGCCGCCGCTGCTCCCGATGATGGCAATTTGACGATTCATAATATGCCGCCTCCCGTAAGTGAGAAATGTTATTTTCTATATTACAGCGTTGGAGTAACTTATTAAAGCAGTAAAATGGACAATCGCCATCCTATGTGATGCATATCAGGGATACCCGTTAGGCTCCATTGTTGCGTGCACAGATAAAAACCGCCGTACCGGCCCACTGGGGCCTGTACGGCGGTTGTATCTATCATCTATGCCTAAGGACTCACGATTAGGAATCACGTTCTCCGGCTAAAGCCGCCGATGCTTCCTGCATCGATTCCTCGGCAACCTCTTTGACGATTTGAAGCTTCGTATAGCGATGCGTTTTCTTCTCCAAGACGGTGAAGGTCAAGTTCTCGTATGTCCAGATGTCGCCCTTGGACAGCTCCGAGTTGTGTCCGTACAGCCAGCCGCCGATCGTGTCCAGATCGTCCGTGGACAGGTCGGTGTGCAGCAGATCATTGATCCGGTTGATCGGCACCTTGCCGTCCGCGATAATGCGGTTCGGCTCGGGCTGGATGAGCTCGCGTTCTTCATCCTCGTCGAATTCGTCGCGGATTTCACCGACGATCTCTTCCAGAATGTCCTCGATGGTGATCATCCCGGACGTGCCGCCGTATTCATCGATCAGGATAGCCATATGCGTGCCTTCCAGCTGCATCTTCCGCAGCAGCTTCTTGATCGGAATCGCTTCGGATACCGTCATCGCCGGATGAATCAGCTTGGTCAGGTCCATGTTCGAATTGTCGTCGAACTCCAGGAAGAACTGCTTGGTGTTAATCGTACCGACAATCTGGTCCTTATCTCCCCGGACGACCGGGAAACGGGTATACTGCTCACGCTTGATGATCTGCAGGTTCGCAGCCAGCGGCTTATCGACATAGAGGCAGATCATATCGGTGCGGGGCACCATGATTTCCTTGGCGAGCATATCGTCGAAGGCGAAGATCCGGCTAACGTAGCCGTATTCGGCCTGGTTGATCTTGCCGCTCTCATAGCTGTCGCTTAGAATCATGCGCAGCTCTTCCTCGGAGTGAGCCTCTTCATGCTCGCTTGCAGGGTGCATGCCGAACAGGCGGACGATTTTATTCGCCGAGCCGTTCAGAAGCCAGATGAACGGATACATGATGCGGTTAAACCAGATAATCGGTGTCGCGCACAAGAACGTAACGGCTTCGGCTTTATTGATCGCGATGGTCTTCGGCGCAAGCTCGCCGATCACGACGTGAATATATGTCATGATGATGAACGCGAGCAGGAACGAGATCAACGAAGATATGGCGGCCGGAATCGCGAAATTATCGAATACCGGATGCAGAATCTTCTCGATGGTCGGTTCCCCGAGCCAACCGAGGCCGAGCGCGGTGATCGTAATCCCGAGCTGACACGCCGACAGGTAGCCGTCGAGGTTGGACGTCACCTTTTTAACCGCGAGCGCGCCTTTACGCCCTTCCATGACCAATTGGTCGACCCGGCTGGGACGAAGCCTGATGATGGCAAATTCCGTCATAACGAAGAAAGCTGTAGCGGCGATTAATAATACAACAAGAAATATATTTAGGCCAATATTGTCATCCAAACAAAACACATCCTTTTTCTTTCTGATCTGAATTAGTTTTTAAATAACCAGTGTCAACTATACATGGCTGTCAACATAATTCGACCGGAACTTCAAAGGTTCGAGCATCATGTGCTTGAGGATCAGGAACATATCGGTTTCAGTGGAGCATGTAACGTCATTCAAGGAAAGCAGAGACTCATGGCGAGGCAGCTCCAGCATTAGCCGGACGGGATCCGGGCTTTTGGGCACGGGGGCCGGGGCTGGATATGCTCCTTCGGGCGCCTCCATCCCTTGCTGGGCAATAACGGAATCTGACAGATCCTCGCCGAGCGCGGGCGTAACGTAAGAGAGCAGCATGAAGCCAAGAGCGGAACATATAATTCTGTTTATCCTTCGTATGGGGTCCAAGTCGGATCGTCACTCCTAGAATTCGTAATCGATTTGCTCTAACAAATATATGGCTGAAATGCGTTCATATGATTCAATGAATCTCGTTGTTGTACCTAATTTCACCACGATCATCATATTTAAAACAAGGTATATTGTTATACATCATAAGAAAAAGTGTGCCACTATGTCAAATGTCAGTTGGTTAAGCCGATGAAAGTCCGCTTCAGGATTGCCTTGGCGGCATCTGTCGAAGAAAAAAGGACCTCACCCAAACAGACGGGTGAGGTCCTTGCATGCCTTGTTATTATTTATGGAGCGGGAGCTGTCTGACATAACTGTCGGACAGATGGAGGAGCTGCAGGGCGCGTTCGAACTCTTCCCGCGAAGCTTGGGTGGACGCCTTATCTTGATGAGGCAGCGGATGCTTGGTGCCATCCTCGAAGCCGATCCCCGGGATGTACATGGTCGTATTGTTGATGAACGTCCCGGACGGCAGATAGTACCGCTCCGGCAGCAGATTGCTGTCCGCATGGTTCAGCAGGTCCTGACCGAAGTGAAGCTGGTCATCGAGCGGAGCGCCAAGCAGGTTCGCAATGGTCGGCAGCAGATCGATCTGCCCGCCGACTTGCTCCTTCACGGCCGGCTCCAGACCATTGCCGTGAATCATGAGCGGGATGTTTATCATATCGGCTGATGTGTACTCCCGGCCGTAAATCTCCTGCATCAGCTCTTTATCCTTGTTGTCCAAGGAATAAATCGGCAGACCGAGATGGTCGCCGTAGACGACAATCAGGCTGTCGTCCCATATGCCGTCCTTCTTCAGCTGCTCGATGAATTTGCCGAGGGCGTCATCCGCATAGTTTTGCGCACGGATATAGTCGCCGACGAAGGTGCCTTCATACCGCTCCGGCAGCGTCATCCGGTATTTCTCTTCCGGAATGGTAAACGGATGGTGGGCCGACATCGATATGATCTGCGTATAGAACGGCTTGCCCGTCTCGTGCATCTTCTCCAGCTCGGCCGCCGTTTTGGTATACAGCGCGTCATCCGATGCGCCGAAGAACAGCTTATCATCCTCCCCGAAGAAGGCTTTATCGTAATAACGGTTGAACCCAAGCGCCTTGTACAGCTCGCCGCGGTTCCAGAATTCCACCACATTCGTATGGAAGGTTGCCGTATCGTAGCCTTGGCTTTGCATCAGTCTCGGCAGGCTCGGAAGAACCCGGTCCGCATAATGCTGCGTCGCCGCTCCCCGCGGAGGAATGTAGAAGGACGTGTTGACAACAAACTCGGCATCCGAGGTGTTGCCCTGTCCAACGTTCTGGAAGAAGTTCGGGAAGTACAGGCTCTCACGGGCGAGCTTATTCATGTTCGGCGTAATTTCCTTGCCGTCAATCTTCAAATCGATCAGGAAATTCTGAAAGGATTCCATTTGAATGATGATCAGGTTCTTGCCCTTGGCTGCGCCGGATAACACAGGCTTCTCGGCGGGCTGAAGGCCCTTTAGTTCGTTGATTCGAGCCTGTGTAATCGCCTTGGCATCCTCGAGCTTTTTATTCTCCTGCTGGAAAATGGTGTACGCTTCATAATTCAGGATGCCCATTTCCTGTGCCTTCACGATTTCGTTCATGCTTGCCCGGTTCGGCATAATCTGGAAGAGGCAGAGCATCAGGGAGAGCACGAACATAATCGGCGCAAACTTCCGCTTCTCCTTCTTGGTGTGCCGGTTCTTCCAGTTCTTGACGCGGTCGCTGCGCCAAAGGAGCACGAACAATACGATAATGTCGGTGAAGATCAGCAGGTAGTACGGATCCATGAGCGAAAATACGCTGTTGCTCACCGCAGTGACTTGGTTCACCTGCTCTAGTGCATGATAAGTGACGATAACGCCGTAATATTTATAATACATGATGGCCGCGAAGAAAATGGCGGTCAACAACAGGTTGACGCCCATGTAGACAGCCAGCTTGCGCTTGGAGGCAAACCACTCAATCAAGCTGAACACGAGCCAGATAAAGGGGATCTCCGTAATCAGCGGCCTCCACGGAAGCACATCGTCAAATATGACGACCCAGGCCAAGTAGCTCTTAAGCAGCATAATGACGGAGAAAAATATAAATGGCTTCGTAATGGTTAAACGAAACCGTGAGATGGAAAACACCTGTATCGCCTTCCTTTCATGTCGCACATGCAGATTTTACGATGTTGATGATGCTCTCTGATCAGTCCGGTGCAAAGCGCGTTCTTCGTACCGCCTATACGATACCTTAGCGGCTAAGAGCAGAGTTAAACGCGGCTTGCCGACAGCTGCGTTTACAACTAATTAACCCATAAATTTTACAAAAGTTATGAACAGAATTTATTATGACCTCTTCGAAGGAGGTTGTCAAAGAGTTAAAGTAAGTCCATATTCTTCGCATAACAACCGAAATTAAACAATGAAAAAACCGGCCCGAGGCCGATTTTATCGAAGTAAAGCTCTTCTAGTGTAAAAATGCCATCATCATCGGCGCGGCACCGAGGGTAAACAGCGCCGCCATGATCATGGAGATGCTGGAAATGGTTCCGGACAGCGAGCTGAATTCGAACGCCTTTGAAGTCCCGGTCCCATGTGCCGCGGTCCCGAACAAAATTCCGCGTGCGATATCTCCCCGAATCCGGAAGATCCGCATAATCGAGGGCCCGACCATGGAGCCGAGAATGCCGGTCATGATGACGAATACGGCGGTCATGCTGGGCAAGCCGCCGATGACCTCGGACACATTCATGGCTATGGGTGTCGTGATCGAGCGCGGAATCAGGCTTGTGGCAAGCGGGCTGCTCAGATGCATCCATTTGGCCAGCATGCCGGAGGACACCATGGCAAGCACGGAACCGGCTGCGACGCCGCATATAATTTCAGCCGCATGGCGCTTAAGGGTTTGAAAGTTTTTGTACAGCGGGACGGCAAATGCGACGGTTGCCGGCTCCAGCAGTTTACTGATCCACTTCGCACCTTCATTATATGCATCATAGGATATGCCCGACTGGGTCAAGATCACAATAATAAGCAGCGGAGTAATAAGGAGCGGGGACAGATAGACCTTCGGCACACGGCGGTATAATCGCTTGGCTCCGGCATAGATGCCGATGGTCAGCAGCAAACCCGTCAGGACGGATAGCAAAGTTGTCATGATGATTTACGCTCCTTTCTTGAAGAAATTAAGGTTGCCGTCAATCCCGAGCCCGCCATGACGAGAACGGTGCTGAGCAGGACGACGGCCAGAATCCGGAATCCGTCGGCTTCAAGTACGGTGAAATAATTCATGACCCCGACTGCGGCGGGAATGAAGAAGAGCAGGAGCTCGGCAAGGAGCCAATTGGCGCCGAGTTCAATCCACTCCAGCTTCAGGACGCCCGTTTCGAGGAGAATGAAGACCACGGCGATGCCGAGGATGCTTCCGGGTATCGGAATATGGGCCAGTTTGGCAAGCTGACTCATCAGAATCGACAGCAGCATGAAACCGGCCACTTGCAGGCTTCCCTTGATGATGTTTTTCATGACCGGCCTCCGCCTCCTTGTTTTCATGTTTTAAGAGGTTGTTCAAAAAGTCGTTTTTTGATCACGAAGTGAGTCACGAAGTAGCTCGGCATCGAATCTTGAATTCAGCCGGGCTCCCGGGGCTCACGTACCCAAAACGTACGCTCCGCTCCTCAGTCCCTAACTTCATCCAACCTTCTCGGTGCTGAAAAACCGACTTTTTGCACTTTCATTTTAATGAAATTTTACAGCGATTGCTTTCATAGGTAAAATGCATATATCGAATGCCAACTATTCCATTTATCTATACACACAAAATATATCTATACATACGAGCATGGAGGTAATGCGCGAATGGATATACGGCAGCTGCAGTATTTTCTTGAGGTTGCGAGAAATCAGAGCTTTACGAAGGCGGCGGAGAAGCTTTATATCACGCAGCCGACCATCAGCAAGACGATCCGGAATATGGAGGACGAGTGGGGGGTCACGCTATTCCACCGGGCAGGCAAGCGGATTGAGCTGACGGATGCCGGGCATATCATGTACCAGCAGGCGCAGCAGATGGTAGAGGCCTTTCAGCGCGTGTCCGCGGAGCTGGAGGATCTGATGAATCTTCGGCGCGGGCATCTGCGGATCGGTCTGCCGCCGATGGTCGGGTCAAGCTTTTTCCCCGAAGTGATCGGTCAGTTCCATAAGAGCTACCCGAAAATCACGATTCAGCTGATCGAAGACGGGGCGAAGAAGGTGGAGGCCGACGTGGAGAGCGGCCAGACGGATATCGGCGTGGCGGTGCTTCCGGTAAATGAAGAGGTGTTTCACTATTATTCCTTTGTTAAGGAGAAGCTGAATTTGCTCGTGCATCCGTCCCATCGGCTCGCCGGCAGGGACAGCGTGAATTTGAAGGAGCTTGCAGAGGAACCGTTCGTTTTGTTCCGGGAGGATTTCACGCTGCATGACCGGATTATCCGCGAATGCGTGGAGGCCGGGTTCGAGCCGCGTGTCGTATATGAAAGCTCGCAGTGGGACCTGATCAGCGGGATGGTGGCGGCAAATTTGGGGATCGCGCTTCTGCCTGAAACGATCTGCAAGGAGATCGATTCCTCGCGCGTCTCCATTATTCCGCTGGACAATCCTTCGATTCCGTGGCAGCTCGGGATGATCTGGCGGAAGGACCGTTACTTGTCCTTTGCGGTGCGGGAGTGGATTGCATTTACGCGCGGGCTGCTAGGGGAGAAGGAGTAGCATTCGGTGATTTGCCGGAGCGCTCAGCATATTTCCATGGATTGGAAGAGGGCCGGTAGCGCCGGTGTGGGCCGCCCTATCAAACCTTTCGATCCTTTCATACATTTTCAGGCCTTGGACATAATATCCATATTAGTGTGAGTTCAAAAAGCCGGTTTTTCCCTCTTGATTCGCTTCGTGATCAAAAGACGGCTTTTTGAACAACCTCTAGTAAGGAAAGCCATTAGCAAGCGATATATCCAAGGAGGAATGAAATCCGTGAGCGATCAGGAGTTTGAAGCAGGAAAGCAGGTTGAAGACGGACGCCGGAGCTATGACCAGAACCGCGGGGAAACCGAGCGCGAGGACACGCTTACGAACCGGCAGGGGCATCCGATCTCGGATAACCAGAACGTAAGAACCGTCGGCAACCGTGGACCGATGACGCTGGAGAACTATCATTTTTTGGAGAAAATCACGCATTTCGACCGGGAGAAAATTCCCGAGCGGGTCGTCCACGCCCGAGGGGCAGGAGCGCACGGGTATTTCGAGGCTTATGGCAAGGTGGGTGACGAGCCGGTATCCAAGTATACGCGCGCGAAGCTCTTCCAGGTGGAGGGAAAGCGTACGCCTGTGTTCGTCCGATTCTCGACCGTCATTCACGGCGCCGGTTCCCCGGAGACGCTTCGAGATCCGCGCGGCTTTGCCGTCAAGTTTTACACGGAGGAGGGCAACTGGGATCTGGTCGGCAACAATTTGAAAATATTTTTCATTCGCGACCCGCTCAAGTTTCCGGACATGGTGCACGCGTTCAGACCGGATCCGGTATCCAACGTTCCGGGACCGGTGGGGATGTTCGATTTCGTATCCCGCTCACCGGAAGCCACGCACATGATTACCTTCGTCTATTCTCCATGGGGAATCCCCGCCAACTACCGGCAAATGCAGGGCTCCGGCGTCAATACATATAAATGGGTGAACGCCGAGGGCCAAGCCGTGCTGGTGAAATATCACTGGGAGCCGCTCAAGCAGGGGATCAAAAACTTAACGCAAGAGGAAGCGAACAAAATCCAGGCCGTGAACGACAGCCATGCGACGCAGGATCTGTATGAAGCGATTGAGCGCGGGGACTATCCGGAGTGGGAGCTGTGCGTCCAGATCATGACCGACGATGAGCATCCGGAGCTGGAGTTCGATCCGCTTGACCCGACCAAGCTGTGGCCGCAGGACCAGTTCCCGTTCCTGAAGGTCGGCAAAATGGTGCTGAACCGCAATCCGGAAAATTACTATAACGAGGTGGAGCAAGCGGCATTCGGGACGGGCGTGCTCGTGGACGGCCTCGACTTCTCCGACGACAAGCTTCTTCAAGGACGGACCTTTTCGTATTCCGACACGCAGCGGTATCGGGTAGGAACGAACTACCTCCAGCTGCCGATTAACGCGCCGAAGAAGCGGGTGGCGACGAACCAGCGCGGCGGGCAAATGTCTTACTTCGTCGATAAGGCCCCAGGGCAAAGCCCGCATGTCGACTATGAACCGTCGATGACGGACGGCCTGAAGGAGGCGTCGCAGACCGCAAAGCCGCATCAGCCGCATTACGATGCCAGCCTGGTCCGCGAGAAGCTGGACCGGACGCTCGACTTCAAGCAGGCGGGCGATACGTACAGAGCGTTCGAGGATTGGGAGCGCGACGATCTGATCAACAACTTGGTTAATGCGCTGATTCAGTGCGACGTCCGCATTCAGGATAAAATGGTGGAATACTTTACGAACGCCGACGAGGATTACGGCCGTCGGGTGAGGGAAGGATTGGACGCCAAGAAGAAGGCAGGCGCCGCAGAAAGCGCGCGGGATCAAGCGGTGGAGGATGCCGAGCGCATGGGCCACGAGGCGGATCCTTACTAAGCGGACAGCAACCTATCGTAACGATTTGGTTTTATTACGCGAAAGCGAATAAGCACAAGAAGCCGTCTTCGCACGAGGAATCGTGGAGGGCGGCTTTTGGCGTGATGCGTTCCCTGGTTTTTCATGGAATTTAGGAGGTGCGCAAGGAATCGACCCGGCAAATCTCGAATTAGAACCTAGTACTAATGAAAAGGGGGCATATGCGTTATGGCAATACAGACGGGAATCATCGGTTATGGGTTATCCGGCTCGGTGTTTCATGCACCGATTCTTCGAAGCGTGCCGGATTTTAATGTACGGACCGTCGTGTCGTCGGATCCTGACAAGGTGCATCGGGACTTGCCGGATACCGAAGTGGTCGACAGCGTGGATGAGCTGCTGGCGGATCCGGAAGTTCAGCTCGTCATCATCACGAGTCCGAATACAACGCATTATGAATACGCCAAGCTTGCGATTGAGGCGGGGAAGCATGTTGTGGTGGAAAAGCCGTTTACCGTAACCTCGGAGGAAGCGGACCGGCTGATTGCGCTGGCTGCCGAGAGAGGCGTGCTGCTGACGGTATACCATAACCGCCGCTGGGACAATGACTTCTTAACCGTCCGCAATCTCCTTGAGACCGGCGCGCTCGGCAAGCTGACTATCTATCAATCGCAGTTCAGCCGCTACCGCCCCGATCCGCAGCTGGAACGCTGGAGAGAGCAGGCGCTGCCCGGCTCCGGGATCCTGTATGATCTAGGCTCTCATCTGATTGATCAGGCGCTCTTCCTGTTCGGCAAGCCCCGGACCCTGTGGGCGGATCTACGGCAGGAGCGCGAGGGCTCCCAGGCGCATGATTACTTCCATCTGGTGCTGGGCTATCCATCCCATCGCGTCATCCTGCACGCCGGTTCCCTGGTCCGGCAAGCCGGGCCGAAATTCGAGCTTCATGGCGACAAGGGAAGCTTCTTGAAATACGGCATGGATCCCCAGGAAGGTCAATTGAAGCAAGGCATGCGGCCGGGGGATGCCGGCTGGGGAGAGGATCAGCCGGATATGTACGGCGAGCTGTCAACGGAGCTGAGCGGCCTCGCGGTTCAAGGCGAGATCGAGACGCTGCCCGGGCGGTACCAGGCATTCTATCAGGGCTTGGCGGAAGCGATTCTCGAGGGCGGTCCTTTGCCTGTTCGGCCGGAAGAGGCGCGGGATGTGATCCGGATGATCGAATATGCCGCGGAGAGCCATCGTAAAGGCTGCACGGTGGAGGTCATCTAATTTTCGAGAGCCGTCCGGCGAGGGTGACGGTATGTGGCAGCCTGGCTGGCATGCCACGGCACATAGTTTGCTCCGGTTTGTGGGATAGTAGGGTGTATGACCCCTTAGCATGCCTTGCCATGGGGGATTAGGATCCCAACACCACATTCAAGAAGGAGAGAACAGGAATGAAGAAGCGCAATGCTCTTCGGCCGGCATGGCTGCTTGGAATTGCCCTTGCCGTGCTTCTGTCAGCGGCCCTGGCAGTTCCGGCAGCAGCTGCGGCCGGCAGCGGTCCATTTCATTTCGGTTTTAAGAGAAGCGTCAACGGTCAGCTACCTTCGATCGATCAAGAAGGCTTTAAGGAGCTGCTGCAAAAATACGATGCCATCTTTATGGGCGATGCCAGCCAGAAAGAATTGTACCTTACGTTCGATAACGGGTACGAGAACGGGTATACCGCTCGTATTTTGGATACGCTCAAGGAGAAGAAGGTACCGGCTACCTTTTTTGTTACAGGGCATTATGTGAAAACGCAGGAGGATTTGCTCAAGCGGATGGCGACGGAAGGGCATATTATCGGCAACCACTCCTGGAATCATCCGGACGTAACCACGATTTCCGCGGAGAAGCTGACGGAGGAGCTGGAGCGGGTGAAGAAGGAAGTGGCCCGCGTTACCGGACAGCAGGAGATGAAGTATTTGCGCACGCCGCGCGGCATTTTTGACGAGCGTTCCCTTGCGGTAAGCAAGCAGCTCGGATATACCAACGTATTCTGGTCGCTCGCGTATATGGATTGGGATGTGAAATCCCAGCGGGGCGCCCAATACGCCTTTGATAAGGTAACGGCACAGCTGCATCCGGGGGCCGTCATTCTGCTGCACTCGATCTCCAAAGATAACACGGAGGCGCTCGGCCGGATTATCGATGAGGCCCGCAGCCGCGGGTACGAGTTTAAGAGCCTGGACCAAATGCAGAAGAAAGCGCCGTAACTCAAGAAAAAATTGGCTGGCATTTTCGATCCGGCTGCATATTGCGCGCAGTCCTTTCCGCTTGGAGGGACTGCGCTTTTTGGCATGAGCGCAAGTGTCCGGCATAGGGTCGGCTGCCGTCATTGTGACGCGATCACCGCACGCTGGGAGCTTAGACGAGTTCCGGAAAAGAGGATTTTACAGCGTATCCGTCACTTCCGTCACACATCGGTTTCCATTCGGTTGGCCAACCTTAAATCGGTGCATCTCGCTACCTGTGAGGAACGGATGTTTGGTATAATTACAGCACCAAACACTATGGGAGCGAAGGAGACCGACATGCCGCATACGATACAAATATCCGTTAGGCCGCTGGTGGAGTATGTATTTCGCAGCGGTAGCATCGTTTCGGGGTTCCGCAGCGCTGCTTCCCTCACGGAAGGGACAAGGGCGCATCAGCAGGTTCAGCGCGAATACGGAGAGAACGACCAGAAAGAGGTCCAGCTGGAGGCCGAAATTGCATATGAGGAGCTGCTGTTTGTCGTAGAGGGACGATGCGACGGATTGATCCGGAAGGATGATCGGATCATGATTGATGAGATCAAGTCGACCTCGGGAGACCTTTCCCAAATCGAGGAGGACAGCTATCCCGTACACTGGGCGCAGGCGAAGATGTACGCCTATATGTATGCGAAGCAGCATGATATCGAAACGATGGAGGTCAGACTGACGTACTTCCAGGTGCCGAGCGGCGAGCGAAAGCAGTTTGAACGCAGCTTCAGCATCGATGAGCTGGTGACCTTCGTCGAAGAAGTTATAGCCGCTTACGCCCCTTATGCCCGTCTGCTCCGGGATCATGCGGAGCAGCGGGACCGAAGCATCAAGAGCCTGGCGTTTCCGTTTCCGGCTTACCGGGAGGGACAGCGCAAGCTGGCGGGCTCGGTCTATAAAACCATTGAAGAGGGCCGGCGGCTGTTCGCCAAAGCGCCGACCGGCATCGGCAAAACGATATCGACCTTGTTCCCGTCGGTAAAGGCGATCGGCGAGGGCCTGCTGTCGCGCATCTTTTATTTGACGGCGAAGACGATTACCCGTACGGCAGCGGAGGAGGCCATGGCTCTGATGGAACGCCAGGGACTGCATACGCATGCCGTCACGCTGACCGCTAAGGATAAGATCTGCTTCAGCGAGGCCGAAGGCTGCGGTCAGGAGGGCTGTATCTTCTCGGAAGGCTACTACGACCGGATCAATGCCGCGCTTCTGGATCTGCTGGGCAACGAAACGCTGATCACCCGGTCGGTCATTGAGACGTATGCGCGGAAGCATCAGGTCTGCCCGTTCGAATTTTCCCTGGATGCCTCGTATGCGGCCGATGTCGTGATCTGCGACTATAACTATGTTTTTGATCCGAGAGTATCCTTTAAACGGATGCCCGAGGAAGTGAAGAAGCGCAGCGTTCTCCTGATCGACGAAGCGCATAATCTGGTGGACCGGGCGCGCGGGATGTTCTCGGCCGAGCTGTACAAATCGGCTTTCCTCGACATTCAGCGGGCGTATAAAGAAAGTAATCCGGGATTGTACCATGCCGCGAAGCGGGTCAATAACCGGTTTATCGTCATTCGCAAGGTCAGCGGGGAGGAGGAGCGGTTCGTCGGCTCGCAGCAGCCGGAAATGATGGACGAGCTGCTGGAGGATTTCGTTCTGCAGGCCGAGGCCGAGCTGATGACCGGGAAGAGCGGCGAAGAGGCGGATGCGCTCTTGGAGTGCTATTTTGCCGCGCAGGGATATTTGCGGATCTCCAAGCTTTATGACGACCGCTTCGTCACGTACGCCGAGATCAGTCAAAGCGAGGTGTATTTGAAGCTGTTCTGTCTGGATCCGTCCGATTTGCTGCAGAAGGCGGGCAAGAACTACCGGTCGGCCGTCTTTTTCTCGGCGACCCTGATGCCCCTCGGTTATTACCGGGATATGCTGGGGGCGGAAGAGGAGGATTACAGCCTGTCCATTCCGTCGCCTTTTTCCCGGGAGCAGCTGGATGTGAGGATCTTGCCGCTTTCGACCCGATACAAGGACCGCGAGCAGAGCAAGGATGCGATCGTGCGCATGCTGAGCGAGCTGGTCCGGGAGAAGCCGGTCAATACGCTGATCTTTCTGCCGTCCTATCCCTATATGCAGGATATTCACAAGGCGTTTACCGAGAGCAATCCCGGATGGCGGACGCTGCTTCAGGGCCATGGCATGAGTGAGGAGGAGCGGGAGAACTTCCTCGGGGCCTTTCAGGCCGATGCCGCGGAGCCGCTGATCGGCTTCGCGGTGATGGGCGGCATTTTCTCGGAAGGCATTGATCTGAAGGGAGAGCGGCTTTCCAGCGTTGTGGTTGTAGGCGTAGGGCTGCCGCAGTTGTCCTTCGAGAATGATATTATCAAGGATTACTTCGACCGTACCGGCAAAAGGGGCTATGACTATGCTTATGTATACCCCGGCATGAACAAGGTGCTGCAGGCCGGAGGCCGCTTGATCCGCTCCGAGCATGACACCGGCACGCTGACGCTGGTTGATGACCGGTTTCTTAACCGGCAGTACAGCATGCTCTTGCCAGAGGAATGGCGGCATTATAAGCGGATTTAGCCCGAGCGCGGTACAAGCGTCAGGAAAAAGTTGACAGCCGCTGCGGCGGAATCTATAATACGGATATATTTACGAGCACAAGGAGGCTGATGACCATGATGATGTATATGAATGATGACAAATTGTCGGCGCTAGGTCTCCTCGAACGGGTTATCGATAAGTTGAATAGGCTTGGGGCGCTAAAGGTTTAAGGACTGCTCCTTGCATGATTCGCTAAGATTAAGACCCTCAGGAGACCGTGATTGGTATTCTGCGGGTCTTTTTGGTATATGCATAGGTTTAACGTCACCGGCATAAACGGGGATTTTTTAGCCCGTTTGGCCGGGAGGGCGTCTTTCTTAGGCTGTATTCAAGATGGACCGCAGAATATGATTCTGCGGTTTTTTTGTTGTTCAGAAACACCTAAACCTAAACAAGATAAGGAGAAAACAACCATTTTGACAAATCAAAACATGAAGCCATTAAACGACTATGGATGGAATGAAGATTGGGACCGGGCGGCGAAGGAAGCGCTCCAATCGATCCAGCGGGACAAACGCCTGGTGCCTGCGCGCATCGTCGCCCAATTTTCGAAGCAATACCGGATCGTCACGCCAGATGGAGAGATGACGGCCGCCGTAACGGGAAAATATGAATATGAGGCAGCCAGCAAGAGCGATTTCCCGGCTGTCGGCGATTGGGTTATGGTGGAGCCCTTGCAGGGCGAACCGAGGGCGGTGATTCACCAGCTGCTGCCGCGCAAGTCGGCGTTTTCCCGCAGGGAGGCCGGGAGCGTGCCGGACGAACAGGTCATTGCCGCCAACATCGACACCGTATTTATCGTCAATGCGCTTAATAAGGATTTTAATATCCGCAAAATCGAGCGTTACTTGATCGCCGTGTGGGAGAGCGGAGCCCAGCCGGTCGTGCTGCTGACCAAGGCGGATTTATGCGATTCTCCGGAATCGCATGCCGCCCTCGTCGAAGCTGCGGCTCCGGGGGTGCCGGTTCACGCCGTCAGCTCGCTGCTGGATCAGGGAAAGGAGCAGCTGCAGGGCTATTTGACCCCTGGCACGACGGTGGCCGTAACGGGCTCGTCGGGCGCCGGAAAATCGACCTTGCTGAACTGGCTGTCCGGCCAAGACGTTCAGCGGGTTCAGGGTATCCGCGAAGAGGACGCCAGAGGACGTCATACGACGACGCACCGCGAACTGTTTGTGCTGCCGGGCGGGGCGATCATGGTTGATACGCCGGGCATGCGGGAGCTTCAGCTGTGGGAATCGGAGGATGGCTGGGAGGCGGCATTCGCAGACATCTCCTCGCTCGCGGCGCAGTGCAGATTTCACGACTGCCGGCATGAGAAGGAGGATGGATGCGCGGTCCAGGAGGCACTCCAGGCTGGGACGCTGGATGCCGATCGGTACGCGAATTATAGAAAAACCGAGAGAGAGCTGGCCCATCAGGCCCGCAAGGAACAGGCCAACACGCGGCGCCAGAAGAAGCAAGGCAAGAAGCCTGGCGGAAAGCATGCGGCCAGGAGCCGTAACGCGCATGCCGGATCGTATTTCGAGCTGATGGATGAGTAACTCGGGCCTTCATGGGAGCTGCGGGTTGAACTGAACTTGACATCGATCTTCGCCAGGGATTATATTTAGGTTGCCTAATTAATAGGCAGGCTAACTAATTCGTTGCATGCTTGGATTGTAACCGCCCGGCCATCCCGGCCGGATGGTTACGGTTTTATGCGCAGGAGGTGGACGATGTCACAGGAATTTCATCCAGATTTACATAAGCGTCATCAAGCCGGGAGAGACCCGGACTCGCCGGAAGGCTGTCATCACCCAGGGAGACTGCCTGACGACAGTATTGCCGGAAGGCTTCTGCACAGCATTCGTATGTTTCACAAGCAGGAGTGGGATCGGCACATGATTTCGGGCTACACACCGGGTGAAGTCCGTGTGCTGATGGGTCTTATGCATTTTAACAGGCTTGGCGGGCCCGGCATGAAGGTGTCGGAGATCAGCAGCATGATGAATGTCACCTCTCCAACCATCACGCAGTTCATCAACGGTCTGGAGGGGAAAGGACTCGTCGAGCGGGTGATGGATGAGAACGATCGCCGGGCTGTCCGCGTGAAGCTAACTGCGGAGGGGGTCCAGGTCGTTCAGCAGGTGTATCAAGACGTCGCAAGCCGTTTTAACGGCCTGGTCGAATATCTTGGCGAAGAGGACAGCGTTAAACTCGCGGACCTCCTCATGAAGGTATACCATTATCAGGAGCAACAACGATCGCAGGAAACATAAGTCACGATCAGGGGGTGGTTCGCTTTGCTTAAGCTGTTTCGTTATATGAGACCGTACCGGACTGCGGTGCTGCTGGTCCTATTGTTTACATTCTTTCAATGCTTATCGGATTTGTATCTGCCGACCTTGATGGCGGACATTGTAGATAAAGGCATCACGCTTGGCAATGTGCCATATATTTGGCGGGTGGGAGGCGTTATGCTTCTGGTCGCCTCCGGAGGAATGGTCTGCGCGATCGCAGCCAGTTATTTGGCGTCCAAAGCGGCTTCAGGGTTCGGACGTATTGTGCGGGGCCGCGTGTTCTCTCATGTTGAGAATTTTACGCTCCAGGAGTTTGACAAGATCGGAACCGCATCGCTTATTACCCGTACGACGAATGACATTACGCAAGTTCAGCAGGTAACGATCATGATCCTGCGCATGATGGCGATTGCGCCGATGATGTGCATCGGGGGCATCGTCATGGCCATTTCGAGGGATCCGGGCCTGACCACCGTTCTCCTCGCCGTGCTGCCGATTCTCGCACTGGCGATCTTCCTTATTGCGAAGCAGGGAATTCCGCTCTTTAAAGCGATTCAGGTCAAGATCGATACGCTGAGCCGCGTGGTGCGGGAGAATCTGACGGGGATCCGGGTCATCCGTTCCTTCAACCGTGCCGCGCATGAAACCGTGCGCTTCAACGATGCGAATGAGGATTTGACGGCGACCTCGATCAAGGTGAACAAAATCATGGGGGCGATGATGCCGGTCATGATGCTGGTCATGAACTTTGCGACGATTGCGATCGTCTGGTTCGGGGCGCATCGCATCAACGATGCCCATATGAAGGTCGGCGATCTGATGGCGTTTCTTCAATATGCCATGATGATCATGTTCTCGCTCATTATGCTGTCGGTCATGTTCGTCATGATTCCGCGCGCGCAAGCGTCCGCCGTCCGGATCAACGAAGTGCTCCATATGCAGTCGGACATTCATGATCCGAAAGAGCCTGGAAAGCCGGGGCTTCAGAAGGCCGCTGTCGAGTTCCAGGATGTTACGTTCTTCTATCCCGGAGCGGAGGAGCCGGCGGTATCGAATCTCTCCTTCCGTACGGGACCGGGTGAAGTAACGGCCATTATCGGCGGAACCGGATCCGGCAAATCGACCTTGATCAGCCTGATCCCGCGTTTCTATGACGTAACTTCAGGGCGTATTCTCGTCAATGGAACCGATATCCGGGAGATGCGGCAGGAAGAGCTCCGGCAGCGGATCGGATTCGTTCCGCAGAAGGCGCTCCTGTTCACGGGCAGCATCGCGGATAACATCCGCTACGGTAAAGAGGACGCGACGGACGAGGAGATCCGGCACGCGGCGAAGGTTGCCCAGGCCGCCGACTTCATCGAAGCGATGGAAGGCGCTTATGATGCCGAGATTTCGCAGGGAGGCAGCAATGTGTCAGGCGGACAGAAGCAGCGTCTTTCGATTGCCCGGGCACTCGTGCGCCGGCCGGAAATCTATATTTTCGACGACAGCTTCTCGGCGCTGGACTTCAAGACGGACGCGAAGCTACGTGCAGCATTAAGGGAGGAGACCGGTGACGCCACCGTCCTGATCGTCGCTCAGCGGGTCAGCACGGTGATGGATGCCGATCGGATTATTGTGCTGGATGAGGGGCGGATCGCGGGCATGGGCACCCATGAGGAGCTCATGAATACGAGCGAAGTGTACCGCGAGATTGTCATTTCCCAGCTTTCGGAGGAGGAGATCGCATGAGCGAGAAGAAGCGCGGAGGACATCCAAGAGGTCATGGCGGCGGTCCCTTCGGCGGCCCGCACGGCCCGGGCATGCCTGCGGAGAAAGCCAAGGACTTCAAGGGAACCTTCCGGAGACTGACGACCTATCTGAAGCCGCACACCGGCAAGCTGCTGATCGTTCTGGCTGCGGCGATGCTGAGCACGATCTTTGGCATCGTAAGCCCGAAGATTCTGGGCGATGCGACCACGATCCTGTTTGAAGGCTTCCTGGCGAAAATGAAAGGCGAACCGGGAGCGGGCATTGACTTCGCTGCGATCCAGCGCATCCTGCTGTGGCTGGCCGGGCTGTACCTCCTCAGCTCTTTGTTCGCCTACGTCCAGCAGTATGTAATGGCTGGCGTAGCGCAGAGAACGGTATACGATCTGCGGAAGGCGGTATACGATAAGCTCGGCCGTTTGCCGCTTAAATATTTTGATGCCCGTACCCACGGGGAGACGCTCAGCAGGGTAACCAACGACATGGACAACATTGCCGGCACGCTGCAGCAGAGCTTGACGCAGATGATTACCTCGGCCGTCACGCTGCTCGGGGTGATCGTGATGATGCTGACCATCAGTCCGCTGCTGACGCTCGTCGTCATTCTGACGCTGCCGCTCAGCGTGATCGTGACGATGATGGTGGCCAAGCGGTCGCAGAAGCATTTTGTAGCCCAGCAGAAGCATCTGGGGCAGCTGAACGGCCATGTCGAGGAGATGTACACCGGCCACAAGGTCGTGAAGGCATTCGGCCGGGAGCGCCAGTCGGTGGAGCGGTTTGATGAGGTCAACGACAAGCTGTATGAGGCCGGATGGCGCGCGCAGTTCATATCAGGCACGATTATGCCGCTGATGGGGTTTGTTGGGAACATCGGCTACGTGATCGTGAGCGTTGTCGGCGGGGTGCTCGTTACCCGACAGGCGATCAAGATCGGGGACATTCAGGCGTTCATTCAATATTCGCGCCAGTTTACGCAGCCGATTACACAGCTGGCGAATATTGCGAATGTCATTCAATCGACGATTGCTTCGGCGGAGCGGGTATTCGAGGTGCTGGACGAAGAGGAGGAAGTGGCCGAATCATCCACACCTGCCGTGCTCCGGCATCCTCGCGGGGACGTGTCCTTCGAGCATGTCAGCTTCGGGTACAAGGAGGATCAGCTGCTTATCGAAGATATGAACGTGAATGTCCGGCAGGGCCAGACCGTCGCGATTGTCGGCCCGACGGGAGCCGGGAAGACAACGCTGATCAATCTGCTGATGCGCTTCTATGAGGTTAACGGCGGCCGCATTATGATCGACGGCAAGGATATTGCCTCCATGAAGCGAAGCGACTTGAGAAGCTTGTTCGGAATGGTGCTTCAGGACACATGGCTCTTTAACGGCACGATCCGGGATAATATCGGATACGGCCGCGAAGGCGCAACCGAAGAAGAGATCATACGGGCGGCGGAGGCCGCGCATGCGGACCACTTTA
Organism: Paenibacillus sp. FSL R5-0810; assembly: GCF_038002285.1. NCBI lineage: Bacteria > Bacillati > Bacillota > Bacilli > Caryophanales > Paenibacillaceae > Paenibacillus > Paenibacillus sp. FSL R5-0810. The sequence continues at coordinate 5,560,650 of NZ_JBBOCF010000001.1, forward strand.
TCCGGACGCTGCCGGACGGGTATGACACGGTGCTGAACGAGGAGGCATCCAACATCTCGCAAGGGCAGAAGCAGCTTCTGACGATTGCGCGGGCGATTCTGGCCAATCCGGCCATTCTGATTCTGGATGAGGCGACAAGCAGCGTCGATACGCGGACGGAGCTGTATATCCAGAAGGCGATGAAGGAGCTGATGAAGAATCGGACCAGCTTCGTTATCGCACACCGGCTGTCGACGATTCGGGATGCGGACCTCATTCTGGTGATGAACAAGGGCAGCATTATCGAACAAGGGACGCATGATGAGCTTCTGTCGCAAGGCGGCTTTTATGCGGACCTGTACAACAGCCAGTTCAGCGATCAGCCCGAAGCGGGATGATTTTTATAGGCATGGAAGCCGGCGAAAAAGCCCGTAACAGCAAGCTGAACAGCATATTTCTTGTTGCAATTTCATAGGGTTCTACTATAATGTTGTTTATACTTTTTAAGGGAGCCATGATCATTATTGAATAAGTCTGAACTGAACCGCATTACGCAAGAGCTTCTACGTCGGTCGGGCAGCAGCGTTACCGTACAGCTGGACGGCTATTTCCCGGGGGGCCGGTTAGTCGGAGGGAAATATGCCATAGGCGATCACAGCGTGACCATGTATACGGAGGTCATTCGCCAGCAGTGCCTGCAATTGTTCGGATCGCTTGAACAGGTGTACGCTTATTATGCTGTCGTCTTCGCGCATGAACTGGGTCATTCGATGGACGGCCAATTATCCGAGCTGTGCGATCTGCTGGATTCATCGGTTGATGAATGGGAAGACATGCGGATCCTGCGGCAAATTGAGGAGAATGCCTGGAATCTTGCGATGCCTTGGATAAGCGACGTGGATCCGTCCCTGGTGAAGGTTATCGTGGATCAATCGCTCGAGGCATATCGGGAAGAACCGGCAACCGTTAGCGCCTAATTCATGCTGAACTGTCGTCGGCCGAAATTCCATGCTGGACGTCTTACAAATACATGAAGGCACCCGTAAGGGGTGCCTTTTTTGCATGCTTTTGAATGAGAAAAACAGAACGCAACACATGGACAGACAGCCATTTGCCCCATCAACTGCAAATGACCTAGCCAGCGTTGAGCCTGCTTATCCATCTGGTTCTGCGTTATGGATCAGCTCTCCGGGTCCAGCTGCTTGAGCGGCTCAGTCGCCGGTCCCTCCAGTACTTCGCCGTTATAGCCGTATCTGGAACCATGACAAGGACAGTCCCAGGAACGCTCGCCCTCGTTCCACTCTACTTCGCAGCCCATATGCGTGCAGGTGGTGTCCACCAGAAACAGTTTGCCCTCTTCGTCCTTATAAGCGCCTGCGCGCTGCCCGTTATGGCGGACCACGGCGCCTTCTCCGTTCTGAAGCGTGGACATATCCGCATCGGACATATCCACTTTGCCGGACACCAGATCCTTCGCAACGGCCGCATTTTGAACGATAAAGGTTTTAATGGACGGATCCGCCTTAAACCGGGATGGGCTGAATAATTCGGCGTACCGGTTGTCGGCTTCAAGGATGTGATCGCTGATGATGTGGGCCGCTAGCGTGCTTGTCGTCATGCCCCACTTCCGGTATCCCGTTGCTACCAGGATTCGGTCCTCGTCCGCTGTGATCGGCCCGATATACGGGACATTATCCAGCGTGATCAAATCCTGTGCGGACCAGCGGTAAGGGATGGAGATTGCCCCCAGCAGATTTCCTGCGAACACCTCCAGGTTCTCATAATGCTGATGGGTACAGATGCTGCGGCCTGTCGCATGATTCTCCCCGCCGACAATGACGAGCTCTTCGCCCTGGTACGATGCGGACCGAAGGGAACGGGTCGGATTGTCCACGCTCAAATACATGCCGCCCGGATACGCGGTCTCCGGCTTAACCGCAATGGCATAGGAACGTTCGACGTGCAGCCTGGAGAAATAGAGGCCCTTGCCGTCATGAAAAGGGAAATGCGAGGCGGACACCGCGTATTTGCACGTGATGCGATGATTGCCCCGTTTGGTCTGCAGCGACAGCGGACCATCGGTCTCAATCTTTCCTCCAATGGTCGTATTTTCATAAATGCGCCCGCCAAGCTTCAGAAACTCCTCGGTCAGATGCTTGACATAGTGCAGGGGATGGAACCGGTATTGTCCCGGCATTTTCACAGCTCCTGTTACCGGAATCGGCAATGGAAGCCGATCCGTCCATTCGCCTGGAATGTCCAGCTTCTCGTATGCCCGGTATTCCTGCTCCAGCTTCTCGAGCGTTTTGCCATCCTGCTCTGTATAGATGTAGGCATCCTCCAGCTTCAGTCCGAACTTGTCTTCCTCTCCGCCTACGATATCTCTTATAAACTCAATGGCTTCCCGGTTCGCTTCATAATAGAGGCGCGCCTGTTCCTCTCCAAAATGCTGGATCAGCTCATGGTAGATCTGTCCGTGCTGAGCCGTAACCTTCGCGGTCGTATAACCGGTCGTTCCGTTGAAGATTTTCCCCGCCTCAAGAAGTACGACATCCTTCCCGGCCTTTGCGAGCAAATAGGCGGTCGTAATGCCCGTTATGCCTGCGCCGACTACCGCGACGTCCGTTTCAATATCCTCCGCGAGCCGCGGAAAGGAAGGGAGCTCGGTCGTTGCTCTCCACAGCGATTCCGGATACCGGGGCAATTGATGATAAGATGTGCCCGATGGGTTCATCTGGATTCCTCCTTTAGTCTCTCTATAATTTCAGCTGCTGTTTCTCCAATACGCTTGTCCCCATTATTACCACAATAGACCAATTAGAAACGAGAAGACCGGCGTGAAAAATAGGGTGCTTTCCCGAAGCTTGCGAATCCCGGCAAACTTTTCTGGTTGATTGTTAATAATTTGGGACATTTGTACAGAAAATAGAAGGACATGAGCGGTTTGCTTGTCAATGATAAAGGAGGGATCGATCATGGCCACCGACCAAAAGCTGCAAGCCGAAGAAGCAAGGAAATGCCTGCAGGAGCAGTTGAAGAATATCGGGGATGTTGAGCAGCGTGAGCTGAAGAATGAGGAAGGGCATGCGCATCTCATCTATCTCAAAAGTATGTGCGACCCCATCCTAGTTAACGACAATTTGATCAACCGATTCTACGAGCTGAACTCCATGGAGCTGTTCGAGCGATTTATCCGGTCGTTCCCGTCAAGCCTGGAGCCTAGGGATAAGCAGGAGCTGCTGCGCAATATGCTTAGAGGCTGCGTTGCGATCTTCATCCGCGACCGGGTGCTGCTGCTCGATGCCGTGCTGGTCAATGCTGGACCCGTCCAACCGGCAAGCACGGAGAATGTAATGCAGGGACCGGACGATTCCTTTACGGAAAATATCGAGGTGAATCTCAACTTGATCCGTCACCGTTATCAGACGACGGACTTAAAGACGGAGTTCATGACGGTCGGTCGGATCTCCCAAACCCGGCTCATTATTATGTATGACGAAGCGAAAGTAGATCACTCGGTGCTGAAGGAGCTGAAGAAGCGGCTATCCGAGCTCAAGACGGATATCATTCAGTCTGCTTCTGAGATTGAGCGGCATACGATGCATCCGAAATTGCGGCTGTTTCCGACATTGATGCTCACCGAGCGTCCGGACCGGGCCGTGCTGAACATATCGCAGGGGAAGATATGCGTGCTTATGGACTCCACCGGGTACGTCTTAGTGCTCCCGGCCATCTTTAATGATTTCTTCACGGCGATGGACGACAAGACCCAGCTGCCGCCCATTGGCTGGTTCCTGAAGGCTATCCGGTATATCGCCCTGTTCATTACGGTCATGATGCCGAGTTTGTACGTAGCTTTTACATCGTACAATCCGGAAATTCTGAAGATGCAGATTACGCTGCTGATTGCGGGAAGCCGGGCAACGGTACCCTATCCGTCCTCCTTCGAGGTCATCTTCATGCTGCTGGCGATGGAATTTCTCGTCGAGGCGAGCGTCCGCCTTCCGAAAGCGGTCAGCCAGTCGGCCACAACGGTAGGCGGTCTTATCTTGGGCACGGCCGCTACGGAAGCCGGCCTGGTCAGCAACGTCATGATTATTCTCGTTGCGGCGGTGGCTATTACGAACTTCGTGATTCCAATTACGATGATGAGCATGGGGATCCGCGTTACTAAATACTTATTCATTGTCCTATCCACCTTCTTCGGCCTGGTCGGCATCGTCCTTGGGATCGTCTCGCTGATCATGTACCTGACCAGTCTGCGCTCCTTCGGTAAGCCGTATCTGAAGATGTTTGCGATCGAGTGGAGAAGGAAGGGAGATCAGCAGAGTGGTTAGGAACAAATACTTCTACTATCTCTTTCTGCTCAATGCTTCGATCAACCTGATCAACTATGTGCCTCGCATCCTGATCCAGGACCGGTTCGACGGAGTGCTGATGTCCATCCTGATCGCGGTCCCGGCCGGATCGATCCTGATGTATGTCTTCGCCAAGATACTACAACGATTTCCGGGAGAAGGGCTGCCGGAAATCTTCCATTCGGTGTTTCCGGTTTGGATTTCGGGTTTGCTGTTGGTATTGTATGGACTGGGATGGTACTTTTCCAGCGCAATTACGCTGATTAGTTTCATGGATATCACGTCCCGCTACATCAGCCCGGACGTATCGCCTTATATCGTTCTGACCGGATTTCTCGTCGTTGTCGGTCTAAGCGCAAGGCTGGATTCGGAATCGCTGCTCTACGCGCTGGAAATGGTGCTGTACATAACGATGCCGCTGATTGCCTATATGGCTTGGAGAGTCTACAGTAATCCGTATTTCAGCTGGGATTCCGTAAGGCAAATTATGACTTACGCCTGGAATATGCCGAATTACCGCACTGTAGCCGCAGCGACTTATATTTATACCGGCTACATCAACATGGTGGTCTTCAACCGGATCTTCCGCCGATTCAAAGTCAGGTACATGTTCTCGATCATCCTGGTAAGCATCGTATCTCTGTTCATATCGCTCTTTGGGCCGATCGGGATTCTGGGAGCCAATGGAGCAGGCGAGCATGTCTATCCCGCTTTCTCGACGGTCGATGCGCTCCGAATCCGGTATTTTATTATTGAGCGGATGATCTATGTGTTCTTTGTCGTCTATATGATCCTGTCTCTGATGAACTCGATTATCCACTGGCATGTGGGGAAAGAGCTGGTTCTGGGAGGATTTAAGCTGGAAGGCGAGAAGCCCTCGCTGCTGCCTAAGAAACGGAAGGCGGAGTGGTGGGTTCTGGCCCTTTTCGCCGTCGTTATTTTCGTGCTGGCCACGGTTATCAATCAGTATACGCTCAATGATATGGCGATTGTGTTCCTGGACGTCCGGTTTGCGGGTGAAATCCTGCTCGTCATTCTTTTGATCTACGCCGCAATAAGAAGAGGAAGGAGGAGGAGGGCGTGAAATCCTTGAAAACGTGGTATACGCTCCTTATCTGCGGTTCGATTATGATGCTCGGCGGGTGCGAATTTCGGGATATCGATCTTCGGCTCTTCGTCGTAGCGATCGGCATCGACGTCTCGGAGACGAATCCGGACATGAACCGGTTCAGCTTTAAAATCGCGATCCCTACAGGCGATCCGAAATCGGGGGACGTCAAAACCGTGCTGATTACGCAGGAATCCACCAGCATCGCGGAGGCGATCCGGGAGGCGAAGTCCAAAGTGGACAAGGAGCTGGACTTCGGTCATTGCAAAGGGGTCTTGTACGGGGAGGCGTATGCCCGGCAGGATATCGGCAAAATTCAGGACTGGACCGTCCGAAGGCGGGATATGCAGCTCCTGATGTATCCGGCCGTTGCCATTCCGACGGCCGAGGCGGTCCTGAAGGTGCAGCCCGCGACGGAGCGGATCGCCGGGAACGCTATTTTTCTGGCGCTTAGCGAGGATGGGACAGAATCGCCTTTCATTGCAAAGACGTACTCCTTCGATTTAAGCAGGCGGATGACGGAAACCGGGGAGGATCCCGTCATGCCGGTCATTGAAGCGACCGGGAAGGAGATTTTGAACATTGACAAGGTTGCCTTATTGGACAAGAGCCGGGTGAAGACGATCTTGACGCGGGATGAGACAAGGCTGTATAACTTGCTGGACCAACGGCACTTAAGCACCAACTTCGGTATTAAAATCGAAGGGGAATTGTTCGAGGTGAACACGGACCGGACCCGAAGCCGCTATAAAATCAACGAATCCAAAGAGGGAGCGGAGACCATCGATTATAAGGTCAGCATCACGGCCATCCTGGAGGAGAAAGAGGATAAGGCGCCGATGACCCCTGCAGGACTCCGCAAAATTGAGAAGGAGTTCAACAAGGACCTGACCGAGTCGATTACCAAGCTGCTGGAGAAGATCCAGAAGACGGGACTGGATCCCTTGGGCTTCGGGCTGCGATACGGGGGTACCCACTGGAATAACGATACCGAAATGGAGAAGTGGGCTGAAATTTACCCGAGGGCCAAGTTCAATGTTCATGTCAAAATGACAATCAAGTCCACCGGCTACAAACGGTAAGCAGGGATTCCCTCCCTCTAGCGTACCGGAAAATGGTACAATACGGATGTAGGCATCAATCTCTGTAGAAGAGGAGGCTTGGATATGGAATTTCGAAGATTGGGCGGAAGCGGACTGAAGGTAAGCGAAATCAGTCTTGGAAGCTGGCTCACGTACGGCGGGTATGTAGAGCGTGATAATGCGGTGAAGTCGATTCAGACCGCCTACGGCCTCGGCGTGAACTTTTTTGATACGGCAAATGTGTACGCGCAGGGAGCGGCCGAAGTCGTCGTAGGCGAGACATTGCGAGCATTCCCGCGTGAATCCTACGTGCTGGCAACGAAGGTATTCGGCAAAATGGGCGACGGGCCCAACGATCAGGGGTTATCCCGCAAGCACATTATGGAGCAGTGCCATGCAAGCCTGAAGCGTCTTGGCACCGATTACGTTGATATTTACTACTGCCACCGGTTTCACGAGGAGACGCCGCTTGAAGAAACGCTGCGGGCGCTCGACGACCTCGTTCGGCAAGGGAAGGTGCTCTATGTCGGGGTCAGCATGTGGACGGCCGCCCAGATGGAAGCCGCTCTGGCGATCGCCGACCGTTACCTGCTGGACCGGATTGTGGTGAACCAGCCGCTGTATAACATGTTCGAGCGCAAGATCGAGGAAGAAATCATTCCGCTCGGCGAGAAGAAAGGCATCGGCCAGGTCGTATATTCCCCGCTCGCTCAAGGGGTGCTCACGGGCAAGTACAACGCCAAGCAGGATGTGCCTGAAGAGAGCCGGGCGTCCAAGCTGGGAGCGGATCGCCTCAAGATCAGCGAGGACCGCATTCGGAAGGTGCAATCGCTTGGGCGCATCGCGGACGAGCTCGGCATCACCGTCGGTCAGCTGGCTTTGGCGTGGATTTTGCGCCAGGACAACGTATCCAGCGCGCTCGTCGGCGCAAGCCGTCCCGAGCAGGTGGAGGAGAACGTCAAAGCATCCGGCATCAAGCTGACGCCGGATACGCTGTCCGCGATCGAGGACATCCTTAGTAACGCTTAACTCAGCATATAGTCATGGATTTCGGGGGCGGAACACACGCGGTTCCGCCCGTTGTTTTTGGCCCGGTACAGCTCTTGGTCGGCCTGCTCCATCAGCTGGCGGGCTTCCCTGGAGCGTATCGTGTCCGGATGGACCGCAACGCCGATCGATATCGTGATATGCAGCTTCGTGCCATCATCGAGCGTGAAGGCGTGACGCTCCACCGCGGCCCGGATCCGTTCGGCTAGGGCCGTCGTCTCGGCGATGGTGGCTTCCGGGACGAGGACCGAGAACTCCTCCCCGCCGTTGCGGGAAACCTCGTCGAACGAGCGGGCGTTATCCTTCAGCACCTTGCTCAGCTGCTGCAGAACGGCATCTCCGGCCGCATGGCCGTAGGTGTCGTTTATTTTTTTGAAATGGTCAATATCGATCATGAGCACCCCCAGACGTTCGCTGAAATGCTGGGCTTCCAGAAAGCGCTCGGACAGCAGCTGCTCAAATTGACGGAGATTGTTCAGGCTGGTCAAATAATCGGTTTCGGCGTATTTTTTCAATTGAAGAAACAGCTTATTGGATGTATGGATATACTCGGTCAGCATGTAGATGACCAGCGTGGCCAGCAGGGAGATAATCAGGTGTTGGGTAAATACGCTGAACACTTTATCGCGATCCGGAATGTTCGACGCAATCACAAAGAACAGCACGAGCATGCTCGCGATGGACATGGTCATCATTTTAGTCAGGCGGTCCCATCGGGCTAACGAGATAAGCCCGCAGATCATACCAATCACCAGCATTCCGGCGCCTGCTACAGCGGAGTAACCGGTCATGCCAAAGAGCAGCACACGCCCGACGGCCATTAACAATCCGGCAATCAGGGACGGGAGCCACCCGAGATAGCTGGCGATCACAATGATGGCGAGATGTCGTAAATCGGCGAAAAATCTCGGATCGATCGGAAATGAGTAATACATCAGAATGATCCCGTAGATTCCAAAGAGCACCCCGCCGCAGAGTTTAACGGAGCGGGAGGGCGAATCGAAGCCCGTTACGTATTGCCTGGACAGCAGGCCCGATACGTATAGAAAAGTTACGAGAATACAGAAGTTGGTAAACAGGATGTTGATCATGTAAGGGAGTCATTCCTTTCACGTAACCCTGAACAAATGCGCCCAGAGCGATAAGGACAGTCATCCCTATTTTATCGGAAAATAGATTATTCTGTCGAACAAAATCCAAATTTTGTGGCTTTCAGCTACCGTTTAGAGGGAGGCGCACTTCGAACATGGTCTGATCCGTATTGCTGGTCACCTCGATGCTTCCCTCATGGGCCTCCACGATCGATTTCACGATGGCAAGCCCCAGACCGGAGCCTCCGGTCTGGTCCGTACGGGATTCATCCGCCCGATAAAACCGTTCAAACAGGTGGGAGAGGGCATGCTGCGGAATAGGGGGTCCGTAATTGATCACCTGAACGACGGCACTCTTTCCGTCCCGGAACGCTTTCAGGTCGACCCTCCCGGCATCTTTGCCGTGGCGTACCGCGTTCGACAGCAGGTTCTCGAAGATTCGCATCAGCTTGTCGCCGTCGGCGGAGAGGCTGATCTTCTCCTCGGAAGGCGTAAACTGTACCTGCACGTCTCCCCTCACGGTTTGCCCGGTTAATGAAAAGTCGACTGCCAGCTGGCCCAGCAGCTCAACCAGGTTAATATCGGTACGATTCACAGGCGAATAACCGATCCGGGTATATTCGAACAGATCGTTGACCAGCCTGCCGAGCCGCAAAGACTTACTATAGGCGATATCGGTATAGTAGCGGAGCTCGACCTCGTCCTTGTAGCGGTCTTCGTTGACTAATCGCAAATAGCCGATGATTGAGGTCAGCGGCGTGCGGAGGTCGTGGGACACATTGCTGATCAGCTCGTTCTTGGACTGGACGGCCATCCGTTCTTCCTCCAGGGACAGCTTGAGCTGCTTGGCCATCTGGTTGATTTGGAGGGCCATCTGGCCGAGTTCGTCCCCGGAGCTTACCTTAATCTCCTGATCGAGCTCTCCGCGCGCCAGCCGCTCCGTGCCCTGCATCAATTGATTGATCTGCCGTATGGTGCTCTGGCTCATGAGCAGCACGACAAAAATGAAGATGATGATCCCGATGATGGTGGCAGCGACGGGAAAGCCGAACATATTTTCCAGCCTGCGGCTGATGTTGAACAGCGAGGTTACCCAAGGCTCCCGCCAGTATTCCCGGCCGATCACCTGCATGATTTTTTGGAAGCCGAACAGGATGGACAACGTCAAAGCCCCGCTCACAAAGAACAGGGTGATGATCTTCCACTGCAGCTTATGCATGGATTTTGTACCCTACGCCCCACACGGTCTGGATGAGCTTGTAGCCGAGCTCCTTCTCCAGCTTGTCCCGCAGGTTGCTGATATGGACCATGACGGTATTGTTGGAGACATAATATTTCTCCTTCCACACCTGCTGAAAGATGTCTTCGGCGCTGAAGATTCTTCCCGGCTGACGGGCGAGCAGGTACAGAATGTCGAACTCCCTGGCGGTCAAGGTGACCGGTCGGCCGTTCGCTTTGACCTCATGGGTCGTGCGGTTGATATCCAGGCCGTCGATTTGCAGGCGGTCGCTGTCCATCTGGGCGAGCCCCGTGTTGTATTGGGTGGAGCGGCGGATCAAGCTTTTCACGCGCGTGGTCAGCTCCAGCGGATTGAAAGGCTTGATCATATAGTCGTCGGCGCCGGTCATCAGGCCTAATATTTTGTCCATATCCTCGCTCTTGGCGCTCAGCATCAGAATCGGGATGGACGAGGTCTCCCTGATTTTGCGGCATGTGTCGATCCCGTTCAGTTTTGGCATCATAACATCCAAGATGACGAGATCCACCGATCCCTGATGCAGCTTCAGCTCAAGCAGCGCTTCTTCCCCGTCATGCGCTTGAATCACCCGGTATCCTTCATTCTCCAGGTAGATCGAGATCAATCCCGATATTTCCTTGTCATCGTCAACGATTAATACGCTTCTCACGTTTGAATCCTCCAGTAAATCCACATTAGATACGGCAGCTCATCCTATATATGTACCATTCCGTCGATGGAGTCGCTGCCCCTAAGGCAGGTATTCGGTCGGCGTCGTATCTCCTAGCAACAGTTTACCCTAAATATGGATGGAAAAAAGGCCTAATATTGCGTTTTGCCGTCTGAATCCGTAATCCATCAGCTTCTGAGTCTCCGTAAATCTCTGTTCGGCATGGCCGGTTCCAAGAACGACGGAGATAAGCCGGACCCCGTTCCGGGCCGCTGTTCCGGTGAAGCAATAGCCGGCGGAGCGGGTGTATCCGGTCTTAAAGCCGTCGCTGCCGTCATAGGCATACGGCTCGCCGGGAAGCATCAGATTGGTCGTGTGCAGCGAGATTCCCTTCTGCGGGATCGAAAGGTCGCGCTTGCTCGTCACCTCCACCACATCGGGATAGTTCTGAAGCAGCCACCTGGCGAGCATGGCTGCATCCCTTGCCGTCATGACCGTCTCGCCTTCGGAGGCCGCTTCGGGAAAGCCGCTCAAATCTTTGGCGGTAAGACCGGATGCATTGGCAAATACCGTCCGTCCTGACAGGCCGATCTCCCTAGCGCGGCGGTTCATGCTATCGACGAATTCGCGCTCGCTTCCGGCTAGATGCTCGGCGATGGCGATGGCGGCATCATTAGCCGAATGAATAATCAGCGCTTCTAACATTTCTCTAAGCGTATAGGTCTCCCCGGACTTCATGCCGACTTGGGAGCCGGGAGCTTTTTCGGCATAACGGCTGACGGCTACCGTCTCGTTCCAATCATGCCGTCCTGAAGAGACGGCATCCATGACCATGAGCTCGGTCATCATCTTGGCCATGCTTGCAGGTGGAAGCGGAAGATCGGCCCGCTGGGCATACAGCACCCTTCCGGTCTCGGCATGGATGAGAATGGCCGAACGGGCCTCGATCGCAGGCGGAATGAAGACTTTTACAATGTAAAAGAAGAGCAGGCTGACGCAAAGACCCAGGAACCACAGAGCCATGCCGGCTTGTCCCTTACGTCTTTCCGCCGGCTTCGACCGACGCGGGGAACGATACGGCAAAGAGTTATCAGCGCTCTGCCTTGAAGAAGAGAAACGCGGCTTGGATACCGTTGCCATGACGGATGGATCGTCTCCTTTTTAGCGGATATGTACCGAAAATTGATATAAACCAGTGTAACCGCACGAGCTAAAGGAATTGTAAATGGATTCTTAAGAAAACATAAAGATTACCAGCAATTGAGTATCTCGATAAGGTTGACCCTGACCAAAATAAGATTTATACTTGATCTAAAAATAAATTAAAAGGGTGAATACCTTGAAATCATTAAATCTAACCACACAGCGCCAAGCGGTATATGATGTGCTGCGGGAGTCGCATGACCATCCGACGGCTGCGGAGATCATGAACCGCCTGGTGGAGAAAGGATATAATCTTGCGTATGGGACGGTCTATAACTCCTTGCGCTATTTGACGGATAAGCAGCTGATCCGGGAGCTGAAGCTTGGCGAAAGCGCAAGCCGGTACGATGCCCGGACGGATGAGCATCAGCATATCATTTGCGAAGTGTGCGGCAAAGTCGACGAGGTCATGACGGAGGTGCCTAAGGATTGGGCGGACACCGTAGCAAGCGAAACCAGCTACGTCATCCATCATGCTCACGTTGTATTCGGGGGGGTGTGTCCAGAATGTCAAACCAAACGGAAGAAATAATGGAGATGGCGACTGTATATTCGTTTCCGGACTGGAAGACGACCAGCCTGTACCAGCATCCGGGAGCGGGTATGGCGATCGGCGATGCTTGTCCTACGACGATGCGCGCGGCGCTGTTAAGCCGGTCACCTGGACGGGTTCATGAAATGTTCATGACGCTGACGGAGAACTGCTTCGAGGTGATGATGTTCCGGAAGTGGGAGCCGCGTCTCCAAACGGCTCTGAACACCGGATTGATCATTGCGGACATGACCGGCTGCAGGGACATGGCTGCCTTCAGCAAAGAACGGGAGCTGCTGCTGCCGGAGCATCCTTCGATCCCGGTCCTCTATCTTGTTGGCGAGGAGCTTATGAGCAATGCCGGCGCTAGTCTGATGAACGAGGAGCTGATGGTCTGGCCGGCTCGCTCCAAGGATACGATGATGTACCAAGTGCAGCGGACGATCCGCCTGTTCGCCCCCGTCTCCGCTCCTGCCGGTGATGAGGAAGCTAAAGGTCTCGTATTTAAGGATCTGACCATTGATCGGGATAAAATGACGGTTCATCGCGGGCAAGCTCCGATACATCTCACCAAGACGGAGTACATGCTGCTTCTGCTGCTAATGGATAGCAAGGGGGCCGTCTGCACCCGCGAGGAACTGATGAGCAAGATTTGGGACACGGATTTTATGGGCGGCAGCAATGTAGTTGACGTGCATATCAAGAGCTTGCGCAAGAAGCTGAGCGATAATGCGGGAGCACCACGCTATATCGCGACGGTACGTGGAGTAGGTTACCGCTTGGCGGACTAACCTCCTCCTTTTTTTTGCTCACGGATCATTCATAAGAACTTCATCGAATGAACATGAATGCTCATTGGTCAATCACGCAACGCTCATTGAAGGCTCATGCGACACTCATGACCGGACAAATTCCGGGATGATACAATCATTTCATAGATTTAGATTCAGTCTAAAATCAATTATAGAAATGATGGAGGTTTTCCGCATGGATAGATTGACAACGAACCAAGGAGCTCCCGTAGGAGACAATCAGAATTCGAAGACGGCGGGCCGCCGCGGTCCTACGCTGCTGGAGGATTATCATCTGATTGAAAAGATCGCGCATTTTGACCGTGAACGGATTCCGGAGCGCGTCGTTCACGCCCGCGGAGCCGGGGCGCATGGCATCTTCGTTGTGGAGAATGACATGAAGCCGTACACCAAAGCGGCCTTCCTGCAGGAGATCGGGCAGGAGACGCCGGTCTTCGTTCGATTCTCTACCGTCATCCATGGAACAGGTTCCCCGGAAACGGCACGAGACCCGCGCGGCTTTGCCGTGAAGTTCTACACGGAGGAAGGCAACTACGATATCGTTGGTAATCATATCCCTGTCTTCTTTATCCGGGATGCGATCAAATTCCCTGATATGGTCCACTCCTTGAAGCCGTCTCCGGACAGCAACATTCAAGAGCCCGGACGGTATTGGGATTTCATGACGCTGTCCCCGGAATCCACGCATATGATGACCTGGGTGTTCTCCGATCATGGAACGCCGGCCAACTACCGTGAGCTGGACGGATTCAGCGTGCATGCATTCAAATGGGTCAACAGCGAAGGCAAAGTGACTTATGTGAAATATAAGTGGGAATCGCAGCAAGGGGTACGAACCCTGGATGCGGATGAGCTGGTTGAAGTGCAGGGCAAGGATTTCAACCATGCTACGCGGGATCTGCGCGAGCATATCGAGCAAGGCGACTTTCCGAAATGGCGTCTGGTGGTGCAATTGATGTCGCCGGACGAGATGGACGATTTGCCTTTTGATCCCCTGGATCCAACGAAGGTATGGCCGGAGGATCGCTTCCCGTTCATTACGGTAGGCACCATGACCTTGAACCGCAATCCGCAAAATTTCTTCGCGGAAGTTGAGCAGGCCGCTTTCTCGCCAAGCGCGCTGGTTCCCGGCATTGAGCCGTCGGAGGATAAGCTCCTTCAAGGACGTCTGTTCTCCTATCCGGATACGCAGCGTCACCGGCTTGGCGCCAACTACCTGCAAATTCCGATCAACTGTCCGTATGCACCGGTGCGCAACCATCAGCGCGACGGCCTGATGAACGTCAAGCAGGATCCGTCTCCGGTCAACTACGAGCCGAACAGCTATACGACCGGACCGGTCGAGGATCCATCCGTTCAGGAGAGCGAAGCGCCGCTTAGCGGTCATGTCGTTCGCCAGCGTATCGAGAAGACGGACGATTTCACCCAAGCCGGAGAGCTGTACCGCTCCTTCACCCAGCAGCAGAAAGACAATCTGCTCCGCAACCTGATTGCCGATCTGAGCCAGGTGAAGCAGGACATCCAGCTGCGGGCCGTATGCAACTTCTACCGGGCGGATGCCGAATACGGAGCCAGACTGGCCGAGGGACTCGGCGTAGATCTGAGCGGCTTCATTCCGGCAGCAAATAAGCCGGAGTCTGTATAAACCGCGTCTTTAACGAAGGAAGGCATTACGGAATAACTTCTTGGTCGATTGTCCGCCAAAGAGCCAGAGCCTAACGGTCTGCTTCTTCCGCTGTGCAGGCCGTGAAGCCATCATATATAAAGAGGTGCCGATAAGATCATGAGATCTTTGGGGCGCCTCTTTTTTAGTTAAGGGGCGCTAGCGTATCGTTTCGGATCTTGCCGGGAGGATCGCTCCTTCCTTGGGAGGAGAACGCTCTAGCATGAATCGTTTCTCATCTTGCCGTTATCCCAATTTCTTGAGGTCAACCGTGAGCCGCTTCAAACAGGGTGTTTCAAGGACCGCTTCGCTTGTCCGTAACCCGCCGCTCGCACGGAGGACCATAGTCCAACTCAAGTCTCCCAATCTCAATTGTAAATAATTACCACATGTAGGATGTAACGATTCCTTTACCGGATGCCGATAAGTTGAAGGGAAGATTTTAGTTACGAGGGAGCGTTCTCCCTGCGGATTGAAAGGACAGGAACCATATGAAGACAAAGAGAACCAACCGGCTGCGGCGAAACATGATCATCACGTTTCTTGTGGTGCTGCTCGTTCCAAGCTTTGCGATCGGTTATATTACTTATCGCGATGCAAGTCATACCGTGGAGGAGGAAATTTTGCGCAGCGCATCGCGCAGCGTGGAGACGGCGAATGATGTCATCAACCAGACGATCGAAAATAAGATTCATGACCTGAGCTATTTCAGCGGGAAGATCAAAGGGGCCGCGGTCGATCAGGAGCTGGCATCGGGCAGCGAAACAGGACTCGCTGCGGTGCTGCGGCAATATTTGGGGCTGCACCCCGAAACGGTCGATATTTTTGCCGGGACAGCCCGGGGCGGCATTTTGAGAGCCTCTACAGAGGAGCTTCCTGAAGGATTTGACCCGAGACAGAGCGAGTGGTACAAGCTGGCCATCACCGCCAAGGGCGAACCGATTATTACGACGCCGTATGCATCACAGGCCGGATCGATGATCGTTGTGACGATTGCGCAGATGCTTCCAGACGGATCCGGCGTGGTCGGCATTGATTTGAACCTTACCCAAATCCGTGATCTGGTTGAAGTCAAGGTTGGACGCGAAGGCTATACCATGGTGCTGGATCAGGAGCAAAACTATTTATTCCACCCGGAATACGCGGCAGGGACGGACGCATTGGCGCAAGAGGCTTGGATATCCCGCTTGTATGAGGAGCCGGAAGGGCACTTCCATTACGAGCATAACGGCGAGGATAAGCAATTGAATTACCTTACCAATGAAAGGACCGGATGGAAGATTGCCGGTACGATGTATTTCTCGGAGGTAGAAGATTCCGTTCGCGGCATCCGGAATACGATGGCATTGGTGATGGCGTTGTCGCTTCTTGGCGCGTTTGCGCTGGCCTTATGGAATATCCGCTCGGTGCTGAAGCCGATCCGCAAGCTGAGCAAGGCTACCGAGGTGATCAGCGATGGGGATCTGACCTATCGGATGAACGGATTCAAGCGGGACGAAATCGGGGAATTGGCCGACCATTTCCAGGTCATGGTGGATAATCTGCGTGAAATGGTGCATGGCGTCATGGGAATGACGGAGAATGTGTCTGCATCGTCGGAGGAACTATCGGCTAACGCGATGCAAAATACCGCGGCGGTTCAGCATGTGACCTCCTCTATTCAGGAGGTGGCGGCAGGCAGCGAGAGCCAGCTCTTCGCCGTGGAGGAAATCGTAAAGCGGATGAATCAAGTCTCGCAGCATGCCGATTCCATTGCCTCTCTCCTCGAGGTTATGAGAGGGGCCATGAACCAGACGGAAGAGCTGGCCCAGGAAGGGAATACGGCCGTGATCACGGCCGCGGCTACGATGCAGGACATCAACCATTCGATGGAAGAGCTCGGCGGCGTCATCAGCCAGCTGTCCGAGCGGTCGGAGCAGATTCGCGGCATTGTCGGGACGATTGGAGAGATTGCCAAGCAGACGAGCCTGCTTGCGCTTAATGCCTCGATTGAAGCATCGAGAGCGGGAGAACACGGCAGAGGCTTTGCTGTCGTGGCTGCGGAAATTCGCAGCCTGGCGCATCGCTCCGAGGCATCGGCACAGCATATCGCCGATCTCATCGCCGCCATTTTGCAAGAGGTGAAGCGGACGAATGCGGTAATGGCATCGGCTCAGGAGAACGTTTCCGAAGGCGTCGGCGCGGCTGACCTGACCGGACGCTCCTTCTCCCGCATTAAGAAGGCGGTTCACAAGGTGACCGGGCAAGTAAGCGAAACCGCCGAGGCTGCGCGTCAGCTGGCGGGCGATGCGAATCAAGCGAGAACGGCTATTGATGCGATTCGCAATATTTCGGAGCAGACGTCCGGACGGACGCAATCCATATCAGCCGCTTCCGAGGAGCAGCTTGCCTCGATGGAAGAGGTAAGCGCATCGGCGACGGATTTGAGCCAGCAGGCGGAGGAGCTTCAGGAGCTGGTCCGGCGTTTCAAGGTTTAGCAGCTAGCTATAGGAGGAGCGGGGCGGCTTGCAGCGCTTCGAGCTGAACGTTCAAGCAGCGAAGGGGATTCATTCCCTTCGCTGCTTTTTTATAAGGCTTGCTGCTGAAGTTTAAGACCAAAGTGACTTTCGCTCTGGGGAGCGGGCCAGTATACTGGAGTCAAATGGCAGAACCTGCACACTCTAGGAGAGCGAGGCAAAATAATGGCACAGCATATGAAAGATCGGGTTGTGGCCCTGGCCGGCCCCCGCAAAGCGGAGGAAATGGCAAAGCTGGTGGAGAAGATGGGGGGAACCCCGCTAATTCGTCCGGCACAGGGAACGGTTTTTTTGGATGATGAGGTACTGCGTGAATCGATTGAGGATTGGCTTAAAGAGCCCGCACCGCCATGGGCGATATTTACGACGGGCATTGGCCTTGAGGCCATCTATGATATGGCGGAGCAGATGGGCGCTTTGGACCGGTTGAATGCAACGCTTATGCAAACAACCATTGCCGCGCGCGGTTACAAAACGGTGAACGCGTTGAAAAAAAGAGGGCTTACGCCCATCGTAAGAGATGATGACGGCAGCACATCCGGCCTCATTCGGGCGCTTGCGCCGTTTGATCTGGCAGGCCAGCGCGTCATCCTCCAGCTGCATGGCGAATCCGCGCCTAAGCTTGTGGAATGGCTGGAGAGCCGGGGCGCTCAGGTGGAGCCGATCCTGCCGTATAAGCATATACCGCCGCGGGAGGAAGACATCTCGTTGCTGGTGGACGAGATTATCCAGGGCAAGGTGGATGCCGTTGCGTTCACCAGTGCGCCGCAATTCCGGTTTCTGGCTGATTTCGCCAAGGATCACGGCAGGCTCGAAGCGGTGCTGGAGGCATTCCGCGGACCGGTGATCGCCGTTGCCGTCGGCAAGGTAACGGCGCAGGGGCTGCGCGAGGAAGGGATCACGCGCCTGCTTGTTCCCGAAGATGAGCGCATGGGCAGCATGATGGTCGAGCTCGGTCGATATTTTGCCCAATCGGCGAATTAATGGCATGATAGGGGAGGGAGACGGGCGTGTCTTCCGGACTATCGTCTTAGGCTCGTGCATGTAATGGACCATCGTGTGTAATATTGTAAGTAGTAAATAGGAGGATGCCCCATGGATAAAAGAAAAGCACTGCTGCTAGGCAGCTATACCCACCCCAAGTTTCACCCGCTCCAAGGGATCGATAAACAAGTAACACATCTTTTAAACGACATGTTCACGGTGCAGTGCACCGAAAATCATAAAATGCTCCACGAGAGCAATCTGTATCCCTATGAGCTGTGCATCGCCTACAGCGACTTGTGGGATGAACGCGTATCTCCCCGGCAGACGGCGGGCCTGCTGTCCTATGTCAGCGGCGGCGGCGGCCTGCTTGTCATTCATAACGGCATTACGCTGGCTAACCGGTATGAGCTGGCCCAGCTCATCGGAGCGCGGTTTGACGGCCATCCGCCGATGGATAAGCTGTATTTCGTTCCCGCCGAGACCAATCATGATATTACGGAAGGCGTGGAGCCGTTTGTATTGGACGAGGAGCCGTATCGCTTCACCTTTAGCCCGTTTACGGAAAAAACGGTGCTGCTGCACTACGAGTATGAAGGTCAGCAGTGGCCGGCTGCTTGGTGCCATACGTACGGCATCGGCCGGGTGGTCTTTGTCATGCCGGGCCATCATGAGCCGAGCTTCCTTCAGCCGCAGCTTCGGAGGCTCATCACGCAGGCCGCCAAATGGGCGGCCCGCGTTCCGGGCTAAATCATTCGGAGCATGCCTGTAGGAGGTAGGAGGGATTGAATGAACAACGGGAAGATTTTAATCGTCGAAGATGAAGCTAAAATATCCCGTCTGCTGGAAATTGAGCTGGAGAGCGAGGGCTATGAGGTTGCCAAAGCGGATAACGGACTGGATGCGCTGAGCGTATATCGAAGCGGGTCCTTCGATCTGATTCTGTTAGACGTCATGCTGCCGGGCATGAGCGGCATCGAGCTGCTGCGGCGCATCCGGAGCCAGGATACGCACACGGCGGTGCTGCTGCTCACCGCCAAGAGCTCGGTTGAGGATAAGGTGTCGGGTCTTGATCTGGGGGCTAACGATTATATCACGAAGCCGTTTCAGATCGAGGAGCTCCTCGCCAGAATCCGGGCAGCGCTTCGACTTCAGGGGACGCGCCAGAACGACATTGAGCCGGGAGGAGAATGGCTGTCCGCGGGAGACCTTAAGCTCCATGAAGGAACGCGCGAGGTCGTCAGGGCCGGAACGAAGATCGAGCTGACGCCCCGCGAATTCGATCTGCTCGTTTACCTGCTCAAAAATCAACGGCAGGTGCTGAACCGCGAGCAAATTCTGGCCGCGGTATGGGGATATGATTATTACGGCGATACGAATGTCGTCGATGTCTACATACGTTATGTGCGTAAGAAAATCGATCTTGACGGCCTGCCTGATCTGATTCATACCGTCCGCGGCGTCGGCTATGTGCTGAAGGACAGCCCATGAAGCTGAGCAGCCGAATTCATCTCTATTCATCAGTACTTATGGCTGTCATTCTGATCGTCATGAATATTTTGGTTTATTTCGTATTCAGCCGCTTGACGGTGGATAGCCAGCTTAAGCAGACGAAGGCCGAAGCCGTACAGATCGCCGGTAATATGGTGGAGGCTGCGAAATCCGTGCCGCTCGCCGACCTGCAGCGCAGCTATGTTCCGGCTGGCGCCGGAATCAAGGTGGTCATGCCCGATAACAGCAGCCCCGAGAGGTTGACGACGGCACCTGGCGTGGAGCTGGACGGCCTTGATGAGCCGTATGATACCCGGGAACAGGTGCGGGTGATTACGATTCAAGGGGAAACGTACGCATTCGCCTCGATCCCGGTAATTTGGCCGGACGGCTCGGTCAACAATATTCAGCTTGCGCGTACGCTTGCTCCGACGATGGATATTCTGAAGGCGCTTCGTCTCGTGCTTGTGGCCGTGACGGCCATAGGACTGCTTCCGATCATTGTGTCGACCCGCGTGCTGGGGCGCTTGATCATGCAGCCGATTACGGCGCTGACCCGCACGATGAAGGATATCCGCGAGAGCGGACGGTTCCGCCGGATCGAGCTTGAGGAGCAGCCGAAGAACGAGCTGACGGAGATGGGTGCTGCATTTAATGATATGATCACGCTGCTCGAGAGCAATCATGAGAAGCAGGAGCAGTTCGTATCCAACGCCTCGCACGAGCTGAAGACGCCGCTGACGATTATCGAGAGCTATGCCAGCCTGCTGAAGCGCAGAGGGCTTGAGCGGCCGGAGCTGTTTCAGGAATCGGTGGAAGCGATCCATTCGGAAGCGATCCGAATGAAGGAGATGACCGAGCAGCTGCTGCTGTTGGCAAGGAACCAGGATTCATGGAAGATCGAGATGGAATCCGTGGAGCTCTCCGAGCTGGCAAACGGATCGGCGCGTGCGATCCGGGATGCCTACAGCCGGAAGGTTGACGTCCGCGCTGAAGGCGAGGTGCACGCTTGGACGGACAGCCGCAGGCTGAAGCAGCTGCTGTTCATCCTCCTTGATAACGCCCGCAAGTACAGCGATGAGTCGATCGTCATCGAAGTCGGAAGGAAGCCGCCCGGGGTATATATTCGGGTCATTGACCGGGGAATCGGCATATCGAAGGAAGATTTGGAGCATGTGTTTGACCGTTTCTACCGGGTCGATGAAGCCCGCGGCAGGAAGACCGGCGGAGCAGGCCTCGGCTTGTCGCTGGCGAAGGAGATTTCGGAGGCCATCGGGGCAGAGCTGGAGCTCGAAAGCCTGCCGGGAGTCGGCACCACCGCCACGATCCGGCTGCAGCCTTCGGGGACCCGAGGTCAAGGTTAAACGCCCTTTTGTTTCTCATCGATTTCTAACCTTGCTGCGGTATACTTGCGTTAATGAACAGAATCTACCCGAGGTGATTGGGATGCGAAAACAAATGGGGATGCTGACGGGCGGTCTTCTGCTGGTCGTCGTCGTGGTGGCCGGTACGCTGCTGTGGAAGCCGTTCAGTGTTTCGTCCGAGCGTATGAGCGAGGATGAGATTATAGGTAAAGTGGAAACTCTCTACCCAAATGGGACGATAACGGATACAACGCTGGACGGCGATGTGTACCGGGTTCAGCTGGTGTCCGATCAAGGCAAATATGATTTGGCTGTGGATGCTCGCGAAGGCAGCATTGTGTCGATCGAACAGCTGGAGAAGGGAAAGGGCGGGTCTGGCAATCAGGATCCGACCGGACAGCAGCCCGAGCCTCCTGATCCGGATAACCGCGGGACGGGTCAGAGCGAGGGTCAGGGACAAGGCCAGGGGAGTAAACCACCTTCGGAGCCGAATGGGGAGGGGTCAGGCGGAACCCCGGAGGACTCTGACGATGGCGAAGGCACCGAACCAGAGAATCCGCCGATGCGGATGATCACGAGGGAGCACGCCGAGAAGGTATCGCTTGCTAAGGTTCCCGGGACGATCGAGGATATCGAATACCGCGAGGATGACGGCGTTCGTTATTATCTGGTCGAAATTGAGAAGAGCGATGGGCGGGAAGCCACGATCCAGGTTCATGCCATTACCGGCAAGATTATGACCGTAACGTGGGATGATTAGGGAATGGATCAGACGAGATACTTCTTGATTTCACTTCGTGATCAAAAGACGATCTTTTGAACAACCTCTTTTATCATTTATCATCGTTTTCTAATCTTTCTCTCTGAATGCTCTCATATTGGAGCGTTATAGTGAAATTGTAAAGAGAACGATCGATAAGACATGAGGAGGTAATTACGATGGGAAAGAACAAGATGAAGAAAAAAATACTGTGGGCCGGCGCGCTGTCCGTGGCTATAGCGGCAAGCGGCGTATACGGATATAATGCCGTGCAGGCTGCGGGCTCGAACGGAAGTGCAAGCACCGGTACGACGACTGCAGCGCAAGCGGGCAAGCAGCTGATCAGTGTCGAGAAGGCGGAGCAGCTTGCTCTGGCTGTCGCTAAAGGAACGGTAAAAGATATCGATCTGGTACACTATAAAGGACAGCTCGCTTATAAGGTGTACATCCAACAAAGTGATCGGGGCACCAAGCTATGGATTGACGCATCAACCGGCAAAACGCTCGGGAAGCGGACTTTCGAATATCACCACCACTATGATGGAGATGATGATTTTGATGATGACCGCGATCGTTATCCCAGCGGCTTGATCGGCGCAGGACAGGCCGCTGCAGCTGCATTGAAGCATGCGGGAGGCGGCACGGTGACTGACGTCGATCTGGATGAGGACGATAACCGCTGGATCTATGACGTTGAAGTGAAGACCTCCAAAGGCAGCATGGAAGTTGAGGTCAACGCCCTGAGCGGGAAAATCGTAAAGTCCGAGTACGATCACGACGATGATGATCATGATGACGATCATGACGATGATCACGACGACCGTTACGATGATGATCATGACGATAATGATCATGACGACGATGACGATGATCGTTATGACGATTAAGATTGAGTGATCTTATGAAAAGCGTGCAGACCGTGGGGCAATGCCCTGTCGGTCTGTTTTCTTTTCCTCGACTAGGCGTTAACAGATCGGTATCCATGCTCTCATATTTACGGCCGGATCCGGGTAATTCTAAGTATATGGGATTTTGCAAAATCCAAAGATCGACTTCCCATCAGCACAGTTATAGAGCGAAACGGCTTCGTTCGTCTCTGGATTTGACCCGGGGAGCGGCTGGAATCTAAATTTTCACAATGCCGGCCTATAAACCGGGAGCGCTCACAGGACATGGGTGCTGAAGCTTTGCGGATAGATGTTTTTACCAGCGCGAACGGTTATAATGGAACCAGACAAGATCGGGAGGGATAAAATCATGAGTGATCTTTTTAAGAAAGCAATCTCGTTAGGATTGGGCCTTACCGTTGTCAGCAAAGAAAAAGTCGAGAAAATCGTGGACGATCTGGTTAAGCGCGGGGAGCTGGCGCCCACAGAATCCAAAGCGCTGGTGAATCGCCTCATTGAACGCGGCGAGGAAGAGCAGTCCCAGATCAAGACGTATATTTATGAACAGGTGCAGCGCGTACTGTCCGAACTGGACGTGCCGAAAGGAACCGATGTCGCGAGCCTGGAACAGCGCATCGCTGTCCTTGAGAGGAAAATCGTGGAATTGGAAGGGCCGCAGCAGGATTAGATGGCGGTCCGAATGAGGCATGCCGGACGCTACCGGGAAATCGCCATGGCGCTAATGCGCCATGGCTTTGGCTATATGGTGGAGGAGATGGGACTGTTCCATGTCCTGTCGATGCCCGTCCGCTGGAGCTCCAGGGAGCAGCCGGAGACCGTTACGCTCGGGGAACGGATTCGGAGGGTGCTGGAGGATCTTGGACCGGCATTCGTGAAGCTGGGCCAATTAGCGAGCACAAGATCGGATCTGCTGCCTGACCATATTATCCAGGAATTGGTCAAGCTGCAGGAGCGGGTTCCTCCGTTCTCTTCCGCCAGCGCGCGGGAGCTGATCGAGCAGGAATGGGGCATGCCGATACATGAAGTACTGCAGGAATTTGAAGAGAAGCCGCTTGCCGCCGCTTCGATCGGACAGGTGCATGCCGGCCGGCTGAAGAGCGGCGAGCGTGTGGCGATCAAGGTACAGCGGCCGGGTGTGGCCAGGATGATCGGCCGCGATCTGGAAATCCTGCGGGACATGATCTCGATCGCCGAGCGCCACTGGGATTGGGTGAAGCAGTACCGGGTCGACCGGATTGTGGATGAATTTGCCAGAGCGATGATGGCGGAGCTGGATTACAGTCACGAGGCACGTAACGCGGAGAAGATTTCATCCCGGCTGGATGACCATGAGTATATCCGTATTCCGCGGATATATTGGGAATATACATCCTCGAAAGTGCTGATGATGGAGTTCGCGGAGGGCATTACGCTTAGCCGCCGGCAGGAGCTGGCCGCGAAGGGTTATGACCTGAAGGAGATTGCGGAGCATCTTATAGACGGCATGCTTCAACAGATTTTTATCGAAGGCTTTTTCCATGCTGATCCCCATCCGGGCAATTTGCTTGTCGCCGAGGACGGAAAGCTCGTCTTCCTGGATTTTGGACTTGTCGGGCAGTTGAGCGAGGACATGAGGGATCATCTTTCGGGGCTGATCATTGCTTTGATGCGCCGAAATTCGGAAGGGATGATCCGCGCGATCTCCAAGATGGGACTCATACCCGATGATTGCGATATGGACGCCTTGCGGTCGGATATGGATCGGCTGCGGAGCGAATATTATGACGTGCCGTTCTCTCAAGTGCGCTTGGGGAAGGCGCTTACCGACCTGTTCACCGTTGCCCAGCGGCACCGGATTATGCTCCCGCCGGATTTGACGCTGCTCGGCAAATCGCTGCTGACGCTGGAAGGAGTCATCGAAATGCTGGATCCGGAAATCAGCATCATCGACATGGCGGAGCCTTTCGGACGGAAGCTGCTGAAGGAGCGCTATAATTCGCGCAGGATTGGAAGGAAGGTGCTGGACGGGTTGGCGGGGCTTGCAGAAAGTCTGCTGGATTTGCCCGGACAGGCCAGGCAGCTGTCGGCCTTGATCAGCAAAGGGAAGCTCCGGGTGGAAATCAGCGTGCCGGAGCTGCAGCAGCTGATGCGGAAGCTGGACCAGATCAGCAACCGGCTCTCATTCAGCATCGTTTTGCTGGCCTTCAGCATCATTATGGTTGGACTTATCATCGG
Organism: Paenibacillus sp. FSL R5-0810; assembly: GCF_038002285.1. Taxonomy (NCBI): domain Bacteria; kingdom Bacillati; phylum Bacillota; class Bacilli; order Caryophanales; family Paenibacillaceae; genus Paenibacillus; species Paenibacillus sp. FSL R5-0810. The sequence continues at coordinate 5,585,669 of NZ_JBBOCF010000001.1, forward strand.
TTCCTCCTTGAGCCGGGAGCCCATGATGCTATGGAATTTCCCGGTGATCGAGGTCGGGTTCATCGTGGCGCTGCTCATGGTGGCATGGCTGCTGTATTCGATCTTTAAATCGGGGCGTTTCTAGCTCGTGGGCTTATCAAGGCTGTTTAGCCAGGGGCCGCGGCTTTGGCCCGTTTACGCTGCTGGATCCAAGCCTGAATGCCGATCAGGACCCATTCTATGAGATGATAGAAAACGGCGATGATGAGCGCATGGAGCCAGCTGCCGACCGGAACGGCAGGGATCACCGACGCCAGTGCGTAAATCAGGATCGAATCGGTGATCACGGTGACGGTCTGCTTGACGTATACGGAAGCGTCCCGCCGCAGCCATAGGCGCAGCAGGGTAATCATGATCGGGTGCACGAGGCCTTCAAAGATCAGAAACCCGATCAAGAGCAGCAGGGGCAGGCTTAGCAGCACGCCGCCGCTGTTATAGGCAAGCATCTGTCCCGCAGAATCGGTCACCCGGAACAGGAGTGCATACAGGATGGAGAACAGCTCGATCGGTACAATGATAAAGGCTGCGAGAAGCGGAACAAGCCACAGCTTTCTCTTAAGGGGGACGGGCGGCTCCCCGTCCCGTCTTGAAACATAATTCATCATCATGTTAATCAAGGTGAGCAGGATCAGCAGAACGAGTACAGTGACTATGAGCTGGAGCGGATTCATTCGGGACACCTCCTTGCCGTGGTGGGATGAATCTTCTAATATTGACATTACCAAAGACAGGGTCGTTTGTCAGTTTCTTAATACGATTCAATAGCGAAAAATACTTAAATGAGGTGGAACGTTTGCCGAACTTTCAACAGCTGGGCATTGACGAGCAGAGAGTGAGAAAATTGAAGGAGCAGGGAATCGCGGTACCGACGCCGGTGCAGCAGGAGACGATTCCGCTGCTGCTTGAAGGGAAGGATGTCATTGCCCGGGCGCGGACCGGAACCGGCAAAACGCTGGCCTTTATGCTCCCGATTTTGCAGCATATCGATCCGAATCGTCCTTTCCCGCAAGCGCTCATCATCGCGCCAACCCGGGAATTGGCCCTCCAAATCACGGAGGAAGCCCGGAAGCTGACCGCAGGGGAACCGGACGGGATTAAAATATTGGCCGTGTACGGCGGCCAGGATGTCGAGAAGCAGCTGCGCAAGCTGGAAGGCGGCCGGCATTTGATTATCGGCACGCCGGGAAGGCTGCTGGATCATCTGCGACGCGGCACACTGGAGCTCGGCGGGGTTAAAATGCTCGTGCTCGATGAAGCGGATCAAATGCTGCATATGGGCTTTTTGGCCGAAGTGGAGGCGCTGATCGATGCCCTTCCATACCGACGCCAGACGATGCTCTTCTCGGCTACGATGCCTGCAGGGGTGAAGCAGCTTGCGGCTCGTTACATGAATAAACCTGAAGATATTGTTATAAAAGGGGCATCCCCCATTCCGTTGGAGCAGATCAAGCAGGTGGTTGTCGAGTGCACCGACCGGTCCAAGCAGGACGCCCTTCGGGCCATGATCGAGCGCTACCGGCCGTTTCTTGCCATCATCTTCTGCCGTACCAAGCGGCGGGCATCGGCTCTAAACGAAGCCCTGCTCGCTGCCGGATACGAATCGGACGAGCTTCACGGCGATCTGTCCCAAGCCAAGCGTGAAGCGGTCATGAAACGGTTTCGGGAAGCCAAGCTTCAGCTCTTGGTCGCCACGGACGTGGCAGCCCGGGGGCTGGATGTGGAAGGGGTTACCCATGTTTTTAACTACGATATGCCCCATGATGTTGAAAGTTACATCCACCGGATCGGCCGGACCGGGCGCGCGGGAGGCAGCGGAATGGCAGTGACCTTTATGGCTGCCAAGGACCGTTCGGACCTGGCGCGGATCGAGGAGGGCATCTCGCTTCGCTTGAAGCGGGTGCGCTATGACGCACACGAGGGGAACGTCCAGGAGGAGCGCGCGGACAATGCGGGTATGGAGTCCGGCCGTCCGAGAAAAGCTAGACATGTCTCTTCGCTTGAGTCTGACCGTGAGCGGGGGCAAGGCGGCGGGCGAAGAGAAGGCGGAACGGGCTCGGCACGCCGCGGCCAGTCGGACCGCAGCTCCCGGGGAGGAGGCGGCAGCGCCGATGGCCGGGGAGGCCGCTCCCAAGCCAAGGGGAGAGCGGAGCAGCCACGCAGGGAAGAGAGCGGCGGGCGCGGGAGACGTGCAGGCGCGGAAGAGCGCAGCCGCGGGCAGAGCAAGAGCCAAGGCGGTGCCGGCCGTGGATCGACAAGATCCGGAGGCCGCAGCGGCAGCTCCGCCCGGGGCCAGGCCAACCAGGGCGGCAGCCGCGGCTCCGGCAGCCGGGGAGGGAGCGGCCGGAGCGGTGGACGGCGCGGCCGTTAACGCCATCCGGTGGTTCATTTGCAGGCCTTGCGGTTAATAACTGATCGTTATCTAATCCAATCACAAGGAGGCGTTATCATGTCTGAACATAATCATGTCGTGAACAAGAACGGTGAGCTCGATGTAAGTAAGGTCGATGACGCGATAGATCGGATTGACGATAAGGAGAAGGAGCGGATCCTGGCTGATTTCGACTCGTTTCAGGCCTATTTGAACAAGCGAATTCAGCTGGCCGAGAGCATCGGATTGAATGAGGAGCAGCTTGCCCAGGCGGCGGAAAAGGTGGCCGGCTATCTGGCTGCAAACGAAGAGCCTAGAAATTCGGAGGAGAAGCTTCTTCAGGAATTGTGGAAGGTGGGCACACCAGAGGAGCAGCACAAGCTGGCTCATCTCCTCGTCAAGCTGGCCCAGAAACGCTAGGCTTAGGCATTTTCAAAGAGCGTCATAGGTCTTCTCCGGCAGGTGATGCCGGGGAAGGCTTTTTTTGATTTACCGCCATCTTTGTCCGATAGATATACATGGAGCTTCCTAAAATAGGGCCTAAATTCATCTCCTCTTGGAAAGGATTTTGCCGTATTATAAAGGTTAGAGCATTTATACATAAAGGATGATAGTCAATCGTTGAAGACAAAGGAGTTGCCTGCATGTCGCTGTTGATTCATGAGCAGAAAAAGCCCAAGATGCAGCCCTTTTACTGGGTGCTGACGTTTGAGGCGTATACGATCGGCATACTGATCGGCCTTGGGCTGATCGTCGGCCCGGTAATCCTTCTGCTTCGCTGGCCTTCCGTCTGGACCTGGCTTAGCTTGCTGGCCGTGCCTGTCGGAATGATCATGTTGGTCAAATTGTTGAAAAGCCTGAGAAAACAGGTGTGGGCCAATACGCATCTGGACCGATTCGCGCTGTATGAGGATCGCGTTGAATACGAGCTGTGGGATTCGGCTACGGGAGAATCGGAGCAAGGGAGCGTCTTCCTGACCGATGTGGTGGAGATGTACTATGGCCGTTACGTGCTCCAATACAGCTATGCTTATAAGAAAACCAAAATGATGGAAAAAAGCGCGATGTTCGAATTGATGCCGGTCCTGTACCTGATTGCCCGAAGCGGAATGGGGGAGCGGGCCATCGCCGTTCCGTTCCTGGATCCAATGGACGCGAACCGCTGGCTGGAGGCCATGGGCCGAAGAAATATACCGTTATACCTTACCTCGCTCGTCATCCATGATTTCCGTGATGCATCGGTGCCGCAGCAGCTGCGGAGCGATGAGGATTTGAAGGCAGCGGAATTTGACGGGAATATCGAGCGTGACTTCCGTCCGTACATGGAACAGCTAATCGAAGAGGAGCAGCATCGCGAGTATACGGAAGCCGAATTGGAAGAGCTTGAGCATGAGATGAAGCGTCTGGAATACGAGGAGGAGCTGAGAAAAAGGAAATCCGCCTTTCGCGGGGTCGGCAAGCTGGCTTGGCTCGTATTCCCGGTTCAATTCGCCATCGGCTTTTGGCTGGTAAGACTGGCCGATAACGGCTCGATTGATCCGAATAATTACGCCTATTCCGTTCTGCTGCTCGGCTGCTCCAGCATTCTATTCTTTATTCTGGTGAAATGGATGCGATGGTTGCAGATCATTATCTTTTCCTTGGTTACGCTCTTTACATTCTTTTTTGTGGACTTCTCGGATATCGAGACCGACCCCTCCTATATTATGTCAGGAAGTCTGCTAGCATTGTCCTTCATGCTTCTGCCGTTATACGGTCTGATCTATCTTGGGGTTCGCCGATTGCGGAAGAACCGCGATGCCAAGAATTTGCCGCCGGTGCCTGAACTTTACAGACCAGCCGGGCACACCCCTGAATCAGAGATTGATTTGTCAAAGGGCCAGCAGCTGTAATATAGATCGTAAGCAGCTATACTGTACCGTACGCATCGCCGATGCAACGGATGTACGGTGCAAAGTGAATGTTACGCCCGTTGTCATTCGCATTACAACCCATATGAGATAAGTAAAGAAGCGCAGCCCTAGGGCTGCGCTTCGTATTGGATGTAGTAGGTATCCATCGGCTGACTTGTATATGTCGTGTCGAGCTCCTTCTTCTCCCCGGGTGCGAGCGTCACGTGCTCGTAAGTTTTAGCAAATACGTCTTCTTTGTCCTTATCGTAAACGGAAACTTTTATATTGCCGGTGAATGTTTCGCTGCTGTGGTAATTGCCGGCATAGACGAGAATATCGGCACCATCATCATTTTTGTAAGCTCCGACATAAACCATGATATGATCCTGGACGCTCGTCAGGCTGGATTTCTCCTTCTTTTCCTCGAATCTTTGATCGAGCTTCGCCTGCATCGTTTCTTGTTTATACAAGGAGTCTTGGGTGATCAGTCCCACGGGAATCGTCACGATAAAATAAAATACCAAAGCCGTGAGGCCGGTACTGCGCAGTATGGTTTTCCGGTCGTAACGGCCAATCATAAGTCCTACCCATGCAATTAGGACAAAGAGGAGGACAATGAGATGCCAAGGGGATAAAAACATTTCTGGGTACAATTTCATGCTTTTTCCTCGCTTACATGTTAAATTGCAGCAGTGCGGCTGCAGCAGGGCACATCCATCCAATCCCATTCCCGGGAAGGGATAGGACGAATCAGACGAGCCTTCGCGGCGAATCAGACTGTTAGTTTTTTTGCCTGCCCCGATAAATATAAAATTATCATAATACAAATGTTTTCATTTGGGTATCAGTCCGAGGTATCGAAATTTGGTTTCACCCCATGATTTCAGGTATGATGAGGAATAGATGGTGCACGCCGGATCAGCGTAATCCAAACAGGGTCGCACTATAGAGGAGGGAATGAATGATGTCAATCTATGATTATCAAGCCGTCGATACACAAGGCAAAGCCATTTCGCTTGAGGATTATAAGGGCAATGTGCTGCTTATTGCGAACACGGCCAGCCAATGCGGGCTGACTCCGCAGTACGGGGAGCTTCAGGAGTTATATGAGCAGTACAAGTCCAGAGGTCTGGAGGTGCTAGGCTTTCCTTGCAACCAGTTCGGAGGACAGGAGCCGGGTTCAAGCGAGGAAGCGGAATCGTTCTGCCAATTGAATTACGGCGTAACGTTCAAGATTTTCGGGAAGATTGATGTAAACGGGGAAGAAGCCCATCCGCTCTTTCAATATTTGAAGTCTCAGCAGCCAGGTCCTGAAGGAAACGGAGAGATTGCCTGGAACTTCACCAAGTTTCTTGTAGATCGGGAGGGTCAAGTCGTGCAGCGGTTTGAGCCGCGGGAGACCCCTGAATCGATGAGAAGCGCAATTGAATCGCTGCTGGATTAAAGATTTCGAGAGTTTTGCGAATGCGAAGAGCAGGGCTGTAAGTGCCGGGATCTAGCTGGACGATCCGGTCACTGCAGTCCTGTTTTTTGCTGTGCAGCCCCTTTCAAAACATCTGGCTTCGGTGTCAAACGTACCTGGCGGAAACGACCGAATTAGTATGCTCTGAAGCCAGCTCGTTCATTCCCTTTTATCCAGTCTCAAAATCGGAATAACAGTCTGCCGTTTGCGCAATCATAAGAATCAATGGAATGAGTCACAACAAGATTGTGAATTTGTGAACAAAGTGTGGCTATTTCAAAAGCCTATTGAAATGTGAATAAAATCACATTATAATGAAACCATAGTAAAAAGTGAATTAATTCACAAATGAGCTTGGGCATCGGATCAAAATGGCATCAACGGTTACCAAGCATGATTCCATGCCAAACAGATCATCTTAAACAAATACAAGCTTTACTTTGGAGGAGGAAAAACCATGAAAGTTGCCGTTATTGGTTGTACCCATGCAGGAACGTCTGCCATTGTAAATACCGCCAAGCTGTATCCAGATGCACAGATTACCGTTTATGAACGCAATGACAATATTTCCTTTTTATCGTGCGGCATTGCACTGTATGTCGGAGGCGTCGTGAAGGATCCGGATGGATTATTCTATTCCTCGCCGGAAAAGCTCGAAGAGCTGGGCGTCGACACCAAGATGCGCCACGAGATCGTATCGGTTGATACCGACCGCAAAACCCTTAAGGTGCGCAATCTGGTCACGTCCGAAACCTTTGACGATACGTACGACAAGCTGATCATTACGACCGGCTCTTGGCCGATCGTTCCGAAACTTGAGGGCATTGACCTGGACAATATCCTGCTCTCGAAGAATTACCGCCATTCCAATACGATTATCGAAAAAGCGCGTCATGCGAAGCATATCACCGTCGTAGGTGCCGGGTATATCGGCGTCGAGCTGGTCGAGGCCTTTCAGCAAAACGGCAAGCAGGTTACGCTGATCGACAGCGCTGACCGCATTCTGAACAAATATTTGGACCGTGAATTCAGTGATCAGATCGAGAATTCTTTCCGGGAAAAAGGAATTGAGCTGGCACTCGGTCAGACGGTAACCTCCTTCCAGGGAGAGGAGGGCAAAGTAAACAAGGTGATTACCGACAAGGGAGAAATCCAAACGGATCTGGTCATCCTCTGCATCGGCTTCCGTCCGAACACAGGGCTGTTTAAAGGACAGGTCGACATGCTCGACAACGGAGCCATCGTTGTGAACTCGTACATGCAGACCAATAAGCCGGATGTCTATGCAGCGGGCGATTGCTGCTCGGTGCTCTATAACCCGACAGGCAAGATGATGTACATTCCGCTGGCGACGAACGCCGTGCGGATGGGGACGCTGGTTGCCCGCAATTTGGTGAAGCACACCACCCCTTATATGGGGACGCAAGGCACCTCGGGCCTCAAAATTTATGAGCATAACATCGCGTCCACTGGGCTGACGGAAGGAGCCGCTAAGGATGAAGGACTTCAGGTCGAAGCCGTAACGATCACCGATCATTACCGTCCGGAATTTATGCCGACGTCTGAATCGGTAACATTGAAGGTCGTATATGAGACGGAAACCCGCCGCGTAATCGGTGCCCAAGTGATTTCCAAGGCAGACTTGACCCAGTCGATCAACACGCTGTCGGTATGCATCCAGAACCGGATGACGATTGACCAGCTGGCCTTTATCGATTTCTTCTTCCAGCCGCATTACAACAAGCCGTGGAACTTCCTGAATACGGCGGGATTGCAGGCGCTGCCTGAAATCCAAACCGAGACACCTGTGCACGTATAACTCATCCCTTCGAAGCCCCCCTTTCCAGGGGGCTTTTTCGTGTTTATGCAGGATTTTGCGAATGCATGGCGAAACTATTTAAGTTCAGGATTAAGGAAAGATTCTAATCAAGCCATGACTGCGATAGGAGGTAATATGAATGAGGATGAATCCGATGATGATAAAAATTTCGGCTGCAATACTGACGATGCTGCTTATTGGAGCCTGCTCGAATGATCAGGCTGCTCCGCCGGCGGAACAGCCCCCTGCCGTAAGCGGAGGCGGCGATTCAGGCAATGCCTCAGGGTCCGCTGAAGACCCTTCAGCCAAGCCCCAAGAGGATCAGACCGCTACGCCGGACGGTGGCAAGAAGCTGAGTGCCGGCGAGACAGGCGTTGTCGGCGATACGATCGACTATTACGGAATCGTGATTACGCTGAACGGATTGCGGGAATCGGAAGGGGACGATTATAAAAAGCCCCAGGATGGCAATATGTTCAAGGTTGTCGATCTAACCGTTAAAAATAACGGAACCGAGCCGGTGGTCATTTCGTCCGCCTTATCGTTTGCGCTGACAGATGACCAGGAGGTGCACTATACGCCGGCGATCTCCTCGGATGTGCAGACCCTCGATGGAACCATAGCACCCGGGGAGGAGCTGAAGGGTGAAATTTCCTATGAGGTAGCTAAAGATGCCAAAGGTCTGCAGCTGAGCTTCGGGGATCCGATGAAGATGGACAGAGCTGTCTGGAATTTGGAATAAGACGAATCATAGTTAAGAATGTAGGCAGCACGATGACAGGAGGGTTTTCGATAAAACGAAAGCCCTCCTGTTCTAGTTATTCAGGCCTTTCCTTTACATTGCGGGAGGGTTGGGGTATGATGGATGAAATTAAACCGCATAGTCGGTTTTTTTCTGAAGTCAACGAATTGGTTTGAACAATGGCGATAAATCGGGCTCTGGTTCCACCCAAGAAGGGCTGCAGGACCTTGTCCGTAACGGCAATTCATTGTAGCAAGGAGTGCTTTTCGATGGCAACAGAGAAAGCTCAACGGAAGCGGGACCTTATTCTGGAGAAAGCGAAGATGCTCTTCATCCAGCGCGGATATGCGGCAACGTCCATGGACGAATTGGTCAAGTTTACCGGTGCCAGCAAGGGCAGCATCTATTACCATTTTGACAGCAAGGAGGATCTCTTTATCCAGCTACTTGCCAAACAGAATCAGGAATGGATGGAAGCATGGCACGAGAAGAAGGCGAAGTACGGAAGCTTTGAAGAGAAGCTGTATGGGATCGCTGATCATATGGTCGATGATTTTCAAAACCCGCTCACGAAGGTTGCAGAGGAATTTTACATCAACCAGCCGAATGACAATACGCTGCTGAATAAATTGCTGGCGATCCTGCAGGGGCCGCGGGCCTTGTACCTGGAAATCCTGGAGGAGGGTGCCGATCAAGGAATCATTTCTCCGGAGGATATCGAGGAAGTATCCGTTATATTCGGATCCCTTCTCGACGGCTTGTCGACCACGTTCTATGAACGGTCACAAGAGGAATTGCGCATGCTGTACCGGAAGGGCGTCAGCATTTTTCTGCAAGGGGTGATGACTGGGCGAGCCGAGGACTGACCGGATGACCAAGCTTCTTTTGTTAAAGCATAGGAACATGCGAAGGCATGCTCCGTGCTTTTATGAATATAAATAAACCGGCTAGTCGGTTTTATCTAAGGGGGCATGAACATTGAAGCATCTGTTTCGCAACAAAGCATTTGTACTGCTCACGATTTCGGATGTCCTGCAGAACATCGGCATCTGGATCCGCAACATGGCGCTGCTCTACTTCATTATGGAGAAAAGCCATCATAACCCGGTAGCCATATCGCTGCTGACCGTTATTGAATATGCGCCGATCTTTCTGGTTTCGATTATCGGCGGCGTACTAGCCGACCGCTGGCGGCCGAAGCGCACGATGATTTGGGGGGACATCCTGAGTTTCTTATCCGTGCTGCTCATCCTGTTCGTCGTATTTGCAGGATATTGGCAGGCGGCCTTCGCCGTGACGCTGATCTCGGCCGTTGTCTCCCAATTCTCCCAGCCGTCCTCGTTCAAGATCATCAAGCGCTGCTTGCCGGATGAGCATGTCTCGTCGGCGACGGCATTGTCCCAGACGCTCATGTCGCTGTTCATTATTCTAGGGCCGATGATCGGGACGACGATCTATCAAGCCTTCGGCCTCGAAGCGTCTCTGATTGGCCTGCTTGTCATATTTGCCGGCTCTGCCGCCGTATTGGCATTCCTCCCCTCGCATGTGGATGAAGCAGCGGATAGGGCCGACTCTGCAAGCTCTTTTACAGAAGAACTGAAGGAGGGCTTCCGCTACATCGGTCGTACCGGATGGCTGAAGGTGCTTTTGGTGGTTTATGTTCTTCTGGCGCTCGGGGCGGGACTTGTCCAGCCGCTCGATATCTTTGTCATCACCGAGCGGTTGATGCTGGATATGACCAGCGTGCAGTGGTTTACCGCGCTTGAGGGTGGAGGGATGCTGATCGGGGGGATTATTGCTGCCGTCATCGCCGGGAGGGTGAAAGGCTCGTATCTTCTGTTTGCTGGTCTTGCCTTCCTGGGGGTGTCCACATGCATCGAAGTACTGTCGAAGTGGCCGCTCCTGACCGGTGCCATGCGTTTTGTTACGGGCGTGCTGATGGCGCTGGCGCAAACCGTCTTGATGGCACTGATGATGCGGCAGGTTGATGAACAATATATCGGGCGTCTCAATGGCGTCATGATGCCGGTCTTTACCGGCATGCTGCTGATCGGCTCCGGACTGACGGGATGGTATATGGCGGCATCGTCGATCGTTGCGGTATATTTCACGGCAGGAGCCATATTCCTGGTATCCTCGTTCGTCAGCATAAAGCTTCCCGCCGCCAAGGTGCCGGTTGAAGGCATGCCTGCCGGGCCGACGGCTGCCCCTAAAGGCGTGATGGAATCCTAGAGCGCTCAGCTCAACAACTTACTTATAAGAAAAGAGAAGGGACTGTCCCAGGTCAATGGACCTTACGGGAGAGTCCCTTCTTCTCTTCGTTAATGATGAGGTCAAGGCTGGTTTAATCTATGGTAGCGCGCAAGACGTTCACTCGAAGTCAGGATTCGTCTGGTGCTGCGTCTTGGCGCAGCGAGCTGTGCCTGTAACCATACACGGCGTAGATAATGATGCCGAGCCCGATCCAGACGATGAATCCGATCCAGGTGATCCGCTGCAGCGTCGTGAGCAGGTACAAGCAGCTGAGCGTGGCGATTAAGGGCAGCCATGGAACCAGCGGCACGCGAAAGGTCCGCTTCAGGTTAGGGTGCGTCTTGCGCAGGACAATGATGCCGAGAGAAACGGTAATAAAGGCGAACAGCGTGCCGATGCTGGCCAGGTCCGCCAGGTTTCCAAGCGGAACGAAGCCCGACAGCGCCGCGATGCAGATGCCGGATACCCAAGTGCTGAATACGGGCGACTTCGTCTTCGGATTGACCGAGCTCATCCGTTTCGGGAGCAAGCCGTCCCGACCGAGTGCGTACAGCAGCCGGGATTGACCGAACAATACCCCCATGAGGACGGTGGTCAGGCCGGCGAGGGCTCCGAGCGAGATGAAGTAGGACATCCAGTCCTGCTCAATATACAGCAGCGCGAAGGCGACAGGGTCTTTCACGTTCAAGAGATGATACGGTACAAGGCCGGTTAATACCGCCGTAACGGCAATGTATAGGATGGCAACGATAAGCAGAGAGCCTAATATGGCGACTGGCAGGCTTTTCTGAGGCTGCTTCACTTCCTCCGCAGCTGTGGCGATGACGTCGAAGCCGATATATGCGAGGAAGGCGATGGCCGCCCCCGTCATGACCCCTTCGATGCCGAACGGAAGGAACGGCGTCCAGTTGTCCGGCTTCACGTAGAAAACTCCGACACCGATGAACAGAACGATGACGGCTATCTTCAGATATACCATGATGGTGTTGAGCCGGGTCGATTCCTTCGCACCCCGGGATACGATCCATGTAATCAACAGCGCGATGACGATCGCCGGCACATCCACGTATGTGCCCTTCGCAGGATTGAAGGCACTTGTAATGGCAACAGGAAGATGAATATTGAACCCGGACAGAATGCTCTGCACATACCCCGACCAGCTGCTGGATACGAGGGCGCTTGCAAAGCCGTATTCCAGGAGCAAATCCCAGCCCATCAGCCAAGCGAGGCCTTCCCCAAAGGCGGAGTAGCTGTACGTATACGCGCTGCCGGCTACCGGCACGGTGGAGGCGAATTCGGCATAGCATAGTGCGCAGAAGGCGCATACCAGCCCTGCCAGGAGGAATGACAAGATCAGTCCCGGACCGGCATGGGTGGCGGCCGTCACGCCGGTTAATACGAAAATTCCCGTTCCCACGATAGAACCGACGCCAAGGACGATCAAGTCCATGACGCCGAGCTGTTTCTTCAATGCGGAACGCACTTCTCCGCCTGTCAAAGGCGGAATCGGCTTCTTGCGAAGCAGATTGTGTTTCAAGCTCATAAATGGAGTCTCCTAGATGTTTATTTAGATAGATTTCCCCGATGCATGACCCATCCATTCCGACATTATAAAGAAAAATAAGACGCTTTGAAAGCCTAAGGCTGCCTGTCCCCAGAAAAAAGCCTATGTCGAAGGTGTTGGCGGCCATGCGCGTACGCTTTCCTTCGGTAATTACCAGTCTCTTCCCAATCCATCTCAGAAGAATCAGCATCAGCCGCTTGGGAGCGGATGTGGGAAGCGAACCGGATGCAAAGGCAGAAAAAAGCCCGTCCCCGCCATGGGTCCGGGCTGCAGCTATTTCTTCAAATGATAAGGAACCGTTGTAAGAATAACATCCCGCCGGTAAAGCAGATGAGCGCGAATGAGCAAGCTCGACTGATTGTGCAGGAAGTTGTGCCACCCCTTCTTCGGAATGAACTGTGGAATGACGACCGTCACCTGGTAGTCGGACTCGCTGGCCTTGCGCTGTACCGTGTCGATGAATTTAGTGAGCGGCGAGATGATGCTGCGATATGGCGAATGCAGCGTCACCAGCCGGACGTCCGGCTGCCACTTCTTCCATTTTTCCTCGAAAGCAATCTGGTCTTCCCGTTCGAAGTTCACGTAAACGGCGATGATTTGGTCAGCGGACAGTGATTTGGCATAATTGAGCGAGTTCTCCACCACATGCGTAATGCCGGCTACCGGCACGATAATGATGTTGCCTTCGATCGGCTTTGCCGGCTCGCAGGTCGTAATCCGCAGCTGATCGGCGACCGCCTCATAGTGATTCCGAATCCGGGTGAAAATCCAGATGATAAGCGGCAGAAACAGAAGCACCGACCACACCTGGGCAAATTTCGTGAAGAAAAAGATCAACGTTACCGCAAAGCTGATAACAGCCCCCGTCGAGTTAATGACCAGCTTGGGGATCCAGCCTTGAGGCTTCTCGCGAATCCACTTCACCATCATTCCCGTCTGCGACAAAGTAAACGGAATGAATACGCCGACGGCGTACAACGGGATCAGATGCTCGGTTTTGCCCTCGAAGGCCACGATCAGCACGATGGACAGAAGGCCAAGGATGATGATGCCGTTGGAATACCCCAAGCGGTCCCCCCGGACCGTGAACATTCGCGGGATGAACTTATCCTTTGCCAGGTTGACGGCCAGCAGAGGAAATGCCGAATACCCCGTGTTGGCGGCCAGGATCAGGATTAACGCAGTAGTCCCCTGAATGAAATAATACAGCGCGTTCCGGCCGAAGGTATGCTCGGCGATTTGGGAGACAACCGTCACCTCTTCGCTGGGGCTGACCCCGTAATAATAGGCCAGGAATACGATCCCTGAAAATAACAGGGCGAGCAGGGAGCCCATCGCGGCCAGGGTTTTGGCGGCGTTGTTCGGCGCGGGCTCCTTGAAGTTCGGGATGGCGTTGGATATGGCTTCAACCCCGGTCAGCGCCGAGCTGCCTGAAGCGAACGCCCGCAGGAGCAGAAACAGGCTCAGTCCGGCGACGGGCGTGCCGATCTTGGTGTGCAGGTCCGGCGAAGCGTGGCCGGTTGCAATATCGTAGAGACCGACGCCGATCAGAATAAACAAGGCCAGCACGAACAGGTAGACCGGATAGGCCAGGATCGAGGCGGATTCCGTCACGCCCCGCAAGTTCAGCACAGTAAGAAACAGGACGAACAGCACGGCGATCCCGACGTTATAGGGACGAAGCTCGGGAAAAGCCGACGTAATCGCATCCGTCCCGGCCGATACGCTGACCGCAACGGTTAGGATATAGTCGACGAGCAAGGAGCCTCCGGCAACGAGGCCTGGATACATGCCCAGATTCCGTTTCGACACGACATAGGCTCCACCGCCCTGCGGATAAGAGAAGATGATCTGTCTGTACGATAAGATCAGCGCCAGCAATAAGACGAGAACGCCGATGGCGATCGGGATGGAATACCAATAGGCAGCCGCGCCGACAGTCATCAGCACCAGCAGGATTTGCTCGGGGCCGTAGGCGACGGATGACAGGGCATCGGATGACAAAATCGCCAGGGCCTTGGTTTTATTCAATTTTTGATCGCCTAATTCATTGGATTTGAGCGGTCTTCCGATGAGGAAGCGCTTGATGGAAGATAGCATCGTGTTTCACCACCGATTCGATTTGGATTTTGGGTCGTTCTCCCCAAAAAAGCATAAAGCTATGTGGCTTGGGTGAATGGTCAAGGGCCGGGCATGGGATGCATCTCCATTTCGATTTTTTCGATTTTTGGCATAGAAAAAACACAGGTTAGAGCCTGTGTTTTTTGCACAAGTTCACAACCCTCCCATTAACGCCTACGAGGTTAGCTGTCGGATTCGGGCGCGAGAGTCGCCCTACCTGATGCCGCGCGGGACCGGCCGCGGTTATTCAGGATTCACCCCATAGTATGGCTGCCGCATCGGCAGGCATACGCTTTGGTTCCCCCATTTTCCTCTCTGGAAATTCGGCGAATCAACTGTGAGATTATATTGGATTTGAAATCTGAATAGTATATTACGCCTGCGGCATTCGATTGTAAAACGGCCTTTTGCCGCTATTTTCGGCAGTAAGGAACCGAATGATCCATAAGTAAGCGATTACATAGGATACGGACTTTCGCGGGATCATTATTTTGCAGATTTACGCAATAAATCGCTGAATGCGAAGATTTGGAAACTGAAAGCGCGGTAGGGAAAGCAGAAAACGCGGTGAGGGGAAAAGGTAGGCGTGCAGATAAAAGAGGATGCTCCTATCGAAGAAGCAAGCCGAACAGAGCATTCGCGGCCGCTTCTTGAGCCGCCCGTAATGTAAATTCGCCATGCCGTATCTCGGGGGAGGAGATACATGCATGGCGAATTTTTGGGAGTGGTCCATGATATGGCGAGGAGGAGAAAGGGTCTGGGTTTCTCATCCTTGCTCTTGATAGAAATATACCCGGGAGTTCGAGGGGTGAATCACATCTTTAGAAAAAAATGTATGACTTTACGATAAGGCTGATTTTTTTTAAGATAAGGGGATACGAAAGAGGCTGGAGCACAAGGGGGAGAGGACAAATTGATTCATCAGGAACACGGCGTATTTCCGGCGGTTTGCCCGCTGGATTGTCCGGATACTTGCAGCTTGCTGCTGCATAAAGAGAACGGGAAGATCGTAAAGGTTACAGGCAACCCCGACCATCCGATCACGCAAGGCGCGATCTGCAATAAAGTCCGCAATATGGCTCACCGGGTATACCATCCGGAGCGTGTGCTCTATCCGCTGCGCCGGACCGGCCCGAAAGGGGCCGGATTATTTAAGCGGATCAGCTGGGACGAGGCTATCCGGGAAATCGCGGACCGGTACAAGGCGCTGATTGAAACGGATGGTCCGGAAAGCATCCTGCCTTACAGCTTCTACGGGAACATGGGCATCTTGAGCGTAGACGGCATGGACCGCCGCTTCTTCAACAGGCTGGGCGCCAGCAAGCTGAAGCAGTCCATCTGCAATTCGGCCGGAAACGAAGGCTGGAAATCGGTCATGGGCTTCAACGGGGGGACGGTCCCTGAAGACACGGTGAACGCCGATGTGATCATCGTCTGGGGCGGCAATATCGTCAGCACGAACATGCATCAGGTGGTGCTCGCCGAAAAAGCCCGCAAGCGGGGCGCGAAGGTCGTCGTCATCGATGTTCATAAAAATCAGACCGGCCAATGGGCGGATTGGTTCATTCCGCTGTATCCCGGTACGGATGCCGCGCTTGCCGTCGGGATCATGCACGTCCTGTTCCGGGACGGGCTGGTGGATGAGGCGTTCATGGAACGTTATACGATCGGCCATGAGGAGCTGAGGGAGCATGTGAAGACGTACACGCCGGAATACGTGTCTTCCGTAACGGGCATTCCGGCCGACGATGTGGCGAAGCTGGCCGAGCTGTACGGCCGTGCCGGCGTGTCTTACATTCACATCGGCAACGGTCTGCAGCATCATGATAACGGCGGCATGACGGTGCGGAGCATTGCGGCCCTGCCGGCGCTGACCGGGCAGTGGCTCAAGCGGGGCGGCGGGGCCGCCAAATCAAACGGGGGTTACAACAGCATGAACAGCGAGGCTTTGGAACGGCCGGATCTGCGGCCGAACCCGGGTGCGCGCACGATTAATATGAACCGGATCGGGGAAGCGCTGGCCATGACCGAGAAGCCGATCCGCTCGGTATTCGTCTATTGCAGCAACCCGCTGGTGGTTGCTCCGGATACGGAGCGCGTGAAAGAGGGTTTTGCACGGGAGGATCTGTTCACGGTCGTTCACGATTTATTCATGACGGACACGGCCAAGTATGCGGATATCGTATTGCCGGCCACCTCCTCCTTTGAAAGCACGGACCTGTACGCCTCGTACTGGCACCAATACGTTCAGCTTCAGGAGCCGGTTATTCCGGCGCAGGGGGAAAGCAAGAGCAATGTTGAGCTGTTCTCCCTGCTCGGCCGGGCAATGGGATTTGAGGAAGAAGCCTTCCGGGAATCGGAAGAAGAGATGATTGCCCGTGCGCTTGATAATCCCGATAATCCGTATTTAAACGGAGTGACCCTGGACAGGCTGAAGGCAGAGCGCCATGTCAAGCTGGACATGACGCCTCTCGAGAGCTTCCTGGACCGGCTTCCGACCCCTTCGGGACGGATCGAGCTGTATTCGGCCAGACTGGCGGAAGCCAAGCTTCCGCCGCTGCCGACCTATGTGCCGCTGAAGGAAGGCTATGACGGGGTGCGGCGCGGACGGGGGAACCGGTATCCGCTGATGTTCATTTCCCCGCCGAACCACAATTTCTTGAACTCGACCTTTGCCAATGTCGAGAAGCATCAGAAGATGGAGAAGGAGCCGACGCTCCAGATCCATCCCGAGGATGCGGAGCAGCGCGGGATTGCCGACGGCGATCCGATCGTTGTGTTCAACGATCGCGGAACCTACGAGGCTCGCGCCAAAGTGGTGGATAAGATGCTGCCGGGCACCGTGGTCAGCCAAGGCCTCTGGTGGGAAGGCGAGGGCCGGAAGCAGCGGGCCAATGCCCTTACGCCGGACAGGCTGGCAGACATGGGTGAGGGGGCAACCTTCTTCTCGACCGTTGTCGAGATCAAGCGCACATAAGCCGAAGGGGAGGCCTCTCCCCGATATCGGAATATGCGCGAATGCCGTAAGCGGTACGGAGCTAAATGAATGCGCGGGGTGCAGTGCTTCAAATGCGATGGGCAATGCCCTGAAACGATCCATTTAACCGATACAAAAAAAGTAATTGATAAGATCAAGATGCCGTCTATCATTAGGCGGCATCTTTTTTTATGCCGTGGGCAGGCAGACTTTATACTTTTTCAAGCTGTGTCCGTACCGATCATCCGTCAGAAGTATAAAAAATCGCGGGTTTGTTATATAGTTTCACCCCATCGCCAAGGTTAGAATGTCCTTAAGTCCGAAAGACCGCAGCCCTTAGGCTGGCGTTAACGTGTGTCGCAAGGATGTTCGCATGCGCCTTGACTATATTTTTCAAGCGGGAGGAACAACATGTCCCAATCTGCACCGAAACAGCGGCCGGCAACGGTTACCCCGGGGCCCCGAATCCACAGCTCCAGCTTCTTGCGCCGCTTCATGAAACAATGGGATGTCCAGCTTATGGTCATTCCCGGAGTCATCCTCGTCTTCATATTCTCATATTTGCCGATGTACGGGGTGATTACCGGATTTATGGATTACAACCTGTTTACGGGCTCGAGAATTTGGGAGAATCCATGGGTCGGTTTCAAGCATTTCGAAGCCTTCTTCAACGCGCCGGAGTTTGAGCGGCTGATCCGCAATACCCTCGTCATCAGTTTGCTAAAGTTCTTTATCGGCTTCCCGGCACCGATTTTGCTGGCGCTTATGCTGAACGAAGTCCGCCATATGTTCTTTAAACGGACGGTCCAGACGCTTACCTATTTGCCTCATTTTCTATCTTGGGTCATCGTGGCCGGTCTGACGATGTCGATGCTGTCCACAGAGAATGGAAGCGTCAACATGCTTCTGAAAAGCGTAGGTTTGATCAACGAGCCGATTAACTTCCTCGGCATGAAGGAATATTTCTGGTCGATTCTAATCTCGGCGAATGTGTGGAAGGAAATCGGGTTCAACTCCATTGTGTTTATGGCTGCCATCGCAGGGATCGACCCGGCACTGTATGAAGCAGCCGATATCGACGGCGCAAGCAAATTCAAGCAGATTTTCAACATTACGCTGCCTTCCATCATGCCGGTTGTCATTATTTTCATGATTCTTGCCATTGGCAACCTGGTCAATGCGGGATTTGAGGATATCCTGCTTCTCGCAACGAATCCGGTGCTGAGGCCGGTGTCCGATGTTATCGATACGTACGTCTACCGCGTGGGGCTAGGCACACACCGCTATTCCTATGCTGTCGCCATCGGGCTATTCAAAGCCATCGTCAGCGTCACGCTCTTGACGATTGCCAACTACATGGCCCGCCGATCCGGCAACAGTCTGTGGTAAGATTCGCAAGCTTAGGAGGTACAGCATGTTAAAAAGAATCAGCTTCGGAGACAAGGTCATGCTTGCCGTCATATACGTTCTGCTTGGTTTATTGGCCTTCTCAGCGCTCTATCCATTCTGGAACGCGGTGGCGATCTCCTTCAACGTCGGCGTGGATACCTCCAAAGGAGGCATCACGTTCTGGCCGCGTCAATTCACGCTGGAGAATTACCAGGTGATCCTGCAGGATGAGCGTCTGATCAACGGGTTTATGATCTCGATCGCCCGGACGGTCGTCGGAACCGCCACCTCGATTCTGATGACGGCTATCGTGGCATACGGAATGACCCGCTCTTATTTGTATGGTAGGAGCTTCTACATGACCTTCTTTATATTCACCCTGTACTTTAGCGGAGGCTTGATCCCGACCTACCTTCTGATCCGGTCCCTCGGCCTGATGGATACGTTCCTGGTGTTTATCATTCCTTCTATGGTGAGCGTCTGGAATATGATCATCTTCCGCACGTTCTTTAAAGGGCTGCCGGTCGGCCTGGAAGAGTCTGCGCATATTGACGGGTGCAGCAATTGGGGGACCTTTTTCAGGATCGTGCTTCCGCTCTCGGGGCCGGTCATCGCGACCTTGGCGCTGCTCACGGCGGTCGGTCACTGGAACGACTGGTTCCTGCCAAGCATCTATATCACCAACGAGGATTTGCTGCCGATCCAGACGATATTGCGGGAGACCCTGAACGCCAATATCAAAACCGCGCAAAGCTCCGCTATCGACAGCAGCGCGCTTGCGTTGATCGAAAGCTCCAAGAACACCAGCTCGAAATCGCTGACGATGGCGATGATGATCGTGGTCACCGCTCCGATTATCCTCGTGTACCCTTTCGTACAGAAGTATTTTGTCAAGGGCGTGCTCGTAGGCTCGCTGAAAGAGTAATCCTGGCATCGGTTTAAGGCGAACAGCTTTGAACATATATAATTCGAGAATGAGAGGGGTTAAGAGAATGAGCAAGATGAAAAAGCCGCTCCTGGTCATGGCATCGGCGCTGCTGGTGCTCGTTACCGTCATGACGGGATGCACCAAGTCCAACGAAGGCTCGCCGCCGCCAACAAACAATCCACCGAAGACCAATGAACAGCCGAATGAACCGCCTAAAGAAAATACAGAAGATAAGTGGGTGCTGGGAGAGAAGCCGCTCCAGTTCAGCGCATACGCCCATTACCAGGATACCGACTTCCCTAAATGGGAAAGCACGCCGATCGGTAAATATCTCAGCGAGGAGAAGCAGGTCAAGATTGACATGATCAAAGCTGCCGGAGCCCATACGCAAAAGCTGAGCGCCATGATGGCCTCCGATGATCTGCCTGACATGATCTGGACGGACCGGGACCACCCGGACATGGACCGGCTGGAGAAGGCCGGCAAGCTCGTTCCTTATGATGATTATCTGGATAAGTACACGAATCTGAAGACCTGGATGGGAGATGATTTGAACCTGCTCCGTTCGGCAGACGGCAAGCTGTACCGCTTTCCGAACTGGTACTCCTCCCGTCCTTTCGGAAATGCGGGATATGCCGTGAACAAGAAAATCTATGAGGAGCTTGGTTCACCCAAACTGGAAACAACCGACGATCTCTACAACTACCTGGTCAAGGTAAAAGAAAAGTACGGAGACCAAGTGGTGCCGTTCGAGCCGCATCGGGCCCAGGAAAGACAAGGTTTGGGCGTGCTGTACACCGCGTTTGGAGAAGGAGCAAGCTACACGAACCTGAACGCGAATCTGCTGGCGGTTCCGAAAGACAGCAAGCTGACATCGCTGCTAACCGATCCGGTATTCCGCGAAGCCCAGAAATATATTTCCAAGCTGTATCGGGAAAAGCTGATCTCCCAGGATGCGTTCAACCAGACGGAGGATCAGGTTAAGGAGAAGGTCATGACCGGAAGAGTAGCCGTCTATGCTTCGGCGAACCCTACGCTCTTCGCCAGCGAGGCGCACAAGGAATTAACCAAGACGGATCCGAATGCCGGCTACTTCATGATTTGGCCGATCCGGAAGGAAGGTTTGGATAAGAACAAAATTTACCCGGGAACGTATACCAGCTTCGGCTGGAATGCCGCTTATATCACGACGGCTGCCGAAGACCCTGAAGCCATTTTTGCATTCCTTGATTGGTATACCGGACCTGAAGGCATGAATGTCCAGTTCTTCGGTCCGGAAGGGAAGAACTGGAAAGGATTTGATGAAGAAGGCAAGCCGAACTTCACGGAGAACTATGATCCGAAAGAAGTGGCGGAGATTCAAACCAAGAATGATAAAGTGATGTTCGTGGGCAATACCAGCTATATCGACCCTGCCAAATGGAAGTACATGGAGAGCCTTCCGGTTGAGGAGCAGGACTGGGTCGCACGTTATCAGCAGACCATCACCTGGCCGACTCAATTGAATGTGACCGAGTTTACCGGACTGAATCCGCCAACCGATTCCGAGGAAGGCATTATCCGGACTTCGGTGGATGAATTGTTCCTTGAGATCTATGCCAAGTCGTCCATGGCTGCAAGCGACGAGGAAGTCGACAAAATCCTCGACCAGGGCAATAAAGACTTGATGGATCTGGGTTATGACAGGCTCCTGGAATGGCGTACGGTCAAATGGCAAGAAAACCTCGCCAAAATGCAGAAATAATCTAGTTTCTCTTGCTGGACATATTATCCATTCTTATCCCAACGTCCCAAAGAATCCGCGGGTGGATTCTTTGGGATATCTCCGTTTTGATGGAGGATGCTTCAAAAGACAGAGCTTTGTGGTTAGACGTAACTGCCGGTTTCGGCAAGAGAGCGTTAAACATCACGGAATTTACAGGCAGAGAGAGACGAACGGAAGAGCGAGGAGCAGGCGCAGGCGCAGGCAGGAAAGCACAGCGGCTTTCGCAGAAGCGCCGCGGCCTCCTTTTGTGATCGATTTCGAACAGGGGGGATGGCATGTATAAGGTTCTGTTGGTCGATGATGAGGAGCTTGATTTGGAGGGAATGAGGAGGTTTATCCCTTGGTCCGACCTGAATATGGTGGTGAGGGGGAGTGTGAACAACGCCTTGTCGGCATGCGACATCATTGAGAAGGAAGACATCGACATTCTTGTCAGTGACGTAAATATGCCTTATATGTCGGGGCTTGAGCTGGCCCGAATCGCGCTTGAACGCAAGCCGAGCATCAGGATCATATTCGTCAGCGGCTATCAGGAGTTCAGTTATGTTCAGCAGGCGTTATCCCTCAAGGCATACAGCTATGTTCTGAAGCCAATGAACGATAGCGAGCTGGTATCCTCTTTATTGAAAGCAAAGCGGGATTTGGATGAAGAGATCAAGCAGCGCGAAGTGGAAACGGCCTATCAGGAAATGATCCCGATTGTCAAAAGCGACATTCTGATAAGGCTGCTGGAACGGGAGGACAGTGATGACAGCGAAGCACTGGCCAAACAGATGGTATCGTACGGGCTTGACCGGATGCATTGGCCGGTGCGGGTAGCGGTCATCGAGCTGGACAATTTGCCGTGGGAGCAGGCGGGAGGGATGTCCTCGCAGCGGGAGACGACCCGCAAGTTTTTGCAGCATGTGCAGGACAGCGTATTGGCCCTCGGGATCGTCACTTGGTGCAAGCTGTCCTCCCAGCGGATCGCGCTGCTGTTGGAGGAAGCCGAGTCCGACGCTATGGTACGGGACTTGGTTGACCGGATCCGTCGGCAATTGCCTGCAACCGTCACCGCTGGAATCGGCGGAACCGCTAAAGGGCCGGATGATCTTCAAGCATCGCACAGGCAGGCCGTAGAGGCGGTGGAGGGCAAAATGTTTTTGGGCAAGGGCACCGTGATCAAGTACGAGGATGTACGGGCCGAGCCGGCCATGCTGGATGCCCGGATGCTGGATGAACGGATGAAGAGCCTGCTTGCAGCGATGGAGGATTACGAGCTGGTCCGGATTTGCGATGAGCTCGATAAATGGTTTGATTCGGTCAAGAGACTGCGTTCCCGATTTACCGTACACAATATGTCCAGCTATATCATCTGGAAGCTTGATCAATATTTAAGCAGCAAAGATGAGGATTTGTTCGAATTGCTCGGCATGGAGATGCAGCACTTGGATATTCTGATGCAGTTTGAGACGGTGAACGATATCCGGGGCTGGCTGGTCCGGCGCATGTTCGAAATATCGGAGAAGCTGTATGAGAAGGCAAACAGCAAGGACAGCAAGTTCATCCGGAGCGTGATCAGCTTTATCAAGGAGCATATGAGCGAAAATATCACCATTCGGGATATCGCCCAGCATTTTTCCTTTTCACCGAGCCATATCGGGTATTTAATCAAGGAAAAATCGGGCCATACGTTCAATGAGCTGCTGGTGCAGCTTCGGATGGAGAAGGCCTGCGAGCTGTTAAAGCAGCCCGGCATGAAAATCTATGAAGTGGCCGATCAGGTGGGGTACCGGTATCTTCCTTATTTCAGCAGGCAGTTTAAGGAAAAATTCGGCATCACACCGCTGGAATACCGAAAGAGAGAAAGCGAATGATCCGCCGATTCCTTCAACCCGGACAACGCAAAGGCAGCGGGACGGGATACATACCGATCGGTTACAAGCTGATGCTGTCGTATCTGGCGTTTATTATCCTTTTGGTTTCCGCGAACTTTTATATATCCCAGACCATGTACGACGAGAGCATGCGGAGGCAGACCCGGAAGAATATTCAGGGGACGCTGGCACAGATCCGGGATAATGTGGCTTACAAGGTCGATGATATCGTTCAAACCTCCGCGACTTTATACAATGACTCAAGCCTGATCCAAAGCGTGAAGCGGATGGACGAGCGGATGGACAATTATAACCGGATGAATAAGGTCATCATCCCGAAATTGGAAAGCGCCTCCAAAGCAATCGGACTGAATCTAAGGCTGTCCGTATACTTCCATAATAAGAGCTTGGACGAAATATACCGGCTGTGGGGAGGACGCGAAGATTACAGTGAACAAACCTACAATGTCTATCATATGGAGCGCATTTATAATAAGCGCTGGTATGAAGAGCTTCCTGAAGAGAGCTACAACAAAACCATGCTGTGGCGGCAGGTCGAGGAGGATCAAACGGACGGCAGAATTTCGCTGATCCGGCGGATCGTGGATATGGGGAACCTGCTCGAGATCAAGGAAGTGGGAATCATGCGGTTCAGCGTCCGCCTGTCCGAGTTGTTCGAAAGCGTAGATTACAAGAAGCTGGGAGAAGGCAGCACGCTGACGGTGGTCGATGCCTCCGGGAACGTCCTTTATTCCTCCGGGAGACCGGGCGGGGGCGTTCAAGCCCATGGTCTTAAAACCGGTATGGACCCGCTACCGGCGGCAGACGCCAAGAACAATGCTTTGGTCTTGGAGGAACAGCTTCCCCAGCAGTCCTGGAGACTCGTTGCGGAGGTCCCGCTTCACATTATCGAGCAGGAGGCCAAGCGCGTACGCACCGTCTTTATTCTTATCTGTTTGGCGTGCGTCATTCTATTCGTCCTGACGGGATTTCTCATGTCCCGGTATCTGTCCATTCGAATTACGAAGATCGTATCCGTGCTGAACGCCTTTCGGGAAGGAAACCTGAACAAGCGGATCAAGTACCGGGGACGGGGAGAATTTCCGCAGATCGCCGATGCGCTCAACGCCATGGGGGAAGATATCGAAGCGCTTATCAATAAGGTGTATCTTACCCAGCTTCAGAAGAAGGAGGCGGAGCTGGAGATGCTGCAGGCGCAGATCAATCCGCATTTCTTGTATAACACGCTGTCGTCCATCAATCAGCTGGCCAAGTTCGGCGAGACGGAGAAGCTTCAGCAGATGGTGGTCCAGCTGGCGCAGTTTTACCGGCTGACGCTGAATTCCGGCCGAACGATGATCCCGATCGCCGCGGAGATCGAACAGGCTTCGGCTTATCTGGATATCCAGAAGGTGAAATACGGTAGGCGCATGGAGGTTGCCTTCGACATCGATCCGGACATCTGGCCCTACGAGACCGTCAAGCTGATTTTGCAGCCATTCATCGAAAATACGCTGAAGCATGCTTGGAGCGGAGACCGGATTCATATCCGGGTGCTGGTGAAGAAGGAGGGGGACACGATCCTCTACCGGGTCATCGACGATGGTCTGGGCATGAAGCCGGAACGCATCCGCGAGATCTTCGATCCGGGGGATCACAGCCATGTCGGCTGCGGCATTCGGAATATCGACGAGCGGGTGAAGCTGCATTACGGCCCCGAGTATGGCGTAAGCATCTTTAGCCGGGTCGGCATCGGAACCTCGGTACAAATCCGGATTCCTGCGAAGAGGAGACGGGGGCACCGGAGCGATGAGCGGAAAACGGAGCAGCAGGGCAGCTGAAGCGGTCCTGTTTCGCTGCTCGATTAAAGCGTCACTAAATGTGCTTGCGAAATTACATCGCTTTCGGCGATACTAGAGATTGGGCAAGCACAAAGTTACAGGTTATGTAAACTGCAGCAGAAGCGGGAGTGGCATCCTGCCCATTGCCCTGCGAGTGATACCTATTCAAGCCCGCCAAGGGCTTTTTTATTTGGATAATGATCATGGCATTAACTGCTGAATACTGCTTGCGAGGCTGCTGGGAGATTGAGACGATGAAATGGTTGGAGCAGTACCCTAAGGAAGTAAAAGGTTTTCTTGTGGCAAGTCTCGTGGCCTCGGCCGGCGGCTCGCTCATGTGGCCGCTCACCACGATGTACGTGTTCGACGAATTGGGACGGAGCATGCAGGATGCAGGCTTCGTCATCCTGATTCAATCGCTTGGAGGAATCGCCGGTCAGCTGGTGGGCGGGGGCTTGTATCACAGGGTCGGCGTGAAACGGCTTATCGTGGGCTCTCTCCTCTTGAATGCGCTGGGTTTGTTCACCCTGCCGTTCATTAACGGCTTATGGGGCTTGTTCGTGGCGATGATGGGCTTCATCGGCTTTTGCAATGCCGTATCGATGCCGGCGATCCAGGCGTTTATCGGCTTCCGGTTTGCCGATCGGCGCGGGGAGCTCTTTAATGTGATCTATGTAGCGAATAATATCGGCGTTGCCCTGGGCACCGCCATGAGCGGATTTCTGGCGGAAATTTCGTATCACTTGAGCTTTGTGCTGAACGGCGTGACCTCGCTCGGCTTCGCTATCTTCTTCTTGTCCTATCTGACCAAGCTGGATGGCGGCGCCGTGCAGCAGGAAGACCGGCACCCGAAGCTGAGGGCGCCCCTCGCAGCAGGGCCAGGGACATGGGCACTTCTCGGGCACACGCGCATTTACCTCTATATGGGGCTTGGCTCGCTGTTTCTCTGGTTCGGCAATTCCATCTGGAACACGGGCGTGTCGCCCTTCATCATTTCGGAAGGGATGTCCAAGACTGCTTACGGCTATCTGTGGACGCTTAACGGCATTCTGATCTTTGCGGCACAGCCCGTAACCAAGCTGATCAAGCGCTGGTTCGCCCGGACGGAGAGCAGCCAGATGGCCGTCAGCGCCTTATTCTATTTGTCCGCCTACCTTGTCATCGTCGCCATGCACAGCTATCCGGGCATGGTGCTGGCGATGGTGCTGGCGACCCTTGGCGAAATGCTGATCTCGCCGGCGATTCCGGCGTTCATATCGGAGCGGGCCGGCCGGGCGGCCCCGTTCTACATAGGCGTAGCCGGAGGAATGGGGGCAGCCGGGCGGGTGCTTGGCCCGTACGCGATGGGCACGATGTATGACGGCGGCGGATTGACGCCGGTGGCTTGGCTGGCCGCAGCCACGGCGGTGCTGTCATTCGCCTCGTTTGTTGTCCATGCCCGGATCAGCCGCAGCGTCATCCTGGGTGATGACGGCCGTTTACAGGTGGACGGGCAGCGAGGCGTTTCGAAGGAAACCCTGCCGCTATAAGTGATTGCTTCAAGCAAGACGAATGCTAATAAGGTTGGATAGAGAGCAGGCCGGGTGGCCTGCTGAATTTCAAGTCGTCAATGCCTCCGTCGACGCCAAAAGACAAGGAGCTAAGCGAGAATAAATCGCTTAGCTCCTTAATTTCTTTCGAATACCATCCTACTTTATTGCTGTGGGGGTTCCAAATTTTCTTTTGGGACACCCCTCTTTAGATATTTATATTAGTACTGTTAAATTATTTGACGGCGTATCCAACCGATTCGCCTTCGACCAGGGTGACGTAGATGCGTTCATTCTCAACGGTACCCCCAGCGATCAACTTGATCAGCTGCTCGGCTGCAAGGGCCCCCCACTTGCGTTTGGAGTAATCGATCGTTGCCAAGCGCGGCTGCATATAGCGGGTCAGCTCAATATTATCAAAGCCGATTAAATGAATCTGCTCGCCAATGACCAGAGAAGAATTTTCGGTTATTTGGTTGCAAAGCCCGATGGCCATCTCATCATTTAGGCAGAATACGGCTACCGGATCCTTATAGTCCGCTATGATTTGTTTAGCCGCTTTTTCACCGCCGCTTTTCTTGAAATCTCCCTCGATTTCGATCCACTCGATGTGATCTACCCGGTCCAGGGCCTGTTTAACGGCCTTCATTCTCTGCATGGAGTCGAAGGATCCCGGCGGACCGGTAACGATATACATCTTCTGATGCCCGCGTTCGATCAAATATTCCATAGCGAGCGTAGCGCCTGCTTTATTGTCTAGAAGCACCTGATTGATGTTTTTGTGATCGAGCTCGCGGTCTAAAACAACGATTTTGTGATTGCGATCCGCATATTCCAGCAGCTCTTCGCTTTCGAAGGCCTGATCAAGAATAATGGCACCGTCAATCATCCGCTCGGGAAGCATTCGGTGGGACTGCTTGCCGCTGCATACAATCAGATCATAGCCTTGCGTGTTGGCGACTTCCTTCATGCCATCCAGCAGATCTCCGTACACTTCTCCTTTGAAATCCGTCAGAAAGACGCCTATGATTTTGGACTCTCGCTTTTTAAGCGTTCTGGCTGCCGCATTCGGTATATAGTTCAGTTCCTGAGCGATGGCCAAAATTCGAGAGCTCGTCTCATCCGTCACTTTACTGCTGCCGTTGAGGGCATAAGATACGGTCGATATCGAAACACCGGCTTTTTTTGCGATATCCTTAATACTTACCAATTTTGCTCGCTCCTTCGTTCATAAACCAATCCCTGGCGGGATTGCAGACTACATGAAGATTTCAATCCTGTTCCGTCCCTGAATCATCTGTTCGAATTGCTGTCTGGAAACGCGTAGACCGCCTTCTCGGTAAGGGTTAGTGATACGCTCAGCTGTCAGCTCGGTCCCGTTCATCACAACGCGGCTGATGCTGTTGCCCGTAACGTGGTAGATAAAGGTTACCTTGGTGCCGGCGAATTCATAGTCAAAATGAAGTCCGTCCATGCTGACGGGTATAACCGGATCCAATACCAGGTCGCCGCGATCCTGACGGATGCCGAGGGCGTTTGAAATTAACTGGTTCATGTAGATCCCCGGTCCGCTGGAATAAATTCGCCAGCCGCCCTTGACCTCCACTTTTCCGCTGCGCAAGTCATCAAAATGCTCTTGAGCCTCGTAGCGGGTATTGAACTTGCCGTCAGAGCTGCTGAAATAAGCATTGCTCTGGCGAATTGCCGCATTCGGTACCACCTCTTGGATACCGACAGGGTTAATCGTTTCAAGCCCTTTCCATACATCCTCTCCATGTCCAAGCTTCGCCATCGCTTCGATGTAACGGATATGGGCATGGACATATTGTAAGCCTACTTCGCGCCCGAAATTGGAAGCCTGTTCCGCCCGCTTAAAATGTGTGCTAACGCCGCCTTTATAAGAGGCTGGACGGTTCATCAGACGCACGCCGTCCGGGAACAGCAATGTACTCTGAATAAGCTCGTAATGGGAACGGGCTTGCTCCGGTTCGAGGAGTTCGGCAATCATGCTGCGGGTCATGGGGAGCAGCCGGTACTGTATACCGGTGTCCTGGTCCTCAGGGTGTAACATAAGCTTAGGTTGTTCCGGATCCTCGAGGTAGAGGAATCCAGGTATAACATCATTGTTCAGCATGTACCTCTTGAAATCCTGCCCGATATTTGCTGCAATATCAGATATTGTGTCTGCCAGTTCTTGATCAAACGATTGCAGAGCTGTAGAGAGCTGCTTCATCGTTTGATAAGTCAGGGCTACTGTCCAGCTGCTGACCATAAACTGCTTAAGCTGCGCATTGGCAGGCTGGAGGGTATCGTCCCAGTCACCGTCTCCGTAGGAGGATAGATGGGTATCATGCAGAAAATGACTGCGTATATATTCGATTTCTTTTTTGGCATGCTCCAGAATCGACGCTTTATTCTCCGTGAACTGGAAAGAATGCTTCAAAGTATAAGGAACTTGTTCATCCAGGATGCTGAAATCCTGCGTGACCGTTAAATAGTCGCTTAGTACTTTCAGCGGCCATACAATGATGTCGCCGTGGCTCTCTTCCTGCTGTATGGCGAAATACCGGTCAAACATAAACCATTGCGGCCAGTTTCCGCCATCCTCGTATTGATGACAGTATACCATTTTGAGAATATCTCTCACCTGCTCATATTTTTGTGTAGCCATAAAATATTCGACAGGTCCCTGACAGACATCACGTGTTCCCCAGGCTGCGCCTCCGTATTGCTCCAAGCCGTGAGGAGACGAGTAATGGACGAACATATTATGCGTATACCACCAGGCTAGTGCGTTTACTTTGAATAATGAATTTGCATCATCTCCGGGACGCGAGAGATGGAAGCCGTTCATGACGCGGCGATAGTATTCGCGGTAACGAATGATTTCTTCGGATGCGCTGCGCGGCCGGTCTGGAATGGTCTTGCCCTCCAGCAGGCCTTGGATCGTAAGCGTCCAATCGCTTGTGCGATCCAGACGGAGGGTTACCAGGGAAGAGGAGCCCGGTGCCACACCGTCAGCCATCGTCGTTTCATCTCCAACCGTTACCTTTGCACCGTCAACCCAAAGGCGGTATTGCAATTCCGGATAAGCTTTGGCCGATACAGGATTCGTATCGGAGTGGAACGTCAGCACTCCGGCTTCTTCTGTCATGTGTACCGGAGTTTCGTACTCATTAACGTTCATCGTCACATGATTCGTGACTAGATAATTGTACGGGATTCCATTCTCCGATCGGACATGCAGCCGCACTTCGGGGGCATCCAGCACCGTATAGTTCGTAATGATCAGCATGTCGTCTTCCGTTTTATAGTACCAGCGAGCATAGTTAAAGCCGATTTCGAACATAGACGGCATCGTCAGCAGATGATACGTTCCGTCCTTTTCTACATAAATCCGCTGGCCCGACGTTTTTGGCACATTGAGTGCGCTGCGGGAATTGCTCATCATTTTATTCATATTCGTGTTGCCAACCACGACATGGGAGTTGAAGATGCCGTACATGAAAGAGGTAGTTGCCATCACTTCAGCACCGAGCTTCAGGTTGTCGCCGCTCAACAGAATATGCCCATGCGGGCGTTCAACGAGCATTTCTTTTTGCTTCAGAACGATATGTTCATAGGTATCTGTGAAGAAAGCCAGCAGGTTACCCTGATTTCGCTCCTCCTGATGTCTGCTGCCTACTGGAAAACGCGCACTGATTTCTTCTTCGGACAACTCGAGCGCTTGCAGCGGTTCGCCGATGTACGGTTTAAGACGAGTGGCGGGGAGGGGCTCGAGCTTATGCTTGGAAGTCTGATTCTCATAGGACTGCCAAGCTTGCTGAACCTCCGTTAAGTATTCAAGCTCCTCAACAGCAGCCGGGTGATCTCCTTTAAAGAGGCCATAAAATACAAAACGCTCTTCACCGTTCAAGGTCTTCTGTTCAGACTGGAGTCCGGTATAGGCAAATTCATATTGGTACACTTCACAGGCCAGTTTCTCCTGATTCAGGGAGACCGGCGTGTTCGTTTCCTTGTACGAAAGTCCGAAGAATTGAAAGCCGTCCGTTGAATATGCTGAAGCTCCCGAAAGTGAACCTTGCTGGAGATAAGGGAAGGCACCGCCTTGGGGTTGGTTTTGGCGGGAACATACCACATAACCCTGTTCACTGTGCTCAAAGACGCGGTAATCAATATATTGGGACAGATAAGCTTCATTGCTGCGAACCGCTCCAATGTCAGCAATTCCTACATCCTGTCCGTAGATGATGTCAATGACTTGGCCTTGTCCACGGGTCTGAACATCCCAGAACCAGATGCCCTCCGGCTGGAGTACGAACGAAACCTTGTATTCCACGTCTTCCGCTGTACCCTCCCAGACGATCATTCCTTTTCCCGTGCTTACTTTACTGGAGGAATGAATACCGAGCAGGGGATAACTGGTTATGCCCGCTTCATTGTGAATTCGCAAATAGATATTGTTCATGGAGCCGTCCAGCGGACTGGAGATCAGCTGATTGATCATTGTATTTCCGCTTACGGCTTTATATAAGTCACCGCTTTGCCAGAAACTAAAGCAAAGATCGCCCGCCTGAATGTGAATCAGATCCTGTGTAATGGTTGTCATAAAGTAGGTCACTCCTCCTATCCTGGCAGTAACCGCCAAGTCCGGCGGCTATGCCAAGGCAGTTGTGATGTAGTTTAAAAAATCGATATTGTAATATATTTATACAAGCTTAAAGGAAGCCTGCAGGCAATCCCGGCTGTTAGGACCGACAAACAGTTGGAAGCGGCCCGGATCACTAGTAAAGCTGAGATCACTGTGATGGTAACGGAGCATATCTTCGCTAATGGTGAATTCGGCGATTTTGCTCTCGCCCGGTTGAAGCTTCAGCTGTTGGAACCCTTTCAGCTCGCGCAGTGGCCGAACGACTTCGCCTGTCATATCCCGTATATACAGCTGAACGGTTTCAACACCCGTTCTTGCACCCGTATTGGTCACCCGAATCCGCGCCGTAAGGTGCTGATCTGCTGTGATCTCGCTTCTGGACAATTGAAGCTCACCGAATTCAAAGGTGGTATAAGACAGGCCGTAGCCGAACGGGAGCAGAGGCTCATTAGGACTGTCGATATATTTAGATACATAGCGTTCGCCGGTTTTGGAAGGGTCCATAGGACGGCCTGTGTTAAAGACGTTGTAATAAACCGGAACCTGACCGACGGACTGCGGGAAGGACATGGTGAGCCTTCCGGACGGATTCATGCGGCCGATCAGCAGATCGGCAATGGCTGCACCGCCTTCGCTGCCCGGAAACCAAGCTTCAAGCACGGCATCCGCTTCATCGAAAATACCTTGCAGATCCAGTGGACGGCCGTTAAAGATGACAGCAGCAATAGGCTTGTTTAACTGCTTCAGATGTTGAACCAGCTCAAGCTGCGCTTTCGGCAGCGTAATATCCGTGCGTGAACCGCCTTCACCGCTCATTTCGGATTCTTCGCCGAGTGCCAGAACGATGACATCCGCTTCACGGGCAGCGTCCAGTGCCAATTCCAGCTGCTTTGCGTCCATCGAGTCAAAATTGCATCCGGCGGTGATGGTCAGCTTGCCGCTGATGCGTTCTTTCATGGCCGTGCCCAGCTTTACGGCATCTTCTTTGGCGCCGACACAGGACCACCATCCGAGGATGTCCTCCTGGTCTGCAAAAGGGCCGATCAAAGCGACATTGGAATCAGGTTGAAGAGGAAGAACACCGTTATTTTTTAGCAGGACGCTGGACTTCACCGCCAGATCGTAAGCTGCCTGGCGATGCTCGTCACAGAAGAGCAGCTCGCGCTCCCGTTCCGGATCCGCTCCCCGGAACGGATTTTCGAACAATCCCAGCTTGTTTTTCAGTTGCAGAATACGCATGACGGCCTCATCAATCAGCGATTCATCGATGAGCCCGCTTTTGATCAAATTCGGAAGATGATGGACGTAGCAAGGGGTCATCATTTCGATATCGACGCCTGCGCGCATCGCCCGGTAGGCAGCTTCACGGTCATCCTCTGCGGCCCCGTGGGCGATCATTTCCCGAATGGATGCCCAGTCGGATATGAGAATCCCGTCAAATCCCCACTCATCACGCAAAATACCGCGCATCAGCTTCTCATTGCCGGAAGCAGGAATGCCATCAACGGTATTGAAAGAGGCCATCACCATTTCGCAGCCTTCATCCAGTGCGGCCTTATAAGCAGGGAGATAATATTCGCGCAGTTGTCTCTCCGACATGTCCACCGTGTTGTAATCACGGCCGCCCTCCGCAGCCCCGTACGCGGCAAAGTGCTTGACGCAGGCGGCCAGGCGTTCGTTATCCTCCGCCAGCGCGCTTCCCTGGTACCCGCGCACAAAAGCTCTGGCGAACAAGCTGTTCAAATACGGGTCTTCGCCCGTTGTTTCCATGACTCGTCCCCAGCGCGGATCCCGTACCAGGTCAACCATTGGAGCGAACGTGACATGGATGCCGGAGACGGCGGACTCCCGTGCGGCAATTTCTGCACTTTTCTCGGCAAGCTCGAGATCCCAGGAACAGCCGATGGCAAGCGGGATCGGAAAGATGGTCTTAAACCCGTGCACCACATCAGCCATAAACAAGAGCGGAATCCCGAGACGGCTGTTCTTCATATAATTCTGTTGTAATGCTATGATCGAAGCGGCTCCTGACAGACCGAGAACCGAACCGCTGGCACGGACCATGTCTGTGGTGAGCCCCATTTCCTCCATGGGCCCTGTAATTTGACCCTGATCTTCCGTGCCTTCATGGAGATTAGATGTAAGCTGCAGCAACTGTGCTATCTTTTCTTCTAGCGTCATCTTTGTTAAAAGGTCGGTTAACTGCTTCTGGTCCATGTATTTCCCTCCACTTCTTTATATCTACGAGAATAAATAGAATGAGAACGGGTTGACTGATGTCTCTATCTCCTTTCTCAGGAGCATGCACAAAACATGGATGGGCATGTAGTTGTGCAAACTCCTCATTCAGAAGAATGAGCAGGGCAGAAGTCAAGAACCCGGCTGCATTCGAAATCCTGCACACCGGGTTCAAAGGACTTGTACCGCTGGCGAATGCCTCAGGCCAACTCTAGTTTGAAGCTGTTTGTTTTACTTTTTTAAGTTATTGAGTTCATCCAAGACGGGTTGTACAAGAGATTGCTTGCTCTCAACCCATTTCTTCCAATTCGTTTCCAAATCTCCATCTTGGAGAATCAGGTTGGTGTATTCTTCAGCGTAATTGAAGGTTGCCTGGTTTTTAGCCTTGGAATCATACAGCTGGACATCCCAATCGTACAGAGCGAGCGCGCCGCCTTCCTTGCCGAACTTCGCTTTGTTCTGGTAATGCTTGACTGCCGTATCACGGTATTCTTGCTTGATTGCAGGGTTGATCATGCTGAAATCGTCGCCAAGCAAGTAAAGACCTTCAAAGCGACCAGGATATTTGTCGCCGACGCTCGTTCCTTCGGGAAGGAGGCTGATCAATTCTTTGTTCTCACCGTATTTCCAGTCGGTTCCTTCAAAGCCCATGTTCAGAATCATTTGTCCTTCTTCTGTGACGGAGAAATCAACAAGGTCCATAACGCGCTCGAATTTCTCTTTGCTGATATCCGGCGAGAAGATCAGGGCGGACCAGAAGTTAACCTGCTCCAGATTGCGGTACTTGCCGTCTTCGCCAAGGACGATAGCGGTATGAACAACGTCATCGCTGTTCAGATTCAGGTTCTTCTTCATGTCTTTGTCCACGTCTTGACGGTAGGAAGCCAGTCCGCCGAGACTCATGACAGCAGCCGTGCCGTTCACACGGAAGTTGTTGCTGGCTTCACTGCTCTTCCAGGTATAGAATTCAGGATTCAGAAGGCCTTCCTTGTATGCTTCCTGAACCAGCTTCAGGCCGGTAAGTGTCTCCGGATCTGCCGGACCCCACTTGTATTTGCCGTCCTCACCTTTATAGAACGCCGATTCCACACGGGAATGTGCGCTGTTCGGCATCATGATGTTCGTCAGGACATCATCAGGCTTGTAGGAAATCGGAACGAGCTTCGATCCCACCTTGCCCGGATCCTTCTCTTTCACCAGACGGGCGTATTCCATGAGTTCGCTCGTTGTGTAAGCATCCTTGAGTTCAAAATTGACTGCTTCTGCCCAGTCCTTGCGAATAGCGATAACGCCAATCTGGTTCGTGAGCGGATCAGCTGGTTTGTTCTCGAAGTATACCGGTCTTGGCAGAATGTAAGTTCCACCAGTCAGTTCTTCCAGCTTATCGCCAAGTCCAGTCAGGCTGTAAGCCTTCGCAACGTTCGGCCAGCGTTCCTTCCAGTCATCAGGGAATTTGTACAAGAGACCCTGATCAATGTAGTTCATGGCATCGCCGTGAACATAATCCCAGACAGCCACATCAGGCAAATCGCCCGAGTTGATCCATAGACGGAGCTTCTCGCCCCAGGAATCCCACTCGACAAAGTTGTAATCCCACTCGATGTTGTACTTGTCCATCCAGTACTTGTGGAACTCGTTGTCCATATCGCCGTCCTTGACCGTAACAGTGCTTGCTACGGAAATTTTCAGCTTATCTTTGTAGTTCCCGTTCTCGTCTTTCCCGCTTTCTCCGCTGCTTGAGGAGTCTCCCTTCGAGCATGCGGTCACAAGCACAAGGCTCATGCTCAGCAGCAGCAACAGAATGGATTTAGCCGACAGCCGTTTGTTCGTTTTCATGTTCTACCCCCATGAATGATTAGATTTTTTTGGCTGAAATCTATGCATTAATCAGGTCTTGATAGCCCCTGTTAATACCCCTTTGGCAAAATGCTTTTGAAGCATCGGGAAGAAGCACATAATCGGTACCATACTGACGAATACCGCCGCCATTTTCATACCGGTCGAGAAGTTGGACTTTCCGGCAGCATCCACGCTTGAAGCGTTGGAGGCGTTGGTCTGCGATTCGACGATGATCGTTCGCAGCACGTTCTGGAGCGGGAGCTGATCCGCCTTACGCAGGAAGATCATGGCGTCATACCAGCTGTTCCAAATGGCTACGCCGTAGAACAGCGTAATGGTCGCAATAATCGGGGCGGCCAGCGGCAGGACGACGGAGAAGAGGATTTTCCATTCTCCGGCCCCATCAAGCCGGGCGGATTCCATCAAGGATTCCGGGAGCCCCTGGAAGTAGTTCATCATCAGAATCATGTTGAAGGCGCTGAAGCTGCCTGCGAGAATAACGGACCAGAGCGTTCCGGTCAGGTGCAGAGCCTTCATGATGAGATAGAGCGGAACAATCCCGCCGTTGAAGATCATGGTGAACAGGACCAGCATAAAGATCAGCTTTTTGCCCGGAAACTTGTTCCGGCTGAGCGCATAAGCCATCGTAATGGTTAAGAACAGGCTGAGCGGCAAACCGATAATCAGGAGCTTGAAGGTGTTCCAGTAGCCGGTCAAGATGCTTCCGTCGGCGAACAGCGCTTTATAATTCTCCAGCGTTGGATTAGCAGGCAGCATCATGAGCGGGTTATCGGCGTATTCTTTTGGCGTGGAGAACGAGATCATAATGACATTCCAGAACGGAATCACGATCAGCAGAGCCAGTACGACAAGCACGGCCAGCAAAATATAATCGAGAAGAGTCATCTTCATCTTGTTCTTGCGAATCTTCGTCCTCTTGGGACTTGAAGTAATGGTGCTCATTTCTTTTCGACTCCTTTCTTAACGGAATAAACCGTCTCCGCCCATTTTTTTGGCTACTCTGTCCGCAATAAGCAGAAGCGCCATGTTGACGAGAGACCGGAACAAGCTGACCGCCGTAGAGAACGAGAAGTCCGTTGACGACTGGAACGTAATCCGGTAAATGTAGACGTCCAGCACTTCCGATACGTTCTTGGTCGCGGCATTCGCCAGGTTAAATATTTGATCGAAGCCGGAGGACATCAGTCCGCCTACCGAAAGGATGAACATGATCGTCACGGTTGGCATAATATTAGGCAGCGTAATGCGGAACATCTGCTGCATACGTGTAGCTCCGTCGATTTGAGCCGATTCATACTGGTCTTGATCGATACCGGATATGGCGGCGAGGTAGACGATCGCTCCCCAGCCGGCGGATTTCCAGATATCCGTGAGCAGGATCATCGGAATGAAGTTGCTTTCCGAACCGAGGAAGTTGATGGTCGGCAGACCGAGTATCGCAAGGGTGCTGTTCACCAGGCCGTCATAAGCGAGCACGTTGATGACAATACCGGAGACGATAATCCAGGACAGGAAGTGCGGGAAGGTCAGCACCGTCTGGAAGGCCTTTTTCATCCGGCTCATCCGCAGCTCGTTCAGGATCAGTGCGAGAATGATCGGAACCGGAAACGTGACCGCCAGCTTGATAATGTTAATGTAGAGCGTACGCCAGACGGCATCGATAAAGGTCGGATCCCGGAATACATACTTAAAGTTTTCGAATCCGACCCAAGGGCTCCCCAGGATCCCGAGATTGGCCTTGTAGTCCTTGAATGCGAGGGACAGGCCGCCCATCGGCATGTAGGCGAAGATGATCAGCCAGACAAGCCCCGGAATCAGCAGGGTGTAGGTCATTCGGTTTTTTTTGATTTCAGACGCAAGCTTCTTGAATTTTGAGCGTCCGTGCGGTTTCTTGGTGGGCCCTAAGGCTGCAGGTTTCAAGTGGCATCTCCTCACTCTTCTTGAGTCTTGTCGTTAAAAAGAAAATCAAATGCCGTTTCCAGATGCTGCTCCCAGAATCGCCATTCATGCGCTCCGGGTCCTTCCACGTAGTGGAAGTCGGAACCGCTTTGTCTCAGGTACGCGGCAAATTCGCGGTTCATCTCGATAAAGGGATCTTCCGTTCCGCAGCAGCAGAGGATCGGGGGCAGCTTTCCGGTCTGCGCAAGTGCCGTTTCCGCGAGCTTGTACAGATCCTGATCCGGCTTGATGTCGAGCTCCGGACCGAATACGGCCTGCATTTCCTTGACCATACCGGCAGGCATGTCCATATCGTGAATCCTCTTCCGAATATCGGTTACACCGGATAACGAAACGGCTTTTGCGTATTGTCCGGGATAAGTTAACGCACATTTAAGTGCTCCGTATCCGCCCATGGACAAGCCGGCGATAAAGGTACGGGCCCGGTCCTCATTCAGTTGGAACAATCGGCTGCAAAACTTCGGGAGCTCCTGGGTAATGTAATAAAAATAGTTAAGCCCATACGTCATGTCTGTATAGTAGCTTCGGTTTGCCTCCGGCATAATGACGGTGCAGTTGTATTGATGTGCGTATTGCTCAACGGTAGTCAGGCGCTGCCAAGTACTTGCGTTATCGCCTGCTCCATGAAGAAGATAGAGTGTGTAATCCGGCGGTTTGCCTGATTCCACGGGCGACACGACATGGATGCTTGTCGTCATGCATAAAGTGGGGGAGCCGGTCTCTATCGTAATATGCGCCATAAGTAACCCCTTTCAAGTGTGAACGATCTAGGCAAATAGGCGGAGGGATCTAAGCATCCCCCGATATTCGCAATATCCAAGCGGGACTGCTGAAGGTACCTGTCAGTTCCGTTACCGATGTGATTCAAGATATGATCGTTATTTTATGAAAGCGATTTATCGAATCGTTTCGATAACATCATAATTGCACATCAAATCTTTGTCAATATCGTTTTTAAAAATTATAATTTTCATGTGAAATGATCCAGTTAAGGACTGAAATCTATATTTTTCCCTAAATGGAGTGTGTTTTCGCCATAGAAAACGCTTTCATTTCATTGGGGATACAAGGGATTCCTGTAATCGTGTATTGGCAAAAAAATCATCGTTTGTTGAAACGTTTCTATTGGGGTTGAAACATGTTATTCTGAGATGAGAGCATGAATCTTGCTGAAGACCCTTTCAGGGGCTGCGGTCTTACGAGACCGAAGCGAATATGCCTAATCGGATAGGAGGTAAATCCATGTCTAATCATTCATTAACCGGCTTTATTGATTACATCGCAGACAGAGGATTGCAGGTTCACTCAGCGCGGGTTCGTCAAAACGGCCGGCTGTGGGGGAAGTACGATTTGACGGAGGACAAACGGCGTGTTCAGCATTCCATTAGCAAATCTTTTACTTGTATGGCCGTCGGCCTGGCCATTGAGGAAGGCAAGCTCGCGCTGAACAGCCGGCTGGGTGAATTTTTTAATAGTAACTCTTCGATAGTTGACAATCTGGAGCCGTCTCTCGATCCCGGCAACATCACACTATACAATTTGCTTCGAATGTCTTCGGGCCATGATTCGCCGCCCTTATGGGCAAACGAAAGAGCATCCTTGAAAGAGAAGGATTGGGCTAAGTACTATATGTCGCTACCGCTTGACCGGACGCCGGGCGACATGTTTACATACAGCAGTGGAGATACGTTTATGATCTCGGCTATGCTCCAGGCGGCGACAGGCGAGACGGTAAGGGACTATCTGACTCCACGCCTGTTTGAGCCCTTGGGTATAGAAAATGTTCATTGGGAGTCATCCCCGCTGGGTGTGACGCTGGGATGTGCGGGCTTATCTATCAGCAATGAGGAACTCAGCATTTTTGGCCAGCTTCTGCTGCAGCGCGGATTGTGGGAAGGACAACAGATTGTGCCTGAAGCGTGGATACGATTCGCATCCTCCAAACAGATCGATACGCAGGGCAGCCCCGATTGGGCTCAGGGGTATGGCTGCCAATTTTGGATGTGCACTCACGATGCCTATCGTGCAGATGGGGCATCCGGCCAGCTATGCATCATTCTCCCCGGCAAAGATGCGGTCATCGCGGTGAATAGCCGGGAAGATCGAATGCAGGAGATCATGGATGCAATTTGGACAGAAATTTACCCGTTGTTATAGATGAGTACAATGAGATACCGTGTGTAGGGGATTCCGGTTCTGCTTGGACATAGGGTCCCCGCTGCCATTGTTCTCTCGGCCGGATCGAACGATATAGGATAGGCTGTTGCATACCGAGCTTACCCTGCAGCGGTTGCCCCCACCTGTTATAATAAAGAGGTACGCGCTGTTTAAAGTGAGGGGATGCTAGGGTGAAAGCCAGTCAGGAAATCGTCACCATCCGCTTGTCGGAGATGAAGGACGCCGCCCAGCTGATGGAGCTGGACCATCTGGTGTGGAACAGGAATACGGCCCCCGAGCCGCTGCATTGGACCTCGAGGGAGCAGTTTCTGCTGCATTGCCCTCCCGGAAGCCAGCTGGTAGCGGCTTGCGAAGATATATTATGCGGTTATGTCGGCTTTCGCTCTCCCAGCGGGCTGGCAAGCCATCGCCATGTGATGGAGCTGAATATTGCGGTCCATCCGTCCTATCAGCGCCAAGGCATCGGCCTGCAGCTGATCGAGGCGGCCAAGGAGCTGGCGAGTGGAGAAGGTATTGCCAAGCTGAGGCTCCGGGTGCTGTCCTCGAATCTTGCGGCCTTATCCTTATACCGCGCTTGCGGCTTCCGGGAAGAGGGAAGGCTGGTCCGGGAGTTTTATGTGGATGGCCGGTATGTGGATGATATATGGATGTGCTGCTTTTTATAAAAATATCAGGAATGCTCAGCATCCGGCCCGGCGATGGGCGCGGTTTGGGATGAACGGTCCGGCGCTTGCTGCCGGGCCGTTTGCTGTATCCGGCCGGCCTTACGCATTGCCATATCCGGTATGCGTACAGGCCTTATGCAACGTCATAACCGGTATGCGTGTCGGACTCTGGAGGTTGAGCAAGCGCCGATGTGAATATGCCTTTTAGAGTTGCCCCGTGATCAAATGATGACTTTTTGAACAACCTCATATAGTATGATGAAAAGATCAGATAGACGGAGGTAAAGTTGCCATGACGTTGGGAATCGTTTCGCTGAATGTAGGGAAGCCGGTCACGGTGGATTATGAGGGCAAGGCTCTGACAACCGGAATCTATAAGCAGCCTGTGCAAGGACCGGTATTTTTAAGCAATGTGAATTTCGAAGGGGACGGTCAGGCCGATCTCGTGAATCATGGAGGTCCGGACAAGGCGGTGTGCGCTTATCCATACGAGCACTATCCATATTGGCGAAGATCCCTGGGCAAGGATATGCAGTATGCCTCTTTCGGGGAAAATTTAACGCTGCAAGGCCTCCTGGAGGACCAGGTATGCATCGGCGATGTGTTTCGGATTGGCGAAGCAGTCCTGCAGGTCAGCCAGCCCAGATATCCGTGCTTCAAGCTGTCGCACAAGCACGGGGTGAAGGATATGCCGGCCAGGGTGCTGAACACGGGCTACAGCGGGTTTTATTTCCGCGTCCTGGAGGAAGGCGAGGTTAGCGCGGATTCCCCTGTGACCCGGCTGGATCGCCGCAGCTCCGGTGTAACGGTGCGGGAAGTGCTGCGCGTGATGAAGGAAGGCCGCAAGGATGAGGAGGCGCTAAGCCGGATGCTGGAGCTGGAGGAGCTGGCTGCAAGCTTGAAGGGGCAGTTCGCAAAGTCGCTGGAGAAATTAAGGGAATCCTAATTCAGCGAAAGCTTGATTGCGTTGCACCCTGCAGCTTGCCGACCGCACCCTCAAGCTAGAAGCGGTCCGCGAAGTTTTACTGGATAGGTTTCCAGGCTATGACTTAGGCAGTAAAAGGGGACAGGCGCCTCCATCCATGACCTTGGCGATTCGCCGGATGTCTGGATGCTGCGTCCTGCCCCCGTTCGATAATAAAATAAAATTCCAATCTAGCCTAGCCGCTTCCATTCGCTCTGAATCATGCCGTAGACGGCATGGTTGACGTAGCCTTGGGGCAGCTTCTCCGCCTCGCGGATAACGCCCTCCAGGACGAATCCCAGCCGCTCCGGGATTGCCCGGCTGCGGTGGTTGGCGGTTGCGCAGCGAATCTCCACCCGGTTCAGCCCCATCCGCATGAGCGCATGGTCCGTGAAAGCCCGGCAAGCGCTCGTCATCAGCCCTTGTCCGGTGAATTGCTGATCAAGCCAGTAGCCGAGGCCGACGGAGCGGTTGTTCCAATCGATCTCATGGAAGGAGATCGTTCCCGCCAGCTCTTCTCTCACCCAGATGCCGGCGGAGAAGCCGCCGTTTTCCGCAGCCTGCTTCATGGCTCCTTTTATATAGTTGACGGTATCGTTAACCTCCTGTACGGAATCCACCCAGGGAAGCCACTTCCGCAGCCGATCCCGTGAACGGTCCGTGATTTCGAACAGCGCCCGCGCATGCTCGATCGCAAGCGGACGCAGCTCGACGTGCTCGTCAAGCGCATATCCAAACATCTCGTATCTCCCTCTTTTGTATTGATCCTAGTCCGCTGCTTTAGCGGGTTCGCTTCGTGTTCGTGTTTTTTTCCAGCGCGTAAATGTCTTCTTCCAGCGTAATCATCCGCTCATTTACGACTTGCCTGCAATCGCTGAGTGCCTGATTGTAAATGTAAGGTCCCAGGGTTGCCGCAAAATAGTCCAAGATACCTTCCGCAGCTAGATGGCCGATCATTTCGCCGCGCTCGGTTTCGAAATAATGGCGGACTTCTTCGACCAGCAGATCGCGCTGTTCCTTGGCAAGCTTGATCGGTCTCATGAAGGATTGCCTCCTGTCGGCTGTTTTTGTATCCATGCTACCTCATTCAAGCCGCACCCGTCAAAGCATATGTAGTGCCGCGGCAGACGCGCTGGCTTACTCGCGGATTGCCCGCTTTTTGCTGGCTTGCCCAGCGAAGCTTCACATCCACTGGGCAGCAGGGGCTATAAGGGCTCCCAGCGGATATATCCGGTTTATTTGAAAGGACTGCCTTATCCCTTGGAAGCGCCCGCGTTCCTTGAACAATCGGGATATTACAGGTATATTTAAGGGAAACACGTTTATACAGGAGATAGACGGAAATTACAGGACGAAAGGTTGATCAACGTGGAGAACCACCGGGGCACCCCCTCCAACTTCATAAAAAATATCATCGCCGAAGATCTGAAGTCCGGCAAGGTGAAGGAGATCGTCACCCGCTTCCCGCCGGAGCCGAACGGTTACCTGCATATCGGACATGCCAAGGCGATCTGGATTAATTTTACGCTGGCCGACGAGTTCGGCGGACGGACCCATCTTCGATTCGACGACACGAATCCGGTGAAGGAAGACATCGAGTACGTCAACTCCATTAAGGAGGATGTAAAGTGGCTCGGCTTTGATTGGGAAGAGCTGCGCTTTGCGTCGGACTATTTCGAGGAAATGTACAATCGCGCGGTGCTGCTCATTAAGAAAGGGAAGGCATACGTGGACGATCAAACCGCCGACCAAATTCGGCAGACCCGCGGCACGCTGACGGAGCCGGGTCAAAACAGTCCTTACCGCGACCGCAGCGTGGAAGAGAATCTGGAGCTGTTCGAACGGATGCGCCGGGGCGAATTCGGCAATGGCGAGCGGGTGCTGCGCGCCAAGATCGACATGGCATCGCCGAACATCAATTTGCGCGACCCGGTTATTTACCGCATATCCCACGCGCATCATCACAATACGGGCGACAAGTGGTGCATCTACCCGATGTATGCATTCGCCCATCCGATCGAGGATGCGATTGAAGGAGTTACCCATTCCCTCTGCTCGCTGGAATTTGAGGATCAGCGCCCGTTCTATGATTGGGTGGTCGCCGAGTGCGAGATGGAATGCACGCCGCGCCAATATGAGTTCGGACGGCTGAACGTTGCCCAGACCGTAACGAGCAAGCGCAAGCTGAAGCAGCTGGTGGACGAGCAGTATGTGGACGGCTGGGACGATCCGCGCATGCCGACCAT
The DNA here is from genome assembly GCF_038002285.1 of Paenibacillus sp. FSL R5-0810. Classification (NCBI taxonomy): domain Bacteria; kingdom Bacillati; phylum Bacillota; class Bacilli; order Caryophanales; family Paenibacillaceae; genus Paenibacillus; species Paenibacillus sp. FSL R5-0810. The sequence continues at coordinate 5,628,975 of NZ_JBBOCF010000001.1, forward strand.
TTCCGGCCTTCGCCGGCTTGGCTACACGCCGGAGGCGATTCGGAGCTTCGTCTATGAGACCGGGATCTCCAAGGCTTACGGCACGGTGGACCGTCAAATGCTGGAGCACTTCATCCGGGAGGATCTGAAGCTGAAGGCGCCGCGGACGATGGCGGTGCTGGATCCGCTCAAGGTCGTGATCACCAATTACCCGGAAGGTCAGGTGGAATGGCTGGAGGCGGAGAACAACTCGGAAAATCCGGAAATGGGCTCCCGCCAAATTCCGTTCTCCCGTGAAATATACATCGAACAGGAGGACTTCATGGAGAATCCTCCGAGCAAGTATTTCCGTCTGTTCCCGGGCAACGAGGTCCGTCTGAAGCATGCTTACTTCATCAAGTGCAACGATGTCATCAAGGACGAGAACGGGAAGGTCATCGAAATACACTGCACCTATGATCCGGAGACGAAGAGCGGCACCGGCTTTACCGGCCGTAAAGTCAAGGGGACGATCCATTGGGTCGAAGCGAGCCAGGCCGTGCCTGCCGAATTCCGCCTGTATGAGCCGCTGTTCAAGGACGAGGAGGCTGAAGCCGAGCCGGAACTGACGCAGGAGGCCATCGGTGAAACGGAGGAGAGCACGGAAGCTGCTGCGGAGAAATCCTTCCTTGACGATATTAACCCGAATTCGCTTCAGATCGTGCACGGGTTCGTGGAGCCGAATATGAAGGATGCCAAGCCGCAGGATAAATTCCAGTTCTTCCGTCATGGCTACTTCAATGTCGATACGAAATATTCGCAGCCTGGGCGTCCAGTATTTAACCGGGTCGTCTCGCTGAAGAGCTCGTTCCAGCTCCCGAAAAGATAAGCATCTCAGGGCACTGTGATGCAGAACGGTTACCACAGCCCCCCTTAACCAACAAGACTCGAAGATTCCGCTGGGCGGCGTCTTCGAGTCTTGTCATATACAGCAGGATACATCCCGTGCCAAGGGCAAGCCTTGAGATGAAAGTACAAGTGTGAGGATCAGACGGTGGAGTATTCCTCCTCCGCGTCGTCCGGCAGTTCATCGGGCTGCCGCGGCTGATACCCGTGCTTGTGCAGATTGTACCACATCCAGCCGAAGCCGATGACGCCGATGATCGCGAGCATCATCCCGGTGCGGTACATCGTTTGGGCGCCGAAGTTTTGAAACATCCAGCCGCCGGCGAGACCGCCGACGACGCCGGAAATCCCGCTCCAGCTTAAGGTATAGATCGCTTGTCCGGATGCGCGGTACGGCTTCGGGACGAACAGCATCGTAAGCTGGACGCCGACATAGAAGTAGCCGCCGAAGGTAACGCAGTGAAGCAGCTGGATCAAGGCTACATGAACCGGGCTGCTCGCTTCAGCCATCAGAAGCCAGCGAAGGGCAAAGAGCAGGCTCACGACCGCCAGGCAGCCGACCAGCACATGGATCTTCCGTTTCAAGAACCGGTCCAGGACAAGGAAAATGATAACTTCAAACACCGAAGAAAAGAAGATGGCCAGCCCCACCGTCTGCGTCGTGCCGCCAAGCTCCAAAATATACAGCGACATGAACGTATTGTTGGCCGTATTCGGGATGGATACCAAAATGCCCAAAACGATAAACCAGACAAAATACGAATTCAAAAACAGCTGGCTTAATCCCTTCAGCGTTACGGTAGCTGACCCGGTCGTCTTCTGCACGCCGGGAAGCGTGAAGATGAAGATGGCCGCCACGAACAGCATGATCGAGAAGACGATGGAAATACGTCCGGAGCCAAGCTGATCAATGACAGGGCCGGCTGCGATCGCGGTCAGGGCCCAGCCGAGCGAGCCCCATAGCCGGAAAGAGCCGAATTTGTGCCGGGTTCCGTCGATATAGGTCAATATTAGCGAATTGGTCTGCGAGAACATCGGGGTCTGAAAAAAATAAAACAGAATCATGGCCATATAAATCATGGCATACGTATTCGCTTGGAAGACAAAATGAACCAGGAGCAGCGTGCCGGTCATCATCATCAGAAGCACGCGCTTGATATTCGCTGTCCGGTCGCCCCAGTAACCCCAGAAGGGGTTGGCGAAGATCGACACGAAGGGAGCTATGGCCATCAGACTGCCGATCTCGATTTTGCTCATGCCGATATCTTGCAAATACAGCTGAAAGAAACCGGTGAATATGACCATCGTTCCGTAAATGAAGAAGTTGAACAGCTTGAGCGATGTAAGAGAAGGTTGATCTTTATCCATATTCCGCAAGCAGGTCATTCCTTTCAAACCGAATGCATTATGTTTGCGGCATAACCACACCGCTTACCTTCTCCAATGTATCACGCATTGAAAAGGGATACAAACCATCTTTTGTTAGTTTAACCTTAATTAACTTAATTACCAATTGGAGGATTCTGTAGTCAACTTGTATATCAGAAAGGGGTCAAAACATGATGGAGGTTGGGGAGTGGAGACGCAGCAGTCCGTCCGAGCGGGTGGCAGGCATTATTCTTGCAGGCGGGGCTTCCCGTAGAATGGGGGCAAACAAAGCGCTTTTGTCCTTGAACGGAGAAAGCCTGATTGAGCGAACCGTTCGGTGCCTGGAACAAGTCTGCGGGCGAATCCTCCTATCGGCCAATGATCCGGATTCGTTTCGGCATCTCGGAGTGGAATGCGTGCCGGACGTTTATCCCGGCCAAGGGCCGATGGCAGGGATTCATGCTGCCCTGATGGCGTCCGATCGCCCATGGAATATGGTCGCAGCATGTGACATGCCGTTCATCAGTCCGGCATTGTTAGGTGCGCTGCTCGGTCTCGCTGAAGCTGGGCAAGGCCAAGGGGATCCGGCAGCAGCCGGGCCGGGAGCGGTTATTCCGGTGATCCAAGGGAGAATTCATCCGCTGCTGGCCTTGTACCGGAAGGAAACGGCGGCTGGTCTCGAGCGAAGACTGCAGGAGGGGGAGCTGCGCATGACCGATTGGGTCGAAGAGCTGGATGCCCTGCTCGTGCCGGAGGACCAGCTGGAAGCCTTGATGGGATGCTCCCCACGCAAAGCGGTATTCAACATGAACCGCCCGGAGGATTACGAGGAAGCTTGTCGTATGGATGCAGAGGATTAAAAGATGCGATGAGCCGCTGAAAGTTCAGGTTCTGGGAAAAGGAAGGGGAAAAGGAAAAGAGGGAAAATGTTCTGGTGCCGGATCAACGAAAAGTCCGTACATGGATCCGAAGGCGGCAGCGCAGATCAGGGGAATCAAAGAAAGCCCGGCTGATTGGATATCAGCCGGGCTTTTTGCAAATGTTGAAAGCTTTGACGTGTCATTGGCTTGCCGTCCAAACGTCGATGCTGAGCATCGTGCGGCAGCCATCGTTGATAAATTTATCGTTCGATATTATCCCCCGATTTGCGACATGCGCCGTACGGTCGGGGTATGGCTTTGCGTTTTTTTCTCGAGCGCGAGCGCCATCTCGTGGTTGAGGGGCTTGGCGCCCAGGGCCTTGCGGAACAGGTCCGCCACCGCGACCGGATCATCGATGACCCGGCGGACGTTGAATTCGTCGGACCAATACAGGCAGGCCTTAATGTTGCCGTCCGCCGTCAGCCTGAGCCGGTTGCATGAATCGCAGAAATGGTCGCTGACGGGATGAATCAGGCCGAAGGTGCCGACGGCGCCGGCCACCTTCATATTGCGGGACGGGCCGTTGCCGGAAGGACCCTTCTCCTCCCGAACCTCCCAGCCCGCCTCGCCGCACACCTCCTTGACCCGGCTAAGCGGCAGGTAGGAGTCCCGCCATTCCTCGGAGGCATGGCCGATCGGCATGTATTCAATAAACCGGACATGCAGCGGGCGATCCAGCGTCATGGCGATAAAGTCGCGGATTTCATCCTCGTTGAAGCCCTTCATCAGCACCATGTTCAATTTGATCGGGTCGAGTCCGGCTTCATAAGCGGCTTCGATGCCTTTCAGCACCTTATGCACACTACCGCCGCGAGTGATTCGGGCGTAGCTCTCCTCCTGAAGCGAATCCAGGCTAATGTTGATGCGGGTCAGTCCCGCTTCCTTCAGAAGCTTGGCTTTGGAGGGCAGTAGCAACCCGTTTGTGGTAAGAGATATATCTTTAATTCCATCAATGCTCGCAATCATATGGACTAAGGATTCAAGATCTTTCCGCACCAGCGGCTCGCCGCCGGTCAAGCGAACCTTAGATACACCCATGGGGGCTAGCACGCGCAAGACAGCTGCAATTTCTTCATAACTCATAATCTGATCGTGGGGCTGGAATTCCATTCCTTCCTCCGGCATACAATAGACACAACGCAGGTTGCATCGATCGGTGACCGAGATGCGGATATAATCATGGATCCGACCGAAGGAGTCTGTCAGCGGCTCAATCATTGAAATCCCCCTTTAGTTGCATGACATGGTCACATTGTAGCCATTCCCCGAACAGGAGTCAATGAGGGTAAGCCCTGTTTTTAATAGGACAAGCCGGGATCAGATTTCATGAGCCTGTGATCGGTCTCACAGAAAGCGTTTACCATTGCCTGTTATAATGAAGCTGCAGATAACCGCTTTCTCCCCTTGGAAGCAGGAAGTCGCGGCATTCTCATTTTCCGAAAGTTTCCTTAATTTTCCGAAACTTTCGGAAATCATTTCAAATCACTTTCAATAGACAATCATCTAAGCTATACTGTCATGGATATCACATCCAACAAGAGAGGTTACCATTAGGAGGTTCGAAATGGCGATATCACCTGTTCAAACATTGGAGGTACCTGACGTCTGTCACCGGTGGCTGGAAAACCGAGGGACGGTTTATGAGCTTTTGATCGATTTTATGGGCAACTCGCCCAGCTTGTCTATGATTGCGGAATGGAGCCGCGGAAGCGGGATCGGCAAAGCAGCGGAAGGCACCCAAGGGGGAGCCGACCTGGTGAATTATTTATGCGGCCGGTCACCCGAGGAGCTGGTTAAGATCTGCGAGTACGAAGGGGTGGAATACCGCCGTTTGCTCGAGCGGAACAAGCAGCGCCCGCTGTCCGAATCGCAGTATACGAAGAGCGGCTGCGTTCGGGATGTTGCCGAGTGTTATGAGACGGTCGGCGTCGCGTTTAACAAACTGCACGGAGAGGCCGACGATCATTTGGCGATCGAGTTGGAATTCATGACGGTGCTCCACGACCGGATGCTGAATAATTGCTATGGCGAAGACGGCTTGCTGAAGCTGATGGCCGCACAGGAACAATTTTTGGAGGAGCATTTGCTGGCGTGGGTGCCCTCGCTCTGTGAGGATATGAAGGCCTCGACGGATAGCCCGCTTTATCGGGCATTGTTCCGCTTGCTGGAAGAGTTTCTTATGCAGGATTTGCGGATGCTGAAGGTATGGAGGCAATCCCGTGAGGCGGAGCTTGTACATTAACCAAGCGGATAAAATGGAGCGAATGTGAAAGTCTGGATGGCTGCGCTCGGTCCGAAAGCATGCTATAGAATGAACAAAAGGGCATCATTCGAGTCTTAGCAGACCTGAATGGTGCCCTTTTTGTTATAGACGAGCCGTTTTATTCGGCAACTTGTTTCTTGCGGAATTTCATCAAGAACTCATACACGATCGGTACGACGACAAGCGTCAGCAGCGTGGAGCTGATCAAGCCGCCGATTACCGTGATGCCGAGTCCACGCGAGATAATTCCTGCGCTGTTCTCCCATCCGAATACGAGCGGGAGCAGAGCGCCGATGGTCGCGAGTGCGGTCATCAGGATTGGACGAAGACGGGTGACCCCTGCCTCGAGCAGCGCTTCGCGAGTGCTGAGGCCTTCGCGCTCTTTGTGAATCACGCGGTCAATCAGAACGATCGCGTTGGTGACGACAATACCGATCAGCATCAGCACGCCCATCAGAGAGGAAACGTTAAGCGTTTCGCCGGTCACCAGCAAACCGATAATCGCCCCGATGACGATGAACGGCAGCGAGAACAGAATCGCGAACGGAGCGAGCGCGCCCCCGAACGTGACAACGAGAACGAAATACACGATGGCGATCGCGGCCAGCATGGCGAGACCCAGCTGCCCGAACGTTTCATTAATCTGTTCCGTAACTCCGCCGAATTGTACGGAGACGCCGTCCGGAATTTCCAGCTTATCGACTTCAGCTTCCAAGTTGCTGGATGCTGTTCCAACGTCATTGGTCAAAATGTCGGCAGTTACCGTCACAACCATTTTACCGTCGATGCGTGTGATTGTATCAGGAGTCGTTCCTTCCTCGACTTCGGCAACGTCCTTGATCGGCACCTCGATGCCAAGCGGGGATGTTACGGTTTCGTTCTCAATCTCCTTGATGCTCTTGTAAGTGGTCGTATCGGCTTCGATGTAGACATTATAGGTTTTGTCCTCAATGTTTACCTCTGTCAGCACCGGACGTTCGCGTACCGGGCTAAGCTTCATGGCGAGCTGTCCGGCGGTGAGACCGAGCGAGCTCAGCTTCTCTTGATCAGCGACCAGCGTGTACTGCTCAAACGCCTCGGACAAGCTTGTTTCGGCGTTATCGAATGTCGCGGTGTCCTTATTGGCGAGCTCCACAATCTGATCGGCTACCGGCTTGATCTGATCCAGAGAATCGCCGAACACGTTCACCGTCAGCTGGTTGCCGCCAAAGCCGCCGGCCATGTCCATGTTGGCCCAGGTTCCTTCCGGAACGGCCTTCGTCAGGTCTTCAATCAGGGCTGTTTTGACATCCTCAAAGTTCTTGGTGTCCGATTCATACATAATATAGAACAATCCCGAATTAGCAGAGCCCATGCCAAGCGGATTGCTGCCCCCGATGGAATACTGCATTTTCTCTACGCCCGGCTGATCCATGATCAGCTTCTCGGCTTTCAGCGCACGCTGCTCAACATCCTCGAGCAGGACGCCCGGCTCAGGGGAATACGTCACCATTACGTATTTGTCTTCCTGCTCCGGAATGAAGCTGACGCCCAGGAATTTCGTAAGGAACAGGCTGCCGACCAGCAGAGCTACCGCCATCAGGAAGGTAATGGCCTTATGATTCAAGGACCATTTCAGGATGGAGCGATAGCCTTTGGCGATTGCGCCCGGCTTCTCCGCATGGTCATGCTTGTTCTTCAGTCCCTTGCGGAAGAGACTGTGTGCCATGGCCGGCACGAGCGTGATCGCAACGACGAGAGAAGCCAGCAGCGCGAATACCATCGTCAATGCGAATGGCATGAACAGTTCGCCTACCATGCCGCTGACCAGGGTGAGCGGCAGGAATACCGCGATCGTTACGATGGTCGAGGACATAATCGGCACGAACATTTCGCGGGTGGCGGCGCTGATGAGCTCCCTGCCTGAAAGCTTCTCGGTGGAAAGCGACATGCGCCGGTATATGTTTTCAATAACAACGATCGAGTCGTCCACAACCCGTCCGATGGCAACGGTCATCGCGCCGAGGGACATCATATTCAGGGTGATATCCATCTGCTGCAAGCACAGAATCGCAATCAGCAGGGACAGCGGGATCGAGATGATCGAAATAATCGTCGAACGGATATTGCGAAGGAAGATCATAATGATCAGGACCGCGAACAACGCCCCGTACAACGCTTTGAAAAGCATCGTATGCACAGAGTCTTCGATCGGCTTGCCTTGGTCGAGCATAATGGTCAGATCCATGTCCGGATACAATTTGCCGAGTTCTTCGGCCTTATCCTTCACGAGGTTGACCACGTCAACGGTGTTGGCATCATTGGACTTGACGATCTGAATGCCGATCGATTCCTTCCCGTTGGTGCGGGAGATCGATTCCGAGGTGCCGATGACGTTAATATCGGCAATTTCGCTCAGCTTCACGGTAGGGATGCCGGCAGGAGCGCCGGTTTGTCCGCCTGGAGCGCCTTGTCCCTGAGCGCCTGCGGCACCCTGGCTCTGACCTTGGGCACCTGCGGCGCCTTGTCCCTGACCTTGAGCGCCTGCGCCTGTCTGCGTTGCTGCCTGGGCACCCGTGCCGTTCTGTGGAGCTCCTTGGTCGCCTGCCCCTGCTCCGGCCCCTTGACCGGCAGCAGCTCCCGGCTGACCAGCGCCGCCTGCGTTCGGAGCCCCTGCTCCTGCACCGGCTTGCGCGCCTGCACCGCCTGGAATAACGGGGATCGCCAAGTTCTTCAGATCATCAATGGTAATGATCCCGCCGTCGATCGCAACGGCCTTTTGCGATTTATCCATCTCGAACATGCCGAGCGGAACGTACAGCGAGGAAGCTTGGACGATCTGCTTCACGGTATCTTCCGTGAGGCCAAGCTTATCCATTTCGTCCTGCTTGAATTTCAGCTGGACTTCATTGACGTATTGGCCGGCAACCTGGATGGAAGCTACGCCGTCCAGATCCTCGAGAGCAGGCACGATGTCATTCTCGGTAATGCGGGTCAATTCGTCGAGCTTCATGTTATTGCTGTTCGAAATACTCAGCGAGACCACCGGCATCGAGCTCATGCTGAATTTCGAGATGGTCGGCTTCTGGGCCTCATCCGGCAGCTGAACCTCTTGGATGGCTTCGCGAACGGCCGCTGTCGCATTGTCGAGGTCGGTTCCGTAATCGAATTCGACCATGACATTTGCCGCATTCTCCATTGAGGTGGAAGTGACGGTCTTTACGCCATCGATATTCCGGAGACGCGTCTCCAGCGGCTTGGTAACTTCCTCCACAACGCCTTCGGGTGCGGCGCCCGGATAAACAGCGGTTACGCTAAGGAACGGCACGTTAATATCCGGGATTGTTTCCTGTTTCATCGTCACCCCGCTGTATAGTCCGGCGAAGGTTACGATGATGGTTAGCAGCCAGATGGCAAATTTGTTCCGCAGCGAAAAATTAATAATTCCTTTCATGCGTCGGGTTTCTCCCCTCTCCATAACTTATGTCTCTAGCTTTGAACAAATCTTCCTATGTCATTCCGCCAGGTGCTAAGTAGGTTTCCAGTACGGTCGTGATGGTATTCTTCAGCTCTTCATATAAGTCTTCCAGACCTTCGATTCCTTCAAGGTTTCTGAGCATTCCCTTCAGTACCGCCCGGCTCGGCTGGAGGGTGATCAGTTCCTTCTCCATAATCCCGAGGGACTCCAGGGTGTCTTGCCGGAGCTCGTGATCAAGCTTCAGCTGCTTTAGTTCATTCTTCATTGCCTTAATCACGATAAGCGGGTGACGCGGCGACCGCAGGTCGACCTGACACAGATCCTTCTGCCCCAGAACGACCTCCAGCGGAATAAGCGGCTTCGGCCGCCGGCGAAGCATGCTTGCCATCACGTCGTCCATCAGCTGAATAAGGTGTTCGGCTGTTTGTCCCACATTCAGGTGGAAGTCCGGCATGAACAGGAACCGGATGTAGGTGCCCAATATACCGCCCATGAGCATGGCGATCTCCATCGTGTAGGGAGCGGCTTCAGGCCCGTAGATGACTTGAAGTTTATGGTTAAACCACTGCAATGCCTGCACAATTTCCTGCTGGGCGTTATCCTTGTCAAACGGCGGCTTTCCCGGCACCGTCTGATCGTGAAACTGCTTCAGCAGAAATTCGCGAATCTCCATGAAATGGATAAGTAGCACCTCGGCCTGCTTGCGAAGCTGTTCCCTCGGTTCAAGGAGCGGATCGTTATCCACCCGCAAAATCTCATCCTTGATCCGGCCGATGATATGCTCGTAGATGCTCTTTTCCAATTCCTCTTTGGATTTGAAATGTAAATATAGGCTGCCTTTCGACATCCCGCATACTTCGGCGATCTCCTGCATGGAGGTTTCCGAGGCGCCCTTCGCGGAAAACAGCTGCATCGCAGTGATGAGAATTTGCTGCCTTTTATCTGCCGTTTTATCAGCCAAGCCTGATTTCACCTCACTTGGGAACTTGAGAGTTCCGTTATTGACCTTGCGGTCATTTCCGATTATAAAGGAAAAAGAACGGCCGTTTCAACTTTCGTGAAAGGCCGTTCTTTTTAAAGATCTTATACTAGTTATGAATAAGGGCTTACTTCCGCCATACAGGTATCCAAAAGGGACTTGTTTCCGCTGTATAGGGCTATATCGGTCTCACAAGTACTCAAAAGGTACTTGTTTGCGTCGTATGAGGTTATATTTGCCACACAGGTACTCAAAAGGGACTTGTTTCAGTCACATGGGGCTATACTCGCCTCACAAGTCCCGAATAGGCATGAGCGTTGCATAAATCTTTACATCAGCAACCACTTGGATGAAATCTGAATAAGAACAATTAATTTACAGTTGTTTTTTCAAGAAATACACCAAAGATCCAACACCTTCTTAAATGTAGCTACGTTTTCCCATAAAATGTATTTTGTGCAAGATTTTCGTTTCCTAAGTCACTTTGCTTGTTTTAAAAATGCCAATGCTCGTTCGTAATTCAGGTACCTTCCTTGGTGCACCGCGTGGCTTTCCAGAAGTTGTTCGCGTAGGTGCTCGAAACAGAGCATTCAAGAACTGGGACCACGGATGATACATGTGAATTCGAAACAATTCAAGGACACGCCAAACGCTTTTCTTGGTTTCTAGACGTAGCTGCATATACTGTGCCAGCACGTAAGCGATCAGCGCAAGGTAAATCTGGTTCCATATCGCTTGCGGCTTATAGCTGTGCAGTTTTTTCAGGCGCAGATGCTGCTTTATCCATTTAAAGAAAAGTTCAATAAGCCATCGGCATTTGTAGATATGAGCTACTTCTTCGGCCGTTATGTCCTGTCGAGAGGTAAGTAGGCGATAAAAGCGCCCCTGCTCATCATAAAACTCTACGAGCCGGACTCGTTCCTTCATCTTGCGCCAACCGCTACCTACGTTCACAAGAGCATCTCGTGTGATCGGGCTTCCCGGAGGAATTTCTCGTTCCTCCACAACATGGATTGAGGTGCGATCTCTCATTCGCATGACAAATTGAATGCCGCGCTCCATCCAGTTGTCCATGTTTTTGTAGCTATCATAACCACGGTCCATGACATAAGTTGCCGCCCGCTCGGTGACCAGTTCGACCGCCCCGGCTCGATCGCCTACGTTTAAAGTCGATGGGATGACAGCGTCCGGATATACCACTTCGGGTGAAGCGGCTAAGAGCCGCACATGCAGCTTTACCCCGCTGGAGGTATGTGAAACTCTGGCCCAATCCCCAAGCACCAAGGGGAGAGTGATTTTCGACGAATCAATGAGTGCCAGAGGTCCAATGGTTGAAGAAATGCCCTGCTGGTGAGACGTCAGCCTCTGGACACGGGCAACGCTATGGAGAAAAAGCATGTGCAAGATTTCCGTCGGGATTTCGCTGAGTTTCCGTGACAATTGGGCTGCGCTGATGCTGGGCAGATCGAGGATGGACCGAATTTCAGAATGTGCATAAATTTGTTCTTCCATCTCGGTATAGCTTTGCCAATGGTTGAACTGAGCCAGAATGAAAATGAGAATGCTTTTGTTGATGGTGAGCTTCTTGGCGTAGCGATCGGCATGAAGGAGTCGATCGTGTACATCCAAAGGCAGTAAAGAAAGCAGTTGACGAACGACAGTGTTTTGGGTTACGTTATCCATGGTTGGACTCCTTTTTAGAGGTCGTGGACAACGTGCTACGTCTTCTAAATTAGGAGCCTTTTTTTGTTTTGTCCATGAAAAAGATACAGGTAGTTACAGAAATAGTAACTTCAGCAAAAGTTGTGATAGGTTTTATGCAACACTCATGCCGAATAGGGACTTGTTTCCGCTGCATGGGGCTATATCCGCATCACAAGTACTCAAAAGGGACTTGCTTCCGCCACATGGGGCTATATTCGCCACACAAGTACCCATAAGGGACCTGCTTCCGCCGTATGGGGCTATATTCGCATCATAAGTACCCAAAAGGGACTTGTTTCCGCTACATGAGGCTATAATCGCCACACAAGTACTCAAAAGGGGCTTATTTTGCAACAATGGAGCTATATTCGCCTCACAAGTACTCAAAAGGGACTTGTTTCCGCTACATGAGGCTATATTCGCCTCACAAGTCCCTAAAAGGGACTTGCTTCCGCCGCATGGGGCTATATTCGCCTCACAAGTCCCTAAAAGGGACTTGCTTCCGCCGCATGAGGCTATATTCGCCTCACAAGTCCCGAAAAGTCCGCTGCATGGGGCTATATCCGCCTCATAAGTCCCTAAAAGGGACTAGTTTCCGCCGTATGAGGCTATACTCGCCTCACAAGTCCCTAAAAGGGACTTACTTCCGTCACATGAGGCTATACTCGCCACACAAGAACCCAAAAGGGACTTGTTACCGTCACATGAGGCTATATTCGCCTCACAAGTACTCAAAAGGGACTTGTTTCCGCCGCATAAAAGCTACATCCGCTCGCAAGCATCAATGGCTAACCCATGCAACCACCGTACATTTACGAATAAGGAAGTAGCTTAAGTGATCAGCTTCAATCCGACGGCAGAGCACAGAATCATGGCGATGAACAGGATACGCCGCCATTCCTTCGGCTCGCCGAACAGGACCATGCCCGTGACGGTGCTGCCGACCGTCCCGATTCCGGTCCAGATGGCATAGGCCGTACCCATGGGGATGCTCTCCATGGCAAACGACAGCAGGGAGAAGCTGATTGCAAACGAAGCGAACATCAGCAGCAGATAGATCCAGCCCTTCCGCTGAGACACTCCCTTAATGCCGATCACCCCGCCGATTTCAAGCAATCCTGCACAAATAAGGGCGATCCAGGCCATTATCGGCTCACCTCCCCGTTTTGCTCGGCATTGTCAGCGGTGACCAGCTTTAGTCCGATGACTCCGGCCAGCAGCACTCCGATCAGCAGCACCTTAATCAGCTTAAAGGGTTCGCCGAACAGCAGCATTTCAGTGCCGACCGTTCCAGCCGTGCCGATCCCGGTAAAAACCGCATATACCGTCCCCACAGGGAGCCGTTTAGCCGACTCAATGATCAAAAAGAAACTGGCGACAATCGCCAGAGCGGTTCCTAGCCACTCCCACGTATTTGAAGCGTGTTTTAAGCCGATGACCCACAATATTTCGACCAAGCCGGCCAAAAGTACAAAAACCCAATTCCGATTCATGATGATTCCTCTCCTTTTCTTGACTAACACGAAGTGCTCCCTTTGCGCAAAGACGCTAACTTTTATGGATTGTGCCACTTCGCGCCGGAGCGTCAGGCCGATGTTTGATCGGGAAGTATCGTTATCTTTCTCTCGACACGCCGGACCAATACACGGGCCATGCGGCTTCAAGCCGCCGAGTGGTGCGGGCTTCCCCGCCGTACAGCATCTCGACGGCAATGCCGTCGAGCAAGGTAAGGTAGGCAATGGCGGCCTGCCTAGGGTGCCGAATGATCCGTCCTTGTACCGGACAGCCTGCGGCTAGAAGCCTCGACAGCTTCTGTTCCTGCTCATCCAGGAACGGATAGACGAGATTCATGACATCGTCATACAGAGCGCTTGGCGGGAAAAAAACCATTCTCAGGAAAAACTTTCTCTCCGCATCCCGTTCGTAAATCTGCTGCCAATCCACCACAAATCCTTTCAGCTGCGCTTCCAGCGGAAGGGAGGCGTGCTCCTCGAAATAGTCTTCGATCCGCTGCTTCTGCCGCTCGAATACATCGGCCAGCACCTGCAGGAACAGGTCCTCTTTACTGGAAAAATGAGCATAGATCGATGGCTTCTTTATTCCGCAATCATCGGCAATATGTTTAAGCGAGGCTCCTTCATAGCCGTCTTGGGCGAAGCGGGCCAGAGCGGACTGTTTTATCTCAGCGGCACTCATCGCAATCCTCCTAACTAACGGTCGTTAGTCATATTTTTAGCAAACGGGGCTGCTTCTGTCAATAGTCTTTTTATTGGGCCTAACGAGGACAGGGGCTTTTTAGTTCATGCTTTAGTTCCCGAGACTTATCATGTAGAATATGGGTTGACCAGCATCGTACATACAAAAGAGAGATGAAGCGATGAAGCAAGGGGTAGAAGGATATGAGAAAGGGAATACAGGCCGTACTGATTACCGCGTTATTATTCGCGTTTTATTATTTTGGCATCGATTATTTCGGCAAGACGACAGGAACTATCATCGGGATATTTTCGACCCTGACCGTCGTCTCGATCGGGTTCATGATTTTCATGGAGAACCGGCATCCGACCAGTACAATGGCCTGGATTCTACTGCTTGCACTAGTACCGATCGTAGGGCTAGTTTTTTATTTTCTGTTCGGACAGAACTATTTTAAACGCAGAAAATATGACAAGAAGGCGCAAAAGGACGGCTTGGCCTATACCAGCGAAGTGCTTCGGCGCAGCAACCAAGATATCTCCCGTTTTAAAAGGGAGCACCAGCAGCTCCTGCAGCTGTCCACCCGCCTCGGGCGTGCGCCGGTTTCGTTCTCTTCGGATACCAAGGTGCTCACGAACGGAGAGGAGACGTTCGCGGCACTGCTTCGCGAGCTGGAGCTGGCCAAGCATCATATTCATATGGAATATTACATTTATCGTCCTGACGACATCGGGACCCAAATTCGGGACATTCTGGTGCGAAAGGCCAGGGAAGGGGTTGCCGTCCGGTTCATGGTCGATGCGGTAGGCAGCCTGCAGCTGCCGCCCGCTTTCCTGGAGGAGATGAAAGCCGCGGGGATTAAGGTAGCCGTATTCGGCAGCCCGAAGGCGATATTCTTCACGAGCCGGGTCAATTACCGCAATCACCGGAAAATCGTTGTCATCGACGGTACCGTCGGCTTCATCGGCGGCTTGAATGTCGGGGACGAGTATTTGAGCCGCAGCAAGGTTTTCGGGTTTTGGCGGGACACGCATATGCTGGTCCGGGGCGAGGCCGTCAGGACGCTGCAAATTGTGTTCCTGCAGGACTGGGAATATATGACCGGAGAGCAGCCTACAGACCAGGTGTATTTCTCCCCGGATCTCGTCGATCACTCCTCCGGAGCCGTGCAGATTATTGCCAGCGGACCGGATAATGAGCGCCGGGCGCTCAAGCATATCTTCTTCTCCATGATCGCATCGGCACGTCATTCCGTATGGCTTGCGACGCCTTATTTTATCCCGGATGAAGATATTTTGACGGCGCTGAGGGTCGCGGCTTTGTCCGGCCTTGACGTCCGGATCCTGTTTCCGTCGAAACCGGACAAGTGGCTGCCGTTTCTGGCCTCGCATTCCTATTTCCCGGCTTTGCTGGATGCGGGGGTGCGGGTATTCGAATACGAGAAGGGCTTTATGCATTCCAAGCTGCTCATTGTGGATGGAGAGGTTGCCACGATCGGAACGGCGAATATGGACATGCGCAGCTTTCACCTGAATTTTGAAGTGAACGCTCTTCTCGTTCATACGGACAGCGTCAATCAGCTGGTAGCCGATTTTGAGCAGGATCTGGAGCACGCGGTGCTGTATGACCGAAGCCGCACGAGGAAGAAGCGCATCATGACCCGGCTGCTCGAATCCGCGGCGCGGCTGATGTCGCCGCTGCTGTAGCGTTGCTCGGGTGCAAGGGAATATTTGGGCTGATGTGTAACAGCCGTTTAAGAGAAATATATGGATAACAACATGGGCGGAGCTCGTTAATATGTGATGATTCACGAATAAGCCGGACAGATGCGGCGCAGTATGGACAGGCATTTCGTTCGGTCCGGATTTATCGTTCTGGCTGAGCACCCATCGGTTCGACAAGCCTACAAGCCGCCATAATATCGATCACAAAAATTTTTAAACAGGAGGTGCTATGGAAATGAATGCATGGAAAAAAATAAGGGCCGGAACGATGGAGCCTGCCGCAATTTGTAATCGGGCAGACGGCTTGGAGTCATCCGGCGGCAGGCTGCTTCCGGATGTCCCCACCGGCGAGCGGAAGATTGAGCATGTGCGGCTGTGCCTGGAGGAAGAGGTCGGCTCCGTAGGCATTACTTCAGGCTTTGAGCGCTACCGCTTCCGGCATTGCGCGCTGCCTGAGGTGAGCTTCGAGGACATCAGGCTCGACACCTCCTTTCTTGGCATTCCAACACGGACGCCGTTTCTCATCAGCTCCATGACGGGGGGGAGCCGGACAACCGGGGAAATTAATATGCGGCTTGCGGAAGCGGCGGAGCGCCGGGGCTGGGCGCTTGGCGTCGGCTCCATCCGGGCAGCGGTGGAGAAGGAAGAGCTTGCCCCGACCTTTCGCGTGAGAGAGCGGGCGCCAAGCGTACCGATCATCGCGAACCTTGGGGCGGTTCAGCTCAATTACGGCTTCGGAACGGATGATTGCCGCCGGGCGGTCGACATTGCGGGTGCCGATATGCTGGTGCTGCATCTCAACGCCCTGCAGGAAGTGTTCCAGCCGGAAGGGAATACGCGATTTGGCGGACTTGCCTCCAGGATTGAAGAGCTGTGCAGCAGCCTTGAGGTTCCTGTCGGGGTTAAAGAAGTCGGCTGGGGCATTGACGGGGAGACGGCCCGGATGCTGATGGAGCTGGGCGTTGCTTTCATCGATGTGGCGGGAGCGGGAGGCACCTCCTGGAGCCAGGTCGAGAAATTCCGGGCGAATGATCCGGTACGTCGCGCCGCAGCGGAGGCCTTTGCCGACTGGGGCAATCCGACGGCGGAATGTATCGTCGAGGTGCGGGAAGCTGTTCCGGATTTTCCGATGATCGGCAGCGGCGGGCTCAACAGCGGCGTGGATGCCGCCAAAGCGATTGCACTGGGCGCTGATCTGGCGGGCTTTGGGCGGGGATTGCTCGGGCCTGCCGTCGATTCCGAGGAAGCGCTGGACCGGCGCCTCGCTCAGACGGAGCTGGAGCTTCGAACCGCGATGCTGGGGATCGGGGCTCCAGATATCGAGTCGTTAAGGTCAACGACGCGCCTGATCCGCAAGCAAGGGTTGTAACGACAAGCAAGGTGGTCTGTTCTGAATGTCTCTAACGACCGCAAAGCAAGGTCGATAACGACAGGACTGATCGCCATGCAGGAAACGTTATGGAACACGCGGGAATATCTGCAGCAATACGTGTTGAACTCTATCGGGTATCTGCTATAATTAATAAGATTGTTTTGGACCTGAGGTTTAAGGGAGCAAACCCCCACAGCCTCTGAAAGAAAATGCATATAAGTGATAGAGTAACCTGATAAGGAGTTGTCATATAAATGGCTTTAAAAGCAGGGATCGTCGGTTTGCCGAACGTCGGCAAATCCACATTGTTTAATGCGATAACGCAGGCGGGCGCCGAATCGGCGAACTACCCGTTCTGTACGATTGACCCGAACGTCGGCGTCGTTGAGGTGCCGGATGAGCGCCTTGATAAGCTGACTGAGCTGGTGCAGCCGAATAAAACCGTTCCGACCGCTTTCGAATTCGTCGATATCGCGGGACTGGTTCGCGGTGCGAGCAAAGGGGAGGGACTCGGAAACAAGTTCCTGGCCCATATTCGCGAGGTCGATGCGATCGTGCACGTCGTACGATGCTTTGAGGATGAAAATATCACCCACGTAGACGGCAAGGTCAACCCGGTGAGCGACATCCAGACCATCAACCTGGAGCTGATCCTGGCGGATCTGGACAGCGTCGAGAAGCGGATCGAGCGTACGAAGAAGAACATGAAGGGCGGCAACAAGCAGTACGCCCAAGAAGTAGAGCTGCTGGAGCGTCTGAAGGAAGCCCTGTACAATGATCAGCCGGCACGCAGCGTCGAGCTGTCCGATGAGGAGAAGCTGATCGTCCGCGATCTGCATCTGCTGACGCTCAAGCCGGTGCTGTATGCGGCCAACGTAAGCGAGGATGGCGTGACTGACGCGGACAGCAATCCGTACGTGCAGCAGGTCCGCGAGTTCGCGGCTGCCGAGAATGCTGCCGTCGTTCCGATCAGCGCCAAGGTGGAAGCCGAAATCGCCGAGCTTGAAGGTGAAGACAAGGCCATGTTCCTCGAAGAGCTGGGCCTGGAGGAATCCGGCCTGAACCGCCTCATTAAAGCGGCATACAGCCTGCTCGGCCTGTACACCTACTTTACCGCAGGCGTGCAGGAGGTGCGCGCATGGACGATCCGCAAAGGCACGAAGGCCCCTCAGGCGGCTGGCGTCATCCACAGCGATTTCGAGCGCGGCTTTATCCGGGCCGAGGTCGTATCCTATGACGATCTTGTTGCCGCCGGATCGATGAACGGCGCGAAGGAGCGCGGACAGCTCCGGCTTGAAGGGAAGGACTATGTCGTCAATGACGGCGATGTCATGCACTTCCGCTTCAACGTGTAGCATATTATGATACGTAGACCATGGCTCCATGCCAGTTGATGCATGGGATCATGGTCTTTTTGCCAAGCGGATATCTCATATGGTGCAGGGAACGTTTCCCGTGTTTCCCGGGCGTATGCCCTTCTAGTCAAATACGCCGTTTCATGGTATAATAAACAGTCGTTTACGCTTCGCATATTCGAGGGAGCGATAGGCGCTAGAATCAGGAATATTACGTAAGAGAGGTGAATTCCTTGTTAGACCGATTGCAATCCCTGGCGGACCGTTACGAGAAGCTGAGCGAGCTGCTGTGCGATCCGGATGTCGCGAATGACTCCAAGAAGCTAAGGGATTATTCCAAAGAACAATCCGATCTGCAGCCTGCTTATGAGGCTTATGTTGAATATAAAAATGTAATGGAAGAGCTTGAAGCTGCAAAAACCATGCAGGGTGAGAAGCTCGATGACGAAATGCGCGAAATGGTGAAAATGGAAATCGAGGAGCTCTCCGCCCGCCAACAGGAGCTGGAGGAGAAAATCCGGATTTTGCTGCTGCCGAAGGACCCGAACGACGACAAGAACGTTATCGTCGAGATTCGCGGGGCAGCCGGCGGAGACGAGGCGGCGCTCTTCGCGTCCGATCTGTACCGGATGTACACCCGTTATGCCGATTCCCAGGGCTGGAAGGTTGAGCTGATGGACGTGAACATGAACGACCTCGGCGGTTTTAAAGAGGTCATCTTCATGATCAACGGCCGCGGTGCTTACAGCAAAATGAAATTCGAGAGCGGCGCGCACCGGGTGCAGCGTATTCCGGCAACGGAATCCGGCGGTCGTATCCATACCTCCACTTCAACAGTGGCGGTCATGCCGGAAGCCGAGGAAGTCGATATCGAGATTTTGGATAAGGATATCCGCGTGGATACGTTCTGCTCCAGCGGTGCGGGCGGTCAGTCCGTTAACACCACAAAGTCGGCGGTTCGCGTAACGCATATCCCGACCGGCATTGTGGCTACGTGCCAGGACGGCAAGTCCCAGAACTCCAACAAGGAGAAGGCGCTGCAGGTGCTTCGCGCGCGCATCTACGACATGATGCGCCAGGAAGAGGAAGCGAAGTACGCCGGCGAGCGCAAGAGCAAGGTCGGCACCGGAGATCGAAGCGAGCGGATCCGCACGTACAATTTCCCGCAAAGCCGGGTGACCGACCATCGGATCGGGCTTACCGTGCATAAGCTGGATCAGGTGATGAACGGCGAAATCGAGGAGATCATTTCCGCCCTGACCATCGCAGAGCAAGCGGAAATGATGGATAAAGGAGTATAACGCTTTGGAGCGAAACAAATTTGCATTGACGCCGGAGCGCAGCATACGGGAAGCCTTTCTGGAGGCTTCTTCTTTTTTAGACGGGGTCGGGGTCCTGGAGCCGCAGCGAAATGCGCAGCTGCTGCTGGAGCATGTGCTGGGGCTGACCGGCACGGCGTATTACGTGGCCCTCGGCGACGGTTTTCCCGAGGACCAGCGCAGCGATTTCGAGGACGTCATCAACCGGAAGGCCGACGGCGTCCCGGCGCAATACATCATCGGGGAGCAGGAGTTCTACGGGCGATCGTTCGAGGTGACGCCGGCCGTTCTGATTCCGCGTCCTGAAACGGAGCTGCTTGTCGAGGCCGTGCTGAAGTACGGAAACCAGCTGGCACCGCAGCCTGGCGAAAGACTGACCGCCGTCGACATCGGCACCGGCAGCGGTGCCATCGCCGTAACGCTGGCGCTGGAGGCGAAAGGGCTGCGCATGCTGGCGAGCGACATTTCGCCGCAGGCGCTGGATGTTGCGCGGCGTAATGCGTCCCGGCTCGGAGCCGACGTGGAGTTCAGGCAGGGCAATCTGCTCGAGCCGTTCGCCGGCTTGGCGCCGGATATGATTGTCTCCAACCCGCCGTACATCCCGGCCAGGGACATTGAAGAGCTTCAGCCCGAGGTGCGGGATCATGAGCCGCGAACCGCGCTGGACGGCGGGCCCGACGGCCTCTATCCGTACCGTGTGATGATGGATCAGCTCCCGCTGCTTGCGACGCCGCCGAGACTGATCGCCTTCGAGCTGGGCATGGGCCAGGCGCAGGATGTAGCGGATATGCTGCGGGCTGCCGGTCATTGGGACGAGATCGTTACGATCCCGGATTTGGCGGGAATCGACAGGCATGTTTTGGGAATTGCCCGTTAAATTGTGTTCGGAGGGAAATTCTTTTACAATATATGATGATCATGGGTTTACTTGCGGAAATCCGCTGCTTCCCGTGCAGGCTTCTCATGCTCATGATCCGTTCGTGCTCATAAGGTTCGTATTCTGTCTTATCGTCCGCCCGCATCCTTGAAAGGCTGTTGGGGCGATGGCTAATGCGCCAGGTATGGGCCGGGAGAGCCCAAACTTTTTATCCGGGCAGATCGTTATATGGCCGGTAAGGCACATCGGAGCGATAAGCTCCGGCACAGGGGGATCAAAGGCATGCTTCAGAAATTTAAAAAAATAGACTTTGTTGTCGTAACCGTCCTTGTCATGCTGATGATCATCAGCGTTACTTCCTTATACAGCGTAACCATCGGATCGGCTGATTGGAACGGGTACCATATTAAGATGCTCATCTTTTACGTTGCGGGCTTTATCGCTTTCTTCGGCATGAGCCTATTGGATTACCGCGTTCTCATTAAACACGCGACCTACATTTATATCGGCGGCCTGCTGCTGCTTGTGTACGTTATGTTTTTCGGGTCAACGCTTAACGGCTCGAAGGGCTGGATTAATCTCGGGTTTACGAGCCTGCAGCCGGCGGAAATGTTTAAGTTGGTCTTGATTATCTTCCTGACTTTTATACTGGTGAAGAAAAATAAATCGCAGCTTTCCTTTATCCGGGATGTCATTCCGGTCGGCTTCTTGGCGTTTATTCCCTTCGTGCTGGTCATGGGCATCAACGACTTGGGGAATGCGCTCAGCTACGTCATCATTTTGATGGGGCTGCTGTGGATTGGTAATGTCAAGTTATCGCATGCGCTGATCGGTCTGGTGCTCGTTGCGGGCACCGCTTTCGGCGGAATCCAGGCTTACATTCATTACCATGACGAGATTACAGCCTTCATGAAGGAAGGGAGCCGCTCGCACTGGCTGGACCGGATCGATCCGTGGCTGATGCCCGAGACGACGGACAACGCCGGTGCCGGCTATCACACCCACAATGCCAAGCTGGCGATCGCTTCCGGCGGCATGACCGGGGAAGGCTTTATGCAGGGGACCTCGGTGCAATCGGGACGGGTACCGTATACGTATTCCGACTCCATCTTCGTGCAGATTGCGGAGGAATACGGGTTTATCGGTTCTTCCGTGCTGCTCCTGCTCTATTTCATTCTGATCCATCGGATGATTCTGATATCGCTCGAATCGCGTGAACGTGCCGGTCCGTTTCTCATCATAGGGATCGTGTCCATGTTCTTATACCAAATCTTTGAGAATATCGGGATGTTTATCGGCCTCATGCCGCTGACAGGGATTACATTGCCGTTTATCAGTTACGGGGGAACATCGCTCGTAATCAGCATGGCGAGCCTCGGGGTAGCCATGAGCGTGAAGCTGCACGGCCGGGAAATCGAGGAGGATATGCCGGATCCGCATGCGCACCGGTCGACGGTGGCGAAACAGGCATAAGCCGTAGCCATCGTGCACTGGTGGGGGGCTATCCTATTCGAAATGGCCTGTCTTGAACCAGGATATCCGAAATTTACAAATACATTTATGAAGAGATGTTGTCCATAGGGGGCAGCATCTTTTATTTTTTGTAAGGACAAGAAATGAGCCTGTGATTAGCCCTAGGCAGGGAAGTAACCTATTGGAGGGCTGACAGGGTAACGGGGGAGAGGCGTCTCTATCATCTTTTTAAACAAATTGCTAGATTCACGTTTAGATCTTCGGCGGCCGGACATACTGATAGCATCATAGATTATCGGTTGATAGAGAGGCGGTTGTCCAAGATGAACCATTATAGCGAAACCCTCCGTATTATCGTGAAAAAAATGATTTTGCTCTTATCCTGTATGTTTATGGTCATTACCGTGTGGGAAGGTCAGCGAATTGATGCTTCTGTTGTGGGGGGGCCGATTCCTCAGGAATCGATCCGGCTGCGCATCTTGGCCAATTCCGACAGTCCCTCCGATCAGCTTGTGAAGCGGGAAATCCGCGATGCGGTCGTGGAGCAAATGCAGCTATGGGTTCAGCAGCTGGATAACCCGCAGAGCCTCGAGGAAGCTAAGGCGCTGACGAGCCGGCATCTGCCGGAAATTCGCCAGCTGGTCGGCGAAGAGCTGAGAAAACGGGGGATCACCTACAGCTACAATGTGGAACTCGGCGTCGTACCGTTCCCGACAAAGCTGTACGGCGGCACGGTCTATCCGGCAGGCGATTATGATGCGGTGCGCATCACGCTTGGCGAGGGACAGGGACAGAACTGGTGGTGCGTGTTGTTCCCGCCGCTGTGCTTCATCGACGGGGGCAGCGGAGACGCGGCGGCGCAGCCGGCGGATGCCGGCGTCCAGACCGTCTCGGCGCAAGCCGATAAGAGCCAGGCGGATGAGCCAGTCAATGCGGGCGATACCGAGCCTGAAGTCCGGTTTTTCTTATGGGATATGTTTATCGGGATCTGGAATTGGGTGGCAGGATTGTTTGGATAATCTAGCGGATGCATAGGATGATATTCGGAAAGATTGGTAGGAAGACATGCAGGCCGTTTGATTTTCAATTCGAGTCGAGTGTGATACACTTTCATTTAGAAGAGTGCTTTCTCTTTAGCGCGACCGGCTGCCCGGGTGGGGACCCGGGACGGGACTGAAGAATCGAAGCGCTTTTTTAAATGTCAAAAAGTATCAACTCTAAAGCCATTGGGATTAGCTCCAGCAAGGCGCGTGCTTGATGGTTAATATACTTCATAAACAGAAAGCTTGGGATAGGGAATGGAACATACTGCAAGCGGCCGCGAGGACAGCCGCCAATTGGAACATAACGAACAGCCTGTTGACCCGCAGTCACAACCGACGAAGGTGTGGCGTATCGGTATTGAATCGATGGAATCCGGCAGCCGAACTCCGGAAGAGGAGCAGGCTCTGCTTGAAGCGGGTCGGGTGCTTGCAGGCGGCGGGCTTGTCGCCTTCCCGACGGAGACGGTCTACGGGTTGGGCGCCGATGCGGGAAGCACGGAAGCGGTTGAACGTATATTTGCGGCGAAGGGAAGGCCTTCGGACAACCCGCTGATCGTGCATATATCGGATTTGTCCCAGCTGGATGACCTGGCGCTTCGGGTAAACGATACCGAGCGTGCGCTGATGAAGGCGTTCTGGCCGGGCCCGCTGTCGCTGGTGCTGCCCGTGAAGCCGGGTGCCGTGTCGTCCCGTGTGACGGCGGGGCTGGACACGGTCGCGGTGCGAATGCCTGACCACCCGGCTGCGCTCGCGCTTATTCGCGCGGCCGGCTGCCCGCTGGCCGCGCCGAGCGCGAACCGCTCCGGCCGGCCGAGCCCTACGCTTGCGGGCCATGTGCTGGAGGATTTGGCCGGCGCGATCGACGGCGTGCTTGACGGCGGCCCTGCCGGGGTCGGCGTCGAGTCGACGGTCGTGCAAGCCGGCGAGGACGGTGCCGTGACGGTGCTCCGTCCCGGCGGCGTCACGGCCGAGCAGCTTGCCGCGGTGGCGGCAAGCGTGCGCCTCGACCCGGCGCTAACAAGCGCCGCCGGGGAGGCGGAGAGCCCGGCGCCCCGCTCGCCGGGCATGAAATACACGCACTACGCGCCGAAGGGCGCGATGTGCGTGGTGCAGGGCCGCGACGCCGACGCGGTAGCGGCCCGCATCGCGGCCGAGCTTGCGGCCGCCGCCCGCCGCGGCGAGGTGACCGGTGTGCTGTCGTTCGACGAGCACATTGGTCGCTACCGCGCGGACGTGGCGGTCCCGCTCGGCCGCCAGGCCGCGCCGGAGGAAGCGGCCCGCCGGCTGTACGCCGGCCTGCGCCGGTTCGACGAGGCCGGCGCCACCTTCATTCTTGCGGAAGCCTGCCCTGAAGAGGGCCTCGGCGCCGCGGTGATGAACCGGCTGCTGAAGGCGGCAGGACATCGCGTTATCGACGTGGATCATTAACCGCAGCCTTTTTTTCCAAAGCCGATCAGGAATCATTTATCCCTTGTCCGCATATGGTGTACAAGACCATGAGACTTGGGGGAATGGGCATGTTGGAGGCGTCTGTCCAATCGGGACAGCTTGCGGCGATTCTGCTCATGGCGGTTGCACTTGGGCTAGACGCGTTTTCGCTTGGCATCGGAGTCGGTTTGCGAGGCGGGCTGCGCCACCGTCATATGCTGGGCATGAGCTTTCTGATCGGCCTGTTTCATATGCTGATGCCCCTGCTGGGGCTGGCTGCCGGCCGTTATGTCGGATTGCTGCTGGGACAGGTTACCGGGCTTGCCGCCGGCGGATTGCTGGTTCTGCTCGGGGGCCATATGATCCATAACGCTTTTCGCGGAGGCGAGGGCAAGCTCGTTCATCCATCCGCACTGCTGGGTATGCTGTTGTTCTCGCTTAGCGTCAGCATCGATTCGTTCTCGGTTGGATTATCGCTGGGCATGTTCGTGCATGATGTAACGCTGATCGTTGTAACCTTCGGGGTTGTCGGCGGCTTGATGTCGATTCTCGGTTTGATGCTGGGCCGTCAGGTCAGCAGCAAGCTGGGCGAGTACGGCGAGATGCTGGGAGGACTTATTTTGGTCGTGTTTGGCGTGATGTTTATTGTCTGATACGGGCGGTAAGGCACACCGGATATGAAATGTGGATGAATGTGGGGAATTCGTTGACCGGCAGAGTAGTAACTTTTGTGGAATCATTGTCCGAGTAATATAGAAGTTGCGAAATTTGTGATGAGATTTGATACAATATCCCTAATGACCTAATACTGACGGGAGGGAGCCTTAAGACTGTGAAAAAGATACTATTTGTCTGCACCGGAAATACCTGCCGCAGTCCGATGGCCGAAGGGATGCTGCGCAAGCTGGCGAAGCAGCGGGGCATTCCGCTGGAGGTGCGATCCGCCGGCGTATCGGCGATAGATGGCATGCCGGTGTCCCATCATGCGGAATCCGTACTGCGGGATCAGGATATCCGGGACGAGCTCGTATCCAAGCCGCTCACCTCAGAGCTGGTGGAATGGGCTGATCTCGTTCTGACTCTAACCCAATCGCATAAGCAATATGCCATTCGGCAGTTTCCTCACGCGGCCGATAAAATGCATACCTTAAAGGAATATGTTGAGGATGACAGCAAGGTGCTTGCAGATTTGCAGGAGCAAGACAGTCTGTACGCATCGATTGAGCTGGCCCGAGCGCTTGGTCAAAATGTCAGCGATAAGGATCGCGAACGGTTGATTGAGCTTCGCCAGCGCATTCCTAGCTTTGATATCTCGGACCCGTTCGGCGGCACGAAGGAAGAGTATGAAGCGACCGCAGCCGAGATTCGGACGGCGCTCTTTCGTTTGTTGGACAAGCTGAATGCGGGCGGGCCGGCGTAATCGCTTGCTGCGGGCGGACGAATTATGACTCTGGCATCAGAGCGCGTGAGTGGAAAAGGCACAGCTGCAGGCGTGGCTAAAAAAGCCGCTTGCCTTTCCCGGACGATTGATTTAAGATGTAGGGGAAACAACAATAGATCCGGTGTAACTGGCGACGAAGTGGATGAAACCACGGTGGAGCACCGGAGTATACGGCCGGTCGCCTGGGCAAAGAGCATTGGAGCACTACGTGTGCGCCGACTGCTCTTTTTTCGTCTTTTGCGGGATATTTGGGTTATAATGAAACAAGCTAATCACGCGAAAGCGAACATATGAGGGGGTTTCATCGATGAAAATTGCACTAGGCACGGATCATGCGGGCATTCGCCTGAAAGAGGAGATCATGGAGGTTATTCGCAGCCTTGGACATGAGGTGGAGGATCTCGGCTGCGGCTGCTCCGATTCCGTCGACTATCCGGACTATGCGCTGCCGGTATGCGAGAAGGTCGTGTCCGGCGAAGCCGATCGCGGCATTCTGATCTGCGGAACCGGCATCGGCATGAGCATCGCGGCGAACAAGGTGCCGGGAATCCGGTGCGCCCTGACGCATGATGTGTTCTCGGCCAAAGCGACTCGCGAGCATAACGACAGCAATGTGATCGCGCTCGGCGAACGCGTAGTCGGCCCTGGTCTTGCTGCGGAAATCGTCAGCACCTGGCTGACAACCGAGTTCAGTCACGGCGAGCGTCATGTCGGCCGCGTCAACAAGATCAAGGCGATCGAGGAACGCTACCTAAAGAACGGATAGGACGTTTCTTTCCGAAAAGGTGTTGGGGCTGCATTCAGAGAGTTCCCTTCATGTGAGGGACTTAGGGCATGAAGCGACGTAGAGACTATTAAGGGAGGACTGTGGCATGAGCGATGCTTCCAACATTTCCTTAAACGGGCAGACCGCCCGCATCGTCCGCGAGCTCGCCGAGACGGCGAAGCTTGGACCGGGCAAGGTGCTGGTCGTCGGCGCGAGCACGAGCGAGGTTGCGGGCAAGCGGATCGGGACAGGCGGCGCGCTGGAGACGGCGCAGCAGTTGCTTGAAGGCATTGCCGAGGTTCAGGCGGAGTACGGATTCTCGCTGGCCTTCCAATGCTGCGAGCATCTGAACCGAGCGCTGGTCGTTGAGCGCGAGCTGCTCGAGCGGCTTGGCTTGACGGAAGTGGCGGCTGTGCCGATTCCCGGAGCCGGCGGCTCCATGGCAGCCAGCGCCTACCGCAGCATGAAGCAGCCTTGCCTGGCGGAATCCATTCAGGCGCATGCGGGTATCGACATCGGCGAGACGCTGATCGGCATGCATCTGCGCAGCGTGGCGGTTCCCTTTAGGCCGAGTGAGCGGTATATCGGCGAGGCTCGGGTTACGGCCGCCTATACCCGGCCGAAGCTGATCGGCGGAGAGCGGGCCGTTTATCGCCAGGTGCCGGATGCGGATTCCGGATCATGCAATTGATTCGATTGGAACGGCTTGGACATCCTGTTTTGCTTGTTTGTAGGGAGCAACAGCGATTGTAGAAACATTTCACGTACTGCCCCACATCCCATTTGGTAGTTGGCCCTGTGTAATACGGAAACAGAATATTTATAGTAAGATTTTGGATCATAGGAGGATATAAAAATGATGGAACATTTGCGTAAGAACGATCCTGCTGTACTTGAAGCGATGGAGCTGGAGCTGAAGCGCCAGCGCAGCAATATCGAACTGATTGCATCGGAGAATATTGTCAGCGAAGCGGTCATGGAAGCGATGGGCACCGTCCTCACCAATAAATATGCGGAAGGCTACCCTGGCAAACGCTACTACGGCGGATGCGAGCGTGTCGACATTGTCGAGGATATCGCTCGTGACCGTGCGAAGGAACTGTTTGGAGCCGATCATGCCAACGTGCAGCCGCACTCCGGCGCGCAGGCGAATATGGCGGTATACCTTGCAGCGCTCAAGCCTGGCGATACCGTACTTGGCATGAACCTTGCCCATGGCGGTCACCTGACGCACGGAAGCCCGGTCAATGCCTCCGGTCTGCTGTACAATTTCGTGGCTTACGGCGTTCAAGAGGACACGTTCCTCATTGATTATGATGAAGTCCGCAAAGCGGCGTTCAAGCATCGCCCTCGTCTGATCGTTGCCGGTGCCAGCGCCTATCCGCGCATCATTGATTTCGAGAAGCTGGCCGCGATCGCGAGTGATGTCGGCGCGCTGTTTATGGTCGATATGGCTCATATCGCAGGTCTTGTTGCGGCTGGTCTTCACCCGAATCCGGTTCCGCACGCGCATTTCGTGACCACAACGACGCATAAGACGCTCCGCGGGCCGCGCGGCGGCATGATTCTGTGCAAAAAAGCTTGGGCGCAAGCGATCGACAAGGCCGTATTCCCGGGATCGCAGGGCGGACCGCTGATGCATGTCATCGCATCGAAGGCTGTTGCTCTTGGCGAAGCGCTGGATCCGTCCTTCAAGACCTATGCTCAAAATGTCGTGAACAATGCGAAGGTACTGGCCGACACGCTGATTGAGGAAGGCCTGAACATCGTTTCCGGCGGAACGGATAACCATTTGATGCTGGTGGATACGCGCAATCTGGATATCACCGGCAAGGATGCGGAGAAGGTGCTGGATTCGATCGGCATCACCGTCAACAAAAATGCGATTCCGTTCGACCCGACCAGCCCGTTCGTTACCAGCGGCATTCGGATCGGTACGCCGGCGGTTACGTCGCGCGGCATGGATGAGCAGGCCATGGTGACCATCGCGAAGATCATCGCGATGACGCTGAAGGCTCCGAAGGATGAGGCGACGCTCGAGAAAGCAGGCCGTATGGTTGCCGAGCTGACGGATCAGTATCCGCTGTATCCGGACCTCAAGTACTAATCGGGATCGACGGGGTGG
Organism: Paenibacillus sp. FSL R5-0810; assembly: GCF_038002285.1. Lineage (NCBI taxonomy): Bacteria > Bacillati > Bacillota > Bacilli > Caryophanales > Paenibacillaceae > Paenibacillus > Paenibacillus sp. FSL R5-0810. The sequence continues at coordinate 5,657,649 of NZ_JBBOCF010000001.1, forward strand.
GTATTCCTCAGGGTTATGAACCTGCAGGAATACCCTTTTTTTGCATATGGAGGGTTTCGGCTGCGAGAGGCAGGTCGTTTGAATCCTGGAAGGAGCATCTTTGTTGGAAAAAATGGGAACCGTATATAGGGTGGGTGGCGAGGAGCTTTAACGTGCCCTTCGAGTCGAAAGAAACATGACCTATGCGGGTGTCAAATGGCCGGAGGGAATGATATAATAGACAGGATTTATGGAGCTTACCATATTATACGCCCATATTGAAAACATATTTGTATCCAACCGGAGGGACCTGACATGGGAAAATTGGTGATTTGTGATCACCCGTTGATTCAACACAAACTAACATTTATTCGCGATATGCGGACTAACACAAAAGACTTTCGCGAGCTTGTAGATGAGGTCGCGACATTAATGGCTTATGAAATCACGCGGGAGGTTCCGCTTGAAACGATTTCCGTCCAAACCCCGGTCGCCGAAACCGAAGGCAAGGTTATCTCGGGCCGCATGCTCGGGCTGGTGCCGATTCTCCGTGCCGGTTTAGGCATGCTGGACGGGGTGGTCAAGCTTCTGCCGGCAGCAAAGGTCGGGCACGTCGGCTTGTTCCGTGATCCGGAAACGCTGCAGCCCGTGGAATACTACACGAAGCTGCCGACTGATGTGACCGAAAGAGAATTGATCGTAATCGACCCGATGCTCGCCACAGGGGGCTCCGCGATTGCTGCGATCGACGTCTTGAAGAAGCGGGGCTGCACCCAGATTAAAATGATGAATCTCGTAGCCGCGCCGGAAGGCGTTAAGGCGGTCCAGGAAGCGCACCCGGATGTGGACATCTATGTTGCTGCATTGGACGAGGGTCTCAACGACCATGGATACATCGTACCTGGTTTAGGCGATGCGGGAGACCGGCTCTACGGGACGAAATAATAGAATCCGCTGACTGTCCGCTAACCGGCTTGCCTGACTAGGGAGGCCGGCGGGATCGGAAGCAAGGATGATAAGGAGAGGTAATATCAGCCATGTCTAAAGTGAAAGTGATGACCATATTCGGGGTGCGCCCTGAAGCGATCAAGATGGCGCCGCTCATTTTGGAGCTGCAGCGACACCCAGAGCATATTGAATCCGTGGTGTGCGTTACGGCCCAGCACCGACAGATGCTGGATCAGGTGCTTGAGGTGTTCAAGATTGTTCCGGACTATGACCTGGACGTCATGAAGGAACGCCAGACATTAAATGAAATCACCGTTCGCGTTCTGGAAGGTCTTGAGCCGGTGCTGCGCGAGGCTAAGCCGGATATCGTGCTCGTGCACGGCGACACACTGACGACGTTCCTGGCGAGCTATGCGGCCTTCCTGCAGCAGATCCAGGTCGGCCACGTCGAAGCCGGCCTTCGGACATGGAACAAGCTGTCTCCGTATCCGGAGGAGATGAATCGGCAGCTGACCGGCGTATTGGCGGATGTCCATTTCGCGCCGACCGAATGGTCCGCGGACAATCTCCGCAGAGAGAACAAGCCGGAGTCGCGCATTTATGTAACGGGCAATACGGCTACGGACGTATTCCAATATACGGTGCGTGACGACTATACGCATCCGGTGCTGGATTGGGCCGAGGGCAAGCGACTGATCCTGATGACGGCGCACCGCCGGGAATCCCACGGGGAGCCGCATCGTCAAATTTTCGAGGCTGTGAAGCGCATTGCCAATGAGTTCGAGGATATTGCGATCGTCTATCCGGTTCACCCGAGTCCTGCGGTGAAGGAGCCGGCTCACCGGATTCTGGGCGACCATCCGCGCATCAAGCTGATTGATCCGCTGGATGTGGTGGATATGAACAATTTCTACCCGCATACGCACCTCATCATTACCGATTCCGGCGGCATGCAGGAGGAGGCGCCTTCCTTCGGCGTACCGACGCTGGTGCTCCGGGATACGACCGAGCGTCCGGAGGGCATTGAGGCCGGAACGCTGGAGCTGGTAGGGACGGAAGAAGAGCAGGTATATAGTCGGATTAAGGCTCTTCTGACAGATGATGCGCTGTATGAGAAGATGAGCAAGGCGGCGAATCCATATGGCGATGGACAAGCTTCCCAGCGGATTGTCAATGCGATTTTGCACCATTTTGGCATCCTCAAAGAACGCCCCGAAGAATTTCACAGAATGTTCACAAAGGCATAGTTTGCCGCATTCTGAATCGCAAGGGGACAGCATACAGTTGAACTGTACGGTTACCGCGGCGTTTTGCGCAGTTTAGGGAGCCCAAAACGCCCGATTTTACACGGAAAATCAAAAAATCGATTCATTGACAAAGTCTTGTCATATTCAGTAAAATGAGTTGGGATTAGAGGTTTATATGAAAAATCCGAATAGTCAAGACAACCCTTGGTTGATAGCGCTGTATATCAGCGGGGCCGGTGGATTACTGGCCGTGTATATCGTAATCGGTTTTTTGACAGGCAAGTGGCTGGCCGAATGGCTGGACGGGCCCAGATACTGGTTGGCGATTGGAACCGTTTTAGGGCTCTTTATAGGGATTTTGAATATTGCTCTTCTCATTAAAAAGTTTCTGGGGGCACAAAGTGAATGATCTGACTTCCATTGTGAACGCTGTATTTAGAGTATCATTGCTCTTATTGTCTGCCTTGTTTCTGGGATGGGCTCTTTACCCGGAATATCGCCCCGTCATCGTGGGGATGATCATGGGCATGGCGGCGGGATTGTTTAATGTTCGCTTCCTTTCCATGAAAGTGCAGCAGCTGGCACAATTGGCTGTCAATCCTGAACCGAAGAGATACAACTTCGGCTTCATCACGAGACTATGCATCGGCTTTCTGATCGTCGTCTTCGCGGCGAAGCTCGAACAGGTGTCGCTCGGCGGCGCTATCGCCGGTCTGTTCATCCCCCAATTGTTGACCATTCCTGTCAGCATTGTATTCAGTTTGAGAAACAATCATTGATCAGCGCTAACTTGGAAAGGGGTGAAAATAATTCTATGCATGAATCACCGATTATTGATTTAGGTGGATTCCGTTTGGATCTATCCGCTGTCATGATGCTGCTGGTTACAGGGATCATTGTCTTTGTGCTTGTGCGTCTGGCTGTTCGGAATCTATCTGTCGAAAACCCTTCCAAACTGCAGAACTTCATGGAATGGGTAGTGGAATTTGTGCAGGGTGTCGTAGCAAGCGCTATGGATCTGAAGAAGGGGAAGGCGTACATATCGCTGGGCCTGACTCTGATTCTATTCATCTTCGTAGCGAACCTGCTCGGCTTGCCGTTCTCGGTTATCACCGACTTGCCGGCAGATTTCAAAGTCTTCGGTAAGACAATTGAGGCTACGGTTGGTCTCGAGCCGGGACACTACGCTCACGTCTTGTGGTGGAAATCACCAACAGCGGACATTTCCGTTACTGCGGGGCTGGCGCTTGTCGTATTTGTGCTCATGAACTACCTGGGCCTGAAGCTGAACCGCAAGCATTACCTGAAGCACTATATCGAACCATTCCCGATCTTCCTGCCGCTTAACATCATTGAGAACCTGGCGAAGCCAATCGCTCTGGCGATCCGGCTATATGCGAACATTTTCGCAGGGGAAGTTCTGATCACGGTCATTCTGAAAACTGGATTCTTCGGTATTCCGTTCATGGCCGCATGGCAAGGCTTCAGTATCTTCATCGGAGCACTGCAAGCGTTTATCTTTACAATCTTAACCATGGTGTACATTTCGCAAACAACGATTCATGAAGAGCATTGATTCACTCGGACGAATCCGCCGTGACAGCGGTGTTTTTCGAAAGAGATATATTTATAGCACTACCACTCTATTATGAACCAATTTTAAGGAGGATATTTAACAATGGAATTTTTGGCAGCAGCTATTGCAGTAGGTCTTGGCGCTCTTGGCGCAGGTTTGGGTAACGGTATGATCGTAAGCAGAACAGTTGAGTCTATCGCTCGTCAGCCGGAAGCACGCGGTCAATTGCAAACGACGATGTTTATCGGTGTTGGTATCGTCGAGGTTATTCCTTTGGCGGCTACCGTAATCGCGTTCTTGATCATGTTTTCTTAATAACAATACAACGGTTTGGCGGGGAGGGCCGATGCCATCCGCGCCTTCGTTTTGTTAGGCACCGCACTTCGTGTTGATGGAAAGGAGTGACCTCAATGAACATTCTATGGGAAAATATCGTAATCACGATCATTTCGTTTATTGTTCTTTATTTTTTGCTTCAAAAATTTGCATTCAGCAAATTGTTCGGCATCATGGAGCAGCGTCGTGAGCTGGTTATGAGCCAGATGAACGAAGCGGCACAGACCCGCCAGCAGGCGGCTGCTTACGTAGAAGAGCAGAAGAAGGCACTGGAGCAAGCGCGTCAAGACGCTCACGATATTATCGAGCGTTCCAGACAAACGAGCAACAAGCAGGCTGAGCAAATTCTGGAGCAAGCCAAGGAAGAGGCGGTTCGTCTCAAATCCGAAGCGGTCCGGGATATCGAGAACGAGAAGAAGAAGGCAGTCGAAGAGCTCCGCAGCGAGCTGGGCAGCGTTTCCGTCAAGATTGCATCCAAGCTGATTGAACGGGAAGTTAAGAATGATAAAGCACAGGAAGAACTGGTTGACCAATACCTTAAAGAGGTAGGAGGCAGACCATGAGCCAAAATACAGTAGCAGCCAAGCGGTATGCGCGGGCGCTGTTCGACGTGGCGGCTCAGCAGCAGAAGGGTCTGGAAGTGGAAGCGGAATTGCGCGCCGTCGTATCGGCGATCGAAGGAGACGCGGACATTCAGAAGTTCATCTCCACGCCGAATATTCCGCTGTCCGTAAAAATGGACGTTTTGAAAAGGGCGTTAGCAGGAAAGGTTTCGCAGCCTGTGCTGAATACCATCGAGCTGCTTCTTGAAAGAGGGCGTACGGAAATGTTTGCCGAGCTTCTGAACAGTTACGTGAAGATTCAGGGTGCCAGCCTGGGAATGGCGGATGCCACAGTCTATTCTACCTACCCGCTTAGCGATCAGGAAAAAGAACAAGTAGCCACGGAATTCGGACAGCTGGCTCAGCAGAATATCCGGGTGACCAATGTGGTAGACGAAAGCCTGCTCGGCGGCTTGAAAGTCGTGATCGGCGACAAGCTGTATGACGGAAGCCTTGCCGGCAAGCTGGAGCGTCTCGAAAAGTCTTTTAATAGACGAGCATAGTAGATAGGGGTGAAAACGTTGAGTATCAGACCTGAAGAAATTAGTACTTTAATTAAAAGTCAAATCGAAGAATACAAATCCGATATCACGGTCTCCGAAGTAGGTACGGTTATTCAAGTTAGTGACGGTATTGCTCGCGTATATGGCCTGGAGAATGCAATGTCCGGGGAGCTGCTCGAGTTCCAAAACGGCGTATCCGGTCTTGCACTCAACCTCGAGGAGAGCAACGTCGGTGTCGTTATCCTTGGACCTTACTCCGAGATCAAGGAAGGCGATCAGGTTAAGCGTACAGGACGGATCATGGAGGTTCCTGTCGGTGAAGCGCTGCTTGGACGCGTTGTAAACCCGCTCGGCCAGCCGCTTGACGGCAAAGGACCGATTGAAGCTGCAGCGTTCCGTCCGGTAGAAAGCAACGCGCCGGGCGTTATCGACCGGAAATCGGTACATGAACCGCTTCAAACCGGTATTAAAGCGATTGACGCGATGGTACCGATCGGCCGCGGACAGCGCGAGCTGATCATCGGTGACCGTCAAACAGGTAAAACAACCGTTGCGATCGATACGATCCTGAACCAAAAAGGCAGCGGCGTTAAATGTATTTACGTTGCGATCGGTCAAAAGCAATCGACCGTTGCACAGGTTGTGGAAACGCTCCGCCGCCACGGCGCGCTGGAATACACGATTATCGTGACCGCTTCCGCATCCGAGCCTGCTCCGCTGCAGTATATCGCTCCTTATGCGGGCTGCGCGATGGGCGAATATTTCATGTTCAAAGGCGAGCATGCCCTTATCATCTATGATGACTTGTCGAAACAAGCAGCAGCTTATCGTGAGCTGTCCTTGCTTCTCCGTCGTCCTCCGGGCCGCGAAGCGTATCCGGGTGACGTATTCTATCTGCACTCCCGCTTGCTGGAGCGCGCTGCGAAGCTGAACGACGAGCTCGGAGGCGGTTCTTTGACCGCACTGCCGTTCATCGAGACGCAGGCTTCCGACGTATCCGCATATATCCCAACCAACGTGATTTCGATCACCGACGGACAGATCTTCCTGGAGTCCGACCTGTTCTATGCGGGTCAGCGTCCGGCGATCAACGTAGGTATCTCCGTATCCCGGGTTGGTAGCTCCGCACAAATTAAAGCGATGAAGAAGGTTGCGGGCGGTATGAAACTCGACCTTGCCCAATACCGTGAGCTTCAAGCGTTCTCCCAGTTCGGATCCGATCTGGACAAATCGACGCTCGCTCGTCTGAACCGCGGTTCCAAGCTGATGGAAATCCTGAAGCAGGGCGTCAACCAGCCGCTGTCCGTTGAGCAGCAGGTTGTCAGCCTGTACACCGCTGTTAAAGGATATCTGGATGACATCGAAGTAGCGGATGTCCGCCGTTTCGAGAAGGAATTCCTGGCGTTTATCGAGAGCAACAAGCCGGAAATCCTGAAGTCCATCACGGATACAAAAGACCTGACAGCAGACAACGAGAACGCGCTGAAAGCAGCCATCGATCAATTCAAGAAGGGCTTTGCCGCTTCGGTTTAAAGCGAGTTCAAAAAGTCGGATTTTCAGCGCCGCGGCTTATCCTTCCGAAGTGCGTTTTTTCAAAACGCTTTAGGTTGGATGAAGATAGGGACGTCAGGAGCGGAGCGTACGTTTTGGGTACGTGAGCACCTAAAATGTTTCCGAAGGAAACATGCTTCGGAAGCAGCTACCTAGGCCCGGCTGAATTCAAGATTCGATGCCGAGTTACTTCTTGATTCACTTCGTGATCAAAAGACGACGGCATAAGGAGGGGAACCGGGCGGCAATGTCCGGTATCCTCTTTCATCATATGGAATGTAACTTTGGCTAAAGCCAAAGCGAGCTGGATTAACAAGCAACTTTGGTTTCAGCCAAAGTTAAGTTTACGCTTACGAAGTAACTTTGGCTCCGCCAAAGTTAGGTCTACGCTTACGAAGTTAGCTTTGGCATCGCCGAAGCTAGGTTTATGCTTACGAAGTAACTTTGGCTCCGCCAAAGTTAAGCTTATGCTTTCGAAGTTAGCTTTGGCTTCGCCAAAGCTTGGCTCATGCTTACGAAGTAACTTTGGCTCCGCCAAAGTTTTGAGGTGGTGAAATCATGGCAAGAGGATTACGTGATATTAAACGGCAAATCAAGAGTATCCAAAACACGAAGCAGATCACCAAAGCGATGGAGATGGTTGCCGCCGCCAAGCTCAGAAGAGCCCAGGAGAAAGCAACCGCTGCACTTCCATACTCGGATAAGCTGAAAGAAGTGGTTGGCAGCATTGCCGCCGGCACCCAAGGAATCAGCCACCCGATGCTGGAGAAACGCGAGGTGAAGAAGACCGGTTACCTCGTTATTACGTCCGACCGCGGTCTTGCCGGTGCGTCGAACTCCAACATTTTGCGTAAAGTGTCTAATTTCATTGCGGAACGTCACCAATCCAAGGACGAATACTGCATTTTCGTCATCGGACGCAAAGGTCGCGACTACTTCCGCCGCAGAGAAATGCCGGTTGTGGAAGAGCTGACCGAATTGTCGGACAGCCCGACCTTCGGCGATATCAAGGCGATTGCGAATGCGGCTGTCGGCCAATACGAGAACGGCAAGATCGATGAGCTGTTCGTATGCTATAACCGCTTCGTTAATGCGTTGACGCAGGATCCGCAGGTCGATCAGCTTCTCCCGATGGAGAACATCGGCGGCGGCGTCTCGGTAGCGAGCTATGAATACGAGCCTTCACCGGAGCGCGTGCTTGAAGTGCTTCTTCCGAAATACGCCGAAACCCTCATTTTCAGCGCGATGTTAAATGCCAAAGCAAGTGAGCTTGGCGCGAAAATGACGGCAATGGGTGCGGCTACGAAGAATGCAAGCAAGCTGATCTCGGAGCTTACCCTGACGTACAACCGTGCCCGCCAGGCAGCGATTACGCAGGAAATCTCGGAGATTGTCGCTGGTGCAAACGCGCAGCAGTAATATCATTGATATTTTATCGGAATCTATCGATCATGAAATATGCGGTTTAAGAAGAGCACTTGCCATAGTGAGTGTGTAGGAGGGAAAATCAAACAATGAAAAAAGGACGCGTTGTCAGCATTCAAGGCGCTGTTGTTGACATTGAATTCGAACGCGGTCATCTTCCCGAGATCTTTAACGCCATCAAAATTGAAGGCGCATTGGAAGGCGGCCGTTCTATAAACCTGACTCTGGAAGTAGCTAACCATCTGGGCGACAATCTGGTACGTTGTATCGCAATGTCCTCCACAGACGGACTGGTACGCGGAATCGAAGCAGTCGACCTGGGTGCTCCGATCACGGTACCTGTTGGTGCCCCAACGCTTGGCCGTGTATTTAACGTACTTGGCGAGCCTATCGACAATGCGGGAGACGTTGTTTCCGAAGTTAACAATCCAATCCACCGCGAAGCTCCTGCTTACGACGAGCTTTCGACGCAAGCGGAGATGCTGGAAACCGGTATTAAAGTTATCGACCTGCTGGCTCCATACCAAAAGGGTGGTAAAATCGGTCTGTTCGGTGGTGCGGGTGTAGGTAAAACGGTTGCCATCCAGGAACTGATCAACAACATCGCGCAGGAGCACGGCGGTATCTCCGTATTCGCAGGTGTTGGTGAACGTACCCGTGAAGGTAACGACCTGTATCATGAAATGAGCGATTCCGGCGTTATCAGCAAAACTGCCATGGTATTCGGACAGATGAACGAGCCGCCGGGCGCACGTCTTCGCGTAGCCTTGACCGGTCTGACGATGGCGGAATATTTCCGTGATCAAGAAGGTAAGGACGTGCTTCTGTTTATCGATAACATCTTCCGCTTCACGCAAGCGGGTTCCGAAGTATCCGCCCTCCTTGGACGGATGCCGTCCGCGGTAGGTTACCAGCCAACGCTGGCAACCGAAATGGGACGTCTGCAAGAGCGGATCACATCAACGAAAAAAGGATCGGTAACGTCCATCCAGGCGATTTACGTACCTGCGGATGACTACACGGACCCGGCTCCTGCAACAACGTTTGCTCACTTGGATGCTACGACAAACCTGGAGCGTAAGATCTCCGAGATGGGTATCTATCCAGCGGTAGATCCGCTCGCTTCCAGCTCCCGGATTCTGACTCCGGAAGTCGTAGGCGAAGAGCATTACAATGTCGCTCAAGGCGTTAAGCAAATTCTTGCCCGCTACAACGAGCTTCAAGATATCATTGCCATCCTCGGTATGGATGAGCTGAGCGAGGAAGACAAGGCGATCGTTGCTCGTGCACGTCGCGTTCAGCGCTTCCTGTCCCAGCCATTCCACGTTGCGGAGCAGTTCAACGGCATGCCGGGTAAATACGTGCCGGTTAAAGAAACGATTCGCAGCTTCAAAGAAATTCTGGAAGGCAAGCACGATCACCTTCCTGAAGCTGCCTTCCTGTTCGTAGGCACGATTGAAGAGGCAGTTGAAAAAGCGAAAACACTGTAAGCCGGACACCTTCGCGGGTGTATCTGACCATATCGGGCTGCAGCCATGCAGCCTGGTATGCGAGTGATTCGCGGATAACGGTGAGGAGGGATGGAAGTGAGCACCTTTTTGTTGGAAATCGTAACACCGGACCGCGTCGTTTATTCCGAGCAAGTGAACAGTGTTACGGTGCGCGGGGTGGAAGGGGAGCTGGGCATTTTGCCTGGGCATATTCCTTTCGTGACGCCTCTTCAGATAGCTCCTGTCTATGTGAAGATCGGTAATGAACGCACCCCGTTTGCGGTACAAGGCGGGTTCGTCGAAGTCCGCAAAGATAAGGTTGTCATTCTGGCTGAAAGCGCCGAGCGAGCGAACGAAATCGATCGGGAGCGTGCAGAAGCCGCGAAAGAGCGCGCGCAAGCCCGCTTGAACGCGAAAGGAAGACAGGACGAAATCGACCATCGCCGTGCAGAGCTCGCTCTGCAAAGAGCGATGAACCGGATTAAGGTAACCCAAGGTTAATCGTACAGACAGCTTGGCTGCAATGCTATTGCGGCGGGCTGTCTTTTTTATTTTGCATGGCTTGTCGTCCGAGCGTCGACGCTAATCATCGTGCAGCAGTCATCATTACACCGCCCGAAAAACGGAGAAGCTACAGAACGATTAGACCCAAGCTACAATATCAGCCAACGGATAGGGGGAAATTATGAATCTATGAAAATATGCCGGTATAAGGCACCAAATATCCATAACTTTTGCTAGATTCGTAGCATAAACTGTAGCATCCAATAGGAGAGGAGGTAACTCCAATGGCTATATTGCTTCCGGAACAAATATTTGATTTGGCGCCGCAAGTCGGTAAATCCTATTACGAGAACCTGACAGGAGGCGATCCTGCCACCATAATCGTCAACAACTTTTCTGAAGGAGCGGTGGGGCTCGTCCTAACCCGCGTCAATGAACCGGTAACCACTTATGTTATTCCTGGATTTAACAGTCTTAGTCTCACAGTCGACAACTTGTTGGTGGCCGCGCTTCTGACGGGAACAGTGCCTGCTTTCGGAACGATTCATATTGCCACGGCAGTATAATTGAAAGAAATAAATAGCCGAAATTTCAATGGGAACCTCGAAATGAGGTTCTTTTTCATAAATGAAATCATGTGACCAAAGAATCAAAACAAGGCTTTTTTCATAAAAAAAGAGCTTAAGACAGATTCAATAGAACGCATAGGAGAAGATGAACTGCAGGCATGGGAGAGCAAAACACTTCCAGGAGCTACAGGCAATTTGAGGGAGTGCTGCAATGGGAGCTTAAGCATACGGCATCTTTTGTGACGGATAATTACTGTTGCATAGGGAAGAACTTAAAACAATTTTTACTAGTATTTGGAAATCGAATTAATCAGAAAAGGATTATAGTTCCATGAGCAAAAGATCAAACAATGGTATATTCTAGGCGAATAGTTGATGTTACAGGCTAAATTGTGAGGAAATACGCATAATATGAATGTTCATAATAGAAACGCCAATACCGGGATTAGACTTCTGCTAATTGCGTTGGACCGAACATTTGATCATCTTGTCGACAATCTTTATTATTTCCGAGGAAATGTCGGATAGAAAGTGCTGGATTCTTCGGTCCGGGCAAAGTATTATAGAATAGTCGAGCCTTATGGGCAGATAATTGAAGAATGGAGGAGGGAACATGAATCAGGATTTATCCAATTCAATTTCCGGTGCTGTAGGGGTTAACGGACTAATGTCCATTATCGTTTCCCTGGCTTGTATTGCGTTGGCATGGTGGGCGTTACAACATCTGAAACTGGATTTGGTCGTCCGACATCCGAAGGGACCGCAGGGGAAGCTTTTGCATCTGCTGCTAGCCATCGTACTAGGACGTTTTGTTGCTGAATTTCTAATTGACTATATTACATGGAGTCAAATGATCCGATATATGCTTTAAAGCAAGAGTGAACCGCGTATCATCATCAAGCTTAGGGAAAGAAATTTCGAACCGTACATAAGGTTAGGTATTTGTAAATATCTCCCCTGTTTGAATGATTGTGCGAATGGTTATATCTCTGTTAGGTTGCTTGAAGAAGATGTCGAATAAACACATTTTATTATGTGAACACTGAGGTTAAGGATTCGATCGGGCGGACGATATGACTTCCGGACTATCTTGTTCTCCCGGTAATGGTTACACATTGACAATTGCATGTCAGTCGTGGTACCTTTCGATAGGTCCATACTGTGGATAACAGATGCGTCTTGGAAGTGCATCATGAGTTTTTCAGTTCCTGGACTAAACGCCGTATCAGATGTCATAAATAGTTCAAAGATCGCTTGTTTAGCGGAAAATAACAATGATAAGATGAAATTTAGGGAATTAGCAAGGAAATGCACTACAACTATGCTTGAGGAATATTATGGACGCGGAGGGAAACCATGATGAGCAAATTTATCGTCCGCGGTGGCAAAAGACTGACCGGAAGCGTCAAAGTCAGCGGAGCAAAAAATTCAGTTCTTCCGATCATCGCTGCCTCTCTACTAGGGGAAGTTGGGGAAAGTGTTATTATTGACGCTCCTCCTCTTGACGATGTAATTACAATCAGTAAAGTATTGGAGTCGCTTGGTGCAGGCATTACATATCAGGATGAAGTCATTCGTGTGAATGCAGAGCACATAACGACATGTGAAGCACCTTATGAGTGGGTGCGGAAGATGCGGGCGTCTTTTTTGGTCATGGGACCTTTGCTTGCACGCTGCGGACAAACCCGGATTTCTCTTCCGGGGGGCTGCGCGATTGGCACAAGACCGATCGATCAGCATTTAAAAGGATTTGAAGCACTCGGGGCTGAGATCAGCCTCGGACAAGGATATATCGAAGCAAAGAGCAATGGTAAGCTTCGCGGCGCGAAGATATATCTGGACGTCGCAAGCGTAGGCGCAACGGAAAATATTATGATGGCCGCAACCTTGGCTGAAGGTGTCACGGTTATCGAAAATGCGGCGAAAGAGCCGGAAATTGTCGATTTGGCGAATTACTTGAATGCCATGGGCGCCAAAGTTCGCGGTGCCGGAACAGGGATTATCCGGATCGAGGGAGTCGAGCAGCTGCACGGCGTGAAGCATCATGTCATACCGGATCGGATTGAGGCAGGCACATTTATGGCTGCCGCCGCGATTACCGGGGGCGATGTGTACGTCGAGGGTGCAATTGCGGATCATTTGGGCCCAGTGATCTCCAAAATGGAGGAGATGGGCGTTACGATCCTGCCGGATGAGAACGGCATTCGCGTTATTGCGGACAAACCGCTGAAATCGGTAGACGTTAAAACGCTGCCTTATCCTGGCTTCCCGACGGATATGCAGTCTCAGATGATGGCGCTTCTGCTGGTGTCGGAAGGTACAAGTGTCGTGACGGAAACCGTATTTGAGAACCGCTTTATGCATGTGGATGAGTTCCAACTGATGAATGCGGAAATCAAGGTTGAGGGACGTTCTGCCATCGTTACCGGTGGAGCCAAGCTGAAGGGAGCCAAAGTGACCGCTACCGATTTGCGTGCGGGAGCTGCTCTGATCCTGGCCGGTTTGGTATCGGAAGGCACGACGGAGGTTGGCGGCGTTCAGCATATCGACCGCGGCTATGTCAATTTAGCCGAGAAGCTGTCGGGTCTTGGCGCAGACATTTGGAGAATTTCCACGGAGGAGCCGGGCACCGAGAAGGCTTCGAAGAAGCCTGCGGACGACGCGGAAGACAGCAAACTGTTTAATGTTCAGCCTACCTGGGCTTAATGACCTCGTTTTTTGAAGACTCTCTAATTCAAGATTCATGAATTTAATACGGAGTAGCAAATGGCTTTGCCTGAGGGCAAGGCCATTTGTCGTTTATATATCAAAAAATGCGCAAATCGGCAAAGGCACTTGGCCAGGCAGTGATCGCAGCTGCAGGGAAACGCGCAGGGATCTTTCTTTCCGGATGGTTTATGGATCGGAGCTTATGCTCGATTAATCCGGAATCGCGTGGGTCTAGCGGAAACGATACTGAAGTTCTAGGAGAATTGTTATGTCCAGCGAGCTTTCGTATTCTCCGTCGATCCAGCAAGAACTCTCATCACTGGTAAGGCGTTATGTTTTAGTAATAAAAAAGATAACTGAAGCAAGCGTACTGGAGGCCTATGCCATCTAATTTTTCAAGCAGCGTCAATAATGGGGCTCACAAGTAGGGATGGAGCTTCTTATACGACATTGGTTGTTCTTATTTATTGATGGCCCCGTACAAGAATGTGATCTCAGATAGAGGATCTCTCCCCGTTTCTAATACCGACAGTTTACTCCCCATTTGAATCCCTTTCTTTTCTCTCAGAACAGTTCTAGCAATTCCCTTCGCTTCATACAGATAAAGTAGAGCGTACGAAAGGTAGAAACGAAAGTGCTGGAAGAGTGATGTCAGGAGGGAAACGCAAATGAAAGATTCCAAGTATCGGATGAATGTCCATCTTTCAGATAAGGAACAAATTTTGGGTCCGGCGGTGCAAGCGAATGAGGATGATGTTCAGGCGCATCGTGAATTCACGGAAGGCGCGGCCGCACCGGTATTGAAGTGGGCGTTCCCGGCAGCCCCTGAGCCGCAGGCCCAGGGAGGCCGCCCTTCGCCCGGCCGGCTCGAAGAGGAACAATACGAGCCGGCACAGGGGCAGCGCGGGCACCGCGGCCCCGGGCCGGACGCCTCCGGCAAGTCCGGCCGGCCCCTTCGGGCGGCGCAGACGCCGCCGCCCGGCAGCCCCGCTGGCGCACGCGCGCCGCACGGCGCTGCGCCGGACCCCGGCGGGCCGGCGGCCATGCCGCATGGCCCGCAGCCCGCGGCCGGACCGCCGCGCACTGCGGCGGCGGACGGCCGCGCCCCCCGCGGGGGCCGCACGTTCCGTGCGCGGCCCCGGGGGCTGTGGCGCCGCGGCTTTGCCGCGCGGCGCCGCCCGGCGGCCGGAAGACGGCGGGTGCGGGTGCACCCTGCCGTCTGGGCCATAGCCGGGCTCCTGGCCCTGGCGCTTGCGCTGCCGCTGCTGGTCGTTGCCCCCGGCAACGGCCAGCCAGAGCCGCTCCCGCCGGGCCCGGCGCCCGTACCTTCCGCCGAGCCGCAGGCGGCGGAGGAGCCCACGGTGTCCGTCTATCTAACGCGGACGGACACCGTGGAGGAGCTCCCGCTGGAAACCTACCTGGTCGGCGTACTCGCCGCCGAAATGCCGGCGGAATTCCAGCCGGAGGCACTTAAGGCACAGGCAATCGCTGCACGGACCTATATCGTGCAGCGGCTGTTGTCCGGCGACCGCAGCGGTGTACCGGACCCCAAGGCCGTGGTGACGGATACGATTAGCCACCAGGCCTATCTGTCTAAGGATCAGCTGGAGAAGGAATGGAAGCAAGCAGGGAAGGAAGCGGAGCTGGCGAAGCTCAAACGGGCCGTGGACGAGACGAGGGGAATGGTCATGACCTACCAGGGAGAGCCGATTACGGCTTCTTTTTTCTCGACAAGCAACGGCTTTACGGAAAATTCAGAGGATTATTGGAAGAATGAGATTCCCTATCTGCGAAGCGTGGAGAGCCCGTGGGATGTCAAGATTTCACCAAAGTATAAAACGACCGTGACAATGTCCCGAGCGGAGTTCATAGACAAGCTAGGGCTTACGGATGGCGCAGTTCCGGTATCGGCAGGCGGGCAGGGGAGCGGTTCGCCGATCGTGAAGATTCTTTCATATACGGAAGGTCATCGGATCGAGAGACTGAAGGTTGGAGGCAAGACGTTTACAGGGCGTGAAGTGAGAGAGAAGCTTGGGCTGAAATCCAGCCAATTCAGCTTTAAGATGATAGACGGGAAAATCGAGATTACGACCTACGGCAACGGGCATGGGGTTGGCATGAGCCAGTACGGGGCTGAAGGGATGGCCCGGGAAGGCTACAAGGCCCAGGACATCCTGAAGCACTACTATACGGATATTTCGTTTGACCAAACTTCCAATCTTCTGTCTTTAAAAGAGAGTTCAAAAAGTCGGATTTTCAGCACCGAGAAGGTTGAATGAAGCCAGGGACTGAGGAGCAGAGCGTACGTTTTAGGTACGTGAGCACCGGAAGGCCCGGCTGAATTCAAGATTCGATGCCGAGTTACTTCTTGATTCACTTCGTGATCAAAGGACGACTTTTTGAACAACCTCTTAAAAAAATAATAGTGAGATAACGTATAAAAGATTTACCCCCGGTAACAATAGGTTACTGAGGTGATTGCAAATGAATGAACAAAACAAAAATACTAAACCCCACGAAGAAGCTCCTAAAACTGTGCAGGGAGATTCGTCGGCAACGTCGTCTTCGTGGAAGAAAGCATTATCCAAACGGTGGGTGTTCCCGGCAGCATACTTAGCAGCAGCGGCAATTATACTAACCCTCGTGTGGGTCTACCAGGACGCCAGCCAAAAAACGCTGAAGCCACAAGAGGAAAACAGTACGGTATCCGGATCGGTAGTAGGTTCGGAGACGCCGGCTGCGGAAGGCAAAGACGGAGAAGCTGTTGAAGTGACCGCGAATGCGCAATCGATGATTTGGCCTGTAGCGGATGACGTTGCGGTAAGTGTGGTTAAGCCTTACTTCGATGAGGAGTCCCCGGAAACGCATCAAGAGGCGATGGTGCAATATAACGACACCTTCAGCCCGAACCTGGGGATTGATCTGGCAACCGCCGACGATCAAGCATTTGAAGTCAGAGCCGCGCTTTCCGGTAAAGTGACACGCGTGGAGAATCATCCGCTGAACGGCAACGTGGTGGAAGTTACATCGGGTGACACGAGAACCGTGTACCAAAGCTTGAATGAGGTGAAGGTTTCCGAGGGTGCTGAAGTGAAGCAGGGCGATGCGATTGCTACCGCCGGCCGCAATGAGCTTGAGAAGGACCTCGGTAATCATCTGCACTTCGAGGTGTATGAAGGCGATAAGCTGGTGAACCCGGAGAAGCTGCTCCCGCAAAAATAATTTGAATATTATGCTAACGGCGCCCACCGCGCTCGACACCGGACAGGATCCAGATCCTGTCCTTTTTTTATCTGCTTGAAATGAACCAGGACATATTGACGGCAAAAGGAGCTTATGGACAAAGCTACGCTTTTACCCTTTAGCATCGGTTGATTTTTTTACGAATAAGTCCCGAAGGAAAAGCATATGGGGCCGTGGATATCCGGTGAAACATAACGGGGGATCCGGCAGGTTCTCCTAGCGTGCTGTGAAGGCAAGTCCAATCCTTGCTGCGCCTTGCGTTTTCGTGCTTTTGGTCCGGCCTCGTCCCGGCATGTCCAGAAAATAAATGGGCCTGCTTAAGCTTGTCAGCCCGTGAAACCGCGAATATCCCGTCATGCCCCTCATATAATGTACCAAACTATCCACACAGTAGGGAGGCGGGAGCGTGCACGATTACATCAAAGAGCGGACCATTAAAATCGGACGCTGTATCGTGGAAACGAGGCATACGGTTCGAACCATAGCCAAAGAATTTGGCGTGTCCAAAAGCACGGTGCATAAGGACTTAACCGAACGTCTGCCGGAAATTAACCCGGACCTGGCGGATCAGGTGAAGCACATTCTCGAATACCACAAATCCATCCGCCATCTAAGAGGCGGGGAAGCCACGAAGATCAAGTACAAAAAATCCGGCAGCAATCGTGAACCGGTGGCCACGGCAAAATCCTGAGAAATAGTGCTTAGGTCGCTAGAATGACGTTGAATCCCTCCCCTAAAGTATGATATGTTAAATGCTGGTATAGGATCGAATCATGGGACCTGCCTTGCCGTAAATTATCATGGATTGCTGGAAATTGTCGATTGAATATCGGGGCAGTGAATGAGGACTCTTTACCATAAAATAACACTTTGGGGGCTTTTCATGATGTTGAGCAAGGATATAGGAATCGATCTAGGGACGGCAAACGTGCTAATACACGTTAAGGGGAAGGGGGTAGTGTTAGACGAACCTTCCGTAGTCACGATTGAGACCGACATGAAGAGGGTCCTTGCGGTCGGTGAGGAAGCTCGGCGTATGGTCGGACGCACTCCCGGCAACATTACGGCGATCCGCCCGCTGAGGGACGGGGTCATCGCCGACTTCGACATAACGGAAATGATGCTGAAGTATTTTATTGATCGCGTGGGGGCGCGCAGCTGGCACAGCCGGCCCCGTATCCTGATCTGCGCGCCGACGAATATTACGTCGGTGGAGCAGAAGGCGATTCGGGAAGCGGCTGAGCGCAGCGGCGCCAGAGATGTGTTCCTGGAAGAAGAGCCGAAGGCAGCGGCCATCGGCGCTGGCATGGATATTTTTCAGCCTAGCGGTAACATGGTTGTGGACATTGGGGGCGGCACGACAGATGTGGCCGTCCTGTCCATGGGCGATGTTGTCACCGCTTCTTCGATTAAAGTCGCGGGGGACAAGTTCGACGAAGCGATCACGAAGTACATTAAGCATAAATATAAATTATTGATCGGTGAACGTACGGCGGAAGATCTCAAGGTTGCGATCGGCACCGTTCGTCCGGGGGGACGGCAAGCGGAAATGGACATCCGGGGGCGGGACATGGTATCGGGACTCCCGTTAACCGTAACGGTATCCTCCGAAGAGGTGCAGGAGGCGCTATGGGATCCGGTATCCTCGATCGTGCTGGCCGCCAAGTCCGTATTGGAACGCACACCGCCGGAGCTGTCGGCTGACATTATCGACCGCGGCGTCATTTTGACAGGCGGGGGCGCACTGCTTCACGGATTGGACGAGCTGCTTACGGAGGAGCTCCGGGTACCGGTTCTCGTTGCGGAGGATCCGATGCACTGTGTGGTTAAGGGAACGGGCATTATGCTGGATAATTTGGACAAGGTCGTTAAGAAAAAATTCTAACCTTCCGATATAAATATAGGATGTACTAAAGAATGAGATACAGGCAAGGGAGAAAAATGATTCCGAAGAAACGGTAGTGGTCGCCTTTGTGACCGGATTTCTACCTTGTTGAATTGATAAGAACAAGAAATCCGGAAGCAACAGCGATTGTAGGAACATTTTACGTACTTGCCCGATTTCCAATTCGTTTGTTCATCTATATTGATGATAGGATGACTGGATCTGGATAAGGACCGGTGTACAAGCAGTGAAGAATATGCCATCTCCATGGCTGGACATCAGGGTTCTTAACATTCGTTAATATGGAAGGAAGTGTCTTCATTGCTAAGAGGACTTTATACCGCAGCTTCAGGGATGATGACCCAGGAGCAGCGCCACAATACCGTGACCCAAAACATTGCGAACCTGAACACGACCGGTTATAAGGCGGTCAATAGCGTACAGCGCTCATTCCCGGAAGTGCTCGTCTCCATGATCGGCGGAAATGATCCCTCCAATTCGAACCGGAAGCTCGGCAAGTTCAACACCGGTGTCTATGCGGAGGAGAGCATCTCCTTATATACCGAGGGAGCGCTACGCGAGACCGGGAAAAGCACGGATTTTGCGCTGGTATCATCCTTCAACGTCCAGAATCCGGCCACGGGGGAGAATTATGAATTCGACGCCTCGGGTCGATATGTGGACGAGAATGGGGACGTTATTTACCGGCCGGAAGGCTTTTTCACCGTTCGGAACGAGAATGGGGATATCCGTTATACCCGTAACGGGAGCTTCCGTGTTGACCCGGATGGCAGCCTGCTGAGCGAGGCCGGTTATCAAGTGCTGGATAACAATAACACTCCGATTGTATTGACAGGCTCGGCCCGTAACTTTACAGTGGATGAGCAAGGGCAAATCATAGACGCGGACGGCAATGGGACAGGCACCTACCTCGGCATTAGCATTGTAAGCGAGCCTCATGGCCTGATCCGGGAAGGAAACGGCGTGTTTCGCATGGCCGATCCTGACGGCGAGGTTCGTTTCATGACGGCTGCGGATAACGGAGAGATCCGCCAAGGCTTCATTGAGGGTTCCAATGTGGATCCGACGCAATCGATGGTGGAATTGAATGCTGCGCTACGGGCGTATGAAACGAATCAGCGGATCGTGCAATATTACGATAAGACGCTGGAGAAGGCCGTAAATGAGATTGGCCGAGTCTAGTATGGGCTGCAGCTCCAACTGGTCTGACGGCAGATTTCGTTTTAGGATTAGGTAAGCCTACAGGAGGTAAGGAATGAACAACTCCATGATTAGTGCCATGGTCTCGATGAATGCGCTCCAGCAGCGGCTGGATGTAATTGCAGACAATGTGGCGAACGTGAATACAGTCGGATATAAGAAGCGAGAGGCGTCCTTTGAGGATGTCCTGACTCAGGTGCAGCGGCATCATCAGGATTTTGACCGGCCCGGGCGCGCAACGCCGCTAGGCTATACGCTTGGCTACGGGATGAGGTTATCCTCCCTCGGGATGAATATGGATCAAGGGGCTCCGCGGGAAACCGGCAACCCGCTCGATCTGATGATTGAGGGACAAGCCATGTTTGCCGTTCAGGCAGGCGGAACGATCGTCTATACCCGGGAAGGCGCTTTTGATGTTTCGCCGGATCCGAACAACGCCGAGAATGTGCTGCTTGTGAATTCCCAGGGCTATCCGGTGCTGGACGTTAATAATCGTCCGATTTCGCTGCCGGCTAATGGCAAGGTTGCGGTCAATGAGAACGGGCAGATCATCCTGGATACGCCTGCTGGTCGGAGACCTGGGGCTACATTGAAACTGGTCGAGCTGAATCGTCCGGAGGGGCTTGTATCCGTAGGGGATAATCAGTTCGTGCTCGGCAACGGGCTCGCCGAAGGGGATGTCTTCGACCTGACGCCGCGAAATCCGGTTGATCCGGCAAAATCCAAGGTCCTGTCCGGCTATGTAGAGCAATCCAACGTCAACCTGACGGAGGAAATGACCAAAATGATGGAAGTTCAGCGGGCTTACCAGCTGGCTTCGCGGGCACTCAGCTCGAGCGACACTATGATGAACCTTGCCAACACTATGCGAGGGTAGGTGGGCATCATGAGCGAACCGAAAAGCGGGGCGAAACGTGAAACCAAGGCGGAATCCAAGAGTAAGGAAGCAGCGAAGCCGCGCTCCAAAACTTCCGGGTGGAAAATTGCCGTACGGATCATGATCCCGATTTTGCTCATATTGGCATTGTTTGGCGGCATGACGTTCGGTTATGTCGTGCTGGGCAAGCAGGAGCTTAGCGAAGTGTTTAATTGGGACACTTGGAGGCATGTTTTTGACCTGATTTTCGCACCTTAGCCGGTGCAGTACGTGATGGAAATAATGTGTTAATATAAGCTGAAACTCCCAATCCGGGAGTTTTCTTTTTTTAGGGTAAAACGGTATAATGGGATGGGACTTGCACATCGGTTCTTTGATGAGGAAATCACATATGCGTAAAAAGGGCCTTCTCCGCAACGACAAAGCTGTCCTGCGAAAAAAGCCCCTTATGTGAAACCTTCACTTCTGCAGTGGTGAAGGATATCATCATTTTTTCCGCATGCCCGTTTTTTTATGCATACTTGAAAAGAAAAGCTCAACTTAGAGATGAACAATGAAGGTTACTCTAATGCCCGCTGGCAAGAGCATAGCACGAAAGACAGCCGTCAGTTCGAGGCCCGCGTTTTCAAATGCTGTGCTTGGCGGGTACGTACATAAGGAGGATTTTGAAGAATGTTGAATATTAAACAGATTCAAGAGATTATTCCGCATCGCCCCCCGTTTTTGCTTGTTGATAAAATTGTGGAGATCGAGGACGGCAAGCGCGCAGTCGGTATCAAAAACGTAACGATCAACGAGCCGTTCTTTGTCGGCCATTTTCCCGAATATGCCGTGATGCCGGGCGTGCTTATTGTGGAGGCCTTGGCACAAGTCGGTGCGGTCGCTATTCTCAATGTGGAGAGCAACCGCGGAAAGCTGGGATTTCTGGCAGGGATCGACGGCTTCCGGTTCCGCGGTCAAGTCGTGCCGGGGGATACGCTCCGATTGGAAGTTGAAATCATTCGCCTGAAGGGCATGATCGGAAAAGGAAAAGCGACAGCAACGGTCGACGGACGCGTGGTTGCCGAGGGGGAAATTATGTTCGCGCTTGCGGACAAGGAATAGCCCATGCAGTGCGAGTTCAAAAAGCCGGTTTTATCAGTATTGCGTCTTCATGTTCACTCCGTGTGATCAAAAGACGGCTTTTTGAACAGCCTCTTGCAGACAATTCTTGCTTGAAGGGAGATATTTTTTCATGTCAGAGATGAGTCAGAGAACGAAGGATACGGTTCAGCGCTGGTTAAATGACCCTTATGTCGATGAGGAGACAAAACGGGAGCTTCGCGCATTGGAGAATGATACCCGTGAGCTGGAGGAGCGGTTCTACCGCGATCTGGAGTTCGGTACAGGCGGACTTCGCGGCGTGATCGGCGCCGGCAGCAATCGGATGAATAAATATACCGTAGGACGGGCTACGCAAGGCTTCGCCCAATATATTCTCGATACCCATGGTCAAAAGGAAGGGAAGCCTTCGGTGGTCATCGCTCATGATTCGAGGCATTTCTCGCCGGAGTTTGCGCTTGAGGCCGCTCTGGTGCTTGCCGGTAACGGCATTGTAGCCAAGCTGTATCCGTCTTTGCGCTCCACGCCGCAATTATCGTTCAGCGTCCGCCATCTGGGTGCCTCGGCGGGAATTGTAATCACGGCCAGCCATAATCCTCCGGAGTATAACGGCTACAAGGTATACAATCAGGAGGGGGGCCAGCTGGTGCCGCATGAAGCGGAGAAGGTCATCGCCCTGATCCAGCAGGTGGATTCCTTTGCCGCCGTGAAGAAGCTTTCGAGGGAGGAAGCGGAAGCGCAGGGTCTGCTCGTATGGCTTGGCGAAGCTGAGGATCAAGCCTTTATCGATACGGTTGCCGCTGTTTCCGTGAATCGGGAGGCGATTGCATCCCGGCTTGCCGATGATTTCAAAATCGTGTTTACTCCGCTGCATGGCACGGGTCATGAGCCGGTTAAGCGTGTCCTCGAAACGATCGGATTCAAGCATATTTATGTGGTGCCGGAGCAGCAGCTGCCGGATGCCGATTTCTCCACGGTGAAGTCTCCGAACCCGGAAGAGCGCGAGGCGTTTACGCTGGCCATGAAGCTTGGCGAGGAAGTGGGCGCTGATATTCTGATCGGTACCGATCCCGATGCCGACCGCATGGGGGCCGTCGTTAAGAACCGTCAGGGAGAATATGTCGTGCTGACCGGCAATCAGTCCGGTGCGATCATGATTCATTATCTGATGAGCCAGCTGAAGGATGCGGGCAAGCTGCCGAACAATGGAGCGGTTATCAAGACGATTGTAACCAGCGAAATGGGCGCGGCCATTGCCGAGCATTACGGAGCAGCAGTGCTGAATACGTTGACGGGCTTTAAGTATATCGGCGAGAAAATGACTCAGTTTGGGCAGTCCGGCAGCCACACCTTCTTGTTCGGCTATGAGGAAAGCTACGGCTACCTCGCAGGTAATTATGCCCGCGATAAAGATGCGGTGCTGGCTTCCATGCTGATTTGCGAAGCGGCCGCTTACTATAAAGGGCAAGGAAAGACCTTGTATGATGTACTTCAGGAGCTGTATGAGCAGTTCGGTTATTTCCTGGAAAGGCTCGAGTCCCGAACCTTGAAAGGGAAGGATGGCGTAGCGCAAATCGCGGCAAAAATGTCGGATTGGCGCAACGATCCTCCGCAGGAAATCGGCGGCATACGGGTCGAGCAGGTGCTTGATTACGCGAACGGTCTCGACGGCTTGCCGAAAGAAAATGTACTGAAGTATCTGCTCGAGGACGGCTCCTGGTTCTGCTTGAGACCATCGGGCACCGAGCCGAAGATTAAGGTATATTTCGCCGTTCGCGGAGCTTCCATTGCAGATGCGCAGGAGAAAATTCAACAGCTGGTTGAGCGTGTAATGGCTCGCGTCGATGCCTGACGGATTGAAGGAATAGAAACGAATTTAGAGATGGACAAACTTAGGCTAACAGCGAAGCGAGTTGCAGCGTATGCCGATAGACTGTAGGCATCGCTTTTCGCTTCGCTAACCCTGTAGGTTCAATGAGGAGGTACTTTCGTGGTTCAGAAATGGAAACGCTGGAACACGGCAGCCCGGAAGTGGCTGTGGATTCTGGTTGTTCTGGGCGTTGCAGCGTCTCTGCCGGTGGGCTATGACCGGCTGCAGACAGAATCAACATCCAAGAATGTAGAACTGGTATTTGATTACCGTGATTTATTGGATGTGTCGGTATACCAAGCCAAGCCGGAGGATTTCATATCCGAGCAGCTGGATCGCTTGAAGGAAAATGGCGTTATGAGCATGGCGCTCTACGAGAGCACGCTCGACGAGCTGGTGAAATCCCGCCGAATTACCGTCTATGACGCGCAGCAAGCAGCGGATTTAACCGGAACGACGATTTCGCCGAATGAGAACTTTACGTATATTGCGTTTAATAGCGAGGAAAGCGCAGTTCTGATTAAGCCGATCATTGAGGAGACCTATTCGAGACTGGGGATTCCGGTGAGAGCATGGAACTATGAAAAGGCTGTGGACGGTCTTGTTCTTGAAACGCCTCGTTCCAATGCCGTCATTAAACCGATGACGCCGGATCCGATAACGATTGCGATGCTGCGGGACAAGGGCTTTACCATAGTGCCGCGTCTATCCGACAGTCTGCCGTATGACGAGGCTTACGTCGAGCAGCTGATGGCGTATTTCTCCGATATCGGCGTCAAGCGGATTTTGTTTGAAGGTGATGCAGCCAAGGGCTTCAATGATAATGCCGATAAGAAGAGTTTGAACGCCTTCGGTAAACTCCTGAATCAGTACAATATCGGCCTTGTGGCTATCGAAAACATTAAGCGTCCGCAAAAAGGATTTACCCAGCTTGCTTATATGACGGATTATAACGTCACCCGTATTTATTCCCTCAGTGAGCGGGATGCTAATCTTGACCCGGAAACCATCGGGGACCGGTTTGCGCTCGCATCAAAGGACCGGAATATCCGCATGTTTTATTTGAATGCCGAGCCGAGCCGGGACATGACCAAAGCATCGATCACCCATCCGTTGGATAATCTGATCGACGCATTGACGGGTACGGGACAAGCGATTCAGAAGATGGAAGACAACGGATTTACGATGGGGCTTGCAGAGCCGTTTAAAGTCACCGACTCCTCCATGCAGCGTTACTTCAAGCTTGGAGCGGTTATAGGCGCAATCGCCTTGATCACGCTGATGATTTCGTATTACATCCCATTCCTGACAGTACCGGCTTTCTTGCTTGGCTTGGTTGGCAGCGCAGGTCTGTACGTCCTCAAGCCTACCTTGCTCGAGCAGGCACTCGCTTTGTTTGCCGCCATCAGTGCGCCGACCGTTGCCGTCATACTGGCCATTCGGAAGGTCAACGATACGCAGAAGATCATTCCGGACATGAGCGCAGGCCGAAGAGTGTCGCATTCCATTGTTTTGCTGGTGAAAACAACGATCATATCGCTCGCTGCAGTTCCGGTCGTGGTTGCGCTGCTGAACAATGTGACCTATATGCTCGTACTGGATCAGTTCCGCGGCGTAAGCCTTCTGGCGGCGGCACCGATCGCCTTGATCGCCGTGTATGTCGTGTTGTACCGGGGCGGATCTACGTACAGCTCGATACAGAAGCTGCTTAAGGCACCGATTACGCTCACATGGGTGATCGCGGCCGGCATTGTTGGAATCGTGGGGATGTACTACTTAAGCCGGACCGGCAACGCGGGCGCTGTTTCTCCGATCGAGATGGCCTTCCGCTCGTTCCTGGAGAACACCTTTGGGGTTCGTCCGCGGAACAAGGAATTTTTGCTGGCCCATCCCATGATGGTGCTTGGCGTCTTCCTATCCTTTAAATACCGCTATGCGGTCTACCTGCTTATTATTGGCGTCATGGGGCAGCTGTCGATGGTCGGAACGTTTACGCATATTCATACGCCAATCTATATTTCGGCGATTCGCGTGGTGCTCGGCCTTGGACTCGGCCTGATCATCGGTTTGATTGCGATTGCGGCGTGGCAGATATTAGAAAGGATCTGGAAACGATGGTCACCACTACTTCTAAGACGATAGTCATTTCCGGATATTACGGATTTAAAAACAGCGGCGACGAGGCCGTGCTTAAGTCGATTTTGACCGCGCTCGAGCAGGAAGGTCAGGCTGCCGGCGTGAACATCAACCCGGTCGTCCTTTCAATCGATCCGGAATGGACGGAGGCGATGTACGGCGTGAAATCCGTGCATCGGATGAGGCTGGGAGAGGTCAGGCAAGCGATCAAGGAGAGCGATGGTTTGATCAGCGGGGGAGGCAGCCTTCTGCAGGATGCGACCAGTCCGAAGACGATTCCTTATTACCTTGGCATTCTGAAGCTTGCCCAGTGGCTGGGCAAGCCGACGTTTATTTACGCACAGGGCGTCGGACCGGTAAACCGAAAGCTTTTCCATCCGATGATCCGCTCCGTGTTCCGAAAATGCTCGTATATCTCTGTTCGCGATACCCAATCGGGCGAGCTCCTTCAGACGATGGGAATTTCGGCAGATGCGATTCAGGTTGTTCCCGATCCGGTCATGGGCCTTCCGCTCCCTGAGGACAAGCAGGAGCATAGCCATGGAGTTCTGGATGGAGCGGCTCTGGAAGATACTCAAGGTGAACGACGGATCGCAGCGGATGAAGGACAAGCTGCTCCGCTCGAGGCTGATCCGTCGGCGTCCGGTGCAGGAGCATCCGCTGGTCAGATTGATCAGGGTGACGGCCATCTTCCGACGATTGGAATTTCGGTTCGCCGTTGGCACCCTGAGCTCAAGGAGCTTCAGAGCATCGCGGATGGGCTGAAGGAATTGGCAGCAAGCCGAGGAGTGCATCTCCGCTTCCTTCCGTTCCACAAGCCGGATGATCTGGAAGCCTCCCGGTATATAGCCGAGCTGATCGGCGATGTTAGGTCGAACGGCTCCGAGATCAGCTACTATGTAGAGGAGCAGCAGCCCCAGGATATGCTGAGGGAGGTCAGCCGATGCGATGTGGTGCTCGGCATGCGCCTCCACAGCTTGATCTATGCGGCGAATCGGCGTGTGCCGCTGCTCGGCATCTCCTATGATCCGAAGATTGACCATTTCTTGAAGCGGCTGGGCTGCGAACCTGTCGGAAGCAGCGAGGCTCTGGATCCGGACAGGTTGAAGAGCGAGATTGCGAAGCTGCTTGACGGCGGGCAAGCATGGGTGACGGAGCATGAAGCACCCATCGCCGAGCTGAAGCGGGAGGCTGCTCTGCCGGCCCGCCGCATCGTCGAATATTTACGCCACAGAGGATGATTAGATCATGAACCAGACAAAACCTTTTCCAACCGTTTCCGTGTTCGGGGTTCCATTTTCCAAGATGGACATGAAGGATACCGTGAAGTATCTGACGGAGGCCGTAAAGTCCGGGAAACCGCATCAGGTCATTACAGCCAATCCGATTATGGTCATGACCGCAGAGAATAATCCCGAGTATAAAGCCATGATGCAAAGCGCCGAGATCATCGTACCGGATGGAACCGGAATCGTATGGGCTGCCGGAGTAGGGGGCGATCCGCTGGAGGGACGTGTTACGGGCTTCGATCTGTTACATGAATTGCTCCGGGTCGGGGAAACCTACAGATGGAAGTTTTACTTGCTCGGAACCACGGCAGAAGTGATTCAGGAAGCCGCCAATCGGTTACAAATGCAATATCCGGCTGCAATTATATGCGGGTATCGGGACGGATTTTTCGGACCTGAGGAAGATGCCGCCGTCATCGAGGAGATCCGGGCCGCTTCGCCGGACATATTGTTTGTCGCTCGCGGTGCGGACAATCAGGAGCCTTGGATCGCCAAGCATAAGCAGGCGATGCAGGTTCCTGTCGTTATGGGCGTCGGCGGATCCTTCGATATTATTTCCGGCAAGCTCAAGCGCGCTCCGAAGGTATTTCAGAAGCTGCGCCTTGAGTGGTTCTACCGGCTTCTGAAGGAGCCCTCCCGTTACAAAAGAATGCTTGCGCTGCCGAAATTCGTAGTGAAAGTGCTGCGCGAGAGAGAAAACGTAACGAAAACAAGCTAAATCGCTTATTTCTATGGCGAATATCCGGGATTTCACCGGAAATTGGTATTGGATTTCGGACCCGAAGGGAGTATAATTCAACCGGTAGACAATATTGGGGGTCGAATGATTACATGTTAATGATATACATCATCGGGTTTATCGTGGCGCTTGCTTTGGCTCTGGTTCTTACGCCGCTAGTGAAAAAATTCGCGGTCAAGATCGGTGCCGTCGACGTGCCGAATGCCCGTAAAGTTCATACTCGAATCATGCCCCGTCTCGGCGGGCTTGGCATTTATCTGGCTTTTGTGCTCGGACTCATTGCAGTGCTTCCTTTCTTGCCGGATAGCCTTTCGCCGCGGGATGCCAACTTTATGAAGGCTTTTCTGATCGGCGGTTCCATGATCGTACTGATCGGAGCCCTGGATGACCGATTTGAGCTGTCGGCCAAAGTCAAGTTCTTGGCACAGATTGCAGCGGCCTGCGTTGTCGTGTTCGGATTTAATATTACTGTGGATTTTGTAAATATACCGTTTCAGGACCGGTACTCGGCGCTCGAGAGCTGGGTGTCGATTCCGCTCACCATCTTTTGGATTGTCGGGGTGACCAATGCCATCAACCTGATTGACGGCCTCGACGGTCTTGCTGCGGGCGTGTCCGGTATTGCGATCGGGACGATTTCCGTCATGGCGTTCCTGATGGGAAATACGACCGTAGCTCTGCTCTGCCTGCTGCTCTTGGGCGGAATTATCGGATTCCTGTTCTTTAACTTCCATCCCGCCAAGATTTTCATGGGGGATACCGGATCACTGTTCCTTGGGTTCAGTTTGGCCATGCTGTCCTTGCTCGGCTTCAAGCAGATTGCGATCGTATCGTTCATTACGCCGCTGATTATTATCGGGGTGCCGCTGTCGGATACGTTCTTCGCGATCGTGCGCCGCAAAATTCAGAAGAAGCCGATCTTCGCGCCGGACAAAGGCCATTTGCATCATTGCCTGCGCGAGCTTGGATTCAGCCACCGCCAGACGGTGCTGATCATTTATGTGATTGCCGCGTTCTTCGGCGTTCTGGCCGTCATTCAATCCTCGGCGGCCATGTATGAGGCGAACTGGGTAACCTTCGTCGTCATCTGCGTCATGATGTGCTTCATGCAGATCGGCGCAGAGGTTATCGGGCTTGTAGGCAAGACCAAACGGCCGATCCTGGGCCTGATCAACCGCATGCGGATGAAGGCGAATCCCGAAAGCCGCTCCAAATAAGAACTTATTCTAATTCTTTTTGCATACGATTGGACATGCAGGCCTCACCCGAAAAGGGTGAGGCTTTTTTGTGTTTTTTTCTAAAAAATTGAATGTATGGGACCGATATATGAACTATGCGTTAATACCAACTGTCAGGGAAAGAGAGGGGAGCAAGTGAAAGATCGAACACCCAAAGCGGACCCGCAGGTCCGAACGAACAAGGAGGTAAAACCGTTGAGACGTCCATTTCATACTATGGCTAGACTGCTGCTGGCTGTAGCGATGTTTTTTTCATTGATACCGGCACTACCGGCTTCCGCCGCAAACGGGGCTTTATTTTTCCATTTTTCTAATCTGAGCACAGATCCAAATTCGCCAACGCCCGAAAACCGTAGCTCCATCAAGGTGTCGGGCACGTATAACGGCGTTAACCCTAATACGATTTCCTATGAAATTAAGCGTTTTGATGATACGACGACGGGCGGAACGGGTGTTAAGCCGATTCTGGACGAAGCGGCCAACACATTCGAGTTCTTGAACGTTCAGTTGAATCAGGGCGTGAACAAAATTATCGTCTCGGGCATGAGCACGCAAGGGCAGCAAGTAAGCGCAACAGCCTATGTCAAGTTTTCGGATGTTCCGGCTGTTTATGAAGTCGCGCTGAGCGACGGCCGGGTTCTTGAGGAAAACAGCTCGAGACCTGTTGTCGTTACAACCGAAACGATCAGCATCTCCGTTAAGGCTACAAACGGTTCCAAAGGCGTGACCGTAAACGGACAGTCGATGTATCCAGGCGGCGGCGATATGTTCTATTCCGCAGGTATTCAATTGAAGAAAGGCGTCAACGACCTGGTCATCGTGGTTAATTCCGAATCCCGGACGCAGACCATCCATCGTCAGGTCGTATATCATCCGACAGGATCCTTGACGGCGAATGACCTAAGAATCGGCGGCACCAGCATTGACGGACAGGCTGTCGTAACAGGGAACGTCAACGGCACAATTACCGGTTATGTCGTGGTGGATGCTCCCGCTGCAGGTGCTACTCCGGTTCCGCCGGTGCTTGAAGTAGGGGTATTCCCGGTTGGGTCGACCGTACCGATTGCGAATTTGACAGCTACCGTGGGCCAAGCTTCCATTCTTAACAATACATTGATGTATCCTTTTACGACGAACGGAACTGTCAGCATTACGCAAAGCGGGGAGTACCTGGTCTACATTAAGGACACCGCAACCGGATATGATGTACAAAAGACATTCACGTATCGCGATGCCAATGCGCCGACGATCAAACAGGTCCACCAATTATATGGCGTAACCGAGAGCGGCAGTACGGTGTCTTTTAGCTCGCAATCGATTTTTCCAAGCAGCAACGACACGGTTCTAAATGAACTGCCTCTCTATTTAATGGTAGAACAAGTAAACGCGGGAACCGCCACGATTGAATCCAGTAAAGGCGCAAACATAGCTTCAACCTTTACGTATAACGGAAACACCGTATTTAAAATTACGAATTTGCCTTCCGGACAGCAAAATCTGATCATTAAGGTCAGCAACGGATCCGGCGTATCGGATACGAAGGTCATCCCGGTAACGTTCCTGTCCTCTTCCTATATTGATGTTTATAATCTGTACAACAACCAATTATTCAAAAACAGCACCGATTTCACTCAGGTGTCCGGCCGTATCGTGAATTACACCGGTACCCAAGGGCTAACTTTGTCCTTGAACGGCAACACGATTGATCTGCCGGTTAGCAGCAATGGCGAATTCAATTACGTTGAGTCCCCTCAAGCTGCAAATCGATTCTTACAACTGATTCCTGGGCCGAACACCCTGGTGGTAGCCGATAAAAGCGGTAAAATCTCGACCAAGCTGACACTGTTGTATTTCAGCGACAACCGCTCTGTTATTAAAAACATGATTCCATTCCCAGTTGGCTCTCCAACTTACTCCGATCCGGATAAATTGTTCATGGAAACCGATAAAAATGCTTTTACCACTTACGAGAAAGAAATGGGTCTTCGGTTCGAAGTCGATAATACGGATGAAGTGACCGTAACGCTAAGTCATCCTTCATCAACGATTTTTGCCGTGTTTACGCCAATTGGTGCTGGACAGTGGGATCTGACCGGCGGATCACTAAAAACACAGCTTGATGCAATTAACCCGTCGGATCGAGATATGTACTTCACCATTGAACAAGGCACGAGCTCTAATAACTTGCGTATTGTACTCAAAGAATTGTCTCTGCCTGAGGTAGGCTTGCAGGCCATTTCGATCGGGTCCCGCATTCAGTCCGTGACGACGACGGATACGATTGAAATCACGCGTGAACGTGCACCATATCAAGTCTTGTCACCGAAGCTGCCGAATGAAGGCGTCTTGAAGCAGAACTTCGTAGAAGTCAGCATTAAGGCAGAAGGAGCTGACTCTGTTACGATTGGCAAAGAGCAAATGGTGAAATCCGAGATCAGCGATATCTTCCGTTTGGAAGTTAAAAACCTGAAGAACGGCAAAAACACCATTAAGTTTACGATCGAACAAGGCAGCAAGAAGACGAATGGCCAAATTGTCGTGCAATATGTGGATGATGCAACAGAAGGCTCCCAATACAAAGCAAATATTTCGAAATCCGGCAAAATCAACGTTTTTAAAGGTGGACTGTCCTTGTCTGTGCCGAAGGGAACGGTTCTCCAGCAAGCGAAATCGAACCCGAAAGCCGAAGTACCGACCATTAACCTGCTTGGCGAGCATGACATTTTGTTCGGAATTGCGAACCAGATTGATGGACGTACAATTAAGGCATACAACCGCATTGGAGAGATCGAAAACGGGGTAGAGATGGATGGACGTCTTTCGTTGATCCCAGGCGACAGCGGCAATGCGTTCCGCTTCACGCCGGCTCCTCATTTCGGATATGCTTCGCCGCTGTACTGGCTGGATGCGGGCTCGCTGAACGCTTACAGCAGCAATGTTGAAGATTTCAACGTGAAGCAAGCTACGCATCCATACGCGAAGGGCCATGAATTCCATCAGCGCCTGATTCCGCAAAACTGGATGGAGCTTTCCCAGAAAGGCACTATTACACTAAAATATGATTCCGCGTTGGTTAATGCAGCTTCCGGCAACCTGGGTATCTGGTGGTACAACCCGTCCCAGGGCACTTGGACCAATATCGGCGGCAAGGTCGATTCCAAGAAAAAGACAGTCACCGCTACGTTTAAAGGTTTTGGTTATTATGCCGTCAAGTCGCTGCGTTACAGCTACTCCGATGCGATTTCACATAAAACGGCCCGGAACGATATTGAGCTGATGCTGGCAAGAGGTTATATGAAGGCGGCCAAGCAGGACGCATTCGGTGTATATGACCCGATGACCCGCGGTGAGTTCGCAACCATCGTTGTGAAGCTGCTCGATATTCCGCTGGATTACGATGTGCCGATTAACAACAGCTCGAACAAGCTGACCTTCGATGACATTTACCAGGAGACAATCCCGGCAAATGCCTTGTGGGATTATCGTTATATCGAAACAGCAGCACGGAAAGGGATCATCCGAGGCATTGCTCCGCGAAGCTTTGCGCCAAATATGGAGCTGTCAAGGGAAGAAGCGGCGAACATTATTGCCCGTGCGCTCAACCTGAAAATGGGCGAGATCGAGAAAGACAAGGCAACGCTACAGAAGCAGTTTGAGGATGTGGGCAAAATTAAGTCCAACTATTCTTATCCAGCCATTCTTGCCGTTTCAAAAGCAGGCATTTTGACTGGGGTTGCCAATAGCCTGAAAGAAGGCGAGAAAAAACCTACGTACAACTTTAACCCGGATGCAGTCATGAATAGAGCAGATACCGCAACTGTGGTGAAACGCATGATGAGCAAATTGAAGCTGTTATAAGCAAGATTTTGCTGATTGAGTTGAACGAGAGCATGCGCCTGAATTTTCCAGGTGCTGCTCTCGTTTTTCATGAACAGCTGTACGCCGTTGAAGTGGACTATGCTAGGACAGACATAAGCATTGAGCCTTCCGATAAGCGGTAAATAGAAGCGGTTACCAAAATCTATTTTTTGTAATTTCGCATGGAATACGCTACAATAGCGAAAGCACATACTATTTTTAGAGGGTGAAGATGAATTTATGAAGCCGATTTTATCCAAAGCGCAGCTCGACTACATGAAGGCGAAGACGAAATTCGAAGATAAAGCCAAAGTAATGGAGAAGAAAATTGAGCTGGCACGTGCCGCTCATAATGAGATAACACAAGAGATTATGGAGGGGCTCGTTCTAGAGACTGGTTTTCATGATTCCTTCAATGAACTTACCGTCGCCGAGAATGCGTTAATCGAATGGTCCCATACAACCATTAAACACGACAAGACATATCGTTCGAATAAAGCGGAGATCGATTTAATGTACAGCAGATTGAACCAGGATCCCGAGATGCGCGCAAAAATTATCCAGCTTGCCATGAAGATTCGATAGAGTTCAACAAGAGACGCCTTAAGGGCGTCTTTTTTTGCTGTCGTAATATGGAAAACTCTTGTTGTTAGAGGAAGTGTAGAAACTTCGAAAAAAAAAATTAAAAAAACTTTGCAACCCCCGCAACTTTTCGGGAAATTAAACGTTTATAATGTAGAACCCAATGAGGCAACCAAGTTTAACCTAAAGAAGAAACTTGTCTATAAATTAGAAAATTGTTCTTTACGGTACTGGGGACTCGTTGTATAATACCTAGGTAGGATTAGGAATCTATTCTAGTATGTAGTGTTCTCTCGCTAACAAGATTCTGTGATCATGTCACAGACATCATTTATGATTCATGCTCAACTCGGGAAAGGAGGTGCACGACATATGAGTGACAAGAGCTATCAAATTAAAGACAACAATCAAGTGATGATTCAAGGAGGAGAAAAAAAGGTTATGAAGAAAATTTTATCCGTAGCACTGTCTACAGCAATGGCATTCTCCATGTTTGCTTCTGTTGCATTCGGTGACGACGCACTTAACACGCAACAAAAGTATGACGTACTTAAAGAAGCTAAGATCTTCTCGGGCTATCCAGACGGAACTGCTGGTCTTGACAAAGAAATGACCCGCGCTGAGTTCGCGAAAGTTCTGGTTGGCATCATGGGTCTTGAGCCAATCCAAGGCAAAGCTTCCTTCAAAGATAAGAACTACAAAGCCAGCAAATGGCCAGCTCCTTATGTAGAAGCAGTTTACGCTGCGGGCATCATGCAAGGTAAGAACACAACGAAAATGATCTTCGACTTCAACGGTAAAATCACCGTTCAAGAAATGGCGAAGGTTCTCGTTGTTGCTCAAAAACTTGAAATCCCAACAGAAACAAACAACAACGCTTCTGACTGGGCTAAAGGTTATGTTCAAGCAGCTATCAACGCTGGTCTGGTAGACGCTAACACTAATCCAAAGGCTAACGCAACCCGTGCTCAACTGGTTGAAGTTGCTTACGACATCTACCTGTCCCAACAAAAGCCTAAAGTAGTTTCCTACGAAGTTACTGAGAGCGGTAAAGTTGTTACCTTCAAACTGGCTAACAACGAAAGTGTGAAGGTTGAGCTGGAAACTCCACTTAAAGCTAACACAGCTACTGAAGTGAAGTTCAAGCACAACAACTACGAGTACACTGAAAGTGTAACTTGGGTTGTGACTTCCGCAACTAAAGTTGAATCCGCGAGCTCCGTTAACCTGAAAGAGGTTGATGTAGTATTTGACGGTAAAGTTGATAAAGTTACCGCTACTGACAAGAACAACTACGTTGTAGATAACAACTCAAAAGGAATCAAATCGATTTCCTTGTTGGCAGATGGTAAAACTGCTCGCATCTTGCTGAACGAATCCAGCAAATTCACGCAAGGAACAACTTACAAAGTGGTTGTTAAAAACGTGAAAAACGATAGTGGCTCTGTATTGCCACAAGGAGAGGTTTCCTTCACTTCTTCCGACAACACGCTGCCTACAGTAACTGAAGTTAAAGCTTTGGGCACGAAGGTTATTAAAGTGACTTTCTCTGAGCCAGTTATTGCTCCATCCAGCAGCAACTTCCAACTGGATGACAAAGCGTTCGCTGGTTCTGTAACTCAAGGTGCAAACCAAAGAGAAGTTATCCTGAGAGACTACACAGGTGGAATTTCTGTCGGTGCTCACAAGTTGACGACTTCCCTTGTTGAAGACTATGCAGGCTTGAAATCTTTGGCTGACACCAAAGAATTTACAGTTGCCGTTGATACAGAAGGTCCGAAGGTTACTGAAATTTCCGCTACTCTTGAAAAAGTAACTGTAACATTCGACGAAGAAATCGATCCTGCTTCTGTAACAGAAGACAGCTTCTACTGGAAGTCTGGTGACAGCAAGAAAAAAGGTAAAGCGACTCAAATCGCCGCAAACGTATATGAAGTGGACTTCACTGCTAACCGTCTGCCAGGATATGAAACTACCCTGTTTGTTGAAGTTAAAGACTATTCCGGCAACGCAAATGCTGTGAAAGAGCATAAAGTTACGGCAAGTGTTGATTTGGTTCAACCTCGTGTAGTTGAAACTACATTTGGTGATGACAGAACAAACACGTTGACTGTTCGTTTTGACAAAGCGGTAGATGCTGCTGACAAAAAGTACTTCACTGTTAAAAAAGGTAACGACACGATTCCTGTGAAAGATGTTGTCGTAGCTGACGCTTCCAACAAAGTCTTCTATGTTAGCTTCTTCAGTACTCTTGAAGGCACTTATGATCTGAAGATTAAAGATGTAAAAGACAGAACAGCGTTGCAGAACACTATGGTTGAGTACAACGGCACATTTGTAGCTGCTGATCTTGCTAACCCAAGTGCTTCTTATGTGGATTACAACAATTCAACTCGTAAAGTTGCATTGCACTTTGGAAGAGAAATGGATATCTCGACTCTTCAAAGCAAAGCTAACTACTACATTGATTTCCAAAAGAACGGTGCTAACACCCAGAGAATTGCAATTCCGAGTGAAGTAAATGTGAATGTAGTTAATGGGGCTAAATCCGTAGTACTTCAGTTCCCAGAGTTCATTGATGGAACTAAAGTTTCGTTTGGAACAAACGGATCTGTTAAAGAAGTTCATGCAATTGGACTTAAATCTAAAACAGGTCAAGCGGTTTCCTGGACTAGCAAACCACTGACAGATGCGAACCAAAGTAAACTCGAATGGACAAAAGCAGTTCAAAAGGATGCTAAAACTTTTGAGCTTGAGTTCAATCAAGTAATTGCTTATGCAAGCATCAGTGATTTCACTGTTAATGGTTCTTACCCATCCGAAGTGAAAGTTGATGGAACCAACAAAGTAACGTTGAAAACAAGCAGTGAGTATCTGAATGGTGCAACAATCACTTTGTTTGCTAACAACTCCATTGAAACTTATTCCAATAACAAGCTGAACCTGAACGGTAATGCTGTGATGACTACTCAAAACACTGTAGCTCCTAAAGCAACTGGTGTTACTAAGAGAGAAGGCGCATCGTTTACTGTTACATTCTCTACTTATGTAGATGCTAAAAACGGTAACGTTGCTGATGTGAGAAATGACCTGATTCTAAGAGATCTTTCGAAGGATAATACTCCTATTATCTCTGCGACTGACTACACCACTTCCTTCTCTAGTAATCCAGAGGGTAACATTGTAGTTACGATTACTAACCCTGAATTGCTTAAAGCAAACCCTCCGATTTCGGTTAAGGTTCGTAAGGATGCTCAGTATATTGTAGCAAGAGGTTCAGATGTTAAAGCCGTGGAATCTGATGAGTTCACAGTTGCTGCTCCAACATCACCAGCTGTTGAGCCAGTTAAGGTAACAACAACAACATATGATGCGGCAACTTCTACATTGACTGTTAACGTGGATAAGACTCTGAAAAACATCGTTAATGGTAAAGTTTCGATTGCTACAAACAAAGGAACAACTTCTTATGATGCAGTATTGGCTGATAATGGAAATTCCTTCAAAGTAGTAGTTGGTAAAGAAGATACCATCAATGGTGGAGTGTTGACTGCTAGTGTTATTCTGGCAGATGGTACAACAGTTGATTTGAAAGGTAATATTAATTACTAAAATCGACTCATTAAAATAAAGCTTAGCTACTAAGCTTTGACACACCGGAGAACATACCGTTCCCCGGTGTGTTTTTTCTATTTACTCGTACACATGATCCTTAGTTTACAGTAAGGCTGTTCAGTACTTTTTTTTTCATTATAGTTATGTAGTATAGAAAACTTTAGGAGGAACAGAGGACATGAAACCTTATACGAAGGTTACCTTAGCTACACTGGCAATTGGGGCAGGGATATGGATTGGTGCCGTTTATAGCAATACGGCTACTGGCGCCAGCACCAGCCCCGGCACAGCCGATGACCCGGTCGTGACCAAGAGCTACGTGGATCAACAAATCCAAAAAGCGCTAAATGGTGGTGGAGGGACAACAACTCCAACAAACCCTACTACCCCAACGAACCCAACCACTCCAACGCAACCTTCCCAAGGATCGGATGAAGTGAAGAACGTTGCCTTGAAGCCTGGCAAAATTCTGATTGCTGATGCTGGTGCAGAATTTATCGTTCGTTCGGGTAACGCCGTTATTTACACCGAGGATTCCAACGGTGTTGCCGATCTGACGGATGGTAAGGACCTGCTCAATGGACAAGCTGCGCCGAAGAACCATTTGCTCTCCTTCCCGCGTGAAGGTCGTGGCATTCAGGTGAAGGAAGGGCAAAAGAACGGTCTCATTGTCATGGTACGAGGCGGCTATACCATAAAATAAAGCAATCAAGGGATGAAATATCTTGTTCAATTTCATCATGCCAAACGTTAAATGTGATAAACCGTCTTCCTATAATTATTGCCAGCAGTGACAAGCTTTAATACGTGTGCGTACCTTATATTAAACAAATAATACTTCTGTAATCACATTTACAGGAGGTGTTTCATTATGCCACGCAGCAATCGTAATCGTCAGGTTGTACCGGAAAGCCGTCATATGCTGAATCAGATGAAATATGAAATTGCCGCTGAGTTTGGTTTGAATGTGGGATATGGCAGTTCGAATGGAGCCGATACCGAATTCGGGTCAGAGCTTGGAGCAATCGGAGGCAGCTCGTCAAGCCGCCGTCCGGGATGGGGTCATCTCACTTCCCGTGAGAACGGATCCGTTGGCGGAGAAATTACCAAGCGCCTTGTACGAAATGCAGAGCAGAGTCTGTTCGGCAGATTGTAATGGCCTCATAACTTTTAGCTGATGTTTTGAAGGGACCAAGAAACAGATGCAAGCAAGGGAGTAAAATACTTCCGTAAAAGATTTCTAAAAGAAAGCTTCATCTGGAACAAGCCTGTGATCGTTCTTGAACTGGATTAAGATAAGTTGAGCAAAAGAAATACGAGGGAAATGCAAGAGTGTGAAATGATTTTGAAGAAAACGACAGTGGTCGCCTTTGTAAGAGGATTTCTACCACAATCGAGTTCAGTTAAATTAAAGAAATCTGCGAACAACAGCGATCGTAAGAACATTTCACACAGCTGCTCTACCTCGTTAAGTTCAACTTATTTATTCTGAGTAAGAAATTTAGGATCAACAGCGATTGTAGGAACATTTACGGACTTGCCTCGTCTTGAAAACATCCAAGAAAATCCTTGAAAACTGCCGGATAACTGGATTGACACCTGGTAACAAATACGTTAATATGCATGTTGAGGATTGTACATTTCAAACCTTTTCCTGTCGGAAAAGGTTCATTTTTTGTGTAGGACCTCTTGAATATTCACATACTATTTATATGGGAGGTTGATCTCATGTCTTTAACAGGGCGACGTTTATTTACATCAGAGTCCGTAACTGAAGGACATCCGGATAAAATTTGTGACCAGATTTCCGATGCGGTACTCGATGCATTTTTGGCTAACGACCCGAATGCGCGCGTGGCTTGCGAAGTCTCCGTTGCTACAGGTCTGGTATTGGTCATTGGTGAAATTAGTACAAAATCAGAATATGTGGATATCCCATCCATCGTTCGTAACACCGTGAAGGAAATTGGGTACACACGTGCAAAATACGGTTTTGATTCCAATACATGCGCGGTGCTGACATCGCTGAATGAGCAATCGGCCGATATTGCACAGGGAGTAAACGCTGCACTGGAGAGTCGTGATCCTTCCCAAGTGGATAAGGAAACCGAGAACATCGGTGCCGGCGACCAAGGCCTCATGTTTGGTTTTGCTACTAACGAGACGCCTGAGCTCATGCCGCTGCCGATCGCATTGTCTCACCGCATCGCTCGTCGCTTGTCCGAGGTGCGTAAGGACGGTACGCTTAGCTACCTGCGTCCAGACGGCAAGACGCAAGTTACGATTGAATACGACGGTGACAAGCCGGTTCGCGTGGACACGATTGTCGTATCGACGCAGCATGCTGAGGAAGTTACGCTGGAGCAAATCCAGAAGGACATCAAAGAGCACGTCATTCTTCCGGTCGTTCCAGCCGAACTATTGGATGCGGAAACCAAATATTTCATTAACCCAACGGGACGTTTTGTAATCGGTGGCCCTCAAGGGGATGCCGGTCTGACCGGACGTAAAATCATCGTCGACACCTACGGCGGCTACGCTCGTCATGGCGGCGGTGCATTCTCCGGCAAGGATCCTACAAAAGTCGACCGTTCCGCGGCTTACGCGGCCCGCTACGTGGCTAAAAACCTCGTCGCTGCCGGCCTGGCCGACAAATGCGAAATTCAGCTTGCTTACGCGATTGGTGTCGCAAATCCGGTATCGATCAGCGTGGATACCTATGGCACCGGTAAAGTCAGCGAAGAGAAGCTCGTTGAGCTCGTTCGCAATAACTTTGACCTGCGTCCAGCCGGCATTATCCGCATGCTGGATCTTCGCCGCCCAATCTATAAGCAAACAGCGGCTTACGGACATTTTGGCCGTACCGATATCGACCTGCCATGGGAGCGCGTAGACAAGGCTGAGGCTCTGAAGGAGCAAGCTCAAGCCAACTAAGCATCATCATTTGAAACAATGATTATTACAAAAAAGTAACTTTTTAAAAAGCTGATGCCTGCTAAGGGTATCAGCTTTTTTGGCTTAATTTATGGTAAAATAGGAAGGGGTTATATGACAAAACTGTCATTTTTGCACGAATATATAGTAGAATAGGACAGGGGATCCAATCCTACCAAAAAATCCACCTGTGAAATCAGAAAGAGTTGGTGTAGAATACGCCCAAGCGTTTTTTTATAACAAAATCGTAACTTTTCCTCAAAAATGAAGTCTATTAATTAGAGACTTTACATGTTCGGCATATGTGTTGAACAAAGAGATGGGAGAGTTACGATTACATGGCAAGACAGGGGAAAGCACTGAAGTCAAACCAAACGACAGTAGGTAAAAAATGGTTTATCGTTACGTTGGCAGGGGTCATCTGGGTGAGCCCCGTACTTAGCGGCAGTTTGCCTGTGATAGACAAGCTGTCACCAGCCTCCGTCGCCTATGCGGCAACGACGTCGGTCAAGAAGCTTGGAGAAGAGATTATCACCTCTGGTGCTGTATTGATGAAGTATCAATATACGAGCAGCACCGGCGCGAAATCGCTTGCCAATGTCGTCCGTGTCGACTTAAACAACCCGTATGTGAAGCTGGATGTGATGGCAGGCAAGGGGAACCAGTTTACAACAAGACAGAGCACAGGCGGTATGGCCAAGGAGCATGGGGCGGTTGCCGCGATTAACGGCGACTTCTTCATTACGAATCGCGAAGGGGCTCCAATGGGTCCTCAAGTGTCCAATGGCGATCTCATGTCCTCTCCATCCGCGCTGAAGGGAATGTATGCATTTGCCGTCACCAAGGATGGCAAGCCGATCTTGGATGAGTTTGCTTTTTCAGGAAGCATCACGGCTGAGAATGGAGCAACGTTCCCGCTCGCAGGCATTAACAAAACAGCTTACAACCCGGAGGGTACCGGATCGACCTTCAGTCATGTGAACGCAGCGTATTTGTACACTAGCGCCTGGAAGGCCATTGACCGTCCATTAAATAGCTCGACGACACCAACAGAGGTTATGGTAACGGACGGCGTCATTACGGACATATCCGTTATGGCAGGCTTGCCAACAGCAGTCCCGGAAGGCAGCTATGTTCTTCGTACTCACGGAGCAGCTGCCGAATTCGTGAAAAATAACCTGGAAGTCGGTCAGAAGCTGACGGCGGATTACACCCTAGTATCTAAAAAATCAGGTCAGAAGCTGGATCCTTCCTCACTCCAAATGATGATCGGCGGTCATACGATTCTGGTGGATAACGGCAAAGCCGCTTCGTTCTCCCGCAACGTCAACGATCTCGGCGGCACGCGTGCCCGGACGGCTGTAGGCTACTCGAAGGATGGCCGTTATGCGTATCTGATTGCAACCGAGCGCAATGACGGCAGCACGGGTATGACCCTGCAGCAGCTGCAGGATTTCATGAGCAAAATCGGGGTATGGAAGGGCATGAATCTGGATGGCGGCGGATCCACCACGATGGTCAATCGTCCGCTGGCCGAGATGAATACGGAGCTGACATTCCCTACGGAATACGGCACCACGCAGCGGAGCGTCGTAAACGCGCTCGGCGTGTTCTCCACGGCGCCTAAGGGCAACTTAAAGGGCCTAAAGGTTAGCGGCAGCAGCACGCTCCTGATCGGCCAGACAGGGTCGTATGAACTGAAGGGCTACGACACCTATTACAACCCGATTGATGCGGGATCCATCAAACCGACCTGGAAATCCAGCAACGGTAATCTGGCGATCAACGGCCAAAGCATTAAGGCAGTGAAGCCGGGCACATCCACACTGACTGCGGTTAGCGGCAGCACGAAGGCAATGATGCAGGTGAACGTACTGGGAGCCGATGATCTGGCAGCGCTGACGACGGCGGTATCCAGTGCGCCGCTTCAGGCAGGAACGAGCGTGTCCGTTCCAGTAACGGCTGTAACGAGATCAGGGCAAAGCCTGGAGGTTCCAAGCAGTGCGCTGAAGTGGGAATTCATCGGGTTTAAGGGCAGCGTCAAAGACGGCCGCCTGACCGTTACATCCGTAAACAGCAACACCAAGGTAGGATATGCGATCGCTAGATATGACGGCTTTAGCACGGTTGTCATTTTGTCCGCGGCCGGTGAGAGCACTTGGGAGAACTTTGAAAATGTAAGCTATCCGATCAAATTCACAACGAATGTGCCTGCCGTAACCGGTACGGCATCCATCGTGAAGGGAAGCGGAAGCCACGCCGACTCGAAGGTGCTGAAGCTGACCTATGATATGACCGGCGGGCTTGGACAGAAGATGTATGCATACGCCGAGTTCAACGGTACAACCGGTAAAACAATTCCGGCACAGGCAACGTCCATGGCGATCGACGTGGAAGGCGACAGCAGCCTGAACTGGCTCCGGGCTGAGCTGAAGGACAACAACGGCAAGACCGTTTATGTTGATTTGGCTAAGGCTATCGACTGGACCGGCTGGAAAACGCTGAATATCGACTTGACCGGTTACAATATCGCATTCCCTGCCCAATTGAAGCGCATGTACGTCGTGAACGTGGATGAGGGACAGGATGAGCGGGCCCTGACAGGCTCGGTATCCATTGATGATATACGGTTTACGATGCCGGCTGTTGCGGGCAACGAAGGTCTTCCGACAGGCAAGGCGGTCATGACGATCGGGCAAAAATCACTCGTGCTTAACGGCTCCAAGGTAGCGATTGATTCAGCGCCGATCCTGAAGAACGGAACGACGTATGTTCCGATCAAGCATGTGCTGGACGCCTTTGGCGGACAAGCAACGTGGAATCAATCCGCACAGCGGGTAGGCGTATTGAGAGGCGGCATGCTGCTTGAGCTGACCGTCGGCAAGAAGGAATTTATTTTGAACGGCAAGCGTCATTCGGCTGCTGTAGCTCCTATGGTTCAAGGGGGTAGGACTTTAGTCCCTCTTCGCCTCGTTTCCGAGCAATTAGGCCTTAAAGTAAAATGGGACAAGAACACGAAGACCGTTACGATCGAATCATGATATGGTATGATATGTATATGAAACGTTAGAAATGGAGTAGAGTGCGTGGATTATCAAGCCGATGCCATCGACCGTGTCATAAAGAATGCCATCAAAGTGATGGAGGACAGCAAATACCAGATGTTCGAAATTTTGGAGGCGTCTCGGCAGGAGCTCGTGTCTCTGA
This sequence comes from Paenibacillus sp. FSL R5-0810, assembly GCF_038002285.1. Taxonomy (NCBI): domain Bacteria; kingdom Bacillati; phylum Bacillota; class Bacilli; order Caryophanales; family Paenibacillaceae; genus Paenibacillus; species Paenibacillus sp. FSL R5-0810. The sequence goes on from NZ_JBBOCF010000001.1 coordinate 5,700,883, forward strand.
ATCAGGAACTAAAGCGGACTTTGAAGGAAACGACGGAAACCTTGGAGAAAGTGGACCAGCTCGAACTGAACTATCGCCGTTCCCGGATCCGGCTGACGGAAGTCAGCCGGGATTTCGTCCGGTATAAGGAAGAGGACATCAAGCAGGCGTACGAGAAGGCGACACAGCTGCAGCTGGATCTCATGATCTACCGGGAGAAGGAAATGTATCTGAAGGCAAGACGGGATGAGCTGCAAAAGCGCGTCCGCAACGTGGAGAATTCCGTCGAACGAGCCGAATCGATCGGATCCCAGATGGGCGTGGTGCTGGAGTACTTGTCCGGTGAGCTGGGGCAGGTGTCCCGCATTATCGAATCTGCGAAGAACCGGCAGGTCATCGGTCTGAAAATTATCCTGGCCCAGGAAGAAGAACGCAAACGGATATCCCGGGAAATTCACGATGGTCCTGCACAGTTGCTTGCCAATCTGGTTCTTAGGACGGAAATTGTAGAAAGAATGCTAGCTAAGCAGGAATTTAAGATGGTGCAGGACGAAATAGTAGATTTGAAGGGGCAGGTTCGCTCTAGCCTGGAGGAAATGCGAAAGGTTATTTTTAATCTGCGTCCAATGGCACTCGATGATCTAGGATTAATTCCCACGCTGCGTAAATATGTGCATGATTTTGAAGAAAAATCCAAAATCCGCACGATCTTCGAAACGCGGGGGAAAGAGCATCGTCTCTCTTCTGCGATGGAGGCGGCCATCTACCGTTTGGTGCAGGAAGCACTTACGAATGCTGCAAAACATGCTTACCCGACTTATGTATTGGTGGAAATTACGTACCAGGCCCAATTGGTCAAGATTGTTGTACAGGACAATGGCCTGGGATTCAATGTCGACTTGCTGGAACAGAAGAGCAAGGACCACTTTGGGTTAATTGGCATGCGGGAGAGGGTAGAGCTGCTCGAAGGGAGAATGGAGATCGAATCTGCCGAGAATCAAGGGACGAAGATCATCATTCATATCCCGACGAACGTAGAAAAGGGAAAGGAGTAATGGGATGGAACACTTAGAAAACGAGAATACACTGATTAAAGTTTTATTAGCGGATGACCACCAGTTATTTAGGGAGGGTCTCAAGCGCATTTTAAATATGGAGGACGACATCGACGTCATCGGCGAATGCGGAGACGGCATCCAGGTGCTGGAGTTCTGCAACGAAGTGAAGCCGGATATCGTATTGATGGACATTAATATGCCGACCGAGAACGGTGTTCAAGCAACCGAAAAGCTGCGTGAAATGTTCCCGGAGATCAAGGTCATCATTCTTTCCATTCATGACGACGAAAGCTATGTGTTCGAGACGCTTCGTAAAGGAGCTAACGGATATCTCTTGAAGGATATGGAGGCTGAATCGCTGATCAACGCCATTCGTTCCGTACATGAAGGGTATGCGTTTATCCATCCGAAGGTGACAGGCAAACTGATTCACCAGCTCCGCCGCATGACCTACGTGAACGAGGCAGGCGCCATGGCTGAGAGCGGTACACGCGAGGCGGGCGTCAAGTTTGTGGCAGGGGAGAATAATCCGCTGACACGCCGCGAAGCCGAAGTGCTGAGACTGATGGCCGAGGGCAAGAGCAACAAGATGATTGGTGAATATCTGTTCATTAGCGAAAAAACGGTTAAAAACCACGTCAGCAGCATTTTGCAGAAGATGGAGGTTGACGACCGTACTCAAGCCGTTATCAACTCCATTAAATATGGCTGGGTAACGCTGTAATTTTCGCTTATTTGGAGCGCATGGACGAGTATAACTTAGGAGGGCTGCCTGGGCGGATTCCTTTCTTATGGAAAGCGAACGCCTTTTGAGCCGCCACGGCAGGTTTCGGTGTGGGCTGTTCGTTACATAACTGTCACCGTCCCTTCCATATCGGCATATAGTGTGGATATGAGAAGGAGGTGAGCCTCATGGTTGCCCATTTGCTGTGGATCCTTGCGGTGTACGGCATCGCTGCCCTTCTGGTTCATATTATTCACGCTCGCCATCTACGTAGAAACGGAAAAGACACCAAGCGGCGCATGCATTACGTGCTGATCACGTCCAACCATGAGCGGCAGGTGGAATGGTACTTGAGAGCCCTTTCATTATATGCTCTGATGAGCGGGACGCGGATTCGCGTCACCGTCCTTGATGACCAGTCGCATGACGATACGTTGCGGATTGTTGAACGATTAACGCCTATGTCCGGCATTGAGCTGGTGTACGGAACTTGGCGCTCCGGCAATTCGTCCTTACATGACACCAATGGGGAGTCGGGGGACCCCCCGATCATGACGATCGATCTGCGCAACCCGCTCGAGGCGATCCGGATTCCTTATGTCCAAGGATGAACGATCAAGATGCCGACTCGTCCCAAGATGCTTTGGAATAGAATACGAACACAAGAGGCGTGAAGCACACTCCGATTCCAGATGGAAGGAGGGTGCTTTTTTGCGTTGGGGAGAAAATTCAGGCTGCTGATGCTCTGGTCACGCGTCTGCGAATGGTATACATACAATCTGCCTGGCGGCAACGCCAAGCATCACTCGCTGCATGCCTCGCTCGGTACAGTGAAGATGGGGGATGGCAAATGCCTTCCGGTGGAATAGGCGTGGAATGGAATTTACGATCTCTAATATGGCTCGAGTTTTTGCATGGATGATTCCTCGTCGTGGTTTGGATTTATCAGAAACTTTAGCGGTGGAAAATGGAGGGTTTGTGGATATGCAGATGATTGTATATGCTGTCCGGACAACGGATGCATGGCGATGCTATCTCTCACTCGATATGCAGGTGGATTTGCAATGGTGGTATGGAGACGGAGAGGGGCAAAGAGAGATCAGCGACCGTCCGCATCGTATGGTTATCCTTGCTTCTTCGATCCCTCTGGGGTGGGCCGCCGTGATCCGGGATACGTTCAGACCGCTTCAAGAAATGGATCAATGGGGGGGAGACGAGTGGCAGGGCTATGTGGATAAAAAAATTGCAAGCTACATCAGCGAGGAGCCCGAGCGGAATCAAGCGAGATGGAGGACCGTCACGCAGGATGTTCGCGTGCTCGACGAGCGTGCAGTGCTGTCCGGCTGGACGCCAAGGGGCAGCGAGGAATGGAAGGCGCTGATGAGGCAGGCTGAGCAGCTTATCTGCGCCATCGAGGGCCGAGCCTTGCTTGCCGGCGAGATCGAGGCTCTTCTGACGGAAGCCGCCGGGGGCACCGGCGGCTGGCGCTCCGCGGCCCAGCTCGGCGTCCTGCTGGGCCGCCTGCGCATGGAAGCGGGGCTGGCGCAGCCCGCCCCGCGGGTGCCGCCCGGCCGGCTTCGCCGCGGCCGGGCCATGGCCCCCGCTGCCGGCGATGCGGCAGCGAGGCTCGAAGCCGCACGGCATGCGCCGCGTGCGGCTCGGCGGCTTGCGCCTATTGCGAGGCCTGCCTCGCGATGGGGCGCAGCCGCGCTTGCACCCTGCTGCTGCATGGCGCAGCAGGGCCGGCCGTGCGGGGCACGGCCGGGGGTTCCCCCACCGCGGCCCTGGGCCGGTGGGGGCTGAGCGCAGCGCAGAGCGCCGCCGCCGGCGCTGCGCTGCGGTTCTTGGCGGAGCCGCCCGCAGGGGGCTCCGCGGGGCCCGCCCGGTTTCTCATCTGGGCGGTCACCGGCGCCGGAAAGACCGAGATGATCTTTCCGCTGCTACAAGCCGTATTGGACGCGGGCGGGCGTGTCCTGGTTGCGGCCCCCAGACGTGATGTCGTTCTGGAGCTGGCCCCGCGGTTGTCCAGGGTCTTTCCGGACGAGCAGGTCATTACGTTGTATGGCGGCAGCCCCGAGCGATGGAAACGGGGGAGCATCACTCTGGCTACAACGCATCAGCTGTTACGGTTTCGGGAGGCGTTCGATCTCGTGGTCATTGATGAGATCGATGCCTTCCCCTACCATAACGACCCGATGCTGGCTTATGCCGCCCGGAATGCTTGCAAGAAAGAGGGGAAATACATTTACTTGTCGGCGACTCCTCCTGCTCCTCTCCAACGGGAGGCTGCCAGGGGACGATTGCCCCATGCCAAGGTTCCGGCCCGTTTCCATGGACATCCGCTGCCGGTTCCTCGGAAGCTGAAGATTTTCCCGGTGCACCGCTGTTTGCAACAGAGCCGGCTGCCGGTCCCCTTGGTGCGCAGTTTGAGAGCTTCGTTGTCGCGCGGGGCTCAGGTGTTCCTGTTCGTCTCCCGGATTCGCCATATTGCCCCGTTCCTTGAGCTGCTGCAGCAATCGATGCCGGACATGCCAATGGAAGGAACGTCTTCCGTCGATCCCGCACGTGCGGACAAGGTCATGGCTTTTCGCAACCGGGAGATTCGGCTGCTAGTCACGACAACGATTCTCGAGCGGGGCGTAACGGTACCGAAAAGCGACGTCTATATCGTGGATGCCAACAGCGATCTGTTTGACGAGGCCGCGCTCATCCAAATGGCAGGACGGGCAGGGCGATCGAAGGATGATCCGGCAGGGCGGGTGGTGTTCGCCGCTCCGCAATGGACCCGGAGCCAAAGCCTGGCCGTACGCCAGATCAAGCAGATGAACCGGATTGCGGGTAAAGGGGGTTACCTGCGGATAGAGCTTACATAGGGATTTTACGTGAACGAATGCGCGCGCGAATCGAATTTTTTGGAAGGAGACAATCGATGTGATTATGCATTCCCTCAAACAGATTCTGGATAAGGCTCACGGTTTTTTGGGAACGACTGCAGAGATTTGTTTTGCTTGCGGGAAAAGCGCTCCATTAAACCGGGAGTTCGCCGGTATATGCGATGCTTGTGCCAGAGCGATTCCCTGGATCGTCCGTCCCCGCTGCCTGGACTGCGGGAGGGCGATCGGGTGTCCGGATTGCAGCCGTACAGGGCCGAACGAACGGGCTTTTGTCCTGAATCGGAGCGCGGTTATGTATAATGGGCTGATGCGCGAATGGCTGGCCCAATACAAATATCGGGGAAATGAACGGTATGCCGGTTTGTTGGCGGGAATGCTGGCACGGGCTTATGCGCTTATGGAGCGGGAGCTCAGCCCTGAGGGGCGAGCACGTCATCTGCGGGTCGGGCAGATGAGCCGCTGGATGGTCCATGCCGTAACTTCGGTTCCGGTCAGCGATGTCCGGCTTCGGGAACGGGGGTTTAATCAGGCAGAGGCGATGGCAACGGGACTCGCCAGGCAGATAAAGGTGCCGTATCTTCGCCTGCTTCAGCGGAAAAGGCATACCGATAAGCAGAGCTTTAAAACCCGAATGGACCGAATGAGGGATATGGAGGACGCATTTGTTACGGGCCCGCATGTAATCGAGCTAATGTCTCGGGCTCTCGCAGCAGCTTCAGCGGAGAAGCGGATGAATAGGGTCCTGGACAGGGGCAATGATGCGCTGCTTCCACTTCGCCTTTTGTTAATCGATGATATTTATACTACCGGGAGCACGGTCCACGCCTGCGCGGAGGCGTTGCGAAAACATGAAAAAGCCCTGGGTCAACCGATAGAAGTTTATTGCTTAACTTGGGCCCGATCTTAAGAGGTTAGGATGGAGCGCATGGGAAATCTCATGATTTCTATATTCGGAAGATAGACGTAAGGCCTGATATCATGTAATCTAGGGGTATCAAAGGTTCTAGATAAGCATGGAGGTCGTTTAGCATGAATCTGGGGAATTGCCCTCGGTGCGGCAGATTGTATGCATTGAATTTTCGGGATATGTGTTCGGAATGCTTGAAAGAGATTGAGAAGGAATACGAGAAATGCGCTACTTATTTGCGGGAGCAGAAAGGCGCGACGATCCATGAAGTATCAGAGGCGACAGAGGTTTCGATCCGCCAGATTACCCGGTTTATCAGGGAAGGCCGGATATCGATTGCCAATGCGCCCAACATGGCTTATCCGTGCGAGGTATGCGGCACGCTGATCCGTGAGAGCAATATGTGCGAGTCCTGCAGGACAAGACTGACGCGGGAGCTTCGTCAAGCGGCTGAGACCGACCAGGAACATCAGCCCGGGTCCGGCAAAGGGAAAGAGACTTATCGCGCAGTCGATAAACTGCGTAAATACTAACTTTTGAACTATTAACTATGCTCCATTTCGTACCGATAAACTTAGTAAAGCTTATCGGTTTTTTATTTTAAGTGAGGTGATTGAACGTGAAGATTAACGAATCGGGACGCGTGAACGGCGTCAATTCGTATCAACGGAATATAGAATCTCGGGAGCTACAGCATATCGATAAGAAGAAACGCAAGAAAGACGAAGTATCGATTTCACCGGAGGCGATGGAACTGAGCGCACAAAGCAAGGTACAGGATCCGGAGCGTGCAGAGAAAATCCAGCGCTTGAAGGAAGCCGTATCTAACGGCACCTATGAAGTGCCGGCAGACCGTCTTGTAGATAAATTGCTCCCATATTTTCAAACCTACAATAAATCGGGTGAATCCAAGTGAGTGCAAGATCCATTATCGATTATATGAAGCGTCAGGACGAGCTGCACCGGCAGCTGATCGAGGCGGGGAATGATAAGAAGCAAGCCATTATAGCGAACGATGTGGAACGCCTGGCAGCAGTCATGAACAGGGAGAACCGCCTGCTGAAGCAGGTGGCGGAAACGGAAGCGCTGCGACAAGGCGCTGCAGAGGATTTTTTGCGCGAGAAGGGCATCCGCTCCCAGCTTCAGCTGACGGTTACTGAAATGACTCGTCTTGTATTTAACCCGGATGAGAAGACGGAGCTGTTGGATGTACAGCGTCAATTAATGGACAGGCTAACCGAGCTTAAGGAATTGAATCAGATCAACCGGGAACTGATTGAACAGTCCCTTGCATTTATAGACTACAGCCTGAATCTGCTGGTCAGCCGTCCAGAAGATGACATGCTATATCAGAATCCGAACCAGCCGAGTACGGCAGGCAAAGTCCGAAGCATGTTTGATACCAGGGCATAAGAAGAAAGGAATAGGTACGATGAGATCTACATTTCATTTGCTCGAAATCGGAAAAAGGGGCTTGATTGCCCAGCAGGCTGCGATTAACACGGCCGGCCATAACGTAACGAATGCCAATACCCCTGGTTATTCCCGGCAGACGACACGTCTGGTTGCATCTAACCCGATTGCCTTTCCGGGAATGCAGCGTTCGCAGGCAGCGGGCCAGCTCGGTATGGGCGTGGAAGCTGAGAGCATCCGGCGGGTACGCGATTATCTACTGGATATTGAATATCGGAATCAAAACACGAATTTGTCAACATGGAACGTTCAGCAGGAGACGCTTTCGAATATCGAGGGGATTTTCAACGAACCTTCGGAGAGCAGTTTAAGCGCAAGCGTTGCAGAGTTCTGGACTGCATGGCAGACGCTGAGCAAAAATCCGAGCGATACGGATTTATCGGCCCGCATGGCCGTTCAGCAGAAAGCGATCGCATTGACGGAGACGTTTAACCACATATACTCCCAGCTGGATACGCTTCGAAACAATTTGACTTCCCGCATCGACACCAAGGTGGAGGAAGCTAACAATTATATCGATCAGATTGCGGAGCTGACGCGAAGCATTAAACGGATCGAGGGTCTTGGCGACAACGCGAATGACCTGAGAGATAAGCGGGACTTACTGGTCGATCAGCTCTCCGTTCTCGGTAATGTCAGCGTGACCGAAACGGGGGATGTGTATCAGGTGACGTTCGGAAACCAGGTCGTAGTTGATGATATGGCGTCGACCCCGGTAACCGCAGCGATTGCTACTACGTTAACGGGCGGTGAGATTGCCGGCTACGTTACGTCCCGCGATGTTCATGTTGAAACGTACATCAACCAGCTTAACATTATGGCAAATACGCTCGCGACCGGAAAAGTGGAAGTGACACTTCCGGCAGGCACGATTCTGCCTCCAGGTGTCTCGATCCCGAATGCGGTGATGGATCCAACCAATCCGCGCAAGCTGGCCCAAGACACGAAGCATACGGTGGATGGTCTCAACGGACTGCATAAGCTGGGTTATACATTGAATGAACCGGCAACTGCCGGGACGGATTTCTTCGTGTCTGCAAACGGCGGGCCGATTACAGCGGGGAACATGAGATTAAGCGCCACCATCCAGGCAGATTTGAAGAACATCGCAGCGTCCCTACGGACCGAGATGAAGACGAACCCGGACGGTAGTACGGCTGAGGTCGTTCTAAAAGGGAATGGCGGCATGGCCTTATTGATTGCCGGCTTGTCGGAACGCACATTCAGCTTTAACCCGAACAACAATAACGGCGGCGTAACGGATGTTACAAGTTTTGAAGGATATTTGCAGTCGGTCATTTCCAAATTAGGTACGGACAGCAGTAACGCTAAGAAAATGGTGGAGAATGGGTCATTGCTTGTAGAGCACGCCGACACGCTCCGTATGTCGATCAGCAGCGTCTCGCTTGATGAAGAAATGTCCGATCTTATTCGCTTCCAGCATGCTTATAGCGCGTCCGCGCGCGTTGTTACGACAATCGACGAGATGCTGGATAAATTAATCAACAGTACCGGTGTCGTCGGCAGATAGGAGGAATGAACGATGCGGATAACGCAATCCATGATGACTAGCACCATGATGAGCGGACTGCAGGGTAACTATAAACGCCTGGACAAATACCAGGAGCAGATGATGACCCAGCGCCGGATCAATCGTCCTTCCGACGATCCGGTCGGCGTTGCCAGTGCTCTGCAATACCGCAGCCAAATTACGGCGACGACGCAGTTTGAGCAAAATGCGGAGGATGCAGACTCGTGGCTGAAGTACGGGGACACGGTCATGACCGAGGTTACTCAAATCATTCAGCGTTTATCGGAGCTGGCCGTTCAAGGTGGAACGGATACGGTGCCTAAGGATGCGCGTGAAAATATTGCTGCTGAGGTAGAACAGATGTATCAGCAGCTGATCTCCCTTGGCAATGCCCAGTTTAAAGGTAAATATATATTTAACGGTGAAAGAACAGATGAGAAGCCATTTCCCGATGATCCGATAGGAACGGCATACAAGCTAGACGACGGTGAAGTAAGGTATCAGGTTGGTGCGGGGATTACTGTCTCTGTTAATACGCTCGGAGAGCAAGTATTCGGTGCTCACGGTGACCCATCCGGTATATTTACCGTCGTGGATAACCTGAAAAAGGCCCTGCTCGCAGATGATACAGCCGGCATTCAGAATGCTATCCCGGCTTTGCAAAAAAACTTGGAGACAACCATTACGGCCCAGGCCGAAATGGGAGGAAAGCAGAATCGGTTGGAGTTTACACTCAGTCGGCTAGGCGATTTGAATATTAACTATATGGATCTCCAGTCTAAGGTGGAGGACGCCGATATTTCCAAGGTCATTATTGACCTGAAAACATCGGAAAGTATTTATCAGGCATCACTGGATACGATGGCCCGGATTATTCGTCCGAGCTTAATGGACTTCCTAAGATAAGGGGGAATACCAATGAATATTCCCCGTATTCAGATTCAGCAAGGATATTCAATAATCGGACTTGAAACAACCAAGGGGCAACAAAGCATCGAGCAGCCAAGACCATCACTTAACATGAAGCAGCAGCGCGGTCAACTTGAGATGGAGAGGACTAGTCCTGTATTAGAGATTGATTCGAGAAAGGCTTGGTCTGCACTCGGCAAGGCCCGATTCGAGGAGATGACGGATCGTGTGTCGCAATCTTCTCTTCAAATCTCCATGCATAATATCGCAGATATTGCCCGTAACGGGGATCGAATGATGGCTTTTCATGAAGGCGGCAACGCATTTGCAGAGATTGCAAGGGACAGCGTATTTGGAGATCGGCCGAGAGTTGAGGTTACGGGGGAGCCGGGGTACGACAATGTGGATGTTACTTATATACCGGGCCAAGTGCATACAAATTACACGCCGGGCGGAATTACCTTTAATCCCGAGACCCATAAGCCGATCATTGATTACTATCCCGGCAAGGTCAATCCGTATTTGGTTCATCAAAATTTTATATTTATGTCTGCGACGGGCAAACAGCTGGATGCAGTTGTCTGACGACAGGTATACAATAGCTATAATGGACAGGTGTCATTATAGCTATTGTTGTTAGAAAGGGAGGATCGGAAGGCATGATTGTTAATACCAAGAGATTTGGGCCTATCCAAATCGATGAAGAACAATTAATAACCTTTATAGGACCTATACTAGGCTTTAATGACTTGCATAACTACGTGATCATTCAATCTGAGGGTAATCAACATCCGTTCGAATTTTTGCAATCCATTGAGGATGAAAATTTGACGTTTATCGTGATGGACCCGTTTGCTTTTTTCAAGGAGTATGAATTTCAACTGGACCCTCATTGGATTGAAGCTTTGGGGGTGCAAAGCGAGGAGGAGGTTCAGGTGATGGTGATCGTAACCGTCCGTTCTGCTGAAGATATTACCTGTAACTTAAAGGCTCCGATCGTACTGAACAAAGCCAGAAACATCGCTGCCCAGATCATTTTGGATCATGGCAACTATACAACCAAACAACCGCTGTTGGGAGGGAAGAAAGGAGAGGGGTCTGATGTTAATCCTGTCGCGAAATAAGGGGCAAAAAATTATGATCAATGATAATATCGTCCTCTCCGTCATTGAAATCAACGGAGATCAGGTCCGGATCGGTATCGATGCGCCTTCGAATGTTACGATTTATCGAGAAGAAATTTATGAGGCAATTAAACAGCAGAATCAGCATGCTATAGAGTTTAACACAGACATCCAGAATATTTTAAATCAAGTAGCAGCACAAAAAAGGGAATAAAAAATCTATTAAAAAATATCAATATGCTATAAACATTAAGGTTAAAACGCCGATAAATATAATAGTTGGTCGAAAGACGTAGCAGTGACGGCCGAACGCTATGGTCTCGATCACAAATGGGTGAAGCATGGATGCGAATCACCAACACATTCCAAGGAGGAATTTTATCATGCGTATTAACCACAATATCAGCTCTTACAACACGCAACGCCAATTGTCTTTCAACAACACACAACAAGGCAAATCTCTGGAGAAATTGTCTTCCGGTTACAGAATCAACCGTGCAGCTGACGATGCTGCTGGTCTGGCAATCTCCGAGAAAATGCGCAATCAGATCCGTGGTTTGGAGCAAGCTTCCAAGAATGCTTTGGACGGTATTTCCCTGATCCAAACAGCTGAAGGTGCACTGAACGAGACTCATGCGATGCTGCAACGTATGGCTGAGTTGTATGTACAGGGTGCGAACGAAGTATTGACAACAACAGATGCTGCTAAAATCGACTCGGAAATTGCTCAACTTACTGAGCAAATTGGTTCGATTGCTTCACAAACTCAATTCAACACTAAAAAATTGCTTGATGGCTCTACAAGCTCCGTGATTTTCCAAGTGGGTGCTAACGGTGGAGAAACGATCACTCTTGATCTGCAAGCTGCTCTTGCAACTTCTTTGGATATTGCCGGTCTGACTGACTTGCAAGGATCTGCAGAAATGAACTCGACAGCTGCTGCAAACTTGGCTTCCGTTCAAGCTGCTATTAACTCGGTTTCTGCGATTCGTTCTGACCTCGGTGCTGTTCAAAACCGTTTGGAACACACGATCAATAACCTCGGAACGACTTCCGAGAATCTGCAAGCTGCTGAGTCTCGTATTCGTGACGTTGATATGGCAAAAGAAATGTCCGAATTCACGAAGAACAATATTCTTCAGCAAGCTGCAACAGCGATGTTGGCTCAAGCGAATCAACAGCCTCAAGGCGTTCTGCAATTGCTTCGTTAATCTTTACATTAAGCCGGCCGGGAAACCGGTCGGCTTTTTTACTATAGAACCATTTTTGATGTGAACTGGAGGCTCTAATGAAGGTTGGACCGAACTCTTCATTTCCATTCCAGGTCCCTGGGATAAATGATAATCTTACCTCCGCAATTTCAAGTCAATCAGAGCAGGTAAGCGGCAAGAACAAGGAAGAATATACAGTTCCTGAGCTTATGGATAAATTAAACAAGAAGCTATCTGATATGGGGACCCATATTCAGGTGAAGTTGCATGAGAAGACGAATACCATTATGGTTACTGTCGTTGAAAATGAAACTAATAAAGTTATTCGCGAAATTCCGCCGGAGAAACTATTAGATATGGTGTATAACATGTGTCTTCAAGTTGGAGTGTTCGTGGACGAGAAAATGTAGGGAGGTGCGTTATGGCGGGGATAAATGGACCTATAAGGATAACGGGCTTTAGCGGTACACTTGATACGGACTCATTGATTAAGGACTTAATGAGAGCCGAACGAATGCCGTTGGACAAGGTATTGAAACAGAAACAGTACACACTTTGGAAACGGGAAGACTATCGATCAATGAATACTGCTTTGTTATCCTTTCGAAGTGCTGTAGATGGATTGCGTTTTGAATCTAATTTTGAAACCGTAAAGGCTACTTCTTCGAATACCGGCGTACTGGACATTATATCAGGAGGGGCTAATCCGAGTACAAGTACAATATCGGTGACTAAATTGGCTTCTTCAGCGACGATTGTCGGGAATAAAGTCTCCCAATCCTCTTCGGATCCGGTCACAACAGGTGGGACTGTTACCATCACAGGGGCGAGCGGTTCGGCTAATATTACCATTACGGCGGGTACCTCGACTTTGGATTCTATTGTAAAAGATATTAATAATAACTCGAAAACGACGGGCGTTAAAGCAAGTTTTGATCAAAGCTCTGGCGTACTGTATCTGAGTTCTACGACAACGGGTTCTTCCTCGAAAATTGAGATAACCCCGCAGGGAACAACAAATGCTTTAGCGCAAGTGTTTAACCTAGACGCTGCTCAACTTTCTAAAACGGGTGAGGACGCGGAATATACCGTGAATGGAAGTAATGTAATTAAGTCTAGCACCAATAATGTTTCGATCAATGGGGTTCAAGTAACTCTCCGGGGAAGCGGACAAGCAACAATAAGTGCCACTACTGACCGATCCGGGATTGCAGATAAAATCAAAAATTTCGTTGAAAAATACAATGAAATTGTTGATTTGTTTTCAACCGCTGCAACAACGAAAAAAAATCGCGATTATGAGCCTCTAACTTCTGAAGAAAAAAGCAGTTTGTCCGAAAAGGAAATTGAATTGTGGGAGAATAAGGCGCGTGCCGGAACGCTGTACAATGACAATCTGCTCACGGGTACACTTTCGTCTCTTCGATCGGCTTTAAATTTGCCGCTGGATACACCGACCGGGGATCAATTGAAAATGTTATCTCAGATTGGTATCACTGTAAAAAAGGATTATAGAGAGAACGGTAAGCTGGAGATTGATGAAGCAAAACTTCAAGACGCGATAAACAACCGATTTGATGAAGTGAAGCAACTATTTACACAATCTTCGGATACACCCGCGGATACCCCGGAAAACATCAAGAAAAGGAGGCAAGAGCTGGGGTTTGCTGATAGACTTTATGAGGAAGTTACGGCCCAGCTTAATAAATTTACTAAAAAAATTGGTAGCGGATCTATTGAAGCTATTGACGACAGTGTACTTGGTCGAGAGTTAAAGCAGTTAGGCGACAAGGAATCCGATTTGGAACGAAAATTAAAGGATATTGAAACTCGGTATTACAAAAAATTTGCCGCTATGGAGCAGGCCATTCAGAAAATGAATTCACAAAGCTCATGGCTAGTTTCACAACTCGGCGGTTAATTTGAACTCTAAGCCCAATTAAAAAGAACTATGGAGAGATTGGACATGCAAAATGCACAACAACTGCAATACTTGAAAGTTCAGGTTGAAACGGCGAGTCCGGGAGAGTTGACTCTTTTGCTATATCAGGAAACGGTAAGGTCATTACTGAAGGCAAAGCAGCTATACGCCCAAGGCAACTATGAAAGAATGGTCGAAGTATTGCACAAGGTGAGGAGCATTTTTAACGAATTGATTATAACGTTGGATCTGCAGTATGAAATTTCTCATAACTTAAAAGAGCTATACCTCTTCTACAATAACTATTTGGCTCAATTTATTATAAATAGAGATGAGACGTTATTGGATGAGACTCTTGATTTTGCTAAAGGGATGCTTGAGACATGGAAACAAGCGGTTCTCTTAGTGAAGAGCGGGAAAGGGAATTAGAGGATGGTTAGTTCGAAAGAATCCCAGTCGCTTGAAGATCGTCTTATACATTTGTATAAAGAGGTATTAAGAGAACCGAAATTTGAAAATTATGAGGCAAATGTCGGTGAAATTGATGCTCTCTTTTCGCAACTGCAACAGCGGGGGAACATACAGCATGACCGAGGAAAATTGATCGAGATCAAAACGTTGCATGAACAAATCGTTAGCATGATTCTATCAGAAAAAGAGGGCTTAGGTGAGGAATTTACTAAGTTTAATAGAAAGAAAAATGCATCCAGTCAATACGGAAAAGTATCCGATTATGAAAGAATGGATGCTTTTTTCGTGGATTATAAAAAGTGAAGAAAAAAGGAGGCTCGCTAAATGAAATGGTCATTGGCCAAGTATATTTACATACTTTTGGCAGCAGTACTAATTTGGACGCAATTTCCCATTAGTTCACAAGCTGCGGGATATCCAGAGGCTGTTAAGGTTACTAAAACAGTAAATCCCACTGAAATCCTCGAGGGTGGTGAAACAGACGTCCAACTTAATGTAACAGGCTCTGGGGACACAAGTTTTGTGAAACCAAATGATGTTATACTTATTATTGACCGCTCCGGTAGTATGCTGCCAAGTAACAATAATGGCGAAGACAAAATGGCTAACGCTAAAGCTGCCGCAAAAGGGTTTATAGACTTGGTGGATTTTTCGAAACACCGAATCGGAATCGTTGATTTTGCTAGCGATGTTAAGTTTAAGGATCTTTCTAACAATCCGGATGAATTAAAAAGCTACATCGACGGTATTCGTGCTAGCGGAGGAACAAATACAACAAGCGCTATTGCTAAATCGCGGGAGCTTTTAAGCAATCATCGACCAGATGCCCAACCGGTTATACTTCTTTTGACTGACGGGGAAGCAACAGAGCCTGCCCCTGTGGAAAATGCCCGGTTAAAAGCCTTGGAGCAAGCAAACTTAGCTAAAAGTGAAGAAATTGTATTTTATACGATTGCCTTATTAAAAGTAAATGAAAATCCAGATTCAAGCGCTCCAAACCAGTTAATGAAAGAAATGGCTACAACAGCTCACCATCATCATTTTGTATTGGGATCGGTTGGACTTGCAGAGATATATGAAGCCATTGTTGATGAGATAGGGGTAGCCAGTGCTTACGATGTAACTGTAACCGATAGTGTAGGTTCAGAATTTGAAATTGTCCCAGATTCTTATTCTCATAATATTCCTCAACCTGTAGTCAACGGAAATACTATCACATTCAAATTTAATGAATTAAAAGAACAAACGTTGACTTTGACCTACAAAATTCGCCATAAAACTGGTGGGAAAACGGGGAATATTTCCACTGGAGCAGAAGATATAAATGTAACTTACAAGGATTACGCCGGAGCCCCACATCAGTTTAGTGTTCCGCATCCTTCCATTAAAGTATCGTATCCTGCCCCTGAGATCACTTCAGTTGTAAAGGATAGAGGGTTAATCGACGGTGGGGAGAGTGTAGTTATTTCTGGTCAGCATTTTAGGCCAAATCCAACAGTTGTGTTTGGATCAAATTCAGCAACAAATATTCAATATATCGATTCGACCCAACTGATTGTTACGGCTCCAAAAGGTGTCCAAGGTGATACTACGATTAAAGTAACAAATGCGGATGGGCAGTTTGCGACAGCGGGTTACAAGTACGTTGCTAATCCGGTTCTGACCTCCATTACCCCGAATATCGGTCCATTAGCCGGCGGAACTAGAGTCGTAATAACCGGGGACTTTTTCCTTCCAGGAGCTGAAATTAAGTTTGGTGATCAAGCAGGAACGGTAGTCTCTACAACATCGAAGCAAATAGTGGTCAATACGCCTCCATCTGCTTCGGTTCAAACCGTAGATGTGACAATAACAAATCCAGATGAAACGGTTGTAACTGCGGATCAGGCGTTTTCTTATGTGCCTGGACCTAAAGTCGAAAGCTTATCCCCAAATCAAGGACTAACGCTAGGGAATGAAAGTGTAGCAATATACGGTAACCATTTTATTAATGGGGCAAAAGTTTATTTTAACAACACATTGATTACCTCTGAGTTTGTTTCGGATACTGAAATTTCAGCCACAACCCCTAGTTGGGCCAAAGCGGAATCCGTCAAGGTGAAGGTTGTAAATCCTGATGGTCAAGAAGCGGTATTGGATTACGGGTATCAATATGTTTATCCTAAGCCGGTAATTGAAAGTGTTTCACCTGACAAAGGTGAAGTAACCGGGAACCTCACGCTTGATATTAGAGGCGAGTATTTTCAGAATGGTGCAAAGGTTTATTTTGACGACATACAGCTACAAAATGTTATTTTCTATAGTGGAAATCAACTGAAAGTAAGAACTCCACAGTGGCAGAACGCAGATACGGTTGATGTAAAGGTAGTAAATCCTGATGGACAAGAAGATGCTATAGTTGATGCATTCACTTATGTTCTCCCGGCTCCACCAGAGATCAATGGTTTAACTCCAGTTGAAGGGCCTCAAAGCGGAGGAACTTTGGTAAAAGTAACGGGCTCTAATTTAATTGGAATTACCGAACTATATTTGGATTCTGTAAGAGTTGATATTAAATCTAATAGTGGTACGGAATTAACGTTTACTACTCCAAAATCGAATATCCCAGGTAAAGTAGATGTTAAAGTTGTAGATAAATTCGGTAGAGAATCTACATTACCACAAGCCTTTGAATACTTGAGTCCGCCGCCTCCGCCTACCCCTACTATAAGTAGCGTGACTCCAAATGAAGGAACTATGCAAGGTGGGTATATCGTTACGATAAAAGGTACTAATTTTGAAGGTACTTCGTCGGTGTTTATAAATAACGTTAAAGCAGCGACTCTATTTTACAGCAGCACTGAACTACGTGCCACTGTTCCGGCATCTAGTATAAGTGGAGTGGTTGATGTAAAGGTATTGAATACAAGCGGTGAAGAAGCTATTGCACCTAAAGCTTTTACTTATTTAGCCCCACCACCTAAGGCAGCTCCAACAATCACATCTGTAACTCCAAATGAGGGAGCAATGCAAGGTGGATATATTATTAGAATTTATGGAACTAATTTTGACTCAACCGCAAAGCTTTATTTAGACGATGTGCTTGTCCAATCAACATACTATTCTAGCACAGAGATAAGATTGACTGTCCCAGCATCGTCAATTTCAAAAAGCGTGGACATCAAAGTTGTCAATGCTGATGGACAGGAGTACGTTGCTGCTGATGCGTTTACTTATTTGGCTCCGCCACCACCTCCTGCTCCGACAATAACATCAGTGACTCCCAAAGAGGGTAACCTTGACGGAGGCTATTTTATTGTCGTAAAAGGATCCAATTATACTAGCTCCTCAGTTATTCATATGGATAACCAGCCGGTCCAAACAATTTATTATTCAGGGGGCGAGCTAAGAGGAAGGGTTCCTGCATCGACAACAGAAAAAACAGTGGATGTTGCGGTGGTCAATTCTGAAAATCAGTCAGCAGTCGCTTCTGCTGCATTTTCTTATGTTGCACCACCTCCCCCGCCTGGACCAACGCTATCTTCTCTTTCCCCTGATAGTGGCGTTATGACAGGAGGATATTATAGTTACGTTAATGGAACGAACTTTAATGCCGGTACAAAAGTTTACTTTAATGATGCTCTAGTCAATTCAACGTTTTACTCAACGTCACAAATAAGGGTGGTCGTTCCAGCTAGCACTACCGCTGGACCTGTAACTGTTAAAGTTCTGAATACCGATGGACAAGAAGCTTCACTTGCCAACGGATTTACCTATCTGTTACCCCCTCCGCCGACGGTAACGCAGATTACCCCGAATTCTGGAGATATGTCAGGAGGGTACTACATTGTAATTAAAGGAACTAACTTTAACTCAACATCGACAGTTTATATTAATCATGTCGCCGCACAGACACTCTTTTACTCCGCTAATGAGTTAAGAGCAAGAGTTCCTCAAACATCTCAGTCTGGACCTGTTGATGTACGAGTATTAAACGGTGATGGTCAAGAGGTGACGGTAACTAACGGGTTTAGTTACAATAGTCCACCACCACCACCAGCCCCTGTTATTTCATCCATTTCCCCTTCTCAAGGGGCAATGACAGGAGGCTATTACATTATTATTAAAGGATCGAATTTTGATGCTAGCACAAAAGTATGGATCAACAACACTGAGGTACAGACAATATTCTATAGCGTAAGTGAAGTTCGAGGTCGAGTTCCGGCTTCGAGTACAAGCGGGTCTGTCGATGTAAGAGTTGTTAATAAAGATGGTCAATTTGCTGAAAAAATAGGTGGCTTCACTTATGAGGCTCCTCCAAAGAAGCCGGCACCAACAATCACGAGTGTGACTCCTAATTCTGGTCCACTAGCTGGAGGATCCTTTATTTCCATTAAAGGAACAAATTTTGAATCCGCAACGAAGGTGTATATAAACAACATCAATGTACAAACTTTATTCTATTCAACTGGGGAGGTAAGGGCACGAGTACCAGCCAGCTCAATTACTGGTCCGGTGGATATTAAAGTTGAAAACAGCGACGGTCAGTTTGTATTACTGGTAGGCGGGTATTCGTACCAATGATATTCTTTTTATCTCTAGGAGTAGGCGTTTTGCCTGCTCCTTCTTTACTGGAGGAGTTATGGATACTATTGGCTTATCATTATGCATGATTGTAAAGAATGAATCAGAACTACTAGAAAAAGCGATAAATACAGCAAAACCATTTGTTAACGAAATTATTGTTGTTGATACAGGATCCACGGATCAAACACCCGAGATTGCTCGTAAATTAGGCGCTATAGTGGCAAATAGAGAATGGAATGGCAGTTTCTCAGATGCAAGAAATTTTTCCCTCGATCTAGCAAGTCAGCCATTCATATTTGTAATGGACGCTGATGAGATCATAGTAAATGGAAGTCTCAGTGCCATCCAAGAACGATACAAATATATCCAGGAACATAAGGGATCTGCTGGTTCAGTCACAATTGTTAGTGAGACTGTCTCCGGGGATATTTCCTCATCTTCAGTCACAAGACTATTTCCAAGAGATAGACGGTATAGATACACTGGTAAAATTCATGAGCAATTGACGTATTCAGGAAATTTGATCGATCGAGTAATAGATACCGGGATTATTTTGAGCCATTCTGGGTATAGTGCACAGGTAATATCAAAAAAAAATAAGTATGAGCGTAACCTACAACTTCTACTAAGCGAACTCAGTACAGATTCTGATACTAGCTACAATTTGTTTCAGATCGGTAGAACTTATTATGTTATGAAAGACTATGTTCAAGCGGAACATTTTTTATATAGATCTATAGAAGCTGAATTAAGGAGTATGAGAAGAAATTTCTTAAGTTCGGCGTTGCTTACATTGGGATATTGCAATATTAAACTGCAGAAATTTGATGAGCTTAAAAATATTTTTAACTTAGGGATTGAATTATTCCCCGATTTTACCGATTTATACTTTATGTATGGAGTTGGCTTAATTGAATCAAAAAACATCAATTCATTTGAATTAATACCTGATGTTTTCGAAAAATGTATTAATATTGGGGAAGCTCCAACTTTTAAATATGAAACTGTTAAGGGTGTGGGCTCATTTAAGGCCCATTTCAATTTGGGGCTTTATTATGAGTTAACTAGGCAATTAGATAAAGCTGAATTCCACTATCGATTAAGTTACAAGGACAGTTACCAACCTGCTTTCGAAAGACTGCAGAAGATATTGCACTAAGAGAGGATTTTGGAGTCATGAATATGAGTTCGGTGTCATTGTGTATGATTGTAAAAGATGAAGAGGGTTGCCTTGAACGTTGCCTTCAAAGTGTCTCGGGAATTGTAAGGGAAATTATTATTGTCGACACTGGATCAACGGATAGAACAAAGGAAATAGCCAGGAGATTTACTAATCACGTCTACGATTTTAATTGGGTAGATGATTTTTCAGCAGCTAGAAATTATGCACTGAATTTTGCGACTTCAGACTATATTCTTCACCTTGATGCAGATGAAGTATTAGAGGATCCTGAAGGTGAGCTTCAGCGAAAATTAGATAAAGACCTTTACTATATCCGGATAAAGAATGATCTCGGTTCAGGATTATATCTAACACATCAATTTATTAGATTATTCCGAAATACCCCTGAAATACGTTACCAAGGAGCCCTGCATGAACAAGTTCTTCCAACCGGCAATGAGCAGACAGGCTTTCTCTCTACGGTTATTTTACACGAGGGATATAAAAAACATATTGTTAACAACAAGCAAAAAACACAACGAAACTTAAATATACTGTTAAAAGAAATTAGGGAAAAACCAACGGCATTTAATTATTACAACTTAGGAATGCAGTATCTCATAGATAAGAGATATTCAGAAGCACTAAACTCACTTAAGAAGTCCTATTCGTTGGGAAGCCATTATGCGTTTTCACCTAAGGTAGTTCTGGATATTATGAAATGTTTACACGCTCTGGGACAATACGCTGATGCGATTAGGGTAGGTAAAGATGCAGTTAATCTTTATGAGAATGTTCCAGATTTTTGGTATCAAATGGGTCTTACTTATACCGAATGGGGATTACTAAAGGACGCAGAGTTGTGTTTACAAAAATGCTTAGAGATAGGGGAGGAGAACGCTAGTAAGCTGGTCCAACACTATGATGGAACGGGCTCCTATTTGGCGCAGGCTAAACTGGCAGAAATCAGTGTAATGCTTGGTAATCCAAAGGATGCACAAAATTATATTTTACTAGCGGTCAAGGCTTCTCCCAATACGTTGGCCTTGTTTGATATATTCCTTTCAATTTTCCCTATTGTAGACAGAAGGGATCTATTTCAAACAATAAGTAGTATTTGGCCTTTTTCAAAAGAACGATATGTTGAGCTAATAAGTTATCTGTACAGTCAGAGAAAGCCTCTTCTAAAAGAATTCATAACTTTTTTTAACTTGGAACTATTATTCCCGGTCTCTGTGTTTGTTTACTTAGTTGAAGGGAAATATGATAAAGCTGTTACAGAATTATTAAATAACAGAGAGCAAAGAAACACTGATCCGTTTTTGGTGAACAATGTCGTATTTTTAGCTTTAACAACTGACAATAAAGAATTAATAAATGTGTTCAAAGATGAGCTACCGTTATCCTTAAAAGAAATTAAGTGGTTAAGAGACTTAGTAGGGAATAAAACCGTTAACGAGGTTCCTTCTGGGAAAGCCATTCTATCGATTTGGAACCAACTGGTTAAAGATGCTATATTCTTGAATAAATATGACCTGCTAGATCTTTTAATAAACGCTACTAATGATCCTCAATTGAGACTGCTAATTGCTGAGCAATTACAATCATTCGGGTTTGACGATTTAGTACTAGAAGTACTTGTGGAGAGCAACAGCCAGAGGCTTAATCGAGAGATTTTCATAACAGCTTCAAAGTCGTTAAGTAAACTTGGGGCTTGGGATGATGCTTTGTATTATTTAAAAAAGGCAGAGAAATTAAGAACAGACTTTCCCGTATTATTTGAACAATGGAAGATATATAGTGCTTATAACAAAGAGGAAGAAATCAATGTTCTTCAATTGATGGTAAATAAGTTTCCTGATTCGAAATGGGCTAAACAGACGATAGAGATGCAATTAGGTAAGAGTGAGATGGTAAGGAGATAAGAGATGATAGCTACACTAAGAAATAAAGAACTTTTAGCCAGAGTTTCTAGGCTTCCATTGGCTAAACCACAAATCCTTGAGCGTTCTGGAAATGGTGAAGTCCGGAAAAACCCAAAAATCTCGTTTGTTATGACACATGTAAGTGTCTGCGGTGGAGTTAAAATTATTCTAGAGCATGCAAACCGATTAAACAAGCAAGGATGGGATGTTTGTATCATTTCTCATTTTCCCAAACCTGATTGGTATCCGATTACGGCAGATTATAAGCAAGTACCTTTTGGTATTGACCTAGCTCAAGGTATTCCGATGTGTGATGTTATTATTGCAACATATTGGGATCATATACAGGCTTGTATAGAGACTGGTATTGCTCCTGTTGTTTATTTCGAACAAGGAGATGAACATCTATTTCATCCTGAGCGTTTATCTGATGAATTGAGGACTTTTGTAGAAACTCAAATGAAATTACCTAAATTCATTATGACAGTATCAAACCAAGCGTCTTCGTTAATAAAACAAAATTTCGGCAGAGAATCCGTAGTTATCCCAAATGCTATAAATCATAGTATTTTTAAACCTAGGGAAGACATGGAGGGTGTTGCTTCTAAAGAAAAGTATATTCTTATGATGGGGAACGAGGATCTTAGCTTTAAGGGTATCCATAATATAGTTAAAGCTTTTGAAAAAGTTAAGGCAGTTTATCCGGATCTTAAACTGTTCTGGATTAATCCCAAAATGCCAAGTTTAGAGTGGGGTAACCTAGCAGATGAAGTCTTTGTAAACCCATCTCAAGAAGTAATAGCAGCGTTATTTCGGGATGCTCTTGTATATGTTTCAGCTTCAGAGTATGAATCATTTTCGCTTCCTGTCTTAGAGGCCATGGCAACGGGCTGCCCGGTAATTTCAACACGTAATAGTGGTGTCTTAGAATATGGAGAGCATGAAAAAAATCTCATCTTAACTCAAATCGGTGATCTTGAAGAACTTATAGCAAAAATAATACTGGTGATAGAAAGTCCTTCTCTTAGAAGAAGACTTTCTTTTAATGGCATGAAGACCGCAAAAAAATATAACTGGGATAAAGTAACCCTGGATCTTATGAATTATCTACAGCTAGTTTCAACTTACAATGTAAGAAAGTCGTGTACAACAGATTGGGAAATTATGATTGATGAACAGAGATTCTTTACTGATGAAGACTTACAAAAATTCAGAAGCGCATTGAATATTGTCTCCGACGATACTATTTACGTACCTGTTATTTACAATTGGCTTGAGGGCCATCCAATAGCAAGGTGGGAGGTAGCCGCGAGAAGAGTGGCAAGAAATAATGATAGTTTTATTAAAGTGTACTCTCTTTTATCAAATGATAAAGTCTCTTTAGACTCGATATATTTAGGTGAAGGAATTGGGCTAGTTACAGAACAAGAGTATGAAAAAGCCTTGCAATATTTTGTAAAAACATATCCAGATGTTGAAGAATCATGGAAACTAATTTGTACAAAGTGGATAGTTCTATGTTTGATAGAGTTGGAAAGAGATAAAGAAGCCTCGCAGATTCTTGTGGATAGCCATAAATTGTACCCTTACGCTGTGGATCTCCATTATCTTAACTTGCAAATAAATCTACTGAATGGTAACGAGAATGTATCAAACTTAAAAAAACTAATACGTTTTATAGGAGAAGGATTAGACCAACATGAATGGTTTTTTGATTTATACAAAAAGGTAGAAAACTATTAATCTGAAGGTGGATTTAACAATGATGAATCATTTTGATGAAAAGTACTACAGCGGAAATAGTAATTATACGTCTTACCAATATGATACTCGGTTTATCCAATGGTCTTACGATATAAAAAAATATTTAAATCCAAAAACCTTATTAGATGTTGGGTGTGCAAAAGGATATCTAGTCCGATCGTTAAGATTGCTTGGCGTTGATGCGAAGGGAGTCGATATAAGTAGTTATGCCATTGAAAATGCTGATGAATACGCAATAGGCCATGTTGTTTGCTCAAGTGCAACAAAAATCCCATTCGAAGGAAAATTCGACCTTGTTATAGCTTTTGACATTTTGGAGCATATACCAGAACCAGAAGTTTTTGAAGCTATAGATGAGTTATCTCGATTAGGGAATACTGTGTTTCTTAAAATGCCACATTTTTATGATCCTTGGGACTTGGATGAAACGCATGTAACTTTGTATCCTAAATCATGGTGGTATGAACAATTTGCGAATAGAGGATTTGATGTCATAGAAGACCATGAGATATTAAGTAGGTTTAATTATATGGGTGGGATGTTATTTTCCAAGGTTCAACTAAACCGGACTTTTTCCGAACCGGTTGTGTCGGAATTAGCCTCACAAGAAGAAAGAAACTATTTTGAGAAATGTAAACACATTGATATTTTCTAGGTGAGGAGATAAATAATGAATATTTGGATAGCGGCTTTGGATGCACACGGAAAAGGCGGAATAACAACTCACATAAGTGCATTAACCAAACAATTAATCGAAATGGGTCATAGTGTTGAATGGATAACTCCCGGAGGTGAAATTACAGAGCATATATCTAATATAGTAATCAATACCAATCGGCAACTTTTTAATAAATACCCCAATAATTTGTCGGTCGATGTGATTGAAACATGGGCTGTTCGTTTAGAAATGAATTTAAGATTAAAGTTGGGTGAATCAAAACCTGACATTATTCATTGCCAGGACGTTATCGCATATAATCGAATTAAAGTCATTGCTGAAAAGTGGGGCATACCCATTCTATTAACAATTCATGGACATATTCCGGAGGAAGAGGTAATCAATGGTCACATTGAGAATAATTCGCTGGAATATAAGTATTGGAGAAAAAGTGAATGGTTTGCACTGAAGGAAGTTGGGACAGTCGTAAGTGTCGGAGAAGGACTGTTGAAATACTTGAAAATGATAAACAAAGACGCTAATGTGGTTAATATTCCGAATTTCTTGCACCACTCATTTTCTGATGTGAAAATATCCGATGTAAGATTACAATTAGGTATTGATCATGACCAATTCCTTATTTTCTGTCCAAGCCGTTATGAATATATCAAGGGCATTGACTATTTGTTGGATGCAGTAGCGGCATTGCCCAACGAATATTCATTGTTACTTATCGATAATGGTCAAACGGGATTGAAAGAAAGCGTGGCCAATCGTCAGCTAAACAATAGAGTTAAAATTATTGAACCGGTAGATAACCAATTAATGTCCTCTTTATATAATGCATCGGACTTATGTGCTATTCCTTCTATTCAAATTGGCGTGAAAACAGAAACGTCATCGTACACAGCGATTGAAGCCATGTTAATGGGAGTCCCTGTTATTGCTAGTGATGTCGGTGGCCTTAGTGAGGTTGTTAGTAGTTGGGGGAAGCTTGTTCCGATGCAAGACAGCGTTGCTCTAGAAAAGGGTATTATAGAAATGCTAGGGTCTAGGGATAGGAATCTCCACTATAAAAAACTTGCCGCTGAGAGAGCTGCAAATTTTGAGGCAAGCAAAATAGTACCGGAAATTGTCGAGTTGTACGAGTCCACAATTACTCAGTATGCTCCCCCACACGTCACACCATTTATTCTCTATGGTTTTAGTGCAAAAGTACTTCAGATGATTTTTTTGACTATTCTTGATGAGGTTGAGGAAATAAAGGAAATTACAGACTTTGCAAAAGTAAGATTTGGTGTAAGTTACCGTCAATCATTACTAAATTCATATGGAATAATTATTGATTTGCTGGCTGAGAATTACTCAGATATATATGAGGCTGGTTTAAGAGTGAAGTCAATTCTACAAGAATATATAGAAAAGAGATAAGAAACTATTTTATGCTAATGCCTGTTTCACCCCCTCCCCTGCTGGGTAATTATCGATAAAGCAATTTTCCGCAGTACCCACGAGCTCAGTGTTTAAGCCATGTCGACAAGATTAGACGTTTTCTTCAGCAGAAAACCGTCTTCAGGGCGATTGACACTAGTAAGGCCGGGTGCTATAGTCGGAAATGTGGACAATTAGTGTCACACTTTATTTGACAATGAAGGGAATGTTAGGGCATGCAAGGTAAAGTTAAATGGTTCAACGCAGAGAAAGGTTATGGCTTCATTGAGACTGAAGAAGGCGGCGACGTTTTCGTACACTTCTCCGCGATTCAATCTGAAGGCTTTAAGACGCTGGAAGAAGGACAATCCGTTGAATTCGAAATCGTTGAAGGTGCACGTGGCCCGCAAGCAGCTAACGTAATCAAATTATAATCATCCCGGCATAGCCGACCTACATAAACGGTATCGATGGTTAAGAATTGAATTCGCTAGCGAGGAGACTCCGGTAAATCCGGGGTCTTTTTCTGTTTGCGATAAGTAATTTTCCTTAGCTTGGCAGCGGCAGCCCCTTCTGTAG
Source organism: Paenibacillus sp. FSL R5-0810 (assembly GCF_038002285.1). NCBI lineage: Bacteria > Bacillati > Bacillota > Bacilli > Caryophanales > Paenibacillaceae > Paenibacillus > Paenibacillus sp. FSL R5-0810. Next base: position 5,727,170 of record NZ_JBBOCF010000001.1, read on the forward strand.
AAGCACGACCCAACGCGGGGCTCGGCGTTCCATAGGTGATGGTCAATCCGGTGTCCCTGCCTGCCTAAGTTCCCATGAGGGAATCCAGATCCTCTAAGGTCATTGAAACGGTCGTTTCTTATCCCAGTAATGGAGTTCGCCATTGTTGCTCGAATATTTGTGCCAAAATTCACATATTTGTCTTTTTACACAGCGTTAACAAAATGGTATACTAAAGGTGCAAAGGAGGAGTGCCCTATGCAATTCAGTATTCGAGGTCAACAAATTGAAGTGACCGATGCTTTGAAGGACTATGTTGACAAGAAACTCAGCAGGCTTGATAAGTATTTTGAAGCACCCCCCACCTCTGAAGGATACGTTACATTGAGTGTCGTTCGAGGATTGCACACGGTGGAAGTGACCATTCCGCTCACAGGCGTGGTTCTGCGTGCGGAAGACCGAAGCGATGATATGTACGCTTCCATTGACGCTGTTGTGGACAAGTTGGAACGCCAGATTCGCAAGCACAAGACCAAGCTGAACCGAAAGATTAGGCAAGAGGGCGGCTTGAAGACGCTCGTTGCCGGGAACGGCGCAGCTACGGCGACTCAGACGGAAGTCGAGCAGGACGAGTATGAGGATCATTATGAAGTGGTCCGCACGAAGCGCTTCACGATGAAGCCGATGGACGTTGAGGAAGCGATTCTGCAGATGAACATGGTTGGTCATAATTTCTTCGTATTTTCCAACATTGACACACAGGAAGTAAATGTCGTCTACAAGCGCAATGACGGCAAGTACGGATTGATCGAGCGCGAGTAAGGCGAGGACGCGGGTCCCTGGGGCCAGCGGATGTTTACCTTGCAGCGACCGGAACGAATCATACTAAACGAATGAAACCTTTAAGCTGAAATGTACATGCAAGATGAGCCTTCACCCGCAGGTGGGGCTCTTTATTTGGTTGGAGGCCGTTCAGGGCTAAATAGGAACCCTCTTTTTGTCGATAATATTGAGTGGCTTTGTTTAGATATCTGGCTGCGTTTAACGAATATATTTGTGGTTTAGTTACTAAATGGGCGCATGGTGCTTGGCCTTAAGTATGCTTGAATTTAGCTGTGGGTTCTTGCCTGTCATTTCGAATTTTCAAACATACAGATGTCCTGGTTCGCAGGGTCAATGCTAACGCCCTTCGAACAAGCAGGACCGGGTATGCCATCTGCCATGGGGTCAAAAGGTACTGGGTAAATGCTCCACGCAACTTTTATGCGTGCTGCTTCGTCTTATAAAGCAGGGATTCGCGCCAGACGAATGCGGGCAGCAGAAGCAGCAACTTGTTGCGGCATCCCTTACAAACTGTTACAATTTAGGCAAACCCTCATTCTTTGGGACAGGCTGCGAACCCTGTCAGGAATGGGACCATCATAAGGAATCAATGAATCGATTTCATCATTTAACCCTTTGGCATTTAATGAAGTTGATTCTATCACTTGTTTTGCACGAAAGGGGTTAACCATGCTAGGACTTGTCAAAAAGATTTTCGGCGACACCAATGAACGTGATGTCAAACGTCTCATGAAGACGGTCGATGTAATCAACAAAATGGAACCGGAATTTGAGGCGCTCTCAGACGAGCAGCTTAAAGCGAAAACCGAAGAGTTCCGTGCGCGGATCGAGAAAGGTGAGACGCCTGAGGAGTTGCTTCCTGAAGCGTTTGCGACAGTCCGCGAGGCTTCCAAACGGGTGCTCGGCAAGCGTCATTACGACGTGCAGCTGGTCGGCGGGATGGCCCTCCACGAAGGTAAAATTGCAGAAATGAAGACCGGTGAAGGTAAGACGCTTGTAGGTACCCTGCCGGTATACTTGAATGCCCTGCTTGGCAAAGGAGTTCACGTGGTTACCGTCAACGATTACTTGGCGCAGCGTGACAGCGAAGAGATGGGGCAGATATATAATTTCCTGGGCATGACCGTCGGGCTCAACCTGAGCGGCATGGAGCATCCGGAGAAACAGCATGCTTACGCCTGCGACATTACTTACGGAACGAACAATGAGTTCGGTTTCGACTACTTGCGGGACAACATGGTGCTGTACAAGGAACAGATGGTTCAGCGTCCGCTGTACTTCTGTATCATTGACGAAGTGGACTCCATCCTGATCGACGAAGCGCGTACGCCGCTGATTATTTCGGGCCAAGCGCAGAAATCCACCGAGCTGTACTATGCAGCTGACCGGTTCGTGAAGCGTCTCGTTCCGGAAGAGGACTACACGGTGGACATCAAGGTCAAATCCGTATCCCTTACGGAAAAAGGTGTGGCTACCGCAGAGCGTATCTTCGGTATCGACAACTTGTATGACCACAACCATGTTACGTTGAACCACCATATTGTGCAGGCATTGAAGGCCAATGTCATCATGCGCCGTGACGTTGACTACGTCGTGACGGACGATGAAGTGGTTATCGTCGACGAGTTTACGGGCCGCCTGATGGCCGGACGCCGTTATAGCGACGGTCTGCACCAGGCGATCGAAGCGAAGGAAGGCATCGAGGTACAGAACGAGAGCATGACGCTCGCGACCATCACCTTCCAGAACTACTTCCGGATGTACCGCAAGCTAGCGGGTATGACCGGTACGGCGAAGACGGAGGAAGAGGAGTTCAAGAAGATCTACGGTCTTGAAGTGCTTCAAATTCCGACGAACCGGCCGAACCAGCGGATTGATATGCCGGATGTGGTCTACAAGAGCGAGGAAGGCAAGTTCAGAGCGGTCGTGAACGAGATCGTAGAGCGCCATAAGAAAAATCAGCCGGTGCTCGTCGGTACCGTTTCGATCGAGAACTCCGAGCGATTGTCTGAAATGCTGAAGCGCAAAGGGGTTCAGCATAAAGTACTGAACGCGAAATACCATGCCGAGGAAGCCGAGATTATCTCGCGCGCTGGCCAGCCGGGAGCCGTTACCATCGCCACCAATATGGCGGGACGCGGTACGGATATTTTGCTGGGTGATGGCGTGCAAGATATCGGCGGTCTGCATATTATCGGTACCGAGCGCCATGAATCGCGCCGGATCGATAACCAGCTGCGCGGCCGTGCCGGCCGTCAGGGCGATCCGGGTTCTACGCAGTTCTATCTGTCCCTGGGCGATGAGCTGATGAAGCGTTTCGGTACGGACAACGTACTGAACATGATGGAACGACTTGGCTTTGAAGAAGATCAGCCGATCGAGAGCAAGATGATCACCCGTGCGGTCGAATCCGCGCAGAAGCGGGTAGAAGGCAACAACTTCGACATGCGTAAGGTCGTCCTCCAGTATGACGACGTAATGAACCAACAGCGCGAAATCATTTACAAGCAGCGCCGGGAGATTCTGGAGTCCGAGGATATCAAACAGATTGTTGTTGATATGATCAAGCCGGTCATTGAGCGGGTTGTAGAGGCTCATTGCAGCGATGATATTCCGGAGAACTGGGATCTGCAGGACGTTGCCGATTACATCAACAGCAAGCTGCTGGACGAAGGTTCAGTTACGCGCGAAGATCTCTGGGGCAAGGAAGCCCAAGAGATTACCGATTACCTCTTCGAGCGCGTCATGCAGAAGTATGACGAGCGCGAGCAGGCGATCGGTCCGGAAATGGTACGCGAGTTCGAGAAGGTTATCGTGCTCCGCGCGGTAGACAGCAAGTGGATGGATCATATCGACGCGATGGATCAACTGCGTCAGGGTATCCACCTCCGTGCTTACGGCGGTACCGATCCGCTTCGTGAATACCAATTCGAGGGCTTTGAGATGTTTAATGCCATGATTGCGACGATCCAAGAGGAAGTCGCCACGTATATCATGAAGGCTCAAATCGCCACGAACCAGGAGCGCCAAGCAGTAGTGGACGAGAATAAGGTATCCACGAACAGCAGCAGCGAGCCTGCCGAGAAGCGTCCGGTTCAGGTCGGTGAACAGATCGGCCGCAACGATCCTTGCCCATGCGGCAGCGGCAAGAAATTCAAGCACTGCCATGGGCAGAACGCGTAACATTCGATATAGGACGAATTAAAGAGCAGGTAGCAGGACAAGGGAGTAAAATGATTTCGAAGAAGCGGCAGCGGTCGCCTTTGTGATCGGATTTCAACCTATGAATTCATTTGATCAAGAAATCCGAGAGCAACAGTGATCGTAGGAACATTTTACGTACTTGTCCCACATCCCGGTATAGTCAATCTTAAAGAATGGTAACTGCATATCATGCCGGACTTGTCGATGGACCGGCATTCATTGAACTCCCTTAAGAGCTGCTTGGGCAGTCGGGGTGGTGGCTAAGGCCATGACTCCAAAGCCCTGGCAGCGATTAAGGGAGTTTATCTGAACATATCGACATCCCGGTTGAGAGCACGGCACATGCTTCCATAACGAGACGGCACATGCTCCCGTAACGACACGGCTGCTGAACGATTTGAGCTAAAAAGCTTTTGCCTAGTCGCGTCATTCGGAAAGTAACAGCTAAATTTATCCTCCGAATGGAACGATTTCCCGATCGGAGAGGGTATACTAGAAGAAGATACGATGCAAAGACAGAAAGGACGAGGACTTATGATCGATCCAAGCGTAAAGCAGGACCTGCGTGAAATCAGCAAGAAACTAACCAATCTTAGGGGGTCTCTTTGACTTAGATCTCAAGCAGGAGTTAATTGAGAATTTTGAGGAGAAGATGGCGGCTCCGGATTTTTGGGACGACAATGAGAAGGCTCAGGGCATTATCTCGGAGATGAATGCGGTCAAATCCGCGGTGGATTCATATCAGAAGCTGCAGCAGGACTATGACGATGCTGTGGTGATGATCGAGCTGGCGGATGAAGAGGGAGACGATTCCTTGGCCGGCGAGATCGGGGATACCATTAAGGAACTGGTCGGACGCGTGGAGGCGTTTGAGCTCCAGCTGCTGCTGAATCAGCCTTATGACAAAATGAATGCCATCCTCGAGCTGCATCCCGGCGCGGGCGGTACCGAGTCGCAGGACTGGGGCCAGATGCTGCACCGGATGTATACCCGGTGGGCCGAGAAACGCGGCTTCAAGGTGGAGACGCTGGACTACCAGCCGGGGGATGAGGCAGGCATCAAGAGCGTAACGCTCTTGATTAAAGGCTTTAATGCATACGGCTATCTGAAGGCGGAAAAAGGCGTGCACCGACTCGTGCGCATCTCGCCTTTCGATTCCTCGGGACGCCGGCATACGTCGTTCGTATCCTGCGATGTCGTACCGGAAATTACCGATGACGTAGAGGTGGAAATCCGGACCGAGGATCTGAAGATCGATACGTACCGCGCAAGCGGCGCGGGCGGTCAGCATATCAACACGACCGACTCGGCTGTACGGATTACGCATATTCCGACTGGCGTCGTCGTAACATGCCAGAACGAACGCTCTCAGATCAAAAACCGCGAGCGCGCGATGACGATGCTCCGCTCCAAGCTCTATGAGCGCAAAATCGAGGAGCAGCAAAAGGAGCTGGCTGAAATCCGCGGTGAGCAGTCCGAAATCGCATGGGGCAGCCAGATCCGCTCGTACGTGTTCCATCCATACAGCATGGTGAAGGACCATCGCACCCAGGTGGAGACCGGGAACGTTGGCGCCGTGATGGACGGAGACCTGGATGCTTTTATCGACGGATATTTGCGCAGTCAAATCAAACAGGAAGTCGAATAGGCCGCGAGGAGAGATTTGAAGAACATGGCGCAGTCCGTTCGTAAACCATCCGCCAGCAAGAGAAGGCGGGAACCTATCATTCCGATCAACGGTCCGCTCCGTCAGACCGTCGATACGATCTTTATTATCGCCGGCTCCTTTATTATGGCGCTGGCGTTTAATCTGTTTTTCCTGCCGAACCATATTGCCTCGGGGGGCGTGTCCGGGTTATCCGTCCTTGTCCAAGCTTGGCTTGGCATTGAACCGGCTTTCACGCAGTGGGCGCTCAATATCCCGCTGCTGTTTCTCGCCTTCGGGCTGATCGGCCGCGAATATGGCGTCCGCTCCCTGCTGGGAAGCGTGGTGTTGCCGCTATTCGTGTTTTTGACCAAGGATTGGGTAATTCCGCTCTCTAATCCGCTGCTCGCCTCCATTTATGGAGGGATCGGCGTCGGCGTCGGCATGGGGCTCGTCTACCGCGGCCGCGGCTCGACAGGGGGACTCAGCATTGTCGCGCAGCTGCTGCATAAATACAGCGGGCTTGCATTTTCCTTATGCATCGTCATTCTGGATGCGATCGTTATTTCTTCGGCAGCCATGGTGCTGTCATTGGAGCAAGCGCTGTATGCCTTAATCGGATTATATGTAACGGGCAAGGTGATTGATGCGATCGAGCTGGGCTTCAGCTTCACCAAGGTCGCTTACATTATCTCCGATCATACGGAGCCGATTACGAAGGCGATTTTGGAGGATCTCGACCGGGGCTTGACCAAGCTGACGGCTGAGGGCGGATATACCGGCGAACACCGGACCGTTCTTATGGTCGTCGTCGGCCAGAGCGAGATTCCCCGGCTGAAGACGGTGGTCCAATCGGTGGATCCGGATGCGTTTGTCATTATCCATAATGCACACGAGGTGCTGGGTGAAGGCTTTCGGAATATTAGAACCTAAATCATATAACATGATGCAAGAACGGCGCATGAGCGCCGTTCTTTTTTTATGGATATGGGTTGTTACCTTGAGCCGGTTCGTGGCCGTAACAGGTTCTATTCAGGAGCCTGGAAACTAAAGGCGGAGTCGAAATAACAAAAGGGAATTTTTTCTTTATTTTTCCGGGGAAGCGCCTATAATGGAAACTAATATCTTGGAGGAGGCTACGAAAAATGGGGATTGAACGGATCTATGCAAGCCTGCCCGAACTAGAAACCGACCGTCTGCGCTTGCGCAGAATATCGATGCGGGATGCGGAGGATATGTACGCCTATGCCTCAAATGATGAGGTGGCCCAATACGTAACATGGGAAACTCATCGCTCGATTGAGGACAGCAAGCGATTTATTCAATACATATTAGCCCAATATGCCAAGCACGACATCGCACCCTGGGGAATAGAACTGAAGGAGAACGGCAGGCTGATTGGCACGGTCGATTTTGTATGGTGGAGACCTGAGCATCAAAGCGCAGAAATCGGCTATGTGCTTGCTCGGGAATATTGGGGCCGGGGGATCATGACCGAAGCGGCTTCCGCGCTCCTGAAGCTTGGCTTTGGCGAAATGGATCTGATTCGGGTCCAAGCCCGCTGCTTCGAGGACAATATCGGCTCCCAGCGCGTCATGGAGAAGATCGGCATGCGTTATGAGGGGACACTGCGCAAAGCGATGAAGGTGAAGGACCGGCATTGGAATCTCAAAGTATTCTCGATATTAAAAGAAGAATATGAACGTGCGTCCGACTTATAGGGGGAGAGATTGACCCATTTCCAGCCAATTTATGAGAATCCATTGTATTTATATGAATACAGTCGTATAATAATACATATTTATGAGACGGATAATGGATTTGGAATCATGCAACCGTGCATAAGACCGCTCGATCAGGACGCTTACAAGCAGGCGCCTTTCCACTTGCGGTCTATCGGATGTTCCGTGGGAGAGGGATGAGGATATGACAGACAACAAGCTGAGAGTTGCCATTGTAGGATCCACCGGTTATGGAGGCGTGGAGCTGATCCGATTGCTGCAGGCGCATCCTTACATCGAGATTACTTCGGTGATTTCATCATCGAGCAGCGGGGTCCCGATATCGGACGGATTCCCGCATTTGACGAATATTGTTGCGAAGAATCTGGATGGCGTTGATCCTGCGGAGATTGCGCAGGCTGCGGATCTTGTGTTCACGGCGACGCCTTCCGGCGTAAGCGCCAAGCTCGTTCCGGAGCTCCTAGCGGCAGGGCTGAAGGTTATCGACCTCTCGGGCGATTTCAGGCTGAAGGACGGTACTGCTTACGAGCAGTGGTATAAGCATCCGGCCCCTTCGTCCGAGCTTCTTGAAAAAGCCGTATACGGCTTGTGCGAGGTATTCGGAGACGAAGTGAAGGGCGTCGATTTCATTTCGAATCCCGGCTGCTACCCGACCGCTACGCTCCTTGGACTGATCCCGGCGATTAACGCCGGCTGGATTGACCCGGCCAGCTTGATCATCGACGCGAAGTCCGGCGTATCCGGGGCGGGACGGGGAACGAGCCTCATGACGCATTTTGCGGAAATCAATGAAAACTTCAAGGCCTACAAGGTCAACAAGCATCAGCATATCCCGGAGATCGAGCAGGTGCTCAGCCAAGTATCGGGCGAGCCCGTTACCGTCACCTTTACGACTCATCTCGTACCGATGACGCGCGGGATTATGAGCACGATGTATGCAACGCTCAAGGGATCGTATACCGAAGAGGACTTCATCGGATTGTATCGCGAGTACTATAAAGATCGCTCTTTTGTCCGCATTCGCGATAACGGCGTATGGCCGGCGACGAAAGAGGTTAGCGGCTCCAATTATTGCGACATCGGCTTTGCGGTGGATGCCCGAACGAACCGGTTGACCGTCATATCGGTGATCGACAATGTCGTGAAGGGCGCTGCCGGGCAGGCAATCCAGAATTTGAACCTGATGATGGGATGGGAGGAAAGCCTCGGTCTTACGTTTACGCCAGTGTATCCGTAACAGACGGGGGAGATGGACATGGGAGATAACTTATTTGCGATTTTGGAGGAAGGCACCATCGTGACGCCGAAAGGCTTCAAGGCTGCCGGTCTCCACTGCGGACTGAAGAAGACCGACCGCCACGATCTTGGCGCCATCGTATGCGAGGTGCCGGCTGTTGCGGCAGCTGTTTATACGACAAATGTATTTCAAGCGGCTCCGCTGAAGGTGACGCGGGAAAGCCTTGCGGACGGCAGGCTCCGCGCCATCGTGGTCAACAGCGGGAATGCCAATGCGTGCACAGGCAAGCAAGGTGAAGAGGATGCGTACACGATGCGTTCCCGGGCTGCCGCTGAGTTTGGCGTGGAGGAGAGCGACGTTGCGGTGGCGTCAACAGGCGTTATCGGCGAGCTGCTTAAGATGGACCGCGTGATTGCGGGCATAGAGGGCCTGCCGGGCCGTCTGAGCGGCGCTCGCGAAGGAGCGGAAGCCTTTAACCAAGCGATTCTGACAACGGATTTGGTGAAAAAAGAAGCCTGCGTAACCGTTTCGGTCGGCGGGGTGAACGTAACGATAGCCGGTTCGGCGAAAGGCTCCGGCATGATTCATCCGAACATGGCAACCATGCTCGGCTTCGTCACCACCGATGCGGTCATCGGGCAGGAAGCGCTGCAGCAGCTGCTTCGCCAGACGACCGATCTGACCTTTAATATGATTACCGTTGATGGGGACACGAGCACGAACGATATGCTGATTGCCATGGCCAGCGGTCTGGCCGGGCATGATGAGCTGTCGCCGGCGCACCCGGATTGGGAAGGTTTTGCTTCCGGCTTTCAATATGTGTGCCGGATGCTCGCGATGGCGATTGCCCGGGACGGCGAAGGGGCAACGCATTTGATCGAGGTCCACGTCGACGGAGCGGAGACCGACGTGGACGCCCAGGCCATTGCGAAGACGATTATCGGCTCCAGCCTGGTCAAATCGGCGGTGTTCGGCGCCGATGCCAACTGGGGGCGTATCATTGCAGCCGTAGGCCGAGCCGGCCGGCCGGTCAATCCCGAGACGGTTGATATAAAGATTGGGCCGATTTCGGTGCTGGAGCAGTCAAGGCCAGTGGCTTTTGACGAGGATGCAGCACTGGCCTATCTTCAGGGAGATACGGTGAATATCGAAGTGAAGCTCCATACTGGCAGTGGATCAGCCACCGCCTGGGGCTGCGACTTAACCTATGACTATGTACGGATCAATGCGGCTTACCGCACATAATACTTCAAGCAGTGACGGGAGGAGACGGATGTGAACAGCACGTTGAACCAGGAGGAGACCATGCCCGGCAAGAAGGCGGGCGGAGACATGTTTGTGATGAAGTGCGGCGGCAGCACGCTGGCCGCCCTACCGGACAGCTTCTTTGAGGATTTGAAGGGACTGCAGGAGAAGGGGGTTCAGCCGGTGATTGTGCATGGCGGCGGGCCAGCGATCTCCGGAAACCTGGAGAAGCTGGGGATCGAGACCGAGTTCGTGAACGGTCTGCGCAAGACGACGGAGGACGTGCTGGATGTGGTGGAGATGGTGCTGGCCGGCACGATCAACAAACAGATCGTCCGCCGGATTCAGAGCGTCGGCGGCTCGGCCCTCGGGCTGTCCGGCTCCGACGGCGGTTTGATTGAAGCCCGGCCGGTTGCGAACAGCGCAGAGGTCGGCTGGGTTGGTGATGTCACGCATGTGAAGTCCTCCATCCTTAACGGCGTGATGGAGATGGGCTACATGCCCGTTGTAGCACCGATCGGCGTCGATGCATCAGGGCAGCGCTACAACATTAACGCGGATACAGCAGCAGGCGCAGTCGCTTCTCATCTCGGCGTAGCCCGGATGATCGTCGTAACCGACGTGCCCGGCATCATGAAGAGTGCGGGGGGCGAGAAGCGGGTGCTGCCGACCGTTACGGTGCAGGAGATCGAGGATATGATCGGTACGGGTGAAATCTACGGCGGCATGATTCCGAAGGTCAGGGCAGCCATTGCTTGCATTCACGGCAAGGTGCGCGAGGTCGTCATTGTGGACGGCAGCGAGCCGAATGTACTCAGCCGCGTAGTCGCAGGCGAAGTGCTCGGGACGCGCATTGTTCGGATGTAGCCGCCAACACCGTACGGATAGCTGAAGCATTCATAGAACGGGTCTTCGTAAGACCCCTTGAGGATCGGAAGACCGGGCCGAATTCAAGATTCGATGCCGAGCTTACTTCTTAATTGGCTTCGTGATCAAAAGCCGGCTTTTTGAACAACTTCTTCAATTAAGCAAAGCCATAAGTAAAGGAGTGTAACAGGTCATGGGGAAAGATGCACAAGGAAGCGGAAGCGCAGCGGCTAATGCGGCAGCGGGAGGCCATGAGAGCTCATTGTTTCAGACCTATGCGAGATACCCTCTCAGCCTCGTCAAAGGGGAAGGCAGCTGGTTGTGGGACGACCAAGGCAATAAATATTTGGACTTTATGGCCGGGCTTGCGGTAACCAATCTCGGGCATGCCCCGGTTAAGGTGAAGGAGAAGCTGAAGGCCCAGCTGGATGAGCTGTGGCACGTCTCGAATCTGTTTCATATTCCGGGACAGGAAAAAGCAGCGGCGCTGCTGACCGCAAACACCTGCGCGGATGCCGTCTTCTTCTGCAACAGCGGTGCGGAGGCGAACGAAGCCGCGATCAAGCTGGCTCGCCGCTATCACCAGAAGGTGAAGGGCACCGGCCGTTATGAGATCATTACCTTTACGCAGTCTTTCCACGGCCGGACGCTGGCCACGCTGACCGCTACGGGACAAGACAAGGTGAAGGAAGGCTTCCTTCCGCTCCCTGCCGGCTTCCTGAGCGTTCCGCTGCATGACCTGCCGGCACTGGAAGCGGCGATTAACGACAACACCACGGCCATCATGATCGAGATGGTGCAGGCCGAAGGCGGCGTGCATCCGGTCGAGCCGGAATTCTTACAGGCCGTCACGGAGCTGTGCAAGCAGCACGGGCTGCTGCTCATCGTTGACGAGGTACAGACCGGCATGGGCCGGACCGGCAAGCTGTTCGCCCATGAGCATTACGGCATCGAGCCGGATATTTTCACGGTAGCCAAGGGGCTTGGCTCCGGCTTCCCGGTCGGCGCGATGCTCGGGAAGGGCTATCTGCGCGATGCCTTTACGGCAGGCAGCCATGGATCGACCTTTGGCGGTACGCCGCTGGCAAGCGCAGTGGTGGCGGCTACGATCGAGACGATGCTGGAGGACAACGTGCCTCAGCGCGCAGCGGAAGCGGGCGAATACTTGACGGCTCAGCTGCAAGAGAAGCTTGCGGGAATTCCTTTTGTGAAAAGCATTCGCGGAAAAGGCCTTCTGATCGGCATTGAATGCGCGGAGCCGGTCGGCGAGCTGGTGCTGGAAGGGCAGCGCCGCGGACTGTTGTTCGTGACCGCAGGCCCGAATGTGATCCGCCTCCTTCCGAATTTGCTTGTCACACGGGAGGAAATCGATCAGGCGGTGTCAATCCTTATCGATATCATTCATGCCCATACGGCGGTTAACCAAGCATAGAAAGTCATGATACAATAGAAAAATACAGCAAACAGCAAGGAGGACAAGGGGATGACCGCTAGCGGACAACTACAGGGAATCAGCTTGAAAGGCCGGGATATGATCGAATTGGACGAGTATTCCACCGAGGAGATCCAGTTTTTGCTGGACTCGGCGATCGAGCTAAAGCGTAAGCAGAAGAACGGAGAGGTGTACCAGCCGTTAAAGGGGAAGACGCTCGGACTTATTTTCGAGAAATCCTCGACACGGACCCGGGTCTCCTTCGAGGTCGGCATGTTCCAATTGGGCGGCCATGCGCTCTTCTTGAGCAAGAACGATATTCAGCTCGGACGCGGGGAGCCGATCAGCGATACGGCGCAGGTCATGTCCCGTTATCTGGATGGCATCATGATCCGTACCTTCGGGCACGACAATGTCATCAACCTCGCGAAGCATGCATCCATTCCGGTGATCAACGGCTTGAGCGACATGGCGCATCCTTGCCAGGTGCTGGCTGACCTGCAGACGGTGCTGGAGCATAAGGGCAAGCTGAAAGGGTTGAAAATGGCCTTTATCGGGGACGGCAACAATATGGCGCATTCCCTGCTGATCGGCGGAGCCAAGATGGGCATGCATGTGGCGGTAGCGAGCCCTGAGGGTTATATGCCGGATGAAGGCATTGTGAAGCTGAGCGAAGAGATTGCAGCGCAAACCGGTGGAAAGATCACGATCACGCATGATCCGATCGAAGCTGCCAAGGATGCCGATGTCATCTATACCGATGTATGGGCGAGCATGGGCTTTGAAGAGGAGCAAGCCGAACGGGAGGCCGCCTTTGCGGATTTTCAGGTGAACGAGGAGCTGGTCAAGGCGGCGAAGCCGGATTATTTGTTCCTGCACTGTTTGCCGGCGCATCGGGGCGAGGAGGTTTCCGAAGGCGTGATCGACGGCGCGAACTCCGTCATTTTCGATCAGGCCGAGAACCGGCTGCATGCGCAAAAAGCGTTAATGGTAGCATTAATGGCATAATAGAGGTTGTTCAAAAAGTCATCCTTGGGTCATGAAGTGAGTCAAGGAGCAATTCGGCATCGAATCTTGAAATACGAAGATTGGACCGTTTGTTGGTCTAGCTTGTGAAAGACGCAAGAATAGGATTTGTTAGTTACAAGGAGAGGGAGTTTAACCATGGCAAAGCAAAAAATCGTATTGGCGTATTCCGGCGGTCTGGATACGTCCGTTATCCTCAAATGGCTCAAGGAAACGTATGACGCTGAAATCATTGCGTTCACGGCGGACATCGGCCAGAAAGAAGAGCTGGACGGCCTGGAGGAAAAAGCGCTCGCTACCGGCGCCTCCAAAGTATATATCGACGACCTGCGCGACGAGTTCGCTAAAGATTTCATCTTCCCGATGTTCCAAGCGGGAGCGATGTATGAAGGGCAATACCTGCTCGGAACAAGCATCGCGCGTCCCCTTATCGCCAAGCGCATGGTGGAGATTGCACGCGCGGAAGGCGCTACGGCGATCGCTCACGGGGCAACGGGCAAGGGCAATGACCAGGTGCGCTTCGAGCTCGGCGTAGCCGGACTCGCTCCTGACATTGATGTAATTGCGCCATGGCGCCTTGAGGAGTTCCGCAACTCCTTCCCGGGACGCGCCGAGATGATCGCATATGCGGAAGCGCACGGCATTCCGGTCACGGCTTCTGCGGCGAAATCGTATTCGATGGACCGCAACCTGCTTCATATCAGCTACGAGAGCGGCGTGCTGGAAGATCCTTGGTTTGACGCAAGCGCGGAGGCAAGCAAGGACATGTATCTGCTCAGCGTTTCGCCTGAGGATGCGCCGGATGAGGCGGAATACCTGGAGCTGGAATTCAAGCAGGGCAATGTCGTTGCCCTCAATGGCGAGGCGATGAGCCCGCTGCAGGTGATGGAGAAGCTCAACGAGCTTGGCGGCAAGCACGGCATCGGCCGCGTCGACATGGTGGAGAACCGCTTCGTCGGCATGAAGAGCCGCGGCGTTTATGAGACGCCAGGCGGAACGATTCTGTTCACCGCCCATCGCAAAATGGAGTCCATCACCATGGACCGCGAAGTAATGAACCTGCGCGACAGCCTGATCACCCGATACAGCACGCTCGTATACAACGGCTTCTGGTTTGCGCCGGAGCGTTTGGCGCTGCAGGCCCTGGTAACGGAAAGCCAGAAGAACGTCACCGGCACGGTGCGCGTGAAGCTGTACAAGGGCAATGTGATCGGCGCCGGCGTGAAGAGCCCGGTCAGCTTGTACAATCCGGATATCGCCACGATGGAGGCCGACCCAACGCAAGCCTATGATCAAGGCGATGCTACCGGCTTTATCCGCCTGAACGCGCTGCGGCTGAAAGTGGCGGCGGGCGTAAACCAGAATAAGTAAGCAATCCAGTTCAAAAGTTCATTTTATAAAATGCAAGCAAGATAAGCATTGTAAGCCACGCAAAGCTATGCAAGTAATGAAGGGGCTGAAGGCCGTTTTCATGCTTGGGATTCGCGGACAGGGGCAGCCTTTAAACAGGTGCTCTTGCTGCCATCCCCGGCGGGAAGCGGCCCTCTGCCTTCAAACAGAGAGGGGCAAGTGTTGTGAGCAAGTTATGGGGCGGACGTTTTACGAAGCAGACCAACGCGTTGGTGGAGGAGTACACGGCTTCCATCGGTTTTGACAAGCAGCTGGCGGAGGAGGACATCCAGGGCAGTCTGGCGCATGTATCCATGCTGGGCAAGTGCGGCATCGTGCCGGTCGAGGATGTGGAGACGATCAAAGCGGGCTTGAATAAAGTGCTTGAGCGCATCCGCGAAGGAAGCATCGAGTTCTCGGTTTCGGACGAGGACATTCATATGAATATCGAGAAAAATCTCATTGAGGAAGTCGGGCCGGTCGGCGGGAAACTCCATACCGGACGAAGCCGGAACGACCAGGTAGCGACGGATATGCATCTGTACCTGCGCAACCGTGTCGTTGCACTGACCGGCATGCTGCATGAGCTTCAGACGGCGCTGATCGGACAGGCCAAGGACAATCTGGATACGATCATTCCGGGATATACGCATCTGCAGCGCGCGCAGCCGATTCTGTTCGCCCATCATCTGATGGCGTACGTGTCGATGTTCCAGCGGGATATCGACCGGCTGATCGACAGCTACAAACGGATCAATATTTTGCCGCTGGGCGCCGGAGCGCTTGCCGGCACGACGTTCCCGATCGACCGGCACTATGTCGCCGAGCAGCTCGGCTTCGACGGCGTGTACGAGAACAGCTTGGATGCGGTCAGCGATCGCGACTTCATTCTCGAATTTTTGGCGGACGCCTCGATCATCATGATGCATCTGTCCCGCCTAAGCGAAGAGCTGGTGCTGTGGAGCAGCACGGAGTTCAATTTCATTGAGCTTGACGATGCATTCTGCACCGGCAGCAGCATCATGCCGCAGAAGAAGAATCCGGACGTGCCGGAGCTGGTTCGCGGCAAAACCGGACGCGTATACGGCAATCTGATGGGCCTGCTTACCGTGCTGAAGTCGCTTCCGCTTGCTTACAACAAGGACATGCAGGAGGACAAGGAAGGCATGTTCGATACGGTAGCCACGCTGGAAGGAGCGCTGCAGCTGTTCGCGCCGATGATTGCCACGATGAAGGTCAACAAGGGACGCATGCGCGAAGCGGTGAATACGGACTTCTCGAATGCGACGGATATTGCGGATTTCTTGGTCGGCAAGGGACTGCCGTTCCGGCAGGCGCATGAGGTGATCGGCAAAACGGTGCTGTACTGCATCCAGAATAACAAATATTTGCTGGACTTGACGCTGGAGGAATTCCGTCAGTTCTCGGAGCTGTTCGATGACAGCATTTACGGCGTTCTGCAGCCGGAGACGGTGGTTAACGCCCGAAACGTATACGGCGGCACGGCAACCGCTCAGGTGAAGGATGCGATCGAGCGCAGCGTGAAGCTGCTGCAGGCGACCGAGGAGTGGCTTGCCCTTCGGCAAGGCAATGTGGAGTAATCCCATCAGCTGAATACATGCAATAAATGAAAAAATGCACTCATGGAGCGAAAGCGCCGGCTGCAGCCGCAGGGGCCCTCTCTTAAGAGTGCATTTTTTTACTTGGGTTTACTTTTTCAGAGGGAGCCACTTTAACACATCTTGAATATGGGTGTCCCAGTAGCCCCAATCATGACCGCCCGGTCCTTCCTGATAGGTGTAGTCCAGCGAGGTCTGCTCGCAGACCTGGCGGAAGGACTGGTTATCCTCATACAGGAAGTCCTCGGTTCCGCAGCACTGGTACAGCATCGGCTTCGGTCCATCGCTGGCGTCTACCTTGCGCACCAAATGCAGCAAGTCGTCGTCCGTTCCGGAAATGTCGCGGTCCCCGTAGATGAGCCTGTTGTCATAATGCCGGTCTTCGGCAGGGCCGATCCGGCTCACCATATCAAGCGCACCGGACAGGCTTGCAGCCGCCGCGAACGTTTGCGGGCAGCGCAGTCCGAGCTTGAACGCACCGTAACCGCCCATCGACAGGCCGGCGACAAAATTATCCTCCCTGACATGGGAGAGCGGGAAGAAGGAGCGGGCGAGAGCCGGCAGCTCCTCGCTGATGAAGGTCCAGTATTTGCCGCCGTGCTCCATGTCGGTATAGAAGCTGCGGTGTACCTGCGGCATAACGACCGCTAATCCCATGGAGGCCACATAGCGCTCAATAGAGGTGCGGCGGAGCCAGATCGAATCGTCATCGGACAAGCCGTGCAGAAGGTACAGCGTTGGATGCAGGCCGCTGCCTGCCGTATTGGTCATGCCGATCTGTGCGGAGGTCTGCTGCGGCAAGATGACGGTCATGGACGTGCTGAGCCCAAGCACTTCGGAGAAGAAATGACATTGAATCAAAGCCATGGTATGTATCCCCTTTCATCATCAGGATCAGAAATAGCTAATGCGTTTACATATGGGATCATATCATAATTTAGCAGGCTGCAGCTGTAAAATTTCCCGGCCATTCTTTTTAACGCCTCGGTCTCAAGACCGAGGAAAGATTCAGCCATCAGGCGGTTTAGCGAGGGATGCTGTTGTGATAATCTACTAAGAGAACGGAGCTCACCAGCGTAGAGCTGATGCTCCTTTTGTGATCCGGCAGAGGATTCCGCCGACAAGGGTGGAATTCTTAATGTAACGATAGAATGAAGATACCATTCGACGACTTATAATAACCGACTATAACGACTATATAAGGTGATTTCACCCTATGTAATATATTGGAGGAGGACTACCATGATACCCTATGAAGAGAAGCTGTCCGATCTGAAAATTGCCGGTACCGGGAATGCAACGGGCGGCCGGTACGGCAAAGTTCGCATCGACGGCTCGGGCCAAATCAACGGCGATATCGAATGCGTCGACTTGGTTGCGAACGGGAATATGAGCGTGAACGGATCCTTGATGACGCAGAAGCTTCGCGTGAACGGATCCGGCACCGTCCATGGGGCCGTTGAGGCGGAAAGCCTAAATGTGGCCGGCAACTTGAACCTGAAGGATCAGCTGCGCAGCCGTTTCATCGAGATCGGGGGGCACTGCAGCATTCATGGCGATTCGGAATCCGAACGGCTCACGTTAAGCGGCAATCTCCGCGGACATGGCGATGTTCGGAGCGAATGGGCGGAGCTTAGAGGAAGCTTTAACATCAGCGGCCGGCTGCATCTTGGTAACGGAGATATCCGTCTATTTGGACGCTGCAAGGCCCTGGAGGTCATCGGCGACCGGATAACGGTGCGCCGGAAGGGCAAGCGGCTGTGGGAGATGCTGTCGTTCTCCTTAAGCGGGCCAAGGCTGGAGGCCCGGGTAATTGAGGGAGACGTTCTGGATTTGGAATACGTTGAAGCCGATATGGTTCGCGGTAACCGGGTTATTCTCGGCAAGGGATGCAAGGTGCGGCAGGTCGAGTTCCGGGATGAGCTGAGCCGGGATCCCGAGGCGGAGATCGGGACGGCGCACAGATTTTAAGCCGGCAAGACGGGCATGCTGAAATCATACGCTAGGGAACTGCCCCATAAGTAGATTTTCTACTATGGGGCAGTTCTTTTTTTTATGTCTATAGATCCCCTGCACGCACAGAAGAGTCACGCGTATCGCATGAAGTTAGTCCAGCATGTTAAGGCGCGGCCGTAATTCCGTCTTCCACCACCTCTTCCTTAGGCGTTTCGTTAGGTACCGGCATCCCGTCGTCATGGGTCGGATTGATGGCAACGATGCTGTCTTGGGCGCGGTACGTATCCGTGGAAATTTTAACGCGTTCCACAAGCTTGCCGTTCACCTTTTTGGTCCGGAATGTTTCGACTACATAACCGGGCTTGCCCTGCTGAATGACCTGCTTGAAGCCTGGCGGCAGCGCTTTGTTGTGGATGATCTTTTCCGGTGATGGCAGCGTTTCGATCGTCGAGGATTCCAGCTCATAGACGGTATCTTCGGGAAAGGTTCCGAACATTTTGACCGTCAGCGCATCGTCCGATACTTCGGAGAGAATGAGCAGATGCTTCCCGGTGTTATTGCGGAAGCGGAAGTTAATCGCCCCTTCGGCAAAAGTGGCATCCTGCCCCTTAGGCATATAGCTGACCGGCAGAGAGTGATTCCGGCGCTCGGTGATGTCAAGCCCGATCATGAGGGCGGCGTGATACACCGTGCTTGATACTTGGCAGATGCCGCCGCCGATTCCCGGCACGAGCTTGCCGTTTACGATAACAGGCGCTTCCTTGAAGCCGTATTCCTTCTTGGCGGTATCGATGACGTGCCCATAATTGAATTCATCGCCCGGCTTCAAGATCATGCCGTCTACCGCCTTGGCCGCCGCCGTTACGTTATGGACCCTTCCGGGCCCGCTGGCTCCAAGGCTTGTTGAGAACTCGACGATCTTGCGCGCTATGCCTTCCGCCTGAAGCGACTCTAGGGTCACGGGGGGCTTCTCAAGGTTTAGAGGCAATTCCAGCACCAACTCGGTGCCCGCCTGCTTCCCGGCCGCCGACAGGTCGCCCGGCAGCGCTGCCCCCAGCCGATCATATAACATGGCCCAATCGATGCGGTAAGCAGTCTTCTCCGGCATGTATCTGACGATATCATCCTCGGAAATGCTCCGCACGGCATTGACGGGCTCTCCGAATCGCTCCTTCTCCCATTCCTCATTAAGCCGCTTCTTCAGCAGGTCCCGGTTCCACGCGGCGGAAATTTCCCATTCTGACCGAAAGTTTCGCCTGAACCACATCTGTTCCCATAAGGTGCCGGAGTTGTCCTGGAGCTTGCTTACAGCCTCCCGGAACGATTCCGCATCATATCGAACTCCAGCCTCCTTCAGCGTAAACGTCTCCGTCTTCCCCTTCAGCATGGCCGCCTGCAGCTTGACCTTCGTGCCGGCCAGGGCAGCCAGCCGCTGATCGAGCTCGGCCAGCACCTCATCGGCGGGCCTGCCGCCGACATCCCATCCGGACACGATAACCCCTTCAGGAAGCTCCTTCTGATTGACGTACAGGGTCAGCATGCCGAATCCTACGGAGAGGACCAGCACCAAACTGCTGACAATGATGAGACCAAGATGAATTTTTTTCATGCAAAACCACCCTCTTAACTTCGTATTGGCCGACGTTCATGCGCTTGTTCATGTATATGTCACGATGGGGATAAACTTTCGGGTACTCAAAAGGTAACAAATTTGTTACAATAGGTGGTGTTGTGAGGATTTTTCAGGAATTTTAAAGGAATTCAATGGAAGCTGTCGAAATTATAAAGGCTAATTATGGATTGGGAAGTGATTCTTAGTGATTGAAATGCAAGACGTTTGGAAGACTTACCCGAACGGCGCTCATGCGCTGCAAGGCGTGTCGGTTAAGATCAACCGGAATGAATTTGTCTATGTCGTCGGACCGTCCGGTGCGGGAAAGTCGACGTTTATGAAGCTTATTTATAGAGAAGAAGTGCCTACCAAGGGGCAAATTTCCGTGAACGGATTCAATATCGGGAAGCTGAAGCAGCGCAAAATCCCCTATGTTCGGCGCAATATCGGGGTGGTTTTCCAGGACTACCGCCTGCTGCCAAAGCTGACAGCTTACGAAAATGTAGCTTTTGCCATGGAAGTCATCGAGGCGCCGCAGCGAATCATCAAGAAACGGGTGATGGAAGTGCTGGAGCTTGTCGGGCTGAAGGCCAAGGCGAACCGCGAGCCTTCCCAGCTATCCGGCGGCGAGCAGCAGCGGATTGCAATCGCGCGGGCGATCGTGAACAATCCGTCGGTCATTATTGCGGACGAGCCTACCGGGAACCTGGATCCGGAGACATCTTGGGAAATCATGCAGCTGCTGGACGAGATCAATTTTCGCGGCACAACGATTGTCATGGCCACGCATAACAAGGAAATCGTCAACACCATGCGCAAACGCGTACTAGCCATCGAGCGCGGACAGATCGTGCGCGACCAGCTGAGAGGAGAATACGGGTATGAGTTTTAGAACCTTCTTGCGGCACCTGCGGGAAGGGGCGAAGAGTATATTTCGCAACGGCTGGATGTCTGTCGCATCGGTAACTTCCATCGTGGTGTCGTTATTTATATTGGGTGTGTTCATGCTGCTTGTAATGAACGTAAACGCGTTAGCCGATAAAGCAGATAGTAATGTGCAGATCAACACCTACTTGAATCTGAATGTCGACGAGGCGCTTCGGGAGAAGATCCGCAGCGAGATCGAGACGATGCCGGAGGTCAGCTCGATTAAATTCGTATCCAAGGAAGACGGGATGAAGGAGCTGGAGGAGAGCCTCGGCTCGGAATGGCTGGAGGGCTTCAGCGAAGAGGACCAGAACCCGCTGCCGGATGCGTTTGAGGTATCCGTCATCGAGCCTACGACCGTCGGCTTCGTTGCCGACAAGATTAGCGCTTTGAACGAGAAGTACGCGGAGGAGCCGATCATGCGCGTCAAGTACGGCGAAGGAACGGTGGAAACGCTGTTCAAAATCACGCGGACGGTCCGGAATATCGGCTTCATATTCGTCGCCGGACTGGGACTGATGTCGATGTTCCTGATTTCGAATACGATCCGTGTTACCATTCTGGCCCGCAGACGTGAGATCGGCATTATGAAGCTGGTCGGTGCGACCAACAGCTTCATTCGCTGGCCGTTTTTCGTCGAGGGGGCATTGATCGGCCTCGTCGGCTCGATTGTCACGGTGACCCTGTTGTTTGTCGGATACGGACGCTTGTATGCGGCCGCTCAGACCGATATGACGCTTGCCAAGAGCCTGATCCCGCTTGGAGACCTGTGGTTGTGGCTCGGCGGAATCATCATTGTGCTCGGTGTTGCGATCGGAGTCTGGGGCAGCACCATGTCGATCCGTAAGTTTTTGAAAGTCTAAACCAGGTAAAGGATGGGGAGCGAACGTTGAAGAAAATCGCCGCTGGAGTAGCAGCCTTATTATTGGCCTCTGTTATGATCCAACCCTCTGACGGACAAGCTGAGAAGAAGACCGCAGCCGACGTCGACCGTGAGCTGAAAGTGCTGCAGGAGCAGGTCCGCGAGGCCAGAGCCCAGAAGAGCAAGGCTGCCGAGGAGAAGAAGGAAGCGCAGCATTATAAGAAAAAGACGACCAAAAACCTGAAATATGTCATGGAACAAATCAGCATCGTCAGCAACGAGCTGATGAAGATATCGATGAAGATCGAGGAAACCGAGGATAATCTGAGAACGACGACGAAGGAGCTTGAAGCGGCCGAGGAGCGCATCGCTTCCCGCGAGAAGCTGCTGGAATCCCGCATTCGTCTGATCTATATGGACGGGCAGCCTTCCTATCTTGATGTGCTGCTCTCCTCCACAAGCTTCAGCGATTTCCTGGAGCGGGCGGATTCTTTAAAGACGATCGTCAATCAGGACCAGAATTTGCTCGTGCAGCATAAACAGGACAAGCTCCTTGTCATCGAGAAGAAGAAACAGCTCGAGACCCAGTATGCGACGGCGAAAGATCTGTACGCACAGATGGAAGACCGCAAGAGCCTCCTGAATGAGAAGGAAAAGGAGAAGCGCGTGCTTCTCGCCCAATATGATCAAGAGATCGAGGACGCGGAGATTTTGACCAAGGAGCAGGACCAGATGCTGGTGGCCTTGGCCAGCAAACGATCGGATCTGCAGAAAGAGAAGAACAAGCTGGCGGCTGAAGAGGCTGCACGCAGAGCAGCTGCTGCGAAAGCGGCAGCCGCCGCGGCGGCGAAACGGGCGAAGGCAACCAAGCTTGGCGGAAGCAAGGGAGGCGGATTTACCGGCAACGGAGGTCCGTTTGCGCTTCCGGTATCGGGGGCAAGACTCTCATCGGGCTATGGCCCGCGGGTGCATCCGGTAACGGGTGAGGTCGGCAAGATGCATACCGGTCAAGATTTTGCTGCTCCGCAAGGAACGGAGATCCGGGCAGCCGAGAGCGGCACCGTCATTCTGGCCGAATGGTGGAGCGGTTACGGAAACTGTGTTATTGTTGATCATGGGGGCGGCGTATGGACCTTGTACGGACATATCCGCAACGGCGGCATCATGGTGAGTGAGGGCGACAAGGTGTCCAGAGGCCAGAAGATTGCCGAGGTCGGTTCGACCGGTCAAAGTACCGGACCGCATCTTCACTTCGAAGTACGGGTTAACGGATCGCCTGTTAATCCTGGGCCTTACCTGTAACGGCAGGGCGAATCTGCGCCACACATGCTTCGTACCGCTGTATAAATATTCCCGGTAAGCCTATCATATACTAGGTGGACGGGATTCCCGAAAGAGCAGTTGAAATGTACAAAGGCGGTGAAGTACATGCTGAAAAAACGAACGGTTGTCTTTCTAATGGTTGCCGCTATGCTGTGCGGTGTACTCATAACCATGGCATTGACCCAGCTGCCGGCTGCGCAGCAGACCGGAAACGGTGAAGGTCTTCTGGCGAGCATTTCGAATCGCAGCGGGCTCGATGATGCCGAGGCAAGGAAGCTCGGTACGGCGCTGGACCTGATCGAAGACAATTATTATAAGGACGTCGACCGGTCGAAGCTGGTTGACGGGGCGATTAACGGAATGATGGAAGCCCTTGGCGATCCGTATTCCAACTATATGGGCGAGGAATCCGCGAAGCAATTCACGGAGAGCATCGCAGGATCCTTTAGCGGGATCGGCGCTGAAGTATCCTCGCAGGACGGCAATGTCGTCGTCGTATCGCCGATCAAGGGATCCCCGGCAGATAAAGCAGGCATTCGGGCGAAGGACACCATATTGTCCGTGAACGGCGAATCGCTGCAAGGCCTCGACCTGAACGCGGCGGTAGCCAAAATCCGCGGTCCGAAAGGCTCCAAAGCTGTACTGAAGATTAAGCGCGCAGGCTCCGATGAGCCGATCGAGCTTGTCATTGTTCGGGATGATGTTAGCCTGGAGACGGTGACCGCCCGGATGGAGAAGGACGGCATCGGGATTATCGAGATTACCCAATTCTCATCAAATACCGGTGAACGCTTTACGGAAGAGCTTGAGAAGCTGGAGAAGCAGGGCATGAAGGGCCTCGTGATCGATGTGCGGAACAATCCGGGCGGCGTTCTGTCCGAGGTCATCGGGATCACCGAGAATTTTGTGCCGAAAGGCAAGTTGATCGTCCAAGTTGAAGACAAAGACAAGAAACGGGAAAAGCATGTGTCGAACGGGCAGGCGAAGCCTTATCCGATCACCGTTCTGATGAACAAGGGCAGCGCAAGTGCATCTGAAATTTTGGCCGGAGCACTTCAGGAATCGGCAGGTGCGACCTTGGTCGGCGAGCATTCCTTCGGCAAAGGGACCGTTCAGACCAGCTTCGAGAAGCAGCTTGGCGACGGCAGCCTGTTGAAGGTCACCATTGCGAAGTGGCTCACGCCGAACGGCACCTGGATTCATGAGAAGGGGATTGAACCGGATATTAAAGTAGACCAGCCGGAATACTTTACGGTCGCCCCGATTGACAAGAAGAAGACCTACAAGTATGACGCGAACAGCAGCGACGTCAAGAATGCCCAAATCATGCTGGAGGCCCTCGGCTTTGATCCGGGTCGCACCGACGGATATTTCGACCGGGCGACAGAGAAGGCCGTCAAGAGCTTCCAGAGCAAGCATAAGCTGAAATCCGACGGCGTCCTTAACAGTGCGACGGCGGAAAGTCTGGAGGCAGCACTGATCGAGAAGATTCAGGATCCGAAAGTGGATAATCAACTGAATCGCGGACTTTCCGAAGTTCGGAAGGAAATCGCGGCAAGAGCGTCGAAACCATAAGAAGGCTGCAACTTAGCCTTCTTTTTTCTTTGATTCGAGAAAGGAGCGTGGCTGGCTGTTGGAAACGCTGGTACAACTGCTGATGCGTGGGATGGATGCAGGCTTGCAACTTCTGACGCAGCCCTTTTATTATATTTCGATCCTATTCGTTATGCTGCTCTACCGGAGGCAGGTACTCCTGGAGCGTAAACTGTTTCATGTACGCTTGCATTCCTGGGGATTGCAAACCTGGCGGACATTTCTCGGCGGATTGCTGGCAGGGCTTGCGGTGTCTGTCGCAGTCGCTTTCCTGGGGGTAAGCCTAAGCCTGGGGGCGATTATCTGCATCTGGGTCACCTCATTGATCTTGATGCTGTTTCATATCCGGTATTTGTGCTTTGCTTATTCCATCGGACTGCTCGGCATCCTCCAGTTCGTGTTGAGCTGGTTTCCGAATCTGGCAGCGGAGGGATGGGCTCATGCGGTGCTGTCCACCATCCGCAGCCTGGATATTCCGGCCCTGCTGGCGCTGGCTGCCGTGCTGCATTTCGCCGAAGCCGTTCTGGTCAAGCTGCAGGGGTCAAGCTTTGCGACGCCGCTGTTCCTGGAAGGGAAGCGGGGCAAGCTGGTCGGCGGCTATCATATGCAGAGCTTCTGGCCGCTGCCGCTGTTCATGCTTGTACCTGCCGCCGGCGGAGGGGCCGTGCTTCCGTGGACGCCGTTCTTCGGCGGGGATGCGTGGAGCGGCGGATTTATGATGATGGCGCTGCCGGTCGTCATCGGCTTCGGCGAGATGACGCAGAGCATGCTGCCCAAGGAGAAGGCGGCGATCACCTCCAAGCGGCTGATCATTTACGCCGCG
The DNA here is from genome assembly GCF_038002285.1 of Paenibacillus sp. FSL R5-0810. Taxonomy (NCBI): domain Bacteria; kingdom Bacillati; phylum Bacillota; class Bacilli; order Caryophanales; family Paenibacillaceae; genus Paenibacillus; species Paenibacillus sp. FSL R5-0810. Next base: position 5,752,494 of record NZ_JBBOCF010000001.1, read on the forward strand.
GTCGTGCTCGCATTGAGCATGCTTGCCGAATGGTGGTCGCCGTTGACCCTGATTGCGGCATTGGCCGCTCTGCTGCTGCATGAAGGCTTGGTATGGTACAGCCGGTATGAAGAGCAGCAGCGCAGTCCGGTATTTGTGCATCCCGTTCGCGGATTACGGGTGCTGGCTGTTCTGCCGGATAGCCCGGCCCATGAGCTCGGCATTCAGCCGGGCGAGACGATTCTGAAGGTGAACGGTACCCTGGTCCACAGCAAGGAGCAGCTTCACGGCGCTCTCCGGCAAAACCCGGCTTTTTGCAAGCTGGAGGTTCAGAACCATCAGGGCGAAAGCAAGTTTTTGCAGCGCGCCATTTATGCCGGGGACCATCATCAGCTGGGAGCGATCGTAGCCCCGGATCCGCGCGATGGCATTGCCGCCCGATTGAAGCCGGTAAGTCTTATTACGCTGCTGGCGAACAAGCTGCATGTCCAGAAGTTTCGCAAGGATCCGGCGGGCGAGAAGGCTCGCCGCTCGGAAGAAGCGGGATTTCATTCATAAATGGGAATGACGGTGCTTGTCGAAGAGACAAGCATCGTTTTTTTATTTCATTTCAGGCTGTCCTTCAATTCACTTGCAACCTAATGGAAGTCATGTGCGTCTGTATCCACAAATAGCCAGTGATGGCGTAGAGGGGGGAATGGAGTGGCTTCATTATCTAATGCAGCTGTGATTTGGACCGTTGTCGTCGCAGGGGTGTTATCGATCATTGGATGCGAGTCGGGAGGATCATCTTCCCAGCCGAAGCCGGCGCACGAAGCCCCACAGGGTCCGGCAACGGGGGTTGCCGCGAGCCATGCAGACACGAGAGATTCCGAAACTGCGGCAGGGCCCGAGGAAGCGGTCGTGTATGAAGGGCTGGTAGCCGGAAAAAGTACGATCTTGGGCACGAATAAGATCAAATACCGAGTTCTGATCCTTCGTGAGGTCGATGAACAGACGGCAGTGAATGGCAGGCAGCGCGATCTGGAGCGGGCGGCGGTAGCTTCAAATGGAGCGTGGTATGAGGTAAGCCGGGAGCAGTTTGATCTCATCCGGCGCGGTCAGCGCGTAAAGGCGGTATCGACGAACGAGCAGCTGGATATGCGTCCCCCCGTTCGCCTGGCACAAACCGTGGATATTGTACAGGAACCGGAAGGACGGTTCCATTTTAATTTTCTGGATGATGTCATAACGGGTACGGTGCGTTCACTGGACGCCAATGCAAGGCGGATCGAGCTGGACGTTTCGGCTTGGGTGAACCGGGATAAGAGAGGTGCTATTGAAGACATCGGGCACGTGATAGGCGTGAACATCAATGAGGGTACGGTGCTTCGTGACGAGCAGGAGAGAAGGCTGGAGCTGTCCTCCATCAAGACTGGAGATAAACTGAATGTTGTGCCGGCGGGAGGAAGCTACCGGTATGACCGAGATGGCAGCCAACAGCCTTTACGGGCAGATAAGGTCACAAGGCTTGAACAGACTAGGAAGGAAAAGCTCCGGAGGTTGATTGCCCAAGGGCCGGGCGGAATCCATACGGTCCTTATGGATCAAGCGGGAAGTGACGCAAGCCAGCAATGGGATGAGCTTGCGGCACAAGTGCCTGGAGCTTTATATGGCGGTTATTCCGCCATCGAATACCGTGAGGGAGATGCTGTCGATTATAAGCTGGAGCTCGGGCTCGATAGATTGCCGGTCTATCTCGTGTTCGACCGTGATGACCTGCTCTTTCGTACCGAATCGGTGAAGGAGCTGCAGCGCTGGTTCAATCTGAGAGCTTCCGAGCAGCGCTGAAGCATAGAGTCGCGTAACCAAACCGTAAATGGAACCCGTAACCCGTAATCGTAACCTCTAACCGTAGCCTGTAACTGTAATCCGCTAACCGTAAATCGCAAACCGTAAATCGCAAACCGTAAATCGCAAACCGTAAATCGCTAACCGTAAATCGCAAACCGTAAATCGCAAACCGTAAATCGCAAACCGTAAACCGTAAACCGTAAATCGCAAACCCTTGAACCAAACCAAACCGTATCATAACTCAAGGCCTGCAAAGCGCGGCTTTCCATGAAGGAAGACTCCGCTTTGCAGGCCTTATTGACGGTTAAATCGATTATTAGTTAACTCTGAACTTTCTTCAAATAAAAGATCGCAATTTGCGTCCGGTCGCGCAGACTGAGCTTGCCCAAAATATCGGTCACGTAATTCTTAACGGTGCCCTCGCTCAGGTACAGCCGGCCGGCAATCTCCTTGTTGGACAGGCCGTCGGCAATGAGGGTAACGATGTTGCATTCCGCCGGCGTCAAACCGAACGCCTCCAGCCTGGCCGGCGTCTGGGGAGCGGGCTGCGCGGCAGGGCGGAGCATGCCGGTCAGCTTGCGGGCGATATCGGGATGAATCAGCATATTGCCGTCATGGACGGTTTTGATGCCCTGGATGATCCGGTCCGGCGGGATGTTCTTGAGCAGATAGCCGCTTGCCCCATTCCGCAAAGCCTCTGCAATATAATCCTCATCATCGAACGTGGTCAGCATCAGCACCCGGATGTCGGGGTATTTCTCCCTGATGCGCAAGGTACCTTCAACGCCGTCACATACCGGCATGCGGATGTCCATCAGCACGACGTCGGCCGCAAGCCCGCCTTCCAGCAAGTCGAGCGCTTCCCCGCCGTGAGCCGCCGCCCCGGTTATTTCGATATCCGGATCCATCCCCACGAGCAGCTTCAAGCTCTCCCGAATGAACGGGTCATCATCGACAATCAGTACGGAAATCATGGTAAGCACTACCTTTTCTTTAAATTGGACGCTTGCTCCTTCATCGATCGTTTTATACGATCTCACGCTTTCGGTAAACCGGCAGCCGGGTGATCACGGTAAACGGAGCGCTTTGCTGTACCGTAAGCGTTCCGCCAACGACCTTGGTCCGCTCCAGCATGCCGCTGAGGCCGATGCCCTGCTTGCCTTGGCCCGGGTCCGGACCATCGGCCGGCTCCGGCACTTTGCCGTTGTTGCTGACCTCCATGCGAACCTCATCTTCCCCATAGTGCAGAAAAATTCGGACATGCGTGGCGCCTCCGTGACGGAGAGCATTCGTGATCGCCTCGCGGGCGTTCTTATATAATACCACCTGCTGGCTCGGATAGAGCGGATAGGGCATTCCTTGCAGCTCAAGGTCGGTTTCGATGCCGGTTTCCTTTCCGGTCTCGGCAAGGAGCCGGTCCAGGGAATAATCATCGGCCATGCGCCGGTGCGGGCTCATCTGCTTAACGGCCGAACGCAGCTGTTCCATGCTGTCGCCCAGTTGGTCCCGGATCTGGTGCAGCAGCTCCATGCCGCGAGCGGAATCGCGGGGGACGGTATGGACGACCGCCTCCATCATCATTTTGATGCGGATCAGCCGGTGGCCGATATCGTCATGCAGCTGGCGGGAGATCCGGTTCCGTTCCTCGGCCTGCGCCGCCCGTTCCACCTGGTGCGCGAATTGCAGCAGCTGTCTGCCCGCTTCATCCTGCTGGAAATGCAGCCGCTTCAGCTCGTCGTACAGCTTGATGTGATCGGCTTGTTTTTCAAACAGTTGCTGGATTTGGCCGAAAGCCGCCGCGAAGAACAAAAATAACAAATTGGCCGTTGTCGTCAAGAGCGGATCCCAGCCGGCAATGGCGATGTTCAGCAGCCCGAGGTGAGCGAAGGCAAACCACCACCGCCAAGAGCGCTCCAGCAGGGGCAGATAGACGCACATCGTGGACATGGACAAGAACACCATCATGAATCCGTATTGATGGCACAGCCACAAGGATAACGCGATTTCAACCACCGCAGCCGCCTTGGCCCCGGGCGGGGTGGGCAGGAAACGGCTCAGCACCGTCACCGCGAGAAACAGGAGGACGAACACCATATATTCCCCGTAGTCATCCAGCTGCTGAAGGAACATATCGGCCGCGGCCGGAAGGAGAATCAAGCCGTAACGAAGATAAGCGAGAGGAGAAGACATGTGCGATCAGCAACCTTTTTCATAAACTAATATCTTCCGGTCCATCAGTGGCTTCATTATATCACAGGACATTCGAGCGATAGGAGATGACTTTGGTCACCCCATAAGGTGACTTCTTCTACCTGAAGGAAACGACGAACTTGTATACAATGAATGTCAGAAAGCTGAATTGAGGAAACGGAGATGGTACGAATGGCGGTCTTTCTGGAAATGAAGGATGTCGTGAAACGATATGGTAGCAAGCTGTCGGTGGACCACCTGAACCTGGAGGTACAGGAAGGGGAAATTTTCGGGCTGCTCGGGCCGAACGGGGCTGGGAAAAGCACGTCCATCAGCATGATCTGCGGCCTGCTGCCGAAGGATCAGGGGAGCATCAAGGTCGATGGCATATCGATTGAGGATCAGCCGCTTGAGGTGAAGCGAAGAATCGGATTGGTTCCGCAGGATCTCGCCTTGTACGAGGAAATGTCCGCGATGGACAACGTCGCTTTTTTTGCAAAATTGTACGGACTTCGGGGGCAGCAGCTGAAGGAACGGGTGGAGGAGGCATTGACGTTCGTCGGACTGCAGGATCGGGCCAAGGACCGGCCGTCGACCTTTTCCGGCGGGATGAAGCGACGGCTGAACATCGCCTGCTCGATTACCCATCGCCCGAAGCTCATCATCATGGATGAACCGACGGTAGGCATTGATCCACAGTCGCGCAATCATATCCTGGAGTCTGTCCGGACGTTGAATGAGATGGGCTCGACGGTCATTTATACCAGCCATTATATGGAGGAGGTTGCCGCGATCAGCGACCGGGTGGCCATTATGGACCAAGGTCATGTCATCGCCTGCGGTACGCAGCAGGAGCTGCGGGCCCGGGTGGCTCAAGAGGAGCGCATTATCCTCACGGCAGATGGGGTCACGGAGGAGCTTATCCAGGAGATGAAGCTTCATCCGCGCGTCGGGCGCGTTACGCAACTTGATCATCGGCTCGAGATTTATGTTCCATCGGCGCAAGAGGAGCTGCAGGATATTCTGTTCATTTGCGGCAAGCACGGCACGACGCTCCGATCGCTGCAGTGCGAGGAGCCTGACTTGGAGACGCTGTTTCTCAGCCTGACTGGACGGAAGCTGCGGGACTAGACAGGCCGGAGGTCTCCGGATACATGAAGGGAGAAAACAAACCATGAATACTGCGATTATCGCCTGGTTTGAGCTCAAGCGAATGGCTACGAGCCGGACGGTGCTGATCAATCAATTTTTGCTGCCGCTTATTCTGATCTTTATATTAGGTAACGCGCTATCCGGCTGGTTCGGCAACGAAAAGGAATTTGAGCAGCCGCCGGTGAATGTGGGCTTTATTCTGCCCGAAGCGCAGGGGGAGCTCCCTGCAAGTATGATTGGGCTTGTGAATGTACGGGAGTTGCAAGATATTATCGTTCAGCATGTCCTGTCAAACCGTGAGGAAGCGATAGGCAAGCTCCGCCGGGGAGAGCTGGATTATGCGGTTGTGATCCCGGAAGCTTTCGACGAGCGGATGGGACGGGGAGAAGCGGTGAAGCTGGAGCTGCTTCCCGGCAGAGACTATAATCTGAATCTCGTGGCGGATACCGTCTTTACAACATTTATGGCGGACGCGAATCATAAACAGGCGGAGGCCATCGTGCTCGGCGGCTCGCCGTCGTTGGCGGTACCCGCATCGGCTTCCGATGGGAAGCCAGGCGGAGCTAGCGTGGAGGTTGGACAATTGGGCGAAAAGGGCGGGTCTTATTCTGCCGCTCAATACTATGCGGCTTCCATGTTGGTCATGTTTCTGCTGTATTCAGGCCTGATGGCAAGCAGCAGCCTGCTGGGCGAGCGGGAGAGCCGGACCCTGTACCGGCTGCAAAGTGCACCGGTATCCCCCGGCACGATTTTTGCCGGCAAAATCATTGGGTGCAGTCTGATCACGTTTGTGAAAGCAGCTGTCATTGTGCTTGGATCGATGTGGCTTTATGGCGTGAAGTGGGGAGGGCATCCGCTCCTGCTGATCACGGTCTGCGTCCTGCTCACCTTGTCGTCCATGACGATTGCGGCGCTCATTACGTTCGTGTCCCGCACGGCGGCCGGAGCCAGGGGCCTGATGCAGGCCATAATCATCGCCATGACGTTTGTCAGCGGAGGCTTTATGCCGCTGCCGGTGGAGTTTTTTCAGAAGATCGCAGCCTTTACGGTCAACCACTGGGCGATGCAGAGCATGCTGCGGATGATGCTGGACAGCGAGACCGGCCTCGTCCTCTCCTGCATCGGGATGCTGGCGATCATAACGGCCGTGCTGTCGGCCTTTGCCATGATCACGTACCGAAAGGTGGGATACCATGCCTAGCTTGATTATCGCCTGGAATATGGTGAAACGGACGCTTGGGCGGAGACGGGGCTGGATTGTCTTTGTCCTGGTGCCCTGTGTCGTCGTCACGCTGACGGTGTTTCTGCTGGGCAGAACGACGGCAGCCGGTATCATTGTCTCCTATGTGAATGAGGACGAAGGTCCTGCAGGGAAATACTTGATGGAGCAGCTGGAGCACAGCGGACAATATGTGCTGAAGGAGTCGGCTTCCGAGGATGTGCTGCGCGAGGAGCTGCTTCAGAATAAAAGCACGGTCGGCGTTTATGTTCCCCGAAGCTTCAGCGACGGAATCATGGAAGGGGGATCGCCGAGCGTCAAGGTGTATGAAGTATCAACGTCGGAAGCATCGGTCATGATCCGCATGACCGCCGATTCAACGGTTAAGCGTCTGAACGGATCGGCCTCAGCAATCCGGGAAATGTCTGACTCGGGTGAGGGCCGCATGCAAGCGCTGAGCCAGGTGCTGGAGCAATCCGCCAAGAAGCGGGTGGATACGAAGGTGACGGATCTGAATCTGTACGCCAAGCCGGGCTTGTCGAATGTGACGGGATTTACGCTTATGTTCATGATGACCCTGATCTCGAGCGTCGTGGCGATGATATTGGACGACCGGAGGCAGCGCACGCTGTCGCGGATGTATACGGCACCGGTCCGGGCATACGAGATCGCGCTCGGCAACTTTCTGGGGAGCCTTGTCGTCGGTTCGCTGCAGGTAATCATCGTGCTTCTGCTCAGCCGGTATGTGCTGCGTTACGAGTACGGCATTCCGTTCATGCTGCACTTTCTCATCCTGATGGCCTTCATGCTGGTGTCGCTGGGGCTTGCCAGCACGATCGCGGGACTCATCCGCAACGATCAAAATGCCGCGATGATCAATTCCATGATCGTCACGCCGAGCTGCATGCTGGGCGGCTGCTTCTGGCCGCTGGCCATCATGCCGGAGTTCATGCAGAAACTCGCCAACTTTATTCCGCAAAAGTGGGCGATTGAAGCGGTGGAGATCGCCGCGACCGGCGGCACGCTCGCTGATATCAGCCTGCCGCTTGCGGTCCTCGGCTTGATGGCCGTCATTTTGCTCGCCGTCGGCTCTGCCGTTCTGCGGCCAAGCGAGAGCGGGACAGGAACCGCCGCTTAGAGCCGGTTCTTGTAATGATTCGTCTGTCGAGCTTCGTTGACGAGTACCGATCGTGATAGCTAAGAAAATCAAAGGCCAGACCGCAACCTGCGGCCTGGCCTTTGATGATGTGAAAGGGAGTGCTTTATCGGCAACTCGCAAGATTTGAATGCCGTGCTACGTTGAGAGTCGGTGCCTGCTACTGGCGAAGCTGTCGCAGCACGGTGATCTCGACCCGGCGGTTTTTCTGTCGGCCTTCAGGAGTGGTATTGTCCGCGGCCGGTCTTGTATCCGCATATCCCGCATACTGGAAGTCCGCTGGATCCAGCCCTTCCTTCTCTAAGAAGAAGCGAAGCACCGACATGGCGCGTGCGCCGGAAAGCTCCCAATTATCCTTGTAGATGGAGCCGCGTCCGATCGGCACATCGTCCGTATGGCCTTCGATGCTGACGGTGGAATCCAAATTTTTGAACAGGCTCGCCAGCTTGCCGAGCACGGGAGCTGCACCCGGCTTCAATTCCGCCCGGCCGACATCGAACAGGAAGCGGTCGCTTAATGTAATGGCGATTCCTTGGGGCTCGTCCGAGATGAAAATATCGTCCTCGAGCTGGTTATCCTTCACATATTGCTGAATGAGTCCCATAAAGCTCGCCAGCTCCTCTTCCTGGGCGCGGAAGGCGAGCTCACGCTCGCTTAACGGCCCGGCGTCTTCGGCATCATCGGCGCTGTCTTCCTCAGCTTTAGAAGGAGGGTTCTTGTGGTTCTCCGTATCGGCCGTGCCGGTTATGCCGGAGCCCATCTCCAGAATACTGTCCCCGCTCTGAAAGGTGGCCTGCAGCGACTCGGTGACCAATTGATATTTTTCCGGATCCAAACGGCTCATCCCATACATGACGACAAAAAATATCAGCAGCAAAGTAATCAGATCCGCATAGGTGATCATCCAGCGGTCGCGCTGATCGCCGCCAGCCTGCGGACGGGAGCGCCGCCTCCGTCTATTCGGTCCACTCATGGGCGAACCCCCTTGATGCCGGTCCATCCAACCTGCCCGCCGATGCGAAGGAGGCCAGCTTCTTGCGGACGATAAGCGGGTGCTCTCCGTTCTGAATGGCTAGAATGCCTTCCAGCAGGAGCTCCATATTTACAATTTCTTCTTCGGAACGTGCTTTAATCTTCGTTGCAATGGGCAAAAAGATAATATTGGCGCTCGCAACACCGTATAAGGTAGCTGTGAACGCGACGGCAATCGAAGGGCCGAGATTCGTGGGCTCCTGCAAACTGCCGAGCACATGGATCAATCCCATGACGGTTCCGATAATCCCCATCGTGGGCGCATAGCCTCCGGCAGATTCGAAAATTTTAGCGTAGCCTTCGTGCTTCTGCTCGGCGGCCTGGATTTCAAGCTCAAGGATTTGGCGGACCATTTCGGGATCGGTGCCGTCGACGACCATCTGCATCCCTTCTCTCAGAAAAGGATCGGCATGCTCGTCCGAGACGCGCTCCAAGGCCAGAACGCCGTCTCTTCGCGCAATGACCGACATATCGACCAGCGAATCGATAAGCTCGCCCGGTGAACGGACGCTGCGGCCGAAGGCCAGCCGGAGGGCGGCGGGGATGGTTCGGAGACGGGAGAGCGGGAAGCTGATGAGGACAGCGGCCACGGTTCCGCCGAACACGATCAGCGCTGCCGCGCCCTGCATCAGCCCTCCGATATGTCCGCCTTCCCAGAGGAAGCCTCCGATGAGGGCCGCGAGTCCGGCCAGAATGCCGATAATGATTGTTATATCCATAATGCTGTAATCATCTCCTTTATTTATAGTTGAACCATGATTGAACTCACTAGAAACCGTTTAAGGCAATTTAAAACGGACCGAAAAGCGCACGTTTGCCCGCGCTAAATTTACCGGATCGCGGGCTGCTGAATATTCCATGAAATTGTTTGCATCAAAAAAACGTAAAGGGTATAATGAGACGGGAACAGATATTCTTATTCCTGTTAACCGACACCACTAATTTCCCAATATCTATATCATCGGGAGATTTCGACATATCTTTTAGCATGATTTACATTTTAGAGCATAAGGGTGATGATGGACAATGAGCGATTTAGTTGTCAGTACCAAATCCTTTGAGATTGAGTCCGAGTTCCAGCCGCAAGGCGACCAGCCGGCTGCGATCGAGCAGCTGGTTGAAGGGCTGCGCCAGGGGAAGAAGCACCAGACCCTGCTCGGTGCAACAGGAACCGGCAAGACGTTTACGATCGCGCAGACCATCGCCAGAGTCAACCGGCCGACCCTTGTCATTGCGCATAACAAGACGCTTGCCGCACAGCTGGCGAGCGAATTCAAGGAGTTTTTCCCGAACAATTCGGTTGATTACTTTGTCAGCTACTACGATTACTATCAGCCGGAAGCGTACATCCCTTCTTCAGATACGTATATCGAGAAGGATTCCAGCATCAACGAAGAGATCGACAAGCTTCGTCACTCGGCCACGAGCTCGCTGTTCGAGCGACGGGATGTCATCATCGTTGCGAGCGTATCGTGCATTTACGGCTTGGGATCGCCGAAGGAATACGGGGAATTGCTGCTCTCGCTCCGGGTAGGCATGGAGAAGCCGCGCAATCAGATTCTGGCGCGGCTTGTTGATATTCAGTACCAGCGCAACGATATCAATTTCGTGCGCGGCACGTTCCGCGTCCGCGGAGACGTCATCGAGATATTCCCTGCCTCGAAGGGCGAGCATGCGGTTCGCGTCGAGCTGTTCGGCGACGAAATCGAGCGAATCACGGAGATTGACGTCCTGACGGGAGAGCTGGTCGGAGAGCGCGAGCATATTGCGATCTTCCCGGCCTCCCACTTCGTAACCCGCGAAGAGACGATGCGGGTTGCGCTGATCAATATCGAGCGGGAGCTGGAGGAGCGCCTTGAGCAGCTCCGCTCCGAGGGCAAGCTGCTCGAAGCGCAGCGGCTGGAGCAGCGTACGCGTTATGATATCGAGATGATGAAGGAAGTCGGATTCTGCTCCGGCATCGAGAACTATTCGGGGCCGCTGACGTTCCGGGAGCCGGGGGCAACCCCGTATACGCTGCTCGATTATTTCCCGGACGACATGCTGATCGTGATCGACGAATCGCACGTGACGCTGCCGCAGATCCGGGCCATGTACAACGGCGACCGCGCAAGGAAGACAGTGCTCGTGGAGCACGGGTTCCGCCTGCCGTCGGCGCTCGATAACCGTCCACTGAAGTTCGAGGAGTTCGAGGAGAAGGTCAACCAGATTATCTATGTATCCGCAACGCCGGGGCCTTATGAGCTTGAGCACTGCGATACGATGGTGGAGCAGATCATCCGGCCGACCGGGCTGCTCGATCCGATCATTGACGTGCGGCCGACGGAAGGGCAGATCGACGATCTGATCGGCGAGATCCGGGAGCGGGTTGACCGTGACGAACGTGTGCTGATTACGACGCTTACGAAGAAGATGGCGGAAGACTTGACCGATTACCTCAAGGAGATTGGCATCAAGGTCCGCTACATGCACTCCGATATTAAGACGCTGGAGCGGATGCAGATCCTGCGCGACCTGCGCTTGGGGACGTTCCACGTATTGGTCGGAATTAACCTACTCCGGGAAGGCCTTGACCTGCCGGAGGTGTCCCTGGTAGCGATTCTGGACGCGGATAAGGAAGGCTTCCTCCGCTCCGACCGGTCCCTGATCCAGACGATCGGCCGCGCCGCCCGGAACTCGGACGGCAAGGTCATCATGTACGGAGACAAGATCACCGATTCGATGGATCGGGCGATTAAGGAGACGGAGCGCCGCCGCAGCATTCAGGTTGCCTACAACGAGAAGCACGGCATTACGCCGCAGACGATCCGCAAGAAGGTGCGGGACGTCATTGAAGCGACGAAGGTGGCCGAGGGCAAGGCGGACTATTTGGCCGGCGACAAGCAGAAGATGTCGAAGAAGGAGCGTCAAAGCCTGATTCAGCGTCTGGAAGCCGAAATGAAGGAAGCCGCGAAGAATCTCCAGTTCGAGCGTGCCGCAGAGCTTCGGGATGCGCTGCTGGAGCTTCAAGCCGAGTAAGGAGCTTATCTTATCGGAGCTCCGCATTAGGCGAGTCATGCCCGGCAATTAGCTTCCCGCGGGCATTATGCTGGATTTTGGATTTGGATAACAAGGAGGACGGCCCGGGCGGTCGTTCTTCTTGGTTCATATATACAGGCTCATATTTTTATGCACGGAGTAGGAGATGATATCGTTTGGCCAGTGAGAATATTGTGATTAAAGGCGCCCGCGCACACAATTTGAAGAATATCGACATCACGATCCCGCGCGACAAGTTTGTTGTGCTGACCGGACTTAGCGGCTCGGGCAAATCCTCCCTCGCGTTTGACACCATTTATGCCGAGGGGCAGCGCCGGTATGTAGAATCGCTCTCCGCATATGCCCGGCAGTTCCTCGGGCAGATGGAGAAGCCGGATGTGGATTCGATCGACGGTCTGTCCCCGGCCATCTCGATCGACCAGAAGACGACCAGCCGCAACCCGCGTTCGACCGTAGGTACGGTCACCGAAATATATGATTATCTGCGGCTTCTGTTTGCCCGGATCGGGCATCCCCACTGTCCGGAGCACGGCGTGGAGATAACGTCCCAGACGGTAGAGCAGATGGTGGACCGCATTATGCAGTACCCGGAGAAGACAAGGCTGCAAATTTTGGCCCCGGTCGTTTCCGGACGAAAAGGCGAGCATAAGAACCTGTTCACGGACATTGCGAAGCAGGGCTTCGTCCGCGTGCGGGTCGACGGCGAGCTTCGCGACCTGTCCGAGAGCATTGAGCTCGAGAAGAATAAGAAGCATACCATCGAGGTTGTCGTTGACCGCATCGTCGTTAAAGAGGATATCGAGGCGCGCCTGGCAGACTCCATCGAGACCGCGCTTAACCTGTCCGGCGGGCAGCTGCTGGTCGATATTATCGGCCAGGAGGAGCTGCGGTTCAGCTCGAACTTTGCCTGCCCGATCTGCGGATTCAGCATGGAAGAGCTGACGCCGAGAATGTTTTCCTTTAATACCCCGTTCGGTGCGTGTCCGGATTGCGACGGCTTGGGCGTGGAGATGATCGTTGATCCCGAGCTGCTGGTGCCGGACACGAGCAAGAGCATCGAGGAAGGGGCATTTTTGGCCTGGAGCGGCGGCACATCGACGTATTACCCGCAATTCCTGAAATCGGTATGCCAGCATTACGGCATTCCGCAGGATGTGCCTGTGAGCGAATTAAGCCAGGAGCAGATGAATAAGCTGCTGTACGGAACGGGCAACGAGAAGGTGCACTTCCGTTATGAGAATGATTTCGGACAGCGAAAGGAAGCGTATGTCACCTTCGAGGGTATCATCCCGAACCTGGAGCGCCGTTATCGCGATACGAATTCCGAGGGCATTCGCGAATATATCGAAGGCTACATGAGCAGCAAGCCATGCGATGTATGTAAGGGGCACCGCCTCCGCAAGGAGAGCTTGGCCGTTACGATCAATGACCGTAACATGGCTTATGTCACCAGCCTGTCGATCGGAGAGTCGCTGAAGTTTTTCGAATCGCTGGATTTGACCGAGAAAGAGCGGCAGATCGCCAATCTGATTCTGAAGGAAATTCATAGCCGCTTGGGCTTCCTCGTCAATGTGGGTCTGGATTATTTGACCCTCAGCCGTTCGGCAGGGACCCTCTCCGGCGGCGAAGCGCAGCGGATCCGGCTCGCCACGCAGATCGGCTCGAGCTTGATGGGCGTACTCTATATTTTGGACGAGCCCAGCATCGGTCTTCACCAGCGCGATAATGACCGCCTGATTGCTACGCTGGAGCATATGCGGGATCTAGGGAACACGCTCATCGTCGTTGAGCATGACGAGGATACGATGATGGCTGCCGATTATATCATCGATATCGGTCCGGGTGCCGGCATTCATGGCGGGCAGGTTATTGCCCAAGGAACGCCGAAGGAAATTATGGAGGACCCGAATTCTCTGACCGGCCAATACTTGAGCGGCCGCAAGTTCATCCCGGTTAATCTGGAGCGCCGGAAGCCGGATGGACGCTGGCTCGAAATCAAGGGAGCGAAGGAGAACAACCTCAAGAACATCAACGTTAAGTTTCCGATCGGCGTCTTTACGGCGGTAACGGGCGTGTCCGGTTCAGGGAAATCGACCTTGGTGAACGAGATTCTGTACAAGACGCTTGCTCGGGATTTGAACAAAGCGAAAGTACGCCCGGGTCAGTATCGTGAGATCAAGGGACTTGAGCATGTCGAGAAAGTGATCGATATCGACCAGTCGCCGATCGGTCGTACGCCGCGCTCGAACCCGGCCACCTATACCGGCGTGTTCGACGATATTCGGGATATCTTCGCCCAGACGAACGAAGCGAAGATTCGCGGATACAAGAAAGGCCGCTTCAGCTTCAACGTCAAGGGCGGCCGCTGTGAGGCCTGCCGCGGCGACGGCATCATCAAGATCGAGATGCACTTCCTGCCGGATATTTATGTGCCATGCGAAGTATGCAAGGGCAAACGGTATAACCGGGAGACGCTTGAGGTTAAGTATAAAGGCAAAAATATATCGGAAGTGCTGGAGATGACGGTGGAGAATGCCACCGAGTTCTTCCAGAACATTCCGAAGATCCACCGAAAGATGCAGACGCTGATGGATGTCGGTCTCGGGTATATTACGCTCGGGCAGCCGGCCACGACGCTCTCCGGCGGGGAGGCACAGCGTGTGAAGCTGGCTTCGGAGCTGTATCGCCGGAGCACGGGCAAGACGATGTATATCCTGGATGAGCCGACCACGGGCTTGCATGTGGACGATATCGACCGCCTGCTTACCGTGCTTCACCGGTTAGTCGATTCCGGCGAATCGGTGCTGGTCATTGAGCATAATCTGGATGTCATTAAGACGGCGGATTATATCATTGACCTTGGTCCGGAAGGCGGAAGCGGCGGCGGCACCATCATCGCTACCGGAACGCCGGAGGACATCGTGAAGGTGCCTCAGTCTTACACAGGCAAATATCTGAAGCCGGTATTGGAACGCGACACGAAGCGGACGGCGGAGCTGAATAAGGTAGAGGCTGCCCGTTAAGGAGCTGCCGCTTCTCGAATCCTTGCCGAGCACCCGATGAATGGATCATCGGGTGCTCTTTTTATTAGGATGCGGAATGGATTCAGAATCCGAACGTTGGCCTGAAGCCAAACGAATAAAAGACCGGCATAAGCGGTCATCCTAAGGATTGCAGCTTATGCTGATTTTACCTTCAGGATAGGGCCATTCCGGTTCCCGGATATTACAAATGATCGAAGAACGATCCGCCACTGTAGCGGCCTTTGTGCTATGATGCCAAGCCCCAAGAATATGATTATTTTCACGACAAAAACGAAGTGACTGGTTAAATATGAGAAATTTCTATGACTTTTTTTCATTTTGTGGTCACTGGGACTTGCATCTTGGCGGACTCACGGATAACATAGAAGAAGATATGCAAATTTGCCCGAGAAAGAAACTCACGAGGAGGTACGTCTCATGTTCCTTGCAGCTGTATCGGATGCAACTGCCAAGTTCAAGTATTTCGATATCTTTATGATCCTGTTCACCATTCTCATTTTTGTTGGTGTGGTTCGCTTGTTGATGGCCCGCCAAAAAAATAAATTCGCAATCGCTTTCGGTATCGTCAGCTTGCTCGTGTTCCTGTACTCGGACTACGCGATGGTTACCGGTTGGTTCAAATAGTTAAACCGTACGGACGATCGTAATGAATGGTCATGACGAAGGGATAATACATACAAACAAGACGCCGCCTGCATGGAGCAGGGAGAGCGTCTTTTTGTGTTCTGATCGGCTGATATACCGGGCAAAGTTTAGAAACCTGATCGAGGGTCCGTGGACGGCTGACGTTTTGCGAGTTGATGCAGGAACAGGAGGGGATGCGGCCCTGCAATTTAATTGGCAGGAATTATTACGCACCTGTCTTGCATTCCGTTCAATAGTGCACATGATATAGGTCTTAAAGTCATGGTTGCATATGGAAAAATATGATAACTTATATATAAGTTGAAAACTAAAGATTTAACAAAAGAGGCATAGTGAGAAATGATTCTGAAGAAGGTAAAAGCTTTCTGAAGGAAAGCTGCTTCGGAAGCACGCGCTTGGTTCGCCTTTGTGACCGGATTTCCCCTCTACATAAATTTGGAATCATAGAAATCAGGGAACAACAGTGATCGTAAGAACATTTCACACGGCAGCCTTAAGCGTTAATCAAACGTTCAACTTATACAGGAGTAATGTTGAAACGGGATCGAGGATGGGACCGGGGAGGAACAGGTGAACAAATGAAGAGACGCGGATACAAAGTATCAACGGCGCTGCTGCTGAGCACTGCGCTCATGCTAGGAAGCCATGGGGCCATTCTGGAAGGGGAGGCTGCAGCGACAGAAAGTTTTATAGTCAAGAGTACATACGAGCCAGAAACGGTACCAAGCGTGATTAGCCGATTATCGCCGTCGGTAGTGGGCATTATCGGTAAAGTGGCCCAGGGAACACCGGGCGAAGTGGATGATCGATATAATCTGGCGCACGGAACGGGCGTCATCTGGAAAGCGGACGGCTGGATCGTAACGAACGCCCATGTAGTGGACGGGCTAAGCGGCATTACCGTCGTTACGTCCGACGGCAAGTCCTATAAGGCAAAGGCTGTTTTTAGCGATCCGAAGAGTGATATCGCACTCGTCAAAATCAACGCCAAATCCCTCAAGCCAGCTGTGTTCGCGGTAACCGCCCAGGAGGCAGTGGTTGGCGAGACGGTCGTTGCAATCGGTACGCCGATCTCGTTCTCGCTCCGGAACTCCGCTTCGGTCGGGGTGGTCAGCGGGCTGAACCGGAGCGTTGACGGCTCCTACCGATTGATTCAGACGGATACCGCAATCAATCCGGGAAATAGCGGAGGACCGCTTGTCAATTTAAAGGGCGAGGTCATCGGCATCAATAGCAAGAAATTCGCCGCTGTCGGCATCGAAAACATGGGCTTCTCCATTCCGGCGGAAACCGTCCGGTATGTTGTCGATCATCTGCTGAAGTACGGCGAGGTTCGGAGAGCCACGCTTGGGCTGGAGCTGGAGGAAAGCTGGTCCGCCATTGTCGGGCTGCCTTCGGATGACCCGCTGACGGTCACCAAGGTGCTGTCCGCCGAGGCCAAAAAGGCTGGAATAGCGGAGGGAGACGTGCTGTATGGCATCAATGGAAAGCGTGTCTACTCCGTGGTGGATATTAATGAGCGGCTGAAGTCCTACACGCCGGGACAGCAGGTTCGCCTGCTGATGCAGCGGGACGGGGATATTGTAAACGTCAGCCTGAAGCTCAGCCAGGACGGCGCTTCCGCTGTATCGACTGACGATGAGGGAGGCGAAAGCGCATGATCAAGGGAGAGAGAACCGGAATATCGCGCGGGCTGAGAAAGATGGCTGTCGGAGCTTTGTCATCGGCGGTACTGCTGGCAGCATTATCGATTCCGGCATGGGGCGATGCGGCATCGGAGAAGCGGGTGCTGACGATTCAGAGCGGCAGCAGTAAGGCTTCCGTCAACGGCAATGCGTACGAAATCGCGAAGCCGGTTGTGAAGCAAGGCGTGCTGATGGTGCCGCTAAGCGTATTCAAGAAAGCGTTTGGCACCGAGATTCGGCTTGAAGGAGAGAATCGGGTTCGGCTGCTGCAGGGGCCCCACACGGTCGTGCTTGTGATCGATAACAAGACGGCCTGGATCGACGGCAAGAAGGTGCAGCTGCCGGCTGCCCCGACGATGGTCTCGGGAACGCTCATGGTACCGCTGCGGAATGTGGCATCAGGGATCGGAGCTAAGGTAACCTCGTCCCAAGGAAAGCTGTCGATCAGCTTGACCGTTACCGATAAGGAAGAGAAGCGCGACGAGGATGCGATCAACACAAGCAACGGCAAGACCCGAATCGGCAACAGCTATTACGGCTGGAGCATCAATTACCCGTCCTGGATGATGGTCGGGCGAGGCTCGGATGATGAGAGCGGGACTGCGTTCAATGACACCGCGGGCCGCTATTACCTGGAGGTGCATGTAACCCCGCAAGAGGTGGAGCTGGACACGGATGATCTCCTCGAACAGCTGGTGAAGGAGGTCGAGGCATCCGGCGACATCGTGCTGCACGAGGAGAAGGTCGAAGCCGGAGCGCTGCCTTATGCCCGCATTGTTTCCCGCGACGTGGACGGCGTGCTGTGGGAAAGCCGGCAGTATTATGACAACAAGAAGTTGTACGAGCTGTATTTTGCGGATGCGGAGGCGGTCCACTATCGTGATATGGATAAGCATGCAGGGCTGCTCGGTTCGTTCCGTACCTCGTATAACGGATCGGATAAGTCGCTTAAAGATATCTCGACGGTCGTGAACGGGCTGCGCGAGGCCGGCAATGCAGAATACGGCATCCGCCTGATGGTGCCGGCCGGCTGGCAGATCGACAATCGGGAGATGCTGTACGGGGCCGAGAAACAGGGATACTTGTCCGTATCGGTCACATCGGCGCCGGCCGGAGCGAACGGCACGCTGGCAGCCTGGGCGCAGCGGCTTCAGGATTGGTTCGCGGAGTCGTTCGTGAAGGATGCGTACCAGATTATTGGCGTAACGCCTGTCGAAATTTCAGGGGTCCGGGGACAGGTTCAGGAAGTGCGGTATACGTACGGCGACAAGTGGATCACGGAGTATGAAGTGATGGTTCAGAAGAACGGCTACCGCTACTATTTGGAATATGCGGTGCCGGAAGGGCAGGAAGCCACGGCCGCGAGTTGGAAGAAGGTGCTGGAATCGGTGGAAATCGATTATGAGGCGGTACCGGAGAACTTCGGACGAATCGGTGAAGAAGGCTTCCTCACGGACAAAACGCGGATGAGCGCGAAGAGCTCCCGGACATATCGTTATCATATTGATATTCCAAAGTATTGGGAGCCGGTGCGCGACCAGTTCGAGCAGGAGAATATCGAATATGCATTTGCCGGAGGCCGGTTCGAGCTTGCGGTCCAGCAGGACACAACCGCGGAATACGTGGTTAGCCAGCTGAAGCGTTACTACAATGAAGCCGCCTCTGTGCCGGGCGCATCGCTTAAGCTGCTGGGGATCGAGCAGACGAAGGTTGCCGGTGTTCCGGCGGTGTCCTTCAATGTGCATCAGGTCAAAAATGGCATTGAATATACGACCCGGGAGCTGGTATTCGAGAACGGGGGCATCACCTACACGATCATCACCACGCTGAATGATGCCAATGCAACGGAAGCCCAGCAGGCTGCGCTCGATCGGACGCTGTCCTCCTTTGAGTTCGTCAAATAATGTCCACGCAGGGCTAATGGAGTGCCGGGATAATGAGTTAACCTTATGAGTTTCCGAGATGATGAGTTGGATGTAAATAAGGGCGATCTCGGCCCGGGCCGAATCGCTGTCCCCAAAGAGCACCACTTGGTGCGGGGACGGCGATTTTTTTTGTGCAGGAACAGCGATTTTTTTGCTATGGAGCTTGTGTTGGGTGAACCGGGAGGATGAGGGGGAGAAAGGGAATGGATTCGGAAGAATCCAATCGAACCGATCGAAGCCATCAAAACGGAATGCGTTCTAAGTGAAAGATGCCTGGGCGCCTGCTGGCAATAGCGATTACGACTGCCGTTACGACAGTTCCTGCCGACTGCCCGCTGTGATACAATAACACCGACTTGCTAGGCACGAATACCGGGTAGAGGAATGAGGGGATCGCATTGAACAAAACGATCGGTCTGTTCGCCCATGTGGATGCAGGCAAAACCACGCTGGCGGAGCAGCTTCTATATCTAACACATACCATTCAGGAGCGCGGACGGGTGGATCACCGGAACGCTTATATGGATAACCACGACATTGAAAAAGAGCGGGGCATCACGGTTTTTGCGGATCAGGCGATCATGCCGTTTCAAGGCTCAACCTATTATCTGATCGACACGCCCGGCCACGTCGACTTCTCGCCGGAGATGGAGCGGGCCATTCAGGTTATGGATGCCGCCGTCGTCGTGATCAGTGCGGTGGAAGGCGTGGAAGGCCATACGGAGACGGTGTGGCAGCTGCTGCGCAAGTATGGGGTGCCGACCTTCTTTTTCCTGAATAAAATCGATCGAACGGGAGCAGATCCCGAAAGGGTGCTCGAAGAGATCAGACGGGAGCTTACTGAAGATGTCTGTTTGATTTCCAAGGGAGACAAGCTGCATGAAGGCGGGATGTCGCCCTCTCTGGCAGAGGCCGTTGCCGAGCGGGACGAGAGACTCCTGGAGCAGTATATCGACCAAGGGTTCGATGCGGGCACATGGCTTAGTGCAATGAGAAAGATGATTCAGGATGGACGATGCTTCCCGTGCTTTAGCGGCTCGGCTCTGCAAAGTATCGGCGTGTCCCACTTTCTGCTCCAGCTGGACAGCCTCCTTTATACCGATTATGACAGAGAGGCGGAGTTCTCCGGCCGGGTGTACAAAATTCGCCATGACGATCAGGGAACCAGGCTGACCTATATAAAAGCTTTGAGCGGCAAGCTGCGTGTACGGGATGAAGTTACCTATCACGGCGGCCCTGCCGGCATGCGGGAGAAGATCACTGGAATTCGCCTGGTTCACGGCAAGAAATTTACCATGGTCGATGAGGTCAGCGCCGGGGACTTGTTCGTGGTGACCGGGCTGTCATCGGCATCGGCCGGGGACGGCTTGGGGGCGCTTGGCGGCAGAACGGTCTATGAGCTCGTGCCTACGCTGAAATCGAAGGTACAGTTCGATTCCTCGGTCCATCCGAAGGACATGCTGCGGATCTTCCGGCTGCTGGATGCTGAGGATCCCTCCCTGTCCGTCCAGTGGGATGAGGCTTCTCAGGGCATCCATCTCCATGTCATGGGGACCATTCAGCTGGAGGTGCTGCAGCGGATCGTGGACGAACGGTTCGGACACCGGATCGGATTCGCCGAGCCGGAGATATTATATAAAGAAACGATCGCCCATCCGAGCATCGGCAGCGGGCATTTCGAGCCGCTCAAGCATTATGCGGAGGTTCATCTGAAGCTGGAGCCGGGAGAGCGGAACAGCGGCATCGTGTTTGCGAATGCATGCCATCCCGACATGCTGCCGGTGAACTACCAGCATCTCGTCGCCCAGCACATCGGCGAGCGGGAGCATCATGGGCTGCTCACGGGCTCTCCGTTGACCGACATGAAGATCACGCTGTTAAAAGGACGGGCGCATAACAAGCATACCCATGGCGGGGATTTTCGCGAAGCGACCTTCCGCGCGCTCAGACAAGGGCTGGAGAAAACGACGAGTTTGCTGCTGGAGCCGTATTATCAGTTCAAAATCAAAGTGGAGCTCGAGCACATCGGCCGGCTGCTGTCGGATCTGACACAGGCCAAGGCGACGTTCGAGCCGCCGGACACGACGGGAGACAAGGTGACGGTAACAGGCATCGCCCCGGTCTCTACCCTGATGAATTATGCGATGGAATTGGCGGCCTATACGAAGGGGAGGGGAGCGATCACCCTGACGTACGGCGGTTATGACCGCTGCCATAACGAAGAAGAAGTGATCCGCCGAATCGGGTACGACAAAAATGCCGACCCCGAGTACACCTCATCCTCCATCTTCTGCGCGAAGGGAGCGGGCTATGCGGTACCATGGGATGAGGCGGACAAGCTTATGCATGTGTAAGTGTGGAAGTGGCCGAGCATTAGCATGCGGAAGTCACGGAATGGGTCATTGTAAAAAGAAGGAGCGGGGCGCATGAAAGACGCCTCGTTCCTTCTCTGTATAATAAGTTTTACACCTTAGGAAGATGCGGAAGTTTTGTTCTTGGCGGGCAGGGGAGACTGCCCAGAATTGCGCATCGTCCAGTACGTGATCACCGTCGTAATCAGCATCAATAGGCCGGTCATCATGAATACGGAATGAATGTTGAAGATGCCGCTGACCAGACCGCCGAAGAGCGGACCGGCCATGCCGCCGATTTGGTTTGCCGTCTGGCTCAGGCTGAACGCCCGGCCCCTGAACTCGCTTGGCGTGTTGCGGACAACCAGGCCGTTCAGCGCCGGGAATACGGCACAGAAGAAGGCGCCATAGACAAAGCGGATGGCGGAGAACGCCCAAATATTGCTAAACAGCATCTGTGCCAGAGACCCGATGCCGCTGGCCAGAAGACCGATCAGCAGCACTTTGTGAAAGCCGATTTTGTCGGCCAGGCGCCCCCAGCGTGCGGCAAACAGAATGCTGGCAATCCCTACGATCGAAAAGACGAAGCCGGCAATCATGGAGGTATGGCTCGACGAGCCGCCGATCTGCGCGATATACAGCGGCAATACGGGCTCAATCGTCATGACGGAAAACTGCGTGAGCAGGGTAAGCGCCAGCACGGTCAACAGCGCTTTGTTATGACCGGCGACTTTAAATGTATTCATTACCGACACCCGCTCCTTGCTCGGCACGAATTTCTCTTCCTTAACCCAGAAAATAACGAGCAGCGTAGCGATAAAGCAGAGCCCCCCGGCTAGTCCGAACGCCATGCGGTTGCTAAAGAGGGAGGCGAGGGTACCGCCGATCATCGGTCCCATAATGCCGCCGGTCGCGGTTGCCGTCGACATCATGGAGAGCGCGTAGCCGACTTTTTTCTCCGGGGTATTCGTGCCGACAATGGCAATGGCCCCGGGGATAAACCCGGAAAGCAGCCCCTGAAGCAGGCGCAGAATCAGCACCTGATACTCGTTCGTGACGAACGCCATCAGCACATAGATGACGAAGAGCACCATGCCCGCCCGAATAATCATCGGTTTACGGCCGTATTTATCGCCGACCGCTCCCCAGAACGGCGAGGAGAGCGCGCCGGCAAAAAAAGCCGAGCTGAACAGCAGGCCCGACCACATTTCCGTATGCTTGGTAACGCCGAGCTCAATCAGAAACAGCGGGAGAAAGGGAATGACCATCGAGAAGCTTGATGAAACGATAAAAGAACCGAACCATAAAATCCATAAATTTTTCTTCCAACTTTCCATGTCTTCTTCATCTCCTGATGTGCATGATTCGTTCATCTTCCTCTGCGGATGCTAAATCCCCCCCTGTCTCCTATGCAAAATGCGGTATGTATGAAAAAGCTCTGGAACTCCTGATAAAAAAAGTTTAAAGAAAATGGCAATCGAGTTTGCCCCGAACAAGACCCGTACAGCAAAACGCCCCCCAAATTTGGTAAACTGGAATCATCCCAAGCATCCAGGTACCTTCCTCAGCGACAGGCGTCTAATAATTTCATCCTACACCACATGATATGGAATGGGAAGGGCACCGAGCACGGCGCTTCCGGTCGCAGGGCGTGAGGGATTACGGGCGGGAAGCCGCATGGCTGGCGCAATTATCGCCCTTTGGATGGAGCGAAAATGGGGAGGAAATGATAGCGAAAATTTTTTTCATAAGGAGATCGACATGCGAGAAACCTTAAAGGATTTATATACAGCGGAATTGCTGCAAGCGGTGGCGGGACGAATCGGAGAGGTATATAACGAGTTCGATGAAGGCCGGTTTCTGGGGCTGATTCATAATGAAGCCTGGGAGCAAGAGGAGTTCAAGCAGCGCGTCCGCCATATTACGGTGGCGCTAACCGAAGTGCTGCCTGGTTCGTATCCGGAGGCGGTTACGATATTGACGCAGGCTGCTCCGTTTTTCCGGGGCGTAGAGTATATTTTCTTCCCGGATTACGTGGAGCTGAACGGATTGGACCAGTGGGATACGTCGATGGAGGCTTTGGCTGTATTCACGCATTATTCGACTGCCGAATTTGCGGTGCGCCCCTTCGTTATCCGGGACCAGGAGCGAATGCTGGCGCAGATGGCGACGTGGGCGGAGTCGGATGACGAGCATCTGCGGCGGCTTGCGAGCGAAGGTATCAGACCCCGTCTGCCCTGGGCTTCCCAGCTGCCAAGCCTGATCCGCGACCCGCGGCCGGCGCTGCCGATCCTGGAGCGGCTTAAAGAGGATCCGTCGCTGTATGTCAGAAAAAGCGTGGCGAACCATCTGAACGATATATCGAAGGATCACCCCGAGCTGGTGCTGGAGCTGGCCACGAATTGGTACGGCAAGCATCCGCTGACGGACTGGATCGTCCGGCATGCTCTCCGGAGCTTGCTGCGCAAGGGGGATATCCGGGCGCTTGCGATTTTTGGCTATCAGGAGCTTGAGGAGCTGGAGGGCATCGAAGTTCGCGAGCTCAAAATCAAACGCCCGTTGATCGCAGTAGGGGAGGAGCTGGAATTCAGCTTTCAGGTTGTGAACGATACGGGAAGTCCAGTATCCCTGCGAATCGATTATGAGATCGATTATATGAAGGCGAGCGGCAAGCTGGCTCCGAAGCGCTATAAATGCTCAGACAAGCGGTATGCTCCGGGATGCTGGACGGTGGAGAAGAAGCAATCGTTTAAGCTGATTTCCACGCGGCGATTTTATTCCGGCGACCATCGGCTTCATATTATCGTCAACGGCAAGCGGCTGGCGAGTATGGATTTTGTGCTGGAGGGAACGGAGTAGGAGATAGCTGCGTGCGGATTCTGGCAACACTATTAAAACGGTGGAAATCAAGCAAGCAGGTAGAAGCAGGGCCCGACTTCTGGTACACTAGATAAGTTGAAAAGCTTTCAATGCTTTTACAATAGATGGTATAACGAATCGTCGTATATTCTATGAAAATGAACGGTGTTTGATGAGGGGCAGAATGCAGGGAAGAGACAGGAGAACAGTCTTGCTTACTGCTTTCGCTTGTTCGTAGAGCACAAGAAGAAAGTATATATAGCATGCCGGCCTGGCGCCGGTTGATGGAGGATATCGATGGACATAAAAGCATTGCGAAGAGAAGACGTGGAGCTGCTGGCCCCGGCAGGCGATTGGGACTGCATGCGGGCAGCCGTGGCGAACGGCGCGGATGCGATTTTTTTCGGCGTCGAGAAGTTTAACGCCCGGGCGCGGGCGAACAATTTCCGGATGGATGAGCTGCCGGAGATTATGGCGTTCCTGCACAGCTACGGGGTAAAGGGGTTCCTGACCTTTAATATCCTGGTGTTTGAGAACGAGCTGGAGGATGCCAAGGAGCTGATCGATGCGTGCGTGGACGCCGGCGTGGACGCGGTGATCGTGCAGGATTTGGGGCTCGTGAAGCTGATCCGCGAAATCTCGCCGGATTTCCCGATACATGGCTCTACCCAGATGACGATTACGTCGCCGGAGGCGGTCGAGTTCACGAAGCCGTTCAATATGGAGCGGGTCGTGCTGGGACGGGAGAACAATCTGAAGCAAATTCAAAAAATTGGCGAGCAAGCGAAGCTGCCGATGGAAGTGTTCGTGCATGGCGCGCTGTGCGTGTCGTACTCGGGACAGTGCCTGACCTCCGAAATGTGGGGCGGCCGTTCGGCCAACCGCGGCGAGTGCGCGCAGGCATGCCGCCTGCCGTATGATCTGATCGTGGACGGGGAGCAGAAGCCGATGGGCGATGTGGCATACCTGCTGTCTCCGAAGGATCTGGCGGCGATTGACCTGATGCCGGAGCTGATTGAAGCGGGCGTGACCTCCTTCAAGATTGAGGGCCGTCTGAAGAGCCCTGAATATGTGGCGAACGTCGTGAGCAAGTACCGGAAAGCCATTGACCGTTATTTCGACGGCGAGGATGCGCGTCCGAGCAAGGAAGAGGTCCGCGAGCTGCAGCAGAGCTTCTCGCGCGGCTTCACGCATGGTTTCCTGGAAGGCACGAATAATAAAAAGCTGGTTGAGGGCACATTCCCGAAAAGCCGCGGCGTGTATCTCGGCCGGGTGGAGCAGATCCTGCGCGACGGCGTCGTCTGCAAGCTGGAAGCGCCGCTGAAGCGCGGCGACGGCATCGTATTCGATGCAGGCGACCCGACGAAGAAGGAAGAAGGCGGACGCGTCTATGACGTGCGCCGTAAAGGCGTCAAGCTGGAGGGCGAGGCGCAGGAGGGCTGGATCATCGATATCGTGCCGGGCCGCAGCGATGTGGATCTGCGCAAGGTTCATGTCGGCGACCGGATCTGGAAGACGAGCGATCCGGCGCTGGACAAGCGCCTCCGCCAGACGTTCGAGACGGACAAGCCGTACCGGGTGTTCCCGGTGCATGTGCGGGTGAGCGGACGTCCGGGACAGCCGCTGTCGACCTGGTGGACCGATGTGCAGAAGGGCACGACGGTCCAGGTGGATTCGGAGCTGGAGCTGGAAGTCGCCCAGAAGCGGCCCCTGAATCGGGAGATTCTCGAGGAGCAGCTGGGCCGCCTGGGCGGAACGGTGTTCCAGCTTGAGGAACTGGACGTCGACCTGTACGGCGACGTCATCGTGCCGATTCGCGAGCTGAACAGCATCCGCCGCCGTGCGGTGGAGCAGCTTGCCGGCGAGCGGCCGAAGCCGCCCGTATATGTGAAGCGGGCGGTGGAGGTGTAT
The DNA here is from genome assembly GCF_038002285.1 of Paenibacillus sp. FSL R5-0810. Taxonomy (NCBI): domain Bacteria; kingdom Bacillati; phylum Bacillota; class Bacilli; order Caryophanales; family Paenibacillaceae; genus Paenibacillus; species Paenibacillus sp. FSL R5-0810. The sequence goes on from NZ_JBBOCF010000001.1 coordinate 5,778,514, forward strand.
GGCGATGCAGCTGCGCCTGCAGCGCCGGTGAAGCGCGGGGAAGCGCAGCTGACCGCGCTGTGCCGCAGCCTGCCGCAGGTGCAGGCTGCGCTCGAAGCCGGCGTCGAGATGATCTACGCCGACTTCGAGTTCATCAAGCAGTTCCCGGCAGCGGTGGAAGCCGTCCGGGCAGCCGGCAAGCAGATTGCGCTGGCTACGCCGCGCATCCACATGCCGGGCGAGAACGGCTACCATAACAACATCCTGCGCCTCCAGCCGGACGCCGTGCTGGTGCGCAACACCGGGGCGCTGTATTTCTACCTGCGCCACCGGATGGAGAACCCGGGGGCGAAGCATCCCCGGCTGATCGGCGACTTCTCCCTGAACATGGCCAACCACAAAACGGTTGACCTGTTCACCGAAGTCGGTTGCGACGTCGTCACGCCTTCGTATGACCTGAACATCCAGCAGATGGTGGATCTTCTCCGCAAGGCGGACACGTCGAAGCTGGAGATCGTCATCCATCAGCATCTGCCGATGTTCCATACCGAGCACTGCGTGTACTGTACCTTCCTTAGCGAAGGAACGGACTACACGAACTGCGGCCGTCCATGCGAGGCGCATCGGGCATCCCTGCAGGACCGGATCGGCATGTCCCATCCGGTGCGCGTGGACGAAGGCTGCCGCAACACGGTATACAACGCCATTGAGCAGTCCGGTGCGGAATACCTCTCGAACTTCATGGAACTCGGCGTGCCGCGCTACCGGGTGGAATTCCTGGAAGAAACGCCGGAGCAGGTTCATCAGGTCATCGATCTGTACAACCGTGCTCTGCGCGGAGAAATCAGCGGAACCCAGGTGTGGAAAACGCTGAAGGCGACCAACCAACTCGGCGTTACGCGGGGGCAGCTGGTGAAATAAAGGGAGCCCGGAAGGATTGTGTATGGTAGCTAGCGAGTGAGCGATCCCCTGAACGATAATAAGAGGACGCGCAGCGCTTGCAGCATAGCGATCCCATAAAGGAAATAAAGCGCGAGGACGCACAACGTTCGAACCAAGCGACCCCAAGCGCGTGAATAAGAAGGAGTGATGCCGGTGCGGGCATCACTCCTTTTTTTAGCGTCCAGATTGTCGTCTGATGGCAGCAGCTTCATCCAGAGGTCCTTTCACCAGGGACACCCCTCTTTCAGAGAGAGACAAGAACGTGCTACAATATAGCACAAGCATAAGTAAAACGCTTAACCTGGAAGAGAAAGGACTGAACCCTTTGCAGCACAACTGGTATCGCAAGCTGCTTCTCTCCTATTTTCCCATTTTCCTCATTACGATTACGATCATCGTGTTTCTTTCTTTCATTATGTTCAACGAAGCCTCGCGTGAAGAGGCGGCCAAGGCGAACGGGATTTCCACGCGGTTTATTATGGAAGACCTGGACCGCTCTATCAATGCCATTGAAATGGACGTGCTGAACGAAGTGGAGACCAGCTCCCTCTACTCCAGCTATCTGTTCAGCGACCCTTCATCCGATCAGAACCTGATGCACTCGCTGGTGAAGCGCCTGCGCGGACTGCAGACGGGAAGCGGTCTGATTGAATCGGTCTATTTGTACCGTCACTCGGATCAGTCGGTGCTAACCACAAGCGGCCAGAGTCCGCTCCAATCGTTCCCGGACCGGTCGTTCATCGAGCAAGCTCTGAAGGAGCCCGATTACCGGGGCTGGTCGGCCGTGCGCTCCATGACGGGCCTGGGCGAAAGCAAGCCGAAGCAGGTCATCTCCATGCATAAAAATTTGCCGCTCCCCTTCGGCACTCAGGGTCTGCTTGTAATCAACGTCGGCATCTACCGGGTGGAGCAGATGATCAATCCGATGATAAATGACAGCGTTTCCTTTTTGAATATTCTGGACTCCGGCGGAGAGCTGATCTTCGAAGCGTCCCGAATGGGAGGGGATAACCGGGCCAAAGAAGGCAAGGTGCTGACGACGCTGCAATCGGATCAGCTGGGGTGGACGTTTGAAAGCGGCCTCCGGGCGGGCCAGCTCTATGCCTGGGTGTCGGTCGTGTCCTACATCTGGATCGTGATCGGCTTTGTGACCGTGGTGCTCGCCATTATCTACATCGTGTATATTACCAGACGGAACTATCAGCCGATCAAAGCGCTGATGAACCGCGTGGAGTCCATTCAGCTCAGCATGCCGCAGGCGGCCAAGGATGAGCTGTCCATGATCGACAGTGCGCTTGAAAGCCTGATCAGCCGGTCCATGGATTATGACAAAAAGCAGCACGAGAATCTTCAGCTTCAGCGCAGCCAGCTGATTATGGACCTGATCAGCGGGCAGAAGCCCGAGGAGGAGCTGCAATCCCGGATGGCCGAGCTGGCTCCGATGCAGCTGCCGGCGAAGACGGCCGGTTATGCCATGATGCTTGGCGAAATCAATGATTACAGCGGTTTTCGGGACGTTCATACCGTCCGTGACCAGAACGTGCTGAAGTTTGCGCTGATGAACGTGTTCCAGGAAATCTCACGCAACGCCGGCTTCCACAGCTGGCTTGAATGGATTACCGGCAGCCGCGTCGGTATTCTGATCGCATTGCCCGAAGGTGAAGGCGACTATCGCGAGGGTCTGATCCACGCTGCCGAGGAATGCAGGGGCTGGGTCGAGGACAAGCTCCGCATGTCGGTGAGCTTCGGACTGGGCGGCAAGGTTGCCGGCCTCCAGGAGATCGGAGCATCGTACCGCTCCGCCTCCGAGGCGCTTGGACACAGGCTGGCGATGGGCAAGCACGCCGTGCTGGTCGGCGACGAGCTGTCCAAAGGCGATTTAAGCCATCTGCTTCCTTATCTGACGGAGATTTCGGAGCTGGTGAAGGACTTCCGCTTAAATAACGAAGGGTGGAGAACCCGGCTGAAGAACATGTTCGTTTCGTTCAAGGAAGAGCGGCTGAAGGATGATATCATCCGCTCTCTGGTCAAAAGCATGCTTCAGCTCCTCTCCCGGGAGGTCGGCGCGTTATCCGACGAGCTGCGCAGCCAGCTGTCGGAAGGCATGGAGCCAGTTCTTGCCGGCGCAGCGACCCTGGATGAGCTGCAGATCAGCATCAGTGACCACTTAACGGAAATATACCGCACTTACGTAGCGCTCAGCGAAACGAAAAGCTATCGTGCCATGATCAGCGAGATGAAGCATTATATCGAGGAGCATTTTGAGGATCCGGATTTATCCCTCAAGCATCTCAGCGACCGTTTCCAGATCTCCGGAAAGTATGCAAGCTATCTGTTTAAAATGGAATACAATATGAAGTTCGTCGATTTTCTGGTGCAGCTGCGGATGGAGCGGGCGGAAGAGCTGCTGGCGAATACCGAGCTTTCAACCCAGGAAATCGCGGAGAAAATCGGGTATGCCAACGCCATAACGTTTGGCCGGGTGTTCAAACGGACGGTGGGGATGACGCCGGGGGATTACCGCAAGCTCAAGATGAAGGCCTCGCCGGGTACGGAGCTGGAATCCTAGAAGGCGGTTGGATGAAGAAAACGTTCTGGATTCCTAGAAGGCGGTTTGGATGACGAAGGGTTCGGATTCCTAGAAAGCGGTTTGGATTACGAAAACGGTTTATCGTATATATGGATCAAGCAACGGGTGCAGAACATTCCAAAGCGGAAGCTGCACCCGTTTCGTATTTTACGAATATCGGGCATATCGTAGCCTGTCAATCACACTGGATCGGGAGTCGCAGCTTGGCAGCAAACGCCGGTGCAGCAGGGCATTCAGCCATCATTAGAAATCGGTTTATTATGCGAAAACAGTCATTCGATATCCGAAAAACCTTGTAACCGCGGGGTTTGTAGCGTTTGGAATTTGGTTTATTGTCATTCGCCGGCCGCTAAGGCATACTGAGGACACCCAAAAGGTTAAGCGCTTACACTGGTGGCAGGCGAGGCTGGATTCCCGACTGTCCCCGCAGGACATTTTCATTAAAAAAAGATCGGCGCGAATCGGCAGGGACATATTTAAACGAAAAGGGGATGTAACTATGGCGGCAAGCAAGAAAACGTGGGGCAAGCTCGCTAAGCTCTCGCTCGTGATGCTGATGGCCGGAACGGTCGTATTATCCGGATGCTCATCAAAATCGGGCGGCAGCACCGATACCTCAGGCGGAAGCTCCGGATCCAACGATGGTAAGCAGGTCACGCTGAAGGTCGAGATCTTCGACCGCGGCAATACGCCGGAGCCTTACACCATCACCGACAGTTACCTTACGAGATATATCCAGGACAACTTTGGAACCCCTAACAACATTAAGATGGAATTCGTACCGGTACCCCGTTCGGAAGAAATCAAGAAGCTGAATGTTCTCATGGCCAGCGGCGGCGACGTGCCGGATATCGTGTTTACGTATGACACGCCCACCTTCAACCGTTATGCCGAGCAGGGCGGTTTGACGGAGCTGACCGATCTGATCAACGAGCATGGCCCGAATTTGAAGGCGTTTCTCGATGAGGAGGCGATGAGCTACGGCCAGTACATGGGCAAGCAGTTCGCCGTTCCCGGAAAACGGGCATTCCTGGGCAAGTATTCTTCCTTTATTCGCACGGACTGGCTGGATAAGCTCGGCATGGATGTTCCTCAAACGACGGAGGAGCTGTACGAGGTGCTGAAGGCTTTTAAAGAAAAGGATCCCGGGGAAACCGGCGGCAAGGTTATTCCTTTCGGCATGACGATCGAACCGGCGCAATATGATCCGCTGATCTGGTCCTTTATCCAGCCGACCACGGAGGAGCAGAAGTACACGTTGATTCAAAAACTCGGGGCCAACGACTACCCGACTCTGCTGCCGGGCTTCAAGGATGCGCTCCAATTCATGAACAAGCTGTACAATGAAGGGCTGATCAGCCGCGATTTCAGCTTGGACGAGGACAAGAAGCAGCTGACCCAGGATGTGACAAACGGTCTCGTAGGCTTTTTGACAGAGGATTATCCGAACTTGTATTACGCGGACGGCACCTATGATACGCTGCTGAAAAACCAGCCGGATGCCAAGCTGGAGCCGGTGGACCCGTTCACCAACTCCGAAGGCAAGCACGCAAAGCCTGAGTACGCGCCAAACGGCATGTACATCATGATCCCGAAAACAAGCAAGCATGCGGTCGAAGCGATAAAATACCTGAACTGGATGGCCGCCCCTGAGAATCTGCTGGCTCTGCAAAACGGCGTGGAAGGCGAAAACTACGAAATGGTCGACGGCATTCCCGTCATCAAGCCGGACGCCCCTCAGGATGTGATTGACCGTCTGTATAACTCCGGCGATATTGCCATTATTGCCAACGGCAACTTTGTCGGCGACGATGCGCAAAACCGGGAGAAGCTGACCACCAACTTCCCGAAACGATTCCAGGATCTGCACCGCAAGGCAGTGGAAATCGCGGCGACGGATACGTTCAAGCCGGTCAACTTTGACCGTCCGATCGAATCGGAAGCGAAGTACGGCACGAACCTGCAGGCGAAATACGAAGAGATGATCGTCAAGACGGCCATGGCCAAACCGGAAGACTTCGAGAAAACCTTCGAAACCACGATGAAGGATTACATGGTCAGCGGCGGTCAGGCGATCCTCGACGAGCGGACCAAGGTTTATCAGGAAATGCAGTCTAAATAACAAGATAATCCGCAGCGGGATATGGGGAAGGACGGCTGTCAACGTTGAGGCCGTTCCTTCGTTCCCGGCGTCATGAGCAAGGAGAGGATGATTCAGATGAGTGGAACCGTTTATCTGCGCCGGTACTGGCAATTATATGCACTGCTTGTTCTGCCGCTGGTTTATTTCATCATTTTCAAATACGGCCCGATGTGGGGCGTTCAGATCGCGTTTAAGGATTTCAACTTCTTCCAAGGCATTACCGGAAGCGAATGGATCGGGCTGGATGCCTTCCGTGAAGTCTTCCAAACCCAGGATTTTTATAAAACATTGCGCAACACGCTGATGCTTAACCTGCTGGACCTCCTGGTTTCATTTCCGGCGCCTTTGATTCTGGCGATTATGCTGCATGAGCTCCGGATCCGATGGTTTAAACGGTTATCCCAAACGATTTTGTATATTCCCCATTTCATTTCATGGGTTATTATAGGCGGCATTGTGTATCAGGTGTTCGGCACGCAATCCGGCATGATCAACAACATGCTGATGGCGCTTGGCTTTGAATCGGTGCCTTTCCTGACGGACAAAGACACGTGGCTCATTACTTACCTGGCGACGGGCGTGTGGCAGAGCGCAGGCTGGGGAACCATTCTCTATCTGGCGGCATTGACCGGCATCAATAAGGAGCTGTATGAAGCGGCGGAGGTGGACGGAGCGGGCCGGTTCAAGCGGATACGGCATATCACGCTGCCGGGCCTGAAGACCACGGTCGTCACGCTGCTCATCATCAACCTCGGCAATATGATTGCGATCGGCTTCGACCGCCCGTTCGTCATCGGCAATAAAGCGGTCATGGATTATTCCGACGTGCTCAGCACCTATGTGTACCGGACGGGTCTTGAATCCGGTCAGTATACGCTGGCGACGGTGGTCGGCTTGTTCCAGGCGGTGGTCGGTTTGATCTTCCTGCTGGGCGCGAACTATGCATCGAAAAAGCTGACGGACGAATCCATCATTTAACGTTGTACAGAAAGGAGCTTCACCCATGAGCGAGCGTGTGTCGAACCGTGTTTTTGATACCGTAAACATTATCCTGCTTGCGGTGTTCGTTCTTATTTGCCTGGCACCCTTCTTCCATATTATCGCGATATCCTTCAGCTCCAACCGGGCGGTAACGTCGGGGGATGTGACGTTGTTTCCGGTGGAATTCAGCCTTCAGGCTTATCAATCCGTATTCTCCGATTCCAGCATGATCCGGTCTCTTGGCTTTACGGTGATGCTGACGCTGCTGACGACGGTGATGTGCATGATCATGACGATTATTGCCGCTTACCCGCTGACGAAAAAGAAGCTGAAGGGCCGCAAATTTTTCATGTTCATTATCATCGTGACCATGTTCTTCAGCGGGGGCATCATCCCGGAGTACATCCTCGTAAAAGACTTGAACTTGTTGAATACGATCTGGTCATTGGTACTTCCGGGATTGATCAGTCCGTTCTATCTCATCATCCTGATTTCCTTCTTCAACGGTATTCCGGAAAGCCTCGAGGAAGCAGCCGAGATTGACGGCACGAGCCAGATCGGGACGATGCTGCGGATTATCTTGCCGCTATCCTTGCCGGTGATCGCGACGCTAAGCCTGTTCTATGCCGTCGGGCGCTGGAACGGATTCCAGGACACGCTCCTGTATATCACGAAGGAAGAGCTCTATCCGCTGCAGCTGAAGCTGTACCAGCTGGTGCAGAACAATATGATTACGGATTTGACCCGCAACGAGGGACCTTCCGCAGGTATCAGAGCAGCCACGGAAAGCCTGAAAGCGGCGAGCGTCGTGTTTGCCACGGTACCGATTCTGATCGTGTACCCTTGGCTGCAGCGTTACTTTGTCAGCGGCGTTATGCTGGGAGCGGTAAAAGGTTAAGGATGACGGAGATCAGGGGGAGCTTATGATGTATAACAGGGTTTTTGAAGTGAACGACAGCTGGGTGCGGGAGGCGATGGACCGCCAGATCATGGAGCCGGAGCACCGCTGGTACGGCGGGGTCCGCACGATCGAGAACGGGCTGCCTTCGCCCAACCATAACAGCGGGACGCCGACCGCCATGGCCATCTGGGCCGCCGCGCTTTGCAATCCGGCCTCCGAATATTACCGCAATCACGAGCTGGCCCGTCGATTTGCGCTTGCCGCGCGTTACATGCTTGCGGCTCAGCATAGCGACGGCACGATATCGCCCGGCTGGACGAATTTCCATTCCCCGCCGGATACTGCCTTCGTGGTGGTCGGTTACGCACAAACCGCGCAACTGCTTATGGCTGACGGCTGGGAGGACTTGAAGGAAGCGGCGGCGGATATGCTCCTGTTCCTGGAACGGACCTTGCCCGCCCTAATCACCGGAGGCTGCCATACGCCGAATCATCGGTGGGTCATCTGCGCAGCGCTGGGCTTCTTGAACGAGCTCTTTGATTCGCCGGATGCCTTGAAGCGGGCCCGGGCGTGGCTCGCGGAAGGCATGGATGCCACGGCTGACGGGGAGTGGACCGAGCGCAGCAACGGGATTTACAACGTCGTCAGCGATGTCATGCTGATTCATGCGGCCAGGCTGCTGAAGCGTCCGGAGCTTCTGGTGCCGGTCCGGGCCAACCTGAAGATGATGTCCTATCTGGTCCACCCGGACGGAGAGATCGTCACCGAATATTCCGGGCGGCAGGATTTCGGCCAAAGCTTCGATATGTCGGGGTATTTTCTGCCGTGTCTGATGATGGCTTCACTGGACCAGGATCCGGTATTTCAAGGCATGGCCGAGCAGTCGCTGGCTTTGCTGAAGCATCCCGGCGGAGCGCCGACGAATGCCGCCGTGCGGCTGCTGCTGGATCCAGGGCTTCTGCGTGAAGGTGCGGAGACGAAGCCGATGCCGGAGAACTACCGAATCGTGCTGAACGGTGATTTTCCCAGGGAGCGCTATTTGTCCGGCTTTGCAGACGCCGGCCATCACGGCGTTATCCGCTACAGCCGGATGCACACGGATTTTGGCGCCCCGGTGGCGCGAATCCGTGAGGGCCATACCAGTGTGACGGTAAGCACGGAGATGTCTTCCTTCTTTTCGCTTCGACATGGTGCGGCCCGTCTGCTCGGCGTGCAGTTTGCCTCGTATTTCGAGCCCGGCTTCGTCAAGATGAGCCGGATGGCAGCGCTGGAGCAGGGATACCGGCTATCCGGCGAACAGGAAAAAGGCTACAACGGCCCGGTGCCGGAAGCCGATCTGCCTGCAAGCGCAGGCGAAGACGTCAGCCCTTGGTATTTGCTGCCGCATCACTGCCGCCCGCAGACGCATCTCCAGCGGCACAAGGTGGAGGTGGATGTGGTGGAGACGGGCGAAGGCTGGAGGCTGGTCATTTCCTCGACAGAGCCGGAGGACGTCGTGTCGCAAATCTCGCTTGTTTTTCCGGCTGCCGGAGCCCTTAGCGGCGGTGAGCTTGCTCCTGCGGGCGTGGATACCCAGTTCTGGATGGGAGGGAGCATCCGGTATGAAGCTGGCGGCGACTGGATGGAAATCAGCGGCGCCGGATTTGAGCATACGGCGGCAGGTGTCCGGGAAGCGGCGTATCCGCTCGGGTTCCGTACGCTGCTGCTGAATGTGGTGACTCCGTTCGTGAAGGAGATCGACATCAAGCTTTCTCCGATGGCAGCGCACGGCCGAACGGAAGGAGGCGTATCTTCATGACAAGCTATATCGAGGCCCGCGAGAGCATCCGGTATTGGCTGGGCGATGATGATGCCGGCATTCTGAAGACGATTGCCGGGCGCTACATCGGGGCGAACCCGGAAATTCCGTTCGCGCTGCGGTCGTTCGCCGGTACGGGGATTCTTCAGACCGGAGAAGGGTTCTACGACTTTAACTTCGGCGACCGGTTTCGGGATGCGAAGCAGGGGAACGCTGCCTTTGCGCTTGGTCTGGTGTGGAGCGACGACGAACGGTCGCTGGATGCCGCGATCATGCCGTTCAGCCCGGTCCGCTTCTATCTGAACGAGCAGCTGATGTACCGTTCAGGAGCCGAGGACGAGATGAAGCCCGATGCGAAGATTGTCATTCCGCTGGTGCTGAATCCGGGCTGGAACACGTTGTTGATTGAGGCGCGCAGGACTGAGGCCGGATTCGGCTGTCGCTTTGGCGCCCAGGAGGGCAAGGTCCGAATTCTGCAGGTGCTTTTCCCGTTTGCGGACCGGAAGGGGGCCGCCGGCTGGGCGTATTCCGGGCCGCTGACGGCCGGCCTATTCGGCGAAAGCGGCCGCTTTCCGAACGCCCACGGAAGCGAAGACGATACGGGCGTGAGCTGGCTCCCGGTTACAGGCTGGAGCGAGCAGGAAGCGGTGAAGCCGAATTTTGAGCGAATGTTCGGCTTGCCGGGGGCAGCGGTATCGGGGTATGCCTGGAGCCGATTGAAGGTGCCTGCCGCAGACGATCCGATTGAGCTTAGAGGCCGTACTAGGGGCAGGCTGCAGGTCTGGATCGGCGGACATCCTGTACCGGTCCTAGACCTTCAAGAGGGAGGAGACTTCCGCTGTGAGCTGCCTGCTGCGAGCTGCCGAGGGGATTTGCTGGTCCGCTGCTCCAGCGGGCCGTCCGGATGGGGATTTCAGCTTCAGGCCTATCATGCTGGGGAAGAGCTGGAATTCGTGCTCCCTGTTCCGGTACAGGGGGCGCCGTCTCCTTGGTTGTATGCCGGCCCGCTGGCGGCAGCGAAGGAGGAAACGCCGGAGGAGGTGTGCACGGTCAAGAGGCTGTTCCAGCTCGCGGACGGCCGCGGCTTGACCGGATGGTCCCAGGATGCGCCGGGCTGCCGGGTCAGGCCGTTCTATGAGAACGCCATGCTGAGCAACAAATGGACCTCCGGCTCGGCCACCAACTTCGGGCGTTGGGACTATCCGCTCGGCGTGACGATGTACGGTCTGCTGAAGACCGCGCGAGTATTGGGACGGCCGGATATTGCGGAATATGCCCGGGCACATATCGGCATCTGCACGTCATGGTACGAATACGCGGTTTGGGACCGGGATACGTACGGCTTTCCGTCCATCAATCATCAGCTGGTACTGATTAAGATGCTGGACAACTGCGGTTCTTTCGGCTCCGCGATGTTGGAAGCCTATGCGGAAAGCGGCGGCAGTCCGGAGGATTTGAAGGTCGCGGAGGTCATTGCAGATTTTATGGCGAACCGCCTGGAACGTCGGGAGGACGGGGCTTTTTACCGGCTGTGCGTTTCCGAGTATTCCGCGGATACGATGTGGGCGGATGATCTGTACATGAGCACGCCGTTCTTGTCGCGGTACGCCGGGATTACAGGCGATTCCTCCTATCTGGACGAAGCGGCAAGGCAGTTTCTGAGATACCGGGAGTATCTGTTCATGCCGGAGGAAGGCGTGATGAGCCACGTATTTGATTTCAAATACGGGAAAGCGACACGTATACCGTGGGGACGCGGAAACGGCTGGAGCCTGTTCTCCCTATCCGAGCTGCTGGAGCGCCTGCCGGACGAGCATAAGGACCGCCTGGCGCTGCTTGGATTTTTCTGCGAGCTGTGCGCCGGGATCGCTTCCTACCAGGGCGAGTCAGGACTCTGGAGACAGGTTATTACCGATCCGGAGGCTTATGAGGAAGCTTCCTGCACGGCGATGTTCGCTTACGCCTTTGCCAGAGGCGTGAGGTTTGGCTGGCTGGAGAATCCCGGACGGTTCGCCGAGGCCGCCATTCGGGCATGGCAGGGGCTGACCGAGCATGCCATCGATCGCAGCGGCAGCGTGCATGGGGTGTGCAGCGGGTCCCGTTATTCCTTTACGGGGGACTATTACAAGCATGATCTGCTTACGGTGCTGAACGACAACCACGGGATCGGCATCATGATGCTGTCGTGCGTGGAAATTATGAAATTGAAAGGCATGCAGGGCCTCCAGTAAGGCATACACTTTCGTTAAAGCGCTTAATCCGCCAAAGGATATAAGCGCTTCGGTGCACTAGGTTAAGCGCTTAATTCATAGATGGCTTTCCCGCTTTCCCGTTTGGATTCAAGAGAAGATAAGCGAAAAGGAGATGAACCGGTTGACGACGACAAGATTAACGATGGCACAGGCGCTGCTGAGGTTCCTGGATGCACAGTATGTTTCTGTCGACGGAGTGGAGACGAAATTTGTGCACGGGGTGATGGGGATTTTCGGGCACGGCAATGTGACCGGCCTCGGCGAGGCATTGGAACGAAGCGCGGGGGACCTGGTTTATGTGCAGGGCAAAAACGAGCAGGGCATGGTGCATGCCGCGGCGGCCTACGCCAAGCAGAATAACCGCCGGCAGATTTGGGCCTGCACCTCATCCATCGGTCCCGGTGCCTTGAATATGGTTACCGCGGCAGCTACGGCAACGGTGAACCGCATTCCGGTGCTGCTCCTCCCAGGCGACAACTTCGCCTGCCGTCAGCCTGATCCGGTGCTTCAGCAGATCGAGGCCCCGTCGGATTATACCGTTTCGGCGGCCGATGCATTCAAGCCGGTGAGCCGGTACTGGGATCGGATATCCCGGCCGGAGCAGCTGATCGCAGCGGCACGGCAGGCGATCCGCGTGCTGACCGATCCGGCGGAGACGGGGGCGGTGACGCTGGCGCTGCCGCAGGACGTGCAGGCTGAGGCGTATGACTATCCGGATTCGCTGTTCGAGAAAACCGTTCATGTCATCGATCGACGCCCGCCGTCGGCGGAAGGGCTGCAGCGGGCAGCCGCACGGATTGCCGCGAGCAAGCGCCCGCTGATCATCGCCGGAGGCGGCGTGCATTACAGCGATGCAACCGGGCAGCTTGCTGCTTTTGCAGAAGCCTTCGGAATCCCAGTCGCCGAAACGCAGGCCGGCAAAAGCGCGCTTCCCTGGAATCACCCCTTGAACCTGGGGGCGATCGGCGTGACCGGCTCGCTGGCGGCGAACCGTACCGCGGCAGAAGCGGATTTGATCATCGGTATCGGTACCCGGTATACGGACTTTACGACGTCCTCCAAATGGGCGTTTCAGCGGGAGGATGTTTCGTTCCTGAACCTGAACGTCAACGCTGCGGACAGCGTTAAGCTTGGCGGCGAAGCGCTGGTGACCGATGCGAAGGAAGGTCTAAAGGCGCTGCATGCTAAGCTGTCGCAGGACGGCTATCAAGCCGCATATGAAGAAGGCGAGCTCGCCGGGCTGAAAGCGGAGTGGGACCGCGAGGTGGATCGGTTGTACGCCGCCGAGCATCCGGATGGCTTGTCGCAGACGAGGGCGCTTGGCGTCATCAATGAGGTCATTCCTCCGACCTCGGTCATCGTCTGTGCGGCAGGCAGTCTACCGGGGGATCTGCACCGGCTATGGAGAGCCCCCGAAGCGAAGACATACCACATGGAGTATGGGTTCTCCTGTATGGGGTATGAGGTGGGCGGCGCCCTTGGTGTGGCGTTGGCAGAACCGGACCGCGAGGTCTATGCGCTGGTCGGCGACGGCAGTTATCTGATGATGCACTCGGAGCTGGTCACCAGCTTGCAGGAAGGCCGCAAGATTACGATCTTGCTGTTCGACAACCATGGCTTCCAATGCATTCACAATCTGCAGCGGAGCAACGGCAGCGACGGCTTCGGCAACGAGTTCCGCCGCCGCGAGGAGGGCACGGGCCGCCTGACCGGTGAATACCTCCCGATTGATTTCGCCGCGCACGCGCGGGCGCTAGGCGCCAAAGCCTACAAGGCCGGCACACCGGAGGAGCTGCGAGCAGCGCTGCTTCAGGCCCGGCAGGAAACCGTCACGACCCTGATCGAGATTCCGGTTGTCCCGGGAACGAACACCGACGGCTACGAGTCCTGGTGGCGTGTGGAGGTGCCGGAGGTATCCGTATCGAGCAAGGTGACGGAGGCCCAGCGCGAGATGGCCGCTCGGAGCAAGGAAGCAAGGCCTTATTAAGTTGGAAAAGGAGTTGTTCATTGTCCCAAACCAAGGAGGTAGCATAGATGTCTCGGGCGATGAAGTTGTTCCGACTATGGGATCTGGAGTAAGGAAGCATACTACTCTACCAAACAAAGCAAAGGAGCGCTGGATATGAGCAACAGGCTGTTCAAGCTGGGGATCCACCCCATCAACTGGGTCGGCGAGGATGTCAGAGAGCATGGGGATGACACAACGTTTGAAACGATTGTGGATGATATTGCGGCTTTGGGTTTGACAGGCACGGAGATGGGCAGGAAATTTCCGAAGGATCCGGCGGTGCTGAAGCGGGAGCTGGAGTCCCGCGGCATTCAACTGGTCTCGCAGTGGAAGTCCGTGCTGTTCTCCGATCCCGCTTACCGGAAGCAGGAGCTGGAGGACTACCGCCGGCATGCGGAGTTTCTGGCCGGATTCGGCAGCAAGGTCATCAGCACGGCTGAGGTTGGAGGCTCGCTGCACTTCGATCCCCGCCGGACGCCGAACGAGAGTGTCGTTCTACGACTGGATGACGCCGGATGGGAAAGCCTGGCGGAGGGACTCAACCAGGCCGGCGAAATTGCGGCGAGCTACGGCATGAAGCTGACGTATCATCACCATGGCGGCACGGTCGTGGAGCAGCCTAACGAAATCGACCGGCTGATGGCGATGACCGACCCTTCGCTCGTGTTTCTCCTCTACGATACCGGCCATGCCTATTACGGGGGATGCGATCCGCTCGAGCTGCTCCGCAAGCATTATGACCGGATCGCGTATATCCACCTGAAGGATATCCGGCACGAAATCTTGGAGCAGGCACGTCTGGAGGGCTGCGATTTCGTGAGCTGCATCCGCAGGGGCGTGTTTACGGTTCCCGGCGATGGCTGCATCGATTTTGCGCCGATTATCGGAGAGCTCATAGAGCGCGGTTATAACGGCTGGGCGATGCTGGAGGGCGAGCAGGATCCTGCGCTGCATCCGGCCAAGGCGTATGCTGAGCGGGCGATCGAGTACCTGGATCGTCTGGAAGGCCAGCTCAAGCCGCAGGTCTGACACTGCTCGGCTTGTGCGTCGAAACCAGGCTGATGGCCAATTCGGAAGGTTAAAAATGTAGAGCAGGGTAGCAGCTTGTTTATCGGACACCAGACAACCGTTTCTTTTAGAAATCTAGATTAAGAGCTGCAAGTGATTACGGCCATTGAAAAGCGGAGCCATATTTTCCTATGAATGCTCAGCGTGGGCCGATCTGATCAAGGAGGTTCATCCATGAGTGAAATCACGTTTAACGACGAAAAGCCGGTGGATTTTGTCGCCGTGGGGAGATTGTGCATCGACTTGAACGCCAATGAGATTAACCGGCCGATGGAAGAGACGAGCACGTTTACCAAGTATGTGGGCGGATCCCCGGCCAATATCTGTATCGGGATGGCCCGACTGGGCCTGAATACGGGCTTCATCGGCAAGGTGGCGGACGATCAGATGGGGCGTTTTATTACCCAATATCTCAAGGATAACGGAATTGCGACGCAGGGCGTAACGACCGACCGTACCGGAGCCGTGACGGGGCTGGCTTTTACCGAAATTAAAAGTCCGACTGACTGCAGCATCCTGATGTACCGCGACAACGCTGCGGATTTGCTGCTGGAGACGGGGGACGTGAACGAGGAATTGATCGCCTCCGCCAAAATGGTGCTGATCTCCGGAACCGCGCTTGCGGCCAGCCCCTCCCGGGAAGCGGTGTTCCTCGCTCTGGAATATGCCAAGCGCCACGGAGCCGTAATTGCATTTGATCTGGATTACCGTCCGTACACTTGGAAATCCCCTCAGGAAACGGCGACCTATTATAATCTGGCGGCTGAAAAATGCGATATCATCCTCGGTACGCGCGAGGAGTTCGACATGATGGAGCAATTTGGAGGCAACCCAGAGCGGAGTGATCGCATCACGGCGGCCAAGTGGTTTGACTACAGCGCCAGAATCGTCATTATCAAGCACGGCAAGGAGGGCTCCATCGCATATACACCCGACGGCACCAGCCATACGGCTCAAAGCTTTCCGGCAAAGGTCATCAAGACGTTCGGGGCAGGGGATTCGTACGCCGCAGGCTTTCTGTACGGTCTAATGCAGGGCTGGAGCATTGAGCGGTCCATGGAATTCGGCAGCGCGGCGGCAAGCATTGTCATCTCCAGCCACAGCTGCTCCGATGCGATGCCGACAAGCGAAGCGGTTCACGATTATATGGAGCGCTGCAAACGCGGGGAAATCACGGCTAATACCTAGATACCGTGCATCTGACCATTCATTTACGGTGACTTATATAGCTTGGCGAAGGCTCTCTGATTTTATCGAAGGTCCTGACGGATTCTACTGAATATCCTGAGTGCCCTCAATAACTATCCTGAGAGATCCCAACAAATTATCCTGAGTGCTCTCAATAACTATCCTGAGTGATCTCAACTAATATCCTGACTGATCTTAACCAACATCCTAACGGATCCTATCAAATACGCTAACGGATTCAATCGAAAGGGGCCAACCAGCCATGACGCAAACCCTGAGCAATTATATCGGCGGACAATTTGTGCCATCCCGATCCGAAAAAACCGATCCCGTCTACAATCCGGCGACGGAGGAGATTCTCGCTTACGTGCCGCTTTCGACCAAGGAGGAGGTAGACCTGGCGGTGCAGGCAGCAGCCAAAGCGGGGCGCTCCTGGGCGAAGACCGCCGTGCCTCGCCGCGCGCGCATTCTGTTCAAGTATCAACAACTGCTTGTGGAGCACTGGGAGGAGCTGGCCCGCCTGATTACGGCGGAGAACGGCAAAAGCTATGCCGAAGCCTACGGCGAGGTGCAGCGCGGCATCGAGTGCGTGGAATTTGCAGCCGGTGCGCCCACGCTGATGATGGGCAAACAGCTTCCCGACATCGCCACCAATCTGGAGTCCGGGATGTACCGTTATCCGATCGGTGTTGTAGCGGGCATCACGCCGTTCAACTTCCCGATGATGGTGCCGTGCTGGATGTTCCCGCTCGCCATCGCCTGCGGCAATGCGTTCGTGCTGAAGCCGTCGGAGCGCACGCCGCTCTTGGCCCAGCGCCTGGCGGAGCTGTTCGCGGAAGCCGGCCTTCCGGACGGCGTGCTCAACGTTGTTCATGGCGCGCATGACGTGGTCAACGGCATTTTGGAGCATCCGGGCATTGCTGCCATATCCTTTGTAGGCTCTCAGCCGGTGGCGGAGTATGTCTACAAAACCGCTTCCTCCTACGGCAAGCGCGTCCAGGCCTTGGCCGGAGCCAAAAACCACAGCATCGTGATGCCATCAGCCGACTTGGACGCAGCCGTCACCCAAATCGTCAGCGCGGCCTTCGGTTCAGCCGGTGAGCGCTGTATGGCCTGCTCCGTGGTGGTAGCCGTTGGGGACGTAGCGGAGCCGCTGATCGGGAAGCTGAAGCAGGCGGCCGATGAAATCTCCATCGGCAACGGGGCGGATGAAGGCGTCTTCCTGGGGCCGGTCATCCGGCAAGCTCACAAGGAGCGCACGCTCTCTTACATTGAGGCAGGCGAGCAGGAAGGAGCCAAGCTGGTCCGTGACGGACGGAGGGATGATGCCGCGAACGGTGAGGGGTATTTTGTCGGGCCGACGATTTTTGATGACGTGACCTGCGAGATGAAGATTTGGAGGGACGAGATTTTTGCACCGGTGCTATCCGTCATGCGTGCGGCAACGCTGGAGGAAGCCATTGAAATTTCCAACCGCTCGGACTTCGCCAATGGTGCCTGCCTGTTCACACAGGACGGCAGCGACGTGCGCCAGTTCCGCGAGCATATCGATGCCGGCATGCTGGGTGTCAACCTCGGCGTTCCTGCGCCGATGGCATTCTTCCCGTTCTCCGGCTGGAAAAACTCCTTCTATGGGGACCTGCATGCGAACGGCACCGACGGCGTGGAATTCTATACCCGAAAGAAAATGGTAACGGCACGCTGGTAAGCTCATAAGCGGAGGAGACATTCATATGAAAACCATTAAAATCGGCATTATCGGTGCCGGACGAATCGGCAAAATCCATGCGGATCATCTGCTGCACATGCCGGGCGCGGAAATTGCCGCCATCAGCGATCTATACGCCGGAGGCGAGCTGCGTGACTGGGCCGCGGAGCGGGGCATTTCAGTGGTTACGAACAACAGTACCGAGATCATGGAGCATCCGGACATCGATGCCGTATTCATCTGCTCCTCGACGGATACGCATGTCCCGCTGATCAAGCAGGCTGCGGCGAGCGGCAAGCATATTTTTTGCGAGAAGCCGGTCAGCATGAGCGTAGAGCAAACCCGCGAGGCGCTCGCGGCCGCGGAGGCTGCCGGTGTGAGTCTGCAGATTGGCTTCAACCGCCGGTTCGACCATAATTTCAGCCGGGTCCGCGAGATTGTGTCCGAAGGGAAAATCGGGGAGCCGCATTTGATCAAGATTACCTCCCGCGATCCGAATCCGCCGCATCCGGATTATATTAAGGTGTCCGGCGGGCTGTTTATGGATATGGCGATTCATGATTTTGACATTGCCCGTTTTCTTTCGGGCAGTGAAGTGGTCGAAGTGTACGCCCAGGGGGCGGTGCTGGTAGATCCTGCGATCGGCGAACAGGGCGATATTGATACGGCCGTTACGACGCTGCGGTTTGCAAACGGGGCGCTCGGCGTCATCGACAACAGCCGCAAGGCGGTTTACGGCTATGATCAGCGGGTCGAGGTATTCGGCTCCGGCGGCAGCGTTTCAGCCGACAACGATTACCCGAGTACCGCTGTCGTCAGCGGCCCGGAGGGCGTCACCCGCGACAAGCCGTTGTACTTCTTCCTGGAGCGGTATAAAGAAGCCTACATCAACGAAACCCGTCAGTTTATTGAGAGTCTGCAAAAAGGTACACCCGTGCCCGTCAGCGGCTATGACGGCCTGCAGGCGGAGCTGATTGCCTTGGCGGCTAAGCGCTCGCTGGAGCAGGGCCGACCGGTGAAGCTGGCCGAGCTAAGCAGCGGCATTTCCACGGTAAGCTAAGCCTGAAGAGGATGTATCGGAGCGGCACTAGGCCTGCGCCTGCGGGATGAACACCGATCCTATGACATGAGTGTCCGCTCAGGCTCGCTCCATTCATCAATTGCAAAAAAGATATTTTAGAGGAGGGAAAGAATCATGCTGAACCTAATTGTGCCTTCTACGGCTCCGGACCGGGACGGATGTGTGCTGTCCATAACGCCTGAAAGCGCAGGCTGGGAATATGTAGGCTTTGAGGTATACCGTTTAAGCGAAGGACAGACGCTGAGCCGGGGGACGGAAGATAAGGAAGCGGCTCTTGTACTGCTGTCCGGCCGTGCCGACGTGAAGACTGGAGGAGAGCGCTGGGACAACATTGGCCAGCGGATGAGCGTGTTTGAAAAGACGCCGCCCTATACGGTTTATGTTCCTTCGCAGGAGCAGTACGAAGTCACGGCGCTTACCGAGCTGGAGCTGGCGGTCTGTCTTGCCCCGGGGCAAGGCAACCATCAGGCGCGGCTGATCGCGCCGGAGGACGTCGGCGTCGAAAACCGCGGCAGTGGAAGCATGTCGCGCCTGGTGCATAACATTCTACCGGAGCAAAAGCCTGCGGACAGCCTGCTGGTCGTCGAGGTATTTACGGATGGAGGAAACTGGTCCAGCTATCCGCCGCACAAACATGACCGCGATAAGCTGCCGGAGGAATCTCAGCTGGAGGAAACCTACTACTTCCGGGTGCAGCCGGAGCAGGGCTTTGCCGTACAGCGGGTCTACAACGACGATCGTTCGCTGGACGAGACGATGGCGGTCAAGGACGGCCAGGCGGTTATGGTGCCCGAGGGCTATCATCCAGTTTCGGCGCCTCCCGGATATGACGTGTACTATCTGAACGTCATGGCAGGGCCGAAGCGGATCTGGAAGTTCCGCAACGATCCGGATTATGACTGGCTAATGAAATAAGGGGTAGAAGCTGGTCTATTTTTCCCGTCAGCCGCTCCTCGATTATGTGTTGTCAAAAGGATGGCTGCTGCAACGAGGATAGTGGAGTCCATGCTTGTACGATAAGCATCGTGAAATACTTTTTAACTTATTGTTTTAAGAGACTGGTCCGCATCAATGGGATCGACGCTAAAATGGCCTTGCGCGAAGCGGGCCGGGAGCGCATAATGATTTAAATGCCAAAATTAAACAAATGGAGCACAAGGGATGATCAAAGCGACTATTTATGACGTTGCGCGCGAAGCCGGCGTCTCCATTGCGACCGTCTCTCATGTCATTAACGGCAAGGGCAAGATCAGCCGCCAACGGCGTGAAGAGATTTTGAATATCATGAAGCGCTTGAATTACCGGCCTAATGCGATTGCCTCCGCCCTCGCCAGCAAAAGAACTTATACCCTCGGCCTGCTCGTTCCCGATATCTCCAACCCGTTTTTTGCCGAGATTGCGCGCGCCGTTGAGGACCGCGGACATCAGCTTGGGTACAGCGTCATCATCTGCAGCACGGACAACAATGAAGAAAAGGTAAAACGCTATGTCAGTCTGCTGAAGCAAAAGCAAGTGGATGGCGTCATTATCGGCACGGGTGTATCCCACGGCGAGCTGCTTAAGCCGCTGCAGGAGCATTCGCTGGCGATCACGCTCATCGCCCGGGACCATCCGGAGCTTGGGGCGAGCTGCGTTCGGGTTCATGATCTCGACGGCGGGCGTCTGGCTGCCGAGCATTTGCTTCGCCTCGGCCACCGCAGGCTGGCGGTGCTTGCGGAGAATGAGCGGGTGACGAGCAGCGGTGAGCGGGTAAGAGGGTTTGTCGAGACTGCAGCCTCGTTCGGCGTGGAACTGCCTCCGGATCATATTGCAGTCTGCGACCACAAGATCGAGGATGGATACCGGAGAGCTAAGACTATGCTGCAGCTGGCGGAGCAACCGACGGGGCTGTTCTGCTGTAACGACCTGCTGGCGATCGGGGCTCTTCAGGCGATTCGCGAGCTCGGGCTGCGCGTGCCGGAGGATTGCTCGGTCGTCAGCTTTGACGATACGATCCTAGCGCGTGTCACCGATCCGCCGCTCACCGTGATCGCCCAGCCGATCGAGGAGATGGGCCGCCTGGCGGTCGACCTGGTGGTACAGGATCTGTCCGGACAGGACGATCCCGCTCGGCGGATGGTGCTTCCCCCGGAGCTGGTGGTCCGCGGCTCAACAGCGCGGCTATTATAGAAACTTTTTAATAAATCTGAAGAAGCCTTCCAATGCGCGTGCCTCTGACCAGCTTGTCATCGTTGTGGACGATGCATGAATGGGGATTACCCACGTATTACAGGGTTCTTGGGGCGCTGACCTGCTTGACTCTACACCTTCATGGGCGAGGCCTTCCCGCAAAGCTTGCGTAAAAGCAGCTGCAGGAAGGCTTTTTTGCGTGGGCTGGTAGGGGCTTTGAAGCAAATACCGGATCGGTGTAACACGTGACCAGGTTATTCGGGTACCCTCGAAATTCACAGTGTGTAGTGGTCGGCGTCATGCTCCATGCCTCAAGCTAATATTCTTCTTGTTTAAGGACATTCTTCGGTCGGCGGCGGATTTGTTCCTTGAACAGCGGCTCGACGTTCGGTTCGACGATCCACCCGAAACCGCGTTTGATCCATGGCGAGGACAGCACCCAGGTCAAGATGACGCCGAGAAGAATCAGCAGCAGTTTACCTCCCGTCGACTGGAAGGTGGTCTCGAGCCACCCGTTATACTGCATTGTTTTAATGATAAATCCGTGCAGCAGAAAAACGTACATGGTATAAAGTCCCCGTTCCGAATAGGGCTGCCTCGTCTCCGGAATGATGGAAAGGAAGCATAGACCCATCAGGGCTGTGAAGGCATAGGTCAGTATTCGGTAAAGCCCAGCGTACCAAGAATCCAAACCAAATTCCAGATATGGCATCGCGCCGTAGAACCAGCTGGCGTTTGTTTGCAGAATGGGTGACAGGCCATACAGAAAGGCAAATCCGCCGGTGAGGATGACAATGGACAGCAGCTGAAATGATCGGGTTTTGAAGGCGCTGAGCCACTCCCTTTTGAAATAATATCCGATGAGAAAAAAAGGCAGGAAATACAGCGTGCGCGAAATGCTCGCGTAATAATCCACATCGATCGAGTATCCGACCAGGACCGACAACGCGATGCAGATGATCAGCGGATATTTGAGCATCAGCAGGTACGGCAGGAGCATTTTCCACAGCATCATGCTGAAGAGGAACCACAAAATCCAATAGGGGTAGAAATAGGTGAAGTCGAGCCGGTCCAGCCCCTGCATGTAATAATCAAACAAGGTGTACAGCGTCTCGAAAATGAAGTACGGCACGACCAATCCCGACAGCAGACTAATGTAGTATTTGGGGTATTGGATGCGTTTGGAGAAATAACCGGCCGTGAAAATAAACAGCGGCATGTGAAACGAGTAAATGAACTGATAGATCGTTCCCATCCAGCGCTCGCCGTTAAACGTCTCAATGAGGTGCCCCACGACCACCAACAGGATCAGTATGAATTTGAGGTTATCGAAATAGACGTCTCTCTCTTTCATCTGGCAACCAGCTCCTTTGGGTTTGGCGTTCCAATGAAGTTTCGTTTTAGTATATCGAATGGCAGTGGGGCTTTCCATGGTTGAAGTTGGAAGGGTGCTTAGGGTTACGGTATTGATCTTGAGCTGTGAAGGTACGATTTAAGCGTGAAGATATCGATTAAAAGATAAGTAAAAAATTGCGTGACGGCTCAAGAGTGGCCCACTCTTGAGAAGGTATCCTATAACGGTTCACCCTTTAAGACCTCATCGTCTTCTAGACAGATGTTTCGTCCGTTGCGGCTTGTTTGCATGCGTTTCGTGTTACCGTCTTAATAACCAATTTGTTGGTTGTTGTAAACGGTGAAATCGAATGTGGCCCAAGTTAGGGAGATAGAAAGAAGGATATTCCTATAAGACTGTTTTGCTCCTGCCTAAAAGGATGCAGTTCAGACTAATAAATTGAGCTTCCCATATTTGATAAAAACCGATTTTATTGTCGAACGACCGGTCCGGACATGTTACAATTAATTTATTCGGGAAAATGCGGAAATGGAGACGATAGTTAGAAATGAATATTCGTAAAGCGATCATACCCGCCGCAGGATTAGGCACAAGATTCCTGCCGGCTACGAAAGCGATGCCGAAAGAAATGCTTCCCATTGTGGATAAGCCAACGATTCAATATATTATTGAAGAAGCGGTTGCATCCGGTATTGAAGATATTATTATCGTTACTGGTAAGGGTAAACGGGCAATTGAGGACCATTTCGACTCGTCCTTTGAGCTCGAGCATAACTTGGCGGGAAAAGGAAAATGGGAGCTGCTGGAGGAAGTCCAGAAGCCGTCGAACTTAGCCGACATCCATTATATCCGGCAGAAAGAGCCCAAAGGCCTGGGGCATGCGATCTGGTGTGCGCGGAAATTCATTGGAGACGAGCCGTTTGCCGTACTGCTCGGCGATGATATCGTAGAGTCAGAAGTGCCTTGCTTGAAGCAGATGATGAAAGTTTATGATACATACCACTCTGCTGTTGTAGGAGTTCAAACCGTTGATTGGGATGAAGTTAATCGATATGGCATTGTAGATGGCATTAGAAAATCCGAAAGGATTTATGAAACGACAAGACTCGTTGAGAAGCCTTCTCGAGATGAAGCCCCGTCCAATCTAGCAATCATGGGACGCTATATTTTGCCTTCTGTTATTTTTGATATACTGGAGGATCAAGAAGCTGGGAAGAACGGGGAAATTCAGCTAACCGATGCCCTGTCGGTACTAGCTCATCGAAGCCCCATCTTAGCCTATAACTTCGAGGGGATTCGTCATGATGTTGGAGAAAAAATGGGTTTTATTCAGACCAGTATCCACTATGCACTGCAGCGTGAGGATTTACGAGAAGACTTGCTAGCTTACATGAGTAAAATAATGGAGAAAGTAAGATAGTCTCTACATGAAAAAGAAATAGCGGGTACGTTACGATAGATGAATTGGATCTACCGGGAACGTGCCCGCTATTTGATTTAGAATTGAAGATCCGCCAATTGCTTGATATTTTGCTCCGCATTCGGATCAACCTGCTTTAACTTCTCAAGCAGAGCGTCGTCGCTCTGACCTTGCTTTTGAAGTGCAGCGAGGTACCACCTGACAATCTCTTGAGCAGATGGCTGCGACAGATCGTCCTGAATGCCGATTTTGAGCGCATTGACTGCTTGCTCTGGCTGATTCATCATGTAATGCATCTTGCCTGCATGGAGGATCATTTCCGGACTATTTTCAAAAGGATTCCCCTGGAGCTGACCTTCCGGCAGCGTCTTCAGATGCTGAATACCTTCCTGAACCTTGGCGAAAGCATCTGTTGCGTGCTTAAAGTACTCATCTTTTTTAGCGTGGTCGCCTGTTCCGAGAGCTTTCATGCCAAGCTCGTAACCTTGCAGGATGATGTCCTGATACCATTCAATGTCCCAATTAAATTTAGGCGCGTTCTGAATCAAGACATCATATGCTTGCTCCGGCTGTTGCTTCATTTCATATGTCTTTATCAAGCTGCGAAGCATGGCTTTGTTGTGAGGCTCATCTTTCAGTGCTTTATTCAATAAACTAACAGTTGCATTATAGAAGTCTTCGTTCTGATTCTGCTGATATACCGCCTGGTAAAGCGATGCTAACAACAGTACGGAATCTGGATGACTTGGACGGATACCTAGGTCTTTGTCCAGAGGTGCTTTGATCTCTTCAAAAGAGTTGCTAACCTGGACAATTCTGCGAGCATCCATTGCTGCATCGGCAGCTTGCACATAACGAATCGATGTAATGAAGACAAGAATGGCACCGAGACCGACAACTGCACTATATACGCCTCTAGCCGTTGAATCTTTCACCTTCCACTTAGCGAGCGGTTTATGTTCCATGACTGCGGCCATACCGCCGAGCCCCAGGAATACGAGAATCCCCATGAACACGTAACTCATGTTAAAGTCCAAAATACTGTGCATCAGAATGGACAGCACGATGATGAGGTACAGGAAATGGCTGTTGCGATCTTCCTCGGTTCCCTTCATGTAGCCACGAATATATTTATAGAAGATATACAAGATAAATGCCATGAAAATCACAAAGCCGAGAATACCAACCTCAACGAGATACTGCAGGAAGAAGTTGTGAGCTTGACGGCTCGTATACGGGTTGTTCTGGTACTGCTCGTAAAGGGAAGCCCAGGCACCGCCGCCTGCACCGATAATCGGATAATCCGCAAGAACCTTCATTGCATCTTTATAGAAAGTGAAACGCTCGAGAACACTATGCTGATTAAAGTTAATGTTCTCCAAGCGGACGCTAATGTTTTGCGGCAAAATATTTTTGAGGCCCGTACCAATAAACAGGAAGATCAACAGGCCACCGATCACGGTAGAACCGAGCGGAATCCATAAACTGGAGCCTTT
The DNA here is from genome assembly GCF_038002285.1 of Paenibacillus sp. FSL R5-0810. Lineage (NCBI taxonomy): Bacteria > Bacillati > Bacillota > Bacilli > Caryophanales > Paenibacillaceae > Paenibacillus > Paenibacillus sp. FSL R5-0810. The sequence goes on from NZ_JBBOCF010000001.1 coordinate 5,803,592, forward strand.
TTTAGAGGACCAATTCTCCAAAACCTTGTCCAGTTTCGGAGCGACAAAGCTCTGGATCGTCCACCCGATCAGTCCTACGACCGCCGATGTGCCGATCAGGATTCCCCATCCCTTTAACGCTCCGCTGCCGCTAAACGTTTCATTAAGCTGAAGTCCCAGTTCGGTCACAGATTTAGAGATTAACAGGGATGCTACGCCGGCAATGCCGCAATACAGGATCCAGAGCAGCTGTTGAGCAGGCTTTAGGAACAAGAGCAGTAGAACAAATACAACCGGCAGCATGACCAGACCGCCACGGGATAGCGTCAAGAGCAGCGACACAATGATCGGTACCAGCATGAAGCTGTGGAACGCTTTGCCGTACCATTTTCGTGAAGCCGTAATGCAGAATACAGCTGCAAATAGGAATGCCATCAAAAAGGCAGCGTATGTATTGGCATACTGGAATACAGAGGTAAGACGCAAACCGTTGGAATCTGTCATGACGGCATGAGTGTATGTGCCGTTGAGCACTGTGTTGGAGAACCATTTTGCAATTGCACCGGCTGTCTTGCCTTGGCCGAACCAATTCAGGAGGCCAAAACCAACAATAAGGTAAGCGACAGCCATGATCGTATTCTGGATGATTCGATTTCCCAACTTGTCACGAAGCGTATATAACCCAATGACAAACATCGTCGCGTAAATACAGTTGATGATCACCATGTTCATAGCAAGAGCCTGTGATGCTGCGCTAATAAGCGAAATTAAGTATGTTAGGGGCAGAAGAAGAACGGCCACTGCCAACCAGTCTCGTTGATCTGCGATCTGAAAGTTCTTGAAATACTGAGCAATCCAAAGAAATAATAGAAGACTTGATAGAATCGCGGCCCAGAAGATGGGTTTCTCAAATTCTAGCAATTGACCATTAAATAAAGCCGTTTGAAACGGCGTCCATGCTAAAAACAAGATAATTCCGGTTATTAACACTCCGAATAAAGCCGATCTTGTCTCTATCTTCCTCGACTCAGCGGCATTTTTGCCGTATACTGGTTTCGACAACGTAATTAGCTCCTTTTCTTGTAGATACGACAATATTTTAGCATAGTATGACATGGCAACAAAGTAGGAAGTTGGTTTAATAAATGTTGAGATATAGATATGGAGTGATTTGATTTGAAGGTTTTGGTAACTGGAGGGGCAGGATTTATAGGTTCTAACTTGGTAGATGCATTAATTAATATTGGTCATAAGGTCACTGTAATTGATAATTTATCAACTGGAGATAAAAGGAATATTAATCCAGAGGCATGTTTTTATCAGATGGAATTAAACTCGAAGAGTATTGAGGATGTATTTGAAAATACGAAACCTGATATCGTGTTCCACCTTGCTGCTCAGGTTAATGTTGGTAAATCAATAGAGTGCCCTTTATTAGATGAAGAGATTAACATAAGAGGGACTTTAAACTTATTAAATTGCTGTAAGAATTTTGGAGTGAAAAAAATTGTATACTCTTCCTCTGCCGCAGTATACGGTAAGCCGCATTTCAATCCAATTACTGAAGATCATATTACTGAACCTATTTCATATTATGGGGTATCAAAGTTAACTCCTGAGTATTATATAAAAGTGTTCTCTTCTTTATATAATATTAGTTACGTAATTCTAAGGTATTCGAATGTCTTTGGACCACGGCAAAACCATGAAGGAGAAGGTGGCGTGGTTTCTATATTCATAAATAAGTTAATTAACAAAGATAGGCCGGTTATTTATGGGAGTGGACTTCAAACTAGGGATTTTATATTTGTAAAAGATGTCGTCAACGCAAATCTAGCAGCAATAGAATATGAAGAGAATGATACCTTTAACATTGGAACAAATGAATCTATAAGTGTAGTTGGGCTGCTGGACCTACTATCTAATATACATGGTCAGAATGTTCAGGCTATGTTTGAAACTGGGCGTAAAGGAGACATAATGCATAGTTGTCTGGATAACAACAAGGCTAAATCAAAACTAAAATGGGCTCCTTCACACGATTTTGAACAGAGTCTTAAAGATACACTACATTATTACATTGAGATGAAGTGGCAGTCAGTTTAGTTAAAGGGGCTTTATAGATGATTCGATATTGGGAAAATTTTAAAAAGTATCGTTTTTTGTTAAGAGAGTTAGTTGTTAATGATATAAAGTTGAGATATAGAAGATCGGTATTGGGAGTAATATGGAGTGTACTGCATCCATTGTTAATGATGGTTGTGCTAACCCTAGTGTTTTCTAATTTATTCAAAAGTGATATTGAAAATTTTCCGGTATATGTGTTCACAGGTCGTTTGGTATGGGATTTGTTTTACCAATCAACAATTTCCTCCATGTCCTCAATAACGGCCAATGCCTCATTAATTAAAAAAGTATATATACCTAAGTATATCTTTCCATTAGCTAGATGCTTATCATCTCTTGTTAATACTTTATTTTCTTTAGTTGCGTTATTTCTTGTTATGATAGTTGTTGATGTTAAGATAACACCAGTCATGTTATTGTTGCCATTAGCTATTTTCTATATCTTTTTATTTACCACAGGGATAGCTCTCTTTCTTTCATCCTATACGGTGTTTTTTAGAGACCTTAATTATTTATATGAGGTTTTTACCACTGCTTGGATGTATTTTACGCCTATTTTTTATCCTCCTACGGTGTTACCAGAGAAATTTCAATTCATTTTTCAGATTAATCCACTTTATTATATGGTAGATTACTTTAGAGAGATTGTTATGTTTGCAACTTTTCCAAGTATGAGACATAACTTGCTTTGTTTCGCAATCGGTCTGGTTGCGTTTCTGGTTGGTTTTTATACATTCTATAGAAAACAAGATAAATTTATTCTTCACGTCTAGTATGGGAGGACATATGTCAGAATATGCAGTAGAGGTTAACGATGTTTCCATGCTGTTCAATTTATCAACTGAAAAAATTGATAGTTTAAAAGAATATGTTTTAAAGCTTCTAAAAAAAGAACTTTATTTTAAAGAGTTCCAAGCTCTCCAGAACATTTCGTTCACTGTGAAAAAAGGGGACACGTTTGGTTTAGTAGGATTAAATGGGGCCGGTAAAAGCACTCTTTTAAAGATCATTGCTGGAGTATTGAAGCCTACTAAAGGGAGTGTTGTTGTTAATGGGAATTTAGCTCCTCTTATAGAGTTAGGTGCAGGTTTTAATTTTGATCTATCTGCTAAAGAGAATATATTCTTAAATGGCGCGGTGCTAGGGCACTCTAGAGCGTTTATGGAAGAACATTATCACAGTATCGTAGAATTTTCAGAATTAAAAGATTTTATTGATGTACCTATTAAAAATTATTCTTCGGGTATGGTTGCGAGATTAGCATTTTCAGTTGCGACTACAATTAAACCTGAAATACTGATTGTAGATGAAGTTCTAGCAGTCGGTGATTATAAATTTCAAGAAAAATGTAAAAAAAAGATGAATGAACTACTTGATGATGGTACTACTGTTTTGTTTGTTTCGCATTCTTCTGCACAGGTAAAGGAAATGTGTAATAATGCAATTTGGATTGAGAAGGGAAAAACCAAAATGGTTGGTAGAGCTGATACTGTAATTAATGCATATGAAATGGCTTGACATGACAGGAGAGGTGTTATTTTGAATCCCGTTGTTGCTGTGATGGTTCGAACCAAGGACCGTCCTTTGTTATTGAGAAGAGCAATGGAAAGCATACTGAATCAGACATTTAAGAATTGGGAGATAGTTTTAATAAACAACGGCGGAGATGAAGGTACTATCTCTGCCATTCACTCAGAATTTATATGCAGAACTAGTAATAATATTCGCTTAATCAATCTTCAAAGGAATAGTTTTATGGAAGTGGCTACAAATGTCGGGCTTAAAAACACGGATGCTAAATTTGTCACTTTATTAGATGATGATGACACTTGGGATGAAACCTTTTTAGAAAAATGTGTTGAAATATTAGTAAATAATAATTTAATTGATGGTGTAGTAACAAAATCAACAATCGTTCATGAGGAAATTGAAGGACAAACAATACAAGAGCTATGTAAAGAGAGTTTAAATCCTCGCCTAAAAAGGATAGGAAAGTACTCCTTGCTGAGGAGAAATTTATTTACAACAAACTCTTTTGTTTATAGAAAAAATGTTTTGACTGAAATCGGATACTATAGGGAAGACTTGCCTGTTTTAGGGGATTGGGAGTTTAATTTGAGATTTGCACTTAGTAAAAAAATTGTTGTTTTACCACAAGCCCTTGCATTTTACCATAAAAGGCAGAAAAATACTAATGAAAATTACAGTAATACCGATCTAGAGTTGCATTTGAAATACGATAAATTGATAAGATATGAATTCTGTAGACGTAGTTTTAATGAGGGAGCAATTATAAGAGGGAGTAGGATTTTGATCTATGGTTATTTCAATAATTTAACTCGGTTAGCTAAAAAAATGATTCATAAGAAAATGAATTCGAATGGAAGGATCGAATGGAGAAGAAGATAGCAGTCTCAGTGATTGTTCCTGTATATAATGTCGAAAAGTATATAAGAAAGTGCTTGGATTCATTGGTAGATCAAACATTAAGCGATATAGAAATAATAGTCGTGAATGATGGTTCCACGGATGGATCACAGAAAATAATAGATGAGTACGCAGAAAAACATCCATATAAAATAATCTCCCTCAGTAAGGAGAATGGGGGACTGGGAGAAGCCAGGAACTTTGGGCTGGAATATGCTCGGGGAGAATATATAGGCTTCGTAGATTCAGATGATTGGGTAGACATTAAGATGTTCGAGGCTATGCATAATATGACAAAGTATGGTCATGACATTGTAATATGTGACTTTATGATTGTTAAGGATGGATGGACAACAGGCTACAGGTCAAAAGGCTTTAGAGGAAGCAATTTTACTCATAGAGAGTGTGTCATTAACTCTATTGATCCGGCGACAGCCTGTAATAAATTATATCATCGAAAGTTTTTTGATCTAACAAGATTTACAAAAGACTGGTACGAGGATATTGGAACAACACCAATATTGCTATCCTATGCCAATAGTATCGGTTACTTGGATTTTCCAATGTATTATTACAGGCAACGAGGAGGTTCGATAACTTATAGTTCAGACAGAAGGACATTAGGAGTAATTAACTCATGGGAAAGGGTTATTACAAATGTCAATAGCGAGTATCAAGCTGAAGCAATTATGGCAGTAAGCAAAAGTATAGCTTCATTTTTAGAATTCAAACCTGATTTTGCCGACGAGTTTCTTGAATATGCAAATTCAAGACGCGATATCATAAGCACAAATTCTTTTTACCAGGAAGCAGTAAAGAACAAATCCATTATAGACATTTTAAGAGCAAAGCTCATTCCCAAAAAGATACATTATTTTTGGTTTGGCAAGGGAGAGAAGAGTGAGTTAGTAAAAAAATGCATTAAATCGTGGGAAACTTTCGCAGGGGACTATGAGATCATAGAGTGGAATGAAACTAATTGCAATATTGAAGAAAATGAGTATGTGAAGGAAGCCTATGAAGCAAAGAAATGGGCATTTGTAGCGGACTACTTCAGAATCAAGGTTATCTATGAACAAGGTGGAATTTACATGGATACCGATATGGAATTAATGAATCGAATTGATTCTTTGCGGATTAGTGATGCTTTTTTTGCATTTGAAACAAGAGATGCAGTACACGCGGGAATATTTGGGGCGGTAGCAGGTCATCCTCTAATAAAACAATGGTTGGATACATACAGGGAGGATCGTTTTAAACAAAGTAATGGTTCTTATAATACAGCCCATACGATTGTAAAACGACTAACTGATATCTTGTTGAAAAATTATGGTATAAAGATGAATGGAAGATATCAAATATTAAATGAAAACATTAAAATTTATCCCTCGAATATACTGACGATTGATGTGTACGATGGAAAAAATTTGGCTGTACATCACTATGATGCTTCTTGGTGGGATGTGAAGGATGAAGTATCCTATAAAAATGTAGTCCTAAAAGATTACGTCTTACTTAATGAAAGAAATGCAATTCACACACTTAAACATTTATATAGAAGATTACGATGGATTTCAGATAATGAAAGGGGCCTTAAGGCAAGAATAATCAAGCTTTTTTTAGATCCTGCGTATAAATTATATAGAAGGATTTTTAAATGATTAGAGAGGGGGGAGTTAGATGCTGAGAAAATCTATAAAAAAAATACCAAGAATTAAGAAAGTAATTGAAGAGCGACAAGCTTACTATAATCACATCATTTCTCTGAACAAAATACTGAAGGAAAGAGAACAGAATGAAATTGAAATAAAAGAACTACTAAATGGTTTGAAAGAGGTTAATCAACAACTTGAAGAAAATTACAAAAGATTGAAAAAACAATATGAAAATGAGATTGCAAAAAAACGAGAAGCTATAGAGCATTTAAATAACACTATTGAAAGTATCAATAGTAAACATAAGGCACAGTTAATTCACAAAGATAGTGAGTTAAAATTATTGAATCAAGAAATACAACAGTTGAAGAAGGAGCTTTCTAATTTTAAAGGCTTAGGCAACCCTATAGATTCTAAAGACTTTTGGGAGACTCATTATATAAACGGGAATAGCTCAGGCACGGGTTCTTATGCTCACTTAGCAGAATTCAAGGCAATGATTATAAATTCTTTTTTAGATCAAAAAAAGATAAATACTGTTATTGAATTTGGATGCGGAGATGGCAATCAATTATCATTTATGAAATATAAAAAATATGTGGGGGTAGATGTTTCCCAGTCGGTTATCAATAAAAACAAAGAAAAATACTGTGGTGATAAAAATAAATTGTTTTATACTACTGAGGAAAAAGACAAGTATATTAGTCAAGATTATGATTTAGCTTTATCATTAGATGTTATTTTTCATTTAACTGAAGAAGATGTCTATGAACAATATATGCACGATTTATTTTCATCCTCAAAAAAATATATCATTGTATACTCAAGTAATCATGAAGAATTTACTGTTTGGCCTGAATTCAGACATCGAAAATTTATGAGATATGTACAAGAAAATTGTGCTGAATGGGTTTTAATCGATTTTATACCCAACAAGTATCCTTTTCAATTAGGGCGAGAAATGACTACATCCACATCTGATTTTTATATTTTCAAACATAAAAATTTACTTTGAAGAATGGAAGGATCGAATGGAGAAGAAGATAGCAGTCTCAGTGATTGTTCCTGTATATAATGTCGAAAAGTATATAAGAAAGTGCTTGGATTCATTGGTAGATCAAACATTAAGCGATATAGAAATAATAGTCGTGAATGATGGTTCCACGGATGGATCACAGAAAATAATAGATGAGTACGCAGAAAAACATCCATATAAAATAATCTCCCTCAGTAAGGAGAATGGGGGACTGGGAGAAGCCAGGAACTTTGGGCTGGAATATGCTCGGGGAGAATATATAGGCTTCGTAGATTCAGATGATTGGGTAGACATTAAGATGTTCGAGGCTATGCATAATATGACAAAGTATGGTCATGACATTGTAATATGTGACTTTATGATTGTTAAGGATGGATGGACAACAGGCTACAGGTCAAAAGGCTTTAGAGGAAGCAATTTTACTCATAGAGAGTGTGTCATTAACTCTATTGATCCGGCGACAGCCTGTAATAAATTATATCATCGAAAGTTTTTTGATCTAACAAGATTTACAAAAGACTGGTACGAGGATATTGGAACAACACCAATATTGCTATCCTATGCCAATAGTATCGGTTACTTGGATTTTCCAATGTATTATTACAGGCAACGAGGAGGTTCGATAACTTATAGTTCAGACAGAAGGACATTAGGAGTAATTAACTCATGGGAAAGGGTTATTACAAATGTCAATAGCGAGTATCAAGCTGAAGCAATTATGGCAGTAAGCAAAAGTATAGCTTCATTTTTAGAATTCAAACCTGATTTTGCCGACGAGTTTCTTGAATATGCAAATTCAAGACGCGATATCATAAGCACAAATTCTTTTTACCAGGAAGCAGTGAAGAACAAATCCATTATAGACATTTTAAGAGCAAAGCTCATTCCCAAAAAGATACATTATTTTTGGTTTGGCAAGGGAGAGAAGAGTGAGTTAGTAAAAAAATGCATTAAATCGTGGGAAACTTTCGCAGGGGACTATGAGATCATAGAGTGGAATGAAACTAATTGCAATATTGAAGAAAATGAGTATGTGAAGGAAGCCTATGAAGCAAAGAAATGGGCATTTGTAGCGGACTACTTCAGAATCAAGGTTATCTATGAACAAGGTGGAATTTACATGGATACCGATATGGAATTAATGAATCGAATTGATTCTTTGCGGATTAGTGATGCTTTTTTTGCATTTGAAACAAGAGATGCAGTACACGCGGGAATATTTGGGGCGGTAGCAGGTCATCCTCTAATAAAACAATGGTTGGATACATACAGGGAGGATCGTTTTAAACAAAGTAATGGTTCTTATAATACAGCCCATACGATTGTAAAACGGCTAACTGATATCTTAGAAGAAAAATATGAGATTGACATGAATGGAAGATATCAAATATTAAAAGAAAACATTAGAATTTATCCGCCGAATGTGCTAACGATTGATGTGTACGATGGAAAAAATTTGGCTGTACATCACTATGATGCTTCTTGGTGGGATGTGAAGGATGAAGTATCCTATAAAAATGTAGTCCTTAGAGATTTTTTTATAAGCAACGAATCGCAGATAACTTCGTCCGATATGGCATTTTATCAGGAGCTAATCAGAACTTACGAAAACACTATTTCATGGAGGATAACTGCACCTCTAAGGAAGATTCGAGCAATAACTAAAAGGAAGAATTAATCTATGAAAAAAATCATCCCGGTTTTAATTGTTATTGTGATAAATTCGATATATTTAACAGAAGTAATAAGTCAGTATACAATTCAGACAGTTTTACAGCTCATATTTGTTTTTTGCTACCTATTTATATTGAATACTTTGGTGTTTTACTTAATAAATAAATACGTTATTTCTAAAAATGTAGGGGGAAGAATAGGCCTGGTTTTAGTTTCTTTGTGTGTTTCAATAATATGTGTTCTGGTGTTTAACGATAGTTTGATTGTGAAAAACTATAAGCCGACTTCAGTGGAGATAGTACCCAGTATAACTAAGAATCCAAAATCAAATGGCTCTGAGGTATGGATTACAGGTATATATATAGATGATAGAAAAGTAGAACTGAAAGACGTTCCTATGATAAGAAACAAAAATGTTTGGACTGAAAAAGAAGGAGCAATAGTGAATTCTGGCAGCCAACCTGACAAAATTGTTTTTGATTTACCAAAAGCCCAGGATATAAGGATCAAATTTTTAAAACATGCTTGGTCTGGGAATATCTCTATAAACGAAGGTAATCACAAAGAGACACATGATTTGTATTCTCCTGATAGTGGTGATTACAGCTATACAGTAAAAACCAATTTAGTACCTACAACTAACATTCAACGGTGGATTAGTTGCTTATTTTCTTTAATCTTTATTTCTAGTCTTTCTTTTCTAGTTTTAAATGTGATCCAATTGAAGAAAATTAACAAATCAAAATCTGAATGATTGGTACAGCTACTTTAACAATAAAGGGGAGACTATGAGGTTGTTGCCATAACCAGTCTCTAAAAAATTAAGTGGATGAAGCTATAAACGAAAATTTGCGAAAAAAAGAGCTTTGGACACGCAACTTCATCATTAGCCTAATAAAGAAAAGGAAAACACATAATAAGGGAGATATTTGTTTATGGAAGTAGCGATTCTTATACCTTGTTACAATGAGGAACAAACGATTGGTAAAGTCATAGATGACTTTAAAAAAGAGCTACCCAATGCAAAAATATATGTGTATGATAATAACTCAAGTGACAATACCGCGAAAATTGCAACTGAGCATGGAGCTATCGTGAAGAAGGAATTTAGGCAAGGGAAAGGTAATGTTGTACGATCTATGTTTTTAAATATTGATGCAGATTATTATGTTATGGTTGATGGAGATGATACATATCCTGCTGAGTACGTTCACCAACTATTGGAGCCACTAATTAACCAAGAAGCAGATATGGTGATAGGGGATAGATTATCAAATGGTTCATATTTTAATGAAAACAAAAGACCATTTCATGATTTAGGTAACAATTTAGTCAAAAATTTAATTAATAAGCTTTATAAAAGTAACATAAATGATATTATGACAGGTTATCGTTCATTTAATAAACTCTATGTGAAGTCGTTTCCAGCTATGAGTCCTGGATTTGAAATAGAAACTGAACTGACAATTCATACTTTGGATAAGAGGTTTTTAATTAAGGAAGTACCTATTAATTATCGAGATCGTCCGGAAGGGAGTTTTTCAAAACTCAGTACTCTAACTGACGGGTTCAAGGTATTGAAGACAATATTCACTTTATTCAAAGACTATAAACCGTTAATCTTTTTTGTTTGTTGGTCTACCATCTTTGTATTGATAGGTTTAATAATTGGACTTCCCGTGATTTTTGAGTATCTTAAAACAAGTTTGGTACCGAGATTACCATCAGCAGTTCTTGCGACAGGATTTATGTTATTGGCGATTATTTCCCTATCGTGTGGACTTATTCTTGATACAGTAGTTTCAAATTCTCGGAAGCAGTATGAACTTGAACTACATAAAACAATGAAGTTGGTGAAGGCAGGAAATGAATATTGAACTAAAAGAAAAAACAGCATTAATGTGGATTGTTGCAGTGATTTTTTCCACCTGCCTTATTTATGTTCTTATACCAAATCAAATGTTTGTAATATTGTTGTTATTCTCATTTCTACTAATTTTTTGTGTGAAATCAATTCAGGCTAGTATAAAGGGGGAAGTATTTAAACCGTATAAGTCATTCAATTATAAAACCAAAATATGGATTTATATTTTCTACTTCATTTTTTCTTTTTTGCTATTTTTGAGTCTTATAGGTTCAAGATTTGATGCGTCTAAATCACTATTAGGTAATTTAATAATAAGTGTCCTTGCAGTAATTTCTTTGATGTGCTTAGTATTGTACACTACTTATAATTTATTGAGTTATGATTCAAATGCTACTGGGACATCTCTGATAGGTAAATATAGAATACTTATTTATTCTCTACCGAGTATAGTCATTTATAGTTTTTATCTTATATCATATTTTCCTGGAGCAATGTCACCAGATTCCTTAGATCAATGGTCTCAAACAATTAGTCATGAGTTTAATGATTGGCATCCTGTAGCACATACATGGTTTATTATGCTAACCACAATAATATGGAAAAGCCCTGCGGCCTATTCTGTAGTTCAAATTCTTATTCTCGCATTTATAATTGGATATTTGGGATATACCTTTGAGAAGTATGGAGTAAGGAAATTTCTGATATGGATGATCGTGCTATGCATGTCTTTAATCCCTATAAACGGAATATATTCAATAACTATGTGGAAAGATATCTTGTATAGTGCATGTATGTTATTGTTCTCCATTTTTATCTTTAACTTAATAAAAACTAGAGGCAATTGGCTAGATTCTAATTTAAATATCTTTTTATACTTTATTTCTAGTCTTGGCTTTATTATGTTCAGGCATAATGGTCTGTTAGTATTCGTTGTTACATTGGTTATATTAGCTATAATATTTAAATCAGATCTAAAAAAAGTCTATTTTATTTCAATTATTGTGGTAGTTGTTCAATTAATAATCACTGGTCCGCTCTATAATTTTTTCAATGTAAAATCTTCAGATCCGAATGAAGCACTTGCAATTCCTACGCAACTTATTGCAAGCGTTATTGCACAAGATGGAAATTTGGCACAGGAGCAGAAAGATTTTTTTAATGAGGTTTTACCTCTTGATATGTGGAGGAAATTATATAATCCCTACTCGGTTGATCCTATAAAATTTAATGAACAATTCAATAGAAGCTTCTTATTGGAAAATAAAAATGAGTTCCTCAAGCAATGGTTAGTTGTTTCATTTAATAACCCTAAGCTAGTTATTAAGGCATATCTTAAGCAAGTCTCTGTAGTATGGCAGATAAAGCAATTTAATGATGGGGTCTCGACACTATATTTAACGGATATTTACCCAAAAGAGATTGGGGAAAAAATGGGTTTGACAAGCATAGTAATAAATGAAAAATTAACAAGTGTTATAAATCAAATATTAAACTCCACATGGTTGTATCCTCTAAATATAATCTGGAGACCTGCAATCTATACTTTTTTAATCATTCTCTTTTCTTTTGTTAATATTTTGAGGGGGAATTGGAAGTATTCATTAATTTCGTTACCTGTGATGCTGAATACAGGGATGTTGTTAGCAGCAATTCCTGCCCAGGATTTTCGTTACTCGTACGGGAATGTGTTGGTGATGTTCTTAGCTTTCTTAACTGTCTTTGTAGGTAAAAACTCTAATTTAAGAGGTGGCACTAATTAGTAAACGAAGCGATGATCAAATTCTATTTATAAACCACAAGATTGGAATAGGATTTATTCTTTGTTCAGCGTTGATCACTTCTATAGGGCAAGCTCTATGGAAAGTATCAGAAGGAACAAATCTGCTGTTAGTCTTGTTAGGATTGATACTGTATATCTTCGGCGCTGCATTTATGATAATAGCTTATAAATATGGAAATTTATCTGTTTTACAGCCACTATTATGTGTGGGCTATATTTTTTCAGTATTTATTGGATTTTTTTTCTTGAATGAAGAAATCACCTTACAAAAATGCTTGGGAATACTCATAATCTCATTAGGTGCCATTACAATAGGTGTCAATCAACATGATTAAGACTATTTTATTAATTTTGCTTATGACAATAATGGGTTCACTAGGTGGATTGTTTTTTAAGAAATCAACAAACCACCTAGGTTCAAAAAAGATCAAATTATTTTTAGGATTGTTGACTTTCGGAGCCTCTTTGTATTTTATTGGGGCTATTATAAATATAGTAGTATTAAAGTTTGCTCCATACACATTGGTATACCCGTTAACTTCCATTACTTACATATGGACATTTTTAATTTCAAAGTATTACCTCAAAGAAAAAACAACTACTTATCAATTGATAGGGATAGCTCTAATTATTTGTGGTACAGTTGTTATGGTATTGTGACTTCTACACAAAAAAGGAGATTGAAATGAAAGCCATCATCCTATCCGGCGGCACAGGCACACGCCTGTACCCCTTAACCAAAGTTACAAACAAACACTTACTCCCGGTTGGAAAATACCCGATGATTTTCCATCCGGTATATAAGCTCCGTCAGGCTGGCCTGACGGATATCCTTATTGTCACAGGTAAGGATCATATGGGGGATGTCGTAAATCTTCTCGGTAGTGGTCGTGATATGGGTGTCTCCTTTACCTACAAAGTGCAGGACGAAGCCGGGGGCATTGCACAGGCTTTATATCTTGCAAAACAATTTGCCGAAGAAGAGCAGATTGCTGTCATACTAGGAGATAACGTCTTTGAAGACGATATTTCTTCCTATGTGTCCAAATTCAAGCAACAGAAGTCAGGTGCCAAGATCCTGATTAAAGAAGTTCCAGATCCCCATCGTTTTGGCGTACCGGAGCTTGAGGGTGAGCGAATCGTCTCGATTGAAGAGAAGCCATCGCAACCGAAGTCGCAGTATGCAGTTACGGGAATTTATATGTATGATTCTTCAGTTTTTGATATCATTAAGACATTGAAACCTTCCGCTCGAGGTGAATTGGAGATCACCGATGTAAATAATGCATATATTGAACGAGGAGAGCTTACTTTTGATATACTCCAAGGCTGGTGGACCGACGCAGGGACCCACGCCTCGCTCGCCCGTGCCAATGAATTGGCCAAAGACGTTCAGTTTGGAGACGACTTTGGTAAACTTAAACTGTAGTTAGGGAGGATACCCTATGAACGTCACTCTTTTAAGACTCACAGATGCCCTCATCATTGAACCGGTGGTCCACGGCGATCACCGGGGTTTTTTTATGGAAAGCTACAACGACTCGCTTTTTAAACAAAATGGCATCAACTACAACTTTATTCAAGATAATCATTCTTTGTCCGCAGAACCTGGTGTTCTTCGGGGGCTGCATTACCAGCTCAACCCGAATGCTCAAACGAAACTTGTTCGAGTGCTGACCGGAGCAATCTATGATGTAATCGTAGATATTCGGAAGAACTCCCCTACATTTGGTCAATGGGTTGGAGTGATTTTGAGCGAGCATAACAAGCGGCAGTTGCTTGTGCCGAAAGGTTTTGCACACGGCTTTTGTACACTCGTTCCGAATACCCAAGTCCTTTACAAAGTGGATGAATACTATTCCCCTGAACATGATCGCGGCATATTATGGAGTGATCCGGCACTTGGCATCGATTGGCCAACGTCAAATCCGATTTTATCGGAAAAAGACCAGCGGCATCCGCTGTTGAAAGACGCAGAGATGAATTTTGAGTAAGGGAGAACAACTATGAAAATCTTGGTTACCGGCGGTGCCGGTTTTATCGGCAGTAATTTCATTTTATATATGATGCGGCAGCACCCACAGGATGAGATCATCAATCTGGATGCTCTTACGTATGCAGGGAATTTGGAAAATCTGAAATCGGTGGAGAATGAACCGAACTATACCTTTGTTCACGGAGATATCGCGGATAAAGGGAAAGTGGATGAAGTCTTCAAGAGTGGCGTCGATGTTGTCGTAAATTTTGCGGCTGAATCCCACGTGGATCGCAGCATCCTGGAGCCGGAGGCATTTGTTAATGCCAATGTTCTGGGTACGCAAGTTCTGCTTGATGCCGCGAAGAAATACGGGGTAACGAAATTTGTGCAGGTTTCTACGGACGAAGTTTACGGATCTCTGGGGGAGACAGGATTATTCAGCGAGACGACGCCGCTGGCTCCAAACAGCCCGTATTCGGCCAGTAAGGCGGGTGGCGATCTGCTCGTAAGAGCCTATCACGAGACGTTCGGACTGCCGGTGAATATTACCCGCTGCTCCAATAACTACGGGCCGTATCAATTCCCCGAGAAGCTCATTCCGCTCATGATTTCCCGAGCATTACAGGATGAGTCGCTGCCGATCTATGGTGATGGATTGAATATTCGGGATTGGCTGTATGTCGAGGACCATTGCAGCGCCATTGATCTGGTCATTCGACAAGGACGCATCGGCGAGGTTTATAACATCGGCGGCAACAACGAGCGTACGAACATTCATATCGTCCAAACCATTTTGAAGGAGCTTGGGAAGCCGGACTCCCTTATCCGCTATGTGCAGGACAGACCGGGTCACGACCGGCGCTATGGCATAGACCCGACGAAGATTACGGAGGAACTTGGCTGGAAGCCGAAGCATAATTTTGAGACAGGCATCAAGGAAACGATCCAATGGTACTTAAATAACAAGGAATGGTGGAGACGTATCCAGTCTGGAGCTTATCGGGATTATATGGCGAAGCAGTACAGCACTCGGTTGGGGGATAACGCATGAGAGTTCTGGTAACCGGAGCAAACGGTCAGCTCGGGCAGGACGTTGTGCAGTGTTTTCGTAGGTCTGGGCATGAGGTACAAGGGCTCGGCCGTGCCGAACTGGATATTACGGATTTGGAGCAATGCTTTGATGTCATATCGAAGAGTCGCCCCGAGGCTATTATCCACTGTGCTGCATATACAGCTGTGGATGCTGCTGAATCGGATGCCGACGGTGCTTATCTCGTGAATGCGATCGGAACACGAAATATTGCGCTTGCCGCAGAGAGAGTAGGCGCCAAACTGATTTACATTAGCACGGACTATGTATTCAACGGTAATGCGGACCGGCCTTACTCGGAATATGATCCGACGGATCCGAAGACGGTATATGGTCAATCCAAGCTTGCCGGCGAACAGATGGTACGCGATTTCTGCTCCAAATGGTTTATCGTGAGAACTTCCTGGGTTTTTGGCCTGAATGGTAGCAATTTCGTTAAAACGATGCTGCGGCTCGGACAGGAAAAACCTGTGCTGCAGGTTGTCCATGACCAGAAGGGATCTCCAACCTATACGGTGGATTTAGCCCACTTCCTGTTGCAACTACTGCCAACTGAGAAATATGGCACATATCATGCTTCCAATAGCGGATCTTGCACATGGTATGAGTTTACTGAGGCTATTTTTGAAGGAGCACGTGAGCAAATAGGGCTGAGCATAACCGCGAAACTGGAGCCATGCACCACAGCACAATTTCCACGACCTGCTCCCCGGCCTGCCTTTTCGGTGATGGATCATCTTGCGATTCGGATCAACCAACTGCAGGATTTACCGCATTGGAGAGATGGACTGAAGCAGTTTATGGTAGATATGAAGAAGGACCCTGATTTATACTTAAGATAAATACAGCGACTGACAAGACCTGATCTGTAGATCGGGTCTTTCGTTTAGCCAGTACAGTGTGTTTTATCGGAGGTACGGGGGGATATGGAAAAAGTACAAGTATTACTATCTACATATAATGGAGCCGCTTATGTCGAGGAACAGATTCATAGTATTCTTCAGCAGCGATATCCTTCCATTTCATTGCTCATACGGGATGATGGTTCTTCGGATGAAACGCCCGACCTTCTGAAGAGAATGGAGGCAGAATATCCCGATCGGATTACCGTAATGCATGGTAACAATATCGGCGTCGTGGCAAGCTTTTTTGAATTGCTGCGGAGCTCGGACCCGACTGCGGATTACTTTTGCTTCTGTGACCAAGATGATGTGTGGCTGGAACATAAGGTAGAGTCGGCTGTGGCTCGTTTACATTCGGCGCTCCATACGGAAGTGCCTGCGATGATATTTACGCCTGCCTATCTAACGGATGAATATTTGAACCGCCTAGGTGTATGGCCCAAGCCTCCTGCTAGGGAACCATCCTTCTATAATGCCCTTTATGAGAACATCGCGATTGGGGCGACCATTACGATGAATGCATCGGCTCGGAATTTGTTTGTGAACTGTAGGAAGGCTGACAGTGACAGCATCCTCATGCATGATTGGTGGTTCTATCTGCTAGTATCCGCGTTTGGAACGGTAATATATGACCACTCGCCTTCAATGCTATACCGCCAGCACAACCATAATGTAGTGGGCGGAAGCAATACACTGTTTGGTAAATTGAAGAGCAAGTGGGCGAGCTTTAAGAGACATACCGGAAGGGGATTGCTCCGGAAGCAGGCCGAAGAGTTTCGGAAGATCTATGGTGCCCGGTTAAACAATGAACAAAAAGAGCAGTTGGACCTGTTTCTCTCGCCGCGCCGCAGTGTGGCCGAGCGAATCCGATATATCAGACGCAGTAAGCTGCATCGTCAATCCCGTGCCGAAAGCCTTCTGTTTAAATTTTTTATCTTGATAGGTTTTATATGAAGCATGCAGGATTTCCTTGTAATTCCGACATCCCCAACAAACTCTATGCTATAATGTCGATAGATTACTATATTTGTCAGGAGCCATGCAGCAATGGATGTTAGCATTTTAATCGTGAACTACAATACCCGTCAGCTGACGTTGGATTGCTTGCGATCGGTATTCGCATCAGAGACCGAATTTACATATGAAGTCATCGTCATTGATAACGATTCGAAGGACGATTCCGTGCAGGCGATTCGTCAGGAATTCCCGCTCGTTAAGCTGATTGAGAATACAGAAAATACCGGCTTTGCCAAAGCCAACAACCAGGGGATGGCAGCGGCGCAGGGACGTTATGTGCTGCTTTTAAATTCCGACACCGTGATCCAGCGGGATACGATACAAACGATGGTGGCCTTTATGGACCGTAATCCGATAACGGGCGCCTCGGGCTGCAAAATCATTCTGCCGGACGGTTCCCTGGACAAGGCGTGCAAGAGAGGCTTTCCAACGCCTTCCGCCTCCTTTTACTATGCCTTCGGCCTGAGCAAGCTGTTTCCTAATGAGCCGCGTTTCAATCAGTATCAGCTAGGCTATCTCGATCCCGATCAGGAGTATCCCGTGGATTGTCTGGTCGGCGCGTTCATGCTGGTACGGCGGGAGACGATTGAGCAGGTAGGCGGGTTGGACGAGACATTTTTCATGTATGGAGAAGATATCGATTGGTGCTATCGGATCAAGCAGGCCGGGTGGGGCATCCACTATTATCCTCGTACGACGATTGTGCATTACAAAGGCGGAAGCGCCCGGCGCCGTCCATTCAAGATTATTTATGAATTCCATCGGGCGATGATTTTGTTCCATCGGAAGCATTACCGGAAGAAGTACAACATATTGGTTAACGGAGCGGTGTATGCAGGCGTCGGTTTGAAAATGCTCTTGGCCCTGCTCACGAACCGGCTGAAGCCGATTCGGCCGGCATCGATGCCCTCATCTTCCGGCGGAGTGGAGGTGAAATCATGATCCGCAAGAATCAGGGCTTCTTGACCCGAGTCTATATGTTGACCGACTTTGCCTTCATCCAGCTGTCATTCCTGCTTGCATGGTGGATCAAATTCGAAAGCGGCTGGTTCCCATATGAAATGCCGCTTCCTATCGAATCGTACGGGATGTGGAGTTTGGTATACGGCGGAGTTGCTGTCGCGGTCGGCATCATGATTTCGTTGTACTCGCCTAAGCGAAAGAAGCGTTTTGCCGACGAGTTCATGAAGATCTTCCAAATGCATTTTATTGGGATGTTCATCCTGCTCAGCTTGATGTTCTTCGTGAAGGAGGTCAATATCTCCCGCTGGTATCTCGCCATCTACATGATCCTGAACGTAGCGTCGATCATCCTGTACCGTTATTTTCTGAAGAAGACGCTGAAGCATTTCCGGGAAAAAGGCTACAATCGCCAGTTCGTCCTCATCGTGGGTGCTGGAACGCTGGGCAAGCGGTTCTATAAAAATCTGCAGCAGTACCCTGAACTCGGTTACGAGGTGATCGGGTTCCTGGACGATTACCAGCAATGGAGCGAGCTGGAGGAGAGGCGTTTCAAACCGATCCTTGGATCGGTCAGCGACCTGGACAATGTGTTGAACGAAAAGCTCATCGACGAAGTTGTGCTGGCCTTGCCGCTCAATGCCCATCACAAATATCCCGAGATCATCGCAGCTTGCGAGAAGGCGGGCGTGCGTACGCTCATTATTCCGGACTTTTTCGATTATCTTCCGGCCCGGCCGGTATTCGACAACTTTGCGGGCATGCCGATGATCAATGTGCGGGATATTCCCCTGGATCTGGCCGCGAACCGGCTATTTAAGCGGGCGTTCGATATTGTCTTCTCGCTGGTGGCGATTATCCTGACGCTGCCTGTCATGGTCGGGATTTTCATCGGCATCAAGCTGACCTCGCCCGGGCCGGCGATCTTTAAGCAGGAGCGGGTAGGGCTTAACCGCCGCACGTTCAACATGTATAAATTCCGTTCCATGAAGCCGCTGCCGCCAGGCGTAGTCGACACCGGATGGACCGTGGAAAATGACCCGCGTCGCACTAAATTCGGTTCGTTCTTGCGCAAGACCAGTCTCGACGAGCTGCCGCAGTTCTTCAATGTGCTGTTTGGGCATATGAGCGTCGTGGGTCCAAGACCGGAGCGTCCGTACTACGTGGAGCAGTTCAAAGAGGAAATTCCGAAATACATGGTGAAGCACCATGTTCGGCCTGGCATTACCGGTTGGGCGCAGAGCAATGGGCTGCGCGGCGATACGTCGATTGAGGAACGGATCAAGCATGATATTTTTTACATTGAAAACTGGTCCATTCTGTTTGATATCAAGATTATTCTGCGTACGATCCGCAATGGCTTCAAGAATGCTTACTAATCATCCCAACAAAAACCCGCAATTTGGCACAAGCCGAATGCGGGTTTTTTCGTTTGGTACCTTGGCCTGGCGGGTATTAACCTAGCAAACAGACGAATACGCAACTAGACTACGGTGAGGCGGGGATATTATGAGGCGAATGACGGTGGTTGGTGCATTGTTCTCGGTAGTGGTGATACTTATGCTGGTCTATATACAGGATGGTTCGGAAGAGCGGCAGGGCTTTACGGCCTATCGTCTAATTGCCCATGCAGCGGGGAGTATCGGAGATCAGCCGTATACGAATGCATATGAGGCGATGGTCGCTAATTATAAGCAGGGCACCCGGGTATTCGAGATCGACTTTATGCTGACGGCTGATCGAAAGGTCGTAGCACGGCATGAGTGGACGGCGAGCATGAGCGAACAGCTTGGCCAGCTGGATCAGTTGCCGAAGGAGAAGCAGGGGGCACGTCTGACCCACGAGGAGTTTATGGAGACGCCGATATTGGAGCGATACCAGCCGATGGATGTGGATGCGGTGATGGATTTGATGGCCAGCGTTCCGAATATCTATATCGTGACCGATACGAAAGAACAGAAGGATGAAGACATCCGGCTGCTCTTGACGGAGCTGACAGAGGCTGCCTTGGCTCGGGATCCGGCATTGCTTGATCGGGTGGTGATCCAGATTTACAATGAACCGATGCTGGATATGGTGAGGGAGATCTACCCGTTTTCCTCCATCATTTACACGCTGTATGCGACAACAGACTCGCCGGAGCGGATCATTGCGTTCGTGAAAGCGAATCATATCGACGCCGTAACCATGCCGGAGCACCGGGTAAATCCCAACTTTGTCGCGAAGCTGAAGGAAGCGGGGGCCGTCACGTATGTGCACACCATCAACGACGCCAATACGGTGAACAATTATGAAAAATGGGGCGTGTACGGCGTCTATTCCGACCTGCTTACCGAACCGGAGCTGGAAAAGATCAGCCTGCGTTATGCACTCCAAAAATAACCGCACTGCTTGTGCGACTCTTCGTGCTGAACCTGCTCGCGGCCCTGACGGCCTCTCCCCTTACCTTCCGGTCGGATTTTAACCTGGACGAAACCTTTGTCCGAAAAATGCCCAGCCGACTAATATTCCATACTTCAGTATGATTTACATAATATGGATGATTGTGATATTATAACGAAGCCGCAAGCATTGTTTGTTTGTACCGAAAATAAAGTATGTGACTTTATGTTTATTCCTCACTAGCATGAATCTTAAATCACCTTCGCCATGTACTACATGCAGCTTTTCTGCAAGTTTGATCACACTCTGTAATTCTTGTACCTTCTTGTGCTTCCTGAGCTTTCTTGTACTTCTTGCACTTCTTGCACTTCTTGCACTTCTTGCACTTCTTGCACTTCTTGCACTTCTTGCACCTCTTGAACCTCTTGAACCTCTTGAACCTCTTGCACTAACAACCCGCTAATCCAAGTTTTGGAAAAGGCTCCTTACCATCCAGATTCTCCTGGTTACGTTGCAGTACGTTTGTCCAAGCATGAATACTTGAAGACTTACTATTCATTCCGCATGGGGAGGGAATCCATCCATGGAAAAAATGATTCAAGATTTCATTGAAAGCAGCAAACAGCAATGGGACGAAGAGTATAAAGCGCAGATTTGGGATTACTTATCCGATATGACCGAGTACGCCCGGTATTCCGTCGTATACGGCTACATTCGGAAGTTTGCCGCGACTGAGGGGATTTTGGATATGGGATGCGGTGCGGGCAATCTGTACGATCTGCTGACGGAGCAGGAAAAGCCGGCATATGTAGGCGTCGATCTGTCGGAGGAAGCGATCAAAATCGCCTCGGGGAAAACGGACAGCCCTATTTTCCATTGCGCCGACATCAATCATTACACGCCGCCGAGATCCTTCGACGTCATCGTCTTTAACGAATCGCTGCAGTATGTCCCGAACACGCCGGCCAAGCTGCTGGAATACGCCGAGTTTCTTACGCCGGGCGGAGTTATCGTCACATCGATGTATTCGCACAAAAACCAGCAGGATCCCGATTACGCCATGGTGGAACACAAAATTCAAGAGATCGAGACTTGCGGGTCGTTTGAGGTAGTGGATAAGGTAAGCTTGTTCAATCATAAAGCCGGTTTAAAATGGTACATCCACGTACTGAAACCAAACAACACCGCAAAAAAGTAACACAATAACCGGATGCTTGAAGCTTTGCCCAATCTTCTCCCGCTAACGGGGAGGGTTGGGTTTTTTATGCTCATCGCGTTCCATTCACTGCAACCGCCATGAAACGGTTTGAGCGCACATCCCTCGCTTCCCCGCCATTACCAAAAAAATGTTCGTATTTTATGCGAACATAAATTGACTTGCATACCGTGCTGGCATAGACTTAATTTAGTATAATAGTAACCCGTGAACGTGGAGGTATGACGCTTGAAAGATTTGATACAATCCTGGCGGCATGTGTTTAAGCTGGATCCCGACAAGGAGATCGCCGACGATGCCCTTGATGCGGTATGCATGTCAGGAACCGATGCGATTATGGTAGGAGGCTCGACCGGCGTTACCTATGAAAATACGGTGGATCTCCTGTCCCGTGTTCGCCGCTATGAGCTGCCGTGCGTGCAGGAGGTGTCCGATCTGGAAGCCGTTGTACCCGGATTTGATCTATACATGATTCCCATGGTGCTGAATACCGGGGATCCGACATGGATACTCGGCCGCCATCATGAAGGAATCGAGCGGTATGGTTATATGATTCCGTGGGAGCTGGTCGTGGCGGAGGGCTATATTGTGCTGAATCCGGATGCGGCCGTTGCCGAGCTGACAGGAGCGAATACCGCGCTGGATGCAAGCTCTGCCGCAGCTTACGCTCAAGTGGCGGACAAGCTCATGCAGCTGCCGGTCGTCTATTTGGAATACAGCGGTGCGTTTGGCGATATGGAGACCGTCCGCAAGGTGCGCCGATCGCTTGATCAGGCCCGTCTATTTTACGGCGGGGGAATCACGAACGCAGAGCGGGCAGCTGAGGCTGCGGCATGCGCCGATACCATCATCGTGGGCAATATCGTTTATGATGACCTGGAGCAGGCACTGGCGACGGTCAGTGCGGTGAAAGGCTGACACCTGATGCCCGATTCCTATAGTCTCGATGCATATGAGTATTAGTCCACAGAGGACAAATTAGACCGCCGAACATTCCTTATACAGACCCCGGACCTTTTTGTACAACCCCATTTTTTGAAAAAACACAACACGACGCACATTGCTCAAATTTACACCTTAGGAGGCAATCTTTATGCATTCCATTGATATACATGAGGCGATCAAGCGCCTCAATCCCCAGCAGCGGCAGGCTGTGGAGGCCACTGACGGACCGCTGCTCATCATGGCCGGAGCGGGCTCCGGCAAGACGCGGGTGCTGACGCACCGGATCGCGTACCTGATCGCCACGCGCAAGGCGGCGCCTTGGAGCATCCTGGCGATCACCTTTACCAATAAAGCCGCCCGCGAAATGCAGGAGCGGGTCTCGAAGCTCGTCGGGCGGGAAGGGCAGGATATCTGGGTATCGACGTTCCACTCGATGTGCGTGCGTATTTTGCGCAGGGATATTGAACGGCTTGGCTTTACGTCGAATTTCAGCATCCTGGACTCGACCGACCAATTATCCGTGATCCGGAATGTGATGAAGCACCACAATATCGATCCTAAGAAATTTGAACCGAAGGCTGTACAAGCCGCCATTAGCGCGGCAAAGAACGAGCTGATTACTCCGCAGCAATATGAGCAGAAAGCGGGAGATTATTTCGAGAGCTTGGTCGCCAAGGTGTATGTGGATTACCAGAAGCGTCTGAAGAGCAACAACTCCCTCGATTTTGACGATCTGATCATGACGACGATCCAGCTGTTCAAGGAAGTGCCGGAAGTGCTTGATTTCTACCAGCGCAAATTCCAGTATATCCATGTGGATGAATACCAGGATACGAACCGGGCGCAGTATATGCTGTGCCGGATGCTGGCCGACAGCCATCACCGGATTTGCGTCGTCGGCGACAGCGACCAGTCCATCTATCGCTGGCGCGGCGCGGATATCACGAACATCCTGAATTTTGAGGAGGATTATCCGGAGGCGCGGACGATTCTGCTGGAGCAGAATTACCGTTCCACATCGAACATCCTGAATGCCGCCAACAACGTGATCGCCCTCAATACCGGCCGCAAGCCGAAAAACCTGTGGACCGAGCAGGGGGAAGGGCCGAAGATCAAGGTGTTCCGCGGGGATACGGAGCATGACGAGGGATATTTTGTGACTTCGGAGATCAGCAAGAACATCAAGGCCGGCAAAAACTACGCGGACCATGCGATTCTCTACCGGACGAACGCCCAGTCGCGGGTGATCGAGGAAATTCTGATCAAGTCGGACATTCCGTACCAGATCGTCGGGGGCATCAAGTTCTACGACCGCAAAGAGATTAAGGATATGCTGGCCTATCTGCGCCTCATTTCCAACCCGGATGACGATATCAGCTTGACGCGAATCATTAACGTACCGAAGCGGAGCATCGGGGATACGACGGTAGCGAAGCTTGCGGCTGCCGCCGCAGAGCGGGGCATCTCGATTTTCCGTGTGCTGGAGGTTGTGGATGATCTCGGCTTCGCCGGGCGGACGCGCAACGCGCTCGTTAATTTCTACGACATGATTGACGCACTGAACAAAATGGTGGAGTACCTGTCCGTGACGGAGCTCACCGAGAAAATGCTCGAGATGTCGGAATACCGGCTTGAGCTGCAAAATGAAAACACGCTCGAATCCCGTTCCCGGCTCGAGAACATCGACGAATTCCTGTCGGTGACCCAGGAGTTCGAGAAGAACAATGAGGATAAGTCGCTCGTCTCCTTCCTGACGGATCTCGCCTTGATCGCGGATATCGACACGATGAATGACGACGAGGAAGACAAGAGCGATGCGGTCGTGCTGATGACGATGCACAGCGCCAAGGGACTTGAATTCCCGGTTGTTTTCATTATTGGCATGGAGGAGGGCGTATTCCCGCACAGCCGTGCTTTTATGGACAATGAAGAGCTGGAGGAAGAGCGTCGCCTTGCCTATGTAGGCATAACGCGTGCGGAAAAGCAATTATTCCTGTCCTGTGCCCGCATGCGGACTTTGTTCGGCCGGACCACGGCCAATCCGCCTTCGCGCTTCCTGGATGAAATTCCGGATGAACTGAAGGAAGACACGCAGATGGCCCATGACCGCTACCGCCGCGGAGGCGGCGGCAATGTCGGCGGCTCGTATGCCGGCCGCGGCTTTGGCGGCGGGGGAGGCAGCAACTTCGGCGCATCCCGCACGAGCGATCTGTCGCTTGGAGGCTCAACCGCATCCGCCCAGACCGCTTCGAAGAGCCGTGTGACGATGGCGACAGGCGGGGCGGCCCGTCAGGCTGCAGCCGGCGGTAGCTCGGATTTCAAAGCCGGCGATAAAGTAGCCCATGGCAAATGGGGCACCGGCACGATCGTCGCGGTCAAAGGCAGCGGCAACGACATGGAGCTGCAGATCGCGTTCCCGGCACCGGTCGGCGTAAAACGGCTGCTGGCCGGCTTCGCTCCGATTACGAAAGTGGAATAAAGGCTAGAATTAGAGACGTAAGAGATAGGAAAGCAGGAAGCACTGTAACTGCAAGCATAAGCTCGCAATAACCTGCTTCGACGGTTCGAAGAATGATGCCCGTATTATATTAAAGGAGGATTCCCCCTGCATGGAGTTCAAGGAACAGATGGAGAAGCTCATCGCGGAGCTCAACCGATACAATTACCATTACTACACGCTGGATCAGCCGCTCGTGAGCGATAAGGAATATGATGCCTTATATGACCAGCTGGTAGCATTGGAGAGAGAGACCGGGGTCACGCTTCCGGATTCCCCTACCCAGCGGGTGGGCGGGGAGATTTTGAAGGGATTTACGCCGCATCGCCATTTGGCGCCGCTCTGGAGCTTGGACAAAGCCCAGAACATCGAGCAGCTTCGTACCTGGCATGACCGGGTCGTCCGGCTGGTTAATGACTACAATACGAAGAATCCCGGCAGCCCGCTGCCGACCCCTTGCTACGCGCTTGAGCTGAAGTTCGATGGGCTTACGCTGAATTTGACGTATCAGAACGGCAAGCTCATCCAAGCCTCGACGCGGGGGAACGGCGTGGTGGGCGAGGGCATCCTCTCCCAGGTGAAGACAATCAAATCGGTTCCGCTCACGATTCCGTACACGGAAGGAACGATCGAAGTGCAGGGCGAGGGCATCATGAATCTGTCGGTGCTGGAGGAATACAATAAGGCGGCGGTTGAGCCTCTTAAAAATGCACGCAACGCCGCGGCTGGCGCACTGCGCAACCTGAATCCGAAGGTAACGGCCGAGCGCAAGCTGAACGCTTATTTTTACAACATTGGTTACTCGGACGGCGTCGCGTTTAAGGACCACAAGGAAATGATGGACTTCCTGCGGGAGAACCGGTTCAAGGTGAATCCGTATATTTTCTATTTTGAGCAGTTCGATGACGTGATGGAGCAGCTGGCCGACATCGAGAAACGCCGCTCCGAGCTGGACTACCTGATCGACGGGGCCGTCGTGAAGGTGACCGATTTCCGAACTCGCGAGGCGCTCGGGTATACGGATAAATTCCCGCGTTGGGCGGTTGCTTACAAATTCGAAGCGGAAGAGACAACTACGGTGCTGCAGTCGGTATCCTGGAACGTGGGCCGCACGGGAAAAATCACCCCGCTTGCGCGCGTCGAACCAGTCGAGCTGGCAGGCGTTACGGTACAGAACTGCACGCTGAACAATATCGGGGATATTGAGCGCAAAAATCTCAAGTTCGCCCTCGGTACCCGCGTCTTTATCCGCCGTTCGAACGACGTCATCCCGGAAATCCTCGGCAAGGTCACGGAAGAGAATGACGGCGAGGAGATTCTGTATCCGGAGGCATGTCCGTCCTGCGGATTCCCGCTGGAGCAGCGCGGCGCGCACCTGTTCTGCAATAACAAGACGGGGTGCAAGCCGCAGATCGTGGCGCGGATTACGCATTTTGCGTCGCGGGATGCGATGGATATCGAGACGTTCAGCGACAAGACGGCGATCCAGCTGTACGAGGAGCTGGGCGTGCGGGAGCCGGCCGATCTGTACACGCTGTCCTTCGACAGCTTGGTTAAGCTGGAGCGGTTCGGGGAGAAGAAGGCGCAAAACCTGCTGGATGCGATCGAGAAGAGCAAGGAGCGGGATCTCGCTGCGTTTCTGTTCGCGCTAGGCATCCCGAATACCGGTAAATCCACGACCAAGATGCTTGCGGACCATTATCGGGATCTTCACCGCGTGATGGAGGCTACCGCCGAGGAACTGGTGGAGCTGCCGGACGTTGGCGGCATCGTGGCCGAGAGCATTGCCGGATATTTCGCGGATCCGTTCAATCGCGCGAGCATCGAGAAGATGCTGTCGCTCGGCGTGCAGGCGAAGGCACCGGAGGCGCCGAAGCCGGTGAGCACCGACTCGTTCTTCAGCGGCAAGACGGTCGTACTGACCGGCACGCTGCACCTGCTCACCCGCGAGGAGGCCACCGAGCGCCTGGAGGCGCTAGGAGCCAAAGTGACGGGCAGCGTCTCCAAGAAGACGGACCTGCTGATTGCCGGCGAGAAGGCCGGAAGCAAGCTGGCGAAGGCGCAGCAGCTCGGGATTGATATTTTGGATAACGAAGAAGAGTTTGTGCGGCTTTTGAACGAAGCTTGAGCAAGCTGAATGGATTGAACTCGGCGAGATGAGGCCGCCAAATTCAACAGCTCAATAAATTAGTTTGAAATAGCGATGCAGGAGTGGTTCCTGTGTCGCTATTTTTTTGCAGTGAAAATCTCTGCAGGACGATTTACGATGGCAACTCCATGCAGCCTTATAGGCATGGAAATGATGCTGGACCCTACTATTCGAGCTTTCGCCAAAACCTCCTATCCTTCCGACAATACTTAACAAATAAATACAGAAAAGGATGAAGGAATATAAAATTCACACCTCGAAGTAATTTACCACGGGTCAGTCTTTCATGGAAAGAGGTGATAGAGAGGCGTTTTTGCTGCTAGTTTCAAGACCCTGTTTCATGGCTTTATACATTATGTTTCGGGGAGGAGCAAAGCTTTGAGTAAAAGATGGTTATCTATTCTATTAAGTTTACTATTGGCACTATCTCTAGTCGTACCTGCAGCTGCGGCTCCTACGGAAGGATCGCAAGAGCTTAGCAGTTCGTTAAGCACCGAAGAAGCATTCCAATTGAAGCAGATGTTAGAGCATCGGGCGAAGCTGGCCGAGTTTCCTGAACTCGATCAGAGTCTAAGGAAATCAACGGGAGGTCCGACCAGAGTCATTGTTGAATTATCGGCCGAGCCTGTTGCGTTAAAGAAGGGAATTTCCGCACTGTCGGGCAGATCTTTTACGTCATCGATGGAAGCGCAGGCGGAAGCCCAAGTGGAACAGCAGCAGCAGAAATTTATAGACAGCCTTGACTCCAAAAATATCAATCACGACGTTTCAAATCAATATAGCTATGCATTCAACGGTCTTTCCATGGAGATCGAAGGGAGCCAAGTCGAAGCACTGCTTGAGATCCCTGGCGTGCTTGGTGTGTATCCGGATCTGGAAGTAACGGCGGGTCCGAAGGTTGACGAAGTCAAGCCTTACATGAAGGATACGGGTCCTTTTATCGGGGCACCAGACGTGTGGGATTTGGGATACACCGGGAAGGGCATCAAGGTCGGTGTCATTGATACCGGCATTGATTACGAGCATCCGAACTTGAAGGACGCCTATAAGGGGGGATATGACTTCGTTGATAATGACAATGACCCTTATGAAGCAACGCCTCTTGATTGGGAGAACGATCCTACCAATCCGGCTCCGGTAGATGACAATGGAAGCACCTATTGGACTGATCATGGAACACATGTAGCGGGAACGATTGCTGCACGGGAAGCAGGCGAATTCGGTGTTGTGGGAATTGCGCCGGAAGCGAGCATTTACGCTTATCGAGTCCTTGGACCATACGGCAGCGGTTATTCCAGCTGGGTGGTTGGCGGCATTGACCGCGCCGTTCAGGATGGTATGGATGTCATCAACTTATCCCTGGGTAATTCCCGCAATGATCCGGATTATGTGACATCGGTTGCGGTTAACAATGCCGCATTGGCCGGCGTAACACCGGTTGTTGCGAGCGGCAATAGCGGTCCGAACCGCTGGACGGCCGGGTCACCGGCCACCTCCGCATTTGCCATAACTGTAGGTAACTCGACGGGACCAAGTGATGAGATTGCAGCCACCGGTTATTTTTACGCGGAAGAGGATCTTGAGAGCGATCAGCCCGATAATACGGAACCGAGCGATCCTCCGGCAGAGCTGGGGAATGCAACGCAGCCGGATCAACAGCCAGTTCCGGAAGAAGGAAGGGATGCAGGTGAAGCCGATCTTGGACAAGAACCATCTGCAGGAGCGTCAGAACCGGAGGCCGAGAGCCATGGAGAGGCATCGAACCTATCCGGTCATACGGAAGAAGACACAAGCGTACCAGCAACCGGTACATCGACTAAGCAAGACTCGGAACAGGGAACTCCTGTAGACTCCCCGTCAACGAACGAAGGCACCGAATCGACCAACGGACAACTCCCGCTTGAACAGGATGGGAACGGTTCTGTTGATGAGCAGAATGGACCGTTGACTGTTGTTGAAGCAACATATGGTATGGATTTGATGGCCTGGAACTTGGCAGAAGATCCTGAAGATGTTCTTCAAGGGGATTTCGAGTTGGTCTATGGCGGACTTGGTTATCCTGAGGATTTCCAAGGGGTAAACGCTGAAGGCAAAATCGCATTGATTCAAAGAGGCGTCATTCCATTCGTGGACAAGATCGCCAGTGCGAAGGCAGCGGGAGCCGTGGGTATTATCATATACAACAATACGAATGACCCTAATAATCCGATCGCGTATCTTGGAGACAGCTTCCAATTCATCCCGACCTTCCGTACTAGCAAGGATGTGGGGGAGCAGATTAAGACATTGCTCGGCGAACATCCGAACCTTCAAGTTCGGTTCTCCGATTTCAAGCGGACCCAAACCGAAGGGGATGAAATGTACACCTCGAGTTCAAGAGGACCAGCCAAGAAAACGCTGGATATTAAACCGGATGTCGTAGCACCAGGAACGAGCATCCTGTCAACGGTACCGGCATACGGCAAGGATTCGCCAGAGGCGGATTACAGCCAAGCGTATGATCGCTTCACGGGCACGAGCATGGCGTCTCCGCACGTTGCTGGTCTCGCTGCTCTGATCCTGGAAAAGAACAGCCATTGGTCGCCGTTTGATGTTAAGGTCGCGCTCATGAACAATGCGAAGGTTCTGAACACTGAATTGTACGAAGTCAATGATCAGGGGGCAGGCCGCGTACAAGCGCTCCAGACGATTCAAGCGGACACGTTGGTCAAGGTCATCGACAAGACAACTTATCAGGAGAAAGGAACCAGCAAAGAGTATGACAACATTACCGGCAGCATCAGTTTCGGCAACTTTACGGGGACGACAGCTAAAAAGGTCCAGAAGAAAATCCGGGTAGAGCAACTGGGGGCAAACGGGGGAGAGTTTAAGGTCGCAGTCAATTCTACTGTTGAGACGCCGGGTGTCTCGGTGACGGTAGATAAAGCCTCCTTCGCGCTGAACGGCCAAGAGGAACTGGTCGTTACCCTGGAAGTGCCGGAGGGCATTACGGGTGTTTCGGAGCAGCAAGGCTATATTACGCTGACAAATGGAACGCGGACGTATTCTGTACCGTATGCAGCGTACTTCAATTTAGAGATTACAGGAATTAAGTACACCAAAGTATTTAACGATACAGAGGTATATATTCCGCATTTCCCATTGGATCAGTACGGAAATCTTGGGAAATTGAATGTTTCATTCGAATTCTATAATCCGATGCAGATCGTCATTGCTGATCTGTACGACACCCTGAACCCAGGAGCGGGGGTAGAAGGTGATGGAATAATTGGCCAAATTTTCGGGAATCAGGGGTACTTTGATGCTAACACGTCCTTTACAATCGGTTGGAACGGAAAATACGGCGATTATGCAACCGAGCAAGAGGTGGAAGTTCAGGATGGATTATACTCCATTGAACTTTTAGCTTTGGGTACAAATTTGCAAGTAAGTTCCGATTACTCCACCATCCCGTTCTTCGTCAAACGAGCAGCGCCGGTTATCCATACAGAACAAGATGTACAGCTTTCAGGCAAGGATAAGCCTGCCTTAAGCGGTACAATCGAGGATCTCTATGTAACTGCTGCTCCGGCGATGTGGGATGAATGGGCAATCGACTTCGACGTAAGCGAATGGCTCGATGCCAAATACACGATCAAGAGAGCCAACAAATCCATAGCCAAGGAAGGAAGCTTTGATGTTGAGCAGGATGGGGCATTTACCATTCCGCTTGATGGACTGTCCTCGGGCAACTATACGGTAGAGCTTTCGGTCAAGGACCGTCAAGGTCTGGAAGGAACGGCAACGGTTGATCTGCAGCTTACCGGTGCTCCGGGTCCTGGCAACCCGGATCCGGGTAACCCAGGCGGTGGCTCCGGCGGAGGAGGCGGATCATCGTCCGGTGGCGGTTCTACGACTCCATCCACACCGGCTCCTGAAGTATCGGGCGATGCCAAAGTAACAACGAAGAAAAATACGGATGGCACCGAATCCGCAACCGCTGCATTGTCTGAAACCGCAGTGAGTGCAGGCATTGCCGGAGACGGCAAGGAAGTGAAGCTGGATGTATCAAAGCTGGACTTCACGAAGTACAGCGACGTTGCATTTACTTTAAACAAGGCAACCGTTGATAAGCTAAAAGCCTCAGGCAAGCCGCTGGTCATTCAAGGCAACGGCTTTGCGTTGACGGTGCCTGCCGATGCGCTGGATGATTTCACGACGGCCAGCGGATTCAATTTGACGGTGTCCGTAGCTGCCGGCAAGGCAGGAAATCCTGCAAGCTTGAATGTTGTTTCGCCGCTCGTGACGGTGAAGCATGCCGATAAGTTCAAGCATTCGATTTTGATGACACTTAACTATGATTCGGCCAAGGTGAAGGATGCGCGCAAGGTTGGCGCCTACATGCAGTCGGCAACAGGTGACATGGTGTCCGCCGGCTTACTGCATTCTGCCGCTAAAGGCTCCATTACCTTCCGGATCTACGTTCCGGCATCCTACGTTGCCGCCGAGAACAGCGTAACCTTCAATGACATCAGCGGTCACTGGGCCAAGGATGAGATTGAAGTTGCCGCCTCGCAGCACGTCACGTACGGCACAGGGGCCGGACGCTTCTCGCCGAACACCACCATAACCCGTGCAGAGTTCGCTACCCTCTTGGACCGCATCTTTGAGACAGGCATCGATTGGGATACCCGCAGCAAGGAAGCGGGAGCGAAGAACCCGCTGACTCGGGTAGAAATGGTCACGATGATTGCCGAAGCCTTGAAGGTGGAGTCCGAAGGAGGCAAATTGTCCTTCAGCGATGCGAATCAAATTCCGGCTGATGCGCGTGCCGCCGTCGCTTTTGCAGTTGAGCAGGGGCTCGTCAAGGGCATGAACGGAAACCGCTTTGCACCTGAAGAGACTTCGACCCGGGCGCAAGTATCGGTCATCGTGTACCGTCTGCTGGATTACTTGAATAAAATCTGACCCAAGTTTTGATACAACGACTCATCATTATATCGAGGGACTCGGCTGGCTGCAGCCGGGCCCTTTTTTATTGACAGAACAATGAACGAATGCTTGTAATAAGGATAATGGACGAGCATAACGGGAGGCGAACAAAGTTGAAAACCCAAAAGATCATCATTTATTTTGTTATAGCGATCGTACCCGTATTCGTACTACTTACCGTGTTGGGTGACGTTGCCGAAGGGGCGGAAGGCGGTGGGATCCAGCGAAGCATAGAATGGGTGACGACCTATGTTTTGCCGTGGATCTTTCTTTATTGGTTCATTAAACTGGTCCGTAAAATAAAGTAAACAAGCATGTCCCTGAGACACTGGTGACCACCGGGGCCTCTTTTCATATAAAGCTCCCTCACAATCTGCCATTCCTAACATTAAAAAAAGAAAAACGCTCATCCGATCCGCAAAAATGCGAATGGCGAGCGTCTTGGACATTTAATCTAGCTAATGGCCACCGTGTGAACCATTGTTTCTTTATCCGTAGTGATTTAAGGGGATCGCCAGAAACGGTTATTCCTTCGACCACTGATCGAGCGTTCGGTCACTTGGCAGCAAGAAGGCAAGAAGCCCCAGCAGAGGGAGGAAGCCGACGGCAATCATGACATTGGCAATTCCCCAGACGTCCCCGAGGTTTCCGAGCACCAGCGAGCCGATGCCGCCCATGCCGAAGGCAAAACCGGTGATTAGCCCAGAGACCGTGCCGATATTGCCGGGATGCAGCATTTGGGCGTATACCACGGTCACCGAGAAGCTGGATAAAAGCACGAATCCGCTGATCACAAGCAGCACCCCTGCCCAGAATGAAGACACGAAAGGCAGGATGAGCGCAATCGGCGCTGTCCCGACCATGGAGAAGATGATCAGATTCCGTCGTCCGTAACGATCGGCAAGCGGCCCCCCGAAGAAGGTGCCTACGGCTCCCGAAGCCAGGAATAGAAAAATATAAATTTGCGCATTTTCAATCGATATCTTGTATGCATCCATTAAATAGAAAGCGTAATAGCTGCTGATCGCTGCTCCATACCAAGAGCGGATGAACACGAGGACGACGAGCACGACGGTCGCGTTCCAGATGCTTTTGCGACGGGCAGGATCAAGCGTTCTGCCGGCTGTTCTCTTTTTGAAGGTATAGCCTGCTTTCAGCATCCCGTGGTACCACTTGGCTACATAGCTCTGGACGAGGATGCCGGCCCCCGCGACGAAGGTGAAGGCCATCGCTCCGATTTGCCCGTAGGGTACAAAAATAAACTTCGTAAGCAGCGGCGCCAGGGATTGTCCGGCATTGCCCCCAACCTGAAAGATCGATTGAGACAAGCCCTTTCGCATACCGGCCGCCATATGGGCGACCCGCATCCCTTCCGGATGGAAGGTTGCCGAGCCAAGGCCGATGAGTATAACGGCGAGCATGACAAGCAAATAGGTATGCGCGTGCGCAAGAAGGAACACGCCGGCGAACGTAAAGCACATGCCGATCGGCAGAAGAATCGGTGTCGGCCTGCGGTCGGCGGCATAGCCGATAACCGGCTGTATAAGGGAAGAAGTAAAGTTGATGGCAAAGGAAATCCAGCCGATTTGCGTAAAGGTTAGAAATAGATTGTCTTTTAAAATAGGAAAGATCGCAGGGATGACTGATTGAATCGAATCATTAAATAAGTGTACGAAGCTGATCGCAAGCAGTATCCGATATACCGTCGCCTGTTGAGTCCCGCCATGGACGGGGCTTGGGGGGGCAGAGGGTTTCTGGAGAGCTACGCTTCTGTCCGCCATTGAAGGAACTCCTTTCTTCTTATATAGAGTGGTGTTATGTAGTGGGCATAATCATGAACCATGCGCCGTTTCAGTAATGAACTAACATTAAAACCTTTTCGTGTGGAAATCAATGAATTCGAATAACAAAATGCAAATAAATCCGAAGTTCGGAAGGCAAACATGATGGAATAAAAAGGAGATCGATTTTTTTGAGCAAAAGCCTTGATAATTTTTCGCCCAGGTGGTATATTACTAATTATCGCTTTTGACAAACGCTTTTGCAGGTTGTCGAACGGCGTCGAAAAAAAGTGTTGACATCACGTCGATAACTTGATATGATATAAACCTGCGCTGCTGATTGAACTGATCGGCGCGACAGACGAAACATCAAGTTCCTTGAAAACTGAACAAATGGAACACGTCAATGAAACACAAGCAACGTGAAGACGTTAGCTTCTAAATGAGCTTAATCGCTCTTTCAATCGATCGTCCTCGGACGATCTTTATTGGAGAGTTTGATCCTGGCTCAGGACGAACGCTGGCGGCGTGCCTAATACATGCAAGTCGAGCGGAGTTGATGGGGTGCTTGCACTCCTGATGCTTAGCGGCGGACGGGTGAGTAACACGTAGGCAACCTGCCCTCAAGACTGGGATAACTACCGGAAACGGTAGCTAATACCGGATAATTAAATCCGCTGCATGGCGGAGTTATGAAAGGCGGAGCAATCTGTCACTTGAGGATGGGCCTGCGGCGCATTAGCTAGTTGGTGAGGTAACGGCTCACCAAGGCGACGATGCGTAGCCGACCTGAGAGGGTGAACGGCCACACTGGGACTGAGACACGGCCCAGACTCCTACGGGAGGCAGCAGTAGGGAATCTTCCGCAATGGGCGAAAGCCTGACGGAGCAACGCCGCGTGAGTGATGAAGGTTTTCGGATCGTAAAGCTCTGTTGCCAGGGAAGAACGTCTCATAGAGTAACTGCTATGAGAGTGACGGTACCTGAGAAGAAAGCCCCGGCTAACTACGTGCCAGCAGCCGCGGTAATACGTAGGGGGCAAGCGTTGTCCGGAATTATTGGGCGTAAAGCGCGCGCAGGCGGTTCTTTAAGTCTGGTGTTTAAACCCGAGGCTCAACTTCGGGACGCACTGGAAACTGGGGGACTTGAGTGCAGAAGAGGAGAGTGGAATTCCACGTGTAGCGGTGAAATGCGTAGATATGTGGAGGAACACCAGTGGCGAAGGCGACTCTCTGGGCTGTAACTGACGCTGAGGCGCGAAAGCGTGGGGAGCGAACAGGATTAGATACCCTGGTAGTCCACGCCGTAAACGATGAATGCTAGGTGTTAGGGGTTTCGATACCCTTGGTGCCGAAGTTAACACATTAAGCATTCCGCCTGGGGAGTACGGTCGCAAGACTGAAACTCAAAGGAATTGACGGGGACCCGCACAAGCAGTGGAGTATGTGGTTTAATTCGAAGCAACGCGAAGAACCTTACCAAGTCTTGACATCCCTCTGAATCCTCTAGAGATAGAGGCGGCCTTCGGGACAGAGGAGACAGGTGGTGCATGGTTGTCGTCAGCTCGTGTCGTGAGATGTTGGGTTAAGTCCCGCAACGAGCGCAACCCTTGATCTTAGTTGCCAGCACTTAAGGTGGGCACTCTAAGGTGACTGCCGGTGACAAACCGGAGGAAGGTGGGGATGACGTCAAATCATCATGCCCCTTATGACTTGGGCTACACACGTACTACAATGGCTGGTACAACGGGAAGCGAAGCCGCGAGGTGGAGCCAATCCTAAAAAGCCAGTCTCAGTTCGGATTGCAGGCTGCAACTCGCCTGCATGAAGTCGGAATTGCTAGTAATCGCGGATCAGCATGCCGCGGTGAATACGTTCCCGGGTCTTGTACACACCGCCCGTCACACCACGAGAGTTTACAACACCCGAAGTCGGTGGGGTAACCCTTACGGGAGCCAGCCGCCGAAGGTGGGGTAGATGATTGGGGTGAAGTCGTAACAAGGTAGCCGTATCGGAAGGTGCGGCTGGATCACCTCCTTTCTATGGAGTACCTCGCTTCCGTAGCGAAGCGGTACAAATACGGTTGACCGCAAGGTCGCCGATCCTTTGCGAAAGCAAAGACAATGACGTGCGTTCATTTGTTCAGTTTTGATGGAATTTGAGGGGCTATAGCTCAGCTGGGAGAGCGCCTGCCTTGCACGCAGGAGGTCAGGGGTTCGATCCCCCTTGGCTCCACCAAATCAATTTCATCAATCATTTGATCCTTGAAAACTAGATAACGAAACGAATTTGCGTTTTAGAAATATCCTTTTAGCTGCTTGTGTCTTCATTGAAAGACCAAGTAACAAAAGTAGCACGCGAAGGTTTTGGGATCATCGATCCTTTGGAAGCTTGTTTCACCATTGAGTGGTTTTATCCAATCAGGAAACAAGCGGACAACAGAGCGATGAGCACAACAACCGGAGCATAGTTTATGCTTTCGAAGTTAGTTTCGCAAGCGAAACTTTGAGGTTAAGCTACTAAGAGCACACGGAGGATGCCTAGGCGCTAGGAGCCGATGAAGGACGTGGCGAACAACGATACTGCCTCGGGGAGCTGTAAGCAAGCTTCGATCCGGGGATGTCCGAATGGGGAAACCCGGCTGGTGTAATAGCCAGTCACTTCTGCCTGAATACATAGGGCAGCTAGAGGCATACCCAGGGAACTGAAACATCTAAGTACCTGGAGGAAGAGAAAACAAGAGTGATTCCGTCAGTAGCGGCGAGCGAACGCGGAACAGCCTAAACCAGAGAGCTTGCTCTCTGGGGTTGTGGGACGTCTCACATGGAGTTACAAAGGTTTAGATTAGACGAACAGGTCTGGAAAGGCCGGCCATAGAAGGTAAAAGCCCTGTAATCGAAAATGTGAACCCTCCGAGACGGATCCCGAGTAGTGCGGGGCACGTGAAACCCCGTATGAATCCAGCAGGACCATCTGCTAAGGCTAAATACTCCCTAGCGACCGATAGTGAAGCAGTACCGTGAGGGAAAGGTGAAAAGCACCCCGGAAGGGGAGTGAAATAGAACCTGAAACCGTGTGCTTACAAGAAGTCAGAGCCCATTATAGGGGTGATGGCGTGCCTTTTGTAGAATGAACCGGCGAGTTACGTTCCCATGCAAGGTTAAGGCGAGAAGCCGTAGCCGCAGCGAAAGCGAGTCTGAATAGGGCGTTTTAGTATGTGGACGTAGACCCGAAACCGTGTGATCTACCCCTGTCCAGGGTGAAGGTGCGGTAACACGCACTGGAGGCCCGAACCCACGTACGTTGAAAAGTGCGGGGATGAGGTGGGGGTAGCGGAGAAATTCCAATCGAACTCGGAGATAGCTGGTTCTCCCCGAAATAGCTTTAGGGCTAGCCTCGGAAATTAGAGTCGTGGAGGTAGAGCACTGATTGGGTGCGGGGCCCGCAAGGGT
This sequence comes from Paenibacillus sp. FSL R5-0810, assembly GCF_038002285.1. Classification (NCBI taxonomy): domain Bacteria; kingdom Bacillati; phylum Bacillota; class Bacilli; order Caryophanales; family Paenibacillaceae; genus Paenibacillus; species Paenibacillus sp. FSL R5-0810. The sequence continues at coordinate 5,841,476 of NZ_JBBOCF010000001.1, forward strand.
TACCAAGCTCAGTCAAACTCCGAATGCCATAGACTTATATCCGGGAGTCAGACAGTGAGTGCTAAGATCCATTGTCAAAAGGGAAACAGCCCAGACCATCAGCTAAGGTCCCCAAGTGTGTGTTAAGTGGGAAAGGATGTGGAGTTGCACAGACAACCAGGATGTTGGCTTAGAAGCAGCCACCATTTAAAGAGTGCGTAATAGCTCACTGGTCGAGTGACTCTGCGCCGAAAATGTAACGGGGCTAAACACACCACCGAAGCTATGGCTTGAATCGACTTCACTGCTTCTTTGAGGTAGTGAGCCTGAGTTGAACATTTTTGTCAGACTTGAAATGAAATCAAGGATGACCAAATGCTCTCAGGGGTTAAACACACTTCGAAGGCGGAGTGAAGTCGATTCAGGGGTAGGGGAGCGTTGTATGCAGGTTGAAGGTGTACCGTAAGGAGCGCTGGACAGCATACAAGTGAGAATGCCGGTATGAGTAACGAAAAGATCAGTGAGAATCTGATCCGCCGAAAGCCCAAGGTTTCCTGAGGAAGGCTCGTCCGCTCAGGGTAAGTCGGGACCTAAGGCGAGGCCGAAAGGCGTAGTCGAAGGACAACAGGTTGAAATTCCTGTACCACCGTAAACCGTTATGAACGATGGGGTGACGCAGGAGGGTAGTGACGCGGACTGATGGATGTCCGTCCAAGCAGTGAGGCTGATGTGTAGGCAAATCCGCACATCGTAAGGCTGGGCTGTGATGGGGAGTGAAAATTACAGTAGCGAAGGTCATGATCTCACACTGCCAAGAAAAGCCTCTAGTCAGGTGAAGGTGCCCGTACCGCAAACCGACACAGGTAGGCGAGAAGAGAATTCTAAGGCGCGCGGAAGAACTCTCGTTAAGGAACTCGGCAAAATGACCCCGTAACTTCGGGAGAAGGGGTGCCTCGGTAGGGTGAATAGCCCGAGGGGGCCGCAGTGAAAAGGCCCAAGCGACTGTTTAGCAAAAACACAGGTCTGTGCGAAGCCGCAAGGCGAAGTATACGGGCTGACGCCTGCCCGGTGCTGGAAGGTTAAGGGGAGCGGTTAGGGATTAGTCCCGAAGCTGTGAACCGAAGCCCCAGTAAACGGCGGCCGTAACTATAACGGTCCTAAGGTAGCGAAATTCCTTGTCAGGTAAATTCTGACCCGCACGAATGGCGTAACGACTTGGGCGCTGTCTCAACGAGAGATCCGGTGAAATTTTAATACCTGTGAAGATGCAGGTTACCCGCGACAAGACGGAAAGACCCCATGGAGCTTTACTGCAGCTTGATATTGGATTTGGGTACGATCTGTACAGGATAGGTGGGAGCCTTTGAAGCATGAGCGCCAGCTTGTGTGGAGGCGACGTTGGGATACCACCCTGATCGTATCTAGGTTCTAACCTGGTACCGTGATCCGGTACGGGGACAGTGTCAGGCGGGCAGTTTGACTGGGGCGGTCGCCTCCTAAAGAGTAACGGAGGCGCCCCAAGGTTCCCTCAGAATGGTTGGAAATCATTCGAAGAGTGCAAAGGCATAAGGGAGCTTGACTGCGAGACCTACAAGTCGAGCAGGGACGAAAGTCGGGCTTAGTGATCCGGTGGTACCGCATGGAAGGGCCATCGCTCAACGGATAAAAGCTACCCTGGGGATAACAGGCTTATCTCCCCCAAGAGTCCACATCGACGGGGAGGTTTGGCACCTCGATGTCGGCTCATCGCATCCTGGGGCTGAAGTAGGTCCCAAGGGTTGGGCTGTTCGCCCATTAAAGCGGTACGCGAGCTGGGTTCAGAACGTCGTGAGACAGTTCGGTCCCTATCTGTCGTGGGCGTAGGAAATTTGAGAGGAGCTGTCCTTAGTACGAGAGGACCGGGATGGACGTACCGCTGGTGCACCAGTTGTTCCGCCAGGAGCATGGCTGGGTAGCTACGTACGGACGGGATAAGCGCTGAAAGCATCTAAGCGTGAAGCCCCCCTCAAGATGAGATTTCCCAGTATGTAAGACCCCTTGAAGACGACGAGGTAGATAGGTTGGAGGTGGAAGTGCAGCAATGCATGGAGCTGACCAATACTAATCGGTCGAGGGCTTATCCTACAAGCTTTACGAAGTAAAGCTCGCTACGGAAGCATGAACAAAAACCCACCAAAGTGAAGAAGAGCTTCGCAGCTGATTCCGATTACTTTGGCGGGGCCCGGAAAGATCTGAGGATCTGAAGGGACAATGCTACGGATTCTAAACAACGCAAAGACGTTTCGTATCTAGTTTTCAAGGTTCAAAAGATCTTGAAACGATTTTGAAGCTGCATGCCTTTTCTAAGGCTTGATATTTTGCTGATGAGCAATCATGAAGCAAAGGCAGCGCAAAAATCATGTTTGGTGGCGATGGCGGAAGGGTTCCACGCGTTCCCATACCGAACACGACCGTTAAGCCTTCCAGCGCCGATGGTACTTGGACCGAAGGGTCCCGGGAGAGTAGGACGCCGCCAAGCGAACAACCATAAAGGCCGTTATCGAGCAATCGATGACGGCCTTTTAAATATGTATGTCATTAATATTTTATATAGTAAATCGTTTACCGGCGCCTCTTAAGAAGAACTCAGGGTTGAGCTTTAAGGGGCGTGAAGCTCAACTCGCCCCCGAAAGTATCCTGCAAGGATTAATGTTCCTACTCCGCTCTAGTGAGGATTGCCAACCGGCTTTCGCTGACCGTAGGGGAGTACGGTAAGTGTTGCTTGTTGCTGTTGACCGTCTCTAATAAACGCCAGTGTATTTCTTCGCCAGGCTGCACGGCCGTTACGATTCCCTCTAACTCATCATACTGCCGAATTTGCTTATTATCGGTGCTTATAATGATATCGCCTACCTCAAGAATGCCGTCTGCGGACGCGCCTGGAACGATTTCCACGATCTTGACACCCTTCATGCCATTTGCCTGGGTATGTATAATGTTTCATGCCAATCCAGCTGGTCCAGAAGGTGGACCTGTAAATATCACTCCTGCGGTATCCCACTCCAACTAAAATAGATAGCCTTAAGGTGACACCTATGCCTCCTAGCTTGCTTTCCGCCATTTCGAATTCAATTCTTTTCATTTTTTCTTATCGGGGCTTTACAATACCAATATCTTAGTGTACTATTCAACTATAACACTGATACAAAAGAGGAGTGGAACCATGGTCGGAACGAATACAACTCCCGTTCTATCCGTAAACGGAGTTACCAAGACGATCGGTCGTCGAAATATTGTAGATGGCCTTACCTTTGATATACATCACGGAGAAATCGTAGGCTTGCTCGGTCCTAACGGCGCCGGTAAGACAACAACGATCCGGATGATTGTCGGTCTGATTGAGATGTCCCGCGGGGACGTGCTGGTGCAAGGGCATAGTATTAAGGGAGACTTTGTGAAGGCGATTCGTCATATCGGAGGCATTATCGAGAATCCTGAATTTTATCCGTATATGAGCGGCTATGACAATCTGAGACAATACCAGCGTATGTCTGACGGCGTAAGCATCACAAGAATTATGGAGATCGTTAAGCTGGTCGGGCTTCAGGACGCGATTCACAAGAAGGTCCGTGCCTATTCCCTCGGGATGCGCCAGCGATTAGGCATCGCTCAGGCTCTTCTGCACAACCCATCGATATTGATTCTGGATGAACCCACAAACGGTCTGGACCCGGCAGGGATCCGCGAAATGCGTGATTATCTGAAGCGAATTGCCCGCGAAGAAGGAATTGCGATTCTTGTATCCAGTCACCTGCTCTCCGAGATGGAACTGATGTGCAGCCGTGTCGTTGTCATTCAGGAGGGGAAACTCGTGACGGAGCGAGCGATCGGCCAGGCCGGGGAGAACGAAGAGCTGTCTACCGTAACGCTTCGCGTCAATGATCTTGAACTCGCCGAACAGACTGCCTCGAGACTGGATGCTCTGACTCGGATCGGTTCGATCCCGGATGAAGGAGCTTTGACGGTTCGATTGAAGGAAGAGGATATTCCCGATCTGATATCCGCACTGTGTAACGCGCGGGTGCGCATTTATCGGGTTGAGGAGCACAAGTCATCGCTCGAGGATGAATTCTTGAAATGGACGGGAGGAAACCGCATTGCGTAGCTTTGGAAACCTGGTATGGAACGAATGGCTCAAAATGTTCAAGAAACGCAGCTTCTTTTTGCCTTATCTGCTGCTGGCAGGCGCTGTCATTCTCGTTGCCGTGATGCTGTATAACTTCTCCGGTGGAGACAACGGCTACGGATTTGCGGAGATGGCCGTCTCCACCAGAGGGATGGGCCAAATGCTGACGCTGCTTGCGGTCGTCGTAACCGCAGGGACGGTGGCGAAGGAGCACAGCATGGGAACGATCAAGCTGCTGCTGATCCGCGCACAAAGCCGGACCAAAATTTTGGCTTCGAAATATACGGCCATTCTGATTTATGTAGTAACCCTTGTAGCGTGTATGCTAGCTGTGTCAGTGCTAACTGGTCAGATTACCTTCGGCATGGAGAACGGCTCGGCTACGCTTAATGATGTCCTGCAGGGGTCCCTGTACAATCTCATTTACACGGTTGTCTACGTAACCCTGACGTTTATGGTAGGCATCCTAACCCGGTCGTCGGGAGCTGCCATCGGTATCGGCATGTTTTCGGTCATTGTGGAGAGCATGGTGGTACAACTGCTCGCACGTTACAGCTGGTCGAAGTATCTGCTGTTCCTGAATGTGGATTTGTCCATGTACAGCGGAGGCGGGTCCTCGCCGGTCCCTGGCATGAGCTTAGCATTTTCCATTACTGTGCTCGTTGCCTATCTTCTCTTGTTTCTCGGAGCAGGCTTTGTTACGTTTAAAAAACGGGATGTCGCTTAATAGAGAAAGCCAAGAAGACCGAGATGAGCGGCGGAAAGGAGTTACCGGACAGTGAGTATTGAATTTGACAATAATCTGCCGATCTATTTGCAAATCATGACCTATCTGAAGAAACAGATCATTATCGGCAATCTTCAGCCTGGAGATAAAATTCCATCAGTGCGGGAGCTCGCAGCCGAGCTCCAGATCAATCCGAACACGGTGCAGCGAACTTTTCAAGAATTGGAGCGTGAGGGTATTGTGGAGACGCGGCGGGGATTGGGCCGGTATGTGACAAGCGAGGAATCGAAAATTATGACCATTAAGAAAGAAATGGCCGGCGAGCTGCTGGAGCGGTTCATTCGCGGCATGCAGGAGCTGGGCTTTAAGGATCAGGACATCGTCAGCATCGTTGAAGATGCCGTGAAAGAACCTTAATGAATACAAGTGAGGTGGAGCGAACATGGAGAATCTGCTGCAAGCCCGAAATATAAGCAAAGTTTATGGCGGAGGGCGTAAGGCGCTGCACGACGTATCCTTAAGCATCGGCAGCGGTAAAATCATCGGACTGCTGGGTACGAACGGAAGCGGAAAGAGCACCTTCATGAAAATCGCCGCTGGCCTGATGCAGCCTTCGAAGGGAAGCATGGAAATTGCGGGCATGCCGGTCGGCCTTGAAACGAAGGCGGAGGTATCCTTTATGCCGGACCGCCCGTTGACCGAAGGCTGGATGAAGGTATCGGATGCGATTGAATACTTCCGGGATTTCTTTGCTGATTTTGACCCCGATAAAGCACGCAGCATGCTGGAATTCATGAAGCTGAACCCGGAGGACCGGGTAAGCACTCTCTCCAAGGGGATGAACGAGCGGCTGCAGCTGACGCTGGCACTATCCCGAAATGCCAAGCTGTATATGCTTGACGAGCCGATCGGCGGGGTCGACCCCGTAGCCCGGGGCAAAATTTTGGACGCCATCGTCAAATTCTACAATGAGGACAGCAGCATCATCATATCCACGCATTTGGTCAGCGATATCGAGCGGATATTTGATGAAGTCATCTTTATTCGGGACGGAGAGATCGTCATGCATGACGAGGTGGAGAACATCCGAATTAAACATGGCAAGAGCATAGATGAGATGTTTAAAGAGGTGTATGCATAACATGATGAGATTGCTGAAGTACGACTGGAAGAGAAATGCGACGACGCTGCTGGGGGCCCTCGCGGTGCTGCTGATTGTGCAGGTTCTCATTACGGTAACCGGATCGATAAGGCACTGGGAACCGGGCATTATGATGATCCTAAGTATGCTTGCCTACGGCTCCGCAAGCGTGCTGCTGCTCGTAGTTACCTGCAAGAACTTCGCCAGCAACATTAAAGCATATCACCGCAGACTGCTTCCCGTCCGCTCGGTGTGGAGCATTTCGTCATCCCTGTTCCTGGCGTGCGCAACGCTACTGGTGCTGTCTATTTTGATGCTTGCCCATGCATGGCTATATTGGAGAATGTCCGGTTTGCCATGGGAAGCTCTCCATCTATCCGAATTGCCGATATGGTATTATGTGGCGAACGCTTTATTGGCTGCATGGCAGTTTATCTTCTTAATGATAACGATCTTCTTCGCGATTACCGTGTCGAGGAGCGTTACGAAAAAAGGCAGCGTCTGGATCGGCATCCTGGTATTCTTCGTGCTGCATTACCTGCTCGGTTGGATGAATCATCTGCTCTTCGGAACGGAGGATCTGTGGATCGGGCCTGCAGCTACGATTCAGTTCGGGAACGAAACCAGCGTGAACATATCGCCAGGGGAGTACGTGTTCGCCTGGGGCGGACTTGCGTTTGAACTCGTCATAGCAGCGTTGATCGTCTATGCAACCGCATATCTGATAGATCGTAAAGTTGAAGTGTAACGAATCATAAAGCTTAACCTTTGGGAAACTGTCGTCACGGCAGTTTCCTCTTTTTTTTGGGCTGGGGATCAATGTCGGCGCCCAAACTCCGAGGCAGGTGTCGGAGATAGAGGTTAACATACGATTCGTTTCACTTAAATTTCACCTGTTGTTCACCACCATAAAAAATCAAGGAATTGTTAGAGGGACTTCGAATAACCCTTGGTATACAAGCATTTATGCAAGAATATGAACTTGATCAAAAATATATTAAAGCGGTTACAAAAAAATCTTGACGATGTCATTTTTCTCCATTATGATATCGGTAAGTGAAACGTTTCAACTGATAAATATAAGTTTGAGAGAAGAGAAGGAGTTACGTGAATGGCAACTATGAAGGATGTAGCCAAAGCGGCGGGGGTGTCCTTGTCGACTGCATCTTACGCGATCAACGGCAGCAGCAAGATCAGCGAAGCGACAAGAGCGAAGGTTATCGAGGCGGCCAAACAGTTGAATTATCAAAAGAACGGTTTGGCGACAGACCTGAAGCGGAGCAGCACGAAGACGATTGCGCTGATTTTAAGCGACATGTCCGGTCCGTATTATTCGGAGTTGATCCGAGGGGTGCAGGAAGTCGCGCTCGAGAACGGTTACGACCTTATTGCCTGCAGTTCGTTCGGCGGCAACGAATCGACCGCGATTAAATTTCTGAGAGAGAAGCGCGTAGACGGCGTCATCATCTCGGAACACAATCTCCATGACGAAGCGATTTTACAATCCGCACGCAAAGGCTTCCCGATCGTCGTGCTTGACCGGTACCTCAAGGGCGATTATATCTACAATGTTCTTGTCGATAACGAGAAAGGCGGCTATATGGCGACGGAGCTGCTGATCAAGAACGGCTGCAAGCAAATCGCGTACATCAGCAGTTCAAGCAATTCCTATGATCACAAGCTGCGTTACAAAGGGTATTTGCAAGCTTTAAGCGATTACAATCTCGAATGCACATCCAACTTGAATATCAACGGAAGATTTACGATCGATGGCGGCTATATGGCAACAAAATTGCTGATCGGCCAGCGCCAGCTCCCGGACGCGATTTTTTATGCGAACGACGAGATGGCGGCAGGCGGCATTAAAGCTTTCCAAGAGGCCGGTATCCGGGTTCCCGACGATATTTCGATCGTCGGCTTCGATGATATTTTCCTCGCCGAGCACATGAACCCGCCGCTTACGACAATCCGTCAGCCCAAGTACGAGATCGGCTCGCTAGCTGCCCACCTGATTGTGCAGCTATTGGACGGCCTCGAGCTTGAGCATGAGTATGTACTGTCGACGGAGCTGGTCGTGCGAAGATCCTGCAAGCTTCGCTACTAGGCCTTCGCAAAATTAAAGTGAAAGCGTTGCCATTATCCAGGACCCGGTTTGAGCGCCGTACGCTTTTCACGGAAGGCGATGGAAAATAAACAACAATAATCAAAAGAGAGGGATCAGTATGAAGAAAACCGTTGTATTCGCTCTTATTCTTACGCTGCTGGTCGCACTGTTAAGCGGTTGTTCGTCGAGCAAGACCGACAACGCAACGGAGCCGAACCAAGGGCAGAACCAGGAACAAACGAATAAGCCTGGCGATGATGCAAATGTCGGCTCGGGCGAGAAGATTGTGATCAATTATGTGAATTGGAACCTCGGCACCGAAGCCGAAAACAACATTGAAAGAAAAATGATCGCGGCGTTCGAAGAGGCTCATCCGAACATCGATATCCAGCTGGACGAATCGTTCGACTATTCGAAATACGGCGATTCCCTGGCGGCTGCAGCGGCTGCGGGCAAATTGCCCGACGTCATGATGCTTCCGAACATTCCGTTCGGCTTGACGAACGAATGGCTGCTCAACCTTAACGACATCGCTGCATCCGATCCGGAGTGGGCAAACATTCCGAAAGCGCTCGAGAACGCCACGCATTACGGCAGCGGAATCTACGCAGTTCCTGCGGGGATGTTCTTCCAGGGTTACTTCATCAACCAAGACTTGTTTGAGCAAGCTAACCTGCCGGAGCTGAACTATTCTCCGACTTGGGATGAGTTCCTGAACGCGGTAAAAACGCTGAACAATCCTTCGGAAGACGTTCTTGGATTGTCCGAAGCGGTCCAAATTCCGGACTGGTACCCGGCCTCCGTGAATTCGAAGCTCGGCTGGTTCACATGGGACGGACAGCAGTATCACTTGAACGACCCGGTGTTTATTGAAGGCGTGAACAAGGCGAAGGAGATTATGCAGGGCAAATACACGTTCGATAGCCTGTCCGAAGACGAAAAAGCGAAGTACAATGCCACCTGGCACGGCGACGTGTGGAATCAAGGAAAGGTTGCAGTCCGGTGGGAAGGCACATGGGCAACGAAGGATTTCAGCAATCTGAACTTCAAATCCAAGTTTATCGGCATCCCTGGCGGCAAATTTATTTTGATCGGTGATTTCATCGGTATTTCGAAGAGCACCGAGCACCAACAAGAAGCATACGAATTCGCTAAATATATGACGTTCGGCAAAGATGGCATTTTGAAGCGTATGGAGCTGAACACGGACGGTTCGTATACATCCCTGCCGATGACGACGGACCAAAGCATCCTTGATCAATATTTCGCTAACGGCGGCTATGAGGGATTGAAGGAGGCTTACGATAACATCGACAATGCGATTTTGGAGGGCGTCAAGTTCATTCCGGGCGTTGTTAGATCCAGATGGGAAGCGCCAACCGGCGTCAAAGTCGGCGACAAGGAAAACGCCAACCTCGGCGATTTGATTCTTGACAGCATTAAGGGAGGTACGAAGATCGAAGATTACGCGGAACAAATCAATAAGCTTGCGAACGATGAATACAAGGCAGCAGCCGACGCAATCTCCGCTTTGACACAGTAACCTACGACCGGTGGCCAGAGGAGGTAGAATCCATGTTAAGGCGTAGAGGAGCCAAGATCACCTTCAGCTTGATCTTGATTGGAATCATCATGATCTCAGGCATCAGCGGCTTTATTAGCAGAGGGAATGGTGATGCCGATTCCAATTCCAATATGGTCAATAACCGTAATTCTGCCTCTCTGGATCAAAGGGAGAAAGAAGGAATGATTCCGGCCGACGGGGGATCCTTCAGGATCGCCCCATCCCGTTTTATAGCCGATTCCAACTTACCGATTCTTGCCAGAGAGGCTGCCTACGGTTACGATGACGGCGCGATTCACCTGAAGAAGGGCGACTCCTTCGCAGCCGAAATTGAAGTTCCGAAGGAAGGCGAGTATACCCTGTCATTCGATTATTTTATTCTTGCCGAAGGATTGCAATCTACGGAGTACAGCATTCAAGTAAACGGAAAATCCCCTGCTCTGGAAGCCAATCGATTTGTTCTCCCGCCGCTGTGGAAAAGCAACACGGATACGTTTCCGAAGGACCGCTACGGGAACGAAGTGATGCCGACGCAGGTGCGGGCGGACGAGTGGCAGACGATTGAATTCGCGGATCCGAACCGGATGAATCCGGAGCCGATCAAGATCAAGCTGAACAAAGGGAAAAACATCATTAAATTTACATTGATGAACGGAGAATTGTTAAACGGCAGCATTACCGTTGCAGCTCCGGCTGCATTGCCGTCGTATGCGCAATATGCCGCCCAGCACATCGATAAGACAGAAGCGAAGTCGGCGATGATTGTGAAGGAAGCGGAAAAGCCCGATTTCAAAAACGATACGACGATCAACCCGCTGCCAAGCAGAAACTTGGGAGTAAGCCCTTATGCGACGAACCTGCTGCTGCTCAACACGCTTGGCGGAAAAACATGGGATATATCGGGCCAAACGGTTTATTACGACATCCATGTGGAACAGGACGGCCTGTACCAAATCGGCGTTAAATATAAGCAAGAGGACAAACCGAATTCCCGAGTGTTCCGGACCTTTACGATCAACGGGCATATTCCCTTCGAGGAAGCGAAGCATTATCCTTTCGAGTATTCGACTTCATGGAAGACCGAAGTGCTGCAAGGAGTTGAAGGCCCTTATCTGTTTTACTTAAGCAAAGGAACGCATCGAATCGGGATTATGGCGGATGCGAGCCCGTATTACGATGTGATGCAATTGCTGCAGCAATCCATTAAACAGACCAACGATCTGACATTGGAAATCCGCAAATTAGTGGGCAACGACGTGGATCAGAATCGGGAGTGGGAGATTACGGAGCACTTTCCGACTATTCAGGGAGATTTAATTGATATAGCGAAGGCGCTTAGCCAAGAGTATGAGAAGGTGGTCATGCTGAACGGCGGCGTAGACAGCTCCAAGGGCCTGACTGCAATGAAGATGGCGGTGGGCAGCCTGGAGAAGCTGGCGGCCGAGCCGAACCAAATTCCGCGTAAGCTGAATGAGCTGAACGGCGGGGCCGGTTCCGTGACGCAGAACTTGTCGAATGCGATCACCGATTTCGAAATGCAGCCGCTAACGGTAGACCAATTGTACATTTCGAACAAAGGCGCTTCTTATCCGGAGCATAAAGCCTCCTGGATCAACTCCGTATATGAAGGCACAAAGCAGTTCTTCCATACGTTCCGGTCGCCGAAACGGCAGGACAACGACGATGGAATAACGTTGAACGTCTGGATGAACCGGCCTAGAAACTATATGGAGCTCCTGCAGCGGATGGTGGACGAACAGTTTACGCCGAAGACGGGCATCAAGGTGAATTTCTCGACATTGCCTAACGAGCAGCGGCTTACGCTTGCCGCCTCATCCGGCATCGCCCCGGACCTGGCTCTCGGTATCAGCAACAATATCCCATTCGATTTGGGCTTCCGGGGCGCAGCGCTCGATCTAAAGCAATTTGGCGACTTCGGCCAAGTGATCGAACCGTTCTCGCCCGGGGCGCTGCTGCCGCTCATCGTGAATGACGAAGTATACGGTGTTCCTGAAACGCAAGATTTTTACGTACTGTTTTATCGGAAGGATATATTGGATTCGCTCAACATTCCTGTGCCGGATACATGGGACGACGTCATCGAAATCATGCCGGAGCTGCAGCGGTATGGCATGAATTTCTATTCGCCGATCGCCGGCGCGACGGGAATGAAGCCGTTCATGGCTACCGCGCCTTTCATTTATCAAGCGGGCGGGGATATATTCGGAAAGGACGCTTTTGAGACGGGAATCGACAGCAAGGAGTCGCTGAAAGGCATAGAGCTGATGACGAATTTGTTCAAGCTGTATGGTTTGCAGATGCAGGTGCCCGTATTCTATGAGCACTTCCGTTCCGGAAAAATGCCTCTGGGCGTCAGCAACTTCGCTACGTATATCCAAATGCAAGTGGCGGCTCCCGAGCTGAAGGGCTCGTGGAAAATCGCTCCCGCGCCAGGGATTACGCGCAACGGGGTGACGGAACGATGGGAGCCGGGCTCGGCGCAAGTGTCGATGATCTTTAAGAGCACCAAGCATCCCGACGAAGCCTGGCAATTTTTAAAATGGTGGATTTCAACGGAGACGCAGGTGCACTTTGCTAACCAGCTGCAAACGTTGTACGGCAAAGAATATTTGTGGAATACCGCCAATAACGAAGCCTTCTCCCAGCTGTATTGGCCGGAGGAAGACAAACAGGTCGTTCTGGAGCAGTGGAAATGGCTCAAGGAAGTGCCCAAGTCGCCTAGCGCCTATTTAATCGAACGCGAATTGAGCAATATTTGGACCAAGGTTGTATTCGACGGGGAAAATATCCGTTCGGCCGTGGAAGACGCAGTGAACGAGATCGACAAGGAAACGGCAAGAAAGATGGAAGAGTTCGGATATATGAAACAGGGCAAGGTTGTCGCTCCTTACCGTATCGCAACAATCGAGGATGTAGAAAGTTGGGTGAGAGGAAGAGATGGAAACTAAGTCCGAAACAGCAGCGCTGCCGCGAATCGACGGGACGCCACAAACCCGCAGCAAATTTAAGAAATGGAGAGAAAAGGAAGGCTCCGCCTACCTTTTCCTCGCTCCCTATCTATTGCTTTTTTTTATCTTTATCGTGCTTCCCGTCATATTTGCGGTCGGGCTCTCTTTCACAAGCTTTAACGCGATTCAAATGCCGAAGTTTATGGGGCTCAAAAATTATATCGATCTATTTATGAGAGACAGCGTGTTCATGCAGTACGTCTTGCCGAACACCTTGAAGTTTTCGCTCATCGTCGGCCCGATCTCGTATATTTTATCGTTCCTTCTCGCTTGGATGCTGGCGCAAATTCAGCGCGGTCCGAGAACGGTGCTCGCCTTGCTCATCTATTCGCCTTCCCTTACGATGGGCGTCGCGATGGCGGTCGTATGGAAGACGATATTCAGCGGAGACCCGACGGGCTATATTAACAGCCTGCTGATTCGCAACGGCTTCATCACGCAGCCGATCCAATGGCTTCAATCGCCCGAGTATTTGCTGCCGATCATGATGGTCGTCACGATTTGGAGCAGTATGGGCATCGGGTTTTTGGCGATGCTTGCAGGCGTCTTGAACATCAATTCGGAGATGTATGAAGCAGGATATATCGACGGGATATCGAACCGCTTTCAAGAAATCGTTCATATTACGATTCCGTCCATGAAACCGCAAATGCTATTCGGTGCCGTCATGGCGGTCGTTAACACATTTCAAGCAGGGCTCATCGGGGTTCAGCTGTCGGGTACGAACCCGACGCCGTCATATGCCGGACAGTTGATCGTCAATCACATTGAGGATTACGGCTTCATCCGCTACGAGATGGGTTATGCTTCGGCCATTTCCACCGTTCTTCTCCTGGTTATTTGGCTTTGCTCGAAGTTCGTATGGAAAATGTTCGCCGAGAAAGAGTAGGAGGGAACAAGTATGGCTTCATTTCAAGGAACAAAGATGAATCCGAGCCGATTTCATATCAGTCAGTTGAAGTTCTACCTGATTCTGGCTCCCCTCTCGGTTTTCATGGTGATGCCGATCATTTTTATATTTTCGCATTCGCTTAAACCGATGGACGAATTGTTTGCGTTTCCCCCGAGGTTTTTCGTTCAAAATCCGACGATGGATAACTTTCGGTTCCTGTTGTCGACGTTTACGGTTTCCGGCATTCCGGTCAGCCGCTATATATTCAACAGCGTCGTCATTACGGTCGTGACGGTGTTCGCGACGATTTATATCAGCGCAGCAGCCGGATACGCCTTCTCTAAGAAAAATTTCAAGCTGAAGAACACGCTGTTTTCGATTAATACCCTCGCGCTTATGTTTGTTCCGGTCGCCGTTTCCATTCCGAGGTACTTCCTCGTCGTCAAGCTCGGATTGATCAATGACTTCTCGGTTAATATTCTTCCGCTCTTGGCGATGCCTGTCGGCTTGTTTCTATTGAAGCAGTTCATTGACCAAATTCCGAATGAGCTGATAGAGGCTGCCCAGATTGACGGAGCGAACGACTTTACGATCTTCCGGAAAATCATCATTCCGATGACGATGCCGGCGATCGCCACGATTGCGATCCTGGCGTTCCAGCTCAGCTGGAACAGCATAGAGCCGGCGACGCTGTACGTCAATGACGAGGAATTGAAGAACTTTGCTTATTATATGTCGACCTTTACGGCGACCAACAATGAAGTGGCGGGCCAAGGGATATCCGCGGCGGCCGCGCTCATCATGTTTATCCCGAATTTGCTGATCTTTATCTTTATGCAAAGCCGGGTTATGAATACGATGGCTCATTCCGGTCTGAAATAGGTGTGAAGCAGATGAAAAAGAAGACGGTAGGCAGATGGGTGTTGCTCGTCGTAATTGCAAGCTTTCTGCTCGTTCAATTCTCGGCTCCGGCTATGGCCGCTGCGCCGTATCAAACAGGGACCGAAGGCCCGGGAGGCATGATCGTCGGGACGCAAACCGCATATGAACCGGACGGAATGATTCGGCTTGACGTAAACCAGCCGGCGGATCTGTTCTATGATGAGCCGACCGGAAAGCTGTATATCGCGGATCCCGGAAATGCAAGAATCGTAGTGTATGAAGAGAACAACGCATCGCAAACGATCGGAGAAGACGTCTTATCGAATCCTTCCGGCGTGTATGTGGCCGCCGATCGACTCGTTTACGTCGCGGATTACGGGTTGAAGCAAATTGTCGTGTTCGACGAGCAGGGAAAGCTCGTGAAACAGTTCGGCCGTCCGGAGGAACCGATTTACGGCAAAAAGAATGATTTTGCACCGAAGAAGGTAGCGGTAGATAAACGCGGCAACATCTACGTCATCAGCGAAGGCTCCATCAACGGTGTCGTGCAGTTGAACAACGAGGGGCATTTCCTGGGTTACGTCGGCGCGAACCGAACGAGCCTGTCGATGAAAATGCTCATTCAACGCTTCATTTTTACCGAAGGACAGAAGGCGCAGCTGTTCAAATCGACGCCGCCGTCCCCGACCAGCATTGTGCTTGATTATCAAGGGCT
This sequence comes from Paenibacillus sp. FSL R5-0810, assembly GCF_038002285.1. NCBI lineage: Bacteria > Bacillati > Bacillota > Bacilli > Caryophanales > Paenibacillaceae > Paenibacillus > Paenibacillus sp. FSL R5-0810. The sequence goes on from NZ_JBBOCF010000001.1 coordinate 5,856,674, forward strand.
GCTGTACACGGTAACCAATGGAATTAGCAGTGACGGCATCAAGAAGCTGAATATTGTCGGCGATAACATATTGTCCTCAAGCTCTTGGACCAGTGATTCGATGGTGGATATCGACGTGGATGCGGGCGGAAACATCTATACGGTAGACGTCAATGGGCTCATCTGCGTTTACGACAGCTTTGGCAATTTGCTGTTCATGTTTGGCGGAGGGGACGACAAGTATGAGCGCCAGGGGCTGTTTAAAAGCGCCTCGGCCATTGACGTCACCGACTCCGGGCGTACGCTGTACGTCGCCGACAAAGAGCGGAACGTCATTAACCGCTATTCGATCACCCCGTTCGGAACGAAGGTTTATGAGGGCGTCGACCAGTACAAGCAAGGATTATACGTGCAGAGCGAGGACATCTGGAACGAGATCCTCAAGATGAACAGCTATTTTATTTTGTCGTACAAATCGTTGGCTGAATCGTATTTCAAGCAAAACCAGAATAGCAAGGCTCTGGAGAGCTTCCGGATGGCGGAAGACAAGGAGGGTTATTCCGACGCATTCTGGAAAATCCGCAATGATTGGCTTCAACAAAACATTAATGTCGTCGTATATACCGTATTTGCCATCATCGTTGCGGGTTACGTCATCCGAACGCTGCATCGGCGGTATCGCGTGCTGCAGCCGCTTGTACGATTGAGAAACCGCGTGGCGGACATTAAGCTGGTGAAAGAAATCGGGTTCATGTTCTACTTCCTCAAGCATCCGATCGATGCGGTCCAGGAGCTGAAGGAACACAAAAGGGCGACCGTCCGTTCGGCGACGGTTCTGTATGTCTGGATGCTGCTGCTTCAAATCATTCTGGTCTATGCCAAAGGATACTTGTTCGCAAGCGGAGATCCCGACCAAATGGACTTATTGCCGATCATGCTGACCACGGCCGTTCCGCTAATATTCTGGGTCGTTATGAACTATATGGTCAGCACGATCAGCGACGGAGAGGGAAAGCTGTCGGAGGTTTATATCGGCACGATTTACGCGCTGTCGCCTTATTTGATATTCGCGCTCCCGATCGCATGGATCAGCAACGTGCTGACGTATAACGAAAAATTCGTCTACGACTATTCGATGATGTTTATCCAAGGCTGGTCGCTGCTTCTCGTTTGCATCATGGTGAAGGAGCTGCATGATTATACGTTCAGGCAGACGGTGCGGAATTTGTTCCTAACGGTCTTCGGCATCGTATTGGCTGCCCTGGTTATTTTCTTGTTAGTGCTCTTATTTAATCAAGAAGTGGAATTCATTCAAACGATCATTCAGGAGATGAGAAACCGTGCTTAACAAAGTGAAACGAATAGCTGCTCTATCGTTAACGTTCCTGCTGTTGGCCGGTTTGATCTCGATCGCGGCGCTCGCGCAGCAGGGAGTGAACCAACCGGAAGCTCCAGGCGCCGGTGCGGACGCATCGGGCGATCGACTCGCATCATACGAGAAAGCTGCGGAAAACGCTCGCTTGGCGCTTTATGTAAATAAGGACACGCTCGGCATCAAAGTCCAAGACAAACAGAACGGTTATGTATGGGACGGCACGCTCGATGAGAAGGACGACAAGCTGAACAAATCGTGGCAATCGCTCTTCGAGTCGGGCTTGAGCGTGGAATACATGGATGCCAAACGGAAAATCAGCACCGCGCCGGTAACCGGAGAGCAAGCAAAGATTGCGGTTGAGCCCATGGAGGACGGCTTCTCGGCGAACGTGAATTACGAGAGGCTGGGAATCTCGCTGAAGCTGGAAGTTCGGTTGACGGAAGACGCGATCGAATTCAAGGTTCCGGAGAATTCGATTCAGGAGACGAATAAGGACAACCGGCTGCAATCTCTCTACGTGTATCCGTTCTTTGGGGCAACCAAGGGAGTTCAGCCGGATAAAGGATATATGCTCATTCCTGACGGCTCGGGAGCGCTCATCAGCTTGAACGAGCAGACGCTGGCGACGCAGCCCTATATCGGGAGAGTGTTCGGCGACGATCTCGGGATGAAGGGCAGCCCGCAGCTATCAGAAGGAATGGCGACACCCGTAGAGCAAGTGTATCTGCCGGTGTTCGGCATCGCCCATAAGGAAGGCGGCAACGCTTTCGTTTCCATGATCACGGGCGGCGCCCCTTACGCGGAAATCCGCGCTTATCCGGGCAATGTGACCACGACTTACAATTGGACCACGGCGAAATGGATATACAGAGAAAACTACTTCCAGTCCTTGGACAAAGAGGGCAAGGGCATCACCTTAAACCAGGAAGAGAAGAACCAATTCGACGCTTCCATGAAAGTCATGCTTCTTTCCGGCACGCAGGCCGATTATTCCGGCATGGCAAACCGGGTGCAGAGCGAGCTTGTGCAGCGGGGGGAGCTGCCCGCCAAGAAGGACGGCGCGGATCCGCTCCCGCTCCGCATCGAATTTTTCGCCGCGGACAACCAAAAGCAATTGATTGGGAGCGAAGTCATCCCCATGACCACCGTGGACCAAATGGACGATATACTGACCGATCTGCGGGCAAATGAAGTGGACCGCATGATGGTTGTTGTCCGCGGCTACACGGAGGGCGGCGCTACCGGAGCATCTCCTACACATTTTCCGTTTGAAGAAAAGGTAGGCAGCGGGGACGATTGGAACGCATTCGTGGAAAAGTATAAAGCATTAGGCATTCCCGTGTACTTTTATACCGATTACGTGATGGCCGGGGCGACGGCGGACGGATACGGCAAGGGGGACATCGCCCAGTCCGTTTCCAAGCAGCTGCTTTCGTTCTACGACACGTCGTACTACCTGCAGCCGGCAGCGTCCGCGAAGCTGTTTGAGAATGAAATTTCTTCATTCCAGAAGCACGGCATCGACCATATCGCGATGGACTCAATAGGTAGCAATCTTTTTTCCGCTTATGGGAAGTCCTCGTCTACGCGCAGCGGGTCGATCGAGACGTATACGTCGATGCTGCCCCGGGATTCCATCAACAGCTACGCATTTTACAAGCCGAATTATTACCTGTGGAGGTTTGCCGACCGGGTCATGGATCTGCCGATGAGCACTTCAAGCTTCCTGCTGGAGAGCGAAGAGGTGCCGTTCCTGCAGCTTGTGCTGAAAGGACATGTCGATTATTACGCCCAGGCCTCCAATTTCAACGCGAACCCGCAGAAGGAGCAACTGAAAATGATCGATTACGGTAGCTACCCGTCCTTCATCCTGACCGACGAGGATCCGATCAAGCTGGCTAACACAGAGTCGTCATGGTGGCTGTTCACTTCGCAGTATTCGGTGTGGAAGGATCAGGCCGTACATGAATATCGGACGGTTGCGGAAGCCCTGAAGCCTGTTGCGGATGCGACCTTTGACAAACGTGAAAAAGTGCGGGAAGGCGTATTTAGAAACACTTACTCGAACGGCACCGTCATCTATGTCAATTACACCATGAATGAAGTTACGGCGGACGGGAACAAGATTCCGGCGCAAGGGTTCTTGGTCCGGGAAGGAGGCCGTTCATGAAAATCCGTTACCGGCTTAGAGAGGCGCTTATCGGCCTATCGTTTATCTGGATTTGGATCGTTGGTTTTTTGGTCTTCACCTGCTACCCTTTGATCCGCACCTTGTTGTTCAGCTTCAGCCAAGTAAAGATTACCGCAGACGGAGTCAAGACAACGTTCATTGGCTGGGAAAATTACCGGAACGCGCTGTTCCTGAACGTTGAGTTCGGCGATACCTTGGCTACCTATTTTGTTGAGACGCTTGTGATCGTGCCGATCATCGTCGTGTTCGCGTTAATCGTCTCCCTTCTGCTGAACGTGAAAATCCGCGGCAAAGGCATCTTCCGGACGATTTACTTTCTTCCGGTCATTATTACAAGCGGACCTGTCATCAAGCAGCTGATGGATCAAGGAGCCACTACGCTCCCGGGCATCCAGACGATTATCGAAATGAGCAAGCTTCATGAAAGCATGCCGGAGCTGCTCGCCGATCTGATCGTGTTCCTGATGACGTCGTTTATTACGATTCTCTGGTTCTCCGGCGTGCAGATGCTGATCTTCCTGGCAGGCCTGCAGAAGCTGGATTCCTCGATGTACGAAGCGGCGAGCATCGACGGCGCCTCCAGATGGGAATCGTTCTGGAAGCTGACGCTGCCGGCGCTGAACCCGATGATTATCGTCAATATGGTGTATACCGTCATCATGCAGTCCGTCTTTTCGCTGAATCCGGTCATTACTCAGATCCAGAGCGCGATGTATGATGCGAAATACGGAATGGGCTATTCCGCTGCGATGGCGTGGATCTATTTCCTCGTCATGCTGGTGCTGCTAAGCGTGCTGGTGCTCGTAACCAGGCAGCGGGAAACGAACCGTTAGGAGGTGGGATGGTATGAAAGGGATTGACCGCAGAACGATCGACAAGACGAAGCGGGTCCTGTGGGGGTTTACGGGAGAAGGCATTGTCTACAAATTAGCCGTATACTTCTTGCTGTCTCTGATCGGCTTCGTCTATTTGTACCCGTTGTTTTATATGATCACCTACAGCTTCATGAATACGGAAGACCTGATCAATCCGTTGATCACCTATATTCCGTCGGGATTTTATATGGACAATTTCGCCAAGGCAGCCGAGGTCATGGACTTTCTTAATACCTTGTGGCAGAACGTTCTTGCTTCCTTCGTTCCTGCCGTCGTCCAGACCGTTTCGGCGGCCGTTATCGGATACGGCTTTGCCCGCTTCCGGATTCCGGGGAAATCCGTCTTGTTTGCGCTCGTACTGGCAACGTTCATCATACCGCCGCAAATTACGATGATTCCGCAGTTCCTGATGTTTAAAGATCTCGGATTAATCGGGAGCATATTTTCTTATATCATTCCGGCGGCGTTCGGACAGGGGATCAAAAGCGGTCTGTTCATTCTGATTTTTTATCAGTTTTTCCGGTCGATTCCGAAGTCGCTCGAGGAGGCTGCACAAATCGACGGAGCCGGTGCTTACAAAATATTTGCCGTTATTTGCGTGCCGATGGCCGTGCCGGCCTTCATCATTTCCTTCTTGTTCTCGATGGTTTGGTATTGGAACGAAACGCTGCTCGCGGCGCTGTACTTGGGCGATAAGCTGACGACGCTGCCGCTGGAGCTGCAAAACTTCGCGGTAACGTACCAGAAGGTATTCCCGGCCGATCCGAACGCCCAGACCGGACGCAGCTTGAACGAAGCGATCAATATGGCCGGAACGTTTTTGAATATCATCCCGCTGCTGATCGTTTACTTCTTCACGCAGCGCTGGTTCGTAGAGAGCATTGAACGATCAGGCATCACAGGCGAATAGGATCGCTTGAGAAGGGAGTGCACTTGCTTTGCGTCACAGAAGATGGATCGCATGGCTGGCCGGTGCTGTGGTGCTGCTGGCGGCGATGGGATGCTTGCAGAAGCAGCCGGACGAATTGGACCTTGAGGCCAAGGCGTCGTTCAACTATCTATGGGAGCAGACGAACCGCGAGGAAGGCTCCGAAGGCTACGGCTTGACGAGGGACCGGTACCCGGGCAATCCGAAGATCGCCAGCACGGCGGCCACCGGATTCGCGCTCACGGCGATTCCGATCGGCGTGGAGAACGGCTGGATCAGCCGCGAGGAAGGCTATGACAGAGCGGACCGCACGCTCGATACGCTTCTGCGGATGGAGCATGAGCACGGATTTTTTTACCACTTTGTGAACATCGATACCGGGAAGCGGGAGTGGAACAGCGAAATTTCGAGCATCGACACCGGCTTGCTAATGAACGGCGTCTTGACGGCGGGGCAATACTTCGGCGGCGATGTCCAGAAGAAGAGCGAGCAGCTGTATGAGCGCGTCGAGTGGCCCTGGTTCGTAGACAAAGGCAAAAATCAGTTCTATATGGCATATTCCCCGGAGAAAGGGTTTCAAGGCCATTGGGACTTCTATGCCGAGCAGCTGTCCCTTTACGTGCTGGCAGCCGGTTCGCCGACGCATCCGATTGACGTCTACGACGGCTTTACACGCCACAAAGCATCGTATAAGAATTCCGAGCCGTTCATCCATTCCTGGTTCGGTTCCCTGTTCACCTATCAGTTCTCGCATGCCTGGGTCGACTTTCGCGGCTTGGTAGACCGTGACGGGGTTGATTGGTTCAACAACTCGGTCGTCGCCTCCCAGGCGAGCCGGCAGTTCGCCATCGATCTAAGCGAGAAGTTTAAAGGCGTGGGCGAGCAGTCGTGGGGCTTTACCGCATCCGACTCGCCCGCCGGCTATAACGGATTGCTCGGTTCGCCGCCTTCCGGCTATGACAATGCGGCCCATCAAGCGGACGGCACCGTTCCGCCGGCCGGGGCGCTGGGCTCGGTTGTGTTTACACCGGAAGAATCCATAGAGGCGTTGAAGTATTTCCTAACGGTTCCGGATCTAAGCGGCGAATATGGGCTGAAGGATGCATTCAATCTGAATGCCGACTGGGTCGGTCCCGATTATATCGGCATCGATAAAGGGATCACGCTGCTGATGGCCGCCAATTACCGGGACGAGACGGTATGGAACATGTTCATGAAGGTTCCTTACGTGAAGAAAGGGCTTGAAGCCCTGCAATTCAAAAATAAATAGGCTATTTCAGGCGGCGAATGGAGAGAGATTACGATGAAACAAACGACGAATGTTTATGATCAGCTTTCGGAGAAGGTGAAGGCGTTTGTCGATCGCCAGCATAAGGACTCCTACCGGTTGATCGATGCTTGCCGCAATCCGCACACAGGCCTTTACGGCGACGCATATTACAGTTTCGCGAGAAATCCGGAGGCCCGCTGCTCGGTCTCTGCGACCGGGGTCGGCTTGATCAGCCTGGTTGTTGCCGATTACGAGGGCTGGGACGACCAGGCGGCTGAGAAGGTCAAGCTTACGCTTAATGCCGTCCTCGGCCATGTGGAAGGCTGCAAGCCGGCTAGAGACGCCGCGACGGGCTTCTTCGCGCACTTCATCGACATGGAGACAGGCGCGAATCTGGGCTCCGAAATTTCGACGATCGATACATCGTTGCTGGTAGCGGGAGCCTTGTTCGCGGGGAAGCATTTTAAGGATAAAATGCCCGAAATCGACGAGATGGCTCATGAATTGTTAGAGCAAATCGACTGGCGTGTTGTTATCGCGGATAAGCATAGAGGCATCATCAACATGATCGTGAAGGACGGCCAAGGAATCGCCCCGCTCCCGGCTTACAACGAATATGTGCTGGTTGCCCACTTGGCGAAAATCGCCCAGCCGGAAGACCCGGACATCCAAGAGTTGTGGGATAACACATTTGCGGAACACAAGATTAATGAATTCCCTATGAAATATTACCGGGACATTCCGGTTATTACCGATACGAACACGAAGGATCCGAGCGATTTGAAGTTCTTGTCTTCGTTTGTGCACCAGTTCCCTTATTTCTTGGTTCCGGATTATGCGAAGAGCGAGATCTACAATCAGTACTATGAGAATGCATGCACGGCTGACCGGCTGAAGTGGAAAGAGCTTACCGATGTGCCTTCCTACGTATGGGGGTATGGAGCCGGCGCCAATGACGGTCTGTACAACACTTATCATGCGGATAAAATCGAGGATTCACCTGGCAACGTCGCTTCCGCCTACATTGTTGCCGGCTTCCTGCCGGTCTACCCTGCGGGCATCCACGACCTTTATGCGTTATATCGGCTGCACATTCCGTACGACACCTATTCCAATCCGAGGGATCGGGATGATGAAGTGAAATATAGAGCGGCTTACAAATACGGATTGCATCGTTACTCCTGGTGGCATCTGGAAGGAAGGGACCGCTGGTACCCCGAGAAAGTGACAGTGATCGACTGGAGCTCCATGTTGTACGGCATGACGGCCTTTAAACGGGGGATGTCTTTCTTCACGGACCGGTTGAGATAACACCATCTATAAGAGAAGAGGTTGTTCATAAAGTCATTTTTTGATCACGAAGGGAGTCTAGAAGAGACTCGGCATCGAATCTCGTGAAAATCCGACTTTTTGAACACGCACTATAAGTAATTGTTGTCACCGTTTGTCGAAACGTTTCGCCGTTATCATCCGCTAGACCAATTCGAAATGAAAAAAGGCAGGGTTTGAAACGATGATTGAAATCAAAGACAAGCAAATCCTCATCGACGGCAAGTCGCAGATCATCATGTGCGGCGAAATTCACTATTACCGGCTTAAGCCGGAGGATTGGCAGGACCGCATCGACAAGCTGAAGGAAGCGGGCTGCAATGCGGTTGCCAGCTATGTACCGTGGCTCTGTCATGAGCCGGCGGAAGGGGAGTTCGATTTTGACGGTCATACGCACCCGGAGCTGAACCTCATCCGCTTTATCGATCTGTGCAAGGAGAACGAGCTGTACTTTTTCGTTAGACCGGGCCCGTTCATTATGGCGGAAATGAAAAACGAAGGTTTGCCTTACTGGGTTTATACAAAGTATCCGGAAATTATTCCGGTCGGCTGGGACGGAAACCCGGCGACGACGAAGACGGTCGACTACCTCGCCCCCGGATTCCTTGAGGCCAGCAAAAACTGGTATCGGGCGGTGATGGCGGTCGTGGCGCCCCGTCTCTACACGAACGGAGGCAATATTATCGCGGTGCAGCTGGACAATGAGATCGGCATGCTCGCTTGGGTCAGCAATTGTCCGGACCTTACGGACAGCGTGCTGAGCGATTTCGCCGCTTGGCTCAAGCAGCGGTATTCCGCGGAGCAGCTCTCGGCCCGTTATCCATTCTCCTTGGATGACGCCGAAGCGCGCAAGACCGGCATTCGCTCTCCGAAGGAAGGATACGCGCCGGAGCTGACGCACGACTTAGGCTATTATATGCGGAACCGAGCGGCCCGCTATGTTGCCATTCTTCGCTCATATGCCGAGGAGTTCGGCGTCAAGGACGTTCCGTTCGTTGTGAACATTCACGGGACGGACGGGGGCCGCGGGTTCACGTTCCCGATCGGCATCAGCCAGCTGTATGAAGCATATACGCAGGCGCCGGGATATCTATCGGGCTCCGACATCTATTTCGGGGATTTGGACATGGTGACGTTCCAGGATCTTTATATCATCAACGGATTTATGGACGCGGTGCATACGCCGGACCAGCCGCTCACCTCCGTCGAATTCAACTGCGGCGACAGCAACTTCGGCGAGACGTACGGAGGACGCAACGATCCTTCGGCCGCCGATTTTAAAGCACGGATGTGCATCGCGCAAGGGAATCGGCTTCTCAATTATTATTTGCTGACCGGCGGCTATAACTATCGGATGGATATGCCGCCTAGCGACGGGAACGACCGAATCGCCTTTACCGGCGAACGCCACGGCTTTGCCGCTCCGATTAGTCCGGAAGGCGAGTACAATTATACGTTTCCGAGAATGGCTCGCACGAACAAGACGATATTGGCTGTCGGAGATAAGCTCGCGCGAATGAACGAGGAACGCGACGACGTCAGCTTCGCGTTCATTCCGGATTATTACATGACGGAATACCGTTATCCGGGCAGCGAGCGCGTGAAGGAAATCCTGCAAAATATCGAAGGGAACCGCGCGCACGGCGCTTGGGAGATCATGGGCCGGGCCATGCTGCTGGCGGGCTATCGGTTCGGCGCCTCCGATATTCAAAATAAGCCGCTTGATCCTTCGGCCACCCCGGTTCTCGCGCTGCCGTCTGCCCGTTATATGCACGGCCATATCCAGCGGAAGCTGGCCGACTACCTGCATGCGGGAGGAAGCCTGCTCGTTTACGGTGAGTTGCCGAGCTTTGATATGGAAGGCAAGCCGTGCACGATTTTGACGGAAGCGTTAGGGGTGAAGCCGCTTGGCTTGCTCCGCGATTCGGGCCATTTCTACCTGTCGATCGTGTCCGAAGGGTGGGCGGCTCCGCGGCCGGAAATGCGTGCATATGTCGCCCAGACGTTCGACGTCGGCGGCCAAACGCCGATTATGCGCGTGTACGGCAGCGGTGAAGTGACCGCGTTCGATGCGAAGGTCGGAGCGGGACGCGCGATCGTATTCGGCAATTCGTATCGGTGTGATATCGATTTGTTCCGGACAGCCTTGGAGCTTCTCGGCGCGAAAGCGGGGCTGACGCATGATTGCAAAAACCACGGCATCTTTATGACTTCAACGGCAACGAATGAAGGGGAACGATTCGTCCATGTGCTGAATTTGGACGGCTTCGATAAAGAGATCGGTATTCTGGAGAACGGCCAACCGCTGTTCGGCGGACGTAAACTGCTGCTGCAAAGCAAAGACGGGGTTATGCTGCCGCTCAATGTGACCTTTGGCGAAGTGAAGATTGTGTATTCGACCGCGGAAATTGCCAAGGTGGAGAACGACCGCCTCGAATTCCGGCTGACCCAGCCTGAAGATATCATCGTGCTCGAGACGGACCGCGAAGTGATTCCGAACGAAAGCTTCACGGTCCGTAAGGACGACGGCAGAACATGGATCGTGTCGCGCCAGCACGCCAAAGTAAACGACAGCTTAACACTACATTTCGTGTCATAGGAGGGAACTACAACTTGATGCACACCGATTCAACGATCCAAACGAAAGTGGAAGAGCTTCTATCCCAGATGACCCTTGCCGAAAAAATCGGGCAAATGTACCAGACCGACCCGGGAACCGTGCTGCGTTCCTACAATTCAAAAATCGAAGTCTCGACGCCGGTGACCGGTCCCGTATCCGAGCGTACACTCAGCAAGGATCTCATTTCGAATTTGGGCTCGATCTTGAGCGCGACCGATGCCGAAACGGCGTACGAAGTGCAGAAGGTATTCCTTGAACATAATCGGCTGAAAATCCCGCTGCTCTTCATGTTCGATATTATTCACGGCTTCCGCACGGTGTTTCCGGTCCCGCTCGGCCTTGCTTCCAGCTGGGAGCCGAAGCTTGCGGAGGATACCTCCAGGGTTGCCGCAGCGGAAGGCGCCGCCTCGGGCATTAACGTGACCTTCGCGCCGATGGCCGACCTCGTTCGCGATCCGAGATGGGGAAGGGTAATGGAAAGCCCCGGAGAAGACCCGTATTTGAACGGTCTAATGGCCGCAGCGATGGTAAGAGGCTTTCAAGGGGACGATCTGAAGGCGCTCGATACGGTTGCGGCATGCGTGAAGCATTTTGCGGCATACGGCGCGGCGGAGGGCGGACGGGATTACAACACCGTCGATATGTCGGAAGCTGCGCTCCGCAATTACTATTTGCCTGCTTACAAGGCGGGGCTCGACGCAGGCGCCGAATTGATCATGACGTCCTTTAACGTCTACGACGGGGTGCCTGCTACAACCAACTCCTTCCTGTTGAGAAACGTGCTCAGAGAGGAGTGGGGCTTTGAGGGCGTGGTCATTTCCGACTACACCTCGCTTTGGGAAACGATCTTCCATATGAGCTCCAAAGACGGCGAAGACGCAGCGAAGCAGGGGCTGGAAGCGGGTCTTGACATCGAGATGATATCGACGGAATACATCAGCCACCTTGAGCAATTGGTTGAAAGGGGCGAGGTAGACGTTGCGCTGATCGATGAGGCGGTCAGACGCATCCTCACGTTGAAATTCAAGCTCGGTCTGTTCGACGATCCCTATCGTTACATCAACATCGAGCGCGAAAAAGAAGCGCACCTGAAGCCTGAGTATCGTCAGCTGGCGAGAGAGGCTGCCCAGAAATCGATGGTGCTGTTAAAGAACGACGGCATTCTGCCGCTGAAGAAGGACGTCAAATCGGTTGCGGTTATCGGACCGTTCGCCGACAGCGGCCGGATTTTGGGCGGTTGGAGCGGGCTCGGAAAACCGGAAGAGGCGGTCACCGTAAAACAAGGTCTTATCAATAAATTAGGAAATGACGTGAAAATCACGGCTGCAGCCGGGTGCGATTACAGCTCGAATGACGTTTCCGGCTTCCAAGCCGCATTGGAAGCGGCCGCCTCGTCAGAGGTCGTCATTCTCGCTATGGGCGAAGAGGATCATATGAGCGGCGAGGGGGGCAGCCGAGCGTACTTAACGTTGCCGGGCGTTCAGCCGAAGCTGGTCGAGGAGGTGCTGAAGCTCGGCAAGCCTACCGTTCTTGTTCTCTTCAATGGACGTCCGCTGGAGCTCAAGTGGTACCACGAGCACGTTCCCGCGATTCTGGAAGCGTGGTTCCCGGGAACGGAGGGAGGAAACGCGGTCGCCGACCTGCTGTTCGGGGACGCGAATCCTTCGGCGAAGCTGACGATGAGCTTTCCGTATACCGTCGGACAAGTGCCGGTGTACTACAACTGCTTGAACACCGGCAGACCGAAAGGGCATGAGGATAACGACTTCCGTTTCCTCTCCAAATATCTCGACATTCCGAATGCGCCGTTCTATCCGTTCGGTTACGGACTGAGCTACACCGAATATACGTATTCGGACGCCGCGCTGATCGGCGATACGTTAACGCCGGGCGGCAGCGTGAAGGCGATGGTGACGGTGCAGAATACCGGGGACTACGCCGGCGAAGAAATCGTACAAATGTACGTTCGCGATCTATGGGGCAGCACGTCCAGACCGCTGCTTGAGCTGAAGGGCTTTCATAAAATCCATCTTGCCCCGGGAGAGAAAGCGATGGTGGAGTTTGTAATCGAGCCGGAAATGCTCTCGTATTTCACCGCCAAGAAGCAGTATGAGGTGGAAGAAGGAGATTTCAAGGTGTTCATCGGCAAGAACGCTAGAGATTTGATCGAGTGCGGCACATTTACCTATACCTTATAAACTGAGAATTGGCGGGGCTGTCCCAAAAGTCATCCATATGGCTTTGGGAGAGCCTCTGTTTTTTATTTGCCATACAAAAGGCAGCCTCATCTTAGTGGAATGGAAGGTGGAGTAACTATTCGATTAAACATTATAACGTTATATTCACGTATGCGATGATCTGTGCTATGCTATACCTATAAATGGTTTATCGCAAGGCTATTGGCGGATGGATGCGCCTCAAGAAAAAAGCTGAAATTCTGCCATGCGAAGGGGTGATGAGAATGAAGCAGCGTTTTGTGCTGCGGAATGTAAGAACGGTGCACGAGGAAGAACCCTTCGATATCGTGATTGAGAACGGGTTCATCACCGAGCTTGCCGCGGCCAACACGGCGGCGGGCGAGGACGGATTTGACGGTACGGGGCTGTATGTGTCCAGCGGATGGATTGATATGCATGTTCATGCGGTTGCCAAGCTGGAGCCCTACGGGGATGCCATCGACGAGATCGGCGTCAAGCAGGGCGTAGCCACGATCGTGGACGCAGGAAGCTGCGGAGCGGACGATATCGGCGATTTGGCCGCTGAGGTTGCCCGCTCGAAGACGAATGTGTTTGCGTTTCTGAACATCTCCCGCATCGGCCTGCAGCGGATCGATGAGCTGTCCAGGCTGGAGTGGATCGATCAGGGGAAAGCGGTCAAGGCGGCCCGTGCATATCCCGATTTTATCGTGGGCCTGAAGGCGCGGATCAGCCAAAGCGTTGTAAAGGACAACGGGGTAGAACCTTTGCGGCGTGCCCGGGAATTGTCGGGGCGCACATCGCTGCCGATTATGGTGCATATCGGTTCCGGACCACCGCCGGTGAATGAGGTGCTGGACCTGCTTCAGGAAGGGGACATTGTCACGCATTATCTGAACGGCAAAAAGAATAATCTGTTCGATCCGGACGGCAAGCCGATTCCGTCCCTGGTCAAGGCCATCGAGCGAGGCGTTCATATGGATGTCGGCCATGGCACAGCGAGCTTCTCGTTCCAGGTAGCGGAATACGCGAAAGACCATGGGATCGAGCCGGGAACGATCAGCTCCGATATTTACCGGGGAAACCGGATCAATGGCCCCGTATACAGCTTGGCAAGCGTGATGACCAAATTTTTATATCTCGGCTACAGTCTGCAGGAAGTCATCTCTGCCGTCACGGTCAAGGCGGCGGCTTGGCTGAAACGGCCGGAGCTCGGCCGAATTCATGTGGGCGATGCGGCCCACCTCACATTGTTTGCGGTTCGGCAGGGGCCGCAGAGCTTGACCGATTCCGAGGGAGAGACGCGCATTGCCGACCGTTATATCGAACCTAAAGGAGTGGTAGTCAATGGATCATTCACTGCATGCTAAATACGGACTCAAGCGAGTTGTCAATGCCAGCGGCCGCATGAGCATACTCGGAGTGTCGGCACCAACGGATACCGTCATGGAAGCCATGCGGATCGGCGGTCAGAGCTACGTCGAAATAGCGGACCTGGTAGACAAGGCAGGCGATTATATCGCCCGCATTCTCGGCTCCGAAGCCGCCGTCGTCGTGAACTCGGCATCAAGCGGCATCGCCTTGTCGGTAGCGGGCATCGTGACGGAGGGCCAGCGGAGACGGAGCGACAGACTCCATCAAGAGCCGATCGCGAAGAATGAGATCATCATGTTCAAAGGACATAACGTCCAGTACGGGGCACCGGTCGAAACGATGGTTTATCTGGGCGGCGGCAAGGTGGTCGAGGTCGGGTATGCCAATGAAGGACGCAAAGAGCATATCGAGGAAGCGATTAATGAGCGCACCGCGGCGATTTTGTATGTGAAGTCGCACCACTGCGTTCAGAAAAACATGATTTCCGTCGAGGAAGCGGCCGAAGTCGCCAGAGCCCATGGTATCCCGCTTATCGTCGATGCGGCGGCAGAGGAGGATATCCAGAAGTATGTGAAATACGGGGATCTGGCCATCTACAGCGGCTCCAAAGCAATCGAAGGCCCGACCTCCGGCATCGTCGGCGGCAAACGCCAATACGTCGAGTGGGTCAAGGCGCAGCTTCATGGTATCGGACGAAGCATGAAGGTAGGCAAGGAGACAACGTTCGGCTTGCTTCAGGCACTTGATGAGTATATGGTGAAGGAAGATAAGAGCGCGCAGGAGAAGGCTGCGCTGGAGGAGCTTAAGACGCTGTCCAGCCTGCCGGGCATCGACGTGGCCATCGTGCAGGATGAGGCCGGCCGAGCGATCTTCCGTGGACGGGTCAAAGTGGATGAGCAGGCAGCGGGCATCAGCGCCAAGGCGATGAATGATCAGCTACGGGAAGGCGAGATCGCCGTATACACCCGGGACTACGGTGTACGTCAGGGATATTTCGATATTGATCCACGCTCGCTCGCCGGCGATGATCTGCAGGTCATCATAACAAGAATTCAGCAGATTGCAGGGGGAAAATAACATGTCGAACATGGAGAAACGATTATATAAAAACCGCACGGCATTGAATGTGCTGGCAGGCAGCATCCAGAATGCCAAAGACGTCTTTGAAGCAGCGGAAGGGCATGTCCTGGTCGGCGTGCTTTCGAAAAATTACCCGAGCGCGCAGGAAGCGGTCATTGCCATGAAGGAGTACGGCGCGGCGATTGAGGATGCCGTGTCGATCGGGCTAGGCGCAGGCGACAACCGCCAGGCGGCCGTCGTGGCGGAAATCGTGAAGAGCTACCCTGGAACTCACATCAATCAGGTGTTCCCGGCAGTCGGCGCGACGCGCGCCAATCTGAACGGTCAGGACGGCTGGATCAACAGCCTTGTTTCCCCGTCCGGCCAAGCAGGCTACGTTAATATTTCGACGGGGCCGGCGAGTGCGGCGGGTACGGACAAAGCGATCGTTCCCGTGAAGGCGGCGATTGCCCTGGTACGCGACATGGGCGGCAATGCGCTTAAATACTTCCCGATGCAAGGCTTGAAGCTGGAAGAGGAATACCGGGCAGTGGCCAAGGCGTGTGCGGAAGAGGATTTCGCCCTCGAGCCGACGGGCGGGATCGACAAAGACAATTTCGAAGCGATCGTCCGGATCGCGCTGGAAGCCGGCGTGCGCCAGGTGATCCCGCATGTATACTCCTCGATCATCGATTCGGCGAGCGGCGATACGATTGTCAGCGATGTGCAGGAGCTTCATCAGACGTTAAAAGCGTTGGTTGATCAATATGCCTAAGGTGATTGCGGCATTCGGCGAGGTCATGATGCGGCTGCAGGTGCCGGGCTATGCCTCCTTGGCGCAAGAGAGCAGCCTGAACTATTCCTTCTCGGGGACCGGCGTTAATATCGCTTCGGCCCTTGGAAGGCTTGGGCATGCCGGTTATTTGGTCAGTACGCTGCCGGATAACCCGCTCGGCGATGCGGCGATTGCGTATCTACGCAAGCTGGGAATCGACACCTCCTTCATTAGCCGCGGCGGCAAGTACGTCGGCATGTATTTTTTGGAGAATGGCTTTGGCGTTCGGCCCGGACGGGTCACTTATACGGACCGGCTGGGGAGCAGTTTTAATACGGCGGACCCTGCGATGTATGATTTTTCGGCGATTGCCCGGAGCATCGATGTGATCCACTTTTGCGGAATCACGCTTTCCATGAACGAGAATGTCCGGGGGCAGATGAAGACCTTGGCCCGGGAAGTGAAGGCTAACGGCGGCACGGTGGTGTTCGACTGCAACTACCGGCCATCCCTGTGGGGCGCGGACGGCTATGCTTTTGCCAAGCCGCATTATGAGGAGATGCTGTCCCTTGCGGATATCGTCTTCATGAATGAGAAGGATGCGCTTTATATTCTCGGGATGGAAACGAAGCGGGAAGACCGGGCGGAGCAGCTCGGGGAGCTGATACCGAAGGTAGCGGAGACGTACGGCATTTCCGCCCTTTCCGGCACCCACCGCCATATTAATGGAGACAATACCCATTCCCTGAAGGGATATTTGTATAAGGATGGAGCTTTTCATTTTTCGAGAACGTTGACCTTCTCCGTTTATGATCGGATCGGAGCGGGGGATGCTTATGCCAGCGGCGTGATCCATGGCCTGCTGCAGGGATATGATCCTGTACAGACCGTTGAATTCGCGGCAGCGGCAGCCATGCTGGCCCACACGGTACCTGGAGATACGCCGACAGCAGGAGAGCTTGACATTCTGCGAGCAATGGGTGATCATAGGTCGGATGTGGAAAGGTAAGGTGAACGAACGTATGTCGATCACGCGTAAGAACGGTCCGCTGTATCTTCAGATCAAGAAGATCATCAAGGACCGGATCCTGCATGGGGTGTATCCTTTGGGAACCCATATTCCTTCTGAGCCGCAGCTGGAGCAGGAATTCAACGTCAGCAAGATGACCGTGCGCAATGCGATTCAGGAGCTGCACCAGGAGGGCTATGTCGAGAAACGCAGCGGGGTAGGGACGATTGTAACCCGCAACACCTCGTTCTCGAAGCTTTCCAAGGGCAAGCTGTTTACCGAGATTCTGGTCGAGGAAGGGCATCAGATTCAGAAGCGCCATCTGAAGACCGAATGGGTGTTTCACGAGCCGGATAGCGAGATGTATGAAAAATTCGGCGAAAAATGCCTTCGCATCGAGCGGTTGTACCTGCTGGACGGGCAGCCCTACATTCACTATACGCATTATGTTTCGCCGCTTGTCGATATGGGAGGGGATTTTGGGCCTGGCGAGCTCCCTTCCCTTTATGACCGGATTGAAGAAAGCCAGATTACGCTGGAGAATTTCCGTGACCGTTTTCTGGCGGCCGTAGCGGATGAAGAGATGGCGGGTCTGCTTGGCGTCAGCCCGGGCACGCCGCTTCTCAAGCGGCTAAGATCCTCTTACGACGGTGCGGGGACGATTATTGAATACAGTATTGGTTATTACAATACAGAGCTTCAGCATTATTTAATCAGCTACGACGCGTAAAGACAGGGCGCAGCGGGAAGGCTCGAAAGGAATAAAGTCAGGGAAGAGCAGCCTTATGGCCGGGGAACCGGGACAGGCTGCTTTTTTCTATAGCCTCGAGTTGCGGGCGCGCGTTGTGGGGATTAAGGGCAGGCTTGGAAGGCGCTCGAAGAGGCAAAATTCCTGCGGGGCTGTGGCTATAAGGGTGAGAAAAAATGGGCAGACTACGAATAACAGACCGGCGCGAAAATTTTGTGGCCCCCCCTTGGCAAATTTTAAAGTTATGCTATAATGAGATTAAAGTCAAAGAAAGTCAAAGTCAACGGGCAGGGTTCGCTGATTTTGATTATGGTTAAAATTTAAAGGTATGACTCTGTGCGGACGTGTAAGATCACAATCCGTCTTATCGTTTCAAACAGTGGAGGATGAACAGACCATGCGTAATATCTCTGATATTATCGAACAATACCTCAAGAGCATTTTGCAGGAAAGCCCGGAGGGAACCGTTGAAATTCAACGGAACGATCTGGCGGAGCAGTTCTCCTGCGTTCCTTCCCAGATCAACTATGTCATCAGCACCAGATTTACGCTGGAGAAGGGCTTTCTCGTCGAGAGCAAGCGCGGAGGCGGCGGTTATATCCGCATCCAGCGGATCGAGCTTCCCCAGCATTCCGCACTCCACCAGCATCTGCATCATACGATCGGCAGCCGGATCGACCAGACGGTCGCGGAAGGGCTGATCTACCAGCTGGAGGAGTCAAGGTTCTTGAACAAACGAGAGGCCAGCTTGATGCGGGCCGCCATTTCGAGGGATTGCCTCAATGTGAAGCTTCCTTACCGGGATGAGCTCCGTGCGAGAATCATGAAGGCCATGCTTATTGCTTTGTTAGGTAAGTGAGTCTGTGTAAGGAGGGCATGGAGTATGATATGCCAGGAATGTGGTAAACGACCAGCGACATTGCATTTTACGAAAATCGTGAATGGCGAGAAGACCGAATTTCATTTTTGTGAATCTTGTGCCCGTGAAAAAGGGGAATTGATCCCCGGGACGTCGAATGGTTTTTCTATACACAGTTTGCTGTCAGGGCTCCTGGATCTGGATCCTTCCGGCAAGGGCCAGAATGCGGGAGCCAAGCCGGCGCAGACACTGCGCTGCGAGGAATGCGGCATGACGTATTCCCAATTCAGCAAGCTTGGCCGTTTCGGCTGCAGCTCGTGTTATAAATATTTCTCGGATCGCCTGGATCCGCTGTTCAAGCGAGTGCATGGCAATACGTCCCATGTCGGCAAGGTGCCGAAGCGGACCGGCGGTGTCATTCAGCTCAAGCGCAAGATTGAGGAGCTGAAGAAGGAGCTTCAGTTCCGGATCGTGCAGGAGGAGTTTGAAACGGCCGCCGAGATTCGGGACCGGATCCGCGAGCTTGAGCGAAATATCGCCCAAGGATGAGGAACTTATGATGATGCACTTTTAGCTAGGAGGAATGCGTGATGTCTAATCACCGGTTTACCGATACGGCGCTGAGCGAATGGATGCGCGGGAATGGTCAGGATTCCGACATTGTCATCAGCACCCGTGTCAGGGTGGCGCGCAATCTGCAGCAGCTTCCTTTCCCGCTGCTGGCGACGAATCAGCAGTCGAGCGAAGTGCTAGAGCGCCTGATCAGCGTCATCAAGGATAGGGAGCGGCTGAACGATTTCGGGGAGCTGCATGTTATCAAATTGAGCGATATTGACGATTTGGATAAACGGGTGCTTGTCGAGAAGCATCTGATCAGTCCCAATCTGGCCAATGAATCCCGAAACGGCGCTGTCATTTTGACAGAGGACGAATCCGTCAGCATCATGATCAATGAAGAGGATCATCTACGCATACAGTGTTTATATCCGGGCTTTCAGGTTAGAGAAGCTTGGGAGCGGGCGACGGCGCTGGACGATATTTTCGAAGCGCATGTCGATTATGCCTTTGATGACAAGCGGGGATACCTGACCAGCTGTCCGACGAACGTCGGAACCGGCCTCCGTGCCTCGGTTATGATGCATCTGCCGGCGCTGGTGATGACCCAGCAGATCAACCGGATTCTCTCGGCCGTGTCTCAGGTGGGCTTGACCGTTCGGGGCATTTACGGCGAGGGCAGCGAAGCTGTGGGCAATCTGTTCCAGATCTCCAACCAGATTACGCTTGGCCAGACCGAAGCCGAGATTATTGAAAATCTTCACAGTGTCGCCCTGCAGATCATTGAGCATGAGAAGAACGCCAGACAGCGTCTTCTTAATGAATCCAAGCTGCGGATCACGGACCGGGTGATGCGCTCCTATGGCATACTGTCCTACGCGGCGGTTATGGATTCCAAGGAAGCGGCGCAGCGGCTGTCCGATGTCCGTCTCGGTGTGGATCTGGGATTGCTTGAAGGTCCGGCCAGCTCGGTGATGAATGAGCTTAATGTGAAGACGCAGCCGGGCTTCCTGCAAAAGACGTTCGGGGAGAGCATGAATCCTTCGGAACGCGATATGTACAGAGCCAAGCTCATCAGGGAAACGCTGGCTGCGAAGCCGTAGATGAACTTTTGATTAAGAGACAGGAATCTAGGGCTTTCAGGAAGAATATTTCTTGACCCGGGATAAAAATGCCAGGGTTCGGTTAATGGAATATAACCGTTGTTTCTTTTAATAGGCGAATCGGGCAGCGTCGCGACCCTTCGGGGCGGCGATACACCGAAATTCGTGAGGGTAAATATACATGAAACGTGGAGGTGCAATATTATGATGTTTGGCAGATTTACGGAACGTGCTCAGAAGGTGCTTGCATTGGCTCAAGAAGAAGCCGTGCGTCTGGGACATAACAATATCGGAACAGAGCATATTTTACTCGGACTCATCCGCGAAGGAGACGGCATTGCGGCTAAAGCGCTGATCGGCCTCGGGCTTGGTCTTGAGAAAATCCAAGACGAAGTAGAGACCTTGATCGGACGCGGCCAAGAGCAGCCAACCAATATTGCCTACACGCCGCGGGCAAAGAAGGTTATTGAGCTTTCCATGGATGAAGCCCGCAAGCTGGGGCACACCTACGTTGGAACAGAACATATTTTGCTTGGATTGATTCGCGAGGGCGAAGGCGTGGCAGCACGCGTGCTGAACAATCTGGGCATCAGCCTGAACAAGGCGCGCCAGCAGGTGCTGCAGCTGCTCGGCAGCAGCGAGGCGGTATCGAGCCACCACGGCACGCCGCAAAACGTAAGCACGCCTACGCTGGACAGCTTGGCCCGCGATTTGACCGCGATTGCCAAGGAAGGCAACCTGGATCCGGTCATCGGCCGAAGCAAAGAGATTGAGCGCGTCATTCAGGTGCTGAGCCGCCGCACGAAGAACAACCCGGTTTTGATTGGGGAACCAGGGGTCGGTAAAACGGCCATCGCCGAGGGCTTGGCTCAGCGCATTATCAATAATGAAATTCCGGAAACGCTCCGCGATAAGCGGGTCATGACCCTCGACATGGGCTCGGTCGTGGCCGGCACGAAATACCGCGGCGAGTTTGAAGACCGGCTGAAGAAGATTATGGATGAGATCCGCCAAGCGGGCAACATCATCCTGTTCATCGACGAGCTGCATACGCTGATCGGTGCAGGCGGTGCGGAAGGCGCGATCGACGCTTCCAACATTCTGAAGCCGTCCCTGGCGCGCGGCGAGCTGCAGTGCATCGGGGCGACGACGCTGGATGAATACCGCAAATATATTGAGAAGGATGCTGCCCTTGAACGGCGCTTCCAGCCAATCACGGTGGATCAGCCTTCTCCGGAGGAAGCGATTCAGATCCTCTACGGGCTGCGTGACAGATATGAAGCGCATCACCGCGTGAAGATTACGGATGAGGCGATCGAGCAAGCCGTGAAGCTGTCCGATCGTTACATTACGGACCGGTTCCTGCCGGATAAGGCCATCGACCTGATCGACGAGGCGGGCTCCAAGGTACGCTTGAATACGTACACGATTCCGCCGAATCTGAAAGACCAGGAAGCGCATCTGGAAGACATCCGCAAGGAGAAGGATGCCGCTGTCCAAAGCCAGGAATTCGAAAAGGCCGCTGCACTTCGCGATACCGAGCAGAAGCTGCGCGAAGAGCTCGAAATTACGAAGAATCAGTGGAAGGAAAAGCAGGGCCGCACCGATTCCGAGGTTACGCCTGAGGATATCGCCGATGTCGTGGCGAACTGGACCGGAATTCCGGTGAATAAGCTGAAGGAAGAAGAGACGGAGCGCCTGCTCAATCTCGAAGAGATTCTGCACAGCCGCGTCATCGGTCAGGAAGAAGCCGTTAAGGCTGTCAGCCGTGCGGTACGCCGTGCACGCGCAGGTCTGAAAGATCCGAAGCGTCCGATGGGCTCCTTCATCTTCCTTGGACCTACAGGCGTTGGTAAAACCGAGCTTGCACGCGCGCTTGCCGAAGCGATGTTCGGCGATGAGAATGCGGTCGTTCGGATCGACATGTCCGAGTACATGGAGAAGCATTCCACGGCACGTCTCGTCGGAGCGCCTCCGGGATACGTGGGCTACGAGGAAGGCGGCCAACTGACCGAGAAGGTTCGCCGCAAGCCATACTCCGTCGTCCTGCTGGATGAGATCGAGAAGGCGCATCCTGAAGTGTTCAACATTCTGCTCCAGGTGCTGGAGGACGGACGCTTGACCGATTCCAAGGGCCGCGTCGTTGACTTCCGCAACACGCTGATCATCCTCACGTCGAACGTCGGCGCCGAGGCGATCAAGCGCAATTCGACGCTCGGCTTCACCGCCGTGACCGATGCGGGCCGCGATTATAACAATATGAAGACGAAAGTGATGGATGAGCTGAAGAAGAGCTTCCGTCCGGAGTTCCTGAACCGGATCGATGAGATCATCGTGTTCCACTCGCTCGAAGAGAAGCATATCGCCGAGATCGTGACCTTGATGTCCGACGAGCTGCGCAAGCGGCTGCGCGAATTCGACGTGGAATTCGAGCTTACCGATCAGGCGAAGGCGTTCATCGCGAAAGAAGGCTACGACCCTGCCTTCGGTGCCCGTCCATTGCGCCGGGCCATCCAGAAGCATATCGAGGACCGTCTTTCCGAGGAACTGCTGAAGGGCAATGTCAAGAAAGGCGATGCCCTCATCATCGACGAGGAGAACGGCGAGCTGTCCGTCCGCAAGAAGGATAGCGTTGCTGCCGCATCGTCCGAGACCGAATAAGCGTAGATTCCCCCCCTGCTGGATTATTTCCAGCGGGGGTTTTTGATTTTAGGGTACCAACCTAGCGGAGAGGATGGAATCGTTCCGAAGAAGCGACAGCGCTCGCCTTTAAAAACCGGGAAGCCACCACGATAATCCATTCCAGTTCCCCTTGTTTAACAGCGATCGTAAGAATGATCAGGCAGCGAAGCGGACACACCGCTTGTTCGTAAATGATCATTAAACAAATGCCGATTCTCCTTCGGCTCTTTAAATTTTAGACAAATCCATCCCATCCTGTGTAAAGTTGTGCAATTTGCCTTTACGGTCAATTAGAAGAAATGGTAAACTTTGATTAATGCCTGATTTTGCAGGGTTTTACGGATTCCGACAAAGGAAAAGGCAACATAAAGGAGACTTCCATGGCCAAAACTAAGACGAAATTTTTCTGTACCGAATGCGGCTATGAAGCGCCGAAATGGTTCGGGAAATGTCCGGGCTGTCAATCATGGAATTCCATGGTAGAGGAGACCGAGACGGTAATCAAGACGCAGGGGATGAATTCCCCTCTTTTTCATAGTAAAGAAAAGCCCCTTTCCATCATAAATATAGAGAGCGGAAAGGAACCGAGAATCCAGACGGGGATTGCGGAATTGAACCGTGTGCTCGGCGGCGGGCTCGTTCCCGGATCGCTCGTGCTGGTTGGAGGAGACCCCGGCATCGGGAAATCGACGCTGCTGCTGCAAGCCTCGAACCGTTTGGCGCAAAGCGGCATCCGCGTCCTGTATATATCGGGTGAGGAATCGGTTCGGCAAACGAAGCTTCGGGCCGACCGGCTCGGCGCGCTGTCGCCGGAGCTGTTCGTCCTCTGCGAAACGAACCTGGAATCGATCGAGGAAGCGGTGGAGAGCGTTCAGCCGGGTTTTGTCGTGATCGACTCCATTCAAACGGTATACCTGCCGGAGGTCACGAGTGCGCCGGGAAGCGTATCCCAGGTTCGGGAATGCACCTCCCGATTCATGCGTCTGGCGAAGGTGAAGGGCATTGCCACGGTGCTGGTCGGCCACGTGACCAAGGAAGGGGCCATTGCAGGGCCGCGGATGCTGGAGCATATGGTGGATTGCGTGCTTTACTTTGAAGGAGAGCGGCATCATACGTACCGCCTGCTGCGTGCGGTCAAGAACCGCTTCGGTTCGACAAATGAGATCGGCATATTTGAAATGGGAGAGGACGGTCTGCGTGAAGTGGGTAACCCGTCCGAGCTGTTCCTCTCCGAGCGTCCGCTAGGCGTAGCCGGGTCGACCGTCGTTGCCAGCATGGAGGGAACGCGTCCTGTGCTCGTGGAGCTTCAGGCGCTTATATCCACGACGCATTTTCCGTCACCGAGACGGATGGGCACAGGCGTCGACCATCATCGCATGAACCTGATTATCGCCGTGCTGGAGAAACGGATGGGCATGTTCCTGCAGACGCAGGACGCCTATTTGAATGTGGCCGGCGGCGTCAAGCTGGATGAGCCTGCCGTCGATTTGGCGATCGCTGTCAGCATCGCATCCAGCTTTCGCGATATTCCGACCAAGCCGTATGATGTTATCTTCGGCGAGGTCGGGCTGACCGGCGAGGTTCGCGCCGTTTCCCGGGCGGAGCAAAGGGTGAAGGAAGCCGAGAAGCTCGGCTTCAAACGCGTGATTTTACCAGAGAAGAGCTTGAAGGGGTGGAAGCACCCCAAAGGAATTGAAATTATCGGAGTTAATACCGTTGCAGATGCATTAGCGGTTGCGTTAGATTAGGGGGCATACGAAGGTGAAGGAAACGAGCCAACTGGACAAAATGAATGATTTGCTAAAGCTGGTAGCACCGGGAACGCCGTTTCGCGACGGATTGGAGAACGTGCTGCGGGCGAAGACGGGCGCGCTGATCGTTGTGGGCTACAGCCCCGAGGTGATGGAGGTTGTCGACGGGGGCTTCTCCATCAACTGCGATTTCTCGCCGAACTATTTGTATGAGCTTGCCAAGATGGACGGCGCCATCATCTTGAGCGAAGACTTGAAACGGATACTATATGCCAACACCCAGCTCATCCCCGACTCATCCATTTCTTCCATTGAGACAGGGATACGTCACCGGACGGCGGAGCGGGTGGCGAAGCAGACGGGCAAGCTGGTGGTGTCCATCTCGCAGCGCCGGAATATCATTACATTGTATCAAGGCTCGCTGCGGTATGCGTTAAAGGAAATCGGCGTTATTTTGACCAAAGCCAACCAAGCGATTCAGACGCTGGAGCGGTACAGAGCCGTGCTCAACCAGTCGCTGACCAACCTGTCCGCCTCGGAATTCGAGGAGCTGGTTACGATCCCCGAAGTGGTCAACGTCATCCAGCGCGTAGAGATGGTGCTGCGCATCAAGAAGGAAATCAAGCGATATATTAACGAGCTTGGCAATGAAGGCCGGCTGATCAGCATGCAGATGGATGAGCTGGTAAGCAATATGGAGGAGGAAGCATGGCTCTTGTACGCGGATTATGCGCGCGAATACAGCGAAGAGAAGATCCGCGAGATCATTCTGGCGCTTAAACGTTCGACCGATGAAGAGCTCCTGGACATTCACCATATCGTCAGACTTCTCGGCTATCCAGCTTCCGCCGCCGCTTCCGAAGAAGAGATTCTGCCGCGCGGATACCGGATCCTGAACAAGATCCCGCGTCTGCCGAATGTCATCATCCGTAACCTAGTCGACCGGTTCCAGGATCTGTCCAGCATCATGTCCGCCTCGATCCACGAATTGGACGAAGTCGACGGCATCGGCGAGGTACGGGCACGGAACATCAAGGAAGGATTGAAGAGGCTGCAGGAGCAAGTGTTCATTGACAGACAGATTTAAAAGGCCTACAATCGAACAATCGGTGTTTGGAACGTTCAATTATACGAGGTGAATATAAAATGACGAAATCAATTCCGAACATGTTTACTTTAGGTAATCTGTTTCTCGGAATGATTGGCATCATCTTGGCGACAGAAGGCCGAACAAGTATGGCGGCCATTATGATTATCATCGCCATGCTTCTCGACGGTCTGGACGGCCGGGTGGCCCGGGCGCTGAATGCACAGAGCGAATTCGGCAAGGAACTGGATTCCTTATCGGATGTGATCTCATTTGGTGTAGCACCTGCACTTATTATGTATACAGTTGCTTTTACAGATATCAATTCAGCCTTGGCCTGGACCGTGACCGCGATCTTTCCGATGTGCGGAGCGCTTCGGCTTGCGAGATTCAACGTCCGTCCGGGAATACCGGGATACTTTATCGGCCTGCCGATCCCCGCTGCAGGCGGCGTGCTTGCTACGCTGGCGCTGTTCCATGAAGAGATTACGGCACCTTATATGATTTTTGGCATGTTGCTTCTTTCTTATCTCATGGTCAGTGCCGTCAAGTACCCGAACTTCAAGAAGATCGGCATTCCGAAAACGGCGATCAAATTCACGCCATTGGTCATTATCGGTGCCGTTATGGTGGCCGTGTTCTTTCCGGAGCAGACCTCCATGCTGATCTTTGTCCCGCTCGTGCTGTATGCCGGGTACGGCCTTCAGCAAAATTTCCGCAGACTGACGCGGAGAAAGCGCCGCAAGGATGACAGCCAATCGGATGAAGCCTATCGCTCCTCGGACCGGTAGGTCCGCTATGGCTTCATTAACTTCATTTGCAATCCAAACCGCGCGGGGTATGAAACGTTGGTGCCCGCGCACATTAAATAAAAAGCATTTATTTCCCTGCTCCTTGCAGAGAGATAAATGCTTTTTTGTGTTTATTTTGGAATACCCTAAATACCTGCAATCACTTATCCGGAACATGGCAGCTTTAGGACAGATTGAACAGACCCAGCGTCGAGCATTTCTGCGACTCCTTCACCACCACGTCATCCAGCTGAATATCGAGCAGATTGGCAAGGGCCGACATATAAAAAAGGTTGCGGCCAAGCTCGGAGCTAACCGCTTCGCGGCAGTTCTCGCACAGATGGCCCTGGACATGGGTGCCCACTAATTCCCGGGCGGATTCGAGATCAGCGTTGATATCGAAGGTTTGCTTCGTGGCATGGAGCTCGATGCATCCGCATTCTGTGATGGCTTTGGTAACGGCACGGTTGACTGATGCATTGCTTTGACCATTTTTCGACAGAACATCCAATAGACTGCGGTGACGGAGCAACAATTCGGAAACTTGATCCTGAAAGGCCTGTAAACTAGGAGCGCTCATTTATACATCCACCTCGATATTATGAATTGAGTTCATTATATTCCACTACTTCGGCCAATTTCAACCAGTTTCAGGCGTTTAGAGGGATTCGATTCCAGATTGCGGCCCACGCTGCGGGCCTGGAAATCGCGTGAGTTTCAACAGGGGGAAGGCGTGCGGTATGGGGATCCTGATAAAAAATATGCCCCGTAACGATTAGGTCGGCTGAAATTGGAGCATACTGGAAAATAGAAATAACCATAATTCAGTTTACAATAAGGAGGTGTGCGAAAGCTCATGTTAAAAAAAGCTATTTTAGCATTTACGGTATTATGCGGAGCATGGAGCGGCTATACGTTATATCATACAATCGAACGGTCATTTCCCGAGCTCTCGCCGATGTTTGGTCAAGGCGTGTTTGCGGCGGGGAGCGGTGCCTTCGCGCTGCTGGGAGGTTTATTATTCGGCATGATTGGCGTGCTGTCGGCGGAACGGGTGACCCGAAGCCTGCACAGCCTGATCTCTTCGTTCTCACGCATTCCGATGAATGATCTGGCAGCCGGAACAGCCGGGCTATTAGGCGGTCTTCTGTTATCCTTGCTTCTCTCGCCGGGATTATCCTTGTTAGGACAAGTCGGGCAGCTGCTGCAGGTGGGGATTACCGTGCTGGGCGGGTATCTCGGGCTTCGGATCGGACTGGAGAAGAAGGAAGAACTGGCTTCCTTGTGGATGTCGGGACGATGGAGCCAGGCGGCCGAGCCGGAAAGCCGGCGCGTCGAAGAGCATAAAATTCTGGATACCAGCGTCATTATCGACGGAAGAATTGCCGATATTTGCAAAACCGGGTTCATCGAAGGAACGATTGTCATTCCCGAGTTTGTACTGGAGGAGCTGCAGCACATTGCCGATTCGTCGGATTTGCTCAAGCGCAATCGCGGGCGCCGCGGACTTGATATTTTGAATAAAATCCAGAAAGAGCTGGATGTAAAGGTACTCATCTATGAAGGGGACTTCGAAGAAATCTCCGAGGTGGACAGCAAGCTCGTGAAGCTCGCTAAAGTGCTGCAGGGCAAGGTGGTCACGAACGATTTCAATTTGAACAAGGTATGCGAGCTGCAAGGCGTATCGGTGCTGAACATCAATGATTTGGCCAATGCGGTCAAGCCGGTCGTTCTGCCGGGCGAAGAAATCCTCGTGCAGATTATCAAGGACGGCAAGGAGCATGGCCAAGGCGTCGCCTATTTGGATGACGGCACGATGATCGTCGTTGAAGGCGGGCGCGAATATATCGGCACGATGATGGAAGTGCTCGTCACGAGCGTATTGCAAACCTCGGCGGGCCGGATGATCTTCGCCAAACCGAAACTGTTGGAAAAAGCCCAGTAAACGGAGTATGATGGGGATATACATATCCGCCTGCCGGCCAAGCGGACGGCAGGGGCTAAGACAGGAGTTTGGCGCATGAAGAACAGCTTTGGCGCCGTCATCGTGGCGGCGGGCAAGGGAACGCGAATGGGAACCAGGGAGAGCAAGCAGTATCTGGCTCTGGGCGGCAAGCCGATCATCATCCATACGCTTTCGGTGT
Source organism: Paenibacillus sp. FSL R5-0810 (assembly GCF_038002285.1). Lineage (NCBI taxonomy): Bacteria > Bacillati > Bacillota > Bacilli > Caryophanales > Paenibacillaceae > Paenibacillus > Paenibacillus sp. FSL R5-0810. The sequence continues at coordinate 5,885,373 of NZ_JBBOCF010000001.1, forward strand.
TCAACCGGCTGCCGTGGCTGCAAGAGCTGGTGCTCGTCACCGGGGCGGAGGATGTTCCCCGCTGCAAATCCTGGGTGGAGGAATACGGGCTGGACAAGGTGACGGCAGTCATCCCGGGAGGCAGCGAAAGACAGCATTCCGTCTTTCAAGGCATGAAGCAGCTCTCCTCCGAATGGGTCATGATACATGACGGGGTCAGACCGTTTATTACCCCCGAGGAGATTGAAGCTTGCCGCGATGCGGCGATGGAGGTCGGCGCTTCCGTGCTGGGAGTGCCTGTGAAGGATACGATCAAGCAGGTGAACGGCCAGGGGCTGATAACAGGCACCCCGGACCGTCAAAGTCTGTGGGCCGCTGCGACCCCACAGACTTTTCGTCTTTCCGAGCTGCTTCCGGTGCATGAGAAGGCCGCAAGCGAAGGGTTTACCGGAACGGATGACGCGATGCTGATGGAATGGGCAGGCTATCCGGTGAAGGTGGTCGAGGGGAAATACAGCAACATCAAGATCACCACGCCGGAAGACCTGGAATACGCCGCATTTTTACAGAAACGTAAGGGAGAGAGTGTAGAATGATTCGTGTTGGACATGGATTTGATGTGCATCAGCTTGTGGAGGGCAGGCCTTGCATCATTGGCGGAGTTACGATTCCTTATGAAAAAGGGCTGCTCGGGCACTCGGACGCCGACGTGCTGCTGCATGCGATTGCGGATTCGATTCTCGGAGCGCTGGGGCTTGGCGATATCGGGCGCCATTTCCCGGATACCGACCCCGCATTTAAAGATGCGGACAGCCTCAAGCTGCTTGAACAGGTGTGGGTCATGGCTGCCGAGAAAGGGTATAAATTAGGGAACGTCGATGCTACGATCATCGCCCAGAAGCCGAAGATGGCTCCTTATATTCCGCAGATGGTAGAAGTAATCGCGAAGGCGCTGGATGCCGAGGTTGAGCAAGTCAACGTCAAGGCAACCACGACCGAGCAGCTCGGCTTCACCGGCCGCGGGGAAGGCATCGCGGCGCAATCGGTTGTCTGCCTTGTGAAAGGTATGCTATCATCTTGAAGGATGTTTGCAGGAATCATTGAAGAATTAGAAGCGGAGGGGTTGCAAATGACCGGAGAAGTCCGCGTGCGCTATGCACCGAGTCCGACGGGACATTTACATATCGGCAATGCCAGAACGGCATTATTCAATTATTTGTTCGCCCGCAAGAACAACGGGAAATTCATTATCCGGATCGAAGATACGGATGTGAAGCGCAATGTGGAAGGCGGAGAGCAAAGCCAGCTTAAATACCTGAAATGGCTTGGCATGGATTGGGACGAGAGCGTGGATGTCGGGGGCGAATACGGCCCGTACCGTCAAACCGAGCGCCTAGATATTTATAAGCAGTACTGGCAGGATCTTCTGGATCGCGGGCTTGCTTATCGCTGCTACTGCACGGAAGAGGAACTTGAGCAGGAGCGGGAGGAGCAAATGGCCCGCGGGGAGACGCCGCGCTATTCCGGTAAGCACCGGAACCTGACCGAAGAGGAGCGTCTTGCCCTGGAAGCGGAAGGACGCGTGCCGAGCATCCGTTTCCGAGTACCGGATGATCGCGTATACACGTTTGACGATATGGTGAAGGGAACGATCTCTTTTAACAGCAAAGAGACCGGCGACTTCGTCATCGTCAAGAAGGACGGAATTCCGACCTACAATTTCGCCGTGGCTGTAGATGACCATCTGATGAAGATCAGCCACGTGCTGCGCGGTGAGGACCATATCTCCAACACGCCGCGGCAGCTGATGATCTATGAAGCCTTCGGCTGGGAGCCGCCTCGCTTCGGCCATATGACGCTCATCGTCGGCGAGGATCACAAGAAGCTGAGCAAGCGGAATGAATCGATCATCCAGTTCATTGAGCAGTACGATCAGCTCGGTTATTTGCCGGAGGCGATGTTCAACTTTATTTCGCTGCTCGGCTGGTCGCCGGAAGGGGAAGAGGAGATTTTCTCCAAGGAGCAGCTGATCTCGATCTTTGACGAGAACCGGCTGTCCAAGAGCCCGGCCGTCTTCGATGCGAATAAGCTGGCTCACATCAACAACACCTACATCAAGAGCGCCGATCCGGAGCGGGTGGCAGCGCTGGCGATCCCGCACTTGCAGAAGGCGAGCCGCCTGCCTGCGGAGCTGACTCCCGAGCAGGAAGCCTGGGCGCGTGCACTGGTGGCGCTCTATCAAGAACAGATGACGGCCGCTTCGGATATCGTCGATCTGTCGGAGGTCTTCTTCCGCACGCATCTCGAGCTGGATGCGGAAGGCATTGAGATCATGAGCGGCGAGCAAGTGCCTGCCGTACTGTCCGCGTTCCTTAACAAAATCGAGCAATCGGACGAGTTCACCGCAGAGAAGATTGCGGCACTCATTAAGGAAGTCCAGAAGGAGACCGGCTTCAAGGGCAAACAGCTTTTCATGCCGATCCGGGTCGCATTGACCGGGCAGACGCACGGCCGGGACCTGAACCAGACGATTTGGCTGCTCGGCAGAGACCGGGTGCTGGACCGACTGCGTTCGCAGATCAAGGGCGCGTAAGAATAGGCTTTTCCAGGCAGATAATCCTTCTTGTCAGTTCCGTGTTTCATCAGTTATAATTACACTCAACTATAAGTGGAATATTCTTTGATAAAGGTTCAGATATTAACTCCTTAAGAAGAAGTAGCGCAGTGGACGGAATTGAGCTGTAGAAGCAACGCGTTCGCCTTTGTTTTCGGATTTCCCCCTTGAGAAAGTGATTAATAAGAAATCCGAAAACAACAGCGATCGAAAGCACAATCCGTCAACGGAGCGTCCTTTAGAGGAGGGTGGCTTCACCTATATCAACAAATAAACGTATAATAGCTTGGATCAGGAGAAGTACGCATCAAACAGGCACGTTCCAGAGAGGACAATCGGCAGATCAAGCTGCCGGCTGAGAGTTGTCCCGTTAGCCTGCAGCGGAAATGCACCTGTGAGCTGCATGGTTGAAGCGAACACCATCGTTAGATCATGCCGGTCGTCTGCCGTTAATGACTTGAAGAGGAATTGGCTTATGATCAATGCCCTGTTAAGGGAGGATCAGAAGGCCGATTCTAAGCAGAGTGGAACCGCGGTCGAACGCCTCTGCAGCGATAAGCTGCAGAGGCGTTTTTGTTATAGGGAATAACGATGAGGGACAGATGCATAACGCGATTGGAACAGGGAAAGAGGGAGCGTTCATGTTCAAACAGATGAAATCGGATATTCGGACAGTGTTTGAGAATGACCCGGCTGCCCGGGGGCTTTTTGAAGTGGTATTCACCTACTCGGGGCTTCATGCATTATGGGCCCATCGGGTTGCCCATGCCTTATTCAAGCGGCGCTGGTACACGCTGGCCCGGATCATATCCCAGATCAGCCGGTTTATGACCGGGATCGAGATCCACCCCGGCGCCCGGATCGGGCAAAGGCTGTTTATCGACCATGGCATGGGGGTTGTCATTGGCGAGACCTGTGAAATCGGGGACGATGTCGTCATTTACCAAGGGGTAACGCTCGGCGGTACCGGCAAGGAGAAGGGCAAGCGCCATCCGACGATCGGCAACAACGTTGTCATCGGCTCCGGCGCGAAAGTGCTAGGTTCCTTTGCGATTGGGGATAACTGTAATATCGGCTCCAACGCGGTGGTGCTGCGGCCGGTTCCGCCGAACAGCACCGTGGTCGGCAATCCCGGCAAAGTGGTGAAGCAGAACGGGGAGCGGGTTCGCGACCGTCTGGATCATACAAACCTGCCGGACCCGATCGTCGATACCCTTCGCTCGATGCAGAAAGAGATCGACCAGCTGCGTGCGGAGCTGGAGGAGACGAGACGGGAGCTGAAGAAGTCCGCGCCGGAGGTTATGCTGTCTTCGATTAATAAGGAATAACAAGCGATTGCGAGCGAAAGCATTGAACCGTTTATCAATATCGACGAATTCGATTCCGTTGCGGACGCTGCAAGGAGCGCTCTCCCCGAAAATCGGGGGCTTCTCGCACGCCGGACGCAATCTAGATGAAAGGAATGAGGGGATACAACATGGCGCTGCAAATCTATAACACATTGACCCGTATGAAAGAAACATTCGTTGCCCAGGAGGCAGGCAAGGTTAAGATTTATGTGTGCGGTCCTACCGTGTACGATTACATTCATATCGGAAATGCGCGTCCGATGATCTTTTTCGACGTCGTTCGCGCGTACTTCGAGCAGCAGGGCAATGACGTCAATTATGTCGTGAACTTTACGGATGTCGATGACAAAATGATCCGTAAAGCCGAACAGACCGGGACCACCGTTCCGGAGGTCGCGGATAAGTTTATCAAGGCTTACTATGAGGACCTCGACGGCCTCGGCATCCCGCGGGCGACTCTGAATCCGCGGGTAACGGACAACATGGACAACATCATTGAATTTATTCAGGACCTGGTCGATCGCGGCTTCGCTTATGAGAACGGAGGCGATGTTTTCTTCCGCACCCGCAAATTCGACGGATACGGGAAGCTGTCCCAGCAAAATCTCGATGAGCTGCAGTTCGGCATCCGGATCGAGGTGGATAAGCGCAAGGAAAATCCGGAGGATTTCGTGCTGTGGAAGGCTGCAAAGCCCGGCGAAATATACTGGAGCAGCCCGTGGGGTGACGGCCGTCCGGGATGGCATATCGAGTGCTCGGCCATGGCGCGCCGCTATCTAGGGGATACGCTCGATATCCACGGCGGCGGCCAGGATCTGCAGTTCCCGCACCATGAGTGCGAGGTGGCGCAGTCCGAGGCGCTGACAGGGAAGCCGCTAGCGAACTACTGGATGCATAACGGATACATTCGCATCAACAACGAGAAGATGTCGAAGTCGCTCGGAAACGGCGTATTGGTCAAGGATTTGCGCGAACAATATACGAAGGAAGCGGTACGCTACTTTATGCTGTCCACCCATTACCGCAATCCGCTCAACTTCAGCGAAGAGGTTATGAATCAGGCGCAGAACAGCGTGGAGCGTCTTGCCAATGCCGCCGCAAACGTCAAGCACCGGTTAAGCGCGGCAGTCGGCTCGCCGGATGCTGAAGCCGGCGAGGAGATCCGGAATAAAATGTCGGCGGTTCTTGCCGAATTTCATCAGAAAATGCAGGATGATTTCAATACGCCCGATGCGATAACGGCGATGTTCCAGTGGGCGAGCGAAGCGAACCAGCTGCTGCAGGAGCCTTCGATTCCGGCGGCGGATCTGCGGGAGGTGCTTGATGCCTTTAACGAGATGAACGGCGTGCTGCGGATCGTGAACACGGGCGAGGACGAAATGCTGGATGAGGAGATTGAACGCCTGATTGCCGAGCGTGTGGAGGCCAGAAAGAACAAAAACTGGGGAAGAGCGGACGAGATTCGCGACTTGCTGGCGGCCAAAGGCATCGTGCTGGAGGATACTGCGCAGGGCATGCGCTGGAAGCGCAAATGAGCGGGCCGGACTTTCAGGAGCCGGCCTTCGGCTGGTTCGACTTTCCGCCGTCGAAGCCGGCAAGGCTCATTCCGCCGATAGTGCTGGCCTATATCGGGGATGCGATTTATGAGGTCGCCGTGCGGCAGTATTTGATATCCCGGCCGAATCTTCGGCCGAATCACCTGCACCGGACGGCGACGGGACTTGTCTCGGCGAAGGCCCAGAGCCGGATTCTGGCGTACCTGGAGCCGCTCCTCACGGAAGAGGAGCAGGACATCGTTCGCCAGGGGCGCAATGCCAAATCCGGCAGCGTTCCGAAAAATGCGGATGTGCTGGAATATCGCCATGCGACGGCCTTTGAAACCTTGGTAGGGTATTTATATTATACGGGGCGGCAGGACCGGATTCGCGAGCTTGTCGGCAAAAGCATCGAGTATGTTGAACATTCGAAATAATAGACAGGCTTGGAGTCAATAAATCAATGCATCATGAGAAACGAATCGAGCAGCCGGCTGGCGGCACATGCCGCCCGTCTCGGCTTATACGCAGGAGGGTACAGCATGCAGGAAGAGGAAATTGTCGCAGGCAAGCATTCCGTCACGGAAGCGCTGAGGTCGGGACGAACAATCAATAAAATATGGATCGCTGAAAATGCTCAGAAGCACTTAACCCAGCCGATTATCGCGGAAGCGAAGAAGCTGGGCGTCGTCATCTCGCATGTGGACAAGCGCAAGCTGGATCAGATGGCTCCGGGCATTCAGCATCAAGGGGTCGTGGCACAGGTCGCGCCGTACGCGTACGTCGAGGTGGACGATCTGCTGAAAGCCGCAGAAGATAAGGGAGAGCCGCCATTTTTGCTGCTGCTGGACGAAATCGAGGATCCGCATAACCTTGGATCGATTCTCAGAACGGCGGACTGCACCGGCGCGCACGGCGTCATTTTGCCCAAGCGCAGATCGGCGCAGATTACGGCAACGGTATCCAAGACGTCGGCAGGCGCCGTGGAGTATGTGCCTGTCGCAAGAGTAACCAATCTCGGCCAGACGATCGACCAGCTGAAGGAGATGGGCGTTTGGGTCGTAGGCACCGTGGTTGATGCTGTGCAGGAGCTGTACGACACCGACGTGTTCGACGGGCCGGTAGCGATCGTCATCGGAAACGAAAATAAAGGGATGGGGCGTCTGATCCGCGAAAAATGCGATGTGCTGGTTAAGCTTCCGATGGCCGGAACGATCAATTCGCTGAATGCTTCGGTTGCCGCTGGTGTCGTGATGTACGAAGTGCTTCGCCGTCGTCGCCTTCAGGGTTAGCCGCGATGGCCGATTGGCGGGATGTGCTGCTGGTCGATGGCTATAATATGATCGGCGGCTGGCCGTTTCTTGCCAAGCTTGCAAGCAGCAGCATGGAGGAAGCACGGGATGTGCTGCTTGCAAAGCTGGCGGATTATCAAGCTTATTCGGGACTTCGGGTCATCGCGATTTTTGACGCGTACCGGGTGCCGGGATTGGGCAAATCTTATACGCAGGGCAAGGTCCAGGTATACTTCACGAAGGAGAAGGAAACCGCGGACGAATGCATCGAGCGCCTGGTCGGGGAATTCAGCCATCGCCGGCGCAAAATCTATGTAGCAACCAGCGATCTCATCGAACAGCATATCATCTTTGCCCGCGGCGCTCTCCGCTTATCCGCAAGGGAGCTGCTGAATGAAGTCGAGCAGAGCGAGCGCGAGGTGAAGCAGAAGATTGCCAAGGAGCAGACCAAAGGCCGAAATACCCTCGACGGCAAGCTTCCGCCCGACATAAGACAGATGTTCGAGCGTTGGCGGAGGGAGTAGTCCTGCAAGCGTATGCTATTGCAAATCTACGAGTATCCTCCGAGAAACTATGAAAATCTTACATTTAATGTTAATATCACTCTATATTAGGTAGATCGTGGTTGACGGTCTAGTAGACATCATATATACTTGTCATATATTTCAAGCGAGTGACGGGCTACCGTGCGTTCCGGGCCGGAGGGATTCTATTGAGTGTGGACCTCAAGGAAGTCATGTTGTCAGGGTATGATGTGATAAGTGATGAAGACATTGTCGAAGCGGTCCGTGAAGGTGACAGCGGGGCGCTGGAGTATTTGATCAATAAGTACCGGAATTTTGTACGTGCTAAAGCCCGTTCTTATTTTCTGATAGGAGCCGACCGGGAGGATATCGTCCAGGAAGGCATGATCGGGCTGTACAAGGCAATACGTGATTTTAAAGGGGATAAGCTGTCCTCGTTCAAGGCCTTTGCCGAGCTCTGCATTACCAGGCAAATTATTACGGCGATCAAGACGGCCACGAGACAGAAGCATATTCCGCTCAATTCGTATGTCTCATTGGACAAGCCTATTTATGATGAGGATTCCGACCGTACGCTGCTGGACGTTATTTGCGGCACGGCGGTAAGCGATCCGGAAGAACTGATCATTAATCAAGAGGAGTTCGTCGGTCTGGAGGACAAGATGTCCGAGATTTTGAGCGATCTGGAGCGTAAGGTCCTGATGCTCTATCTGGACGGACGTTCCTACCAGGAAATCGCGGTAGATTTAAGGCGTCATGTGAAATCGATCGATAATGCTCTCCAGCGGGTCAAGCGCAAGCTTGAACGGTATCTGGAGGTCAGGGATAACTAAAGGCTTGGCAGGCGGTTAAGGGAAGGCTCCGATCAGAGCCTTTTTTTCATTATCTGGACCATAGGCTGCGGTCGATCGGCTTCCAAGCTTGAACGGCGGTGCAGTCCTTGATATGCTATAGGTCCGTCCGGGCAGCATGAATCCCTTAAAAAGTGCCCATCCGGTGTTTTATCGGCTGGAAGATTGAACATACTGGTATAGACGTAAACGGCTGTCATGTTGAGAATACGCTTCGGCGCAGCTTTGCTGTTCAACGCAGGATGCCTGCAAGAACTTCACGACCGGTGCCTCGGTTTAGTTGTTAATGGCATTTATTGCAGCCCGCGGTCAGAGAGAAAAAGGCTTGAAATGGCTCTATCCATATGATAAAGTGTTTTAGGTAGGCCTAAATTCGCGTGTTTTATGAATGGATCGTTGTTACAAGCGCTTGGAACAGCGGTTTTATTCATCTCGCAGAAATAATCAGGCTTCCCCCTAGGAAGCAAGATTGTTTCTACTAGGATCAATATCGGTTCTTCTGGTGAAGAAGGACGTCTTCGGGAGGTGCACATCATGCGGGTAATTATCACTTTGGCTTGTACAAGCTGCAAACAAAGAAACTACACAACCACCAAAAACAAGCGAAATCACCCCGACCGCATGGAGATGAAGAAATTTTGCAAGTTCTGTAACGAGCAAACTCCTCATCGCGAAACCAGATAGTTTTCATTTGGAGGTGTAGTCGGCGTGAAACGTGGTTTCAAGTCTCTGTTTTCCTTTTTCTCTGAAAGCTGGGCGGAACTTAAAAAGGTTCGCTGGCCCAATCGTAAAGAACTGACGAACTATACTCTAATCGTTCTAGGCACCATTGTGTTTGTCACGATTTATTTTTGGGTTATAGACATCGGCATTTCCGCTGTGATCGAAGCGATTATTTAGAAGGGTCCCAGGTGGCTTGATATGGAAAAAAGATGGTATGTAGTTCATACCTATTCCGGGTATGAGAATAAAGTCAAAGCCAATTTGGAAAAACGTGTCGAGTCCATGGGCATGGAGGACAAAATATTCCGCGTTCTTGTTCCGATGGAAGAAGAAGTGGTAAACAAGGATGGCAAGAAGAAAACGGTCATGCGGAAAGTTTACCCGGGATATGTCTTGGTCGAAATGATTCAAACTGATGATTCTTGGTATGTTGTCCGCAACACGCCAGGAGTGACCGGGTTTGTCGGTTCGACGGGATCCGGTTCTAAACCGACGCCTTTGCTTCCGGAAGAAGTGGAACAGATTCTGAAGCATATGGGCATGGAGGAACCGAAACCGAAGATCGAATTCGATATCAAAGAATCCGTTCGGATCAAGGTTGGTCCTTTTGCGAATTTTGTGGGCTCCGTGGAAGAGATTTTGGCTGATAAGAGCAAGTTGAAGGTTCACGTCAACATGTTTGGACGGGAAACCCCGCTTGAGCTGGATTACACTCAAGTGGAGAAGATATAGATTTCGTTCTTCGGGTTTCTTGTGGGAGGGCGTCTAACATCGTCCGCTACCACTATTGATGCAAGGAGGTGTCAACCATGGCTAAAAAGGTTATCAAAGTTGTTAAACTGCAAATTCCTGCAGGTAAAGCGAATCCAGCTCCTCCAGTAGGTCCTGCATTGGGTCAAGCGGGTGTCAACATCATGGCATTCTGTAAAGAATTCAACGCGCGTACCGCTGATCAAGCTGGTCTGATCATCCCGGTTGAAATTTCGGTATTCGAGGATCGTTCCTTTACGTTCATCACGAAAACTCCACCGGCTGCTGTTCTGCTTCGCGTGGCTGCTAAGATCGAAAAAGGATCCGGCGAGCCTAACAAGAAGAAAGTCGCTACCGTTAAGCGCGACGCTGTGCGTCAAATCGCTGAAACGAAAATGCCTGACCTGAACGCTGCATCTGTTGAAGCTGCAATGAAGATGGTAGAAGGTACTGCCCGTAGTATGGGTATCACAATCGAGGACTAATCGTCTCTCGAACGTTAAACCGGATGCGTGGCATCCGGATCATGTGGGAGGAAATTCCGCTAACACCACAAAGGAGGAAAAACAATCATGGCTAAACACGGTAAGAAATACGTTGAAGCTGCGAAGCTGATCGACAGCGAAGCAACTTATGAGCCTTTGGAAGCTGTAGAGCTTGTGAAGAAGGCTGCAACGGCTAAATTCGACGAAACTGTCGAAGTGGCTGTGCGTTTGGGTGTAGACCCTCGTAAACAAGACCAGGCTGTTCGCGGTGTTGTTGTACTGCCACACGGTACAGGTAAGACACAACGCGTTCTGGTATTTGCAAAAGGTGAAAAAGCGAAGGAAGCGGAAGCGGCTGGCGCAGATTTTGTTGGCGATCAGGACATGATCAACAAAATCCAACAAGGCTGGTTCGATTTCGATGTCTGCGTAGCTACACCTGATATGATGAGCGAAGTCGGTAAACTTGGCCGTCTGCTCGGTGGTAAAGGCCTGATGCCTAACCCTAAAGCCGGTACGGTTACATTCGAGGTTGCCAAGGCTGTTCAAGAAATCAAAGCTGGTAAAATCGAGTACCGTCTGGACAAAGCAGGTCAAATTCACGCTCCGATCGGTAAAGTGTCCTTCAGTGCAGATCAACTGAATGAGAACCTCAAAGCTCTCATCGATGCATTGAATCGTGCGAAGCCGGCTGCCGCTAAAGGTGTATACCTGAAAGGCATCGCTGTTTCCTCGACCATGGGACCTAGCGCTCGCGTGAGCACAGCTGTTTATAGATAATATTTTTCCATTGACTTTGGTCATGGACATTTGATATTATGTAACAGTTGTGAGTCTTAGAGACTGACCCCTAAAGTTGAATATGCTTACCGTAGACAGTAGGTGCCCTAAGCAGGCTTAATTTCCTACCGAGGTGTTATGATAGAACGTCAGCAGCTTGTCCGGACATTCCGGTCAAATGATGATTCATCAGGCCTTCGTGATTCTACGGAGGCTTTTTTAGTGCCCGTAGGAAGAGCGGGGGGCAAGTGATTTGCTCCTAGCGCTACTAATACAACCAGGAGGTGTAAACATTGGCAAACGCAAAAGTGATTCAAGCGAAACAAGAAGCGGTTGAGGTGATTGCAGCGAAATTGCGCGAGAGCGTGACGACTGTTGTTGCAGACTACCGTGGTTTGAACGTATCGCAAGTTACCGAACTGCGTAAGCAGCTTCGTGAAGCTGGCGTTGAGTTCCAAGTATTGAAGAACTCGTTGCTTCGCCGTGCGACTGCAGCTGCTGAGCTGTCCGAGCTTGACGAAGTATTGACTGGACCTACAGCTGTAGCGTTTGGTACCAATGACGCTGTCGCTCCAGCAAAAATCCTGAATGATTTTGCGAAGAAGAACGAAGCGTTGAAATTGAAAGGCGCAGTAGTAGAAGGTCGTGTGGTTGGAGAGAGCGAAATCAAAGCTCTGGCAGAACTTCCATCCCGCGAAGGTCTCCTCTCCATGCTCCTCAGCGTGCTTCAAGCTCCAGTGCGCAACTTCGCGCTTGCAGTTAAAGCCGTTGCTGAGAAGGAAGAGCAAAGCGCATAAGCTTGGGCTTGCCCGAGCGGTGTAACAACAACTATTAAATCTTAATTATAAATGGAGGTTCAACTTAAATGAGCAAAGAGCAAATCTTGGAAGCAATTAAAGGTATGTCTGTTCTGGAACTGAACGATCTTGTAAAAGCAATCGAAGAAGAATTCGGTGTAACTGCTGCAGCTCCAGTAGCTGTTGTAGGTGGCGCTGGTGCAGCTGAAGCTGCTGAGCAATCCGAGTTCGACGTAATCCTGGCAAGCGCTGGCGCTTCCAAGATCAACGTAATCAAAGTGGTTCGCGAAATCACTGGTCTTGGCTTGAAAGAAGCAAAAGAACTGGTTGACAACGCTCCAAAACCATTGAAAGAAAAAGTATCCAAAGACGAAGCTGAAGCTGTTAAAGCTAAGTTGGAAGAAGCAGGCGCTTCCGTAGAAGTGAAGTAATTGCTTCCATAACAGAATCGTCAGCATGAGACAAACCCCTTGAATTTTGGTTCAAGGGGTTTGTTATTGTGGCGGGAAATCTTTTATACTGTTTCTAAAAAAGATAGGACATACTGGTTAATGAAGGGACAGTGCGCCCTAGTCCAGTCATGATCTTATGGATCATGATGGAACGACGGTGCTACGATTTACAGGAGGGAAGAATGCCGAATCAACATTATTACTCGAATCAGCCGGAAACCGCACATGACCGTAAAGTGCTGAAGGCCGAGCTCCGGGGACACTCGTTGAGCTTCATCAGCGATGCCGGGGTGTTCTCCAAGAGCGGCATTGATTATGGCAGCCGGGTGCTGATCGACGCGATGGAATTCGCGCCGGATGCTTCCGTGCTGGATGTGGGCTGCGGATACGGCCCGATTGGACTGACGGCGGCCAGACTGGCCCCGCAAGGACATGTAACCATGATCGACATTAACAGCCGTGCCGTGGAGCTTGCCCGGGAAAATGCGAGGCATAACGGCATTGCCAATGTGACGATTCTGGAGAGCGATTTGTTTGCGGCGGTCAAGGATCAAGCGTTCGACGTGGTGTTGACGAACCCGCCGATCCGTGCCGGGAAGGAAACAGTGCATACGATTTTTGCGGAAGCATGGAATCATTTGCGCCAGGGAGGCCAGCTGTGGGTTGTGATTCAGAAGAAGCAGGGGGCTCCGTCCGCGAAGGCCAAGCTGGAAGCGTTGTTTGATCAGGTGGAGGAAGTGACGAAGGATAAGGGATATCGGATATTCAAAGCGACCAAAGCCTGAACGAAGATGAGCGGATCACCGTGGATGAAGACCTTCGATTCCACAGGACTTGTCAGCAAGGCGAAACTTCTGGAGAAGATAGAGTCCTCTGAGAGGCTTAACGGATTTTCATACCGAAGACTCTTGAAATGCAAAATAAAATACAGCATGGGCTGTTGACTTGGGTATTCTGATATGGTATTATTATAAAATGTCAGTATTAGGATGGTCTCTTTGTCTTTAGTTTGCTGAAATGTCAAGCATTATTGTGCGGAAAGATGCATAAAGTATGTCGTCTTGACGTATAATATGTACGTTTTAGGCAAATCTACAAGATATGAGATGATTATCATAACCATGGATAAGCTGCTCTTTTTTCGAAAGGTATTCGATAAGGGCTTTTCTCTATTTATGGGTGTATGCTCTGTATGTTCCATTATAGTGTTACAAACAGAGGTTCGCAATGAATTTTTAAGTGAGTAGACATGAGGGGTGAGTTTAAGTTGGCAGGACATCTTGTTCAATATGGTCGACGCACTCGGCGCAGTTATTCTCGTATCAACGAGGTACTCGAAGTTCCGAACCTGATTGAAATCCAACAAAAATCTTATGAATGGTTTTTGGAGGAAGGACTCCGCGAAATGTTCCAGGACATCTCGCCGATTCAGGATTTCACGGGAAATTTGGTGCTCGAGTTCATTGACTACAGCCTTGGAGAACCGAAATACACCGTCGATGACGCGAAAGAACGCGACGTTACTTATGCGGCGCCGCTCCGCGTAAAAGTCCGGCTCATTAACAAGGAGACCGGCGAAGTCAAGGAGCAGGAAGTGTTCATGGGTGACTTCCCGTTAATGACGGAAACCGGAACGTTCATTATCAATGGTGCCGAACGGGTTATTGTCAGCCAGTTGGTTCGCTCTCCCAGCGTCTATTTCAGCACAAAAGTGGATAAAAACGGTAAATCGACTTACACAGCAACAGTGATCCCGAATCGCGGAGCATGGCTGGAACTGGAGATGGATGCGAAGGACATTATTTATGTCCGGATCGACCGTACCCGCAAAATCCCGGTAACGGTTCTGCTGCGGGCTCTTGGCTTCGGTACCGATGCCGAGATTCTGGAATTGCTGGGCAATGATGAATATATTCAAAACACGCTGGATAAAGACAACACGGACTCCACCGAGAAAGCGCTCATCGAAATTTATGAACGTCTTCGTCCGGGCGAGCCGCCGACGCTGGAGAATGCGAAGAGCCTCCTGGTCGCTCGTTTCTTTGATCCGAAGCGTTATGATCTGGCGAATGTCGGACGCTACAAAATCAACAAGAAGCTTCACATCAAGAACCGTCTCTTCAACCACCGTTTGGCTGAGAGCCTGATCGACGTCGAAACGGGCGAGATTATTGCGGAAGCGGGTCAAACTGTGGACCGTCGTCTTTTGGACGAGATCATGCCTTATCTCGAGAAAAGCGTCGGCTTCAAGAAATACCATGTAACCGGCGGTGTGATGGACAGCGACGATATTACGCTGCAGACGATTGACGTATTCTCTCCGATCGAGGATGGGAAAGTGGTCAAAGTCATTGCAAACGGCAATATCGACAAATCGGTGAAGCATATTACGCAAGCCGATATCATCTCTTCCATCAGCTACTTCATCAACCTGCTGCATGGCATTGGCAACACCGATGATATCGACCACCTGGGCAACCGTCGTCTGCGTTCCGTGGGCGAGCTGCTTCAGAACCAGTTCCGTATCGGTTTGTCCCGTATGGAGCGCGTGGTGCGTGAAAGAATGTCGATCCAGGATGCGAACGTGATTACGCCGCAGGCGCTGATTAATATCCGTCCGGTGATCGCTTCGATCAAGGAGTTCTTCGGAAGCTCCCAGCTGTCTCAGTTCATGGACCAGACGAACCCGCTGGCGGAACTGACGCATAAGCGTCGTTTGTCCGCACTGGGACCAGGCGGTCTGACTCGTGAACGCGCAGGCTTCGAAGTACGGGACGTTCACCACAGTCACTACGGCCGTATGTGTCCGATCGAGACGCCGGAGGGACCGAACATCGGTCTGATCAACTCCTTGTCAACGTTTGCCCGCATCAACGAGTATGGTTTCATTGAAGCTCCATACCGCTGGGTTGATCCGAAGACCGGGAAAGTCACCGAGCAAATCGATTACCTGACTGCCGACGAAGAAGATAACTACATCGTCGCTCAGGCAAACGCCGAGCTCAATGAAGACGGCACCTTCGCCGATGACATGGTTATCGTTCGTTACAATAAGCAGTCCGATAACATCCTGCCAATGCCGAGCGACCGTGTAGACTACATGGACGTTTCGCCGAAACAGGTTGTGTCGGTTGCAACGGCGCTCATTCCGTTCCTTGAGAACGACGACTCCAACCGTGCGCTGATGGGATCGAACATGCAGCGGCAGGCCGTTCCGCTTCTCGTTCCGAAAGCACCGCTTGTCGGTACCGGGATGGAGCACAAGGCTGCTAAAGATTCCGGTGTATGTATTGTGTCCAAATACGACGGGATTATTGAGCGCTCATCCGCCAACGAAATCTGGCTCCGCCGCGTGGAAACCGTGGATGGACAGGAAGTCAAAGGCGATATAATTAAATATAAATTACACAAATTTATGCGTTCGAACCAAGGAACATGCATCAACCAGCGTCCGATCGTCAAACGCGGAGACGTGGTCAAGAAAGGCGATATCCTCGCTGACGGACCGTCGACCGAACTTGGCGAATTGGCACTGGGCCGCAACGTCGTCGTTGCGTTCATGACTTGGGAAGGCTACAACTACGAGGATGCGATTCTCCTCTCCGAGAAGCTGGTGAAAGAGGATGTATACACATCGATTCATATCGAGGAATACGAATCCGAAGCCCGCGATACGAAGCTTGGTCCTGAGGAAATCACGCGCGATATCCCGAACGTGGGTGAAGAAGCGCTGAAGAACCTTGACGAGCGCGGTATTATCCGCATCGGTGCCGAGATCAGCGCCGGCGACATTCTGGTCGGTAAAGTAACGCCTAAGGGTGTTACCGAACTGACGGCAGAAGAGCGCCTCCTGCATGCGATCTTCGGTGAGAAGGCTCGCGAAGTGCGCGACACTTCCTTGCGCGTTCCTCACGGTAGTGACGGAATCATCGTTGACGTGAAGGTGTTCACGCGCGAGAATGGCGACGAGCTGCCGCCGGGCGTCAACCAACTGGTTCGCGTCTACATTGCGCAGAAACGTAAAATCTCCGAAGGTGACAAGATGGCCGGACGTCACGGTAATAAGGGTGTCGTTGCCCGTATTCTCCCTGAGGAAGACATGCCGTTCCTGCCGGATGGCACACCGGTTCAAGTCGTACTGAACCCGCTCGGGGTTCCGTCGCGGATGAACATCGGTCAGGTGCTTGAGGTTCACTTGGGCATGGCTGCCCTTCAGCTCGGCATTCACGTTGCAACGCCGGTATTTGACGGCGCGAACGAATACGACGTGTTTGATACGATGGAAGAGGCCGGCATGCAGCGCAACGGTAAAACCGTGCTTTACGACGGTCGTACCGGTGAACGCTTCGAGCGTGAAGTTACGGTCGGCGTCATGCACATGATCAAGCTCGCGCACATGGTTGACGATAAAATCCATGCTCGTTCCACGGGACCATACTCGCTCGTTACGCAGCAGCCGCTGGGTGGTAAAGCTCAGTTCGGCGGACAGCGCTTTGGTGAGATGGAGGTGTGGGCGCTTGAAGCTTATGGTGCCGCTTATACACTGCAAGAAATTCTTACCGTCAAGTCCGATGACGTGGTCGGCCGGGTGAAAACCTACGAATCCATCGTCAAGGGCGAGAACGTGCCGGAGCCGGGCGTTCCTGAGTCGTTCAAGGTATTGATTAAAGAGCTTCAATCGCTTGGTATGGATGTTAAGATCCTCAGCGAGAATGAAGAGGAAATCGAGATGAAAGAGCTCGATGATGAAGATGATGTTCAAGGTGACAAACTGAGCCTTAACTTGGAAGGCGCTGAAGTCGGAGTGGAATAACGGTCATTTCATCACCGCCGCCCTGCTATGATGCGGCGGCGGTGATCTTGACTGTATAGCACATAAATAGGACTAAGTTGAGGAGGGTTGCTCCTTGTTGGACGTTAACAATTTTGAGTACATGAAGATCGGTCTTGCTTCCCCAGAGAAAATCCGCTCGTGGTCGCGCGGAGAGGTTAAGAAGCCGGAGACGATTAACTACCGTACATTGAAGCCCGAGAAGGAAGGTTTGTTCTGTGAACGGATTTTCGGTCCCCAGAAGGACTGGGAATGTCATTGCGGTAAGTATAAGCGTGTCCGTTATAAAGGCGTGGTCTGTGATCGCTGCGGCGTTGAAGTAACGCGTGCCAAAGTCCGTCGTGAACGGATGGGGCACATTGAGCTTGCTGCACCGGTTTCGCATATTTGGTATTTCAAAGGCATTCCGAGCCGGATGGGTCTGGCGCTGGATATGTCCCCAAGATCCCTGGAAGAGATCATTTATTTCGCATCTTATGTCGTTACGGATCCAGGCGACACACCGCTGGAGAAGAAGCAGCTGTTGTCCGAGAAGGAATACCGCAGCTATCGCGAGAAGTACGGCTACGGCTTCCAAGCCGGCATGGGTGCTGAAGCGGTTAAGAAGCTCCTGCAGGATCTGGATATTGAAAAAGAGCTTGAGTTCCTGAAAGAAGAGCTGCGCACGGCTCAAGGGCAACGCCGTAACCGTGCGATCAAGCGTCTTGAAGTTATCGAGGCTTTCCGTAATTCCGGCAACAATCCGGAATGGATGGTTATGGACGTACTCCCGGTTATTCCGCCGGAACTGCGTCCGATGGTACAGCTCGACGGGGGCCGTTTTGCAACGTCGGACTTGAACGACCTGTACCGTCGTGTCATCAACCGGAACAACCGTCTGAAGAGACTGCTGGATCTCGGAGCGCCGGATATTATCGTACAGAACGAGAAGCGCATGCTGCAGGAAGCTGTTGACGCGCTCATCGATAACGGCCGCCGCGGCCGTCCGGTAACGGGGCCGGGCAACCGTCCGCTTAAATCCCTCAGCCACATGCTGAAAGGTAAGCAGGGCCGTTTCCGTCAGAACTTGCTCGGTAAACGGGTAGACTATTCCGGTCGTTCCGTTATCGTCGTAGGACCTTATCTGAAGATGTACCAGTGCGGTCTTCCTAAGAAGATGGCGCTTGAGCTGTTCAAGCCGTTCGTGATGAAAGAACTGGTCAATAAAGGCCTTGCTCATAATATTAAGAGTGCGAAGCGCAAGGTAGAACGCGTCAGCCCGGAAGTATGGGATGTGCTTGAGGAAGTCATTAAAGAGCATCCGGTTCTCCTGAACCGTGCACCGACGCTTCACAGACTCGGGATCCAAGCGTTTGAACCGATTCTCGTCGAAGGTCATGCCATCCGGCTTCACCCGCTCGTATGTACGGCTTACAACGCCGACTTCGACGGTGACCAAATGGCGGTACACGTTCCGTTGTCGGCTGAAGCCCAAGCGGAAGCGCGTCTCCTGATGCTGGCATCCGGCAACATCCTGAACCCGAAAGACGGTAAGCCGGTCGTAACGCCGTCCCAGGATATGGTTCTTGGTTCCTTCTATCTGACCATGGATAACAAGGAAGAGAAGGGTACCGGCATGATTCTGGGCAGCGTGAACGAAGCGGTATCCGCGTATCAGCGCGGAACTGCGGGCCTCCATGCCCGTGTAGCGATTCCGGTTAAGGCTCTGGGTAAAACCAGCTTTACGGAAGAGCAGCAAAAGGCGATGCTGATTACGACGGTGGGACGGATTATCTTTAACGAAATCTTCCCTGCCAGCTTCCCGTACATCAACGAGGCGACCCGTACCAACCTGCTTCAAGGTACACCTGAGAAGTATTTCGTATACGAAAAGGGTGCCAACCTGCAAGAAGCTATTCAAAGTCTTCCGGTTAGCGGCGCGGTCGGCAAGGAATATCTGGGTCAAATTATCGCCCGCTGCTTCGAGACGTACCATACGACAGAAACCTCTGTCATTCTGGATAAGATCAAGCAGCTCGGCTTCACGTACTCGACTCGCGCAGGGGTTACCGTTGCGGTAGCCGACGTTATCGTCCCTGAGGAGAAGAACGAGATTCTGAGAGAGTCCGACGAGAAGGTTAAAGTGGTAACCAACCAATACCGTCGCGGCTTGATCACGAACGAAGAACGCTATGACCGCGTCATCGACATCTGGTCGAAAGCGAAAGACGATATTACGGACGTCTTGATGAAATCGATGGACCGCTTCAATTCCATTATGCTCATGGTGGACTCCAAAGCGCGGGGTAACAAATCGCAGATCACCCAGCTGGGCGGTATGCGTGGTCTGATGGCGAACCCGTCGGGCCGGATCATCGAGCTCCCGATCAAATCGAACTTCCGTGAAGGCCTGACGGTACTCGAGTACTTCCTGTCCACGCACGGTGCGCGTAAAGGTCTCGCCGATACGGCGCTTCGTACAGCTGACTCGGGTTACCTGACCCGTCGTCTCGTTGACGTTGCGCAGGACGTCATCGTCCGCGAGGACGAGTGCAGCACGGATAAAGGCTTCACGGTAAGCCGGATCCAAGACGGTAAGGAAGTTATCGAGGATCTGTACGATCGGATCGAAGGACGTTACTCCTTTGAAACGGTTCGTCATCCGGAGACAAAAGAGATCATCGTTAACCGCAACGAGCTGATCGATTCGGATAAAGCAGCCGAAATCGTCAAAGCCGGCGTGGAGTCGGTACAAATCCGCTCCATCCTGAGCTGCCGGGCGCGTTATGGCGTCTGCAAGAAGTGTTATGGCCGCAACCTGGCTACCGGCAAGCATGTTGAGATTGGTGAAGCGGTAGGTATTATCGCGGCTCAATCCATCGGTGAACCGGGAACCCAGCTGACGATGCGTACATTCCACACAGGCGGCGTTGCCGGTGACGATATTACGCAAGGTCTTCCGCGTATCCAGGAGCTCTTCGAGGCCCGTAACCCTAAAGGTCAAGCGACCATTAGTGAGATCGACGGCGTCGTGAAAGAGATCCGCGAAACGAAAGACCGTCGTGAAATTGAAATTCAAGGTGAGGCCGAAACGAAGGTCTACTCCGTAACGTATGGCTCCCGTCTGCGCGTTAGCGAAGGCAAGCACATCGAAGCCGGGGATGAACTGACCGACGGTTCGATCGATCCGAAGGAAATGCTTCGCATTAAAGGGATCCGCGGCGTGCAGAACTATATCCTTCAGGAAGTTCAGCGCGTATACCGGAACCAGGGCGTAGAAATCAACGATAAGCACGTTGAGGTTATGATCCGGCAGATGCTGCGCAAAATCCGCATCGTCGACGCTGGAGACACGAATCTTCTGCCTGGCTCCTACGTGGATATCCATGAATACGAAGTGGCTAACAAAGAAGCCATTCTGTCTGGCAAAGAGCCAGCGGTTGCAAAACCGGTTCTGCTCGGTATCACGAAGGCTTCCCTTGAGACAGACTCCTTCTTGTCCGCGGCCTCCTTCCAGGAGACAACCCGCGTCCTGACAGATGCAGCGATCAAAGGTAAAGTCGATCAGCTGCTCGGTCTGAAAGAGAATGTCATCATCGGTAAGCTGATCCCTGCGGGAACAGGCATGAGCCGTTACCGCAACGTGAGATTCGAGGGTCAGAACGATGCGAACGATGAAAGCCAGGAGCTGGAAACCGCTTCGGTAGAATAAAGGGAATGAAGGTGAGAGGAGCCGGGGCTGCTTGATCAAGCCGGCTTTCGGCTCCTTCCCTGCCATTTCTTTTTTTTCACGTTTAATAGCTTGACATCGCCTAGGGCAGATGCTAATATAGCAAAGGTGCGTGAATCGTTGCCTTGTTCCCTGTTCTTTTGGAGGAATGCTTAATGTCTAATGATAAAGGATTACAGGATGCACACGTCAAGATCGGCACCAAACAAACAATGAAGGCCGTTGAAACCGGCCGGGCTACAGAAGTATATGTGGCTGAAGATTGCGACCAGCGTCTGATATCCAAGATCGTATCCCACTGCGAACGATATGGCGTACCTATCAACTATGTACCGACCATGAAGGAGCTTGGGGAAGCGTGCGGTATTGAAGTCGGCGCAGCAGCGGCCGCTGTCTTGAAATGATGATTGAGAAATCGTTTTTGCTTTGAGAAGGCAGCTTCTCTATCGGCAAAAACTTTTCATTTGTTCTTTTATGAACCGCCTGGGTCTGTGGACTTAAAATGGTTTGTAACAGGATGATAATTACGGGAAGGGGGTGGCTAACATGCCAACAATCAACCAACTGGTTCGCAAGGGCCGTCAAGCTAAAGTTTACAAGTCGAAATCTCCAGCACTTCAAAAAGGGTTCAACGCTTTGAAACGTGAGGAGACTGATCTGAGCGCTCCGCAAAAACGCGGTGTTTGCACTCGTGTAGGCACAATGACGCCGAAAAAACCGAACTCCGCACTTCGTAAATATGCTCGTGTTCGTTTGACGAACCGCATCGAGGTGACTGCTTACATTCCAGGTATCGGTCATAACTTGCAAGAGCACAGTGTCGTATTGGTTCGCGGTGGACGGGTAAAAGACCTTCCGGGTGTACGTTACCACATCGTTCGCGGCGCGCTTGATACCGCTGGTGTTAACAACCGTATGCAGGCTCGTTCCAAATACGGTACGAAGCGTCCTAAAGCAAAAAGCTAATTGAAGCTCATGTTGGATAAACATGACTCATGACTGAAGAAAGGGGGATATCCATGCCACGCAAAGGTCCAGTTACAAAAAGAGACGTGCTGCCAGATCCAGTGTACAACAGCAAGCTGGTAACTCGTCTGATCAACCGCATCATGTTGGATGGTAAAAGAGGTGTTGCTCAAAGCATCCTTTACAACGCGTTCAACATCATCAAGGAACGTACGGGCAATGATCCGATGGAAGTGTTTGAAGCAGCCATCAAGAACATCATGCCGGTACTGGAGGTAAAAGCTCGTCGTGTCGGCGGTGCGAACTACCAAGTTCCAATCGAAGTTAAGCCAGAGAGACGTACTTCCCTGGGATTACGTTGGCTCGTTAACTACTCCCGCAACCGCGGTGAGAAAACAATGGAAGAGCGTTTGGCAGCAGAGATCATCGATGCTTCCAACAACACAGGCGCTTCCGTTAAGAAACGCGAAGACACGCACAAAATGGCTGAAGCGAACAAAGCGTTTGCTCACTACCGCTGGTAGGATTCAGCAGCTAATAAACTTCAATTTTGAAGGGAGACTATTCGCATGGCAAGAGAGTTCTCCTTGAAAAATACACGTAATATCGGGATCATGGCGCATATTGACGCTGGTAAAACGACCACCACAGAGCGGATCTTGTTCTATACAGGCCGTACGCACAAAATCGGTGAAGTTCACGAGGGTGCTGCTACGATGGACTGGATGGAGCAGGAGCAGGAGCGCGGTATCACGATTACTTCCGCTGCTACGACCGCTCAATGGAAAGGTCATCGCGTTAATATCATCGACACCCCGGGACACGTTGACTTCACAGTAGAAGTTGAACGTTCCCTTCGTGTATTGGATGGGGCAGTAGGTGTATTCAGTGCGAAAGAGGGCGTTGAGCCTCAGTCGGAAACCGTTTGGAGACAGGCTGACAAATACGGGGTTCCTCGGATCGCATACGTAAACAAAATGGACATTATCGGCGCCGACTACTTGAATGTTGTTAAAGACATGAGAGATCGTCTGCAAGCGAACGCGGTTGCTATTCAGCTTCCGATCGGTGCAGAGTCCGACTTCGTCGGCATCATCGATATCATCGAGGAAAAAGCTTATATGTATAAGGATGACCTCGGTCAAAATATCGAAGAAACCGAAGTTCCAGCGGAATTCAAGGATCAAGTTGAAGAGCTCCGCAACGAGCTCATCGAGAAGGTTGCAGAACTTGACGAAGATTTGACAATGAAATACCTTGAAGGTGAAGAAATCACCGTGCCTGAGATTAAAGCGGCTCTGCGTAAAGGTGTTGTCGAAGTTAAAATCTTCCCGGTTATCTGCGGATCTTCTTACCGTAACAAAGGGGTTCAGCTGATGCTGGACGCTGTTATCGATTACTTGCCGGCTCCAACCGACGTACCAAGCATCCAAGGAACTTTGGAAGACGGTACTGAAGTTGAGCGTCACTCTTCCGATGAAGAGCCATTCGCGGCGCTGGCGTTCAAAATCATGACAGACCCTTATGTTGGTAAGCTTACATTCTTCCGCGTTTACTCCGGTATTTTGCAATCCGGCTCTTACGTACTGAATGCAACGAAAGGTAAGCGCGAGCGTATCGGACGTATCCTTCAGATGCATGCGAATAGCCGTCAAGAAATTACCGAAGTTTACTCCGGTGATATTGCGGCTGCCGTAGGTTTGAAAGATACGGGTACAGGTGATACACTGTGTGATGAGAAGCATCCAGTAATCCTGGAATCCATGAACTTCCCTGATCCGGTTATCGAAATCGCGGTTGAGCCTAAGACGAAAGCCGACCAGGACAAAATGGGCGTGGCTCTCGGCAAGCTGACCGAAGAGGATCCGACTCTTCGCGCGCATACTGACGAGGAAACCGGTCAAACGATCCTTGCAGGTATGGGTGAGCTTCACTTGGACATCATCATCGACCGTATGCGTCGTGAGTTCAAAGTGGAAACCAACGTAGGTAAGCCTCAGGTTGCCTATCGTGAAACCTTCCGTGCTCCAGGGCGCGTTGAAGGTAAATTCGTTCGTCAGTCCGGTGGTCGTGGTCAATACGGTCACGTTTGGGTTGAGTTCGAGCCTCTGGAACCAGGTAGCGGTAACCAGTTCGACAGCAAGATCGTCGGCGGTGCTGTACCTAGAGAATACATTGCGCCAGCACAACAAGGTATTGAAGAGCAAATGAAGAACGGCGTACTCGCCGGCTTCCCGATCGTAGACGTTAAAGCAACGATCGTTGACGGTTCTTACCATGATGTCGACTCCAACGAGATGGCGTTTAAGATTGCAGGTTCCATGGCCCTCAAAGCAGCTAAAGACAAGTGTCAACCTGTCCTGCTTGAGCCAATCATGAAAGTGGAAGTTACCGTGCCTGAGGAATACATGGGCGACGTAATGGGTATGCTGAACTCCCGCCGTGGACGTATCGAAGGTATGGATTCACGCGGTGGCGCTCAAATTATCCGTGCGAAAGTGCCTCTGTCCGAAATGTTCGGATATTCCACAACTCTGCGTTCCGGTACACAAGGTCGCGGCGTATTCTCGATGGAACTCTCCCACTACGAAGAAGTTCCTAAGAATATCTCCGAAGAAATCGTGTCCAAGCACAAGGGCGGAGAGTAATAGCACGAGTTCAAAAGTCGTGTAAGGCGATTCTTTGAACAACTTCTAATAACGTTTTACCTGTCGGGGAGGAGAATGGAGCTACCGTTTCATTCCTCCGCAACCGGCCCAAACATATAAATCCCCTTAAGGAGGAATTGTTCAAATGGCAAAGGCTAAATACGAACGTACGAAACCCCATGTTAACATCGGTACTATCGGTCACGTTGACCACGGTAAAACAACTCTGACTGCTGCAATCACAACTGTATTGTCCAAAAGATACGGCGGTGCAGCTATGTCCTTCGACCAAATCGATAAAGCTCCAGAAGAGCGCGAGCGCGGTATCACAATCTCTACTTCCCACGTAGAGTACGAAACTGACGCACGTCACTATGCACACGTTGACTGCCCAGGACACGCTGACTATGTTAAAAACATGATCACTGGTGCAGCTCAAATGGACGGCGCTATCCTGGTTGTATCCGCAGCTGACGGCCCAATGCCGCAAACTCGCGAGCACATCCTGCTGTCCCGCCAAGTAGGCGTACCTTACATCGTTGTATTCCTGAACAAATGCGACATGGTTGAAGACGAAGAGCTTCTGGAACTGGTTGAAATGGAAGTTCGTGATCTCCTGAGCGAATATGACTTCCCAGGCGATGACACTCCAATCACTCGCGGTTCCGCTCGTGAAGCGCTGCAAAACCCAGACGGTCCTTGGGCTGACAAAATCGTTGAGATGTTTAAAACAATCGACGAGTACATCCCATTGCCTGAGCGCGACACTGACAAGCCTTTCTTGATGCCTGTCGAGGACGTGTTCTCCATCACAGGTCGTGGTACAGTTGCTACTGGCCGTGTTGAGCGCGGAACAATCAAAGTCGGCGACGAGATCGAAATCGTTGGTATCGAAGAAGAGACTAAGAAATCCGTTGTTACGGGCGTTGAAATGTTCCGTAAATTGCTGGATTCCGCTCAAGCTGGTGACAACATCGGTGCTCTGCTTCGCGGTATCGACCGTACTCAAATCGAGCGTGGTCAAGTACTTGCTAAGCCAGCTTCCGTTAAGCCACACACTGAGTTCACTGCTCAAGTATACGTACTGAGCAAAGAAGAAGGCGGACGTCATAAGCCTTTCTTCACTGGCTACCGTCCACAGTTCTACTTCCGTACTACGGACGTAACTGGTGTGATCAACCTGCCAGAAGGTTCCGAAATGGTTATGCCTGGTGACAACATCACCGTAACCGTTCAACTGATCGCTCCAATCGCGATCGAAGAAGGAACAAAGTTCTCCATCCGTGAAGGCGGCCGTACCGTAGGTGCTGGTTCCGTAGCTTCCATCATTAAGTAATTTAGGCTTATCGAACAGCCTGAACATATAAAGCAACAGCGTGATGTAACGAGCAACAGTGTGATGTAACGATAACAGAGTCTGATCTTTTACGATCAGGCTCTTTGTTTTTAATACCGCGGGATCCGAAACGTACGAGCAGCGGCATACTTCATATCTATGTCGGGACGTTGTCCACGATGCAGGAATAAGGGGATAAGCACGGCCGGGAAACCTTATTCTATAGTAGAAAAAAAGAGGAAATGCAAGGTATGAATAAATTCTGATTTTATGCTTGCAATGCGCCTATCTTTTCTATATAATAGTGAATGTTGTTCTGCGACGTTGCGATGATGTGAGAGGTTACCGACACACCCGGCCCCTTTGCCATGAGGCAGGTGTTCGGAAAATTTTCACGGAGTATGTCCGATACCAAATTGGGCGATAGAAGGAGGGAATAAAATGGCAAAGCAAAAAATTCGTATTCGCTTGAAAGCATACGACCACAGAATTCTTGATCAATCCGCTGAGAAAATTGTTGAGACAGCAAAACGTTCGGGTGCTGGTGTTTCCGGTCCGATCCCGCTTCCAACTGAAAAGCAAGTAATTACCATTCTCCGTGCGGTGCACAAGTATAAGGATTCTCGGGAACAGTTCGAAATGCGTACTCACAAACGCTTGATCGACATCGTGAACCCGACTCCACAAACTGTGGATGCCTTGATGCGCTTGGACCTGCCGTCCGGTGTAGATATCGAAATCAAACTGTAATAGCATAACGAATTAGTGAAGGGAAAAGAGGTGTCAACATGAAAGGTATCTTAGGTAGAAAACTCGGGATGACTCAAGTATTTACCGCAGAAGGTAATGTAATTCCTGTAACGGTTATCGAAGCAGGTCCTTGTGTTGTTTTGCAGAAAAAAGACCTGGAGAACGACGGATACGAAGCGATCCAGATCGGTTTCTCCGATAAGAAAGAAAACAATGCCAACAAGCCAGAAGCAGGACATGCGAAAAAAGCAAACACTGCACCTAAGCGCTACGTTCGCGAAATTCGCGGTGTTGACCTCGCGAGTGTCGAGGTCGGCCAAGAGCTGAAGGCGGATGTCTTCGCAGAAGGCGAATTTGTTGACGTTACTGGAATTTCCAAGGGTAAAGGTTTCCAAGGCGTAATCAAGCGTTGGGGACAAAGCCGCGGACCAATGTCCCACGGTTCCCGTTATCACCGCGGACCTGGTTCCATGGGTTCGATCCAAGCTAACCGTGTTCCGAAAGGCAAGCGTCTGCCAGGACATATGGGACATGATACGGTAACGATCCAAAAGCTTGAAGTTATCAAGGTTGATGCTGAACGCAACGTTATCCTTGTTAAAGGTTCCGTACCTGGACCGAAAAAAGGCTTTGTGCAAATTAAACAAACGGTGAAGAAATAGTCGCCTAAAGAAAGGAGGAGCAAACAATGCCTAAAGTAGCACTTTATAATGTCAGCGGTAGCCAAGTTGGCGAAGTAGAATTGAACGAAGCAGTATTCGGTATCGAGCCGAACGTGCATGTTATGCACAGCGCAGTATTGCTGCAGCGCGCTTCCCTTCGTCGTGGTACGCATAAAGTAAAAGGACGTTCTGAAGTACGCGGCGGCGGACGTAAGCCTTGGAAACAAAAAGGCACCGGCCGTGCTCGTCAAGGTTCGATCCGCGCACCACAATGGAAAGGCGGCGGAACGGTATTCGGACCAACTCCGCGCAGCTATACATTCAAACTTCCTAAGAAGGTTCGTCGTCTGGCGATCAAATCCGCTTTGTCTTCCAAAGTGAACGACAACGCAATTATCGTATTGGATCAATTGACGCTGAATGCGCCAAAAACGAAAGAGTTTGCTAATATCTTGAGCAATCTTAAGGTAGGACGTAAAGCTCTGATCGTTGCTCCTAGCTACGATGATAATGTTGCCCTTTCCGCTCGTAACATCCCAGGTGTGAAGTTCGTAGCGGCTGATGGCATTAATGTTCTTGACGTACTGTCGTACGATCAACTGATCATTACGAAAGAAGCAGTTCAGAAGGTAGAGGAGGTGCTCGCGTAATGAAAGACCCTCGCGATATAATCAAGCGCCCGGTGATCACGGAACGTACGGCTGACTACATGGCAGAGCTGAAATATGCTTTCGAAGTTGACATTCGTGCGAACAAGACCGAGATCAAGCAAGCTGTTGAATCTATTTTTAAAGTTAAAGTTTCGAGTGTGAATACGATGCGTGTTCCTGCGAAGCCGAAGCGTTATGGCCGTTATTCCGGTTACACAACCGAATGGAAGAAAGCTATTGTAACGCTGACAGCGGACAGCAAGCCGCTCGAGTTCTTTGAATCGGTTGAATAAGAAAACTGCTAAGTAAGGAGGGAAAACACAGTGCCTATTAAAAAGTATAAACCGACATCCCCGGCTCGACGCAACATGTCCGTGTCGACTTTCGAAGAAATCACCACGAACAAGCCGGAGAAATCGCTCTTGGCGCCGCTGAGCAAAACAGCCGGCCGCAACAACCAAGGTAAAATTACGGTTCGTCACCATGGCGGCGGACACAAGCGTAAATACCGTATCATTGACTTCAAACGGAACAAAGACGGCATTCCAGGTCGCGTTGCTACGATTGAATACGACCCGAACCGTACTTCTAATATCGCGCTGATCCACTATGCAGATGGTGAGAAGCGTTATATCCTCGCTCCAAAAGGTCTGAAAGTCGGAGATCAAATCGTATCCGGCGTTGGTGCGGACATCAAAATCGGTAACGCTCTTCCATTGGAGAACATTCCGGTTGGTACCGTTATCCACAACATTGAATTGAAGCCAGGCAAAGGCGGACAATTAGTTCGTGCTGCTGGTACGGAAGCACAGCTTCTCGGTAAAGAAGAAAAGTACGTTACAGTACGTTTGTCTTCCGGTGAAGTTCGTCACATCCTGAAAACTTGCCGTGCAACCATCGGTTCTGTGGGTAACCAAGACCATGAGTTGATCAAGATCGGTAAAGCTGGACGCAGCCGCTGGCTCGGACAACGTCCTGAAGTACGAGGTGTCGTCATGAACCCTAACGATCACCCACACGGTGGTGGTGAAGGCCGCGCTCCAATCGGACGTAAATCGCCTATGTCTCCATGGGGTAAACCAACCCTTGGTGCCAAGACCCGTAAAAAAGGTAAAGCTTCTGACAAATATATCGTTCGCCGCCGCACGAAGTAATGCGCGAGAGTGCATCGCTTCGTGAGAGGCTTTGGATGGTAACGAGACAATTTGGTGAAGGGAGGATTTCTATATGAGCCGTAGTTTGAAAAAAGGACCTTTCGTCGACGGATACCTGCTCAAGAAAGTGGAGGAAATGAACAGCGCAAACAAGAAGGCTGTGATCAAAACTTGGTCCCGCCGCTCCACTATTTTCCCGCAATTTATCGGTCACACGTTCGGTGTATATGATGGCCGCAAGCATGTACCTGTATATGTAACAGAGGACATGGTAGGACACAAGTTGGGTGAGTTTGCTCCAACTCGTACTTACAAAGGTCACGAAGACGATAAGAAAACGAGAAGATAATTATCGAAGCTCTTTGTTTGAGAGGAGGTTAAACAATGGAAGCAAAAGCACATGCAAGAATGGTACGGATTGCTCCTCGTAAAGCTCAACTCGTTGTTGACTTGATTCGCGGCAAGCAAGTCGGTGAAGCCATCGCAATTCTGCGTCACACTCCAAAGGCTGCGTCTCCAGTAGTTGAGAAGCTGCTCAACTCGGCGATCGCGAATGCTGAGCACAACTATTCCTTGGACGTTAACAAGCTGGTGGTAACCGAGGCGTATGTTAACCAAGGACCGACAATGAAACGTTTCCGCCCGCGTGCAATGGGACGTGCAAGCCGGATTAATAAACGCACCAGCCACATTACTTTGGTGGTAGCTGAAAAATAAGGAGGGAAAACGTGTGGGCCAAAAGGTAAATCCAGTAGGACTCCGTATCGGTATTATCCGTGACTGGGAATCCAAATGGTATGCAGGCAAAGATTTCGGTGATCTTTTGCTGGAAGACGTAAAAATCCGTGAATACCTGAAGAATAAATTGAAAGACTCCGCTGTATCCCGTATTGAAATCGAGAGAGCAGCGAATCGTGTGAACGTAACGATCCACACTGCGAAGCCAGGCATGGTTATCGGTAAGGGTGGTTCCGAAGTTGAAGTTCTGCGCGGTCAAGTAACGAAGATCGCCGGCGGCAAAAAAGTTCACATCAACATTTCTGAAATCAAGAACCCTGAACTGGACGCAATTCTTGTTGCTGAAAGCATTGCACAACAGCTGGAACGTCGTGTATCCTTCCGTCGTGCGCTGAAGCAAGCAATTCAAAGAACAATGCGTGCCGGAGCGAAAGGGATTAAAACATCGGTCAGCGGACGTCTTGGCGGAGCCGAGATTGCTCGTACAGAAGGCTACAGTGAAGGAACTGTTCCACTTCATACGCTTCGTGCAGACATCGACTATGGTACAGCAGAAGCGCATACGACTTACGGCCGTATCGGCGTGAAAGTATGGATCTATCGTGGAGAGGTTCTTCCTACGGCTAAGAAACAAGCTGCTCAGGAAGGAGGCAACTAATCATGTTGGTACCAAAACGTGTAAAACACCGCAAACAACAGCGCGGCCATATGAGAGGTCAAGCTAAAGGCGGTACTGAACTGAACTTCGGCGAATTCGGTCTGCAAGCAATGGAGCCAGGCTGGATCACGAACCGTCAGATCGAAGCTGCGCGTATCGCGATGACTCGTTACATTCGCCGCGGCGGTAAAGTATGGATCAAGATTTTCCCAGATAAGCCGATCACTCAAAAGCCTCTCGAGGTCCGGATGGGTAGCGGTAAAGGTAACGTTGAGAAATGGGTTGCCGTAGTTAAACCAGGCAAGATCATGTTTGAACTTGGAGGCGTGTCCGAGGAAATCGCCCGCGAAGCGATGCGTCTCGCCGCTCACAAGCTGCCTGTGAAAACGAAGTTTGTGAAACGAGAAGAAGTGGGTGGTGAAGCAAATGAAAGCTAATGAACTGCGCAACTTAACCACTGCAGAAATCGAGCAAAAAATCGCCGGATTTAAAGAAGAACTCTTTAACCTCCGTTTTCAATTGGCTACGGGCCAGCTTGATAATCCAACTCGGATCCGTGACGTTCGCAAAGAAATAGCTCGTGCTAAAACCGTTATCCGTGAAAGAGAACTTGGGATTAGTTAATGAGACAGGCGAAAGGTCGTCTGTATTCAGGAAGGAGGCTAACAAATGAGCGAAGAACGCAATGCTCGTAAAGTGCAAATCGGTAAAGTTGTCAGCGACAAAATGGATAAGACCATTGTTGTAGCTGTTGAAACTTATAAGAAGCATGACTTGTACCACAAGCGCATTAAATACACGAAAAAATTTAAAGCGCATGATGAGAACAATGAAGCTCAAATCGGAGATACCGTTAAAATCATGGAAACTCGCCCTCTCTCCAAAGACAAGCGCTGGAGACTGGTTGAAGTGGTAGAAAAAGCGGTTATCATCTAAGAAACTGATCAGTTTTCGATGGAAGGAGGACATTTAAATGATTCAACCATTTACTCGTTTGGCTGTTGCTGACAACTCCGGTGCGAAGGAACTGATGTGTATCCGCGTATTGGGTGGTACTGGTCGCCGTACAGCTCAAATCGGTGATTTGATCGTATGCTCCGTCAAACAAGCAACACCAGGCGGCGTTGTCAAAAAAGGTGATGTAGTTAGAGCAGTAGTTGTCCGCACGAAGCGTTCCGTACGCCGTAAAGACGGTTCTTACATCTCTTTTGACGAGAATGCAGCAGTTGTTGTTAAAGACGACAGAAGCCCACGCGGAACTCGTATTTTCGGACCAGTTGCTCGCGAACTTCGCGAAAGAGACTACATGAAAATCGTTTCCTTGGCTCCGGAAGTAATCTAATAACCCGAAAAGCGGTGCTTATCGGCTTAGCGGGTACCCGATAAATCGATGAACTGGCTAGTCATAGGAGGTGTAACGAATGCCTAAAGCAAAAAAAGTTCTGGAATCCCACAACAATAAATTGCACGTGAAAAAAGATGATACGGTTATCGTCATCAGCGGTAAGGATAAAGGCAAAAAAGGCCGTGTTATCGCAGCATATCCTCGTGAAAACCGCGTTCTGGTTGAAGGTGTGAACATGATCAAGAAGCACCAAAAGCCGAACCAAATGAACCCTCAAGGCGGTATCATCGAGAAGGAAGCTCCGATCCATGTATCGAACGTTATGCACGTTGATCCGAAGAGCGGAAAAGTAACCCGTATCGGTTACAAAGTACTGGACAACGGCAAGAAGGTTCGCGTAGCGAAGAGATCCGGAGAAGTTATCGATAAATAAGACGGTTTAGAAAGGAGGTCCTTGAATCATGGCAGCAAGAATGAAAGAACGTTTTTTGAATGAAGTAACTCCTGCTCTGATGCAGAAGTTTAGCTATAAAACAGTAATGCAGGTACCAAAAATCGAGAAGGTTGTCATCAACATGGGTGTAGGTGACGCTGTAGCAAACTCGAAGGTGCTTGATTCCGCTGTAAACGACATGCAGCTGATTGCTGGTCAAAAACCGGTTATCACCCGTGCTAAGAAATCCATCGCGGGCTTCAAACTGCGTGAGAACATGCCGATCGGTGTGAAGGTGACATTGCGCGGTGAGCGTATGTACTACTTCCTCGACAAGCTGTTCAACGTTACACTCCCACGTGTACGTGACTTCCAGGGCGTGTCCACCAAAGCATTTGACGGACGCGGCAACTATACGCTCGGTCTGAAAGAACAGCTCATTTTCCCTGAAATTGAGTATGACAAAGTGGATAAGGTTCGCGGTATGGATATCGTTATCGTAACGACAGCTAAAACCGATGAAGAGTCCCGTGAATTGCTTGCTCAACTGGGCATGCCATTTGCGAAATAAGACGGTTGTCCTTTTCTCCGAAACTATTTAGGAGGTGTCAGGCTAAGTGGCAAAAACTTCGATGAAAGTTAAACAACAACGCACACCAAAGTTCAAAGTTCGGGCATACACCCGTTGTGAGCGTTGCGGTCGTCCACATTCGGTACTGCAGAAGTTTAAAATTTGCAGAATTTGTTTCCGTGAATTAGCTTATAAAGGCCAGATTCCTGGCGTGAAAAAAGCAAGCTGGTAAGAAGTTTATAACCGGGAAGGAGGTTTATCCTACATGACTATGTCCGATCCAATTGCAGATATGCTTACTCGTATTCGTAACGCGAACACTGTTCGTCACGAAACCGTAGAAATGCCTGCTTCGACGATTAAGAAACAAATCGCTGACATCTTGAAGCGTGAAGGCTTCATCCGTGATGCGGAGTTTGTTGAAGACAATAAACAAGGGATCATTCGTGTATTCCTGAAGTATGGCTCCAACAACGAGCGCGTAATCACAGGTCTGAAAAGAATCAGTAAGCCAGGTCTCCGCGTATATACAAAGAGCAACGAAGTACCTCGTGTACTTGGTGGTTTGGGTATCGCGATCATCTCCACATCTAAGGGAGTTATGACCGACAAAGAAGCTCGTCAAGCCAAAGCCGGCGGAGAAGTTCTCTGCTACGTATGGTAATCAACGTCACAAGATAGGAGGTGCAATGAATGTCCCGTATTGGTCGTAAACCAATCGCTATCCCTAGCGGTGTCGAGGTTAAACTCGATAACAATGTAATTACGGTAAAAGGACCGAAAGGTACTTTGACTCGCGAACTGCATAAAGACATGCAGATCTCTGTAGAAAACAACGAAATCAATGTTGTTCGTCCATCCGACAACAAACTGCATCGTTCTCTTCACGGCACGACCCGCAGCGTTGTCTCGAATATGGTCAACGGCGTAACTGAAGGATTCTCGAAAAACCTTGAGCTCGTCGGCGTCGGATACCGTGCAAGCAAATCCGGTGATAAAATCGTACTGAACGTGGGTTACTCCCACCCAGTTGAAATCACGCCGGAAGCAGGCATCGAGTTCGAAGTGGCTTCCAACACAAAAATTACGGTACGTGGTATCGATAAAGAGCGCGTAGGTGCATACGCTGCTAAGATTCGTTCCGTACGTGAGCCTGAGCCTTACAAAGGTAAAGGGATTAAATACGAAGGTGAACGCATTATCCGTAAGGAAGGTAAGGCTGGTAAGAAGAAATAAGGTAGCTTAAGCGTTTGGCGATGGCCAAAACCGATAGCTAACCTGTTCTTCCTTACTTACCCGATGCGTCTAAAAGTGAAGCTGTTAAGGCAAAACTGAAGGGAGTGAAAGGGAAGCATGATCACGAAACAAGACAAGAACAAAGCTCGCTTGAAAAGACACCTGCGTGTCCGCAAGAAAATTCAAGGAACTGCTGAGCGTCCTCGTCTGAATGTGTTCCGTTCTTCGAAACACATCTACGCTCAACTGATCGACGATGTTGCCGGCGTAACTTTGGCATCGGCTTCTACGCTTGATAAAGAATTGAGCAGCGACATCCAAAACGGCGGTAACGTAGAATCCGCTCGTAAGGTTGGCGAACTCGTTGCAAAACGTGCTGCGGAGAAAGGATACAAGTCTGTTGTATTCGACCGCGGAGGATACTTGTACCATGGACGTATTCAAGCTCTTGCAGAAGCAGCTCGCGAAGCAGGCCTTGAATTCTAAGATAACTTCAAAAGGAGGTAAACGACTTGCGTGTAGATCCTAACACTTTAGAACTGACTGAAAGAGTTGTAAATATTAACCGCGTTGCTAAGGTTGTTAAAGGCGGACGCCGTTTCAGCTTTAGTGCACTGGTAGTTGTCGGTGATGGCAAAGGTTGGGTAGGAGCAGGTATCGGTAAAGCAGGCGAAGTACCGGATGCAATCCGCAAAGGTATCGAAGATGCTAAGAAAAACCTGATCCACGTTCCACTCGTTGGAACTACCATTCCTCACCTTGTGCAAGGTCACTTCGGAGCAGGCAAAGTATTGTTGAAGCCGGCATCCGAAGGTACTGGGGTTATCGCCGGCGGTCCGGTTCGTGCCGTGCTCGAGCTGGCTGGCGTAGGCGACATTTTGACAAAATCTCTAGGTTCTTCGAACTCCATGAACATGGTCAATGCGACTTTGGAGGGCTTGTCCCGCCTGAAGCGTGCTGAAGATGTTGCCAAGCTTCGCGGCAAATCCGTCGAAGAGCTGTTGGGTTAAGGAGGGAATCTCATGGCTAAACTTGAAATCACCCTCGTACGCAGCGTGATTGGACGTCCAGAGGATCAGCGTGCAACCGTGAAGACACTCGGACTTCGTAAAATCAACCATTCCGTGGTTCAAAACGACAATCCTGCGATTCGCGGAATGATCAAGAAAGTAAATCACCTGGTTTCTGTTAAAGAAATCGAAGGTTAATCCCGGGAAAGAGATCCCGGACATATTAAGGAGGTGCAACGAACGATGAAGTTACATGAGCTGAGCCCAGCACCTGGTTCCCGCAAAGAGCGCAAGCGCGTTGGCCGCGGTACGAGCAGCGGTACGGGTAAAACATCAGGTCGCGGTCACAAAGGACAAAACGCTCGTTCCGGCGGTGGTGTGCGTCCAGGCTTTGAAGGCGGACAGAACCCGTTGTATCGTCGTCTTCCAAAGCGTGGTTTCGTAAACCCAACCCGCAAAGAGTACGCGATTGTGAACATCGAAGAGCTTAACAGCTTTGCAGCAGGTACTGAAGTGACTCCAGAAGTTTTGGTTGAGAGCGGTATTGTTAACAATACGAAGAGCGGAATCAAAATTCTTGGCAACGGTGAAGTTACCGTTTCTTTGACTGTAAAAGCTAATAAGTTTTCTCAATCTGCGGTAGAGAAGATCGAGGCTGCCGGCGGTAAAACCGAGGTGATCTAATGGTTAAGACCCTGAAAAATATATGGCGTGTCGAGGACCTACGGAAACGGATATTGTTCACACTGTTCGTTTTGATCATTTTCCGTC
The DNA here is from genome assembly GCF_038002285.1 of Paenibacillus sp. FSL R5-0810. Taxonomy (NCBI): domain Bacteria; kingdom Bacillati; phylum Bacillota; class Bacilli; order Caryophanales; family Paenibacillaceae; genus Paenibacillus; species Paenibacillus sp. FSL R5-0810. The sequence continues at coordinate 5,920,972 of NZ_JBBOCF010000001.1, forward strand.
TCGGATCGTTTGTACCGGTACCCGGTGTCAATAAAGAAGTCTTTACGCAGACGAATCAAGCAGGAAACGAATTGTTTGGTCTCCTTAACACGTTCTCGGGGGGCGCACTGTCGCAGTTTTCGATCTTTGCTCTCTCGATATTTCCATATATTACGTCGTCCATTATCGTTCAGCTGTTATCGATGGACGTCATTCCGAAGTTTACGGAATGGAACAAACAAGGGGAACACGGTAAGAAGCAGTTGGCTCAGATTACCCGTTATGGTACGGTAATATTGGGTCTCATTCAGGCCTTCGGGATGTCGGTCGGTTTCAACCGTTTATATGGCGCCGACATGATTCCTGGAGCAACGTTCGTGGATTATCTCGTCATTGCAATCGTGCTTACTGCGGGTACCGCATTCCTGATGTGGCTCGGTGAGCAGATTACCGAACGGGGAATCGGCAACGGAATATCGATTATTATCTTTGCAGGTATTGCTGCTGGAATCCCGATGCATATCCGGACTTTGGTCGAATCGAACTTCATTCAGGATAACCAAATCTTCCTGAATACGCTGAAGGGTGTCATCATCCTTCTGATTCTGGTTCTGATCATCACGGGTGTTGTATTCATCCAGCAAGGGATCCGCAAGATTCCTGTACAATACGCGAAGCGTGTTGTAGGCAATAAAATGTACGGTGGACAGAACACGCACATTCCATTGAAGATTAACGCTGCAGGGGTAATCCCGGTAATCTTCGCGATGTCGCTGCTCCAATTCCCGGTCATCCTATCCAGCTTCTGGGCTGACATGGCTTGGGCGAAATGGGTTACCGCGAATTTGGCATATGACAGCCCGCTTGGAATGGTCCTCTATGTTCTCATGATCATTGGTTTCACCTTCTTCTACACATTCGTGCAGATGAACCCGAACCAAATGGCGGATAACATGAAGAAGAACGGCGGTTATGTACCAGGCATCCGTCCTGGTAAGGCAACCGAGAAGTATCTGACACGGGTGATGACCCGTCTGACCATGACAGGAGCTCTGTTCCTGGCCGTGATCTCTGTGCTTCCAGTGTTCTTCGGGGCGCTTGCAGGACTTCCACGTACGGTTCAGATCGGCGGAACCTCCTTGCTCATCGTTGTCGGTGTTGCACTGGATACGATGAAGCAAATTGAGAGCCAGCTGATCAAACGTCATTACAAAGGTTTTATCAATAAATAGGCGATAGGTTCCGGCGAGTAGGCTTTACTGCTTCCCGGCGCCTATTGTGTTGTTCTTGCTACTGGCAAGAGGAGGGAGTGACTTAAGTGAACATTTTATTCATGGGTCCTCCTGGGGCAGGAAAAGGAACGCAAGCAGAGCATATCGTGAATGAATTCGGTATCCCTCATATCTCGACCGGCGATGCATTTCGCCTCGCGATCAAGCAGGGCACTCCGGTTGGAGTGAAAGCGAAGGAGTACATCGATCAAGGCCTGCTGGTGCCTGATGATGTAACGATTGGTATCGTGGAAGAGCGATTGCAGCAGTCCGATTGCGAAAAAGGTTTCTTATTGGACGGTTTTCCAAGAACCCTTTCGCAAGCGGAAGCGCTGGATGACATTCTCTCCCGCATGAACACCAGTCTTGATCATGTCATCAACCTGAAAGTGGATCGGGATAAGCTTCTGGCCCGCCTTACAGGCCGCCGGATTTGCAAATCTTGCGGTTCGACTTATCATGTGATCTTTAATCCTCCTAAACAGGAAGGCATTTGTGATAAATGCGGCGGCGAATTGTATCAGCGCTCCGACGATAACGAAGAGAGCGTCGGCATTCGCTTGGACGAATATATCAACAAAACAGCACCACTCCTCACGTTTTATGAGAACAAAGGTCTTTTGCGTCAAATCGATGGTGATCAGGAAATCGACGCGGTTTCCGCACAAATTGCGTCTTTACTGCGAGGTTAACGATAATGATCATTTGTAAATCCGAAGCGGAACTGAGCTTGATGAGAGAAGCAGGAAGAATTGTGGCGGAATGCCACAAGCTCCTTGCCGCTCATGTAGAACCGGGCATTACGACCGGGGAACTGGACCTTATGGCCGACAAGTTCATTCGAAGCCAAGGCGCTGTGCCATCTTTCAAAGGCTACAACGGATTTCCTTCCAGCATTTGCGCATCAGTCAATGAAGAATTGGTGCATGGATTTCCAGGCAAACGCAAATTAATCGAAGGCGATATCGTAACGTTTGATATTGGTGCGCAGTACGAGGGTTACCATGGTGACTCGGCATGGACCTACGGGGTCGGCGAAATTTCCGAAGAAGCCCAGCGTCTGCTGGACGTAACGGAAGGGTCGCTCTATGCCGGACTCGCGCTTGTCAAACCGGATGTCCGCTTGTTTACAATCTCTCACGCCATCCAGCGCTATATCGAGGATGCAGGCTTTTCTGTCGTCCGGGAATACGTCGGTCATGGTGTGGGTACAGAACTGCATGAGGATCCGCAAATTCCGAATTACGGCGTACCCGACCGGGGACCAAGGCTAAAGCCGGGCATGGTGCTTGCGATTGAACCGATGGTTAACGCCGGAAAACGGCATGTTAAGACGCTGGAAGACAACTGGACGGTAGTAACGGTCGATGGCTCCATGTGCGCTCACTTCGAGCATACGGTAGCGGTGACGCCGGACGGTATGGAAATTTTGACGAAGCTGCCGGAATAGGTGATGAACTTGAACAAGGAAGTCACGATGCAAGTCGGCCAGATTGTTAAAGTGCTGAAGGGCAGAGATGCCGGACAGTATGCCGTTATCGTTTCGATGGAGGATTCCAGGTTCGCATGGATCGCGGATGGGGACAAACGGAAGTTTGACGGAGCGAAGAAGAAGAATGTTCTTCATCTGGAGCCCCAGCCCTTCATTAGCAGTGAAGTTGTAAACAGTTTGCAAGAAAGCGGTCGGGTCACAAACGGAAAGCTGCGGTTTGCCGTAAGCCGGTTTGTATCCGATAAATCCAAGGCTGATCAGAAAGGAGACTAATTGTGGCTAAAGAAGATGTCATTGAAGTCGAAGGAACGGTTATTGAACCGTTGCCGAATGCTACCTTTAGAGTCGAGCTGGAGAATGGTCATCAAATTCTCGCTCATGTTTCCGGAAAGTTGCGGATGCACTTTATCCGTATTCTTACAGGAGACAAAGTGGTTGTTCAACTCTCGCCGTACGATTTGACCAAAGGTCGCATCACGTACCGTAAATAGATTTTCGGTTCCCCTGGGGAATCAAAGAGCTGCGAAGCGGTTTTACAGATGTAAAACTCAGCAGCGGCTACAAACGTCCGTTTAGTTACGAAGCTGGTTTTACAACGTAAAACTTGGAGGAGGTAATTAGCATGAAGGTAAGACCTTCTGTAAAGCCTATTTGCGAAAAATGCAAAGTCATTCGCCGCAAAGGGAACGTAATGGTTATCTGTGAAAATCCGAAGCACAAACAAAAACAAGGTTAAAGAAGGGGGTGTAGCGTAAAATGGCTCGTATAGCTGGTGTGGATTTGCCACGTGACAAACGCGTTGAGATCGCCTTGACTTACATTTTCGGAATCGGTAAAACGACTTCCCAGAAAGTTCTGAAGGAAACTGGCATCAATCCGGACACTCGTGTTCGTGATTTGACAGAAGATGAAGTCAGCAAATTGCGCGAAACGATCGACAAAATGGTTAAGGTAGAAGGTGACCTGCGTCGTGAAATTTCCTTAAATATTAAACGTCTTACGGAGATTGGCTGCTACCGCGGTATTCGTCACCGTCGCGGCTTGCCTGTTCGTGGACAACGTACAAAAACCAATGCTCGTACACGCAAAGGTCCTCGTCGTACCGTAGCGAACAAGAAGAAATAAGAAAGGGGGATAACAGACAATGGCTAAACCAAAAAAAGTCGTACGTACTAAACGTCGTGACCGCAAAAATATTGAAAGTGGCGTGGCTCATATCCGTTCCACGTTCAACAATACGATCGTAACGATTACGGATCCTCACGGAAACGCGATTTCTTGGGCAAGCTCCGGCGGCCTTGGATTTAAAGGCTCCCGTAAGTCGACCCCGTTCGCTGCGCAAATGGCTGCTGAAACAGCTGCCAAAGCGGCTATGGAGCACGGTATGAAATCGGTGGAAGTAATGGTTAAAGGTCCTGGCGCTGGTCGTGAAGCAGCGATTCGTTCCCTGCAAGCAGCTGGCCTTGAAGTCAACCTGATCAAAGACGTTACACCAATTCCGCATAACGGATGCCGCCCACCAAAACGTCGTCGCGTATAATGAAGTCATCCTGTTAGTGTGGTATAAAACTAGTGCAATCTGCTAAGAATGGTTGTTTAGGCATACTACTACATGGATTACTGGATAAGATGACAGTTTCATATAGGAGCGACGTTTGAAGGAGGGGTACTTGCGTGATTGAAATCGAAAAGCCGAAAATTGAGACCGTTGATGTCAATGAAGAAGGAACCTATGGGAAATTCGTAGTGGAACCGCTGGAGCGCGGTTACGGCACAACGCTGGGGAATTCACTTCGCCGCATTCTGCTGTCCTCGCTCCCGGGCGCTGCGGTTACATCGATTCAAATCGATGGCGTACTGCATGAATTTTCCACGATTCCGGGTGTCATGGAAGACGTGACCGAAATCATTCTGAACCTGAAAGCTTTGTCGCTCAAGATTCATTCCGACGAAGAAAAAGTGTTCGAGATTGATGCGGAGGGTGAAGGGGTTGTTACCGCTGGTGACATTCGCGCGGATAGCGATGTGGAGATTCTGAATCCGGATCTTCATATTGCAACGCTCGGCCCTGGTGCAAGACTTCATATGCGTATTTTTGCTAGTCGCGGTCGTGGCTATGTCCAGGCGGATCGGAACAAACGCGATGACCAGCCTATCGGCGTCATTCCCGTCGATTCGATCTATACTCCGATTAGCCGTGTTAATTACGGCGTGGAAAATACGCGTGTTGGTCAAGTAACCAACTACGACAAATTGACGCTTGAAATCTGGACGGATGGAAGCATTCGGCCGGAGGAGGCTGTAAGCCTCGGCGCCAAAATCTTGACGGAGCATCTGTTCCTCTTCGTGGGTCTGACTGACGAAGCGAAGGACGCAGAGATCATGGTTGAGAAGGAAGAAGACAAGAAAGAAAAAGTGCTTGAAATGACGATCGAGGAGCTGGATCTTTCCGTTCGTTCCTACAACTGCTTGAAGCGTGCCGGCATTAATACGGTACAAGAGCTGACCACGAAAACCGAAGAGGATATGATGAAAGTCCGGAACCTCGGACGCAAATCCTTGGAGGAAGTACAAGAGAAGCTCGAAGAGCTTGGCCTGGGACTTCGTACGGAAGATTAAGCTTTCAATCGGCTTAGCTTAGCAAAGGAGGGAATAACAGATGGCATACCAAAAGTTGGGCCGCGATTCCAGTGCGCGTAAAGCGTTGTTCCGTGACCTGGTAACCGACCTTTTCTTATATGAGCGCATTCAAACGACAGAAGCGAAAGCGAAAGAAGTTCGTTCGATCGCTGAGAAGCTGATCACGCGGGCAAAGAAGGGTGATCTTCATGCTCGTCGTCAAGTAGCTGCATTCGTACGTCGTGAGACGGTGGATGGCGAACAGGACGCAATTCAAAAACTGTTCTCCGAAATCGCACCTCGTTACGCAGAGCGTCCAGGCGGATACACTCGTATCCTGAAGCTGGGTCCTCGTCGTGGTGACGCAGCTCCAATGGTTTACTTGGAACTGGTGGATCGCGCGTAAGATTGTTTTCATGAAGTGACTGTAGTTATGTATGCCCGGCTCTACGCATGTTTATTCGCCCTGCGAATACGGGGTAGAGCCAGCAGGGGACGTGGTACGAGATCTAGTCGAGCATTCGATGGTTCGACTCGTCTCGACTGCCCCATGGGCAATGATAACGGGGACCTTCTAGTCATGCGGCTGACTCGAAGGGTTTTAGCCAAGCATGATGAAAAGGAGCTCCTTTGGGGCTCTTTTTTTGATCATCAAGAACGTCTACACCGCTCTGAAGGGGAATGGATCCGATCGGATGCCGGCACCTTAGCGTAATGGGGATCGTGTAGTAGACGGCAAGCATTACAGGAGGGCAGCATGCGGAATCTTCTGATGAAAGTCAGTTACGACGGTACCGATTATAACGGCTTTCAAACCCAGCCGGGTGGCCACACGATTCAGGATTATTTGGAGGAGGCTATTCACCGCTTATCCGGTGAGCAGTTGAAAATCACAGCATCGGGACGGACGGATGCCGGCGTGCATGCGCGCGGTCAGGTGTTTAATTTTTACACGGCTTCCCCAATCCCGCTGGAGCGTTGGTGCATGGCCTTAAATACCTGGCTGCCGGAAGATATCGTGGTCACGGAAGCGATGGAGGTGCCGGAGGATTTCCATTCCCGCCGCGCAGCCAAGCGTAAAACGTACCGCTATACGATCAATGCGAACCAGTTCCCTGATATTTTTAACCGCAGATACCAGATCCATCATTACGGGAAGCTGGATATCGAAGCCATGCGGCAGGGACTTTCTCATCTGATCGGGACGCATGATTACACGACGTTTGCATCACGCAAGTCGACGAAGCCGTCCCATGTACGTACGATATTCGACGCCTGGATCGAGACGGATACGTCGATGTGCCGACCGGGCACGAAAGATCAAGGAATCATTCATACGTATTTGACCGGCAACGGCTTCCTTCAGCATATGGTCCGGATTATTATGGGGACGCTGATCGAAGTGGGTGAAGGCAGACGCCATCCGGATGATATGCGGGCGATTCTGGAAGCCAAAAACCGGGCAGCAGCCGGGCCTACCGCCATGAGCAAAGGTCTGATGCTGTGGGAAGTGGAATATGATATCCCCTCGATAGCGGAGACTCCATCCATTCAAACGACCTGAACACGCTGTGCTTCAGTTAGTAGACGGGTGGGAGCCGCTGCAAGCGAGGCTGTCATACAGAGTGGCTAGAACGGTTCTTGACGTGTTTGGCGACTTGTTCGAGTAAAGCGGGAAGCATAACCTGGAAAGCCTAAAAAACACTTGCGTAAGCAGGTTGAATCCTGTATTATATTAGTTGTGTTTTCTTAACGGCTCTCCCACAGCCCCGGTTAAGAAGATGCCACAGAATGACGTAACACGAAGCTACAACATGAACATGCATTACACATGAACGAAGATAAATGATGATAATGAAATGATTTTCGGACGAATACAAGGAGGAACTATACATGCGTACCACCTATATGGCGAAGCCAAATGAAGTTGAGCGCAAATGGTACATCGTTGATGCCGAAGGCAAGACGCTTGGCCGTTTGGCAAGTGAAGTTGCGGCTCTGATCCGCGGCAAACATAAGCCTCAATTTACTCCACATGTTGACACAGGGGATTTCGTAATTGTTATCAATTCCGAGAAAATCCGCCTCACTGGCAAGAAGATGGAGAACAAGAAGTACTATCGTCACTCCCTGCATCCAGGTGGATTGAAAGTAACTGCAGCTCAAGACCTGATTGCAAAATTCCCGGAACGCGTGATCGAAAGCGCAGTTCACGGTATGCTTCCTAAAACTCGCATGGGCGAGAAAATGAAGCTGAGACTGAAAGCATATGCAGGCACAGCACATCCACATGAAGCACAAAAACCAGAAGTTTACGAACTTCGCGGTTAATTAAAAAGGAGGACAGTTTCATGGCTCAAGTACAATACTATGGGACAGGTCGTCGTAAGCACTCGGTAGCACGTGTACGCCTCGTACCGGGTGAAGGACGCATTGTCATCAATAAACGTGATATTAATGAATACTTCGGTTTGGAAACCCTCAAACTGATCGTTAAACAACCTTTGAATCTGACAGAAACAGCTGGTAAGTATGACGTGCTCGTTATCGCTCATGGCGGCGGTATTTCCGGTCAAGCCGGCGCGATCCGTCACGGCATCTCCCGTGCTCTTCTGAAAGCAGATCCGGAGCTTCGCGGTTCCCTGAAAAAAGCTGGATTCCTGACTCGCGACCCTCGTATGAAAGAACGTAAGAAATACGGTCTTAAAGCAGCTCGTCGCGCACCTCAGTTCTCCAAGCGTTAATTTACAGCATCCAAGAGTCCTTGGCCAATTATGGTCAAGGGCTTTTTTGCGTTTGGGGATAAGTGCCATCAATGATGGAAGCCATAAGCCGTTTATGCACAGCGGATTCAGCGTATCAAGAGAATCAGGAGGAAATTCCAATATCAAATAAAAGGCCCTTATGCACAATATGTGCACAGCCTGTGAAAAAACGCTGATGTTGTCTATGACAAATGATATAGCCCCACTTGACTCCATATGTAAATAGCGTTATATTATTTATTGTCGTTTAATTAACAACTTAAATAATTAATATTTAATCATTAATTAGATAAGTAATTGGAAAGGAGGATACGGATGGATCGGAACGAAGAGCTTTTTCAGGTGTCGTCCATGTTCCGTGCCCTGCTCAAGAACATTTCGCAGGATTGGAACAAGACGAGTGCGGGGAAATACAATTTAACCTTTCCGCAATTTCAAGTCCTGTACGTATTGAAGATGCGGGGCCCGCAGAAAGTTTCCGAGCTTGCGGAAGCTTTGTCGCTGACGCCGCCGGCGATTACGGGGCTTACGGACAAATTATTCGCCGAAGGGTATGTTCAGAAGGAGCGCGCAGAGGATGACCGCCGAGTCGTTAATATTACGATTCTGGATGCGGGCTTGGAGATGATACAGAAGGTCAAGCGCGACCAGAAAGAAATGATACAGGGCTTCTTCGACATACTGTCCGAAGAAGATATACAGCATTTGAAACGGATTTTCTCATTAATGCTGTCCAATATAGACCAACACAAGGGGTAGGGGTGGAAAAAGAATATGGAGCACTTAACGCTTAAACGCAAAATATCCATCATGATCGCAATCATGGCCGCGATGTTTTTCGCTGCAATCAACCAGACGATTACAAGCACGGCGATGCCGCGCATTATCGCGATCTTGGATGGAATGGATTATTATACGTGGACGATTAACATCTACTTATTAACCTCCACGATTGCGACCATTCTGGTCGGTAAGCTGTCCGACATGTTCGGACGGAAGCCGTTTATACTTATTGGGATATTGTTTTTCATGCTGGGTGCCTTTTTAACGGGTACGTCGACGGATGTGTACCAATTTATCATTTACCGTGGTATTCAGGGTATCGGTGCAGGCATTATCCAGTCTACGGCATTCACGGCGGTCGGCGACTTGTTCGCACCGCGTGAACGGGGCAAATGGATGGGGCTGATGACGGCTGTATTCGGATTCTCGAGCGTGCTCGGGCCGACGCTAGGCGGTTATCTGGTCGACCATATCGAATGGCGCTGGCTGTTCTGGATTTTCCTCCCGCTGGGCATTGTTGCTTTCATCATGATATTGTCGCTGTTTCCGAAGGTGGATCGCAAGAAGGGGCAGTCGATCGACTATTTGGGCTCCTTGTTCCTGACAACATCGATCGTTCCGCTGCTGCTGGCTTTCTCTTGGGCAGGGACCGAATATCCATGGGGATCGTCGCAGATCATCGGATTAATCGCGGCTTCCATCGTATCGGCTATCATCTTTATCCTTATTGAGATGAAAGTGAAGGAGCCGATCCTTCCGCTTAGCTTGTTTAAGAACAGCGTCGTGACCATTTCCAATCTGATCGGATTCATTATGAACTTCGGTTTGATGGGAGCCATGATTTATATTTCCTTCTATGTGCAAGGCGTGCTGGGGATATCGCCGACCTATGCAGGTTATGTGACCATTCCGATGTCCGTCTTCATGATGGGCATGAGCGCCGTCGTCGGCCAGTTGATCGCCAAGAGCGGCAAGTACAAGCGCTATGCGCTGATCGGTGTGCCGATTATGATCGTCGGTATGGGAATCATGGTAGTTATGGATAACCTCTGGCTGACGGTTATCAGTACGATTATCTTCGGCCTCGGCCTTGGGCTCGGTATGCCGGTCTTCTCCTTGGCAACGCAAAACGCAGTTCCTCACAAGGAGCTTGGCGTGGTGACGGCTTCCTCCCAATTGTTCCGTAACCTGGGGGGGACCATCGGGATCGCCGTTATGGGTACGGTCATGTCCAACAGCTTGACCAAAAACCTGAAGGAGGCGCTGCAATCGCCGCAGGCCCCTGATTTCAGCTCGCTCGATCCGCAGATGGCGCAGCAAATGCTGACTTTTGCGAATCCGCAGACGCTGATGAACAAACCGTTGATTGAGCAGACGCAAGCGAATCTTCCTGCCGATGTACAGCCGCTCTTCATGCAGATGATCGACAGCATCCGCGATGCGCTGGGCAACACGCTGTCCATGGTATTCCTGACAGGAGCCCTCGTGCTTGTCATTGCGCTCTTGCTGGTGTTCTTCTTGAAGGAAGTGCCGCTGCGTACCAGCAACCAAGGACCTGCTCCTCAGCAGGGCGACAAGCCGTCCGCAGACGGCCTTGGAAAAACGAATATCAAAGCTGCCGAGCCATCTTTGGCAGCGGATTAAGCCGTCACTCTTCGAGCATATGGAACCTCCAAATGTTCAATAAAGACCCGATGAAAATCCTTTCTTGCGTATGCAGGGAAGGATTTTTTTGGCTTCGTGCGGATGATGATTTGAGGTTGACATTTATTAGGAATGTTTTATACTGAAGGTAATTCATATTATTTCAGTAGGAATATCGGGTTTAAATCGGGGGAGGCATCCAAAACATGAATTTGCTGGAGAAAGAAGATTTGATCAAGGTGCAGGCGGAAGAGCTTGAGCACAAGTCCGCCGAGGAAGTTATCGAATATGCGATCCGCACGTTTCCGAACATCACCTTTGCGTGCAGCTTCGGTGCGGAAGACGTCGTATTGGTTGATATGATTCAGAAGATCAGCCCGTCCACGGATATTTTTTATCTGGATACCGATTTTCACTTTAAGGAAACGTACGAGACTCGCGACCGGTTAGCCGAGCGGTACGGCTTGGAATTTGTCCGGGTATCTCCGCTTATTACGCCGGAGGAGCAGGCCGCTCAGCATGGCGAGGCTCTATGGAGCGTGAATCCGAACCAATGCTGCAACATTCGTAAGGTTGAGCCGTTAACCCGCATTTTGTCTCAATATGAAGCCTGGATTACCGGGATCCGCAGAGACCAAGCACCTACCCGGGCGAATGCCAAGAAGATCGAATACGATACGAAATTCGGACTTGTCAAATTTAATCCGATCGCCGGTTGGACCAGTGAAGACGTATGGAACTATATCCGCGCGAATGATGTGATTTATAACCCGCTGCATGATCAGAACTATCCGAGCATCGGATGCGAATATTGCACGAGACAAGTGATGCCTGGCGAAGATCCGCGTGCAGGACGCTGGTCCGGCCATGAGAAAACCGAGTGCGGACTTCATAAATAATCCGATCCACATACCCAACGATGGGAGTCACAAGAGGAGGAATCATTCATGACAGCAATACTCCCCCATGGCGGAACGCTGGTGCAGCGGGTCGTCCAAGGAGAAGAACGCGAAGCTTTATTGAAGCAGGCAGGCACTTTTCAAGCAATTCGGGTCAATGCCTGGACGATCTCGGATCTGGATCTGATCGGCGTAGGGGCCTTCTCGCCGTTGCAAGGATTTCTGAATGAGCAGGATTATAATGCTGTCGTTTCTTCCATGCGGCTCTCAGACGGAACCGTATGGAGCATTCCGATTACGCTTGCGGTGAATGAGGAGACGGCAGCCAAGCTTGAGGTTGGCCGGAAGGCAGCGCTGGTCGGAGAAGAAGACGGCGTTATTTACGGCGTTATTGATGTGGAGAGCATTTATCAGGTTGATCAGAAGCTGGAGGCTGTTCAAGTATTTAAGACGGACGATCCGGAGCATCCCGGCGTTAAAAAGCTGTTTGAGCGCCCATCCACCTACGTAGGCGGGCCGATCCAGGTGCTGAATCGTCCGCAGCCGGAGCGTTTTCGCGAGTTTTATTTCGACCCATCCGAGACGAGAAAGGCTTTCCGGGACAAAGGATGGAACACCGTTGTCGGTTTCCAGACACGCAACCCGGTTCACCGCGCACATGAGTACATTCAGAAGAGCGCTATGGAAATCGTGGATGCCTTATTCCTGAATCCGCTGGTCGGGGAGACCAAATCGGACGATGTGCCGGCTGATGTGCGGATGAAGAGCTATTTAACCTTGCTGAAGCATTACTATCCGGAGGATCGGACCTTCCTTGGGGTATTTCCTGCCGCCATGCGCTATGCGGGCCCAAGGGAAGCCATCTTTCATGCCATGGTTCGGAAAAACTACGGCTGCACGCATTTCATCGTAGGCCGGGATCATGCCGGCGTAGGCGACTATTACGGCACGTATGAGGCCCAGGAAATCTTCAAGAACTTCACGGCAGAGGAGCTCGGCATTACGCCGCTGTTCTTCGAGCACAGCTTCTTCTGCAAGACTTGCGGCAATATGGCGTCGAGCAAAACCTGCCCGCATCCGAAGGAGGACCACTTGACCTTGTCGGGTACGAAGGTTCGCGGTCTGCTGCGGGACGGCGTTTGCCCGCCGCCTGAATTTACGCGTCCAGAGGTTGCTCAGGTGCTGATTGAGGGTATGAAGGAGCGGGTCTCCGTTTAGTCTGAGGTCATAAATAACCACCTTGTCCCATATGATGGAGTTAGTACAACTCATGGGACGAGGTGGTTTTGTTATGTCCAGGCGGAGTTCGGACAAGGTGACGTTGTGGGTATCGTGGAAGAGAATCAAGCAATCGATAATAGGGGCCGGCCTGCTTGCATTAATTTTGATCGTCGTTACGTATGAGGTTCCATCTGCGAACACCTCCAACACCTGGAGTCTGCCGCTGGCGGGCAAAGTGATCGCGCTCGACGCGGGGCACGGCGGGCCTGACGGCGGGGCTGTCAGCCGCCAAGGGGTGATCGAGAAGGATGTAAACTTAGCCATTACGCTGTATTTACGCGATTATTTGCAGCAGGCCGGAGCGCTGGTGGTGATGACGAGGGAAGGAGATTATGATCTTGCCTCGGAATCGACCAAGGGCTATTCCAAGCGGAAGACCGAGGATCTGAAGCAGCGGGTGCGGAAGATCGAGGACAGCCGTGCGGATCTATTCATCAGCGTGCATCTGAACAGCATTCCTTCCAATCGTTGGAGAGGGGCGCAGACCTTTTTCCCTCCGAACAATGAGGAGAGCAGAAAGCTTGCCGAATTGATCCAGAGCGAAATCCGACACAACCTCCAGAACACACAGCGGCTGGCGAAGACGGAAGACACCATATATCTGCTTAAGGCTCTACAGATGCCGTCTGCCCTGGTCGAGGTGGGATTCTTGTCCCACCCGGAGGAATCCGACTTGCTCCGGGATGAGAAATACCAACGGAAAGTGGCTGCTGCCGTCTATAACGGTATTTTGCGTTATACCGCTGGAGAGTCCCCGTCCGAGTCGTCACAAGCTGCAGAGTAATGGTATAATAGACATGTTATCGAAGCAATGTCTATTCCATTACATAGAGCAGAGGTGCTTATCATGCTGACTAGAGAACAGGTACAGGAGATACTCCAGCCGCTGACCGATCCCGAAACCGGGAAGAGTCTGATGGAGCTTCAGCGTATTCGGGATATCGTGGTCAAAGAACGGACAGTCCGTCTATCCGTAACCTATAGCAGCGAAAATGTACGCGCTTCCTTGGAGGCGCAAATCCGGGAGCTTCTGGAGGCAATGGGTGCGGAGGATATCCATATCCGGATGCGTCCGCTGGAGCAAGGCGGGGGCGAAGCGCCCCGGAATCAGGAGCCAAGCGACCGCGAGAAGCTGACGAAGGGCCACGCAGCCGGTATGGAGAACCATGAGTTATTGAGTGAGGAGTCAGGCGTAACTTTCATTGCTGTAGCAAGCGGCAAGGGCGGTGTCGGCAAATCGACGGTGACCGTGAACCTCGCAGCGGCCCTGGCGCGGCAAGGCAAGAAGGTCGGGCTGATTGATGCAGACATTTACGGCTTTAGCGTACCGGATATGATGGGCATCGAAATCGGGCCGACCGTTTCCGATGACGGTGTGATTCATCCCGTAGAACGTTTCGGTGTCAAAGTGATGTCCATGGGCTTCTTCATTCGTGAGAACAGCCCCGTGATTTGGCGAGGCCCGATGCTCGGCAAGATGCTGCGTCAATTTTTCAGCGATGTGGCTTGGGGAGAACTGGACTACATGCTTCTTGATCTTCCGCCGGGAACGGGGGATATCGCCCTGGACGTGCATCAGATGATCCCGCAGAGCAAGGAGATCATCGTTACGACGCCGCATGCGACAGCAGCGTTTGTCGCCGCTAGAGCGGGGGCGATGGCGATCCAGACGGAGCATGAAATATTGGGCGTTGTAGAGAATATGGCGTACTATGCCTGCTCCCATTGCGGTGAGAAGGATTACGTATTTGGTCGGGGCGGCGGCGGGAAGCTTGCCGAGACGCTTCATACGGAGCTGCTGGCGCAGCTGCCGCTCGGCGGGCCGGATAACCATCCGTCCGAGCCTGATTTCTCTCCTTCGGTGTATAAGCCAGGTACCGAAAGTGCCGCGATATATGATGAGGTTGCGGCCAAGATTGTGAATAAGTGCGAGAGCAACCGTTAATAAGCGATAGCGAAACGAAACAAGCTCCCTGATGGGAGCTTGTTTGCATATGAAGCGGCTGAATGTGCCGTGTGGCATATGAGCCAGGTGGAAGTGCCGTGTGGCATATGAGCCAGGTGGAAGTGCCGTGTGGCATATGAGCCAGGTGGAAGTGCCGTGTGGCATATGAGCAGGCTAATGTGCTCTATGGCGTCTGAGCCGCTGAATGTGTTGTTAGCGCACGAGTAGGCTAACGTGCCTCCGAGCTGGACGTGCCGTAATGGCGGATGAGCCGGGGAGATGAGCCGTATGCGTTTGATGGGGCACAAGGCCGTTTTGCGTGAGAACTGCATGGGCCGTTATGCGTATGAACTGACTGTATAGGCTGTTAATGGGATTTACCCAGTTTCAATCGTTACGGTTTTTGGATTCAAGAGGCAGCCAGTTAGCCAAGAACGATAACCGGTGAAAGAGTGTCTTTAACCGGATATGTTGAGAGGGTACCGGCCAGACGGTTAACTTCCGCTGCCGCCCTCTTCACCTTGACCGCCGCCTTCGCCGCCACCTTCACCCTCGCCGCCGCCTTCACCGCCGCCTTGCTCTTGCTTCTGCCCCTCTTGCGGCTGCTTCTTCTCCACTTTAGGTTGAAGCTCGTCCTTTACGACGGATTTCAGAAGCTCCAGCACTTCCATGCGGAAGAGGGGATTTTGCATCGCCTCTTGCATGACGGTCATGGATTGCTTGCGGTAATCCGGCGTGTTGGTCAACTCAAGAAACGACTTCATCACGTCCGGAGATTTCAGCATGTCCTGAATGGCTTTTTGATAAGTAGGGTCTTTAATCAACTGCATATGCAGCTGTTTGCTTTGGGAATTGATCGCTTTGGCGAAATCGCCGGCAAATTTCGGGTCGGTCATAATTTTTTCGATTTCTTTTTTATATTCATCCGATACAAGCGTGTCTTTAACAGCCATCCGGATCTCCTCGCCGGATTGGGCGGTCATCATCCGCATCCCCATCGACCCGGTGCTTCCGGAAGAACCGGACCCGCCACCGAGCGCATCTTCCACCGCTTTTTTTCCTTCGTCGGTCTTCAGGATGTCGACCACCATGGATTTGATCTCTTTATATCCAAGCTGAGGGGAAGCGCTCTGTTCCTGGCCGCAAGCGGTAAGCGTTATGGCAGCAACGAAGACGATAATACATAAACGAAATAACGGCCACTTCATTACCGTTTTCCTCCTTTTTTACGGTTCTGTGAATAGTATGTGATGCTTTTGCGGAAATATGTCGCATTCAGAATGGTTTTTTATTGTGAACGTTGGTAAAATAATGATCTGTGGGGGTGGAGGTTCGTTGAGCTTACGGAAGTGGTCCAAATTATTTTTGAAGACGATGCTCGTAGGGGCAGTAGCGGCCTTAATTGTAGGTCTGGGGCTGCAGCTGTTTAATGGCTTTATCGATTTTAAGGGAGTAGCCGATTTTTTAATATACCCGCTGATTTTGTTGGGTTCTGGGGCTTTGGTGAGCGTGTATTCCCAGATGGGCTTTTTTGCCTACCTGACGTTAAATTATATGGGAATAGGCATATTCCGCAAAAAAACCTGGCAGTACATTCAGATCGTGCTAGCCGTTCTTGCGCTGCTTGAGCTGATGTTCTTCCGCACCTTCGTTGGCGGATCGACTAGCTTGGGACAAGATGTGGGCTTAGGGATTGCCATTCTGGTCGTTGCAGTCATTGTCGCTTATTTTAAAGTAAAGAGCACGAACGCCAATGCCTGGATACCGACGCTGTTCTTTATGATGGCGGTTTCTATTGTAGAAATCATCGGCGTTCTGCAGATCGGTGTGAGCAATGCCACCATCTTTATGGTCGTACCTCTTTTGATCTGTAATGCATACCAAATTCTGACGCTGCATAAAGTTACGCAGGATGAAAAAAAGAGCTAAACCTTAGCTCTTTTTTTATTACCGGTAGGAAAGCGGGAGGCAGCATCACAGCCCGCCGGCATCCTCAATATTTTGTTGAATCGAAGCATGGTCGCGTACCTCGGTGCCCTTTGTGCTTCCTTGCTGGAGCAAGTCGGTCACGGTGACGAACTCATACCCCTTATTGCGGAGTTCTTGAATGATCTGCGGCAGCGCTTCGTGCGTTTGCTTGACGGAGTCGCTGGCATGCATGAGGACGATATCGCCGGGATGCGCTTTGGAGACGACCCGGTCGACGATTTTATCCACGCCGATGTTCTTCCAATCTCTTGAGTCCGTATCCCACTGGATGACGGTATAGTTCAGGCTTTCCGCAATGCTTAAGACCCGTTTATCAAAGTCGCCGTTCGGCATCCGGATTAATTTCGGTTCTTGTCCGGTCATTGAGGTTAAAATATCATGAGCCGACATGATCTGCTTCCGAATCTCCTCGTCGGACAGGGAGCTGTAATTCTCGTGCTTGAAGCCGTGGCTGCCGATTTCATAACCGCTTTCCTTAATGGCATTCACGATATCCGGATGTGTTTTGCTCCATGGTCCGGAGAGGAAGAAGGTGGCTTTCTGGACTCCGTTGTCTTTTAGCGCCTTCAAAATGGGCTCTGCACGTTTTTCTCCCCAGCTGATATCAAATGTCAAGGCTATCTGCTTCTTGTCTGTAGACACGCTGTAAATGGCCGACGGGCCGGTTTCAGAGAAAACCGAGATATTGTCGCTCTCCACATAAATGACGCCGATTGCAAATACCGCTGCGGCAAGAACAAAGAAAAACCGCTTGATCTTTCTGCCGTTGAATACATAAAAAGAATTCATAATACGATCTGCCCCTCTCCCTTCAGTGTGCAGTAGCTTGTTTACTTCAACATATGCTCGTACTTGTGAGTTATACCAATAAAGGAGGTACCGAATGTTTCGTTTTAGCAATTTTCTTAGAGATTTAACCACGATCCGGAAGGCGCTCATTCTTTCTGCCGTCTTGTTTGCCGGCGGGATTGCGATCGGGTGGGGATCGGAGGAATTTGAGCAGCTGCTTATCAGCCAGCTTCAAGGGCTGGGAGAGATGAGTCAGGAGCTGCGGATGTCGGACAACCCGGAATGGAGCTTCTTTGTGTTTATATTTTTGAACAATAGCATCAAGAGTGTGCTGGTCATGCTGTCAGGCATATTGCTCGGGGTTATCCCATTCATTTTCCTTCTCGTTAACGGCATGGTGATTGGTTTTTTGCTGAAAATCGTGCAGGCAAGCGGCGAGAGTCTGTTTGATCTCATTGTGAAGGGTTTGCTCCCGCACGGGATCATTGAAATTCCGGTCATTGTGATTGCCTGCGGGTATGGTCTTGCTTTCGGCGGGCTGGTCTTCCGAAGCATGCTTGCATCAGGCGAGAAAAGAAGAGGGATCGGTACGGAGTGGCGCGGCTTCTGGCGCAAGCTGGGGACGGCATCGCTATGGGTCGTCGTGCTTCTGCTGGTCGCCGCCATTATCGAAAGTACAATTACATTGTGGTTGATGTCATAATTTTCAAGGAAATTGTGCATACCTAATAAAGCGGATCGAGCGTTGTTCTTCAAGAGTGTTAAGTGAAGCTTACAGCGCTCGCTGTTTTGAAAAACCAGAAATCGCTTATATTCGGTTTAGAGATCCGGCCATATCGGTTAATCAACCTTACATAGGGAAGAGCTGCTTTAATCCGATGAAAGTGAAATTTCATTGTTCGCTAATATATAAGGAGGTCCTATCATGCTGGGAATGCTATTCAATGAGAAAGAATGCAAAGAGCTTGATTATGTACTGCGAAAAGAACTGGATGAAATGCTGCTGGACTTAAGCGACCAACGATTGGACCAGAATATTAGACAGGCGATCGCGAATCGCTATAAGACGGTATTTCGCATGTATGCCCGCTTTGCTCCTCAGAAAGAACTCTCCAAATATGCTCGTAACGGGAAGTTCCCGCAATTCAAACACTAATTCGCAGAAAAAGTGTTGACGAACTCGCCGAGTGTGTGGTAAATTAATTTTCGCTTCCTTTCCGAAGGTGATGCCGCCGGTCGGCGGCCATCAAACTTCACCAAAAACTTCAAAAAACTTTTTTTAAAAAAAGTATTGCAAAGTTGCTAGGAAGTATGATATATTATAAAAGTCGCCGCTGAGATGCGGATGACGATAAGAAACACAGATTGATCTTTGAAAACTGAACAACGAGTGAGTAAAAAACGAACCGCTTCGGCGGGGAGTTACAATAGAGAATTGAACAAATTCTCGTCAGTTTTTCTAATGAGCTACAAACTCATCGGTTGGATATTTTCTTGGAGTAATCCAGGAAGGTGTTCACTCGAAAAATCCTTATTGGAGAGTTTGATCCTGGCTCAGGACGAACGCTGGCGGCGTGCCTAATACATGCAAGTCGAGCGGACTAATGGTTTCCTTCGGGAAACCGTTGGTTAGCGGCGGACGGGTGAGTAACACGTAGGCAACCTGCCCTCAAGACTGGGATAACTACCGGAAACGGTAGCTAATACCGGATAATTAAATCCGCTGCATGGCGGAGTTATGAAAGGCGGAGCAATCTGTCACTTGAGGATGGGCCTGCGGCGCATTAGCTAGTTGGTGAGGTAACGGCTCACCAAGGCGACGATGCGTAGCCGACCTGAGAGGGTGAACGGCCACACTGGGACTGAGACACGGCCCAGACTCCTACGGGAGGCAGCAGTAGGGAATCTTCCGCAATGGGCGAAAGCCTGACGGAGCAACGCCGCGTGAGTGATGAAGGTTTTCGGATCGTAAAGCTCTGTTGCCAGGGAAGAACGTCTCATAGAGTAACTGCTATGAGAGTGACGGTACCTGAGAAGAAAGCCCCGGCTAACTACGTGCCAGCAGCCGCGGTAATACGTAGGGGGCAAGCGTTGTCCGGAATTATTGGGCGTAAAGCGCGCGCAGGCGGTTCTTTAAGTCTGGTGTTTAAACCCGAGGCTCAACTTCGGGACGCACTGGAAACTGGGGAACTTGAGTGCAGAAGAGGAGAGTGGAATTCCACGTGTAGCGGTGAAATGCGTAGATATGTGGAGGAACACCAGTGGCGAAGGCGACTCTCTGGGCTGTAACTGACGCTGAGGCGCGAAAGCGTGGGGAGCGAACAGGATTAGATACCCTGGTAGTCCACGCCGTAAACGATGAATGCTAGGTGTTAGGGGTTTCGATACCCTTGGTGCCGAAGTTAACACATTAAGCATTCCGCCTGGGGAGTACGGTCGCAAGACTGAAACTCAAAGGAATTGACGGGGACCCGCACAAGCAGTGGAGTATGTGGTTTAATTCGAAGCAACGCGAAGAACCTTACCAAGTCTTGACATCCCTCTGAATCCTCTAGAGATAGAGGCGGCCTTCGGGACAGAGGAGACAGGTGGTGCATGGTTGTCGTCAGCTCGTGTCGTGAGATGTTGGGTTAAGTCCCGCAACGAGCGCAACCCTTGATCTTAGTTGCCAGCACTTCGGGTGGGCACTCTAAGGTGACTGCCGGTGACAAACCGGAGGAAGGTGGGGATGACGTCAAATCATCATGCCCCTTATGACTTGGGCTACACACGTACTACAATGGCTGGTACAACGGGAAGCGAAGCCGCGAGGTGGAGCCAATCCTAAAAAGCCAGTCTCAGTTCGGATTGCAGGCTGCAACTCGCCTGCATGAAGTCGGAATTGCTAGTAATCGCGGATCAGCATGCCGCGGTGAATACGTTCCCGGGTCTTGTACACACCGCCCGTCACACCACGAGAGTTTACAACACCCGAAGTCGGTGGGGTAACCCTTACGGGAGCCAGCCGCCGAAGGTGGGGTAGATGATTGGGGTGAAGTCGTAACAAGGTAGCCGTATCGGAAGGTGCGGCTGGATCACCTCCTTTCTATGGAGTACCTCGCTTCCGTAGCGAAGCGGTACAAATACGGTCAGCGTAAGCTGCCGGAATAGACTTTACGAAGTAAAGTCAACCAACTCACTCGTTGGTCAGTTTTGAGAGGTCAATCCTTTCATACATACGTTTGGTGATGATGGCGGAAGGGTTCCACGCGTTCCCATACCGAACACGACCGTTAAGCCTTCCAGCGCCGATGGTACTTGGACCGAAGGGTCCCGGGAGAGTAGGACGTTGCCAAGCGTATGATATGGGCCCTTAGCTCAGCTGGTTAGAGCGCACCCCTGATAAGGGTGAGGTCGGTGGTTCGAGTCCACTAGGGCCCACCATAACAACTTTATATACTTCCTAATATGGGGCTATAGCTCAGCTGGGAGAGCGCCTGCCTTGCACGCAGGAGGTCAGGGGTTCGATCCCCCTTGGCTCCACCATATTTATTCTTAACGCTTCCATAAATTGCAGGTTGTACTGTAATGGAGGTTGTGGTAAGATAATCTTCCGGTCGAAAGACTGGCATTGATCCTTGAAAACTAGATAACGAAACGAATTTGCGTTTTAGAAATATCCTTTTAGCTGAACTTGTGTCAAAACAAGTTTCAATAAAAGTAGCACGCGAAGGTTTTGGGATCATCGATCCTTTGGGAGCTTGTTTCACCATTGAGTGGTTTTATCCAATCAGGAAACAAGCGGACAACAGAGCGATGAGCACAATAACCGGAGCATAAGGTTAAGCTACTAAGAGCACACGGAGGATGCCTAGGCGCTAGGAGCCGATGAAGGACGTGGCGAACAACGATACTGCCTCGGGGAGCTGTAAGCAAGCTTCGATCCGGGGATGTCCGAATGGGGAAACCCAGCTGGTGTAATAGCCAGTTACCCGTATCTGAATACATAGGATGCGAGGAGGCATACCCAGGGAACTGAAACATCTAAGTACCTGGAGGAAGAGAAAACAAGAGTGATTCCGTCAGTAGCGGCGAGCGAACGCGGAACAGCCTAAACCAGAGAGCTTGCTCTCTGGGGTTGTGGGACGTCTCACATGGAGTTACAAAGGTTTAGATTAGACGAACAGGTCTGGAAAGGCCGGCCATAGAAGGTAAAAGCCCTGTAATCGAAAATGTGAACCCTCCGAGACGGATCCCGAGTAGTGCGGGGCACGTGAAACCCCGTATGAATCCAGCAGGACCATCTGCTAAGGCTAAATACTCCCTAGCGACCGATAGTGAAGCAGTACCGTGAGGGAAAGGTGAAAAGCACCCCGGAAGGGGAGTGAAATAGAACCTGAAACCGTGTGCTTACAAGAAGTCAGAGCCCATTATAGGGGTGATGGCGTGCCTTTTGTAGAATGAACCGGCGAGTTACGTTCCCATGCAAGGTTAAGGCGAGAAGCCGTAGCCGCAGCGAAAGCGAGTCTGAATAGGGCGACTGAGTATGTGGACGTAGACCCGAAACCGTGTGATCTACCCCTGTCCAGGGTGAAGGTGCGGTAACACGCACTGGAGGCCCGAACCCACGTACGTTGAAAAGTGCGGGGATGAGGTGGGGGTAGCGGAGAAATTCCAATCGAACTCGGAGATAGCTGGTTCTCCCCGAAATAGCTTTAGGGCTAGCCTCGGAATGAAGAGTCGTGGAGGTAGAGCACTGATTGGGTGCGGGGCCCGCAAGGGTTACCAAGCTCAGTCAAACTCCGAATGCCATAGACTTATATCCGGGAGTCAGACAGTGAGTGCTAAGATCCATTGTCAAAAGGGAAACAGCCCAGACCATCAGCTAAGGTCCCCAAGTGTGTGTTAAGTGGGAAAGGATGTGGAGTTGCACAGACAACCAGGATGTTGGCTTAGAAGCAGCCACCATTTAAAGAGTGCGTAATAGCTCACTGGTCGAGTGACTCTGCGCCGAAAATGTAACGGGGCTAAACACACCACCGAAGCTATGGCTTGATGCTTGCATCAGGGGTAGGGGAGCGTTGTGTATGCGTTGAAGGTGTACCGTAAGGAGCGCTGGAGAGTACACAAGTGAGAATGCCGGTATGAGTAACGAAAAGATCAGTGAGAATCTGATCCGCCGAAAGCCCAAGGTTTCCTGAGGAAGGCTCGTCCGCTCAGGGTAAGTCGGGACCTAAGGCGAGGCCGAAAGGCGTAGTCGAAGGACAACAGGTTGAAATTCCTGTACCACCGTAAACCGTTATGAACGATGGGGTGACGCAGGAGGGTAGTGACGCGGACTGATGGATGTCCGTCCAAGCAGTGAGGCTGATGTGTAGGCAAATCCGCACATCGTAAGGCTGGGCTGTGATGGGGAGTGAAAATTACAGTAGCGAAGGTCATGATCTCACACTGCCAAGAAAAGCCTCTAGTCAGGTGAAGGTGCCCGTACCGCAAACCGACACAGGTAGGCGAGAAGAGAATTCTAAGGCGCGCGGAAGAACTCTCGTTAAGGAACTCGGCAAAATGACCCCGTAACTTCGGGAGAAGGGGTGCCTCGGTAGGGTGAATAGCCCGAGGGGGCCGCAGTGAAAAGGCCCAAGCGACTGTTTAGCAAAAACACAGGTCTGTGCGAAGCCGCAAGGCGAAGTATACGGGCTGACGCCTGCCCGGTGCTGGAAGGTTAAGGGGAGCGGTTAGGGATTAGTCCCGAAGCTGTGAACCGAAGCCCCAGTAAACGGCGGCCGTAACTATAACGGTCCTAAGGTAGCGAAATTCCTTGTCAGGTAAATTCTGACCCGCACGAATGGCGTAACGACTTGGGCGCTGTCTCAACGAGAGATCCGGTGAAATTTTAATACCTGTGAAGATGCAGGTTACCCGCGACAAGACGGAAAGACCCCATGGAGCTTTACTGCAGCTTGATATTGGATTTGGGTACGATCTGTACAGGATAGGTGGGAGCCTAAGAAGCATGAGCGCCAGCTTGTGTGGAGGCGACGTTGGGATACCACCCTGATCGTATCTAGGTTCTAACCTGGTACCGTGATCCGGTACGGGGACAGTGTCAGGCGGGCAGTTTGACTGGGGCGGTCGCCTCCTAAAGAGTAACGGAGGCGCCCCAAGGTTCCCTCAGAATGGTTGGAAATCATTCGAAGAGTGCAAAGGCATAAGGGAGCTTGACTGCGAGACCTACAAGTCGAGCAGGGACGAAAGTCGGGCTTAGTGATCCGGTGGTACCGCATGGAAGGGCCATCGCTCAACGGATAAAAGCTACCCTGGGGATAACAGGCTTATCTCCCCCAAGAGTCCACATCGACGGGGAGGTTTGGCACCTCGATGTCGGCTCATCGCATCCTGGGGCTGAAGTAGGTCCCAAGGGTTGGGCTGTTCGCCCATTAAAGCGGTACGCGAGCTGGGTTCAGAACGTCGTGAGACAGTTCGGTCCCTATCTGTCGTGGGCGTAGGAAATTTGAGAGGAGCTGTCCTTAGTACGAGAGGACCGGGATGGACGTACCGCTGGTGCACCAGTTGTTCCGCCAGGAGCATGGCTGGGTAGCTACGTACGGACGGGATAAGCGCTGAAAGCATCTAAGCGTGAAGCCCCCCTCAAGATGAGATTTCCCAGTATGTAAGACCCCTTGAAGACGACGAGGTAGATAGGTTGGAGGTGGAAGTGCAGTAATGCATGGAGCTGACCAATACTAATCGGTCGAGGGCTTATCCTAAAAGCTTTACGAAGTAAAGCTCGCTACGGAAGCATGAACATAAACCCACCAAAGTGAAGAAGAGCTTCGAAGCTGATTCCGATTACTTTGGCGGGGCCCGGAAAGATCTGAGGATCTGAAGGGACAATGCTACGGATTCTAATCAACGCAAAGACGTTTCGTATCTAGTTTTCAAGGTTCAAAAGATCTTGAAGCGATTTTGAAGCTGCATGCCTTTTCTAAGGCTTGATATTTTGCTGGTGAGCAATCATTGAAGCAAAGCGCAGCGCAAAGAATCACGTTTGGTGGCGATGGCGGAAGGGTTCCACGCGTTCCCATACCGAACACGACCGTTAAGCCTTCCAGCGCCGATGGTACTTGGACCGAAGGGTCCCGGGAGAGTAGGACGCCGCCAAGCGAATACATATTCCCTGATAGCTCAGTTGGTAGAGCACTCGACTGTTAATCGAGTTGTCACAGGTTCGAGTCCTGTTCGGGGAGCCACCTGCTTCCATAGCTCAGTAGGTAGAGTGCATCCATGGTAAGGATGAGGTCACCGGTTCGATCCCGGTTGGAAGCTCCAGATCTTCTTTTAGCAACTTAGAAGCAGCTTAAACATGTGGCCCGTTGGTCAAGGGGTTAAGACACCTCCCTTTCACGGAGGTAACAGGGGTTCGAATCCCCTACGGGTCACCAACATGGAGGCTTAGCTCAGCTGGGAGAGCATCTGCCTTACAAGCAGAGGGTCGGGGGTTCGATCCCCTCAGCCTCCACCATTCATGTTTCAATCTGGAATTGGACATGCTAGTAACATGATAATTATTGGGGATTAGCCAAGCGGTAAGGCAACGGACTTTGACTCCGTCATGCATAGGTTCGAATCCTATATCCCCAGCCATTTTCACCTCAATTAAGGTGAAGAGCAGCTTTGAAGGTGAACCCGAAATCTCGGCGACGCCTTGAATGCGAGCCATTAGCTCAGTTGGTAGAGCACCTGACTTTTAATCAGGGTGTCGAAGGTTCGAGTCCTTCATGGCTCACCAGTGTTTTATCTTGTGCGCGTGTGGCGGAATTGGCAGACGCACTAGACTTAGGATCTAGCGTCTTTGACGTGGGGGTTCAAGTCCCTCCACGCGCACCATATTTGCGGACGTGGCTCAGCGGTAGAGCATCGCCTTGCCAAGGCGAGGGTCGCGGGTTCGATTCCCGTCGTCCGCTCCATTTGCGCCCTTAGCTCAGCTGGATAGAGCGTTTGACTACGAATCAAAAGGTCGGGAGTTCGAATCTCTCAGGGCGTGCCATTTTAAGTTCATATCGGGATGTAGCTCAGCTTGGTAGAGCACCTGGTTTGGGACCAGGGGGTCGCATGTTCGAATCGTGTCATCCCGATTTGCTTAAGAATTCGGTTCCCGCAAAAGTAATCGGCATATGTTTCAAAGCTTAGTCTTTACTTTTGTGGGTTGATATGCGGGTGTAGTTCAATGGTAGAACTCCAGCCTTCCAAGCTGGTAGCGTGGGTTCGATTCCCATCACCCGCTCCATATGATAAATGTTCTGAAACCCTTGTGCCGCAAGGGTTTTTTTCTTGCGTAAAATTCGACAAACGACTGACTCCATTTGCATCATGGGGCAGATCATGGGGCAAATCTCCGTAATTCTGGATTAAGCATTTCCAACCGGTCCGCAGCTTCACGGCTGATGATCGCCGATTCATGTGTATAGATATCTGCCGTCGTTCCGATCTTGGTATGCCGTAATCGCTCCTGGATCGTTTTGAGATCTACTCCGCTCTCTCGAAGCAGCATGCCGGCTGTATGGCGGAGTCCATGTAGTTTTACGTGCGGCAGGCCATGCTTAGCTAGGAAGCGTCTCCAGGTCAATGTCGGGGTGCTGGGATAGTACATAACGCCGTTCCCGCCATGAAAAATGTACTGCTTTTCTCCACCCTGCCAATTCTTACAGAGCAGCTTCTCTTTTCTCCATTGCCGCTCGTACCGTTTGAGCTCTTCCATGTACCACTTAGGCATTGCCACCCAGGCTTCGGACTCCTCGGTCTTAACCTCGCTTTCGACTTTCTTGCCTTCCTCATCAAGCGTTATTTGATCTTCAATCCAGATGGCGTTTCGGTCAAAGTCCAAATCAGACCACTCTACGGCCAAATATTCGCCCCGTCTAAAGCCTCCAAGCAGTACCCCGGTGAAATAGAGCCTCCAGTTGTTAGGAAGGTCGTAGAGGGCCGCCAGGAGCGTCTCAACCTCTTGCATCGTATAATTCTGTTTCTTCGATCGCATGGCCTTCTTTTCTTTCTTACTTGCGCTTGGACGCGGTACGCCTTCCATTGGGTTCTCTTTTATGAGCTTCCATTTGTACGCAGCATCGAATATGCTCTTGGCCGACTTATAAATATTGAGCTTGCTATTCGTCGCCAATGGCTCTCCGTTTTTCTTGTTGGTGAGTCCGGCAAACCACGTGACGAGTTGCAGCGTAGTTATTTTGCTCAGCGGCATGTCTCCGAATTCTGGGATCAATCGTCTCTCGATGTCTCCCATGGTGTTCAGCAGTGTTTTTCCTCCAAGGTTCTGCTTGGCGTGACCTTCCTTCCAGATCGGCACGAAATCCTTGAAGCTGATATTCTCTGTTTTTACTCTGCCTACAACCTGGCCAGATAAAACTTTCTCTTCCCAATCGGCCAGCTGCACCGCAAGCCATTTCTCCGTTTTTCTTACCGACTTGGCGATATCCGCCGGCACCTCCACAGAGATGGAGCGTTTCGGCCTTTTTACCTTGGAAGGATCTCGCTCCACAAGCTTGTACTTGTTGCCTCCTAGATGTTCCGTCCAACCCATTTCTTGCATCACTCCAAACATATGTTCTAATTTTATGTATAGTAAACAGCCTTGCAGCTGGAAAGCGCAAAGATCAGAATGAGTGCATTTTTCTAAATAACACCTTTGTAATACAGGACCATTTCAGGAGGAATATTGTTCCGGCTAAAAAAATCCGTTATTGATTCGCCGTCTTGTATTGTTTCTAACGCGGTTAGAAGGTGGACGGCAAAGATATTTGCTTGTCGCTCGTGTTTGGCTGAAATGTAAAATGTTCGATCGTCGATAAAGAAGCGGTTGATACCTGAATGTAAAACATCATGTCCAAGCTCATGAGCACAAATTAGGCGTTGCCAATCCTCACATAGTTTGTTGTGGATGACAATATAGCGCTGTCTAAACTTTGAATAATAGACCCCCCACGTTGATTCTCCCAGATCAGCGTAAGTAATTTTCACCCCTCTGTATTTCGCTATAAGAAACGGGCAGTTGGTCTTGTATTTCTTCAGCAGACCCGCGATTACTTTATCCATTTGTGAATTCACTCCAGACGTTATTCGTTGTTGTCTGTTTGTTTTTTATAACGCTTATTTGTGAACTTCTCTTTGCTTGTTTTTTTGGCATCCCAGAATAATGCTTCTAAGACCTGCATGACTCTTTCCCTGTCTTCGCCTTCAATCGGAACGCCATCAAACATTAATCCTGTATCTTCTTCCAGCATCTTCTTAAAGTCACGTTTATCTTTGTTTGTTGCCCACTCTGGTACAGTACCTTGTCCATTGTCAGTTTGATCACCTTCAGTGAAGAAATCTAAGGGCTTTTGCAAATAGTCAGCAATAATTTGGAGTGAAGAAACTTGAGGGCTTTTGGTCGTTCCGTTCAGTATTTTCGAAAGAGTTGTATAAGGTATCCCAGTATCTTTTGAAAGTCTGTAAGGTGTGATGTTGTTATCGTTCATAACTTTTAATATTTTTTCGGCCAGCCCCAAAACAATAACCTCCTGTTATATAACCTAATTCGGATATAACCCAATGAGGGAATAATAAAACATAATAGGGAGATATGTCAAGAAAAAATGAGGATATTCAAGAAAAAACATCATTATATTATCTAAAAGGGTTATAACCGTAGTTTACTATTTCCGTAAAGGGTTATAGTATGTGGTCAGGAGGTGAAAGTACATGGGGTTGAAGTTAGAAGAAAATATTCAAAAACTCTTAGATGAAAAGGAATGGTCCATCTATCGTCTAGGAAAAGAAAGCGGAGTTTCCCTAACTGTATTGTACGGTCTTGGTGATAAAAAGCAAGGCCCACAAATTGAAACGGTCGTTAAGATAGCTGACGCCCTCGGTGTTACTGTAGATGAGCTGGTAAGATAAAACATCTCGAAAGCAGTATAAGGAGGATCTGCAGCCATGGAAACAGCAGCTTTTATTGAAGCCATAAGGGCCGACATCGTATCCGGCTTGAAGCAGGAACTACTGAATGAGCTACAACCTGAGATCGAGCGCCGCCTTTACTCGAACATCTTCGATTTTAAGGAAGGCATGCGATACCTCAAGGTATCGGAGTCATCTTTACGGCGGATGGTCCAGGAAGGGGAAGTCCCTCACTTCAGGCAGCGCGGTAACATCTACTTTCGTCAAATTGATTTGGATAAGCACATTGAAAGTCAAATAGTGAGAAAGGCGGAGTGATATGTTCGGCATCCACTCAGTACATCGCCGATTGGCTGAATTAACTGAGAAAGCAGAACGCTTAGGTGGTTACAACAAGCTCAGCACGAACGAGCAAAAGGAAATAAACCATTGCCTGCTAGTAAATGCCAAAATCACTCGAGAAATTGACGCACTTTTACAACTATCCTTTATCGCATATCAAGCAAACGACACGGAATGGCAGATGGAGATTTGCGAGCGCCTGGATGCACTGAGGCCAAAGTTTACCTAGTATGGGACTTGAAAGGAGGTGAACCAGAAAGTGAACGAGACGCTTCGGAGACTGGAGCTGAAGCTGATCCGCTGGAGGCTTGAGGTAGGACGGATCGAAATCGATCCAGAAGTGCTGCCGGCTGCTCTTGATTGGATCGATGGTGAAATAGCCGCTCTAGGAAATGAAAATGCAGCCTGAACGGGGTAGGAGCCGTCAGACTGCACAAATCAATCTATACTACCGCCAGTATAAGCTGGCAGAAGGGAAAACGCAATGATTAATAAGTTGAGTGTCGCTTCGCTGATCGGTCGGGAGCTCACCGATCCAGAAGTTAACGTGCTTGAATGGCTAAATGGATGGGAGTCGGATACCAGCAGCACCGTTGCTAAACTGATTCAGGCAGCTTACCAGAACGGAGCAATTGTGGCTCTTTCTAGGCCTCGCTCCTCAGAGCTTAGCTGCAAAGAAACCGGAATTGTCCGCCGTATTGACGACCTCGGAAGGGTAGTTATTCCAAAGTCGGTCCGGCGTCCGCTTGGGATAGGAGAAGGCGATCCACTTGAATTCTACACATATGAAAATTTTATCATCCTAAAGAAATACACTCCTGGATGCTTTATTTGCGGAGAGTTAGACGATGAGAAGCTTCACGACTTCCAAAACAAACAAATTTGCGAGGCATGCATTAAATCAATTGTCGATACCTTCGAGATCAGGCAATGATCTGTTTCAAAGGTGATGAAGTGAAATTACGGTCAGGCGAGACAGGGGAAGTCCTGGACATTTGGGGCGTCGCTAGGACCTGGCACAAGATCCAGACTAGCGACGAACGGATTGTTTTCGCCATGACTGAAAATATTGAATCGATCGTAAAACGGCATACCGACAAAAAGGGAAAGAGATGGAGGGCACAATGATTAAAATCAATAAATTGGAAATCGAAAACGTAAAACGAGTCAAGGCCGTGAAAATCGAGCCGACTCAGTCCGGACTGACTATCGTTGGCGGGAAGAACCGTCAAGGCAAAACGAGTATCCTGGACTCCATCGCCTGGGGGCTTGGCGGCAATAAATACCGACCGTCTCAAGCTGAGCGTGAAGGATCTGCTGTACCGCCTTACCTGCATATCGTCCTTTCCAATGGCCTGATCGTCGAGCGGAAAGGCAAGAATTCGGACCTAAAGGTCATCGATCCGAACGGCCAGAAGGGCGGCCAACAGCTGCTGGATAGTTTCGTAGAAGAGCTGGCGATCGATCTGCCGAAATTCATGAACGCTACCAGCAAAGAAAAAGCCAACATCTTGCTTCGCATCATCGGTGTCGGGAACAAGCTGCATGAACTGGAGGTTAAGGAAAAGGAACTTTACAACCAGCGCCATACCATCGGACAGATTGCAGACCAAAAGGCTAAATTTGCGAAGGAGCAGCCTTATTACCCGGACGCGCCTAAGGAGCCTATTTCGGCATCGGAGCTGATCCGGCAGCAGCAGGAGATCCTCGCCCGCAACGGCGAGAATCAGCGGAAACGGCAGCGCGTGGCCGAGATTCAGGCTGCCCATGCCAGTCAGAAGCGAGAGGTAGAGCGGCTGAAGTCCTTGCTGGACGAAGCCATTGCGAAATACGACCAGCTCGGAGCTGACCTGGAGATTGCTCAGAAGGACTCTCGTGATCTGGTTGACGAATCGACCGCTGAGCTTGAGGCTAACATCCGGCAGATTGACGAGATTAACCGGAAGGTCAGGGCAAATCTGGACAAAGACAAAGCTGAGACGGATGCCAGCGATTATCGCCAGCAATACGAGCAACTGACCACGGAGATCAATGCGATTCGCCAGCAGAAGACGGACCTTCTGGAGACTGCGAATTTGCCGTTGCCGGGACTGGCAGTTGAAGATGGCGAGCTCGTCTACAACGGGCAGAAATGGGATAACATGAGCGGCGCTGATCAGCTCCGGGTTTCCGCAGCGATTGTACGAAAATTGAAACCAGACTGCGGCTTTATCCTACTAGACAAATTGGAACAAATGGATTTAGAAACCTTGCAAGAGTTTGGCCAGTGGCTGGAACAGGAAGGACTGCAAGCCATCGCGACTCGAGTCAGTACCGGGGATGAATGCTCCATCATCATCGAAGACGGCTACGTTGCCGGAGAGGAGCAGGCTCCAGCGCCGCAACCGACACCGCCGGCAGAGCCGAAAACATGGAAAGCAGGTGAATTTTAATGTTTGAAGTTATCAGTGGCACGGTCCAGACAGCCCAAAAAGTCGTGCTTTATGGACCGGAGGGCATAGGGAAGTCATCACTTGCTGCTCAGTTTCCTAATCCGGTCTTTATCGACACGGAGGGATCAACCAAGCAGTTAAATGTTCAGCGGCTGCCAAAGCCGTCAAGCTGGGAAATGCTCAAACAGCAAGCGCAATGGGTGAAGCATGAAGGTCCTTCTCGATTCGGCACGCTGATAATCGATACTGTAGATTGGGCCGAAATGCTTTGCGTCGAGAGCGTATGTGCCTCTCACAACAAAAACGGCGTTGAAGACTTTGGATATGGCAAGGGATATATCTATGTCGCGGAGGAAATCGGGCGTTTTCTTAATCTGCTCAGTGATGTAGTCGAGGCAGGCATCCACGTTGTACTGACCGCACATGCTCAGATCATCAAATTTGAGCAGCCGGACGAAATGGGCGCGTACGACCGCTATCAGCTCAAGCTTGGGGCTAAGACCGGTTCACGTACAGCTCCGCTCGTCAAAGAATGGGCTGACATCGTCCTTTTCCTTAATTACAAGACGTATTCGGTGGCCACTGATAAGGACGGAAAGAAAAACAAAGCACAAGGCGGAGCCCGCACGATGTACACCACACATCACCCTGCATGGGACGCAAAGAATCGCCATGGCCTCCCGGATGAATTACCGCTCGATTATAGCCGAATTGCCCATATCTTCAGCCAGCCGATTTCGGCGGGGGCTCCACAACAGACACCAACAATGCAAACACAGCCTACACAAGCAGCCACGGCACCGCAGCCGACAGAACAACCGCCTGCAGCAGCATCGGTACCAGAGCAGGTGCCAACAGCTCCAGTTCAGCAACCTGCTCATCCGGCAAACACATGGCTGCAGTCGGAACTGAATCCCAATATACCGAGATCGCTACGGGATCTGATGGTTCAGCATGGGGTGCAGGAATATGAAATTCAGGCCGTTGTGAGTCAGAAAGGCTACTACCCGCAAGACACGCCGATACCGAATTACGATCCAGGATTTATTGAAGGTGTGCTGGTGGCAGCGTGGCCGCAGGTGTTCGAAATGATCCAAGTAACGAGAAGCAATATTCCATTTTCTTAATTCATAACACAGGAGGAATCATACATGAGTCAAAATATTGATCGTGAATTAGGTTGGGACGATGAGATCGAGAAGGACGGTGGGGACTTTATCGTCCTCCCGGCCGGAGACTACGACTTTACGGTAACAAAGTTTGAACGTGGACGGTTTGCTGGAAGTGAGAAGATGCCGGCTTGTAACCAGGCAAAACTCGAATTGACGGTTCATTCCCCAGAGCACGGCGACATTGTCGTTTTCCATAACTTGTTCCTGCATACCAAAACGGAGGGGCTACTATCCAACTTCTTCGCGGGGATCGGACAAAAGAAAAAGGGCGAGAAGCTGCGCATGAACTGGAACGCCGTCGTAGGAGCCAAAGGACGTTTGAAACTTGAGATTAACAAATTCACAGGTCGAGACGGCGTGGAACGAACCAATAATCAGGTCAAAACCTTCTACGCTTATGACGAGGTTGTAGGTCAACAACCACAGCAAAATTACCAACATCAGCAGCAGGCATATCAACAACAGCCGCCACAGCAGTCATATCAGCAGCCACAACAGCAACCGCCGTTCCCGACCACCGGACAGCAAGGCGGAAACTGGTCGACTGGCCAGTTTTAGGAGGTAACCCATGGAGCTTAGACCTTATCAACAGGCTGCTAGGGAATCCATTCAGACAGAGTGGGCAAAGGGTGTAAAGCGAACACTGCTTGTTCTTCCGACAGGCTGCGGTAAGACGATTGTTTTTAGCAAAGTGATTGAAGATCGGGTGATCCTGGGCGAGCGTGTGCTCGTCTTGGCCCACCGGGGCGAGCTGCTGGACCAAGCGGCCGACAAGCTGGAGAAATCAACTGGATTGAAATGCGCTACGGAAAAGGCAGAGCAAACATCAATCGGAAGTTGGTACCGGGTCGTGGTCGGCAGCATCCAGACGCTAATGAGGGATAAACGGTTACGGCAATTTGCCGCAGACCATTTCGATACGATCATTATCGACGAGGCGCATCACTGTATATCAGAAAGCTATCAGCGTGTCCTGCAGTATTTTGAATCAGCGAATGTCCTGGGCGTAACTGCTACACCAGATCGTGGAGATATGCGGAACCTGGGCTCTTATTTTGAAAGCTTGGCCTTTGAATACACTTTGCCAAAAGCGATCAAGGAGGGCTATCTTAGCCCGATCAAAGCCATGACGATTCCGCTAACGCTCGACCTGTCTGGAGTGGGGCAACAGGCTGGAGACTTCAAGAGTAGTGACCTTGGCACGGCATTGGATCCGTATCTTGAATCGATAGCCGCCGAAATGTGGCGAGTAGCCAAAGATCGGAAGATTGTTGTATTCCTTCCGCTTGTGAAGACCAGTCAGAAGTTCACCAACATTCTGAATGCAGTTGGGTTCCGAGCGGCTGAAGTTAACGGCGAATCACAGGACCGGGCAGAGATTTTAGAGGATTTTGACAAAGGCAAGTATAACGTCCTGTGCAACTCCATGCTTCTTACGGAGGGATGGGACTGTCCAAGCGTGGATTGCGTAGTCGTGCTGAGGCCGACCAAGGTCCGCAGCTTATATAGCCAGATGGTCGGGCGCGGTACCCGGCTGCACCCTGGAAAAACAGAATTATTGCTGCTCGATTTCCTTTGGCATACGGAGCGTCATGAGCTTTGTCATCCGGCGCATTTGATTGCGGAGAATGAAGAGGTGGCCAAGGCTATGACCAAACAGATCGAAGAGGCGGGGATCCCGCTCGATCTGGAGACTGTCGAGAAACAAGCGGCTGAGGATGTCATTGCTCAGCGCGAGGAAGCCCTGGCCAAACAGCTTGAAGAAATGAAGCGACGTAAACGGCAGCTCGTGGATCCGCTGCAGTTTGAAATGAGTATTCAGGCAGAAGACCTGTCCAGTTACGTGCCATCGTTCGGCTGGGAAATGGCTCCACCAAGCGAAAAGCAGATCA
Organism: Paenibacillus sp. FSL R5-0810; assembly: GCF_038002285.1. Lineage (NCBI taxonomy): Bacteria > Bacillati > Bacillota > Bacilli > Caryophanales > Paenibacillaceae > Paenibacillus > Paenibacillus sp. FSL R5-0810. The sequence goes on from NZ_JBBOCF010000001.1 coordinate 5,955,195, forward strand.
AGACGCTGGAGAAGCTTGGCATCATGCCGGATGAAATCGATAATGCCGGCAAGGCAACGAAGTTGCTGGAACGACTGGATAAGCGGCGGGCGGAAGGATTGACCACGCCGAAGCAGATCCGACTGCTTGAGCGATATGGATTCGAGCGTGTCGGTACCTGGTCTTTTGATAGCGCAAAACGCCTGATCGACCGGATCGCCGGCAACGGATGGCGTGTTCCACAAGGCATAAATCCTAAAGAGTATCGCGGGGAGTGAATAAATCCATGGAATTAGCAGTGAAAGAATGGGTGTTTAACTCTGAGTTGCATGGTCGTCTAGTTCAGATAACGGGATATAGCCCTGAGAATGAGCATGATTTTGATCAAGACGACATGATGATAAAGGACGTTTCTGGAGATAAGATAACCGCCGTATCTACCAGGAATACAAAAGTGTGGCGTTTTTTCCTATATGAGTTTTCCGAAGGATTGAACATAAGTATATATGGACAGCCAGAACCCCTACTATTCAAGGAAGAAGATTAAAACTATGGAACATAAACTCGACCTCATTGCTTTGCTTGAATACATTGATCCGTCCTTCCTCAGTTACCAGGAATGGGTCAACGTGGGCATGGCGCTGAAATATGAAGGCTACACGGCCAGTGATTGGGACGATTGGAGTAAACGGGATGGGGCAAGATACCATCCCGGCGAATGCTTCAAAAAATGGACGTCATTCGAAGGATCGGGCAATCCGGTCACCGGCGCAACAATAACGCAGATGGCCAAGGAAAACGGATGGGTACCACGGTCTGCCGATCGCGAAGATCGCGAGCTAGGATGGGACGACGAGATTTCTGGCGGCGATTATGTGGTCGTCGATAAGAATTGGATCGAAGGCAAGGAGATCCACGAACCGGCAGTATGGAATCCAGTCCAGCAGCTGACCACGTATCTTGAAACGCTGTTCGAAGCGTCCGAGAACGTTGGCTATGTCGTAGACACCTGGCAGAACGATGAAGGCAAGTATCTGCCCACGAAGGGAGCCTGGGATCGAACGGCCGGCGAGCTGATCCAGCGACTGAACGAGTGCAACGGAGATATCGGGGCAGTCCTGGGCGACTATGACCCAGCAGCCGGCGCCTGGATCCGGTTTAACCCTCTCGACGGGAAGGGCGTCAAGAACGAGAACGTGACTGAGTTCCGCTATGCGCTCGTTGAATCGGACACGATGGACATTGAGAAGCAAAACGCCATCATGCGCGAGTTGGAGCTTCCGATTGCCGTCATGGTCTATAGCGGTGGCAAGAGTCTCCACGCCATAGTTAAGGTCGATGCGGCCAATTACGACGAATACCGTAAACGCGTGGATTACCTTTATAACGTTTGTAAGAAGAACGGCCTGAATATCGACAATCAGAACCGAAACCCATCCCGGCTGTCTCGTATGCCTGGTATTGAACGAAACGGCAAAAAGCAATTTATCGTGGACACCAATATCGGAAAGCCAAGCTGGGCCGAGTGGCATGAATGGATCGAGGGAGTGAACGATGATCTGCCGGATCCGGAGAGCCTTACGGATTTCTGGAACAACATGCCGGTCCTTGCGCCTGCTCTGATCGAGGGCGTGCTTCGACAAGGGCATAAGATGCTGATGGCCGGGCCATCCAAGGCCGGCAAGTCGTTCGCTTTGATCGAGCTAAGCATCGCCATAGCCGAAGGAACGAAATGGCTAGGGTGGCAGTGTACACAGGGCAAGGTCCTTTACGTCAACCTTGAGCTTGACCGGGCGAGCTGCCTGCACCGTTTCCGTGATGTATACACGGCCTTGGGACTGCAGCCAGCGAACATTGGCAATATCGACATCTGGAATCTTCGCGGTAAGTCGGTACCAATGGATAAACTGGCTCCGAAGCTGATCCGACGGGCGGCTAAGAAAGGTTATATTGCCGTCATCATTGACCCGATTTACAAGGTCCTGACCGGTGATGAGAACAGCGCGGACCAGATGGCACATTTTACGAACCAGTTTGACAAGATCGCAACGGAATTAGGATCCAGCGTTATCTACTGCCATCATCACTCCAAAGGGGCCCAGGGTGGCAAGAAGTCGATGGACCGGGCCAGCGGCAGCGGCGTGTTCGCCCGCGATCCGGACGCATTGATCGACTTGGTGGAATTGGACGTAACGGAAGCCCTGCGGAAACAAGAGGAAAACAAGGCTGTATGCGAGATATATCAGAAGCTCTTTGAAAAATTCAATCCGGATTATCTAGAAGAGCATGTGTCTCAGGATGATCTTCTAAGCGCCAAAGCCATGGAGGACCACGCCAAGCGCGCGATTCCTGATCAGATGAATGTGGCCTGGGAACGCATCAAGCAGGCCATCCGAAGCGTTCAGATCCGTTCAGCCTGGCGTGTGGAAGGCACACTACGGGAATATCCGAAATTCGAGCCGGTCAATATGTGGTTTCAGTACCCGATCCATAAGGTGGACGACGTCGGCAGCTTGAAGGACATTGAGCCGGAAGGGGAAGCCCCAGCTTGGCAGAAGGCTACGAATAAGAGGAAGGACAAGGCAAAGCAGGAGCGACGAAGTAAAGCCGAGGAATTTGAAGAAGTCGTGAATAACTGCAATTTTGGCGAGCCGCCGACGGTCAAAGATATTGTTGAATGGTACTCTTCCACTGGGAAAGAGGTGGCCGAGCGGACTGTAAGAGACTGGGTCAAGAAATACGGGTATGTGATCGACAAAGAAAACGGCAACGTTATTGTTAAGATTGACGGCGGCGACCATGATTAATGCCGCCGCATGAAATTTTACCGAGTGGCGGCGGCGACCATAAATACATGGTTCTCGCCGCAAACAAACATCGGCGGCAATCATAATGATCACGGTCGCCGCCATTCATGAATTTTGCATAAATATACGGCGGTAATCATTGTTTTATGGTCGCCGCTGTATACACTATACGGCGGCGGCGACCACTATATAAATATATAGGATAAGGGAAGGGTGTATAAAACCACCCTTCCCCCTCCCCTAAATTTATTTGAAAACCCGCCGCCGATAAAAGTAAATAAATGGATGTGATGAAATGTCGACTGAATTCTTTATGCCGATGATTCCGCCGACGGCTACGCATCAGGAGAAGAAGGTGACGGTCGTCAGCGGTAAGCCAGTATTCTACGAGCCGGATGATTTGAAGGCAGCTCGTGCAAAGCTGATGGCTCACTTGGGGCAGCATGTGCCGGCGAAGAAGTATAAGGGTGCGCTGCGGGTCATTGTGAAATGGCTGTTCCCGATCAAAGACGGAAGTAAGCACTACGACGGAGAGTGGAAAACCACGAAGCCGGACACGCACAACCTCAACAAGCTGCCGTTCGATATCATGACGGAACTTGGATACTGGACAGATGACGCGATCGTCGCCAGTGAGATCATAGAAAAGTTTTGGGCTAATCGCCCTGGCATTTACATCCGGATCGAGGAGCTGTAAGCCTATGGATTACAAAGCGTTCTTTGCGGACGTTGAGCTCTGGATCGGCCAGGCCAATCAGGCAGCTATACGGCACGGGATGGAGAACCCGGACTTTTGGCGATGGGTTGCCGACTCTTCCGGTGAGCTCTGCAGGAAGTACCAGGAGCACCGGTTGGCAATCAAACAGATGATGATGCTGGTCGAATGGCTCGAAGAGGTTTACGAGAAGAATTCGGGGAGGAGGGAAGCCACTTGAATATTGGTTATAACCCTCATCTCGGTTATGAGGCTGATATTGTTAAGAATTACGAGAATCTTGTTCATAAAGTGGCGAAAAGGTACCGCGTTGCGTTGAATGCCGGCCTTGATTATGAGGACCTGGTATCTGTCGGGACAATGGGGCTTATCGAGGCATTCCGAAAGTATGACCCAAGTCGTTTTAATGGGGCTGTTAACTCGTTTATCACCCTTGCGTATCCAGCTATACAAGGGAGAATTCAGAATTTTCTAAGAGATAAGCGTTACCTTGTGAAGATTCCCAGGACCCTACAAAGCAAAGCAAACATGATTCGCAGGGAAGGCTGGGGCGACGATCGCCCAGAAACGATTGCGGAAAAGACAGGGTGGAAGCTTGCAGATGTTCGTAGTGCTCTGGAGCTTTTGGATGGATGGTCACCGTCTTCGCTAGACCGTCCTATGGCAGTCACATATAAGGGCGATGAGGAAATCACAATGCTTGATATTATACCCAGCAATACCGATTTTTCAGATATTTACATCCAGGAATTCATGTCTCTACTGGATCCTCGTGAAAGAAAGTTGCTTCGGCTGCGGCTACAAGATCAAACTCAACGTCAGATCGCCCAAGCAATCGGGATATCACAAGTACAAGCAGGAAGAATTTTGAAGCAGATTGGCATTAAATTTATTCAGTACCAGGCAGGTACGTTGAAACAGGAGGATACGCAAATGGGTCGAGGACGTAGCAATATGGGCGGAAATATTGAATGGTTCGTTGATGAGGGGGTTTCAACTACTCCTACGATTGGGCTGAATGGCCATGGGATCCACCTTAATAAAAGGGCCGTTCATGAAATGGGTTGCAAGGTAGGTCAGTGTCTGCAGGTGGGTTACGATCCCGAAGGGAATCGACTCGTGATGCAAGTCGCGAATAAAGGGCTTCAGCTCCGAACCCAGAGCGGCGACAACGGCGGCCTACGGCTGATCAATAAGCGCTTATCTGCCTGGCTCAATCAAAAGCAGGTGACGACTAAACGTTATGCGCTACAGGTAGATACAGAACGAGATCTCTTTTACATCCAGTTGGAAAGCCATGCATAAGCCTGATCCGATTTTTCAAGATATTCCTTGGGATTTGATATATGACGATAACGGCGAGCTGATCGGCGAGATCTATTTGATCTTGCCGGATCCCCCGCCGCCGAATAAACGAGTAGGTAGGTGAATCAAATGAAACCTGAAAAAGTAGATAAAAAGAAACTTCACAAGTTGTTCCTTGCAGGTAAACCAATAAAAGAAATTGCGCTGGAGCTCGGCAGCACTTCGGGATCCATACGGACGATGATCTATCATGAGCGCTTGCGCAATCCACTCGATTGGCCGCAACGGGTAAATTACTCAGGCAAGCCGGATATGACCCTGTTGATGATGCATGGCTATGAGTGTGCCGAATGCTCTGCGATGTTCACTGTTGAGGATGATATGGATATAGATCACTCCGTTACCGTTTGTCCGATCTGCCAGAGCGAAGATGTAGAGGATGTAGGGTATGGAAAATTTATAGTTACTTCTGGTGTGATGATGCGTGATGCATAGATGATCAGAGGGTGGAGGTTTCATGACTAAAAATCAACGACCGTACAGAATGAGATTTAAAGTTTGTACGGTCTGTCGGAAGCGATATACGCTGAGCTGGTACCCGAAGCACAAATGTGAAGCGAAGGCAGATGAGGAGGGAAAAACAAGTGATTAAGAAATTCAGCCTTTGCTTTTATGGGATTGAGGAGTCTGACGAATTTGACTGCACGGGAATGACGGAGGAAGAAATCAATCGTGAGTTGGTGGAATGGGTACTAGAACGTGTCGACCATTGGGTAGAGGAGGTTCCACATGAAACTGAAGACGACGGTAACGAATGAACAAAGCGTTATTGAGCAACTTTCTCAATACCGGCAAAAGAAAGCCCGTATTCAGGTACTGTCTAATTACAGCGTGGGTGCCGGTATTACAGTGAGCCGGCTGAATGAGGACGACCAGCTGCAGGAACTGCACCGGAAGCTTAGGGGGTTGCCGTCATACCTGTATCTTTCAAAACGAGAGCAGGAGCTTGAAACAGTCGCGCACATTTACCTCTCCCGGTACCCTGCCGGCATTAAGGCCCAGAAGCGAGCTGTCCCAGCACACGCCCCGGATCCTGAGGACACGCAGCTCCTGCAGGAGCTGCGGCGGAAGATTCAAAAAGTGATCGCTGCGAGGGGCTATGATGTCCGGGAAGGCATAGACGAAATTATTGAGCGCCTGACCGAGCTTCAGGATCTGCAGGCTGAAGTTGGCCAGATTGATACAGTTTTACAGGCTCTTGAAAGCTACCGGCCGGAATACGCAAGGATCATTCAGAGACATCTTATTGATGAGGTTGCATGGGAAGAGGTCGCCAAAGAAATGAGCCTTTCCAAATCTGTGTTCTACCGTTGGCGTAAGAAGGCGATCGAGGAATACGAAAAGCTTGCAATTTGCTAGTGAGACAAATTAGAGACTGAAACGGGAACAGAACGAGAACAAAAGCCTGAATTTCCGTGTTAATATGATATTGTGCCCCTTGATGTAAAGAGGCGGTCGGTAATGGACCACCCGCGCCGTTAGGCGACCGCCTCACAATAACCGGATGTAGTGTAGCTGGGTAGCACGCTTGCCTTGGGAGTAAGTAGTGTAGGTTCAAATCCTGCCGTTCGGATTTATTCATATCTTTTCATCTCCCCTTTTTGCCGTCTCGGATCGAGGCGGTATTTTCTTTGCAGGAAATATCTCCCTTAATGTCGAAATTAGTAGTTGAACAGATATAAAGGGAGATGGGAGAGCAAATGGAATTATCTGAGGGACTAAATATATTGATACAGGAAAAAGTAATTCTGGCAATAATTTCTGGAATTGGTGCGTCGCTTTTTACTTTTTTAGGCTATTCGGATTATTGAGTTGAAACGAAAATTTCACATTCCATTGATGTAAGTAAATGGGTGTTGCAAAGTATACAAAAAAGCGAAGGAGAGTGAAGGAATATGAAGACAGCCAAGGTTAAGTTTATACGCGAGATTGAAGCCTTACGGCAAGGCGTTGACACCGATGATGAGAGTCGGGATATGTCGCTAACAGTGTGCGAATGCATGAATTGCCACTGGACGTTTATTGGAGATTGTGAGCGGCAGGGATACGGGTTTACGAATCAGGGCGTTCAAGTGCCGAATTTCTGTCCTATGTGCGGCAGTAAGTTCGACGATGATCTACTGGAATGATTCATATTACTGGAAATTGAAACACCCATTTCAACCATAAAATCCGAATACCCCTTTTTTACTTTCATCATTCCTCACAGTTTACATCTCTATAAGAGACAATAAGAAAAATAATCGCGCTTTTTTAAGTTTCGAGGAGAAAGAAGCAAGGTATGATACGTATCCGCTGACTAAAGAATCGCCAAGTAAAGTAATTGAAACAGAAGATTATAAACGGTTACTTAGAAATATTGCTTTGAATAAAGCAGTAGGGGAAGAGCATGATTACAATGTCACGTTTGGAGAGATTAAAAATCTTGGCCCTGGAACAGCAATCCAGCTAAGAATTGGATTCAGACTTATTCTAACTGACTCCCCAACTGAAGAAGGGTGGAGAGTAGATGTTAATGTTCCTATCCTAGAAAAAGGGGAGCGAGTCCTTGTACCATTATTAAAATTTGACAGATATCAGCAGAATTTTTATATTGCCGATGCTGAGATCAGTTACATTACACAAGCAAATGAAAAGATGAAATTAGAATACAGTTCCCGAAAAAGTAAGGAACAATCTGAGGTATTAGATACAAATGAAGTGCTTTTGTATAGACAGCTATTTATATACCGAAAGCTTTATAAGTCCAAGATACAGAGCTCAAGATGGGTGATTTTTTATGAAAAATAGTTGGATTACTCAGTCGCCATTGGCGGCTTTTTCCATTACTCTGAGAGGATGATTCATTGTGGATCCGCAAATCGAAAACAATTTTAAATACCACGCCCCGAAGCCAGGGCAGCCGGAGATCTACCAGGAGATCCGGGAGAAAGCGAAGGAGCTGGCCTATCTGATCGACGAGCTAGCACCCAATAGCCGCGAGAAGTCGCTGGCCATGACCAACTTGGAGCAGTCGGTATTCTGGGCGAATGCGGCTATCGCCAGAAATTAAAAAGAGACCCGCCAGATATGACGGGTCAATCGAGAGTGGACATTACAGCGTCCACTTTTTCTTTGATTTCGGGGCGTCGTTCTGCATATTCCTGAAAGGCTTCCTGGAGAAGCGCCCGCTGATCCGTATCGGTCACAAAAGCCCAGGTACGGAGCAGTTTTACAAATTCATCAGGAAAGCGAAACGATAACGGCTTGTTTGACATTAATATTACCTCCTGTTCTTCAAGGCTTGGAACAGTGCGGCCAGTGAAACGACTAGGGCAGCAACAGCGATGACAAGGGTTAGTGTTTCCATTGTGCGGTGCCTCCTATTTTCGTAAATTATATTTTACAAAAAAGAATGAAGAGGGTAAGATAAGCATAAGATGATAGGGTGCAGGGCGGGGATTTCTCCCCGTTCCTGCGGTGTCTCGGCCTCTTACGGTGCTAGCGTAAGGGGCTTTTACTTTAGCCTCCGGCCATTCCGTTTGGACGCTTGGTAGTTAAGCCAAGCCGTTGCCAAGTTCGTGATAGCCGTTAGCAGAAGTACGATTTCAAGCAACCCCATCGCCTTATCCTCCTTTCCGGAGTGCTTACCGCACCCTCTATAAATATAATAACACGAAGATGTATTTCTGTCAATACAACAATACAATTTATATAAACTATTTTTGAGGCACCTATCACTAGGTGTCTTTTTCGTTTATTTCAAAACCAACACAACGCCGGGGGTGGTGATCGTGTAAATGGCGGAAGCAAGAATTTCAGCAGAACAGGATTACGTCAATGGCATGAAATACAAGGAGATCGCCGAGAAATACGGCGTTTCCCTGAATACGGTCAAGAGCTGGAAGCAACGGTATGGCTGGGAGAGAAAAAAGGGTGCACACAAACCGGAAAGGGTGCACACAAATAAAGGCGGCGCGCCGAAGGGTAACAAGAACGCAGTAGGCAATCGCGGCGGCCCAGGCGGCCCTCCAGGCAATGACAAGGCCGTCACGCATGGTTTCTTCCGGAAATACCTGCCGGCTGACTCCTTGGAGATCATGGAGCAGCTGCAGACCAAGGCGCCTCTCGACATCGTCTGGGAAAACATCATGATCCAGTATACGGCCATCATCCGGGCCCAGCAGATTATGTACGTCCGGGACCGGGACGACAAAACGGTAGAAAAGATCGAGGAAAAGGACGGCAACGTCATCGGGGAACGCTGGGAAGTGCAACAGGCTTGGGACAAACAGGCGACCTTCCTGCAGGCCCAGAGCCGGGCTATGGGGACACTTCAAAGCCTGATCAAACAATATGACGAGCTCCTGAAGACGGAGCTGGCAACCGAAGAGCAGGAGCTGCGGATCGCTAGGCTGAAGCTGGAAGTGAAAGACTTGCGTGGAGATTCAGATAGTGATGCACATGCTCAAGGCGGCGGTTATGCCGAAGCGCTGAACGCACAGGCTGCAGATGTGTTTGCCGATGAGGTGGATCATGGCGAAGAGACGTAAAAAGACTACCTCCTTCAAATTTAAGCCGTTCAGTCGTAAACAAAAGAAGCTCCTCATGTGGTGGACCGACAACAGCCCTTATCGGGATTACGATATGGTTGTGGCTGAAGGGGCGATCAGATCCGGCAAGACCATTGCTATGATCGATTCATTTATCACTTGGTCGCTCGATAAACACCGAGATCAGAATTTCATCATAGCTGGTAAGTCGATGGGTGCCCTAAAGCGTAACGTTTTAGAGCCTATGTTTCAGATCTTGACGGCCAAAGGCATCGACTACCACTATCACCGGTCTGAAAACCCGCACGTCGTAATTGGGACGAACACCTATTATCTATTCGGTGCGAACAACGAATCGAGCCAGGACGTGCTGCAGGGTTTGACAGCTGCCGGCGCTTATCTCGATGAAGTCGCTCTGTTCCCGCAGTCGTTTGTTGATCAGGCCATCGGACGTTGCTCAGCTGAGACCGATGGCAATAGTGCGAAGATATTCTTTAACTGTAACCCAGGCGGGCCTTACCACTGGTTCAAACTTGAGTATATCGACAAGGCAAAGGAAAAGAAGATTTATGTCCTGCATTTTTCGATGGAGGATAACTTGTCGTTGTCTCAAAAAGTTAAAGAGCGTTTTTATCGCATGTTCTCCGGCGTGTTCTTCAAGCGGTACATCCTGGGTCTGTGGGTTATGGCCGAGGGCGTCATATACGATATGTTCGACCGCGACAAGCATGTTGTACCGGCCGAGGATCGTCCTTACACGCAGTATTACGTCAGCTGCGACTATGGAACGCAGAACCCGACAACCTTCGGGCTATGGGGCCTAAGCAGAGGCGTGTGGTACAAAGTCAAAGAGTACCACTATGACGGCCGCGCCAGTAGCCGGCAGAAGACGGATGAGGAGTACTGCGACGATCTCATAGAGTTTGTGGGCGATCTCAAGCTACAAGGTGTGATCGTTGACCCTAGCGCAGCATCGTTTATTGCTGCTCTGAAAAAGAGGAGAAGATTCCGCGTGGTTCAGGCTGTCAATGATGTGATCGACGGGATCCGCAACGTGGCATCTGCCTTGAGCGAGGGACTGATCAAATATAACGATTGCTGCACTGAGACGTTCCGGGAATTCAGTTCCTATGTCTGGGACGAGAAGGCGGCAGCCCGTGGCGAAGATAAGCCGCTAAAGGAGAACGATCATCAGATGGACGGTGATCGATATTTCGTGAATACGGTTGTAAAACGTAAAAATGGAATTTCGATATTGAAGTGAGGTGAGAGAGTGTTCACAAACAGGTTGCAGGAGATCGAGGAGATCATAGCCGGCAATGCCCCAATGTCGCTAGTTGAGATCATTGAGGAAGAGATCAAGGAGTTTAAGGCAACGGATCAGTATCAGATCATGGTCGAGGCTGAACGATACTATCGGAACCGATCAGACATCCAGAGAAAAACGAACGATTTCAAAAACCGATCTAACGTTAAAATGGAGCACCCGATACTTAAAAAGCTGGTGGATCAAAAAGCGAACTATTTGCTAGCCAAGCCTTTTACGGTGGAGAGTGAGAGCAAGCCATATGCAGATGCCTTGAATGAGTTGTTTGACCAAGAATTCCGACGCAAGATCAAGAGCCTGGGCAAAGGCGCTGTAAAGTCTGGAATTGCATACCTTGCGCCGTATTTTACGGAAGACAAAATCAAATTTATGAGGTTGCCGTCTACCGAGGTGATACCGTTATGGGCTGATGCAGAACGTACCGAAATGGGGGCTTATATCCGGTTCTACGATCAAATCGTCTATGAGGGCAAAACGAAAAAGACGGTAATGCGCGTAGAGTATTGGGACACAACAGGCGTTAAGCGCTTCGTCAACAATGGACCGGGCACAAGTCTAATACCGGATACGGATATGGGGGCAGAGGAGTCTCATTTCAGCTTAAACGGGGTGGCATATAATTTCTCAGTCGTTCCGATTGCGTGGCTCAAATACAACGAGGAAGAGCTTCCTTTGCAATACTTCATCAAGGACTTGATAGATGATATAAACTGGCAGTCATCCGTTACATCTGATGTTTTACGTGATGTTGCTAAATTCATCTATATATTAAAAGATTACGGAGGCACGGACTTAGATCAGTTTGTCCGTGAATTGCGGGAGAGCTTGGCAATCAAGGTTGAAGGCACCGGAGGAGTAGACAAGCTGCAGGCTGAAATAAACATCGATGCGGTAATGAAATTTCTGGATAAAAACCGTCGTGATTTATTCGACTTTGCCAGCGGAGTAGACACCAAGGATCCAGACTTGGGTAATGCGAGTGGTACGGCCATTAACTTTAGATACATGGACTTGGATACAGATTGTACTTCGTTAGCTGCGGAGCTGCAAGACACCTTCTTACGCATGAAGGTGTTTTTTGATGTTTATCTGCATGCTATTGGCAAGGGGGATTTTAGCAGTGAGACATTCAGTATCACCTTTAATGCCGACATGCCGGTGAATGAGACTGACATCATTAACAATATCCGCAACAGTGAGGGCATTATCTCTAAGCGGACGCAGTTGGCTTACCATCCATGGGTTCAAGACGTCGATCTAGAGCTTAAGCAGAAAAAAGAAGAAGAGGCCGAGGACCAAAAACGATTTGATCAAGGCCAGTATGAAGGTCTGGAAGATGAGACGCCATGAGGTCGCAAGAGTATTGGCGTAAGCGTGCCGAACAAGTCGCTCATAGGCAATTCGAGAAATCGGATCGGTATGCGGCAGAGCTTACTCGGGAATATGAGCTAGCGTTGAGATCCATTCAACAGGACCTCGATTCCTTTTACTCGCGCTTCGCTGCGAACAACGAGGTCAGTATGGCCGAAGCAAAACGGCTCCTGACGGCTGGCGAGCTGGCTGAGTTTAAGATGACGCTGAGCGAATTCCGGAAGAAGGCCAAGAACAATGCAGATGGCCAATGGACCAAAGAGCTTGATAATGTCTATTATCGGACCCGTGTGACCCGCCTGGAGGCGCTGCAGTTTCAGATCAGGCAACAGATCGAATTGGTGGCCGCAAGCCAGCAGACGGGCACGACAAAGCTCCTGGGCGATATTTACGAGGACACCTATCACCGTACCCTGTATGAGCTCAACAAAGAACATGGGATCCTGGCTTCGTTTGCTCGGGCTGACAAGGAAGCCGTGGAGGAAGTCATCAGCCGGCCATGGTACGGGAAGAACTACAGCTCTCGGATCTGGAGCGATCGCGATAAGCTGCTTCGGGAGCTCCGGACAGCCTTGAGTCAATCCTTCATACGTGGTGACAGTGTCGAAAAGGTGAGCAAGCTGCTTGCAAAGAGGATGGATGTAGCCATTTCCACTGCCGAAAGACTGGTATCTACGGAGAGCGCGCACATCATCAACGAGGCGACCGCTGACGGATACAAGAATAGCGGCGTCGTGCAGCAGTATGAGATCCTGGCGACACTGGACAGCCGGACCAGTGAGACATGCCGGACTATGGACGGCAAGGTGTTCAAATTGAGTGAGCGCGAGGTTAGCGTCAACTATCCACCGTTTCACGCCCGCTGCCGGACTACTGTAACGGCCTATTTTGATGACGAAGAGGATCCAGGCAAACGGATTGCTAAGGACCACACGGGCAAGCGTATCTATATTCCGGCCAACATGAAATACGAGGATTGGAAAAAGGAATACATCGATACACCTGGAGAATAGGCGGCACTCTCTAATTCACGAGGGTGCTTTTAATTTGCCCTGTCGCACGGCGTAAAACTAGGCATACTCGCAGCCGGAGTATATCGGCTGACTCCCGTAGCTGGAGAGCAGCTATAAAAATCTATGGAGGATGATGATAAATGGATTGGTTGAAGGAACTGCTGAAGAATGCCGGGCTGGATGAATCGAAGATCGATGGGTTGATCGGTGATGTGAACAAGGAGCTGCCGAAGCATTTTGTTCCGAAGTCACAATATAACGATGTCGTCGATGCCCGTAAAAAAGCGGAGAAGGAGGTGACGGATCGCGATAAGCAGCTAGCCGATCTGAAGGAAGCAGCAAAGGGCAATGAGGATCTGCAGGCACAGATCAAGAAGCTCCAGGACGACAACAAGACGGCCAAGGAGAAGTATGAGGCCGAGCTGAAGGATCTGCAGCTGACAACGGCGCTTAAGCTGGCGCTTGGCTCGGATGTTCACGATGCCGACTATGCGATCTTGCAGTTGGATAAATCGAAAATTGAGATCGGCGAGGACGGCAGTATTAAGGCCGGTCTTGAGGATCAGGTGAAAAGTCTTCGTGAATCGAAGGCTTTTTTGTTTAAGCCCGAAACCCCCGGCGCCACCTTCAAGGGAGCGAAGCCGGCGGAAGGCGGCAGCGGTGGAGGCGGTGCAGTGGATCCGGTTGCCGCTGAAATTTCTAGTATCTTTTCACAACGATAACAAGGAGATGAATGTAAATGCCTATTAACACATTGGAATATGCAAAGCTATTTCAAACCGAATTGGATAAACAAATCGCGCAGCAAGCGACATCCGGATGGATGGAAAGCAACGCCGGCCAGGTCATTTATAACGGCGGTAATGAAATTAAGATCCCGGATGTCGTTGTCCAAGGCTTGGCTGACTATGACCGTGATACCGGATTTGTTCAGGGTTCCGTAACTTACAAGTACCAAACCCACACGCTGACACAGGATCGCGGTCGTACTTTCCAGCTGGATTCTATGGATGTAAACGAAACGAACTTTGGGGCTTCTGCCGCTAATGTCATGAGCGAGTTCCAGCGGCTCCAGGTCATCCCGGAAATTGATGCATACCGCTATAGCCTGATTGCGGCCAAAGCGGAGGCAGCTGGTAAATCCCGGACTTATACACCTGCAGAAAGCACCATCGTGACAGAGCTGTTCAAAGATATTTTCGACCTGGCGGATATGGGGGTCGATTTGAGCCAGCTGGTCATCACCATTGCTTTTCCGGCTTATGGCGTGCTGACGGGGAACACGCAGATCCAGAAGCGGATCGATGTAGGCCAGTTTGCACAAGGCGGCATCAATCTTCAAATTAAGATGCTGGACGGCATTCCGCTGATCCCTGTATCCTCCAACCGGATGAAAGCAGCGTATGTCTTTAATGACGGTGAGACGGCTGGCCAGGAGGCTGGGGGATTTGTGCCGGCGGTTGACGCGAAGAGCGTAAACTGGATCATTTCGCCACGTTCTGCGCCGATCGGTATCAGCAAAACGGACAAGGTAAGGATCTTTACCCCGGATGAGAACCAGAAGGCCGATGCATGGAAATTGGATTATCGGAAGTATCACGATCTGATCATTCCGGATAACAAAACCGCGGCATTCCGCGTGACGACAGGAGGCTAATACCTATGAGCAATATTACTCTGAAAAGATTGAATGTTGTTAAAGTGGTGGACTCCGAAACGAAGGCAAAGGCCTTGGAGTCCAAAGGCTTCAAACGAATTGAAATCGAGGAAGCTGACGGTAAGAAAAGCAAAAAAGACGAGAAGTAGGTGCCGGCGATGTTGAATGAAGCCGTAGCTGAGATTATCAAGCAGCGCTACAAGCTCCCGGAATCATTGGATAACCTGGTTCGGTCCTACATTGACGAATCCGGACTGCACATCATGAACTACCTGGGCCTGGACTCCATCGAGGAGATTCCGGCCGCTCTTAAATATGTTTGGGCCAACATTGCGATGGCAGCCTTCAAGGCCGATCAGTCCCATTTGGAAGAGCTGGATGATCTATTGTCGGGTGCTATCGACCTGAAGATTGGGGACACCTCGGTGAAGACATCGACGGGCGGATCCTCTGGGGGCGGCTCGGTGGCTGCCGGTGTCAGGGCCTACAGCTCGGATCTGAACCGGTACCGGAAGCTGAGGTGGTAAGCAATGAGCAGAATACGGCGATACCGTAAGATCGTGGAGAAGACCTACACGGACCGGGTAACGATTCAGCGGTACGGGGAATACGAAACCGGTTGGGGCGAAACCAAATTCGGTTTGATTACTGTCTATGCTGACGTTCCTTGCCGGCTTTCTCAGACCGGGCTTCCTCGAAACGGCCAGACAGAAGCAGAAAACCGGATCGATTACGATGTTAAGCTATTCATCGCTCCAGAGGTTGAGATCCTTCAAGGCGACGAGCTTCAAGTTACCCGGCAAGGCAGGTCGTATCACTTTACGGCCGGCGAACCCTTTCCGCCTTACTCGACTCACCAGGAAGTCAATCTAACCCGAAAGGACCGAGCCTGATGCCGAGATTGGGAAGCTTCGACTTTGACGAATTTGAGAAGATGGCCAAGTCGTTCAAGAAGGCCCTGGACGAGAGAGTCATCGATCGATTCATCCAGGATTTCCTTCTGGAAATGGCCTACCGTGCTGAACGCAAGGCCAAGAAGCGCACGCCGGTAGACTCGGGGGAGCTGAGACGAAACTGGCGGGTTGGAAGAGTGATCCGCCAAGGTAGTTCGTATGTCGTTGAGATCTACAACAATACGGAGTATGCATCCTTCGTTGAATATGGCCATCGGAACCGGGATAAAACGGAGTGGGTTGAAGGGCGGTTTATGATGACCATCTCCATGAAGCAAATCGAGAGGGAGCTGCCGGTCTACCTGGAACGAAGGCAAGCTGAACTATTAAATCAAATCATGAACGGCCGTGGGCCAAGACGGTGAGGTGAGGGCATGGATTCCGAGCGATTAACACATGCCGTCATGAGTAAGTTGAAAACAACCTTCGGCTGGAAGGTATACGGGAAGAACAGGCAGGGCTTAATTGAGCCCTGCTTTATTGTGCTGCTTCTGAATGCCGCGCATGGTCGGATCCAGGGGCGACGTTACCAACAAAGCCATTCGTTCGATGTGCATTACTTCTCAACGAACGAAGATTTCATGGCCGTAGCTAGCCAGCTGCTGGACGTCCTGGAGTGGGTTGAGATCGACGGCATGAAGTTTAGAGGTACCGGCATGAATTACGAGGTGATCGATGACGTGCTGCATTTCTATGTGGACTATAACTATCACGTCATGCGGGCCAAGGAGCCGGGAATCAAGATGGGGCAATTAGAACAGGAGGGACGCCTGAAATGAGCAAAGAGAACAAGGCTCAGACGCAGCCAGCGCCTCGCTACACGAAGGAGCAGCTGGTTGAAGCCAAACGGTTTACCACGTCTGAAAAAGACATCCTGACGGGGCTGCTGGAGCCAGATAAGACGTATACGCTGGACGAAGCGGTCGCTGTGATCAATAGATTTAAGGAAAGAGAGGTGTAAGGCATGGCAGGAGGAACATGGAAAACGCAAAACAAGCAGCGCGCCGGTGTTTATATTACGTTTGAATCGACCGGGCAGTCACTGACCACTTTGGGCGAGCGCGGCGTGGTATCCTTGCCGTTGTCGCTGTCCTGGGGACCTTCCAAACAGGTGATTATTGTCGAAGCCGGAGCAGATACGAAGGATGTCCTGGGTTATGACATTTCGGCCCCGGAGCTGCTTCCGCTTCGTGAAGCGCTGAAACGGGCTAGCAAAGTCCTGCTGTATCGGCTGAATGCCGGCACTCCGGCGACGGCCACGAATACGGGCCTGACGGTGACTGCGAAGCACGGCGGGGCTCGCGGGAACGATATCCGGATTATCGTCCAGAACAATATCGACGAACCGGCAAAGTTTGACGTTATTACGCTGCTCGCCGGCGAAGTGATGGACACCCAAATCGTCGCTGAGATCGAGGAGCTGGCGGAGAACAATTGGGTCAAATTCAGCGGAACCGGCGCACCAGACGTCACCGCAGGCCTGAATCTAACTGGTGGGGCGGACGGCACCGTGACCAATGGGGACCATACCGATTACCTAACCACGATCGAGGGCTACGATTTCCATACGATCGGTCTTTTGACTTCGGACGCCACGCTGAAGCCGGTGTACACGGCAGCCATTAAGCGGATGCGGGACCAGGAAGGGAAGAAGGTTCAGGTGGTTATGGCCGATTACGCGGCAGCCGACTATGAGGGCGTGATCAGTGTCAAAAACGGCGTCATCCTCTCTGACGGGACCGTCCTGGACAAAGTAAAGGCTGTCGCCTGGGTAGCCGGCGCAACGGCAGGAGCTGCAGCAGATGAATCTCTGACGTATTCCGCTTATGACGATGCCGTGGATGTGGATGTCCGCTATACGAACAGCGAGATCGAGGCCGCACTACGTGCAGGGGAATTCTTGTTTATCCACTCATACGGTCGTGCAGTCGTCGAGCAGGATATCAATACATTCCGCAGCTTTACAGCGACCAAGGGGCCAGAGCGCTCCAAAAACCGAGTGCTTCGCGTCCTGGATAGTCTGGCCAACGATCTGAAACGGATCTTCGAACAGTTTTACATCGGCAAAGTGGATAACAACGTGGACGGCCGGGCTCTGTTCCGGAAGGAGATCGTCACCTACATTGATACGCTCGCCGGGATCGGAGCCGTGCAGAATTTTGACGCCCAGACGGATGTCACCGTCCAGCAGGGCAAGACGGCTGACAGCGTGTACGTCGAGCTCCGTGTACAGCCGGTTGACGCAATCGAGAAAATCTACATGCGGGTATTGGTCCGCTAAGGAGGGATAAGGAATGGCAGGCTTTTTGAGAGCACAGGACGCCATCTCTGGCCAGGAAGGGCGAGCATACCTCACGCTTGATAACAGGAACTATGAAATGTTCTATATCAAGACGTTGGAGGCGTCCGTAGAAAAGAATAAGTCGGAGGTACGTACATTAGGCCGCCGTGGAGTCCAGCACAAGACAACGGGATGGACTGGAACCGGGACGATGACCATTTATTATGTGACATCGTTTTTTCGGCAGATTATGTACGAATACATCAAATCAGGCAAGGATGCATACTTCGACGTTACGATCACCAATGAAGATCCATCATCCTCTATCGGGGCTCAAACGGTAACGCTCAAAGGCGTAAATCTGGACAGCGTGATCATGGCTGCACTGGATACCGAATCGGAGGCGCTGGAGGAAGAGGTTAGCTTTACGTTTGAGGACGTTGATCTTGGCCAAACGTTCCAGGAGCCAGTCCTGGGATCCTAATATAAAAATCTATCGAATAGAAAAGGAGAATAACAATGAGCGATCTTTCTATGTTTTTTGCAGGTAATGCAGCTTTGGAGGTAACAGAGGATTTCGTGGTATCGGAGCGCTTTAAGGATGCGGAGGGCAAGCCCGTTCCGTGGAAGCTGCGCAGCATCACCGAAGAGCAGAATAACGAGATCCGCAAGGCGTCTACGCGGAAGGTTAAAGGGAAAGGCGGGATCTACACGCCTGAACTGGATCCGAACGAGTACATGGCTAGATTGATGTCCAGCTGCGTCGTCTTCCCGGATCTGCAGAACGCGGATCTGCAGAAGTCGTACGGCGTTAAGGGTGCCGAGGTGCTTCTGCGCAAAATGTTGCTCCCTGGCGAGTTTGCTGCTCTCGGCGAGCGAGTGCAGACGATGAACGGCTTCGATCAGGACATTAATGATCTGGTGGAAGAAGTAAAAAACTAATCAACGAGGGCGACGGCGACGCGAACTATGCGTACTACGCCCTCCACGAATTGCACATCCTTCCTCATGAGCTCATGGCGATGTCGGTCCGGGAACGGGCCGCCATCTATGCCATGATCTCGATCCGGGTCGATAAGGAGAAGGCAGAAGCCAAGAAGCTAAAGGGCAGTAAAAGCAGAAAGCGGTAGACCTCGGGTCCCTATATTTGGTAGGATTAAAGTAATATTTTTCCGATAGGGGGATTCGAGTGTTTTATTTGGTCATGGCTCTTTGGCTCGTTGCCTCGGTTGTTGCAATAATTATGCTTGTTATGTGGATTGTTTCGAAGGCAAATAAGAGGGAATCAAAAAAGAAGGGGATTGCGACACTGTATTTATTTATTTCCTCAATCGCACTCTTAGTTATAGGTATCACAATAAACGCTAAGGAGATCACACCTGTTTCTAAGGTGAGTACAAGCGCTGGAGACGATAGTGCGCTAGAGGTTGTTATGGACGCAAATAAATTTAGTCGTATTTCTCCCGAGACGCTAATTCAGATAATGGGTGAACCTGAATCGAAAGAAGAAGCAGACTTTAAGTTATCGGAGACAAGATCATATAAATCAACGTATTATTTTTATGATAATAACAAATATGAATTTATGATCATTGATAACGAAGTCGTAAGGTTCACTTATAATGGGGGTTATAGAGAAAAAAGCGAAAACGAAAGAGAACTTTTTGCTAGCTTCAATATTAACCCAGGACCCAACGTTAAAAAAGTTGAAGATATCCCTAACGCTACCAGATACCAAATGGTAAATGATAAAATTGCTGATTTTTGGGTTTCATTTGGAAGCAATAGCACTATATACAAGGTGACTTACAATATGGATTATTTCTCCTGACGCCAAAATGATTTGGTGTCTTTTTTTTTTATTTTGCTCGAAAGGAGGTAGGTCATGACCACAGTATCCTCTACGCTGCAAATGTATGACGCCATGACAAGGCCGCTTAGGAACATCACGAATGCCCTAAACATCGTTATCCGAACCATGGAGCAGATGAACCGTGCAACGAGCCGGAATCATAACATCGACCGGCAGCTGGCTGCAGCAAAAAGAGAGATTGCATCTGCTGAGAGCCAGATTGCCGAAGCGATCGAAGAGTCAACTCGCCGGCAAGATCGATTTAATGATTCGGTGAGGCGAGGTCAAAGGGAGTCGGGGCGTTTGACCAATACGATCAAGGGATTGGTGGGAACCTATCTTACACTCCAAGGCGCGCAGGAACTCGGCGGAGCGACGATTGGCGGGGCAATGCAGCAACAGGAAATGGTGAACACCTTTACCTCTCGAACAGGCAACGAAGCGCTGGGTAGGGCCATTTATGACCAGACGGTCAATCAGGCCTTGAAATATGGGCAAGACGTTAATGCGAGCTTGCTTGGCAGTATGTCGTTCATGTCGGCGACGATGGACCCAAAGCAGCTAACCGAGATGAACAAACTTGCCATGCGCCTCTCCAAATTGAATCCGACCGAGGGCCTTGAAGGTGCAGCGTTCTCCCTAAAGGAGCTCCTGAGTGGTGACTATACCTCAATCTCAGAACGCTTCAACATCAGCAGAAGCATGCTGAAAGACAGCGAGGCACGTTTAGCTGGTATGAGGGGCGATGTAGACGGATTTATCAAGGGCATGGATAAGATGCTCGATCAGCAGAATCTGACCGAAGAGGCCTTTGAGAAGATGCTCGACTCCCCGGCGGCCAAATGGAACCGAGCCATTCAAACTTTCAAGTTTAACATGGCCTCAGCTGGGGAGGAGGGCCTGCAGTCGCTTGCTCCTCTATTCGATAAGATTAACGCCGGCTTCGAATCAGGAGCGTTCCAGGATACATTCGATATGTTGTCATGGGCGATCTCAGGAGCGGTTAGGACGCTCTTGTGGTTTTTGGAGACGGCGACCCAGGTATTTACGTTCATGCGGACCAACTGGCCGATTCTAGGACCGATTGTCTACGGCGTGGTTGGAGCGCTGGGCGCATTGGCTTTGATTATGGCTGTAAATAGGATCGCCATGATTGTCGGCGCAGTTGCGACAGGGATCCAAACGGCGGCACTGTTTATTCAAGCTGCAGCGGTTAATGGCTTGCGTGTGGCTTGGGCTGGTTTGAATACTGTTATGAAGGCGAATGTTTTCATTCTGCTGATTACCAGCATCATCGCTCTGGCCGTATGGTTGTATAATCTCTGGAAAACAAACGATCAGTTTGCCGCCGGCCTCATGCGTGCCTGGAATGCAATCTTAAATTTCTTCGATCAGATCCCGGTGTTTTTTACGTGGGTTGGCAACGGAATTTCTGATGCTTTTAATCAAGCCAAAGTGACTGTTCTAAAAATCGTTGATTCGATGGCGAACGGGGTCATCGATAGTATCAATAGTCTAATAAACGCGCTTAACTCATTACCTGGAGTGCACGTTGGCGAAGCATTGCAGCATATACAACTTGGTGCTGCAGCAGCTATTGAAGCAGAGGCTATCCGTCAGTCCAATGCAGCCAAGCTGGAAGCTGCGAAGGCTGGTGCAGCGGCCAAAGCAGCTGAACGCGAGGCGAAGGTTGTGAACTTCCTGGAGGAACGAGCCGCGAAACGAGCTGCAGAGCAGGCCGAAGCTGAACGGAAGGCAAAAGGCGCAGGCAAGGGCGGCGGAGCGGATTATAAGGTCCCGGCATCTGCTATGCCTGCCGTCGCATCCGATAAGCCGAATAAAAAAATCGATAAGGTCGGAAAAGTCGGCCAGGTCGATAAGATCAAGGGGAAGGTGGACATCAGCAGCGAGGATCTAAAGATCATGCGTGATATTGCCGAGATGAAGAACATTCAGAATTTCGTAACTCTGACGCCTACCGTCAATCTGAAGACGGGCAATATCAATAACAGCGGTGACCTGGATACGATTATCACCAAAATCAATACCCGGCTTGAGGAGCAGGTAGCGTCCAGCGCCAAAGGGGTGTATGACAATGGCTGAATATAGTATCGAATTGAGCTTTAACAACCGCGAGGTTGTGTTCCAGATCCCAGTGCTGCCAGAGGAGATCGAGATCGAGGGCGAGGGTGAGGGAGAAGAGCACAACGTCGCCGGTCTCGGTTGGATCAACGCGATCGACGCGCCAAAGCTTAAGGAGATCACATTTAGCGGTGTCTTTCCCGCCGATTTGTCCAGGGCGATCCAATCCCCAGGTTTCGATTCGCCTGCCGATTACATCATGCGGATTGAGGACTGGATGAACAAGAAAAAGCCGATCCGATTTATTTATATCAGTCAGGGCCTGAAGATCAACATCGCTGCATCTATTGAGGAATTCAGTTACAAAGAGGTCGGCGGAGCTCCTGGTGACTTTGAATATACCCTATCCCTTAAAGAGTACGTTTTCTACTCGGCCAAGAAGGTAACGATCGCGAAAACGAAAGCGGCAGCTGGCGGGAAGAAAAAGCAGGCTGCTGCCAAAAAGCCGGACCGTCCAGACGAGCGAGCCAAGCCTAAAACGGTAAAAGTCAAAAGCGGTGACTCCTTGTGGACGATCGCAAAGGCGCATCTGGGGGACGGCAGCCGGTACAAAGAGCTTATGAAACTGAACAACATCACGGAAGCACAGGCGAAGAAGTTGAAAGTCGGTACCGTGATTAAGTTGCCGGGGTGAGTCAATGAAAATCGTAATTGATAATAAGGACGGGAACGTCTGGGATGTAACCAATGTAGTCAAGGATATCCGGTACTCCACATCCCGGATCGGCAAGGCTTCCTCTTTGGAGTTTACTCTGATCGACAGCGGCATCTATCAGGATAAGAAATTTAAGTATCAAAACGGGGATATCGTCCAGCTGACGGACGGCACGAACAAGGTATTCATGGGGTATGTCTTCAAATTCGAGATGAGTCGAAACGGTGAGGCGAAGATCCTGGCCTACGACCAGCTCCGATATCTTCAAGCAAACCATACCTATGTGCTGACCAGCGTAACCGCGACGCAAATCATCCAACGGATCGCCAAGGATTTCAATCTGAAGACCGGGAAGTTGGTGGACACCAAATATAAGATCCCGAATTTTTATCAGGACAATCAGACGCTCATGGATATGATCTGCTGGGCCCTGGATAAAACGCTGATTCAGTACAGCACCAACTTCGTATTTTACGATGACTTCGGGCAGCTGACGCTCCAGAACGTCAACGATATGAAATACGGCTTTGTCATTGGGGAAGGCAGCTTGATGACAGACTTCACCTATTCGAAATCCATCGACGAGGACACTTATAACCACATTGTGCTGTACCGAGATAACGAGAAGTTCGGCAAACGGGAAACCTTTAAGATCGAGGACAGCAGCCGGATTAAGAAATGGGGAAAGCTGCAGCTTTATCAGAGCGTGGATGAGGATATGACCAAGGCGCAGATCAATGACCTGCTGACACGCCTGATCACGGCCAAGGACCGGGAAACTCGGAAGATGAAGATCGAGGCGATCGGAGACTTCCGGATGCGTGCGGGGATGTACGTCAATATCCAGATCTCGCGTTTCGGGATCAATAAATTTTTCCTCGTCGATGAGTGTACCCATCAAGTCTCCGGCGCAGATCACAAAATGACACTTGATTTAAGGATGGTGTAGGTATGCTGGATATCATCAAAAAGGCAGCCCTAGAAGCAGTGGGCGCTAGTAATCCAGTCGCCGTGCAAATAGGATCGGTCGTATCGATAAGCCCCCTGGAAATTAGCCTTGATCAAAGGGTAACTCTCCCAGAGGCTTTTTTGATTGTTCCGGAAACATTGACTCGCTATGAGATCGATTTGAGTCATGTTCACAAGATTTCTGGATCCCCGGATACGGAGAAGGCCCTAACGGATAAAATCGTCATACGCAAGGGGTTGGCCGTGGGAGACGCGGTGATTCTGCTTCGGGTCCAAGGCGGACAAAAATTTTTGGTGCTGGATAAGGCGGTGAGCGAATGATCCCTCAGAGCGATGTCGAAATGACAGATGAGGAACTGGAACCCGTCACGCTTCCGAGCCGGACGTACCGATTCGATCGAGCGAATGGCCGGATCAGCAGCCAAACGGTGGACGGGATCGAGGCCGTCAAGCAAGCCGTTTTCAAAATCCTCTCGACCCAGCGCTTCGAACATCTGATTTATTCCAGTAATTACGGGAATGAGATGGACCCTGGCGCTGTCCGAGGGCGGGCGGTATTTGAGTCAGAGGTTGAGCGCTGGGTGAAAGAGGCGCTAACCCAAGATGACCGGATCTCCTCCGTGAGTGGCTTTAGCTTCGAGTACGGCATGGATACTGCCAAGGTTCGGTTTTCGGTCGATACAATCGAATTCGGCACATATCAAGAGGAACAGGAGGTGTAGCGGTGTACGAGGATCAGACTTTTGAAAACATCCTGGAGCGAATGCTGGACCGGGTACCGGACGGGATCGATAAGCGCGAGGGGAGTATCATCTATGATGCCCTGGCGCCGGCCGCCGCCGAATTGGCTCAAATGTATGTCGAGTTGGACTTGAATGCGAATCTTCGCTTCCCGGATACGGCCAGCGGTGAATACCTGGACCGCTCCATCGCCTGGTCGGGTGTAAAACGAAAGCTGGCCAGCAAGGCGCAGCTCCGTGGTGTGTTTTATTCCGGATCCGGCGAGCTGCTGGACATCCCGATCGGCAGCCGCTTCAGCCTGGGTGAGCTGAACTATATCGCAGTGGAACGCATGTCTCTCGGATGTTACCGGATGGAATGTGAGACGGCGGGCTCAGAAGGGAATCGTCACTTCGGCGCACTCATCCCGATCGATTACATCACGGATCTGGGGCGCGGTGAGCTGACGGAGCTTCTGGTCGCCGGCGAGGACACGGAAGAGGATGAGGTCCTATACGAGCGGTACCAGGAGAAGGTATCCCGGCCGATCACGTCCGGCAACAGGTTCCAATATGAGTTATGGGCCCGGGAGATCAATGGCGTCGGCCGGGCTCGGGCATTTCCGCTTTGGGCTGGCCCTGGCACGGTGAAGGTCGTGCTGCTGGACAACGAGATGAAAGCGCCGGCGGCTCCAGTGGTGGAGGCCGTACAGCAGTATATCGATCCAACGCAGGACGGTATGGGTGAGGGGGCTGCGCCGATCGGATCCGTGACTACGGTTGTCGGGGCGACGGAGATCCCGATCAATATCTCGGTTAAGGTGACACTGGCCACAGGAGCAACCTTGGAAGAGGTTAAGGAGCAGCTGGAGCGAGGCGCTGCGGAATATTTCCGAGACTTGGCCTTTACGGACCCTCTTATCCGGTACACGCGGATCCAGGGAATCATTCTTGGGATCCCGCCAGTCATCGACTATTCCGACCTGCTGGTCAATGGCGAAGCGAAGAACATTGAAATCGGTACGGACGGTGTCGCGGTGCTCGGGACGGTGACGGTGTCATGAGTGGATCCGAACGGTTAAAGGGTTATCTGCCCGCATACTATGACGACGTGCTTGAGATGGAGCAGCTGGTCGGTACCGAAGGACCTGAAGTGGATCTACTCGCCTCTCGGATCGAGGAGCTGCTGGATCAATCTTATCCAGAGTCCGCAACCTGGGCGATCAGTCGGTATGAGCGTGACCTGCAGATCACGGCCGAAGCCGGGAAACCCATCGAGCAGCGGCGCTCCGTCGTTATCTCGAAGATGCGCGGCCATGGGAATGTGTCCGGCAGCCTGATCAAGAACGTAGCGCAGGCCTACGACGGCGGCGAAGTGGACGTATCGGTTACGCCGGCGGATTACAAGGTCACCATCACCTTCATTGATACGCTCGGGATCCCGCCGAACCTGGACGATCTGAAGAATGCGCTGAACGACATCAAGCCGGCGCACCTGACCCTGGAATATGAATTCCGGTTTCTGCTGGTCCGGGATGTCAATAACGTCATGACGTTTGACCAGCTCAAGCAGACGCCATTTTCAAAATTTGCTTTTAGAAGAACAGGAGGTTAACAGGATGCCAAGTCAGACACCGAATCTGGATCTATATAAGGTGAACGGTGAAACGGACGGGAATGACACGTTTAACGTTGACGTGGTTCTTAATGATAACTGGGATAAAATCGACGCCGCAGTTGGGCGGATCCAGGAGGATTTAGGGAATGTAACGGTCCCAGATGCGTCCCTTACTCAGAAGGGTATCGTGCAGTTGTCCAATGCCACGAACGGCACGCGGGAGAATGTGGCCCCTACTGAAAAGGCACTGAAAGCTGTGAATGACGAGGCGCTTGCGGCAAAGCAGCTTGGAGTTGAGCAGAAAGCGAATGTGGTTGCCGCGCTCAACTCCATAGGTGTAACGGCATCCACATCCGAAACATGGGCGCAGCTCATCCCAAAGATAGCAGCCATTATCCGAGCAACAGGAAATGCAACGGCAGCCGATCTATTGGCCGGGAAAAGCGCCTCTAATGCAAGCGGTCCTTTTAACGGTAGCATGCTTAACCGTGGTGCAGTCTCACAGACAATAACGACACAAAACGGATCATACACTATCCCTCAGGGTTATCACAACGGATTAGGTGTTATCAGGGCTGTGTTTGCCAATCTTATTGCTTCAAATATACGCAATGGTGTTAATGTAGGTGGAATTATTGGAACGCTGGTCGAAGGGAGACCCGTCATTAAGGGTTATGGTGTGGTTGATGTAAACGACAGCTACAGTTTAAACATCCCGATACCTCAAGGTTTCGTCCCTGGCATTGTTCGGGTGTGGCGGGACTACCAAGGCCAACCCGAAGGGGCTCCTGTCTATATAGGGATGGTACCACAAACAACTCCGGGACCTAACCCATGGCTTTACCGTAGTGATCGTGATTTAAGGTGGTACGGTGATGGCGGTAGTGGAATTTTTGGATTAGGCAACCCGTATAGACCTGATTGCGTGCGATTAGTTGGAGGGTTTGCTACGGACGGAAGTACAGGTAAACCTATAGGTAATCATTATGAAATACTTGCACTTAATTAGGAGGATAAGACTATGATTCAAATTGGTGTGATGATCTTCTACGAAGCCGACACCGGGCGCGTCATATCGCACATACCCGCCCAACAATACCCTGATGAGTTTCCTGTTCGCACAGTAGAGGATACTATCCAAAACTACCCACTATTGCGGGATAGAGACCCTGCAACGTATGGCGTGATTCAATTGGAATACGGCGAGCATCAGGAAGACTTTATGCTCGCCTCTTCTTTTCAGGTAGACCCAGAAACAAAGAAGATACTATTCACCTACCCGGATCCTAACAATCCAGAAGTTCCGCCAACACCACAGCCGCCACTCACGGAACAAGTGGCTATGCTGAAGCAGGAAAACACCTTGCTTAAAGCGCAAAACAATGCATTGACTGAAAGAACGGAATTTATCGAGGATGTCATCGCCGAGATGGCCCAGCAGGTTTACCAGTGATTCGCCGCTTCTTTTACTGGATACTCTCGAAAGGAGGTGACGGTGAGATGATGGCGATGTTTTTTGCACAACGTGTAATCCTGAACAAGACGAAGTTCAGCGAAGTACCAACATCCCTGCAGCCAGGCGTACGTGATATCCTGGTTGATAGTGGACTGGAATTCCTAATCGAAGAATAGATTCATCAGCAGCGCCGGAAGGCGTATTTTTTATGCCCTTGGAGTGGTCCAGGGGCTTTCATCTTATAATTTAGGGGGAAATCACTTGGATAAATGGAAAGCAATTTTCAGCTCAGCCGGAGCCGTTTTGGTGCCGGTTTTTGATTTTATGTATGGTGAGGGGGAAGCCGTAATTGCCATTATGACCGCCTTGCTCTTTTTCATCATTATGGATTGGCTGTCTGGCGTCCGCGCCGCTAAGCGTGATAATACGTATGGCAGCCGGTACGGCCTCGATGGCGTGGCCAGGACGTTCTTTATTTTGCTCCTGCCAGCTGGTGGCCATCTTCTTGACGTCGTCTTTAAGCTGCCGGGTATCATCTTCGGCGCGCTGGCCATCGGTACTCTATACCATGTCGTGCAAAGTATGACGGCTAACTCGATCCGGGCGGGATGGGGTGACCATCTGCCGTTGCCGGTCCTTAACGCGATCATTGAATGGGTGAAGTCGGAGCTGGACAAGAAGATCCAACGTGCCGAGCAGCGGAAAGGGGGAGCAGCAGAGTGACAAAGGTAAACATCGTTTACCCTGGCTTGAAATTTAAATATGCCCTAGATCCGCCACCTTCTAAGGTGGTTTATCTGGTGCAGCACCATATGGCTCATAAAACGTGGGGGATTCACGAGGTCCATGATTTCCATAAAAATCGGGGTTGGAATGGGATAGGATATAACTGGTGGATTGGGTTTGATGGAACCATTTATGAAGGCCGTGGCTTCCATTATGGGGCAGGGGTAGAAGGCCACAACCACGATTCACTCCATGTTGGGTACCAAGGTGATTTTACTCAGCAGAAGATGACCGATGCGCAGCTTGCATCAGGGATTGCTTTAAATATCTGGTTAATGGAAAAGTACCCGTCCGCCAAGGTTGTCGGCCACAAGGAACTAGCGTCAACCTCTTGCCCAGGTCAATATTTCCGGATGGCTGAACTGATCCAAGGGGTATCCAGAAAGGAGGGGGAGCCAGTGAGCAATCAAACCCGAGACATTAATATCGTCAGCCCGTGGGCGGCATCCAGTTGGGAAGCAGCTACAAAGAAAGGGTATTTTGATGGGACGCGCCCAGGCGCGCCGATTACCCGTGAGGAAGCGGCTGTTCTCATCATGCGGATGGAAAAAAAGAAATAAGAACAATACCCTACCGACTGCTAGCGGAATCTTTGTTCTCATAAGCTAATCCATGGAAAAATGTGGTTTACATCATGGTATCAGTGTGCAATAATTGCGATAGATACATCGAGGAGGTGTTTTTTATGCCGCGCGATATATTAGAAATCGCTGCAGCAGTAAAAAAACTGTACCTATCAATATTCAAAATGACCGAATTAGAAAATGATCTGACAGAGATGAAAATGCATAAGCTGCTTTATTTTTGTCAAAAGAGGCATTATGAGAATTTCGGGATCTGGCTTTTTGCCGACGACTTTGAAGGTTGGGTACACGGACCTGTAAATAAAAAGGTACGTAATAATTTTCATTTTCTGGATGAAAACGTAGTTACTAGTGACGAGGAAGAATACACAATTAGAGAAATAATTCATGAGTTAGGGTCTCTCCCTGCATGGACTCTGAGGGAATTATCTCATAATGATGAATGTTATAAGATTTCTCGACTAGGATTGAGTGATTATGATCAGGGCAACGTAATTATAGCTAAAGAAAACATGATCATGGACATGTTGGATATTGATGAAGATAGTGTACTGCAGTGAGGTGTCGGAATTTGACTGATCCAAAATGTAATGTGGGTAAAATATTTAAGTCGTTAGAGAAGTACTTTGATCCTAAGGCAGGAAGAATAAAGGTGAAGAGCCGCCCTGTACTGGTTATCGGTTATGAGAGGCATGCTCCATCTTATTTGAATATTGATTATGAACTTCTACCGATATCTAGCTTAAATAATATTCAACCTGACCCAGATTTTGACCTTTTAATTCCGTCGACGACTCAAAATGGTTTGGGATTAGACAAAACCAGCTATATAAGAACTCATAAAACTACTTGGAATCACTGCAAGCATATGAAAATTGATTCCGAAATAGGAGATTTAGCGAGTGAATTCCCTGAAATGTTTGAAAAGATCCTAGAGTTAAATGAAAAATGGGTACGTGATAGAAACGGTTCCAATATAGCAAAAAAGCAGGAAAGTGTATCTTAGGACTCAATAAAATGTTTCAAGGCGTTATAAGACCCTACCGGCTATGTGCTGGAAGGGTCTTTTTTCGGTTGAAATTGTATTAACCGGCTCACATGTTCAATCTCAGCTGCAGGTATCCAAACAACCCCGTTATCCATCCTCAGCTTTACATAGTCGGTACATTGCTCAGGAATACCTTGCCTTACTTCACCATCTTTTAGCCGAATCGTCACCGGCTGCTTCTTATTAATGGCCGCTTTCAATTCTCTGTGCCACACGTTCGTTAGCCTCCTTCAATCACAACTGTTAAATCGTCATTTCGGCGGCTATATTCAAAATCCTTCTTTACTAATATCGTTCTTTCAGCTGCTCCGGAAGGGTCGGATCTTGGAAGGATGAGATGTCCAACCCCATATACTTACGCATCATAACCGATGCTTCAGCAGAGATATATTCCCATCGGAGCTCGATCTGCGATGTGTAACCGCGACACATAAACTTTGCTTTTCTCCCGATCCTGGTTGTCTGCTCGTCGTATACTTTGATACCTTTCAGCCAAAAGTGTTTTTTTACCTCCATAAGATCTTTATGAGCTTTTTCGACAGCTCCTTTGATAACATCAACGTAAGGCCCTGGTGTCTTTAGTTGCTCCTGTATGTACCGGCTATCGCGCTCAAATGCGGTAATAATCATAGGTAATATAATATATCGCTTAACATAGTGACGGTCCTCGTTTGTAATTGCCTCGGCTATGCTCATTTAACACGCCTCCATATACGATCATACGTTCCATGATACATCTGCACAAAAGGGAAGACAAGTCTTGATAAGAACGTTTGTTCGTAGTACCATTAATATACATCTAAGGAGGGATTGGGTATGAAATGGGAGTACACTCTAGCCACCAATGAGCCTATGGATAGATCGCTTCTCAGGAGATATTTGGAGGAGAAGATTCATTTATATAAGCTGCCTTGCAAAATTACTATTATATATGGAGGGACTTCAACGTCATATTATATAGAAGCAAGTAATGTAAGAAACGGCGTTATGGTCATAAGTTGGGATAATCTCGCCAATCCAATGCGGAAGGAGTGGGATCGTGTATCTTAGAGAAAAAGGGCAACGAGCTGATTATTGTACATTCCAATCCAGCTCGTTGCCTTTTAACTTGGTTTCATAATGGGGCAAAAATGGGGCAATCTAATTATGTTTATTTGGATATCATAGGCATGCACAGACAATCCGCATTTAAAACAGTTGCTTATTTCATGGGCTTTTTGATACTATAGACAGACAGTGACAGGTCCTCAAACCAGCCTTCCAAGCTGGTAGCGTGGGTTCGATTCCCATCACCCGCTCCATAATATAGCAGGACATCACCATGTGTGATGTTTTTTTACATATCCGCACGATGTTTCTGCGAAGTGTTAATGTATTAAAGAGGAGACTTGCCAATGGCTTCAGGGCTTGTCGTATATGGGATGTTGGCGCTTTTCAAGGGAATGAATTTTGTCGATCTGGCTAATTTTTTCGGTTGAAAAGTGAAGATTTTCGCCCGCATTTATTGTATTATGTTAGGAAGGCGTTATGTTCTAGAGATAAACCGCGTAAAAAGGGCTTTGAGATGGGAGGAGTAGCATGACTGAACTTACAGTAACCGCAAAGAGTAATTCCAACAATCTGCTGCGGCGAGATGTACGGTTCCTTGGCAATATTCTTGGAGAAGTTCTTGTCCACCAAGGAGGCAACGAGCTTTTAGATATAGTTGAGAAAATTCGCGAAACGAGCAAATCGTTGCGATCCGTATTTCTTCCTGAATTGTTCGCAGATTTTAAGAGAATCATCAGCACGCTGGAACCGGACATCCGCCATCAAGTGATCCGCGCATTTGCGATTTACTTCCAATTGGTTAACATCGCCGAGCAGAATCACCGAATCCGCCGGAAACGCGATTATGAGCGCTCCGCTGGTGAAGGCGTTCAGCCGGGATCCATTGAAAGTGCGGTCCAGGATCTGAAAGAACGCAACATTCCTTTTGAAGAAGTTCAAGAAATTCTCGAAAATCTATCCCTTGAGCTGGTCATGACAGCTCACCCTACTGAAGCGATGCGCAGAGCCATTCTCGATATCCATAAACGGATCGCCGAGGATGTGATGCTGCTGGACAACCCAACATTAACATTCCGCGAAAGAGAACAGCTTCGGGAGAAGCTTCTGAATGAAGTGATTACACTGTGGCAAACCGATGAGCTTCGCGACCGTAAGCCGACCGTTCTGGATGAGGTCCGAAACGGAATGTATTATTTCCATGAGACGCTGTTTCACATTCTGCCAGAGGTTTATCAAGAACTGGAGCGTTGCCTGAATAAGTATTATCCGGGCCATCATTGGCATGTTCCGACGTATCTGCGTTTCGGATCGTGGATCGGTGGAGACCGGGACGGTAATCCTTCGGTGACGGCGGACGTGACCTGGAAAACCCTTGAGATGCAGCGTAAATTGGCAATCCGTGAATACCAGCGGATCCTGCGTGATTTCATGAAGTATCTCAGCTTCAGCTCGACCATTGTCAACGTATCCGACGAGTTGATTGCGTCCATTGAGAAGGACCGCCAAAACGTCACGCTGAAGAAGATGGAAATTTGGCACAATGAGAAAGAGCCGTATCGTATTAAGCTCGTTTATATGCTGGCCAAAATCAGTCATATTCTCGAAGACGAAATGACCGGCAGCGAGCGCTACGAGTCACCGGAAGAATTCATTGAGGATTTGAAGATCATTGACCGCAGCCTGCGCTTCCACTTTGCTGACTATGTCGCCGATACGTACATCCAGAAGCTGATTCGCCAGGTCGAGTTGTTTGGCTTCCATACCGCAACCCTGGATATCAGACAGCACAGCAAAGAGCATGAGAATGCGATGGCTGAGATTTTGCACAAAATGAACGTTACCAGTGATTACGTGCAATTAAGCGAAGATGAGAAGATTGCGCTGCTGAACGACCTGCTGAACGACCCGCGTCCGCTGACGACCCCTTATCAGGAGTACAGCGACAGTACGGAGGAATGCTTGGAAGTGTACCGTACCGTATTCCGTGCTCAGAAGGAATTTGGCGTGAAGTGCATTTCGAGCTATCTGATCAGTATGTCGGAGGGTGCAAGCGATATTCTGGAAGTGATGGTGTTTGCGAAAGAAGCCGGATTGTTCCGGAAGGATACGGACGGTACGGTAGTTGCCACCTTGCAGGCAGCACCGTTGTTCGAGACGATCGAGGACCTTCACGCTGCGCCTGAGATCATGCGTAAGCTCTTTAGCCTTCCGATCTACCGCGAAGCCGTAAGCGCAATGAATGACTTGCAGGAGATCATGCTCGGCTACTCTGACAGCAACAAGGATGGCGGAGCCATTACGGCCAACTGGGAGCTTCAAGTAGCGCTTAAGGAAATCACCGCGGTTGCCAACGAATTTGGCATCAAGGTGAAGTATTTCCATGGGCGGGGCGGATCCTTGGGACGCGGCGGCATGCCGCTGAACCGCAGTATTCTGGCACAGCCGGCGTCCACGATTGCCGGCGGCATCAAGATTACGGAGCAGGGCGAGGTCATCTCGTCGCGCTATTCCCTGAAAGGGATTGCTTATCGAAGCCTGGAGCAAGCCACCTCCGCGCTCATTACGGCATCGATCAATGCACGATATCCTGAAACCCAATCTGTCGATAAAGAATGGGAGGAAATCGCCTCCCGGATCTCGGAGGCAGCGCAGAAGAAGTATCAGGACCTGATCTTCCGCGACCCGGATTTCCTTAGCTTTTTCAAAGAATCGACGCCGCTTCCGGAAGTGGGCGAGCTGAATATCGGTTCCCGCCCATCGAAGCGCAAGAACAGCGACCGTTTCGAGGACCTGAGAGCCATTCCTTGGGTGTTTGCATGGACCCAGAGCCGTTACCTCCTCCCGGCATGGTATGCGGCTGGTACGGGCTTACAGAGCTTCTACCAAGGCAAGGAAGAGAATCTGAAGGTGCTCCAGAAGATGTACACGGACTATCCGTTCTTCACGTCGCTGATTGATACCCTTCAGATGGCACTTGCCAAGGCGGATCTTATCATCGCTAAGGAGTACTCCTTAATGACGAAGGACGATACGTCACGCGAGCGCATCTTTGGAATGATCCAGGAAGAGTTCAACCTGACGAAGGACCTCGTCCTCAAAATTACCGGACAGCAGGACATCCTGGATAATCAACCGGTCCTGCAGGAATCGATTCGACTCCGCAATCCTTACGTCGATCCGCTTAGCTACCTGCAGGTACAGTTGCTCAACGAGCTCCGCAGCTTAAGAGAGCAGGGGCAGGATGACGCGGAGCTGCTTCGCGAAGTGCTGCTCACGATTAACGGCATTGCCGCAGGGCTTCGGAATACGGGCTGATGCGGGCCCTGGCTGGGATCGATCGTTATAGCACAGCAAGACAAAGATCTCGATGAACAAGGCGAGGCTCACTCGAGCCTCGCCTTTTTTTATACCGGATGGATCGCTCCTTATTCATCTTGGGGAGAATGGGGCATGATAGACTTTGATCCATTCGAAATTTTCGGTTGGATTTCTAATAGTTGTTGATTTTTAGAAACAGTTGAATTACCATTTGAATGATGCTTTTAAAACGTTACCCATCAGACCATTCTGGGGGAGTTATGGTGGAAAATTTGGATGTAAGACTGGCAAAGCTAGCCCGCAAAGGCGATCAGCGAGCTTTTGCCGAAATTGTGGAACTGTACAAGGATAAGATCTTTCATTTAGCATACCGAATGCTAAGCAACCGCCATGAGGCGGAGGACGTCGTACAGGAGACGTTCTTGCGTGTCTATAAAAACCTGGATCGTTATGACGAAAACCAGAAATTCTCGACCTGGATCTACCGGATCGGGACGAATCTTGGTATAGACCGGCTGCGAAAACGCAAGCCTTCTTTCTCGCTGGATGCGGAACTGAACGACAGTGACGGTATGGACGGTTATTCCCTCATCCCGAGTGACAATCGCACACCGGAGAGTGAAACGCTTCTGTCGGAAACGCAGCGGATCATCCACCAGGCGATCGAGGGGCTTCCGGCCAAGTACAAAACGATCATGATCCTGAGATATATACAGGATTTATCGCTGCAAGAGATTAGCGAGATATTGGACTTGCCTGTAACAACGATCAAAACGCGAGTCCACCGTGGACGTGAGTTCCTTAGGAAAAAGCTGGAGCATAAATTGTAAGAAAAAGCCGGGCCACCGGAGGGTGGTTTTTTCTTGCTGACCTCAAGACGGCGCCTTAGTTGACGTTGTCGCTTATGATGCGGGCCAAGAATCGGTAAGGGCTGATTCCCACGATTCAGCGGACTCTGCAGACAAAATTGTTTTTTATCCGAAAATATTTGAAACATCCGTGACTCCTGCACGTATGAACAATAAGCAAGTCTTATGTCCCCGGTCGGGGAATGGACCCAGCAAAGAGATTGAACGAAAGGATTGGCTCACAAATGGATTGCAAATTAGCCGTCTCTTTGATGCATGATTATCTGGATAATGACTTGTCCGAGCCGAAGCAGCTTGAATTGCAGCAGCATTTGCAGGAATGCTCCGAGTGCCGAGTCAATTTCGAGAAGCTGGAGCATACCGATATGCTTCTATTTTCCTTAACTCATCATGCGACGAAGCCATCAGATGATCTAGCAGACCGCATTATGGGCATGCTGCCTAAGCCGAAGAAGCAGAAGGCATGGGTTACCTGGGTTAGGAATCATCCTGCGCTTACGGCGGCAGCCATGTTTGTCGTGGTCATGCTCTTTAGCACCATCAGCTTCTGGAACCAAGAGAACCAGCTGGTTGTTAAGAGTGATGAATTCGAGAAGCTGGTGATTGAAGGTGACACGGTCATCATTCCTGCCGATCAGGTCATTGCGGGAGATATAACCGTTGAGAATGGGAAGACTAAGGTCTATGGCCAAGTGAATGGCAATCTCACGGTCATTGACGGGGAGTTGTTCCAGGCCTCCACCGCTCATATAGCAGGTCAAGTTAAAGATATTGATAAGGCAATGGATTGGATATGGTACAAAATCTCCAATCTGTTCACAGATGTCGCTTACCGATAAGAATCGCCTGCACCTTACTGAATACAAGCGCCTCTTTTCAGTGAAAAGACGGCGCTTCTTTTATTACAAAAATCTGCAGAAAGCAGGTTATGGACGAGGCATTCGCTTGCATCGGAAAGATTAACGTTATAACCTAGAGAGTGTAGAGTACATACTACATATATAGTCTCAAGCGTTATGCATGAGGACGTTCAAAAAGTTCCCAGTGAGGGGCAGATTTTTTGAACCCGCACTTAATGGAATTGACGGGGGTTGCTGTATGGAGTATTTCACGGATATGACCTGGGGAGAAACCATCAAGGATATAATCGATATTCTTATCGTTACCTATATTATATATCAAATGATTCTGCTCGTTCGGGGCACAAGAGCTGTGCAGCTGTTGAAAGGAATCTTGGTACTGGTCGTTATTTGGGCGCTCAGCACCTGGTTCGATCTGTACACGCTCAAATGGCTGATGAATCAGATCTTCACGTTCGGGGTGCTGGCCATCTTTATTATTTTCCAGCCAGAGCTTAGACGTGGACTGGAGCAGCTTGGCCGCGGTAAGTTCTTCGGACGAACGGCGGACGCCGATGAAGAGACCCATAAATTAATTAGCGAAACCATTAAGGCCGTTAATTATTTGTCGAAGCGAAAAATCGGTGCCCTCATCGTATTTGAGCGGACAACCGGTCTCAATGAGTATGTCGAATCCGGCATTCCGATGCGATCGGTGATCAGCTCGGAATTGTTCATTAACATTTTCATACCGAACACGCCGCTTCATGATGGAGCGGTTATTATCCAGAACGGACAGATTGCCGCGGCGGGCTGTTACTTACCCTTATCGGAGAATCCTTTTATAAGCAAAGAGCTTGGTACCAGACACCGCGCAGCCATAGGAATCAGTGAAGTGGGGGATGCGATCTCGGTGGTCGTATCGGAGGAGACCGGTCAAGTATCGTTAGCATTGAATGGGCAAGTGGTTCGGGATATCAAGGAAGAATCCCTCATCTCCAAGCTGTATGAGGAGATGCGTCCTGCCGCATCCACGAAGGAGAAACGCACGTTCTTCTGGAAACGGAAGGAGGGCCGTAATGGATAAATGGATTAAGAACAATACAGTCAGCAAGCTGATTGCATTGGCTGTCAGCATCTTGTTGTGGGCGATGGTTCATATGGACAGCGGCTCGCCTCCTCCCCCGACAACCTTCTACGATACCCGTGTGATTGAAGGGGTCAAAATTCAAACCTACGGGTTCGATGATGGCGAATATGCTTTAACGGGTATCGACAAAGACCGCGTGACGCTGGAAGTGAGGGGCAAACGGTCCAACATCACCCTGTTTACGGATGAGTACAAAGTAAAGCTTGACCTTAGCAATGTGAAGGAGCCCGGTACCCATACCCTTCCTTTAACTGCTTCCGTGCCGAACGGAGTGGAGGTCGTATCGATGGATCCCAGCATGGTTACGGTGACCGTAGAGAAGCGGGTCTCCAAGTCGGTGACGGTAAGTATTGGCACGAAGGGCGAGCCAGCCAAAGATTACCGGGCCGGGACACCCGTGCTGATCGACCCACGCCAAGTCACGGTGACGCTGCCGGAATCCAGGATGGAGAAGCTCGGTCAGGTGAAGGGGAATATTGAGCTGGACGGAGCCAAGGAGAACATTACGGAGAAACGCGTCAAGCTGACGGCATATGATAAGGAAGGCGTTGTGATGGAGGATGCGGTCATCGAGCCGAGCAGCGTAGCGGCCGAAGTGCCGATTGAGCCTGCCTTTGTGACGGTGCCGCTGGAGCTGAAATATACGGGAAGATTGGCCGAAGGGCTTGTGCTTTCCAAGGTGGATCAAAAGGTCAAGGAAGTCAAGTTGTTCGGGAGCAAAGAGGCGCTTGCAGGAGCAGAGACCTATATCGAAGCGATTGTGGATTTGTCTGAAATTAACAAATCAGGAACAACAGTACTTACGGCCGACTTGACGCCGCCTGAAGGTTTTGAGAAAATCGAGCCGAGCTCTGTCGAAGTTGAGGTTACGGCCGTATCGCATGGCGAACGGGTCATTAGCGGAATCCCGATAACCTTAAAGGGAGTAGCTTCGGGCCTGGAAGCTGTTATCCTTGAGCCCGAGGAGAAGTCGATATCACTTACGCTTACCGGAGCGCCCGACCTGCTGAATAGTCTGACTCCCGAAGATATCGGGGCTCAGGCCAATCTAGCCGGGTTGAAGGCGGGTATGCATGAAATTCCGCTTCAAATTACGCTTCCGGATTTCATTAATCGAGCCGACAGGAATCGACTGGTTGTGAAGATCGAGCTGAAGGACAACTCTACGCCGGTTACAACCAACCCGGGAACCACGCCGAAGGATGACGGCAAGGATAAAGACCAGACCGATCCGCCGAGTACCGGAACAGGCAATGAGCAGGGGAATCAAAGCGTAGCGCCGCCCGTAAATTCGGGAACGGATGCCAGCGGAAACGAAGAGGAACCGGCCCATCCACCGGCAGATGGAAGTGCTGACGATGGGGATACGGGTACAGAAACACCGAATGAGTGAAACATAAAGAAATGTAGATAAAGGGGAAGAGAACACATGGGGAAATATTTTGGAACAGATGGGGTAAGAGGGATTGCCAATCAAGAGCTGACTGCCGAAATGGCTTACAGCATCGGCCGCTGCGGCGGCTATGTACTAACGGGGGATAAGGAGAAGCCGACTGTCGTGATTGGCATGGATACGCGCGTATCCGGAGCTATGCTGGAATCTGCATTGGTGGCAGGACTACTGTCGATCGGTGCGCATGTTATTCGTCTAGGGGTTGTTAGCACCCCTGCGGTAGCGTACATTACAAGATTGTTGAAAGCCGATGCCGGCGTTATGATCTCGGCCTCGCACAATCCGGTTGAAGATAACGGAATTAAGTTCTTTGGCGGAGACGGCTTCAAGCTGTCCGATGAAACGGAGCTCAAGATTGAAGAGCTCATGGATGCGGAGAAGGACGAGCTTCCGCGTCCGATCGGAGCCGAACTGGGCGAGCTTCGCGTAGATAATGAATCGAAATTTAAATACTTGGAGTATTTGAAGACAACTATCAGCAACCGTTTCGACGGCCTGAAAATCGTGCTGGACTGCGCGAACGGCGCAGCTTACGAGCTCGCTCCGAAGCTGTTCCGCGAGCTTGGTGCGGAGATTATTACGATCGGCGCTGAGCCTAACGGTCTAAACATCAATGATGGCTGCGGATCGACACATCCGGAGAAGCTGGTTGAAGCCGTCCTTGCCCACGGCGCGGATCTGGGACTTGCTTTTGACGGAGATGCGGATCGTCTGATCGCCATTGACGGGAAAGGCGAGGAGGTTGATGGCGACTTCATCCTGTGCATCTGCGGAGATGCAATGAATCGTGCTGGCAAGCTGAAAGCAGGAACGATTGTGTCCACGGTCATGAGCAACATCGGCTTCTACAAAGCTTGCGACAGCTTGAAGCTGAAAACGGCCAAGACGGCCGTTGGCGACCGCTACGTGATGGAAGAGATGCGTCGCGGCGGATTTAACCTCGGCGGCGAGCAGTCCGGTCATGTTATTTTCCTGGACTATAACACAACCGGTGACGGAATTCTGACAGGCATTCAGCTGGTGGACACCATCGTAGCTTCCGGCAAACCGCTGCATGAACTGAAGAACAGCATGCGCAAGTATCCTCAAGTGCTTGTTAACGTGCGCGTTGGCGATAAAACGAAGTACCAAGGAAATAAGGCAATCGAGTCTGCGATTTCCGAGGTAGAGCAGATTTTGGGAGATAACGGCCGGGTACTGGTTCGCCCTTCCGGTACGGAATCCCTCATTCGGGTTATGGCCGAAGGTCCGGATAAAGACGAGCTGGATCGCTATGTAACCCAGATTGCCGATGTCGTGAAGCGGGAATTAGCCTAAGGCTAAAGTTGGATTTTTCAAGGGTGGAACACCAGTTTATGTAAGGGCCAGTGAACTAGAACAGCTGATAACTGGCCCGCATATTCCTGGTATGATGCAGCGCATGAAAGCGGAAGCAAGCCTTGCTATGACTGCATATGCTGCAGGTATAGGCTCCGCATTCCTGATGCATGGATTCAAGTAGTCTGGAAGGCCGATTCTTGGTGGAGCTCGAAAGAGAAGGCTAGCCACTAAAGTTGCCAAACCCTATTCGGGTGAATATAATATAGAATGTCATTCAAGAATGGAAAGAGAGGGTTGTGAGGTAGACCATAAGCTTCATAAGCGCCAGAGCTTGAAAAATGCGCGGGGAAATCGTTATGACGAATCGATGTGATAACGAAACGGCACAATCAAGCTGACGAGGTGGAGGTGTTCGGATTGTTCGGCGGGGACCTCCCGGGATTGCACCAGAACCGTAAGCTGAACGCGGAAAAGGAATGGGCGACCGTTCTTACAACGCATCAGCAGGTGCTCATCGTATTTCATAAAAACATGAATGTGCGAATCAAGTGTGCGTACAGCGCGGTGGAAGAAGAGTGCATTCATGATTGTTCAATAGCTTAAGGGAAAGCTATCAAGCTATCGTTGAACATTGATAATTGAATAGATCATTCTTCTTTCGTAATACCGCACAGCAGGTGCGCATTCTTCTTTTCGCATAACCATTACTTTTGGAAACCGAACGGAGGAATCATACAATGTGTGGTATTGTCGGATATATTGGAAATCAGAAGACGCAAACGGTGTTGCTGGAAGGACTCAAAAAGCTCGAGTATCGCGGATATGACTCTGCAGGAATCGCAGTGTTCACCAATGAAGGGCTTCGCATAGCCAAGGCACAGGGACGTCTGGCCAATCTTGAGGAACGGCTGGAAACAGCGCCGCTGGTCGGTACGGCCGGGATCGGTCATACCCGCTGGGCTACGCATGGCCGTCCATCGGATGTCAACTCCCATCCGCATACGGACGAGAGCCAGAAGTTCTCGGTCGTACACAACGGGATCGTTGAGAACTACCTGGAGCTGAAGGAAGAGCTGATCCAGCAAGGGCATCACTTTGTGTCCGAGACCGATACGGAAGTGATCTCGCATCTCATCGCCCGTGAATATGACGGAGATATCGTGAAGGCGGTGCAGAAGGCGATCAAGTATATGAGAGGGGCTTTTGCACTTGGCGTACTAACGGAGTACGAACCGGATAAGCTGGTTGCCGTTCGTCAAGCCAGCCCGCTCATTATCGGCCTTGGTGAAGGCGAGAACTTTATCGGTTCTGATATTCCGGCGATTTTGAAATATACGCGGAACGTATATATTTTGAATGACGGCGAGATGGCGCTGCTCACTGCAGATGCTGTCGAATTGATGACGATCGAAGGGAATTTTATTTCTCGGGAAATGATTCGTGTCGATTGGGATGCCGTCACGGCGGAAAAAGGCGGGTTCGATCACTTTATGCTGAAGGAGATCCACGAGCAGCCGAAGGCCTATCGGGATACGATGCTGGGCCGCGTGGATGAGAGCGGACGGAAAGTCGTCCTCCCTGAGCTGAAGCTGACGAACGAGCAGATCGCGAATATTCGCAATGTCCAAATCATTGCCTGCGGAACGGCTTACCATGCCGGTCTTGTCGGACGCAGCGTGATCGAGGGAATGGTACGTATACCTGTCGAGAACGACGTGGCTTCCGAATATCGTTACCGTTCGCCGATTGTCACGCCTGAGACGCTGGTCATCGTTGTGAGCCAGTCCGGCGAGACGGCAGATACGCTGGCAGCCCTTCGTGAAGCGAAGAGCCACGGCGCCCATGTTCTGGCGATTACGAACGTGGTCGGCAGCTCGATCGCCCGTGAAGCCGACGACGTGCTTGGTACGTTGGCAGGACCTGAAATCGCGGTTGCTTCGACAAAAGCCTACACCTCCCAGCTGATCGCATTCTATCTGCTTGGTCTGTATCTGGCTCAGGTACGCGGCACGATGACGGAGGACGCTGTTGCCGAAGTGATTGCTGCGATGGAGGCTCTGCCGGAGCAGGTGGAAGCGATGCTGGCGAATGCCGAATCGATCAAAGCCTATGCCGAGCAGATCGCCAAGCATGAGCACCTGTTCTTTATCGGCCGCGGCCAAGATTATGCGGTAGCCCAGGAAGGCTCCCTGAAGCTGAAGGAGATCTCCTACATCCATTCTGAGGCTTATGCTGCCGGTGAGCTGAAGCACGGCACGCTCGCTTTGATTGAGGAAGGGATTCCGGTGATCGCTCTTGCAACCCAGGAAGCGGTGCTGGAGAAAACCGTAAGCAACATTAAGGAAGTGAAAGCGCGGGGTGCGGAAGTCATGGCCATTACCTACGAGGAGCATGTGGCTGACCTGCTGAAGTCGGTCGACCAAGCCTTCGCGATTCCAAAGACGCTGCCGGTACTGACGGCCGCCTTGTCCGTGATCCCGCTGCAGCTGCTTGCTTACTATGCTTCCCTCGCTCGGGGCAATGACGTGGATAAGCCGCGGAACCTGGCGAAGAGCGTGACGGTAGAGTAAGCGTGGGCTTTGCTCGTAATTGTGTGAATGTATTAAGTATTCTTTGTAACTTGAATAATAAAGCTTGTAACCAATAAAAGAAGTATGTATATGGAAACCATGGATTGTAACTTC
Organism: Paenibacillus sp. FSL R5-0810; assembly: GCF_038002285.1. Classification (NCBI taxonomy): domain Bacteria; kingdom Bacillati; phylum Bacillota; class Bacilli; order Caryophanales; family Paenibacillaceae; genus Paenibacillus; species Paenibacillus sp. FSL R5-0810. The sequence goes on from NZ_JBBOCF010000001.1 coordinate 5,997,707, forward strand.
TAAACCAAAAGAGCTCAGATTAGTCTGAGCTCTTTTGTTGTTTAATCAAGAAAATCAGAGGGTTTAATATAAAAAAGGCTAACAGCATTCTAGGAATCTTGTTGTACCTTCAGGTTCCCTAGATTAAAACTGGAACATAATAGCAATTGATAAGAAATGCTCGGACCGGGAAAATGATATATTTGTTTCGTAAATCATGAAAGCAAGGAGTGATTGAAGGAATGGGTGACGTGATTTTAACAATGCAGCTTTCGCTGGACGGCGTCGTGTCGGATGAAAATCAGTGGATGACATTGAGCGAAGAGATCTTTGAGGATTATTTGGAATATTACAATACTGTCGATACGATTATCGTAGGCAGAAATTCGTACGCTTCGTTAGCCCAGCATTGGCAGCAGGCGGAGCATTCTTCCAATGCGCTGGAACGGGCCATCGCCATGCGCATGAACGAGATCTCCAAAGTGGTCATTTCCAGCTCCAAAGTCGATTTGGTCTGGAGAAACTCGCAGCAGATTGGGAGTGGCAATACCTCGCTCGCTCGTGAGCTGGAAGCACTGAAAAGCCGGGTCAATCGAATTTCCGTCGAAAGCGGAGTAAAGACATGGCAATCTTTCATCCACAGCGGACTTTACGACGAGCTGTGGCTGCTCGTTCATCCCGTCATCGCTTCCCGCGGCGAGCGCTTGTTCGCTTTGGCCAACAAGCAGCAGTCCCTCCGGTTGATCCGCTCCAAAACATACAAGAACGGCGTCGTCGGCTTGCATTACCAGCGAAAATAATTTAAGAAAAAGGAGGGGCGAGAACTGATGAACAACGTTATATCCAAAGATGGAACGGCCATCGCCTATGACCAATACGGCAACGGTCCGGCTGTGATCCTGGTAACTGGCGCTCTAGGGTATCGCAAGTTCCCTTCGCAAGAGCAACTGGCAGATTTGCTGGCGAACCATTATACCGTGATCAATTACGACCGACGCGGGCGGGGAGACAGTGACGACACACCGCCCTATGCGGTGGAGCGCGAGATTGAAGATATCGATGCACTAATAGAATCCGTGGGCGGGAGCGCCTATTTGTATGGTGTATCGTCCGGAGCAATTCTCGCCCTGGAGGCCGCTGATCGGTTGTCTGAAAAAATCCCAAAGCTGGCGCTGTATGAACCGCCCCTCATCCTTGACGCAAGCCGTCCGCCTCTTCCCCTGGATTACGTCGAGCAGTTGGACGAGGCTATCTTGTCCGGACAACGCGACAAAGCTTTGGAAATTTTCATGACACAGGCGCTGCTTATTCCGGAAGAATACTTGGCTCCGCAGAAGGAAAGTCCGATATGGAGAGATTTTCTGGCTGTTGCGCATACGCTCGCATATGATGGAAGGATCGCACGTGATGTGATGATCGGCAAGCCGCTGCCAACCAGCAAATGGGCTCGAGTAACGTCCTCCACAGTGGTAATTTCCGGCGCAAACAGCGAGCCTTTCTTCCATGAAGCTGCGAAAACATTGGCCCATCATCTCGTAAAGGCGAAGGATCGGGTGCTTGCGGGACAAGATCACAATGTCGATCCTGCGGCTCTCGTTCCTTTACTGGTCGAATTTTTCAACAGTTAAGGATACTTGGGCAAGGGATAAACCAGAGCTTTTATCTCCAAAGATTTAACCCAGTCCAATTAAGAGACGACGTTAGAGAGACTTAATAAAACACAGAAGAAGTGAAGTGTCTGAAAGTTAATTATTCTTTCTAAACTGAATAATATGATAAGCAACACAAGAGCCCCTCAAGTTATTTAACAGAGGGGCTCTTGTTATTGCAGAAATCAAGGACACTTGGGTAGGCCATGCATTATGTAAAGTCAAAATAGCCGTGAATGATTGAGCCTGGCCAAACCACGGTGACGCATCCATCCTCGACTAAGTCAAAATCCTTCTCAGGCTTACTCTCGTTGAATCGAGTTGGCCGAAATAAAGTAGGGAGCAGGGGTTTATCGTTCTTCGTATTGAATTCCCCGTTCGTTAAACACTTTCATGACCACAAACATGGCATCCAGCGCTTTGGGAAAGCCTGCGTAAGATACGCAGTGCATGACGGCCTCTACAATCTCATTTGGCGTAAGCCCGGCATTCAAGGCTGCTTCGATATGGAAATCGAGCTGAGCCGCTGCGCCTGAGGCAAGCATAGCCGCTATGGTAAGCAGGCTCCTTTGTTTTAGATCCAGGCCTGGACGGGAATACAGCGAGCCATAAGGGAACTCGACAATCAGCCTGGCCATATCCGGTGAGAATTTTTCCATCTGTTTGACCGTTGCGTTCAGTCGTTCTTCACTTACCATCTGTTGCAAAACTTCGATTCCTTTATTATAGCGATTCGACTCCATAAACGTCCTCCGTAAGCGTTAATCTAGACTAAGCAATCGGGTAAGAATCGGCGGGATTTCTTGCGGATCCACCATGACCTCGATTACCGTAGCCGTATGGGACTGCAAGGCTGACTGAACCGCCCTCGTAATGTCGGCTTCATTTTCGCAGCGGAATGCCATGGCGCCCATGGATTGGGCAAATAAGCTCACATCCAGCGGTCGTTCATAGACAGCGCCTACCGAACGCCCGGTGTTATAAGACATTCCCTTTTCCACCATATCTAAACGGCCGTTATTCAGTACAAAGAAAATAACCGGAATTCCATGGTTCACGGCTGTCGATATCTCGGTGCCGTGCATCATGATGCAGCCGTCGCCGGTCACGCAGACGACAGGGCGATCGGGCATGGCAATTTTCGCTCCGATCGAATAGCCGATCGCTGCCCCCATAGCGATGAACACTTCATCGAAATAGAATGTCCCGGGCTCGATGATCTCGAAGTTTTGTACGGCATGAAAGGAGTGACTCCCTGCATCCCCGAAGAGAACTGCCTCTTTCGGGAGCACGGATCGCAAGCTTCGGAACGCCGTTCCCGCTGACAACACGGATTCCGCTTGGGAGGTCGCTGCTGCCGCTTGTGCCCGGGCAATCAGCATCTCATGCTCTTTGGACGATGCCCCGCTTTGCGAGATGAGTTGAGTCAGGTTAGAGCGGATATCGCCAAGAATCAGTTGCGTCGGCGCCTGAATGGTTTTACCTGCGAACTTAAGGTCATACTCAAATTGCAAAACCTTTTCCGGCTCCATATCGGGCGTAAATCCGGACAAGGACATATCGCACAATTTGCTGCCTACGACGATCATCAGGTCAATGCCGGATCTCATATAATCGGTTGCATGCTTGGAACCGCCGAGACCATACCCGCCTAGGTATAAGGGGTGGCTGGTAGGAAATGCTCCTTTCGCACCCGGCGTGGTCATTACAGGAATCCCCCAATGCTCGGCCATGATCCGCAATGGTTCATAGGCATCCGCCATGACGGCGCCTTTGCCCAGAAAGAGGACGGGCTTCTTAGCCTCGCCCAGCATCGATATCGCCTTATCGATATCGGGGGATACAACTGGTGAAATGTGGTCTGGCAAAGGCAGGTAGAAGCTCTCGACTTCCTCCATCAGCACATCAAATGGGATACAAAGATGAACAGGGCCTTTTTCACCCGTGTAGGCTTTTTCCAGGGCATGTTTAAGGTACAAGTAAAGAAGGTCCCCACGTTCGATGCGGGCACTGAACAAGGTAACGGGCTCGAACATCTTAACCAAATCGGCCCCAAACTGGCTTGAATCCTGACTTAAAGCGCGCCCAGTCTCCTGCATCGATGGCTGTCCGGTGATGAACAATACCGGTAACTGGAACTCTTTGGCCTGCCCGGCGGCTGTGATCAGATTCGTTCCTCCCGGGCCGGAAGTACCAATCGCGATCCCCATTGTTTTTTTCGCCAGTGCATAGCCTGACGCCTCAAACCCAGAGCCAGCTTCGTGACGACCCAGCACATATTGAATACCATGGCTTTCAAGCTCCAGCATCAGCGGAGAAATGGACTTTCCGGGAATTCCGAATACGTGAGAAATCCCCCAATTTTTAAAATGCTCGACTAATAGGGTATACACTCTCTTTTTCATCCTATCACCCCTGCAAATTGGTTTTTATTGTCGCCGTTTTGTTCAACAACCGCTCGATTTGTTCTGCGGGTAAAGGTGGGTAATAATAAAACCCTTGCACTTCATGGCAGCTTTGACTACGCAGGAAATCCAACTGATCCTTGGTTTCTACGCCTTCTGCGATAACATCGATGCCAAGCTTATGAGCCATCGCTATGATCGTAGCCACAATGTCCGCGTCATTCGAATCCGTCATAATATTCCTGACAAAGGATTGATCAATCTTCAGCCGGTCAATCGAAAACAATTTTAAGTAGTAAAGATTGCTATAACCCGTCCCAAAGTCGTCGATGCAAATTTGTATGCCTAGTTCCTTCAGTTTCCCGAGTACCTCGATCGCAACATCGACATTCATCGTCATCGACTCGGTAATCTCGAGCTCCAGGTATTGGGGATCGATGTGGGTTTCGAGTAAAATCTCTTTGATGGTGTCTACCAAATTATATCTTGAGAATTGGCGAGAAGAGAGATTGACCGATACGCTCATAGGAGGGAACCCCTTATCCTTCCATATTTGATTCTGAAGGCACGCGGTTTTGAGCACCCATTCCCCAAGGGGGACAATGAGTCCTGTTTCCTCGGCGATCGGGATGAACTTAGTTGGAGGGACCAAGCCGAGAGTCGGATGATTCCAACGAACGAGCGCCTCGGTACCGATGATGTTCCCAGTCAGAATATCGATTTGGGGCTGGTAATATACCACGAATTCATCTAGGTCTAACGCTTTACGGATTGAATGCTCCAAGGTAAGTCTTTCAATACCGCTGCTGTTTGGCACAGGTTTGAAAATGTTATAATTGTTCTTCCCGTCGTCTTTCATCCGGTAAAGAGCAATGTCGGCATTCTTCATGAGCACCTCGACATTCGTGCCGTCTTGAGGATAGAAGACAACACCGATACTGGCCGTTATATAGAATTCATAGCCGTCTACCGCAAATGGTTTCTCAAATGCTTTTATAATCTCTTCGGCAACATGAATGGCTTCCGTATGATCCGTAATCTCTTGCAGGAGGATCGTGAATTCATCCCCGCCCATTCTGGAAACCAGTTGATTCGGAGCATGACAGCAAGTTTTCAGACGCTCGGCAACCAGCTTTAACAGCACGTCTCCGTTGTTATGGCCCAGCGTGTCATTAATCTTCTTGAAGCTGTCCAGATCAAGAAACATGACGGCAAAGATACTGTTTTCTTTCACCCCATGCTTCAGGAGCTCATCAATATGCCTGGTGAAGAATCTTCGATTCGGCAAACCGGTTAAATCGTCGTGGTAGGCTAAATAATTAATTTGCTTTTGCGTATGATAACGCTCCGTGATATCCCGAAACTGTGCAAATGCGCCCATGACCTGCATATTCTCATCACGAATAGGGAAGGCGTCGAACAGGCAGACCAGCTCGTTTTGCCCCGTCCGAGGGTGCAGTATGAATTCCATATTTTCGTATTCTTTTCCCGATTGAAGGACCTCTTGAATGAACTCATTTGTTTTGGCATCCGGAATAGGTTTATGAAGGACATCCTGTTTTTTGGCACCCGTTAAAATTTCAGCAAACTTGTTAAACTCGGTTATGTTCCCATCCCGATCCGTAATAATGATGCCGTTTCTGGTTGTTTCGATAACCACCTGATTCAATATGTGCAATCGTCGATTTTGCTTTTTCAGCAGGAGCTCTCTTTCGATTGAATCTACGACCGTACTCAGCATCGCCAGCAAAAATGGGTTGTGCTGATCGATCGTCGTCATGATTGTAATGGTTCCAAGCAGATTGGAGATATCTGTATATTGGAAGGGGACGGAATAACACGCGGAGGACCACAAAAACTCATAATAATGCTCGTCCCCGACAAGCTGAATGGGCTGACGATGATCCAAAACCAAATTAATGCTGTTAGTTCCCGCTTCTTGCTCGTTGAACACGAGGCCAATCTGTATGCCCGATTGCTGAACCACGCTCTTGATCGCTTCATCCCCGGCCATTTCCAGAATACAGCCATTCTCATCGGAAATCAGGATCAGCAGTGGAATCCCTTTCATGAGCTCCAACATCTTATGTACAAAAAAATTGATTACCGACAATATTTCTTCGTATTCGGCCCGTTTTAGATTCAAATCGCCTTCTGATAAAAAGGTCGAAAAAGAGGGAACCCCCCGTGGATCAATACCTAGCTTCTCACATCTCTTTTTAGACTCCGAGATCAAGGATACTTTCGTCAAAGCAATCCCCATCCCCCTTCGCTCCATGAAAATGCAGTAAAATATACTTAGATCATGAGCAATCCTGTTATATATCACATTAGACGACACTTAAAGTTTTTTGTCAAATTATTTCTGTTAGATTTTGGGTGAAGAAAGTAAATAAATAAAGAGGCGGGGCATTTTGATGATCAATCGAAAATCATTCCGTTGTTATAATAGATTATGAGTTCATATTTTTATGAAAGAAGGCAAGGGGATATGAGTAAATTATTAAGAAAAGTATGCATGGTCGTAATGGGAATATCCATATTAAGCTTATTAGGATGCAGCGAGTTAAATGAAAAAACTGCCAAAATCATCGAGGAAAGGTTATCCGAAAAATACAATGAATCCTTTGAAGTAAAATACATAGGGGAACGATGGGGGACGAAAAGCAATAATACAGTAACTACATATGTTAAAGCAATAGATTCAGACATCATGTTTACTGCCGTAATGGATACCTCGGAAAACATCGTTGAAAATTATCCGGAGATGCGGTTAATGCATAAATTTGCCTCCGTTTTTAATAAGGCGATTGAAAATCAAGGGCTAGATGCATCTTCGTGGGTCAATATCCATCCGAAACAACCTATTGAAGTAACGAAAGATATGACGATTGAAGACTATCTTGAAAAATCGAAAGCAGAGTATATCCATGTTGAAATTGTCATGAATCATGATGAAAGTATTACAGCAGAGAAATTAAAAACGATTGTTCAGCAATCCTATGATCAGTTTAACGGCCCTTCGATTTCCGCAACGTATTGGATATTTAATGATGATGAGTATTTAAAGGTGAATGAATTTTTAGAGAAAGTAGCAAATATAGATCCTTCTTCTTTAGAAAGTTATAAATATGATCGTACAGTTTTCGTTGAATTAACGGAAAATGGTTTCGTAGATTCGGATGAAGATATTAATAAAAGGCTGGAAGGAGGGGGGCTATAATAGCCTTCATTGATTAAGAAAAAATGACCGATATCGCTAATCAATGAAAAAGGATGCAGCGCTTACTAGGGAAACGCTGCATCCTTTTATTTTGGGACAACGGAGATTTAAGACTTGGTCAGGTTTAAGATGCTCCCGCATAGAAGACCGTTTAGATGAGCGGTACTAGATCTACCGCTTGACTAAGCCAAAGCACCAGCAAAAGTGCCGAGCGTCTTTTTGCATGCCGAGAAGGATTGCAGCTCAATGCAAATCCGTGGCTCCGCATTTCTGTCCGCTTCCTGGTTACGTATAATCCAGACACCTTCATTAGAAGGAAGTATAAACAAAATATCCTCGATTGCCGTCTGATTTCCGCTGCCAATTCTTATCGTGCTTAGATTGTCCATGGTACGGGCATTCGTTTGAAAATCCTGCTGCCATTTTGCAATCAGCTGCTGCTGACCGGATGAAAGCTCGTCATTGAGAGGGGAGGCAGGGGATTCACCTGATGTCAGCCGATTCCACAATTCTTCCGTGACCACAGCCTTGGATTCGGATAAAGTCAGCCCTTCGGCTTTCGAAGGCTTCACTCCATAGAAATGTGCTAGCTCTTCTTCCCAATCCGCCGGCTCTGTCCAGGTAAGAAAATGAAGTGTATGATTGTCAGACAAGTGGTACAAATACCGCTGCTGCAGCTCATGGATCGTGAGTACTTTGCTGGAATTCCGATCGGTAATCCCTCTTAGCATATAATTGCTGTGCAGCAAATGCTGAATCATTTGCGTAATTTCGGATGTGAAACGAACCTCTCCATTCTCCTCATCCATCGATTCTATAAAACCTTTGGACATCAAGCTATGTGTAGCTGCCTGAAATAGAAGCTCCCATTTGTCTTCAGACAGATCTCCATAGTATGCCTTCATAAGTCCTGCAGCCATTTCCTCCCCTTGATGAACGGCCAAGGCGTATCCCAGCTCTTCTAATGAAAATACAAAGGTATGCTCGCTCATGTAAGCAAATCCTCCAGTACAGATCTATTTCGTTTCCTTTCCGTTACGGCTGATCAGCCCCCGAAGGCGCTTCATGACAGACTGAATTTCGGAATCGGTCAACAAATAATACGTATTCACAGTCCAGGTCTCCCTGTTCTTCAAATGAAAAATCAGCACAGGCAATTTCGGAAGCAGCCACTTTCGAATGGAAGGGCCGCTGTAGCTGATGCTTGTAATCTCCGCCCAGGCTACGGTCCGCGTACCGTCCGAAATGGAATGTTGATCGTAAGTGAGCAGCTTCGTGTCTGTTTTCAACGCCTTGGGTAAGCTGACAACCAAATATCCTCCAAAGAACGGAATCCCGATTATGGCTGATGTGATACAAAAAAACTTGCGAATAAAGGAAGTATCCATAAAAAAAGCCGCGTACAGCAGAAACAGGCAGGCCAGCACAAACAGTAAACTGCCAAGGGATTTCCCCCATGCTACGGATTTCCGATAAGATATTGCGTTCATGATTTAGCGCCTTCCTGAAATTATTTGAACAGTCCGCTAATCCAGCGAACTCCCTTTTCGACCACTTTAGCCGCGCCATCACCGACAAAGGCTCCGACCGTACCGCCTACATAGGAACCGATCGCCGCACCGACCGGACCGCCAATCATTGCACCGACGGCTCCGCCTGCTACAGCGCCGCCATAGGTCGCGGCTGTTTTTACAACAACGTTGGATGCGGCTACAGCTACTTCTTCCCCGTTAAGCTTGCCTTCACGATACTTGCTGACAAGGCCGGAAGCCTCGCCGATCACATTAAAGGTTGCGTTAATCGGGAATATCTTTTTGGCGATCATCCCAGGGATTTTCTTGGTAGCGATCCCATACCTGCCTTTTTCGACACCGGCTATAACCTGTCTGGTCCATTGAGGAAAGTTCTTGGCTTGACTGAAGCCTAGCCCAAAATTGAGACCGAATTTGCTAGCGACTCTATCAAAGCCTTTGATGCCCTTCATAATGAAGCCCGGGTTCACAATCTGGCGATTGATGCCTCTTGCCAGGTTCTTCAAGAATGTATTGTTGCCTTTGCCTTTAACCCATGGCGCATTATGAATTTTTGCGCGGGACGGATTTCGGGGATCTACCCTGAACCGTACCGTATTAGTTAAGACTAAGGAAGCGCCGACAGAGCTGTAAAGGAGAGTTCCCCACTTCTCCAAATTATCTCTCACTTGCAGCGTGTTGTTTAATACGTCCTGCGTTTGATCAATCGGATCGGCGGCCGTCCTTGCCTGTAACGAAGCTTGAGTGGAATCGGCCTCTGTAAAGCGGTTGACAATCGTATGTAATTCCGTGCTGACCGAGCCCACCGCTGCCGTGAAACGATCCATCTGCTGACGGGCCAGCTGGAAGTTTTGATAGAATTGCTGCCTTGTCGTACCTTCCCAACCGCTTTCAAGGATTTGGATCTGCTGGGTAAGGTGGCTGCAAATTTGCACCCCGACTTCTCGAGCCTGTGCAAATTGTCGGGATATCTCCATAAGTCTTTCCGGAGGAACTAATATTTTGCTCACGGCACTCACCTCAACAATGTACAGATTAATGTAATTATTGTAGTAAAGGTCATCCGTCTACACAAAAGGAACAAGTAACAGAATAGTAAAAAAATCGCTAGGTCCTTGGAACCATTTCCCTTTTCGCGGATTATTTATAAGCCAAGCGACAAACAGCCTTATCTTGAGCCAGCGCATAAGCGAGCGTTAATGGACCCAGTCGCCCCGCAGACATCGTGACACTTACAATGACGATATATCCGAGTCCGCAATAACAAAAAGCAAGACAATCGTTATGTTGACGACAGGATCGCCGACAAAGGAAGAGAGACTGTCCGACCAAAAGGAACCGGCGTTGTTGAAGGCAGAGACGGAATGGAAAAGTCCATAATAGAGTGCTTGTACCCAGCCGATCTCATGCCATCGAATGGCGAGGAGAATCGTTCCGAGCGTTTCAAAGGCAAATGAGATCAGCACCTTATACAGGGATAGTTTGACCAGTCCCTGTGACGATGTAGAGTGTGTCGTTTGATGAACATTTCGATTTTGCTGGGAGCGGATCGTTGGGTTGTTGCTTTACTATCCGTAATCCTTCTCATGGCCAAGGGGGGGTGATGCTTGACTTAGGAAAAACGAGGTGTCTACGACTTTCCCTTGACTTACCTTTAAATACTTGAATTCCCGATCGGTTTGTATACGCAACAAACCGGTTTCGAAATCCGTATTCAGTTCCTTGAAGAACAGCCCCTCCGCGACAACGTCGCCTTCGTCTTCACCTTTACGGATCAAATATAGTCCATCTTTGCTGACAACCGCAACCGGAATTCCACGCTCGTGAGTCTCCACGATGTGTTGATCCATTCGCTGCACAGCCACGATGTGCAGATCCGTCTCGCCGATTCGATTGAGCAGCTCATTGACGAATGAACCTTGTGTGATTTCCTGCCACCGTGTTTGGCCGGATTGTCCGATGATCAGCTGCGTTATCTGATAATGCTTGGCGGTCTCGGCGATGATGTCCGAAGCTTTATGACGATTATCATTAGGCTTGGTGATGAACGAAGCTCCATATTCATCACAGATGGTTTGCCAAAGGGCCATAAACTTTTCTTGCTCCAGATCGAGTTCATCCACAGCCGAGGGAATGACGCTCATCACATAGAGGGGACATTGCAGTAGTCTGGCGAGCTCGCCTCCTCTCCGAATCAGCCGTTCGCCGTTCGGCCCGTAGTAAACACACACCATAATTTTTTCATGATGTATCATGAATGCATCTGCTCCTTTCTGATCAAGCGGCTTGAGTCTTCTGAACCCAAGGAAAAAAGCCCGGTAGCAGAGACAATCTGCTTCCAGGCTTTGGACTGTGTTCCGAATAAACAAGTCAAAGTTGCACGGGCGTTATCTCTTGAGACGCTGACGAGGTTAGCTGTCGGATTCGGGTCTGAGAGTCCTCGAAGTGTCATATGAGATTATTGAAACGATGCAGCTTAATCTATACTTAGGTATTCTACGCGGATGGGCAACGAAAGGTTTCTTGCGAATTTTTCTTTTAAGGGAGATGCCTTTTGGAGAGCGGTATATAGGATTTGGAGGGAAGGCATGCATAAGATGGTTACTCGTTGTCCAAAACATAAGGGAACCATTGAACGATTGAGGAGACAAGCGTATGAATGAGCTATGGAATGAGATATGGAAATCCCTTGTTTTAATTATTTTTGGGATGCTGGTGCTCCGAATATCCGGCCGAAAATCGATCTCCCAAATGACCGTACCCACAACCATTACGATGATTTCGATCGGAACGATCATCGTACAACCGATCGCCGAAGAAAATTTAGTTCTGACCTTTGCAGCGGCCCTGGTCTTTATTCTGGTTCTCATCCTGGTCGAATTTATGCAAGTGCGTTGGAGCCGTTTTGAGAGGTGGATAAAGGGACCCGCCATTATCGTGATACAGGATGGTCAGCTTGAATTGCAGAATATGAAGAAGCTGAGGTTAACCGTGGATGCGCTTGAGATGAAATTGCGGCAGCAAGGGATATCCAAACGAAGTGATGTGAAGACCGCAACGATCGAGCCCAACGGACTGCTTGGTTATGAACTGCAGGATTCCGCAAAGCCGGTAACCTTGTCACAGTTGGAGGATTTGCTCTCCCAATACTTTACCGGAGCAGGTACAGGACATCCGGCTGTTGAGCCGAAGCCCTCTGATCCGGAGGTTAATTTGTTTAGTGAAATCAAGATAGGAGACGAGCACGTAAATAAAAAGCGGCTTCAATAAAAGTCATTCCCTACTTGATATGCTCCCCTTACGGTAGACAGGTAAATAATAGCCTGTTTTCGAGAGGGGAGCATTTTGTCCAGAATAGAACAAAGTGCTTCAGAGAAATATGCCATTATTCAAGAAATCAGCTTGAGGAATATTGGGGTTAAAGCTCGTTTGACCGCTTTCGTTTGCCAAGAGGAGAAGAAGCAGGAGGGCCGCAAGAATGGCTTAAGCTTAAGCCTAATGCGGCTCTACTGATTCATTTTGTAAAAACCCATAATAAATAGAGAGGAAGAGCACAATTATTCCAATATTCCTTTCCAGAATACTTTCCATGTTGATTCTAATCTTCTCTCATATTCTTCATAAGAACAATTCATCAAATAGAACAACATTCCATCTAAGAGGCAAATGAATGATGTTGCAATGGTCTCTCTATCAATGAATTTATGATCTTCTGATTTAGCATCTAGAATAGTGTAAATTAATTTTCTGATTTCACTTTCAACCATACTATTATTTTGAAAGATGTGCTCTTTGAATTTTTCAGGCGGGAAAACACCGTACCTTTTAAGAAAAATCCCTCTGTCATTCATATAATAGTACTTATTTAACTTTTCTAGCAAATTATATAACTGATCCTTAATGGAAAGTGACTCCATAGTAGATGCTTGATGTTCAATGAATTTTACATAGTCATCTATAACGAAATCCACTATTTTTTCAAAGAGCTCATCTTTACTTGAAAAATAAGCATAAATGGAAGGGGTCTTAATGTTTACACAAGAAGCTATATCCTTAAGAGAAGTTTCCTCATACCCTTTCGAGGAAAACAACCTTAATCCGTGTTCTAGAATGCTTTGTTTAGTTTCTTCTCCCTTTTTCAATTTCTCACCTCAATTTACGAATGATCAGGACACAAGCTTAAGCCCTACGATACAAACTACAATACCGCCAACTAATGCTAATTTTTTTATACTTTTCGGCTCGTTAAAGATGAACATACCAAGCAACACACTTCCTGATGCCCCAATACCTGTCCACAAGCCATAGCCAATACTAATAGGAATTTCTTTTAATGATATTGAAAGAAAGAAAAAGCTCAAGCCCATACAGATGATCAAAAATATGGTAGGTTTAAGTTTTGTAAACCCTTCAGTCAATTTAAGGCTAATAATGCCTCCAACTTCAAACAATCCTGCAATTATTATAAATAACCAACCCATATTATTCACCACTTTCTGTTTCGGTTTCATTTGATAGTAGTTTTAAACCGATAATACAGCCTATTAATACTAATACTAAAATAACTTTTGTAACGCTCACGGGATCACCTAACAAGGTCATTCCTACGATAGCTGTCCCAAACGCCCCCAGTCCCGTAAACACAGCGTAAGCAGTCGATACAGGAAGAATCACTAATGTTTTAGCGAAACACCAAAAACTTAATATCAGTAACGCTAGTGTAGGAATTAAAACAGGAATGTTAGTGAAGCCTTCGGAATACTTCAAACCAAGTGCCCAACCCACTTCAAATATTCCTCCGAGAATAAGAAAAAACCATGCCATTAGAATCTCTCCTTCGTCCTATTTTATATAGTTCAAGCAAAAAAAACTAACTAATGTTCATTAGATTTTTGTCGCAAAAAAAACTTATAATTCATGGTAATTAGCTTTATAGGTTTATAAAATCTAACTAATGTTAATTAGATTTTATAGTAAAGAGCTTTAAAATTCAACTTCTAAATAAGAGTTTTCTTTCGTGCGCTTCGCAAATTCGGCAATACTTATCACCCGCTATCACCTGAATTGGGATGGATTCGCTTCGGCCCTTTCATGTCTATGCCGGAGCATGGGGGGACGGCAAGATGTGAACAAATCTCATGACGATCAGGATGGCCTTCTTTCTCTTGATACGGATTGAGCCGAAGGCGAAAGCAAGCTATCATGGACATGGGATTGGCAAAGAGACGGGAATAGGGGGAGACACTTATGGGGTACCAACAAGCGCTGGAAGCATACATATCGGCAACGAACACCCATGATTTCGATCAAGTGGTTAAACTGCTGGATGAGAATGCAGTTTACTGGTTCTCGGACCGGAGCTGCGTTACGCAGGACGAGATCCGTGCTTACTTCGAACATGCCTGGGACGTCATTCGGGACGAGGTTTATTACGCTGACGACGTGAAGTGGATTGCCGAGAATTCCGGGACGGCGGTCTGCATCTATACCTACCGCTACGAGGGATATGCTCAAGGCAAGTTTACTACCGGCAAGGGAAGAGCGACCAATGTTTTCGTGCGGAACGGGGAAGGAGTTTGGAAGCTGAAGCATGAGCATCTTAGCCCGCTGAAGTAGAGGAATCGTCTATATAGGTGAAGGGAGCTGTTCCATTAGTAGCGTGTCTGCTTGGGACAGCTTTTTTTTTCTGTTACCAAGACATAACACCGAAAATAGAACGGTTTGTACACGAAGCGTTTGAGTATGAGAATTGCTTCCTTGAGGCTGGATGCTCCTGAGATTTCAATTTATTAACAGAATATAAAATTACAAGATTTTATCCCTGTTCTATGAAAATGTATCCCTTCTCAATTGCTAGGTAAGGTTCCATGATACAAATAGATTTAAAATTAAAAATGTAACCGCTGAAAGCAGGGGAAGGAGGCTGTAGCAGGGCTCGGGGCCAAATTGAAGGTTTGGACATGGAGAAGGGAGATGAGTCTGCCGTACATATTTTTGAGATGAAAAATACGGTAACCGCTTTCAATCATCATGGGATTTCGATCACCTTGCGAAGTCGGACCAGTCATCAAGATGAACGCCTAGCAGAGACGTTTCATGTATGATTAACGGCTTGGGCTGTGACGTCTGCAAGCCGGTTATGCGATGACATCACGGACAGAACAGACATTTATGAAAAATGCTGTATGCAAATCGAAATTTGAGAAATTGAGGTGAAACGGTCATGCCATTCATGATCAAAAGGTTTTCGAAATGGCTCACTGGGGTGCTTGTCCTGCTCCTAGTTCTTACTCCGCTTGCCCCTGCTGTGTCAGTATATGCTGCAGAGGGCGATCTTCCCCCTCCGGCAACGGTTCCTGCTGCGGATTTGTCAGCGGAGCCCATCACGGTAACAAATTCCACGTACGGCAAGAGTCCGACCTCCATGAACGATATAGCAGCTAACCAGGATCCGAAAGCCCCGCAAAATCTAAGATTGGTCAGCGTCTCCCATAATATGGCGATTTTTGAGTGGGATTTCAGACCTAAAGAGGACGATAACAATATTCAGGTGTGGGATGCCGATACAGGCAAATGGCTGACTTGGGGGAACTATTGGACCCGGGCCGTGACAGGCTTATCCCCGGAAACCACCTACCGCATCTATATTACATGGAATGAAGATACGAAACAGGAGCATAAGAGCAATGTGCTGGAGTTCACGACAACGAAGGATGTCACCGAGTATAAAGAAGCTCCGTTAACGCCGCCAAGCGGTCTTAAAATTACGGACGTAACAGAGGATTCCGTGACGCTGGACTGGGGCTCCAGTCCGGGTGCCGCCGCCTATGACATTTACGTCAATGGGGCATGGGCAGGTGGAACCTGGGAGAACACCGCAACCTCATCGACCTACTCCCCTCTTGAAGCAGGGCAGACATATAAATTTATGGTTGGGGCGCAGCGAACGGTGAACGGCGCGCTCGAGACGTCCGCGAACAGCAATACGGTTACGATCACATGGGGCGAGCTGGCTCAGCCTGAGGGGCTGCAAGTTGTAACGGCGACGCGGTCGACGGTATCGCTAGGCTGGGCTCCGGTTCCTGGCGCCACAACCTATCATATTTACCAGGATGGCGTAAAGATCGGCACCAGCGAGCAGAACCGGTATACGGTTGCTGGGCTCGAAGAAGGAAAGACCTATTCCTTCAAGGTGACGGGAGCAAATAGCCTGTGGACCTCTCCTGAGAGCGATGCGGTGACTGTCGTTCCTGGCAGCAATTATAACAATATTACGTATTACACGTCGTGGTCCGCGAGTACCGATTCCAATGCCCGCAACCTGCAGCCTGACGATTTGGACGTGTCCAAGCTGACGTACATCAACTATGCTTTTGCCGACATCTGCTGGAAGAAGTTCGGAAGCGGGGCGCGAGCCTGCGAAGATCCTAACATTCCCGCCCAGAACCGGTACGTGTATGACGGAGAAATCATCATCGGAGATCCGACCTTTGATTTTCAGAACTTCAAGGCATTTGAATCGATTAAAGCAGCGAATCCGCATTTGAAGCTGTTGGTGTCGGTCGGAGGCTGGACGTGGTCCGGCAATTTCTCGAACATCGCACGGACGGAGGAGACGCGCAGGGCATTCGCGAACTCGGCGGTCCATTTCCTGCGGGAATACGGCATTGACGGCCTGGACGTCGACTGGGAATATCCGGTGGAAGGCGGTTTGGAGACCAATTCCCGGGGACCTGAGGATAAGGAAAACTTCACGCTGCTCATGAAAGCAGTCCGTGAGGCGTTGGATGCAGCAGGCAGTGAAGACGGAAAGTACTATCTGCTGACGATCGCGTCGGGGCAAGGCGACAATTTCACGGTGAACGCCGATTTTGAGAATTCCGTGCAGTATCTCGATTTTATTAATATCATGACATACGACTATAGCGGAAAGACCGATACATTAGGACACCATAATGCACCGCTCTTCTATGATAAGGCCCTGCCAACCCGGTCGGCGGCAAGAAATCATGTGCTCGGCGGGCTGATGGGGCATTTGAACGGCGGCGTGCCTCCGCATAAATTGATTGCAGGCGTTCCTTACTATGGCAAGGGCTGGGACGGATGCGGACCGAATGGGCAGTACCAGGCTTGCAAGGGGGGCTCAAGCGTCGGAACATGGGAGAGTGCCCTGTTCGACTTCAGCCATCTTGAGAACGATTATATCGGCAAGAACGGTTACAAGCGATACTGGAACGAGTATGCGAAAGTGCCTTATCTCTATAATGATCAGAACAACGTATTTATCACGTACAATGACAAAACTACAATGATGTACACCGCATCCCTCGTCAAAACGCTTGATATCGCCGGGGTCATGAGCTGGGATATTAGCGGGGACCGGAACTATACGCTGACGAATCAGCTTGTTAAAGACCTGCCGATTAACGGCAAGTCGAATGATGCTGCACTCGGAGCACCTAGCAATCTGAAGGTGTCTGGCGTTACATCCAAATCCGTTCAGCTTGAATGGGATCCGGTTGAAGGAGCTTCCACCTATGAGGTGTATGTGAACCACGCGCTTTCCGGGTTGACTGAGGGCAAAGGCGCTTACACGATTCAGGGTCTTCAGCCGCTGAACAATTACAAGATTCATGTGCTGGCCGTAGACCGCACAGGCGATGAGATTCATCGTGTCTCGAGCGCATCAAAGCAGCTCAGTATCACAACGTCCGGCAGCAGCTCGGGCGGATCGGACAGCTCCGGCGGATCAGGCGGATCAAGCTCAGCTCCATCTCCTGTACCTCAGCCGCCTAAGGAGAAGGATCAGTTGGACGCGCAGGTAGTTCTTTCGGGAGATAAAGCCGTCATTACAATTCAGGTAGCTGCGGCTGTTCAGGCCATTAACGCTTCGGATTCAGTCAATTTCCGAATTGATGCCGGCGACAAGGCAAAGCAAGCAGAGGCAGAAATACCGCAAGAGGTCATTGCAGCCGTTGCGAAAAAAGGACCAAACGCCAGCCTGTCGATCCTTGTTAATGGAACCGAGTACAGGATTCCGGCTGCGCTTATTACGGTTGCCGGCCCGGTGAAGGTATCGGTTACAGCCCCTTCCGAGGCAGACCTCAAGGGAGCCGAAGCGCTTCTGAAAGGGAAAGAGGTGCTAAGTACACCGCTTCTGTTCAAGCTGGAGCAGCTTCATGCCGACCAAACAGCTACGGAACTTAAGCACTACGGAAAATTATACGTAAGTGAATTTATCACGGTAGATGCCAAAGCGATTAACACGAAGCGAGCAACCGGCGTCGTTTATATTCCGGGGCTGAACGAGCTGCGTTCGGTGCCGACGCTGTTTAAGGTGAACGCTGACGGTACCGTGACCGTGGAAATTAAGAAAACCGGCAATGGCATCTACGTGCTGGCACAGCAGGATATGAAGTTCAAGGATGCGATCCCGGCCTGGGCAGCGGAGGATGCAGCACAAGCCGCCGCGAAATGGGTCATATCCGGGGATAATAGCGGTAACTTCGGTGCCAATAAATCCATCACCCGGGCTGAAATTGTGGCGATCATCGTTCGCGCGCTCGGTCTTCTGCCGGATGAAAGCTATACGAATTTTGCAGATGTAGATCCAAAATCCGCCTATGCCGGAGAAATTGCTGCGGCTAAGGCAGCGGGACTGGTGAAGGGCAGAACAGGGGGGACCTTTGATCCGAGCAGTCCGATATCCCGAGAGGAGCTTGCCATTATCCTAGACAACGTGCTGGCTTATGCCGGCATGACCAAGGATGCAGGTGCCTCCGTGCTCGATGGCTTTAAGGATCGTTCCGCAGTTTCTTCCTATGCGAAGTCGGCCGTTGCAATGGTCGTCAAACACAAGATCATGCATGGCGTATCCACAACAAAATTTGATCCGAAATCCAATGTGACCAAGGCACAGACGGTGGTTACCGTAATGAGGACGCTTCGCACACTTGGATTACTGAACTAGATGACTCACCCATAAGGATTAAGGGTGCTTCTCGAGACAGAGCGAATGGTTCGAGAGGCCCCCTTATTTATAAACATCGCTATGAACCATGGAGGCGACAGGCCAAGTTCGAACATAGCAATTAAAGAGAAATCCTGCTAAGGATCCCATGTTAAGATAGACCTATCAAATGGATGAGGTGATCTGTTATGGCGTTGAAATGTGATAATATCTTTGTTAACTTGCCGGTCAAGGATTTGGACAGAACGAAGGACTTCTTTACGAAGATCGGATTTGAATTCAATCCGCAATTTACGGACAAGAACGCTGCGTGTTTGATGATCGGCGACAACATCTTTGCGATGCTGCTGGTGGAGGACTATTTCAAAACCTTTACCAAAAAAGATCTGTCCAACGCGGCCAATACGACCGAGGTAATCTTGGCGTTGTCGGCCGAGAGCAAGGAGCAGGTTGATGAAATCGTCAACAATGCGCTGGCTGCAGGAGGGTCGCCTTCCAATGATCCGGTGGATCATGGCTTTATGTACAGCTGGAGCTTCCAGGATCCGGACGGTCATTTGTGGGAAGTATTGTACATGGATCCAAGCAACGTTCAATAATAACCTTCCATAAGGTTTGATGGTTGCTGTATTCTAACGGGACAGCAAAGCATGCATAGGAAGCGGCAGGGACGCCAGACATAATCGGGCGTACCTGCTGCTTTCGTTTTTCAGATACATTATAAAAAACTTTTAAAGTGGCCAGATTACTGGCTTTACTTTTAACTGGAAATCGATTATAGTTGTATGTACAAACAACAAACATAAAACACCAATGATTAATCTCCTCTAGATATCGCTCTTTTCCTTCTTCAGTTCCGGTTTCAGGAGGTGAATCAAGCACGATTGAGATGCTTCGCAAACCGCCGATTGATATGAAGATATATGATGACAGGAGTGTGATTCCTATGGAAAGAGTATTAGTTATCAATGCCCATCCCCTCGTTACGAGCGATCATTCCCTTAGCCTGCAGGTTCTTAACCGCTTTATAAGCAAGTACAGAGAGCTAAACCCCGATCATGAGTTGCAGAAGATTGATCTGTATCGTGAGGAGGTGCCGGCCATTACGGCCGATATGCTGAACGGTTGGGCTAAGCTTGAGACCGGGGAGCGGCTAACGGATGTCGAGGAGAATTTGATGCTCCGGATGTCCGAGATTCTGCGGCAGTTCAAATGGGCGTCCAAATATGTGATTGCCATGCCGCTCCATAATTTCAATATTCCGTCCAAGCTCAAGGACTATATGGATAATATTATCATCCCGAAGGAAACATTCCGTTATACGGAGAACGGGTCGGAAGGACTCCTGACCGATGGCCGGAGCGTCGTAGTTATCCAGGGGAGTGACGGTATCTATACGAATGGCGACTGGTACAGCGAGGTTGAATATTCGCATCAATATTTGAAATCGATGTTTGCGTTTCTTGGTATTACGGACTACAGGATTATCCGTGCGCAGGGGCACGCGGTCCTGGATCGGAGTGAAATTTTGGCTGAAGCTTTCCAGGCTGCAGAGTCGGCGGTCTTGCACTGGATTAGGGAGGAGGACCTTCGGACAGGGATAACATTCAGGTCATAAAATCATCTTTGAAAATGAGATGGGAGGGTGATTATGGCTTATACGATGATTTTGATCATTCACGTGATATCGGCCATCGCCATGATCGGCCCGGCATTTTATCTGCAGCGGTTTCTTGTTTTCCCGCAGGCTTCCGCAGGAGGTGCCGGTTCGCTGAGATACGCGCACGGGACTGCCCGGAGGCTGGATCGTTTGACGGATACGGGTATGATCCTTCAGCTGGTCACGGGACTGCTGATGGGCTGGATGGAGCCGGTTCTATTTCAGATGCTGTGGTACGTTGCGGCTCTTGTGCTGGTGCCCGTGATCGGCCTTTACATGAAATTTGCGGTCAGGCCGCGAATTCGGTCCTTGTATACGCTGGTAGAGTCATCCACCGTATCACAAGCGGATCTGGAGCGAACCTACCGGCGGTTGTGGTCGCAGACATTGCCCCATATCCTCATTGTTCAAGGGGGGATTGTCATCCTGATCTTGCTGATGGTGCTGAAACCTTAGTATGTATGGGGGGATGAATGATACGCGAGCGGAACACGAACGTATGCATGACGGACTACGTATAGATGCATGCACGTATGCATAAGTGGGGCACGAACGAATGCAGGTGCACGTACCAAGCTGGGCACGAACGAATGTAGGTGTATGTATGCATAAGCTGGGTACGAACAAGTAGTGCACATGTGTATACGGACACACGAACGAGTGCATGCACATATGCATCAGCGGGTATCCCCTATGGATAAAATGAAACAGCCGCCAGTTCTCTGAGGTACTGGCGGCCGCTTTGGTATTACCGATTCAATGGAATGGACCGGCGTTTAGGCCGACGCCTCGGTCGTCACTTGCCATAATACGCCGAATTTATCTTCAATTACGCCGAACAGCGCTCCCCAGAATTGGGGCTTCAGCGGATCGACAACCTTCCCGCCCTCAGACAGCCGGTCAAATGCTTCATGCGCCTCGGCATCGCTGTCAAACGCCAGGGTCAGATGCATTCCGTTCCCTCGATCCAGCGATTGATACATGGAATCGGACATGTAAATGGGAACCCCTCCGGCAACAAGGCTTAAATGCAAAACCTTGTCCTTCATTTCTTCGTTGGAGCCGGGAAGCTCGCCGAAGGTTTTCACGGACAGGATTTCGCCTCCCAGTGCGCTCGTGTAAAACTCAGCCTGCGCTTTAGCATCCTCGGAGAATATGTACGGTGTCAACTTCGCCATAATCAACATCCTTTCGAAAGTAAGATTGGAGCCTTTCCTTGATTCAAGTATATAGGTATCCATACTCCCGAATTTCTTATGGATTGCTAACTTAACCTTCCTCCGATATGAACCCTTAGGCAGTCTATAAAATCGGAGACAGCAGGCGCGAGATCGACTCCTTAAATTTGATCCATCTGGACCGCTTCTCATATTCCTCCAAGGTGAGCAGGCTGGATACGCGCAGATCGTGATGGAAAATCTCCGTCAAACGCCGGGACAGCAGCTCATCATAAAGGAAGGCGTTGACCTCGAAATTCAGCCGGAAGCTTCGGACATCGATGTTGGCCGTGCCGACCGAGGAGATAGTCTCATCGATAATGATGGTCTTGGCATGAATGAACCCGTTATTGTACAAATACACATTCGCCCCGGTTTGCAGCATCTCTCCAATATAAGACCATGTCGCCCAATAGACGAAGGGATGGTCCGGCTTGTCCGGAATCATCAGATGCACCTTGACCCCGGACAACGAAGCGATCCGAAGCGCGTCAAACAGGCTTGCATCAGGAATAAAATAAGGGGTCTGGATATAGATCGATCTTTTAGCCGAAGTGATCATCTTGATATACCCGTTCTTGATGTGCTCATACTCGGAATCCGGACCGCTGGTTACGATCTGAATACCGACGTTACCCGGTGAATTGATCTTGGGGAACAGATTCGGCTCGTAGACAATGTCATGGTGATGCGATGCCTGATTCCAGTCCAGAATGAAGCGGACCTGCATCGCATAGACGGCTTCTCCTTGTATGCGCAGATGCGTATCCCGCCAATAACCAAACCTTGAGTTCAACCCCAGATACTCGTCCCCGACATTAAAACCGCCAACATACCCGATATCGCCGTCAATGATGACCAGCTTCCGGTGATTGCGGTAATTGAGCCGCAGGTTGATGAAGCGGAGCTTGGAAGGGAAGAAGGCCTCGGCCTCTCCGCCCGCTTCCCGAAAAGCCTTAAAGAACCCTTTCGTCAATTTTCGCGAGCCCAGCTGATCATAGAGGACGCGAACCTTGACGCCTTCCCGGGCCTTTTTCGTCAGCAGGGCGATCAGGCGTTTGCCAAGCTGATCCCGCCGGATAATGTAGTACTGAATATGTATGTATTCCTTCGCTTCCTCGATATCCTGAAACAGGCGCTGGAATTTGTCGCGGCCGTCCGTAAAAATCTCGACATTGTTATCGTCCGTAAAAATGGCTTGATTCTCGTTGAGCTGCATATGGATCAGATCCCGGTTGTCCTGTGCGGCCCGATTCGCGAACGAAAAGTCTCCCCGATACATGGAATCCATCTGGGAGAGCAGCACCTTCTCGATTCCGGTCTTCTGAAGATCGTCCCAATGGAACAGTCTCACGCTTTTTAAGTTTTGGGCAAATAAAAGGTACAGCGCAAACCCGAGAATCGGGATGAAGAACAGCACCAGCAGCCACGCCCACGTGGACGCGGCATCGCGTCTCTCCTTGAAAACGACCACGATGGCGAACAAGATATTCAGAACGATGACCAGACCCAAAATAATGGATGTCACATGCATTGCAAAAAATCCTCCTAAACTTCAGCCTCGCCCTTGCAATCCTTCATATTATACGTGAGCTGTTAGGAGAAGTATATAACCGCAGTATGGATTAATCCCTAGATTTTTAGTCAAGTGCCTGTTTCATAAGGTAAGGGAGCGGCGAAACAGCGCGCTCGCCATTTGAATCCCTGCACTCTGTCATGATACGATGAATGAAACTTTGTGGAGATAAGGAGCACCCTATTTGATAAGAATGAACAAATTTTTCAAACTGTGCTTTGCCGTCATTCTGATCCTGGCCATCATATATTTAGGATCGCTCGTCGATTTTATTTTCAAGCCGGTCCTCTCGTTCTTCTCGATTACGCTCGTGCCGTTGATGCTGGCGGGATTCTTCTTTTACCTGCTGCGGCCGCTGGTCGATTTGCTTGAAAGATGGAAGCTGAACCGATCGCTGGCGATCCTGCTGCTGTATGTCGTGTTCGCGGGAATCCTGACCGGCTTTATCCTGTGGGTGTGGCCTTCTCTGAGGGATCAGGTCGTTGCGCTCGTACAGAATGCGCCGGCACTGTTCGCCGCACTGGGCGATCAGCTGCACGAGCTGGAGCAGAGCGGCTTTTTGCAGGATCTGTTTCCCGGAGACGTTACCCCGTTGACGCAGCTGACCGACTACTTGAACCGGGGCTTCTCATTCCTCACCAACTACATCATGAACCTGTTCTCCTTTGTGTCGAATTTCGCGATCGTGCTGTTTACCTTCCCGATTCTTCTGTATTACATGCTGAAGGAGGGGGGCAAATTCGGCAAAATGCTGGTCGGCTTTCTTCCGAACCGCTTCAAGGACGAGGGGGCATCCGTGCTGGATGAGATCAATAACGCCCTGAAAGGGTTTATTGTCGGCCGGGTGCTGGTCAATCTGGCCCTTGGCGTGCTGATGTACATCGGCTTTCTGATCATCGGGCTTCCGTATGCGCTGCTGCTGACGGTGGTTGCCGTCATTGCCAACTTTATTCCGTTTATCGGGGCCATTCTATCCTCGATTCCGATCGTCATTATCGGGTTCATCCAGTCCCCGGGAACCGCGATATGGTCGCTCCTGGTCATTTTGGCCGCCCAGCAGATTCAGGACAATTTGATCGGCCCGTATATTTTCGGCAAGCAGCTGGATATTCATCCGGTTACGATCATCATTTTAATATTGGTAGGACAAGACCTCGGCGGCATTATCGGGATCCTGCTTGTCGTTCCGATCTATATGATCGTGAAGATTATCGTAAAGAGAGTGTACCAATTGTTCTTTAAGGAAAAATGGGAGAAGGCTTAGTCTGCTGATATTCGAATCGGGGCGACTCCTTCTTGACGCAGATGGTAATGGAAAAAGCCCAGCGAGGTTACGCTGTCATGGACATCGTACGGCTGCGGCTTTGCTTTTTTTTGTCTATGTGATTTGGCCCGATGCTGATTCCAGCGCATCCAGGTTATGCTGCAAATCCTGCTTAAGCTCCTGTATTCGCTGCTTCAAATGGTGCAATATTTGAACCCGGATCTCGGCTTCCCGCTCTTTCATGCAAAAAGCGGAGCAGGACAATGCTGCATGCTTGTAATGGCTGCTGTCATTCAGGATGACATGCAGCTTTTCCTTATATAATCTCTTTACAGATCCGCTGCCCGGCTTGATTTCATAATACCGGCTGGTTTCAACGAGCAGCTTCCATTCGCAGGTGTGGAATGTGAAGCGGTCCCGCTCCAGCGTACCGGTTACCTGAATGAACCGTGTACCTTTATCGAACGTATTCAATAGACATTGTGCCCCCCTTATGATGTCATGTTGATGTAGTACTGAATGATTATACAGTCTGTCCATGTTTAGATTCTAATGGAAATAATTAGGTTGTCCCTTCCGTTCATGGGAGGCCCATTTTCGGATGAAAATAGAATAGATATGGGGGATTATGCTCACGCTAGGTTAATACCATTATGTGTGACATAGTCATGCTGTTTGGAGTCGAAAATTTTCAAGCCAAGGAGTGGGACGAACATGAGATTTCAGTCGAAGGTTGTCATTGTAACCGGCGGCGCGAGCGGGATTGGTGAAGCGACGGTCCGGCTGTTCGCAGAAGAAGGGGCAAAGGTGGTTATTGCGGATTTTTCAGATCGTGGACAAACCCTTTCGGATCAATTAAGACAAGACGGGTATGAGGCGCTGTTCGTCAAGACCGATGTGACCAAGGAATCGGAAGTGATCCGCATGGTTGAGCAGACGGTGAACCATTATGGACGCATTGATGTTTTATTCGCCAACGCGGGGATTGCGAAGGATGCACCGGCCGATGTGCTGGAGCTCGACAATTGGCAGCGGACGATCGATATAAATTTAACGGGCGTCTTTCTGTGCGATAAGTACGTGATCAAGCAAATGCTGTCCCAAGGCACCGGCGGCGCGATCGTAAATTGCGGCTCGATCCACAGCCATGTCGGCAAATCCGGGGTAACCGCTTATGCTTCAGCCAAAGGCGGGGTGAAGCTGTTGACGCAATCCATGGGGGCCGATTATGCCTCGAAAGGCATCCGGATTAACGCCGTATGTCCTGGATATATCGACACCCCGCTGATCCAGGGACGGACGGAAGCCATTACGCAGCATCTGGTCAGCCTTCATCCGATGGGGCGCTTGGGACAGCCGGAAGAGGTAGCGAGGGCAGTCTTGTTTCTGGCCAGTGATGATGCATCGTTTATAACAGGGACGACCCTCTTGGTTGATGGAGGATATACAGCGGTTTAAATGCCTGCACAAGAAAGCCCCGAGAGGACTCGGGGCTTTTTTGCATATTCCAAGGAAGCTCTATTATATCGGGAGCGAATTATATTATGCTGACACCAGCGCTTCCGTAGCCAGCTACGGCGGTAGCGATCGTGATACCTGAAGCCGTAGCTGAGAATACCATCAGCAAGCGGGTATTGGCCGCTACTGGAATGGCCAGACCGTCCACAAAACCGTTGCTGACTGTTCCGAGGGCAAGAACGCCGGTAAGCGGAGGAGCCAGCGTTACAACCGCGCCTGGAATTGGTGTGAAAATATTGCTTGTTGCCGGGGCGCTGTACAGCTGAGCTGTGATCGTAACGGTTGTTCCAACTAAGGAGAGCGCTACCGTGGTGCTGAAGGTTGCGGAGATCGCATCAATGGTGCCTGCTCTCGGCGTGTTGAATGCAAAGTCAAGCAGGGTTCCCCCAGCGCCGGTAAGGTCGACGGTTCCGCCAGCCAAGGTGACCGCTGGTCCGGAATTGCCGAAGCCTACCAGGCCGACCGTTCCAACCAACCCACCGACAAGCGTTGTCAAGGCAAGCGGTATACCGGAGGCAAACGGAATGATGGCGCCTCCGCCAGGTATGCCCGGTACACCCGCAGGTCCAGCAGGTCCCGCAGGTCCAACAGGTCCCACAGGTCCCGCAGGTCCGACAGGTCCAGCAGGCCCTACCGGTCCCGGAATGCCCTGTGGTCCTGCAGGCCCTGGAATGCCTTGCGGTCCCGCAGGTCCGATCGGCCCAATCGGTCCGACAGGCCCAACCGGTCCAATCCGCCCGCGCGAAACTCTTGGACAGCGGCGCACAAGCACCAGATCCTTTTTACCATGATCGTGTTTGCCTTTGCCATGATGATCGTGGCATTTCTTTTTGGCGTGAAGCACTTTTTTCTCTATTTTTTTAGGTGAGCACAATTTCTTTTTTCTGAGAGAACGATCCAAATTCAAGCACCTCCTTTAGATTTGTTCTATACTACGCAACTTTTGCCTTGGGGGCATGGGTTAATAGCGTATTCCTGATAGATGGACGCCTATTATTTGCTAGAATGTACGGTTGCCCTATAGTTGGGGGCCCAACGATTCCGTCTGAGACAGGCCTGACGCGGGCTGAAATGAACGGGGATAAAGACAAGCATTAGGATGTGATCCGGCGCATGACAAGAAATTTTCGGGGATGGTACGAAGTTTTCTTGCCGCCTTTCTCAGCGGAAGGTTAACCGTATGAATGATGCAGAGAATGCAAAGTTTCCGGCATGCATATGACGGTAAGCGGGGGGATTTCGCTTTTTTCTTGGATGAGTCCTTGATTTCAGAGTGTAGCGCACCATCCATATTGGTTAATTTATGATAAGTGCTGATCTGTTTCAGGGTGGTTGTTGGAGGGTTTTCTGAGGCTTGCTTTATCGGTGTGAGCCATTCGGGATATATGCCGTAAGACGGATACTTTAATGAAGACCTGGACACGATGGCATATATGGAGAAACTGCCGGATGATCCCGGAAGCGGGTTACCGCTCCCGGCGGCAATCATCATCATGGAGGCGGCGCTTACGAAGTGCATGACGTAGAAGGCATGTACCACACTATTATCCTCGATTACGGGCTAACGGACTAAGGAGATGATAAGTGATGAGCTACAACCAAGAATTGACCTTACGGGATAAGGAAATGGATCTTTACCCTTCGAGGCAGCATGCGGAGCCTGGACCGGAGTATATCGCCGCACGTGATCATTTATGATCAACCTGTCTCTCATAGGCTCGATCATCGGCATCAACGTAGTGTATGTCTCGATCTTTTCGCTGCGGCTGATCCTGATGATCAAAGGCAGAAGAGGGATTGCCTCTCTTCTGGCCATGCTGGAGGTTTTTGTCTATCTGCTTGGTCTGAACCTGGTCCTTCAAAATGTAGACAATCCCTTTAACATGGCAGCGTACTGTCTCGGCTTTGGCCTTGGCGTTTATATCGGAAGCCGGATCGAGGAATACTTAGCCCTTGGCTACCTTGTCGTTCAAGTCATCGTCAACTCCCTGGAGACGGATTTGGCAATGAAGCTGAGAGAGAAGGGCTACGGCGTCACCTCCTGGGAGGCGGACGGCAAGGATGGCAAACGTCTGGTGCTGCAGGTACTCGTGAAGCGAAAGAATGAGCGGCGCTTGATGGAGACGCTGAACAAGCTTTCGCCGCAGGCCTTTATCATTTCCCATGAACCGAAGAACTTTAAGGGCGGCTTCTGGGTGAGATTGACCGAGGGACGGAGACAGTAATTAATGAGGTCCGAAGAGGGTACGTGCTTCATAGCGAAAAGCTCGCTTTCTGGAATCCGAAATTCCAAAAAGCGGGCTTTTCTTTTGGGAAGGGCGATAGGTTGGGGGATGCTGCAGCCGGGCGGCAAATATCGAGTAACGAGCCCTTGGTGTCCCTGCGGAATCTATAGGTATTTATCTGGCTTTTGCGGATAGGCTAGTCGTCTCTTTCCACTAAGTCAGCGTTTAGCAAACGGCGGGGGAACCGCTTCCTCATCCTGATACCAGAAAAACGCGTAATCCGTCATGGTGGAGGAGCTCCCGAGCTGGCGCAGCATGGCCGCAATATTGCCGCGATGATACGTGCCGTGATTCACTACATGCAGCACGATTTCGGACAGGCGGGTGTCCCGAATGCCTGCATACGGATTATCCAAGGTGATGACCTGCTCCAGATCCGAATGGCCGCGGAAAAAAGACAGATAACCATCGGACAGCTCGATGAACCGCAGCTGCAGCTCCTCGGCGCCGAGGTCTTCCAGCTCTCCGCCCATCTGATGGGCTTCCGTCAACGCATCCTTCATATCCGAGCCTGTCAAAACCTTCAGCCAGCTGAAGTCGACGGTATAGATATGAATCAATGCGGCGGCTACGGACGGGAAGACGCTGTGGATCTTTTGGTTGTACAGCTCGCCGGGCAGCTCCAACAGCCGGTTGAAAATCGCTTGGTTCGCCCATGCATGGTATTGATACATTTTTACGGGATATGTCATTTCAATCATCTCTCCTTTAACGCTTGGGTTTCGTTCTTGAATACAGTGTAAACAAAAAAGTATGACAGCGGACTGTCATACTTTACGAGTAGCGTTGCAGCATTTTTTGCAATTTGGATTTCATCATGCTTCTAAGCTCGGCAGGCTCGATAATCTCGATATCGTCCCCGAAGCTCATTAGGGTTGACCAGAACCACCAGGATTCCGGCTGTTCAACTTTGAACGTCAGGCGGAGCGTACCGTCCTCCAGAAATTCACGGTGCACGTCATAGAATTGATCCATGGCTCTGGCGAGGGCGTTAGGCGATACATGCAGCACGACCTCCCGGGCATCGGGCGATGATTCCCAGGCGCGGCGTTCTTCGTCCCTTGACGAAGCCTGACGACCCGGTCCCTGCGTGTGTTCCTCCGCATGGTTGCGCTGAAACGGCTCCGCCGAGGAGGTCAGCTCCGACATTCTGGAAATGCGGAACTCCCGATAGTCCTGCCGCGTCCGGCAGTATCCATACAGGTACCAGGCACCGAATTTATACATGAGGCGCAGGGGCTCCACCTTGCGGTGGATGCGCTCGTTCTTGGCGCTGATGTACTGGAAGGCCACGGTCTGCCGGTTGGTGATGGCGCCGCGAAGGAGCCTCAGCGATTCGTTATGGGTGCGCCAGCTGCCGATGTCCATCGAAAGCCCCTGGGGCCCTGTGTTTCCGGAACGATCGATCGTTTGCAGCCGTTGGATCGTATCCAGCGCACGCTCATCCTCGAACACGGTCGACATGCTGTGCAGGATGGTGATCAGGGCGCTGACGTCATAGGAACCGAGCAGGCTTTTATCCATCTTGTACTGCTCCATGATGCCGTAGCCGCCATTCACGCCTTGGTACGATACGACCGGAATGCCGGCCGCGCAGATGGCGTCAATGTCCCGGTATATGGTCCGCTGGGATACGTTATATTTTTCAGCCAGGGCGGACGCCGATAAAATTTCGTTATTAAGGAGCATGTAGATCATCGATATGAGCCGTTCCAGCTTCATGAGACCATCCTTTCAAGAGAATGCGGATTCATTCTCCAATGATTCCGTATTATATCATAGCAAGGTTGTAAACATGTTGGATGATTCCATTCCGCACGGATTTCACGTACAATAAAGGTGCAAGCAGATAAGACCAAGGAGTGTGAACGCGCATGGCCCGTACCAAGACGCAGAAGGCGCGCCGCAAGGCGGAACGCGCAGGCACATGGAGTGCCGTCATGATGAGAAAGACAAACGAGGATTTCGGCGCACTGTCCCAGCATGTGAGAGTGAAGCCGGGCAAGCAGGAGCAGCTGAATAAGATCAAGCATAAAAAGCGGATCGGAGACGATGGCGCTTTTTTTTTATTGGGTTACGGGTTGTGGTATAGTACGCTAGAGAGGTTAGCAAGCAGGATGGAGGTTTAGCATGGCAAAGCAAAAATATTACGTGGTCTGGGTCGGCAAAGTTCCCGGCATTTATACAAGCTGGGCCGAGTGCCAGCAGCAGGTGAGTCAATATACGGGCGCAAAGTTCAAGGCGTTCGAATCTAGAAGCGAAGCGGAGCAGGCCTTTGCCGCAGGATATAAAAACTACTGGGGACAATCCTCGGCCGGACAGGGAAGCGCGGGATATAAGCGCAGCCGCTCCATGGCGGCGGAGGATCCGGGCGAGATCGACTATGACAGCATCTCGGTTGATGTGGGAACACGGGGTAATCCCGGACCGGTCGAATATAAAGGCGTAGATACCCGAACGGGGGACATCCTCTTCTCCTGCGGGCCGATTGCGAAGGGCACCAATAATCTCGGCGAGTTTCTGGCGATCGTCCACGCCCTGGCCTATCTGAAGAAGATCGGCAGCAGCAAGACGGTGTACAGCGATTCCCTGAACGCGATCAAATGGGTGAAGCAGAAGAAGGTGGTGTCGACGCTGCCGAGGGACGCCTCCACCAAGGAAATCTGGGATCTGGTGGATCGCGCCGAAAGCTGGCTGCGTAACAATACGTATTCCAACAAGCTGCTCAAGTGGCAGACCAAGAGCTGGGGAGAAATTAAAGCCGACTACGGGCGTAAATAAATAGAGACATCAGGAGGAGGCCATACAATGAAGTATAAAGCCGTTTTTTTCGACATTGACGGAACACTTGTTAATGAAGAGAAGGAAATTCCGCAGGATACGATCGAGGCGATTGCACAGCTGAAGGAGAGCGGCATCGATGTATTTATTGCAACCGGGCGGGCGCCTTATTATTTTCAGCACTATGCGAAGCCGCTCGGCATCGATTCCTTTGTCAGCTTTAACGGCTCTTATGTCGTGTACAAAGGAAAAGTCGTGCATGAGCACCCGATTCCGGAAAAAACGCTGGAATTGCTGGAAAGCACCGCGCTTGCGAACAACCATCCAATCGTGATGCAGGGGGCTGAAGCAGGGTATGCCAACTACGAGGAGCATCCGTTCGTTGCCGAATCGTTCCATGATCTGCGTGTTGAGGTGCCCGGCTACAGAAGCAGCTACTGGAAGGAGGCGAAGGTGTACCAAGCGCTGCTGTATTGCGAAGCTCACGAGGAATCGCTGTACACGTCGGCCGAAGCTCCGTTCGGTAACCTGAACTTCGTACGCTGGCATCGGGTGGCGATGGACGTCATTCCGGGAGGCGGCTCGAAAGCGAAGGGGATTGAAGCGGTGCTGAAGCATCTTGGAATTACCCCGGCCGAAGCCGTAGCGTTCGGGGACGGGTTGAACGATAAAGAAATGCTGTCGTACGTCGGGCTCGGCATCGCCATGGGCAATGCGCACGAAGAGGTGAAGCCGCTGGCTGATTTCGTCACCAAGCATGTGAACGAAGGCGGCATTCGCCATGGGCTGCGGCATGCGGGATTAATTTAAGGAAGCCAAGGGCAGGGGATAGCTGTCCTTGGCTTTTTTATATAGATATGCTCATATTCGGAACAGCTGGATCAGATACAAGAGAACTGCCGCATCCCAAGTTTTTGTTTTTCTGCAGCCGTCTCATCGTTCCAACACGGATACTCCATCGGCCCAATGGCCGTCACGGCGTATGATGCGAAAAAATCCATGCCACAGCATGTGGATAAACGTTGCGCCTCGCGGAAAGGGACTTGAATTCCGCTGTGCATAACATCGCTAAAGAGTTCGTTATACACAGAGTTATGAACATCATCCACGGATGCTATGGATATTTGAGCGCCCAGGCGCTTTTGGAGGAGGGAGTTATCCCGGATTTGTGAACAAATGTGGAAAAGTGCAAGGATAACAAAGCGAATGGGCGGCTCGCCCGAAAAGTTATCCCCATCCTCGCTTGTCATTCCGCCTCATGCACCTGCTTGTAATATTGGTTCGGGGAGATCCCTACATATTTTTTGAATACTTTGCTGAAATAGAACGGGTCGTCCAGGCCGGTTAAATATCCGATCTCCCCGAAGCTCAGATGGGTGGCCTCGATCAGTTCCTTGGCATGGTTGATGCGGACCTGGTTCACGTAGCGCATGATCGTATGGCCCGTGAGCTTCGCAAATACTCGGTTCATATAGTCGTAGTTGCATTCAAAACGCTGCTCGATGTCGGCGCTCGTGATTTTCTCGGCGTAGTGCTCATGAATATAATCCAGGAGGGCATGCACTTTCATGTAGGTTTTGGTATACGGACTGTTCTGCTCCAGCTCATCGAACAGGCTGTGGCGCGACAGCTCGATCAGCATCTCCATGAATTTCAAGGCGGTCATAGTGCGGTTAAAATGCTTCCGCCGATAGAGCTGCAGCATTTCTCCCAGCGCGTGAACCATATGATGGAGACTCTTCTTCTGCGTCAAGGAGCAGTTCTTCGGAAAATATAGCTTCCTGCTCCCGTTTCCGCCGCCAGGGGCCTGGCTGTTTGTCATGATCCACTGCTCGGCCAGCAGCGAAAGCGGCTGCTCCGGCACGGCCTCGATGCAGGGATGCTCGAAGTGAATATAGTAGTAATCGCATGTATGCTTCTCGATTCCTTCATGGTCGACATGCGGCTCCAGCACGAGCAAATCGCCTTTTCGCAGGATGTAAGGGATTCCGTTCTCCCGAATATGAAGCTCGCCCTTCTTGATGAAATAAAGGATGTATTCATGCGTGTTCCGTTTGAAATGGATCCAGGGATTTTTGTATGAGACAAAGCCCATCAGCTTGATTCTCGGCACGTAATCGGCATTCATCGCCAGCATGGAAATGCACCCTTTCCAATGACGCGAAGTCGTTTTTGTACAAAAAGAGTAACTTTCACACATTCCCGTTCATTGTAACACAGCCTATACTCATGGTGAATGAAACGAAGGACGTACAGGAGGATGGTTCACCGTGACACTCAGAATAGGCGTGATCGGTTTAGGCGGAATCTCAGGCGCCCATATCGCCGGTATTCTGGCCAGTCCTGATGCCGAAGTGTGGGCGATCTGCGACAGCAGCGAGGAGGCGCTTCAGGCGAAGGGCGACCAGCTCGGCGTGCCGGAGTCGCGCCGGTATCTGCATCATGAAGCGCTGCTGGCCGATCCGAACGTGGATGCCGTTACGATCGGAACGCCGAATCACAATCATTATACGATCGCTTATGCGGCGATCAAGCACCGGAAGCCGTTTGCGCTCGAAAAGCCCGTCGCTTTGGACACCAGGGAAGCGGCGATGCTTAAGGATTTGCTCCTTCAGGACGAACTGCCGCATATGATTTGCTTCTCCTACCGGTATAAGGCCGCCGTCCGCTATGCCAAGTTTCTGATCGAGCAGGGCAAGCTTGGCGCGATCCGCCATGTGTACAGCCAATACTTGCAGAGCTGGGCGATCCCGGAGCAGCTGCCGCTGGTGTGGCGGTTTCGGAAGGCATTTTCCGGATCGGGTGCTTTAGGCGATTTGGGATCGCATATACTCGATATGGAGCGGTTCCTTGTCGGGGATGTGGAGCGGGTGTTCTCCGATGCCGGCACGATCATCCGGCAGAGGGAGCTTCCGGAAGGCGGGGGACAAGGCCCGGTCGACGTCGATGATTACTGCCACGTCCTTGCCCGTATGGAAGGAGGCATCTCCTCGACGATGACGATCTCCAGATTCGCTTACGGCCGGGGCAATTACCAGCAGCTTGAGATTTATGGCGAGAAGGGAGCGCTGGTCTATAACCTGGAGGAAGCGGACAGCTTATACGTGAATCTGGCGGATGAAGGGGATACCGGCTTCCGGAAGGTCGACATTCCGAGGGAATATCAGGCGGATCAGATGCAGGCATTTTTCAATGTCGTGAACGGGAAGGGAGACGGATTGGACGCGACGATGACGGACGGATACATCAATCAGAGAACGATCGACGCGATCATCCAGTCCTTCACGGAGGAACGGTGGATACCGATAACCAAGGAGGTTTCAGCAATTGGCTAATATCAACGTAACGGTATGGAATGAATTCAGACATGAACGGCATAATGAGGCGATCGCAAGCATTTACCCGAAGGGGATTCATCAGGCGATCGCGGATTTTCTGGAGAAGGACGGTGAGCTGAAGGTGCGCACGGCCGTCCTCGACGATCCCGAGCATGGACTGACGGATGACGTGCTGGCGTCAACGGATGTCCTGCTCTGGTGGGGCCACGTGGCCCATGGGGAAGTGAGCGACGATATTGTGGAGAAGGTGCGCCAGCGCGTCTTGGACGGCATGGGGCTGATCGTCCTTCATTCGGGCCACGCATCGAAGATCTTCCAGCGTCTGCTCGGCACGAATACCGGGGCGCTCAAATGGCGGGATGACGGGGAGAAGGAGCGGCTGTGGGTGATCGATCCGAGCCATCCGATCGTCAGCGGACTTGGGGAATATATCGAGATTCCTAAGGAGGAGATGTACGGCGAGCGCTTTGAAATTCCGGCTCCGGATGAGCTCGTCTTTGTCTCCTGGTTCGAAGGCGGCGAGGTGTTCCGCAGCGGCTGCTGCTATAAACGAGGGCGCGGCAAGCTGTTCTATTTCCGGCCGGGTCATGAGGCGTTCCCGACCTACTATCAGCCGGAAATTCAGCAGGTGATCACCAATGCCGTGCATTGGGCGGCGCCGCTGCAAGGGTCGAAAACCTCCTATGGGCGTGTATCGCCGCTGGAATATAGCCATACGACATAACATCCAGCAGCCAAAATCCAATGGATCTAATGGCAATATGCAGAGGCACCTGCTAGGGCGCGTTATTTCTCGGGCATCCCGGTGAATAAGGCCCCCGCCAGGTGCTTTATTCTTGTCTGCAATAGGGGCGATTGATGGAACTATCCGGATTTACGTCATTAATCATTCATGCACTTAAGATAAACCGATATCGATATTTGCTCCGGAACGCTGTATAATGTACGAAAATTCGTAAACGACACGAGCAAAGTGGGTTGGAGCATGGAACAGGACAAGCAGCGCCTCAGCATCGAGGCGGCAAGATTATATTATTTATCGGATTACAGCCAGCAGGACATTGCGGCAAGATTGGGCGTCTCCCGTCCGACGGTCTCCAGGCTGCTTCAGCATGCCAAGGAGCAGGGATATGTGCAGATATCGATCGTGGATCCGCAGGAGGATCTGGATTCGCTGGGCGAACGCGTCAAGAAGCGGTACAAGCTGGATCAGGTGCTGGTGAGCTATTCGCCGATCAATGAATATCGGGAGATTCAGAAGCATATCAGCAGGAAAGCCGCCGACTATTTGCATGAAATCGTGAAGGACTCGGACATTATCGGCGTGACCTGGGGAACGACGATGCACGCGGTCGCGCTTCAGCTGCGGGACAAGCCGGTCCGCGGTGTCGAGGTGGTGCAGCTGAAGGGCGGCGTGAGCCATTCGCAGGTCAATACGTATGCCGCCGAGACGGTTCATCTGTTTGCTGAGGCGTATCATACGCTGGCCCGGTATTTACCGCTTCCGGTCATTTTCGACAGCGTGGAGCTGAAGGAAATGGTGGAGAGGGACCGTCATATTCAGCGTATCATTCAGCTTGGCAAACAGGCGAATATCGCGATCTTTACGGTCGGCACCGTCCATGAGGATGCGCTTCTCTTCCGGCTCGGCTATCTTAGCGAAGAGGAGCAGCAGCTGCTTGCGCGCGTCGGCGCCGGGGATATCTGCTCCCGCTTCTTTGATGCGAAGGGCCGGATATGCAGCGAAGAGATCAACAACCGGACGGTGGGGATCGATCTGGAGGCTCTTCGGGACAAGGAGAGATCCATCCTTGTCGCCGGCGGAAGGAAGAAGCTGGCCGCGATTCGGGCGGCGCTGGTCGGAGGCTACGCGAACACGCTCGTTACGGATCAATTTACGGCGCAGGCGCTGCTCGGAACGGATTGAACGATAGGGAAGCTCGTTAAATGAATAGCTCGTAAAGAAAACCTTATGAACGGGGAAGAAGGCTTATGCGGCTAAGCTCCGGTTCATAAGGTTTTTTGCTGCGTCTGGCGCCTTCCATTTGATCAAGCGGGTGGTTAGTCTGATTATGTTTACCCGAACAGGGTATAGAGCATAATAAGCAGACTCCTGTGTAAGAAAATTCCTGAATGGAATGATCATCGAGTGGCGAACAATGATAAAGATCATTGCCATAAATCGGCATGAACATAATTTCATAAGGTGTTTTACATATGTTCAGAGCTGTGATATGATGGTTCCCGTTGATAGGTTTTTGATAGAATGATAGCGCTTTACAGAGGGTTGAAAATGATGACGAAAAGGAGTGTTTTCAGCAATGAATATTGCAGGAATGATTGATCATACGCTGCTCAAGGCGGACGCAACCGAGACAGAGATTCGGAGAATAACGGAAGAGGCCAAGAAGTATGAATTTGCTTCGGTATGCGTCAACCCCGGCTGGGTTAAATTTTGCGCCGAGCAGCTGGCAGGAACGAAGGTAAAGGTATGCACCGTCATCGGATTCCCGCTGGGTGCGACAACTTCGGCCGTCAAGGCTTTTGAAACGAAGGATGCGATTGCCAACGGAGCCACTGAAGTGGACATGGTAATTAACATCGGCGCGCTGAAGGACGGCAATAACGAATTGGTGCAGAGCGACATTCAATCCGTGGTGGATGCGGCGGCAGGCAAGGCGCTGGTCAAGGTCATTATCGAGACAAGCCTGCTCACGGATGAAGAAAAGGTGCGGGCATGCGAGCTGGCGGTTAAAGCCGGCGCGGATTATGTGAAGACCTCGACCGGCTTCTCGACTGGCGGCGCGACACCGGAGGACGTGGCTCTGATGCGGAAAACGGTAGGCGAGAGCACAGGCGTCAAAGCTTCCGGCGGCGTTCGCAGCAGAGAAGACATGGAGCGAATGATTGAAGCGGGCGCAACGCGCATCGGCGCGAGCTCGGGCGTTAAAATTATGGAGGGCGGACAATCGACGTCATCCTATTAGAGGTTGTTCAAAAAGTCTTTAGATCACGAAATGAATCAAGAAGTAACTCGGTATCGAATCTTGAACTCTGCCGGACCTTCCGCTGAAAACTCGACTTATTGAACACGTTCTATTAAGGATCAGCTGCTAGAATTGGTGTTTCAGGCAATCTGTAATGTTCTACAAAAAAATCACCTATGGGGGAACAACGACGATGAAATATTTAATCGCCATATTGGGCTTGCTGGTCGTTTTCGGTCTGGCGTTCATCATAAGCAACGATAAGCGGAACATCCGCTATCGTCCGCTGGCCGTCATGATTCTGCTTCAACTGATTCTCGGATTTATTTTGCTGAATACGGGCGTCGGTGAGTATCTTGTTAGAGGGATCGCCAATACCTTCGAGGCGCTGCTTGGATATGCAGGGGAAGGGATTGAATTCGTGTTCGGCGGGATTGCCAATGAAGGTGCCGGACCTTTCTTCCTCAATGTGCTGCTACCGATCGTGTTTATTTCCGCGTTGATTGGTATACTTCAATATATTAAGGTGCTTCCGTTTATCGTACGATATATCGGTTTGATCTTAAGCAAAGTCAACGGTATGGGAAAGCTGGAATCCTATAATGCGGTAGCGTCGGCGATCCTTGGGCAATCCGAGGTGTTTATTTCGGTCAAGAAGCAGATTGCGCGTATTCCGAAGCATCGGATGTATACGCTTTGCGCATCGGCCATGTCCACCGTGTCGATGTCCATCGTCGGTGCATACATGACGATGATCGAGCCGCGCTACGTCGTAACGGCGATTGTGTTGAACCTGTTTGGCGGATTTATTATTGCATCGATCGTCAACCCTTATAAGGTGGATAAAGATGAAGATATCCTGGAAGTTCAGGAGGAAGAGAAGCAGTCCTTCTTCGAAATGCTGGGCGAGTACATCATGGACGGCTTTAAGGTCGCCATCACGGTTGCGGCGATGCTTCTCGGATTCGTTGCGCTCATCGCCATGATTAACGGGATCTTCAACCTCATCTTCGGGATTACGTTCCAGCAGCTGCTTGGATTTATTTTCGCTCCGATCGCCTTCGTTATGGGCGTGCCTTGGACAGAAGCCGTGGATGCGGGCAGCATCATGGCTACCAAGCTGGTATCCAACGAATTTGTGGCGATGCTTGATCTGGGCAACTTTACGAACCTGTCCGAGCGTACAATCGGTATCGTATCGGTATTCCTCGTTTCCTTCGCGAACTTCTCCTCGATCGGCATTATTGCCGGAGCCGTCAAGGGCTTGAACGAGAAGCAGGGAAATGTGGTTGCGCGCTTCGGCTTGAAGCTGCTGTATGGTGCGACCTTGGTCAGCGTGCTCTCCGCTACCATTGCGGGCCTGTTCCTGTAGGACCGTCACAAACAAAACCATGGGAAGCACCGTAACCGTATGACTTTTGATGGAACATCAATTATGTTAAGGGGGAGCTTGGATATGGAACGTTTCAAACGAATTCACTTGATCGTGCTTGACTCCGTCGGGATCGGCGAAGCGCCGGATGCGGCCGACTTCGATGATGTCGGTTCCGATACGCTTGGTCATATCGCCCGGGAGTGCAAAGGACTGAACATGCCGAATATGGCTTCGCTCGGCCTGTCCAACATTCGTGAGATCGAAGGCATTCCCGCAGCCGATCAGCCGCGGGCATTTTATACCAAGATGCAGGAGGCTTCAAACGGCAAGGATACGATGACCGGCCACTGGGAGATCATGGGCCTGTACATCGATACCCCGTTCCGCGTGTTCCCGGAAGGGTTTCCGGATGAGCTCATTCAGCGCATTGAGCAGAAAACCGGCCGCAAAGTGATCGGCAACAAACCGGCCAGCGGCACCGAAATCATTGCCGAGCTCGGCGAAGAGCATGTCAAGACCGGTGCTTTGATCATTTACACCTCCGCGGATTCCGTGCTCCAAATCGCCGCTCACGAGGACGTCGTTCCGCTTAAAGAGCTGTATGAAATCTGCGAATTTTGCCGCGAGATCACGCTGGAGGATCCTTATATGCTGGGCCGCATTATCGCCCGTCCGTTCGTCGGAGAGGCTGGCAGCTTCAAGCGCACCGCCAATCGTCATGACTATGCCCTTAAGCCGTTCGGCAGAACGACGATGAACGAGCTGAAGGATGCGGGCTTCGATGTGATCGCCCTCGGCAAAATCTCGGATATTTATGATGGCGAAGGCATCACCAAGGCCGTGCGGACGGTGTCCAATATGGACGGAATGGATAAAATGATCCAAACCATGGACGAGGAGTTTACCGGCCTCAGCTTCCTCAATCTGGTCGATTTCGATGCGGTGTACGGTCACCGCCGCGACCCGAAAGGTTACGGCCAGGCTCTGGAGGATTATGACAAGCGGCTTCCTGAAGTGTTCGATAAGATGACGGAGGAGGATCTGCTGATCATTACGGCCGATCACGGCAACGACCCGACCTATAAGGGAACGGACCACACGCGCGAATACGTGCCGCTTCTCGTATATTCGCCGCGCTTTGAACGGGGCGGGGAGCTGCCGCTTCGCCGTACCTTTGCCGATATCGGGGCTACCGTAGCGGACAACTTCGGCGTGAAGCTTCCGGACCACGGCACCAGCTTTTTGAACGAACTGCAAACCAATTGAATGAGTGGAGGAATGGGACATGAGTACACATATTGGAGCGAAACCGGGCGAGATTGCGGAATCCATCCTGCTGCCGGGGGACCCGCTGCGGGCTAAATACATCGCCGACACGTACCTGGAAGATGTGATCTGCTACAACGAAGTACGGGGGATGCTCGGATTTACGGGCACTTATAAAGGCAAACGCGTATCGGTCCAAGGCACCGGCATGGGTGTGCCGTCCATTGCGATTTACGTGAACGAGCTGATCCGGGAGTACGGCGTCAAAAACCTGTTTCGGGTCGGTACTTGCGGCGCAATGCAGGAGCATGTCCACGTCCGCGACGTCATTCTCGCCCAGGCGGCGTGCTCGGATTCCGGCATGAACCGCCACCACTTTAACGGCTACGATTATTCGCCGATTGCCAGCTTCCCGCTGCTGCTCGGAGCGTATGAGCGCGGAAAGGAAAAAGGGCTCAATATGCATGTCGGCAATATTTTTACATCGGATGTGTTCTACCGCGAGGACAAATCGGTCGTTGAGAAGCTGATGCAGCATGGCGTGCTTGGCGTGGAGATGGAGACGACGGCGCTCTACACGATTGCCGCAAGATACGGCGTCAATGCCTTGACGATTCTGACGGTAAGCGACCATCTGCTGACTGGGGAAGAGACGTCCTCCGAGGAGCGCCAAACGACGTTTAACGACATGATGGAAGTCGCGCTGGATACGGCGATATCCTTATAAATAAGGCCCGAGGCAAGGGGAAGACAGCTTTAAAGCCAAGGGCGCGCCGTAACGAGGCTGCAGCACGATGATCGCCGCGGATGCCCGGACGGCGCGCCTACGGTTTGGAACGGCACGGTATGCTGGTTTCGCTGCAATGCATACAGCGAGGCTGACGGATGAAGGAGTTACGATCATCGCATAAGAGTGAGGAGAATGTACGATGAGAATGGTTGATTTGATTGCGAAGAAACGCGACGGCAAGGAACTGACAACTGAAGAGATCAATTTCTTTATCGAAGGATACACGAAGGGAGATATTCCCGATTACCAGGTCAGCGCCATGAATATGGCGATTTATTTCCAAGACATGTCGGACCGGGAACGGGCCGATTTGACGATGGCGATGGTGAACTCCGGAGAAACGATTGATCTGTCCGCAATTGAGGGAATCAAGGTCGACAAGCACTCCACCGGAGGGGTCGGCGATACGACGACGCTTGTCCTGGCACCGCTCGTGGCCGCACTCGATATCCCCGTGGCGAAGATGTCCGGGCGCGGGCTCGGCCATACCGGAGGCACGATTGACAAGCTGGAGTCGATTCCGGGCTTCCATGTGGAGATCAGCAAGGAAGAGTTTGTGAACCTGGTCAATCAGCATAAAATCGCGGTCATCGGGCAGACGGGGAACCTCACTCCGGCCGACAAGAAGCTGTATGCCCTTCGGGATGTCACGGCTACCGTCAATTCCATCCCGCTGATTGCAAGCTCGATCATGAGCAAGAAAATCGCTGCCGGCTCCGACGCCATCGTGCTGGACGTCAAGACCGGCGCGGGCGCCTTCATGAAAACGGTGGAGGATGCGAAGGAGCTTGCGCATGCCATGGTGAGCATCGGCAACAATGTCGGCCGCAAGACGATGGCGGTCATCTCGGACATGAGCCAGCCGCTGGGCGTTGCCATCGGCAATTCGCTGGAGGTGCAGGAGGCGATCTTGGCCCTTCGCGGCGAAGGTCCGAAGGATCTGGAGGAGCTGTGCCTTGCATTAGGCCGACAGATGGTCTATCTCGCCCGTAAGGCGGAGTCGCTGGAAGAGGCGGAGGAGATGCTGAGAGAGGTCATCCGCAACGGCAAAGCACTGGAGAAGTTCAAGGAATTCATCCAGAACCAGGGCGGTGACCCGTCCGTGGTGGATGATCCGGACCGGCTGCCGAAGGCGAAGTATCTGATCGAGCTTCCGGCTCAGCGGGACGGCGTCGTGGCCGAGCTCGTCGCGGACGAAATCGGCACGGCGGCAATGTGGCTCGGCGCCGGACGCGCGACGAAGGAATCCGAGATCGATCTGGCTGTCGGCCTGATGCTTAACAAGAAGGTCGGCGATACGGTCAAGAAGGGCGAATCGCTCGTGACGATCCACGCGAACCGCGAAGACGTGGAAGACGTGAAGCAGAAGCTGTATGAGAGCATCCGGATTGACGATCATGCCGATGCACCGGTTCTGGTGTACGACATTGTAACGGAATAATCGGGATTTCTCGAGCCGTTCGGGTGCACTGCGCTTGGTAACGACAGCCATTCGGTGATGCCGGGCTAGCGATTACCTTCATTTAACGGAAGAACAAGCAAGCTTATGCCTGTCCCTTGATGCGCAAGAGAAGGGGCGGGCTTTTTGTGCATGAAAAAAGGGTCATATTTCAGCTGATACCCCTCATAGAATGATAATGGGGAAAGGTAAAGCAACGCTTATGGGAGAGGCAGATCGCCGGTCAAGAGCCAACCTTGGATGAGGGAGGCTTGTGCCATGACCATTGATCAGTTGATTGCT
Source organism: Paenibacillus sp. FSL R5-0810 (assembly GCF_038002285.1). Lineage (NCBI taxonomy): Bacteria > Bacillati > Bacillota > Bacilli > Caryophanales > Paenibacillaceae > Paenibacillus > Paenibacillus sp. FSL R5-0810. The sequence goes on from NZ_JBBOCF010000001.1 coordinate 6,040,263, forward strand.
TTGCTTGGACTTATCATTATGATCATCGGGCTTGCGGTGAATAAGAAACAATCTTAGTCCGCCGGTCCGAAGGAGCTGTCGCCAGGCAGAGAGTTGCTGTGCTGGCGGCGGCTTTTTTTTCATGTCCCTGTGTCTTGGCACGGAGGAATAACTGCGGCTGGGAAGGGAACCCTACCACAGAAATGAAAAAATTCATTGCATTTTCTTAAGAGAATCTTATGTCGATAGGTTGATAGAGTTGGACGAAAGTCATATACTGAGGTTGCAATGTTCTCCATCATTCATCATTTATTGGGAGGAAATCATGCTATATCTAACAGCGTTTGTCATATCGATGGTGCTGGTTCTCGTGCTGATTCCGCCGTTTCGGAAGCTGGCGATCAAAATTGACTTTGTGGACAAGCCAAGACCTGACTCCGAGCGGAAAATTCACCGCGAACCGATTCCGCTGACTGCGGGAATCGCCATTTTCATCGGATTTTTCATTACGTATTTTGCACTGACCGGTACGATCTCCAGGGAAGCGGTGGGGATTTTTATCGGGAGCGTCCTGATTCTCGGCATCGGGCTTGTCGATGACTGGTACAAATCGCAGGGGAAAGAGCTCGCCTCCCTGCCGAAGCTGATCGTTCAAATCTCCGCCGCCGTCATTGTATACAGCTACGGCATCCAATTCGAGGGCTTCAACAACCCGTTCACCGGCCATTACATCAACCTGCCGGAATGGCTGCAGCTGATTTTGACCATTTTCTGGATTTTCGGCGTTACGACGGTTATTAATTTCTCGGACGGCATTGACGGTCTAGCCGGCGGGCTGTCCGCCATTTCGGGCGGAACGCTGTTTGTTGTCGCCATGACGATGGGGCAGAGCGAATCCGCTTTGCTGGCTGTAATTCTGGTGGGCGCCGCGCTCGGATACCTGCGCTATAACAAGCCGCCAGCCCGGGTGTTTATGGGGGATGCGGGCGCTACCTTCCTCGGATTCATCCTCGGCATTATCGCCTTGGACGGGGCATTCAAGGGAGCGACGCTGGCTTCGTTGTTCATCCCGATCTTTGCCCTGGGCGTGCCGATCATCGATAACGTGATCGTCGTTATTCGCAGAATGCTGCAGTCGAAGCCGATCTACCAGGCGGATGCCTCGCAGGCGCACTATCGCCTGCTCGCAACCGGGCTTAACCAGAAGCAGACGCTGGTTTTCCTCTGCCTTCTGAATCTGTGCTTCGGCCTTACGGCGATCATCCTGGCTTTGAATGAAGCCGGTGCCTAGGCGCATAACAGCGACCAAGCATAAGAGCAGCGAATAGGTCATATAACATTCCAAGAATCTCGTCTCCAAAGCTGGCGGCGGGATTTTTTTAGATATCCGAAGGTATAAGCATCGTCGGATCTGCAGCCTGATATAGCAGGAACTACCGTTAAACGCGGTCTGCCTTCTTTGAGAGCGCGTCGATAGACGTTTTTCTCGCTATCAAAGATACGAAGCCAATACGCCCGTCAGAAGCAGATAGCATTGAACGGTACGAAACTAACCTGCTGTCGGATCAGGCCTATTGAACGAAGGAGGGGAACAAGGATGAGCGATATGTCAGGGAAAATAGCGATCATTACGGGGGCCAACTCGGGTATGGGGCTCGCATCCACGATTGCGCTTGCCCGTATGGGGGCGCATGTGATTATGGCTTGCCGAAGTCAGGCGAGAGGGGAGGCGGCGCTTGAGCAGGCGAAACAGGCATGTAACGGATGCGGTGACATCCGTCTGATGCAGCTTGATTTGGGTTCATTCTCAAGCATCCGGCAGTTCGCATCCGAGTACCAAGCACAGTATGACCGCCTTGACGTCCTGCTGAACAATGCGGGCGTCGTCACGATCAAACGGGAGACGACGGCCGACGGATATGAAGCGATGCTTGGGGTCAACCATCTGGGCCATTTTCTGCTCACGAACCTGCTTCTCGGTCCGTTGAAACAGGCGCAGCAGGGGAGGATCGTCAACGTATCCTCCGGCGCGCACAAAATCGGAAGAATTCATTGGGAGGATCCGAATCTGTCCAAAGGCTTTCATGTAGCGAAGGGGTATGCCCAGTCCAAGCTGGCTAATATCCTGTTTACGAAAGAGCTGGCGCGCCGCCTGTCCGGGACGGGGGTGACGGCCAATGCGCTTCATCCTGGCGCGGTCAGCACGAGCATCGGCGTAAACAGGGAGACGGGGTTCGGCAAGGCGGTGCATCGGGTGCTCCGGCCGTTCTTCCTTACGCCGGATGAAGGCGCCAAAACCGCAGTATATTTGGCTTCGGCTCCGGAGGTGGAGCAGGTGACGGGCGAATATTTCGTCAAGTGCAAGCCGGTTCGAACGACAGAGAAGGCCGGCGATCCGCAGCTTGCGGCTAGGCTGTGGGAATGGAGCGAGCGTCAGACGGGATTGACGGGACGGGATTCAATCTAAGACGAATAAACGGGGATCCTCAGATCATCATTGATCTGCAGGATCCCCGTTTATCGTTATAGTGGAATAGCTGACGGCTTAGGGCGATGCCCTGACCGGTTGTCAAGAGCCCTTGTGGGCTTTCAGATTGATGGCGCTGCGCACAAAACCGTTCGTGCCCTCGAGCAGCCTTGCTGCCTCTTCGGCATTCACGTTGGCCAGCAGCATGACGATGGCGGTTTTGACATGCGCTCCAGCCTCGAAGTAAGCCTTCTCTACGTCCTCGTCGGATGCGCCGGTAGCTAGCGTGATTATGCGCTTGGCGCGGTGTACAAGCTTGTTGTTGGATGGATTGAGATCGACCATCAGGTTTTTGTACACTTTGCCGATCCGGATCATGGCTGTTGTTGTCAGCATGTTGAGTATCAGCTTTTGCGAAGTGCCGGCTTTCATTCGAGTAGAGCCCATAATCACTTCCGGCCCGACGACGGCTTCAATCACGAAATCGGCATCCTGATGCATCGGCGAGTTATAGTTGTTGCACAGGCCGATCACGACCGCCCCGAGCTTCTTGGCACGCCGCATAGCCCCGAGCACATAGGGAGTGCGGCCGCTGGCAGCGATGCCGATCACGACGTCTTTTTCATTAATGCCGTGCTCATTCATGTCCTGCTCGCCGAGCTCTTCGCTGTCCTCCGCTCCTTCGATCGCTTCCTTCACCGCTCGGAAACCTCCGGCGATAAGACCTTGCACCATCGACGGATCCGTCCCATAGGTTGGCGGGCACTCGGATGCGTCAAGAATACCGATCCGTCCGCTCGTTCCTGCACCGACGTAGAATAAACGGCCGCCGTTCTGAAAGGCTTCTACGATAAGATCAGCCGCCTTGGCGATGGTAGGGATCAGCTCCCGAATCGTGTCGGTGATCAGGCTGTCCTCATTATTAATCAGGGTCATAATTTCCTCTGAGCTCAACTGATCAATGTTCTGCGTATGTTCATGAGGCTGTTCGGTTGTCAATTGACTGAGAATGTTCGTCATGAGAGGTCTCCTTTTTGAAGAATTAAGAAAGCGTGCCGTGTGCGAACTGCTGTATCCGGGCATTTACCGTTTGCCGAACGAATAAACGTCGGGCAGAACCTTATGTAGGTGGTACAGCTGATCAGCGGAGTGGCAAGGGCAGCGGAGCTGCGCCGCCACTTCCTGTGCCACGTACTTTCTTAAGTCTAGAAATATGGACGGGGCCTGATAACGGTTACAACAATTCGCCTGGATCATTAGGCTCCGTCCTGGAATAGCCGGTATGCCAGCATGGCGGCACCGTGAGCCGGTGCTCGGTCGTGCGTTGCTTCCGGGAATTGCAGCCGCGGGTAGCGTTCCCGTATCGCCGTTCGATAAGCTTCCCGGAATACGCGTGAATGCTTGAAGATCGAACCGATGCACACCACATCACTTGCCACGAATTCATGGTGCTGCATGATGAGCGCGGAAGTCGTATCCGCGAGCTCGGCGGCCTGCGAGCGGAGAATGCCAAGAGCGGCGTGGTCCCCGGCTTCCGCAGCTTCAATACAGCAGCGGGCGAAGGAAGCGATGCTCTGCTTCGTTATGGCAGGCTGGTATATATATGATTTAAGATCGGCGATATGGCCCAGCGGATAAGCCTTCAGAATCAAGCTGCTCATCCGAGTTGGCGGCAGAATACGCTCATGGCTTTTAATAACCGACTTCAAAGTCTGAAGCCCGATCTGATACCCGCTGCCCTCATCGCCGAGAATATGCCCCCAGCCGCCGACACGGTGGATGCTCCCGGATTTCGTAATCCCGTAAGTATTGGAGCCGGTTCCTGAAATGATCAGGATTCCGTATTGGCGCTCCAGTACAGCCATTAACGAAATCTCGGCTTCGGAACGCATGTAAATACGCGGAGAGAGCTGCCGTTCCAGGAAATGCGATTCTAGAAACTGGTGAACCCGCTGCCGTTCCTCGTCCGAGCTTATACCTGACATACCAAGGCATATTGCCGAACATGAAGCTGACGAAAGGTTGAGCGGCTTCATGAGGCCCTCGATCACCGTTTGAAGCTCTTTCATCGCCCCGTCAAAGGTAACGATATAAGGATTAGTGGAACCTCCAGTGAAACGGGAAAGAACTTGGCCGCTGGCGTTGATGGCTGTTGCATCAGTCTTTGTGCCACCGCCGTCGACTCCGATGAAAATTTCCATTTTGAACCACTTCGCTTTCTATATTCAGTATAGGAGAAAAAAGAGAGGTTGTAAAACAAAATTTTAAATTATGAATTAAGTATTGAAATATTATTTCACACAATTTATAATGAACTCAATCCGCTGATATTGAAAGCGATACCAGTCATGCTTTCGATCAAATCATGTCATTAAACGTTACATATCTTGTAGATCAGAGGATGAATCGTAAAAGGGGGGCAAAGGATGAACGGCGGATTGGTTCGATTGCGTGAGGTCTTTGAAACATTAAATCCGTCCGAGCGCAAAGTTGCAGCCTTCATTTTGCAGGAGCCGGCAGAGATGATACAGATGTCGGTCGCGGATCTGGCGGTTCGAAGCGGTTCAAGCCAAGCCGCGATTGTAAGGCTGTGCAAAACGATGGGCTTCAAAGGCTATCAGGATCTGAAGCTGAAGGTAGCTGGCGATTTGCAGGAGCCATTAGCCACCGGGTATCAGGATATTCGGCCCAATGACAGCATTTCTGCAATCATACAGAACGTCTCGAACAATAACATTCAATCGATTCGGGATACGATGAAGATTATGGAGGAAGGGAAGGTGGAAGAGGCCGTATCGGCCCTTGATCAGGCGAAGCGCATATTTATGTTTGGCGTAGGTGCTTCCAATCTGATCGGGATGGATGCCCAGCAGAAATTTTTGCGAATCAACAAGGTATGCATTTCGTTCCCGGATCCCCACGTTCAGCTGACATCGGCCGTAATGCTTACGCCCGAGGATGCAGCGGTATGCATATCTTACTCCGGTGAAACGAAAGAAGTGATCCGGGCAGCGAGCATCGCTAAGGAGAACGGATGCAGAACGATCGGCATTACCAAGTACGGGGATTCGACGTTAAGCCGATCGGTGGATATTCCGCTATATACCTCTTCAACGGAGAACGAAATTCGCAGCGGCGCAATGTCCTCTCGTATTACACAGCTTAATCTTATCGATATTTTATATCTTGGTGTCGCCAGCCGGAACTACGAGAGTTCGGTGAAGTATCTGGATCAGAGCCGGCAGGCCATCAAGCGGTTGTAGTTTTTCCGGCTTAACCACAAATATATTTTATGATAAGGGGAGTAGTACATGAAGAAGAAACGTTGGCTCACATTGTTGGCTTCATTAATGCTGGTCTTCACGGCAGCATGCGGAGGAGGGGGAGGAGGGACCAAGACGTCGGACGGCGGAACCTCCACCACGCCGGAAGGTAACGGAGAGGCCGCGCCGAAGCCTGATACGGTCGTCGTCTGGACTTATCCCGTTCACGGCAAATATGAAGAAGAATTGAAACAGCATGTGGCGGACCTGAAGGAGAAGTACCCTCACATTACGGTACAGACCGAAGTGCTGTCCTGGGCGGAGGGTCCGAAGAAATTCGACGTTGCCTTGAACGCCGGAAATCCGCCTGATTTGTACTTCCATGCGGTTGACGGAGCCTACGTGGACACCGGGCTCGCGCTGGAGCTTACCCCTTACATGACCGACGAGATTAAGAACGACTACCTGCCGGGTACATTGGAGCTCGGACAGATCCAAGGCAAGCAGTACGGCCTTCCGCTTTACCAGTCCCTCTGGGCATGGGGCGGCAACAAGAAGATCCTTGAGGAGGCCGGGATCGACTGGCAGTCCATTCAGGAAAACGGCTGGACCTGGAGCGAATTCAAGGAAGCTGCCGGCAAGCTGACAACCAAGCTGCCGAACGGGAATACACGCTATGCATTGGTTACGGATGGAACATCCCTGGACTTCATCGAAATGCTGACCCGCAGCAACGGCATGCCTGACGTTCTGAACGATAAGGGCGAGTTCCAATGGAATGACGAGCGCATTCTGGATACAATGACCTTCGTTTCCGACCTGCTGAAAGCCGGCCATATGCCTGCGGAAACCGCGGCAATTACGCCTGCTAAGCGGATGGACCTGTTCTATGCCGAAGAAGCGGCGATCGTATCCAAGGCGATTCCTTACTATGACGTTATGCTGCAAAACCGCGCGAAGGATATCGACAGCGGCACGGTTCAAGGCGAGAAGATCGAATTCGTTCTGCTGCCGGTGCCTCACAATGACGGTGCAGAGCGCAAGACGTCCATGTTTGGCGAAGGCTATGTAGCTTTCAGACAGAAGAAGGATAAAGGCGAAGAGCACGCGAAGAATACGTTCCTGATCATGGAAGGACTCAGCGGCGCTAAGGCCGGTAATTCTGCCAACGAGCTGGTGCTGCCGTTCGTTCGTAAATCCCAGGCTGAGTATTTCGAGGGTAAAGGGCTGGGCTCCGAGTCGACGATCAAAGCTGCTGAAATCTTTGCGAACTTTAGAGACAATCCGGTAACCTTGAGCCTGAATGCGGAAGATTCCGCGAACCAGAAGAAATTCAAGGAGCAGGTCGTTAAGCCGAACATTCAAGCGCTGTTCTCTGGCGAGAAGACGCCGGAGCAAATCGCACAAGACTTCATTGACAAAGGCAAACAAATTTTAGGACAGTAATTTCAAGTAACCAGGGGGTGTCCCGTTGTCCTTATCAGGAGCGCGGCCACTCCCTTTTTAACCGCGATTGTAACCTTAGGTTCATATCCGGCGCTTTCCGGTAACCGGATGATACAAGCGGTGCCCCAAGTATTGCCAAGTCAAAAATGTTCACCTGTGCGGAAGGAGGAAATTACCATGCAGACGGCCCCGGCTCAGTCTCGGCCGCCGCGGACCCCGATGAAGGGGTATATGCGCGAGTACGGTTGGGCGTACTTATTCATCCTGGCCCCGGTTTTACTGTTTTTAATATTCACGCTGTATCCGGTCGCTTCCGCGTTTTTGATGAGCTTCCAGCAGTACAGCGTCATGGGCTCCGAATGGATCGGAACCGATAACTACACCCGAATGGTAAAGGACGAGGTGTTCTGGAAATCGATGTGGAATACGGTGCTGTTCACCGTTGGTACGGTACCGGTCAACATTATCATCACGTATGCCTTATCCTTTTTTATTTTCCAAATGAAGGATAAGTGGCAGACGTTCTTTAAAGCGACCATGTATCTTCCTGCCGTCGCTTCCGGCGTGACGATCTCCGTCGTGTGGCTGGCGATTTTCGATCCGACCCATGCCGGCCTGCTGAACCGCTTCATCGGCTTGTTCGGATTCGATCCTGTGATCTGGCTGGGAAAATCGGATACGGCGCTGTTCTCGCTCATTCTGATGAACTGGCTCGGCTCTCATGGCGCAGGCATTATCCTGTACCTTGCCGCCATGGGCGGCATTCCGAAATCGCTGTATGAAGCGGCGGATATCGACCATGCCAGCGGCTGGTCCAAATTCTGGCGCATCACCTGGCCGCTCATGAAGCCGACGACATTATATCTGCTCGTGACGGGCGTGATTACGTCCTTCCAGGTATTTATCTCGGTATATCTCATGACTCAGGGCGGACCGAACTTTGCAACGACGACGATTGCCTACTTGATCTACAACACGGCATTCAACTTCTACGAATTCGGGCTGGCATCCGCGCAATCCTTCGTTCTGGCGGCGCTCATCATCGTCATTTCGGTTATCCAGTTCAAGTATTTCTCATCCGACGTCGAATACTAACGACTTCGCTTATGCTAAAGAGGGGGTGCACCCATGAAATCAAGATCGAGAGTGATTTTGCTCGTCTCAGCCTCGGTCATCCTGGTCGTATGGAGCATTCTGACCATCATTCCGCTGTACTGGATGCTCATCGGATCGGTCCAGGACACCAAGTCGGCTGCTTCGTTTATTCCGCAAATGATTCCAGACGTGCTGTCCGTGGCCCCGTACGAACGTTTCTTCAGCAAAACAAACGTCATGAGATGGCTGTTCAACTCGCTGCTCATCTCCTCCATACTGACGGTGACGAACGTGTTCCTTGCATCGCTCGCAGGTTATGCGTTCGCGAAGCTGAAGTTTCCGGGGAATAAGGCGGTCTTCTGGATTTTGCTCAGCACCATGATGATTCCGGCTCAGGTTACACTCATTCCGCTCTATATTTTGATGATTGACGTATTTGATCTCGGGAATACATATACGGCGATTCTTCTGCCGAGTATCGTGAGCGTAGGAAACATCTTCTTGATGAAGCAGTACATGTCATCGCTGCCGACCTCGCTTATTCACGCCGCGCGCATCGACGCCTGCGGAGAGTTCGGGATCTTCTGGAAGGTCATTCTGCCGATGGCAAAGCCCGGTCTCGCCGTTCTGGCGATCTTCACATTCGTGGCATCCTGGAACGATTTCTTCTGGCCTTTCCTCGTGACCAACACGACGGAAATGAGAACCATTCAGGTAGGTCTGGCTTCCTTCGTTTACGCGGACACCACGGATTTCGGCGCACTCATGGCTGGAGCAACCGTCGCGGCCTTGCCGATGATGATACTGTTCTTCTCGCTTCAGCGCTATTTCCTGCAAGGCATCACCATTGGAGCCGTTAAAGGCTAGAAGGAGGCAACGTTATGGCACGCGTAGAATTTCGGAACATCCGAAAAGAATTTGTAGACGATAACAAAGGAACCTTCACCGCGGTTGCGGGATCGAACTTTGTCATTGAAGATAAAGAATTCGTTGTATTCGTCGGCCCTTCCGGCTGCGGGAAAACGACCTCGCTGCGCATGATCGCGGGCTTGGAGCGGCAAACGTCCGGCGATATCATCATCGGTGATCGGGTCGTGAACAATTTGCATCCGAAGGATCGCGACATTGCGATGGTATTCCAGGATTATGCGCTGTATCCGCATATGACCATCCGCGAGAATCTGTCGTTCGGCTTGAGGAATTTGAAGAAGCCTAAAGCCTATATCGAGCAAAAGGTTGCCCAGGCCGCTTCGATTCTCGGACTCGAATCGATGATCGACCGCAAGCCGCGCGAGCTGTCCGGCGGACAGCGGCAGCGCGTGGCCGTGGGCCGGGCGATCGTCCGCGATCCGCAGGTGTTCCTGTTCGATGAGCCGCTGTCGAACCTCGACGCCAAGCTTCGCGTGCAGATGCGGGTCGAGCTGTCAGAGCTGCACAAGCGGCTTGAAGCGACGATCGTTTACGTCACGCACGATCAGGTAGAGGCCATGACGCTCGGGGAGCGCATCGTCGTCATGAACAACGGGATCATCCAGCAGATCGCCTCGCCGACGGAGCTGTACGCGAATCCGCAGAACATGTTCGTTGCGGGCTTTATCGGCTCCCCGCCGATGAACTTCATCGATGTGACGAAGGAAGGGAATGTGCTCCGAATGGAGGGCGGCTCGTTTACCATTCCTGACGCGATGGCGCGCGGCTTAAGCAAGTATGAGAACAAGCCACTGATTCTCGGCGTTCGGCCGGAGCATATATCCGGCGAGGATTTGCCGGGAACGCCGAATCACGAGTACACGTATGCCGGAAAGATACAGGTCGTCGAGCATCTCGGCTCGGAGAATCTGGTATACTTCCGGATCGGCAACCGGACCGTAACGGCGAAGGTGCATCCGGAGACGACGGGTTACCCGGGCATGGACAAAACGTTTATTTTTAATTTCGACAAGGTGCATTTCTTCGATCCGGAGACGGAACAGCGTATCGATTGGTAAACAATCTGGAGGAGGAGAGGGAAGCTTATGCGCAAGCTGAATGATGTGTTAAAGAAGACGGGAGTTGAGGTATACCGCGAGATTACGAGCGTGGCACTGTACAGCATGATCACCTCGCTGGTGCTTGCGGCGGTCGTCATATTCGCTCCGGTGCTTGCGGCGCTGCTGCTGCTTCCGGTGCTGTATATGCCGCTGTTTTTCGGAGTCTGCTATGCCTACCACCGGAAGACGGAAAGAGGCAAGCCGGTGCTGAAGGATGTGTTCGAGGGGGCCGTCAAGGGGGTTCTGCCTGCCGTTGTCATGGGCTTCTTCTTCGTGGTGATGATCCTCATCCTATGGTCCACCTGGTGGTATTACGGAGGCAAAGACGGTATCGGTTACCTAGCGATCGGGGTTTTTCAGACATACTTCGTCATTATGGCCGTGGTCTCCCAATTCTACACGCTTCAGCTTGTCATTCAGGAAAACATGGGGATCTTCAAAGCGATGGCGCACAGCGTGAAGCTGTTTCTGCGTTATCCGGCTTATACGCTTGGGGCTTGCTTTCAGGCTTTATGCGTGGCCGTTCCGCTTCTACTCACCGTGGTTGGGTTCGGCTTTCTGTTCAACGGCATGTGGGCGATATTCCAGCATAAGGCAGCTTATAATGTCTTGAATCCCGAGGAGGCGAAGCCTGCGGCTGACGGCGCCCTGTCCTCGGAGCCAGGAGGTGTCAGCATATGAGATGTTTAACCGGAATCGACAGGCTGGCGGGGTTGAAGCATAACAGCATCATCGGCCGCCGGCTTGGCGTGATTACGAATCCGACGGGGCTCACGTCGGATTTTCGTTCTTCGATTGAGGTCATTGCCGGTTTGCCGGAATCTGAATTGACTGCTTTATTCGCCTGCGAGCATGGGCTCCGCGGAGAGCTGCAGGCCGGCAAGCATGTTGACGATGAAGTCGATCCCATCTTCGGCGTACCGGTATACAGCTTGTATGGCGCAACGCGCAAGCCCGATGCGGCGATGCTGGAGAAGATCGATACCCTCATCTTCGATATTCAGGATCTTGGCGTGCGGTTCTACACGTACATGACGACCTTGTTGTACGCTATGGAGGCCTGCGCGGAGCACGGGAAGAGCCTGATCGTTCTGGACCGTCCGAATCCGCTCGGCGGCAATCGTGTGGAAGGCGGCCTTCTTGAGCCGGGGTATGAATCGATGGTGGGCGGGTGGCAGATCCCGATCAGCACCGGGATGACGATCGGCGAATATGCCCGGATGGCGAATGATCTGAGGGGCACGTGCTGCGACCTGGAAGTCATCGGGCTGGAAGGCTGGAGCCGGGCGATGGACTATGCGGATACAGGTCTTCCGTGGATGCTCCCGTCCCCGAACATTCCGACTTTAGATACCGTCCGTTTGTACAGTGGAACCTGCTTCTTCGAAGGAACGAATCTGTCGGAGGGCAGAGGCACGACGCGGCCGTTTGAATGGATCGGCGCGCCTTGGATCGACGGGGAGGCGCTGGCCAAGGCGTTTAACGCCCACCAGCTGCCCGGCATTCATGCCCATTCCGTATACATGACACCGACGTTCTCGAAGCATCAAGGCGTGAGCTGCGGAGGCGTCATGCTGTTCGTGACGGACAGCGCGAAGCTGGAGGCGGTCCGTGCAGGCCTTGTGCTGCTGCACCTGGTCAGCCGGATGTATCCGGATTCGTTCCAATGGCTGACGCCGCCCAAGGGGCGAAACCGTTATTTCATTGATCTGCTTATGGGCAGCGATGATGTGCGGAAGCATATTCATGAGGAAGAAGGGCTTCGGCGCATCACGGAGCAGTGGGAGAGCGATGCGGATCGGTGGAGAACGATGAGAGCCCCTTATCTTCTGTACGGGGAGGCATAATCCATGATACTCGCACCTAGGAAGCAGGGGGAGCCGACTGTGGTCGTCGGCCTGATGTCCGGCACATCCCTTGACGGGATCGATGCGGCCATCGTCCGGATTCACGGCAGCGGCCTTACGGCTTCCGCCGAGCTGCTTCATTATTATAGCCGCTCTTATGAGCCGGAGTTTCGCCGGCGGCTGCAGGAGCTGTGCGGCACCGAGCACTCCAGCAGCGCTGCGGTTTGCAGTATGAACGCCTACCTCGGATATCGGTTCGGAGAAGCCGTGCTGGAGGCGATAGCGGATGCCGGGATGCGGATCGAGGATGTCGACCTCGTCAGCTCGCACGGGCAGACGATCTGGCATCTTCCCGTGGCGGAGCCGGATGATCCGTATTCAACGCCGTCCACGCTGCAGATCGGCGATATCTCGGTCATCGCGAAGCATACGGGCCTACCGGTTGTCGGCGATTTCCGCCCGGCGGACATGGCGGTTGGGGGCCAGGGCGCGCCTTTCGCTCCGTACGGCGATTTGATCCTGTTCCGGCATCACGAACGGGGCAGGCTGCTTCAGAACGTCGGCGGCATCGGCAACTGTACGGCGCTTCCTGCGGGAGCGGGCCCGTCCGAAGTTCTGGCGTTTGATACAGGGCCGGGGAATATGGTGATCGACGCGGTTGTCCACGCGCTTACCGGTGGGCGCCTCTCCTATGACGAGGGCGGAAAGTGGGCAGCTCAGGGGAAGCCGGATCAAGCTCTTTTGGATGAGATGATGTCCCATGCCTATTTCCGGACGCCGCCGCCCAAATCAACGGGCAGGGAGCTCTTCGGCCAGCCGTATGCGGCTTCTTTTCTTAAGGCAGCGAGCGCGCGAGGTCTTTCGGATGAAGATATCGTGGCGACGGCCACGGCCTTCACGGCGGCTTCCATTGCGGACAGTTATGAACGGTATGTATTTCCGCGAGTTCCCATCGCAGAGGTGATTGTCACGGGCGGGGGAGCGCATAACCGGACGCTGCTTCATATGCTGAAAGAACGGCTGCCAGGACAAAAGGTAATGACCTCCGCCGAGCTCGGATGGAATGACGATGCGAAGGAAGCTGTCATTTTTGCTCTGTTAGGCAATGACTTCGTGCACGGCGTGCCTAACAACCTGCCGGCAGCAACGGGAGCGCTTCGCCCGACCGTGATGGGGAAGCTTGCGCTGCCGTAGAAGGAAGGCTGGGTTAATAGCCGCAGCGTTTTGTTTTAGCATCCTGCGAGGGATGCTTTTTTTTGGGGGAAACGGGATGTTTCCTGTCAAATTGCTAGTCTATCGGGTTCATCAGTCATCTAAGGCATGTCTTGACCTCGGCTCACCGAAGCGCACCCGTGTACCGCTCTCCGCGCACCATGCATCGCCTACCGCGCACCACACACCGCTCTCCGCGCACCATGCATCGCCTACCGCGCACCACACACCATGCACCACACATCATGCACCACACATCATGCACCATACACCATACACCATACACCATACCCGTACACCTTGCATCCTAAGGAGATCTGCATCCGGTTGTCCCAATAGAGGTTATCCTTCAACTTCTCAATGCGGTATGATGGGTTAGGAAGAGACAAAATACAGATCGATGATGGAAACGAAAGGAGAAACGAAGATGAAGGAGAGCTTTGATCCAACCCTTATTGATCGGTTGGAAAGTCCGGAACGTAAGCGGGAGCTTCCGGCAGCCGTGCTGCTGGAGAAGCTCCAGGTGAACGGTGAGGTTGATTTGCTTGATATTGGGGCGGGAACCGGCTATTTTTCCATACCGGCTGCAAGCATGACTGCTGGAACCGTATTTGCCGTAGACTTGGAGCCGGCGATGCTGGAATTCATGGAGAAGCGGGCAGCAGAAGAGGGATTGACCAATGTGCGAGTAGTGAAGGGACAGGTGGAGCAGCTGCCTTTCGAGGATGAGGCGGTCGACCGGATCATCGCGTCCCTGATCCTGCACATTACGGACGAGCTGGAGGCTTCCGTTCGCGAAATCGCAAGGGTTCTCAGGCCGGGTGGGCGCTGCTTATGCCTGGAATGGCAGGAGGATCCGATGGAGCAGCGAGTTCCCCGTCCGAACCGTGTCGATCCCCAAGTGATGCAGAACCTGCTTGAGCAGGCGGGGTTGCGGGTGGAAGGACTCGAGTATCCGACAGAGCGCCACTATCTGATTTTGGCAAGAAAATAACATCGTCTGCCAGGAATTCGTGAAAGTGCAGGGAAAGCTTGGAACATACTGGATGTTTAAGCCGTCTATATCGAGGTATCTCGTTGATGGCAAAATCCAAGCCCGTGGTCCTGTTAAGCATTTTGCTGCTGCTGATAAGTATGTATGCCGTGAACCTTCCTAAGGCTTCCGCCTGCTCCTGTGCCGAGCCGCCTACGATTGCCGAAAGCCTGGAGCTTAAGACGGCGATTTTTGCAGGCAAGTGACGAGCATTTCGACCGCCGCCTTTTCGGCTTTTTTCATCCGGCGCGGATCCGGGTACGGTAACGCTCGAGGTTTCGAAGGTATGGAAGGGAGAGCTGGGCAAGAAAACGACGATTTCCACCGCAATGTCTACTGAGAGCTGCGGCTATGACCGATTTTCGGTCGGCGATGAATATCTGATATTTGCGTATAGGGAGTCCGGGAATTTGGAAACCGGAATATGTGAAGGGACCAAGCTCCTATCCCCGGCTGCCAATGGACTAAAAGAGCTTGGCAGCGGCTACCCGCCCGTAGACGGCCAGTCCCTCGGTGATTCCGCCTCTTCACACAGGAGCACGCTCGTTCAGGGGAGTATAGCCGTATTGGTGCTGATCCTGGTTCTGGGCATTTATTTTTACCAAAAGAAGAGGAAGCGACATCTAAATTGAGACAATTGGGTTGTAGAAGGCTATGAGGGTGCTTGGCATCACATCGGGGCGATCAACCGACCAGCATTGCTTTCGGTTAAGTTCACTCGAAAATTCGAAGATACATAATGCACTTCCCAGCATCCGCAAGGGCTTCGATTTCTGTAACCTGAGCCGGTGGCTTGCTTTTGGGCATAATACCTTTATCGCTGTTTTTTGGGCGTAAAGGTTTTTTCTTTTTATTGTCGTACGAAAAGGTGCCCGAACTTCAACCGCATCCAGGATCCGCTCTCCCACACCATCATCCGGCCGTTCCAAACCCTGCCTTTTGGGGAAAGCTATTCTCCATGATTGCAGGTCACTAAGTGACGATCCAAGCAGAGAATGATCAAATCATGCCTGGAAGATACCGGTTATACAAAAGGATTGAGGTTTCTGCTCCGCAAGGAGTAGAATAAAGATAGGTAAGGGATGATCGCATTTGTAGAATCATGCATCAGCGAATCATGATCCGAAGGAAAGACGGATACACTTTACGAGAATCAGCCTTATTGGTTGGGGGGAGCATGGATTTTCTGACCCCGGCCAGTTAAGGCTTTTTACTATGTAACGGCTGAAGCCATACACACACAGCATAAGGAGTGGATCGATTGATTATTCTGAAGACACCGGAACAGATTGAGAAGATGAAAAAAGCGGGAGAGATTCTGGCCGATTGCCACCGGCATATCGCAACCATGATCAAGCCCGGTGTGACAACGCTGGAGATTGATCAATTCGTAGAGGGGTTCCTTGCCGAGCGCGGCGCGCATCCGGAGCAGAAGGGGTATCACGGGTATCCGTTTGCCACCTGCGCCTCCGTCAATGACGTTATCTGTCATGGGTTCCCGAGCAATGAGCCTCTTAAAGACGGGGATATCGTCACCATTGACATGGTGGTGAAGCTCGACGGATGGCTGGCGGATTCCGCCTGGTCCTATCCGGTCGGGAATATTTCGGAGGAGGCGCAGCATCTTTTGGATGTGACCAAAAAATCGCTGTATCTCGGAATCGAGCAGGCGGTCGTGGGCAATCGGATCGGCGATATCTCGCATGCCATCCAGTCCTATGCCGAATCCGAGAACCTGTCGGTGGTACGGCATTTCGTAGGGCATGCTATCGGCGAGAACATGCATGAGGAGCCGCAGGTGCCGCATTACGGACCTCCGCATCGCGGAACGCGATTGAAGGAAGGCATGGTCATCACCATCGAACCGATGCTGAACATCGGGACGTACAAGTGCAAGATCGACGCCGACGGCTGGACCGCCAGAACGATGGACGGCAAGTGGTCTGCGCAATATGAGCATACGCTGGCGATTACCAAGGACGGCCCTGTTATTCTTACGGAGCAATAAGCGGAGGCACCTGGGAGCGTAAAGCGCCAACTCGAAGCACGGAACTTGCTCCAACGAACAGCTGCCTAACAGCAGGGGCTATGCTCAGCCCCGGATACCTGCAACCAAGCGCCACCCCCAAAGGGCATCAACGGAGCAGGCGGAATCCCTCAGAAGAAGCGAAGCGTGCCCCTTTATTCCCGGATTTCGACCTCGGTTAGTCAGTTCAAGGAAATCCGGGAATAAGAGGGATCGTAGGAGGGATCCGCATGCGGAGTGCTTGCAGGGTTATCCACGAGCATAGGCCGCTGCATCAGCGCGTTCGCCAAGGATAGACGGAAATCGCAGTTTTTTTTATAATAGAGTAACCATTTCACTAGCGAAGGGAACATGAACCATGACGATACGTAAAGCATTAACGGTAGCTGGCTCGGATACAAGCGGCGGAGCGGGTATCCAAGCGGACCTCAAGACGTTTCAGGAATTTGACGTGTACGGCATGACGGCGCTGACGACGATCGTCTGCATGGAGCCGGCAACCTGGGATCACCAGGTCTTTCCGGTTGAGCTTGGCATCGTGGAGACCCAGTTGAAGACCGTGCTCGAGGGCATCGGCATCGACGCGATGAAGACGGGCATGCTCGGTTCGGTTGATATTATCGAGCTGGTCGCCAAGTATATTGACAAGCATGATCTGAAGCGCATCGTGATCGATCCGGTAATGGTGTGCAAGGGCACGGATGAAGTGCTGCAGCCGGAGAATACGGAGGCCATGCTGGAGTTCCTGCTGCCGCGTGCGGATGTCGTAACCCCGAATTTGTTCGAGGCTTCCCAGCTTGCCAAATCCGGACCGATTACGACCTTGGAGCAAATGCAGGAAGCGGCGGCGATCATTCATGGCCGCGGCGCGAAGCATGTCCTGATTAAGGACCGCGGCAAAATCCGCGAAGGCAAAGCCATGGACCTGCTCTATGACGGAAAGACCTTCGAATGGTTTGAAGCCGATGCGATTCTGACCCAGTATACGCACGGTGCCGGCTGCACCTCATCGGCCTCCATCACGGCAGGGCTCGCTAAAGGCCTCACGGTCCGTGAAGCTGTGCAGCAGGCCAAAGCGTTCATTACCCAAGCGATAAGCAACGGCTTCCCGCTTAATCAATTTGTCGGACCGACCCGGCATTCCGCGCATCGCAGCACAGCAGCGAATTAAAGAAAACACAAATTTCTGCAAGCTTATGCATTTTGGATTCGGCCAGCGGCCGCAGGCTGCAAGAGCATTTTCTTAAACCTTTCTTCCCCGGAAGAAAGGTTTTTTTGTTGTTATATGACTTCGATGCATATACTGGATAGGAGCAAAGGCTTGCACCATTTTCACTCGCGCCGTGCAAAAGTATACAGCAGCCTGGGTCCTTTCCCATATCATTATGTGCTATAATTTATTCAGATCTAAAGAGAAGCAGGAAAAAATGTATAGGGGTTGAGACATGTTTCAGGACATTTTGGAATTTTTAAGGAGTTTTGGTCCTTTAGGGTTGTTTATTCATTCATTTGCGGATGCCGTGATTTTTCCGATTCCCGCCTTTTTTCTACAGGTTTCCTTGAGTATTGTTCACCCGAAAGATGCGCTGTGGCTAGCGACTTACGGCTTTATCGGATGTTTGCTGGGAACGCCGCTGGGGTACGCGATTGGAAAGCTGCTTGGGAAGTCGGTATTATATAAAATTTTGAAAAAGCAATGGATCGACGCGGCAACCAATCTGTTTCAGAAAAACGGCGAGGCTGCGATATTAATCGGTTCGTTTACGCCGATCCCGTTTAAGGTATTTACCATTTTGTCCGGATGTCTGAACTTCCCGCTCTGGAGACTGATGGCCTATGCGGCCTTGGGTAGAGCGACCAAATTTTATGTCGTGGGGACTTTGTTCTACCTGTATGGCAATGCAGCCGAAGGAATGGTGAAGGATGTATCCCTGTACATCGCCCTGATCGCGGTTCCTTTAATATTGATTGGCATTTATTTCAAACGAAGACGTAAGCGTAGAAAAATGCAGCAGCAGGCGGAAGCTGTACCTAGTGCCGATCCGGTGGAAAAGCCGGTTCTGGAGCAAGTAACGGATCAATCGCCGTCTGCGTAATGCTTGATCTTACAGATATACAAAGAGCAGCCGGGGTAGAAGCCCGGCTGCTCTTTGTGTCCGTTGCAGAGATCATGAAGCTTTAAGCCAATGGCTGATGACAGCGGGCGAAGCCCACGGTTTAACCGATACGGAAAATTTTGCTGATGCCTTTGGTGGTAACCGGCGTGTAGGTCGGCGGTGAGGACAGAGGGGAAACCGTGTCCATCGTAAGATACCCGTGCAGCGGCCCCCGGTAGACTTCCGTCAGCTGCGGAGAGTTGGAGAAATCCTCAGGCGTCACCAAATGACATGGCTTGTTCACCGGCCGAAGACCGGCCTGTTCGAAGACCTTCGCGACAAAATGGGAGCAGAAATACGCATCGTCGCGGTCGATATGAAGCCGAAATAAAATGCCTAGCAGTCCAAGCAGATTATATTTATACCGATCCTGGTTTCGCATCATTTCTTTAACAAGATTGTACATCCTCTGGTAATCCTCATGACTGACACGACAGCGGTAGACGGCACACGCAGAGGAATAGAAGAAGGGGTCGCGGAGATTTTCACGAACGAGGCCGCCATTGAAGGGGTTGTTCGCTTTCTTCCGCCCGAAGCTGTACACTTCGCGTAATTCGGAGTCAAACGCGATGGATGCATGATTTAGCGGGGCTTTCGTGAAATATTGGATCATTCTGCTAAACCAGGTGCCCGTGCCTGTAAGCACAATCCAAATATCTTGTTCCGTGTACATACTTAAATAACTCCTTTGTTAACGTTCCTAACGAATCACACCAAATGAAGTGACTTGCTTTCTTTCACAATAAACGAAAAGGCAAAGCTGTTCAAGTCAAAAATAACCAATTTCTCTCAATTTCACTAGATTAGCTTTGGAATTGTCACCATTTATAGGAAGCCTGATAACAATATATTCGCTCCATGTCCAAATTATCCTTTTCTTGGGGCAATATAAAATTGTTTAAGGGTGTCATTGCAGCAATTGGCATCGGTACAACGATTAAGTCTTGCTACCGTTCTAGCAATCCACTACATTATAAAAAGGTAAGAAAAACGTCTATCGACGTACATTCAAAGAAGACAGACCGCGTTTAGCGGTAGTTTCTCTTGCGATATCAGAAAGCTGGCGCCGCGAAGTTTATACTGTCTGATATCTTAAGAAAGGAGCGTTTTAGCATGCGTAACGGAAGGATGGGGCTGTTAAAGGAGCCGAAGCAGCGTAAGCTCCTGTTCAGCGCCGGCATCAGCTGGATGTTTGACGCCATGGACGTGGGGATGATCTCGTTTGTTGTCGCCGCCCTCGCCGCAGAATGGTCGCTGAGCTCGCAGCAGGTCGGGATATTGACAAGCACGACGTCGATCGGGATGGTATTCGGTGCGGCGATGGCCGGTTTTCTAGCGGATAAATACGGACGCAAAAATATTTTACTCTGGACGCTGCTTATTTTCTCGATCGCGAGCGGTCTTTCGGCACTGGCCACCGGCTTTATCATGCTGTGCTTGCTGCGCTTTATCGCAGGGTTCGGTCTTGGGGGAGAGCTTCCGGTGGCCTCCACCCTCGTTTCGGAAAGCATGCCGGTCCGGGAACGGGGAAGAGCAGTTGTCCTGCTTGAGAGCTTCTGGGCTGCGGGGTGGATCTTATCCGCATTGATTGCGTATTTCGTCATTCCGGACTATGGATGGCGAACGGCCTTTGTCATTGGGGCGCTGCCGGCCATTTACGCGCTGTACCTTCGCCGCGCAATCGAGGATTCGCCGCGGTATATGCGGCAGAAGAGCGCCCGGAGGCTATCGTTTGGAGAGCGCGTAGCCTCGGTTTGGTCGACCGAGCATCGGCGCACGAGCATCATGCTGTGGGTGCTCTGGTTTACGGTGGTCTTCTCCTATTACGGCATGTTCCTGTGGCTCCCGACGGTCATGGTAGACAAGGGCTTCAGTCTGGTCAAAAGCTTCCAGTACGTGCTGATTATGACGCTGGCTCAATTGCCGGGCTATTTTACGGCCGCTTACTTTATCGAAAGGTTCGGGCGGAAATTCGTGCTGGTCACGTATTTGGTCTTTACGGCCATCAGCGCGATCTGGTTCGGTTACGCGAATACCGAGGCTTCGCTTCTGGCTGCGGGCATCTGCCTGTCCTTCTTTAATCTCGGAGCATGGGGCGGATTGTACGCATACAGTCCGGAGCTTTACCCGACGAAGGTTCGTTCGACAGGCGTAGGGCTTGCGACCTCCTTCGGCCGGATTGGCGGCGTTATTGCACCGCTGCTTGTTGGCGTTTTGAAGCAGCAGGGAACCCGTATCGAATTGATTTTTGTCATGTTCTTTGTGACGATTTTGATTGGGGCGCTGGGAGTGCTCCTGCTGGGGAAAGAGACCAAGGGGCTGGAGCTGGCGGATGAGTAAGTGCAGGGACTCTGAAACCTTCTCCAGCTGGTATGCGATAAAATCGGCAGTTGGCCATTAAACGAGCACAAGGGGCATTCCGATCAGGTCTGAAGACCTTCGGAATGCCCCTTGGTTCGTTTGAGCCGGATGGATGGAATTGTACTCTGGGTCTATATTCTACAATTATACTTCCATTATTGACGGCATAATATATGGGCTTCGTCCCAGCTCCCGTTTGAAATAACGGTTAAGGGCCGTGTTCGTCATCTGCTCCCAGACCGCGCGGTTATATTCACGCTGCTCTCCGGCTTTGTTCAGCTGCTTGCGGAGCATCGCTTCGGCTCGACGCAGCAGCGGCTTGGAGTCCTGCATATACACAAAGCCGCGGGTAATCAGCTCCGGGCCGGACAGGAGCTTCCGTGTTTCCGGATTAATGGTGATCGCAACGATCACAACCCCGTCATGGGCCAGCTGCACCCGTTCCTCAAGCAGCTCCTTCTCATGCTTGCGCAGTTCGCCGTTATTAATGTAGATATCCCCCGAAGGAATGTTGCGCCCTTTCTTTGCATAATTGCGGTAGATCGACAGCGTATTGCCGATATTCAGCAAGTAGACGCTGCTGTCCGGAACCCCAACCTGAGTGGCCAGATGCCGGTGATTCAGCAGCATCCGGTACTCTCCATGGATCGGCACGAAATATTTAGGGCGCAGGCTGCTGATCATCAGCTTCAGATCCTCCCGGCAGCCGTGCCCGGATGTGTGAATGTCAAGAATCGAGCCGTATTTAACCTCCGCGCCGGCACGCATCAACAGATCGATGCTGCGGTTCACGTTCTGGGTATTCCCCGGAATCGGCGAGGACGAGAAGATGACCGTATCGTTCGGATGAATTTGAATGGACCGGTGCGCCCCGGAAGCGATGCGCGTAAGAGCCGCATTGGGTTCGCCTTGGCTTCCGGTGCAGATAATCAGCACCTGGTCGTCACGGTAACGGTTGACTGCCTTGACGTCAATCAGCATGCCTTCAGGCATGCGAATATAACCGAGCTCCTGCCCGATGACGAATACCTTCTCCATGCTGCGTCCGACGATGGCAATTTTCCGTTTGGTTCGGATGGCAGCCTCCACAACCTGCTGCAGCCGGTGGACGTTGGAGGCAAATGTGGCAAACAGGATCCGTCCGGGGCACTCATGGAACAGGCGGAGAATGGAGTCGCCTACCGTACGCTCCGAAGGCGTAAAGCCGTCGCGTTCGCTGTTGGTGCTGTCCGCCATCAGCGCGAGTACGCCGCGTGCGCCAAGCTTTAATATTTTATGAAGATCGGCGGGCTTATCCTCCGGCGTGAAATCGAATTTGAAATCCCCGGTATGTACAACAGGACCGTATGGAGTTTCGACAACGATGCCAAAGGCGTCCGGAATGCTGTGGGTTGTCCGGAAGAAATGAACGGACAGATGCTTGAAAGAGATGGTCTCGTCCTCATGGAAGAGCCGCAGATCACTTTGATCCAGCAATCGATGCTCTTCAAGCTTGGCACGGACCAATCCGATGGTCAAAGGGCCTCCGAATATCGGCATCTGAATTTGACGAAGCACATAAGGAATAGCCCCGATATGGTCCTCATGGCCATGCGTCAGGAACAGACCCTTAATTTTATGCTTGTTTTCAATCAAATACCGGATATCCGGAATAATGTAGTCGACACCGCTCATTTCAGCATCGGGAAATTTCAGGCCGGCATCAATGAGGATGATTTCGTTTTTGAACTCGACGCCATACATATTTTTGCCGATTTCCCCAAGCCCTCCCAGCGCGAACAGTCGAACGGGCGGTGCGGTAGGCCTCGGCTTCTTGGCCGGCTTGGCATTTTGAATCTGATCGTTTAGCAGGGGTTTAGACATAATGTGAAAGAATCCTCTCTATGGTAATTAAGGCGTAAGCCTGGAATGGTAATTTTCTTCTCTACTTAAGATATCAGAAAGTTCAAGCTTCGTGAAACGGTTTTCTAAAATCATGTTAATTTTGGCTGGTACAGTCACCTATTTTTGTTCCCCCCTATATGCTGAAGAAAGGGGAGGGACTGGTAATGAGCTCACGGACAACACTGCTGGATACGGATGCCTTGTTTCATCTGCCGGAGGCCTGGCAGCTTGAAGCCGCTGACAGCCTGATGGCGAAAATGACGGATAAGACCGCCAAATTCCCTTGTATTCCTGCCGTTCAGGGCCATGCTTTGAAGCATTTCCGATACGGCTTTCTCAACCTTAGCAGGTATTCAATAGAGGAAGCATCCGGTGAATTAGCTTCACTGCTTCATGAGTATGGGCTCCATTCAAGAGAATACGGAAACTATACATCGCTGGTGGTTATGATCCATACCGGAAAGGATGGGGACGGCCGCAATGGCGTCGAATATTACGAGAGGCTGTTCTGGGCTCTGCTGAGCCGGGCAACAGCGTATGACCCGCAGCCATGGCCCGAGTCCATACCGGATGAGCCGTCACATCACTTATGGGAATTTTGTTATGGCGGCGAGCCGTATTTCGTTTACTGCGGGACGCCGGCGCATGAGAAGCGCAGGAGCAGGCATTTTCCTTGCATGATGCTTGCGTTCACGCCGCGCTGGGTTTTGCGGCAATTCAACGCCAAAGCCCGGCAGGCTCAGCGGACCAAGAAGCTGATCAGGGAACGCCTAGAGGCGTATGATGCCGTGCCGCCGCACCCGGATTTGAATTTGTACGGACAAGAAGACAATTACGAATGGAAGCAATATTTCCTTGACGACAGCGCCGAGTCTCCGATTCGCTGTCCGTTTGTCCGGATCCATAGGGAGGTCCGGCAATAATCGGTCACCAATATATTAGGAACGCTGTTCTAGGGCGAAACTCTCGCTTTAAACGGCGTGTTTTGCTTGTTCGCTGGTTGTTGACCATTTTGTTGTCCTTCGCTGGCGTTATCTGCTGCGATCCCCGCAAAGGATACGAATCTTACGGGAGACTATGTATAACGGTTCTGATCAATATGGGAATGCAGATCCCTAGGGCTCCGAACAGGCGGCCCTGAAGCCGAAGCCGGCGACAAGCACGATATAAATAAGACCGCGAGCAGATGAACAGCCAGAACAATATCGTCACTGCTTATTATAATGTAGAGACACTGGTGAAATATATTAAGAACGAGGGCAGAGCCAGTACCCCCGAAATTATAAGTTTTTGCGATATTCTGAAGGCGTGCAGTTCATGATTTTGCGGAATACCCGAACAAAATAGCTGATATGCCCGAATCCGACATCGAGTGCGATGTCGGATATTTTATGTTCCGGCTGACGCAGCAGCTCCGCTGCCTGCCGCACCCGATAGGAGTTCATATAATCTACCGGCGTCTGACCGGTCATCGATTTGAAGAAGCGGCAGAATTGACCCTCGCTCATCGGGATCAGGTCGGCCAGCTCGCTGATTCGAATCGGGCGATGGTAGTTGTTTTGAATATAGACGATCACCTTCTTCAGCCGCTCGGTTCTTGATGTATCGGCCGCATCGGAACGGCTGCGGTTCACCAGCCTGCCGGATGCGGCGGCGTGATGGAGCATAAGGTACAGATGGCCTTTGATTGCAGCTTCATAACCGGGCGGCGGCGGCTGTTTGGATAAGGCGATCATGTCCTTGATATGCTGGAGCAGCGCACCATCCGTCTCGGAGGTAATCAGCCTAGGAAAGGTGGCCTTCCGTTCCTGAAAGGGAACGATCATGCCTTCCTGGAGCGCATCGTACTGGGCGCTTGCGAGCATGCCGAAATCGAATACCATGGCACAGAAGCTGCAGCCTTGATCCCCTCGGGCGTGGCCGGTATGGATATCGGAGCCGTCGATAAACAGGGCTTCGCCAGCGCGAACCGGAACATATTCGGTATCGTTGATTTGGAACAACACCTCGCCTTCGATGCAATAGAAGATTTCGGATTCCGTATGCCAGTGGGAGTCTACAACATGAGCCCCCGGGGCAAATTGGTACCAGTAAATCCCGAACGGAAAGCGTTCGCTGCCATGAGCCTTGCTTTCTTTGAGGGACCGGTGCAGCGTTTGATCCATGCTTGAATCCTCCTTCGGGCTTTTCAGGAAATGAATGGGTTGCATCTAAACGTCAAGATTGTGCTATAAAATGGCCGAATATTGATAGTTCCATTAAAAATATATCAGTATAATGATATTATAACGCTTTCAACCCAATAATCAATTTTCAGAATATAGAAAGGCGGTTCCTATCATGAAATTTACGGACGGCAACTGGCTGGTACGTGAAGGCTTCTCGATTGCAGGAGCGGTACAGGCCTATGATTTTGCAGTGAAAGGCAACACGCTCACAGCGTACGCCTCGACAGCCCCGATTCCAGGCAGAGGAGCAACTATCAACGCGCAGCTCATTACCGTGCAGTTCCATTCTCCGGCTCCGGGCGTGATCGGCGTCAAGCTTGTTCATTATGCAGGCGTACGCGACCTTGGACCGGCATTCGAGCTGTATAAGGAAGAAGGCAGCCATGCATTTATTGAGGAGAATGACGAGGAGGCTGTGCTTCGCAGCGGAAATTTGAGTGTCGTCATCAAGAAAGGCCCGCAGTGGTCGGTTCATTTCTATCGTGGAGACGAGCGTATCACGGGCAGCGGCTTCAAATCGATCGCCCACATTGTTGAGGACGGCGGACAGACCTACATGCGCGAGGAGCTGGATCTTGGCGTAGGCGAATGGGTATATGGGCTTGGCGAGCGCTTCACGTCCTTCGTGAAGAACGGCCAAACCGTCGACATCTGGAATCAGGACGGGGGCACAAGCTCCGAGCAGGCTTATAAAAACATCCCGTTCTACATCACGAACAAAGGCTACGGCGTATTCGTGAATCAGCCGGATCTCGTCTCCTTCGAGGTGGCCTCCGAGAAGGTGAAGAAGGTGCAGTTCAGCGTTCAAGGCGAGTCGCTGGAGTACTTCATCATCGATGGTCCCGATCCGAAAGGCGTGCTCGATAAATATACGAATCTGACAGGCAAGCCGGCGCTGCCTCCGGCCTGGACCTTCGGCTTGTGGCTCTCAACCTCGTTCACGACACAATATGACGAAGCTACGGTCAATTCATTCGTGGACGGGATGCTGGAGCGCGACATTCCTTTGCACGTCTTCCATTTCGACTGCTTCTGGATGAAGGGGCTGAATTGGACCGATTTCCAATGGGATGAGGAAGTATTCCCGGATCCGGAAGGCATGCTGAAGCGCCTGAAAGAGAAGGGCCTGAAAATTTGCGTATGGATCAACCCGTATATCGCCCAGCGCTCGCGCCTTTTTGAGGAAGGACGGGAGAAGGGATATCTCGTGAAGAAGCCTAACGGCGACGTGTGGCAGTGGAATCTGTGGCAGCCGGGGATGGCGCTTGTGGATTTCACGAATCCGGATGCATGCGAATGGTATGCAGGATATCTCCGCGAGCTGGCGGACATGGGCGTGGACAGCTTCAAAACGGATTTCGGCGAGCGGATTCCAACCGATGTCGTATATTTCGACGGATCCGATCCGCATAAAATGCACAATTATTACACCCAGCTCTACAACAAAGTGGTATTCGAAGTGCTTGTGGAGAAATTCGGGAAAAATCAAGCGGCCGTATTCGCGCGTTCCGCTACGGTTGGCGGACAGCAGTTCCCGGTTCACTGGGGCGGCGATTGCTACGCCGATTACGAATCCATGGCGGAGAGCCTTCGCGGCGGCTTGTCGCTCGGCCTAGGCGGCTTCGGCTTCTGGAGCCATGATATCGGCGGCTTCGAGAATACGGCGCCGGCCCATGTGTTCAAGCGCTGGTTGGCGTTCGGTCTCCTGTCGAGCCACAGCCGCCTGCACGGCAGCACGTCCTACCGGGTGCCTTGGGCATACGACGAAGAGGCCGTCGATGTTACGCGCTTCTTCACGAAGCTGAAGAGCCGTCTAATGCCGTATCTGTTCAATACAGCGGTTCAAGCCTCGGAGCACGGGATTCCGAGCATGCGGGCCATGTTCCTGGAATTCCCTGAAGACCCGGCCGTCGAAATGCTGGACCGTCAATATATGCTTGGCGACTCGCTGCTGGTTGCTCCGGTCTTCAGCGAGAAGGGAGAAGTATCGTATTATCTTCCGCACGGGCCCTGGACGCATCTGCTGACCGGCGAAACGGTGGAAGGCGGTTCATGGCGCAAGGAGACCTATGATTTCCTCAGTCTGCCGCTCTTCGTACGGGGCAACTCTTTCCTGGCGCTGGGCGCTAACGACAACCGGCCGGATTATGACTATGCAGACGGAGTGGAGCTGGGGCTGTATGCCTTGGAAGATGGCCAAGAGGCATCGGTAACGGTGCGCAACATGGAAGGTCAGATTGAACTGTCCGTACGCGCTGTCCGTGTTGGAAACCGGATTAGCCTGACATCCGAAGGCAGCGGCAAGCCGTTCTCCGTGAAGCTGTACGGCACGGGCGAAGCTGTCTCCGTAGACGGAGAAGGGGCGACTCTGGCGGAAGGCCGGATTGACGTGGCCGGGGGCCGGAAAGCGGAATTCGCCGTTCAGTTGAAAGGATAGTTTTCGGAAGCGCAAGATTGGCTGCTTGTTAATAAGGAAGGTGAGCCCGGACCAGCCCTGTGCTGGAGTCGGGCTTCTTCCATCTTTTGGTTGATCAAGAAGGGGTGTTTATCCTGATATAATTGGGGAGCGGCAGGGAGTTTGGGCCACCATCGGCAATTATTTGTAACCGTTTCCTCGGATCTGCCGACGTCTATGTAAGACAGGAGCGAAAACCATTCGATGTTATCGTATTTCATTCAACTGATGAATGATATGAAAATCCGAACGAAATTGATTTTATCCTTTGTCGTGGTCGTATTTGTTCCGGTTTCAATCGTCAGTATTTTCCTGACGGGAGAGCTCCGTAAGTTTGCATTTAACAATGCCTTGGAGCAAGCGTACCAGAACGTGGACCGGGTGAAGAAGCGGTCGACAGAGGTGCTTAACGTGTCGGATGATCTATCCTACCGGCTTTCATATGATGAGCGGCTCAAAAACCTGGCCAACCGCCAATATGAAAGCGTATACGATGTGTTTGTCGCCTATCGTGCTTATCCGGATCTTCAGCAGGCGAAGCAGATGTATAAAGAGATCTCCAACATTCGCTTTTACAGCGAGAACCAGACCATGCTGAACAACTGGGAATTCATCTATCCGGAACAAGAGATCCGGCAGGCGGAATGGTACGTCCGGGCCCAGGAAAATATCGGCGTCATTCACTGGGATTATATTGTTGATGAGCGTGACGGGAAGCACTACCTCAGCCTGATCAAGGGAGTGGACCTGGGGAGCAAAGACAACCGCGGCGTGCTGGTTATCAACGTCAACACGGGCATGCTGAATACGATTCTGAATCAGGAATCGTTCTACACGATCATAGCGGACAGCAAGAACAATATCGTTGCTGCCAACCGCCCGGATCTCTACGGCAGGACGCTGTCCGAAATCCATGATGATTCCGGCGCGGTTTATCAACCGAGCGGGTCCTACGAGGCGGTCATTGATCGTGAAGCATCCAAGGTGCTCATTGAACCGCTGAATCCGGAGATGGGGCAGAACAGCCTAAGAATTATATCGATCTTCTCCATCGACAGCATCGTAGCCGAAGCGAACCGGATTAACCGGCTGGTGATGACGGTCATCATCATTAGCCTGGTGCTGGCCGTCCTGCTGATCTACAGCTTCTCCTCGCTCATTTCAAACCGCCTGCTAAGGCTTAGCAAGCATATTACAAAGGTAGGGACCGGGAACCTTGCCGTGGCGATGGAGATTGACGGCAAAGACGAGATCGGGCAATTATCCCGCCAGTTCAACTCCATGGTCGGAAGCATTAATGAGCTGATGAACGAAGTGCAGGAATCCAATTTGCAGAAGCGGCGCTTGGAGCAGAAGCAAAGTGAAATCAAGTTTAAAATGATGGCCAGTCAGATCAATCCCCATTTCCTGTTCAATGCCTTGGAAGCGATCCGGATGGAGGCCCATTTGAAGGGCGAGCGCGAGATCGCCCGAATCGTCCGGCTGCTCGGAAAGATGATGCGCAGCAATCTTGAGGTCGGAAGCGGAAAGACGACGATCAAGGACGAAATCGAGATGGTGCGATGCTATCTGGACGTTCAGAAATTTCGGTATGAAGACCGGTTGAAATATGAGCTGGAGGTGGATCCGGATGCCGAGCCGGTCAGGATCCCTCCGCTGATTATCCAGCCTCTCGTTGAAAATGCCGTCATTCACGGCATGGACCACAAGGAAGACGGCACGTTTATCCGGGTTAGGGTTACAGCCCAGCGTGGCATGATTCTCGTCGTAACCGAGGATAACGGGGCAGGCATTACTCCGGAACGGCTCGAGATGATACACAGCTTCCTGAATGAATCCGACGAGCATGAGGGCGGCCGAATCGGCTTGCGCAACGTGCATGTCAGACTCCAGCTGACTTATGGCCCCGAATCCGGCTTGGCCATTTATAGCGAGCCGGGAGAGGGCACCCGTATAGAATTCAGTATTCCGACAGGAGGAGAAATCGATGATTAAAGTGCTGATCGTGGATGATGAGCCTAAACTGCGTGAAGGTTTGAAGAGTATCGTGCCTTGGAGCGAGCTGGGGTACGAGGTCGTGGACACAGCTGCCAACGGAAACGAAGCGCTTGAGAAGCACAAGCGTTATGCGCCGGACGTCATGCTGGTGGACATTCGCATGCCGGGCATGGACGGTCTGCAGCTGATCGAGGCGGTCCGCTCCGCCGATCCGGCGATTCATCTTCTGATCCTCAGCGGTTACGCCGATTTCGATTATGCCAAGCGGGCTATCTCCCATCGGGTTGACGGATATTTGCTCAAGCCGGTAGATGAGGATGAGCTGTCCGCTTACCTGATGCAGATGAAGGAAACGATCGAGCAGGAGCGTCAGTGGATGGCGCTGAATCAGGCCGCCTCGGAAATCAGCCGCGAGCAGCTCATTCAATCCTGGCTCCGGCAGGAACAGGAGGCGGGAGTGGATGCGGCATCCCGCCAGCTGGCCGAGCAGCTGGGACTTGCTTGGGACCATTATCAGGTTGCACTTGTTTATGTTCACGGCTCCGATGAAACGAGCGATGAACCGGATCGCCTTCTGAAGGAAAAGCTGGTGGAAGCCTTCGAGAGGGAGGGCAGCGGCATCGTATTTTCGTTGCATGGCTTTCTCGGTCTGCTTATGCCGGTACCGGTGCTGTCCGCCTCCGGAAGGAAAGAGCTGCAGGACCGGCTCGAGACGGCAGCAAGCGCGGCCGGAGCCGCTATTACGGCCGCCATGGGGCAGCCTGTGCGGGAGGCCGCCGATACCGTCAAGTCCTACCATGCGGCCAAGAAGCTGCTGCGGCGGCGATTCTTCTATGCCCCTGGCGAGCTGCTATACCCGGAGTCGGTGCCTTTCGGCGGCGAGAACGGGGCTGAGCCATCGGAAGGGTATGAGCCCGGTCCGTTCATGGAGCAGCTGTATTACGCAGTGGATGTCGGCAACGCGGACATTCAGCAGAAGCTGCTCCGCTCCGCCGCCTTGGGCATGATCCGGGATCAATACACCGAAGGGGACATGAAGAGCGCTTTCGTCGAGCTGCTGACCAGCGTGCATAACAAGCTGACGCTGCATCATACCGAGCTGCAATCGCGAACGAAGGAATACTCGGACCGGATAGCTGCAATCTTCCGCCAACGGACCGTATTTGATCTGTGCCGGCACTCCGCCCAATTCCTGGAGGAGCTGGTGTGGCAGGCGGGCAGAGGGGGGCGGGATCAGGAGATGAAGCGCATACTGGACCTGATCCAACGAAATTACAGCGACAATATTAAGCTGGAAACCTTGGCCTCGGTATTCAATTACAACAGCGCTTACTTGGGCAAAATGTTCAAAAATACAACAGGTGAATACTTTAACACGTATCTGGATAAGGTCCGAATCGACAAGGCCAAGGATTTTCTGAAACAGGGGATGAAGGTGTACCAGGTTGCGGAGAAGGTAGGGTATACCAACGTGGATTACTTCCACAGCAAGTTTAAAAAATATGTTGGAACCTCGCCGTCGAATTATCGCAAAGAGCTGGAGCTTTAAGGGAGCAGTGTGTTATCTCACGTCACGGCGGATGCCTTGGACGGGATAGCCGGCTGCAGCTTGATGCCAAGGCTTGTTCCGGTGCTTTTCGCTTCCGCAGGTAAGGGCTGCCTTGATTCTGCCCGAAGACGCGTCTATGGTGCGCGTCTATTTTTGTTTGTCCCTCCCCATAGGACATGGCCGGGATCGGGAGGAACAATGTCTAATTTTTATATGATTTTTGCACGAATCCTTTGGGTACCCCCTTCCTGCGGCTTCGTTTATCATCAGGGTATACAAGAGAGGAGGGGTTGGCTTGAAAGCGGTAACAGAGAGAGAAGGCAGCGTCCAACCTGCCACCAGAAAGAAGAAAAAGAAAGGCTTTTGGGCCACTTTCAAGGAGCAGAAAATACTGTACGGCATGTCGCTGCCCTTCATCATTGTCGTGTTCATCTTCAGTTATTTGCCGATATGGGGCTGGCTCATGGCGTTCCAAAGTTACAGGCCGGGCAGAAGCGTATTTGAGCAAAAATGGGTCGGGTTCGATCACTTTGTGGCCCTGTTTACGGATGAAAAGTTTTATCTGGTTTTGCGAAATACGCTGGCTATGAGCTTTATGGGGCTGATCGTCGGCTTCACGATTCCGATCCTGTTCGCTGTGCTTCTCAATGAGCTTCGTGGAAGCGTTTTTAAACGGACGGTTCAGACGATTTCGTATCTTCCCCATTTCGTATCCTGGGTCGTTGTAGCCGGGATCGTGACCAAAATGCTGTCCGTTGATGGAGGCGCTGTCAATCAGCTGCTGTTGTGGCTCGGCATCATCGACCAGCCGATTCAGTTCATGGCGCAGGGAAGCTGGTTCTGGTATATCGTAACCGGCTCGGATCTGTGGAAGGAAATGGGCTGGAACGCGATCATCTATTTGGCAGCGATTTCAGGCATCGACCAAGAGCAGTTTGAGGCCGCCAAGGTCGACGGCGCAAGCCGCATCCGTCAGATTTGGCATATTACGATTCCAAGCATTGCGCCGACGATTGCGATCCTGCTGATCATGTCGATCGGACATCTGATCAGCATCGGCTTCGAGAAGCAGTTCCTGCTCGGCAACCCGCTGGTGGTGGATTACTCCCAGGTCCTGGATCTCTATGCATTGAATTACGGGCTTGGCATGGGACGCTTTTCCTTCGGTACGGCCATCGGGATGTTCAACTCGATCGTCAGCATCATCCTGCTGCTCATCGCGAACGGCGTTTTCAAAAAATTTACCAAGCAATCGATTATGTAAGGAGGAGGGACCCGCATGGCACGTACCAAAGCAGCATTCAAGCCCTCGCTCTCCGACCGGGTGTTTGATATTGTGAACTACACGTTTATGACGCTTGTCATGATCGTGACCTTATATCCTTTTTTAAACGTACTGGCCATTTCCTTGAACGACTCCGTCGATACGGTTCGCGGAGGAATTACGATATGGCCCCGTCAATTCACTTTCGAAAATTACGTACAGATTTTTCAATACGAAGGACTGCTCACCGGAGCGAAAATTACGGTCCTTCGGACGCTGGCGGGAACGCTGCTCGGCCTGCTTAGCGGCACGATGCTCGGTTATGTGCTGAGCCGGGTCGATTTTCAGGGCAGAAAGTTCATGTCGACTTTTCTTGCGCTGACGATGTATTTCTCGGGCGGCATGATACCGGTATTTATCCTGATCCGGGATCTGAACATGATGAATACGTTCCTGGTCTACATCATTCCGGGAATGGTAAGCGCGTTCAACGTGTTCGTCATCCGGTCATTCATCGACGGCCTGCCGTATTCCTTGCAGGAATCGGCCAAGCTGGACGGCGCCAATGATTTTACGATTTATTACCGGATTATCCTTCCGCTGTGCAAGCCCGTGCTCGCAACGATTGCGCTGTTTCTGGCCGTCGGGCAGTGGAACTCCTGGTTCGATACGTATCTGTACAACGGCTCCGCGCCTCATCTGACAACGCTTCAATTCGAGCTGATGAAGGTGCTGCAGAGCACGCAGGGTCAGCAAAGCGGCATGATGACCGGCCAGAACATGGCCGAGATCGTGAAACAGGTATCTCCGGAATCGATTAAGATGGCCATTACGATTGTGGTCACGGTTCCGATCCTGATCGTCTACCCGTTCCTGCAGCGTTACTTCGTGAAGGGCATGACGCTTGGCGCAGTAAAAAGCTGATGGCTTACAGCTATCAAGCAGGCCCTTATGCCTGTTAAACGATAGATTATTTACACTTTAGATTAGGGGGTAAAGCAATGAAACAGAAGAAGAGAATATCGTTGCTGTTAGCGGTCATGATGATGGCAACGTTCGTTCTTGCAGCATGCGGCGGTGACAGCGGCAATAGCGCAAACGGCGGACAAAAAGAAAACGGCGGAACGGATGCCCAGCAGGAAGAGAAGCTGGAGCCGATGACGATGACCTATTACAGCGCGGACTCCAATGCAAACTGGGTGAACATGCAGGATGCCGTCGGCAAGAAGTTGACCGAGAAAACCGGTGTTACGATTCAAGCCGAATATGCAGTTGACGGCTCCAACCAGAAGCTGCCGCTGATGGTCGCGAGCGGTGAGTATCCGGACCTGGTGTTTGCTAAGGGTGACGCTAACCTGTTCGTGGATGCTGGCGCTTTTATTGATCTGACGGATCTGATCGAGGAGCATGCGCCGAACATCAAGAAGGTGTACGGCGATTACATGAGCCGTCTGAAGTGGAGCAACGAGGACGAAGCCATCTATGTTCTGCCGACGCTTGCAGCGGTGGATCATGAAGCGCTTGATGCCGGAGGCACGTTCCAGATTCAGCATGAAGTGCTGAAGGAGCTTGGATATCCTGAGCTCAAGACGGTGAAGGACTACGAGAATGCACTGAAAGAGTACTATGAGAAGCATCCGACCATTGACGGCCAGCCAACGATTCCGCTGACGCTGAATGCGGACGGATGGAGAATCATGATCTCCGTGACGAACCCGGCGTTTATCGCAACCGGCGTATCCGATGACGGTGAATACTACATCGATCCGGAGACGACGGAAGCTAAATTGCACTACAAGCGTCCGGAAGAGAAAGAGTACTTCCGCTGGCTGAACCATATGAATGCTTCGGGCCTTTTGGATAAAGAAACGTTCGTTCAGAAGACGGACCAATATGAAGCGAAGATTTCCTCCGGCCGCGTGCTCGGCGTGATTGACCAGGAGTGGGGCTTCGGCAATGCAACGAACGCGCTGAGATCCGCCGGCAAGGAGAACCGCACCTATGCGAGATTCCCGATCCAGCTGGATGAATCGACGAAGGATGCAACGTTCCAGGATACCGGTTATGTCGCCGGATGGGGTGTAGGCATCACGTCTTCCGCGAAGGATCCGGTTCGGATTATCAAGTTCCTGGATTACCTGGCTTCCGAGGAAGGGCAAATTTTGATGAATTGGGGTATTGAGGGCGAGCATTATAACGTCGTGGACGGCAAGCGCGTCATTCCGGAAGAGGTCCAGGAGCGCAAAACCTATGACAATGCCAACTTCACTAAAGAAACGGGCATCGGTTTGTATAACGCCATCTTCCCGCGCTATGGCGACGGCGTGAAGGATTCGACGGGCAACTACTATACGACGAACTTCCCGGAAACGATCAAGGAGAACTACACGCCATCCGCCAAGGAAACGCTGAAGGCTTACGGCGTTGAAATGTGGAAGGACCTGTGGCCGAAGAAGGAAGAATTCCCTGTGAAGCCGTGGGGCGTAGCTTACAACATTCCGGTGCCAAGCGACTCCAACATTAATATTACGTACAAAAAAGTGGAAGAGATTACACGCAAGCGCATTCCGGAAATCATTCTGGCCGATCCGGCGAAATTCGATCAGCTGTATGATCAGTTCATCAAGGAACTGAACGATGCCGGAGCGGAAAAAATGGAGAAGGAATATACCGAGCTTGTGCGTCAGCGCGTCGAGCTGTGGAACAGCTAAAGTTCAAGAAGGGGCCGGCCTCGTGCAGGCCCCTTCTTATTTCGGGGACCAACCTCGGCGCAGGACATTTAATATTTTTCAGTAACAGGTTCGCAAATGGGAGGGTCTGCCCTCAAAATGGAGAAATACAATCAAGAAGAAATCATTAGGAGAACAAGAACTCGCTTGGCGCACAATGGCAAATCGACGACTATGAGATGATGCACGTTACGCGAAAAGGAGGAGATCAAGCTGGAAACGAATCCGAGCAGATCCTATAAGCTATGGTACGACAAGCCGGCTTCCGTATGGGAAGAGGCGCTTCCTCTAGGGAACGGACGCCTTGGCGCAATGGTGTTCGGGGGCATTCAGGAGGAGCGTATTCAATGGAATGAGGATACACTCTGGTCCGGATTCCCGAGGGATACGAACAATTACGAGGCGCTTCGTTATTTGCAAGCGGCCAGGGAATTGATCGCTTCCGAGAAATATGCGGAGGCCGAGAAGCTGATTGAGGAACGGATGGTTGGCCGGAATACGGAAGCCTTTTTACCGCTCGGGGACCTGCTGATCGAACAAACGGGGATCGATGACTGGCAGTCGAATTACCGGCGCGAGCTGGATCTGGGCAATGGGGTTGCTTCGGTAGTGTTTCGGACCGGGCGAGGTGAGCGCTTTCAAAGGGAGATGTTTATCAGCGCGGCGGACCAGCTCGCGGTGATCCGGTATACGGGCAGTGCCGAAGGGAGCATTCATCTGAAGCTGAAGCTGCAGTCGCCTCTGAGCTATGAGACTGATATTACGCCCGGCGGCGTTATGCGGCTGTTCGGACATGCGCCGACGCACATCGAGGATAACTACCGAGGTGACCACCCCCAATCGGTATTATACGAGGAAGGAAGGGGGCTCCGATATGAAATGCAGGTCGCGGTCCGGGCGGATGGGGGCCGCATCGGCATAAACGGTGATGTCTTGACGGTTACCGGCGCCGGTGCCGTGACGCTGCATGTTGCGGCAGCCACCGACTTCGAAGGCTTTGACGTCATGCCGGGGGCTAAGGGGAGCGATCCGGCAAGACTGTGCAGCGCCCGTCTTGAAGCCGCTGCAGGGTATGATGACGAAGCCTTGCGTTTGCGGCATACGGAGGAGCATCGGGCGCTCTTCGGACGGGTGGCGGTGGAGCTGGGCGATGCCGAGCATCGTGCCCGGATGGAGGCGATCCCGACGGATCAGCGCCTGGCGGCTTACGCCGGAGGTCAGGAGGATCCATCGCTGGAGGCGCTGATGTTCCAATACGGGCGATATTTGCTGATGGCAAGCTCCCGCCCCGGAACCCAGCCGGCGCATCTCCAAGGGCTGTGGAACCCTCATGTTCAGCCGCCTTGGAACAGCAATTATACGACCAATATCAATACGGAGATGAACTACTGGGCAGCGGAGACGGGCAATCTGAGCGAATGTCATGAACCGCTGATCCAAATGGTCCGGGAGCTAGCCGTCAGCGGAGCACGGACGGCCAAAATTCATTACAATGCCCGGGGATGGGCCGCACATCATAATGTTGACCTATGGCGAATGGCTAATCCAAGCAATGGAAGGGCCATGTGGGCGTTTTGGCCGATGGCCGGCCCTTGGTTGTGCCGCCATCTATGGGAGCACTATGTATTCAACCCGGATCCGGAGTACTTAAGGAACACGGCTTATCCTCTCATGCGGGAGGCGGCGCTATTTTGCCTGGATTGGCTGATCGAAGACGGCGAGGGGCATCTGGTTACCAGCCCGTCGACATCGCCGGAGAATCAGTTCTTGACGAAGGAAGGCGTGCCGTGCAGCGTATCGGCAGGGTCCACGATGGATATGACGCTGATTCGCGAATTGTTCCGCCATTGCCTTAAAGCCTCCGAGCAACTGGAGATCGACCAGAAGCTGCAGGAAGAGCTGCGGAGCGCGCTGGAGCGGCTCCTTCCATATCAAATCGATGATGACGGGCGGCTGATGGAGTGGAGCAAGCCTTTTGCGGAGGCGGAACCGGGCCATCGGCACGTATCGCATCTGTACGGCCTGTATCCCGGCACCGATATCACTCTGCGGGATACGCCCGAGTTGGCGGAAGCCGCCCTGCAGTCGCTCATGTCCCGTATCCGGAGCGGCGGCGGACATACGGGCTGGAGCTGTGTGTGGCTCATCAATCTGTTCGCAAGGCTGCAGCAGCCGGAGCTGGCTTATCAATACGTGCGGACTTTACTAACCCGTTCGGTTCACCCGAACCTGTTCGGCGATCATCCGCCGTTCCAGATCGACGCCAATTTCGGCGGAGCTGCCGGCCTCGCCGAAATGCTGCTGCAGAGCCATCTGGGCGAGATTGTGCTGCTGCCCGCGCTGCCGGCTGCATGGTCCTCGGGTGCCGTCCGCGGCTTGAAGGCGCGGGGCGGCTTCCTGATTGACATGGAGTGGAAGGACGGCGCATTGGCATCGGCGTCGATCACGTCAACCCATGGGCAGCCTTGCAGCGTCAGCTGCGGGATCCCGGTGCGGGTGCAGCGTGAGGACGGATCAGCTGCGGCTTCGGGCGAGCGCTGCTCCTTCGACACGGTCAAGGGAGAGACGTATCGCGTGCTCCCGTTAGAGCGTGCCTGAGCCTGTTAGGGAGGGCATCTAGGCAGTGTGGCTGTGGAGGGCGCTTAGCCGCGTGGTTAGTGAGGGCTCTTGGCAGTGGCTGTGGAGGGTGCCAGGCAGTGTGGTTAGGACTGATATGTAGTGTGTGGGAACGTACAACAAGTCCTCAAAAGGGACTTGTTTGGCTAACTGGGGTAATATTTCGAGTAACAAGTCCTTAAAAGGGACTTGCTCAGGGAACCGAGGCGAAAACTCGAGCAACAAGTCCCCTAAAGGGACATGTTCGAGGAATTGAGGTAAGGGTTGCTACTTTTGGAGGATGGAACGAGCGAAAATACTTTTTTAACGACAGATAATGGCTATGGGAGGATGGGGAACGGCTATGATTAATGATAAATTACCGAAAATGTGGTACGGCGGCGACTATAATCCGGAGCAGTGGGACGAGGAGATCTGGAAAGAGGACGACCGCATGTTTAAGCTGGCTGGCATTGATGTCGCCACGATCAACGTGTTCTCGTGGGCACTGAATCAACCGGATGAGGACACCTATGATTTCGCTTGGCTGGACGAGACCATCGACAGGCTTTACCGGAATGGCGTTTATGTCTGCCTCGCAACAAGCACGGCCGCTCATCCGGCTTGGATGGCGCGGAAATATCCGGATATTCTGCGCGTCGATTACGAGGGCCGCAAGCGGAGGTTCGGCGGACGGCATAACTCCTGCCCGAACAGCCCTACGTACCGTAAATATGCGAAGCTCATGGCAAGCAAGTTAGCGGAGCGGTATAAGGATCACCCGGCTGTTCTGATCTGGCATGTATCGAACGAGTACGGCGGCTACTGTTATTGCGACAATTGCGCGGAGGCATTCCGTGTGTGGCTCAAGCAGCGTTACGGGACGCTAGATGCGCTCAATAAAGCATGGAATACCCGCTTCTGGGGGCATACGTTCTACGACTGGGAGGATATCGTCGTCCCGAATGCACTGAGTGAGGAATGGGGCGGCAACCGGACGAATTTCCAAGGAATTTCGCTTGATTACCGCCGCTTCCAGTCTGACAGCCTGTTAGACTGCTATAAGCTCGAACGGGATGAGCTGAAACGCATCACACCGGATATCCCGGTAACCACCAATCTGATGGGCTTTTATCCGGAGCTCGACTATTTCAAATGGGCCAAGGAGATGGACGTTGTCTCATGGGACAATTATCCATCGCTCGATACTCCGTTCAGCTTTACGGCGATGACGCATGCGCTTATGCGCGGGCTTAAGAGCGGGCAGCCGTTCATGCTGATGGAGCAAACGCCGAGCGTTCAGAACTGGCAGCCGTACAACTCGGCGAAGCGCCCCGGCGTCATGCGGCTATGGAGCTACCAAGCGGTTGCCCATGGGGCGGATACGGTTATGTTCTTCCAGCTGCGCCGTTCGATCGGGGCCTGCGAGAAATATCACGGCGCGGTGATCGAGCATGTCGGCCATGAGCATACCCGCGTGTTCCGTGAATGTGCGGAGCTGGGCAAGGAGCTGCAGCAGCTCGGGGACCGGCTTTTGGATGCACGCTCCGACGCGAAAGTAGCGAT
This sequence comes from Paenibacillus sp. FSL R5-0810, assembly GCF_038002285.1. Classification (NCBI taxonomy): domain Bacteria; kingdom Bacillati; phylum Bacillota; class Bacilli; order Caryophanales; family Paenibacillaceae; genus Paenibacillus; species Paenibacillus sp. FSL R5-0810. The sequence continues at coordinate 6,079,446 of NZ_JBBOCF010000001.1, forward strand.
CATGTACGACTGGGAGAACCGTTGGGGGATTGAGCTGTCCAGCGGTCCGACGGTCGCGCTGAATTATGTTAGCGAAGTGCATAAGTATTATGATGCGCTGCACCAGCTGCATATTCAGACGGATATGATCAGCGTGGAAGAGGATCTGTCCCAATATGACGTTGTCATTGCTCCGGTGATGTATATGGTGAAGCCGGGATTCGCCAAGCGCGTCGAGGAATTTGTGTCTCGGGGAGGCACTTTCTTGACGACCTTCTTCAGCGGCATTGTCAACGAAAACGATATCGTAACGCTGGGCGGTTATCCAGGCGAGCTGCGCAGTCTAATGGGAATTTGGGCCGAGGAGATCGATGCCCTGCTGCCGGGACAGCAAAATCAAATGATCATCCGGGGCAAGTATGGGGAGCTGGAAGGCTCCTATGACTGCGGCATTTTGTGCGATGTGATTCATGCGGAAGGGGCAGAGGTCGTTGCTGAGTATGGCTCGGACTATTATAAAGGCAAGCCGTCGCTTACGGTCAACCGTTTCGGCCAAGGCAAAGCCTGGTATGTTGCATCCAGTCCGGACGCGAAGTTCCTGCAGGATTTGATGAAAACGATCTGCACAGAGCACGGTATTCAGTCGGTGCTGGATGCGCCGGCCGGCGTGGAGGCTGCCCGCAGGGTCAAGGATGATAAGGCATTTACTTTCGTGCTTAACCATACGGCGGAAGCTAAGACCGTGCCATTAGGGGATGTGGTTTACAAGGATTTACTGACGGGCAAGGAACAGCAGAAGCAGTGTGAAGTCCCTGCGCGGGGCGTCATGATTTTGGAGAAGCTGTAGATCGGGCAAATTGAGCAGCAGCATGTAGCGGCGGATCGCCGTTAAGGCGAAGGAGCTGAACCATACTGAAAAAGCAGAGCAGCAGGGAGCATTCCCTGCTAGCTCTGCTTTTTTTTGCCCGCGAGACCGCCCGCGAGACCGCCCGCGAGACCGCCCGCGAGACCGCCCGCGAGACCGCCCGCGAGACCGCCCGCGAGACCGCCCGCGAGACCGCCCGCGAGACCGCCCGCGAGACCGCCCGCGAGACCGCCCGCGAGACCGCCCGCGAGACCGCCCGCGAGACCGCCCGCGAGACCGCCCGCGAGACCGCCCGCGAGACCGCGTTACATGAAATCGGTCAAACGCTTGCGGAATTCCTTCGGCGATATGCCTTCCTGCTTCTTGAACACGAGGCTGAAGTACTTCTCGTTCTTGAACCCGACCATCTCGGCGATCGCCGCCATTTTCAGCGCAGGGTTCTGCAGCAGGATTTTCGCCTTGGAGATCCGGAGACGGTTGATATACTCCGGTATGTTAACCTGATGCTGCTGCTTGAATTTACGGGAGATGTATTCCCGGCTCACATGGAACCGGCTTGCGATCTCGTACAGCGACACCTCGTTCTGGTAGTGCTGCTCGATGTAGTCCGTAATGTCGCGGATCAGCTCCCCGCCGGACTGCGTTCTGGACAGCAGGACGGAGGAAAGGCGGTTCATCAAACCCGTCCAATAGTGCTGCCATTCGGCAAGCGAGAATACGTATTTATTGGGATTCGGGGACTCCAATTCCGAACACGCCTCCCGGTAGAGCTTGTGCACCGGTTCGGATCCGGCACCAGCCGTTTCATAAATGACCTGGTTGGCAAACCGCTCGATGTCCCGGTCCCACTGTGCTAGAAGTTCAGGTGTAATCACTCCGGTTTTGCGGATTTCGTGCGTCCACGCTTCGACTGCATCCGCAATCAGGTTAGGCTGTCCGCTGAGAACGGCAAGCTTCCAAGAATCCTCATAGCTTCCGAACTGGAGGGCCTTGGGCAGATTCCCGGCAAGGCTTCGGACCTCGTCTCCGTCATGGATGAAATGGCTGAGCACCGTCAAGTCGCGCGAAGCGAGAGAGGACAGGCATTTGGCATACAGCTTGGGCATGTCCCCGGGGTAGCTCCCCGCCGGGCTGGTGCCAAAATGCATATGCCGCGACAGCGTCCGGTGGATCCCGTCGTTTATATCATGAAGGCGGGCGGTCAGCGCGCCGATCTGCTCCCAGACGAGGATCACGATTCGATGATGGGAGCCGAAATGGCGGAATGCGATCCCGACGCCGTCCTTTTGCAGAAATTCATTGCAAATATTCAGCAGGGCAAACATAAGAAGATCGAGATGATGGCCGAAACGCTCGAATAACGTACTGTCCGATGGATCGATCTGCAGCACGGCCAGCCTTACGCGCTCCGCTGACTCAGGAACGATGCCTTCGGTCTTCAGCCGCCGTGCAACCTGGACATGGGCGCTCGGATCCTCGAGCAAGCTTGTCAGCAGCTTCTCGGAGTACACCGGCCGGTATTCGTTGACCTGCACGTGCTGCTGCTGCGCAGCCCGGCGCTCCGCTTCCTCCGCCCGCCAGGCCGATGCCGCCTTGTCGACGGCTTCATTGATGGCAGCCTCTTCGATCGGCTTCAAAATATAATCCGTACCGCTATAGCGGATCGTATTGCGGACAAATTCGAAATCATCATGCCCGCTGATGACGATGAATTTCGTATCCGGGTAATGCTCGTGAATCCATTTCATGAGATCGACACCGTTCTTCAGCGGCATCAGCATGTCCATCAGGACGAGGCTCGGGCGATAAGAGGGGATCATCTCCATTGCTTCCTGCCCGTTGGCGGCCTCCTGAATTTCGGTAATGCCATGCTCCTCCCACCGGACAAGCAGCTGAATCGCTTTGCGCACGCGGCTCTCGTCATCGACGATCAATGCCTTCATCCGTTTCACCTTCCACATGTATAGTCAGAACAACACGGAAGCCACGCGGCTGGTTGTTCTCCAGATTGAACCCGGATTTTCCCCGGGAATACAGCTTGAGCCTTGTCATAATGTTGATGAGGCCGATGCCGCTTTGGTCCTCCTTGTCCTCAGAGCTAACCTGCAGCTGCTCCAGGTCCAGCTCCTCCAATTGACGCAGCTGCGCTTGCAGCGCTTCGAATTGCTCCTCAGGCATGCCGTTGCCGTTATCCTCGACGGTAATCTGCACGAGCGAAGGGGAGAGACGCCGGCTTTGAACGAGGATATAGTTGTCTTGGGCGACCGGATTCATGCCGTGCTTGAAAAAGTTTTCAACCAGCGGCTGGATCAGCATCTTCGGAATAGTCATTTCCAAGGTGGACTCTTCCACATCGTACCTGAAGTCGAACCCGTTCTCAAATCTCTCCTTCTGCAGCTCGATGTAATCCTTGATGTGATTCAGCTCCGTGCGAAGCGTTACCGGCTTATCGGTATTGTACATGCTGTAACGCATCATCCGGGCAAGGGCCGAGATAAGAGAGTAAATTCTCTTCATATCATGCTCAAGCGCAAGCGTGCCGATGGTTTGCAGGGCATTGTTCATGAAATGCGGGTTCACCTGGGCCTGGAGCGCCCGGAGCTGGTTCGTCCGATTGGCCAGCTTCAGCTTGTATTCCTGCAAAATCAGGTTGTTGATCGTATCCATCATGCTGCTGAATCTGCGGTACAGAATTCCGATCTCGTCCTTGCGGTCCGATTCGATATCAACCGTCATGCGCCCGCTCTTTACCTGGCTCATAAATCCGACAAGCTCCCGGATCGGAGCGGTAATTCGCACCGAGATCCAGATCATGGCGGCGATGATCAGGATGAACGATACCGCAAGCAATAAAATATTGATGAAAGCCGCCTTGTCCGCGCTGCTCAAAATATAGGAGGACGGAATTTCCTTAATCATCGTCCAATTGCTGACAGAGGTCTGGACGCGGTTATACACATAAATGTTGTCGTTATGTTCGAAATAGCCCTGCTGTTGTCCCGATTCCATAATGGTCTTATACCAATCCTCGCCAAGGGGCTGCCCAATTCGCTTCTCGTCTCCGGAATACATGACAATCCCGTCTTCGCTTGTAATGTATAGCTGCTCGTTCCCAGGCTGGAATAATTGACTGCTGATCCGGCTGAGGAACGTCATGTCCAGATCAATCGCGAGCAGCCCAAGCCGGTCCGAGGATGGCACGCGCTCGATGACCCGATACAGCGTCAGCACCTTGGTATTCTCTTCATAGGGATAGGCCAGTTGAAAGCCGTAGGTATGCAGGGCATGAGGCGGCTGGATAAACAGCTTTCGGCCCTGCAGATCCGGAATTTCCCGATACAGACTGATGTCGCTGGCTTTTCTCGCTATATCTTGTGCGTACAAGGTGGACTCCCGCTGACCGTCTACGTACAGATAGACCTGCCGCGTTCCGGTAATGGCATGATACATCGACTGCATGGTTGCAGACTGCCTGCCGCCAGTGCTGATGTTGCCGTGGCTGTAATACAGGCTGCGGAAAAACTCAGGATCGGAATAGACCGTCAAGGAGCTCCGGTTCAATTCTTCCAAATCGCTCTCCAGATTCATCCGCCCCTGGTAAAGAAGATTTTGGTTCTCAACCACCGCCCGCTCCTTTAACGCATTGGTCGTCGTGACATAACTGATGATCAAGGCGGCCGTCGTCGGGATGATCGTGGCCAGGATCATAAAGGCGATCAATTTTGTGCGTATGCTGTTCCAGTTCAAATCTTTCACCCGCCGATCAATTTTCTATACCTATTCGTTCACATCCTAGGGTAGTGCTATGTTACTAATCTTAGCATAATTGAATCAGAGAGAAACGAAACGATAGGACAAGCGGAGGGGGATTTACATGAATAGCAAAAGAACGGCTGCGCTGATGCAGCAGCTGGTGTATATTGGACCCGCGCTGCTGTTTTTCGGCATTACGATCATAATCCCGTTTGTCATGGGAATGTATTATTCCTTTACGAATTGGAACGGCGTATCGGGCAATGTCGAATGGGTGGGACTCGATAATTTCGTCAAAATATTCACGAGCGACCGCGCGTTTGCCGACTCCTTTTGGTTTACAACCAAGTTTACGATTGTCGGCGTCATTTTAACCAATCTGGTCGGATTTTTCCTGGCCTACTTCTTGACCAAGAAGATCAGAGGGCGGAACTTCCTGCGGACGATCTTCTTTATGCCGAACGTGATCGGCGGTCTGCTGCTTGGTTTCATTTGGCAGTTCATTTTTATCAAAGGATTTGCGACGCTTGGAGATGTAACCGGTCTCGCGTTTTTCCAGCTGCCTTGGCTGGGGGATGAGGTTACCGGATTCTGGGGAATCATTCTGGTATTCGTATGGCAGTCTTCCGGCTATCTGATGATCATCTACATTGCCTCCATCACCAACGTGTCGAAGGAAGTGCTAGAAGCCGCCGAGATTGACGGGGCGAACCGCTTCCAGGTGCTGAAAAATATTATGGTGCCGCTGATTATGCCGGCAGTGACCGTCTGTCTGTTCCTTGCGATATCCTGGTCCTTCAAAATGTTCGACCTGAACCTGTCGCTGACCAAGGGCGGACCATACGGCTCGACCGAGTCGCTTGCGATGAACGTGTATAATGAAGCTTTCCTGAATAACCGTTATGGATTGGGTACGGCAAAATCCTTGATCTTCTTCATCGTGGTGGCCGTCATCACCCTCATTCAGGTCCGCCTGACGAAGAATAAGGAGGTTGAAGCTTGATGAAGACCAAATCCTCACTATCGGCATCGGCCCTGATCCTGCAAGTCGTGATGTTTATCATCGCCATCCTATTTTTAGCGCCCTTTTACTTCCTGCTCGTCAACTCGGTGAAGTCGCTGGGCGACATCATGGTCAACGCGGCCAATTGGCCGAGCATGTTCCACTGGGATAACTATTCGAAGGCATGGGAGCTTACGAGATTCCCGGAAGCCTTCACGAATTCCCTGATCATTACCGTGATCAGCAATCTGATTATCGCGCTGCTCAGCGCGATGGCGGCCTACCGGATGGTCCGCGCGAACACGGTCTTTAACCGCATCGTGTTTATGATCTTCGTATCGGCGATGGTCATCCCGTTCCAGTCCATTATGATCCCGCTGCTGCAGGTAGTCGGATGGCTGAACGTCAACAACAGCATGGTCGGCCTGATCCTGTCCTACCTGGGGCTGGGAATTCCGCTCTCCATTTTCCTGTTCCACGGTTTCGTAAAATCGATTCCGCTGGAGATCGAAGAGGCTGCTACGGTAGACGGGGCATCGTCCTACGGCGTGTTCGCCCGGATCATTCTGCCGATGCTGAAGCCGATGCTCGTAACGGTCATCATCCTGAACAGCTTGTGGATCTGGAACGACTATCTGCTGCCGTCCCTGATTCTGCAAAGTCCGGAGCTGCGGACCATTCCGCTGGCGACCTTCGCCTTCTTCGGACAGTATTCCAAGCAGTGGGATATGGCGCTGCCGGCATTGGTGCTCGGGATTACGCCGATTATCATATTTTTCTTATCGTTGCAGAAGTATATTGTCGAAGGCGTCGCGGCCGGCTCCGTCAAGGGCTGATTCGCTTGCGACTTGCTTTCGACCCGCACGATAGTCACCTTGGTTTCTCAAACTTTATATATACATTTTCTCAAGGGGGTAAAACGCAATGAAAAAAATGAAATTGACCCTGGTCATGCTGCTGGCATTCTCGATGGTCCTTGCAGCCTGCGGCGGCAAATCGTCGGAAGGGGGAAGCGGCAGCAGCGATGCAGCTTCCGGTGATGTGAAAACGGTTAAGATTTTCCAGTTCAAAACTGAAATCGTGGATGGTCTGAATGAACTGAAGGTTGAATTCGAAAAAGAGCATCCAAACATCAAGCTGGACATCCAAACGGTCGGCGGAGGAGCGGACTATGGCGCTTCCCTGAAGACGAAGTTCGCTTCCGGCGACGCACCGGACATTTTCTCCAACGGCGGTTATGCCGAGATGGAGATGTGGTTTGACAACCTCGAAGATTTGTCCGATCAGCCATGGGTAGCCGATCTGGTCGATATGGCGAAGAAGCCGATGACTAAAGACGGGAAAGTATATGGCATGCCGATGAACCTTGAAGGCTGGGGCTATATCTACAATAAAGATTTGTTCGAGCAAGCAGGCATTACCGAGCTTCCGAAAACCTACTCCCAGCTGGAGGATGCCGCGAAGATGCTGGAAGCAATCGGCGTAACGCCGTTCGCGAACGCTTATCAGGAATGGTGGCTGCTGGGCAACCAGGGCATTAACCCTGCATTCGCGCTGCAGAACGATCCGGACGCGTTTATTAAAGGCTTGAGCGACGGCACGGAGAAATTCGCGGGCAACCCGCAGTTCGAAGCATGGGCTAAGCTGATGCAGCTGACGCTGGATCACGGCAACAAAAACCCGCTGACGACCGATTACAACACCGCCGTATCCTTGCTGGCAACTGAAAAAGCGGCCATGATGCAAAACGGCAACTGGTCCCAAACGGAAATCGACGCCATCAATCCGGACCTGAACCTGGGCTTTCTGCCGATGCCGATGGGTGAGGATGCCGAACAGAACGACAAGCTGAACGTCGGCGTACCGGCCAACCTCGTCATTAATAAAAACTCACCGGTGAAGGAAGAAGCGAAGGTATTCCTGAACTGGCTCGTCACTTCCGATATCGGGAAAGAGTACATCGTGAAGAAGTTCAAATTCATCCCGGCTTTGTCCACGATCGAAGCAACCCCTGAGGATATGGGCGACCTGGGTGCGTCGGTATGGGAATATGTGCAGGCCGGCAAAGTGCTGCCGCAGCAGGCTCCGAAATTCCCTGACGGCGTAACGCAAGAATTTGCGAACTCGATGCAGGCCTACTTTGCAGGCAAATCCGATGTGACAAAAATGCTTGAGGATATGCAGGCTTCATGGGATAGTTTGAGTCAGTAAACCCAATCAGGAGTTTGAATGTCTGAAGCATGAACAAGATGCACCGCTCTCCTGACCGGCTTTGCGGGACACAGGAGCGGTGCATTTTTATTAAAACCAAGCGCAAGAGGGAGAGATGGAGGATGAGCATTCACAAGTTTCCCCAGGATTTCAAATGGGGCGTAGCAACGGCCTCTTATCAGATCGAAGGAGCTTATAACGAAGACGGACGGGGCATGTCGATCTGGGATACCTTCGCCCATACGCCGGGCATGGTCAAGAACGGAGACAACGGCAACGTCGCCTGCGACAGCTATCATCGGGTGGAGGAGGATGTGCAGCTGCTGAAGGAACTCGGCGTCAAGGTGTACCGCTTCTCGGTATCCTGGCCGCGTGTGCTTCCAAGCGGAAGAGGCGAAGTGAACCGGGCCGGGCTCGATTACTATCACCGATTGGTGGACGCGCTTCTTGCGAACGGCATCGAGCCGTTCTGCACGCTGTACCATTGGGACTTGCCGCAAGCGCTGCAGGATGAGGGCGGCTGGGGCAGCCGTGGGACGATCGACGCATTCGCCGAATACGCGGAGCTGATGTTTAACGAGTTCAAGGGTAAAATCAAGCACTGGATCACGTTCAACGAGCCGTGGTGCATGGCGTTCCTCTCGAACTACCTGGGCGTTCACGCCCCGGGCAACAAGGATTTGCAGCTGGCCATCGACGTCAGCCATCATCTCCTTGTCGCTCACGGCAAGGCGGTCAAACGCTTCAGGGAGCTTGGCATTCCGGGAGAGATCGGCATTGCGCCGAATACGGCCTGGGCCGTGCCATACCGCAATACGGAGGAGGATATCGAGGCCTGCCTGCGGATCAACGGCTGGTCCGGCGATTGGTATCTCGACCCGATCTACTTCGGAGAGTATCCGAAATTTATGCTGGAATGGTATGAGAAGCTCGGTTATAAGCCTCCGGTCGTGGCGGGAGACATGGACATTATCCGTCAGCCGATCGATTTTATCGGCATTAATTATTACACCTCCTCGATGAATCGCTACAATCCGGGCGAAGCGGGCGGAATGCTGTCCAGCGAAGCGGTGTCGCTCGGCGTGGCCAAGACGGATATCGGCTGGGAGATTTACGCCGAAGGGCTGTATCAGCTGCTTCGTTACACGGCCGACAAGTACGGCAACCCGAATCTCTATATTACGGAGAACGGTGCCTGTTACAACGACGGCCTCGAGCAGGACGGACGCATTCACGACCAGCGGCGGATCGATTATCTCGCGATGCATCTCATTCAAGCCAGCCGCGCGATCGAAGACGGTATTAATCTGAAGGGCTACATGGAATGGTCGCTGATGGACAACTTTGAATGGGCGGAAGGCTACGGCATGCGCTTCGGTCTGGTGCACGTGGACTATGATACGCTGGTCCGCACGAAAAAAGACAGCTATTACTGGTATAAAGGCGTTATCTCTAGAAACTGGTTCGAACGATAATTCCAAACGTCAGAAAATGAAACTGCTCCGACAATGCGAATTGCGGAGCAGATTGCATATGGAGGCACTGATTATGATCAATCCGAAAATTCCGAAAATCTGGTACGGCGGGGATTACAATCCCGAGCAATGGGATAAAGCGACGATGGACGAGGACATGCGGATGTTTCCGCTGGCGGGAATCGATGTCGCCACCATCAATGTGTTTTCCTGGGCTCGAAGCCAGCGTGATGAAGAAAGCTATGATTTTGCTTGGCTCGACGAGATTATGGACCGGTTAGCGGCGGAAGGCATCAAGGTCTGCCTGGCAACCAGCACGGGAGCCCATCCGGCGTGGATGGCCAAGAAATATCCGGATGTGCTTCGCGTCGACTACCAGGGCCGCAAGCGCAAATTCGGTGGGCGGCACAATTCGTGCCCGAACAGCCCGACATACCGCAAATACGCTCCGCTCATGGCCCGCAAGCTGGCCGAGCGGTACAAGGATCATCCGGCACTGGTTATCTGGCATATATCGAACGAATACGGCGGCTACTGCTACTGCGACAATTGCGAGCGGCAGTTCCGCGTCTGGCTGCAGAAACGCTATGAGACGCTGGAGAAGCTGAATGCGGTATGGAACACCGGCTTTTGGGGCCATACCTTCTACGATTGGGACGAGATCGTCGTGCCGAATGTGCTCAGCGAGGAGTTCGACGGCAACCGGACGTTCTTCCAGGGCATCTCGCTCGATTACCGCCGCTTCCAATCGGACAGCCTGCTGGAATGCTACCGGCTGGAGCGGGACGAGATCAAGTTGGTGACACCGGAGATTCCGGTGACGACGAACTTGATGGGATTTTATCCGGAGCTGGATTATTTCGAATGGGCGAAGCACATGGACGTGGTCTCCTGGGACAACTACCCTGCCATCGATACGCCGGTCAGCTTCACGGCGATGTCCCATAACCTGATGCGCGGCCTTAAAGGCGGGCAGCCGTTCATGCTGATGGAGCAGACGCCGAGCGTTCAGAACTGGTCGCCTTACAATTCGGCGAAGCGTCCGGGCGTCATGCGGCTGTGGAGCTACCAGGCCGTCGCGCATGGAGCCGATACGGTGATGTTCTTTCAGCTGCGCCGCTCCATCGGGGCGTGCGAGAAATTTCACGGCGCGCTGATCGAGCATGCGGGGCATGAGCATACCCGGGTGTTCCGCGAATGCGCGGAGCTCGGAAGCGAGCTGCAGCAGCTTGGAGACCGGATCCTCGACGCGCGCTCCAGAGCCAGAGTGGCGATCCTGTACGATTGGGAGAACCGCTGGGCGATCGAGCTGTCGAGCGGACCGACCAAGCAATTGAATTATGTCGATGAAATCCATAAGTACTATGCCGCCTTGTACGAGCAGAATATCCAGACGGACGTGATCGGTGTAGAGGAGGACCTGGATAAGTACGATGTCGTGATAGCGCCCGTTCTGTATATGGTGAAGCCGGGTGTCGCCGAGCGCGTGGAGCGCTTCGTGGCAAGCGGCGGAACCTTTATCACAACCTTCTTTAGCGGGATCGTCGATGAGCATGACCTCGTAACGCTGGGCGGCTATCCCGGCAAGCTCCGCCAAGTGACGGGCATATGGGCGGAGGAGACCGACGCGCTGCTCCCGGAACAGCAAAATCATATGGTGATGAAGCAGGATTGGGGCCCGCTGCGTGGAAGTTATTCCTGCGGCATTTTGTGCGATGTCATCCATGCGGAAACGGCTGAGGTTCTGGCCGAGTACGGAACCGATTTTTATCAAGGCACCCCGGTGCTAACGAGAAACCGGTTCGGCAAGGGGCAGGCCTATTACGTTGCCAGCAGCCCGGATGCGGCGTTCCTTCGGGGCTTTATGAGCAATGTATGCGAAGAGCAGGGGATCAAGCCGCTGCTCGATACACCGGCAGGGATCGAGGTTGTGGAGCGGGTGAAGGAGGGGACTTCCTTGTTGTTCATCATGAACCACAACGCCGAAGCGATGGCATTTGATGCAGGATCCGCCAACCAAACGGATCTCCTCACCGAGCGGCCGGTTACGGGGCATGTTACGATCCCGGCAAGGGGCGTCATGATACTCGAGCGGCCAGCAGTGGACGGATCCGAATTGTAGGATCAGGAGATTACAATCGGACGTTGGCAAGGAGGCAGAAGCAGTGAGTATCTTTTTTCATGAAGAGCAAGGTGTATTTCATCTCCAAAGTGATCATTCGAGCTATGTGATTCAGCTCGTTCGCGGCTTATATCCCGCCCATGTATATTGGGGACCGAAGCTTCGCGATTCGCAGGTGGAAGGGCTTCTTACGCGGAGGGAGAGAGCTTCCTTCTCGCCGTCGCCGTTTCGGGACGACGCTTCCTTCTCGTTTGACAGCCTGCCTCAGGAATATCCGGGATACGGGAGCGGCGATTTCCGTCAGCCGGCCTATCAGGTGCAGCTGCCCAACGGAACGACGGTGGCCGAGGTCGAATACGAAAGCCATCGGATATACGGCGGCAAGCCGAAGCTTGAAGGTCTGCCTGCGGTTTACACCGAGCAGGACGATGAAGCCGATACGCTGGAGCTCCGGCTGGTCGACCGCGTGAGCGGCTTGTCCGTTACGGTGTCCTACTCCGTAATCAAAAGCTACGATGCGATTGCCCGCTCCGTATTATTCCGCAATGAAGGGGCCATGCCAATGACGCTGCTGCGGGCGATGAGCGCGAGCGTGGATTTCAGCCACAACCGATTCGACCTGCTCCACCTGCACGGCGCATGGGCCAGAGAACGGCACGTAGAGCGGAGAAGGCTGTCGCCGGGAATGCAGGGGGTCGAGAGCCGGCGGGGCGCGAGCAGCCATAACCATAATCCGTTTCTGGCGCTGCTCGCCGACGATGCCGGCGAGGAGCACGGAGAGGTCTACGGATTCAGCCTCGTGTACAGCGGCAGCTTTGCGGCGCAGGTTGAAGTGGATCAATATGAGACGACCCGCGTCGTAATGGGCCTCAACCCCTTCGACTTCTCCTGGCTGCTGGAGCCGGGACAGGCCTTCCAGACGCCGGAGGCGGTCATGGTATTCTCGGCCGAGGGGCTTGGCGGGATGTCCAGGCGATATCACAAGCTGTACCGAACCCGGCTGTGCCGCGGCGCTTTCCGTGACGCGGTCCGTCCGGTGCTGGTGAACAACTGGGAAGCGACGTACTTTAACTTCAATGCCGAGAAAATCGAGCAAATCGCCAAGGAAGGGCGGAACCTCGGGATCGAGCTGTTTGTGCTTGACGACGGCTGGTTCGGCAAGCGCAACGACGACACCACCTCGCTCGGCGACTGGGTGGTGGATCGGAACAAGCTGCCCGACGGTCTCGAGGATCTCGTTCAGCGCGTCACCGACCTGAACCTGCAGTTCGGCTTATGGTTTGAGCCGGAAATGGTGTCGCCCGACAGCGACTTGTACCGCCTTCATCCGGATTGGTGCCTGCATGTGCCGGATCGCCGCAGAACGGAAGGAAGACGGCAGCTTATCCTCGATTTCTCCAGAGAAGAGGTATGCGATGCCGTTGCGGGCATGGTGCGCGACATTTTGAAGAGCGCCCCGATTACGTACGTGAAATGGGACATGAACCGGAACATGACGGAGATCGGTTCTGCAGCGCTTCCGCCTGAGCGGCAGCGGGAAACGGCCCACCGGTACATGCTGGGGCTGTACCGCGTGCTGGAGCAATTGACATCGGAATTCCCGCACATCCTGTTCGAGAGCTGCTCGGGCGGCGGGGGAAGATTCGACCCGGGGATGCTGTACTATATGCCGCAAACGTGGACAAGCGATAACTCCGACGCGGTCAGCCGTCTGAAAATCCAGTACGGGACAAGCCTGGTTTATCCGCTGAGCTCGATGGGCGCGCATGTGTCCGCGGTTCCGAATCACCAGGTGCACCGGCATACTTCCCTGCGGACCCGGGGGCATGCTGCCATGTCGGGCAACTTCGGGTATGAGCTGGATTTGACGGCCTTTACGGAGGACGAAAAGAACGAGGTGCGGGAGCAGGTGAAGCTGTATAAGGAGATCCGCCACTTGGTTCAATTCGGCGACTTCTACCGGCTGCGGAATCCGTTCGAGGGAAACGAAGCGGCATGGACAGTGGTGTCCGAAGACCGCTCTGAAGCGGTGCTGTACTATTTCCGGATTTTGAGCGAGGCGAATGAGCCGATCCGCTATTTGCGGACGCGAGGTCTGGATCCGGATGCGGAGTACCGCTGCCTTGAGGATGGCGCCGTCTACGGGGGCGACCGCCTCATGCATGCCGGATTGGCCATACCGCCGATGCATGGCGATTTCCAGAGCTTTTTGTGGAGATTTAAGCGGGTATAACCTAACCCTATCCAGACAGGACGCGTCGTTCGAGCCTTTACGATGAACATCGTACGGGCAGCAGTAAGAATGGGCTTGAAGAAAACTGCATCGACTAAACATCAAAAGCAAAAAGCAGCCGTAGAACCGGCAGATCATGGGGATCTGCCGGTCCGGCTGTTTTTTTTGAGGTCAGGTTGGCTGAACCAGCCTACTGCGGGGTACCCGGGACATCCGGGGATGCCCCGGTCGTGATCGAGTATTTGCCCCGCTCCGTCAACAGCACGACCTGATCCTCCCTGACTTCCGTTCCGGTGAGATCGTCAAGGCCGATGACAAAGCTATCGCCCGGAAGCGGCGCTTCGTGGCCGGCGGTGATGACGACGCCCGGTCCGTGCAGGAGCAGGCAGCGGCTGTCTCTGTAACCGTCGATCGACTGGTTATGGTGTTCGCTGACGTCAAAACGCTCAAGACGCAGCTGCACCCGGTCGCGATCCCGCTCCTCTTCCTTTTCAATCATCAGGGTGTGATTGCTCTTGCCGTTAAACCAATTCGTTACGTCTTGCAGCGATGGGTTCATGGATGCACCTTCCTTGGCTGAGGTTTTCCATAGTTTGTCCATTTGGCGGCCCTCTTATTTGGGTGGGGGGAGCGGGCCGGCCCGGCCTTATGAAATTTTTATATGGATCAAACCTTCTTCTCACATTTACATGATAATATAGGTAAGGATACATACCTGAACGTTAAGGAGATTTTAGAGCTATGCGAGGAAAGGGGTATTATTTCCTGGCGATGCTGTTGATTGCCGGAAGCTGGGTCGGGAACATTTGGTATGACCAAGCGAACCGCTTGGAGCGAACCGTATTCTTGGAGCATTACATCGAGGTCATCCCCGAAGCAGGCGACTACTTCGACTTGTACTATTTGGAGGACAAGCGGCTGGAAAGGAAGCTGATCGACATTTATATTGAAGGCTATCCCGGGCTGCAGGTGAGTCCTTATCCTAATTATGCAGAATATCGAAAACAGTCATTAGGGAAAATGATCGTGAGCTTCGACAGCACAGATTCGGGGCAAGAGCCTCCGGAAATAAAAGAGCCAGCAGTCATTAGACAAGTAACCGCCTTATATAGTGACGGATCATCGGAAAAGGTGCGCATCGGAGAAATCCATCTTGTGCCCAGGGATAATGTAAATCGAGACCATGATCCCATACAATGGACATCAGGTGCAGGATCCTCGGACCATTCCGGATATGATCGGTTGGCAGTCCGGCGTCCGGTCAATCTGACCGGTCTATCCTCAGTTTATATGAGCATGGTTGAGGAAGGGGATTTGCTGGTGCATGCGGACATCGCAAAACGGACACCGGGCATCAGTCACCGTTCGGAAGCACCCTCGGAAGCCGAAATCAAGCTATCGGGTGTCCCGATTCTTGACCTTCCGCTGCCGGTCCGGCTCAATCAAGGGGATTCCGTCAAGGTCGCTTACAAGTTTAACCTGTCCTCGCCTGCGAAGCGGATGCAGGTTTACCAGCTGCGCCTTCGGCTTGAGTATGCCGATGCCGAGGGTGACCAGGCACCCTGGCAAAGTGTCCATCATTTTGCCTATTACCCTTCACCGACGGAGCGGGAAATTACGGAATACGTCCGGGAAAGAAGGGGAGCGTTATGAGCAGCGCCTGTTACCGTATCGCCTGGGGACTCCTCCTAGTATTGATCAATGTGAGAGTGGGGGGATTGGACCTCCTGCCGGACCCGCTCGGCTATCTGCTGGCTGCATCCGGCTTATGGACGCTCTCCGAGAGGAGCCGTTTCTTTCAGGCAGGAGGAGCAGCAGCCCTGCTGCTTCTGGTAGGGTCCATTGCCCGGATGATTGTTGGGGAGCCGGGGACAGGCTTCTTAAACGGCCTGCCGCCTACGATCTTAGAGCTATCCCTTCGATTATTGGACATGCTGCTTAGTACGCTCCTTATTTACGGGATCTGCAAGGGGATCATGTCGAGTTTCTCGGGTGAGTCTTCGCTGAATATAGCCGGAAGAGCTCGGGTTTGTCTTGGATGGTTTATGACCGTACAAGGACTATGGCTTGCATCTTATCCGTTCACTTTGAACGTTGACCAGGATATCATGGCCATTTGGCTGTTCATCTTGGCTATAGCCGTACTGATTTCCCAGGCCGCGGTGCTGTTGATGCTGAGGGCGGCCGGAAGATCATGGCGGGAGATGGAGGAAGGGAAATAACGCCCTGATCCTTAGTCGCCCCGGCTCGATTTATCTTTACTGGGGTGGTACACGATGGTAACGCCCAGTTGATTATATATTTCTTCGGTGTAATGGTGATCCGGGCAGTGCTTAATCAGCGCCATGTCGTCATAGCGCGAAACGAGTCTCTGTTCGCAATCCGGACAGCGGTCCTGAAAAAGATTTTTCAGTTTACTGAACACACCTGTACACCTCCACATTTCCGATATAAATACTTGGTTTTAATTATAGATCAGGATCCGGGCACTTTCAATAGCCACCTGCGCCCAGATTTGTTCATTTTCGTACCGCGTGCATAGGCTCCACGGCGGAGCGGGGCGTGGCATCTATATGAAGGTGGTCAATCAATCTAATAGAACGGAGATCGATCATCATGATCATGCAGCTCGTCATTATGGTCTTAATCGGCCTTATCGGCTCCTTCTTCTCGGGACTTCTCGGGATCGGCGGGGCGATTATCAATTTCCCCCTTTTATTGTACATGCCTGAATGGTTTGGCCTTGAAGTGTTTACCTCCAAGGAAGTGGCGGCGATCAGCATGCTGCAGGTTTTCTTTGCTTCCTTGTCAGGGATGCTGGCGAACCGGGTAAGCTCCCGTAAAGGAGAGGCCTATATCCATCGGCCGTTGATATTGCAGATGGGTGTCAGCACGCTGGTCGGAAGCTTAATCGGAAGCCTGTCCTCCATGGTCATGAGCAGCGCGGCCATCAATGTGATTTATGGTTTCCTGGCGGTTATCGCGGTTCTGCTCATGATCGTTCCTACGCGGGCGACGATGGAGAGCCGAACGGTGCAGGAGGTTACCTTCAATCCGTGGATCGCCTCGGGATCGGCATTTCTCGTCGGAGGGATTGCAGGCATCGTTGGTGCGGGCGGGGCATTTATTTTGATTCCGATTATGCTGACCGTCCTGAAAATTCCGACAAGGATCACGATTGCCTCTTCGCTTGCCATCGTGTTTTTGTCTGCCGTCGGCGGGGTGATCGGCAAATTGGCTTCGGGAGACATTCCGCTGTGGCCGTCCCTGTTCGCGGTCGCGGGAAGCCTGCTCGGGGCACCGATCGGCGCGATGGTGAGCCGAAGACTGAATGTCCGACTGCTCCGGTATGCACTGGCCGGTTTGATTGCACTCACCGCCGTTAAAATCTGGAGCGATATTATCGGGTAAGTAATGGATGAGAATAGAGCATGATGGATATATGATGAGGAGGAATGGAGCATGTTATTCAATCGGTTAGGTTCTTCGGAGCTGCTGGTAAGCGAAATTGGTCTTGGCTGCATGTCGCTGGGTACGGAGGAAGGAAAGGCTGTTAAGTTGATCCATGAGGCGCTGGACCAGGGCGTGAACTTCCTCGATACGGCCGATCTGTACGATGAAGGACGAAATGAGGAATTGGTCGGCAAGGCCGTGCGCGGACGGCGCAGCGATGTCATCATCGCGACCAAAGTCGGGAACCGGCGCGTGCCCGGCCAGGAAGGCTGGGTATGGGATCCCTCGAAGGCGTACATCAAGTCGGCCGTGAAGGACAGTCTGCACAGGCTGGGAACCGATTATATCGACCTGTACCAGCTGCATGGAGGGACGATCGACGATCCGATCGATGAGACGATCGAGGCGTTCGAGGAGCTGAAGCAGGAAGGACTTATCCGCTATTACGGGATATCGTCGATTCGCCCCAATGTGATTCGGGAGTATGCGAAACGCTCGAATATCGTGAGCGTCATGAGCCAGTACAGCATTCTGGATCGGAGGCCTGAGGAAGAAGTGCTGGATCTGCTGAAGGAGCAAGGCATCTCCCTTATCGCCCGGGGGCCGGTTGCGCGAGGCATCTTGTCGGGAAGCGGCGAAGCCAAGGCGGAGAAGGGCTATCTGGATTACAGCAAGGACGAGCTTTTGAGCCTGCTGAAGCAGCTGGAAGAGCATGCAGACGGCATGGATGTGTCCCATCTCGCCATTCGATATGCATTATCCCATGCTGCTGTGGCCTGTACGATCCCGGGAGCAAGCTCGCTGGATCAGCTGCTTCATAATCTAGCCGCCGGCGAGATGGAGCCGCTGTCTCCGCAGGTTGTTCAGCGGGTTCAGGCGATCACCCGGGCCAACCGGTATGAGCAGCATCGCTGAACCATTCATGCGGTCAATGATTCAGTCCGTAAATGATTGAGCGGATGAATTGCCAGCAGGCACTGCCCGCTATCCGTTAGGGATAACGGGCTTTTTATAGTGGCAGTCTGGATTTGGTGCCGCGTCCTAAAGGGCAAGGTAATTAATTCCGAAAGACATGGTATTTCCAAAAGGCAAGGCTGTTCCGAAAGGCATGGCTATATGATTTAGCACTCCAAGCCTTTTTGACCTGATCTTGAGATGGCCTTCCGTTTGGCCTACAATGATTTGGCCGCGTTACAAGCTGCGCTACGTTATACGCATTTTTTTGTTCATTTAGATGCATTGGTTAAACTTTTTTTCCGCCCTGTTCGTTTTCAATACAGAAGCCGCGCGGCTTAACGAATCAGGTCCATAAGAAATAGCTGAAAGGGTTATTGCATGATTACCATCGAGCATTTATCGAAGACGTACCGGAAAGGGGCATGGGCGCTCCTTGACGTGTCGCTCCAATTGGATAAAGGCATGACCGGATTGCTCGGGCCTAACGGGGCGGGCAAAACGACGCTGATGCGCATATTGGCGACACTGCTGGCCCCGACATCCGGACAGGTGAGGGTAAATGGCATTTCGATCACAAGGCCGGAGGAGATTCGCCCGATGATCGGTTACTTGCCCCAGCATTTTCATATTTATCCGCAGCTGACGGGCAGAGATTATCTCGACTACGCAGCCGTAATGAAGGGCATAAAGGATCGGGAGGCGAGGAGAAAGGAGGTCGCCAGACTCTTGGAGACGGTGAATCTCCAGGATAAAGCCGACAAGAAGGTTCGTACTTATTCGGGCGGTATGAAGCAGCGCCTGGGCATTGCTCAGGCCCTTCTCGGATCCCCCGATATCCTTATCGTGGATGAGCCGACCTCCGGCCTGGATCCGCAGGAACGGGTCCGGTTCCGCAACGTCCTGACCCGCTTTAGCATTGACCGGACCGTGCTGCTGTCCACGCACATCGTCGCTGACATTGAGAGCAACTGCCGCCGGATCGCCGTCATGAACATGGGGAGACTGGTCATGTCCGGAACGCTCGGCGAGCTGCAGGCCTGCGGCAACGGACAAGTGTGGGAAGCGGTGCTGTCAGCCGATGCGTTCTCCCGCGTAGATCCGATGCAGGTTGTATCCACGAAAGCTGTACCGGAAGGCATTTTGTGCCGTTTTGTAGGAAAGAGGCCGTTTGCGGGTGCGCACCCGGCTGAACCGTCCCTGGAGGACGGCTATCTGGCCCTGCTGCGGAGGGATCGGGATGTGTAAATGGTGGAGACATGCCGTGCTGGAATGCCGGCTGCTGTTCGGCAATCCGGTGTTTGCATCCTTGCCGGTCATCTATGCGATTTTGTTCGCCATGAACATGTTGAATAGCGGAGGCGGCACCGAGCAGAACCTGTATACGATGGCTTACAAGTTTCATATGCTCGGGCACACGATGACGCTCGGTCCCGCGATGCTGATCGGCATCTTATCCATGCGAAGGGATGTTTTACGGCGCTCGTTCGAGTGGAATCACAGCTTGCCAGTATCGTTCCTGACGCTGTTATCGTCCAAATATGCCGTAAGCATGCTGTATTTGTCCTTGTTCACGCTTCCGACAGCGTTTATCTTCTACACGATCTCGATCAGCCAGGGGATTGCGGGCGGAATCGCTATGCATTATACGATGCAATTCGCCATGCAGTACGAGATCTCGTATATGGTCACCCTTGCGCTGGCCATGGTGCTGGGGGCCAGCATTCCGAATCGGATTGTCTATTTGATCGGCTTTTGCGCATGGATGTTCGGCACCTTTTTCATGGATATTTTTATTATTACTCAGCTCGGATGGTATCCGGCCGAAGTCTTTCATTTGAATCAGTTCTTCATTCAGTCCGAAGCATTACAATATGAAAATTGGAGCTATGCCCTCATATCTGCGGATATCTCCCGTTCGCGCTGGTTCGTGCTGGCCTTTACGGGGTTGTTGCTCGCGGTAAGTCTGCTGCTACTGAACCGGAAGCGCCCGACGATGCATGTAAAAAGGATTTGGGCGGCGGCGGTGGCAGCCCTCGTGTTGGCTGGAGCCATCTTCATGCCATACGGCAGCTTATGGGCAGAGCGGTATGAGCAGCTGGGCAGCAAGCTATCGGACCCATCCATCGGGCTTACCGATGATCCGGTGCCGGCAACGATATTTACGGTATCCTCCTATGATCTCGAGCTGAAACGGCTCCCTAACGATAATCTGCGAGTCACAGCCCGGCTTCGAATCCCCGCTGGGGAGCTGGCAGGGAAGTCGGAGCTTCCGCTGACGTTGAACCGTTTCTTCACGTTGGAGCGTGTTCGAATTCAAGGCAACGACGCTCCTTACCGGAGGCGGGGGGAGATGCTGACAATCAGTCTTCCGGCGAATTCGCGGCAGGAAATCGAGGCCGAGCTGGTTTATTTCGGAAGCGTAATGGATTACCGCACCGATTATTCGCGTAATGATTTTGCGGCCTTCAGTCTTGGAGACGAGGTGAAGCTCGAGGGCCATATGGCCTGGTATCCGCTTCCCGGCCACCAGCATGTTTACCTCAAGCAGGTCGAGACGTCTTCGCCTTACATTACCTTGGCCCGGCGTTACGGGATTCAGCGGTATTCTGTAGGTGATATGAAACTGAAGGTAGAGGGATATTCAAAGCCGCTATACAGCAGTTTGAAGGAAGTCGAGCGAGGGCCCGGATACCAGATCTTCGAGTCGAAGGGGATCGGGCAGAATGTTTCCCTGTACGGGGGAAGCTTCTGGACCGAAGTGCATCGGCCGGATTTCAAGGTGCGTATTGTGACAACCCCATACCTGGAAAAGTGGGCTGAGGGACTATTGACGGAACTGAAAGGGAAGTATGATTATTTTGCAGCATGGATTCCGGGAATGTCCACGGACATCGACACCATTCTGTGTTTGGGACAGGGGATCGAGTGGCCTCACGCGGAGCATTCCCTCATCCTGTCCTCAAGGGAGTATACCTACTTCAGCAGCAATCTGCCGGGTGAGTGGGTGAACTACATGCTGTTTGGCGATCAGCCTGCTTATTATGGCAATTATGAGCATCCGGAGCAGGATGTCCGGAATAAAATCGGCAGCCTGTTCTGGTACGTGTATTATATAGAGGAAAAAGGGCTGAGCGATAAACAGCTGCGCAGTGCTTACGGACACTTAAGATCAGTCCAGGAGCTCCTGTTCAAGAACGGGGACGGGACCGATCCGCAGAATAAGATCGGGATCGGAATGGCAAGACAAGTCCGGCGGGCGATGAAGGAAGGAAAGGCAGAACAGGTCAAGAAAGTGCTCGCCCATTATTATGGGCACGGCCTTCAGTTTCCGGATACGGAACGGTATCCTGCGATGAAGCCGGAGGCTCCGGTCACTTATGAGGAATGGGTGAAGCGATGGAAGCAGACGGTTGGGGAATAACGGCTTCTGCATGCGATAACAGTGCCGAGATTCAATCGGGAAGGCATCGATTGATGGATGAGGCACGGAATGGGTAAATTACGGATATATCGATCCAGAAAGGGGGGAGGGGCATGATTTCCGATCAGCAGCTGTCCGAACGGATGGCGGCGGGTGATCAGGAGGCGTTCGAGCTGCTGGTCACCCGGTACCATGGTCCGCTGTTAAGCTATACGACAAGGCAGCTGACCGACAGGCAAAAGGCGCAGGATATCGTCCAGGAAACGTTTATCCGCCTGATCCGGCATCTGAGGACCCATGGGACGCTGGAACATGTCAGATCCTGGCTGTACCGCGTAGCCCTGAACATGTGTAAGGATTACTGGAAAAGCGCAGCCTACAGGTCCGAGGGGCTTGCCGGTGAAGAGCTGCCGGATGCCCATGATCCCGCACCCGGGGCGCAGGAATTGATAGAGAGGCAGGAGACGTCCCATGAAATTGCGGTGTCGCTCGGTACTTTGCCGGACGTTCAGCAAGAGATCATTACGCTAAGATTTTTCCATGACCTTAAGCTTCAGGAAATCGCGGATCTGGTGGACCTCCCCCTTAGCACGGTAAAGACGCATCTATATAACGGATTAAGAAAGCTAAAGAAAACGCTGGTCCAAGAGCAAGGAGAATTGGTTCCGATGCCCCCGGCCGGAAGATCGGAACGGGGAGGCCGTTCCAAGAGAAAGGTCCTGAGCCGTTCAAGCACGGAAGAAGAGCCGGATGACCGGCGCAAGGCTACAGAAAGTGAGGTGTGTATCCATGGATCATCCATTCGATCGTGAATTGGGAAAACTTGAGGACGAGCTGCGGGGACCGCTTCGGCGCGCGATTCTCCCTCCGCCGACACCGGAGGAAACCTCACGGCTCATTGCTTCGCTCCAAGGGGAGTTCGATCTGCTTAAGGTTGAGCCGGAATCACCGAAGCTTGATTTCAATCCCCAGGTGGATCCGCCGTCGCTGAAGCAGATCCTCCGCAGCCAGCTCAGGCTGAATCAGCGATCCATTCTGCTGACCAGCAGCGCGGTATTTCTGATGCTGGTGCTGCTGATCGATCCAGCCTATCCGCTGGATCACTTCGGTGGGCTTCCCGGCGGCATATTTCCGCTGATTACCCCGCTTCTGCTCATCGTGTCCATGCTATTCAGCAGCCGTACATGGGATAAAGGGATGCGGGCTGTGGAGACGCTGACGCCGTATCCGCCGGCGCTAGTCTTGTATACTCGGCTGCTGCTCGTCACAGGCATCGTGACCGGAATGGCACTGCTCAGCACGATCGTTATTGGCTTCAAATCGATGCAAGCCGAAAATTCAACGTTCCTGTTCGGGCCATTCGTTCTCGAATGGATGGGCATACTTCTGGTCACCGGCGGAGCCGCCATGTATATGCTGTTTCGGAAAGGAATGATCGCCTCGCTCGTCTCGGCCGTCCTTGTGTATGGACTCTGGATCATCCTCCAAGGACAAATCATGGATCACGGGGTTTCCATGAGCGGCAAAATGGCAACGGATATCGTGCTCCTGATCATCGGCGTTTCACTGCTCGTATCCTCTTATGGCCGCAGCCTCAAATGGAATGCTGCGTCCTGGAGAGCTTCCACATGATTCGGATCGAAGGACTGGAGCGGCAGGCCGGCACGTATCGGCTGGAGATCGAGCGGGCGGTCATTTCCTCCGGCCTCAACCTGGTCGTTGGCGCGAACGGAGCCGGGAAGACCACGCTGATCGAGCTGCTGACCACGCTTCAAACACCGGACGCGGGCGACATTTTGTACAGCGGTAGGAAGGCTGCAGACCATCTCCCGCTCATCCGGAGCCAGATCGGGTATGTTCCGGCCGATATCGAGCTGTACGGGGATATGAAGGCAGGCAAGCTGCTGAAGTATATGGCTGAATTGAAGGGAGTCTATCAGCCGGAAGCGATCGACAAGCTGATCGGGGACTTCAGGCTGGAGCCGTTCCGCAAAAGCAAGGTCAAGCATTTATCGCAGGGGGTGCAGCGGCGCATCGCGGTCGTGCAAGCCCTTTTGGCCTCGCCGTCCTTTCTGTTTCTGGATGAGCCGCTGAACGGGATGGACGCCGAGGAACGCAAATTTCTGATCACCTACCTTACCCAATACGCCAAGGGGAGGATGGTCATTGTCGCCGCCCACGAGCTGAACGAATGGGAAGAGGCGACGGATAATGTCATCTGGATTCACCGGGGGCGCCTTCGGTACAACGGATCGCCGCAGCAATGGAAGCTGAGCGTAGCCTCAAGCGTATGGGAGGGGGAGGTGGACCTCAGCGACTTTGAACGAATTCCGCAAGAGAGGCTCATTCATTTTCAAATGACCGATGAACGCATGAAGGTCCGCCTGATGGCCAAAAAGCAGCCGGGCCCCGAATTTTTGGAGAAGGAGCCGACACTGGAGGATGCCTTTTTCCTCCATATGGATGCATTGGCGAGACGCGGCTAAATGTTCTTCTCTTTTCGCTCTTGTAAATAAACCTAATATATGAAAAAATCATCATCCGTTTGGACGATGATTTTTTTCTTTTCCGCGGACCATGACATTCGAATTGGATTAAATCTCCGTTAAGGATGGGTTTAACCCTTTCCCTTCTTTCTGTGTCTCCAGCGATAGATCCAAGCTGCAACCATGGCCGATGGCCAGAATGAACTCTGCGCGTTGTAGTGAAGCTGCTCTTCCTGAAAGGACATCTTTTTATAATACTCTTCCTGACTGATGCCTTTTCTTCGAGGGTCCTCATTCAGTTCCTTGATATAGCGATACTGGACAGGGATCATGATCAGAAATGCTGCGAACAGAACGCCGGCGATCACCCACAACATCGAACCCATAAGTTCACGCTCCTTCGTATCGTCAGACCTATGCTTTTATATACGTCATATATTGGATGCGGTTTCAACAATTATCTTCAGGGCAAATCAATCTTTGGGGATCCGGGTAAAAATAGTTAGTAGGTGTGTGCATCTTCACGGATGTACGCATGAAATCATCGATGCGAGAGGAGACGTATTATGGGAACCGCAGGACAACAAGGAGTCGAGAAGGTAGCGCTGGTGACCGGAGCAGGAGCAGGAATCGGCAGAGGCATTGCGAAGATTTTGGCGGAAAAAGGATATCGGCTCGCGCTCACCTACAACTCGAGCAAAGAGGGGATATTATCCGTTGCCGAGGATATCGGCCATATCTATGGCAAGGAGCCTCTGATCATCCAGAGCGATCTCACGATTCGGAGCGAAGCGGAGAACACGATCCGCAAGACGGTGGAGCAGCTTGAACGCATAGATCTGCTGGTCAACAATGCCGGGATCGGCTTTCATAAGGAGCTCACCGAAATGGAGGAAGAGGAGCTGGATACGACCATCAACCTCGATTTCAGGGCTCCGTTGCTGCTTAGCAAATATGCAGCCAGGGAAATGATTGCCCGCGAGATCCCTGGCAATATCATCTTTATCACCTCCTCGCGCGGCGAAAGAGCTTACCCGAAGGACAGCATTTATGGCGGCATGAAGGCAGCTTTGATTCGTGCGGCCCAGTCGCTGGCGCTGGAATGGGCGCCGCATGGAATCCGGGTAAACTGCGTCGCGCCGGGGGCTACGGTTCACAAATTGGAGCAATCCGCCGAGAAGGAGCCGCTTGGAGATAAAATTCCGCTGGGGAGGCTCGGAACCCCTTCCGATATTGGTGAAGCGATCGCTTGGCTATGCTCGGATGCAGCATCCTATATTACAGGCATCAACTTGCGCATCGACGGGGGGCTCATCCTTCCGGGGATGCCGGAGGATACGTCGCCGGAAGCGGGATACGGCTGGGGCAAGGTAAATCCGCACGGTGAGGATAAAGATAAATAAAAGCCGCAGAAAAAAACTTCTAATTCCGATGAAAATAGTTGGTAATGACTCTTTTCAAACTGTGGAAAGTATGAGAGAATGATGGAAATCAGCAATCATACTATTTTCCATATGAAGAAAAGGGAGGAAACATCCATGTCAGAAGAACGTCAACTATCGATTGAAACGTTAGCGGTTCATGCCGGCCAGGAGCTCGACCCGACAACCCTATCCCGAGCCGTTCCGCTCTATCAGACGACATCCTACGGCTTCAAGGACAGCGAGCATGCGGCAAACTTGTTTGCCTTGAAGGAATTCGGCAATATTTATACGCGGATCATGAACCCGACGACCGATGTATTCGAGAAGCGGATCGCGGCGCTGGAGGGAGGAGCAGGCGCACTGGCGACAGCTTCCGGACAAGCCGCTATTACGTTCTCGATTCTGAACATTGCCGGTGCGGGAGATGAGATCGTTTCCTCCTCCAGCTTGTACGGCGGCACGTATAATCTATTCTCCACCACGCTGGCAAAGCTCGGAATCAAGGTGCACTTCGTCGATTCCTCGAATCCGGAGAACTTCCGGGCTGCCATTAACGACAAGACGAAAGCGCTGTTCGCTGAGACGATCGGCAACCCGCAAGGAAACGTGCTAGACGTGGAAGCGGTTGCGGCAATCGCCCATGAGCATGGCATTCCGCTCATCGTAGACAACACGTTCCCGAGCCCGTATTTGCTGCGCCCGATCGAGTATGGAGCCGATATCGTCGTTCATTCGGCAACCAAATTTATCGGCGGTCACGGAACATCGATCGGCGGCGTTATCGTCGACAGCGGCAAGTTCGATTGGAGCGCAAGCGGCAAATTCCCTGGATTGACAGAACCGGATCCAAGTTATCATGGCGTCGTGTATACCGAGGCCGTCGGTCCAATTGCATATATCATCAAGGCGCGCGTACAGCTTCTGCGGGATATCGGGGCTTCGCTGTCTCCATTTAACGCCTGGCTGCTGCTGCAAGGATTGGAGACGCTTCATCTCCGCGTGCAGCGCCATAGTGAGAACGCGCTGAAGGTTGCCGAGTATCTGGAGAAGCATGAGGCCGTCGAGTGGGTCAGCTATGCGGGGCTGCCAAGCCATCCTTCGTATGAGCTGGCGCAGAAGTATTTGCCGAAGGGCCAAGGTGCTATTTTGACGTTTGGCATTAAGGGCGGCGCCAAAGCCGGGCAGAAGGTCATTGAGAACGTGAAGCTGTTCTCCCATCTGGCCAACGTCGGCGATTCCAAATCGCTGATCATTCATCCGGCCAGCACGACGCACCAGCAGCTGAGCGAGGAAGAACAAGTCAGTGCCGGCGTGAATCCCGAGCTGCTGCGGCTATCGATCGGTACGGAATCCATCGACGACATCCTGTATGATTTGGAGCAGGCGATTGCGGCCAGCCAGAAGTAAGGCCAATCGAACTATTTTCAAATAAGATGTCAGGGCACTTTCCTCATTTGGGGAATGGTGCCCTTTTTTTGATGCTAAATGGCAGCTAAGCCATTGTATTGAGAGAGTCGAGCCAGGGATGGCCTTCTGGAAATTGCGTCCGAAGCGCATGGGCAAGCCATACTCTAGCCGTGTCGTTGAGGCAGGGAAGGACCTTCATGAAATCCTGCTCATCTTTTTCGCGGATATTCTTGCTGCCCCCTTTGTACAAGAGCTGTATCTCCGGCTTCAGGTAGGGGACTCCCTGTTCTGTCTTCAAGGCTATATCTCGGAGCGGCCTTCGGATCGATGGTTCCCTGCGATAAATCCAATGGTCCCCTTCGGTTTCCACCAACATGATTTGAAATGAAAATGGGGCTTTATGATCCTTGCTGACCCACACATCCCCGACAGAATACAAATATTCGCCTTCCTCCCATAACGACAAGGTTCCTTGATCAGCTTTGTACAGCGTCCAGTCTTGGGCTAATGCGGCGTAAACGACGGCCTGCTCTTCACGAAGAATCAGGATATCGATATCGTCATGTTCTCGGGTCTGCTCCCCCAAATGCAAATCCAAAGCCCAACCGCCTGCGACATACCAATGCACAGGGATATCGGCAAAAATCCTGACGGCATCCGGTATGCTAATGGGTCTCCAATGATCGTAATCGGTTCTCATGTCGATCTCTCCTTTTCGTTTTCCGGCATGAATCCATTCCTCCATTTTAAATGTTCTATACGTCTCGTCAAATGGATGATGAGCAGATGTGGCCCATAAAGCACCGTGCCTTGGAATATGGTTTCTTGCCAAAGGCGGGCGTGCGCCCCGCTCGTATTATGTACCGAGATTTTTCCGCGGCTTTTATCCCGTGTACTGTATATTTCCAAATGTTTCATAATACGCTGTAAGGTAGGCGGCAACATCCAATACATGGCGAAAGGGAGTAGAACGATAACCATGACGGAAAGGCAATGGGGAACCGGCAGCGAATGGGGAGAGCGTTTAAATGGGGAAGCCGTGAATGCCGTGGACTTTGCGGCCGGCGATTCCTCTCCCGAGACGGATCTGCTGAAGCATTTTGCGATGGCGGGCGGTATAACGCATGAGGAGGTATTGTTGCTGTTGGCGGCCCCGGAGGACATCGACGAAGCGCTTCGGGTTTCGGGAATTCGGCACAGCGGAACCATCAGCCCCTCCTTGCATCGGCTGCTCGGATGGAGTGACAGGAACCGGAGGCTTAAAGTCATGAGCCGCACCGCCGTCCCTGAGAGGATAGAGCGCGATATTCGCCAAGGAGCCCAGGGCATCGGACTGATCCGGGGCGAGGAAGCTCTCCAGCATGGACTGCTGCAGGAAGTGTATACGGCCTGGCTGAAGTCGCGGGGAGAGAAGTCTTCCATGCTGAGACGGAGGCTGATTATGCTGTGGACGGCGTACTGGGTCTCGGTATTCCAGGCAGCGAAGGGGTCTCGATGTGCGGTAAGCCTGCTGGAAGACCCGGCGCTGTCCCATGCGATGGAGGAGCGGGAAGCGCAGGACGCCCAACTGGAGTCGATGTTCCGGGCGTTGGAGCAATGCGGGGAACAGGACATGGAGTGCCAGCTGGAGCTTCTGGCCGTTCAGCCTGAGCACGCCGATGAATTTATGGACATCCATCATTTTATCGAGGAGGTTGCGGAGCAGACGCTAATGGACCAAAAGCGGTTCGTACGCATCCGGTACGGAGCCCTGCTGGACGAGCGAACGAATCCGGCTGCGGCAGCGGAAATCGCGCGGATGGCGGATGTGATCGTCCTGGATATGGAGGGCACCGAAAGTGGGGGAGATCCGGGATTGACCGAGGATGCGGCGAGGGGCTTTGCCGATATCATCGAGCGGATTCGGCGCATCAAGCCGCAGTTAACGTTAAGGATGAACGGGGCGGGAACCGGCGACCTGAAGATGGTTTACCGCCATGGAATCCATGAGGTGAGCTGCAGCTCTACGGATCTTGCCGCCGTGCGGATTTTGGGGGCACGGCTGGAGCTGCGCAGAAGATGCTCCTCATCCCAAACCGCCCAAACCAACCAAGCAACTCAAGCTTCTCAAGGATAAACCGGAATGAGAGCGCTTCACACTTAGACTAACATTAGATGTAACCGACAGCGAGGATCGGACTTATTTACGGATTGAACGATAACGAGTAAGCCTTTTGCAAGGGACATTCCCGCAGAAGGCTTTTTTTATTGAATTTTGCCTGTTTAATTTTTTATGATCATCCGGCAAAAACTGGTTTACAAACGGGACATTCGTGAGTATGATATAGGTATAAAGTTGGTTTAGGGAAAATAAATTGTATAAGATCAAAAATGATTTTCATTCTCATTTAGCATGCTGCTTCGGCTTAGCCGGGGCAGCATGTGCCATTTTTAGGGCATTAATAATGGGTCTCATTCTCAACTAGGAAGGTGATTGTAATGGAACTGATGCAAAGTCAAACAGCTGCAAGCATATCTTCAATCGAACATGGAGCTGATCCGCGCGAGCCGCGTCAGCCTGGAAAATGGGATATCCGGAGCCTGCTCTCCAATCCGGAGGTGCTGGCTGCATTGGGCAGCGGGGTTCTCATGCTGGCGGCTTGGATGGCCGGCCAATGGTCGGAACCGTTGTCCGTTGCGCTGTATGTGATCTCATACGCCATTGGCGGCTGGGTCAAGGCGAAGGAAGGCGTGCAGACGCTGCTTAAGGAGCGCGATCTGGATGTGAATCTGCTCATGATTGCCGCCGCCATGGGTGCCGCCTCGATCGGTTACTGGAACGAAGGGGCGATGCTGATTTTTATTTTCGCGTTAAGCGGAGCGCTGGAAAGCTACACGACCGAAAGAAGCCGCAAGGACATCTCTTCCTTAATGGAGCTGCAGCCGGAAACGGCGCTGCGTATCGAGAACGGGAACATGGTCTCGGTATCGATCGCCAAGCTTGAGATCGGCGATTTGATTCTGGTTAAGCCGGGAGAACTGATTCCGGCGGACGGGAAGGTGTATCGCGGAGGCTCGTCCGTGAATCAGTCGTCCATCACCGGCGAATCGGTTCCGGTCGATAAAGCCGTAGGAGACGAAGTATTTGCAGGAACGCTTAACGGAGAAGGCGTCTTATACATCGAGGTTACAAAGTCGGCGGACGCGACGCTGTTCGCCAAAATCATCCGCCTGGTTGAGGAAGCGGAAAGCGAAGTGCCGGCATCACAGCGGTTCATCAAGCGGTTCGAGGCGATTTACGCCCGGGTCGTCGTCGTCGTGACGATCGCTCTGATTGCTTTATCTTCACCGCTGTTCGGCTGGGATTTCAGCACAGCCTTTTATAAAGCGATGGTGTTTCTTGTCGTTGCTTCCCCTTGCGCCCTGGTATCCTCGATTATGCCGGCGATGCTGTCGGCGATTTCCAACCGGGCCCGCAAAGGCGTGCTGTTTAAGGGCGGTGCGCATATTGAGAATATGGCGCGTACAGCGATCGTTGCTTTTGACAAGACAGGAACGCTGACGCTTGGAACGCCGAAGGTAACGGATTTCATTGCGGGTGAAGGCTGGGACGATCGTGAACTGCTTGCCATCAGCGCATCGGTTGAAAAGATGTCGAAGCATCCGCTCGCCATAGCGGTTGTAAGAGCTGCGGAGGAATCCGGAGTGCCTCTGAAGCAGGTAGAGAACAGCCAATCTTTAACGGGATGGGGCATGCAGGGCGAACTGGAGGGCGACATCTGGAAAATCGGCAAGAGCGATGTGCTGGATGCCGTAACCGATGAAGCAGAGCTTTCCTTATCTCATCAAGCTATTAAAGATCAGAACGACCATCCGCCACAGACCGAACGCCCGAACGGGAAGGCCGGATGGATTGCGCAGCGTCAACGCCTGGAATCCGAGGGCAAGACCGTGTCCGTTATTATGAGAAATGACGAAATTGTCGGCATGATCGCTTTACAGGATGCGGTGAGACCGGAGGCTGCTCTTGCCGTTAAGCGGCTGCAGTCGATGGGGATTCGCGTGGCGATGCTGACCGGAGACAGGAAGGCTACTGCACAGGTTATCGCCGAGCAAACCGGCGTCGATATGGTTTTCTCCGACCTGCTGCCGGAAGATAAGGTCAACCATATCAAAGAGCTGCGTGAGCGCCATGGGCATGTTGTCATGGTCGGCGATGGCGTTAACGATGCGCCTGCGCTGGCAACGGCCACGGTCGGCATCGGCATGGGCGTTTCGGGAAGCGGAACGGCGCTGGAAGTCGCGGATGCGGTATTGATGAACGATAATATCGATGAAATCGCAGGTACCGTGAAGGTAGCCCGCCGGGTTCAGCGGATCGTGAAGCAAAATATGGTGTTTGCGATTGCGGTCATCCTTACCTTGATTACGGCGAATTTCCTGGAAGGCGTGGCGCTCCCGCTCGGCGTAATCGGACACGAAGGCAGTACGATTCTCGTCATCCTGAACGGATTAAGGCTTCTTCGCTCGGGAAACTGACCGCTTAGGGAAAGAGATTCAAATGATGATGCCAGCATAACGGATCCCCTTTCTTTTCGATATTCGAGAAGGAAGGGGATTTTTCATATAATGAAGCAGGGAGCAGACGTTTGTAGCGAATCTCGATAAGGAAAGGCGGAGGAGAATGGCGGCAATCTACGATTCGCCCAGGGGCGAAGCTTACGAGTGGCTGATCGATTACGCGGTGGAACGGTCGGATATGTTCATGGTGGCAAGAAGGGGCTACCTTCAATGCATTGACGGCGAAGATCGATTCATGCTGGCTGGTGAGGGCAATCCGGAATGGATGGAAGGGGCAGGGCGGATTTTTGCACTGCTTGAGCCTTATCTCGTTGAGGAGTACACGATAACGAGCGAGGAGCATGAACTAAGGTTTGAGAGGGATATAACGCCGGGGAGGGGAATCGAATATAGCCCAGGGTCATTTTATATGTACCGGTGCTGCAAAGAATCTGCGGCTGTGTTGAAGGAGGCTGCAACGGCATTATATGATTGGCAGCATCCCCGGTTGCCAGAGGATTTGACGTTTGTGGACCATGAGGGCCGGGAGCTCTTGTATCAAGTTGCTCATGAACGTATGGGCGGTCTTCAGGTTGAGGAAGATGAAGCCAGAAGGCTTGCGCAAGAGGTACCCGGCTTGTTTTTGTGCCTGCCGGAGCATCGGGAGTTTGAAGCGTTTTGGGAAGCAGTTCTGTTTCACCAGCCGCGCAGATTGGAGATATTCGGATTTGGCATTACGGAAATACCGGAGTCCATTCGTCAGCTGACGGACCTGCGGGAGTTGATGGTTCACGAAAGCTATGTGACCCGCCTGCCCGAGGGAATGTTCGAGCTAAGGAGCCTGGAATCGTTAACCGTATATACAGCGAATTTGCTGGAAATCCCGGCGGGGATCGGCAAGCTGAGTTCACTTCGACATTTGACCATCGCATGTGGAAGCTACCATGACTCGGTCGACGTTATTTTGCCTAGGCAGGATGTATCGTTAAACCGCATTCCTCCCGAGATCGGGCAACTGTCACGGCTGGAGAACCTTTGTATTAATTATACGGCGATCACGGACGTGCCTGTTGAGCTGCGAGAGCTTAAGAAGCTGCGGTGGCTGAGCCTGGGCCGAAACCGTTTGGCGAGTGCCCCGGCTGTTATTGGTGAACTACCGCAATTGGAGTATGTCGACCTCGACGATAACCTGTACAATCCACGGTCGATGGATTGGAACTCATCGCTGTAATTTTTCAAAGGTTTCACAATAATTTCATCCTGGTTGCAGCATGGTCTATTGACATGCGGTCAATATAGAATCATAATAAATATTAATTTATAATGATTATAATTAAGCGTTACATATACAGGAGGGAAACGACATGTATAAATCCGTTATTATAGGTACCGGCCCCGCTGGCCTGACTGCTGCAATCTATTTGGCTCGCGCGAATCTGAGCCCGCTCGTGATCGAGGGGCCACAGCCTGGCGGCCAGCTGACGACAACTACTGAAGTCGAGAACTTCCCGGGCTTCCCTCAAGGGATTATGGGTCCCGAGCTGATGGACAATATGCGCCAGCAGGCTGAACGCTTTGGCGCTGAATTTCGTACGGGCTGGGTCAACAGCGTAGAGTTCGGCGAGCGTCCGTTCAAGCTGAACGTTGAAGGCTTGGGCGAAGTCGTAACGGAGACGCTGATCATCTCCACGGGCGCAACGGCCAAGTATCTTGGCATTCCGGGCGAGCAGGACAATGTAGGCCGTGGCGTAAGCACCTGCGCAACATGCGACGGCTTCTTTTTCCGCGGTAAGGAAATCGTCGTGGTTGGCGGCGGCGACTCCGCATTGGAGGAAGCGAACTTCCTGACACGCTTTGCTTCCAAGGTAACGCTGGTGCACCGCCGCGATGAGCTGCGTGCGTCCAAAATCATGCAGGACCGCGCACGTGCAAACGAGAAGATCGAATGGGCGCTGAACCGCACGCCGCAAGAAATCATTGCGGACGAACAAGGCGTGAAAGGCATTAAAGTGGTGAACAACGAAACGGGCGAGGAAGAGATGATCGAAGCAAGCGGCGTATTCGTGGCCATCGGGCATCATCCGAATACAGGCTTCCTCGGCGGAAGCATTACGACGGATCCGAACGGCTACATCGTGACGACGCCGGGTACGTCCGAGACGAATATTCCAGGCGTCTTCGCATGCGGCGACGTGCAGGATACCCGTTACAGACAAGCGATTACGGCTGCAGGCAGCGGCTGCATGGCGGCAATGGATGCCGAGAAGTACATCGAGAGCTTGGAACATAACGCGGTCGTATTGTAAACTGATAGATAGAAGAAGCAACGAAAATCATAGCATAGAGGAGCTGGATGAACCATGGAAAACGTCATTGTCTACACATCGAATAACTGCCCGCACTGCAAGCAGGTCAAAGGCTTCTTGTCCGAGCAGGGCATCGAATTCGAAGAGCGCAATATCGAGCAAAACGAAGAATATGCCCAGCAAGTATGGGATATGGGCGTACGCGCCGTACCATTGACCATAATCGGTGAGCACCGCATTCTCGGCATGAACAAGCTTCAGTTCAACAAAGCTTTGAACCCGGAAGGCTAAGCTTAAGCTGCATGAACCTGTGATCGTCTATACGAAGAAAGGCTCTTTCCCGCGAAACGGGGAAGAGCCTTTTTCATGTTGGATGACCGGACGCGCCGGTCTGAGAAATCCTGCCCATCATTTGTCGAAGAACAGACTCATGATCAATTGAAACACAATGTACACGCCTACGCCGGAGCCCATGAGGGTGAAGCCGGCTTTTTTCTTGCCCTGAAACAGCCTCATAATGCCAAGGCTGAACAGCGGGGCAATCACAAGGAGAAACAGCAGCACGGTAATAAACATTTGCGGGGAAATATCCTCGGTGCTTACATAGGTCATTAGAGCGTTTCCTCTCCCTTTGCTATAACATCACACGCGTTTCATACCGAAACGGTGGTTGAACATGACAGAACAAGATTAATTATAGCGGAAAACGAAAGATTTTGCCTTAATCCGCCACAAGGGAAATATGGCAAAATCTAGTCATTTACGTAGCTGGAACCGAAACTCTGACCGGTCCGAGGAATTGCGAAATGGCGGAATAAGCAGCGCCGATCATCGTTGAGCGGCTGCCGAGCTCCGCAAAGCGGATTTCCATCAGCTCTTTGTGATATGGCAGCGTACGCTCGGCAACGACCTGCTTCAGCGTGTCCCCGATCCAGGCCCTTGCATCCGACAGCGGTCCCCCGATGATGACCGACTGCGGATTGAACCCGTTCACCAGATTCGTGATGCCGATCCCCAAATAGCGCCCCAACTCTTGAAAATGGCGGATGGTCTCCGCATGGCCTTCCTCGGCATGGCGGATCAATGCCGAGGTTCGCCTTGCCGGAAGCCGATCGCCCTTATCGTCATATGATTTCTCCGAAGCATACAGCTCCCAGCAGCCCCGGTTGCCGCATGAGCACGCTTTGCCATCGGCCTCGATCGACATATGCCCGCTCTCCCCGGCATACCCGCGGGCACCCTTGTACAGCTCGCCGTTAATGATGATGCCCGAGCCGATCCCGCTCCCGGCGCTGATATACAGAAGGTGGCGGGCATCCTGTCCCGCCCCGAACCTCAGCTCGCCTTGGGCGCCCGCATTGGCCTCATTGTCAATGGTCACGGGAAGACCGAGCTCCTCCTCCAGCCGCTGCTGCAAGGGCACCATATCCCAACCCAGGTTGGGGGCGAAGAGGACGGTGCCGTTGCCGTCCACCATGCCCGGCACGCCGACACCGATCCCGATGATGCCGTACGGCGATGGAGGAGCCTGCTGCATGAGCTCCTTAATCATTGCAATCATGCGCTGCGTAACAGATTCAACATCATGCTCCGCAAGCGAGTCGTCTGCCTCGGCGGCGATGTTGCCTTCAAGGTCCGTCAGCACGCCCGTCATTTGGTTGACGCGCAGCTCAACGCCGACCGCGTAGCCGGCTTGGCCGTTAAAGAGGAGCAGCTGCGGCTTTCGGCCGCCGCTGGATTCTCCGGGGCCGATTTCCTGAAGCAGATGATGGGTCGCCAGCTCCTGAACGAGGTTAGAGACGGTGGCTTTATTCAGCCCCGTCAGCTCGGAAACCTTGGCACGGGACACGGGAGCATGCCGGCGTATCGTTTCGAGAATGATCGAGCGGTTTATTTTCTTGACCAGAGCCTGGTCACCGGTAATTTTGGTCATAGATATATTCATCCTTTTAGCTTGCTGACTGAGACTAGATATGCTCATAGTCTAGGCGTAAAGGCCGGAAAATGCAACAGGTCGAGGAGGAGCAGGGGGACCAAGGGCCTTGTTGAACGGATGTGCCTTGGAAGGGCAGCCACATGGCGAGAAGGACAAGTGTGCCAACGCGGGCAAACCGGTTGCAAATTACTTTGTTTAACCAATAGACAAAGTTCGCCCGACTGTGTTAGGATATCCCTGTAAGCGTTAACCACACCTTATCAAGGTATAGGAGGACTCAATCAATGGCTTATTTTAATAACATCGGCAAAGTAGAGTATGAAGGAAGCAAATCGACCAATCCTTATGCTTTTAAATTTTATAATCCGACCGAAGTGGTAGCCGGCAAAACGATGGAAGAGCATTTGCGTTTCGCCATGGCTTACTGGCATACATTAACCGCTGGCGGCTCCGATCCGTTCGGCGCAGATACCGCCGTTCGCCCTTGGGGTCAATACTCCGGCATGGACCTTGCGAAAGCCCGCGTAGAAGCCGGCTTCGAGTTCATGGAGAAATTGAATCTGCCGTACTTCTGCTTCCACGACGTGGACATCGCTCCTGAAGGCAGCAGCCTGCGCGAGTTCTACAGCAATATCGACACGATTGTCGATTCTATTGAAGAGCACATGAAATCTACCGGCAAGAAGCTGCTGTGGAACACGGCGAACATGTTCACGAACCCGCGCTTCATGCATGGCGCAGGCACGACCTGCAATGCGGACGTATATGCCCATGCCGCCGCACAGATCAAGAAGGGCCTTGAAGTGGGCAAGCGTCTCGGCGCTGAGAACTACGTGTTCTGGGGCGGCCGCGAAGGCTACGAAACCCTGCTGAATACCGACATGGCGCTTGAGCTGGATAATCTGGCCCGCCTGTTCCATATGGCTGTCGATTATGCGAAGGAAATCGGCTTTGACGCCCAGTTCCTGATCGAGCCGAAGCCGAAGGAGCCGACGAAGCATCAATACGACTTCGATGCTGCAACGACCATTGCGTTCCTGCAGAAATACGGCCTCGATAAGCACTTCAAGCTGAATCTTGAAGCTAACCACGCTACACTGGCTGGACACACGTTCGAGCATGAGCTTCGGGTAGCGCGCATCAACGGCATGCTCGGCTCCCTCGATGCGAACCAGGGCGATATGCTGATCGGATGGGATACGGATGAATTCCCGGTAAACATCTACGATGCTACCCTGACCTTGTACGAAGTGCTGATGAACGGCGGCCTTGGCCGCGGCGGCGTGAACTTCGACGCGAAGGTTCGCCGTCCGTCCTTCGAGCCGGAAGATCTGTTCCTGGCCCATATCGCTGGTATGGACACCTATGCCAAAGGCCTGAAAGTGGCAGCGAAGCTTATCGAAGACCGCGTATTCGAGGACTTCATCGAGAAGCGCTACAGCAGCTTTAAGGAAGGCATCGGGGCAGACGTTGTGGCAGGCAAGGCGACATTGGCTTCCTTGGCCGAATACGCCCTGAACAATGATTCCCCTCGTAAAAATGAATCCGGACGCCAAGAAATGCTTAAAGCGATCCTGAACCAGTACATTCTTGCGAACTAATTCATCGAACAGCTGATATTGCTGAACCATGAAATTCAAACCTTCACCGGCTCCCCCCAAGGAAGCCGGTGTACTTATTTCACAAACTTGGAACGTTTGAAAGCTATTTTCGAGATTTCAGTTTCACAGGATTGATGTTCAAAATGAATCGTTAGGAGGATGCAGATGAGTTACGTGATCGGAGTTGATTTGGGCACCAGTGCGGTGAAGACGGTGTTGGTAGACCGCAGCGGCAATGTTGTCGCCGAGCATTCGGAGTCGTATCCGCTGAGCCAGCCGAAGCCCGGCTACAGCGAGCAGCGTCCCGAGGATTGGGTAGACAAGACCCTGCTGTCCCTGCGTCTCTTGCTTGAAGAATCGAAGATATCCGCTTCGGACGTGGAGGGACTTAGCTTTTCCGGGCAGATGCACGGACTGGTGCTGGTAGACGGCAAGGGTGCCGTGCTGCGTCCGGCCATCCTGTGGAACGATACCCGTACGACGGCACAGTGCCGCCGCATTGAAGATACACTTCAGGAGAAGCTGCTCGGCATCGCCCGCAACCGCGCGTTGGAAGGGTTTACGCTGCCGAAGATATTATGGGTACAGGAGAACGAACCCGAGCTGCTGAAGCAAGCGGCCCTGTTCCTGCTGCCGAAGGATTATGTGCGATACCGGTTGACCGGGGAGTACGCGATGGATTATTCCGATGCGGCGGGAACGCTGCTGCTGGATGTAGCCGCAAAATCGTGGAGCACCGACATTCTCGATGCCTTCGAGCTTCCTCATTCCATTTGTCCTCCGCTCGTCGAGTCGTTTGATCTGTGCGGGACGCTTCTGCCGGAGATTGCGCGGGAGTCCGGCCTGCTGCCTGAGACGAAGGTATTCGCAGGCGGCGCCGACAACGCCTGCGGCGCGATCGGAGCCGGCATTCTGGCCGAAGGACAGACGATGTGCAGCATCGGCACGTCCGGCGTGGTCCTCTCCTACGAGGAGCGAAGAGAGGTGGATTTCGAAGGCAAGGTCCACTTTTTCAATCACGGCGAGAGAGACGCGTACTACATTATGGGGGTCACCCTGGCTGCAGGATACAGCCTGACCTGGTTCAAAGATACGTTTGCGCCGGACGTCTCCTTCGACGAGCTGTTAAGCGGAATCGGCGACATTCCGGCCGGCAGCGGCGGCCTGCTGTTCACGCCGTACATCGTCGGCGAGCGCACGCCGCATCCGGATGCGGATATCCGCGGCAGCTTCATCGGTATGGATGCAGGGCATAAGCTTCCGCATTTTGCGCGTTCGGTGCTGGAAGGGATCACGTTCTCGCTTCGTGAATCGATCGATATTTTGCGGGCATCGGGGAAGCGGATCGACCGCGTCATTTCCATCGGCGGCGGAGCGAAGAACGAGGACTGGCTGCAAATGCAGGCCGATGTGTTCAATGCCGAAATCGTGAAGCTGGAGAGCGAGCAGGGGCCTGCAATGGGCGCGGCCATGCTTGCGGCATACGGCGCCGGCTGGTTCCCGAGCCTGCAGGCATGTGCGGAGGAGTTTTTGCGCGAGGCGCGCACTTATAAGCCGAATCCGGACACCGCCCAGCAGTATGAGAAGCTGTTTGGGCTGTATCAGACGGTATATGGCGCTACTCGGGAGCTGGGCAAAGGATTGGCCGAGTTTCGCGGGTAAATTGAACGAATTGTAAGGAAACAGGTCGGGGGAAGGATCCCCTGGCCTGTTTTTTATATTTGAGGCATTCGGTCCCGTCAAATGTGAACCATTCGTTGCATTTGCATTGCTGCCTAACGGGGTTTATGATGGCCCGAGAGGTGTATATAAGAAAGGGGAGGCATAAACGATGCAGCTTACTGATATATTGAAGCGTGACAAGCTGGTGGCAATTGTAAGGGGAATTACGAAGGAGCAGGCGCGAACCATCGGTGAAGGGCTGACCCGGGGCGGCGTTCGGCTCATGGAAGTGACCATGAACACGGAGGGGGCCTTGGATATGATCTCCGATTGGCGCAGCCGTTACGACGGTACCGCGTATGTCGGCGCCGGTACAGTGCTGGATGTGGACATGGCGAAGGAGGCCGTCTCTGCCGGAGCGCAGTTTCTCATTTCGCCGAATACGGATCTGGCGGTGATCGAGTATGCGCTGGAGCGGGGCATTGATATATGGCCGGGGGCGATGACGCCGACGGAAATCGTGGCCGCCTATTCGGCGGGTGCGGAAATCATCAAGCTGTTTCCGATGGCCAGCCTCGGGCTTGCTTATCTGAAGGAGCTGCAGGGGCCGCTGAGCCATATTCCGCTGCTTGCAACCGGAGGGGTCACGTTGGATAATCTTGAGGACTATTTTGCGGCTGGGGCGGCAGCGGTAGGTCTCGGAAGCGCTCTGATTCCGAAGGATGCGCTGCTGACCCAGAATGTCGAGACCGTGGCGGAGCGGGCACAAGCCTTTGTTGACAGGCTGAAGCAGGTCTAGTGGAAGAGGAGTTCGAGAGATGGGCAGATTACAATGTGCTTATCGTTTTCCCTGAGGCTTCCCTCGATCCATAGGACAAGCGAACGCGAGCCTGATATCTATGCATCTGATATATGATGAGGAGCGTTAAATTTCAGGATGATGGCATTCCTCATTTTATAGGTAACAGTTCTGGCATCTTTTTGTAGCTTCCTACATAAGGAATATATAGACAAGTTATGGTATTATTTAGATAGCTTGGTAATATGGCGTTTCAGCGGAGTGCTTATCCTACATAGAACCTGCAGCCGATGCTGAGAAGCGATGGTAAATTCCAAGACATGGGGAGGAGCGAATAAAGTGAAATCGAATTCAACCGGAAAGAGGAAGGCACACGTTAAAAAGACCGTGGCGGCTGTCACGGCAATGTTATGCATGGCTCAGCCGGCCTGGGCGGCATCGGCTACAAACAGCAGCGCGCCTACTGCTGAATCCGTTACGGTAAACAGCAGTGACGGCAGCATCAGCGTGACCGACAACGAAATTCCGAAAGGCGCCAAAATTTCGTCCAAGAAAGCGGAAGAAATTATCCGGAATGCGTTTCCGATCCTTAAGAATGTCAAAGTCACAAACGCTCAATTTTCGGAAACGGATAATTTTGGAGGCAACACGCTTTCGTGGGACTTGCAATTATCGATTACGAGAGGGTACTCGAGTATTGGATTCAGTGCACAGGTCAATGCCGTTACCGGGGAGATCATGAATGTGCATATTCCGAACGGGTTGAGAGACGACACCGACAAGCCCGTATTGACACGAGAAGCCGCCAAGGAGAAGGCGCTGCAGTGGATCAAAACGCACACCTCCGACGTCAAAGTGGAGGACCTGAAGGAAAATAACGGCTATTTGGGAATGCAAGCTGCCTTGTTCACGCCGCCGGTATTCGCTTTTTATTTCCAATCGACCGTGAACGGCATCGAATCCGACCTGAACAGCATCAATATTTCCTTGGACGGACAGGGCAATGTCACCAGCTATAACCGCAGCTACAGCAATCAGAAATATCCTTCGGCGATGCCTAAGCTAGACGCGAACGCGATCCGCAAGCTCTACGAGAAGCAGTTCTCGGTCGACTTGGCCTACGTGCCGGAAAATAGGGATAATAGCAATGGGAAGAGCAAATATTTTCTGGGGTACATACCGAACGAGCAGGCGGGATCGTACCTGGATGCGGATTCGGGCAAGCCGATCGGCTACATGGGGATTGAAACCGAAATTATCCCGGTAGAGGATGGACGCATCCCGGCGGCGAAGGAGACCTTCAAGCCGCGTCAGGGCACATTCTCCGGAGGAAATGATGCCGCTGAGTGGGTGAAGTCCCTCATCCCGGTTCCGTCCGGCATGAAGCTGGAGGCGAAGTCGCTGGGCAACCGGTGGAATAACCCCGAGGTGCGTACATGGAATATCCGATGGATGGAAGAGAAGGGTGCTCCTTACGGAGCGGGGGAAATGGTTTCGGCCGAGGTTGATGCCAAGACCGGGCAATTATATTCCTACATGAGATACCGCTATGATGTCTTTGAAGCAGCGGAAGTGAAGCAGCCGATCTCGCAGCAGGCCGCATTGAACCAGGCATATGAGGTGGTATCGAAGCTGGTGCCGAACGCGTCTGAAGAGTGGAGGCTGACCATGGCGGAGGGGCCGTCCAAAGGGAGCAAGAGAGGCTCTTATCAATTCAACTTCCAGCGTTATGTCGGCGATATTCGGATTATGGGCGATTCGATCAGCCTCGCCATTGATCTGAACGGCCAAATACAGAACTTTAGTCTGAATGCGGCTGCCAACCTGTCCGAGCTGAAGGCGGATGCCAAGCCGGCCGTGACGCCGGAGCAGGCCAAAGCGAAGTATTTGGGCGAAATCGAGCTTAACCTGAAGTATGCCTATTACGGCGGCTACCGGACGATTGCCGGTGAAATGGAAGAGCCGACCATCAAGCTGGTCTATTATCCATCGCATAAGCAGCAGAAGGAATATTACGGCGGGATCCATCTGCCGTTGGATGCAGCAACCGGAAATTGGCGGAATTTTGTAACGGAAATCGGAACAAAGGACGTTCCGGCCGTGACGGACATTGAAGGCCATGCGTCGGAACAGGCGCTGCAAGAGCTGGTGAAGTTCCGGGTGCTGGAGCCGGACAAGGACGGCAAAGTATATCCGGATCGCCAGATAACGCTCGGGGAATGGTACCAGCTGGTCGCGGCTTCCGTCAACCCGTCGTATAAGGATATGTACAATAGCACCGTCGACCCTTATGCCGGGCTGCAGCCGGACCATCCGTATTATCCGGCCATTCAAGTCATGGTAGGGCAAAACTGGTTGTCCTACGATCCTGAAGGCACGCTGCCGCTGGATCGCAAGCTGACCCGGGATGAGCTCGCAGGCTCGCTGACCCGCATTCTTAACTACGAGAAGCTGTCAAAAGTATTCAGCCTTCCTACCGATGTGCTGGGCGTATCGGACGCGCAGGCGATCACCAATAAAGGAGCGGCCCTGATCTCCATGAAGCTGGGTCTGCTGCCGGCTGTTGACGGCAAGTTCCTGCCTCAGCGCGAGGTGACCCGGGCAGAAGCGGCTGAAGTGCTGGTTGCGCTCTCGAAGCTCTCGGGCCGCAGCGATTCCTTCATGTCCACGTATTATTGGTAAGCTTCGGTATTCGTGCTTGATCGACATAAATATAATCCTTAAACACTGAGAAAATATGGTACAATGGAGGTGTTTAGGGATTAGGTAGATGAAGGGCGGTATACCGATGAAACGAGGCCGATCAACGATAGCCAAATTATTGCTCGCAGGGAGTTTAGCCGTAACCGTGGCCGCTGTCCCCGAGCCGGCTAATCTTATAGATGTGTATGCTACTTCGAACAAACCGGTCATCAAGTCGGTCGGTGCTATCCAGGAGGAGCTGCTGGCGGCTATGAACGACAGACAGTCCACCGTGCGGTTTGCTTATCAAGGGGAAACCAAGTCGCTGAAGTCCCAGCTGAAGGATGCGCTTGACCAGGCGATGGCCAGCGACCCGTATATCCACTACACCATTGCAAGCTACAGCTATGACTATCATGGAACAGCTAGCGCGGCAAATGTGACGGTCCAGTTAAGCTATCGCGAGACTGCGGAGCAGACCCGATATGTCGATATGCGGTCTGCCGCGATATTGAAAAGCATCATCAAGGCAGGGATGAATGATCATGAGAAGGTGAAGGCCATCCATGATTGGGTGGTCCTGAATTTGAAATATGACACGACCCTGACGAAATATACCGCCTACGATGGATTATACACGGGCAGTACGGT
This sequence comes from Paenibacillus sp. FSL R5-0810, assembly GCF_038002285.1. Classification (NCBI taxonomy): domain Bacteria; kingdom Bacillati; phylum Bacillota; class Bacilli; order Caryophanales; family Paenibacillaceae; genus Paenibacillus; species Paenibacillus sp. FSL R5-0810. Next base: position 6,122,411 of record NZ_JBBOCF010000001.1, read on the forward strand.
ATGCCAGGGTTACTCCTTGCTGACCCATAAGCTGCTTAAAGAAGCCGGTATTGAGAATAAGATTGTGGAAGGTACGGCGTATTCCCCGGATAATCCGAAAGGTCAGCTCCATGCGTGGAATCTCGTGCTGCTGGACGGCAAGTGGTACCATATGGACACGACATGGGACGATCCGGTCCCGGACCGCCCAAATGAGGTGTCGTACACGTATTATCTTCGGACAGATAAGCAGATGGGCCGGGATCATACTTGGGTGAAGTCCTACCCGAAGGCGGACACTCTCTACCGGGACACCCTGTCGTCGCTGACCCGCAAGGACCGGGCGAAAGCGGCCGTTTATAAAGCGATCAAGCAGGATCTGGAATATCATCTTTATGATGCAAGTGCGATCGTCAGATCCTATAAACAGCTGCAGCCTCTCGTGAAGGACGCCCAGGCTGCGAAGAGCCGTAAGCTGGTGTTCCGATATGACGGCAGCGAAAACGAGCTTGTTCAGACGCTCCAGCAATTACAGCTGAAGAACAATCTGGGCTCTATCAAATATTATCACAGCGCATTCGAGGATACGGATGATTTGAGAGTGCAGATCGCCTGGTAGCATGGAAGTGGGTGCTCAATACAAGCGAGTCAAACCAAATGTAAGCCAATAATGAAGAAAGGGCGGTCCCCCGTAGATGTTATTCTACGGGGGCCCGCCCCTTTGTATGCCGTCGTGACATTAGATATGCTCTTTTCCCTTATGGGCAGAACAATGACAGATTCAAAATCGCAAAAGGTATATACTTCTTCGCACTGCCTTATTTGGAATCGGTGCTTAAGTCGCATTCCTGCAGCGGCACGATACGGCTCTTCTTAAAGAGCTTGTAGCCAAACCAGATGGCCAGGAAGAGCGGGATGCTTACATAGGTGGCAATGATGGTCAGCCAGTCGATATCTCCGCTGAAATTCCCTTGGCCGATAATGGCAACAAGACAGAGCAGGAAGGCGAAGAGCGGTCCGAACGGGAACCAGCGTGCCCGGAACGGCAGCTCCTTCAGATCATGTCCTTGCGCGATATACGCCTTGCGGAACCGGTAATGGCTGACGGCAATCGCGAGCCAGTTAATGAAGCCGCACATTCCCGAGGCGTTCAGAAGCCACACATACACAACGCCATCCCCGAAGAAGGAGGCCAGGAAAGCGAGCATTCCGACTGCGGTCGTCACGATCAGGGCCGCCACGGGAACGCCGCGGCTGTTCAGCCGGCTGAGCCACTTCGGTGCCATGCCCTGCTTCGCCATGGAATAGAGAACTCGGGTGGAGGCGTACATGCCCGAGTTGCCGGCCGACAGGACGGAGCTGAGAATGACGGCATTCATGACGGAAGCGGAGAAGGCAAGTCCGGCGCGTTCGAACACGAGCGTGAATGGACTGACCCCGATGTTATCGACGCCGGATTGAAGCAGACTCGGATGCGTATACGGAATCAGCATGCCGATAACGAAAATCGCGAAAATGTAGAAGATCAGAATGCGCCAAAACACTTGGCGGATGGCCTTCGGCACATGCTTTCTCGGATTTTCGCTTTCGCCGGCGGCAACCCCGATCAGCTCGGTTCCCTGGAAGGAGAAGCCGGCTGCCATAAATACGCCTACCAAGGCGAAGAAGCCGCCGTGCACAGGACCGCCGTCCATCGTAAAATTCGAGAAGCCGACGGCTTTTCCGCCAAGGATGCCGGCGATCATCAGGATGCCGATAATCAGGAAGATGATGACGGTCGCAACCTTAATGATGGCAAACCAATATTCCGATTCGCCGTACCCTTTGCTCGACAGATAGTTCAGGCCGAACATGATGGCCAGAAACAGAAGGCTCCACAGGAAGGACGGGCTGTCCGGGAACCAGAATTTGATAATCACGGTAGCCGCCGCAAGTTCAGCGGCAATGGTAACCGCCCAGTTGTACCAGAAGTTCCAGCCGACGGCAAAGCCGAAGGCGGGACTGACGAACCGGGAGGCGTACGTGCTAAACGAGCCGGCATCCGGCAAATACGTGGCCAGCTCGCCCAAGCTGGTCATCAGGAAGTATACCATCAGGCCGACGGCGGCATAAGCAATGAGTGCCCCGCCAGGGCCGGCGGAGGATATAGCCGTTCCGCTTGCCAGAAACAGGCCGGTGCCGATGGATCCGCCCAAGGCGATCATCGTCATATGACGGGCCTTGAAGCTTGGCTTCAGGGAGGCTGCTGGTGCTTTTCTAGAACTCAAGATCAAACACTCCTTCTATATAGTAAGAGATACGACTACAAGTCATTTTACCCCGAATAAAAAGAATAGACCCCAGGTCCTGTACCTGCGGTCTATGTGTAATCCGCATCAAACCCTCCATGAAGATAGCGCAACACGGGCGATTGCGTCATGCAATTCCCGTGACAGTTCCGTCCCTTTCGGCAACGACCCCAGCACAGAATACAAGAGTATATCCTGCACTTCGGCAGCCATGCCTTTCATCTGCGCTTCCCCGGCTCCTCTTCGCCTCGACGCGATTACTGATCATGTCTGCAACCTCTACCTCATCTTGGATTGATGAGGCTATCCTTCTATTCAGTTCTAACAAGAGATTCCTAGTATAAATCACATCGCGTGTGAGAATCAATGGTTAATTTTGTCGCCTGGAGTGTTGACCCGATTTCGTCCCGGCCATCCGCTTTAGGGGGCATGGACGGCATGACGCCCGCTTACGAGCGGGTACGCTTGGCCATTTGCTGCCACACCGTGCCGGCCGCTTCCTCGCCGGATTCGATCCGCTCCAGAGCCATGCGAGCCTGCAGGCTGACCTCGAATTCAGGGTCGTTCGCCGCCTCTTCGAGCGCCGAGCGCGCTTCTTCGGTTCCGACCTCATAGAGGAAGCGGGCGGCGCGCCAGCGTACGATCTTGCTGGTATCCTTCAGCGATTCGATCATAACCGGCGTAGCGGCAGCATCGCCGATATCGGACAGCGTATCGCCGGCTGTCCGGCGTACGGCCGGTGCGTCGTCACGCATCGCCTCGTACAGCAGCTCCATCGCATCAGGCGTGCGAATGTCGCCGAGATAAACGACGACAAGCCGCCGGATTTGCATCTTCGGATCCTGCAGCGCTTTGCGGAGCAGAGGGATATGCTTCTCGCTCGGCTCCAGCACCTCGAGTGCGGCATAGCGGACGCGCCAGTCATCATCCGAAAGGGCGGTCTCGATTTCTTCATCGCTCAGCTTGCGCCGCTGCTCCACGAATTCCTCGTCGTTGGCGCCGTGGGCAATCGCCTGCGCCACGACGCGATCCAGACGCTCCTGCGGAAACGCCGCTTCCAGCTCCTGCTCGACCTCGCGCGCGATATCGGCAAGCTCGCCGTAGCGGACGCCGTATTCCTTCAGCTTGCGCTCTTTAATGAGGGTAGCGGTCGCAACCTCGGTCACCGCTTTGGTGAACCGGTCGGACAAGGCGATTCTCTCCTCCTTGGCGCCGCTCTTTACGCGGATCTGCATCGGAATGCCGCGGAAATACTGCACGAACACCTGGGCTTCGCCGAAGGCGGCCTCTTGTTCGCCTTCATTCAGTCCTGCTGCCAGACCCTCCTGGCCGAATATCTCCTGAACGGCGCCCAGGATGGAAGGCCAGTCCGCATTGCCTTTGCGATCGAGCGCGATGAAGTCCGCTGTATGGAACACGCTTTTCACACCAGGAATGTGCAGCAGCTGGCGGATCCAGGATGGAGCAGATCTTTCGTTTTCAACCGTATATGTTTTGCGTATGCCCGGCTCCAGCGTTTCGTCCAAGTGAAGCTTCATGGAGTTCGGGCTTGGGGTCGGTTCGATGAATGTAATCTTCATAGTTCAAGTATCGCCTCCTTATGCTCCTATTGTACCTCAGTTCCCCGCGGGAAAAAACATCGCATCCCGGCCTGGCCACCGGCAAGAGCGAATTTTTGGATAAAAAGAGGAAAGGTTTGTCAAACTATCCTTGAGCAGGACTGATTGACCTGAAGGCGACTAGCCTGACAGGATACCTAATTCTGTGCTTCTTACGGAGGACTTACATAGAAGCTTATATAGAAGATTTAGAAGAGCGATTCCAAAGTGGAGGGAGAAGACCGGGCATGTACCGTAAGCAGGAGAGAACGCTGGCCCTGGTGTGCTGGATCGTTGCCGCGATTATGCTGTACGGTGCCGTGAAAGGGTATCTGCGTTTCATCCATTTTTTCGGCTGATGCGAAGGAGAGGATGCGTGTTAGGCGGTTGCTAAACCGGAGCGATCCCGGATAACTCCGAGACGCCTGAGCAACCCGAGCAGCTATTAATATGAAGGAGTGAGCCTTAATGTCTTCACTGGATCCGGTATTAATGAGCCGGATATTGACCGGTTTGACCCTGTTTGTTCATATCGTGTTGGCGACGATCGGGGTGGGCATCCCGATTATGCTGGCACTGGCCGAATGGAGGGGGATCCAGACGGGAGATGACCATTATACGCTGCTGGCGAGGCGGTGGGCGCGGGGATATGTCATCACGGTTGCGGTAGGGGTCGTGACAGGGACGGCGATCGGACTGCAGCTGAGCCTGCTGTGGCCGACCTTTATGCGCGTAGCCGGCAAGGCGATTGCACTGCCGTTGTTTATGGAGACCTTCGCTTTTTTCGTGGAGGCGATCTTTCTGGGCATTTATTTGTACACCTGGGACCGGTTCAAAAATAAATCGACGCATTTGCTGCTGCTCATTCCCGTAGCCATCGGCTCATCCGCTTCGGCTTTCTTCATTACCAGCATGAACGCCTTCATGAATCAGCCGCAAGGGTTTGAGCTGGTTGACGGCGTGTTCACGAACGTGAATCCGTTTGTCGCGATGTTCAATCCGGCAACGCCGACGAAGGTGAGCCATGTGCTGGCCTCCGCGTTTACGACGAGCGCAGGCGTGCTGGCAAGCATTGCGGCTTTTAGCCTTCTTAAGGGAAGCACGCATGTATATTTTAAAAAGGCGCTGAAGCTGACCGTCGTCTCCGCCTTCGTATTTGCAGTTGCCACGGTGGCCATCGGGGACTTCTCGGGCAAATTTTTGGCCAAATACCAGCCGGAGAAGCTGGCGGCGGCGGAGTGGCATTTCGAGACGATGACGAGGGCGCCGCTCATTTACGGCGGCATCCTCGATGAGAATCATGAGGTCAAATACGCTTTGAAAATACCGTACGCGCTCAGCATTTTGGCAGGCAACAACCCCGCAACGAAGGTCATCGGGCTGAACGAGTTCCCCGAGGATGAACGGCCGCCGCTCTCGGTCCATTATTACTTTGATCTCAAGGTGACGATCGGGGCGCTTCTCGTGCTGATTCCGCTGTTATATTTGTTTCGCCGCAAGCTTCCGGGCAAAAAGCCTTATCCAAAATGGCTGCTGCTCAGTATAGTGGCATTAGGGCCTTTAGCGATGTCGGCGATTTGGCTGGGGTGGTTTTTGGCGGAGATCGGAAGGCAGCCGTGGATCGTGCGCGGCTACATGAAGGTGGCGGACGCGGCGACAACCTCCACCAGCGTCGGCTGGATGCTGCTCCTGTTTATCGTATTGTATCTTGTGCTGTCGGTGTCTGCGATTCGCGTGCTCAGCCAGCTGTTCCGGAACAAGAGCGCCGAAGAGGAAATCCGGGCGCTGGGACTTGAAATCGAAGGAGAGGACCGCGCATGAGCTATGCAATGGTAGCCATTACGATATTATGGACATTTCTGTTCGGTTATTTGGTCGTTGCTTCGATTGATTTCGGCGCGGGCTTCTTCAGCTTTTACAGCGTGCTCACCGGACATCGGAACAAGATCCACAACATTATTCAGCGGTATTTGTCCCCCGTATGGGAAGTGACCAACGTCTTTCTGATCTTCTTCGTCGTCGGGCTGGTCGGCTTCTTCCCGGACGCGGCCTTCTATTACGGAACGGCGCTGCTCGTGCCCGGCAGTTTGGCGCTTGTCCTGCTTGCCATCCGCGGAGCGTATTACGCGTACCATACGTACGGGAGCCAGACCGAGACCCGGACCAATAAAGTCTATATGGCCCTGTACGGGGCGACAGGACTCCTCATTCCGGCTGCGCTGTCCACGATCCTCGCGATCTCCGAGGGGGGAATCATTGATAAGGATAACGGGAAGGTTGTGCTTCATTGGTACAGCTTCTTTACGAATCCGTACACCTGGTCCGTCATTATTTTGGCGCTGGTGAGCGTGCTGTATATCTCGGCGATGTTTCTGACCTACTATGCCCAGCGGGCAGGGGATGAGGTTGCCTTCGGGATCGTTCGGGGGTATGCGCTGGCATGGAGCGGGCCGACGATTCTCGCATCCTTATTCGCCTTCTTCCAGATCAACCATCAGAATCCGGTGCATTTTCAGAACATGCTGCATATGGCCTGGATGTTTATTGCTTCCTTCTTATGCTTCTGCATCGCCGTTTATCTCGTTTGGAAAAAAATCAAGCTGGGCCTGGCCTTTGTCATGGTGATGCTTCAATTTGCGTTTGCCTGGTATGGATACGGCAGGTCGCATTTGCCGTACATTCTATACGATTATATTCACGTCCATGAGAGCATCACCAACGATACGATGGCAGTCGCGCTCATCACCGCATTTGTGCTGGGGCTGTGCGTGCTGATCCCATCGCTGATCCTGCTGATGCGCCTGTTCCTGTTCGATGCGAATTACATTCGCGGCAAATCCGCGAAGAGAGGGTGAGACGATGGAGGATTTCGGTATCTTTGTCGCCCCGTTTCTGACCGTAGCGGCAGCCGTGGTGTTCCTGGCCGTCTATGTCGTCAAATATAAGGACCCTTCAGATTAATCAGGGGGAGTATTATTCGTGCCGTCGATTTGCTGATTCGCTGCATTTCATTTGCGTTATAAGAAACAACAAAGCGCAAAAGTTGAGCGGATAGGCCGGTACAGGGTACAATACTGGATATGGAAGGAGGAGGCTGCATGCCAAAAGTCCGCTATAACAATATCGATAATGTCAGCACGGACAAAACGTTAAAGCAGTTTAAGCAGTGGCGTGACGAGCGCCGTCAGAAGAAGAAGGACTATTCGTATGTCATTCCGAACCTGACGCCGGATTTGCCGTATTTGCACAGCAACCGGCACGAAACCTCCGTTACATGGGTCGGGCATGCGACCTTTTTCATTCAATATGAAGGTATGAATATCGTTACCGATCCGGTATGGGCGCGGAGAATGGGATTTACAAAAAGGCTCGGTGAGCCCGGAATTCCGATTCAAGACATTCCGCCGGTCGACGTCATTCTGATCTCGCATTCGCATTACGATCATATGCATTTTGCGTCCATTCGGAAATTGTACCGGTCCGAGACAACGATTATCGTCCCGGTCGGACTGCGGCGCAAGATGGTCAGAAAGGGCTTTCGCCGCGTGATCGAGCTGCAATGGTGGGAATCGGCCACGATCGGCAGCGTGAAAATATCGTTTGTCCCGACCCAGCACTGGACGCGGCGCACGCCGTTCGACACCAATACGTCGCATTGGGGAGGCTATGTGCTGGAGCCGGCGCAGCAGGAAGGGCGGACGCAAGACGACGGCGCGGACCAGGACAGCTGCGACGTGGCACAGGGCGGGGAAGGAGCACGCCTGCTCCCGCCGAATCTGTATTTTGCCGGGGACAGCGGCTATTTTCAGGGCTTTAAACTCATTGGCGAACGGTTCAACATCCATATCGCCTTAATGCCGATCGGAGCGTATGAGCCGGAATGGTTCATGACCTCCCAGCATGTCAATCCGGAGGAAGCGCTGCAGGCGTTCCAGGACGTAAAGGCCGAGACGATGATCCCGATGCACTACGGAACCTTCAAGCTGGCCGATGATACGGCCAAGGAGGCGCTCGACCGCATGGAGGCGGAACGCCAGCGCCTTGGGATCGCAAAGGAACGCATCCGGGTATTGAAATACGGAGAGACGTTCAAGATCCAGCCGGAATGCCGGAATGCAGAGTCATAGTTCCCTGTCGATGATGCGGGGGGACGCGTGAATTGAATTGGACCTCTCACTATTCGCTGATTGTCAGAGCGGGTGGTGGGAGTTTTTTGTTTAAACTGTTTTTAATCCGCCGATACGCTTCGATAACTGCCGGACTTATGCTATAATGTGCTGTAACCACAGTGAAAAAGGATGGTAATGCGATAATGATCAGTACAAGCGGCGTAACGCTCCGCTATGGCAAACGAGCACTATTTGAAGATGTAAATATAAAATTCACGGCAGGCAACTGTTATGGCCTGATCGGCGCCAACGGGGCGGGCAAATCGACATTTCTGAAAATTTTGTCCGGCGAGATCGAACCGAACCAAGGCGAGGTTCATATGACCCCGAACGAACGCTTGGCCGTTCTGAAGCAGAACCATTATGAATATGACCAATATCCGGTTCTGGAGACCGTCATTATGGGACATGCGCGTCTGTACCAGATCATGAAGGAGAAGGATGCGCTGTATGCGAAGGCCGATTTTTCGGAAGAAGACGGTATGCGCGCAGGTGAGCTGGAAGGCGAATTCGCCGAATTGAACGGCTGGGACGCCGAGCCGGATGCGGCTGCACTCCTGATCGGTCTCGGCATTCCGCGCGAGCTGCATGACAAGAAGATGGCAGAGCTTTCCGGTAACGAGAAGGTGCGGGTTCTCCTCGCCCAGGCGTTGTTCGGACGTCCGCACAACCTGCTGCTTGACGAGCCTACCAACCACTTGGACCTCGAGTCGATTCAATGGCTGGAGAACTTCCTGATGGATTACGAAGGCACCGTTATCGTCGTATCCCATGACCGTCACTTCCTGAATAAGGTATGTACGCATATTGCGGATATCGATTTCGGCAAAATCCAGCTCTATGTCGGCAACTACGACTTCTGGTACGAGTCCAGCCAGCTGGCGCTCCAGCTGCAGCGTGAATCCAACAAGAAGAAGGAAGAGAAGATCAAGGAGCTTCAAGCCTTTATCCAGCGGTTCTCCGCCAACGCTTCGAAATCGAAGCAGGCGACGTCGCGGAAGAAGCAGCTGGAAAAAATCACGCTGGAGGATATCCGTCCTTCCAACCGGAAATATCCGTTCCTTAACTTCAAGCCGGAGCGCGAAGCAGGCAAGCAGCTGCTGACCGTTGACGGAATCACCAAGAGCGTCGAAGGCGAGAAGGTGCTGGATAATGTCAGCTTCGTGGTGAACAAAGGGGATAAAATCGCATTTGTCGGGCCGAACAGCTTGCCTAAGACGACGCTGTTCCAGGTCATCATGGGCGAGACTGAAGCCGAATCCGGCGAATACAGCTGGGGGGTTACGACAACCCAAGCCTATTTCCCGAAGGACAACTCGGCGTATTTCGACGGCGTGGATCTGAACTTGGTCGAGTGGCTGCGCCAGTATTCCAAAGACCAGGACGAGACATTCCTGCGCGGATTCCTCGGACGCATGCTCTTCTCCGGCGAAGAGGCTTTGAAGAAGGCCAGCGTATTGTCCGGGGGCGAGAAGGTCCGCTGCATGCTTGCCAAGATGATGCTGAACGGCGCGAACGTGCTTGTGTTCGATGAGCCGACGAACCACTTGGATTTGGAATCGATCACGGCCCTCAACAACGGGCTGATTGATTTCGACGGAACGATTCTGTTCACTTCGCATGACCATCAGTTCATTCAGACGATTGCGAACCGGATTATCGAGATTACGCCAAGCGGCATCATCGACCGCGTCATGAGCTATGACGAGTATCTGGAGAGCGAAGAGATCAAAGCTCTTCGTGAACGCATGTATGCTGTAGAAGCTACCTCGTAATAACGCCGCGCCGGGTCCTCCCGGCAAGGGAACGTGAGGTACGATTAAAAAATGCTGCATCTCTTCATGAAAGAGACGCAGCATTTTTTTTCGCGTTTTCGGATAGCAGCGATGGCAGGCTCTTTTAGGAGCCGCCGGTGCGGCGACGCTGATTGTTTGGTTTTTTGTTATTTTGGCTTTTCAGTTTAGGGGTTTGGCCAGGCTGGAACTGCCCCGGTTTGCCGGCAGCCGAGTTCTGCTGCTTCTTCTGCTCCAGCTTTTGACGGATGGCATCCGCCAAATTGATTTTTCGCGATTCCTGATTCTCGGGCATGGGATCACCCTCTCCTTCGTGGTTTAGCTGTTCTCATTTTATTCGTTTTTAAAACCCCCCGCAAGGGTAACAATAATTAATACTGTTTTTTACGAATGACCCGGGCTCGATGCGGTACATCCGGTGAAGGCGCTTATTAACATCGACGCGACAAGAATAGCCATAGCCGGTGTGAATATGGATAGGATCAAGAGGTTCGCTTCATGCTGCCTTGTTAAGCTGAGTTAAAGGAGAGACGCGCATCGTGGATGTCTATGAGAATATAAAAAAGGGGGAGCGCGGGGCATGGGTCAGCATCGGGGCATACCTGGCGCTCTCGGCATTTAAAGTTGTAGGCGGCAGCGTATTTGCCTCCAGCGCTTTGCTTGCCGACGGCTTTAACAATATGACGGACATTGTAGCTTCGGCAGCCGTATTAATCGGCCTGCGCATCTCCCGAAAGCCGCCCGATTCCGACCATGCTTACGGGCATTTAAGAGCCGAAACGGTCGCTGCACTGATCGCATCATTTATCATGGCGTTTGTCGGAATTCAGGTGCTGGTTGAGGCGGGGCGGTCTTTTTTTGAAGGGGTCAAGCAAATCCCGAATGTATGGTCTGCGGGCGTGGCTTGCATTTCCGCGATCGTGATGCTGGGTGTGTACCGGTATAACCGGAATCTCGCCCGGCGCATAAACAATCAGGCCTTAATGGCTGCGGCCAAGGATAATTTATCGGATGCATTGGTCAGCGTGGGGGCGGCGGTAGGCATCATCGGCTCACAGTTCGGTCTCCCTTGGCTTGACACGGCCGCTGCAATTGCGGTAGGTTTGCTCATATGCCGGACAGCCTGGGGGATATTTAAAGAGTCGACCCACAATTTGACCGATGGCTTCGACGAAAGCCGCCTGTCCGATCTGCGGGCTACGATTGCTAGCACCCCCGGCGTGGAAGGGATCAAGGATATGAAGGCGAGAATCCATGGCAACCGGGTCCTGGTGGATATCGTTATTGAGGTAGATCCTCATATCAGCGTTCTCGAGGGGCATCGGATCAGCGACCGGATCGAGGAAAGAATGGAGAAAGTCCATGACATCATGAGCGTGCACATCCATGTGGAGCCCAAGGGAACTGGATGACCGTGTCCTGAAGCGAATCATAAGCATAAAACGCAAAGAAACCGTTCTGTTATGTAATGCGGGTAAAGGACCCAGCCATTGACGAATGAACGGTTTCTTTTATGCGCTTAATACTTTATTGCTTAGCAAGCAAAAACAGACTTACTAAAAATTATGTGTTTAATAGAGCAGCTCAGCGGCTTTAGATTAATCGACGTAAATCCAAGCGGTACCGAGCCAGGTATAAATTTCAACCCATTCTCCACCGCGAGCGTCTTCAAAGCGATTGCCGGTTGTATCGACTTTTTGCGGTGCCAAAGCGCCGACTTTTTTGCCGTTAGGCGCGTTATAGAAGTAGGTAACCTTGGTCAGCTCATGCATTGGCGTTGGGTTCAGGACCACTTCGTCAGGCTTAATGATCGGCTCTTCCGTATTGTTGTACGTTGCGTTTGTAACCGTTCCGGTGATCGGATCTGCGCTGGCAACGGCTGTAAGGGACAGGGCCAGAGCAAGTGCTGCGGTAATGCCTAAAGTTTTTTTCATCAATAAACTTCCTCCTTGGGACCGTAGAATGATTTGACAAAAACGTAATACCACAATCTGGATAACTTGAATCACTAAATTGTGGATCTTTTCGCTCAAAAAGTGACAAGCCTGTCTTCTTCATATATACTTTGAGACGAAAGAAGCCTATTATACAGCGATATTTTTACTTCGTAAAGGGGGGACTGCGATGGCGCGCCGAAAAAAAAGAGCCGGTCGATTTTTCCTGGTCATCCTGATCCTTTTGCTTGTCGTAGCCGGTGCTGCCGTCTGGTTTGTATATCCTACCCAGACTCTTGATTTAAAGTACCGCACCGTAGATTTCAAGGAAAAGCTGATGACGATGGTTTCGGACCGGGACACCCGCATGAAGCTGAGTATTGAGGAAGTATCGCAGCTTAGCAAAAAGAATTTGGTCAAATATATGAATACCCATGACTTGGGCGTTGAAATTACAGGGGCCGATTTTCAAATGAACGGCACCGTGATGACAGCACAAATGAACGGCCGGTATGGCGTGCTGCCCTTTGGTGCTGTTTTGAAATTTCAAATGTCGGCAAGAGGAAGCCATCTCATCCTGAATCACCAATCCACGACAATCCGGGGCGTCGAGGTGCCTCAAAAGGTGTTCATGCTGGAACCGATTGAAATCTCGATCAAGGATTATCTGCCGGATTTGGTAACCGTTAAGGATGTTAAGTTTTTATCTGACGGACTGGAGCTGAATTTTTCGCTCGATTGGATGTCCATACCGTCGCTGTTTAAGTAAGCGGATAGGCGAAAGACCCAGAAATCGAATCCATATTCGATTCTTCTGGGTCTTTTTTGATGTCAGGAATTTTTCAGAAAAACCAAGAAAATTTAATATGTAAAGATTGACACGAGTATTTTCGCCTACTATAATCATTAATTGTTTAACAAAAAATCTTTTAGTACTAAAGTATTTAGAGAGCCGTGTTTCGAGAGACCCCGGGCTCTAAATCAATCGGTGCTGGATGGTAAAGGAGCGGGCGGGACGATGCCGATTCGGAATGAAATCCTGGAGTTGGAGATGTTATTCAAGAAGATGCTTCGGACGATTCAGAATGAATGGCAGAAGGAAGGCTTCCCTAAACTAGGCAGGACGCAATATACGGCTTTGGAAAAACTTCATGAGCAGGGCCCCCTTCGGTTGTCGGATTTGGCCGATTCGATTCATGTTACTTGCGGGGCCGTGACCGGTATCTCGGACAAATTGATTGATGGCGGATTTGCCCGCCGTGTTCGGGATCAGGTGGATCGCAGAGTCGTGCATCTTGAAATTACCGAGCAGGGCAGTGAGCTGATTACCCAGCTATCCAAGAAGCGGAATGAATTGAGCGAGATGTTGTACGGTTTTTTGACGGATGAAGAAATTAAGCAGCTCGGCTGCTTGTACCGAAAGATAACAGCGAACATTGAGCATATCCAAGGTAAGCTGTCCACATAGAAAAATCCGTAGTTGTGCAAACTTACTTAAGAAAGAGAGTGAAGCGATGATGAGTACCCATACTGCGGTTCGCCCCGGCGAACCTGTTAAGAAAGGGCCAATTATAGCAGCCCTGATGATCGGCGCTTTCGTCGCCATCCTGAATCAGACCCTAATGAACGTTGCTCTGCCCAGCATCATGGAGAATCTGGCCATTAAGCCGACGGTTGCCCAGTGGCTGACAACCGGCTTTATGCTCGTAAACGGCGTTCTTATTCCTGTAACGGCTTATTTGATCGCGCGTTTTTCGACGAGGCAATTATTTATAAGCGCGATGCTTCTGTTTACGATTGGGACATTGGTCTGTGCTATCAGTCCGAATTTCGCATCCCTGTTGACCGGACGTCTTGTCCAGGCTGCAGGTGCAGGCATTCTTATGCCGCTGATGACAGTTGTGTTCCTGAACATCTTCCCGGTGGAGAACCGGGGCAAAGCGATGGGCATGATGGGTATCGCGATGATCTTTGCGCCTGCAATCGGTCCGACGCTCTCCGGCTACATCGTGGAGCATTACGATTGGCGCGTTCTGTTCTATATGATCCTTCCGTTCTCGGTGATCGCTACGCTGATCGGTATTTTCTTCCTGAAAAATGTCACGGAAGTCAGCCGGCCAAAGCTGGATATGCTTGCCGTCATTCTGTCGACGCTCGCGTTCGGCGGCCTGTTGTACGGCTTCAGTGATGCTGGCAATGACGGATGGTCAAGCACGCCGGTCATTTCGACGCTTGCCGTCGGTACGGTTGCGCTAATCCTGTTCGTGTGGCGCGAGCTTAAGGTCAAGGATCCGATGCTCGAGTTCCGAATCTTCAGATACAATATGTTCACGCTGACCACTCTCATTAACGTCATTGTTACGATGGCCATGTACGCCGGTATGATTCTGCTGCCGATTTATTTGCAGCAAATCCGCGGCTTCACTCCGGTTGAATCCGGATTGCTCATGCTTCCGGGAGCGATCCTGATGGGCATTATGTCCCCGATTACCGGCGCGATCTTCGACCGGGTCGGAGCGAAGTGGCTTGCCGTAATCGGCCTTGCCATCACGGTCATAACGACTTGGGAGTTCAGCAATCTAAGCGAAACGATGTCCTACGGTATGATCATGATCATCTATACGGCCCGTATGTTCGGCATGTCGATGCTGATGATGCCAATCCAGACCGCCGGACTGAACCAGCTGCCACGCAGCCTGAACGCGCACGGAACGGCCATGTCCAACACGCTCCGTATGATTTCCGGCTCGATCGGTACAGCCATTCTCGTAACGGTCATGTCTACGCAAGCTCAAAGCCATGGCGAGGCTTTGATGAAGACCGGTACGTTCGATCCGAATAACCAGGCGGATCTTCTTCGCCTGAGCCATGAGTCTACGATATATGGCATTAACTACGCCTTCGTCATTGCGACTTGGATCGCTGTCGCCTCGCTTATTCTGGCCTTCTTCATTAAGAAGACGAAGCCGGCGAAAGAGCCTGCCCCTTCGGGAACCAAGGAAGCGGCAACGACGGTGTAATGGAACATTACCAGATAACGAACTAAAAACGGGTGTCCCCCCTGCAGCATGGCCGCAGGGGGGACACCCGTTTCTTTTTGTGCAGAGGAGGAGGTTGCCGTTCCTCTTTATGTCTAAGCTGTAAGCAAAGAGCTTCTGATATCACTACATGCTTCGTCTGCGTCCGGTAAATAGAGTAATGATAAACAGGACGACGAAGATGAAGAACAGCACCTTCGCGATGCTGGCGGCAGCTTCTACGATGCCGAAGAAGCCGAAGATTCCTGCGATCAGCGCAATAATCAGAAAGATTACGGACCATTTCAACATAAGGATTCACCCTGCTTTCTGAATTGATTTTTGGAACAGTTTGAAGCAGTCGGATATGGTTCCTTTAGGGTGCCGGCAAGCCGAATATCCGGACCGGCTGGAATCTGACGTGGATCGTCTCTATGCGGCACCCCGCCTTCGTAGTGTTCTTTAACCGCGGCGATCCGAGCTGAAACAAGGCTGCTTGGCCGTATCCCGTGAATAAAGGTGCAGCTGGCCGGAGCTTGTTTCGCGGGCTGAGGGATAGGGTAACTATTGCGTAACCAAAACCAACATACGGGAAGGAGAGGTCGTACATCATGCTAACCCAAATCAGTGTTGCGATCATTGCTGTTGCTTTCGCGGTCCTGGTCGTTTATCTGATCAAGACGTTGAAGGCAGCGACCCAATCGCTCGAAAAAGTAACCCAAACCCTTCAGGAGGTTCGAACCACGATTGACGAATTGAGCTATGAAGTTAAACAGACGATCCGCAACACCAATGATATAACGGTCGATGTTCAGCACAAAATGAAGCAGATCGACCCGGTCATGGACACCGTTCGTAATCTGGGAGAAGCGCTGAGCGAGGTAACCTATGCGGTTAAACAGATATCCGCCGGCATGGTCAGCCGTTTCAAGCAGGCCCGGCTTGAGAAGAAGCAGCCGGTGGAAGCCGAGCAGCCGAAACATCTGCCTCTGACGGCCGAAGAACGTACGTTGCAATCCTATGACGCGGTATACCATCAGCAGGAGCAAAGCAAGCCGTCAAAGAGCCGGAATTGGCTCGCTTACGTAGATACTGCGATCGGGCTGTGGAACAGCTTCCGCCGCCAAAAAGCAAGATAAGCTGACGCTGATGTCAGGATGCCATTTTTACGTAAGCAGTTAAGCGGAAGAAAGGAGGAGGTCGCATGTGGAAGGTCATCGTCTTAGCAGCGGGACTTTTGATGTACTTGGGGGGTGAAGCGGGGAATCCTGCGAACACGGCAGGCATGTCCCCGGGGATCGTTCATGCCGCAGAAGCCGGGCAAGCACACAGCAGCGACAACTCTCCGCAGAGCTACGGATCGTTAAACGGCATAACCTTGACGGATCGCAAGCAGGACGTTATACGCAAGCTGGGAATGCCAGACCAGGTCAAGCGTGATGCTATAAGCGGAGTGACAGAGTTTCATTATAAAGATATGGAAGTCGGGATTCGACGTGGCTTGACCGAGTATGTTCATGTGAAGCCATCGGCCAAAAGCTTCCGGGTTGAGGACCGGTCGGTTGGAATGACTTCGGCACAGATCCGGACGGCGCTGGGCAAGCCGTACTTTAAAGCGGAGGACGGCGATGTATATTTGAACAACGGCCGTGCGCTGAAGGTATTTAAGAATCGTGAAACCGGACAAATAACCGGCGTTGATTTATTTTTCGATTATCTGGAGTAAAAGGTGTTTCAAAGCAGAGCGTTATGGTTAATAACCATTGGACTATAACCTATTATATCGAGTAAATCATCAAATAGGGGAGGTTTTCGTTATGGCATCAACAAATACGAAGTCTTATGCGAAAGTGGTGGAGAACGGGACGCTGGCCGTTCAGGAGGTTCAAAATCTGAGGCAGTCCGGTTATGATAACGACCGCATATATGTACTGGCTCATGATGCGAATCATACGGACCGGATTGCTGACGTATCGGATGCCAGCACGGTAGGTTTGAAGGAGGAAGGGGTAATCGATGCGGTGGCGAATTTCTTCCGCTCGCGCGGCGATGAACTGCGTGCCAAAATCGTATCCCTAGGATTTACGGAGGCGGAGGCGGCTTTCTATGAGAAGCAACTGGATCTTGGCAAAGTGCTTGTTGTTGCCAAAAGAGACGATTGACCTAAGCAGAAGCGGTGTCTGTGTTGATATTGAGGGAAGGCACAAGTATAGCGGGTCAAAGCATAGATAAGGAATGGGACTTTGAGAGGTCTCATTCCTTATCTGTGTTTTGCAAGAATACGTTATGGCCATCCGCTAGACGATGGAAATATCATGGAGAAGAGCCTTTTTCTTAGATGAGAGATTAGGATTATTCGTATAGTATACTAGTAGGAAAAATAGATTTCTTTCGTATCAGAGAGCGTTGAAGGAGAGGACAATGAGAATATTAATCGTGGACGACAATCCGACTAACGTCATTATTATTCGAGAGATCTTGAAGAAAGAGAAGTATCGGGACACGCTATCTGCATCTTCAGCGCTTGAAATGTTCGAGCATCTTGGCCTGGAAGATCACGGAAGGGCGAAGTGTCCCCGAAGAGCCGGGATTGACCTGATTCTGTTAGACATGATGATGCCGGAGATGGACGGAATCGAAGCTTGCCGTATTGTCCAGCAATACGATCATTTGAAAGATATACCCATTATTATGGTCACCGCCGTCGGCGATTCGAAGAAGCTTGCAGAGGCATTGGATGCCGGGGCCGTGGATTACGTGACCAAGCCGATCAATAAGGTAGAGCTCATGGCGCGTATTCGCCTCGCGCTTCGGCTGAAGCATGAGAAGGATTGGCATATTGAGAGAGAGCAGCGGGTCCAGGAGGAACTGAGGCTGGCGGCAAAGGTGCAGAACGCGGTGTTAAGCTCTCCGATTGAAGATGAATTGCTTGAAATTCACGCGCTATACCAGCCTTCGGCAGAGCTCGCCGGTGATTTATACGCGTGGTATCCGCTGGGAGATGGACGCTATGGCGTCATCCTGCTGGATATGATGGGGCATGGGATCACTTCGTCCCTCTTTTGCATGTTCATCGCTTCGGTCCTCAAGGACACGGTGACCACCTATGTTGAGCCGGAGAAGGTCATTCAGGAATTAAACCGCAGGTTCAACCAGCTGCATATCGAGGATCAATTGATCCAGTACTACTTCACGGCCATCTATCTGGTGGTGGATACCCGCCTGAAGCGGGTGGACTATGTAAACGCCGGTCATCCGCCCGCACTTTTCTTTGGGGAAGATGGAAGCGTCCAGACTCTGGATCAAGGCTGCTGCCCGGTCGGTCTGTTCGACCGGATTGACGAGATGGAGCCAAGAAGCCTTCATTACGAGGGCGACGGCCATTTGGTGTTGTACACGGACGGGATATTGGAACAGGTTCCGGGGGGGCATGACGAGAAGCTGGAAGATCTGAAGCAGCATTTGAGCGGCCCTCATCACTGGAGAGAGAACGAAGTCATGGAGCGCTATTTCGTCGACGATCCGTCCCAGGAACGTGAGGATGATAAATGTTTGGTCTGGATCACGCTTAGAGAGAGGGAGAGAACAGATTCATGAAACTTAGAAGCAAGTTAATTATCGGTTTTTCGACCTTGCTTGCCCTTATGCTCGTTCTTACATTGATCGGATATGACCGGGTCAGTTATATGAAGAGCCAGATGGATACGATATATGATGAGCGCTATGACAAGGTTCGGACTTCAAGCGCTCTTCGAGGTGAAGTCAATGACATGGCGCGTTTACTTACAAATGCGGTCATAAGCAATGATCAAGGCACCTTCTCCGTATCAAGGCAGCAGATCGAGACGATGACGGAGGAAGCATTCGAATATTTCAAGTCAATTAGTGGAACCGTCAATACCGCCGAGGAGCAGCAGCTCCTTACCCGGATTGATAAGGCGCTCAATGACTATATCGTGTATCAGAATAAAACGCTGGATCTGCTCTCGAAAGGCAGCTCGGCGGAGGCGAACACACTCCGCAACACCACGGGGCAGACCGTCCAGGAGGAGGCTCTGTCGAGCCTGAATGAGCTGAGTGCCTATCAAAATATGAAAATCTCCGACGATATTGCCGCCGCCCGGGCTGCCTATAACCGTTCGGTCCAAATCTTCATCTATATTATGGCAGGCGGGCTGCTGATCGGGCTTCTGGTTATAGCCTGGATCCTCCCAAGCATTACCCGAGGCATTAATGTGGTATCCATGATGCTGAAGAGCTTTGGGGAAGGCCGCCTGAAGGCGATCCGCCGCATCAAGGTAACGTCGAAGGATGAGTTTGGCGATGTGGCGCGCGTATTCAAGGAACTGTCCGATGACATTTTGGAGAAACAGCAAATTGAGCAATCCTATTTGCAGGCCCAGCAGGATCAATCCTGGATTAACTCGAACATGGCCAAAATGACGGAGCTGCTGCAGGGCATCCATTCGCTCGAAGAAGTCGGGCAGCGTTTCATTAGTGAATTTACGCCGGTGCTTGGCGCGCATTACGGCGCGATTTATATCCGCCAGGAGGACAAGCACCCCAACCGGTTGGAAATGAAAGGATCCTACGCGTACGAAGGAGATGGGGAGCCCAAGGATGCCTTCATGGTTGGAGAAGGGCTTGTCGGGCAGGCGGCGCTGGATAAGAAGCCGATTTTGCTGAATAGCCCGCCTGAAAGCTATATAAATATTCAATCGGCCTGGGGCGCCGCTAAACCAAGCTCCATTATGATTTACCCGCTGCTGTTCGAGGGTGAGGTGCTGGGGGTTGTGGAGCTGGCATCCTTTGAAGAGAGAACGGTGCTGCAGGAGCAGCTGATGTCCCAGCTTAGCGAGTCCCTCGGCATCATTCTGAATAATATTATGGGGCGTCTGCGGGTTGAACAGCTGCTTCGGGAATCCCAGGCGATGACGGAGGAGCTGCAGGTGCAATCCGAGGAGCTTCAGACCCAGCAGGAAGAGCTTCGCCGCACCAACGAAAATCTGGAGGAGCAGACGCAGGCCCTTAAGCGCTCGGAGGATTTGCTGCAGCGTCAGCAGGAAGAGCTGGAGCACTACAATACCGAGCTTGTAGCGAAGACGCGTGCGCTTGAAGAGCAAGTGCAGCAGGTCGAAGAGAAGAACTACGAAATCGAGAAGGCGCGCGAGCAGCTGGAGAAACAGGCGCAGCAGCTCGCAACGACAACGAAATACAAATCCGAGTTCATGGCGAATATGTCCCATGAGCTTCGAACGCCGCTGAACAGCTTGCTTATTCTCTCTCAGCTTCTGACCGAGAATAAGGAAGGAAATTTAAGCGAGAAACAGATCGAATATGCCCAGACGATCTATATGTCCGGCTCCGATCTGCTTAAGATGATCGATGAAATTTTGGACCTGTCCAAAGTCGACGCCGGCAAGATGGAGATCAATTACGAGGAGGTTCAGCTGCCGGAGATCGAAACCTTCGTGGAGCAGAACTTTGCAGCGGTTGCGGCCCGTAAGCAAATCGACCTTCATGTACGCTTCGGGGAACGAATCCCGGAATCCATCGTAACCGACGGACACCGGCTGAAGCAGATTCTACGCAATCTGTTGTCGAATGCATTTAAGTTTACGACGAGCGGTTCCGTGGAGTTGAAGGTGGAGCTGGCGGAGAAAGACCAGCTGCCGCCAAATCTGATTGCGGATGCCGACTATATTGCTTTCTCCGTGCAGGACACCGGAATCGGCATCCCGGCCGACAAGCAGGACTTGATCTTCGAAGCGTTCCAGCAGGTCGATGGCACGACAAGCCGCAAATATGGCGGTACCGGCCTGGGGCTGTCGATTAGCCGGGAGCTCTCACGGCTTCTTGGAGGCGGCATTGTGTTGGAATCGGCTGAGGGACAAGGAAGCTGCTTTACGCTGTTCCTGCCGACCCGCCTGCCTGAAGCAATCTCTCGGAGTAAGGGGGAGGCAGCGGCATCGATCGAGGCGCCAACGACCGAATTGGTAATGCCGAAAGCGAAGCTTGTAGCCAAAGAGGTTAGGCCAGCAGTCCAGGTTGACGACGACCGAACGAATTTAGGACCGACCGACAAGGTGCTCCTTATTATTGAGGATGATATCAAGTTTGCGAATATTTTGCTGGATATGGCCAGAGGCCGCGGCTTCAAAGGCTTGGTTGCCTTACAGGGCGACATCGGCCTGCAGATGGCCAAGTCGTATAAGCCGGATGCCATCATCCTAGATATCCAGCTTCCGGTCATCGACGGGTGGTCTGTCCTTGGCGAACTGAAGAGCTCGGCTGAGACCCGCCATATCCCGGTGCATGTCATTTCGGTCGTGGATGAAGTCAAGCAGGGGCTTATGATGGGCGCCATCGCTTATCTGAAGAAGCCATCGTCCCGTGAAGCGCTCGAGAACGCATTTACGCATATCGAATCGTATACGGAGAAATCGATGAAGCATCTGCTCATCGTCGAGGATAACGACGTTCAGCGCAATTCGATCATCGAGCTGATCGGCCACGATGACGTGTCCATAACGGCTGTATCCACAGGGGCCGAGGCGCTCAGCGAGCTGCGGAAGAAGCGATATGATTGCATGGTGCTGGATTTGATGCTGACGGATATGACGGGCTTTGAACTGCTGGATCAAATTCGTGACGACGAGGATCTGACGGATCTCCCGATCATTATATACACCGGTAAGGATCTGGATTCGAAGGAAGAATTGCAGCTCCGGAAATACGCAGAATCGATTATTATCAAGGATGTGAAGTCGCCTGAACGGCTTCTGGACGAAACAACGCTGTTCCTGCACCGGGTAGAGGCTGATCTGCCGGAGGACAAACGGAAAATATTGCAGAAGCTTCATAATAAGGAAGAGCTGTTTGAAGGCAAGAAGATTTTGCTCGTAGATGATGATATCCGGAATGTTTTTGCCCTCTCCAGCGTGCTTGAAGGATACAACATGGATGTGACGTTTGCCGAGAACGGCCGCGAAGCGATCGAGCTGCTTCAGGAGAATCCGGATTACGATCTGGTCTTGATGGATATGATGATGCCGGAGATGGATGGCTACGAAGCGATGCGCCGTCTGCGGGAAATGCCTGTGTTCGAGAAGCTCCCGATTATTGCCCTGACAGCTAAGGCGATGAAGGAGGATCGGGCGAAATGCATTGAGGCGGGAGCGTCCGATTATATGAAGAAGCCGATTCAAACCGAGCAGCTTCTGTCGTTGATGCGGGTTTGGCTGTATTCGTAAACGGCTTTTATGGGTAATGAACAAATAGCATAGAAGTCTGCGTTCAAAGAGCCGGTTTTTTCAGCACTTTGAACAACCTCTATAAACATTTGGAAAGCGGTGCAGAGGGTAATGTCATCTAAGGACCATACTGAATCAGAAATATGGAGAGAAGATAACGGCAAGGAGCTGGAGCAGATCGAGATCGAGCTGCTGCTGGAAGGCATCCATCGCTTTTACGGCTATGACTTCCGCAACTATGCCATCCCCTCCCTCCGCCGGAGAATTTGGCATCATGTCCATGCGGAGGGCGTACAGACCATATCGGCGCTCCAGAATAAAGTGCTTCATGACCGCGAATGCTTCCAGCGGTTGGTATATAATCTGTCGATCCCGGTAACGGAGATGTTCCGGGACCCGAATTTGTTCCTGACGTTCAGGCAAAAGGTCGTCCCGCTGCTTCGCACGTATCCGTACATTCGGATATGGCATGCGGGCTGCTCGACGGGCGAGGAAGTTTATTCGATGGCGATTCTTCTTCACGAAGAAGGGCTGTTCGAGAAGTCCCGGATCTATGCGACGGACATGAATTCCCGTTCCCTTCAGCAGGCCAAAGAAGGCGTGTTCGACATTAGACGGATGAAGCAGTATACGAAGAATTATATGGAGGCGGGCGGTACCCGTTCGTTCTCCGAATACTATACAGCGAAATACAATTCGGTTATTTTTCAACCTTTCCTGAAGAAGAACATGATTTTTGCAGAACATAACCTGGCAACGGATCGCTCCTTTAATGAATTCAATGTGATCTTTTGCCGCAATGTCATGATCTACTTCAACGACGAGCTTCGGAATCATGTACACGGACTCTTCCATGAAAGCCTGAGCCACTTCGGGATTCTGGTTCTCGGAGCGAAGGAGTCCATTCATTTCACGGATTATAGCGATTCGTACGAGGCGCTGGATCGAGTCGAAAAAATTTACCGGAAGATTAATTAGAAAGCTTTTCTAGGAGGATTCCATGGGGTTTCACGAACCGATTCATATATTGCTGGTTGATGATCGTCCTGAAAACCTGCTTGCCCTTGAGGCTGTTCTGGACAGCGAACAGTATACGCTGGTTAAAGCAACCTCGGGGGAAGAGGCTTTGAGGTACTTGTTGAAGTATGATTTTGCCGTTATTGTACTCGATGTCCAAATGCCGGGCATGGACGGGATCGAAACCGCAAGACTGATTAAGGCGAGAGACAAGACGAAGGATATCCCGATCATATTCATTTCCGCTAACAGCAAGGAAGCGGAGCATTTGTTTGCCGGTTATTCCGCCGGCGCCATCGATTATATGGTGAAGCCGTTTATCCCTCAAATCTTGAAATCGAAGATCGAGGGCTTTGTCGATATGTATCAGACGAATAAGCGGCTGAAGATTCAGTCGATGCAGCTGCATCAGAAGACGCAGGAGCTTGAAAAAATCAATCAAGAACTGATCAAGGCCAAGGAAGAGGCCGAAATCGCAGCCAAAGCCAAGACGGAATTTCTGGCCATGATGAGCCATGAGATCCGCACGCCGATGAACGGCGTCATTGGCATGATCGATTTGCTGATGGATACCGATCTGGAGGAGGAGCAGCGGGAGTATGCAACGATTATCCGGAAAAGCGCGGACTCGCTGGTTGCCATCATTAACGATATTCTCGACTTCTCCAAAATGGAATCCGGCAAGATGGAGCTGGAGGAATATCCGTTTGATCTTCATTCCTGCGTACAGGAAGTGTTCGGCCTGTTCTCCGGTGAAGCGGCCAAGAAAAGTCTGGAGCTTTCCTATTACATTGAAGATTCCATTCCATCGATGGTTTTCGGCGATATGGGACGTCTGCGTCAGGTCCTGATCAATCTCGTCTCCAATGCCGTGAAATTTACGAATGAAGGCGGCGTCTATCTGGTCGTGTCGCTCACCCAGGCTGAGGGGGACCAGTTGACGCTTCAGTTTACTTTGAAGGATACGGGAATCGGAATTTCCGCCGAGAAGATGGACCGCTTATTCCAACCGTTCTCCCAGCTGGATTCCTCGATGACCCGCAGATACGGCGGCACCGGATTGGGTCTGGCCATCTGCAAATCGCTGGTTCAAATGATGGGCGGCCAAATCGTCGTGGAATCCAAGGAGGAACAAGGGGCGACCTTTGTGTTTACCATTTGTGTCCGTGCGCATGAGGAGGATAACCACCGTTTGCGGGAAGAGCAGCAGAACTCAAAGTACAGAGTGCGCGGAGTAAATCAACCCAGAATTATGATCGTGGACGACCATCCGATAAATCGCAAGCTGATGGACAGCATGCTTGGCAAGATGGGCCTTCGTGCAGATATGGCAGAGAACGGCAAGCAGGCTGTCGACCTCGCGGCCAGCTCCAAGACCTCCTATGATTTGATCTTTATGGATTTGCAAATGCCCGTCATGGACGGCCTTGAAGCGGCACGTCAGATCCGGGGGTTATGTTCAGAAGAGGACCGTCCGGTGCTTGTGGCCATGACCGCTAATGTGATGGACGGAATCCAGAAGCGCTGCCAGGAGGCCGGGATGGACGAGTACCTGAGCAAGCCGGTCAAATTCAGCTGCGTGGAGCAGCTCTTGTCCCGTTATATTCCTTGGGAATCGGAAGATCAGGGGATGCATGCTTCCCCGATACGGATTGGTAACGCATAGGGCTTGCAGCGGGTGCAGCAGGATCTGCGAATTCCCATAAATTAGCTTCGCCGCATTTGCTGCATTCTGATTCAACAAGCAACATATCGGGTTATGAAAAGAGAAAACAAATTTCGGGAGAGAGTGTCTATGAATACAAAAACGAATGATAAGTTCAATGCCAAGACTCATATGAATGATGGTGTATGCACCGTGTTTTTGAGCGGTGAACTTGATTTATCCGTCGCTCCTGATTTTCGGTTGGTCATGGAACCCCTTGTCGGCAACTCTGAAATAGACTTGATCGTCAACATGAAGGAAATGACATACATTGACAGTACAGGCATAGGTATTCTTCTATCGATCCTGAAAGCGAGACACGGCATGCAGGCCCGTTTTGCGGTTGAGGAAGTTCCGCCTCAAATTCAGAAGTTGTTTGATATGACGGGTATTGCGAAGTTCTTTCAGACATAGAAGAATTCCCATAGGAAAGGATCGAAAGAGATGAATTCAGATGTACAAACCGTAACACTGCGTTTGCCGGCCAATGCTGAGTATGTGGATATTGTCAGGTTGAATTTGTACGGGATCGCCTCGAAGATGGGGTTCTCGTATGAGGAAATTGAAGATATGAAGGTCGCCGTGTCCGAGGCATGCAACAATTCGGTACTGTATGCGTACGGGCAGGAAGGCGGCATGGTTGAGGTTCTTTTTCAAGTGGCCGATGAGTCGTTATCCATTACGGTCAGAGACGAAGGGGAGAGTTTTGACAGTGTGGGAACGGTTGGCAGCCCGACCCTCCATGATAAGGATCTCAGCGAGGTCCAGATCGGAGGACTCGGTTTCTATCTGATGGAGGCGCTGATGGATGAGGTGAGCGTAACGAACCAGACAGGGAAGGGAACCGAGGTTACGCTGACCAAGCGCCTTGCAAGAAGTGAGGAGCGGGTATGAGTGATAAGGCGACTCCCCCAGAGTCCAGAGATGAAGCCGTAGACTTAATACGGGAATATCAGCAGACGAAGGATAACGACGTTGCAACCGTGCTGATACAAAAATATGAGCCGATGGTAAAAATGGCGGCAGGCAAGATTGCCCGCAATCGCCCCGACCTGTACGAGGATCTGTACCAGGTGGGCCAGATGGCTTTAATTCGCTTGCTTCAACAGTATGATATCAGCTTAGGGATTCCTTTTGAGCCCTATGCCATGAAGAGCATGATCGGTCATATGAAGAACTTCCTCCGGGATAAGTCATGGTATATCCAAGTGCCGCGCCGGATCAAGGAGAAGGGAGCTTTGGTGCAGCAAGCCATCGATGAGTTAATGGTGAAGCTGGAGAGATCCCCTGATGTGAAGGAGATTGCGGAATACTTGGATTTATCGGTTGAAGAAACCGTCGAAGTGCTGGCCGGACGCGAATGCTATCATTATGTATCATTGGATTCTCCGTTATCCCAGGAAGAGACGGGGGCCACGCTTGGTGAATTAATCAGCTCGGATGTGAATGATTTCGATTCCGTGGAGAAGCGCATGGATCTTCAACAGGCGATGAGCCAATTGAAGGAACAGGAACAGAAGGTGCTGCTGTTGGCATTTCAGGAGGGACAGTCCCAGCGGGCAATTGCCCAGCGGCTGGGGGTATCGCAAATGAGCGTTTCCCGTATCCAGAAACGCGCAACGGAAAAACTGAAGCAGATCATGTCGAGCAATCTCTACTGATATGGACAAGCCTCGGGATGACAGAAGCAGAAGTAACGGCATATAAGGCATGCTTTCCCCTCAATGAGGATAAGCGTGCCTTTTTTGGAATTAATAAAGATATACGCTCATAAGTGGAGGTGGGAGATGATGCTAAGACCGGATCAAAGCGATGGCCGTGATGTATATTCATTTGCAGGAGGATGGACGTGGTTTGATGTCCGGACGAATGACTGGCTGTCTCCGTGGATCGGCGAGCTCCGGATGCAGTACCCCTATTCGGGGGAATGGTTTGACCTTGCCTCGTCTTTAAAGGGGCGGAATTACTTGTCCGTCCGCTTTAAAGGGGGAGTGGAGCCCGTTCTTATGGGCACGATGCTTTACCATGTTACGGAGGGGGCTCCGCAGGTCAGCCGTTCGGAGCAGTATTATTTTTATGTGGAAGACGGGATTCTGATCACGGTTAATCTGGATGATTACACACGCAGTGCCATGGCTGAGGAGGACAGGAGATCGATGCTCCATCAATGCGAGCGGCCGATCGATGGTCTCTGTGTTCTTGCCCGTACCATCCTGCATTATTTCCATGAGGGTATGGATCGTTTCGAAGGGAATCTTCGCCTTGTGGAGCAAGACATGCAGAAGCACAACCGGCGATCGCTATTGGACCGGATTTTGACAGCGCGGTTTGAGCTGCTGGATTGGAACAACTTGTTCATTCCGTTTCAAGAGCTGATTGCGGCGATGAAGGAAGGATATCATGACAGCCTCGAAGGCAGCCGTTCTTTTCAGCAGCTTCGTCACCGGGTGGAGAGGCTTGAGCAGCTGTTCCGCCATTATGAGCGGGAAATCGATACGCTGGTATCGATTGATGATGCGGTGTCCAGCTTCCGGGGCAATGAGATCATGAAGACGCTGACGATCTTTACGGTCGTGTTTACACCCCCTACCGTGATCGGTGGGATCTGGGGGATGAACTTCGAAAATCTTCCAACCATTAAAACATCATGGGGATTTACCGTGATCATCCTGATTACCCTTATATGGATGTCAGGCATCTATCTATGGATGCGGAGTAAGGGATGGACAGGGGATCTGCTTCGGGTGAAGTCCAGAGATAAAAATATATAAGATTCATCATAACATCTTCAAGATAACGAACAAAGGTCCCTTCTTAGGGCTTGCAGCCAACCTTAGGAAGAGACCTTTCGCTTTATGGGTTGCATGGAACAAGGGATAAGAAATCCGTCAACGCGGTTACCTTGCCTGATCGACATAGCCTTGCAGATCCGCTATAAAATCGCCGATCATCGGCACGTTGACGAAGAAGCTGAGAATGTAGCCGAGGAGACCGAGGACAAGCGCAGTGCCTAAGGTCAAGCCAAGCCCCCGGGCAAGCCCTGCCGTCAGATTAGCGATAATGCGTTTCTTGGGGTTCATGTAATTGTCGATCAAATCCTTCATCTCGGACTTTTCCAGAGTCCCCGCGATTTTGTCGAGCCGCGAGTTCAGCTTCTTCACCTCGTGCCGGAGCTCAAAGGGATGCTCCTGCACATCCTCAGGGACGGCAGCCTTCCGTTCTTCCTCTTTCGTCGGAGATTCATAGCGCGGCCTACGCTCGCTTCGAGAAAGGCCGGCGAAACGTGACCCGCTATCATACGGATTTGCTTTACTCATGGATTTCCCCCCTTTCATGATGGGATATTCAATGAAGACATCTTTCGGCTGAAAAAAAGCTTCCCGGCCGGAACAACAATGGCCAGCTTTAGTCAGCTGGCCATGAAGCGACCTAATTCGGCCGTATGTCGAAGGCTTAGTAATTCGTTGTTTGTTTCAAATCGCGGTTGACGTCGGAGGAGGTTTCCATCGCCTTGTCCTTCACATCTTGAGAGGCCTTGGATACCTCATCGGATACGTCCGCAGACGCCTCCTTGATACTGGACATCACGCTGCTCCGGCCTTCGTTCACTGTGGCCATGACTTCCGAGGCCTTGCTGCCCACGGTCTTGGCCAGCTCGGTTGCTTTATCGCTTACCGAACTGCAGACCTCTTTGGTTTTATCGGTCACGACACTCAGCTTCTCGGACAGATCCCCGCGAAGCTCACGTCCTGGCTTTGGTGCGAACAGCAGCGCTGCGGCAGCGCCCACCAACGCTCCGATAAATACACCTTTGAAAAATGGAGAGCCGCTTTGAACTGGATATTCTTGTTCTGTGTGATTCATAACTTTCACTCCTTTAAGTTAATATAATGTGGAATATGAATACGAGACTTTAGGCTGTGCGTCGTTTAAACAATTTGGCAACGAGGCCGAGCAGGAACACGAAGATGGCGGTTCCGATAACGGCTGGGACGATCGCAAATCCGCCAATGACAGGGCCCCAGGCTCCAAAGAGCCACGGTCCGATCCAGGCGCCGATGAAACCGGCGATCATGGACCCGACGATACCGCCCGGCATTTCATGACCAACCAGCGCATCTCCGATAATCCCGATGATAATTGCCATGACGATGCTAATAACTATGCCCCACATAAAATCGCCTCCTTTTCAGAGCAATGACTTTCGAGTGGGCTTGCTTATCTCGTATTTAAACGGGAGCCCTGACCGTGAAACAAGATCAACAACAATCGACAATGAAATTAATGTCCGCCCGTTGTGGAATTTTGGCTCATGCCATTTGCTGATATTTGTCTTATACTGAATACAGATTGGCAAAAATTCAGGTTCATTGTCGGATGCGCTGTCAATATGACTCAAAACCTATTCACATAGGAATGCGCTGTATACGGAATATAGAAGGAGTTCATGCTCATGGAAAATGTATTGGTTCAAGAATATCGGGCGGACATGGTGGAGTGCGCCCACAATGGACATATATGTATCGTGAATGAGGAAGGAGCGATACAGGCATATACAGGCGATCCGGGTTTTGTCGCGTTTACCCGTTCTTCCGCGAAGCCGCTTCAAGCGATTCCTGCCATTCGAGGAGGAATGGCGGAGTTCTACGGATTAACGGACGAAGAAATTGCCATCATGGCCGCTTCGCACCGCGGGGAGCCCCGTCATATTGAAGTGCTTCAGCAATTCGCGCGCAAGGTGAACATTCGTGAAGATCTTATGGTTTGCGCACCCAGCTGGCCGCTTGATGATGCAAGCAAGGAAAGCCTCCTGCGCACAGACGGAGACCGGAGCCGCTGGTATCACAATTGCTCAGGCAAGCACTACGGCATGCTCGCATATTGCCAAATGGCCGGTCTGCCTTTAAGCGGCTATGACCAGCCGGATCACCCGCTGCAGCAGGAAATCCTAAGAACGATCGCCGATCTCGCCGGGCTTGCTCAAGGCGACATTCGAACGGGAACCGATGGGTGCGGGCTGCCGGTGTTCGCCATGCCGCTGCAGGCGCTGGCGACGGCCTACATGAAGCTGGCATGTCCTGACCGGATCAAGGACGAGGCAACAAGAGAGGCTGTGCTGACCATAACGTCTGCGATGAACGCATCCCCGCTCATGGTAGCCGGCAGCGGCAAGGTCGATACGGTTCTTCTGGAGGATAGCAACATTGTGGCGAAGGGCGGTTTTAAAGGAGTGTACTGCTTCGGTCTTAAGAAGGAAAAACTAGGTGTTGCCTTTAAAATCGTGGATGGATCGGAGGAGGAGTGGGGCTGGATTGCAAAATCCATCTTGGAGCAGATCGGTTATGCCAATAAAGAGACCATTTCGCGCTTGGCGCAGGCATTCCCGACCGACATTCTGAACGACAGCGGCCGCAAGGTCGGCAGGGCGGAGACGGTCTTCAAGCTGGGCCACGGTCCTAGTCCGAACTGATTAGATCAATTTCCGCCGGGGTATTGATTAGTAAAACGGCGGAGGTGAACCGAGCATGATCAAAATCATGACGGCTGCGGAAAGACATACAACCCATCATAACGGAATACACGGTGAATTCAGCTTTTCCTTTGGAGATTATGTGGATCCGCATAATGAGCATTTCGGGAGCTTGCTGGCTCATAATGAATATAAGCTGGGTCCGCTGGAGGGCTTCGATCGAAGATTTCACCATGACCTGGTCATCGTTTATGTCGTGCTTGAGGGAATGCTGACGTATGAGGACGACACCGGCAATCAAGAATTGAAACCGGGGACCGTACATGTCGTAAACACGGGATCCGGCGTATATCATGCCGAGAGAAACAGCTCTCCCGCGGCGGATGTATCGTATTTGGAGATGTGGTTCCTGCCGGCCGAACCGGGTCTTCCATCCAGTTATCATGAAGGTGCTTTTGCAGGGCAGCCGCAGAATCCACTGTCTCCGATCCACATAACAGGAAGCGGGGCGGGGAGCCTGCCGATGACATTGGATGTGAAGATGTACAGCGGCAGGCTGGAGACCGGACATGAACTGACGTTGCCGTCCGAGGATCGAAGGATCCATGTATATGCCATTAGCGGCCATGTCGAAATCACAACGGAGGAAGGGGTGTTCGACCTTACCTCCGGAGATACCGCTCGAATTCAGAAATGCGATAAGGTCAAATTTCGCGGGAATGCGAGTGAAGGCTTCTCGGAGATGATGATCATTGACATGCCATAGGGATGAACCCAATAAGCCCCCGGTGCTCGTTTTAGGACAGGTGAGCATCGGGGGCTTTGGTATGGTAAATGCGTTTATTCTGCAAGAGCGTCAAATCCAAGATTTGATCAGGCACGGACAGGGTGCCGCGGTACTGGCAAGAATATTCAGGCGAGGGGCTAGAGAGGCTCTAATTACTTGCCCCGAAGGCGGCCGAGCTCCGAGACGACCGCTTCGACTTCCGAGATGCTGAGGTTATGTTTGGTAATGACCATTTCATATAAGTCATAAATATCGTCGTATTGGCTTACCGAAAAAGCGGAAGCCTGCATGGCGGCCGCACTGGCCATGCGCAGTTTTGATTTGATCTGTTCAATCATATACTCGACGTTGGCTTGGGTCTTTTCATTCAAATCCATGGTTAACACCTTCCTCTCAGGTGGATTACGCAATTCATCCCTGTATTGTAACACGGCCCCGACAGAACGACCAATAGTTTTGCCAAGAACGAGGAGAATGGGGTAAAATCAGGGAAAACCCGTTGCCCATTTTTCGATTCCGGCACGAATGGAATCCATGGGCTGGATATTGATGAGGAGGTCCGTCATGAGCGATCAAGCAGGCAAGCTCCCGATGGCACAGACTGCAAGAGTCAGGATGTCGGGCCAGGAGCTGGGGCCATTTTTTCGGGAAATTTCCAAACGGCATGACGCTGAAGATGTTGTGTTCTTATGTATTGGAACCGATCGTTCGACGGGGGATGCACTGGGACCGTTAACCGGAAGCCGACTTCTGGAATACGGCTTCCCGCTTGTGATCGGAACGCTGCAGGAGCCCTGCGATGCCGGGAACCTCGAAACCCGGTTGAAGGAGATTCCGGAAGGAAAGATCATGATCGCCATTGACGCTTGTCTGGGCCAGCCTTCTTCCGTAGGCTTTTTCTACACGATGGAGGGTCCGCTTACGCCGGCCGCGTCCGTGGGCGGCAAACTGCCTGCCGTCGGCCAGTATAGCGTTGCCGCCGTTGTCAACGTCCACGGACCGAAGCCCTATTGGACGCTCCAGGTAACATCCTTGTATCAGGTCATGCAGATGGCGGAGCAAATCGCTTCCCAGGCCGCCTCGGCCTTTGGCCTTAGGCCGTGAGACATTCGTTTCAACCGGGGATTTTTGGTTTAATTATAGAGCATTCTTTTATAAAATGTGGGTGTCTGGCTGACGGCACCCGCTGGATAGAAAGAAGGGTATCGCTATGGAAAAAGTACAATGCAACGGCACCACAATTTGTTATGTCGATCAGGGACAAGGGGAGCCGATCATCCTCCTCCACGGATTTTGCGGAAGCTCTGCCTACTGGGAGCAGCTTCTGCCGCACCTTCCCGGATATAGACTCATTGTACCGGATCTCCGGGGACATGGCCGGTCCGATGCGCCGATGGGATCGTATACCATCGAGCAGATGGCGGATGATGTACAGCTCCTGATGGATGAGCTGGATATTCAGAAGGCTGTGCTGCTCGGTCATTCGCTCGGGGGCTATATCACGCTCTCGTTTGCCCAGCGTTACGCTTCTCGACTTCACGGCTTCGGCTTGATCCATTCGACCGGCTATCCGGATTCTGAGGAAGCGAAGGAGAAACGGGTGAAGGCGGTCAGTACGATACAAGGCGAGGGCATCACCTCCTTCGTGGATAACCTCGTGCCTGGCTTGTTTGCGCCGGACACTGAGAAGCTTAAGCCGGAGTGCATCCAGCGGGCGAAGGAAATCGGGTATTTGACACCTCCCCAAGGCGCAATCGGCGCTGCCTTGGCGATGCGGGAGCGTCCGGACCGCCGGGATGTGCTCTCTGCTTCGACGCTGCCGATTCTGCTGGTAGCCGGAGAGAAGGACGCCTTAATTCCGCCGGAACGCAGCTTTACGACAGACCATGACAATGTGACGAAGGTCGTAATTGAAGGAGCAGGCCATATGAGCATGATGGAGACGCCGGAGAAGCTTGGCGAAGCAATCGTTGCTTATATGAAGTCGCTGCATGCGGAAAGTGAATGAGCGCTTTAATCGAATAGATGCATACGAATGAGCGGATATTCCCGAACAGGGGTATCCGCTTTGTTCTGGCCGCTGGCTTTCTGATTCCGAATAGCCTACAATTTAAACGTCAGCAATACACGGTAGATTAGCCATTGCCCATGTCAGGGATAATGAGGGGAGGCAAGCTCATGTTACGGAGAGATTATCTTATGCGGATGGTAGAGGATATGACCCAAATGATTGCCAAAGTATTTGCCCTGAAGCAGGAGCGCAAGCATACTGAGGCTTTATGGGAGCTCGACGACATGCTCCGGCGCCAGTTTCGTCTGAATTCCAAGCTGCTGCGTTCACTGTCGGCCTCCGATATCGAGCAGTTGTTTTACAATCACGGTTACTTGGAAGCAGACAGGCTTCAAGGGGCTGCCAGGCTGCTTGAAGAAGAGGCGGAGATCGAGCAGGAGCTGGGCCGTGAGGATGAGGCTGTTCATCTCTACACCAAAGTGCTTCAGCTGTATTTGAAATCCGCATTGAACGGGGCCGATCCCGGATTATTCGATTTGCCGGGGAGAATCCGGAGCGTTAAGGAACGGCTCCGCGCGTACGAGCTGCCCGCTCGGCTGGTTCGTGACGATATGGCCTATGCCGAGCAGGAAGGACGTTACGCGGATGCGGAGAATCTGCTTTATCAGCTTCTGCAAAGCAGGGGGATCGATGCCGATGAAGCGACCCGCTTCTATCATCGGCTTCTGCTGAAGCCTGCGGAGGAGCTGGAGAGAGGACAGCTCCCGCTTGCGGAGGTTCATGAGGGCATGGAGGAGCTGAGCCGGCGATTCATGCCGGGGAAGCAGGAAGAACTGTCCGGCCGGGAGTAGCCGGTCTATCTAATAAGGAAAGTGAGATGTACCCTTTGGAAGCTTTAAGAAAATTGATTCATAACATCATGGAGCAGTCTGCGTTAATTACAGCGACACTGAGTCAGCTTCGCAAACGGGAAGGCATGACCTACAGCAAGGTGACGGTCAAGCCGGTCGAGCTCAAGAGCAAGCTTCATTACCAGTTTGCCTACTATTCGGGCACCAAGGTGACGCACCAGAATGTGCCGACGGAGGAAGCGGAGGCCGTCCTGATCGATATGTTCGAGAATGTCTTCCGCCAGGCGATGATTTACACGCCGGAAGCCGATTATCAGGTTCTGATCTCGAAAAAATACAAGGTGTCGATTCTGACAAAGTCCCCGACCAAGACGTCTGTGGACATGTCCCATAACCGCAAGAAATCGTACATTCTTGAAGAAGGCGAGCCGGTTCCGTTTCTGGTAGAGCTCGGCATCATGAACGAGGACGGGAAGGTATTCGCACGCAGGTACGATAAATTCAGGCAGATTAACCGCTTCCTGGAGATGGTGGAGGATGTCCTCCCCCATTTGCCTGAGGATCGTCCGCTGACGATCGTCGATTTCGGATGCGGCAAATCGTATCTGACGTTCGCGCTGTATCACTATTTGGCGGTGAAGGCGCGCAGAACGCTGAATATTGTCGGATTGGATCTAAAGGCGGATGTGATCGAACACTGCAGTATGCTGGCGAAAAAGCTGAATTACAGCCAGCTGCGTTTTCTTGTCGGCGACATCGCGGAATATGACGAATTGGAGCGGGTCGATATGGTCGTCACCCTGCATGCTTGCGACACCGCAACCGATGCCGCGTTGGAGAAAGCCGTACGCTGGGGGGCTTCGGTCATTCTGTCGGTGCCTTGCTGTCAGCATGAGCTGTTCGCCCAGATCAACAGTCCGGTCATGGAGCCGCTCTTGTCGCACGGCATTTTGAAGGAGCGCTTCTCGGCGCTGGCCACGGACGCCATCCGGGCGAAGCTGCTGGACCTGATGGGATACAAGACGCAGCTGCTGGAGTTTATCGATATGGAGCATACGCCGAAAAATATTTTGATCCGCGCGGTCAGCGGCTCTGCCGGAGAGCGGGATAAGCTGTGGCAGGAATATACCGCATTTCGCGATTTTCTGAAGGCCGATCCTTATTTGGAGCGGGCCTGCAGGGATTTGCTGCCGGATCAATCATCGATTTAACGTTAATAATCAGGGCGACAGAAGCGGGAGTGTCCGCTTTTGTCGCCTTTTTGTATGCCCTCACGCACTGAACCCCTACGATGCCAACCATATATCAAGCGGGCGGGGGTTCGCTTCAAATTGCATCAGGAGCGGCAAATCAAAGCGGCATCTACACACTTTAGAAATCGTTCGTTCCTGTAGAATATCCTCCCCCGGGCATGTCCACACTTGCTAATAGATCTTGAATATGGGAAATATGAGCCGTTCATCGTTTATACGTTCTAACCCTTAGGAGGAAGCGGCGATAAGGACGGCGAACGGACGGGAGGGGAGGCGGCACGAATGGCACAGAGGTGCTCATGGTATGGCGGTCTGCTGCTGACAGGGCTGCTCCTTACGGCCTGCAGTCAAACCGGCTGGTTCTTTGATTCGGATTTGTATTTGGCGGCTGCAAGCTGGGCGGGTCTTCTTTTGCTGGTTTTCGGTCTAGCGCGGATCAGCGGATACCGTCGGTCCTCTCACCACCGGGCTGCTCTTCCGGTTATTACGAGAGATCCTTACCGGGCAATTGCAGCGGTAGGTATCGGGGGAATCCTTGGGATCTATGTGCTGCATGGTCTTCAAGGACCCGTCAGCATGGAAGGTACGCTGAAGGAGATCGTCCTGTGGGGACTTTACGGTTCGTTTGCGGCGGCAGCCTGGGAAGTAAGCAGGACAGCGGAAGGCATGGCATCCTTGAGGCTGGGATGGCATCTTATCGGCGCGGTGTTATGCGGAAGCGCGCTGCTTCACGTCTATGGCGTGCTGGATCTGCCGTACGGTATCTATCATACGGCAGATCCGGCCGTTAGCGCGACTGGCGCGAGGCTTGGCGGCCTGCTGCAGTACCCGAATACGTTCGGGGCCGTGATGGCCGCCTTCCTGCTTGAGCGCCTGTTCGCGCTGGCGCCCGCGCTGCAGGCACGGCCGGGCGCGCTCCGCGCAGCGGCTGCGCTGCTGCCGCTGCCGCCCTACACCGCCGCGCTGCTCCTCACGGAGTCGCGCGGCGCCTGGCTCGCGGCCGCAATTGCGTGCGCGGCCGGGCTGGCCCTTGAGCGGCGGCGGATTGCGCCGCTCCTTACTGCCGCCGCAGCGCCTTTGGCGAGCGCGGCGCTGGTGTACCGCCAGTTGGCCGATGCCAAGCTGGCGCCCGCGGTGCTGCCCGGCCTGCTGTGGCTGGCCGGGCTTTGGGCCGGCGGCGTGCTCGCCGGCCTGCTGCTGTGCCGCTTGCGGCACAGCGGGGGCCCCCGGCGGCGCGTGCTTGCGCCGGCGGCCCTGGTTGCTGCTGCGGCGGGATGCGCCGCAGCGGGGCTTGCGATCCTGCACCAGGTGCAGGATCGGGCTCTTGGCGGCGCGGCTACGCTTAGCGCGCGCCACCTGATCTATAGCGACGCGTGGCAGCTGGCCAAGTCGTCGCTGTGGCTGGGACAGGGAGGAGAGACGTGGCGGCAGTCTTACCGCGCCATCCAGTCCCAGCCTTATGTCGGGGGCGAGGTGCACAGCGGGTATCTCGATATGCTGCTCAATACGGGCATTATCGGCCTGCTGATTGCCTGTGCCGCGCTGCTTGCTTTGATTGCAGGGATCGGCAGGGCATGTCCGAGACTGCTGCCGCCATTTCTCGTGCTGACGGTGCATGCAGCCATCGATTTTGATTGGAGCTATCCGCTGGTATGGCTGCTTATGCTGTGGCTGTCCGCAATGGGGACAGGAATGGCTCCTTTGGCGTGTCGGACCATGAGGCAAGAAGAAGGGGAGAACGCTTTCGTGCGAGAAGTTTCTGTCACAGAACGCCCCCAACCCATCGGTGCATTGCGTCATCTCCTATCTAAGCCGACTGGAATATGGAGCCGTACCGCATCCCAGCGTTCGGGGCTGAAGGGCCGGATGTCATTCCCGCCCTCCGAATTGCGAAGACCGATACTGTGCTGGCGATTCCGTCTGCTGCACTGGATCTCGTCCCGTAAGCCGACCGTACGGTACTACCGACATCAACGCACCGACTCCCCCAAGGAGGGCTTTCGGCGATACTTCCCGGGTACTCCGCTTAAGCCATTCTGTATGCCGCACCGGTTTGCGCTCCGGCTGTCCGCACAATGGCATCGTCTCCCGCTTCTCCTTGGGTTCCTATGCTGGGCGGTCTTAACCGCTTCATTGGGCATGAGCGAGATGAAGCTTCGATTGGCGGCTTCAGCGGGTGAGGCGGAGCGGGGCGGGTTGCTCCGAGCCGCCTTGTCGTGGAATCC
Organism: Paenibacillus sp. FSL R5-0810; assembly: GCF_038002285.1. Classification (NCBI taxonomy): domain Bacteria; kingdom Bacillati; phylum Bacillota; class Bacilli; order Caryophanales; family Paenibacillaceae; genus Paenibacillus; species Paenibacillus sp. FSL R5-0810. The sequence continues at coordinate 6,159,761 of NZ_JBBOCF010000001.1, forward strand.
CGCAAATACCGCGGCTGCGTTCGGCTTGTCCGAGCTGCTGCCGCCAGAGCAGCAAGTGATTGTGCTGGAGCGAAGCCTGCGTTATGCGCCTCAGCATGCAGGTTTGAGCTGGAGGCTCGCGGAAGCGCATGCGTTGGCAGGGCGTGCCGATACGGCCGCCGTTTGGTATCGCAAAAGCCTTGAGCTGGATCGCTACAGTTCCGATAAGCAGACGCGGGCGGTGCTGGCGCTAACCTCGCTTGCCGTGAAGCAAAGCGCCGCCGGGGATGTGTCCGGAGCCGGACGCTCCGCTTCGGCGGCAATGGGTATGCTGAAGCGCTACCGCGCTCTCGCCGAAGGGGTTCATGCATCGCCTGGTCTCCGGAACGACCGGCGATTTCATTTGACGGCGCAAGCCCAGCGGCAGGCTGCCTTTTTAGAGGGATGGAGCGGGCGCGGGAAGCGGCAGCTGATCCGGCCGCGCCCGGGGCAGGCCCCAACACACCCGCCACTGCCCTAGCTGCTGCTTGCTCGCGGAAAGCTCTGGCTGCCCGCTTAAAGGCATGCTGTATTCACCGAGGCTTTGTGCGCTCCAAGTAGCGCGAATGCTCCCACCGCAAGCCTTGCTTTACATAGCTAGGTTGGCCATGCTCCGTCCCCAGCATTGCTGCTCCCAGCGCAAGCGTTGCTGTTAGTTACCTAGACCATGCTGCTCTCGCTGCAGGTAAACTGCACATTTAGAGCTCCCGCGCTCCCACCGGGTTCTGCCGCTCTCACCGAAGAAATTGCCACCCTAGCCGCGAGTCTGGCAGCAACCAGGGGCGGCGCTTGTTACTTAGGCCAAACGCGGGCCACGATGGCCTAACCGCCAAAGGCATCGCGGAATGCCGATGCGAGCTGCCGCTCCGGAACCTGCCACAGCTCCGCGATCTCGCCGCAGACCTCTTTTTCCCACCAGTCGCACAGCAGCTTTTTATTGCTGTAATTATCATGAATCCAGATCAGGTTGCCGATGACTTTCCGGTAGTACAGCTCCTCTCCTTGCTTAACGGCTTCCGGCGGAATGAATTGCTTCAGACGTTTGGCCGTCCGGTACAGTTCCTTGCTGCAGGCCCGCCTGATGCCGCGCGGCGAGGGGATCTTGCTGCCCGGTTGTTTGGTGTTCGGAGAATACATCGCTATTCACTCCTTTTGCTTCACCATATGTCCTTCTTCGGGCGAAAGTCACAGTGTCTCCGGCAAATGGGCGCAGTAGAAGGCATGTCCGGGGCTATGGTAGAATAGGCTAGTAGAAGAAATCAGCGCAAACAGAAAGAGGTGGGCCTTGGCGTGGAGTTCTTTTACGATATTGTCGGCCGGTTGTTTGAATGGATTCAGCAGCTGGGATACTTTGGGATTATGCTTGGCTTGATGGTGGAGGTGATCCCGAGCGAGATCGTCTTGGCCTACGGTGGTTATTTGATATCGCTGGGCGAGGTTCATTTTCTCGGAGCCATGCTGTTCGGGACTGTCGGCGGCGTACTGGCGCAGCTGTTTGTTTATTGGATCGGCCGCTATGGCGGCAGGCCGTTTTTGGAGAAGTACGGGAAGTACATATTGATTAAAAAGCATCACATGGATTACGCTGAAGAATGGTTCGCCAAATACGGCACCGGGGTTATTTTTACGGCGCGGTTTGTGCCTGTTGTGAGACATGCTATCTCGATCCCGGCAGGGATCTCGAAAATGCATGTGGGCCGCTTCACGCTCCTGACGACGCTGGCGGTCATTCCGTGGACGGCTTTATTTTTATATCTGGGCTGGATGCTGGGAGACCGATGGGAACAGATTGGCGAGAAGGCAAAGCCTTATACGCAGGAAATATTGCTGGGGGCTTTGGCGGTCATGATTCTTTATTTTTTGATCAAATGGATAAAATCAGCGAAAGTGAGGTCGAAACAAGATGAGTAAACATGTGGCTTCCTATTTGGGAACGGGTATCACCCCGCAGCAGTTTGTTGAAGGAATGCAGAAGAACCAAGAGGCCTTCAAAGCGGGATACGAGCAGTTCGAGTGGGCGAATCCCGAAGATCGGGAGTTCTTCGAAAGTCTAAATTACCGCGATGATCTGAGAGTGCTTATCCTGGCAGCGGATTGGTGCGGGGATGTTGTCCGTAACGTGCCGGTCGTATTTCGGGCAATGGAAACGGCGGGGATCCCGACAGAAGTGTTCATTCTGGAACAAAATTTTGAACTGATGGACCAGTTTCTTACTATGGGCGGGCGTTCGGTGCCGGTCGTTATTTTTGCCGATACCGGTGGTTATGTGATGGGGACTTGGGGGCCTCGGCCTGCGCATGTCCAGAAGCATATGATCGAGTTTAAACAGAACAATCCTGACCGCGAAGCCGCGGATTACCAGGACAACCTCGCTGCTGCAAGACAAAAAATCATCCAATCCTATGGGGAAGGATATGAGTTTCATGCCGTCATCATTAAGGAACTGCGTGAGCTCATTTCGGGGTTTTAAACGATGGCGCTTCATATTGAAACCTTTAGCTTGGGCCCTCTGGAAACCAATGCGTATTTGCTGACAGGCAGCGAGGAAGGCAAAGCGATCATCATTGATCCGGGCATGAATCCGGCTCCGCTTGTGAAGCGGATCGCGGATTTGGAGATTGAAGCGATCCTGCTGACGCACGCGCATTTTGATCATATGGGCGGCGTAGAGGAGATTCGCAAGCTGAAGGGATGCCCGGTTTATCTGCACACTATGGAGAGCGAATGGCTGACCAATCCGAAGCTGAACGGATCGACGAGATGGCCGGAGGTTTGTCCGCCGCTGTCCACCGATCCTGCTGAATATGATCTGGCAGATGGGCTAGAGCTGCAGCTGATCGGCGAAACCTTCAAGGTGTACCATACGCCGGGCCATTCGCCGGGAAGCGTCAGCTTTCTGTGTGGAAATGATCTCTTCTCAGGGGACGTTCTGTTCCGGATGGGGGTTGGACGTACCGATCTCCCTGGCGGGCGGGAACGGGATTTAATCCATTCCATCCAAAATACGCTGTATTCCTTTTCCGACGAGGTTGTCGTATATCCCGGACACGGACCCCGGACCAAAATCGGATATGAGAAACAGCATAATCCGTACGTGCCGGCCAGAAGCTAACATAATTACGACAAAAAACGAGAAATTTGTCTAGACAAACGAAGACAAGATTGATACAATACGGTTAATTAAATGTTACCCATTGCGAAGCACGCAGACTGTGGAATCCGTCCCGGTTTGCGTTCTTTTATTTTATGGGCCTTTATGCGCGGTTTTATGTTGGGGTTGGATGTTATTAGGGGGAGTCGCTGTGAGAAAAGATGAGTTGTCGCTTTTGGACGGATATGTAGCCGGAAGCAAGGAAAGCATGTCGAGAGACCATCATCTGCGAGCGCAACCGGAGATATCATCAATCGTGTGGAGTCGGCTGGTAAAGGGGGAAATGCTCGTCCGGCAGCCATGGCATCAGCGTCTGCAGTATAGAAGGTACCATGAGTAGGTAGGCTTGCATGGAGGCAGAGCGGATAACGTAGATCAATCAGGGCAAGGTGAATATTGTAGGTCAATCAGAGCGGATAAGGTAGCCCAATCAGGGTAGGACGGATAACGTAGAACAGTCAGGGCAGGGCGAGTAACGCAGATCATTCAGTAATGCAGAATCAGTTTGTATTATAGAATTAATCTGTATTGTAGAATCTAATAATGTAGAACAATACATGGTTAAGGGTTGATTTAGGGAAATGAGTCGAGGGCACCTTTTTATGATGGCGTCGATGGAAGTCATATTTGTTGTCATACAGGTATACCTTGAAGCTCCTTATTTAGGGCGCGGTGTTCAACATGCGTTCTAAATGAGGGGCTCTTTTATTTGCAGCAGCTTTGTTGTTCAAGCTGTCCTGGAGAGCAAACTACCTACTTTGTCCGGAACAAGTCCCTTTTAGGTACTTGAGAAGCGCAAAGGGCCCTCCATTGCCAGAACAAGTTCCTTTTAAGTACTTGAGGAGCGCAAACGGCCCTCAAATGCCGGATTTAGGTACTTGTGGAGCGCAAACGGCCCTACAATGCCGGAACAAGTCCCTTTTAGGTACTTGTGGAGCGCAAACCGTCCTCCATTGCCAGAACAAGTTCCTTTTAGGTACTTGTGGAGCGCAAACCGTCCTCCAATGCCGGAACAAGTCCCTTTTAAGTACTTGTGGAGCGCAAACCGTCCTCCAATGCCGGAACAAGTCCCTTTTAAGTACTTGTGGAGCACAAACCGTCCTCCATTGCCAGAGCAAGTCCCTTTTAGGTACTTGAGAAGCGCAAAGGGCCCTCCATTGTCAGAACAAGTTCCTTTTAAGTACTTGAGGAGCGCAAACGGCCCTCCAATGCCGGAACAAGTCCCTTTTAAGTACTTGTGGAGCACAAACCGTCCTCCATTGCCAGAGCAAGTCCCTTTTAGGTACTTGAGAAGCGCAAAGGGCCCTCCATTGTCAGAACAAGTTCCTTTTAAGTACTTGAGGAGCGCAAACGGCCCTCCAATGCCGGAACAAGTTCCTTTTAAGTACTTGAGGAGCGCAAACGGCCCTCAAATGCCGGAACAAGTCCCTTTTAGGTACTTGTGGAGCGCAAACCGTCCTCCATTACCGGAACAAGTCCCTTTTAAGTACTTGTGGAGCGTAAACCGTCCTCCATTGCCGGAACAAGTCCCTTTTAAGTACTTGTGGAGCGCAAACCGTCCTCCATTGCCGGAACAAGTCCCTTTTAAGTACTTGTGGAGCACAAACCGTCCTCCATTGCCGGAACAAGTTCCTTTTAAGTACTTGAGGAGCGCAATCGGCGCCCCAGCACGCGGTTTACTGCCCCTGCACATAGCCTGCTGCTCTTGCGCTAGGGCCATTCTCTTGCGCTAGGGCCATTGGAGGCCCTAGCGCCCTTGGCTTTGCCCTATCGGAACCCTTGGCTTTGCCCTATCGGAGTTCATGCACGCATCCTATTAGTTGCCCTTGCAAGTGCTGCCGATAAAAGAAAATATAAATCGATTTGAACGATTCCATTGAGCAGATCGTATTACGATGGAAGAGAAAGAAGGTGATGGTTTAGCAATGATCCTTGAAGAAGAGGATTGGATACGAAAAGCGCAGCAAGGCGATACGAATGCAATGGGGCAACTCTTTAAGCATCATTACAGCTTTCTATATAAATATTTACTGAAGATCACGATGGATCAGAACGTGGCAGAGGATACCGCCCAGGACACCGTGATTCGGTGCATGGAGAATTTGCCGCGATATAACGGGACCTCGTCCTTCTCTTCATGGATGATTACGATTGCCACCAGGCTCTATATCGACCGCACCCGAAAGCGGAAGCGGGAGAAGAGGTGGCTCGAGGAAGAGCAGCAGCGGTCGGTCAGACGGCTTCGCTGGCAGATGGAGCGGCAGGGGGAGGAGTGGACCGATTTATTGGATGGCCTTGCCGGGTTGTCCGAAGAGCATCGGATCGCGATTCTGCTGAAGCATTATTACGGCTACAGTTACGAAGAGATCGGCGGTATGCTCGGCATACCGGAAGGTACGGTTAAATCTAGAACCGCTTATGGCATTAAGCAATTGCGGAAGGAGTTGAAGAAGGATGGCGAACAAGCCTGATAGGGAGGACGAGGTTTTGCTGGAGGGCTTAAGTAGGGACCTCGAGCGCCTGGAGCGGGTGTTTGACGAGGGACCGTCGCCCTCCTTGGAGGAATTTCAGCTGCTAGCGGCGCATACCCTTCGGCGGAAGCGGCGCCGGATGAAATACGAGCTTGTGCTCTTTATGCTGACAGCCTTGCTCATCGTAAGCATCGTTTGTATGGCAGCGATGGCCGCTCCGATGGTGCTGATCTTGATCCATGGAGCCAGCATGCTGGCAGGCATCGCGATTCTCGCAAGCTCCAGGAAACTAAGATCCGCAGGAAAGAAGGGATCCCATGAATGATGTAAGCACGGTCCCGTTATGGTTGATTGTACTGATTGTCGTGCTGGTTCTGACTCAGGGAACCTCCCTGTTCGTTGACGCGCGCAAGCGCGGGCTCGGGAAATGGGCTTGGTTCTGGGGGATATGGGGCTCTACCACGTTTCCGCTGCCGCTGCTCCTTTATGTTTTGCTGGTTGTTCGGAGACAACAAAACGGGAAATGAGGGGACCGGTTTCTATTAAACATGAAGGGTGATCAAAATGGAGATCAATTGGGGATTAATCTGGCCGATTATTGCGCTGCAGGCTGTGCTGGCAGTAACGGCCCTGGTGTCTTTAACCAAGGCGGAAACGGAACAAATTCGAGGACCGAAATGGATGTGGGTGCTGATTATCCTGCTTGGGAACATCCTCGGCAGCGTCGCTTACTTCATCGGAGGGAGAAGGGCTTCATGATGGAACCTGTGCTTCGCATTCACAACTTGACCAAACATATGGGGAGCTTGACTCCTGTCAAAGGCATTTCATTCAATCTGGAGCGGGGCAGCTGCACCGCACTGCTCGGACCCAACGGAGCCGGCAAAACCACGACCATGCGCATGCTGGCAGGCCTTTTATCACCATCTCAAGGAGAGATCCGATACGGGAATTCTGGGGAAACCGGTGCGGATAACCAGCGATGGCAAAAGCGGATCGGATACCTTCCCCAGTACCCGAAATTTTACGGTTGGATGTCCGGCCTGGAATATTTGATCTTCAGCGCCAAGCTGTCGGGCTTGCCCGGCAAACAAGCCAAGCTGCGGAGCCTTGAGGTGCTTGAAATGGTCGGCCTGCAAGAGGCCGCCAATCGCCGGATATCAGGGTATTCCGGAGGAATGAAACAGCGGCTAGGCATCGCCCAGGCGCTAGTGCACGAGCCGGAAATGATTTTGCTGGACGAGCCGGTATCCGCGCTTGATCCAATCGGGCGACGTGAAGTGATGGATCTGCTGGACCGGCTTCGTGGCGAGGTGACGATCCTGTTCTCGACGCATGTGCTTCATGACGCAGAGGAGGTCTGCGATCACATGGTGCTGATGGTCGACGGACGAATTGCCGAACAAGGCGAATTGTCCGAACTGCGGGCGAAATACCGTCAACCGCTCCTGCTGCTGGAGGTTGAGCCTGGGGAGCGGGAAGCTGATTGGCTAAGAAGTTTACCGGGGAGACATTTTATCGAAGAGGCCGAAATTCGCAATCGAGCTGCAAGGCTGGTCGTTCAAGATATGGATGAAGCAAGGGCGGCATTGGTGCGGGAAATGGCCGATGTCGGAATCCGGTTTCAGCGCATCGAAGCAGGGGCTTCCTCATTGGAGGATATGTTTATGAAGGTGGTAGGGGCATGAGCATGTTTTGGATTCATTTTAAAAAAGAAATGTTGGAAGCCGCACGGTCATATAAATGGATATGGGTACCTGCGGTATTCCTGCTCCTGGGCGTCATGCAGCCGGTCATGATGTATTACTTGCCCGACATCCTGATGATGTCCGGCGATATTCCGCCGGAAGCGGCTGCATTGATTACGGTACCGCCGCCTGAGGAAATCCTGGCCTCTACTTTGAGCCAGTTCAGCACGATTGGTCTGCTGGTACTTGTGCTGTCCGCCATGAATACGGTGGCAGGGGAGCGCTCAAACGGAACGGCGGAGCTCGTGCTGCCCCGGATGTCATCCGTGCTGCCCATGATGATCGCCAAGTGGGCGGCGATGATGTCTCTGCTGATTCTTTCGTTCGTCCTGGGGTATGCAGGATCGGCTTATTATACTTCTCAGCTGATCGGTACGCTGGAATGGGGCCCGATGCTCGGGGCGGGTGCATTCTACATCGCTTGGCTGGCTTGGATCGTAACCCTGGTGCTCCCGCTCGGGGCGGTGCTTCGCGGTCCAGCTGCGGCATTCATCGCTTTGGGCTCGGCGGCCGCGCTGACGATGCTCGCTTCCTTGCTCCCTTCGCATCTTCAATGGAGCCCTGGCCGTTTGAGCGCAATCGCTACGGAATGGCTTACAGGCGGAGATCCATCAGCGTGGGCACCTGCAGTGTCGGCCGTGTGCTTGATGGCCCTGTCAACGGGAGCGGCGACTCTGCTGCTGAAGCGTCGGCCGTTGTTGCCGCAAGCCTAGTTTCGCCGGAGTTCGGTTAGATTTCCTTATTGAGCATGGACATCTCTAGCTTTTTCTAGTAGACTATGGAGATAAGGATAGACAACTCAGGAGGTAGACGATGCTTCGTTTAGGGGAAAAGATTACAATCGTCGCGGACGCCTTTGAGCAGAATCTTCCAATCGGTCAATACGGATATTTGATCGCCTATGACCGAAATCCGGACAATGCGTTTGATTACGTTATTCGGATTCCGAACCTCAACCGTAATTTTTTCGTTCCGGCAAGCGATGTCGAGCTGGAATCTGTCGTGTTGAAACAGGAAGCCGAGCGGATCGAGCGGGAAGCGCTCATCGATTTCGCCCTGTCGACATATAACGAGAAGCTGTTCCATCAGGTGATGAACGGCGAACTGCAAGCTGTTGAAGAAGAGGAAGAATCGAAAGAAACGATGTCCCAGGCCGATTTCATCAAGCAAGTGAATCTTCGTGCCTGGATTTAGAAGAGTCGGCTTTAGCCGGCTCTTTTTTGTTTGATATCAGAAAGTATAAGGCCTTTGGCGATCTGCTGCCTGATAACGAAAGAGAAATTAGCCCCGTTATCCATCGTTCAGTGCTCCTAGTCATCCTAAGTTCGCACGGATTCGTCCTGGACAAGCCTCGCAAATGATTCATCCCGGAAAAAACGGTGGGGACCCGAGCTTTCCGTTTCGATTGAATCTTGCATGCTTCTACAATATAATGAGAAAAGTTATCGAGACAGACTTTACCCCTTTCATCATCAGGGGCACGAAGGAGGAAGTCCAAGCCATGAGCATTACGGTCAAAGATGTTCAGCATGTTGCCAAGCTGGCCCGTCTGAACTTGACGCCGGAAGAAGAAGAGATGTTTACCGGCCAACTGAACGCGATTTTACAATATGCCGAGAAGTTAAATGAACTGGATACAGACGGCGTAGAGCCAACCACGCACGTTCTTCATCTAAGCAATGTCATGAGGGAAGACGAGGTTCGCGAGAGCCTGCCGATTGAGAAGGTGCTGCTGAATGCGCCGGATGAAGAAGACGATCAATTCAAAGTACCAGCTGTACTGGAATAGCCCGAAGGGAGGAGACATACTTGAGCCTGTTTGATTTGAAATTGTCGGAAATACATAACAAGCTTCATGATAAGGAGCTTTCCGTATCCGATTTGGTGGACCAAGCCTTCACAAGCATCGGTGAGCGTGAGGACCGTGTGAAGGCTTTTATTACGTTGGATGAAGAGGGAGCACGTTCGGCGGCCAAGGCCTTGGACAGCAAGCTGGCCTCCGGCGAGAGCCGCGGTTTACTGTTTGGCCTTCCTGCCGGCATCAAGGATAACATTGTAACGGAGGGACTGCGGACAACCTGTGCAAGTCAGTTCCTGTCCAATTTCAATCCGGTGTATGATGCGACGGTTGTCGGCAAGCTGCGTCAGGCGGATATCGTGACGATCGGCAAGCTGAACATGGATGAATTCGCGATGGGGGGCTCGAACGAGAACTCCAGCTTTTATCCGGTTCGCAATCCGTGGGATCTAGAGCGGGTTCCGGGCGGCTCAAGCGGCGGTTCCGCTGCGGCTGTAGCTGCGGGCGAAGCTTACTTCACGCTCGGCTCCGACACCGGCGGATCGATCCGCCAACCCGCTTCCTATTGCGGCGTGGTCGGACTGAAGCCGACGTATGGACTCGTATCCCGTTTCGGCTTGGTTGCATTCGCATCCTCGCTCGACCAGATCGGACCGATTACGAAAAATGTCGAGGATTCCGCGTACGTCCTGCAGGCGATCGCCGGATATGATCCGATGGATTCGACTTCCGCCAAAGTGGACGTGCCGGATTATTTGAGCGCGTTGACCGGCGACATCTCGGGACTGCGTATTGCCGTGCCGAAGGAGTATCTGGGCGAAGGCGTCGATGCCGAAGTGAAGGAAACGGTCATGAATGCGTTGAAGGTGCTCGAGAGTCTCGGCGCCGTATGGGAAGAAGTTTCCCTTCCGCACACGGAATATGCGGTGGCGACGTATTACTTGCTGGCTTCCTCGGAAGCTTCTTCGAACCTGGCCCGTTTTGACGGCGTACGTTACGGCGTTCGCGCCGATAACTCGGGCAGCCTTATCGATCTGTACCATGAATCCCGCAGCCAAGGCTTCGGGGATGAGGTAAAGCGCCGGATCATGCTGGGTACTTATGCGCTCAGCTCCGGTTATTACGATGCTTACTATTTGAAGGCGCAAAAAGCGCGGACGCTGATCAAGCAGGACTTCGACAAGGTATTTGAGCAGTATGACGTGGTGATTGGACCAACCGCGCCAACGACGGCATTCAAGCTGGGTACCCAAGTCGATGATCCGCTGACGATGTACTTGAACGATATTTTGACGATTCCGGTCAGCTTGGCCGGTGTACCGGCCGTGAGCGTGCCTTGCGGATTTGCGGACGGATTGCCGGTTGGCATGCAGATCATCGGCAAGGCGTTCGACGAGTCGACGGTTCTGCGCGTGGCGCACGCCTTCGAGCAGAATACGGACCATCACAAGCGCCGCCCTGAGCTGTAAGACGCGTGGAAGAAGGAGGGAAAACGAGAGAATGTCTACATCAAAATATGAAACGGTCATCGGACTGGAAGTCCATGTCGAGCTGCACACGAATTCGAAAATTTTCTGCGGATGCTCCACGGCGTTCGGGGCTCCGCCGAATACCCATACATGCCCGATCTGCCTCGGTCATCCCGGCGTACTGCCGGTGCTGAACCGCCAGGCCGTCGAATATGCGATGAAAGCTGCAATGGCACTGAACTGCACGATCAGCGACGTCAGCAAGTTCGACCGGAAAAACTATTTCTATCCGGACTCGCCGAAAGCCTACCAGATTTCGCAATATGACCAGCCGATCGGACTGAATGGATGGATTGATATCGAGGTAGACGGGAAGACGAAACGGATCGGGATTACCCGTCTCCATTTGGAGGAAGATGCGGGCAAGCTGACGCACGTTGATGGAGGCTACGCATCCCTCGTTGACTTTAACCGGGTAGGAACACCGCTGGTCGAGATCGTATCCGAGCCGGAAATTTCCTCGCCCGAGGAGGCGAAGGCCTATTTGGAGAAGCTGCGTGCGATCATGCAGTACTGTGAAGTTTCCGACGTGAAGATGGAAGAGGGCTCGCTTCGCTGCGACGCCAACATCAGTCTCCGTCCTTGGGGACAGAAGGAGTTCGGAACGAAGGCCGAGCTGAAGAACATGAACTCCTTCCGCGGCGTGCAGCGGGGGCTTGAATATGAGCAGTTCCGTCAGGCTGAGGTACTCGATGAAGGCGGTGTGATCGTTCAGGAGACCCGCCGCTGGGATGAGGCGCAGGGCAAAACGTTCTCGATGCGCGGCAAGGAGCAGGCGCATGATTACCGCTACTTCCCGGATCCGGACCTGGTATCGGTGCATATCAGCGAGGAGTGGAAGGAAGCGGTCCGCGCGACGATTCCGGAGCTGCCGGATGCGCGGAAAGCACGATATACTTCGGAGTATGGTCTCCCGGATTATGATGCGGCCGTCATTACGGCTTCCAAGCCTCTCGCGGACTTTTTCGAGGACAGCCTGAACTATACGAAGGATGCCAAGTCGGTGTCCAACTGGATCATGGGCGATTTGCTGGGGTATTTGAACGCGAACAATCTGGAGCTTTCCCAGGTCAAGATTACCGGACAAGGCCTCGGTGAAATGATCGGCTTGATCGAGAAAGGCACGATCAGCAGCAAGATCGCCAAAACGGTCTTTAAGGAGATGCTGGAAAGCGGCAAGCTCCCTGCCCAAATCGTTGAGGAAAAAGGACTTGTCCAAATCAGCGACGAAGGCGCGATCAAGAGCATTGTGGAGCAGGTGGTTGCGAATAACCCGCAATCCGTGGAGGATTATAAGGCCGGCAAGCAGAAGGCTATCGGCTTCCTGGTTGGTCAAGTGATGAAAGAGAGCAAAGGAAAAGCAAATCCTGCGCTCGTGAATAAACTGCTGGTAGAAGTGCTAAACGGCTGATCAAGGCGATCTTGGCATCAACCTATACCAGCAGGGATCTATCCGATATGAAAGGAGCTTGTCCCTCTGACAGGGGCAAGTTCCTTTTTAAAATATGCGATGAAGGAGCTTACCTCAATGATTACCCGTTTATCTCTTGAAGACCGGGACACGGTGCAGCAAATATGGAGTCTGCAGCATATGGCCTATCCGCTCGAGGCCGAATTGATCGGCTTCTCTGAAATTCCGCCCCTGCTCGATACGTTTGAGACGCTGCGTGAATGCGGGGAAACCTTCTATGGGTATATAGATGATGATGGAGAATTGATTGGCGCCATCGCGGTTGAACCGGAGCCGCATCAGGTAACGATCTCCCGAATGATGGTGCATCCCGGCCATTTCCGGAAAGGGATCGCCGGCTCGCTGGTCCGGCACGTCCTGGACAGCTACGGGGAAGTTCCTTTATTTATCGTTTCGACGGGAACGCGGAATACGCCGGCCGTCGCCCTGTACGAGAAGTTCGGTTTTGTGAGGGATCATGCCTTTGAGGTAGCTCCGGGTGTGGAGCTGACCGAGTTCCATCTCAGGGTTCACCCGTAGAAAAAACAAGTTTAAACTTCAACGCAATCATCATGAGGAGGGCACTGCATTTTGAATAATCCATGGGTGATCGACAATGTGACGATACTGCTTCGTCTGCTGCTCTCCATGCTGCTTGGAGGCCTGATCGGGTTTGAAAGGGAGCGCTCGAACCATGCCGCCGGTTTGCGCACGCATATTCTGGTTTGTCTCGGCTCTGCGTTAATTATGCTGCTATCCATCTACGGCTTTGCGGATTTTGTTGCCGAGGTCAACGTCCGGATCGACCCAGCGCGCCTGGCTACCGCCGTCATTACCGGCATCGGCTTTCTCGGGGCGGGCACCATCCTGTTCACGGGCAAATCGATCACCGGCTTGACGACGGCAGCCTCGGTTTGGGTCGTAGGCGCCATCGGGCTTGCCGTGGGGGCGGGTTTTTATTTTGCGGCAATCGTGTCGACGCTGTTGATCCTGTTAAATCTGGTGGTCTTCAATAAGCTGGAGCAGCGTTATATACGGGGAAGCAAGCTCCATCTGATTACCGTGCATGCTGCAAACACGCCCGGTGTCCTGGATGAGGTATCCGGGATTCTTGAGGAGCAGGGCTTCGTTATCAAAAAATTGGTCGTGAATGAACGCAGTACGGTTCCTTACGGTGAATTACAGCCTGCGCTTCCGATGCTGGAGATTTCCCTGCAGGTTTTAACCGACCGGAGATTCGAGCCGGTTGAAATTACGCGGCGCATACGGACCATTGGGCAAGTCTGCATGGTGACGGCGGAATGATACATGATGAAGGATAACGTTACTGAAAAAACGGCAGCTGCTGATCAAAGGCAGCTGCCGTTTTTTTTAAAGGGGAAACTCCTGGCCCTGCATAAGGCCCTGTAAGGGCTCTATCCAGTTTTTTGCCAGTTACTTCACGCTTTGGTTAGGGTACTATCAAAGAAAACAGCGAACGCCGCGATCTACGCAAACACGGTATGCCGGAAGGAGGGAAGGTTATGCGTACAGCACCGGAACAAAGAGCCGCTCGCGGGAACAAGCCGCGCAAAATTCGTGTGAAACGGTATCGGGGCATGCGGGGCAGGCAGCGGAAGCGCATCGCCCTTTTATTGGCTGCTCTCATCCCGGGCATGGGTCATATTTACCTTGGCATGTACCGCCGGGGAATAACCTTCATCATGCTCCTGCTGCTGGATATCTCCGCATTATTGTATTTTTCCTCGATCGGTATGCAGATTAATGTTCCTTTACTCGTCGTGCTTGGCCTGCTGATCCCGGTCGGCTATTTCTATAATGTGTATGATGCGCTGCAATCAGCCGAGGTGATCATTTCCCATAAGAGAAGGAGCGAGGGCGGCGGAGCCTCGGTTATTGACGGAAAGCGAAGAGGAAATCCATTTCGCGGCGAGCGGGGAGCTGCCTTTGGCATTACGCTGGTCGGCTGCGGAGCCTTGCTCATCTTATTCCATAACAAACCGCCGTGGCTTCAAGCCGTTATTCGCGATTATGGCACGGAAGCTACTGCAGTGGTGCTGATTGCCGCCGGGATATGGGTTGCGGTTCGGGAAGCGACCCGGCATCGAAAGAGCACACGCAGCTTTCGCGGACGGGACGCTTCTTCCCAGGAAGACAAGCAATTAAAGATATAGCATAAGCGGCGAAGGGAGGAGACGGATGAAGCCTAGAGTTAGAGTAGGGCGCTATACAGCGGCGGTATTACTGATCAGCACCGGGGTATTATTGCTGATGGACGAGTGGAAAGGGACAGACTATGTGTTCTTGCTCCAGTGGTGGTGGCCGATGCTGTTCGTGCTGCTCGGGATGGAATACTTGGTGCGTTATTCGTTGTCAGTCGTTCTGGGACGCCGGAAGGAATTCCGGTTTCGCCCCGATCTCCGCGGCGTCGGCCTTGCCGTCTTTCTAACGGCGTCCGTATTCGTAATCTCCCAGCAGGAGCATTTTCTGCATTTATGGAACCGCGTCAGCTTGAATTTGACAGCGGCCGGCGTCGACTACAGCGAAGCGGCGGACAATCGCTTTGACAAGCCTGTACTGGAAATCCCGGCTGAGCTCAGCACGGAGAAGATCGTGATTGATCATCTGAACGGCGACATTTCCATCGTGCGGCGGAATGTGGATGATATTATCGTTGAGGCGGAGATTTGGGTCGATCAGGAGGAGCCGAGCATGGCCGCAGCCATCGCTGAGCAAAGCATCGTTGAAGCCACGGAGGGAAGCACCGTCACGATTCGCTCGAAAGGAAAATCATACGGGGAATCGGGCAAAAGGCAGCCCCGTATCAATCTTAATATAACGCTGCCGGATGACAGACGGTTCAATATGGAAGTACGGACGATGAACGGCGCGATCTCGCTTAGAGACGTGCAGGCGATCGATAAAATCTCGCTCGAAACCGGCAACGGTCCTATCTCGCTTGCCGGCATCTACGGAAACGTGACGGGGAAGACGCTTAACGGGGAGGTTATGGCCCGGGGGATTATCGGCGATGTCAAGCTGTCAACGAACCGGGGGAGCATGACCGCTGTCGACATTGCAGGCGAAACGGATCTCAGCTCACAAGTCGGCAACATGACGGTTAAGCGGGCATTAAACCATATTCGCGTTCAGACCAGAAATGGCCATATTCTGGTTAGCGACGTTCCGGCCGATCTGAGCGCAGAGTCGTTGAACGGCAGCGTGACGATCCGCTCAACGAAAGTCGGCGGCGATTGGAACATTTACAGTGCGGTGGGAGAAATGAAGCTCCACATTCCGCTTGAAGGGGATTACAAGCTGGAGGGTACGATCAGCTACGGCCGTATTTTAACCACGCTGCCTAATCTGTTCATCGAGCAGAAGACGATTTCCGGGGAATCCGGCGCTGGCGAGCATTCGATCAAGATTGAGGGCAACAGCGATCTGAACATCTACCGAAGCTACCCGGAAAGCTCCGAGAGCATCAACAACAGGGGCATGGCGCCTCTGCCGCATTGACAAAAATCCAACAGCCGCCGTACAATAAAGGATAAGAGCGGCTTAGGCTGCGGATAATCCTAGTTCAACTTGAAGGCGGTGGGCAACCATGGCAACTTCCGTGCAGCATGCGCTGGAACAACTTAAAACGACCGGTGTCCGTATTACGCCGCAACGTCATGCGATTTTAACATATTTGGTGGAATCCATGGGCCATCCGACTGCGGATGATATTTATCGGGCTCTGGAGCCGAATTTTCCAAGTATGAGCGTAGCTACTGTATATAATAATTTGAAAATGTTTATTGAAGCCGGTATGGTGCGCGAATTGACTTACGGCGATAATTCCAGTCGTTTCGATGCGAATGTATCGGATCACCATCATATTATTTGCGAGAAATGCGGAAAAATTGAAGATTTCAGCTACCCGTCCCTTAAAGATGTGGAAGTGCAGGCTGAGAAGTGTACCGGGTTTGAAGTAAAAGGGCTTCGGATGGAGCTGTACGGGCTCTGCAAGTCCTGCAAATAAACATCGGTTAAGTAAGAAGAACGCGCGGAATCCACGATTCCACACGTTCTTATTTTTTTGAAGCCATTTGTAGGCGTACCCAGAACATGAATAGCTGGGGAAACGGCGGGGATAAGGAGGAGAGGTATTGGCAAGGAGAAGATATCGAAGAAAGCGTCGTGCCAGGAGAGGCTCCTTTTATATAGGTGTCATACTGATTGCTGCGGGGATCTGGTGGATCATGAATGATTTGGCGTCGAATTCGAAGCATATCGTTCCGGACTGGCTAGGAATGGACAAGCCGATCTTCGTTCAAGGAGAGCTTATGGAGCATTCTGCCCGGGGGACAAAGGCGGATCTGAAGCTGCCGCTGCCGGTGATCCAAGAGGCGGTCGACAGTAATATCCGTTATGAGCCGGATTCGAAGTCCATTATTATAACGACCACGGAATCGGTGCTGCGGATGAAGATTGGATCCCGGGAGGGCGAGCTGAACGGCAAGCCGCTAACTTATCCGGTTGCACCCGAGCTCGTTGACGGCATCGTGTATGTTCCGATGAAGCCGCTTAAAGAGCATTACGGCATAGCGGTACATGAGGATGGGGCCGACGGGGCGGTTATCCTGATGCGGGCCGGCGATTCGATTCAGCTCGCTGAGGCCGCGCCGGCCAAGCCTGAGGGAACGGTTGCGATGAGAGAGGGCATGGGGAAAAAATCGCCGATCGTGCTCGATCTTTCAGCTGGGCAGCGTCTGCGCATATGGCGTGAGGAAGCAGGATGGTATTTTGTACAAACGGATAACGGATATACCGGATATGTTCCGGTGGAGCGGGTTGCGAAGAGGGATCTGAAGGACATTCCGGTTATCGCCCAAACGCCGTCCCGAGCGGAGCGCGAGTGGAGGAATAAATCCGTTAATTTGGCGTGGGAGGCCGTGTATACGAGAAATCCGAGCCCTGATCATATTGAGCCGATGCCTGGCGTGAATGTGGTCAGCCCTACTTGGTTCAGCATTTCCGATGCGGAAGGCAGCGTCAAATCCAAGGCCTCGTTGCCGTATGTTAACTGGGCGCATAAACGGAACATGGAGGTGTGGGGTCTGCTGGACAACAGCTTCGACCCTGAGCTTACGACCGAAGCGCTGTCGACGTATGAACGGAGATCCCGCATAATCGGGCAAACACTTTCCTATGCCAAGCAGTATAAGCTTGACGGAATTAATATCGATTTTGAGAATGTTCATACCAAGGACAAAGATAAGGTCGTGCAATTCGTGCGTGAGCTGAGACCGTTCGCAAAGGATCGGGGCTTGATCCTCTCCATCGATGTGACGCCGAAGTCCAACAGCGAGATGTGGTCCCTGTTTCTGGATCGAAAACGGCTTGGGGAAGCGATCGATTACATGATGGTAATGGCTTACGACGAACACTGGGCATCCAGTCCCCGAGCCGGATCGGTCGCCTCGCTTCCATGGGCGGAGCAGTCGGTTAGACGCATTATCGAAGAGGACGGAGTACCGCCATCCAAGCTGGTATTAGGCGTGCCGCTATATACAAGGGTATGGACTGAAAAGAGCGATGGAGGAGAAGTCAAAGTCTCGTCCAAAGCCATTGGGATGGAAACAATGCAGATTCTGCTTAAGGAGCGAAAGCTTTCGGGAACCCTTGATTCAGCGACGGGACAAAACTACGTACAGTTTAAAGAAGGCGGCGCCACGAACCGAATATGGATGGAGGATGGCGTATCCCTTAAAGCCCGCGTTCAATTGGCTAAAAAGCTGGAACTTGGCGGCATTGCGGCATGGAATCGAAGCTTCGCAGTCCCTGAGGCATGGAAAACGCTAAACACGATCCATGATTAGATTTACGGCAATCCTTGTGTTAACTATTGAGAAAATAAATAAAACCGGTTATCCATAAGGGTAACCGGTTTTTTGTCTGTTTATGAGGTTTATAAAAGGGCGGGCGGCCAATCCTTGGATAGGCCGATCTTGAGCGGTCTGCTAGGTCGTGCTCTTCTGTGACTCCAGTTCCTCTGCGGTGATGTTGGCCTGGTTCGGATCCAGTGTCAAGATGGTGTGGCAGAACATGCAGCGGTCGGTTTTACCCAGCATCTTGGTCAGCTTGTCGCACTCCGGACACTGGATTTGAACAGCACTCGTGGAGAGCATCCCGGCCCAGAAGTAAATGGCCAGACTGCCCATCATCATAATGAGACCGAATACTAACCCGACTCCTGCAAATACTTTGCCGGCTTGGCCCCAGAAGACGATACCGGCCGTTCCGAGGACCATGAGTCCCATGCCCAGCATGGTCAGCAGCAGGCCCCATGTGCGGAAAGCGTTGATTTTTGCGTTCTTAAAGATCATGGCTTCATAATCTCCTGTTCTTAAAATGTTTAATGGACGTTCCATGAATAAAACGAGCATAGTTTGATTACAGCATCTAAATAATGGGTTGCATTCTTGCTAAGTGAAGCAATCCGGTGTCCCTTTTTTCTTATCTCCTAAAAGAAGGAACTGACATGGACATGTAGAATTACATTATAACTGAAATGGCTGAAGTTCGCCAAGGAATGTATGGAGGGGAACCGTGGAATTAGCCAACTTTTCTTTATATTATGGAAATACGGTAGATGAAGGAGCTATTGGAGCGATTGCATACCGTAATAAGAACGATGCAGTACTTGGCTCGCCTGTTCATGATTTTGAGATGAATCTCGTTGTCGTCTATGATGGGATACCTGACGAGCCTCCCAACCAGCATTCTGAAGTGAACGGTGATCGGTGCCAGGTGATCAGCATCGGCATGGATGCATTGGAGCATGAGCTTCTTGAAGGGGAGCATAAAGTATTGATTCGGTGTTTTCTCGAAGGGGATATCATTAGTGATCATGAGGATCGCCTCGCCAAGCTTCGACGTGATTTCTTAAGATTCGCCGAGCCGATTCGGGAGCGAAAGCTGTTTATTGGGTTTGCTCATTTTTTGCAGAAATATGTGGACATCAAGCTGCTGATCAAGCAGGACCGGATTTTGGATGCATATCATACGCTTCTGGACGGGCTTCATTGCTGGGCCGAGCTGGAACTGATCGAACGGGGCATTCATCCGGAAATTGCGGTATGGGAGCAAATGACGGGACTCAATACACCGGTGCGGAAATTGTACGAAGAGCTTACGGTCAGCACGGAAACGCTTGATCAGCGGTTAGAGCTTGCGCTCCTAGCCTATGAGTTCTCGATGGTCTCAAAGCTGGAGAAGTGTGCGGCATTGCTTCTGCGCGTGATGCGCAGTCGCCGCACGCCGTGGACGATTCAGGAGCTGATCCTCCATCCGGAGCTTGCCCCGGTGGCTGCAGAGCTCCAGATCGTACTGCGCAACCTGGTGTATCGATCCCTGGTTAAGGAAGCGCCTGTGTGCAAGGAGTCCCGGCATAACGGCTTCTCTACCATCCGATATTATTCGGAGTGCTGAAGAAGGACGAGAGTCCTTCTCAGGCTGTCGAGAAAGTCTCGACAGCTATTTTCTTGTACATTTAATTCAACACGACACCGCGTTAATGTTATATAATAATAGTAAATAAACCGTTCGGAAGGGTGTTACATATGTTACGTTCGAATCGAGAAAAACAGCAGGCTTACGAATTTGTTTCAATTGAAGAGTTGGTTCCTCAAGATCATCTGCTCCGTAAAGTGGATAAGTATATCGATTTCTCTTTCATCGACGAAAAGGTTCGTCCGCTTTACTGTGCTGATAATGGGCGGCCTGCTATCGACCCTGTCGTGTTATTTAAAATGATTTTCCTCGGTTATTTTTATGGCATCCGTTCCGAACGCCAACTCGAACGTGAGATTCAAACCAATCTTGCTTACCGCTGGTTTTTGGGGTTAGGTCTAACCGACAAAGTGCCGGACCATTCTACGATTAGCTGGAATCGTCGCACTCGCTTTAAAGACACCGAGATTTTTCAGGAGATCTTTGATGAGATTGTACTCCAAGCTATTCAGCACCGTATGGTGGGCGGACGTGTCTTAGTTACCGATTCAACCCACGTCAAAGCGAATGCGAATAAGCATAAGTACACAAAGGAACAGGTTTTACAAAACACCCGTGATTATGTGAATGAACTAAATGCTGCCGTAGAGGCCGACCGGAATGCACATGGAAAAAAGTACTAAAGCCCAGAGAGGACGTGATGGAGGAAAAGGAAGTCAAAGTGAGCACGACCGACCCCGACAGCGGTTATATGATCCGTGAAGGAAAACCGGAAGGATTTTTCTACTTAGACCACCGTACCGTGGACCTGAAATACAATATGATTACAGATGTACATGTCACCGCTGGAAATGTCCATGATTCTGTACCGTATTTGTCCCGTTTGGATCGTCAACAACAACGATTTGGTTTTAAAGTAGAAGCTGTTGCTCTGGACTCCGGGTATTTGACTTCACCCATTTGCAAAGGGCTGCAAAGCCGAAACATTTTTGCCGTTATTGCTCACCGAAGATTTCACCCAACCCAAGGTTTATTTCCAAAATGGAAGTTCACATATGATGCACAGCGCAATGTGTATGTGTGCCCGGCGAAGCACGAATTACTGTACAAGACGACCAACCGCGAGGGATACCGGCAGTACGCTTCGGATCCACAGCATTGCAAGAAGTGCCCGTTATTGAACGAATGCACACGGTCTCGCAATCACCGAAAGGTGGTAACCCGTCATGTCTGGGAAGACAGCAAAGAGTGGGTGCGAGGCAACCGGTTGAGTCGATCCGGGAAATATCTCTACCGAAAACGAAAAGAAACGATTGAGCGAAGCTTCGCGGATGCCAAAGAGCTCCATGGGTTTCGCTATTGCCGTTTGCGCGGTCTGCAGAACGTCAGGGAACAGGCGCTGATGACAGCAGCTGTACAGAACATGAAGAAGATGGCGATCCACCTGGATCGCCTGGAAAAACGGGGGTAATCTCCCCATTTTCACTTTTGAAGGGACCACTTGAAATTGAGAAACCCTGCACTTTGAAAAAAGTACAGGGTTTCTCGACAATCTGAGAAGGACGAGAGTCCTTCTTTTTTTGTTTCTTTAATAAGCGACTCTCTCTGGTTGCAATGGTTGATGCTGTGCGGTACATGTTATCGCAGCCGCGCATGGCTGGACCAGGACACGAAGATATTCCTATACGAGTGGGAAAGGACCTCGTGTTAGACGTGTTCAGAGGACTGATCAAAAACAGCGGCAGAGCAAATTGATTTTTTTATAGTGGACTCTCGTTCAGATGGATCGATTCTCTTTTCATAGAAGCAAGACAGCGAGCAATATAGGATTTCGTTTGTTATATGAAGTCGAATAAAAAATTTATAAAGAATGTTGACGAACGCAATCGATCTGTGATACATTATAACTCGCCCCTCGAAAGGGACTTTGGTAATTCGGTTGAGAAAATGTCGAATTAAAAAGTTTTTAAAAAAAGTTCTTGACGAAAAGATGGGCGATATGATATATTATAAAAGTCGCCGCTGAGATGCGGATGACGATGAGAAACACAGGTTGATCTTTGAAAACTGAACAACGAGTGAGTAAAAACGAACCGCTTCGGCGGGGAGTTACAATAGAGAATTGAACAAATTCTCGTCAGTTTTTCTAAATGAGCTTAATCGCTCTTTCAATTCATCATCCGAAGGGATGATCTTTATTGGAGAGTTTGATCCTGGCTCAGGACGAACGCTGGCGGCGTGCCTAATACATGCAAGTCGAGCGGACTCGATGAGGAGCTTGCTTCTCTGAGAGTTAGCGGCGGACGGGTGAGTAACACGTAGGCAACCTGCCCTCAAGACTGGGATAACTACCGGAAACGGTAGCTAATACCGGATAATTAAATCTGCTGCATGGCAGAGTTATGAAAGGCGGAGCAATCTGTCACTTGAGGATGGGCCTGCGGCGCATTAGCTAGTTGGTGAGGTAACGGCTCACCAAGGCGACGATGCGTAGCCGACCTGAGAGGGTGAACGGCCACACTGGGACTGAGACACGGCCCAGACTCCTACGGGAGGCAGCAGTAGGGAATCTTCCGCAATGGGCGAAAGCCTGACGGAGCAACGCCGCGTGAGTGATGAAGGTTTTCGGATCGTAAAGCTCTGTTGCCAGGGAAGAACGTCTCATAGAGTAACTGCTATGAGAGTGACGGTACCTGAGAAGAAAGCCCCGGCTAACTACGTGCCAGCAGCCGCGGTAATACGTAGGGGGCAAGCGTTGTCCGGAATTATTGGGCGTAAAGCGCGCGCAGGCGGTTCTTTAAGTCTGGTGTTTAAACCCGAGGCTCAACTTCGGGACGCACTGGAAACTGGGGAACTTGAGTGCAGAAGAGGAGAGTGGAATTCCACGTGTAGCGGTGAAATGCGTAGATATGTGGAGGAACACCAGTGGCGAAGGCGACTCTCTGGGCTGTAACTGACGCTGAGGCGCGAAAGCGTGGGGAGCGAACAGGATTAGATACCCTGGTAGTCCACGCCGTAAACGATGAATGCTAGGTGTTAGGGGTTTCGATACCCTTGGTGCCGAAGTTAACACAT
>NZ_JBBOCF010000001.1:6187500-6532642 GCF_038002285.1 Paenibacillus sp. FSL R5-0810
AACTGACTTGTAATCAGTAGGTTGGGGGTTCAAGTCCTCTCGCCGGCACCACTATGGAGGATTAGCGAAGTGGCCAAACGCAGCAGACTGTAAATCTGTTCTCTTACGAGTTCGGTGGTTCGAATCCATCATCCTCCACCAGTTTTATAGGGGCATAGTTTAAAGGTAGAACAGCGGTCTCCAAAACCGTTAGTGTGGGTTCAATTCCTGCTGCCCCTGCCAATCGAAAATTTATAAATATGGCGGTCGTGGCGAAGGGGTTAACGCACCGGATTGTGGCTCCGGCATTCGTGGGTTCAAGTCCCATCGATCGCCCCATATTTCAAAATCATATTGGGGATTAGCCAAGCGGTAAGGCAACGGACTTTGACTCCGTCATGCATAGGTTCGAATCCTATATCCCCAGCCATGATTTCTGCGGACGTGGCTCAGCGGTAGAGCATCGCCTTGCCAAGGCGAGGGTCGCGGGTTCGATTCCCGTCGTCCGCTCCATTTTTATTTGTGGCGCCATAGCCAAGTGGTAAGGCACAGCTCTGCAAAAGCTTTATCCCCAGTTCGAATCTGGGTGGCGCCTCCATTTACCAATCTGTGCCCTTAGCTCAGCTGGATAGAGCGTTTGACTACGAATCAAAAGGTCAGGAGTTCGAATCTCTTAGGGCACGCTTTTATGCCGGTGTGGCGGAATTGGCAGACGCGCGCGACTCAAAATCGTGAGGGAAACCGTGGGGGTTCGAGTCCCTTCACCGGCATCATGCAAAAGGAATGCAAGACGATTATCGTCTGCATTCCTTTTTTGCGTTTTTCGTCTGATGATCGGTTGGTATGACAGCGTTCAACTGCAGTGAGATGTGCTTCTTGTCGAAGTGCGTTGTTCCTATGAAAGAAGAGCGCGGGTTCCTATGGATCGAACACCGTCAGGATGAAATGGCGAATAGGCGATCTGACCCTGCTTTAAATGGGCTAGGGATGGATTGGACGCAGGTCCATAGAAGGCCCCGACTTAGGTCTAGGTGCAAAAACCGTCCGCAGTCCGTTTTAGTGAAACGCGAAATTACCTAGAATAGAGTCATAAGGTTGAACACATAAACAACGATCAAACGACAGAAAGGCGGTGTATAAATGAGATATTCGAGAGGAAACGGATTAAGTCTCCTGCTGATTGGTTTAGGGGTTTTGATTCTTCTGGGTGTATTCGCTCCTCTGCTCGGATGGTTGTTCAGTCTTTTGCTTCCCGTTCTGATGATCGCTTTGGGATATTACGGAATTCGGAGAGGCAACGCTCTGATCGGGTGGATCATTCTCGGTATCGGCGTCATCTGGTTGATGGGTAAGCTGTCTTGGCTCATCGGTCCGGTACTCGGTATTATCCTGATCATCTATGGGTTGTCCCGATTCAAGAAGGGAAGACCGCGTTACTAAATGCGATTATAGGATAACAGCCAGCTGAAGTTAAGGATAAGAAGTTGATAGAAGAGGAGGGCTAAACCCAAATGAGTGTTTTCAGACGGATACGAGATATTACCGTTGCAACCTTGAATGAAAGACTCGAGCAGAGTCAGGATCCGGTTCGATTGATCGACCAGTTCCTTCATTCGACCAGACAAGACATCACGGAAGCCGAGAAGCTTCTGCAGCAATGCCAGACTCACTCCAGGCAGCTGAAGCAGCAGGTTGACCAAGCCGAGACGATGCGGGATAAGCGTGAGGAACAAGCGCTGCTTGCATTGAAAGCCGGTGAGGATCATCTGGCGAAGCTGGCACTTCAAGAGAAGTTGATTTATGAAGAAAAGATTGAACAATACCAAGGCTTGTTGTCTACCAGCCTGGAATCGCTGAGAGAGATTGAAGAGCAGCTCGGGGAGCTCCGCATGGAGTATCAAACCGTATACAGCAAGCGTCAATACTATGTTGCCCGAATGGAGACACTCCGTCTGCAGCAGAAGATGAATGAACGCACCGGTGCATACGGTGGTCAAGACGTTCCGAAGATGTTCAACCGGCTCGAGGATCGCATCAGCGATTGGGAGCTTGAAGCCAGAAGCTTGCGCGATTTACGCCGGATGGGCCAAGAGTATGTGGAGCAGGCAGGCAATACCGTCTCTTCCGTACTCGAAAAGGAGCTTGCCCGTTTGAAGCAAAAGCTGAATGACAGCGGAAAGGAGTAATCATGACTAGATTGTACCGTTCTACCCGAGACAAAATGTTTACCGGGTTGATCGGCGGCCTATCCGATTATTTCGGAGTCGAATCGACCATCCTCAGAATTATATTTGTAGTCAGTATCTTTTTCACTGGCGGTACAACACTATTAATTTACCTGATCGCGACGTTGGTTGTTTCCAAAGAGCCGCCGTATTACCACGATCCATACGCACCTCATGGAAGACATGGAGGACATGGAGGCTATCGTTTCAATGATGCACCTGGACCCGGATATAACGGCTATAACGATAACTATGGTCGTCCAGGATACCCGAATGAAGGCGGCTTTGGACCGAAATATGATCGCTCCGGCCGGCCGGATCCAGGCTATGGTCCCCGGAATAACGCATCCGCCGATTCCGGTCTGGATGCGATGATGCAAGACATCGAGAAGAAGGCATTGCAAAAAGAAATTGAAGAGTTGAAGAAAAAACTATCGGATTATGAGAAGGGAGATAAGTAACATGGGAGTATTTAAAAGAATTAAAGATATGACAAAGGCGTCGGTGAATGAGCTGCTGGATAAGGTAGAAGACCCGATTGTAATGTTGAACCAGTATCTGCGCGACATGGAAGCAGAAATTCACGAGGCAGAAGTAACCGTAGCGAAGCAAATGGCGAATGAGCGCCGGATGAAGCAGCGCGTGGACGAAGCGGTTAAGATGGCTGCACAGCGCGAGGCACAAGCCGAGCTGGCTCTGAAGAACGGTCAGGAAGAAGTTGCACGCAAGCTTCTGGAGGAAAAAATCTACTTCGATCAAAAAGTTACCGAGTACTCCGAGCTGCACCTGCAATCGGAATCCCAAGCTAAAGAACTGGTTGCCCAGCTTCATCAAATGAAAGACGAGTTCTATAAAATGCGCAACAAGCGCAATGAGCTCGTTGCTCGTGCGCAAATGGCCAAAGCCAAGAAGCAAATGTCTCAAGTGAGCAGCTTGCATACGATTGAGAGCGGCAGCGCTTCGATGGGCTTCCACCGCATGGAGGAAAAAATCATGCAGATGGAGGCAGAAGCGGACGTGCTTCGCGCACCATACCGTCCGAACAACGCGGCTTACACCAGCCCGGTGGATGCCGAGAAGCAGCTGAAAGTCGATGAGCAGCTGGAAGCGCTGAAGAACAAACTGAACAACACCTCGAAATCGGAGTAATTGTTCAGGAAACTTAGCAAAATAAATGAAAAACCGTATGCGAAATTCCGGGTTCATATGATATGCTATACGGATGAAGCAGTCCGAGTAGTATAGGACAAAGCCATACCGTGAGGGGCTCCTCATGGATATGGCTTTTCCCGGCTTTATATTTCGTCATCAAGGAGGTGCGACATGGATCGAAACCGCTGGATCGCAGTAGGGTTCATCTGTTTAGGTTTTATTATGCTCTTCGGCCGATGGTTCGGTTTCTTTACCATTGTCGCCCTGTTGCTCATGTTTGCAGGCGTGCTTCAGGTCCGCACAGGCCAAGTGAAGAGAGGCTACATTCTGCTCGGGGTCGGAGCTGTCATGCTGATGCTGGAGCACCTCATGCTGATTATCGGCGTCAGCCTGATCTCGCTTGGCATTTTCTACGGAAAATCCAGACGGGCGCATGGTACAACCGGCTATGTCCAGAAGCAAAGCTTTATGTCCAACTTCGATTGGGACCAGTCGCCATGGGTTATGCGCAGTCTGAGCATATGGCATGTGCTCGGAGAAGCTGATGTGGACCTGTCCCTGGCTCTGCCGGAGGAGCGTCATACGGTTATGATGTTTCACGGTTTGCTTGGGGATATCGATCTGATGATCCCCGATTATTACGGGGTGGAAATCGAGGCCTTCATCCTGTTCGGATCGATCCATATGGGCGACCGGAAGGAGACGGGCATCATGAATCGCGTACGTTATCAATCTCCCAACTATGAGACGAGCGAATATAAAGTGAAATTCATCGTTTCGTATTTAGGCGGAGATTTGAGTATACGAATGACGTAAATGACTTATTCATACATTGGATTTGGATACCAATCAGGAGGGTTGCCCCGTGGAAACGGAAAAAAAAGCAAACATCATAACCCGTAGCATGCGCGAGGGAGCCCTTCTGGGATTGGTTGTCATGCTGATCGTGTTGTACTTGCTGTATACATACGGGTACTTACAGCCGTTTGAGACCTGGAAGGGGCGGATTGAAGCGCTGATCACCATCGTGCTTCTGCCGGTCGGTCTTGGGGCCATTTATGGGTTTTATCAAGGATATCGGGTCAAACGAAGAATTGATCTTGTACGGGAAACGCTGGTAAGCTGGGAGAAGGGTAGTCTGACCGATGTGATGCCGGATATCGGGGAGGACGAAGTCGGACGGCTGGGCGAGCAGCTGGTGCGCATCAGCAAGCGTTGGGAGGACCAGGTCTCCTCCTTGCAGCGGCTGTCGACCAATAACGCCCAGCTGGCGGAGCAAGCCCGGGTGACGGCGATCGTCGAAGAGAGGCAGCGACTGGCCCGCGAGCTGCACGATGCGGTGTCCCAGCAGCTGTTCGCCATTTCGATGACCGCCACGGCGGTTGGCAGAACGCTGGATAAGGATTTTGACAAAGCCCAGCGCCAGGTGGCTCTGATCGAGGAAATGTCGGCGGTTGCCCAGTCCGAGATGAGGGCGCTGCTCCTTCATTTGCGGCCGGTCTATTTGGAGGGTAAAGCCTTGGAGCAAGGTCTGCGGGATCTGATTAAAGAACTGCAGATTAAAGTGCCGATGGAAATTACGTTTGAAATGGACGAGGATATTCACTTGGTGAAGGGAATCGAGAACCACTTGTTCCGGATCATTCAAGAGGCCATGTCCAACACGCTTCGTCATGCCAAGGCGGACAAAATGGATATCCGCATTCACCGGAGGCAGAATACCGTTCGGGTAATGCTCCGCGATGACGGTGTCGGGTTTGAGCTGGATGACAAGAAGCAAACCTCTTACGGCCTGTCGACCATGCAGGAACGGGTCACGGAGATCGGGGGCTCCATTCAGTTTATTACCGCCCCCGGCAAAGGAACACGCATTGAAATTACGGTACCGCTGATGAATGAAGAACGCAAACGGGGGGATAGCGATGGAAACACCGATTAAAGTGCTGCTGGTGGACGATCACGAGATGGTCCGGATCGGCCTCGCCGCCGTGCTGGGCACGGAGGATGGGATCGAAGTTGTAGGGGAGGCAGGCAGCGGTGAGGAAGGCATCCGGCTTGCTCAGGAGTATCAACCGGATGTGGTGCTGATGGATCTGGTGATGGATGGAATGGACGGGATCGAGACGACCCGGCAGCTCATGAAGCAGTTCCCGAATCTCAAGGTGATTGTGCTGACGAGTTACCTGGACGACGAGAAGATGTATCCGGTCATTGAAGCCGGCGCCTTTAGCTATCTGCTAAAAACATCCCGGGCCTCCGAGGTTGCGGACGCTATACGCGCAGCGGCACGCGGACAGTCGGTTCTGGAGTCGCAGGTCGCTTCCAAGATGATGAATCGTTTCCGTCATCCGCAAAACGAGGCTCCGGCTCATCAGGATTTGACGGACCGGGAAATGGAGGTTCTGCGTCTGCTCGCCCAAGGCAAATCGAATCAGGATATTGCCGATGAGCTTATCATTGGAATCAAGACGGTGAAATTTCACGTTACGAATATTCTGGGCAAGCTTGGCGTTGAGGATCGTACCCAAGCGGCTATATATGCGTACAAAAATGGGTTGGCTGAGTAGAAGAGCCGGCTCATTTTTTTATGCCTGCTTGTATATTTTCCTCCCGAATCGGCGATCCTTTTACTAGATTGATAGATTGCACGGGGAGCGTGACGAGCGGTGAGGAGAATATCATTTCAAATATTGGGGATGGTAATGGTGCTATGCAGCTTGGTGGGAATACTGGTCGGATTTTCAGACGTAAAATCCAGTCCGTTGTCCGGAAGTGCTCATGAAGCACCGGCCGCAGCTGCTCAAGCAGAGCGCGATTTGCGGCTTCTCCTCCAGCTTGGACGGGAGCATGTGGATTCGGACGTTCGCTTCACCGTTAAACTGCAGGGTGAAAGTCAGGCGGTCTCCAGAGACCAAGCCATGGCTTCCGCTGAGCAGGTTGCACAGGCACTCGGCCTTCCTGCAGTCACTGCAGGAAAGGTGCATGGAAACGAAGTGTTCCGTTCCGAAGGGACTCTCGAGGGCCTTCCGGTCCAGATGGATTGGGCGCTTACCCATCTAGGGGGAAGCTATGTACGGGTAATGCTGACCGCCGAAGGGGAAGCGCAGGGCGAGCGGATGATTGGGATGCAGCAGCGCGTGCTGGATGAACTGGCTCATGCCGGCGTCGAGGCCGCGATGAATGCTGCCGTTCAAGGCTACAGCGCAAGGCAAGAAGGAGCTGCCGAGACGATCGGTCGGCTTGAAGGGGATCTTGGCCGGACATTGACGATGCGCTTGGTGGAGGATTATGAAGACGGAAAGACGGTCAGCCGATCCTACGAAGCTCCAGCGCTGGGCACTTTCGTCAAAAGCGGGGAGCAACCGATTCAAATGCAGCTGGCAGTGCATGAAGATTCGATGAAGAAAAGTAGTAGAATCACGATCGGATTTCCCGTCATTACTGTAGAATATTGAAAACAGCATCTGAAACTATAATGAAAAAATGCGGAATGAGATAGCATAGTTGATATGAATGTGCTAAAATGTCATCAAATCAAAGAAAGTCCAGATGCATAAAAATACACTATATTACATAGAAAGAATGAGGAGCCATGGCTGAAAAACAAAATCTAGATACATTGAAGGCACCGGGAGCGGTATTTTTCATCTTTGGGGCGACCGGTGATTTGGCAAGACGCAAGCTGTTTCCGGCGATCTACAGTCTTTATCGTGAAGGGAAACTGGATGAGGATTTTGCAGTAATCGGCGTGGCGCGTCGTCCGCGCACCCAAGAGGAATTTCGGGAGGACGTTTACCGTTCCATCCAGGAATTCTGCCGGTACAGTTCCGAGCAGGATCAGGAGTGGAATGCCTTCGCGCAGCATTTTGAATATAAATCATTAGACATTAACAATATCGACGGCTTCCGCGAGCTTCGCGAACAAACGGAGCAGCTGGAAGCGAAGTTCAACATCCCGGGCAACCGCCTGTTCTATCTGGCTCTTGCACCGGAGCTGTTCGGCAGCGTATCGTTCAACCTGATGAAGGGCGGCATGCTGGAAGGCGCAGGCTGGAACCGTCTTGTGATCGAGAAGCCGTTCGGCTACGATCTGGAGTCGGCTGCCAAGCTGAACGAAGAAATTCGCAAAGTGTTCAAAGAAGAAGAAATCTACCGCATCGACCATTACCTCGGGAAGGAAATGGTTCAGAACATCGAAGTCATCCGCTTCGCCAATGCGTTCTTCGAGCCGCTCTGGAACAACAAGCATATCGCTAACGTTCAAATTACGCTTGGCGAGACGGTTGGCGTAGAAGAGCGAGGAGGCTACTACGATCATGCCGGCGCCCTGCGGGATATGGGTCAGAACCATATGCTGCAGCTGCTGACGATGATCGCGATGGAGCCGCCTAGCCGACTGCTTGCCGAGGACATTCGGGATGAGAAGGTCAAGGTGCTTCGTTCCCTTCGTCCTTACGCTACCCATGAGGAAGTGGCGAAGAACGTCGTTCGCGGCCAATATACAAGAGGCTCTGCGGGCGGCAAGGAATTGCCGGCATACCGGGAAGAGGATAAGGTGAACCCGGAATCCAATACGGAGACGTATTTTGCCGCAAGAGTCTTTGTCGACAACTTCCGCTGGGCAGGCGTTCCGTTCTACATCCGCACTGGCAAGCGTCTTCCGGTCAAGACGACCGAGGTGGTCGTGGAATTCAAACGGATGCCGAACAACGTATACTTGGGCCAAAAGCATTCGCTTGAGCCAAACCTGCTTGTTATTCGCGTTAACCCGATGGAAGGCATCTATGTGAAGATCAATGCCAAGAAGCCGGGCTCTGAATCGGAAATCGCGCCGGTGGCCATGGATTTCTGCCAAAGCTGCATCGTCGGCATTAACTCGCCGGAAGCGTACGAGCGGCTGCTGCATGATGCTGCCCGCGGAGACTCCACTTATTTCACCCGCTGGGATGAAGTCGCTTCGGCATGGTCCTTCGTGGATCGCATCGCAAGCGCTTGGAGAGAGAACCAGGGTGAGCTGGAGTCCTATCCTGCCGGCTCCTGGGGCCCGGCCAAGGCCGACGAGCTTCTTAAGGAAGACGGCTTCCACTGGTGGCCGGTGAACGGTCAGCTGGAAGATAATGTGGTTTGGCTAAAAGGCGAATAACGCGTTCGATATATGCCTAAAAATCATCCCCATGCGCACGTGCGTGGGGATGATTTGCGTATCAATTGTGGTACAATGATATACATGACTTTAGTAATGAAGGGATTTGTGTGATGGCAAAGCTAAGCGATGAATTAAAGCAGGAAGTGGATAAACGCCGTACGTTTGCGATTATTTCCCACCCTGACGCCGGTAAAACAACGTTGACCGAGAAGCTGCTCCTGTTCGGGGGCGCCATTCGATTGGCGGGAACTGTTAAAGCGCGCAAGGCGAGCAAACATGCGACAAGTGACTGGATGGAAATCGAGAAGCAGCGCGGTATCTCGGTCACTTCATCCGTCATGCAATTTGACTATCTTGGGCATCGGATTAACATTTTGGATACCCCGGGCCACCAAGATTTCAGTGAAGATACGTACCGTACGCTGACCGCTGCAGACAGCGCCGTCATGTTGATCGACGTAGCTAAAGGGGTCGAGGCCCAGACGATCAAGCTGTTCCAGGTGTGTGCGAAGCGGGGCATCCCGATTTTTACGTTTATCAACAAGCTGGACCGGGAAGGGCGGAGCCCGTTCGATCTGATGGAGGAGCTGGAGCAAGTGCTCGGCATCCGTTCGGTTCCGATGAATTGGCCTATCGGCTCCGGCCGGGATCTGTGCGGCGTATATGATCGGGTGAAGAACCAGGTGGAGCTGTTCCAGGGGGATGACCATTCAACGATCCAGGTGCAAAAGGTTGAAGGCTATGAGGACCCGCTGATCCGCGAGATGGCCGGCGATTACTTGCATGATCAATTGTGCCAGGATTTGGAGCTGCTCGATGTGGCGGGCGATCCGTTTGATTACGAAAAAGTGCTGCAGGGGCAACTGACCCCGGTATTCTTCGGCAGCGCCATTAACAATTTCGGCGTGCAGACCTTCCTGGAGAATTTCCTCCAGCTGGCGCCGAAGCCCGAGCCGCGTCGCAGCACGGAAGGCCTCGTGGAGCCGACGGACGAGAAGTTCTCGGGATATGTATTCAAGATTCAAGCCAACATGAATCCGGCGCATCGCGACCGTATCGCATTTTTGCGTATCGTATCGGGCAAGTTTGAGCGCGGAATGAGCGTGAAGCATGTCCGGGCCGGCAAGGAGATCAAGCTCTCGCAGCCGCAGCAGTTTCTGGCGCAGGACCGGGATATTGTCCAAGAGGCGTATCCTGGCGACATTATCGGCCTGTTTGATCCGGGTATTTTCCGTATCGGCGATTCGCTCAGTCAAGGACGGGAGGTCGTGTTCGATGAGCTGCCTACGTTTTCGCCTGAGATCTTTGCCAAGGCTACCGTAAAAAATGCACTCAAGCATAAACAGTACCAGAAGGGGATCGATCAGCTGACAGAGGAGGGCACCATCCAGGTGTTCCGGACGACCAGCTTCGATGAAATCATTCTTGGCGTTGTCGGCCAGCTCCAATTCGAGGTATTTGAGCACCGGATGAAGGCCGAATACGGGGTTGACGTTCAGCTTCAGCGGCTGCCATACCAGTTCGCCCGCTGGATCGTTGATGACCAGATCGACCCGTCCAAATTCCGGATTAACTCGACATTGGTGAAGGATAAGAAGGAAAACTTCGTGGTGTTATTCGAGAACGAGTATGCGATGAGAACCGCGATGGAGAAAAATCCGACGGCTAAATTTTTGGAGACTGCACCGTAAGCTCTCCTTGATATAAGCAAAAAAACAATCCTCAGGCTGTTCAAGCTTTGAGGATTGTTTCTTTTTCGGCCGCCGGCCGTCTTAGCCTTGCGTTAGGTTCCCGGGGGTGACGTGCTTCAGATGCTCGTGAAGGGAGGAGACGAGCTGGTTTTGCTCGGAAGCATCCATGTCCTTCCACATCATTTCAAACATTACCCCTAGTCCCGGCAGGGCGGCTTCCGGCCCGTCGACGGAACCCTCGATCATGGAGCGCAGCTCTTCTTGGTCCTGATTATGGACTTTGTGAATGACAGCTTGCCGTAGATCTAACAATATGGACATCGAAATGTTCCTCCTTGTTTATGAAAGGGTCATTGGTAATGTACCCGTAGAGAGGCAGTTACATTCAAGTATTCGGGACAGTATGGTATACTGAAATAACGAATAACCAGAACAATGCGGAATGGATCTAGGCTCGTGGGAGGATTATATAAATGGCGAAGAAACAGTACGCAGTAATCGGTATGGGACGTTTTGGCACGAGTGTAGCGAAGGAATTAAGCACCATGGGCTTTGATGTATTGGCCGTGGACGCAAGTGAGCAGCGCGTGCAGGAAATCGCTAATATGGTTACGCACGCGGTATCGGCGGATTCGACTGATGAAGAAGCGCTGCGGGCGCTCGGCATTCGCAACTTCGATGTCGTTGTCGTGGCTATAGGGGAGGACATCCAGTCCAGTATTTTGACGACATTGATCTTGAAGGATCTTGGCGTGCCGGCGATCGTCGTCAAGGCAAAAAATGAACTGCACGGCAAAGTGCTTCATAAGATCGGGGCGGATAAGGTGATTTTCCCCGAACGGGATATGGGGCTCCGGGTTGCGCATCATCTGGTGTCTCCGAACATTTTGGACTATATCGACCTGTCGGATGATTACAGCATTATGGAGATGCAGGCAACGGGGGAACTGCTCGGGCACAATCTCAGAGAGCTGGATATTCGGGCCCGGTTCGGCTGCAACGTTATGGCGATCCGAAGCGAATCGGATATGAACATTTCACCCCATCCGGAAGACCGCATCGAAGAGGGCGACATTCTCGTTATCGTCGGTCACAAGAACGATCTGGCGAAGCTGGAGCTGGCTTACCCGAAATGAACCTAATATCGAATCAAGCCGGCTAATAGCCAGGCCATGATTTCTTTCTTAAATGTATAGAGGAACGGTGGATAGAGCGATGGAGATATTATCGCCGCAGAATGCCCGCGTGAAGAGCTGGGCTCAGCTGCAAGAGAAAAAGCATAGGGACAAGCAAAGCAAGTATGTGGTTGAGGGGATTCATCTGGTGCAGGAGGCGCTGTCCTCGGGTGCGGATGTCGAGTGCGTGGCCTTTGACATCGAGCGGGGCATCCCTCGGGAGCTTACTGGCATACCGGACACGGAACAGGGTGTAGAATGGATCGGCGTATCCCATGCGGTGATTGCCAAAGTAAGCGATACGCCTTCCCCGCAGCCGGTATTTGCCGTCGTTCGCAAGGAAGCCGGGCAATGGCAGGATCTGATCATGCGTGAAGGCGGCCTTGTGATGGTTCTGGATGGTTTACAGGATCCGGGAAATGTCGGAACCATTATCCGTACGGCGGATGCAGTAGGAGCTGCAGGCGTTGTGCTTGGCCGAGGCTGCGCCGATGTATACAATCCGAAAACGCTCCGCTCCACGATGGGATCGTTATTTCATTTGCCGGTGCTTGAAGGCGATCTCCTGGAGATTTTGCCGGAGGCTCGAGCGAAGGGTGCCCGGCTGGTGACCACGCTGCTCGAAGGAAAGCGCTCATGCTTTGAGTATGACTTTCAAGGAACATGCTGGATCGTCATCGGCAGTGAAGGAAGCGGGGTATCCCCCGAGGTTGCAGCTCTGGTGGACGATGCGATTCGTATCCCCATGCCTGGACAAGCCGAATCGCTGAATGCGGCGATGGCAGCCTCCGTCCTTATGTATGAAGCGCTGCGTCAGCGGGAATACAGCGACAGCAAGACTGGACATTGATCGAGTTTGTCGATCGGCTCCAGTCTTTTTTACTTGATAATCGATTCGTCGATGAGAGAGGGCCAGGATATCATGGAACGATCTTACAGGATGGGCATAACAGCCGTCTTATACAGCTTCGTTGGATAGGGAATGATGAAAATGATACCGGGGAGAGGGGAAAGCGGCATGTACGAGCAAAAAACGAAAGAGACGGAAAACAGCGTCATCGAATTTATCGAGCAGGTGGACAATCCCAAAAAGCGGGAGGATGCTTATCGTCTGCTGGACATTTTTACGGAGACGAGCGGTTTTCCCGCTAAAATGTGGGGGCCCAGCATCATCGGATTCGGTTCCTATCATTACCGGTATGCTTCCGGGCATGAAGGCGATGCGCCGTATGTCGGCTTCTCTCCGAGAAAGGCGAAGATAAGCCTGTATTTTGCGCCGGGAGATGAGCATCGCGAGGAGCTGCTGGCGAGCTTCGGCAAATATACCGCCGGGAAAGGCTGCGTCTATATCAATAAAGTTGCCGATATCGATGAAGTGGTGCTTAAGCAGCTCATTCGGCAATCCATCGATTTTCTCCAGCGAACCTATCCGGTTCAGGAGTGAGTCTTTGGGTAACGACGCGTATGGCTTAACGGTATGGAAGACAGGCAAGTTATGGCAGTTGACATGAAACCGTTTGGTTTCATATAATGCTATTATGAAACCAAACGGTTTCGTAATATTGGATAAAGCGAGGTAGGATGATGATGGACAACGCAAGCGGTGCTAAACTGCCGGATATACGACATACGCTTACTTTAAAGGCTCCGATCGACAAGGTGTGGCAGGCGGTGGCTACCTCCGAAGGGATTGCGGCTTGGTTTATGCCGAACAACTTCGAGCCAGCCTTGGGCTTTGAATTTCAACTGAATGCCGGGCCATTCGGCATGTCCCCATGTAAGGTAACCGAGCTCGACCCGCCCCATCGGTTAAGCTTTAATTGGGGGAAGGACTGGACGCTAACGTTCGAGCTGGTTGAGCAGGGCGAACATACCGAGTTTACGCTTATTCACGGCGGCTGGACTGCTGATCAGGTTACGGAATTCGGGGAAGCTCACGAGCTTGTTCGCGGGCGCATGGATAACGGCTGGGCAGGCCTTGTTCAAAAGCTCGCCGGATATGTCGAGGGATAAGCCATGTCCGGGGCCGCTCCGAGGCACGACGTTTTTCAGGCGATCGCCGATCCAACGCGCCGTAAGCTTCTTGGCCTTTTGAGCGAGAAGGAAATGCCGGTCAAGGATATTACCGGGCATTTCTCCATGACCCGGCCGGCGGTGTCGAAGCATCTTCGCATTCTGGAGGAAGCCGGGCTTGTGAAGGAACGCAAGGTCGGACGGGAGACGCGATATCGTCTGGATGTAGGGCCGCTGCAGGATCTGAAGGACTGGCTGTCCTATTTCGATCGTTTCTGGGAAAACAAGCTGTCGATGCTGAAGCATTATGTGGAAGAGGGTTCGATGGATCGAGAAACGCCGGAAGGCCAGGATCCAGCCCTTTCCCTGGTGTCACGAAAGTCTCGCCCGAATCAAGAAGAGCAGGGATAACGATCCCCTGCTCTTCTTTTTTGCCGGTTGTCCGCATACCCTCTATACAGGAGGAGCTTGCCAGGGTGATCTTGCCGCATCCAGGACGCCCGAATAGGGGGGATACAGTTTGAGACGAAAGAGATGGGGAAGCAGGCGTTTATCCTTTCCGTCCCTGTCATGGCCGAAACCACGCCGAGCGTTCAAGCCGTCCAGGAGAGGGTTCCGGGCGGTACCGCCGAGAAGCGGGGGCCGTCCACAGGTCGCTAAGCGGCGCAGCAGGAAGAAATGGTGGCTTATCGCAATCGTGCTGATTATATTTGGAATTACGCAGTTTTTTATGCATATTGAACGGAATCTCAGGCCGCCGATCATGCATCTTGCCCAAATCCGGGTTAAGCAAATCGCCACGGAGGCAATCAATAAAGCGATCACTTCCCAGGTAACGCAAGGCCAGGATTTCGAGAACCTGGTGAATTGGAAAACAGACAGCAGCGGTAAAGTGACGGGCTTTATGCTGAATTATGCCGAGCACCTGAAAATTACGTCGCATACGACGCAGGTCGTTCAGCAAACGCTGGATGATATCCACAAGCGGAAGGAGCATATCCCGCTGGGCCAAGTGCTCAAGAGCCCGATCATCGCCTCATTCGGTCCCCAGATTCCGCTGAAAATCGAGCCGCAGGGAGCGGTAAAGGTGCAGCTGGACACCCGTCAGCAGGGAGCCGGGATCAATATGATTCTGGTCGAAGTGTTCGTCCATATCGTGACCGAGGTAGCGGTGGTCGTCCCGTTCGATATGGAGCCGCAGACCGTTGAGACCGATATCCCGATCTCCTACCTGCTCGTTGTCGGGGACGTGCCTATGTATTACTATGACGCGCAAGGAAAAGCCGTCGGCGAAAATAAAGCGAGCGCGCCAAGCATTGCGATCCCTCCGCCTTCCTCCAATGAAAACAGCGCAAAAGAGGGAGAGCCGCAAGGAAGCACCGGAGACACGCCGCTCATTACGCCGCCGTCAGGCACCACGAGTCCAGGCGCTACATCGCCAGGCTCGACTCCTGCACCGAGGGAAACGCCTGCAGGGGAATCCGACAGTCCGGCCCAGCCCGAAGGGGGAGGGACGGGACACTAGGGCAGCTGAACGAAGCAGCAGGCTCTTATTATAAAAAAACGCGTCCTGAAGAGCTTCAGGAGCGCGTTTTTTTCTTGGATCTTTTCTCCTCCAGCTCCCAGCGCTTCAGCAGGGGGTAAGGGTCAAAGGCCCATTCGGTGTGGCCGGTATCCCGGTAGATGCCGTAATGCAGATGCGGAGGGAATTTTCCCTGGGTGCCCGGCTTGCCGTAACCGGAGCTGCCGACCCAGCCGAGGGTCTGTCCCGGCTTGACCACATCTCCGAGGGCGATGCTTTTGTCAAAGCCCTGCAAATGGGCGTAATAATGATAGTGATTGTTCAAATCCCGAATGCCGATGCGCCATCCGCCGTATTTGTTCCAGCCCTTGATCTCCACCACGCCATAGCATGTGCTTCGCACGGGAACGCCGTGAGAGGCAAACAGATCAGTGCCTTCGTGAACTCTTCTCCCTCCCCAGTTGCGCCCCATACCGAAGGTGCTTCGGTAGGAGTAATTGCTTTTGACGGGAAGCGGGAAGGCATGGTCGAACAAATCCAGTTTGCCGAAGGTTTCATACAGCTTGGCATACTGCATAACCCGCTGGACGGCCCGGGTGTTCTGATAATAGGACCATAAGCCGATGCTGAAGTCATCGGCAGCATGGCCATACGGGGCCAGTCTGGCCGCGACGGTATAGAGCAGGTCCATATCATCGTTAGGATCGGCTTTACCATCTCCGTTCCCGTCAAGACCGATACCCGAGAACACGCTGATGGACATCGGATCGACGTCCTCCTGATCGGGATTTAACGGTCCTGCCCATCTGGTAGGAGGAATGAAGATGCCGAGGGTTCGTTCGGGATGCTTTCGATCCCTGGGATGAACCTGGGTCAGCGTTCGTTCATACTGATCAATGGCCGCGAGCCGGTACCACGGAATTTGGGTTACAGCGGCAACCTGGTCGTATAAAGATTTCCTGGCTGCGTATACCGCTTCAGCATTGCCGCCCGTGGAGCTTGCTTCGACAACTGCATGGGACGGCTCCGAAGACTTTATGGGCTCTGCGGCATGTACCGTTCCTTGCAAACAGCTGATCGACGTTATGGAAGCCACAGCTGCAAGCATCCCGCGGCGCAAAGCGCGGCTTGAGCATATCGATCGCATGATCCTCAATGTGTTCTTCACCCCCTTTTTAGACTGTTATTATTGAGGGTTCTTGTACGCTTCGAAAATCGGCGTGCACCGGCGATGCGAAGCCTATAGACAGATGGTGCCCGCCGGTCGGATAGGAATGCCTACACCGTAGGGTGAATCAAAACAAGGATTTTTATCCATGCCGTACGTAGATGAATGTTATATCGATGAGGACAGGTAATATGATGGTTTTCATGATATAATATGGAACAGTTAACGTGAGTTTATGAACTTTAGGCAAGATCAAACCAACGAAAGAAGGTATTTTCTTTGTCCAAAACCAAACAGCCAAAACCCGACTGGATTCGAATTAAGCTGACAACCGGCGATAATTATAAGGAAATCAAGAGCATGATGCGGTCCAAAACGCTTCATACCGTGTGTGAAGAGGCCCGCTGCCCGAATATTTACGAGTGCTGGGCGAACCGTACCGCGACGTTTATGATTCTGGGGGATATTTGCACGCGTGCTTGCCGTTTTTGCGCGGTAAACACGGGGCTTCCGACGGAGCTTGACCTGCAGGAGCCGGAGCGTGTAGCCGAGGCAGCCGAGCAGATGAACCTCCGGCACTGCGTCGTGACAAGTGTAGCAAGGGATGACCTGAAAGACGGAGGCGCGTACATATTCGCCGAAACGGTGAAAGCGATCCGAAGACGCCTTCCGCTATGTTCGGTTGAAGTGCTGATCCCGGACTTTATGGGCAGCGAGGAGTCGCTGAAGATTGTTATGGATGCGAAGCCTGACATTCTGAACCATAATATCGAGACGGTTAAGCGCATGTCGGATCGGGTACGGGCTAAAGCGAAGTACGACCGTTCCCTGCAGTTATTGAAGAATGCCAAAATGATGCAGCCGGATATTCCGACGAAATCGAGCATTATGCTGGGTGTCGGTGAAGAGTGGGATGAAATTCTGGAAGCGATGGATGACCTTCGGGCCGTCGATTGCGATATTATGACGATCGGCCAGTATTTGCAGCCGTCGCCTAAGCATTTGAATGTGGAAAAATATTATACGCCTGAGGAGTTCGCCATCCTGAAGGAAGAGGGAATGAAGCGGGGCTTCAGCCACGTGGAATCCGGTCCGCTGGTACGCAGCTCCTACCATGCGCACGAGCAGGTGAAATCGGCTGCACGGAGCAAGGAAGAAACGGTTCAGTCTTAATCCAGTCTCAGCGTGTTAGAAAGGCAGGGATGCTGTCATGATCATTATCGGCAACAAAAGCTATGAATTGCTGAAGGACTACCGGAACGGTTGGAATCTGGAGGCTTTCCGGGATCGGTACAGCGAGGTACTGGACCGGTATGACTATATTGTGGGGGATTGGGGCTACAATCAGCTACGGCTAAAAGGCTTCTACCGCGACAACCATCCGAAAGCCGCCAAGGACTCCACATTCTCCAGCATGTCTGACTATATTAACGAGTACTGCAATTTCGGCTGTGCCCATTTCGTGCTCCAGAAGACAAAGGAGCATAAGGAGCATAAAGAGCCGAAGGACCGGGAACCCCGGGATGCAGCAGAAGTTAAGGAAGTCCGGCCTGATGAGGAGAATAGAGGAAACAAGGAGGCCGCACAGGACGGAGCAGTGAAGAGCAGGAAGGACGGCCGGGAACGCGAAGTCCGGGAAGCGAAGCGGGAGCAGCGCGAACAGCGTGATCAGCGCGAGCCAAGGGAACCGAGGGAGAAGGGGCCGAAGGCTCCGAGGTCCGCTACTTCTTGAATCCCGTCTTGACTTGAACTTTATATCCTAATAAAAAAGATCGGATCTCTGCACCAATGGACAGAGGCCGATCTTTTTGTATGCTTGATTAACCAAGAAACGCATCGCGAACCCGGTTCCAGAACGGAAACGGACGGTATCGGGCAAAGCTGACCTGCTGCTCCGCCACCTGACAGCGAACGGAGATAAGATCATCGATCGAGATATTGATATGATCAATCGTAAGCAGCAAGCGCTGCTCCTTGCGCGAAAAAATATCACAATGATGATGCTTGGGCAGAAGAAGCGGCGAGCCGAGCGTTCGGAAGATGCGGTTGTTGATCGAGGCAATCTCCGCGATCTGCAAGGCATCGATCGAGGGATGGACCATCGCGCCTCCGACACTCTTGTTATAAGCCGTGCTGCCGGATGGGGTGGATACGCAAATGCCGTCTCCCCGGAACATTTCAAAGGTTACATCGTTAATGTCAATCTGGGCGACGACCGTCCCGTCAACGCCCTTGAGCGTAAACTCATTCAGCGCAATATAAGATGAAGTCCCTGACTTCTTATGGATCTCCAGTTGTACCAAGGGATACTTGACGAGACGCGGTTCCACGGCTCCCGTCTCTTTGGTGCCGCTCATATGATCAATAAGTTCGTTCAGCTCGTCAGCTTTCCAGTCTGCATAGAACCCTAAATGACCGGTATGAACACCGACGAAAGCCAAGTCAGGTATACGGTCAATAAAGGTATGAAATGCGTGCAGCATCGTACCGTCTCCACCGATCGAAACGACAATCTCGGGAGATTCTGCATCCAGCACAAACCCCCGCTGTTCGGCCAGCTTGTGAAACTGCTGGGTCAGCTCAACAGACAATGGGTCACCGCGGTCCAGAACATAATATCTCAAGTTGATAAGCTCCTTTGTAAGGTTATATAAAGATGATAATCAATCTTGGAGAATAACACAATGTTCACCTAGGGATTTTGCGGATTTTTTGATGCAGGCCCCTGATCAGACGGATCAGCAACGAGCAAGCAATCATCGTGCCGATCGTTAAGGAAAAGGCCGCCATAATATGG
Organism: Paenibacillus sp. FSL R5-0810; assembly: GCF_038002285.1. Taxonomy (NCBI): domain Bacteria; kingdom Bacillati; phylum Bacillota; class Bacilli; order Caryophanales; family Paenibacillaceae; genus Paenibacillus; species Paenibacillus sp. FSL R5-0810. Next base: position 6,206,369 of record NZ_JBBOCF010000001.1, read on the forward strand.
GTATACCCGCTTAAGGCAGGAGTCGAAACAGCAGAGGGATCCATCCACGCAGGCATCGAAGTCCCCATCACCGTCTCCCACAGCAGGATGACGGCCGATGCCGCTATAATCCCGTGGATCAGCCGTGCGACGGCAAACGGGAAGTATCGTAAATTGGTAGAGTTCAAAATGCTGACGATTTGCGCATGAACGGACAATCCCCCCCATGACAGGATAAAAGCCGCGGCTGCAGCCTTGTAAGGCAAGGGGATGAAGGAACCGGCCTCCCCGGCATAACGCGCCCCGAGCGTTACCTCAAAGATGCCGCCTACCAGCGCGGTCGACAGGGCTTCCGGCATCCCGATCAGCGACAGCAAAATCTTGATCAACTCGGTGAAGCTTGTAACCACACCTGCGCGGGTCCAAAGCTCCAGAAAGACGGAAAAGAATACAACAAGCCCTCCAACGACAATAATAAGCTGGAGGGAGGATTGAATCGCTTGGCTTACCAAGGTGCCGAGATCTCGTCCATCCTGCAGTCTTGCGGCATGCATCGCTTGGAACGCGGCCTTGATCCGTCCCGGCTTCCCGCCTGCGATATTCAGCGTGTCTTCACCGGAATGGTCGGCGGATTTGCGTCTGCCGTGAAACCGCATCAGCAGACCGACAACAAAGCCTCCGCCATAGTGGGCGATCGCAAGGATCAAGCCGATCTTCGGGTCATGGAAGAAGCCGACCGATACCGCGCCAATCAAAAAGATCGGATCAGACGAAGTGGTGAAGGCGACAAGACGCTCGCCTTCCTCGCGGTTCACCATTTTTTGCTCCCAAAGCTTGGCCGTGAGCTTAGCGCCGACCGGGTAACCTGATACATAGCCCATCGCCGCAACAAACCCGCCTGCCCCGGGTATGCGAAACAGCGGGCGCATCAAGGGATCGAGCAGGGTGCCGACCAAATGCACAACCCCAAATCCCAGCAGCATTTCCGATATCACAAAGAAGGGGAACAGGGATGGAAACAGCACATCCCACCAGATGGAGAGGCCCCTGAGAGCAGACTCCAGAGCAGCCTTCGGATATATAGCCATTAGAACGATCACGCTGGTCAATGCCATTACCAGCAGCAGCCAGCCCGCTTTTTTCATGGTCATGTAATCATTGCCTCCTGGCATCGAAGAAAATTCGCAGAGATAGGTCTTTTCTAAAAATGTATGCCGGGATTAGGACAAACAGTCTAAAAAAACATGAGTAAGCGGTTTCAAAATTGCTTTATTTTCCGGAAACATGTGCTATAATAAAAAACATCAAAGCACATCTTTCGTATTATGTTTGGATGGAGTGATGATCATGAGCATAGTCGCAGGTATTCTGGTATGCGCCTTCGTTTATGTTATACGTGCTTCTCTCGTCCAGAGTGAAGAGGATTGGCGCAGTTATTAATAGCATTTAGAAGGGGCTCCCGTTGGGGTGCGCCTTTTTTTGTTGTTTTTTGCTATAATAGAGAAGTGCATCCATGTCGAAAATTATATATATAGATAGGAGACCTGAACGGGTATGAATCCGCATTTGAGCATCTATGATAACCTCGGGGGGGCCGAGGGGATCCGGTCTTTAGTCGAGGCATTTTATCCGAGAGTTCAGCAGAACGAGCTGTTGGCACCGTTGTTTCCGGAGGATATTGAGCCTGTAATGGAGAAGCAGTATATGTTTTTAAGCCAGTTTTTCGGAGGCCCGGCGCTCTTCTCCGAAGCGTATGGTCACCCGATGATGCGGGCAAGGCATCTTCGATTCCCGATTACGGAGCGTCATGCCGAGGAATGGCTCCGCTGCATGGAGGGGGCATTGATGGAGATCGGCGTGGACGATGAGCTCCGCGAATTTGTGCTGCAGCGCCTGTCCGGCCCTGCCCACCATTTCGTGAACACGCCCCTGGACTAAAGACAGGATGAGAGTACGCAAGGGAAGGGATGGGAAGCGAAGATGAAATTGGAGCCCTTGTATTCCATCAAGGTGCAGTGTATCCACTGCGAGCATGAGTTTGAAACCTCGAGGGTCCGGCCCAGCTTTAAAAAGGCCTATCGGACGGATACCGATTTTTGCGCGTACTATAAGTCGGAAAATCCCGATTACTATGTCGTCAGGATCTGCCCGAGCTGCGGATTTGCCTCCACGGAAAATTCCCTGATCAAGCTGAATGACAAGCAGAGGTCGGCTTTTCAGACGCAAATAGCATGCCGATGGGAGAGCCGCGACTTCGGAGGCCGGCGCAGCCTTGAGGAAGCGCTGGAGACGTACAAGCTCGGCTTGCTCTGCGCGCAGATCATCGGGGAACGCGAGCGAATCATCGCAAGCTTGCTTCACCATATTGCGTGGCTGTACCGCTACCAGGAGAATCAGGAGCAGGAAAGGCGCTTCTTGAGGTATAGTCTGGAGTCTTATATCCGAGTGTTTGAGCTTGAGGGAGTAGGGGCCAATGACGCAAAGCTGCTGTATCTCATCGGGGAAATTCACCGAAGGCTGGGACAATACCAGGAGGCGGTGCAGTGGTTCGCAAGAGTGGTTCAAGACCAGAAGATTGTGGATGCCGCAATGATTCGGGCTTCCAGGGAGCAGTGGCGGGTCGCTTCCGAACAGCTGAGGGAAGAGAAGGGCCACGCACTGGGAGCGGAGTAGCCGCTTCATCCAGAGGAACGAAAGCCGGCTGAAAGGCGCAGCTTAGAATCGATAGACTTAGCTTGGAGCTTGCCGCGCTCCGGATGCATCGGACTTGCGGGGAGCAGGGATACCGACTCCGAAGGGTAGAACCAAGCGGCCGGCTGTCGTCATTAGCGGAGCCGCTGGTCTGTAAGCAAATAATCGATGTCGCTGTCGAGCACGGTTACTCGGTTGTGGCAGCAGGGGAAGATCAGCAGCTTTTTCTTGCCTTCCCTGACGCTAATCAGCTCCTTGGGCTTCATGGGAAGCAGAACATTGTCGGTCCCGCAGAAGGGGCATGTTTGTACATATACGTCATTTCCGACGACATCATAGGGCCATGTGTTTGAAAAAGGTATCATGAGTTCTCCGGACGGCCCTGTTCGCTCTTCTGCTCCGACTGCGGCTCTGCCTTATCGTTCTTCGCAAGCTCGGCGATCTTCTGCATCAGGATATGCTGCGGCATATGCATAAGCTGCTCCAGCGGAACGCCCAGCTGCTTGGACAAGGTTACCGCCGTCTCTGGTGAAATTTGTAAAGGTCTCATCGCTTATCGATCCTCCAGCAGTAATTTTAATATATATAGTTATACACTTTTCACGTCGTTCATACAAATATGAGCGTCAAGCTGGAAGAAAAAAACTCACTTCATTTTTGAAAGGCGGACTATGGATATGACACTTCAACAGACCTGGAATTTAGAAACCATTTTCCCGGGAGGCTCCTCGTCTCCGCAGCTGGCAAGCTTCCTGGAGACGCTGGAGAAGGATATGCAAGCCCTCCAGCAGGATGTAAGAAGCCTCTCCGTGCCGGATTCGATCGAAGGCACACAAGCATTGGAAGCCTTTTTGGAGCAGTTTCAGAGCTGCTATGCCCGGGTACGGGAAGCCTCAGCATTTGTAAGCTGCTTGACCGCACAGAACGTAAACGATAAAAAAGCCGTTCAGCTGTCAGGGCGGGTCACCTCGCTGTCGGCTACGCTCCAATCCGTGAAAAGCCGGTTCGATAATGTGCTTCGCGGCATGAACGATGAGCTCTGGACGGCGTGGACAGGCACCGGGGCTGCGTCCAAGCTGGACTTCATCTTGAATGAGAGCCGGAACCTGGCGAAGGAGAAAATGAGCCCTGAGCTGGAAAGCCTGGCTTTGGCGCTCGCCGTTGACGGCTACCACGGCTGGGGCGAATTTTACGACACCATTGTCAGCAAAATTCAAATTCCGTACGAAGAGAACGGCGAGACCAAGCTGCTCTCCGCCGGACAAGCCTTTAACAAAATGCACGATCCTAACCGTGAGGTACGGCAGTCGATGTTTGAGAAATGGGAGGCAGCATGGGGAGCAGCGGCGGACTACTGCGCAGATACGCTAAACCATCTGTCCGGCTTCCGGCTGAAGCTGTATGAGAACCGGGGCTGGGACGATGTGTTGAAAGAGCCGCTGGCGATCGGACGGATGAGCCGCGAGACGCTGGATACGATGTGGGCGGTCATTCAGGATACGAAGCCGGTGCTGGTGGAGTATTTGAATCGCAAGGCGAAGCTGCTTGGTCTTGAGGGGCTGTCCTGGACTGACGTGGATGCGCCGATCCGCACGTCCGCGGCCAAAATTTCTTATGATGACGCGGCAGCTAATATCGTAGAGCAGTTCCGCAAATTCAGTCCGAAGCTGGCGGACTTCTCCCAAATGGCGTTCGATAAAGGATGGATTGAGGTTGAGGACCGTCCCGGCAAGAGACCTGGCGGCTTCTGTACTTCGTTCCCGGCCAGCGAGCAGACGCGGATCTTCATGACGTTTGGCGGGACCGCCTCGAACGTGTCCACGCTGGCTCATGAATTGGGACATGCGTACCATCAATTCCTGATGCGCGGAATTCCCGTGCTCAACCAAAGATACGCGATGAACGTCGCCGAAACCGCTTCGACCTTCGCGGAAATGATCGTATTTGACGCGATGGTGAAAGGGGCGGCCAGCGAAGAAGAGAAGCTGGCATTGCTGGAGGAGAAAATTCAGAACAGCGTTGCGTTCTTTATGAACATTCATGCAAGATTCCTGTTTGAGACCCGTTTCTACGAGAAGCGGAAGAGCGGGCTGCTCAGCGCCGAGGAAATTTCGGACCTCATGGTGGAGGCACAGAAAGAGGCCTATTGTGACGCTTTGACATCTTACCATCCTCATTTCTGGGCATCCAAGCTGCATTTCTATATTACGGGAACGCCATTCTATAATTTCCCGTATACATTCGGCTATATGTTCAGCACCGGCCTCTACGTTCGTGCCCTTCAGGAAGGTCCTGCTTTTGCTGAAAAATACGATGCGCTTCTCCGTGATACAGGCGTCATGACGGTGGAGGATTTGGCGAAAAAGCATCTGGACGTCGATTTGACCCAGCGCGATTTTTGGCAAAGCGCGGCGGATTTATGCGTATCGGATATCAGACAGTTTCTGCAGTTAACCGACCATTTGGCATAAGGTGCCGAATGCTTCGGGGAAATACGATAAAAGAAGCTCCTTGCGGGCTTCTTTTTTTGTCGCAAAGGGGAGAAAAATGCCGGAAGATACAGAAAAGCTTTTAAATAATTGTGCAATTTTAGTCATATATACCCAATTATGTTGAATTATGTTGATCGAGCTTTTCCATTCCCTTATAATGAGTCATAAGCCCTAATATTAGGGAGGATTTACTAATAAAGGAGGGGTGACGATATGGTACAATTGGATCAATTATCGCTGGCTAGACAGTTGGATATCGTGTTTCGAGAGTTGGAGGAAGAACTGGGGGGATTAACCTCAGGTACGGTATTTGTACAAATACGAAATAATATCATCGGCAAATTCGGTATCCGGCACAATCCGTTGGCCGGGCGAAACGGGGTGATTGCACCTTGTGAGGAGGGGCTAAGCGAAGCGCAGCAGTATTCGTTTCGGATGATGGCGCTTGAAAGCCTTAAGCATAAGCGGCATTGGACACACGGTGAAATCAGTTACGAGTTTATGGTGCGGCAAGGCATGGTTGTGGTGGATGCAATTCTCGAGTCGAACTACAATATGGCGAGCTTAATGATACGATATCCCCGGCATACATATCCCGAAGCTGCTTCGAAATCATGAAATTATTATTCGTTCATACCATATAACGGCGAAAGAGGCGATCTTTGGGGAGAAGATCGCCTCTTTCTATTATGGCTGGAGGGAAGAGATGCGATTACAGGTTCGAACGACCCGATAATTGCTGCTCAGCCAGTTGTACCAGACGCTTAGTGATGTAACCTCCCAATGAACCAGTTTCACGGGAAGTGTAGTTACCCATGTAGCCGTCTTGAGGAAGAGTTACACCCAGTTCTTGAGCAGCTTCTACCTTCAATTGTTGAAGAGCTGCAGTCGCTTGAGGAACAACCAGGTTGTTAGAAGAACGTCCTTGAGCCATGTCATGTCACCTCCTTTGAGATTGTATGAGGATATTATGACCTGAAAGATAGGGGTCTCATTCGCCATCAAGGGAGATACGGAGCTGGTAAAATTAGGGGGGCGGGCATCGAGCTATTGATTATGGAGCATCACCAAAAAACAGCCCTTCAAGATCGAAGGGCTGCCATTCTATCAAGCAGTAAGTATATCGCTTCTGACGATTCTTCCAATATGGTCACGTCCGTTTAAATGTCGATCGATTATGCCATTAGTCGACATTCGCGCCATGAAGAACACGGATGCGGGTTTGCAATTCAACGGATGCTCCAGCCTCGAGATGAATCAGACCAGTCTCGGCGCTCGATAGGTTCAAGTTGGGTGCATTTGGAAGCCATGTGTAAGGCTCGATGCACAGGAACTCTTCAGCTTGGCCCTTCGTATACAGCACCCAATGCTTAAAATACTGGCGATCGGCCGAATAATGGATCTCATAACCATCGTCCCGTTTAAGCAGTGCAAGGGCAGGCTTGCCTTCCGGTATTTTCAGAATCGTGTCCAGATCCGTATCCTTCAGATTTAATCCGGTATTAAGGCCTTCGAGATGCCCCAGCGCCGACGTATCTCCTGTCGGAATCAACTCGTTATTAAGCGTATAGATCGAGTCGACAGGCACTTCCAGCGACCATCGATGCGGTTCGCCGTCAAGCAGGAACCATGTATGATAACCCATGCCGAATGGGGCGGGTTGTTTGCCGGTGTTCGTTATGCGCAGATTTTGGACCAATTCGGTTCCCTGGAGTCGAAAGTTCATTTCCAGCTTCAGGGGGATCGGAAACTGCGACATCCATTTCGGATCATCAGAGGTCACGAACTCTGTCGAAACCGCACAGCCTTCATCATCCTCTTCGATATCGCTTACGCACCAAGCTTGGGTCCGGTGCAGTCCATGGATATGATTATCGCCTGCCGTATTTTGGTCGAATTGATACGTTTGGCCGCCGTATTCGAACCGGCCTTTGGATATCCGTCCCGGCGGAATGAGCATCGGGATGCCGAAGTGGTACGGCTTTTGGAGATAGAATGCAAGCTCGCTTTCATCCGGCCTTCGGAGGATTTCACGCTGTTCTTCGATGTCTTTAATCCCAATCACGTTGTTACCTAGACGAGGGAGGAGAGTCACTTCGAGACGGCCGCTGTTTAAGATATAGGTGTCGTAACCATTCCACTGGCCTTTGGTCACTTGATTCATATCGATGCTCCTTTACTAACAAAAATCATGGTCTGGACGATTAACCACATCATAACAGATTTTTAAGCCTCGCGTACAACAAAAGCTCTAAATCGCCGGGGGCATGCCTTCGCAGGATCTTGGAATTGACAAGGTGGTGTAAGAGATTTATTATTGCATGTAATAGTGATCAATGATGATTGAACACGATGACAAGGACAAGTAGGCAGATGCGGTCGCTCCTTCAGAAAGCCGGTGGCTGATGTGAACCGGTGGAGCCGCTTTGCTGAATGGACCTTTGAGTGCTGAGCTGAACAGGGTAAACATGAACCGTGTTAATTCCTTAATATGCCGGCCGGGTATTCTCCGTTACAAGAATGGAAGGCTGGAGCTGTCATGCGTACGATGCTGCTGCGGCGAATAAGGGTGGCACCACGGTCTCACGTCCCTTGCGGATGTGGGGCCTTTTTTTGTTGGATTTTTATGAAAGAAATAGAAATGGAGGACTATGAAATGAAAACCGTATTATCAGGCATTCAACCAAGCGGCAACTTGACGCTGGGCAACTATATCGGAGCCATTAAAAATTTTGTGAAGCTCCAGGATGAGCATAATTGCTACTTTATGGTCGTGGATTTGCATGCGATTACGGTGCCGCAGGAGCCAAAGGCGCTCCGTGAGCGTTCGGAAATGGTCGCGGCATTGTATGTTGCGGCCGGCATCGATCCGGCAAGAGCGAATATTTTTATGCAGTCGCATGTTCCGCAGCATGCTGAGCTTTCGTGGTTGATGACAACGCTCGTGCATATGGGCGAGCTAGAACGCATGACCCAGTTCAAGGATAAGTCGGAAGGCAAGGAATCGGTGGGGGCAGGTCTGTTCGTGTACCCGGCGCTGATGGCAGCCGATATTTTGCTGTATAATGCCGACCTCGTTCCGGTTGGGGACGACCAGAAGCAGCATTTGGAGCTGACACGTGACTTGGCCGGACGGTTCAACCATCGCTTCGGGGAGTTCTTTACCGTACCGGAGCCGTATATTCCGCAAGTGGGAGCTCGAATCATGTCGCTGGACGATGCATCTAAAAAAATGAGCAAGAGCAGCCCGGTTGAGGGAAGCTATATTGCCATGCTGGATACACCCGACCAGATTCGCAAAAAAATTAGCCGCGCAACAACCGATTCCGGTACCGAGGTTGTTTACGATCCTCAAACGAAGCCGGAGGTCAGCAATTTGATGAGCATTTATTCGGAATGCGCGGGCATTTCCCTGCAGGACGTGCAGCAGCGCTTTGAGGGGAAAATGTACGGTGCGTTCAAGAAGGAGCTTGGCGAGGTGGTTGCGGCTGCGCTTGAACCGCTTCAAAAGCGATATTATGAAATTCGCGAATCCGGAGAAATTCACGACATTCTTGCAAGAGGGGCAGAGCAGGCACGCAGCAAAGCCGCCCAAATATTGGACGGCGTTAAGGATAAGATGGGCTTTCTGCCTGCGAAATAATTGCTCTATGCACTTCGGAGGCATACGCTGTGGTGCTGAAAAGCCGGCTTTTGATCTTGGATATTAAGACGGCTTGCGCTTGGACTTGATGATAAAGCCCCAGCCGATGTTAAGAATCGACAGAATGCCGAGACCGATGGCAATCAGCCAGTTCGTGCTGATCATTATTGCGCAGGCGGTTAGAAGGACGATGGACGAGACGGCAAACCATAGGGATAGACCTTTGCTCATATGAAAAAAAACCTCCAACATAAAAAATAAAAAACTACGTATAAGGCTGCGAGATGAAGCCATAATAAGTTTGCAAGCTTGCACTGGAATAACAGACATTCAGTGAAGGGAGATATTTAATATGGCACAAGGTCGTTCCCGCAGCAACAATCTGGTTGTACCACAAGCAAGACAAGCACTGGAGCAGCTGAAAATGGAAGCTGCTCGCGAGCTGGGTGTTACTATTCCTCAAGACGGATACATGGGCAGCTACACATCCCGTGAAACCGGTTCTTTGGGAGGTTACATCACGAAGCGTCTGGTACAGCAAGCTGAACAGCAACTTTCGGGTTCTGGACGCACACTGTAATTTCTTCTCATAAGGGACTTACCGCCCGGGGCGCTATAATGCGCTCCGGGTTTTCATTTGATTCTTGGCGAACGTCCCCGGACCCGGGCCATACATAGACAAATTGTGCCTTAAACAACGCCATAACGTCAAGGAAATATCCTTGGCAAATGTCACTGAATTGTCATATAGATACACCGAATTCCGAAGGATTGCTAAACACTTTTTACTAATGATATGATAAACTTTATAGCGGAGGCAGTACTTCCTCCATAACGACAGATACAAGGAGGAACGTTTACACGTGGGTAATCACTTGAGATATCAGGCTCCTTCAGAATCCGCAGCACTGGCTTCCGCAGCGCCTGCACCTCCCGAACAAGCGGGGACTTGGAAAGATTTTATAACCGTGACCAAACCCGGAATACTCCGGTCTAATTTGATAGCAGCATTTGCCGGATTTTGGCTGGCGTCGCGCTGGGACATCCAGTTCGGACTGCTCGCGATGACATTGCTCGGAACTTTGCTCGTCATGGCATCCTCATGCGTGTTTAACAACTATTTCGACAGAGAACTCGATATGAAGATGGAACGGACACGCGATCGTTCTCTTCCAACCGGACGGCTGACGCCAAAGGTTGTTCTTTGGTATGCCATTATACTGGGTGCATTGGGACTAGCGGTGCTGTTCCTGTTCTCCGGCGTCCTGGCGGGGATCTTCGGCGCGATAGGCATGTTCGTTTATGTCGTCGTTTACACGCTATGGCTGAAGCGCACCTCGACATGGAGCACATCCGTCGGCGCCATCTCCGGCGCAATGCCGCCGGCTATCGGCTATGTGGCGGTATCGGGACAGGTAGATATGGGGGCAATTCTGATCTTTGCACTGCTCTTCCTATGGCAGCCGCCGCATTTCTGGGCGCTCGGCATTCGGCGGGTAGAAGAATATCGTGCAGCAGGATTTCCGCTCCTACCGGTCGTCAAGGGCATCAAGCGTACGAAAATTCAGATGATCCCTTACCTTGTCCTCCTGCTGCCGATTCCGATTCTCATGTATGTATACGGATACGCAGGCATCTTCTTCCTGGTTATCGGTCTGCTCCTGGCGATCGGCTGGCTTTATACGGCTTTGAAGGGATTCACGGCGAAGGATGATGAGGCTTGGTCGAAGAAAGTATTCATCTTCTCGATCAATTATTTAACGCTCAGCCTCATTGTTCTAATCCTTAATACAACCTTCTAAGATTTGAATAATCAGGCCGGCTATGGTCGTTAGGTCGGCGGATAGGGGATTACGTAGCGGTCATAACGTTCAGTATGCAGGACAGGCATATGGTTCCATAAGAATCAAGCCGGGAAGAAGGGAGAAGAGCAAGGGGAATGAACGCATTCAAGCGCTATAAATGGACTTGGATTTTGCTGGCCGTCTGCGTAGTCGCGGCGGTGTACCTCGTATACAACTCACTGGGATTCGGGAAGGATAAACTCCCGGTCATTCGTGAAGTCGGCAGTTATTCCATGGAGAATGTCGACGGCAAAACCATCACGTCAGAGGATACGAAGGGAAAGGTCAAGCTGATGTACTTTTATTTCACCAGCTGTCCGGACGTTTGTCCGGTTACGACGCTGATCCTCTCGCAGATTCAGGAAGAGCTGAAGAAGGAAGAGCTGTTTGGGGGCGAGGTGAACTTCGTGTCCATTTCCTTTGACCCGAAGACCGACACGAAAGAGAAGATCAAAGAGTTCGGCGACCGCTTCAATGCTGATTACAGCGGTTGGTACTTTCTAAGGGGAGACCAGGAAGAAACCCGGAAGCTGATGCAAGATTCCTTTAAAATCCCGCTTCTCGGCAACGATTCGACGAACTTCACCCATGGTAACTCCATCGCTCTGGTGGACCGGGATAACAATATTCGCAAAATGTATAATGCCGGCGTTCCGTCGGATGTAAAAACAGAGGATATCATTCAAGACATCAAGACCTTGATTAAGGAATAGGACTTATCCGACAATTCGAATAGAGGAAGCAAATACGGCGGCGCAGGAGAATCATCCTGACCGCCGTTTCTTCTTACTTGGGAAGAAGAGCCGTATCCGAAATTCGAAAATGGAATAGGCTGCAAGCTTCGAAAATCCCTTTTATAACAGGGGCTAGGGCTAGTATTCTTCAGGCGGCGGGTAGATGATGAATTCCTCCAATCCCGCTTTTTCCAGCTGGGCAATTAAATATTCATCTGGCGTGCCCTCTACGCCTGCGTACCCGCGGCGGGTGTAAATCTGCTCGGCATCCGGGAATGCGTCGCGCAATATCCCGCGAATCCTTTTGCCGGAGCTGTCGTTGTCCATGAACAGATACACCTCCTGATCGCGCACCTGCTTTTGCAATGCGTCAAGCTTTGCACTGTTCAACGTACCGAATGTACACAATATTGTAATATCGGAGGTTAGCAGCCGGCGGAGACGGCTGCGGTCGTTCTTGCCCTCGACGATGATAAATATTGACATGCTGTTCACCTCTGTCATGATACGGCGTAGCTTGGCAGCATTCCCCGGGAAATGTTGGCGTTCTGGTCGAAAGATGTATATATAGTGTAACTTGTTTACCGCCGTTCATGCAAAACAGAAAAATGCGGCCTTCCAGCAGGAAGACCGCTTCAGTAAAACTCATGTATTCTAGTAGAAACAGCTGCTCAGGATAATCACGAGAAGAATATACAGAACCAGAATCATTCCTACCGAATTTCCATAGGCCGGTGCATGACAATGTTTATGATGGACATGACTCATTCGTTTTCACCCCTTGGTTAAATGTCCGTGGTCAGTTGCCACACTGTATTCTATGTCCATTTACCCAATAGGATTGTGTATTGGCCCACTTGATGCGGTTTATGGAGCCCATATCCGTGATGTTTATCAGAGCGGTGATACCGGTGTCGTCTCCGGTGCCAAGGTGGCCGAAGGCTCGACACGTTTCTGATGCGGGAGCAGAAGGAGAACGGTCATCAGCATAAGAAAGGCAATAAAATAAGGCGATACGATCGTCCGCAGCTGCCCGGCTGCAATCGGACCGACAAAGGAACCGAGCGACATGGCGATGGACTGCAGCGAGAATACCCTCCCGAGCCGGGTGCCCCCGCTCAGCTCAATAAATAGCGATGATAAGGCTGGGAACAGCAGGCCTTTAGACAACCCTAATACAAATAAAGTAACCGTCAACGGCAAATGATCAGCTGCGGCCAGCAAGTAAAAGCTGATGGCCAGGCCAAACACGCCGGCTGCTACCCGGGCACGAGGGGGATAGCGGTTCAGGAAAAGCATGCTCAGGGTAACAAGCGCCCCCAGGCTGATGACGGAGAAGAGCAGTCCGGTTGACATGATGCTTGCCTGCCCGCTGTCACGGAGCGGAATCTCAAAGAACAATATGCCTTGGGAGCATGCGATGACAAACGGGAACAGATAAAGCCGAAGGCTAAAGGGCAGCCGGGTTGTTCCCTGGTTAGGCAGGGCTTTGGCTTCCTTCTTGCCGACTGTCTCTGTTGCCTGCCTGGGGAGGCTAAGAAAAGCCATGATTCCCGTAAAGATGAGAAGCCAGCCGAGGCTCTGAAAGGTGCCCGAAAATCCGGTGTTCGCTACGATAAAGGCTCCGGCTGCAGGCGAAAGAACGGAAGCCAGGGTGTGTACAAGGCCGTGCCCGGACATGTATTTGCCTTGCGTCACGGGATCTTTGGATAAGGATGCGAGCAGGGCAAGACATGCAGGTGACAGGAAAGCCAGCACAAAGCCGCTGATGGAGCGGAGCACAAGCAGCTGCCAGGGAAGCTGGACATGGGCCTGCAGAAGCAGAATGATGCCTGCCGCAGTCAGGCTGAAAATAATGTAGCGCCGGCTGCCGTGCCGGTCGATCAGGCCGCCGGCAATCAGATTGCCCGGCAGATGGGTCAGGGCATATATGCCCATCATCCAGCCGATAAAGGCCGGAGCGGCCCCAAGCGAGATGGCGAACGGCGTGAGCACGGGATATTGGGCGTGCAAATCAAAAAACGCCAGAAATAAAAACATGTATAGCCATAAAGCGGTTTTCAATATGGCACCCTCCTATCCGGCAAAAGATCGTTATGATACTACTTGTACGCTCCAAGGGGCAGGCTTATACCTCTTAGTAAAAAGACCCGGTTGGCTGACAGCATCCTTGGGAATCATGTATAATTAAAAAGACGGCCGTCAAACCGCCGTTTTATTAGCGACGGGAGTGAAGGATATGGATACGCAAGTATGGATGGAGTTTCTGAAGCAGAACTGGCTCGTTATCGCAATCGCGTTAATTATTCTGTTTGTCGTTTTGAATGTGGTGAGAACGGTCATCAAATGGGCGATCGCCGTCCTGATCATTGTAGGCCTATTGGTCTATAGCGGAATATCGCTGGACAAGATCGGGGAGGTTGTATCGACGGTAAAGGATGAAACCATCGATACCGTCAAGACCGAAGCGCTGAATTTGATGATCAAGGAAGCGAAGGAAGCAAAGTATACGTCGAATGGAGACGGAACCTATTCCATTACGGCCCCGAACTTGGAGCTGAAGGGAAGTGCCGGCTCCAATCAAGTTGAGGTAACATTTCGCGGGGTATCGGTAGGCAAGTGGGATATGAACGACACCATACGCAGCTTTATCAACGATGCCAAGAACAATACGGATTCCAAATAACGAACAACCATTTTATCTAAATAAAGGTGCAATCAGACCCGGCTAAGCAGATCCGTTGTGCAATGTAACTTGCCAGCTCATCTGCGGCCGGTTGTACCAACATCATTTGGAGAGGGGGAATGCCGTGTGATGTCCGCATGGATCGATAGTGTGCGTGACGGAAACGGAATTACCGTTTTGCTGCTGCTGATTGTGGCCTTCTCCATGATACAGGGTTGGAGACGAGGAGCGTCCCGTTCAGCCGGGAAGCTTGTTTCTTTTCTGGGGGATGCCCTTCTCCGGATCGGAGGTCTGGTGATATCCATCCCGTTTACGTTGTGGCTGTCGCCAAAGGCCGGGGAATGGTTAGGCGCGATCTCCGCTTTACCGGACCGGGAATTGCGGTTCTGGGAGCAGGTGTATTATACGGCGGTGAAATCGCTGGCTGATTTTCCGCTCCTAAGATTTGCGGTCCTGTTTATGATTAGTTACGGATTGATCGTATTTATGCTGCGGCTGCTGATCTCACTGATTTTCGGCGGGGGGAGCTTGTTCCGATCCGGGAGGGAAACATCAGCATCGTTGCCGAGCCGGCTGGCCGGCACCGGCATCGGGGTGCTGATTGGTGCTGCACGCAGCATGCTTGTCATTGCTGTGCTGTTCGTGTGGGTCAGCCTCAATCCGGATCATGGATTCAGCCGTTACGTCGAGGCTTCCCCAATCTATTCGCAGGGAGCAAGGGCTGTTCTCGAGCCGTTGTCGGGATCGCTGGTACGGGAACAGCTGCCGGTCTTCGCCCAGTCGGTTCAAGATGAACTAAGCGGCATCATGGAGCGGAAATACGAGGTGATCGACCACCGGATTCCGGAGGGGATCGAGCAGACGGCGGCGCATGTGGTCAAGGGGGCTTCGACCGATAAAGAGAAGGCCCGCAAGCTTTATGATTGGGTCGGCAGCCGGATATCCTACGATCATGAGAAGGTTCGGCTCTATGAAGAGCAGAGGATTTGGAAAGAGCAGACGCCGCAGGATACGTACGATACCCGGCTTGGCGTCTGCATTGATTACGCCCGGCTGTATGCGATGATGGCGCGCTCACAGGATTTGGACGTGCGCGTCGTAACCGGGCGCGGCTATAACGGCCAGGGCGGCTATGGGCCGCATGCCTGGAACGAAGTGTACTTGAGCGAGGAGAAAAAGTGGGTTCCGCTGGATCCGACATGGGCCCAGAGCGGGGACTGGTTTAACCCTCCGCGATTCAATGAAACGCATATTAAAGAGAGGGTATTTTAATAGCGAATCGAACCAGGGGCGGACCCAAGGCTAAGGGGTCCGCCCCTAGTGAATTCGGAAAATGTCATCCGGATGAAGTGGGGAGGCTTTTTGTGATAATATAAGTTTATGTAATGTGCATAAAAGGGGAGAAGCATACGTGAGAGGGTTTAGGCCGGATAAACGCAAACAAGATGAGGGAGATGCCGGCAGTCAGTTTAATCTGCGAGTCAACCTGTTCTTTTTTAGCACGTTTATTATTTTCTGTGTCATCATTATACGTCTGGCGATTCTTCAATTCGTGGAAGGGCCTGAGCTTAAGGAAATGGAGACCGGGGGTCAGATCAAAAACTTCCCGCTCCAGCCGATCCGTGGAAGCATCCTTGATGCATCGGGCACGCCGATAGCCTACTCAACACCTTCCCAGGCGCTGTATCTTACGCTGATGAAAGATTACAGCAACTCCGACCGCGGCAAGAAGAATCGGCCGGAAATCGAGAAGCTGGCGCAAGAGATGGTGGATGTCTTCAACCGGTACGGCGATCCCAAAGCCGAGAAGATGACCGTGGAAGATGTCATCAAAGCGATGGATCTGAACTTTAACAAGCAGCCGGGGTATGAGCCGCGGCGAATTAAAGCCAACCTATCCTCGAAAGAAGTCGCCTATTTCATGGAGCATAAATCCCAGTATCCGGGCGTCGAGATCGTGGAGGAAAGCGAGCGAAAGTACAGCGAGGACCGAATTGCGGTACAGACGATCGGGTATTTAAGGGAGTTTAAAGGCCAGAAGGATTTGGATAAGTACAAAGCCATTGATCAGAAGAACAAAACCCAGAAGGACCCGGGTCTGATCTATTCGGAGCAGGAAAAGGTCGGTGTCGACGGGCTTGAAATGATGTTTCAAGATGAGCTGCGCGGGAAGAACGGCTATATCAATATTCCGATCAGCCCGCAAAATATGGCCAACGGCGTGCCGACTATGGTCCCGCCGCAAAAAGGCTATAATATCCACTCGACCATCCATAAAGACATTCAGCTCGCCGCACAGCAGGCGATTGTCGACCAGCTGAAATGGCTTCACACCAATCCTGTGTCGGGTAAGCTGCATACGAATGCCAAGACGGGATATGCGGTAGCCATGGAAGTGGACACGGGGAATATTGTTGCCATGGCCAGCATTCCGGATTATGATCCGAATGTATGGGAGACCGGAACGGATGATTGGGATTCGGTCATGAGTCATTACCGCAACGGAACCATATGGCCATACAGCTCAGGACGTTCCGGCAACAATCTGGAGTCGACCGTCCTGCTCGGCTCCACGATCAAGCCGCTGAGCGTATTGATCGGACTGAATGAGCATTTATTTGGCCCGAACGACTATTATCCGGACCAAGGGGCGGCGTACTTCGGTAAGGATAACTCGAGGGTCTACAACTCCGGGAGAAAGGCGAATGGATCAATCAATGCGCGAAAAGCTCTTGAGAAATCCTCCAACGCCTTCATGGTCGATTGGGTCGGGGAGAAGCTGTTCAACAAGTACGGCTCCAAAGCCGTCGAAGTTTGGGACGGATACATGAAGAAATTCGGGCTGGGCGTATCCACTGAATCCGGCCTGCCGAACGAGCATAAAGGCATTATCGAGTATACGAACATCGAGCAGGCGGGCAGTTATCTGGCAGCGATGGCTTACGCTTCCTTCGGCCAGTCCGGGAAGTACACGACGCTTCAATTAGCGCAATACGCAACCATGCTTGCAAATCAAGGAGCCCGTATTAAACCTCAGCTTGCCAGCAAAATCGTGGACCAGAACGGCAAGGTGGTCAAGAAATTCGGACGTGAAGTGCTGAATCAGGAGAAATTTCCGCAGCAGTACTGGAATGAAGTGATTCAAGGGATGAATACCCAGAATCTTCGGGCGTTTGAGGATTTTCCGTATGATTTTGCCCGTAAAACCGGTACGTCCGAGCAGGAGATTTATAAAAACGGACGTCGTGACATCGTAGACAATGGCGTGTTTATCGCCTTCGCTCCTCGGCAAAATCCGAAGCTGGCGGTTGCCGTCGTCATTCCGGAAGGCGGCTTCGGTTCCCAAAGTGCGGCTCCGGTGGCACGTAAGATCTTCGATGCATACGATGAAATCTACGGCCTCGACGGCACGCCGCATCCGAAGAACAAGGATGAGCAGGAAGGCAACGGAGAATAGGCATAACGAAAAAGAAGGCAGCTTTCAAGCTATAAGGGCTTGGCTGCCTTCTTTCTGTTTATCAAGGGAATTGAAATCAACCGGCAGTTGTATAACATTTTACGTATTTGAACTAACTTCCGTTGATTGGTTCAACTTATAGATATAGCTATACGTGGGCATCAGGGGCCTTATCTGCGACGAGATTCAAAACGATGCCGAATTCAAGCAGCGCCTTTAGCCCGCATAGCACCATCGTATATCCTCCCATCGAATCGATCGCTTGAAGGGTGACGTCCGCATCCGTCCCTTCGAATCCGGAATGGATAATCGTCACGAAGGTGCCTTCCTCGCTTCGAGGCACGAACTGCCATTCCGTCGTCGTGCCGTCCGACGATTGGATAACAATCCGGCGGTTGGTCTCCAGCTCTTTGACGAGGATCGTATCGGATACGCCGTACATTTCCCAGTCCCAACGAATTTCTTTACCGGCTTCCAGCTTGCCGGTGGATCGGGTGAACCAGAACTTGGTCGTGATATCCGGATCGACAAAGGCTTCAAAGACCTCGGAAACCGGTTTGCGGATCAGCATTTCGGCTTGAACGGTAACAGTAGAACTCTGGGGTGATTTCATGGGACACGCTCCTTATTCAGTAATAGAGTTTCCAATAGGTTAGCACATTATAGCGGACTTGACTTCTTATCCCTTGCTCATTTGTCCGAGCGTTTGGTTTTGAGCCCGTACCTTTTGTGGTAAAATGTCGTTATGCTTATCGTGTGACTAGATTAGGAGGCTTAAACAATGAATCGTAAGTACCGATTGCTGGCTTTAGATATGGATGGCACGCTGCTTCAGGACGATCATGAAGTATCGCCGGAGACCGTCCGTTGGATCAAGGAAGCGGTTCGGCAAGGCATCCATGTCTGCCTGTCCACCGGACGGCCGTTTCAGGATGCATACCCGTATGCGAAGCAGCTCGAGCTGACCACCCCGATGGTAACGGTCAATGGCAGTGAGGTGTGGCGTGCTCCGTATGAGCTGTATCGGCGTTCTCTGCTGGACAGCAAGCTCGTTGCCGAGATGCATGAGCTAGCCGTTGAAACCGGAGCCTGGTTCTGGGCGTATTCTGTAGAGAGATTGTATACCCGGGAGAGCTGGTGCGAGGATGTTGAGAATCAGGAGTGGCTGAAATTCGGCTATACGTCGGAAGACGATGAGGTTCGCCATCGCATCCTGATGCAGCTTCAGGATATGGGGGGACTGGAAATCACCAACTCCTCACCGGTGAATCTGGAGATCAATCCGCAGGGCGTCAACAAGGCGACAGGGATCAAGCAGGTATGCGAACTGCTCGGTCTTGACATGTCCCAGGTTGTGGCCGTTGGCGACAGCTTGAACGATCTGGCCGTCATCCAGCAAGCGGGGCTTGGCGTCGCCATGGGCAATGCCCAGCAGACGGTGAAGGATGAGGCTGATCTTGTCGTGGCCAGCAACAATGAGAACGGGATTGTGGAAGTGATCAGGGATCATATTTTGATCGAAGGGTGATTAACGGATGGACGTATTAGGCTGGATTATTGTGATCGCACTGTTCATCATCGGGATGGCCGGAGCGATTTATCCGATTTTGCCGGGGGTTATCGCCATTTATTTGGCATTGTTCGTATACGGCTGGTTCTTTACGTTCGCCCATTACGACGCATGGTTCTGGACCATTCAGACGATCATTTTGGTCGTGCTGTTCATAGCCGATTATGCAGTCAACGCATGGGGCGTGAAGAAGCTTGGCGGCTCGAAGGCCTCGATATGGGGGAGCACGATCGGCCTGATCATCGGCCCGTTCGTCATTCCGGCATTCGGTCTGATCATCGGCCCGTTTATCGGCGCCTTTATCGGGGAGCTGCTGGCGGGATCGGGAGCGGGCAAGTCGATGAAGGTCGGGCTCGGTTCGGTGCTCGGCTTGTTCAGCAGCATCGTGGTGAAGGTCGTATTGCAGCTTGCGATGATCATTGTGTTTTTCGTTTGGGTGTTTTAAGCAGGCGCGAGGGTGCTTAGCAGGCGCTATCGGAGGAGAAAGAAGGTAAGGAATTGTCTAAGAAGGAATCATTCATAAAAGGCACGATCATCCTGGCCGTGGCGGCGCTGGTCGCCCGCGTGCTGGGACTTGTACAGCGGGTGCCGCTGGAGCACATGCTAAACGATGTGGGGGATGCTTCCTTCACGATTGCCAACAATGTGTATTTGATGCTGTTGACCGTCGCTACGGCCGGTATTCCGAGCACGCTCAGCAAAATGGTTTCCGAGCGGCATGCGCTGAATAAGCCGGCCGAGGCTCAGCGCGTCTACCAAGCGGCGCTCATCTTCGCCGGAGCGGCGGGCGTTGTCATGACGCTGCTGCTGTATTTCGGAGCGCCGTATTACGCGACCCATGTCGCGGAGGTGCCGGAATCAGCCGCAGCCATCCAGGCGCTGGCCCCGGCGCTGCTGCTGTTCCCCGCCATCGCCATGATGCGGGGGTATTTCCAGGGCCGCAACAATATGTCGGCCGGCGGGATTTCCCAAATCGTCGAGCAGATTGCAAGAGTGCTGACGGCCATCGGTCTAGCTTATGTGCTGCTGCGGTTGGGGTATGACGATACTTGGGTAGCGGCCGGAGCTTCCTTCGGCGGCGTGCTCGGCAGCATCGGCGCTTTCGCGGTCATGCTGTACTTCGCCTCGAAGCTCCGCCGCAGCGACCGGGAGCAGAAGCTGCCCCCGGCAGACCGTTCGATTCCGCTCGGCGGCATCTACAAGGATATTTTCAAGTTATCGATTCCGATCGTGCTGTCCTCTCTGGCGGTCCCGGCGGTCAACTTCATTGACGGATCCATCGTCAAACCGCTCCTGACCGGGGAGATCGGAGCGGCGCAGGCGACCGAGGCGCTCGCCGTACTGGGTACACGGGCGCAGAGCGTGGCGGGCATCCCGCCGATACTGGCCATTGCCCTCAGCACATCGCTGATTCCGATCATTTCGGCGGCGTTTGCCAGACGTGACCAAGAGCATCTGGAGCGGCAAGTAACGCTTGCCATGCGGATCGGGATTCTGACCGGCATGCCGGTGGTTATCGCGCTGGGTGTTGCGGCCTATTCGGTGAACGGTCTTCTGTTCAGCTCGCTGGGCGGGAGCGGAATCATCGCATTTTTGACGTTCGGCACCATTTTCCAGATTACGATGATGACGACGAACTCGATATTGCTCGGCATCGGAAAGGCCAAGCTGTCCATGATTCACGTGATGATCGGCATTGTCGTCAAGCTGGCGGCCAGCTTCCTTCTGGCTCCCTTGTTCGGAATCTACGGCATCATTGGGAGTACGGCGCTGTGCTTCCTGGTCATCACGCTGCTTAACATCCGGTCGATTAAATCGATCGTATCGTTCTCGATACTGGGAAGTCGCTGGCTGGGATTCCTATGCACCGTCGTAGCGGCAGCGGGAATCGGCTACGGCTTGAACCAAGCGGGCATCCAACTGGTTGAGGTGATCCCGGCACGATTGGCATTCCTGTTCACGTGCATCATCGTAGGCATTGCCGTCGTCGTGATTTATCTCGTGCTGCTCGTCGTGTTCGGCGTCATTCGCCAGTCCGAGCTAGGCAATTATCCGCGTCCGCTGCAGAAGGTCTTCCGACCTCTGATGAGATTGGCGCCTTCACGGATGCGTGAGCGGGGATAACTTTGCGGTAGGCGCTTTGCGTCTATATAATCGATAGTGGAAAATGTATTTGCAGAAGGACTGTTCTGATCCAAGGGATCGAGAGCAGTCCTTTTTTCAACTATCCATGCTTTGGTTGGTTCTCATGAGCGACATCGTGGGCCATGGCCGTCTTCTCAAGCTGGGCCCGGTGCGCGTGGGTCATATCGAACAGCAGCGGCCGGACCGGTTCACGGAATAGCCGAAGCTTGGCGGAGCTGCGATACCAATCATACCGCGGGATCGGGCCGGAGGGCGTATCCTGCCACACGGATTCCAGCTCGGGGCTGTACAGGCGTTTCCCTGAAGGGAGCCACTCGGATTCCAACAGCACGCTGCTTTCCTTGCCGTTGTTAATGGCCGCCTGCTTGTCCGCGGTGAAGAGCGCCGGCCAGTATTCGGAGCGCGATCCCCGGTGCGGGGTGGACCGGGCGAAAGCGAGCGCACGACGGTGCACCTCCTCGTATCCGAAGAGCAGCCCGTAGAGCGATTTACCTGCTTTGATCCGAGCCGTCAGGCTGTCGAATTTGGGAAGGGTGAGCCCCGCAAGCGGCCGAAGCGGGAGCTTATTGCCTGCATCGGAAGGGGCTACGCCCCTGGTAAGGGCTGCTTCTTGCCCAAGGGGAAACAAAATTTGATTGAATCTCGCGAGCTCATGCAAACGAAAATACGGATGCTTCAGAACCCGGGACCGAAAATACGGGTCCTGGGCAACCCGGCCTTCAATGTAATTCTGTTCATTTAGGATGAGGGCAACGGCGAGCATAGCGCCGTGATCGGGTTCCCGCCAGAAATGCTGCCAGAAGGGGAGCATGAAGGCCGAGACATGAAAGCATGGCAGGAGATGAAACAGCGGCTCGCCCAGCTTCCGGCTGTGCATGTACAGCAGCAGCTGGGGGTAGGCGTCCTGAAAGATCAAGGCGTTGCATCGTTCTAGAAAACGGTACAGATTCACTTGAAATTCGGAATCCGTTAGATCCGACAGCAAGCCTCCTTGCAGGTCGCTCATGTTCCAGCCGGCATTTCGGGAGACCATATGGGCAAGAAAGGCCCAATGCAGCTCCGGAAAGGCTTCATAGCAGCTAAGGTAGGCCTGCGTGCGCGAGATGTTGCTCCGATTGGCATCCATGACGGTGCTTTGAATGGATTCCACTATTTCTTGTTCCCTGGCATTAAATCCGTCTACGGAATTCACGGCCCGAATAAAGGGCAAGCTCATGGCGGGTGGGCTCGCGTTCATTTTTATTTCCTTGTGATGCCTGCGGGCGATACGCTTTAGCTCGGACCGGAGGCTTCGCGCTGCGACCGCATCCCAGCTCCAGTCCTTCCGGCCATCCCGGAGCTTGGAGGATATTTCCCAGGAGGTCACCCGTCCAGTCAAGGCTTCGACTGCGGCTTCCGCCAATGTGGACACCCATCTGCGTATGGATCCGGACCACGCCTGTTTGTCTTTTTCGCCTTGCTGCATCCCGTTCTCACCTGCCGTTAGTCGCTTGGTCATCTTGGCGATTGCTCTATCTTGGTATTGTCAGTATGTCACGAATATTTGACTTCCACTCCACATTTTGATTCACTAAAGTTGAACCATTTCGACGAAAAGGGGAGATCATCCATGGACAAAATCACTTCGGAAGCCGAATTTCAGGTTGCTATCCAGTCTCCGCGCTTGACTGTCGCAGTATTCAAAGCAGACTGGTGCGGTGATTGCAAGTTTATCGATCCATTCATGCCGGATGTTGAGCAGAAATTCTCGAACCAGCTGACCCTGGTAGAAGTTGACGTCGATGCTGTCGGCGATGTAAGCCAGCAGCAGAACATCCTCGGTATCCCTAGCTTCGTCGCCTATGCCGACGGACGGGAACTTGTCCGCTTCGTCAACAAATTCCGCAAATCCCGCGAGGAAATCGAAGATTTCCTGCAGCGTGCGGTGGATGTGTACGAAACGATTCATAAGTGAGCATAACGGGAATGATGCACAACGCACCGTCGCCTATGGATGATCCCTTGGCGGCGGTGTTGTTTTTGGCAATAAGCTTCTCCTAATTTTGAACATTTTGTCACAATCGTTAAAGTGACCGTCGCGGCATAATCAGGTATAATGAAATTTAGACTGCAATAAGGAATCCGCTATTGATGGCGGATTGTTAAGAATATAGGCAGCAGGTGAGATTAGTGAATGATAAACAATTAAAATGGCTGAGTTACATAACATGCGCAGTCATGTTCTTCGCCACCTTCGGGGGCATGGTCGTTACCAAGACCGACTCCGGGCTTGGCTGTGGACAAGAGTGGCCGCTGTGTAACGGAAAGTTTATTCCCGCTTACACCGTCTCCTCCTTGATCGAATACTCGCACCGCGCTGTCAGCGGGATGGCCGGCTTGGCCGCCCTGGCTTCCTTGATCGCATTTTGGAGATACAAGCGTGACCGCAAGGATCTGATGGCTTATGTGGTCATGACATCGGTGTTCGTGATTGTACAAGCGATTATGGGAGCGCTCGCAGTCGTCAAGCCTCAGTCGGCGGCCGTGATGGCGCTGCATTTCGGCTTCTCGCTCATCGCATTCGCTAGCTCGGTTATGCTTGCGCTGGGCATGCGGAGGGTAGAGAAGGCGAAGATGCCGCTTGGATCGGAGCGGCTGCCCCGGGTCAGCGATGGTTTTCGCCGACTCGTCTGGGGGGCGACGATTTATACGTATATCGTGGTATATATCGGAGCATTCGTAAGCCACACCGACTCGAGAGAGGGGTGCTCCGGCTGGCCGCTCTGCAACGGGGAAGTGATTCCGGAGCTCGGCGGCGGCGTGGGCATTGCCTTCATGCACCGGGTGGCGGCTCTTCTGCTGCTCATCGTAGTAGCCGTAATGGGACATTTCGCTTATTGGCGAAACCGGGACAACCGCGAAGTTCAGATGCTCGGGGTTTCGGCAACGGTGCTGTGCTTGCTGCAGATTTTCAGCGGCGCCATCATCATGGCCACGATGCACAATGACGAAGTATATGTATTCTCCGCGCTTGGTCATACCCTTCTGATCTCTGCGCTATTCGGCGTGCTCAGTTATTTGAGCGTGAGGGTATGGCAGCTAAGAGAATCGGCACCGGTCGAGCAGCAGGGCGAATTGGAGCTGCGCGGGGAGAAGATCGGCTAATTCCCGTCACTACAGTATGCAACATGGAACATTTTAATATTTGTGCAGGCGAAGTCCCCGAAGCGAAACATGCTCGAGGACTTTGTTGTACCCGAAGGAGTGGAGCACTTGATTTACCAGAATCTACGCCAATGGCTTGAAACGCTTCGCAAGGAAAATGATCTTGCTGTCATTGAAGCACCGGTGGATCCGTATCTGGAACTGGCTGAAATTCACCGGCGCGTGATCGAAGAGGGAGGACCTGCCCTGCTGTTTACCAATGTGAAAGGGACGCCTTTTCCAGTGGCAACGAATCTGTTCGGAACCGCGCGCCGGGTCGACATGGCATTCGGTCCGCGCCCGGAGCAGCTGATGAAATCGATCATCGGGGCAACCGATAAGCTGCTGCCGCCTACGTTTTCCGCGCTGTGGAATGAACGCGGGCTGTTTAAGGATATTTTAAAGGTAGGGATGAAATCCGTGCCTCAGCAAGAAGCGCCGGTGATGGGCGTCAAGGTGACGGAGAATCCGCTCAAGCAGCTACCGCGGTTGACCAGCTGGCAGGAGGACGGCGGACCGTTCATCACGCTGCCGCTCGTCTATACCGAGAGCCCATCGAAGCCGAAGGATCATAATCTGGGCATGTACCGGATTCAAATTTATGATGACTCGACCACCGGAATCCATTGGCAGATTCATAAGGGAGGCGGCTTTCACTACTTCGAGGCAGAGCAGCAGAATCAGCCGCTGCCGGTGTCCGTCTTTGTCGGCGGCCCACCTGCGCTGATTGCCTCCGCTATCGCACCGGTGCCGGAGCATCTGCCGGAGCTGCTGCTGGCTTCCCTGATTATGGGCGGCAAGCTGCCGATGACAGACAACCCGCTTGGCGGACACCGCATTCCGGCAGAGGCGGAATTCGCGATCAGCGGAATCGTGCCGCCGCATGAACGCCGCCTGGAGGGTCCTTTCGGCGATCACTACGGCTATTATTCCCTTGCGCATGACTTCCCGGTGCTTCATGTGAAGAATATGTGGCACCGCAAGGACGCTATTTATCCGGCAACGATCGTCGGAAAGCCGCGGCAAGAGGACTACTACCTGGGCGAGTTTTTGCAGCGCCTGCTGTCCCCGGCCTTCCCGATGGTGATGCCGTCGGTCCGCTCGCTATGGACCTATGCGGAAACCGGGTTCCATGCACTGACGGCAGCGGTCGTTCGGGAGAGCTATTCCCGTGAGGCGCTCGTCTCCGCGTTCCGGATTCTGGGCGAGGGTCAGCTGTCGCTCACCAAAATGCTGATGCTGACGAACCGGCCGCTGGACCTGTCGGATTTCAACGAGACGCTAGAAGCGGTGCTGGAACGATTTAATCCGGCAACGGATTTATTCATATTTAATAAAACCTCGCATGATACGCTGGATTATACGGGGCAGAAGCTGAATCACGGCAGCAAGGCCGTGCTGATGGGGATCGGGGAGCCGATCCGCGAGCTTCCGCGAAGCTATGATGAGGGGGATATTCCGGGAATTTCCCAGGCGGTCGCATATTGCGGCGGTTGCCTTGTCGTATCCGGGGCATCCTATGAGAGAGAACCTGAGCTGGCCCAGCGCGTCATGGAGTTCATGCATGCCCGCAGCACGAAATGGCCGCTGGTGATCGTCGTGGATGATGCCAAGTCGACGTCCGCCACGCAAACTTCGTTCTTGTGGACGGTATTTACCCGCTTTAATCCCGCAACGGATATCTTCGCCGCCAGCGAGATCGAGCATCATCATCTGTCGTATAAGCTTCCGCTGGTCATTGATGCCCGCATGAAGCCCGGATACCCGGATGAGCTGTTCCCGCGGGAGGATATCGTAAAGACGGTGGATGCCCGCTGGAACGAATATTTCGGCAAATGACCAGTCCATCCTAGAGGGAATCAGGGACATTTTGACGTAGGAGGTGCGGCCAATGCTTCGTTTGTTGCTTGGGGAACAACCGCGGCAGAATAACGGGCTGCTTGAAGAAGCGATTGAATCGATGGTCAAGACGAGCCAGCTGCTGAAGAAGGAAATGGAAAAAAATGAAGACCCGACGCATGACTTTCGCAAGCTTGAAATATGGACGCGCGGTTTGATCGTATCGCTCGATGAGCTGGAGCAGAGCTGGAATGCAGCGAAGCATTTCAGCCGGTCGGTCAACTCGGGATATGTGGATGACATGTCGATTGAGGAGCAAGGGGAATACCGGCGCTATGTTTATTTCTATAAGAACGGATTTATTCGGGTATTCTCAATCCTGGACAAGCTGGGGACAGTGCTGAACGATCTGTACGATCTCAACACCTCGAAGGTGAAGGAGCATTTCTCCTACTTCACCGTGCTTCGCCAGTTCAAGTTCCTGAAGGCGCACGGCGAGCTGTCCGCAGAGCTGGAGGCCATCAAGGAGCGCTATAAAACGCCGATGAACAAGCTGCGGAAACGGCGCAACACCGAGATTCATTACATGAATTCGGAAATGCAGGACGACCTGTGGCAGCGCCATCAGGGATTGTCGGAGCGAATCGAGCTGGAGGATATCGGGCAGCATTTGGACGAGCTGGAGCAAGGGCTTGAGATGGTGTGCCAAAGCCTGAGAGCATCCTACCGGTATACGAACCAAATGTGGGCGAAGAACGGGATCCGGGCTTGATAGAGCCGACCATGAAATTCCTTTTGACAAAAGGGCGAAAAAAAACTATACTAACAATTGCATTCATGAATATGATTTGAAAAACACATCAATATAACGAAAAAATTTCATATCGAGTTTTCTTATCGAGAGAGGCGGAGGGACAGGCCCGATGAAGCCCGGCAACCGGCTCCAGCGTTGATTGCAAGTGCAATGAACGCAAATGGAGTGACATGGTGCTAATTCCTTCAAAGCAGCGCGACGTAAAGGCTGCTTTGACAGATGAGAAAAGGCGTCGACTTTATGTAAAGAGAGCCCTTTTTGATTCTGCAAAAAGTGGCTCTTTTCTTTTGCGGGTAAATAGATATGAAACGTTAGCACGAAAAAAGGGGGATCACGGTTTGATTGAACTGAAGCAATTGACGAAGCAGTACGGAAAAGCCGGCCGAACGACCACAGCATTATCCGGATTGAATTTGTCGATTGAAAAAGGAGAAATATTCGGTGTCATCGGACATTCCGGGGCAGGCAAGAGCACGCTCATCCGCTGCATGAATTTGCTGGAACGTCCGACGTCCGGCGAGGTGTGGGTAGGCGGCGTCAACCTGACGAGCCTCGGAAAGAAGCAGCTGCAGGCGGAGCGGCGGAAGATCGGCATGATCTTTCAGCATTTCAATCTGCTGTCCTCGGCAACGGTCTATGACAACATCGCCTTTCCGCTTCGTCTGATCAAGACTTCGAAGGCGGACATCGAGCGCAAGGTAGGCGAGCTGCTGAATTTGGTCGGTCTTGCGGAGCATCGGGACAAGTACCCGTCCCAGCTGTCGGGCGGCCAGAAGCAGCGGGTAGGAATCGCCAGGGCGCTTGCAAGCGACCCGGAGGTGCTGCTCTGCGACGAGGCTACCTCGGCCTTGGACCCTCAGACGACGGATTCGATCCTGCGGCTGCTGCTGGATATTAACAAGAAGTTTAACCTGACGATTGTGCTGATCACGCATGAGATGCATGTCATTCAGAGCATTTGCGACAGAGTGGCGGTCATTCACCAAGGCGGCATTGTAGAACAGGGTCCGGTGACGGAAGTGTTCCTGAAGCCGAAGCATGAGGTTACGCGGGAGTTCATCCGTCAGGAGATGGACAACGGCGATGCATTGCGATTGGCGCTTCAAGGAAAAGACGGGGGTTCCTCGCAGGCGGTGCAGATCACGTTCCTCGGGTCGAAGACGTACGAGTCGATCTTGTCGCATACGGTCCATGAGACCGGGGTTAACTTTGCGATCCTGCAAGGGACTATCTCAACGATCAAGGAAACGCCATACGGGCAGCTGATCGTACGGTTTGAAGGCAGCAAGGGCGCGATTGAAGACACGATCCGCAGACTGCTGGATCAAGGATTAGACGTGGAGGTGATTCATTGATGCTCGGACTGGATTTTTCTCAGGTGGATTGGAATGAGATTGGCACGGCCACGCTGGATACGCTGCGCATGCTGGGCGCTTCGGCCTTGTTCAGCTTCATCATCGGCCTCCCGATCGGGGTGCTTCTGTATATGGCTGCCAGATCAACGTCAGGCTTCGTTCGCTTCGGCTATTCCATCCTGTCGTTCATCGTGAACATTCTGCGGTCGGTTCCATTCATCATTCTGATCGTAGCCATGATTCCGATTACGAAGTCGATCGTCGGGGTATCGTACGGCGTGCTCGGGACCATTCCTCCGCTTGTCGTCGGAGCGGCTCCGTTCTTCGCGAGACTTGTGGAGACGGCGCTGAACGAAGTGGATAAAGGCGTCATCGAAGCCGCCCACGCCATGGGCTCATCGACCAGCCAGATCGTGTGGAGAGTGCTGCTGCCGGAAGCCCGCCCGGGCTTGCTGGCAGGCATGACGATCACGATCGTGACACTCGTATCGTATACCGCGATGTCCGGCCAGGTTGGCGGCGGCGGTTTGGGGGATTTGGCGATCAAGTACGGTTACTACCGTTATGAGACGGAGATTATGATTTTGGCCGTTGTCTTGATGATTGTGCTGGTGCAGCTCCTGCAGATGGCGGGAGACCGGCTGGTGCGTCATTTTACAAGAAAATAACGGATTGCTGGAGCAACAAGGAAGACATCATATAGATAAACTATTTTCGGAGGGAGAGTTTTAGGATGAAAAAATGGGTATTGGCATTCATTAGTCTGACTTTGGTCGCGGTGCTGGCTGCTTGCGGCAGCAAGCCTGCGGATAACGCATCGGAGCCTGCGGATACAAACGGCGCTGCGGGACAAGAGAAGGTAACCATTAAGGTGGGGGCTTCGCCGGCACCGCATGCAAAGATTCTTGAGCATATCAAACCTGCGCTCGAAAAAGAAGGCGTGAATCTGGAAATTGTCGAATTCACCGATTATGTGCTGCCGAATACGAAGGTAGATTCCAAGGAGATCGACGCGAACTTCTTCCAGCATAAGCCGTATCTCGATAACGAGATCAAGGAACGCGGATTGAAGCTGGAATCTGTTATTGCTGTTCACGTTGAGCCGCTGGGCGCTTATTCCAGAACGATCAAGTCGGTCGACGAGCTGAAGGACGGCGCCGTGGTCGCCATTCCGAACGATCCGTCCAACGCGGGCCGTGCGCTGACCCTGCTGTCCAAGAACGGCGTTATCAAGCTGGCGGACGAAACCAAGCTGGAAGCGACCGCGAAGGATATTACGGAAAATCCGAAAAACTTGGAGTTCAAAGAAGTGGAAGCTGCCATGCTGCCTCGCATGCTGGATGAGCTTGATCTTGCTGTCATCAACACGAACTATGCATTGGAAGCCGGCCTTGACCCAACGAAGGACGCGCTGTTTATCGAAGACAAGGATAACCCTTACGCGAACCTGCTGGTAGCTCGCCCGGACAACAAGGATTCGGAAGCTATCCAGAAGCTGGCGAAGGCGCTGACTTCGGAAGATGTGAAGACATTTATTGAACAGGAATACAAAGGAGCCGTTATCCCGGCATTCTAATGTGCAGATGTAGGCAGGATGCCTACGGAAGCGGATCCGGCCCGGATTATGGTTAGACCGGTTAACTCCGGACAGAAGGATCTACTGAATACAACGAACTTTTCGTATGAAAGGGGCATCCCGACCATGCTGCGGCTTGTGCAGCTAATCGGGAGCTCCTTTCTTTTCTTTTGAGGAAAGAAAATGGCCGCTCATATCTTGCAGGATTCCGGTCTGTCCTCAAGTTGTGGGGAAACAGCAAATCTTTTATACTGAAGGAAGGCGATACTCGAAGGAGGGAAACCATTGAAGGGAAAAGTGGCGCTGATTACCGGCAGTGCGACAGGACTCGGAAAAATGACTGCGCTGTCGTTAGCACGGCAGGGATGCAGTATTGTTATAAATTATGTCAACAGCAAGAATGAAGCGGAGGCGCTCTCCCGCGAAATTGAGAGCTTCGGCGTTAAATCCATCGTGGTAAAGGCCAATATTGCAGACGAGTCCGAGCTGTATTCCCTAGTTGATCAGACGGAACGCGAGCTCGGCACCGTGGATATCCTGGTTAACAACGCGGGTCCTTTCATCCGGGAAAGGCGCCTGTTCTCGGAATACAGCCGGGATGAAATCGTACATATGGTGAACGGCAACCTGACCGGCGTCATGCTGCTTGACCACCGGGTGCTGCCGGCGATGAGGGAGAAGCGGTGGGGACGGATTATCCATTTCGGCTTCGGCCATGCCGGGGAAGCGCGCGCTTGGCCCCAGCGTGCCGCTTATGCGGCGGCCAAGGTGGGGCTCGTATCCTTCACGAAATCCTTGGCGGTCGAAGAGGCACCCTACGGCATTACCGTCAACATGATCTGCCCTGGCGACATCCGCGGGGCGAACAAGGAGAAGACGATCGACGAGGTGGCCGGCATCCATGACGGCATGACGCCGCGGGGACGCTCGGGCAGCGGCGAGGATATTGCAAGAGTGATTGAATATCTGTGCATGGATAAATCGGACTTCATTACAGGCAATATTATGGATATATCCGGCGGGCTGGATCCGATTCGTCCTTTGATCAAGCCGGAATAAGCACGCCTACCATACCGTAACAAAAAAGAGTCTTGGATCCCGAGGGGAGCCAAGACTCTTATACTAAACACAAGATTAAAATACTTGCACTACTTCTTGAATGCCTTCTACTTCCTCAACCAGGGCGCGTTCAATCCCTGCCTTCAAGGTGATGGTGGAGCTTGGGCAGCTGCCGCATGCACCCATCAATTTCAGCTTAACGATGCCGTCTTCAACGTCGACCAATTCCACGTCACCGCCATCGCGCTGCAGGAACGGACGAAGCTTATCAAGCACTTCAGCCACTTCATCGTATACAGTGGTTTGCGTGTTATCGCTCATCTTGTTCAACTCCTTTCCTCCCTATATTATAGTACATAAACCGGCAAATTAAAATGCCAATCTTAAGGCGGGGCTGTGACCGATGACCATCTATATTGAATTTTGCACAAGCAACTCCTATTTCGGAACGGATCAAGCATTGAAGAAGCTGGAAGGTCAATACGACTGCCAGGTGATCGAGTACGGCTGTCTGACCAGCTGCGGTCAATGCTATTTGATGCCCTTTGCGTATGTGGACGGCGACTGGGTGGAAGCGCCCACGGCGGAGGAGCTGTATGACAAGATATGCCGCCGGCTCGAAGCTTTGGCGGAAGGGAGGGAGCCCGAAGATTGAATCGGGCTCCCTGTCCGCTTTAATGAAGCAGGATCGATGAATCTATGATCCGCCTAGTAGTGGCGCTTGGATTTCCAGAGCACACCGCTCTTCAGAATCCGCGGCACGCGTCCGATGACGGAGGTATTGCCCATCAGTCCGAAGCCCGCATGCTTGCCGAGGGAGCCGAGGGTTCCCTTCAGCTTCAACGGCGATACCTTCGGCACATCATCGCGCCATAATGCCTTTATGACGTGGCCGACTTGTTCCGCCTGGGCGCCGGCAGCCTGGGCGCTCGGTACGAACGGAAGGCTCGCGCAGTCGCCGATGACATATACCTCCGGATGGGAAGGAACCTGATAATACTGGTTCAGCAGCACGCGTCCGCTGCGGTCTTTTGGCAGATCGAGGTCCTGCACCACTTTTACAGGCTGGATGCCTGCCGTCCATACAGCCAGATCGGTGGCGATCGGCGTACCGAGATTATAGACGGCGTCCTTCTCCACTCTGGATACCGAGACCCCGCTATGGATCTCGACATGATGCTCCTCGAACCAGCGATGAATATAAGCGGACAACCGGTTAGGAAAAGAAGAAAGCACCCGCTGTCCCCGGTCCAGGATGGCGATATTGAGGTCAGGACGGCTTTCGCGAAGATCGGCCGCGAGCTCGATTCCGCTTAAGCCTCCGCCGATGATATGAACCTGGCTGTACGGCTTCAAATTGTTCAGCCGCAGATAGGTTTCCCGGGTTGCGGCGAACGACTGCAGGCTGTAGGTATATTCCTCCGCGCCCGGTACTCCGTGGTAACGATCCGTGCAGCCAAGCGCAATGGCGAGCTGATCGTATTCCACGGGATCCTGGTCCAATATGTTCACGCGCCGGTTCTCAAGATCAATCGATGTGACTTCACCATACAGGATCTGAAGCCGGTCATAAACCGGGAACTTGACACGAACGGCGGTATCGGCCACCGTGCCGGCTGCCAGCGCGTAGTATTCGGTCTTCAGTCCTTGGTAAGGCATGCGGTCGATGAGCACGACCTCCACGTCCGGGGGAAGATAGCCGCTGAATAATTCCTGAATTAAGGCAAGACCACCATAGCCTCCGCCGAGAATGACGAGCTTGTTCATAAAATTCTTCCTTTCTCAAGAGATAAGAATGAGAGATTGTTCGTAGGTGCCAGTCGCAAGAAAAACGCCGCTAGAAGCGGCTAGGAATCCCCACACTATAATATCTCTTTAACCTGTTTTCCGTTATTTCGAACGCTGATGCGGGTGCCGAAGTCTCCAGAAGGTTGGGGATTAGGCTGATCGATCGTTTATTCGTAAACCTTGATCTCGTTATAAAACGTGTCCCGTTCAACGGGGATGCGGCCTGCGCCTTGAATGAGCCATACGAGCTCTTTGCGCGTAAGGCCTTCCGGCGTCAGCGCCCCTGCTGCATGGCTGATCCGTTCCTTCAGAATCGTGCCGTGCACGTCCGAAGCGCCGAAGCTGAGCGATACCTGGGTCAACTGCGGGCCGATATTGATGAAATAGGCCTTGATGTGATCGATGTTATCCAGCATCAGCCGGCTGATCGCAATGGTCTTCAGATCCTCGTAGGCAGAGTTGCGGCGCATGATGCCGGCATTTTTACTCTTCGGCTGCATAGACAATGGAATGAAGACAAGGAAGCCGCCGGTTTCATCCTGCAGATCCCGAATCTGCATCATGTGCCGGATCCGGTCCTCATGACTCTCGATCGCCCCGTACAGCATGGTGGTATGGGTCTTCATGCCGAGCTGGTGGGCGGTGCGGTGTACTTCAAGGTACTGGTCGACATTGGCTTTGTCCACCTTCATCTTCTGGCGGTACTGGTCGGACAGGATCTCGGCTCCGCCGCCGGTGAGGGATTTGAGGCCCGCCTTCATGAGCTCTTCCAGCACTTCCTTCGTGCTCAGGCCGCTGATGCGGGTGAAGAACTCGATCTCGGCTGCCGTGTAGGCCTTCAGGGTTACATCAGGGAAACGCTCGTTCAGCGCTTTGAGGGAATCGACATAATATTGAAACGGCACATGATTATTATGTCCGCCGACGATATGGAATTCGCGGATGCCCGGGTGGATATGCTGCTCGACGTATTCGATCATCTCGGGACCGGACAGCGTATAGGAGCCTTCCTCCCCCTGATCCTTTCTGAAATTGCAGAACGCGCAGCGGGATTCGCACACGTTCGTAAAGTAGAGGCTCATGTTCTCGATAAAATACACTTTCTTGCCGTTCTTGCGAAGATTCGCTTCATTGGCCAGCTGCCCGAGGGTCAGCAGGTCGTCCGTCTGGTACAGGTACACGCCGTCTTCGAGGTTGAGGCGCTCGCCGCTCCGTACCTTCTCGACGATCTCAGCCATTCTCCGATCGGTAAATGGTGTTATGATTGTGGACATACTTCCATCCTCCTGTTCACACTTCAGCTTCCGTGAAATCCGGCAGCTGAAATGATCATTAAGTAATCACTCCCCGCAGGGAACGGTCCGGTTCTCAAGGGTACAGCATCAACGTAACGATAGGGCTGAATAAAAACCAAACTTTGTGAAAAAATATACAACTGTAGACCGCCATAACCTTTTTCCCACGCGAGATGCGGGAGTGTGACAATAATCTGACAGTTGCCGCCCATGTTCCTCCCCTATTATAAACCTGACCCTCCGGGGTAGCAATACAAATAGACGAATTGGAAAAAGGGAATCCGCAGGAAGAAGCGGCGGGCATTTACGGCCTTGAGGGATTGAGGGAAGAGGAGTATACTTAAGAGTGAACGAAAAGGAGGGTGACCTAAATGATTACAATCAGCGACACAGCTGCAGAGCGTTTGAAAGAGATGCTGGCTGAGCAGGAAACACCGAATATGTTCCTTCGTTTGGGTGTCACGGCCGGCGGATGCAGCGGTTTTTCGTATGCGATGGGCTTTGACGACCAGGAGACGGAAGATGATGTATATATGAACGTTCAGGATATGAAGGTGGTTGTCGAGAAGGACAGCATGAAATATTTGAACGGTCTTGAAATTGACTTTGAGGAATCCGGCATGACCGGGGGCTTCACCATCCATAATCCGAACGCTACCGTCACTTGCGGCTGCGGCTCGTCCTTCCGCACGAGGGAAGATGCGGGTAAGCCAAGCGCTGAGCCTTGCTAAAACCGGAGTTTCGGCGTTAATGGATTTCGAATGTGTCGAACTGAGGGCTTGTGAAAGCATAGCCATGATTGTGGTTTGTACCGGTAAAAACGCAGTCCTCAATCGCGATATGGAATAATAACAATTCTGAGTAAGCGTTTTGGGATTGTGGATCACGACCTTCATGACGGTGAATAAACCGATATGGAGGTCGTTTTTAATGTCTCTGAAAACTCCTTTGTACAGTAAATGGATAATTATTTATTATATGGGTGAATGCGATTTTAATGGTTATACTGAAATCTATGGTTCAGCAAGTGCAAAAGAATTAAAAGATCTTCTGGAAAATAACCCTGAAATTTTAGTGATTGACACTGAAAATGGGGACCAGCTACCTCTAGGTCTTTTTTGGAAATATGAACATAGTAAGTAGGTGGTGAAAAAAATTAGATTATCTTCATTGCAATATGCCTTCATTATTTTCTCGATGTTTGGGATCTGTTTTTTTATTAATGGTTTAATCATTCAGAATATTCTTGATCAAATTGTGAGTCACAAAATTAATATTGTAATTCAAGGAATATTCGCATCCTTCTTTGCACCTTTCTTGATTGGAGTTAAGGAGAAGCGAGTCACAATACTTAATTTTATCAAAATTGTTGTTCTAGTAATTCTAGTTCAACTAGTACTACCACTTGCCTATGTAATTATGTCAATAGTAATTAATATTATTTCACTTTTTTTCGGCCTTTATATCGGTAGGAAACTAAACGGGGAGGCTCTATTGTAGAAGCGTAATAAATTCGAGGGACAATGAAAAATGCAGCTTATTCTTCACAAGCGAAGATAAGGCTGCATTTTTCTGTTGCCCGCTCAAGCCGGGAAAAAGAACGTATCGTTCAGCATCAGCACAACCATCGCCGCTGCGACCAGCGAGAAGACGATACAGCCGGCTCCCAGGCCTCGGCGCTTATCCTTGATGAACCTGAAGCCCAGCACGAAGATAACAACCGTGACCGCTGCAAGGGCAAGCGACATGCCAATCATGGCAATCCAGTACAACACTTCAAACAAGCCAGCCAAAATGAAAATCCTCCTTGATCTAAAATCCCTATGTGTTATTAGTTATGGACATCCTGATGGTTTTACTATACGACAGAACACAGCATTTGGAAAGCGTACCGGTACAGACGACACGATAATGCCAAATTATTAGGCATACCGTCACGGACAATCATCCAAGAGGATACATGGCGGATCGAATACGATAACGTATGTCATGATAAAAGGAGGCGAAAGCAGCATGGCGGGAAGACAGCTGGCCAGCAAGTGGCTCAAAACGGAGGCGCTGCTGACGGATCCGCAAGTTGCTCCCTACATTCCGGCTACGATGCCGTATGCGGCGGATACTCTGGTCTCAATGCTGGATGAGCACGGCATGGTTGTGATTAAGCCGATCGTAGGAACTGGAGGCAACGGCGTGATCCGGGTACTGCAAGACGGAACGGGTTACTTGATCACCCATAAGAGGCGTTCCGTTCATGTAAATACACAACAATCTATGCAGTATGTGTTGTCCAGAATGAGGCTCAGACGACGCTACATCATCCAACAAGGCATTCATCTGGCCAGTATTCAAGGCCGTCCGCTGGATTATCGGGTGAAAGTGGTCAAGGAAAGGGGCAGATGGGAATTCCGCGCGATGCTGGGGAGACTTGCAAGTCCGGGGCTGTTCGTCACGAATATTTGCAAGGGTGGATCACTGCTCCGGCTGCGTCATGCGCTTCGTTTATCCCTGCCGCACATCAATGCTTGGGAGAAGCGGAATGAAATGCGCCATCTGACCCGGCAGTGCATCGCCATTCTGGAAGCAAGATTTCCGGGGATCGGCGAGCTTGGCTTCGATTACGGGCTCGATCATGAAGGGAAGATTTGGATTCTTGAAGTGAATACAAGACCGGCCTAATAAATACGAAATTTTCCATATTATATCGTTTATACGAATTATTCATAGGGTAATAAAAAAATAACAATATATTATTGATTAAATTTTTTTATAGGAAGTTGTTCACGATCCTGTGTATAACAATTATCCCCATAATCCACTTTGATATGACCTCGTTTTTAACACTTACCAACAAATTATACACAGGATTTCCACAGAAGGTTGTGGATAAGCGAACAGTTGTTCCGTTTTTCTATGTCTGATATGATAGATTCAGGAAATTTGAGGAAGGGTGTGAGAGGGATGGCTATGTTGACGGATGAGATGCTGCTCGATTCCTATCATATGGCTGTTGAATTGAAGTTAGAGCGTGAGTTCATTACTCTACTGCTGGCCGAAATTCATAAACGGAACTTGGACACCAATTCCGGCAGCATCCTGCATTAATTCACATTTTTCGTATAAAGATCAGATAGATTACGACGCTGCATGCGTATAATGCGGGATGAAACAACCTGGTTCTACATATGTAGATCAACCGAATAGAAAAGGTATCTTCGATGGAAGGATCATCCCTTCTGATCAAAGATACCTTTTTTCTTGCTTTAAACACTGCTCTATTGCAGCAATTTCATAGATAGTAGATTCTTAGGCCGTGATTAAAGCTTCATGTTGCTGCTGTGGCCCGGAGCCAGTCTTGCTTCCGGATCGATGTATACTTTCGCGTTGTTGATCGCGGTAGGCGCCTCGCCGAAGCCGACGGCGATCAGCTTGACCTTGCCCGGATATGTCGTGATGTCGCCGGCCGCGAAAATGCCGGGAATGCTCGTCTCCATGCGGGAGTCGACGACGATGGAGTTGCTCTCGATCGCGATTCCCCATTCCGAAATCGGTCCAAGCGAAGAAACGAAGCCGAAATTGACGATCACGTCATCCACTTCGATCTCCTGTGTTTCCTTCGTTTTGATGTGGGTCAGCGTCACCTTGCTGATCGTATCTTCACCGTGCAGCTCAGTGATCTCTGTAGGAGTAATGATATTCACCTTGGAAGCCATCAGCTGCTCGACGCTGTGCTCATGCGCGCGGAACTTGTCGCGGCGGTGAACCAGGGTCACCTGCTCGGCAATCGGTTCGATCATCAGCGCCCAGTCTACGGCCGAATCGCCGCCGCCGCTGATCAGCACCTTCTTGCCTTTGAAGCGGCTTAGATCGTTTACGAAATAGTGAAGATTGCTCTTCTCATATTTCTCCGCGCCCTCGATCTCCAGGCGGCGGGGCTGGAATGCGCCAACGCCAGCCGTAATGATAACCGCCTTGGCGTGGTGCTCTCCGAGATTCGTCTTGACGACAAAGTGGCGTTCTTCCAGCTTTTCGACAGACTGGACCTTCTCCTCCAGGCGGATATCCGTGTTGAACAGATCCATCTGTTTGGACAGATTGTCCACAAGCTCCTGGGCCGTAACCTTCGGGAAGCCTGCCACATCATAAATATATTTCTCAGGATACAGCGCTGCCAGCTGGCCGCCAAGCTGAGGCATGCTCTCAATCAGCTTTACCGACGCTTGGCGCATCCCGCCGTAAAACGCAGCAAACATCCCTGCAGGTCCGCCGCCGATAATCAATAGGTCGGTCATGCTGTTGTCTTGTGGCGTCGTTGTCATGCGGTAAGCACCTCCGTTTATTAGGGTTCTATTCGAATCAGACAGACGATTGTCTAAGATTATGCTGATTCATGAATTCCCTAACTATTATAATCGTCACGACCCGGCATGAAAAGTCGAGAATTGAGCTAAAATACCTACACTTGCGATGATTGCGCTTACTTTACACGAGGGGGGATGCGATGCGGCGGGGCCTACATATTAACTGGCAAAAAAAACTTGATCTTTGCTTGCTTTATGCATATTATTAACGTGATAACTTGTGTTCATAGCAGGTTGACTGAATAGGACAGCATCTGGATAAACATCCGAATCCACCCGGGTTTTCGGGCCTGGACGAGCATGGACGGACACAGTCAGGTCAAATCGTGAAATGGGCTCTGATGAGGGGCTCTTCTCTTTTTTTGCATGCTTTTCACAAAATGTTAACAAGTAAACCATACTATATATATAAAGAGTCAAGCCGGAAGGAGCAGGAGAATGAGCAGCATACCGAAGATCGTAATCCTTGGTGCGGGTTACGGGGGCATATTGACAGCGCAGCGGCTGCAAAAAGAGCTGAATTATAATGAGGCCGACGTTACTTTGGTGAATCGACATGACTACCATTATATAACAACGCATTTACATATGCCGGCAGCAGGAACGGACAGCATCGAGAATACGCGGGTATCCATCTCGAAGCTGATCGACGAATTCAA
The DNA here is from genome assembly GCF_038002285.1 of Paenibacillus sp. FSL R5-0810. NCBI lineage: Bacteria > Bacillati > Bacillota > Bacilli > Caryophanales > Paenibacillaceae > Paenibacillus > Paenibacillus sp. FSL R5-0810. The sequence goes on from NZ_JBBOCF010000001.1 coordinate 6,245,536, forward strand.
GATCGATCTGGTGAAATCCTCGGTTCAAGAGATCCGACTTCATGATAAGAAGGTTATTCTTGAGGATGGCACCCTATCTTATGATTATCTCGTGATCGGACTCGGCGGCGAGCCGGAGACGTTTGGCATTCCAGGGCTTGCCGAGCATGCGATGACGATCCGGAGCATTAACTCGGTGCGGCTGATCCGGGAGCATATCGAGTATCAGTTTGCTTTGTATAAAAATGAACGCAGGCCGCAGGAGCGCATTAACTTCGTCGTTGGCGGCGCGGGCTTCAGCGGCATCGAATTCGTCGCGGAGCTGGCTGACCGCATTCCGAAGCTGTGCAAGGAATATGACGTTGACCCGACGCTGGTGAACATTTACAACGTAGAGGCTGCGCCGTCCGCGCTGCCCGGCTTTGCGCCGGAGCTGGTCGATTACGCGATCCGCGTGCTGGAGAAGAAGGGAGTCACCTTCAAATTCGGCGTAGCCATTAAAGAGTGCCTGCCTGGCGCCGTCCTTCTGAACAACGGGGAAGAGATCCGTTCCCAAACCGTTGTGTGGACCGGCGGGATCCGGGGGAACCGCCTTGTTGAAGCGGCGGGCTTCGAGACGATGCGCGGCCGCGTCAAGGTGGACGAGTATTTGCGGGCTCCGGGATACGAGAACATTTATATTATCGGCGACAACTCGCTGATTTTTAATGATGAAGGCCGTCCTTATCCGCCTACCGCCCAGATTGCCATGCAGCAAGGCGTTTGCTGTGCGCAGAATATCGTGGCTTCGATCCGCGGCAAGGCGATGCGGAAGTTCGAATTCCATAACAAAGGCACGGTTGCCTCTCTCGGCAAGGGAGAGGGAATCGCCGTCGTCGGCGACAAGAAATATCAGGGCTGGAAGGCCGCTCAGCTCAAGAAGCTGGTGGATTTGCGATACCTCTTTATTATCGGCGGCATTCCGCTTGTCCTGAGAAAGGGAAGGTTTCTGTAAATGAGACACTGCAGCGTTCAGGTGCGGGGACTGCTCACGAGAGAGGAGCTGGACCGCTATAATGCATTGATGGAGGTCGGATCCTATCTGGAATCGCAGGAACGCTACGACCTGGCGTATACGATTCAGCAGGAAGTGGATATTCTCATCCTTCCCGCCATTGAGCGACTGAAGGAAAAGGGACGTGCCCGGGACCGGGCGACGGCCGAGTATTTGGAAAGCCTGAGTAAGCAGGAGCAGGAAGACGACGAGTAAGAGGGATGACGTCTTGGAGTGCCACGAAGCACATGAAGATTTTCATTCTGTATTCTAGTATAGACGATCGCTTTCTTGGTTCTAATCCCAAAAAAGGTGGAAGACATGCTCGAAGAGAGCACCTGTCCTCCACCTTTTTCGTTTAAGGGAGCGGCTTGGTGGTTGAAGGCTTTCCCAAAGGAAAATCTTGCACCGGACACACATGCCTAGACTGAATGTCTCCGTTGGATAGAGGATCCCCATTGAAGTGGGGACAGCGATGGGAACTATAAGCAGTTCTCGCATTGTCCCCAAACACAACAAGAGGGCCCCGCCAGATCAAAGATCTTTTGGGAAACCCTCTTAATTGTTGCAGCGATTGGCGACGTTTAAACCTTCATAAGCTCGGTAAACGAGGCTTGGTCCAGCAAGTTGCCGACATAGAACGGCCCGAACTCGCCAAAGCGTGCGCTGACTTCATCAAAACGCATTTCATAGACAAGCTTCTTGAACTGCAGCGCATCGTCCGCGAACAGGGTAACGCCCCACTCCCAGTCGTCAAAGCCGACGGAGCCAGTAATGATCTGCTTCACCTTGCCGGCATATCCACGGCCGATCAGGCCATGGCTTTGCATCATCGATCGGCGCTCATCCATGCTCAGCATGTACCAGTTGTCCGACAAATCGCGCTTTTTGTTCATCGGGTAGAAGCAGATATGCTTCGCTTTCGGCAGGGATGGCTTCAAGCGGGCCACGACATGCGGATTTTGCATCGGATCCTCGTTCGAGGAGCCTGCCAAATAGTTGCTCAGCTCGACGATGCTTACATAAGAGTAGGCTTTGGTTGTGAACTGGGCGAAGGTTGTTTTGTTAAAAGCATTCTCGATCGCGTTCAGTTCCTCCAGCGTCTCGCGCAGGTGCATGAACACAAAATCGGCCTTCTGACCGACAATCGTATATACGGCGGTGCTTCCCTGCTTGGCTTCGTCAACGGCAGCCCACTCCTCAAGGAAGCCGTTCAGCTCGTCCAGCGCAAAGGCGCGAACCTCATCGTCCGCGGCTTTCCAGGCGGACCAATTGATCGTGCGGAAATCATGCAGGGCATACCAGCCTTCAAGCGTCATTGCAGCTTCGTTCATGAGATCACTCCTAAACAATATGTTCGATAGCTCCCGAGCGGATCACCGCTTGCTATCATGACAACTCCCTACATTGTACTGTACACGCGGTCCGCAGAGCAAACGCGTCACAATTCATTCACGGATTGTTCGTTGATCTGTGACATTTTTTTTAGTAAACTAGCTATTAGCTGAAGCTGAGGCCTTGCTGTATCTTGCTGCACAGCAGCAACCTGATAGGCTGCTATGCGTAGGCGATAAAGAAGAGGTGAATAAGGCGACCATGCTTCAATTTATTCCTGTACTTGTACTGATGATTCTATTCTTTGTCATGATGTTCGGTATCGGCTTTATCCTTAATATGCTGATGAAGACGACCTGGTTTCCGTGCTTTTTGTTTGTCATCGTCATTCTGCCGGTCGTTGTATACAGCTTGTGGGATCGGAGTCAGACGCCGTTTTGGACTCACGTCGGATCATTCCAGCTGGTGGATTACCTGACCGGCGTTGCCGGACTGATCGGCGCTTATATGAGCGGATGGACGATCAAGACTTTGCGGATCAAAGGCTTTAAAATGTTTTAGAACATGCAGCAACGATTTCATAGGAACATTTTACGCACTTGCGGCATATCCGCTTCAAGGGATTTGAAGCAGGAGCAATAGGCGAATAGGATGATGGCGGCGGCTCTTCGATACTGGGGGCCGCCGCTTATTATTCGCTCTGAACGAATGAGGCGCTTGCATGGAATTCCAATATTTTTGATGCAAAAGAACCGACTTCCGATCCCTTGATTTGTGATAGAATAGAGGAAGTCTATTTTTGGGCGACAGGGGGAGCAACAGCGATGCGCATGACTAATTTTTTATATTTTACCGAGAATCACCGTTACTGCGTATACCGTGACTTCTGTTTGAGCAGCTTGGACGACAAGATGCTCAGCTCGATATATCAGCCGATGGTAGGCGCCTTTGCGATCAGCCTGTACCGTCTTTTCGTCCAGCATGTGCCGGCCGAGAAGGTCGGGTATTCGGCGATCGAACAGCAGCGGCGGCTGTTTCTGACGCTGGGGCTGGAGCCCAGTGAGAAAGGACGCCGGTATCTGATTGAGCAAACCTCCAAGCTGGAGGCAGTAGGCTTACTGCAGACGAGCCGGATGTTCGTCCCCGAGACGGACGACTACATCTACGAGTATGAGCTGCAAGCTCCGCTCAGTCCTGCCGAATTTTTCAACACGCAGCATTTGACACTGCTGCTCCGCGATAAGGTCGGCAAATTCGCCGTACTTTCGCTCCGCGAGGAGCTGTGGAGCAAGGAGCCTCATGAATGGTCGGGCATTTCGCTGAACAAGGAGAACATTTCGGTTCCCTTCTATGATATTTTCGAATTGAATACCCATGTGATCGATTACGAATTGGAGCAGGCGCTGGAGGAGGTAGCGGTGTCCAGGCCGGCCTTGCCGCCGACCCCGCCGGGAGAAGGGCTCAATTATGCGGACATTATCCTCCGCTTCCCGCGCGAGTCCCGCAACCGGGTGTTCGTGGAGCGTCTTCGCTACGATCATGAGCAGATGGGGATCGTGAATTATGTGGTCCGCAAGTATGATCTCAGCGTTCAGGACCTGTGCCGTCTTCTGGACGAGGACGGAATCTTCACCGAGCACGGGGAAATTGTCCTGGACGATCTGCAGCACAAGGCGAGCCTTCATTTCCGCCAGGGAATGAAGCTTCAGGAGAAGAGGCAGATTACGGCCGGCAAGGTGGTAGCCCTGCATCAGGAATTGAATACGGATCCGGATAAGCCTGCCGAGGAGCATGCCGTGCAGATGGAGTATTACGTCGAGGTGCCTGCGCAGTTCCAGTCGAAGTGCGATATTCATCAATATAATATGATGCTGCGCAATGAGCCGTATACCCGGCTGCTGCAGACGTTCTTCCCGGGGACCGTACCCGCTCAGTTCCTGGACATTTTCGAGAAGATCGACCTTAGTTACAAGCTGCCGGGCGAGGTCATCAACGTACTGATTCATTATTTGGTGTCGTTGATCGCCGTCGGCGGCGAGCAGCGGATCAACCGTAATTTCGTGGAGGCGATCGCTTCCAACATGCTGCTGAAGCAGGTTAACAGCTATGAGAAGGCTGTTCAATATATAAGGGACCAAGCCAAGATGAAAGGCAAGCAGAAGCAGGGCTCAGCACGCACGCGTACATACGCTAGAAGCGGACAGGCGAAGCCCGAAATTCCGGTGGCGCTGGAGACCGATAAGGGCGAGGCAGTAACGGATGAAGAATTCGAAGAGATGATGAGGTTCGCTGCCGAGATGCAGGCCGGCAATAAGAAAGGCGTATAAGAACCAAAGATGCTATAGATGAAGGAGGGAGAGAGATGGAATCCCTTGGCGAGCTGCTGGAAAGTATGAAGAGCTCTGCGCTGCGGCGCAGAACGGCCGAGATTACGGAGGAGCTGCTGAAGAATCCGCTTATTCAGGCGATGCGTGCGGAATATCCGGAGATTGACGACCGGGTGCTGCGCATCAATTTAAGCAAGCTGTACCAGTATGCCGGCGATCAGGCCAACTGCAAGCAGTGTCCGGGACTGGACCGTTGCCCGAATGATTTCCAGGGACACTACAGCAAGCTGGATATTCAGCGGGTTAACGGAACGGTGGAGATTTATGAACGGAAAACGCCGTGCTCCCTGCAGGTTGCCAAAACGAATGAGGATCAGATCCGGAAGCGGATCCGCAGCTTCTATGTCGACGACAAAGCGCTGAATGAAGGCTATGACCATATGGAGATTATGGCCAAGGACCGGCTGAGAGCTCCCGGAGTTCATCAGGTGTTCAAGTATATTAAGGAGACGAAGGAGAATGGGCTTAGTCCCCGGGGATTGTATTTGACCGGATCCTTCGGCACCGGCAAGACCTATTTGATGGGCTATCTGCTCTACGAGCTGGCGATGGCGGGGTATTCGGGTGTAATCGTGTATATGCCTGATTTTGTAGAGGATCTAAAAACGATGATGCAGGACGGGCCGAAGCTGAAGGAAATGGTCGAGACGATGAAGAACTGCGATCTGTTGATCTTCGACGATATCGGCGCCGAGAATTTAAGCCCTTGGGTACGGGATCATGTGTTGGGGTCGATTCTGAATTACCGGATGAACCGCAAGCCGACCTTCTACACGTCGAATTATCCGCTGGACGGACTCGAGCGGCACCTAAGCTTTACGAGCAAGGACGGGGAAGAGGCCCATAAGGGGCAGCGGCTGATGAACCGCATTGCACCGTTCGTGGACGTCGTTCATTTATACGGCGAGAATCAGAGGGGAAAATTCTAGGCAAGGCTGCTGCCTATAGAAATGTAAAAAAGCCTGATCCCTTTAGCGTCACAGGACGCGATGACAGGGATCAGGCTTTTCTTAGCGCAAGGAGCCGTCAATTAGCCGACCAAAAATTTGATAATGACGAATCCGAAGAAGATGATGGTCATGAAACCGAACATCCCAAGAAAGCCCATCATCAAATCGCTGAAATCATTGCGCGGTTCTTCGTTGATGTGCTCCCGCGGATCGTTCATGCGCACGTTTACATCCATGGTGCTTGCCTCCTCAAAAAGGTGAACATTCCGTATGCACGGCTAAGACAGGTCACCCGACTTATTATTAGTAGTATACCCAATGTCCAAATCATTTGTAAAGATTGCATGAATATTCCGAGAAATCCCCTTTCTTTAGGTGAGTATATTTCACTTTTTCTTAAAGTTTGTGGTATACTAAAACCGTCGACGCATTCGACATTATGATTCGCGCTATATCTTGAAATTATCCTGTAAGGAGGAGTATACAATGGCTATCGTTAATGTTACCGATCAAACCTTCGCCAACGAAGTGGAAGGTCAAGGAACGGTTGTAGTTGATTTCTGGGCCCCATGGTGCGGTCCTTGTAAAATGCTCGCTCCGATTCTGGACGAATTGTCCCAAGAACTCGGCGACGATGTAAAAATCGCAAAGGTGAACGTGGATGAAAATCCGGAATCCGCAGCACGCTTCGGCGTTATGAGCATTCCGACGATGATTTTCTTTAAAGACGGCCAGCCTGTCGATAAAGTGGTAGGGCTTAACTCCAAAGAAGCCTTGAAAGGCATCATTGCGAAGCATCAATAATGCTTGATATGCAAGTGCCGCTACCGCAATAAAGCTTCCATAAAGCGCCTTCGGTCAACAATCCGATAGGCGCTTTATGCGGTTTATCATCAGGATTTTGCAGCATTCGATTACTGCCGCTTCCGGGTACAATATATAGACCCCGAAACAGCGCCATCTTGATCGAGCCGCCCGCTGGCGCCTTTGGCGCCACGAACAAAACCGTTGACCTATACATTGCAGATTGATCGTCGCTTTTTGGATTTTTTGCAGCAATCTCATCATCATAATCATATATAATCTTCTTGGAGAGGAGGAAGAAGATGGACGACTTCGGCAAACAACTGCAGGAGCAGGAGAAGGCGCTGGAGAATATCCGGCACAAGCTGGCGCTGCTGCCCGATCAGCCCGGGTGCTACCTGATGAAGAACCGGGAAGGAACCATTATTTATGTCGGCAAGGCCAAAGTGCTGAAGAACCGGGTGCGCTCTTATTTTACCGGCAGTCACAACGGCAAGACCCAGATGCTGGTGGCCGAAATCCGCGATTTCGAATACATCGTAACGGGCAGCAATATGGAAGCGCTCATCCTGGAGTGCAACCTGATCAAGACGCACCAGCCAAGATATAATGTACTGCTGAAGGATGACAAAACCTATCCATATCTAAAAATTACGAACGAAGAGCATCCACGCCTGGAAGTAACGCGCCGGGTGCTTAAAGATAAAGCCAAGTATTTCGGACCCTACCCGAACGCCTATGCCGCCCAACAGACGAAAAAGCTGCTCGACCGCATGTATCCTTTGCGCAAATGCGGGGTTATGCCGAAAGAGGTGTGCTTGTATTATCATATGGGCCAATGCATGGCTCCATGCGTGAAAGAGGTGCCGAAGACCGCCTACGAGGAGATCACCAGCGAAATCACCTCCTTTCTAAGCGGCGGCCATGAAGAGATCAAGAAGGAGCTGCAGCGCAAAATGCAGGAAGCCGCAGAAGACCTGTATTTCGAACGCGCCAAGGAGCTGAGGGACCAGATCATCCATATCGACACCTTGATGGAGAAGCAGAAGATCACCACAACAGACACCCGGGACCGTGACGTCTTCGGTTATGCCGTGGATAAGGGCTGGATGTGCGTGCAAATTCTGTATATGCGCCAGGGGAAAATGGTGCAGCGCAACAAGTCGATTTTTCCGTTCTACGGTGACGCGCACAGCGACTTCATGTCCTTCATCGCGCAGTACTACAGCGATAACCCTGCCGTCCCGCAGGAAATCCTGCTTCCCGGACCGATCTTGATTGAGGAGGCCGACTCCGATGCGCAAGACAGCATCGCAGCCAAGAATGATTCGATATCGGAGGGAGCAGGCAGCCGAGCCGCTGCTTCCAACGAGAGCGGCCTGGCCCCAGGCGCCGGTGAGGGCGATACCGCTGGATCGCCTGCCTTAGCAGTCGCTGAGGACCCGTCCGGCTCAGGTTCGGCCGGCGGTCCGGAAAGCCCCGGGCAAGGGGAGGAGGCCGAACGTCTGGCCGCCGCGACAAAAGCCGAGAACGAGCGGGCGGAGGCTGCCGGCCTGGTGGACGCCGCCGGAGGTGCAGCTGCCTTGCAGGAATGGCTCGGCGTTAAGGTGCATGTGCCGCAGCGCGGCTTAAAGCGCCAGATGGTCGGGATGGCGATTGAAAATGCAAAGGTTGCGCTGGATGAGAAATTCCGCTTAATCGAACGAGATGAGGAGCGGACATCGATTGCCGCGGCCAATCTCGGCGAAGTGATCGGCATCGAATCCCTGAACCGGATCGAGGCGTTTGACAACTCGAACATACAGGGAACGAATCCGGTTTCGGCGATGGTCGTGTTTACAAACGGGAAACCGGATAAGAAGGAATACCGGAAGTACAAAATCCGCACCGTGCAGGGGCCGGATGATTACGAGACGATGCGTGAGGTCATCCGGAGACGGTACGAGCGGGTGCTGAAGGAGAATCTGCCGCTGCCGGACCTGATCGTGGTCGACGGCGGCAGGGGACAGATATCGGCTGCGATCGATGTGCTGGAGAATGAGCTGGGACTGTTTATTCCGGTCTGCGGGCTTGTGAAGGATGCCAAGCATAGAACGGCGCAGCTGATGGTCGGCGATCCGCCGCAGCCGGTGTCCCTGCCGCGGGACAGCCAGGAGTTCTATCTGCTTCAGCGCATCCAGGATGAGGTCCACCGGTTTGCGATCTCCTTCCATCGAGAGCAGCGCGGCAAATCGATGGTTTCGTCCAAGCTGGACTCGATCCCGGGCATCGGCGAGAAGCGGCGGAAGCTGCTGCTGAAGCATTTCGGCTCGATCAAAAAAATAAAAGAGGCTTCAGTCGAAGACTTTAAGCCCCTTTCGATCGGTGAAAAATTAGCTACAGATATACTCAATGCCCTTCGTGATGAGGAGTCGTGACATACGGCTTCTCTTTTTTTGTTGGATTCAAGCGATAGATCACGTAAGCCACGATTGCCGGCAGCACCATATAGAACAGGCCGATTAGCACATTAGGGGTCCCTTGAAGCATGACCAGGCTGATTCCCATGAGAATGCTGTTGAAGACGACATGCGAGAACATGGCCGCAATATATCCGTATTTCAGGAAAATATAGCTGAACAGCAGGCCGATAATGACCAGCTCAATCGGGCGGGATACGACTGGGTAAATCGGATACAGCGTATGGCCTAGCGCCCAGATGATCGAGGTGATCAAACTCGCGACAAAGGTGCTGCGCACGATTTTCTTCACCATTCTAATGCCGAACAGCCGGTACACCGCTTCCTCCGAAATGCCTGCCAGCCAAGCCATCAGCGGAAACAGCCATGGATAGAGCATGTTGTAAGGCGACTGCGAGGCATCGGTCGTGGACCAGGTGTTCAAGGTCAGGCCGAGCGCGATGAAGATCAAGGACTGAATGCCGAGCAGAATGAGGGCCCACAAATAGCCCACCTTCATGCTTTCCAAGACATAGCGGCCGTACCCGGGCTCCTTGGCACGCGGCCACGGATTAAGCCCGTCTTCCTTCCGCCATAGACCGCTTCCGCCGACAAGCGAGAAATAGAGCAAGGCGGAGAAGACGAGGGAGTAGATGGCGTAGAAGATCATCATCCCGATGATGCCGGTCTCGGACATTCCTTGTGCCTTAAAGACCGGAACCAGGTTGTACGTATTCAGCATCTGGATGACAAACAACAGGACGGACAGCAGGATACCGCGCTTAAACGAGGTATAGGCTCTGGTCTTGACGCTGTAGACGATGGCCAGGATACCGAGCACAAGCGTAAACAAACCGTACCCGACCAGCGTCAGCAGCGTTGCATCCTGCGTCTGCTTGTTCACATAGGCAGCATGCGCTGCCGGAACCGAGAACGCGGGCTCGAAGGAACGCAGTGTCCCATGTTCAAAGGTAAATGCCAGCTGCAGCCTCGAATCCCCGATGGCGGCTTCCGTGACGGTATATCTCAGCTTAGGTTCGCCTTCCCGGGTAGAAAGCTGCAGCTGCGTCGCATCGTATCCGGCCCACTTGAGCCACGGCTCCGCGAGCGCCTGCTTCTCGGCCAGCGTCATGCCTTCCTCAACCAGAAGCAGCATTTGCTTCCGGACCTCCCCTTGATTCAGCTCGATCCTGTCGTAACTGGAGCGGGCGGAATCATAGGAGAATCCCGCGATGCCGGCATTCTGCATATGCACATCCACGTTCAGCGCATCGCCACCCGGCAAGGTGAAGCGGACGCGGTATACGTCATATGGGTATTTGGCTTCGTAATTCTTGTTATACTCCTTTAGCTTCTTTTCCTTGGCCAAATATCCGTACAGCTCGGAGTTGGACTGGTATGTAACAAGGGGGTCTTGCCCTTCGGAAGCAGGAAACCCTAAACGTTCGCGAGCGAACCGTGACGCCGCTTGCGCAGCCTCATCCTTGGAAATGATTTGCGGATAGGGCGTATCGGTCGACTCGAAGGAAGTGGATGGGAGTACCTGGAATATAAGAAACAGGATCAGACCGATGATGGCCGGTGCGATAAGCTTCTTTAGGTTAGGCGTCAGCTTCAGGGGCTCTTCGGCACGGTTCATGAAATTCCTCCTCTTAATTTTAGTGCTTTCCGATATGAATAACCGGCCCCGCAAAAAGCGGATCATAGAGTCAATATAACATACATATGAAGAACAAGCCCTGCTTATCCCAAAGGGCCAATAATGAAATAAAACGCTGAAAAGGAATGAAAGGTTTCGAAAACGTTAGAGAACCATATCCTTGTACTCTTGAATATGCCCAATTCGCGCTCATTTAAAGACTTTTTGGTAAAAAAACGACGTTGGGTTCGCTTCCGGATTGCGTTATAATCACATCATGCTTCAAGGAACCGAATAAACCAGCCGAATTTCGTAATGAGAACGGGGGAACCATGTAATTGGGGTGAATTTCATGATCTCTTTCGGATCATGGATAGGGCGGCCTGTGATAATGCCCGAATCCGTCAGCTAACCTCGTAGGCTGTTGCACAGGAACCAGACCGTGAAGGGCACTGTTTTCCAGTGTCTTTTTTCTTTGATTTTTTTGGAGAAGGTGAAACTTTGAACTCAAAAATGAAGTGGCTTAAGCTGTCACCTCCGCAGATCCTTGCGCTCGGTTTTGCGGCGGCGATCCTGGTCGGTACCATTCTGCTCATGCTGCCCGTATCCAGCAGGACCGGCGAACCGATCAGCGGGATTGACGCCATGTTTACGGCGGCTTCCGCCGTCTGTCTGACCGGGCTTGTTGTCGTGGATACAGGCACAAGCTTCAGTGCTTTCGGACATACGGTGATCCTTCTGCTCATTCAACTCAGCGGGCTTGGGTTTATGACGATGGCAACCCTGTTCGCCCTGGTATTCAAGCGGAGGATATCGCTCAAGGACCGGCTTGTTCTGCAGGAAGCGATGAATCAGTCCTCCATCGAAGGGATCGTTCGTTTGATCCGGCGGGTGTTTATCTATTCCTTGACCTTCGAGGCGTGCGCTGCCGTACTGTTTACACTGCGCTGGGCATGGGATATGCCTATTGGAAAAGCCCTCTATTTTGGGGTGTTCCATTCCGTTTCGCTGTTTAACAATGCGGGCTTCGATCTGTTCGGTGATTTTCATAGTCTCACGGATTATGTCGATGATCCGTTGGTAAACATCGTATCCATGCTGTTGATCATATCCGGCGGCATCGGGTTCGTTGTATTATCCGATTTGATCGATTTCCGTCAAAAAAGGAAGCTGTCGCTTCACTCCAAAGTCGTTCTCTCGATGTCGGGGGCGTTGATCTTCATCGGGGCGATCATCATATTTATTTTTGAGTTCACCAATCCGTTAACGCTGGGCTCCTTGGACGGGGGAGGTAAAGTGCTCGCCTCGTTCTTCCAATCGGTCAGTCCGCGAACAGCGGGCGCGAATTCGATTGATATCGGCGGCCTAAGGCAAGCTACGCAATTTTTCATTATTATACTTATGTTTATCGGAGCGTCGCCGGGATCGACCGGGGGCGGAATCAAGACGACAACCTTTATGGTGATGGTAGGGGCCGTGTTCGCGATGATGAGAGGGCGTGAGGACATCGTCTTATTCCGGTTTCGCCTCGCTCAGGAGCGGGTCTTAAAGGCGTTAACGATTGCGCTTCTTGCGCTGCTGCTCGTATTGACGGTATCCATGATCCTGTCCACGACAGAGGATGCGGATTTTCTGGAGATTCTATTCGAAACGACCTCGGCCTTCGGCACCGTCGGCTTGTCGATGGGATTGACGCCGGATTTGACGGTGTTCGGCAAAATATTGATCAGCTTAACGATGTTTGCCGGACGTCTAGGTCCGCTGACGCTGGCTTATGCACTCGGTCCGAAAAAGGGTAAAGAATTGTATCGTCATCCGGAAGGCAAAATGATTATTGGATAAGGAGTATAGGAGAGACATGAAACCAAAGCAATTTGCAGTGATCGGTTTGGGGCGGTTCGGCTCGAGTCTGGCACTGGAACTAATGGAACTAGGCTATGAGGTTCTCGGCATTGACCGGAACGAAGAGGTCGTCGAGGATATGAGCGAGTATCTGACCCATACGGTGGTCGCCGATGCTACGGATGAGGAGATGCTGAAATCGCTCGGCATCCGCAACTTCGACTGCGGGATCGTCGCGATCGGAGACGATATCCAGATGAGCATTCTGTCCGCCATCCTGCTCAAGGAGCTTGGCGTATCGACCGTCGTGGCCAAAGCGATTTCCGTGCTGCACGGCCGGGCGCTGCAGAAGCTGGGTGTGGACCGGGTCATCTTCCCCGAACGGGATATGGGAATCCGTGTGGCTCACCAGCTGGTTACGCCGAATCTGCTCGACTATATCGAATTATCTAAGGATTATTTGATCGTGGAAATGACGGTAACCGATTGTATGGACGGCAAGACGTTAAGCGAACTGAACACGCGCGTCCGTTACGGTGTCACGGTGGTCGCCCTCAACAAGCGATCCGGCATTATCGTCGCGCCGACGGCGATGGACGTGGTCAACGCCGGCGATGTTATGGTCGTCATCGGCTCCAACGACAATGTGGAGCGGTTTGAGACGGAAGTCGTGAATCTGCAGCAGAAATAATACAAAAAAACCTGACGATCTCTAGGTCGTCAGGTTTTTTCGCTGCTTCTCTTCCGCAAGGCTTCGGAAGAGCACCTCGGTTTCGTTAATCCAGCGGCGGGCGGCGCTGCTAAGCTCTGAAGCATCCCCGTAAATCAACGAGGTCGTCCGCCGCGTCTCCATGAGCGCGGGGATGTGAATGTCCACAAGCCCGTTGTCGGAGAGCAGCTGCGGACGGAGGTATGATTTCGGAAGCAGGGCCGCTGCTTTGCAGGTCGGGATCAAGCGGACGATCGCTTCGAAGGAATCGATCTCCATCCGAATATCGGGCATGATGCCCCACCGGTGAAACAGGTCGTCCGTCAGCTTACGGTACCAGGTTCCGGTCGAGAAAATAATCATCGGAAGCCCCTGGAGGTGCTCGACCTCGACATCCTCCAGCTCCGCCAGCGGATGGACGGCGGGAATGACGAGCTCCAGATGATCGTCAAACAGGGGAATGCAGTTTAGTCCCGGTTGGTTGATGGAAGAGGCGACGATGCCGACATCCACCCGTTTATCCCTTACATAAGAAACGATCTCATGGGTTTTGCCGGTAATCAGCTTGATTTCCGCGGCGGGATGCCGCTCCATGAACGCGTTGACGAGCGGGGGCAGCGTCGTCTGCAGCGTCGTCAGGCTCGCGCCCAGATTAATCGAGATCTGCTCCCCTTCCCGATAGTGGGCGAGCGTCTGCATGAGCTTCAGCTGCTGCTGGCGCTGCTCCAGCGCAAAGGTATATACGATCTGCCCGATCGACGTCAGCTCAAGGCGCTTGCCGCGCCGGTTGAACAGGGGCAGGCCGAGCTCGTCTTCGAGCTTGGCGATCTTCCGCGAGAGCGCCGGCTGGGACAGGTTCAGCAGCTTGGATGCTTTATTGATGCTGGATTGCTCCACCACAACGGCAAACATGTCCAGATCTTCGAACATGATATTCCTCCATTATATATAGGATAGTGTTCCAATAACTACTTATGCGTATAGATTATAACGATTAATAATTATATTGCAATTCCCTTATAAGAAAAAAAGGAGTAACATGAAACATGACACAGGATGTTCACACGTTTGTGGAAAAAGGGAACATTTTGTCGTTGCACGCGAAAAGCACAGTGTAAGTAAGTGTAATTGTTCCGTAAATAGGAAAGAGTGAAATTGAAAACGCTGCACATTGGAAAGGGGAACGTCAACTGATGAAAGGGTATTATTCCAGAAAGCTGCATTCCTTACTCGGTGTCATACCGCTTGGAGCATTTCTGCTCAGCCACATGATATCCAACTTTCAGGCTTTCGAGGGTGGAAAGGAAGGCTTCAAGGGAGCCGTGAATTTACTGAACAGCTTGCCTCTAATCTTCTTCCTTGAGCTGTTCTTGATCTGGCTGCCGCTGATGTACCACGGCATTTACGGTCTGTACATTGCGTATCAGGCCAAAAACAACATCGGCAATTACAATTATGAGCGGAACATCCGTTTTACCGTTCAGCGGATTACCGGGGTTATTACGTTCGTATTTGTGATCTGGCATATGTACGACACCCGTTTTCAGATCATGATCGGCAAGATCACCCATGATGATCTGGGTGCCGTCATGCACGATATCGTGAGCAATCCTGTATTATTTGTTCTGTATATTATCGGCGTTGTATCGGCTACGTTCCACTTCGCGAACGGCCTTTGGGCATTCCTCGTCAGCTGGGGCATTACCGTCGGCCCGCGCGCGCAGCGAGTATCCACATACATTTGCATGGGCTTGTTCGTATTTATGAGCGTCCTGTTTATCCTTGCGATGACCGGATTCAGAAACTCCGAGTTCCAAGCTGCGCAAGCAGCGATCGATGTAGTTAAGACAGTCTTGGCTTAAAGTGCAAGTTCAAAAAGCCGGTTTTTCAGCACCGAGAAGGTTGGATGAAGTTAGGGACTGAAGGGCGGAGCGTACGATTTGGGTACGTGAGCACTGGAAGGCCCGGCTGAGTTCAAGATTCGATGCCGAGTTACATCTTGATACACTACGTGATCAAAAGACGACTTTTTGAACAACCTCTTAAAGGAGTGAACGTATAAATGGCAGCATCTAATATTATCGTAGTGGGCGGCGGCCTTGCCGGACTGATGGCAACCATTAAAGCGGCCGAAGCAGGAGCCCATGTTCATCTGTTCTCACTGGTACCTGTGAAACGTTCTCACTCCGTGTGCGCGCAAGGCGGCATTAACGGAGCGGTTAATACGAAAGGTGAAGGCGACTCCCCGTGGGAGCACTTTGACGATACGGTTTACGGCGGGGACTTCCTGGCGAACCAGCCGCCGGTTAAAGCGATGTGCGAAGCCGCTCCGGGCATTATTCACCTCATGGACCGCATGGGCGTTATGTTCAACCGTACGCCTGAAGGCCTTCTGGATTTCCGCCGCTTCGGCGGAACGAAGCATCACCGCACGGCGTTTGCTGGAGCGACCACCGGCCAGCAGCTGCTGTACGCGCTTGACGAGCAGGTGCGCCGCTGGGAAACTGCAGGTCTCGTGACCAAATACGAGAACTGGGAGTTCCTGAACGCGGTTATTGATGACGAGGGCGTATGCCGCGGCATTGCCGCCCAGGACCTTCGCTCCATGGAGATCCGGGCGTTCAAGGCAGATGCCGTCATTCTGGCCAGCGGTGGCCCCGGCATCATTTTCGGTAAAACGACGAACTCGGTTATCAACACCGGTACGGCAGCAAGCGCGGTATACCAGCAGGGCGTATACTACGCTAACGGCGAATTCATCCAGATTCACCCGACCGCCATTCCAGGCGACGACAAGCTGCGCCTGATGTCGGAATCGGCCCGCGGTGAAGGCGGCCGGATCTGGACTTATAAAGACGGAAAGCCTTGGTACTTCCTCGAAGAGAAATATCCTGCATACGGCAACCTCGTTCCGCGGGATATCGCGACTCGCGAAATTTTCTCCGTATGCGTGGACATGGGCCTTGGCATTAACGGCGAGAACATGGTATACCTGGATCTCTCCCACAAGGATCCGAAGGAGCTGGACGTGAAGCTAGGGGGCATCATCGAGATCTATGAGAAGTTTATGGGTGACGACCCTCGCAAAATTCCAATGAAGATCTTCCCTGCAGTCCATTATTCCATGGGCGGCATGTGGGTCGATTACAACCAGATGACGAATATTCCTGGCCTGTTCGCAGCCGGGGAATGCGAATATCAATATCACGGAGCCAACCGCTTGGGCGCGAACTCGCTCGTATCGGCCATTTACGGCGGCATGGTCGCAGGTCCGAAGGCGATCGAGTATGTTAAAGGCTTGAAGAAATCGTCCGAGGATATCTCCTCCAGCGTCTTCGACCGGTACACGAAAGAGCAGACCACGAAGTACGAAGGGCTTCTGAAGATGGAAGGCACGGAAAATGCTTACGTGATTCATAAAGAGCTTGGCGAATGGATGACCAACAACATGACCGTTGTCCGCTACAACGACAAGCTCCAGGAGACGATCAACAAGATCAAGGAATTGAAGCAGCGCTACCGCAACATCAACATGACCGATACGTCCCGCTGGAACAACCAAGGCGTGGCATTCACGCGTCAGCTGTGGAACATGCTGGAGCTTGCGGAAGCAATGACGCTTGGAGCCCTGCTCCGGAATGAAAGCCGCGGAGCTCACTATAAGCCGGAATTCCCTGATCGCGATGACGAGAATTTCCTGAAAACAACGAAAGCGAAATGGACGCCAGAAGGACCGCAAATCTCGTACGAAGAAGTGGATGTTTCCTTAATCCCGCCGCGTATTCGCGACTATTCGAAAGAAAAGTAAGAAGGGGGATTTACCATGGCTCAAACGGCAGCCGCCTCAAAGACAGTAAAATTTATCATCACTCGTCAGGACAACCCGGAATCCAAAGCGTATACAGAGGAATTTGAGGTTCCGTACCGTCCCGGCATGAACGTAATTAGCGCGCTGATGGAAATTCAGCGCAATCCGAAGAATGCGCAAGGCCAAACGACTTCCCCGGTATGCTGGGATTCCAACTGTCTGGAGGAAGTATGCGGTGCCTGTTCAATGGTCATCAACGGCAAGCCGCGCCAAGCCTGTGCGGCGCTGATCGACAAGCTGGAGCAGCCGATCCGCATCCAGCCGATGAAGACTTTCCCGGTCGTGCGCGACTTGGTCATCGACCGGAGCCGGATGTTCTCCGCCCTGAAGCGGGTTAAAGCCTGGATTCCGATCGACGGCACGTATGATCTCGGTCCCGGACCCCGCATGGCGGAGAAGAAGCGCCAATGGGCTTACGAGCTGTCCAAATGCATGACGTGCGGCGTATGTCTTGAGGCTTGCCCGAATGTCAACGAGAAGACCGACTTTATCGGTCCAGCGGCCATTTCCCAGGTCCGCTTGTTCAACGCCCATCCAACTGGCGAGCTGAACAAGGAGGAACGCCTGGAGGCGCTGATGCAGGACGGCGGCATTGAAGGCTGTGGCAACTCGCAGAACTGCGTACGCTCCTGCCCGAAAGGCATTCCGCTGACGACATCGATCGCGGAGATGAATAAAGAAACAACGAAGCATCTGTTCAAGCGCTGGCTCAGCGTCTAGAACCGAAAAGCTTACGAAATGGCAACAACAGCGCCTGACCGCTTGTATCATTCGCGGTCGGGCGCTGTTATGTTGTACGATAATAGCAGAACTTTTTATCTAAAGGTGGTACGCAATCATGATTACAGAAAGACCGATTACGATTCAGGATTTGAGTCGGGACCTCGCCGCTTTAGGCGTTAAGGAAGGGATGACGGTGCTTCTCCATTCTTCGCTTAAGAGCATCGGCGGATGGATCGTCGGCGGGGCTGAAGCCGTCATTCTCGCGCTAACGGAGGTGCTGGGTAAGGAAGGAACGCTGGTGATGCCCACACAGTCCCCGAACTTGACGAACCCGGAGACCTGGGGAAATCCGCCCGCCGATCCGAAATGGTGGCAGCTGATCCGGGACAGTATGCCTCCCTTTGATCCCGATGCTACGGTAACCTCGGGAATGGGGGTTATTCCGGAAACGTTCCGTAAGCAGAAGGGGGTCATCCGGAGCCTTCATCCGCATGTCTCCTTCGCGGCTCGAGGCCGTGCAGCGAAGGGGCTGATGGACCCGCATCCGCTGACAGACGGCCTCGGGGAATCCTCGCCTCTGGCCCGGCTGTACGATGCAGACGCCTTCGTGCTGATGCTCGGGACCGGCTATGGCAGCAATACCTCCTTCCATCTGGCCGAGTATCGCGCGGCGTGGAGGGGCAAAGAGCATATTACGTCCCAAGCGCCGGTATCGAGAGCTGGAGGCAAGACGGAATGGGTGTCCTTTTCGGATATCAATTATCATGCCGACGATTTTGAAGCGTTGGGGGCTGCATTCGAGCAGGAGTGCAAGGAAGCCTGCAGTTACGGGAACGTAGGCGCAGCCTCTTGCGTCCTGGTCAAACAGCGTAGAATGGTGGATTTTGCCGTAGAGTGGCTTGCCCGTAACCGGTAAAAGTCGGATTGCCAAGGAACGCCAGTTGCATGAGCTCCTCTCCAAGGGTAATAAATGATTAGGTGTAATGCGGCCGGAGTACGAACGATCGATATGGGGCCGTAGGAAGGAGGGGACGCTCATGAGCTGGTGGATGTGGCTGCTCAATTTGGCGGGGTTGATAGCCTTGATTTATGCGTTCTACATGATGGACAAGAAATGGTCAAGCCGGCCGCTGCTGCTCGCGCCTTTGCTGATTTATGTGCTGGTGTCGGTGGAGGATTTGCTTGGTTGGATCGATCTGATGGAAATTGTACCAGGCAAGGGAGGGATGCGTGCTCTCATTGTGATCTTCTCCTTGTGCTCGGTTGTCTTCTATGTGCTGTACATCTTCGATAAAATCGCGGATTCCGTGAACCGGCATGTCGATATGAAGACAACCCTCATCCGAATCAGCATGGCCGCTGCCATGTGTATTTTATTTTTCACGCTGGTCTATATGTCAATCTACAAGCTGTTTGGCGGTGTATCCTTTGAAGGGGATAATCTAGGGCAGGACCCGCTGTCGCAGTTCATTACGTTTCTATATTTCAGCATGGCCACGTTTGTGACGGTCGGGTATGGGGATGTAAGTCCGGTTGACAACACTTCAAGACTGGTCGTCATCTTGGAGATCGCTTTTAGCTTTATCACCGTTGCTTATGCGCTGTCCATGCTTGGAACCCTGCGGCAAATATTCAAGCCGGGTAGTGATCGGCCTGAAACCTACAGCACTGAAGAGGGCGAACCGGGAACGGCCGCCCCGCCGCATGAGCGCAAGCATTTTACCCGATAGTCAGCCAAATTTGATGAGCGCAGGAATTGATTTCGGCTCAAGGTGCTTTGTCAGCTGACGCTGACGGGCAGCGGTAACACCCAGCAGTCATCAATAATTGACATCACACGTTGATAGGCGTACAGCCTGCAAGGGAGTGGGGATCAATCGACGCCATCAAGTTCCCGGGTCCGCTCTCGTGGATGGCTATCCCCGGTTCACGGCTTCAGCAGCTTTTTGAGAATGCCTAGCCCGTTTTTTGACGGATACCGGAATTTAAAGTCGAACCGGTTCGTCTGCTTCAGCACGCTCTTCATATGCGAGAAGGTGTAGAAGCTGTACTGCCCGTGATACGAGCCCATCCCGCTCTCGCCGACACCGCCGAACGGCAAATACGGCGTAGCCAGATGCATGAGCGTATCGTTGACGCAGCCTCCGCCGAAGGAAACGGAGGACAGCACATGCTCCTGTAGGTCCTCATTCTCGGTGAACAAATAGAATGCAAGCGGCTTGGGGCGTGACTGAACGGCCCGGATCGCTTCGTTCATGTCATCATAAGTCAGGATCGGGCATATGGGTCCGAAAATCTCCTCTTCCATCACCGGCATATCCCAAGCTACTTGATCAAGAACCGTTGGTTCAATGCGGAGCTTGTCCTTATCGGCCTTGCCGCCGTGCCGAAGGTGGCCGTTATCCAGAAAGCCTGCCAGCCGATTGAAGTGCTTCTGCGACACGATTCGGCCGTAATCGGGGTTGTTCAGCGGCTCAGGGCCATAGAATTCAATGATCGCTTCCTTTAAATAGGCGATGAACGGCTCTTTTACGCGGCTGTGAACCAATACATAATCGGGTGCTACGCATGTCTGCCCGGCATTCGTGAACTTTCCGAAGGCAATGCGCGATGCCGTCAGCTTCAGTGGAGCGTCCTCATGGACGATGCAGGGGCTTTTGCCCCCGAGCTCGAGCGTGAGGGGAGTCAGGCGCTTGGCTGCTGCTTCCATCACGATTTTCCCCACATTCACGCTGCCGGTAAAAAAGATATAGTCCAGCGGCTGCTCCAGCAGCACGGTGCTGACCTCGGGCCCGCCCTCAACAGAAGCGACGTACTCCGGCGGGAACGTTTCTTCCAGGATGGACGTAATAAGCGCGGAGACGGCCGGCGTCAGCTCGGACGGCTTAACAACAGCGGTATTGCCCGCAGCCAGCGCGCCGATCAGGGGAGAGATGGCAAGCTGCCAAGGGTAATTCCAAGGAGCAATAATTAGCACGCTGCCGTACGGCTCGGGATAGATCATCCCCTTGCTGCCGACATGCGTCAGCGCCGTTTTCACGCGCTCGGGTTTGCTCCAGCGCTTTATATTTTTCAAGATATGTGAGAGCTCTTTGTAAACGATGCCGATTTCTGTCGTATAGGCTTCCTGCTCGCTCTTGTTCAGGTCCTGGCGCAGCGCCTGGATTACCTCGCTCTCTCTGGCGACGATGACCTCGCGGAGTCTGGTGAGCTGCCGGATCCGGAATTCCGGCTCCTTCGTGAATCCTTTCAGGAAAAACTGCTTCTGCGATGAAACTAATGACGGGATGGATTCGTTAACAATCATAAGCAGCTGCAGGCTCCTTTCCATGGGCATAGACTTGTAACGATTTATCGTATAAAAGTAATAAATCTAACCGTGCTATCGAGCATGTCCTCAGATAAGTTCATGCCAATACACTCAGGGTGTTCTTTTCCATATTATATAGGAGGATGTCCGTTTATGAAAAATTCATCCACAGGGCCGCAGCGGCCATCCAGCCAAGCGGATGCCAAGCCGGCAGCGGGCACGACCATGACGCGGCGCAGGTTTCTGAAGCATGGGGCGGCTGCCGTCCTGGGAGCAGGCCTTGCGGTGGGTGCCTACGCCTCCTTGTGGGAGCCTAACCGGCTGGAGGTCAGGCGGCTAACACTGGCGCTGAATGGTCTGCCTGCCGCTTTCAACGGCCTGAAGGTTGTTCAGTTCAGCGATATGCATCTGGGCTTTTATGCAGGTGCCAAGGCCGCCGTGCGGGTGGTTGAAGCCATTAACCGGGAGAAGCCGGATCTCATATGCTTTACAGGGGATATGGTGGACGGGGAGGTTGATGCTTTGGAGGAAGCGATTCTGCCGTTGTCCGGCCTCGAAGCCGCGTTCGGAAAATACTCGATCCTCGGCAACCATGATTTCTACGATGTAGAGAAGCTGATCCGGATGGAGGAGAAGGCGGGATTCACCGTGCTTCGTAACAGCCATGCCAAGCTCAGACGAGGCGGCGAACAGATCGCGGTTGTGGGCTTGGATGACGGAATATGGGGGCATCCTGATCCGGCATCGGCGCTTGAAGGACTCCCGGAGGGGATGATCAAGATAGTGCTGATGCATGAGCCGGACTATGGTGATACAACTGCGGAGTACCCGGTTCATCTGCAGCTGTCCGGCCACAGCCATGGCGGGCAGGTACGGCTGCCTTGGCTTGGGGAGGTTGTGACGCCACCTGGGGCAAAACGTTATGTACAAGGCTTGTATCATGTCGGCAGCCGTGGGATGCCGCTGTATGTCAATCGTGGGATCGGGATGACGCAGCTGCCGATCCGGCTGCTATGTCAACCGGAGCTGACGGTATTGACGCTCCGGGGGGCAGACGTGTGATCGTGAAAGTCTTGGTGCCAAATCGCCATCATAGTATTGATAAATAACAAGTTGCAATAATAACAAGATGCGATACCATTCAAATGGCCGTGCATGTCCTGGCGAATGGATCAATATGAAACGTACAATTTGAATTTTTGTTACACAATTGAAATATACCTGTTATGAAACTCTAACAGCGAGAGGTTAAACTTATCACATGACCCCCTTTTGAGAATATATATGATGCTTTTGGATCCGCTGTGCGGGTCCACTTTTTTTGTTCCTGTGTATTATTTATGGATCTGCAATAAAAAAACAGAAGGGGTACCCCTGTTAAAGAGGTACGGCAACCTTCTGTTTTTGCTCGTAATAGACCCATTCCTTAAACCCGATCTCTTTCAGAACCTTGGCCACTTCCTCGAACTCGTCGCCGACCCGGGACGGTTTATGCGCGTCGGAGCCGAAGGTCACATCGACGCCGTAATGATGCGCAACCTCCAGAATTTCGTTGGACGGATACCATCCGCCGCACAGCTTCGTTTTGCCGGAGGTGTTGATTTCGATCGCCAGCCCGGATTCCGCGATGACCTTCAGCGTTTCCTCTATCGCTTCGTCTGCCTTGATTTCGGAGAATAACGGATAGTTGCCCTTCATGGCATCCATGTGCGCGATAATTTGAAACATCCCGCTTCGCGCGGACTGCCGGATCAGATTGAAATACTCCTCCTTATCGGCCACTTGCTCGGACGGAGTCAGCTTCTTCCACCGGTTTTTATTAAATATGCTGACGCCTCTCACGTGGTGGATGGATCCGATAATGTAATCGAAAGGGTAGGCAGACATAGCCTGTTGATATACATTGGCATGCTCAGGAAAGAAGTCCGATTCGATTCCCAGCAGAACCTTGATCTTGCCCTCGTACTCCCGTTTCAATTGCAGCACTTCCCGGACGTACCCGTCAAAGTCGGCTTTAGCCATGGAGATGGAAGGAAAAGGATGCTCCTCCTCGCTTCCGAAGTATGGCGTATGGTCCGAAATCCCGATGACTTGTAAATCCGCAGCAATGGCCGCTTCGATATAATCCCGGATATTGCCGTCCGCATGGCCGCAGCGGAAATGGTGGGTGTGCAGATCAAATTTCATGATAAGCCCTCCTTCATGCTGTTATCGTCATAATATAGCATCCCGATTCTGGTCATGATCATCGTGACTTACTCGGTGCTGATGAATTGCGTTTCCGGCATGCCCTTCAAGTCGCTTAAAAATTGCCGCATGGCCGAGCTTACATAACGGCTGCTCTTATAGATGACGCCGACCGGATGGCTTACCTCCAGCTCGCTGAGCGGAACGATCTGCAGGGTGCCGTTTCGAAGCTCTGTCGCTACGGATTGCTTCGAAATGATGGCAGCGCCAAGATTAATCTCAACCATCCGTTTGATTTCCTCGCTGCTGGACAGCTCCATGACCACCTGAGGATCGATGCCGTGCTTCTTCATGACGTCGTCGGCGAAACGGCGGCCAACGGTATCGCGCGATAGCAAAATAAGAGGCGTGCTGCCAAGCACATCGATGCTTGCCTTGGATAGTTTGGCCAGCGGGTGCTGAGGGGATACAACTAATTCAAACGTATCGTAGTACAGGATGGATGTGCTGAGGTTGGGATTGCGTTCGATCAAATAACCGATTCCGATGTCGATGAGACCATTCTCCACGCTATGGTAGATTTGTGAGGATGCCATGGATTGAATGGTTGTTTTAATGTGGGGGAACTGATCCTGGAAGTAGGAAAGAACCCGGGGCAGAATCTGAATGGCGATGGAAGTGGTCGTACCTAATTGAATATGCCCTTGAGGCGTCTGGTCTAGATCCGACAGCCGCTGCTTCAGCTCGTCCACGATGCTCAGAATTTGCTCGGCATGCTCCACGAACACCTGTCCACGGTCGGTTAACGTTACCGGTTGGCTCCGGTCTACCAGCACGGTTTTGAACTCTTCCTCCAAGCTCTTGATCTGAGCCGATACGGCCGGTTGTGTCAGATTAAGAAGCTCTCCGGCTTTGCGAAAGCTCATCGTTTTGGAGATGGTAATTAGCGTTTCCAATTGGCTGATGTTCATAGCCTTCCTCCTTACTTGATATGATTCTTCCGCTCGTAAATCCACGTGCAGCCCGCTTTATTTAAATTATAGGGTATTCTGCCTGAAGGAGCAATTGAGGCAGCATTCCGCTTGTGTCAGCTAAAAAGTTTCGAAATCCGGACATTTATTATTAAAAGATTGCGAATGCATCCGATAATAGTAAAGTAGACATAGCTTCAGGTGAGACCAAAGTACCTTTTAAGCGAATGGATGACCGAATGCGAAATCGACGTTATTACGATAGCTCCAAAGTTGGAAGAGCTGTTGGAATAGGGGGTTGTCGCTAATTTGTGATGATTTATTAAAGGGTATCCATTATAATGTTTAAATAAATCGTTGGGACTTTGGGACCCTGACCAACAACCCAGTGAAAGGGGCGAAAGTAAGGAATGAAAGCGGAAGTCATCAATCCTTTTTTAGAGTCCGCACGACATGTGATCGAGCAAGTCATACAGGTTTCACCTTCCACGGGGAATCTTGGGGTCAAGGAGATCGGATTTATCGAGAATCATATCTGGATCCAAATCGGAATGACAGGGCAAATGAACGGGGATATCGTATTTGGGATCCAGGAGAAGGTAGCGCTGCACATGGTATCGGCCATGATGGGCGGATATGTCATTACCGAAATGGACGAGATGGGACAGAGTGCGATATCAGAGCTGGGCAATATGATTAGCGGCAATGCCAGCATGATTTTGTCCAACCAAGGAGTAAGCGTTGATATTACGCCGCCGCGGGTGATTAAATCGGATCATGCCTCCGGCCTGTTTCAGAAAAAGGCGCTGTGCATTCCCCTCATGATGGAAGGCATCGGCGAACTGGATATTCAAGTCATGATTTCGTAAAATAAGACCAAGTGAGCCGCCGGGCTCCTGCAGAGCAATGCCGGGAAGCCGGCAGGCACTGGTAGGCAGCTCTAGCGGTAAAGGAAGGGATAACGAAATCATGCTCAAAAATAAAGTGATCGCGGTGACGGGCGCTTCCAGCGGCATCGGGGCCCTGATAGCCCAGCGGCTGTCCGACGAAGGCGCGGTCGTTATACTGGCCGGACGTTCGATGGAGCGTCTGCGGGAAGCCGGCAGCCGCTTGAAAGGACCCCATGAGCTGGTCGTCATGGACGTACAAGACCCCCATCAGGTGGATTCGGTGTTGAAAGAGGCATCCCGGAAGCACGGCAGAATCGATGTGCTGGTGAACAATGCCGGATACGGCAAGTTCGAGGCATTCCTGGATATGCCTGCCTCTGAATTTGAAGATATGATGGACGTCAATTATATGGGGATTGTACGGTGCACCCAGGCAGTCCTGCCGGGGATGCTGGAGCGAGGCGACGGGCAGATCGTCAATATCGCTTCGATGGCAGGGAAGATCGGCACTGCCAAATCCACTGCCTACTCTGCCACGAAGCATGCCGTATTGGGACTTAGCAATGCTCTGCGGCAGGAGCTGCGGCATACAGGCATCACCGTCTCGACCGTCAATCCGGGACCGATTGATACGCCGTTCTTCTCCTTGGCCGATCCTTCGGGCGGATACGTCAAAAATGTCGGCTGGCTTATGATGAAGCCGGAATATGTAGCCGAACAGGTCGTCAAGCTCATTATCAAACGCAAGGAAGAGCTCAATCTGCCAAGATTGGCCGCTGTCGGCATTCGCTTATATCAGCTGTTTCCGAGATTTGCGGATCGTGTATCCCATCGGTGGATGAATCAGAAATAAACAACAGCCTACAGGCTTTCCGTCTCCGCGAGAATGTCGCGCAGCAGGCGGAGAGCTTGTTTCGTCTGCCCGGCATCCGCCGAGAGCAGGGTGATCGCCTGGTCCAGCCGTTCCTTGTAGCGATCCGGCTTGAGCGGGAAGGACTCGATCATGGCCACCGCGCGCTTCTCGTTAATGCAGTAGGTCTCATTCTTGGCGAACAGCACTTGATTCAAGCAGGCAATGCACCGGTAGACGTGGCCGGCAACGTAGGTGATGTCGTCTTTGGACGCGTTATCGTCCGCAAACATCAGGGAGAAGGATGCCTCGAAGGTGAAAAATCCGACGATGGCGCTCTTCAAAGCTTGAGGATAAGGCTTCGTCTTCGCCTGAAGCGTCTGAATGCGGTTATCCTTATCGGACAAAATGCGGCAAACAGACAGCTCACCCATATACATCACATTAAGGTAAGCGTGCGGATGCCCGGTCTGGTAATGGGCTGAAACCGATCCCTTCGTGCATTCCTCCACGATTCTGGACACGCGGTGAATATCGCGGAATAAGAAATCCACGTGGTACCCCTCGATCACTAACCAGCCGCCCCCGTTAACCCAGGCACCCCATTCCCCGAGCGAAGTGATAATGCCCTCGCGATGCTCGTCATCCAATTTTTTCGCCGCCTTCGCGATATGCTCGACCTGGAATCCCTCGGATTCATCATAATAAATGCCGATATCGATATCCGAATCCGGCCTTGCTGTCCCTTTGGCTCTGGATCCGCCAAGCACGACGCCGACAACGCCGGGCAGATGACGGAGTTCTTTCGTGATGTTATCAAGCAGTGCTTCGACCTTTGCAGTCATGGTAAATCTCCCCCCAGTCATATCCTTTTAATTCATTTTACACTAAAATCGGCAAATAACAGGTGGTTATGATAAAGCGAAGATTTTCTTCCCAAATGCTTGTCCGAAAGGTTGTATTTGGTGAGCGCCCGGTTTTGGCATATAATGAGAAGGAACGAATGAGACCCGATAAAATAAAGGATGGACGATCATATGACTTCAACTACGTTTCATACATTGGGAATAGCAGAGGATTTAACGGCAAGGCTCTCGGAATTCGGCATTGTGGCGCCGTCACCGGTTCAGGCCGAAGCCATTCCTCCGATCCTTGCGGGCAAGGACGTGCTTGCAACGTCCCAGACGGGAACCGGCAAGACGCTGGCTTACCTGCTTCCGATCCTTCAGGGCATCGACCCGGAGGTAAAGGCAGCACAGAAGCTGATTGTCGCTCCAACCCAGGAGCTGGCGATCCAGATCGTTAGAGAGGGCGAGCGTTATGGGGAGGCTCGCGGCATCGGCGTCATCGGATTAATCGGCGGCGCGGCGGCCAAGCGACAGATCGAGAAGCTGAAGCAGCATCCTCAGCTGATCGTCGGAACGCCGGGACGCATCCGGGAGCTGATCGAAATTCGCAAGCTCAAAATGCACCAGGTAACCACCATCGTCATTGACGAGGTGGATCAGGTGTTTCAGTCAGGCGGTGCGAGCGATGTGGAACGGATCCTGCGCAGCGCGCTGCGCGACCGTCAGCTCGTATTCCTATCGGCAACGGTCGGTCCTGAGACGGCCGAGCTGGCTAAGAAGGAAATGGATCAGCCGGTTGAGATCGGTATCGATCCGGAGCGCCGGACGCCGTCCGGTCTGGAGCATTATTATTTCGTATCCGAAGAACGGGACAAACTGGACATGCTTCGCCGGATCGTCCGCCATTACGATCCCGAACGGGCGCTCGTCTTTGTGAACGCCACTGAGGATCTGGCCGAGGTGGAAGCCAAGCTGAATTATCTCGGCTTGAATGCAGCCGCCTTGTACGGAGACGCCGACAAGCTGACTCGGAGCCGGGTCCTGAACGCATTCAGGGAAGGGCGGACGAAGCTGCTTGTAGCAAGTGACGTTGCTGCCCGTGGGCTGGATATCGAAGGTCTCGGCATGGTCATCAACTATGATCCGCCGATTGATGCCGAGCACTATACCCATCGTGCAGGACGGACAGGACGGATGGGGCGTAAGGGGCTTGCGATTACCCTTGTGACTGACCGGCAAACCTTCATTATGCGTAAGTTCAACCGCGAGCTGGGCATTTCGATCGAAGAGAGAGTCCTATACGGCGGGAAAATTCGCACGCCACGCTCCGCTTCGGAGCGGGACAGTGTCGGTCGTGGTTCCCATGCCGGCAATCGAGCGAACAAGCCGGCTGCCCGGAAGCCGGCGTCGATCAGCTCGAAGGGACGGGCAGGCAACGGCAAAGCGAACGGAGAACGTCCGAGCGAGAGGGAGCGCGACCGCAAGAACAAGGGTGCGCCGAAATGGCTGAAGAATAAACCGCCGCGGGGCTGACCTGCGGCACGGCTTATATTTAACCAATACGAATCCGTAGAATCGGCTTAGAACCGGGCCAGGCCCGGTATCCTCAACTGGATTCACGCGCACAAGCGCTTCTGACCGAGGCAGGGTTCGGTGTTTTTTAAGTAGAAGAGGTGATGTGGTAATGAGTGAGCAGCCGGTGTTGTCTGTTCAAGGATTAAGCGGCGGGTACAGCATAAACC
The DNA here is from genome assembly GCF_038002285.1 of Paenibacillus sp. FSL R5-0810. Taxonomy (NCBI): domain Bacteria; kingdom Bacillati; phylum Bacillota; class Bacilli; order Caryophanales; family Paenibacillaceae; genus Paenibacillus; species Paenibacillus sp. FSL R5-0810. The sequence goes on from NZ_JBBOCF010000001.1 coordinate 6,274,041, forward strand.
GTCCGGTTCTGCATGATATCACGTTCCAGGTGCAGCCGGGGGAGATGGTCGGTCTGATCGGATTGAACGGGGCGGGGAAGAGCACGACGATGAAGCATATCCTCGGACTGATGAATCCGCAGAAGGGAGAGATTGAGGTCCAGGGCAAGCGCCGGACGGAGGACTCCGAGGCGTATCACAGTGCACTGGGTTTTGTTCCCGAATCCCCGCTTCTGTACGATGAGTTGACGGTACGCGAGCACTTGGAATTTACGGCCCGTTCCTACGGCGTTTCCCGCGAGGATTATGAATCGAGGGGGGAGCAGCTGGCGAGGCTGTTCCGGATGGAGGAGAAGATGGACAGCCTGTCAACGCATCTGTCCAAAGGGATGCGTCAAAAGGTGATGATCATGTGCGCATTCGTGGCCAGACCTTCCCTTTATATTATCGATGAGCCCTTCCTCGGGCTGGATCCGCTAGGGATCCGCTCCCTGCTCGATTTCATGCTGGAGCTAAAGGCTTCAGGCTCTTCCATCCTGTTAAGCTCGCATATCCTCTCCACCATCGAGAATTATTGCGACCGGTTTGTGGTGCTGCACCGCGGCAGCATTATTGCCCAAGGAACGCTGGAGGAAATGCGGGAGCAAGCGGGAAGGCCGGGCCTTCCGCTGGAGGAGCTGTTTAATGTATTGGTTCAAGGCGGTAGCGGCATATGAACTTGCGCGAGCTGTATGATAAACGGCGCGGTCAGTTCTGGGGCGATATCCTGCCCTATCTGGGTTATGTCATACAAAGCGGGGTCGCCGTCGTTACGCTGTTCCTGCTGATCGCGTTCGCGGCGTGGTATACGGCCTTTCTGCAGCATATTCCGCAGGGGCTCCCGATTCGCTGGATCATGCTGGTTATTTTGCTCCCGATCGTCATTAACAGCAGCGTACGCACGTATCTGCGCTCGGCGGACACCGTTTTTCTGCTGCCGCAGGAATCCCGAATGAGCACTTATTTTCGCAAAGGCTGGATTAGCGGTGTCGTGTACAAAATCATCGGTTTAGGCATCGTGCTCCTTATCTTATGGCCTCTGTACATACGCAGTGATACATCACCTAAGACGCTTCTGGTCACATTCCTGGTGCTGGTTGCCCTCAAGCTGCTCGCCAGTTACGGAAGTTGGAGGGAGCAGCTGATGGTGTCCCGTACCGCGGCAGGCGCTTACCGTTTACTGCGGTGGGCCGTTTCGGCGCTCGGCATTGCCGCTTGGCTGTGGCATCCGTCCGGGCGAAGCCTGATTTTTATTGCGCTGCTCGGTCTCGCGTATGGATTCGCTGTGCGCTTTCCTGTCCGGCACCTTGTCGCCTGGGAGCGGTTAATCGCCATTGAACGCAGACAGGCCGGACGGGTCATGCTGGTGCTGAGCTGGTTCGTGAATGTGCCGCAGCGCGAACAGCGCGTGCACGCCAGGAAATGGCTGTCGGGATGGGGAAGGGGCGTTCCATGGGGCAAGGACGAGGCCTACCGGTATTTGCTCGTCAAGAGCTTTGCCCGCAGCGATATCTTGGGCATTCTGGTGCGGGTCGGGCTACTGGGAGTGCTGCTCGTATGGCTCACCCGGGAGGACTGGGCTTCGGCAGCCGTATATTGGATCGGGCTCTTGATCATCGGACTGCAGCTGTCCGCCCTGCGCAAGCTTCATCCTGAATCATTCTGGCTGCATATTTACCCGCTCCCCGAGGGGACAAGGCGGGAGAGCGAGAACAAGCTGATCTTTCAGGTGCAGCTGTTCTGGGTCGTGCTGCTGTGGCTGCCGTTGATCCCGGCCGTTCCCGGAACGCCGGATCGGACGCTTCTCACGCTGGCAGGAGGGATCGCGCTGGTTCTTTTGTCCCGCTGGAACGCCGTGCGAAAGAACCGGCGAGCCGACGATGATGATGAATAGATAGGCGAAGATGATGATAAAGAGATAGACGAAGATGATGATAAATAGAGGAAGGCCGGGATGCATCCATCCCGGCCTTCCTCTATTGCTTTCGTATGAATAGTAGCCGTATCAGCAGCAGAAGCCGCAGTGTCCTTCGGGGTCGGACGACCTGTCATTATCCGTGCCGCCAGCTAGGAAGTGGCTTAGACCCAGAAAGAACGAGTGATGATAACGAGCAGGATAAAGAGAACCAGAATGGCTCCTACTCCGTATCCACCGCCATATCCGCCGTATCCGCCGCATCCTCTTACATCTTCAACTGCACCCATGTTCATTCCCCTTTCACTTAGTTGAATTGTAGTACATGGTATTGTATGTTGCAGGGGGGCTATGTGTATGGGCGAGCGTTTATTTATCACAGAAAGATGATCTGATGCAAAGCGGGACAAGGGTCTATCGGCTTAAGCCTGCTGCAAATCCTGAATTCCTTGGTAGATCAGGTCGAACAGATCCTCCAGGTACTCCTCTTCAATGCAGGAGAATGCAATCCGGAGATCCTCTTCGCCCAGGGCAATCGTCCCGACGCCGTATTGGCGGATCAGATGGGACCGAAGCGCTTCAGCCGATACCGTCTTCAGCTTCAGGCACATGAAGTATCCCGAGTTAAACGGATAGTATTCCCAGACATCACCGTATTTGCCGCTGTCGAGAATGGCCTTTACTTTATTGGCGCGTCCCTTCATGATGCTGAACTTCTCTTGCTTCTGCTCCTCGAATTCCGGAGCCTTCAGCGCTTCGAGGACGAACGATTGCGAAGGATGCGGACCGCTGGAGATGGTTGCCCGGATGATGCCGAGGGTCTTCTGCTCAAGTACATCCAGCACATCCTGGTTCTCCGAGGCGAAGGTAATGAAGCCTACGCGGAAGCCCCACACATATTCTTCCTTCGTAGCGCCGTCGACTTTCACAGGCAGGATTCGCGGATGGAGGCCGGCAAGATGACCGAACAGCGATTCTGTTAAGGAGTTCTCGAAGAACAGTCCGAAGTAGGCGTCATCGGTCACGACGACAACATTGATGCCGGCTTCGGCGGCTTCCGTAATCGCGGATACGATGGCTGCGCCTTCCTCGGCTCCCGGCGTGTAGCCTGTCGGGTTGTTAGGGAAGTTCAGCAGAACGATCGCTTTGCCTTTATCCTTCTGGTTCAGAAGAGCCTCGCGAAGTCCCTCCGCATTAAACTTCATATTTTCAGTGAAAAGAGGATAGGTTACATGAACGCCATGGCGGCGGATGCCGAACGTCAGCTCGTAATTCTCCCAGTTCTTGTCCGGATAAATGACCGCATCGCCCTCATCGGCGAACAGGTCGGCCACGATGCTGAGACCATGAGTCAGGGCATTGGTGACGATCGGATTGCTGAAGCTCTTTCCCTCCAAGGACGGATTCTCACGGAGCATCTTGTTCCGCCATACGGAGCGCAGCTCAGGCTTGCCTGCCGGCGGGGCATAAGGATACAGATCCTTCGGCTGGAAAGCCGAAAGCTTATCCTGGATCACGCCAAGATGCATCGGGATGCCGCCTTCGGTGGCGATGCCGATCGTCGCGTTATATTTCTTCGCTTGGGCGGATGCCTCCGCCGACTGACTCAGAATTCCTTCCTTCGGGAAGTATATTTCTTTGCCGAGCGTAGAGAGCATGTCATACACATGCGGGTTGCCTGCTAACAGTTTCTCGTTCAATTGTCCAGCCAATGGGTTCATGAAATGGTTCCTTCCTTCCGAGTACTTTTGGTTAAGGTAAGAGGCGAATGCATGAAAGCTTCTTACATTTTCATTGCCTTTCATTATACCATCAGACCCGGGAACCGTCACGGATAAATGCCCAGATTTAACGCGGTCCAGGGTAATATTTACAGATGTGCGCAGCCGTCTCGCCGTCCCGGGTCCGGCCGCGTTCCTCAAGCCGTCCGATCATGTCCTGCAGCCGATCAGGCTTCAAATTTTGGCCGAATTTGAATTTGGCGCTCATCCGCTTCGGAACGAGCTTGATTACCGCTACACCCTTGAGCCGGGAAGCATAGGCGCGGTCTCCGGCGTCGATGGTACGGTAGCCGCCCTCGGGCTGGAGCTTGCGCATCATGGCTTCCATCGCTAATGCTTTCTCCTCAAGATCATGGACGAGGACGGCTTCTCCTGCTGCCGTTACGCTCTTGAAGTAGGCCGTAGCGGGACATGCCATTTCCGGATCCGAGAAATAGGAAGGGATCAAAGCATACTCATCGGCCACCGTAAAGCTGACGGCGGGAGTGCGGCGCAAGTGCTCCATTTTCTCCCCCAGCCGGCTGCCGTGAAAGTAAAAGCTCCCCTGTACATAAACAAAATTCAGCGGCGTAACCCGCGGCAGCCCGTGTTCATCCACGGTTCCGAGAAAGCCGAAGCTCATTCCGTTCAGGAAGTCTTCGATCTCCTTCGGATCCTCGATTGCAAATTCGTCTCTTCTCATGATATTACGCTCTCCCTCCATCGCATTGTGATGAGTATCAGCATACGACGAACATTGACAAGGAAAAAGCGCCAATTTACATTAATTTATATAGTCCAATTTAAAATAAGGGAGGTCCCTTCGGTGGAGCTTGGGCTTCCGTTCGAGACATACGTCGAGCAGTATAAATATAAATATTTGGCGCTTTATCATGCCATTCGCGCTGCGATTCACAGCGGCAGACTGCCGGAAGGGACGCGCCTGCCCGCTACCCGGGAGCTTGCCAAGCTTTACGGCATATCCAGAGGCTCCGCTGCGCAAAGCTATGACATGCTGATGGCGGAAGGCTATGTCGTCTCAAGGCAGGGGAGCGGCACTTATGTCGCCGAGGGGTTCACGGTTCCTGAGCAGCCGCCTCCTGCCGAAGCGGTCCCGCTGCTGTCGGCCTGGGGCCGGCGGCTTGCGGAGCTCCGGGACGAATCCGCCGAAGCCCGCCGGTCGGAGCTGGCGCCGCCTGAAGGAACCATATCCTTTGCCGATGCGCGCATGCCGATGGAGGATTTTCCGTATGACGAATGGCGGAGCGCATTGAACTATGCCGGCGGGAGCGGAGGGAAGGAGCTGTCCTCCGGCGCTCCGCCCGAAGGCGCGCTGGAGCTTCGGCGGGCGATTGCCGGACATCTTCGGTTTACGCGGGGCATCCAGGCGGAGCCGGAGCATATCGTAATCTTCAGCGGGTCGATGCAGGGCATCGTCCTGCTCTTCCAGCTCCTGCTGGACCCCGGCGACCGCGCGGTGATCGAGGATCCCGGCTACGACGGGATCCGCAGGGGCGTGTCCGCTACCGGCGGGATTCCATTGCCGGCTCCGGTTGATGCTTCCGGGCTTGTCCCTGTCGACTGGGACGCCAGGCTTCTGGTCGTTAGTCCGAGCCGGCAGTACCCTACGGGAGCCGTGCTTCCGCTAGAGAGGCGGCGGGCGCTGCTGAACTGGGCGAGAACCCGCCAGGCTTACATTATCGAGGATGACTACGACAGCGAGCTTCGCTGGGGAGGCAAGCCGATCGAGCCATTGAAGATGCTCGATGACGAGGGAAGGGTGATCTTCGTCGGCTCCTTCTCCAAGACGATGTTCACCGGTCTGCGGATCGGTTATGCGGTGCTCCCTCCGAGTCTTACGAATGCCGTCGTCAGGGCCAAGTCGCTGTATGATCCGATCTCGCCCGGCGTGCTGGAGCAGCGGGCGTTGGCACGGTTCATCGCCAGCGGCGGTTACGGGCGGCATCTCCGGCGGATGACCCGGCGCTACGGCGCGAGGTATCGAACGCTTCGCGAAGCGATGGACGCTCATGCAGGCGGCTTATTCCGGCTCCGGCCCTGCGACGCGGGGCTTCACGTGTATGCGGACTGGCTGCAATCGCCCGCCGAGTATCACGCGTTTCGCCAAGCCGCGCGCAGTCGCGGCGTGCTGTTTCGCGATGCGACCGTTTACAGCTGCACGCCTGGTCCGCCCGGCGCATGCTTTGGATTTTCCCAGTTGGAGCGGGCAAATATCGAAGCAGGCGTTCTCCGTTTGGCATCGGCATGGGCGGACATGCAAAAAAACGGAAAACCGGGTATGATGGAGAGAGAATATTTTTAAAAGAGATGAGGGGGAATGACGTGATGCTGAATGCATCGCCGTCTTCTTTTGTAATAATGCCCGCGCTCGCGAAGATCGTCTGCGAGCCGGGCTGGAAGTGGCAGAAACGCGAGCGGCCCATGCAGAACTACGATTTGTTTTATGTATGGAGCGGTGAAGGTACGCTGGAACTGAATGATAAGCCGTATGAGATCGGTAAAGGAAGCTGCTTCCTGTTCCGTCCGGGCGACCATACCAGCGCGACGCATAATCCGCAGAAGCCGCTCGTTTTAACATATATACATTTTGACGTGAAGGAACCGGTTACGGACATTCCGGCCCCGTACCGGCAGCTGAGCGAGACGATGGATTTCGAATATTTGCTGGCCCGGTATGTCCGGTTGTATCTGGACAAGCCTTACGGGGCGGAAGAAGAGGGCCAGCTTATCCTGAAGCAGCTCATGATTCATCTGCTGCGGTCTGACCTGAATGAGCCTGTCGTAAAAAAAGCCAGCAACCAGCTGATGGAGGCGATTCACGAAATCGCCAATTATGTGCGCCAGCACCCGGGGATTCCACATCGCGTGGAGGATTTGGCGGCAAGAGCCGGACTGTCCCCGCGTTATTTCTCGATCAAATTCAAGGAGCTGATCGGTACGCCGGTCCAATCCTATATTATCCAGATGCGGATCGAGCGGGCGCAGCATCTGCTGGTGCACCAGGGAATGAATGTCACGGAAGTGGCCGACGCCCTCGGGTATCGCGACATTTTCTTTTTCAGCCGGCAATTCAAGCAGTATACCGGAAAGAGTCCGTCCGAAATCAGGTGATTCCCCCGCTCCCTACCGTTCACGCATGCTCTTCGCGAAGCGGAAGGGGCCTCGGGGTTTCAACGTAAGCAATTTAGGGTAATCCTCGCTTACGGTATATAGAGAGCAAGTGAGCTTTGAAAGGGGGTGTACGGGAATGAGCCCAAGAAGACGGGTGCGCGGGCGGTTTTTCAGTCGCGGCGGCGGCAGTATTTTTCGAAATCGGCTGCGTCGCATGAAGTCGACCATAAACCAAGGGCATCTTGATGTATGGTTTTGATGGAGCCTGAGTATTTTGTCCGGGGATAACAGGCGTGACCCCGATTTTATATACGATGATCCGAAGCTAGCAGCCCAGCCGGGTGATCTTCAAGTACCTTGTACATACCTGGTTGGTGAGAAGCACCATGTTGGAATTATTTTATAAGTTAAACGTAAAAGGGAGTCCGGGAGGGCTCTCTTTTTACATGGGGCTTGCGTGATGCCCCTTGGCTTTATGCTCGAGCTCTAAGTTTCACGATTGAGCTTGGGACCGACCCCGTGTATGATCAGTTTACGGATATTCGGAAGCGGTTTATAAGAGGTTTTCGAGTTGCGGCAAGGTATAAGGCCAAGCAGGGAACTGGCGACTGCATGATTGAGAAAGCTGGGGGGATGGAGTTTATGAAAGCGGCGAATCAAAAGACAGCCCTGGTGACAGGCGCATCCAGCGGCTTCGGAGTGCTGATCAGCATCGAGCTGGCGAAAGGCGGGTATGATGTCGCAGCCGGGATGCGAAGGCCGGAGGCAGCCGGGGAGCTCCTGCAGCAGGCGGCGAAGTTCGGTGTGGCTGAGCGGATTCGAGTGATCGAGCTGGATATTTGCAGCGAAGAGCAGGTACAGGCAGCTGCACGCTCCGTGGAGCAGGAGCTCGGGCGCCTGGATGTGCTGGTGAATAACGCAGGCATCGCGGTCGGCGGATTCGTGGAAGAGGTGCCGCTCAGCGAGTGGAGACGACAGCTCGAGACCAATGTGATCGGAACCGTCTCCGTGACGCAAAGCATGCTGCCGTTGATGCGGCGGACCGGTAAATCCAAAATGATTCTGATCAGCAGCATCAGCGGCGTTGTCGGCTTTCCGGGGTACGGCCCGTATGCCGCTTCCAAATTTGCCGTTGAAGGCCTTGGCGAAAGTCTCGCCATGGAATTGATGCCTCTAGGCATCGATGTGGTGCTGGTGCAGCCCGGCGCTTACGGCACGCCGATCTGGAGGAAGAGCTTCGGGGAGTTGAAGGTGAGGGAGGGTTCGCCATACAGCGGGATGCTGAAGCGGGTATTGGCGTACTCCGAACGGACCGCCAAAAAGAGCGGGGATCCGCTCGAGGTTGCAAGGTTGGTGGCTCGAATCGCCGGTATGAAGCATCCGAGCTTCCGGTACCGGCTTCCCCGCAGCACCCGGCTGACCGGGCGGATCAAGGCATGGCTGCCCGACCGCTTCTTTCAGCGGCTGATCGTCCGGCTATTGGGAAGAGAATAAGGTCTAACATTGTCCTTGTTCGATAGGGACGCAACGGGAGTCATTGCGGTCATGAATGAAGGCATCCGCAAGGACGTTCTTATTTTTCCGTACACAGCTCCTTCTCCAAGCACGCATCCCGCTTCTGCTTCTTGTCTGCGGGCGGATGGAGGATGCCGAGCAGCTCGCCCATTTTAACCGTCGTCCCGAGGGTAAGATCTCCCCGGGGGGTAAAGGTGCCGCTCTCGGTCAACAGCACGACGGTTGAGCCGAATTCGAAGTATGCAAGCTCATCCCCGATCTGCCATTTCGTCACGTTCTCGTCGGCATAACGGATGCTGCTTACGTTCAATGCTCCGACCTTGACCACGGCAACCTCACCGAAGTCATGCTTGATATAGGTAATGAGCCTTTCGTTGCGGCTAAGCACCGACCGGATATGGGTCATGGCAAAATCGTTGACGGGATACACCTTGCCCTTGAGGTGCTCCCGCTCGATCTGCACGCCGGTAACGGGGGCGTGAATGCGATGGTAATCCGTCGGGCTTAAATATAAGACGAACGCGTAACCGTTCACATAATTCTCGATTCTCGGAGACTGCGCAAGCAGCTCTTCAATGGTGTAATCCTGTCCCTTGACGTTGAGGATGGTGCCGGTATCGATGGTGCCCATGGCGGTAATCGTCGCATCAACCGGGCTCACCATCGCGTCGGCGGTCGTATCTATGGCCCGCAGGCCGAGCTTTAATCGGCGGGAGAAGAATTCATTGAGCGAGCGGTATTCATGCAGCTCTTTCTCCGCTTCATGCGCCGGGATTTGGTATATTCGAATAAATGCAGGGATCAGATGACGGCTCAACCGGCTGTGGGAGAACTGCCCCACCAAATGGGACAACCACTTTCGGGAGGAGAGCTCTGTCATCAGACGCAGCAATCGTTTGGCCATGTTATTCTCCTTTTTTGTGCAAAGACCTAAGCTATCGATGATGCTTGAAAAGCAATCACTCTGATATTGACATAGAATCGGCTGGAAATCAACAAACAGGCCTTGAAGAAAAAAAGACCCTTGCCAAATCAGGAAAGGCTGTGTATTTTAAAGTTAACATAAAACCGAATAGGGAATACGGGTGCTTGAGTGAATCAGGCTGAGATTGCAGCTGCTATCCGCTGTTGACCGTTAATCTGAACTGGGTAATGCCAGCGTAGAGAATATCCGACCCTGCTCATATTAGGGCCTAATTTCCGTCTGCGCGTTTCCAGACGGTTTTTTGTTGTGATTTTTTTCCACTTTTAAAAAATTGCGATGGAGAGGGGTAATTGTACGATGGAAACGATGAGGCAAGGCATAATGGGGGCTCAGCCGAGAAAAGGGCTTAGACTGAGCGATATTTTGGTGACGGTGCTTGTATCGCTGGTGCTGGGCGTGGTGTATCACTTTTGGGGATCGGTATACAACCTGCTGAAGCCGCTCTTTTTCGAAGCGGACGAATTGCTGTATGGCATGTGGTTTGCCGCGGCGACGCTGGCCTATCTGCTGATCCGGAAACCTGGCGTGGCGATCATTGCAGAGGTTGCAGCCGCGCATGTCGAAGTGCTGTTCGGCAGCGGGTGGGGGCTTACGCTCCTGATGTACGGCTTGATTCAAGGCTTGGGGGCCGAGCTCGTATTTGCCGCAACCCGCTACCGCAGCTCTTCTGCCTTCACGGTGGCTCTGGCGGGGGCCGCTGCCGCCGTCGGCTCGATGCTCCTTGATTTCTTCTACAGCTACACGGACGATCTTCAGACCTGGATGTTCCTGGCGAAATACGGCATGCGGATCTTCAGCGGCGCCGTCATTGCAGGCCTTCTGATGCTCGTCCTCGCCAAAGCGCTGGAGCGTACCGGCGTAACCTCCCTGCTGCGTCCGGCATCGCAAAAAGAATATGAGGCGCTGGACGATTCGCGCCATGTCTAAAATGCAAACGGGCGTACACTTCGTAAACACGGTGGATGCGCCTAATGATCCGCAGGAGGAACCGGCGCTTTATGTAGAAGGGCTGCGCCTTAAATACCCGGGCGAGGAGCGGCTGATGTTTAAAGATCTTTCGTTCTCCGCCGCCCGCGGAGAAAAGGTGCTGCTGCTGGGTCCAAGCGGCTGCGGCAAATCGACGCTTCTTCAGGTGCTGAGCGGGATGATTCCCCGGGCGACGGAGGTGCCGATGAAATGCCAGGCGCAGAAGCTTCCCGTTTCCTGGGGATATGTGTTCCAGGATCCGGACACCCAGTTCTGCATGCCGTTCGTCGACGAGGAGCTGGCATTCGTCCTGGAAAACCAATGCGTTCCACGGGAGCAGATGGAAGAGCGGATGCAGGCAGCGCTGCAAGCCGTCGGCTTGGAGCTGGAGTCGCTCCATGTCAAAATCGCGCATTTATCGCAAGGGATGAAGCAGCGTCTTGCACTGGCTTCTGCCCTATTGCTGGAGCCGGAGGTGCTGCTGCTGGATGAACCGTCGGCGCTGCTCGATCCCGAGGGCCGCGAGCAAATCTGGACGGCGGTGAAGGCTGTGTCCGCAGGGCGCACCTTGATCATCGTGGAGCACCGGATTGAAGAAATGGCTGAATATGCAGACCGGGTCGTGCTTTTTGGCCCGGATGGGACGATTCTGGGTGAAGGCACGCCGGCCGACGTATTCGCCCGCTATTCGCGGGAGCTGAAGGAATTCGGCATCTGGTATCCCGGCGTATGGGACGATTATGCAGTGTCCCCATCCGGCATGGAGGTGTTTGCACCGCTTGGAACCTCCTCCGGCGGATCCCGCCAGGATGACTCCTTCGCCAGGGATTTGGGAAAAGCCGCTCGGCTACAGAACCGGGAACGACTCCATTCCGTTGAGGAGTCCGGACGGCTTACCGGAGCCGACTTTACGTCGGCAGAACAGAGCAAGCCTGCCGTTCAGCTGGCCCAGTTCTCAGGCAAGCGGTGGGACAAAGCCGTTATTACCGTCCAAGGGGCGGAGGTGTATCCGGGCGATTTTATTGCGATTGTCGGGCCGAACGGAGCGGGGAAGAGCTCGCTGCTTCTGAGCCTGATGGGGCTGCTGAATGCGGAAGGCATGTACCTCCTCGGCGGGGGGGAGGTTCCGTTAGGGAAAGGAAGACGAAACCGCAAACAAAGGGAACGGATGCTCCGCCGAATCGGATTCGTATTTCAGAATCCCGAGCTGCAATTCGTGACGGAGCGCGTTACGGATGAGGTGGCGTACTCCTTGCTGGTGGACGGCATGTCCGCGGATGAGGCGGCTGAGCAGGCCCGCCGGACGCTAGAGCGATTCGGACTAGACGGCAAGGAGAGCCGGCATCCATACCAGCTATCCACGGGCCAGAAACGCCGCCTCAGCGTGGCCACAGCCATGGCCAGACAGCCGGCGGTGCTGCTGCTGGATGAGCCTACGTTTGGCCAGGATGCACGGAATACCTTTGCGATTCTGGAGATGTGCGAACGGCTGCGCCAGGCCGGGACGGCGATCGTGATGGTTACCCACGAGATGCGAATCGCCGAGCAGGCGGCCACCCATATTTGGGAGATCCGTCAAGGGCAGCTGGTCTCCAGGATGGCATCGCCCAGGCTGGCGGCAAGGAGAGCTCCCGGCTTCCAGGAGAACGGTTATCCGCCAATGAGGGCGGAGGACGAAGCCAAGGAATTTGGCGCCCGTGAGGACAACAAGGAATCTTCCGGCAGACCGTACGCGGAGGTGAGGTCATGAATATATGGAATCCGGTCCGCATCACGTGGCTGCACCGGGCAAATCCGGTGGTGAAGCTGCTTCTCGTCTGCTCCCTGTTCCTGATGACGGTGCTGACGCATGACATTGACTTTGTGGCGTATCAGGCGCTGATCTTTATGCTATGTCTCCTGGCGCTGTCCGGTGTCCGCACATGGAAGATGCTGCTGTTCTTCATTCCGTTTCTGCTCGCGTTCATCTCTTCCTCATCCTCCATGATGCTGTTCGGGAAGGGAGACACGGTTTGGTGGGAATGGGGTCTGTTCAAGGTATCGGAGGAAAGCTTTTATCGTGGATTGCATCTGGGGTTTAAAGGCATCGCTTTTGCCTGCGAAGGTCTTCTGCTCGTGACGACAACGTCGTCGGTCGATTTGTTCTACAGCCTGATGCAAAAGCTGAAGCTTGCTCCCAAGTACGCCTACAGCTTTATGGCTTCCATCCGGCTTTTGCCGATGGTGTGGGAGGAATATGTGATCCGCCGGCAAGCGCTGAAGGTGCGGGGAGTGGTCCCGATCCGCGGTGTCCGCGGGGCGGTGAACCGGGCAGGGATGTATGTGGTGCCGCTTCTGGCACAGAGCATCCGCCGGGCGCACCGGGTTGCGGCGGCGATGGAAGCCAAGCGGTTTGACGGTGACCGGGGACGGCGCAGAACTTATTTTTACCCTTCGCGCTACTCCCGCTATGATCTGCTCACCATCGCACTTTTAGCGGCGGCGGCATATGGCGCTTATGCGGCTGCGGGGCATTTTCCATGGTTCGGCATCGGGGATGTGCGCTTTGATTAAATTCGAGGGCATTTTGCGTGAAAGTTCGTAATTTCACGTAAGATGCCCTTTTTGCGTTTGGCTGGCGCTGCATGGGACCAGTGAAAAAAGAGATGGATTTTTCGTTCGAATGGTATATAATACGGTTGGTACCAATATGTTATTGTCGGTACCAACCTTGCATACCTGGATCGGTATGCGTTCCACTTGGAGGCTGCACCCATTTGAGGTGACAAGAACAGAAGAGACCAAGCACACGTTGAGGGATAAGAACAGGAAAGACAAAGCACGCCTTGAGCGGACGACAACCCGGTCAGAGGCAAAGCGGAAGTAAAGCACCGTATCCAAGTGGCTCAACGTAAGAAGAACAAGGAGGCTCGAATATGCGGGAGCGTATTTTGAAAGAAACGATGCGTTTGATCCAGCAGAAGGGATTTGCCTTTACCGTCAGTGATCTGGCGCAGGGGCTTGCGATCAGCAAGCGGACCATTTATGAGCATTTTTCCTCCAAGGAAGAGATCGTCGAGTCGATCGTTGATAGCTTAATTCAGCATATCCAGCAGCGGGAGCGGGAAATTGCGGAAGATGGACAGCTGGGCGTTCTGGAGAAAATCCATCAAATCCTGATCTGTTTGCCGCAAGAGCTTGAGAAGATGGATATGCGCCTTTTGACGGATCTCAAAAAGTTTCATTATAACCAATGGGAGAAGCTCGATACCTTTTTCAGAGAAGAGTGGGGCATCGTCAGCAAGCTGATGGAGCAGGGGATGGCTGAGGGCGTCATCAAGCCGATCTCGCTTCCGTTGTTTATCGATCTGTATCTGGGCGCAATCCAGCAAATGTACGACTCCCGGGCAACGGTGAAGCATCAGATGCCGCTTGGGGAGCTGCTGAAGTCGATCATGGATATCCTGCTGTTCGGCATCGCCGCGGGGCAGGGAAAGGAGAAATGAAACGATGCACTGGTTCTATTTAGCTCTGGCGATCTTGTTTGAAGTAGCCGGCACCATTAATATGAAAATGTCGGAGGGATTTACGAAGCTGCTGCCGAGCGTGCTGCTGGTCGTTTTTTATGTATGCAGCCTGAGCTTTCTGACGCTGAGCCTGAAGCAGATCGAAATTTCGGTGGCGTACGCGATCTGGTCCGGCCTCGGCATTATGATCATCACGCTGATCGGATATTCGTTCTTTTCGGAACAAATTAACGGTTTGAAGATATTCTCGATTCTGCTGATCATCGCAGGGGTTGTGCTGCTGAACCTGTCGGGCGGCGCCCATGCGCAGGAACAGCCGAAGGCGGAGCAAACGGACGTTCAGGCAGGTTGAAAAAAGGCCTTGGATCCGGCCAGTGGAATACTCGGGCAGCTCTTTTGAATGCGCAATAATGTACTATACCCTTTTCGACCGGCCGCTCTATAATGCAAGGGAATTCCTTGTAAGGAGCTGCAGGTCATGAATTTTTCTTCGTTCTTTATTTATTGCTTTATCGTTGCGTTCTCTCCGGGGCCGTCGAATATCGTCATTCTGGCATCGGTCCAGCAGTCGGGGATCAAACGAACGCTCCGCTATATCGCCGGGGCATCGATCGCTCTTTTCCTGTTGATTGCCCTATCTGTCGTCCTCGGCGAGACGCTGTCCTCCGGAATGCCGTTCATTCTGCCGGTGCTGCGGGTAGTAGGCTGTCTCTTCATGCTGTATCTGGCGTATCAGGTATATCATATGGACGTTTCCAACGCGTCGACAAACCAGACGGCTTCCTTCACATCGGGGTTTTTGATGCAGTTTCTGAATCCGAAGGTCGTGTTGTTTACCCTTACGGTCATTCCAAGCTATGTCATGCCCTATTATACCGAGGGGCCGGTCATTTCCGTCTTCGTTGTCGCTGTCTCGCTGATCGGGCTGGCTGCGTATATGACCTGGGCGGTGTGCGGCAATCTGTTTCAGGGCGTTTTGCAAAAATACCGGAGAACGACCAACACGGTCTTGGCTTTGTTCCTGCTGTATTCAGCCATCGTCGTGTCGGACCTACCGAATCTTCTGAGGGGGTGATGGAAGATGGAGCGGTTTATCTATAAAAAAGCGTGCGGCATCACGGCCCTGTCCGCGAGCTTTACCGATTTCAAATATAAGAAGCATTACCACGAGGAGTACGCTCTCGGCGTCACCCTGCGCGGAATTCAGAAGTATTCCCTCGACGGAAGCCAGCAAGCTTCCTATCAGAGCGGCGTGATGCTGTTTCATCCGGAGCAGAGCCATGACGGCTGGTCGCAGGAGCGCACGGGCATTGATTATGTGATGATCTACATTCATCCGCAGCTGTTTCATGAGCTGATCCAGAAGAGGGACATCATCCGCTTCCATACGCCGATCGTGTATCATGCCGGCCTAAGGCAGAGCATTCTGAATGTAACGAGGGCGATATTCACCGGCAAGCCGGAGGCGCTGTGCAGCGAGCTGCTGCTGGGGCTGGCGGGGCATTTTAATGAAGATATACTGAGGTTTGAAGGTAAGCGGGACAGCGGATTTGCCAAGAAGGCGAAGGCGCTGATGCAGGAGCATCTGGATCATGTGCTGCGATTGGATGAAATCAGTCATGCTTTCGGCATGTCCAAATATCAGTTCATCCGTTCCTTTAAAGCGAACACCGGCATGTCGCCTTACCAATATTACTTAAACTGCAAGGTGGAGCGGGCCAAGCATCTCATCGAGGACAGCCGCGACGTATATCTCGCCGTTTCCCAATGCGGATTTACGGATCTTGCGCATTTGAACCGGCATTTCAAAAATGTGTACGGCACGACGGCCTATGATTACATGTCCCATTTGGAGCGATAATCTGTTTCTTGTCCGCATGGACAATATGCAGGGGAAAGAGGCGGTTAGCATCGGCGGCAGATGAGCGAATGAGCGGATGAGGGACCGGTCGGGGCTTTAGCCCTTTGCTCGTCCGACCTAATGATCAAGTTAATGGGAGCAACCCTCAGGAGACCCGCGTGTCGGTTCGCCCTAGGGTTGCTTCTTTGGGCTGCGGGGAGGTAACGGCCGCATCGCTGCCTTGCTTGCTTCAAAGGGTTTGGAGATCCGGCGAATCGATGTTAATCTGTAGTTGAATCTAATCAGGATAAGCATGCAGCTGCATGAACAGAGATGGAAGGAATTATGGCCATGGAATACCTATATGAATCAGCACCGCGCAGTTTCGAGGATTTTGCCAGCGGCCGGGTGCTTTACAACGCTCGAGGCACAACCTCGTTTCCCGTAAGACTGGCAAGCGAGCTGGCTCAGCGATGCTTTCACCTTCTGGAACAAAAGGGGGCTGAGGGCCCCTACACGTTATATGATCCCTGCTGCGGAGGCGCGTATTTGCTGACTGTGGTCGGGCTGCTTCATGGACGGCGGCTGGGCCGGATCATCGGCTCGGACATTCAGCCCGATGTGCTCCCCATCGCGGGAAAGAACCTGTCCCTGCTGCGTAAGGAGGGGCTCGAGCAGCGAGCCGAGCAGATCAAGTCGCTGTATGAACAATACGGAAAGCCGTCCCATCGGGATGCGCTGGAAAGCGCAACTCGCCTGAAGGAGCTGATCGCCGAATCCGCGATCGAAGAAGCGGCATGCTTCCAGAGCGATATTACGGATCCGAAGGGGGGGCTGGACCGAGCCCGAGGAACTCACATCGTTATGACGGATCTCCCGTACGGGGACTTGGTCAGCTGGGGCGGTGGAAGCGAAGATCCGGTGGGGCGCTTTTTCGAGCAGATCCACCCGATTCTCGATCCCGCCCGTTCGGTTGTCGCAGTCATTTCCGACAAAGGCCAAAAATTAAAGCATGACCGTTTCAGAAGGCTCCAGCATATGAAGATCGGCAAGCGGCAGGCCGCGATCTTTGAACCGCTGGGGAAATGACGCGCTGTGCCGGTCGGCCGGATCGAGGGCTAGACATAGGGCCAACAGGCTTGGGAGAAACCATAAACCGCAGGAGAGAGGGCAACAGCCTGTCAGCGGAACCATAAACCGCTAAGAGACGGCTCCCGTTTGCCGGTTTTAATACAGGCAAAATGGGGTCAGTTAGAGAGGGTACCAAGCCCGGCCAAAAACTCTAAACAACTAAAAAGACGGCTTCCGTCTGTCGGTTACAATACCGGGAGAGCGGAGGCTGTTTTTGTATGCAGTCAGTCGGTTGTTATAAAGCCATGCCTAAATCGCTCTTGATTATGAGCTGAAGGTGGGGTAAGATGGAAAACAAATAAACCGAATTGCTTTCCGTGATTTCTGCGTGAGGACTGAGAATGGATAATAGATCATGGGCAAAGGAGAATGGGGATGAACCGAACCTTAAAATCACTGATGCTCGCTACCGATATCGGATTTATTATATACTGGCTGCTCATCGGCTTGAGCCTGATTCCGAAGGAGTATCTGTATCAGGATTATGACAATCCGCTGCTGGTGGCGTGGAACTTATCGTTCCTTCCGCTGGATCTGCTGATCTCCGGAACCGGTTTATGGAGCATGTATCTCTATAGGAAAGGCCATTTCAAATGGCAGCCGTGGTGTCTGGTTTCGCTCGTGCTGACGTTTTGCTCAGGGCTGCAGGCCATTGCATTTTGGAGCATCCGGCTTGATTTCGATCTCTTCTGGTGGCTGCCGAATCTGTTCCTGATGCTGTATCCGCTCTTCTTCCTGCCGAGGCTGATCGGAAGCGGACATCTAGTGAACGAGAAGGAGACGGTGGCGCTATGAAGGACAAAATCGCCCAGGCCGCTGTTCAGGAAATCGCACAGCGCGGACTGAAGTTCTCTATTCGGGATGTTGCAGGCCGTCTCGGGATCAGCACGAAGACCCTGTATCAGCATTTTGAATCCAAGGAGGAATTGGTCGACCATATCGTGGTCCAGTCCATCGGGAATATGATGGCGGAGGAGGAGAAGCTGATGAAGGACGATTCGATTCCTTTAATGGATAAGCTATTCCTGGCATTAACGCTCCTTCCGCAAGGTGTCGCCTTCCACGATATTCGCGTGATGAAGGAATTGGAGCTCCGGTACCCGGAGCAGTGGAGGCAAATCGATGCCTACATGAATACAGGCTGGGAGAATATCCGGCTGATCATTCACGAGGGGGCTGCTGCAGGCATCTTCCGTCCTTTTGATGTCGAGTTGTTCATTCAGGTATATGTTGGAGCATTATATCAGCTGATCGACCAGTATGCTTCCGGTGGCCGGCTGACGCTGCAGCAAGCACTGGAGCAGATGGTCGGCTTCTTGATGGAAGGCATCCGTTCGCCCGCTAACCGGTAAGTCCCCTCTGTAGTCCGCCAAGCATACAAACGCCACGCAGATGTGGAGAATTGCGGCTGCTGTGCAGCCGCTTTTGGCTTTCCTACGAATGCGCCACTCACAGATTCGCGTGTCTGCCTCCCGTACATGATTGGATCATGATAGGTTAAAGGTTTCACTGAATCGGAACGTATGTTCGATTAGAGTCTAAAAAATAAAAGCATTTCCTGTGGAATGCCTGCCCGAAGGTAGAACTCATGCAACGACTCTCCCGGGCCAATGGTCAAATCCGCCGTCAATAACGCAACCGCAAACCGATTCGCCTGACGCTCAAGCTTGCCCGGACTGAAGTAGGAATGCTCCTCAAGAAAAAATCGGCTGATTCCCTTATGGAGCCGATCGTGACCGAGCTCATGGGCGCAGACGAAGCGCT
This sequence comes from Paenibacillus sp. FSL R5-0810, assembly GCF_038002285.1. Taxonomy (NCBI): domain Bacteria; kingdom Bacillati; phylum Bacillota; class Bacilli; order Caryophanales; family Paenibacillaceae; genus Paenibacillus; species Paenibacillus sp. FSL R5-0810. The sequence continues at coordinate 6,292,573 of NZ_JBBOCF010000001.1, forward strand.
GCCACTGCGGCGGCAGTTGACTATGAATGACGATAAACCTGCGTCTTAATTTGCGGAAATACAGCCCCTTCGTTGTCTTGCCGAGGTCCGCGTACCGGATATGAATGCCGAGCGAAGCTGCAATTTCGAAGGGGCAATTGGTATGATGTTTTCTGACAAGCTGACGGATTAACGGTTGTAAAAGATCATCCATGCCGGTTCACCTGCAATATCGAGATTGTTATGGGTTGTCGTAGGGTTGTAATCGCTATGTACTCCTTCATGACATGCTATTTTTTCCGTTTGTTCATCTGCTTGGCTTCCCAGAATAAGCCGGTCAGCACATCCTTGATGCGCTGCTTGTCCTCCTGGTTTAACGGGATTCCGTCGAACATCAGCTCTCCGTCGTCCTCCAGCATTTTTTTGAAATCCCGTTTATCTTTGGCCGTGGCCCAGTCGGGAACGGTCAGGTCCTCATGCAGGGAAAGCTCCGAGTCCAAATAGCCGGCTTTGCTCATCAGTTCTTCATAGGGAACCTCAAGCGCGTCGGCGATTTTGCGAAGCGTCTGCGGCTTTGGAATGCCGCGCAGCCCGTTCTCGATTCTCGAGATTTGCGATCCGCTGATGTCAGCGGCTTGTGCGAGTTGATTGATGCTTAAGCCTTTGTCTTCCCTGATCTGCTTCAAGTATGCTCCAAATCTGTGATCCACGCTCCGGCCACTCCTCACCATAATCCATCTGTAACCTCTGTTTATAGTATAAACCCATTCGATGCCTTTGCCAACAGGTAAAATAAAAACAAAGGAATATTGCCAAAAGGCAAGAATTAGAGAGCGATAAGGCCCATTTCTGGAATTTTGCCGCCCAATTGAACGTTTACGAAGATCTCCAGATAGTGGTATTATAACGAAAAATACGAACAAATATACGAACAGTCGGCATGGCCTTGATTTTCTGCCAAATGGCAAAGGAAAGCTAGGATAAACCATCAATGGGGAGTGAAACGGTATGAATCATATGTTACCTGAATTGGATCGCAGAAAAACCCAATACGCGATTGAGGCGGTATTCGAGAAGTATCGAATTTATAAAACGATAACGTTTGAAATGAGGGAAGCGAGCGTGACGGCCTCTTACACCGAGCGGTTCCACGGACCGACGAATGTGACCTCGGATCAGACGGCAAAGGTAGCGATATATAATGTAGACATGCCTGCGGCAAGGAAGCACTACTGCGAAACGATCGAATCGATCGTGGAGCGGCTGGGAGAACGCGAGCAGCTGCTGATAAGGGAACGGTACATGAAGCAGGACGATGTGTACGACTACAAGGTGTACAACCATATTTTTGACCCGCCGGTCAGCAAAGACACGTATGTAAAAATCCGCACCCGAGCTTTTTATAAAATGGCGCTGGTGCTTGCCGATCTGGGCCTGTTATCGCTGGATACCCTCGTAAAGCCCCTAACCCGGCTGAAAAAGAATGAAGGGGCGCAAGCGGTAGGCGCCTTGCGATAAACGCGGCCCATGATCGGGGGAGTTCCGACGCGGGAATGTGGATCATGCAAGGTTGATGGGCCGGGCGAATGCTTGGAGGTTTTTTTAGTCAAGAGATGGATGACTTTTAGACAATGGATGGATCACTCCTTTAGACAATAATGGATGACTCTTTGGACAATAATGGACGACTGTGGGCCAGAACCGACTCTGCTGAGGGTCGGTTTTTTTACGATTCATGCTGTGCATTGACAAGGAGCTTGTTGAGAATATATTATATTAGCATACCTAAAAGTATGTAAGCATAATATGAATACACAGAACGAGGTGTAGGCCGAAATGGATTCCAAGTCCAGAATCATAGAAATTGCGTTGAGTTTGGCGGACCGCCTGCCTCTTGATAAAATCAATTACGCCGATATCGCTGAAGCGGCCGGGGTCCATTGGACAACGGTCAGGCGCCATCTGGGCAGCAAGGAGCAGATGAGGGCCTACCTCGCCGGTCAGCTAAGCGATCAAGGGAGAGATCCGGCAAAGGCCGATACGCGTACGAAGATTTTAGAGTCGGCTCGAAGGGTATTTGCTCGCTGCGGTTACAATGGTGCTACGCTCGATCAGGTCGCTGCCGATGCAGGCATGACCAAAGGGGCGGTTTATTGGCATTATGCCAGCAAGCAAGATCTCTACGTAGCACTGCTCGAGCATAATGTTGCCGCGCAGCGGCGGCTGATTCCCATGCAGGCACAAGCCGTCCTGGAGGCTGAAGATCCGATCCAAGCGCTATCATCCTGGCTCCGCGGGCAGTTCCGTGCCTGTTTGGAGCATCCGGACTCCGCGCTGTTGTTCCTGGAGTTTCTTGTATCCAGCCGCGAGCCGGGTATCCGGGAGAAGCTGGCGGCTGTATTCGACGAGATGCATGAGCAGGTGTCGATCATGCTCGCCGAGCTCCAGCGGAGCGGCCGACTGTCCGGCAAAGCGGATGCTAAAGCGATGTCCGTGTACATCCAATCCGTTATGCATGGACTGCTGGTTACCGCTGTCATCCATCGGGACGATTTGGAGCTGGATTCGATGATGGACGATTTTGCCGGCATGCTGTGGAACGGAATAGATCCACGTTCCTCTCCCTGGCGCTGAGCAGCACGGGGATATTCTCTAAATGCGTTCACAGGCAGACGGCTTCTTAAGGCGTGCATCTCCCGGCGGCGTACTGATGACTGCTGCACGATGATCAGCGTCGACGCTCGGGCGACAAGCCTTCAATGCTAGGGCTTGACCATCCAATACGCTCAGACGGAGGCTTATTGCTCTCGCTCAGGCTTTGGGTGGTCAACCCGCATTTTTTGTGTGATAAACATACTTTTTAGTACGTGGAAAATATACTTAAAAGAATCGAGGGATCAGCATGTTATATGTGCTTGGAACAGCAATCGCTATTTTATTTCTACTATATATATTTAGCGTATTCACAGTACGCCGCGCGGAGCGATTATATCCGCCTGCCGGATCGTTTGTCGAGGTAGAGGGCGTTCGGCAGCATGTCCACGACGAAGGAACCGGACAACCGATCGTATTTTTGCATGGCGGGGTGCTGTGGGGGGAGGACTTCAAAGAAGCTTCAGCTTTGGCAGTCCGCCAAGGGTACAGGGCGCTAGCCTTTGATCGTCCCGGATATGGCTACAGCGGAAGAGTCCGCAAGGGAAAAACAACGCCGAAGGACCAGGCAAGAATGCTGAATGGCGCTCTGCATCAGCTGGGAGCCGAGCGGCCGGTACTGGTCACGCATTCATGGAGCGGGGTGTTGGCACTGACCTACGCGCTCGATTATCCGGATGAGCTGTCAGGGCTGGTTATTATAGGCGGAGGGATGTATAGAAAGCATTATCCGGCTGCGGAAGGAGACCTGCTGTCGAAGCTCGTGACCATGCCGATTCTCGGCAGCTTGTTCCTCCATACGCTTCTGGCCCCGATGGGATGGCTGCTATCGAACGGTATGATGCGGGCCACCTTTGCTCCCGAACCGGTTCCGGAAGAGTACGGAAGGGCCGTCCGCGCTTTATGGTTCCGGCCCGGTCAATTTCGGGCCAACCGTGAGGACGTGCTGGCATTCGTCCACGCGTGTGACGAAGTTTCCGGGAGATACGGGAAGATCACGGTGCCAGTCGTAATCACAGCCGGCGAAGCGGATCCGTTTCCAACGCTGGTGCACAGCACCTGGCTGCACCAGGATATCCCACACTCCAAGCTTATCATGCACCCCAATGCCGGGCATATGATTCCGCAGCTGCATCCCGGCATCGTGATGGATAGCATACACGTGTTGACCTCGCTAGAACAAGACGGGGCAATCGAAGCGCACTAGTGGGAAGCCTTCGGGAAGGTATCGTCTTTTTACCGCCGCAAGTCCTCCCAAACTTCGCCGAATGTTCGCCGATTCCCCGTCTTCGCTTGGTGCGAACCGGTGTAAGATTATAGCATCGGGAATGAAGGAAAGGGCAGCACCGTTAATCTCACACAGGAAATGTGAACCGGCCATGGAGCCGGTTTTTTTTATGCGGACAGCCTCCCTAGCCTCATTCCCGGTTCATTACAACACAGGAAGGAGGGGGCCGTATGAATGGGCAAACAAACGACTTGATCGGCAAGCCGTTTTTTCAGCGGGTACCGGATGCGCTTCGGCTGTGCTTTCGATGAGAGAGGCGATCAAACAGGCCGTTATGGAATTGGTGCCGGAGCTTGCGGGACGAATTTATGACGTGCATCCGCCCGAAAGCGCTGTAGATGATTTTTTTGCGGTTCTGCAGCTTGGCGAGGATGTATGGAAATCACCTTGGGTCGGCTACCGGCAGGTGATTAGGCTGAAGCTGTACGCGGGCGAGGCTATCGTCTCCCGGCAGCTGGATTCGCAGGCGGAGCGGCTCATACAGGGACTGCATCGCAAACGCGTAACAGGTCCGGAGAACCGCGCCTTCAAGCTTCATTATCTCGGCGTTCCGGAGGCGGATCAATGGGATTCCGGTCCGGGCCGCACGGTCCGGGTTATCCGTTTCGGCGTTTATGTTCCGGAGGCGTCAGCCGGCGGCGGAGACCCCGGCAGCATCGTCGAACCGGATGAGTGGCTCTCCGCGCTGATCGCGTGGACTTCGAAGAAGCTCGGAAGCAGCTGGAGCGTGTACCGCACGGCTTGGCCGGCGGACCGGGAAGATCATGCCGTGCTGTGGCGATTGTCGGGGTGCGAGACGAAGATGGCGGGAGCCTCCGTCTACGAAATCAGCAAGAGCTTCACGGGTCATGTGGCGTCTACTTCTTCAGAGCATGAACAGTTAACGGCATTTTCGCTGGTGGAGTCGCTTGGCTCCCAGGCCCAGCTGCCGCTTGATCCCGATGCTGGCCGGTATTTGTCCGTCGCCGGCATTTCCGGCGATTTGGAGGCCGATCCGATTTTGAACGGTCAGCTCAAGCTGACGCTCATCCAGCGGCAGATGCGTTCGGCGCAGGAAGCCGCAAGGATTCGCCGCGTTCATGTTCAACCGATTCTAAATTAAGGGGGGCTCGAAATGGCGGGTAAGAAATCAACCAAGATGGAAGTGAATAGCGGCAGCGAACCGCGTTACACATTGGCTGAGTTGACGGCTCATGCCAAGGAGCGGTTCGGCGTCCGGCCGGAAGTTATTGCCGGCGCGATGTACGGAGCAGCGGGCGAGCTGTTTACTGTGGCCGAAGTGCAGGAACAAATCAAACATTTTATGAAAGCGAAGGTGGATTAATCATGGCGGGAGGAACATGGGAGAGCACGAATAAACCGGTATTGCCGGGTTTGTATATGAATTTTAAAGCGGCGGCAGCCTCAGCGATTCAGGGCGGCGCACGCGGAACGGTCATCGTTCCCGTTAAAGCGAACTGGGGGCCGGTACGCGAGTTTGTCGAGATCGGAAGCGAGCATGCGATCGGCGAGTCGTTCTCCGCAGATCAAGATAATGGAGCAACCGCTTATCGGACGCTGTATCTGGCGCTGCTGGGCGGTCCGAAAAAGCTGCTCGCGTACCGTCTTGCAGACAGTACGGCTTCGGCTGCATCCGTTACGCTGCAAAATGGCGAAGCGACGCCGTCCGATGTGCTGCAGCTTCAGGCTAAATACCCGGGCAGCCGCGGAAACGGCTTCTCGGTAACGATTCAGCCGTCGCTGATGGATCCGGCCGCTCGGGAGCTTCGGCTGTATGAAGGGGCCAAGCTGCTTGGCACCTATGTTGGCGCGGACGGTACGGCCGCATCGATCGCTGCGAAGGTGAATGAGGATGAGGAGAACGTCTGGGTAAGCGCAACCGTGCTCGGCGACGGCAGCGCAGTGCCGGCCGACGTCAACGGCGCGGCATTCACCGGCGGAACCAGCGGCAGCAGCGGAATTACCAATGCGGATTATCTTGAGTTTCAAGAAGCCGCCCAAGGCCAGCAGTTCGATGTCGTGGCACTGGACTATGCGGCCGACATGTCCTTGCTTCAGAGCTTTGCCGCTTGGGTGAAGCGTCTCCGCCAGGAAGGCCGCGGGGTTATGGCCGTATTCGGCGGAAGCGCGGCCGACGATGTGGCCAAGGATGCGCCGAAGACTGCCGCTGCCCGTTCGCTTGCGCTAAACCACGAAGGCGTTGTGAACGTCGGCACCGGCGTACGCTTGTCCGGCGTCGATTACAGCTCCGCGCAGACGGCCGCCTATGTTGCCGGTTTGATTGCAGGTCAGCGGCTGAACCAGTCCGCTACATACGCGGTGACGCCGTTTGAGGATGTCACCCGCCGCTGGAGCCGCTCGGAACAGGAGCTTGCGGTTCAAAACGGCGTTTTCCTGCTGATTTTTGACGGACGTCAGGTGAAAGCCCTGCGCGGCATCAATACGCTCGTAAATCCGGCGGAGGGGCAGAACAATGCGTGGAAGAAAATCCGTTCGATCCGCGTCATGGACGCCATTCATGCCGATCTGCAGGCGGCCGCCGAAGGCACGTACATCGGCAAGGTGAATAACACCGAGGAAGGAAGGCTTGCCCTGATCGGCGCCGTGAAAGAATATTTGGGCCAGCTGTCGCTGAGCAACGTCATCGAGCCGGACGGCTATGACGTCATTCTGGATCCTGCCTATTACGGCGATTCCGCCGTGAAGCAGCCGGAGCCGGATCAAGTTTTCCTGCAATGGAACGTGAAGCTGACCGATGTGATGGAGCAGCTGTTCGGCACGTTTTACGTGCAGTAAAGGAAGATGGCCTCCGGTAACCTAAAGAGCCGCGTCGCACGAGCTTAGGACGATTCAGGACGAAACGGATGGGATCAGTCCGGACGGTTCGGCTTACTGTGCCGTGAGGTCCAATCAATATCCAATCATTCAAAAATGCTGAGGAGGAATATCTATGTTGGATGCTTCAAGAGTCATTATGGGAACGTATGGCCAGGCCTATATCGACGGGGTATGGCAGACGCATATTAACAAGCTGGAAGCGAGCGTGGAGCTTGAGAAGCGCGAGCTGAAGCTGGTCGGCAACGACTGGACGGTGCATAAGAGCGGGAGCAAAAAAGGCACCGGCACGATGAGCGGCTATAAGGTTACATCGGACATGATCGCCCGCGGCTTTACGAAGTTCGATATTATTTCCAAGCTGGACGACCCGGAATCGTACGGTCACGAGCGCGTGCGCCTGATCCGCTGCATGCCGGACAAGATCCAGCTCGCGAACTGGACTGCGGGTGAAGAAGTGCAGGAGGAGACATCGTTCACCTTTGAGGGGTACGAGCTGCTCGACCCGATTACGGCGGATTAATGATTTTATCGTATAAGTGAAAAAAAGATACATGCAGCATCGATCGATGATTCATGCCTTGAATGTTGGGAGATGCTGCTCTTTTTATGGGAAAAGAGATGAATGGTTCACACCTTGAATAATCGATGGAGTGAACGATTGAAAGGCTAAAGAATCGCGAAAGGGGAAGACGATATGAGCTTGAACGAGCATTTGAGCGAAGAGCAAATTTTGGACAGCCTGTTCGAGGCGGCGGAGAAGCTGCCGGAGGAAACGGTGCGCATCAAGCGGCTCGATATGCAGATCGTGCTGCATGGTTTGACTTCGAGCAAGGTGGACAGCATCCGCGAGCGCTGTACGGTCCGCCGGAACGTGAAAGGCGCGGTGGATGAGAAGGTGGATACGGAGACGTTCAACGCGCTCCTGATTTCGGAAGCGACCGGGAGCTTGTCCGTCAAAGGACTTACGCTGAACGGCTGGGGCGATCCGCGCATTACCAGCCGCTTGAAGCTGTCGGGCGGAGAGCAGGCGGTCCGCCGGATGCTGCTCGCCGGGGAGCTGGATGCCGTCGGCGATAAGGTGCTCGAGCTGTCCGGCTTCGGAGTCGAGATCGCCGACCTAAAAAACTGATCGGCTCCGGGGGAATGACTACGATGCTGTACCACTTATGGGCCCGGCATCACCTTCGCCCCGGAGAGTTTTGGCGGCTGCCGCGAGGCGAGCGCTTATTGCTGCTCGCTTTTTCCCAGGAGGAAATGGACCGGCTCGCTGATCAGAGCGAAATGTGAGGAGGTGAATCGATATGGCTGAAGCCATGAACTACCGGATGAATTTAGTCATTGATCCGAAAAACGTCATCAAGGCGAACCGCGAGCTGCGCGCCATGGAGCGCTACTTCGAACGCATCCAGGGCCGGGTGCTGCGAATCGGCAGAACCCGCATGGCACCGGAAATCGTGCTGAAGGACCGCGCCTCCAAAGGCCTGGACAACCTGCTGGCCAAGATCAACCGCGTGAAATCGCAGGTGATCAATGCTTCGGGGAATGTGAATATGAACGTGAATGTCAAGCATTCCGCCAAGCCGCTTAACTTTGATCCCTTAGTAAAGGCGCTTAAAGAAAATACAGTTGCCTTGAAGGGCCTTGCCGACGCGCTTGCGAAACTGCAGCTTGGCGGCGGGGGCGGAGCTCAGAAGCCGAAATCCAAGCTTGATCATGCCATCGATATGTTTGGTGCAATGAAAACATTCGGCGGCGGTGCTAAAAGCGTAGGCGAGCTGCGCGATAAGACGAAAAAGGTAGGCGATGCCTGGCTTGGAAATGATACTAAAGCGAACAAAGACTCCTCCAATTCGGAGAGCTCCTACCCCAAAGAATCCAGAGTGGAGCGAGGGAGAAGGCAGCGAAAGGGAAGGGGATTTAGAACGATCGCTGCCGCGGGGGATTTGATTGAAACGGTAGGTAATGCAGGTACGGGGATTCTCGGAGGAGCCAGAGACTTCTGGAAAAGCGGAAGTGCGCTTTTTGGCGGTGGCAGCGGCGGTGGTGGCAGCAGCGCCCCTGCGACCAGCGGGATAAGCGCAGGAAGCAGTGCGGCTGCACAAGCAGTGGCGAATCCTGGCAGCAGGGCTGCCGCGACACCGGCCGATAAAATAGCGGACACTGGCAGTACGGCATCTGGAGCGGCCAAAGGCACGGACAACGGGGCAGCTTCGCAAGCGGCGAAAGCAGCAGATCCAAAGGTTGCTGCTTCCAAGGTGTCAGCAGGAGCAGCTCCAAGCAAGCTTGCTTCCGGCTTTTTAAAGGGAGCAGGCAAGCGAATTTTGGGACCTTTAGGCTTCTTAGCTGAAGTTAACGATATTGCGGCGGCCAAGCCCGGAAAAGAGCGTAATCAAGCGATCGGCTCTGCCGTTGGCGGTGGTATAGGCGCAACGATCGGCGGCGCGATCGGGTCCGTTATCCCGGTGGCCGGCACCTTGGTCGGTTCGACCGTCGGCGGCGCTGTCGGCAGCTTCGTGGGCGAAAAAATCGGCGGCGCAATTAACGGGATCACGAAAACGTTCAAATCGGGCGGGGATAAGGTATCGAAATGGTTCTCCAACACGTTCTCGTTCGGAAAAAAGAAAAAGGACGTTGTTGCCGAGGCCAAGCCGGCTCCGAAGCCGGCAGCACCAGCCGTTTCTGCCCCAAGCGCCATGATTGCCAATCCGGCACCAGCAATACCTGCAGGTCCGGCAACCCCACGCCCGCCATCCGCCCCAGTCCTTCCATACTCCGGATCATCGTTCGGCCCACCGGCCATTGATCCCGCCCGGAGCCAGGCGTATGCCGCCGGCAAGCAGATGTCGCCGCAGATGGTTCAGATCAGTCCGGAGCAAATGAGCGCGCTGACGGGATATTTGCGGGATTCCAAAACGGAGGCGACAACCAACTATAATCTTCCGCCTGGAGCGGTGCAGGTTACGGTGCGTGAGGAGCATCCGGTGGATGTGGAGGGATTGATTCTGCAGGTCGGGCAGCGCCTGAGAGCGGAGTTGATGAAAGCATCCCAGAACCGGAAGCCGGCTGCGCCTATGCCATATTAACGGTTGGAGGCACTAGGCAGGCAAGAAACTTTAGCAGCATTTTAACGGAAAGGAGGGGCCGGCGATGGAGTTTATTTTGAAGAACGGCAAGGGGAAGGAATTTATATTTCCGGTTAATCCCGAGGAAGTGACCATTTCACGGCAAAAGGGCTTTGAAACGGCAACGATTCTAACCTTTGGCGAGTTTGATTTTCCGCAGGGAAACAAAATCAAGGAAATATCCTTCTCTTCTTTTTTTCCAAAAGAGTTCGACGAATCATACTGCAAAGGAAGCCGGGATTCGCACCCGAAACCGCAAACGGCCATGAATAAGCTCAATGAGTTCCTGGTGTCCAAAACGCCGCTTCAGTTTATCATTACCGAAACCGCGGTCAATGTACCGGTGTTCGTGGCTTCCCATCAAACGACGTTTCGCGGCGGGGAGCAGGGGGATGTGTATTTCGACCTGACCCTCCGGACGTGGAGTGAGATGAAAGTAGCGAAAACCGCCGGCGCATCGGGCATCAACAAAAAGCCGCGGGCCGACATGAAGGAGAAGAGCAAGACTTACACGGTCAAGCCGGGGGACTCCCTCTCCAAAATCGCCAAGCTGGAGCTCGGGGACAGCTCGAAATGGAACCAGATCTATACACTGAACCGGCAAGCGATCGGCAACAATCCAAATGCCATTAAACCCGGTCAAAAGCTGGTGCTGCCATGAGTTATAAAGTGATTTTGCAGGACAAATACGATTTGTCGCCTCTGGTGGAAGCTATCAATTTAAGGGATTCACTGGAGCAGGTCGCCTATCAAGGCACGGTGAACCTGGTGGTGACGCCGGACCTGCCGCCGATTTCGCCCGGGATGGCGATTCGGATCAGCGGTATTCCCTATGGGAAGAAGGATTATGTTCCCTTACTCCATCCAGCTGTTGTTTGGGAAGCGGAGACTACGAACAACGGCGTGAAGCGGATGACGCTGACGATCTATGACCGGACGGTCTATCTGGATAAATCCGAGGATGAATATTTGTTCCCGGCAAAACAGACGGCAACGCAGCGCTTCAAAAAGTACGCGGCCGACTGGAACATCAAGATCGCCCATCTGCCCGATACCGAAAAACAGCTCGGACGCTCCGTTTACCGGACGCAGTCGATCTATGCCAGCATGTTCGCGGATTTGCGGGAAACGGCCAAGGCCGGCGGCAAGCTGTACCATCCGCGCATGATCCCTTCGGGACTTGAGCTGTATGAGCTGGGGTCAAACCGCGAGGTATATGTCTTAGAGACGTTAACCGATACGATTCAGCAGCGGACGCTCGAAGGGGCGGCGACCAAAGTCAAGGTGCTGGCAACATCGGCCAGCGAGACCGGGAAGGAGGTCCCTTCGAAGGTAATGGCCATCGAAGAGAAGGATATCGCCAAATACGGGCAGCTGCAGGCGATCATCCAGGACGATGAGGTGAAATCCGCCGCGGCCGCGCGTCAGCTGGCCCGAAGCAGGCTCCGGGGGATCCGGGAGACGATTACGGTAAACGCTCCGGACATCAACACGATTCGCGCGGGAGATGCCGTCATGCTCGGCTCGTCGAAGCTGCTTGTGATTTCGGTCAGCCGGGAGCTCGGCAATCCGGGAAGCATGATGCTGGAGCTTGGGAGCTATGACGATGTAAAAAGGAGGTTTTATCTTGAGTAAAGACCCCTATGGACAATTGGCATCCTCCTTGCTGTCTTCCTTCCATAAGCAGACCCGCCAAGCGATCGGCGGAGTGGGAGCCGTACTCGGCACGATAACCTCGACCGGACTCAAGCTGGATGATTTCAAGCATGAGCTGCAAGAGTATATGGTTGCCGAGCTTCCGGGCCAATTGTCGCTGCCTCGCCGAACCGTAGAAGGAACGATCAGCGGAGCTGGCGGCAAGACGGCAGTCTCTTTGGAATTGGAGGAAACGGAAGTGGAGGAGGCACAGTGGAAGCTGAACCAAGGATTACAGCCCGGCGATCGAGTGCTGGCGGTACGCGTCAACGGCGGCCATGACGTCGTCGTGGTGTGCAAGGTGGTGAGCGGCCATGGCTAATTTGTTCCCTGAAACGGAGGACATGATCTGGACCGATTCAGTTGGGTCTGAAACGTCCGAAGATCACGGGGCCGTGTTCGGGCGGAGCTGGCGGTTTGATTTTGAAGCAGGAGAATTTGTCATGACCCCAACCCGAAAATTGGTTGCCGCGGATGAGAAGGATGCATGGGTTATCTGGTGTGAAAAAACGATTCGAACCCCGCGCTACCGGCATTTGATCTATTCACGCGGCTATGGCAGTGAATTGGAGGAGCTGATCGGCAAGGGGCATGGCCGTCCGCTATTGGAGAGCGAAATCCGGCGGATGGTATCTGAAGCGCTGCTGGCGGATGCCCGTACGGAGAGCGTGGATCAATTCCAGTTTGAATGGGAAGGGGAAGCCTGCCGTTTCAGCTGCCGCATCACGAGCGTACGGGATGAGACGGAAATGATAGAAAGCGTGGTGATGACCTGATGGCCGATGTGCCGATGTATTTGCAGGAACAGACGGAAGAGAACATTTTGAACCGCATGCTGGCAAAAGTGCCTTCGGATATCGATAAATCCGAGGGCTCTTTTATTTGGGATGCGCAGGCGCCGGTGGCGTTCCTGCTGTCCGAAGCGGCCCTGTGGGCGCAGGAGCTGCTTCGCCGAGGGTTTGCCAGCACGGCGGCCAGCGACTCCCCGGATATCCGCTCAGCCGAGCTGGATCTTCGGACGGCCGAGCATGGCGTCACAAGACGCGACGCGGTAGCTTCATCGGGAGGTGTCGTGTTTACGGGAAAACCGGGCACGAACGTCCCGAAGGGAACGTATGTGGCGACGCCGGCCGACGAGACGACCGGGGAGTCCTCGGTAGAGTATGTCACGACAGCGAGTGTCACATTGGGGCAGGACGGCACCGGAACGGCTCCGATCCGTGCCGTAACTCCAGGGAAGAGCGGCAATGTGCCGGCAGGGGTCATCCAGCTGCTGATGACCTCCGTCAGCGGCGTCACGTCCGTGACGAATCCCGAGCCGACGCGGAGCGGGACCGATGTGGAGACGGATCAGTCGCTACTGGAGCGTTTTTACGCAAAGGTCAGAAGCCAAGGGACCAGCGGCAACAAAGCGCAATATATGCAGTGGGCCAGCGAAATCCCCGGCGTCGGCGGCGTGGAGGTCGCCCCCCTGTGGGCCGGACCGGGGACAGTCGGCCTCTATTTGCTGGACACGGACAAGCGGGCAGCTAGCCAGGAGATCGTGGATGCCGTCCAGCAGCATATCGACCCGACGCAGGATGGACAAGGGGAGGGGACGGCCCCGGCAGGTCCGATCGTCACCGTCATGCCTGCCGAGGAAGTCGAGATTCATATCTCGGTCAAGGTGCAGCGCACCCTGGAACAGCCGTCCACGATTGAGGAAATCCGGGCGCTGATCGAGGAAGGGGTCCGGGCTTACCTGCAGCAAATCGCGTTTAACCGGAAGGATCCGCTTGTCCGGTATACACGTATTGCCGCCGTGCTGCTGGATATCCCGATCATCGTCGACTATTCGGAGCTGACGATTAACGGCCATGCCGAGCAGCAAAACATCGAAATCGGCTCCGGCCAGGTGGCGGTGCTGGGGACGGTGAGCGTAAGTGAATAAGGCGAGGATCAACAGCTTGCGGGGACGCGAGCTGTTTTCATATCTGCCGGCTTACTACGAGACGTCCCGCGTCATGCAGTCGGACATGGAGGCCAAGGGGAGCGAGCTGGATGCGCTGTATCAAGCGCTCAACGAAGCCGCGGACCAGTTCTTCGTCCGTACCGCGACTTGGGGGCTCGACCGCTGGGAGGAGGAGCTCGGCATCCCGACGGACCGGGCGAAGCCGATGGAGCAGCGGCGGGCTGTGCTGGAGTCGAAGCTGCGCGGAGCCGGAACCTTCTCGGGCCGGCTTGTTAAGAATGTCGCAGAAGCTTACGACGGCGGGGCGGTCGAGGTTACGTTTCAACCGGGGGAATGGCGATTTACCGTCCAGTTCGTCGACACGCTCGGCATTCCGCCGAACCTGGAGGATCTGAAGGCGGCGATCGAGGAGATCAAGCCGGCGCATTTGGCGGTGGAGTATGTTTTCCGTTTTTATACTTACTCTGAACTAAGTTTGAGTGGCCTGACTTATGAAGAAGTTAGCGAAACAGGAAAAACATATGAGGCAATATATAATAGGGGGTTGACGTGATCAATGGCGGTAACTACAAACTTAGGGCTGCCGCTCATCAATGACACGATGACGGCGAATATCGTCCGGGATTTAAACGCACTTGCAGAAGACATTGATAGTAAAGTAATGCCAAAGAAAAGCGGAATTTTGGACACAGGGATGATTAATGTCACCGACGGGACGAGGATCTTTCGGATTGGTACAGATGTAAATGATCCATGGATTGGGACGGCCTCAAATCATGATTTTAGAATTATTTCAAACGATCAACTTCGCGGCCGCGTTACCTCATCAGGAGCGTTCGTTTGGTTAGACCGAATATTTACAAGTCGGGCTGGGATGCAGATCGGACAAGATGCTGCAGCAATTAAAAATTTCCATCTCGTTTCGGATGACGTATCTACCAAAGCTACCTTTCGGATTTATAACGGTAACTATGGCTCAGGTTCTCGTATGTTTGGAATCGATATATCCGGTAATGTAATGATTGGGAGTCAGGCTGAGGCATGGAACACAGAAGGTTGGTCCAAGGTAGTAGATATTTATAGATCAAGTAATCTAAACCTCACACTCAGGACAGATCAATCTCACGGGGTTATTGCTGTTCATGATTTCGGTTTCTACGGATGTAGCCCAGGCCTAATTATAGGTACTACAACAGCTCAGGAATTATCATTTATCGTTGGGAAAACGCGCCGCGGTGTCTTTACTACTGACGGTTCTTTTACCGTAACAACTGGTGGGCTCGGGTCCGCTACTACTCAAGATGCAATTCTCTTCCTAAACGCAGGTAATATACCTACGACAGGTTGGAGAAATAAATCAATCATTAATAGTGTAAATGATTCATATGGTGGTGCGGGACTTATCTTTAGGGCTTACCGACCGAGTGATAATGCGATGGTTGATATTAAACTAAATTGGAATAAAGGAGGCGGAGATATTATGACCGACTCCCACATCGTTAAATCGCCACACACTCCATCGGGTGGATTCGAAGGCCAAATTTGGATTCAATATTCATGAGGAAGGGTGACTTTTATGGCGCTATGCGTACATGTCGGAGGTGCCTATCGAAGCGTTTCAAATGTTCACACTCATGTAAATGGAGCTTGGCGGAAAGCGACTAAAGTATGGGTGAGAATCGGTGGTGTTTGGAAAGAAGTTTGGACTGGACAAGGATTTAAAGTGGTAGCAAATATGAATTCAACTCATGTATGGGGCTACGTAAATTCAATTGGAAACTATGTTTATATGATTGGAGGATTCGAGGGAGCTATCGCGGAGGGTTATGAATCAAAACGCAATGAAAGATATGATCCAACAACGAATACCTGGTCGTTTATGGCAGATATGCCTTATCGGAAAGTGAATGGAGCTTCATTTGTTATAAATAATGAGATTTACATGCAAGGTGGAAATGCAGACTACTATATTGGGGTTGTTTATAATCCAGCAAACAATACCTACAGGACTTATCAGGCTACAGCAGCTGGAGAGTCTCAGTTCTCAGGGACAGTCGGATCTTTTGGTTATACAGCTGGTGGACTAGACGGTTCTGTCTACACAAGTACATTCCAGTACAATCCAGTGACGAATAGTTCTACAAGAATGGCAAATATGCCTACCGCTTTGGCATATGGAGCATCGGCAGTTGTAAGTAACAGTCTCTTTACTATCGGTGGAATGACTTCTGGAAATCGATGGACCAGTTATGTTTACCAGTTTACACCAGGGACAAACACGTGGACCCAAAAAGCCAATGCGCTTTTCGCAAGTGAGAGGCCATGTGCGTGGTCGTATAATAACAAAATTTATGTTTATAGGTTGTGGAATAAGTTAGATGTCTTCGATCCTGCAACGAATACTTGGGTTACATCACCTGATATCTCACCAAGTGGGCAATCCATTTACGGAACAAAGGCAGCAGTCATTGGGAACAAGGCTTACATTCCAGGCGGAATTAACGCTAATAATGGTTCATTTTCATACCAAACGCTGGAGTATACAATCGGATAGGGAGGTCCTCATGAATTATAAAGGAAGAGAGCTAAGCTGTACAGAAGAGGAGTTACAATCATTCCTTGAGGGATTAACTGTTATGAAGCAAATTTATAAGTTCACTGAAAAGTTTAACGGATGTTCAATTGATAATCCCACTGGAGATGAAAATGCGCGCTATTACGTGTTACAAGTTGGCGATAGAGTTTTCCTTCAGCCTCACGCACCGTTTGAAATGGGAATGGTTCCGATCACAGAAGAAAATGCAGCCAGATACATTGAGCGTCATACAGATGAGCTAATCGATATGATTATATTTGAAAAATTCGGCATTCAGCCAGAAAATGCCGTAGAAATTCTAACAAGAAAGAACGCAGATTTGCAGGCATTAATCGACGATCTGAAACAGCGTAATGCATTAATGCAAGATGATCAACTATATATACTTGAGACTTTAACAGATGCCGGTCTAATTTAAAGTAAGGGATGTGAACGTATGCTGACTGCAAGACAACGTTTGGTAAGAGCTTACGGATTTGCAATCATAGAAGATGGGACACGAAGTTTTAATACTGTCAAAGACAGCTATCATTCTGATGTTAAAGCGTATGTAGCAGCTAATTTTGGAAGAGAAAAGCTCGATGTTGCACTTTCTGCAGGAAGAATTACTGAAAATGAATATCAAGATACGCTAGGGCTTCTAGGAACCGATCAAGCTAATGAACGGTTTGGTATTTAAGGAGGAGTAAGTCATGGAAAAAAATCAGGACATTCGAGAGCTTGCAAAACTACGATTGCAGGAAATTCACGCACAAATGTACTTGTTAAGTGAAGAAGCACGGATTATTTCTGGGTTTCTTTCATTGCGGGACCAAGAAAATGCTAGTGCAGACCAGACTGACATTCATATGGAACAATTGGATAAGTAGTTCATGTGTGATCTTTAATTATTACCCTATCTACTCGCAAATAACTAACAGCAACCTGAATAAGCAGACTAGAAGGGAGGGTTAGGATGGTCACGCAGAAAATACAGGCCTCACTTAAAGAAATTTTGCATTTAAAGTTCTCAGAAATTATTACGATTTCCAAGGAGGATGCCGTTCCTATACCAGAACCACCCTACTTCCATACCGAGCTGGCGTTAGCCGAATTCGAGCCGATATCGCAACGACGATATGCGGCTCGTTTTCGTTTCCGTATCTTTTACGTGCCTGCGGCGGGGCAGCCCGTGGCAGGGATCATGGACGAGATGCTGGAGAGCTTGACGGAGCTCGAAGTGGGCGGCCGGCCATGCCGGGCGGCGGCGGTCGCATGGGAGCGGCCCGAGAGGGAAGGAGCTGCGGCGGAAGAAGGTTACTTCCGCGCAGAGTATGTTATTCAGGTATCTTCGGATTCAACTGAATCCGTTCCAAAGATGCAAACCTTACAACAAGGAGGCGGTTTGAAATGAGCAAGAAACAGGCAGCACCGGCGTTTTCGAAACACCAGCTGGTACAGTCCCGGCAATTCAGCAACCGGGAGAAGGATGTGCTGAACGCCATCTTGGCAGAAGAGACGACGTACACCGTCCAACAAGCGAAAGAACAGCTTACCACATTTTTGAAAAAGGAGGTCATTTAAATGGCCGGAGGAACATGGACAACACCTAACAAAGTAAGACCTGGGGTATACACCCAAATCACATCGCAGGAGCAGCCGATCGGGCGCGTCGGCGAACGCGGGATCGCCGCGCTGGGACTCTCGCTTCCATGGGGAGAGCCGCATAAGCTCCTCACCATCAAACCAGGCAGCAATCTGCTGGAGGTATTGGGGTACGATATCACGTCCCCTCAGTTGCTGCTGGTAAAAGAAACGCTCAAGCGGGCAGGAACGCTTCTGCTGTACCGCCTGAACAGCGGCGTTCAAGCTTCAGGAGCCGTAGCAGGGCTTAGCGTGACCGCTCGGTACGGCGGGGAGCGCGGCAACGATATCCGCATCGTGATCGAGAACGCGGTCGATGATCCGGGCAAGTTCGTCGTCAGCACCCTGCTGAGCGGCAAAGCCGTGGACAAGCAGCTCGTTGCGAACGCCGAGGAACTGCAGCCGAATCTGTATGTAACCTTCGCGCCGGATGCCGGCGATTTGGCCGCAACGGCTGGATTTGCGCTGACAGGCGGTGCGAACGGGACCGTGACGAACCAGGAGCATGTCGATTTTCTGGCTGCGCTTGAGGTTCAAGACTTCCAGACGGTGGGATTGGCTTCGGACGATCCTACCCTCAAATCGCTGTACACGGCGTTCATCAAGCGCTTGCGCGAGCAGGAAGGCAAGAAGGTGCAGGCCGTGCTTCCGGATTATCCGGCGGCGGATTACGAAGGCATTATCAGCGTGAAAAACGGCGTTGTCCTCACCGACGGCACCGTCGTGGACAAGGTTAAGGCGGTTGCCTGGGTGACGGGCGCCACGGCTGCTGCAGCCGTTAATGAGTCGCTGACGTATGCGGCTTATGATGAAGCGGTCGATACCGATATTCGTCTGAGCCATACGGAAATTGAAGAAGCTTTGACGAAGGGCGAATTCCTGTTCAGCTACAGCGGCGGTAAAGCCGTGGTAGAGCAGGACATTAACAGCTTTACGTCGATCGAGCCGGCCAAGGCGCGCCATTTTTCCAAAAACCGGGTGGTCCGCGTCCTGGACGGCATTGCGAACGATCTGAAGCTGATCTTCGAGCAGTCCTACATCGGCAAAGTCGACAACAACGTGGACGGTCGGACACTGTTCTGGGCAGAGTGCGCTGCGTATTTCGCTTCCTTGCAGAATATCGGGGCGATCCAGAATTTCAACGCGAATGAGGATATTGTGGTGACGCCAGGTACCGAGGGTGACGTGCTGTTCGTCGATATCAAGGTTCAGCCGGTAGACGCAATTGAAAAAGTATACATGAAAGTGAAGGTGGGCTAAGATGGCATTTTTGCGTGCAAGCGATACGATTTCGGGACAAGAGGGCAAGGCATTCGTTAAGATTGGCGACCGTATGGAGGAAATGTTTTATATCAAAACGCTGGAAGCTACGGTGGAGAAAGAGAAGGCTGAGCTGAAAACGATGGGCCAGCGCGCCGTGCAGCATAAGGCGATCGGCTGGAAGGGCAGCGGCACGATGACCATCTATTATGTCACCTCGCTGTTCCGCGAGCTGATGATGGAATATATCCAGACCGGACAGGACGCTTATTTCATGATCGAGGTCCGCAACGAGGATCCGGGCTCGTCCACCGGACGGCAGACGGTCATCCTGGAGGGGGTCAACCTCGACAGCGTCATCATGGCTTCCCTGGATACCGAAGCGGAGGCGCTGGAGGAAGAAGTGGCGTTTACGTTTGAGAACGTGCGGATCGAAACCCCGTTCAACCCATTGGCCTAATACGAACAAACAAGAGGAGGAAGGAAAATGAGCGATTTTAGCATGTTTTTTGCAGGTCAATCGCCGGCGGAGATCACGGAGGAATTCGTGGTCTCCATTCGTTTCAAGGATGCGGAGGGCAAGCCCGTTCCGTGGAAGCTGCGCAGCATTACGGAGGAGGAGAACCAGGAGTGCCGCCGTGCCGCCACCCGCAAGGTGAAGGGCAAGAACGGCGTGTATACGCCGGAGATCGATCCCAATGACTACATGGCGAAGCTGATGGTGACGAGCGTCATTTACCCGGATTTGAAAAACAGCGAGCTCCAAAAATCGTACGGCGTGCTTGGCGCGGAGTCCCTGCTGCGCAAAATGCTGCTACCGGGCGAGTTTGCGGCGCTCGGGGAGCGCGTGCAGGCCCTTAACGGCTTTGACCGCGATATGAACGAGCTGGTGGATGAAGTAAAAAACTAATCAACGAGGGCGACGGCGACGCGAACTATGCGTACTACGCCCTCCACGAACTGCACATCCTTCCTCATGAGCTCATGGCGATGACGGTCCGGGAACGGGCCGCCATCTATGCCATGATTTCGATGCGGGTGGAGAAGGAGAAGCGGGAGCGGATCCGGAAGCGAAGATAGATTTTAGAAGAAGGGGGTGAGGGAATGGCGAGTGTAAAGGACGCCCTTCTGCAATCCAAAATCATGCTGGGCAGCATGAATCAGTTAGTGAACGAAGCGCTGGTGAACCAGATGCTGCAATTTGAGCAAGGCTTTGAGCAGACCAAGAACCAAATTGCCAAAGCGGCTGAAGCCCAGGAAGCGTTGAATCAAAAGATTGGGCAAGGGGGAAAGAAGGCTGGCATGCTCGGCAACATGATGAAATGGGCGAGCTCTTTATATTCCGCAGGTACAATGGCTGTTACGATGACGGTCATCCCGGCCGCCAAGGAACAGGCGCTGGAGGATTTATTTAAGGCCAAGACCGGAAATGCAGATCTGGGGTCAGCCATGTTCGAGCAGCTCAAGCAAAATGCGCTCCGGACAGGAGCAGATGTGAGCGAATCGTTAAATAATGCGTTAACGTTCATGTCCATGACGCAAAACTCCGACCAGATCGCCCAGTTGAACAATTTTGCAGACCGGTTAAGCATGCTGTCACCAGGCAACAAAAGCTCGAAGGATGCTACGGCGGCCATCATGAGCGCCATGAGCGGCGATACGAGCGCCTTGGCTAAAAACTTCAACATACCGGATGCCCAGATGAAAGCCTTTAACGCCGAAATCGTGGCGTCGAAGGGGAACTTTGCGTCTTTCCTGGCTTCCATGGATCAACTGCTGCAAAAATCGGGCATGACCCAGCAAGCGATGGATACGATGATGGATTCCCCGATGAATAAGTGGAAGAGCATCATGGGACATGTCAACGATTCCTTCGTTCAAATGGGAGGAGGGGCATTGGCAGCAATTACCCCTATATTAGACATGCTTCAATCCGCGTTTGAGAGCGGGTCGTTCCAGCCGTTCATTGACGCGATTTCGATCGGATTATCGATCCTGGCCCAAGGGTTTGTCTGGATCGCCCAGCTGGTTCCTCCGGCTTGGGAATTCATTAAGGGAGCGATTTCCGGCGTTGGCACGACGATTTGGAATCTGATTAACATTTTCATCGGATTAATGCCGATCCTTACGTTTGTAGGCGTACTGATCGCAGGATTGAATGCCGGTCTCATCGCCGGAAGAATTGCGGGGTACGCTTATTCTGCGGTGCAAGCGATGATGGCGGCCCGCACCATGATCACCACCAGCGCTATGCGAATGTTCAACATGATCGTCAAAGCGAATCCGCTGGTGTTCCTCATATCCTTAATCATAGCCGTCATTTCGGCATTTGGCGTGTTAGGCGTCGTTACCCAGGGGGTCAAGCAGGTGCTCAGTAACGTCTTCGGCTTCATTGTTGATCTTGCGCAAGGTACGGTCAATACAGTCGTTACCGTCATCAACGGCTTGATTAAAGGAATCAACGCTGTTGCGGGCTTTTTCGGCAGGGTGCTTGGCGTCAACACGAAGCAAATCGCGGAGATCGAATACAAGGCGGATTTTACGAATTTCAAGGACAAGGGCCAAGATATGATCGAGAATTTCTCGATGGATAAATTCAAGGATCAGCTGCTCCCGAATAAAGGGATCGGTAAGGAGTACGAGGACCTCCTCAAACAAAACAACGCCGGCAAAACCGGCTACGACGTCGCTTATCCTAAAGCCGCCCCGGCTCCAGCCATGCCCGCCACGCCTGCCATGCCCGCAATGCCTGCCATGCCGGCGGCACCGGTGCCGGTTGCCCCTGCGGGTGGCAGCATTGATTCCATCGGCCAGGTGAACAACACGGTTGATGTAGCGAGCGAGGATCTCAAAGTGATGCGCGATTTGGCCGAGGTGAACGCGATCAGCAACATGATCACGTTAACGCCGACAGTTCAGATGACGACAGGGGATATTAATTCCGGCGCAGATCTCGATACGATTATGTCCCGTATTAACCGGACGCTGGAGGAGCAGTTCGTATCCAGCGCGGAGGGGGTGTATCTGTAGCATGAGCGATTATGGGCTGTTTCTGAGTTTTAATAATCAACAGGAAGTATTCCGCTTTCCGGTCAATCCGGAACGGATCGAGGTCAAGGACGGCAGCGAGGGGAAATCCTACACCGTGGCCGGACTTGGCGAGATCAACGCGATCCTGTATCCGAAGCTGACCGAAATATCGTTTGAAAGCTTTTTTCCGGGACGAACGTATCCTTTCGTCAATACAAGCAAGGACAAGCTGAAGCTCCCCATCGATTATGTAAACACCATCAAGGGATGGATGGAGAGCCGAAGACCTGTGCGATTTGTCATGACGGGTCTGGTCCCCGATCCGCTCAGCGGTACGGACAGCGGGAATGTGGTGCGGGCGATGAAGTCCTTCGGCATCAACATGGCGGCCTCCATCGAGAGCTTCAGCTGGAACACGATGTCCGGTTCGCCGGAGGATATCGAATTTTCGATCACCCTCAAGCGCTATGTATTCTATGGCGCCCGCAAGGTTGTGCCGGCCAAGGACAGCAAGGCGGCCGCGGTGAAGACCAAGGAGCGTCCGGATGACCGGAAGAAGCCGAACTCGTATACCGTAGCTAAGGGGGACACGCTCTGGAGCATCGCCCAAAAGCTGCTCGGCAGCGGCTCCCGCCATACCGAAATCCAAAAGCTGAACGGTATCAAGGATCATGAGGTCCGAAAGCTCGCCGTCGGCCGGGTGTTGAAAATCCCTTAAAGGAGGTGACGGCATGATCGAGCTGATGATAGACCGGAAGAACGGAAGCGTGTGGGATCTCGGGCAGGTCGTCACCGACATCACGTGGAAGACAAGCCGTCAGGCGAAGCCGGCCAGTCTGGATATTCGCTTCGTGAACGACGGTTTGGCGCAGAGCCGGCAATTCCAGATTGAGAACGGCGACATCGTCCGGTTCCGCAAGGATGATAAGGACTTGTTTTACGGTTATGTTTTCTCCAAAGAGTGGGGCATGGATGCCGAGGTGAAGCTCATGGCTTACGACCAGCTGCGCTACCTGTCCAGCAACGACACCTACCGGTTTACGAACGCCAAGGTGGAGGACATTATCCGCAAGATCGCCAAGGACTTCAATCTGAAGACAGGGACGCTGGCCGATACGGGACATGTCATTCCGGCGATGCTGGAGGCCGACAAGAAGCTGATCGATATTATCTGCAAAGCGCTGGATGCGACGCTGATGGCCACCAAGCAGTACTATATGTTTTACGACGAGTTCGGAAAGCTGACGCTCAAGAACATCAAGGACATGCTGCTGATGCTGGCCGTTGGGGAAGACAGCCTGATGACGGATTTTTCCTATAAAAAGAGCATCGACAACGAAACGTACAATCGAATTAAGGTGGTTCGCGATAACAAGCAGACCGGGAAGCGGGACGTCTACCTCTATCAGCACGGAGAGAACATCGCCCAGTGGGGCCTTCTCCAGCTGTACGAGGTTGCCGATGAGAACATGAATCCGGCGCAGCTGAAGCAGCTTGCCCAAAATTTACTGGAGCTGAAGAACAGGGAGCAGCAGACGCTCTCCATCGAGGCGATCGGCGATCTGCGCGTCCGGGCAGGGAACACGATTTACGTCAATCTCCCCGGCGAAGGCTTGAAGCCTTATCTCATCGATGAGTGCTCGCACAAGTTCTCGGACGGAACGCATACGATGTCGCTGAATATGAAGGTGGTGTAAGTCATGATGCTGGAAATTATCAAAAAAGCGAGCCTGAGCGCCGTGGGAAGCACGAATCCCGTAGCGGTGCTGTATGGCACGGTAACATCGGTGAATCCTCTGGAGGTGAACGTGGATCAGCGTTTCAGCCTGACGGAGGATTTTTTAGTGATCGGAGAGTCCATGACGGAGTACAAACTGAATATTGACGGTCAGGAAGTATTGATCCGCAAAGGGCTTGAGATCGGGGATACGGTGCTGCTGCTCCGTTACCAGGGCGGACAGACGTATCTTGTGCTGGATCGGCTGGTGAAGCCGTCATGATTCCGCAGGGAGGCACGATTCAACCGGATACCGAAGTGGTGGAGAGTCTGGACCAGCCGAGCTTGACCTACCGATTGAACCTGGAAGAGGGGACGTTGTCCGGTCAAATTGATGGACTGGAGGCGATCAAGCAGGCCGTTGCCAAGGTGCTCCAAACCCGCCGCTTCGAGCACCTGATTTACAGCAGCGACTACGGCCATGAGCTGTATGATGTCATCGGTCGTGACCCGCTGTGGGCGTATGCCGAGATCGAGCGGCATATCAAGGAGGCGCTGCTTCAGGACGACCGGATTCTGTCGGTCGACGACATGAATATTTCATTTGCCGGGGAGACGGCAATGGCGGAATTTACGGTCCGAACCGTATATGGGCCGTTTGCCATGACGAAGGAGGTGAGGGAGGATGTATGAGGATCAGACCTATGAAGCGATCCTGGAACGGATGCTGGGCCGGGTGCCGGATGGACTGGACAAAAGAGAGGGAAGCATTATCTTCGATGCGCTTGCCCCAGCCGCCGCGGAGCTTGCGCAAGCTTACATTGAGCTGAGCTCCTCCATGAACTTCAAGTTTGCTGCCACGGCTTCTGGCGAGTTTTTGGACCGGAGCATCGCCTGGTCGGGACTGACGCGTAAGCAGGCTACGAAAGCGCGTCTGCGCGGACGTTTTACGGGAGAACAAAATCGACCGGCAGAGGTTCCGATAGGGAGCCGTTTTTCGCTGGATGCGTTAAACTACACGGTCATCGGCCGGCTGGATGCGGGTGAATATGTGCTGGAATGCGAGACGGTCGGCAAAGAGGGTAACCGGCGGTTTGGCACGCTGCTGCCGCTCGAGTATATCGAAGGCTTGGTGAAGGCGGAGCTGCTGGCATTGCTGGCACCCGGGGAAGATACCGAGTCCGATGAGGCGTTGTATGATCGTTACCGGGAAAAAATCTCCCGACCCGTCACCAGCGCGAATCGAAATCAATATGAGCTGTGGGCGCGGGAGCAGGCCGGCGTTGGCAAAGCCAAAGCCTTTCCGCTATGGAACGGGCCGGGAACGGTCAAAGTTGTCCTGCTGGACAATGAGATGAGATCGCCCGCGCCATCTATTGTAGAAGCTGTACAGCAGTACATCGATCCCACGATGGACGGGATGGGCGAGGGAGCTGCTCCCGTCGGATCGGTTGTGACGGTGACCGGGGCGGTTGAAGTTCCTGTCAACATTGAGGTGCAGGTGACCCTCCTGGATGGTGCGGGCTTGGACGGCGTCCAGCAAGCAATTGAGCAAGGCGTTCGCCAATATTTGAAGGATCTTGCCATGACAGACCCGTTGGTCCGGTATAACCGGATTGCCAACGTCATCCTGGATATTCCCGAAGTGATCGACTACGAGGTGCTGACCGTCAATGGAGGGACCGAGAGCGTCTTGATTGAACCGGAAGCGGTCGCCGTACTGGGGACGGTGACAGTGCGATGAGCAAGGCAGAGGTCTGGATGGGATATCTCCCGTCCTTTTATCACGGCATCCGGGAAATGAAAGCCATCGCCAATGCGGAAGGAGCTGAGCTGGACAAGCTGGATGAGCGTCTGGTGGATCTGATCGATCAGTACTATCCGGAGACCGCGACCTGGGCGCTGTCCCGGTATGAGCAGGACCTGAGCATCCCGGTGAACCCGTCCAAGCCGCTCGAGCAGCGGCGCTCGGTCGTCATTTCGAAGATGCGGGGAAGCGGCAAGGTGTCCGCTAGCATGCTCAAAAATGTCGCCCAAGCCTACGAGCGGGGCAGCATCGAGGTTTCTGTCCAGCCGGCCGAGTACAAGGTGACGATTCATTTCAGGGATACCCTCGGCATTCCGCCGAATTTGAGTGATCTTCAATCGGCGATTGAAGCGATCAAGCCGGCGCACATGGCCGTCGACTATGCGCTGCGTTACCTTACGATCGCCGAGGTGGAGGGCATGACGGTGGAGCAGTTATCGGCTACGACGCAAGACAGATTGTTGGGAGGAGGAGCATAAATGACGAATCCGGTAACACCGAATATCGGGTTGAACAAAATCGATCGGACGTCGCCGGCAACGACGTATTTCGATCTGGAGAAATATATCGACCAGAACGCGGACACGGTCGACCGCTTTGCCGGCGAAGCGAGCCAGGCCATCGACGCGCTGCAGCAGCGCCTGGATACCGAGGCGCGCCGGGAGGTCGTCCTGCAGCCGGGGCTGCAGATCGTGAACGCGGAGCGCAGCGCACCCTTTTCGCTGAGCGGGATTAAAGGGCGGACGTTGGTGAATTTGTTGGGGCGGGATGGGAATTTTGAAACGATTATCTCAACAGTATTAAACTCAAATACTGTTTCAGCACTTGACAATACATCATGGAATTCTGGCTCTAACTCGATTAATGTAACTGCAATTGGAACGGGAACGGTTGAGCATTACGCTGATATGATGGCTGGATATAAAGCAAAGCAGGGCCGTTATTATATATTTCTAGGAATGGTAAAGGTTAATAAAGGAGCTGCTCAGATTAAGATATACAGTAATCTACCGCAAACCTCCTCTGACTTTTTTATGTCCGAATCAAATATTGTGAGTCAGATTGGGGGGGCTTATTCCTTAGTTAGAACTACCTTCCGTCCTAAAGTTGATTGTGATGTTGTTCCGCGTTTATATCTTTTGAAAGACTCAAGAACTCCTCTATATGAACAAAATGGAGAATCCTCCAATTTTGATAGTTTACGGATTTTTGAAGTGTCTAAAGAGGAATTTGATTCATTTGGAAGCTTAACAAACGAGGATATGGCCGCCAAATACCCCTATGTGGACGGCGTACAGCCCGTTTGTAATCCTTATGCAATCCGGTACGGGGAGAATTTGTTACCGCCGTTTTATGAATGGGGTTACATTTCTGTAAGTGGTGGGAAAATTCAAAGTCCATATTCATTAATAATCGACTCAAACGCAGGGGCAACTCTTAATGCTTGGGTTAAGCTAACCGTTCTAAAAAATACAGAGTACACTTTGAGTGCCGAACATAATGGTAAAATAGCAGTATATGATACTACTCAATTGAACGAGATTGTTCCGTACACTACCGAGAAAGCAGTAGTTTTTAATACGGGGAACAACGAAATTATAAGTATATTCTTTTCGGTGATATCCTCAGGAACAGGAATAGCTACAATTAATAACCCAATGCTGAATATCGGTACTAAAGCCTTACCATTCAAACCATGCGAAGACTCAATGCTAGCTTTTCAGACGGAGTTGTATGCGAACCCTTCGGACGGGAGCGACCAGGACGTACTGTTTGAGCGAGAGGGGCAATATTTTAAGCTGGCGAAGTGGAAAAAGATTGTTTTAGATGGATCTTTTCCTTGGCAAAGGGGCAGTCAAAAAGCAGCAGGATATCAAAGTGTGTTCTTTGAATCTGATGATCTTAACTATTTAACGGGAATTGGAGCTGCCACAAAGTTTAATGGGAAAGTTCTGTCTGTAAAAGAAGGACACCCAAATACTGCGGTAGACGAGGTAGGACTATATCCTCAATTCGGTAAACGTATAATTTATCTAAAAATAGCAAACACCGATAGCGGGTGGGGCGACAACTACACGCCGACGCCTGACGAGATTAAGGCGTATTTTATGGGGTGGAAAATGTATGACGGTTTAAGTGGTTCTAATCCTTATACATCGGGTACAAAGGCATGGTGTTATAGACTTCCCGGACAGGGTGACGGTTACGCTGGGGGGACTAACACATTTCCATCATCTCCAGCACCAAACTGGACGCCATACCAACTCGTATACCAACTCGCAACGCCAACGGTCGAGCCGATTGTATCCGAAGGCATGCTGACGTTTAATGTAGGTGATAATCAGATCGAGGTTGGAACGGGAATTGTGCTGCGGGAGAGTACTACCCCTGTTAATGCTGGTGACGGTACATTTTGGATAAATGGTAGAACTTCCCCCAGCTTTCCATTATCAAAAAAACCAAGTAAAATGCTGTACGTTTATAAAAACAACCTACCGGATAATGCGTGGATGTTTCGTCCTGTCGATCAAGGATACGAGAGCATACATGGTCTTGTTCAGGCAAGATTAGGAGTTGGCCATTTTGATATATCCGCAGTCTACTCCGTCACATACCTAATGTTAAATAAGTCGCCAATGGTTCCAGTTACCGGATCATACGCAGCCAACGAAAAGATCATTTATCAGGAGCTAACTGATGCCGTGCACCAAAATGCGTCCGTTGTATCTGTGATGATGCAGCAGAAGGCTGAAAAGGACGCGCCGGTGGTCAAAATCATGCCTACACTCCTAAACGGGTGGGTCAATTACGCGGGCGGATACCAGCTAGTCCAATACTATAAAGACACATCGGGAGTCGTTCATCTGACTGGACTTGTCAAAAGCGGTCCCGTGACATCTAATATTTTCAAACTGGCAAGGGGATTCCGGCCAAAAGCTCCGTTGATATTTAATATACATGGAAATCCAGATACAGCTCGTCGCGTAGATATACTCACTGATGGCTTCGTCTACTTTCACTATGCCGGGGCATGGGATACATCAACAGGGTGGATTAGCTTAGACGGTATCTCATTCCTAGCAGAACAATAAAGGAGGTATCCCATGAAAGCCGTACCGAAAGTAAATATTGACGGCCTCTATTTAGAGGACGAACTCGTGGACGATACCTTTAGCGGTGTCGTCCCTTTTTATTCCCCGGTTCTATCCATTACCCCTGGATCGGAGCAGCCAGATACATTTTCCATTGCCTCTAATCCTATCACCGGAAATGAACCCGTCGAACGGGAACCGGCAGGCTACATCGTCGGCATCCCAGTTCCACCTGGCCTATTCAACCCGCGCTTCGATCTCACGGCGTGGCGGCAATACCAGGACTCGATTCAAGCCGCTGAAGCCGCTTATCAAGAGGCGATGAGCGCATGGAACTCCACTCCAGAGGAGGAGCGGGGGGACCGGCCGGTCTTGAACATTCCACCGATGCCCGCTCTATGGATCGAGGGGCTAACACCCGAGGAAATCGAGCGAATCACTGCACCCCAGCCGCTTGCCCCTAGCGAGATTGACCGGCTTGGCACAGAGCTGGTAGCCCGAGAGTTGGAGATGCTGGAGATTCGCAGACAAAACGAAACACTCGGCGCGCAAGTCGTAGGGCTGGAGCTACGACTGCTGTCACTTGAAGGCAGTCCATCCGAAGGAGGGGAAACGTATGTTTGAGAACGATTTTGAACGCTTGAAATATTACTACGAAAAAAGGTGGGCGCAAAAGCCCCAGCTTCGACAGTACGTAGCGTTTGGCGTCATTACGCCAGAGGAATACGAAGCAATTACAGGCGAGGCTTTCTGAACTCCCAAGAGCAATCAGAATCCAAACCTTCAACGGAGTAGGCGGAATGCTGCTGAAGAAGCGAAGCGTTCGCCTTTGTCCCCGGATTTTAACCTTGCGTAAAAGTCTTCAAAAAAATCCGGGGACAACAGCGATCGGAAGCAGGATCCGCATGCGCAGTGCTGATACACCAACAAAGATGAGGCAGAATCCGCAAACACAGTGCAGATACGCCAACAAAGATGAGGCAGATCCGCATGCGCAACGCTGATACGCCAACAAAGGTGAAGCAGGATCCGCAAGCGCAGTGCAGATCACGCCAACACAAGCTTCAAGCCCTCGGCCCGCCGAGGGCTTTTTCATCCCTTCAACATAAAAAGGAGGAACGATTATGTATGAGCACATCGGTCAACTGTTTAAGATGCTGGTGGCTGGGACGGGTGCCGTAACCGGATATGTCTGGGGCGGCTGGTCGCTGCCGCTGCATTTGCTGCTGTGGTTCGTGGTGATCGACTGGCTGACCGGCTGGGGGGCGGCCTGGATGAATGGCGAGCTGCGGAGCCGAAAGGGCTACGCCGGCATCGCCCGGAAAATCACGATATTTCTCATCATCGCGTTAATGCACCTGGTTGACCGGGTGCTCGGCGAGATGAACTATTTTCAAAACACGGTCATCTTCTTCTACCTGGCCAATGAGCTGCTGTCCATTCTTGAGAATGTTGGGCGGATGGGCGTACCGATTCCGCAATCGCTGCGTAATGTGGTACAGGTCTTCCAGATCAAATCGGAGGAGGGTGAGAAGAAAACCGCCGTGAAAGGAGACAAGAAGGATGAAGCCTCATGAGTTTATCGCCAAGCTGGCTCCAATTGCGACCGAGGACATGAGAAAATACGGCGTTCCCGCTTCGTTGACGCTGGCGCAAGCGATTTTGGAGTCAAACTGGGGGACGAGCGGGTTGACGCAAAAGGCCAATAATCTGTTCGGCATCAAAGGAACGGGTCCGGCTGGCAGCGTGACAATGCCGACAACGGAGTACCGGGGGAACACGCCATATACCGTCCAGGCCCAATTCCGCAAGTACAACGGCTGGCACGAATCGGTGGACGACCATACGAGACTGATTTTGAACGGAACGAGAGACAAGCCGAAGCGCTATCACGGGGTTTTATGGGCGGACTACAAGACGGCGGCCACGGAGATCTGGAAAGGCGGCTATGCGACAGATCCCAAGTATCCGCAGAAGCTGATCTCGATCATGGAGCAATATTCGCTCCACCGTTATGATCTGCCTAGTCCCGAGGAGGAGGAACGCATGAAAATCGAACAGTTAACGGCCGAGCTGCAGAAAACCCAAGGAGAACTGCGGCAGCTGGCTAACCAATACGCTTCGGCTTTGAACACGCTGAGCGAGCAGGGGAACACAATCAAGCAGTTGCACGCGAGGCTGAAGAAGCTGGAAACCCAGCAGCCTGATCAGGTTCCGGCGTGGGCAGAGGATGCGGTGAAAGCGGCCAAGAAGGCGGAAGCGCTGAACGATCCTGACGGCAGCTACGATTTTTACCGGATGCTTACCATCCTGCACCGCATGGGGATATTTAGCGATCCGAAGAAGTGATCCCATCCCTGATGAGGATCGAGCTTGAGCGGCTTAAGAAGCGATATGAGGATGCTGTAATGCCATTGTGGATAGCTGCCCCTCCTGTCATGACGATGGGGGAGGCGGCTATTAAATCTTTTGAGGAGAGTTGGTTTTAGACGTCGTAGCATTCAATTGCAAGGAAGCACTCGAGACACAAGCGAAATCTTCCCTAATAAATTCGATACCCTGCCTGCCAATATACATACGTTCCTCTCTACCCATCCGTTATCCTACAACCTTCCCCCTAATGACCGTAATCCTTTCAATATATTGAACATTTCCTTGGGTTCGGTTCCATTGGCTCCATACTCCATACTCCATTCCTTACTCATTAAAAGAGTCCGTTTCGCTCCTTCAAGTTCAAAAAGACAAATAACCCTCCTTTATGTAAGTTTATCTAACCTTCCTGAACGGGATATTTAGTTATTTTTGTAAATTTGGTCGCTCCCAGGAGATAGTATTTTTCTTTCCGATGCCTGATGGCATATAATCGGAAGTACATATCGCGTTAGAACGACTACAAATAGATAAACAGGAGTGAGGAAACATGACGCTGAAGGAGCTTAGAGAGCATCGCCAATATCCGGAGCAGACGAAGTCCGATGCCTCCCGCGCGGTGTATGAACGGGACTACTCCCGTTTGATCCATTCGCCGACGTTCCGACGGCTTCAAGGGAAATCGCAAGTGTTCGGTGCAGGGACCGGCGATTACTACCGGACACGGCTGACGCATTCGTTGGAAGTGGCGCAGATTGCCAGGGAGGCCGCAAGGAGCCTTGCCCGCAGCTACCCTGAAGTGCTGCCGGAAGCGGCAGAGAATGCAGGGCTGATGATTGACCCCGAGGTGGTGGAATGCGCGGCGATCGCCCATGATTTTGGACACCCGCCCTTCGGGCATAAAGGAGAGGAAGTGCTCCAGGGCATATTGGAAAAGCTGATTGATCGGAAGACCGAGGTGGCGCTGACGCGCCAGCCGGGAATCCCGTCGCCGGAGCAGGCGGCACAGGTGCAGCAGGCGATGCGGCGGAAATATGAGCATTTTGAAGGCAATGCGCATAATTTCCGGCTGATCATGTTCCTGGAAAAAAGGGAAAACGTAAACGGGCTCAACCTGTCCGACGCGGTGCTGCTGGGGATTAACAAGTATCCTTTCTCCGGCTTGGAGAATCCGAAGGGGATGTATCGGCACGAATGGGAGTATATCTCGCACATCCGGAAGGAGTGGGGCATTCCCGGCACCCAGCGTACGCTGGAGGCGCAGCTGATGGATTTATGCGATGACATCGCCTATTCCGCCCATGATCTGGAGGATGGGATTAAGGCCGGCAAGATAGAGGTGCATGAGCATTTTCTTCGGGATAGCCATTTGAACAAGCTGATCGTGCAGAAAATCATGACCTTGGAAGACGAGGTGTGGAAGGGCTGGACCAAGGAGCGAATCCATCCGAAGGTGGAGTCGGTGCTGGACGAGTTCCTGCGCGTCTGGAACGAGAAAATGCCGACCTGCGAGAATGATTACTCCCGCACCCGGCGCGAGGTGAAGGCTTATTGGGTCAGCCTCTTCGTCGGCAGTCTCGGTGTCATCCCGAACGGGAACTGGAAGAAGGTCACCTTCGTCAAGGACGGGGCCGAGGACGAGGACATGCTGCGGACGGTTAGTGTGCTGAAGAGCTTTGCCTGGGTGACGATGATTCGCGATCTTCGGGTGCAGCGGCTGCAAAAGCGCAGCGAGTGGATCATCAAGCGGCTGTGGGACGCCTTTCTGGATCCTGTAGCTTCGCAAGCCATTATTCCGTCCGACTGGCTCCAGCGCTATGAGGCCGACCAGAAGCGGGAGAATCCTATCTGGACGTGGGAGCATATGGTCATCGATTATATTGCGGGCATGACCGATGCCTTTGCGGAAAAAATATACAATGAGCTGTACGGGCTGAAGGTGGGATCCATCTACGACCTGGATTAAAATCGGATCGTGTGGCAACCCGGATTAATGAAGGGAAAGCGACGTGCTAAGCCCTTGGAGGTGGACTTATTGAATCAATCATTAAAGCTTAGCGTGCTCGATCTCGTTCCGCGCCTTGGAGAAAGCACGTTTGAAGAGGCTTTGCAGCAGGCTGTGGAATTGGCCCGCCACGCTGAAGCGTGGGGGTATAACCGGTATTGGGCGGCGGAGCACCACGATCTGGAGCATTTGTCCTGTGCTTCTCCCGAAATCTTGCTGTCCCATATCGGGGCGCGGACCGAGCGCATCCGGCTTGGCTCCGGCGCCGTTCTGCTGCCGCATTACAGCCCGCTCAAAGTTGCGGAAAACTTCCGCATGCTGGCAGCATTATATCCCGGCCGCATTGATCTTGGCGTCGGCCGGGCTCCCGGCGGCTCGGCCCATACGAGCATGGCGCTAAGCGGCAACTTCCTCGGCCATGTCGCCGATCTGCCGAACCGGATCCGGGCGCTGACCGAGCTGCTGGAGGACCGTTACCGGTACGAGGACGTGCCGGTTGCAGCCAAGCCGGTGCCGGGGATTGCCCCTGCGCTTTGGATGCTGGGGACCAATACGAAGAGTGCCGGCTATGCGGCCGAGTTCGGGACGGGCTACGTCTTCGGGCAGTTCATGAGCGATACGGACGGTGCCGAGGTGCTTCGATCCTATCGGGAAGCATTCAGGCCTTCGGCTCACCTGAAGAAGCTGCAAACGATCGTGGCCGTGAGCGTCATTTGCGCGGAAACAGAGGAGCTGGCCCGTGAAATGGCTATGACTGCCGCGCGTCTCGGGCAGCAGCGCAGCGGGCAGCTGGAGCGAGAGAGCGTTGCTCGGCTTGGTCAAGACGGGCGTGACGGGCAGAACGAATTCGGAATGCTCGAAATAGCGGTAACTGGGAACGCAACAGCGCACAGTAGCGACAGCGGGGCAGCAGATGATGCTGGCCCGAAATCGAGGACAGCAGTTGATGGCCGGGTTGATCCGGTATCCCACCGGGCCATGGAAGACCATTCGGGTGCCGGAGGATCCTTCCCTCGGATTCTAACGGGTACCGCTGAAAGCGTAAAATCGGTGCTGAAGGAAATGGCCGAGAAGTATGCGTGCGAGGAATTTCTCATCGTCACCCCGGTGGCCGATTATGCCGCGCGGCTGAAGTCGTACCGGCTCTTGATGGGGATGTAGGCATTACGGATTCTTGAATGCCGCTAAGCATTACCATGGGGGCTGATTTTCAAGAAACAAGCGGTTAAACATATATAATAGAAGAGATGATATTGTGATACGAAAAACGAGCAATCGAATGAATGAATCGGGGATATTCCCGGCGGTGGATAAGCCGACCTATATCTACATCTTCGCTTCCCATGAGACGGAGCAGGAGCTGTGCAGAATGGAGCTGCGGGCGTTGTTCGGACACGAGCCGGATGGCGCTGACTGGTTGGAAAGCGATACCTGGATTGACCCGGACCGAAGCCCGTTCCTGACGGCTTGCGTCGAGGTTATAGCGACAGACAGCTCCATCGAGCGGCTTGCGGAACGAGCAGCGGACATCCCTCTTAACGGTGGAACTTTTAAGGTAATCGCTCTGCAGGCAGGGAATCATCATTCCTACGAAGAACTCAGGGCTATGGAGCGGATTGTAGGTGGAAGCATGAAGGGCCGGGCTGACATGAAGACGCCCGAGCATCGGTTCGGCCTGTTGACTGTTCAAGGAAGCTGGAAGCTTGGGCTGCTCCATTTTCCGCCGCGTGTCTGGCACCAGCATAAGCAGAAGCCGCAAAATTACTCGACCGGCCTCACTTCACGGCTCGCGCGCGCTCTTGTCAATATAGCTGCGCCGGATCCACGTGCCAAGCTGCTTGACCCATGCTGCGGGATGGGCAATGTGCTGATCGAGGCGCTGTCGATGGGCATCCGCTGCGAGGGCTGTGACATCAATCCGCTTGCGGTGCGGGGAGCCAGAGTCAATCTGGCTCATTACGGGTACGATGACAGCATCATAGCCATACGGGACATGAACACGCTGCAAGGGCATTACGAGACCGCGGTTTTGGATCTTCCCTACAATGTGTGCTCGGTATTTCCGGAAGAGGAACAACGTCGTATGCTGAACAGCCTGCGCCGCCTGGCAGACCGGGCGGTAATCGTGAGCACCGAGCCGCTGGCAGAGCAGCTGGAGGAGGCTGGATGGCAGGTGCTCGGCAGCTGCACGACCCGCAAAGGAACCTTCGTCCGAAGCATCTGGCTATGTGAGTAGGCAAGCATCGACTAGGAGAGCCCCGGAGGGGCTTTACGCTTAGGCAAAGCAACCTTCGTCCGAAGCATCTGGCTGTGTGAGTAGTAAACATCGACCAGGAGAGCCCAGGAGAGTCTTTCAGTTTAGACAAGGCAACCTTCGTCCGAAGCTTTGGCTGTGTGAGTAGCCAGTCACCGAAGTGAAGGACCCTTACAGGCGTTGTGCTAAAGGGCAAGGGTCCTTGTCCTAAGCATTAGCTGTAGCCGCGTCATCGACCGGCAGAGCTGGATAAGCTTACGCTGCGGGACTAAGGCTGCTTGGAAGGGGAGCGGCGACACCGCTATTCCTCGGGAACGTAGCGGTATTTATCCAAATCGATCATGCCGCGATGGTTCACGCTGACCCCTTCTCCTTGAAGGTACAGTTCCTGCATCATCCTGGACTCGTCATTCTGGATTGCAATTTCTCCCTTGGCATTGACGACCCGGTGCCACGGCAGCTTATGGATGCGGCTGAGGGAGTGAAGGATGCGGACGACCTGCCGCGCGCCTCTCGGACTGCCAGCCAATTGTGCCACTTGCCCGTAGGTCATGACATGGCCTTCGGGAATGCTCTTGATGATTTCAATTACACGCTGCGTAAAGGGCTGCATGGGTGATCTAACTCCTTTTTTTAAAACATGATATCCAAAAATAAAAGGACGCTGCCCGGCGGAAATCCCGCCCTGAGCGTCCTTTCGCCTTGTTCTAAAGAGAGCTGCCTTTCCGGAAGTTTCACCAGGAAAGACTAATAGGATCTGCTGTAATCAATGACATTGCGGATCAGAGTCCCGTCCTTGACGTACGATTTCAGATTGTCCAGAAAAATCTCCACAGCGCGTTCCCCGTACCGGTCGGTGTCGCCCGCCATATGCGGCGTAATAATGACGTTGTCCATCGTCCACAGCGGATGCTCGGGCGGAAGCGGCTCCTCCTCGAACACATCGAGGCCGGCTCCGGCAAGCGCGCCGGATTGGAGGGCCTGGATCATATCGCTAGTAATCACCGTTGCGCCCCGTCCCACATTAACGAAGAACGCGGAGGTCTTCATTGCGGAGAAACGCTCGTGATTAAAAATATCCTTGGTTTGGGCCGTCAGCGGTAAAATATTGACGACGTAGTCGCCTTGGGACAATGCCTCATCGATTTGATCCACCGTATACATCACGTCCACATGCGGATCCGGCTTGCCGGAATTCCGAACGCCGATCGTCCGCATGCCGAAAGCCTGCGCAATGCGTGCGGTATGGCTGCCGATCTGGCCGACGCCGACGATCACGATCGTTTTTCCCGCGAGCTCGGTGAAGGTTCCGGACGTATCCCAGCGCTTGTTCGTTTGCTGGCGGACGGCGAGGTGGAGATTGCGGTTGAAGGCGAGAATCATCGCAAAGATATGCTCCGTAATCGGAACGCTATGTACTCCGCTGGCGTTCGACAGCAGGATTGCTCTTTCTTCGAATTTTTTCAGGGGCAATTTATCCACGCCTGCCGACCATGCCTGAATCCATTTCAGCTTGCTGTCTTGGGCTAGTGCTTCCTCCTCGATCGTACGCGACCAGCCGACCAGAATGTCGGCGTTACGGATCATTCCCGGAGCAAGATTCTTCGCTTTGGTGACGGTCAGCTCGTAACTGGGGGCGATTTCCTTGATTTTTTGCCGCTGCTGGGGTGTAATGTCATGTAAGGCAATGATTTTAGGCATGGTACTACCTCCTTGGAATGTAATGAGAGCCTGGGCATAAATTACATCTATTTCGTTCATCTTATCAGATATTGCGGTTTTCCGCATAGCCGCTGACAATCGAAAGGAAGTGAACAGGTTTGACACACACGGATTCGAATGCGATGGATCGTCTGTTTGTTGCCGTCCATTTGTCGCCGGATGCCTCTGCAAGTCTGGCTGCATGGGCGGACAAGCTGAAGCCGCAAGCGTCGTTCCGCAAATGGGTGCATCCGCAGGATTATCATATCACCGTTCAATTTCTGGGCGATACGCCGAGGGAGCGTATTCCCGAGCTGACGGCCGGGCTTGCGGCGGCAGCTGCAGAGCATAAGCCGTTTTCCTTAGGGGTACACGATGCTGGGGTTTTTGGCGCAAGCGCATCGCCGCGAATTTTATGGGCTGGAATCCGAGGCGATCTGAACGCCCTGGCGAAGCTTCAACGCTCCGTCGTATCGAGGATGGAATCGTACGGTTTCGTACCGGAGGATCGCCCTTATCGCCCGCACATTACAATTGCCCGCAAATTTCAAGGGGATGAAAAATTTTCAATGGACATTATTGGAAGCCTTCCTGTAAACATCCAGTGGGACGTTCATGAACTGGTTCTTTTCCGAACAAATTTACATGCGGCCCCGATGTACGAAATCGTTGGAGTGGCGCGGCTTTCAACAAATTTCTGAAATTAAAAATAAAATGTTCATAAAATTACCATGTTTTCAATGCCCAAAAATGTGGTTACATAGTGTAGGAATGTGCCGACATTATAGGAGGAAAAATATGGTTATTAAACTGCTACGGCAAAATCGCTGGGTTGCGCTGCTTCTTGGTGCGCTCTTGGTGAGTTTGTCTCTTATAAGCTTGCTTGGTATGCAAACAACAGAAGGGGAGCAGCTGGAAGCGAAGCCAGGGTTTGCGATGACAGCGTTGGCTGCGGAAGGCGTCCCCAATCCTGCTGGGAATAAAGCTAAGATCATAAGTAATGGGGAACCTGTCAACATTTTATCTTCAATTGTTTACCAACCATGGAATATGAAGGGCGAAGATATGCTCTCCTTTCCTAATATAGAGCGTGGCACCACCGCCACCGGGAACCCGAATTCACAGTCTAAAGCGAAGACGGCTAAAGCGCCGAAGGCCAAGACTGCCGAGGATACAACGGGGAACAAGAAGGGGACGCATGTCGCCAAGTCACAGGCCGAAAGCCTAAAACCCCCCACAACTTTATTCTTCACGAGAACAAAGACGTTGACCCAGGATCAGAAAGACCAAGCAACCTGGACCTACGATTTGTCAGCTGAAGAACTGCTTCTGCTCCAGAAGATTGTCATGGCGGAAGCGGAAGGCGAACCGTACGAAGGCAAAGTGGCAGTTGCCAATGTTGTCTTAAACCGGCTGCGGTCAGCCAATTTTCCCGATACCATTACTGAAGTCATCTATCAAAAGCATCAATTCAGTCCTGTTGCGAACGGGCGTCTTAAGCGTGTCAACCCGAACGAAGAGACGATCAAATCCGTCAATGCGGCGCTTCATGGCCATAAGGCGGTTCAGGATGACACGTATTTTTTTCTGTCTTTAAAGCTTGCTCAGGATTTGACCGTGCATCATTCCCGAACGTTTGTGAAAAAAATAGGAAACCACTCTTTTTACAAGTAGTCCCCGAACGGGTAAACTAGGTTGTAGGAGGTGTGTTTAACGATGAAAATAACGTACTACGGCCATTCTAGCATTCTAGTGGAAGCGGGCGGAAAGAGCGTCATCATTGACCCGTTCCTATCCGGAAATCCCGGCTCCGGCATCTCGCCCAGCGATGTAAAGGTGGATGCGGTGGTGCTCACCCATGGGCATTCCGACCACTTTGGCGACTGCATTGAAATTGCCAAGAACAACGATTGTCCCATCATTGCGGTCTATGAGCTTGCCGTATATTGCGGGAACCAGGGGGTCAAATCCCATGGTATGAACATCGGGGGAAGTGCGCAGTTTGACGGCTTCAAGGTGAAGTACACCCCTGCGTTTCACTCCTCATCCATCTCGGTGGGAGACACCTGGATTTATGCAGGTCAGCCAGGCGGCGTCATCCTTACGATGGGAGGCAAACAGTTCTATCATGCGGGCGATACGAGCCTATTCGGCGATATGAAGCTGATCGGCGAGATGAATAACATCGATGCAGCCGCGCTTCCGATCGGCGATTTGCTGACGATGGGACCGGAGGATGCTCTCCTCGCGGCGCAGTGGATTCGGACCAAGCACGTCATTCCGGTGCATTACGATACGTTCCCGGGCATTCGCCAGGATGCGCAGGCATTCTGCGAGGAGCTGGCCAAAACCGGCGTATCCGGGCATCCGCTGAAGGCGGGAGAAAGCCTGGAGATTTAGATTCATTGAAGAATAGATTCATAGCAGCAAAGATTCAATATCTTAGCTATCTATAACAAAAGCTTCCCCGTCTGAATAGCGACAGGGAAGCTTTTTTATTATGCGGTCGATCGGGAATGAATCTATTAGAATAAAGCAGTTGAACATCGTGAGAATAACGATCAACCCTAAGGCTGATCCGAGACTCGTGGAGCCTCGTCGCCTATCGCTGGCAGCTGCTCATCCGTCAACAGCTCCATGACCTCCGCGGCGCAATGCTTCGGCGCCAGATGCGAGGAACGCGACTGGGCGGTGGAGGTGCGATGTTCCTGCACCTGCTCATAGTGATTGGACAGCAGATCCAGCCATTTGTCGATCACGGATGCGGAATCCAATATTTCGGCATATCCCTTGCTGACAAAGAAATTGGAGTTCTCCTCCTCCTGTCCCGGAATCGGCTCATAGAACAGCATGGGGATGCCTTTTGCCACGCCTTCCGTACAGGTCATGCCGCCCGGCTTCGTAATCAGGAGGTCGGATACGTCCATCAGCTTATGTATATCGTCACGGTAGCCCCAAACGTGGATGTTGGGGTGCTGAAAGATCGGGTCCTCGCGCATGCTTGCTACCAGCTTCTCGTTCTGGCCCATACAGAAGACGAGTTGGATATCGTCCGCTCTCGCAGCCAGCTTGCTCAGAAGCTCCTTATTGAATACGAGTCCCCAGCCCCCTCCCATGATCAGCACGGTAGGCATGCTGTTGATGCCCAGCTCCGCCTCCAGCGCCTTCCTGTCGCCGCTCTCCCAGAATTTCGGATGCACGGGTATGCCGGTCACGCGGATGAACTCCGAAGGAACTCCCCGGTGCATCAGCATCTTTTTCACATGAGGGGTAGATACCAGATATTCATCCACCTCCGAATTGACCCAGGTGCCGTGGGCATCATAATCGGTAATCAGCGTATAAAGCGGAACAGAGAGCCCTTGGCGCTTCAAACGGGAGACGACCGCGTTCGGAAACGGATGGGTGCAGATGATCAAATTCGGCTTCAGCTGCTCGATCACGCGCTCGGCCTGTGCGTAGAAAATGCGATGCAGCGCCAGCCTCGTCAAACGGTTTAACGATTTCTTATATTGCGAACGGTACAGCATCCCGACAAGGCGCGGACGGGTGCTGACGGTTTTGCGGTAAGCGGACAGAATCAACGGGCCCACCGTCGGGTTCAGAAAATTACCCAGCTCGATGACGCGGCAGTGGATCCCGGGATTCATCCGCCGGATGCCTTCAGCCAGCGCATAAGCTGCTTGCGTATGCCCCGTACCGAATCCTTCGGAAAAAAGGAGCACTCTTGGATATCGCATGATTTCACCTACTTCTTTCTCCCTCTATCTTACAGAACAGGAATCATTTTTTGAAGAGCGCGTGGAAAAAAAGAGCATGCGTCCTATATATACGCGCCGATGGGGGAAAGCATTTCAATTATTTTGTCCATCCACCACGGGGATGCGTCCTTGCCCAGACCTTTTTCTTCTATAATATAGAGATGGTTGAATAGAGCTCCCGAGGGCTCTATGATCTAAATATGAAATAAACCTATTGCAAACCGGATGACAATCTGGTAAAGTAAATTTTGACCAAATGACCAAAAGTGTATTTCGGTCAGTTTTGAGAAATCGGACGAAGTGCGCTTATTACAGGAGGAGGGGTTGGCATGTCAGCTGTGGACCGTCGGAAGCAAGTGCTTGATGCGGCCTCCAAATCGTTTGCCTTGTTCGGCTACAAGGCGACGACGATGGAACAGGTGGCGAAGATCGCGAATGTGGGGAAGGGCACGATTTATACGTTTTTTACGAATAAGGATGAGCTGTTTGACGAGATTTTGCACTCGGCGATCATGGAGATGAAGCGGATGGCCGAGCGGGAAATCCGGGAGGACAGGGAATTCTTCGACAATCTGTATCGTGTGCTGGATGTCCTTCTGGAGTTCCGGAGCGAGCATGAGCTCTTCATTAAGCTCTCGCAAGAGGTAAGAGACATCGGGACCCCTAAGGCGCATGAAGGATTGACCAAGGTAGAGAACGGGATTGTCGGCTATTTGAAGGGGATTGTGGAACGCGCCATGGCAAGCGGCGAGATCAAACCGCTGGATGCCCAGGTGGTATCCTTCGTCATGCTGAAGCTGTACATTGCCCTTACAACCGATCTCAACCAGCTGCATGCCCCCCTGAGCAAAGAGCAGATCAAGGAATATATGATGGTGTTTCTGGCTGACGG
Source organism: Paenibacillus sp. FSL R5-0810 (assembly GCF_038002285.1). Taxonomy (NCBI): domain Bacteria; kingdom Bacillati; phylum Bacillota; class Bacilli; order Caryophanales; family Paenibacillaceae; genus Paenibacillus; species Paenibacillus sp. FSL R5-0810. The sequence goes on from NZ_JBBOCF010000001.1 coordinate 6,334,206, forward strand.
GTTAAAGACCTCGAAGTAAGAAATAGAAAGGGACTCCTTTCTTGGTCTGCCGCATTTAGGAGACCTTCCGTTCACGGATAAGATCATAAGATCAGCGGGTGAATGAGGAGGTCTTCTTGGATCGGTCATTTTTTTTCGTCTCGACTGACCAAATGAGCATATTGGTCATTATGTACTGGCTTGCCATGTAATACCTCCACGAATGTGGAGCATGTCGGCATGCAACACCGTTATTTAGAGAAAAAGGGGAGAGACTCCGATGAAGTCATTATCTGTATTTGCAAAAGACATCGGCGCGGCGCTTCGTAATCCGAAAATTCTGATTCCGATCATCGCCGTGCTGTTCATACCGGTGATGTACAGCGGTATGTTTCTTGGGGCCTTCTGGGATCCATACGGGAAGATGGATGATCTTCCTGTCGCCGTCGTGAACAACGACCAGGGAGCCGTATTTGAAGGCAAGGAGCTTCAGGCAGGTAAGGACCTGGTAGCCGAGCTCAAGAAGGGTAAAGATTTTAACTGGCAGTTCGTGAACAAGAGCGAAGCCGAACAAGGAATGAAAGACAATAAGTATTACATGACGATCACCATTCCTGAGAACTTCTCGCAGCAGGCGACGACGTTAATGGATGAACACCCTCAGCCGGCCCAGATCGTATTCGAGCCGAATGAGGGCTACAACTTCCTCGCCGCCCAGATCGGCGGTACGGCAGTGAAGGAAATCCAGTCCAAGGTATCCCAGAAAGTGACGGAGGCCTATACGGAAACGCTGTTTGACCAGATCGGCAAAGTGTCGGATGGTTTGGGTGAAGCCGGAGACGGCGCATCCAAGCTGTCGGAAGGCGCGATCAAGCTTGATGACGGAGCCGTGAAGCTGAAGGAGAACCTGGCGAAGCTCGTTAGCGGAACCCAGGAGCTCCAAAACGGCTTGGCCCCTCTGACTAAAGGCGTCCAGGAACTGAACAGCGGCGCCGGCAAGCTTAGCACGGGGGCAGGAACCCTGTCCTCGGGCTTGGAGCAGCTGAAGAGCGCTCACGGCCAGCTTACAGCCGGGGCCGAGCAGGCAAGCAAGGGCGGCGCGAAGCTGCAGGCCGGGATTGAAGCTGCGGCAACGGGCAGCGCGAAGCTGAACGAAGGCCTGCAGGCCAACCAGGCCGGTGCCGCGCAGCTGGCGGCCGGTGCGAACAGCGCTGCGGAGGGCAGCGGCAATTTGAAGGCAGGGCTTCAACAATCGCTTGAAGCTGCGGCTTCCCTTGAGCAAGGGGCTAACGCGGTCGCAGACGGCCTGAAGCAGCTTGCGGAAGGGAACCCTGAGCTTGCGCAAAGTCCGGAGATGCAGAAGCTGCTGGCTGCCAGCCAATCCGTTGCTTCCGGTACTTCACAGCTGAATGCAGGCCAGAAGAAGCTGGCCGAAGGCGCAGCAGCCCTGGATCAAGGGGTGCAGCAGCTGAATGCGGGAGCGGGCAAGCTCAGCAGCGGTGCTTCGGAGCTTGCTGCAGGCGGCAAACAGCTGGCATCCGGCGGTAAGGAGCTGCTGGCCGGCGCGAAGCAGCTGAATGCAGGCCAGACGCAGCTGGTTGACGGCATGAAGCTGTTTGGCATGAAGCTTGGCGAAGCGGCAGCCGGAGGCAAAGAGCTCGCAAGCGGCGCCGCAACGCTGGCGCAAGGCACGCAGCAGCTGGCAGGCGGAGCAGGCAAGCTTGGCAGCGGCGTAGGCGCGCTGGCCGACGGCTCGAAGCAGCTGGACTCCGGCGCTGGTCAGCTAGTCAGCGGCATGAGCGAATTGAAGGACGGCAGCGGAGAGCTGGCCGGCAAGCTGAACGAGGCTGCCGACAAGACGGGCGATATCAAGACGACGGACGAGACCGTCACGATGTTTGCCGGACCGGTGCAGATCGATGAGCACAAGGTGAACGAAGTGCCGAACTACGGCACGGGCTTCGCGCCTTACTTCCTGTCGCTCGGCTTGTTCGTCGGGGCCTTGATCTCGACGATCATCCTGCCGATTCGCAACTCCTCCGTGCCGGATGCATCCGGCTGGAATCGATTCGTCAGCCGCACGCTTTCATTTGCCGGCATGGGCATGCTTCAGGCGCTGCTGGCGGTCATCGTCATGCTCTATGGGCTGAAGCTTGATGTACAGAACGTACCGCTATTCTACCTGTTCTCCTTCGTGACGAGCCTGTCCTTCATGTTCCTGGTTCAGGCGTTTGTCACTTGGCTGGATCAACCGGGACGCTTCGTTGTCATCGTGATTCTGATTTTCCAATTGACGACGAGCGCAGGTACCTTCCCGCTGGAGCTTATTCCGGACTGGATGAAGGTGCTGAACCCGCTGCTGCCGATGACGTACAGCGTGAAGGGGTACAAGGACGTCATATCGACGGGCAATTTCGACGGCATGTGGAGCAATACGGGCGTGCTGTCTGGATTCGGCCTCGTATTCCTGGCATTGACCGCCATCTACTTCCTGTCGAATCGCGGTGTTAAGAAATCGGTAAATACCGAGAACGCAGTATCGGCATAAGATGAAAGCAGTCACGCAGGCTTAGCTTAAGCCGAAGGGTTGGCAAGCTTGAAGGCACAAACCATATGCTGACGGGATAACCCCCTAAGGGTAAAGCAAATACTTCAGCGAAAAACGTAAAGCGGCCATCCAAACGATGAGCTAAAAGCGCGATAAGCAGTATCCACAAGGGGCTTTCCAAGGTCATCGGACCTGGGGAGCCTCTTTTCTGTGCTTATGATTTCACCGGGCGTCTATGGTCTGAACGCAAAGTGAGGCATGCAAACGGGTATGGAGGGTATTCGGAATGTTATATTTGCATTATTTTTTGCACTATTCTACATGATTTTGAACATCTATCTATCACGCATTTTCTTAAAAGTAATTCTTATCATCTTCATAAAAAGTTTGAATTGCCCCCATCGTATGACGGTGATACAATAATCTGTACTAATTAATCTAACGTATCAGGTAAGGAATAACCTTTGTCCATTTTGCACTAAACTGCATCATTTCTAATCGGTGTTCTTGCTTCAGCATGGGGATCGATGCAGGGTCGTATGCTTTTAGTTCATTCAGCCGCATTTTATTCTATAACAAGAAAGGTTGCATTCTATGAAACATACCGATTTTCCCCAGAAACAGGGCCTTTATGATCCGCAGTTTGAAAAAGATGCGTGCGGTATGGGCTTCATCGCCCATATCAAGGGCAAACCGTCCCATGCAATCGTCAGCAATGCGCTTACGATGCTTGCCAACATGGAGCATCGCGGCGGTCAGGGCAGTGAGCCGAACTCCGGCGACGGCGCGGGCATCATGCTGCAAATCCCTCATGCCTTCTTCGCCGAGGAAGCGGCGAAGCTGGGCTTCGAGCTTCCGGAAGCCGGACATTACGGTGTTGGGATGCTGTTCCAGTCCCATGACCCTGAAGTTCGTGCCGCGCATGAAGACCGGCTGGCCGCGATTATTGCCGAGGAAGGCCAGGCGCTGCTCGGCTTCCGGGATGTTCCGACCAACGACGAGATGCTCGGCAAATCCGCGAAATCGGCAAAGCCGTATGTCCGTCAGGTGTTCATCGGACGGAGCGAGGACATTTCGGATGATCTTGCTTTTGAACGAAAGCTCTATATTATTCGCCGCCGCGCTGAGCTGGCGATCCGTTACAGCGGCAAGCCCGAGGGCGACAGCTTCTATGTGTCCAGCCTGTCCTGCCGCAAAATCGTTTACAAAGGCATGCTGACGACGGAGCAGGTGGGCCAGTTCTACCTCGACCTGCAGGAGGAACGCCTCGAATCGGCCATCGCGCTGATTCACTCCCGGTTCAGCACCAACACCTTCCCAAGCTGGGAGCGTGCGCATCCATACCGCTTCATGATCCATAACGGCGAGATCAACACGCTGCGCGGCAACGTGAACTGGATGCATGCCCGCCAATCTCTGTTCGAGCACGAGCTGTTCGGCAGCGATCTGGAGAAAATCAAGCCGATTATCAACCCCGACGGGTCCGATACCGGCATGTTCGACAATACGTTTGAATTCCTGTATCTCAGCGGACGCTCCCTGCCGCATGTAGCCATGATGATGGTTCCTGAGCCTTGGAGCAACCATGAGAGCATGGATGAGACGAAAAAAGCATTCTACAAATACCACAGCACCCTGATGGAGCCATGGGACGGCCCGGCGGCGATGGCCTTTACGGACGGCGTCCAGATCGGCGCAACGCTGGACCGCAACGGTCTGCGTCCGTCCCGTTATTATGTAACGAAGGACGATCTGATCATCCTCTCCTCCGAAGCGGGGGTATTGGATATTCCGCCGGAGAACGTCCTGTACAAGGACCGTCTGCGTCCGGGACGGATGCTGCTTGTAGACACCAAGGAAGGCCGCATCATCTCCGACGAGGAGGTCAAGGCGGCGATCGCGGCCGAGTTGCCGTACGGGGATTGGCTGGAGGAGCATCTGGTCGAGCTTCATGATCTTCCGGATGCGCCGGAGGCTCCGGAGCCGAAGCACGAGAACGTGCGCCAGCTTCAGCAAGCCTTCGGCTACACGTACGAGGAGCTGCGCAAAGTTCTGGAGCCGATGGCGATTACCGGTGCCGAAGCCATCGCTTCCATGGGATACGATGCGCCTCTGGCGGTGTTGTCCGAGCGCCCGCAGCGCTTGTTCAATTACTTCAAGCAAATGTTCGCCCAGGTTACGAATCCGCCGATTGACGCCATCCGGGAGGAGCTGATTACCTCGACCGCCACGACGATCGGGCCGGAGCGGAACCTGCTGAAGCCGGAGCCGGAGAGCTGCCGCCATATCCTTCTCGATTCGCCGGTGCTGTCCAATGAGGACTTCGCGAAGCTGCGCCATGTTCGCCGTCCGGGCTTTAAATCGATGACGATTCCGATCTTCTTCCCGGCGGCCGAAGGGGCCGAGGGGCTTCGGAGAGCGATCGATACGATGTGCGAAGCGGCGGACCGTGTCATCTCGAAGGGCCATAATATTCTGATTCTGTCCGACCGCGGCGTCGACAAGGACAATGCGGCCATTCCTTCGCTGCTTGCCGTCTCGGCGCTGCATCATCACCTGATCCGTCAAGGGACGCGGACCAAGGTTGCGATTATGCTGGAATCCGGCGAGCCGCGGGAAGTGCACCATTACGCGCTCCTGCTCGGCTACGGCGTGAGCGCCGTCAATCCGTACCTCGCGTTCCAAACGCTGGACGATATGATCCGGGAGGGCATGCTTCGCGGCATTTCCCATGAGAAGGCCGTGAAGAACTATATTAAAGCGGCAAGCAAGGGCGTCGTGAAGGTTCTGTCCAAAATGGGGATCTCGACCATCCAGTCCTACCGCGGCGCACAGATTTTCGAGGCGGTCGGCCTGAAGGAAGACTTTGTCGAGAAATACTTTACCCGCACGCCTTCCCGCATCGGCGGAATCGGGCTTGAGGAGGTCGCGCTTGAGGCGCTGGCCCATCATGAACGCGCCTTTAGCGATAAGGACGGCAATGATAAAGTGCTGGATTCGGCCGGTGAATACCAGTGGCGGGCTGACGGGGAAGAGCATCTGTTCAATCCGAGAACGATTCATTTGCTGCAGCAGGCGGTACGTACGGGCGATTACGCCACCTACAAGAAGTATGCCGAGCTGGTGCAGGGCGAGAACGAAGCGCATCTGACGCTGCGGGCTCTTCTGAAGCTCAAGCCAGCGGGCGCACCGGTTCCGCTTGATGAGGTAGAGTCGGCTGCGTCGATCATGCGTCGCTTCAAGACCGGCGCGATGTCGTTCGGTTCCATCAGCAAGGAGGCCCACGAAAGCCTGGCCATCGGGATGAACCGCATCGGCGGCAAGAGCAATACCGGCGAGGGCGGTGAAGATCCTGCACGCTTCGTGCCGGATGCAAACGGCGATTCCCGCCGCAGCGCGATCAAGCAGGTGGCATCGGGCCGCTTCGGGGTAACGTCCAACTACCTGGTGAACGCGGACGAGATCCAGATCAAGATGGCTCAAGGCGCGAAGCCGGGTGAGGGAGGACAGCTGCCTGGGCGTAAAGTATATCCTTGGGTGGCTGAGGTTCGCGGCTCCACGCCGGGGGTTGGCCTCATTTCGCCGCCGCCGCATCATGATATTTATTCGATCGAGGATTTGGCGGAGCTCATCTATGATTTGAAGAACGCGAACCCGCGTGCGGACATCAACGTGAAGCTGGTGTCGGAGGTCGGGGTCGGCACGATCGCTGCAGGTGTGGCGAAGGGCCGGGCGGATATCATTCTGATCAGCGGTTACGACGGCGGCACAGGCGCTTCGCCGCAGGGCTCCATTCGCCATGCCGGCATGCCGTGGGAGCTGGGGCTGGCGGAAACCCACCAGACGCTGATCATGAACAACCTGCGCGACCGTGTCGTGCTGGAGACGGACGGCAAGATGCTGAACGGACGCGACCTCGTTGTGGCCGCTTTGCTCGGGGCTGAGGAATACGGGTTCTCGACGGCGCCGCTCGTGGCGATCGGCTGCATTATGATGCGGGTATGTCAGATGGACACCTGCCCGGTCGGCGTAGCGACCCAAAATCCGGAGCTGCGCAAGAACTTTACGGGAGACCCGGAGCATGTCGCCAACTTTATGCGCTTTGTCGCTGAAGATATGCGTGAAATTATGGCGGAGCTCGGCTTCCGCACCGTGGATGAAATGATTGGGCGCACCGATTGCCTGGATGCCGTGAAGGCCGATGATCATTGGAAGAAGAAGGGCGTCGACATCTCGGCGTTGCTGTATACGCCGGAGCTTCCGGAAGGCAGCACGCGATATCGCTCCCAAAGGCAGAACCATGGGCTAGAGCAGACGCTCGATATGCGTTCCCTTCTGGAAGCCGCCCAGCCTGCGCTGGAAAGCGGCACTCCGGTGGAAGGCACGTTCCCGATCACGAACGTGGATCGCGCCGTAGGCACCATTCTGGGCAGCGAGGTCACGCGCAAATACGGAGCTGCCGGATTGCCGGAGGACACGATCCGATTCAGCTTTACCGGATCGGCTGGTCAAAGCTTCGGCGCATTCGTGCCGAAGGGAATGACGCTGACGGTAGAGGGCGATGCCAATGACTACATCGGCAAAGGCCTGTCCGGAGGCAAGCTCATCGTGAAGCCTTCTCCGAAAGCGACCTTTAAAGCGGAGGAGAACATCATAGCCGGAAATACCGCATTTTACGGAGCCACCGGCGGCGAAGCTTATATCCGGGGAATTGCAGGCGAACGCTTCGCGGTTCGTAACTCCGGCGCTAGCATCGTCGTAGAGGGCGTAGGCGACCACGGCTGCGAATATATGACCGGCGGCCGGGTGGTCGTGCTTGGCGAGACGGGACGCAACTTCGCGGCCGGGATGTCGGGCGGCGTCGCTTACGTCTATGATCCGGAAGGAGCCTTCGTCCAGCGCTGCAACCTGGAGATGGTGCTGCTTGAGCGGGTGGAGGAGCCGAAGGAGAAGGACATTCTGTTCCGTATGATTCAGCAGCACTCCATCCACACGGACAGCGTGCCTGCCCAGCAGATTCTCGGGGAATGGGATGAGGCGGTTCAGCGCTTTGTCCGGGTCATTCCGAAGGATTACAAGCGGATGCTGCAGCAGATCGAGAAGGCGGAAGCCCAAGGCTTGGCGGGCGAAGCCGCGCTGCTTGCTGCGTTCGAAGCGAATATGAAAGAGTTGGCTCGCTCCGGCAGCTAAAAGGCCTATAAGACTTTTTACGTATAAAAAAGCTGCATTGTGTTCTTTAATCAGAATACAATGCGGCTTTTTTTCATATATAAGAAAACGGTAAGGCTGCACTGCACACTAGTACATGACGAAGGGGCGGCGAACCTCAATATTCGACAAAAATAGAAGCTTTGTCGGAGGACAATGCTTCCACCAGACGACACCATCATAAGGAAGGGTCCGCTATAATATTGGTAAGTAAGTTGTTTGTCGGTGAATCGTACATAACAACGTTGAAGAGCAGTAAGGGATGGATTAGGGAATATAGTAGATAGGAGAGTCGTTTAAGAAAATGAGTATGGACAAGGAGAGAAGCTCAGGAAGCACCGAGCAGAAGCTTGACCGACCGAAGACGGATCTGGACATTCACAAGCTCATGATCCAATTAGGAATCCATCCTGAAAAATGGCTGCAGGCAAAGGAGCGTCAACAAGGACAATAACACGGTCAACATATGTGAATACTGTTGCACAAAAATCCCCGGCGGACGGATCGATAGGATCAAATCCGCCGGGGATTTCGTTGATTTGCCGGGCAGGCGGCAAATGGGAATGGAAGAATAAAGCCGGGAGACCCCTTATTTCATGGAGCGCTCCATTCGCACAAAAGCGATGAACCGCTTGGCTTCTTCCTCCGTCAGCTTGCGACCGTCGATCGTGAGATTAAAGCGCTCCAGCAGATCGTCGTCGGAAAGCTCCAACTGGTCGACAAACTCACGTACCTCCGGCTCCAGGACTGCTTTGGGCAGTGCCGTTCGTCCGATGAGATAATCTATCGATACGTCAAAGAGGTCTGCAAGGCGGGTCAATGTTTCAAAATCCGGTTTGCGCCGGTTTTTTTCATAATGGGATAGTGCCGCACGAGTGATTCCGACAGAAGCAGCAAGCTCTTCTTGGGTCCATCCCCGCTGTTCGCGTAATTCAGAGATTCGTTCTCCGTAGTTCATATGCATTGATCCCCCTTTCGATGGAGTGTTTGTATCTATAGAAGCTGATTGCATCGATCTGTCATCTAGATGCCTGTGACCGAAATTATGGGAAAATCGGTATTATGCGGTTGACTAGATACAATATGTATCGTATTATGTTGAGTAGTAATGATAGATACGATTCGTATCTGCAAATCGGTCAATGGGTGACATTTAGTATCATTTTATCCAGCAAGGAAACGTCCCATACCAAAAAAATCGATAAGGGATGGCGGAGATATCTTATCATGTTACACGAACGGCAGCACCAAATCACCGTTAGCATTCGCCTGCTGCGAATCGGAGAGATGACCATTCATGGGAAAAGCCACCCGGTTACTCCGCTTGAGCTGGTTCCGAATGGGCTGGTATTCCTATGTCCGTGGAAAATCCCAATACAATCTAATGTTTTACTCGGTTATGTGATTGACGATCGGGTGGACCATCTTCTGTTAACAGGAACTCTTGAGGATCGGGGGCTCTTTCAAGGTCATTATATGTACCGGTTGGAGTTTGAAGCGGACCGCGAACAGAAAAGCCGGATCATCGGTATGCTGAACAGAATGATGCTCCAAGAACTCCAGCCAAGCAGGCTAAAATTGTACAGCTGAAAAAATACCGGACATCCCAGACATGACCGCTGACAAAAAAACTTATGACTTAAGATGTGATATACGAACTTCGGCTCATTGTTATTCTACTATATTTACGATGCCCGGTCATTAGTTCTTTTACCTTAAATCAGAGCGTCCTATATGGCGAAAACCTTGACGATTTAGCTCGTAACGGCATTTACATGACCCATGCGAACTACTCTCCCGATACCCCTTTTTGGCGTGAATCATGATTGATTCAGCTATAATCCACGCAATGCTCCTCCTCATAATACGACAGAATAAGTTGCAAATCGACAGATTTCGAGCGAGGCATTTTGTTATTGTATGTTGGCCTTATAATCGTGGTGATTTATTAGGAGGGCAGCTTCGAATGAGAATATGGAGAAAATGGTGGGTGTGGCTGCTCATCGTTCTTGTGGTTGTCCCTGCGGGTTATATGACGTATGTGTACCAGTCCATCAAATCGACAGCGAATCAAATTTACGAGGAACGAGAGGAAGGATTGCCGCCGGTAGTGCCAGTGTCTACTGTCGAGCAGAATGTCCCCGTCAAGCCGGATAAATTGAAGAATGCGGATCAGCCGGTCCCGTTTACGGTGCTTATGCTTGGGGTGGATGAACGACCGAACGACAGGGGGCGCTCGGATACGTTGATGCTGATGGCCGTGAACCCTGCCAAGGGCTCGATCATGATGTTCAATGTTCCGAGGGATACCCGAACGAGCATCGTCGGCCATGGCAAGGTTGACAAAATCAATCATGCATACGCCTTTGGCGGTGTAGATATGTCGATTCGTTCGGTCGAGAACTTCCTTCAGTATCCGATTGATTATTACGTTAAAGTCAATATGGAAGGCTTCTCGCAGATCATTGATTCCCTCGGCGGCGTAACGGTACGCAACCAAATGGAATTTGATTATGCGGGCTATCATTTCGGCGAAGGCATTCTGAAGCTGAGCGGGGAGGAGGCTTTGGCCTATTCACGGATGCGTTTCGAAGACCCCAAGGGAGATCTGGGGAGAAACGCTAGGCAGCGGGAGATCATCAAAGGAATCCTCGATAACGCGATGAGGATAACGACGGTGTTCAAGCTCGAGGCACTGCTGGATGATGTCGGGGGCAGTGTCAAAACGGATATATCCTTTGATGAGATGAAACGGTTCGTCACCGATTATCTTCAGAAGCTGGATCGGATCGATCAGGTGGAGATCCAGGGGCGCGGCCAGACCATTGACGGAATATGGTACTACATTGTCGATCAGAACGAGAAGGAACGCATTCATTCTCTGCTTAGTGATTTTATGGGGGGCTAGGGCGCGTGTCCTTATCTGGCCTTAGTCAACGAAGAGGTTCATGAGGAAAAGGAGGTGCAGGTTAACTGCCTCACCGCCGTTTCCTCTTTTTTATTCGGTAAAATAGGAGCGCTTTCATTGGAAGCCGGATGCTTGGTCCAGACTGCCTTGTTCCTGTATTCCATCCTCTCTTAGCCGGAAGCTAGCGTCCGATAATTTTATCGATCGTGGTCTCGAATATGTCCGCTAGACGCGTCAGAGTCTCCAGATTGGGTTTTCTTCGGTTTTGTTCGTAATGCGATAGGGATGCACGGCTAATTCCTATTAACTCTGACAGCTCTTCTTGAGTCCATCCTTTCTGTTCCCGCAGTTTCGCTATGCGAGATCCATATGTCATTCATATTCACCTCACTACACTCATCAAGGATTTTAAAGAAATCAATGACTTGCTTCTAGGTTTATCATGATACAAAATGTATCCTAAAATAGCAATATCGTCAATACATATTGTATCAAAGTGTTAAAAATGAAACAAATTGTATCATTGAATAACGTGAGCAATTTTTTTCTGTTTTATTTGACAAAGGTCAGCATATTTTATAATATTTTTGATGTGGATACAAAATGTATCATAGTGAGATGAGCATAACAGCTTATGAATCCCGGAAAGGAGATGACGGGATGAGTAAAGGGTTGATGTATTGTGTCAGCTGCTGCCGAATACTGCCCGTGATGGAAAGCTACACTTTGTATAGAACCGGATTTTATAAGCATAATGTCCCTGCGGGGATGTGCAAGGAATGCCAGGCGGGTTTATCGGAGGACCGCAAATAGCATTGCAGGGTTACTGGGGTTGAGGGGATTGGGCTGGAAGTTGAAGCTTGGCATAAGGCCTGTTATGACTGCGCACATTTAGTCTTTTGCTCTGGTATTGTATAATGGGCATGTTTCAAAAGATAGGATACCAGGGCAAAGGAGAGTAGATGATGCAGCAGGAACCGCTTGTAAGGCTGCTCGGCGTGACGAAGAAGATATCGTCCAAGGTGCTGGTGGACAACGTAACCTTTGATATACCGCCGGGCCAGATCTTCGGATTTCTTGGGCCGAACGGCGCGGGCAAGACGACGACCATCCGGATGATGGTCGGGCTGATGTCCATCTCGGAGGGGGATATCGTGATCGGAGGCTACAGCATCCGGTCGCACTATGAGCAGGCTGCCGCATTGATCGGGGCCATCGTCGAGAACCCGGAGATGTATAAGTATCTGTCGGGGTATAACAATTTGAAGCATTTCGCCCGGATGATGCCGGGAATATCCAAAGAGCGCATCCGCGAGGTGGTGGAGCTCGTGGGGCTTGAGCATCGAATCCATGACAAGGTTCAGACCTATTCCCTCGGGATGCGCCAGCGGCTGGGCGTGGCGCAGGCCCTGCTTCATCGGCCGAAGCTGCTCATCCTGGACGAGCCGACGAATGGATTGGATCCGCAGGGGATCCGCGAGCTGCGCGACTACTTGCGCAGATTAACGCGGGAAGAGGGGACGACGGTGTTCGTATCCAGCCACCTGCTGTCTGAGATGGAGCTGATGTGCGACCGCGTCGGCATTATCCGGCACGGCCGCCTGATCGATATCCGGCAGCTTCGGAGCGAGGGCGGCGAGCGGACTGCCGAGGAGACGGCTTTTACCGTTCATGATGCCTCTGCGGCTGCGGCATTGCTTCAATCCTTCGGGGCGAAGACCGAAGAGAATAGGGTGATTGTTCGGGGCAATCCAGAGACCGTCGCGGATATCAATGCCCTTCTGGTTGAAGCGGGAATCCGCGTGTTTGCGATACAGCCGGTAACCGAATCGTTAGAGGATCAGTTTTTGGAAATGACGGGAGGGGATCGCCATGTGGAGTAGCTTTCCCAATCTGGTCGCCAATGAGAATATGAAAATCTATTTCCGCGTAAGGACCTGGATCATGCTGGCGATCCTCGTATTTTTCAGCGCCGCGATGCCAGCGATGCTGTATGTAACGGGGGCTGCGATGGACGCATGGACCGTCTTTACATGGACGGAGAGCTTTACGCTCTACCTGAGCGCGATCTTCACCGTTGTCATTGCCGCTGACATCGTAGCCGGGGAGTTTGCGGCGGGGACGATCAAGCTGCTGCTGATCCGCCCGCTCCGGCGGGGGAAAATATTGATGTCAAAATGGGTCGCCGTCCTGCTGTTCATCCTGCTCTGTGCCGTCCTGACAGCCGTGGTCGGCATCGCGCTGTCACAGCTGTTCTTCGCGGGCACGGGCGGCCTGGGCTCCGGTTCCGGAGCTTCATCGATGGTAAACTCATTGCTGCTGCTGCTCACGGATACGATCCAGCTGGTCATGATCGCGCTTGTTGCGTTTATGCTGTCAACGCTGTTCCGGTCGGGCAGCCTCGCCATCGGCATCTCGCTCCTGGTCTTGTTTACGAAGGATCTGTTCGGCTTTATGTTGAACCCGGATAAATACGTATGGGCGAAATACATCCTGTTTCTTCATATCGATCTGAGCGGATATATCCAATCGCCGATCGGGCCAGGCGGGGTTTCTCTCAGCTTCTCCATCTTCATTTTGGCCGCGTACAGCCTCGTCTTTCTGATGATTACCTGGTGGGCCTTCGCCAAGCGGGATGTTGCCGCGTAGACACGCGAGCTGATGGAAGTTTTTCGTTCGGTCATTCATGTTCTGCTGTGCATTAGGGGAAAAAATAAGAGCTCCTTCGGCCAAGTGAATGATGGCTGAAAGGGGCTCTTTTGCTTGGAGGGCCTTGGAGGGTAAGGGAGCGGTAGGCAGAGGATCCGCCCTGCTGGCAAGCTGAGCTTCCTGCAGGAACGTCGTTTCTCGAAGCCGCGCGCAGAGGCTGAATGCCGAGGCTCGCACATCCGCCGAGTCAGCCTGCTTCCGGCTGCTGCAGCGACGGTGCGGCCTCCGATTGCTCCGATGCGACACTCGCTGCTTCCGCATGCTCCATCCGGCTGGCCCCGTTAAGTAATCCGCCTTCCATGATAATCAGGGAACCGGCGTAGACATCGCCGTACATCTGTCCGCTTGGGGTTATGGTCAGCTTGCCCTCGGCAATGACGTCCCCGTATACCTTCCCGGCTACAATGACCTCCTTGGCGGAAATATTGGACCGGCACGATGCGCTCTCGCCAATGGTAACGCTGCCTTGGCTTTCAATCGATCCGTTAAACCGGCCGTCGATCCGCAAATTATCCTCGGACTGCAGCACGCCCTCAAACTCGCTGCCCGGGCCGATCAAGGAATCGATAAGATGAGCAGATGCTTTGCGTTTCTTTTTCTTCATAATCTGTTGTCCTCCTTACCAATCAATTAAATTTTTGGATTAATGCACATAACGCATAGGATCGACGGTCTCGTCGTTTTTGACAACCTGAAAATGCAGATGGGGCCCTGTGCTGCGACCTGAAGATCCCAGCTGGCCGATGATCTCGCCCTGGGCAACCTGGTCTCCGACCGAAACGCTCAGCTTGTTCAGGTGCATATACCAGGTCTCAAGGCCGTTAGGATGCTTAATCACGATGTACAGCCCTCGTGCGCCGCTGCGCTCTGCCGCGGTAACCTGCCCGCTCCCTGCCGCATAGATTGGGTCGCCGATTTTGCCGGCAATATCGATACCGGCATGATAGGCGGACCGGCCGGTGAACGGATCGCTGCGGTAGCCGAAGCTCGAGGTCAGCCTCCGTGAGTCAGTCGGCCACAGCGAAGGAAGGCCTTCCCGCCGCTCCTGGGTTTCCTGGGCTTGGTCCAGCGTTCGCGGAATATGGCGCTCCAGCTGGGATAGCAGCTGCTGGATTTCCTCGAAATCATCCCGAATGTCGCTCGCCATATCCAGCATTTCGTTCTCATGCACGGCAATGTATTCTCCGCCGACATGCAGCTGCGCGTCATCGGACATCGAGGATGTCGGCGTGCCTGATAAAGACCCGTGCTTCTCGATGAATTGCTGGAGCTGCTGCTCCAGCTGCTGAACGCGTTCCATCTGCGCCTTCGTTTCTTCAGCCTCGCCCGACAGCTGGATGATGGCTTTGTTCAAGCGCTCGATGGCTTCATCTTTGTCGCTGACGGTCACTTCCATCTTCAAGGCTTCGAGGCTCTTGAGCGTCAACTGCTGCTCCAGAGTCGAAATGGTCTGAGCCGATTGGATCTGCAGCGACACGATCAGTCCGGCGATCGACAATACCGCGGCTGCTGGCACCGCGATCATGAGAGGCTTGGACAAATGAAACTGCTTGACGGAATGCTGGGCATCCCGGAGCACCAGCAGGGTTAAGCGTTGGTTACGGTGCGCGGCTTTCATGGCATCTCCCCTCCATTCATGTTTAGTGGGTATAGCATCCTCCGCAAGACTTGGCCAGCTCCTTATCTTCTATGTATTCTACTCTTTCGAAAAACATGTCAAAAATGAGATGTAAACGTATATTATTCAAGCAGGTGTGACATTGGGTAATTGAATAAATACATAATTAATTGGTCAAAGCTGTAGTTATCTGTCTTTATTTACGCTACTTATCCACGATAGCTGAGACGCCTAGACCAGCAATGTCTGTTTAAAAGAAAAGACCACTATTATTTCCGTTAGGAGGCTGCCGTATGGTGTGGCTTCTGCTTGTTCTCATTGTGTTTATTTTGCAAATGGCAGCGGTGCTGCTGCTTGAATTCCGCAATCCTTCCAAGACGGTTGCATGGATGTTTATTCTGTTCTGTCTCCCGCTGCTGGGATTCGTGATCTATTTTTTCGTTGCACAGGATTATCAGAAGCGGCTTAAGATTCGCCAAAAAGGTTCCCGGCTGTTTCGGGAGATGAAGGAGCATTTCTGGGACCGGGCGGCTGTCGTCCTGCGCAAGGAGGATATGAACAATCCCGGCTTCCATCATCATGATCGTCTGTTTAATCTGTTAAAGCATTTATCCGAAAGTCCCATCACCGGCTGCAACGAGACCCGTGTCTTAACCGATGGCAAGGAGACCTATGATGCGATGCTCAAAGCGATGGAGGAGGCCAAGGATCATATTCATGTAGAGTTTTATATTTTCAGAAATGACCGGATCGGTACGAAGTTTCAGGATGTGATGATCCGCAAAGCCAAGGAAGGGGTCAAGGTGCGTCTTGTATGCGACGGGCTGGGGAGCTATAAATTGAAGAAAGCGTTCATACGGCGGTTTAAAGAATCCGGGGTTCAGTTCTATTTCTTCCTGCCTGCCATGGTATCCATGTTCAGCCGCAGAATCAATTACAGAAACCACCGGAAGATCGTCGTGGTGGACGGTACCGTCGGATTCCTCGGCGGCATCAACGTCGGGGATGATTATCTCGGGGAATATCCGGACATGGGCTACTGGAGGGACACCCATCTGCAAGTAGAGGGAGATGCGGTCTATTTTCTGCAGAGCGTATTCCTGCACGACTGGAAGCTGGCATCCGGCGAAGCGATCTCGAATCCGAGCCTGTATCCAGAGCACCACTGTACCGGGAAGGAGCAGGTGCAGATCTTGAGCAGCGGTCCGGATACGAGCTGGAATGCCATTCATGAGATGTGCTTTGGGGCCATATCGGTTGCCAAGGAGCGCATTTGGATTACATCGCCGTACTTCATTCCGGATGAAGGGCTGTACGAAGCGTTGAAGACGGCGGCGGTAAGCGGCGTCGACGTGAGGATTATTATTCCGGATCATGCGGATTCGCGGCTCGTCAAGCTGGCGTCGCTGTCGTACGTGGAGGAGCTGCTGGCGGCCGGAGTGTCCTTTTATGAGTATGAAAAAGGGTTTATCCATGCCAAGGTGCTGATCGTTGACGAGCTCCTTGCCTCCGTAGGCACGGCAAATATGGATATGCGGAGCTTCTTCTGCAACTTCGAGCTGACGGCTGTGATGTTCGACGAGCAGCCGATCCATCGGCTGGTATCGGATTTCAAGGAGGACCTGAACCACAGCAGAGCCATCGAACTGGAGACATTCCATGCGAGGGGTAGATGGCAGAAGGCAGCCGAAATCTTGTGCCGGATGCTGTCCCCGTTGTTATAGCCTCCATTATAGGCAGCATTAAAGTCAGCTAATGATGGAATGACATGCATATAGAGGTTGATCTTTGAAAATGGTAGTAGCGGCTTTCATTAATATGATAGAATATTTATAGGAGTGCCGCTAATAAATATACAGTAGCTGAGGTTCATAATGAACGGGGGAGATTTATGTCAAATGATGTGAAGATTTCTGTACAGCCGCACACACAGCCGGAACCGCAGTCCGTGCCGCCGCTGAAAGCGGACCAGCAGAAGCCGGAGAATCCGAAGAGCGGATCAATTGCTTTAAAGCTTCTCCGTCGTCTGGTGTTCTTAACTTTCGGTGCAATGCTGATGGCGGTGGGACTGGAGATTTTTCTGGTGCCGAACAAGATCATTGACGGGGGAATTACCGGCATCTCGATTATGGTGTCCCATATAACCGATGTCCCGCTCGGGATATTCCTGACTTTATTCAACCTTCCGTTTCTGTTTATGGGTTATAAACAGATCGGTAAAACCTTCGCTTTATCCACGTTGTACGCCGTACTGGTCATGTCGATCGGAACCTATTTTCTTCATCCTGTCGCTCCGATTACGATCGATCCGCTGCTTGCTGCCGTCTTTGGCGGAATACTCCTTGGCGTGGGCGTCGGTCTGGTCATTCGATCGGGGGGATCGATGGACGGTACGGAAATTGTAGCGATCTTAATTACCAAGAGAACGCCGTTCTCGGTCGGGGAAATCGTGATGTTCATCAACGTATTCATTCTCGGCAGCGCAGGCTTTATCTTTGGCTGGGATCATGCCATGTACTCGTTGATTGCTTACTATCTGGCATTCAAGCTCATCGACATTACGATCGAGGGCATCGACCAGTCCAAATCGGTTTGGATTATCAGCGATAAGCATAAAGAAATCGGCGATGCGCTGACCCAGCGGCTTGGACGCGGAGTTACTTATCTTGAGGGCGAGGGAGCCTATTCCGGGGACAGCAAGAAGGTGATCTTCGTGGTCATTACCCGGCTTGAGGAAGCGAAGCTGAAATCGATTGTGGAAGATTGGGATTCGCAGGCCTTCGTGGCAGTCGGCAATATTCATGATGTCAAGGGCGGCCGGTTTAAGAAGAAGGCCATTCATTAAACGTTATACAAGCTTGAATAGTTCAGGGTTCCACCTGCATGCTGGTACAAGAAGCGGGCGGAGCCCTTTTTTTTGATGTCAAAAGCTAATCTCTATACGATGGAATTCCCGCTGCGATTTGTAGCCTAGGTGGGGCTTTGCGTCTTCTTGTAATGGCGTATGATGCGGGCGATTCTGTGGACGGCGGCCGACTGGCCGATGGCTTGATTTACCGTCCCGGTGAAATATAACCCCGTTTCCGGGTGGTGGAAGGCAAATGCGCCGGATTGGCCCCAATGGCCGATTAAGCCGTCTTTCATGTTCAAGAGGGACAATGGCTGACGTACAATGCCTGAACCGTAGAAGAAAGTGCCGGGTGCCCATAGAAATTTCCATTCCATGAGCTCCTTCAGATGCGTCTGCGGAAATAGAACGCCGTCGAAAAACGCTCGGAGGAAGGTCATGGTCTCTCGGGCCGTGGAAACGATGCCGCCTTCGGGTGCGATGGAGGACATGTACAAGGGGATTTGAAGCCGGGTTTTCCGGTAATAAAAGGAAGCGGGTCTTCCATCAAGAGGGTCCTTGTATACGTAGGTCTGGGTCAGTCTCAGCCTGTCGAAGATGCATTCCTTGAATGTTGCCTCGATCGGCTGCCCGGTTACCGTTTCAATCAGCTTCCCTAACAGCTGATAATTGGTGTCGGAGTATTGGGCTTTATTCTTCATGCCCGGCGGGAATTTCGGACGAAGCTGCCTGACGGCTTCAAGCGTCTTCTCTAGCGGCCAGGACTGGTCTTTCCCGGCGATTAAGTCGGCGAATACGCGTCCCGAGAAATAATCGGGAATGCCCGAGGTGTTGGACATCAATTGCTTGATCGTGATCTCCCGGGAATAGTCGACGTTCTGGTAAACGTGAATGCCCTTGATCATCGCCTCGGGCAAATATTCGCCAATCCGATCATCAAGCCGAAGCAGCTGCCGTGAACGCAGCTGACGTACAATTTGGTTACGCTGGCGATAAAAAAAGGGGTCTCCGGCTTCATTTCCCCGCCGCTGCTGACGATCGACAGCGACCGATCCTGATTCTCGACGCACATGACGGCGCCGAATATATTTCTTCTGCGCGTCATTGCCGCCATCCAGCGATCAAATCGCATTTGATCCAGCGGCGATGGGCCCGCCTTTTCCTTCATCTTCATGCCTCCCTAAACACAGAATTGAAATGCTTGACCATGGAAATTCAAAACCCGGAACCATGGAATTTTCAAAACCTTGGATTTCTAGCAAATCCTCCGAGATCACGCCGAAGGAGAGGCGGCTGTTCAAGTTGGTTCCGCTTGCCGCAAGCGCGCCGCGCGAATGAAATCCTCGGCCGCCTCATTCATCATGGCCATTACCTGCTCCTCGTTGACACTCGTTGTAAACAAATCGTTGGCGACCATGACGGACAAGCCGGTCTGGAACGTCTGCATTTTGATTAAAAGCGCCCGAAGCTCCTCGCCGGAAAATCCCGCTAAGCCGGGATCCTCCTTCATCAGCTCGACCACCTCATTAAGCTGTTCTTCGTTATGCTTCATATACGGAATGTTCTTCATGATTAAATCCCGGTACAGCAGGGGAAATTCCCTGGCGAAGCGCAAACTGGCCATCCCGATATCCCGAAACGGCTGTCCGGTCCGCTGCCCGGTAATCATCTGCTTGGCTACGTGAAGCGAGTGCTCCACCACTCGCTGCAGAAGCTCCTCCGCATCGGCAAAATTAACGTAGATCGGGGCGATCGAGCATCCCAGGCGGTCGGCCACTTTCCGGATGGAGACGGAATCGAGCCCCTCCGCACGGGCAATGTCAAATGCGGCCAGGATGATGTCTTGTTTGGTGAATTTAGGCTTTGGTGCCATAGGTATGCTCCTTGCTCAATAAATATAACACTTGATATATAACATATGTTATGTATCGATTATAAGGGATTATTTTCCTGATTGCTAGTGGGATGTCATGATAATCGATTTGTAAATCCAGTAAATTCCTATTATAATAAGAACGTATGTTTGCTATAATATAACCATAACATTTTCGGAAATAGAGCAGGTTACGACAAGGAGGCGAAGGGGATATGGCGCAAACGACTTATGAGAGCATTTCGACCAAGCAAACGCTCAATCGGGTGAAAGAAGAGCGGATGCCGTTTGACTGGTCTATCAATCCGTACAGAGGATGCGGACATGGCTGCAGCTTCTGCTATGCACGCGCCTTCCAGTCCTTTATCGGGATGGGGGCGGAGGATGAATTCCAGCATCATATTTTCATGAAGACCAATGCGGCGGAGTCGCTGGCGAAGCAGCTGTCCGATACGGCTGCCAAATTCGGCCATGATATTGAAGCGATGCGGAGATCGATCGGGCAGGTGACAATCGGGACGGCTACGGATCCGTATCAGCCGATCGAGGGAAAGGCGGAGATCACGAGGGAATGCTTGAAGCTGCTGGCGAAGTATCGCATCTCAACCAGCATTACCACCCGCTCGCCGCTCGTGCTGCGCGATATGGACATCCTGACCCGGATGGAGGACGTTTCGGTCAATATCAGCCTGAATACGCTGGATGCAGATCTGATCCGCAAGCTTGAGCCGGCATCGCCGCATCCTGCGAGCCGATTGGAGGCCGTCTGGAGGCTGTCTTCCGCCGGCATACGGACAGGCGTATTTGCGGCACCCGTCCTGCCCTATCTTACCGATGGGGAAGAAGGGCTTAGGGAGCTCCTGTCCAGGGTGAAGGAGCATGGCGCTTCTTTTGCCATGATCTCGCTCTTGAGGCTGTCACGCGACGTTAAGAAATGGTATATGGAGACGCTCAAGCTCCATTTCCCTGAGGTCGTGCCGTCTTATCGGGAGCTGTACAGATCGGGAGCTTACGCCGAAGAGCAGTATATACGAAGCTTCAAAATGATGGCCGCCCGCCTCTTGTCGGAGTATGGACTGGGATGGACGGCAAGTCGCCCATCGAATCCAACCACGGGATCCTACGATCCCGCGACGGGAAGAAGGACTTCCCGATTGGCGGAAGGCATTGATTCAGGCCATGTTGCAGGGGCAGGCTCGCATGCTCTATCCGGAAGTGCAGGTTATAAGGAAGGGGAGGAGCGGGGCCGGGAAGCAGCCCCGCACCATTCCATCCGCCAGCGCAAGCTGCCTCAGCCTGCGGCACCCGTCTCCGCCGAGGATCTGAAGCCGGAGGTTGAGCAGCTATCATTTCCGTTTTGATGCCGGCTTCCCCTTGGCATTCAGATGCCGGACGATGTCTCCGATCGGCTGGGGAGGCAGAGCCTGCAGCAGGTCGCCCCTCTCTTTAAGGCGCTGCTCGATGTTCAGCAGGTGGAAATCCGTCGGAGAGACATCCCGCTGAACCTCTTCCCAAGTGAGCGGCGTGGATACCGTTGCGAGGCGTCTGGCCCGGGGAGTATAAGGTGCGGCAAGCGTTCTTCCGCTGTAATGCTGCAGATAATCGAAATAGATTTTGTCGCCGCGGTTTTTCTTCAGCCGCTCGATGGTAAACAATTTAGGGTGTTTCTCCGTTACGTATTGACCGACGAATTGGCCGACGGAGCGAAGCTCGTCGAACGTAATGCCTTCGGGAATCGGGACGATGATCTGCACCCCGGTTGCCCCGGACGTTTTCGGTACGGAGGCGATTCCAAGCGAGCGCAGCACATCGCCGACGATGGCCGTAGCTTCCATGATCCGCGGCTCCTCGGGAAGCGACGGGTCCAGATCGATCATCCATTCGCATGGCAGAACGTCACCGGCCAGGTGGAGCGAAGGATGGAATTCCAAAGCAGCGAGGTTGCCCAGCCATAAGAGCTCGGGCAGCCCGTTCAGCATGACATAGTTGATGCCCTCGTGCACGTAGGTACTGACAAAGGGCGGGAGCGGCTCGGGCGCATTTTTTTGATAGAACGATTCCCCGTCCACGCCGTGGGGATAACGGATGGTTGTCAGCAGCCTGCCTCTGCAATAGCGGAGCAGGTAGGGAGAGATCGCCGCGAGCTTTTGCAGATAGATGGCTTTAGTAATGCCGACCTCGGGCCACAGCGGCTTGTCCGGATTGGTAATCTGAATCTCTTGACCTTCAATGGTCAGCGTTCCTTTGACGGTACGGGCCATAGCCGTTACACCCCCTCAATCGACAGCAGCTTCGGATGCCGCATCATTCCGTCCTGGCTCCACTCCAGAAAGGTAACCGTAGCGGTCAGCGGCTTGCTAAGCCAAGCGAGCTGCTCCTTCTTCAAATCTGCGTGCAACGTCTTCCAGCCGGCACCTGACGGATGCAGGCCTGCATATTCTAACAGCCGCTGCTTGGTCTGTTCGTTCAGTCCAAGCGATGCCCTGCCGATATAGCTGTTCTCATCGTCAGCCAGCACGAGGCTGGCTACGCGGCCTTCTCTTATGATCAAAGCGACAGCCTCCGCCTGCATGGTGATGGCGATCTTTTTTTTGTACCAGTCCCGGTGCTTCTTCCCTTCACGGTAAGGGGAGGAGAGACGTTTCATAACGATTCCCTCCCATCCGCGTTCCTCGGCCCATGCCCACAGGCTCTCGCCCTCCAGGAACAGATCGGCCGTCAGGATTCCGGGCGTAGTGGAGACGATCTCCTTCAGCCGATGATGCCGGTCAAGATAGGGCAGCTTACGCATATCCTTATCGCCGTCGACCAGAATGTCAAACAGCACATACGTGAAGAGCGGGGCGCCCGACCGAACCGAACGTGAACGCTCCCGCTGAAGCACCTTCTGGAACACCGGGCGTCCGAGCTCTGGATGAAAATAAACCACTTCGCCGTCCAGGAGCAGACGATCGTGCTGCAGCGTCGACAGTGCGGCAACCACCTCGGGATAGAGGGTTGTTTTGTCCAGCAGCTTCCGGGAATAGAGGGAGACTTGGCCGTGGTCGATGCCTGCAAGGATGCGCACCCCGTCCCACTTCAGTTGATAGCCCCAATCGTCGCCGGTTTCGATCTTCTCCGTGGAGATCGGCGCCATCGGCTCTTTAGGCAGCAGCTCTCGCAAATGTCCCATTTCGTTCAGGAGCCTGCTTCAGATTTCTTGGCTTTGGCGCGGCGCTTTGGCTTCGGCGTCTCATCCGTATCGTCGCCGCTCGCTTTCGCGGCCGGCTCTTTGGCTGCCGTCTTGCGGGTTGTCTTCCGCGGCTTCGCCTTCGTTCCCGGATCGGTGCCGATCGGCTTCACCGCCTCGATGCTGGCCTGAAGCGCGGCCATCAGGTCGACAACATTGGTTTCCTGGCGGGCAGGGGCGATTTTGATTTCCTCGCCGGACACCTTGCTGTTGATGGCCTCCAGCAGACGCTCCCGGTAATCATCCGTATATTTCTCCGGGTCAAACGGCGTCGAGAGCTGATCGATGAGCAGCTTCGCCATATCCAGCTCTTTGGAGTTAACCTCGGTCTTCTCCGGGAGATTGGGTACCTGCGATATCGGACGGATTTCATCCGGATAAAAAATCGTTTCGATCGACAGGCACTCATCCAGCACCCGAATCGCCGCCAGACTGCTCTTGGAGCGGATGGAGATTTTGGCGATCCCGATTTTTCCGGACTCCTTCATCGCCTCCATCAGCAGGCGGTACGCATTCGCGCCCGCTTGATCGGGCGAGAGATAATAGGTCTTCTGGAAGTAGATCGGATCGATTTCCGTCAAATCGACGAAGTCGAGAATCGTGATGTTTTTGCTGTTTTGCTCGGCCAGCTGCTCCAGCTCGTCTTTTTCAAACAGCACGAACTTGCCTTTTTCATACTCGTACCCCTTCGTAATTTCCTCCCATCCGACTTCCTCTTCGCAAACCGGACATTTGCGGACATAGGAGAGCGGACTGCCGCATTCCTTGTGAATGTAGCGCATCGATATATCCTTGTCTTCCGTGGCCGAGAACATCTTAACCGGCACATGCACCAGGCCGAAACTGATGGCGCCTTTCCAAACCGTATGCATCTATGAAACCTCCTATCTGTTTTTGGAATGATCGTATGAACAGGATGTGGACGTATAATCTGCTTCTATTAGTGTGCCCAAAAAAAGATGCTCCTATGAGTCATTGCCGGTCTTTGCATAAACCGGGAGCCGACCGGGGAACATGACGGGTCTTTGAATAACCCCCCCGGGGACTGAGGCGCATGACTGTTCTTTGAATAAACCAGGGAGAATCGAGGCATATTGACGGTGAACACTGCCTTAGCAAGGAGAGTGATCTTTAATGGATAAGCACAGGGAATCAGAACCGTCGGAAGAAATTCAGAAGGATCGTTCCTCGGACCGCGCTTTTGCAGAGCCGATCAGCGGAGACGTGGTGGATTGGCACAGCATGACTTCGGAGGAGAGCGACATCTCCCGGGAATCTACCATGTTTGACATTGACCGAATGATCAACGAAGGTCTTGGCGGGGGGAATGTCACGATGGACAACGGGCTGATCGGCCCTTCGACCACCGATACGATGGATCTCGTCGACGAATCGCCGAGATCCAAGAAAGAGAGGGAATAGGAATGGATGTGCAACGCGCCGTCGAAATATTCGAATCCAAGGACACGTACAAGGTGAATCTTGAAGGCGAGCCGGTCTGGATCGAGCATGTGGATCAGCAGAACGGCATGGCTACCGTCCAGGTCGGGTCTCGTCCTACTAATACGCAGACCGTGAAGGTAGACCGGCTGGAAGAGGGCGAATAACCTTTAACCGGGGGCCTTTACGTGGATGAAAATACACCTTAACCGGTGGTGTTGTGTTTTTTAAAGCACCACTTGGGTAAGGTGTATTTTAATTGGTGTGAAGATGCTAACGGAGTTTTCTGAAAAACATGCGAATATCATCCGTCAATAGTTCAGGTGCCTTGATGGGGGAAGTGACTTTCCTTGCAGGGGGAAGAGAGGACCGATATAATGAAGATCAAGCATTTTATAAGGCTGGATTATTTCATTAAAGGTGGGTTAAATCGTGAATAATGGCCGCACGGATGGCCGGTTTCAAATGATTTCAAGCCGTCTGGAGGAGACGGAGCAGCTTGCCGCCTGGTTGGCAGAACATGCGCAGCCCGGGACGGTGATCGGTCTGGACGGAGATCTTGGAGCGGGGAAAACGGCATTTTCCCAGTATTTCGCAAAGCATCTCGGCGTAGCCGGAGTGGTGAACAGCCCGACGTTTACGATTATTAAAGAATATAACGGGCGGCTGCCGCTCTATCATATGGATGTATACCGGCTGTCCATCGATGAAGCGGACGAGCTGGGTCTGGATGAATACTTTTACGGTGACGGCGTCTGCCTTGTGGAATGGAGCAGCCTGATCACGGAGCTGATGCCGGAGCAGTATCTCCATCTTTCGATTGCCATGACGGATGAAGGAGACCGGTTGATGACGCTGACCCCTCAGGGGAAGCTATACGGCGATTGGTGCCGGGACTTGAATGAAAAATGGGGTAAACAGGAATGAACAACAACGACACGAAGCCGCAGAAGCGGTTTTTGGCGCTGGATACGTCCACGTCTTCGCTGGCGGTGTCCGTGATGGATAACGATCAGCTGTTAACGGAAATCAACACGAGCGCGGAGCGGAACCATTCTGTGTATCTGCATCCGGTCATGGCGCAGGCCTTGGAACAAGCCTGCATCGGCATGGATGATATCGACGGCATTGCCGTCGGAGTCGGTCCGGGCTCCTATACCGGAATCCGGATTGCGGTAACGGCTGCGAAGACACTGGCCTGGGCGAACCGGATTCCGGTCGTCGGCGTTTCGAGCCTGCATGCGCTGGCTTGGGGCGGGCTTCAAGCTGGCAGGGACCAGCATGAAGCAGCAGCAGGGAATCATTGGGTTATCCCCCTGCTCGATGCAAGACGGGGGCAGGTATATACGGCTCTGTTTGCTGCAGAAGCAGCAGGCTCGAAGTCGAAGGCACCAGAGCGGCTTGCGGCAGACGGCATCCGTCTGATGGAAGCCTGGGTGGATGAACTGAATGAGCGAATCGGCCAACTGTCCGAGCAGGAGCGCCCGTCTGCTGTTTATGTAGTAGGCGAGACGGATCTTCATGCCGAGGCGGCCCGCCGTTTGTCATCCTGGTTCGGCGATCACCTGCAGCTGGTGCCTTATGCGCTCGAAGGGCGCTGGCTTGGCTATCTTGGAGCGGCTCGTTTGTCGGCCGGGGATTCGGATGAGCCGCATACGTTGATACCGAACTACACACAGCTTTCCGAAGCGGAAGCGAATTTGCTGCGCAGGCGGTGAAGTCAGGAGGGACGTTCATGGAGCAGGAGTGGAAGCCGGATGCGCAGGAGGAAGGCGCGCTGTCCTTCCGGCTGATGACGCTAGAGGATATTCCGGATGTTCTTGCGGTGGAGCACGAGGCCTTTTCGGTGCCCTGGACGGAAGAAGCATTTCGCAATGAGTTGAAGCTGAATCATTTTGCACATTATATGGTGATGGAATACGAAGGACGCTTAATTGGATATGCAGGGATGTGGACGATTGTTGACGAAGCCCATGTGACCAATATTGCATTGCTCGAGGCCTATCGCGGACGGAAGTGGGGCGAACGGCTGCTCAGCGAGTTGATGAAGACGGCGGCATTTATGGGGATGGAGAAAATGACGCTGGAGGTCCGTTTATCCAATCATGTCGCTCAGCGCTTATATATGAAAAAAGGATTTAAGCCCGCCGGCGTCCGCAAGGGTTATTATTCGGACAATCAGGAGGACGCGCTGATTATGTGGGCGGATCTGCCTCCCTATCGGGGGGACGAAGGCATGGAAGGAAGTCATAAATAGTCATGATAGATGAAAGAATAGATCGGGAGCATAGCTGTATCTTGGCTATTGAAACCAGCTGCGACGAAACCTCGGTTGCGGTCGTGAAGGATGGGTACGAGGTGCTCTCGAGCGTCATTGCAAGCCAGATTGAGACCCACAAAGCTTTTGGCGGCGTAGTGCCCGAAGTGGCCTCAAGGAAGCATGTCGAGAGCATCACGATGATTATTGAACAGGCGGTGGAAGAGGCCGGAATCGAGATGAAGGACATTTCGGCCGTCGCAGTCACCCAAGGCCCCGGCCTGGTCGGTGCGCTGCTGGTCGGCGTTATGGCAGCGAAGAGCCTGGCCTTTGCGCTCGGCAAGCCGCTGATCGGCACGCATCACATAGCCGGGCATATTTATGCGAACCGGTTCGTTGGGGATATAGAATACCCAAGCATGGCCCTGGTCGTATCCGGCGGGCACACGGAGCTTGTTCTCATGAAGGAGGAGGGGAGCTTCGAGCTGATCGGCAGGACGCGGGACGATGCGGTCGGCGAGGCGTACGACAAGGTTGCACGCGCGCTCGGCTTCCCGTATCCCGGCGGACCTCATGTGGATCGAATGGCGCTGGAGGCGCCGGAGTCCATCGAATTGCCTCGGGTCTGGCTGGAACCGGATAGCTACGACTTCAGCTTTAGCGGATTGAAGTCCGCCGTTCTGAATGTCGTCAATCAGAGTAAAATGCGTGGCGAGGACGTCCGGATCGAAGCCATCGCCCGCGGCTTCCAGGAGTCCGTAGTGGAAGTGCTGGTCGAGAAGGCAGTCCGTGCCGTCAAAGAGTATGGTGCAAAGCAGCTTCTCTTATGCGGCGGCGTGGCCGCCAACAGGGGCCTGCGCAGCGCGCTGACGGAGCGCTGTCAGGCGGAAGGCATCCGGCTGACGATTCCGCCGTTCCAATATTGCACGGACAATGGCGCCATGATTGCCGCGGCCGCTCATTTAAAGTGGAAGCAGGGCAGCTTTACGCCGCTGGATATGAAGGCCGATCCCCAATTGCCGTTGGAGGATTGGGCGAAATTTTAGGCCATGCGCGGCGTTTGCGAAATGCTGGGAAGGAATAAGCAGAAATTTAGAGCCTGTCGTCTCTGTTTAAAGGGACGGCAGGCTTTTTGCTATGCTTCGGAATATTGCATGTGAACTTGTCATCAGCCGGGATCAATCATTGCTTCATGGTGGTGATGAATTGAAGATAAGGTGATGGCTGTGTTAATGCTCACCACGCGCGATGGGACATAGCAAGACGGAGGTACAGCCCCGTGTTTACATGGAGCGGCTTCTTCGTGATTGTGAAATTCGGATGCTGTCAAGTTGTGAACAAAGTTATCCACATATCCGGTGAAAAATGTGAATAAGTAAGAAAAATGTCGATAAACCGGACTTCTGAAAAGGAATGAAATAAGGGGACATGATTTTCATTTTTGCCGGTGGATTCTGTGGATAATGTGTATAACTTAGTGGATAATGTTGGATATCAGGCCGTGAACGCTCGGATAACAACAAAAAAATGGCCATTTCGGCCATTTTTAAGTTTGACTTATGCACCAATTCTGGGGATAAGTTTGTGAATAAATCCAATCCTTCATTTGAAACGATTTTGTGAATTTTTTTTGAAGGTGATTAGAAGGTCCCAGAAAAACATGGCGCCGATGTCGATTCAACATCGAATCTGGCCCGGACCAAACACCCCGTCACCGCCTCGGACCGTCAACATGAGACGGCTTAGAGGGCGGCTCGTTAGACGGGAGGGACATTAGTCTTCCAGAAGAGCTTCCCACTCTGCAAAAATTTGATCAAGCTGCGCTTTCTTCTCATCAAGGGACTGCTGCCGCTCCTGAAGCGCCATGTAATCCTGATAAATCTCAGGTTGCGCCATTTCTTCCTCCAGCGCGGCAATCTCGGACTCAAGGGTATGAATCTGTTCCTCCAGGCTCGCCAGCTTGCGCTGCCGATTCCGTTCCTCGCGCTTGGCCTGCTTTTCGGCTTCGAAAGAAAGGGCCCCCTGCTTCTCAACAGGGGTCTCCTGCTTGGCCTGAGGCTTTATAGCATGCCGGGCGAAAGGCTCGGACGGTTCATCGTCCATATCCAGAATCTCCTGCTTTTTCTCTGTATAATCGTCATAATTACCCAGGAAATGTTGAATGCCGTCCGGATGAAGCTCGATGATCCGTTCCGCCATTTTGTTGAGGAAGTAGCGGTCATGGGAAATGAACAGCAGTGTTCCCTCGTAATCGATCAGAGCCGATTCAAGCACCTCTTTGCTGAATAAATCCAAATGGTTCGTCGGCTCGTCGAGAATAAGCATATTGGCTTCAAGCAGCATCAGCTTGGCGAGCGACACGCGTGCTTTCTCGCCTCCGCTTAAGGAGCTGATCTTCTTGAGCACGTCCTCGCCGCTGAACAGAAAATTGCCGAGAACGGTGCGAATTCGGGCTTCCTCCATATGCGGATAGGCGCTCCAAAGTTCCTCAAGCACGGTATTGCTTGGATTAAGCTCCGATTGCTCCTGGTCATAGTAACCGATCTTTACCTTGGTCCCCCATTGCAGCGATCCGGCAGTCGGCTTCATCGTTCCGATCAGGCATTTCAGGAGCGTAGACTTGCCGACCCCGTTCGGACCGATCAATGCAACCGTCTCCCCGCGATGCAGATCGAAGGACGCATGCTCGAATAATGGCTTGCCCGGCTCGAAAGCGACCGACAAGTCCCGAACCTGCAGCACGTCCTTGCCGGACATATACTCAGGCTCAAAGGAGAAATGGGCTTTTTTCAAATCCCCCATTGGCTTGTCCAGACGTTCCATCTTTTCCAGCGCCTTGCGGCGGCTTTGCGCCCGCTTGGTCGTTGACGCCCGGACGAGATTGCGCTGGATAAAGGTTTCCATGCGCGCAATTTCCTCCTGCTGCTTCTCATATTGCTTCAGCTGGGATTCGTATTCAGCTGCCTTCAGCTCGATATAACGGCTGTAGTTGCCCGTGTATTTCTTGGAATGGCGGCGTTCGATTTCGACAATGGTCGTAACAAGCCGATCCAGGAAGTACCGGTCATGGGATACGACCAGCAGCGATCCTGAATAACCGCGAAGATAATCTTCAAGCCAAGTCAACGTGGCGATGTCCAGGTGGTTCGTCGGTTCGTCGAGCATAAGCAGATCGGGCGCCTGCAGCAATATTTTAGCGAGAGCAAGCCTTGTTTTCTGACCGCCGCTCAAAGTAGAGATGGGCGTATCCGGGGAGAAGCCGCCAAAACCCATCCCGTGAAGCACGCTTCGGATGCGCGTTTCGATCTCGTACCCGCCTTGGTCCTTGAACCAGTCGGAACGGATCGCGTAACGGTCCAGCAGCTCTTGGTATTTCTTCGGATCCTCGCTCGATTTCGGGTCGGCAATTTGTTCTTCCATCGAACGGAGCTCGCGCTCCGTCTCGAGCAGCGGTGTGAACACGTCCAGCATCTCATTCCAAATGCTCCGTTCCGATTGAAGACCGCTGTTCTGGGCAAGATAGCCGATCGTCGTCTCCTTGGCTTTGAATATTTGGCCTCCGTCGTAGGACATTTCCCCCGCCAAAATTTTCAGCAGGGTGGATTTGCCGGCCCCGTTCACGCCGACCAGTCCGATGCGTTCACGCTCCAGCACTTGCAGATTAATTCCTTCAAGCACCGGGGTTACTCCATATAATTTCGTTATGCCATTGGCCTGCAGCAGCATAGATGTGAAACCTCCATCAATCGATATACTTCAACTAAGAAATGGTTCGTAATACAGTAAGTTTACCTGAAAACGGTGGAACAATCGACCTTGATATTGACTTTGCGTCTTTCTTGGCTAAAGGGAGGAACAGTGGTAAACTAGTCTTAATTAAACGTGAGAGGAAGAATCACGTTGTCGAAATTTGATGAAGAGAAGATTTCAGGAAGCATGAAACAACAGCTGCGGGAGCAGATGACAAGGCTCCGGAGCGAACTCTCCCAGGAGGAGCGGTCGGAACGCTCGCGTCAGGCATGCGGGCATGCATCCGAATTAATGAAGCAGCATTCATTCAAGAGCATGATGATTTATGTTCCTTTTCGCTCCGAGCTGGATACGAGGCCTTTGGTGGAATGGGCCTGGCAGGAGGGGATTCGGGTTATCGTCCCCCGGAGCATTCCGAAAGACCGCTCCATGGAGCTGTATGAGATCCGCTCGTGGGACGAGCTGGCCCCGGGTGCATATGGCATCATGGAGCCTGATCCGAAGCGGGTAAGCAAGTATTCGGCCATCCCTCCTGATGTCATCTGGGTACCCGGGCTTGCATTTGACCCCGAGGGCGGCCGCTTAGGTTACGGCGGCGGTTACTATGACCGGCTGTCCGGCGCGCTTGAGCCGGATTCAAGGACGGAAGAGGCGGAAGAACGCGGTAAGTCATGGTGGATCGGTCTCGGTTATGAAATTCAGCTCGTGAATCAGGTCCCGATGGATGAGCATGACCTGCGATTGGACGGCGTGATCACGGACAAGGGTTACTATAGAGCGGGCATTCGCTCGCAGCGGAGGGATATCGGATGGAACTGAGTCATTTTAACCAGCAAGGCAGAGCCCGTATGGTTGACGTGAGCGATAAGGACATAACGGCCCGGACAGCCGTGGCGAAAACGACGGTGCGGATGCATCCGGATACGCTCGCGCGAATTCAAGAAGGAAAGATCGGCAAGGGCGACGTCCTGGCAGTGGCTCAAGTCGCAGCGATTATGGCTGCGAAGAACACGTCAAACTGGATTCCGATGTGTCATCCTCTGCCTCTCACCGGCGTGAACGTCGATTTCAGCGACAATGGAAGCGATGAGCTGTATATCGAAGCAACGGTGAAGACGACAGGAAAGACCGGGGTCGAGATGGAAGCCCTGACCGCCGTTTCGGCTGCGGCATTGACGGTATACGACATGTGCAAGGCGCTGCAGAAAGACATGATCATCGGTCCGACCATGCTGGTCAGCAAATCCGGCGGGAAGAGCGGGGATTACATAATGGAAACAACTTAATATCGTTATACCGGAGATTCGGATAGAGTGGGAAGGAGAGAGGGCTCATGCTGTGGAAGACGGCGATCCTGACGGCGAGCGATAAAGGCTCGCGAGGAGAACGTGAGGATACAAGCGCTCAGGTGATCCGGGAGCTGGTAGAGGAAGAGCTGAGCGGTGAAATAATCGAATACCGGATCGTGCCGGATGAGCAGGATGAAATTATTGCTGCATTGATCGAGCTGACGGATTATTACCAGGTGGATCTTGTTCTGACCACAGGCGGGACGGAGCTTGCCGTCCGCGACGTTACGCCGGAGGCGACAAGGCGGGTCATTGAACGGGAAGTGCCGGGCATTGCGGAGGCGATGCGGGCAACCGTGATGCAGAAGAACCGGAGCGCCATGCTCTTTCGGGGCGTCTGCGGCGTTCGCGGCCGCACCCTGATTGTCAATCTCCCGGGCTCCCCGAAGGGTGTGCATGAAAATTTGGCTGCCGTCATGGACCAGCTTCCTGAAGCGCTGCTGATGGTGACCGGCCAGTATCGGGAGCAGCTTTAAGCATAGCCGCTGATTTGGCAGGCTTGGATTTAACAGTATCGATCATTCACTAGATAAATATGTAAATAATCTGTCACGATTGCAGACTGTATATGTGATTTACATTATGGTATGATGGCGATATATTGTACGAGGTTAAATAATGAATCGTCCATTGTAATTGTCGGTTTGGTTAACACCTGTGAAGTCAAAGGTTTGACGGATTGCTTTAAGACTTTCCTGAAGTCCTTGAATGGCAATAAGCAGGACAAGGAGGAGAATAGATATGGGCTCTACGATCGGAGTGCCGGGCATTATCCTGCTCGTGATCTTGGCGCTGCTGCTGTTCGGTCCGAACAAGCTTCCTGAATTGGGACGGGCTGTCGGCAGAACATTCCGTGAATTTAAGAACGGCACGCGCGAGATTCTGGCGGAAGATGAAACACCGGCTAAGAAGAAAGAGGAGGCTCCCCAGCAGGCTGTAGCACCCAGCAAGTCTGAGGACAAGCGTCTTCCGGAATAAGCATATGCATTAGCAAGCTGTGAAATCCCTCCTCCATGGGAGGGATTTTGTTTTGTCAGGGTCACAATAGGGTGGTGTCTATCATGTCAAAGCCAATGAAAGAGATGGCGCTTGTGGAGCATTTAGGCGAGCTTCGCAAGCGGATCATCGTCGTGCTTGTCGTATTCGTGGCTGGCCTCATCGGCGGAATATTTGTCGCGGAACCGATCTATCATTACTTAACGGCCGCGGAGCAGGCGAAAAATTTCGAGCTGCATGCCTTCTCATTCTGGGACGGTATTGGAATTTATATGAAAATTGCCGCGATTTTCTCGCTGGTCATTTCCATCCCGCTGATCTTTTACCAGCTGTGGGCGTTCGTGAAGCCGGGATTGCACAGAGACGAGCAAAAAGCGGCAGTAAGGTATGTTCCGTATGCGTTCATCCTGTTCATCGTAGGTATCGTATTCGGATACTATATTGTTTTTCCGATGACATTGTCCTTTACCACCATGATTACGAAGAGCATGGGACTTACGGAAACGTACGGCATTACGAATTACCTGAATTTTATGTTCAATCTGGTGCTGCCGCTGGCGCTCTTGTTCGAGCTGCCGCTGGTGGTCATGTTCTTAACCCGAATCCGGATCCTCAATCCGCTTCGGTTGCGGAAAATGCGGAAGCTGGCTTACTTTGCGCTCGTATTCATCGCGGTGGTCATCACGCCGCCGGATTTCATCTCGGATTTCCTGGTGACGATTCCGCTTCTGCTGCTATATGAATTCAGCGTGTTTCTGTCTTCAAAGATCTATCGCAAGCAGCTGGAGGCGGATATGGAGCGGGACAGCCGTTATGTCTCGTTGGATGAGGACACTGATTGATATTAACGTACACACCCCGACAGTCTGACTTTGTACCGGTACCGGTCTTAGTCTGATTGCCGGGGTTTTGCGCATATAACACGTTGTACTCTTTCATAAACCAAGGGTGAATACTCCGATAAACAGAAATGTCGATCTGACAGCTCCTTCCCCAGACCAGCTCTACCAGTCTGGGATAGTCTTCTGTCAGTTGATCGAATCCGATTCGAATATTTGACGGGGGAGATATCCTATGAGATCAGCCGCTTGCTCATCCATAAGCCCCTACAATGGCGGGAAGATTTAAAGGCATATTTCGGCGGGGCATGGATACAATGGTGAAGTGGGTTTTGCGGACAAACCGAAGGAGCGGGAACCCTCAAAAAAATGATCAGAAATTGATGCAAAGGACTTGAAATCTTCAATCAACTTGAGTATCATAAAGTTGGTTGTTAGCACTGAGACCTGTCGAGTGCTAATACATAAAGCTTTGAAAAAAGCATTACAACATATTTAAAGGAGGCTATTTTTTCATGATCAGACCTTTAGGTGAACGCGTATTGGTAGAACCGATCGAACAAGAAGAAACTACAGCATTCGGGATTGTACTTCCTGATTCCGCTAAGGAAAAGCCGCAAGAAGGCAAAATTATCGCTGTAGGCAGCGGCTCCCTGAAAGACGGCGTTCGCGTACCTTTGGAAGTTAAAGAAGGCGACCGCGTAATCTTCTCCAAATACGCCGGCACGGAAATCAAATACGAAGGTAAAGAATATTTGATTATGAAAGAAAGCGACATCCACGCGATCTTAGGCTAATGCACGCCTGAATATATCTTGTTTCCATTTTTTCTATAAATCCACTAGGGAGGATGTTATACCATGGCAAAAGACATTAAGTTCTCTGAAGACGCCCGTCGCGCAATGCTTCGCGGTGTTGACGCTTTGGCAAACGCAGTGAAAGTAACGCTCGGACCGAAAGGCCGCAACGTGGTGCTTGAGAAGAAATTCGGAAGCCCATTGATCACGAACGACGGTGTTACCATCGCAAAAGAAATCGAGCTGGATGATGCATTCGAGAACATGGGTGCACAGCTTGTTAAAGAAGTTGCTACCAAGACAAACGACGTTGCCGGTGACGGTACAACGACGGCTACGGTTCTTGCTCAAGCCCTGATCACGGAAGGCTTGAAGAACGTAACGGCAGGCGCAAGCCCGATCGGCATCCGCAAAGGGATCGACAAAGCCGTTCGTGCAGCGGTTGAGGAGCTTCACAACATCTCCAAGCCGGTTGAGAACAAACAATCCATCGCTCAAGTTGCAGCCATCTCCGCAGCGGACGACGAAGTCGGCGAACTGATCGCTGAAGCTATGGAAAAAGTGGGCAACGACGGGGTTATCACCGTTGAGGAATCCCGCGGCTTCGAAACCGAGCTTGAAGTGGTTGAAGGTATGCAGTTCGACCGCGGCTACATTTCTCCATACATGATTACGGACACGGACAAAATGGAAGCGGTGCTTGACAATCCTTACATTTTGATCACCGACAAAAAAGTAACGAACACGCAAGAAATCTTGCCAGTTCTTGAAAAAATCGTTCAACAAAGCAAGCCGCTGCTCTTGATCGCCGAAGATATCGAAGGCGAAGCGCAAGCGATGCTGATCGTGAACAAGCTGCGCGGTACGTTCAATGCGGTAGCTGTTAAAGCTCCAGGCTTCGGCGACCGTCGTAAAGCTATGCTGCAGGATATCGCTGCTCTGACAGGCGGCCAAGTGATCACCGAAGAATTGGGTCTTGACCTGAAATCGACTTCGCTGGATCAACTGGGTACGGCTCGTCAAGTACGCGTAACGAAAGAAAATACCATCATCGTTGACGGTGCTGGAAGCAAGGAAGACATCGAGGCTCGCGTGAAGCAAATCCGTTCCCAGCTCGAAGAAACGACTTCCGAGTTCGACAAGGAAAAACTGCAAGAGCGTCTTGCTAAGCTTGCTGGCGGCGTAGCTGTCATCAAAGTCGGTGCTGCTACTGAAACAGAGCTGAAAGAACGCAAGCTGCGCATTGAGGACGCCCTGAACGCAACTCGCGCTGCAGTTGAAGAAGGTATCGTATCCGGTGGCGGTACGGCTCTGATCAACGTTTACGGTGCCGTAGCGAAAGTAGCCGAAGCTCTTGAAGGCGACGAGCAAACTGGCGTGAACATCGTGCTTCGCGCACTGGAAGCTCCAATCCGTACGATCGCTGCCAATGCGGGTGAAGAAGGTTCCGTTATCGTGGACCGTCTGAAGCGTGAAGCAGTGGGCGTAGGTTACAATGCTGCAAACGGCGAGTGGGTGAACATGATCGACGCGGGTATCGTTGACCCTGCGAAGGTTACGCGCTCCGCGTTGCAAAACGCTGCATCCGTTGCTGCAATGTTCCTGACTACCGAGGCTGTTATCGCCGACAAGCCTGAGCCTGAAAAAGGCGGCGCTCCAGACATGGGCGGCATGGGCGGCATGGGCGGCATGATGTAACAAAGGGGTCAAAAACCCTGTAATACCGCATAATGAAAGGCTCCCGAGAGGGAGCCTTTTTTATATTATTGAAAAAATGGAAGGGATCATATCTCTTCTATTTCAGGTTTAGAACACGCAAAAATGGTTGAGGCTGAAGTCCGACGTTTTGCGAAGCGGCTATTAGAAATGTCGTCCATTTCGAATGGCCGTCATGAGCTCGATAGCCCTTGGTTTTTGGCGTAACCCGCTCGGACATGGTTCATCCTGAACATTCATGAATATACTGTTCGTAAATGATTCAGGAGGAGCCAATGGACCTGTGTCCGAGCGGGGCTGTCGTTTTTACCCTGATACTTTCGTCCAGCGAGAGAAGAAGCTACGGACTCTTTATTAGGTGAGGCATTAAAAATAATTGAACAAGCAATCAAGGACGGACCCAAGATACCCAGACAGCAATCACAGGGATATGGCATTTAAAATCTAAATTGAAGACCGTAAACATGCCAGCAGAGAGGATCTCCTTTTACATTTAAACCTTCACGGGAAGGTCTACACATGACGGAGTGCGGAGTGATGAATTTGGACGAAGATGAGGGAAAACGGATCATTACGTTTATCGTAGTAGCTGTGATTATTTTTTCACTTATAACCAGCCCCGCGGAAGGAGATGGGGGAGATGACAATATTCCGATCATAGTGAACTAGTGATGGGGGTAAGAGCAGTGAGGAAGAATGGGAACAGTGGTAACGGAAAGAACAAAAAGAATGGAAAGAACAAGAAAAACTCACTGCCCCAAATATCCCCTCAACAGATTGCAGTCATCGTCGGATTGCTTACAAACGCGTTGGAGGTCGAGTCCGTCTTAATCGACAGGGATCAAAGAATCCAAATCTTATTGGAAGGATCCATAAGGAAGAAAACAAAAGCAGATAAAATGGCAGAAGAGCTGGATGATATAAGTGTTAGCGATCTGATAGAAGCTTATATTCTCCGATGAGCAAATATGATATAGGGATTTCTCTGTTTAATTCTTCCACACTTGCCCATACTAAAAATATATAACGATAATCGGAGTGTGGGCGTTGGTGATTGAACATGTTGTCATTCTAATTCGCAGCATATCGGCATTTGTTCTATTGCTGATCATTACGAGATTCTTAGGAAAACAGACATTATCCAACATGAATTTCCATGAATTCGTAACTGCAGTTATTTTAGGGGCCATTGCTGCGAACTTTGCTTTTAACGAAAAAATAGAAATCGGACATTTATTAATCTCGCTCGCGGTCTTTACATTCACTTCGTATGCACTTTCTAAAATTGTGATAAAAAACCGGAAAGTCCGCATGTGGACTGAAGGGACACCGACGATTCTTATCGAGGGTGGAAAAATTCTCGAGGAGAATTTAAAGAAAAACCATCTAACATTAGACACATTAAATCAGATGCTGCGTCAAAAGGATATTTTTGATTATGGCGAAATCGAATACGCTTTATTGGAGATCAACGGGGAAATCTCAGTGATGAAAAAGAAGGAATACCAGAATGTAACGTTAAAAGACTTGAGAAAGGGATCCAAAGACGTTGGACAATTTCCGATTGAACTCGTAATGGATGGTCAACTATTAGAGGGGAATCTAAAGGTCAACAATATCCCCCCGGAGTGGGTTACAGATAAACTAACCGCTCGCGGGAAGCAGCTGGAAGATGTCTTTTATGCAGTAAAGGGGAGTAACGGACAACTGTATATTGATTTCTATCATGATAAAATAAGCCACCCCATCGATATAGAATAAATCAGGAGCACGTTAACCAAGAAATCGAAAACTCCCGGAGCGAAAAAATCGGCCCGGTTCTTAAATACAGCCCGTCCCCTTTATATCAAGGAGGCGGGCTGTGTTTTGTAAGGGATCCCGGTATACAAGTCTAACAAAGGAACTATTTTTCGTCCCAAAGTCACAAGCTTGTCTCCATTTTGTTACAACCGCGTAACAGAAACGGGGGCTGCCTTCCAATATAATGAAAGGAAGTGAATTGGAGGGGGAGAGGACATGAATAAGAAACTTGCGGCTGGAGCAGCGATTCTGCTGATGTCTGCGATATTGGCGTGTACGCCTGCACCGCAGCAGGTACAGGCAGCTGATCAGATAGAGCTGCTGGTAGATGGAGAGGCGGCAAAGGCTGCCGGGCAGCCGTTTTATAAAGGAAAAACATTGTATATTCCGATTAGAGTACTGGGTGAATTCTATCCGTATACGTTTCATTGGGACAATAAAAGAAAGATCGCTACGCTAAAGTCTTCGGATGGAGCCAGCGTTTTTAAAGCGGGAAGCAAGCTGGCAACGGCAGTGGGAATGGGCGAAGTCGTATTATCAGGTCCTGTTCTGCTGAAAAATGGCCATTTGTACTTTCCTGCATACGATCTGAACACTTTCACGGGGGCGGAGCTCGTTACGGATACCTCCGGCCGGGTTGATATCCGTTCCGGATCGATGAGCACGAGCGTACGTGTTCCGACCGAACCGATCGCTGTAGCGGAAGAGAATCCGAAGGTGAAGCTGTACCCTGCCTTGAAGGACGGCGATAAATACCGCGGATTTATTTTGGAGGCTGAAGGCAAGCGATTGCGGTATAACTGGGAAATTCCAAGATTTCCGAATCGGCCGCCTCAGCTCTTCTACGCGGACGTGAACGGTGACGGCAAGCCGGAAGCGGTTGCCGTGTTTGTGACAGGCTACGGAACCGGGGTGTATGTGCAAGAGGTTCACGTCGTCAGTGTGAAGGACGGGAAAGAAATCAAGGTAACGCCTCCGGAGACAGCGGCAGAAGAGCTTGTCGCATCGAGCATTCAGCTTGAGGGTTCAGAGCTGCGGATCGACCTGAATTTACGAGGGAAGTCTCCTAAAAAGCTCCAGCTCCGAATGTCGGATGCGTTTCCCGATTACTCATACAGGACGGAGATCGGCTTCGGCGGGGTCACGTATTATCGGGTGGAGGGGAACAAGCTGATTGCAAGTTCGGCGGGGGATATTGGGTTTGCTTATTATATCGGCGACTTTGAGTTCACATATGCGAACGGTCCGGACGGCCTTCGTCCAGAATCCGTCAAGTTGAAGAACCTGATTGATGAAATCTCGGTAGAAGGTCAGGACAAGCCTGCAGGGAAATAAACGACGGATTCAATACGAGGGTGAGGAGGAACTTATATGGATCAGGGACCGTTTCGTTCCATCGTGACGACCGAGGAGGAGCTCCGATCGATGTTCGGGGAACCGAATCAGGTGGTCAAGCATAAAATGATACATGCTTTGGACAGGCATTGCCGGGACTTTATCGCCAAGAGTCCGCTGCTCTTCATGGCTACGTCGGATGCATCGGGAGCATGCGATGTTTCGCCTCGCGGCGACTCCGCCGGCTTCGTGCATGTGGTGGATGATCACCATCTGGTCATCCCGGAGCGGCCGGGCAACCGCCGCTTCGATTCATTTCGAAACCTGTTGACAAGTCCGGGGATCGGCCTCATTTTTGTCATCCCGGGATTGAAGGAGACGCTGCGAATCAACGGCCAGGCTGTGCTTATCCGTGACGAAGACCTGCTGGAGAAGCTTTCGGCACAGGGCAAAAAGCCGTGGCTCGGCATCGGCGTCACGGTCGAGGAATGTTATATGCATTGCGCCAAATCGTTCATGCGTTCCGGAGTCTGGGATCCGAATACATGGCTGCCGGCAGATAAGCTTCCGAACCCATCCCGCATTATCGCCGATCATGTCAACCAGGAAGGCGTGTCGGAGCAGTCGGTTGCGCAAGGCTTGCAGGAAAGCTATACGAAACGTCTGTACTAACGGGGACGTCCATATCGATGCGTACGCGGAGCATGATCACAGACGCAAAAAGAAGGTGTCCCGAAAGGTCAAATGATCTTATGGGACAGCCTTCTTGCATTCCTGCGGATTCACACGAGGAGTTACCATTAACCTTCCGCGGCTAGGGGATATAGGCTAATCATCATCCCTGCGGTTGCTCTTGGATGCTGCGACCACAAAGGCAATAATGACAAGCGGAATAAAGATAAACCAGGGAATCGTGATCGTGGTCCCCAGCAGCATGGCCAGCAGCAGGAGGACAACCGCCCCGATAATCAAATAGAGGCAGCCTCTACCGAACGTCTCCATCTTCCATCAGCTCCTTTGTTTAGGATAACGTGAAAGACAAGAGCAAAGTTCCATTTATTTTTTCCAATCATGAAAAACTCTAATTCGGGATATTCCTATTGCCACAGGCTGCGATCGCCGCGATGACATGTACCCATAGCATATCCGATGACGTTAAAACGCCATACCGTAACCGACAAGCTTTATGCTCACTCATGAATGGGTGTTTCAATGGTTTGCGACTACATAAGAATTCATAGGCCGTTTACAGTGCCATCACGCCCTGCGGTCACGCTGGCCTCCGTAATCGGCTTGGTGCAGCTTTAGTGTAAAATATGAAAAGCATACCAGATCAAGTGTTTTTTCAAGCAAGACAAAAGCGCCCCGCCATCGTCTTAGTGAGACGAATGGCAAGGGCGTTTGGTGGTTAAACGGCAGAATGGAGCTTAAGGACGACCAGCCCCAGGTCGGCGATATCGATCAGACCGTCGCCGTTGATGTCCAGTTCCCGGGTATCCTCATTCACGGTCGTACCCACGAACTTGGCGACCAGCATGACATCCAGCAGGTCGACGGTGCCGTCATGGTTGACATCCTCTGCTACGGCTTTGACAATGCTCACATGCTTCACGATATCTTCGCTGATGTGGTGGAGCTCGCCTGTCTCGTCTGCATTCGCCAATGTCCAGGAGGAGCCTGCAGCAAGCGTAACGGAGGCATTCCCTATCAGATTCAATGCCTTGAAGCTGAGCGTGAACACATCGGTGTCGCCGATGACGCTGCGGTCTCCGGTCAGACTGGAGGTAATAACGGCTTTACCGGGCTCCAAGGTGGTGTTCATGTACGTGCCTTCGCCTGCAAACTGGCCGGCCTGTGCGACGTCGACCAATTCCAGCTTGGATGCATCGTAGCTGATCCGCGAATGCATGCTGTACAATAGATCGGCATCCGCTGCCTTAACGGTCACATCAAACGTTTCACCGGTTTTGGTTTCCGCAGGTGCTGCGAGATCGAACCGGATCCGATCGTTCCCCGGGACTTCCGGTTCCTTCGCCATATTCATCGTAATCCGATACATTTGAGTCCGGTTAAACGACGGGGCATAGTACAGATGGCCGTCCGGCCCGAGCGTGAACGATTCGGTATCGGCCAGCTCGATGAACTCGTACGTAGCCGGATCGATTGCATACAGCTTCTTCGTCAAATTGGCGAGCAGAATGCCTTCCTTGCTCCAAACCAGATCATAGTTGCCCCAGCGAAGAGCGGTGCCGCTGTCGGCTGGATTGACGTTAAAGTACTTGATGACCTGAAGCGTATTTGGCTCCAGTGCAAATACATAGCCGTTCACGCCGCCCCACAGCAATCCGTCCGGACCGAAGGTCAGGCCGCCGATAGCAGGAGGGTTGGACAGTCCGGGAATGTCCAGCGTCTTCTCCAGAATATTCTCTTCCTTAACCGTATCCCACACGAATAGCTTAGCTTCTGAGGCCTTCGGATCAACGGCCATGCCGCCGTTAATGCTGGTGGATCCGTACAGCTTGCCGTCTTTGTAAGCTAGGGAAACGACGCTTTGATCTTGCACGACGTTTCGGAACACGCGATAAGCGGCGGAAGGGTCCGCTGCGGTCGGATCAAATACCGTAATGGCTCCTCCAAGCTCGCCGTAGGTCGAAACGGAGCCGAAGTAAATTTTGTCGCCGGCAAGGGTGCTTGCGCCGATTCGGTCCTGGCCGTTGCCCAGCGTGAACAGCTTCTTCGGATTGCCGGTTCCGTCCGGTTGACCCAGATCGTATTCATAGATATCCCCGCCAGGGTAAACGCCGAAGTACATCCGGTTGCCGTAAGACTCGACCGCGCCGGCCTGCCCCATGCTGAACGTCTTGGCCGTATTCGTTGCAATATCGTAGGCGGCCGCCTTGGAAGCCTGCATGCCGGTAACATAAATTTTGCCGTCAGGGCCATTCACGAATTTGTGGGTAATGGTTGCTGAAGGCGGTAAAATATTTTCATATCGCTTGACGGTATTCGTCTGCGGATTGAAGAACACGATAATGCCGCTGAAATTCATCGTAACCAGGCTTGTGCCCGGCAGATCGGGATCATCGACCTGCACCCAATTCGCGCCCCGGAACGCCGTTTCGTATTCCATTCCGGAATCGGCGACTTCATGTGTTACGATATCAAAGGTTTTGATTTTTTTGTCGGCCGGAAAGTAAATTTTGCCGTTCAGAGATTCCTTCGGCAGATGAAGGCCTGACGAGCTCTTCTCGATCACGACATCGAGCCATTCCCCGGCTTCGATATCATAAATGTAGCGTTTTTGCGGCGTATCGTACCGGATGACCAGGAACTTGTCGTCAACAATGCTCAGATCATACACATACCCGGTTTCGTTAAGGGAGGAAGCAATCTCAACCTTTTCCCCGGTCTCGACATTCACTTTATAGACTTTGCTGTGGGACGTACCTGCATAAATATATCCGTTGCTGTAATCGATGGATCGCACGTATTGCTGACCGGCTCCATCAACCATAATGCCGTAGTCGCGGCTCTCCTTGGTGGCCGGATCATACTTCAATACCCGTCCGCCGGGTCCCGCGCCGATATAGACGGCTCCCGCCTCATCGATGGCAAGACACCAGAACACGCTCTCGGTCGGATGGGTATACACTTTCTTGACGTCCTTCGTAACCGGTGAGTAAGCCCACAGCTGCCCGGCCGAGGTGATATACACCGTGCCGTCAGGCGCGATTTCATGGTTCCACACTTCGCCGCCGCCTTCAAGCGGTAAGCTGCGGATGACACGGTAGTCATCGAGATCGACGACGTGGAACATCGGAGGGATGCCTTTTACGGTTGTGTACATAACGTTTTTGCCGTCCTCAATGCCGGCTTCGCCGTCCATTAACCCGACAACGCCGGAAATCGGAAGCGTCCTGAATTCAGGCTCGCCGAATTGAATGTCATCAAGGCTTGCTCCAGGCTGACCTGAAGCCTCTCCGATCGTAATCAGCTTCACTACATTTTCGGAGACGGATTCCATGCCGTTCAGCTGTGCTCCCTTGGCGAGCATGAGCCACGTGCTTCCGCTATCCGCGATGACGTTGAACGTCATCTTAGCGATATCGCTGTCACCATCGATGGCATCCGGCAGGCTCCCCTCCAGACGAATGCTGCCATTCTCTTTATCCGAGGAGAAGGAGGCTTGTGCATCTCCAAACGCACCGGCAGGCTTCACCTCGGCGATCTCCAGCATGGAGGGGTCGTAATAAATGGAGGCGGTAACGCTGGAAATGTCCGCGCCTTCCGTCAAGCTCAGCATCGTGCTGATGGTATCCCCTTGTTCTGCGCTAGCTGGAGCGGACAGCGCCAGCTTTCCCGGAAGCTGGACCGGTTGTTCGTAAGACATCGTAATGTCGTCATAATAAGCGGTTGCCCGGCTGTAAGCGGTCGTGTACAGAATAATTCTGGCATATGCCGCATTCGCCGGCGCTTCCAGGCTTGTAGATGCCGAGGTCCACTGCTTCACGGGAAAGCCCTTCGAGGTGTCGTTATGAAGCGGTTTTTCGGCAATGGATTTATCGGCCGCATCGAAGTAACGGAGGTTCAAGCTTGCCGTCCCGCTTTCTTCCATATACACCGAGGCGGTCACGGTATAAGTGACACCGCTCGTAATATCTAGCTTGCCGCTCATGAGAGCCACGGAATTGCTTTGCGACGTATCGGTGATTTTCAGGCTCTGATTGCCGCTATGGCTGTTCTCCGTGGAAACGGCATAGGTATATTCACCCTCCTTCACAGCAAACATGCTGCTCCAGCCCGGGATGGCGGCTCCAGGTGCGCTATCCTCAAAACCAGGATTGGTTAAAGGCATGCTGACGGATTTGGAAGCCGCCGCCGTAACGCCCGCGGGTGCAAGCTCAGAAGCTGCAGCTGCAGGAGACATGGATAGAAATAGCGAAACGGCCAGCGTGATTGACAGCAGGGAAGCGAGGCTTTTCTTCATTTTTCGAAGGCTTTTATACAATGAAATCCCTCCCGGTAATAAGATTAGGAATGTCTGAATGGATATAAGGAATCGGCTATTCATATTGCTGCCGCATGACAGCTACAGTTTTATGG
Organism: Paenibacillus sp. FSL R5-0810; assembly: GCF_038002285.1. Lineage (NCBI taxonomy): Bacteria > Bacillati > Bacillota > Bacilli > Caryophanales > Paenibacillaceae > Paenibacillus > Paenibacillus sp. FSL R5-0810. Next base: position 6,378,508 of record NZ_JBBOCF010000001.1, read on the forward strand.
TGACTTGCAAGCAGGCTGACTCGGTACAGGCTAGCTTGGAGAATCGGACTTTTTGCCTGGGTGGGGGGAGATTTGGAACGACAGCTCCTTCATCGTCTCTAGCGGCAGAAGCCGAAGATCGTTCTTGCCATGTTCATTTACATAGACCTCGGTTGTAATCGCTTTCACGCCATGTAATTGAAGAGTGGCTGCACCCGGTTTTAAAGCAGTGAACGTCATTTCTGCGACTTGAAGCTTCTTCTTATAGGACGTATCCTTGCTCTCCTTGCGGATCAGCACAGCGGAAACCTGGCCCTCCTTGGTCTGCGAACTGGATGGGTAGTTGATATACTGATTCGAAATCTTCATCCCTTCATATCGAAGTTGGCTGGAATTGAATTTTAGATTGAACTGCAATCCATATAAATCCTGTACTTGCGAGGCATTTATGCGAATTTTGACCTTGGATCCCGGCTTGAGGGCATTAGGCACTCTCACCAGCTCCAGTTGTCCGCCTGCTGCGGATGCAGGGTAGGGGGCGAACAGACTGACGAGTAGAAGGACGATCATGACCGTTAAACCGTATTGTTTTCTCAATATGATACACCTCCAGTGATTTTGAATGTTGTTTTGTTGAATCAAAGCATGCTTGCTGACCGGGCACGACCTCCTTCCCTTCGCATTCATCTTTCAGAAATCACTTTATTTACTCTGGTATCCATGAAGTATACAAAAATGATAATCTCATTCAAAATCACTGTCAATGTCCTTAAATAGAGAATAAATTGGAGTAAATGTGGTGTATGATCTGTGTAGAAAATGCTGGATATGGTATACTATCCCTACTATGAACATTGCCTTGTTGGTGAATGGGGAGTCTTGACGATGAGCAACAAACCTGATCGTGTCACGTTTCAGAAGCGGTTGGATGAGATGGTAAGCACGCTTCGGCGCGACATTCTCACCTCGGTCCGCCCGCCTGGGGATTATCTGCCTTCCGAGCTGGCGTTGGCAGAGCAGTACATGCTTAGCAAAAAATCCGTCCGCAAGGGACTTGAGCTGCTTGTGGAGGAAGGATTGATAACGAAAGAACCGCGCGTGGGCAACCGGATCAACGCTCCTGCTCCTGTGCCGAAGGTATCGCTGAAGCTTGGATGCTATCCTTCTCTGGATGATGAGCTGGATCTGAAAGGATTGCTTGAACAGTTCCACGCGCAGTATCCCCACATCTCGGTGGATACGATTACACTGCCCTACACGCACTATCCTGAAGCGATCCAGGGGTATTTGGAAAACGGATGGGTAGATGTACTTTCGCTAAATACGTGGAATTTCCGTGAAATGCTGGAGCATGGCGAACTGGATCGGTTTCTTCCGCTGGAGCCGGATCCGGAGGCGTATTCGTTTCTGGGGGATTATCTGGCGCATGAAGGCAGGCTGTATGCCCGGCCGCTCACATTTTCGCCGGTTGTGCTGTGCTATAACAAAACCCTATTCCGGAAGTGGGGCATGCCGGAGCCGGATAGCAGCTGGTCATGGAAGCAGCTGGCGGAGACGGCAGCTCACATCCAAAGAGAGCACCAGTTGTTCGGCTTCTACGCGCATATTGCCTCAACGAACCGTTTCCCGATCGTATTGCTGCAGAAGCACTTTCGGTTTGCGCAAGAAGAAGGCGGATATCGTTATGATGATCCGAAGCTGTGGGACAGCCTCGGCATGTTCCGGGAGTTAATCTACGGACAAGGCTTGTCTGCCTCTTTCCTGTCCGAATCGGACGGGGACGCCGAGAAACTGTTTTTGCAGCAGAAGACGGCCATGGTGATGACGACGTATTATGGATTAAAAATGCTGAAGCAAGCCGATTTCGAATATGATCTCGCCCCGCTGCCTTATGAGCAAAGCGCGAAAACGCTGCTGCTCGTGACGGGGCTGGCCGTCAACCGGCAATCGAAGCAGAAGGAGGCGGCGCGCCTGTTGGTTGATTTTCTTGGCTCGGCCGCGGCCCAGCTGCATATCCGCAAGGAGACGCTGAGCATTCCGGCCCGGAAATCGTCGGCCGAATGGGACGGCGCGGAAACGATGTATCGACCGTCGCGCTTTAACCTATATCGCGAGATCGTCCCAACCTTCAGCAGCTATGCGGACTTGGGCATCACGATGGAGGAGCTGCATCGGCTCCGGAACGAGCTGAAGCTGTTTTGGGCGAATATGGAGCAGGCCCAGGATGCCGCCGCACGTCTTGCAAGCAGGCTTGGAGTGAAATCCCGACAATAAGCCTGTCCCTGCACGGGAATCTCGCCGGATGGGATAGCATATAGGCAGGAATGCAAGCATCGGGACTGAAAAATACGATTCGTGGTGACCATGGATCGTATTTTTTATTGCAATAGAGATGAAAAAGGACAGGTTTGTTCCTTTTTTATAACCCTAAGGATGCAAAAGTCAAAATAGTGCACATCAAGGCAAAAATCGGCTCTACAAGAACGGTGAGACTCCCCCTATCATGAATCGTAATCATGATCGATTCGAAGGGAGCACGACGTTATGTGGAGCAGTGCGATTAAAGATGCCGTAGAGAAAATCCGGAGGAACATGGATGCCTTCGGGACCCGATTCCCCCACGTCAGCAAGGACGGCGCCTATTTGCTGAATGATAATGACGATTGGACAAACGGCTTCTGGAGCGGTCTTCTCTGGCTATGTTACGAATATACGGGCGACGAGGCCTTCAGATTGGGAGCCGTGCGAACGGTAGAAGACTTCCGCCAGCGCTTTGCGGACAAGAAGGTGCTTGATCATCACGATATCGGATTTCTGTATTCCTTGTCCTCCAAAGCGCAGTGGATCGTCGAGAAGGATGAGAGCGCACGCCAGTTGACGCTTCAGGCTGCGGACTTGCTGCTGAAACGCTGGCGTCCAAGCGGAGGATATATTCAAGCATGGGGTCCTGAAGGAGATGAGAAGGAGGGCGGCCGCATCATCATCGATTGCTTGATGAATCTGCCGCTGCTGTTCTGGGCGGAGCAGCAAACCGGTAAGTCCCAGTATCGGGACATTGCGATCATGCAGGCGGAGAAGACAAGGCGTTATCTGGTGCGGGGAGATGACAGCTCATACCACACCTTCTTCTTCGATCCGCATACCGGGGAGCCGATTGGAGGGGCCACGCATCAGGGCTATACGAACGGCTCGACATGGACGCGGGGACAAGCCTGGGGGGTGTACGGATTCGCACTGGCTTATCACTATACAGGGGATCGTGTATATCTGGAAACCTCCAAACGAATGGCGAAATATTTCTTGAAGCACTTGCCGGAGGATCATGTTGCCTTTTGGGACTTTAATGCTCCCGTAACCGCCGATACCTATCGCGACAGCTCGGCCTCGGCTATTGTGGCGGCAGGTTTGCTGGAACTGATTGGACATTTGGAGGATGGGGATCCCGATAGAGCACGCTTTGAACAAGGACTGCAGGATTCCATGACCTCGCTGGTACGGAATTATTCCACCGTCGGCCAAGAGGCGGAGGGCCTGCTGCAGCACGGTTCTTATCATGTGCGCGGCGGATTGTCCCCGGATGATTTCATGATCTGGGGGGATTATTTTTACCTGGAGGCTTTGATTCGTATGGAGACCGGAAACAAGGGGTATTGGTATGAACGCTGATGCCACGGAAGCTTTGGTGAAAGCCCTTTTAACCACGCTGGATCCGGAGGATCCCGCAATCGGTCCGATGCTGAATGCAGATGATCAAGGTCATCGGCACGATGTACTGGGTAAGCTGCATGCATACTTCTCTTGCCGGAGAACAGCCGGATGGTGGATGAGCCGTGAGGAGAAGCGGATGATCACCGATTATGTGAAGCAGCACTGTGGGGATGAGCTGGAAATCGTCATGAAGACGGCGAATGAGGTGATGCAGCAGACGTTCCTGTTCCGCTTTCTGTGGGATATGGAGCGGAGCGTCGTTCCCGTTACATTTGACGGTGATATCGATTGGTGCCATATTCCCGATCAGGACGTAGAGTGGGCTTACATGCTGAATCGCCACCGCTATTGGGTGGCGCTGGGACAAGCGTATGCGATGACTGGCGATGAGAAGTATGCGGAGGTGTTCTGCCGCCAGCTTGAACACTGGATCGATCGGAATCCTGTCCCCGAAGAGCCTACGACGGATACGTTGACCTGGCGCCCGATCGAGGCGGGGCTGCGCAGCGCGAACTGGATCAAGGCGCTTCGATACATGATCGGCAGCCCATCCCTTACTCCGTCGCTGCTCGGTAAAGCGCTGATTTCGCTTCACGAGCACGGGGAGTATCTGGCCGCTTCCTTCACCAGCTGGAAACATATCAGCAATTGGGGCGTCCTGGAGACTTGCGGCTTATACCATATTGCGTTGTTCTTTCCCGAATTCACCCAGTCGGCAGGGTGGCGGGAAATGGGCGAAGAGAGATTGAAGGAGACGGCAAGGCTCCAGATCATGGCGGACGGCATCCACTGGGAGCAATCGCCAACGTATCATCACGAGGTGCTGGCTTGTTATCTTGACTGCGTCCACCTTGCCAAGCTCAACGGGTCGGAGCTTGACGACTCATTTTGTCGTACGGTCCTCGAGATGGCCGAAGCTTCCTTGTACTGGGCCAAGCCGAATCACAGGCAGCCGATGCTGGGAGACAGCGACGATAGCGATATCCGTTCCATTCTGACCTTTGCCGCATGGCTGTTTGAGGATTCCGTCCTGCGCTTTGGCGGACATGCCCGGCCGGATTACGACAATGCCTGGCTGTTCGGCATGGAGGGAATCCGTGATTACGAAGCGATGGTGCCTGTAGAGCCGCCATCCATGAGCCGGGCTTTTCCCCATTCCGGTCATTATACGATGCGAACGGGCTGGGACGAAGAAGCGCTGTACCTTTATTTTCACTGCGGTCCGCTCGGGGGAGGCCACGGTCATGCCGATATGCTGCACATCGATCTCCATGCCTACGGCCGCGACCTGCTCACCGATCTTGGACGGTACAACTATAGCGATCATACGCCGCACAGAAAAGCATTAAAGGAGAGCTCCGCCCATAACACGACCGTCGTCGACGGAATCGGGTTCACCGGGATCAGGGATACCTGGTCTTTCGACCGGATGGCCGGGCCGATGGGCTGCAAATGGATCAGCAAGCCTGACTTTGACTATGTCGAGGGGATGCATGACGGCTATCTTTATGGGAATGAACCGTTAATTCCGCGCAGAAGGATCATCTTTATCAAGCCGTATTTCTGGCTGTTGATCGACAGCTTGGCGTGCCGTGAGCAGCATACCCTGACTCAGCACTTCCATTTTCCGCACCCGCCAGGCGAAGTTCTGATGGAAGCAGACACCAGGATTTGCCGTACAAACACCCCCGGGGAAGCGAATCTTTCGATTATCCCCATAACGACGGCCGACCAGTGCGGGGAAGTGGGCGAGGGCGTGATCTCCCGCGAGTATAACCTGCTCGAGCCTAATTCGAATGCGTCATACTCCCGGACAGTAAGAGGATGGATCAGCATCATGCAGGTGCTTTATCCCCATCGTCCAGGCGAAACAGCCTCTCCGCGAGTCCGCAAGGTACCGGTATATCGTCATACGGGGGAGCAGGTTCATGACGGGCAAGCCGAGGCTTGCGGCGTTCAGCTCCCGGGAATGGAAGAGGAGTTTATTCTCGTTGTTAGCCACCGTGCACCGTCGGGTCATTTTGATTGTTATGTGGTGGAGGGCATGCAGATCTTCGGAGAGGTTGTGCTGATGACCCCTCAAGGAAGAAAAATGCAATCAACCGTCATCATTTAATGCATGCTTCCAGCACAGAGGATTGATAGAATAAAGAGGACAAGGAGCATAAGAAAGGGCAGAGAAACATGTTCAAATTTACCTTCTACAAACGCATCCAGCTGTCGTTTCTTTTGCTGATCTTCATTCCGCTGATAGCGGTTTCTATCATATCGTTTGTTCTGATCCGGGATACGATGGTAGAGAAGCTGCAGCTCAGCAACGAGAATGTCCTGAATGTCATGACGGATGAGCTGAGCAAAACCATTGACGATATCACGTTTGCCTCTCATTTTATCGTGAACGATACAAGTGTTCGCAATATTCTGAAGTCATTCGCAGACACCGAGAGGCTGGCAACTTATGAGGATTATGTGCATTTTAGACAAATTCAGGACATCTTTTCCCTGATTAACTCCAAGCCGCTGAATAATAATGTCCGCATGTACCTGGTCAACCCGCAGCAATTCGTCATCTCTTCCGGCACGGAGGATTTGACCACGATTAACGGAAGCGTTGACGAACTGATGCAGCGCGTTGATCTCAACAAACCGGAAACCCTGCAATGGCTAGGAATGGCCGGCGGTGACTCGGCGGGGAAGGGGAAAAGCTACTACATCGCCAGGGTGATCTATGACAGCCGAGAGAAGAGGCAAGTGTCCGTATTGCTGTGCGCCATTTCCGATAAGTACTTCAACCGGCTGCTCGGTACGGTCGACTTTGGCAAGGTGGCCCTCTTTGATGCAAACGGGGAATTCATTGCAGGTCATGCGGAGCTGATTCCGCATCATACGGAGACCAAGAGCAGTGTCCGATCGGATAGAACCATTTTGAAATCGAACTGGAAGCTGGCCTACGAAGCTTCGGAGAAAGAGTGGTCGGAGCCAATTTCCCGGACGTTTTATACCGGTCTTGCCGGGGTTCTTCTGCTGTTTCTCGTGTTCTCCGGGATGTCTATCCTGATCGCCAAAAGGCTGCACAGGCCGATTCTCAAGCTGCAGCGAGTGGTGCGGCAGTTCGGAATGGGAAATCTGGACGTCCGGCTGGAGGTCAAGGGCAAGGATGATATCGCTGAGTTGAGTCAGACGCTGAATACGATGCTGGATCAATTACAGCGGCTGATCCATGATATCGAACAGGAGCAGGAACAGAAGCGGGTGATGGAGCTCGAAGCCTTGTTTATGCAAATTCGCCCTCATTTTTTGATCAACACGCTCAATTCGATCAAATGCAGCCTCATCCTGACGAAGGATACGCTTCACAGCGGAATTATCGATTCCCTGATGAGCTTGCTGCGAGCCTATCTCAAGGTCAATGAGCCGGCCACGTTGCGCGAGGAGTGCAAGCTGCTGGGCCACTATGTCGACATTATGAAAATCCGCAACGAAATCCCGCTTCGCTTAGAGGTCGATCTGGAACCGGAAACCGAAGGGCTCATATTGCCAAAACTCATATTGCAGCCGGTCGTTGAGAATGCCATCGTCCACGGACTTGTCGATCATCAGACGCCACGTATTCAGGTCCGCTCCAGACGCGACCCGGACGGAATCAGGATTGAGATTATCAACAACGGTACCCGGGCCGAAGAAGGAATGCTCGAATGTCTGAACCGCAGGCTGGGGAAACCAAGCGATGAGCAGGATGGAGCCTATGAGAGAGTCGGTCTGATGAACGTGGTCCAAAGACTCCGATTGACCTTCGGGCAGGAAGCGAGGCTGACACTCGCCAACCTTCCGCATGAGGGGATGTCTGTTTTGCTGTACTTGCCCGTAAGTCAACATCATGGTTATCTACCGGAGGGAGAGGAAGAGTAATGTATAGAGTTATGCTCATCGACGATGATGTTCCTATGCTCAAGGTATTGCAGCAGATGATTGACTGGGAGGCCAACAATCTGCAGATTGCCGGCAGTACGTATTCCAGCGCCAAAGCGCTGCATATGTTTGAGGAAGTGCAGCCGGATATTGTCATTACAGATATCGGACTTCCGCAAAAAAACGGCATTGAGCTGGCGGACCATTTTATGCGCGTGAAGCCGGAGGTACGGATTATCTTCCTGACCTGCCATGAGGATTTTCATTATGCCCAGCAAGCCGTAAAGCTGCAAGCGGATGATTATCTGATCAAGGATCAGCTTACAGCGGAGCAGTTGGAACAGAGCCTCGGCAAATCCATGAACTTGCTAAAAATGCGAACCGGTCTGATTCATCGCGAAGGGGCCAATTACAATAGTCAGCTCTTTCGGCAAGACCTGCTGCAACGGGTGATCAATGGCTCGCCGTCCGAAGCCACTCAGGCTTATGCAGCGCAGCTCGGCATCTCCTGGACCTATCCGTGGTTTGCGTTGGGGCTGGTCAGCATTCGACTCTCCAGCTTTGACAAGCGCTTCAGACAAACGGAATTGCCGCTGATTTTATACGCCGTTTATAATATTGCGACGGAATTGTCCGAGTCGTACGAAGGGATTACGCCGTTCATGGAGCAGGGGAACATTGTGATTCTGCATAACTTTAGGGTCAATCTGGCGCAGAATGCCAGCTTGCATCTTCATCATTATTTGCAGCGACTGCGTTATCAGTGCCTCCACTTTCTCAAGATTCAACCGAATGTTGTCTCCGTCACGGACAAGATGGAATTAAGCTCGATCGGCTCCGTCTATCAGGATATTTTTCATGGAAAATACGAGTTTTATGAAAATACCGACTATACGATGCTGGAAGCTTCGCAAATCCGAACACGGTGGTTCCAAGCCGCGCCTCAGGGGTTTCTGGACAGTTACGTTTCGGAGCTGGAACGGATGCTCATGAAGCAGGATCTCGACGGTATACGCGCTGCGCTGCAGAAGATCGCCGGAACCGCGAAGGAGCTGTCGATTGATCCGGGCGACTTTGCCCGGGATCTTTCCTCCATGCTTCGCAGCATCGAGCTGATGTTTTCCAGTCTGAAATTCGAAGAGGATCTGTTCGCCTATCTCGGTTTAGCCCGCACCTTGGAGGATATGATGGAGCTGGTGGAGAGAAGGCTGATCCAGACGATCGGAACCCGGAAAACGGGAGCGGGAAGCCCAACGAACGAGCCGAAGCTGCAGGTGATCCAGCAATATATCGATCAGCATCTCGACGATAACATTACATCGATCGATATGGCACGCTATCTGTTTTTGAACCCGAGCTATTTTTCCCGGTATTTCAAACGGTTGACAGGGCTCACCTTCACGGATTACGTGCATCAATACAAAATGAAGATGGCCACCAAAATGCTTAGAATGTCCGGGCAGAATTTGGAGTCTCTGGCTATGGAATTAGGCTATTCGGATCGTACGTATTTTTCGAAAGTGTTCAAAAAATACGTGGGGACCACCCCGAGCGAGTATAAAGCGAAGTACACCGCGCGAAAGTAAGCGGGCCTATAGTATTCAATTTAATTATACAGCAGCATGCCGCCCGGCAAGGGCGGCTTTTAAAGTTTTCACCAAAGCGCAAGCCACCCGCAAAGTATTTGGAATAAGCATCGAAGCGTAGGCTCCACTTTGTGGGGCTTTTGTTCTGGGGTCCCCGCAAAGTAATTGGAATAAGTATCGAAGCGTAGGCTCCACTTTGTGGGGCTTTTTTTAGGTCAAAATCTTGCACATGGCTGGTCAGAATCCCTCCTTCTTGCCGATGGCGGATGTATTACTATAATGACAACTTACAAATTGTTGAGGTGATGCTTCATGGAGGCTGTACAACGACCAGTGCCCAAGAGCCGGCGGAAGTTTTGGACTCCCAAGCGGAAAGAGGCTTTGATCGGGTGGCTGTTTCTTGCCCCGGAAATCGTCGGGATGCTGTTATTAAATGTATTTGCCCTTGGATTCTCTTTGTATTTGAGCTTATCCGATTGGGATATGCTGTCGGGTGTCCAGGGTATCGAATTTACCGGTTTCGATAACTATATCAAGATGTTTCAGGATCCAACCATCATTCAAGCGATAAAGAATAATTTGATCTATATGGTTCTTACGGTGCCGATCCCGATTGCCATCGCCCTGGTGCTTTCGGTTTTGATTCACAACAGTGTGTTCTTCAAAAGCTATTTTAAAGTCGCGTTCTTCATTCCGTATATTTCTTCGATTATCGCGGTCGCTGCGGTGTGGAGCGCATTATTCCATCCATCGCTGGGACCGATCAACCAGTTTCTGATGGAGCTCGGGATCAGCAATCCGCCGAAGTGGCTGGTCGATCCGAAAACGTCGCTCCTGGCGATTTCGATTATCAGCTCCTGGGCGGGCCTGGGCTACACGATCATTATCTATATGGCCGGGCTTACGAACATATCGAATGAAATTTATGAAGCGGCGGATATTGACGGTGCCGGTGCAATTAAAAAGTTTTTTGCGATCACGGTTCCGATGCTCCGTCCAACAACCTTCTTCCTGTTGATCACGATGTTGATTGGTTCGTTTAAAGTGTTTGACATTATCGCGTTCCTGACGGAAGGCGGACCGAACAATTCTTCTACCGTGCTTGTATTCCGTATCTATGAGGAAGGCTTCCAATATTACAATATGGGATACGCTTCGGCCATTTCCTGGCTGCTGTTCGCGATTATCGGCCTGATTACCGCGCTCACCTGGAAGATGAGAAATGAAGAATAGAGAGGGAGAGGATTGTACATGCAGTTGCTTCGAAAAAACATGTCCAAAGGGGTAATCACCCTTTTGATGGGGGCATTGTCCATCGTGTTTCTCGTTCCGCTCATTTGGATGATTTCCGCGGCTTTCAAATACGAGAAGGATGTTATGCGCTTTCCAATTCAATGGATACCGGAAAAGGTGAATCTGGCGTATAATTTCAAGACGGTTTGGATGGGGAGAGTTCCCTTCTATGATTTCTATTTTAATTCTTTTAAAATAGCCATTATCACGACCTTAATCACGCTGATCATCTCATCCATGGCCGCTTATGCGCTAACGAAGATCCGATTCAAGGGACGGAATCTCGTCTTTATGGCCCTACTCTCGTTCATGATCATTCCGGATCAGGCGACGCTGATTCCGCGGTTTCTGCTCATTCGCTGGTTTGGTCTCTACAATACGCATGCGGCCATCATCTTCATGAGTATGTTCTCGATCTACTTCACGTTCCTGCTTCGTCAATTCATGATCGGGATCAGCGATGAATATTTGGAAGCTGCGAGAATTGACGGTGCGGGCCATCTGCGGACATTTGCTTCCATTATGGTTCCGCTGTGCAAGCCTGTGCTGGCTACGGTAGCGATCATTAAATTCATTTGGACTTGGAACGATTACCAGAATCCGCTGATCTTCCTGCTGGACAAGGACCTATACACGATTCCGCTGGGGATGACGCTGTTCCGTGATGACTATACCAACAACTATGCCATTATGATGACGGCGGCGGTATCGGCGATCATTCCACTGGTCATCGTGTTCATCGTATTGCAGAAGCAGGTCATAAACGGTATCGCTTTAGGCGGGGTAAAAGGTTGATCCGAAGCCTAATGTGAAAAGGCCGAAGGTTTCGCAAAAGTCAAAAAAGTAATCCTAGAACCTCAAAATTGTGCACTTGATCGGCCGTGCCGGTGCCTATAATGAACATGAAAACAGCACAACAACTAATTTATCTGTGCAGGGGGAAGTAAGATGAAGAAAAAAGTCAAACACAGATTATCCATCATTCTAAGCACGGTTCTGGCAAGCACCCTGATTTTAAGCGGCTGCGGGAATTCCGGTTCAGAATCGGGTGCCGGCAAGGCAGACAATGGGGTTACCACCATCAAGTATTACAACTGGGATAACGAGGCCCAGCAGGCGGGCACGGATGCCATGCTCCAGGAATTTATGGATCAAAATCCGGACATCAAGGTCGAGCATGTGGTGCTGGTTCCCGGCGATTCCGTGGAAATGCTGAAAAAGCTGGATTTCCTGATCTCTTCCGGCGAAGCGATCGATGTTATTCAATTCCCGAGCTTGGGCGGAGTTCTCGAGCGGGCTGAACGCGGAGCTCTTGCTCCTCTGAACGAGTTCTACGAGAAGGAAAGCTTGGTTCCGGAAGACGAGTATTTCGTAAATCCCAAGTTAGGCGACAAGTATTATGGCATGCAGTATACCAAGAGCACGAACTATGTCATGCTCAATAAGGATGCCCTGGATGAAGCGGGACTTGAGGTTCCGAAATATGGTTGGACATGGGACGACTACCGCGAATACGCCAAAAAGCTGACCAAGGGCGAAGGCGTTGACAAGCGCTACGGATCTTATTTCCACACATGGGAGCTTTATATGAACGCTCCGGCCCAAACCATGATGAAAGATCCGTTCGTCTATGAAGACGGAACGACGATTCTGGCGGATCCGACATACAAATATTTCTTCCAGCTCCGTAAAGACATGGAGGAGAAGGACAAGTCGGCCAAGCCTTACAGTGACGTGCTTGCTGCGAAGCTGAACTACCGTACGGAATTCTTCAATGAAGAAGCCGCTATGATTCTTACAGGCAACTTTACGATCGCAGACCCAGGCAATACCGAGCAATATCCGCATGAGTTCAAAACCGCCTTCGCTCCTGTACCTGTGCCTCCTGCTGGCTGGGAACCGAAAGAGTATGAAGGAAAATACTTCACCAGCGGCAATATGCTGGCAATGGGCGCCAACTCCGCCAACAAGGCAGCCTCCTTCAAGCTTATGAGATTCATGACAACAGCCGATTCGGACAACAGACTTGAGTTCTCTGGCTACAAAAAGGCGAATAACGAGGAATTGCTGACGAAGCTGGTTGCCGGCAAAGAGGATATGTACGATATGGATTCGTTGAAATATACGCTGTTCAGCGATGAAATCCAATATCTGGATGCCGCCAAAGTCATGATCGCGTCTACCGCGGAATTGACCAAGATCATAAATGACGGCTTCTCTAAATTCATGCTCAGCAATGAGCCGATTGATGAGGTTCAACAATGGATGGTCGATGAGGCCACGAAAATCATTAACGAAAAAGGCGTTATCAAGTAACAGGGATAGCACAGGGTAAAGAATCCTGGTAGGAATCGGGCTTCGGGGGGCCATTAAGCCGGCTTCCCAAAGCCCTTTTTTTTCAACTGTAGAGAGTTGGAGGGGAAAGCATGTCAATAACAAGAAAGCTAGAGGAGCAGCTAGCTGTTCCTTCGCCGGAGCAATTAGCTTGGCAGGATATGGAGCTCGGGATGTTCTGCCATTTTGGAATCAATACGTTCTGTGACCAGGAATGGGGGGAAGGCAAGGATGCTCCGGCCTTGTTTAATCCGGAACGCCTGGATGCCAAACAGTGGGCCCGGTCCGCGAAGGAAGCCGGCTTCCGTTATCTCATACTGACGGCCAAGCATCATGACGGCTTTTGCCTGTGGCCGACGGCGACGACGGATTACTCCGTAGCCTCGAGCCCGTGGAAGGAAGGCAAGGGCGATGTCGTGAAAGAATGCGCGGAAGCTTGCCGGGAGGAGGGCATCGGCTTCGGTATTTATGTATCCCCTTGGGACAGGCACGAGCCGTGTTATGCCGATCCGCAGCAGTATGATGACTTTTATTGCAGACAATTGGAGGAGCTCTTAACCGGCTATGGTCCGCTTGTGGAAATTTGGTTTGACGGCGCGGGATCGGAAGGCCGCGAATATGATTGGCCGCGAATCATGGGTCTTGTGAAAAAATATCAGCCAAGCGCCATGGTGTTTAATATGGGCGCGCCCACGATTCGGTGGGTCGGCAATGAGGATGGTGTCGCTCCGTATCCTTGCTGGAACACGGCCGATTCTTCTCGGGGCAGCATGTTCAGCGAAGAATCGCTGAAATGGCTGACGGAGACGCCGAGCTGGGTGCCCGCAGAATGCGATGTACCGATCCGAAAAGACCGCTGGTTCTGGCATCCGGACGAGGAACATTTGCTGTTGTCTCTTGATCAGCTTATGGACATCTATTACCGGTCGGTTGGACATGGAGCGACCTTGCTGCTCAATGTCGCTCCGGACCCCCGGGGACTGCTTCCGGAGGCCGATGTAAAGCGGCTTCTGGAATTTGGCAGAGAGATCAAGCGTCGGTTCGGTTCTGCCCTGGCCGAAGGCTCGGGATCGGGAGAGGCCGTTCAGTTAATCCTTCCCCAAGCATGCGTGATCGATCATGTCGTGGTCATGGAGGAGATTGCATACGGGGAAAGGATCAGTCAGTATGTGCTGGAAGCCTTCGTCGGTGGAGAGTGGCTCGAGCTGACACGCGGCAGCGCGATCGGTCACAAGAAAATCGATGCGTTCTCTCCGGTAACGACCGACAAGGTGCGTTTGCGGGTACTGGAAGCGGCCGCAAGTCCGGTCATCAAAAAATTGGCGGTTTATCGCTGCGGGCAATAAGCCTTGGATCCTAACATAAGGTGGAGGAGAACTGGAATGGGAGTGCTCACTTGGAAGAACGGACAATACCTGCTGGACGGGCAGCCTTACCGGATCATATCGGGAGCGGTTCACTATTTCCGTGTCGTTCCTGAATATTGGGAGGACAGGCTTTTAAAATTAAAGGCCTGCGGCTTTAATACCGTTGAAACGTATATCGCATGGAATGTGCATGAACCCACAGAAGGGGAATTTAACTTTAGCGGGATGGCCGACGTTGGATCGTTTATCGAATTAGCCGGGAAACTCGGCTTGCACGTCATTGTCAGACCCAGCCCGTTTATCTGTGCGGAATGGGAATTTGGAGGTTTGCCGGGCTGGCTGCTAGGTTATGGAGAAATCCGGCTTCGCTGCAGTGACCCGCTCTATTTAAGTAAGGTGGATCATTATTACGACGAGCTGATCCCGAGAATGGTTCCGCTCCTGTCTTCGAACGGAGGGCCGATCCTGGCTGTTCAGGTCGAAAATGAATACGGCAGTTACGGCAACGATCACGCTTATCTGGAGTATTTGCGCGCAGGACTGGTGCGGCGTGGCGTCGATGTGCTTCTCTTTACCTCCGACGGGCCAACCGACGAAATGCTGCTGGGCGGGTCCATCGACCATGTGCACGCGACTGTAAATTTCGGTTCCCGGGTAGAAGAATCGTTCGGCAAATACCGCGAATACCGTACGGATGAGCCGCTGATGGTCATGGAATTCTGGAACGGCTGGTTTGATCACTGGATGGAGGACCATCATGTCCGGGATGCGGCCGATGTCGCCGGCGTACTGGATGAAATGCTTGAGAAGGGCTCCTCGATCAATATGTATATGTTCCATGGCGGAACCAACTTCGGCTTTTACAGCGGAGCGAATCACATCAAGACCTATGAACCGACGACGACAAGCTACGATTATGATGCCCCTTTGACGGAATGGGGGGATAAGACGGAGAAATATGAGGCGGTGCGGACTGTGCTCGGCAAGCATGGTTTTAAGCCGGGTTGCGCCTTTCCGGAGCCCATTCCAAAGGCGGCCTACGGAAAGGTCGCTTTGTCTGAGATGGCCGGTCTGTTTGCGGATGCCAATCTAGAGCATCTCTCAGAGCCGAAACAAAGCGTGTGCATCAAGCCAATGGAAACATTCGGACAGTCCTATGGCTTTATCTTGTACAGCACCTTTATTCCGGGACCAAGGCAAGGACAGCAGCTGCATATTCAGGAGGTTCGTGATCGCGCCCAGGTATTTCTGGACGGTCGGCCGCTTGGCGTTATCGAACGATGGAATTTGCAGCCGCTCGATATTACCGTACCCGCAACGGGAGCAAGGCTGGATATTCTCGTCGAGAACATGGGCCGGATCAATTATGGGCCGCTGATCCACGATCCCAAGGGAATCACGGAGGGCGTGAGAATCGATAACCAATTCCTGTATAACTGGACGGTCCGGACCCTGCCGCTTGCGTCCCAGATGCTGTCATCCCTCTCTTATAAACCGGTTATGGATAAAGGGCAGGCGGAGCATGAAGAGCTGTCTACGTCGACGTCGGAAGACACGGGTCTGCCCGGATTTTACCGCGGCAGCTTTCAGGTGGAGGACATCGGGGATACGTTCCTTCGCTTTGATGGCTGGACGAAGGGTGTCGCCTGGATTAATGGCTTCAATCTCGGCCGGTACTGGAACGCGGGGCCCCAAAAGGCCTTGTATATTCCCGGCCCTTTATTGCGTAAAGGGGAGAACGAGCTGGTTCTCTTTGAACTGCATGGCGGTCCCGAATCTTGCGAAGTTGAGCTGTCAGATCAACCAGACCTGGGACAGACCGCGGCAGTGGATGAAGCCGTGCTTAATTTCGTACAGGACGAAGAGGACAAGTAACCTATAACGACAGAATTATGCTGCAGTTTAGCTTGTTCAACGACCCGGGCAGAGAGGCTCTCTGGCCGGGCTTTTGCTGTATATGCCCTAAAATAGGGTCCGGTGCCTATCATGCAATGAAAGGATTGACAGCACGGCTTAAGATAATGGCCGGACGAATGCGGGGCTGCTTGGGAACCGGTCCTGTATGTATTTTCAAGCTTGTATGGACTTGAGGCTCTTTAATAGGTTTATATGTGTTCAAATTGGTTTCTTTTTGTTCGTTTTTATCTTACATTAGGGTAGGGAAGCGGCTTTATCACCGGATTGGGAAGGAGAAGACGATGAACGATTATCATGGAAGAATGAACCGGATTGTTCGGAATGTTGCGGAACAAGCATGGAGGCTGCCCCTGCAATCCAGCGGACTGTGGTTTCATGGGGATGTGCGAGACAACTTCTATTATGCCTCCTATTTGTTTGCAGCTTCGTTAGACCTGGAGCATGATCCGCAGTTCAACCGGCAGGAGGGTAAGCGGCTGGCAGAGGAGGTTTTGGGTCGTGTGCTGCGGCTGCAGGACCGGGATGCGAAGAGTCCGATGTACGGACACTGGCCGCTGAACCTGGAACCGAAGCCGGAGGCGGCGAGTCCGCACGTGCTGCCGGTGGAATTGATGGGGAGCTTGATGTTTTTTTTCCATCACAAGTTTGAAAGCGGGATGAACGAGGGCCTGGCGAGGGAGTTTGAGGCCGCGCTGGAACACATCTATCGCGGAGGTTTTTTTCGCAAGCCGCTCACGGTGTGCAACCATCATGAGGCGAAGTATACGGCGGCCAAGCTAATATTCGGCCAGCGGTTCGGGGATAAGGAGCTTCTGGAGGACGGAAAACAAAGCCTTAGGGATACCCTGACTCTGCTCCGCCGGGAGGGTATGGCTGAGTATGGGTGCCTGCCGTGGTTTTGGCATTGGACACAGGCGTTCACCTGTGCGCTGGAATTGGCGGAGGAACCGGAAGTGAAGCAGAAGCTTCATGAACTGTTGGATGAGCTGTGGAGCCTTCGCGCGTCTTATTACCTGAAGGGGGCGTGGGTAGGAGCCCACTCCAGGGGATGGCCGCATGATGCTCCGCGGGATGCCAATGTGCTTCACGATTATGTCCAGTTCGGTGATTTTAGCCTTCCGGAGGAGATGCCGCGCACGGAATATGCCGGTTTTCTATTCCACGAAGCTCCGGAAGCTGCCCGGCACCTTGCCCTGCATCGAAGCGAACCGGCGGAAGTGCGCAAGGTGCTGATGAAATCGGTTGACGGCGAGTTGCGAAAGCTGCACTCCTATGCTTATGTGACGGAGGATTTTGCGGCGGGCGGATTGTGGGAGCGGGTCCGGGAGTTCGACAACGAGCAGCTGCGCTGGATGTTCAGCCTGCCTGTCCGTTTAGGCGGGAAGGCGAATCAGCTGTATTTTTTCCATCCGGGGGAGGGATACGATCCTTCGGGAAGCGATCCTCGTCACCAAAGCGAGTGGATGGAGGTGCTGTATCACAAAAATGTGGTGCTGGCGCTCTATCCGCTGCCTGAACTGGCGGTTGCCAGTGGCGAAGAAATCGTCGGCGTTCTGCCGGAAGGGGAATGGTTGTACGAGGCCGAAGCTTTGTACGGCAAGGTAGATGAGGTTTATTTTGCCATACATTTAAGCCCGGGGACGGCTTATGACATTCGGGCGCAGTCCGGATATCAACAGATTGTTTGCCGAGGCGACGGAATTGCTCTCGCCGTAGAGGCGGTGTCCATTCGGGAAGCGGAGAACAGAGGGATCGGACAGCTGGCGGCGTTCGCACGGCAAATGTCCGGGCAGAGGCCGGAATTCAAGACAGACGGCGGGCTTGAGGTGGCGTATACAGGATGGACGACGGAAGACCGACTATTTTTGAAGCATAGGGGTTCAGGCAGCTCGGCGAGAATGATCAACGGGGCGGAATGTACGTTTGAACCGTATTCTGTGTAGTTATCGAACAGAAAAGAGGGACTGGCGAGTTAACCCGTCCTTTAAAGTATAGGAAATGTTGAGCAGATGCGCCGGTTGCGGACTCTCTGAGTCTTCAATCGGCGTTACTTTGTTGCTAGCCGCATTCGATGTCTTTTTAATCGAAGTATATTAATTTATTGTTGTAACTGTAATGACAAGTAGTTATATCCTTTGCCGAAATTGCCAAGTACTTGTACGTAGCCGATTCATTGACAGCCTAGATCGTCGGAGTGTGGATATAAAGCCGATACTCCCCATCCGATCCGTTTTTTTTCATGGCTCATTTAAACAGTATCATTTTTTGACACGATTTAAAGTTATGATTAACCCATCAAGTAATAAAACATAGGAATCACAATTTAAAGAAGAGGAAGGGATTGAATATGGCAAATTACAGTATTGAGGAAAAAGACAGCTTTATCGTATTAGGAATCGGAACGGAGCTTCAAAGCGACTACACCGACTATGCCGGCATAAACAAGGAGAAGGCGGACTTTTGGAAAGCCGTGAAACAAGATGGAAGACTTGACACATTAAAGGCCGTGGCCGCAAATGACTATATTTTTGCCGTAAACGAAGCGGTGAATAACAAGATGATGTATTACGCTGGCGTGATGACCGAGGCATCGTTACCGGAAGCGACCAGAGTCATCCAGTTTCCTAAAAGGGGAATACCTCGTTGTAAAAGGAGAAGCGCAGACGGCTGAGGAGTTGAGTCAAGTGCTTACAGGCATTGCTTTTGGACAGGTGCTGCCGGAAGCACAGGATTTTGCCTATGTCGGCGGGCCCAACGCAACGGTGGAGATGGGGCAGCGAAACGGTCTCGTATTTGGTGAAGTGTGGATTCCGGTCGTAAGAAAATAAAGAGACTCGCGATGCTTCCGAAGCGAGTTTTGCTCGAAGTAGTTCGAAGAAGTACCCCACACAAAACTAAGTCTACGCTTTCGATGCGAGTTTTGTTCGAAGTAGGCTCGAGAAACGCTCACAAAACTAAGTTGATGCTTCCGATGCGAGTTTTGCTCGAAGTAGGCTCGAGGAAGTAACGCTCACAAAACTAAGTTGATGCTTCCGATGCGAGTTTTGCTCGAAGTAATTCGAAGAAGTAACGCTCACAAAACTTTTAGGAGTGATGAACATGTCCCATATCGTTGATTTTAAAAACGTATCCACAGCCGGGTTAGAATCTTCGCCCGTGGCCGAAGCGCTGGCTGGTTTACGAGCGAACGAAGCCCGTTACTTTATGAACAAATATAAGCATGAATTTACGGTTGTACCCGCCAGCGAAAGCCAGGAGACGCTCGATTATGTAAACCGAATTTTGAAAGAAGAACGCGATATTGAGTTTGCGGCCAAACCTTTAGAAACGTCGCGTTTCCAGGTGGAGAATATCCAATTTGCCTACGTTTTTTACGAGGATGGTCTTGCCCTCAACGTCATGTATACGGTGGATGATCCTAAGAAGCGGGCCGTTGGCTTTAAGCTTTCTGAGGGGATGGAGGTGCCGCAGGAGTTAGAGGGGAAGTTTAAGTTTGCCAGACAGAAGTCCAAATTAGCCGGAACCATTCGGGGTTCGTTTTTCGTAATAAAAGGAGAGTATTAAGGGAGTAGAATTTCATTTCGACAAGCACTTCCATGTATATCGAAACTCAAAGGGAATCGAAAATTCCGTGAACGACATGAAATGATGATGAATTTTTTGTCGGACGACAAAGAACATATAGTCAAAGAGCATAAAAGACAAAGAATATGTAGACATTGAAAGCCGCATAAATAGCGGCTTTTCGTTTTAAGTATCTATTGGGGTTCATGCTCTCTTTTGAATCAACTGCCGGATCATGATAGTATCGAGGATAGATAGACGGCAGGCTAGAATCGAGGGAGGGAAAGAGCATGGCCAATATCAAAGAAATCGCAAAGCTTGCGGGCGTGTCGGTATCCACGGTATCCCGGGTGCTCAATGATCATCCCTATGTTCGCGAGGAGAAGCGAGCGCGGGTCCTGGCGACGATGAAGCAGCTGAAGTATGCGCGCAATATGAACGCCGTTCACCTCATTACGGGCAGAACGATGAATATCGCCATTATGCTGCCGTTCATTAACCATGCGTACTTCTCCTTGCTGATGGAGGGAGCCGGGCAAGAAGCGCTTGCGGCAAGCTACCGGCTTATCCTTTGTCAGACGGGATATGCGCAGGACAAAGAATTGGAAGTGCTGGAGATGCTGCGGAACCGGGAAATTGACGGGATCATTATCCTATCGTCCGCCGTTACCCCGGAGCAGATCGAAGCCTACTGTCCATATGGCCCGATTGTTTGCTGTCTGGATGCGGGGGAGCGATTATTTTCTTCTATATATATTAATCATGCGGAGGCTTTCCGGCGTGCCATGCATTATTTGATTGACCGGGGACACCGCAGAATCGGATTTACGGTAGGAAGGCTGGACAGCCCCAGTACGAGAGCACGCAAAACAGCCTATGAGGAAGTGCTGAAGGAAATCGGAGAGCCTTACCGTGAGGAATGGATATTGGATGGCTGCATTGATCTTGAGGATGGTGCGGCAATCATGAACCGGCTTATGGATATGAGAGAACGGCCAAGCGCCCTGCTCGTGACGGGGGACCATGTGGCGGCCGGCTTGATCTACGAAGCGGAGAAGCGGGACATATCCATCCCGCAGGAGCTTGCGGTCATCGGATTTGACAATCAACCCATCGGCAAAATGCTAGGCCTCACGACGATCGATAACCGACTGCTCGATATGGGTTCAGAGGCTTTCAAAATCGTGTATGCCCATATTCAGGGAGAACGGAAAGACCCGGTGCGCAAGGAGCTGCCGTTCGAATTGATTGAGCGCTCGTCCGTATAGGAGTTTAGCCAAGTTCTTACAAATAGATTACAAAGTTCGACAATTGTGATATCCTTAATGTACAAGTGCTTTGTTTCACAACATCGATTAACGTCTGCAAGCGAGTTGCAGGCGTTCTATTCTGTTTTATGAGAGAAAGGAGCCTACGCCAGTGGATGTCCTGAATCAGTTTAAAAAAGCTTCGCGTATCCAAGTCATTCCGGTCATGCTCATACCGGTTGCTTTGGGGGCGCTTGGAGCTTATGTTTGGACAGGCCGTTTCCATATCGGGCTTTTTTTATTGACCTTGATCGGAAGCGGGGCCGCCCATTTGTTCTCCAATATGGTGAACGATTTGTGGGACTATAAGAACGGGACCGATACGGAAGCCCAGGAGGACGTCGATGCGATCTCCACGAATTCAGGTTTTCTAACCAAAGGCATCTGGTCCATCCGCAAATTCGAGAGCGTTACCTGGACGCTGTTCGGAATTGCCGCGTTATGCGGGATTATTCTGAGCTTGATCAGCGGCTGGTGGGCGCTTCTGTTCGGCGCGCTTGGCGGACTCATCGCTTATTTTTACGTGGCGCCGCCCGTTCGGTTCGGATACCGGGGCAAGGGCTACAGCGAAATTGCGATCCTGTTGTCCTTCGGTATTTTGCCTGTTATGGGAGCATTCTATGTCCAGACGTCAAGCATGGATCTTCGGGCCCTGCTGTTGTCGCTGCCGATCGGGCTGCTCACGACGTTGATTTTGTTCAACCATCACTTCCTGCATTGGCAGGCGGATCGTCAGGCCGGAAAAAGAACCCTTGTGGTCGTATGGGGGGAAAAGCGGGCGTTGACGTTCTCGCGGGCGCTGCTGCTGCTGGCCTGTCTGTCCTTGGTCGCCTGCGTCCTAGCCGGGGCGCTCCCGCCTTATGCGATTATTGCTCTGCTGACCGTTATTCCATTGTATCTTGTGTATGGAAGACTGAAGGATAGCAATCGTTCCGAAGCTTACTTGCCGCTGATGGGCGCGTCAACGATGACAACGATGCGCTGCGGCGGCGTGTTGATCCTGTCGCTGCTCGTCCAAGGCATAATCCAGGCATTCTAACCTATTTTTGTGAGAAAGAAGGAGACCTTAGATGGAACAACAACGTGTTTTTGGTGATTTTCATACCATCCTGTCGGAGGGCAAGGTTTGGAAGATCGGCGGCTTTCCGCTGCCGGACGGTTCCTTCTGGGAGTACCGGGAGCCCGACGCTGTCGTTATCGTGCGCAACGGCATCCTGTATGTGCGCGCACCGCTGAGCCGCCAGCATAATCAGATTCAGATTCTCGACAATGCCAAGCATATGTATTATTCCGTGGAAGAGGTTGAAGTGCCGGAATCGGGCGAAGTGACCTTTGAGCTTCAGATCCGTGCCCGTACGCAGGGCACCGTTCCCGGTGATTTGTACGACGGTTACGTATCTTTGAATCTGCTGGATTTCTCAACCGGAGCGGCGCTCGACTTCTTCGCTTCGAACGATAAGTATGCGAGCGTGTATGCGGTGCTGCCTTTCCCTGGCGTTCAGGTGCCGGAATCGGATAAAACCCGCTTCTTCTGCATTTTTAAAGAGGAAGATACACACTTCAAGCCGCAGGAATTCAACACGTACACAATCACCTATAACCGCAGTGAGGACGAGGCGGTATTCTACGTGAACGGACAGGAGGTCCGCCGGGAGAACAATATTCCGATCAAATTCAACAAGTTCACGATTGCGCTTGGCATCATGACGGAGAAGGATCTGACGCCGCAGGGCAGCGTCTCGGTTCATGGCCAAACCGTCATTGCCGAGTATTCCCCGGTTACGGTAACCATTAAGGAATAGCTGCTATCCATGTAAAAAAGCGAGTCGCGCTCACGTTAGAGCGCGGCTCGTTTGCGTCTTAAGGGGAGGGGGGATGGTTTGCTCGGGTAGTACTGGGGGCAGGGAGTGGATTGGTTTGCTTGGGTAGCGCGGGAGCAAGGGGGAGATTGGTTGTTTGAGTAGCGTGGAGGTTGGAAGTAGATTGGTTCGTTTGGGTGGCACGGGAGCTGGGAGTAGATTAGTTTGGTTGGATAGCATTGGTGTCTGGGAGTAGACTAGTTTGCTTGAGTAGCGCGGGAGAGTAGAGGCTCGTACAGGTGCATTTCTCCCGCGTCGACAATGGCATCTACTTG
The DNA here is from genome assembly GCF_038002285.1 of Paenibacillus sp. FSL R5-0810. NCBI lineage: Bacteria > Bacillati > Bacillota > Bacilli > Caryophanales > Paenibacillaceae > Paenibacillus > Paenibacillus sp. FSL R5-0810. The sequence goes on from NZ_JBBOCF010000001.1 coordinate 6,401,606, forward strand.
AGTGTTATGGCCGCCCCCAAGCGAACGAGCCTCGCCCAAGCGGTGCCTACGGGGAAACAAGTCCCGAAAAGGGACTTATGCTGCGCTAAAGCGGCGCCAACGAGCCAACAGGTCCCAAAAAGGGACTTGTGCTGCGCTAAAGTGGCGCCAACGAGCCAACAGGTCCCGATAAGGGATTTGGGCCCCGCCCAAGCGGTTCCTACGGGGAAATAAGTTCCGAAAAGGGACTTATGCTGCGCTAAAGCGGCGCCAACGAGCCAACAGGTCCCAAAAAGGGACTTGTGTTGCGCTAAAGCAACGCCAACGAGCCAACAGGTCCCGATAAGGGATTTGGGCCCCGCCCAATCGCCGCCCTCAGGCGAACAAGTCCCCAAAACGGACTTGCCCCCGGACTCCCCGTCCTGCCCATACATCCCCCTATAGCCCAAAAAAGCCACCCGCAAAGGGTGGCTTTCGTGTAGGTTCTATCTTTACTTCTTCAGATCTTCAATCGAGTTCACGTCGACATACGATGGAACGACGAGGCCGGTTTTAACGCCTTCCATGTTAGCGCCAAGGTCTTCGACCTGATCCTTGAACTTATCCCAGTAGTCGGCATGCGTCAGCGGGAGCCATGCGGCAACCGTAGCGTCAACGTCGCCGTTGGCGACCCCGGTCCACATTGGGCCGGCTTCGACTTGAAGCGCTTCGACCTTAAAGCCGAGCTTCTCTTCCATAATGACCTTCAGCAGATTGGTGCTGGCGATTTCGGAGTCCCAAGCAACATAGCTGAATTTAAAGCTTTTGCCGTCAACGGGCTGAACGCCTTGCGTCCATTCGTTCACTTTTTCGCTGTTGGCTTCCATCCATTCCTTAGCGGCAGCTTCCGGATTCTGTCCTTCCTGGATGGCGGTCATGATTTGACCCATATCGTCCGAGGTCCATTTGAAGTTGCTCAGGAACTGATAAGCCTCCGGCTGATCCTCTTTCAGGCCTTTACGAACAACCGTGTGAATTTCTTCGGCTTCACCATAAACCTTCTTCGGATCTTCAAGATACTTCAGATCATACTTGGAGAACATCCAGTGCGGCGTCCAGCCGGTAATGATGATCGGTTCTTTCTTCTTGATCGCCTTATCAAGCGTAGCTGTCATTGCTGCACCGGAGCCTTCGATCAGCTTCCAATCCGTCAAGCCGTACTCCTCAATCGCGGCAGCCGTGGCTTTCATAATACCTGCGCCTGGATCAATACCGATGATTTCATGGTTTACCTGCTCGCCGATCGAGCCGGCGGCTCCGCCGTTTGCGCCTTCGCCGCCCTGGGCTCCGTTCGTGCCGCCATTGCCGCCCTGTCCGCATGCGGACAGAAGGAGGACAGCTGCCAAGCTAAGCATCAACCACCATTTCTTGTTCTTCAAGTTAAGCACCCCTCTTTTTCGTTTTAAATATATTTTGTGTAAAGCGGTCCAGGACAATCGCCAGGATGACGACAGCCAGACCCGCCTCAAACCCTTTACCGATCTGCAGCTGGGTTACTGCACGGTAGACCTCGGCGCCGATGCCTTGGGCACCGATCATCGAAGCGATAACAACCATCGACAAGCACAGCATGATCGTCTGGTTAATCCCGGCCATTAAGGTCGGCATAGCCAGCGGAAGCTGGACCTTGAACAGCTTCTGTCCGGAAGTCGAACCGAATGCATCCGCAGCTTCGGTGAGCTCGCCGGATACCTGCATAATCCCCAGCCGCGTCAGACGAATCGTTGGCGGAATCGCAAAGATGACGGAAGCGATAACGCCCGGAACGACCCCGAGGCTAAAGAACGTAACCGCAGGCAGCAGATAAACGAAAGCGGGCATGGTCTGCATGAAGTCCAGAATCGGAATGATGATCCTGGATGCGGTTTTGCTGTAGGCTGCCCAAATGCCGAGCGGCACCCCGAGCACGATGGAGATCAAGCCTGCCGTGATGACCAGGCTGAGCGTGCTCATCGTTTGCGGCCAATACCCGAGGTTCTCGATAATGAGAAACCCGATGACCGTGAACAGCGTCAGCGGCAAGCGGCCAAGCAAATACGCGAGGACGGCCAAGATGACGATGAACAGATACGGATGGGGCAGCATGAACACATCTGTAAAAAACTCGACAATTCCTTCAATAATGAAGGAGATCGCATTGAAAAAGCCCGAGAACGTATCTCCCATCCACTCCACCAAGGAATCGATCCAGCTTGCGAGAGGAATCTTAGGCATCTTGCGTCACCCCCTCATTCTTGGATTCCCCGGCCAACGCGCCAAGCACGGCCCCGCGGACGATAACGCCCATCAGGCGGCCATTGTCATCCACAACGGCAAGCGGTACTTTGGACATGCTGGTAATTTCGAACAGCTCGTTGAGCAGGGTGTCCGGGCCGACTCTAGGACCGTCCGTTATCAAAATATCCTCCAGCTTGCGATGGTTCTTCATCGCATCGGAAGCTTCCTCGGCGGTGATGACCCCGAGCAGCTTCTTGGCGCGGTCAATCACGAACAGGTTCGAGATGCCGCGCTCGCGCATCAGCTCCAGCGCAACACGCGGACCGCGGTCCAGCGTAATCGCTTCGGGCCGGCGCATAACATGCGACGCCGTCAGTACCTTCGACAGATCGACGTCCTCCACGAACCGCTCAACGTAATCGTTGGCCGGCTGTGTCAGAATTTCCTCAGGCGTTCCGATCTGCACGACCGCGCCGTCTTTCATCAGGGCGATGCGGTCTCCGATGCGGAGCGCCTCATCCAGGTCGTGGGTAATGAACACGATCGTTTTTTTCATTTTGTCCTGAAGCTCGATGAGCTCATCCTGCATATCCCGGCGGATCAGCGGGTCGAGCGCGCTGAACGCCTCATCCATGAGCAGAATTTCGGGATCGTTGGCAAGCGCCCGGGCCAGCCCGACACGCTGCTGCATGCCGCCGCTGAGCTCATCCGGCATTTTGTCCTCCCAGCCCTTGAGCCCTACAAGCTCCAGCGCCTTCATGGCGGCTTCGCGCCGTTTGGATTTATTGACCTTCTGAATTTCCAGGCCGTACTCAACATTGTCGAGCACCGTACGGTGCGGGAACAATGCGAACTTCTGGAACACCATGCTGATCGTCTTGCGGCGTACCTCGCGCAGCTGTTCCTTATTCATTTTTCTCAGGTCCTTGCCATGGATCAGAATTTCTCCTGAAGTCGGTTCAATCAACCGATTTAGCAAACGTACTAGTGTGGACTTGCCGCTGCCGGACAGACCCATGATGACGAAGATTTCGCCTTCCTGAATATCAAAGCTGACACGGTTCACGCCAACCGTTATATTTTTCTCTTTTGCAATTCGCGCTTTGGACCAGCCTTGCTCCAGCAGCTGAAGCCCTTGCTCGGCACCAGGGCCGAACAACTTGCTGACATTCTTCACTTGCAGAATAGCCAAGAGTGACTCCTCCTTTTAATGTGTAGAGACGCGTTCGTATTAACCTTAATGCAACCCCGATCCGTCACTGCCGTCTCGTAAACCCATGTGCATCATTGTAACAATCGATACGTAAAGTATCAAACGTTATATCCGTACGTAAAGTACGTACAGTAAAAACTGTACAAAGTTATCCTCCCAAATCCTTTCGTATGCTCCCTTATGCTTAGTCATCGCTGTTCTTTACTTTTAAAATAGCTTTCCCTACAATAGACGAGAGAATGTGTGTGGATTGGGTTTGTTTAGATTCGCTCCAGATCGTTCACACTACAACTCGAGTCCATCAGTTTTGTTGTATGGCATGACTTCTTGGATGGTTACAGAAAGAGGAGGCTGCAAGCATGAGCTTGTACCAGTTGGATGAGGAACGGCAGGCTGCTGTGCAAAAGATTCGTAAGCGTGTCATTGAAAATATTGGACGAAATATGGACTTGTACGGCATACCGCTCTCAACAGGTCATTTGTATGGTCTGTTGTATTTTGCCGATAAACCGATGAACCTGGATGAGATGGGACAGGAAATGAAGATGAGCAAGACCAGCATGAGCACCGGCGTGCGAACCTTGCTCGATAATAAGATGGTCAACAAGGTGTGGGAGAAGGGCTCCCGCAAAGACCTCTATGAAGTGGAATATGATTGGTATCAGACTTTTGTGGACTTTTTCGACATTAAGTGGAGGAAATCGGTGGAGAGTAACATCCTGGTCCTCCGCAAGGCATTGCAAGAAACCGAGAAGCTCCTCAAAGAATATGAGGATGATCCGGTTATGGTGGCTGTGCTTGAGGCCGATCGGACCAAGATGCGTGAAGCCGTGGCTTATTACCGGTGGCTGGAGCGGTTGATCGACGCCTTTGTTGACGGAGATATTTTTAAATATGTTCCGAAAGAGCCGCCGGAGGGCGGTTCCTGATCTTGTAAGCAGCTGAAATTCCTTATAGTGCGAGTTCAAAAAGTCGGATTTTCAGCACCGAGGCGCATGCTTCCGAAGTGCGTTTTTTTCAAAACGCTTTAGGTTGGATGAAGGTAGGGACTGAGGAGCGGAGCTACACGTTTTACAGAAAACATCTTGGCGAAAGCATCTGCTGTTTTGGGTACGTGAGCACCTGAAATGTTTCCGTAGGAAACATACTTCGAAAGCATAAGCTTAGGCCCGGCTGAATTCAAGATTCGATGCCGAGTTACTTCTTGACTCCCTTCGTGATCAAAAGATGACTTTTTGAACAACCTCTTTTATAATACGAGTAAGGCAATGCTTACCTAACAAGGTACAACCTGTTCACCGGGTTGTGCCTTTTTTTGTTGGGTCAGGGACGGGGAGGGAGCCGGCATCATAGATCCGGCATCGCGCGTCAAAGCTTCACCCTTGTTCCCCAAGAACATTGAGGGAGGGGTTACATATGGTACATTCGAAATCCTGGCATGATCAAAGATTGGTGGAAATTCCGCATTTTGCATCCGAAATCTTGGGCAACACCCGCAGCTTGTTCGTCTATCTTCCACCCGACTATCACGAGAATACGGAGCGTCGTTACGCCGTACTCTATATGCATGACGGACAGCACGTCTTCTCCGCGGATGCGTCGGGGGAATCCTGGGACATGCATGTTACCGCAGACCGGCTTGTCGCCGAAGGACCGATGGACGGGATCTTGATCGTTGGCATCGCGACCGTGCCGGATCAGAGGCTGAACGAGTATTTTCACGAGCATCCGAACATGCACCTTGCATTCAAACCGCCTTTTGATGGCGATCGGTATGAGGCGTTTGTCATTGATGAAGTGATGCCGTACATCAACAGAACCTTCAGAACGCTGACCGGTCCCGAGCATACGGCGATGATGGGCTCCTCTGCAGGCGGAATCGTCACCTACAATATCGGCTTTAGACGTCCGGATGTGTTCGGTCACATTGCGGTAATGTCGCCTTACTTCGTTAAGGCCGATTTCGATGAAAAGGGCGAGCTTCGCGAAATTCCGTTTTACCACAGATACGGAACGCATCCGAAGCTTCGGGTGTGGCTGGATATGGGCGGAGCCGAAGGGACGTTCATGGAGAAGTACGCCAGAGAAGAAGCCGAACGGCTGGTCGCCGACGGGTTTGTGCCCGGAGAAGACCTTATGCTGTACCTGCATCCGGGTGCTGGTCATAGCCAGAGCGATTGGGCGGCAAGAGCCCACGCCCCGCTGCTGTACTTCTTCGGACGAATCGGGAAGCCTGAAGCTCTCGAGATTTGCGGGGGCGAGATCGTGGGGGTGAAGGGTCCCGACAAGCGGATCAATCCGGTGGTGACGTATACGAGCGGTTTCATGCAGACCGTCATGCGAGCGACATATACGGTTCTTGACCCACAGCTCCTTGAAGTCAAGCCCGACGGCACGCTGATCGCCAAATCGCCCGGAACGACGCGGGTGATCGTCCAATATGGGAACTGTACGGCGGACAAGGAAATCACCATTGTCGACGCTTTGCCGGAACGGGTTAACGTAACGGTCACGGTAAAGGTCCCGGCATCAACGCCGACCTATCCTTCGCTGTATGCGGGGATTGAGGTCAAGCCGGCGGGAGACGGGCTCTACAAGGGGAGCGCGATGATCCCTCACGGTCTTACTTTTACGTTCAAGGTATCGCATGGGTTCGGCCGACATGAGCGGCTGAAGCCGGATTCGGGAATCACGCGGCGGTCGTTTGTGGCGTCTTCCGATCAGGAGCTGTATTATGAGGTAGAAGGTTGGGAGATATAGAATTATTGGAACAAAATCGGAGGTTATAACATCATGACGATTAGATCGGCAAGACCGGAGGATGCAGCAGCTGCATCAAAACTGCTATACGACGCCCTGCACGACATTGCGCACCAGTTGACAGGGGAAGAAAGCAAGGAAGGGGCTGTCCGTGTTCTGGAGCAGTTTTTCCGGGAGCATGAGGGCAGGCTTAGCCATAAGCAGGCGGCTGTAAAAGAGATCGAAGGCAAAGCAGCCGGAATTATCGTGGCCTACGGAGGTGACCAAGCGCCGGAACTGGACCGCCCGATCATCGAGCGTTTGCGCCGTCTCAAGCATGACGATACATTGACGCTGGATAAGGAAGCCGATGTCGACGAGTATTATATCGATACATTGTCCGTATCCCCGGCATTCGGCGGGCAAGGCATAGGTTCTGCATTAATCAGCTATATGGAGGAGCGGGCAAGGGAGCTGCAATATCGTAAAATCGCGCTCGCTGTCGTACACGGGAATGACCGGGCCTATGCTCTATATGAAAGAAGGGGCTACGCCACCGATAAAGAAATCATGATTAACGGACATGTGTACCGTCATATGGTCAAGCTCTTGTAAAAAGTAATCCAAGAAAATTATTTTTAAACCGCCTATTTACAATTGGTAATAGGTGGTTTATTATTAATCCAAGACGATCTAAAAAATTAGAATGAATAGAAAGATTAGAACAAACGACTAAAACAGATCGAATTATGTAATTGGAATGAATAATAATTATTGGAACGGAGTGATTCATATGGATTCGAATCAAAATCAACAGGGCATGTTCGACATTACGGTGGAACAGGCGAAGCTGCTCGGGAGCTCACAGCGAGTCAAGATCATCGGGAGCTTGACCGATACGCCGAAAACCGCCAAGCAAGTAGCCGATGAGCTGGGCGAATCCCCGGGAAGCATCCACTACCATATCCAGAAGCTGTACGATGGAGGCCTGATCGATCTGGTAGAGACCCGTACGGTTGGGGGGATTGTTGAGAAATACTACAAATCCAAGGCCAAATGGTTTAACACGACAGGCCCGCAATCGCTGGATCCGGCGCTGGCCGATGATTACAATGCGGTTTCCAGCACGAAGATCCAGCTGCGGCTGCAGCTGACGGAAGAGGAGCGGGAAGAGCTGGCGAAGGATTTTAGATCGCTGCTAGAAAAATGGGTCAAGAAAACCATCGCCGCCAAAGACGATTCCAAGGAGTATGCGATCGGCGTCAATTTAGTCTCTACCGAAGAGGCGTCTAAGAAATAAGGAGCTTGCTTCCGAGCCTCCCCAAAAAACGAACTGAAATGGAGTGTTAAAACGATGGAAATTTTTAAGAACCGCAACTTCCTGCTCCTCTTTATCGGCCGCATCTTGACGAATATCGGCGACAGCTTATACGCTGTTGCCGCCATGTGGCTCGTTTACGATTTGGGAGGCTCGACGCTCTACACGGGTCTGGCCGGGTTTCTATCCATTCTGCCCCGGGTCATCCAGATTTTCTCAGGACCGCTCATCGACCGCTTTCCACTGCGCGGAATCCTGGTTTACACGCAGCTCATCCAGGCCGGATTGCTGCTCATCGTGCCTGCTGCCTATTATTTCGATTTTCTGACGGTGGGGCTGGTGCTGACCATTACGCCAATCATGTCGACGCTCAATATGTGGGTGTATCCGGCTCAAATGTCGGCACTGCCAAGAATCATTGACAAGAAGCAGCTGACGCAGGGCAATTCATTGTTTACTCTGGCTTACCAAGGCATTGACGTTGCGTGCAACGCCGTTTCGGGCGGGCTCATCATTCTGCTAGGCGCCGTATCGCTGTACGTGTGGAATTCGGTCGGTTTTTTCATCGGGGCGCTTCTGTTTGCCCAGCTTCGCATCAAGGCATCAAGTTTAACTTCATCTAACAACGCACAAACGAATGGAGATAAAGAAAATCCTAAGGACGGTTCATCGCCAATCAAACGGAAAAACGCCTTCCGTTTATACATCGAGGATATGAAAGCAGGAATGCGATTCTTCATAGGGACACCGCTGGCGCGGATTCTGTTCGGCGTCATTGCCATCAACGCCGTCGGAGGCGCAACCTTTACGGTCATGCCGGCCTTTGCCGACAGTCTCGGCGGCCCCGGCGTCTACGGCATTCTTCTTATGGCGCAAGCATGCGGAAGCCTGCTGGGGGCGCTGGCGGCTCCGTATTTGAAGCTGGAGAAATACCGCCTCGGGATGATTTACGCGATGGCTTTCTGTGTGGCGGGAGCCCTTTGGTGCTTGAGCGTACTGACGCCTTGGACTTGGATGGTGGTTCTGATTTACGGCCTGGCCTGGTTTCCTGGCGGCATTACGAACGTCATCATCAATACGGTCATCCAGAAGTCGATTCCTGAGAAAAATATGGGGACGGTCTTTGCGGCTGCCAACGGATTAAGCGGGATTGCAATGCCGCTCGGCAGCCTGATCGGCGGAAGCTTAGGCATGATTCTTGCCAGCTCCTCGATCATTGCCGGCTCCGGTCTGGTCGTGCTGCTTGTCGGTCTGTACTGGATCTTCGATCCGGTAACGCGGGGTCTGCCGGCTCCGAATGATATGGATGAGAGCAGCTTCGCGCCGGCAGCAAAGAAATCCCCGGCCGGTATTGTATCAACGGAAGCATGATGAAACTGTATTTCCGGTCTTCCAGACCGATTCTCGGAGGAGGCAATGTGTCGGGCTCATGCATATTGCCTCTTTTACGCATATACCGGAGCATCCGCAATTTACGGATTGGATTCACGAAAAAGCAAAAAGCGCGCATTCATGCTTGTCAGGCTAGTCTGCATAATGTGAACAAGTCCCTCATAGACATGTATCAATCAAGTCAAAACATGTATTGAAGGGGATGATGACATGCGCCGGATTTCATGGGTGCTGCTCGCTGTCGTATTATGCATGGCAACGATACTGGCGGGATGCGGGAAGAAAAATGCGGACAGCGTTGTGAAGGATCTGAACAAGGTGGCAGATAAGCTGGAAAGTGCAAAGGGCGCTTACCAGGGAGCGGGCGTCATGACCATACATACCGGTACGACGCCGCAGGAGTATCAAGTTGAGGTATGGTACCAGTCTCCATCTTATTATCGGATCAGCTTGGCCAACGGGGAGAAGGACATTAAGCAAATCGTGCTCCGCAACGATGACGGCGTATTTATTCTGACGCCAAGCTTGAACAAAAGCTTCCGCTTCAAGAGCGATTGGCCGGATAACCAAGGGCAGGTATATCTGTATCAGACGCTGCTCAGCAGCATCCTGAACGATAACACCCGCCAGTTTGCCGAGGATAAGGACAGCTATGTATTTGACGTCGCGGCGAATTATCACAGTCATTCGCTGATCCGGCAGAAGATCTGGCTTGCGAAGGACAATTATTCGCCGAAGCAGGTTCAAGTTTCCGATTCGGAAGCGAACGTAGTCGTTGAAGTGAAATTCAATAACTTCACGTTCGATACGAACTTGACGAAGGAATCCTTTGACACGAGCCGGAACCTCTCCGCGATGGGCGAAACCCAAGGCATGCTGGCCGAAGTGGATGAGAACGGGCTCCCGATCGCTTCCGGTACCGAGAACGGCAATGCGAATGCACCTGAAGGATTGACGGAGACGGCCACGGGCAAAGACATGGGGTCCTTCGGCATCGTCTATCCGGAATATGTGCCTGCCGGTGTAACGGAAAAGGATACGATGGAAGTGCCGAATAGCGAAGACCATGCGGTGATTCTGAAATATGACGGGGTATACCAGTACACGATTATGGAATCCAGACCGAAGGACCGTGTCGTATCGCTTGTGCCGGGCGAAGCGGTGTACATTGACTTTACGACGGTTGGACTGCTGACCGGCGACCAGCAGCGAACGCTGACTTGGAGCACGGATGGGGTCGAATATAGACTGACGAGCGCCAATCTCCCCGTCGAGGAGATGAAGAAAATCGCTGCTTCCATGCAGGGACAATCGGGTAAATAATACGATGAAGGCGGATACCAAGCTTGGCGGAAGGAACATTCCGACAATGAGGCCATTCGCCTCTTTTTCCAAATAAAGGACCTTTGAGGCAGGCTGCGATATGTTTTGCTGCTGATTTACCAAGGGATCTCCATGCTATGCGTTTCATGGTACCAGCCATGGACGAAAAATGGGCAGGAGGTGTCAATTGACAGTTGCCTTCGGGAACATTACCATTAATCTATTATTAGCCTACAGCTTTTTCAAAATGGTAAGAAGGTGACTGGAATTGCAAGCGATATATCGACCTACCCTGGCGGACATCAACTTGGATCATCTGCGTGCCAACTACAACGCCTTTCGTGAAGCGCTGCCTACAGACATGCTGCTGCTTGCATGCGTGAAGGCGAATGCGTACGGACACGGGGCCGTGGAGGTGGCGCGCGAGCTTCAGCAGCTGGGTGCGGACTACTTGAGCGTTGCGTTTCTCGATGAGGCGCTCGAGCTGCGTCAAGCCGGGATCACGCTGCCGATCCTCGTGCTCGGCTATACACCGCCGGAAGGCGTGGAGGTTGCGCGCCGGCATGACGTAACGATCACCCTGTTCAGCACGGAAGTGCTCCAAGCGATCCAAGCGCTGCCTGCGGAGCCGGATAAGCCGCTGAAGGTACACATCAAGATCGACAGCGGGATGGGTCGTCTGGGCCTGCTTCCCGGCGAGCATGCCCTTGCGTTTATCGAAGAGGCGTTCTCGCTGCCGCAGGTCATTGTCGAAGGAATGTTTACCCATTTTGCAAGAGCAGATGAAAACAACAAAGACTATACATTGGAACAGTACCGCCGTTTCAAGGGCGTAGCGGACGCGCTGCGGGATAGAGGCAGACATATCCCGATCATACATACGGGTAATAGCGCCGCCGCCATCGATACACCCGAGCTGTCCTACAATATGGTGCGTGTCGGCATCAGCTTGTATGGACTGTATCCCTCGGAGGAAGTGAATCGAAGAGCGGTGAGCCTTCACCCTGTCATGACGTTAAAGACCAGGCTGGTCTTTGTCAAAAATCTCCCTCCGCATTCCGGAATCAGCTATGGCTCGAAATATGTCACCGAGCAAACGGAGACGATCGGTACGCTTCCGATCGGCTACGCAGACGGCTTTTCCCGGATGCTGAGCGGCAAGGCAGAGGTGCTGATACGCGGCCGCCGCGTCCCTGTTGTCGGAAATATCTGTATGGACCAATGCATGGTATCGCTCAAACCATTTGCCGAAGAGTCGGCACAAATTCAAGCTGGTGAAGAGGTTGTACTCATCGGCCAGCAGTCTGGCGAGCGCATTACGGCAGATGAGCTGGCTGCCAAGCTGGGAACGATCCACTATGAAGTCGTCTGCATGATTGCCCATCGGGTGCCGCGCCGGTATATACGGGATGATATACCCGTAAAGACGCTGAACCCGCTTTGGACCACCCCTTGAATAAAAGACGCCGCATGTGTATTTTAAATCAAGGAAGACAGCAGGAGGAATCTGGACGGTCTTTGGCGAATGATGAATATGTCGCGAAAGTCTGTACGAATGTGTCGATTGTAGTTTATAATGATATGCAGCATACATGATATACCTTCGGCATATATATTCTTTTGTATAAATTTCCTTGAATAATGTAATACTGGTGCACAGGGCGAGAAGGTTGTGGGGGTGTAATAGAAGGTGGCCAATATGCAGAACACCAAACGAATCATGATCAGTTTACCGGATCATCTTTTGCAGGAAGTGGACGGGATCGCGCAGCTGGAGAATTCCAACCGCAGTGAGCTTATTAGGCAAGCCATGAAGTTGTACCTGAATGAACGGAAGAAGCGATATATTCGCGAATCCATGCAACGGGGTTATATGGAAATGGCCAAGATTAACCTAACCATGGCTTCCGAGGCGTTTCACGCGGAGGAAGATGCAGACAACACTCTAGACCGCTTAGTAAGCGGGGTGTAGACAGTGATCGTTAAACGGGGCGACGTATTTTTTGCGGATTTATCACCCGTTGTCGGTTCGGAGCAGGGAGGCGTAAGGCCGGTCCTTGTCATTCAGAACGATATCGGCAACCGGTTTAGTCCGACGGTAATTGTTGCAGCCATTACGGCACAAATTCAAAAAGCCAAGCTGCCGACCCATGTCGAAATCGACGCGGCGTCGCATGGATTTGACCGGGATTCCGTTATCTTGCTAGAGCAGATTCGTACGATTGACAAGCAGCGGCTAACCGATAAAATCACCCATCTTGACGACGAAATGATGAGCAAGGTGGATGATTCCTTGCAGATCAGTCTGGGCTTGATCGATTTCTAGCGAACCGAACAAGTATATATGCGTTTAGATCATATAGGTATGTGCAAAAAACCTCAAGGAGAGTGTCCTTGAGGTTTTTTGCGGCGCGTTGAGTAACCGGGTACAGCATATGTATCGTTCATGACGTGTCGTTGTTGAGGGCCCCCGGCGACAGAGACAAGCCAGGAGCAGGAGCGCGATGCCGGCGGCAGGTCAGACCCCTTAGCAGGAGCAAAAGACATGCAGCTCATGGCTTTTGGCTGGGTGAGGCTTAGAGGTTACAGCTCATGGCTTTTGGCTGGGTGAGGCTTAGAGGTTATAGCTCATGGCTTTTGGCAGGGCAAGGCTTAAAGATTATGCCCCGGGCGCCGGTATGAGAAAATAGGCGGTGGTAACAGCGGCTGCAATAAACAACAGGCATATTAAGGACCATGTCCATGCTTCGTTGATCTTCATCGTGATGTCCTCCTACATGTGGTTGAAGTTGGTGAGTCCGGTATATGGCGGGGGAGTCCTGCCGCCCTCTGGATTATTTCAAGCATGACCCGGACGACGCTTCATGAGCACGGGGTATACCCTTAGCCTTGGCAGCGATCGAAGATCTGTCCGCTAAAGCTGCCTCAAATGCTAATTGATCGTTAAGGTATTTATAGAATATAAAGCGAATCTTAAAAACAGATGAAAAAGACATGAAACGAAGCTTAAAGCTGCCTGCTTTACGGACGTAAGGTGGAAATGCCAGCGGAGATTTGGGATAATAGCTGTACAAGTTACGTTGAAGATAGAAAGAGGGATATCATTGTCTGATTTGGAAGCCGTAATGGAAGCGAATGAGGAACAAATTCGAAAAGAAGAGCTGAAACGGATCATTAAGCAGATCTCCAGGGAGCTGCAATTGTCCGAGAAACAGGTGCGTACGACCGTAGAGCTTCTGGATGAAGGCAATACGATACCGTTTATTGCGCGATACCGTAAGGAAATGACAGGCGAGCTGGATGAGAACCAATTGCGCAGCATCGAGGAACGGACAGGCTATTTGCGCAATCTCGAGGTCCGAAAGCGGGAAGTTATTCGCATTATTGAGGAGCAGGGCAAGCTGACCGAAGAGCTGAAGGCATCGATTACAGCCGCCGTCAAGCTTCAGGAAGTAGAAGATCTGTATCGCCCTTATAAGCAAAAGCGCAAGACCCGGGCCAGCGTGGCGAAGGAGAAAGGCCTTGAGCCGTTATCGGAATGGATCTGGTCCCAGCCGAAGCAGGGCGATGCCCTGGCCGAGGCTGCAAAATATGTCAACGAGGAAAAAGGAGTGGCTTCTCCGGAGGAGGCGCTTCAAGGCGCCATGGATATTTTGGCCGAAAACATTGCGGACGATGCCAAGATTCGCGCCTGGGTACGGCGCTTCAGCTTGGACCACGGCATTCTGACCTCGGAAGCCAAGGATGCGGAAGCGGAATCGGTGTACGAGAATTATTACAGCTACCGGGAATTGGCGAAGAAAATGCCGCCGCATCGGATTCTGGCCATTAATCGGGGAGAGCGTGAGAATATACTGAAGGTCGGGCTCGAGGTTCCATATGAGTCCATTCATGCTTATATCGGCAAGCAGGTGCTGAAGGGCACATCTGTTGTCACCGATATCTTAACGGCCGTCATTGAGGATTCCTACAAGCGCCTGATCGCGCCGTCGATCGAGCGCGAGGTGCGCGGGGAGCTCACCGAGAAGGGGGAGAACCAGGCTATCTCGATCTTCGCCGGCAACCTGCGCAGCCTGCTGCTGCAACCGCCGGTGAAGGGGCGCTGCGTGCTGGGTGTGGATCCGGCCTACCGGACGGGCTGCAAGCTGGCCGTCGTTGACGAGACCGGTAAGCTGCTGGAGGTGGCGGTTACGTATCCGACGCCGCCGAACAACAAGAAGCGGGAGGCTGCCGCGAAATTCAAGGAGCTGATTGCCAAGTATGGCATTAAGCTCATCGTCATCGGCAACGGCACAGCTTCACGCGAGACGGAGCAGTTCGTCGCCGAAGACGTGATCGCAGACATCGGAGATCCTGAGCTTGCTTACCTGATCGTGAACGAGGCCGGAGCCAGCGTCTATTCCGCCTCCAAGCTGGCGCAGGAGGAATTCCCGGATCTGGATGTGGCGGAACGCAGCGCGGCTTCGATTGCAAGACGGGTTCAGGACCCGCTGGCCGAGCTGGTGAAGATCGATCCGAAATCGATCGGCGTCGGGCAGTATCAGCATGACGTGACGCAGAAGCATCTGGAGGAAAGCTTGAAGGCGGTCGTCGAGTCGGCGGTTAACCATGTCGGCGTGGACGTGAATACGGCCTCCCCTTCGCTGCTCTCTTATGTATCGGGCATCAATGCCACGATTGCGAAGAATATCGTGAAATACCGCGAGGAGAACGGGAAATTCGTGAGCCGCAAGCAGCTGCAGAAGGTGCCTCGCCTTGGAGCCAAGACGTTCGAGCAATGCGTGGGCTTCATGCGAATTTCTGACGGCGAGAACATTCTGGACCGGACGCCGATCCATCCGGAATCGTATCCGGTGGTGGACCGGCTGTTCCAGGAGCTCCAGGTAGGGCTGGACAAGCTCGGCAGCAAGGAGCTGGCCGAGCTGCTGGATGCCCAGCAGCCCGAACAGCTCGCGGTGAAGCTGGATGTCGGGGTGCCGACCCTTCGTGATATCCTGGACAGCTTGCAGCGTCCGGGACGGGATCCGCGGGAGGAGCTGCCGCAGCCGATCTTCCGGCACGATGTTCTGAAGATCGAGGACCTGGTGCCGGGAATGGAGCTTCAAGGCACGGTTCGCAACGTGATCGATTTCGGCGCTTTTGTCGATATCGGCATCAAGAGCGACGGCCTCGTTCATATTTCCCAGCTTAGCGATGGATATGTCAAGCATCCGATGGATGTCGTTTCGGTCGGTGACAACGTGACGGTCTGGGTGCTGAATGTGGATTTGAAGAAAGGCCGCGTCGGACTGACGATGCGAAAGCCGAAGGATCAGTAATTAATACGGCGGAAATGGAACTGACGTCGAGGCAAGAGGCGTATCTCCTGTTATGGGGATACGCCTCTTTTTTTGGGGTGCGTAGATTCAAGGCAAGGCCTAATCGAAATCGGGCGAAATCGTAATGTGTTGTTCTCCGGCGGTCAGCCTTCCGGTTTATTAGTCCAAATAGGAAGCCTTTGGGGAAATGCGGACAACTAGTATAATCCAGCGAATTCTAGGCCAAAGAGCATTGGCTTGTGCCTACGCAGCATAAGTATTAATCGGCAAGGATGGCCTCGGTGCATCGGATAAGCTTGTCTTCGAGTCATTCCGGGTGGCCTCGGTACTCTGGATAAGCTTGTCTTCAAGTCGCTCTGGTGACCTCGGTATTCCAGATAAGCTTTGTGCTTCGAGCTGTTCTGGGCGGCCTTGGTATTCCGGATAAGCTTGTGCTTCGTGCCGTTCTGGGTGCCCTCGGCGTCCCGGTTAAGCTTATGCTTCGAGTTACTTCGGCTCGTCCTGCTTGTCGCTCGAGTCGTTCTGTTTCTTTTTTGCGCGGAAACGCCGAACCTTCATCAGATTGCCGCACGCCTTCTCGTCACAATAGCGCTTGGAGCGGTTGCGGGTATCGTCGTAATAGACCCACAGGCAGTCCGGGTTGGTGCAGATCCGAATCCGGGAGGCTTCGCCTTCCGCCAGCGTAACGGCGAAGGAGCCTGCAATTTCGGCGATGGCGCCTTGCCATCCGGATTCGAGCGGCCTGTAGCCGATCGCCATCGGCCCATCCATGCCGGCATGAAGCCGCCGGACGAGCGGACCGCCTTCCATCCAGCGGTTTAGCTCCTTGACCTGGCTCTCGTGCAGGGCTTCTCCAGTAGCGATGGACCGTACAACACCCAGAAGAAAGGAGCGGAACGATCGAAGCTTATCCATCTCTTGAGCGGTCGGCAACGCGGACACGCGGAGGCGGTGATTGCGGATCAGCTCCTCTACCCAATCCTTACGTTCCAGCCGATCCTCAGAGCGGCCGCTGCCCCGCCAGTCGCGCCACTCGCTATTCAAAAAATCATCCCATAGCATGGTGATACATCCTTTCTTGGCTGCTTCCTATTGTAACAATCAAACATGAGATTTGCCAGTTACTTGAAAATAGAGTGAAGGTATGATAAGTTGGTTGTAACGGTCTAAACATCATTTGATAGTTACATGCTTTGATCGCTAATATCATGGGGAGGGCGATGAGGATGAGTTTACGGGACGTGCTGCTTCAGAATTGGGATTATGTGATGGATCAGGAGGATTGGTACCCGCCTGCGCTCGATGCATTAAAGGATGTGACAGCGGAGCAAGCGTTGTGGAAGCCTGAAGGGAGCCCGGTCAACTCCATTTGGGAGAACGTGCTGCATCTGCTGTATTACAAACAGCGGCTGCTTGCCCGGCTTGAAGGGACAACGCTGCGCCATGAGGCGGCGGATAATGATGAGACCTTCATCGTTCAAGAGCGGAGCGAGGAAGCATGGCAGTTTGCTCAAGAGCAGCTGAAGGACGTTCATGCAGCGTTAAGGCAGAAGATCGAGCAGCTGCCGGAGGAGGAGCTTGAGGAATCGCCGCAGCGGTTTGTTAGCTTAATTACCCATGACGCCTACCATATCGGACAGTTGATTATGCTGCGGAAGATGCAGGGCTCGTGGCCGGCCAAGCGCCATTTCTCGTAGCCGCTGTTCAAGAAGCGACGAGGACAGCTATTATCCATGCATGCAAAAACAAGCCGGACGAAAGATGTCCGGCTTGTCGTTCATACATACCTTGGCTATTGATCATGAGCGGCGCGTCTTATCTGACATTCGATTTCTCGCCCGGGGAGTTCCGGTAAAAGAACCAGCATTCGTTCAGCAGCTTGATCTGACGTCTGTCCTTTTTGCGGAAGGCGCGCGTCAATTGATTGCAGAGCCATTGCGGCAAGGGTATCTCCTCCTCTTGCTAATTCCATCTGTATGGATAGCATATGGGGAAAAGGCCCAAAGCGTGCAGGTCTACATGGATTTATTGCCCTTCTTCCTCATACCACTGCTCAAGCTGAGCTTGAAGTGCACGGATTTCGGTCAGCAACGCAATGAGCGGATATTCGCTCTCATTCAGGGAAGCAAAGGATTGCTCAAGTTCATTTATGTACTCCAGTCCGTTCCGGATGCTCATGGATTCCTGAAGCAAATCCAGGCTGTCACACTCGGCTATGGCAATCGGCAGCCGCGGCTTGCCGGGAGCGGTCAGTTTGTCGATCTCTTTATTCAGGCGCAGGTTCAGCGCGCTGAGCTGATACGCATAGTCGCTGGGCATTTCCACAAATTCCAGCTCATGCTGCCGCTGTAGGATTACGTAACGCATCGTTGGCATGTTCGCAGGTTCTCCCTCCATGACTTTCTACTTGACAGTGTAGCCCAGAGGGAAGTTAAAATTCAAGTAGCATTTACAAGCCTAGGAAAGGAACAGGCAGGAACCATGAAGGAAATGAGCAACGAGGAACTGCAGGCCTGGGTTGAAAGCGTCTCGTTGAAGAGCTTCGGGGTACCCTTTAGGCATAAAGCAACGTTTAACCGCCGTTTATCCTCCACCGGAGGCCGGTATTTTCTGAAAAGCCATCACATCGAAATCAACCCTCACCAGCTGGCCGCGAATGGACCGGAAGAGGTGGAGAAGATCATTAAGCACGAGCTGTGCCATTACCATCTTCACCTGGCGGGGAGGGGCTACCGTCACCGGGATCCCGACTTTAAACAGCTGCTGCAGGCGGTGGGAGGCAGCCGGTTTTGCAAGTCGCTGCCGGCGGCAAAGCCGGCGGGCAGGAAGCCGGAGCCTTATCGATACAAGCTGCGATGCGGGGCATGCGGAACCGAATATTTGCGTAAGCGCAAAATGAACCCGGCGCGTTACCGGTGCGGTCGCTGCAGCGGACGTTTGACGCTTCTACAGCTTGACTCCCCCAAGAAGTCATGATAAATTATTACTAGCTAATCGACTTGACGTTCCCCGATAGCTCAGTTGGTAGAGCACTCGACTGTTAATCGAGTTGTCACAGGTTCGAGTCCTGTTCGGGGAGCCATTTCATGGAGAGATACCCAAGTGGCTATAAGGGGACCCTCTGCTAAGGGGTTAGACTGCGTAAGCGGTGCGAGGGTTCGAATCCCTCTCTCTCCGTTCAGATACACACCATGGGAAGCTCCCGTCACATCAGTGACCGGGGGCTTTCTTGCGTAGGGATGATATGGACCGGAAGCTTTATTGTATGGATAGCGAACAACCAACTAATTGGGCAGGTCATTCCGCAGTATCAGGGAAATAGACATCTGGAGGGAGAAGAGATGAAACAGATAATTGCCATGGGCGGCGGGGGGTTCTCCATGGAGCCGGACAACCTGCTGCTTGACCGGTATGTACTGGCGCAAGCTTCGAAAGAGTCACCGAAGGTATGCTTTATTCCGACGGCGAGCGGAGATGCGGACAACTATGTGGAGCGGTTCTATACTGCATTTCGTTCGCTGCCCTGCACGCCGTGCCACTTATCCTTTTTCCAGCCCAATTTCACAGATCTGAGAACCTATGTGCTTGAGCAGGACATCCTTTATGTTGGAGGCGGCAATACCCGAAACATGCTGGTGCTGTGGAAAGAGTGGGGCCTTGATCGAATCCTGCAGGAAGCCTATGAGCGTGGAGCCGTTTTAACCGGACTCAGCGCAGGGTCGATCTGCTGGTTTGAAGAAGGCGTTACCGATCCGCTAAACGGCCCGCTGTATAAACTGAACGGCCTTGGTTTGCTCGCGGGGAGCCATTGCCCGCATTATGACGGAGAGAGCAAGCGGAGGCCCGCTTACCATGAACTGATCCTTCAAGGAGAGGTTCGGCCTGGTTATGCCGCAGACGATGGAGCCGCATTGCATTTCATCGACGGGCGCCTGCACGGTGTCGTCAGCTCGAGGCCCGACGCGAAAGCATACCGCGTAGAGCGATCCGGGGATACGGTGAAAGAGCATGAACTCCAGGTGAAATGGCTGGGTTAATGGCCTTTTATGGTGTCTGCAAAAAAAATATAAAAAAATGAAAAAAAGGGCTTGTCATCTTTTTTGAATTTATGCTATACTCAATCTTGTCGTCACGGCGACGTGCTTAAAGTGGCCCGTTGGTCAAGGGGTTAAGACACCTCCCTTTCACGGAGGTAACAGGGGTTCGAATCCCCTACGGGTCACCACTTTCATCATCGCATCACGGATCATAATCCGGATGGTTGGGAAGTCTTTATGGCAGCTGCATGATTGTCATCGAGAGCCATTAGCTCAGTTGGTAGAGCACCTGACTTTTAATCAGGGTGTCGAAGGTTCGAGTCCTTCATGGCTCACCAGTTTTTTCGATAAAGTGATCGATTCGCTTCATCTTTATATTATGCGGTAGTGGTGGAATGGCAGACACGCTATCTTGAGGGGGTAGTGGGTGTATACCCGTGGAGGTTCGAGTCCTCTCTACCGCATACATGAATGGAAATGAGAAACCCTGTACGGTACAGTGCAGGGTTTCTTTCGTATTTATGAACTTTATGCGGAGGATGCACCCGACTTTTTATTACACATATACGCAAGAGATAATGTTTCATATTTGCAGAAGAGGTTAATATCATACCGTAGACGAGTACAACTTCTAAAAACCTATAAGGAGTGATTCAGAATGGCTAACAACAATAATGGTAAGATGAGCCGTGAAGAAGCAGGACGTTTAGGTGGGGAAGCTACAGCAAATAATCATGACAAAGAGTTCTATCAAGAGATTGGACGCAAAGGCGGCGAAGCCACTGCGGAGTCTCATGATAAGGAGTTTTATCAGGAGATCGGGAAGAAGGGCGGCGAAGCCACTGCCGAATCCCATGACAAGGAGTTCTACCAAGAAATTGGCCAGAAGGGCGGCGAAGCCACCGCGGAGTCTCATGGACGAGAGTTCTATGAGGAGATCGGACGCAAAGGCGGCGAAGCAACCTCCGATTCCCATGACCGTGAGTTCTACCAGGAGATCGGGCAGAAGGGTGGACAAGCCCGAAATGACAGCGACGGCAATGACGGCAAGATGAGCCGTGAGGAAGCAGGGCGGAAAGGCGGCGAGGCAAGAGCACGCCAGCGCCGCGGTGATTAACATTATCGCCGAATCGTTCGGAAAAGGCAGGCTTAGCAGCCATTAGGTTTGGTGCTAGCGCCCATTCCAAAGCCCCGCCAAATGCTCCATGCATGCGGGACCGCGTAGATAAGCCTGCAAATCGACGTTTAACAACCGAGGCAGCTGCGAATCCATACTGGATACGCAGCTGCTTTATTTGTGTCTATAGGATGGGGCAGCACGTTTCCAGCGTTTCCAGCTCCCCCTCATGCATTAAGCCTTAAAGGCGGTGATTAAGATAAGGCGGCATAGTTTGAAATCGGCATACATATTTTGAGCGAAATTCGCTGGACAAGGATCCTTATGTGAATATATGATAATGATAACCATTCTCATTTATGATAGGGGTTTTTTACATATGGATGTGGCCGGGAATAGCCAGGTACTGAACGGAATTAAGGAATTTGGGGGCCTGACGGCCTGGTTGTGGAATATTGAAATATTCCGGGAGCAGGATTTGCCGCTCGATTACCAGCTTACGATGCAATCGGCACTTATTCTGCAGATGGGAGGGGAATCGTTCCTCCATACGGGGGAGCAGAGCCTGCATATGCGCAAAGGCAGCGTTAAGATCTGCCGGGCAGGTTCTACCTTCTGTCTGACCAAGGCCGGTCGTGAAGAGAGGAAGAAGCAGGCGCATGCCGTCATCGCCATTCTTTATTTTGCTTTCTATGAAGGGCTGCCGGGGAGCGGGCACCTTCGTGAGGCGGATGACTCCGTATTGATTCCTTGCGGAGAGTTTTGCGAAGCCGGCCTGCCGGAATCGCTGTACAGCTCCTGCAGCTCGCTCTATGAATATTTTCACAGCGGAGACAGGATGAAGAAGTGGCGGGCACAGCTTGACTTTCAGGAGCTGCTGTACACGATGATTACGGAATCTGTTTCAGGTCAATCCGAGGGTAAGCGGCAGGCGCTGGAGCGGGCCAAAGACTATATGCATGAGCATTATGACGAAGAGCTGACGCTGGATCAATTGGCAGATCTGGCGGGCTTTAGCCCGAAATATTTTGCCGAAGTGTTCAAGAACACCTACGGCCACACCCCGATGGATTATCTATCGGGCATCCGCATGAATAAGGCGAAGCTACTGCTATTGCGGTCCGAGCCTTTGCTTCGGGAGGTTGCGCATCAGGTGGGATATAAGGATGAGTTTTATTTTAGCCGCAAGTTCAAGAAAAGCTTCGGCCTCTCTCCATCCGAATACAGAAAAAAACGAAAAAACAAAATCGCCTTGTACGGCTCGACCTCGCTCCTCGGATATGCGATGCCGCTCCAATTCGTCCCTTATGCCGCGCCGGTCCACCCCAAGTGGTCCCCTTACTATTATCATGCCCTTGGCTCTGAAATCCCCGTGCATCTTGACGCTTACAGACAGAACCACAACAAATCCGCGAATCTGGAAAGGCTGGCCACAGCAAGCCCGGAGCTGATTATATGCGCACAAGAGGTCGAGCTTTGGGAACGGGAGCTGCTGGAGAAGATTGCGCCTATATACGTGATGCCGGGGGACCGGGAGGGATGGCGCGTTCAACTGCTTGCTTTAGCGGACAAGCTGGGCAGGAGGCCGGAAGCGGACAGCTGGATCGAATCGTATCAGGAGAAGACGGCGAATTGCTGCAGCGCAATTGAGAATCTTCCGAATGAGGAGAAGACGGTCCTGACGCTTCGCATCCATCAGCGCGAGCTTACGGCTTACAGTCATCCCGGTATGAAGGAACTATTGTACGATCGTCTGAAATTGCAGCCGGCGCTTGAATCCCTCCTTGAAGCTGACCGTCATGGTCTTGAGGATTTGAGCGTAACGGCGATTAAGGAATGCGGAGCGGATCATATCCTTCTCCTTGTTCGTCAGGATTCGGAAACACTCGCTTTTTGGAAGCAGGTGCAGGCGTCGCCGGAGTGGCTGATGATTCCTGCCGTAAGGGAGGGTCGTGTGCACCAGCTGCCCTCTTTCCCATGGCGGGAGTATTCTCCTGTCGCGATGGAACGAATGACGGAGGAGGCCTGCAGGCTCTTTACCGAAACTGCCCGTATCCGGAAATGATCCATGGGCAATCCGCATTTCGTCCATGGCGAAATGAATCGCTATCCCTTAACATAATCAATAATGATAATCATTATCAACTATGGAGATTTGAAAGGGGAAGCAGGAGAGAGATGAAGAGAACGAAATGGATCTTGGGGCTGTTGCTTACGGCAGCCCTGGTGCTGTCCGCTTGCGGCGGCGGAACGAATAAATCGGAGGATGCAGGCATCGCGGCAACCGGCGGTTCGGAACCAGCTGGAGCAGCGAATGCGGATGCCGGAACCAAAGAGAAAGAAGAAACGGCACCGGCATCGTCCGAAACGAAGGTTGTCAAATACTTGGATCAGGAGTACACGCTTCCGGCAAATACCGAGCGGATCGTGATTACAGGTGCTGTCGAGGCAATGGAGGATTCCATCGTGCTGGATGTGAATCCGGTTGGAGCCATCTCGTTCTCCGGCGAGTTTCCCCCAATGTTTCAATCGATAACGAAAAACGCGCAGTCGATCGGAGAGAAAACGGAGCCTAACTTTGAGACCATTTTGTCCCTGAAACCGGACGTGATCCTCGGTTCGACGAAATTCAAGCCGGAGGTTGTCGAGCAGTTGAATAAAATCGCGCCGACGATTCCGTATTCCCATGTGTCGACCAACTGGGAAGCGAATCTGAGATTGCTTGGGGAGCTAAGCGGGAAAGAGGAACAGGCCGAGCAGGCCATCAGCCAATATCAAGCGGATCTGGAGGCGGCCAAAGCGAGTTTGGGCGATAGCCTGAAGGACAAGAAGGTCGTCGCGCTCCGAATCCGTGCGGGAGAGATGTACATTTATCCGGCTGGCGTATTTTTCAATCCGGTGTTGTATGAGGAATTGGGGATAGCGGTACCGGCTGAGGTAGCGGCTGTAGAGGCGCAGGAGCTGATCTCGAAAGAGAAGTTCGCCGAGATGAACCCGGATTATGTATTTATCCAGTTCTCTCCTGACGAGAACAAGGATACACCGAATGCGCTGGAGGAGCTGCAGAACGATCCGATCATGAGCAATTTGAACGCCTTCAAGAACGGCAAGGCATTCGTGAACGTCGTGGATCCGCTTGCTCAGGGCGGAACGGCGTACAGCAAGATCGAGTTTCTGAAGGCGGCTGTGGAGCATCTGGCGAAATAAAAATCACGGCACAAACGGATAAGGATTGTTGTTCATGGGATTCAAGAAATCGCTGCCGGCTGTCATCCTGGTGATGGCCCCGGCAGTATGCTTATTGCTGATGGGGGCTTCCATCCTGTATGGGGCCAAAAATATTACGATGAATACCGTCTGGGATGCCATCGTTGCCTTCGATCCGAACAGCGTGGATCATCAGATCATTCGGAGCTCCCGGCTCCCCCGGGTCATCGGGGCCATGCTGATCGGCGCTTTTCTTGCGGTTTCGGGAGCGCTGATGCAGGGCATGACGAGGAACTATCTTGCGTCCCCTTCGATTATGGGGGTGTCGGACGGCTCGGTGTTCGCGGTCACGCTGTTTATGGTGCTGATGCCGAATGCCTCCTCCGGCCTGTATATTGTCAGCTCGCTAGTCGGCTCCGCGATCGGGGCCGCCGTCGTATTCGGCTTGGCTTGGCTTATACCGGGCGGCATGCGTCCGGTTCAGCTCGCCATACTCGGCACCGTAATCGGAACGTTTCTCAGCGGTACGGCGGAGGCGATCGCGGCTTATTTTCAAATCTCACAGACGGTCAGCCTCTGGTACAATGCCCGTCTGCATGCGATGGATCCGGAGCTGATCAAGCTGAGCATCCCTTTCGCTGTGGCCGGCTTGGCGCTTGCCTTAACGCTTTCCAAATCGGTAACGCTCCTTTCGCTCGGAGACGATACGGCTAAAGGTCTCGGCGTGCGGCCATGGATCATTAAAGCCTTGGCGATGCTTGCGGTTGTCATTCTGACCGGCGTGTCGGTTGCGCTTGCGGGGAAAGTGGCTTTTGTCGGGTTGATCATCCCTCATATTGCGAGGTATTTGTCCGGCTCGGATTATCGCTGGATCGTTCCCGTCTCCGGGGTGCTTGGCGGCCTATTCCTGGCTCTGTGCGATATTCTGGCGCGCTTCGTCAATTACCCGTTCGAGACGCCGGTCGGCGTGATCACGTCCATCATCGGCGTTCCCTTCTTCCTGTACTTAATCAAAACGAGGGGAGGGGCGCAGCGTGCGTAATGCTACCGGCCGGTTCGGCCTCGTGTTCGGCGCAGGGATTGTACTGGTGCTGGCCGCTTTTTATTTCAGCTTGACGAGCGGAACGTTTGATATGTCCGTCGCGGAAGTCGTTCGCACGCTGCTGCGCATCGATTCAAGCCACGAATTCGATCTCGTCGTCTTCGAATTCCGGCTGCCGCGAATCGTCCTTGGCGCGCTCGTCGGCTTCGGGCTCGGCACGGCAGGAGGAGTGATTCAAGGCGTTACCCGCAACGGGCTTGCGGATCCGGGCATCCTCGGCATCAATGCCGGAGCAGGCATGGCGGTTGTGCTGTTCATGTTCCTTTTCCAAGGACAGCTGACGATGACAGGCTGGACCGGTGTCATGATGATGCCGATGTTCGGCGTGGCGGGCGGTTTGGCCGCTACCGGAGCCATCTATATGTTTGCAAGGGAAGGTGGAAGGCTCGATCCGCAGCGGCTCATTCTGGTCGGGATTGCAATAGCTTCCGGTTTCGGGGCGGTGACGATGTATTTTGCACTCAAAATGAATCCCAAGGATTACGAGATGGCGGTTGCCTGGCTGGCAGGAAGCCTTCACAGCGCCAACTGGAAGTTCGTGGTGACGATGATTCCCTGGCTGCTAGTTCTGCCGGTCATTATTTGGAGCCGTGCCCACGTGCTTGATCTGTTCCAGCTCAGCGAGGAGAGCGTGAAAAGCGTTGGCGTATCGGTGGAACGCGAGAAAAGGGTTCTTCTGCTCTGCAGCATCGGATTGGTTAGCGCAAGCGTCGCCGTATCGGGCAGCATCGGCTTTGTCGGCCTGATCGCTCCGCACTTGGCCAGACAGCTTGTCGGGCTGAAGCATCGGTATATGCTGCCGGTCAGCGGCCTTGCCGGCATGGCGATCATCATGATCGGGGATCTCATCGGACGAACGATCTTTGCTCCCGCAGAGCTTGCCGCAGGCATCGTCGTCTCGGTGATCGGCGTTCCTTATTTCGTTTATTTATTGTTTCGCATGAGAAAATCTTGATCATCCGGGGAGGAACTATGAACCGATATCAGAAGCTTTCGGCCTTGGACCGAGAACTAACCCTGTATTTGCCCCCCTCTTATCACCATTCGGACCGCTGCTATCCTGTAGCTTATGTTCAGGACGGCGGCGATTCCTTCATGGATTGCTTGAATTATTTAGAGCATCTGTTCAAGGACGGAAGGCTCGGAGAGCTGATCCTGGTCGGGATCGCGACGGAGAAGCGGAACGATGAATATACGCCATGGCCGGCGAAGTCGCTGCTTGAAGGCCGTCCTCCTTTTGGGGGACGGGGAAGAGAGTACGTCGATGAAGTCGCCGATCGCATCAAGCCTTACATTGACGGTCGTTACCGGACGCTGCCGGAGCCGGAGCATACGGGGATCGTCGGCGCCTCGTTCGGCGGGCTGATCTCCATGTTCGCAGGGTATTGGCGGCCGGATACGTTCGGCCGGATCGGCATGCTATCGGCCTCATTATGGTATGAAGGCGTCATGGAGTTCATCCGTGGCCATGAGAAGCTGCCGCCGGGCCTCCGGGTCTATATGTCGGTCGGTCAATACGAAGGGGCCTACAAGCAAGGAATCCAGCAGTTCATGACCCCGAGCAATCTGGAGGCATACCGCATTTGGACGGGGGAAGAAGGAGCGGATTCCAGGGTTAGGCTCCACATGGATCCGGATGGAACCCATGATCCGATCTTTATGTCCAGGAGATTCCCGGATGCGGTGTCGTGGCTGTTTGACGAAGATGGCAGCGGGGCTGCTGTGGAGGCCCGAGCAGCGATGGAGCAGGATGCAAGGACAGAGGGCCAAGCCGTTACGGCGGAAGGAATACGCGGCATCCCGGAGACGGCTGGGCCCGCTTATCGCATATCAGGCACGGTTACATGGAACATGCAGTCGGAGTCGACTGGGCGCGTATACCGAATATCCGTGGCCGAGCCGATGGGACCGCCGCCTGAAGGCGGCTATCCGGTGCTGTATTCGCTTGATGCCAATGCATCCTTCGGGACGCTGGCGGAGGCGGTGAGGCTGCAATCCCGTACACCGCGCGGCATAACGCCTTCCATCATCGTCGGGATCGGCTACGACAGCGACAGTCCGATCGTGACGGATGAGCGGTTTTACGATTATACCGTGCCTGCAGCGGCACACGAGCTCCCCGTCCGTCCGAACGGAATGCCGTGGCCGGAAACCGGCGGCGCCGAAGACTTCCTGGATTTTATCGAGCTTCAGCTGATCCCCCGCATTGCGTCGCGATATCCGGTGAATCCCGAGAAGCAGTCGGTGTTCGGCCATTCTTTGGGCGGTTTCTTTGTGCTCTATGCGCTGTTCACGAGGCCCCACATCTTTCGGCGGTATATTGCAGCGAGCCCATCAGTCTGGTGGAAGCAGCATGTGCTGTATAAGACATGGGAGGTCTCCAAGCCATTCCTTCAGCCGTTCGACTTGCAGCGGGAGCTGAGCATTTTTGTCGGTACCGAAGAAAAGCCCGCCATGGTCCAAGACGCAAGGGATTTGTATGCAAAGCTGCGAGAGCACCGGCATTTGCTGCACGCCGAGCTTCATGAAATCGAAGGGGAGGGCCATGTATCCGTGCTGCCGTCCCTGGTAAGCCCGCTTCTCCGTCTGATCAGTTCATAATAGGAAGCAACGCAGATATAACCAGTTATAACAAAACAAAAGCAGTATGGGACCCGATGGATCCTATACTGCTTTTTTATAATGTGCTCGTATTTGAATCCGCCCGCATAGGCTGCAGGCCGCCAGGGTGGCGAACTTCGGGAATGGCGAATGTACGAAAAGCGAGGAGAACGATGAGCGTGGTTATTCCTCCGTTTCTCCGGCATGGTCATCGTCCAGCGCGGAGGAATATTTCGGATAGAGCCTGCGGATGCATTCGGGACAAATATCGTGCGTAAATTCGACGGGAAGGCGTCTCTCAAGATAGCTTTCAACCGGTTCCCATGTCTCTTCCTGGCTGACATGCTTGCATACGGCGCAGATGGGGATGTGCTCCGGGAGCGGAAGGCTGCGGGCAAGCGTCTGCTCGAGCAGGATTTGCCGCTCTTTATACTTTGTAATGTCGGTAAAGGAAAGGATGGCGCCGTGAATGAAATTATCGCTGCTTTCGGACAGCGGCTGGACCTCGCATAGCACCCAGAATACTTTACGGTTCCGGGAGACCGAATACTCCAGGACGCAATCCGGCCGGCTTCCTTCCAGAACGGCTCTGACCGAGGATAAATAATGTTCACCGTCCAAGCTGCCGAAATCGACCTCCCCAAAGCACCAGGGCATAATATCAAAAAATGATGCCCCCTGCCATTGAAAATCAGGCGAGACACCATATCTTACGGACATCGTTACAAGCGGATCGTTTATCTTATCGATCATGCCGTCGGGCGTAATGATCATTAAGCCTCTGTTCAAGGCATGGACGGCATAGTTCCAAGCTGTGCTCATGGTATCGTAGGGCAAAAGGGTTCGCTCCTCTTACGAAATAGACTCATGGGTAAAAGGTACAACGATCCATGGGTCCTATGGTATAATTTAGGCAACATAGATAGATTATACACGTATTTAAGTTGTTTTGCAAGAGGAAAATACGTATTTAAGTAATTTTTCTTGGAAAGAGAATCAGGAAGGCGGTTGTTTGATGCAGTCTATTTACCAACGAATCGAACATCTGATAGAAAGCCGGGGTATGACGAAGAAGGCGTTCTGTGAAACCCTCGGGATCAGCACAGGGAATTTTGGTGACTGGAAGCGAGGGAAAACAACGCCGAGTACGAATAAATTAATTGAAATAGCAGCATTTTTCTCCGTTAGCCTGGACTGGTTGATTATCGGGAAGGGCAAGCCCACCACCCGGGTGAATGAAACGAGAGAGGAATATGAGGCGGAAACGGCGCTATCCGCGCTGTCGGGTCTCGAAGAGCGCGAGAAGGAGTTCATCCGGGAGTACCTTGAGTTTTCGGCTTACCGCAGGGATAAGCGAAACGAGAAGACTTAGCGTCAAGGCTATGGCGTGCGGGAAATAATTGGATCTTTACAATTGTGGATTATGGCTATATAATAGGGAATGTTCTGCTGAAGAACTTCTTTATTATATGCGGTAGTGGTGGAATGGCAGACACGCTATCTTGAGGGGGTAGTGGGTGTATACCCGTGGAGGTTCGAGTCCTCTCTACCGCATTATGATTGAATCGGCATAAGAAGCTGTTGTTCAAGCGTAAGCTTGGGCATCGGCTTTTTTTGTTGTCTCGAACGCCCCGGTTTGACTCTTTCCTGTGCCGACAAAGCCTTTACATACCGTTTCAATTTGTGCCACAAGTTTAAAGTCTTATTGTAGCGTTCATAATAGGGCATGAAGGAGTGAGGCGAGTTATGAAACCATTGTACACGGCTGACGTGAAGGTTGTTGGTGGACGCGAGGGCTCGATCCAGTCGTCCGACGGAGCTCTTAATCATAAGCTTAGCATGCCGAAGGAGCTTGGCGGACCCGGAGGGGAAGGAACCAATCCGGAGCAATTGTTCGCAGCGGGATATGGGGCTTGCTACGAAAGCGCGCTGGCCAATATCGCCCGCAAGGAAGGGGTAACGCTCAAAGACGTGACCATCCATTCTCAGGTGATGATCGGCAAGGATGAAACGGACGATGGCTTTAAGCTGGCCGTGAAGCTGAAGATTGAGATGCCGGGAATCGAGCGGAGCCAGGCCGAGGAGCTTGCAAAAAAGGCGCATGCGTTCTGTCCGTATTCCAAAGCGACGCGAGGAAACATCGATGTGGAGCTGAACGTAATCTGACGATTGAATAGAAGGGGATTGTCCTCCATGAGGGATAATCCCCTTTTTATTGCATAACAATATGGAACTTTTTCCATACTTCGCCGTATTCCGTTATTAAAAGGCAGCTTGAAAGGAGCGCATACTATGCGTATTGAAGAGATGATCGCTGAACGGTTTGTCTGCAGCAAATGCCGCGGAACTCAGTGCGAGACGAAGGAAGTATCCATGTCGGGAGCGGGGCTCAGCAAGCTGTTCGATATTCAACACAATCATTTCCTGTTTGTATCCTGCACCCACTGCGGGTATGTGGAAGTGTTTAATCCGGATATTTTGGAGGGGAAAAAGCGCGGCCAAATCGGCTCAATCCTCGATGTGTTCTTCGGTTGACATCGCCTTTAAAATTCTTTAATATGACTAAGTACCAGAAAGTACAACCAGTCATAAGCAATTACAAATCAATATAAACGGGTGATGACATGCCATACAAACCGCAGATTACAGATGTAACCAAAGCTGGGAGCAATGAGAAGGAAGGGTTGTACGAATTCATTATCCATTTGGCTGACGGAACGGATTGCCGCGTGTTCTACAACCGGTTTCCTGAGTGGAAGATGACGGCGCTGAGCCGGCTTGGGAAAGTGCCATGCCCAGTATGCCGCAAGGATTTCATTTGTAAATGCATGGATAAATTTTCAGATGATTTCGATCAGCAGATGAGAGACGGCGAGTGGTTGAGCAAAGCGGTCGAATCTGAATAAGGCGACGCATGATGAAGCGCGGGAATTTTCCTGCGTTTTTTCTTATTGGGCGAGTTTTAGGGTCGCATCGTAACCAAAGGAGGGCAGGTTGATTATGAAGAAGGCGGGCAAGGATAACGAAGAATACGCCATCGTGTTGATTGACGGGGTGTGTCACTTGTGCCAGGGCTTGACCCGATTTATTATCCAGCGGGATCCAGCCGGCCATTTCCGGTTCGCATCGCTCCAATCGGAGATCGGGCAGTCACTGCTGGAGCAGGGAGGACTGACGCCGGATGGCGGGGATACGATGGTGCTGATTGAAAAAGGAAAGTACTACACCCGGTCGCAGGGGGCGCTGCGCATTGCCCGGCGGCTCCGCTTTCCGTGGCCGCTCGCCTATGCGATGATCATCGTGCCTCGTCCGATCCGGGACCGTGCGTACCGCATCGTGGCCAAGAACCGTTACCGCTGGTTCGGCCGCTCCGAGGCATGCATGATACCGACGCCGGATATCCGGCGCCGGTTCCTCTCATAAATTCCCGGAATGCGAATGGCCCCTACGAGCGGGGAGCCCGGAACCCGGCCGCGACGGCCTCCTCCTCGGTGCAGAACCATTGCTCCTCCTTTGTCCGCTCGTAGTATGGCGATTCGGGTGTGTGGTAGATCTTTTCGCCTTTCGAGTTGATGTTCCCTTTGATGCTGCAGCCGGACTTGGCGCTGCCTGCAGCAGATGCTACTGTCTCTGCCGGTTCCGGGGATTCCCCGGATGCGGCGGTGGATTTGGATTGAGCGTCCCTGTCCTGTTCTTCAGGGTGGAAGCCGTCCTCTTGCGCGTAATTCTCGACGCTCCAGATGCCGAGCGCCTTTTCCCTGCTGATGCGCTGAAGATCATTGAATTTATCAACGTAACGGACGTTCGGCGGATAAATATAGGCTACCCGCGCCAGCCCCTGCTCGAGCAGCGCTTCTTGGACCATTTTTCCGTCTACATAAACGTACGCAAGCAGCCGGGAGTACTTATCCCGGTTCGGACCGATATCGAATTCCAATTCGAGCTTGTCGGCTTGCTCAACGAGCTCCTTCGTGAAAGCTTTGGCCTCCGGTCCGAAAGGCTGGACTCCCAGCTTGGGATGGCTTGTCTCGGGCGTGTCAATCAGCAGCATCCGGACGTTCTCCTTCTTGCCTTCAAACATAACGCTGATCGTGTCCCCGTCCACCGCTTTGACGAGCTCGACGGGTACCCGGGGCAGATTCAGGTCGTCAGTAGGATAAGAGGCTTGCTTCCCGTTCGGACTTTGGCTTTGTGCCGCCTTCGTGGACGTTGTCTGTTCCGTTTGGGGGGCAGCAGCTGTCTTCTCGTTCGAAGCAGGTGGCGCTAGCGGCTGGCTGCAGCCGGACAACAGCAGCAGACCGGTTAACAGTGCGGTTAAGATTCGTTTCTTCACGTGATGTCACTCTCCTGACTAGGCTGTATGATATGTATGGGTAGGGATTAGGAGACTCTATTAACCCATCCTATATAAGGAAGTTCTATATACAAAATATTTGCTCCAAGCTTTTATAGTATTGCATATATCCTTGTTTTGGCAATAGCGGTAAAGGCATATATCCTGCAGAAAAATAATGCTTGCCGTCTGCTGGCGGCTATGCTATTCTAATGTCAAATTATAACAAGTCAACGGAAGCACCGTTCATGAACCGCAGGGTTGCGGCATGAATGGTGCTTTTTTGCGTTGTCAGGGAAAGGAAGAGGGGATATGCAATGCTACCGGTACGATTCGTGCTGGCCGTACAGGATTCCAGGTATATAGAACCGCTGCTGAACTACGTAAACGGAAGCTCCTATAGCTCGTCGATGCAGGTAACCGCCTTCACACAACAGGATGCGTTTCTTCAATATATGGAGTCGAGAGAACCCCCAGCTCTCGTGGTTGGAGATGCAACGATGCTGATGGCATGGTTCCAGCTTGGCGACCCGGCTGTGCCTTGGCTGCTGCTTAACGACGGCGCTGAGATACCTGCTTCTTGTCCGCCTGGAGGATCCCATACAGCCAAGTACCAGCCGCTGCCGAAGCTGCTGGAAGCGATATCCGCCCGCTGCCACGGAAACAGTACCTTATCGGGAGGCAGCAATGGAATCAGCGGCGGTACGGGACTTCAGACCGGCACGGCTGCCGTCATCGGAGTTGTTTCTCCCTTGAGCGGGTGCGGCAAGAGCACGCTGGCAATGAATATGGCCAAGCAGTTTGCCGTATTGGGACTGCGGGTGTTTTACCTCAATTTGGAGAGCGTCAACAGCAGCGTGCTGTTTCCTTCAGGCTGCGACGGAATGGAGGGAAGCTTCTCCCGGCTTCTGTACGATATTAAGGCCGCTCAGGAAGACGGGTCTGATAATGTTCTTCAGGTTATGCCGTACCGACTCAGGCATCAGGGGCTGAAATGCGACACGTTCGAGCCGAGCCTGCACGTGAAAGAGATCATGGAGATGACGAGGTCCGACACGGAGCTGCTCCTTCGATCGCTTGGATCTACCGGCCAGTACGATGTCATCGTTGTGGATACGGATGGAGCGTCGGGGGTCCGGGAGGAGAGGCTGCAAGCGGTGCTTGAGCATGCCGGTGCGCTGATCTGGGTCCTGCTGGACGATCCGATCAGCATGTTTAAAAGCGGAACCCGGATCGACCAGCTGCTGCAGTCGGGCGAGAGCTTCTCGGGCGGCTTGATGAAGCGGAGCAGGTTTGTTGTCAACCGTTATACCGGACAGCTTGTGAACAGGCCTCCTCGGCAAGACATCCGGATCGATTGCATGCTGCCTTATATCCCCTCCTGGAAGCAGCTTCACCAGCAGGAGCTGCTGCTGATGTCACCGATATACCAAAGGGAAGTTCTGAAGCTGTGCCGGCAGCTCCTTGGGGGTGGAGATTTCGGGCTGTCCGGCGAAAACAGGGGGGAACTCTATGCATGAGGAGCAGTTCCGTTCGGTTAGGGATCAGATTCGGTCGGAGCTGGATATGACCGGCAGCGTCCATAATTCCGAATTCATGGCGCGCATAGAGGACTTGGTGTGGAGGAGACAGGAGCTTGCAGGACTGACGGCCATGGAGAAACGGACTTTGGTTCGCAGAGTGTACGATTCCTTTCGCGGGCTGGATGTGCTGCAGCCGCTCGTCGACAATCCCCGAATTACGGAGATTATGATTAACAGCCACCGGGAGATCTTCATCGAGCAGGACGGAGAGGTGAAGCAGGTGCCGCTGCAGTTCGAATCGCAGGGAAGGCTGGAGGACATTATCCAGAGTATCGTGGGGAGTGTCAATCGGGTCGTGAACGAGTCTGTGCCCATCGTGGACGCCCGGCTGAAGGATGGGTCCAGGGTGAATATCGTGCTTCCGCCTATCGCGCTTAAGGGGCCGACCATGACGATCCGAAAGTTTCCGGATGCGCCGATGACGATGGAGGATTTGGTGGGACGGGACGCATTATGCCCGGAGGCGGCAGAGCTGCTTCGAATCCTGGTCAGGGGCAAGTACAACATTTTCATCGGCGGGGGGACCGGCTCGGGGAAGACCACATTCTTGAACGCACTTTCCCAGTTCATCCCGCCCGATGAACGGGTCATCACGATTGAGGACTCCGCCGAGCTGAAGATTGTTACGGTGCCGAATCTGGTATCACTGGAGACGCGGAATGCCAATACGGAGGGACGGGGCGAGATTACGATCCGTGACTTGATCCGTTCGTCGCTGCGGATGCGCCCGAATCGCATCGTTGTCGGCGAGGTCCGCGGCAGCGAGGCGCTGGATATGCTGCAGGCAATGAACACAGGGCATGAAGGCAGCCTTTCGACTGGCCACGCTAATAGCGTGAGGGATATGATCAGCCGATTGGAGACGATGGTGCTGAGCGGCTCAGAGCTGCCAATCAGCGTTGTCCGTCAGCAAATCAGTTCGGCTGTCGACATCTTCATTCATTTAACACGGCTTAGAGACCGTTCGCGCCGTGTGACGGAGGTCAGTGAGGTGGTCGGGATGAGCGGCGGGGAAGTGCAGTTAAACCCGTTGTACCGCTTTCAAGAAACCGGGGAGGCTGACGGCAAGGTGCTTGGCCGTCTCGAAGCCTGCGGCAATCCGCTGCGAGGGACGGAGAAGCTGCGGATGGCCGGCATTACCGCCTGGCCCCTGCAAGGGTATGGAGGTGACTCTTATGAAGGCCAGCAGCCTCATGAGATCCGTGAAAGCTGATAAAGCGGGAGTGAAGCCGAAGAGACCAAAGGATCGGACAGAGCCTCAGCGCCAGCGGACCGACAGCAGCAGCCGGCTGCCCGACTACAGCGTGTACGTATTGTCCAAGCGAGAGAAGGTGCTATGTATACTGCTCGGCGCGGTGTTATTCTTCGCGATCGGATATCTGTTCTATCATCATGTGATTTTGTCACTTCTTCTTGGGGTAGCGGGATTTGCCGTTCCGAAGTTTTGGCGTCGTCACAGGCTGGAGCAAAGACGGAGAACCTTGAATCTTCATTTCAAGCAGACTTTGTACTCCTTGTCCTCTTCGTTGTCGGCCGGACGATCGGTGGAGAACGGGTTTAAGGATGCCGTACAGGATATGCTCCTGCTGGATCCGGGCGGGGAGAGCGACATGATCTTTGAGCTAAAAGTCATCGGATCCCGGCTGGAATATGGAGAGGCGATCGAGGCTGCTCTCCAGGATTTTGCGCGAAGAGCCAGTATGGAGGATATTACGAATTTCGCCGATGTGTTTGCGACTTGTAAACGAACCGGCGGGGATCTGGTCGAGGTCGTTCGAAGAACCTCTTCCATTATTGGCGAGAAGCTGGATATACAGCAGGAGATCTCCGTCATGATCGCCCAGAAGCGCTTCGAATCCAAGGCGCTGCTGGCTGCTCCGTTTTTATTGGTGCTGTTTATGAATATGACTTCGCCGGACTATATGGAGCCTATGCACAGCGGGGCTGGGATCTTTATATCTACCGCTGCTCTGATTGCTTTGGTCGGCTGCTTTTGGTGGATTACCAGGATGATGAACATCAAGGTATAAGGAGGTGAGGGAAGCGTGGTGGTATGGATATCCGCGCTGCTGATGGTTCTGCTCGGGGGTGGTTGGGTGGTGCTGAACCGGATCGGCGGTGAACGGTACCGGCAGCTGAGCAGGCTGCCCATGGAGGGACTACGTCTGCAGAAGCTGACGCCGCCGCTGGTGTATTTGCTGGAGCGAAGCAAAGTTCCCATGAGATTTCCGATATGGTTCTACCGGATTCAAGGCTCGGTCCAAAAACTGCACGGATTACGGCGCAGTCCGGAAATGACGCTGCTGTTCATGGCTGATGTGCTTGCTTATACTTGGCTGATTTGGATCGGGGGCTGCATTTGGTCATTGCTTACGGGCGAACCCATGGGAATGATCGCGGGATTTGGCCTAGGTGTACTGCTGCCGATCGCATTGATCAGAGATATGCAAAAGAAAGTGCTGCTGCGTGAACAAGAGATCGTAATCGAGCTCCCGGAGCTCCTCAGCAAAATCGTTCTGCTGGTGGGTGCAGGCGAGACGGTTCAACGGTCGATCGTGCATTGCGTGGAGCGGAGCAAGGACAAGAATCATCCCCTCTATAACGAATTGGGGAGGATGCTCTTGGAATGGGAAGGAGGCCATCCGTTCCAGCAGGCTTTCGAGCAGTTTAATAAGCGCTGCGGCGTCCAGGAGGTTTCGATATTCACGACGACAGTGCTGCTGAACTTCCGGCGGGGAGGAAACGACTTTGCGCTTGCCCTCCGTGATTTATCCCGGGTGCTGTGGGAGAAACGGAAGGCCATCGGCAGAACCCGAGGGGAGCAGGCATCCTCGAAGCTGGTGTTTCCGATGGTTGTTATTTTTATGATTGTCATAATATTGCTCGGCGCGCCTGCGTTTATGATGATGAACATGTAGAAGGGATCGGTGGATGCAATGATGCTGACCATACTAAAGAACAGAATGAAGCAGTTATGGAAGGATGAGAGCGGGATCGGTACGTTGGAGATGATCCTCATTCTGGTTGTTATTTTAATTATCGCTCTAATATTCAAAGATGAAATTACGGAGCTGGTAGACAAACTGTTCAGATCTGTAAACTCGAAGTCTGAGGAGTTCCTTGAGTAGGCGGCAGCCTGGAAAATGGAGGGACGAGTCGGGAAGCTTCACGATCGAGGCTTCCCTCGTTCTTCCGATCGTATTGGTTGTAACCGCGCTGCTTCTGTTCCTCTGCCTATATATTTACCAGAAATCCATGCTGGCTCAAGCTTCGGCTGCGGCGTCCGAGCGCACGGCATATATCTGGGACAACAGCCATAAAACGGCACCCTCCGGATCCGTGGAGCAAGGATTGCATGATTCATTGTATTGGCGGCTAACGGATGATCAACTGCTCGGGACCCTGTTTGGTTTGTCAGGCGGGGAAGCACCCAAGAGCATATCGATCCCTCAGGGAGAGAACCGGGACGGAAATCTTCCTGAACTTAAGATGTCCAAAGGGAGCACGGCCGTACCGGCCGGAATGAGCGGGGAGATGCAGTACAGCAACCAGCTGCTTATTCGCAAAGTAACGACCTCTATGCATCAACAGGTATCGTTTACGCCGCTAAACCGTTTATTGGAAGATGGGGGACGGATCCAGGTTAGCGCGCAATCGGTCGTGGTTGATCCGGTTGAATTTATTCGAACGGTTGATGTCATGAGATACTACGGCTCCAAGTTTCAGGGCGGGAGGAATCGGACGGACCCGTCAGCCGCCAAGGATGTATTACGGAAGTTCGGAGGTGCGAGATAGTCATGGGGAAGCTAAGAAGAACAGGCAAGGCCGGGAGAAGCAAGAGATTGTCCACCGACGGATCGGTTTCCATTTTTCTGATTATTGCGTTAGCCGTGGTATTTATGTTTGTGGCAGTATTCATTGATTATTCCCGGATCGCTGCGATGAAGGTACAGAGCGAGAGGCTGACCCGAGCCGCCGTCCGGTCCGTGATGTCCGCTTATGATCCCGGGCTCATGCAGGAGTACGGTCTTTATGCCTCAGGGGACACCAGCGGGGATCTGATCATGGGAAAGGTGCTTAACGAAAGCCTGAATCCCGGGGAGCGGAGCGATGCTTTTCACCTGCTCTCCATGGAGGTCGACAGCTCCAGTCTGCATCTGCAGCGTCCCCTCGGAGAGTATGAAATCTTTAACCGACAGATTTTGGAGGATATGAAATACAAAGCTCCGATCGATTTCACGCTGGAGCTTGTCTCCAAGTTCAAACCCCTCTCCCAATCTATGAAGGAAGCTTCCAACACGGTGGATGTGCTCCGGAAGCTTAGGAAGCTGTATGACAAGCGTGAAGCTGCGCTTGATGAGATGCTGGACAAGCAGCGCAAGGCGGGAAAGAATGCGGAAGTGCTATCGAGGCTTATCATGGATCCTCCCGGCACATCTATCGAGGATGCTTCATTGGGTGGTAGTATTCGAACCGCGGCGGATGCAGCATCGCAATATGAGGATTACTGGACGAAGAAGGGGGAGGATGCCGACAGGCCGCCCAAGGAGAAGCTGTATACCCTTTCCATTATGGCTTACGAAGCAGGCGTTTCGTCAATCGGTTCGCGAATATCAGCCGAGGCGAGCCGTTTGCAGCGGGAGAACGACCAGCTGCTGACCGAGGCTTTGAGGCTGTGGGAGAAAGCCCGAACCCTGAACGAAGAGATGAAGCAAGTGATTCAGGAATCCGAGAACCGCTCCTCTAACGCCGGTTACGATCTGGTTACACGTGACAACACGCCTGGCGCATCTGCCTCGGAGGGCACGGACGCCGAGACGATCCAGGCCATCCGGAAGCAGGCCGGTCAATTGATCCATGGCGAAGAGTTGTTACATGGTCTGAAGGAGGACATAAGATCCCAGCAGCTGCAGGAGCAGTCGGTGCAGCGGTCCGTTTCATCGCTTCGTTCCTCATTAGGAGGCGTTGGAGCAAAGGGAGCTGTGCTGGAGGCGAGCCGAGTTGTCAGAGAATATATTTCGAGCTACGGAACTTCAGGGCCGTCCAATGTTGTAGACCGTAATCAGGCGAAGCTGGAGCAGTATCGCTCTTCGGACAAGGAGCGGAAGGCAATGGAGAAGCAGGCAAACGGGAAATTGAAGGAGGCTTCCCGGGTCATTAGCGCGATTAACGGGCTTGATGGCCAAAGTCAGGCAATCCAGGACGAGTTTCGAAAACTGCAAGCCTATTACGATGAGAGTCTTCAATTTAATCAAGAACGAAACGATGGAGCTTCGGGCAGATCCATGGATGATGATCCGTATGACGCGGGCAAAGCTGCGATGGATAATATGGACGGAATGTTTGGCTTCATGGGAGAGGCTCTTGGCGGGGTAAGGGACGAGCTGTTTCAGAATGAATATGCCGTTCATTATTTTCAGCATTTCGACCCGTCGAAGCTGTCCGGGATCATTAGCGGCTCATCCTCCGTAGACGAGCTGGCGGGGGAGTTTGCGATTGCCAATCAGGAGGTGGAATACATCCTTTACGGCTTTCACAATCCCGCCGGAAATATTTCTGCCGCGTATGCTGAAATATTTGCCTCCCGGCTCGCGATTCGTACGATGGAAGGCTTCGTCGTCAACAGTAAGCTGGGAAACCCGCTAGCCATATTGGCTGCTGCTCTCCTGTACGGAATTGAAAAGGCAATCGCGGATATGATCGAGCTGTGCAAAACGGGTGAGATTGAGCTGTCCAGGTACGCTCCGGTCAAGCTGACGTATCGCGATCATTTAAGAATATTTATGTTTATTCACAGCAACAACGAGAAGAAGCTGTCCCGCATGCTGGCTTTAATCCGGCTTAACACCGGAGTCAATCCGGCTGAGCGGATGACGTATGCTTCCGGTGAAGTGAAGACGGCAATGCGAATATGGTTTCTCCCCGGGTTATCGAAAGCGCTGGGTCAGGTATTCGGCAGCGCGGACGAGGTTCAGGGCAACCGTTATATCGTAACGCGGACAGCGGATTTTTCTTATTAGGTCAGGAGCTCATGGAATGAAACGATCTGCAGATTGGGCAAAAGGCGGCCGTAGAGGCGGAGCTGGAGGAGAACGGGGCAGCATCGTTGTCGAGGCAGCGCTAGTGCTGCCGATGTTCATGTTTTTTGTGATCTTTCTTATTTATATGGTGCAGATGACATTGATTTCAACCGCACTCCATAGTACGGCTGCGGACGCAGTCAAGATGGTCGCCTCCCACATGTATCCGGTGTCGCTTGCCGTTCAGCAGAATTCGGCAGGTGGGGAAGCGGTAGAGTCGGAGAGCACAAACCATTGGGAAATTCCGAGGCTTTCCTTAAGCGACTGGGCCTCACAGTACAGTGATTCGCTGCCTTCACCTGTCAACGATTGGATTGTTCAGGCTGTTGCCACGGGTGAGGAGCCGCTGCAGCAGCTGAAGAACCAGACCGTCGAAGCGGTATTGGATCCTGTGATTAAACCTTTGCTGCAGCCGTTCACGCAAAGCGGCCTTCTGGATGTCGACAGGATTCATGTATCCAATGTGCGCGTGCCGAATCAAAAAAGCGGACAAAGTCCGTACTTTGGAATCGAGCTCAATTATGATCTGCCGATTCGGGTGCCTTTCCTGAACAAAAGCATCGTTCTGCAGGCGAAGGCCCAAGAAAGGCTGTGGATCGGGGATACAGGAGAGGGCGGGGAAGGAACGGGCGGGGATGGCAGTGCGCCCGGCGGGACGATTCAGCTGCTCGAGAAGCCGAATCCTGCGGTAGCAAGCCGGCAAGCGACCGTAAAGGTGAAGGTGGAGCCCGGAATGGATGCGAATCTGTCCGTTTATTACAAAAGCGGGCAGAGCACGGCCAAGTATTTGGGCTGGAAAACGGCGGACGCGCACGGCTATATCGAATGGGAATGGAATGTCGGCTTCAACACAACGCCCGGCACTTGGCTGTTCGTAGTGGAGACGCGGAATGGAGAACGACTTGAAGTGATGTTTACCGTGGTGGCTAGGCCGTGAGCAGGCAGAGATCCTGCCGTTTTTCGAACTCACCGGGCACTGCATATTCAGTAGCTTGAGCGATTCATCAAGGCGGACGGACAAAGTCGCATTCATGGAGGCTGGGTGTGGCCCTGTTCGTTTCGGTGCGGTATCCTGCCCTGAAAGGAGATGACTTCATTTGGGAATGGCTTATGGTATTTGTGCCATGTATTTGATTGCTGCTTTTATAACGGATCTTCGCTCTATGAAAATTCCTAACCTGCTTACGGTTGCCTCCATGGTTCTAGGGCTTACCTACCACGGTGTCCTGTCAGGGGGCGAAGGGCTGCTGTTCTCGCTGCAGGGACTTGGCACAGGTTTTTCCATCCTGCTGGTCATGTATGTAATTGGAGCGGTGGGTGCCGGGGACGTCAAGCTGTTTGGAGGAATCGGGGCCTGGACCGGACTGTGGTTCACGTTACAGTCGATCATGTACTCGGTTCTGTTTGCGGGGGTGATTGCACTCGCCATCTTATTATGGCGGCGGGAGACATTTCTCAGATTGCGAAAAGTTATCGGCAGTATGATGGGAGTACTCATGTTCAAAAGCCTTGCGCCATGGCGGAGCAGCCAGGAGGAGCAGCTGCGGTTTCCGTTCATGATCGCGGTGCTTCCGGGGGTCATCAGCGCGTATATAATGCTCCATATGTAGGAGGTGCGATTCGTGTTAGGGTTGAAAACGGATTTTGTTCAGAACGACAGGACCATGATGATCCTCGACCGGGAGCAGGGAATCCGTGCCGATGAACTCAATGAAGTACAGTTAGGCATGATTCGTTCGTCAAGCATTCCCCACTTTCTGAAGCTGCATATCAAGGAAGTAGATTACAAAATCACGATGGAATATGACATTACCGGCAAGAAAATGCTCTCCCAAGCATTGAAAGCCGAGCGCATGTCTCTGACCGAGTATTACGGATTGCTGCTTCAGATTGTGACGGCATTGCATGACAGCAGTCTGTATATGCTTAAGGCCGAAAACTTCATTCTGCACGAAGATTACATATTTATTGCTGGATCCTTGCGGCTGGGGACGCTGTATTTAACCTACCTTCCGCTCGAGACTACGGATGAAAGCGGCCAGCTGAGGTCATCCCTGAAAGAATGCATGACAAGACTTCTTGCTTCCGTAACGGAGTTAAAGGGAAGAGGCGTT
Organism: Paenibacillus sp. FSL R5-0810; assembly: GCF_038002285.1. Taxonomy (NCBI): domain Bacteria; kingdom Bacillati; phylum Bacillota; class Bacilli; order Caryophanales; family Paenibacillaceae; genus Paenibacillus; species Paenibacillus sp. FSL R5-0810. The sequence goes on from NZ_JBBOCF010000001.1 coordinate 6,443,318, forward strand.
CAGGCTTTAATGTCATTTTGCGGGGAACAGAGCTTTAGTCTCCCCGGCTTGAAGAGGCTGATCCTCGAGCTGCTTGCTGGTGAAGATGATGGTGTTATCTCTGGACGGACGGATACCCGGCCGGAATTAAGCGTAAGCGAGCCGGGTATCCGTGCTGTTCGGTCAAGCGTGCTGAACTCCGGCAGCACAAGCCCGAATTCCGGGAATGATCAGGCTGGAGCCTGGTCAAGGACCGGGCAGGAAGCGCCCGTTGACCGGAGCAATCTTATCCGCAGTATTCATTCAGCGGGCCATTCAGGAATGGAGCGACCGGAACGGATCGATAAGCCGATTCGCCCGCGCTTCGGGGCTGCCTCATGGCTCCCGGATCGGAATGAGGAAAGCGCGGAGCCTGAAGACCCTGAGCAGTCTTCCCCGCTTCGGACCTATATATTATTAGCATGCATGCTGGCTGCTGCAGCAGTCTGGCGATTGCTGTATTTGAGCCAGCCATCTCTGCTCACCCTCGGATTATCCGCAGGTATTACGATTCTGCTGGCCGCGGCAGCATGGCTGGGATGGCAGGGGAAGCTGCAGACATTATTCCGCAGGACGGACCCATGGTCAGGTGCGCTGCCGGCGATGGAGTCCACCGAGCTTGAACATTACGGCCCCTCCGCATGGAAGGCGCCTCCTCGATTTCAGGCGGACCCGTTATCCGGACTGCTAAGAGGAGAGCATATCCATCGGGAGGATCGCCTGGATGATCGGAAGACACTTGATTCAAAAGAGAAATGGCGATGGAAATCTCCAAGAACGGATACTGAAGCCGATGAAGGATCAAATCAAAACGTGGAAACTCCTTTCCATGGTGGAGCCTCGCTGCGGGGTGGAATAGGGGCCAGTGGTTTCACGGACAGGGGGATAGAACCAGGCAGCAGCCCTGCTGGACAATCCCAAAGTCCGACCAATGACCAGGGACAGTCTATGGCAGGCCGCAACAAGGAAGCATACAAAATTTTAGAAATGTATTCCCAACCAGGAGCAAGCTCTTCTTCTCAAGGATACGGAAACGCCGAAGCAGCAGCTGGTGAGGAGGATTACTACGCGCATTTAAGCGAGCATACCGAGATCTTATCCTCGTCAGGGGATGGCGGAACGGTTCTGTTAAGTCAGGGTTTTGTTCCCGGGAAGCATCCGCAACGACATGCCTATTTGGAGGTCCGCTCCCCTGAAGGCGGTGTGCCAGAGCGGGTCGAAATTAACCAGCCTCACTTCATTATCGGCCGGTCTGCCGAGGTGGCGCAATATGTGGCTCTGGGTGTAGGTACATCACGGGCTCATGCGGAGCTGTCGCGCGGAGCTGAAGGGTATGTGCTCAAGGACTTAGGATCAAGAAACGGTACGGTACTAGAAGGTGAAGCCATGGTTCCTTATAAAGAATATGCGATAGCAGAAGGGAACGCATTTATCATTGCCGGCTGGTCCTTCACGTTCAGGAGCAGTTTGGATGGATCCGGTGGCTCTATGCACGTTTCTGAACGCTCTTTTAAGTAAATTTTTTTTAATAAACTTTATAAGAGCCAGCATACCTTTTAAGGTGTGCTGGCTCTTTGTTAATTTTGAATCTAGCATCGTGAATCTACACCCAAAATCCATTCTGAATGTAGACCTTCATTCACCTTCGGTAACGCTGCTAGGATTTATGATCTTTGATTTCTTCGTGAATATGGTAAAATACACCTATTCGCTTATAAGGTCTATCATGAGAGGAACGAGAATTTTGCGCAGAAAAATTAAAACCAACCTATTCTACTTGGCTGCAGGAATATACATAGGCATTGCAATCGTATCCTTTATTCCGTGGATTGACATCGGCGTAAAAATTACTGCTTACACAAGTATCATCGCATTATTAATAACAATCTATGACTCTTCCAAGGTTGCCCTGGCGTTAGCTGCAGCAGAAAGGAATCCGCGAAAAGAAAAGGTCCGCTATGTTTTTATGTTAGCTATGAAGATCTTATTGGTCATTTCGCCATTTGCGCTGTTGTATTGGATTAATTATGAGGATGATGAGGCAGTTATAGCGAGAATAAGCAATTACGTTACATTTGCTGCCCTTGGAGTTGTATTCTTTACAAGAGGAATGGAATTAAAAAGTCAATCAAACGACAGGCAAAAGGGAATGTAATCGATGTCCTCAATAAGACGGTCCAACTTTGAATTCGGGGACCCAGAAATCTGAAAAGCATTGAAGAGAATCCATTTGATTACCGTCCAACAGCAAAACGGCTCGAGCGCATTCATCGAGGATGTGTGCCCGAGCCGTTTTTTTCATATGCGTTACTTATTAATGAGATGCTGATACGGTGTATAATCGATATTTTTCTTCTGAAGGAAATTCATCAAGAATTTGTAGTCGCGCTTCGGCGTGGCTACGATGTAGCCTTTAATGCAGTGGTCGCGGGTTACTTCGGTTGCCCCGGATTCGACGGCGATCTTGCCGATCTCGGCTGCAATCGAGTGCTTGGCGATATCGCGGAATGGACCGGGAACCGGCTGAACCAGCTCGTCCAAAAAGGCCTTGGATTCATCCGTCCACAGCGGGCGGCTCCGTTCCACCCAGTAATTTTGCCAATCCAGCTTGGACTTGCCGTCGGCCTTCGGCAGCACCTTCAGGAACTTGCGGAACATGAAAAATCCACCGATGCCCATCAGTCCGAGCATGACCCATCCCCAGAACGCGATGGTATTCATGAACCATGACGGCGGCGCGCTGGACGACAAATACCCCAAGACGGCCCCTGTGCTCTTCATCTTGTATATCACCTCGAACGATTTTTGTCACATGACAGTTTCATGAGAATTATAACGCATTTCTAGATTTATTTCGATATACAAGCTAAAATAGGTGTAATTGTGTGTCACAAAGGGGGAAATTTTATGTTGAAAATCGGGTCCCATGTGTCCTTTTCGGACAAGGGATTGCTGACTGCAGCGACAGAGGCTAAATCTTACGGCTCCAGTTCGTTCATGATATATACCGGCGCTCCGCAAAATACACGGCGCAAGCCGATTGAATCGATGTTTATCGAGGAAGGCAAGCTGGCCATGCAGGAATGCGGCATTGAGGAGATTGTGGTGCATGCGCCTTATATTATCAATCTCGGCTCGTACAAGCCGAACACGTATGAGCTTGCAGTGAGCTTCCTTCAAGAGGAGATCCGGCGCACCCATGCCGTTGGCGTGAAGAACATCGTGCTTCACCCGGGAGCATACACCGATAAGGATGCAGAATACGGCATTGACCGGATCGCCGAAGGCCTGAATGAGGTTCTTGGCGGTACCGATGAGACGGAAGTGCATATCGCTTTGGAGACGATGGCCGGCAAAGGCACCGAGATGGGGCGCTCCTTCGAAGAGATTGCTTCAATTATCGATAAGGTAAAATATAACGACCGGCTGGCGATCTGCCTGGATACATGTCACATTCACGATGCAGGCTATGACATCGTCGACGATCTGGACGGTGTCCTGGAGAAGTTTGATCAAGTGATTGGCCTCGACCGGTTGACGGTCGTTCACATTAACGACAGCAAAAACCCGCGCGGCGCGGCCAAAGACCGCCACACCCCGATCGGAACAGGCTGGATCGGATACGATGCGATTCACCGGATCGTCCATCATGAGAAGCTCCAAGGCCGTCCGTTCATCCTTGAGACGCCGTGGATCGGGAAGGATCCGAAGACGCAGCGTCCTATGTATGAGATCGAAATCGCGCTGCTGCGCGGTGATGTGGAGCAACGCTTTGGACAAGCATTCATTCAGCAGGTCGAACAGCTGCATGAATTTTTTGCGAAGGAAGGCATCGAATCCCGTTCGTTCGTATTGGACACCTGGAATCTGCTGAAAAGCGATGCAAAGGCCAAAAAAGCCGATCCTCGCGAGCCGATGGAACGCTTATACGATATGGTGATGTCCGCCGAGCTGTTCCCTGAGCTTTCGGAAGAGCAGGTCAACCAGCGGCTGATCGCCTATTTGTCCGGAGCTTCCCTTACGGCTTAATCGCCTGAAATCGAATTTACAGCAGCAAGCTGGGCGGCTGGCCAATGGTACGGGAACAGTATGGCTAATACCGGCATCCAGTGCGGTCCGGGAGCGCCAACACAGTGGATGACACGAATCCTCCGCTGGAAGAGCTTCCGGGTCTCGCGGATGCACGAGCTGAATGATGGATGATGAATGCGGAAATCATGATGCATTCCCCGTAAGGATGAGCATGTACTAACTGAAGCGATGATGCGATGCATTCCTCGACAGATTGAGCATGGCCGAGTGATGTGCATCCCTCGTATGAATGAGCATGGATAACCGACAGATGTGCATCCCCGGATGAATGAAGCTGTTATAACGAAAGATTATGTATTACCCCTATTTAGAATGATGTATTAGATATAGAGGAGGATCACCAAGACTTATGGAAATTCACATCAAGAAAGACCGGCCATCCCCTGCGGACCAATATCCTAACCGAGCCCGTATGCTCATCTCCTGCCCGGACGGACCAGGGATTGTAGCGGCGGTCTCCCAGTTTTTGTATCAGCATGGCGCGAACATCGTGCAGTCGGACCAGTACACCATGGATCCGGACGGCGGAATGTTCTTTATCCGTGTTGAGTTTGACCTGGAGGATCTCACGGCCAAGCTGCCGCAGCTGGAGGAATCGTTCCGCGAGATTGCGGACCAATTCAGCATGGAATGGAAAATTTACCACGCCGCGCGCAAAAAGCGCCTTGCGATTTTCGTTTCCAAAGAGGACCACTGCCTCGTAGAGCTTCTCTGGCAATGGCAGGCGGGAGACCTCGATGCCGATATCGCCCTGGTCGTGAGCAATCACCCGGATATGAGGGAGTATGTGGAATCCTTCGGTATTCCGTATCACCATATTCCGGTTACGCCGGAGACGAAGCAGGAGGCCGAGAAGCGGCAGCTGGAGACGATCGGCGACGATATCGACGTCATCATTTTGGCGCGCTACATGCAGATCATTTCGCCGATGTTCATCGAGCATTACCGCAACCGGATCATCAACATCCACCATTCCTTCCTGCCTGCATTTGTCGGCGGTAAGCCTTATGCCCAGGCCTATAACCGGGGTGTCAAAATTATCGGAGCGACTGCCCACTACGTAACCGAAGAGCTTGACGGCGGTCCGATCATCGAGCAGGACGTTCAGCGGGTGAGCCATCGCGACGACGTCAACGAGCTCAAGCGCATCGGCCGCACGATTGAACGCGTTGTGCTGGCAAGAGCCGTGAAATGGCATGTCGAGGATCGGATTTTGGTGCATAACAACAAGACGGTTGTATTTAACTAAACGTACAAAATAAACTCAGCTTAGCGAAGTCATCCATATAGTCTCAACAGTACTACAATGGAGCAGCCTGACACTTTAACGCTGCAATGGATTGACTGAAGATCCCGCTCCTTTTTGGGGCGGGATTTTTTACATAAATGGGATCGTTAGATGGTATGGGTGGAGCGGAGCGCGATTTTTTGTGCCCGGTAACGGGAAAAAAAGGTCAAACTTTTTCCAATATGGACTCGTCTTTATATTCGAACCGCGAGATCGGTTGCTTCTAGGCTGCTCCGGAATGCTGCATATTCGCAGTTGGAGGTTAAGAGGAACACGGGGATTACATCCAATTAATACTAAACATTAGGGAGAGGGGAATCATCAGTTGTCGTTTTATACACGAAGAATGCGAATGATGCTGCCGCTTGCTGCGCTGCTGATCACGGCCATGCTGTCTTTGGCCTTGCCGGCGCAGCTGGCCTTTGCCGACGGGCCCGGCATTTCGATCAAGAGCGAAGTCGGTTATGAAGGTAAAGTAAAGTTTGATAAATGGAACCCGCTCAAGCTGACGCTTACGAGCGATCAGGACATCTCCGGCGATATCGTCGTACAAGTGCTGAGCCAGAACGGCGCGGGCTTTCACACCTCCTACGTGCAGCACGTCGAGCTGCCGAAGGATACGCCAAAGGAAGTCCTCCTTGGGCTGCCGGGTACGATGCTTAACAAAGATAACAACCAAATCTTGTTCTATGAGGAGTCTTATAAGAAGGGAAAGCCGATCCCATTTGCATCCGGAAAAAATTACGTGCAGGCGAACCCTTATAACGGCGCCCTGATCGGTGTGCTGTCGGATGATCCGGACACCATGAATTTCATGAATGTGCTCAACGGCAAGGGCACGAGCATCAACATTTTGCCGTTGAAGGCGGCAAGCATCCCGGTTGATGCCATGCTGCTGAGCGGGCTTGATGTGCTGGTTATCAACAATTTTGCATCCGATACGCTGTCAGAGCCGCAGCGACAAGCGATTGTCGGCTGGGTGGACGGCGGTGGCACGCTCGTTCTAGCAGGGGGAGCAGGATACACTAAGACGGCAGCGCCTTTTGCCGAGATTGCGCCGGTAACGGCTGACGGCACGACGGCGGTCAATGAGCTGCCCGAGCTGGAAAAGCTTGGCGGCAAGCCGCTGAAGCTGGACGGGGACTTTACGATCTCAACTGTCACCCCGGTAAAGGATGCGAAAACCGGTATCCAAGCCGCAAATGAACCGTTGTTTGCATCCCACGACTATGGACAGGGCAAGGTGCAGTATGCCGCGTACGACCTCGCCATGGAGCCGGTCAGCTCATGGGCCGGTCATCCGGTGGTATGGACATCCGTCTTGCAAGGCAGTTTGCCGGTCGGATCGCAAAATACGTACTACAATCCGTTGATCGACAATCTGAACTATGTACTGGACTATTTCCCGTCCTTATCGATGCCTTCGTTTACACTGCTGCTGTGGATGCTGATCATTTATGCCGTCGTCGTGGCGCCTGTGCTCTATTTTATCTTGAAAAAGTTTGACAAACGGGAATGGGCCTGGTTCCTGATCCCGGTCATCGCGATCATCGCAAGCGGCGCGGTGTATATGGCCGGTTCCGCGGACAAGACCAAGGAATTGGCGCATACGATCAATATTATTGAGATGAATGGCCGAGGCAGTGCGGTTAAAACGACGGCCACCGCGTTCTTTACCCCGCGCAGCGGCAATTATGAGCTGGAATTTCCGAGCGGTATGTATTTGAGAACATCAGGCTCCCGTTCCTCTTTCGGCGGAGGAATGGACGAGAGCAAGAGCTTTGTCCGAAAGAACCCGGACTCGACGACGGTGGAGCTGCGCGATATGTCCCAGTGGTCGCTCGCCAAGGTGTGGGCCGAATCCGAGAGGCCGGAGAAGCTCGGACGGATGGAGACGGATTTGAAGCTGGATGCCAAGGGGCAGCTGAGCGGAACGGTCATGAACGATACAACCGGCGATCTTACTGAAGTGGTGCTGGTGATCGGGGGCAAAGGCTATAAGCTTGGCGATATTCCGAAAGGAGGATCCGCCCAGATCCCTCAGGATCCGAAGCAGATTTTGAACTTCATGGGCGGGGATATTGCCGGAATGCTGTACCCGTACTCGCAGAACGATGATAAATATAGACAGCGGGACATTATATCCAACTATGCTTATTCGAATCGAACGGTCAATACGGACAAAGCGTTTGTTCTCGGATGGAGCTCCGATCACCTGACGAATTACTCGCTCAAGAAGCAAGAGGTAAGCAGCGACCAGCTCAATTTCTGGGTGCAGCCGGTGGCCATGACATGGGGACAAAGCGGGAAGATTAACGTTCCTTACGGCTTCCTCGCACCGGAAATTTCACAAGTGAACGCACCGATTTTCAGTTCATATGGAAACGGCATCGAGCTTGGGCAAGGTTCCCTCATTGCTGAATTCCCGCTGATTTCCGATCAGGAGGTCGCCTATTCGGAATTCTCCATTAAGGGCATCAAGCCAAACAACAATGTGAAGATGGAAATCTGGAATGCGCAGAAAAATGAGTGGGAGCAGGTCAATGGTTCCGGAAATGAACTGAAGGTCACGGAGAACCCTGAACGGTATATTTTGAACAACCGCATCCGGTTCATGCTGAATGCTGCCGACCAAACCAATTTCCAAATGCCGGAGCTGTCTGTAAAGGGGGAGGTTAAGCCATGATCGAGATTCGGAATCTGAGCAAACGATACGGAACATTCCATGCATTGAAGGATATCAGTCTCTACATTGAGGAGGGGACCGTATTCGGATTCGTCGGACCGAACGGGGCAGGCAAATCGACAACGATGTCGATTTTGGCAACGCTGATGCTGCCAACCTCCGGTGTCGCCAAGGTAGGCGGCTACGACGTTACCCGGCATCCGAAGGAAGTACGCAAACGGATCGGCTATATGCCGGATTTCTTCGGCGTTTATGATCAGTTGAAAGCTACGGAGTATTTGCATTTTTACGGAGCGAGCTACGGGATTCCCCGTGCTGAGCGCGAGCAGCTCATTCCGCAGCTGCTGGAGCTGGTGAACCTGACCGATAAGGCGGATACGTACGTAGACAGTCTCTCGCGGGGGATGAAGCAGCGATTATGCCTTGCCCGCTGTCTTGTGCATGATCCGGAGGTCCTCATTCTGGATGAGCCGGCGTCGGGACTTGACCCGCGGGCGCGAATCGAAATGCGGGAAATTCTGAAGGAATTGAAGCTGATGGGCAAGACGATTATCATCTCGTCGCATATTTTGCCGGAGCTGGCGGAAATGGTGGATGAAATCGGCGTCATTGAACACGGCGAAATGGTGGCACAGGGCAAGGTATCCGATATCCAGAACCGTCTGCGGGTTAAAAAAGTCATCCATATCCGCACGCTCGAGCGAGGTGAGGAGCTGGCCGAAAAGCTGCGGGATGAGCCGTTGGTGACGTCCGTCTTGACGGACAACACCGGGGTTCACGTTCATTACAGCGGCGATGATGTACAGCAGAGCGAGCTTCTGCGGAAGGTGATCTCCTGGGAAATTCCGATTGTCTCATTCCAGGAAGCACAGAGCAATCTGGAGGACGTATTTCTCGAAATTACGAAAGGAGGCCCCCGCGAATGAATTGGAGCAGAAGATTGATCAATCCGGTAATCGACAAGGAATTTCGGCTGCGGATGCGTTCGACCCGTTCGATGCTGTCGGTATTGTTTTACATACTGGCACTCGGCACCATTGCGATGGGTTTCATCTATTTGTTTTTGTATTTGGGCAATCGGGGACCGCAGCGGTTCGATCCGCAGGTAAGCCAGATGATGTTCTATGTGCTGAGCTTTGCCCAGCTGGTGCTGATCGCCTTCATGGCCCCGGCATTGACGGCCGGCGTCATCAGCAGTGAGCGCGAGAAGCAGACACTAAGCATGCTGCTGACGACCCAGCAAAGCTCGTCAACGATCGTGCTCAGCAAGCTGGTGTCCGCGCTCAGCTTTATGGCGCTGATCGTGCTGGCGACGCTGCCGGTGTACAGTATCGTGTTTCTGTATGGCGGCATATCGCCGAAGCAGCTCATATCGGTCTTTCTATTCTATCTGTTTGTGATGCTGCTTCTTGGAGCGCTCGGCGTCATGTTCTCGACGCTCTTCAAGCGGACGATTGTGGCCATCATCGTGACATATGGCGTGGGACTTATCATTTTCTTGGTGACGGGTCTTCTCTATTTGTTCTTTATGGGCATCGAGCAGCGGAATATGTATGTGACAGGTCAGCCTCCTGTCGCGGGATCCTACTCCTGGGTCGGCTACCTGCTGGGGTTGAATCCGGCCGGAGCGATGATGAGCCTGTTCGACTCTTCGTTCTCGAAGGAAGCATTCCTGCTCTATGGCGGCAATCTGAACAGCAAAGCGCCGATTGAGCTGTGGCTCGAGTTTGTCATTGTGTACTCGGTCGTCATCGTGTTGGCGCTCTGGATTGCTATTCGGAACATTCGGCCTGTTGCAAGACGTAGAAAGGGAGAGGCGCCTGCCGAGCAGCTTCCACAGGATGACAGCCCGTCCGGGAACGGTGTGTAAGGAAGGCTATGCAACGGATCTGATCTGAAAAGATTTGAAGGATCTGAAGGAGGAGAAATAAGTGGACAACATCATGCGCGCAATCGAGGCCGCACGCCGGCGGCTGCAGCGCTTCCGGGTCATCGCTTATGCCCTGTACGGACTCGCGGCAGGCTTTGCGGTTTCGCTGCTGCTGCTGATTATCGGGCGTTTCGTTCCGATATCGTGGTTGAACATCGCGGCGGCTGTCATTCCAGCGACCGGCCTCCTTGGGGGCCTTCTCTGGGGATGGCTTAGCCGGATTCCGGCGATGGACGCGGCGGCGGCAATGGATCAGGCATCCGGGGGCGCTGAACGAAGCGATATGATGGTGACCGCGTTGTCTTTCCGGGAGGAAGATTCAGCGGCCGCCCGATGGCAGCGGGAGCAAGCGGAAGCTTACGGCAAGCGATTCACGGAGCAATTGCCTGAGCGTCTTCCCTCCCCCCGCCGTAACCGTCAGCTGCTGATCAGCGCCGTTGGTCTGGTCGCCGTTGTCGTCCTGGCGCTGATCCCGAACCCGATGGATAAAAAGGTGGAGGCGGCCAAGGAACAGAAGAAGTGGATTCAGGAGCAGGCCACCAAAACGGAAAAGCTCGCCGAACAGCTGGAGAAGGAGACGCTGGACCCGGTCGACCGTCAAAAGCTGAAAGAGAAGCTGGACGAACTGAGGCAAGCGCTGGCTAAAGAAAAGCAGCCCGAGCAGGCACTGGAGAAGATTGAAAAGGCGATGGAGGAGCTGGAGAAGCTGGCGAAGCAGCAGGAGGAGAAGGCCAAAGCTTTATCCGAGTTCGCCAAGCAAATGCAGCAGCAGAAGGCGTTGTCCGAAGCGGGCAAGAAGCTTGAGGAAGGAAAGTCCGAAGAGCTCAAGCAGGAAATGAAGAAGGTATCCGAGCAAGTCAAGAAAATGCCGCAGGAAGAGAAAGACCGTTTATCGGATGCCCTGAAAAAGCTTGCGGAGGAAGCGGCGAAGCAGCAGGGAAATGAGGAACTGGAAAAGGCGCTTTCCCAAGCGTCTGAGGCCCTCAAAGAAGGCAAGCTGCCGAAAGAGCTGGAAGAAGAGCTGCAGAAGCTGGCTGAGGAACTGGCAGAAACGGCGCTGGCAAAGGCAGCTTCGGAGAGCCAGTCGGAAGCGGCAGCGGCCTTGGCCTCATCCCTCGCTTCACAGGGATTGGCCATGGCGGATCAGATGAAGGCAGGAGGCATGTCGGTGTCGGACGCTTGGGCAAACGGCGGAAGCGCGGAAGCGCTGGCGCAGGCTGGCCTTGGGGAAAGCTCAGGCGAGCAGAGTGAGAACGGCGGTTCCGATTCCGGTGCGGGTTCGGGCCAGCAGGGCTCGGGGGGCGGCCAAGGCGCAGGCAGTGGCAGCGGTTCGGGCTCTGGCAGCGGCTCGGGTTCAGGAGCAGGCTCCGGCAGCGGCAGCGGCTCCGGTGCGGGTTCCGGCAGCGGGGTAGGAAGCGGCGCAGGGCTCGGCAGCGGAGGGCGCGAGCTTGTCACGATTCCTCGAAATTACAAGGGCGGCGGCAACGTCCAGAACGATTCGGGAGAGCTTAACGGCTCCGGCGGCGATATCCAGAAGGGCGGCATATCGCCGACCATTCCCGGCACGTCGCGTCCGTACGAGGAAGTGTACCGGGATTATGAGTCCAAAGCCAAAAACACGCTGGACCGGAATCAGCTGCCTGATCAAATGCAAGGGTTGGTGGAGGAATACTTCATCCAGATCAATCCGAATCCGTGAGGCTTTAGCGGCTAAATAACCGGCCGCAGCGAACGTTGAATTTATTTAGAAGACGGAGGTTTAATCCATGTCGGATATTGCAGTGAGACCCCAAGAATGGATGGAGAGCATTTCTGGACTGAGGGAACATATCGGCAAGGTCATTGTCGGACAGCAGGAGGTTGTGGAGCAAATGCTCTGGTGTATCTTTGCCGGAGGCCACGCCCTTCTGGAGGGGATACCGGGACTTGGAAAAACGATGCTCGTCCGCACCGTCTCCGATGCGCTGGACCTGTCGTTCTCCCGGATCCAATTCACGCCGGACTTAATGCCGAGCGACATTACGGGCACGAATATTTTGTCGTTCGGGCAGCATGGAAGCACGGGGATGACCTTTCAAAAGGGGCCGCTCTTCAGCAGCATCGTGCTGGCTGATGAGATTAACCGGGCTACGCCGAAAACACAGTCCGCCCTGCTCGAAGCGATGCAGGAGAAGACGGTGACGGTAGGTGGAGAAACGCACCGTCTGCCGAGCCCCTTCTTCGTATTGGCTACGCAAAACCCGCTCGAGAACGAGGGTACCTATCCCCTGCCGGAGGCGCAGCTGGACCGGTTCCTCCTGAAGATTGAAGTATCTTATCCAAGTGCCGACGAATTGAAGGAGATCGTAAAGCGGACAACGTCGTCCCATACGTTCCAGGTCGAGCGGCAAATGACGGGCGATGACCTGCTGGAGATCCAGCGGGGCGCGAAGGAAGTGCTGGTCGCGGAAGAAATATTGGATTATGCGGTCCGACTGCTCATGATGACGCATCCTGAGGAGGCGTCCGCGCCGGAGGCGGTCAAAAAATACGTCCAGTTCGGCTCCGGTCCCCGCGGCATTCAGTCCATCATCTCGGTCAGCAAGGTCCGGGCGTTGTGCAGCGGGCGGATGCATGTTTCCACCGGGGATATCCGGGCGGTCGCGCTGCCAGCGCTGCGCCACAGGCTGTTCCTGAATTTTGAGGGACAGGCGATCGGAATGACGACGGATCAGATCATTCAAGAGGTACTGCAGGCGCTGGAGGCATCCGCGTGAGCGGCGCCGGTCATTTGCTTCCGCCGGAATGGCTTCCGCGGCTTGAGCGGCTCACACTGTCCGCAAAGCGGCGGGTTGCGGGAACCCAGCAGGGGAAACGGCGGTCCCGCCGCCTCGGCTCCTCGCTCGAATTCGCCGATTATCGCCTGTATACGCCCGGCGACGATGTGCGCCGGTTCGACTGGGGCGTGTATTCCCGTACCGGTAAAGCGTTTGTCCGCCAGTTCATGGATGAGCAGGAGCTGACGGTCAGCATCTTCGTCGATTGCTCCGCATCGATGGGAGCGGTGATAACGTCTGCGGAAGGGGAGCGTCCTGTAGGGGCGGAGGATCATGAGGTCCACGGCAGCCCGAAATGGCGGCTTGCCCGCCAGCTGGCGGCAAGCGTCGGATACATGGCGCTCTCCTCCTACGATCGGCTTCAGATTGCCTGTTACAGCCGCACCGTCTCGGCCCGTCTGCCCGTGATGCGGGGCAAAGGCTCGGCGCACCGCCTGTTCTCATTCCTGCAGGGAGCGCAGACCGGCGGTGAAGGGAGCCTTGCCGCTGCCCTCGGACAGCCCGGTGCGCTTCCAAGGCATCCGGGCATGACCTGGGTGTTTTCGGATTTTTGGCTCGAAGGCGGCGAGGAGGAGCTGCTCAGGGCGTTGTCCCTGCTTGCCGGAAGCGGGCAGGAGGTTGTGCTGGTCCATATTTTGTCCCGGGAGGAGCTCGATCCCAAGCTGGCCGGCGATCTTCGCCTGATTGACAGCGAGACCAAGAACGGGAAGGAAGTCGCATTGACGGGCAAGGTGCTGGATGCGTACAAAGCCGAGCTCGAGCGTTACCGTCATATGCTGTCCGGCGTATGTGCGGAGCGCGGGATGACCTACGTGCTCATTCCGGCCGATATGCCGCTGCGGGATGCCATGTTTGGCGTGCTGGCGGGTGCGGGAGTGGTTTCAAGCTAGCATCTGCTGCATCCAGCTAGGCTTCAACCCGTGGAGCCATAGCGGGCCGCTCGTTCTAAACTATGGACCGCCCGCACTTTCCCGGAAGGGCTTGCCGGGCTGCGGCAGTAGGGGCGATGGTAAGGTGGCAGCAGGCTTCGGGCAAGCCTCAAGAGCGATCCAAGTATGCCTCGAATTTATGCATCGTGCGCACAGGGAGAAACGCACAGTGTCCTAGGCGGGCTGCCACCAGGGAGCGAGTGCGAGCAAGGCAAGTGGTGCCCGCGGGCCGCCACCAGGGAGTGAGTCCGAGCAGTCAAGTTCTGTCCGTGGACTGCCACCAGGAAGCGAGCGCGAGCAGTCAAGTTCTGTCCGTGGACTGCCACCAGGAAGCGAGCGCGAGCAGGCAAGTTCTGTGTGGACTGCCACCAGGAAGCGAGCGCGAGCAGGCAGGTTCTGTGTGGACTGCCAACAGGATGCGAGTGCGAGCAGGCAGGTTCTGTGTGGACTGCCAACAGGATGCGAGTGCGAGCAGGCAAGTTGTGCCCATGGAGTAACGCTAGTGGCGAGTACGAGCAAGGTGAGTGGTCCCGCGGGCCGCGCCGCGTGAACAAGATTGCGGTATGGGAGTAAGGAGGGAACGTGTTTGTGGGGATTCAATCATGGATGAGCCTATGGTTCGGTCTAACGCTGCCGGCCATCATGCTGATGTATATGTTCAAACGAAAATATGTGGATACAACGGTTCCCAGCCACCTGTTGTGGGAGCGGGTGCTTAAAAACCTGGAGGCCAACAGGCCGTGGCAGAAGCTGCAGAACCGGCTTCTGCTGTGGCTGCAGCTTCTGGCTGCCGCGTTGATGGTCTTCGCGCTGATGCAGCCCTTTATGCAGGTGTCCGGAGGCAGCGCCCATATCGTCATCGTTGCCGATACCTCGGGCAGCATGAGCGCGCAGATGCAGACTGAAGGCAGCGGGGAAGGAGAGGACTCCTCCCGATTGGAACAGATGAAGGAGCGCTTGAAGGCCTACGTTCGGGATCAGGGGAGACGGAGCGAGATCACGCTGCTGTCGACCGGATCCAGCCCTGTAACGCATGTATCCCATGAAAGCGACCGGGGCGCGATCGATGAAGCGATTGAAGCGCTGCATCCTTATTACGGAACGGCATCGTATCGGGAGACGCTCTCGCTTGCCGCGGCATTGACAAGGGAGGAACCCGATGCTGAGGTTGTCATATTTACGGACAGCCATTGGCGGCAGGATCCGGTCCCGATAGCCTTCCAGGTGCCGGTATCGGTGGAGACGATCCAGGGGGCGGCAAAACACAACGCATCGATCGAGCAGTTCGGCGTTTCTCCGAAGGGGGGGACAGGATCTTCGTACGAAGGCGTTGCGGTGGTCAGCTCGAACGCGGAGGGGGCCTCCTCCGTCGAGGTAAATCTGTACGGAGACAGCCAGCTGCTCGCGAGCAGAGTCGTTGAGCTCGAACCCAAGAAGAAGGCGACGGCATCCTTCTCCGATCTTCCGTTTGCGGAGGTCTACCGGCTCGAGCTGGCATCCGAAGATGGCTATGCGGCCGATAATGAATCATTTGCCTTCGGAACCGGCCGCAGCTCCGCAAGGGTGCTGCTGTTAACCTCAGGCAATCTGTTTCTGGAGAAGGCGCTGCAGCTTAGCGGAGCGGAAGTGACCCGGATCGCCGTGAACGGATCGGCAGGCAATCAAGGCGATCAAGCTTCGGAAGGAAGCGGGAAAGGCGGTCTGAGCGAAGGAAGCGGGGATGACCGCACAGAACCGGATATTCCGCCCGTACCCGACGGCGAATTTGATCTGCTCGTCATGGACGGAAGCATTCCTGCGGGCTTTACGCAGGGGAAATGGGCAGAGCTGGCCCGGCAAACGCCGCTATGGACCATCGGCGGAGATGGACCGAAGGTCGGGAGCCAGGGCGGGCGGCCCGTGCTGGCCCAGCATCCGCTCACTTCTTATCTGACCATGTCGGGCGTTTATTTCGGCAAGCTGATCGATCAGCGCCCTGCATGGGGGGAACCGGTCATCCGGCTCGGGGACCAGCCGCTCGTATATGCCGGTGTGGCGGAAGGCCGCCCGAGATTGTCCTTCCAGTTCCTGCTGCAGGACAGCGATCTGCCTCTGTCGCCTGAATTCCCGGTATTGGTGAATAATGCACTCGATTGGATGACTTCCGGCTCAGGGACCGGGCTTGGGCGATTCCTGGCCGGGGCCCAGGCGGATATTCCTGTAGCGGCTGATGCGGTATCCGCCAAGTGGGTACCCAAGAGCGGGCTTGCTCTTGCGGACGGACCGGATACCGTCGAGGTGCAGCGGAGCGAGAGCGGCATTTCAACGGTGCAGACGGTACCGGACGTTCCGGGACTGTATGCGTTCGAACAACAGAACGAAGCGGGAGAGACGACGTCGTACTGGCTTGCGGTGACGGCTGATCCGTACGAAGCGGACCTGAGCACGACGCAAGGTCCGGCGGTGAGCCAGACCGGCTCTGGCGCAGCGTCCGGCGGAGGAGATCAAGGCAGCGGCGCTTCGGCTGCAGAGCAGCGCAGAGCGGCCAGCCAGGCCGGTTCGCTTATGCCTTGGCTTGCTGCACTGGCGCTGGCCGTGATCGCTGCAGAATGGGGGGTGTACCAGCGTGGGCGTTCAATTTAGTCATCCATGGTTGCTGCTGCTGCTGATCCCGGCAGGGATCTTTCTGTATTATGCATACCGGTCGGATTTCCGGTTAAGCGGCTTTCGGCGGAAGCTGGCGCTGGGTCTCAGAACCTTGGTCATTTTGCTGCTCATCTTCATGCTGTCGGGCCTGCATGGGTTCACCGTGCTGCGGGATAAACAGGTCGTCTTTTTGGCGGACCGATCGGACAGCATGGGAGACCCGT
The DNA here is from genome assembly GCF_038002285.1 of Paenibacillus sp. FSL R5-0810. Lineage (NCBI taxonomy): Bacteria > Bacillati > Bacillota > Bacilli > Caryophanales > Paenibacillaceae > Paenibacillus > Paenibacillus sp. FSL R5-0810. The sequence continues at coordinate 6,459,926 of NZ_JBBOCF010000001.1, forward strand.
CACGGATCACAAGCTGGATCGGCGAGTCCATTGCAGCCAAAGGGGAAGAGGATACAACCGCCATCGTCTCAACGGGTCTTGAGGGCGCAGTGGAGCGGCGACTCTCGGCGGACGAGTCGGCCGGCGCGTCGCTGAATGCGCTGCTTGAAGGGCGGTTCACGGGACTGGAATCGGGTTTGCAGCTTGCCGGAAGCCTTCTGGACGGAAACGGCGATTCCCGAATCGTGCTGATCTCCGATGGGGAAGAGAATGTCGGAAGCATGACGGCCGCCGGAAGGCTGCTGAAGGATCGAGGCATCGCGGTGGATGTCCTCCCGGCTCCGAAGCAAGAGATCCGGGATGTCGCCGTCGAGGAGCTGAAGGTGCCGGAGAAGCTCTATCAAGCGGAATCCTTCTATGTGGAGGCGCTCATTCGCAGCACCTTCAAAACCGCCGGCGAGCTCCGCATTTATGAGGACAACCGGGAAATCGGACGGGAACGCGTGGAGGTATCGCCGGGGGAGAACCGTTTTGCGATCAAGGGACTTGCCAAGAACCCGGGTCTTCACAGGTACCGGGCCGAAATATTCATGGACGGGGATGAATCTGCGGCCAACAATGCCGCATTTGATTTTACCCGGGTCGACGGACCGCCGAGGGTGCTGATCGTTGAAGGCACCCCTGGGACCTCCGGCAACATTACGGCGGCTCTTGAGTCCGGCATGATCGGTACCGAGGTCATTCCGCCGGAGCTGCTGCCGCTCGATGCCGCGAAGTACGCCGCTTATGACAGCATCATATTCAACGATGTTTCGGGCAGCCGTGTCGGAGGCAAACAAATGGAGCTGATCGAACAGGCGGTCCGCAGCTTCGGCATCGGGTTCATGATGGCCGGCGGCGAAGACAGCTTCGGGATGGGCGGCTATTTCAAGACGCCGATCGAGAAGGCGCTGCCTGTGTCCATGGAGCTTGAGGGCAAGCGGGAAATCCCATCGCTCGGGCTGATTCTGGTCATTGACCGCTCGGGAAGCATGAGCGGGGAAAAGATCGAGCTTGCGAAAGAATCCGCGATGCGCACGGTGGAGCTCCTCAGGCCGAAGGATACGGTCGGGGTGGTCGCTTTCGACGACGCGCCTTGGTGGGTGGTGCCCCCTCAGACGCTGGAAAATAAGGAAGAGATCATCAGCAGCATCCAGTCGATTCCGAGCAACGGCGGCACGAATATTTATCCGGCGGTTTCAGCCGCCTTGGATGAGATGCTGAAGATTAAATCCCAGCGCAGGCATATCATTCTGATGACGGACGGCCAGTCGGCCTTCAATTCGGGATATCAGGATTTGACCGATACGATGGTGAAGAATAAAATCACGATGTCCTCGGTAGCGGTCGGCATGGATGCAGACGTCAACCTGCTGCAAACCTTGGCGGAAGCCGCCAAGGGACGCTTCTACTTCGTGGAGGACGAAACGACGCTGCCGGCGATTTTCAGTCGGGAGGCCGTCATGATGGCCAAGTCTTATATTGTCGATAAGCCGTTCGTCCCCGCGCTTCAGCAGGCGGGAGACTGGGCAAGCCTGTTTCAAGAGGGCGTCCCGGGGCTGTACGGTTATGTGGCGACAACGCCGAAGTCGACGGCTCAGACGGTGCTGGCCAGCCCGGAGCCGGATCCGGTGCTCGCCCGCTGGCAGTACGGCTCGGGCCGGAGCGTGGCATGGACGAGCGATTTAAGCGGGAAATGGTCGAAGGAATGGGTGTCCTGGAACGCCTTTGCGGATACGCTGACGGAGATCGTGAAATGGACGTTCCCGCAGTTTACCTCCTCACCCTATGAGGTTACGACGGAAACGGCCGGGAACCAGGTGAGGCTGCAGGTAACGACCAACGGGGAGAAGCCGCCCGAGAAGCTGAATGCGGTCATTGGAGATGACGAAGCCGGCGAGCAGAAGGTGGAGCTGGTTCAGGAGGCGCCGGGCCGTTATACAGGGCTTGTGAATGTGACGAAGCCGGGCGCTTTCCTCCTTTCGCTCGAGGATGCGAGTGGAGATGGATCGAGAGCGGCAGCGCCGGGAACGGGCTTTGTCGTCCCTTATTCGCCGGAATATCGGATCTCCTCCGGAGACGGCGAGGAAGGGCTGACCCGTCTTGCTGAGCTTACGGGCGGACGCGTGCTGTCCTGGGATAACCCCAAGGAGGTATTTGACGGGAAGGCGGCTTCCCGAACGCAGCTGCATGACTGGAGCTACCCGCTGTTAGTTGCGGCCCTTCTGCTGTGGGTCGCGGACATCGCCGTGCGGCGCCTGGCGCTGCCATGGGCCGCCCTCGGCGCCCGCCTGGCCGCCCTGCTCCGCAGGCGGCCGGCTCCCGCCGGCGAGGCCGGGCAGCGCACCGGCCTCGAGCGGCTGGCGGCGCGCAAAGCCCGCGCCGCCACCTTCTACGGCGGCGGCCAGGCATCGCCGCCGGCCAAGGCGCCGCCCGCGCAGGAGCGCAGCGGCGCGGGCGCACTCGCCGGGGGCGGGAACCCCGCCCCGGCGCCCGGCGCGGCTCCGGCTGGGGGCCGCAAGGCCCAGCCGGAGGCACGCGCACCGCAGCGGGGGGCTGCCCCGCTGCGGGAAGAGCGGCCGGCGAAGGCGAAGCCGGCCGCAGGGGAGGCGCGCGCCGCGGAAGCGCGCCGCCTCCGCCGCCCCCGCCGCCGAAGGCACCGGGGGGCGGAGAGCGCCGGCCCGAGGGAACCGGGCCGGCAGCGGGAGGAGGCTCCTCCATGGATCGCCTCCTCCAGGCCAAGAAGCGGGGAACCCGCCGATGAGCTTGAATGCCAATCCGAAGGCTCCGGCCAGACCATTTGTGTCTGGACCGGGGTTTTTTTTTCGTACAAGGAAGCCAGCTTGGGAGAAGCCGGGGATGGACGGAGCCTAAAACGGCAGGCGTATTCGGGAGTCTGGAACGTCATGATGTTTTCCTGGGGACGATTCCCGGGCCTTATTTCCAGCGGCTCGTTTAAGATTCGCTTCTCACGGTTATAACCCGTCTAATAAAGGAAATAATGCAGGAGGGACATTCGCGGCTTTTGTGTCAATTTGGAAAACAACGAAAATTACGTTATGGAAATGAATCACGTCTGGTGATACAATAAGAGTCAAAATGATATTCTCAACATTCCTAACTGCCCTCATTGCTACATAACAGGGCCGAAGGGGCGTAAGATGACTTCATATTCGAAGCTTACGACGGAGAAGATTTGAGGAGGACGAATCATGACAACTGAACATAATCAAACGATCGACAACCTGTCCATCGCGACGATTCGGACGCTGGCGATCGATGCGATCGAGAAGGCGAAATCCGGTCACCCTGGCATGCCGATGGGCTCTGCGCCAATGGGCTATCAATTGTTCGCGAAGACTATGGTCCATAACCCGGATCAGCCGAGCTGGATTAACCGCGACCGCTTTGTGCTGTCGGCAGGCCACGGTTCCATGCTGCTGTACAGCTTGCTTCACCTGAGCGGTTATGATCTCTCGCTGGAGGATCTGAAGCAGTTCCGTCAATGGGGCAGCAAGACGCCGGGCCATCCGGAATACGGTCATACCGCAGGCGTGGACGCCACGACAGGACCGCTTGGACAAGGCGTTGCGATGGCAGTCGGTATGGCGATGGCGGAAGCGCATCTGGGCGCGACTTACAACAAGGACGATTTCAAAGTTGTCGACCACTATACGTACGCGATCTGCGGCGACGGTGACCTGATGGAGGGCGTTGCTTCCGAAGCGGCTTCCCTGGCTGGCCATCTGAAGCTTGGCAAGCTGATCATGCTGTATGATTCCAACGATATCTCCCTGGACGGCGAGCTGAGCCTGGCCTTCTCCGAAAATGTAGCGAAGCGTTTTGAAGCTTACGGCTGGCAGGTGCTGCGCGTCGAAGACGGCAACGATCTGCCTGCCATTGAGAAAGCGATCGAGGAAGCGAAAGCCGAAACCGGTCGTCCGACGCTGATCGAAGTGAAGACGATCATCGGCTACGGAAGCCCGAACAAGCAAGGCAAGGGCGGACATGGCGGTACGCACGGCTCCCCGCTCGGAACCGAGGAAGCGAAGCTGACCAAGGAATTCTACAAGTGGGTATACGAAGAGGATTTCTATGTGCCTGAAGAAGTCCGCGAGCATTTCGGCAAAGTGAAGGAGCGCGGAATCGCCGCATACCAAGCTTGGGTCGATCAATTCGCGAAATATAAAGAAGCTTACCCTGAACTCGCAGCGCAGTTCGAGCGCGGCGAATCCGGCAAGCTTGCTGAGGGCTGGGATAAGGATCTTCCGAAATACAGCGCCGAGGACAAAGCCGTTTCCACCCGCGTTGCATCCGGCAAAGCGCTGAACGGCCTGACATCCGGCGTGCCTCATCTGCTTGGCGGCTCTGCGGATCTGGAGAGCTCCACAATGACGCATCTTAACGATCTGCCGTCCTTTACGCCTGAAAGCTATGAAGGCCGCAACGTCTACTACGGCGTTCGTGAATTTGCGATGGCCGGCGCGATGAACGGGATTGCGCTTCATGGCGGATTGAAAATCTTCGGCGGCACATTCTTCGTGTTTACGGATTATCTGCGTCCGGCTATTCGTCTGGCTGCGCTGATGAAGCTGCCGGTAACTTACGTGCTGACGCATGACAGCATCGCGGTTGGCGAAGACGGCCCAACCCACGAGCCGATTGAACAGCTCGCGTCCCTGCGCATTATCCCAGGCCTGACCGTGATCCGTCCGGCGGATGCCAACGAAACGTCGGCTGCATGGGCTTATGCGGTTGAAAATACGGACCGTCCGGTTGCTCTCGTGCTGACACGTCAGAACCTGCCGATTCTTGCAGGCACGGTAGACAACGCCCGCGAAGGCATCAAACGCGGCGCTTATGTCGTATCCGATGCCAAAGGCGGCAAGGTGCAGGCGCAAATCATCGCGACAGGCTCCGAGGTGCAGCTTGCGGTCAAAGCCCAAGAGGCGCTCGCTGAAGAGGGCATCCATGTCCGCGTCATCAGCATGCCAAGCTGGGATCTGTTCGACAGCCAGGATCAGGCTTACAAAGATTCCGTCCTGCTTCCGGACGTGAAAGCCCGCCTTGCCGTTGAAATGGCCCATCCGTTCGGCTGGGAGCGTTACGTCGGCGAAAAAGGCGACATTCTCGGCATCTCCATCTTCGGTGCTTCCGCACCTGGCGACCGTGTCATTGCGGAGTATGGCTTCACCGTTGAAAATGTCGTCAGCCGCGTCAAAGCGCTGCTGTAATTCATTTAGAACGAACTCCATAGGATCAACCGGCACCCGCTTCATGCGGGTGTCGTCATATATCTTGCTTTACATATTTTGGAGGGGAGCAGAACGATGTCGCAATTCAAGAATGCTACGATTACTAAGGCAGCCAACATTTATTATGAGGGGAACGTGACGAGCCGCACGGTGGTCTTGGAGGATGGCCAAAAGGTAACGCTGGGCATCATGCTGCCGGGCAGCTACGAATTTGGCACGGACGGCCCGGAAATTATGGAGATCTTGTCGGGCGATCTACGGGTTCTTCTTCCGGGTGAGCAGGAATGGCGGGAGATTCAGGGGAGCGCCACCTTCGACGTGCCGGGCAACTCGAGCTTTAAGCTGGAGATCCGCACCGTTACCGATTACTGCTGCTCTTATCCGGCGTCCTGATCCAAGGCGCGAAGCTTCGACTGCCGCGCTCGGTAAATCAGCAGGGGATCACTGATTCTTGCTAGTGGGTCGATCACACAAAAAAAGACCCGTTCCCCGGTCCGCGTGTCATTGACGGATACTTAGGGAAACGAGCCGTTACGATGTGGATGCCAGCTATTACGTTATATGTCAGCTTGCATCAATCTGACGTTGAGCTTGCCTCAGCTTGCTTTTGAGCTTGTCTTAAAGCTTACTTAGAGCTTAGAGCTTGCTGATTGCATGACTTGAGGATTTAGAGCTCGGCTTTGATTTCGGCTTTGATTTCGGCTTTGAGCTTATTGCAGCTCCTTGCCTCCGATTTTCTGGCCGATCCATGCCTCGTAGCATTTCACGACAGCGGACAGGTCCTCCTCGCCGTAGCCTTCGCTGGCTCCGGCCTGGAACAGGCTCTTCGCCAGATTCAGCATCGGGGACGGCATGCCGGCACTGTCGGTGAGCGAGGATGCCAGCTTCAAGTCCTTAAGCATAAGCGCCAAGGAGAATTGATTGCTGAAGTCGCCGTCGATAATTTTGCGGCCTTTCAGCTCAGCCGCTTTGCTGCCCGCCGAGCCGAGCTGAACCAGCTCGAGGAAGTTATCTGCCGGAATGCCGGATTTGGCGGCAATGGCGAACCCTTCGGCAAGCGCCAGATTATTGATGCCGACGATGGTATTATGCGCGAGCTTGGCCACCGCGCCGCTTCCGTTCGCGCCCATGTGGATAACCTTTTTGCCAAGCGTCTCGAATAGGTCCGACTGAGCCGCTATGACCTCAGCATCGCCGCCGACCATGAAGACCAGCGTTCCGTCAATCGCGGCAGGCTTGCTGCCGGTTACGGGCGCGTCAAGGAAGGATGCGCCAAGTCCGGAAACGGCGGACGCAATTTCTTTGACGAGGCTTGGGGAGATCGTGCTGCAGTCGATGACGGTCATGCCCTCCCTTAGCGAGCCCAGCAGACCGTTCTCGCCATAGAAGACGTCCCGGATGGATTCATCATTGCTTACCATCGTGATAACGACATCTTGTCCTTCTGCGGCTTCGCGCGGGGTATCCGCAACGGAAGCACCCTGTTCGGCGAGCGGACGGCATTTTTCACTGGTCCGGTTGTACACGGTAACGTCATAATTCTGTTTAAGCAGGTTGGCTGCCATGGGTGCGCCCATGGTGCCGAGCCCGATAAAGCCGATTTTCTTCATAGCTATCACCTTCGCTTATGGATTCCTGATCCATTCTATCTTAGCACGTGTTTCCGAACCGAAGCCAGTCTTCACCGGAGGAAGCGCCGGATTGCCGGATTCGAAGGAACGATGAAGAATGCATGACGGTTCGCTTGCGGACCTTGCGGTCCCTATCAAATTACAGTATCCTATTCCTAAATTCACAGGAGGTTTAGAGGCATGTCTAAAAAAATCAAATTTGATTATAGTAAAGCACTAACTTTCGTCAATCAACACGAGGTGGATTATTTCGCGGAGCCGATCCGCACCGCTCATGAGCAGCTACATAAAGGCACAGGCGCCGGCTCCGATTATTTGGGCTGGATCGACCTTCCAACGAATTATGATAAAGAAGAATTTGCGCGAATCCAGAAAGCGGCGGCTAAAATCCAGAGCGATTCCGACGTGCTGATCGTCATTGGCATCGGCGGCTCCTATCTCGGCGCCCGCGCTGCGATCGAGATGCTGTCCCATTCGTTCTATAATGAACTGCCGAAGGACAAGCGCAAGACGCCTGAAATATATTTTGCAGGCAACAACATCAGCTCCACTTATGTGAAGCATCTGCTTGATCTGATTGAGGGCAAGGACTTCTCCGTCAACGTAATCTCCAAATCGGGCACAACGACGGAGCCGGCCATCGCATTCCGGATCTTCCGTGCCGAGCTCGAGAAGAAATACGGCAAGGAGGAAGCGCGCAAGCGGATCTACGCGACAACGGACCAAGCGAAGGGCGCACTCAAGAAGCTTGCCAATGAGGAAGGCTACGAGTCCTTCGTGATCCCTGACGACGTAGGCGGACGCTACTCGGTACTGACGGCCGTGGGACTTCTTCCGATCGCAACCGCTGGCATCAACATCGAAGAGATGATGCAAGGCGCGGCTGATGCTGCGAAGGAATACAGCAGCCCGAACGTTGCCGAGAACGAAGCGTACCAGTATGCCGCTGTTCGGAACGCGTTGTATCGCAAAGGCAAGGCTATCGAGATTCTGGTTAACTACGAGCCTTCCCTGCACTTCGTATCCGAATGGTGGAAGCAGCTGTACGGCGAGAGCGAAGGCAAGGACTTCAAGGGCATTTATCCGGCATCGGTGGATTTCTCGACCGATCTGCACTCCATGGGCCAATTCATTCAGGAAGGCAGCCGCAATATCTTCGAAACCGTCATTCAGGTGGAGAACGTTTCCGAGCACATTACGATCGAATCGGATCCGGAAGATCTGGACGGCCTTAACTTCTTGACCGGAAAAACGCTGGATTTCGTCAACAAAAAAGCATTCCAGGGCACGATGCTGGCCCATACGGACGGACAAGTTCCGAACTTGATTGTGACAATTCCAGATTTCACTCCCTATTCGTTCGGATATCTGGTATACTTTTTCGAAAAGGCATGCGGTATCAGCGGCTACTTGTTGGGTGTGAACCCGTTTGACCAACCGGGCGTAGAGGCTTACAAGAAGAATATGTTCGCTCTGCTTGGCAAACCGGGATATGAGAAGGAAAAAGCCGAATTGGAAGCGAGACTTTCCGAATAAACCTGACACATCATGGAATTTTAACGCAAGACGCTGAAGAAAGCAGTTCGCCGGCATATTTTTTGTGCCGGGAACTGCTTTCTTGGTAATTTGTTCGTTCTCGGGTTCACCCGCTGAAGTTTGCATCCATATGCGGGCATTGATTGTTATGCCGCTTCGGGGAAGAGAGCCCGATAGTAAGGGGTGGTTATTCATTCATGTTGGATCGTTACAAGACGGTGCGTCAGGCAGGCTCCAAGGAAATCGTCATCAAGAAATCCCGATTCATCGGTCATGTGATGCCGGTTGAGACCGAGGAGGAAGCCATCGCATTTATTGAAGACATCAAGAAGAAGCATTGGAACGCGACGCATAACTGCTCCGCCTACATGATCGGCGAGCGGGACGAAATCCAGAAGCAGTCCGATGACGGGGAACCGAGCGGTACGGCCGGCAAGCCGATTCTGGAAGTGATCCGCAGCCAGGGGCGGAAAAATATAGCGATCGTCGTCACCCGGTATTTCGGCGGCATCATGCTGGGTGCGGGCGGACTTATTCGGGCTTATACGGACGGAGCGGTTGCCGCCATTGAGTCGGGGGATCCGATTACGAGAGTACTCCACCGGGAGGTTTTCGTGGAACTGGATTATACTTGGCTCGGGAAGGTAGAGAACGAGCTCCGCAACCGCGGTGTCCGCATGGGAGAGACGGGCTTTGCCGATACAGTGACATTGACCTGCTTGCCGCTGGACGGCGAGGCGGAGAGCTTTATCGCCTGGATGGTTGATTTGACGCAGGGGCAGTCCTTGATCACGGAGGGAGAGCGGCTTTATTTTATTGAAGGGGAATAAAATAATATGGCAAGAAGAGCAGTTGAACGCGAGTTGTCCAGGGAGCGGATATTGGAAGCAGCCAGGCATTTGTTTATAACAAAAGGCTACAGGGCCATTTCGATGCGCAGCATCGGGCAGCATCTGGGTTATAGCCACGGCTCCTTGTACTATCATTTTAAGGAAAAGGCGGAGCTATTCTACGCCATTGTCGTGAAGGATTTCAATGATCTGAATGATTTGCTGTTGGAAGTGTCGGGAAAGCCTCCCTGTGACGGAGTTTCGAAGCTGGAGCAGCTGATGCTGGAGTTCGTCCGTTTTGGTCTGGACAATCCGTACCAATACGAGATCATGTTCATGATCCGGGACGAGGAGCTGCTGTCCTACTGTCGCTCTGAGCAGGGGCGTTGTTTTGAAATGTTCGCTACGCTTGTCCGTCAATATTTGCTTGAGGAGAACTATAGCGAGGAGGAGCGGCGCACCGTTCCGCTGACTTTATTTTTGTCGCTGCATGGCTTTATATCGTATTACATTCAGGACCGGATCGGTTTTGAAGAGATCAAACCCGCCGCACTCACCCATATCAAGGTACTATGCCGAAGCTTGTACAGCCGGGTCTAGTCCCCGTTTTTGCCGTACCGTTTTCGCTTGATGCTTCAATGGATTACAACGATGTTGCGTTGAAACGTCAATCACCTGATGTAACATCAAGACAGACATCACGCTCTAGCATGATGCCTGTCTTTTTTCTGATGGCATACTCCGAAAGCTTAATTAGCCTTCCATGATCTTCACATGGTACTGCCGCTGCCGCGGTCCGTCAAATTCGCAGAAATAAATGCCCTGCCAGCGTCCGAGCAGCAGATGTCCGTTATGAATAATGACGGTCTGGGAAGGGCCGCATGTGATGGATTTCAGATGGGAAGCCGTATTCCCTTCGGCATGACGGTATTTGGGGTGCTCCCACGGATACACCTCATCCAGCGACATCAGCACATCCCGTCTCACGTCCGGATCGGCATTCTCATTAATGGCAATGCCTGCCGTCGTATGAGGGCAGTAGATCAGCGCTGTCCCTTGCTGAACCCCGCTTTGCTTCACGAAGGAAGCAACCTCCCGGGTGATATCCCTCAACTCGTCCCGTCCCTGCGTACGTAATTCCCCTGTAAACAGCAAAATAAGAACCTCCTCAACTTTTTCCATATTTATTATTATTTTACCCTATAAACTGCAAAAGATGGATTGACGATCGGATTCCGCATTTGGTAAAGTATGTTTAAGCAAAAAAACCAAGTATACAAATAGGAAATATAAAGATGAATTCTGCGTACGAGTCGACCGGAAATAAGTTCCGGAGGCGGGAGGGGTGCATTGTGACAACATGGATACGCCATAAGGGATGGACTTGGGGATTTCGGAGCACGGTACTGCTTTATTTTTTTGCCCTGATCGTGCTGCCGATTTTTGGCGTATATGTACAGTCTTTTTCTGCCGGTTGGAGCCATTTCGCCGAGAGCATCGTGGAGCCGATCGCCTGGAAGGCCGTGCTTCTAACGATCAAGCTTGGCTTGATCTCTACCTTGATCAACGTGCTTATCGGAACGATGATCGCCTGGGTGCTGACAAAATACCGCTTTCCGGGAAGAACGCTGCTCAATAGTCTGGTGGATTTGCCCTTTGCCCTTCCTACCGCGGTCGGAGGGCTTATGATATTGCTCTTACTGGGACCTGGAAGTCTGATCGGCGAGGCAGCGGAGAAGCTGGGTTTCGAGATCGTGTTTCATCAGCCGGCCATCGTGATTGCCATGCTGTTCGTCACGTTTCCGTTCGTCATTCGGGCGGTTCAGCCGTTGCTGGAGGAGCTGGATCCGCTTGAGGAAGAGGCGGCCTATACGCTGGGAGCATCCAAGACTACAACCTTTTTCAAGGTCATTCTGCCTTCTATGCTGCCCGGCATTATCAGCGGAGGGATGCTGGCATTTTCCAGAGCGCTTGCCGAGTTCGGCGCAGTCGTATTGGTAGCCGGAAATATCCCTGGACGAACCTTGATTGCCTCCGTATTCATTTTCGGAGAAATCGAGAGTGACAACCCGGCAGGGGCCGCAGCCGTATCCGTTATGCTCCTTACGCTGTCGTTCCTCATCTTATGGATCATCAATACGGTTCAGCAGAGGGGGAGACGGATGTGAGAAGGCTGTGGATCGGATTAACCTATGCCGTATTTATATTTCTCCTCATCATTCCATTGTCCCGCATCGCCATTGGGGCATTTGAGAACGGGCTTGATGGATTTGCCGAGGGGCTCTTTCGCCCGGAGGCGCTGCATGCCTTGATGATGACAGGACTTATCGTAATCGTTGTTACTATACTTAATGCTTTGTTCGGCATTATGATGGCGCTCTATTTGGTCAGGGCGAATTGGCTGAGCCATAAAATCAAAAGCATCCTGAACAGCATCGTCGATCTTCCCTACGCCGTTTCCCCGGTCATCGGCGGCCTTATGATTGTATTGCTGCTGGGTCCCGACAGCATCATCGGCGGATTTTTTGAAGGAATCGGCTTTAAGGTTGTTTATGCCTTCCCGGGCATGGTCATTGCCACCCTTTTTGTGACGTTCCCGCTGATGGTGCGCGAGGTAATGCCGGTGCTGCAGGAGATCGGACATGATCAGGAGCAGGCTGCCGCTACGCTGGGAGCTTATAGCTGGACCACGTTCCGCAAGGTGACTTGGCCCTCCATTCGCTGGGCTGTCGTATACGGCCTCGTGCTTACGGTCGCCCGTTCCCTCGGCGAATTCGGTGCTGTGCTGGTGGTGTCGGGCAATATCATGAACAAGACGCAAACGGCGACAACGCTTGTTTATCAGGATGTCGAGAATTTTAACGTGGCTGCCGCCAACGGAGTAGCTCTCGTGCTCGCGGCTTTTTCCGTGGCGCTGCTGCTGATGATGGAGTGGGCCAAGAAAAGAAAGGAAGTGCATTGACATGCATGTTGAAGTTCGCGATCTGAATAAGCATTTCGGTACGTTTCACGCGGTAAAGGATGTCAGCTTCGAAATCGAGAAGGGGCATCTGATCGGGCTTCTCGGTCCGAGCGGCGGCGGCAAAACCTCGATTCTGCGCATGCTGGCAGGGCTTGAGACCCCGGACTCGGGCCAGATTTCCTTTCACGGCCAGGTGGTCAACGACCTGCCGCCTCAGGAGCGGGGGATTGGATTCGTTTTTCAAAATTATGCATTGTTCAAGCATATGACCGTATATGACAACATCGCATTCGGCTTGAAGATTAAGAAAGAGCCGAAAGCAAGAATCAAAGACAAGGTGACGGAACTGGTGGAGCTCACCGGGCTCAAAGGATTCGAGCACAGATACCCGCATCAATTGTCAGGCGGCCAGCGCCAGCGCGTCGCCTTCGCAAGGGCACTAGCTCCGGAGCCGCAGCTGCTGCTCCTGGATGAGCCGTTCGCGGCGATCGATGCGAAGATTCGCCAGGAGCTCCGCTCCTGGCTGCGGGAGCTGATCGAGCGGGTGGGCATTACGTCCATTTTCGTTACCCATGACCAGGATGAGGCGATCGAGGTTGCGGATGAAATCATGATCATTAATCAGGGGCGGGTCGAGCAGAAGGGAACGCCTTGGGATATTTATAAGGAGCCGAAGACGCCGTTTGTTGCGTCCTTTATCGGCGAGTCCACCGTCATTGCCAGCGCCGGCGAGCTGAAGGGCTTCGATGCGGCCGTGAACAAGCACGCTACGCGCGCGCTCATTCGGCCGGAATATATCGAGCTCGGCAGCGAGCATGATTTCCCGGTGCTGTCCGCAACGGAGACAGGGATCGTTCGCCATCTGCATTTCCGCGGAAGCGAATGGCTCGTTGAGGTCGAGGTTAAGGGCCATAAATTAATCACGTATCGTTCCTTGGAGAAGGAGACGCTGCATCCGGGGCAGCAAGTCCGGGTGCTCGTACATCGGGCTTATCTGTTCAATGAGGAGCACAGCTGGATTGAAGAGAATCGACTAAAGGTCGATCCGATGCCGATCATGATCTGACCGTTCTAACTATACGGAGGGAAGTGGTATCATGCGAATCTTGAGAAATCACCCTGCCAAGTTCCTGCTGATCGGCATGGCGCTTCTCTTCGGCTTCCTGATCGCCGGATGCGCTGAGAAGGAGCCATCCCAAGAGGTAACCGTCCGGCCTGGCGAACGGACGCTTGTCCTTGGCGCATACAGTGTCGCCCGGGACGCCATGCACGAGATTATTCCGGCCTTCCAGGAGAAGTGGAAGGAGCAGACGGGTGAGACGATCCGTTTTCAGGAATCGTACGAGGCATCCGGAACCCAGGCACGCGCGATTACAGGCGGTTTCGAAGCGGATGTGACACTGCTCGCCATGGAGGGGGACGTCGACAAGCTGGTCAGGTCGGGCCTGGTGTCGAAGGAGTGGAAGAATCAAGCTTATGGCGGCATGGTGACGCGCTCGATCGTCGTGCTGGGCACAAGGGAAGGAAACCCGAAAGGGATTCGGGATTTTGACGACCTCACGAAACCGGGCGTGAAGGTTCTGTATCCGAACCCGAAGACGTCGGGAGGCGCCCAGTGGGATATCAACGCCATTTACGGCGCAGGGCTGAAGCAGTCGGAAGCGAAGGGACAACGGGATCCTGCGGCAGCGAAGGCGTTTCTTGAAGCGGTGCATCGGAACGTGGAGTCGCTCGACAAGAGCGGCAGGGCGTCCATGGCTGCCTTTGAGTACGGGGTCGGCGATGTCATTGTCACGTATGAGAACGAACTGTTGGCACGCATCGCGCAAGGGGTGCCTTATGATATCGTGGTGCCGGAACACACGATGCTGATCGAGAATCCAGCCGTTGTGGTCGAGAAGTATGCCGAGGAGCACGGGACATCCGATGTGGCTGAAGCCTTCGTTCAATACTTGTATTCACCGGATGCGCAGCGCATCTTCGTCAAGCATGGCTTCCGCCCGGTAGAGGAAACGGTTTACGCCGAGACGAAGGACCGCTTCCCGAACCCGCCGGGGCTGTTCGATATCGAATATTTGGGGGGCTGGGATACCGTCCGCGAGACGCTGTATTCCAAGCGCGGCGTCTGGTATCAGGTGCTGGCCGGCTTGTAACCTCTTATAACCAGGATGCCGCATACGGAACGAGCCGGCGGGGGAGATCCCCGACCGGCTCGTTTTCGGTGTGTCCGCGCTTTGAATGCACGCAGCATGTTATTTGACAGAGTGGCCGATGCAGCTCGGGTTGCTTGAAGCTTTGCGTTCCTCCCACTCTTCCCTCAGTACGCCCATGCGAATGGAATCATAGTAAACCCCATTATAATATCTGCATTTTCTCATGCGTCCTTCCAGGCGCATCCCGATCTTCTCTGCACAGCGCATCATCCGTGGATTTCCGGACCAGGTCGTAATGCCGACCCGGGCGATATCGAGATGACGAAACAGGCAATCCACCCACAGGGACAGCGCCTCGGTTCCATAGCCTCCGCTCCAATGCTGCGGGTCATAAATGGTAATGCCCGCTTCCAGCCACTTCGAGGGCTCATGCTCCCAGTAGAAGGTCACGAGCCCAATCGTTTGACCTTGGACTTCAATGAGCAGATCACTGGGAAAACGACCGGATTCGAAATCGGAGCTCCACTGTGTTTCAAATACCTCATAGGAGACATGCTTTAAGGGAAAGTAGGGGGCGTCGTATTGTTTCCACATCGGGTTGTCAGTACCGTATATAAGCTCGTAGAGAACAGGCGTATCCTCCGGACGACGGGTTCGAAGCGTTACTAGCTTGCCTTGAATCACGATATTTTGCATATGTAGATCATTCCTCCGCTTTTTTGAAAAGACCGCAAACCGGTGCTTGATTGCAGATCCATTGTACCTCCGCCTGGGGGGAAATACCAATTAAAATGGATAATGGCGCCATTGTATGCAACATTAGGATACATTAAAGCGTCTCTATAGGTTAGTAGCGAACTATCCATAAAAAGGAGCGTTTACCATGCGGAAATGGACGGTTATTGCCTGTGCTTGCTTGCTCATATGGCTCACTGCCTGCGGTCAGGGGGACAAGATTCAAACCGCTGGCGGGAAAAAGGAGGAGCAGCAGAAAAAAATCAAGGTGTTGTCGGAAACGGAACGGAAAAACGTATTGGCCAAGGTCGATCAAGGCATGACGCAAGCCGGGCGTGATTTTGCGCTGCGGCTGCATCAATCGCTCGCAACGGAGCTGGAACAAGAGAACTTGATTCTATCACCTTACAGCATTACCCAAGCGCTTGCGCTGGCATACAACGGCGCTGCAGGGGATACGGCGGCCGAGATGTCCGCCATGCTCGGCTGGATGGACCAGCCCCTGGCAGAGGTCAATGAAGGGAACCACCACCTATCAACGCTTCTGGAGCGCGGAAACGGCGTAGTCCTGAACGTGGCCAATTCGGTCTGGCATCAGCAAGGAGTGGCTATGAAGAAGGACTATCTGAACGCGCTTCAAGACAGTTATGGAGCAGAGGTCAAAGGGACCCATTTAGGGGAAGACATGGCTATGAATCAGATCAACGACTGGGTGAACAAGAAGACGGAAGGGATGATTCCCTCCATCTTTAGCGAGCCTCCAGGCGGCGTTGCTGTATTGATCAATGCGATCTATTTCAACGGGGGCTGGAAGGATGAATTCGATCCGGCGAATACCGTGGACGAGTCGTTTACCTTGGCCAACGGCAACAGTAAGCAAATTCCGATGATGAAGCGGGAAGGTAAATACGAATATAAGGAAGGGGAGGATTGGCAGGCCATTCGCATCCCGTATGCGGAAGGGCAGATGCATATGCTGGTCATCCTGCCGAAGGCGTCCTCTTCGCTTGCCACACTGCATCAGGAGCTGTGGGAGGATGCGTCAGCCTGGGAGGAAGGCTTCTCCTACGAAACGGTTAAGCTGAGCCTGCCGCGATTTAAGGCGGAACAGTCCTTTGAGCTGCCGAAAACGCTGCAAGGGCTCGGCATGGTCAAGGCATTCGATCCGCTTGAAGCGGATTTTACCGCCATGGCCGAAGGAGGAGACGGCTTCTACATCGACGAAGTGAAGCATAAAGCGGTCGTTGACGTCAGCGAAACCGGGACGAAAGCCGCTGCCGTTACCTCGGTTGGGGTTGTAGCGAGCGCGGAGCCTCCTTCCGAGCCAATCGAGATGGACGTCAACCGCCCGTTTTTCTTTGCGATCGAAGATCGGGACACGGGTTCATGGGTATTCATTGGGTCTGTATTTGATCCCCGGGCATAATATACAATAACGATTCAGACCCTCCCATTATTTTTACCCAAAAATAGGCAACTTTGTTATAATGATCGAATAAGACTAAAATGTATAACAAAGGGAGACTCGGATTGCCTATGTCCATGCCGAAACCGAAATTATTCATCGGCTCCTCCAGAGAGTCCATCAAGTATGCCCGAGCGATCCACGAACAGCTCAAACGGACGGCACAGGTGACACCCTGGTATGGCGGTACGTTCGGGGCGAACATGTATACGATGGAGGCTTTGGAGAAGCAGCTTGCGTCCAGTGACTTTGGTGTGTTCGTATTTGCTCCAGACGATGTGGCGTTGATTCGAGGCAAGCATGTCTTTGTAACCCGCGACAATACACTGTTTGAAATGGGCCTGTTCTGGGGAAGGCTCGGAAGGCGAAGGGTGTTCTGCATCATTCCCGATCACGTGGAGCCGGATGAGGAGTCCGTGCAGGACGTGACGGTTAAGGAATATCATCTGCTCTCCGATCTGCAGGGCATTACGCTGCTGGAATACGAGCTGCGAAGCGACAACGATTATAAATCGGCGGTGGATGTCGCATGCGGGCATATTATGCATGCAATCGAAGCGGAAGGAGCTTATATCAGCCCGAACGACGTGATTGAGCAGAAGGAATTGGAGCTTAGGCGCAAGCAGAGCGTGCTGCATTTTTTCTGGGAATATAACCGGAATGTGCATGTAACGGATGAAGCCGAGAAGTATCATGCGCTGAGTGAAGCCGTACGCAATTCCCTGCTGCCGCCCGGCAAAGGCGATTACCGGGTAACGGGGGCAGCCTTCTGGGCCCGAAAAGGAGATGAGGGAATCGGGCATATTGGGGGTAATGTAGGAAGAGGGAGATTTTTCCCGTTTGGTGAGAATCGTTCCCCGAGCAACCAGTCGATTTATGTGATGGATGTCTATAATAGTGGAAAATGGGCATTTTATCACGAAGAGGAAGTTGCGCAGGTGTATGTGTTCTGCTATCCTTTAGGGGAGAATCATGTGCTGTCGGTGCATTTTACAGGACATGACGTTCTTTCGGAGGACGAACTCGCGGAGATTGTGGAACAGAACCGTGAGCTGCTTCGTACCATCAGGCATTTAGTTGGAGGGGATTCGCCATGAGCAGGAATGAGAGGAAAAAAACAACTTCATCAAGTCAGCCGCAAGAGTCCGCCAATGGGAGCTGGGTGGTTCGGGGACCGGTGCCGATGCTGAGTACGCTGAAATCGCGTAATCGAAAGGTAAGGCGCCAGAGCAAGAATAGCGTGTATGTCGGCCCTTCGGTTGAAGGTGTAGATAAGAAATATGTCAAGGTTATCAGCGGAGCCGTTGATGATAATAAGCCCTCATTTGCTTAGATCATAAGGTTGCTAAATGGATTGCTAAGGCTTGATAAGAATAAAAGACAGGAGACCGCTTGGCATGGGCCGGGGCGGTTTTTTGTTCATTTGAAGGGCTGCTTTCGCGTGCTTTTGGGCAAGGGAGGTTTGGAGCGACGCGATCCGAACCCGGGAACGGGATCCGCGGGACAAGCGTTCACCAAGAAACCAGGAACTCCTAGTTAGATAGATGCGGTTAGAACGGAGGAGATGCAGATGGAGGATCGGCTTACTTTTTTAGGCACGGGGGATGCGATGGGAGTCCCTCGGGTGTATTGTGATTGCCAGGTCTGTAGGGAGGCACGAGAGACGGGGATGAATCGCCGGCTTCGTTCCTCGGTGCTGGTGGAGGGCGGCGGAGAGGAATTCATCATCGATTGCGGACCGGATTGGCGCTTCATGATGGAGCGCCTCGGCAAGCGAAAGGTGAGGGACATGCTAATTACCCATGCCCATTTCGACCATATCGGCGGACTTCCGGAATGGAGCGATGCGTGCCGGTGGCTTGGGGAGAAAGGGCGGCTATACGCGCCGGCCGAGGTGGTGGAGCAGATTGTCCGGCAATACCCGTGGCTGCCGCGGCAGATGGAGATGATCGCTGTGGATGATGGAGTGACGTTATGCGGCTGGGCCATAACCTGCTGGAAAGTAAACCATGGCAAGAACGGCTTCAGTTACGCGTACCGATTCCGCAAGGGCGATTATCATTGGGTATACAACTCCGATTCCATTAACCTGAGCGCCGGGGAAAAGGAACCCCTGCACGGCCTCGATCTGCTTGTGCTGGGGACCAGCTTCGTGCATGAAACGGCACCTTTTGAGACGCGCTCCGTCTATGACATGAGGGAAGCCGCGGAGCTGCTGTCCGAGGTAAAGCCGCGCCAGACGATCTATACCCATATGTCCCATGACGTGGACCTCCGGAAGGCCCTCCCGCTGCCCGAAGGGGTTCGCGTGGCGAAGGCGGGCATGACGGTGGGCTTGCACAAGTAAAGGGTAGGAGCGCACAAATCCGTTGGGCTTCACCCCTATACAGATCGAAACCAGATGGCCGTGCCCGGATGTTGTCCGTGCGCGGCTATTTCTTGTTTAGGTGATTCGAAGGGAGAGGGGCAGGATCGGGCATCGAAGCAGCGGAGGGAACGAATCGATACACGGTATACCAACCACTATACAACATTGATGCAAGTGAGAAGATGGGTAGCTTGTGCCCCTTTCGATTCCGTGCTTTTATATTTTGGAACCTTATCAAAGAGCTTTAAGGTTGAATTTTAAGGTTTGCAAGAGCCTCGTGTTTCTGGTACAGTAGGTTCTCAATCGGAAGAGGGAGGGAAGCCGCATGCCTTTTTACAAGCCGAAGGAAATTGCCGATGAACTCGGGATCAGCACAAGCGCGTTAAGACATTATGAATCCTGGGGCGTCGTGCCTGCACCGGAACGGAGCGCGAACGGGTACCGTTTATATACGCAAGTGCATCTCGCTTATTTCCGCTGCCTTCGGGCCATGTTTCCCGGATTCGGATACGCAGTTACCTACGAGGTGCTTCGTCATGTACAAAATGGAGAGCTGGACGCAGCGTTATGGCTCGTGAATGCGGAGCAAGTCAAGCTTATGCAGGAGAAGAAAACCGCCGACGAAACGCTGGCCATGCTGGAAAATCCGGAGCTGCCCATTGAGAATCAGAAGAAGCTGAAGCCGGTCATGACTATCGGCGAGGTGGCCGAGGCAACGCATGTGGAACCCTCAGCCATCCGTCATTGGGAGAAAGAGGGGGTGCTGACACCCGATCGGAATCCCGAGAACGGATACCGGCTGTATACGCCGAGGCATGTTCGTCAAGTTCTGCTGATCCGATCGCTGCGAACGACCGTATTTTTTCTCGATAAAATCAAAGAGATTGTCCAGGTGGTGGAGAACCAGAGCATCGACCATGCCAGAAAGCTGCTGAAGCAAGCGCTGGCCGGCATTCATCAGCGGAATCGTCGGCAGTATATCGGGATTCAGAAATTGATGGAGCTGTGCATTGAGGTGGGGCTCATGGGGGCGGACGAGTCCGCGGAGCACAAGCCGATTCATACATTTGATCCGGAGCGGGACCGTTAGCTGAAGTCGGAGGGGGAGAGGAATTCGCTTGATACAGGTTCGTGAACATAGAACAAGCCCCCGTCAGAGACGGAGGCTTGTTGCAGCATTATATACATTAGCTCGGGTTGAGGATAAAGGTATCAATGACGTGCTTGACGCCGTCCTCGTTATTGCTCTTCGTCACAAAATCGGCGATTGCTTTCAGCGGCTCAATGGCATTGCCCATCGCAACGCCAAGTCCTGCCGCTTCGAGCATTTCATGGTCATTCCAGGAGTCCCCGATCGCGATGGTTTCTTTCAGATCGCAGCCGAAATGATTGGCCAGGAACGTAAGCGCATGGCCTTTCGTCCCCTCTTTATGCATGAACTCCAGAAAATGCGGCTTCGATTTCGTAATATGCACGTCTTCGCCCAGCAGCTCGCGGAAGATAGGAATGAGCTCGTCCAACACGTCCGGATCATCGATAATAAGCATTTTCGGGGTTGGCTGCTTCACCATCTTCATAAAGTCCGGCTCTATATAATAAGGGGTCCGGTTCAGTGCGCAGTAGTCGATCAGCTTTTGGTTTTCCTCACGGGCATAGAGCTTGTCGTCGATATAGGTCTGCAGATGAAGATTGTGCTCCACGCAGTATTCATAGAGCTTAACGGCGGCATCGATCGGGAAATAGCGCTCGTACAGCACCTTTTCGTCCAGCAGGTTTTTGATGAGGGCACCTTGATAGGTAATGATCGGAACGTTAAGTCCGGTTTGTCTGGCTATCGCTTGGGCTGATGCATAGGCACGCCCCGTAGCGAGCGTGACAACCACGCCCTTCGAAACGGCCTCTTCCAGTGCTTGCTGGACCCCGGGCGTAACCTCCTTGTCATCATTGATCAGCGTGTCGTCGATATCGATGGCCATCAGTTTGTAGGTTGTCATGGTCTTCTCTCCTTTGGTCGGTCTCTGGTCTCTATCTGTATCTGCCTTCTATTGTACCTCTAAACGGCCTCCGATTGTACCTTTGGCGGCACGGATTTCAATTCCGCAACCACCATCCCGGCCAAAATGCATACACAGCCGATACCGCCGATGAATGTAAGCCGCTCGCCCGCGAACAAAATGCCGGTCAGCGCGGCAAAAACAGGCTCTGTCGCGAAAATGATCGCGACCCTGGACGGCGTCGTATACTTCTGGCATACCGTCTGGATCCAGAAGGCAAAAGCGCTTGTGGGCCCGATCGATACGGCCAGTGCCCACAGCACATGGGGCCGGGTCAGCTGCTCAAAGAGGGCAGCGGGATCCGAAACAGGCTCCGTCAAGGCAGAAGCGGCGAGGCTAAGCAGTCCGACGACCGCCATTTGCAGCGCCGCGAGCGGCAGGGCAGGGTAGCGTCCGGCATAGATCCCCGTATAACCGATATGCAGCGCAAAACCGATTGCGCATACAAAGATGAGGAGGTCACCGCGGTTCAGGCTCATGCCCGATCCGGAGAAGGTCAACAAGTACAGCCCTGCCGCTGCAAGCAGCGCGCTGAACCAGGTATACTTGGAAATCGAATGCCGAAGCAGAGCAAAGGACAGGAAGGGCACCAGCACAACGGATAGTCCGGTGATGAACCCCGCGTTCGAGGTCGTTGTGTACAGCAATCCCGCGGTTTGAAAGGCATAGCCTATGAATAAAAAAAGGCCCAGCACGCACGAGTGCAGGAGCATTTTAAGGGTCATTTCCTTCCATTGGCTCCGATAGAAGACGGTAATGATGATGGCCAGCAGCAAGGCGGCGCCGAGAAAACGGACGCTGTTGAAAGCCATGGGCGGAAGCACGCGTACCGCATGCTGAACGATGAGAAACGTACATCCCCACATCATGGCGACCAGAAGGAGGCTGAGATCGGCAGCGCGAGATCGGTTCACGATGGTGTCATCCTTTCAAATTCGTATGTAAATGTTATCTAGCATAATGAAAAGCCCGGATGCGACCGGAGCGGGCTAGTCGTTAAAGCTGCTGCACCCCAAGCGCTCGGGATCAGACGTCATTTCTTGGCTGGGTCTGGCATCGCAGTGCAGGCAAGTGATCAAATTGTATCCCAAAATGAAGAATCGGACAACCGTTTCAAGGGGTCCTCAGATGGAAGGTCTGGACAAAAAGAGGATGATTTTGCTATACTATTAAACCGAACGTATATTCGCTTTCGGGTGATTGTGAAGCGGGTATACAGCGCTATTATAGGACTCCAAGACACATGGAAGAGCTGAGAAAGGAAGAATTGCATCATGATGGGAAGAGCACATTTAATTATCAGCACAGGGGTCACGTTATCGGTTATGGGCATGAGCGGGGTTCAGGTGACGCTGCCCGCCGCCGCGGTGGCCTTAGTCAGCTCGCTGCTTCCCGATATTGACGAGCCGAATTCCCTGCTGGTTCGCAAGGCCATTCCTGCCGAAATACTGCGCCTGCTGCAGCTGGCCATGATCGGGGCGGCTCTATTCGTATTGTTCTATGGCCGCGACTATGCGCCCTGGAATTTCGCCTTGGCCGGACTAATCGGGGTTGTATCCTTTCTGCCAAGCAGGACGCTTCGGCATGTCGTCATGTTTCTGATCGGGCTTGGCCTTATCGCCTTCGGACAAGGCTTCAGTCCATGGAACCTGATTGCAGGCAGCGTACTGATCTTGGCCTCGCTTGTCACCCATCGCGGGTTCACGCACACGATTTACGCCGCTTGCGGCTGGTGCGCGCTCCTGTATTTTGCCTCACAGGGCAAGGAGGGAGCGGAAAGCCTGTGGTTTGCCGGGGGCTTGTCGTATTCCATCCATTTGCTCTCCGATGCCTTGACGAATCGAGGCATTCGGCCGCTGCCGCCGCTGAAGTGGCGAATCAAGCTGAAGATCATGAGCACGGGGAGCCGCTGGGGCCGCACGGTGGAGAATATTTGCATTCTGCTGACGCTGGTGCTGTTGTGGTACGTGTTCATGGCATCGGGCTAATCCCGTTCGGAGGAAGCCTTAAGGAACAACCTCGGTCCGTTAGATGTATGCGGATAAAACAGACAAAGAGAAGACCCGCCCACAGCAGCGAGCGATTGCGCTTTCGCTGAAGGGCGGGTCTGTTTGTGCTGCTTGGGGAGGATGCTATTCCTCGAGGAAGATGAGTCCTACCAGATCGTCCATTTCGAGGTTGCCGAAATAGTGCTTGACGTCAACGCCGGACAAGGCGGCGCGAACGGTTTGCTCCTCGTATTTTTTGCCGCGGAGGAGGTTTTCGATATCGGCGACATCCCCTACACCGAAGAAATCCCCGTAAATTTTAATTTCTCCGATATGCCCCTCCCGGATATCCATCCGGATATCGATAATGCCGACCGGAAATTTCTTGGCATGCTTCACGTTGCTCTCCGGCGACAGGCCGTAGTTCCAATCCCAATTCTGATAACGCTCTTTGGAGATTTGGTTGATGATCTCCCAATCCTTGTCCTGCAGCACATACTGCGGCACCTGATCCGGCTCCATGCCAAAAATGGAACGCAGCAGCTCTGCGCGGAACTCCTCGATCGTCATGTCGGTGCCGAGCAGCTCTTTGATGTTGGCTACGCGGCTGCGCACCGATTTCGTGCTCTTGGATTTGAATTTTTCCGGATTTGCGTTCAAGGAGGCCTGTACATCATCCAGGTTCAAATCGAACATGAGCGTTCCGTGGCTGAACATGCGCCCGCGGGTGGAGAATTGGGCATTGCCCGATATTTTCTTCTCGCCGACCTGAAGGTCATTGCGGCCGCTTAATTCTGCAGGCACGCCCATTTTTCGCAAAAAGTCGATAACAGGCTGCGTGAACTTCAGGAAATTGTGGAAGGATTGGCCGTCATCCTTCGTAATAAAGCTGAAATTGAGGTTGCCGAGGTCATGATACACCGCGCCTCCGCCGGACAGTCGGCGAACGACCTGGATGTTGTTGTTGCGGACGTACTCCTGATTGATTTCCTCAATCGTATTCTGATGCTTCCCGATAATGATGGAAGGCTTATTAATGTAAAAGAGAAGGTAGCTCTCGTCCATGGACAAGTGCTTCAAGGCGTATTCTTCAATCGCCAGATTGATGGCGGGATCGTGGATTCCCTGATTATCGATAAACAGCATAACATCCTCCGTCGTTACATGTATTTAGATTGGCATTGCTTCTTATTCACTTATTGTAAACCAATTGCAGTGCGAAAGACAAAGCATTCCGTATTGACGTTTGGGTGAAGGTACCCACATAATGATGGCATTGCGAGCAGCAAGTACAGGAGGCGTGAGAAATGACGGAAACCAAGCAGTCTTGGATCGAAGTATACGGTCACGGAGGCGATATCGAGACGGCCGCAGCGAGGTTTGGACAAAGGGCGGAGGCTATTCTCGACTACAGTGCCAACATTAATCCATTAGGCCCTCCGGTGGAAGTTATCGCAGCATTGCGGGATGGTCTGGGAGCGGTCATTCGTTACCCCGACCCGGGGCATCGCCGGTTCAAGGCGATGCTTGCCGAGCATGTGGGGGCCGGGACCGAGAATATT
Organism: Paenibacillus sp. FSL R5-0810; assembly: GCF_038002285.1. Taxonomy (NCBI): domain Bacteria; kingdom Bacillati; phylum Bacillota; class Bacilli; order Caryophanales; family Paenibacillaceae; genus Paenibacillus; species Paenibacillus sp. FSL R5-0810. Next base: position 6,484,483 of record NZ_JBBOCF010000001.1, read on the forward strand.
CTGGTCGGAAACGGTGCCGCGGAATGCATGGCTCTGCTCTTGCTGGCACTAAGGCCTGAGATTGTCGGCGTTGTCGATCCCTGTTTCTCGGAATACCGCGAATTGGCTCTTAAGTTCGGAGCGGATATACGCTCCGTAAGCGGCGAGAAGGAAGGGGCATGGCGCGCGTCCAGCCGGCGGATCATGGAGCTGTTGTCCGGCTGTGACCTGGTGTTCCTGGGTCAGCCGAACAACCCGAACGGCGTACAGTACAGCTTGGAAGACATCCGGGCAATCGCAGGGGAGGCGCAGCGGCTGGGTACGTGGCTCGTGCTGGATGAAGCGTTCATGGATTTCATTCCGCATGGAGAGAGGCAGACGCTGCTGCCGGAGCTGTCCTCTTATTCAAGGACCGTCATTATAAGATCGATGACCAAGTTCTATGCGATACCGGGACTGCGCCTCGGTTATGCGGTCGGCCATCCGGACGTCATCCAGTCCATGTCAGCCATGCAAGTGACATGGAGCGTCAACGGACTGGCCCTGTTGGCAGGGGAAGCCTGTCTAAGAAGCGGCAGCGAGTATGAGCGGCGAACCCTGGAGCTGATTCATGGCGGGCGTTTGAGGCTGACCGACGGGCTGCAGGCGCTCGGTGTGGACGTGACGCCAGGGGAAGTCAACTATTTGCTGGGAGAGCTGCCGACCGGTTGGACGGCAGCGGCATTTCAAACGGCAATGGGCATGCGCGGTGTCCTGATTCGCAGCTGCGCCATGTATCCCGGACTGGGAGAACGCCATTTCCGCCTGGCTGTAAAGGATGGGGAATCCAACAGCAGGCTGCTGCAAACCGCTGCGGAAGTGCTCCAGGGCTCGTCTCGGCCGGAGGCGTAAAGGGCGGCGCCCTACGTTCCACAGTGTCGAGGCAGCAAGCCTAAGCTTGCGTTACCTGAGGGACAATCGGGTTCGAAGAACAGATTTGTATCTCGAATTCACCAGTCTCCTTCGAATACTGCAGTGATGGCGAGGAACGAGCCAAGCGGGTGGGGAATATGGACAACCAGCCCTCCAAGCATGCCCTACCATGCATCGTGCACACAGGGAGAAGTATGAACGATCTTTAAACTCCCCGTCACTTCGCAGTGACTTTAACCGGGGAGCCATTTCAAATGTTTAGAGCAGGGAGAGAGAGACGTGGCAGTACCTTTTTTGCACATTACGGAGCCATGCAGTTATTCGTCCGCCGTATGGCCCGGCCTGATCGTTTCATCCGAGGGCTACCCGGAGCACCCGCATATCCGCATATCGCTCCCGCAGCCGGCGGATGCCTTGGGCAGCGCGGTGTATGGCGGAGGCTATGCAAGACTGAATCATATCGTTAACCGGTATGTGGACCGGCGCTACGATTGCAGTGATCCCGTGAAGGACATGCACAGCTTCATTCGCGGCTGCGGATACCCGGAGGATGCGACGGCCGGGTTATTAACCGCCGTCCGGCTGAAATATGCGTCAATCTGGGAGGAGGGCGGCTCCCAGGCTTCCATTCTGTGCTGCTCGACGGCCGGAACAGGCAATGCCGCGCGGGCAGGCATCAGCCGGACCACCTTCGCCGCCTATCAGCCTGGCACGATCAATATCATGCTGATGATCGACGGGCGGATGACGCCTGCCTGCATGGTGAACGCGATCCTGACCGCTACGGAAGCGAAAGCGGCAGCGCTCGGTGATTTGGGGATTGCAGATCACGAAACCGGGGCTGCTGCTACCGGGACGACGACCGATGCGATCGTGCTCGCCGTCAGCGGGAATGAAGCCTACGGGGTGGAACACCGCTATGCCGGCACCGCAACCGACCTCGGCGGCATGATTGGACGCCTTGTGTATAACAGCGTTACGGAAAGCGTTCGAACAGAAAGAGAAGAGCGGTTATGACAGCGGTCTGGATCCTATGGGCGGCCGTTGTGATCGATCTGCTGATCGGTGATCCCAGATGGCTTCCGCACCCCGTCATTGGCATAGGTAAAGCGATCCGTGCAGTGGAGAAGCGGATTCGCACCCGTACCCAATCGCCGGCAGGATTGAAGCGGGCCGGCATTCTGCTCCCGCTCATTGTTGCAGGCGGGGCGTATGCGATTACGCTGCTGCTCCTGCTGCTGTGTGCCTCTATTCATCCTTGGCTGGCCGCAGGCGCAGAGGCGGTGCTCATTGCGACAACCATTGCCGTAAAAGGACTGCGCGATGCCGGCCTTGAGGTGTACGGCCATCTTCGTGCCGGAGACCTTCCGGCTGCCCGCCGCTCGCTGGGCATGATCGTAGGAAGGGACACGGCCCATTTGGATGAGCCGGAAATCGTACGGGGTACGGTGGAGACGGTGGCGGAAAATATCGTCGATGCGGTCATCTCCCCGCTGCTGTATGCCCTCATCGGCGGGGCGCCCTTGGCGATGGCATACCGGGCGGTGAACACGCTCGATTCGATGGTCGGCTATAAGAATGAGAAATACGAGCATCTTGGCTGGGCATCGGCCCGGCTGGATGATGTCGCCAACTGGATTCCCGCCCGGCTGACGGCGGGGCTGGTGGCGATCTCGGCCGCGATGCTCTCCTTGCCTTGGCAGAAGTCCATCGCTACCGTCCGAAGAGATGCGAGAAAACACCCGAGCCCAAACAGCGGATTTCCGGAATCGGCGGTGGCCGGTGCGCTCGGCATTCGCCTTGGCGGGGAAAATTCTTATCAAGGGATCGTCTCGTTCCGGGCGTATATGGGAGATCCGGAGCGGGCGCTGAATGCGGAGGACATCCGCATCACGACCCGGCTGCTCCTCGCGGCTTCGGTGATTTTTACCGTGATCGGCACCGCCGTATTGGCGATCGTTATCGCCGCAGGCGGGGGAGCATGGGTATGAGGGAGCCGAAGGATATCGTAAATGCAAACGATGAGGACGTGGGACTGGATGCGATACAAAGCAATAAGGCAATTGACGCAAACGCCGCATTGGAAGCGATCGATGCGGATCAGGCTAAAGCCTTGAACGAAGCGAACGACGTGAATGAGGCGATAGACGCGATTGATGCAAAAGACGCAAAGGACGCAAAGGACGTGAAAAATGCACATCCTGCACACTTTGCATACCATGCGGAGGATAAGGGGGATATTCAGCTGCTTGAAAAAGATACGAGTCCGCTGCAGGTTGTCCTGCACCTGGTCCGCCACGGCGTTACGCGGTGGAATCAGGAGCGGCGGTACCTCGGCCATGAGGATCAGGGCGTGATATCCGCGGAGCTGGAACGGCTGGCCCCGCTGGCGCGGCGGCTCCAAGGCCTGCAATGGGCACGCATATACTGCAGCGACCTGCTCAGATGCAGGCAGACCCTTCGCTATTTGCTGACCGGTAACGAGGTTCAAAGTGCCGGTTTAAATGGCAATACGGAAGTTTTGCCAATTCCGGGAGCGGTGTATGACAGCAGGCTGCGTGAGCTTCATTTCGGCGAATGGGAGGGGAAAACCTACGAGGATTTGAAGGGAAATCCTTTATATCGCCGCTGGATTGAGGACCCGGCAGCTGTTACTCCGCCGGGCGGAGAGAGCTGGGAAGCCTTCGCGTCCAGGATTCAGCATTTTTTGGCGGGATTGCATCAAGATATGTGCCGCAGCTTTGAGAGGGACGAGGACGGTGAAGCCAGAGGACGGGATTCCCAAAGAATTCCCGACCTGCTGGTCGTCACGCATGGCGGCGTGATTCGCCAGATTGCGGCGGCTACGGTTCCGGATACCCCTTTTTGGAGCTTGCGCATCCTGCCGGGTGAGGAGCTTAGGCTGAAGCTGGCCTGGAACGGACTGGGCTGGCAAGGCGAGATCATGAGCTGACAGCCCTGCCATACCCGTTGGCAAGGACCTTGGGCAATCCACAAGAAAGCATCAACGGATCTCCAGATCAAGATGCAAAATATGCTGGATGCCCTGCACGCCCATGACCCGGTATCCCCTGTCACGAAAGCCGGCTTGAAGATAGACGTGACGGGCATGCTCATTGCGGGCGTTTACCGCCAGGGCAATCTCGTTCACTCCCGGCAGTCGCGAGCGAATAAATTCGGGCAGCAGGCGCATGGCAGCCTGGCCGTAGCCCCGCCCCTGCTCCTTGTGATCAACGGATAGGGCGCGAAGGAGCACGGCGCTTTGGTTCGGCGTATAACGGGCGATACGTTCCCCGCGATCCAGGACGAAGAAGGCGACGGGCTTATCCGCCGCGAGCAGAACGACCGGCAGCTTGTCCTCCGTGGGCGGATAACCGTGCTTCTTCATCGCATCGTCCGGAAGCAAAGTGAATCTTCGCTGGTGCTCCGGGAGGGAGAATTGACTCAGCGCGGGAAGATGCTCGGGTTCCAGAACGGTCAGACGAAGTCTCTCCGGCTTTTGGTTTGAAGGAATTTTCATCACGGATTCACTCCCCGTTTTCAAAAAGATGTGATTTCAGGCGAATAATGAACGATAACGAGAACTATCAGTACCATTATACTCGAAGAATGGGATAATCCTTTAGTTGTAAGGGCGGGGGTTATCCCCTATAATCGTGTTCAGAGAAATCCAGCTTGGCTATATAAGCATGATTCATATGATTTGCGAGGGTCCTGGACAGGCAGCCGGGTATTGACGGACTGCCATTCGGGTTAATAGGGAAGCCGGTGCAAATCCGGCACGGTCCCGCCACTGTGAAGCAGGAGACTCCTCCTTAATGCCACTGGGCGCTGATGCGCTTGGGAAGGCGGAGAAGTCGTTAGGCCTGTAAGTCAGGAGACCTGCCCTCGGCAATGAATGACGGTCCTTCGAGGAGAGGATTACGTTCACTTGGACCCGTTTTGATCGCGGGAGCGGCAGGAGCTGTGGAGGTACAGCTTTCCGGCAATAAGCCGCTTTGTTGATGATCAATGCTATATGTTCGCAGGTGTCCTGAAGCTGAAACGTAATCCCCGATTCCTTATTCGTCAAGGAATCGGGGATTTTTGCTGGAGAACGAGAAGGCAATGCCAGCCTCCTGATTCCCGCTCCGGGGAAACACCGGTATTCCTCTTCCTAACGGATAGCAGGGGTACCCGGAGGTTTAGGTCCCGGCGGAACCAGCCGGTTCTCCTTATACATGCGAGGACAGTCGTTTTCATACCCGGTAAGGATCGGAATTGAAGTTGTGAAATATGCAGGCTAGGGTTCTCAATGATGACGTAGGGGGAAACAAGAAAATGAAAGCAATGTTGAAATCATGGTCCGTCTTGATCGTGGCGATGCTGATGGCGCTGTCGCTGATCGCCTGCGGTAACGCCGAGGATGCCGCGCCGAATAGTGCGCCTTCGGAAACGCCTGCCCAGCAGGAGAAGCCGGCTGAACAGCCTGCGGAGGAGCAGGGTGCGCTGAAGACGCAGTATCCGCTCACCGTTAAGGATGCGACCGGAACGGAGGTCACCTTCGAGAAGGCGCCGACCCGTATCGTATCCCTGGCTCCGTCCGAGACGGAAAAGCTGTTTGCCCTCGGGCTGGACGAGGAAATCGTAGGCGTGTCCGATCTGGATGATTATCCGGAAGCCGCGAAATCCAAGCCGAAAATGGGAGGCTTCCAGGTGAATGAAGAGGCTGTAATCGCAGCCGAGGCCGATGTCGTGTTCAGCGCGTCGATGAATGCGGAAAACGCGGAGAAGCTCCGCGGGATGGGCGTGAAATTGTTCGTTAACGATCCGTCCACGATTGAAGAAGTCATGTCTTCCATTACGCTGGTCGGACAAATTACCGACCGTCAGGAAGAAGCGCAGGCTGTGGTCGGGCAGATGCAGCAGGAGCTGGCAAGCGTTACGGAAGCGGTGAAATCCGTGAAGGAAGAGGACAAGAAGAAAGTGTACGTCGAGTTCTCGCCGGGCTGGACCGTCGGCAAAGGCGAGTTCATGGATGAGATGATCACGCTGGCCGGCGGCGTCAACGCAGCCGGGGATACAGAGGGCTGGTTCGAAATTAGCGAGGAGAACATCATTGCGGCGAATCCGGATGTCATTCTGTATTCGAGCAATGTTGTCGACGAAGCCACCAAGAAAACGCTGGACCAGATGATTAAAGAGCGCGACGGTTGGGATCAGATCGAAGCGATCAAGAACGACCGGGTCATTGCGATGGACGATAATCTGCTGAGCCGTCCGGGGCCGCGCGTCACGCAAGGTTTGATTGAAGTGGCCAAAGCCGTTTATCCGGAACTGATGACACCATGAGACAAAAACTGGCGGGTTACGGAACGGCCGGCATTGTCCTGCTGCTGTTGACTTTGATCGTCAGCCTCGGAATCGGCTCGGTCCACCTGCCTGTTAGCGAGATTGGAGCGATGCTGCTGCATCGGCTGCCTTGGCTCGGCGATGCGATCGTCCCGGGCTGGGAGGTATCCTCCGAGCAGATTTTAATGAAGGTGAGGCTCCCGCGCATTCTGCTGGGAATGCTGGTCGGCGCCTCGCTTGCGGTGGCAGGAGCGGCGTTTCAAGGCGTGCTGCGCAATCCGCTGGCTGATCCTTTTACGCTGGGCGTGTCTTCCGGAGCAGCGCTAGGAGCGGCGTCCCTCATTTTTTTCGGAATGGAGTATTCCTTTGCCGGAGGCTACACGCTGCCGTTGGTTGCCTTTCTGACCGGAGCGGGTACGCTGTGGGTCGTTCTGCTGCTGGCACGGGATCAGGGGAAGCTGCCGGTGCACGGACTCATTTTATCCGGGGTCGTAATGCAATCCTTTCTCGGCGCCGTCGTTTCCTTCTTAACGGTGATGTCCAAAGACACGGTGAACCAGATCCTGTTCTGGACGATGGGAAGCTTGAGCATGCGCGGATGGTCCTACGTGGCCATCCTTTTCCCGTATTTTGGGGTAGGGCTTATTTATTTGTGGAGCCGCTCGCGGGCTTTGAATCTGCTGTCGCTCGGCGAAAGGCAGGCTGCCCATATGGGACTGAACGTTGATCGGCTGAAGACCAGCGTTCTGGTTGTAGCTACGCTTCTTGCAGCCGCGGCCGTATCGGTCTCGGGCGTGATCGGATTTGTGGGACTGGTGGTGCCGCATATGATCCGGCTCATGACGGGCTCGGATTATCGTGTCATTATTCCGATATCCGCGCTGGGAGGCGCTATTTTCATGGTGTGGTGCGATACGGCGGCGCGATCCGTGCTCGCTCCGACTGAAATTCCGCTCGGGGTGGTCACTGCGTTTATTGGCGCTCCATTCTTTGCGTACTTGCTCTACCGGAACAAGAAGCGGCGCAGGGAGGGATTCTCATGATGATCGTTGCCCAAGGGCTGTCGAAGGCCTATGGCCGCACGCAGGTATTGTCGGAGGTCGAGCTTCGGGTCCGAAAAGGCGAATGGTGGGGCATCATCGGGCCGAACGGCAGCGGCAAGTCTACGCTAATGCAGCTGCTGTCCGGTGTGGAGCGGCCTTCCAAGGGAAGTGTTCGGCTTTTGGACCGCGATATCGGAAGCTATAGCCGCAAGGCGCTCGCCCGAATTATTGCCGTGCTCCAGCAGGAGGGACTGGACCCGACTGATTTTACAGTACGGGAAGTGCTCGAGATGGGGCGTTATCCATTCCTGAACTGGCTTGGTCGGGAGGAGCAGGATGCGGCACCCCTGATTGATAGCATCATGGAGAAGCTGGAGCTTCGCGATATTCAGGAGCGGCGTCTTACGGAGCTGAGCGGCGGCCAGCGGCAGCGGGCTGCGCTTGGCAAGGTGATGGTGCAGGAGCCGTCGCTCTTGATGCTGGATGAACCGACGACCTACCTCGATATTCATTACCAGCTTCAATTCATGGAGATGGTGGATGCTTGGAGACAGACGACGGAAATTACCGTAATCAGCGTCCTGCACGATTTGAATCTGGCCGCGCAGTTTTGCGATAAGCTGCTCGTGCTTCATGAGGGGCGCGTTGCAGGAATGGGGTCACCGGAGGAAGTGCTGACCGAGGCGTATATCAGCCGGATATTCCGGGTCATGCCTTCCGTCGTCAAGCACCCCGAGAACGGCGCGCCGCAGGTGCTGCTCACCGCGAACCGGTCGAGAAAATAAGGACCGGCAAGCCTTGTCCTTGCCCGGAGCGCACGGATTCGGATAAAGTAAAAGCAAGCGAGATAAGTAAAAAGGAGGCTTCGTGCATGAAGGAGCTCATGGACCGATTGACGCGATCGGTTGGAACAATCACCGCGCCCGATGCTAGGGCGCAGGCGGAAGCCGCCGCCTATTTGGACAAGCTGACGAAACCTCCCGGGAGCCTTGGCAAGCTGGAATCGCTGGCGATTCAGCTCGCGGGAATTACCGGGACGATCAAGCCCTCATTCGAGAAAAAGGCCGTCGTGGTCATGGCTGGTGACCATGGGGTGTGCGAGGAGGGCGTCAGCGCCTTCCCGTCGGAAGTAACGCCCCAGATGGTCATGAATTTCCTGAACGGCGGCGCTGCCGTCAACGTATTGGCCCGTCAAGCGGGCGCGGACGTGCTGTGCGTGGATATCGGCGTTGCGGCTGACCTGTCCCATGAACGTCTCCTTTCCCGTAAAATTAATAAAGGAACGAAAAATATTGCAAAAGGGCCTGCGATGACGAGGGCGGAGGCGGAGCAGGCGATTCTGACCGGCGCCGAGGTAGCCGCCGAGCTCTACTCCCATGGAACCCGGGTGTTCGTGACCGGGGAAATGGGGATCGGCAACACGACGCCGAGCGCCGCCGTCTTCGCGGTTCTGTCCGGCAAGCCTCCGGCTGAGGTCGTGGGGCGGGGAACCGGCGTTAGCGACGAGCGGCTGATGCATAAGATCCGCGTTGTCGAGCAGGCGATTACGGTCAATCGCCCCCTGGCGGAAGATCCGGTGGATGTGCTGGCCAAGGTCGGCGGGTATGAGATCGGCGGTCTGGCCGGACTCATTCTCGGCGCGGCGGCCAAGGGTTGCCCTGTCGTTATCGACGGCTTCATATCCAGTGCAGCCGCTCTGATCGCTGCGGCGATTTGCCCCGAATCGCGTTCCTATATGATCGCTTCACATAATTCGAAGGAGCGTGGACATGCCCTGCTGCTGCAAGCGCTGGAACTGTCTCCGATGCTGCATATGGACATGCGTCTTGGCGAAGGAACCGGGGGCGTGTTATGCCTTCATATGATAGAAGCCGCCTGCCGGATTATGAGCGAGATGGCAACCTTCGAAAGCGCGGGAATAAGCGGAGGCGAATTATGAACCCATTAAGCTCGCTCGTAACGGGAGGCGCCCGGAGCGGCAAGAGCTCGTTCGCCGAGAAGCTCTGCATGAAACGGTCGTCCTCGGGCCTTTATATTGCGACGGCTCAGGCGTATGACGATGAAATGAAGGAACGGCTTCGGATTCATCAGGACAGGCGCAGCGATGCGGATTATCGCTGGGAGACGGTCGAAGAGCCCGTCGCCTTGCCGGAGCTGCTCGAAACGCTCGGCCAATCGGCATCGGATGCGCCAGCGGTCGTCGTGGATTGCCTGACGCTGTGGCTCACGAACGTGCTGCTTCAGGTCGAGCCGGAAGGAGCCGCGGCTATGGAGGAACGGCTGCAGCTGGATATCGGCAGGCTGGCCCGAGCCGTTCAGACGTATCCCGGAACGGTGATTCTGGTAACGAACGAAGTGGGATCGGGGATCGTCCCCGAGTACCCGCTCGGCCGAATATTCCGCGATTGGGCTGGGATGATGAACCAGCGGCTGGCACGGGTCTGCCATGAAGTATTTCTCGTAACCGCGGGGATTCCGATGGAAATCAAGAGCAGGGAGTATCGAATATGAACAGGATAATGGAAGCGGCTGCGGCCGCTTTTCAATTTTTATCAAGGTTTCCGATCCGGCGGGAGATTCCCTTTACCCCGGAGGTTCAGCAGCGAAGCGTTGTCTTTTATCCGCTGGTAGGGGGCGTGATCGGCCTGACAGTGGCACTGCTGGGGTGGGGATTAAGCTTAGCTCTCCCGGTCTTTCCGGCATCGGTTATCACATTGACCGTCTGGGTGGGGCTGACGGGCGGTCTTCATCTGGACGGATGGATGGACAGCGCGGACGCCCTCCTTAGCCATCGGTCGCGGGAGCGGATGCTCGAGATTATGAAAGACAGCCGGGTTGGGGCAATGGGGGTTATCGCCTGCACGCTGCTTCTGCTGCTGAAGGCTTCGCTGATTCAATCGATTTTTGAGCTGTCGGGCGGGGACTTGAAGCAGGAAGCTCTTCTGCTTGTGCTCGCACCCGTCTGGAGCCGTTGGTTTATGGTGCACGCAATGTACCGCTGGCCTGTAGCAAGAGGCAGCGAAGGGCTGGCTGCATTGTTCAACGGATTATCCAGCCTGCGGAGGCTGCAGGCCGGCTTGATGGCGGTTCTGGTCACGCTCGGGGTCATCGTCATGCTGGGGCTGGTCACGGATTCAACACATCTTTGGATCACCGGATTAGCGGCACTCGTTCTTGCGCCGTTCCTTACCTGGTTGATTGGAGCGGCCGTAGCAGGACGTATGAGCCGGCGCCTCGGCGGCCTCACGGGAGACACCTACGGCGCATTGAATGAACTGCTTGAAGCAGCCGTTCTGTTATTTGTGGTTCTGCTCCTCCAGCATTGGGGATAGGATAGAAGTAAATGAATTTATCTTGGTAATCCGATCTGTATAATCGAATTGATCGGATGCCGGGAGCACCAATTTCCGATAAGAATCGGGAAGAACGGGTAATGTAATGTTTAGAGTGGGCGGTGAGTTGGAAATGAATACATACTAGCGCACTTATCCCCACAAGGATGGTACAACTTAATCCGAAATGAGAATGGAGGAAGCAAAGGATGGAAACGCTTTGGGTCGTTATCAATGTCCTTGTTTTGATTCTGCTGGTCGGTATTTTGTACTGGATGCAGAAAAAGCATTACTCGTTTACCAAGCGTGTCTTCGCGGGCTTGGGTCTGGGCGTTCTGTTCGGCGTCGTTCTGCAGCTCGTTTACACTTCTGACTCCGATATCGTGGCCGATTCAGCGGATTGGTTCAATTTGGTCGGCTACGGCTACGTCCGGCTGCTGCAGATGATGGTCATTCCACTGATCATGGTATCGATCATCTCGGCTATCACCAAGCTGAAGGGCGGGCGCAATCTCGGCAAAATGAGCGGGCTCATCATCGCCGTGCTAATGCTGACGACCGCGGTGGCCGCGACCGTCGGGATCACGACCGCGCTGTCCTTTGATCTGTCTGCGGTCAACATTCAGGGCGGAGCGGCAGAGGAGGAGCAGGGCGCACTGCTGCAGGAGCGGCTTGGAGACATCGAGGATCGTACGCTGCCGCAGCAGATCCTTGATTTCATACCGAGCAATCCGTTTGAGGATATGACGGGCGCGAGAAGAACGTCCACGATCGCGGTCGTTATTTTCTCGGCCTTCATCGGGATTGCCGTGCTTGGCCTGGACCGGAAAAATAAAGAGCAGGCCGATACGTTCCGCGGCATCATCTCCTCGGTCTATGGGGTTGTCATGCGCATCGTGACGCTTGTGCTTCGCCTGACGCCTTACGGCATTCTCGCGTTGATGGCCAAGACCATCGCGACGACGAATCTGCAGGTTATTTTGAACCTGATTGATTTTGTCTTGGCTTCCTACGTGGCGTTGATTGTCATGTTTATTGTCCATCTTGTGCTGCTCGCCTTGTTCGGCTTCAATCCGTTTACGTATGTGAAAAAGGTCTTCCCGACGCTGACGTTTGCGTTCACCTCGCGCTCCAGCGCGGCGACCATCCCGCTTAACGTCCAGACGCAGAGCAAGAAGCTCGGCGTATCGGAGGGGATCGCGAATCTGTCCGCATCGCTTGGCGCCACGATCGGGCAGAACGGCTGCGCCGGCATTTATCCTGCCATGCTGGCCGTTATGATCGCACCGACCGCCGGCGTTGATCCGACCTCATGGTCCTTCATCCTGACCTTGATCGTCGTCGTCATGATCAGCTCATTCGGTGTCGCCGGCGTCGGGGGCGGGGCTACGTTCGCATCGCTTATCGTTCTCTCCACGATGAACCTGCCGGTAGCGCTGGCGGGACTGCTGATTTCTGTCGAGCCGCTGATCGATATGGGCCGGACGGCGCTGAACGTCAATGATTCCATGACGGCAGGCGTCATTACGGGGAAAGTGATGAATGAAGTGGATAAGGATGTATATAACGATAAAAACATTCAACTAGATATGGTCCAGTAGTAAACGCTCAGGGATTCAACAGCCATCCTGGGATGTCTCGTACCGTGCATCGTGCATAGCGGGAAAAGCAGAGCAGTATCCAAAGTAAAAAAAAGGCCATCCGGCAAGGCGAAGATAACGCCTTGCCGGATGGCCTTTTTGTCGTATGAAGGGCTATTCGTTCAATAGCTTAGCTAAGGAGCGGACCTGGATTACCCGATGACGGTCAGCTCCTTCGGAAATGTGGTTAGCACCAGGGCGCCGGTCTCGGTAACAAGGACATCGTCCTCGATGCGTACGCCGCCGACATGTTGTACATATACGCCGGGCTCGATGGTAAACACAGCGCCGGCCTGCAGCACATCCTCGTTCAGCCCATGCACGGACGGGTATTCATGGACATCCATCCCGAGGCCGTGACCAAGGCGATGAACGAAGGCGGGGCCGTAACCCGCATGCTCAATGACGGTTCTTGCCGCCCGGTCGATCGATCCGTATGTAACACCGGGTTTCACCGCCTGAATCGCGGCTTGATTCGCGGCCAGAACGGTATCGTAGATGCGAACGGCATCCGGCTTCAAGTCGCCGACAGCAAAGGTACGGGTTATATCCGAGGCATAGCCGCCCGCATATACGCCCAGGTCGAACATAAGCAGATCTCCCGCTTCGATCCGTCTGCCCCCCGGCACGCCGTGAGGAAGCGCCGTGTTTGGCCCGGACAGCACCATCGTCGCGAACGAAGGGGCATCCGCTCCGAGCTTCTTCATCAAATATTCCAGCTCGGCCACAAGCTCCAGCTCGCTAACGCCGATGCTTGCCTTTTTCAAGCCTTGCCGCAGCACCTCTTCCACCAGCTTGACGGCATGCTTGATCAGCGATACCTCCTCCGGCGATTTCCGCACCCGCAGCTCGCGAAGAACGGGACCGGCATCCTTGAAGGCAGAGGCGTCCACATGCTGCTGCAGCTGCTCGAAGCGGGAGACGGTCAATTGCTCCTTCTCCACAGCCACCGTGCCGGCAGAGCCGCGAAGGGAGCGCTGAAGCACAGCATACGGATTATCGGTATCCTGATGCGTCACGATGTTCTTGACGGACGATGCCGCCTCGGCAGCGGCGGCATCCAGGGCGGGTACGATCAGGACCGGCTCGCTCCCTGAGGAGAGGAGCAGGCCGAGAAAACGCTCATGGGGATCGCTGGCAAATCCGGTCAAGTAATAGACATGCTTGGGATCCGTGATCAGCGCATGATCCCAGCCGTGCGAATTCATGGATTGGAGCAGCGTGTTTAAACGTTCATTCATCAGGGTTCATTCCTTTCATGGTAACAACGGTCGTATAGCTACTAATGTAAGGGTATATCGTTCGGCTGCCGAAGTAAAGTTTCCCTTTATGAGAGCTAGTCCTTTCTATATAATGATCCATAGTTAGAAATTACATAATGCTGGAAGGAGTACTTATTCATGGATCCGAATCCGTTTCAAGAGAACGGGCAGATGCCGCCGCATGAGCCGGGGAAGCAGAAGAGCTATTCGCTGAAACCACCGGTTGAAGGGCTTGGGGGCTGGCTGGTCCTCGTTCAGATCTCCATTTATTTTTCATTGATTACGATTACCGCCCTGCTCATTACGAATGTGCTGCCGCTTTATGAGTCCGAAGTCTGGGATGTGCTCACAGATCCGTCATCTCCTTATTATGACGCCATGCTGGCCCCGCTAATTCTGTTCGAGACGGTAATGAATGTTTTATTTGTGATTGGCCTCATTTTTGCATTGTTCCTGATGTACGGCAAGAAAAAGGCATTCCCGAAATTGATGATCGGCTATATTATCGCCAGCCTTTTGTTCGGCATTGCAGACTTCGCCGTTGCCAGTCAAATCGAACTGCTGGCCGAGACCGACGACGGGCAATCTGCAACCCAAATTGTCCGCTCCATGATTTATGCCTGCATCTGGATTCCGTATTTCATCCGGTCCGAGCGGGTGCGCAACACATTTGTAAATTAATCCCTGATCAGAAAAATAAGGCGTAATCCCGCTTCCTCCTGTACAATAGACCTCATAGCAGTCATCGTCATCACAATCTGACATTCAACATTCATCGACTCGGAGGTAGCACATGACAGCGCATCAATATCAGATCGATTATGCCGTAATGGAGGATTTGCCGGCTATTGTCGACATCTACAATTCTACGATCGAAAGCCGAAAGGTTACCGCCGATCTGGAGCCGGTGACGGTGGAGAGCCGCATTCGCTGGTTCGAAGAGCACAGCGAGGACCACCGTCCGCTGTGGGTTATGCGTTTTGGAAGCGAAATCGTCGCCTGGATGAGCTTTCAATCCTTTTACGGGCGTCCTGCTTATAACGGAACAGCCGAAATCAGCATCTACGTGAATGAGAAGTTTCGGGGGATCGGCGCGGGCAGCATCCTGATCGCCAAGGCGCTGGAGGAATGTCCGCGGCTTCGCGTCAGCAATCTGGTCGGATTCGTATTTGGCCACAATGAGCCCTCCCTTAAGCTGCTCCGGAAATTCGGCTTCGAACAGTGGGGGCTTCTCCCGGGCGTTGCCGAGCTGGACGGGGTTAAGCGGGATCTTGTCATCGTGGGCCGTTCGGTTTAAGCCGGCATCCGGAGGATTGGCGTATTGAAAGCCTTCCTGCATGCAGTGAGGCTCCTGCCCGGCAGGCGATCCTGGCTGCATCAACGATCCAACCCTTTATCCGGCAGGACTGTTCCATGCGAGTCATGGGCAGTCCTTTTTGTTGTTTTTTTATGTAGATGAAATTCGTCACGTTGACAGCCAGCAGGATGCAAGCCGCTTCATTCCTTCGTCGATCTCTTCCTCCAGAAGACCGCCGAACCCGACGATGAATGATCTGCGATCCGTTGCCGTGCAGCTACGGGTGTCAGGGAGCCACGTATAATCCGCAGCGCTTACGCGGATTCCCGCGTGTTCGGCCAGGGTCTCGAGTTCATGGGCGGACAGCGGATGCGTGATGGACAGCATGAGATGAAATCCCGCTCCATTCCCGCTAATGACGGCCCGTTCTCCGAAGTATCGCTGGATCGAAGCAATCAGGCGATCATGCTTCTTTCTGAGCAGCATCCTCATTTTGCGGAGATGCCGGTCTACATAGCCTTCTTTCATAAAGCGTTCGAGGGCCAGCTGCTGCAGTCTGGAGGCGGTGCATTCCAGGAACAAGTGGAATTTCAAATGATGGTATGCCGGCAGCAGGACTGCGGGCAGTATCATATAATGGACCCCGATCGCGGGGGACAGAACCTGCGAGAACCCGCTCATATAGATGACCCGGCCGTCGGACCGGAGGCCCTGCAGGCAAGGAATGGGCCTGCCGTAATACCGGAATTCTCCGTCGTAGTCATCCTCGATAATAAACCCTTCGGTCTCGTGAGCCCATTGAAGCAGAGCCAGCCGCCGCGAGATCGGCATGGTGACGCCGGTCGGGAACTGATGCGATGGCGACACCGTTACTAGCTTGACCCCGCTCCCTTGAAGGTCTTCATGGCGGATGCCGTCCTCGTGCACGGCCAACGGCATGACCTGAAAGCCGTTTTGCCTGAACGCTTCGGGATACTGGGGATAGCCCGGGTTTTCAACGCCGACCCGGTCCCCGTATGGGCGTAGCAGGCGGCAGATGATATCCAGCAGAGGATAGGGATCCGAACCGATAATGACCTGCTCGGGCGTGCATTGAACCCCGCGCACGCTTTTTGCGTAGGCTGCAATTTCACGGCGAAGGCCCTCTTCTCCCTGTGGATCGCCGTAAAACAGCATCTCCGCTGCGCACTCCTCCTGCAGGCATCGGCTGTATGCTTTCCTCCAGGCTGCGATGGGAAAATGACGATACTCATTTTTGGACATATGAAAATCAAACGGAAAATGATGATGTCGCTTGAGCTTCGGGCCGTTCGTCGGGGGCGGTGCTGCCGGGAGCGGAAAGATATCGTCCGGCGTCTGCACAAAATACCCGCTTCGCGGTCTGCTGACGATAAACCCTTCGGCGAGCAGCTGCTGGTAAGCCATTTCGACGGGCGTCGTGCTGATTCCAAGAAGCTCAGCCAGCTTGCGAACGGAGGGCAGACGGGCTTGATTGAGCCATCGGCCGGCGATAATCTCCCGCTTCATGTACTGATACGCCTGGACGTACAGTGGCGCGGAGGAGCCCGCGAGAGCGGACATCATCTCTGTTTGGTGGATCGGAACCTGAATCTGTTTCATGCAAAATCTGTCCCTTTTATAGATTCAAAACTGTATATTCAGCTATGGTCAATTCATTGATATAGTATAAGGGATTTAAGCTGGAAACAAAACAGGAGGGCACATTTAATATGAGCATACCATCCACGTTATGGAACCCTCGGCCGGTACGTTTGCTGGAGGGAGAACGGGTGTATCTAAGACCCGTATCGGCTGAGGATGCCGAAGGATATTTTCAAATGCTGTTCAACCCGGAGATCAGGCGGCTGACAGGGACCCGGCGGGCATTCACGCTTGAGGAGGTCCGCCGGTATATCGAGGCCAAATCAGGGGACAATGCAGCCGTGCTGCTTCTGATTGCGCTTCGGGATAACGATGCGGTAATCGGCGATATTGCGCTGCAGGACATCGATCAAGTTAACCGGAATGCCAACTTGCGGATTGCGATTGATTCGGAGCAGCATCTCGGTAAGGGATACGGACCGGAATCGATCAAGCTGCTGCTGGAATATGGCTTCGGCATTCTGAATCTTCACCGGATTGAGCTCCAGGTGTTCGATTACAACGGGCGGGCGATCAAAGCCTATGAGAAGGTGGGCTTTAAGAGAGAAGGCGTGCAGCGGGATGCGCTGTATTTCAATCACCGCTACCATGATTCAATCTGGATGAGCATGCTGGAGGATGAATATCGAGAGCGTTACTGCCCGCAATGACTAGCGTGGGAGAGAACGTTAGGGAACAGCAAAAGGAAGCAGGAGATGCGCAGAGGGCAAGGATTGTTCCGAAATGCAAATCTTCGCCGGATCTCTCCATACCCATAAGACGGAAGCTTTCGCTAAACTAGGGATTATCACGTCATGCGAAAGAAAGGAATGAAAGTTTCATGGGATCGAAGCTTCGGATCCATCAGGCTGACGGCTGTGATTTGAACGCTGTCGCAGCTTTGTTTAATCAATATCGCATGTTTTACGGTAAGCCGGATGATGCGGCCGGAGCGGCCCGGTTTATCGGGGAGCGGCTAGAGCTGCGGGACTCCGTCATCTTCGTTGCGGCTGCATTTCAGGAGCCCGCAGACGCCGCGTGGGAAGCTGCAGGCTTTGTGCAGCTGTATCCGTCCTTCTCTTCCCTTTCGATGTCCCGGTTATGGATCTTGAACGATCTTTATGTCGCGAAGGAATTCCGGGGGCATGGGATCGGACGGATGCTGCTTAATCAAGCCAAGGAGCACGCTGTGCGGTCAGGGGCCGCCGGGCTTACATTGTCAACCCATCCCGGGAACCTCGCTGCGCGACGGCTCTATGAATCGGCTGGATACGTGGAGGACAGCGAGTTCGTATGCTACAACCTCTCGCTGCAGAATACAGCCAGATAATGCATTCCTCTCGAGCAAACGACGGCGGCGTCCTGAATTAGGACACCGCCGTTTTTAGGTAACGTTACAGTTATTGATAAATCGATTTTAGTTTCCGAAATACCTCGATTCGCGCGATTTTCAGCACCCACATCTGGTCGAGCAATTTACGCTGCATGCTCTCATCTTGGGTTGCCTTCAATTCGGCGTACAGCTGGTGCATCCGGTTGTTGATTTGATCGATGCATTGCCACAGCTCTTGCTCGGAATATTCCTCTTTGTCTGAGCACATCTCCGGCGGTTCCTGCATCTGCTTCAGCGTACTGATAATTTCGGCTTGCCAATGCTCATCACCCAAACGAATTGCCAGATTCAGAAGATCGAGATAGTCATCGAGGGATAATGAGGCGTGCTGCATATTATGATAATGCATGTGAACGTCCCCCTTAATGTACGCTTTGTGTTTTACCAAGTATTATACTGGGAATTGTAGTAATTTCAAGCGGCAATTGGGATGCCCCCGGGTAAAATGTATAACGCTCGCCTATTAGAGCTATAGTCATTGCGTCTTGGACGTGAGCTTCAGGATGGAGTAGGATGGAGGGAACAGCGACAGTTTTTGGATAAGGGTGAGTTTTGTGATTTCTTCTTTCTTAACTACGATGGTCGGCGTGTTCCTGCCAATCTCTTTGCCCGTGATCGGCGGTGCGCTGCTGAAACGGTTCAAGGGACTTGAGACGAAGGCGCTCTCGGCCCTGTCTCTCTATGTCATGAGTCCGGCACTCATCTTCGAAACCTTGGCGAATGCTTCCATAACCTCTGGCGAAGTGAACGTCACGATCATTTTCTGTCTTTTGAATGTTGTTGTGCTCTGGCTTCTCAGTTCGTTAGCCGGAAAAATGCTCGGTCTGTCCCAGACGGAACGGTCCGGTCTTGCACTGACCACGATCTTTACCAACAGCGTGAATTACGGTCTGCCGCTCGTTCTACTCGCTTTCGGACAGGCAGGTCTTGATAAAGCCTCCGTCTATGTGATCGTACAGATTATCATTATGAATACGCTAGGCGTTTATTTGGCGGCGAGATCCCATTTCTCGGCAGCCAAAGCCGTAAAATCCGTCTTTACGCTTCCTTCGGTATATGCCGCTATGCTGGCTGTGCTCATTCGCGTGACCGGATTCGAGCTTCCTCAAGGACTGGATACGGGAATATCGATGCTGTCAGCCGCTTATGCCCCGCTGGCGCTGGTGATCCTGGGGGCACAGATGGTTGGCGTTCGTGACAGCGATGCAGCCCGTTCGGTATCGAAGATCGGATTCTGGTCCGGCATGAGCATGCGGATGCTCGTCGCCCCGCTTGCGGCGTGGGGACTGCTGGCCGCATTGTCGATCAAGGGAACGCTGTTCGCCGTCATCCTCATCCTGTCGGCCATGCCGGCAGCGGTTAATGCCGTCATTCTGGCGGAGGAATATGATGCTGCGCCAAAGCTCGTATCGCGCTGCATCCTATGGACAACTCTGGCGTCCTTCATCTTGCTGCCTCTTTTGATCGGTATTCTATAGACGCATAAGGATGGCCTTGCAGCCTGGTTCAAGCCGTGCACGCGCGTGTAATGAGTAGTAAGCTTCGAGAGCATTCCAGCATCTTACGCATGCGTAGAACGGATGGAGGTGGAGATGATGAGCAGGCGCGTTGATCGCGATGTAGAAATCGAAACCCGTAACGTGGAGGAGAGGAATGACTCCAGCAGGGTGGCATCTACGTTAATCAAGTATGTGGCATATCTGATTATCTTTTTCGGATTTTTGTATTTCCTGATTAAATATGTTTTCCCGATGTTCTAAGCGCCCGGATTCACGAAAAGGAGCCTTCTCTTAGCGTTGTTGCCAAGGAGGCTCCTTTTTGTCATGGAGAGAGTTTTATAAATGCGTCCATTTTGGGTGAATCATGCTCTTTCATGCACGGGGAGCATACATACGGTATCATCGATCCGAAGCTTGACTGCAAGCTGTGGCAATAAGGGGTAGGCGTTCGGGGAAACGGATGATTTGACTTTATAAAATTTAGTAACTATAATAATTATATAAAAATAGTTCTTCATAAACATCGATCTTCGTTATTATTTCGCAAAAAGGGCACGCTGTTACCGATGAGGTTCCATTCCGCCTGCAGCTTTCGTTTGAAAGTTTTGGTAAGAGCTTGTTTTATCACGGAGCACGTTTTCGTTTTTTAAATAAAGGAAGAGTCAGGAGTGAGGGAATGTCGGCTGTTTTGCATCCAGCGACGAAGCTGGGCGCCGTCTCGCTGCGCATTAGCGATTTGGCGCAATCGGTTCGTTTTTATACGGAAGTGGTAGGTTTAAGAATGCTGCGACAGCACGGCAGAGTTGCCGAGCTTACGGCAGACGGCAGAGAAACCCTGTTAACGCTTGAGGAGATTGAGGGGTTCGAGGAGTCCAAGACACGTACAGCCGGGTTGTACCATTTCGCCATTCTGGTACCGGACCGGGTTAGTCTGGGGCTTGCGCTGCGGAATTTGCTCGCCCATCATATTTCAGTCGGTCAAGGGGACCATCTGGTCAGCGAAGCGCTCTACATTAATGATCCGGATGGCAACGGCATCGAGATCTACGCCGACCGGCCTCGCGAAACCTGGAAGCGGGATGCTCAAGGGGAATACATCATGACAACTGATCCGGTTGATATCGATGGATTGCTTGCTCTGTCCGCGGATAAGGAATGGAACGGACTTCCCGAGAACACCGTCATCGGACATGTGCATTTCCATGTATCGGATCTTCACCAGGCCCGTGCGTTCTACTGCGATACGCTTGGGTTTGAGCTGACCGCCCATTACGGCGGAGCCGCCCTGTTTATCTCCGCAGGCGGATATCATCATCATATCGGGTTAAACACATGGGCCGGTATCGGCATTCCGAATACGCCGCGCCGTGCAGCCGGTATCGAAAGCTTCACCATCTTGCTTCCAAGCGACGAGGAGCTTCAAGCAGTAACCGGGAGAATCCGCGAGGCAGGCTTTACTCCTGTACAACGGGAGGGCGTTTGGTTCGTTCAGGATCCGTCGGAGATTTGGATCCGGCTGCTGGTCGCATAAAGATAAATCCTGACGGATACCATCCGTCAGGATTTTTTTGCTTGGGAGACAAGGAAGAACCCTCGCTCCCATCTCAATCTAACAACACTTAGATCCGATTCAACTGTTCCAGCGTCTGGAGCATATGATCCGCCAAATTCGGGATATCCTCCATCTGCTCCTCGTTAATGGTGCGCGAGAACCGTACCTCGGTCATGCTGCGATAACCATTTGCTTCTTCTCCAACGATGTAGGTTACGGTCTGCACCGGGGGAATCTCGGGTTCCCATATGGCGGCGACGATCCGGGAAATTGCCGCGCATTCATCTTCAATCCTCTTCACGTTTTTATAAAAGCGGACTTTCAGCTCGCAGCCCGGCTGCTTCCCCGGTGTTTCCAATATCTCGGCCGCAAGCTCCTGAAGTCCGGCATCAAGCCGAATTTCCGCAGCTGCCTCCTTCAGACCCCTCAATTCAAACGTCAGGCTGAAGCTTCTCGACATGACGGCCATGTCCAGCAGATCCTCCCGACCGGTAATGAGGACGAGCTCATCCAGATTGTCCAAGTCGTATACTACGTTCTCAATGCCTACTTTTAAATTTTCAAATACCGTCGGGTCAAACATCGTGCACATCCTTTTTACGATTCATTGAACATCCTTCCATTCGTGGTTAATATACCATACTTCATTCTGTAATCGAAAATTTGCGAGCGATAGATCAAGGCGGACGACAGCGGTTTTGAAGAACGTCCCGTTCGGCCGGCAGCCCAATCTAAAGGTTCCCGTTCGGCGGCAATTCCAGGAGATTGGAGGGTTCGAGAGGATGAACATGACTTGTTAGAGTGAAGATAACCCAAAATGAAAGGGACTGGAAGTATTGACCAATGGGAGGAAACCGGATATGATCATCCATAACAGTAAAATTAATTTTACCGGTAAAAAATACGGAGGTGGATAAATGGATTTTACTGCAGTCTACAAAATTTCAACGCATGAGCAGCTTAAAGCGATTGCCGATCCCTTGCGGACGAAAATGCTGATCAATCTTGTGAAAAATGAATATACCGGCCAGCAGCTGGCAGAAATGCTTGGGATTACCCGCAATAATATCTATTTTCATCTCAGGGAGCTGGAGAAGCACGGCGTTATCCGGGTTGTCCGGAAAGAGGAGAAGAACGGCATCGTTCAGAAATATTACCGGGCTGCTGCAAGCCGGTTTATTCCCGAGGAGCATCTGCTGCCCAGCCTGGATTTGGTCGAAACCTCAAGGCAGGTATTTCTTGAGACGCTCGATACTACGCGATCCCAAGTCGAGCATGCGCCAGCAGCATCCTTTGCCTTGGATCCCACCCATGAGAGCAAGCGAAAGAACATTGCCTCCACTTACAGCTTCTATGCAACGGAGGAGAGCTTCCACGCGTTTATTGAAGAATTCAAGCAGCTGATGGACAAGCATTTCACCATGCGGAATACGGAAGCAAGCGAGGCTTCGCGATCCGAAGATGAGAAAAGCTACCGGATGTCCTTGATCGCGTTTCCCGATGGAGACGAAGGGACGGACAGTCAAGAACGGCAGCAGGATGGAGGATAGAATACATATGGAAAACAAGCGGCATAACATTGTCATCGATGATGCCTGGTTTACGGTATCCGAGCTGGACGAGGCGACCTATGCAATCAGTGAATTCGGCCATTGGGAAAAGGTCCACTCCTATTTGCTGCTCGGCAGTGAACGGGCAGCGCTTATCGATACGGGGCTCGGCATCGATAATATCAGGCGGATGACCGATCAGCTAACCGACCTTCCCATTATGGTGCTGACGACTCACGTTCACGCCGACCACATCGGAAGCCACGGCCAGTACGATGAAATCTACGTGCATGAGGCCGAGGAGGACTGGCTTGTCAGCGGAATCAAGAAGCTGTCGATCGAACAGATCCGGAAGGATATTTCGCGTGACATTACGAGACCGGTGCCGGCTTCATTCAATCCCGTTACGTATACACCGTACCAAGGACGCCCTACAGGTCTGCTGCGGGACGGGGAC
The DNA here is from genome assembly GCF_038002285.1 of Paenibacillus sp. FSL R5-0810. Taxonomy (NCBI): domain Bacteria; kingdom Bacillati; phylum Bacillota; class Bacilli; order Caryophanales; family Paenibacillaceae; genus Paenibacillus; species Paenibacillus sp. FSL R5-0810. The sequence goes on from NZ_JBBOCF010000001.1 coordinate 6,507,371, forward strand.
GAGATTGAATTAGGTAATCGAAGGCTGGTGATCTATCATACCCCGGGCCATTCTCCCGGACATATCGCTGTTCTCGATACGAGCAGAGGCTATCTGTTCACCGGGGATTTGCTGTATGACGAAACTCCCGTATACGCGTTCTATCCGACGACGAGTCCGGAGGATCTCGTCCGCTCATTGGAACGGATTGCGGCTATCGAAGGCGTAACGCAAATTTACGGAGGGCATAACCGGCTCGGGCTTCCTCCGGAGCTGCTGGAGGTTGTCCGGGAGGCCGCCAGGGAGCTTAAGGAGAAGGATCTGGTCCGTTTCGGGACAGGCATCCACCGCTTTGATGGATTTTCAGTACAATTCTAACGGACAAGGTTTGCGGCCAGATCAGCATGTCTCGCCGGGGCAATTGCCTTGGCAATGCAGCACAAATAGCCTCCGGCAGATATGCTGTTCATCTGCCGGAGGCTTTTTTAGGTGAAGAGAAGGGCTCAATCCATATTTTTGCCGTAGTAAATTTCGTTCATTTCGAGCGTCAATCGCTCGGTAATTTCCTTCTGCTCTTGTGGGGACAGCTTGTCTTTCGTGTATCCGAACAAGTAGTTATCCAGGTCGAATTGCTTCAGCTTGCATTTGGTGTGGAACAGATTCTCCTGGTACACGTTGACGTCGATCATATCGAACATCTCTTTGACCTCGTCCGGGATATAGTTCTGGATCGAGCTGATCTCATGGTCGATAAACAGCTTATGGCCGTGAATATCGCGAGTGAAGCCGCGGATTTTGTAGTCGATGGTCATGATATCCGTATCGAAGGAGTGGATCAAATAATTCAGCGCTTTCAGCGGCGATATTTCGCCGCAGGTGGACACGTCGATATCGGCGCGGAAGGTGCTGATGCCTTCATCCGGATGGAATTCGGGGTACGTATGCACGGTAATATGGCTCTTGTCGAGCTGAAGCATTACGTTGTCCGGCAGCGGACCCGGTGATTCATCATATGATTCCTCGGGGACCTCGACGACCGGGCCTTCGGATACCAGGACCGTTACGCTGGCCCCCTGCGGAACGTAATCCTGCTTGGCGATGTTCAGCACATGCGCGCCGATGATATCGGCGACATGGCTTAGAATTTTCGTCAGCCGGTCGGCATTATACTGCTCGTCAATGTATTCGAGATAAGCCTCCCGCTCCTCCCTCGTTTTCGTATAGCATACATCGTACATATTGAAGCTGAGAGATTTGGTCAGGTTGTTAAAGCCATGTAAGGTGACACGCTGTTCCGGTGTAATATCCATATGAATTTCCCCTTGTGATTGATATATCAGGTTCGTGTTATTCTTTCCCATCATGACGATTCCTAGTCGATGCTTCGGGATGTCGCTAGATATCATGATGTTCTTACCCGAAATAAGGCGGGGAGTAACAAAAGGATTGGATGAGTGGATTAAATTTGGGCCCCTTGTGGAGCGGAATTTCCATAACGCGAAAAGAAGGATACCTTGCGGTCGCAAAGTATCCTTCTATGGTAGGGGATGTTTTGAAGATACGCTTGCAAGATGAACCTTTGGTTTACTGCCAAGGCTATCTTGATTTCCCAAAAATTATTCCCCAATTATTCGCTCCTGAAGCTATTGGCAGCAGAGAAGGCCCTGTCCCGATTCCATGCGGGATTTCAGGCTTGCGAGCATATCCTCCCACGCTTTAACATGCCACGACCTCGCTGCTTGCCAGTCGGCAGAGTCCTTCCAGCCACGATGCTTAAGCGTTACCCGGGTCCCTTCCGTCTCTTGGGCGAGAATGACTTCAACCCAAGTAAGCTCATCGTTGCGGTTCATGATGTCCGCAAACGGATCGGGCCCTTTCCATTCAAAAGCTAACGTGTGCGGCTCCTGATACTTCAGGATAGTGCATCCGGTTGTGCTCATGCTGCTTTTATCCCCGGGGTTGAAGTAAAGCTCGAATTTTCCTCCCTCCCGGGCTTCAATATCGGCTGCCGGCGCAAACCATTCCGTAATGCGTGCAGATTCCGTCCACGCGCGCCATACGAGCGTTATGTCAGCCTGGATCTGTGCTTCCTGCGTGATGATCATATCCACTTCTCCTCCATTCAACCGGTAACCCTGACAACGGATTTAGCCTAATACATTCCTCTTGTCCCATTATAACGGGGAAAATCGGACGGGAATTCTTCTACTTTGCTGAGTTGCTCCGGTCCTTTTCGAACAGCAGCAGCGGCAAATTCACGACGATGGGCGGATCATACGGCTGGGGCTCCCTAAGCGTGATGGCCACGCTAATATCCGTCGTTTCATTGATATGAACAGGCGTGTCCAGCTTGCCTCGCAGCGAATGGTTCAGCAAATAGTAGTCCTTCGGATTCAGGCTCCATGGAATGCCGGCTGCCAGTACGTAATATGTGCCTGGAGGAATCCCGGTAATGACGCAGGTTCTCCGCTTCAGGTTAACGGCGGTGCCGGCGGCGGGTTTCTGATCAGGTACAGGTCTTGGGAAGAGCCCCACGTAGATGATGCCGTGAAAAGCGGAAGGGGCCTCGATCCGGCAATGAACCCGCGGCAGTCTCCCCGATTTCTCGTCTTTGAAGCTGAGCGGCTTATGTCTATATTGATTGACATATTGATGAAGGGACTCGGAGACGGAACGGAATTTGCTCGGAGAGAGACCGACAAATTGCTTGAAACGCGAATTGAAGGTGCCCGGGCTTGTAAGTCCGACATGCATCCCGATCTTGACCAGCAGGGAGGGGGCTTTCAGCAACTCCGATTTGCCGGATTCAACCCGGAGGGCGGATAGATATTGCCTTACCGATATGCCCGTGGCTTTTTTGAATATTCTTGAAAAATGAAACGGACTGTACCCCGCCTGATCCGCCAGCTGCCGGGTAGTTAAAGGCTCGTCCAGATGCTCCTTCATATATTGGATGGCTTGGGCAATGATTTCGCCATGCTCTTCGTTCATTTTGTAGAATCACCAACTTTTGATGATAAGATTTGCGATACCCGTTATGACAGACCGATGCCTAGTTTTCTGATGATCTACTATCTTCTTTAACCCCCATGCTTTTTCCTGCCTGATCCGGTTGCCCATTCATTGAAACACCGTTAAACTTAAAGGATGGTATGTTTGTTAACGGTCGGCAGTCGCTCGAACCCCTGCCCGGTAAGAAGGACGCGATCATGCGGCTTCAGCTTACACGGTGCGCACACTTCCCTGTGGGAACGGTTCGTGGTCCGGGGCATGCCTAAGATGGCAATCGATCCAGCTCGATCGGGCGACAGGACGAATAAATTAGTTGCAAAGTAGTGATATAAGGAGTTTTTATCCATGAATGTGGAAACGAATGATAGAGAATCCATGAATATGGACGCCGCTCGGGAGTACCTACAGCGGTATTATGGTTATCCGGATTTTCGGGAAGGGCAGAAGAAGATCGTGGACAGCCTGCTGCACGGAAGGGATACGCTCGGCATTATGCCGACCGGCGGCGGAAAATCCATCTGCTACCAAATTCCTGCCCTGATGCATCCGGGGCTGACGCTTGTCATCTCGCCTCTGATATCCTTGATGAAGGACCAGGTGGATGCATTGACGACGGCGGGCATCAACGCCGCTTACATCAATAGTACGCTGAGCGGCAAAGAAGTGAACGAGCGCATTCGCGCTGCCAAGCGGGGGGATTTGAAGCTGCTGTACGTCGCGCCGGAACGGCTTGAGCTGGACTGGTTCCGTGAGGAAATGGCCAGCCTGGATATCTCCATCGTCGCCGTAGACGAGGCGCACTGTGTGTCTCAGTGGGGGCATGACTTCCGGACAAGCTATCTTTCAGTGGCGCCATTTGTCGCGGAGCTGCCCGGAAGGCCGATTGTTGCGGCATTCACGGCAACGGCCACACCGGAGGTCATGGAGGATATGCAGCGTCTTCTCCGCCTAGATGACCCGCAGGTATTCGTTACAGGGCTTGGCCGCGACAATCTTGAAATGTCGGTGCTGCGCGGGGAGAACAAGCGGGAGTTCGTACTGAATTACGCGGCTTCGCACACCCACCAGCCGGGCATCATCTACGCGGCCACCCGCAAAGAGGTCGATGATTTGTGTCAACGGCTGCAGGCCCATGGATTGCTCGCAGGCCGGTATCATGCCGGGATGAGCGATGCCGAGCGGGCCGAGAGCCAGGAAGCGTTCCTGTATGACGATATTCGGGTCATCGTCGCCACGAATGCGTTCGGCATGGGGATCGACAAATCGAATGTGCGTTACGTTATCCATTACAATATGCCGAAAAATATGGAGTCCTACGTGCAGGAGGCGGGCCGTGCGGGAAGGGACGGCGAGCCGAGCCAGTGCATCCTGCTGTTCAGCGCGCAGGACATCATGACCCAGAAGTTTCTGATCGAACAGAACCCGCAGGATTCGGAGCGCAAGCATAATGAATACCGCAAGTTACAGCAAATGATCGATTACTGCTATACAACGCGCTGCCTGCGCAGTGCCATGCTGGATTATTTTGGGGAGGAGCACGACGATAAGCCGTGCGGCACATGCAGCTCCTGCACGGACGATCGGGAGCTGATCGATATTACCGTGGATGCGCAGAAGATCTTCTCCTGCATTCATCGGATGCGCGAGCGGTTTGGCGTGTCTATGGTGGCAGCGGTTTTAAAGGGCTCACGTGCCAAAAAGGTTCTGGAATACGGCTTTGACCGCCTGCCCACCTATGGCGTCATGTCGAACCGAACCGAGAAGGAAATATCCGAGACGATCAATGTGCTCATCTCGGAGGGCTATTTGGCGCTGACAGAGGGACAATATCCGGTCGTGAAGCTGCAGAGCGGGGCTGCTGAAGTGCTCAAGGGCCAGCGCGAGGTCATGCAGCGCGTGCCGAGACCTGCACGCACCGCCGGCAGCACGCGCAGCGCCAGCCGCCGCGATTCATCGCCATCGGCGGTCAACGAGACGGTGTTCGAGCAGCTTCGCCTCATCCGGCGGGAGTTGGCGAGCAAGGAGCACGTGCCTTCCTACATCATTTTCAATGATGCAACGCTGCGCGAAATGAGCGTGGTCTGCCCGCAGACCGAGGACGAAATGCTGCAGGTCAAAGGTGTAGGGGAAGTGAAATTCCGCAAGTACGGTCGGCCGTTTCTGGAGTTTTTTCAAAATGGCCCGGGGGTTACGGCGGAAAGTGATGACTTGTATGATTATGAGTGAGAGGCAGTCGCAATCCCTGCGATGAAGAGGCGTTAGACCTGCGGATCGCTCGCTGCCTGTACGGAATTTGAAGAGAAGGATCGTGAATCATGAAAGTCATTTTATCTACCTTGAACGCAAAATATATACACACCTCTCTTGCCATACGCTGCTTGAAGGCTTACAGCGAGAAGGATTTTGATATCGAACTGGCGGAATACACCATTAAGGACCCGGTCATGAACATCGTCTCCGACCTGTTTCAGCGCCAACCGGATGTGATCGGATTTTCCTGTTATATTTGGAACATCGAAGAGACCATTAAAGTGATTGATATCGTCAAGAAGATTATGCCCGAGGTTACGATCGTTCTCGGCGGACCGGAGGTTTCCTACGATACGGATTATTGGATGAAGCGGCTCGTTAACGTCGATTTTATCGTCATGGGCGAAGGGGAGGAGACGTTCCACCATTTGCTTCAGACGATCGAAGGGGACCGCAAATTCCATTTTGTGTACGGCATCGCTTATCGCAAGCAGGATGAGGTCATCATCAATCCCGGCAGGCCAAAAAGCATACTGGCCGAGCTGCCCTCGCCGCACCGCTTTCCGGAGGACATACCGCATCTCGGCAAACGGGTGGTGTATTTTGAGACGAGCCGGGGCTGTCCTTTCAGCTGCCAGTTCTGTCTTTCGAGCATCGAGGTCGGCGTGCGCTATTATGATATTGAGCGGACGAAGGCCGACATTTTGTATCTGATCGAGAATGGCGCGAAGCTCATCAAGTTCGTCGACCGGACCTTTAACATTAAACGGGATTATGCGCTGGAAATGTTCGAGTTCCTCATCAAGAACCACGGCGGCTGCGTGTTCCAGTTCGAGATTACGGCCGATATTATGAGGCCGGAGGTGCTCGACTACTTGTCGAAGAATGCGCCGCCGGGCATATTCCGCTTCGAGATCGGCGTTCAATCCACGAACGATCCGACGAACGAGCTGGTGAAGCGGCGGCAGAACTTTGCGAAGCTGTCCCGGACGGTAACGATGATCAAGGAAAGCGGCAAGATCGACCAGCATCTGGATCTGATTGCAGGCCTGCCGCTGGAGGACTATGATACCTTCCGTAAAACCTTTAATGATGTGTTCGCCTTGGGGCCAGAGGAGCTGCAGCTGGGCTTTTTGAAGATGCTTCGAGGAACGGGGCTCCGCATTGATGCCGAGAAATATAACTATACGTACATGGATCATGCGCCATACGAAATTTTGAGCAGCGATGTGCTGCCCTTCTCGGATATCGTACGGTTAAAGCGGCTGGAGGATGTACTGGAGAAGTATTGGAACGCGCACCGGATGGACCACACGGTCAACTACTTAATCCGGCACGAATTTGCTTCTCCATTCGATTTCTTCCAGGAGTTTGGAGATTATTGGGAGGGCCAGGGCTGGCAAAAAATCGGCCATCAGCTCGAGGACCTGTTCACCCGCTTGACGGCTTTTTTGGAAGATCGCCAAACGCCGAACATGGACATCATTACCGGGCTGATGAAATTCGATTATTTCCTGGGCCATAAGTATAAGCCGCGTAAGATATGGTGGGAGCACACGCAAAATAAAGCGGAGTGGTCGGCCAACGTACGGCGGATCCTGGAGCAGCCAACCGCGCTGTCGGACGGCTTCGCCGAGCTTGGCATTACGGAGAGAGAGCTGCAGAAGCATGCAATGATCGAGCTGCTGCCCTTCGACCTGCAGGGTGTTATCCGCGGCGGCGGGACCGGTATCCCGCTCGACCGGGAGCAAGGGCGTGCAGCCACGCTGCTGCTCGTGCTATACCAGCAGGATGATCGCGGCCAGCCGCGGTATTTCACGATGCCGCTGGCGGGGGCGGCTACAGGCGGGGAGCTCCTTGGTTAAAGGAGCTCCGGGAAAAGAGAATAAGGCGCCTGGAGCGTGAACAAGTCCCTATTCGGGACGTGTGTGGAGAAAAGCGGCGCCGGAGCGTGAACAAGTCCCTATGCGGGACGTGTGTGAAGGAATGCTGTGCCTGGAGCGTGAACAAGTCTCCTTTCGGGGCTTGTGTAGGTTCCAAGGTAACCTGCAGAAACCTCAAGTGTTAAAATCAAGGGGTTTCAGGTAACTGTATCTCCTCATGCACTAGGTAACGATCAGTGACTGTAAATTCTCATTAATAGGTAACTGTCACTCCTCAAACAGGTTAACGGTTTGCCCCTTTCTAGAGAGTTGATGCTGCTACAGTATAATTCGATCCGATAATCGGTACGCTAGTGGCATAATACGATGAAAAAGGAGGGGGACTCGGGATGAACGAAAAGCAAGAGCACCGTCCTGATCAAAGCACTCAAGAGGAGCCGACCATCGCCCCAGGCATGGAAACGAATGATGATTTGCGCGAGGAGGCCACCGACGAGGAGATCCAACGGGGCGATTATACGGAAGTCACCCAGTTCGTCATTGACCGAACACCGGATGACGAGTAAATATAGTCGGAGAAACATGAGCGGGGTGGTTGGATAGACGCTCAAGTTGCACTTCGCGTTATAGCAAAAGGGATGCCCCTGGTCCATGGACCAATAGGCATCCCTTTTTTACATTCGTTTTCAACTACCCATGACGACCATCGCTTCCACTGCCGAGTTCAATCAAGCGTCTTTGGGGCTGGCGTCTGCTGAACTCGTGTCTTCGGCACTCGCGTCTTTCGCAAGCGCGTTTTCGCTGCGCGCGTCTTCGGGGCTCGCGTTTTCGGTACTCGTGTCTTCGGCACTCGTGTCTGATGCATTCGCGTCTTCAGCACTCGCATCACTCGCGTCCCTCACATTGGCGTCTTCGATACTTGCAGCATCCCCAAGGGTGTCTGCAGGCGTATGCCGCTCCAACCAGTCCAGCAGATGCGCGGCGACTTCATCCCGGTTGATCTCATGCAGCATTTCATGTCGGCCGCCGGGATACAGCCGGTATTCCAGGTCCGCAATGCCGTATTCCCGATACAGCTCGATAAGCTGCCGGACGCCCTTGCCGCGCTGGCCGACCGGGTCCTCCTCGCCGGAGAAGACATAGACCGGCTTATCCTTGTGCAGCCCTTTCATAAGCTGCGGCTTGTGGAGCTGGAGGAGCAGCCGGAAGAAATCCCGGAAGAAGCGGGCGCTGCATACTTGCCCGCAATAGGGGTCGTCAATGTATTTATCGACCTCGGCCTCGTCCCGGGACAGCCAGTCAAACGGGGTGCGGATAACGCCGAAGCCCTTGTTGTAGGGCCCGAACACGATGGCATTCAGCATTAAGCTGCGGTGGGTGCTGCCCTGAAGGCGCATCTGCGCCGATGCAAGCTGAATCCCGAGCCGCAGCATCTTCTGGGGCCCGTTCGTGCCGGAGAGAATGAAGCCGTCGAAACGCTCGCCGTGAATGCACATGATTTTCTGGGTGAGGAAGGAGCCCATGCTGTGCCCCATTAAAAATAGAGGCAGGCCCGGATGAGCCTTCCGAAGCTCGGAAGCGAGCAGCAGCTGATCCTCAATCATGCCTTCGAATCCATTCTCTCCGGCGTCGCCGAGACGCTCGAGGTTCCCGGCCGTCAGCCCATGCCCCCGGTGGTCGTTCGCGTATACCGCACATCCGTGGCCGGTAAGCAAGGCAGCGAGCTCCTCATAGCGCTTGCCGGTTTCGCACATGCCGTGGGCGATCTGGACGACAGCCCGTATCCGGGTTTCTGCGTCCGGAAGCCATTTATATACATGGATCGGCATGGCTTCTGCATTCAACATGGTAAACGTTTCGCTTTGCATCTAGGACTTGCACCTCCATACAGACAATATTTACCCTGCATTGCCTCGTATGTCTCTGATGAGTGGAGCCGTGCTGCTTAAGCTTAAGGAAGATAGGAACGAAGAACCGTGGATTCCCCGTCCAGGGTGTAAGTTCCCAGGTTAGCAGGGAGCAGGAAGCATTGGCCGGACGTATAGTCGATCGAGCCTCCGTCCCAACGCAGGGTCCCCTTTCCGTCACAGACGACGATAATGGTAAAGCTGTCCTCGGATGTCGAGAGCTCCCATGCTCCGTTAACGACGCCTTTCTCCACGATGAAGTATGGCGATTGCGCGAGCTGGAGCCATTCCCCCGGAACAGCGCCTTCCGTGCTCATCTTCGTGGCCCCTGAGCCTTCATAGGCTGTGACATTGAGGGAATCCTCAATGTGAAGCTCGCGCGGCTTGCCGTCGAGCCCTGGACGGTTGTAGTCGTAAATCCGATAGGTGGTATCCGAATTTTGTTGGATCTCCGCGACCACAACCCCTGCGCACAGGGCATGAACGGTGCCTGCCGGTATGTAGAACGTATCGCCGGCTTTCACGGGCACCTCTTGAAGCTGCTCCATGACGGTGCCGTTTTCCATCGCTTCCTTCAGAACGTCGCGGGTAACGCCTTCCTTCAGACCGTAAATGATCTTGGCGTCCGGCTTTGCATCAAGCACATACCACATTTCCGTCTTGCCGAGTTCTCCCTTCGGAAGACCTTCGTAATCATCGGTCGGATGTACCTGTACGGACAGATTGTCGTTGCAGTCAAGGAGCTTGATCAAGAGCGGGAAACGTCCGTTCACTTCGGAAAAGCCTTTCGCGCCGAACCATTCGCGTCCGAGCTGTTCGCGGATCTGGTCGAGGCCGCGGCCAGCCAGCTCACCGTTTACGATCGTAGTCGTGCCGTTCGGATGGTCCGCGATCATCCAGCCTTCGCCGATATGCCCTTCGGGAAGCTCCAGGCCGAACTGCTCCAGCGCGCGGCCGCCCCATACACGCTCTTTAAATTCGGGTTGAAATAATAGTGGATAAGGTTTCGTCATTGTTAATCAACTGCCTTTCATCATGATGGTATTGATGGTTGATAAAATGGTTGTGCCTCATTGAACTCTTATCATAACGGCTTTTTTCGTTCCAGCGCAATAAGATATGGCGCATCCGGCCGCTGCAGTCCCCGGTACACGATCGTCTGAGCCGTGCTCCATGGCAGGCTTGCGGCCCAGGCCTCAACAGCGGCGGCCTCCGTGTCGCCGCCCCGGTGGCCGGGATACAGCACGATGGTGATGATGCCGCCGGGCCGCAGAAGCTGCAAGGAAGACTCAAGAGCGGCAATGGTGCTTTCAGGTACAGTCATAATCTGCTTATCCGCCGTGTCTGCCGGGAGGTAGCCTAGATTAAACATGACGGCTCCGATCCGGCCATGAAGCTGCTCGGGAACGCAGCTATTCATGCGGGCATGGCTTTCAAGGTGCAGTGATACCTCTCCAATGGATGCTTGAGGCTCCTTGGCAAGCCTGCTGCGCGTCAGCTCCAGTGCTTCCTCTTGAATATCGAAGGCGTATACTTTGCCTTTCGAGCTGACGCAGCGTGCCAGAAACAGGGTGTCGGCGCCCGTACCGGCTGTGGCATCCAGCGCAGCCTCCCCCGCCCGAAGCCGCTCCGACACGAGCTTATGCGCAAAGCTCAACACGGAAAGGAAACCCATTACGCATCCCTCCACAGCTTGCCCTGCCATGTATCCCGGCGTTTCAGCTCGGCATCGATGCCGTTGAGAACCGGCCATTTGTCGAGGCTCCACATCGGCCCGATGAGCAGCTCCCGCGGCGCGTCCCCGGTCAGGCGGTGGATGATCATCTCAGGCGGCAGGAATTCCAGCGTGTCGACGATCAAATTCACGTACTCGTCACGTTCAAGGAATCTCAGCAATCCAGCTTCATACTGCTTCACCATCGGGGTTTTGCGCATCAGGTGCAGCAGATGGATTTTGATGCCCTGGACATCCATCTTTGAGACCGCCTTGCCGGTAGCAAGCATCATTTCATGGTCCTCCTGCGGAAGACCGTAGATGATATGGGTGCACACACGGATGTTATGCTTACGCAGCTTCTCAACGGCCCTGAGGTAGCATTCGGTGTCATGGGCGCGGTTGATCAGCTCGGAAGTTGAGTCGTGAATGGTCTGCAGCCCCATCTCCACCCATAGATAAGTTCGTTCGTTCAGCTCGGCCAAATATTCGATGACATCGTCAGGCAGGCAGTCCGGGCGCGTTGCGATCGACAATCCAACCACGCCGGGCTGCTTAAGGATCACTTCATAATATTCGCGAAGCACTTCGACCGGAGCATAGGTGTTGGTGTAGGCCTGAAAGTACCCGATGTACTTCGCGTTCGGCCATTTCAGATGCTGTCTGTCCCGGATCGTATTGAACTGGGTGACCAGGTCATCCCGACGGCTCCCGGCAAAATCGCCGGATCCGCGTGCGCTGCAGAAGGTGCAGCCGCCCTTGGCAATCGTTCCGTCGCGGTTGGGACAAGTAAAGCCGGCATCCAGCATGACCTTGAACACTTTGTCCTGGAATTGGCTGCGCATCTCGTAATTCCATGTATGAAATCGTTTATCCCCCCATAATCTTGGGGTCTGAATCACTGTTGTACTCATCGCTTCTCCTTTACAGCACATCGATGGGCTGAATACGTTGTAAGCAGCTAAGGCCAGGCCCCGGGATTTCTCCAAAAGGATACGGCTTTTTCGGCTGCTTTTTCTTTGATTTGCGGTTTACGTCTATTGTAGCAAAAAACAGCCTTTATCGTCATATGGGGGTCTTACAGCCTAATTCTTCATTGTTACTTGAATGGGCCTCCCTTAGTTGGTATATTTAAATTAGAAAAATAAATATCTGTTTCAGGCTGTTTTGGTACGGGTATATATACGGAGAGGATTCATATTTGTAAGACGTCATGGATACAATAATACCGTGAGGTGATTGCGAATGAATTCATCGACAGTGAAGTCTGACAGAGATAAAATCGCTGTGGAACTTACCCCGAATGAAGCTTTGGCTCTGACCGGCGTGGAATTTAACGCCGACCATGATGTGAAGGCTTCGGCACAACGTAAAATTCGGGCCGCCTTTGAGAAGACATTTGATTTTCAAGCACAGGAAAGGTAAATATTTCACAGTTTAACTACCGCGGAACCCCAATTCCAATATAAGAAAGAGGAACCTGTTTCTTTTCCGAGAGGGAAAGATAGGGTTCCTTTTTCTATTGGCTCTTTACTTTTGGCTGTAACTTCGTCACAATAATGCAGTATCGGGATATGACGTCCCAATTCATTGGACAAGCTTGTGGAGGTATGTGATGCGTTTACGCGGGAGAAAAGGTATTCGGGAAAATCTGGAGCAGCAGGAAGACCTGGTCGTTTTGGACCCCGGTCAATATAGAGGAAAGTGGGCCGAGCTGTTCGGCAACGATCTTCCGATCCATGTCGAATTTGGCATGGGCAAAGGACAGTTCATCAGTCAGATGAGCTATAAGCACCGGAATGTCAATTTTATCGGCGTCGATATGTACGACGAGCTGATCCGTCGTGCAAGCGAGAAGGGCCGGGGCGTATGGGCTTCGGAGGGAGTGGATACCCCGCCGAACTTGAAGCTGGCGCTGTTAAATATCGAGAACGTCGAGCAGGCTTTCGCTCCGGGAGAGATCGAACGGATTTATTTGAATTTCAGCGATCCGTGGCCTAAATCGAGACATGCGCGCCGCCGTTTGACGCATCCGCGGTTCCTGGATAAATATAAGGTGATTTTGAACGACAGAGGCCAGATTCACTTTAAGACGGACTCGGTCACGCTGTTCGAATTTTCGTTGAATGCTTTCGCGGATTACGGTTTGCAGATGACTAATATTTCCTTGGATTTACACCGCGACGGGCTGAACGAAGAGCATGTGATGACCGAATACGAGACGAAGTTTGTCGGGCAGGGGATGAAGATTCATCGCTGCGAGGTCCTTATGGGGGAAGCAGCGCTTGAAAGCTATCGACCGAACCGGCTGGAGAAATACGGAAAATAGTAGAAGGCGCAATGCCAGCTCCGTGCACTTCCTATGATAACGGTTACACGACTAATTATAATAGTAGAAAAAGATCGAACTTGCACCGATTCACATCCGGATCCTCGGGAAAATGGTCGATTATGCAGCTTCGTGCGGCATGGGATGGAAACGCGGTTTGTCAAAAAAAGGTGTACTCCAATTTCTAGGAGTACACCTTTTCATTTTCAAGCATGTCGATGATGCTTTTCGCGCTTTGCATGGGATGAAACCGCTCGATGTCCTTCAAATTTCGCTCCCGCTGTTCCTGGATGCGGTCGTATTGGTGGAGCAGCATGTTCATCCATTTGCCGATGACCTCAAGCGAGGTAATCGGCTCCCCAAGGCCTTGAGCCGTAAAATATTGGCAATTCTCTTCCTCCTGTCCGGGAAGCGGCTGATGAAACAGCATTGGAATGCCTTTGGCCAGCCCTTCCGTACAGGTCATTCCGCCAGGCTTCGTGACGAGCAGATCGGACACTTCCATCAGCTTGTCAATTTCGCGGGTAAAGCCCAGCAGCCGGATATTCGGGTGCTGGAAGCGCGGGTTGGCTTCCATCTCCTCCCGGGCCTTGTCATTGTTTCCAAGGCAGAAGATAATCTGGACTTGCCTGCTCCACCGGGTCAAATATTCGTTAACGACCTCGTCGTTCATAATGCCCCAGCCGCCGCCCATAACGAGAACGGTCGGCATATCGGACAGATTGAAGCGCTCGCGGATTTCATCCTTGCTTGGATGCGTCCAGAAGTCGGGGTGGATCGGAATGCCGGTCACCTGGATTTTCGCCTGGGAGACGCCGCGGTTCAGCAGCTTTCTCTTCACTTCCGGCGTCGAGACGAAGTAGCGGTCGACTTCCGGACTGATCCACGTATCATGGGCATCGTAATCGGTAATAACGGTACACAGAGGCACATCGGTGCCCAGCCGCTTCAAACGGGATATCACCGCGCTTGGAATGAAGTGCGTGCACACGATGATGTCGGGCCGAAGCGCCCTTACCACGTTCTTGGTGCTTGTATAGAAAATCCGGTGCAGCGCTAAAGCGGTAAACCGGTTAAAGGACTTCTGATGGCGGTACATGTACCCTACGAGTCTCGGGCGTGTCGTGATCGTCTTCCTGTAAGCCGAAATGATCAACGGAGCGATCTTGGGGTTCAGGAAGCTTCCGAGCTCTAGTACCTTCGTTTGTACGCTAGGGGACAATTGGCGCAGGCTGCTGGAGAGTGCGTGGGCGGCCTGCGTATGACCGGCACCGAACCCTTCAGATAACAGCAAGACTCTTTTTTTAGCCACTACTTTTCACCCGTTCTGCAGCGTTATTCTTTAACTTTAACATATCGGCTTTAGGAAGAGAATGCAACTATTTCCGGCTGCTATGAGGAGGGACTATGGTCCCGGATCAAGAAATCAATGCTGCCATGCGCTGCCGCATCCTGCTTGCTACTTAAGCCACTTGACGGCGATGCGGATTTTGTAGAAAAGAAGGGTCTGCGGACTTTTGACTTCGGTAAAAGGAGCCGCTACAATGATTCAAACGGACAGCAAAAAGTTTATTTAAAGAAAAGAGCGTGATGAATCAAAACTTTTTGGTTGTCTGTTACGTTTATTCATTGGCGGACAAGTTTGCGGTAAAAAAATTAGGCGGCCAAAAGAAATAAAAAGCAAGAAAACAGATGAAAATAAGAACTAAAGCCGTTTGAAACGAAGTTTGCTGCCACGCTGGACCGCAAGCTGAGCTCTTTTACGAAGTTTTTCGGTAAATTAGAGCATTCCACGCTTTTGACAAAAGATACGAAAGTGTGGAAAATCGTGTATGACGTGCGAAAAGCAGCCCCGCGGCACCGAGGCTAAGATCTAGAAAAGACACAAGACAAAAGTCAACAGGGTCATAAGAGCAAGAAAAAACATGTAGAGAGAAAAAAACACAACACATTCTCGGGTTATAAAAAAGGGGGTAACGGAGAATCATGACAGACGCCATCTTTATCGCGCTCCAATTATTTTTGGCCGCGGTGGGTGTGTACCAGTTCGTATTCTCTTTGTTTGGTCTGATCAAGAGAAAGAAGAAAAAGCACTTTGCACCGAATAAATCCTTTGCAGTCCTTGTGGCTGCACACAACGAAGAGCAGGTTGTCGGGGCTCTTATGGAGAACCTGAAGCAGCTCAATTATCCTAAGGAACTGTACGATGTATTCGTCATCTGCGACAACTGTACAGACCGCACAGCCGACATCGTCCGTTCGCATGGGATGAATGCGTGCGTGCGCACGAATCAAAATCTTCGCGGGAAAGGGTATGCCATCGAGTGGATGCTCAAAGAGCTCTGGGCGATGCCTCGTCAGTACGATGCGGTCGTCATGTTTGACGCCGACAATCTGGCGGACCCGAATTTCCTGATTGAAATGAATAACGACCTTTGCTCGGGAGCGAAGGTCATCCAGGGATATATCGACACCAAGAACCCTGAGGATTCCTGGATCACGGCCGCTTACGGCGTATCCTACTGGTATATCAACCGTCTGTGGCAGCTGTCCCGCCACAATTTGAATATGGCTAATTTCCTTGGCGGCACCGGCATGTGCTTCGAGACCAATCTCCTGAAGGAGATGGGCTGGGGAGCTACGAGCTTGGTGGAGGACCTGGAGTTTACGATGCGCAGCGTGATGCGCGGCGTATATCCGAAGTTCAACTATGACGCCAAAGTGTTCGACGAAAAGCCGCTGACGTTCAAGGCTTCGGCCAGGCAGCGTCTGCGCTGGATGCAGGGTCACTTTACGGTTGCCCGTCGTTACTTCTTCCCGCTGCTGTGGCGTGCCATTAAGGAACGCAGCCTCGTGAAGCTCGACTTGGCGCTGTATGGGGTCAACGTGTATATCGTCCTGCTGACGTTCGTGCTGACCGCCATCATTTGGGTCGATAATTCGTTCTTTGACGGTCCGAATATCGCGAACCTGTACGGGCATTTGCCGATCTGGCTGAGCTTTACGGCGATTGCGGCGAACGTGTTCACCTTCATGATCGCAATGATCCTGGAGAAGGTGAAGTTCAAGAAGGTATACCTGTACCTCGTCCTGTTCCCGATCTATCTGCTGTCTTGGTATCCGATTACCGTCTATGCCTTCTTCACGCAGAACAACAAAACATGGAGCCATACCGAGCATACACGTGTCGTTCGGCTTGAGGAAGTACAGAGCAAGCAAGGTTAATTAAATTTTGCGAGCAGTGTTGACATAGTCCAGTGTACTTGTTATACTGTTCTAGTCTTTGTAACAGAATATTCTGATTGCAAGTAGAAGCACCGCTTCTCACCTGACCGACATAGGTTGGCTGGTTTGATCACGAAATCAATGAATGGATTAAGTTTCATTTTTGAATGAGTTATCAAATAGGGATGTCGGTGGTTGAACCGTCATCCCTTTATTTTTTTGCAAGCAGGAATCACAAGTTATCTGGAGGTGGAGGACTATCAGTAAGGAACATATGATCAATGACGAGATTCGGGCCAAGGAAGTACGTTTGGTCGGCCCGGAGGGTGAACAGATCGGGATCAAGCCGATTCGTGAAGCACTGCAGATGGCAATTGATCTCAATCTGGATCTGGTGAACGTGGCCCCTCAGGCGAAACCGCCGGTATGCCGCATCATGGACTACGGTAAATTCCGCTATGAGCAGCAGAAGAAAGAGAAGGAAGCGCGCAAGAACCAGAAGATCGTGGATATCAAGGAAGTATGGTTCCGGGCCAACATTGAGGAGCATGATTTCCAGACAAAGCTCCGCAATGTCGTTAAGTTTTTGAAGGACGGCGATAAAGTGAAATGCTCCGTGCGTTTCCGCGGTCGTGAAATCACCCATGCGAACATCGGCCAGAAGATTCTGGAGCGCGTGAAGACGGAAGTGGCGGATCTCTGCGTCGTCGAACGTCAGCCGAAGCTGGAAGGCCGCAGCATGATTATGATTTTGGCTCCTAAAGCCTAAGAGAAATTAGAGGAGGAAGTACAACAATGCCTAAAATGAAAACACACAGCAGCCTGAAAGGCCGCTTCAAGATTACTGGTACGGGTAAAGTTAAACGTTACAAAGCTTACAAAAACCACTTGCTGTCCCACAAATCCAAGCGTGCGAAGCGCGTATTGTCCAACAGCCCAGTAATGGCGCCTGGAGATGTTAAACGTTTGAAGCAAGGTCTGGCTAACTTGAAATAGTAAACAACATTTATTGGGAGGTCTTTTGATATGGCACGAGTTAAAGGCGGATTTGTCGTTCGTCGTCGACATAAAAAAGTATTGAAGCTTGCTAAAGGTTATTTTGGTTCCAAACACCGTATTTTTAAAACTGCAAACGAGCAGGTTATGAAATCCCTCGTTTATGCATACCGGGATCGCCGTCAAACGAAGCGCAATTTCCGTAAATTGTGGATCGTTCGTATTAACGCGGCTGCTCGCCAAAACGGTCTGTCTTACAGCAAAATGATGCATGGCCTGAAGCTTGCTGGCGTGGATATCAACCGCAAAATGCTGGCTGATCTGGCTGTGAACGATCTGAACGCATTCAACTCTTTGGCAACCGTTGCTAAAGAAAAAGTGAACGCTTAATACTACATGTATGAAGAAACCGCCGAATTATTCGGCGGTTTCTTTGCGTATATCAGGATATCTTAAGGATTCGGCAATGCTGGTTAATTCGGTATCTTTATACATGAAATCGCCGTCTATATTTGCTGTATAGGGCCATGAAACAGGCAAGCCTCCCCCTTCCGGAATAGATTGAAATGTATATTACCTCAAGGAGGGATTTTCATGGAAAAGCCTGTCAACAAGGCGAAACTGAAGTCGTATGTGGGCAAGCGGATTGTTGCGTATAAGAAAGACGGAACTATGGTGACAGGCAAATTGGTTAAGGTATCCGGGAGCCGTTTGTTCGTTGAACCGGGCGGCAAGCAGGTAAAGACCAAAGCCATCGTTCCTCTCGTGCTGTTCGACTTGCTTGCGATCGGCACCGCGCCTTACGCTTACGGCGGGTATCCCGGATATGGGGGATATCCCGGATATGGCGGATTCTACGGCCCTGGTTACGGCGGGTTTGGCGGACCGTTCGGCGGATTCTTCTGGTAAAGACTAGGGATACCACACTTTTTCCATTTCGTAGCATTGGCTGGTTGAGATGATTCGGGTTACCGTATAACCGAGCTTTCTGTAAAAGGCGAGCCCGCCCCGGTTCCCGACGTCTACCATCACCTTCGCTCGCTTGCAACCGCGGGATACAGCGAAACGTTCGGCATGCTCCATCAGGCGGATGCCCCATTGCTTTCGCTGTACGGCGGGTGCGACGGCCAGCATATCGATATACAGCAGCTCGCCATGCACCAGGAAGTGGATGAAGGCGAGGACTCGATCCTCCTGTCCGGCTGCAACCAGGGTTACGCCGCGCCGTAATCGGACAGGGATATCTTTGCGAATCGCATGGATCTCCTTCGGGCTCATATGGGAAAGAGGGACGAGCTCGGATTCGATCAGCTGCAGAATCATGACGTCATCCTGCCCGGGTTTCCAGTAGCGGATCATCGTTATTTCTCTCCCTTCTCTCGCCGAGGTTTGCTGCTCAATTTATCATATGTACCAGGCTCTGGGAGCGTGTTTTGCGGCAATGGCCGGAAGCTTCGAATTGCGTAGTGAATGAAAACCTCTCATGCGAAGTAAAATAAATGTGTTGACTTCTGGATTGGAACGATCATATAATGTTTCTAAACATTTTAACGAATATATCCAATCGGCAATGATGAGGACGAAGTTTAAAGGGCTCTTTTGCTCAGAGAGTGGATGGATCTGCTGAAACCACCACCAAAATCCCTTTTATACGAGCTCACCTCGGAGCTGTTTTCCTGAAAGATGCTAGGCTATGACTTTACCGCATTAAGTCGTAACAGCATTTATTAGGGAAAATCGTGTAAGTCCACGTTACGGACTGCAGATATTGAAGAGCTGGTGTTATGCGAGAGCCTTCATACCTGCTGAGGCTTTACACTGCGAGGTGTAGAGCAAACATGGGTGGTACCACGGAAGCCAGAACCTTTCGTCCCTCACACGGAGATAATCCGGGTGTGGAGACGGAAGGTTTTTTTGTTGCTTGGATCATGGTGGAAATTAGAGCATGCCAATATTTGAGAGGAGGATGACTGATGAGCGCGCAAACTCCAGAAGTGCGGTCTACAGAACAATTACGTGAGAAATGGATGAAGCCTGAAGTGATTACCGGATCGGAAATCTTGCTTCGGAGTCTTCTGCTCGAAGGTGTCGAGTGCGTTTTCGGATATCCGGGCGGAGCCGTCCTGTACATCTACGATGCAATGTATGGTTTTGAGGATTTCAACCATGTCTTGACTCGTCACGAGCAAGGCGCCATCCATGCAGCCGACGGATATGCCCGGGCAAGCGGTAAAGTAGGTGTATGTATCGCGACCTCGGGACCGGGGGCAACGAACCTCGTAACCGGGATTGCAACAGCCTATATGGATTCTGTTCCGCTCGTTGTCATTACCGGTAACGTAGCAACGACGCTGATCGGAACGGATGCCTTCCAGGAAGCGGATATTACAGGCATCACGATGCCGATCACCAAACACAGCTATCTGGTGCGGAATGTCGAAGATCTGCCGCGGATCATCCACGAGGCCTTCCACATCGCGTCCACGGGACGTAAAGGGCCGGTGCTGATCGATATTCCGAAGGACGTATCGGCGGCAACGACGCTGTTCAAGCCGGAAGATACCGTCCACCTGCGGGGCTATAACCCGCGAACGGTACCGAATCGTCTGCAGCTCGACAAGCTGGCCCGCGCGATCGAGGATGCCGAGCGTCCAATGATTCTTGCCGGCGGCGGCGTCATATACTCCGGCGCACACGAAGGGCTGCTGGAATTCGTCAACAAGACGGGCATTCCGATCACGACGACGCTGCTCGGGCTGGGCGGATTCCCGACGGGACACGAGCTCTGGACGGGCATGCCGGGCATGCATGGCACGTACACGTCGAACCAGGCCATTCAACAATCCGACCTGCTGATCAGTATCGGAGCGAGATTCGATGATCGCGTTACCGGCAAACTGAACGGATTTGCACCGAATGCCAAAATTGCTCATATTGACATCGATCCGGCGGAGATCGGCAAGAACGTGCCAACCGATATCCCGATTGTCGGGGATGTCAAAACCGTGCTTGAAATGCTGAATCCGCTCGTCGGATACGCAGGCAAGGCGGATGCTTGGAGAGACCAGATCGGCAAGTGGAAGGCGGAATATCCGTACCGCTACGTGGATTCGGATACCGTACTCAAGCCGCAGTGGGTTATCGAAATGCTGAACGAGACGACCAAGGGCGAAGCGATCGTAACGACGGACGTCGGACAGCACCAGATGTGGGCGGCCCAGTATTACAAATTCAACCAGCCGCGTTCATGGATCACCTCCGGCGGCCTCGGCACGATGGGCTTCGGATTCCCTTCCGCCATCGGCGCCCAAATGGCCCATCCCGACCGGCTCGTCATCTCGATCAACGGGGACGGCGGCATGCAGATGTGCTCCCAGGAGCTTGCGATCTGCGCCATCAACAACATTCCGGTCAAAATCGTGGTCATCAACAACCAGGTGCTTGGCATGGTTCGCCAATGGCAGGAGCTGATCTACGACAACCGTTACAGCCACATCGATCTGGCGGGCAGCCCGGATTTCGTCAAGCTTGCTGAAGCTTACGGTGTGAAAGGTCTTCGCGCCACGACGAAAGACGAAGCGCACCGCGCTTGGGCCGAAGCGATGGAAACGCCGGGACCGGTGCTCGTCGAGTTCGTGGTCGAGAAAGGCGAGAACGTGTATCCGATGGTACCGCAAGGGTCGACGATCGATCAAATGCTGATGGGGGATGCGTAAGATGAGTACAAAACATACCATTGCCGTACTAGTAAACGACCAGCCGGGTGTCCTGCAGCGGGTTTCGGGACTGTTTGGCCGCAGAGGCTTCAACATCGAGAGCATTACCGTGGGGCAATCGGAGGAGCAGGGGCTGTCGCGGATGGTTATCGTAACGACAGGAGATGACACGACGCTGGAGCAGATCGAGAAGCAGCTATACAAGCTGATCGATGTCATCAAAGTCATCAACCTGAGCTCCAAGCCGATGGTTGCAAGGGAGCTTGCCCTGATCAAGGTCAAGGCGGAGCCTTCCGCCAGACCTGAAATCATGGGCGTTGTCGAGACCTTCCGGGCTTCGGTCGTTGACATCGGTACCACCAATCTGATGGTTCAGGTTGTTGGCGATACCGTGAAGATCGATGCGATGATCGAGCTGCTGAAGCCTTACGGGATCCAGGAGCTGTCCCGGACCGGGGTTACCGCGATGATTCGCGGTAATGCGTAATCATCCGTTCGCTTTTTGATGCTTTTCGCTTCTGAGCTTCAAACCATCAATATCAGCAGACACCTGCATGGCATGAGCGGGTGTTTCAGCAGACCGGGCCACTAAGCCGGGTCGATTGAAATACCCGCTCATCATGAAGGGTCTTTAAAATTAAAGGAGGACTTATCCAAATGGCAGTTACTACTTATTATGAACAAGATGCAGAGCTTAGCGTACTTAAGGACAAAACGATCGCGGTAATCGGCTACGGCAGCCAAGGGCATGCCCAAGCGCAGAACCTGCGTGACAGCGGTCTCCAAGTGGTGATCGGTCTTCGTGAAGGAAAATCCTTCGACAAGGCGAAAAACGACGGGTTCGAGGTGCTTTCTGTAGCGGAGGCTGTAAGCCGTGCGGATGTCGTTCAAATCCTCATGCCGGACGAGACGCAAGCGTCGGTGTACAAGAATGACATCGAGCCGAACCTGAAAAAGGGTGCAGCTCTGATGTTCTCCCATGGCTTCAACGTTCATTTCGGCCAAATCGTGGCTCCTAAAGACAACGACGTCCTGCTCGTAGCTCCGAAATCCCCGGGCCACATGGTTCGCCGCACGTATGTTGAGGGCTTCGGCGTACCTGGATTGATCGCGATCGAGAAGGACGCGACCGGACAAGCTAAGGCAATCGGCCTTGCTTATGCTAAAGGTATCGGCTGTACCCGTGCAGGCGTTATCGAAACATCCTTCCGCGAAGAAACCGAAACCGATCTGTTCGGTGAGCAGGCTGTACTGTGCGGCGGCGTATCCGCGCTGATCAAAGCCGGTTTCGAAACGCTGACAGAAGCCGGTTATGCTCCGGAAATGGCTTACTTCGAGTGTCTGCATGAACTGAAGCTGATCGTTGACATGATCTATGAAGGCGGACTTGCGAACATGCGCGACTCCATCAGTAACACTGCGGAATACGGCGACTACGTAACAGGCCCACGCATCGTTACCGACGAAACGAAGAAAGCGATGAAGGAAGTATTGTCCGATATTCAACAGGGTAAATTCGCTCGCGACTTTATTCTCGAGAACCAATCCGGCCGTGCATTCCTGACGGCTACTCGCCGCAACGAGTCCGAGCACCAGCTTGAAGTCGTTGGCGCTCAGCTTCGTGAAATGATGCATTGGATCAAGAAATAAGAAGATTCAATGTCATTAGAAGATTTATGGCTTCCAGCCTTTTCTATGGGACGGGTGAACAGCCTGGAAATAACAGATTTAAAAGGAGGAACCGCTATTAAGGCGGCTCCTCCTTTTATTTGTATTGGCCGAGGACGGTTATGGCCCCACCGGAGAAAGCTAGCGCGTAAGCAGATGTGCTCCGGTACTTTCGCTCCGACTGAAATCGTTTAAACGCTGTGAGGGGCTCATATTGTGAACAACTTGTCCAAAGTGGCGTTATTTTTACAGGGTGTTTCAGGATTTGCGTCTTACCAGGCGTAAGCTTGCGGCGCAGGGCCACCCGGACCAGGGAAAATTTCATCCAGCCGCTTCATAGCCGATTCGTCGAGCTCCACCTCGAGGCATCTCAAGGAGCTTTCGAATTGTTCCAAAGTACGCGGACCGATGATCGGTCCAGTGATCGCCGGATTTTTAAGAAGCCAGGCCAGTGCGACGTTGTCCTGCGGCTCTCCGAGCTCCTGGCAAAGTGCGGCGAATTGCTCCAGCTGGGCACGGTGCTTCTCGATCCGCTCCGCATTGCCGCCGCTTCTCGAACCCTCAATCTTCTTCAGCGCGTTGCGCCCCAGCAATCCGCCGTCGAGCGGACTCCAAGGAATTACGCCGAGACCGAGGCTCTGCGCTGCTGGCAGCACTTCAAGCTCAGGGAGCCGGCGGTCAGGCTGTACTTATGCTGCTCGGATACCAGACCAAGGAAGTTCCGGTTTTTGGCAGCGGCTTGAGCAACGGCGATGTGCCAACCGGCGAAATTGCTGGAGCCGACATAGCCGATTTTTCCCTGATGCACCGCGACCTCAAATGCTCCCCAGAGCTCGTCCCATGTTACGGATGAATCCACGTGATGCATTTGATACAGCTCGATATGATCGGTCTGCAGCCGCTTCAGCGACCCTTCAAGATGGCGCCGGAGCTTGTAGGCGGACAAGCCGGCTGCATCATTGGGACCGTCGAGCGGATCGCTCATCGACCCGTAAAATTTCGTGGCCAAAATGACCTTTTCCCGACGGCCGCCGCCCTGCTTGAACCACCGCCCGATTATCGTTTCGGTCAGCCCGGCGTTCTCGCCCCAGCCGTAAACATTAGCGGTGTCGAAAAAATTCACGCCGGCATCCACCGCCGCATCCATGATGCGAAAAGCTTCCTTCTCATCCGTGGCAGGTCCGAAATTCATCGTACCGAGACACAGACGGCTGACTTTCATGCCGGATTTACCTAGAGAGGTGTACTGCATGAGGGGATCATCTCCTTGGTGGGTATTGGTAATAAAAACGATTACATTTCTATTGTAGCGCATGAACAGAGAAATGTAACCAAAGCGGTGCGGGTAACGTTAATAAAGGAAACGGAGGATTTTTATAAGGAGGGACGAGCATGAGTTCTCGTTGCCGAAACGCAATCCGCTTGCGAAAGCTCTCGTTATTTGGATTGGTGGCGGTATTACTTGCGATTAGCGCTTGTGACAATTCCCCTGCAGCCCAAACGGACGAGAACGCCCATAGAGCATTGCCGGAGTTGTCGGATGAGATACCCGCAATTCAAAATGCAGCATATACAGAAGGCACCAGGCGGTTGGTCCAGGATACTTTTGATTCGATCCAAACGATCCAGAATAAGATCCGGAATGAAGGGCTGCCTCCTTGGATGATGGAGACGGAGGAAGTGCGTATTTCGCTTGCGGAATATGTCTTCACCCTGAAAACTAAAGAGTTGATCTATGCCCTAAATCAGTTGACCGAGAAACCTTCGGGCGAGGAGGTGCTGCGGCATATGATTACCGAGGCGCTGACCGTGCACCATGCAAAACAAATTGGAATCACCGTAACGCCGGAGGAAGTCAAGGGTATGATCGACATGCAGAGGCGTGCGATGAAGGACACCGGCCCGAAAACATCCGCGGAGCAGCTGACCTTATACATTATGGAGCAGCGGATCCGAATCACGGGACTGAGCGAGGAGGAGTTTTGGAATAGCGAGGAGTTATTCAGCGCGTACGAGGCGGCGATTTACATGAATAAGCTTATGGAACATATCCTTGCGGATGAAGACCTGAAAGGGACGGAAAGCTATGAGGCGCTTCAGGCGGAGCTTTATAAGGATTTCCGGAAAAAACATCGCATTAAAGTGCCCGATCTAAGCGAGTTGGAGACGCTATAACGGGCGGACAAGCGAGCTGGCGGCTTCTCCAGCTCGCTTGTTTTTCCATGCTCACTTCTGGACCGGGTTATGGCTGCCAAAGCACGGCCAGCAGCCATATCACCTCGAATCGGCATGAAGTCCCCCGGGTGACTACTGAAGCGAAGGTAGGAAGGTGCCTCATTGCGGCGACACCCGGGTTCATCGTGGTGGCTGCCGAAGTGCAGCCAGACAGTTGGCCCCATCGCCGCAACCCCCGAAGTCCCCCGGGTGACTTCTTAAGCGGAGCCAGGAAGTCGGCCCCATCGCCGTCACACCCAAAAGTCCTCAGGGGGCTGCCCAAGCGAGCCAGGCAGCCACCCCCATACCCACCCCAAGTGAGCCGAAGGGAACGCGGACCGCCCAAAGCTTCGAAGCAGCGGAGAGGACGAATCGATTA
>NZ_JBBOCF010000002.1:0-53593 GCF_038002285.1 Paenibacillus sp. FSL R5-0810
ATAGTTAGTGACATCATTGTACCAAAAAACCATGATTAGTCAATCCCCGTTTGAAGACAGGATACAGATTGTATTTCGCTGGAATCCTTCCACGACCACTCTCCACCAATTCTACGACTACACGATCAAATACTGCACGAAGTATTTGATTCCGATCCGACTTATCCTCCGCATTCTTGTATGCTTCCAATACGGTGTTTAAGTTTTGTTTTACAACGTCAACATCGATAGCAGATCCAGTGGCTTGGCTGCTTTGCTTTTTATGCTGCTCAACTAGCTCGGCTAGTTCCTTATACCCCTTGTCAATTTCAGCTTTCCGCTCGTCAAACATTTCGTCTGAATATCGGCCAGATTCGTATTTTTCGTAAATAAAGTTCATACGAGCTTTGAGTTCCTTCATGCGTGATTCAACATATCCTTCGATATCATTGATTGGAAGCGATTGTGAATCATCTTTCTCCAACACGGCCAGTAGTTCATTATGCATCTTTTCTGCTGAAAGATCGCTGAAATAACGAATTACATTCAACAAATCCTCTTCAACCGAGCGATATTTCACAAAAGTGCATCCAGGACGTGAGCACCATAAGAACTCCTTGTGGTACTGCGTGACTTCCCCTGACTGTTTTTTGTAATTCTGAACGCTGTACTGTCGGATCATTCTCCCGCCGCACTTATAGCAAACGCATAAGCCAGCTAATTCACACGGAGTAAAATCCATTCTTGTCCGCGGCTTATGAGCACTGTCGTTAATTTTGGCCTGTGCTTTCTCCCATGTCTCCTGATCGATGATTCGCGGCATAGCATCATGTACAATAATGTGCTCGTCTTCTGGTCGTTCCTCAACCTTTCCGTTAACCCGTTTAGTGGTACGGAACTTCAGTATGCCGATGAATCTCTCATTTTGAAGGATTCCTCTTAAATAGTTTGGATGCCAGTTCTTTTTTCCTTTTGGTGTCCGGATAACTGTATGACGAGATAAATAGGTCGCAAGGGCTCGGAAGCTGACATCTCTTCTCTTTCCGTTCTCCCCATCAGGAACCCCATTAACGTAAAAATCGAAAATTGCCCGAATTTGTTCTGCTTGACCCTCGTTGATCTCTAGCTTCTTTGTGTCAGGATTGTAGTCATAACCAAACGGAGCTTCCCCGGCAACCCATTTACCTTCCATCGCCCGGTTAACCCGACCTCCCATTAAACGTTCACGAGTTGTCTCGAATTCTTCCCGGGACATGAATAATTCGAATCGGATTTGTCTCAGGTCAGCTGGGTTATTGGGGTCGAAAATCTTATATGGAGTAATGATGAAGATTCTCTTTTCGGTTATAAGGTCATATATGACGCCCATGTCTGTATACGATCCCCGCCCTAAACGGGAAATCTCTTTAACTGCAACTGCTTGGTATTTTCCGGCCTGCAGATCCCTAATAACCCCTTGGAAGACAGGGCGTGTGGAAATCTTATCCCCAGATCCGACTTCAGGCCGTTGATCATAAGGAATGCCCAGCGGCTCGAGAACACGATCCATTAGTTCCTTTTGCGCTTGAAGTACATCCTCTCCGGTACGCCGTTCCATTTCTTCATCCGCTCGTGATCTACGGAGATAATTAATTATGTTCTCTATTCCGAGATCCAATAAATCCTTTGCTCGTAAAGCCATATAACGAGTGCCCCATTTCTTTTGGTTTTATCAGTTCAAATTTGATTATAACCAAACCAAAAGCGTTGCGCAAAATGAATCACCGAAAGATGGCAGTAAAAGAAAAGTAAAAAGTTAGTAAAAAATACGAAGTCGCGGCGAAGCCACTAGGTTTTTAACGTGATATATTGGTATCATAGGAAATCGAGAAGAGGACACCACAGGGGCGTGAACGCCCTGGTGATCGGGTCGGCCGCTGCCGGCCTTTTTTATATGGGAGTGGTGCAAACATCCCTTCCGCTTTCCTAATACGGGTGAGGGATACCGAGATACCTACACGGCACGGTCTCGGTATCCCATATAAAAAAGGAACCCATAGGGCTCCTTGTTATCGTGCTCTTACTTTATCTAACTCGTCCTCAAAAGCATTAACGAACGGTGTTAGCTCGGGCGATTTTTTGAATTGTATCTCATGATCAGGAAATACAAGCTTGGCGGAATAACAGCTTCCGTTATCTAAATTGTAACCTATGTCAATTTCAGTAACGCTCTTGATAGGATACTTAAAGAGCTCGTTCTCATTGTTATCTAGGGCCAGAATATACCCGTTATCGGATATGGCGTACTTTACATTATCTTGGTCAATCGTTGCTTTAATGGTCATGGCATAACATCTCCTATCAATCCAAGTATTTATTAATCACGATTATATCACTCGTACTTAAATTAGTATGATTCTCACGTTGTAATTCTAAAAAGTTATTATTATGAAAACATATATTCGAAAGGGGAATGAAAAGAAATGAATGAACAAATCGAGAACAATTTCAGCTATCACGCACCGAAGCCGGGACAACCTGAGATTTACCAGGAGATCCGCGAGAAGGCAAAGGAGCTGGCGTACCTGATCGATAAACTGGCTCCGAATAGCCGGGAGAAGTCGCTCGCAATGACTAGCCTTGAGCAATCGGTATTTTGGGCCAACGCTGCAATAGCAAGGAACTGAATTTACCGCTTATGCAGGAAACCACCTGATTACGGTCGAAAAATTGTTGTTGGAGGTGGTGGAGTGTGACCCATAATTGCCAACCAATGCAGGATGTAATAGCCAGGCATAGGGAGTTTCAAATCGATTTGCGTGTTGATATCGACTTTGATAAAGACATCAGAGAATTCGTATTACGGAAATATGAATATGACTTACGAACGGGCGAATTCATTTCGATTAATGTGATCGATTATGTTCGTATTTGCCCATACTGCGGAGATCGCTTCGACTCAGAAGGTAACTAAAAATTGAATTTACAAGACTTACCGCCTCTCATGAAACATACCAAACGGTATAATCGATTGAGAGGTGTTGTTATGCTGCTGCGGTCGCCGGCGTTCGTTGAGTTTGTAATATAAAAAGAGCACCCTTTAGGGTGCCATGAGGTTTATTTCTTATCTTTTGGTGGATTCGGGTCATTCCCGTAGCTATTAGAGTTGGCTATCTTTCCGTCTTTGTTATGGATTCTATGCTCGGTACCATCTTTCTTAGCTTTTTCTCTTCCTTTTCTTTGGGCTTCCGCCTTTGTGTCAGCTCGACTGACTATTTTTCCACCTTGCTTATTGTTCCATCCACCATCTGGATTAGGCACGGTGTGGACGGGTGGTTTTTTATCTGGCATGTCTTCACCTCCATTCGAACTACAACTTTCGATGCAATGGTAGGTATTTCCTTCCCAGTTGTCGAAGTCTAATGTCGAGGGAGGTGAAATATCGATGAAAATTGAAAAATTAGCGTTTGCAATTTTGAAGGAGATTGAGAAGGGGAACCAAGCGTACGATGAAGAAACGTTTGGTGTTTCCGTAGAAGAGTTCTCAGATGCATTTAGGTATGTTGTAAGCAATAACTTGGCAAAGAACGTTCTGTTCGCTGATGATCGCGCTTATGTTTATACAACAGCATCACTTACCCCTGAAGGAATAGCATACATCAAAGAAAACTCTACATGGAATAAAGCATACTCAGTAGCAAAGGAAATCAGAGAATGGATCAAGCTCTAAGCACCCACCCAGGGTGCTTTTTCTTTTACATAAAAAACGCAGGAAGGAGGTGAATCGAGTGATCAGAAATCAATCCATATACATCGGTCCGACTTACAAAGGACTCATTCAGCATCAGGTGTTTCACAATGGCATTCCAGAGAATGTGTACAGGCTGCTGCAGGAGGTTGGTCCGGTGCAGAGGCTTCTCATCCCCGTTCACCTTCTGCCCTATATCAGAAAACGATCCCAGATCCAAGGGACTCAAGAAAACATAGCGATTAATGAATTAATGACCGGAGAGGTCGAGACTAATGAAAAAGGAGTGAAGAATGTTTTGAGCAGCTCATATTTTGATACGCCAGTGCCAACGAAACACATAAACAGTGACGGCCGAATTGTTAACCCTGCAGACAGCTACGATCCGGAGGACGGTGCCCAGAAAGTAAAGATCAAGGTGAGCGCCCTGGATGTCACACTCCAGAATGCCGCCTCAGCTGCCGGCAACGGAACGCCGTTCTCACCGAATGACGGCAACTACACGCTCACCTTTGAAATCACTGGCACCAGCACCAGTCGGACGGTCATGTTCGAGCTGGCCGGGCCGAGCGGTCAATATATGCCTGTAACGTCCTTCAGCGTAACCGATCCGACCAAGTTCGGACAGCAGACCTCGAGTGGCAGCGACACTGCGCCGGAGAGCTGGCAAGTCGTTGTGCCGGCAGGGTATTCCTTCCGGGCTCGGATCGGGGCGGTATCCGGCGGGAATGTAACGATTAAAGGGAAGGCGGTAGGTTGATTTGGATCACGGGAGAGTTGCATTATCAGTAGCAGCGTCCGTTTCGAAGAAAGTTGCGAAAGCTGAGGCGGCGGTGCCTTTTATAAATACAATTGTGGACGTTAACATACCGTACAAAGCTGTAAATGCTGCAGCACCTTTAGCTGTTCCGACATCGGCGGAGGGTGGTCAACAACCTACTCATCCGAGTGTGGTTTTCTTCCAAGAACCTTGGCGGGGTTGGCGTTACTGGATGGCTCATACACCGTTCCCTTTCGGTTCAGGAGACGAAGAAAACCCTCATATCGTGGTATCTCAGGACGGAATTACATGGGTAGAGCCAGAAGGTATCGTGAATCCAATATTCCCGCAGCCGGCTCGAGGATTCTATTCTGACGTTGATTTGGTATACCATCCAGGCGAAGACCGTTTGTACCTGTTCTGGAGATACGTTGAAGCGTCCTGGACCGTGGAGAATATTCTAGTGTCCACTTCGGACGATGGCGTAAACTGGACACCGAAACGCGAAACACTGGTGGATGCCAAGTGGATGCTGTCCCCCTCTCTTGTCTATGATGGGGAGACCTGGCATATGTGGTATGCAGGCGCTGCGGATATCAAAAAGCCGGTCCAAGATCAGGCGGTAACAGTTAAGTATCGTTCCTCACAGTCTCCATATGGCCCATGGAGTGAGCCCGTTGACACGAACATGTCCGGAAAGTTCTTACGGAATAATGATGTTGGAGTATGGCATCTGGACGTCAATAAGTACGACGGAATTTACTATATGTTGATTATGTCGGATAACAGTGACTTGTACCTGGCTACCAGTGCGGACGGACTCCAATGGTCGTATAACAAAATGAACCCGATCCTTAGAAAATCCGGAGTGGGTAGTGGTAAATTCGATTCATCGAAAATTTACCGATCCAGCGGCTGGCTGGTGAGAGAAGGAAGTGGTTATCGATATAAGATTTGGTACGGGGCTACGGACGATAACAACAGCTGGAAGATCGGGTATACGGAGCTCCCACTAGGAAGCTCTTCTGTTATGCGTCCAAGAAAAAAAAGCGAGCCTGCACTTAGGATAGAAGGGCGATCCGATCAGGAAGGTCCAGTGCTTGAAATTGAAGCCCTGAAAGGTGCCCAGAAGGCCTTTGTGCTGACCTTAAACGGAAAAGAGTACCTGGTATACGAGCTGGGCAAAGGAATCCAACTTCCGAATGAAAACGATCATGTATTGGTGGGAAGTGAAACCGGGGCTAAAGGTCGTCTTGTCGCTAACGCCGGTGTTGTATATCTCCAAGCCGGAAAGTCTTCGGCCGATGTTGAAGCTATCGTTCGGATTGCCAGGTATCTCTCCACTGCAAACATTAAGTCGTTCGAGGTTTTTGCAGATACCTCTCTTTTCAAGGGTGACGTCGAACTCGATAATTCGGCAAAGGGAGTTATTCTGAAATCTCCGGATGGGTCAAGATGGCGTGTGAAGGTTGGGGACGATGGTGCTTTATCAACGACGAAATTATGATCACCTAGATGGCAACCCATCGCATTAATAAATCAGGCAAGAGGGCCCCGCCATTCACCCGGATCGACAACAGCATGCTGCAGGATGCCCGCTTAAGCTTCAAGGCCCGCGGCCTGCTCTCCTACATGCTCTCCAAGCCGGATGGGTTCAAGTTCTATCTGGACGAGATGACCAAGCACACGACCGACGGCAAGGACTCCATCCGGGCCGGCCTCAAAGAGCTCGAAAAGCTCGGGTATGTCCGGAGATATGCGGTCAAGGATCAGCGAGGGAAAATCTTATCCTGGGAACTCGATATTTACGAAAGCCCGTCATTACGTCCAGAATCGGGTTTTCCAGATGTGGAAAATCCAACGCTATTAACGAATGATAATATACTAACGAATGATAAAAGATTAAATAAATACATCGCTTTTAATAGCAATGGAAATTCATTCGTTGAAACCTATCTGAAATACTTCAGGATAAAGAAGAACAAACATCATATGAGGGTAACTGAAGAGCAGCATCGAATGATCCATGACCAGATCGAGGAGATCCAATCATACGGAATAACGATTGAAGAATGGGAAGCTGAGGTCAAAGATCATTTCGAGAAGCTGCCGAAGAGCAACAACGGGAATATCATTGCATTCCTGCATGCTGCTCCGAGGAGGTTCGATGTTGTTCTCTAACGGGAAAAACCCCCCAATCATCATGGGAGGCTCTCCTTGCCAGGCTGTGGCTGAGTCTGAGGTACAGTTGTCATTTGAATTTTAAGAGATCCAAAGGATCCATTGAAATTCGGATGTAAGTTCTTATGTATGGCATAAATGAAACTGCCAAAGAAACATACACACAGCATAAGGACTACGGCTAGAAAGTATAAGGGCTTGATATTCATAATGCGGGTCTCCTTTTCGCTTAGCGCACTTATCCCACCCAAGCTAAAATTTGTTTCCCCCACACTGCGAAAAAGGAGAAGAATTGTGGTATCACCCGATTCATAAAGTCTTGCACATGTAAACCAAGTTGTACCTTTAACATATCTAGCCGATGCCCTAGATTTTACCATGTGCCTCGATCTTCAACAAGATAAATATAGACACGTCACTAGAGCGATTCCAAGGGGGCATACAGGCGTTTTGTTTGTCGGACTTCTAGATAGTGGCGGAGGGGACCTGAAAGGCTGAGAGGGCCGAAATTTTCGGTCACGGGTCCTTCTGGGGTCTCGGAATGAGTGCGGGTGCGGACGACCCCGAATTTCGTTCAGTTTTATTTTCAAAATTTTACTTTCGCTTTCGCTTGGCAGGTAGCCGACCAGAGGCGTTTTTGATTTTTGCTTCGAATAATGCATGAAAATTTCGAAACAGTTGATTTTATCGAAAATACGAAAGTGAGGTGGGGAAATTGGCGAAGTCTAAAGCGAAAGCAGAACCTCTGCAGGATAGAGAGGTCATCACCTCGGAATTGGCTGCGATCGTAGGGAGAACTCCCCAATGGATTCGTCAATTGACCCGGGATGGTGTGTTGCGGCAGATCAGTCGAGGGAAATACAAACTCGGCGAATCAGTCCAGGCCTACTGCGAGCATGTTTCTGGTGGGAAAGAAGAAGATTCGAAGCCGCGGCTGATCGATTATAAGACCGAGCATGAAAAAACCAAGGCAGAGAGGGCCGCGCTTGAGCTGGAGCAGTTAAAGGGGAACCTGCATGCGGCGGCGGACGTCGAGCTGCTGCTGTCGGACTTGATCCTGACGACAAAATCCCGGCTGCTCGCCGTTCCAAGTCGGATCGCTACAGAATGTGAGAACGAATCGGCCGAATTTGTGGAATCCACGGTTCGAAGGGAGATCGAAACGGCGCTGGCTACACTTGCGAGGTACACCCCAGACAAGATTGGGGGCGATCTAAGCCATGAAAACAGCAGTGATTGACCCGTGTCCGGTCTGCGTTGCTCAAAAAACCCGTGACTTATTTGCCCGCGCATGCCGGCAATGGGAGCCGAGACGACGTCTAACCGTCTCGCAGTGGGCCGATGAGAACCGAGTTTTGACGACGGACAGCAGCTCGGAGCCAGGTCCATGGAGGACAGCACGAGCGGAATACCAGCGAGAGATCATGGATTCCATCGAAAACTGGGAGGAAATCGTCATTATGGCGTCGGCCCAGGTGGGTAAAACCGAATTCCTGCTGAATGTGACCGGCTCATACATCGATCAAGAGCCCTGTCCGATAATGCACGTGCTGCCAAAGGATGATCTGGTCGAGGCCTATTCAAAAAAACGGCTGACCCCCATGATTAAAAACAGTCCTGCACTAATGGCTAAGGTCGGAGTATCCAAGTCGCGAGACAGCAGTAATACAATCAGCGAGAAGTCCTTCCCGGGCGGGTACGTGACGATTGTCGGCGCCAATGCACCGGACAACCTGTCTTCTCGCCCCATCCAGATTCTTCTTTGTGACGAGGTTGATCGTTTCCCGGTTTCCTCCGGGAATGAGGGTGATCCGATAGCGCTGGCTACGGCCAGGACGAAGACGTTCAATCACAAGCGCCGACATTTATTCGTTTCGACACCGGTAGACAAAGAGACGTCACGTATCAACCAGCTTTACGAGGATAGCACGATGGAACAGTGGTGCCTGCCCTGCCCGCATTGCGGTGAGCTTCAACCACTCCAATTCAAGAATGGGAAGGATGGCGGGATCGTATTTGATCACTATGTCTCGGAGTCCGGTGAGATCGTAGTAACTAAGGCTGAGCATCGCTGCGCGTATTGCGGCATGCTCGGTGCAGAAAAGGATTGGAAGCGCGGGGAAGGGGCTTGGGTCGCTCGCAAGAAGCACTCCACACGACGCGGTTTCCATATCAATCAGCTTTCGAGCCCGTGGTCAGATTGGCGGGAAATCTCGAAGGCTTTTTTAGTCGCCAAACGTGAAGGTGTCGACAAACTCAAGGTTTTCGTAAACACCGTCTTGGGCGAACCATGGGAGACAAAGGTCAAGGGCGTTGATGAAAAGACGCTAGCAGCGCGCCGGGAGCGTTATGAATACGAGGTTCCCGAAGGGGTCAAGATTCTCACTGCAGCGATCGATACACAGGACGACCGATTTGAAGTTGAAGTTATCGGGTGGGGTGCTGGGAAAGAGTCATGGAGGATCGAATACCATCGCATTTACGGCGATTTAGATAGGGAAGAGGTGTGGGAACGGCTCGACGAATTCCTTTGCCGATCCTGGATAGGGCCAAACGGCAGGGAATTCCGAATCGTCGGGGCTTTCATGGACTCAGGCGGTCACTACACCAAAGAGGTCTATGCGTTCACTAAAGCACGAAATTATCGGAATATCTATGCTATCAAAGGTGTGGGTAAGACGGCTAAAACGGCTCACGATATCCCATTTATCGCTGGCCACAGCAAAACGCAGATCGAGAAAGCAGTATTGATCAAGCTCGGCGTAGATGATGGCAAGGTAAAGGTCTTCGATTCGCTGAAAGTCGAGAAACCAGGCCCTCTATATTGTCACTTCCCTGGTGAGGATAAGGGCTACACCGAGGAATATTTCCTTGGTTTGACTTCCGAAACGCAGAAGATTGTTACCCAAGAAGGCGTCAAGTACAAAACTTGGGTCAAGATTAGGGACCGCAATGAGCCTTTCGACTTGGCTGTTTATAATAGAGCGGTCCTCGAAATGCTTAGACCGAATCTCTCCTTGCCAGTTGAACGACAACCCAATGGACCTAAGGTTACTCCTGGTGGAATGACTCAGATTCAAAGGGCAAGGAGATCGAAGAAAAAGAACGTTTCAAGCAGTATTTAGACCCACTGAAAGGAGGTGAGTAAGGGAAAATGCCGAGAATATCCTATGAAGAAGCCAAAGAGAAATATAGGTTGTGGAATGATGCAGAGGATGCCATAGCAACAGGTAAAGCTTATAGCATTGCGGGCAGGTCTTTGACTCGAGCAGACATGGAAACTGTTCAAATGATGAAAAGGAAATATGGCCGCATCGTCGACGCCTATGAAAATGGCGGGAAACGGCGTTCCAGAACGTCGGGATTTTACCCTGTTGACCGATGAACATCATTGATAAGGCTCTTAACGTATTCGCTCCTGGGATTGCTGCTAAGCGCGAGCAGGCCAGGACGGAAGTTGTAAGACAACAAGCGGTACGGAAGGTTACCAATAGCTTGATCGGAAGGGCTGGAAGCAACGGGCGGGGTTACGGTAAGCATGGAGCAAGTACAACCAAGTCGTCCATGCTGTTCTGGCAAACCCCTGTCGGTGATGCTGACACAGACATCCATCAGAACGTCCCCAAGCTGCGCGAGAGGGCGCGGGACCTGCACATGGGTTCAGATATCGTCGCCGCAGCTCACAAAGGTTTACGGACCAACATTGTAGGTACCGGATTACGACTGAACCCGGCCTTTGATGCTGATTACCTGGGGCTCACAAAGGAACAAGCGGAAAAGCTTCGCAGTTCCATTCAGCGGGAATGGGCACTATGGGCAGAAACAACCAAGTGCGACGCTGCCGGCCTTAACGACTTCTATGAGCTGCAAGGACTGGCCTTCATCTCAACGCTTATGAGCGGTGACGTCTTTGCGTTGTTGCCGAGCAAACCCCGCCCCTGGTCCGTGTATGACCTGAAGGTGAATCTGATCGAGGCCGATCGATGCGCGACTCCTCCAGATAAGGTCAACGTTGATAGGGAACGTATTCAATCCGGGGTCGAGGTTGACGCAGACGGGATGGTAGTTGCCTATCACTTCAGCAACCGACACCCTGGAGCTGGAGGTTATAGTCTGAGCGGGGCGAACGAATGGGTTCGTGTTGAAAAATACGGAAAGCGCACCGGTAGGGTGAACGTGCTTCATTTGTTTGAGGCAGAAAGGCCCGGACAACGACGAGGCATTCCGGTAATCGCTCCAATCATTGAATCCCTGAAGCAGCTCAGTCAGTACACGAATGCCGAGCTTGCTGCCGCTGTGATTACGTCCATGTACACAGTCTTTATCACAACCCCCGCCGATGATGAGGGGGGAGCCCCATTTGAAGGCGTTGGAATGGATGATGAGGATCTGGACGGTACTGAAATTGCGCCTGGCGCTACTGGTGACGAGATAAAACTCGGCCAGGGCGCTATCATGCGGACGGATCCGGGGGAAGATGTTAAATTTGCCGATCCGACAAGGCCGAATCCCAACTATGAGGCGTTTGTCCGTGCCATGCTTAAGCAGATGGCCGCAGCCCTCGAGCTTCCATACGAGATTCTGACCAAACAATTCACAAGCTCGTATTCTGCTTCTCGCGGCGCCTTGCTTGAAGCATGGAAGATGTACCGCATGCGCCGCGCTTGGTTATCTAAAACGTTTTGCCAACCGATCTATGAGGAATGGTTTGTAGAGGCGGTATCCAAAGGAAGAATTGACGCACCCGGCATCTTTGATGATCCGGCTATTTTTGCTGCCTACACAAAGGCTGAATGGCACGGACCATCACAGGGATTGCTTGACCCAACCAAAGAGGTACAAGCTGCCGTCATGCGGATTGACAACAATCTTTCCACTGGAACACGCGAAACAGCCGAAATCAACGGTGGATCGTGGGAGGATAATGTTCAGCAGCGCGCATATGAGCAAACCCGCCTGAAAAAATTGGGACTTGTGCCAGCTGCTTCGACACCAGTGACTTTGTCGGAGCCATCGGATGAGGGAGATGAAGACAACGATGACGAGGAAGGGGGTGAACAAAACTAATGCCGAAACGAATTAACCTATATGGAACCATCGTCGCGAATGATGATGCTTGGTTTTATGAATGGTTTGAAATGGATCACGTTACACCACGCATGATCTCCGACCAGCTAACTCAAGCGAATGGTGAGGATGTTGAATTGTACATTAATTCTCCAGGTGGAGACGCGTGGGTAGGGTCCGAGATTTACACGGCTCTTCGCGAGTATCCTGGAAACGTCACCGCAAAGGTGGTTTCTATCGCCGCAAGTGCGGCATCAGTGGCCATGTGCGGAGCGACGAAGGTCATGATTTCCCCAACAGCACAAATTATGGTACATCGTTCTGCTACGAGTGCTTGGGGGAACAAAAACACCTTTGATCAGAAAACTCAAATGCTCGATAGTGTTGACGAAGGGATGGTTAACGCCTACCAGCACAAGACTGGGAAAAGTCGTGAGGAGATACTCGCTTGGATGGACGGCGAAACCTTCTTGAATGCTCAGCAGGCAATTGAAAATGGATTCGCCGATGAAATCATGTTCAATCAAGTGGAAAAGGTAGCCGCGTCTGCTGCTGCCCCGTTATTTTCTAGTGAGGTTTTGAACAAGATCAAGTCCAAACTGATCCGTGAAAATATTTTACCTGGTGCGGCTCCTGCTGCATCAATCAGGTCGCAAAACCCTGCCTCTAAGGCAGGAAATGAAAAAAAGGAGGAGACAAAGACGATGAATATGACTGAATTTAAAGAACAACACCCTGATTTGTTTGCACAGGTGACAAGTGAAGTACAGACAGCCGAACGTACACGTATTGCAGAACTGCAAGCATACGCCTCGGCTCCGGGTGCAGCCCAATTTATTAACGAGGCCATCACTAACGGCGAAACCGTACAGGACGTTGCGATGAAGGTTTTTGAAGCCTCAATGAAACGCGCGAGTCAAGAAGCTGAGAATCGCAAACTTGATGCTAAGGAAAGCGGCGTCGATAACGTGACGTCCATCGAGGCTAAAACGCCAGACGCGGTCAAGGAAGAGAAGAAGGCCAATACAGTAGCCAGTATGGTTGCTATGGCCCAAAACATGAAAAGAAATGGAGGTCGTTAATAATGGCAGAGTATACAAGCCCATCGTTTGACGAGTTGTTTGCAGGTGGAGTGCAGCCGGAAAGAATGACGGCAATTATCATCCAGTCCGGGTCCGGGGTGGTGACGCGCGGTACTGTATTAGGTCGTGTGAGCCAGCTGCCTGAAGGCGACTTGTATGCGGGCACGCCGATCGTGGCTCCAGTTGATTCCACCAAAACAGATGGTTCTCAAAACCCGTACTGCATTCTCGCGGATTCGATTGTAGATGCTACCACAGGCGATGCCCGCGCTGCGGCATATCTTGACGGTGAATTTAACCGTGATGCCCTCAAGTTTGGCGGAACGGATAAAGTGGCCCAGCATGAGGTTGCAATGCGTAATATCGGCCTTATCACTAAACGAGTAGTTAAATAAAGGAGGAAATATAAATATGCCATCTTACCACGAAATTTTAGAAATCCCGACACTAGTACAGGTTGTCGAAGCATTCCCAAAAGATTCGTATTACTTGACGAATACGTTCGCAAGTGAAGGCGAGACATTTACTACAGACGAAATCGAAATCCAAACTAAGAAGGGTCACCGTCCGCTGGCTCCTTACGTGAATGAGTTGCTTCCAGGTAAGGTTGTGCTGCGCACTGGATTTACATCCAAGACGTACAAACCTGCCTTATTGAAACCGATGCGTGTTATCACGCGTCACGATCTGAAAGTAAAGCAGGCTGGGGAAACACTGCTGAACCCTAAAACCCCGGAACAACGTTATCAGGAGCTGATCGTCAAGGACCTGGCTGAGCTGACAGACACCATCGATCGTCGTAAAGTCCAGCAGCTTTCCGAAATTATGTTTACGGGTAAAACGGAGCAGATCGGTGAGGGTGTAAGTCAAATTCTTGACTGGGGTTTTACTAACATTGAAGTTCTGTCCGGCACAGATTTGTTCTCAAATCCAGATACCGACGTCGTTGGTTATCTAACCGAGAAAGTTCAAGAGGTAATGGAGAAAAGCGGACGCACTATGCGCCGAATCCTTACTACTTTCGAAGTTGCTAAAACAATCGTAAATCACCCAACGTTACAAAAATTGATTGAAGCGAAAAAGGAAACCTTGGACGTGGGCGATCTGAATCAACAAATTTTGCCGGAGGGCGTGGTTTATCATGGATATCTGCGTCAAGCCAACCTGCATATTTGGTCGTACACGAACTCTTACACTGATGAGGCAGGCAACGAAGTAAGCTATATCCCAGCGGGAACACTAGCTTTGCTGCCTGATGGTCAACCGTTCGAATTCTTGTACGGGGCGAACCTAGTCGCTGATGAAAATGGTGAATTTGTATTTGCCGAAGCTAAAATCTACCCGCAAGTATTGAGCGAAATTGAACCGCCAAGCCGTAAACTGCAATTGCTGTCACGGCCAATTTGCGTTCCTGCTAACGTTGATGGCTGGTACGTCGCTAAAGTTCTTTAATCCAAAGGAGGATAAATAATCATGCCATATATCGCAGAATGGAATATACGTCATAACGGTAAGAAAATCGCAATTGGGGAGGAAATCCCTAAGGACATGAAAAAAGAAGATATCGATCGCCTGCTGAAAATTAAGGCGATCAAGGACCCTGAAGCTGAAGCGAAGGCCATCAAAGAAGCTGCTGCAAAGAGGGCAAAGGAAGCAGCGGCTGAATAAGGAGCTGATCCGCTATGAATCTTCGAGATCAAATGGCGAAGGATGTTCAGGCGGTTTTCATGAACTCAAATGAGTTCGCCGAGGTCCACACGGTTACGACTTATACCGACGATGTGAATCAAAAGGGTCGGAAGGATCGGAAACTCGAGATGATCGTCGAAAAGTTCACTTTAGACGGACGCCCGATCCAGAGCGCCG
This sequence comes from Paenibacillus sp. FSL R5-0810, assembly GCF_038002285.1. NCBI lineage: Bacteria > Bacillati > Bacillota > Bacilli > Caryophanales > Paenibacillaceae > Paenibacillus > Paenibacillus sp. FSL R5-0810. The sequence goes on from NZ_JBBOCF010000002.1 coordinate 14,663, forward strand.
ATGGAGTATCTGCTCATAATGTCATTATCCATATCGATCCGAATGTGCTGGCTTATACCCCAAGGGTGGACCAGCATTTTTATTTGGACTTTAATCGATACCGGGTGACAGGCGTATCCAATGACACGGGTATTTTAAAAATCGTGCTCGAGGCAAATGGTAAGCGGCCATGAGTGATTTTATAGAGGTAAGGGACAACTTTCGGGAAGCGAATCGGTCGCTAAGGCAGATGGATAAGGCTGTTCGTCAGGCAGTCTTATCCGCCCTTAACCGGGCCACTCAGCGATCGAAGACGGAGACAGGTCGAAAAGTGCGCGAGAAGTATGTCGTGAAGCAGAAGGAAGTGCTGGAGACCATCAGCATAAGGAAAGCACAGGGGAATATGCTCCAAGCTACATTGACCTCAAAGGGTCGAAATATTCCTCTTGTGCGCTTCTCAGTTGCGCCTAAGCGTCGTCTGAAAAGAGCCCCGGCGTCGATCAAAGCCGCAGTTTATCGAACAGGCACCAAGAAACCTATTCCCAGGGCGTTTATAGCAACAGTCGGTGCTCATACGGGAGTGTTCGAACGTGTCGGTCGGAAGAGGTTGCCGATGCGGGAACTCTATGGACCGGCGGTGCCGTCCATGGTTGGTAATGAAGAGGTCCGGGAGCATGTTCAGGAGGTTTTCGCGGATGAGATGATTAAGCGGCTGCCACATGAGCTCAACCGGACATTAGGGAGGCTGAGAACGTGACGCCTGATATATTGATGGAGCATCTGCAAAAGTACCTGCAGAGCATCACGAAAGGTATGCTACTTGGTCCCCATAAGGTTCAGCCGAACATTTATAAGGTGGATCTGCCGGCCAGAGCGACGCCGGAATACGATGACCAAGAGACGGATATTAAACCGTTGGACACAACGATTCCAGACGAACGGGATGAGCGTTGGCCATTCATCATTATCGCGTTCAGCAGCGCTGAGGATAATGATGAAGGATACCGGACACTTCAAATCGATTTCGTTTTTGGATGCGAGGGAGGAGACCGCGATGCCTTCATGGATGTTTTGCATCTCATGGAGCACGTCAGGATCTCTTTTTTACGTGAAACCTATGATGGATGGCCGGTTCGTAGAACTGGACCGCTCAACATGGGAATCCAAGAAGAACAGGTCGATGATCACTGGATGGGATATATGTCAACCACATGGGAAGCACCATCCATAGTACAGGAGGTATGGAAGCATGGCTACTAAGAAAAATCCGAAGGAAGAAGAGCAGGGGCGCGTCGCTCCTGTATTGACAGAGGAAGATACCGAGTTTAAAGCAGCAGAGACGCCTTCGGTCCCTGAGCAGCTGATCTACATCGGCCCGACTATTCGCAAGAACGGCATCGGCCTGCGTACAAATCAGGTGTTTCTCGGCGGTCGTCCGGCGCATCTTAAGGATTTGTACACAGAATATCCACATATTAAGGCGCTGTTCGTGCCGGTGGATAAGCTCCAGGAATCATTAAAACAAATCAATCAGGCAGGAACGGCGCTGAATACAGCTCTCCTGTCGCTGAAAGGAGTTTGACCATGGCTGAATTTCATGGTGTAAAGACAACCGAAGTGTTGCAACCCAAGGCAGCGGTCGTGCAAACGAACACGCTGCCTATTTATTTCGGCACGGCTCCGATCAACCAGGTCGCTGATCCGGCCGGAGCGGTAAATAAGATCATTATCGCCAAGAACCTCGAAGACTTCCGGACTAAGCTCGGATTTTCTTACGACTGGAAGTCGTTCACACTCTGCGAAGCGGCGCACGCGCATTTCGTGGACAGTGAGCAATCCCCGATCGCTTTTATTAACGTGCTGGACGTGACGGATGCAGAAGTGACGGCGCCAGCGGCAGCCACGTTCGTGGACGGGATTCATATGATCGATAAGGAAGGCGTGCTGAAAGCAACGGTAACGGTAGCAGATGGGTCCACAACATACGAACACGGAAAGGATTATACTCTCACGTTTAATGCTGCTGGCAAGCTGGTCATCGCGATCGTCAGCGGCGGCGCTATCCCGGCGGGAACAACGTCTCTGCAGGTAGGATACAGCTCGCTGAAGCCGTCCAACGTAACGGCCAGCCGGATCATTGGCGGCACGGATGCGCAGACGGGCGAGCGCTCCGGCCTTGAGCTGATCGAGGATGTATTCTTGGAGACCTCTTTCGTGCCGAACCTGATTGTTGCTCCGGGTTGGTCGCATGATCCGGTGGTGGCTGCCGTGATGGTGGCGAAGTCCCAGAACATCAACGGCCTGTTTGAGGCGCACGCGGTTACGGATCTGGACGCGAGTCAGAAATACGTAGACATTGTGAAGTGGAAAGAGGACAACGGCTATACCAGCCACCTCCAAACGAACACGTACCCTATGGCGACATACAAAGGGCGAACCTACTACATGTCTACACTGGTCACGGCGTCCATGGTGGCGACGGACAGCCTGAACGAGGGTGTTCCTGTACAGACTCCGTCGAATCAGCCTATCACGGCTGACGGTCTGGTATATGCAGACGGTGCTCCGGTTCGAATCCCATATGATCAGGCTAATCTGTTGAATGCGAACGGCATTGTAACGGGAATCAGATGGACGGACGGATTTAAAGCGTGGGGGAACAGAACCGGTGCATATCCGGAATATAAAGATGCGCAGCGCACCTTCATACCGGTTCGTCGGATGTTTTCTTATATCAAAAACAACCTGGTCCTGCGCCATTGGCAGTATGTTGACGATCCGCTTAATCGCCGGCTGATTGACTCGGTCGCGGACGCTGCAAACATCTGGATTAACGGGTTAGTCGGTGCAGGTTATCTTCTGGGAGGCCGTGTGGAGTTTCTGGCTGCGGACAATCCAGATGATCAACTTGGAAACGGTAAGGCTGTTTACCGGGTGTATATCACACCGCCGTCCATGGCCCAAGAAATTGAATTCCTGGTATTCTACGATGCGTCATATTTGGCCGCATTGACAGCGGCTTAAGGAGGTAACTAAACACATGCCACAAACAATCCCTTCAAAATTAATTGATCACACGTTGTTTCTTGAAGGTTCAACGACGCCGATTGGAACCGGTGATGTTACACTGCCTTCGTTTGATGCATTGACTGATACGCTAAGCGGAGGTGGCATCCTCGGCGAGATCGATGTCCCAACACCAGGCCATTTCGGTTCTTTAGTTTTGGGAATCAACTGGCGAACGGTCAACAGGGAAGCATTTTCCCTGTTGCCGGCTTCGATTCACGCTTTGGAAATCAGAGGAGCTCAACAGGTATTCGTGAATGGTCTTTCTCAGACTCAAGCTGTAAAGGCAGTTGTCCGGGGTATGGGTAAAAGCATGGATCTAGGAACATTTGCTAAAAACGCAGCGACGGGCGGTAGCAACAACATCGAGATCACTTATATCAAAATTTTTCTGGATGGAGTTGCGGCTCTTGAGCTCGATAAATTCAACTATATTTTCAGGATTAACGGACAGGATCAGACCATGCAAGATGTTCGATCCGCACTTGGATATTAATAAATAAGGAGGAATTACCATGTCAGAAAAAGATGAAGTAAAAGTTGCTGAAAAGGATGGCCGAGCGTATAAACTCGCTCGGCCATTTACTTATGAGGGTGTGACCTACGAAGAGATCACACTTGATTTTAGTAAATTGAGTGGTCGAGACCTGATTGATTGCGAAAATCAACTAAGCAGTTCAGGAACCATTTTGACGAAGGAAGTCAACCAAGAGTACCAGGCCTTAGTAGCTGCTAAGGCAGCGAACCTGCATCATCATGTGATTACAGCACTTCCAGCTCAGGATTTTATACAGATTACTAAGAGGGCGCAACGTTTTTTGCTCAAGTTGGCCTAAAGGATTGGGCCGGACTTGATCTATTACGTCAGCATGCCCTTATTCTTTCGACCCATAGGCATACACCAGTAGAATACTGGCTCAGTTTGCCTCTTCGGGAATTAGAAAAATGGAAAGAGGCTCATATCACATTACGCGAACAAGAACGTCCTCCTAAGAACGGGGGTTAACCATGGCAGGCAATAACAGGTATGAAATGCGCTTTGAACTAAACGGGGAGATTGATCCGTCGATCAGGCGCGCTTTTGACATGATGTCCCGGACCATTAACCAATTGGGTGGTGACCTGGAGGAACTTGAGCGAAATAGGCCATTTGACGATCTAACCGAAGGAGCTAGGGAATTTGGTGAAGTGCTCCAAAGGGTGGGTCAGTATACTGGGGCTTATGCCATCATAGACAAGGTCACCGACTCTATTGGCGAAATGGTTAGCACCATCGGAGAATTGGATGCTCAATCTGGTCAACTGGAGGCAGCTACAGGTGCAACGGCTGAGGAGTTGGCGGAACTTCAAGACATCTCCGATTCCTTGTATCGCAAAGGCTTGGGAGAAGGGGTCAGCGACCTCACAGATGCCTTAGTCGTCGCTCGAAATGTAACCAAACAACAGGGAGACGAGCTTGAGAGGACCACCAAGAATGCCATTGTGCTACAGGATGTTTTTCAGTACGACATTCCCGAGTCATTAAAAACATCAGATACCATGATGCGGCAGTTCGCCATCACTTCCGAACAATCAATGAACCTGCTCGCCCAGGGGGCTCAGCGGGGCCTAGATAAGTCCGGGGAGCTGCTTGACTCTGCGAACGAGTACGCTCCGCAATTTGCTGCCCTCGGGTACTCTGCGAATGAGATGTTTGACTTCTTCGCGGCCGGTCTTGAGGCTGGCGCCTGGAACCTAGATAAGGTAGGGGACTTAGTAAAAGAATTCAATATCCGCATTCAGGATGGCAGCGAGAAGACTGCGGAGGCACTGGCGGCCCTGTTTGCTCCGGAAGGCATCGAAGAATTCACCACGGCCCTAACTAAAGGCGGGACAAAGTCGGCAGAATATTTGGAACTGCTCAAGCACGTCTCCGCCGACACGGCCAAGGAAATGATAAAGAACCTGCAGAAGGGCGGCAAAAAGGCAGAGGATACCTTCCTTGCAATCTCGGGTATGATGGGCGGCGGGGATAAAATCCTGACCGATTTGAGCACTGGCGCCATCAAGGGTAAGGACGTCATGCAGCAGGTCATTGCAGAACTGAACAACATCGAGGACCCGGTGTATCGAAACATGCTGGGTGTCGAGCTTTTTGGCACGCAGTGGGAAGACCTGGAGAAAGACGTCGTTGCCGCACTCGGTTCCGTCCGGAGCCAGTTTAATATGACGGAGTCCACCATGGAAGACATGGCTGCCGTCAAATACGACAACCTGACGCATGACCTGAAGGTGCTTGGTCGCGAGCTGATGGATGAGGTGATCATCCCGATCGGCGAGGATCTGATGCCTGTCTTACACGATTTAACGGACTGGGCCTCGGACAATAAGGATCTCATCAAAGCTATCGGGCTTGGGGTTCCGGCTGCACTGCTTGCTAAAAATTCGGTTGGCATGGTCAAAGACATCACCAGTGTAGGGAGCGCACTTTTCGATACAACGAATGGAGTAAGTAAATTCGGCCGAGTGGCTGGGTTGATCACGAATCCAGTTGGGTTAGCTATTGGCGCTGTCGGTGCGTTGACTGCAGGAGTGATTGCCTACAAAAACCATCAGGAAAAGGCGCGTCAAGCTCTGATCAATATGGGGGATGCTCTGGATGGTGCTTTTGATAATTATAACGATATCGAGCACCAGACAAAGCGAACCAGGAATCTGATCCGTGAGTACGATCGACTCGAGGAGAAAATCAACAACACGAAGACGCCTGCAGCGGAATTGGCCGAAGCGCGTAGAAAGCAAAAAAATGTTGAAGAAGAACTCATCGCGCTAAACCCTGAAATTTTGAAGGCGGAAGACGCTAAGAGTGATAGTTTCCGGGAGCAGCTGGGTCTTGCAGATAAACTCAATCAGACACAATTGGAGATGGAGAAGCGTCGCCTGGATGCTGAAATCCTAGATACTCGTTCTCAACTTCCTCAGTTGAAGGAAGAGTATCAATCCATGACCGAAAACTTATCAGAGTATGAGCAAGCATACCAGAAGGCGCGTGAGTCCTACGTTCAGTATCAAGATTTTGTGAACCGTCAAGAGAAGATCATCAACACAACTACTGGCGAAGAACAAGCTCGAAAGTTGGCAGAGCTCGCAGCTGAAATCGAAAGTGTGACAGGTAAGTTCTACGGAAATAACTGGAGTAACATGCTCTTTGATTTCCAAGGTATGAAAGAGGCTTTCGATTCAAATTACGAAAGCTTGACCAAAACACAAGAAGAGCTGATAACAACCGAGCAAACTTTCCAGAAGTTTTATGATACACAGGCTGCATTGATTGAACTGAACCTCGGCGCTCCGATTGAGGACATGGCTCAGAAATACGATGAGCTTACCGCGAAGGAAAAGGCGCGGTTCGATAGTGCTATGCGGCAGCTTGAGACCTTAAACGAAGAGATGAACAACCTACCGCTTGAGAAACAAATTGATGTTTCTGTTGTTTGGCGACAGGCCGGGGTCCGACCAGGGTCCAACATGCAGTCAATGGAGGCTTATGGGGACGGGGGTTATGCCGACAAGCCATCTATCTTCGGCGAGGCTGGGCCAGAGATGGCGATCCCGATCAATAACAGTAAGCGGTCACGTGATCTGTACGCCATGACTGGCCGGATGCTTGGTGTTGACTCTGGACAAGGAGATAGCCCTTCAGTTAACTTTAGCCCAGTTATCCATGTAAACGGTGGTGCTGGCAATGTCGAAGGTCAGGTGAAGGAGGCTCTTAGTATAGGACTTCGAGAATTTGAAAACCTGTACAAACAAATGCAAAGAAACAGGCAAAGGGTGGGCATGTCTTAATGAAAACCTATAGAACGATTCAGGGCGATACTTGGGATAGTATCGCCTTTGCTATTTCCGGCGACGAGTCATTTATGGTGCCGCTAATGACGGCCAATCCTGACCATACGGAGATTGTCATTTTTCCGGCCGGAATCACCCTGCAGGTACCCGATATCCCGGTCGAATCGGCGTCCACATTGCCGCCATGGCGTCTGGAGGAGGACGGATCATGAAGACAGTACAGGATGGACGTCATGCGTATCTGATGCTCAAATACAACGGCAAGGATATGGGGACCGAGTATCTGAGCAAATACCTGATGGACTTCTCATACACGGACGGAGCGCCCGGGGATCAGGATAACATCACGGTTACCTTGGATGATAGGGATGCGAACTGGCAAAAGACCTGGAAGCCCGAGTTTGGTGATAAATTAATCGCCGAGATCACGGTGGTCAACTGGGATAAACCCGGTCAAAAGGCCAAGCTGCCGTGCGGATCATTTGAAGTCGATGCCATCGATGTTAATGGACCGCCGGATACCGTGGCAATTCAGGCAGTCGCGCTACCACTTGGGGGTTATCAGGCGAAGCAGGAGTCCCGTACAAAGGCATGGGAGAAGGTCAAACTGAAGACGATAGCCCAGGACATTGCAAAGCGAGCAAAGCTAGGTTTGGTCTATTCAGCTTCCACCAATCCGACCTATGATCGGATCGACCAAACGGATCAGTCTGACCTCTCCTTTTTGATCCAGATTGCCAAGGATGAGGGAATCGCGGCCAAGATATCCGGCGGGAAGCTTGTGCTCTTTGATGAAGCCGAGTATGAAAAGAAGCCAGCGGTCTTGGACATTGTACGGGGAGAAAGCAACATCATCTCCTACAGTTTTAACGAAAGCAGCACGAACAGGGCTTATGGATCATGCGTGGTTACTTATCGGCCGCCAGCTCCGGCTAAAAAGGCGAAGAAGAAGAGTAAGGGGAAGGTACCGACGACGGCGCTTGCTGCCGCACCAGAAAAATCAGTGACTCCGAAAGTCATCACAGGGAAATACAGCCTTCCAAACGCAAAGGATCTCCCGGTGCTCCGCATCAATGAACGGGTTGAATCGGTGGCAGAGGCAAATCGGCTGGCCAGGAATAGGCTGCGTGAGCAGAACAAACAGTCCGGCCAGGCACGCTTTACGTTAGACGGCGACATCCGACTTGCCTCGGGCATTACGGTCAACGTCAAGGGGTACGGGCGCTTTGACGGCAAGTACATTATTGAGAGTGCGACGCATAGACTTGGTACAAACCCTTACAGGGTCGATATTGAAATACGTAAGGTATTGGGGTGGTGATCATGGGAGTGAGGAAATTTTCGAGTGAATTTCGGAATATATTTCGCATAGGAGTTTGTTCAACCTCAGACCCTGCTACGGGGACCATAACGGCCGTTTTTGAAGACCGAGAGGATATGGTCTCCGGCGATCTTCCCGTGCTTACTCGCGGCGGCGGATGGGCGCGAAGCAACGATATACCTGAGCCAGGCCAAGAGGTAGCCTGCTTATTTTTAGCAAATGGCATTTCGGACGGAATATGCCTCGGTGCGATCGATGATGATGAGGATCCGCCAGGCACTCCAGATCAACGAGGGGTATGGTTTGAGGATGGTTCCTATGCCTATTATGACCGATCCACTAAAAGATTGATCGTCAAGCCTGCCGGTGGTGTGATGTTGGATGGCGATGTAACAATTTCGGGCAAATTGACCGTTGACGGTGACGTAGCACACGGCGGCAGTGTTAAGATTGCCGGAAACCTAGTTGTTGATGGAGGTATAACGCGAGGCGGTGAAGGCATATGAAGATTGGTCTTGGAGCTCTGGGAGACGTGGTATTCATTTCCTCGTTCCGGACTCCAATCAAGGTAAGGACATTCCGGGATTTCCAGCGTGATTCCTCGGCTAGATGGGGGACCAATGAGATCCATCTGCAAAAGCCCCGCAGCCAGTTCATGGGCCCGGGGCTTGATACGATTTCGTTCACGATGCAGTTCGATGCGCGGCTTGGTATGAATCCCCGAAAAGAGGCAGAGAAGCTGCTGGACTATCAGCGGGAAGGTAAAGTCCTGCTGCTCCAGATCGGCGGGAAACCCTTAGGACAGGGGAAATGGAAGATCACGAACCTGACTCAATCGTGGGAAGACATCGATCGGGAAGGCAATCTCCTCAAAGCCGGCCTGTCCGTTACATTGGAGGAATACGTATGATTCATGAAGTGAATGGAACGCCACCGGTGCCCATGAGGTTTGGGCTTACCGGCATCGAATCGATCAAGCAAAATATACAGGTCATAGCAAGCACATTTACAGGCACGGTCCCATTGGATCGTGCCTTTGGTATATCTCCGGATGTTGTGGATCAACCGGATGTCATAGCTCAGGCCCTACTGGTAAATGAGCTTACGGCTGCCATTACGGAATTTGAGCCAAGGGCGGAAGTGATCGATATCGAATTTGACCAAAGCGAGAAAGAAGCAGAGCAAGGGAGATATCACGCCGTTATCCGGTTTGTAGAAAGGCAGGTGCAATGATGGCGCTCGTAGAGTTACCAGATATTCAGTTTGTCGAGCAGGACGTGGACACGGTGTTCTTGGAGCTAGTGACCGTCTTTCAGGGGATTACCGGACGGACCTTAAACCGCTCGGATCCGGAAATGCTCGTTATGCGTGCGTTCGCCCAGCTGTTCGTGCAGCAGCGCGTCTTGATCAATCAGGTTGCCAAGGGCGAGCTACTGCGGTATGCCCGGGGCGTGATCCTTGATTACCTTGGAGAGCCAAACACCCCCCGGCTGCAGGCGGAGCCAGCAGTGACCACCGAGCGTTTTACCCTTTCAATCCCTCTGGTTACGCCACAGATCATCCCAGCAGGCACCCGGATCGCACCGGATGGGGCGGAGGGTACGATTATGTTTGCTACACGGGAGGCAGTAACCATCCCGGCCGGGAACACGACAGTAGACGTCCTGATTGAGTGCTTGACGCCGGGCGTCATCGGCAACGGATTCCTGCCGGGGCAGCTGACGACGCTCATCGACCCGTTACCGTTTGTGGCGTCTGTGACAAACCTGACGACAACCGCGGGAGGCGCAGACACCGAGGATGACGATTCATACCGGGAGCGCATCAGGATGGCCCCAGAATCGTTTTCCACGGCCGGGCCGGAGCAAGGATATATCTATTGGGCAAAGACGGCTAGCGCCGCCATCGTGGACGTGGCAGCCATAACTGAGAAGCCTGGAGAAGTAACGATATTGCCACTCTTGGAAGGCGGGATAATCCCAACACAAGAAATCCTCGATGCTGTCACTGAGAAGGTAAACAGTCGAAAAATCCGGCCTCTTACGGACAAGGTGACGGTCCAAGCTCCCGGAGTGGTCCCGTATGACATCGTGCTCACCTATTACATCAATCGGGAACGTGCGGCGGAATCGGCCGTCATACAGGCTGCTGTAATTAAAGCGGTGGAGTCCTATGCCTTGTGGCAAAAATCCAAGCTTGGACGTCATATCAATCCTTCTGAGTTGATCAGTAAGATCATGAATGCCGGTGCGCTCCGGGTCGAGGTAGTCAGCCCGGTCTATACGCCGATAACTGACCTGCAGGTGGCTCAGGATGCGAATATTAATGTCACGTTTGGAGGGCTTGCTAATGATTGATATCGAGCAGATCAGCATCTATGACCTGCTGCCTCCGAATGCACAGGCGGACCCTACTGTATCGGCAGCGGTCCTTGCTTTGGATGGCCGCATGAGGGAGCTTACTCAACGGGTCAAAGACCTTTCCTTTTATCGGCGACTTCTGGAGGGGAAGATTACGGATGCCGAAGCCGACGAACGAGCTTGGCAGGATCATGTTGATTTCTGGGATACGACACTCCCGTTGGAGCAAAAGATTCAACTGCTTCTGAATGCTAAGGAGTTTCACCAGATCAAAGGGACGCCCGCGGCGATCGAGGATTTAATCACGATCCTTTTCGGCGAGGGGAAGGTCGAAGAATGGTTCGAGTATGGCGGAGATCCTGGATATTTCCAGGTCATCACCAATAATCCGGAAGTGACTCAGGAGCGAGCTCAGGAGTTTTATCGGGCCGTGGAATCCGTGACGCGGCTAAGCGCTCATCTGGAGCGTGTGATCCTATCGCAGTCTGAACCGATGAATCTCTATTTTGCGGGAGTCCTTCGGATGGGCGAGAAAATGACAGTGAGGATGGTGTAAAATGGGCGCTTTTGGCGGTTTGATTCAAACAAATAAAGGCCGGAACTTGCAGGCCAAGGCTGAGGCAGGCGCACAGCTTAAATTTACGAGGATGGGGGTGGGAGACGGGCAGCTCGGCGGCCAGTCCATCCCCTCATTAAATAAATTGATCCATGAAACGATGTCTCTCCCGATCACCAGGCTGAAGCCGCAGCTTCCGGCCCAGGCGATAGTAGGGGCGGTATTATCCAACCAAGACGTAACGACGGGATTTTTCTTCCGGGAGCTCGGCATATTTGCTCAAGATCCGGACGAAGGAGAAATCCTATATGCCTACGGGAATGCAGGGAGCGGCGCCGAGTATATCCCTCCAGCAGGATCAGAGGACATCATCGAAAAAACGATCGATATGATCGTCATTTTCGGCCAAGCTCAAAATGTATCGGCTGTGATTAATAGTTCCTTGATTTTTGCAACACCGGACGATGTGGAGACAGCCCTAGAAGAAGCGAAACAGTACACGGATACGGCAGTGGCAGGGGTGAAGGTGCCGGATGCATCCCTAACGCAAAAGGGCATCACGCAGCTCTCTAGCGCTCTTAATAGCATATCCGAATCTCTGGCAGCAACGCCGAAGGCCGTAAAGTCTGCATATGACGAGGCGCTTGCGGCAAAGCAGCTTGGAGTTGAGCAGAAAGCGAATGTGGTTGCCGCGCTCAACTCCATAGGTGTAACGGCATCCACATCCGAAACATGGGCGCAGCTCATCCCAAAGATAGCAGCCATTATCCGAGCAACAGGAAATGCAACGGCAGCCGATCTATTGGCCGGGAAAAGCGCCTCTAATGCAAGCGGTCCTTTTAACGGTAGCATGCCTAACCGTGGTGCAGTCTCACAGACAATAACGACACAAAACGGATCATACACTATCCCTCAGGGTTATCACAACGGATTAGGTGTTATCAGGGCTGTGTTTGCCAATCTTATTGCTTCAAATATACGCAATGGTGTTAATGTAGGTGGAATTATTGGAACGCTGGTCGAAGGGAGACCCGTCATTAAGGGTTATGGTGTGGTTGATGTAAACGACAGCTACAGTTTAAACATCCCGATACCTCAAGGTTTCGTCCCTGGCATTGTTCGGGTGTGGCGGGACTACCAAGGCCAACCCGAAGGGGCTCCTGTCTATATAGGGATGGTACCACAAACAACTCCGGGACCTAACCCATGGCTTTACCGTAGTGATCGTGATTTAAGGTGGTACGGTGATGGCGGTAGTGGAATTTTTGGATTAGGCAACCCGTATAGACCTGATTGCGTGCGATTAGTTGGAGGGTTTGCTACGGACGGAAGTACAGGTAAACCTATAGGTAATCATTATGAAATACTTGCACTTAATTAGGAGGATAAGACTATGATTCAAATTGGTGTGATGATCTTCTACGAAGCCGACACCGGGCGCGTCATAACGCACATACCCGCCCAACAATACCCTGATGAGTTTCCTGTTCGCACAGTAGAGGATACTATCCAAAACTACCCACTATTGCGGGATAGAGACCCTGCAACGTATGGCGTGATTCAATTGGAATACGGCGAGCATCAGGAAGACTTTATGCTCGCCTCTTCTTTTCAGGTAGACCCAGAAACAAAGAAGATACTATTCACCTACCCGGATCCTAACAATCCAGAAGTTCCGCCAACACCACAGCCGCCACTCACGGAACAAGTGGCTATGCTGAAGCAGGAAAACACCTTGCTTAAAGCACAAAACAATGCATTGACTGAAAGAACGGAATTTATCGAGGATGTCATCGCCGAGATGGCTCAGCAGGTTTACCAGTGATTCGCCGGTTCCTTTACTGGATACTCTGGAAAGGAGGTGGAGGCGACATGATGGCGATGTTTTTTGCTCAACGTGTGATCCTGGGTAAAACCAAGTACAACGAAGTACCATCCACATTGCAGCCAGGCGTTCGTGACATCCTGGTTGAGAGCGGACTGGAATTCCTGATCGAAGAATAGTTTCAGAAGCAGCGCCGAAAGGCGTATTTTTTATGCCCTTGGAGTGGTCCATGGGCTTTTTTTATCCGAAGAGAGACAGGGGGAAGAAGGGTGGACTTCAATGTGATGATTACACTCATCGGGGCAATTTGTGCCATTAGCGGCATGCTTCTTGGTTGGATTGGTAGAACCAAGGCATTCAAGGATGAGGTTGCTCAGGAGGCGACAGCGGATGCGTCGCTTCAGACCGATGTGTCCTACATCAAGCGAGGAATTGATGATATTCGGGTCGATCTCCGAATGCAGGGTCAGCGTATGGACGGCTTATCCGAGCGAATCACGAGAGTCGAGGAATCGGCGAAACAAGCGCACAAACGACTGGACCGACTTGAAGAAAAATAAGAGAGGATGATTGTAAATGAAAAATAAATGGATTAAAGCGGCAGGTATCCGGGCAATTAAGACAGCAGCTCAGACGGCAATCGGTGTAATCGGTGCTACTACGGTATTTAACGAGGTCGATTGGTATGTGGTAGGTGGTACGGTTTTACTGGCCACCATCACCAGCTTTTTGACGAGCTTGGCAGGATTGCCGGAGGTAAGCGATGAGTAACTTCACGTACCGAAAAGATCACATACCTAAAGGGACGGCTTGCAACCGCCGTCCTGGCTTCGCAATGAAGCCGACAACCATTACAATCCATAATACCGCGAACGAGAAGAGTTCTGCAGCAAACGAACGCGCCTGGCTAACGAACCCGTCCAACAAGGTGCAGGCGTCGTATCACATCGTAATCGACGAACGCGAGGCAATCGAATGCATACCACTAAACGAAAATGCCTGGCATGCTGGCGATGGTAGCGGTAGCACTAGTGGTAACCGGACATCGATCGGCATTGAAATCTGCGAGAGTGGAAATTACACCAAGACAATCGATAATGCAGTAATGTTAGTTGCTCAGATGTTAATGGAGCGAGGGTGGGGAGTGGATCGACTTCGCCGACACTGGGATTGGTCTGGTAAGATATGCCCACGCCTTATGTATGATGGAGGCACTTGGTCCAAGTGGTATGCGTTTAAGGCCGCTGTACAAGGCCGGTTGAACGAATTAAAGAAGGAGGGCGTTGCTTCCGTGAGTGACAAAGTAACCGTAAAAGCCTATGGAAAACAGATCAAAGACGGAAAACTAATCGATGGTACGGTGTATGTGCCGTTGCGAGCTGTTGCAGAGGCCCGGGGTGACCAAGTGTCCTGGGACAACAATACCAAGACAGCTACGATCTATAAGTAAAATATACCGATAAAAAGACAAACTCCCCTACCAGTAAATCACGTAGGGGAGTTGCACTAACTTAATTGAACTTAGTAAAAGCTAATCTGTAGAATTGATCGGGACTATAATCGTACGCTCCATGAGAATAAACTTTGACATAGAGGCTCTGACCAGACGGTACATAGATGCCATTAGCATCAGTACTCCCAGCGCCTGTATCATATCCATTAGTTACACTAATGATTTGCCCATTCGAGTCAACTGTAATAAATTGCATGTCATAGTTTAACCCTGATGGAGAGTAAAGCGCTACAGCCCCTCTCAAATCTTCACTACCATAAATATTATTAATTAAGAAGAAATCATAATCATCGGTACCTTCAATTGGAAAAGAGGCTGAACTATCTCCACCTCCGGGGGAATATATTTCCATAGCATCATTTATGGTGTCTCCCCATCCGTACTGTGCTGAAACAGATGAAGCTCCAACGACTATTAAAAATGCAGTGAGTAAGGTTGCAATAGCGAATTTTTTCAAATAAACTACCTCCCATTACTATGATAGGTTGGCCAACCACCTAAAACCTACCATAAAAAACCTTATATTGTAAATGATTTGCGTATAAATGAAACTAAATATCTACACAAAAGCGAATTCTTTAGGTGGAATACAATCGAATTGTGCCAAATTATGTAGTTTTCAATTAACTATTGAAACAAATAATATCAAATCTCTCTTGGAAATTTGGAAGACCCTGCTGGCTATTCGCTGGCAGGGTCTTTTTTGTTTATCTTGAGCAGCCGATTTGCTCGCATAATATCCTCGACAGGTATCCAAATGACGCTATCAGGACGTCTTAATTTCACCAGGCTTTTTGTACAGGACTCTGGGATGCCTTGTAACATTTCGCCATTCATTAAGCGGATCATAACAGGTCCCTTTGAACGTACCGCCGCCCTTACCTCCTTCTCCCACACTGTTAACATTCCCCCTTTTAACCACCTTGTATATTCAACAAGCTGAGATATTTCCCTTCTTCATACATTGAAATCAGAACGATCGTTCGGGTATAATGCAAACAAATGTTCTGTTGGAGGATGGATATTATGCTGCCAGATCCTGAGCGTAAATTACTTCGGATTTTGATCAATTACCCGAGTCCAGTCCATGCAAGCCGAATGCCTGACTTTAAACGATTAGAGGTTATGACCGGTCGGAGGCGGCCTGATATTATAAGAGGACTAGAATACCTCGAGGCTGAGGGTTACATAGTTTGGCCGGATAAATCCACAACAGATGGAATTCAAATCATTCGGACAGAAGTTCTCGAAAAGTCTCCACCAAGGCAGAACAATGTAGAATACTGGACAAAGTATTAAAAGATAAAGCCTGCCGGCGATATGCCATGGCAGGCTTCTTCTTTTCTTTTAGAAACCAAAATGAGGAATAAATCGTAGCACATAGATGATACATTTGTTAGTATTTAGGAGGAAAAGGGGGAGTTGAGATATTGAAACTAAGAAGTGTTTTATTATTTGTCGTTTTATTAATTATGTTGGCTGGATGCAATGAAAAAGGGCAAGGGACGGGGCTGACTAAGAAAGACCTTTCAATCGAGCGCGTTGGACAAGAGAAGTCAAAAGTAGAGTATGGGATGAATCGATCCGATGTAGAAAAGGTTCTAGGGACAGGCGAAAAATCCACTCTGAACTTTTTCTCATATGAGTCTGGTGTAAGAATTATGTATCGTGAAGACAAGGTGGCCGGGATTTCCTTGGAGAAAGAGGCAGCAGATGCATATCAATCACCGAAGATCAAGATCGGTATGCTCAAGGAGGATATCAAGAAAGCCTATGGTGAGGAGAATGTACTCCTCGAAGCTGATAAAAGCATAGACTTTGCTTACGACACTAAGGAAGGATCGTTTCTGACTCAAGACTCAAAGACGAAAGAAAACATCGAAGATATGGAAAATGTATATCTGGTATCAGTTGTTTTTGATGACAATGGTTACGCGGAAAGAATAATGTTGCTAGACCAACGAATGGCGATGTATATGAACTAACCCCACAAAATGTGGGGTCTTTTTTTATGTCCAAAAATCATGTGCGCGTACGTCGTATCCATGCTTTCGTAACGTGGATATGATCTTCTGTACTGTTTCTGCACGCGGTTCGTATTGATCGTCCCCACAAAGCTGAGTCAACGTATTTCGATTTAGTTTGGCGTGAGCCACTAACCATCCCTGAGTGATGTTATTCCTATCCAGGAATTTCCCGAACCGTGTTCTCTTTTTACCTAATCCGTACATTTCCCCACACCCCTTCTACTTCAGAGGATGGACAATCTATGAAAATTTTATTCATGTAACTATGAAACATAGGCAAGCCGTCGGGCATAGATATGTAACCAGATACGGCACAACGGGCTCAGGCGCCAGTCCGGTTCCGTAACCAGTTCAACAAGGTGGGATGCGGATGATATCGGCAATTGATGCAGGTAATTACATGACTAAGTTTTATGACGGCCGGCAGCTGAGGGCGTTCCCCTCCCTGATCGGGGAGTATCGGGAACGCAATCTCCGGCAGCAGCACGGGGATTATGATTTCGAGTTTGAGTATGACGGCCAGCGGGGATTCGCCGGCACGCTTGCTCTCCATGAGAGTGAGTGCGCGGAAAGCCGGAAGGGAGAGAGCAAAGCGCATCCGGATGCCCGACTGCGGATCCTGCTGGCGCTACACCAGTTTGGCGAGGGAATAGAGCATCGAATCATAGTCGGCCAGCCGATCAGCACGCACCAGGCGGAGGAGAAGGCGGTTATCAAGGAGATGCTTTGCGGCCGGCATGAGCTGGTCGTCAACGGACAGCGAAAAATCATCGTTATCCGGCGCTGCGAGGTGGCGGCGGAGGGGGTAACGGCGGGCCTCCTGGTTCCAGGGGGCGGAGTGATCCGGGTGATCGATATCGGCAGCGGCACGGTCAATTTCGGCACGCTGATCGATCGCCGGTTTAATGATCGCGGGAGCTTTACGCTCGGGACCGGGATGGAGACGCTGCGATCCGTTAAGCCTGCAGACTTCTCCCGCCAGATCGCTCTCAGGGCGCTTGCCGGGGGTTGGAAGGCTAATGATAGGGTTTACCTTTGCGGGGGCGGCGCTGGGGCCGTCTTGGAAGCCCTACGGGCTTATTTCCCTGGTATCCAGTTGATCGAAGGTGATCCGCAGTATGCCAACGTAAAAGCGTTCTTCTTGATCGCGAGGAGGGTCTATGGCTAAAGAGATCCGGATAATACAGGTGGCGTTTAACGTTCTGGATCCCGACCAGCTGCAGCTCTACAATCACGTCCAGGAGCGGCCCAATAAGTCCGGTTATCTCAAACGGCTGATTCAGCGGGATGTAGACGGCGGGCACGGAGGCGGCCGGCTGGCTGCGCCGGCTCCGGATCTGGGGAATGATTTTGTCGTTGAGGGGTTTATTTGAGGAGGGATAACATGCTTGAGCTGGCGGCTATTTTTAAAATCCTCGGGATCGGGGTTGTATCTCATTTCAGCACAAACGTGCTGGAAAACATGGGTCATGGCAGCAAGGTAATATTCGTCAAGATTGCCGGATACGTCGCTTGCGCCTACGTATCATTTGAGGTCTGGTGGGATTGCTTGCGGCAGGTTGCCCATACCTTCGGAGTGCATGTTTGATGCTTTGGCAGCTACATTTGCAGATACGTTAGTAGGTACAGCAGTAGTATTGCAAATGTAGTACGAGCAAAAAGGTTGATAGATCGCGGAAAAGTGAAATTGTTTTGAGCGTGAGCGAAAAGGGGCGAAGCGAATGATAATGAGCGGAGTTGGTGGGATAGCAATTATTAAGTTAGCTGCAGCCTGTGGCTGTCTGGGCGGCGCGTGGACGGTATACAGGACGACGGCAGACTCAATGTATCGGACCAAGATGAGGCGGCTGTTTGTAGCCGGAGAAATCTGCCTGAAGCGAAAGGGTCGGCAGGGGAAGGAGGTCCGCGCGTATCCCCAGGTGAGCCGCGTCACAGTTTATCACGATTGTGTGCAGGTGGTCTTTGTCCTGCCGAATGGACTGGACCCGAAAGAGGTCCGGAAACGGGATTGGCTATTCGAGCAGACCTTTGGAGATAACATCGAGCTGTCCGGCTCCTCCAAGACATTCACCTTGAACATTTACAGCCAGGGGGTGCAGCGGTTCGATTATGATCCGGAGGCCGTAGTGCGAGCCGTGGAAGGGCTGAGACTGCCTATCTATGTCGGACGGAGCCGGACAGGGGATGAAGTGTATGACATGACGGAGCACCCGCATTTACTGGTGGCAGGGGAAACCGGCAGCGGGAAATCCGTCGCGCTGCGGTCTATCCTCACGACCCTAATCCGGACAGCGGCGGACAGACTGGAATTGTACTGTGCAGACCTTAAGCGTTCGGAGTTCCATTTGTTCAAGGGGGTGGCGCGGGAGGTTGTTGTTGATACGCCTCAGCTGCACAAGATCGTTCTGCGGATCCGGAAGGAGATGCGGCGGAGGGGAGACTTGCTGGACCGAGAGGGCCTGGCGAATTTAGACGATCTGCCGGCGAGGGAGCGGCCGCCCTATATCGTGCTGGCGATCGATGAGGTGGCTCTCCTCAAAAAGGAACGAGACCTCATGGACGGTATTGAGGAAATCAGCGCGATCGGGCGAGCGCTGGGTGTATTTTTGATCCTATCCATGCAGCGGCCAGATAGCGACGTCCTGGACGGCAAACTCAAGAATAACCTGACCGTCCGGATGGCCTTCCGTCACTCAGATGAGATCAACAGCCGGATCACCCTAGGCAGCGGGGAGGCAGCGGACATCCAGCAGAGCCAAAAGGGGCGAATGGTGCTCAAGCTTGACGGCCTGACGACCGTCCAGGGCCCTTATCTGGACCTACCGAAGGCAAAGGCACTCCTGGAGCCCTACAAGCGGGCAGAGGAACCAGCAACGGCCCAGAATGAGCCGGAAATGCCGAAGGATGATGAAACAATAGAGATAGGGGTGTTGTGAGGGTGAACGCGCGGGATAAGGCTATCGTGGCCGATCTGGTACGCTTCCGCTGCCTCAGCCGGGATGACATCGCGGAGCTCCATTTCTCCAACATCAAAAATCCAATCACTCAGGCCAACATGGTCCTAAAGCGGCTGCGGCGGGATGACGTCATTACCTGCGCCACGGATCGCCGGAAGTACGTCTATTTCCCTGTACCAGGCATCAAGAAGGACAGCGCGAAGATCGGGCACTTCCTGGCTATCGTGGACTTTTACAAGCAGATCCGGAAGGTGGAACTGCCGCGGGTGTTCGATGTGGAGCCTAAGCTCGGCGGGAAGGGGCTGCCGGAGCCGGATGTGTTTTGCATCTGGAAGGGGGCACCGTGGTTTGTCGAGATTCAGCGGAGCCAGTTTTCAGACAGGGTCATGCAGGAGAAGATGAATCGATATGAACAGTATTATTTGAGCGGGGAATGGGAACGAGAGGCGTGGCAGCCGGCGGCCAAGAAGGTGTTCCCTTATATCTGGATCATAGGCGCCGGCAGTTACCGCACAGGAGGAAGGCCATTCAGAGTGTTTCAGGACAGCATCGATGGAATGATTTCGAGAGTGAAATCATCAAATTAAAAATCGGTCCCATTAAATTGGGACCGATCATTCTTACTATAATCCCAAGCAAATCGTGTTGATATGTTCATACCCATGACAATTTCAATGTCACACATCTGTATGATTAAATGCTCGATGTCTGACATCCGAAAGAATGGAGTCAGTTTTTCTCCTCTTAGTTTATTGAGCCGCAGCTTCACACGTGGCAAATATATACCAAAGTGATTCGGCTTCTTGACACTCATCACTAGATCGGTCTGTATAATTGATATTCCTAAGGAATCGTCATTCATTTCATCCCTTGAGAGACGTTGGAAAGGGGCTTCAATGGGGACGTATATGGTTTCAGTGCTCCAGTCAAAGCACCCGCATCGTGGCTTTAAAACCATCCAAGCGGGCCACATACCATCATAACTGTAATCATAGATGACTGATATGTTATACATCAAATTCCACCTTCGTTACTTGTCCTTGGATGATTACCTCGTCGAGCGGGTAAGGGCGTGGTGGAATTCTCTTGTTGGATGCCCGCAGTACGACATTATCATCCTCATAATAAACACGCTTTAATGTACCTTCCTCACCATCAACAATAACGACACCGATTTTCCCGTGTTCACAGTGGCTTTGCTTCCGGACAAGGACACGCATACCTTCATAAATTCCCTCGTCGATCATACTGTCGCCTTTTACGATTAGATAAAAATATTCACCATCACCAACAGAATCGCGAGAGGTTACCTCATATCCGATGATATCCTCTTGTGCAAGTGAGCCATATCCAGCTCTAATTTCGCCGTACACTGGAATCTTTACCATTTCGACTGTATACGGTTCTTGATTCTGCACGTTATTCGACCCGATACCCTCGACAATCTTATGTTTAATTCCAATGTCCATTAGCGCCCCATATAATTCAGTTTTAAAGAAAAAACTATAGTCGTCATGCATTATAGCCCTTACTTCTCTGGGGGTATAGGTAAAATCTTCTTCAATTGCAACAGTGAATTTCTTATCAAGAGTGTTCTTTACGTCCGCAAAAACCTCTGCTTTAAAAGAATTATCATCTTCTGATAAAAGTTTAAGTATGGAATTGAATTCATCAATGAGAATGTCATTACTATGTCTAGGATCCTCAGCGTTACCAAGAATGTAGTCAGTTGTTGTATGGAGGTACTCAGCTAGTTTGTTTAAAACACTACTCTGTGGAACAGCCCGGCCTATTTCATAATTAGATAAACTATGGCGAGTTATGCCAATATGATCTGCCAGTTCCTGTTGTGTCATCCCAGTTTTTTCGCGGAGATTCCGGATTCTTAGTCCTATCATTTTTTTATCTTCGGTACTAGCAGACATATAACACACTCCAAAAAATAGAATTTAAGTGTTGACGCGCAGATTATGCGCATGCTATATTTGTTGTGCGCAGAATATGCGCGCAACAAATATAAAAATAAATTGAAAGGAGGTTCTTTCAATTGGCGCGTAGGAAAGCTGAACCACGAACTGTTGTTAAACGTTCGAGATTTACTGAGCTTCGTATTCAAAAAGGTAAGACTCAACGTGCACTTTCTTTAGATTTCGGTGTAACCGAAAGTTTTATTCGTGGTATCGAGAGTGGTAGAAATAACCCCGAAATTAAATTCGCTTTTAAGCTAGCGAAGTATTTTGAAACAACAGTGGACGATCTATTCCAGGATCTTGCTAATTAAAAAGCGTGTATTTAATTCACTTCCGACAAAATGGATTATACACCGTTAATTTAATTGATGCAATAGAGAACGAATGTTCTTCAATAATTTGGAATTGAGGTGAATTTGTTTTTATGACAATCAACGTAATTCCTGTCGAAGTAGTCGATCACTACAATGCTCTCCACAGTTTCTTGAACAGCGGTTGCATCGCTCCTGATCGAATCGACTTTGTACGAATGGAGATCGCCATGATCGAGCGGGATATCCCCGGAATAAAGGTGCTTCAATGAAGATCATTTTGATCATGATTGCATGGCTGCTTCTCAATCTACTGTTTGTCTGTCGGCGCTTGCTGGCTGCTGAAATGAGAGAAAGGAGAGAGTCCGATGAACATCCGCGTTGAAAACTGGCTTGGTCATGAGATCCGGTTTGTAGAAAAAGTGCCTGGTGAATGGTGGGCTGTGGCAGCTGATATTGCAATAGCATTGGGTTACAAACACACTCCGCATATGCTTAGGACACTAGATCCGGATGAGAAGGATGTCCACATTATGGACACCCTTGGCGGTAAGCAAAAAATGAGGATGATATCCGAATCGGGGATTTATGAAGCAGTCTTTAATAGCAGACGTGATGAGGCAAAGGACTTCAAAAAATGGGTCAAGGAAGTCCTGAAGGACATCCGCAAGTCAACCGGCCTTGAAGGATTTCAAATCTTCCGCATGTTGGACAAGGAGCATCAGAAGGAGGCCATGCAGAAGCTAAAGGTTTCCCTGAGAAACCCGGTGCGAGTGGACTTCATCAAAGCTAACACGATTGCAAACAAGGCAGTTTCCAGCAGATACGGTCATCCCAAGATGATCAAAAAGGAACAAATGACACCAGATATGTTGGTGGTCCGTCAGGAGGTCTTGGATGACACGGTAAACCTTATGGGTTTGAAAGAGAAATTCGATCTGGATATACCGATATCCACCACGATTTATAGCAAGTACGCGAATTGAAAGGAGAAACACATTGAACGATCAGAATTATCTTCGCAAGAAAATGCTCCAAGCACTTCAGACCGAGCAACGCATGCTGGATGAACACAGATACTTGGAAGCGCTGGACGCCCGCGCCGAATATCGAAGATGCCGGCAGGAGCTGCTGAAGCTCTGGGGTGACCGCAGGTATCTGCAGGAGGCGATGTAGAATGTGCCTCGATCGCTTTTCCCGGCCTTTGTGGGATGAACAAAAATCTGCAGGTCAGCTGGAAGAGGATGCACTGGATGCGTACAAGCAACAAGTTGAGGACAACTTGGTCGATTCCTTGGAAGGAGGTGAACAAGACAATGCAAGTGATTCAGAAGCTGACGGTAGTCAGTAACCCGACAAGAATCTTTGAAGTCGGTACCGAAGTGAATGGGCGGGAAGTCATCGAGATCAAGCAGGTTGGGGATGAGAACATATCGGAGTTTTGGGTGGTCGATGAGAATGAAAAAATCATCGTCAGCATCGAAAACTGTCCGGTAATCGTGGAATGGCAAGAAGTCGCTGAAGACTAAGGCTATTATTTTTTTGCCAAAATCGGGTCCTCGAGCCCTAAAAAGGAGCATGAGCAATGAACAAGCTGACGGTTGAATTGGAGCTGGATTGGTTGGATTCAGAGTCCGGAAGCGTATCGGATGCGCTCAGAGACGAGGTAGTACGCGGACTGCAAGATCGATTGATCCATAAGGTTGAGAAGCAAGTGCAGGCTACCATCGAATCCAAGATTCAAGAAGCAGTTGAGAAAGTTAGCGATGAATTTTTGGTGACCGTGTATCAAGAAAGGCTGCAGAACCTGAAGATCCCGGTTAAAACAAGCACCTGGGGTTCAGAGGTGGAATACCATTCGATCTCCGAATATGTTGGCGTTCAATTCGATAACTTCCTGAAGAGAAAAACCTTCGATGAATATGGGAAACGAGTTGATTATGAACGTGATGCCAAGTACACGATTTTCGAGTATTTCGCCAAAGACATTCTGGGCAAGGAACTTGAAAAGAAGGTGTCTGCGCTTATCTCTGAAGCTAGACAAAAAGCCGAAAACACAGTGCTGAACACCCTTGAAAAGAATCTGAGAGAACAGCTGTCTGCCGACATCATCAGCCGATTGAACATCCCTTCAATGCTAAAGAGCTTGCAAGAAAAAGCAGCTGAAATTGATTTGCTTGAACAAAACAAGTCGGAGGTTTAGGGGAGGCGAATCGCTGTGAAGAGAGGTCAAGTCTGGATAGCCGATTTAGGGGAAGGTCTTGGTAGCGAACAGAATGGGACACGCCCAGTCGTGATTATTCAAAACGATGTCGGTAATCTCCATTCGCCCACAACGATCGTCGCACCAATTACGGATAACCACAAGCGACATATGCCGACACATCAAAAGATCTGGAGTACGGAAAAGCCGTC
This sequence comes from Paenibacillus sp. FSL R5-0810, assembly GCF_038002285.1. NCBI lineage: Bacteria > Bacillati > Bacillota > Bacilli > Caryophanales > Paenibacillaceae > Paenibacillus > Paenibacillus sp. FSL R5-0810. Next base: position 38,794 of record NZ_JBBOCF010000002.1, read on the forward strand.
GGTCGTCCTGCTAGAACAAATCCGAACCATCTGCAAAAGCAGGCTCCAGTTTCATACAGGCGAGTATCTCAGCAAGTCGGAAATGAGCGGCGTGGATCAGAAGATCCTCATAAGTTTGGGGTTGGCTGAAGTGAAGGAGGTAAAGAAGCAAAGATGAGTCATTTCAAATTGATTGAATGCAGCGGCCACAATTTTAAAGCCCACCGTGATCTAAGCGTTAAGTTTGGCGACCTGACCAAGATCACGGGGGATAACGAAGTAGGTAAATCCAGTATTTTGGAAATCCCCACATGGACATTGTACGGCACGGACACCTTTGGCGGCAAGTTGGACCCGACCCCTACGGATTACAAATATGATCATGTCCTGGCCGAAACGCTGCTGGAGGTTGACGGCAAACTGCTCAAATTCGGACGCGGGATCGAGAAGGGGAAGGCAACCTATTACATCAATGACGTGCCAAGTAAGGCGAGCGACTTCGATGAGATCGTCAAATCACTGATTGATAAGGATCTATTCCTCGCGCTGTACAATCCACTGTACTTCTTCTCACTCCATTGGGAAAGGCAACGCGAGCTAATGCTCCGATACTCGACGCCGCCGACGCAAAAAGAAGTGTTTGCGGAGATGAGCCGGACGAGCCCGGACCAGAAATTAAAAGACATCAAACTGAATCCTCAGGCTGAGAAGCTGGCCGAGTTGGTAAAGAAGCACACGCTGCCACAGCTTGAGGAGATCCATAAGAAGAACAAAAACGACAAAGACACTGCACATAAGAAGGCCCAGGGCCGTACGGAGACACTTGAAGAACAGTTCAGGAATTTGCCGGACGTACCGGATGATATCGAGGCGATCAAGGCGGAAGATGCCGACCTGATCAATCAGATTAAAGCCATCCATGCCAAGATCGAGTTGGCCGATGAGCCTAAACGGAAGCAGGCAGTGATTGAAGGGACACTCGAAAACGTCCGGCAACAGATTGCGGCAGCCAAGGCCCGATACATGAAGGTCCACGGCGAAGAGATCGCAGAGGAATGCTCCACCTGCAAGCGGCCGTTTGACGAGGCGGCGAAGGCGGCTGCAGAAGCGAGTAAGGAAGAGCGGAAGAAGCCGCTGCGGGAAGAGCACGACAAGCTGGTCGCTCGCCGCAAGGAACTCGAGGCGGACCTAGCCGCGGTGGAACTGATAGACGTGTCGGAGTTATGGGAGCAGATGCGAGCGCTGGAGCAACGTAGAGACGCTACTGCGGAGACAATTGGCTGGTACAACCGACGCCAGAGCCTACAAGCCGATCTGGAGAAGGCGCGGGCAGACGAGGCGGCAACGCTAGCAAGCCGGAACGATTCCATCTTTATCCTAGATGCAATCAAAGCGTATGAGGCCAAGTTAGCGGAGCTGCAGGCGGTCAAGGTACAGAGCATGTTCAGCGATTTGAAAATACAGCTGTTCAAGCAGCAGAAGAACGGCGAAATCAAACCTGACTTTGTGATTACAAGAAAAGGCAAGACGCCGACACAGTTCTCACTGTCGGAGAGCATCCGGGCAGGACTGGAAGTCCGGGACGTTATTAGCCAGCAAGGCGAATGGATCGCCCCTTGCTTTATCGACAACAAGGAGAGCGTGACTCGTTATAAAGCTCCTCGAGGTCAGCTGATCACTTGCCAAGTCGTTGAAGACCAACCATTAAAAATCATTAACGCTTAGGAGGCACTTATCATATGGCAAATTCTAATACGCAAGTTATGACTCTCACTCCAGAGATCAAGGATGCATTTCCAATCGAAGTCCTTGAGGTAATCCGTACATCCCTTTGTCCGACTGCAACAGACCCTGAATTTTTGCTCTTCGCTCATAAGGCAGCATCCTATCGACTCGATCCTTTCAAAAATGAAATCTTCTTTATCAAATACGGGAACCAGGCGCGGATCCAGTTCGCTGCGGAGGCGTACCTCGCGAAGGCAAGGGAGAAAGAAGGTTTTCAGCCACCCGACACTCAGACGGTTTGTGCCAACGACACCTTTAAGGCACGGAAATATAAAAACGAGAAGGGTGAAGACGAATGGGAAGTAATCGAACATGAAGTTACTTTCCCTCGCGGAGCCATCGTTGGAGCATACTCAATTGCTTATAGAGATGGATACCGCCCTGTGACCGTTTTTGTTGACAAAGAGCATATCGGTCATGTGTACACAGGACAGAACAAGGACAACTGGAACAAATGGGAGCCGGATATGATCGGCAAACATGCCGAACAAAGAGCACTGAAAAAACAGTATGGTCTTGAATTTGGAGATGAGAACATCGAACAGCCACCGCTTCAGAATGTCGATTCATACAAACGAAAAGATGTAACCCCAGAAGCTGAAGGACCGGAAACAGCGGCACCTCAGCAAACCGAGCAGGGCGATGACGAGGCTGCTACGCGTATGAAAGCACTCAAAGCTCAGGTCAAGGCTAACTACAAGAAACTGGGGCTAACGGACAAGGAAGCTATGGGCGCGCACATGCAGCAATACTGCAAGGTTAAGGGTGACGAGCCTACGGAGGCAGAACTGAAGGCATACCTCAAAATTATGGACATGCAAATTCAAGCAGCAGAGCAGGCAGAAGACACGCTCCCGGAATAAGCCATGGAGCAGGTAATCGTCTATGAGCGGTGCCCGGACTGCCAGGTATGCGGCAGCGAGATTAACCCGGGCAATGAGGAGTACATCCGCGACAAGCGGGTGTGCCCCCGGTGCTACGAAGGACTGGAGGGGAAACGAAATGGCAAGCGAAAGCAAGCCCATACAACTCGACCTTTTCGACCATATTGACCCTCCAACTCCGGCCCGGGAAGTCCTGAACGGCATGTATTACGAAAAGGCCACGGATAAATTCGTCTCGTTCGTGCTTGGGCGCCGGTATTACGAAGAGCCGGCCAAGGGATGCCCGCACGATCGGGAGTGGCAGGAACGAATAAAGAGGGAGCGTGCGATATGAGAAGTATCACCCCGGAACATCTAGCATTTGTGGAAGAGGCTGCAAAAGCATTCGAAGATAACCAGCGGTTAGAGACTTATTACACTGATGAGGCCAAGCTTATAGCTCTCCGGTTCGGGGCAGATCGTGATTGCATTAAAGTGTATGAACTCGGTGAGCCGGTCGGTTTCTTCGTCCAGCAGGTGAATGTACGGACACCGTTACCCAGAAAAGCTGTGGCTAGGTTTGCAATGGACATGGAAGAGCAGCTTAGAGCAAATGAACACAAGGGTGGATGGGAGAATTCATCAGTGGATTATCTCATCAGAGAAATGGCCAAGAATGGTCGCCAGTTGAAGTATTGTTCCACACACTCAGAATTCCGTCGCCGCTGCGCGAACATTGCAAATTACGCAATGATGCTTTCTGACAACGATCGGCGGGAAGAAGTGGAACGGATGGGAGCGTCAACATGAAAGTTGATATTCTCGCTTCCGGCAGCACCGGGAACTGCGTGGCCGTCACCGTCGGGGGCAAGACCGTCCTGATCGACGCGGGCGTGGCGAAGACCAAGATCGAAAAGCGGCTGCTGGAAGTCGGCATCCGGCCGGATCACATCGCCGCGATTTTCATCACCCATGCCCACAATGACCATACCAAAGGGCTGCCGCTGGCGAACAAATTCCAGATCCCGGTATGGGCAACGGAGGGCGAATGGCACAAGATTTCAGGCGTAGATGAGGACCTGCGACGAGTAGCGGAAACCCGGTGGGGCAAATACGAGATGATCGAGCTCGGCGGCGTGCATGTATATCCTTTTGAAACCTTCCACGACGCTAGGGAGCCCGTAGGATACTCGATCGAGGACGACGAGGGCGGCCGCTGCTGCGTGGTCTTCGACACCGGGAAGTGGACGGAGGAAATGCTCGAAATGATGGAGGGCAGCCATTACGTGCTGATCGAGGCGAATCATGATCCCGACCTGGTCGAGATATGCAACCGGCCCGACAGCATAAAGGCCCGCATCCTCTCCGACATCGGGCACCTGAGTAATCAGCAGACGGCGGAGGTCCTGAAACGGTTGATCCGAGGCTGCGGCGAGCGAATATACCTGACTCATTTATCAGGCGAGAATAACACTCCGCAGCTGGCTGAAATGACCGTGAAGATGGCACTCCGGCAGCGCGGATTCGAAGCAGGGAAACATTATCACCTGGAGGTGGTTTAGATGAAACCTTACAAAAATGTATATTCGGCCGAGGAGTATAAACAGCTTCAAGAACTGAATGAGGCGGCATTGGAACAAAACAAAATCTTGAAGAGGCAGCTCGACGAGGCGATGAACAAGCAGAAGGTGGAGTTGCCGCGGAAAGTGGTCGAAGCAATTGAAGGATTTCGTGAACTTGGTTGGGAGCCTCATGATATTTTCCAGGTTTCCTACGATCCAACTGACGGGCAGTGGTCTTCCGAATTGAACAAGTACATCAGCATTAAGTCTAATGGGGCAAGAAAGTTAATGGAGGCCCTCGTGAACGGCTATACAGTTGAGAAAACACCTGAAGACAGAGTAATTGAAATGTTTATGCACTACAAGAATCAAAAAGCATTTCTTCCGATGGAAGCGATGGAGGAGATGGCAGATGCTTTAGGTAACTCGCACTTATCGAATAGGTTACGGGAACTCCGGATGAATGAATAGATATGAACGGGTGAGGGGAAATGGCAGGACCGCAACTTGAAGACGGTTATACCCGGATAGCCAATGCAATTTTGGAGGAGGTAGCCCGGCGGAAGCTAAACGGCACGCAATATTCCATACTCTTGACGGTCTGGCGCTACACCTACGGGTTTAATCGTAAGGATTGCGCCTTGTCAGTCAGCTTCATCAGGGAAGCGATTGAGGGGGATTTGAAGGGTGTCAAGAGAGAACTTGCCAATCTCATCGACCGCCGGATCTTAGTCATCACTCAGGAGGCATATGGAATACAACCTCGGAAAATTGCATTCAATAAACGTTTTGATGAATGGTTAGTGGTGGTCAAATCACCCCCACTACCTAAGAAACCTAGTGGGGGACAATCCTCCCCCAGAGTGGGGGACAATTCACCCCCAGTAGTGGGGGACAATTCACCCCCCAAGAAAGAAAGAAAGAAAACTATAAAGAAAGAGGATATATATATGGACAAACTCAAGTTCCATGACACCGTATATCTGACCCTTGAGCAATACGAAAAATTATGTGCTGAGTTTGGAAAACATCGAGTCGATAACACCATCGAAGCTCTCGATGAATGGCAAACCAATAAAAAGCCCAGCCAGCATAAAAAGGATCACCATAAAACAATTCGCGTTTGGATCAAGAAGGACCTTGAAAGAAGCAAGACATCCTTTAAACCAAAAGCGCAGCGTAACAAAGAAGAGATGGATATTCTTAATCAGTTTTACGAGGAGGGAGCAGCGCGTGAAGCAGACGGAGACGGCAAACTTCCTGGCAATGATCAAGACCGCTTATCCCTTCTTTGAAGTAACAGAGGCTGGCGTTCGCTTATGGCACACCATGTTAGCGGATCTCGACTACAAGACTGCACAGATGAGGCTGGCTAATCATATCCGGTCTAGCAAGTTCGCTCCTACTATCGCAGAGATTGTGAACCCGGTTCCTTCAGAAGAAAAATCATTTTATGAGCTGCAGCGGGCAGAGGAAGAAGCCGAACGCCTGGCACTTGCCGAGTACAACGAAAAGGCCGTACCGATGCCGGAGCATATACGGGTGAAGCTTGAGCAGACGCTTGCGAAGAAGGTGAGCAGGCAATGAGTTTTGAGGCAGAACAGGCCGTGCTTGGCTCAATCCTTAAGAATCCGGACCTGCTTGATGATTGTTACCTCCGGCCGGATGACTTCGACCCACAAGGCAATAACGGGCTGGTATTTGAAGCGTTGAGCTGGGCGCATGAACATCTATCAAATAGACCGGGGGTAAAGGACCCCTTTGACCCTGTATTGCTTGCAGAGCAGTGGGGGGCACAGCTTTCCAATATCGGCGGACTGACTTACCTAATGCAGCTTCGGGGATCGGTCCCATCAACTTCAAATTTTGATCACTATCAAAAGATCGTCCGAGAAACGAGTATTGAGAATCGAGCAGCCCGTATAATGCGTGAAGTTTTAAACGGGGGAAAGCTGAATCTCAGTTCGGTCCGGGAAAGCCTCGAGCGCTTGGAAGAGCTTCAAGGCCAGACGCTAGTCGATGGCATGAGGAAAGTCTCCGACGTTCTGGACGGACATCACAAGGAGATTATGGCACGCGGCAGCCGCGCCGGACTGACCGGGGCAAGATCGGCCAGTGATGACATTAACGAAATGTCAGGCGGGCATCAGAAACAGGATGTAATGATCGTCGCGGCGAGGCCTAGTATCGGAAAGACAGCTTATATTGTCAACGACTCAAGGTCATCTGCAGAACACGGTTATACCGTAGGGTTATTTTCCGCCGAGATGCCGGGGCTAGACGTGGCCGAACGCTATGTTTGCACGATTGGCGGGATCGACAGCAAGAAAGTCCGTGCTGGACGTCTGTCGGAAAATGATTGGCATAGCTACAGCAAGGCGCTTGAGATCCTCGACAACCTGCCGATCTACATTGATGACACTCCAGGGATGACCATCGAATACATCCGCCGGCAAGTTAAGGCGATGAAGAAAAAGCACAAGAATCTGATCATTTACATCGACTACCTGCAGCTGATCGAGACCGAGAAGAAATTCACCCAGAACGCTGACCGTGTAAACCACGTCTCCAAGCAGCTTAAGCAGATAGCCCGCACATTTGATGTGCCGGTGATCGCCATCAGTTCAGTCGGACGGAAATGCGAGGAGCGCCAGGATAAGCGCCCGATGATGAGCGATCTCCGGGAGTCTGGAAATATCGAGTTTGACGCAGACATCATCATGTTTCTTTATCGTGACGACTACTATTACCCGGACACAGTCCGGAAAGGAATCATTGAATTGATCATAGCTAAGGGGCGTAAGATCGGGACGGCAACGATGGAGATGGTCTTCGACCGAAAAACAGGGCGCTTCATCAACCTGAGCAAGGAAGATAAGGAAAAGCTGGCGGAGAAGGTGAGGCAGCATGAGCAAACTCATTCAAAACGATGAGCAGTATAACAAGGCTCTCAGCGGGCTAGTCACGATGGCCGCGCAACTGGATGACCCACTGAGTTCCATGAGTCCAGAGGAACGAGACCGGAAACAAGCGATCTATGACCGGACGGCTGAGCTCATTCAGTATTACAGGCGGGGGCAGATGGTGAGGAAGTTCCCTGGTCTCCGTGAGCAATATGAGAGCCTCGGATGGAAGTGGCAGGAGCTCAGTGTCCCCGTACAGTCTGAGCCGGATCAAATGGAGAATCAGCCAGGGGAGAAGGCTGTTCCGGAGGAGCCAGATACTCAGCCACCGGCAGAAGAACGGAAGGAACCCAAAAACGCACCGCCAGCAAAGCCGGCACCAAACAAGAGCCTGATGGACTGGCTTGATGATTAGAAAGCGAGGGGAAACGATGCAATATATAACCATTGCAATACCGGTCCTGGATTACCCAATCCGAGGTTACCAGCCCGGCGACATGCGGGTGAAGCTTCAAGAGGAAGCGAACGAACTCATAGAGGAGATCGAGTCTGCTGACTTCGATCAGCGCCGAATGCTCAGCGAGCTGCTGGATGTGCTGCAGGTGACTGTTGGAATGATCCGGCAGCAGGCTAGGGAGGTATTGCCGCCCGGGGAAGCATCAAAGGTACTTGCCGATGTGATTGTACGTGCTAATCAAGATCATCTTCTGAAGATCAATGAGTATGCCCGGCAGCGCTCCTGGGAGGTGGCGAGATAAATGGGAAAGTGTAAGTTTTCGAAATGTGATCACAAAGCTGCTGGAACGTGGGCCCTAGTGGAGGTCTGCAGCGATCATTTAAAGGGGATTCGAATTGAGACAGATGCTTATTATCGCAGAAGTATCTACTCCTATCAGCGCTATTTGTACAACCAAATATCCTGGCGGATTCCTTGGAGCCGGGAGGCGATGAGATGAGATTCGTCGGAGTGGATCCAGCAACGAAAACCGGAGTAGTGATCCTGGATGAACAAGGGAATGTGATCTTTGAAGATGAGCTCAAAGGTGAAGGTCGAAAAGTTAAGGGCGGGATTAGTACCGAGCAGCTCGTTTCTCTTGAAAACCAGTTCTATAAGATCATTAAGCCGGAGGATGAAATATCAATTGAGCAGCCGGCGATGGGTACGCAGATGGGCGTGACAACCGGAATGATCCACGGCGGGCTGCGGACGATGATATTCCGGAAGGGGCTGGCGTTTTGGGATGTCAACCCGGCCTGGACAAAGAAGTATGTCAAGGTAACCGGGTGGATTATAGAGAATGGCAAAAAACGCAGGTTCAAGGATAACGAGAAGAAGAAGGTGATGAAGGATGCTGCCCTTGAGCACTTTGGATACACCCATAAAAGCGATAACGTCGTGGATGCTTACATCATCGCCAGAATTGCTTTGAATCTCTACTTGATGCGAGAGTACAAACCGTTGCTCGACACCGAAACGTACCAGGTCGAAGTATTAGAATCCATTTTAAATAAAGTTGAGTAACCCGGGGCCGATCAGGTCCTGCGGCGGACAGTCACACCCAAATGACGGAACAACAGTTCTTATTTTGAGGGAAGGATGATCAAAATGGAGAAACAAATTTACAGCCCCCAGCCAGACGGATATTTCTATCGCTGTGAAATTTATCATGAGGCTTTGCTGACTTATGGACAGTATTTGGAAAAAACATCTGGTGAAAAAGTGTTCTATGGCCCGGATGATAGCACAAATTACCATGCATTGGACTGGTATAAGAACGGCAGCCTTTCATTCGCTGAAAAGGAGTGGCCTAAGTTTATTTCAAGGCTTCGAGATAATATCAAGCTCTCTTGCGGAATGTCTCTCCAAAAGGAAGAGAATGGCCGGCAATATATCTATCACCTTGGAACAGTCTTAGGTCTCAAAGGGACGTTCTTGCTTCGTAGCCGGATATTCATTCAGCACTCATCAATTATCGAAATGGATGAAGCCAAATTCATGACGGATATGACGAGATACGGAAGATGGGAAAATCGCTAAGTGGAGGATGGAAGTTAAATGGACGAAAACCAGAAGCGAAGAGTCTTCCAGAAGGTCAAATCAATGTCGGCAAAAACCTTCTGGCAGTGGATGAATGACATCCACACCCGAGCCTATGCCAAGGGCATTACTCATATGCGGGAAGCTATGGAATGTCACCCGCGGATCAGCAAGCCAATGGTGGAGCAAGTGCTACTGAAAGCGGAGGAGATCCGGGAGCAGTGGGACGGCCTTCAAACAGTGACGATTAATGACACGGAAGACGAGCAGTTCAGGACGGCTGCCGAAATCATACACAACCTTACGCCGACTGAAGGGTTCATCTACAACCTGAAAGAGGAGGCTGTGATCGACATCGCTGGGCGTCAGTTCAAGGTGCAGCCGGTTCAGGATTAAATCAAATTTAATTCAAAGGAGAATTCATATGGCGATTAGATTGGATTTTCAAACTGAAAAGAAGCAAGGATCACTCTTAATTACGGAGGAATCCGAGTCCAATAAAACCGATGTTATCCGGGGATTTTTCAGCCTTTTTGGTTTCGAAAAGGAGCCAATGCAAACCACAGTTTACTCTCCTGAAATCGTCGTCCACAGCCAAGGGAAAGCGGAGGAGATCCAAAAGCAAGTCTCAGAAGCTATTAATCAGCGATTGCAACAGCTCGAGTCACGACCGAGCAAGGATGAAGTCGAGATTAAAAAGCCGGAACTAATCAATTCGAAGAGGACGCTCAACCCGACGATCGGGGAAATGATTGGGGGCGCGCCGCAGCAAGAAGCTCCACCCGAAGAGCCCGAGTGGTATCAAACCGGGATCAAAAATAAGGAGGGAGTTCCACACTACAAACTCCGTTACTGGTGCAAAAATCCACAATGCCGAGATAGATCCAATGACTATATCAAGGAAGACCAGAAAACGGTCAAGTGCCGAAAATGCGGCCAGAAGCTGCTGGTAAGACAAGCGGCGGACGAACATATGAAACGTGATGAATGGGGGAATTTCTTTATCGCTGACAAGCTGGCCCCATAACTGGAGGTAACCGGGGATGCACAATACTTCGAGATGGAGAGACCGTCATACAACCAACACTAATAACGGGAGGGAAAGAAGTGACAGAAACTATTAATGTTATGACCGTTTCCGGTGGCAAGGACAGCACGGCTATGTGGATATACGCTATTAAGGAGCTCGGCGTAGAGGTCAGTGCCGTTTTTAATGATACTGGGAACGAGCACCCAATGACCTACGAATATATCGATTATCTAGAATCGGTTCTTGGGCCGATCAAGCGAGTTAAAGCTGATTTCTCCAAGCAAATCGCTCATAAACGAGAAGTGGTTCAGACGAAGTGGCGAGATGATGGCGTGTCAGAAGAAATCGTCCAGCAGGCACTTGAAATGCTTCATCCAACGGGGAATCCATTTCTAGATTTATGTCTATGGAAAGGAAGGTTCCCGTCGACAAAGCGTAGATTTTGTACACAAGAGCTGAAAATTATCCCTAACCTGGAACAAGTCTATATACCATTACTTGAGGCTGGATATCAGGTAATAAGTTGGCAAGGAGTTAGAGCGCAAGAAAGTGCTGCTCGGGCAAAATTAGCAGAATGGGAAGATACTCCAGAAGGATACCGGATTTATCGTCCGATTCTCAAATGGACAGTTGAGGAAGTTTTTGAAATGCACCGGCGACATGGAATCAAACCCAATCCACTTTACACAATGGGGATGGGGAGAGTGGGATGTATGCCTTGCATTAATTGCGGAAAGCAGGAATTGTTCGAGATTGCCCGGCGTTTCCCCGAACAAATTAATCGTATCGCCAAATGGGAGGAAACGGTCAAGAAAGCGAGCAAGAGAGGGGCGGGCAGCTTTTTTCCAACAGCTAACGGGCGTGATACTGAGGGGATTTACGATGAAGTGGAGTGGTCTAAGACGACATGGGGAGGGAAACAGTACGATCTTATCAAAGCCATCGAAATGGAAGATATCCCTGTTTGCTCCAGTCAATATGGGTTATGCGAATGACGGACAATAGCGTAAGGGTTTCCAGTGGAAAGACATGATGATTATTGCCGATCGGGACGAGACAATCCGGCAGTTGTGAAAAAAATGTGGCTCACTTGAGAGGGCAGTTTACACCCCAGGGAGGGAGATGTCACTGATAAAGAGGAGAGAAGAACAAATGAAAACCATAAATGAATTGGTCCAGGCAGCACATCAAAACGCAGTTTCGAAAGGCTGGTGGGACGAATCGCGCAGCTTCGGGGAGATCATCTCATTGATCCACTCGGAAGCATCTGAGGCGCTGGAGGACCATCGGAACGGAAAGCAGCCGACGGAGGTCTGGTATGAGTACGAACATCCCAACTACGGAAAGTTGACGCACAGAAGTAGCGCTATGGAATGGGGCGGCATTATCCATTTAGGGAAGCCTTGCGGTGTCCCATCGGAGCTCGCGGACATCGTAATCCGAGTGTTCGACGCCTGTGGGCGGTACGGGATTGATCTGGAACAAGCAATCGCCGAGAAGATGGCGTATAACGCCACCCGGCCGCGGCGGCATGGCGGGAAGAAGCTATGATAAATTCCTCCGTGGAACTTAAAGACCAGTTGCAAAAAAATCGTGAATATATGGGACAACTCTTGGAGCGAAATATAATCGGCTCGATTCTTTACAACATGTATCGTCTCGTGGATACCGTAGCTCCGAATCGATGGAAGAAATCGATCGCCTAAAAGCCGAAAACGAACACTTGAATGGGATCGTGTCCAGTTGCACAGCTGATAACGAACGATTACGTAGGTTACTCGCAGACGGTGAGCAGCAGTCGAATCCGGAGGGCGTGAAAGAAGAAGAGCAAGTGATTAAGAAATTCAACCTTTGCTTTTACGGGATAGAGGAATCAGATGAAGTCGATTGCTCGGGATTGTCGGAAGACGAGATAAATCGCGAGTTGGTGGAGTGGGTTTTAGAGCGCGTTGATCATTGGGTGGATGAGGTGTCGGATGAATAATCAATTCAAAAAGAATTGGCAGGTTTGCCCGCCAGCATTGATTATAGCTGGAGCAATGGGGATGCTGGTCGATGACTATGGGATGTCTCACCGCGAAGTGTTTGAGCTGATCGAAGCTATTAAGCGCGACACCTGGCACGGCTTAGCGGAAATGCATGCTGAGAATAAGAAGGGTGGTCGGGTCCAGTGACTAACCAAGAAAAGCTAGATACAGCACTCGATGAAGCTGATCGAGTATCCACCATAGATCCAGGAGATCGGGACTGGCAAAAGGATATGGAATGGGCACAGATCATATGGGACGCTGGCGAGTATCAGGCGTGGACAGAACCTCTCATCTACTGGCTCCAAGAAGTAAAGGATCTTCAATCAAAACTTAGAACCGCGAATGAAGAAATCGCCCGGATCAACAGCAAATATTACGCGGACAGGCAGCGGTTCTATGATCGGGGCCGGCAGCTCGCACGTTATGAGGGTTCGCTGGATTGGTTGAAGCAAAGGTTCGAAGAGGAATGGAACTTTGAGCTGGGGATCGGCGAAGTCGTGGAAGAAATCATATATCGGTTTGAGGGTGGAGGTGAGCCTGATGCTGGATAAAGGGAAAAGTGAATTCTGGCCGCCGGAGAAGCTGGCAGCGCACCTCAAAGCGATCGGAGCAGACAAGCCGCCAGAGCCAAGAAACAGCGGATTGAAATATGAGATCACCGCGCCGCGGAAGGGGTACAGCGGCAAGTATCTTAAGCGAGGTGGAGAGTATTGATCAAGGATTGTGAACTGTGTGAAGAGAAGCCAGCGAAACACAGAATCAAGAATAGCAAAAATGGCAATGTGCTTGTGATCTGCTGTGAATGCGCGGAATTATTCATAAAAAAATAATCTGAGAGGGGAAATAACCAATGATCAATATGAACGTGCTTTTTAAGTCCATGCAGAAAGATGACAAGAAGGAAATCCTAAAGTTTGAAATCAAGGGATCGGAGGATGCTGGCGAAGAGATGGAGCTGTTCGAGCTCTCCGGAAGCATCGTAGTTCTCTCCCTGAAAGTCGGAGGAGATGATGTTTGCGGAGATGTATCGGCCGAGTTTATCTCCATGCAGCGCGACAGTAAGAAGACTGTCATGAAGTTCGGTATTAAAGGCGACCGAGATGGCAAGGCTCAAAAGCTTTATGAATTCGCTGGTCGTAATGTAGAACTTGGGGTGGCACCAAGCCAGATGAGCATTGAGGAGTTTAATGAGCCAAGGGAAGGCATCCGCGGCAAGATCAATCCCGACGGAACGGTAGTGGTCGAAGAGAAGGACCCGAACCAGCTGACGCTTGAGGAGGCAGCTGCGGCAGCTGAGGGAGACGGCCCACCGATGCCAGATGATGATGATCTGCCGCTTTGATTGAGTGTAAGGCACAAGCCCCGGCTCCGGCCGGGGGAGACTTTTCTCCAGTCAACAGAAATTGAGGTGAAGAAATGACCCAGATGTCATTCGAGCTTCCCGAATTGGATAGGAAGAAAACGCAGGCAGCTGTCGAGTCGGCTCTGGAAAAGTACCGCATATTCAAGACAATAACATTCGAGGAACGTGAAGCGAGTATAACAGCCAGCAGCACGGAGCGATTTCACGGGCCTACAAATGTAACCAGCGATCAGACTGCTGATGTTGCCATTTACAACGTGTACGAACCACAAGCAAGACAGCAGTATTGCGAGAAGGTCGAGAGGGCAGTGAATAAGTTGTATCCCCGAGAACGTCTCCTAATTCAAGAACGGTATATGAAGGATGAGACGGTGACGGATCTGAAGGTTTACAACTTCATCTTTAACCCGCCGATCAGCAAAGACCTTTACGCAAAGATAAGATGGACAGCGTTTTACAGGTTGGCTTTTAATCTGGATTATTTCAAGATCATCGATATAAAAAAATTACTTACCCCTCCAAAAGGGGAACATTACGAGGATCTTTCTTGAATAAACATTACCTAAGCAGCACAGAGGAGGGGGCAAAGCACATGGATTCCACCCAGGCACCTGTCCAGCATGATCAAGAGGTCGATATAAAAGAGCGTGTCACAAAATACATCGAAGGGAAAAACGGACTCATTGGCATTGTCATTCCTCCATGTGACGAACCAACAAGCGCTCTCGACGATCTCTACAAAACGATCGCTGAAATTGCGATCAGACAAGCAAAGAAGAAAGCCGCTCAGAATGATTGAGCGGCTTTTCTCTGTTCTTCTTCACTTAGGTGCAGAGATCCCTATGGCGTTAAATTTGTTCAGAAAATCAACAGGAAATGAATTGATTGAAATGATTTCACTTGGTATGTGATACTGGCAATAGTAAATATTATGATGAGCGGTACAGTCGTGCTTCTCCATGTAATGCCCTACAGCGAGGTAAATACAAAAATATTCATCGCTTTGTTCATACTTACAATAAGTATAATCAAGAGGTCTGCCCTTCAGGTTCTGAATTCGGTCAGCAAACTTTTTGTTTGAATTACGCTCAATCTCTTCAAAATCAATGCTAACACGTAGGTCGCCTTTATTAACGTCTTCTAATGAAATCATTCCAAAACTCCTCTCTCAACATTCGATAGTTTAGTTTATGATGGTTACTTGAAAACATGACATCTTTTTAGATATATGAGTGCACTAACAGTGA